>NZ_CP155585.1:4545000-6270960 GCF_039695385.1 Pseudomonas sp. 9.2(2024) | reverse complement strand
ACGAAAATTCGGGAGTCGTTGACGAAATGGGCCGGCATTTTAACAGGCTCAGCGATTTGTGCTGCTCTCTCCGACTTGTGACGCAACACGCGATTCAAATTTGCCGGTTTTGTTACTTTCACGCAGGATGCGCGGTGATTTTGCGGCTAATGTTCTCATTCGTGACACAAAATAACGTTTTGATAACCGTTGTCGTTTGGTCATTGGTAGCCGCAACGGCATAATGCCCGCCGCCCACATCATTGCAGAGTCTAGGGAGTCAGCTTGACTACGCCTGTCGAACCCTTGCGTTTGCTGCTACTGGCCGAAGAGCCAGCGTGGACAGCGTTATTGCGCGAGTGTCTGGCTCCGTTGGGGAGTGCGGCGGTGCTGATCAGCGCGCCGAGCTGGGAGTCGGTCAGCAGTCTGTTCGAAGACAACCGCCACGCGGTGTTGTTGACCGTTCCCGCGTTGCAGCCGGCGCCCGGCCGTTGCAGCCTGCCGACGGTATTGCTTCTGGAACACGAACCGGCGACCGCGCCCGACGGCGTCAGCGACTGGCTGGTATTCGATGCCCTCGATGCCGGCATGCTACGGCGTTGCCTGCGGCATGTGCGCGAACGCGGCGTGCTGGAAAACACCCTGCAACGCCTGGCCGAGCAGGATCCGCTGACCGGCATCGCCAACCGTCAGGGTTTCCAGACTCTTCTGACGGCGCGCCTCGCCGAAAATGACGGCCGCGGCCTGGCCCTCGGGCATCTTGATCTCGACAACTTCCGCCATGCCAACGACGCCCTCGGCCACCAGGCCGGCGACCGCCTGATCCTGCAAGTCGTCGCACGGCTGAAAAGTCAGCTGGAAGTCGGCGATCAACTGGCGCGCCTCGGCAGCGATGAATTCGCCTTGCTGATCGATACCCGCCGCGCCCCGCAACGGGCGGAATGGATGGCCGAACGCATCACCGAAGCCCTGGCCGAACCTTACTGGGTCGATGGCGAAAGCCTGCTGATCGGTTCCAGCCTCGGTATTGCTCATGCCCGCGCCCAGGGCGGTGCCGATCCGCTGATGTGGCACGCGCACATCGCCATGCAGCAGGCCAAGAGCACGCAAGGCTGCACCTTTCACATCTTCAACGAACGAATCAACCGCAACGCGCGAAGCATGGCCGACCTCGAAAGCGAGCTGCGCCGGGCCTTGCGTCGCGACGAGCTGGAGCTGCACTACCAGCCGCGCCTGAACCTGCAGGACGGCCAGATCGTCGGCCTCGAAGCGCTGGTGCGCTGGCGCCACAGCGAACGCGGCCTGCTACCACCGAGCGAATTCGTGCCGCTGGCGGAGCAGAGCGGTCTGATCGTGCCGCTGGGTTACTGGGTGATTTCCCGGGCCCTGCGCGATATGCAGGCGTTGCGCGAACGCGGATTGCCGGCGCTGCATATGGCGATCAACCTGTCGTTCCGCCAGTTTCAGGACAGCCAGTTGCTGCCGACGCTCAGCCGTCTGATCGCCGAGCGCGGAGTCGAAGCGCAGTGGCTGGAATTCGAACTCACCGAAACCGCTGTGATGCGCCGCAGCGATCTGGTCAAGCAGACCATGGACGCTCTCGGTCGCCTCGGCGTGCGTTTCTCGCTGGATGATTTCGGCACCGGGTTCTCGTCGTTCGTGCACCTCAACAGCCTGCCGATCACCTTGCTGAAGATCGACAAGAGTTTCGTCGGCGGCATGGAGCAGCGCGAAGAGAACCGCAAACTGGTGCACGCGATGATCAACCTTGCGCACAACCTGCACCTGGAAGTGGTTGCCGAAGGGGTGGAAACCCGCGAGCAACTGGATCTGTTGCGCGGGTTCGGTTGCGATCAGGTGCAGGGTTACCTGATCAGCAAGCCGTTGCCGTTGACGGAACTGGTTGATTACCTGGTGGCTGATGCCAGTCAGCCGCCGCTGGGCATTGTGGTCTGACGAACCAGTAAGCGGGAGCAAGGTTGCTCCCGCCGACCTGTCATTCCGGCTGAGCGATCTTGAAGCCTTGAGCTTGCGGTTCGAGCCGAATCATCCGCTTCATCTTCCATTCGAACGCCAGCGTCAGGCTCACCGCCGCACACGCCAGCCCCAGCGCCAGACCCCACCAGACGCCGGTCGGCCCCCAGTGCAAATGGAACGCCATCAGCCACGCCGCCGGCGCGCCGATCAGCCAGTAGCAACCGAGCCCGACCAGAAACGTGGTCTTGGCATCCTTGAGCCCGCGAATGCAGCCCATGGCAATCGTCTGCGTGCCGTCGAACAGCTCGAACCACGCTGCCACGGCGAGCAGGCTCACCGCCAGACGAATCACCTCGGCAAACGCCGGATCGTTATGGTCGAGGAACAAGCCGACCAACTGATTCGGCAGCAGCCAGAACACCATCGCAAACCCCAGCATTACCACTGCTCCGAAGACGATGCCGACCCGCCCGGACATCCGCGCATCGCTCAATTGCCCGGCGCCGTAATGCTGGCCGACGCGCATGGTGATCGCATACGACATCCCCGCCGGAACCATGAACGCCACCGAGACGATTTGCAGAGCGATCTGGTGCGCCGCCAGTTGCGTGCTGCCCATGGTGCCCATGCACAGCGCCGCGAAGGCGAACAGCCCGACTTCCACCGCGTAGGTCCCGCCGATCGGCAGACCCAAGCGCCAGAGCTCTTTGAGGTACTGCCGGTTCGGCCGCGACAGGCCTTCACGCAGCGGGTAAGCGTCGTAGGCCGGATGCCGGCGAATGTGCCAGGCCAGTGCGAGAGCCATGCAGTTGGCGACAATCGCCGTGACCAGGCCGATACCGGTCAGCCCGAGCTGCGGCAGGCCGAACATGCCGGTGATCAGCGCGTAATTGAGCAGGAAGTTGGCCACCGTGCCGGCGAGGCTGATGACCATCACCGGCGTTGCCCGGCCGATGGCGCTGGTGAAACCGCGTAAGGCCATGAAACTCAGGTAGCCGGGCAGGGCGAACGGCAGGGCGACCAGAAATTGCCCGGCGGCGTTGACGTTGGTCTCGGTCTGGCCGAACAGCAACAGCACCGGTTTCAGATTCCACAACAGCAGCCCGGCACCGAGTGCCATCAGCCACGCCAGCCATAGCCCGGCCTGGGTCAGGCGGGCGGCGCCGATGATGTCGCCGGCGCCCTGACGAATCGCCACCAGAGTGCCGACCGCCGCGATCACGCCGATGCAGAAGATCGACACGAACGAATAGCTCGCCGCGCCCAGACCGCCACCGGCCAGCGCTTCGGGACTGAGGCGCGCCATCATCAGGGTGTCGGTCAGCACCATCAGCATGTGCGCCAACTGCGAGGCGATCAACGGCCCCGCCAGCCGCAGGATGGCCCAGAGTTCGGTACGCACAGGACGCTGCATGTTTTCACATCCTTATAAAAGAGGGAGCAAGAAACCGTCGATTCTCAGGGTTTGGCGCGGGTTGCACAAAGGGATAAAAAGGATGGGTAGCATGATTAAAACTCATCCTGTCGCGATTCTGCTAAGTTGGCGCAATCCCCCCATTGGAGCGTTGTGCATGTCCCGTCGTCTTCCACCCTTGTATGCCCTGCGCGCATTCGAAGCGGCGGCCCGCCACAGTTCGTTCACCCGGGCAGCCGAAGAGTTGTCGATCACTCAAAGTGCGGTGAGCCGGCACATCCGCACGCTCGAAGAGCACTTCGCCTGCCGCTTGTTCCACCGCAGCGGGCGCAATCTGCAACTGACCGAGTCGGCACGCCTGCTGCTGCCGGGCATCCGTGATGGCTTTGCCGCGCTGGAACGTGCCTGCAATACCTTGCGCGCCGAAGATGACATCCTGCGCATGAAAGCCCCGTCGACCCTGACCATGCGCTGGTTGCTGGCGCGGCTCAGTCGCTTTCGTCATCTGCAGCCAGGTAACGAGGTGCAACTGACCAGCGCGTGGATGGACGTGGATTCGGTGGACTTCAATAACGAGCCCTTCGATTGCGCGGTGTTGTTGAGTGACGGGCATTTCCCGCCGGACTGGGAAGCCAGCCTGCTGTTTCCGGAGGAGCTGATTCCGGTCGGCGCGCCGAATCTGCTCAACGATCAGCCGTGGGACGTGGCGCGGCTGGCCAGCGCCGAATTGCTGCACCCGACGCCGGACCGCCGCGACTGGCGCAGTTGGCTGGAGCACATGGGGCTGTCGGATCAGGTGTCGCTCAAGGGCGGACAGGTGTTCGATACTCTGGAACTCGGGATGATTGCGGCGGCTCGGGGCTATGGGGTTTCCATGGGCGATCTGCTGATGGTGGCCGAGGATGTCGCGCAAGGACGCTTGAGTCTGCCGTGGCCGACGGCGGTCGCCAGCGGCCTGAATTATTACCTGGTGTGGCCAAAGACTCGTCCGGGAGGTGAACGTTTGCGCCGTCTGAGCGACTTC
This sequence comes from Pseudomonas sp. 9.2(2024), assembly GCF_039695385.1. Lineage (NCBI taxonomy): Bacteria > Pseudomonadati > Pseudomonadota > Gammaproteobacteria > Pseudomonadales > Pseudomonadaceae > Pseudomonas > Pseudomonas sp. 9.2(2024). The sequence continues at coordinate 6,266,566 of NZ_CP155585.1, read as the reverse complement.
CTGCAAGGCGAAGTCCGCGCCATGGCGCTGCCGGCGGTCACGCGCTTGAGCTGAAACGTTCGAGCCTGCACAATGCCGGCCTTTCGCCATAACCCTGCTGTTCGCTCAAGTATTCGGTTTTACCGCCGAATACGTGCATGTGGAACCGTCGTGCCGGTGGCCACGATTTACCCCCATTAGAAAATTACCCGAGCTGCGATCAAGGAGGATCGGAAGTTCGGCCAGGAGCTGTCCATGTCTCAACCTCGCGCTCGGATCGCCTCGCAGCTGGGCCTCGCGCTCGCCGTGATACTGGCGATAGTCATCAGCGGCAGTACGGTGTTCGCCCTGCGTTCGCTGGACACCGCCAACCTCGCCACCCGTGAAGAACACCTGGCCAGCGAGGCACGCCTGCTCGCCGACCAGCTGAGCACTTTTCACGGCACGCTGCGCGAAAGCACCCAGCGCCTGAGCGGGTTGTTCGAGAAGCGCTTCATCGCGGGCCTGAGCATTCACCCGAGCGAGCCGGTCAATGTTGCGGGCACCCAGACCCCGGGCCTGCACTTGGGCAGCGAGGTGTTGAACAACAACTTCAAGGAAGTCGACGAGTTCAAGCAGATGACGGCGGGCGTTGCCACGCTGTTCGTGCGCAGCGGCGAAGACTTCATTCGCGTCAGCACCTCTCTGAGCAAACAAGACGGCACCCGCGCCATCGGCACCGTGCTCGACCACGCTCACCCGGCCTATGCGAAATTGATGGCGGGGCAGGGTTACGTCGGTCGCGCCTTGCTGTTCGATCGCTCCTACATGACTCAGTACACCCCGGTGCGTGACAGCAGCGGCAAGGTAATCGCGGTGTTGTTCGTCGGCTTCGATTACACCGACGCGCAGAACGCCCAGTTCGCCAATCTCAAGCGCTTCCGTATCGGCCAGACCGGCTCGCTGGCGCTGCTGGACGAGAAGAACCAGTGGCTGGTGGCGCCGGCCGGTGTGCAGGCGCTGGATCAAGCGGTTCCTGTAATCAACGGTCTGGCGAAAACGCCGGGTAAAGGACAGTTCTGGAGCGACAAGTCCGAAGACTTCTACAGCATCGCCGTGCCGTTCGAGGGTGGCCCGTGGTCGGTGGTGGCGAGCATGCCGAAAGCCGAGATCCGCGCGGTGACCTGGAGCGTCGGCACTCAGCTGGCCATCGGCAGTCTGCTGGCGATGCTGCTGGCGGTCGGCTCCGTGGTCTGGTTGCTGCGCAGCAAACTGGCACCGCTGGGCGATCTGGTCCGCCAGGCTGAAGCCCTGGGCGCCGGCGATCTGAGCGTGCGCCTGAGTGTGTCGAGCAACGACGAGATTGGCCAGTTGGCCCGCGCGTTCAACCAGATGAGCCAGGCCCTGTCGACCATGGTCGAGCACATCCGCCGCGCCTCGGAAGAGGTCAACCGTCGGGCTCAAGCGCTGTCCGGTCTGTCTGGCGGCGCCTATGAAGGCATGGAGCAACAGTCTGGCGAAATCACCAGCATGGCCGGCGCCGTTGAAGAGTTCTCCGCCACGTCGCTGAACATTGCCGACAACATGGGCAACACCCAGCGTCTGGCCCAGGAAAACGCCCAGCAGACCCAGATCGGTCGCACGTCGATGGAAGAAGCGTCTTCCTCGCTGGAGCAGATTGCCGGCGCACTGAACACCACCGCGACCGTGATCAACACGCTCGGTCAGCGCTCCCAGGAAATCGGCGGCATCGTCAGCGTGATCACCTCGATTGCCGAACAGACCAACCTGCTGGCACTCAACGCTGCCATCGAAGCGGCCCGTGCCGGTGAACAAGGTCGCGGGTTTGCCGTGGTGGCCGACGAAGTGCGCAGCCTCGCCTCGCGTACCCGTCAGGCGACGGATGAAATTTCCAGCATGATTCACAGCATTCAGCAGGAAACCGGCAACGCCATCAGCAACATGGAGCAGGGCAACCTGCTGATGCAGGAAGGCCTGTCGCGCAATGCCAATGTGGCGTCGGCGCTGGCGCGCATTGACGAGCAAAGCCGCTCGGCGGGTGAGCAGTTTGCCGCGATCACCACCGCGACTCAGGAGCAGAGCAGCACCGCGACTTTGCTCAGCAGCAACTTGCAGAGCATCGCGATGGCCAACAGCGAGCAGCGCGAAGTGGTATCGAACCTGGCCATCACCGCCAAGGAACTGGAAGGCCTCGCAGCCGACCTGCGCCAGGAAGTCGACCGCTTCCGGTGAGGCGTCTCTGAAATAGCTATCGCGAGCAGGCTCGCTCCCACAGGTTTTTTGTTGGACCTGTGAGAGCGAGCCTGCTTGCGTTTGGGCCCGCCACGACCTCGACACTTACTGAGTCGCCGGCCGATACTGCAACGCTTCGGCCAGATGTTCGCGACTGATATCCGCGCACTTCTCCAGATCCGCCAGCGTCCGCGCGACCTTGAGCAGCCGATGCGCCGAGCGCAGCGACAAGGTCAGTCTTTCGCACGCCGTCTCCAGCCAGGTTTCATCGGCTGTGGATAACTTGCAGTGCTTCTTCAGCCCCGGCAAATCGAGAAATGCATTGGCACAGCCCTGGCGTTTTTGCTGACGATCGCGGGCCTCTGCGACCAATGTGGCCGCGCTGGCGCTGTCCTCTCCCGGTTTCACCGCAGGGTTCAACGCTGTCGCCTCCCGCGCCACCGTCAGGTGCAAATCGATCCGGTCCAGCAACGGCCCCGACAGTTTGTTGCGATAGCGCTGCACCATGTCCGGCGTGCACGAACACTTGCCGCTCGGTTCGCCAAGATATCCACAGGGACAGGGATTCATCGCCGCCACCAGCTGGAATCTCGCGGGAAACCGCACCCTTTCCTTGGCCCGTGCGATGACGATGCAGCCGGATTCCAGCGGTTCGCGCAGAACCTCCAGCACCTTGCGATCAAACTCTGGCAGTTCATCGAGAAACAGCACGCCGTGATGGGCGAGGGTGATTTCGCCGGGTTGCGGTTTTGAGCTGCCACCGACCAGTGCCGGCCCGGAGGCCGAGTGATGCGGCTGGCGAAACGGGCGCTGCGGCCAGTGGGTCAACGGTGCGCCGCTGGCGACGGATTGAATCGCCGCCACCTCCAGCGCCTCACTCTCGGCCAGCGGTGGCAGCAACCCCGGTAAACGACTGGCGAGCAACGTCTTGCCCGTGCCCGGCGGCCCGCTGAACAGCAGGTTGTGCGCGCCGGCGGCGGCAATCAGCAGCGCCCGCTTGGCGGCCAGTTGGCCCTGTACTTCATTCAGGTCGGGATAGGGTTTCGCGGCATGGATCAGCCCATCCGAGACATAAGGCTCGACCGGCGTATGCCCGTTGAAATGCGCCACGGCCTCCAGCAAATGATCCACCGCGATCACCCTCAGCCCAGATGCCAGACAAGCCTCCTCGGCATTCGCCCGTGGCACCACCAGCGTCCGCCCGGCCTTGCGCGCTGCCAGTGCCGCCGGCAACACCCCGCGCACCGCCCGCACGGCACCGGACAACGCCAGTTCGCCAAGGCACTCCACGTCATCCAGCGTCAACGTCGGCACCTGCACACTCGCCGACAGAATCCCCAGCGCAATCGCCAGATCGAACCGCCCGCCATCCTTGGGCAAATCAGCCGGCGCCAGATTCAGCGTGATCCGCCGCGCCGGAAACTGCAGCCCGGAATTGATGATCGCACTGCGCACCCTGTCCTTGCTCTCCTTCACCGCCGCTTCGGGCAGGCCGACCATGGTCAGCGAGGGCAAGCCATTGGCGAGGTGAACTTCAACGGTGACAGCGGGGGCATCCACGCCAATCTGGGCGCGGCTATGGACGATGGCGAGGGACATGGTCGTTCCTTGAGTTGAATCGAGGGGCCGCTTCCTGCGGGTTTTTTAAGGGTAGTAGGGGGCGTGGAGTTTTGCGGGAGATTACGAGGACAAATATAAACCAAATATTACTTGGATTTACTTTATGGAAAAAACGACAAGCGTTTAAGTTTTAAGTAGAAGATGGAGAGATATTCTCACCATCTTCATTTTTTAAGCCGCTCTTGGCGGTGTAGGAGAGGACGGCGGTGGAGGAACATCTATAGGGGGAGTTGGTTGTGTAGAGGGAGATACCTTGGACATTAGGTCTTGAACAACCTTTCCTTCGATTGTTTGATAGGGGTCAAGATACTCTGTTCCAATATGCGTTGCGTCAGTTTTAATTATATCAATTGCCGAACCTGAGCTATCCTTTCTGTTGCCGCGAGCTATGAAGAATGATGCATATTTGCTCGGCGCTACTCCTGAAAATGTTTCAAACAAGGTTTTTCCGACATGGTTTTCATCGGTTGTAATTGCATCTTCATGAAGGTCTAATGCGAGACTTTTTTCGTAAGGCTCAATGTAAACTACACGCTTGATTCCCGCAGCGATGATATGTCTGGCGCAATTGTGGCATGGAAATGTTGTTGTATATAGTACGCAGGAGTCAGTAGAGTTTCCTTGCGAGCGCGCGAGTCCTAATATAGCCTCCATTTCCGCATGAATAGCTCTGGAAAACTCAATGATTGATCCTGCTCTGGTTTCTTTCTGAATGAGTTTTGCTAGCTCGTCTTTTACGTCGTCGGTTACAGTTATTTTTTGGCTAACAATTTTTACAATGTCTTGAATGAGTGCTGACTTATGAATGTCGTTATAGCATTTTCCGCCATGGTAAATACATCTTTGATCGTTTTTAGAGTCTGAAGTGTAGAGCCCTCCTCCAAACTTTGGTACGTCATTCCATCCCAAAGAAATTATGTTGCCCTCTTTGTTCGCTATTGCAGCCCCCACTTGCCTGCTTAAGCAAGCGGACTTCAACGAGGCGGAGTAGGCAGCATACATTCCTGATTCGTCCTTGGTAGGAGTTACACCATTTTTTCCATGGACTAGAGCTACGAAACGTTGGCAGGGATGTAGCAGATTTGAAATAGAGTCCTGATTGTTTCGGATGAAATAATCGGCAAGTTGGACAGTTTTTTCTAATTTTTGCCCATATGAAGTTCTTAACTCGTCCCTGTCCCGATCTATCAGGAACTGTGCGTCGTGACCAGGTATGCGTTCAGTTCTTGTTAAGTAATTGAACCTGACATTCTGCGGGCTCAAAACACCAATAAGATAAAATATGTTTCCATAAACGAGTTTGAATAGTTCAGCTTCTTCGGGGTGTTTTAGCTGGTCAACTATATAGACCGTTTTGGGCGGTTTTTCTATATCATTTTTTCGCATGGCGATGTCGCGGTTTGCGGCTACTTTTGCCATGGCGAGTGCAGCTAATATCTGGGAGTCAAAGCGTTGACGTAAATCATTTCCAAGGTCTTGCAGTGTTGTATACCGCTCTTTACCCGGCGAGGGGTTCAACGACAATTTTGAGAGTCTCGGAGGTAGTCCATTTTCTCTGTAATAGTCTTTAATTATATCGCTGATCTTAATGTGTTCGGTTAGGTACCCGTACTCTTCGAACTGAGCTCGAATAGTTCGTATTACATCGGCAAGGTTACAGCCTACGGGACCGCAGAACGCAATAACTATTTCGTCGCTGCGGCGACCTTCTATGCGCTCCCCAATTGTTCGAATATTTGAATGGCTGTCATTATTTTTAGGATGACTTTCCTTGGGGACTGCTGACATTTTTCGCGCCTTTCCCTGCGCGAGCTAAAGGAGCTGGTGTGTTACCAGTCAACTTTTTGCGCGCGAGCCAAAATGTTATTTATTGCTTTTTTATATTCTTCATCGGCTTTTTTTTCTTTGAAAGCGGCGAAGCCGATAATGTTGGAGCTCTGATTGTTGTCCAGACGTGACGATTTATCATTTTGATAAATTTTTGTGTCATCAGATCTCTTCATTTCGTTTCCCTTCCTCTCAATGCATACGAGGTTTGACTTTAAAAATCGGAGCATTCTACAGTCAATAATCACGAAATCAACGGCTTTGCAAGCCATAGATTAGCTTGTGATGGAGTGATGGCAAGCTGATTGGAAAAATTGACATTTGCATGGTGAAGCTCCACGAGATTTGAAGGCCGCTGGCTTTAAGCAATGCTCGAATCTGATCTGAGGCGTTCTGAGGAGCTCATTTTGAGATTTGCTGCCAGACGGCCGAATCATAGGTTAAAGAGAGAAGAGCTAGAATCAGGCGCGAGAGCTAATCCTTGTAGGACCATGCCCAAATTGCTGAAGGACGTCGGCGAAAGGGTTCGGAGGTCTTGAATAGCTGGATTGGATGTTCCAGTTTGGCCGCTCAATGCAGCTGCTGGAGGCAAAAAATGGACCGCAATGGTATGCGCCCGATTCATCCGGGCGAGGTGCTGAATAAGGAATTCATGGAGCCGTTGGGCATGACTGTCATGGACTTGGCCATGCCCACGAACTGGCCTGAAACCGAGATCGAAAAACTTGTAAAATGCCAGCTCAGGATCTGCGCCGATTTGGCAATCAGGCTGGCCTCCACCTCAACACCACACCTGAGTTCTGGATGAATCTTCAGTCGACTTACGATTTACGCAGGGCTCAGCTCCGGCATGCGGGCCTATAGCGATTGCAGCATCCGCGAAGCCCTCTTCCACCAAGTGCCCGGTTCTGGGCGCTTTAGCTTTTCCCGTTCTACCACCATCAATGGCACATCCTGCAACCGAATCCACGGCTGGTTATTCCAGTGCAGCAAACTCAACGACATCTCGGGCCAATTCAGCAGGCTTAGCTGTGGGCGTTCGTTTGTGGTGGGGTGCTGGGCGTCGCGCAGGGTGGGGATGACTTGATGGGTGAGCCATTCGCGTAGCGCTCGGTATTCGGGGCAGTAGTGGTAGACGAGGAGGGCGTAGATGCCGGATTCGCTGATCAGGAGGGTGTTTTCGATCTGGTTGTGGATCAGGGTTTTGCGGGTTTGGTATTGGTCGGGGTCGAGTTTTCGCAGCATGCGTTCGTTGAGGTAAATGTGCAGCAGGCGGCCCAGGTCGCGGGCAGAGAACCAGGGTTGGTTCTGGATGAGCAGGGCGTGGAGGGGGAGTTTGTGGCGGATGAAAACCTGAGGAGTGAGATACGTATCTTCGTTATTCATTGAACAGCTCCTTTTGCTTTAGGGCTGCCCTCAATTGTCGCCAAACAATTGGGTGGCAGTCGTACGCGGGTTGGCGAACCGGAGCAAAAGGAACCCGGCAGACCCGAAGGTCTCCCACGCACAACCGCCATGACTCGATGTGGCGGTAAACATAGCCGCCATCATGGTTTTCGTGCGCCTTAAGCTTTTCGGGTCGCCAAACCCAGTGCTGAACATTCAGCATTGGGTGAGCTTAGGAATCAGGGCTTCACGGCGCAATCGGACGGCGGGGTTGCAATCTGTAGGATTCTGCCGGGAGTCGATAGCGAATCCTGAATCGCGGGAAGGTCGTTCCGACCTTCATTCGCGGGCAAGCCCGCTCCCACAAGGGACCGCATTCACAAAGACACGAGGTGTTACTCAGCCGGCGGCGTCAGCTTCGCCTCCATCTCCGCCACCTTCGCCTCAAGGCTCTCGAGCCGGGCGCGAGTGCGCGCCAGTACCACCATCTGACTGTCAAACTCTTCGCGGCTCACCAGGTCCAGTTTGCTGAAGGCGCTTTGCAGCAGCATCTTGAACTGGCTTTCTATTTCGGCTTTCGGCAAGGGCGTGTCGCCGCTGAACAGGCGGGAGGCGGTGCCGCTCAGGGCGTCGAGGAAGTCTTTGGGCGCGAGCATGGGATATGTCCTGGAAACAATGGCCGGCAGTGTATCACGCAGTGTCTATAGTCATTGGCGCAGGCACGGATGCACGCTTTTCGCGCAACTGGATGCACGGCCGCGCACCGTTGTTGTGCGTATCCCGAGTGCCATTTGGGTGATGGCATCTGCCGCAGCGGCCAAGGGATTGAAATCAGTGGTTTTTGGCGAGATGGCAAGCTTTCTGCTTAGTCACCTTCGACCCATGCACTGATGCAGTCGCTGTGACGAATGCAGTGCGGCAGACGGAGCGGGGAGTTTCGTCTGGAGCGGTTAGCTGGCGTCGACAACGAAGCGTTACAAAGCCAGGCACTGCGCTTAGACTTGAGTCGGGTTTGTTTTCCTGGGGCAAGTCCACCAATTCGGGAGAGAGTTTCATGAAGCTAGTCACTGCCATCATCAAGCCGTTCAAGTTGGACGACGTGCGCGAGTCGCTGTCCGAAATCGGCGTGCAGGGCATTACCGTTACTGAAGTCAAAGGCTTCGGTCGGCAGAAGGGTCACACCGAGCTGTATCGCGGCGCGGAGTATGTGGTCGATTTTCTGCCCAAGGTGAAAATCGACGTGGCCATCGACGACAAGGATCTGGATCGGGTTATCGAGGCGATAACCAAGGCTGCCAACACCGGCAAGATCGGTGACGGCAAGATCTTCGTGGTCAATCTGGAACAGGCGATCCGCATCCGTACCGGCGAAACCGATACCGACGCGATCTAAACGCCGCCACAAACCCAACGCCCCAGGAGAAAACAATATGACTCTGCGTAAATTCGCAGGGCTAGGAGCCCTGTTGTCTATCGTAATGCCCGGCCTGGCCATGGCGGCAGACGAAGTGGCAGCTCCAGTCCTGAACTCCGGCGACACCGCCTGGATGCTCACCTCCACAGCCCTCGTGCTGTTCATGACCATTCCTGGCCTCGCGCTGTTCTACGGCGGCATGGTTCGGTCGAAAAACATTCTTTCCGTGATGATGCAGTGCTTCGCCATTACCGGTCTGATCAGCGTCCTGTGGGTCATTTATGGCTACAGCATCGCGTTCGACACCACCGGCATGGAGCAGGGCGTCGTCAACTTCAACTCATTCGTGGGCGGTTTCGGCAAGGCGTTCCTGGCCGGCGTCACCCCAGCGAGCCTGACCGGCCCGGCGGCGCTGTTCCCCGAGGCGGTCTTCATCACCTTCCAGATGACCTTCGCGATCATCACCCCGGCGCTGATCGTCGGTGCGTTCGCCGAGCGGATGAAGTTCTCCGCGATGCTGATCTTCATGGGCATCTGGTTCACCCTGGTCTACGCACCGATCGCGCACATGGTCTGGTCCGGCAACGGCGGCCTGATGTGGGACTGGGGCGTACTCGACTTCGCCGGCGGCACCGTGGTGCACATCAACGCCGGTGTGGCCGGTCTGATTGCCTGCCTGGTACTGGGTAAACGCAAAGGCTTCCCGACCACCCCGATGGCGCCACACAATCTGGGTTACACCCTGATGGGCGCAGCGATGCTGTGGGTTGGCTGGTTCGGCTTCAACGCCGGTTCCGCTGCGGCCGCCAACGGCACCGCCGGCATGGCGATGCTGGTGACCCAGATTGCGACCGCCGCTGCGGCACTGGGCTGGATGTTCGCCGAGTGGATCACCCACGGCAAACCAAGCGCACTGGGTATCGCATCCGGCGTCGTTGCAGGTCTGGTCGCGATCACTCCGGCCGCTGGCACCGTGGGCCCGATGGGCGCCCTGGTCATCGGTCTGGCGGCAGGCGTGGTGTGCTTCTTCTGCGCCACCACCCTGAAACGCAAACTCGGTTATGACGACTCCCTGGACGCCTTCGGCGTGCACGGTATCGGCGGTATCCTCGGCGCGATCCTGACCGGTGTGTTCGCTGCACCGTCGCTGGGTGGCTTCGGCACCGTCACCGACATCGCCGCACAAGTCTGGATTCAGTGCAAAGGCGTCGGCTTCACCGTGATCTACACCGCCATCGTCACCTTCATCATCCTCAAGGTGCTGGATGCCGTGATGGGTCTGCGCGTGACCGAGGAAGAAGAATCGGTCGGCCTGGATCTGGCACAACACAACGAGCGCGGCTACAACCTGTAAGCACGCGCCACAAAAAACTTGCCCGGCTCGCCGGGCATTTTTTTGTCTGGAATTTGTCTTCCCTGATACAGCTGAAAGGATTTTTCGTACTGCTTTGGTCGTGTTTACGACGAGTGTTTTTCTGCGGCCAAAGGCTTACATCATTGAAGGAATATTAGGGCCTTTGTTTTTTTCCAGAGCGCGCTAGAATGCGCCCCGAACGTGCGGAGAACTGTATGTGGCAACAGACTCTGATAACCCTGCGGGCACGGCCCCGGGGCTTTCATCTGGTGACGGACGAGTTGCTCGCCGGCCTGCCTGAACTCAAGGCATGCCGGGTCGGTCTGTTGCATTTGTGGCTGCAGCATACCTCGGCGTCGTTGACCATCAACGAGAACGCCGATCCGGCGGTACGTCGCGACTTCGAACGATTTTTCAATCGTCTGATCCCACAAGGAGCAGACGGCTATGAGCATAACGACGAAGGCCTGGACGACCTCCCGGCGCACTTCAAGGCCAGCGTGCTGGGCTGCCAGATCAGTTTGCCGGTAACGGCGGGCCGACTGGCACTGGGCACCTGGCAAGGCGTTTACCTGGGCGAGCACCGTGATCATGGCGGTGCCCGTAAAGTCCTCGCCACCTTGCACGGTGAAGGGGCATAAACCGTTGGTCACCAATGGTTAGCGATTTTTTTCCGGCGACTTTCGACAGTCGCCAAAGCTGGTCTATAACTAATCTGCTTTTCGCAAGTCATGAGGTAGAACATGAGCGACGATGATCTGGAAAACGACGACCTCGAAGTAGGCGACGAAGACGAGGCCGAAGACGGTCTGGAAGCAGCAGCGGAAGACGTTGCTGAAGACGATGGCGGTGACGATACGCCGGCCCCGGCTGCCAAAGGCAAGGCCAAGGCTGCGGTGTCGGTCGACGAGTTGCCGAGCATCGAAGCCAAGAACAAGGAGCGCGATGCCCTGGCCAAGGCCATGGAAGAGTTCCTTGCGCGCGGCGGCAAGGTGCAGGAAGTGGAGGCCAACGTGGTCGCCGATCCGCCCAAGAAGCCGGACAACAAGTACGGCAGCCGCCCTATCTGAGGCGTGTCGCTTGCTTGCTGAAAAAGCCCGCCGTCGCTGCGGGCTTTTTCATGGGCGAAAGAAATCTAGCCGCGGCTGTTCCAGCGAGCGAGTACCGCAGGCAGATCGTTCAGGCTGCGAATCTCGGCATCCGGCAGGCGCTCCGCTTCCCAGTCCTTGCCGGCCGGGTTGAACCAGATCGCTCGCAGACCGGCTTGCTGCGCCCCGGCGATGTCATCCCCCGGGTGATCGCCGATATGCACAGCGGCTTCGGCGCTCACGCCGCCGCGCTGCAACGCTTCATGGAACAGTCGAGCATCCGGCTTGGCTATGCCGATGTCTTCGGCACACAACGCAAACTTGAAGTAATCCGCCAGCCCGAGACGACGGACATCGGCGTTGCCGTTGGTGACCACCCCGAGGGCGTAATGCTTGGCGAGGGTTTCCAGGATCGGCTCCACCTCCGGGAACACTTCGATCTGATGCCGCGCATGCAGAAACACTTCAAAACTCTTGTCCGCCAGATCCGACGCTTCGCCGTGGGCGTACCCGGCTTCTTCCAGCGCATGGAACAGCACGCGCCGGCGCAACGCGCTGATGCGGTGCTTCAGGCCCGGTTCGTTGGCCAGCACCCGCTCGCGGATCGACCACAGATGCTCGACCGGCACCGCGCCCAGATTCGGCGCATGTTCGCTCAGCCATTCGCGCAAAACCGCTTCGGCGCTGACGATCACCGGGGCGGTGTCCCACAAGGTGTCGTCGAGGTCGAAGGTGATCAACTGGATGCTCATGAATCGTCGCCTTTCATGCGTTTGGCCCGTGGGTGGGCGCTGTCGTAGACCGCCGCCAGGTGCTGGAAGTCCAGGTGGGTATAGATCTGGGTGGTCTTGATGTCCGAGTGGCCGAGCAGTTCCTGCACCGCGCGCAAGTCCTGGGAGGACTCAAGCAAATGGCTGGCGAAGGAGTGTCGCAGCATGTGCGGGTGCAGGTTCTGCCCCAGTTCGCGCTCGCCGGCGAGTTTGACCCGAACCTGAATCGCGCGCGGGCCGAGGCGTCGGCCTTGCTGGCTGACGAATACCGCGTCGTCCGCCGGATTGGTCAGCGCCCGCAGCGGCAGCCATTGCTCCAGTGCTTCCCGGGCCTTTTTGCCGACGGGCAACAGACGCGTCTTGCTGCCCTTGCCGAGCACCTGAACCATGCCGTCGGCCAGATCGAGCTGATCGAGATTGAGCCCGGTCAGCTCCGACAGACGCAGTCCGGAGGAATAGAAGAACTCCAGAATCGCCTGATCGCGCCGCGCGAGGAAATCGTCCTCCACGGCACCTTCAAGCAGTTGCAGGGCGCGATCGGTGTCGAGGGTTTTCGGCAGCCGACGTTCGCCTTTGGGCGGTGCCAGGCCGGTGGCCGGATCGTGATCGCAGAGACCTTCACGATTCAGATAGTGATAGAGCCCGCGCACCGCTGAGAGCAGGCGCGCCAGACTGCGTGAGGACTGGCCCTGGGCATGCAGGCGGGCGATCAGGCTGCGCAGGCGCTGGATGTCCAGCGCCTGCCAGCTACCGATGTTCTGTTTGTTGCACCAGCCGAGGACTTTGTCGAGGTCGCGTCGGTAGGCCGACAGCGTGTGCGGCGACACCTGCCGCTCACTGCGCAGGTGTTCGCAGTAAGCGTCCAGTTGTCGTTCCATGCTCAGCGTACCGAGCGCAGGGAGCTGTTGACCCGTGGCAGCACGCGACCCATGACTTCGGCGATGTAGCTGAGGAACAGCGTGCCGACCGAGCTCTTGTAGTGCTGCGGATCACGGCTGGCGATGGCCAGGATTCCGTGGATGCCCTGATGGCTGACGGCGACCACGGCGGTGGAGCCGATCTGCTTGCGCTGTTCTTCGCCGAACAGGAAGTCCAGCTCATGCTCACGCAGGCTGCCGCTGACGCTCTTGCCTTCGGTGAGCAATCCGCCGATGGCGGTTTGCGCGTCGGCGTGGGTCACCCAGCGGCCGACCGGGGCCGGGTTGTCGCCCAGCAGGATCAGGCTGACGAAGGGCACCTGAAAATCCTGACGCAGGCTGTCTTCGACGCTGATCACCACGTCTTCCAGAGTGGCAGCGTCCATCAGCGCGAGGATCAGGCGACGGGTCTTGTCGAACAGGCGATCGTTGTCCCGGGCGACGTCCATCAAGTGCGAGAGACGATGACGCATCTCGATGTTGCGGTCGCGCAGGATGGCCATCTGGCGCTCGACCAGCGAGACGGTATCGCCGCGCTGATGGGGGATGCGCAGGGACGGCAGCAGTTCTTCATGCTCGACGAAGAAGTCCGGATGAGCCTCCAGGTACGCGGCAACCGCTGCCGCCTCCAGGCTCTCGGACGCTGATTCACCGGACTGTCGGGCGGGTACCTGAGGCTTATCGGTCATGGCTTCTGCTCACTCAAAGACGCACTTGTCCTTCGTATACGCGCACTGCCGGGCCGGTCATCAAGACCGGTTGGCCGGGCCCTGCCCACTCAATGGACAGGCGCCCGCCCGGCAGGTCGATCAGCAGGGGCGAATCCATCCACCCCTGACTGATCGCCGCTACAGCAGCAGCGCAGGCACCGGTGCCGCAGGCCTGGGTTTCCCCGGCGCCGCGTTCCCAGACGCGCAGTTGTGCGCGATGGCGGTCGATGACCTGGAGAAAACCGACGTTGACCCGCGCCGGAAAGCGCGGATGGTGTTCGATTTTCGGCCCCAGTTCATGCACCGGTGCGGTGTTGATATCGCTGACCCGCAGCACCGCATGGGGGTTGCCCATGGACACCGCCGCCAGATCGACCGGCGTACCGTCGACATCGACCTGATAACTCAGGGCCTGCTCCGGCGCCTGGAACGGAATGTCCGCCGGCACCAGGCGTGGGGCGCCCATGTTCACGCCGATCTGGCCGTCGTTACGCACGTCGAGTTCGATGATGCCGCCCTTGGTCTCGACGCGGATCTGCCGTTTGGCGGTCAGGCGCTTGTCGAGCACGAAGCGGGCGAAGCAGCGCGCACCGTTGCCGCACTGCTCCACTTCGGAACCGTCGGAGTTGAAGATCCGGTAACGGAAGTCCACATCCGGATTGCTCGGCGCTTCGACGATCAGCAACTGGTCGAAACCGATGCCGGTGTGCCGGTCGCCCCACATTTTTGCGTGCTTGGGCTGAATATGCGCGTGCTGGCTGACCAGGTCGAGAACCATGAAGTCGTTGCCCAGGCCGTGCATCTTGGTAAAACGCAGCAGCATGGGGTTACTCCGGCAGCAGGCTTTCGCCGGCAAACAGCTCGGCCACGGTCTCGCGGCGACGCACTTCAAATGCCTGATCACCATCCACCAGCACTTCGGCGGCACGGCCGCGAGTGTTGTAGTTGGAGCTCATCACGAAACCGTAGGCACCGGCCGAATGCACGGCCAGCAGATCGCCTTCTTCCAGCGCCAGTTCGCGTTCCTTGGCGAGGAAGTCGCCGGTTTCGCAGATCGGGCCGACGACGTCGTAGGTACGCGCAGCGGTCTCGCGTGGCTTGACCGGAGTCACGTCCATCCAGGCCTGGTACAGCGCCGGGCGGATCAGGTCGTTCATGGCCGCGTCGACGATGGCGAAGTCTTTGTGCTCGGTGTGCTTGAGGTACTCGACCTGCGTCAGCAGCACGCCGGCGTTGGCGACGATGAAGCGGCCCGGCTCGAACACCAGCGCCAGATCACGACCGACCAGACGCTCGCGCACAGCCTTGATGTAGTCGGCAGCCAATGGCGGCTCTTCATCGCGATAACGCACACCCAGGCCGCCACCGAGATCGATGTGGCGCAGGTGGATGCCGCAATCGCCGAGACGATCGACCAGATCCAGCAGACGGTCGAGGGCATCGAGGAACGGCGGCAGAGTGGTCAGTTGCGAACCGATGTGGCAGTCGACGCCGACCACTTCCAGGTTCGGCAGGTGCGCGGCACGCACGTACACGTCTTCGGCGTCGGCGATGGCGATGCCGAACTTGTTCTCTTTGAGACCGGTGGAAATGTACGGGTGGGTGCCAGCATCTACGTCCGGGTTCACGCGCAGCGAGATCGGCGCACGAACGCCCAGCTCGGCGGCGACCACTTGCAGGCGCTCGAGCTCGTCGGTGGATTCGACGTTGAAGCAATGCACGCCGACTTCCAGCGCACGGCGCATGTCGTCACGGGTCTTGCCGACGCCGGAGAACACGATCTTGTCCGGGCTGCCGCCGGCGGCCAGAACGCGTTCCAGCTCGCCACGGGAGACGATGTCGAAACCGGCGCCGATACGGGCCAGGACATTCAGGACGCCGAGGTTGGAGTTGGCCTTGACCGCGAAGCAGACCAGGTGCGGCATGCCGGCCAGCGCATCGGCGTAGGCCAGATACTGGGCCTCGATGTGCGCGCGGGAGTAGACGTAGGTGGGAGTGCCGAAGCGATCGGCGATGGCGGACAGCGCCACACCTTCCGCGAACAGTTCCCCGCCACGGTAGTTAAAAGCGTCCATGGCGATCCCTTAGTAAACGTCGTGCTTGTGTGCCTTGGAGACAGGCTGCTTTTGCGAAGACTGGGCTTGCTCGGCCGGGTCCTGATCTTCATCGGGCAGGTACAGCGGGCCTTTCTGACCGCAGGCCGAAACGAGACAGGCAACCGCGACGAGCGCAGCAAGGGAAGAGATCAGGCGCTTCATGGCGAAATCCTTGAAAATGCGTTAATTGCGCCGGAGTATACCGGCCACCCGGCAGCTTGCCTATGCGACGGAACTCCCGTCCGGCGGGGCTCGGGCTGCGGCGCGGAAACTTTTCCCGCGTGGCGGGTGGATATTTCGTCGCCTGGCAGGGCGCTTGGTCGTTATCCTTTGCAATCGGCTGGCAGCGTCCGTATCTTGCGGCGCTTGAGCCTGATCAGACATTTTTTGAGGTTGCCGCAATGAGTTTGTCCGAAGCCCGTTTCCACGATCTGGTCGATGAAACCCAGGAAAAACTGGAAGACATCTTCGACGACAGCGACCTGGACATCGACATGGAGAACTCGGCCGGTGTGCTGACCGTCAAGTTCGAGAACGGCACCCAGCTGATCTTCAGTCGTCAGGAACCGTTGCGTCAGCTGTGGCTGGCCGCGGTGTCCGGCGGTTTCCACTTCGACTACGACGAAGAAAGCGAACGCTGGATGTGCGACAAGAGCGAAGAACAGCTGGGCGAAATGCTCGAGCGCATCGTCAAGCAACAGGCCGGCACCGAATTCGATTTCGAAGGCCTGTGATTTCGTGACTGATACTGCACCCGTCCGTCCGCCGAAGCCGCTTTACAGCAACGTCAGCCCGGCCGTCCCTTCGCCGTGCACCGGAGTGTGCCGGCTGGATGAGCAGAAGGTCTGCCTCGGTTGCATGCGCCATGTCGAAGACATCCGCGAGTGGCGTTCGGCCGATGACGAGCGCCGCCGGGTGATTTGTGCGCAGGCCGCTCAGCGCCGGCAGCTCGCCGGAGCGTAGCTTGTATATTTTTTGAGCTGTGATAGTGTCCGGAAACGCCTCAACCCATCGAGGCCTGGTGAAAACCCCGTCTTTTTTGGCGGGGTTTTGCTTTTTTTGTGTGCAGAAGAAAGGAGTCTGCCCGGATCATGACCGCACCTTCCATCACCCTTACCCGTCTGGACGTGCAACGTCTGGAGCGCCTGATCGACAGCCTGGATGACACGCTGCCGGGCGTGATCGCGCTGCAAACCGAACTGGACCGCGCCGATACCCTGGTCGGTCACGATGAAGTGCCTGCCGATGTCGTGACGATGAATTCCCGTGTGCACTGCCGCGAAGAGAGCAGTGGCAAGGACTACCACCTGACCCTGGTCTACCCGAAGCACGCCAACGCCGACGAAGGCAAAGTCTCGATCCTGGCCCCGGTCGGCAGTGCGCTGCTGGGCTTGAAGGTTGGTCAGCACATCGACTGGCCGGCTCCGGGTGGCAAGATCCTGAAACTGACTTTGCTCGAAGTCGAATCGCAGCCGGCCAACGGCGGTGATTTCCCGGAGTAACCCGCCTCAGACCTGCTCGAGCGCCTCGTTCAGAGAGCGTTCCAGGTCGGCCTTGTAACGCAGATACAGATTGCTCGAACTCTGCCCGTCACCGATCACACCCGACAGGTCCAGGTCGGTGATGTAGCAGCGGTAGCGCTCGCTTTCCCGGCGCTGCCCGACGATCTCCCGGGCGACCACGCTGAACAGCTGGTCGCCATGTTCCAGCTCGCTGAATTCCCGTTGATTGCAATACAGCGTGACCTGCACTTCGCCGGGTGCGGCTTTGCCGACGATCGCCTGCACGTCGTAGAACGGTTTGTTGACCGGCGTCTGCGGCGCCGGGCGCATTTCGACCCGTCGTGCGCGTCCCGGCCCTGATGGCAATAACTGGTAATACAAGATTTCAAGGCTGGCGGCATGGCCCGCATCCATCGGCAGCAGCGCTTCGCGGCGGAACTGGATCGATTGCAGGAACCGCTGCAGCGGCACCAACAGGCTTTGCTCGTCGTGATAGGGCAAGTGCTGTTGCCACAGCGCATTGAACTCGTCGAGTACGTACAGCTCGGCGGTTCGCTCGGTGATCCGGTAGAACACCTGAATGCATTCGGGCTGGCCCATCGGCAGGATCAACGCCAGGTCGTGGTCTTCCAGCGCCATCGGGTCCAGGTGCAGCGGGCTGTAGCGCGGCTGTTCCTCGCCCAGGTAATCGAGCAGCGCCGGCAGGGTGGCGAGGGCGACATGGCTGACCTGGCCCGGCACCAGCTCCAGCACGTGATAGTGCTGCTGCACCTGGATCAGGTAGCGGTGATTCAGATCACTGAGCAACAGGGTCTGCGCGGTGTCGACGATTTCTTCCACCCGGCGGGCGATGAACTGCGCGCGGTTGTGACAGAAACAGCGCACCCGCAGCGACGGCTGCTGCGATCCACGCGGCAGGTTGTTGAGGTAATCGCGCAGGCAGTCCATCAAGGCATGCGGGCCGTCGAAGCGATTGACCAGCACTTCGTTCCAGCTGTTGAGCGTGACCTGATCCAGGGTCAGCACCAGGTTTTCGCGTACGCCGGCGTAGCTCAGGGAGTCCGTGCGTTCGGTGGTCATCAGGATGTTGAGGTCGCGGTGATGTTTGAGCGGGTCGACCCCGACATTCACCAGCATCAGCACTTCGCTCGGCACGGCGGCGCGCAGCAGCGGTTCTTCGGCGACGGTCGACAAGGGCAGGGCGATGCTTTGTTGCAGGCTGCCGAGCAGGTTGAACAGCTCGAACTCGCTCAAATCGCTGGTGCCGGGGTGCAGGGCCAGTCGGGTGCTGCTGTCGATCACGCCGTTGCGGTGGCACCAGGTCAGCAGTTCGAGCAACTCGCGGCTGCGCTTGATCGGCGCGAAGTGTTCCCACTCCAGCGCCGTCAGGCTGCCGTTGTACAGGCCCCACTGGGTTTGTCCCGGTTCCTTTTTGTTCGGCGATTGCACCAGGGTCAGGGTGTCTTCGGCCAGGTCCGGGGCGATGCCGGGGTTGATGAACTCGACCTTGTCGGCCTTGCGTTCGAATGCTGCATACAGGCGCCGGCCTAGAACGTTGAGGTCGCGCTTGTTGATCAGGCTGACAGTCTGTTCGGTGCGGGCGAACTGGGTCAGGAAGCGGTAGCTGTAATTCAGTTCGTTGACCAGCGCCCGGCGCTCGGCGCTGACCTGGCGGACTTTCCACTGGCTGCGGCTGTCGAGCAGCGCCAGTTGCCGCTGATCCCAGTGCCATTCGCTGGCCAGTCTTTCCAGCAGTGAACGCTGCCAGCTCTGGGTGCGGGTGTTGCCGGTGAGCTTGCGGTTGACCTTGAGGTACAGCGCGCGGCGTACCAGCTCCAGGCGCTCCGGCTCGTTGCGCGCAGTGAGGTATTCCTCGATCCGCCGGTAGACCACCATGTACGGGTCCAGCTCGTCGAGATCCAGCCGGTTGGCGAACACCGCCTGCTTGAAGCGCAGGCTCAGACATTGCACCTGCGGATGTTCGCTGGCGTAAACCTCGGTCAGCAGCAGCTTGAGCACCGATTTGTAAGGTGACTCGATGCCTTTGAACAGTTGCCACAGCCCGGCGCCGACGAACTCGCCCGGCGGAATGTGCGCCATCGGCCCCAGGTCGAGGGTTTCATCATTGCGGATGAAACGTTTGGAAATCAGCGTGTGGGTGTACGCGTCGTAGGCACGTTCTTCGTAGACCGGCACCAGCCACCAGATCGGCGTGCGCCCGGCGAGCCAGATCGCGGTGCGGTAGAACTCGTCCAGCAGCAGGTAATGCTGGGTGGTGCCGCAATCTTCGGAGCTGAGCTGGGTGTCGCGTTCGCCTTTGACGAAACGCACCGGGTCGATCAGGAAAAAGTGCGCCTCGGCCCCCTGGCTGGCGGCCCAGGTTTCGAGCACCTGGCATTTCTTGCGCAGCTCGGCCAGTTCACTGTCGCTCAGGTCGGGGGCGTGGCAGACCCACACATCCATGTCGCTCTGGTCGGCCTGGGCCAGCGTGCCGAGGCTGCCCATCAGGAACAGTCCGTGAATCGGCCGTGGCGGGTTGCTGCCGTGACGCGGCTTATAGGAGAACGAGCGCGTCAGGCGCTGAGCTTCGGCCAGCACATCGGCGTCGGGTTCGTAATTCGACAGCCCGGCCGGCGTACTGCCCGAGACATAGCCGGGCAGCAGCGGATGATTGACGTGGAAAAACAGTGGCAGCAGCGTGAGCACGCTTTGCTGGCGCGTCGACAGACCTTCCAGCGCCCGGTTCAGGCGGCCTTCATTGAGTTTCAGAAAACGTGCACGTAGCTGGCTGAGTACCTTGCGGTCGATGCCTTCGTCCAGGTCGGGGCGGATTTCATGGGTGCGGGTCATGTCGGCTCAAACCGGCGCGCAGGGCTCGGAGGCAAATGGTCTCGGGTGTCCGGGAGTTTAGCGCCTGAGCGACAGGAGTTTTAAGCTGAATTTGTTTTTTGACGTCAGATTTCTATCGCGCGGCGATGGTCGACGTTCATGGCTGGCCCGCGGAAATCCCGTGGCAGGGGTTTCCGTGGGCAAAGTCGGGAGGATCAGGCGGTTTGTTGCTCTTTGAGAATCGTCAGTACGGTTTGCACGTTCTGTGCGGCATCGCGACCGAGGCTGGTCAGGTAACCGCCATCAGGCTGGTCTGTCAGTTCTTTTTCGAACAGGCGTTGTGCGGCGGCAATGTGCTTCGGGGCAGCGGTCTGATGAATTTTCAGACCTTCCTGGGAACTGTCCAGGTTGAAGAGTGCGAGGACTTCCAGTTCGGCAACCAACTCAGGGGTAAGCGACATAAGGACTCCAGACTTTCTAGGAATTGGACGACAGCGCCCCTAAGGTGAACCTGCCGGCGCGGCCTGTCCAGTGCGCGTGTCAGGGTTTTTATCCCGGGGTGGATTCCAGTGTAGTCAGGGGGCGGCAGAAGGCCGCGAAGATGGGTGACAAATTGTGTGGGAGCAGGTCTGCTCCCACAGCGAGGGGCCGTTTACTGCTTTTCCGGTGGCAACTCGGGCAGTGCGCGCAGCGCGGTTTCGTACCACTCGGTATCGAAAGCACGGTCTTCGTCGAGCATCGCGTCGATTTCACAGGCCAGCACGTGGGCCATCAGATTCAGGATGTCATCACGCTCGTAACCGACCAGCGTCAGCTTGTTGAAGGTTGCCTTGGCCGCTGGCGGGTTGTCGCTTTCGATCTGGTTCTCGATCGCTTCGATCAGCGTCGATTCGGTGAACTCTTCTTCATCATTGTCGATGTCAGTCGGCTCGCTCATGGCAGGCTCCTCAAGGAAAGGCGCCAGTTTACCCGCATTCAGCAGCGTGATGCTGCTGGCGCGAATCCCTGGTGCGATCTATAAACAGGCACTGCCCACCCCGCACGGCCTGGAGGCTATGTGATGTTCAAGCTCTATGGATTCTCCGTCAGCAACTACTACAACATGGTCAAACTGGCGCTGCTGGAAAAAGGCCTGCCGTTCGAGGAGGTCACGTTCTACCCGACGCCTACGCCTGAGTCTCTGGCCATCAGCCCGCGTGGCAAGGTGCCGGTGCTGGGGGCCGAAGGTGGTTACATCAACGAAACGATGGTGATGCTCGAATACCTCGAAAGCAGTCAAAAGGGTGTCCCGCTGCTGCCGACCGAGCCGTTTGCCCGCGCTCAGGTGCTGGCAGTGGCCAAGGAAATCGAGCTGTATATCGAGCTGCCGGCCCGAGCCTGTTACGGCGAAGCGTTTTTCGGTACGGCGCTGCCGGAGGCGATCAAGGAAAAAACCAAGGCTGAATTGCTGCTGGGTTTTGCGGCGCTGGGGCGCCACGGCAAGTTCGCTCCGTATGTGGCGGGCGACAGCTTGAGCATTGCGGATTTGTACTTCCTCTACAGCGTGCCGTTGGCAGTTGCGGTGGGGCACAAGCTGTTCGGTCTGGATTTGCTGGCGCAGATGCCGAAGGCCAAGGCACTGCTGGAGCGACTTGAGCAGAATCCAAATGTGCAGAAGATTGCGGCGGACAAGGATGCGGCGATGCCGGCGTTTTTGGCGATGATCGCAGCCAAAAAGTAGCATTTTGTAGCGTTTTGAAATCAGTCATCGCGGGCAAGCCCGCTCCCACAGGGTTTTCGGTTGAAACACAATTGCATGTTCGACACTGAACCTGTGGGAGCTGGCTTGCCAGCGATGTTTTTGGCTTTTAGCGGCTGGCGATCAGCGCCTGACCACGAACCACGGCAGCCTTGACCTGCGCCGGCGCAGTGCCGCCGATGTGGTCACGGGCATTCACCGAGCCTTCCAGGGTCAGCACGGCAAACACGTCCTGCTCGATCTGGTCGCTGAACTGGCGCAGTTCTTCCAGGCTCATTTCCGCCAGATCCTTGCCGGTGTCGACGCCGTACTTCACGGCATGACCGACGATCTCGTGGCAATCACGGAACGGCAGGCCACGGCGTACCAGGTAGTCGGCCAGGTCAGTGGCGGTGGAGAAGCCGCGCAGCGCCGCTTCACGCATGATCGCGTGTTTCGGCTTGATCGCCGGGATCATGTCGGCAAAGGCGCGCAACGAGTCGCGCAGGGTGTCGGCGGCGTCGAACAGCGGTTCCTTGTCTTCCTGGTTGTCCTTGTTGTAGGCCAGCGGCTGGCCTTTCATCAGGGTCAGCAGGCCCATCAGCGCACCGAACACTCGGCCGGTCTTGCCGCGTACCAGCTCTGGCACGTCGGGGTTTTTCTTTTGCGGCATGATCGAGCTGCCGGTGCAGAAACGGTCCGGCAGATCGATGAACTGGAACTGCGCGCTGGTCCACAGTACCAGCTCTTCGGAGAAGCGCGACAGGTGCATCATCGCGATGCTGGCGGCCGAGCAGAATTCGATGGCGAAGTCGCGGTCGGACACGTTGTCCAGCGAGTTGCCGCCGACGGCGTCGAAGCCCAGCAGTTGCGCGGTGTATTCGCGGTCGATCGGGTAAGTGGTGCCGGCCAGCGCGGCGCTGCCCAGCGGCATGCGGTTGGTGCGCTTGCGGCAGTCGACCAGACGCTCGTAGTCGCGGCTGAGCATTTCGAACCAGGCCAGCATGTGGTGCCCGAAGGTCACTGGCTGAGCGGTCTGCAGGTGGGTGAAGCCCGGCATGATGCTGGCGGCTTCACGCTCGGCCTGCTCCAGCAGGCCTTTTTGCAGGCGGGTGATTTCGCTCAGGATCAGGTCGATCTCGTCACGCAGCCACAGGCGGATGTCGGTGGCGACCTGGTCGTTGCGGCTGCGGCCGGTGTGCAGCTTCTTGCCGGTGACGCCGATGCGGTCGGTCAGGCGTGCTTCGATGTTCATGTGCACGTCTTCGAGGTCGACGCGCCAGTCGAACTGGCCGGCCTCGATTTCGCCCTGGATGGTCTTCAGGCCATCGATGATGCTGTCGCGCTCGGCATCCGTCAGCACGCCGACCTTGGCCAGCATGGTGGCGTGGGCGATCGAGCCCATGATGTCGTGGCGATACAGGCGCTGGTCGAAAGTGACGGAGGCGGTGAAGCGGGCGACGAAGGCGTCGACGGGTTCACTGAAGCGGCCGCCCCAGGACTGATTGGTCTTGTCAGTGCTCATGAATTCGCTCGTATCGGCTTGAAGAAAGAAGGCGTGAAACGCTGGCGCGGATAATAACAGGGTTGCCAATCCTGTCGCTGACACTGGTCGATACGTTTTTTTCTCATGGCCTGATCCATAGTCGCCGGTGTCGCCGGGGGATTTGCGCAAGGATATTTTTCGTTTGAGCAATATCGGCCCGACGAGCGTCTACAGTAGGACATAGGGGTCGACGTGGCGGCGGATCGCGCAAAGGTCCGGCCACCGACTATAAGAAGAGAGAGGGGTGGGTGTATTGGCCATTGGCATACCCTGCGTAAAACGCAGTCGGCGACGGGCGTCAGGCGGTACGTTGCAGGTGTCGGCAAATATTGCCGGCCGACGTACGGCACTTTTTGGCGCTCGCGCTAGTCTTAGCGTGGATCGCGGTGACGGACGTCACTCCACTTGTCTACGCTATCCTTGTGCGAGACTCACGCAGGAATCCAGCGCAATATGAATGTCCTGATCGTTGATGACGAACCACTGGCCCGCGAGCGACTCAGCCGAATGGTGAGCGAGCTCGAGGGCTACACAGTCCTGGAGCCCAGCGCCACCAATGGCGAAGAGGCGTTGGCGCTGATCGACAGCCACAAGCCGGATATCGTGCTGCTCGATATCCGCATGCCGGGCCTCGATGGCCTGCAGGTGGCTGCCCGTCTGTGCGAACGCGAAACCCCGCCAGCCGTGGTGTTTTGCGCAGGTCCCGATGAATTTGCCGTGGAAGCCCTGCAGGCCAGCGCCGTGGGCTATGTGGTGAAACCCGTGCGAACCGAACATCTGCATGACGCCCTGAAACGGGCTGAACGTCCCAACCGGGCCCAACTCTCGGCCCTGACCCGTCCTGCCGCCGAAAGCGGTAACGGCCCGCGCAGCCACATCAGCGCCCGGACCCGCAAAGGCATCGAATTGATCCCGCTGGATCAGGTGGTGTACTTCATTGCCGACCACAAATACGTGACCTTGCGCCACGAAGGTGGCGAAGTCCTTCTGGATGAACCGCTCAAGGCGCTGGAAGACGAATTCGGCGAGCGCTTCGTGCGGATCCACCGCAACGCGCTGGTCGCCCGCGACCGCATCGAGCGATTGCAGCGCACACCGCTGGGCCACTTCCAGTTGTTCCTCAAGGGCCTCAACGGAGATGCGCTGATCGTCAGCCGCCGGCATGTGGCGGGCGTGCGCAAAATGATGCAGGGGCTTTAGTCCGCAGGCTCCGGGCGGTTCTTCGTTTCATTCACCAGGCATCGCAGGCCAGGGAGGCCACGCCGTTTCTGATTCAGGTCAAAGTGGATTTGGCTGAGCTGTTATTATCCGCCGTATCTATTCAGTACGGATTGATCCATGTCCTCTCGCGAAATCCGCATCGCCACCCGCAAAAGTGCTCTGGCCCTCTGGCAGGCCGAATACGTCAAAGCCCGTCTGGAAGCAGCCCACCCGGGCCTGCTGGTGACGCTGGTGCCCATGGTCAGTCGCGGCGACAAGCTGCTTGATTCGCCCCTGTCGAAAATCGGCGGCAAGGGCCTGTTCGTCAAGGAACTGGAAACCGCGCTGCTGGAAAACGAAGCAGACATCGCCGTGCATTCGATGAAGGACGTGCCGATGGATTTCCCCGAAGGCCTCGGTCTGTTCTGCATCTGCGAGCGCGAAGATCCCCGTGACGCGTTTGTCTCCAATACGTATTCCAGCCTCGATGCGTTGGCAGCCGGCAGCATCGTCGGCACCTCCAGCCTGCGTCGCCAGGCACAGTTGCTGACGCGCCGTCCGGATCTCGAGATCCGTTTCCTGCGCGGTAACGTCAACACCCGTCTGGCCAAGCTCGACGCCGGCGAGTACGACGCGATCATCCTCGCGGCAGCCGGTCTGATCCGCCTCGGTTTCGAAGACCGCATCACCTCGGCCATCAGCGTCGACGACAGCCTGCCGGCCGGTGGCCAGGGCGCCGTCGGTATCGAATGCCGCAGCGCCGACGCTGAGATTCATGCCTTGCTCGCGCCCCTGCATCACGCCGACACCGCCGACCGTGTCACCGCCGAGCGTGCCCTCAACAAACATCTGAATGGCGGCTGCCAGGTGCCGATCGCCTGCTACGCCGTACTCGAAGGCGATCAGTTGTGGCTGCGCGGTCTGGTGGGCGAGCCGAGCGGCGGCAAGCTGCTCAGCGCACAGGCTCGTGCACCGCGTGCCGCAGCCGAGACGCTGGGTGTGCAGGTGGCCGAAGACCTGCTCAGCCAGGGCGCCGACGATATTCTCAAGGCAGTCTACGGCGAGGCAGGTCACGAGTGACCGCCTGGCGCCTGCTGCTGACGCGCCCGGCGGAGGACTGTTCGGCGCTCGCCGCCGTGCTGGCCGAGCAAGGGTTTTTCAGCAGCTGTCTGCCGCTTTTGGAAATCGCGCCCCTGCCGGTCTCTGACACAATGCGCCGCACGATCACGCAACTGCCGCGTTACAGCGCGGTGATCGTGGTCAGCAAACCGGCGGCGCGGATCGCGGTGGATCTGCTCGACTCTTTGGGTCTGGCGACTCCGACGATGCCGTGGTTCAGCGTGGGTGCAGCGACCGCCGCTATCCTTCGGGATCGGGGGCTGGATGTGAGCTTCCCGGACGCGGGCGACGACAGCGAAGCCTTGCTGCAATTGCCGCGTCTGCTGGCGGCGGTGGCAGAGCCCGGCTCGCAGGTGTTGATCCTGCGCGGGGAGGGCGGACGCGAGCTGCTGGCCGAGCGCCTGCGCGCGCTTGGTGCTAGTGTCGAATACTTGGAGTTGTACCGTCGCGACCTGCCGGACTATCCGCCGCAGGAGCTGCCCCGCAGGATTGCAGCGGAACGCCTGAACGGGCTGGTGGTCAGCAGTGGACAGGGTTTCGAGCACCTGCGCCAACTGGCTGGCGACAGCTGGCCTGTACTTGCGCAGTTGCCGTTGTTTGTTCCAAGCCCAAGGGTTGCCGAGCAGGCCAGTGCCGCCGGGGCCCGAACAGTTGTGGATTGTCGCGGCGCGAGTGCCGCGGCCTTGCTGACGGCGTTACGGGAGCATCCCGTGCCCGTTCTCTAATGCAAAGGATGGATACGTGAGCGAAACAGCCTTGCCTAAAGATGACGTTCAACCTGTGATCGATGCACCGGTTGATGCACCGCCACCGGCCGCGGAACCGCGCCGAGGCAACGGATTGGCCATTCTCGCGCTGCTGCTCGGCGCCGCCGGTGTTGCGGTGGGTGGCTGGGGTGTCTGGCAGGTGCGACACCTGCAGACCAGCACTCAGAATCAGTTGAGCCAGGTCCAGGCGTTGAACGATCAGGCCCAGACCCTGAAGCTCAATGAGCAACGACTGACCGAGCGCCTCGCGCAATTGCCCGGCGCCGATGAACTTGCCGATCGCCAGCGTCTGGTGTCGCAACTTCAGGGCGATCAGCAGCGCCTCAATCAACGTCTGGAAACCGTCCTTGGCGCCAGCCGCAAGGACTGGCGTCTGGCCGAGGCCGAGCACTTGCTGCGTCTGGCCAGCCTGCGTCTTTCCGCCCTCCAGGACATCAGCAGCGCCCAGGCGCTGGTGCAGGGTGCCGATGAAATCCTGCGCGAGCAGAATGATCCCGGCTCGTTCGCCGCTCGTGAGCAAGTGGCGAAAACCCTGGTGGCGCTGCGCAGCACCGAGCAACCGGATCGCACCGGGCTGTTCCTGCGCCTGGGCGCCTTGCGTGATCAGGTCGTCGGCCTCACCGAGCTGGCGCCGGAATACAAGGATCGCGGCGATTCGCTGCTGGGCCTGACCTCCGATGGCGACGGCGCCAGTCGCTGGGCGCAGTGGTGGGATCAGATCTCGCGCTACATCCGCATCGATTTCAACGCTGACAAAAATGTTCGGCCGCTGCTTGCTGGCCAGAGTCTGAGCCAGGTGCGTCTGGCCCTGAGCCTTTCGCTCGAACAGGCGCAATGGGCCGCGCTCAACGGTCAGGCGCCGGTGTACACCCAGGCCCTTGCAGAAGCGCGTGACGTCCTCACGGGCAACTTCAATCCGGACAACCCGCAGAGCAAGATCATGCTCGAGCAGGTCGCGGAATTGAGCAAGCAACCGGTTACCGTCAACACGCCGGATCTCGCTGGAACCTTGAGTGCGGTTCAGGCGTATCTGGAGCGCCGTAACGTCAACGCCGAAGACTCGGTGAAACCCTTCGCCAAACCAGCCGCCAGCACCGCGCAGGAGGCGACACCATGAAGCGCCTGTATGTGATCGTGTTTCTGGTGATCGCGGCAACGGCGGCGCTGGGCCTGGCGATTGCCGAGCATTCCGGATACGTGCTGGTCGCCTACAAAAGCTTTCGTTATGAATCGAGCCTGTGGGCGACCCTGGCGGTGGTGGCGGTGCTGTGGCTGCTGGTCTGGGGTATCAAGGCGCTGGTCGAACTGGTGCTGACCTCGGGCGGCGTGGTCAATCCCTGGTCGCGTCGCAACCGCAGCCGTCGCGTGCAAGTGGCGATCGAGCACGGTCAGCTCGATCTGGCCGAAGGTCGCTGGGCCAGTGCCCAACGTCACCTTTACCGGGCCGCCGAAGCCGAGCGTCAGCCGTTGCTCTATTACCTGGGTGCCGCCCGCGCCGCCAACGAACAAGGCAACTACGAGGAAAGCGATCGCCTGCTGGAACGCGCCCTCGAGCGTCAGCCGCAGGCCGAGCTGGCGATCGCCCTCAGCCATGCGCAGTTGCAGACCGATCGTGGTGATACCGATGGGGCGCTGGTCACCTTGCAGGCGATGCACGAGCGCCATCCGCACAATGTCCAGACCTTGCGTCAATTGCAGCGTCTGCATCAGCAGCGCGGTGACTGGTCGTCGGTGATCCGGCTGTTGCCGGAGCTGCGCAAAGACAAAGTCCTGCCACCGGCCGAACTGTCCGAGCTCGAGCGTCGTGCCTGGGGGGAAAACCTTTCCCTGGCGGCCCAGCGTGAAGAGGATGGAGCCGTCGGTTTGCAGTCGCTCAACCGCGCCTGGCAGCAACTGACTTCTGCCCAGCGCCAGGAGCCGGCGCTGGTGTTGGCCTATGCCGAGCAATTGCGTCAGTTGGGCGCTCAGGTCGAAGCGGAAGAAGTGCTGCGCACGGCGCTCAAGCGCAAGTACGACAGCCATCTGGCGCGCCTTTACGGTCTGGTGCGCGGCAGCGATCCGGCGCGTCAGTTGCAGACGGCCGAAGGCTGGCTCAAGGATCATCCGGGTGATGCCAGCCTGCTGCTGACGCTGGGGCGCCTGTGCCTGCAAGCCAGCCTGTGGGGCAAGGCACGGGACTATCTGGAAAGCAGCCTGCGAGTACAGCGCAATCCGGAAGCGTGCGCCGAATTGGCGCGCCTGCTGGCCCGGCTGGGTGACACCGAGCGCAGCAACCTGCTGTTCCAGGAAGGACTCGGTATGCTGGATGAACGACTTTTGGCTTCGCCATTGCCCGTAGCCGTTCGGGCGTGATCAGAAAGGAGGAGCGTGCTCCTCCTTTTCTTTCCGATGACGGAATAGTTACCGTTAAATCTCCTCCAGAGCAACGTCCTACAGAGGGCTACACCGAATCCTTCGGTGCCTGTCGGGATTTCCCTACACTTCTGCTGAAGTGTCGCCAGTGACCTGCCTTGAAAGCCCGAGGCCCTTTCCTCTACCGTAACTGCCTGTCTTTATTGTTACGGATAAGCCATGTCGTTGGCCTGCTCACGCTCCCTGTTCTTTATGGCTTTTACTGCGGGGATTCTGGCCCTGGGAGCTTCCTATTACCTTGAATATGCGGTCGGTCTGGTGCCTTGCAGTCTGTGTCTGGTCCAGCGTCTGTTCATGAGCGTCCTCACCCTTTGTTGTGGTGTGGCTGCGATCCATGGGCCGCAACGTGTCGGTCTGTCGCTTTACTGGATGATGGCGTTGCTCACCAGTCTTGGCGGGACGACAGCGGCGTGGCGGCAAGTGCTGCTGCAAGGTGATTCCCTGCAAAGGTTGGCGCATTGCGCGCCGGGTCCGGAAGAAATGTTCAGCAGCCTGCCGTGGTTATGCGCGCTGATGCGGATGTTCAACGATACGGCCGATTGCGCGGAATTGTCCTGGACGCTGTTCGATCTGAGCATTCCGGAGTGGAGCCTGCTGTTTTTTGTGGGGATGTCGATCCTGGCCGTTTACCAGTTGCTGCGGCAGGTCTGGATGGCGTTGCAGCAACCGCTCAGCGGCCAACCGTCGCACCCGGTGCTGGTCAGGGATTAAACACTTGTATGAACTTTCTCTCCTGCGTACCTTGAAGCCATAGGCGTGCGGGCATAATCTGGCCCGCACGTGTCATTGGAATTGTGTTGCTCGATGACGCTCTGCCTGGCCGCCTCTCAAAGCAATATTCACAAGAAGGGGCGCGGGTGTAGAGCAGCATGACCCACAAGGGAAGAGAGATCGCCATGCTCGAAAGTTGTCAGAATGCTCAGGAACGTTGGGGTGGAGTTCATCTGCTGATCGACCGCTGGCTGCAGGAGCGTGAGGAATTGATCGCGGCCTATGACAAGCTGGGCGCCAAACCTCAGGCACTGTCCGAGGATCGAAAGCCCTTGCAGGAATTCTGCGGCGTGCTGGTCGATTACGTCTCGGCCGGCCACTTCGAGATCTACGAACAGCTGACGGGCGAGGCCAAGGCCTTCAACGACAAGCGCGGCCTGGAACTGGCCGAGACGATCTATCCGCGGATCGATGTCATCACCGAAAAACTGCTCGCGTTCAACGACCTTTGCGATGAAGGCAGATGCGTTGCGGAGAAATTCAAGGAGCTGGGCGGCCTGCTCCACGAGCGCTTCGAACTGGAAGACTGCCTGATCGAAGTGCTGCATACCGCACACAAGGAAGAGGATTCGGTTCAGGCCTGAATCGGACTTCGCAAGACACAGAAACGGTGCGCCCACAGCGCACCGTTTTTTATTGGGCGATCAACTGGTCGCGCCGCGCAATTCCACTTCGAACACCAGCGGTGTGAACGGCGCGATCAAGTCGCCGGCACCGTCGGCGCCGTACGCTTGATCCGATGGAATCACCAGACGCCACTTCGCGCCGACCGGCATGTTCTGCAACGCGGTGCGCCAGCCGGCGATCACGCTGTCGAGATTGAACCACTGCGGCTGGCTGTTCTGATCGAACACGGTGCCGTCGGGCAATCGACCGATGTACAGCACCTGCACTTTTCCATCCGGACCGGCCTTCGTGCCATTCCCCGGCGCCAGCTCGGTCAGCAGGATGCCGTCGGCCAACTCCTTCACACCCGGTTTGGCTTTTTCGGCGGTGAGAAAACGTCGCTCGCTTTCCATCGCCGCTTCAGTCGAAGGCATCGCCGCCTGCTCGGCTGTCTGCGATTCGTGATCGGCGAGGATCTGCTCGATGCGTGCTTCGCTCAATGCCAGCGGCTTGCCTTGATAGGCCTGTTGCAGGCCTTCGATCAACGCCTGAATCTGGAGCTGCGGCACTTCCTGACGCAGCCGTTCGCCGAGGCTGGCACCAAGGCTGTAAGCCAGATCGTGAGCGTCATTCGCGGTGGTTTTTTCGTCGGCCTGAGCCACGGAAAAAATCATGCAGAGGGATAAAAAAAGGTAGCGCGACATGGGCACTCTCCGTCCTGAATTGCGGTGGATTATGCCAGCGCGAACGTCTGCAACGGTGAACTGCTTTTGCCAATGCGCAGAAGTTTTTCGCAAGCCTGCAACCGAGTGCTTTCGATACTGTCAACATGCCCTAGCGGCGGTAGCAGCAGAGGTCTAGTATGAGCCGCACTCACGTCAGCCAGGAGGTAAACCATGTCGGCCACCAAGAAGCCTGTAAACACTCCGTTGCATTTACTCCAACAACTCTCGGGCAGCCTGCTCGAGCATCTGGAAAACGCTTGCTCCCAAGCCTTGGCTGATGCTGAAAAACTGCTCGCCAAACTGGAAAAGCAACGCGGCAAGGCGCAAGAAAAACTGCACAAATCCCGCACCAAATTGCAGGACGCAGCAGCAGCCGGTAAAGCCAAGGCGCAGACCAAGGCCAAGGCTGCCGTGAAGGAACTCGAAGACCTGCTCGATGCGCTGAAGGATCGTCAGTCCGATACCCGCAGCTACATTCTGCAACTCAAACGCGATGCCCAGGAAAGCCTGAAACTGGCCCAGGGTGTCGGTCGTGTTCAAGAGGCTGTCGGCAAGGCGCTGTCCCTGCGTTCGGCTAAACCTGCAGCGGCACCTGCGAAAAAAGCGGCCGCCAAACCTGCTGCAAAAGCACCGGCCAAATCGCCTGCCAAAGCGCCAGTGAAAGTCGCTGCAAAACCAGCCGCGAAGAAACCCGCAGCCGCCAGCGCTGCCAAACCTGCGGCTAAAACCACAGCGGCCAAACCAGCTGCCGCCAAGCCGGCTGCTGCAAAACCAGCTGCCAAGCCTGCGGCGAAAACCGCTGCTGCGAAAGCGGCTCCGGCAAGAACTGCCGCTGCAAAACCAGCTGCCAAGCCAGCCACCAAAGCAGCCGCCAAGCCGGCAGCAAAACCAGCCGTTAAAGCCGCCGCTAAACCAGCCGCTAAAACTGCTGCTGCCAAGCCTGCGGCGAAAACCGCTGCCAAGCCGGTTGCTGCCAAACCTGCAGCCAAAGCGGCGGCTAAACCAGCGGCCAAGCCTGCGGCAAAACCCGCTGCAAAACCAGCGGCCAAACCGGCTGCTGCAGCGAAGCCTGCAACGACCGCCGCCAAGCCAGCGGCCGCTGCAAAACCGGCCGCCAAGCCAGCCGCGAAACCTGCTGCAAAACCAGCAGTGAAAAAACCTGCCGTTGCCAAGCCAGCTGCCGCCAAGCCAGCAGCAAAACCAGCTGCAGCAAAACCGGCCACTGCACCTGCTGCCAAACCTGCCGCACCGGCAACCCCGGCTCCGACCGCAGCACCGGCATCCGCCGCCACTACCTCGACCACCGCAACCACGCCATCGTCGGCGCCGGTGTCGAGCGTCACCAGCAACCCGTCCAGCGCTTCCTAAGTGTCGGTCGCCGCGACGCGCAGCACTTGCAGCGCGTCGCGGTTCAGGTTGGCCGCAGGGCCGGCCAGCACTTCCAGCCAGTCACTCGATTCCTTCGAATGACGCTTCCAGCCTTGCGCGGCACCTTCCAGTCGTGACAGCAGCGCACGCTCCGCCTCCAGCTCCAATCCCTTGATCTGCTCGCGCATCCCCTTGAGCAACGGATCGGTTTCGGCCAGGGCTTTCCACTGCATGCGCAATGTGCGCAACGGTTGCACCACCTCCCGGTCCCAAGGCTCTGTCAGTTCCAGAAGCTGTCGCGCACGCGCCTCGTCACAGGTGGCATCGCGTTGTTCCAGCCATAAACCGCACAGCATCAGGCACACGTTGGCCCCCGCCGATTGCAGGCGCAGGCAGGCATCCTCCACGCCGGGACGGGCGTAGACGGCAAGGGCAAAGCTCCACAGGTCAGAGGACATCGTGCTACTCGCGCCAGTTGCGGGGGAAGCTGGTAGACTCCGCCGCCATTATGATCCGACTTCAGAACCTGACTTTACAGCGTGGTCCGCAACGTCTGCTAGAAGACGCCGAGCTGACCCTGCACGCCGGCCACAAAGCCGGCCTCATCGGTGCCAACGGCGCCGGCAAATCCAGCCTGTTCGCCTTGCTCCGCGGTGAGTTGCACCCGGACTCGGGCGACTGCCTGTTGCCGGCCGACTGGCGTATCGCCCACATGCGCCAGGAGGTCGACACGCTCGAACGCCTGGCGGTCGACTATGTGCTCGACGGCGATCTGCGCCTGCGCGAAGTGCAGCGTGAGCTCGCGGCAGCCGAAGAGGCCCACGACGGCACCGCGCTGGCCCGCCTGCACGCCGAACTCGACAGCGCCGACGGCTACACCGCCGACGCGCGGGCGCGCAAGTTGCTGGCCGGCCTCGGTTTCACCAACGAGCAGATGGATCGTCAGGTAGGAGATTTCTCCGGTGGCTGGCGGATGCGTCTGAACCTTGCACAGGCTTTGATGTGCCCATCAGACCTGTTGCTGCTCGACGAACCGACCAACCACCTGGACCTCGATGCCATCATCTGGCTCGAAGAGTGGCTGAAAAGTTACCCCGGCACCTTGCTGCTGATTTCTCACGACCGAGACTTCCTCGATGAAGTGGTCGACCACGTGGCCCACGTCGATCAGCGCAAGTTGACGCTCTACCGTGGCGGCTACACCGCGTTCGAACGCGCCCGTGCTGAACGTCTGGCCCAGCAGCAACAGGCCTACGAAAAGCAGCAGGCGCAGCGTGCGCACATGGAAAGCTACATCGCCCGCTTCAAGGCCCAGGCCACCAAGGCCCGTCAGGCCCAGAGCCGGATCAAGGCCCTCGAGCGCATGGAAGAACTGTCGGCGGCCCACGTCGATTCGCCGTTCGACTTCGTGTTCCGCGAGTCGACCAAGATCTCCAGCCCGCTGATCGACCTATCTGATGCGCGTCTGGGTTATGGCGAGAAAACCGTGCTGGAGAAGGTCAAGCTGCAACTGACCCCCGGCGCGCGGATTGGCTTGCTCGGCCCCAACGGCGCGGGTAAATCGACCCTGATCAAGAACCTCGCCGGCGAGCTCGAACCGCTGGCCGGGCGCCTGACTCGCGGTGAGAACACCGTGGTCGGTTACTTCGCCCAGCATCAGCTTGATTCGCTGGATGCCAAGGCCAGTCCGTTGCTGCACTTGCAGCGTCTGGCGCCGACCGAGCGCGAGCAGACCCTGCGCGATTTCCTCGGTGGTTTCGACTTCCGTGGCGCACGCATCGATGAGCCGGTACTGAATTTTTCCGGTGGCGAAAAGGCCCGTCTGGCCCTGGCGTTGATCGCCTGGGAACGGCCGAACCTGCTGCTGCTCGACGAACCGACCAACCACCTCGACCTGGAAATGCGCCTGGCGCTGACCATGGCGTTACAGGAATTCAGCGGCGCAGTGCTGGTGGTTTCTCACGATCGGCACCTGCTCAAGAGCACCACCGACAACTTCTTCCTGGTCGCGGACGGCAAGGTCGAGGAGTTCGATGGCGACCTCGAAGACTACGCCCGTTGGCTGGTCGAGTACCGTCAGCGCAATGCCCCGGTCAGCAACACACCGGTCAATCCGGACAAGACTGACAAGAAGGCCCAGCGTCAGGCTGCCGCTGCGTTGCGGCAGCAACTGGCGCCGCACAAGCGCGAGGCTGACAAGCTCGAAGCCGAGCTCGGCAAGCTGCACGAGAAACTGGCGAAGGTCGATGCCAGCCTTGGCGACAGCGACCTCTACGAGCCGGCGCGCAAGAACGAACTGCGTGACCTGCTGGCCGAACAGGCCAAGCTGAAAGTTCGCGAAGGCGAACTTGAAGAAGCGTGGATGGAAGCCCTGGAAACGCTGGAAAGCATGCAGGCGGAGCTGGAGGCGTTGTCCTGATGGACGCCTTCAAACTTCCATTGCCGGCGATGTGGGTCGAGCCGATCTGGCTCGGCGTGCAGATTCTGCTGATCCTGCTGGCCGGCTACTTCGCCCAGCGCGTCGTCGCCCGATTCCTGACCCGCCTGGGCGAGAAGTATCCGTTTCCGCCGCAGCTGCTGATGCCGCTGCGCGGCGGACTGCGCTGGCTGATCATGGGCAGTGCGCTGATCTTCGTGCTGGAACGCCTCGGGGTCTCGGCCACAGTGCTGTGGACTGCGTTGTCGGGCTTCGTCGCGGTGGCGGCGGTGGCGTTCTTCGCCATGTGGAGCGTGCTGTCGAACCTGCTCTGCGCGATTCTGATCTTCACCGTCGGCCCGTTCCGTCTCGGCGACGTGGTCGAACTGGTCGACACCACCGACAAGCCCGGCGTCAAAGGCCGGGTGGTGGCGATCAATCTGCTCTACACCACGTTGATCGAGGCTGAAGAACTCGGCACCGGCAGCGCCATGGTGCAAGTGCCCAACAGCCTGTTCTTCCAGCGCTCGGTGCGCCGCTGGCGCGGCACGGATATCTTCCCTTCCAGCGGTTTCGAAAAGTGATCGGACGCCGGCCACGTTGGTCGGCGGCCGCAACATCCTGCAAAAAATCGGTAGTCATCCAGCCAAATCCGCATTAGCTTTGAGGATTGTCACGAGTCCGAAGTCGAGGTGTGCGATGGAGCTTCAAACATGGCTGGCGTTTTTTGCCGCTTGCTGGGTGATCAGTCTTTCTCCGGGTGCCGGCGCCATTGCGTCGATGTCCAGCGGCCTGCAATACGGTTTCTGGCGCGGCTACTGGAATGCCCTGGGCCTGCAGATCGGGCTGGCTGTGCAGATTGCCATCGTCGGCGCCGGTGTCGGCGCGATCCTCACGGCTTCGGCCACCGCGTTCCATGCGATCAAATGGTTCGGTGTCGCCTACCTGGTTTATCTCGCGATCAAGCAGTGGCGCGCATTACCTATGGACATGAGCGATGACGCAGCGGTACGCCCGATCGGCAAACCGCTGGCTCTGGTGTTCCGTGGCTTTCTGGTGAACATCAGCAACCCCAAGGCGCTGGTGTTCATGCTCGCGGTGCTGCCGCAATTCATCAATCCGCATGCGCCGCTGCTGATCCAGTACGTGGTGATCGGCGTGACCATGATCGCGGTCGACCTGATCGTCATGGCCGGCTACACCGGTCTGGCGTCGAAGGTGCTGCGCCTGTTGCGCACACCGACACAGCAGCGACGCATGAACCGCACGTTTGCCGGACTGTTCATTGGCGCCGCGGCGTTCATGGCGACGTTGCGCAAAGCCGCCGTGTAAAGCGTACAGGCACAAAAAAGGCGACCTTCTCAGGTCGCCTTTTTCGTTTCCGGCAGTCGGTCAGTGAAGAATCACTGGCGCCGTATCACGCGGCAGATTGTTGCGCTGCTGCGGTTCGCGCGGCTGCTCGTAACCGCCACCACCGAGCTGCATGCTCAGCTGTCCGGCCACGTCTTCGCCCAGTGCCTTCGAGACTTCACGCACTACCCGCGGGCGGTTGAGTGAGATCTTGATGTCGCGGTGGTTCACCAGTTTGGTGTCCTGCGCTTCACCCATCGCCGTGAAGGCCGAGGTGATTTCGTAGGTCTTGGTATTGATCAGGCTGAAGTCGGCCACCAGCGTCAGGCCCAGCACGGCCGAATAGCTGTCGGTGTGCGCCAGCTCGTTCATGTCCTGAGTGAAGTCGATGTCCGACACGGTGCCGAACAGCACGTAGTCGGCACCCTTGAAGTTGCCGGCCTTGATCCGCTTGATCACATCGTAGATGTCACCCTTGGATGACGCTGTGTACGGCGTGCCCTGCACCAGCTGGAACATGCCGGTACGCAGGATTTCACCCTTGATGTCGCCGGTGAACTTACGCAGTTCGGTCTGTTCGATGTAGCTGGTGTTGGCTTCGAATTCGTCGTAGCTCGAAGAACCGCTGGAGCTGTAGTAGCCCTCGCGGTAGTTGTTCTTCGACGAAACGATGTGGATGTATTGCTCCACACGTTCCTGGTACGCCAGATCCGTTACCGCGACTTTCGGGGCCGCTTGCACGCTGAACGCGCAAGCCAGGGCCATCATGCCAATCCATGTGCGCATCGATTAACGCTCCGTGGTTTTGCGGATCTCTTTCTCGTCCATCCACTCGGCCAGACCGCTTTCAACGTCGATCAGTTGCAGGCTGAATTTGTAGAAGACGTCCTTGTAGTCGCTGCTGCGCTTGACGATCGAGCTGATCGAACCTTCAAGACGGTATTTGGCAGCGATCATGTTGCCAGTCTTGGCCACGGTGCTCTTCTTGTACAGGCCGCTCTGGTTTTGCAGTTTGAGCTGGTCGACCTGGCTCTGCATCGCGGTGTTGTCGCTGGCGAAACGGGCGGTACCGGACTTCATCAGCTGGGTCTTGATGCTGGTGGTGATTTCGCGGGTGTCGATGTATTCGCTGGTCTTGTTCTTCACGTCGTAGACCTGGACCACAGGGCGACCCTGCAGAATGCCGGACTGGGCCAGGGAACGGGTCATCGACTCGGCGATCATCTGCAGGTCGGTCGAACCGAACTCGTTGGTCACGGTTTCAACGGCCTTGGTGTCGCCGTAGCTGATGTTCTTGCTGCCCAGGGTCGGCGAAGTGTTGGCGCAACCGGAGGCCAGCAGGGCGAGGACGGCGATGAAGGAAAAGCGTGCAAACATGGGAATGCTCTCTGAATCGGGAATAGGGTGTCGGGCTTAAGGCGTCTTGAGTTCCAGACGGAAATCCACGGCTTTCGGCGTCGGGGCGATGCCCTGGATGAAGCTGGTCTGGGCGCCGTACATCATCTGGCTCTTCCAGACTTCTTCTTCGGCGATCGGGAAACCTTCCGGCCCGAGCCAGGCGAAGCGGTAGTAGAACGTCTTGTTGCTGTTGAGGGTGTTGCTCAACTGCACGTTGACGGTCATGAAGCCGTTTTCGCGGGCCACGCGCATCGCGCCGACCACGATGTGTTTCTGCGGGCCCATGGCCACGACCTTGCTCGCGGCACTGCCCGGCTCCGGTGGTGGCGGGGTGGCGCAACCGCTCGCCAACAGGGCGAGGGCGGCGACGGCGATGAGTTTGAAGCGCATGCAAAGACTCCGTTCTTAAGGTTGTTTGAGGCTGGCCACGGCGGTGGCGCCAGCGCTCGGGGTCACGTGGGCGGCGAGGCCTGCGGCGAACACCTGATTGCCGACGGCGCGCAGGGTGATCACCTGATAACGCTGATCGACGGTCACCTTGACCTGAGAGCCACCGACGGCGCTCGGCAGAGTGACTTGGTGCTCACCTTTCTTCAAGCGCAGACGTACCACTTGAGTGGTGTCCGGCAGGGTGCGCCACGTACGGGTATCGGCACCTTCGAGCACAGCTGAAGAAATACCGACCGCCAGACCGGCCAGCGGGTTGGTTTCGTTGATCTTCTTCTGGGCCACACCTTTGGTGATTGCGCGCACGGTGGTGCGCAGGATGATCCCCGGCATGTCATCGCGCAGGGCGCGGCGGGACATGGCGGTGGTGCTGTTCAGCGCGGTCAGGTCGACCTGTTGGCCATCGACACCGATCTGCGCGAATGGCGCGGTGGAGGTGTCAGGTTTGATGATCGGGAACGACAGCGGAGTGATCACTACGTTGTTGGAGATTGGCAGCGGCAGCGGCACGCGGATCGAATCGCGGGCCGGCGCCAGACCGCTTTGCACCACGATCAGGATGTCGCTGTCGTCGCTCTTGACCGGCTTGTCGAGGTTGACCAGCGCCTGCTCCAGCAGCGGCGTGTTCGGGCGCAGTTCGGCAGCCTTGCGATAGCCCGGCGCAGCGAGGTCTTTCTCGCCCAGGGCTTCATAAACGAAACCGGCCAGGTAATGGCTGAACGCACTCTGGTAGCTGTTTTTCAGGCCGACCACTTCCGGCGCGTCGAGGCTGGCGACCGGGTAGCCCTGCAAGTCCTTGTATTCGGTCTTGATGCCTTCTTTCTCGGCTTCCTCTTCGCTCTTGAGGTATTCCTTGTCGCGCAGGTCGGCGATCACCGCTTCACGTTCGTGCGTCTTCTTGATCGCGGTACGGGCGCCGTCGAAATCGTTGACCGCCAGCAGGTTCAGGGCCATCTGCGTGGTCAGCATGACTTTTTCGTAGTCGTAGCCTTCGTAGCGGCGCACCTTGTCGTTGACCAGGAAGCTGCCGAACTGGGCCAGGTATTTGTCGGTGTCGAGCTTGACCGAATCTTCCCACTTGCCCACCACCTGGTCGGCGCTGGTCCAGGCATTCTGGCTGCCGGACAAATCGCCCTTGGCGCGCAGCAGCTCACCCTTCTCGAAGTAATAGAGCAGGTCCTTGTCCGGGCCGGTGTTGTTCTTTTCGAGCAAGGTCAGGGCGGCGTCGACGTTGCCGGTGGCCAGTTGCTGGTTGGTCTGGGCCAGTTCGGAATCGTAGTTGCGAAACGCCGAACAGCCGGACAGCAGGGTGACAGCGCTGAGCGCGATCAGAGTGGGAGCGCGGAATGCCATGGGGTACTTCTTCCATGAGTAGCGACAGCCTCGGGTGCGGGTCGGGCTGCTGGGACCGATCGACAGTGGCGCTGGCCTCCTGCCAATTCCTCATAACAAGAGGAGCTTTAATGCCGCAACGCGATAGCGCGGGCGCGGCATTATAAGCGGGCGGTGCTGGCTATGTAATAGCTTTTTAATTGCACCGGTTGGTAAGGTGCCATTACTTATTTCAGGCCGGATACCACGCGGCTTTCCGGCGATGTGGAGGCCTGGAAAGCGCTGCCGTTGGCATAGATTCTGTCGCCCAGGGCGCGCAGGCCGATGATCTGACGATCCTGATCGATGCGGATTTTAAGCGGTGCGACACCGGGTGCGGTAGGCAGATTGATCATGTGCTCGCCTTTCTTCAGCCGTAGGCGCAGTACCTGGGTGAGGTTGGGCAGGGTGCGCCAGGTGCGGGTGTCTGCGTGCTCGAATCCATCGTAATGGGTCACATAGGACGCCTTGGCCGGGTTGCGCCGATTGTCGGTGCCCTGGACGTCTGCCGCCAGGAACGCGCGATACTTGGTGCGCTGGATGATCCCGGGCATGTCGTCACGCAGAGTGCGCAAGGACATGTCGGTAATGTTGTTGACCGTGATCAGCTTCTTTGGACGACCGTCGAGGCTGATCTGATCGAAGGGTGGGGTGGACGTGTCGGGCACCATCACCGGAAACGACACATTGGCCACGATCACCTGACCGTCCTCAAGCTTCACCGGATACGGCACTCGCACCGAACTGCGAGTCGGCGCCAGCCCGCTTTGCACGATGATCAGCACATCGCTTTCGCCCGCCTTGAGCCCGGGGCTGTCGAGGTCATGCAATGCCTGTTGGAAGAACGGCATGTCAGGACGCAGTTCTATGGCCTGACGGTAACCGGGTGCGGCCAGATCCTTTTCACCCAGGGCTTCATAAGTGAAGCCGGCCAGATAGTGGCTGAACGCACTTTGATAGCCGTTCTTCAGAGCGATGACCGCCGGCGAGTCCAGCATGACCACCGGGTAACCTTGCAGATCCTTGTAATGCACACGCGCGCCTTGGGCCTTGGCGGCGTTTTCAATGCGCTCGTATTCCAGCTCCCGTTGCCGGGCGATCATTGTTTCGCGTTCGTGGGTTTTCTTGATGTCCGCACGGGCACCGTCGAAGTCATTCACGGCCAACTGATTCAAGGCCATTTGCGTGGTCAGCATGACCTTTTCATAGTCGTAACCATCGTAGCGACGAATCTTGTCGTTGATGATGCTGCCCCATTGATTGCCCAGGGCGGACAGCAACTTGTCGCCGGCGGTTTCTATGGTGTCCTGACGCTGGATCACCATCTGTTCGGCGCTGCGCCAGGCGACCTGACTTTGCGGCAACTCCCCGGCAGCGCTGAGTACCGCGCCTTTCTCGAAGTAATACAGCAGGTCTTTTTCTTCATCCGGGTTATGCGCCTCGATCAGGGCCAGCGCACCGTTGGTGTCGCCCGCTTTCAACTGATCGGTGGTCTGTTGCAGTTCCAGGTCGTAATTGCGGTAGGCCCCGCAACCGCTCAACTGCAAGACGATGCTGAACAACAAGGAAAACAGCAGGCAATGGCGCATGGCGAGGGGTTCTTCCTTGAACAGAAGGGCGGCTGAAGTGGCGCATTATAGTGGGAGATGATGGCTAATTGCCGGGCAGATTTTTTGACATGGTCTGTGCAAAAGTTGCACAGATCATGTGCCAATACTGCCGTGGTCAGGCCGTTTGCGGATTTCTAGACTTGGCCCGACTTATACGCCTCTCTACAGGAACCGCGTCATGACTCTCTCGCAAACGTATCGCTGCAGCTCAGTTTTCAGAATCCTGTTCGCCAGTCTTGGTCTCGCTGCGGTCAGCAGTGCGATGGCCAGTACTGCACCGGATGCTCATCCAACCCTTCGTGCAATATCCGGCGCGGCGCCGATCGAACGCCTCGACCCGAAGACCACCGCGCTGGTGGTGATCGATTTCCAGAACGAGTACTTCAGCGGACGCCTGCCGATTCCCGACGGCATCGCAGCCATGAACAAGGCCCGTGAGCTGATCCGCTTTGCCGATCAGGCGAAGATTCCAGTGTTCCAGGTCCAGCACGTCGCGCCCGCCGGTTCGCCAGTGTTCGCACAGGGCGGCGAGACCGTGAAGTTTCATCCGCTGATGCAGCCGAGGGCGCAGGATCACGTGCTGCAAAAGACAACGGTCAGCGTGTTCGCCAGCACCGACCTCGATCGGCAGCTCAAGCAGGCCGGCATCAAGACCGTGATTTTCGCCGGGCTGATGACCCACGCCTGCGTTGCCGGCGGTGCCCGGGACGCTGCGCCGTTGGGCTATCAGGTCGTGGTAGCATCCGATGCTTCGGCGACCCGGGCGATCACCCGCGTCAACGGCGACACCGTCGACAAGGACAGCCTGCACCGCGCGGCGCTGGCCGAAATCGAAGACACCTTCGGTGACGTCATGACCACGCAGCAGATCGTTCGCCTGCCACTCGACTGAGGGCTTCGATGAATCAGCTGTTGGCCATGCGCGCGTTCCGTTGCATCGTCGAGTGTCGCGGCTTCACTGCCGCCGCCGAGCGGCTCGACACCACGCATTCGACGATCTCCCGCCAGCTCCAGCAACTGGAGGCGGAGCTCGGCACGCGCCTGATCAACCGCAACACCCGGCGCTTCAGCCTGACCACGGCCGGGCAGCAGTATTACGCCGCGTGCGTGGACATTCTCGATCGCCTCGATCAGGCCGCACTGGCGGTCGGGCAGGCCCGTGAGACACCCAGTGGGCTTTTGCGCATCAGCGCGCCGGTGGTGATCGGCACGCTGGAGCTGGCGTGCTGGTTGCCGGCGTTTCAGCAGCGATATCCGGAGGTTGAGGTCGATCTGTCCTGCGATGACCGTTTTGTCGACCTGATCGCCGAAGGCTTCGATGTCGCGCTGCGCATCTGCGGGCTGCTGGCGGATTCATCCCTGGTGGCGCGGCTGCTGACGGTGTCCGAGCTGGTGCTGGTGGCCTCGCCGACCTACGTCGCGCGACACGGTCTGGTGCGCCAGGTCAGTGAGCTGGCCGAACATCAATTGCTCGCGTTCGCCGGCGGTGGCGACTGGTCGCTGACCGATGCGCGCGGGCTGACGACAGCGGTGCGGGCTCAGGGGCGGTTCAAGGCGGACTCGATCAGCTCGCTGCATGCGGCGGCGCTGGCCGGTGTGGGGATTGCCGCGTTCACCCGGGCCACGGTGCAGGACGATCTGTTGCGTGGCCGGCTGGTGCAGATCCTGCCCAACTACAGCCTCGGTCAGCGGCATTACTACGCGCTCTATCCTCACGCCCGGCATGTGGCGCTGAAGGTGCAGGTGTTCGTCGAATTCATGGCCGAACACTACCGCAAGGCGGGTGCACCCTTGCGCTAAAAGCCGTCGGGCCGCCAAGAAAGCTTGAGGGAAACGCGCTCGACGTGAACAATATGTAACTTCGCATTTCCACTTGAGACTCATTCATGACTGCCGCGTCCCGATTTCTGGCCTGGCTGGTGTTCCCGTTGTGCGCCCTGAGCAGCTTCAATCTGCTGGCCGACACCGTGGAAGGCGCGCCGCAAGCGCTGCACCTGCTCGATTACATC
Organism: Pseudomonas sp. 9.2(2024); assembly: GCF_039695385.1. Lineage (NCBI taxonomy): Bacteria > Pseudomonadati > Pseudomonadota > Gammaproteobacteria > Pseudomonadales > Pseudomonadaceae > Pseudomonas > Pseudomonas sp. 9.2(2024). The sequence continues at coordinate 6,224,010 of NZ_CP155585.1, read as the reverse complement.
AGCGCCGATTACCCGCCGACGGTACAGGCAGGCAAGGTCATCGACGACGGCGAGTACCGCGAGCAGCTGGAGTTCACCCAGGTGCTGCAAGGGCTGATCGCCGGCCTGCCAGCCAAGCCGGAAAAAGCGGCGCTGGAACAAGGCGTGACTGCCTTGCACGCCGCGATCACGGCGAAACAGGACGGCGCGGACGTCGCCCGTCAGGCCCGGCAACTGGGGGCGAAACTGGCGGTGGCTTATGAAGTCAGCCAGGCCCCGATCATCACCCCTGATCCGACCCGTGGTGCGCCGTTGTACGCGCAAAACTGCTCGGTGTGTCACGGCGACACCGGTGCCGGCGACGGCCCGGCGGGTCTCGGCATGACGCCGACGCCGGCCAATCTGCGCGACGCTGCGCGGATGGATCACCTGAGCCTGTACGCGATCTACAGCACCCTCGGCCAGGGCGTCGAAGGCACTGACATGCCGGCGTTCGCCGATCAACTGGATGACCGTCAGCGTTGGGACCTGGCGACCTACATCGCACAGTTCAGCGCCGATCCGGCCACGGCCAAATCCGACAAGACCTACAACATCGCCGACCTGGCCCGCCAGACCCCGGCCGAAGTGCAGGCTGCCGAAGGCGCTGAAGCCGCCGCGATCTTCCGTGTACAACGGGCGCAGCCGCCGCAGGTCAAGCGCGGCCCGGCGCAGTTGCTCGACTACACCGCCGCGACGCTGGACAAGAGCCTGGCGGCGTACCGCGCCGGTGAGCACGATCAGGCCTATGACCTGTCGGTGGCGGCGTATCTGGAAGGCTTCGAACTGGTCGAAAGCTCGCTGGACAACGTCGACGCCAACGTGCGCAAGGACACCGAAAAATCCCTGATGGCTTACCGGCAATCGCTGCAGGATGGTTTGCCGGTGGAGCAGGCCGAGCAGCGTCTGGACGCGGCCAAGGCCAAACTCAAGGAATCCGCCGGCCTGTTGGGCAGCGATGGTCTGAGCTGGTCGCTGAGCTACATCTCCGGTCTGCTGATTCTGCTGCGCGAAGGTCTGGAAGCGATTCTGGTGCTGGCAGCGATCCTCGCGTTCCTGCGCAACACCGGCCAGCAATCGGCGGTGCGCAGCGTCAACGTCGGTTGGGGGCTGGCGCTGCTGGCCGGCCTCGGCACCTGGGCACTGGCGGCGTATGTGATCGACGTCAGCGGTTCCCAGCGTGAACTGCTCGAAGGCGCCACGGCGCTGTTCGCCAGCGTCATGGTGTTGTGGCTCGGGGTGTGGATGCACGACCGTCGGCACGCGGCGGCCTGGCAGGATTACATCAAGCAGAGCCTGGTTGGCGGAGGCGGGCGTTTCGGTTTCGCGATCCTGGCGTTCTTCTCGGTGTACCGCGAACTGTTCGAAGTGATCCTGTTCTACGAAACCCTTTGGCTGCAGGCCGGCCCTGCCGGGCATAACGCGGTACTCGCCGGCGGCGCGACGGCGCTGGTGCTGCTGTTCGGTCTGGCGTGGGTGATTCTGCGCGGCTCGGCGAAACTGCCGCTGACGCTGTTCTTCAGCATCAACGCAGCGCTGCTCTGTGCGTTGTCGGTGGTATTCGCCGGCCACGGCGTGAAGGCGTTGCAGGAAGCCGGGATCTTCGGCACCCGGCCGGTGGCGTTCTTCGATTTCGACTGGCTGGGCATTCATGCCGATGCCTATTCGCTGACGGCGCAGGCCGTGGCGATTGCGGCGATTATCGTGCTGTACGGTCGCAGTTGGGTGGCTGAAAAGCGCCGCATGGCGGCTTGAGATGATGCGCGTATGGATCGATGCCGACGCCTGCCCGAAGATGGCCAAGGAGCTGGTGGTCAAGTTCGCCCTCAAGCGTCGCTTCGAAGTGGTGCTGGTGGCGGGGCAGCCGCAGAGCAAACCGGCGCTGGCGATCGTCAAGCTGATCGTGGTGCCGAGCGGCCCGGATGCGGCGGATGATTATCTGGTGGAACACGCGGTGCCGGGTGAACTGGTGATCTGCAGTGACATCCCGCTGGCCGACCGGCTGGTGAAGAAGGGCGTGGCGGCGCTGGACCCGCGAGGCAAGGAGTTCGACGCGCAAAACATGGGTGAGCGGCTGGCGACACGCAACCTGTTCACCGACCTGCGTGAACAGGGCCAGGTCACTGGCGGCCCGGCACCATTCGGTGACCGCGAGAAGCAGGCGTTCGCCAATGCGCTGGACCGGATCCTCACCAGGCTCACCCGCAAAACCTGAACATTGATCGTTCCCACGCTCTGCGTGGGAATGCCTCTCGGGACGCTCCGCGTCCCAGCCTCACCGCCGATGCAAGGCAGACGCGGAGCGTCCAAGGCTGCATTCCCACGCGGAGCGTGGGAACGATCACTATCGCCGGTCAGGCGTCGTTTTCGTGGGTCAGTTCCAACACCCGATCCACCAGCTTGTTGATCCCCGAAGCCGCCTCGCTGATCGACTGCGCCAGCATATACGCTGGGGTGGTCACCAGTTTGCGCGCCTTGTCTTCGACGATATCGGTCACCGCGCAGTCCTCGTGGGTGGCGCCCATCTTGTTCATGGCGGCGGCCGTGTCGGCATCGTTGCCGATGGTGCAGGTCACGCCCGGGCCGTAGATCTTCGCGGCCAGTGCCGGCGAGATGCAGATCAGGCCAACAGGCTTGCCCGCTTCGGCAAAGGCTTCGGCCAGCGCCAGCACTTGCGGCTGTACGGTGCAGCCGGCGCCTTCGATGGCGAAGTTCGACAGATTCTTCGCCGCACCGAAACCGCCTGGCACGATCAGCGCATCGAAGTCCTCGACATCGGCCTCACGCAGATCCTTGACGTTACCCCGGGCGATGCGTGCCGATTCCACCAGCACGTTGCGCGATTCGGGCATTTCTTCACCGGTCAGGTGGTTGATCACATGCAATTGCGCGATGTTCGGGGCGAAGCACTGCACCTGTGCGCCGCGCTGGTCAAGGCGTAACAGGGTAATGACGCTTTCGTAGATCTCGGCGCCGTCGTACACGCCGCAACCGGACAGGATCACTGCAACTTTTTTGCTCATGGGTTTCTCTCCAGATTCATGGCGCTAAATGTCCTCTAATTTGTCGTTCGTTGCCATAGGATCAAGCCGCGGCTACACCTAGGATCTGTGCTACAGATTCCGACCAGGGCGCGACATGAACTTCATTCTGTATGCGGTGCCGTTTTTCTTCGTATTGATGGCGGCGGAGCTCATCGCCGACCGCTGGCGCGGGGTGAGCAACTATCGCCTGGCCGATGCGGTGAACAGCATTAGCACCGGGGTGTTGTCGACCACCACCGGCCTGTTGACCAAGGGCGTGGGCCTGGTGACCTATGCGTTTGCCCTTGAGCATCTGGCGCTGGTCAGGTTGCCTGCGGACAGCGTCTGGGTCTGGGTGTTTGCCTTTGTCTGCTATGACTTCTGCTATTACTGGCTGCATCGCATGGGCCATGAACGTAACATCCTCTGGGCCGCGCATTCGGTGCATCATCAGAGCGAGGACTACAACCTTTCCACGGCCTTGCGCCAGACCAGCACCGGGTTCCTGCTGAGCTGGATCTTCTACCTGCCGATGGCCGTGCTCGGGGTGCCGCTGCTGGTGTTTGTCAGCGTTGCGGCGCTGAATCTGCTGTATCAGTTCTGGGTCCACACCCGGCACATTCCCAAGCTCGGCTGGTTCGAGTGGTGCTTCGTCACGCCATCCAATCATCGGGCCCACCATGCACAGAACGCTCTCTACATGGATCGCAACTACGGCGGGGTGTTCATTATTTGGGACCGTCTGTTCGGCTCGTTTCAGGAAGAGGATGACAACGAACCGGTGATTTTCGGCGTGACCACGCCGCTGGCGAGCTGGAATCCGTTATGGGCCAACCTGCAGTTCTACGCGCAGCTGTGGGGCGACGCGCGCCGGGCCGAGCGTACGTGGGACAAGATCCGGATCTGGTTCATGCGCACCGGCTGGCGTCCGGCGGACGTCGCGGCGAAGTACCCGATGAGCAAGCCGGACCTGAGTCAGTTCCGCAAGTTCGAGGTGCCGCTGGACTGCCGTCAGCAGTGGTACGTGGGGTTGCAGTTCGGCGTCTATGTCGCGCTGGGCAGTTATCTGATGAATCTGGAACACAGCCTGCCCACCGGCGCATTACTGCTCGGCTGGGGCGCGGTGGCCTTCGGTTTGTTCGTGTTGGGCGTGGCCCTTGAGAATCGCCCGTGGGCGGGGAGGCTGGAAGTGCTGCGGCTGGCATCGAATCTGCCGCTGGTGTGGCTGGCGCCGCTGGTCGGACTCTGGCCGGCCAGCCCGGGAATGTGGGTCGGCCTGCTCAGTTACAGCCTGCTCAGCGGCATCGGGCTGTATTGCTGCCGCCAGCGACTTACTCGGCTGGCGTCTTAGGGTCGGCGGTCTTGGCCATTTCGGCTTTGTGCCGTTCGGCCTTGGCCAATTGCTCGGCCTGTTCTTCTTCGTAGACCTTTTTCGCCAGCCGGGCATTCTTGAACCGGCGGCGCAGCCACAGGCCCAGGCCAAGCACCAGCAGCGCGCCCAGTACCCACAACTCATACTTCTTGATGCTGCCGAGCATGCCTTCGAGCACGGCGCCGAAGTGGTAGGCGGCAGCGGCCAGGGCGGTGGCCCAGATCGCAGCGCCGATACCGTTGAGCAGCAGATAACGTCCCGGCGGATAGCCCGACAGGCCGATCGCCACCGGCATCACCGTGCGCAGGCCGTACACGAAGCGAAAGCTCAGGACCCAGATGTCCGGGTGCTTGCGGATGTGTTCCAGCGCGCGGTCGCCCATCATCTGCCAGCGCGGTTTGCGCGCCAGCAATTTGCGCCCGTGTTTGCGGCCCAGGAAGTACCACAGCTGATCGCCGGCATAGCTGCCGAAGAACGCCACGACCACCACCAGTTTGATGTCCATGTATTCACGGAACGCGAGGAAGCCCGCGAGCACCAGGATGGTTTCGCCTTCGAAAAACGTCCCGAGAAACAGGGCAAAGTAGCCGAAGTCATGCAGAAATTGTTGGAGCATTGTCTGGGTGCTGGCGAAATGAACGCGCAGCCTAACCCTTCGGACACATTCAGGAAAGTGTCGAAATGTGTCTCGACGTGAACATTTCCTACGCTGAGAATGGAATGCGGCTACACGTCACAGGTCTCACACAACTGTCATCTGTTCGTCATAATGGCCGTCTATAACTGTCACGCTCGCCCGTTTGCGCGGGCTCAGGAGTCTGCCGTGAGCTTTACCCCAGCCAACCGTCTGTTCCCTGCCACCCGCCTGCGTCGCAATCGCCGTGATGATTTTTCCCGTCGGCTGGTGCGTGAGAATGTGTTGACGGTCGATGACCTGATCCTGCCGGTGTTCGTGCTCGACGGTGAAAACCGCCGCGAAGCCGTGGCCTCGATGCCGGGTGTCGAGCGCCTGACCATCGACCTGCTGCTTGAAGAAGCCGCCAAATGGGTCGAACTGGGAATTCCGGCGCTGGCGCTGTTCCCGGTCACGCCACCTGAACTCAAATCCCTCGATGCCGCCGAAGCCTGGAATCCCGAAGGCATCGCCCAGCGCGCCACCCGTGCCCTGCGTGACCGATTCCCCGAGCTGGGCGTGATCACCGACGTCGCCCTCGACCCGTTCACCACTCACGGTCAGGACGGCATTCTCGATGAAGAAGGCTACGTGCAGAACGACATCACCGTCGATGCACTGGTCAAGCAAGCCTTGTCTCACGCCGCTGCCGGCGCCCAGGTGGTTGCCCCGTCGGACATGATGGACGGCCGCATTCAGGCGATCCGCGAAGCTTTGGAGCTGGCCGGGCACGTCAACGTGCGGATCATGGCCTACTCGGCCAAGTACGCCAGCGCCTATTACGGCCCGTTCCGCGATGCCGTGGGTTCGGCCGCGAACCTGGGCAAGGCGAACAAGGCGTCCTATCAGATGGACCCGGCCAACAGCGACGAAGCGCTGCACGAAGTGGGCGCGGACTTGTCTGAAGGCGCGGACATGGTCATGGTCAAACCCGGCATGCCGTATCTGGACATTTTGTTCCGGGTAAAAGATGCCTTCAAAGTGCCGACCTTCGTCTATCAGGTCAGCGGCGAATACGCCATGCACATGGCGGCGATCCAGAATGGCTGGTTGAGCGAAGGCGTGATCCTCGAATCCCTGACCGCCTTTAAACGTGCCGGCGCTGATGGCATCCTGACTTACTTTGCTGTCCGTGCCGCTCAATTGTTACGAGAGCAGAAATAGCCCTCCCAGGAACATTCGATGAATACCGAAGGACTCACTGAAGTTGCCGTAAAAGAAGCTCAACCCGTGGTCGAGCAGATTACCGAAACCCCGCCGGAACTGGAGCCTGCGCCACCCGCGCCGGCAACCGAGCCTGCCACGGCGGTTCCGGCGATCGCGATTCCCGGCCTGGATGACAGCAGCCTGTACATCCACCGTGAGTTGTCGCAACTGCAGTTCAACATCCGCGTGCTGGAACAGGCGCTGGACGAGTCCTACCCGTTGCTGGAGCGGCTGAAGTTCCTGCTGATCTTCTCCAGCAACCTCGACGAATTCTTCGAAATCCGCGTCGCCGGCCTCAAGAAACAAATCACCTTCGCCCGTGAACAGGCCGGCGCCGACGGCCTGCAACCGCATCAGGCCCTGGCCCGCATCAGCGAGCTGGTGCACGGTCACGTAGACCGTCAGTACGCAATCCTCAACGACATCCTGCTGCCGGAGCTGGAAAAGCATCAGGTGCGCTTCATCCGTCGCCGTAACTGGACGACCAAGCTCAAGACCTGGGTGCGCCGCTATTTCCGCGACGAGATCGCACCGATCATCACCCCGATCGGTCTCGACCCGACGCACCCGTTCCCGTTGCTGGTGAACAAGAGCCTGAACTTCATCGTCGAGCTCGAAGGTATCGACGCCTTCGGCCGCGACTCCGGTCTGGCGATCATCCCGGCGCCGCGTCTGCTGCCGCGGATCATCAAGGTGCCGGAAGAAGTCGGCGGCCCTGGCGACAACTATGTGTTCCTTTCGTCGATGATCCACGCCCACGCCGATGACCTGTTCCAGGGCATGAAGGTGAAGGGCTGCTACCAGTTTCGTCTGACCCGGAACGCCGACCTTGCGCTCGACTCCGAAGACGTCGAAGACCTGGCCCGCGCCCTGCGTGGCGAGTTGTTCTCCCGTCGTTACGGTGACGCCGTGCGCCTGGAAGTCGCCGACACCTGTCCGAAACACCTGTCGGACTACCTGCTCAAGCAGTTCAACCTGAGCGAGACCGAGCTGTATCAGGTCAACGGCCCGGTGAACCTGACGCGTCTGTTCAGCATCACCGGTCTGGACAGCCATCCGGAGTTGCAATACACGCCGTTCACGCCGCAGATTCCGAAACTGCTGCAAAACAGCGAAAACATTTTCAGCGTGATCAGCAAGCAGGACATCCTGCTGCTGCACCCGTTCGAGTCGTTTACCCCGGTGGTCGACCTGCTGCGCCAGGCCGCGAAAGACCCACACGTTCTGGCCGTGCGCCAGACCCTGTACCGTTCCGGCGCCAACTCGGAAATCGTCGATGCGCTGGTGGACGCCGCGCGTAACGGCAAGGAAGTGACGGCGGTCATCGAGCTGCGTGCGCGCTTCGACGAAGAATCCAACCTGCAGCTGGCCAGCCGTCTGCAAGCGGCCGGTGCGGTGGTGATCTACGGCGTGGTCGGCTTCAAGACCCACGCCAAGATGATGCTGATCCTGCGCCGCGAGGCCGGCGAGATCGTGCGTTACGCGCACCTCGGCACCGGTAACTACCACGCCGGCAACGCCCGTCTGTACACCGACTACAGCCTGCTGACCTCCGACGACGCCTTGTGCGAAGACGTCGGCAAACTGTTCAGCCAGTTGATCGGCATGGGTAAAACGTTGCGCATGAAGAAGCTGCTGCATGCGCCGTTCACCCTGAAGAAGGGCATGCTCGACATGATCCTGCGCGAGACGCAATTCGCGCTCGACGGCAAACCGGCGCACATCATCGCCAAGTTCAACTCGCTGACCGATCCGAAGATCATCCGCGCGCTGTACAAGGCCAGCCAGTCCGGCGTGCGCATCGATCTGGTGGTGCGCGGCATGTGCTGCCTGCGTCCGGGCATCGCCGGGGTTTCGCACAACATCCACGTGCGCTCGATCATCGGCCGCTTCCTTGAACACACTCGGGTTTTCTACTTCCTGAACGGCGGCGAGGAGCAGATGTTCCTGTCCAGCGCCGACTGGATGGAGCGCAACCTCGACAAGCGCGTCGAGACCTGCTTCCCGGTGGAAGGCAAGAAGCTGCTGACCCGGGTCAAGAAAGAGCTGGAGCTGTACCTGACCGACAACACCCACAGCTGGAGCCTGCAATCGGACGGCCGCTACATCCGCAATACGCCGACCGGCAACCAGAACCCGCGCAGTGCCCAGGCGACGTTGCTGGAGCGATTGGGCAGCCCGATTCTGCCGGTGAGCAGCTGACCGCAGATTTCATAGCCATAAAAAAGGCGATCCACCCGGATCGCCTTTTTTTGTGCCTGCCCGTTACTCAATGCACGGTCAGAACAACCCCCACCCGAGTCAGCCACTCCGCCTCAAGCCCGAAATCCGCCTGGGTCAGCTGGTTTTCATCCAGCCAGTTCTCCGGGAATTCCACGTCGAGGTTGTTGCCGTTGGCATGCAGTGTCACTTGCGGCATCGCCTGGGTACCACGGATGTGGTGGAACAGGATGGCGAAACGCAGCAGCACGCACAGGCGGATCAGCTTGTCGCCGTCGTCGCCGAACTCGGCAAACTTGTCCTTGGGGATGTTGCGGCGGTGGCCACGCACCAGCAGGGCGAGCATTTGCTGATCTTCGCGGGAGAACCCGGCGAGGTCCGAGTGCTCGATCAGGTAAGCGCCGTGCTTGTGGTAGTGATAGTGAGCGATGTCGAGCCCGACTTCGTGCACTTTCGCCGCCCAGCCCAGCAGTTCGCGCCAGATGCCGTCGTCCAGCTCCCAGTCCACGGCCACTTGATCAAACGCGTGCAAGGCTTTGCGCTCGACGCGCGCGGCCTGTTCCAGGTCGACGTGGTAGCGCTCCATCAGCGAGGTCAGGGTGCGTTCGCGCACGTCTTCGTGGTGATGGCGGCCGAGCAGGTCATACAGCACGCCTTCACGCAGCGCGCCTTCGCAGTGATCCATGCGTTGCAGTTCTAGGGCGTCGAAGATCGCTTCGAGAATCGCCAGACCTGCCGGGAAGATCGCCCGACGATCCGGCTTGATGCCTTCGAAATCGATCTTGTCGACATCGCCGAGCTTGAAGAGGCGGCGCTTGAGCCACGCCAGACCTTCGGCATTCACTTCGCCGGTGCCGTGACCGCCGGCCTTCAGCGCCAGGCCGATGGCGCGGATGGTGCCCGAGGAGCCGATGGCTTCATCCCAGGTCAGGCGGTGCAGGGCGTGTTCGATGCTCATGATTTCCAGACGCGCCGCCGTGTACGCCTGGGCGTAGCGCGCCGGGGTGATCTTGCCGTCCTTGAAATAGCGCTGGGTGAAGCTCACGCAGCCCATTTGCAGGCTTTCGCGCAGCAGCGGTTCGAAACGCTGGCCGATGATGAATTCGGTACTGCCGCCGCCGATGTCGGCGACCAGGCGTTTGCCCGGGGTGTCGGCGAGGGTGTGGGACACGCCAAGGTAGATCAGGCGGGCTTCTTCACGGCCGGAGATGACTTCCACCGGATGGCCGAGGATTTCTTCGGCGCGGCGGATGAATTCGCCACGGTTGCGCGCCTCGCGCAGGGCGTTGGTGCCGACGATCCTCACGGCGCCCAGTGGCATGCCGTTGATCAGTTGAGCAAAGCGCTTGAGACAGTCGAGGCCGCGCTGCATGGATTCTTCGTTGAGCTGACGCTCATCGTCGATGCCGGCGGCCAGCTGAACCTTTTCACCGAGCCGTTCGAGAATACGGATTTCGCCGTTCTGGGCCTTGGCCACGACCATATGGAAGCTGTTGGAGCCCAGGTCGATCGCGGCGATCAGGGACAGATTCTTGGCTTGGGATTGCGGCATGGTGTGGGGGTCTCGGTCGATAACCCCGACATCGTGCCACGATCAAACGCTGCCGCCAACGCGCATGGTTCAAACCCTTGATTCAGCGCATAAAGTCTCAAGACCGCGGCGCGGCCATTCGCGGGCAAGCCCGCTCCCACAGGTTTTGTGTCGAACACAAAACCGTATCCCGCTAGAGAACCCTGTGGGAGCGGGCTCGCCCGCGATGAGGCCAGAAAAGTCTCTGAAAATCCTTCAGGCTGTCGCTTCGACGCTGCCAATAAAATTCGCCAGCTCCGGAGTCTGCGGATCGGCAAACAGCACTTTCGGATCCCCCACCTCGTGAACCTTGCCTTGGTGCATGAACACCAGCTTGTCCCCAACCTCGCGGGCGAAGCGCATTTCGTGGGTGACCATGATCAGCGTCATGCCTTCTTTCGCGAGCTGGCGGACCACGCTGAGCACTTCGTTGACCAGCTCCGGGTCCAGCGCCGAGGTGATCTCGTCGCACAGCAGCACCTTGGGCGACATCGCCAGCGCCCGGGCAATCGCCACCCGTTGCTGCTGACCACCCGAGAGGCGTTCCGGGAAGGCATCGAATTTCTCGTCAAGACCGACGCGCTCGAGCATCTGCCGCGCCAGTTCTTGCGCCTTGGCCTTGGGTACTTTCTGCACCACCTGCGGCGCGAGCATCACGTTTTCGCCCACCGTCAGGTGCGGAAACAGGTTGAACTGTTGAAACACCATCCCGACTTTCTGCCGCAGGCTGCGCAGATCGGCGCGGGCGGCGTCGAGGTATTCGCCGTCGACTTCGATCACGCCGTCGTTGATCGACTCCAGGCCGTTGAGGGTGCGCAGCAGGGTGGACTTGCCCGAGCCGCTGCGGCCGATGATCGCCACCACCTGGCCTTCCTCGACGCTCAGGTCGATGCCTTTGAGCACGTGGTGATCGCCGTAGTATTTATGCAGGGCGGAAATTCTAAGCAGAGGCATGCAGTCTCCTTTCCAGATAGCGCGCACTGAGGGACAGGGGGTAACAGAGCAGGAAGTAGCCCAGGGCAACGAGGCCGTAGACCATGAACGGTTCGAAGGTGGCGTTGGCGAGCATGCCGCCGGTCTTGGTCAGTTCGGTGAAGCCGATGATCGAGGTCACCGCGGTGCCCTTGACGACTTGCACCGAGAAACCCACGGTCGGCGCTACGGCGATGCGCAGCGCTTGCGGCAGGATCACGTAGCGCAGTTGCTCCAGCGGATTCAGCGCCAGGCTCGACGAAGCTTCCCACTGACCATTGGGAATCGCCTCGACGCAGCCGCGCCAGATCTCCGCCAGATAGGCGCTGGTGAATAGCGTCAGGGCAATCGCCGCCGCCATCCACGGCGAAATCTCCACCCCGGCCAGCGCAACGCCGAAAAACACCAGAAACAGCTGCATCAACAGCGGTGTGCCCTGAAACAGTTCGATCCAGGTGCGTGCGATGCTGCTGGGCAGCGGGTTTTTCGAGATGCGCATGATCAGGATCAGCAACCCGACGATACCGCCGCCGATGAACGCCACCAGCGACAGCGCCAGCGTCCATTGCAGGCCGGTCAGCAGATTGCGCAGGATGTCCCAGAACGTGAAGTCGCTCATTGGCTGCTCCTTGCGCTGCTTTTAGACAGATAACGCCGACCGAGCCAGTTCAGCAACTGGCGGATCAGCAGCGCCATGCACAGATAGATGAGAGTGGTCAGTGCATAGGTTTCAAACGCGCGAAAGTTGCGCGACTGAATGAAGTTGGCGGCGAAGCTCAACTCCTCGGTGGCAATCTGCGAACACACCGCCGAACCGAGCATGACGATGATGATCTGGCTGCTCAGAGCCGGCCAGACCTTGCCCAGCGCCGGTAGCAGCACCACGTGGCGAAACGCTTCGAACCGGCTCATCGCCAGCGCAGCAGCGGCCTCCAGCTGCCCACGCGGAATCGCCTGGATGCCGGCGCGGATGATCTCGGTCGAATACGCACCGAGGTTGATCACCATCGCCAGCACCGCCGCTTGCCACTCGGAAATCTGCACGCCGAGGGACGGCAGGCCGAAGAAGATGAAGAACAGTTGCACCAGAAATGGCGTGTTGCGGATCAACTCCACATAAACGCCGAAGATCGTCGAGAACGGGCGGATGTTCCACGCCCGCACCAGCGCTCCGACGATGCCCACGCCAACCCCGAGCAGCGCGCCGATGGCCGTCAGCTCAAGGGTAAACAACGCCCCACGCAACAGCAGGTCGGTGTTTTCCACCACCGGCAAGAAATCGAACTGATAGGCCATGAAAGTCTCCCGCGTCGCCGGTCAGAGGTCGGCCGGCAGCGGCTCTTTAAGCCACGTCTGCGCGTTCTTTTCCAGCGCGCCGTCAGCCTTGGCGGTGGCCAGGATCTCGTTGACCTTGCCCAGCAGCGCCGGCTCGTTCTTGTTCACGCCGACGTAGACCGGCGAATCCTTGAGCTTCACTTTCAGCGCGGGTACGCGTTTCGGGTTCTTTTCGCTGATTGCGACCATTACCACGTTGCCGCTGGCGATCAGGTCGACCTGGCCTGCGAGGTAGGCGGCGATAGTCGAGTTGTTGTCTTCGAAGCGTTTGATGGTCACGCCTTCAGGGGCGACCTTGGTCAGCTCGATGTCTTCGATGGCGCCCCGGGTGACGCTGATGGTCTTGCCCTTGAGGTCGTCGAGGGTGCTGACGGCTGCGTCCGGCGGGCCGAACACGGCGAGGTAGAACGGCGCGTAGGCGCGGGAGAAATCGATGACCTTCTCGCGCTCGGGATTCTTGCCGAGGCTGGAAATCACCAGATCGACCTTGCCGGTGGTGAGGAACGGAATGCGGTTGGTGCTGTTGACCGGGGTCAGTTCGAGTTTGACCTTGAGCTGCTCGGCCAGCAGTTTCGCCGTATCGATATCGAGGCCGCGCGGCTTCATGTCCGGGCCGACCGAGCCGAACGGCGGGAAGTCCTGAGGCACCGCGACTTTCAAGGTGCCGCGTTTGACCACGTCATCCAGACCGTCGGCATGGGCAGGGGCCTGGTTCAGCATCAAACCGGCAAACAGGGCGGCGAGGAGGGCGCTGTAACGCTTCGTCATGGACAATCTCCGGATCGGCGGGAAGTGAATTCTGCGATCGGACAGAGCATGGGCCGTGCCAAGACTGAGGTTCGGCCCCGCAAAGCCACGGGTTTAGCGGGTTTGTTCGGTCTTACTGGTCTGAACAGTCGGTTCGGGTTTCGCACTGCGATAGCGCATCGACGCGCACCGTCGAACCCCGCTGGGGCACGACTTGCCTGATGCCTCGAATAGCATTACAACTGGCCGCACCTTGGCCTGGTCCGTCTGGAAAACCATGAACTCGATCTCCCGCGCCGTACCCGAAGTGGCGCTGCAAGCGATCCGCAAACTGATTACCGAGCAGGGCTTCGGCCCCGGCGATGCGCTGCCTTCGCAACGGGATCTGGCGGTTCAGCTGGGTGTCAGCCGCGCGTCGTTGCGTGAGGCGTTGTCGTCCTTAAGCGCGCTGGGTGTGGTCAGCATTCAGCCGGGCAAGGGCGTGTTCGTGCAGGCGCCGGTGGAATTGCCGCGCGGCGAGGGCGCTCCGGCCTGGCCGTTTGCAGCCCAGGCTTCGCCGCTGGAAATCTTTCAGTTGCGCTATGCGCTGGAAGGGTTCGCGGCCGGTCTGGCGGCGGTGACGCTGAGCACCTTTGATCTGGACGAACTGGAAGACAATGTCGCCGCCATGCGCGAACAACTGCGCGCCGGCGACTTCGAGGCCGCGGCGAAACTGGATTTCGAATTCCACCGGCGGATCCTGCTGGCCAGCGGCAATCAGGCGATGCTGAGCATCCTCACCGCCAGCGCCGACATCTTTCTGGAGAGCCAGAAACTACCGTTCATCCGCGCCGAGCGGGCCATGGAAACCTGGCAAGAGCATCGCAAGATCCTTCGCGCACTGGCCCGTCGGGCGTCAGCCGCTGCACAGAAAGCCATGCAGGAGCACGTGCGCAACGCGGCCCTGCGCACCGGAATTTCCTTCATCGCCCCCGCCAGCGCGTGACTTGAGCTATACCCAAACTCATGGAGTGCCATAGCAAGACTCAATCATCTGCGGCTTCCTGAACAAGGGAAGGGCGGCTATGATGGGCCACGTTTTTTTGCTTACAACCTGGAGAATTCCATGAGCAGCGATCTGATCAAACACGTTAGCGACGCTAGCTTCGAAGCCGACGTACTCAAGGCCGAAGGCGCTGTCCTGGTCGACTACTGGGCTGAATGGTGCGGCCCTTGCAAAATGATCGCTCCGGTTCTGGACGAGATTGCAGAGACTTACAAAGGCAAGCTGACCGTCGCCAAGCTGAACATCGACGAAAACCAGGAAACCCCTGCCAAGCACGGCGTACGTGGTATTCCGACCCTGATGCTGTTCAAGAACGGCAACGTTGAAGCGACCAAGGTCGGCGCTCTGTCGAAGTCGCAACTGGCTGCTTTCCTCGACGCCAACATCTAAGCGTCGCTGTAAAGATTGTCCTCAAAAAGCCCCGCAAATTGCGGGGCTTTTTGCGTATTCAGGGCTAGACGCTCCGAAACTCAGGTGATACATTCGGCCCCGCACTGGTTTCTCCACTGCCCCCTGCTAGCCGTCGCCGACGCACTCCTTTTCGAATAAGTACGCGATCCTGTCGCCTTCTCCGCGGCGCGGCCTCATTAAGCCAAAAGCTTAATTTCCCCCCTCCATAAATGATTACGTCATTCCTATATGAATCTGACTGAACTCAAGCAAAAGCCGATTACCGAACTGCTCGAATTGGCCGAACAGATGGGCATAGAAAATATGGCCCGTTCGCGCAAGCAGGACGTGATTTTCTCCCTGCTGAAAAAGCACGCTAAAAGCGGTGAGGAAATCTCCGGTGATGGCGTGCTGGAGATTCTCCAGGACGGCTTCGGCTTCCTGCGCTCCGCTGACGCTTCCTACCTCGCCGGCCCTGACGACATCTACGTCTCGCCGAGCCAGATCCGCCGTTTCAACTTGCGCACCGGTGACACCATCGTTGGCAAGATCCGCCCGCCGAAGGAAGGCGAGCGTTATTTCGCCCTGCTCAAGGTCGACACGATCAACTTTGATCGTCCTGAGAACGCGAAGAACAAGATTCTCTTCGAGAACCTGACCCCGCTGTTCCCGACCGTGCGCATGAAGATGGAAGCCGGCAACGGTTCCACCGAAGACCTGACCGGTCGTGTGATCGACCTGTGCGCCCCGATCGGCAAAGGCCAGCGCGGTCTGATCGTTGCACCGCCGAAAGCCGGTAAAACGATCATGCTGCAGAACATCGCAGCGAACATCGCCCGTAACAACCCTGAAGTTCACCTGATCGTGCTGTTGATCGACGAACGTCCGGAAGAAGTGACCGAAATGCAGCGCACCGTGCGCGGCGAAGTGGTTGCCTCGACCTTCGACGAGCCGCCGACCCGTCACGTGCAAGTGGCTGAAATGGTGATCGAGAAGGCCAAGCGCCTGGTCGAACACAAGAAGGACGTGGTGATCCTGCTCGACTCCATCACCCGTCTGGCCCGTGCCTACAACACCGTGATCCCGAGCTCCGGCAAGGTGCTGACCGGTGGTGTCGATGCCCACGCCCTGGAGAAACCGAAGCGTTTCTTCGGCGCTGCGCGCAACATCGAAGAAGGCGGCTCGCTGACCATCATCGCCACCGCGCTGGTTGAAACCGGCTCGAAGATGGACGAAGTGATCTACGAAGAGTTCAAGGGCACCGGCAACATGGAGCTGCCACTGGACCGTCGTATCGCCGAGAAGCGTGTGTTCCCGGCCATCAACATCAACAAGTCCGGTACCCGTCGCGAAGAGCTGCTGACCGCCGACGACGAACTGCAGCGTATGTGGATCCTGCGCAAACTGCTGCACCCGATGGATGAAGTTGCCGCCATCGAGTTCCTGGTCGACAAGCTGAAAACGACCAAGACCAACGACGAATTCTTCCTGTCGATGAAACGCAAGTAATATCGCTGGTCGGTTCAGAAAAATGGCGCCCCTGGAGGGCGCCATTTTTTTTGCCACGGTTCGGCTGCCCCGACCTTCCGGGAGACACTGATTGCTGTTTGCAGAGCCACGATAGCTGCCAGCGGCCGACAGAGCAGGTAGGATGTACGCCTATTTTGAGGGTGCCATCGTCAATGAAATTCAAGGATCTTCGGGATTTCGTGCAGCAGCTTGAGCAGCGCGGAGAGTTGAAACGCATCCAGATTCCCGTCTCGCCGGTGCTGGAAATGACCGAGGTGTGCGACCGCACGCTGCGGGCCAAGGGCCCGGCGCTGCTGTTCGAGAAACCGACCGGTTATGACATCCCGGTGCTCGGCAACCTGTTCGGTACTCCCGAGCGGGTGGCCATGGGCATGGGCGCCGAGTCGGTCAGCGAACTGCGCGAAATCGGCAAGCTGCTGGCGTTTCTCAAGGAACCGGAGCCGCCGAAGGGCTTGAAGGACGCGTGGTCGAAGCTGCCGATCTTCCGCAAGATCATCGCGATGGCGCCGAAAGTCGTCAAAGACGCGCCGTGCCAGGAAGTGGTCATCGAAGGCGACGACGTCGATCTGGCGATGCTGCCGGTACAGACCTGCTGGCCGGGCGACGTGGCGCCGCTGATCACCTGGGGCCTGACCGTCACCAAGGGCCCGAATAAGGACCGGCAGAATCTCGGCATCTACCGCCAGCAAGTGATCGGTCGCAACAAGGTCATCATGCGCTGGCTCAGCCACCGTGGCGGCGCGCTGGACTTTCGAGAGTGGTGCGAGAAGCATCCGGGTCAGCCGTTCCCGGTGTCCGTGGCCCTTGGTGCGGATCCGGCGACCATTCTCGGCGCCGTTACTCCGGTGCCGGACAGCCTCTCCGAATACGCCTTCGCCGGTCTGCTGCGCGACAGCCGCACGGAACTGGTGAAGTGCCGTGGCAACGACCTGCAAGTGCCGGCCACGGCAGAAATCATCCTTGAAGGCGTGATCCATCCGGGCGAAATGGCCGATGAAGGCCCGTACGGCGACCACACCGGTTATTACAACGAAGTCGACAGCTTCCCGGTGTTCACCGTCGAGCGCATCACCCACCGGATCAAGCCGATCTACCACAGCACCTACACTGGCCGTCCGCCGGATGAGCCGGCGATTCTTGGCGTGGCGCTGAACGAAGTGTTCGTACCGATCCTGCAGAAGCAGTTCCCGGAGATCACCGACTTCTACCTGCCGCCGGAAGGCTGCTCGTACCGCATGGCCGTGGTGACGATGAAGAAGTCGTATCCGGGGCATGCCAAGCGCGTGATGCTGGGTGTCTGGTCGTTTTTGCGACAGTTCATGTACACCAAGTTCGTTATCGTCACCGACGACGACATCAACGCGCGGGACTGGAACGACGTGATCTGGGCCATCACCACGCGCATGGACCCCAAGCGCGACACGGTGATGATCGACAACACGCCGATCGACTACCTCGACTTCGCCTCGCCGGTGTCGGGGCTCGGCTCGAAGATGGGCCTGGACGCCACCCATAAGTGGCCGGGCGAAACCACTCGCGAGTGGGGCCGCGTCATCGTCAAGGATGACGCCGTCACCCAACGGATCGATGCCATCTGGAATCAGTTAGGAATAGATTGATGCGTGTAACCCTGCAGCCCTCCGGAGCGGTACTCGAGATACGGCCCGGAGAGCGGATTCTCGATGGTGCGCGGCGCCTGGGCTACGAATGCCCGCAAAGCTGCCGCAACGGCAATTGCCATGTGTGTGCGGCGCTGCTGGTGGAAGGCCGGGTCGAACAGGCCGGCAAGGTGCACGACCACGGTGAGTTCTACACTTGCATAGCGGAGCCGCTGGAAGACTGCATCGTGCTGTGGGATGGCGTGCTCGCGCTGGGAGAACTGCCTGTGCGCAGCGTGTCGTGTCAGGTCATCGAATGCCGGGACGTCGGTGGCGATACCTTTCGTGTGCGCCTGCGGGCACCAGCCGGCAAGCCGCCGCGCTACCACGCTGGCCAGTATCTGATGATCGAGCGCGAGAACGGCGAGAAGTCGGCGTTCTCCATGGCCTCGGCGCCCCACGGCGGGCGCGATCTGGAAATCCATGTGCTGGCGCGCGAATCCAGTGCGCTGAACCTGATCGATCAGCTCACGCGCAACCCGATGGTGCGGGTCGAACTGCCATTCGGCGATACCCACCTGGCGGAACTGCCGGACGGGCCGCTGGTGCTGATCGCCGCCGGCACCGGCATGGGCCAGATCCATAGCCTGATCGAACATTGCCGGGCCAGCGGCTTCAAGCATCCGGTGCACTTGTACTGGGGCGTGCGTCGTCCGGAAGATTTCTACGAAATCGAACATTGGGACGAATGGCTGAAGTTGCCCAATCTGTTCCTGCACAAGGTCGTCAGTGACCAGTGCGGCTGGGAAGGGCGCTGTGGCATGTTGCATGAGGCGGTGTGCGAGGATTTCCCTGATCTGAAACCGCTGCACGTCTATGCCAGCGGCTCGCCGGCCATGGTCTACGGCACGCTGGATGCGCTGGTGGAAGCAGGGATGGATGCCCATCAGATGCGTGCGGATGTGTTTGCTTACGCACCCCGCGCCTGAGTTCGTTATAACTCGTCATATAGCCGATCGGTATTTATGTAATTGCATAAATGCCGGTAGGTTATATATCCATCAGGCAATCAATTAAGAACTGTGCCATGGCACTCAAATTGCCTTAAAACATATGTGCCTTATTGTTACAGCGGTGCGTTCTATTAAGTAATTCTTCACCCGCGGGGAGCTGAACGCTATTCGCCATGAGCGCCATTGAAAACGCTTTTCTGAACCTGGCTTACCCTCCGCGGCTCGATCTTGGGCCGCAGCTGACGCACGAACAACTTCTCGCTTCCATGCAATCGACCATGGCGCGCCACAAGGGCGGGCCGGTGTGGCTGTTCGCCTACGGTTCGCTGATCTGGCGGCCGGAATGCACAGCCGTGGAGCGGGTGCGTGGGCGCGTGCATGGCTATCACCGTGGCTTGTACTTGTGGTCCCACGAGCATCGCGGCACGCCGGAAATGCCGGGACTGGTCTTTGGTCTGGATCGTGGCGGCTCGTGCAGCGGCTTCGCCTACCGGTTGCCGGAAGACAATCTGGACAGCGCGCTGTATGCGTTATGGAAGCGCGAGATGCCGTTCCCGTCCTATCGGCCACACTGGCTCAACTGCCGACTCGAAGATGGCAGCCAGGTTCAGGCCTTGGGATTCGTATTGGAGCGACACCTGCCCAGCTATGCCGGCAACTTGCCGGATCATGTGCTGAGCCAGGTGTTCGAAAGCGCTTGCGGGCGTTACGGCACCACTCGCGATTATGTCGAGCAGACCGCCCACGCCCTGCGCAGCCACGCCATGCCAGACCGGAATCTGGAGGCGCGGCTCAAGCGCTGTAAGTCAAAGACCGATCAGGCGACTGCTTCGCGGCTCTGACTGGCGACTTGCTTGTGCCACAGGGTCGGGGCCAGGAAGGCCATCGACAGCAGGCAAGCGCCCACCAGCAGCACGAAACCGCCATCCCAGCCGAAGTGGTCCACGGTGTAGCCCATCGCTGCACTGGCCGCGACCGAACCACCCAGATACCCGAACAGACCGGTGAAGCCTGCGGCAGTGCCGGCGGCTTTCTTCGGCGCCAGTTCCAGCGCCTGCAGGCCGATCAGCATCACCGGGCCGTAGATCAGGAAGCCGATGGAGAACAGCGCGATCATGTCGACGGTCGGGTTGCCGGCCGGGTTCAGCCAGTACACCAGCGTCGCCACGGTCACCAGTGCCATGAACACCATGCCGGTCAGGCCACGGTTGCCACGGAAGATCTTGTCCGACATCCAGCCGCACAGCAGCGTGCCCGGAATCCCCGCCCACTCGTAGAAGAAATAGGCCCACGAGGTTTTATCCACGGTGAAACCCTTGGCTTCCTTCAGGTAGGTCGGCGCCCAGTCCAGCACGCCGTAGCGCAACAGGTAAACGAAGACGTTGGCCATGGCGA
Organism: Pseudomonas sp. 9.2(2024); assembly: GCF_039695385.1. Lineage (NCBI taxonomy): Bacteria > Pseudomonadati > Pseudomonadota > Gammaproteobacteria > Pseudomonadales > Pseudomonadaceae > Pseudomonas > Pseudomonas sp. 9.2(2024). The sequence goes on along the minus strand of NZ_CP155585.1, from coordinate 6,203,903 downwards.
TGTACCAGAGCATTTTGTTGCGCAGCACGTATTTGACGAAGATTTCCTTGGCACTGAATTCGTCTTCGTGGCTGGCGTCGTAGCCTTCCGGGTAGTCGTTCTTGTACTTCTCGATCGGCGGCAGGCCGACCGATTGCGGGGTATCGCGCATGGTCACGAAGGCGAACACCGCTACCGCCAGGGCCACGGCAGCCGGGACGTAGAACGCCGCGTGCCAGTCGTTGAACAGGCCCATGCCGATCAGGAACAGCGGGCCGATCAAACCACCACCGACGTTATGCGCCACGTTCCACACCGATACCACGCCGCCACGTTCCTTCTGCGACCACCAGTGCACCATCGTGCGTCCGCTCGGCGGCCAGCCCATGCCCTGGGCCCAACCGTTGATGAACAGCAAGATAAACATCATGGTCACGCTGGAGGTTGCCCAAGGCGCGAAACCGAAAATGAACATCACCCCGGCCGATACCAGCAGGCCGAATGGCAGGAAGTAACGCGGGTTGGAGCGGTCGGACACCAGGCCCATGAGGAACTTGGACAGACCGTAGGCAATGGCGATGGCCGACATCGCCAGACCCAGATCACCACGGCTATAGCCTTCGTCGATCAGGTACGGCATGGCCAGCGAGAAGTTCTTGCGCAGCAGGTAGTAACCCGCGTAGCCAAAGAAGATGCCGGCGAAGATCTGCCAACGCAGGCGTCGGTAGGTGCTGTCGATTTTTTCTTCAGGCAATGGAGCCTGATGTGCGGCAGGACGAAAGAAAGCAAACATTCAAGAGCTCCAGATTTCTTGTTTTGACTGCGGATGCGAATGTTACAGTTTCGTTACCGAAAATAGCACCGCTTCCCATCGGCAAAACAGCGGAAATGTTGGAAGTCGCGCGTTCCTTTATGAACATGTCGCTCAGATATAAGTGCGGGGCGTTGTGGGAAAGGTTACTTCGGCGTCTTCCTGCCGGGTTTCAGGGCTTTGTAGGGCGCAGGTTTGGGAAATGTCCTGCGAACAATGCAGAAGGCGCGGCGTTCTGTTTCAGGCTGCCGGGCTCTACCCTTTTGATGGTGCCAATCGGGCATTCGAGCGGTAAAGGGGGAGGGCTCATGCGGTGGTGTGTGTTGCTGTTTTTGCTGATGGCATCGGGAGGTGCGTGGGCGTCAGAGGTGCTGCTGATTCCGGAAAACAACCCGAGGCCGGTCTATCCGCGAGGGCTTTTCAGGGCTGGCGTGGTCGGTGAAGTGGGCGCCGAGTTCACCGTCCATGCCGACGGTTCAGTCGACCGGATCAGCTTTGCGCCAAGCAGCCATCCGGAGCTGATCGAAGCGGTCAGGGCGGCTGTCGAGCAATGGCGTTTCAAACCGTGTATCGTCGAGGGCGACAAACCGGCACAGACGCGGGTCTTCGCACCGATGGTATTCAGGCTGGATCTGGATCAACCCATCCACATCAACCAGCAACTGAAAGCCTTGAAGTGCCGCACCTTGAACGAATACCTCGGCAACATTGCGGAGCAATCATGGATCGATACCAAGGTGTTCGTTTACACCAGGGCCTACCTTTCCAATGTGTTCCACAAAGCGCAGCTGCCGGACGAACAGCGGCTGGCGATGATCGCCAGACTGAACAAGCGGATTCCATCGATTGTAAGGAGTTGCCGTAGTAGCCCGGTCCGGACGTACATGAGCCTGTTGCCGGAGGATATTCGCAGTTTGATGTAGGGCTGGAGTGCTCTGAAGAGCGATCCGGAAGTGGCCATCAATTCCGGATCGCCCGATCAGCTCAGCGCACTTGCACTACGACTTTCCCGACAGCCTTGCGCTGCCCGAGATCATTGATCGCCTGCGCGGCATTGCCCAGCGGATAGACCTGTGACACCAGCGGCTTCAGCTTGCCCTCGGCAAACCAGCCGAACAGTTGCTGGAAGTTCGCCGCGTTGTCCTGCGGCTGGCGCTGGGCGAAGGAGCCCCAGAACACGCCGAGTACCGCGGCGCCCTTGAGCAGGGCGAGGTTGACCGGCAGTTCGGGAATGCGGCCGCTGGCGAAACCGACCACCAGCAGGCGGCCGTTCCAGGCGATGGCGCGGATGGCTTGATCGAACAGGTCGCCGCCGACCGGGTCGTAGATCACGTCGGCGCCCTGGCCGTCGGTCAGGCGCTTGATCTCGTCCTTGAGGCTGGTTTCGCTGTAGTTGATCAGTTCGTCGGCACCGGCAGCCTTGGCCACGGCGAGTTTTTCCGCGCTGCTGGCAGCGGCGATCACCCGGGCGCCCATGGCTTTGCCGATTTCCACGGCGGCCAGGCCAACACCGCCAGAAGCACCGAGCACCAGCAGGGTTTCACCCGGTTGCAGGTTGCCGCGCTGTTTGAGGGCGTGCATCGACGTGCCGTAGGTCATGCTGAAGGCGGCGGCGGTGTTGAAATCCATCGACGGCGGGATCGGCAGCACGTTATAGCCCGGAACCGCGACCTGCTCGGCGAAGCTGCCCCAGCCGGTCAGGGCCATGACCCGGTCGCCGACCTTCAGGTGACTGACTTTTTCACCCACCGCGCTGACCACGCCGGAGGCTTCGCCACCCGGGGAGAACGGGAAGGGCGGCTTGAACTGGTATTTGCCCTCGATGATCAGCGTGTCCGGGAAGTTGACCCCGGCGGCGTGCACGTCCAGCAGGATTTCGTTCTTTTTGGCGACAGGACTGGCGACGTCTTCCAGCACCAGCGATTCGGCAGGGCCGAAGGCTTTGCACAGCACGGCTTTCATCAGGGCTATTCCTTTGGGAGTGATGGCCGATAAGTGTAGGTGTGGCAGTCAACGGGTCAACGAGCATGCCCGGCCCTGATAGTCCGCCATAAGCTTGTGCTTGCGCGGCGGGTCGTTATGCTAGGCCGCAAACCGGATAAGGAGCGAATTGTGAAAGCGTGGATCATGTTGTTGCTGGCCCTGTCTCTGCCTGTGGCAGCGCTGGCCGAAGAAGCCAAAGAAGGCGAGGCGCCGAAGGTCAACTACATCACCCTGAGCCCGCCGTTTGTGGGCAACTACGGGCTCGATGGCACCCCGAAGCTCAAGGTCTACAAGGCCGACGTGGCACTGCGGGTGACCGGTGAAGAGGCGACCAAACTGGTCAAGGCCAACGAGCCGCTGATCCGCAATCAACTGGTGGCGCTGTTCACCCAGCAGACCACCGATGCGATGGGCAGCATCGAAGGCAAGGAAAAACTGCGTCAGGAAGCCTTGAAGCAGACCCAGCAAGTGATGAATGACGAGACCGGCAAGCCGGTGGTTGAAGATCTGTTGTTCAACAACCTGATCATTCAATAAGACATTCGTTGTCCGGGCGGTCCCCATCGCTGGCTTGCCAGCGATGGCATTTTGTCAGGCGACAAATGACTCAGGGTTTGAGCGCGATCACCGCCGCCCACTGCTCGGCCGTCACCGGCATCACCGACAGTCGCGAACCCTTTTGCACCAGCGGCATCTCGGCCAGCGCGGTCTGCTGTTTCAGGTAATCCAGCTTCAAGACCCGGCTGAAAGTTTCGACGTGGGCGACATCAATCGCGCTCCAGGCGTTCTTCTCCGGCGTGGCTTTCGGATCGAAGTAATGGCTTTCCGGTTCCAGTGCGGTGGGATCCGGGTACGCGGCTTCGATTATTTTGCCGATTCCGGCAATCCCCGGCTCCGGGCAGCTGGAATGGTAGAAAAAGAACTGGTCCCCAACTGCCATGGCCCGCAGGAAATTGCGTGCCTGATAGTTGCGAACCCCGTCCCAGCGCGCTTTGCCGAGCTTTTCCAGGCCCTTGATCGAGAGTTCGTCGGGCTCGGATTTCATCAGCCAGTAGGCCATGGTTTTTGCTCCTCAAGCGGTCATTGGGCAGGTTGTCCGGCAATTTTATGACAAACCGACGGTCGGTTGACGCCAGCATTTGCGCAGAGGTTCACGTTGTCGCAAAATGCCGGCCTTTAAAGCTTGACGCTGCTGCACGGCCTACGAATGGAAACCGCTGCTGTCATCGTGATGATGTGCCTTGAGGGGGGCAATCGATGAAACGCAAACCGGATTTGCTGTGGACTTTGGTGATTTTGTTCGGTCTGGGCGTCGTGACCACCGGTTATGCGCAAAGTCTGTGGGCCAACAAGGCCGATGCACCGATTGAAGTAGCGCAACAAGTACAACAGTCGACAGCCTTCAAACGCTGAAACTGCCTTCTCGACGCCGCTGATCCGCGCGGCGTCTATCCCGCGAAATACCACGCCTTGTCTGTCACCGTTCCCTGCAACGGTACATCCCAGCTCGCTTGCGCGAGACGTTCGACTTTCTGACATTCATGGGCCAGCCCCAACAGCGTCGGCTTGCGCCAGTTCTGGCGTCGGGCCAGATACGCCAGACTGCGATCGTAGAATCCGCCGCCCATGCCCAGGCGTCCGCCGACATCGTCGAATCCCACCAGTGGCAACAGCACCAGATCCAGCGCCCAGACCTTGCGTTGACGGGCCATATTGGCGCGCGGCTCAAGGATGCGGAAGCGGTTGGGTTTGAGTTTTTCGCCGGGACGGATCTGCTGAAAGACCATTTTGGTCCGCGGCCAGGCACTGAGCACCGGCAGGTAGGTTTTCTTGCCCCGACGCTGGGCCGCGCGCAGCAACAGGCGCGGGTCGATTTCACCGTCGGTGGGCAGGTACAGGGAAATGTGTTTCGCCCGGCGAAAGTGCGGGTCTTGTGCCAGTTGCTTGTACAGACCTTCGGCGGCCTGGCGTTGTTCGCTTCGCGTCAGCGAGCGGCGGGCCTTGCGCAGCAGGCGGCGCAGTTGGGGACGGGGCAGCAACGCGGGTTCGGTCATGGTTCGGCTTCGGCAGGGTGGGGCGAAAACGTACGCATAAAAAATCCGATGCCGGCATGCACCGGCATCGGATTCGAATCAGGCTCCCCGGATGAGCCGCTGTCGACTTAGCCCTTGAACCCGAGAGTTCAAGGTGGAGGATGCAGTAGGCTTTAAGGCTTTCCGTCTGGCGGACATGCACACCAGCCCAACGTGCAACCCCCAGGGTAGTGCAAATCGGCTCAGGGACATCGTCAACTGGCAAGCACCCCAGGGAGTGCGGCGAGTATAACTCAAGCGGCCTGGCGAATCAGCCCTTGCTGATGTCCGGATCGTCGGCCAGCACCAGATCGACACGATCGAGCAAGTCACGCACCTGTTCACGGGTCGAGCCGCTTGCCTGGATGTCCGGACGCTCTTCTTTGTGCAAGAGATCGTGGGTGATGTTCAGCGCGGCCATCACGGCGATGCGGTCGGCGCCGATGACTTTGCCGCTGCTGCGGATTTCGCGCATCTTGCCGTCCAGGTAACGCGCGGCACTGACCAGATTGCTGCGTTCTTCCTGGGGACAGATGATCGAATATTCTTTGTCGAGGATCTGCACGGTAACGCTATTGCTTGAACTCATGAGTCTTGCTCCAGGGCCTTGAGGCGCGAAATCATCGATTCGACCTTACGCCGGGCGATTTCGTTTTTTTCAATGAGGTGCGCGCGTTCCTCGCGCCAGGTCTTTTCCTGAGCAAGTAAGAGTGCATTTTGACTCTTTAGTTGCTCGACTCGGGTAATCAGCAGTTCGAGTCTGGCCATCAGCGCTTGCAGGTCGGTGTCTTCCATTGTGTCCACTGATTCGGTCTGATGGGTTTGGCTGGCGGACAGCCTTTAATGGTCTTGGCGAGTCTGTCGATGTAGGATACAAGGCCTTCATTCTAGACATAGCGCCGTCTGGCGCCTAGCTGCCCATGCCCATTCAGAATTCCCCGTACCAAGGCTTTGCCACCCTGCTGAACTCCAGCGGTCACTCCGTTTCGCCTGCCGAACTGCACGGCCTGTTGCTGGGCCGCAGTTGCGCTGGCGCCGGCTTCACTGCCGAAGAATGGCTGATCGATGCCGCCGAGCTGCTCGAAAGCGAGCCGCAGGACAACGTCCGCAACGCGCTGATCGGTCTGCAGGAGATGGTCAAGAGCGAACTCACCGGCGATGACGTCACCGTGGTTCTGCTACTGCCGAACGATGACGCGCCACTGGCCGAGCGCGCCGCCGCACTGGGCGAATGGTGCCAGGGCTTCCTTACCGGTTTCGGCCTGAACTGCCGCGACAGCAGCATGCTGAGCACCGAAGCCACCGAAGTGTTGCAGGATTTGGCAGCGATCTCCCAGGTGCAAGACGCACTGGAAGAATCCGAAGACGGCGAAAGCGACTATATGGAAGTCATGGAGTACCTGCGTGTCGCTCCGCTGCTGCTGTTCTCCGAAACCAAAAAGGCCGACGTGCCGCCAGCGGCCAAGCCGTCGCTGCACTGATCGCGTGCCAGGGAAAGCCATCTGCCCATGATCCATATCCCGAAAGCGGAATACGCCCGGCGCCGCAAGGCGCTGATGGCGCAGATGGAACCCAACAGCATCGCGATCCTGCCTGCCGCCGCGGTCGCCATCCGCAACCGTGACGTCGAGCATGTCTATCGCCAGGACAGCGATTTCCAGTACCTGAGCGGTTTCCCCGAGCCACAGGCGGTCATCGTCCTGATGCCCGGTCGCGAACACGGCGAGTACGTGCTGTTCTGCCGTGAACGCAACGCCGAGCGCGAACTCTGGGACGGCCTGCGCGCCGGCCAGGAAGGCGCGATCCGCGATTTCGGCGCCGACGACGCCTTCCCGATTACCGACATCGACGACATTCTGCCGGGCCTGATCGAAGGCCGCGACCGGGTGTATTCGGCGATGGGCAGCAACCCGGAATTCGACCGCCACCTGATGGACTGGATCAACGTGATCCGCTCCAAGGCGCACCTCGGCGCCCAGCCGCCGAACGAATTCGTTGCCCTGGATCACCTGCTGCACGACATGCGCCTGTATAAATCGGCGGCAGAAGTGAAGGTGATGCGCGAGGCCGCGCGGATTTCCGCCCAGGCCCACATCCGGGCGATGCAGGCCAGCCGTGCCGGGCTGTACGAGTACAGCCTCGAAGCCGAACTGGATTACGAATTCCGCAAGGGCGGGGCGAAAATGCCCGCCTACGGTTCGATCGTCGCCGCTGGGCGCAACAGCTGCATCCTGCATTACCAGCAGAATGACGCGCTGCTCAAGGACGGCGATCTGGTGCTGATCGACGCTGGTTGCGAGATCGACTGCTACGCCAGTGACATCACCCGCACCTGGCCGGTCAACGGCAAGTTTTCCGCTGAACAGAAAGCGATCTACGAACTGGTGCTGGCTTCGCAGGAAGCCGCGTTCGCCGAAATCGCCCCGAACAAACACTGGAACCAGGCGCATGAAGCCACGGTTCGGGTGATCACCACCGGGCTGGTGAAGCTGGGGCTGTTGCAGGGCGAAGTGGACGAGTTGATCGCCTCCGAAGCCTACAAGGCGTTTTACATGCATCGCGCCGGGCACTGGCTCGGGATGGATGTGCATGACGTCGGCGAATACAAGGTCGGCGGTGAATGGCGAGTGCTGGAAGTCGGCATGGCGCTGACCGTGGAGCCGGGCATCTACATCGCCCCGGACAATCAGAACGTAGCGAAGAAATGGCGCGGCATTGGCGTGCGCATCGAGGATGACGTGGTAGTGACCAAAAGCGGTTGTGAAATCCTGACCGGCGGCGTGCCGAAAACCGTCGCCGAGATCGAAGCGCTGATGGCGCAAGCACGGACCTGCGCGGCATGAGTCGGGTCAATCTGGCAATCATCGGTGGCGGTCTGGTCGGCGCCAGTCTGGCGTTGGTCTTGCAGGCCGGCGCCAGGGCCCGTGGCTGGAAGATCGTGCTGATCGAACCGTTCGCCCCCGGTGACACCTGGCAACCAAGCTACGACGCGCGCTCCTCGGCGCTGTCCTTCGGCTCGCGGCAGATTTATCAGCGGTTGGGCGTGTGGCAGGAAATCTCCCGCCGCGCCGAACCGATCAAGCAGATTCATGTATCCGACCGTGGTCGCTTTTCCACTGCTCGCCTGTCGGCGATGGAAGAGGGCGTCCCGGCGCTCGGCTATGTGGTGGAAAACGCCTGGCTCGGCCAGTGCCTGTGGCAGCACCTCGACAAAGACGTGATCAGTTGGCGCTGCCCGGCGGAAGTTTCCCGCATGGAGCCGCTGCCCGACGGCTATCGGCTGACCCTCAACGATGAAATCACGGTCGAATGCGATCTGGCGGTGCTCGCCGATGGCGGCCGTTCCGGTCTGCGCGAGCAACTGGGCATCAACGTGCGCAAGCGCCCGTACAACCAGAGCGCGCTGATCGCCAACATCACCCCGAGCGAAGCGCACAATGGCATGGCCTTCGAGCGCTTCACCGACGAAGGCCCGATGGCGCTGCTGCCGCTGCCGGAAAACCGCTGCGCGCTGGTCTGGACCCGTCTGGGCATGGACGCGCAACGTCTGGCCGACCTGAGCGAACGTGATTTCCTCAGCGAGCTGCAAGGTGTGTTCGGCTACCGTCTCGGTACGTTGAAACAAGTTGGCGCGCGGCATCTGTATCCGCTGTCGCTGGTGGAAGCCGAAGAGCAGGTGCGCTCGCATCTGGCCGTTCTCGGCAACGCCGCCCACAGCCTGCATCCGATTGCCGGGCAGGGTTTCAACCTGTCCCTGCGCGATGCCGATGCCTTGGCCGCCGCGCTGCTGGCCAGCGACAAACCGCTGGGGGATTTCGCCACGTTGCAGGCCTATCGCGAGCGTCAGCGTCTCGATCAGGATCTCACCGTGGGTTTCTCCGATCAGGTCACGCGCCTGTTCGGTAGCACTCAGCCGCTGGTGTCGCTGGGGCGCAACATCGGCCTGCTCGGCCTCGATCTGCTGCCGCCGGCCAAGCGCTGGTTCGCCCGTCAGGCCATGGGGCTGGGGACGCGACCGGATGCGTGAGTGGCTGATCAAAAGGTTTGGCAAGGCGCGGCTGATGCGCTGGATCATGACGTTCTACCCGCCGTACTTCGGCGCCGGTGTCCGGGTGCAGCACATCAGCGATGACTTTCGTGACATTCAGGTCTCGATGGGCCTGGGCTGGTACAACCGCAATTACGTCGGCACCCAGTTCGGCGGCAGTCTGTATTCGATGGTCGATCCGTTCTTCATGTTGATGCTCATGGAGAACCTCGGCTCGCGGTACATCGTCTGGGACAAGGCCGCCGACATTGATTTCATATCGCCGGGCAAAGGCCCGGTGTTCGCCCGGTTCAACATCGACGACACCCTGCTCGACGAGATCCGTCGGCAGACCGCCAATGGCGAGAAGTACCTGCCGCAGTTGCAGGTCGACATTCATGACGGCGCCGGCAATCTGGTGGCGCGGGTCGGTAAAACCCTTTACGTGCGGCTCAAGCCGCCAGCGAGACAGGCTTAAAGCATGGAAATGCGCGCGGATGTGCTGATTGTCGGAGCCGGAATGGTCGGCAGCGCCCTGGCGCTGGCGTTGCAGGGCAGCGGGCTGGAAGTCCTGCTGCTCGACGGCAGTCCGTTGAGCGTCAAACCCTTCAATGGCGACGCACCGTTCGAGCCACGGGTGAGCGCACTGTCGGCGGCCAGCCAGCGGATCCTCGATCGCCTCGGCGTGTGGGATGGCATCGTCAACCGACGCAGCAGCCCTTACACCGACATGCACGTCTGGGACGGCAGCGGCACCGGCCAGATCCATTTCTCGGCCAGCAGCGTGCACGCCGATGTGCTCGGCCATATCGTCGAAAACCGCGTGGTGCAGGATGCCTTGCTCGACCGTCTGCACGATTGCGATATGGGTCTGCTGGCCAACGCGCGACTGGAGCAGATGCGCCGTTCCGGTGACGACTGGCTGCTGACCCTGGCCGATGGCCGCACCTTGCGTGCGCCGCTGGTGATCGCGGCGGACGGTGCCAACTCCGCTGTGCGCCGTCTGACCGGCGTTGCCACTCGCGAGTGGGATTATCTGCATCACGCCATCGTCACCAGCGTGCGCAGCAGCAAACCGCACCGCATGACCGCGTGGCAGCGCTTCACCGATCACGGGCCGCTGGCGTTTTTGCCGCTGGAGCGTGACGGTCAGCAGGACTGGTGCTCGATCGTCTGGTCGACCACACCAAGCGAAGCCGAACGGCTGATGGCGCTGGATGAAGCGGACTTCTGCCGGGAACTGGAGCGCGCTTTCGAAGGTTGCCTCGGCGACGTCATCAGCGCCGACCCGCGCCTGTGCGTGCCGCTGCGTCAACGCCACGCCAAACGCTACGTGGCCGAAGGGCTGGCGCTGATCGGCGATGCCGCGCACACCATCCATCCGTTGGCGGGGCAGGGCGTGAACCTCGGCTTTCTCGACGCCGCGGTGCTGGCCGAAGTGCTGTTGCAAGCGCACGAACGCGGCGAACGCCTGGCGGACGTGAAAGTCCTGAGCCGCTACGAGCGTCGACGCATGCCGCACAACCTGGCGCTGATGGCCGCGATGGAAGGCTTTGAGCGGTTGTTCCAGGCTGACCCGCTGCCGCTGCGCTGGTTGCGCAACACCGGGCTGAAAATCGTCGAGCAGATGCCCGAGGCCAAGGCGCTGTTTGTGCGTGAAGCATTGGGGCTGACCGGGGACTTGCCGGCCCTGGCCAAGGCCTGACGACGGTCGTGCAACATCTGGTAACTCCTTGGGAAAGTGATCGATTGAGCTGGTAAATGTGAGTCCTTATCATTTGGGCCACTTTTCCCGACCGAGAGACCGCTCCCATGTTGGCATCCAAGCGTGTTCTGACCGCACTGGCCCTGACCCTGATCGGCAACACTGCCGCCCAGGCCGCCGACGAGGTGGTGGTCTACTCCTCGCGTATCGATGAGCTGATCAAGCCAGTGTTCGATGCCTACACCGCCAAGACCGGGGTGAAGATCAAGTTCATCACCGACAAGGAAGCGCCGCTGATGCAGCGGATCAAGGCCGAGGGCGAGAACGCTACCGCCGACCTGCTGCTGACCGTCGATGCCGGCAACCTCTGGCAGGCCGAGCAGATGGGCATTCTTCAGCCGTTCACCTCGAAAACCATCGACGCCAACATTCCTCTGCAATATCGCTCGTCCAGCCACGCCTGGACCGGCCTGAGCCTGCGCGCGCGGACCATCGCCTATTCCACCGAACGAGTAAAACCGGGCGAACTGACCACCTACGAAGCACTGGCCGACAAGAACTGGGAAGGCCGCCTGTGCCTGCGCACGGCGAAGAAGGTCTACAACCAGTCGCTGACCGCCACCATGATCGAAGTGCATGGCGCCGAGAAGACCGAGCAGATCCTCAAGGGCTGGGTCAACAACCTGTCCACCGACGTGTTCTCCGACGACGTCGCGGTGCTGGAAGCGATCAATGCCGGCCAGTGTGACGTCGGCATCGTCAACACCTACTATTACGGCCGCCTGCACAAGCAGAAGCCGGAACTGCCGGTAAAACTGTTCTGGCCGAATCAGGCGGATCGTGGCGTACACGTCAATCTGTCGGGCATCGGCCTGACCAAACATGCACCGCATCCGGAAGCCGCCAAGGCACTGGTGGAGTGGATGACCACGCCTGAAGCGCAGAAGATCTTTGCTGACGTGAACCAGGAGTTCCCGGCGAATCCGGCGGTGAAGCCTTCGGAAGAAGTGGCGGCGTGGGGGCAGTTCGTGGCTGATACGTTGCCGGTTGAAGTGGCGGGCAAGCGCCAGGCTGAAGCGATCCGGATGATGGATCGGGCGGGTTGGAATTGAGTCTTTCCTGACAGCACTGTTTGATCGTTCCCACGCTCTGCGGGGGAATGCAGCCCTCGACGCTCTGCGTCGCATCATCGACAGCGTGACGCGGAGCGTCACAGAATGTGTGCCCACGCAGAGCGTGGGCACAATCATTTGAACGAGACTGTTTCCTTGGCCCACCCCGCCCAACGCCGCTGGTACCCCATCGTCTTCGCCATCGCCGCGTTGGTGCTGCTCCCCCTCAGCGTGCTCCTGCTCTCATGGCAAACCATCGACCACCAGATCTGGTCGCACCTGTGGGAAACCCAGATGCCGCGTCTGCTGGGCAACACACTGACGCTGGTCCTCGGCGTAGGCATCGGTGTAACGCTGATCGGCGTAAGCCTCGCCTGGCTCACCAGCCTCTGCGAATTCCCCGGCCGCCGCTGGCTCGACTGGGCGCTGATGCTGCCATTCGCAATCCCGGCCTACGTGCTGGCGTTCGTGTTCGTCGGCCTGCTGGACTTCGCGGGCCCCGTGCAAACCCTGCTGCGCGAATGGTTCGGCACCGGCCTGCGCCTGCCGCGAGTGCGCTCCACCGGCGGGGTGATTCTGGTGCTGGTGCTGGTGTTTTATCCCTACGTCTACCTGCTGGCGCGCACCGCGTTCCTGGCCCAGGGCAAAGGACTGATGGAAGCCGCGCGGGTGCTCGGGCAGTCGCCGTGGCAAGCGTTCTGGCGCGTGGCACTGCCGATGGCGCGGCCGGCCATCGGTGCCGGCGTGGCGCTGGCGCTTATGGAAACCCTGGCGGATTTCGGCGCGGTGTCGGTGTTCAACTTCGACACCTTCACCACCGCGATCTACAAGACCTGGTACGGCTTCTTCAGCCTGCCCAGCGCCGCACAACTGGCCAGCCTGTTGCTGCTGGTGGTGATGCTGGTGCTGTACGGCGAACGTCGCGCGCGTGGCGCGAATCGGGCAAGTAATGAACGGCCACGGGTCAAGGCGCTGTATCACCTGCGCGGGCCCAAGGCCTGGGCGGCGACCGGCTGGTGCAGTCTGGTGTTCGCCTGCGCGTTTGTCATTCCTGTGCTGCAACTGGTGGTGTGGTTCTGGCAGCGCGGGCGATTCGATCTGGATGAGCGCTACGCCGGGCTGATTCTCCACACGTTGTATCTGGGCGGCATGGCGGCGTTGATCACGGTCAGCGTGGCGATGTTGCTGGCCTTCGCCCGGCGTCTGGCGCCTACCCGGGCGATCAATTCTGCGGTCGGTCTGGCCAATCTCGGTTATGCCTTGCCGGGTTCGGTGCTGGCGGTGTCGATCATGCTCGCGTTCAGTTATCTGGATCGGGAGCTGGTGATTCCGCTGTCCGGCTGGCTTGGCGGTGCGGGCAAACCGCTGCTGCTGGGCAGTCTGGCGGCGTTGCTGTTGGCGTATCTGGTGCGGTTCGTGGCGGTGACCTATGGGCCGCTGGAAAGCAGTCTGGCGCGTATACGGCCCTCTTTGCCTGAAGCGGCACGTAGCCTGGGCGTCAGCGGGCCGCGACTGTTTTTCAAAGTGTATCTGCCGCTGTTGCTGCCCGGCACGCTCAGCGCCGCGTTGCTGGTGTTCGTCGATGTGCTCAAGGAAATGCCCGCAACCCTGCTGATGCGCCCGTTTGGCTGGGACACGCTGGCGGTGCGGATCTTCGAAATGACCAGCGAAGGCGAATGGGCGAGGGCGTCGTTGCCGGCGCTGACCCTGGTGCTGGTCGGCTTGTTGCCGGTCATCGGACTTATTCGCCGTTCGGCGCATCGAAACACTTAGTCGTCAGTCCTGAATCATGCGGCTACAATGCGCGGCATTCGGTGCGGTCCGTCTGACAGACCCTGTCGCTGAAATCGGCTGAAAGCCCTTTTTTACAGGGCTTTCCGATCCGTGCAGCAGCGCTCCGCACCTTCGCCACGCCCGGAAGGAGAAACCCATGGGACAGCGTACGCCTCTGTATGACCTGCATCTCGCCCTCGGCGCGAAGATGGTCGATTTTGGCGGTTGGGACATGCCCCTGCATTACGGCTCGCAGGTCGAGGAACACCATCAGGTGCGCCGCGATTGCGGGGTGTTCGATGTTTCCCACATGACCGTGATCGATGTCACCGGCCCCCAGGCCAAGGCCTGGCTCCAGCATCTGCTGGCCAATGATGTCGAACGCCTGCACAGCCCAGGCCGTGCGTTGTACAGCACCATGCTCAACGAGCGCGGCGGCATCGTCGACGACATGATCGTCTACCGCCTCGAAGACGGTTATCGTCTGGTGGTCAACGCCTCCACCCGCGATCAGGACCTGGCCTGGATGCAGGCACAGCTGGGCAGCTTCGATGTGCATATGCACGAACGCTCCGAGCTGGCGATGCTCGCCATTCAAGGCCCCCATGCCCGGCACAAGATTGCCGAACTGGTGACCCAGTCCCGCGCCAACCTGATCCAGATGCTCAAGCCTTTCGAAGGTCACATCGACGGCGACTGGTTCATCGCGCGCACGGGTTACACCGGTGAGGACGGTCTGGAAATCGCCCTGCCAGCCGATCAGGCCCCCGGCTTCTTCAACGATCTGGTGGGCGCCGGCATTTCCCCCATCGGCCTCGGTGCCCGCGACACACTGCGGGTCGAAGCCGGCATGAACCTCTACGGTCAGGACATCCACCAGGACGTTTCGCCACTGGCCTCGAACATGGCCTGGAGTATCGCCTGGGAACCGGCCACGCGCCGCTTCATCGGTCGCGACGCGCTGGAAGCGGAAAAAACCGCCGGCGTGCAGCACAAACTGGTCGGCCTGGTGCTTGAGGAACGCGGGGTTTTGCGGGCCCATCAGGTGGTTCGTATCGCTGATGTTGGCGAAGGGGAGATCACCAGTGGTAGTTTCTCTCCTACGCTTAGCAAGTCGATTGCCCTGGCGCGTGTACCGATGGCGACTGCCGACCGCGCCGAAGTGGAAATCCGTGGCAAGTGGTATCCGGTACGCGTGGTCAAACCGACCTTTGTCCGTCACGGCAAAACCTTGATCTAAACCTTTTCCGGCGGGCACGACCGCTGACAATTTCTTGAGGACACCGAGCATGAGCAACATCCCAGCTGAACTGCGTTTTGCCGAAAGTCATGAATGGGCGCGTCTGGAAGCCGACGGCACCGTCACCGTGGGCATCAGCGATCACGCCCAGGAAGCGTTGGGTGATGTGGTGTTTGTCGAGCTGGCAGAAGTGGGCAAGGTGTTCGCCGCCGGTGATGCTGCCGGTGTCGTCGAGTCGGTAAAGGCTGCTTCCGACATCTATTCCCCGGTCGGTGGCGAAGTGATTGCCGTCAACGAAGACCTGGCCAACGCGCCGGAAGAGCTGAACAACGATCCGTACGCCGCGTGGATCTTCAAGCTCAAGCCAAGCGACAAGGCCGAGCTGGACAAGCTGCTCGACGCTGCCGGCTACAAGGCTGCCATCGGCGAATAAGCTGCAGGCCAGACCCCAAAGCCCCGACCCGTCGGGGCTTTTTTCTGCCCGGGACTTTTGCCGTCGGGGTGGCTGCTATGCTGGTTTGACCGTGTTGCATTGACGCCGAGCCGCCAGCCAAGAGAGAGCCCGTCATGTCCCAGTTGCCATCCCTCAGCCAGTTACGCGACCCCCATGCCTTTCTGCGCCGCCACCTCGGCCCCGATGCCGCCGAGCAGCAGGCGATGCTCGACAGCCTCGGCCTCGGCAGCCGGGTCGAGCTGATCGAACAGACCGTGCCGCCGGGCATTCGCCTCAACCGCGAGCTGGACCTGCCGCCGGCGCTGGACGAACAGGCGGCGCTGGCAAAGCTGCGCGGTTATGCCGAGCAGAACCAGGTCTGGACCAGCCTGATCGGCATGGGCTACCACGGCACCCTGACCCCGACCGTCATCCTGCGCAACGTGCTGGAAAATCCCGGCTGGTACACCGCCTACACGCCTTACCAACCGGAAATCGCCCAAGGCCGGCTCGAAGCGTTGCTCAACTTTCAGCAACTGACCATCGACCTCACTGGCCTTGAACTGGCCAATGCTTCGCTGCTCGATGAAGCCACCGCTGCGGCGGAAGCCATGGCCCTGGCCAAGCGCGTGGCGAAGTCGAAAAGCAATCTGTTCTTCGTCGACGAAAACTGTCATCCCCAGACCATTTCCGTGGTGCAGACCCGTGCCGAAGGTTTCGGCTTCGAGCTGATCGTCGACGCTGTGGACAACTTGAAGCAGCACCAGGTGTTCGGCGCACTGCTGCAATACCCCGACACCCACGGCGAAGTCCGCGACCTGCGGCCACTGATCGATCACCTGCACGCGCAGCAGGCGCTGGCCTGCGTGGCGGCCGATCTGCTCAGTCTGTTGCTGCTGACCCCGCCGGGCGAACTGGGTGCCGACGTGGTGTTCGGTTCATCCCAGCGCTTCGGCGTGCCGATGGGTTACGGCGGCCCGCACGCGGCGTTTTTCGCCAGTCGCGAGGAATACAAACGGGCGATACCGGGGCGGATCATCGGCGTGTCGAAAGATGCCCGCGGCAACGTCGCGCTGCGTATGGCCCTGCAAACCCGCGAACAGCACATTCGCCGGGAGAAGGCCAATTCGAACATCTGCACCGCCCAGGTGTTGCTGGCCAACATCGCCAGTTTCTATGCGGTCTATCACGGCCCGGAAGGTCTGAAACGAATCGCCCAGCGGGTGCACCGGCTGACCTGCATTCTCGCCGTCGGGCTCGAACGCCATGGCATCAAGCGCCTCAACCAACATTTCTTCGACACCCTCACGCTGGACGTGGGCGGCGCGCAAACCGCGATCATCGAAAGTGCCCAGTCCGCGCAGATCAACCTGCGCATCCTCGGTCGTGGCCAACTCGGTCTGAGCCTCGACGAGGCCTGTGATGAAAACACCGTGGCCAGACTGTTCGATGTGCTGCTGGGCGCCGATCACGGGTTGAGCGTCGATGAGCTCGACGCCGAGACGCTGGCTTCCGGCATTCCCGACACGCTGCAGCGCAGCACGCCTTACCTGCGTCACCCGGTGTTCAACGCCCACCACAGCGAAACCGAGATGCTGCGCTACCTCAAACAACTGGAGAGCAAGGATCTGGCGCTCAACCAGTCGATGATCCCGCTGGGCTCCTGCACCATGAAACTCAACGCCACCAGCGAGATGATCCCGATCACCTGGCCGCAATTCGCCAACCTGCACCCGTTCGTGCCCCGGGAGCAGGCTGTCGGTTACACGCTGATGATCGAGGAGCTGGAGCGCTGGCTGTGCGCGATTACCGGGTTCGATGCAATCTGCATGCAGCCCAACTCCGGCGCCCAGGGCGAGTACGCCGGGTTGCTGGCGATCCGCAAATACCACGAGAGCCGCCAGCAGGGCGGGCGGGATATCTGCCTGATTCCTTCTTCGGCCCACGGCACCAACCCGGCCTCGGCGCAGATGGCCGGGATGCGCGTGGTGATCGTCGAGTGCGATGAGGCGGGCAACGTTGATCTGGAGGATTTGAAAGCCAAGGCGTCCGAGGCCGGGGCCAAGCTGTCGTGCCTGATGGCGACCTATCCGTCGACCCACGGCGTGTACGAGGAAGGCATCAGCGAAATCTGCGAAGTTATCCACCAGCACGGCGGCCAGGTGTACATGGACGGCGCCAACCTCAATGCTCAGGTCGGGCTGGCGCGGCCGGCGGACATCGGCGCCGACGTGTCGCACATGAACCTGCACAAGACCTTCTGCATTCCCCACGGCGGAGGCGGGCCGGGTATGGGGCCGATTGGCGTGCGTGCGCACCTGGCGCCGTTCGTCGCCAATCATCCGGTGGTGCCGATCGAAGGGCCGCAACCGCAGAACGGTGCGGTCAGTGCCGCGCCGTGGGGCAGCGCAAGCATTCTGCCGATCAGCTGGATGTACATCGCGATGATGGGGCCGCAATTGGCGGATGCCAGTGAGGTGGCGATCCTTGCTGCGAATTACCTGGCACAGCATCTGTCCGGTGCTTTCCCCGTTCTGTACACCGGTCGCAACGAGCGGGTCGCCCACGAATGCATTCTGGATCTGCGGCCACTCAAGGCTGCCACCGGCATCAGCGAGGAAGACGTCGCCAAGCGCCTGATGGATTACGGCTTCCACGCGCCGACCATGTCGTTCCCGGTGCCGGGCACTTTGATGGTCGAGCCGACCGAAAGCGAGTCCAAGGCCGAACTGGATCGTTTCATCGGCGCGATGCTGAGCATTCGTGCAGAAATCACTGAGGTGCAAAACGGCAACTGGCCGGCCGAGGACAACCCGCTCAAACGGGCGCCGCATACCCTGGCCGATATCACCGGCGTGTGGGAGCGGCCGTACAGCATCGAGCAGGGCATCACGCCGGATGCGCACACCAAAGCGCACAAATATTGGCCGGCAGTGAACCGGGTCGATAACGTCTACGGCGACCGCAACCTGTTCTGCGCCTGCGTGCCAGTGGACGATTACCGCTGAACAGCGGGCAAAAAAATGCCGCTCGTGTGAGCGGCATTTTTGTCTGTCCGGAAGGTTATTCCGACGCCACGGCGTTCTTCGCCAGAATCGCGTTCGCCAGTTCCATGTCCGTTGCCTGCAGGCCCGGGTTGTCGGCGCGGACTTTCTGCATCGCGGCTTCCAGGTACGGGCCACGGATACCGCCGTCGCTGGCGACGAAGCTGCCGGCATCGTCCTGGGCGGCAACGATCAGTTTGTGATCCTTGAAGGTCAGGTAGGTCGAGCCGGTGGTGGCACCGGACGAAATGACGTTACGCCAAAAGCTGTCGGCCATTGCCGAACCGACGGGCAGAGACAGCAGGGCAAGGGTGGCGACAGCAAGTTTGAGACGCATGTTGGGTGACTCCACTGGTGTTGAATAACCGGTTGGATCGCCGTTTCCCCGATCCGGTTCCGTGAGCGGCTATTTCTGCTCGCTCTGTGGCGTCACCCGCAGCACTTCCTCAAGGGTTGTCAGCCCCGCAGCAACTTTCTGCGCGCCGGACAATCGCAGGCTGCGCATGCCTTCCTTGAACGCCTGTCGGCGGATCGCGGTGAGATCGGTGTCGGAGCTGATCAAGGCCTTGAGGCTGTCGCTCAGTTGCATGATTTCGTAGACCCCGGCGCGCCCGTGATAACCGGTGTCGCGACACTCCAGGCAACCGATGGCCCGTTGCGCATTACCGGGCAGCGGCGCCTGCCACGGTCGGGTCAGGGTTTGCCAGTCTTCTTCATCAAGAGTCAGCGGCGCCTTGCAGTGCGGGCACAGGGTTCGCACCAATCGTTGCGCCATCACGCCGAGCACGGTGGCCTTGATCAGGTAATGAGGCACGCCGAGTTCCAGCAGACGGCTGATGGCGCTCGGCGCATCGTTGGTGTGCAGGGTCGAGAGCACCAGGTGCCCGGTCAACGCCGCCTGGATCGCCATTTCGGCGGTCTCCAGGTCACGGATCTCGCCGATCATGATGATGTCCGGATCCTGCCGCATCAGCGCGCGCACACCGGCGGCGAACGTCAGGTCGATGTTGTGCTGGACCTGCATCTGGTTGAAGGCCGGCTCGACCATCTCGATCGGGTCCTCGATGGTGCAGAGGTTGACCTCCGGAGTCGCCAGTTTTTTCAGTGTGGTGTACAGCGTGGTGGTCTTGCCGGAACCGGTCGGGCCGGTGACCAGGATGATGCCGTTGGGCTGACGGGTCATGTCCTGCCAGCGCCTCAGGTCGTCGGTGGAAAACCCCAGCTGATCGAAATCCTTGAGCAGCACTTCCGGGTCGAAGATCCGCATCACCATTTTTTCGCCGAACGCGGTGGGCAGGGTCGACAGGCGCAACTCGACTTCGCCGCCGTCCGGGGTCTTGGTCTTGACCCGGCCGTCCTGGGGTTTGCGCTTCTCGGCGACGTTCATCCGGCCAAGGCTTTTCAGGCGGCTGACGATGGCCATCGTCACCTGGGGTGGAAATTGATAGACGTTGTGCAGCACGCCGTCGATGCGAAAGCGAACGGTGCCTTGATCGCGCCGGGGTTCGATGTGGATGTCGCTCGCCCGCTGCTGGAAGGCGTACTGGAACAGCCAGTCGACGATGTTGACGATGTGCGCGTCGTTGGCGTCCGGTTCCTGATCGCTGGCGCCGAGGTTGAGCAGTTGTTCGAAGTTGCCGAGGTTGCCGCTCTGCGCATCGGCATTGCTGGCGCCGCTGACCGATTTGGCGAGGCGGAAGAATTCGACGCTGAAACGCTGGATGTCCGCCGGGTTGGCCACCACCCGTTTGATCGGCAGTTTCAGGACGTGAGTCAGGTCCGCCTCCCAGCCGCTGACATAGGGCTGGGCGCTGGCCACGGTCACCGCGTCGCGGTCGACCGACACCGCGAGAATCTTGTGGCGCTGGGCAAAGGCATAGGACATCAGCGGCGTGATGGCCGCGACGTTGATCTTCAGCGGATCGATCCGCAGGTACGGCTGGCCGGCCTGCTGCGCCAGCCACAGGGTCAGGCTTTCCAGGTCGAGGTGTTTGCCCGGACGGCTGAGGTCGTCCAGTTGCTGGCTGGCGATGAATTCCAGCGGATGCTTCTGGCCGTGGGCGGCATGTCGGCGCCGGGCATTCAGCGCTTGCTCGGCCGAGTCCTGGCAGATGAAACCCTGGGCGACCAGTTCACGCAGTACCTCATTGAGATCCAGCCAGCGGTCCTGAGTGGCGAGTTGAACGGACATGCGGGCTCCTTTTGAACGACAGTGCGCAAAGGATAGTCGTGGCCCCGCCGACCGTTGGGCCACTACCCGACGAAGACGTTTCGGTTCTTGTCAGCCGGCCGCCTGCGCCGGTGCATCCCACGCCGCGTCGGGGTTTTGCAGGTTCACCGAGCAGACGCTGATCAGGTTACGAAGTTTTTCCGCGATCACTTGGGCGCGGTGCCAGCTCAGGCCGCTCATGACGATGTCGATCGACAGCAGATCGTCCAGCCGCTGGACATTCACCTGTTCCGGGGTGAGGCACTGCAAGGCGAACAGGTTCAGGACACGCACCAGCAAATCCGGCTCGGCCTCGGCCAGGATCTGATACTGCGCAAGGCAATGGGCGTTGCTGGCGTTCCACACATCGGCACGGGGCGCAGGGGTGTTGACGGCTTCGAGGTGTGGCATGGGAGGTCTCCGGAATCAGTGGGGGAATTTTTACATCCGATGCCGGGCATTTCTTGTCTAAGATGAGCTGATCAGGCGGTTGATTGGTGGAATCAATTCGCTATTGGCTTCTTTTGAGGATTATTTATGCACAGCGAGCTGGACAGCTACGACCGGCGCATTCTCGCCCTGCTGCAAGAGGACGCTTCCTTGTCCAGCGCACAGATCGCCGAGCAGGTGGGGCTGTCGCAATCGCCGTGCTGGCGACGGATTCAGCGGATGAAGGAGGAGGGGATCATTCGTGGCCAGGTGACTTTGCTCGATCGCAAGAAGATCGGTCTGAACACGCAGATTTTTGCCGAGATCAAACTCAACGCCCACGGCCGTTCGAACTTCACCGAATTCACCGAGGCGATTCGCGGTTTTCCCGAAGTTCTGGAGTGTTACGTGCTGATGGGAGCGGTGGATTTTCTGTTGCGGATTGTCGCGGCGGACATCGAGGCGTATGAGCGGTTCTTCTTCGAGAAGCTGTCGCTGGTGCCGGGGATTCAGGAAGTGAACTCGATTGTGGCGCTGTCGGAGATCAAGTCCACGACCAGTTTGCCGGTACTGCGCTGATCACGCGGGGGATGATCGTTCCCACGCTCCGCGTGGGAATGCCTCAATGGACGCTCTGCGTCCGCTTTGGGACGCGGAGCGTCCCGGGCTGCATTCCCACGCAGACGGTTCGACGCCTCGACGTGGGAACGATCTTTCGCCGGTGTTACATGCGCAGCAGCATTTTCCAGGCGCGATTCTGGTACACCGCAATCGCCTGATGCTTGCGCGCATCGAGCAGTTCATCGGTGATGGTCGGCTCGTTGGCCAGTTGCGCCAGTTTGTTCAGCTCGCCATACAGACGATCCATTTCCGGGATCTCCAGCACGTTGCGCGCGTGGTGCAACCAGACCTGGATGCGCTCGATGCGCGGCAGTTGCTCGGCCAGATCTTCCGGCTGCTGCTGATAGCGCTGCAATTGCAGCGAAGTGGCTTCTTCGCCCAGCAGGCGCGGCAGCCAGCTTTGCAACTGCGCGGCACCCTGGCGATTGCCACGGGTGTTGCGGTCGGCAGCCCAGGTGCGGGCCAGCAACCAGCGCGAAGCGTTCAGCGAGAACAGGCCCCAGCGCGGGTCTTCCAGCTCTTCGAGGAACTGTTCCGGCGCGGCTTTGCGCACGTCTTCGTCTTCGATGCCGACCTGTACCAGCGGACGCCAGTCTTCCAGCAGGGCATCGAGGGCAACACGCAGGTCATGGGTCGACGGACGTGGTGCGGCCTGGCCGAGGCTGCTGAGCAGGGCACGCATTTCCGCGAGGTTCTCGACCCAGTCCTGCAGCAGGCGCCAGTGGCCGTTGAAGCGATACTGTTCGGCCAGACGCTGGCTGCTGCCGAGCAAGTGCCAGGCCAGGGCGGCGAAGGCGTCGTCCAGCGGGGTTTCGGCGGTGATGGCCGGCGCCGGCAGGCTCAGCGAGTAGCTGTTGGCGTCGTATAGACGATAGCCGCGCTCGGCCTTGCTGATGTCGCACGGCATCAGGGCCAGGGTTTCGGCCAGTTCGGCGGCCAGTTCCAGCAGCGCGGCAGGCTCGCCTTCGCGCAGTTCCAGTTCCAGCTCGCAGATTTCTTCTTTCTGTTTGCCGACTACCACGTGGCCCAGATCCAGCGCGGCTTCGATGACCACTTTGGTCTTGCCACGGCCCCACGCGATTTCGGCGCGTTCGCGGACGAAATCGGTGGTGAAGATCGGCTTCAGGGTTTTCTTGTCCAGCTCGGCGAGGGACTCGGGCCAGCATTCGCCGTCGAGTTTCTTCACGTCGAGCTTGGCTTTGGGCAGGTTCCAGTCGTACTCGTTACGCTCGGACAGACCGGCGACGCTCTGGCCACGGGTCTTGAGGGTCTGAATCACCTCTTCGCCGTCCTTGCGCAGGCGCAGGGCAACCTTGGCCCGGGCCAGGTCACGCTCGGGCGTGTCGAAGTACTGATTCATCAACTCACGGCGTTCCCAGCCACTTTTGTTGCGTTTTTTCAGGAGAGGGTGCTCGCGCAGGGCGGCGAGGGTTTCGCGGCTGACGCGGAGTTTGATTTCGGTTTCTTTCTGCATGGCCGGAAAATCCAGGATCGGGAGCGCAGCCGGGGGAATGTGTGGCTGCCAAGGCCGTGCAGTGTACAGGACTGAACCTTCCTACGCTTTGCGGCGGTTTATTCTCGGCGCCGGATGGTTCTATGATGAACCTCAATCCGGGAGTTGGAGTCAGCGATGCCTTTGCCGTCCATGCAAGACCAGTTCGCTGCACTGATCGCCGCGCCGTCGGTCAGTTGCACTCAGCCGCGGCTCGATCAGTCCAACCGGGCGGTGATCGATCTGCTCGCGGGCTGGCTCGGCGACCTCGGTTTCAGCTGCGACATCCAGCAGGTCAGCTCCGGAAAATTCAACCTGCTCGCCAGTTTCGGCAGCGGACCCGGCGGGCTGGTGCTGGCCGGGCACAGCGACACGGTGCCGTACGACGATGCGCTGTGGAAAACCGATCCGCTGAAACTCACCGAAGTCGACGGCCGCTGGGTCGGCCTCGGCAGCTGCGACATGAAGGGCTTTTTCGCCCTGATCATCGAAGCCGTGCAACCGCTGCTCGATCAGCCGTTCAAACAACCGCTGCTGATCCTCGCCACCTGCGATGAAGAAAGCTCGATGTCCGGTGCCCGTGCGCTGGCCGAAGCGGGGCGACCGCTGGGCCGGGCTGCGGTGATCGGCGAGCCGACCGGGCTCAAACCAATCCGCATGCACAAAGGCATCATGATGGAGCGCATCGATATCCTTGGGCAGAGCGGCCATTCGTCGGATCCGCGCCTGGGGCACAGCGCCCTCGAAGCGATGCACGATGCCATCGGCGAACTGCGCGGCCTGCGCCTGCTGTGGCAGCGCGAATTCAACAACCCGCAGTTCAGCGTGCCGCAGCCGACCATGAACTTCGGCTGCATCCACGGTGGCGACAACCCCAACCGCATCTGCGGTCAGTGTTCGCTGGAGTTCGACCTGCGGCCGTTGCCGGGAATGGACCCCAAGCTCTTGCGCAGCGAGATTCTGCGCAGGCTCAACCCGGTCGCCGAACGCCATCAGGTGAAAATCGATTACGCGCCGCTGTTTCCCGAAGTGCCGCCGTTCGAGCAGGCCGAAGACGCGGAACTGGTGCGAATTGCCGAAAAACTCACCGGCCATACGGCCGAAGCGGTAGCGTTCGGCACCGAAGCGCCTTATCTTCAGCGCCTTGGCTGCGAAACCATCGTGCTCGGCCCCGGCGACATCGCCTGTGCGCATCAACCGGGCGAGTACCTCGAAATGTCACGTTTGCAGCCTACCGTGCATCTATTGCGGCAGTTGATCGAACATTACTGTCTCAAAGCTGTATAAATTGCCCAAACACCCACCCGTATTCATGAGGAGAGCGCGCGTGTCGCCAAGCCTGTTCCGACGATAACCATCAGCCCGCTGTGCGTTTTCCGTTCTGCCCTTTTTCCGGCTGCTATTTATTACAGGCCCAGGTTCATGCCCGAATACGTCAATTGGCTTCGCCACGCGTCTCCTTATATCAATGCTCACCGCGATTGCACCTTCGTTGTCATGCTTCCGGGCGACGGCGTGGAGCATCCGAATTTCGGCAACATCGTCCATGACATCGTGCTGCTGCACAGCCTCGGCGTGCGGCTGGTACTGGTTCATGGTTCCCGTCCGCAGATTGAAACCCGTCTTGCCGCCCGCGGCCTGACCCCGCATTACCACCACGGCATGCGCATCACCGATGCCGCGACGCTGGAGTGCGTGATCGATGCGGTCGGCCAGTTGCGCATCGCCATCGAAGCGCGGCTGTCGATGGACATGGCCTCGTCGCCGATGCAGGGCTCGCGTCTGCGGGTGGCCAGCGGCAACCTCGTGACGGCCCGGCCGATCGGTGTGCTGGAAGGTGTCGACTATCACCACACCGGCGAAGTGCGCCGGGTCGACCGCAAAGGCATCAACCGTCTGCTCGACGAGCGCTCCATCGTGCTGCTGTCGCCGCTGGGTTATTCGCCTACCGGCGAGATCTTCAACCTCGCCTGCGAAGACGTCGCCACCCGCGCCGCCATCGATCTGGGCGCCGACAAGCTGCTGCTGTTCGGCGCCGACCTCGGTCTGATCGACGAAAACGGCAAACTGGTGCGCGAACTGCGTCCGCAACAGGTGCCGGCACATCTGCAGCGTCTGGGCAGCAACTATCAGGCGGAACTGCTGGATGCCGCCGCCGAAGCCTGTCGTGGCGGCGTGGCACGCAGCCATATCGTCAGTTATGCCGAGGATGGTGCGCTGCTGACCGAACTGTTCACCCGTGACGGTGGCGGTACGCTGGTGGCCCAGGAGCAATTCGAACTGGTGCGCGAGGCGGCGATTGAAGACGTCGGTGGCTTGCTTGACCTGATCAGCCCGCTGGAAGAGCAGGGGATTCTGGTGCGTCGCTCGCGCGAAGTGCTGGAGCGTGAGATCGAGCAGTTCAGTGTGGTCGAGCGTGAAGGGATGATCATCGCCTGCGCGGCGCTGTATCAGATTGCCGATTCGGATGCCGGTGAACTGGCGTGCCTGGCGGTGAATCCCGAGTATCGCCATGGCGGTCGCGGCGACGAATTGCTCGAGCGCATCGAGACCCGTGCCCGGGCGCAGGGCCTGAAGACTTTGTTCGTCCTCACCACCCGCACTGCCCACTGGTTCCGCGAGCGCGGTTTCGAACCGAGCAGCGTCGAGCGCCTGCCGGCAGCTCGGGCTTCTCTTTATAACTATCAGCGCAATTCGAAGATCTTCGAAAAGTCTCTGTGATGTGACGCCCTCATCGCGAGCAGGGCCGCTCCCACAAAGGTTCACTGAGCCTGTGAGGGAGCGAGCTTGCTCGCGATAGCGTTTATTCGGCTACAAACTTCGCACTGACATACGGCGAGTAGTCAGGCAGAACACTTTCGACCTTGCCCTGTTCCTTCAAGAATTTCGCCGTCTCACCAATCGCCCTCGCCGTGCCGCCGTCCAGCAGCGCCGTGGTCTGTTGTGCCTTGGCGTCCGGGAATGCCGAACCCGCGAGCAATTCCGGAACGTCGGCAGCATTGGCACCGGTCAGTTTGGCGATTTTCTGTACAGGTACGGAATCGGCCGTCCAGCTGTCTTTATGGGCGGCGTAATCGGCGAACGAGTCCAGAGTCACCTTGGCGAACTTGGCCACGACCTCAGGATGCTTCTCGGCAAAGTCCTTGCGCGCGACCCAGACTTCGAAGGTCGGCGCGCCCCACTGGCCGACCTGCGCGGCATCCGTCAGGGTCTTGCCGGTCTTGCGGATTTCACCCAGCGCCGGCGACCAGACAAAGGCACCGTCGATGTCGCCACGCTTCCAGGCCGCCGCGATTTCTGCGGGTTGCAGGTTCACCACTTTGACTTTCGAGGTGTCCAGGCCCCAGTGCTTGAGCGCACCGAGCAGGCTGTAGTGGGAGGTGGAAACGAACGGGGTGGCGATGGTCTTGCCGATCAGGTCTTCGGGCTTGTTGATACCGCTGCCGTTACGCACCACCAGTGCTTCGGCGGCATTGATCTGCGCCGAGACGATAAAGGCCACGATCGGCAGATTGCGCGAAGCAGCGGCCGCCAGCGGGCTGGAGCCGAGGTTGCCGATCTGCACATCGCCGGAGGCGATGGCTGTCACAACTTCCGGGCCGCTGTTGAACCGACGCCAGTCGATTTTCTCGCCGATGGCCTTCTCGTACACGCCGTCGGCCTGGGGGACTTTGCTCGGGTCAATACCGGTCTGGTAGCCGACGGTGAGGTTGGCGGCATGGGCTGAAAAAGAAATCAGCGCCGACACACAAACTGTAACAAATTGACTAGATAGTGCGCGTTTGGCCATCATGGCGTCGCCTTTTCGATAGGGTTTGACGAATCGGGGTTGCGTCAAAGCTAATCGATCTAAAAAAAGGCTAACAAATACCATTTAGTAATGAGCTTAGTCGCCGATACGCTGTATCCGGTAAGGATGGCAAATGGCTGGCCATATAGCTGAAAGGTATCAAAAAGAATTAATAAATTCTTTTTGGGTTTATCAGGAAGTCTTTACCCTGCAGGGACCAAATCACTGCGATTAGACCTTGGTCGTAGACATACAAGGTTACGATTGACTTGTCAGTCACGGTCTGGCGCTAATCGCGCATCTTAGGATCCAGGGGCATCAGACCCCGGACCAGGAACACAAGAATTAGAAACGAGAGGAGCGAAACATGAACAAGTCCACCTTGGCCCTGGCCGTGGCCGTAGGGGTTTTGGCGCAGCAGGCAGGCGCCGCCGGTTTCATCGAAGACAGCAAGGCCACCTTGGGGCTGCGTAACTTCTACATCAACACTGACAACCGTAGCGGCACTGCCGAACCAAGCCGCAACGAAGAGTGGGGCCAAGGCTTCGATCTGCGTTTCATCTCCGGCTACACCCAAGGCACCGTAGGCTTCGGTATCGACGCCATCGGCCTGCTGGGCGTACGTCTGGATTCGGGCGGCGGCACCAACGGCAACGTTGCTGCTAACGGTAATCCTGGCACCGCTTACGGCGGCACTGTTTTCCCAAGCGAATCCAATGGTCAAGCGGTTGATAACTTCTCCAGCCTGGGCCTGACTGCCAAAGCCAAGATTTCCCAGACTGAACTGAAGCTGGGTACCCTGCAGCCGAAGAACCCGGTCATCGTGACCAACGACGGTCGCCTGCTGCCACAAACCTGGCAGGGTGGCCAGATCACTTCCGGCGAAATCAAGGACCTGACCCTGGTCGGTGGTCAGATCGAGCACGCGAAGGGTCGTAACTCCAGCAACAATGAGCAGCTGTCTATCAACGGCGCGGCACCGCGTACCGTTAACAGCAACAAGTTCATTTACGCCGGTGGTGACTACAAGATCACCAAAGACCTGACTGCCCAGTACTACTACGGCAACCTGGAAGATTTCTACAAGCAACACTTCCTGGGTCTGGTCCACAACTGGGCAATCGGCCCGGGCGTATTGAAGTCTGACTTCCGTTACTTCAACAGCTCTGACGACGGCCGCAACGGCAACACGCCTGCTTACTTCAGCAGCGGTAACTACTCCGGTGTTGCCAGCGGTCGCGGTAAAGTCGACAACAACCTCTACAGCGGTCTGTTCCTGTACACCGTTGAAGGTCACACTTTCGGTGGCGGCTACCAGGTTTCCAACGGCAGCAGCGACTTCCCTTGGCTGAACCAGGGCGACGGTTCGTCGAACTACACCATTACCGACATGCAGATCCAGAAGTTCGGCCGTGCCGGCGAACGTACCTGGCAAGCTCGCTACTCGTATGACTTCGCCAAGGTTGGCGTACCGGGCCTGACCGCCGGTATGGTTTACCTGCGTGGCGATAACATCGACACCGTAACTTCCACCGGTCGTGAAAACGGCAACGGCGACACCGAGTGGGAACGCGACCTGACCATCGGTTACGTCGTGCCGGAAGGCCCGCTGAAAAACGTCGGCTTCATGTGGAAAAACGCTACCTGGCGTACCAACATCGCCGGTGTTCGCGACCAGGACGAAAACCGTCTGATCCTCAGCTACTCGATCCCGCTGCTGTAATAGCGCGCTCAGGTAACTGACGAAAAAAAGCCCCGTCCGGCATCGCGCCGGACGGGGCTTTTGCGTTTTCGGGTCCGGCTCACCCCCGTAAGCCTTTCCCGATGTTCCCCTCTTTACAGCAACTCAAGGCCTTCTCGAACCTTGAGGGCGATGTTCGTCGCGATGCTGCGGGACGTCCAGTGAACAGATGTTTAATATTCAATAAAGATATAAATATCTAGTTATTTATTCTTTTTAAGAAGATCGAATCCCGAGCTACAGTTGAGGTCTCCAACCACTCATCAGGAGCCGCACCATGAGCCTCAGACTTGGCGATATCGCCCCCGATTTCGAACAGGATTCCAGCGCCGGCAAGATTCGTTTCCACGAATGGCTGGGCGATAGCTGGGGCGTGCTGTTTTCCCACCCGGCGGACTTTACCCCGGTCTGCACCACCGAGCTGGGCTTCACTGCCAAGCTCAAGGACGAGTTCAACAAGCGCGGCGTGAAAGCCATTGCCCTGTCGGTCGACCCGGTGGACTCGCACCACAAGTGGATCGAGGACATCAACGAAACCCAGAACACCATCGTCAACTTCCCGATCCTGGCCGATGCCGATCGCAGGGTGTCCGATCTGTACGATCTGATCCACCCGAACGCCAACGACACCCTGACCGTGCGTTCGCTGTTCGTGATCGATCCGAACAAGAAGATCCGCCTGACCATCACCTACCCGGCGAGCACCGGGCGCAACTTCCACGAGATCTTGCGGGTGATCGATTCGCTGCAGCTCACCGACAACTACAAGGTGGCCACCCCGGCCAACTGGCAGGACGGTGAAGAAGTGGTGATCGTGCCGTCGCTCAAGGACGAAGACGAAATCAAGCAACGCTTTCCGAAGGGCTATCGCGCGGTGAAGCCGTACCTGCGCCTCACCCCACAGCCGAACAAATAAAGTCCAATCGCCAGCAGGCTGGCTCCCACAAGTGGGCATTCCATGTGGGAGCCAGCCTGCTGGCGATGGCGGCGTCGAATGCGCCGCGCGCATCCAATTTGTAACCACGATGCAGGGTTTCAGGCCGCTTTGACGGCCTGTTTTTTTGCCGCAAGAAAATGAAATACATATCTCCATAAAGAATAACCAAATGAATAAATATGATTTATGGATATATGAATCAACTGGTAAGGTCACTGACATCGAAGCGAGATCGCAACCCGCGAATCGCCTGTAACGCGCAAGGAATCGTCTGAATGCTGGTCGTCTCACTCGGTGGCAGTCCCAGTCAACGTTCCCGCTCCGGGGTGTTGCTGGAGCGCTCGCAACGCTGGTTGCAGCAGCAAGGGGTGGAAGTGGTGAGTTATCAGGTGCGGGACTTCCCGGCCGAAGACCTGCTCCACGCCCGCTTCGACAGCCCGAAGGTGCTCGACCTGCTGCAACAGATTGAAAACGCCGATGGCCTGCTGATCGCCACGCCGGTGTACAAGGCGTCGTTTTCCGGCGCCCTGAAGACCGTGCTGGATCTGCTGCCCGAGCGTGCGCTGAACCACAAGATCGTTTTGCCGATGGCCACCGGCGGCAGCATCGCCCACATGCTGGTGGTCGATTACGCCCTCAAGCCTGTGCTGTCGGCGTTGAAGGCCCAGGAAATGCTGCAAGGGATTTTTGCCGAGGACAGCCAGATCGCCTACGGCGAAGGCAGTGCCCAGGCGCAGTTGGCGCCGGCGTTGGAGCAGCGGTTGCATGAAGCGCTGGACCAGTTTGTCAGCGCCATGGCCCGCCGGCCGAAGCCGCTGGAGCCGGGGCTGTTGAACGAACGTTTGTTGAGTGCTCGCTGGAGCATTTGAACCACACCGAAACTTGAAGTACTCACCTTACTCAGCCGCCAACGGCCAAGCAGGTGCAGCCAAAACCCAACAGCAAAAAGGAGAGCGCTATGCGCACTGTATTTTTGCGTCGTGGTCTGGTCGCTCTGTTTGCTGCGGCTGTGTCCTTCGGCGCCATCACTCAAGCTCAAGCCGAAACCCTGCGTATCGGTTATCAGAAATACGGCACGCTGGTGCTGCTCAAAGCCAAAGGCACGCTGGAAAAGCGTCTCGCTGCTCAAGGCGTCGACGTGCAATGGACTGAATTCCCCGGCGGCCCGCAACTGCTGGAAGGCCTGAACGTCGGCTCGATCGACTTCGGTGTCACCGGCGAAACCCCGCCGGTCTTCGCCCAGGCTGCCGGTGCCGATCTGCTCTACGTGGCTTACGAGCCACCAGCGCCGAACAGCGAAGCGATCCTCGTGCCGAAAGACTCGCCGATCAAATCGGTGGCGGATCTCAAGGGCAAGAAAGTCGCCCTGAACAAAGGCTCCAACGTCCACTATTTGCTGGTGCGTGCGCTGGAAGACGCCGGCCTCAAGTACACCGACATTCAAACCGTATTCCTGCCGCCGGCCGATGCCCGCGCCGCGTTCGAACGTGGCAGCGTCGACGCCTGGGTCATCTGGGACCCGTACCAGGCCGCCGCCGAGAAACAGCTGCAAGCGCACACGCTGCGTGACGGCAAAGGCATCGTCGACAACCACCAGTTCTACCTGGCGACCAAACCCTACGCACAGAAAAATCCAGAGGTGATCAAGACCCTCGTGGAAGAAGTGCGCGCCGTCGGCGAGTGGTCCAAGGCCAACCCGGAAGACGTGACCCAACAGGTGTCGCCGCTGCTCGGCCTGCCGGCAGACATCACCCTGACCTCGGTGAAACGCCAGGGCTACGGCGCGCTGTTCCTGACCCCGGAAGTGGTCGCCGCACAACAGAAAATCGCCGACACCTTCTACCAGCTCAAGCTGATTCCCAAGCCGTTGAGCATCAAGGATGTGATCTGGACCCCACCGGCCGCTGTGGCCCAAAGCTCGGTCACCCAAGCCCAGTAAACCGAATCCCCAAGGAGACCACTCCATGAGCCTCAACATTTTCTGGTTCCTGCCAACCCACGGCGACGGCCATTACCTTGGCACCGCCGAAGGCGCTCGCGCCGTCGACCACGGCTATCTGCAACAGGTCGCGCAAGCGGCGGATCGACTGGGTTTTGGCGGCGTGCTGATTCCCACCGGCCGCTCCTGCGAGGACTCGTGGCTGGTGGCGGCCTCGCTGATCCCGGTGACCCAGCGTCTGAAATTCCTTGTCGCCCTGCGCCCCGGGATCATTTCCCCGACGGTGGCGGCGCGTCAGGCGGCGACTCTGGATCGCCTGTCCGGCGGTCGTGCGCTGTTCAACCTGGTGACCGGTGGCGATCCGGAAGAGTTGGCCGGCGACGGTCTGTTCCTCGATCACGAAGCGCGCTATCAGGCCTCGGTGGAATTCACCCGGATCTGGCGTCGGGTGCTGGAAGGCGAAACCGTGGATTACGACGGCGAGCACATCAGTGTGAAGGGCGCCAAATTGCTCTATCCGCCGATCCAGCAGCCGCGTCCGCCGCTGTATTTCGGCGGTTCGTCGGAAGCGGCGCAGGATCTGGCCGCCGAACAAGTGGAAATGGTCTTGACCTGGGGCGAGCCGCCGGCGGCAGTGGCGGAAAAGATCGAACAGGTTCGCGCCAAAGCAGCCAAGCTCGGGCGCACCGTACGCTTCGGCATTCGTCTGCATGTGATCGTGCGGGAAACCAACGCTGAAGCCTGGCAGGCGGCGGATCGCCTGATCTCGCATCTGGACGACGACACCATCAAACGTGCCCAGGCTTCGCTGGCGCGGTTCGATTCGGTCGGCCAGCAACGCATGGCTGCGCTGCACGGTGGCAGCCGCGACAACCTCGAAGTCAGCCCGAACCTGTGGGCCGGCGTCGGCCTGGTGCGCGGCGGTGCCGGTACGGCGCTGGTCGGCGATGGCCCGACCGTGGCGGCGCGCGTGAAGGAATACGCGGATCTGGGCATCGATACCTTCATCTTCTCCGGTTATCCACACCTCGAAGAATCGTATCGGGTGGCCGAGCTGCTGTTCCCGCACCTTGACGTCGAGCGTCCGGAACTGCCGAAAAGCGCAGGTTACGTCAGCCCGTTCGGCGAGATGGTGGCCAACGACATTCTTCCCAAAGCCGCGTCCCAGAGCTGAGGCGCCGCCATGAAGAAATTTATCCACAGCCTCGCGCCCTGGGCGTTGCCGGTGTTGTTGCTGGCGGTGTGGCAGTTGTCGGTGTCGGCGGGTTGGTTGTCGACGCGGATTCTGCCGGCGCCGGTGGCGGTGATCGAAGCCGGCGTGAGCCTGGTGCGCAGCGGCGAAATCTGGACGCACCTGGCGATCAGCGGCTGGCGCGCCGCGCTGGGCTTCACCATCGGTGGCAGCATCGGTCTGGTGCTGGGCTTCATCACCGGCCTGTCGAAGTGGGGCGAACGCCTGCTCGACAGCTCGGTGCAGATGATCCGCAACGTGCCGCACCTGGCGCTGATTCCGCTGGTGATCCTGTGGTTCGGCATCGATGAGTCGGCGAAGATTTTCCTGGTGGCATTGGGCACGCTGTTCCCGATCTACCTCAACACCTATCACGGCATCCGCAACGTCGACCCGGCGTTGGTTGAGATGGCGCGTAGTTATGGCCTGTCCGGTTTCAGCCTGTTCTGGCAGGTGATTCTGCCGGGTGCGTTGCCTTCGATTCTGGTCGGCGTGCGTTTCGCTCTGGGCTTCATGTGGCTGACCCTGATCGTGGCGGAAACCATCTCTGCCAGCTCCGGCATCGGTTACCTGGCGATGAACGCCCGCGAGTTCCTGCAGACCGACGTGGTGGTGCTGGCGATTCTGCTGTACGCGGTGCTCGGCAAGCTGGCCGACCTCGCGGCCCGTGGCCTTGAGCGTGTGTGGCTGCGCTGGCATCCGGCGTATCAAGTGGCGAAAGGAGGTGCGGCATGACCGCTCAACAACCTCCACGCCTGCTGCGCGGGATTCCGCTGGCGGTGCGCAACCTGCAAAAGACCTTCGGCTCGCGGCAAGTGCTGCGTGACATCGATCTGCACATTCCGGCGGGGCAATTCGTCGCTGTGGTCGGGCGCAGCGGATGCGGCAAAAGTACTTTGCTGCGCCTGCTCGCCGGTCTCGATCAACCCACCGGCGGCGATTTGCTGGCCGGGGCTGCACCGCTTAGCGATGCGCGGGATGACACCCGGTTGATGTTCCAGGAAGCGCGGCTGCTGCCGTGGAAAAAGATCATCGACAACGTCGGTCTCGGTCTCAAGGGCGACTGGCGTCCGCAAGCTTTGCAGGCGCTGGATGCGGTCGGTCTGGCCGATCGCGCCAATGAATGGCCGGCGGCGCTGTCCGGCGGGCAGAAGCAGCGTGTGGCGCTGGCCCGGGCGCTGATCCATCAACCGCGTCTGTTGCTGCTCGACGAGCCGCTGGGCGCGCTGGATGCGCTGACCCGGATCGAGATGCAGCAACTGATCGAGCGTCTCTGGCAACAGCATGGTTTCACCGTGCTGCTGGTGACCCACGACGTCAGCGAAGCGGTGGCGATTGCCGACCGGGTGATTCTGATCGAGGACGGCGAAGTCGGCCTCGACCTGCAAGTGGAGCTGCCGCGCCCTCGGGTGCGTGGCTCCCATCGCCTGGCGGCGCTGGAAACCGAAGTGCTCAACCGTGTGTTGTCCCTGCCCGGCGAACCGCCGGCGCCGGAACCCGTTTCACCCTTGCCTACGCAACTGCGTTGGGCTCAATAACTCAAGCAAACGACAGGAATCAATGCCATGACTATCAAAGCCATCAACGTACGCAACCAGTTCAAAGGCGCGATCAAGGAGATCGTTCTCGGCGACGTGCTGTCGGAAATCGACGTGCAGACCGCTTCCGGCATCGTCACGTCGGTGATCACTACCCGTTCGGTCAAGGAGCTGGAACTGGAGGTCGGCAGCGAAGTGATCGCCTTCGTGAAATCCACCGAGGTGTCCATCGCCAAGTTGTAAGGGCGTGGGACAAAAACAACCCCGAAGGGTGTGAGCCCTTCGGGGTTTTTTGTGCCTGTCGCGTGCCGCGCTAGAGAACCCGCTTGGGCAGATAGGGCGGCAGATACAGCCCGATATAGGCATCGAACACCCGCATGCCTTCCTCGGCCATGCGCGGTGTGATCTGTCCATGCTGCTGCACCGAGCGGGCGTAGACGCGGTCGCCCAGCTCCATGGCCAGCGCGAACACGTCCACATCGTCCGGCAGGCGCGGCAGCTCGAAGTGATGATCGAACAACTTGTGCATCAGGTCGCCGAGTTCGAGGTCGTGCTGGCGGTCGGCCTGGGTGACTTCGGTGAGGCCGTGCTGCGCGAGGATCAGCTGGCGGGCGGCGGCATCCTCGCCGTAGATCT
The DNA here is from genome assembly GCF_039695385.1 of Pseudomonas sp. 9.2(2024). Lineage (NCBI taxonomy): Bacteria > Pseudomonadati > Pseudomonadota > Gammaproteobacteria > Pseudomonadales > Pseudomonadaceae > Pseudomonas > Pseudomonas sp. 9.2(2024). The sequence goes on along the minus strand of NZ_CP155585.1, from coordinate 6,169,161 downwards.
CCAGCATCCGCTCCTCGACCAGTCGCGACAGGTCACGCCAGTCGCGCAGGGCATCGTGATCGATCGGCGCTTGCAGGCAGGCACGGAAGGCCGCGTGCACATCGGCGGTCAGCGCTTCGAGCAGCGCCGGGACGCTGGCGAAGAAGTGGTAGACCGAGGAGGGCGGAATCTGCGCGCGCTCGGCCACGCTGTAGATCGACAGGCTCGCCACGCCCTCGGCGGCCAGCAGCGTGCGCGCGGCGTCGAGTATCGAATCGATCCGTGCCTGACTGCGGGCACGGGGTTTGCGGACGGGGGCGGGACGCGTCATGAAAGTCTCCTGCGGGGCAGCGGGCATTGTACGAGCCGGCTCTTGCGTTGTCTTGTCGGCCGCCATCGCTGGCAAGCCAGCTCCCACAGGTATCTGTGTCGAACACAAGATTTGAGTACACAACAGAACCCTGTGGGAGCTGGCTTGCCAGCGATCCGCCGCAGGCGGCCATAAAAAAACGCTGCGGGCTGATGAAGCCGGCAGCGCTTTTTATTCCTGCAATCCGCTTAAACGGTGTGCAGGTACCAGTTGTACTCGAGGTCGGAGATGGAGTGTTCGAACTCCTCCAGCTCGCTCTCTTTGCAGGCGACGAAGATATCGATGTATTTCGGATCGATGTACTTGGCCATCACTTCGCTGTCGTCCAGCTCGCGCAGGGCATCGCGCAGGTTGTTCGGCAGGCTCTGCTCGTTCTGCTCGTAGCTGTTGCCTTCGGTCGGAGCCGGTGGCTCGATCTTGTTGGTCAGGCCGTGGTGCACGCCCGCCAGGACCGAAGCCATCAGCAGGTACGGGTTGGCGTCGGCGCCGGCAACGCGGTGTTCCAGGCGGACCGCGTCGGCGGAGCCGGTCGGTACGCGCAGGGCCACGGTGCGGTTGTCCAGGCCCCAGCTCGGCGAGTTCGGCACGTAGAACTGTGCGCCGAAACGACGGTAGGAGTTGACGTTCGGGCAGAGGAAAGCCATCTGCGCGGGCAGGGTCTCGAGCACACCGCCGATCGCGTGACGCAGCGCGGCGTTCTGCTCGGGATCCTCGCTGGCAAAAATGTTTTTGCCTTCTTTGTCGAGAACCGAAATGTGGACGTGCAGACCGTTGCCTGCCTGGCCCGGGTACGGCTTGGCCATGAAAGTGGTGTCCATTTCATGGTCGTAGGCGATGTTCTTGATCAGACGCTTGAGCAGGACCGCGTAGTCGCACGCCTTGATCGGGTCGGCGACGTGGTGCAGGTTCACTTCGAACTGCGCCGGGGCACTTTCCTTGACGATGGCGTCGGCCGGGATGCCTTGCTCTTTGGCGCCTTCCAGAATGTCCTGGAGGCAGTCGACGTATTCGTCGAGGTCGTCGATCAGGTAGACCTGGGTCGAATGCGGGCGTTTGCCGGAGATCGGCGAGCGTGGCGGCTGAGGGCGGCCGTTCACGTTTTCCTGGTCGATCAGGTAGAACTCGAGTTCGAATGCGGCGCAGATGGTCAAGCCCAGCTCGTCAAACTTTGCAACAACTTGACGGAGCACTTCGCGCGGGTCGGCGAAGAAAGGGTCACCTTCGAGTTCGTGCATGGTCATCAACAGTTGCGCGGTCGGGCGCTTCTGCCATGGCTCGTTGCACAGGGTATCGGGGATTGGATAGCAGATACGGTCGGCGTCGCCGATGTCCAGGCCCAGGCCGGTGCTTTCCACCGTGGAGCCATTGATATCCAGAGCAAATAGAGAGGCCGGCAGGTTGATGCCTTTCTCGTAAACCTTGTGGAGGCTGGTGCGTTCGATGCGCTTGCCGCGCACCACACCATTCATATCCGCAATCAGAAGGTCAACGTACAGAACCTCAGGATGTTCCTTAAGGAACGCGTTCGCTTCGTTAAGCTGAACGGCACGCGGGGGTACCGACATGATGCAACACCTTTGTTGTTAAAAATATCAATCATTGATCTTTTCTGGTTTCAGTCAACCCGAACGGCCTGCCGAAGTCAAGCGAGGCCTTTTCTGCCCTGAAAAAGCGCCACGAGGGCATTTATGGGGCACTTTGGGGCATTTTTTTATCCGTGAAGGACGCGCCACCCGCAGGCTTGAGCAGGCCGTGTTGTATTTTTTACGGGGGTGTTGTGTAAAAAAATGAACAAGGCTAAGCTCGGATCAAACCCATAACAGCAATAATACCGGGGTGCTTCATGTCTCGCCTGCCGTTAATCGGCGTCACCGACTGCTCTTTGCAGTCCGGTCTGCATGCTTATCACATCAGTGGCGACACGTCCGTCCGCAGCGCGGCCAGCAAGGCCTGCAACGTGCCAGCGATCTCCCAGCCCATGGCAGATCGAGCGCCAGCGTCCGATATTCTGGACGTGTGCGAGGGCATCCTCTTTAGCGGTTCTCCTTTCAATATAGATCTCTTTCCTGCTCCCGGCCTGCACCGCGTCCGTCGCCGTGCCCGTGATTCTGCACGCCCGGGATGTGCACAGGAAATGCAACGCCAGCGTAAAGGGCAGGTAAGCTCCTCCTTCATTGTCTATGCGCGGTGCCGGGCGTAAGCCGGCACTGCGCGCAAGCAAGGCCCTTTAACGCGACGCCTGGTGCGTCAAACATTGCCTGACATCTGTCAGGAGACTCAGCCCAGAGGCATTTATGAGTAACAACCTCGACCAGCTCACCGATTGGTTGAAAGACCACAAGATCACAGAAGTCGAATGCATGATCGGCGACTTGACCGGTATCACCCGGGGCAAGATCTCGCCGACCAACAAGTTCATCGCCGAAAAAGGCATGCGCCTGCCAGAGAGCGTTCTGTTGCAGACCGTGACCGGCGACTACGTCGAAGACGACATCTATTACGAACTGCTCGACCCGGCCGACATCGACATGATCTGCCGTCCCGACCAGAACGCCGTGTACCTGGTGCCATGGGCCATCGAGCCGACCGCCCAGGTGATCCACGACACCTACGACAAGCAAGGCAACCCGATCGAGCTGTCGCCGCGCAACGTCCTCAAGAAAGTCCTGAAACTCTATGCCGACAAGGGCTGGCAGCCGATCGTGGCGCCGGAAATGGAGTTCTACCTGACCAAGCGCAGCGACGACCCTGACTATCCGTTGCAGCCGCCGGTCGGCCGTTCCGGGCGTCCGGAGATCGGTCGCCAGTCGTTCTCCATCGAAGCGGCGAACGAATTCGATCCGCTGTTCGAAGACGTCTACGACTGGTGCGAATTGCAGGAGCTGGACCTCGACACGCTGATCCATGAGGACGGCACGGCGCAGATGGAAATCAACTTCCGTCACGGCGATGCCCTGTCGCTGGCCGACCAGATTCTGGTGTTCAAACGCACCATGCGCGAGGCCGCCCTCAAGCACAACGTGGCCGCGACCTTCATGGCCAAGCCGATGACCGGTGAGCCGGGCAGTGCGATGCACTTGCACCAGAGCATCATCGACATCGAGACCGGCAAGAACGTGTTCTCCAATGACGACGGGACCATGAGCCAGCTGTTCCTGCACCACATCGGTGGCCTGCAGAAACTGATCCCTGAGTTGTTGCCGCTGTTCGCACCGAACGTCAACTCGTTCCGCCGCTTCCTGCCGGATACCTCGGCACCGGTGAACGTTGAGTGGGGCGAAGAAAACCGCACCGTGGGCCTGCGCGTCCCGGATGCCGGCCCGCAGAACCGTCGGGTGGAAAACCGTTTGCCGGGCGCCGACGCCAACCCGTACCTGGCGATTGCCGCGAGCCTGCTCTGCGGCTACATCGGCATGGTCGAAGGCATCAACCCGAGCGCACCGGTTGTGGGCCGTGGCTACGAGCGCCGCAACCTGCGCCTGCCGCTGACCATCGAGGACGCGCTGGAGCGCATGGAAAACAGCGCGACCATCGAGAAATACCTGGGCAAGACCTTCATCACCGGCTACGTCGCGGTGAAGCGGGCCGAGCATGAAAACTTCAAGCGCGTGATCAGTTCCTGGGAGCGTGAGTACCTGCTCTTCGCCGTCTGATACGCCGGGCGCGGTGGCCAGCCGCCGCGCCTTCACTGATAACAAGGAGAATTGGCATGACCAGCAACAACCCGCAAACCCGTGAGTGGCAAGCCCTCAGCAGCGATCACCACCTGGCCCCGTTCAGCGACTTCAAGCAGCTGAAAGAAAAGGGTCCACGGATCATCACCAACGCCAAGGGCGTGTACCTGTGGGACAGCGAGGGCAACAAGATCCTCGACGGCATGGCGGGTCTGTGGTGTGTGGCGATCGGTTATGGACGCGATGAGCTGGCGGATGCTGCCGCCAAACAGATGCGCGAACTGCCTTACTACAACCTGTTCTTCCAGACCGCGCACCCGCCGGCGCTGGAACTGGCCAAGGCCATCGCCGACGTGGCGCCAGAAGGCATGAACCACGTGTTCTTCACCGGCTCCGGTTCCGAAGGCAACGACACCATGCTGCGCATGGTTCGCCACTACTGGGCGATCAAGGGCCAGCCGAACAAGAAAGTCATCATCAGCCGCAAGAACGGCTACCACGGTTCCACCGTGGCCGGCGCAAGCCTGGGCGGCATGACCTACATGCACGAACAGGGCGACCTGCCGATTCCGGGCATCGTCCACATCGCCCAGCCGTACTGGTTCGCCGAAGGCGGCGACATGACCCCGGAAGAGTTCGGGATCTGGGCGGCCAATCAGCTGGAAGAAAAGATTCTGGAAGTCGGCGTGGACAACGTCGGTGCCTTTATTGCCGAGCCGATCCAGGGCGCCGGCGGCGTGATCATTCCGCCAGACACCTACTGGCCGCGCATCAAGGAAATCCTCGCCAAGTACGACATCCTGTTCGTGGCCGATGAAGTGATCTGCGGTTTCGGCCGTACCGGCCAGTGGTTCGGCAGCGATTTCTACGACCTCAAGCCACACATGATGACCATCGCCAAAGGCCTGACGTCCGGCTACATCCCGATGGGTGGCCTGATCGTGCGCGACGAAGTGGTGGCGGTGCTCAACGAGGGCGGCGATTTCAACCACGGCTTCACCTACTCCGGTCACCCAGTGGCGGCGGCGGTGGGGCTGGAAAACATCCGGATTCTGCGCGAAGAAAAAATCATCGAACGCGCCCATGAAGAAACGGCACCGTATTTGCAGAAACGTCTGCGCGAACTGAACGATCACCCGTTGGTGGGTGAAGTGCGCGGAGTCGGTCTGCTGGGGGCCATCGAGCTGGTGCAGGACAAGGCCACTCGCAAGCGTTACGAAGGCAAGGGTGTGGGCATGATCTGCCGCCAGTTCTGCTTCGACAACGGGCTGATCATGCGTGCCGTGGGCGACACCATGATCATCGCGCCGCCGCTGGTGATCAGCAAGGCGGAGATCGACGAGCTGGTGACAAAGGCACGCAAGTGCCTGGACCTGACCCTGAGTGCGTTGCAGGGCTAAGTGCTAGGCTCTGAGCGATGGAGCTGTTGCGCTGTCGCTCGGAGCTGTCAGAAAGGCTGGTCTTTTCTTGAAAGACCGCCTCGGATCTTGCCAGACTAGCCGCGGTTCCAGTTGTCCGGGTTCGGCCGCTGAACAAAGTGGTTCAAAAAAGAAAAATTTGGAGCATTAACGCATGAAGGCATTAGGCAAAAAGCTCGCTGGCAAGACTCTGCTCGCCATGTCCCTGATGGGCGTGATGGCGGGTGCGGTTCAGGCGGACGACAAGGTGTTGCACGTTTACAACTGGTCCGACTACATCGCGCCGGACACGGTTGCCAATTTCGAAAAAGAGACGGGCATCAAGGTCGTCTATGACGTTTTCGACAGCAACGAAACCCTGGAAGCCAAGCTGCTGGCCGGCAAATCCGGTTACGACATCGTGGTGCCTTCCAACAACTTCCTGGCCAAGCAGATCAAGGCCGGCGTTTATCAGGAACTGGACAAGTCCAAGCTGACGAACTGGAAGAACCTCGACGAAGACCTGCTCAAGGCCGTTGGCGACGCCAGCGACCCGGGCAACAAGCACGCGTTCCCGTACATGTGGGGTTCGATCGGCATCGGCTACAACCCGGCCAAGGTCAAGGCTGCACTGGGCATCGACAAGATCGATTCCTGGGACATCGTGTTCAAGCCTGAAAACATCGAGAAGCTGAAAAGCTGCGGCGTGAGCTTCCTCGATGCGCCGACCGAAATGATTCCCGCGGCTCTGCACTATCTGGGCAAGCCGACCAACAGCAAGGACAAGGCTGACCTGAAAGCCGCCGAAGACCTGTTCCTCAAGATCCGTCCTTCGGTGGCTTACTTCCACTCCTCGAAGTACATCTCGGACCTGGCCAACGGCAACATCTGCGTGGCGGTCGGCTACTCGGGTGACCTGGAACAATCCAAGACCCGCGCCAAGGAAGCCGGTGACAAGGTCAAACTGGCCTACACCATTCCGAAAGAAGGTGCCGGTACTTTCTACGACATGGTCGCCATTCCCAAGGATGCCGAAAACGTCGAAGCCGCCTACAAGTTCATGAACTACCTGCTCGAGCCGAAAGTGATGGCCGAAATCACCAACGCCGTGCGTTTCCCGAACGGCAACAAGGCGGCCACCGCCTTGGTGGACAAGGAAATCACCAGCGATCCGAGCATCTACCCTTCGGCTGAAGTGAAGAAGCAGCTCTATGCGATCAGCGATCTGGACGCGGCCACCCTACGCCTGATCACTCGCAGCTGGACCAAGATCAAATCCGGTAAATAAGCCGGTTTGAAGCAGTCACCGCTGGCCGTCGCCTTCATCTGGGCGGTCAGCGGTGCAATTAAATGACAGAAAGTTTTGCTGGAACGGTTTTTCGAAGGTAAGTTGCGCGCCGGTTTTGTTGCCGGGCAACCGTGACTGTCATGCAGCACGGGGCAACTTGGGCCCAACTAAATTAGAGGACCTCCACTTGCCTATTTTTTCTTCTTTGCGCAATGCCCTGCTGGCCGCTGCCGGCCTGACGTTCGCTGTCGGTGCCCAAGCCGCCGGTACTGTGCATATTTATAACTGGTCGGATTACATCGGCGAGACCACCCTGGCCGATTTCCAGAAAGAAACCGGGATCAAACCGGTCTACGACGTGTTCGATTCCAACGAAACCCTGGAAGGCAAACTGCTCGCCGGGCGTACCGGTTACGACGTGGTCGTGCCGTCGAACCACTTCCTCGGCAAGCAGATCAAGGCGGGCGCGTTCCAGAAGCTCGACAAGGCGCAACTGCCGAACTATTCCAACCTCGATCCGGTGCTGCTCAAGCGCCTGGAACAGAACGATCCGGGCAACCTGTACGCCGTGCCGTACCTGTGGGGCACCAACGGCATCGGCTACAACGTCGATAAAGTGAAGGCCGTGCTCGGCGTCGACAAGATCGATTCCTGGAGCGTGCTGTTCGAGCCGGAGAACATCAAGAAGCTGCACAGCTGCGGCGTGGCGTTCCTCGATTCGGCCGATGAAATGATGCCGACCGTGCTCAACTACATGGGCCTGAACGCCAACAGCACCAATCCCAAGGATTACGAGAAGGCCACGACCAAGTTGCTGGCGGTGCGTCCTTACGTGACCTACTTCCATTCGTCGAAATACATCGGTGATCTGGCCAACGGCGACATCTGCGTGGCCATCGGTTTCTCCGGCGACATCTTCCAGGCCAAGAATCGCGCCGAAGAAGCCAAGAAGGGCGTGAACATCGCCTACTCGATCCCGAAAGAGGGTGGCGCGCTGTGGTTCGACATGCTGGCGATTCCGAAGGATTCGGCCAACGTCAAAGAGGCCCACGCCTTCATCAACTATTTGCTGAAACCTGAGGTGATCGCCCAGGTCAGTGATTACGTCGGTTACGCCAACCCCAACCCGGGTTCGGACAAGCTGATGGAGCAGTCCATCCGCACCGACGAGTCGGTTTATCCACCGCAGGCCGTGCTCGACAAGACCTATGTGTCGATCGAGTTGCCGCCGAACATTCAGCGTTTGATGACCCGCAGCTGGACCAAGGTCAAGTCGGGTAAATAGCTTCAACGTACAAACTATCCTGGGTTCGTCTTGCGTGGGCGAACTGCACTCTTTTTTTCTGGGAGTTTTGTAAATGGCAGTTGCCTCCGGCGCCTATAAGAAAGCCCTCGAGGGCGACCAGACACCGAAACAGGTGCTGGTCAAAATCGACCGGGTCACGAAGAAGTTCGACGAGACGGTTGCCGTGGACGATGTGTCCCTGGAAATCAAGAAGGGCGAGATCTTCGCCCTGCTCGGCGGTTCGGGATCGGGCAAATCCACTCTGTTGCGGATGCTGGCAGGGTTTGAACGGCCCACGGAGGGGCGCATTTTCCTCGACGGCGTCGACATCACCGACATGCCGCCGTACGAGCGACCGATCAACATGATGTTCCAGTCCTACGCCCTGTTCCCGCACATGACCGTGGCGCAGAACATCGCGTTCGGCCTGCAACAGGACAAGATTCCCAAGGCCGAGATCGACGCCCGTGTGGCCGAGATGCTCAAGCTGGTGCAGATGAGCCAGTACGCCAAGCGCAAGCCGCACCAATTGTCCGGCGGCCAGCGTCAGCGTGTGGCGCTGGCGCGTTCTCTGGCCAAGCGGCCGAAGCTGTTGCTGCTCGACGAGCCGATGGGCGCACTGGACAAGAAACTGCGTTCGCAGATGCAGCTCGAGCTGGTTGAGATCATCGAGCGCGTAGGCGTGACCTGCGTGATGGTGACCCACGACCAGGAAGAGGCCATGACCATGGCCGAGCGCATCGCGATCATGCACCTGGGCTGGATCGCCCAGATCGGCAGCCCGATCGACATCTACGAAACCCCGACCAGCCGTCTGGTCTGCGAATTCATCGGCAACGTGAACATCTTCGAAGGCGAAGTGATCGACGACGCCGAAGGCCACGCGACCATCACCTGCAAGGACCTCGACCGGCAGATCTACGTCGGCCACGGCATCAGCACCTCGGTGCAGGACAAGTCCGTGACCTACGCGATCCGTCCGGAAAAACTGCTGGTCACCGCCGACCAGCCGACCTGCGAATACAACTGGTCGAGCGGCAAGGTGCATGACATCGCCTACCTCGGCGGTCACTCGGTGTTCTACGTCGAATTGCCGAGCGGCAAGCTGGTGCAGTCGTTCGTGGCCAACGCCGAACGCCGTGGCGCACGTCCGACCTGGGGCGATCAGGTTTACGTGTGGTGGGAAGACGACAGCGGCGTGGTACTTCGCTCATGAACATGCGCAAATTCAAACGCCGGCTCAATCGAATAATTCCCGGTGGCCGCCAGTTGGTCATCGGGGTTCCGTTCATCTGGCTGTTCCTGTTCTTCATGCTGCCGTTCTTCATCGTTTTGAAGATCAGCTTCGCCGAAGCGGACGTGGCCATCCCGCCGTACACCGAGATCTACACCTACGCCGAGCAGAAGCTGCAACTGCTGCTGAACCTGGGCAACTACGCAATGCTCGGCGACGACGAACTGTACATCGCCGCCTACCTCGGCTCGCTGAAGATGGCGTTTTTCAGCACGCTGCTGTGCCTGTTGATCGGTTACCCGATGGCCTACGCCATCGCCAGCGCCCGCAAAGAGCTGCAAACGGTGCTGGTGCTGCTGATCATGATGCCGACCTGGACCGCGATCCTGATCCGCGTCTATGCCTGGATGGGCATCCTCAGCAACAACGGCCTGCTCAACGGTTTCCTGATGAGCATGGGCTTGATCGACGAGCCGCTGCAGATCCTCAACACCAACCTGGCGGTGTACATCGGCGTCGTCTACTCGTACCTGCCGTTCATGATTCTGCCGCTGTACGCCAACCTGGTGAAGCATGACACCAGCCTGCTGGAGGCCGCTTCCGACCTGGGTTCGAGCACCTTCAACAGCTTCTGGAAAATCACCGTGCCGCTGTCCAAGAACGGCATCATCGCCGGCTGCATGCTGGTGTTCATCCCGGTGGTGGGCGAGTTCGTGATCCCGGAACTGCTGGGCGGTCCGGAAACCCTGATGATCGGTAAAGTGCTCTGGCAAGAGTTCTTCAACAACCGTGACTGGCCGGTGGCGTCCGCCCTGGCGGTGGTGATGCTGGCTATCCTGATCGTGCCGATCATCCTGTTCAACCGCAGTCAGGCCAAGGAAATGGAGGGTAAAGAATGAAGCGCTTCCGTTTCTCCAGCCTGATGCTGGTGCTCGGCCTGTTGTTCATCTATCTGCCGATGCTGATTCTGGTGATCTACTCGTTCAACGCCTCGAAACTGGTGACGGTGTGGGGCGGCTGGTCGGTGAAGTGGTACGTCGGCCTGCTCGACAACTCGCAACTGATGGGCTCGGTGGTGCGCTCGCTGGAAATCGCCTGCTACACCGCGATTGCCGCCGTGGCGCTGGGTACGCTGGCAGCCTTCGTGCTGACCCGTATCACCCGCTTCAAGGGCCGCACGCTGTTCGGTGGCCTGGTCACCGCGCCGCTGGTAATGCCTGAAGTGATTACCGGTCTGTCGCTGTTGCTGCTGTTCGTGGCGATGGCGCAGATGATCGGCTGGCCACAGGAGCGGGGCATCGTCACCATCTGGATCGCTCACACCACGTTCTGTGCGGCGTATGTGGCGGTGGTGGTGTCGGCGCGTCTGCGCGAGCTGGACCTGTCGATCGAAGAAGCGGCGATGGACCTCGGCGCGCGTCCGTGGAAGGTGTTCTTCCTGATCACCATCCCGATGATCGCGCCGTCGCTGGCAGCGGGCGGCATGATGTCGTTCGCGCTGTCGCTGGACGACCTGGTATTGGCGAGCTTCGTGTCGGGGCCGGGTTCGACGACCCTGCCGATGGAAGTGTTCTCGGCGGTGCGTCTGGGCGTGAAGCCTGAGATCAACGCCGTGGCCAGTCTGATTCTGCTGGCGGTGTCGCTGGTGACCTTCCTGGTCTGGTTCTTCAGCCGCCGTGCCGAAGAAGCTCGCAAGAAAGCGATTCAGCAGGCCATCGAAGAAGGCGCTGCGGATTCGTGGAAGCAACCGGACGTGCGCCGGGCGCCGACGCCGGAAGCGGCGTAAGCCTCCCGGTACAAAAAAACCTCGCGACCGATAACGGTCGCGAGGTTTTTTTATGCCGGTCAGGAAACCCAGGGCGACTGGCGAATCACTTCGACGAAGTTCATCGGCTTGAATCCCGGCGCTTGATCCTTCAACACATCGGTCTTCACATTGCCGAACGTCGTCTGCGGACGATGACGCAAGCCATCAGCGAACGCGCAGATGATGCACTCCTTGAAACCTTCGCCCCGTGGATGCGCATGCACCACCGCCTCGCGCTGCACCGTGGTGAACGCCGCGTAGTCCATGCCCAGCACGTCCATCTCGACACCTGCGGTCACCAGCGCCACGGTCGGACGCAGATGCTTCGGTATGCCCGGCGTGGTGTGCAGGGCGATCGACAGCCAGACCTGCTCGATGTCGTCATCGCTCAACCCGTACGGCTTGAGAAACGCGGCGGCTGCGTTGGCGCCATCGACTTCGAAGCGCTCGTCATCGCTGCGGTGACCTTCGACCAGACCCAGGTCGTGGAACATCGCGCCGACGTACAGCAGTTCCGGATCGTAGGCCAGTTGCTGGCGCTCACCGCTCAAGGCGCCGAACAGAAATACCCGGCGCGAGTGGTGGTAAAGCAGGTCGGATTCGATGTCGCGGATGTACTCGGTGGTGGCCCGGGCGAGGGCGCTGTCGGGGATCCGGATACCGGCGATGGTCGTGGTCATGTTGAGCTTCCTCGTCGAAAACGCCGTCGCGGCGCTGATGGGGAAAGTCTGTTCCCGGGGGCAAAACCGGACAATCGATCCATGGCTGCGATCCTTGCCATTCCACCTGCAAATCGTGCCAGCTCGCTTCTGCGGCGAGGATTGGCTAGGGTTGGCGCTGATCCGCCATTCCCCGGGAGCCGAGATTGCCATGAACAGAACCGTCGCCATCGTGGTGTTCCCCGGCGTGCAGGCGCTGGACGTCAGCGGGCCCATGGATGTGTTCGCCGAGGCCAACCGCTTCCTGGCGCCGGAGGATCATTACCGGCTCGACGTGATCGGTGTCGAGCGCGGGTCGATGGCGTGTTCCAACGGGCTGACCCTGAGTGCTCACCAGTATTTCAGCGAAGCGCAGGAGGCTTATGACTTGCTGCTGGTGGCGGGTGGGCCGCAATTGCCGTTTCTGGATTTCGGCGAGACGTTTGATGCCTGGCTGTGTGAGGCCTGTGGGAGGGCGCGGCGATTCGGCTCGATCTGCAACGGCGCGTTCATGCTCGCCCGTGCAGGATTGCTGGACGGGCGTACGGTCACCACCCACTGGAACGACGCCGAAGCGCTGGCGCAGTTGTGCCCGTCGAGCCGGGTCGAGGCCGATCGGTTGTACGTCGAGGATGGCCAGCTCTACACCTCGGCGGGGGTGACGGCGGGGATCGATCTGTCGCTGTACCTGCTGGCGCGAGATTACGGGGCCGAGGTGGCGCTGAGCGTGGCCAAGCGGCTGGTGGTGTTCACCCAGCGCTCGGGCGGGCAGTCGCAGTTCAGCCCGTTCCTTACGTCTCATGCCGAACCGACGTCAGCGGTGGCGATGGTGCAGCTGTATGTGCTGGCCAATCTCACGGGCGACCTGACCATCGCCGATCTGGCGAACGCGGCGAACATGAGTGCGCGAAATTTCTCTCGGGTGTTTGCCCGCGAAGCGAAAGTCACCCCGGCGGAATTCGTCGAGCGGGCGCGGGTGGATGCGGCACGGGTGATGCTCGAAAGCACCACGGCGCCGCTGAAGACTGTGGCGTATCAGTGCGGGTTTCGCGATGCGCAACACATGCGCAGCGTGTTCAACCGGCGGCTGGGGGTGACGCCGCAGCAGTTTCGGTTGAATTTTGCGGCAATGGTTTGAGCGGCGCCTATTGAGCCGCTCGCGCCGGCAACAGCTTCAGCGTACTCCGCGTATTCGCCGTCACCTCTTCCTCACTGAAATGCGCCTGCACATACATCCCGTCCACATACGCTTCCGCCTGATCGTCATAGTGACTGTCGAACGGCACGCCGCTCTGGCCGACCGGGTTGATGGTCAGGCTGTGAGCCGGGTCGACGAAGTCCACCAAGCGCCGGGTCGACGGGCCGTAGGTCACCGGCCACGGCGCGGGGCCGATCTTCGCCGAGAGGTTGTTCGGCACTTCATGAGAGCCCGGTGCGGCGAACGGGCCGACGTTGAAAATGCGATCCAGCGGTTTCTGCTGACCCAGTGGATGACCATGGGTCAGCGTATGCGCCTTGCCCCATTGCCAGCCGGAAGCGTCGTCGCCGAGGCTCGATTTCAGGTGCGCCATGCTCGCTTGCCACGCTGTGCGCACAGTGTCGGCGCGGGTTTCCTTGTTCGGCGTGCTGCGGTTGTCCCACCACGGTGAATCGGCATTCGCCGCGAGCCGGGGCAGGGCCGCATCGATGACCCGGGTCGACAGCAAAGTGTCGAAGAAATCATTGCCCAGTTCATCGCGCATCGCCGCGTCGGCGAAGTTGAACAGGAACTGGTTGAACACCGTCGCACTGACCGAGTCCAGCGGATAGTCGCCTTGCCATTGGGCCAATTGTTCGATCAGCTTCTGCTCGGCGGGATTGCCCGCCACTTCACGCAGCACCGGCAGCAACGGCGCCAGCAGACGCGGGCCATAACCGGTGGTGGTGCCCAGTTGCAGTTTCTGGTTGGCCTCGTTGTCCCACTTCACGTTTTTGTCGGCGAGCTGGCGGTTGAGCTGTTGGCCACGGTCAGCGAGGTTGTAGTAACCGGGAATCTCCATGCCGGTCGGCGACACGGGCTGGAAGTTGGCCGAGACGATATAGCCCCGCGCCGGGTTCTCTTCCTGCGGGTTGGCGCTGAACGGGAAGTAGCCGTCCTTGTCCGCCTGATTGCTGCTGCCGTCGAGAATGAAGCCAGGCTTCACCCCGGCCGGCCGCTTGGGCAATAGCGCCGAGGCCCACCAGGCGATATCGCCCTTGGCGTTGGCATAAACGATGTTCAGCCCCGGCGCCTGCACCTTGGCGGCTGCGGCACGAGCCTTGGCCAGGGTGTCGGCGCGGTTGAGCTGGTAGAAACCTTCGAGGATCGGGTTCGGTGTTTCGAGGAACGCCCACCACATCGCAATCGGGGTTTTCCCGGCGGCGCTGCCGAGGGCGTCGTTGACGATCGGGCCGTGGGGCGACTGGCGCAGGGTTATGGTCACCGGCGTCTGGCCTTTCACCGCGATCTGTTGCTCGGTCTTGACCATGTCGGTCCACTGGCCGCGATACCAGACCTGATCCGGGTTATCCGGATTGACCTTCTCGGCGATCAGGTCCAGATCATCGTTCTGAAACATGGTCAGGCTCCAGCCGAAGTCCAGGTTGTGCCCCAGGAACGCAAATGGCACCAGCGCCTGATGATGGCCGTAGAGTTCAAAACCCGGCGCCGACAGCTGCGCCTCGTACCACACCGACGGCACCGAAAAACGAATGTGCGGATCGCCCGCCAGCAACGGCTTGGTGCTCTTGCTGTGGCTGCCGGCGATCACCCAGGCGTTGCTGCCTTCGAACTGCGGCAGACCGTTGTCGATCAATGCCTGTTCGCTGACGCGGGCGAGGGTGTTCAGGTCTTTCCAGTCTTCGGCGGCGAGGGCCGGTGCGGTGCCGGCGTGGCCTTTGGCGAGCACGCCCTTGGGTTGCCAGTCGAGGTCGAAGACGTTGAGGTAATCGGCGCCCAGTTGATCGCGCACGTAGGTCAGCAACGGTTCGGTGCGAAACGCGGCGGCAAAGCTGTAGGCCATGTAGCCGGCGACGCTGATGCTGTCTTCGGCGGTGAACGGCCGCTTGGGGATGCCCAGCACGTCGAACTCGACAGGGGTGGCGTGCGAGTCCTGATATTGATTGATGCCGTCCAGATAGGCTTGCAGGGCCTTCCACGCCGGTGACTGCTTGTCGAGGCCGGCCACGTAACTGGCGGCCCGCTCGCGGATGCGCAGGCTGCGGAACAGCTTGTCGGTGTCGAGCAGTTTCGGCCCGAGCACTTCGGCCAGTTCGCCCCGGGCCAGACGGCGCATGGCTTCCATCTGAAACAGGCGATCCTGGGCGTGCACATAGCCGAGGGCGCGGTAGAGGTCGGTCTCGTTTTCGGCACGGATGTGCGGCACACCGCGCTCGTCATAACGCACGGTCACCGAGCCTTGCAGGTTGCGCAGTTCTACCTGGCCCTGACGCGTCGGTTGCTTGCTGTAGACATACCACCCGCCGGCGGCGAGCAGGACAACGATGAGCAAGGCAAGAACGGTGAAGACGCGTTTCATGGTGACTCCTTGTGCATTCGGGGTTGCCGCCCGTGCGGGCTGCAAACAATTAGCACACGCCTCGTGTGCTGCGCATCGCCGTCCTTGAAATGTCCGGAATGCCTTACTTCGTCTCGGCCGGCCACGGGCAGTAACAACCGACCGCCAACGTATGAGTCGCATTGACCGGACGATCATCACTCAAGGCTTGCAGGATCGGTTCGATAAAACTGTTGCTGGAGTTGCACGTCAGGCCTTCGCTGTAGGGGCCGAAGTACGCCAGTCTGCCGCTGCGGTCCCAGATCGCCACGGCCGGGCTGGCGGGAATCTGTTCGGAGCCGGGCAGGACCGCGATGGTTTTGAGATTGCTGAGGGTTGCCGGCAACTGGCCGTGGCTGCCGGCCTTCTGCACCGCAAAGAACTCCACGCCCTTGGGGCCGAACTGTTCGACCATCTCGCTCAGGTGCTGTTGATTGCCGACGTTGCACGGGCAGGCGGGATCCCAAAAGTGCACCAGACGGATATTGCCGGGGCCGGCGAGGTCGTCGGGCAGGCGCAACGGGTCGCCGGAAAACACAGCGGTGTGTTCGCTGAACGCCCGCAGGTAGCGGCCCTGAAACCAGTCGTACGCGGCCCACAGCACGCCGGCACACACGATGGCGAGCAGGCTGGCAAACAGTGCGGTGCGGTAGGGCGAACGCATGGTTTTGATTCCTTGAGAGCGCGCTAGCTTGCCATGCTTGCCGCGACAGATGAATATCGCAGGCCGATAAAGTCCGTTTACCGTTCTGGAATTGCCCATGTCTGTTGCCTTCGATCCCGATCATCTGCGTGCGAGCCTCAAGCCTCTGGCCGAGTGGCAGCCGTTGTCCGAGGAGGCGAAGGCGTATCAGCGGTTCTACAAGACTGACTTTCCGGAGCGCGATGTCTGGCGTGGGATGGGCCGGTTCGACATCGATGGCTATCAACTGGTCAGTCATTGCTGGTGGCCGGCAGAAACCGCCAGGGCCACGCTGTTTCTGGTGCACGGTTTTTATGATCACACCGGTCTTTACCGGCATGTGATCGAGTGGGCGCTGGATCAGGGCTTCGCGGTGATTGCCTGCGATCTGCCGGGGCATGGTCTGTCCAGCGGCGAGCGGGCGAGCATCCGCGACTTCTCCGAGTATCAGGATGCGCTGCAAGGCCTGTTCGCCGAGGCGCGCTCGATTGCCCTGCCGCAGCCGTGGCACTTGTGCGGGCAAAGCACCGGCGGGGCGATCATTGTCGATCACGTGCTCAACCATGGTGAAAACAGCCCGGCGCAGGGACAGTTGATTCTGCTGGCGCCGTTGGTGCGTCCGCGTGCCTGGGGCTGGTCGCAGTTCAGTTATTACCTGCTGCGGCCCTTTGTCAGGGGCATCGCCCGACGTTTCAGCGAGAACTCCAACGATCCGGATTTCCTGCCGTTCCTGCAGGCCGATCCGTTGCAGCCCAAACGCTTGCCGACTGCCTGGGTCGGGGCGTTGTCACGCTGGATCAACCGGGTCGAATACGCGAAGAAAAGTTCACGCCGGCCACTGATCGTTCAGGGCCAGGCGGACATGACCGTGGACTGGCAGCACAACCTGCAAGTGATGAAGTGGAAGTTCGACCGGCCGCAGATTCTGTTGCTGGCCGAGGCGCGGCATCACCTGGCCAACGAGACGGCGGAAATGCGCGAGGAGTATTTCGAGTTCCTGAGCAAGCGGATCAAGGGCCGCAACCCCTAGATCACTGACTGAGGTTCGAGGTGCTCTGGCCGACGGCCAGCCCTGCGCGAATCGCGGCCAGCGCGGCCTGATAGTAGGCTTTGCCTTCGGTGGATTCGGCAAAGGTCGCGAACTCTTCCAGTTCTTCATCCGACAGATCGCGATAAACGTACAGCAGCGTGTTGTTCAGGTCGGCACCGATCTGATCCATCAGGCGCTGGCGTTGACCATTCAACATGCCTTGGGCCTGACCGCCGCCGAGCAGGCCGGGGATCATCGAGCTCAGGCTGTCCGCCGCCACGCCGGCAATCGCCAGGCTGACTTCGGCACCGGCTTCACGGGCGGGCAGGGCCTGGGCGAGGTGGCCGATGATCAGCAAACGACTGTCGCTGGCCGGCATCTTCGGCAGGCCCTTGGCGTTCTTTGCCAATTGATCGCGACGGGTCGCCAGCAGTTCGGCGGCGACGATCTTCTTGCCCAGCGGTGACTGAAAGAACGACAGGGCCGGTTGCGGATCGGCGAGGTTCTTGCGCAGCTGCGCTTCGGCGCGTTGATCCACGGCCTGGGGGGCGAAGCGCTGGTTGCTGTTATTCACCAGCGCCTGAAACACCGCCGGCGGCAGGCTGTTCTGGTAACGCTGCTGCGCGGCACTCAGGGCGTCGTTGAAATGCGCGCGTTGTTCTGGCCAGCCGGCGACCTTGTACAACTGGTCATGGCCGTCCGCCCAGGCGGGCAAAACGCAGAACATCAACAGTGAAAAAAGCAAACGGCGCATAAGGACTCCTGTCGGCAGCCGACTATTCTCCGTGCGGTGCCAGTACTTGTCGAGAATTCGTATCAAGCCGCCGCGTGGCTCTGTCGGATTTCTTGCCGCAGGCATACTATGCGCGCCATGCAAATATCCTCTGATCACCCGCTGCTGTTACGTATCGTCGACGACCTGGCCGAGCGCGGCTGGTCGCAGCAGAACATTTTCCTGCCTGCGGATTTGACCCGCGCACTGGCGGCCGAGTGCCGCAAACGTGACGCCGAAGGTGAACTGGCGCCGGCGGGGGTCGGACGTGGCCCGTTTTCGGAGATCCGCGAGGGGATTCGTGGCGACCATATTCAGTGGATCGACCCCGGTCAGGCCGAGGCCAGTGACCGCTACCTGAACCTGATGGACAGCTTGCGCGAAGCGCTCAACCGGGGCCTGTTCCTCGGGCTTGAAGACTTCGAGTGCCACTTCGCCCTGTACCCGCCGGGTGCGTTCTACCGCAAGCACGTCGACCGTTTCCGCGACGATGACCGGCGCATGGTCTCGGCGGTGATCTACCTCAATGACGGCTGGCTGCCGGAGGATGGCGGGCAACTGCGCATGTACCTGGAGAATGAGCGTGTTCACGACGTACAGCCTACAGGCGGGTGTCTGGTGGTGTTTCTCTCCGGCGAAGTCCCTCATGAAGTGTTGCCGGCCAATCGCGAGCGGCTGTCGCTGACAGGCTGGTTCCGCCGCCGTGGCAACGAGCCGTTCTGAGATGCACAGGATTCTTGTGAGCCGCTGCCTGCTTGGCCATCGCGTGCGTTATGACGGTGGAGCCAGCGGGCCGTTCGATCTGCTGGAGCAGTGGATCAGCGAAGGCCGGGTAGTGCCGCTGTGCCCGGAAGTCGCCGGTGGTTTGCCGACGCCACGGGCAGCGGCAGAGATTCCGGGCGGGCAGGGCAGCGAAGTGCTGGACGGACTCTCCTCGGTGATCACTACCGAGGGCGAAGACGTCAGTGCGCAGTTTCTGGATGGTGCGCGGCAGGCGCTGGCGCTTGTGCAGAAGCACGGGATTCGGGTGGCGGTGCTCAAGGCCAACAGCCCTTCGTGCGGGAATCTGTTGACCTATGACGGCACGTTCAGTGGGGTGAAGGTGAGTGGCGAGGGCGTTACCGCCGCGTTGCTGAAGCGCCATGGGGTGCAGGTCTTCAGCGAACTCGAACTGCCGCAAGCCGCACAGGCCCTCAGCTTGCTCGACTAGTCACGTTCACTTCAGTTTTCCGTAGCCTGCACACTCAACCACTTCTTCGACAACGCCTCCAGCCGCCCATCCGCCCTGATCCGCTGCAAGGCATTTTCCAGACTCGCGTGAAACGCCGGGTTGCCCTTCTGAAACGGAATCGCCAGATCCACCGGCGGCCCGACCTTCGGTTTCTCCTCGGTCAGCGTCTGCACCAGCACCATCGGCCGAGGTTGCTCGTCCTTTTTCGCCAGCAACTGCGCATTGACCTGCGTGTAAGGCTCGCTCACGTCGAAACGATCCTTGAGCTCGGGTGTCAGTGCTATGTGGTTGAGCGCGACGTCGTACTTGCCGCTTTCAACGCCCTGGAGCAGATCGGCTTCGTCAGTGACGATGAAGTCGGCGCGCACATCCAGTTCGTTGGCCAGCAGTTGCCCAAGCTCGACCTCGAACCCCGTGAGCGTGTCGCCGTCCTTGAAATTGAAGGGCGGTGTATTAGCCTCAAGGGCTATGCGCAACTCGCCACGGTCGTAGACGTCATCAATCAGTTCGGCGTGAGCCAGAGGGCTCAGAAGGGGAAGCAGGCAGATCAGGCCAGGCAGAAAACGCATGGTCACTCCTTTGAAATCGATATCGGCCTGTTTTCCAGGCTCGCTTTGCTATGGTTGTCGAGTGCCTTCGACAACGAATGGTCATGAAGTTGTCATGACCGTGCGGATTTTACGGAAAAACTGGAGAAGAAAATGAAAAGCTTTATGTCACGTGCAGCGTTGGCCGGTGTGCTGATGGGTGTTTCGGTACTGGCCAGTGCGGCCACACCGGCACCGAAGGGCGCCGAAGTGTTCATCGTTTCTCCCGAGGACGGAGCCACGGTTTCGCAGACCTTCACGGTCAAGTTCGGTGTAAAGGACATCGCGCTGGCACCGGCCGGTGATGTCACCAAGAACACCGGTCATCACCATCTGCTGATCGATGCCAAGGAAATCGTTCCGGCCGGCTCCGTCGTGCCGACCGACGCCAACCACATGCACTTCGGCAAGGCGCAGACCCAGGCCGACATCAAGCTCGCGCCGGGCAAGCACACCCTGCAGCTGGAGCTGGGTGACAGCGGCCACATGGCGTTCGATCCGCCGATCGTGTCGAAGAAGATCACCGTCAACGTCGAATGATGTTTTCGCGTGCATGAAAAAGGGAGCCCGAAGGCTCCCTTTTTTGTCGCTCAGCGTCGGATCAGAACAACACGCGGCTACGGATGGTGCCGTTGACGTGTTGCAGCTTCTCTTGCGCCAGCTCCGAGTACTCGGCGTCGACGTCGATCACCACGTAGCCGACCTTCTCGTTGGTCTGCAGGAACTGACCGGAGATGTTGATGCCGTTTTCGGCGAAGACCTTGTTGATCTCGCTCATCACACCCGGGATGTTCTCGTGGATGTGCAGCAGGCGGTGCTTGCCAGGGTGAGCCGGCAGGGCCACTTCCGGGAAGTTCACCGACGATACCGAAGTACCGTTGTCGCTGTACTTGACCAGTTTTTCTGCCACTTCCAGACCAATGTTGGCCTGCGCTTCAGCGGTGGAACCGCCGATGTGCGGGGTCAGGATCACGTTATCCAGGCCACGCAGCGGGCTTTCGAACTCTTCGTCGTTGGAGCGCGGCTCGACCGGGAACACGTCGATGGCGGCGCCGATCAGGTGCTTGTCCTTGATCGCAGCAGCCAGGTGATCCAGCTCGACCACGGTGCCGCGTGCAGCGTTGATCAGGATGCCGCCCTTCTTGATGGCACGGATTTCCTTCTCGCCGATCATCCACTGGGTCGCAGCGGTTTCCGGAACGTGCAGGGTGACGATGTCGGACATGCCCAGCAGCTCGTGCAGGTTGCCGACCTGGGTCGCGTTGCCCAGTGGCAGCTTGGTCACGGTGTCGTAGAAGAACACCTGCATGCCCAGACCTTCAGCCAGGACCGACAGCTGAGTACCGATGGAGCCGTAGCCGACGATGCCCAGTTTCTTGCCACGGATCTCGAAAGAGTTGGCTGCGGACTTGATCCAGCCGCCACGGTGGCAGGAAGCGTTTTTCTCAGGGATGCCGCGCAGCAGCAGGATCGCTTCGGCCAGCACCAGCTCGGCCACGGAGCGGGTATTGGAGTACGGCGCGTTGAACACGGCGATGCCGCGCTCGCGGGCCGCTTCCAGGTCAACCTGGTTGGTGCCGATGCAGAAACAGCCGACCGCGACCAGCTTCTTCGCGTGATCGAAGATCTCTTCGGTCAGCTGGGTGCGCGAACGAATGCCGATGAAGTGAGCGTCAGCGATCTTTTCCTTGAGCTGGGCTTCCGGCAGGGAGCCTGTCAGGTATTCGATGCTGGTGTAGCCCGCCGCCTTGAGGACGTCGACAGCCGATTGGTGGACGCCTTCGAGAAGAAGGAACTTGATCTTGCTCTTATCGAGAGAAGTCTTGCTCATCTGCGTAAACCTGTATCCCGGAGAAAAATGGCAGGAAATGGTCAACAGACATTGACCTGGACGACAAGAAAGCCGTCACCGCAGAACCGGCCTTGGGCACTGGCCTGCGGGGTCGGTATGCTAGCATAGCCACCCCGCTAAACACTCATTCCTGCGACGTGAAGCGTTCTCAGGATGACCATGAATTGTTCGAGAGTTCCGTCGATGACCAATCCTGCCCTGATTGATGAACTGAAGACCCTGGTCGAGCCTGGCAAGGTCCTGACCGATGCCGACTCCCTGAACGCTTACGGCAAGGACTGGACCAAGCACTTCGCCCCGGCGCCCAGCGCCATCGTGTTCCCCAAGACCATCGAGCAGGTGCAGGCCGTCGTCCGCTGGGCCAACGAACATAAAGTGGCGCTGGTGCCGTCGGGCGGGCGTACCGGACTTTCCGCCGCGGCCGTGGCCGCCAATGGCGAAGTGGTTGTGTCGTTCGACTACATGAATCAGATTCTCGACATCAACCTGACCGACCGCACCGCCGTCTGTCAGCCGGGCGTGGTCACCGAACAATTGCAGAACGCCGCCGAAGAACATGACTTGTACTACCCGGTGGACTTCGCTTCGGCAGGTTCCAGTCAGATTGGCGGCAACATCGGCACCAATGCCGGCGGGATCAAGGTCATTCGCTACGGCATGACCCGCAACTGGGTGGCGGGCATGAAAGTGGTGACCGGCAAGGGCGACGTGCTGGAACTGAACAAGGACCTGATCAAGAACGCCACCGGTTATGACCTGCGCCAGCTGTTCATCGGCGCCGAAGGCACCCTGGGTTTTGTGGTCGAGGCCACCATGCGCCTGGATCGCTCGCCGAAAAACCTGACCGCGATGGTCCTCGGCACCGCCGATTTCGATTCGATCATGCCGGTGCTGCACGCCTTTCAGGGCCGACTCGACCTGACCGCGTTCGAGTTTTTCTCCGACAAGGCCCTGGCCAAGGTCATGGGCCGTGGCGATGTGCCGGCGCCGTTCGACACCGACTGCCCGTTCTATGCCTTGCTGGAATTCGAGGCGACCACCGAAGAAGTGGCCAACACCGCCCTGGAAACCTTCGAGCACTGCGTGGAGCAGGGTTGGGTACTGGACGGTGTCATGAGCCAGAGCGAAACCCAGTTGCAGAACCTGTGGAAGCTGCGCGAGTACATCTCCGAAACCATCTCCCACTGGACACCGTACAAGAACGACATCTCGGTCACTGTCTCGAAAGTCCCGGCGTTCCTGCGGGAAATCGACGCGATCGTCGGCAAACACTATCCGGATTTCGAAATCGTCTGGTTCGGCCACATCGGCGACGGCAACCTGCACCTGAACATTCTCAAGCCGGACAACCTGAGCAAGGACGATTTTTTCGCCAAGTGCGCCACCGTCAACAAGTGGGTGTTCGAAACCGTCGAGAAGTACAACGGTTCGATTTCCGCCGAACACGGTGTGGGCATGACCAAACGCGATTACTTGACCTACAGCCGCTCGCCGGTGGAAATCGAATACATGAAAGCGGTCAAGGCGGTGTTCGACCCGAACGGCATCATGAACCCGGGCAAGATCTTCGCGGTTTGATTGGCAATCCCTGATGAATCAATGAAGGCAGGAGTCGGTAATGAGCTATCAGCACCAGTATGTCGACGGTACGCGGATTCATTTTCCGCTGGGGAAAGTGGTGTGCATCGGGCGTAACTACGCCGAACACGCCAAGGAACTGGACAACCCGGTGCCTACCGAGCCGTTGCTGTTCATCAAGCCGGGCAGTTGCGTGGTGCCGCTGGAAGGCGGTTTCAGCATTCCGACCGAGCGTGGCTCCGTACATTACGAGGCGGAAATCGCCGTGTTGATCGGCAAGCCGCTGTCGACCAACCCGAGCCGCGAAGAAGTGCTGGACGCGATCTCCGGTTTCGCCCCGGCGCTGGACCTGACCCTGCGCGACAAGCAGGCCGAGCTCAAGTCCAAGGGCCTGCCGTGGGAAATCGCCAAGTCGTTCGACGGCGCGGCGGTGATTGCGCCGTTCGTGGTCGGCAGCACTTTCGCCGACCTGACCGACATCGGCATCCGCCTGACCATCAACGGCGAAGTGCGCCAGGACGGCAACAGCAGCGCGATGCTCAATCCGATCGTGCCGATGATCCAGCACATGGCCGGCTGCTTTTCGCTGCAGGCCGGTGACGTGATCCTGACCGGCACGCCGGTGGGCGTCGGCCCGCTGAACGTTGGTGATGAGATCGTGCTGGAGCTGCCGGGCGCCAGTCGCTTCACCAGCAGCGTTCGCTGATCCGTACATCGCGTTCCCGAGCGGGAGATTGCAGATTTGAGCTCAGCCCTCAAGTCTGCAATCTCCCGTTTTCGTTTTGTGATGCGACCTGCAAAGACGCAGGGCATTCCGGCCATTTGCCGTTTTTTTCACATTCTGTCCGGATAATTCCGGTCATTCTGGCGTCTGAGCCGGCCTCTTTGTGCTATTACCCGTAGCCTGAATTTTCGGAACGCGTCCTTTGATGTCATCTCAAACTCAGCTCAAACCCGCCCGCCGTTCGCGCTTCGCCCTGCGCTGGTATTCCTGGATTGTGTTGGCAGCCGTCGCTGCGTACGGGCTGGCGTTTGCCATGCATTGGGATGACCGTGGCCTGTTGTGGGTGCTGGAGCGTTTTGAAAGCCCGGCCGAGAAACAGGAAAGCGTCTGGCTTCCGGACTACCGCGTGGTGATCGACGCCAAGCTGCTGCCGGGGATGGAAAAGGACGAAGCTTCGGACCTGTCCTATAACCCGCAGACCAAAACCCTGTTTTCGGTGATGGGCAAGAATCCGTTCCTGGTCGAGCTGACCCTGCAGGGTGACGTGCTGCGCAAGATGCCGCTGGTGGGCTGGAGCAATCCCGAAGGCCTGACGGTGATGGAAAACGGCTTGATGGCGATTGTCGATGAGCGCGAGCACCTGCTCTCCATCGTCAAGGTCGATGCCGAGACCCGCGAACTCAAGCGCGACGATTTCCCGAAATACGACTTGGGGCCGTCGAAAGACCAGAACAAGGCTTTTGAAGCCATCACCTGGGACGCCCGCAACCAGCAACTGCTGCTGGGCGAAGAGCGTCCGCCTGCGCTGTTCACCTGGAAAAGCGACGGCAGCCAGACGCTCAAGGGCGACAAGCAGAAACTCGACAGCGACGAACTGGACCTGCGCAACCTCTCGGCCCTGGCAATTGACCCGCGCACCGGCCACACCCTGGTGTTGTCCGCCGATTCGCATTTGCTGCTGGAGCTGGACGAGAAGGGCGAGCAGGTCAGCTTCATGACCCTGCTTGGTGGTTTCAACGGCTTGAAGAAAACCATTCCCCGCGCCGAAGGCGTGACCATGGACGAGGCGGGCACGCTGTACATGGTCAGCGAGCCGAACCTGTTCTACCGCTTCGAAAAGCAGAAGTAACGACTCCTACAGCAATTGCAGATCTGTGCAGTTGTGGCCTGAGGCAAGTGGCCATTAAGCTTCAGTTCAGACAGGCGTGATATTTCATCCGCCTGTTTTGACTCCGAGCCTGCCCGAATGCGTCGACTTGCCCGTCCCAAGCCTCTGTTCATCATCCTGTCGGTGATTGCCCTGATCGCGTTGATTGCGATCGGCCAATACATGCGCCTGTTCGAGCGTGCCTGGTTCAACCTGCATACGCTATGGCAGCCGATGAGCAGCGAGGCGATCGGGCTGGATCAATACCGGGTGGAGATTGAAGCGAAGGTCATCGACGGGCTGAACGACGATGTCTCGGCGCTGACCTACGATCCGGTGCGCAAGAGCCTGTTCACCGTGACCAACAAGAATGCCGAACTGGTCGAGCTGTCGCTGGACGGCACGATCCTGCGCCGTGTCGCCTTGATCGGCTTCGGTGATCCGGAGGCGGTGGAGTTCATCAGCGCCGACACCTACGTGATCACCGATGAACGCCAGCAACGCCTGATCAAGATCCATCTGGAACACGGCACCACGTTCCTCGATGCAGCGGACGCCGAGCAAATGACCCTCGGTGTGCACATGAGCGGCAACAAGGGCTTTGAAGGCCTGGCTTACGACTCGGTGGGCAAGCGCCTGTTCGTGGCCAAAGAACGGGATCCGATGCTGATCTATGAAGTGCACGGGTTTCCGCACTTCAATCCGGAAAAATCCTACGCGGTACACGTGATCAACAATCCCAAGCGCGATGCCGGGATGTTCGTGCGCGATCTGTCGAGCCTGCAATACGACGAGCGCAGCGGCCATTTACTGGCGCTGTCCGACGAGTCACGGCTGATTCTGGAACTGGATGTGGACGGGCGCCCGTTGAGCACCATGTCATTGAGCGGTGGCCGGCAGGGCCTGAAGAAAACCGTGCCGCAGGCGGAAGGTATCGCGATGGATGACGACGGGACGTTGTATCTGGTGAGCGAGCCGAATCTGTTTTATGTCTTCAGGAAGCCTGCGCAGAATTAACCAACACCACAAAACACTGTGGGAGCGAGCAAGCTAGCTCCCACAGGTTTTTCATCTGCCCACAAATATGTGGGCAGCCTGGTTTATTCAGCTTTGAGGGTCTTCACACCTTCGCTGGTACCCAGCAACAGCAGATCCGCCGGACGCGCCGCGAACAAACCGTTGGTGACCACGCCGACGATCGCGTTGATCTGCGCTTCCAGCTCCACCGGATTGGTGATCTGCAGGTTGTGCACGTCGAGGATGATGTTGCCGTTGTCGGTCAGCACGCCTTCGCGGTAGACCGGGTCGCCGCCCAGCTTCACCAGCTGGCGGGCGACGTGGCTGCGAGCCATCGGAATCACTTCCACCGGCAGCGGGAACGCGCCCAGCACCGGCACCAGTTTGCTGGCGTCGGCGATGCAGATGAATGTCTGGGCCACAGCCGCGACGATCTTCTCGCGGGTCAGGGCTGCGCCGCCGCCCTTGATCAGGTTCAGGTGCTCGTCGCTTTCATCGGCGCCGTCGACGTAGAACTCCAGGTTGCTCACGGTGTTCAGCTCATACACCGGAATCCCGTGGCCCTTGAGGCGCGCAGCGGTGGCTTCGGAGCTCGCGACCGCGCCATCGAACGCGCCCTTGTGCTGGGCGAGGGCGTCGATGAAGCAGTTGGCGGTGGAGCCGGTGCCGACGCCGACGATGCTCTTGTCGTCGAGTTTCGGAAGGATGAAGTCGACGGCGGCCTGGGCAACGGCCTGTTTGAGTTGATCCTGGGTCATGCGGGCTCCGGAAGCGGGCAAGGTAAGAACGGAAAGGCCGGCATTATAGCCTCAAGCCGGGCTAAAACCTCTGGATTCGTGTGGTCGTGCGCCCAAAAGGCGGGTTAGACTCGCTGGTCCCGCCCAACCGCCAGTGATGCTTTCCGATGCTCGAACAGTACGTCAAGAAGATCCTCACCTCGCGCGTTTATGACGTTGCCGTAGAAACCCCGCTGCAGAACGCCCGCCAGCTCTCCGAGCGGCTGGGCAACGACATCTGGCTCAAGCGCGAAGACTTGCAGCCGGTGTTCTCGTTCAAAATTCGCGGCGCCTACAACAAGCTGACCCAGTTGAGCGACGAAGAGCGCGCTCGCGGCGTGGTCACCGCGTCGGCGGGCAACCATGCGCAAGGCCTGGCCCTGGCGGCGAAAGTGCTGGGCGTGAAAGCGACCATCGTGATGCCCAAGACCACCCCGGAGATCAAGGTCGAAGGCGTGCGCTCCCGTGGCGGCAAGGTGGTGCTGCACGGCGATTCCTTCCCGGAAGCCCTGGCCTACTCGCTGAAACTGGTCGATGAAAAAGGCTACGTCTACATCCACCCGTACGACGATCCGCACACCATTGCCGGGCAGGGCACCGTGGCGATGGAAATCCTGCGCCAGCATCCGCAGCCGCTGGATGCGATTTTCGTTCCGGTGGGCGGCGGCGGTCTGATCGCCGGTATCGCGGCGTACGTGAAATACCTGCGGCCGGACATCAAGGTCATCGGCGTCGAGCCCGATGACTCCAACTGCCTGCAAGCGGCGATGGCGGCGGGCGAACGCGTGGTGCTGCCGACTGTAGGCATCTTCGCCGACGGCGTGGCGGTGGCGCAGATCGGCCAGCACACCTTCGACATCTGCAAGGATTACGTCGATGAAGTGATCACCGTCAGCACCGACGAAATCTGCGCGGCGATCAAGGACATCTACGACGATACCCGCTCGATCACCGAACCGGCCGGCGCGCTGGGCGTGGCCGGGATCAAGAAGTACGTCGAGCAGCGCGGCGTCAGCGGCCAGACCTTCGTGGCCATCGACTCCGGGGCCAACGTCAACTTCGACCGCTTGCGCCACGTCGCCGAGCGCGCCGAGCTGGGTGAAGGCCGCGAAGCGATCATCGCCGTGACCATCCCCGAGAAGGCCGGCAGCTTCAAGGCCTTCTGCGAGGCCATCGGCAAGCGCCAGATCACTGAATTCAACTACCGCTACAACAATGGCAGCGAAGCGCACATCTTTGTCGGCGTGCAGACCCACCCGGACAACGACCCGCGTAGCGCACTGCTGGCGAGCCTGACCGAACAGGGGTTCCCGGTGCTCGACCTGACCGACAACGAACTGGCCAAGCTGCACATCCGTCACATGGTCGGCGGTCGCGCGGCGCACGTGGTCGATGAAGTGGTGCTGCGCTTCGAGTTCCCGGAGCGTCCGGGCGCGCTGTTCAACTTTCTCAACAAGCTCGGCGGTCGCTGGAACATTTCGATGTTCCACTACCGCAACCACGGCGCAGCGGACGGCCGCGTAGTGGCGGGCCTGCAAGTGCCCCACGACGAACGTCATCTGGTGCCCGCAGCCCTTGAGGAAATCGGCTACCCGTACTGGGACGAAAGCGACAACCCGGCCTATCAGCTGTTTCTTGGCTGAACGGCTACGCTGATGGGTATGGCCCAAGGAAAGAGAAATTCATGGAAACCCTGACCACCCTGAAAGTCCTTCACGTCGCGGCGACCGTGGTGATACTGGCGAGCGGGCTGGGGCTCGCCGCTGTTTCCTGGCGTAATCGCAGCGAGGGGCCGGCCAGCACGATGCAGCGACCCTGGTTGTTCGTCTGGTGTCTGATGCTGATCGGCGTGCTCAGCATGCCTTTCACCGGCTGGTGGTTGGTGCACCTGATTGGCTGGCCGTTGGGACAGTTTTGGATTCTGGGGTCCAGCGTGATCTATGCCGTGGCCACATTCAGCGCGGTCTGGCTGCTTGTTCGGCTTAATCGGCTATGGACCAGCGGGGTCGGCAACCGGAAATTCAATCTGGCGCTGGCCATTGTCAGCGGCGTCGGATTTCTGGCCATTGCGGCGTTGATGGGGGCGAAGCCGGTTTAAGGCTTGGGACCGCTTCGACCCCGTTCGCGAGCAGGCTCGCTCCCACATTGATCTGACGCGTTCACAAATTCTTTGTGGGAGCTGGCCTTGCCAGCGATGGCAGTATCAGTCGCGAAGGCTTATGACGGGCCAGCCACGTTTCTCGGCTTCGGCCCGCAGGTTCGGATCCGGGTCGACCGCCACCGGATTCGCCACCTGTTCCAGCAGCGGCAGGTCATTCATCGAGTCGCTGTAGAAATAGCTGCCTTCCAGCGAATGCCCGGTTTCTTCCAGCCAGCGGTTCAGGCGCGTCACCTTGCCTTCGCGGAAGCACGGCACATCGGTGCTGCGCCCGGTGTAGCGACCGTCCTGCATCTCGCACTCGGTAGCGATCAGGGTTTCGACGCCCAGGCGCACGGCGATCGGTGCGGTGACGAAGCGGTTGGTGGCGGTGATGATCACCAGTTTGTCGCCGGCGTCGCGGTGCTTTTTCAGCAACTCAAGCGCTTTCGGCAGCATGATCGGCTCGATGCAGTCGCGCATGTAATCGTTGTGCCACTGCTCAAGCACGGCCATCTCGGTGCGGCCGAGGATTTCCAGGCAGAAGTTCAGGTAGGCAGCGTTATCCAGTTTGCCGGCCAGGTAATCCTGATAGAACTCGTCGTTGCGCGCCTTGTAGGCGACCGGGTCGAGGAAGCCGCGTTCGCACAGATAATCGCCCCAGGCGTGATCGCTGTCGCCGCCCAGAAGGGTGTTGTCCAAATCGAATAAAGCCAGGCGCATTGCAGTTACCCGCTGAAAAGTCAGTAAAAAGGCCACAAGAATACGGTCTTTTCACAAGAGTGCACATAAGCTCGGAACCCTCGTTGCCGCCTTCACAACCTTTGTGGAACAATGCGGCGACATGCGTTTGCGAGGTTGTTGCCGTGATCGACCCCGATGGTTTCCGCCCTAATGTCGGGATCATTCTGACGAATGACGCCGGCCAGGTGCTATGGGCTCGCCGTATCAATCAAGATGCCTGGCAGTTTCCACAAGGGGGAATCAATCCCGAGGAGACGCCGGAAGACGCCTTGTACCGCGAGCTGAACGAAGAAGTTGGCCTGGAACGCGAAGATGTTGAAATACTGGCCTGCACCCGGGGCTGGTTGCGCTATCGTTTGCCGCAACGTCTGGTGCGAACCCA
Source organism: Pseudomonas sp. 9.2(2024) (assembly GCF_039695385.1). Classification (NCBI taxonomy): domain Bacteria; kingdom Pseudomonadati; phylum Pseudomonadota; class Gammaproteobacteria; order Pseudomonadales; family Pseudomonadaceae; genus Pseudomonas; species Pseudomonas sp. 9.2(2024). The sequence goes on along the minus strand of NZ_CP155585.1, from coordinate 6,139,195 downwards.
CAGCCAACCGCTGTGCATCGGCCAGAAACAGAAATGGTTTCTCCTGCGCCTGATCTCCAACGAGCAGCGGGTGCGGATGGATTTGACCGGTAAACCGGAGTTCGATGGCTGGCGCTGGGTCAGTTATTGGTATCCGTTGGGCCAGGTGGTGACATTCAAGCGCGAAGTGTATCGCCGCGCTCTCAAAGAGCTTGCCCCGCGCCTTTTAGCGCGCGACTGACGACGGAGTTCGACCCCGAGCCATGCTCAATACGCTGCGCAAGATCGTCCAGGAAGTTAACTCCGCCAAGGATCTCAAGGCGGCGTTGGGGATTATTGTGTTGCGCGTCAAAGAGGCCATGGGCAGCCAGGTCTGCTCGGTCTACCTGCTTGATCCGGAGACCAACCGCTTCGTGCTGATGGCCACCGAGGGCTTGAACAAGCGCTCGATCGGCAAGGTCAGCATGGCACCCAACGAAGGTCTGGTCGGCCTGGTCGGCACGCGTGAAGAACCCCTGAACCTCGAAAACGCCGCGGATCACCCGCGCTACCGCTACTTTGCCGAAACCGGCGAGGAGCGCTACGCCTCGTTCCTCGGGGCGCCGATCATTCACCACCGCCGCGTCGTCGGCGTGTTGGTCATCCAGCAGAAAGAACGCCGCCAGTTCGATGAAGGTGAAGAAGCCTTCCTCGTGACCATGAGCGCGCAGCTCGCGGGCGTAATCGCCCACGCCGAGGCCACAGGTTCCATCCGTGGCCTCGGCCGTCAGGGCAAGGGCATCCAGGAAGCCAAGTTCGTCGGCGTACCGGGTTCGCCGGGCGCGGCGGTCGGTACCGCGGTGGTCATGCTGCCACCGGCGGATCTGGACGTGGTGCCGGACAAGACCATCACCGACATCGACGCGGAACTGGCGCTGTTCAAGACCGCCATCGAAGGCGTGCGCGCCGACATGCGCGCGTTGTCGGCCAAACTGGCGACCCAGTTGCGTCCGGAAGAGCGCGCGCTGTTCGACGTCTACCTGATGATGCTCGACGATGCCTCGTTGGGCAGTGAAATCACCAACGTGATCAAGACCGGTCAATGGGCCCAGGGCGCGCTGCGCCAGGTCGTGACCGATCACGTCAACCGTTTCGATCTGATGGACGACGAGTACCTGCGGGAGCGGGCGTCGGACGTCAAGGACCTGGGCCGACGCCTGCTCGCCTATTTGCAGGAAGAGCGTCAGCAGAACCTGGTCTACCCGGAAAAAACCATTCTGGTCAGCGAAGAACTGACGCCGGCGATGCTCGGCGAGGTGCCGGAAGGCACGCTGGTCGGTCTGGTGTCGGTACTCGGTTCGGGCAACTCCCACGTCGCGATCCTGGCCCGGGCCATGGGTATCCCGACTGTAATGGGTCTGGTCGATCTGCCGTACGCCAAGGTCGACGGCATCGAAATGATCGTCGACGGCACACGGGGCGAGGTTTACACCAACCCCAGCGAAGTGCTGCGCAAGCAGTTCACCGAGGTGGTGGAGGAAGAGAAGCAACTGGCGCTGGGGCTCGATACCCTGCGCGACCTGCCGTGTGTGACCCTGGACGGCCACCGCATGCCACTGTGGGTCAACACCGGCCTGCTGGCGGACGTGGCGCGAGCGCAGAAGCGCGGCGCCGAAGGTGTCGGTCTGTACCGCACCGAAGTGCCGTTCATGATCAACCAGCGCTTCCCGAGCGAGAAGGAACAACTGGCGATCTACCGCGAGCAGCTCGCCGCGTTCCATCCGCAACCGGTGACCATGCGCAGCCTGGACATCGGCGGCGACAAGTCGCTGTCGTACTTCCCGATCAAGGAAGACAACCCGTTCCTCGGCTGGCGCGGGATCCGCGTCACTCTCGACCACCCGGAAATATTCCTGGTGCAGACCCGTGCGATGCTCAAGGCCAGCGAAGGCCTGAACAACCTGCGGATCCTGCTGCCGATGATCTCCGGCATCCACGAGCTCGAAGAGGCGCTGCACCTGATTCACCGGGCCTGGGGCGAAGTGCGCGACGAAGGCACCGACGTGCCGATGCCGCCGGTGGGCGTGATGATCGAAATTCCTGCGGCGGTTTACCAGACCAAGGAACTGGCGCGGATGGTGGACTTCCTGTCGGTCGGCTCCAACGACCTGACCCAGTACCTGCTGGCGGTGGACCGCAACAACCCACGGGTGGCAGATCTTTACGACTACCTGCACCCCGCGGTGCTGCAAGCCCTGCAAACCGTAGTGCGCGACGCCCATGCCGAAGGCAAGCCGGTGAGTATCTGCGGCGAGATGGCTGGTGACCCGGCGGCAGCGGTGCTGTTGATGGCGATGGGTTTCGACAGCCTGTCGATGAACGCCACCAACCTGCCGAAGGTGAAATGGATGCTGCGCCAGATCAACCTGAGCAAGGCCAAGGATCTGCTGGCGGAACTGATGACCATCGACAACCCGCAGGTCATCCACAGCTCGCTGCAACTGGCGTTGAAGAATCTTGGGTTGGCGAAGATGGTCAATCCGGCGGCGGTCAAACCCCTCTAGATTAGTGGCGATCCCGAAAAGCCCCTCACCCTAACCCTCTCCCAAAGGGAGAGGGGACTGATCGCGGGATGCTGCAGATATGCATCGACCTGAACGAGTTGTATTGAATCCATAATCGACTCGATCTTTCAGGTCGATGTAAGGCTCAAGACACCTCGGTCGGCTCCCTCTCCCTCCGGGAGAGGGCTGGGGTGAGGGTGGCTTTTAAATTTTGATCTCCACTTCCCCCAAATGCCCGCCATACGGCCCGAAACTGCGCTCGACCATCCGCCGCGTCCCGTCCGCCTGCACGATCAACGCCGTACTCGCCCGCGTCCCGTAACTCTGGCTGGCAATAAACACACTCGACAACAACGACTCGGTCGCCAGCCCCACGCCGGTGTCCGGCAGCTCGGCAAACGGTGCCGTTTGCGCATCGCTCAATAAAGCCAACAACCGCTCGGGCTGCGGATCATCCAGCACGGCACTCAATGCCGCCTTGGCCTTGAGCAGTTTCGGCCACGGCGTATCCAGCCCGGCGTTGGACAGACCATAGACGCCGGGCTGCAACATCACCGGTTCCGAAGACCGCGCATTGAAGTGCCACAGCTCGTTGGCATTGCCCAGCAGCAGATTGAACCCGGCATATTCCGGCGAACGGGCGACAACGTCAGACAAATAGTCATCGATCGACAGGTTTCCGGTCAGAAAACCCGCCACCAGTTCACCCCGGGAGCGCCGGGCCGGCGGCTGATGCGGATCGCGAATGTTGGTCAGCGCCGCAAAACGACCGTTGGCGCCCAAGCCGAGCCAGGTTCCCCCGGCCTCAAGATCACGGCCGGCGTGAACATGCGGCGACTCGGGCCACTGGGCCAGCGGCAGGCTCGGCCGGGCGTAGAATTCGTCACGGTTGGCCGCGACGATCAGCGGCTGGGCATGCCCCGGTCGCCAGGCGAAAACAATCAGGCACATAAGGTGGTCCTTGTGTGTTTTTTGCCCACTCTACGCAGACATCGTCCGTGCATCCATCGCCAGTGGAGCCGAAGGGTATCCATCCGTTACCATGCCGCTCCGGTTTTGGGGACGTGCCTTGGGAGGCAGTCATGGAATTTCTGCTCTATCTGGCGCTGGGCGCCTGTGCGGGCGTACTGGCCGGGCTGTTCGGGGTGGGCGGCGGGATCATCATCGTCCCGGTGCTGGTGTTCAGTTTCACCTTGCAGGGCTTCGATCCGTCGATCCTGACCCATCTGGCGGTCGGCACGTCCCTGGCGACGATCATCTTCACGTCGGTCAACGCGGTGCGCGAGCATCATCGACGCGGCGCGGTGCGCTGGCCGATCTTCAAGTGGATGACCGTCGGCATCCTGCTCGGCGCCGGTTTCGGAGCGCTGACCGCCGAAGCGATCTCCGGGCCCAACCTGCAAAAGATCATCGGTGTGTTCGCCCTGGTGATCGCGGCGCAGCTGGCGCTGGACGTCAAACCCAAGGCCAGCCGAACGGTGCCGGGTAAACTCGGTCTGACCGTGGCCGGCAGTGTGATCGGCTGGGCATCGGCGATTTTCGGGATTGGCGGCGGCTCGCTGACCGTGCCGTTCCTGACCTGGCGCAGCGTGCCGATGCAGCAGGCGGTGGCGACCTCGTCGGCCTGCGGTCTGCCGATTGCTGTGGCCAGTGCAATAAGTTTCATGATTCTGGGCTGGCATGATCCGTTGCTGCCGGCCCATAGTCTCGGTTTTGTGTATTTGCCGGCGCTGCTTGGCATTGCGCTGACCAGCATGGTGTTCGCCCGTCTCGGCGCGCGGCTGGCGCACAAGTTGTCGCCGAAGTTGCTGAAACGGCTGTTCGCGGCTTTGCTGTTTTGCGTGGGCCTGAGCTTTCTGTTCTGAGCCGTGTGTTTTGGCAGGTCGCAATCCTGGCTTAATCCTGAGGTGACAGCGTCGCCCGGGAATTTTTGAAGATTTGAATGCTAACGAGGAGTCGCAATGCTGCCTTACCCGCAGATCGATCCGGTGGCCCTGGCCATCGGTCCGCTGAAAATCCACTGGTACGGCCTGATGTACCTGGTCGGCATCGGCGGCGCGTGGCTGCTGGCATCGCGCCGGCTCAACCGTTTCGACCCGACCTGGACCAAGGAAAAACTCTCCGACCTGGTGTTCTGGCTGTCGATGGGTGTGATTGTCGGCGGGCGTCTGGGCTATGTGCTGTTCTACGACCTGAGCGCCTACATCGCCAACCCGACGCTGATTTTCGAAGTGTGGAAGGGCGGCATGTCGTTCCACGGCGGTTTCATCGGCGTGATGCTGGCCGCGTTGTGGTTCGGCAAGCGTAACGGCAAGTCGTTCTTCCAACTGATGGACTTCGTGGCGCCGATGGTGCCGATCGGTCTGGGCGCCGGACGCATCGGCAACTTCATCAACGCCGAGCTGTGGGGCAAGGCCACCGACGTGCCGTGGGCCATGGTGTTCCCGCCGTTCAGCGACCCGGCGCAACTGCCGCGTCACCCGTCGCAGCTGTATCAGTTCGCTCTGGAAGGCGTGGCGCTGTTCCTGATCCTCTGGCTGTTCTCGCGCAAGCCGCGGCCGACCATGGCGGTCTCGGGCATGTTCGCGCTGTTCTATGGCATCTTCCGTTTCATCGTCGAATTCGTCCGCGTGCCGGACGCGCAACTGGGCTATCTGGCCTGGAACTGGCTGACCATGGGTCAGGTACTCTGCGTACCGATGATCATCGGCGGGCTGTTCCTGATCTGGCTGGCCTACCACCGCGCCCCGGCGGCGCCGGTTGCACCGACAGCTTAAATATTCGAACCCCGGCGACGTTTGCCGGGGCTCAAGGACACAGGTAACTCATGAAGCAATATCTCGATCTGGTGTCGCACGTCATCAACAACGGCACCAAACAGGCCAACCGTACCGGCGTGAACACCATCAGCTTTCCGGGCGCCATGCTGCGCTTCGATCTGCAGGAAGGATTCCCGGCGATCACCACCCGCAAGATGGCCTTCAAATCGGCCATCGGCGAGATGTGCGGCTTTCTGCGTGGTGTGAACAACGCTGCGGAATTCCGTGCGCTGGGCTGCAAGGTCTGGGATCAGAACGCCAACGAAAACGCCCAGTGGCTGGCCAATCCGTTCCGTCAGGGCGAAGACGACCTCGGCGAAATCTACGGCGTGCAATGGCGCAAATGGCCGGCGTACAAGCAGATCCCGTTGAGCAACACCGCCGCCATCGAACAAACCCTGAGCAACGGCTACAAGCAGATTGCACAGGGCGAAGAAGACGGCCAGGCCTATGTGGTCTTGTACAAAGCCATCGATCAGGTGCGCCAGTGCGTCGACACGATCATCAAGGACCCGGGCAGCCGCCGCATCCTGTTCCACGGCTGGAACTGCGCCCAGCTCGATGAAATGGCCCTGCCGCCGTGCCATCTGCTGTACCAGTTCCACCCGAATGTCGAGACCAAGGAAATTTCCCTGACCCTCTACATCCGCTCCAACGACCTGGGTCTGGGCACGCCGTTCAACCTCACCGAAGGCGCCGCGCTGCTGAGCCTGATCGGTCGCCTGACCGGCTACACGCCGCGCTGGTTCACCTATTTCATCGGTGACGCCCACGTCTACGAAAACCACCTGGACATGCTCAACGAACAGCTCAAGCGCGAGCCGTTCGCCATGCCGAAACTGAAGATTTCGGACCGCGTGCCGGAGTTTGCCAAGACCGGTGTTTATCAGCCGGAGTGGCTGGAGCTGGTGGAGCCGAGCGACTTCTCGCTGGAAGGCTACGAGCACCATGCGCCGATGACCGCGCCGATGGCGGTCTAGTCGGCAGGATCGTTCCCACGCTCTGCGTGGGAATGAATCCCGTGACGCTCCGCGTCACTTTGGACGCGGAGCGTCCATGGCGACATTCCCACGCGGAGCATGGGAACGAGCGTCAATCGTTAGTGGCCGTGGCTTCTGCCCACATGGGAATGTTCGACTTCGGTTGCCACAACCCCGCCAGTGACTTCCAGCCTCTGCAAAATCCCGCACTGATCCGCTTCCGGCCCTTCGCCACAGCGCTGGCGCAGCTCGAGCAGTTGCGTCTGCAGCGCCAGTAGCCCGTCGATCCGCGCCTTGACGTGCTGGATGTGCTCGTCGATCAGCGCATTCACGCTTTCGCACTGATCCTGCGGGCTGTCGCGCAAGGCGAGCAGGCTGCGGATTTCTTCGAGGGTCATGTCGAGGGTGCGGCAGTTGCGGATGAAGGTCAGGCGCTCGGCGTGGGCCTGAGTGTAGACGCGGTAGTTGCCGTCGCTGCGGGCCGGTTCCGGCAGCAGGTTTTCGCGTTCGTAGTAGCGAATGGTTTCCACGGCGCAATCGGTTTGTTTCGCCAGTTCTCCGATCTTCATGACGGCAATCTCCAAAAGGGTGCTTGACCCTATAGTGGCTACAGGGTCTTTACTTGGCAACAGGCACCTTCATGGACGCGACCAATGAGCGATTCCCTGCACACCCACAAGCCCGGCGACGGGCACGATCACAGTCACAAACTGCAGCCTGTGCATAAACATGCCCACGCCGGCGACTCCTGCTGCGGGTCGAAAACCGTTGCGCCTGCGCCGGTTCATTCGAGTGAAGACTCGTGCTGCTCGTCGAAAGCCACCGCGCCGTCACTGGTGAAACTGAGCGAGGCAAAAAGCGCTGACGCCCGGCTGAGCAGCTTCCGCATCGAGGCGATGGACTGCCCGACGGAGCAGACGCTGATCCAGAACAAGCTCGGCAAACTGGCCGGGATCCAGCAACTGGAATTCAACCTGATCAACCGCGTGCTCGGTGTGACACACAATCTGCCGGACACCGCGCCGATCATCGACGCGATCAAATCCCTGGGCATGCAGGCCGAGCCGCTGGAGGCGGGCGTCGAAGCGCCAACGACGGCGCCGGTGAAAAAACACTGGTGGCCGCTGGCGCTGTCCGGCGTCGGTGCGCTCGCTGCCGAAGTGATCCACTTCACCAGCGCCGCCCCGACCTGGGTGGTGGCGATCATTGCGCTGATTTCCATCCTCAGCGGCGGCCTCACCACCTACAAGAAGGGCTGGATCGCCCTGAAGAACCGCAACCTCAACATCAACGCCCTGATGAGCATCGCCGTGACCGGCGCCGTGTTGATCGGCCAGTGGCCGGAAGCGGCGATGGTGATGTTCCTGTTCACCGTGGCCGAGCTGATCGAAGCGCGCTCGCTGGACCGCGCACGCAACGCCATCAGCGGCCTGATGCAGATGACGCCGGAGCAGGCGACGGTGTTGCAGGCGGACGGTAACTGGGTCGAACTGGACGTCAAAAGCATCGATCTCGGCGCCCGCGTGCGGGTTAAACCCGGTGAGCGCATTGCGCTGGACGGTGAAGTCGTCAGTGGCAGTTCGACTATCGATCAAGCGCCGATTACCGGTGAGAGCCTGCCGGTGGAGAAAACCGTCGGCGACAAGGTCTTTGCGGGCACCATCAACCAGGCCGGTTCGCTGGAATACGCGGTAACGGCAGCGGCGAACAATTCGACTCTGGCGCGGATCATCCACGCCGTGGAACAGGCGCAAGGCGCGCGAGCGCCGACTCAGCGCTTCGTCGATCAGTTTTCGAAAATCTACACCCCGGTGGTCTTCGTCCTGGCGCTGGCCGTGGCGATCATCCCGCCGCTGTTCATGGGCGCCGCGTGGTTCGACTGGATCTACCGCGCCTTGGTGCTGCTAGTGGTCGCGTGCCCTTGCGCACTGGTGATTTCCACCCCGGTGACCATCGTCAGCGGCCTCGCGGCTGCGGCGCGCAAAGGCATTCTGGTCAAGGGCGGCGTGTACCTGGAGGGCGGTTTCAAGCTCGACTATCTGGCCCTCGACAAGACCGGCACCCTCACCCACGGCAAACCGGTACAGACCGATTACCTGTCCCTCGACCCGACCGCCGACGCCACGGCCCCGGCGATTGCCGCCGCGCTGGCCGGTCGCTCCGATCACCCCGTATCGCTGGCCATCGCCAATGCGGCTGTGGATAAAGGGTTCGCGGCTCTGCTTGTGGATAACTTCGAAGCGCTGGCCGGCCGTGGGGTAAAGGGCGAGGTCAACGGTCAGGTCTACCACTTGGGCAACCACCGTCTGGTGGAAGAACTGGGCCTGTGCTCGCCGCAACTGGAAGAAAAGCTGTTCGCGCTGGAGAAACAGGGCAAGTCCGTGGTGTTGCTGCTCGACCGTTCCGGCCCGCTGGCATTGTTCGCCGTGGCCGACACGGTCAAGGAAACCAGCCGCGAAGCGATCCGCCAACTGCACGAACTGGGCGTGAAAACCCTGATGCTCACCGGCGACAACGTCCACACCGCGCAGGCGATTGCGGCGCAGGTCGGGATCGACCAGGCCAAGGGCGACTTGCTGCCAACCGACAAACTGCAAGCCATCGAAGAACTGTACGCGCAGGGCCGTCGAGTCGGCATGGTCGGCGACGGCATCAACGACGCACCGGCACTGGCTCGGGCCGAGATCGGCTTTGCGATGGCGGCGGCCGGCACCGACACCGCGATCGAAACCGCCGATGTCGCCCTGATGGACGACGATCTGCGCAAGATTCCGGCCTTCATCAGCCTGTCGCGCCATACCGCCACTATCCTCAAACAGAACATCGCGCTGGCGCTGGTGATCAAAGCGATCTTTCTTGGGGTAACCTTCGCCGGGCTCGCCACCATGTGGATGGCGGTGTTTGCCGACATGGGCGTGAGCCTGCTGGTGGTGTTCAACGGTTTGCGCCTGCTGCGCAAATAGAGGAAGAGGGGCGGTTGTGCTGAGTGCCGAGCTGAAAGCGTTTTACATGGTGGCCCGTCTGGGCAGCATCACGCTGGCGGCGAAAAAGCTCGGCCTCAGCCAACCGACCGTGACCACCCAGATCCGCAATCTGGAAAGCCAGTATTCGGTGGAGTTGTTCTACCGTGGCGGCCGGCGCTTGAGTGTCAGCGACGAAGGTGCGCGACTGTTGCCGATGGTCAAAGCCTTGTTGCAGCAGGAAGCCGATATCGAGTTCTTCCTGCGTAACAGCGGCCAGGTGCAGGGCACCCTGCGCATCGCCGCCACCGCGCCGTATTACATCCTTGATCTGGTTAAGACCTTCCGCGAGCGTTTGCCACAGGTAGAAGTGTCGGTGGAAATCGGCAACTCGCAGCAGGTGCTCGAAGCGCTGGAGGATTATCGGGTGGATGTCGCGGCCTCGTCGCAATTGCTCGACGATGCGCGGCTGATCCGTAGAGTGCTAGGCAGCGATCCGCTGGTGCTGGCGGTGCATCGCAATCATCCGCTGGCGGCGCACGAGCATGTGACGCTGAGTGCGCTGGCCGGGCATACCTTGTTGATGCGTGAATCCGGCTCAACTACCCGTCGCCTCACCGAAGAATTGCTGGCCAGCGCCGGCGTCAGTTTCGGCCCGTTGCTGGAGATCGGCAGCCGCGAATCGATTCGCGAGGCGGTGCTGCGCAACATCGGCATCAGCATCATTGCACGTCAGGAAGTGCCGCACGATCCGCAGTTGCGGGTGCTGACCCTCGAAAATGCGCCGCAGATTCCCGAATACCTCTACTGCCTCAAGGAACGCAAGAACGCCCGCTTGCCGGCAGCGTTTCTCGGACTGGCGCAGGAAATGTCCCCGGCCTGATCGTAATGATCGTTCCCACGCTCTGCGGGGAACCAAAATCCCTGAATACCACTATCGGTCGATTTTGCCTTGTTGCCATATGACCGACGCATTACAACTCTAGGATTCGTCTCATCTGCTTGATGAGGCCTGTCCATGATCCCTGCAATTGCAACTGCCCTGACCAACCCCGGCGCACCGATGAAAGTGCGCGGCGTGCAGAAGCGCTTCGGCGCATTCACTGCGCTGGATAACGTCTCCCTCGATGTCGCGGCCGGTGAACTGGTGTGCCTGCTCGGCCCGTCGGGCTGCGGCAAGACCACGTTGCTGCGTTGCATCGCCGGTCTGGAGAAGCAGGACAGCGGCGAGCTTTACCTCGGCGAGCGCGATGTTTCCCACCTCGCGCCGCAGGCCCGCGACTACGGCATCCTGTTCCAGTCCTACGCGCTGTTCCCCAATCTGACCGTCAAAGCGAACATTGCCTACGGCCTCGCCGGCAGCGGTCGCGATGAAGTGCGCCGTCGCGTCGGTCAGATGCTGGAACTGGTCGGCCTCACCGGCAGTGAGAAGAAGTACCCCGGCCAATTGTCCGGCGGCCAGCAGCAACGGGTGGCACTGGCCCGGGCTCTGGCACCGGCGCCGTCGCTGCTGTTGCTCGACGAACCGATGTCGGCCCTCGATGCCCGGGTTCGCGAGCATCTGTGCACCGAGCTGCGTCAACTGCAACGCAACCTCGGCATCACCACCCTGATGGTCACCCACAATCAGGATGAAGCCATGCTGATGGCCGACCGCATTGCCGTGATGAACAACGGCAAGGTCGAGCAGTACGCCACCCCGCAGGAAATCTACAACCGCCCGGCCACGCCGTTCGTGGCCGAGTTTGTCGGCCAGGGCAACTGGCTGCCGTTCCAGCGCAGCAGCGACAGCCACGCCAAGGTCGGCGGGATGAACCTGCGCCTGGCCGACGGCAGCGTCCACAGCCCGTCGGGCCGGCTGTTCTGCCGCCCGGAGGCGATCAACGTCAATCCGCTGGTGCACGAAGAAAACCTGTTCCCGGCCAAAGTCCGCGAGATCACTTTCCTCGGCAACCGCTGCCGCATGAGCTTCGAGCTCGATCAATTGCCTGGCCACGCTTTGCTCGCCGAACTGGCACCGGAAGCCATGCCGCGCCTCGGCGCCCAGCAGATCATGGTCGCCTTGCCGCCACGCAGCCTGCAGGTGTTTGCCTGATGAACAGCAACCTCGCACTGCCGCTGCCGCAAAAGCAAGCGCGGCAGGTGTCCGGGGCCGAGGTCGGCGACCGGATCTTCGTCCTCGGCGGCAAACTCCTGCTGCTGGTGCTGCTCGGTGTGGCGGTGCTGTTGCCATTGCTGGCGATCTTCTGGCGCGGCTTCAGCAGCGAAGCCGGGCAGGGCGGTGGCTGGCTCGCTGCGAAGGAACTGGTGACCAGCGACAATTTCCACTGGCTGCTCGGTAACAGCCTGAAAGTTTCCCTCAGCGTCGCGGCGATCGTCGTACCGCTGGCCTACCTGTTTGCCTACGCCTTGCAGCGCACGTTGATTTCCGGCAAAGGCATCTGGCGTGGGATTTCCCTGCTGCCGCTGATGGCGCCGTCGATGCTGCCGGGGATCGCGCTGGTCTATCTGTTCGGCAATCAGGGGATGTTGCGCGGGCTGCTGTCCGACAACATCTACGGTTTCTGGGGGATTGTTCTGGGTGAGGTGATCTACACCTTCCCACACGCCTTGATGATTTTGCTGTCAGCCCTGTCGCTGGCGGATGCGCGATTGTTCGACGCTGCGTCGAGCATGGGCGCGGGGCCAGGGAAAGCCTTCCGCAGCATCACCTGGCCGGCGACCCGTCAGGCCGTGTTTGCCGCATTCTGTCTGGTGTTCACCCTGACCATCACCGATTTCGGTGTGCCGGTGGTGGTCGGTGGCGACTATCAAGTGCTGGCGCTGGAAGCCTACAAAGCGGTGGTCGGCCAGCAGCAATTCGGTCGCGGCGCGTTGATCGGCATGGTTCTGCTGCTGCCGGCGCTGTTCAGTTTTGGCGTCGATGCCTGGCTGCGTCGGCGTCACGGCGACTCCATGAGCGGTCGCGCCCAGGTGTTCAAACCGGCGCCGTCGAAGAAGCGCGATGCCTTTTATCTCAGCGTGGTCCTGCTGATCAGCGCCGCGTTGCTGCTGGTGTTCGGCATGGCGGTATTCTCGTCGCTGGTGAAGTTCTGGCCGTACAACCTGTCGCTGTCGCTCAACCACTATCAGTTCAACGAAACCGCCGGCGGTGGCTGGCTGGCCTACGGCAACAGTTTGAAGATGGCGCTGGGCACGGCGCTGATTGGCAGTGTGCTGATCTTCACGGGCGCCTACCTGATGGAAAAGACCCGCAACCAGCGCGGGCTGAATCTGACACTGCGCATGCTCAGTTTCGTACCGATGGCGGTGCCGGGGCTGGTGCTGGGTCTGGGTTACGTCTTCTTTTTCAACCTGACCGGCAACCCGCTGCACGTGCTGTACGGGACCATGACCCTGCTGATCGTCTGCACCATTGCTCACTATCTGACCACCGCGCAGATGACCGCCACCACCGCGCTGCGCCAGCTCGACGCCGAGTTCGAAGCCGCCGCGCTGTCGCTCAAGGCGCCGCTGTACCGGCATTACCTGCGGGTCACCGTGCCGATCTGCCTGCCGGCGCTGCTGGACATCGTGCGCTACCTGTTTGTCTCGGCCATGACCACCGTGTCCGCCGCGATCTTCCTCTACAGCCCCGACACCCTCCTCGCGGCGGTGGCGGTGCTGAACATGGATGACGCCGGCAACGTCGGCGGCGCGGCGGCGATGTCGACCCTGATTCTGTTCACCTCGGCGGGCGTGTCCTTGCTGCTGGCGTGGGCTTCGCGCGGCTTGCTGCGCCGTTCCCAGGCCTGGCGGCAAACCGCGCCCGGTCACTGATCCACGACTTATCCCTTCAGCCTCAACTCACCGACAGGAAAACGATCATGTTCAAGCCTATGGCCCTGGCCGCTGCTGTGCTCGCTACTTTCAGCCTGAATGCCTTCGCGGCAAAAACCGAGTTGACGGTGTACACCGCCCTCGAAGCCGAGCAGTTGAAGTCCTACAAAGAGGCCTTCGAAAAGGCCAACCCGGACGTCGAGATCAAGTGGGTGCGCGACTCCACCGGGATCATCACCGCCAAACTGCTGGCCGAAAAGGATCGCCCGCAGGCTGACGCGGTCTGGGGCCTGGCGGCGTCGAGCCTGGCGATCCTCGATCAGCAAGGCATGCTGCAAAGCTATGCGCCGAAGGATCTGGGCAAGATCGGCGCGAACTACCGCGACGCCGCCAACCCGCCAGCCTGGGTCGGCATGGACGTCTGGGCCGCGACGATTTGCTTCAACACCGTCGAAGCCGAAAAGCAGGGCCTGAGCAAACCGGTGAGCTGGCAGGACCTGACCAAGCCTGAGTACAAGGGCAAGATCGTGATGCCGAACCCGGCCTCGTCCGGCACCGGTTTCCTCGACGTCAGCGCCTGGCTGCAAACCTTCGGCGAGAAACAGGGCTGGGCCTACATGGACGGTCTGCACCAGAACATCGGCCAGTACGTTCACTCCGGTTCCAAGCCTTGCAAACTGGCGGCAGCGGGCGAATTCCCGATCGGGATTTCCTTCGAATACCCGGCCGTTCAGCTGAAGCGTCAGGGCGCGCCGCTGGACATCATCCTGCCGAAGGAAGGCCTCGGCTGGGAGATCGAAGCCACCGCCGTGATCAAAGGCACGCCGCACGAAGAAGCTGCGAAGAAACTGGCCGACTTCTCCGCCAGCGCCCCGGCGATGGATCTGTACAAGGAAAACTTCGCTGTCCTCGCCCAACCGGGCATCGCCAAGCCGCAGACCGAACTGCCGGCCGACTACGAGCAGCGCCTGATCAAGAACGACTTCGCCTGGGCCTCGAAGAACCGCGACGAGATCCTGACCGAATGGCGCAAGCGTTATGACGGCAAGTCCGAGAAAGTCGCTGCCAAGTAAATCTTCTTACCCGATCGTTCCCTGACGGAGCATTGATCGTTCCCACGCTCCGCGTGGGAATGCAGCCAAGGACGCTCCGCGTCCTCTGTGACGCAGAGCGTGGGAACGATCATTGAGGTAGCTGCATGACACAACACAAAGACTTGCTGATCGTCGGCGCCGGCATCCTGGGTCTGTCCCACGCCTGGGCCGCCGCCCGGCGCGGTCTCAAGGTCACGGTTTTCGAGCGCACCGCCACGCCCATTGGCGCCTCGGTACGCAACTTCGGCCAGGCCCTGGTCACCGGCCAGCCACCAGGCCCGATGCTCGAACTGGCCAAAGCCAGCCGCGACATCTGGGGCCAGTGGGCGCAGCTCGCCGGCCTGCAACTCAAGCGCAACGGCTCGTACCTGTTCGCCCGCACCGAAGCCGAAGAGCACTTGCTCGAAGCCTTCTGCGCCGGACGCGCCGTCGAGCACGACTACCGCGTCGAACTGCTGCGCGGTGCCGCGCTGCGCGATCTGTACGGCGGCCAGTTCAGCCATCACCGCGCCGCGCTGCACGGTATGGACGACCAACAGCTGTATTCCCGGGAAGCGATTCCGGCGCTGATCGAATACCTGCGCCGCGAGCTCGACGTCGAGTTTCACTTCTCGACGCTGGTTCGCGACGTCGAGCCTGGGCGCCTGCAAAGTACTGCCGGCACATTCTCCGCCAAGCAGATCATCGTCTGCTCCGGCCACGATTATCAGACCTTGCTGGCCGAGCCGATTGCCGCCCTCGACCCGCAAATCTGCCGACTGCAAATGCTCCGCGCCCGGCCGCAGATCGACCTGAACCTGCAACACGCCTTGCTCACCGGCCTCAGCTGCGTGCATTACGGCGCCTTCGCCGATCTGCCGGAAGCGGCCGCAGTGCAGGCGCAAATCCTGCGCGAGCAACCGCACCTGCAGGAAAACGGCATTCACCTGCTGATCAGCCCGACGCCGTATGGCGAACTGATCATCGGCGACTCGCACCATTACGGCAGCGATCCATCACCGTTCAACGCCGAGCAGGTCGACAACTGGATGCTCGAACTGGCCGAACAGACTCTCGGTTGCAAGGTGCAGGTGGTCGAGCGCTGGCAGGGCGTCTATGGTTCCCGGGGTCCGGGGCCGTTTTCGTTCCTGCGTCCGGCGCCGGGGCTGAGTGTGGCGCTGATGCACAGCGGCGTCGGCATGAGCGTCGGCCCGGCCATGGCCGAGCGCAATGTTGCACAGCTTTTTGGAGAGCACTGATGTTGAGTCACGAGCAAGTCATCGACCGGGTGTTCGGCCTCTATGAGCGCTTCGGCGCCAGCGACTACATCGGCGAACCGGTGTCGCAGATCGAGCACATGTCCCAGGCGGCGCAACTGGCCATCGCCGAAGGCTTCGACGACGAAGTGGTGCTTGCCGCGTTCTTCCACGACATCGGCCACTTGTGTGCCGAAGGCGCAGAGAACATGGGCGGTTACGGCGTGGTCAGCCACGAACGCCTCGGCGCGGATTACTTGCGTGAGGCCGGCTTCAGCGAACGCCTGGCGCGACTGGTGGAATATCACGTCCAGGCCAAGCGCTATCTGACGCTCAGGGAATCGGGCTATTACGACCGCTTGAGCGAAGCCAGCCGCCGCACCCTGGAATATCAGGGCGGGGTGATGACCGAGGCTGAAGCGGATGCGTTCGAGCAGGATCCGTTGTGCGCCGTCAGCCTGCGAATGCGCCAGTGGGATGAACTGGCGAAGGAAATGGCGGTGCCGGTGATGGATCTTGCCGTTCTCAAGCGCAAGGCTGAAGTTTTGTTGTCGACCGGGTGAGGGCGCGGATCTAAAGCTCAAGCACCTTCCCGACCAACGACTCAATCTGCTCCTGCCGCTCCGCCTGATTCAGCTTCGGATGCGGATTCAGCGAAGACCATTGCGGATGCGCCCGCGCCTTGTTCAGTGCTTCCGGCAACTTGCCCTCGCGCCAGGTCTTGTCCTGCGGCGTCGCCACCTGAACGGCATCCATCGCCGCATGGCCGCGGGCATTCAGCGCTTGCAACAGTTGCCGCTGACGCAGGGCCAACAGGCGCAACACGTTGTCGTCGACCGTCAGCTCCCGCTGCCCCTTGATCTTGCCGATCAAGCGGTTGCCATAGCTGCGGGCGGTTTGCAGGGCGCCGCCGGCAATGGCGCCGGCCAGCGCGGCGGCGCCTAGGGTGATGCCGCCGACCAGCAAATCCACACCCGCACCGGCCGCTGCACCGGCCGCAATCCCGCCGCCGACCCGCACGCCGAGTTGCTTGAGGGTTTCCGGGTTGAACAGGTCATCGCCCCAACGTCCGTCGAGCAACGGTAGATCGCTGGCGGCGGCGTCCTGCGGGCGGAAGGCGTAGAGCTTCAGCAGCGCCTCGACGCACTTCTGTTCGCGTTGACGCACGGCTTTGCGCAGTTCGCTGATGGCCTGTTGTTCCTGCTCGGCGTTGCTCGCCACACTGCGTCGGCACGCAGCGCAGTCGATCAGCAATTCGGCAATCAGGCGTGCGGCGCTTTGCTCGCGGGCGAGGCGCTGGGCCTGTTGATCGGCGATCAGGCGTTCAAGTTGTGGGCGGGCGTTTTCCAGCAACAGTGCGAGGCTTTCATACAGCCGCCGCTCACCGTCCTCGGGCGGGGCGACGCTGTCGAAACGCACCAATGCATGCAGGCCGAGACGCGCCAGTGCTTCGCGCCAGTCCGGCTCGCGGTGGTTGGCGCTGCTGACGAAATTCAGCACCGGCAGCAGCGGCTTGCCGCAACTGGCCAACACTTCCAGTTCATCGCGGTACTTGGCCAGCACCGGTTCGCGGGCGTCGATCACGTACAGGCCGGCATCGGAATCGAGCAGTTGCCGCAGGACTTTGGCTTCCTGTTCGAAACGCTGGCGCGCTTCGCTGCCGTCGAGAAACCGCGCCAGCCGTGCCGGGCCGTCGAGGCGTTCGCCGGGGCGCTCCAGACGTTCCAGAAAATCCAGCAGGGCGATGGCGTCTTCCAGACCGGGCGTGTCGTAGAGGTCGAGCAACGGCTCGCCATCCACCGACAACCGCGCGCCTTCGACATGCCGCGTGGTACTCGGTCGATGGGAGACTTCGCCGAAGCCGACGTCGCGGGTCAGGGTGCGCAACAGCGAAGTCTTGCCGACGTTGGTGTGGCCGACCACCGCCAGTTTCAGCGGCGCTTTCCAGGCATCAGTCATGTCCGTGCTCCAGCCAGTTCAACGGGGCGCAATCGGCGAACGGCAGTTCCAGCTGTTGCAACGCCACATGCCAGTCACCGAGGCGTTCGGCATCCAGCGCTTGTCCTTGCGGCGCCTGCAACAACCAGACACGGGTCGCAGTGGCATTGCGCGCCAGCTCGGCGATCAGCGCCAGGCTGCCGCGATCCGGCGAACGTCGTGGGTCGCAGGCAATCGCGAGGCGCGCCGGCGGGAAGCGGCTGAGCTGTTCGAGCAGTTTGTTGCGCGATTCACGGCTGTCGAGGATGCCGGCGTTGCTGACGTTTTTCGGCAGCGTCGGCGGCCATGAGTGTTGATCGTCGAGTTCGATCGCCACCAGCAACGCGCCATCGCTGGCGTGTTCGCCGACGGTGCTTTCGACGCGGTGCAATTGCGCAGGTTCTGGATCGGTGATGCCGAGGCGTTCGCTGGTCGGCATCAGGCGCTCGCGCAGTTGGGCGTAACCGGGCAGGTTCAGGTCCAGACGCAATGCGGCTTTGCCGCTGTTCCAGCGCCAGAAGCAAAACAGCGCCAACAGCAGACGCGGCAGCACGCCGTACACCACCAGCACGCCGACCAGCCAGGTTGCCCAGGCCTGACGGGCGCTTTCGATGTTCAGCGCGGTGTCGCCGCTGGCGCGGATCATGTCCACGGTCGGCACGTTGAAGCCCAGCAGCGCCGGCAATGCGCCGAGGGCCTGGGTCATGTTGATGAATGTGTCGGCGCTGAGAATCGTGGTTTCCCAGACGAAGCCGTAGCGCCGGGTCGCCATCAGCGTCAGCAGCAAAACCAGCGCGCTGAACATCGCCAGCAACCACAGGCCGTTGACCAGCGTGCCGAGCGCCCAGCGATTGAGTTTCTGGCGTTGCAGCATCAGCAGCAGCGCCGGTGCGAGTTGAGCAGCCTTGGCGTCGCGGGCGAGTTTTTCACTGAGCCACAGCCACAAGCGGCCGAGTGTAGCGTCGTGTTCGCCAGCGAAGATCAGCCCCAGCGCCCAGCTCAACAGCAGAATCAGATTCAACCCCAGCAGACTGCCCAGGGCCCAGAACACATTGACCGGCGTCTGGCCCAGTGCGGCGAAAGCCAGACCGGCACCGCTTAGTACCGCGAAGATCGCCAGCAGCACCAGCGCCAGGCGTGCGCCTTGCAGCCAGTGCTTGAGCGCAGAGGTCAGACCATCGCGCTCGGCCAGCCACAGGGCGCGGCGTTGAATGCGTCCCGGCAGATCGCCGCCGGCCGCGCGGGCCAGGCGATTGGCTTCCAGATCCTCCAGCGGGCCTGCGTGTTCTTCGCGCAGGCGCACGGTTTCGGTGAGCCAGAGGTTTTGCAGTGGAGTCAGTTCAGTCACGCGGCATCCCGTTGCTTGATTGAGCCGTGAGCATAACCGCTGTGGCGCTTATCGGGGTAAGGGCGGCTCTGGTATCCTCGCCGGCATGACTAAATCACTCCCCCTCAGCCTGATCGCAGCCCTCGGTGAAAACCGCGTGATCGGCGTCGACAACAGCATGCCCTGGCACCTGCCGGGGGACTTCAAATACTTCAAGGCCACGACGCTCGGCAAGCCGATCATCATGGGCCGCAAGACCTGGGATTCGCTGGGTCGTCCGTTGCCGGGCCGTCTGAATATCGTGGTCAGCCGTCAGGCCGGTCTGGTGCTGGAGGGCGCGGAAGTCTATCCGTCGCTGGAAGCCGCCGTGGTTCGCGCCGAAGCGTGGGCGAAAGAGCAGGGCGTCGACGAGTTGATGCTGATTGGCGGGGCGCAATTGTATGCGCAGGGGCTGGCGCAGGCGGATCGTTTGTATCTGACCCGTGTGGCGTTGAGCCCGGAAGGGGATGCGTGGTTTCCGGAGTTCGATCTGAACCAGTGGACACTGGTGTCGAACGTGCCGAATCCGGCTGAAGGCGACAAACCGGCTTACAACTTCGAAGTCTGGGAAAGAAGATAGCTACAAGCTTCGAGCTGCAAGCCGCAAGTAAAAGCTGGAATGCTCTTCTTGCAGCTTGCAGCTTGCAGCTTGCAGCTTGCAGCTGGCTAGCTCGCTAGCTGCGCATGCTCATCGGCATCCAGCAGTGCCTTGTCGGTCTGCTGCATCACCTGGCTGGTAATCGCGCCAGCGGTGATCGAACCGCTCACGTTCAGCGCTGTGCGACCCATGTCGATCAGCGGCTCGACCGAAATCAGCAACGCCACCAGCGAAACCGGCAAGCCCATGGCCGGCAGCACGATCAGCGCGGCGAAGGTCGCACCGCCACCCACGCCGGCCACACCGGCCGAACTCAGGGTCACAATCGCCACCAGCGTCGCGATCCACAGCGGATCCAGCGGGTTGATGCCGACGGTTGGCGCAACCATCACCGCCAACATCGCCGGGTACAGACCGGCGCAGCCGTTCTGGCCGATGGTCGCGCCGAACGAAGCAGCGAAGCTTGCCACCGATTGCGGAATGCCCAGACGACGGGTCTGCGCTTCGATGCTCAGCGGAATGCTCGCGGCGCTGGAGCGGCTGGTGAACGCAAATGTCAGCACCGGCCAGATCTTGCGGAAGAAACGCAGCGGGTTGATCCCGGCCGCCGACACCAGCAGACCGTGTACCAAGAACATCAGGCCCAGACCGAGGTACGACACCACCACGAAACTGCCGAGCTTGATGATGTCCTGCAGGTTGGAACCGGCCACCACTTTGGTCATCAGCGCCAGCACGCCGTACGGGGTCAGCTTCATCACCAGACGCACCAGACGCATCACCCAGGCTTGCAGGGTGTCGATGGCGTTGATCACTTTCTGACCTTTCTCGACGTCATCCTTGAGCAGTTGCAGCGCGGCAACCCCCAGGAACGCAGCGAAAATCACCACGCTGATGATCGAGGTCGGCTTGGCCCGCGCCAGGTCGGCGAACGGGTTCTGCGGGATGAACGACAGCAGCAGTTGCGGCACATTCAGGTCGGCGACCTTGCCGGCGTAGTCGGTCTGAATGGTTTGCAGACGGGCCATTTCCTGCGTGCCGGCGACCAGACCTTCGGCGGTCAGGCCGAACAGGTTGGTCAGGCCGATGCCGATCAGCGCCGCAATTGCGGTGGTAAACAGCAGCGTGCCGATGGTCAGGAAGCTGATCTTGCCCAGCGACGATGCGTTGTGCAGACGGGCCACGGCGCTGAGGATCGAGGCGAACACCAGCGGGATCACGATCATTTGCAGCAGTTGCACGTAACCGTTGCCGACCAGATCGAACCAGCCGATCGAGGCTTTCAGCACCGGGTTGCCGGCACCGTAAATCGTGTGCAGCGCGACGCCGAACGCCACGCCCAGCACCAGCGCGAGCAGGACTTTTTTCGCCAGGCTCCACGAGGTATGACGGGTTTGCGCCAGGCCGAAGAGCAGGGCGAGGAACACCAGCAAGTTGAGAATCAGGGGCAGATTCATGAGGACTCCAGAAAAGACTGTGCCAACAACCTTCCGGGGCTGTTGCGAACCGGCAAGCCTAACAGTTTGATTTCCAATGATTTAATACCGAAATCAAAGGTCGTCCGTCGTTTTTGGAATAAGCGGGTGTCGTTCTCGGGGATGCAACTGGCGCGAAACGGACGTGGACGGTCGCTGACAGACGGGGACTGTCACATTTATTTGTTAGCGTCGATTTCTTTGACCCAGGGAGAAGCGCCAATGAAGTTTGCACCGAAATTTCTGGCTGTCGCACTGACTGTGGGGATGGGCTTGGCCACTCAGGCGTTCGCCACCGACCTGAAACACTGGCCCGCGGATCAGGCCAAGGCACTGGACGCGATGATCGCCGCCAACGCCAACAAAGGTAACTACGCGGTGTTCGACATGGACAACACCAGTTACCGCTACGACCTCGAAGAGTCGTTGCTGCCGTTCATGGAAAACAAGGGCCTGATCACCCGGGACAAGCTCGACCCCTCCCTGAAACTGATGCCGTTCAAGGACACCGCCGACCACAAGGAAAGCCTGTTCAGTTACTACTACCGCCTCTGCGAAGTCGACGACATGGTCTGCTACCCATGGGTGGCGCAGGTGTTTTCCGGCTTCACCCTCAAGGAACTCAAGGGCTACGTCGATGAGCTGATGGCCTCGGGCAAACCGGTGCCGGCGACTTATTACGAAGGTGACGTGGTCAAGAATCTGGATGTGAATCCGCCGAAGATCTTCACTGGCCAGAAAGAGCTGTACAACAAACTGATGGAGAACGGCATCGAGGTCTACGTGATGACCGCCGCCTCCGAAGAACTGGTGCGCATGGTCGCGGCCGATCCGAAGTATGGCTACAACGTCAAACCGCAGAACGTGATCGGCGTGACCACGTTGTTGAAGAACCGCGAGACTGGCGAACTGACCACCGCGCGCAAGCAGATCACCGCCGGCAAATATGACGAGAAGGCCAACCTCGGCCTCGAGTTGACTCCGTACCTGTGGACCCCGGCGACCTGGATGGCCGGCAAGCACGCGGCGATCCTGACCTACATCGACGAATGGAAAAAACCGGTACTGGTGGGTGGCGACACGCCGACCAGCGACGGCTACATGCTGTTCCACGATGTGGACGTGGCCAAGGGCGGCATTCACCTGTGGGTCAACCGCAAGGACAAGTACATGACCCAGATTCAGGGCATGATGGCCAAGCACGCGGCGGCCCAGGCGAAAGAAGGTCTGCCGGTGACGGCGGACAAGAACTGGGTGATCGTCAAACCTGAAGAAATCCAGTAATTGCTACGGTGATTGCTCCCGAGCAGAGCGCGATGATCGTTCCCACGCTCTGCGTGGGAATGCAGCCCGTGACGCTCCGCGTCACTGGACGCAGAGCGTCCCTTGAGGCATTCCCACGCGGGAGCGTGGGAACGATCAAAACCTGAAGGCAAAAAAATGCCCCGCACTTGGCGGGGCATTTTTATGCGCGACGGTTAAGCATTACAGCCCGTCGAGCATCGCCTTGTTGCGCACGGCACCCTTGTCGGCGCTGGTCGCCAGCAGGGCGTAGGCCTTGAGGGCGGTGGTCACTTTGCGTGGACGCTGTTCGACCGGTTTCCAGCCTTTCTTGTCCTGCTCGACCCGGCGTGCCGCCAGTTCTTCATCGCTGATCAACAGGTTGATCGAGCGGTTCGGAATGTCGATCAGCACCTTGTCGCCGTCCTGTACCAGACCGATCGCGCCGCCGGCCGCAGCCTCTGGCGAAGCGTGGCCGATGGACAGACCGGAAGTGCCGCCGGAGAAACGGCCATCGGTCAGCAGGGCGCAGGCTTTGCCCAGGCCTTTGGATTTCAGGTACGAGGTCGGGTAGAGCATTTCCTGCATGCCCGGGCCGCCTTTCGGGCCTTCGTAGCGAATGATGACGATGTCGCCTTCCTTCACTTCGTCGGCGAGGATGCCGCGCACGGCGCTGTCCTGGCTTTCGAAGATCTTGGCGTTGCCTTCGAACACGTGGATCGACTCGTCAACACCGGCGGTTTTCACCACGCAGCCGTCCAGGGCGATGTTGCCGTACAGCACGGCCAGGCCGCCTTCTTTCGAATAGGCGTGTTCAAAGCTGCGGATGCAACCGTTTTCACGGTCGTCGTCCAGGGTTTCCCAACGGGTCGACTGGCTGAACGCGGTTTGCGTCGGAATGCCGGCCGGGCCTGCCTTGAAGAAATGGTGCACGGCTTCATCGTCGGTCTGGGTGATGTCCCACTTGGCGATGGCTTCTTCCATGCTGCGGCTGTGCACGGTCGGCAGGTCGGTGTGCAGCAGGCCGCCACGGGCCAGCGAACCGAGGATGCTGAAGATGCCGCCGGCGCGGTGCACGTCTTCCATGTGGTACTTCTGGATGTTCGGCGCGACCTTGCACAGCTGCGGCACCTTGCGCGACAGACGATCGATGTCGCGCAGGTCGAAGTTGATCTCGGCTTCCTGGGCCGCGGCCAGCAAGTGCAGGATGGTGTTGGTCGAACCGCCCATGGCGATGTCGAGCATCATCGCGTTCTCGAACGCCTTGAAGTTGGCGATGTTGCGCGGCAGTACCGACTCGTCGTTCTCGCCGTAGTAGCGTTTGCACAGTTCGACGATGGTGCGGCCGGCCTGCAGGAACAGCTGCTCGCGATCGCTGTGGGTGGCCAGGGTCGAACCGTTGCCCGGCAGTGCGAGGCCCAGGGCTTCGGTCAGGCAGTTCATCGAGTTGGCGGTGAACATGCCGGAGCACGAACCGCAGGTCGGGCAGGCGCTGCGCTCGTACTCGGCAACCTTCTCGTCAGAAGCGCTGGAGTCGGCGGCGATCACCATGGCGTCGACGAGGTCGAGACCGTGGCTGGCCAGTTTGGTCTTGCCGGCTTCCATCGGGCCGCCGGAGACGAAGATCACCGGGATGTTCAGGCGCAGGGCGGCCATCAGCATGCCGGGGGTGATCTTGTCGCAGTTCGAGATGCAGACGATGGCGTCGGCGCAGTGGGCGTTGACCATGTACTCGACGGAGTCGGCGATGATCTCGCGGCTCGGCAGCGAATAGAGCATGCCGTCGTGGCCCATGGCGATGCCGTCGTCAACGGCGATGGTGTTGAATTCTTTTGCAACGCCGCCAGCGCGTTCGATCTCACGGGCAACCAGTTGGCCCAGGTCCTTCAGGTGAACGTGGCCCGGTACGAACTGGGTGAAGGAGTTGGCAATGGCGATGATCGGCTTCTTGAAGTCGTCATCTTTCATCCCGGTGGCGCGCCACAGTGCGCGGGCGCCGGCCATGTTGCGGCCGTGGGTGGATGTTTTCGAGCGGTAATCTGGCATGGAGCACTCCGGGCGGCTAATCAGGTATCAAAAGGGAGTGAGCTTCTATTGACGTCTGGAACACTCAGAAATGGCCGTGTGTCCTGATGTTGCCGATGACGTTGCGGGATCGCCGCTGGTCTCAGCCTGAGCTCATAAACCCGCCGGGGATGAATGGCGATGAATCTCGCGATTCTACACCGCTGGCGTCAGGAGGGAATGGCGCAAAGCGTTGTTCCAGTGCTGACGAAGCGTGCGGGATGACGACCGGCAGGATTAATCGCTGTCCGGTTGCCCCACGAGATCGCTGCGGCGACTGATCCGCGCGTTCAACGCCAGTGCCACCCCGCTGAGTATCACGAAGCTGTAGCCCAGCGTGGATTGCAGATTGGTCGGGCTCAGGCTGATCAAGGCACTGATCAAGCCGCCGCAGATGAAAATGATCGTGCTGCCGGCCGAGGCCGACGTGCCGGCGTTTTCCGGAAACAGACTCATGGCCCGGGACGTGGCGGCCGGCCGGGCAATGGTGGTGCCGGCGGTGCAGATCAGCATCGGGATCAGCACGGTCGCCGGAGCCAGTGCAAAGTTCGACGACAGGTACAGCATGGTCACGCCGGCGAACAGGATCAGGCTCAGGCCGACGACCATCTGCTGGCCGCTGTTGATGCGCCTGCTCAGCACGCTGGCGAGGATCCCCCCGGTGACGTAGGCCGCACCGTAGATCAGCAGGATCAACGAAAATTCGTAAGCGGACAGTTGCAGCCGATCCATGAAGATCAGCGGCGAGATCACGATGAATGAGAAATGGCAGGCGAATGCAAACGCTGAAATCAGCCAGTAACCGACGAAGTCGAAATCTCCCAGAACCCGTCGATAGGCCGTGAGGAAGTTCGTACGTGTGCCAGTGGCGGTAGGTCGGGTGTTCTCCAGAAACAGCCAGGCCTTGAGCAGCACTGCGGCTGATAATGCGATGAACACCCAGAAGCTGCCGCGCCAGCCCAATGTCGCCTGAAGAAAGGTGCCAGCCAGCGGCGATATCGAGATGAAAATCCCGCCGGCGGTGACCATTAAAATCCGTAGGCGGTCACGTTCTTCGCCTTCGAACAGGTCCTGCACCAGCGCCTGTGACAGCACGAAGCAACCGCAGCCCAGCGCCTGCAACACCCGGAACATCAGAAACAGCGAATAGTCCGAGGTCATCACGCAACCGAGGGCGCCGAGTATGGAAACGCTCATGCCGGCGAGCAGCAGCCCCTTGCGTCCGATCACATCCGACAGCGGCCCGATCAGCAACTGGGCGAAGGCAATTCCGACCGCAAACAGGCTGATCGACAGGGCGATGTCCGCCGGGGTGCGGCGAAAGTGTTCGGCCAGTGCCGGGAACGAAGGCAGCAGGACATCCAGTGGAAAGACGCCGAGCAACACCATTGCCAGCAAAAGACTGACAGCCCCGCGCCGCTGTCGTCGGGTCACCACAGATTGTCCGTCATCCATCGATCAGTCCCGCCCTGGCAAATAGTGTCTGGTTTTGAGGTTCGGCGAAAAATCCGGCTTTCTTCAATGCGTTCAACGTAGCGAGGCTGCCGGCGCGTGCCCGCCGTCGACTGGCCTGGGTCGATGTCATCGTGCCGAGAATGTCCGTCACCGTCGTATTTGCAATGCCCGCGCCACAGAGGCTTTCCTGCAGCCAGTGCTCATCCACTTCGAAGAAGATTTCCAGAATGTCGAGCAAGGTCGTCGCGGTGAACGTTCGCTGTCGCGGGTTCAGGTGCAACCAGAGGTAGTGGAACACTTCGGTGAAATAGCGGCTGTGGCGCGCTTCGTCGGTGAGGTGATCGCGCAACATGTCGTTGACGCCGGACACCAGGCTGTCGCGGCAGACATCCAGCAGTTCACGGGCAATGATGGTTTCCGAGACGAAGCCCAGAAGAAAGCACGCCAGCGGCCGTTGCTCCTGCCTTGTGCGTGCGACCAGCAGGTTCATCCGGGTGATGCGTCTGGGCATCACGGGTCGCCCGGTGATGGCGTAGAGGCTGGCGATCTGCTCTGCCACCTGACTGGAAAACAGGGCGTGATAGCCCTCGTCGGTGTAGAGCTGGAGCGCGGCGGTTTTCATCGACGTCGGTACCTCGACCGGCAGTTCGCCATGCACGATGGTTTCGACGGAGCGATTGACGATCCGGTGTTCGAGCAGCGTGGTGTAGTCGAGAAAGTGCACCAGATGCCGGGCCGTAAGCCGGTGCAGCATCGAACGGCCCGCTGCTTCAATCGCCGGGTGGGTTAGATAAGGTAGGAATGCCGGCGGAAACCAGTGCCGGGTCTCCAGTTGTTCCTGCACGTTTTCCGGCAAGCGGTAATCGTGGGGGCTGGCGCGAACGGAGGCGCGGCTGTTCCAGTCGCTCAGGGTGAACTGAAAGACCGGTTCCGGGGCCAGGGCGCTCATGGTTGTGCCTCACGCAGCAGGTCACGCATTTCCTGACACATCGCCTGACCGTCGCTTTCCCCGCAACCGACAAAGAACAAGGGTTGTTCCGCACTGTTTTCGAGCTTCAGCAACGCTTCGACCTGCTCATCGGAAAACGCGCCTGTGAGCCAGGTGTTCATGCCGAGCGCTGTCGCCACCAGTTGAAACGTTTGCGAAAGGTGCCCGGCTTCGATGAACGCCATTCGATAGGCGCGCGAGTGCGGGTATTTCCACCAGAGCCGGTCGAAGCGGGCGGTGATGAACAGCCCCAATGGCAGGTTGTTGATGAAATGCTGCCCCCCCAGCAGATTGCCGGGCGCGGTGTCGGGCAAAGGGTTGATGAAGCTCAGGGCGTGATCGGCGGGGTGGTAGGCATACACGCCGGGTGCCAGTCCGTCGACGTTCTGTACAAACACGAACCCGGCGCAGGCATTAAGGCCACCGCCGGAAGGGCTGCTGCGCCGCGCGCCCAGTCCTTCGGCGATGCTGTCGTCGCAGTCGGTTTCGCGTTCTCCCAGGTAACCGAGTGAAAGGTAAAGCGAGGTGCCCACATCATCCAGCGGCACGGCAGCGCCAGTGAAGGATCGGCAGGTCTTTCGCCGGGTCAGTGAATTCGACAGGCTGTCGTCATTCAGTGCCAGCGGCTTGGGCAGGGCGATGAGTGCGTTCGGACGGGTATCCACAGGGATGTCGGCTGGCGGGGGAGTGGCAAGCACTTTGTTGCAGTGTTCGAGATATTGCCTGGACCATTCCTGAATGTTTCGGGGAGTGTGTTCGCAAGGAATGTCCCGAGTCCCGATATGGTAGATCCTGGACAGTTCATCCCAGCCCCAGGCAGGCGCCGGGATTTTATAAGAAGTCAGTATTCCTGCATTTAAAAGCTGTGTATCTATTATGTTGCTGTTGTCGTATAAGTCAGGGTTGTGGACAAGTTGCGCCAGTCGGGAGGAATATTCAAGATCAAGTTCATGTTGAGTATGGTCTTTGTAGTTCCAGACTATCTGGCCGGGCGTTCGTGGCAGTATGAATAAATAAGGATTTATATGCATGTTGGGGCACGCTGCTCTGGATAGGTGCTTTGTCAGAGGCGCTGGGTAGCCGGCTATACCCAGCGCCCACCTTACTTAACGGGCTTTAGGTGCGACCAGAAAAGCCAGATTTGCGAGGGTGCGGGATTCCAGAGTAATTGCTTTCATGATTGAACTCCTTGTTCGTTGCTGCTTCGTGGTTAGTTGGTGTCACCTCCGTGGCGACGACTTAATAATAGTTTGTAATGGATTAATCGCAAGCAAATATTAAGTAGGAATAATCCAGTAATTTTGTCGGAGTGATCTTTGGCTGGAAATGGGTGTGTAAGTTAAATTTCAGTAAATAAAGTATTCGCGGAAATATCCTGCAAGTCTGCAGGACAATAAGTGTAGGAAAGCAACGTTAAAGGCAAAAAGAAGGGGAGCCCCAGGCTCCCCTTCTTTATACGCATCGATACCGTTAGCTGTTCGGCAGCAGGCGGCAGGTGATGCTCTTGATGTAGCGGGTTTCCGGGATGGCCGGGTGTACCGGGTGATCCGGACCCTGACCGCCACGCTCCAGCAGCTGGATATTGCGGTCCAGGTGACGGGCGCTGGTCAGCAGGATGTTCTGCAGGTCGTCTTCCGGCAGGTGCATCGAGCACGAAGCGCTGAACAGGATGCCGTCCTTGGTGAGCAGGCGCATGGCTTGCTCGTTCAGGCGACGGTAGGCGCCTTCACCGTTCTTCAGGTCTTTCTTGCGCTTGATGAACGCAGGCGGGTCGGCAACGATCACGTCGAAGCGCTCTTCGCTGGCCTTGAGTTCTTTCAGGGCTTCGAACACGTCGCCTTCGATACAGGTCATCTTGTCGGCGAAGCCGTTCAGTGCGGCGTTACGCTCAACGCCGTCGAGGGCGAAGCCCGATGCGTCGACGCAGAACACTTCGCTGGCGCCGAATGCGGCCGCTTGCACACCCCAGCCACCGATGTAGCTGTAGAGGTCCAGTACGCGTTTGCCTTTGGCGTAAGGGGCCAGGCGGGCGCGGTTCATGCGGTGGTCGTAGAACCAGCCGGTTTTCTGACCTTGAACCACTGGCGCTTCGAACTTCACGCCGTTCTCTTCCAGCGCTACCCACTCCGGCACCACGCCGAACACGGTTTCGGTGTAACGCTCGAGGCCTTCGGCATCGCGCGCGGCGGAGTCGTTCTTGAACAGGATGCCGCTTGGCTTGAGCACCTGGGTCAGTGCCGCGATCACGTCATCTTTATGGGCTTCCATGGTCGCCGAGGCGATCTGCACCACGAGGATGTCGCCGAAACGGTCGACCACCAGACCCGGCAGCAGGTCGGAATCGCCGTAGACCAGACGATAGAACGGCTTGTCGAACAGGCGCTCGCGCAGCGACAGGGCTACGTTCAGGCGATGCACCAGCAGCGACTTGTCCAGCGGCAGCTTGATGTCGCGCGACAGCAGACGCGCGCAGATCAGGTTGTTCGGGCTCATGGCGACGATGCCCAGCGGCTTGCCGCTGGCGGCTTCGAGGATCGCCTGGTCGCCGGCCTTGAAGCCGTGCAACGGGGTCGCGGCCACGTCGATTTCGTTGCTGTAGATCCACAGGTGACCGGCGCGCAGGCGACGGTCGGCGTTGGCTTTGAGGCGCAAGCTAGGCAGGGACATGACGTCGCTCCGGAAAAAAGAGCGGGAGTATACCGTGTTGCGCCTTATGCCGGGTTTGGCGTGCGATGAAACGCGGCTGACCTCATCACGAGCAGGCCCGCCCCGTATCCATACGCTTATGCTCTATGCCGACAGCGCGTCGATCAGCGCATTGCTGAACGCCGGAATATCGTCCGGCTGGCGGCTGCTGATCAGGTGGCCGTCTTTTACTACCTCCTGATCAACCCAGTTCGCCCCCGCATTCACCAGATCGTCCTTGACGGTCTTGTAGCTGGTCATGGTCTTGCCATTGACCAGCCCTGCCGAAATCAGCAGCCAGCTGCCATGACAGATCACTGCGATCGGCTTGCCGGCGGACGCACCGGTCTTGACCAGGTGCTGGGCGTCCTGGTCGATGCGGATGGTGTCAGAGTTCTGCACACCGCCCGGGAGCACCACGGCATCGTATTGATCGATGCTTGCGCCCTGGAAGGTCTGGTCGACCTTGAAGTCGTCCGCAGGTTTATCGTGATTCCAGCCTTTGACGCTGCCGGCTTCGGCGGAGAGGATGTCAACCTGCGCTCCCGCCTGCTCCAGTGCCTTTTTGGGGCCAGTCAGTTCAACCTGCTCGAAACCGTCGGTTACCAGAAAAGCGACGCGCTTGCCGCTGAGAGAAGTGGCCATCGTTAAGCTCCTGAGTCTGTTGGAATTACTGCCCGCGACAGATGGGGAACTGCTCCGGGCACTACAGATTCCGAAGGCTGGTGGAAAGTGAAAGTTCCTGCGAATTGCCCACTGGTGTGTCGTCCGTCGGTTTTTAGAGGTTAGAATCGCGGCCTGTCCCAGAGTGTGTACTTATGTCCCAAGAGCTGACCACCGAACAGATTCAACAGTCCCTGCAAGGCATCAGCGTGCCCGCGCAGCCGCAGATCATGGTGGATCTGCAAATGGAGCAGTACATGCCCGACCCCGACCTGGAGACGATCGCCAAGCTGATCTCCCAGGATCCTGGCCTGTCCGGCTCGCTGCTGAAAATCGTCAATTCGCCCTATTACGGCCTGAGCAACAAGATCACCTCGATCAAGCGCGCGGTGAATCTGTTGGGCAGTCGCTCGATCATCAATCTGATCAACGCGATGTCGATCAAGGGCGAAATGAACGATGACACCATCGTCACCCTCAACCGTTTCTGGGACACCGCCCAGGACGTGGCCATGACCTGCCTGACCCTGGCCAAGCGCGTTGGCACCGAGGCGAGCGACGAGGCTTATGCCTTGGGTCTTTTCCATGATTGCGGCGTGCCGCTGATGCTTCAGCGTTTCCCCGACTACATGACCACGCTGGAGACGGCCTATGCCAATGCGAGTGCCGAGCGCCGGGTCGTGGACACCGAGAACGACGTCTACAACACCAATCACTCGGTGGTCGGTTACTACACCGCCAAGTCGTGGCGCCTCCCGGAACACGTCAGCGCTGCGATCGCCAACCATCACAATGCCTTGGCGATCTTCAACGACGAGACCTCGCGCAACAGCCAGATGAAAAACCTGCTGGCGATCCTGAAAATGGCCGAGCACATCTGCGCGTCCTACCGGGTGTTGGGCAACCAGACCGAAGATTTCGAATGGCAGGCCGTCGGGCCGCTGGTACTGGAATACATCGGCCTCTCGGATTACGACTTTGAAACGTTGAAGCAGACTATCCGCGAACTTGGCGCGCACTGATTTAAAAAGACCCTTGATTCGAGACACTCATGCCTGAATTGCCGGAAGTCGAAACCACCCGCCGCGGTATTGCCCCGCACCTGGAAGGCCAGCGTGTCAGCCGGGTGATCGTGCGTGACCGGCGTTTGCGCTGGCCGATTCCCGAAGACCTTGATGTGCGGCTGTCCGGGCAGCGCATTGTGCTGGTCGAGCGGCGCGCCAAGTATCTGCTGATCAACGCCGAGGTCGGCACGCTGATCAGCCACTTGGGCATGTCGGGAAACCTGCGGCTGGTTGAGGTCGGGATGCCGGCGGCCAAGCATGAGCATGTCGATATCGAACTGGAGTCGGGCCTGGCCCTGCGCTACACCGATCCGCGGCGTTTCGGGGCGATGCTCTGGAGCACCGACCCGCTCAATCACGAATTGCTGATTCGCCTGGGCCCGGAGCCGTTGACCGATCTGTTCGATGGCGAGCGCTTGTATCAGCTGTCGCGCGGGCGTTCGATGGCGGTCAAGCCGTTCATCATGGACAACGCGGTGGTGGTGGGGGTCGGCAATATCTACGCGACCGAAGCACTGTTCGCCGCCGGTATCGATCCGCGTCGCGAAGCCAAAGGCATTTCCCGGGCGCGCTATTTGAAGCTGGCGATCGAGATCAAACGCATCCTCGCTGCCGCCATCGAGCGCGGCGGCACCACGTTGCGTGATTTCATCGGTGGCGACGGGCAGCCGGGGTATTTCCAGCAGGAACTGTTTGTCTACGGTCGCGGCGGCGAGCACTGCAAGGTCTGCGGAACGGGCCTGCGGGAAATGAAGCTCGGTCAGCGCGCGAGCGTCTGGTGCCCGCGCTGCCAGAGCTGAGCAAAGACTCCGAAAAAGTCCTACGGTCTATAGTGAGTTGTCTCACTGTTCAGCTCGAAGGATCGTGCCATGAAGTCCTTGCAAACCCTCATCGTCGCCCTGCTGCTGTGCTTCAGCCTGACCGTTCAGGCCACGGAAGGCGGCAGCGGTGATCCGCGTTACGCCATCCAGAATCCGCCGGCCTACGCCATGCTCGGCGATCTGCTGATTGCCCGACCATTGCTGGTGGTGGCAACGGTGATCGGTGCCGGGGCGTTCGTGGTGTCGTTGCCGTTCACCGCGCTGGGTGGCGGGATTGGCGATGCGGGGGAGGCGCTGGTGGTGGCGCCGGCGAAAGCGGCGTTCGTGCGATGCCTGGGCTGCACAGGGGAGGGATTCGAGCAGCGCGAATGACGCGATCGCAGCCGGGAGCTGCGATCGTATTCAGTGGCTCAAGCCTTGCCGGTGATCTTGCGGTACTTCTCCATCAACTGTTCTTCAGTCTCCGGATGAGCTTCGTCCAGTGGAATGCAATCCACCGGGCAGACCTGCTGGCACTGCGGCTCGTCGTAGTGGCCGACGCACTGGGTGCACAGGTTCGGGTCGATCACGTAGATCTCTTCGCCTTGGGAAATGGCGGCGTTCGGGCACTCGGGTTCGCAGACGTCGCAGTTGATGCAATCGTCGGTGATGATCAGGGACATGCTAACTCCAGCCGGGGCGGGGAGCCCGGGCGCTATGAATCAATGCGCGCAATTGTGCCGCATTGGCGCCCGTAGTGCACGCGGGCGCCGTTTGAACGGTCGTTACTTCTTGAAGCGCAGGGTCAGGGCTTCGGCCACCGCCGGGTGGACGAACTTGCTGATATCGCCGCCCAGGGCCGCGATTTCCCGCACCAGGGTCGAGGAAATGAACGAATAACGCTCGGACGGGGTGAGAAACAGGCTCTCCACATCCGGGGCCAACTGGCGGTTCATGTTGGCCAGCTGGAATTCGTATTCGAAGTCCGACACCGCGCGCAGGCCACGCAGGAACACGTTGGCGTTCTGCTCTTTGGCGAAATGCGCCAGCAGCGTCGAGAAGCCGACCACTTCCACGTTCGGCAGGTGTTTGGTGACCTCGCGGGCCAGCTCGACCCGTTGTTCCAGCGGGAACAGCGGATTCTTCTTGGGGCTGGCGGCGACGGCGATGATCACGTGGTCGAACAGGCGCGAGGCGCGTTCGACCAGATCGCCATGGCCCTTGGTAATAGGGTCGAAGGTACCTGGGTACAACACTCGGTTCATCGCGTCGTCCTGGCGGGAATCCGTTGGGGAGTCGGATGGTATCGCAGCCGTCCCGGTCGGGAAAGTCGCCTGTTGGGTAAGAAAGCACTATAGACGATCGGAATTTTCGCCTTTTTCACGGGTTTCTCAACCGTTCGCCGAGAGATGTCGCCAGTTGCGCCGTCAGACCATACACCGACAACTGCGGGTTGGCGCCGATGCTGGTGGGGAACAAAGAGCCGTCATGAATCGACAGATTGCTCAGTTGATGATGGCGGCCGAGGCTGTCGGTGACGGCTGTTTTCGGGTCCTCGCCCATGGCGCAACCGCCCATGACGTGAGCGCTGCCCAGGCGGGTGCGATACAGCTCCAGACTCAGGCTGTCGATCAACGAGCGGGCCTCGGCCAGGCTGTTCACGTAGCGGGCATCGGCGTGCATCGGCATCACCGCTTTGGCGCCGCCGGCGAACTGGATCTCGGCCATGCTGTGGAAAGACCGGCGCAAACCCTCCCAGGTGTAAGGCGACACCTGATAGTCGAGCACCGGCGAGCCGTCACCGCGCAATTCGACGCTGCCGCCCTGGCTATCCGGGTGAAAACCGTCGCGCAGCAGGGCGAGCATCGCGTGGGTATGCGGCAGGTTCGCCATGTGTTGCGCGCTTTCCTGACCGAAACCACCGAGCAACGTGGCGGCCAGCGCCGGGTGCAGCGGCGGTACTTCGAGTTTGTAGGCCATCGGGCCGGTAGTGCCGTCCTTCCACTGGAAATGGTCCGAGTAGATCGACTGCGGCGCACCGTAGAACGGGTTGATCACCTCGTCGAAACGCCCTGCGGACATGTTCACCAGATGCAGGAAAGTGCGCTTGCCCAGCCGTTTGTGCGGATCCGGTGCATCCGAACGCATCAGCAGCGCCGGGCTGTTGATCCCGCCGCCGGCCAGCACGTAATGCCGCGCCTTGACGGTGATCGTGCGTCCAGTCGGCTCGACGCAACGTTCGTCCATCGCCATGCATTGCAGGCCGGTGACCTTTTCGCCGCTGATCAACAGCTTTTCGGCCCGGGCCAGATAAAGCAGCTCACCACCCTTTTCCAACGTTGCCGGAATGGTCGTGACCATCATCGATTGCTTGGCGTTGGTCGGGCAGCCCATGCCACAGTAGCCGAGATTCCAGCAGCCGCGCACGTTGCGCGGGATCACGTGCCAGCTGTAGCCGAGCTGTTCGCAGCCTTTGCGGATCACGTCGTTGTTGGCGTTGGGCGGCACCATCCACGGGGCGACGCCGAGACGCTGCTCCATTTTTTCGAACCACGGCGCCATGTCGGCGGGGCTGTGGCCTTTGACGTTGTGTTCTTTGGCCCAGTGTTCGAGGGTCGGCTCGGGCGTGCGAAAACTCGATGTCCAGTTGATCAGCGTGGTGCCGCCGACCGCGCGGCCCTGAAGGATGGTGATCGCGCCATCCTTGCTCATGCGGCCGATACCTTCCTGATAGAGGCTGCTGTAGGCCTGGTCTTCCAGCAGTTTGAAATCGCTGCTGGTCTTGAGCGGGCCTTCTTCGATCAGCAGCACTTTATAGCCGGCGGCGCTGAGGATTTCCGCGGTGGTGCCACCACCGGCGCCGCTGCCGATAATGGCGACGTCGGCTTCCAGGGTCAGGTCATCGGTGAGTTGCGCGCCGTTGTAGGTTTTCCAGCCACGGGCAAGGCCTTCGCGAAACGGGTCGGGTACGGGCATCGATCAGGTTCTCTTATTATTGTTTTGCGTGGGTCGCCAGGCTCAAACGGCGGGCGGGCCGGGGTAACCGCAATGGGCCCAGGATTCGGCGCGGGTGTACCAGGCCATCATCACCATTTGCAGCAATGAGCTGTGGCCCATGCGCAGCAGGCTCAGCGAGCTGTTTTCCCAGCGTTCTAGAAAGTGACGGATCGCCTCGGGGCTGGCGTTTTCCCAACTGCCCCAGATTCCGGTCAATGGCCCGCGCGTCACCGCCATGCCCAGCACATCGAACAGTTGCCGGGTGAGCTTGAGCATTTCCGGCGACAGGTGATCGAGGCTGTAATCCAGCGACTTCAGGGTTCCATCGACAGCGGCGGGCAGCTTTTCCGCAGCAACGGCGCCATCCAGCATCACCGGAATCAGCGCGCGCAGAAACAGCAGATCACCGCTGCGCAACGTGGTGAATCCGTTGGCCGATACGCTCGACGAACAGCCACTCAGGCTGGCACCAAGGCCGGCGGTGGCGAGAAAAGCCGTGGCGCCCAGGCTGAATTTCAGCAGGCCACGGCGCGACAGGGCAGGTGTTTCGGTCAGGCTTGGGTGCATTGTTGTTATTACCCGGCGGTGACGTTAGCGAATGAACAGTTTCTGGATCAGTTTCTGAATCGATTTGCCGTACGGCGGGTAGATCAGCTTCGCCGCGTTGAAGCGCTGTTTGACCAGCACGCCCTTGGCCTTGCTGAACGTCAGGAAACCTTCGTGCCCGTGATAATGGCCCATGCCAGACGGGCCGATGCCGCCGAACGGCATGTCGTCCTGCGCCACGTGCAGCAGCGTGTCGTTGAGGCAGACGCCACCGGAATGCGTTTCGCTGAGTACGCGCTTCTGTTCGCGCTTGTCGTAGCCGAAGTAGTAAAGAGCCAGAGGACGTGGCCGCTGATTGATGTAAGCAAATGCCTGATCCAGATCCTGATACGGCATGATCGGCAGCAGCGGGCCGAAGATTTCGTCCTGCATCACCGTCATCTCGTCGCTGACATTCAGCAACAGGCTGTGTGGCATGCGCCGGCCCTGGCCCTGGTCGAACAGCGGAATCAGCAGCGCGCCCTTGCTGGTGGCGTCGCTGAGGTAGCTGTTGAGCCGCGCCAGTTGGCGCTCGTTGATGATGGCGGTGTAGTCCGGGTTGTCGGCAAGCGTCGGATAAAACCCGCGCACCGCCTGGCGATAGGCTTCGACGAAACCGCCGATGCGCTCCTCCGGTACAAGCACGTAGTCCGGAGCCACGCAGGTCTGGCCGGCGTTGAGGGTCTTGCCGAAAGCGATGCGTTCGGCGGCGTCCTTGAGCGGTACGTCGTGGGAAACGATGGCCGGGGATTTGCCGCCCAGTTCCAGGGTCACCGGTGTCAGGTTTTCTGCCGCTGCGCGCATCACATGCTTGCCGACGCTGGTGGAGCCGGTGAACAGCAGGTGGTCGAAGCGCATCTTGGAAAACGCCACGCCGACATCGGCCTCGCCGAGCACCACGCACACCAGATCTTCGGGGAAGATCCGCGCCAGCAGTTCCTTGAGCAGCAGGCCGGTGGCCGGGGTCGATTCGCTGAGTTTCAGCATCACCCGGTTGCCGGCCGCGAGCGCGCCGGTCAACGGGCCGATGGCCAGGAACAGCGGGTAGTTCCACGGCACGATGACGCCGACAACGCCCAGCGGCTGATACACGACTTTCGCCGATGCCGGCTGGAAAGCCACACCCACTTTGCGCCGCGAAGGTTTCATCCACTGGCTGATGTGCCGGCTGGCGTAGTGAATGCCGTGCAGGCTCGGCATCAGTTCGGCGAGCAGGGTTTCATCGGCGCTGCGGTGGCTGAAGTCGGAGCTGATGGCGTCGATCAGGGCCTGCCGTTCGCTGCTCAGCAAATCGCACAGGGCCTTGAGCCATTGCTGGCGCTGGGCTGCAGGTGGCATCGGGTTGGCGGCGTAGGCGGCACGCTGCGCGTTGAACAGCCGGTTGAGCTCTTCCAGCGGCTGTTGCAGCGTTTGCAGGTAGGCAATATCGGCAGTCATTGTCAGCTCCGGAGATGTTGTTTTGAGGAACTTTTTAGAGTCTATGCTCTAGAAAGTCAAATGGCTTCCTTGCGCATCCTGGTTTTATCCCGTTCCGGATAGGTCGTAAGATGCCCCCCAACGCACTCTGAATTAAAGCTCAAGCCATGGCCCCACGGATCAAAACCAGCGAGCGCATCGTGCAGAACAGCCTCGAGCTGTTCAATCAGCAGGGCGAGCGCAGCATCAGCACCAATCACATCGCCGCCCATATGGAGATTTCTCCGGGCAATCTGTACTACCACTTCCCCAACAAGCAGGCGATCATCGCCGTATTGTTCAGTGAGTACGAAAGCCTGGTGGACAGCTTCCTGCGTCCGCCCCAGGGCCGTGCCGCGACGGTCGAAGACAAGCGTTTCTATCTCAAGGAACTGCTGTCGGCGATGTGGCGCTACCGTTTCCTGCACCGCGATCTCGAGCACCTGCTCGACAGCGATCCGGACCTGGCCGGGCGTTATCGGCGCTTCTCCCAGCGCTGCGTGATCCAGGGCGCGGCGATCTACGAAGGCTTTGTTGCCGCCGGGATCCTGAAGATGGACCGCGTGCAGATCGAATCCCTCACCCTCAACGCGTGGATCATCCTCACCTCTTGGGTGCGCTTCCTGTGCACGACCCGGGAGAATTCCAATCACCTCAGCGAGCAGGCCATCAAGCGTGGCGTGTATCAGGTGCTGGTGCTGGAAGCAGGGTTCGTCACCGAGCAGGCCCGCGATGAAGTCAACGCCTTGTTCGAAGAGTTCTACGTGCCGCTGGCCCAGGCCCTCGAAGAAAGACCGTAATTCCATTTCCTCACTGGAGTCGTTCGCTATGCCGATTGCGCAACTGATCAGCCCGACCGCACTGGATGCCCGCAAGGCGCAACCGGGGCTGGTGATTCTCGATTGCCGTTTTGCCCTCGAAGACCCGGATTACGGCCAGCGCAGCTACGCCGAGGGGCACATTGCCGGGGCACATTTCGCCGATCTTGAACGCGACCTCAGCGGCCCGGTGACCAAGGGTGTGACCGGTCGCCATCCGCTGCCGGAGCCGGCGGCGCTGATCGAACGCCTGCAAGCCTTCGGCATCAATAACGACAGCGACGTGGTTTTGTATGACGACGGCCCGGGCGCCTATGCGGCGCGGGCATGGTGGTTGCTGGCGTGGCTGGGCAAGCGCGACGGCGTGTTCATTCTCGATGGCGGGCTCAAGGCCTGGCATGCGGCGGGGCTGCCGTTGAGTCTTGATCCACCGTCAGCGGCCCGGGGTAATTTCAGCGGCCAGCCGGACATGAGCCTGCTGCTCAGCGCCGAGCAATTGCAGCAGCGCCTCGGCCAGCCGGCCCTGACCCTGCTCGATGCTCGCGCCTTGCCGCGCTTCAAGGGTGAAGTGGAACCGATCGACCCGATCGCCGGGCACATTCCCGGCGCACAATGCGCGGCGTTCACCGACAACCTGGGCAGCGACGGGCGTTTCCTGCCGGCCGATCAGCTCAAGCAGCGTTTCGCCGCGAAACTCGGCGAGCGTTCCCCGAACGATCTGGTGGCTTACTGCGGCTCCGGGGTGACGGCGTGTCACAACCTGTTCGCCCTGTGCCTGGCGGGTTATCCGTTGGGTTCGCTGTATGCCGGATCGTGGAGCGAGTGGATCAACGATCCTGCGCGCGGTATCGCTACGGGCGAATAAGCGCTCAGCGATCCAGCCGCGCGCTGCGATAGGCCGCCGGCCCCACGCCGTAAACCTGTTTGAATTGCCGGCTCAGATGGCTCTGGTCGGCAAATCCCAGCTGCGTGGCGACCTCCACCGGCAGGCAGCCGCTCTGCAACAAGCCACGCGCGCAGGCGATCCGCTGCTGCATCAGCCAGCTGTGCGGCGGCATGCCGGTGGCGCGACGGAACACCCGGGCAAAGTGGAAGGGCGAGAGGTTCACGGCCGCCGCCAGTTCTTCCAGCGAGGGCGGCGCCGCCAGTTGCGCGTGCAGCAACTCCTTGGCCATCGCCACCGCGCGGTGCTCTTTGCCGGGATTGCCGTTGATCTGCACCGCTGCGTGACGCTGTAACAGCAACATCATCATTTCGCGCCACACCGTTTGCTGTTGCAGCGCGGTGGCGGGGCTTTCCAGCAAGCGATGCAACTGACAGAAACCGTTGACCAGGTCCGGATCGCGATACAGCGTCGCGCCGAAAGCCGGCATCGGTGCGGTCGGCAGTTCCAGCTCATTCAGCAGCGCGACGATCTGCCCTGTGTCGGGATAAAACGCCCGGTACAGCCAGCCGTCCTCCGTGCCTTTGTGGCCGTTATGCACTTCGTCCGGATTGATCAGCACCAGCGTGCCGCTGCCCGCCAGGTGTTCGGCGCCGCGATAACGGTAGCGCTGGGCGCCGGCCATGATCATGCCGATCACATAACCGTCGTGGACGTGCGGGGCGAAACGATGCTCGATGTAGCGCGCGGTCAACAGCTCGACCCCGGCCAGAGGCGCGGCCTGCCAGAAACGGATCGACTCGCCCTGATCGCTCATGACTTCACCCGCGCCCCGCGTCGGCCAGCCACTGCGGAATCCGTCGCTCCAGGTAATAACCCGGTTGGCGGAGCGTGCCGTCAACGAAACCGACGTGTCCGCCCTTGTTCTGCAATTCGAATTGCGTCGTGGCCGACAGCTCACTGGCCTGCGGCAGGCTGTGGGGAAACACGAACGGGTCGTCCGCCGCCTGAATGATCAGGGTCGGCGTGCGGATCTCACCGAGAAAATAGCGGCTCGATGCCCGGCGATAGTAATCCTCGGCATCGGCGAAACCGTGCAGCGGCGCGGTCACCCGGCCATCGAAATCCCAGAACGTGCGCATGTTTTCCAGCGAGCCGAGAGCAGCCAGTGCGGCGAGACCGTCCTCGCGCCCATCGTGCTGGAACTGGCGCTGCTTGTTCTTGATGTAAGCGACCATCTCGCGCATGAAGTGCGCCTGATAGACCTTCGAGAAACCCTGGCCGATACGGTCGGCACATTGATCGAGGCGAAACGGCACCGACACCGCCACTGCACCGAGCACGCCGCTGGCGCTGCCGGTTTCCCCCAGATGCTTGAGCAGCACATTACCGCCCAGGGAATAGCCGACCGCATACAACGGCGCCAGTGGCCGCTTGGCTTTCAGGTGGCGAATGGTTTCGGCGAGGTCTTCGCTGGCGCCGGAATGGTAGCTGCGCGGCAACAGGTTCGGTTCGCCGGAGCAACCGCGCCAGTTCAGCGCAACACTGGCCCAGCCTTGCGCGGCGAGCGCTGCCTGGATTCCCGCGACGTAAGGTGAATTGGAAGAACCGGTCAGCCCGTGCAGTACCAACACCAATGGCGCCTCGGCGCTGTGCGGGCCGTGCCAGTCGAGGTCGAGGAAGTCGCCGTCGTCCAGCCACAGGCGTTCGCGCTGGCGATCAAGGTGCACGGTTTTGCGCCACAGCGGCCCCCACAAGGTTTGCAGGTGCGGATTGCCGAGGCCGAAGGCGGGGATGAACGGTTTAGACGAAGGGGACACGATTGCTCTCGATGCAGCGCAGCGAGCCTCGGCTGAGACTCGCCGCTTTTTCAGGCCGGTCGGTTAACCGGCGATCACTGCCATACGTTGCCACAACGCGTAGTACACCCGCCCGGATTTCTGCTCGCGGTGCAGGCGCCAGTTGCCTGGCAGGCCGAGGGTCGATGGCGCGGTTTCGCTTTCAGTGTAGATCCACGAATCATCGGCCAGCCATTGGCGCTCTTCCAGCAGCGTGCACACGGCGGGCAGCAGGTTCTGGTTGAACGGCGGGTCGAGGAACACCAGGTCGAACGCGGTCGCGGTCTGGGTTTCCAGATAGCGCAGCGCGTCGGCGGTTTGCACGTGGCCGTTGGTGCAGCGCAGGGTGCCGAGGTGTTCTTTCAGGCTGGAGACCGCGACATGGCTGGCATCCAGCGCCTGACCCATTGCCGCGCCACGGGACAGCGCTTCCAGAAACAGTGCGCCGCTGCCGGCGAACGGATCGAGCACCTTGGCCCCGGCGACGTATGGCGCGAGCCAGTTGAACAGGGTTTCGCGCACCCGGTCTGGCGTCGGGCGCAGACCCGGCGCATCAGGAAAGCTCAGCTTTCGGCTGCGCCATTCGCCGCCGATGATGCGCAACTGGTTCACACCGTTGTGCAGTTTTTGTACAGGTTTCTTTGGACTGGCCATTAATGCTCCGGAACCCCGAGCGGCTGCTCGGCAGGTTTATCAGATGGGGCCGGTAACGGCTTTTGCGGCACGGTCGGGCCAGCGCTGACGATGACCAGTTTGTCCGTGCTCAAGTGTTTGTTCAGGACGTCGCGAACCTGCTCGACTGTCAGGCTCTGGGACTGACGCATGAAGTCATCGAGATAGCTCAGCGGCAGGTTGTAGAAACCCATGGCGCCGAGCTGGCCGACGATATCGGCATTGCTCGCGGTGGACAGCGGGAAGCTGCCGGCCAGTTCGCGCTTGGCGTCGTCGAGTTCTTTCTGGGTCGGGCCGGTCTTGAGGTAGTCGGCGAGCACGTCCTGCACCAGTTTCAGGGTGCCTTCGCTCATTTCCGCGCGGGTCTGCAGGTTGATCATGAACGGGCCGCGAGCCTGCATCGGGCTGAAGGCCGAATACACGCCGTAGGTCAAGCCGCGCTTCTCGCGGACTTCGCTCATCAGCCGGGTGCCGAAACCGCCACCGCCGAGGATCTGGTTGCCCATCGATAGCGCGGCGTAGTCCGGGTCATCACGGTCGATGCCCAGTTGCGCGATCATCAGGTTGGTCTGCTTGGACGGGAACTCGATGTGACCGACGCTGGCCTTCGGTTCCTGCGGCTGGGCGATCTTCGCCAGCGCCGGGCCTTTTGGCAGCGCAGCGGACACCTGATTGGCAATCGCCTCGGCTTCACTGCGGGACAGATCGCCCACCAGCGCGATCACCACGTTGCCGGCCGCATAGGCCTTGGCGTGGAACTCACGCAGTTGCGCCAGCGTGATCTTCGGCACGCTTTGCGCGTTGCCGTCGCTGGAATGGGCGTACGGGTGATCGCCGTACAGGCGCTTCATCAGTTCCAGGCTGGCGAGCTTGCCGGGGTTCTGTTTCTGGTACTCGAAACCGGCGAGCATCTGGTTCTTTATGCGCGCGAAGGAGTCGGCCGGGAAGGTCGGTTTACCCACCACTTCCGAGAACAGCTTCAGCGCTGGCTCGCGTTTGTCGGCAGCACTGAGGCTGCGCAGCGACGCGATGGCCATGTCTTTATAGGCGCCGTTGCCGAAATCAGCACCCAGGCCTTCGAAACCTTGGGCGATGGCGCCGACATCCTTGCCCGCCACACCTTCGTTGAGCATGGCGTTGGTCAGCAGGGCCAGCCCCGGCGCGTTGCCGTCCTGGCTGCTGCCGGCGGAGAAGATCAGGCGCATGTCGAACATCGGCAGTTCGCGGGCTTCGACGAACAGCACCTTGGCGCCTTCGGCGGTGTTCCAGGTCTGCACGTCGAGCTTGCGACTGGCCGGGGCCTTGCCGTCGAGTTCGGCCAGCGATTGCAGCTTCTGGCTGGACTTGGCGTTATCCAGCGCTTCGCTGGCCTTGGTGTTGTCGCTCGGCACCAGATAGAACGCGGCGGAGCCGATGATGGCCACGGCGATCAGGCCGAGCAGCAGGCGTGGGGTTTTGCGCTCACTCATGAGTCGTCTCCAGTGGCAGGACGTGGGCGACGCTGAGACGTTCGCGGGTGAAATACAGCTTGGCGGCGTTCTGGATGTCTTGCGGGGTGACGCTTTCCAGATCGGCCAGTTCGGTGTCCATCAGTTTCCACGACAGACCGACGGTCTCCAGCTGGCCGATGGCAGTGGCCTGGCTGGTGATCGAGTCGCGCT
Source organism: Pseudomonas sp. 9.2(2024) (assembly GCF_039695385.1). Lineage (NCBI taxonomy): Bacteria > Pseudomonadati > Pseudomonadota > Gammaproteobacteria > Pseudomonadales > Pseudomonadaceae > Pseudomonas > Pseudomonas sp. 9.2(2024). The sequence continues at coordinate 6,096,441 of NZ_CP155585.1, read as the reverse complement.
CGAAGACCAGACCGGCGATGACCTGCGCACGCACGCGCTCCAGTTCTTCGGCGGACGGTGCGGTGGTTTTCAGCTGTTCCAGCAGTTTCCACAAGCCGGCTTCCGCCTGGGCCATGGTTTTTTTCTTCTGGGTGTTCGGTGTGGCCGACAGGGTGAACAGGCTGTCGCCGCGGGTGTAGGCGTCGTAGCTCGACGAGCCGCCGGATACCAGCTCTTCACCGCGCTCCAGTTGGGTCGGGATGCGACCGCTGTAGCCGCCGTCCAGCAATGCCGAAATCAGGCGCAAGGCGTTGACCGAACGTTTGTCTTCGGCGGTGGCGATACTCGGGACGTTGAAGCCGAGCATCAGGCTCGGCAGTTGGGTCTGCACGTGCAGGGTGATCTGGCGCTCGCCGGGTTCGGCCAGTTCCAGCGGCGTTTTCGCCGGCGGCACGTCGCGTTTCGGGATCGGCCCGAAGTAGCGCTGGGCGAGGGTCTTCACCTCGTCCGGAGTCACGTCGCCGACCACCACCAGCGTGGCGTTGTTCGGCACGTACCAGGACTGATACCAGTGACGCAGTTCTTCGACCTTCATCCGCTCGAGGTCTGCCATCCAGCCGATGGTCGGCGTGTGATATCCGCTGGCCGGGTAGGCCATGGCCTTGTAGCGCTCGTAGGCCTTGGACATCGGCTTGTCGTCGGTGCGCAGACGGCGCTCTTCCTTGATGACTTCGATTTCCTTGGCGAACTCGTCAGCCGGCAGGCGCAGGTTGGCCATGCGGTCGGCTTCCAGTTCGAAGGCCACGCCCAGACGGTCGCGGGCCAGCACCTGGTAATAAGCAGTGAAGTCGTCGCTGGTGAACGCGTTCTCTTCGGCGCCGAGGTCGCGCAGGATCAGCGAGGCTTCGCCGGGACCGACTTTCTCGCTGCCCTTGAACATCATGTGCTCGAGGGCGTGGGACAGACCGGTCTGGCCCGGGGTTTCGTAGCTGGAACCGACCTTGTACCAGACCTGCGACACCACCACCGGCGCGCGATGGTCTTCGCGCACGACGACCTTCAAGCCGTTGTCGAGGGTGAATTCGTGGGTCGGTTGCGGGTCGGCCGCCAGGGCCGAAAGGGGCAGGCAGACTGTGCTGAGCAGCAGGCCTGCGGCGCGGCGGGCTAGAGCATTCATTCGTTTTTAAACCTGTTGGGCTGCCCGCTTGGTCTTAGCGTCGGCGGGCGAGAGGGTGCTAGGATACTGATCCGTTTTACTGGCGGCCACGCCTATCAGGCCACTGATCGGTCTATAGGTTGTACGGGTTACCGGCAGAAGCTTTGAGTTTCTCAGCTAAACTCTGCGTTTTCGCCGACGATGCCGTTCCAGTCCTTCGTATTTAATGACCTTTGAGGTGCTTTTGGCGCCTCGACAAAATGTTGCGCGTGAACAAGCTGGGTGAAACACAGTCTGTTCTGCATCGAATATTTATTTGCCGGGGCGCCCCTGTGGCGCGTCGCTACCGTGAGATAGCCGTCCTCCATGTTTGGTTCCAACGACGACAAGAAGACCCCAGCTGCGGCTGGCGAGAAGAAAAGCCTGTTCGGATGGCTGCGCAAGAAACCGCAGGAACCCGTCGTCGAACAGCCGACTGCCATTCCTGAGCCGGCCCCCGCGCCCGCTCCGGTAATAGAAGAAGCGCCGGCACCGGTTGTGCTGCCGATCGCCGAGCCGGTGCTGCAACCAGTGGTCGAGGCCGAGCCTGAAGCGCCGGCTGCCGCTGAGTTGCCGCTGACCCCGGCCAGCGAGCCGTGGCTGACCTTGCCAGTGGCGGAAGAGCCGGTGGCGCTGGTTGAAGAGGCTGCGCCGCACGTTACGCCGCTGATTCCTGCGCCGGTTGCGTTCGCCCCCGAGCCTGTTCAGGCGCCGGTGGTGGAAGCTGCTCCGGTCATTCCAGAACCTGTGGTTGCTCCGGTTGCCCCGATTGTCGAAGCGCCCGAGCCTGCACCTGCACCTGCACCTGCACCTGCACCTGCACCTGCACCTGCACCTGCACCTGCACCTGCACCGGTCGCCGTAGCGCCAGTCGCGCCAGTCGCTCCTGTGGAAATCCAGGTTGAAACCCCGGTCGAGGCCCCGCGCACCGAAGAAACCAAGGCCGGCTTCTTTGCCCGTCTCAAGCAAGGCCTGTCCAAGACCAGTGCCAGCATCGGCGAGGGCATGGCCAGCCTGTTCCTCGGCAAGAAAGCCATCGATGACGATCTGCTCGACGACCTCGAAACCCGCCTGCTGACGGCCGACGTCGGCGTCGAGGCGACTTCGGTGATCATCCAGCGTCTGACCCAGAAGGTCGCACGTAAAGAGCTGGCCGATTCCGACGCCCTGTACAAATCCCTGCAGGCCGAGCTGGCCGCAATGCTCAAACCGGTCGAGCGGCCGCTGAAGATCGCTTCCCAGAACAAGCCGTTCGTGATTCTGGTGGTCGGCGTCAACGGCGCCGGCAAGACCACCACCATCGGCAAACTGGCGAAAAAACTGCAGCTGGAAGGCAAGAAAGTCATGCTCGCTGCCGGTGACACCTTCCGTGCCGCGGCTGTCGAGCAGTTGCAGGTCTGGGGCGAGCGCAACAAGATTCCGGTGATTGCCCAGCACACGGGCGCGGACTCGGCTTCAGTGATCTTCGACGCCGTGCAGGCCGCCAAGGCCCGTGGCATCGACGTGCTGATCGCCGACACCGCCGGTCGTCTGCACACCAAAGACAACCTGATGGAAGAGCTGAAGAAGGTTCGCCGGGTGATCGGCAAGCTCGACGCCGATGCGCCGCACGAAGTGCTGCTGGTACTCGACGCCGGCACCGGCCAGAACGCCATCAACCAGGCCAAGCAATTCAACCAGACCGTCGAACTGACCGGCCTGGCGCTGACCAAGCTCGACGGCACCGCCAAGGGCGGGGTGATTTTCGCCCTGGCCAAGCAGTTCGGCCTGCCGATCCGCTACATCGGCGTCGGTGAAGGCATCGACGATCTGCGTACCTTTGAAGCCGAACCCTTTGTCCAGGCACTGTTTGCCGAGCGGGAGCGTTCATGATTCGTTTCGAACAGGTCGGTAAGCGCTACCCGAACGGTCACGTCGGCTTGCATGAGCTGAGCTTTCGAGTCCGTCGCGGCGAGTTCCTGTTTGTCACCGGCCACTCCGGTGCCGGTAAATCCACGTTGTTGCGCCTGTTGCTGGCGATGGAGCGTCCGACCAGCGGCAAACTGCTGCTGGCCGGGCAGGACCTGAGCACCATCAGCAATGCGCAGATTCCGTTCCTGCGTCGGCAGATCGGGGTGGTGTTCCAGAACCATCAACTGCTGTTCGATCGCACGGTGTTCAACAACGTCGCGCTGCCGTTGCAGATTCTCGGGCTGTCCAAGGTCGAGATCGCCAAGCGCGTCGACTCGGCGCTGGAGCGCGTGGCGCTGTCGGACAAGGCCGAGCTGTATCCGGGCGACCTGTCCACCGGTCAGCAACAGCGCGTCGGCATTGCCCGGGCCATCGTTCACCGTCCGGCCCTGCTGCTGGCGGACGAACCGACCGGTAACCTCGACCCGCGTCTGGCGGCCGAGATCATGGGCGTGTTCGAAGACATCAACCGTCTGGGCACCAGCGTGCTGATCGCCAGTCACGACCTGGCGCTGATCGCGCGCATGCGCCATCGCATGCTGACCCTGCAACGCGGCCGATTGATCGGCGACGGGGAGGCCGGCGTATGAGTGCAACACGCAGTCCGAAGGTTTCCGAGCGCGTGGCCCCGAAGGCCGCCGATCCGCAACCGCCAAAGAAGAAAAAGCACGACGATGACGACGGCCCGGATTTCGCCACGTTGTTCCGTGCCTGGATCGAAAGCCATCGCGCCAGCTGGATCGACAGCCTGCGCCGTCTCGGCAAGCAGCCGATCGGCAGCTTCTTCACCTGCATGGTGATGGCAGTTGCGCTGAGTCTGCCGATGGGCCTTTCGTTGTTGCTGAACAATGTCGAGCGCCTGGGCGGCTCGTGGCAGCGCGCGGCGCAGATCTCGCTGTACCTGGAGCTCGAGGCCAGTCCGGCTCAGGGCGAAGCGTTACGTGATCAGATCAAAGGCATGCCGGGCGTAGCTGATGCTGAATATGTCGGCCGCGACCAGGCGCTGGAAGAGTTCCAGCAGCAGTCCGGCTTGGGCGAAGCCCTGCGCGAGCTGCCGGAAAACCCGCTGCCGGGCGTGGTACTGGTGACGCCGAACGAGGTCGACAAGTCGACCCTGGAAGCATTAAGACAAAAACTTTCCGAGCTGCCCAAGGTACAACAGGCGCAACTTGATCTAGTCTGGGTCGAGCGTCTGGCCGCCATCCTCAAGCTCGGCGACCGTTTCGTGTTCGGTCTGACGGTGTTGCTGGTTTCCGCATTACTTCTGGTGATAGGCAATACCATTCGTCTTCATATTGAAAACCGCCGCACCGAGATAGAAGTGATTAAACTCGTCGGCGGCACCGACAGCTATGTGCGTCGTCCCTTTCTTTATATGGGCGCGCTGTATGGCTTCGGTGCGGGTCTGCTGTCCTGGGGTGTTTTGGCGTTCGGCCTGAATTGGCTGAACGACGCGGTGGTCGGGCTGGCCGGCTTGTACGGCAGTGATTTCGCACTGGCTGGAGTGCCAGTTGCCGATGGTCTGTCGCTCTTGCTTGGCGCGGTGCTGTTGGGTTATATCGGTGCATGGATTGCAGTCGCACGTCATCTCAGGGAGCTGGCGCCGAAGTAGAATCTTTTTTGCGCGTGATTGACCTTTCAGTGGTTAAGGAAACTTTCATTTGAGTTTCCGGTCAATTTTTCGCAATGCTGAAAAGCATGAGTATGTAAGTCGGAGGTTTTTCCGTATGTCCAATTCTTTGCAACCTGCGTATGCATTGGTTCCAGGCGCAAACCTGGAAGCCTACGTGCACACCGTCAACAGCATTCCATTGCTGACGCCGGAGCAGGAGCGTGAACTGGCCGAGAGTCTCTACTATGAGCAGGATCTGGGGGCGGCTCGGCAGATGGTGCTCGCCCACCTGCGGTTTGTCGTACACATCGCCCGTAGCTATTCCGGCTACGGTCTGGCTCAGGCTGACCTGATCCAGGAAGGTAACGTCGGCCTGATGAAGGCCGTGAAGCGTTTCAACCCGGAAATGGGCGTGCGTCTGGTGTCCTTTGCGGTGCACTGGATCAAGGCCGAGATTCACGAGTTCATCCTGCGCAACTGGCGGATCGTGAAGGTCGCGACCACCAAGGCCCAGCGCAAGCTGTTCTTCAACCTGCGCAGCCAGAAGAAACGTCTTGCCTGGCTGAACAACGAGGAAGTCCACCGTGTGGCGGAAAGCCTCGGCGTCGAGCCGCGTGAAGTGCGTGAGATGGAAAGTCGCCTGACCGGCCATGACATGGCCTTCGACCCGGCTGCGGAAGCAGACGACGACAGCGCTTTCCAGTCGCCGGCCAACTACCTGGAAGACCACCGGTACGACCCGGCCCGTCAACTGGAAGATGCCGACTGGAGCGACAACTCCAATCACAACCTGCACGAAGCGCTGGAAGTGCTGGACGAACGCAGTCGCGACATCCTCTACCAGCGCTGGCTGGCAGAAGAGAAAGCCACGCTGCACGACCTGGCGCAGAAGTACAACGTGTCGGCCGAGCGGATCCGTCAGCTCGAGAAGAGCGCGATGAACAAGCTCAAGTTGTCGATTGCCGCATAACCGGCAGTCCGGCAATAAAAAACGCCCCGATCAGTGATGATCGGGGCGTTTTTGTTTGCCTGTCAGGCAGTCATTGGGCCCAGGGCGCGCGGCGCGAATCATTGAGTGTCAACAAATAGCTGTCGCCACCCAGCTGGCTCATTTGCTGGCGAATCCAGCCGGCCCGACGCGACACATAAGCGGTCGGATGACTGGCGCTCCAGACCCGCGGATTCGGCAGCACAGCCGCCAGATAGCTCGCCTGTTGCCGGGACAGCGACCTGGCGCCTACGCCAAAGTGATGCCTTGCCGCCGCTTCGGCACCAAACACGCCGTCATCCCACTCGACGCTGTTCAGGTACACCTCGAGAATCCGCTGCTTGGGCCAGAACACTTCGATCAGCGCGGTAAACCACGCTTCCAGCCCTTTGCGCAGATAACTGCGGCCAGACCACAAAAACAGGTTCTTCGACACTTGCTGGCTCAAAGTGCTGGCGCCGCGAATCGAACCGCCGAGTTCGTTGTGGGCCAGTGCGGCCTTGATCGCACTCAGGTCAAAACCCCAGTGCTCGGGGAATTTCTGGTCTTCGCCGGCAATCACCGCGACCTTCAGGTCATCGGAGATCTCGTCCCACGGTTTCCAGGTGCGTTGCAGATCGATCGGCTCGCCGTCGACCCAGGATTCGATCTTGCGCTCGACCATCAGCGCCGTGAACGGTGGCGGCACAAAGCGAAACACCAACACCAGCAATACGCTGCCGCCCGCGAACCAGAGCAGGGCCTTCGTGAAACGACGGAGAAATAAACGCAGCATAGAGATGGCTTGGCCGAACCGTTTGAGCGGGCCATTATACAGACCCTGCCGATCGAGTCTGACTGGAGTTCTACATGCTGCGTAGCTTTCTGATGCTGGCCGCCTTCTTTGGTTTCACCGGTGTCGGCCTCGGCGCATTCGCCGCCCATGGCCTGAAAAACCGCCTGACCCCGGAGTATCTGGCGATCTTCCACACCGGCGTCACCTATCAACTGGTGCACGCGCTGGCGCTGTTCGGCGTGGCGCTGCTGGCGACGCAGCTTCAGGGGCGTCTGGTCGCCTGGGCCGGCATCTCGTTCACCGTCGGTATTCTGCTGTTCTCCGGCAGTCTGTACCTGCTGACCACCCTCGGCATCAGCAAGCTCGGCATCATCACCCCGTTCGGCGGCCTGGCGTTCCTGATCGGCTGGCTATGCCTCGGACTCGCCGCCTGGCGCCTGCACCCAACCGCTTGACGCTTGGTGCTGACCTTTAGGTCATGATCGGGCTAGAATGCCACCCCCTAAAAAGTGATGGCGGCGTTGCGCATGCGCATTCAGTTGAACGGTGAATCCTTTGAACTGCCCGACGGTGAAACCGTTGCGGCCCTGCTGACGCGTCTGGATCTGACCGGACGCCGCGTCGCGGTCGAACTCAATCTGGATATCGTCCCGCGCAGCCAGCATGCCGACACCACTTTGAACGACGGCGACAATGTCGAAGTCGTGCACGCGATCGGCGGCGGCTGATCGCCAGGCCTGCATGGGCCGAGAATTCTGCAAGACCCTCACCCCAACAGAGGATTCCCCATGAGCATCGTTCGTAGCGACAAGCCTTTCGTTCTGGCCGGTCGTACTTACCAGTCGCGTTTGCTGGTCGGTACCGGCAAGTACCGTGACATGGAAGAAACCCGCCTGGCCATCGAAGCCTCGGGTGCCGAGATCGTCACCTTCGCCGTGCGCCGCACCAATCTGGGCCAGATCGAAGGCGAGCCGAACCTGCTCGAAGTGCTGTCGCCGGATCGCTACACCTTCCTGCCGAACACCGCCGGTTGCTACGACGCGGTCGAAGCCGTGCGCACCTGCCGCCTGGCCCGTGAGCTGCTCGACGGCCACAATCTGGTGAAGCTGGAAGTGCTGGCCGACCAGAAAACCCTGTTCCCCAACGTGATCGAAACCCTCAAGGCCGCCGAAGTGCTGGTCAAGGAAGGCTTCGACGTGATGGTTTACACCAGTGATGACCCGATCATCGCCCGGCAACTGGCGGAAATCGGCTGCATCGCGGTCATGCCGCTGGCCGGTCTGATCGGTTCGGGCCTGGGGATCTGCAATCCGTACAACCTGCAGATCATCCTCGAAGAAGCCAAGATCCCGGTGCTGGTGGATGCCGGTGTCGGCACCGCTTCCGACGCGACCATCTCGATGGAACTGGGCTGTGACGCCGTGCTGATGAACTCGGCCATCGCCCACGCCCAGCAGCCGATCATGATGGCCGAAGCCATGAAACACGCGATCGTCGCGGGCCGCCTGGCCTACCTCGCCGGCCGCATGCCGAAAAAACTCTATGCCAGCGCCTCTTCGCCGCTGGATGGTCTGATCAAGTAAGAGCTATTGATGACTGAATCGAACGACACGCCAATCCAGACGGAAGAAGGCGACGAGCGCCAACACCGCCGCATCAAGAGTTTCGTGATGCGCGCCGGGCGCATGACCGAAGGCCAGCAGCGCGGCCTGGATCAGGGCGCGCCGAAGTTCGTCCTGCCGCTGGCCGATGCGCCGGTGGATTACGACCAGGTGTTCGGCCGTTCCGCGCCGCGTTCGCTGGAGATCGGTTTCGGCATGGGCCACTCGCTGCTGGAAATGGCCGCCGCTGCGCCGGAACAGGATTTCATCGGTGTCGAGGTTCACCGTCCGGGTGTCGGCGCGCTGCTCAACGGCGTGCTGACTCAGGGCCTGACCAACCTGCGGGTCTACGACTGCGACGCGATCGAAGTGCTCAACCGCTGCATCGCCGACAACAGCCTCGATCGCCTGATGCTGTTCTTCCCGGATCCGTGGCACAAGAGCCGCCACCACAAGCGCCGCATCGTTCAGGCGTCCTTCGCTGAACTGGTGCGCAGCAAGCTGAAAGTCGGCGGCATTCTGCACATGGCCACCGACTGGGAGCCGTACGCCGAATACATGCTGGAAGTGATGAACGTCGCCCCGGGCTATCGCAACCTCGCCGAAGACGGCAAGTGCGTACCGCGTCCGGCCGAACGCCCGATCACCAAGTTCGAACGCCGCGGCGAACGTCTTGGGCATGGCGTGTGGGATCTGAAGTTCGAAAAACAGTCGTAAGTACTGCGCAGTGATCGTTCCCACGTCGAGGCGTCGAACCGTCTGCGTGGGAATGCCTCAATGGACGCTCCGCGTCCGCTTCAGGGACGCAGAGCGTCCCGGGCTGCATTCCCACGCGGAGCGTGGGAACGAGCACTTGGAGATCAGCGGCGGTCGGCGACCACGCCAATCAACACCAGCACCACCAACAACACCGGCGCCAGGCTGTAGTTGTTGAACTGGCTCAGCCCCTTCACTACCCACGGCGTCGCGTAGATCAGTGCTGCGCCGCTGCCGATCAGGCACAGCAGGGCCATCAGCGGCACGCGCAGAGCGCCGGCGATGCTGCCCAGGCGTTGCTCGACCCAGCCTTTGAAGTCAGCGCCGAACAGCACCAGCAGGCAACCCACCAGGGCCAGAGCGATTTCCGAGAGGTTGCTGCGACTCCAGCGGGACACGGTGGCGAGCAGGTCGAGTATCAAATCCATGCGGTTTCCTTAAGAGCGGTCAGCTCAGAAATTTCTGCAGCAAGTCGTTGAGGAACAGTTGTCCGCGCTCGGTGGCCGCCAGACGTGACGGTTCGACCTGCAACAGACCGCTTTGTTCGGCCTCGCGCCGGTGTTCGTCGAGGCTCTCCAGCGGCAGGCCGGTGCGCTCCGGGTACAGGCGCGATTCGACGCCGGCGGTCAGGCGCAGGGCGTTCATCAGGAATTCGAACGGCATCTCGTCGTTGGTCAGGGCTTTCTCGCCGGCCTGGAAGCTTTTGGCCGGGTTGAGGTAGTCCTTCGGCAGGCGCGTCTTCCAGGTGCGCACGATGCGCCCGTCCGGATGGCTGAGCTTGCCGTGGGCGCCGGCGCCGATGCCGATGAAGTCGCCGAAGCTCCAGTAATTCAGGTTGTGCCGCGCCGGGCGACCCGGTTGCGCGTAGGCCGAAACTTCGTACTGCGCGTAACCGTGCTCGGCCAGCAGCGCCTGTCCGGCCTCTTGAATGTCCCACAGCGTGTCGTCTTCCGGCAGCACCGGCGGCTGGTTCCAGAACACGGTGTTCGGCTCCAGTGTCAGCTGATACCAGGAAATGTGCGTCGGCTTCAGCTCGATCGCCTGGCGCAGATCGCTCAGGGCATCTTCCAGCGACTGGTCCGGCAAGCCGTGCATCAAGTCGAGGTTGAAGTTATCGAACCCGGCCTGGCGCGCCATGCCTGCCGCCCGCACGGCTTCATCGCCATTGTGGATACGGCCGAGAGCCTTGAGCTTTTCCTGCTGGAAGCTCTGGATGCCGATCGACAGGCGATTGATCCCCAGTTTGCGGTAGGCGACGAACTTTTCTTGCTCGAAAGTTCCGGGGTTGGCTTCCAGGGTGATTTCGATGTCATCGGCAAACGGGATGCGTTGTTTGACGCCTTCCAGCAAGCGACCAAGGGCTTCGGCACTGAACAGGCTCGGCGTGCCGCCGCCAAAGAAGATCGAACTCAACTCACGGCCGTACACCGCGTGCAGATCCTGATCAAGGTCGGCCAGCATCGCGTCGACGTATTCCTGCTCCGGCAGCACCGGGCTGGCGGTGTGGGAGTTGAAGTCGCAATAGGGGCATTTGCGCACACACCACGGGATGTGGATGTACAGCGCCAAGGGCGGCAGCGTCGGCAACGGCGCCCGAGGCGAGGAGGCGGCGCCGCCGATAATCAGCGACGACGCGCAGGAGCTATCGGTCATTTCAAGCCCAGACGCTGGCGCAGCAGATCCATTGCACGGGCGCGGTGGCTGATCTGGTTCTTGTCGCTCGGGCTCAGCTCGGCGCTGGACACGTTACGCTCCGGCACCCAGAACAGTGGGTCGTAGCCGAAACCGTGCTCACCGCTGGCAGCGGTCAGTATGCGCCCGTGCCACAGACCTTCGCAGAGGATCGGCAGCGGATCGTCGGCGTGACGCACCAGCGCCAGCACGCAGACGAACTGCGCGCCGCGCTCGGTTTCAGGCACATCCTTCAAGGCGTCTAGCAGTTTGGCGTTGTTCGCCGCGTCGCCCTTGCCGTCGGCGTAGCGCGCCGAGTAGATGCCCGGCGCACCGCCGAGGAAATCCACCGCCAGCCCCGAATCGTCGGCCAGCGCCGGCAGCCCGGAAATGCGAGCGGCATTGCGCGCCTTGAGGATCGCGTTCTCGACGAACGACAGACCGGTTTCTTCCGGCTCCACACTGCTGAATTCGCCGATCGAGCGCAGTTGCACCGAATCGCCGAGCATGGCCTGGAGTTCCTTGAGTTTGCCGGCGTTATGGCTGGCCAGTACGAGTTGCTTGAGATTGATCATTGGCCAGGGAAAAGCTCTTGGTTGAAATTGAGGGTGTTGATCTTGTCGCCGGTCTGCACCTTGATTTCAAAGGTGCGGGTTTCCTGCTGCTCCACCGGGTATTGGGCGATGTAGTAGATCGCGCCCTGTTCGGTGATCTGGCGGAAAGTCAGCGGCACGCTCTGACTGGTCAGATCCTTGACGGTGCCGGTGACCTGGGCGATCAGCGGTTTGCCGTCCTTGATCACCGAGACATTGATCACGCCCTGGTTCTTGCTGCGGATCAGCTCGGCAGCCTTGGCGATGTCCGGCGTCAGGAAGGTCGAGTTGAAGGTGTTGTAATGCACGGTGACATCACCGAACACTTCCTTGCGTTCGCCCTTGATGGCATCGGCGGCCACGGCCGACAGGCTCAGGCAGGCGGCCAATAGCGCGGTAATCAAGCGTCCCATGTTCGTTCTCCTCGCAATGTCGTGGTTCAGACCGCGATTCTGTGATCCGCAAGCCCTGGGCTGCTGACGCGGTAGATACCGATCTCACCTAACAGATTAGGCCATAGCTTACTGGCCCACCCGTGGCGGTGCTGTTGATCCACGGCAAGCCGATCAATGACCTTCGCCTCACGTTCGCGACAAAGTTCTTCAAAGTCTTCGAAGGTGCAGAAGTGGATGTTCGGCGTGTTGTACCAGGTGTACGGCAGAAATTCCGACACCGGCATCCGGCCTTTGCTCGCCAGGTACCAGCGGCAGCGCCAGTGACCGAAATTCGGGAAGGTGATGATGCACTGGCGACCGACCCGCAGCATTTCGTCGAGGATCTTGTCCGGGTAGTGCACGGCTTGCAGGGCCTGGGTCATCACCACGATGTCGAAGCTGTTGCTGGCGAAGTTGCCCAGGCCCTTGTCCAGATCCTGCTCGATGACGTTGACGCCCTTGGCCACGCACTGCGCGATGTTGTCGGCGTCGTTTTCCAAGCCGTAGCCGGTGACCTGCTTGTGGTCGCGCAGCCAGGTCAGCAACTCGCCGTCACCGCAGCCGAGGTCGAGCACGCGGCTGCCGGCGGGGATCCATTCCTGGATGATTTCCAGATCAGCTCTCATGGCTTTCTCACAACGTAATGCGGTTCATGTAATTGCCGAACGCCTGCAAATAACGCGGGATCGGAATCAGGAAGGCGTCGTGGCCCTGCGGCGCGTCGATTTCCAGGTAGCTGACGTCCTTGCGCGCAGCCATAAGCGCATCCACCAGTTCCCGCGAGCGGGCCGGGGAGAAACGCCAGTCGGTGGTAAACGACATCACGCAGAACCTGGCTTTTGCACCTTCGAAGGTTTTCGCCAGGTTATCGTTGAAGTTCGCTGCCGGATCGAAGTAGTCCAGCGCCTTGGTCATCAACAGATAAGTGTTGGCATCGAAGCGCCCGGAGAACTCTTCGCCCTGATAGCGCAGGTAGCTTTCGACCTGGAACTCGACACTGTGGAAGTCGTAGTTGAGCTTTTCGCTCTTCAGGCCACGGCCGAATTTCTCGCCCATGGAGTCGTCGGACAGATACGTGATGTGTCCGACCATCCGCGCTAGCATCAGGCCGCGTTTGGGGATCACGCCCTGTTCCTGGAACGAGCCGCCGTGGAATTCCGGGTCGGTGAGGATCGCCTGGCGCGCCACTTCGTTGAAGGCGATGTTCTGCGCCGACAGCTTCGGGGCCGAGGCGATGGCCAGGCAGTGGCGAACGCGATCCGGATACGTGATGGTCCATTGCAGCGCCTGCATGCCGCCCAGGCTGCCGCCGATCACCGCGGCCCACTGGCCGATGCCGAGCAGGTCGGCCAGGCGTGCCTGGCTGTGCACCCAGTCTTCCACGGTCAGCACCGGGAAGTCGGCGCCGAACGGCTTGCCGGTTTCCGGATTGAGGCTGCTCGGGCCGGTGGAGCCGTTGCAACCGCCGAGGTTGTTCAGGCTGACCACGAAGAACTTGTTGGTGTCGATCGGTTTGCCGGGGCCGATGCAGCTGTCCCACCAACCGGGCTTGCGGTCGTCGACGCTGTGATAACCCGCAGCGTGGTGGTGGCCGGACAAGGCGTGGCAGATCAGCACGGCGTTGCTCGCTTGCGCGTTCAGCGTGCCGTAGGTTTCGTAGATCAGGTCATAATCGGCCAGCGAACGGCCGCAGGCCAGGGCCAGCGGTTCGCTGAAGTGCGCCGTTTGCGGCGTCACCAGACCAACAGAATCGGGGGGAAAGGCAGCTGGCATCGACCCTGCTCTCGTTGAAATGAGGCGTAAGTCTAAAGACCGGTGGGGTTAGCGGCAAGCAACGATCAGGCCTGATTTGCGCTCGTTCCCACGCTCCGCGTGGGAACGCCTCATTGGACGCTCCGCGTCCGCTTCGGCGGGGGACGCGGAGCGTCCCGGCATGCATTCCCACGCAGAGCGTGGGAACGATCAGCTGACTAGTCCGGGCAGATCCGGCAACTTCTTCGGCGAGCAGATCTTCACCCGCTTCTGCCGGTTCAACTCGCCGCTGAGCAAACTGACCTGGCTTTTGGAAACCCCAAAAGCCTTGGCCAGAAACCCCATCAGATAGGCATTGGCCTTGCCCTCGACCGGCGGCGCGGTCAGGCGGATCTTCAGGCGATCACCGTGCAGCCCGCAGAAATCATCGCTGCGGGCGGCCGGTTGCAGGTGACATTCCAGAATCAGGTCGTCACCGTCCCAGCGAAACCAGCTCACATCAGCAGGCGCAGGATTTCCGGCATCATCGTCATCGCCGCGAGGTTGTTGATCACCAGCATGTCGATCAGCTTCAGCACGAGGAAGGCGAAGATCGGCGACAGGTCCAGACCACCGAGGTTCGGCAGGATGCGGCGGAACGGCGCCAGGGCCGGTTCGCAGATCTGGTTCACCAGTTCGGCGCCCGGATTGTGGCTGCCCGGTGCGACCCAGGACAGGATGATGCTGATGATCATGGCCCAGAAGAAAATCTTCAGGAACAGCGCCGTCACGCCGATCAGCGACCAGATCAGCAGTTGCAGCGGGTTACCGGTAGTGCCATAGGTCAGCAGCAGGGTCAGCGCCATCAGCGCCAGTTGCACGAGAATCGCCAATACCAGCGACGACATGTCGAGGCCGAACAGGCTCGGGATGATCCGGCGCAGTGGCTTGAGCAGCGGCTGCGTGGCCTTGACCACAAACTGGCACAGCGGGTTGTAGAAGTTCGCCCGCACCAGTTGCAGGACGAAGCGCAGCAGCACGATCAGCAGGTACAGGCTGCCAAGGGTTTGCAGCACGTAGACCGCTGCGGTGTTCAATCCAATCATGTAAGGCTCCTTATATGCCCAGTTGTTCGGCCATTTCGGCCGAGCGGTGCGCGGCGGCGCCGAGTGCTTTTTCCACCAGGGCTTCGAAGCCTCCGGCCTGGAACGATTTGATCGCAGCTTCCGTGGTGCCCGCTGGCGAGGTCACGCGGCGGCGCAGTTCGGCGGCGTCGACGTCGCTGGACACCGCCATGTGCGCGGCGCCCAGAGCGGTCTGCAAAGTCAGCTGCTCGGCGGTTTCCTTCGGCAGGCCGAGTTTGACGCCGGCGGCGGTCATGGCTTCGATAAGCAGGAAGAAGTACGCCGGGCCGGAACCGGAAACGGCGGTGACCGCGTCCAGTTGCTGCTCTTCGTTCAGCCACAGGGCGATGCCCACAGCGGACAGCAGTTCTTCAGCCTGTTGGCGTTGTTCGGCGCTCACTGCGCTGGTGGCATACAGGCCGCTCACGCCCTGACGCAGCAGTGCCGGGGTGTTCGGCATGCAGCGCACGATCGGCTGCTCACCCAGCCATGCAGTCATGCTGGCGCAGGTGATGCCAGCGGCAATAGAGACCACCAGTTGATTCGGTTTCAGGCTTGGGCGAATCGCTTCGCACACAAGCTTCATGGCTTGTGGCTTGACCGCCAGCACGACAACGTCGGCACCGTCGATGGCCTGGGCGTTGTCGGCGAAGGTTTCGATGCCGTGTTCGGCGCTGACTTTGGCGCGGGTTTCTTCACCCGGATCGCTGGCGCGAATGTGTGCAGCTTCCAGACCCTTGGCCCGCAGGCCGCCGATCAGGCTGGCGGCCATGTTGCCGGCACCGATAAAGGCAATACGTGTGTTGCTCATGTCAGGTCCTTATCTGGAAATGTTCAAGATTGGGAATAGTCGCGGGCGCCGAACAGGGCCGTACCGATACGGACCCAGGTCGCGCCCTGGGCAATGGCCGACTCGAGGTCGTGGCTCATGCCCATGGAAAGTGTGTCGAGCGGCAGATCGAGGCTGGCCTGCAACTTCTGAACGGCGGCGAATGCAGCATCCTGCTCGGCGCGATCTTCAGTCGGTTCGGGAATCGCCATCAACCCGCGCAGCTTCAGGCGTGGCAGGGCGCTGATGGCCTGGGCCAGCGCCGGCAGGTCTTGCGGCGTGCAGCCGGACTTGCTGGCCTCACCGCTGACGTTGACCTGAATGCAGATGTTCAGTGGCGGCAGATGCGCCGGGCGTTGTTCGGACAGGCGTTGGGCGATTTTCAGACGATCCACGGAGTGCACCCAGGCGAAATGCTCGGCGATCGAGCGGGTCTTGTTCGACTGAATGGGGCCGATGAAGTGCCAGATCAAGGGCAGGTCGGCCAGTTCGAGCTGTTTGCCCAAGGCCTCTTGCAGGTAGTTCTCGCCAAAGTCGCGCAGGCCGGCGGCGTACGCTTCGCGCAGGGCTTCGGCCGGTTTGGTCTTGCTCACGGCCAGCAGCTGGACGCTGTTTTCATCGCGTCCGGCGGCAGCGGTGGCGGCATGAATACGCGAACTAACCTGGAGAATGTTGTCTGCTATCGTGGACATCAAGAGGCGCCAGCGGTCTGAAGGTTCGCGGCATTCTACTGGAATTGAGGGACGCTATGGATATCACTGAACTGCTGGCCTTCAGCGCCAAACAGGGCGCTTCCGACCTGCACCTGTCGGCCGGTCTGCCGCCGATGATCCGCGTGGATGGCGATGTACGGCGGATCAATCTGCCGGCGCTGGATCACAAACAGGTGCACGAGCTGATCTACGACATCATGAACGACACCCAGCGGGTGGACTTCGAGAAACATCTGGAGACCGACTTTTCCTTCGAAGTCCCCGGCGTGGCGCGCTTTCGGGTCAATGCCTTCAACCAGAACCGGGGCGCCGGGGCGGTGTTCCGGACCATCCCGTCAAAAGTGCTGACCATGGAAGACCTGGCCATGGGCGACGTCTTTCGCAAGATCACCGATGCGCCGCGCGGGCTGGTGCTGGTGACCGGGCCGACCGGCTCCGGCAAGTCGACGACGCTGGCGGCAATGATCGATTACCTCAACACCCATCGTCATCACCACATCCTGACCATCGAAGATCCGATCGAATTCGTCCACGAATCGCGCAAATGCCTGATCAATCAGCGCGAAGTCCATCGCGATACCCGCAGTTTCGCCACCGCATTGCGTTCAGCGCTACGCGAAGACCCGGACGTGATCCTCGTGGGCGAGATGCGTGATCTGGAAACCATCCGCTTGGCACTCACCGCCGCCGAAACCGGGCACCTGGTGTTCGGCACCTTGCACACCACGTCGGCAGCCAAGACCATCGACCGGGTGGTGGACGTGTTCCCCGGGGACGAAAAATCCATGGTGCGCTCGATGCTTTCGGAGTCCTTGCTGGCGGTGGTGTCGCAGACGCTGATCAAGAAGATCGGCGGTGGCCGGGTGGCGGCGCATGAGATCATGCTGGGGACGTCGGCGATCCGTAACCTGATCCGTGAGGACAAGGTGGCGCAGATGTACTCGGCGATACAGACCGGCGGGTCGCTGGGGATGCAGACACTCGACATGTGCCTGAAGGATCTGGTGACCAAGGGCTTGATCAGCCGCGAGCATGCGCGGGAAAAGGCGCGTACGCCGGATAACTTCTAGGCAAAAAAAATCGCAGCCCGTGGGCTGCGATTTTGATCGTTCCCACGCTCTGCGTGGGAATGCCTCAATGGACGCTCTGCGTCCGCTTTGAGACGCGGAGCGTCAAACGAACTAGCTCAGCGCTGAACGACGCGCATCTGCCCCTGTTCTTTCGGCAATACGCGTTTGGCCACCACGTAATGCTTTTCCCAGTACGGCTTGTTCAGTGTGTCGATGCTCACCGACTTGCCGCGCCGTGGCGCATGGATGAAACGGTCGTTGCCCAGGTAGATGGCAACGTGATTGACCCGACGGCTCTTGATGTTGAAGAAAATCAGGTCGCCCGGCTTCAGGTCCTTGCGTTCGACTTTCTCGCCGTGACCGCTGGCCATGGCGTTCGAGGTGCGTGGCAGGTCGAACGTGGCGTCGTTGAACGCGTACTTCACCAGACCGCTGCAGTCGAAGCCTTTACTCGGGCTGCTGCCGCCCCAACGGTAGGGTGTACCGAGGACGTTTACCGCGCGACTCAGGACGTTGCTGCTTTCCTTGGTCGCCATCGGTGGCACCAGCTTGCTGCGGCCGTTGCTGCTCAGCGTGGTGTGTTTGACCTGTTTGCCTTTGTTCGAAGGAGCAGAGGCATGGGATTTAGGGGTGAAACCGTTAACGTTTGGAAGACGTTGCTCACGATTGGTGGCGTGGGCGGCCAGTGGCATTAATAGGCAAATGGTTAGCCATGTCTTGAAAAATGGACGCATTAGGCAGGGCTCTTGGTGTGTTAGCGCGCAACTTTATAACAGCTTTTTTGTCACTTCCGAGGCCGTTGGTCGATTCAATCGGGTGCCAACGGAACCAAATAAGCGGCAAAAAGACGCAATTGTCGGACAGAACTCCGGTGCTATAAGGCTTTGACGGGAGACACGGTAGCATTTGCCATACGTCGGCTACCTGTAAAAAAGTCACAAAGAATTAAAGAATATTTATCTATCGCGTGAATCGAGGTCTTAATGAACGGCTATCAACTGCCCCGTGTGAAGGAAAAAGACACCCATAGCAAGGTGATCGGCTACCTGTTGTGGATTTTCGGTTTCACAGGCTCACACCGTTTCTATTACGGCAAGCCGGTGACCGGCACGATCTGGTTTTTCACCTTCGGGTTGCTGGGGATCGGCTGGCTGATCGACGTGTTCCTGATCCCGGCGATGGATCGAGAAGCCGACCTGCGTTTCGTGGCGGGCCCTATTGAATACAACGTGGCGTGGATTCTGCTGACCTTCCTCGGCGCGTTCGGCGTGCACCGGATGTATCAGGGCAAGTGGATCACAGGTTTGCTGTACCTGCTGACCGGCGGGTTGTTCTTTCTGGGGGTGCTGTATGACTTCTGGACGCTGAACGATCAGGTGTCGGTGCGTAACGCCGAAGGTCGGGGCGCCTTTCAGTAAGTGATGGCGAGGGAGCTGGCTCCCTCGCCATTTTTGTTACGCCTGGTGGCTGATCCGGCCATCCACCAGCGTGTAACGCACCACGCCCGGCAGGCTATGGCCGAGGAACGGGCAGTTCTCGCCCTTCGACAGCCAGGTTTCGCCGGCAACGGTCGAAGCCTTCGGATCGAACAGCACGATATCTGCCGCGCCACCCACCGCCAGTTTACCCGCCGGCAGGCGCAGGGCCTCGGCCGGGCCGGCGCTCAGGCGGGCCAGCAGGGTCGGCAGATCCAGCAGACCATCCTCGACCAGCGTCATCGCCAGCGGCAGCAACAGCTCGACGCTGCTGATGCCGGGCTCGGTCGCGCCGAACGGTGCCAGTTTGGCATCGCGTTCATGGGGCTGGTGATGGCTGGAAATCGCCGAGACCACGCCGGACTTCACCGCCTCGCGCAGACCATCGCGGTCGGCGCGGGTGCGCAGCGGCGGTTGCACGTGATACAGGCTGCTGAAGTCGATCAGCGCTTCGTCCGTCAGGATCAGCTGATACAGGGCGACATCTGCCGTGACTTTCAAGCCACGGGCCTGGGCCTGAGCGATCAGGGCCACGCCGCGAGCGCTGGTCAGCTGGCTGAAGTGCGCACGCACGCCGGTCTGCTCGACCAGCAGCAGATCCCGGGCCAGCGCCACGGTTTCAGCGGTTTCCGGGATGCCCGGCAGGCCGAGGAAGCTGGCGGTGGCGCCTTCGTGGGCCAGGCCGCCGTCGGCCAGGTCGTGATCCTGCGAGTTGAAGATCACCGTCAGGTCGAAGGTCGCCGCGTAATCCAGCGCCCGGCACAGGGTGCGGGTGTTGCGGAAACTCTCCAGACCGTTGCCGAACGCTACGCAACCGGCGTCGCGCAGGGCGACCAGCTCGGCCAGTTGTTCACCATCCAGACCTTTGCTCAGCGCGCCGATCGGGAACACCTTGGTGTTGCCGGCCTCGCGGGCGCGGTCGAGGATCAGTTCGGCCACGGCCGAGGTGTCGAGTACCGGTCTGGTTTTCGGCGGGCAGCACAGGCTGGTCACGCCGCCGGCCGCAGCCGCGCGGGTTTCGCTGGCGATGGTGCCTTTGCGGCTGTAGCCCGGCTCGCGCAGGGCGACGTTCAGGTCTACGAGGCCTGGAGCGGCGACAAGACCTTGGGCATCAATGGTTTCGACGGCGGTGAAACCGGCCGGTGCGGCGCCGAGGGCGACGATCTTGCAGGCTTCAACGTGAATATCAGTGATTTGATCCAGGCCGCTGCTTGGATCAATGACGCGGGCGCCGAGAATGCTGAGCTTCACTGGGCGTTCTCCTGCTCGAATTGACGCTGCGCTGTTTGTCCGCTCATGGCCATCGACAGCACGGCCATACGGATCGCGATGCCGTAAGTGACTTGATTGAGAATCACCGAGTGCGGGCCGTCGGCCACCGCCGACTCGATTTCCACACCACGGTTGATCGGCCCCGGGTGCATGACGATGCAATCGGGCTTGGCGCCTGCCAGGCGCGCGGTGGTCAGGCCGAACAGGCGGTAGAACTCGCCTTCGCTCGGCAGCAGACCGCCAGTCATGCGCTCACGCTGCAGGCGCAGCATGATCACCACGTCGACGTCTTTCAGGCCTTCGGTCATGTCGGTGTAGACCTTCACGCCGTATTGCTCGATGCCGATCGGCAGCAGGGTTTTCGGTGCGATCACGCGGATGTCCGGGCAACCGAGGGTCTTCAGGGCGAGCATGTTCGAGCGCGCCACCCGCGAGTGCAGGATGTCGCCGACGATGGCCACCGAGAGGTTCTCGAAACCGCCCTTGTGACGGCGGATGGTCAGCATGTCGAGCATGCCTTGGGTCGGGTGCGCGTGCCGGCCGTCGCCGCCGTTGATGATCGCCACTTGCGGGCAGACATGCTCGGCGATGAAGTGCGCGGCGCCCGAGTCACCGTGGCGCACGACGAACATGTCGGCGGCCATGGCTTCCAGGTTGCGCAGGGTGTCGAGCAGGGTTTCGCCCTTGCTGGCCGACGAAGTCGACACGTTCAGGGTGATCACGTCCGCCGACAGTCGCTGGGCCGCCAGTTCGAAGGTGGTGCGGGTGCGGGTCGAGTTTTCGAAGAACACGTTGCACACGGTCTTGCCGCGCAGCAACGGGACCTTCTTCACGGCCCGGGCGCCGACTTCGAGGAACGAGTCGGCGGTGTCGAGGATTTCCGTCAGCAACTCGCGGCGCAGGCCGTCGAGCGAGAGGAAGTGGCGCAGCTGGCCCTGATCATTGAGCTGCAGCGGGCGCTTGGTATCTAGAGGCGTCATCGCGAGGGGGACTCTCAATAGGGCGGATTAAAGGGCAAGGTCTTGCAGTTCGAGGGCCAGCTCCGGCCCGGACAGCTTGACCCGCTCGTGGGCGGCCAGCGACAGGGTCGCGCCGACCACGTTCGGGCGGATCGGCAATTCGCCGGCGTCCAGGTCCAGCAGGCAGACCAGCGTCACGCTGGCCGGGCGGCCGTAGTCGAACAGTTCGTTCATGGCGGCGCGGATGGTCCGGCCGCTCATCAGTACGTCGTCGATCAGCACCAGATGCTGGCCTTCGATTTCGAAGGGCAGGGCGGACGGGCGCACCTGCGGGTGCAGGCCGTTCTGGCTGAAGTCGTCGCGGTAGAAGGAAACATCCAGCGTGCCCAATGGCGCGTCGCTGCCCAGCTCTTTGAGCAGGGCCTGGGCGACCCAGACGCCGCCGGTGCGGATGCCGATGTAACGCGGTTCGCTGATATCACGCTGGGCAAGGTGCGCCTTGAGGCGGGTCGCCATCTGGCTGATAAGATCGGCGGGATTGGGCAGGCTCATGGTTGCTCCTTCTTGGGGTCGAGCCGGTTCTCGCGAACCGGAGCTCGGGTTGTAACCAAAAGAAAAGCGCCGTAGCGCTTGTCAGGATTCAAATAGTGCGGTGTTTTCGTCGAGCCAGCCTTGCAGCAGCAGGGCGGCGGCGATGGCGTCCACCGGGTTGTCGCGGTAGCTGCCTTTCTGCCCACCGCGCACCAGTCGCTCGCCCTTGGCTTCGAAGGTCGTCAGGCGTTCGTCGTGGGTATAGAAAGGCAGGTTGAAGCGGCCGTTGAGGCGGCGGGCGAATTTCTCGGCGCGGGCGCACATCTCGCTGGGCGTACCGTCCATGTTCAGCGGCAGGCCGACCACCACGGCGTCGGGCTTCCATTCCTTTATCAGGGCTTCGACCTGATTCCAGTCCGGCACACCGTTTTGCGCCTTCAAGGTGCACAGTTCGCGGGCCTGGCCGGTAATCACCTGGCCGACCGCCACGCCGATCTGTTTGGTGCCGTAGTCGAAGCCGAGGATCAGGCGCAGGGCCATCAGGCGTGTCCTGCCTGGCTGGTCAGCAGGCTGAGGTTGATTCCCAGATGCTTGGCCGCCGCTTCCAGGCGCAGTTCACTGCTGGTGTTGAACAGGATGTCGGCGTCGTACGGGCAGGTCAGCCAGGCGTTGTCGGCCAGTTCGGCCTCCAGCTGACCGGCTTCCCAACCGGCATAACCGAGGGTGATGACGCTTTTGGCCGGGCCCACGCCGTCGGCGATGGCGAACAGCACATCCTGCGAGGTGGACAGGGCCAGATCGCCCTCCAGCTCAACGGTAGCCTGGAACGTCTTGCCCGCCGGGTGCAGGACAAAACCGCGATCGGTCTGCACCGGGCCGCCGATGAAGATCGGCACATGCTGGCACAGCGCCGGCGGATCGATGTCCGGGCGCAGTTGTTCGAGGATGTCGGCCAGATTCAGCTCTTGCGGTCGGTTGACCACCAGCCCCATGGCGCCATTGGCCGTGTGCTCGACGATGTAGGTCAAGGTGTGGGCAAAGTTCGGGTCGGCCATGTGTGGCATGGCGATCAGGAAGTGATGCTTGAGGTAGCTGGGGCTGACGTTTTTCATGTGCGCTAGTGTGGCGTTCGGGGGGCGAACTGACAAGCTGGAGCGGGCAAAAGATCGACTCAGTTACTGGACAACCGGTCGCCCCGGGCGAATTTCCAGGTGCGGATGATTTCCAGTCGGTCGATGTCCGACAGGTCCCCGGTAAACGGTGCAAACGGTGCCGCCAGACGCACGATCCGCTGCGCCGCCTGATCCAGCAGTGGCTGGCCGGAAGACTCCAGCACCAGCACTTCATACAGCGAGCCGTCGCGGTTGATCGACACCATCAGGCGCAGATTGCCGTAGATCTGCTTGCGCCGGGCTTCGTCGGGGTAATTGAGGTTGCCGATGCGCTCGACCTTCTTGCGCCACTCGTCCTTGTACCAGGCGCCCTTGTCGCGCATGGTCGAGGCGGCGCTGAGGCGGTGGATACGCGGGCGCTTGGCGTACAGCTGTTGTTCGTTGGCCAGTTCGGCTTCAAGGCTGGCGATGTCGCTGGAGAGCTGCGAACTGTCGAAGGTCGGGGCGTCGACCGTCGGTTTGGTCTCGGTCCTGGCTTCTTCTTTCTTGGTCGGCGCCTTTTTCGGTTTCGGCGCCACGGTGGTCACGGCCGCCTTGGGCGCGGCTTCCTGCACTTCCGGCTTGGCGGCGGGCGGCGGGGTGACTTTCTTGACTTCGTTTGCCTGAAACGGCGCGACCTCGGTGGTCTTGGGGATCGCCTTCTTGTCGAGGGTGCCGCTGCCTTCCTGGTTTTCCTGGGCGAGGAAATCGGCCTTCGCCGGCTTCTTTTCGCTCTTGAAGGTAGCGAGGGTGATTTCCAGGGTTTTGCTGATCTGCTTGGGCTCCACCATGGTGAAACCCACGCCGAGCAGCAGCGCCAGATGGATCAGCGCCGCGAGAAACAGGGTAAATCCGAGGCGATCGACCGGGCGCACGCCTTTATGGGCGAGTTCAGCGGGCAGATCGGACGGAAGTGTCATTCGAGAAAAACCAACATCGCGTTTTTACGGGCTCGGCATGATAACGCAATGTTGGTTTTTAGCTGCAAGCTTGAAGTCTCAAGCGACAAGCTGCACACCACTGGCTTTAAGCTTGCGGCTTGCGGCTCGACGCTTGCAGCTTGCCTTCGATCGCATCCATCAGCATCCTGCCGATGTCGGTGCCGAAGGCATTGTCGATTTCGCGGATGCAGGTCGGGCTGGTGACGTTGATTTCGGTCAGGTGCTCGCCGATCACGTCCAGGCCGACGAACAGCAGGCCCTTCGCGCGCAAGGTCGGGCCGACCTGGGCGGCGATCCAGCGATCCTTGTCGGTCAACGGACGAGCTTCGCCACGACCACCGGCCGCGAGGTTGCCACGGGTTTCGCCCTGGGCCGGAATCCGCGCCAGGCAGTAATCCACCGGCTCGCCGTCGATCATCAGGATGCGCTTGTCGCCGTCCTTGATCGCCGGCAGGTAGGCCTGACCCATGATCTGCTGGGCGCCGAGGGCGGTCAGGGTTTCCAGGATCACCGACAGGTTCGGATCGCCGGCGCGATGACGGAAGATCGAGGTGCCACCCATGCCGTCCAGCGGCTTGAGGATCACGTCGCCATGTTTGGCGGCGAATTCACGCAGCACGTCGGCGCGGCGGCTGACTACGGTCGGCGGCGTGCACTGCGGGAACAGGGTGGCGAACAGTTTTTCGTTGCAGTCGCGCAGGCTCTGCGGCTTGTTGACCACCAGCACCCCGGCGGCTTCGGCCTGTTCGAGCAGGTAGGTGGAGTAGACGAACTCCATGTCGAACGGCGGATCCTTGCGCATCAGGATCACGTTCAGGTCGCTCAGCAGCGAATCCTGCTCGGTGCCCAGTTCGAACCATTTTTCCGGGTTGGCGAAGACTTTCAGCGGCTTCATCCGCGCCCGTGCCTGGCCTTCACCCTGATAAAGGTCTTTCTGTTCCATATAGAACAGTTCCCAGCCGCGCTTTTGCGCCGCCAGCAGCATGGCCAGCGAGCTATCCTTTTTATAGGAAATGCTGGCGATAGGGTCCATGACAATCCCGACGCGAACGCTCATTGGGTTTTCCTCGAAAATTGGCTACCGGATCGGTATGAAAAAAGTGCCGCCAGAGTGGCGCCGGGCGGGTTTTCGGTCAAGGAAAAACCCGTCGATAGATTGCGTCTGGAGACTGTGCTAAAAAGGCTCCCAGCCGTGCTGGCCCTTGAGCATCAAGGGTTTCCAGCCATCAGTCATCGCAAAACGGACAAATTGATTCGCAAAGGCGACGGTAGAGCCCCCTTATGGAACAGCAGTCCAGCGCCTTGAAGGTCATGGTGATCGACGACTCGAAAACGATTCGTCGCACCGCCGAGACCCTGTTGAAAAATGCAGGGTGCGAAGTCATCACCGCGATCGACGGTTTTGACGCCCTGGCGAAGATCGCCGACCACCACCCCGGGATCATCTTTGTCGACATCATGATGCCGCGTCTGGATGGTTATCAGACCTGCGCTTTAATCAAGAACAACAATGCGTTCAAGGGCACGCCGGTGATCATGCTGTCGTCCCGGGACGGGCTGTTCGACAAGGCCAAGGGGCGGATTGTCGGTTCCGATCAATTTTTGACCAAGCCTTTCAGCAAGGAAGAACTGCTCGACGCGATTTCGGCCCATGTTCCGGGCTTCGCTGCCGCTTTGCCGCAGTAAGACACGCACAGAGACGCTCGGCCAGCGGGCCCGGTGTCGACAAGAAAAATGGGGAAGACCATGGCACGTATCCTGATCGTCGATGATTCGCCGACCGAAATGTACAAACTCACCGGCATGCTGGAAAAGCACGGGCACGAAGTGCTGAAAGCCGAAAACGGCGCCGACGGCGTGGCCCTGGCCCGCCAGGAAAAACCCGATGCGGTGCTGATGGACATCGTCATGCCCGGCCTCAACGGCTTTCAGGCTACCCGTCAGCTGACCAAGGATGCGGAAACCAGCCACATCCCGGTGATCATCATCACCACCAAGGATCAGGAGACCGACAAGGTCTGGGGCACCCGCCAGGGCGCCAGGGACTACCTGACCAAACCGGTCGACGAAGACACGCTGATCAAGACCCTGAACAACGTGCTGGCCGGTTGATCGCGCCGCCATGAGCGAGTCGCTGACCGCGTTCGAACTGTTGTGGCAGATCGACCAGCGCTGTCGCCTGCTGGCGGCGGACCTGCCGTCGCAACCGGCGCGCCAGGATCGCTGGAGCGGCATCGGCTTTCGTCTGGGCGAGCACTGGTACGTCACGCCGATGGGCGAAGTCAGCGAAGTGCTGCCTGAACTGCGCGTCACCCAGCTGCCGGGCGTCAAACCGTGGGTCAAGGGCGTGGCCAACCTGCGTGGGCGGCTGCTGCCGGTCATGGACCTGTGCGGATTCTTCGGCCATGAGCTGTCACCGATGCGCAAACAGCGGCGGGTACTGGTGGTAGAGCATCAGGACGTGTTTGCCGGGTTGCTGGTCGATGAAGTCTTCGGCCTGCAGCACTTCGAGCAGGACAGCTTCGAATCCGTCTCGATCAGTAAACGGCAAGGCTCCAAGGGCGAGTTCATCAAGGGCTATTTCCGGCGCGAGCAGAACTGGCGGGTGTTCAGCCTGTTTGCGCTGGCGCAGTCACCGAGTTTCATGCACGTCGCGGTTTAACAGGCGAGGACCGATGATCAAAGCAAAAACAGGCAAGCCCGCAGAAGGCTCGCGCAGCCGCTCACAGATCATCGTGCTGTTCATCGCACTGATCGTGTTCATCATGCTGCTGTTCGCCAACTTCGCTTACCTCAACACCCAGGCCAACTACGACAAGCAGTACATCGGCCACGCCGGCGAGCTGCGGGTGCTGTCGCAGCGGATCGCCAAGAACGCCACCGAAGCCGCCGCCGGCAAGGCCGCCGCGTTCAAGCTGTTGAGCGATGCGCGCAACGATTTTGCCCAGCGCTGGGGTTACCTGAAGAAAGGCGACCCGGCCACCGGCCTGCCGCCGGCTCCATCCGTCGTGCGCCCGGAAATGCGCGCCGTGCAGCTGGACTGGGAACGCCTGCTGAAAAACACCGACGCGATTCTCTCCAGCGAACAGACCGTGCTGTCGCTGCATCAGGTGGCCGCGACCCTGGCTGAAACCGTGCCGCAATTGCAGATCGAATACGAAAAGGTCGTGGAAATCCTCCTGCAACGCGGTGCGCCGGCGGCGCAGGTGGCGATGGCTCAGCGTCAGTCGCTGCTGGCCGAGCGGATTCTCGGCGCGGTGAACACCGTGCTGTCGGGCGATGAAAACTCCCAGCAGGCCGCCGACGCGTTTGGTCGCGATGCCGCGCGCTTCGGTCAGGTGCTCAATGGCATGTTGCAAGGCAACCCGGCGCTGAAGATCAGCCAGGTCGAAGACCGCGACGCCCGCGCTCGCTTGAGCGAAATTTCCGAACTGTTCCAGTTCGTCTCGGGTTCGGTGGATGAAATCCTCGAAACCTCGCCGGAGCTGTTCAAGGTCCGTGAATCGGCCACCAATATCTTCAGCCTGTCGCAAACCCTGCTCGACGAGGCCTCGCACCTGGCCACCGGTTTCGAAAACCTCGCCGGCGGGCGCAATACCGACACCATCGGCGGCTACGTGCTGGGCCTGCTGGCGCTGGCCTCGATCATCCTGATCGGCATGGTCATGGTCCGGGAAACCAACCGTCAGTTGCGCGAAACCGCCGAGAAGAACGAGCGCAACCAGAACGCGATCATGCGCCTGCTCGACGAGATCGAAGACCTCGCCGACGGTGACCTGACCGTGACCGCCTCGGTGACCGAAGACTTCACCGGCACCATCGCCGACTCGATCAACTATTCCGTCGACCAGTTGCGCGATCTGGTCGCCACCATCAACCTCACCGCCGGCCAGGTCGCCGCTGCGGTGCAGGAAACCCAGGCCACCGCCATGCACCTGGCCCAGGCCTCGGAGCATCAGGCCCAGCAGATTTCCGAAGCCTCGACCGCGATCAGCGACATGGCCCAGTCCATCGATCAGGTGTCGGCCAACGCCGCTGAATCCTCGGCGGTTGCCGAGCGGTCGGTGGAGATCGCCAACAAGGGCAACGAGGTGGTGCACAACACCATCCACGGCATGGACAACATCCGCGAACAGATCCAGGACACCGCCAAGCGCATCAAGCGTCTGGGCGAGTCGTCCCAGGAAATCGGCGACATTGTCAGCCTGATCGATGACATTGCCGACCAGACCAACATCCTCGCCCTCAACGCGGCAATTCAGGCCTCGATGGCCGGTGACGCCGGGCGCGGTTTTGCCGTGGTTGCCGACGAAGTGCAGCGGCTGGCCGAGCGTTCGTCCGCCGCGACCCGGCAGATCGAAACGCTGGTGCGGGCGATCCAGACCGACACCAACGAAGCCGTGATTTCCATGGAGCAGACCACCACTGAAGTGGTGCGCGGCGCGCGGCTGGCGCAGGATGCCGGTGTGGCCCTGGAAGAAATCGAAGGCGTGTCCAAGACCCTTGCGGCGCTGATCCAGAGCATTTCCAACGCGGCGCAGCAGCAGACGTCTTCGGCCGGGCAGATTTCCCTGACGATGAACGTGATCCAGCAGATCACCTCGCAGACCTCGTCCGGCTCCACGGCCACCGCCGAGAGCATCGGCAACCTGGCGAAAATGGCCAGCCAGTTGCGTCGCTCGGTGTCCGGGTTCACCTTGCCGGCGGCGCCTGCGCCCGTCGCGGACAAGGCGTGAGGCCTGCGGGCGAGTCCATGTCGAGCGGAGTGGTTATGGGTGACCGGCACGACTACGTGGCCCTCGAATGGGTCAAGGGTGAAATAGCCGAGACGCTGAGGCAGGCGCATCAGGCCATCGAAGCCGTGCTCGACGATCCGCAGTCGGTGCCGGGGCTGGACGAATGCCTGGCCTGCATCCATCAGGTGCACGGCAGTCTGCAGATGGTCGAGTTCTACGGCGCGGCACTGCTCGCCGAAGAGATGGAACACCTGGTCGAAGCGCTGCAGAACGAGCGCGTCAGCCACCGCGACGAAGCGCTGCACTTGCTGTTGCAGGCGCTGGGTCAGTTGCCGATTTACCTGGACCGCGTGCAGGGCGCCCGCCGTGACCTGCCGCTGGTGGTGCTGCCGCTGATCAACGATTTACGCAGCGCCCGGGGCGAAAGCCTGTTGTCGGAAACCAGCCTGTTCAGCCCGCAGTTGCCTGAACTGGCGCCGTTGGGCGAGGAAACCCTGGCGCTGCTGGAACCGGCGGAGCTGCCGAATGTGCTGCGCAAGTTGCGTCAGATGCTGCAAATGGCGTTGGTCGGATTGCTCCGCGAACAGGACGATCAGACGCACCTCGGTTATCTCGCCAAAGTCTTTACCCGGCTTGAAGCACTCAGCGGTAACTCGCCGCTGAGCCCGTTGTGGCAGGTCGCCTCGGCACTCGTCGAGGGCATGCGCGAAGGGCGGATCGCCAACAGCCCGGCTCTGCGCAGCCTGTTCAAGGATGCCGACAAGGAACTCAAGCGCCTGCTCGAACAGGGCATGCCCGGCCTCAACCAGCCGCCACCGCCTGAACTGCTGAAAAGCCTGCTGTTTTATATCGCCAAAGCCGAACATCCCACCGGGCAGATGCTGACCATGAAAGATCGCTACTCCCTGGACGACGCGCTGCCCGACAGCGCGATGGTCGACGAAGAACGCGCGCGCCTGGCCGGCCCCGATCGCGATGCCATGCGCTCGGTGCTCGCGGCGCTGTGCGAAGAACTGGTGCGGGTCAAGGAACGCCTCGACCTGTTCGTGCGCAGCGACCGCCAGCACGCTTCGGATCTGGACAGCCTGCTGGCGCCGCTGCGGCAGATCGCCGACACCCTCGCGGTGCTTGGTTTCGGCCAGCCGCGCAAGGTGATCATCGATCAACTGGCGGTGGTGCTCAGCCTCGCGCAGGGCCAGCGCGAACCGAACGACGCCACGCTGATGGACGTCGCCGGCGCCTTGCTCTACGTCGAAGCGACCCTGGCCGGGATGGTCGGCACCGTCGAGCCGGAGAGCCCGGAAGACTCGCGCCTGCCGACCACCGACCTGACGCAGATCCATCAGATCGTGATCAAGGAAGCACGCATCTGCCTGCAACAGGCCAAGGACATGATCGTCGACTACATCGACGCCGACTGGGATCGCCAGCAACTGCAAAGCCTGCCGGCACTGCTGACCCAAGTTCGGGGCGCGCTGGCGATGATTCCGCTGGCGCGCGCGGCAAGTCTGCTCGAAGCCTGCAACGGATTTATCCGCGAGCATCTGTTGCTCGACCCTCACGAGCCGGGCTGGCAGCAACTCGACAGCCTCGCCGACGCCATCACCAGCCTTGAGTACTACCTCGAACGCCTGACCGACGACCCGCAGGCACCCAGCGAACACTTGCTGGATATCGCGCAGAAAAGCCTCGCCAGTCTCGGCTTCTTTCCTGACGAACAGCCCGGCGAGCCGCACGTGCCGGTGCTCGATGATGTGCTCAGCCCCAGCGAAGCACTGGTGATGCAGGATTTGCAGGAGCTGGACGATCCGCAGATCGTGCAGTCGTTGGCCGAAGTACTGGCCAGTCCGGTGTCGGCGGTCAACCCGCCGGCGCTGACCACGCCGGGCAGCCTGCTGCCGCCACCGGCCGATGAAGAACCGGTGGATGACGAGCTGCGCGAAGTGTTCCTCGAAGAGACCGGGGAAGTGCTCGAAGTGCTGAGCGAATACCTGCCGCGCTGGTCTGCCGAGCCCAATGACCGCGCCGCCCTGAGTGAACTGCGCCGCGCCTTCCACACCCTCAAGGGCAGTGGTCGGATGGTGCGGGCGCTGGTCCTCGGCGAGCTGGCTTGGGCGGTGGAAAACCTGCTCAACCGCGTGCTGGAACACAGCGTTGAACCCGGCCCGGCGGTGCGCCAGTTGCTGGCCGACACACTGCTGCTGTTGCCGGACCTGATCGCCGAATTCGCCACCAACGGTCAGCGTCAGCGCCACGATGTCGATCAACTGGCGGCTCGCGCCCACGCGCTGGCCAAGGGCGACACGCCGCTGCCGGCCGAAGACGTGGAAGACGTCGCGGCCCTCGATCCGCTGTTGCTGGAGATTTTCCGCAACGAAGCCGAAACCCACCTCGCCAGTCTCAACCGTTTTCTCGATCAGGCTGCCGAGCATGTGCCGTTACAGGCCAGCGACGAATTGCAGCGAGCGCTGCACACCCTCAAGGGCAGCGCCTCGATGGCGGGGGTGTCGCCGATTGCCGAACTGGCGGCGCCGCTCGATAAGCTGGCCCGGGAATTCAAGGCCCATCAGCTGGCGCTGGATCTGGACGAAGTGGAACTGCTGCTCGAAGCCGAGGGCCTGTTCCGCGTCGGTCTGCGTCAGCTCAAACACGATCCACTGGCGCCGATTGTCGGTGCGCAGTCACTGATCAAACGCACCGAAACCCTGCTCGGCGAGCGTCTGGAATTGATCCTCAATGCCCCGAGCAGTGCGGTGCGGGTCAAGCGCGATCCGCAACTGATCAACAACTTCCTGGCCCAGGGCATGGACATCCTGCTCGACGCCGAAAACCTCTTGCAGCGCTGGCAGCAGCACCCCGGTGAACGTCAGGAACTCAGTGCATTGCTGGATGAGCTGACCACCCTGGGCGAAGGCGCGCACCTCGCCGATCTGCTGCCGGTGGATGTGTTGTGTGAAGCCTTGCTCGACCTGTACGGCGCCGTCGAAGAGAGCAGCCTGGCGGTCAGCGAGCGGTTTTTCCATGAGGCGCAGCAGGCCCACGAAGCGCTGATCAACATGCTCGACGAACTGGCCGCCGGCCAGGAAATCACCCCGCAACCGCAACTCATCCGCGCCTTGCACGAACTGCTCGACGAGAGCCTCGATCCGTCGGCCATGGGCCTGATCCGCAGCGACGGCAGCCGCACCCTGAGCATCCGCGAACTGGGCAGCGCCACCGCCGAACTGCAACAACACAGCGTCGACAGCGGGCCGGACGACGAGATCGTCGAGATCTTCCTCGAAGAGGCGGTGGACATTCTCGACAGCGCCGGCCAAGCCTTGCAGCGCTGGCTGAAGGATCCGGAAAACGGCGCACCGCTGTCGTCGCTGCAACGGGATTTGCACACGCTCAAGGGCGGTGCGCGAATGGCCGAGGTTGCAGCGGTCGGCGATCTGGCCCATGAGTTGGAAGGCCTTTACGAAGGGCTGGTGGATCGTCGTTACAGCCACAGCGAAGCCCTCGACCGATTGCTGCGTCAAAGCCACGAGCGTCTGGCACAGTTCCTCGAACAGTTGCACCGGCACCAGCCGCTGGATCCGGCGCAGGATCTGATCGAGGCGATCCGCCGTTTCCGTCAGGGCTCGGCCGCCAACCCTGAAACGCCACCAACCAGCGTCACGCAGGACGGCCCCGGACACGATCCGGAGCTGCTGGAAATCTTCCTCGAAGAAGGTTTCGACATCATTGAAAACTCCGGCGCCGCGCTGCTGCGCTGGCAGGCCGAGCCCGGCAATCGCCAGGAAGTGGAAACCCTGCTGCGCGACCTGCACACCCTCAAGGGCGGCGCGCGGATGGTGGAAATCGGCCCGATTGGCGACCTCGCTCATGAGCTGGAAAACCTTTACGAAAGCTTGTCCGCCGGCACCCTGCAAGGCAGCGCCGAACTGTTCGCGCTGTTGCAGCGCGGCCAGGACCGCTTGGCGCAGATGCTCGACGCGGTGCGCGCCGGCCAGCCGTGCCCACCGGCAGACCGGTTGATCAGCGCGATCCAGAATTTCAGCCATCCGCTGGTCGTGCAAACCCCGGCGCCCGTGCCGTCGGTGGCGGTCAAGGCCGAGCCTGCTGCCCCGGCGCCCGAGGCCGGGGCAGACATGGTCAAGGTCTCCGCCGAGTTGCTGGATGACCTGGTCAATCTCGCCGGCGAAACCTCGATTTTCCGTGGGCGTATCGAACAGCAAGTCAGCGATGCGCAGACCGCCCTGCACGAGATGGAAACCACCATCGAACGCATGCGCGATCAGTTGCGCCGGCTCGACACCGAAACCCAGGGGCGGATCCTCAGCCGTCAGCAAGTGGATGCCGAGCGCCTCGGCTACGAAGATTTCGACCCGCTGGAAATGGACCGTCATTCCCAGTTGCAGCAACTGTCACGGGCGCTGTTCGAGTCCGCTTCCGACTTGCTGGACTTGAAGGAAACCCTCGACCGGCGCACGCACGACGCCGAGAACCTGTTGCAGCAGCAGGGGCGGATCAACACCGAGTTGCAGGAAGGCCTGATGCGCACGCGCATGGTGCCGTTCGAGCGCATGTTGCCGCGTCTGAAACGCATCGTCCGCCAGGTCGCCGAAGAGCTGGGCAAGGACGTGGCGTTCAGCGTCGGCAACGCCGAAGGCGAGATGGACCGCAACGTCCTCGAACGCATGGCCGCACCGCTGGAACACATGCTGCGCAATGCCGTCGACCATGGTCTGGAGTCCGCCGAAGTCCGGCTGGCGGCGGGCAAACCGGCACAAGGGCAGATCAGCCTCGACCTGTCCCGCGAGGGCGGCGACATTGTGTTCGACATCCGCGACGATGGCGCCGGTGTGCCGCTGGACGCCGTGCGGCGCAAGGCGATCAAGCGTGGCCTGCTGGCGCCGGACGCCGACATCAGCGACCGCGAAGTGTTGCAGTTCATCCTCCAGCCAGGTTTTTCCACCGCCGAGAAAATCACCCAGATTTCCGGGCGCGGCGTGGGCATGGATGTGGTGCATGAAGAAGTCCGGCAACTGGGCGGCACCATGAGTATCGATTCGGTGCCGGGGCAGGGCGTGCATTTTCGCATTCGCCTGCCGTTCACCGTGTCGGTCAACCGTGCGCTGATGGTGCAGTGTGGCGAGGATCAATACGCGATTCCGCTGGACACCATCGACGGCATCGTCCGCGTACTGCCGAATGAACTGGACGGGCATTTCCGTCTCGACCCGCCGACTTATCAGTATGGCGGCCAGTGTTATGAGCTGTGCTATCTGGGCGAGCTGCTGAAAACCGTGCCACGGCCGAAACTGTCCGGCCAGAGCCTGCCGGTGCCGGTCTTGCTGGTGCAGTGCAACGACCGGCACATCGCGGTGCAGGTCGACACGATGGCCGGCACCCGCGAGATTGTGGTCAAGAGCCTCGGCCCGCAGTTCGCCTCGGTGCAGGGCGTTTCCGGGGCGACGATTCTCGGCGATGGCCGGGTGGTGCTGATTCTCGACCTGCTGGCGCCGATCCGCGCGATGCAGGCGCGGTTGCCGCAGCGTCCGGCCGGCCATGAAATCGAGAGCGAACCGCACAAGCCGTTGCTGGTGATGGTGGTCGACGACTCGGTGACGGTACGCAAGGTCACCAGCCGTCTGCTCGAACGCCACGGTATGAACGTGCTGACCGCCAAGGACGGGGTCGATGCCATGCTGCTGCTGGAAGAACACATGCCGGACCTGATGCTGCTCGACATCGAAATGCCGCGTATGGATGGCTTCGAAGTGGCGACCCAGGTACGCCGCGACGAACGCCTGCAACACCTGCCGATCATCATGATCACCTCGCGCACCGGCCAGAAACACCGCGACCGCGCGATGGCCATCGGCGTCAACGACTACCTCGGCAAGCCGTACCAGGAATCGGTGCTGCTCGAAAGCATCGCCCTGTGGAGCAAAAAACATGCATGAGCGCCAGCACAATCAACGCGCCAGTCAGCTCACCGGGCTGCTGCTGCCGCTGGCGGATCGCAACCTGATCCTGCCCAACGTCGCCGTCGCCGAGCTGATCGACTACCAGTCCAGCGCCTTCGATCTCGACACACCGCCGTGGTATCTCGGTCGGGTGACCTGGCGTGAGCGGCAGATTCCGTTGCTGAGCTTCGAGTCGGCGTGCGGCAACAAAAAAATCGTCATCGGCGAACGGGCACGGATCGTCATCCTCAATGCCCTCGGCGGGCGGCCGGAGTTGAAGTTCATCGCGCTGCTGGTGCAGGGGATTCCGCGCTCGTACAAGCTCGACAGCCAGTTGAGTTATGTTGACGTACCGCTGTGTGCGCTGGAGCAGGCGGCGGTGCAGGTGGGGGAGCAGGTGGCGAAGGTGCCGGATTTGTTGGCATTGGAGAAATTGTTGGTGGATGCCGGACTGGTTCACTGAACCAGGGTCTGCGGCGATCTCACTGGCCTCATCGCTGGCAAGCCAGCTCCCACAAAGTTCTAGGTCGTTCACAAAAGCTTGGATCACCACACTCACTGTGGGAGCTGGCTTGCCAGCGATGAGGCCAGCATTCATTACGCTCACCGTAACGGTTCGCCACCGCGCTTGATTGATGCCCCTCGATCACACTCCTAAGGTAGCTCCACGACAGCGAACCCCGTGGAGTGAGCATGACAATAACCAATTCCCCCGACTCGCGCTGGACGCGGCGGCGTGACGAGAAGCAGCGGCGCCTCGACAAGGTGCGCGGGCTGGCCGACGGTGCGGTGTTGCCCACCGACAAAATCGTCGCGGCACTGGAAGCGCTGATTCATCCGGGCGACCGTGTGGTGCTGGAGGGCAACAACCAGAAGCAGGCGGATTTTCTTTCCCGTGCGCTGGCCAAGGCCGATCCGGAAAAGCTCCACGACCTGCACATGATCATGCCCAGTGTCGGTCGCTCCGAGCATCTGGACCTGTTCGAACGCGGCATCGCCCGCAAGCTCGATTTCTCCTTCGCCGGTACACAGAGCCTGCGCATCAGCCAGTTGCTCGAAGACGGTCTGCTGGAAGTCGGTGCGATCCACACCTACATCGAGCTTTACGCCCGGCTGGTGGTGGACCTGATCCCCAACGTCGTGCTCTCGGCCGGGTTCATGGCCGACCGTGCCGGCAACATCTACACCGGCCCGAGCACCGAAGACACCCCGGCGCTGATCGAACCGGCTGCCTTCAGCGACGGCATCGTCATCGTCCAGGTCAATCAGCTGGTGGACGACGTCAGCGAACTGCCTCGCGTGGACATCCCCGCATCGTGGGTGGATTTCGTGGTGGTGGCGGACAAGCCGTTTTACATCGAGCCGCTGTTTACTCGCGACCCGCGTCACATCAAGCCTGTGCACGTGCTGATGGCGATGATGGCGATCCGCGGGATCTACGAAAAACACAACGTGCAGTCGCTGAACCACGGCATTGGTTTCAACACCGCCGCCATCGAACTGATCCTGCCGACCTACGGTGAATCACTCGGCCTCAAGGGCAAGATCTGCCGTAACTGGACGCTCAATCCGCACCCGACCCTGATCCCGGCGATTGAAAGCGGCTGGGTCGAAAGTGTGCATTGCTTCGGCACCGAACTGGGCATGGAAAACTACATCGCCGCCCGCCCTGATGTGTTCTTCACCGGGCGTGACGGCTCGCTGCGTTCCAACCGGATGTTCTGCCAACTGGCCGGGCAATACGCGGTGGACCTGTTCATCGGCGCGACCCTGCAAGTCGATGGCGATGGTCATTCTTCAACCGTAACCCGAGGCCGCCTCGCTGGTTTCGGCGGCGCACCAAACATGGGCCACGACCCGCGAGGACGCCGTCACGGCACCCCGGCCTGGCTCGATATGCGCCACGACGACTCGCAGCAACCGATGCTCGAACGCGGCAAGAAGCTCGTGGTGCAAATGGTCGAGACCTTCCAGGAGGGCGGCAAACCGACCTTCGTCGAAATCCTCGACGCAGTAGAGGTGGCAAAGAAAAGCGGGATGCCGCTGGCGCCGATCATGATCTACGGCGACGACGTCACCCACTTGCTCACCGAAGAAGGCATCGCCTACCTGTACAAGGCGCGCTCGCTGGAAGAGCGTCAGGCGATGATCGCTGCGGTCGCCGGCGTCACCGCCATCGGCCTGCGCCACAACCCGAAAGACACCGAACGCATGCGCCGTGAAGGCCTGATCGCCTTGCCCGAAGACCTCGGCATCCGTCGCACCGACGCCACCCGTGAATTGCTCGCGGCGAAAAGCGTGGCCGATCTGGTCGAGTGGTCCGGCGGCCTCTACAACCCGCCCGCCAAGTTCAGGAGCTGGTAATGCACGCACTCAACCTGCAACCGAAAACCATCACCCTCGCCGAACGGCTGGCGGATCTGGCCGTGGACGCGCTGATCGACGAAGCCGACCTGTCGCCGAAACCGGCGCTGGTCGACCGGCGCGGCAACGGTGCGCACACCGATCTGCATTTGGGATTGATGCACGCCTCGGCGCTGGCGCTGTGGCCGGCGTTCAAGGAAATAGCCGAAGCCGCGCTCGAGTTCGGCGAGATCGGCTTGCCGCTGCGCGAAGCGATCGGCCGCATCGGCCGGGAAGGCGAGCAAGCGATGCTCGCCACCACCCACGGTGTGAACACCCATCGCGGGGCGATCTGGGCGTTGGGCCTGTTGGTCACAGCTGCTGCGCTGGATATGAAGTCCACCAGCGCTGGCGCCGTCACCCTGCGCGCTGCGCGTCTGGCGTTGCTCGATGACCGTTATGCGCCGCGCCCGCTGAGCCACGGCGCACAGGTCGCTCAACGCTACGGCGCTCGCGGTGCTCGGGAAGAAGCGCAACTCGGCTTCCCGTCGGTGATGCAACGCGGCCTGCCGCAGCTCAAACGCAGCCGCGCCACCGGTCATGGCGAACAGAACGCTAGGCTCGACGCCTTGCTCGCAATCATGACCGACCTCGCCGACACCTGCGTGCTGTACCGCGCCGGCGAACCGGGCCTGCACGCCATGCAGCACGGCGCCCAGGCAGTGCTCGACGCCGGTGGCAGCGCCAGCCTTACCGGTCGCCGCCGCCTGCACGAACTGGATCAACAACTCATCGCATTGAATGCCTCGCCCGGTGGCGCCGCCGACTTGCTCGCCGCCACTCTGCTGCTTGATCGAATCGAGCGCGACGGCATCCTTCAGGGAGCGTTTTGATGGAAACCTTATCCTTTGAATTCCCCGCCGGGCAGCCGCCGCGTGGTCGGGCTCTGGTCGGTTGTGTCGGCTCGGGCGATCTGGAAGTGCTGATCGAACCGGGCCTGGCCGGCAAGCTGACGATCAATGTGCAGACCTCGGTCAATGGCGCCGAGCAGCGCTGGCAGCATCTGTTTGCGCGGATGTTCGACGGCACCACACCGCCAGCGATGGCTATCGATATCCACGACTTCGGCGCGACCCCGGGCGTGGTGCGTCTGCGTCTGGAGCAAGGCTTCGAGGAGCTCGGCCATGACTGACACCTCGGCACTTTTGCACAAACATTCGTTCGTCGAACTCGGCGCACGGCAGCGGGCGAAAGCCTTGCTCGACGCCGGCACCTTCCGCGAACTGCTCGACCCGTTTCAACGCGTCATGTCGCCGTGGCTGGAACGTCAGGGCGTGGTGCCGCAGGCCGATGACGGCGTGGTGATCGCCAAGGGCCGCCTCGATGGTTTGCCGGTGGTGATCGCGGCGATTGAAGGCGCGTTTCAGGGCGGCAGCCTCGGTGAAGTCGGCGGCGCGAAGATAGCCGGCGCACTGGAACTGGCCGCCGAGGACAACCGCAAAGGCATCCCGACCCGCGCCATCCTGCTGCTGGAAACCGGCGGCGTGCGCTTGCAGGAAGCCAACCTCGGGCTGGCGGCGATTGCCGATATCCACGCGGCGATTGTCGATCTGCAGCAGTACCAACCGGTGGTCGGCGTGGTGGCCGGCAGCGTCGGTTGCTTTGGCGGGATGTCGATTGCCGCCGCGCTATGCAGCTATTTGCTGGTGACCCAGGAAGCGCGCCTCGGCCTGAACGGTCCGCAGGTGATCGAGCAGGAAGCCGGGATCGAGGAATACGACTCCCGCGACCGGCCCTTCATCTGGAGCCTGACCGGTGGCGAGCAGCGTTTCTCCAGTGGTCTGGTGGACCGTTATGTCGCCGATGACGCGGCGCAGATTCGCCAGCAGGTCGGCGAGTTGCTGCAACAAGGCCTGCCGGCGCAACCGCGCAGTCAACGGGCCGAGTGGTTCCTGCAACGCCTGACGAGCCTGGACACTGACAAGCAAATCGAGCCTTCGGTGGTTCGCGATCTGTATCAAGGAGAGCGCTCATGAGTGGTTATTCCGTGCGCGGTTTGAACTGGTTCAACGCCTTGAGTGCTGGCGCGAATGCGGTTGAAGGTTTGCCGCCCTCGCTGAAGGTCGCCGACGGGCCACTCGGGCGTTTTATCGCGGTGGTCGCCGATCCGCAAAACCGTTTCCCTCGCGCTCGCAATGGCGAAGTCGGTTTGCTCGAAGGCTGGGGTCTGGCCAAGGCGGTGGATGATGCGATCACCGCCGACCGAGACAAAACGCAAAAACGCCCATTGATTGCCATCGTCGATGTGCCGAGCCAGGCCTATGGTCGTCGCGAAGAAGCCCTCGGCATTCATCAGGCCCTGGCCGGCGCGGCGGACGCTTATGCCCGCGCGCGTCTGGCCGGGCATCCGGTGATTGCGCTACTGGTGGGCAAGGCCATGTCCGGGGCGTTTCTCGCTCACGGATATCAGGCCAATCGCTTGATCGCCCTGCGTGATCCGGGGGTGATGGTGCATGCGATGGGCAAGGCTTCGGCGGCGCGGGTGACCTTGCGCAGCGTCGAAGAACTGGAAGCCCTGGCGTCCAGCGTGCCGCCGATGGCCTATGACATCGACAGCTATGCCAGCCTTGGATTGCTTTGGGAAACCCTGTCGGTGCAGCAGATCGAACAGCCGACGGCGGAGGATCTGGCGCGGGTGACCGAGTGCCTGACCCAGGCCATCGGCGATGTTGGCGCGACGGATTTGAGCAATCGTCTCGGCGCGAAAAATCGCGAAGCCTCCAGCCGTGTACGTGAACTGCTGAGGGCGCAGTGGTGAACAGCGTTCTCGCCCACGACTTGCTGTGGGGCATGACGCCTGAGCAATTGCCGGCGGATGCGTCGCAGTGGGCGATTGATTCGCTCGCTGCCGGGCAACCGGTGGTGGTGCGGCGGGCGTTGAGTGAAGACGGATTCGTGGCGGTGGGCGTGCGCGGTCTGTTGCGCGAGCAGCGGCTGGCGGCGTTCATGGCGATCGATTCGATTGCCTGTCGGGTCAGCCCGGAAGCGCTTTGTCAGGTCGAGAGCGAGCGTGATTTGCCGGTCATGCAGGCGCTGCGGCAATTGCGGCCGGTGCTCGATGATTGCGGCTGGATCTGGGGTGTCAGTGGCAGTGCCGGGTTTGAATTGGCGAGCGGGTTTGCAGCCATGCACGAGGCCAGTGATCTCGATTTGATCCTGCGTACGCCACAACTCATCACCCGTAATCAGGCACGTAAATTGATCGCGGTTTTCGATCAGGCAATCTGCCGGGTCGACCTGCAATTGCAGACACCATTCGGTGCCGTCGCTCTGCGCGAATGGGCCGGAAATGCTTCGAGGGTGCTGCTGAAAAACGCCCATGAAGCCTGTCTGGTGTCTGATCCGTGGAACCCGCAGGAGCAGGCAGCGTGAGCAGCCTGCTGGTGTTTCCCGGTCAGGGCGCGCAGCAGCCCGGCATGCTCCAGCGCTTGCCCCGGGAAACGCTGATCGAGGCCAGCGATAGCCTCGGTGAAGATGTCTTGCGGCTGGATTCCAGCGAAGCGTTGCGCAGCACCCGGGCGGTTCAGCTGTGTCTGCTGATCGCCGGCGTTGCAGCCTCGCGACAGTTGTTGCAGGACGGACTTACCGCAGATTACGTCGCCGGCCTGTCCATCGGTGCCTACCCGGCAGCGGTGGTCGCCGGAGCGTTGAGCTTCAGCGATGCGCTGCATCTGGTCAGCCTGCGCGGTGAGTTGATGCAGCAGGCTTATCCACAGGGCTTCGGCATGACCGCGATCATCGGCCTGCAATTATCCACAGTCGAAACGCTGCTGGCACAGGTGCACGGCGCAGAAACACCGGTGTACCTGGCCAACATCAACGCCGATAACCAGGTGGTGATTGCCGGCAGTGACCAGGCGATGCAAGCGGTCGCCGAGCTGGCGCGCGGTCGTGGCGCCGGTCTGGCAAAACGTCTGGCGGTCAGCGTGCCGTCGCACTGCCCGTTACTGGATGAGCCTGCGCAAACCCTCGCCGAAGCGTTCGCCAGGGTAGAACTGAAAACACCGAAAATCGCTTACCTGAGCGGCAGCCGCGCAAGGCCTGTGACCCAGGTAGAAGCGTTGCGCGACGACCTCGCCTTCAACATGTGCCGCGTGGTGGACTGGCGCGGCACCGTGCAAAGCGCTTACGAGCGCGGCGTACGTCTACAGATCGAACTGTCGCCCGGTGCGGTGCTGACCGGGCTGGCGCGCCGGGTGTTCGAACAGGGGACTGTCACTGCCTTCGACAGTGCCCGGCTCGACACCTTGCAGGCGCTGTTGCGTGAAGAGGAGGGCCGACGACCCTAAATCACCGACTCAGGCTTCGAACAACAAAAACAATTCGACGATGCACTTTGAGGACTACAACAATGATTATTTACGGTGTGGCGCTGCTGGCGATCTGTACGCTGGCAGGGGTGATCATGGGTGACCTGCTCGGCGTGCTGCTGGGGGTCAAATCCAACGTCGGCGGGGTCGGCATCGCCATGATCCTGTTGATCTGCGCGCGGTTGTGGATGCAGAAACGCGGCGGCATGACCAAGGATTGCGAGATGGGCGTCGGCTTCTGGGGCGCCATGTACATTCCGGTGGTGGTGGCTATGGCCGCGCAACAGAACGTCGTCACCGCCCTGCACGGCGGCCCGGTGGCGGTGCTGGCGGCGATCGGTTCGGTGGTGGTCTGTGGCTGCACGATTGCCTTGATCAGCCGCACCCACAAGGGCGAGCCATTGCCCGACGAACCGGCGGAAATCTCCCCGGTCGGCACACCGGTAGGAGGTCGCTGATATGTGGGATCTCATTGAAAAAGGTCTGGAACACAACGGTCTGATCAC
This sequence comes from Pseudomonas sp. 9.2(2024), assembly GCF_039695385.1. NCBI lineage: Bacteria > Pseudomonadati > Pseudomonadota > Gammaproteobacteria > Pseudomonadales > Pseudomonadaceae > Pseudomonas > Pseudomonas sp. 9.2(2024). The sequence continues at coordinate 6,055,182 of NZ_CP155585.1, read as the reverse complement.
CGCGTTCGCCTTCGTCGGCGTGATCATGTGGGTCTCGGTGATTCTCTCCAAGCGGTTGACGTTCGGGCGGATTCACGGCTCGGCGATTGCCATCGTCATCGGCCTGGTGCTGGCCTGGGTCGGCGGGACGATGACGGGCGGGCAGAAGGGGCTGGCGGATCTGACGCTGTTCTCCGGCATCGGTCTGATGGGCGGCGCGATGCTGCGGGATTTCGCCATCGTTGCCACGGCGTTTGAAGTGCAGGCGACCGAGGCGAAGAAGGCCGGGATGATCGGCGTGATTGCGCTGCTGCTGGGCACGATCCTGCCGTTCATTGTCGGCGCGTGCATGGCTTACGCGTTCGGTTATCGCGATGCGGTGAGCATGACCACCATCGGCGCGGGTGCGGTGACTTACATCGTCGGGCCGGTGACCGGTGCGGCGATTGGCGCGACGTCGGATGTGATGGCGCTGTCGATTGCCACCGGGTTGATCAAGGCGATTCTGGTGATGGTCGGCACGCCGGTGGCGGCGCGCTGGATGGGCCTGGATAACCCGCGCTCGGCGATGGTGTTTGGCGGGCTGGCCGGGACGGTGAGCGGCGTGACGGCGGGGCTGGCGGCGACGGATCGGCGGTTGGTGCCTTATGGCGCTTTGACCGCGACCTTCCACACCGGGCTTGGGTGCCTGCTTGGGCCATCGCTGCTGTTCTTCATCGTTCGCGGGATTGTTGGCTGAACGTCAAAAGCCCCTCACCCTAACCCTCTCCCCGAGGGAGAGGGGACCGACCGAGTTGGATGGGTCAGCTTTATCGACCTGAAATTTCCGTGTCGAACTCAGGACTCGAAACCGATGGAGATCTGCTCCCTTTCCCCCTCGCCCCCTTGGGGGAGAGGGCTGGGGTGAGGGGGTAAGCTTTTGATCTGCTTTTAATCACACCGCCAACTGGCGATTCGCATACATCCGACACTCCGCCAACAACGCCAGCAAATTCGGATCCCGCTCCTTGGCCTTCAAAAACACCACCCCGATGTGCTGCTGCAACCGGTACTTCTCCTGCAACGGAATCAGCTTCACCCGGTTCTCGTACACCACCGCAATCCTCCCCGGCAGCAACGCGTAACCGACCCCGGAACTGACCATGCTCAGCAGGGTGAAGATGTCGTTGACCTGCATCGCCACCTTCGGCTCGAACCCCGCCTGCCTGAACACCCGGATACCGTCCTGATGGGTGGCGAAGCCTTGGGTGAGGGTGATGAAGGTTTCGTCGCGCACCTCCGCCAAGTCCACTTCGCTGCGCTGGGCGAAGCGTGAGTCCGCCGGGGTGGCGAGGAAGATGTCGTCGGAAAACAGCGGAATCTGCTCGCAGTCCGGGTCGTTGACGGTGTCGTCCAGCGACACCAGGATTGCATCGACTTCCATGTTTTTCAGCTTGTAGAGCAGGTCGATGTTCGAGCCGAGGATCAGGTCGATGTTGAGTTCGCTGCGGCGGATTTTCAATCCCATGATCAGCTGCGGCACGGTTTTCACCGTCAGCGAATACAGCGAGCCAAGCTTGAAGCGCTCGGCCGAGAACCCGGCGGCTTCGCGGGTCAGGCGCACGCTTTCGACCACGTCCTGAATCAGCTTCTGCGCCCGCTCTTCGAGCACGTAGGCGCTTTCCAGCGGCGTCAGGTTGCGCCCTTCGTGTTTGAATAACGGGCAGCGCAGGGCGCTTTCCAGCGAATGGATCGCGCGGTGCACGCTGACGTTGCTGGTCTGCAACTCGGCGGCGGCGCGGGCGAGGTTGCCGGTGCGCATGAAGGCGAGGAACACCTCGAGTTTCTTCAGGGTCAATTCTTCGTCGATCAGCATGGCGCGGACTCTTCTTGGTATCGCTCGATTGTGCCCAAATATCAGGACAGGTGCCTGCCTGCGTTGAACGGAAACATTGCGCTTTTACGCTCAAGGCCCGAGCCTTGCGCGCTGCGGTAAATGAAATCGAGGTGTGCGACACATGTATCACGGAGAAAAACTGAACGCCTGGACGCATCTGGTCGGGGCGGTAGCGGCGTTTGTCGGGGGCGTCTGGATGCTGGTGATTGCCAGCCTCGACGGCAGCCCCTGGAAGATCGTCAGCGTGGCGATTTACGCCTTCACCTTGCTGGTGCTCTACAGCGCGTCCACCGTTTACCACAGCGTGCGGGGGCGCAAGAAAGCGATCATGAAGAAAGTCGATCACTTTTCGATCTACTTGCTGATCGCCGGCAGTTACACGCCGTTCTGCCTGGTGACTTTGCGCGGGCCGTGGGGCTGGACGTTGTTCGGGATTGTCTGGGGGCTGGCGCTGATAGGCATTCTGCAAGAGATCAAGCCGCGCTCGGAGGCGCGGATCCTGTCGATCGTGATCTACGCGGTGATGGGCTGGATCGTGCTGGTGGCGGTCAAGCCGCTGATAGCAGCGCTCGGGACGGCGGGGTTTGCCTGGCTGGCGTCGGGCGGCGTGCTTTACACCGTGGGGATCATCTTTTTTGCCCTCGACCATCGGTTGCGGCATGCCCACGGGATCTGGCATCTGTTCGTGATCGCCGGGAGCCTGCTGCATTTTGTGGCGATTCTGTTTTACGTCCTTTAAGCGCCCATCAGGCGACCGAGTTGTTCGCCGGCGCGCTGACTGAAGATCTGCAGCAAATCATGCAGCGTATGCGGCGGTGGCTCGGTGGCGCGGGTCACGGCGTACAGCGTGATCGGCAGCGGCGGGGCGAGTGGGCGGATTACGGTGCTGGTCGGCGAGGCACCGAGGGCGGTGAACGGATCGATCACGGCCACCCCGGCGCCGGACTCCACCATCGCTCGCGCCAGTGAATACGTCTGCACGGCGATCCGCACCCGAGGCGGCGGTTCGACCGCTTCGAGATAACTATCGAGTCGCGCTGCCAGTGGATCGGCGCTGGACAGCCCGATCAGCGGCGCTCCGGCCAACGCCATCAGCGGCAACGGCTGACCGGCATCTTCCTCCGGCCAATAACCTTTCGGCGCCAGCGCCACCAAAACCCCCGAGGCCAAAGCCTGGGCCTTCAGCCCCGGATGGTCCGGCAACTGCAACGTCAGCGCCACGTCCACTTCGCGCATCAGCAGGTTCTGCATCAGCTCGCGGCTGTGGGCGCTCGACAGTTCGCAGGCGATGTCCGGGAATTGCGCCGTCCATTGCTGGATCGCCGGCGGCAGCAACGACAGCGCCAGCGCCGGAGTCGCGCCGATCCGCAGGCTGCGGCCGGGTTCGCGGCGCAGGCTCTGGGCCAGACGCCGCACGCCTTGCAGGCTTTCGGTGACCTTGTCGACTTCGCGTTCCAGCTCCAGCGCTTCCGGGGTCGCCTGCAACTTGCCGCGCACCCGCAGAAACAGTGGAAAGCCCAATTGCTGCTCGGCGTGCTGCAGCACCTTGGTCACCGCCGGTTGTGAGACGTGCAGCAATTGCGCAGCGGCGCTGACCGAGCCGGTCTGGCGAATGGCCTGGAAAATCTCGATGTGACGAAGGCGCATGACGATCCCATAACCTTTGTTTATAGGTTTGACATCTTTATTCATTGTTCGGCGCCTGTCACCTCACCCTAACCTCGGCCTCGTCTTCAAGAACTGTTAAGGACGGACATGGCTCAGCGTGTGTGCATCATTGGCGGCGGCGTGATCGGGTTGGCAACGGCCTGGGCGCTGGTGCGCGACGGTTTCGAAGTGACAGTGGTCGAGGCGCGGCAGTCGCTGGGCAGCGAAACCAGCTTCGCCAACGGCGGCCAGTTGTCCTACCGCTATGTTGCGCCGTTGGCCGATGCCGGCGTGCCGTTGCAGGCGATCGGCTGGATGCTGCGCGGCGATTCACCGCTCATGCTGCGCCCGCGCCTGGACCCGGCGCAATGGCGCTGGATGGCCTCGTTTCTCGCCGCGTGCCGCACCTCGGTCAACCGCGAAAACGCCGCGCATCTTTTGCGTCTGGCGCTGTTCAGCCAGAGCACGCTGAAACGCTGGCGCGAGGACGACGGACTGGTCGGTTTCAACTGGCGGCGCAACGGCAAACTGGTGACCTTCCGCAACGCCGCCAGCTTCGAGCATGCACGCAAAGGCCTGGCCGATCCGCAGCAACAGCAGGTTTTGTCCGCCACCGAATGTGCGCAACTGGAACCGGCACTGGCCGATGCGCCGTTTGTAGGCGCGATCTACACGCCGGATGAAGAAGTCGGCGATTGTCACGGCTTCTGCCAGCAGTTGGCGGCGCGATTGAAGGCGTCGGGTCGCTGCGAGTTTCGCCTTGGTCAGGCAGTCACCGGCATTCGTCACAGCCACGGCGTCGTCACGGCGATTGAGCTTGACGACGAAACCCTGCCGGTCGAACAACTGGTAATCGCCGCCGGCCATCGCAGCCCGTTGCTGGCGCTTCCCGGCCTGCGCCTGCCGTTGTACCCGCTGAAGGGCTACAGCCTGACCGTGCCGATCGGCGACGAGCATCGAGCACCGGACGTGAGCATCACCGACTACGACCGCAAGATCGTCTACGCGCGTATCGGCGAACAACTGCGCGTAGCGGCGATGGTCGACATCGTCGGTTTCGACCCGGCGGTGGATCCTGAGCGGCTGGCGCTGATCAAACGTCAGGCGCGCGACACCTTTCCCGACGCCGGCAACTACGACGCGGCCGTGGAGTGGGCCGGCATGCGCCCGGCCACCCCCACCGGCGTTCCGCTGCTGGGCGCCACGGCGTATCGCAATCTGTGGCTCAACCTCGGCCACGGCGCGCTGGGTTTCACCCTGGCCTGCGGCAGCGGGCAGTTGCTCAGCGAACTGATCGGCCAGCAGCGCACATCCATTGATCTGCACGGGTTCAATCCCCGTGCGGCGTGACGGTTTCTGCTAAAACACCCCACCCACAACGGAGAATAACAATGCAAAAAATCACGTTGCTCGGCTGCACTCTGGCGCTGGTTTTCGGCGCTCAGGCGCAGGCCAATGAAGTGCCGCTGACCGGTACGCTCGGCAAGATCGCCAGCGCCAACAGCATCACCCTGGGTTATCGCGATGCGTCGGTGCCGTTCTCATATGTGGGCGATCACACCGGGCAGCCGATGGGGTATTCGGTGGCGCTGGCGGACAAGATCGTCGAGCGCATCCAGCAGCAACTGGCGTTGCCGGAGCTGAAGGTGAAGTACAACCTGGTGACCTCCCAGACGCGGATTCCGCTGGTGCAGAACGGCACGGTCGACCTTGAATGCGGCTCCACTGGAGTGACCGCCGAACGGCAGAAACAGGTCGCGTTTTCCTACGGTTTCATCTACGTCAAAGGGCAGCTGCTGACCGCCAGGGACAGCGGCATCCACAGCTTCGATGACCTGCGCGGCAAGAACGTGGTGACCACCGCCGGCACCACCAACGAGCGTTATCTGAAGAGCTACAACCTCGACCACAAACTGAACATGTTCGTGATTAGCGCCAAGGATCACGGCGAGGCGTTCCAGATGCTGCAATCGGGACGCGCGGCGGCGTTCTACATGGACGATGCGCTGCTCTACGGCGAGCGGGCCAAGGCGCGCGACCCGCATAACTGGGTCGTGGTGGGGGAGGAGCAATCGCGGGAAATCTACAGCTGCATGGTGCGCAAGGATGATCCGCAATTTCTCGCGCTGGTCAACGGTGTGCTGGCCGACCTGTACAGCTCGGGGGAGATCAACGGCATCTACCGCAAGTGGTTCGAACAACCGATCCCGCCGAAGGGCCTGAACCTTGAGTTCCCGATGACCAGCGAACTCAAGGCAATCATCGCCAGACCAACCAGTGATCCGGTGCAGTGACAGGTTAGAAATCACCCCACAGTTGCTGCGCCACCGCCAGCGCCACAACCGGCGCAGTCTCGGTGCGCAGCACGCGCGGGCCGAGGCGGGCGGCGTGGAAGCCGCCGGCCTTGGCTTGCTCGACTTCGGCGTCGGACAAACCGCCTTCCGGGCCGATCAGGAACGCCAGGGTCAATGGTTTTGCATGGCTGACCAGCGGCTCGGCCACCGGGTGCAGCACCAGTTTCAGTTCGGCTTCGGTCTGTTTCAGCCAGTCGGCCAGCAGCACCGGCGGATGGATCACCGGTACTCGCGAACGACCGCATTGCTCGCAAGCGCTGATCGCCACCTGACGCCAGTGCAGCAGGCGTTTGTCGGCGCGTTCGTCCTTGAGGCGGACTTCGCAGCGCTCGCTGAAGATCGGGGTGATTTCGGTCACGCCCAGTTCGGTGGCTTTCTGGATTGCCCAGTCCATCCGCTCGCCCCGGGACAGGCCCTGGCCGAGGTGGATTTGCAGCGGTGATTCGACCTGACCGGCGAACTGCTCGTCGATCTGCACCACCACGCGTTTCTTGCCGACTTCCACCAGCGATCCGCGAAACTCGTGGCCGGAACCGTCGAACAACTGCACCGCATCGCCCTCGGCCATGCGCAGCACGCGGCTGATGTAATGCGCCTGGGCTTCCGGCAGTTCGTGTTCGCCGGTGCTGAGCGGGGCGTCGATAAAGAAGCGGGACAGTCTCATGGTGGTTCTCTTTAAGTAGATCGTTCCCACGCTCTGCGTGGGAATGCCTCGTTGGACGCTCTGCGTCCGCTTTTGGGACGCGGAGCGTCCCGGGCTGCATTCCCACGCAGACGGTTCGACGCCTCGACGTGGGAACGAGTACGAGTCGTGCTTAGCCCGGATCACGGAACCCGGGATGGAAATCCTTCGGCACCGCCACACTGACGCTGTCACGGGTGGCGATGTCGATGCCTTCGCTGGCGACTTCGGCGAGGAAGTCGATCTGCTCCGGGGTGATCACGTACGGCGGCAGGAAATACACCACGCTGCCCAGCGGACGCAGCAACGCGCCACGCTCCAGCGCATGCTGGAACACCTTCAGACCGCGACGTTCCTGCCACGGATAAGCCTCTTTCGTGGCTTTGTCCTTGACCATCTCGATCGCCAGCACCATGCCGGTCTGACGCACTTCCGAAACATTCGGATGATCCACCAGATGCGCTGTCGCCGACGCCATGCGCTGGGCCAGCGCCCGGTTGTTCTCGATCACGTTGTCCTGCTCGAAAATATCCAGGGTCGCCAATGCCGCCGCACAGGCCAGCGGGTTGCCGGTGTAGCTGTGCGAATGCAGGAAGGCGCGCAGGGTCGGGTAATCGTCGTAGAACGCGCTGTACACCTCGTCGGTGGTCAGGCACGCCGCCAACGGCAGATAACCGCCGGTCAGGGCTTTCGACAGGCACAGGAAATCCGGGCGGATGCCGGCCTGTTCGCAGGCGAACATCGTCCCGGTGCGGCCGAAGCCGACGGCGATTTCGTCGTGAATCAGATGCACGCCGTAGCGGTCGCAGGCCTCACGCAGCAACTTGAGGTACACCGGGTGATACATGCGCATGCCGCCGGCGCCCTGGATCAGCGGCTCGACGATCACGGCCGCGACGCTGTCATGGTTCTCGGCCAGGGTCTGCTCCATCGCCGCGAACATATTGCGCGAGTGTTCTTCCCAGCTCATGCCCTGCGGGCGCAGGTAGCAATCCGGGCTCGGCACCTTGATGGTGTCCATCAGCAGGGCTTTGTAGGTTTCGGTGAACAACGGCACGTCACCGACTGACATCGCCGCCATGGTTTCGCCGTGGTAGCTGTTGGTCAGCGTGACGAAGCGCTTCTTGTTCGGCAGGCCGCGGTTGAGCCAGTAGTGAAAGCTCATTTTCAGCGCGACTTCGATGCAGGACGAACCGTTATCGGCGTAGAACACCCGGTTCAGACCTTCCGGCGTCATCTTCACCAGACGCTCGGACAGCTCGATCACCGGCTGATGGCTGAAACCGGCCAGAATCACGTGTTCCAGCTGATCGACCTGATCCTTGATGCGCTGGTTGATGCGCGGGTTGGCGTGGCCGAACACGTTGACCCACCAGGAGCTGACCGCATCCAGATAACGCTTGCCTTCGAAGTCTTCCAGCCAGACGCCTTCACCGCGCTTGATCGGGATCAGCGGCAGCTGTTCGTGGTCTTTCATCTGGGTGCAGGGATGCCACAGCACCGCGAGATCGCGTTGCATCCACTGGTTGTTCAGGCCCATGTTCAGTCTCCTCGAGGCGGCTCGCGTCAGGCGCGGGCAAACAATCGCGCAAGCCTATGCAATGCGTCGCGGCGGGACAACCCATTGTGTCGATTGAGCTACTTTGTATGGGCCGATAGACGTCGCTGGCGGCGTTTTGATGGCTGACGTATTCTTCGCGGTTCTTTGGGTCGTCTGACCCGCAAAACTGCATTTTCCTACGTGTTTATCCGGAGTTCGCTGAATGTCTGTCGGTTGGCTGCGCGCCTGTGCGCTAGTGGTGTTGGGGCTGTTTAGCGTTACGGCGCTGGCCAAGGATAAAACCGCAATCGTGATCGGCGGCGGCCTGTCGGGCCTGACGGCGGCTTACGAACTGCAGAACAAGGGCTGGCAGGTCACGCTGCTCGAAGCCAAACCGAGCCTGGGCGGTCGCTCGGGCATGGCCACCAGCGAGTGGATCGGCAACGACAAGACTCAACCGGTGCTGAACAAATACGTATCGACCTTCAAGCTGAACACCACGCCGGCGCCTGAATTCGTACGGACTCCGGGTTACCTGATCGACGGCGAGTATTTTTCCGCCGCCGACCTGACCGCCAAACAGCCTGCCACGGCCGAAGCGCTCAAGCGCTACGAGAAAACCCGTGACGATCTGGCGCGCTCGATCGACGATCCGCAGAACCCGGCGGCGACCAACACCCTGCACGCTCTGGATCAGATCAACGTCTCGAGCTGGCTCGACAAGCAGAACCTGCCGGCCACCGCACGTCAGCTGATCAACCAGGACATCCGCACCCACTACGACGAGCCTTCGCGCCTGTCGCTGCTGTACTTCGCACAGCAGAGCCGGGTGTATCGCGGCGTGTCCGACCGTGACCTGCGCGCTTCGCGTCTGGTCGGTGGCAGCCCGGTGCTGGCCCAGGCCTTCGTCAAACAGCTGAAAACCATCAAGACCAACTCGCCAGTATCTGCCATCACCCAGGACAAGGACGGCGTGACCGTCAAGGTCGGCAGCGTTGGCTACCAGGCCGATTACGTTGTGCTGGCGGTGCCGTTGCGCGCCCTCAACAAGATCCAGCTGACTCCGGCGCTGGACGCCCAGCACCTGGCCGCGATCAAAGGCACCAACTACGGCTGGCGCGACCAGATCATGCTGAAGTTCAAGACGCCGGTATGGGAAAGCAAGGCGCGGATGTCCGGCGAGATCTATAGCAACACCGGCCTGGGTATGTTGTGGATCGAGCCAGCCCTGAAGGGCGGCGCGAACGTGGTGATCAACCTGTCCGGCGACAACGCCCGCGTCATGCAGGCCTTCGGCGACAAGCAGATGGTCGATCAGGTGCTGATTCGTCTGCACACGTTTTATCCACAGGCCCGTGGCTCGTTCACCGGTTATGAAATCCGTCGCTACAGCACCGATCCATCGACCGGTGGTTCCTACCTGGCCTTCGGCCCTGGCCAGATCAGCAAATTCTGGCGCCTGTGGGAGCGTCCGCTGCAGCGCGTAGCGTTTGCCGGCGAACACACCGACACCTTGTACCCGGGCACCCTGGAGGGCGCACTGCGCACCGGTCAGCGCGCGGCCAGTCAGGTTGAAGACCTGGCGGCGGGCAAATCCTTCGAACCGGCCAAAGTCGGCCCGGCAGCAGCCACCGCCGCAGCGGCAGGTGCAGCGGGTGCGGCAGTGGCGGCGAAGAAAGGCAACTTCTTCACCAACCTGTTCGGCGGTTCGGACGACGATAAGAAGCCAGAGCCAGTGAAAGCGCCAGAGCCGGCACCTGCTCCAGCCGCTCCAGCGCCTGCACCGACCCCGGCTCCTGCGCCAGCCCCGGTGGAAGCACCGAAGCCAGCAGTTCCGGTAAAAGCCGAGCCAGCCAAGAAAGCGGCAGCCAAGCCAGCAGCGAAGAAACCGGCGGCGAAGACCGAAGCGAAAAAAGCTCCGGCCAAACCAGCGGCGAAAAAAGCTGAACCGGCGAAGAAGCCAGCGGCTAAACCGGCGGCAACCACCGAGACCAAAGCGCAGTAAGGCTTTGCGGTAAATGAAAAAGCGCGGCTTTCAGGCCGCGCTTTTTTTTGCCCGTGATTCACAACATCCCGCCACACTTTTGTCTTTAATCTTTCCTTAACTCCCCTGTTCAAGACTCTTGATCGTATTTCTCGATATTTCAAAGCAAAATTTTCCGCTTTAATTCGATAGATAACTCGCTAGTCTTGGTTTGCAGTTCTCACAGGATTTGGGCAATGCAGCTACGTAACTCTTCTTCGCGCTACGGTTGGGTCAGCATCTTCATGCACTGGGGTGTGGCGCTGGCGGTCTTCGGGCTGTTCGCGCTGGGTCTGTGGATGGTGGGGCTGGATTACTACAGCACCTGGCGCAAAGACGCGCCGGATCTGCACAAGAGCATCGGTCTGGTGCTGCTGGGTGTGATGGTGTTGCGGGTGTTGTGGCGCTTTGTCAGTCCACCGCCGCCAACGTTGCAAAGCTACAGCCGCATGACCCGCATCGGTGCGAAGTTTGGCCATGGGTTTCTGTACCTTGCGCTGTTCGCCGTGATGATTGCCGGTTACCTGATTTCCACCGCAGACGGTGTCGGGATCCCGGTGTTTGGCCTGTTTGAAGTTCCTGCACTGGTTTCCGGACTACCGGATCAGGCAGATACCGCCGGTGTGATTCATCTCTGGCTGGCATGGGCGCTGGTAATTTTTTCCGGCCTTCATGCGTTGGCAGCATTGAAGCACCACTTTATCGATCGTGATGCGACCCTGACACGAATGCTGGGACGCAAAGCCTGATGTTCAACCTCGACTCCAAAGGAAAACAAAGCATGTTGAAAAAGACTCTGGCCGCTCTGGCAATCGGCTCTGCCGTCCTGTCCGCCAACGTGATGGCCGCTGACTACGTGGTTGACAAAGAAGGCCAGCACGCCTTCGTCGACTTCAAGATCAGCCACCTGGGCTACAGCTTCATCACCGGTACCTTCAAGGACATCGATGGCAAGTTCAGCTTCGACGCTGCCAAGCCTGAAGACAGCAAGATCGAGTTCAACGTGAACACCGCCAGCGTGTTCACCAACCACGCCGAGCGCGACAAGCACATCGCCAGCGCTGACTTCCTGAACGCCAGCAAGTTTGCCAAGGCGACCTTCGTCTCCACCAGCGTCAAGTCCACCGGTGCCAACACCGCTGACGTGACCGGCGACCTGACCATCCTGGGCGTCACCAAGCCAGTGGTCGTGAAGGCGACCTTCCTGGGCGAAGGCAAGGATCCATGGGGTGGCTACCGTGCCGGCTTCGAAGGCACCACCACCATCAAGCGTTCCGATTTCGGCAAGCAGAAAGACCTGGGTCCGAAGTCCGACGCGGTCGAGCTGTACGTTTCGTTTGAAGGTGTGAAAGCGAAGTAATTTTCGCCGGCCACACAAAAACGCCCCCGGTCTTGCGACCGGGGGCGTTTTTTATTGCTTGTCGTAAATCTCGTCTGAGCAACGCGCAAAAAAATGCCCCGGTTTTCAGGCCGGGGCATTTTTCATTGCGGTGGAAAACTCAGCGATTGCGGGTCAGCAAGGCCGGTTTTTCACCGCGTGGGCGGCTTGGCAGTTGATCCAGCTGCTCAGGCGTCGGGAAGCGGTCGGCTTTCGATTCCTTGTGCATGATCTTCGGCCCGCTGCTGCGCGGGTTCTGCACGGCCGGTTCAGCGCGTTGCTGATCGTCACGGGCCGGGCGGCGGTTGCGCGGGTTTTCATCGCGACGACCCTGACCGTCACGCGGAGCACCGTTGCGTGGGCCGCTGCGCTTGCCTGGCGGAGTGCCGGTGCTCGAACCGTTGCTGTTGCGTGGGCCGTTCTGGCGACCTTGTGGCTGACCGCCGCGGGGTGCGCCCGAACCTGCGCCTTGCGCCGGAGCGCCTGGACGACGGTTGCGACCACCGGCCGGAGCCTGCTTCGGCACGTAATCGACGCGGTTACCGAAGTTATCGATATCGTCGTCGAGGAATTCGTCCGGAGCACGGTCAGCAGCGGCGCGTGGCGGCTGGCTTGGCTGGCGCTGTTCGCGGGCCGGGGTGCCTTCACGCGGCTTTTGTTGACGGGCTGGACGCTCGCCACGCTCACCGCGTTCGCCGGCCGGTTTTTCCTTGCCCTTGTCTTTGCCTTTGTCTTTACGACCGCCACCGCCGCCGCCATTCGGGCCGTCGCCGCGTGGGCCACGGGCATTGCGCGGGTTGCGCATGTCCGGACGCTCACGGGCTTCGGGCTTCTCGGCCTCGATGGTGCTGGCATCGAAGCCCATCAGGTCGCCGTCGGCGATTTTCTGCTTGGTCATGCGTTCGATGCTTTTCAGCAGTTTTTCTTCGTCCGGTGCGACCAGCGAGATCGCCTCGCCCGAACGACCGGCACGGCCAGTACGGCCGATACGGTGCACGTAGTCTTCATCGACGTTCGGCAGTTCGAAGTTGACCACGTGTGGCAACTGGTCGATGTCCAGACCGCGCGCCGCGATGTCGGTGGCAACCAGGATGCGCACTTCACCGGCCTTGAAGTCGGCCAGAGCTTTGGTGCGGGCGTTCTGGCTCTTGTTGCCGTGGATCGCCACAGCCGGCAGGCCGTGCTTGTCCAGGTACTCGGCCAGACGGTTGGCGCCGTGCTTGGTGCGGGTGAACACCAGCACCTGTTCCCACGCGCCGGCGGTGATCAGGTGGGCCAGCAGCGCACGCTTGTGGCTGGCTGGCAGGCGGAATACGCGTTGTTCGATGCGCTCGACCGTGGTGTTCGGCGGCGTCACTTCGATGCGTTCCGGGTTGTGCAGCAGCTTGCCGGCAAGATCCGTGATGTCTTTGGAGAAGGTCGCCGAAAACAGCAGGTTCTGACGCTTGGCCGGCAGACGCGCGAGGACTTTCTTCACGTCGTGGACGAAGCCCATGTCGAGCATGCGGTCGGCTTCGTCGAGCACGAGGATTTCCACGTGGGACAGATCGACGCTGCCCTGGCCGCACAGGTCGAGCAGACGACCCGGGCAGGCAACGAGGACGTCCACGCCACGGGACATGGCCTGAACCTGCGGGTTCATGCCGACGCCGCCGAAGATGCAGGCACTGACGAATTTCAGGTCACGGGCATAGATCTTGAAGCTGTCGTGAACCTGGGCCGCGAGTTCGCGGGTCGGGGTCAGGACCAGCACGCGCGGTTGGCGCGGGCCGTGACGCTGGGATTTGTCCGGGTGGCCGTTGGGGAACAGCCGCTCCAGGATCGGAAGGGCGAAACCGCCGGTTTTACCGGTACCTGTCTGTGCCGCAACCATCAGGTCGCGACCTTGCAACACGGCGGGAATGGCCCGCTGTTGCACCGGAGTAGGCTCGGTATAGCCCGCATCTTCGATAGCGCGGACCAAAGCCTCGGAGAGACCGAGGGAAGCAAAGGACATGAGTAATCCTGTTTCAGTTAGGGCTTGGCCCAATGGGAGTCTTGCCTGGCGCGAATGGCGTTTAAGAGGACGCAATCCCGTCCGGTCCTGCTGCGGTTCCGAAGGCACGTCCGGAGCGCTCGCGCGGGCTGAAAAGCTGCGCTGTAGCGGGTCGGGAGGCCTGTTACGGTTCCGGGCGTCCGGGCGTGAGCCTGGCGGGAACGCCGGAGTATAACAGAGCAATCACTGCGCGCCGCTTTCCTGCTGCTCAACGGTTTTGCCGCTGGCGGTGGCGTTGCCCAGTGGCGCCGTCAGGGCGGGGGCCGCGCCGTAGCGGGCGCTGAGCTCGGCATAGGCCGGTTCGCGCTTGAAACGCTTGAGTTCGGCGCCGAAGCGCTGCACCAGCAAATCCATCCCGGCATTGCGCCGCACGGCCAGAAACTGGCTCTGGCGGCTGATGACCGTGGGGTTTTCCGTGATCTTGTCGCGAATGCCCAGTTCATCGAGCAAATGCTGACCCACGCGGCGATCAGTGATCAGCAGGTCGATGCGCCCGCGCACCAGTTTGCCGAAATTGGCTTCGTGGGTCGGGGCCGGCTCGCGGGTGAACAGGGTCGATTCGCGAAAGTCGGGGCTGTACAGATAGCCCGGCGAGGTGCCGACCGTCAGGCCTTTGAGGTCTTCAAGGCTGTGAAAAGGGTGCGGACGCTCGTTGGCGTAGAACATCACGAACTCGACGTCCGACAGCGGTTCGCTAGGGTAGAGCAGGGTGGCGTCGCGTTCGTCGCTGTGGAAGATGTCCAGCGCGCCGTCGGCCTGGCCGGTTTCGAGCATCGACAGGCAGCGTTTCCAGGGCAAAAACTGCCATTCGACTTCGATGCCCAAGCGCTTGAATACGATGGCAGTGGTTTCGTAGTCCAGCCCGAGATTCTTGCCGCCTTGTTCATAGACATACGGCGCCCATGGCTCGGTGACAATGCGCAACTTCTCGCCCCGAGCAGCGAAGCTCAGGCAAGTAAACAGCAAAACGCTCAGCAACTGGACAATGACAGGCATGGCCTGAGGTTAGTACGCGAATCGCCTGATGAGAAGCTCTGGCATGCATGTTTAACGCTGCAAGCGAAGAGTTTCGATGCGATGCCGCTATTTGCCGGATGAATTGAGCAGGTGCTGATGAATTGTCGTGTAGCGCGAGCCCAGAACCAGTCTGACCAGTCTTCTGCTGAACCATTCTTCCAGCAAATGCTGACAAACTTTCTTGCCAATCCTTTCCTGCTGGTTTTTCAGTGCCTTTTCCCACCACACCGGTGCGCAGGCCTGGTCGAATTCGTTGGGGTGCTTATAGCAACCGTAGAGAATTTCGCGAATGAACTGGCGAAGGTGCGCGGGCAGCATCAGGGTGATGACTTTGTAAAGCATGCGCTGCATACGTGGCGGACGTGGCAGTCGCGCGGAAACGAGACGGGTGTCATCCAGTGCAGCCTGACAGGTCGGGTTGTCGCCATGCTTGGCGACCCAGGCCTGAACCTTGGCCCTGAACAGCTGCTTGCGGCTCCAGTAGTGATGAATCAGGTCCGGACACTTCTTGATGTCCAGTGTGCGATAGGCTGCCACTGACAGGCAGAACTCTTCCAGGGTGTAGGCACCCTGGGCGAGCGGGAACAGCTCGTCGATCAGCGCAATCGAGCGATCAAGCACTTGCGCATCCTGGCGATGCAGGCCGATGACGCCAGAGTTGAGCAGCATCATTTGATCGTCAGCCAGGCCTCTCTCCAGCAGGGTTTTCGACAGAGCGCTATAGAGCAGGTTTTCCTTGTTGGTGCCGTATTGCGAGTAGTAGTCATTGCACAGCAGCGTGCCGGGTTGCACCCGTTCGAACAGTTTGACTGGCGAGCAATGAAAAAAAGTGTCGGTGTCGATCAGCAAGGCTGTCTCGGACTCTTCGAGCACCGTTCGCAAGGCAACGTGTTTGGTGCGGAAGTGGTAGCCGTGAGGTTCGCTCCAGCGCTGACGGGTAGCAGCATCGAGGGGACGCACTCGTACCGGGAGTTTTTCGTAAGGCTGCGGATTGTCACTGAACACCTGGATATCAATCGTCACATCCGGTGATTCACGAAGCCAGGCCAGGGCACTCGCGATGCTGAACACGGCTTCCTGGTGATAGGTTTCAGAGCCAAAAACCAGGTAGACGAGTTGAGGGCGTGGGTTCGAAGAATCGCAGATCATTGACGACAACATTCCATTGGTACTTTTAAATGTAAAAAGGCCCTCTGAAGAGGGCACTTTTTACTGTCTTGAATCGTTTAGCGCGGCAACTTCAGATTATTCCAGATCGCCAGGCTCGGTTCCGCCTGGTTCATGGAATAGAAGTGCAGGCCAGGCGCGCCGCCTTGCAGCAGGCGTTCGCACATCTCGCTGACGACCTGTTCACCAAAGCGCTGAATGCTCTGGCTGTCATCGCCGTAGGCTTCCAGTTGCTTGCGGATCCAGCGCGGGATTTCCGCACCGCAGGCATCGGAGAAGCGTGCGAGTTTGCTGTAGTTGGTGATTGGCATGATGCCCGGAACGACCGGAATGTCCACGCCCAGCGCCTGCAACCGGTCGACAAAGTAGAAGTAGCTGTCGGCGTTGAAGAAGTACTGGGTGATCGCGCTGTCGGCGCCGGCACGGGCCTTGCGCACGAAGTTGTCGAGATCGTCCTCGTAGTTGCGCGCTTGCGGATGCATCTCCGGGTAGGCGGCGACTTCGATGTGGAAATGATTGCCGGTTTCTTCACGAATGAATTCAACCAGTTCATTGGCGTGACGCAGCTCGCCGCTGGTCATGCCCATGCCGGACGGCAGATCACCGCGCAGGGCGACGATGCGCTTGATGCCGGCAGCCTTGTACTCGTTCAGCAGGCCGCGCAGGTCGTCCTTGCTGTCGCCGACGCACGACAGGTGCGGGGCGGCGGGGATTTTGACTTCGCTTTCCAGCTGCAACACGGTGTTCAGCGTGCGGTCACGGGTCGAGCCGCCAGCGCCGTAGGTGCAGGAAAAGAAGTCGGGGTTGTAGGTGGCCAGCTGACGGGCAGTGGCGAGCAGTTTTTCATGCCCAGCATCGGTCTTGGTCGGGAAGAACTCGAAGCTGTAGCGACGGTCTTGGGACATGGAGGAAGCCTCCAGTTACGAGCGGCAAGCTACAAGCTGCGAGAGAAGCGGTGGTGCGCTGATCTATCGAGCGTGAAACCTGCTGCCTGAAACTGTTCTGAAATAGGGGCAGAGCTCTCAAGCTTCGTACGGCAAGTCCGGCTTTTGACCTTGCTTGCCGCTTGAAGCTTGAAGCTCGCAGCTGCTCTTAGTAGCGGTAAGCGTGCGGCTTGAACGGGCCTTCGACGGTCACGCCGATGTAGTCAGCCTGTTGCTTGGTCAGTTGAGTGACCACGCCGCCGAAGCCGCGAACCATTTCCAGGGCCACTTCTTCGTCGAGTTTCTTCGGCAGTACTTCAACGGTCAGGCGCTCGGCTTTCTGGGCTGGCGACAGGTCGGCGTACTTCTGGCCGAACAGGAAGATCTGCGCCAGAACCTGGTTGGCGAACGAACCGTCCATGATGCGGCTTGGGTGACCGGTAGCGTTGCCCAGGTTCACCAGACGGCCTTCGGCCAGCAGGATCAGGTAGTCGTCGTTCTGAGCGTCGAAAGCGCCCGGGCCGGTACGGTGGATCTTGTGTACCTGTGGCTTCACTTCTTCCCATGCCCAGTTCTTGCGCATGAAAGCGGTGTCGATTTCGTTGTCGAAGTGACCGATGTTGCAGACAACGGCGCGCTTCTTCAGGGCTTTGAGCATGTTTGCGTCGCAAACGTTGACGTTACCGGTGGTGGTCACGATCAGATCGATCTTGCCCAGCAGCGCTTTGTCGATGCTCGCTTCAGTGCCGTCGTTGATACCGTCGATGAACGGCGAAACCATTTCGAAACCGTCCATGCAGGCTTGCATGGCGCAGATCGGGTCGACTTCGGAGACTTTGACGATCATGCCTTCCTGACGCAGGGACTGGGCCGAGCCCTTGCCCACGTCACCGTAACCGATGACCAGCGCTTGCTTGCCGGACAGCAGGTGGTCGGTACCACGCTTGATCGCATCGTTCAGGCTGTGACGGCAGCCGTACTTGTTGTCGTTCTTGGACTTGGTCACCGAGTCGTTGACGTTGATGGCCGGGATTTTCAGCTCGCCCTTGGCCAGCATGTCCAGCAGACGGTGTACGCCGGTGGTGGTTTCTTCGGTCACGCCGTGAACGCGGTCCAGAACCTGTGGGTACTTGTCGTGCAGCAGCTGGGTCAGGTCGCCGCCGTCGTCGAGGATCATGTTGGCGTCCCATGGCTGGCCATCTTTCAGGATGGTCTGCTCCAGGCACCACTCGTACTCTTCTTCAGTTTCGCCTTTCCAGGCGAAAACCGGGATGCCGGCAGCAGCGATGGAAGCAGCGGCCTGATCCTGAGTCGAGAAGATGTTGCAGGACGACCAGCGCACTTCGGCACCCAGGGCAACCAGGGTTTCGATCAGCACGGCGGTCTGAATGGTCATGTGGATGCAACCGAGGATTTTTGCGCCTTTCAGAGGCTGCTCGGAAGCGTACTTGCGACGCAGACCCATCAGGGCCGGCATTTCCGACTCGGCGATGATGGTTTCGCGACGGCCCCAGGCAGCCAGGGACATGTCGGCAACTTTGTAATCGTTAAAATCTGCAGGCGTGATAACAGCGCTCATGAAGAGCCTCCATTCGTAATGTATGCGAATGGGCGCCGTTGTGCGTTTAGTGTCCGGCCTGGGCCGGTCAACGCCCCATCCGAGCCTGACAGGTTGAACCTGCTGCAGCGCCCCTCGGACAGGTGGCGGGAAAACGGTAGCAAGTGAAGGTTACCGTTTTGAAACGGGGGCGATTATAGCCGTCTAGACTGATCTTCCAAAGGGTTTCTGTCGGCCAGATGAAGATCGCTAATCGCGACCATAGTAGAAGCCTCATGGAGAGTGACCGCTCAGTCTGCCAAGATGGCGCCATCATTCGGCAAGACGCTCAGGAGTGAAGATGAATTTCCACACCCGCAAGTGGGTAAAACCCGAAGACCTCAACCCTAACGGCACTCTGTTCGGCGGCAGCCTGCTGCGCTGGATCGACGAAGAAGCCGCGATATACGCCATCGTTCAACTGGGCAACCAGCGCGTGGTGACCAAGTACATTTCCGAGATCAACTTCGTCAGCGCCTCGCGCCAGGGCGACATCATCGAACTGGGCATCACCGCCACCGAGTTTGGCCGCACCTCGATCACCCTGACCTGCGAAGTGCGCAACAAGATCACCCGCAAGAGCATCCTGACCGTCGAGAAGATGGTCTTCGTCAACCTCGGCGAAGACGGCCTGCCGGCGCCGCACGGGCGGACCGAGATCAAGTACGTCAAAGACCAGTTCAAGGATGAAACACCCGTTACCGAGTAATCGCACCACCCCGGCGAACGGAAGCCGAGCGGCGCGTGTCGTAGCCTTATGACCCCGCCACCGGTTTCCCGCCATGACCACCCCAACAGACGGCAAGACCCCCGACCTCTCGGCCAAGGAACAACACGAAGTCGAGAAAAACCAGCCGCCCCGGGCGGCAGTCCTGCATGAAATCATCCGCAAACAGGGCGACCAGGAACTGGAGCGCAGCATCGCCGCGCTGTGGTGGTCGGCGCTGGCTGCCGGGCTGACCATGGGCCTGTCGCTGATGGGCATGGGCCTGCTCAACTCGCGTCTGCCCGAGGGCGACGAATTCAAGGTGATCGCCAGCTTCGGCTACTGCGCGGGTTTTCTCGCGGTGATCCTCGCCCGCCAGCAACTGTTCACCGAAAACACCCTGACTGCCGTGCTGCCGGTGATGACCAAACCGACCCTGGCCAATTTCGGACGGTTGATCCGGCTCTGGACCGTGGTGCTGTTCGGCAACCTGTGCGGGACGATTCTGGTGGCGTACGTGATGCTCGAACTGCCGATCTTCGACAGCAAGACCGACGAGGCCTTCCTCGAAATCGGCCGCAAGGTCATGGAGAACCATGCGAGTCAGATGTTCGCCAAGGGCATCGTCTCGGGCTGGATGATTGCCACCATGGTCTGGATGATCCCGTCCATGGAGAGTGCGAAGATGTGGATCATCATCCTCATCACCTATCTGATGGCGCTGGGCGATTTCACGCACATCGTGGTGGGGTCGGCGGAGGTGTCGTATCTGGTGTTTGCGGGCGAGCTGCCGTGGAGTGATTTCTGGGCGGTGTTTGCCGGGCCGACCCTGGCGGGGAACATCATCGGCGGCAGTTTCATCTTCGCCCTGATCAGTCATGCGCAGATCCGCAGTGAAAGCGGCGCGCCGAAAGAAACGGACGGGCCGAAAGAGTCTGCGGATCAGGCCGAAAAGCCCGATCCGCAGCAGATCAAAAAATGATCAGTGCTGCACGGGCTCGGCAGCGGTTGCTGGCTCGTCGCGCGTTGCGTGCTTGACCAGTTTGCCGATGGTCAGGCCCTGCAACAGGATCGATGACAGCACCACGATGTAAGTGATGCTCAGCAGCAGATCGCGCTCTGGGCCCAGCGGCAGGGCCAGTGCCAGTGCCACCGAAACTCCGCCGCGCAAACCACCCCAGGTCAGGATCCGGATAGTGCCGCGAGGCACGGTGCGCCAGCGGCGCAACAGGACGATGGCCGGGGCCACGGTGAGCAGGCGCGACAGCAGAATCGCCAGCGCCAGCAGACTTGCTGCCGCCACGTGCAACCAGTTGAACGGCAGCAGCAACAGCTCCATCCCGATCAGCGCGAACAGCAGCGCGTTGAGCATGTCGTCGAGCAATTCCCAGAAACCGTCCAGGTATTTGCGCGTCATGTCGTTCATCGCCAGGTTGCGACCGAGGTTACCGATGATCAGACCGGCGACCACCATCGCAATCGGTGCCGAGACGTGCAGCTCGGTGGCCATCGCTGAACCGCCAATCACCAGCGCCAAAGTCAGCATGACTTCGATCTGGTGCTGCTCGATGCTTTTGATCATCAGGTACACCAGATAACCGATCAGCCCGCCGAACAGCACGCCGCCGATGGCTTCGTGGGCAAACAGCATGGCCGTGGCGCCGACGGTCGGGGTTTCGCCCAGTTGCGCGATGCCAAGCAGCACGGTGAACACCACCACGGCGGTGCCGTCGTTGAAAAGACTTTCGCCAACGATGGTGGTCTTCAGCGGCTTCGAGGCGTTGGCCGTACGCAGCACGCCGAGTACCGCGATCGGGTCGGTCGGGGAAATCAGCGCGCCGAACAACAGGCAGTAGAGGAAGCTCACGTGCCAGCCGAACAGGGCAAAGATGTAATAGGCGAGGCTGCCGATCACGGCGGTGGCGATCAGTACGCCAAAGGTCGCCAGCAGGCCGATGGGCCAGCGGTAGCTTCGCAGGTCGTTGAGGTTCACGTGCAAGGCACCGGCGAACAGCAGGAACGAGAGCATCCAGTTCATCAGCAGATCGCCGAAGTCGATCTGGCCGATCAATTGCTGCACGCGCTCTTCGAGGCCGGGGTAGCCGAGCAGGCTCAGGCCTTGCAGCAACAGGGAAAACATCAGTGCGGTAACCATCACGCCGATGGTCGGAGGCAGGCCGATGAAGCGGAAATTCACAAAGGTGAGGAGGGTGGTGAGGCAGATGAAAGCGGCGACGAGTTCAAGCATCCGGGGTCCTTTGGATGGGGGTGGAAAGACAGCGCGCCCGTTCATGGACGCAAGGGTTGGATGGGCTGACGCCGGGTGGGGACACAATTGTGTCCCCCGGGAAAATCAGCCGGACACATTGACCGCAGCGACACCCCGACGTTGCAGGTAGATGAAAAACAACGCCGTCAGCACGGTCAGCACACCCACCAGCGCGCCCGTCCAAGGCAAGTCCGCCAGGTCCGCGCCGCTGGCCACCACCAGCCCGCCAATCCAAGCACCGGCGGCATTGCCGAGGTTGAACGCGCTCTGGTTCAGGGTCGAGCCGAGGTTCGGTGCTTCGTGCGCCTGATCGATGATCAGCAGTTGCAGGATCGGGCACAAGGCGAAGG
Source organism: Pseudomonas sp. 9.2(2024) (assembly GCF_039695385.1). NCBI lineage: Bacteria > Pseudomonadati > Pseudomonadota > Gammaproteobacteria > Pseudomonadales > Pseudomonadaceae > Pseudomonas > Pseudomonas sp. 9.2(2024). The sequence continues at coordinate 6,033,639 of NZ_CP155585.1, read as the reverse complement.
CAAAAATCCCCCACAGCACCAGCGTGATCGCCGCCGGAACCACCGAGCGACTGGTCTGGCTGAATGCCGCCAGAATCACTACCACCGCCAGTGCGACACCCACCAGCGACGGCAACAGACGGCTGTCGGCCAGGCGTCCGCCGAGCATGCTGCCGCCGGTCAGACCGACGCCGAACAACAGCAGCATCACCGTCACGCCGTGAGGGCTGACGCCGGTGATGTCCTGCAGAATCGGCGCGATGTAGGTGAACACGCTGAACAGGCTGGTGGAGGCCAGCACACTCATGCCCAGCGCCAGCAACACGTTGACCTTGCCCAGCACCTTGAATTCGCTGACGAGGTTGGCCTTGTCCATCGGGATATGTTTCGGCAACCACAGCCATTGGGCGAGGGCGGCGATCACACCGATCACCGAGACTGCCCAGAAGGTCGAGCGCCAGCCAGCGTACTGGCCGAGCGCGGTGCCCAGCGGTACGCCGAGAACGTTGGCCAGGGTCAGACCGGTGAACATCATCGCAATCGCCTGCGCCCGTTTGTTCGGCGCGACCAGCCCGGCGGCCACCACCGAACCGATGCCGAAGAACGCGCCGTGGCACAGCGCGGTGACCACTCGCGCGGCCATCAGCGTCGCGTAGTTCGGCGCCAGTGCGCACAGCACGTTGCCGAGGATGAACATCAGCGTCATGCCCAGCAGCGTGGCCTTGCGCGGCATGTTGGCGGTGCCGATCGCCAGGATCGGCGCACCGAACACCACGCCCAGGGCGTAGCCGGTGATCAACAGGCCAGCGTGGGGAATGCTCACGGCGAGGTCGCGGGCGACATCGGGCAGCAGGCCCATGATGACGAATTCAGTGGTGCCGATGCCGAAAGCGGCAACAGCGAGTGCAAGCAAGGCGAGTGGCATGCGCAAGGTCTCTGTCGGTAGTCTTGACGCTTTGATCAGGCATACGCAGGCCGGCGACCGGTCTCGGACGAGAACGGGGCAGGCAGGAATTATTGGAATTTATCTGTGCGCAACTGAGTGCGGCGTGGTCGCTTGCAGTATAAACAGCTGCTGACACATCGCGAATCAATAATCTGACTAATTGGCTCAGGTTCAACAACAAGAATCAGGGAGTGGCACGTGCTGGCGACAGCTCTGGTGTTGGTGGCGGCGCTGTTGCACGCAGCGTGGAATACGTTAATCAAGTTCAGCGCCGAACGGCTGCTGGTGGTGGCCTGCATGGACACCGTGGCGCTGTTGTTCGTCGCGCTGGCGTTCCCTTTCATCAGCCTGCCGCCGCCGGAAATCTGGCCTTGGATTCTGGCGTCGGCGGCGTTCGAGCTGCTCTATCGTTATCTGCTCATCCAGGCCTATCGGGTCGGCGATCTGGGGCTGGTCTATCCGTTGATGCGCGGATTGTCGCCGCTGGTGGTGCTGGCGCTGACCCTGATCTTCGCCGGTGAAGTGCTGACCACCCAGCAGATCTTCGGGATCCTGCTGATCCCGCTGGGCATGGCTTGCCTGCTCTGGCAGGGCGGCGGCGGGAAACACTTGCCGTGGTCGATGCTGCCGGTGGTGGCGCTGATCGGCTTGTGCATCGGTTGCTACACCTACATCGATGGCCAGGCGCTGCGGCGCTGGTCGCATCCGCTGGATTACCTGGTCTGGGTTACGCTGCTCAGTGCCTGGCCTTTCCCGATGCTGGCGTGGGTGGCCAAGCGTCCGGCGTTCAAGCTGTTCTGGCGCGAGCAATGGAAGCTGGGACTGGCGGTCGGGTTCTGCGTGTTGTTCAGCTACGCTCTGGTGCTGTGGGCGATGCAGTTGGGCTCGATTGCCGAAGCGGCGGCGTTGCGTGAAATCAGCGTGATTCTGGTGGTGCTGTTCGGTATGCGTTACCTGAAAGAACCTTTCGGCCGGCCGCGGCTCTTAGCCTGTGGGCTGGTGCTGATCGGCATGTTGGTGATGAAGTTCTGAGCGCCCGGCAACTCTAAAACTCGAAAGAAGGACGGTGTTATGACGGTGGCTTTGTGGTGTGTGTTGATCGCGATCTTTCTGCCCTATCTGTGCACCGTCGTGGCCAAGGCCTCGGGTGGTTTCAGACTGCGGGACAATCATGATCCCCGGGACTTTCTGGACAGCGTGGATGGCGTGGCGCGCCGTGCCCATGCGGCGCAACTGAACAGTTTTGAAGTGACCCCGGCGTTTGCGGCGGCGGTGATCGTCGCGCACCTGGTGGGCACGGCAGAGCTGGTGACGGTCAATGTGCTGGCGGTGCTGTTCATCACCAGTCGTCTGCTTTACATCATTTGCTATCTGGCGGACTGGGCGGCTTTGCGCTCGTTGGTCTGGTTTGTCGGGATGGTGCTGATTGCCAGCTTCTTCTTCGTTTCGGTCTGAACCTGAAAAGATCGCAGGCTGACGAGGCCTGCGATCTTTTGCATTGTACTTACGGCTTGTCGGCCACCTGCGGTACTTGCGGCAGTGCCGCGCCTTTCGGCCAGAGCATCCAGATCTGCCCTTGCTGCTTCATGTCGCCGGCCAGTTGTCCGGCGGCATCGCCGGTGCCCCAGAACAGATCCGCACGAACCTCACCGGCAATCGCGCCGCCAGTGTCCTGCGCAGCCACCGGGCGTACCAGCGGCGTGCCGTCGGGGCGAGTGGTCGACAGCCACAACAGGCTGCCCAGCGGAATCACCTTGCGGTCCACAGCCGCGCTGTAACCGGCGGTCAACGGCACGTTGAGCGAGCCGCGCGGCCCTTCGTTGCTGTCCGGGTTGCGGGTGAAAAACACGTAGCTCGGATTGCTCGCCAGCAGTTCCGGAATGCGCGACGGGTTGGCCTTGGCCCAGTTGCTGATCGCGCCCATGGTCACTTCTTCTTTTTTCAGCTCGCCCTGTTCCACCAGCCAGCGGCCGATCGGCCGGTACGGATGACCGTTCTGGTCGGCGTAGGCGATGCGCAGCTGGCGACCGTCATCGGTCTGGATCCGCCCCGAACCCTGAATCTGCAGGAATTGCAGGTTCATCGGGTCGGTCAGCCACGCCACGACCGGCGCCTTGACGCCCTGGCTCTCGATGGTCGCCGCGTCGTCATAAGGCTTCAGCACACGACCTTCGAGGCGGCCGCGCAGGCGCTTGCCTTTCAGTTCCGGGTAAATGCTGTCCAGCGACACAATGATCATGTCTTCGGGCACGCCATACACCGGCACGTTGGCGCTGGCGGTTTGCGTCAGGCTGCCGGGATAGACCGGTTCGTAATAGCCGGTGATCAGACCGTTGGGGTTGTCGTTCTCGGCGCGAAGGCCGAAGACGTCGAGGTTCTGCTTGAGGAACGTGCGAATGTCGCCGGCTTTTTGCGGCACGTTGGCGGCTGCCGCACAGGTCGCGCCCCAGACCGGGTCAGCCTTGAGCCGGGTGCAGGCGCTGCGCCACGAACCGAAACCGGCCACCAGGTCGCTATCGGACACCGCAGGCAATGCTTCCCAGGTGGCGCTGGAATACGTGGCCAGGGCGTGGGTTTTCGGCTTGGCGCTGTCGCCACCGGTGCAGCCGGCGAGTATCGCCAGCAGCGGGAGGGTCGCGATGAGCGGATGACGCCAGGCCTTGAAACGGCTGTTCATGGAGAATTTCCTGTGCCGGTTGCAGAAGTGCTCCATGCGCTCAAGCAACCCTTATTGTTAATAGGGCTATTGGTGTTTGGCGGTGACCCGAGGATACTGGCCGCCGATTTCCGTGACCTGAAGCCACCATGACTCTTAAAAGAATTTCTGTTGTATTGCTGGCCTGTCTGACCTTGTCCGCCTGTGGCGGTGTCGACCCGAATTCCCCGCTGGGTCAGCGCAAGGCGATCTTCAAGCAGATGCTCAAGACCGGCGAAGACCTGGGCGGCATGCTGCGCGGACGCATCGCCTTCGACGGGCCGAAATTTGCGGAAGGTGCGGTCAAGCTCGATGCGTTGTCCCATGAGCCGTGGAAACATTTCCCGCAGGTGCGTGAGGAAGATCACACCAGCGCCAAGGACGATGTCTGGCAGAAACAGGCCCGCTTCCAGGAAATGGCCCGCACCCTTGAAGCGGCCACCGGTGAACTGGTGATCGCCAGCAAGGTTCAACCTTACAAGGCCAGCAACCTGGGGCCGGCCGTGCAGAAAGTCGAAGATGCCTGCAGTGCCTGCCATAAAGAGTTTCGCGACCACTGATGTTCAAGGGATCACGGTTTTTGGCTGTGATCCCCGGCTTTCTTACTTGTCGAGTTCGTCCAGCGCGTCCTGCAATTCCTTGCGCGATTCGGCGAGCTTGTTCTTGCGCTTGTCGATCTTCTCCGGATCGCCTTTCTTCATGGCCTTGTCCAGATCAGCCTGACGCTTGCTCACTTCGTGCTTGGCGTCGAGCACCTTGTTTTCGCGTTCTTTCTTCAGGCCGGCGTCGGTGCAGTGCTCGGTGACTTCGCGCAGGGCGGTTTCGAGGCCGGCCTGCTGGTCGGCGTTGCCGCGGGACTTGGCCTGTTCGATCTGGTTGATGATGCCCTGCTTCTTGGCGGCACAACCGGTCAGGCCCGGCGCGTCTTCGTCGGCCATCACGGGGGCGGCGAGGACTGCGCAGAATGAAAGCAGGGCGAGCGGTGCGAGAAATTTCATAAAAGCTCCATGTGCAAAGGCAATCGGGTCGGTGAAGCACTGCGCTGTTGGAGCGCTCCGGCGGACATTGGGTTCCCGGCGGGCCGGGGATTGCGTGTTCAGAAGCCGTCGACGCCGGCGGCTTGCAGGGTTTCACTCAGGGCCAGTACCTGCGGGTCGCGAAAAAAGGCGCTCAATTGCGCCGCGCGACCCGGGCCGATTCCGGCTTCTGCCTGCCATTGTTCGGTGTTGCGTTGTGCCAGTGCCTGCCATGAATCGGCGAGTGTTGCCTGACCGGTCGGTGGCAGCCCCAGGGCTTTGAGCCACTGCAGGAACGGCCGTTGGCGGGCGCTGTGAAAACTGTGCAGCAGGCGGGCACTGCTGCGCTCGCCGAGACCGGCAATGTTAGCAAGCTCCGGCCCGTCGAGGGTCAACCAATCCAGCAGGCTGTTCAGGCGGCCTGTTTCCAGAAGTTTCTCCCAGGTGCCGCGACCGACATGCGGTAGGGCGAGACCTTGCTTGCCGCTCAGCCAGGTGAGGCGTGCGAGGAACTGGCTTTCGCAGCCTGGCGTCGGTTGCCAGCAGCTCAGGGCGTGAAAGTCGCTGGCGAGCGGAATGGTCAAATCGGCGCGTTCGGTACTCCGCAGTACCACGCTGTCGAGGCGCGGGATCGTCAGCCCGGCCAGGCTGATTGCGACCTGATCGCCGGGGCGAATGTCCAGTTCCTGCCAGCGTCTGAGCGAACTGACGCTGACCCGTTTGATCTGCCGGTCATCGAGCATAACCGGCGACAGTTCAAGCACCGGCGTGATGCGCCCGGTGCGGCCGATCTTGAAGTTCACCTTGCGCACATCGGCCAGCGCCTGGGCGAAAGGGTACTTCCAGGCGACGGCCCAGTAGGGCGGACGAGCCTGCCAGCGTTCGGCGGGCGGTCGCAGGCTCTGGCGCAGAACCACTCCGTCCGTGGCGAATGGCAATGGCGAGCGATACCAGTGATCGCGCCAGTGTTGCGCTTCGTTCAGGCTGGCGACGGCCTGGCTGTAGGGCTCGGTGGTGGGAAAACCGAACTGCGTCAGCGCCGCGATTCGCTCCGGCAAGTCCTTCGGCCCTTGCGGCCAGTCCCAGACAAACAGCCCGATGCCGGCAGCGTGTTCCGCGTCGAGATCCTTGCGCCCCAGCAGCCCGGCCACGGTGGCTCGAGCATTGGCGCTGCCGGCACGTGCCTGCATGTGTCCGTTCAAGCGCCAGTAGAGTTCGCCTTGCACCAGCAGATCCTGCGGTTGCGTCAGCTGTTGCGGAATGGCTCCGATCTTTTTTGCCGACGCGGTCCAGTCCTGCCCGCGAACGCCGTCCCCGCGACTGATCGCCTGATGCAGTCGGCCGTTGCGATAGATCAACGTCACCGCCACGCCATCGACCTTGGGTTGTACCCAGACATCCTTTCGGTCGCGCAGCCAGGTCGCGATGTCCGCCGCGTCATGAAGTTTGTCCAGGCCAGTGTGAGCGACCGGGTGCGCAACCGGGCCTGATGCGGTGCGCAACGGCTCGGGCGGTGAGGGAAGTTTGAAGCACCGGCGCCATTGGTTCAGACGCAAGCGGGACTGATCGTAGAGCTCATCGGCGATCACCGAGCGGCCTTCGCGATGATAGGCGTCGTCCCAGCGGTCGATCTGTTGCTGCAGGGCGACGACTTCGCTCGAAGCCCGGGCGGCGGTCCAGTCGGGGCAGTCGGCAGCGAAGGTGTTGAGGTGGAAAAACGGCAGGAAAAACAGAAACAGGCGCAGTGTGGCAAGCATTGTGAGCGTCCTTGCTCAGAGAGATACCTGAAGGCTAGCCGGGATTTTGAAGTGGGCCGGGCGGCTGTTTTGCCGGTTGTTTCGCGGCCATGAAAAAGCCCCGCACGGCGAACCGTGCGGGGCTTCTCGTACCGCCAGGAAAATTACAGGCCGGCGGCGGAACGCAGAGCGTCGGCGCGGTCGGTTTTTTCCCAGGTGAACGTGGAGAAGGTGTCTTCGCCAACAGTCTTGGTCTGCGGAGCACGGCCGAAGTGGCCGTAGGCTGCGGTTTCCTGGTACATCGGGTGCAGCAGGTCCAGCATGGTGGTGATCGCGTATGGACGCAGGTCGAACACTTCGCGGACCAGTTTGATGATCTTGTCATCGCTGATCTTGCCGGTGCCGAAGGTGTTCAGCGAGATCGAAGTAGGCTGGGCCACACCGATCGCGTAGGAAACCTGGATCTCGCAACGCTCGGCCAGGCCGGCAGCCACGATGTTCTTGGCAACATAACGGCCAGCGTAGGCAGCCGAACGGTCAACCTTGGATGGATCTTTACCGGAGAACGCGCCACCGCCGTGACGGGCCATGCCGCCGTAGCTGTCGACGATGATCTTGCGACCGGTCAGACCGCAGTCACCTACCGGGCCGCCAATGATGAACTGGCCGGTCGGGTTGATGTGGAACTGGGTGTCCTTGCTCAGCAGTTCGGCAGGCAGCACGTGCTTGACGATCAGCTCCATCACGCCTTCGCGCAGGTCCTTGTACGACACTTCAGGGTTGTGCTGGGTCGACAGAACAACAGCGTCGATACCCACAACCTTGCCGCCTTCGTAACGGCAGGTCACTTGGGACTTGGCGTCCGGACGCAGCCAAGGCAGCAGACCCGATTTACGGGCTTCGGCCTGACGCTGAACCAGTTGGTGCGAGAAGGTGATCGGTGCCGGCATCAGCACGTCGGTTTCGTTGCTGGCGTAACCGAACATCAGGCCCTGGTCGCCGGCGCCCTGATCTTCAGGCTTGGCACGGTCAACGCCCTGGTTGATGTCAGGGGACTGCTTGCCGATGATGTTCATCACGCCGCAGGTAGCGCCGTCGAAGCCGACTTCGGAGCTGGTGTAACCGATGTCGCAGATCACGTCACGAACGATCTGCTCCAGGTCGACCCAGGCGCTGGTGGTCACTTCACCGGCAACGATGGCCACGCCAGTCTTGACCAGGGTTTCCACGGCAACGCGTGCGTGCTTGTCCTGGGCGATGATGGCGTCCAGCACTGCATCGGAAATCTGGTCGGCGATTTTGTCCGGATGTCCTTCAGACACGGACTCGGAGGTGAAGAGGGAGTATTCGCTCATCTCGATGTTTTCCTGAATTTACCGATGGTGAGTGTCGCCAGCCGGTCGCTGAAAATGGCGAACCTGGATCTGGAAACCATTACGTAAGCCTACATAGAGGCTTTCCCCGGGAACGAGTCCCGCAGCGGTGGCCCAACGGGCCAGATCGTCCTGTTCAAACCCCAACCACAGATCACCGCAGGCCTCCCTGGCCCAACTCTGGTTGTGGCTACATAACTCTGTCACGAGCAGGCTACCGCCCGGTTGCAGCAGGCTGGCCATGTGCTTGAGCGCTTCGGCCGGCGCGGCGAAATGGTGCAACACCATGTTCAACACCACGCAATCGGCCTGAAGGCTCACGCCATTCAATGCATCGGCCAATTGCAGGCTGACGTTAGCCAGCTGTTCACGTTCACATACCTGACGGGCCAGTTCGAGCATCGCCGCGCTGTTGTCCAGTGCGGTTACGGTGCCGAAGCGACGCGCCAGTTCCGGCAGGAAAGCTCCATCGCCGGGGCCGACTTCAATGGCCGTGGCAGCGCCATTGAAGTTCAGTTTGTCGAGCAGGGCCAGCACGCTTTCACGGTACTGCGGCAGGCCGGCAATCAAATCCTGCTGGGCGCGGAATTTCTCTGCGATCCGGGCGAAAAAGTCCTGGCTGTTGGCCGCACGTTGCCCGTGAACCTGTGCGATCCGGGTTTCCACGTCAGCCGGCAGCGCCAGATTGTCGACTTCTTCTAACAATGCCGCGTGCAACTTGCCGCCCAGCAACTCGGTGTGGGGCAGGGCGCGGCGATAGAACACCGCATTGCCTTCGCGGCGAGTCGCCACCAGATCCGCCTGCGCCAGCACTTTAAGGTGATGGCTCATGCCGGACTGGCCGATATCGAAAATCTGCGCCAGTTCCAGTACGCCGAACGAGTCGTTGGCCAGGGCGCGCAATACATTCAGCCGCAGCGGATCGCCGCCGGCCTTGCACAGGGCCGCCAGCTCGTCGCAATCGTCATGGCGAATGGAAGGCACGCGTAAGTTCATAGGGCTGGCAGTCTAGTGACGGCCTGAAGGCATCGCAAGGTCTATATCAAAAAGTTTTGATATTGCTCGATGGATGGCGCATTCGATTGCACTTCTCACCGCCCGGTTAACTCTACAAACGAACAGCGGAAAGGTTTCACCAACCGAAACCGGTGTTATCCATTGGAAAAACGCCTCCGGATGACTATCTGTCATTGCCCCGAGGCGCTCGGGTGAGGGAAAATGCCCTCCTTTTTTCCGTTTCAATCTATTCACACCCAGGAGATCAGCGATGCCTAGCCGTCGTGAGCGTGCCAACGCCATTCGTGCCCTCAGCATGGATGCCGTGCAAAAAGCCAACAGCGGCCATCCCGGTGCCCCTATGGGTATGGCAGATATCGCCGAAGTGCTTTGGCGCGACTACCTCAAGCACAACCCGAGCAATCCATCGTTCGCCGACCGTGACCGCTTCGTGCTGTCCAACGGCCACGGCTCGATGTTGATCTACTCGCTGCTGCACCTGACCGGCTACGACCTGTCGATCGACGACCTGAAGCAATTCCGTCAACTGCACAGCCGTACCCCGGGCCACCCGGAATTCGGTTACACCCCGGGCGTTGAAACCACCACCGGCCCGCTGGGTCAGGGCCTGGCCAACGCCGTGGGCTTCGCCCTGGCAGAAAAAGTACTGGGCGCGCAGTTCAACCGTCCTGGCCACAACATCGTCGACCACCACACCTACGTGTTCCTGGGTGATGGCTGCATGATGGAAGGCATTTCCCACGAAGTCGCTTCCCTGGCCGGCACTCTGGGCCTGGGCAAGCTGATCGCCTTCTACGATGACAACGGCATTTCCATCGACGGCGAAGTCGAAGGCTGGTTCACCGACGACACGCCGAAGCGTTTCGAATCGTACAACTGGCAAGTGATCCGCAACGTTGACGGTCACGACCCGGAAGAGATCAAGACCGCCATCGAGACCGCTCGCAAGAGCCCGTTGCCGACCCTGATCTGCTGCAAGACCACCATCGGTTTCGGTTCGCCGAACAAGCAAGGCAAGGAAGATTGCCACGGCGCCCCGCTGGGTGACGCGGAAATCGCCCTGACCCGTCAGGCGCTGAACTGGAACCACGGTCCGTTCGAAATCCCGGCCGACATCTATGCCGAGTGGGATGCCAAGGAAAAAGGCCGCGCCGCCGAAGCCGAGTGGGATCAGCGTTTCGCTGCCTACTCCGCCGCGTTCCCGGCCGAAGCCAACGAACTGATCCGTCGCCTGAGCGGCGAACTGCCGGCCGACTTCTCCGAGAAGGCCGATGCCTACATCGCCGACGTTGCCGCCAAAGGCGAAACCATCGCCAGCCGTAAAGCCAGCCAGAACGCCCTGAACGCGTTCGGCCCGCTGCTGCCGGAAGTGCTGGGCGGTTCGGCTGACCTGGCCGGTTCCAACCTGACCCTGTGGAAAGGCTGCAAAGGCGTCAGCGCCGAAGACGCCAGCGGCAACTACATGTACTACGGCGTGCGCGAGTTCGGCATGACCGCCATCATGAACGGCGTTGCCCTGCACGGCGGTCTGGTGCCTTACGGCGCGACCTTCCTGATGTTCATGGAATACGCCCGCAACGCAGTGCGCATGTCCGCTCTGATGAAGCAGCGTGTGATCCACGTCTACACCCACGACTCCATCGGTCTGGGCGAAGACGGCCCGACGCACCAGCCGATCGAGCAACTGACCAGCCTGCGCAGCACGCCGAACCTCGACACCTGGCGTCCAGCCGATGCCGTTGAATCGGCCGTGGCCTGGAAAAACGCTCTGGAGCGCAAGGACGGCCCGTCGGCGCTGATCTTCTCGCGTCAGAACCTGCAGCACCAAACCCGTGATGCCGGCCAGATCGCCGACATCCGTCGTGGTGGTTACGTGCTGAAGGACTGCGCAGGCGAGCCTGAGCTGATCCTGATCGCGACCGGTTCGGAAGTCGGTCTGGCCGTTCAGGCCTACGACAAACTCACCGAGCAGGGCCGCAAGGTGCGCGTGGTTTCCATGCCATGCACCAGCGCGTTCGACGCTCAGGACGCCAGCTACAAGCAATCGGTCCTGCCGTTGCAGGTTGGCGCACGTATCGCGATCGAAGCGGCCCACGCCGACTTCTGGTTCAAGTACGTGGGTCTGGAAGGTCGCGTGATCGGCATGACCACCTACGGCGAATCGGCTCCGGCTTCGGCACTGTTCGAAGAGTTCGGCTTCACCCTGGAAAACATCCTGGGTCAGGCTGAAGAGCTGCTGGAAGACTGATCCAGATCAGGTGTCGTCTTAACTGACGCCATCGCGGGCAAGCCCGCTCCCACATGGGCGATGTAGATCCCTGTGGGAGCGGGCTTGCCCGCGATGGCGGTCGGTCAGGCAACATCGCTTTGACTGATACACCACGGTAATCGAGAACCCCATGCCTCAACCGCGTCCCTACAAAGTTGCACTCAACGGCTACGGCCGGATTGGTCGTTGCGTCTTGCGTGCGTTGTTCGAGCGAGGCGAGAAGGCCGGGTTTGAGATTGTCGCGATCAACGATCTGGCCGACATGGCCAGCATCGAATACCTGACACGCTTCGACTCCACTCACGGCCGGTTTCCGGGCGAGGTGAAGGTCGACGGCGATTGTCTGCATATTAATGGCGACTGCGTGAAGGTCCTGCGCAGTGCCACTCCCGAAGGCATCGATTGGGCGTCGCTGGGCGTCGATCTGGTGCTCGAATGCTCCGGCGCCTGGCACACCCGCGCAGACGGCCAGCGTTTCCTCGACGCCGGCGCGCCGCGTGTGCTGTTTTCGCAGCCGATGGCCAGCGAGGCGGATGTCGACGCCACCATCGTTTACGGCGTCAATCAGGATTGCCTGACCGGCGACGAACTGCTGGTGTCCAACGCCTCCTGCACCACCAACTGCGGCGTGCCGCTGTTGCGTCTGCTGGATCAGGCGGTCGGCCTGGATTACGTGTCGATCACCACGATTCACTCGGCGATGAACGATCAGCCGGTGATCGACGCCTATCACCACGAAGACCTGCGCCGCACCCGTTCGGCGTTCCAGTCGGTGATCCCGGTGTCCACCGGTCTGGCGCGTGGTATCGAGCGCCTGCTGCCGGAACTTGCCGGGCGAATTCAGGCCAAAGCCGTACGCGTGCCGACGGTCAACGTGTCCTGCCTCGACATCACGATGCAGACCGCGAGCGACACCGACGCCGGCGAGGTCAACCGGATCCTGCGCGACGCCGCCACCAGCGGCCCGCTCAAAGGTCTGTTGGCCTACACCGAATTGCCTCACGCAAGCTGTGATTTCAACCATGACCCACATTCGGCCATCGTCGATGCCAGTCAGACCCGCGTTTCCGGCCCACGGCTGGTGAACATCCTGGCCTGGTTCGACAACGAATGGGGTTTTGCCAACCGAATGCTGGATGTTGCAGAGCACTATCTGCAAACAGCGACTTCAAAAAAACCGTAGGAAGTGCGACCCATGACCGTGTTGAAGATGTCCGACCTCGATCTGCAAGGTAAGCGCGTATTGATCCGCGAAGACCTCAACGTCCCAGTCAAGGACGGTGTTGTCACCAGCGATGCGCGTATCCTGGCTTCGCTGCCGACCATCAAGCTGGCCCTGGAAAAAGGCGCGGCCGTGATGGTCTGCTCGCACCTGGGTCGTCCGACCGAAGGCGAATTCTCCGCCGAGAACAGCCTCAAGCCTGTCGCCGACTACCTGAGCAAGGCCCTGGGCCGCGAAGTGCCGCTGGTGGCCGACTACCTTGGCGGCGTTGACGTCAAGGCCGGCGACATCGTGCTGTTCGAAAACGTGCGCTTCAACAAGGGCGAGAAAAAGAACGCCGACGAACTGGCCCAGCAATATGCCGCCCTGTGCGACGTGTTCGTGATGGACGCTTTCGGCACCGCTCACCGCGCCGAAGGTTCGACCCACGGCGTCGCCAAGTTCGCCAAAGTCGCCGCGGCCGGCCCGCTGCTGGCCGCTGAACTCGACGCACTGGGCAAAGCCCTGGGCGCCCCGGCCAAGCCGATGGCGGCCATCGTTGCCGGTTCCAAGGTCTCGACCAAACTCGACGTCCTGAACAGCCTGAGCCAGATCTGCGATCAACTGATCGTCGGCGGCGGCATCGCCAACACCTTCCTCGCGGCGGCCGGTCACCCGGTCGGCAAGTCGCTGTACGAGCCGGACCTGCTGGACACCGCGCGCGCCATCGCCGCCAAGGTCAGCGTGCCGCTGCCGGTCGACGTGGTGGTTGCCAAGGAATTCGCTGAAAGCGCTGAAGCGACCGTGAAGCTGATCGCTGACGTGGCTGCCGACGACATGATCCTCGACATCGGCCCGCAAACCGCGGCCAACTTCGCCGAACTGCTGAAGTCGTCGAAAACCATCCTGTGGAACGGCCCGGTCGGCGTGTTCGAATTCGACCAGTTCGGCAACGGCACCAAAGTGCTGGCCGAAGCCATCGCCGAAAGCGCGGCGTTCTCGATTGCCGGTGGTGGCGACACCCTGGCGGCCATCGATAAATATGGCGTGGCGGAAAAGATCTCCTACATTTCCACCGGCGGTGGCGCGTTCCTCGAATTCGTCGAGGGCAAGGTGCTGCCGGCCGTTGAAGTCCTGGAAAGCCGGGCCAAGGCCTGAGGCCGCCCGATTGGCCAGGCAAAGGAGTGTTCAGATGGTCAAGTCGTTAGCGCTGTTGTTGCTGACCGGTACATTGGCAGCCTGCGGGAGTAACCCGAAGGCTGCGCCGGAGCCGGCACCCGGCGAGGCACAGAAAGGCTGCTACCAGGCCGACTGGCAGGCCGAAACCAACCCGGTGCTGAACAAGCGCTCGGGCCCGGACGGTCTGGACAAATACGAGACGCAAACCCCGGCCAAGGAACATGGTTGTCCTTGACCGGTCTGACTCTTTAACTCAGGGCCGGCGGCTTGCGCTGCCGGTCGAGGAACACGGATGAAAGGCTTGATCGCCGTTGCGGCACTGGGATTGTTGGGTGGTTGCGCGCAGTGGAACCCGTTCCAGTCATCCGCACCTGTGGATAACTGGACCACCTGGACCTGCGACAGCCAGGCCAAGGTGCTGTGGCGCTACACCGATGCCGCCCGCAACGAAGTCGATGTGCGACTGGGCGGCGGCGATCAGGTCTATCGCCTGAAAGAAGAGCCGGGCGCCTCGGGCGCGCTGTACAGCGACGACATGCTGGCGTTTCACATCAAAGGTGAGGAGGGCCTGGTCTACTGGGTCGCCACCAATGATCTGATCGGTCGGGGCTGCAAAGCCGAATAAAACAGAATTTGCTTTATCGAATCACCAGGCCGGGCCTCAACCCCCGATCTGCAATCACTTGAATAGCCGCCGCCGCTCCGGCAGGCTGGCACGATTAACGACCCAAACCGGGAGAGACACACACAATGGCACTTATCAGCATGCGCCAGATGCTGGACCACGCAGCCGAGTTCGGCTACGGCGTTCCAGCCTTCAACGTCAACAACCTTGAGCAGATGCGCGCCATCATGGAAGCCGCTGACAAGACTGACTCCCCGGTGATCGTTCAGGCTTCGGCCGGTGCCCGCAAATACGCCGGCGCCCCGTTCCTGCGTCACCTGATCCTGGCGGCGATCGAAGAATTCCCGCACATCCCGGTGTGCATGCACCAGGACCACGGCACCAGCCCTGACGTCTGCCAGCGCTCGATCCAGCTGGGCTTCAGCTCGGTCATGATGGACGGCTCCCTCGGCGAAGACGGCAAGACCCCGACCGACTACGAATACAACGTCCGCGTGACCCAACAAACCGTCGCCATGGCTCACGCCTGCGGCGTTTCGGTTGAAGGCGAGCTGGGCTGCCTGGGTTCGCTGGAAACCGGCATGGCCGGTGAAGAAGACGGCATCGGCGCCGAAGGCGTTCTGGATCACAGCCAGATGCTGACCGACCCGGAAGAAGCCGCTGACTTCGTCAAGAAGACCCAGGTTGATGCCCTGGCCATCGCCATCGGCACCAGCCACGGCGCCTACAAGTTCACCAAGCCACCTACCGGTGACGTGCTGGCGATCGACCGCATCAAGGAAATCCACAAACGCATCCCGAACACCCACCTGGTGATGCACGGCTCTTCCTCGGTCCCGCAAGAATGGCTGGCGATCATCAACCAGTACGGCGGCGACATCAAAGAAACCTACGGCGTACCGGTTGAAGAAATCGTCGAAGGCATCAAGCACGGCGTGCGCAAGGTCAACATCGACACCGACCTGCGTCTGGCATCCACTGGCGCCATGCGTCGTCTGATGGCCACCAACCCGAGCGAATTCGACCCACGTAAATTCTTCGGCGAAACCGTCAAGGCGATGCGCGATGTATGTATCGCTCGTTACGAGGCTTTCGGTACTGCCGGCAACGCTTCGAAGATCAAGCCGATCTCGCTGGAAAGCATGTATCAGCGTTATCTGAAGGGTGAGTTGAACGCCAAGGTCAATTGAGACTGGGTGTTGAACTGATTTGAAAGAAACCCGCCGTGAGGCGGGTTTTTTTTGCCTGGAGTTTTATCAAGCAGTCGACTGACGTAAGGCGCTTGAAATGTCACCCATAACGGACATAATCGATTCCAGATTATAAAAAGTCCCATATGGGTGACATTTATGCTGCTCCCCAATCCCGCTGTTTTCGGTGAAAGAATTCGGCAATTGCGTCGGGCCAAAGGCTACAGCCAAGCGATATTGGCCCACAGAGCCAAATGCAGCCGCAAAACCATCATTGACCTTGAGGCCGGCGAGAATGTCGCGCTCTACACCGCGTTCAGGGTGCTGGCAGCGCTGGGCATGGCGCTGGAAATTGTTGATAACCGCATTGACCTCAAATCCCTGGCCGATCTGGTAGAGCACGATGAGTAAAGTCAAAAGGCTCAACGTCACCACGCCGCAAGGCTTCGCTGGTGCGCTGTCCAAGGGATCGCAGTTTTCCTTTGTTTATGAAACCGCCGATGCAACAAGGGAAGTCTCACTTGTCATGCCCTATGACCCGACGCCCTCGGTGAGCAACGTGCTGCATCCGATCTTCGATATGAATGTGCCTGAAGGGTTTCTGGCGGATCAGATCAAGCGCCGGATGGCCAAGCACATGCAAGTCGATGAGATGCGCCTGTTATCGGTCATCGGCGGGAACCAGATCGGACGCCTCACCTACCAGAATCCGATAGAAACTCCGGTATCCGTGCGTGCGCAAGTTGGATTGCAGGAGATCCTGTCCGCCGATGTTTCGCAGGGCGTTTTCGAGTTTCTGGTCGACACCTATTTCGAGTCGGGCATTTCAGGTGTACAGCCCAAGGTGCTGGTTCCGGACCTGGACAAGCTCACCGGCAATCGAAAAACCATGCTCAGCTCCGACCTGATCGTCAAATCAGGCGCGGATGAGTACGCACATCTGGCTCAGAACGAGTTTCTCTGCTTGGAAGCGGCTCGCATCGCCGGACTTGAAACACCGCCGTTCTGGTTGTCCGAAAACGGCGATTTGTTTGTGATGGAGCGTTTTGACCTGACCGAGGCCGGTCGCCTCGGGTTCGAAGACATGGCGGTTCTGTTGGGACTAAACAAGGATCCCCATGACAACTACAAGTATTCGCAGAGCTACGAAACTCTCGCGGCCGTGATTGGCCAGGTCTGTCGGCATGGTGATGCGCTTCGGGAGTTGGAGCGTTTTTTCGCTTCGGTCTGCCTTTCGGTCATGGTTCGAAACGGCGATGCGCATCTGAAGAACTTCGGCGTGATTTATACCCATCCAGAAGCTCTGGAAACTGTGCAATTGGCTCCCGTTTTTGATGTCACCACCACAACGGTCTACGAAAACTACAATCCCAAATCAGGCCGCTCCTTGGTTGATCGCACGTTGGCAATCAAGATGAACAAGGTGAAAACCTATCCGGATCGCCAGCAACTGATCGAGTTTGGTCGCAAGCATTGTTCAGTGGAGAAGCCAGCCTTGATCATCGAGCGTATTGCTGAGGCGATGACTCAAGCGTTGGCGAATCATCAGGCGCGAGTGAACGGCGAGTTGTTTGCTGATATGCAGCGGGAATGGGATGCGGGGCGGGTAGTGGCGTTGAATGACTCCGTCGGCTCAGGAATGAAGCGAAAGCCAGTCGGCACGACCCGTATTTGATATACGTAGGTCGAGTTGAAAATAAAGGAAAGCGGGGGCAGATTGATTTAATCGAGCAGCAGATAAATAAATCTGTCCCTCTGATTGATGTCGGAGTGGAATCAGCTTGCGCGGCGCACTGGCTTTATCGCAGTCAAAAAATCATTGATCACTTTTAAAACCCACTCTTTGGCCTTTTGAGTATTTGCCAACGGCGCTTCGCCTGCGCCCTCGATAAAGCCCGGAATATGTTCGGGAGCAAGTTTGACGATAAATGCAGCGGCGTCATCTGCTGCAGATTTATTATTGAACTCGTTCTCCAAACGACTCATTGACGCTGCGAATATTGAGCTCTTCATCAATTGCTTACTGTGTTCCGTCAGTTCAGTGATGTTGTTCGACTGATTGATGACGAGGAATATATCGAAGGCATCCCGCAAGCGTTTCCCAAAACCAACCGAGCGCCCCTTGGCAGAAAGGAAGCCAGCTTCGGTGGCGAAGGGGATCTTCAGCGAGGTCTCCGTACCGTCCATGGCCTGCCCCGATATCAACTGATGCCTGGCTTCCTTTTCAGTGAAGATCACGTCCGTTCCCGGGGTCGCGATGGACTCATAACGCCCCCACTGCATAATCAGGTCGGCTGAATCATCTGCATATTTCCTGTGCAGGAAATCCACATGAAAAATCATTGGTTCATCATTGACCACCAGCTTTCTGTACACCTGGAACGCATTCTTTGGCGCCCGCATGTACCCCGAGTCCTTAACCATTGAGTCCAGAGCCCGAATAACATGCTCTTTACTCAGCGCCGCATTCAGAATGATGTCGACGTCATAGGTGCCCGTGTGGGGAATGGGCTTGGAGTTAAACAGGTAAGGAATCCATCCACCAATCACCGCGTAGTCGATAGTTTGACGATTTAGTAACCCGGCTACTTCCAGCAGCATGGCCCGTGCTGCTTCTTGTTCGCTTGCAAAGCTTTAAGTCATGTTCAGTCGTTCCTTCTTTTACTTGGTAGGTGTTATTTCTGAGGGGCCTGCGCCAAGCGCGGGGCGCCTCAATGTCTCAGGCCGGGCATCGGCGCTGCAGTAGTCGGCTTTTCTAGCTCCACCTCTTCCCTGCAAAGTCAATTGATCCGAGTGTAACTCGTTCATTTAAGAAACCCGCTATGGCGCGGATTTCTTGTAGGCGATGGTCTATCGGTAAGGGGCAAGAACGTCGCCAATTGCGGACATTTCTGAGATTCCGCGATGAGCGAGCCGTTATGGGTGGCTATTCCTTTAACTCGACGTGATCCAGCGCCTGATTCACCGCCAGTTCCCCCAGCATCACCAACTGCGCGATGCCTATCGCGGTTTTGCGGTCGGCGGGGGCGAGGGTGGCGGCGAAGTTGTTGAGCATTTCGCTGGCGGAGCCGAGGGTTTCGCTGGCGTTGGCCAGCAGGGATTCGGTGTTGTAGGCGGGATTGGCGAAGTACATGCGGTCGGGTTCGTTGACCGTGGCCATGATGCGGGCGCCGGGGCAGAGGTAGTGGTCTAGGGCGCGTTCGGCGGCTTCGTTGAGTTTTTTGGGGTCGATGGAATCGTAGGGAGAGGCCGGGTCTGTGACCGGCGGATGAGGCGTAGATTTAATCATTTGCTCGAAACCTGAATGGAGTGCCCCCGCTCTGGCTACTAATCAAAGTGGAGGCAACTGTACGCAGGTTAGTAGACCGGGGTTTCGAGCAAGCCGGCGCACCCGAAGATGCCCTGCGCACAGTCGCCATCAGGTGCAGGAATCGAAATTCCTGACTGACAGATGCTTGTGCACAAGCTCGAACCCTCGGGCTACTAAACCCGATCACTGCGAATCAGTGACCCGAATCAAGTTACCGATGGCCCTCCAGGCGCACAAGCTGGCGGATTCTGGCGTAGTGGTAGGCAGCGACGCAAGCCGTTGTAGGCTTCGGGACGTTACGCGCACTGCCTTTAAACAGCAGCCTTAAACGAACGCATCGCGGCTATTTATCGTGATCAATATCCAGCTTGCTGAACGTCACCTGCCCACCCTCACTGGTGTACCCGGTGTTGTCCTGCACATACACGCCAGCCTTGAAATACAGCGGTTTGTTGCGCCACGTCGCGCTGATCTGCGAATCCCACTGATACCCGGCCGCACTCACACCCAGCGCACCGCCGGGGCTCAGGTGAATGAGGTAGTTGAATTCGCGATTGAGTTTGATCCCGGTGGCGAGGGTGATGACGCGGCTTTCGTCCTGATCCGGATGGGTGCGCAGTTTGATCACCAGGTTGCCGGTCTCGGTTTTGTCTTTGTACTGGTACTCAAGCTTGAGCATCGGCTTCTGGCTTTCATAGGCGTGGATCTGGCCGATGACGATCTTGCCGGAGCTGGGCACCTTGTTGACCGAAAGGGTCGCGCGCAGCAGGTTGTCGGCGTCCGGGTAATACCAGTTGCGCAATGTTCCGTTGCTGTAGGTCTCACGCAGTTCGGTGCGCGGGTAGATGGCGTTTTCGGTTTTCGAGCCGGTCACCGGGGACCAGAAGAACAGGGTGCCGGTGTCGGAATGGAAGTACTGATCCTTGAAGCCGTTCACCAGTTTGGAGGTTTCGACGGTGTAGGGCGGGCTGCCAACGGGAACGCTGAGGTTCCAGGTTGCGAGATCAATCATGTCGGTTCTTCCACTCTATTTCTCTTGCACGCGCGTGCCAGAAGCTCTAGCCCGCGCCTCTTGGGGGCGGCCTTTATAAGCGTAGAGGGATTTTTTGTTAACGGCCGTCTGGCGGATGATTGGCGTCAACATCCTGTCGAAATGCCACCTTTCCCGGTTTTCGGGGGCTTCAGCGGTGACCGTTAGTCGGCTGCCTATCGGTTTGGTTAAATGATGGCTGGATGACAGCTATTGCTTTTACAGATCCCGGACTAGAGTGAAGACTCGGTGACTGTATGGTTTTCACGAGAAGCCGCCCGGAACACTGACCCGAGATGCCCCGACACGAGTTGTCCCGACAAGAGAAGCAGCATGGAATGCGCGCAACCCCAGCCAGGTGAAGGCAGCTCAGTCCTTTTGATCGTTGATGATTACCCTGAAAACCTGATCAGCATGCGCGCGTTGCTGCAGCGCCAGGACTGGCAGGTATTGACCGCCGCTTCCGGTTACGAAGCCCTCAACCTGTTGCTCGAACACGACATCGACCTGGTGCTGCTGGATGTGCAGATGCCGGGCATGGACGGTTTCGAAGTCGCGCGGCTGATGCGCGGCAGCCAGCGCACGCGCCTGACCCCGATCATTTTCCTCACTGCCAACGAGCAGTCCCAGGACGCCGTGATCAAGGGTTATGCCAGCGGTGCGGTGGATTACCTGTTCAAACCGTTCGATCCGCAGATTCTCAAGCCGAAAGTCCAGGCGTTGCTGGAGCACCAGCGCAATCGCCGGGCCTTGCAGCGTTTGAGTCAGGATCTGGAATCGGCGCGGGCCTTCAATGCCTCGGTGCTGGATAACGCGGCCGAAGGCATTCTGGTGTTGGGCGAGGATGGTTTGATCCGCTTTGCCAACCCGGCGATTTCCCGGTTGCTCAATGCGCCGGTGAAGGAGCTGGAAGGGCAGGAGTTTCTCGATTACCTGCAGAAACCGCACATTCCGCTGTGGGCCGATTCCGAGTTTTACGCCGGGTACAAACGTGGCGAGACGCTGCGTCTACACGATGCGTCGCTGCGCACCGCACCGGGGCAGCAGGTGCCAGTGGCCTTGTCCTGCGCGCCGCTGCCGAGTGAACAACATGCGATGGTGGTGACGGTGCTGGACATGTCGGTGGTGCGTCATCTGCATCAGCAGCTGGAATTTCAGGCTGTCACCGACCCGCTGACCGGGCTGCTCAATCGCCGGGGTTTTTACCAGACTGTGGAAAACCTGCTGTTGCGCGGCGAGCGCACGGATAGCAGTTGGGTGTTGATGTATCTCGATCTCGACGGTTTCAAGAGGGTCAATGATTCCCTCGGCCATGATGCCGGGGACCGGGTGTTGCGCTGGGTCTCCGAACAATTGAAAGCGTGCCTGCGGCCATTCGACATTCTGGCGCGGATGGGCGGCGATGAATTCACCGCGCTGCTGGATCTGGAATTCCCCGAACAAGCGGCGAAGATTGCTGAAAAACTCATCGAGCGGGTGTCGATCTGTCAGCAGATCGAAGGCCTCGATATTGCTCTGGGCGCGAGTATCGGCATTGCCACCTACCCCGACTGCGGCAACAACCTCGACGGTCTGCTGCGCGCCTCGGACATCGCCATGTACGAGGCCAAGCGTGCCGGGCGTCAGCAATATCGTTTCTACGATCATGAAATGAACGGCCGTGCGCGGTCGCGGCTGATGCTGGAAGAAAGCGTGCGTAATGCCATCGAGAACCGCGATTTCAATCTGGTGTATCAGCCGCAGGTGGCCATTGGCGATGGTCGCGTTCGTGGTTTCGAGGCGTTGCTGCGCTGGCAGCACCCGAGCGTCGGCGATGTGCCGCCGGGGTTGTTCCTGCCGTTGCTGGAGGAGGCGACGCTGATCAGCCGGCTCGGCAGCTGGATCTATCATCGCAGCGCCGGGCAGCGTAAGGCTTGGGAGTCCGAGTTCTCCAGGGATCTGGTGATCGGCGTGAGCCTGAGCAACACCCAGTTCGGCCTGCCGAATCTGGTCACTGAATTGCGCCAAGTGCTGGAGCGCCATGGTTTGCAGCCACACCAGATGGAAGTGGAAGTCACCGAAGAGGCGCTGACGATCAACCCGGACGAGACCCGCAAGCAGCTGAAGCTGCTGCGCAATCTCGGGGTGCGGGTGGCGCTGGACGATTTCGGTTCCGGGGCCTGCTCGCTGGCGCATTTGCGCGATCTGGAACTGGATACCCTCAAACTCGATCGCCACCTGATTGCCCGATTGCCGGACTCGTCCCGCGACGCTTCGCTAGTGCGCACGGTCATCGACTTATGCAAGGAATACGGCTTGCTGGTGATTGCCGAAGGCGTGGAAACCGTCGAGCAATACCAGTGGCTGCAAGCCCATGGTTGCGAGTACGTGCAAGGCTTCCTGGTGGCGCGGCCGTTGGTCGCCGAGGACACCGCACGCTTTACCGAGCCGTTCGACTGGAGCGCGTTGGCCGGTTGAATTCGCTACACTGGCGGCCTTTTCATGACCTGTGCCGCCCCATGACTGCGTTGAAATACCTCCAGGCCTATCCCGCGCAATTGCAGGATCAGGTGCGCCAATTGATCGCCGACAACCGCCTCGGTGATTACCTGAGCCAACGCTATCCGGGCCGCCACGATGTGCAGAGCGACAAGGCGTTGTACGGCTACGCGCTGGACTTGAAGCAGGAATACCTGCGCAACGCCCCGGCCATCGACAAGGTCCTGTTCGACAACCGTCTCGATCTGACCCACCGCGCCCTCGGCCTGCACACCACGGTGTCGCGGGTGCAGGGCGGCAAGCTCAAGGCCAAGAAAGAAATCCGCATCGCCTCGCTGTTCAAGGACGCCGCGCCGGAGTTTCTGAAGATGATCGTCGTGCACGAGCTGGCGCACTTCAAGGAGTCGGATCACAACAAGGCGTTCTATAAGTTATGTGAGCACATGCTGCCGGGCTACCACCAGGTCGAGTTCGACCTGCGGGTGTACCTGACGTGGCGCGACATGCAATAAGACATCAAACAACGGAGCGCATGCATGGACGTGAGCAAGACCAAGAGCAGTTTCTACCGGCGCTTGTACGTGGCGTACCTGATCGACAGCGGCCTGGCCAGCAGCGTGCCGGCGCTGACCGAGGTCACCGGCATGCCCCGGCGTACGGCGCAGGACACGATTGCGGCGCTGGCGGATCTGGATATCGTCTGCGAGTTCGAACAGGAAGAAGGCGCGCGCAATCATGCGGGGCGCTATCGGATTCGTGAGTGGGGGGCGATTGATCGGGGGTGGATCGAGCGGAATTTGCGGCAGATCAAGGCTGTTCTCGAATATCCCTGAGTTTGGGTGTTCGCCTTTAGATTGTTGCCCTCACCCCAGCCCTCTCCCGGAGGGAGAGGGAGCTGACCGAGGTGTCTTGCGTCATACATCGACCTGATCAAGTGTGGCGATTATGGATTCAACAACGCTCGTTCAGGTCGTTGTATCTCCCGAATATTCCCCAATCAGTCCCCTCTCCCTCCGGGAGAGGGTTAGGGTGAGGGGGCTTTTCAGGAACGCCGCATCCCGATGTGCGGAATGTCATCCTCCAGATATTCCTCACCCGCCACCACAAACCCATACCGCCCGTAATACCCCTGCAAATGCGCCTGGGCCGACAGATAGATCGGCACTTCCGGCCAACGCCTCTCGGCCTGTTTCAGCGCCTGCTCCATCATTTCATGCCCCAGTCCTTTGCCACGCCCGGCCGGTGCGGTCAGCACGCGGCCGATCACCACGTCGCCACCCTGGGATTCCGGGTCCAGCAGGCGCAGGTACGCCACCAGCTGATCATCGTCCCAACCCATCAAATGGCAGGTGTCACCGTCCAGATCCTGGCCGTCCGGATCCAGGTAAGCGCAGCGCTGTTCGACCACGAACACTTCCGAGCGCAATTTCAAAATGGCGTACAGCTGCTCCAGTCCCAGATCGCTGTGATGTTTGCAGACCCACTCGATTGTCATCTTC
Source organism: Pseudomonas sp. 9.2(2024) (assembly GCF_039695385.1). Classification (NCBI taxonomy): domain Bacteria; kingdom Pseudomonadati; phylum Pseudomonadota; class Gammaproteobacteria; order Pseudomonadales; family Pseudomonadaceae; genus Pseudomonas; species Pseudomonas sp. 9.2(2024). Next base: position 6,010,096 of record NZ_CP155585.1, on the reverse strand, counting down.
CGATTCCTTGAACAACGTCGCCCGATACTAAGCGCCCCGCCGAAATATGTCTGTATGGCTGAGAAATCTGTGACAAAGGCCAAAATGCCATCATTCCAATATCGCGGCCCGCCGTACTTTGTGTAATCTGCTGGGAAGCGCTGTGCAATGGCTTCAATGAGCTAAGGTTAGGGCCTGGGATTCGCCGGTAAGGGGCCTTGGGGTTTTGACTGAAAACACGCCGGGCGGCCCGCCCGCTAAGGATTTTCAAGCATGCCGCGATTGCATCGAGCCTTTGCTTTGATCGGATTGCTGTTGCTGGGTCAAAGCGCGGCAGCGGAGAAATTGCGTCTGGTGTTCGACGTCTGGCCGCCCTTTACCGATGACACACTGGTCAACGGTGGGCTGGCGACCGACATCGTCAGCACGGCCCTGGCCCGTGCCGGTTATGCCAGCGGTTATGAGCAGGTGCCGTGGGCGCGGGCGTTGATGGGGGTTGGCGAAGGACGTTACGACGTGCTGGTCAACGCCTGGTACAACGACGAGCGCACGAAGATCGGGCAGTTTTCCGCTGAGTACCTGCTCAATCGCGTGCGCTTCCTCAAGCGCAAAGACGCGCCCATCGAATACAACAACCTGCAGGAACTGCACACCTATCCGGTTGCGGTCGTGCGCGGCTACGCCTATTCGGCGCCGTTCGATGCCGACACCGCGTTGCAGAAAGTCCCTGTGCATAACTTCGCCATGGCCGTGCGCATGCTCGCGGCGGACCGGGTCAAGCTGACCCTGGAAGACGAATACGTGGCCCGCTATTACCTGGCCCGGGAATCACCGAAGGTACGCAACGCAGTGGAGTTTCTGCCCAAGCCGCTGAGCGAGAACAGCCTGCATATTCTGGTCAGCCTGAAGAACCCGCAGCACGAACAGATCGTGGCCGGGTTCGACAAGGCGATTGCATCGATGAAGGCCGATGGCAGCTATGACAAGCTGCTCAGGCAGCATGGAATGTGAGGCGGCTCAGTCTTCGGCTGTGTCTTTGATCAGATGCGCCGCGAGCGTGCGCAACGGCCCGAGTTGACGGCAGATCAACGCCAGTTGCGTCTGCACCAGCCGCTGGCCTTCGTCGATTTCGTCCGGCATCTGCTCAAGCTCGTTGGCCAGCGCTTCTTCCTCATCGCTCTGAATCGCAATCGGCTGTTTGCTCGCCAGCCCCTGGGCGATTTCATCGATGCTCGCCGCCAGACTCACGCCGGCGCCGTCGATCAGGTGTTCGCGCACCTCGGCCGGCAGCTGGGTTTCCCGGTGCGCGCCAAGCCCTGACAGATAGCTGAGCAAGGTGTGCGACAGCACCAGGAAGCGAAAGCCCACGTCGGCTTCCTTCCGGAAATGCCCCGGCTCCATCAGCATGTTCGCCAGCGTCGTGGAGAGTGCGGCGTCAGCGTTGTGCGCGTTGCGCCGGGCCAGGCGATAGGCGAGGTCGTCGCTCTTGCCGGCGGCGTATTGCTGCATGATCTGGCGCAGGTAAATGCTGTTGCAGGTGAGAGTGTTGGCCAGCACTTTGTTCAGGCGTCGGCCCTGCCAGTCCGGCAGGAACAGGAACACCGCCAGCCCGGCAATCAGGCTGCCGAGCAAGGTATCGAACAGCCTCGGCACAAACAGCCCGTAGCCGTCACCGACCTGGTTGAAGCAGAACAGCACCATGATCGTGATCGCGGCGGTGGCCACGGTGTAGCGGGTGGTGCGGTTGGTAAAGAACACCACGCCGGCGGCGATGGCGAAGCACGACTGCACCAGCGGGCTTGGGAACAGATCGAACAGCGCCCACGCAATCGTCAGGCCGATCGCCGTGCCGAAAATCCGCTGGCCGAGTTTGCGCCGGGTCGCGCCGTAGTTCGGCTGGCAGACGAACAGTGTGGTGAGGATGATCCAGTAACCCTGCGACGGGTGAATCAGGTGCACCATGCCGTAGCCGATGCTCAACGCCAGCGGCAAACGCAGGGCGTGACGGAACAGCAGCGAGGTCGGCGTCAGCTGCGTGCGCAGACGAATCCACACGTCCTTGAAGTTGCGCGGCGAGCGGTCGAGCAGGCTGCTGTCGGTGGCATCGGCCAGGGCGTCAGGGTTGCTGGCGTCACTGAGCAAACGGTCGAGGGTGCCGAGGTTGGCCGCCAGTGCGCGCAATGAACGCAGCAGCCCGCGCCAGGCCGGGTTGCTCTGGATGCGCAGGTGTTCGAGGGAGGCGTGCAGGTCGCTCAGGGCTTCGGCGAAACTCGCGTCGTAGATGAACGGCTGACGCATCTGGATCGATTCGGCCAGCGCCCGACAGGCCTTGCCTTGCTGGCGCAGCAGGCGCTGGCAGCGGAACAAGACATCGCTGTGGAAAAACGCATCGGCCAGGGCGTTGTAGGGGTAGTGGGAAGAACTGGCGCGTTCGTGGATGTCTTGCGCCAGGAAGTACAGCTTCAGGTAACGGCTGACTTTCGAGCCAGGACGACCGTTGCCGACCCGGTGCAGGATGATTTCCTTGGCGCTGTTCAGGGCTGCGACGACCCGGCCGTTTTGCTGGGCCAGTTCCAGTCGCCGGGCTTCGACGTCCATCTGACGGATCGGCTCGAACAGCGAGGATTTCAGCTTCAGGTAATAGCCGAGTTCGCGGAACAGCCGCGCCAGACTCTGCTGCACCGGCTGATTGGAAAACATCGCCTGCCACAGCACCGACAGCAGGCCGTACCACGCGGCACCGGCCACCAGCAGCATCGGCTCATGCCAGAAATCCGTGACCGCGCCACCGCGCTGATCCACGCCGATCATGGTGTAGACGGAAAGAATCAGGGTCGCCGAAGCAATCGCGCCATACCGTTCGCCCAGCGCACCGAGCATGGTCAGGCCGAAACTGGCCAGTGCCAGGGCGATGACGAACACGATGGGGTAGGGGAATAACAATTCCACCGACAGCGCCGCGACGCTGAAACACACCAGCGTCACCGCCAGTGCGTTGAGGCGGCCCTGCCAACTGTCATCGGTCTCGGCCAGGGCGCTGGCGATGATCCCGAGGAACAGCGGGATCAGCAGCCCCATTTCATCCTGATACCAGCACAGCGCCATGCTGCCGGTCAGGGCGATGAACACCCGCACGCTGTAGCTGAATTTATCCAGCGCCCACAGGCGCCGCAAAGACTGACGAAACGAGGTCGAGGACATGAAGTGCGAAGGCCTTCCGAGGCGATGCCGCTAAATTGAGCCAGTAATGACGCCGACGCAATGGCGCCGATCACATCTGACAGCAAAAAGTGTTCCTTTGGGTTCCTGCGCCGACTTCAAATTTTGAATCTTGCACACAAACCTGTGGGAGCTGGCTTGCCAGCGATGAGGCCAGTACACCCAACATCATTGCTGACTGTCAGGCCGCCATCGCTGGCAAGCCAGCTCCCACAGGGATTGCATTTCAAATCTAAAAAAACCTGGGTCAGACGTACTGCGCGGCAGCGTAACCAGAGGCCCACGCCCACTGGAAGTTGAATCCGCCCAGATGTCCGGTGACGTCGAGCACTTCGCCGACAAAGTAGAGGCCCGGGCTTTTCAGCGATTCCATGGTCTTGGACGACACTTCACGAGTGTCGACGCCACCGAGGGTGACTTCGGCGGTGCGATAGCCCTCGGTGCCGGCCGGGACGACTTTCCAGCTGCCGAGCTTTTCGGCGATGTCCGCCAGTTCGGCGTGGGTGTACTGCTTCATCGGTTTGGAGACGAACCAGTTGTCCGCCAGCAGGTTGGCCATCTTCTTGGTGAAGATTTCGCCGAGCAGGGTTTTCAGTTCGCTGTTCGGACGTTCGGCGGTTTGCTGTTGCAGCCAGCTCGCGGCGTCGTGATCCGGCAGCAGGTTGATCTCGACCGTGTCGCCCGGCTCCCAGAACGAGGAAATCTGCAGAATCGCCGGGCCACTGAGGCCACGGTGAGTGAACAGGATGTTCTCGCGAAAACTCTGGTCGTTGCAGCTGACCAGACAATCCACCGAGGTGCCGGACAGTTCGGTGCACAGCTCCTTGAGCTGATCGGTGATGGTGAACGGCACCAACCCGGCGCGTGTTGGCAGCAGGTCGTGGCCGAACTGCTTGGCGACTTGATAACCGAAACCGGTCGCGCCGAGGGTCGGGATCGACAGACCGCCGGTGGCGATCACCAGCGACTGGCACTGGATCTGGCCGAGAGTCGTGTCGAGCAGGTAACCGCCCTCGACCTTCTCGATGGTCTGGATCGACGTGTCGAGGTGCAGGTTGACGCCGACCTGATCGCACTCGTCCAGCAGCATGCCGAGGATGTCGCTGGATTTGTTATCGCAGAACAGTTGGCCGAGCTTTTTCTCGTGGTACGGCACGCCGTGCTTGGCGACCATGCCGATGAAGTCCCACTGGGTGTAGCGGGCCAGCGCGGATTTGCAGAAGTGCGCATTCTGCGAGAGAAAATTGCTCGGTTCGGTGTACATGTTGGTGAAGTTGCAGCGCCCACCGCCGGACATCAGGATTTTCTTGCCGGCCTTGTTCGCGTGGTCGAGCAGCATCACCTGACGCCCGCGCCCGGCGGCGGTCAGTGCACACATCAACCCTGCGGCGCCAGCGCCAATGATCACGACTTCGGTAGAGCGCAAAACGGTGTCCTCACACAATCATCACGTAGATCGTTCCCACGCTCTGCGTGGGAATGCCGCCATGGACGCTCTGCGTCCGCTTTTGAATCGTGACGCGGAGCGTCACAGGATGCATTCCCACGCAGAGCGTGGGAACGATCAAGCGTTCTTACAAAACGCGAACGCGCAGCGAACGACCCTTGATCTTGCCGTTGTTCAAACGCTGCAGCGCCTGCATGACCACGGTACGTTCAACCGCCACATAGGACTGGAAGTCGAAGATCGCGATCTTGCCGACCTGGGCGCCCGGAATGCCGGCCTCACCGGTCAGTGCGCCCAGAATGTCGCCCGGACGCACCTTGTCCTTGCGCCCGCCAGCGATGCACAGCGTGCTCATCGGCGGTTGAAGCGGGGCACCGCCCTGGGACTTGAGGTTGTCCACCTGATCCCAGTTCAGCGGGGTTTTCTGCAGTTGCTCGATGGCTTGCGCGCGGTGCGCTTCGGACGGCGCAACGAGGCTGACCGCGATGCCTTTCTCGCCGGCACGACCGGTGCGGCCGACGCGGTGAATGTGGATTTCCGAGTCGCGGGCCAGTTCGACGTTGATCACCATGTCCAGTGCATCGATGTCCAGACCACGGGCGGCAACGTCGGTGGCAACCAGTACCGAAGTACTGCGGTTGGCGAACATCGCCAACACCTGATCGCGGTCACGCTGCTCCAGATCGCCGTGCAGGCCGACGGCGGAAATGCCTTTGGAGGTCAGGTGATCGACGGTTTCCTGCACTTGCTGCTTAGTGAAGCAGAAGGCCACGGTGGAGGCCGGACGGAAGTGGTGCAGGACCTTGGTCACCGCGCTCATGCGCTCTTCCGGGGAAATCTCGTAGAAGCGCTGTTCGATCTGGGTGTCGTCGTGGAACGCTTCGGCCTTGACCGTTTGCGGGTCGCGCATGAACTTCGACGCCAGTTGCTTGATGCCCACCGGATAAGTAGCGGAGAACAGCAGGGTCTGACGACGGGCCGGGGTCTGCTCGATGATGTCTTCGATGGCGTCGTAGAAACCCATGTCGAGCATGCGATCGGCTTCGTCGAGGATCAGCGTGTTCAGGCCGTCGAGGACCAGCGAACCCTTGCGCAGGTGCTGCTGGATGCGGCCCGGGGTGCCGACGATGATGTGCGCGCCGTGCTCCAGCGAGCCGATCTGCGGGCCGAAGGACACGCCGCCGCACAGGGTCAGGACCTTGATGTTGTCTTCGGCACGGGCCAGACGACGGATTTCCTTGGCGACCTGGTCAGCCAGCTCACGGGTCGGGCAAATCACCAGCGCCTGGCAACCGAAGTAGCGCGGATTGATCGGGTTCAGCAGGCCGATGCCGAACGCGGCGGTCTTGCCGCTGCCGGTCTTGGCCTGGGCAATCAGGTCCATCCCCTTGAGGATCACCGGCAAGCTCTGCGCCTGGATCGGCGTCATCTGGGCATAACCGAGGGAGTCGAGGTTAGCCAGCATGGCGGCGGACAGCGGCAAAGTATTAAAAGCGGTGGCGATGGTGGTCACGGGACTGGCCTGCAAAACAAAATGTCGCGCAGTGTACCAGCCCGGTGGCCAATAGCCCTAAGACTCGATGTGCTCTTCCGGACGTCTGACTCGCCGTCCGTCATTCTTTGAAAGTTGAGAAAAAATGGTTGCGGCCAACATGGCCATGATCCCAACAGTCACGAACGTGAGCTGAAACGCGCCCAACACGGTCTCAACGCCGTCATTGCCGATCTCCGCCGTAAAGCCACCGAGCAGCGCACCGGCGCACGCCACGCCAAGGCTCAGCGACAACTGCGCCACCACCGACAGCAAACTGTTGCCGCTGCTGGCGCTGGCGTCGTCGAGGTCGATCAGGGTCACGGTGTTCATCGCGGTGAATTGCAGCGAGTTGATCGCCCCGAGAATCGCCAGCAGGCACAGCAGCAGCCAGTATGGCGTCTGCTCGCTGACCAGGCCCATGCTCGCCAGCATGATCCCTAGAAACAGGGTGTTGCCGGTCAGCACGATGCGATAGCCCAGACGCTCGATCAGTGGCCGCGCGCCCCACTTGGCGACCATCGCGGCTGCGGCCAGCGGCAGCATGCTCATCCCGGCCTGGGACGGCGAATACCCCAGCGCCACTTGCAGCAGCAGCGGCACCAGAAACGGCAGGGCGCCGCTGCCCAGACGGGCGAACAGGTTGCCGAGAATGCCGACCGCGAAGGTGCGGGTCTTGAACAGCGACGGCGCGAACAGCGGGTTTTCAATGTGCCCGGCGCGCAGCCAGTACGCCGCCAGACACGCCATGCCGCCGAACAGCAACAGCATCACCCGCAGGTGCGGCAGGTGCAGTTCGCCGAGGCCTTCCATGGCGATAGTGATCAGCACCATCGCCGCGCCGAACAGCAGGAAACCCAGGCTATCGAAACGCGTGCGCTCGGTGCCGCGCAGGTCGGGGATGAATTTCCACACCGCGTAGCAACCGATGACGCCGACCGGCAGGTTGATCAGGAAGATCCAGTGCCACGTCAGGTATTCCACCATCCAGCCGCCCATGGTCGGGCCGATCAGCGGGCCGAGCAGGCCGGGAATGGTGATGAAACCCATGATCCGCACCAGTTCCGAGCGCGGGTAGGCGCGCAGCACCACCAAACGCCCGACCGGCAGCATCAGCGCACCGCCGAGGCCCTGGATCACGCGCGCGCCGATCAGCATGCTCAGGCTGCTCGACAAGGCACAGAGCAGCGAGCCAAGGCTGAACAGCAGGATCGCACCGAAGAAGATTTTCTTGGTGCCGAAGCGGTCGGCGATCCAGCCTGAGGCGGGAATCAGCAGGGCCACGGTGAGCATGTAGGCGATGATCACGCCCTGCATGCGCAGCGGGTCTTCGGCCAGATCCCTGGCCATGGCCGGCAGGGCGGTGTTGAGGATGGTCCCGTCGAGGGACTGCATGAAGAAAGCGATGGCGACGACCCATGGCAACCAGCGGGCGGTGATGGCGTCGAGAGGCGGGCGGTTGGGCATGGAACCTCTGGTGATGGGCGCAGTAAATCCGGGGTGACTTCATCGCGAGCAGGCTCGTTTCCACATGGACTGCGCGAACCTGTGGGAGCGAGCCTGCTCGCGATGCTTTTACAAGGTCAAGGTCAATCGGCTCACCAATGCCCCCGGCAGCAATGCCGACGAGGTATTGCGCTGGCTGTAAGTGCTCGCCGACAGCAGCAATTCCCGTTCGGCGGTCAACGCTTCCAGATGCGAACCCAGCAGGCTGTAGGCACTGTCGTCGAAACGCATGGTGCTGACCGGCGCCTGAATCTCGCCATTCTCGACCCAGAACGTGGCAAACCGGGTCATGCCGGTAAGGCGTGCCGCTGGTTGATCGGAGAAGTTCAGGTACCACAGGTTGCTTATGTACAGGCCGGTGCCCAACTGTTTGAGGATCTCGGCCTGCGGCAGATCACCGGCGCCCATGTTCAGCGCGCTCGGCGATTCGCCACCGCCGGCGCCGTTGGCCGTCAGACCGTACTCGGCGGCACTGCGCGAACCCACCAACTGATCACCCGCTTTGCCTTCGATGATCAACCGCAGATCGCTGCGCGGGTAACCTTCGCCGGAGAATGCCGGGCTCAGCGAGTCGCTGACTTTCTCGTCGAGGGACACCAGCGGACTGAATGCCTGATCGCCGGCATACAGCTTCTGCAGCGGGCTGCTTTTGCTGGCAATCGACTGCGCCGAGAAACCGCCCCAGCACAGCATGCCCATGATTTCCTCCAGCGCCGCCGGCGCCAGATAGGCGCGGTATTGGCCGGGCGGCAGGGTGCGCAGTGGGCGACCGAGAAACTCGAGTTGTTCGCGGGCCTGCTGGATGCGTTTGGCGAAGTCTTCGCTGTTCCAGTCATGCCCGGCGTAGCTGGCCTTCACCGCTTCGCCGTTCTCGTGGAACAGGCTGAAATCGAAGTTGAAGCTGTTGGCCTGATGCCAGCCGAATGCGCCGGAAGAGCTGGCGAAACCACGGCTGATCGGGCCGGCAGCGTAGAAACCGACCAGATCCAGACCTTCGGCCGCCTGGGCGATTTGCGCCACGACCTGCTCGGTGTCCGGCAGCGGATGCTCCTGCACACTCTGGCTCTGCCAGCCGTTGTGGTTGAGCAACAGGTACGGATCCTGCGGCAGCAGCGGCAGGGTTTCGCGCAGTTGCTGCAAGCCTTCGGCAAGACGTTGCAGGTCGGTGGCCTGCTCGCCGGACAGGGTGATGTGCAGGTCGGCATGGCGACCGTCGTCGATCAGTTTCAGACCAATACCGGCTTGCTGCACCTGCCCGGCCTGACGCACCTTGGCGTGGTTGAAACGGACGAAGGCCGACGATTCGGCGTCGTAACTCAGGGTGAACTGTTCCGGCTCGCGCACGGCATCGTGCAGCCAGTTGACCAGCAGCTTGAACGCCTCGGACTGGCTCTTGGAAATACTCATCAGGCGTCTCCCCCAAACACATCAACATTGCTGAACACGCAGGCCGGTGAAGCGTGGCCGACGCGGATCACCTGGTTCGGTTCGCCCTTGCCGCAGTTCGGCGTGCCCAGCACCTGAGTGGTGCCGGCGTTGCCGACGGCGCGCAGACTCTTCCAGAAGTGCGCGGAAATGCCCCGGTAGTTCGGGTTTTTCACCACGCCCTTGAGTTCGCCGTTTTCGATCAACTGGCCCCATTCGCAGCCGAACTGGAATTTGTTGCGGGCATCGTCGATCGACCATGAGCGGTTGGTGCTCATCAGAATGCCGTTTTCGATGCCGCCGATCAGTTGCTCCAGCGGCTGGTCGCCCGGCTCGATGTTGAGGTTGGCCATGCGGTCGATCGGCGGGCGGTTCCAGCCGCAGGCGCGGCTGTTGGCGACGCCGTCCAGCCCCGCGCGGAACTGCGACAGTGCACCGCCCAACGGACGGACCAGCAGGCCTTCGTGAATCAAAAATTGCTTGCTGGCCTTGGAACCGTCGTCATCGTGACCGTAACTCGCCAGTTCTTCGGGAATGCCCGGATCGAACGTCACGTTGAGCAGTTTCGAACCGTATTGCAGGCTGCCGAAATCCGAGGCTTTGACGAAGCTTGTGCCGGCGTAATTGCGCTCGTCGCCGAGGATCCGGTCGAGCTCCAGCGGGTGGCCGATGGATTCGTGGATCTGCAACATCATCTGGTCGGGCATCAGCAGCAAATCACGCGGGCCTTGCGGGGTGTTCGGTGCGAGCAGCAGTTGCAGCGCCTGATCGGCGACTTGCGGGCCAGCACCGATCAAACCGCAGCGGCTGATCACGTCGGCGCCGCCCTGCTGGCCGAAGTTCTCGCGGCCGAGGCTGCGGGTCTGGCTGTCGTTGCCGTCGTAGGCGGTGACGCTCAGGCCCGGATAGACGAAACGCTGGGCCTGGCGCAATTCGGCGCCGGCGCTGCTCAAATAGATCTGTTCGACGTGGGTGATGCCGATGCTCACTTCCCAGTTCACCAGGCGCTCATCCTTTGGCACCGAGGCGGATTCCGCGCCGAGCAGCTCGAAGCATTCGCTCAGGGACGGAAAGGGTTGTTCCAGATTGGGTGAAAAGTAGTCGGCGCGGTCGCTGGACACCGGCTGCTGGCTCAGGTCAAGCAGGGCGTGGGGTTTGATCCGCCGGGCCTGCTGCTCGGCGCGCTCGAGGGCGGCTTGCAGGCCTTGTTGCGACAGGTCATTGGTCGCGGCGTAGGCTTCGACGCCGTTGACCCGGACGGTGAGCATCGCGCCTTCGTCGCGGCTCAGGCTCGGCGGTTCGGCGACGTTCTTGCGCACCGACAGGTACTGGCCGGACTCGCGCACATACCGCAAGGAAAAAAATTCGGCGCCCGTGCGCAAGGCAGCGAAGCGCTGCTTGAGCTGGGAGTGGAAATCGAACATCAGGGAAACCTCCTTGTTATGGGAGAAACGGCGAAGCGGATTCGGCGGGAGGGGGTGAAACGATTGGGCGAGGACTAGAGTAGGCCTGCGTGGGGTGTAGGATCAAGTGAAGAGGGGGTGTCGGAGGATTTACTGTGAAGCAGGAGAATTTGCGGTGAATTGCATGGCCTCATCGCGGGCAAGCCCGCTCCCACAGGTTTTTTGGTGGTCACAGAATCTGTGAACGACGCAAAACCTGTGGGAGCTGGCTTGCCAGCGATTAGCCGTGACGCGGTATTACGGTTTACTGAGCAACAGCACTCACATCACGCAGTGCCTTGCCTTTCACCGGCGCATCGCCAGCGACGTAGTAAGGTGCGTTGCTGCGCGGCAATGGCTGGCGGCCACGGATCTTGTCGGCGATTTTCTCGGCGATCATGATCGTCGGCGCGTTCAGGTTGCCGGTGGTGATGATCGGCATGATCGAGGCATCGACCACACGCAGACCCTGCATGCCATGCACGCGGCCTTCGCCATCCACTACCGCCATGTCGTCGGTGCCCATCTTGCACGAGCAGGACGGGTGGAACGCGGTTTCGGCGTGCTCGCGGATGAACTTGTCCAGCTGCTCATCGGTTTGCACTTCGATGCCCGGGCTGATTTCACGGCCACGGAAAGCGTCCAGTGCAGGCTGTTGCATGATTTCACGGGTCAGGCGGATGCCGTCGCGGAATTCCTGCCAGTCCTGCTCGGTGGCCATGTAGTTGAACAGGATGCTCGGGTGCTGGCGCGGATCCTTGGATTTGACCTGGATGCGACCGCGGCTCGGCGAACGCATGGAACCCATGTGCGCCTGGAAGCCGTGCTCTTTCACACCGTTGCTGCCGTTGTAGTTAATCGCGACCGGCAGGAAGTGGTACTGAATGTTCGGCCATTCGAACTCTTCGCGAGTACGGATGAAACCGCCGGCTTCGAACTGGTTGCTGGCGCCGATGCCGGTGCCGTTGAACAGCCACTCGGCACCGATGGCCGGCTGGTTGTACCAGAGCAGCGACGGGTACAGCGAGACCGGTTGGGTGCAAGCGTATTGCAGGTACAGCTCGAGGTGATCCTGCAGGTTTTCACCGACGCCCGGCAGATCGTGAACGACCGGGATGTCGAGGCTTTCCAGCAGTTTTGCCGGGCCGACGCCGGAGCGTTGCAGCAGTTGCGGCGAAGCGATCGCGCCGGAGCAGACGATGACTTCTTTACGGGCGCGGGCTTCAACGCGTTCTTCAGCGGCGCCGACCAGGTAACGCACGCCAACGGCACGCTTGCCTTCGAACAGAACCTTGTCGGTCAGGGCGTGGGTGACGATGGTCAGGGTCGAACGCTTCTTGGCCACGTCCAGGTAACCACGGGCGGTGGAAGCACGACGGCCGTTCGGCGTCACGGTGCGGTCCATCGGGCCGAAGCCTTCCTGCTGGTAGCCGTTCAAGTCTTCGGTACGCGGGTAACCGGCCTGCACGCCAGCTTCAACCATGGCGTGGAACAGCGGGTTGTTGCCCGCTTTCGGAGTGGTCACGCTGACCGGACCGTCGCCGCCGTGGTAGTCGTTCGGGCCGATGTCGCGGGTTTCCGCTTTGCGGAAATACGGCAGGCAATCGAGGTAGGACCAGTCTTCCAGGCCTGGCAGTTTCGCCCAGCCGTCGTAGTCCATTGCGTTGCCGCGGATGTAGCACATGCCGTTGATCAGCGAGGAACCGCCGAGGCCCTTGCCGCGACCGCATTCCATCCGGCGACCGTCCATGTGTGGCTCCGGATCGGTTTCATAGGCCCAGTTGTAGCGGCGGCCTTGCAGCGGGAATGCCAGGGCTGCCGGCATCTGCGTGCGGAAGTCGAGACGGTAGTCCGGGCCACCGGCTTCGAGCAGCAGGACGGTGACGCCTTCGTCTTCAGTCAGACGGGTCGCCAGGGTGTTACCGGCAGAGCCGGCACCGACGATGATGTAATCGAATTCTTGGGACATTGAATGCACCCTCTTTGAAGTTGGTCAGGTCAGACAGCCAGCGCTTCCCTTGTGGGAGCGGGCTTGCCCGCGAAGGCGGCTCCGCGGGCAGCACACGATGGCGGGTCTTAGAACACCGAGACGTAATCGCCCAGCTCGACCTGTACCGATTTGATGCGAGTGAAGTTGTTCAGCGAGCTGATGCCGTTCTCACGGCCGACGCCCGACTGCTTGTAACCGCCAACCGGCATTTTTGCGTCGGACTCGCCCCAGGCGTTGATCCAGCAGATACCGGCTTCCAGTTGATGAATCACGCGGTGGGCGCGGTTCAGGTCGCGGGTGACGATACCGGCGGCCAGGCCGAAGTCGGTGTCGTTGGCGCGACGGATCACTTCTTCTTCGGTTTCGTAGGTCAGGATCGCCATTACCGGGCCGAAGATTTCTTCACGGACGATGGTCATGTCGTCGGTGCAGTCGGTGAACACGGTCGGAGCCACGAACGCGCCCTTGGCGAATTCGCCGTCGGTCAAACGTTCGCCACCGCACAGAACGCGGGCGCCTTCTTCTTTACCTTTGGCGATGTAGCCCAGCACGCTTTCCATGTGCGGGAAGCTGACCAGCGGGCCGAAGTTGGTGTTTTCGTCTTCCGGGTTGCCAACGCGGATGCGCGCAACGCGCTCGACGATCTTGGCTTCGAAAGCGGCTTTCAGGTGGCTCGGCACGAACACGCGAGTGCCGTTGGTGCAGACCTGACCGGAGCTGTAGAAGTTGGCCATCATGGCGGTGTCGGCGGCGCGATCCAGGTCGGCGTCGTCGCAGATGATCAGCGGGGACTTGCCGCCCAGTTCCATGGTCACGTCTTTGAGCGACGAAGCCGAAGCGCTGGCCATGACCTTCTTGCCGGTGTCGGTGCCGCCGGTGAAAGAGATCTTCTCGATGCGCGGGTGCTCGGTCAGCCAGGTGCCGACTTCACGGCCGCTGCCGGTCAGTACGTTGAACACGCCGTTCGGAACGCCGGCTTCGGTGTAGATTTCGGCCAGTTTCAGGGTGGTCAGCGAGGTGACTTCGCTTGGCTTGAAGATCATCGCGTTACCGGCCGCCAGGGCTGGAGCGGATTTCCACAGAGCGATCTGAATCGGGTAGTTCCACGCGCCGATACCGGCGACAACGCCCAGCGGCTCGCGACGGGTGTAGACGAAGGAAGTGTCACGCAGCGGGATCTGCTCGCCTTCGATGGCGGGCACCAGGCCTGCGTAGTATTCCAGCACGTCGGCGCCAGTGACGATGTCGACGTACTTGGTTTCGGAGAAGGCTTTACCGGTGTCCAGGGTTTCCAGGGCAGCCAGTTCATCGTTGCGCTCGCGCAGGATGTCGACGGCACGACGCAGGATGCGCGAACGCTCCATGGCGGTCATCGCGGCCCAGATTTTCTGGCCCTTTTCGGCGCTGACCACAGCACGCTCGACGTCTTCCTTGGTCGCACGTTGCACTTGTGCGAGGACTTCACCGTTAGCCGGGTTGATGGCTTCGAAGGTGGCATCGCTGCCGGCGTCGGAGTACGCGCCATCGATGTAGAGTTTTTGCAGTTCGAAACGGGCCATAGTGTCCTCGCAAGTGCATTAGTGGTTGGCGTTGGTCACCGGGTGAGCCATGTAGCTGTGGCATCACTGGTCAGTGACAGTTCAGGGGCCGAGCGTTTTCTCTGTGCTCTAGCTCACCTGCTTGGCCAATTGGAAATCCATGTATTCGTAAGCGATCTGTTGCGCCTGCGCAGTGTCGAAAGCGTCTCCCGACAGCGCGCCGCGCAACCACAAACCGTCGATCAGAGCTGCCAGTCCACGGGCGGCGGTGCGCGCATCTTCGAGCGGCAACACACGGCGGAACTCGCAGCACAGGTTGGAATACAGACGGTGATCGTTGATCCGCTGCAACCTGTGCAAAGACGGCTGGTGCATGCTGGTGGCCCAGAAGGCCAGCCAGGTTTTCATTGCCGGGCCATTGACCTGGCTGGCGTCGAAGTTTCCTTCGATGATCACCTGCAGATGCGCCCGGGGGCTGTTGTCTGCCAGCGCCTGACGGCGCGCGGTGACGCTCTCGCTGAGGGCGGTCATCAGATACCGCATCGTGGCGGCGATCAGGCCATTCTTGTCCTGAAAATAGTGACTGATGATGCCATTCGAGACACCGGCCAAACGGGCGATCAGCGCAATGCTGGCGTCCCCCATTCCGACCTGATCAACCGCCTGCAAAGTGGCTTCGATCAGTTGTTGGCGGCGGATGGGTTGCATACCGACCTTGGGCATCTTGCACATCTCCTTAGGCCTTCCGACGGGCGAATGACGCCTATCGGATTGAGGGCCAGTCTATTTTGTTTTGATTGAACGTTCAATCAACAAAGAATAAGATCTGCGACAAATCGTCGCTGCCTACAGATTTTTCCTACGTGTAAGTGGCGATAAAACCGACATCCGAAAAGGCTCGAAACCTGCGCGGGGCAAGGCGCGGTTCGATGTTCGATGGACGTGTTGAATGGGCAAGACGCTCAAGGCCAGGTTTCGGATGAACGTCCATGCCTCGGCCACGACGGCGATTCGCGATGCCATCTCTGCAGGTTCGGGCTTTTTTCGGGGTGTCTTTATATCACCCGCCGGTCGGCTGCCAACTAACCGATTGGTCGGGTTCCGTGTTGCCTTGTGTTCTTCTCTCGCACTGCCTGGAGCATTTGTGCCATGAGTTCTGCCTCGCTTATAAAGACCCCGCCCGAGAAGGTGACGGTCAACGGTTGGGTGTTCTACACCTCTACCGCGCTGATTCTGTTGTTGACCGCCATTCTGATCATCGCCCCGCAAGAGGCCGGCAGAATGCTGGGAGTGGCTCAGGCCTGGTTGTCCCGCAGCTTCGGCTGGTACTACATGGTGGTGATCGCCGCTTACCTGGTTTTCGTGGTCGGCCTGGCGTTTTCCTCCTACGGCAAACTCAAACTGGGTAGCAAGGACGACACCCCGGATTTCAGCTACGGTGCCTGGGCGGGGATGCTGTTCTCGTCGGGTATCGGTATTTCGCTGCTGTACTTCGGCGCCTCCGAGCCGCTGGATCACTACTTCAATCCGCCGGAAGGTGCGTCCGCGACCAACATGGCGGCACGTCAGGCCGTTCAGCTGACTTTCCTGCACTGGGGCCTGCACGGCTGGGCGATCTATGCGCTGGTCGGTCTGGCCGTGGCTTATTTCGCTTATCGTCATAACCAGCCGCTGGCCCTGCGTTCGGCGCTGTACCCGCTGGTGGGCGAGCGTTGGGTCAAAGGCGCTGCCGGTCATGCGGTGGACGGCTTCGGCATGTTCGTGACCCTGCTGGGTCTGGTGACCAACCTGGGGATCGGCTCGCTGCAAGTGTCTTCTGGTCTGGAAAACCTGTTCGGCATGGAACACAGCAACACCAACCTGTTGATCGTGATCATCGTGATGAGCACCGTGGCGACTATCGCTGCCGTGTCCGGCGTGGAAAACGGCATCCGTCGTCTGTCCAACCTCAACATCATCCTGTTCAGCGGCCTGTTGATTTTCGTCCTGCTGTTCGGCCCGACCCTGCACCTGCTCAACGGCTTCGTGCAGAACATCGGCGACTACCTCAACGGCGTTGTGCTGAAGACTTTCGACCTGTACGTCTATGAAGGCGACAGCGAGAAGTCCGACCGCTGGCTGGGCCTGTGGACTCTGTTCTACTGGGCGTGGTGGATTTCCTGGGCCCCATTCGTCGGCATGTTCATCGCGCGTATTTCCCGTGGTCGTACAGTGCGTGAACTGGTGGCTGGCGTGCTGCTGATTCCGCTGGGTTTCACCCTGGCGTGGCTGTCGATCTTCGGTAACTCGGCGCTGGATCTGGTGATGAACCAGGGCGCGGTGGAGCTCGGCAAGACGGCGCTGGAACAGCCGTCGATGGCGATCTATCAGTTGCTGGAACACTACCCGGCGTCGAAAGTCGTGATCGGCGTGTCGATCTTTGTTGGTTTCGTGCTGTTCCTGACCCCGGCCGACTCCGGTGCGGTGATGATGGCGAACCTGTCCTGCAAGGGCGGCAACGTCGACGAAGACGCCCCGCACTGGCTGCGGATCTTCTGGTCGGTCGTGATCACCCTGGTGACCATCGGCCTGCTGTTCGCCGGTAACTTCGAAGCCATGCAGACCATGGTGGTGCTGGCCGGTCTGCCGTTCTCGGTGGTGCTGGTGTGCTTCATGTTCGGCCTGCACAAGGCGATGCGCCAGGACATGCAGATCGAACAGGAGCAGGCGCAACTGGCTGAACGCGGTCGTCGTGGTTTCAGCGAGCGCCTGACCCAGCTGGATCTGCAACCGAGCCAGTCGGTGGTTCAGCGCTTCATGGACAGACACGTCAGCCCGGCGCTGGAAGATGCCGCTGCGCAGATGCGTGCACAGGGTCTGGAAGTGCAGACGCTGCTGGGCAAATCCAAGCGCTGCATGGGCGTGCGGGTCGAGATGGAAGAGGGCAACCCTTTTGTCTACGAAGTGAGCCTGGACGGCTACCTGGCGACCCCGAGCGAGTCGGTTCAGTCTGATGAAGCGCGCCAGCGTTTCTACCGCGCCGAGGTGTACCTGCACAACGGCAGCCAGGACTACGACCTGATGGGCTTCACACAGGATCAGATCACACGCGATGTGCTCGATCAGTTTGAAAGCCATCGGCAGCTCCTTGGCCGGGTGTATAGCTAAAGTCAAAAGCTCCCTCACCCCCGCCCTCTCCCGGGGGGAGAGGGAGCCGACCGAGGTGTCTTGCGTTGTACATCGACCTGAAAAATCGAGTCGATTATGGATTCGGTGAAGCAAGATCAGGTCGACGTATATCTGCAGCATCCCCCAATCAGTTCCCTCTCCCTCTGGGAGAGGGTTAGGGTGAGGGGACTTTCCCTGACCCAATAAAAAAGGGATCGCTCACCGCGATCCCTTTTTTTCATCCCGCCTTACCCCAGGTTCTTGCCGAGCAGTGCGTGATACAGCTCGCTGTCCCCGAGGATCCCCACCACATGGTTGTTGTCGTGCAGCACCAGTTTGTTGCCGGTCTGGTAACGGATCTGCAAGGCGTCGCGCATGCCGATGTTCGAGTCCACCAGCGTCGGTTTGCGCTCCAGCCCTTCCACGGCTTGCCCCGGTGCCCAGTTCTGCAGGTTCAGCACCGAACCGTTCTGCCGCGCACCCTTGATGGTGTTGCCTTCGGCCAGGTCCAGCCACGAATCGCCACCCGGATCCAGGCACACTGAACCGTTGATGCGTTTGCAGTTGTCGAGGGTGCGCATCAGGCTGCGACCGCACAGCACGTTCAGCGGGTTGGTGTGGGCGACGAAGGTGCGCACGTAATCGTCCGCCGGGTTGAGCACGATCTCTTCCGGCACGCTGTACTGGATGATCCGGCCGTCTTTCATGATCGCGATGCGGCTGCCGAGTTTCAGCGCCTCGTCGAGGTCGTGGCTCACGAATACGATGGTCTTGCTCAGCTTGCGTTGCAGTTCCAGCAGTTCATCCTGCAGACCCTGACGGATCAGCGGGTCGAGGGCCGAGAACGGTTCGTCCATCAGCAGAATGTCGGCGTCCATCGCCAGCGCGCGGGCCAGGCCGACACGCTGCTGCATGCCGCCGGACAGCTCGTCGGGCTTCTTGTTGCGCCATTGGGTCAGGCCCACCAGTTCGAGTTTTTCATCGACCAGCTTGCGCCGTTCCTTCTCCGGACGACCCTGCATTTCCAGACCGAAACTGATGTTCTCGCGCACCGTCAGCCACGGCATCAGAGCGAACTTCTGGAACACCATGGCGATGCGTTTGGTGCGCATCATTTTCAGCTCGGCCGGGGTGCAGGAGGCGATGTCGATCTGCTTGCCTTCGTGTTCGACGAACAGCTTGCCGCGGCTCACGGTGTTGAGGCCGTTGATGCAGCGCAGCAGGCTCGACTTGCCGGAGCCGGACAGGCCCATCAGCACGCAGATTTCGCCTTTGTTGATGTCCAGGCTGGCCTTTTCAACGCCAACGATCTGCCCGGTCTTTTTCAGGATCTCACTGCGGGTCAGGCCTTGATCGAGAAGTTTCAGTGCTTCGCGCGGATCCCTGGTGAAGATCACGTCAACGTTATCGAAGCGAATTATGCTCATGCGTCACCCCCTACTTTGGCGTCGGGTTGTTTGCAGATACGGTCGAGCATGATCGCCAGCAGTACGATCGCCAGGCCCGCTTCGAAGCCCAGGGCGATATCAGCAGTGTTCAGTGCGTTGACCACCGGTTTGCCGAGTCCGTCGGCGCCCACCAGTGCCGCGATCACCACCATCGACAGCGACAGCATGATGCACTGGGTGATGCCGGCCGCGATGCTCGGCATGGCGTGAGGCAGTTCGATCCGTGAAAGCAGTTGGCGACGCGAGCAGCCGAAGGCCTTGCCGGCGTCCATCAGTTCTTGCGGGACATCGCGGATGCCCAGGTAGGTCAGGCGGATCGGCGCGGCGATGGCGAACACCACCGTCGAGATCAGGCCCGGCACCACACCCAGCCCGAAGAGGGTCAGGGTAGGAATGAGGTAAACGAAGGTCGGTACGGTCTGCATCAGATCGAGTACCGGCCTCATCAAAGTGTAGAACATCGGTTTGTGCGCGGCGACGATGCCCAGCGGCACGCCAATGACCACGCAGACCAGGGTCGCGAACATGACCTGGGCGAGGGTTTCCATGGTTTCCTGCCAGTACCCCAGGTTGAGGATCAGCAGAAAGGAGGCTACCACGAACGCGGTCAGGCCCCATTTGCGTTGAATGAAGTGGGCCAGCAGGGCGATGAGGCCGATCAGCACCAGCGGGTTGAACCAGGTCAGCGCAAACGTCACGCCGTGGATCATCGTTTCCAGTGTCACGGCGATTGCGTCGAAGGTGTTGGCGCCGTGTTGCGTCAACCATTCAACGAAGCCCGCGATGTACTGGCCTAAAGGGATTTTCTGATCAATCAGCATGGTAGTGAACGTCCGCATGCAAGGAAATAAACAGCCCGGACGGGACTAGCCCGCCCGGCATAAGCGATTACTGGGCAATCTTGGCTTTCACGGCCTCCAGGCCAGGTTTACCGTCAATGGTGGTCACGCCAGCGAGCCAGGTATCGAGCACCTGTGGATTCTTTTTCAGCCAGGCCTTGGCGGCCGCGTCAGGCTTCATCTTGTCGTCCAGGATGTTGCCCATCAGTTCGCTTTCCATGTCGACGGTGAACTCCAGGTTTTTCAGCAGCTGGCCTACGTTGCTGCATTCCTCGGCGTAGCCCTTGCGGGTGTTGGTCGCCACGGTGGCGGCGCCGAAATCCGGGCCGAAGAAGTCATCGCCGCCGGTCAGGTACTGAATCTTGAAGCGCTTGTTCATCGGGTGCGGCGCCCAGCCGAGGAACACCACGGCGGTGTCGCGTTTCTGCGCGCGGTCGACCTGCGACAGCATGCCCGCCTCGCTGGATTCGACGACCTTGAAGCCGGCGTCTTTCAGGCCGAAGGCGTTCTTGTCGATCATGCTCTGGATCAGACGGTTGCCGTCGTTGCCCGGCTCGATCCCGTAGATCTTGCCGTCGAGTTCTTTCTTGAATTTGGCGATGTCGGCGAAGTCGTGCAGACCCTTGTCATACAAGGCTTGCGGAACGGCGAGGGTGTACTTGGCGCCCTTGAGGTTGGTGCGCACGGTTTCCACGGTGCCGGCGTCGCGGTAGGCCTTGATGTCGTTTTCCATGGTCGGCATCCAGTTGCCGAGGAACACGTCCATGTTCTTGCCGTCGGCCAGCGACTTGTAGGTCACGGGGACGGAAATCATGGTGGTCTTGGTCTTGTAGCCGAGGGCCTGAAGCACGACGGAGGTGGTGGCGGTTGTTGCGGTGATGTCGGTCCAGCCGACATCGGAGAAGTTCACGGTACTGCACTGCGCCGGTTCTGCGGCTTGAGCCAGTAACGGCAGACTCAGCATGGCGGCCAACAACAACGACGGGGAACCTTTCATGAATGGACTCCTTGGTGTTTTTTTTGGCAGTGTTCCGATTGGACCACCGCACTTATGGGTTGCGGTTGGATGGCGTTCTGGAGACAGCTCTACCGCAGCGCCTTGCAATCGAGTCGATACGATCATGTACCAGTGAAAATCTGACGCCTACAGGGTGCGTCGTATCCAGTACAGGGATGGTCGCATCCAGTGTCAGTGACGTCGTTTACAGCTTTTTTCTGCCCTGTCTGGCCATCTGAACCGCATAAAAACGGCGAAAACACGGGCTGAAACCGGCACGGCGTTAGTGGGCATGAGTACGTCGGTGTCAGACGCCGAACGACCCGGGAAAAGCCCGATGATGCGGGCATTCCGGCGGATCGCAGCTTGAGCGTAGCAGCTCCGCCAGCGGGCGCTTCACGCCCCGGACCGGCACTCTCAGGAGCTCTGCAGCAATGGCTATCAGCGTTTTCGACCTGTTCAAAATCGGCATTGGCCCTTCCAGTTCCCACACCGTCGGGCCCATGCGCGCCGCCGCCCTGTTCGTCGAGTCGTTGCGCGACAAACATCTACTGGAGCAGGTGCGCCGCATCGAGGTGCAGCTGTTCGGTTCGCTGTCGGCCACCGGTGTCGGTCACGGCAGCGACAACGCGGTGATCATGGGGCTGATGGGCGAGTGGCCGGACGCGATCGACCCGTCGCAGATCGGCCCGCGGATCCAGGCCTTGCGTGAAACCCACACGCTGTTGCTCGACGGTCGTTTGTCGGTGCCCTTTATATGGGGCCGCGACATGCGCCTGATCGACGAGAACCTGCCGTTCCACCCCAACGCCATGACCCTGGTTGCCGAAGGCGATCACGGCGAGCTGCATCGCGACACCTACTATTCGGTCGGCGGCGGTTTTGTGGTGGACGAGGCGCAAGCCTCCAGCGGTGTGGTGGATCTGGATCGCACCGAGTTGCCTTACGACTTTTCCAGCGCGGTGGAACTGCTGGAACTGTGCAAGATCCACAACCTGCGCGTGGCCGAACTGATGATGGCCAACGAGAAGGTCTGGCGCAGCGAAGAAGAAATCCGCGCCGGCCTGATGAAGCTCTGGCGGGCGATGCAGGATTGCGTCGAGCAGGGCCTCAAGCACGAAGGCATCCTGCCCGGCGGCCTCAACGTGCGCCGCCGCGCGGCGAAGTTGCACCGCAGTCTTCAGGAATTGAACAAGCCCAATGTGATCGGCTCGACCCTCAGCGCGATGGAGTGGGTCAACCTGTTCGCCCTCGCGGTGAACGAGGAAAACGCTGCTGGCGGACGCATGGTAACGGCGCCCACCAATGGCGCGGCGGGGATCATTCCGGCGGTGCTGCATTACTTCATGAAATTCAGCGAGGCAGTGACCGACGCCAACGTGGTCGATTACTTCCTCGGGGCGGCGGCGGTGGGGATTCTGTGCAAGAAGAACGCTTCGATTTCCGGCGCTGAAGTCGGCTGTCAGGGTGAAGTCGGTTCGGCCTGCGCAATGGCGGCGGCAGGGCTGGCGGAAATCCTCGGTGCGAGCCCTGAGCAGTTGTGCAACGCGGCGGAAATCGGCCTGGAACACAACCTCGGTCTGACCTGCGATCCGGTGGGTGGCCTGGTGCAAGTGCCGTGCATCGAGCGCAATGCGATTGCGGCGGTGAAGGCGATCAACGCGGCGCAGATGGCCTTGCGTGGGGACGGTCAGCATTTTATTTCGCTGGACCGGGTGATCCGCACCATGCGCGATACCGGCGCCGACATGCATGACAAATATAAAGAGACATCGCGGGGCGGGTTGGCGGTCAGCGCGGTTGAATGCTGATTCCTTCGATAACCTCGGACCAGTCAAAACTGCGCACCAAGTGAGCATCGGTAATAAAACGCGCCACCTTTTGGCGCGTCGCTATCAGATAAGAGTCTTTCCCACCTCCAGCGCCTGATTTGCAGGCGCTACCGTCCGTCACCCGTGCCTGCGGTGACACTGTAGGACAATCGTGCGCAGGCCAGTTCCCACAAGTGCTACCGATTTGCTCACACGCTCCGGGGCAGGGCTTTTGCGGCCGCTGATGGCACTTCGAATTACCCTCCGTTGGAGCGCTTGTATAGACGCGTCGCGACGTCGTTTTCAGGAGTTATTGAACAGCCATTCAATTTTAGGCATGGCAATTGCTCTGTCATAACAAAGCCCGTCTCACGCAAGAGAACGATGGCAATAACAAGAGCCTCCGCCTGAGGCCATCACCCGCTTTGTGTGAGGAGATACCGCGATGACGTCGTTCAACTCCGGGGCTCAACCCCAGAACCGTGCGCCTCAATCCATCGGCTTTCTGCTGCTGGACAATTTCACGCTGATTTCCCTGGCATCCGCAGTCGAACCCCTGCGCATGGCCAACCAGTTGTCCGGTCGCGAGCTGTATCGCTGGACCACCCTCACTGTCGATGGCGGCCAGGTCTGGGCCAGTGACGGTCTGCAGATCACCCCCGACGCCTCCATGCACAAAGCCCCGGCCCTCGACACCGTTATCGTGTGCGGCGGGATCGGCATTCAGCGCACCGTTACCCGTGAACACGTCTCGTGGCTGCAAAGCCAGGCGCGTCAGTCCCGTCGCCTCGGCGCCGTGTGCACCGGCAGCTGGGCCCTGGCCTGCGCCGGCCTGCTCGACGGCTTCGATTGCAGCGTGCACTGGGAGTGTCTGGCGGCGATGCAGGAAGCTTTCCCGCGCGTTGCGATGAGCACCCGGCTGTTCACCCTCGACCGTAACCGTTTCACCAGCTCCGGCGGCACCGCGCCGCTGGACATGATGCTGCACCTGATCAGCCGCGATCACGGCCGTGAACTGTCCGCCGCGATCTCGGAAATGTTCGTCTACGAACGTATCCGCAACGAGCAGGATCACCAGCGTGTGCCGCTCAAGCACATGCTCGGCACCAACCAGCCGAAACTGCAGGAAATCGTCGCGCTGATGGAAGCCAACCTGGAAGAGCCGATCGACCTCGACGAACTGGCGGTGTACGTCGCCGTGTCCCGTCGCCAGCTCGAGCGCCTGTTCCAGAAATACCTGCATTGCTCGCCGTCGCGCTACTACCTCAAGCTGCGCCTGATCCGCGCGCGGCAACTGCTGAAGCAGACGCCGATGTCGATCATCGAAGTGGCGTCGGTCTGCGGGTTCGTGTCGACACCGCACTTCTCCAAGTGCTACCGCGAATACTTCGGCATTCCGCCGCGTGACGAGCGCGTCGGCTCCAACACCACCCAGCAGGTGGCGATGATGCCGCTGCCGCAGGCCATCGTGATGTCGCCGTTGTCCGGGCCGATGTCGGCGTTGAGCCAGGCACGCAACGAGTCGACCTTCGCCAGCGTGCGCCTCTAAAACGAAAGATCGCAGCCTGCGACAGCGCCTTCAGGAAGGGCACTGTCGCAGGCTGCGATCTTTTTTTTCGGTCAGATGTCAGGCGCGGGTTTGCTGATACTGCGCCAGGGCCGGCAGCAACTGCTTGTCGATGGCTTCGCGCACGGTCGGCTGAATGCTCGCGCTGCTGGTGTACATCTGCTTGACCATGGTGCGCAGCGTGTTGGCCCGCACATCGTCCAGACCCCGCACCGCGCACTCGCAGGCCTGCTGGGCAGTGGAGCCCGACGGTACTTCGAATCCCAACGACTTGAGCTGGCCCAACAGGTCTTCCTGATCGATCAAATCGGCATACATCATGACGCGAATCCTTCTTCGGCAACGGAGGTCGTGGCTCGATTCTGGTAGGCCTGCCCAGGCACGGCAAGGGCGATTTGTCGCAGTGTCCACATTGGCTATGAGCATGTCGTTTTCGGCTAACTTGCCGGCAAGGGGAGTGGGCACACTGGCCTCAGCTCGCTTCACGAAGGTTTGGTCACCCTCGCCACGGCAGCTCCTCAACAGTACCCTCGCCCCGATCCTGTCACGGCTTGTATCGGGGCTTTTTTTACCTGCGAATTACGATGATGCGGTCTAGCGTTGCAACACCAGAATCCGCGACAGCAACTCGTCTCGATCGATGTAGCAGCCCTGAAAATGCCGGGCCCCGGTGGTCGGGTCGAACGCATTGCGCGCGTGCAGGGTACGCCGGTTATCGAAGCACCACAGCTCGCCCGGATTGAGTCGTTGCATGACCCGGAAACGTGGCTCGCGCGTCATGGCGATGAAGCGCCGGTAAGCGCGATACAGCAAGGGCATTTGCTCCACAGACGTGTCGAACGCCCCGCGCAGAAAGTTGGCCATGCGGATTTCCGCGACCCGGCCCAACGCGTCCAGGGCGATGATCGGCGCCAGGCAGCGATAATCGCTGTGGCGGTCCTTGTTGCGAAACTCCACCGGGATCTCGCACAGCGCCTGAAACGACGCGGGGTCTTCCTGACGCAACGCTTCGGCAATCGCAAAACCGTCGACGAAAATGCTCTCGCCACCCTCGGCGTCGTTCACCAGACAATGCAGAAATTGCAGCCCCGGTTGCAGCTCGCGGGTCGGCAGATCCGTGTGCAATGGCAGGTTGAAAGCGGTGTAGGCATTGCTGTCGGCATCGGCCTTGGATTGAACGTTGAACAGCACACCGAAGTTGCTCTCGCGGATGAACGAAATGCGCTGGGCGATCAGCTTCAGCGAGCCGGGTTCGGTGGGCACGCCGCGCACCTGGGTCAAGCCGATGTCGCGTACCGCCAGCAACCATTGCAGCAATGCGGCGTTGTCGTTCATCAGGGCTGAATAGTCGAACACCGGCAATTGCAAATCGCTGCGCCACAGGAAGGGTTTAGGTTTGGCGGCGAGGCGTTCAGCGCGGGATTCGTCGTCATAGGCGTGGGCCCGCAGCCAGCCGGCATCGAAGCGGCTGAGGTGGCCGTCCTGCCAGTCGATACGCAGGCAGCCATCGGTGTCGATGTGCGCGGCGGAGGGCGACAGATCCTGCGCCGCATCGACGATCTCGAACACCTGCTCGCGGGTGACGCTGTAGACGCAGTGCGGACACGGACAGTTGTCCCGCAGCCACACGTAGTGGAACGGGCTGACGCGCCCGTCAGCCCATTCGATCAGGACGCGATCCGCCAGGTTCTGCACGCCGTTCAGCGCGCTGATCAACGGATAAGTACGAAAATCGGCAACTGCAGCGGCGGTGTGCATAGTGGCTCCTTGCGATGGATGAGTTTACCGGGCTGGGGGCAGGGCGATGACCCGGCCGATGTAAGCCGGGGCGGGCAGGTCGGCCTGCTCGGCGACGATGGCTTGCAGACGGCCCAGGGTGTCCGGGGTAAATGGTGCGGAGCGCGGCCCGGCGAGGTCGACGTGCAACAGCATCTGTTCGTTGCCGGCCAGCTCCTTGTCACCGCCGGCCAGGTGCAGGCTGTGATAGAGGTGCAGGCGTTTCTGATCGTGGCCGATGATCTGCGTGCGCACTTCGACTTCGGCGTCGAGCTTCACTTCGTGCAGGTAGTTGAGGTGCAGTTCGAGGGTGAACAACGAGTGACCGCTGGCTTCGCGGTTGTTGCTGTCCATGCCGAGACGATCCATCAGAGCGTCGGTGGCGTAGCTGAAAATCAGCAGATAGAAGGCGTCGCGCAGGTGGCCGTTGTAGTCGACCCAGTCGGGGATGATGCGGGTCTGGTAGGTGGTGAGGGTGGGCATGATTGGGTTCCGCTGGAAGTTGGTGTTCAAGATCAAAAGCTACCCCCTCACCCCAGCCCTCTCCCTCAGGGAGAGGGGGAAAGGGAGCCGATCTTCAAGCTTTTCGAGAGCTGAGTTCGACTTGGGATTTTCAGGTCGGCGTAGCTCGTACATTCACCGCGGTCAGTCCCCTCTCCCCTTGGGCGGTCCGACGTTTCGGGAGGGTTAGGGTGAGGGCAGCGGTTTCAAGCCAGACACATCACTCGCTGAAACTCATTCCATGCTTTTCTTTGGTGGTCTTCACCGCCTCAAGCACCGCCAGCAAGCAATCATCACGATAGCGCTCCAGCGCCGAAATACTGTGCCGGCCCAGTTGATCGCTGGTGCCGTCCACCACATCGTCGATCAACTTGTCGGTCAGTTCCGGTGCCGGCAGGTACGTCCACGGCAACTGCAACGCCGGGCCGAACTGCGACATGAAGTGGCGCATACCGGCATCGCCACCGGCCAGGGTGTAAGTCAAAAACGTACCCATGAACGACCAACGCAGACCGGCGCCAAAGCGGATCGCATCGTCGATTTCACCGGTGGTCGCCACCCCGTCGTTGACCAGATGCAGCGCCTCGCGCCACAGCGCTTCGAGCAGGCGGTCGGCGATGAAGCCCGGCACTTCCTTGCGCACATGCAGCGGGCGCATGCCAAGGGATTCGTAGACTTTCAATGCCGCTTGAACCGCTTCCGGCGCGGTGTTTTTGCCGCCGACCACTTCCACCAGCGGCAGCAGGTAAACCGGGTTGAACGGGTGACCGACCACGCAACGTTCCGGGTGGGTCGAGCTCTCGTAGAACTCGCTTGGCAACAGACCCGAGGTGCTGGACCCGATCAGGGCATTCGGCTTGGCTGCCGCACTGATTTTGCTGTGCAGATCCAGTTTCAGTTCGAGGCGTTCCGGGGCGCTTTCCTGGATGAAGTCCGCATCGCGCACGCATTCTTCAATGGTCGCGACAAAGCGCAGGCGATCCTGCGACGCGCCCGGCGCCAGACCGTTTTTCTCCAGCGCCCCCCAGGCGTTGGCCACGCGTTTGCGCAGCGCCGCTTCGGCACCCGGCGCCGGGTCCCAGGCCACCACGTCGAGGCCGTGGGCGAGGGCGCGGGCGACCCAGCCGCTGCCGATGACGCCGCTGCCCAGTGCTGCGAAGGTTTTGATTTCGGTGATAAAGCTCATGGTCACTTCCTGGAATGAGGCAAAAAAACGGTGGGCGTCAATGGCCCGCCCACCGGGGGAAAGGGTGATTTCAGCCGCGCTGGGTCAGGCCCATCTTCTTGCGACCTTCAGCCGGGGTCAGCACGCGGGCGCCGAGGCGGCTGAGAATTTCAGTGGCGCGTTCGACCAGTTGGCCGTTGGTCGCCAGCACACCTTTGTCCAGCCACAGGTTGTCTTCCAGACCGACCCGCACGTTGCCGCCAAGCAGCACCGCTTGCGCGGCCATCGGCATCTGCATCCGGCCGATGCCGAACCCGGCCCACACCGCGTCGGCAGGCAGGTTGTCGACCATAGCTTTCATGGTGGTGGTGTCGGCTGGCGCACCCCACGGGATGCCCAGGCACAGCTGGAACAGTGGATTGTCGAGCAGGCCTTCCTTGATCATCTGTTTGGCGAACCACAGGTGGCCGGTGTCGAAAATCTCCAGCTCCGCCTTCACGCCCAGCTCGGTGATGCGCTTGGCGCCAGCCCGCAGCTGGGCCGGGGTGGAGACGTAAATGGTGTCGCCGTCGCCGAAGTTCAGGGTGCCGCAATCCAGGGTGCAGATTTCCGGCAGCAGTTCTTCGACGTGGGCGAGACGGGTCAGCGGGCCGACCAGATCGGTGTTCGGGCCGAACTCCATCGGGTTCTCGCCGGGGCCGATTTCCAGGTCACCGCCCATGCCGGCGGTGAGGTTGACGATGATGTCGACGTCGGCTTCGCGGATGCGCTCCATGACTTCGCGGTACAGCGCCACGTCACGGCTGAACTTGCCGGTCTGCGGGTCGCGGACGTGGCAGTGCACGACCGTGGCGCCGGCCTTGGCCGCTTCTACAGCGGCTGCGGCGATCTGTTTCGGGGTGACCGGCACGTGAGGGCTCTTGGCGGTCGTGTCGCCAGCACCGGTGAGTGCGCAGGTGATGATGACGTCGTGATTCATGGTGCGTTTTCCTTCAGGCGTGATGGGTCTGTTCGCAGCCCGTGGCGGGCTGCGAAGTGGTTCATTCGTTGCGGTTTATTTGCTGGTGAGCTGGAGGTTTTCAGCCGCCGGTTTGCCATCGAAAGTGGTAACGCCTTCGAGCCAGCGCTGTTTGTCCTGCGGGTGATCCTTGAGCCATTGTTTGGCCGATTCGAAAGCGTCCTTGTGATCGAGCAGCGGCTGCATCATCCGGCTCTCGTCTTCGGCGGTGAACGTCAGGTTGCTCAGCAGGCGGCTGACGTTCGGGCATTGTTCGGCGTATTTCGGCGCGGTGACGGTCCACACGGTGGCCATGCCTTCGTTCGGGCCGAGGGCATCGTCGCTGCCGGTCAGATAGGTCATCTGCACGTTGACGTTCATCGGGTGCGGCGCCCAGCCGAAGAACACCACGGCTTCCTTGCGGCGCACGGCGCGATCGACGGCGGCGAGCATGCCGGCCTCGCTGGATTCCACGAGCTGGAACTTGCCGAGGCCAAACTGGTTCTTGGCGATCATTGCCTTGATCTGGGTGTTGGCGCCCGAGCCTGGCTCGATGCCGTAGATCTTGCCGCCCAGCTCCTTCTCGAATTTGGCGATGTCGGCGAAGGTTTTCAGGCCCTTGTCCGCCAGGTAGGTCGGCACGGCGAGAGTGGCGCGGGCGTCCTTGAGGCTTGGCGCTTCAAGCACCTTGACCTGATTGGCGTCGACGAACGGGGTGATGGTCTGGGTCATCAGCGGGTTCCAGTAGCCGAGGAACAGATCCAGGCGCTGGTCGCGTATACCGGCGAAGACGATTTGCTGAGAGGCGCTGGTCTGTTTGGTGCTGTAGCCGAGGCCGTCGAGCAGAACCTGGGCCATGGCGCTGGTGGCGATCACGTCGGTCCAGTTCACCACGCCCATGCGCACGTTCTGACACGATGCGGAATCGGCCGCCATGACACTGGCGCTTAAAAACGCGGTACCGCTGAGTGCGAGAACACAGCTGCTGATCAGTCGTTTCATGTCGGGTTCCTCGGCAGGTCGTTATTGTGGGTTCCGGCGTCTGTGCGCCGGTGATGCTCAAATTACGCAGCAATGCCCCCGCAAAAACGCACTGCGGCGACCAGCTCTTGCACTGCAGCGACCTGTGCTCTTGAATGCCGCTCGCAACTGGCGTATCAACGTTGCACGCTACCCGCTGACCGAGTGCGCGCCATGTCCCAGGATTTCTACTTTCTGTTGATGCCGGGTTTTTCCGCCATCGGTTTCATCTCGGCAATCGAACCGCTGCGGGTGGCCAACCGCTTTCGCGGCGAGCTGTATCGCTGGCACGTCTTGAGCGCCGATGGCGGGGCGGTGCTGGCGAGTAACGGGATGTCGGTCAACGCCGATGCGGCGCTGGAACCGCTGAAGAAAGGGGCGACGCTGCTGGTGGTCGCCGGTTTCGAACCGTTGAAATTCGCCACACCGGCGCTGGAGCACTGGCTGCGACGGCTGGACAACGAAGGCGTGACCCTCGGCGCCATCGATACCGGCAGCTTCGTCCTTGCCGAGGCGGGCCTGCTCGATGGTCATCGCCTGACCCTGCACTGGGAAGCCATCGACGCCTTCAAGGAATCTTATCCACAGCTCAGCGTCACCCAGGAGCTGTTCGAGATCGACCGTCGGCGCATCACTTCTGCCGGCGGTACCGCGTCCATCGACCTGATGCTCGACCTGATCGCCCAGGCCCACGGCCCGCAACTGGCGATCCAGGTCAGCGAGCAGTTTGTATTGGGGCGGATTCGTCCGCGCAAGGACCACCAGCGCATGGAGGTCGCCACGCGCTACGGCATCAGCAACAAGAAGCTGGTGCATGTCATCGGCGAGATGGAGCAGCACAGCGAACCTCCGCTGACCACTCTGGAACTGGCGGAATCGATCAAGGTGACGCGTCGGCAACTGGAGCGCCTGTTTCGCCTGCACCTGAACGACACGCCGAGCAATTTCTATCTGCGCTTGAGACTGGAAAAGGCCCGACAGCTGTTGCGCCAGACCGACATGAGCGTGCTGGAAGTCAGCATCGCCTGCGGGTTTGAATCACCGTCGTATTTCACCCGCAGCTACAGGGCGAAGTTTGCCCGGTGTCCGCGGGAGGATCGGCGACGGGAGGCCGTTTGACGGACGATTATAGTTAATTATACTTTCAGGTATAAATTACAGTCGTTTGAATAATTGAGTGTAAAACCATGTCCCGAAACAACGGCTTCGTTTTCCGCCGCCCCGCTCTGGCCCGCAGCGTTGCCGATGGTCTGGTGGGTGCAGGTCTGCAGGATTTCACCTCCGGCCTTTTTTTGGCAGCGCCGCGTCGCACAGGCAAAAGCACCTTCCTGCGCGAGGACCTGATCCCGGAATGCCAGGCCCGAGGCTGGTTGACGGTTTACGTCGACCTGTGGGCCGACAAGGAAAAAGACCCTGCTGACTTGATTGCCAGTGCCATTGCAGGCGCGTTGGTCCCCTTTGAAAAGGGCATCCGCAAACTGGCGAAGAATATCGGCATCGAAAAACTCAGCTTTCTGCGCACCTTGTCCTGGGATTTCACCAAGCCGCAACTGCCTTCGGGCGCGACCCTGACTCAAGCGCTGGAACTGCTCCACAGTGCCGCCGAAAAATCCGTAGTGCTGGTGATCGATGAGGCTCAGCACGCGCTCACCACCGCCGCGGGCATCAACGCGATGTTTGCCCTGAAGGCTGCGCGGGATCAGCTCAACCAGGGACGGGAAGGCGAGGGCAGCGGTTTGCATCTGGTGTTCACCGGTTCCAATCGCGACAAACTCGCCCATCTGGTGCTGGGCAAGAGCCAACCGTTTTTCGGCTCGAGCATCACGCCCTTTCCGCTGCTGGGAAAAGAGTTCACCCAAGCGTACACCTTGCACCTCAACGCCCATCTGGCCGAGACCAACCAGTTCAGTGCGGCCGATATCGATGACGCCTTTGAATTGGTGGGGCGACGCCCGGAAATGTTGCGCACCATCATCGGCGAAGTCGCGCTGGAGTTGGGCGAGGCCAGCAATCTGGGGCAGTTGCTGCAAAGCCGTGCCGAATTGTTGCGCGCAGGCGTGTGGACCGAGTTCGAAAGCGCCTGGAACGCGCTGACCATCCCTCAGCGCGCCGTGCTGGAGGTGATGGTGGAGCGCTCACAGAACAACGAGCCTTTTGCACCGTTCACTGACAGCACACTCATGGCAGTCGGCAAGGCACTGGAAAACATGGGCAGCGACGTGGTGCCGGGCACCCAGACCATTCAGGCCTGCATCGATGCCCTGCGCGACAAGGAGCTGGTGTGGAAGTCGAGCCGTGGGGGCTATGCGCTGGAGGATAAGTCCTTCGGTGATTGGCTGAGCGCACGTAAAGCGCGCTAGCTACTTCTTCACCAATGCCGAGCACGCTGCCTTGTAGGCTTCATGCTGATACTTGTTCAGCGTCCCCGGCAGCTCGAAATTGTGCTTCTTGGCCTGGGCATTGATCGTCTGCGGCGACAGCAGCGTCACCTCGCAACCGTCCAGCAACTGAAACACGCCCTCGATCTTGAACGTGGTCGGCCCACCGGCAAACTCGCCCTTCTTGCTGCGCTTCTTGATCGCGATGCGATCTATCGAGTTCTCGCGCACGAACGACGCCACCTGAGCGGCGAACAGCTTCACGTTGGCCGCCTCGTCGTCATCGTCCAGCGCGATTTTCTTGGTGTTCAGCGCGACATGGCTCAACACCGAACCGTCGAGGGACGCCACGGCGATGATCGCTTCACTGCCTTTGATTTCGATACCGCAGATGTTCATGTAAATCCCTTGATTGGCTGAAGAGGTGCAGCTTACAGCTCAAGCTGGTTGGCGGTGATGCCAAATGCCGCTGCAATCTTCTCGCGAGTGGCCTTGCGCGGCTTTGCAACGGTTTCCTGCTGGGCAAAAGCCGGCTGTGAAATGCCCATGCGCCGAGCTACTTCTTCCTGGGTCAGGTTGAGATGTTCGCGCCAGGCCCTGATCGGAGTTGCCCCGTCGACAATGCGACTGACCACATCATGGGGAATCAGGTCAGGCTCCATTTTCTGCGCCACATATTGCGCGTACGGAATGACTACGAAAGCGGGTTTGCCCTCGGAATCATTGATGATTTGGATGTCAGTAAGTGCGTTCATCGCGTTTTTTTACCTCTTGAATACTGACCACTTTGATCGCGCCATCCCAGTCAAACATGACTCGGTAACTACCGACGCGCAGCCGATAGGCGTAGTCATGACCAACCAGTGCTTTCACATTGCCCACATCAGGCATATCACCGAGCACCGTGATGGCATCTCTGACCTGACGCTGATGAGCGGAATGCAATTTCAGGAGTTGCTTAACGGCCTTTCGAGTCCAGTGGATGCTGTTCATGGCAGAATATAAGTCTTTTATAAGATTTGCGAATCTTTGCTTATATTTTTCAGGTGGCCAATAAACAAAACTTGACGCTATGTTTCATGAATAGCCCCGAGAACAGAGGCTTCAGACAGGATTTGTAGGGCAAATCTGATCGCTTTGTGGGAAAAGGTTCTTTTGCATCAGAAAGCTGAAAATACTTCCAGCTTTCTCCGGTGAATAAGCGATTACTCTTGTCCGATCGACTCCAAAAACTCCGACCGCTCGTCACTCATCCGCGCCACACAATCATTCTGCGCAATCTTGAACGCTTTGCTGCCGTCCGTCGCCGGGAAGGCTTCAACGGCGCAGTCGGCGTCGCGGGTTTTCAGCCATTGTTGCTGGGCGGCCTTGAGTTTGGCGGTGATGTCGGCCAGTTGCGCCGGGTTCTTGCCGTAGGTGGTCTGCATGCGCTCGTTCAGGCTGGCGTAGTTGTCCTTGAGCAGGTCCTCGGCGGTGGTGCGGCTGTAGGTCGAGCATTCCAGGGTCTGGATGTCGTTTTCCACCGCGTCGCACGGGTTGTTGTCGGACTCTTCGGCGGCGTGTACGCCGGTCGCAATCAGGGCCAGGGCCAGGAAGATCGATTTCATTGATGTCGCCGCTCTAATCCAGTGGTGTTTCCGGGATGCGGCAGATTCTGGCTCAAGCTCGCGGGGTTGAACAGGTGGCCGGTCGGACCGGTTGGCGACCCTTTGTCGCGGATTGACGCTTTCGGCAATTCCCCTGTCGTTTTTGCACCCGGCTGGTCGCGCACCGAGGCATATGCTGGCCCCAAAGCGCCGGCAGACGATTCGGCGCATGAATCGCCAATAAGGGGACGCCTGATGAGCCCAGCCGAATTACACGCCGACAGCATCGTTATCGACGGTCTGATCATTGCCAAATGGAACCGCGAGCTGTTCGAAGACATGCGCAAGGGCGGTCTGACGGCGGCCAACTGCACCGTGTCGGTGTGGGAGGGCTTTCAGGCCACGGTCAACAACATCGCTGCCAGCCAGAAACTGATTCGCGAAAACAGCGACCTGGTGATCCCCGTCCGCACCACCGCCGACATCCGCAAGGCCAAGGAGCAGGGCAAGACCGGCATCCTCTTCGGCTTCCAGAACGCCCATGCGTTCGAAGACCAGATCGGCTATGTCGAGGTGTTCAAGCAGCTCGGCGTCGGCATCGTGCAGATGTGCTACAACACCCAGAACCTGGTGGGCACCGGTTGCTACGAACGTGACGGCGGCCTGTCGGGCTTCGGTCGCGAAATCGTCGCCGAGATGAACCGTGTCGGCGTCATGTGCGACCTGTCCCACGTCGGCTCCAAGACCTCTGAGGAAGTCATCCTCGAATCGAAAAAACCGGTCTGCTATTCCCACTGCCTGCCGTCGGGGCTGAAAGAGCACCCGCGCAACAAATCCGATGAAGAGCTCAAGTTTATTGCTGACCACGGCGGTTTCGTCGGCGTGACCATGTTCGCGCCGTTCCTGGCCAAGGGCATCGATTCGACCATCGACGACTACGCCGAAGCCATCGAATACACCATGAACATCGTCGGCGAAGACGCCATCGGCATCGGCACCGACTTCACCCAGGGTCACGGTCAGGACTTCTTCGAATACCTGACCCACGACAAGGGCTACGCCCGCCGTCTGACCAACTTCGGCAAGATCATCAACCCGCTGGGCATCCGCACCGTCGGCGAGTTCCCGAACCTGACCGAAACCCTGCTCAAGCGCGGCCACTCTGAACGAGTCGTGCGCAAGATCATGGGCGAAAACTGGGTGAACGTCCTGAAAGACGTCTGGGGCGAATAAGCCGCCGCTTCCCGAATACTTCCCCCCGGCCGTCCGCGCCGGGGGCAACACCAAAATTTTTCTGGAGTTAAGTTTCCATGGCCAAGATCGCCCCGCAATTGCCAATCGAAGTCGACAGCGAGACCGGTGTCTGGACCTCCGACGCCCTGCCGATGCTGTACGTGCCACGGCATTTCTTCGTCAACAACCACATGGGCATCGAGGAAGTACTGGGCGCTGACGCCTATGCCGAAATCCTCTACAAGGCCGGCTACAAATCCGCCTGGCACTGGTGTGAAAAAGAAGCCGAGTGCCACGGCCTGGAAGGCGTCGCAGTGTTCGAGCACTACATGAAGCGCCTGTCGCAGCGCGGCTGGGGCCTGTTCAAGATCCAGGACATCGACCTCGACAAAGGCACCGCCAGCGTCAAGCTCGAACACTCGGCGTTCGTCTACGTCTACGGCAAGGTCGGGCGCAAGGTCGACTACATGTTCACCGGCTGGTTTGCCGGTGCCATGGACCAGATCCTCGCCGCTCGCGGCAGCAAGATCCGCACCGTGGCCGAGCAGGTCTACGGTGGCTCCGAAGAAGGCCACGACGACGGCCTGTTCACCGTCAAGCCGTTGTAAGTCGAGGAACCCGCCATGGCTTTCGAAGCAATGTTCCAGCCGATCCAGATCGGCAAACTGACCATCCGCAACCGCGTGCTCAGCACCGCGCACGCCGAGGTCTACGCGACCGACGGCGGCATGACCACCGAGCGGTACGTCAAATATTACGAAGAGAAAGCCAAGGGCGGCATCGGCCTGGCGATCTGTGGCGGTTCGTCCGTGGTGGCGATCGACAGCCCGCAGCAATGGTGGAGTTCGGTGAACCTGTCCACCGACCGGATCATCCCGCACTTCCAGAATCTCGCCGACGCCATGCACAAGCATGGCGCCAAGATCATGATCCAGATTACCCACATGGGCCGTCGCTCCCGTTGGGACGGTTTCCACTGGCCGACCCTGATGTCGCCGTCGGGTATCCGCGAACCGGTGCACCGCGCCACCTGCAAGACCATCGAGCCGGAAGAAATCTGGCGGGTGATCGGCAACTACGCGCAAGCCGCGCGCCGCGCCAAGGCCGGTGGCCTGGACGGCGTCGAACTGTCGGCCGTGCACCAGCACATGATCGACCAGTTCTGGAGCCCGCGCGTCAACAAGCGTACCGACGAATGGGGCGGCACTTTCGAGGGCCGGATGAAGTTCGGTCTGGAAGTCCTGAAAGCCGTGCGTGCCGAGGTCGGTGACGACTTCTGCGTCGGCATGCGCATCTGCGGTGACGAGTTCCACCCGGACGGTCTGTCTCACGAAGACATGAAACAGATCGCCAAATATTACGACGACACCGGCATGCTCGATTTCATCGGCGTCGTCGGCTCGGGTTGTGACACCCACAACACCCTGGCCAACGTGATTCCGAACATGAGTTATCCACCGGAGCCGTTCCTGCACCTGGCGGCCGGGATCAAGGAAGTGGTCAAGGTTCCGGTGCTGCACGCGCAGAACATCAAGGACCCGAACCAGGCCACGCGGATTCTTGAGGGCGGTTACGTCGACATGGTCGGTATGACCCGCGCCCACATCGCCGACCCGCACCTGATCGCCAAGATCAAGATGGGCCAGATCGACCAGATCAAGCAGTGCGTCGGCGCCAACTACTGCATCGACCGTCAGTATCAAGGTCTGGACGTGCTGTGCATCCAGAATGCTGCGACTTCCCGTGAATACATGGGCGTGCCGCACATCATCGAGAAATCCACCGGGCCGAAACGCAAGGTGGTGATCGTCGGTGCCGGCCCGGCGGGGATGGAAGCTGCCCGTGTGGCGGCCGAGCGTGGCCACGACGTGACCCTGTTCGAGAAGAAGGAATTCATCGGCGGCCAGATCACTACGGCCTCGAAAGCGCCGCAGCGTGACCAGATCGCCGGCATCACCCGCTGGTTCCAGCTGGAACTGGCGCGGCTGAAAGTCGACCTGCGCCTGGGCACTGCCGCAGATGCCGACACCATCATGGATCTGCGTCCGGACATCGTGGTGCTGGCCGTTGGCGGGCATCCGTACCTGGAGCAGAACGAACACTGGGGCGCCGCCGAAGGGCTGGTGGTCAGCAGCTGGGACGTGCTCGACGGCAAGGTCGCGCCGGGCAAGAACGTGCTGGTCTACGACACCATTTGCGAGTTCACCGGGATGTCGGTGGCCGACTTCCTCGCCGACAAGGGCAGCCAGGTCGAGATCGTCACCGACGACATCAAGCCGGGCGTGGCCATCGGCGGTACGTCGTTCCCGACCTACTACCGCAGCATGTACCCGAAAGAAGTGATCATGACCGGCGACATGATGCTGGAGAAGGTCTACCGCGAAGGCGACAAGCTCGTCGCGGTGCTGGAGAACGAATACACCGGCGCCAAAGAGGAGCGGGTGGTGGATCAGGTGGTCGTCGAGAACGGCGTGCGCCCGGACGAAGAAATCTACTACGCCCTCAAGGACGGCTCGCGCAACAAGGGCCAGATCGATGTCGAGGCACTGTTTGCGATCCAGCCACAACCTTCGTTGAGCAGCACCGGCGACGGTTACTTGCTGTTCCGCATCGGTGACTGCGTGGCGCAGCGTAATACCCACGCCGCCATCTACGACGCACTCCGGCTCTGTAAGGATTTTTGACGGCTCAGCTGCGAGCCCAAGCTGCAAGCCGCAAGTAAAAGCACTGCAGTTTCCACTGCTCTTTCTTGCAGCTTGTAGCTTGTAGCTTGCACCTCGCCAGAGGTGACTCTGATGTTGAACACCCTTCTTCCAATCCTGTTGTTCGCAGCCCTGGCCCTCGCGGTGCTGGGTGCGTTGCGGCGGGTGGCCATGTGGCGCCGGGGCCGGGCCTCGAAGGTCGATCTGATTGGCGGCCTGTTCGCCATGCCCAAGCGTTACATGGTCGATCTGCACCACGTGGTGGCGCGGGACAAATACATCGCCAACACCCACGTCGCCACGGCGGGCGGTGCGGTGGCGTCGATCGTGCTGGCGATTCTGGTGCACGGTTTCGGTTTGCATAACCGCATTCTCGGCTACGCGTTGCTGCTGATGACGGCGGTGATGTTCGTCGGGGCGATCTTCGTTTACCGGCGTCGGCTCAACCCGCCGTCGCGGCTGTCGAAAGGCCCGTGGATGCGCCTGCCGAAAAGCCTGCTGGCGTTCTCGGCCTCGTTCTTCCTGGTGACCTTGCCGGTGGCCGGGATCCTGCCGGAGAACTTCGGCGGCTGGGTGCTGGCGGCGATTCTCGGGGTTGGTGTGCTGTGGGGCGTGTCGGAACTGTTCTTCGGCATGACCTGGGGCGGGCCGATGAAACACGCCTTCGCCGGGGCCCTGCACCTGGCCTGGCACCGTCGCGCCGAACGTTTTGGTGGTGGTCGTTCCACCGGTTTGAAACCGCTGGACCTGAACGATCCGACCGCGCCACTGGGCGTGGAGAAACCCAAGGATTTCACCTGGAACCAGTTGCTCGGTTTCGACGCCTGCGTGCAGTGCGGCAAGTGCGAAGCCGCGTGCCCGGCGTTCGCCGCCGGCCAGCCGTTGAACCCGAAAAAGCTGATTCAGGACATGGTCGTCGGCCTCGCTGGCGGCACCGATGCTAAATTCGCCGGCAGCCCGTACCCCGGCAAACCGGTGGGCGAACACGGCGGCAATCCACATCAACCGATCGTCAACGGTCTGGTCGATGCCGAAACCCTGTGGTCTTGCACCACCTGCCGCGCCTGCGTCGAGGAGTGCCCGATGATGATCGAGCACGTCGACGCCATCGTCGACATGCGCCGCCACCTGACTCTGGAAAAAGGCGCGACCCCGAACAAGGGCGCCGAAGTCCTGGAAAACCTGATTGCCACCGACAACCCCGGCGGTTTCGCCCCGGGCGGACGGATGAACTGGGCGGCGGACCTGAACCTCAACCTGCTCAGCGAGAAGAAGTCCACCGACGTGCTGTTCTGGGTCGGCGATGGAGCCTTCGACATGCGCAACCAGCGCACCTTGCGTGCGTTCGTCAAAGTGCTGAAAGCGGCCAAGGTCGACTTCGCGGTGCTCGGTCTGGAAGAGCGCGACAGCGGCGACGTGGCCCGACGTCTGGGTGACGAAGCGACCTTCCAGTTGCTCGCCAAACGCAATATCCAGACCCTGGCCAAATACAGCTTCAACCGCATCGTCACCTGCGATCCGCACAGCTTCCATGTGCTGAAAAACGAGTACGGCGCGTTCGATGGCAACTACCTCGTGCAGCACCACAGCACTTATCTGGCGGAAATCATCCAGGCCGGCGCGCTGAACCTCGGTCAGCACAAAGGCAACAGCGTGACCTATCACGACCCGTGCTACCTCGGCCGCTACAACGGCGAGTACGAGGCGCCGCGCGAAGTGCTGCGCGCTCTCGGCATCGAGATCAAGGAAATGCAACGTTCCGGCTTCCGTTCGCGCTGCTGCGGCGGCGGTGGCGGGGCGCCGATCACCGACATTCCGGGCAAGCAGCGGATCCCCGACATGCGCATGGAAGACATCCGCGAGACCGGCGCCGAGCTGGTGGCCGTGGGTTGTCCACAGTGCACGGCGATGCTCGAAGGCGTGGTCGAACCGCGTCCGCTGATCAAGGACATCGCCGAACTGGTGGCCGACGCGCTGCTCGAAGACGCCGCGCCGAACAAGCCCGCCACCCCGGCCAAACGTGAACCTGCGGAGGCCCACTGATGAGCGACATTATCCGCCGTGACCCCCGCGCCGAATGGATCGCACGCAACCGCCTGCACCCGCTGCACGCGGCCATGCAACCGGCGCAACACAGCTGGATGGGGCCCAACGGGATCATCCGCAAGAACCTGCACGGCATCGGCTTCATCGGGCCGAACGGCATCAAGCGCATCGACCGCAGCGGCGCTCAACAGGGCGGGGCGGTCAAACGTTCGGCCGCGGTCGAAGTGCAATTGCCGCTGCATCAGGTGCCGGCCCCGGCGTTCTACATCAGCGTGGTGCCGGACATGGTCGGCGGCCGCTTGAGCAGCCACGACCGTGATTTGCTCGGCCTGGCCCATCAACTGGCCGGCAGCGACGGCGCGGTACTGGCCGTGGTGTTCGGCGAGCACAAGGAAAACGCTTTCGCCACCGCAGGCGTTGACCGCTTGCTGGTGCTGGAAGGCGAAGAATTCAGCGGTTATGCACCGGAACAACGGATCCAGGGCCTGCGGGCTGTGGATAACCAGTTCAACCCGCGTCACTGGCTGCTGCCGGACAGTCGCAGCGGTGGCGGCGAACTCGGTCGGCGCTTTGCCGCTGCACTGGGTGAGCGCCCGGCCACACGGGTCTGGCAGGTCAAGGATCAGGAGTGCATCGGCCGCGCCGGTGCGGGGTTACAGGATCTGGCCCGCCCGGTGGCGCGTTTGATTCTGGCGTCCGCCGAATGTGCAGAACCGGTCAGCGAAACCCGTCACGAAGCGCTGCCGGTTGAGTTATCCACACCCGTCGCGCGCAGCCTGTCGCGGATTGAGGATCTGGGTGCGGTAGCGGTGGATCCGGCAGCGATTCCGATGGCCGAAGCCGAGTTCATCTTCTCCGGCGGCAACGGAGTCAAGGACTGGGAGCTTTTCCACAGGACTGCCGCCGCCCTCGGCGCCACCGAAGGTGCTTCGCGGGTGGCGGTGGACGATGGCTTCATGGCTCGTGATCGTCAGGTCGGCGCGTCCGGCACCTGGGTTACGGCGCGGGTTTACGTGGCCGTGGGGATTTCCGGGGCGATCCAGCACCTGCAGGGCATCGGTGCCTGCGACAAGGTGGTGGCGATCAACCTCGATCCGGGTTGCGACATGATCAAGCGTGCCGACCTGTCGGTGATCGGCGAGAGCGCGGAAATTCTTCAGGCCTTGATCGCGGCGGTAGAGGCTTACCGCAACGAAGCCAAGCGCGATGCGGCTTAAGGAACGGTTATGAGCACAAAGATCATCAGTCTGGTTTCAATCGGCGCCCACCCGACCTCCGGCCGTCCACGCCGCGCCGATCAGGACGCCCGCGCGGTGGAACTCGGCCTGCAACTGGCAGGGGATAACCTGCAAGTGCTGCACGCCGGTGACATCGCCGAACCAGCGCTGCGCGCCTATCTGGGCATGGGACTTGCGCAGATGCATGTGCTGGAACAACCGGCGGGCGCCGATGCGCTGCCGGCGTTGACCGAGTATCTGCGTGATGCCGGTGCACAAGTCGTGTTGACCGGCAGCCAGGCGGAAACCGGCGAAGGCTCGGGGATGCTGCCGTTCCTGCTGGCCGAAGGGCTGGGCTGGCCGCTGGTGGTGGGGTTGGCTCAGGTTGAGTCGATCAACGACGGTTCGGCACTGGTGCTGCAAGCGTTGCCCCGTGGGCAGCGGCGCCGGCTGAAGGTGCGCCTGCCGTTTCTGGCGACTGTGGATAACGCTGCGCCCAAGCCTCGGCAGAGTGCTTATGGCCCGGCGCGACGTGGCGTTCTCCAGGCTGAGGACGTGGAAGTGGTGGACGACGAATTGCTGGCGGTGGCGACCCTGCAACCGGCGAAGCCCCGACCGAAACGGTTGAAGGTGATCAAGGCCAAGAGCGGGGCGGACCGGATGAAGGCGGCGACGGCCAAGGCCAGTGGGGGTGGTGGGCAAGTACTAAAAGGTGTGACGGCGCAGGCCGGTGCTGAAGCGATTTTGAAGTTGTTGATCGAAGAAGGTGTTGTCCGCTAGAAGCCCCCTCACCCTAGCCCTCTCCCGGGGGGAGAGGGGACTGACCGAGTTGGGCCGGCCACTTACATCGACCTGCGACTCCGGTGGTGACCTTGGTTCGCCAAGACTCGATCACTCTCTCGCCAGATTTGAGAAAACCTGAGGTCACGATAAACGCTCAGGTCGATGTACCTCGCGAGATCACCACCGTAGGCTCCCTCTCCCCCCGGGAGAGGGCTGGGGTGAGGGCAGCGGTCACAAGCCATCCACTCCTCAGAATTTACACACAATCCCTGTTAACCACTCTGTGGATAACATGTTCGCCCCTCTCCCAACCCCATACAAACCAAGTCCTTCAGCCCTCAGATCAAAAAACAACCAGCCTAACTCGCGGTTTTTTCTGAGTTTTTCCCCAGAACAACTCTCAGACTTGCCCCCAATCTCTGTTGGCGCTTCTGTGGATAAGATGTTCGCTGTACGCTGCAAGCCATATAAACCGTGGCTTACAAAGATCTGAT
This sequence comes from Pseudomonas sp. 9.2(2024), assembly GCF_039695385.1. Classification (NCBI taxonomy): domain Bacteria; kingdom Pseudomonadati; phylum Pseudomonadota; class Gammaproteobacteria; order Pseudomonadales; family Pseudomonadaceae; genus Pseudomonas; species Pseudomonas sp. 9.2(2024). The sequence goes on along the minus strand of NZ_CP155585.1, from coordinate 5,968,312 downwards.
CAAAAAACGCTCAATTCAGTCTTTTAACCCGCCAATCACCACGCAAACCCCTATTTATCAACGCCTCCAGCGCTTTTCCACAGCACCCGACAAGTTACCCCCGAACTCTGTTGGCGCTTCTGTGGATAAGGTGTTCGCCATCCTCTACAAGCCACGTAATCCTTGACATGTAGACGATTGATCAAAAAACAATCAATCGCCAATGGAAACCCTGCTTCTGGATAAGTCACGAATTTTCTTCACAAAATCCCGATTTTTTTTCCAGGTCATCCACAGTTGTCCCCATTAGCTGTGGGTGTCTATGTGGATAACTTGTTCGCCAAACCCTGCAACCCCCGGCGGGCTTAGTCCAAAAGGCAATTGATCAGATTTCATACAGTTCTAAGAGGCTGCCTTGACTTCGATCCGGTGCCTGTCTTCACTGCAATGGCACAAGGACAGCCTTCACTTATCCACATCTGGTTCAGGGAGAACGCGTGATGGATACCCGGCCCCACCGCTTACCCCTCAATCCCTGCACGCTCCGTGCTCTGCCGGCAGCTTCGCCACGCAAGCGCACGTTGCGTCGTGCCGCCAATCAGCACGCCCGTCTGTAGCGCCTGATTCCTGCCCAAACCGTTGTACTGCCGTCGGGATTTCCCGGAGGCCAGGTGCCCGTTCGCCCATTGATTGCAGGCAACCGCAGAGTTGCCCCATCTGCCTGAGAGAGGAACCACCTCATGACACGGATCGCAACGCCCATCAGCGAAATCAAGGAACACTACGACGTCATCGTCATTGGCTCCGGGTACGGCGGCGGCATTGCCGCGTCGCGCCTGTCCCGGGCCGGTAAAAAGGTCTGTCTGCTGGAACGCGGTCGGGAGATCCAGCCCGGCGAATACCCCAACACCATGATCGCCGCGACCGAGGAATTGCAGGTGCACGATCCGGACGGCCACATCGGCTCGCGCACCGGGTTGTTCGACTTGCACGTCAACGCGCAGCAGAACGTGGTGGTCGGTTGCGGCCTCGGCGGCACGTCGCTGATCAATGCCAACGTTTCCCTGGAGCCGACCGTCGATGTTTTCCAGGATCCGCGCTGGCCACTGGCGGTACGTGAGGACCACGACGGCTTGCTCAAGGAGGGTTACGCCAAGGCCCGGGAGATGCTCAAGCCCAATCCCTACCCGAGCACCTCGCCGAACCTGCCGAAGCTTGATGCCAACAAAAAATCCGCAGATTTCCTCAAGCAAGGCGCGCACTTCTACAAGCCGCCGATCAACGTGACCTTCGACAAACTGCCCAACAACCTCAACCACGTCGGCGTCGAGCAACTGCCGTGCAACCACTGCGGCGACTGCGTTTCGGGCTGTAACAACAAGGCCAAGAACACCACGCTGATGAACTACCTGCCGGACGCCACCAATCATGGCGCGGAGATTTTCTGCCAGGCCCAGGTGCGGCATCTGGAGCGCGACGGCAATGGCTGGATCGTGCACTTCCAGTACCTCGACAGCGGCCGCGAGAAATTCGACGCGCCGACCTTGTTCGTGAAGGCCGACATCGTCGTGGTCTCCGCCGGCACCCTCGGCTCCACCGAGATTCTGCTGCGCTCGCGGGACAAAGGCCTGGTGATGTCCGGGCAGCTCGGCGAGAACATGAGCGGCAACGGCGACATCCTCGGCTTCGGCCATAACTGCGAGCAGACCATCAACGGCATCGGCTTCGGCGCGCACTCGGCCAAGGAACTGCAACCGGTCGGCCCGTGCATCACCTCGATCATCGACATGCGCACCGAGGGTGACCGCAGCAGTCGCATGGTCATCGAGGAAGGTTCGATCCCGGGCGCCCTTGGCCGGCCGATGGTGCCGGCAATGGCCGGGTTCGCCGAGATGATCGGCAAGCCCACCGACGACAGCTTCAGCGGCAAAGTGAAGTACAAGGAGCGTGAAGCCGAAAGCTTCCTGCGTGGCCCGTATCACGGCGCGCTGCACAACATGCAGACCTACCTGATCATGAGCCACGATAGCGGCCAGGGACGCATGGTCCTCGACAGCAAGGATCAACTGCGCATCGACTGGCCGGGCGTCGGCGAGCAGGAAAACTTCAAGATCGGCAACGAGCGGCTGTACCAGAGCACCAAGGCCCTGGGCGGGATCTGGGTCGAGAATCCGATCTGGACCAAGCTGCTCAAGCACAGCATCGTCTCGGTGCATCCGCTGGGCGGTTGCGTGATGGGCGAAGACGCCGCGCAAGGCGTGGTCAACCACAAGGGCCAGGTGTTCAGTGGCGCCAGTGGCACCGATGTCTACGCCAACCTGTACGTGACCGACGGCGCGGTGATCCCGACCTCACTGGCAGTCAATCCGCTGCTGACCATCTCCGCCGTGAGCGAGCGCAACATGGGCCTGCTGGCCGCCGATCGTGGCTGGACGATCGACTACACGCTGCCGTCGGCGCCGCGCAAACAGACCGCGCCGCCGACCCTTGGCGTGCAGTTCACTGAAACCATGAAGGGCTACTTCTCCCGCGCCTTCACCGCCGCGCAAAGCACCGACCTCAAGGTTTATGAGGCGGCCGCCAAACGCGGCGAGGCGGACAACTCGCCGATCGACTTCACCCTGACCATCACCGCCAACGACCTCAACCGGATGATCAAGGAGCCGGAACACGCCGCGACCATCGTCGGCACGGTGATCGCCCCGGCGCTGTCGCCGGAACCGCTGACCGCCAGCAACGGTGTGTTCAACCTGTTCGAGCAGTTCGAGCAGCAGGTCGACACGCGCCACATGAAGTACGACATGAAGCTGACCGCCGAGGACGGCCACGACTATTTCTTCAGCGCCTTCAAGACCGTGCCGGAAGACAACGGCGTGCTGAATATCTGGCACGACACCAGCACCCTCTACGTGACGCTGTATCGCGGGCCGGACAAGTCCGGTGAGGTGATCGGCTCCGGGGTGATGCACATCAAACCGACCGATTTCGCCAAGCAGATGACCACCATGAAAGTCCTCAATGCGCGCAACGAGCGTGAGCGCATCGAAGGGCTGGCGCGGTTCGGCAAGTTCTTCGCCGGGATTCTCTGGGAGAGTTATGGCGGGGTGTTTGCCGGTGACAAATACTTCAATCCCGACGCGCCGCCACGGCTGAAACGGCCACTGGATGCACCGACGCCGGCCGTGCATTTCTTCCCTACTGAAGACGGCGTGCAGTTGCGCCTGACCCGCTATCAGGCTGGCAGCAAAGGCCCGGTGATGCTGGTGCATGGTCTGGGTGTGGGCTCAAATATCTTCTCGACCGATACGATCCAGACCAACCTGCTGGAGTTTCTGTGCAAGCACGACTACGACGTGTGGCTGCTGGATTTCCGGGTGAGCATCCTGCTGCCGGCAAGCAAGAAGGAATGGAACGGCGACCAGATCGCCCAGTACGACTTCAAGGCCGCCATCGCACAGATCCAGCAGGAAACCAGAGCCAGGGACGTGCAGTGCGTGGTGCATTGCTACGGCGCGACCACGTTCTTCATGTCGCTGCTCGCCGGTTTGCAGGGCGTGCGTTCGGTGGTCTGCTCGCAGATTGCCGCCGACACGGTGGTCGCGACCGCAACGGGATTGAAGGCCGGTCTGCACTTGCCGGGAATGCTCGACGCGATCGGTATCAAATCCATGACCGCCTACGCCGACAGCAAGGAGAACTGGTTCAACCGGCTCTACGACAAGGCGCTCAACGGCTACGCGCGGATCGAAGCCCAGGGCTATTGCACCAACCCGGTGTGCCACCGCATCACCTTCATGTACGCCTCGCTGTATCGCCACGACACCCTCAACGAAACCCTGCACGACAACCTGCACGAGCTGTTCGGCGAGTCGAACATCGAGACCTTCGAGCACCTGGCGCTGATCGTGCGCAAAGGGCATCTGGTGGATTTCAAAGGGCGCGACGTGTACATGCCGCACTTTGATCGGCTGACCATGCCGATCTGCTTCATCAGCGGCGCCGACAACCAGTGTTATTTGCCGGAGAGCACGCTCAAGACCTATCAGCGGGTTTGTGAGAAGTACGGGCCGGAGCGTTACAGCCGGCATGTGGTGCCGGGTTACGGCCATATCGATTGCATGTTCGGCAAGAACGCGGTGGTCGATGTGTATCCGATCATCCTTGAACACCTGGAGAAAACAGCCCTCGGATAGCCCCGATCGTGTCGATCGTTCCCACGCTCTGCGTGGGAACGCCGCCATGGACGCTCTGCGTCCGCTTTTGTGACGCGGAGCGTCACGAGATGCATTCCCTCGCGGACGGTTCGACGCTTCGACGGGGGAACGATCTGGGGAACTGATATGGACAGCTACATCCGCTGGTTTCAACGCTTCATCTGGCTCGGCATTGCGATGAACATGGTGTTCGCGATCCCGGCGCTGTTCGCGCCGGGGTTGCTGACATCGGTGGTCGGCCTGCCGCCGCAACTCTCCGACCCGTGGCTGGAAAACGCCGGGATGCTGCTGGTGTGCATCAGCGTGTTCTACATGCCGTCGGGCTTCAACGCGCCGCGCTACGTGGTGCATTCCTGGCTGTGCGTGCTGACACGGCTGATCGCCGTGGCGTTCTGGATCTACCTGATCAACACCAGCAGCCAGGGTTCGGTGTTCGTACCGATGTTGATGGGCGACCTGAGTTTCCTCCTGATCCTCGGCATCCTGCTGTACCTCGGCACCACCCCTGAAAACCGACCGCTGACGCTGCTCTGTGACGGCTGGCGCGAATGGCGCGCAGCGTGGGCGCGGCAGTGGCAGAGTCACGCGTTCAAGGTCGGCACGCTGGTCGTGGTGGCGCTGCTGGCGTTCATCGGTTACCAGACCTGGTATCAGATGCTGCGCGTGGTGCCGGAGCAGGATTACGCCTCCGACGAAGATCACTATAAATACGCCGCCATCGGTCTCGGTATCGAAGCGCGAATTCCGTATTACCTGTTCTCCGTGCTGCCGCAGATGTGCCCGGAAAAACTGCCGAAACCCGGTGGCTGGGAAGTCTTCGGTTTCCTGTTCGAGAACGGCAAGGACCTGCCGATCGGCATGGCCAAACGACAGATCGGCTACCCGACCGTCGAGCCGAACTGCGCGCTGTGCCACACCGGCTCCTACCGGGCGAATGCCAGCGACGTTGCCGTCAATGTGCCGAGTGCACCGGCCAACACCCTGCAACTGCAAGCCTTCCAGTGGTTCGCCTACGATTGCGCCAGCGATCCGAAATTCACCACCGACGCAGTGATGGCGGCAATCAACAGCAAATTCCAGCTGGGCTTCTTCGAGAAGATCTACAACCGTTACCTGATCATCCCGATGGCCAAGACCGCGCTGCTCGAACAGAAGCAGGCCTACGCCTGGCAGAAACTGCGCCCGCAACAGGGACCGGGGCGCACCGACACCTTCAACCCGACGAAAATGGTGGTGTTCGGCTTCCCGGATGACTCGACCATCGGCACCGTCGACCTGCCGCAAGTGTGGAATCAGAAACCCCGGGAATCGATGTACCTGCACTGGGACGGCAATAACAACAAGATCCACGAGCGCAACTACGCGGCTGCGATGGCCGTGGGCGCGACGCCGGAATCGGTGCTGCCGCCGAGTTTCAACCGGGTGACCAACTGGCTGCTTGGGCACAAGGCGCCGGCGTGGCCGTGGGCACTGGATCAGGCCAAGGTAGCTCAGGGCAAACCGGTGTGGGAGGCTAACTGCGCGGGTTGTCACGATTTCGGTCGCGTCGACACCGGGCAGGTCACCACCAACATCGACCAGCTCGGCACCGATCCGCACCGGCTGAACTCGTTCACCACCGGGCTGGTGGCGGCCTTCCACACCTTCAAGAAACCGCCGTTCGATTTCGGCGCCTACCGCAAGACCCAGAGCTACAGCAACACGCCCACCGACGGCATCTGGTTGCGCGCGCCGTACCTGCACAACGGTTCGGTACCGACCTTGTGGGACTTGCTGCAACCGCCGGAAAAACGTCCGCAGGTGTTCATCACCGGCTCCGATGTCTACGACCCGGTCAACGTCGGCTTCGTGACCAGCGGCGCCCAGGCCAAGGCCTCGGCTGACTTCACCTACGACACGCGTCTGGAAGGCAACCACAACAGCGGTCACCTGTACGGCACGACGCTGTCGGACGACGACAAGCGTGCGCTGATCGAATTCATGAAAACCCTGTGAACCCCCTACGGATAGAGGATTACGCCATGTCAGCGGTCGGTCATCTGAAACACGAATACGACAAGGTCAAGGTGCGCCTGCACGGCTTGTTCACGCGCATCGAAATGGCCTGGATGAAGCTCATCAGCGAGCTGGAGCCGCAGGAGTTTCAAGCCATCATCAAGTTGCTCCAGCGCGGTCACGATCAGGCGCAATACGTGCTCAAGCACGGCGAGTTGCCGACCGACGAGCCGGCCGTGCCGTGGGAGTTGGCCCACGGTTTGTCGATCCTGCGTATCGGCAACGCGACGCCGCTGCCGCAATCGCCCGATCAACTACAAACCAAGGTACTCAAGGACGGCACGCTGCTGGGCTGTCGCAAATGGGAGCTGCTGGATCTGCTGTGGAGCGAGGCGCTGCTCAAGTGGATCGAAAACCTGCGCCATCACGCGACCTTCGGCACCGATCCGGCGCTGGTGACAATGGATCGCGAAGTGACGCTGGCAATTGCCGGCGACTGGGGCACCGGGCCGTTCAACAGCCATGCGCCGGCGGTATCGGTGGCCAACCAGATGCAACTGGCCAATGCCGATTTCACCATTCACCTGGGGGACGTTTATTACGCCGGCACCCACTCCCAGGAAGACACCGACATGGCCGGCTGGCCGATGGGCACCCATGGTTCGTTCACCCTCAATTCCAACCACGAGATGTACAGCGGCGCCCACGGCTATTTCAAGGAACTGGCCGCGCGTTTTCCGGGGCAGCAGGGCACCAGCTACTTTGCCCTGATCAACGACGACTGGCTGATTGTCGGACTGGACACGGCGTACGCCTCGGACGTCATGAACCTGTACATGGATGGCACCCTGAACAAGCCGCAGATCGAGTGGATGAAAGGTCTGCCCAAACGCAACAAACTCATGGTGCTCAGCCACCATCAGGGCTTCGACATCACCGGGCACAACAAGACCGCGCTGTATCAACCGGTGTGCGATGCGCTGGGGCGTGAGCCGGATTACTGGTATTGGGGGCATCTGCACAATGGCATCGTCTATGCGCCGCAGGGTGGGCTGCATGCGCGCTGTGCCGGGCATGGAGCGATTCCCTATGGCACCACCAGCGAACTGAACGGGCATTCGCGGGTGCTGTTTTCGGAGACGCAGGATGCCAACGATCCGGACTATCCGCTGCGGGTGTTGAATGGGTACGCGAAGATCAGGTTGGTGGGGGAGGAGATTTTCGAGGAGTTTATCGGGGAGGATGGCTCGGTAAGGTGGTCATCGCAATGATGCGGTTGCTATAAGGACGCCATGATCGTTCCCACGTCGAGGCGTCGAACCGTCCGCGTGGGAATGCCTCAATGGACGCTCTGCGTCCGCTTTTGGGACGCAGAGCGTCCCCGGCTGCATTCCCACGCAGAGCGTGGGAACGATCGGTCAGATGCAATCAGCCTTGGACCGGCACGCCTTTGAGGTACGGTGCAGGCTCGGCGCCGAGATTGCTCAGCATCCGCTCGCTGTACCAATCCACGAAATTGACCACGCCGAACTCATAGGTCTTGGAGTACGGGCCCGGCTGGTACGCGGTGGAGTTGATCCCGCGCTGGTTCTCTTCGGCCAGACGACGGTCCTGATCGTTGGTCGCGTCCCACACCTTGCGCATGCGTTCGACGTCGTAATCCACGCCTTCGACCGCATCCTTGTGCACCAGCCATTTGGTGGTGACCATGGTTTCCTGAGCGCTGATCGGCCACACGGTGAATACGATGATGTGGTCGCCCATGCAGTGGTTCCACGAGTGCGGCAAGTGCAGGATGCGCATCGAGCCCAGGTCCGGGTTCTTGATCCGGCCCATCAGTTTGGCGCAGCCCTGTTTGCCGTCCATGGTCATCGACACGGTGCCCTTGAGCAGCGGCATGCGCACGATGCGGTTGCGCAGGCCGAAACTGGCGTGGGCGTAAGGGATCTTCTCGGCTTCCCAGGCAGCGGCGGAGGCGGCGACGTGATCCTTGAACGCCTGATCGGCACGCGGGTCGGTGACGTCGTCCCATTCCAGCAGGGTTTTCAACAGTTCCGGGTGAGAGCCGCTGCAGTGGTAGCACTCGCGGTTGTTTTCCAGCACCAGTTTCCAGTTGGCCTTTTCCATCAAGGTGGTGGTAATCGCCACCTTGGTGTTCTCCATGTCGTACGGTTCCATGTAGTGGTTCAGGGTCGACAGGAAGTCATCGATGGCCGGCGGGTTCTCCGCCAGGCTGATGAAGATGTAGCCGCCGGCAGTCTTCACGTTCACCGGTTTGAGGCCGTACTGCTTCATGTCGAAGTCGGCGCCCATTTCGGTGCCGGCGAACAGCAGGCGACCGTCCAGCTCATACGTCCACTGGTGATAGTGGCAGACCAGTTTGGCGACCTTGCCCTTGTCGCTGGTGCACAGGCGCGAGCCTCGGTGGCGGCAGACGTTGTGGAACGCGTGCACCACGCCTTCGGCGCCGCGAATCACGATGATCGGGTTCTTGCCGATCTGCAGGGTGATGTAGTTGCCCTTGGCCGGGATTTCGCAGGTCATGCCGGCGATCAACCACTCTTTCTGGAAGATCTCCTGCATGTCGATATCGAACAGCCGCTCGTCGCTGTAGAACGGCTGCGGCAGGGAGTAGGTGCGCTCGCGTTCCTGCAGCATTTGTGCGGTGGCCTTGCGTGCGGGTTCCAGCGGGTCGCCCAGGCTGATTTTTGCGGTGTCCATCGATGTAATCCTCAAGGCCATCTGCGTGGCCGCGAAAGTGGCTGATCGGGTGTGCGGCTAAGGGGTGCTACGCAAGGTGTAAAGAATCTGTTTGTGTTGGGGCGAGTGTGGGGCCGCCGCTGCCCGGAACCTTATCCATGGGCGACATGGTGCAATCTGTTCCCGACGCGCAACCCCCGGTGGTTGGGGGCTGGTCGCGATAAGTATGTCAATGTCGCGGATAGGTAAACGGGGCGTTCGCGCTATACGCAGAATCGCCACATGAAGGCCGACAGTCGGCCGTGGAGAACAGCATGTCGAACAGCTTCCTGAATCCGGTCACCACCCAGACCTGGGCCAATGGCCGACACATCGTCCGTTGCGTCAAAGTCATCCAGGAAACCTGGGATGTGCGCACCTTCTGCTTCATGGCCGACCAGCCGATCCTGTTCTTCTTCAAGCCCGGACAGTTCGTGACCCTGGAGCTGGAGATCGAAGGCCAGCCGATCATGCGTTCGTACACCATCTCCAGCTCGCCGTCGGTGCCGTACAGCTTTTCGGTGACCATCAAGCGCGTGCCGGGGGGCAAGGTGTCCAACTGGCTGCACGACACGCTGCATGAAGGCCAGGAGCTGGCGGTACACGGCCCGGTCGGGCTGTTCAACGCCATCGATTTCCCGAGCCCGAAAGTGCTGTACCTGAGCGGTGGTGTCGGCATCACACCAGTGATGTCCATGGCGCGCTGGTTCTACGACACCAACGGCAACGTCGACATGACGTTCATTCACAGCGCTCGCTCACCGAAAGACATCATTTACCACCGCGAGCTGGAACACATGGCGTCGCGGATCGACAACTTCAGCCTGCACCTGATCTGCGAAAAGCATGGGCTGGGCGAGCCGTGGGCCGGCTATCGCGGCTACCTCAACCACAAGATGCTGGAACTGATGGTGCCGGACTTCCTCGAGCGCGAAGTCTTCTGCTGCGGCCCGACGCCGTACATGACGGCGGTCAAACGCCTGCTGGAAAACGCCGGCTACGACATGAAGCGCTATCACGAGGAATCCTTCGGCGCCACGCCACCGGAAGCCCGCGCCGATGCGGTGGAGCAGGCGGAACAGGCGGCGGAAGCACCGGAAGTCCCGGCGGCGGATCTGCACCTGGTGGAATTCACCTCTTCGGACAAGAGCATCCGTGTGGCCCCGGGCGAGACCGTGCATGCGGCGGCTGCGAAGGTCGGCCTGATGATCCCGAAAGCCTGCGGCATGGGGATCTGCGGGACGTGCAAGGTGCTCAAGCTGGGCGGCGAGGTGGAGATGGATCACAACGGTGGGATCACCGAGGACGACGAGGCGGAGGGGTACATTCTTTCTTGCTGCAGTGTGCCGAAGGGGGATGTTCGGATCGAATATTGAATTCAGTTTGCAGGCTTGGGGGCGATCTCTCGTAGGGGAGATCGTATGAAGTCATTAGTTGCTGTTTTTAAATAATTTCTAATGCGGCGAGAAGTCCAAAGAGCAAAAAAGTTAAGCCGGAAATTCTCTGATATTTATATAGTGTAAGTAGCGTGCGTTTGAAGTCTGGCGGAAAATTTTTAATATCTTTTGCGCTCAGTTTCCCTTGGTAAAGGTAGATTTCTGGACGTTTCAGGAAGCTAAAAATTTCCCCCATCATGTAGATCCGCCCCCGCACGCCTCCATGCCATAGCATCATAAGGCCTCCGGCGATCGAACTGTTTTGAAGGCTGTTCATTATTAGTTCTATTTTTGTTTTTGCGATATATAAAACGATGCAGTTGATTATTATGAGTGCGGCGACGTTTATGATGTTTAGAATGATAAAGGCATCTCTTGCAGTTTCATAACTCATCGGGTTTTCTCGTAAATCAATTCACCGGCGATTTCGCCGCCTTTTTCGCCCATATAGCCGACCGTAAAGGATCCGGCTCCCGCAACCACGATCCCGCACAGTGCCCCACCGATTCCTGCACTGGATACCCCGAGTGCTACGCAAATGGTGGAGGCCGTGCTTGCACCTACAGCAGAACCGACAGCTCCACCCAGAAAACTTCCGGTTTCGGTGAATTTAATCTTTTCGCACTCCTCGGCGTTCTCGTTCGTACAGACATCCTGAACCTTCATTGCCGAGGCTCCGCCAGCCACGGCCGTACCAATCCATCCGCCATATTTTACGTATTGCGAGGCTTTCACCACGCCTTGAATGTGAGTGGCGTACCCGGGCGGCTGGCCGATGCCGCCAGCCTTCCTCCAGCGGTGCACCAGGTGCGGATGCTCGATTCCTAGAGCGATCTTGAGGTTTGGGTGATCAGGGAGGCCAATGACTTTCTTCGTCAATCCGGTTAGCTGTCCGTCCAGCCGTTGAAGTAATTCGGCGCGCCGCTTTTTGAATGCTTTTGAGTTCAGGCTGCCATTGGTCTCGATAGTGCTGATATGCAATGCCTCAATGTCTTTCAAAGCGGCTTTTATGCCATCCAGATGATTAGCCGCCATGGCAGTACCAACCCCAATAACTTTTGACCCATCTGAAAGCGTCCTTCTGATGACCTCATAGTGCTGGGCAAAAAAGTCCGCCTCTTCCACCGTCAACGGCGCCAGCGCCATGCTGACGATGTGCGCGGTTTCCATCAGCAGTGATTCTTCATAAGTGCATTGCTGATTGTCTGGATCACTCAGAACAATCATCGATCCGGCCTTCACCACGTCCTCCAGTGGATTCAGGCTTTTGAATTTGGCGATGACACTCGGGTTTGGCGACGCAAACAGCTGCGCCTGAAGTTTCTCGGCGGACACGCTTTTCGGCACGATGTAGAACCCCGGCTCTTCGGGCGCCGGCAGCTCCTGCGGCCAATGCTCGCGGGGAACCATTCGCAAGTCGTTGACCGGACGCGGAGAGGAGGGCGGGGCTGAGTTCGGGCGTGTCACTTTCAGGTTCTGCTGGTGAGCGGCCCGCAGCAGACGTTCCGGATCGGGAGTTGCTGCAGGCTGTGGGAGCATCGACAAGCGTCGTGCCTTGGCCGTGCCGGTGATCGCTCCGTGCCTGTTTTGCTGCAGGATCCGAGACTGGTTCAGCAGGTTGTGTTGTTCCTGCACAAGCGCAAGGATTCCCTGCTCCGGAGTCAGGCGTCCGGCGGCAACCTCATCGGTGATGTGCTTGGCGAAATATGCGACTTGTTGATTGAACTGCACCCGCGCGATGCCGAACGCCAGATGGCGAGCACTGGCGGTCAGCGCCTGGCTGAGCAAGTTGCCTGCGGCATCCTCAACGCCGCAGGGATCATGTGATCGAGGGTTCAATCCTGGCTGCCCCACGAGGTATGGCCGGTGGTGCCCGCAATGTGGTGTACCCAACTGATGCCGCGGTAACGAATGGCCAGTTGTTCTTGAGGTTGAGCGTCGTTTTGCAGAATGACGTGGGGCACTTCCTGCGAGAGTTCAGCCAGAACGGCCCCATCGAGGGAAATTGAATAAAACTTCTCCTGCTGACCTTGAGGCGAGGTTCGGTAAAGGCTGATCGTGCATTCGAGTTCTTCGCTGTTCGAATGCGCCTGGGCCAGCAAGGGGGAAGATTTGTCGACCGCTTTGGTGATGATGACCGGTTGGTGGACGGCTTTGCCGAGGTTGTTGTCGCGGCGCATTTCATGGCTCAAGGCGAACACCATGATTTCATCGGTATGGGCTTTCTGGTATTTGTTGCCGACCGATTCCGGGGTCGAACACCCGGCTGAAATAAGGCCTTGAGTCTTGCCGGTAATGGTCATGTAGGCAGGGTTCGCCATAGTCAGCACTCCTCGAAAAAGGAGCAGGCAGTCTATGGCGAAGCCTGTTTGGTTTATGTAGGTCCTGGTGTAGGTCTATTCTGAAAATGCTCAGTCGATAAACAGATCCGTCATCAACTTCGCGTCACTCTTCGGCTCAAACCGATAGTGGTCGAATTCGCTCACGCCGCTTTCGCGCAAGATCTCTTCATCAATCAACAACCGCCCGGTAATCCGCCGCCCGCTGCTGCTCAGAATCACATGCGCCGCATCCGCCATGATCGCTGGCGTGCGCGCATGCTTGAACGACTCCCGATTGCCCAGCTGAAACTCGATGGCCGCCGTGGCAATCATGGTCTGCGGCCACAGCGAATTGACGCTGATGCCGTAGTTGGCAAACTCCTCGCTCATCCCGACCGTCAGCATGCTCATGCCGTATTTGGTCACGGTGTAGGGGCTGTACTGGGCGAACCATTTACTGGCCAGATTCAGCGGCGGTGAAAGGTTGAGGATGTGGCCGGAGGACTTCTTCAAATAGGGCAGGGCGGCCTGGCTGCACAACAACACCGCGCGGGTGTTGATCTGGTGCATCAGATCGAAACGCTTGAGCTCGATGTGCTGCACGCCGGTCAGTTTGATCGCCCCGGCGTTGTTCACCAGCGCATCGATCCCGCCAAAATGTTGATTGGCCTGGGCCAGCGCCTGTCGCACCGCCTCCTCATCCCGCACATCCAGTTGCAGCGCCAGGGCCTTGCCGCCGGCCGCTTCGACTTCAGCGGCGACGCTGTGGATGGTGCCGGGCAACTTGGCGTGCGGCTCGGCGCTCTTGGCCGCGATCACGATATTGGCCCCGTCCTGTGCAGCCCGCAGCGCAATCTCGCGCCCGATGCCACGGCTGGCGCCAGTGATGAACAAGGTTTTGCCTTTAAGCGACATGCGCAAGCTCCTGCTTATTGTTATGTGAGTGATGGCTCGACAGACAATGTAGACGATGGAGCTGAAACAGGAGGGGGAGGAGCTGTGGCGTGAGATCGTTCCCATGCTCCGCGTGGGAATGCAGCCTTTGACGCTCCGCGTCATGACGATGCCTGGCGTTGCATCGGCGGTGCGGCAGGAACGCGGAGCGTCCCGGGAGGCATTCCCACGCAGAGCGTGGGAACGATCAGGAGGAGGGGATAAATCAGGCCGACATGACTTCGCGGATGTCGCGCGCCAGTTCGCGTACGCGTTCCTCTTCGGTGTCCCACGAGCACATGAAGCGCGCGCCGCCCTTGCCGATGAAGGTGTAGAAGCGCCAGCCGCGCGCGGTCAGGGCGGCGATGGCCGGTTCCGAGAGTTGCAGGAACACGCCGTTGGCCTGGACCGGGAACATCAGTTCCACGCCCGGGATGTCGCTGACCAGTTCGGCCAGCAGTTGCGCGCAGTGGTTGGCGTGGCGGGCGTATTTGAGCCAGGCGTCGTTTTCCAGGATGCCGACCCACGGCGCCGACAGAAAGCGCATTTTCGAGGCCAGTTGCCCGGCCTGTTTGCAGCGGTAATCGAAGTCTTCGGCCAGTTTGTGGTTGAAGAACAGGATCGCCTCACCCACCGCCATGCCGTTCTTCGTGCCGCCGAAGCACAGCACGTCGACGCCGGCCTTCCAGGTCAGGTCCGCCGGCGAGCAGCCGAGGAATGCGCAGGCGTTGGAGAAACGCGCGCCGTCCATGTGCAGGTTCAGGCCCAGTTCCTTGCAGGTATCGCTGATGGCGCGGACTTCTTCCGGGGTGTAGACGCTGCCGACTTCGGTGGCCTGGGTCAGGGTCACGACGCGCGGTTTCGGGTAGTGGATGTCCTGGCGCTTGAGCGCGACTTCGCGGATCGAAGCCGGGGTGATCTTGCCGTTTTCAGTCCCGGCGATCAGCAGTTTCGAACCGTTGGAGAAGAATTCCGGAGCGCCGCATTCGTCGGTTTCGACGTGGGCGGTTTCCGAGCAGATCACGCTGTGGTAACTCTGGCACAGCGACGACAGCGCGAGGGAGTTGGCGGCGGTGCCGTTGAAGGCGAAGAACACTTCGCAGTCGGTCTCGAACAGCTTGCGGAAATAATCGGAGGCGCGTGCTGTCCACTCATCGTCGCCATAGGCGCGCTGGTGGCCGTGGTTGGCCTGTTCCATGGCAGCCCAGGCTTCAGGGCAGATACCGGAATAGTTGTCGCTGGCGAATTGTTGGCTCTTGTCGGTCATGGCCGGCTTCCGTGATCGAGGCGCTTGTGGCGCTTCGTGGGGTCAATGATGGTGCGCACTGTACCGAAGATCATCCGGGGAGCACACGGGATGTCGCTGTCAGAACTTTACAAGGATGCGAGCCGATTATGCACCTGAGCCGGCGCGACGGCGCACTCGATCTGCTCAAGTGGCTGGCGCTGCTGAGCATGCTGCTCGATCACTTGCGATATGTCGGGATCAGCGCCGATTGGCTGTATGTGCCGGGACGGCTGGCGTTCCCGTGGTTCTGCCTGGCGATGGCGGCGAACCTGGCCCGTGACGGCGCGCGCAAGACCGAATGGCGTTATCTGGGCTGGTTGTTGCTGTTCAGCGCCGTGAGTGAAATTCCCTACCGTTTGTACATTCCAGAGCCCGACACGTTGAACGTGATGCCGACGCTGGCGCTGGGCCTGCTGGTGGCGCGGGGCTGGCAGGCGCGAGCGCTGATTTCGCGATTGCTGGCCGTCGGCGCGCTGCTGTTGGCGGCGATGTTCCCGGAGCGACTGATGTTCGGTCTGTTCGGCGTCCTGCTGCCGCTGGCGATGTTGCTGGTGTTTCGTCGGCCCTGGTATTTCAGCTTGCTGCCGGGCCTGCTGTGTCTGGCCGCGAATCAATGGCGGACGCTCTACGAATCCGCGCAGTTCGGCAACATTGTCGCCATCCTCGGGATTGTGACTTGCCTGATCGCGCCACTGCTCGGAATGTTCCTGTTGCGACAAGCCACTTACCTCCACGCGCCACCCATGCGGCGCTGGGCGTATGCGCTCTATCCCGCGCATTTCATGGTTCTTCTGGCCTTGCGCCAGCTACTTGTTTGAGTCCGTCGCCGCCGCCATGTCGTAAACGCACCTTTGCGTGGCGTCCGTAGGCATTTGACCTCCCTGCGCCGGCCATACCATCGCATCAAAGGGCATTGGCTGAACGCCGTGCCTTACCGAGACGAATGGCGCACAGATGCCGCTGGGAGAGACGCGATGTTCAGCAAGCAAGACCAGATCCAGGGTTACGACGATGCACTGCTGGCGGCGATGAATGCCGAGGAGCAACGTCAGGAAGATCACATCGAGCTGATCGCGTCGGAGAACTACACCAGCAAGCGCGTGATGGAAGCGCAAGGCAGCGGCCTGACCAACAAATACGCCGAAGGCTATCCGGGCAAGCGCTACTACGGAGGCTGCGAGCACGTCGACAAGGTCGAAGCCCTGGCCATCGAGCGCGCCAAGCAGCTGTTCGGCGCCGATTACGCCAACGTCCAGCCGCACTCCGGTTCCTCGGCCAACAGCGCCGTGTACCTGGCCCTGTTGCAAGCGGGCGACACCATTCTGGGCATGAGCCTGGCCCACGGCGGTCACCTGACCCACGGCGCCAAGGTTTCGTCTTCGGGCAAACTGTACAACGCCGTGCAGTACGGCATCGACACCAAGACCGGCCTGATCGATTACGACGAAGTCGAGCGTCTGGCCGTCGAGTGCAAACCGAAAATGATCGTCGCCGGTTTCTCGGCCTACTCGAAAACCCTCGACTTCCCGCGCTTCCGTCAGATCGCCGACAAGGTCGGTGCGCTGCTGTTCGTCGACATGGCTCACGTCGCCGGTCTGGTGGCTGCCGGTCTGTACCCGAACCCGCTGCCGTACGCCGACGTGGTCACCACCACCACTCACAAGACCCTGCGCGGTCCGCGTGGCGGGCTGATCCTGGCCAAGGCCAACGAAGAAATCGAGAAGAAGCTCAACGCGGCGGTATTCCCCGGCGCCCAGGGCGGCCCGCTGATGCACGTCATCGCCGGCAAGGCCGTGTGCTTCAAGGAAGCACTGGAGCCTGGCTTCAAGGCCTATCAGCAACAAGTGATCGACAACGCCCAGGCGATGGCGAGCGTCTTTATCAAACGTGGCTACGATGTAGTGTCCGGCGGCACCGACAACCACCTGTTCCTGGTCAGCCTGATCCGTCAGGGCCTCACCGGTAAGGACGCCGACGCCGCCCTCGGTCGCGCGCACATCACCGTCAACAAGAACGCCGTACCGAACGACCCGCAGTCGCCGTTCGTGACCTCCGGCCTGCGCATCGGCACCCCGGCGGTGACCACCCGCGGCTTCAAGGTGACCCAGTGCGTGACGCTGGCCGGCTGGATCTGCGACATCCTCGACAACCTCGGCGATGCCGATGTCGAGGCCAACGTCGCCCAGCAGGTTTCGGCCCTGTGCGCTGACTTCCCGGTTTATCGCTGAGCGTTCTGGAGTACATGACTATGCAACGCTATTCGGGCTTCGGCCTCTTCAAACACTCCCTCAGCCACCACGAAAACTGGCAGCGCATGTGGCGCACGCCTACCCCGAAAAAGGTCTACGACGTGGTCATCGTCGGTGGCGGCGGGCATGGTCTGGCGACCGCCTACTATCTGGCCAAGGAGCACGGCATCACCAACGTGGCCGTGGTCGAAAAGGGCTGGCTGGGCGGCGGTAACACCGCGCGCAACACCACCATCGTTCGCTCCAACTACCTGTGGGACGAGTCGGCGCACCTGTACGAACACGCGATGAAACTGTGGGAAGGCCTGTCTCAGGACCTGAACTACAACGTGATGTTCTCCCAGCGCGGCGTCTACAACCTGTGCCACACCCTGCAGGACATCCGTGATTCCGAGCGTCGGGTCAGCGCCAACCGCCTCAACGGCGTCGACGGCGAACTGCTCAACGCCAAGCAGGTCGCGGACGAAATTCCGTACCTCGACTGCTCGAAAAACACCCGCTACCCGGTGATGGGCGCGACCGTTCAGCGTCGCGGCGGCGTGGCCCGTCACGATGCCGTGGCCTGGGGCTTTGCCCGTGCCGCCGACGCCCTCGGTGTGGACTTGATCCAGCAGACCGAAGTAATCGGTTTCCGCAAGGAAAACGGCGTGTGCATCGGTGTTGAAACCAACAAGGGCTTCATCGGCGCCAAACGCGTCGGTGTGGTCACCGCCGGTAACTCCGGGCACATGGCCAAGCTCGCCGGTTTCCGTCTGCCGATCGAATCCCACCCGCTGCAAGCGCTGGTGTCCGAGCCGATCAAACCGATTATCGACAGCGTGATCATGTCCAATGCCGTGCACGGTTACATCAGCCAGTCCGACAAGGGCGACCTGGTGATCGGCGCCGGTATCGACGGCTACAACGGCTACGGCCAGCGCGGTTCGTACCCGGTGATCGAGCACACCATCCAGGCCATCGTCGAGATGTTCCCGGTGCTGTCGCGAGTGCGCATGAACCGTCAGTGGGGCGGCATCGTCGACACCACGCCGGACGCCTGCCCGATCATTTCGAAAACCCCGGTACCGAACATGTTCTTCAACTGCGGTTGGGGCACCGGCGGCTTCAAGGCCACACCTGGCTCGGGCAACGTGTTTGCCGCGAGTCTGGCCAAGGGTGAAATGCACCCGCTGGCCGCACCTTTCTCCATCGACCGTTTCCACAACGGTGCGTTGATCGACGAACACGGCGCTGCGGCTGTCGCCCACTAACAGGAGAAATCCCCATGTTGCATATCTTCTGTCCTCACTGCGGCGAACTGCGCTCCGAAGAGGAATTCCATGCATCCGGTCAGGCGCACATTCCGCGTCCGCTGGATCCGAACAGCTGCACCGACGAGGAGTGGGGCGACTACATGTTCTTCCGCGACAACCCGCGCGGTCTGCACCACGAGTTGTGGGATCACGTCGCCGGTTGCCGCCAGTACTTCAACGTCACCCGCGACACCGTGACCTACGAGATTCTCGAAACCTACAAGATCGGCACCAAGCCGCAATTCACCGACAAGGCTGACACTGCGAAAACAGCCACGACGGCGCTGGGAGAGAAGGTATGAGCCAGACCAATCGCCTGTCCAACGGTGGACGGATCGACCGCAACAAAGTGCTGAGCTTCACCTTCAACGGCCAGACCTACAAAGGTTTTGAAGGCGACTCGCTGGCCGCAGCCCTGCTGGCCAACGGCGTCGACATCATTGGCCGCAGCTTCAAGTATTCGCGTCCGCGCGGCATCTTCGCCGCCGGTGCCGAAGAGCCGAACGCGGTGCTGCAGATCGGTGCTACCGAAGCCACCCAGATTCCTAACGTGCGCGCCACGCAACAGGCGTTGTACCAGGGCCTGGTCGCCACCAGCACCAACGGCTGGCCGAGCGTCAACAACGACATGATGGGGATTCTCGGCAAGGTCGGCGGCAAGCTGATGCCGCCGGGTTTCTACTACAAAACCTTCATGTACCCGCAATCGTTCTGGATGACTTACGAGAAATACATTCGCAAGGCCGCAGGTCTTGGTCGTTCGCCGACCGAAGTCGATCCGGACACCTACGACTACATGAACCAGCACTGCGACGTGCTGATCGTCGGCGCCGGCCCGGCCGGTCTGGCCGCAGCACTGGCTGCTGCCCGCAGTGGTGCGCGGGTGATCATCGCCGATGAACAGGAAGAGTTCGGCGGCAGCCTGCTCGATTCTCGCGAAAGCCTCGACGGCAAACCGGCGATGGAATGGGTGGCCGGCGTCATCGCTGAATTGAAGAGTACTCCGGACGTGCTGCTGTTGCCGCGCGCCACGGTCAACGGCTACCACGACCACAACTTCCTGACCATTCATGAACGCCTCACCGATCACCTCGGTGACCGCGCGCCGATCGGCCAAGTGCGTCAGCGCATCCACCGCGTCCGCGCCAAGCGTGTGGTGCTGGCAACCGGCGCTCACGAGCGTCCGCTGGTCTACGGCAACAACGACGTGCCGGGCAACATGCTCGCCGGCGCGGTGTCGACTTACGTGCGCCGTTACGGCGTGGCACCGGGCAAGAAGCTGGTGCTGTCGACCAACAACGATCACGCCTACCGCGTGGCGCTGGACTGGCTCGATGCCAGCCTGCAAGTGGTCGCCATCGCCGACGCCCGCAGCAATCCGCGTGGCGCATTGGTCGAAGAAGCGCGCGCCAAAGGCATTCGCATCCTCACCGGCAGCGCCGTGATCGAGGCCCGTGGCAGCAAGCACGTCACCGCTGCCCGCGTGGCGGCGATCGATGTCAAAGGCCATAAGGTCACCAGCCCCGGCGAATGGCTCGACTGCGACCTGATCGCCAGCTCCGGCGGTTACAGCCCGGTGGTTCACCTGGCGTCGCACCTCGGCGGCAAGCCGATCTGGCGCGAAGACATCCTCGGCTTCGTACCGGGCGAAGCACCGCAGAAACGCGTGTGCGTCGGTGGCATCAATGGCGTCTACGGTCTTGGCGATTCTCTGGCTGACGGTTTTGAAGGCGGAGTGCGCGCTGCGTCCGAAGCCGGTTTCCAGACCGTTGAAGCCGTGTTGCCGAAAGCCCTGAGCCGTCTGGAAGAGCCGACGTTGGCGCTGTTCCAGGTGCCGCACGAGAAGGGCACTTCGCGGGCGCCGAAGCAATTCGTCGACCTGCAGAACGACGTGACCGCCGCGGCCATCGAGCTGGCGACCCGCGAAGGTTTCGAGTCGGTCGAGCACGTCAAACGCTACACCGCGCTGGGCTTCGGCACCGATCAGGGCAAGCTCGGCAACGTCAACGGCCTGGCGATTGCCGCCCGCTCGCTGAACGTGACCATCCCGCAGATGGGCACCACGATGTTCCGTCCGAACTACACGCCGGTCACTTTCGGCGCGGTAGCCGGTCGTCACTGCGGGCACATCTTCGAACCTGTGCGTTACACGGCACTGCATCAATGGCACCTGAAAAACGGCGCCGAGTTCGAAGACGTCGGTCAGTGGAAACGTCCGTGGTACTTCCCGAAAAACGGCGAAGACATGCATGCCGCCGTCAAACGCGAATGCAAGGCTGTGCGCGACAGCGTCGGTCTGCTGGACGCTTCGACCCTGGGCAAGATCGACATCCAGGGCCCGGACGCCCGCGAGTTCCTCAATCGCGTGTACACCAACGCCTGGACCAAGCTCGACGTGGGCAAGGCCCGTTATGGCCTGATGTGCAAGGAAGACGGCATGGTCTTCGACGACGGTGTGACGGCGTGTCTGGCCGACAACCATTTCGTCATGACCACAACCACCGGCGGCGCGGCTCGCGTCCTGCAGTGGCTGGAGCTGTACCACCAGACCGAATGGCCGGACCTGAAGGTGTACTTCACCTCCGTCACCGATCACTGGGCGACCATGACCCTGTCCGGCCCGAACAGCCGCAAGCTGCTCAGCGCCGTGACCGACATCGACCTGGCCAACGAAGCGTTTCCGTTCATGACCTGGAAAGAAGGTCTGGTCGGCGGTGTACCGGCACGGGTGTTCCGCATCTCGTTCACCGGTGAGCTGTCGTACGAAGTCAACGTCCAGGCCGACTACGCGATGGGCGTGCTGGAAAAAATCGTCGAGGCGGGCAAGCAGTACAACCTGACCCCGTACGGCACTGAAACCATGCACGTCTTGAGGGCGGAGAAGGGCTTCATCATCGTCGGCCAGGACACCGACGGCTCGATGACCCCGGACGACCTGAACATGGGCTGGTGCGTCGGTCGCACCAAACCGTTCTCGTGGATCGGCCAGCGCGGCATGAACCGTGAAGACTGCGTGCGTGACCAGCGTAAACAGCTGGTGGGCCTGAAGCCGATCGATCCGAACGTATGGCTGCCGGAAGGTGCACAGCTGGTGTTCAACACCAAGCAGTCGATCCCGATGACCATGGTCGGCCACGTGACCTCCAGCTACGCGCACAACTCCCTCGGCTATTCGTTTGCCATGGGCGTGGTGAAGGGCGGTCTCAAGCGCATGGGCGAGCGGGTGTTCGCACCGCTGGCGGATGGCAGCGTGATCGAGGCGGAAATCGTTTCTTCGGTGTTCTTCGATCCGAAAGGCGATCGCCAGAACATCTAATTGATCGCTCCCGCGCCTGGCGCGGGAGCGACACCGAATTCAGGAAGGGTGCTTTATGACCGCAGCCAACGTTTACCAACAACGCCCGACCACCGGGGCCAAGGCCGAGTCGTCGCTGCATCACGCCGACCTCGCCAGCCTGGTCGGCAAGGGCCGCAAGACCGCCGGCGTGACCGTGCGCGAGAAGAAACTCCTCGGCCATCTGACCATCCGTGGCGATGGCCACGATGCCGCGTTCGCCGCCGGTGTGCACAAGGCGCTGGGCATTGAATTGCCGGGCGCCCTGAGTGTGATCGTCAAAGGCGAAACCAGCCTGCAATGGATGGGCCCGGATGAGTGGCTGCTGATTGTGCCGAGCGGTGAAGAGTTCGCCGCCGAGCAGAAACTGCGCGAAGCGCTGGGCGATCTGCACATCGCCATCGTCAACGTCAGCGGCGGCCAGCAAGTGCTTGAATTGAGCGGCCCGAACGTGCGTCAGGTACTGATGAAATCCACCAGCTACGACGTGCACCCGAACAACTTCCCGGTCGGCAAGGCGGTCGGCACGGTGTTCGCCAAGTCGCAGCTGATGATCCGCCACACCGCTGAGGACACCTGGGAACTGCTGATCCGTCGCAGCTTCTCGGATTACTGGTGGTTGTGGTTGCAGGATGCGTCCGCAGAATACGGCCTTAGCGTTCAGGCTTGAGGTGAATTGCGTCGATCTTGCTTGCGTGTAGGGCCTGAGATTTTTGCCCCCTCACCCCAACCCTCTCCCCCAAGGGGGCGAGGGGGAAAGGGAGCTGATCTCGGTTGGTTTCAAAGCCTGAGTTCGGCTCGGTATTTCACGTCGGCGTAGCTCGAAAGAACAACCCGGTCAGTCCCCTCTCCCTCCGGGAGAGGGCTAGGGTGAGGGGAAAACTCCCTGACACCCCGCACAAAGAACAGGAGTCACCGCACCATGAGCCGCGCCCCAGACACATGGATTCTGACCGCCGACTGCCCCAGCGTTCTCGGCACCGTGGACGCGGTGACGCGTTTTCTGTTCGAGCAGGGCTGTTACGTCACCGAACACCACTCGTTCGATGACCGCCTCTCGGGGCGTTTCTTTATTCGTGTGGAATTCCGTCAGCCCGACGGTTTCGACGAGCAATCCTTCCGCGCCGGCCTCGCCGAACGCGGTCAGGCGTTCGGCATGATCTTCGAGCTGACCGCGCCGAACTACCGGCCAAAAGTCTTGATAATGGTCTCCAAGGCCGATCACTGCCTCAACGACTTGCTCTACCGCCAGCGCATCGGCCAGCTGTCGATGGACGTGGCGGCGGTGGTGTCGAACCACCCGGACCTCAAGCCGCTGGCCGACTGGCACCAGATTCCCTACTACCATTTCCCCCTCGACCCGAACGACAAACCGGCCCAGGAGCGGCAGGTGTGGCAGGTGATCGAGGAGGCTGGCGCCGAACTGGTGATCCTCGCCCGCTACATGCAGGTGCTGTCGCCGGAGCTGTGCCGCAAGCTCGATGGCAAGGCGATCAACATTCATCACTCGCTGCTGCCGGGCTTCAAGGGCGCCAAGCCGTATCACCAGGCCTACAACAAGGGCGTGAAACTGGTGGGCGCCACCGCGCACTACATCAACAACGACCTCGACGAGGGGCCGATCATCGCCCAGGGCGTCGAGGCCGTGGATCACAGTCATTACCCCGAAGACCTGATCGCCAAGGGCCGCGACATCGAAGGCCTGACCCTGGCCCGGGCCGTGGGGTATCACATTGAGCGGAGGGTGTTCCTGAACGCCAATCGCACCGTCGTTCTTTAAGTCATAACAACGCAAAACCAACAAGCAATAACCCGAGCACTTAACGTGCTGCCTGCCTGGGCGGCGCGGTTCCATAAAAACAACAGCGAGGTGAAAGCATGTCTGGCAATCGTGGTGTGGTGTATCTCGGCGCTGGCAAGGTCGAAGTACAGAAAATCGACTATCCGAAAATGCAGGATCCGCGCGGCAGGAAGATCGAGCACGGTGTCATCCTGCGTGTGGTTTCAACCAACATTTGCGGCTCCGACCAGCACATGGTGCGCGGCCGTACCACCGCTCAGGTCGGTCTGGTGCTGGGACACGAGATCACCGGTGAAGTGATCGAGAAGGGCAGCGACGTCGAAAGCCTGAAAATCGGCGATCTGGTGTCCGTTCCGTTCAACGTGGCTTGCGGGCGCTGCCGTTCCTGCAAGGAGCAACACACCGGCGTCTGCCTGACCGTCAACCCGGCCCGCGCCGGCGGTGCCTACGGTTACGTCGACATGGGCGACTGGACCGGCGGCCAGGCCGAATACGTGCTGGTGCCGTACGCCGACTTCAACCTGCTGAAACTGCCGGACCGCGACAAGGCCATGGAGAAAATCCGTGACCTGACCTGCCTCTCCGACATTCTGCCGACCGGTTACCACGGCGCCGTCACCGCTGGCGTTGGTCCGGGCAGCACCGTTTACATCGCGGGCGCAGGCCCGGTCGGCCTGGCCGCTGCTGCTTCGGCCCGTCTGCTGGGCGCGGCGGTGGTGATCATCGGCGACGTCAACACCATCCGCCTGGCCCACGCCAAGGCTCAGGGTTTTGAAGTGGTCGACCTGTCGAAAGACACCCCGCTGCACGAACAGATCGCCGCGCTGCTGGGCGAACCTGAAGTGGATTGCGCGGTGGACTGCGTGGGCTTCGAAGCCCGTGGTCATGGTCACGACGGCGTCAAATCCGAAGCTCCGGCCACCGTACTCAACTCGCTGATGGGCGTGGTGCGCGTAGCTGGCAAGATCGGCATTCCGGGCCTGTACGTGACCGAAGATCCGGGTGCCGTGGACGCTGCCGCGAAAATGGGCAGCCTGAGCATTCGCTTCGGCCTCGGCTGGGCCAAATCCCACAGCTTCCACACCGGCCAGACCCCGGTGATGAAGTACAACCGCCAGCTGATGCAGGCGATCATGTGGGACCGCATCAACATCGCCGAAGTGGTGGGCGTGCAGGTCATCAGCCTCGACCAGGCGCCGGAAGGCTACGGCGAGTTCGATGCCGGCGTGCCGAAGAAGTTTGTGATTGATCCGCACAAGTTGTTCAGTGCGGCGTAAGCGGTGAGGCAATAAAAAAACGGCGACCCTGGGTCGCCGTTTTTTATGAGGTTTATATAACTGTCCCTCGCGTTCTAAAACCGCGGATGTGCCATTCATCGCCCGGCGTTCGGACTTTCACGTTTCATGCACGCCTTCGGTATGAAAATGGCTGGCCCGCGCCGGAACATGCCGGCGGATGCCCGGTCAAACCGGGCAGTTTGACCCTCCCTTGACGGAAGGTCTTCACGCCACAAGAGGATGTCTGAATGAAGATTTCACGCGGTTTTGCCCTGGCATCGCTCCTGACCCTGGCGGCAGGGCCGGTGTTTGCCGGTTTCAGTTTGAATGACGTGGCCGGTGCAGTAGCGGGCATGCAGGGCGGGGACAAGGCCGCCGCCGCGGCGCCGACGTCGGAAACCGCCGGTCTGTTGAGTGCCTTGAGCGCGCTGAACGTCACGCCGCAGCAAGCGGTCGGCGGTACCAGTGCCATGCTGGGCCTGGCGAAGAACCAACTGAGCAACACGGACTATTCCGAGCTGGCCAAGGAAGTGCCGGGCATCGACAAGCTGTCGGGCGGCAGCGGTAATCTGGCGGCGTTGAGCGGCTTGCTCGGCTCGTCGGGCAAGTCCGCCGGGCTGGAAAATGCGCTGGGCAACGTCAAGGACACCAATGACCTGAACAACGCCTTCGGTGCGTTGGGCATGGACAGCGGGATGGTCGGCCAGTTTGCCCCGATCCTCCTGCAATACCTCGGTCAGCAGGGTGTCGGCGGTTCGTTGCTGCAAAGCCTGGGCAGCATCTGGGGCACCGGCACCAACGGGTGACTCAGCGGCGCTCGCCCTTGAGTTCGGCGATGCGCTGATCCTTGAGGGTCCAGAGCTGGTTGACCCAGTTCTGGACCTTCTCGCGAAACGCCGGATCGTTTTCGTAATCGCCCTGCCACAGGGCCGGATCCAGCTCGCGGGTCTGGATGTCGATGATCACGCGCGGCACGTTGCCGCTGATCAGGTCCCAGAACCCCGGAATCTTCTGCTGTGGATAAACCACGGTCACGTCGAGAATCGCGTCCAGCTGTTCGCCCATCGCCGCCAGTACAAACGCCACGCCGCCCGCCTTGGGTTTGAGCAGGTGACTGAACGGCGATTGCTGCTGAGTGCTTTTGGCAGCGGTGTAACGCGTGCCTTCCAGATAGTTCACCACCGTCACCGGCTGGCGCTTGAACAGCTCGCAGGCGGCCTTGGTGATTTCCAGATCCTTGCCGGCCAGTTCCGGGTTCTTCGCCAGAAACGCCTTGGTGTAACGCTTCATGAACGGGTAATCCAGCGCCCACCAGGCCAGGCCCAGGAACGGCACCCAGATCAGCTCTTTCTTGAGGAAGAACTTGAAGAACGGCGTGCGCCGGTTGAGGGTCTGGATCAGCGCCGGGATATCGACCCAGGACTGATGGTTGCTGATCACCAGGTAAGACGTGTCGCTGCGCAGGTCTTCGCCGCCGCGAATGTCCCATTGGGTGGGGATGCACAGGCGAAAGATCAGCTTGTCGATTTCCGCCCAGGTTTCGGCGATCCACATCACCGCCCACGAGGCGTAGTCGCGAAAGCGCCCCGGCAGGATCAGCTTGAGCAGGGCGAACACCATCAGCGGTCCGAACAGCACGAGGGTATTGGACAACAGCAGCAGGGTGACGAAACAGCCGGTGAGCAGGCGGCGCATAAGCAACTCTTGGAAAACGGATGGGCGCGCCATGATAAGTGGCTTCGGCCGACAGGCCAAATCCGCCGGTGACGAATGTTTCACCTGTGGCGCGTTAGTCTGATCGTTCCCACGCGGAGCGTGGGAACGATCAAGTAAACAACGGTCTAAAATCTCGCGTCTGACGCCCCCATTTCCCAAGGAAGCCCTTTACGTGAAATCCCTCCTTGCACTGCTTTCCCTCGTCGCCCTGCCGGTGCTCGCCGCCGAACCGACCCTGTACGGTCGTTACGAATACATCGCGCTGCCGGAAATCGGCGGCGAAGTGCTCAAGGCCAAGATGGACACCGGCGCGCTGACCGCCTCGTTGTCGGCCAAGGACATCGAGACGTTCAAACGCGACGGCGAAGACTGGGTGCGTTTCCGTCTGGCCACCAAGGACGCCAGCAACAAGGTGTACGAGCACAAGGTCGCGCGGATCAGCAAGATCAAGAGTCGCTCGGATGAAGAAGACGAGGGCGAAAGCACCGAAGTGGCCAAGCGTCCGGTGGTCGATCTGGAGCTGTGCCTGGGCGACGTCAAGCGTACCGTGGAGGTCAACCTGACTGACCGCAGCAACTTCAACTACCCGTTGCTGATCGGGGCCAAGGCCCTGCGCGAGTTCGGCGCGGCGGTGAACCCGGCGCGACGCTTCACGGCGGACAAGCCGGACTGCTAAACCAAGTGGTCTCATTGACGTAACGCCGGGCTTGGGGCACCGTTCGCGCACTTAACCCACAGGCTCGGACGCCATGCCTCATATCCTGATTGTCGAAGACGAAGCGGCGATTGCCGACACGCTGATTTTTGCCTTGCAGGGCGAGGGCTTCACCACGACCTGGCTGAGCCTGGGCGCGGCGGCGCTGGAGCATCAGCGCCAGACCCCGGCGGATCTGATCATCCTCGACATCGGCCTGCCGGACATCAGCGGCTTCGAGACCTGCAAACAGCTGCGTCGCTTCAGTGAAGTGCCGGTGCTGTTCCTCAGCGCGCGCAATGCCGAAATCGACCGCGTGGTGGGCCTGGAAATCGGCGCCGATGATTACGTGGTCAAGCCGTTCAGCCCGCGCGAAGTGGCGGCACGAGTCCGGGCGATTCTCAAGCGCATGGCGCCACGTCCGGTCATCGAGGCGTCCTCGGCGCTGTTTCGCGTCGATCCCGAACGTGTGCAGATCAGCTATCGCGGCCAACCACTGAGCCTCACCCGCCACGAATTCCGTCTGCTGCAATGCCTGCTCGAACAACCCGAGCGGGTGTTCAGCCGCGAGCAACTGCTCGATGCGCTGGGCGTGGCGGCGGATGCCGGTTACGAGCGCAGCATCGACAGCCATATCAAAAGCGTGCGCGCCAAATTGCGTCTGGTGCGCGCCGAGGCCGAGCCGATCCAGACCCATCGCGGCCTTGGCTACAGCTACAGCCCGGGGCACAGCTGATGTCGCTGGGGCTGCGGATTTTCCTGGTGTATGTGCTGTTCATCGGCCTCACCGGTTACTTCGTACTCAACACAGTGATGGAAGAAATCCGCCCCGGCGTGCGCCAGTCCACCGAAGAAACCCTGGTCGACACCGCCAACCTGATGGCGGAAATCCTGCGGGATGATTTCAAGGCCGGCACCCTCAACCAGAATCGCTGGCCGGAGCTGCTCCGCGCCTATGGCGATCGCCAGCCGAAGGCGACGATCTGGGGACTGGCGAAAAACCAGGTCAACCACCGCATCTACGTCACCGACGCCAAGGGCATCGTGGTCCTGGACTCCAGTGGTCTGGCCGTCGGTCAGGACTACTCGCGCTGGAACGACGTCTACCTGACCCTGCGCGGTGAATACGGCGCACGTTCCAGCCGCAGTGACCCGAATGATCCGAATTCTTCAGTGATGCACGTCGGCGCGCCGATCCGCGACAACGGCGCGATCATTGGCGTGGTCACCGTGGCCAAGCCCAACAGTTCACTGCAACCCTACGTCGATCGCACCGAACGCCGTTTGCTCGGTTACGGCGCCGGATTGATCGGCCTCGGCCTGCTGCTCGGCGCCGTGCTGTCGTGGTGGCTGAGCCGCGCGTTGCACCGCTTGACCGTGTACGCCCAGGCGGTGAGCGAGGGCCGTCGGGTGGCGGTGCCGCACTATCGCGGCGGCGAGCTGGAACAGTTGGCCACTGCCGTGGAACAGATGCGCACCCAGCTCGAAGGCAAGGCCTACGTCGAGCGTTATGTGCACACCCTGACCCATGAATTGAAGAGCCCGCTGGCGGCGATTCGCGGTGCCGCCGAGTTGTTGCAGGGCGAGATGCCGGCGGATCAGCGATTGCGCTTTGTCGGCAACATCGACAGTGAAAGTGCCCGGATGCAACAGTTGATCGAGCGCCTGCTGAACCTTGCGCAGGTCGAACAGCGGCAGGGTCTTGAGGAACGCGTCGCAGTGCCATTGGCGGCGCTGGTGGATGAGCTGTTACAGGCTCAAATGGCACGCATCGAAGGCCGGCAACTGCGTATCGAGCAAACCATCGCGGCGGATCTGGCGTTGATCGGCGAGCCATTTCTGCTGCGACAGGCGCTGGGCAATCTGCTGGAGAACGCACTGGATTTCACGCCGTCACACGGTCTGCTGCGCTTTGGTGCCGAGAGAATCGGCGAGCAGGTCGAGCTTCGCCTGTTCAACGAAACCACGCCGATTCCCGACTATGCCTTGCCCCGTTTGAGCGAGCGTTTCTACTCCTTGCCACGCCCGGACAGCGGACGTAAAAGCACCGGACTCGGGCTGAACTTCGTCGAGGAGGTGGTCAAGTTGCACGGTGGATCAATGCGCATCGGCAACGTTGAAGGTGGGGTGGAAGTCGTTCTGCAGTTGTAGTTTCCACACAAACTCCACATTCCTCCCATAAAACCCCCACATCCCCTTTGCAGACTCTGCCCATCGAAACAGGGAGAGTCCCATGAACAAAAGTCTGACGATAAAACTCGGGGCCATTGCCCTGCTGATCCTGGTATTGCTGGTGCCGCTGCTGATGATCGACGGCATCATCGACGATCGCCAGCAACTGCGTGACGGTGTGCTGGAAGACATTGCCAGAAGCTCAAGCTACAGCCAGCAACTCAGCGGGCCGGTGATGGTTGTGCCGTATCGCAAAGTGGTGCGCACCTGGAAAACCAAGGAGAAGAGCGACGAGCGCTACCAGGAAATCGGCGAAGAGCGCGGGCGCCTGTATTTTCTGCCGGAGCGTTTTGAACTCGACGGCCAGGTGCAGACCGAACTGCGCGCCCGTGGCATTTACGAGGCGCGGCTGTTCCATGCCGATAACCGTATCAGCGGGCATTTCTCGCTGCCGGCGCAGTTGGGGATCAAGGAGGATTTTGCCGATTACACCTTCGATGCGCCGTTCCTGGCGGTCGGCATCAGTGATATTCGCGGTATCGAAAATGCGCTGAAGCTGGAGCTTGGCGCGCAACGCCTGGACTTCGTTCCGGGTACTCAGGTCGGCTGGCTGGGCGAGGGTGTGCGAGTGACGCTGCCGGCGCTGGACACCAGCAAGACCACGGAACTGGCCTTCGGCTTCGACCTGCGCCTGCAAGGCACCGGCTCGTTGCAGGTGCTGCCGGTGGGCAAGACCAGCCGCGTGAACCTCGCTGCCAACTGGCCGCACCCAAGCTTCATCGGTAACTTCCTGCCGGCCAAACGCGAGATCACCGATCAGGGTTTCACCGCCGATTGGCAGACCTCGTTTTTCTCCACCAATTTGCAAGAGGCGATGAGCCGCTGCGTGTCGGGCAATGATTGCGAGACGTTCAACGGGCGCAGTTTCGGCGTGAGCTTCATCGATCCGGTGGATCAGTACCTGAAGAGCGATCGGGCGATCAAATATGCGTTGTTGTTCATCGTCCTGACGTTCGCCGGTTTCTTCCTGTTCGAAGTACTGAAAAGCCTGGCAGTGCACCCGGTGCAATACGCGCTGGTAGGTGTGGCGCTGGCGTTCTTTTATCTGTTGCTGCTGTCGTTGTCGGAGCACATCGGTTTTGCCCTGGCGTATCTGTTGTCGGCCAGCGGTTGTGTGTTGTTGATCGGGTTCTACGTCTGCCATGTGCTGCGCAGCGTGCGGCATGGCTTGAGTTTTTCGGCGGGGCTGGCGGCGTTGTACGGTTTGCTCTACGGCTTGCTGAGCGCCGAGGATTACGCGCTGCTGATGGGCTCGCTGCTGCTGTTCGGTCTGCTGGGTGTGTTCATGGTGCTGACCCGCAATCTGGACTGGTACGGGATCGGGCAGAAACCGGCCAAACCGCTGGAGTTCGATATCGGAGCGGTGCAATGAGCCGGTTTGTGGGGTTGCGTGAGGAGCAGCGGGAGGCCGAAGTGTTGATGACGCTGATCTTTGCGTCGTTGCCTCCCGCCCGGTGCGTCAAGCCTTCGGCATCGTCGCAATCATCGACGGCCGCTGGCTCACTTCAAAGAACCAGTTGGCCAGTTGCGGGTTGGCGTCACGCCAGCCCAGATCCGGGAAGCGCAGATCCAGATAACCCAGCGCACAGGCCACGCTGATCGAAGCGACGTCGAAGTGGCAGGTCAGTTCGGCAATCGCGTCGCGCTCCAGCAGGGCGAGGGCGCGGCGGATCTTCTCGCGCTGGGCCTCGAGCCATTCGTCCCAGTGCTTTTCCGGGGCACGCAGCACTTGCTCGTAACGCACCATGACCGAGGCGTCCATGATCCCGTCGGCCATCGAGGCCAGGGTCAGGCGCCGCCAGCGGGCCGCGCCGTCGCGAGGGATCAGCGGGTTGCCGACGTGCTGGTGGTCGAGGTAATCAAGGATCACCCGGCTGTCATGGATGACATTGCCGTCGGCCAGGCGCAGGGCCGGGATCTTGCCCAGCGGGTTGTCTTCGTTGAGGGCGGCGTCCGGGCTGACAGGGCTGAGTACGCAGTCCTGCAGCGCGACGCGATCCTGCTGGCCGGTCTCGTGCAGCAGCACCATGACTTTGCGCACGAACGGGGACAGGGTGTTGTGAAACAGGGTCATGCTGGGAGCGGACATTGGCAGGGTCTCGGTCAAGGGCAAGACGGGCAGCATAGCGCGTTGCCCGTCAGGCTCAAGCCGTTCAGCGACGTTGCAGCAGTCCACGCAGGGCAATGGCGGCCGGAACGCCCAGACCAATCCAGCTCAAGCCATCCCAGATCCCGTCGCCCAGCAGCGCGGCGAACAGGCCCGCCGCACTCAGCAGCGCGATCACCAGCGGTGTGCTGAAGACCTTCCAGAAATTCGACTGACGCGGCTTCATGCTGCGGCCTCCGCCGGTTCCAGTACCGGTTTCGCGGCCTTGCGCCTTACCACCCACAAGTACACGCCGCTGGCGAGGACGATGATGGTCAGCACGTCCAGCGTGGCCCAGAGGATTTTCATCGGCATGCCGCCGTAGTCACCGAAGTGCAGCGGCTGAGACATGCCCATGGCGTCCATGTACCACGGTCGTTCTGCCACCGCCGTGACCTGCAGGGTGCTGGCGTCGATCAGCACCGGGGTCAGCAGGTGCGAGGTCAGGTGGGTGCCGCCCTTCATGAACACCGAGTAATGGTGCTCGCTGGAGAAACGGGTGCCGGGGAAGGCGATGAAGTCCGGTTTCATCCCCGGTGTGACGCTGCCGGCGATGTCCAGCACCCGGGTGGCCGGGGCCAGTTGCGTCAGCGGCGGGGCATCGCGATAGGGCGCGATCATGGCGTTGAGCGAATCGCTGCGCCAGGCGGCGATGATCAGGTCGGCACAGGCGCTGATCACTCCCGTAACGCCGACCACCAGTGCCCAGGTCAGGGTGACCACGCCGATCAGGTTATGCAGGTCGAGCCAGCGCAGGCGGGTGGATTTGTCCTGGCGCACGGTGCCGAACTTCAAGCGGCGCATGAACGGCAGGTACAACACCGTGCCGGACACGATCGCGACCACGAACAGCAAACCCATGAACGCCAGCAGCAACTTGCCCGGCAGGTCGGCGAACATGTCGACGTGCAGGCGCAGGATGAACAGCATCAGCCCACCGTTGGCCGAAGGCATTTCCAGGGCTTCGCCGGTGCGCGCATCGAGCATGAAGGTGTGCGAGGAGTTGGGCTCGGTGCCGGCGGTCTTGGCCATGATCGTCAGCACGGCATTCGGTTCGTCGTCTTCGAAGCCGAAGTACTGCACGACTTCACCGGGCCGATGCTTCTCCGCCGCTTCGACCAGTTGCGCCAGGTTCAGATGCGGCGTATCCGCCGGCATCACCCGCAACTCGGGCGCATCGCCCAGCAGGTGGTCGATCTCGTGATGGAAAATCAGCGGCAGGCCGGTCAGGGCCAGCAGCAGCAAAAACACGGTGCAGATCAGGCTGGTCCAGGTGTGGACGAAGGACCAGCGGCGAATTGTTTTACTTTTCATTTCATGACCTTCAAAAACACCAAAGCCGTCCACGAGGGACGGCCTGGTTGCAGGGCCTGTTTCAGCTCAGGCGCTTACCACTTGTAGGTGGCGCTGGCGATGACGCTGCGCTGGTCGCCGTAGTAGCAGTAGAAACCGTCGCAGGTGGAAATGTAGTCCTTGTCGAACAGGTTGGTCGCGTTGAGTGCCAGCGACGCCCCTTTGAGGCTGTTGTCCAGACGGCCGAGGTCGTAATGCACGGCGGCGTCAAACACGGTGTAGGCGTCCGCCTTGCCCAGCCAGGTGTTGGCCTTGTCGCCGTAGGTGTTGCCGGTGTAGCGCACGCCGCCGCCGATGCCGAAGCCGTCGAGCACGCCGCTGTGCCAGGTGTAATCGGTCCACAGCGAGGCTTGCTGGTTCGGCATCAGTTGCAGACGGTTGCCCTTGTCGACGCCTTTCTGCACTTCGGACTTGGCCAGGGTGTAGGCGGCGATGACTTTCAGGTTGTCGGTAACGTCGGAGACGGCTTCCAGCTCCAGGCCTTTGACTTTCACTTCGCCGGTCTGGCTGGTGATGGTCACGTTGTTGACGATGGAGTTGACCGAGACGTTCTTCTGGGTCAGGTCATACACCGCTGCGCTGAGCAGGGTCTTGCTGCCCGGTGGCTGGTACTTGATGCCCAGTTCCCATTGCTTGCCCTCGGTCGGTTTGAACGAGTCGGTGGCAGTGGCATCGGCGCCGCTGGTTGGCTGGAAGGATTCGGCGTACGACAGGTACGGCACGAAACCCGAGTCGAACACGTAGCTGATCGCCGCGTTACCGCTGAACGCCTTGTCACGCTGGGTGTTGGTGGCGTCGCCCTTGTTGAAGAACTTGGTGCTGGTGTGCACCCAGTCTTCACGACCGCCCAGGGTCAGACGCCATTGGTCCAGGGCCATCTGGTCCTGCACGTAGAGGCCGCTCTGGTAGGTTTTCTGGTTGTAGTCATAGAACGCCGAGGAACGAGGTGGACGAATGATCGTCTGGCCGTAGACCGGGTTATTGACGTTGATGTCCGGTGCGGAGCCGAAGATCGAGGTGTAGTTGTCGTTGCTGCGCTGATGATCGAGACCGAGCAACAGGGTGTGACGGATATCGCCGGTGGCGAAGTCCGCCTGGAAGTTGTTGTCCACGGCGAACTGGCTGATGTCCTCATCGACGTTGGTGGTGCCGCGGCCGACATTACCCTGATCATCGACGGTGAAGCCGGCGAAGGATGGGTTGTAGCTGTTGACGGTCACCGTCTGGAACGACAGATCAGACTTGGTGTAACGCAGATTCTGTTTGAACTGCCACACGTCGTTGATGCGATGTTCGAAGGCATAGCCGAGCGCGTAGTAGGTACGGTCGTAGAAGTCGTAGTCAGGATCGCCCAGGTTCTTGTGATGGGAAATCTTGCCGAACGGCATGTCGATCCTGGTGCCCTGGATCGGGTAGAACTGGCTGGTGACACCGGTATCGTCGCGGGTGAACTGCGAGAGCAAGGTCAGCTTGGTGTCTTCGTCGATGTTCCAGGTCAGGCTCGGGGCGATGTTGTAGCGCTTGTTTTCGATGTGGTCGATCTGCGTGTCGCTGTCACGCACCACGCCGCTGATGCCATACAAAAACTGACCCGCTTCATCGATCTTGCCGGTGCTGGCGAAGTTGATCTGGCGGTGATTGTCGCTGCCGTACTGCAACTGGATTTCGCTGCTTTGCACATCGCTCGGGCGACGGCTGACCATGTCCAGCAGGCCGCCCGGCGGGGTCTGGCCGTACACCGAAGAAGCCGGGCCGCGCAGCAGGGCGAGGCGATCGAGGTTCCAGGTTTCCGGTTTCGGGTTGGCGTAGATGCCGCGTGGCAACGGCAGGCCGTCGAGGAATTGGGTCGGTTCGAAACCGCGCACGCGCAGCCAGTCGATACGGGTGTCGCTGCCGTAGCTGCTGGCGGTGATGCCAGGCATGTAGCGCACGGCGTCATCGAGGCTGTGCACGCCACGGTCGTCCATTTGCTGGCGAGTGGCGACCGAAATCGAACGCGGCGCTTCGACCAGCGCGGTGTCGGTCTTGGTGCCGGCGGCGGTGCGGGTGGCGGTGTAGCCTTCGACCGGGCCCCAGGCGCTTTCATAGTTTTCCACGCCGATCACCGAAGTTTCCGGCAGGGCCATCACGCCTTCCGGTACGGCGACCAGGGTGTAAGTGCCGGCGCTGCTCTGTTCCAGTTGCAGACCGGTGCCACGCAGGGCCGCGCGCAGGGCGCCGGCCGCGTCATATTGGCCGTTGACCGGCGCCGAAGTCTTGCCCGCCGCCAGCGACGGGTTCAGCGACAGCGTGAGGCCGCCCTGGCTGGCGATCTGGTTCAGGGTGGTCGACAACGGAGCCGCCGGCAGGTTGTAGGCGCGTACGCTCGACGCCTGTTCAGCGGCGATCAGTTGGCTGCTGGCCAGCGGGGTGCAGAGGGCAATGGCGACCGCCAGCAAACTGGGGCGCAACAAGGTGTCTAGCGAACGGGACATACGGCGGCTCCTGAATGGAAATATTTCTCAATTGCCTGTGTGCCGGACGAGATTCGAAAAGTGATAGGGCTGGATGAAAATAATTTCGATTAACGAACGACAACGCTGCACAAGTCAGCAGAAAGTCCGTTTTCATGGGGTGTGATGGGGGGGCTGTCGCGACCTGCTCGCGACAGCGATTGCTCAGGAAGCGCTGAATGTCAGGGCTTCGGATCAGCCTTGGCCACGGTCACCCACCATGGCGTGTGCTGTTCGATCTGCACCGGCAGGGTCGGCAGCAGGGCGTTCAGCGCCTTGTCGGTGTCGTGCAGCGGGAAGCTGCCGGTGATGCGCAGGTCGGCGACTTCCGGCGCAATGCCCAGATGGCCGCGACGATAGCGACCGAGTTCATGCACCAGGTCTTCCAGGCGCGCGTTGTCCACCACCAACATGCCGCGGGTCCAGGCATCGGCGCCGGGGTTGAGCGCCACTACCGAATCCAGACCGTTGTGGCGGATCAGCACTTGCTGGCC
Organism: Pseudomonas sp. 9.2(2024); assembly: GCF_039695385.1. Classification (NCBI taxonomy): domain Bacteria; kingdom Pseudomonadati; phylum Pseudomonadota; class Gammaproteobacteria; order Pseudomonadales; family Pseudomonadaceae; genus Pseudomonas; species Pseudomonas sp. 9.2(2024). The sequence goes on along the minus strand of NZ_CP155585.1, from coordinate 5,932,327 downwards.
TTCGCGCAGGATCTGTTCCTGCGGATCGGATTGCGGATGCGCCGCCACCGCCGACTGCAACACGCTAAGGCGCGTGCCGGCGTCTTCGCGCTTGACCAGGAACCGCGTACCCAGGGCGCGCATGCTGCCCTCGGCGGTTTCGACGATGAACGGCCGCGCATCGCCGTGACCGGTTTCGACGAGGATTTCGCCTTCCTGCAACACGATCAGCCGCTGCTTCTCATCGAAGCGGACATCCACCGCGCTATGGGTATTCAGATTGAGTACGGTGCCGTCGGCCAGGCGCACGGTGCGCTGTTCGCCGGTGGCGGTGCGTTGGTCGGCGAGCCAGTAATCCAGCGGCAGATAACGTTCGCCGGCAAACAGCGCCAGACCGACCACCGCCACGACACTGGCCAGCCCGCTGCCGAGCTTGCGCACGCGGCGGCGGATGCCTTCGCGCGATTGCAGCAATGCGGTGCGTGCCGGGCCGTTGGCCACGCTGAAACGCTGGTCGAGCATGCCCAACTGGCGCCAGGCGCGAGCATGTTCTTCGTTGGCCGCGTGCCATTTGGCGAACTCTTCGCGCTCCAGCGGCGTGCTGGAATCGAGGGTCAATTGCCAGGCAATCGCCGCGTCCAGTACATGGGCCGGGACCGGTCGGGAACTGGCCGGGCTCATGTGGGCTCACCGTACAGTGCGATGTAGCACTGGCGGATGCCCTGGGCCAGGTACTGGCGCACGCGCGGGACAGACACGCCGAGTTTGTCGGCGATCTCGGCGTGGGTCAGGCCGTCGAGGCGGTTATAGAGGAAAGCGGCGCGGGCCTTGGTCGACAGCTTGCCGAGCATGCGGTCGATGGCCTTGAGGTCTTCGAGGATCAGTTGCTGTTCTTCGACCGAGGGCTGTTCGCCCTCGGGGACCAGCATCAGTTCGGTCAGATACGCCTGTTCCAGCGCCGCCCGGCGGAAGTAGTCGAACAACAAGCCTTTGGCGATCGCCACCAGAAACGCCCGGGGTTCGCGCGGGGTCAGCAGTTCGTCGCGGCCGAGCAGGCGGACGAAGGTGTCCTGGCTCAGGTCTTCGGCGCGTTGCGGGCAAGCCACGTTGCGGCGCAGCCAGGTCAGCAGCCAGCCGCGGTGGTCGCGATACAACGCACCGACGAGCTCACTGTGAGGGCTTTGGGCTGAAGACACGACGACACCGACTGGGAAGTGTTAACTAACGAGAATTGTTCGCGATTGTGGCAGAGGTGGGAATGGTTAGCAATTGGCCACCGGTCGGGTTGTCGGGCGACAACCCGGATTCAGAACGAATGCGTCTGCTGGCGGCGTTTCCACTGACTCAGGCGTTGCTGCAGATTCAGCGGGCTCTGGATCTGCTGCTGGCGTGCCCGGCTGAACAGGATCAGCGCCAGTTCCGCCGTGGCCAGAGCATCGGCGCTCGCGTGGTGGCGTTCGAACACTTCGAGCTTGAACCAGTCGATCCACTCGTCCAGCCCCGCTTCGCGAATGTGCGCCTGCGGGCAAACCAGCGGGGCGATCTGCGCCACATCGAGAAACACCGTCTGCAACTTGTGCCCGAGATGTTCCTTCAGTGCGCGGCCGAGCATGTGCTGGTCGAACGAAGCGTGAAACGCCAGCACCGGACTGTCGCCGATAAACTCCAGCAGCTCGACCAGCGCTTCCGTGGGCTCGCTGCCGGCGGCAATCGCGCTCGGGGCCAAGCCGTGAATCAACACGCTCGGACCGAGTTTCAACTCGTGACATTGCAGGGTGCGTTCGAACTGCTGACTGAAGTCGATCGCACCGTCCTCGATCGCCACCGCACCAATCGACAGCACCCGATCCTTGTTCAGGTTCAGCCCGGTGGTTTCCAGATCCAGTACCACCCAACGCTGTTCGCGGAGGCTGCATTCACGCAGCTCACCGATGGCCGGCAGTTTCGCCAGGCGCTGTTGCAGATCGTCCGGCACGACGGGACTGGCCGGACGCAGCCACGAAAACAGGCTCATAGCTGATACCGCAGGGTCAGGCTGCTTTGCAGGCGCTGGGCCTGGCGCAGGGATTCACGCAGGATGCGCCGGTCCAGATGATTGAGGCTGTCGGGATCGACCCGGTTCGAATACGGCAGGTTTTCCCGGGTCTGCAGTTGATGCTGCTGCATGCGCGTCTGCTGAATGAAGTGGTAAGCCTCTTCGTACGCGGCGCCATCCAGGCGGTCGATGACTTCTTTATCCACAAGCTGGCGGAAGCGTTCGAGGGTGTTGTTGGCATCGACGCCATGGGCCAGCGCGAGCAGGCGGGCACCGTCGACAAACGGGGTCAGGCCCTGAATTTTCAGGTCCAGCGTGGCTTTCTCGCCGTTCTTTTTCGTCAGCACGAACTCACGGAAACGCCCCACTGGCGGGCGATTGCGCAAGGCGTTCTCGGCCATCATTCGCTGGAACAGTCGGTTATCAGCGACCTGATCGAGAATTCCCCGGCGCAGTTGCTCGCATCCCTGTTCATCGCCCCAGACCACCCGCAGGTCGAAATAAATGCTTGAGCCCAACAGGTTCTCCGGCGTCGCCTCGCGAATGAACGCGGCAAAGCGTCGGGCCCATTCGGCGCGGGACAGGCACAGCTGCGGATTGCCGGCCATGACGTTGCCCTTGCACAGGGTGAAGCCGCATTGCGCCAGACTGTTATTGATCTGCTGGGCGATGGGCAGCAGCTTGCCGCGAATCTCCGCCGCGTGGGCCGCATCCCGCGCGTCGAACAGAATGCCGTTGTCCTGATCGGTGTGCAGGGTCTGCTCGCGTCGGCCTTCGCTGCCGAAGCACAGCCAGCTGAATGGCACACCAGGATCGCCTTTTTCGGCGAGGGTCAGTTCGATCACCCGGCACACGGTGTGATCGTTAAGCAGGGTGATGATGTGGGTGATCTGGGTCGACGATGCGCCGTGAGCGAGCATGCGCTCCACCAGTTGGCCGATCTCGCCGCGCAGGGTCACCAGTTGTTCGACCCGCTGGGCACTGCGAATGGTCCGCGCCAGGTGCACCAGATCGACCCGTTGCAGCGAGAACAGATCGCGCTCGGAAACCACGCCGCACAGGCGTCGATCCTTGACCAGACACACATGGGCGATGTGCCGTTCGGTCATGGCAATCGCGGCGTCGAAGGCGCTGTGATCCGGCGACAGATGGAACGGCGAGTGCGTCATGTGCCGTTCGATCGGCTCGCTGAAATCGCCAACCCCTTCAGCCACTACATGGCGCAGGTCGCGCAGGGTGAAAATCCCCAGCGGCGCCTTGTGTTCGTCCACCGCGACGATGCTGCCGACCTGTTGTTCGTGCATCAGCTTCACCGCTTCGCGCAGTGGGGTGGAAGGGCTGCAGGTCACGGGATGGCGCATGGCCAATTCGCCGAGGCGGGTGTTCAGCGAGTATTGGGTGCCGAGGGTTTCCACGGCTTTCTGCTGGACTTGCTGATTGACCTGATCGAGCAGGCTGCTGACCCCGCGCAGGGCGAAATCGCGGAAGGTGTTGGAGAGGGCGAACAGCTTGATGAACGCCAGTTTGTTCAGTTGCAGGCAGAAGGTGTCTTCGCCGGCCAGATGCTCGGTGCGGGTCGCCCGTTCGCCGAGCAGCGCAGCGAGGGGAAAACACTCGCCGGTGGTGATTTCAAACGTGGTTTCGGTGCCGCCCTTGGCCGTGTGCGGACGCTCGCCGACCACCCGGCCCTGCTTGACGATGTAGAAGTGTTCGACCGGCCCGTCGGCGGGTTTGATGATGCTTTCGCCCTGACCGTAGAAGCGCAGCTGGCATTGTTCCACCAGGTACGCCAGGTGGGCGTGTTCCATTTGATTGAAAGGGGGGAAGCGCTGGAGGAATTGCAAAGTGCCCTGAATGTTCTGCAACACCGCGGTTTTCCCTGCCTGGGTGAAGGCGTCCGCTTTACTCATAACCATTACCGCAGTCTTTTTCGAATTGTTGTTGTCGGATCGTTGCAGCCATGGTCGGCCCCATCGCGCGGGGTGCCCATTGGACGTAAGTCTAGGTTGGGCATGCCGTTGGGTAGTTTTCGGATATGCCCTACAAAATCAGTCGGAAATTCTTCGGTTCGCCCCTTGGAAAAAAATCCGACGAAGTGCACATTGAAGCTCTGCCCAGCGATGTCTGACCACTGTGCCAGGGGATCGAATTGAAAACGTAGAGAACGCCATGTCCGACCACGATATTTTGAGCGACGCCGAGCGGGAAGCGCTCAGCGCTGTAATGCTCGAACCCGATCTGCCACCGCAGCGTGTATTGATCGTCGATGACGACAAGGACGCCCGGGAGCTGTTGTCGGAGATTCTGGGATTGGACGGTATCCGTTGCATGACCGCCGCCAGCGGCGAAACCGCGCTGAAAATGCTCGCGGAAAAACCTTCGATCGGGTTGGTGATCACCGATCTGCGCATGGGCAACGTCGATGGCCTGGAGCTGATCCGCCAGGTGCGCGAGTCAGTGCGGGCGGCAATGCCGATCATCATCGTTTCGGGCGATGCCGACGTGAAGGATGCGATTGCGGCGATGCATTTGAGCGTGGTGGATTTTTTGCTCAAGCCGATTGATACCGCCAAATTGCTTGGACTGGTCAAGCATGAGCTGGGCATCGAGCCTTAACGCCAAAGCCCCCTCACCCTAACCCTCTCCCGAAGGGAGAGGGGACTGACCGAGGTGAATGTTAGAGATACGCCGACCTGAAATATTGAGTCGAACTCAGGTTCTGAAAAGCCCCCTATTTGCTCCCTTTCCCCCTCTACCCCTTGGGGAGAGGGTTGGGGTGAGGGGGCGATCCAAAGCCCTTCACCAATCTCAAATTCACGAGCACAAAAAAAGCCCTGATCAAAAGATCAGGGCTTTTTCATGTCCGGCATCAGCGCAGGTTAAAGGCCGTTGGCAGCCTTGAACTCGCGGCGACGACGGTGCAGGACCGGCTCGGTGTAGCCGTTCGGCTGTTTGGTGCCCTCGATCACCAGTTCGACCGCCGCCTGGAAGGCAATGTTGCTGTCGAAGTTCGGGGCCAGCGGACGGTACAGCGGGTCGTTGGCGTTCTGACGGTCAACCACCGGCGCCATGCGCTTGAGGCTTTCCATCACTTGCGCTTCGGTCACCACGCCGTGGCGCAGCCAGTTGGCGATGTGCTGGCTGGAGATACGCAGCGTCGCACGGTCTTCCATCAGGCCGACGTCGTTGATGTCCGGCACCTTCGAGCAACCCACGCCCTGGTCGATCCAGCGCACCACGTAACCGAGAATGCCCTGGGCGTTGTTGTCCAGTTCGTTCTTGATCTGCTCCGGGGTCCAGTTCGGGTTGACCGCCAGCGGGATGGTCAGGATGTCATCGACCGAAGCGCGGGCACGTTTGGCCAGCTCGGCCTGACGGGCGAACACGTCGACCTTGTGGTAGTGCAGCGCGTGCAGCGCAGCGGCGGTTGGCGACGGAACCCAGGCAGTGTTGGCGCCGGCCAGCGGGTGAGCGATTTTCTGTTCGAGCATCGCCGCCATCAGGTCGGGCATCGCCCACATGCCTTTACCGATTTGCGCACGACCTTGCAGGCCGGTGCTCAGACCGATATCGACGTTCCAGTTCTCGTAGGCGCCGATCCATTTCTCGGCCTTCATGTCCGCCTTGCGCACCATCGGGCCGGCTTCCATGGAGGTGTGGATTTCGTCGCCGGTGCGGTCGAGGAAACCGGTGTTGATGAACACCACGCGCTCGCTCGCTGCCTTGATGCACGCTTTGAGGTTGACCGTGGTACGGCGTTCCTCGTCCATGATCCCGACTTTCAGGGTGTTGCGCTTGAGGCCCAGCGCGTCTTCGATGCGACCGAACAGCTCGTTGGTGAACGCCGCTTCTTCCGGGCCGTGCATCTTCGGTTTGACGATGTAGACGGAGCCGGTGCGGGTGTTCTTGCGCGAAGTGTTGCCGTTCAGGTTGTGCATCGCCGCCAGGCAAGTCACCAGACCGTCGAGGATGCCTTCCGGCACTTCGTTGCCGTGCTTGTCGAGGATCGCGTCGATGGTCATCAGGTGACCGACGTTACGCACGAACAACAGCGAGCGGCCGTGCAGGGTCAGTTCGCTGCCGTCGACCTTGGTGTAGGTGCGATCCGGGTTCATGGTACGGGTGAAGGTCTGGCCGCCCTTGGACACGGATTCCGCCAGATCGCCCTTCATCAGGCCGAGCCAGTTGCGGTAGATCACAACCTTGTCGTCGGCATCGACGGCAGCGACGGAGTCTTCGCAGTCCATGATGGTGGTCAGCGCCGCTTCCATCAGGATGTCTTTGACGCCAGCGGCATCGGTCTGGCCGACCGGGGTGCTGGCATCGATCTGGATTTCGAAATGCAGGCCGTTGTTCTTCAGCAGGATTGCTATCGGAGCCGACGCATCGCCCTGGAAGCCGATCAGCTGAGCTTCGTTGCGCAGGCCGCTGGTGCTGCCGCCCTTGAGGGTGACCACCAGTTTGCCGTCAGCAATCTTGTAGCCGGTGGAATCGACGTGGGAGCCGGTCGCCAGTGGCGCGGCTTCGTCGAGGAACGCACGGGCGAAGGCGATGACTTTGTCGCCACGCACCTTGTTGTAGCCTTTGCCTTTTTCCGCGCCGCCGGCTTCGCTGATGGCGTCGGTGCCGTACAGGGCGTCGTACAGCGAACCCCAGCGGGCGTTCGAGGCGTTGAGGGCGAAGCGGGCGTTCATCACCGGAACCACGAGTTGCGGGCCGGCGGTACGGGCGATTTCGTCATCGACATTTTGCGTCGTTGCCTGGAAATCAGCCGCTTCTGGCAGCAGATAACCGATCTCTTGCAGGAAGGCTTTATAGGCCACGGCGTCGTGCGGCTGACCGGCACGGCTCTGGTGCCAGCCATCGATACGAGCCTGGAAGTCATCGCGTTTGGCGAGTAGGGCTTTGTTCTTTGGCGCCAGGTCGTGAATGACCTTGTCGGCACCTTCCCAGAATTTGTCGGCGGTGAGGCCGGTACCGGGAATGGCTTCGTTGTTCACGAAGTCGAACAGGACTTTGGCGACCTGCAGGCCACCGACTTGAACGTGTTCAGTCATTGCTTGCCTCACTCTGCTCAGCTATTTCGCTTTTCAGCTCTTCAATTTAACAATGAAGCCTCTGGCCATTTAAACCACAAACCCCTCGACCAGTACATGCCATCGCTGGCGGCTGGGCTGGGACCAATCAACGGCTTGGGGGCCTTGCTGACGGGGCTTTCAGGGTTGCGAACGTGCCTTGGGCAGACATCGATCCAGCGTTATGTAGTGCGCGCTGCGGCATACTACATGATGAGTTGCGGTTGTGAAAATCAGACTAATTACGTCGTTCTGCGACCCCATGACGCATTGCGGTCACGGCGCGGAACGGGATGTTCTCAAAAAACCAATGGATTGTTCCAGTTAAATATAAAAAGTTGTACACGATTTGTGATTTCGAGCGTCTGAGGCGTCTGTCGAACGCTTGCCTATACTTGCTTTTCTATAACAAAAGTCATGACAAGAGGGCTGCGCCATGGATCACCTCGTACTCACCGTCTTCGCACCGGACAAGCCCGGGCAGGTCGAGCGCATCGCCCAATGTATCGCCGAACACGGCGGCAACTGGCTGGAAAGCCGCATGTCACGCATGGCCGGGCAGTTCGCCGGGATCCTGCGGGTCGGCGTGCCAGCGGAGGCTTACGACGAATTAGTCGATGCCCTACAAGCTTTGTCGGCACAGGGCATCCGCGTGCTGGTGGCCGAAAGCGGTATCGAGCAGGCCTGCACGTGGAAGCCGATCGCCATGGAGCTGGTGGGCAATGATCGTCCGGGCATCGTGCGTGACATCACCCGGTTGCTGAGCGAGCAGGGCGTAAACCTGGAGCGGCTGGTGACCGAGGTGCGCCCGGCACCGATGAGCAGCGAGCCGCTGTTCCACGCCGAGGCGATTCTGGCGGTGCCGCTGACCCTGTCGCTGGACGTGCTGCAATCGCGCCTGGAAACCTTGGCCGATGACTTGATGGTGGAATTGGTGCTGCGCACCGACCTGTGAAGAGGGATCGGGTTATCCAGTTTAAACGTGCACCTGCCTGTGGATAACCTGTAGAGACTGACCGCCAGGCCACGTCCGCCGTGGCTTGGCGAAGATTGATCAAAAAAACGCCAGCATTCAGTGACTTGCGCACAAACGGCGGGGATCACGCTGTGGATAACCTTGGGAAGGAACGATACAGGCCACGAGAACCGTGGCCTGTGGAGGTTTGTGCGTTTTTTGATCAGCTGCGCCGGCGCAGACTCAGCCACGCATCGACGCTGTAGACCGCCAGACCGGCCCAGATAAACATGAAGGCGATCAGCGTGCTGGACGACAAGTGCTCGCCGAACAGCAGCACGGCTTGCAGCAGCACCAGCGTCGGCGCCAGGTATTGCAGGAAACCGAGGGTGGTGTAGGGCAGGTGCCGTGCCGCCGCGTTGAAGCAGACCAGCGGCACCAGCGTCACCGGACCGGCCGCCACCAGCCACCAGGCTTCGGAGGTGGTCCAGAACTCGGCCTGAGCACTGGTCGCGGTCGGATTGAACAGCAGCCACGCAAGGGCGATCGGCACCAGCATCCAGGTTTCCACCACCAGCCCCGGCAACGCCTTGACCGGTGCCTGCTTGCGGATCAGCCCGTAGAAACCGAAGGTCAGCGCCAGCACCAGCGACACCCACGGCAGGCTGCCGACCTGCCACACCTGCTGCGCCACGCCGACCGCCGCCAGACCGACCGCCAGCCACTGCATGCGCCGCAGGCGTTCGCCAAGGATCAGCATGCCCAGCAGCACGTTCACCAGCGGGTTGATGTAGTAACCGAGGCTCGCTTCCAGCATCCGGCCGTTATTCACCGACCACACGTAAGTCAGCCAGTTGGCCGCGATCAAGGTGCCGCTAAGCGCAAGAATCGCCAGGCGTTTCGGGTTGTCGCGCAGTTCCTGCCACCAGCCGGGATGCTTCCACACCATCAACAGCAGCGCGCCGAACAGCGCTGACCACAGCACCCGGTGGATGATGATTTCCACCGCCGGCACTTCGGCGATGGCTTTGAAGTAGAGCGGGAACAGTCCCCAGATAATGTAGGCGCTAAGGCCCAGAATGTACCCGCGACGCGGGTTGGCGGCTTGCATGCAGAATCCTTGCTTAGGCAGCTAACAAAGCAGCGATTGTACGGGCAGTTGTATAGACGTGTCGTGTCAGAAAAGCTTCAACGGCTCTTCGTTCAGCGCCGACAGTTGCTCACGCAACGCCAGCACCTGATCGCCCCAATACCGCTCGCTGCCGAACCACGGAAAGCTGCGGGGGAACGCCGGATCGTCCCAGCGTCGGGCCAGCCACGCGCTGTAATGCATCAGGCGCAGGGCGCGCAGCGGTTCGATCAGCGCCAGTTCACGCGGGTCGAAGTCATGGAATTCGTTGTAGCCGTCCATCAATTCCGACAACTGTCCCAGACAATCCTGACGATCGCCGGCGAGCATCATCCAGATGTCCTGTACCGCCGGCCCCATGCGGCAGTCGTCGAGGTCGACGATGTGGAACATCTCGTCGCGGCACATCATGTTGCCGGGGTGGCAGTCGCCATGCATGCGGATGTTCTGGTGCGGCGTGTTGGCGTAGACGTCTTCCACACGCTTGAGCAGATCGCGGGCGACAGACTCGTAGGCCGGCAGCAGGCTCTTGGGAATGAAGTTGCCTTCCAGCAAAGTGGCCAGCGAGTCATGGCCGAAGTTCTTCACCGCCAGCGCTTCGCGGTGCTCGAACGGTTTGGTCCCGCCGACCGCGTGCATGCGCCCGAGCAATTGGCCGAGGCGATACAACTGGTCGAGATTGCCCGGCTCCGGCGCCCGGCCACCGCGACGGGGAAACAGGGTGAAACGAAAACCGGCGTGTTCGTGCAGGGTTTCGCCGTTGTGGATCAATGGCGCCACCACCGGGATTTCGACGTCGGCCAGTTCGAAGGTGAACTGGTGTTCTTCGAGAATGGCTTCGTTGGTCCAGCGCTGCGGGCGATAGAACTTGGCGATCAGCGGTTCCGAGTCTTCGATGCCGACCTGATAGACGCGGTTTTCGTAACTGTTGAGCGCCAGAATGCGCGCGTCGCTCAGGAAGCCGATGCTTTCGACGGCATCGAGCACGAGGTCTGGGGTGAGGGTTTCAAACGGGTGGGCCATGCTGACTCCTGCGCGCAGCAGGCTGCCGCGTCCGGCTCAGCATGGTAGCGCAGACGGGCTGTCTTGAGTGGGATCGTTCCCGTGCAGCGCACGGGAACGATCAGAGCGTCGCCCGATCAGGCGCCGACGATCCCGCCATCCTCACGGGTAATCGCCATCACCGATGACCGCGGCTTGCCGTTCGGCAGGTGCTCGGGGAAGGTCGAACCGCCGTTCTCGCCCGGGTGCTGAATCCCGACGAACAGGGTTTTCTGATCCGGCGAGAAACTGATCCCGGTGACTTCACACCCGATCGGCCCGACCATGAACCGGCGAATCTCACCGGTCGCAGGATCGGCGCAGAGCATCTGGTTGTTGCCCATCCCGGCGAAATCACCGGCGTTGCTCGAGTCGCCGTCGGTGAGAATCCACAACCGTCCGGCCTTGTCGAAACCGAGGCCGTCCGGGCTGTTGAACATGTTCTGCGGCGTGATATTCGACGAACCGCCCTTCGGCGTACCGGCGTGGACGCCCGGGTTGCCGGCGACCACGAACAGATCCCAGGCGAAAGTCTTCGACGCGTGATCGTCGCGGTCGGTGCGCCAGCGCAGGATCTGACCGTAGACGTTCTTCTCGCGCGGGTTCGGCCCGCCCACCGGTTGGCCGTCTTCGCCCCGCTTGGCGTTGTTGGTCAGGGTGCAATAAACCTGGCCGTCTTTCGGGCTGACCACGATCCATTCCGGACGGTCCATGCGCGTGGCGCCGACCACACTGGCTGCCAGACGCGCGTGAATCAGCACTTCGGCCTGATCGGCGAAACCGCTGCTGGCGTCGATGCCGTTCTTGCCGTGGGTCAGTTCGATCCACTGGCCCTGGCCTTTCGGGTGATCCGGATTGCCGTCGCCGGCATCGAACTTGGCCACGTACAGCGTGCCGTGATCGAGGATGTCGCGGTTGGCCTTGGCGTTGCGGTGGTTGATCTTGTCGCGGCTGACGAATTTGTAGATGAACTCGCCGCGTTCGTCGTCGCCCATGTACACCACGGCGCGACCGTCGTCGGTCTCGGCCAGTGCGGCGTTTTCATGTTTGAAGCGGCCCAGCGCGGTGCGTTTGACCGGGGTTGATTGCGGGTCGAACGGATCGATTTCCACGACCCAGCCGTGACGGTTGAGTTCGTTCGGGTTCTTCGCCATGTCGAAGCGCGGATCGAACGGATGCCAGTTGATCTCGCGGCTGGCGGCCGACACGCCGTAGCGTTTCTGCGCCGGGTCGAACTGTTGCTGGGCGTTGCTGCTGCCGAAGCAGTCGGTGAAGTTTTCTTCGCAGGTCAGATAGGTGCCCCACGGCGTCTTGCCGTTGGCGCAGTTCTGGAAGGTGCCGAGAACTTTCTTGCCGTGCTTGTCGGCGCTGGTTTTCATCAGCTCGTGGCCGGCAGCCGGGCCGCTGAGGCGGATCGGCGTGTTGCCGTGGATGCGCCGGTTGTAGCGCGAGCCCTGGACGAACTGCCACTGGCCGTTCTTGCGCTGCACCTCAATCACCGACACGCCTTCGCAGGCCAGGGCCTTGCGCACGTCCTCGGCCGATTGCGGCATGCCGCCGTGCGGATAGAGGTAGCGGTAGTTGGTGTATTCGTTGTTGATCGCCATCAACGCACGGTTTTTCTCGCCCGGGAATTCAAACAGGCTCATCCCGTCGTTGTTGTCGCCAAACTGCACTTCCTGCGCAGCCGCTGTGCCGTTGCCGCTCGGGTCGAAGGCCGGGCCGTTCTTTTGCAGCGGCTGGCCCCAGCTGATCAGCACCGACGACTTGTAGCCCTTGGGCAGGCTGATGGTGTCGGTGGTGGCCGCCGGAATGCTGTCGAAGCCGAGCAGACGGCTGTTGCCGGCGCTGACACTGGCGGCCAGTACGCTGCGGCTCAGCAGGTTGCCGCCGAGGAACATCGCCGCGCCGCACAGCGCGCCGGCGCTGATGAAACCGCGACGGCCCAGGCCGACTATTTTTTCCAGGTCTGTGGATTGGTTTTCTTCTAATAGGCTCACATCAGGCTCCCTGCATGGTTTTGGCAGCCACCTTAATGCGGGTCGATGACGCTTTCGTTGCAGCGCTGTTTAGAGCGGTGTTCCGAGCAGCACATTGGACGGGGAAAACTGCACCTGCACCGCTTGCTCGACCGTCAGGCCACGGGTGCGCAAGTCCAGCGGTTCGGCCAGCGCACACAAGGTCTGGCCGTTGGGCAGGGCGATGCGCACTTCGCTCGGGCCGTCCTCGGCGTCGAGAATCGCATCGATCCGACCGCTCAAAAGGTTGTGGCCGACGGCAGGCGTGGCCTCTGGCGCGAGCAGTTCGAGCCAGCCGGCCTTGATCAGCGCCACCACTTCGGTGCCCGGTTGCAGCTCCAGATGCACGGTGCTGTCGTGGGTGATCTGCGCATCGATCGACAGACCTTCGGCGAGTTCGAGGCGGATCAGGTCGTTGCGGCCCTGACCTTCGATCAGCACGACTTTGCCGTGCAGTTGATTGCGCGCGCTGGTCCTGAGCATCAGCCGACCGAGCAGGTCCAGATCGCTGGCGTCCTCGGCCGCTTCCAGCACCTGGGCCTGCAAGGCTTGCAGCTTTTGATAGAGGCGTAGCACCCGCTCGCCCTCGCTCGACAGTTTGGCGCCACCGCCACCCTTGCCGCCGACCGCGCGCTCGACCAGAGGCTTTTGCGCGAGGTTGTTCAGCTCATCGATGGCATCCCACGCCGCCTTGTAACTCAGACCGGCGCTTTTTGCGGCGCGGGTGATCGAACCCTGTTCGGCGATGTGTTGCAGCAAGGCGATGCGCTGCGGACGGCGGACGATGTGCTGGGACAACAGAGAGGGCAGGGACATGGCGGACGCTTTGTGCTGAAAGGTTGAGGGAGGACGTTGGCGGCTCGAGGCGTATCCGTCAAGCCGCGTCGCCGGGTTTTGGCGTGCGGGCCAGGCAGTAAACATCCACCCGCGCGGCGCCGGCGTCCATCAGCAACCGGGCCAGCGCCTGGGCGGTGGCGCCGGTGGTCAGCACGTCGTCGACCAGGGCCAGGTGCCGGCCTTTCACCTGGGCATCGGGGCTCAAGGCGAAGGCGTGACGCAGATTGCGTTTACGCGCCTTGGCGTTCAGGGCCTGCTGGGCGTCGGTATCCTGCACGCGCAAAAGGCTGTGTTCCTCGCAAGGCAGGTCGAGTGACTTGCCCAGCCACTGCGCCAGCATCGCCGCTTGATTGAAGCCGCGCTGGCGCAGGCGTTTTGGTGCGAGCGGCACTGGCAGCAATGCGTCCGGGCGAGGCAGGTCTTCTTCGAAGCGATGTTGCAGGAACTCGCCGAGAACGTCGGCGAGCAAGTGGCCAAGCGGCCATTTGGCGTTGTGCTTGAAGCGGGTGATCAGCGTGTCCACCGGAAAGCTGTAAGTCCATGGCACGGCCACCTGTTCAAAGGCCGGTGGATCGTTCAGGCAGCCCCCACAGGTCAGGCCGCCAGCTGGCAAGGGCAGGGCGCAGGTCAGGCATTGATCGCCCAGCCACGGCAGATCGGTTTCGCAGGCGGTGCAGATCGGGATTTGCGCGTCTGCCGGTTCATCGCACAATAAACAGTTCTGTTTGTTTTTTAACCAGATGTAAACCGGCCTTTCGTAGTGTGGTTGACAGCGCATGACTCTTCCTTAAATATGCCGAACATCCGTGTCGTGCCTGTGGGTATTCCGTTTCCCCAGGCGCCAGCCAAGCATAACCAAGGAAACGCCCATGAGCGCCAGCACCACTGCCACCCTGCGTCACGACTGGACTTTGGCCGAAGTCAAAGCACTCTTCGTTCAGCCATTCAACGACTTGCTGTTCCAGGCGCAGACGGTGCACCGCGCGCATTTCGACGCCAACCGCGTCCAGGTTTCCACCCTGCTGTCGATCAAGACCGGTGCCTGCCCGGAAGATTGCAAATATTGTCCGCAGTCCGGTCACTACAACACCGGGCTGGAAAAAGAAAAGCTGATGGAAGTGCAGAAGGTCCTCGAAGAGGCTGCCCGCGCCAAGGCCATCGGTTCGACCCGTTTCTGCATGGGCGCGGCGTGGAAGCACCCGTCGGCCAAGGACATGCCGTACGTGCTGAAGATGGTCGAAGGCGTGAAGGCCATGGGCCTGGAAACCTGCATGACCCTCGGTCGTCTCGATCAGGATCAGACCGAAGCGCTGGCCAAGGCCGGGCTCGACTACTACAACCACAACCTCGACACCTCGCCGGAGTTCTACGGCAGCATCATCACCACCCGCACCTATGCCGAGCGTCTGCAGACCCTGGCCTACGTGCGCGACGCGGGGATGAAGATCTGCTCCGGCGGCATCCTCGGCATGGGCGAGTCCCTCGATGACCGCGCCAACCTGCTGATCCAGCTGGCCAACCTGCCGGAGCATCCGGAGTCGGTGCCGATCAACATGCTGGTGAAAGTCGCCGGTACGCCGCTGGAAAATGCCGACGACATCGATCCGTTCGACTTCATCCGCATGCTCGCCGTGGCGCGCATCCTCATGCCGCAATCCCACGTGCGCCTGTCTGCCGGCCGCGAAGCGATGAACGAGCAGATGCAGGCCCTGGCGTTCTTCGCCGGCGCCAACTCGATCTTCTACGGCGACAAACTGCTGACCACCGCCAACCCGCAGGCCGACAAGGACATGCAGCTGTTCGCACGTCTGGGCATTCAGCCGGAAGCCCGCGAAGAGCATGCCGACGAAGTGCATCAGGCTGCCATCGAGCAGGCGCTGGTGGAGCAGAAGAGCAGCGAGCAGTTCTACAACGCGGCGGTCTGAAACTCGCCCCGATTTGCTGAAGGAACACTCCCCTGTGGGAGCTGGCTTGCCAGCGATAGCGGACTGACAGTCGACACTGATGTTGAATGTGGCGCCGCCATCGCTGGCAAGCCAGCTCCCACAAGGTCGGTGCCCATCCTGATTCATGTGATTTGACTGTTCGAGGCTTGCATGTCTTTCGATCTCGCCGCACGCCTTGCTGCCCGTCGTGCCGACAATCTCTATCGCCAGCGACCGCTGCTTGAAAGCCCACAAGGGCCGCAAGTGGTGGTCGACGGTCAGCCGTTGCTGGCGTTCTGCAACAACGATTACCTGGGCCTGGCCAATCATCCGCAAGTGATCGAAGCCTGGCGCGCCGGTGCGTCGAAGTGGGGCGTCGGCGGCGGTGCCTCGCATCTGGTGATCGGCCACAGCGGCCCGCATCACGCGCTTGAAGAGGCTTTGGCGGATCTCACCGGACGGCCGCGTGCGCTGTTGTTCACCACCGGTTACATGGCCAACCTCGGCGCGGTCACCGCATTGGTCGGGCAGGGCGATACGGTGCTGGAAGACCGGCTCAATCATGCGTCGTTGCTGGATGCCGGATTGTTGTCCGGCGCGCGCTTCAATCGTTATCTGCACAACGACGCCGACAGCCTCGCCAAGCGTCTGGAGAAAGCCACCGGCAATACGCTGGTGGTCACTGACGGCGTGTTCAGCATGGACGGCGACCTCGCCGATCTGCCGGCGCTGGCCCGGGAAACTAAAGCGAAAGGCGCCTGGCTGATGGTCGACGACGCCCACGGTTTCGGCCCGCTGGGGGCGAACGGTGGCGGCATCGTCGAACATTTCGGTTTGAGCCAGGAGGATGTGCCGGTGCTGGTCGGCACGCTCGGCAAAGCGTTCGGTACGGCGGGTGCGTTCGTCGCCGGCAGTGAAGAGCTGATCGAAAGTTTGATCCAGTTCGCCCGTCCGTACATCTACACCACCAGCCAGCCGCCGGCGCTGGCCTGTGCGACCTTGAAGAGCCTCGAACTGCTGCGCAGCGAGCGCTGGCGTCGCGAGCATTTGCAGACGCTGATCCGCCAGTTCCGCCACGGCGCTGAGCAGATCGGTCTGGAGCTGATGGACAGCTTCACGCCGATCCAGCCGATCCTGATCGGCGATGCCGGTCGCGCTGTGCGTCTGTCGCAGATGCTGCGCGAGCGTGGGCTGATGGTCACCGCGATCCGTCCGCCGACCGTGCCTGCCGGCAGCGCGCGGTTGCGGGTGACGCTGACCGCCGCCCACAGCGAGGCGCAGGTGCAGCTATTGTTAGAAGGACTGGCCGATTGCTTTGCGCAACTCAAGTCGGAGCCAAGCCATGCGTGATCGCCTGATTCTGCTACCGGGCTGGGGCCTCGGCGTTTCGCCGCTGGAGCCGCTGGCCGCTGCGTTGCGCGGACTCGACGAACACCTGCAGGTCGACATCGAGCCGTTGCCGGAGCTGGACTCCAGCGATCTGCAAGACTGGCTCGACGAGCTCGATGAGCGCATCTCCGAAGATACCTGGCTCGGTGGCTGGTCACTGGGAGGCATGCTCGCGTCCGAGCTGGCGGCGCGGCGTGGCGAACATTGCTGCGGCTTGCTGACCCTGGCGAGCAATCCTTCGTTTGTCGCCCATGAACAGTGGCCGAGCGCGATGCCCGGCGAGACCTTCGATGCGTTTCTGGCCGGCTGCAGCGTCGATCCGCGCACGACCCTCAAACGATTCTCTCTGCTGTGCGCCCAGGGCGCGCAAGACGCGCGCGGCTTGTCGCGGCTGTTGCTCGGCGGCGCGCCGAATACCTCGCCGGCCGCGTTGATGGCCGGTCTGGAATTGTTGGCGCAGATCGATACGCGCGAAGCCTTGCAGGCGTTTCGTGGCCCGCAATTGCATCTGTTCGGCGGGCTGGACGGGTTGGTGCCGGCGGAGGCCGCGGGTGAGCTGTTCGCGTTGCTGGCAGATGTCGAGGTCGGTCTGATCGAGCAGGCCAGCCATGCGTTTCTTCTGGAAGATCCCCACGGTGTAGCGGGTGCGATCCAGGCGTTTTTAAGTGAGTGCGGTGATGACTGATTTGTCTGTTGCGGCGTTGCCCGGCGGCTTGCCTGACAAGCGCCAGGTCGCGGCTTCTTTTTCTCGTGCAGCGGCCAGCTATGACAGCGTCGCCGAGTTGCAGCGTGATGTCGGTACGCAGTTGATGAATCGCTTGCCGGCGGATTTTCGGCCGGCACGCTGGCTGGATCTGGGTTGCGGCACCGGGTATTTCACTCGGGCACTGGCCGAGCGATTTGGTGAGGGGCTGGCGCTGGATATCGCTGAGGGCATGCTCAATCACGCGCGGCCGTTGGGCGGGGCCACGCACTTCATTGCTGGCGATGCCGAACGTTTACCGTTGCAGGATTCTACGTGTGATCTGATCTTCTCCAGCCTCGCCGTGCAGTGGTGCGCGGACTTTGAAGCTGTGCTCGGCGAAGCGTTTCGGGTGCTGAAACCGGGGGGGATTTTCGCGTTTGCTAGTCTTTGTGCAGGGACGCTGTACGAATTGCGCGACAGCTGGCGTCAGGTCGATGGTCTGGTGCACGTCAACCGCTTCCGCGAGTTCGCCCGCTACGAGCAATTGTGCGCGGCCAGTGGTTTGCGCAGTGTTTGTCTGGAGAACCGGCCGCATGTGCTGCATTACCCGGATGTGCGCAGCCTGACCCATGAACTCAAGGCCCTGGGTGCGCATAACCTGAACCCCGGCCGGCCGGGCGGATTGACCGGTCGGGCGCGGATTCTGGGGCTGGTCGAAGCCTATGAGCAGTTCCGTCAGCCGCAGGGCTTGCCGGCGACTTATCAGGTGGTCTACGCCGTGTTGGAGAAACCCTTATGAGCGCAGCCTATTTCATCACCGGAACCGACACTGACGTTGGCAAGACCACCGTCGCCGCCGGGTTGCTGCACGCTGCGCGGTCGGCGGGGCTGAGTACGGCGGCGGGCAAACCGGTGGCGTCCGGTTGTGTGGTGACGCCCAGAGGTTTGCGCAATTCCGATGCGCTGGCGTTGCAGGCCGAATGCTCGTTGCCGCTGACGTATCAACAGGTCAACCCGGTGGCGTTCGAGCCGGCGATCGCGCCGCATCTGGCAGCGCGCGAGGCGGGTGTGGCGCTGACCGTGCAATCGTTGCTGGCGCCGATGCGCGAGATTCTGGCCATGAATGCCGACTTCACGCTGATCGAAGGCGCGGGCGGCTGGCGGGTGCCGTTGGCGGATCAGGACAATCTGTCGGATCTGGCGATTGCGCTGAAGCTGCCTGTGATTCTGGTGGTCGGCGTGCGTCTGGGTTGCATCAGCCATGCGTTGCTGACGGCCGAGGCGATTGCCCGGGACGGGCTGCAACTGGCGGGATGGGTGGCGAATATCATTGATCCGAAGACGTCGCGGCTGGAGGAAAACCTGGCGACACTGGCCGAGCGGATTCCGGCGCCGTGCCTGGGCCGGGTGCCGAAGCTGAAGGCGGTCAGCGCCGAAGCGGTCGCCGATCACTTGCAACTGGATCTGCTCGACTGATTTTGGCTATGACAAGGCACTGTGCCATTAGTGTTTTTGACGGGTGTTTTTCTGATGCCTCTGGTTCAATGGCACCCATTGATCCCTCCCAAGGATGAGAGCTCCCATGGAAATCTCCGGAAACACAGCTTTTTATGCAGGTCTGAGTACCATTCAGACCGGGCAGAACCGCGTCGATCAGGCCGCCAGCCAGATTGCCAGCAGCACCATCGAGCGTTCGGTCACCAGCCAATCTTCGGAAGTACAGGTCGATCGTCTGCGTTCCGTGGATCGCGCCCAGCAATCGGATCTGGCAAGCAACATGGTCGAGATGGCTCAAGGCAAGTTTCAGGCGGAACTGGGCGTGAAAGTCGCCAAGGCTTCCGATGAAATGCTCGGTACGATCATCGATACCTTCGCCTGATTTTTTGATCTGCGCTTTGCCAGACGCCGCGACTGTTCGCGGCGTTTTTCGTTGTAAGTCCTTCTCCCTCAACTAATCTTTTTTCAGTGCACATGGCTCGGTCGGGCGTATGTCGTGTTGCTGTGTCCGGCGTTCGGAAAATGTGATGACGAATGGCAAAAGAACGACGCTTGACAAGATTTCGGCGTAAACGTATGTTTCAAACAACTGTTTGACCGTCACAACAAATCAACGCGGTCGTTCATTCCCGGTTACATCAGCAGAGGTTTATCGCTATGCCTGACTACAAGGCCCCCTTGCGTGATATTCGCTTCGTTCGTGACGAACTGCTCGGCTACGAAGCGCACTATCAGAGCCTTCCAGCGTGTGCAGAAGCAACGCCGGACATGGTTGACGCCATTCTCGAAGAGGGCGCCAAGTTTTGTGAGCAGGTGCTGGCACCGCTGAACCGCGTGGGTGACACCGAAGGCTGCACCTGGAGCGAGTCCGGCGTGAAAACCCCGACCGGCTTCAAAGAGGCCTACAAGCAATTCGTCGAAGGCGGCTGGCCAAGCCTGGCCCATGACGTCGAGCACGGCGGTCAGGGCCTGCCTGAGTCGCTGGGTCTGGCAGTCAGCGAAATGGTCGGCGAAGCCAACTGGTCCTGGGGCATGTACCCAGGCCTGTCGCACGGCGCGATGAACACCATCTCCGAGCACGGCACCCCAGAACAACAAGAAGCCTATCTGACCAAACTGGTCTCCGGTGAGTGGACCGGCACCATGTGCCTGACCGAGCCGCACTGCGGCACCGACCTGGGCATGCTGCGCACCAAGGCCGAACCTCAGGCCGACGGTTCCTACAAAGTTTCCGGCACCAAGATCTTCATCTCGGCCGGTGAACACGACATGGCCGACAACATCGTCCACATCGTGCTGGCCCGCCTGCCGGACGCACCGGCCGGCACCAAAGGCATTTCCCTGTTCATCGTTCCGAAGTTCATGCCAAACGCTGACGGTACTGTTGGTGCACGCAACGCCGTGACCTGCGGTTCGATCGAACACAAGATGGGCATCCACGGCAACGCGACCTGCGTGATGAACTTCGACGGCGCGACCGGTTTCCTGATCGGCCCGGCGAACAAAGGCCTGAACTGCATGTTCACCTTCATGAACACCGCACGTCTGGGTACCGCGCTGCAAGGTCTGGCCCACGCCGAAATCGGCTTCCAGGGCGGCCTGAAGTACGCTCGCGATCGCCTGCAAATGCGTTCCCTGACTGGCCCGAAAGCGCCGGACAAGGCCGCTGACCCGATCATCGTTCACCCAGACGTACGCCGCATGCTGTTGACCATGAAAGCATTCGCCGAAGGCAACCGTGCGATGGTGTACTTCACCGCCAAGCAGGTCGACATCGTCAAATACGGCGTGGACGAAGAAGAAAAGAAGAAAGCCGACGCACTGCTGGCCTTCATGACTCCGATCGCCAAAGCGTTCATGACCGAAGTCGGTTTCGAATCCGCCAACCACGGCGTGCAGATCTACGGCGGCCACGGCTTCATCGCCGAGTGGGGCATGGAGCAGAACGTTCGCGACAGCCGCATCTCGATGCTGTACGAAGGCACCACCGGCATCCAGGCACTCGACCTGCTGGGCCGTAAAGTGCTGATGACTCAAGGCGAGGCTCTGAAAGGCTTCACCAAGATCGTCCACAAGTTCTGCCAGAACAACGAAGGCAACGAAGCCGTTAAGGAATTCGTCACCCCGTTGGCTGCACTGAACAAAGAGTGGGGCGAGCTGACCATGAAGGTCGGTATGGCGGCCATGAAAGATCGCGAAGAAGTCGGCGCGGCCTCCGTGGATTACCTGATGTACTCCGGTTACGCCTGCCTGGCCTACTTCTGGGCTGACATGGCGCGTCTGGCTGCTGAAAAACTGGCTGCCGGCACCACCGATGAGGCGTTCTACACCGCCAAGCTGCAAACCGCGCGCTTCTACTTCCAGCGCATCCTGCCGCGTACCCGTACGCACGTGGCAACCATGCTGTCGGGCGCCAACAACCTGATGGACATGAAAGAAGAAGACTTCGCACTGGGCTACTAAGCCTTAACGCAGTCTTTCAAAAAAACCGCTGCTCTTCGGGGGCAGCGGTTTTTTTTGTGCCCGGATTTCCCCAATCCCGGGGCTGATTCCCCAGCATTGATGAGGGCGCTGCTCAGCCGACCCCTTGCGGTTATTGATTCAAAATGTTTCCAGAAGAGTGGCCAATTAATTGCACTGCCCGATTTACCGGTGCTAACCAGAACTGCCTGCTCAAAGAAGCAAGACGCCCGGCACTTAACAACAACAGTCAGGGTGAAGCCTATGAACATCAGTCGACTCGCTCGTTTGACCTTCTGGTTACCTGTTGCGCTATCAGTCCAAAGCGCATGGGCCGCCGACCCCGCCGAAGTCGATCCTCCCGTGCCGGAGGTTCCCTCGCTGCAATCGTTGCGCGGGATGGTGCCCCCCGATCCGTCCGGGACAGAAGGAGGTCGAAAGGTCGACTTGATGACCGACTACGTGCTCAATCGCCAGGCTGCGATTTTGCTGGGCAAGGCGTTGTTCTGGGACATGGAGATCGGCAGCGACGGCTCCACGGCATGCGCTTCCTGCCACTACCACGCCGGCGTCGACCACCGCATCACCAACCAGCTCAACCCCGGCCAGGCCCATACCAACGCCAATGTCGCGTCGATCTTCAACAAGCCGTTTGTAGCCTCGGACATTCCCGGTGATGTGGCGTCCTACGCGACGTTGTCCGGAGGCAAGGGCGGCCCGAACTACACGCTGAAGAAAACTGACTTCCCGACCCACGTGCTGAGCAATCCGCTGGAGCGCAACTCGCCCATCGTGTACTCGACGGACGATGTGGTCGGCTCGCAAGGCGTGTTCGACGCCAACTTCGTCAAACCCAATCAGGCGCGTTTCGACAAATGTACTCAGCAGCCGGACGGTATTTTCCAGGTCGGTGGCATCAACGTGCGTCGCAGCACCGGGCGCAACGCGCCGTCGGTAATCAATGCCGCGTTCAACGTGCGCAACTTCTGGGACGGTCGGGCCAACAACGTGTTCAACGGCTTCTCGCCGTTCGGTAATCGCGATCCGGATGCCGGGATCTACGTGACCAGCGAACGCAGCACGGTTGCGACCAAAGTGCGGCTGGCGCTCAACGACGCCTCTGCCGCCTCGCAAGCCGTCGGCCCGCCCGGCAGCCCGGTGGAAATGTCCTGCGGTGGCCGTACCTTTGCCGACATCGGCCGCAGGATGCTCGACACGTTGATGCTCAAGCAGCAACGAATTTCGTCTACCGACTCGGTGCTGGCTCCAGTATCCGGCGCGCGGCGGCCAACCTACCGCGAGCTGATCAAGAACGCCTTCCAGCCCCGGCTGTGGAACGCCACGCAAAACGTTCTGGTGGGCGGTGCGCCGTACACCCAGATGGAGGCCAACTTCCCGCTGTTCTTCGGCCTGGCGATCCAGATGTATGAGGCCACGCTGGTGTCCGATCAGGCGCCGATCGATGCTTACCTGCAGGGCGATCACACGGCAATGAACGCGCAACAGGTGGAGGGCATGAACCTGTTTCTCGGCAAGGGCAAATGCGTCAATTGCCACGGCGGGCCGGAGTTGACTAACGCCGCCAGCCGCCTGCTGATGCATCCGCGCGAACGCATCGAACGGATGGTGATGGCCGACAACCTGACCACTCTTTACGACAACGGCTTCTACAACACCGGTGTGCGTCCGACCTCGGAAGATCTGGCACTTGGCGGCGCGGATGCGTGGGGCAATCCTTGGTCGTTCACCCGGCAGTACAACAGCGTGCTGCAGGGCGGCCGGTCGGTGGATCCGCTGGACGTCGATGTCTGCACGTTCGAGGCGCCGTTGAGCGCGGCGATTCCGTGCGATGCCACGCTCAAGCCGAATGTCGGGTTCCGCGATTCGGTCGATGGCGCGTTCAAGACGCCGACCCTGCGCAACATCGCCCTGACCGGCCCGTATTTCCACAACGGCAGCCGCTCGACGCTTAAACAGGTGATGGAGTTCTACAACCGTGGCGGTGACCGGCGCGGCGAAGACGCCAACAACACCAGCGGCTTCGAGCATCCGGCGGTGAACCAGCACAACACGTCCAACCTCGATCCGGACATGACGGCGCTGAACCTGACGCCTGCCGAAATCGATGCCGTGGTGAAATTCATGGAAGTCGGCCTGACCGATCCGCGCGTGGCCTGGGAACGCGCACCGTTCGATCATCCATCGCTGGTGATCCCGCAGGGCCATATCGGCGACGAGAATGCCGTGACCCAGCGCCCGGCCAGTCCGAAAGTCACGACCCGTCAGGCGATGGACGCATCGCTCAATCTCAAGCCTTACGGTGCTGAAGGCCGGCCGGCGGCAGAGGGGCCATTGCAGCCGTTCTACAACGATCTCTGAGCAGAAAAACGCACCATGGCTATCAAAGATGATGGCCATGGTGGCCGTCTAGCGACCATTGCATAAAAAACCTGACTAAATCCCTCAGCAACCGCAGATTTCGGCCGTTAAAGAGACAGCCTGTGATCTGGATCACATTGTGTGTGCTTAACTGGCCACATTGCAGGCACAATGCCATCTCTTTGCCATGACGGGTCGGAGCTTTTACCCTTGCCGCGTTCTTCCGCTGTACGTTTCAGTCATTTCCTACCTTCACTGCTGTTGTTGCTCGCGGGGTTGGCGGCTGCGTACGTCAAAGACCTCAACGTGTTCTTCACCTCGCTGTTTAACGTGTTGCCGACCTTGGTGCTGCTGTTGGGCGGTTCGTACTGTGCGGTTTACCGACGCCAGCGCGAGCTGTTTCTGATGGTCACGGTGTACATCGCCTACTTCCTGCTCGACACCCAGACCGACTATTACCGCGACAACGGCAAGGTGCGTGAAGACGCGGCCGTGGTGTTCCACCTGGTCTGTCTGCTGTTGCCGCTGTTGTTCGGACTATTCGCCGCGTGGCAGGAACGCACGCACCTGTTTCAGGACATGGTTGCGCGCTTCGCCGTGCTGCTGGCCTTTGGCAGCGTGGCGCTGGGGCTTGAGCAAAGTTACCCGCAGGCGTTGCTGATGTGGCTTTCCGAGATCCGCTGGCCGGCGCTGCACGGCGCTTGGATGAGCCTGATCCAGTTGTCGTATCCGGTGTTCATCTCGGCGTTCCTGCTGCTGGCCTGGCAATACTGGCGCAACCCGCGTCCGCTGCACGCGGCGCAACTGGTGGGGTTGCTCGGGGTGTTCTGGATGCTGCCGAAAACCTTCATCCTGCCGTTTACCCTGAACATCATGTGCAGCCAGGTCATGCTGATGATTGCGGCGGCGGTAGCGCACGAGGCTTATCAAATGGCCTTCCGCGACGAACTCACCGGCCTGCCGGGCCGCCGTGCACTCAACGAGCGCATGCAGCGTCTGGGGCGCAACTATGTGCTGGCGATGAGCGACGTCGATCACTTCAAGAAATTCAACGACACCCACGGCCACGACGTGGGGGATCAGGTCCTGCGGCTGGTCGCCAGCAAGCTGTCCAAAATCAGCGGCGGCGGTAGGGCTTATCGCTATGGCGGTGAGGAATTCGCCTTGGTGTTTGCGGGCAAGACTCTTGAAGAGTGCATGCCGCACCTGGAAGTCATCCGTGAGTCGATTGCGTCCTACAACATTCAGCTGCGAAATCAGGAAAGCCGCCCGCAGGATGATCAGCAGGGCCGTCAGCGTCGCTCGGGGTCGGGCGCGTCCAGCGTGTCGGTCACCGTCAGCATCGGCGTGGCCGAACGCCTGGAACAGCGCACCCCGGAAGAGGTGCTGAAATCCGCCGACCAGGCCCTCTACAGCGCCAAGGGCGCAGGCCGTAACTGCGTGATGGCGTTCGGTCAGAACCGCCGTGGCGCGGTGCGCATGGACAACGCCGCAGGTTGAGTGATGACGGCGCATTCAGCGTCTGGACAGTGATTGTGGGGCAGGGTGGCCGGCAGTAGGTTGAAGCAATCTGCTGAAGGAGAAGCCACCATGCCCGAGTACAAAGCTCCCCTGCGCGACATGCGCTTTCTGATCGACCACGTCTTTGACTTTCACACTCAGTACGCGGCCCTCGGCGCCCACGACGCCAGCCCGGACATGATCAACGCGATCCTCGACGAGGGCGCAAAGTTCTGTGAGAACGTTCTGGCACCGCTCAATCGCAGCGGCGACGAAGAGGGCTGCCATTTCGACAATGGTGTAGTGACAACGCCTACAGGCTTCAAGCAAGCCTTCGCACAATACGTGGAAGGTGGCTGGCACGGTCTGGCGGCAGATCCGACCTACGGCGGCCAGGGCCTGCCGAGTTCACTGGGACTGGTGATCAGCGAAATGGTCGCCTCCAGCAACACCTCCTGGGGCATGTACCCGGGCCTGACCCACGGCGCCATGTCGGCGATCCACGCCCACGGCACCGAAGAACAGAAAAACACCTATCTGCGCAAACTTACTGCGGGCCAGTGGACCGGCACCATGTGCCTGACCGAAGCCCATTGCGGCACCGATCTGGGCATCATCAAGACCCGCGCCGTGCCTCAGGCCGACGGCAGTTATGCAGTGACCGGCAGCAAGATTTTCATCTCCGCCGGCGAGCACGACATGAGTGACAACATCATTCATCTGGTGCTGGCCAAACTGCCGGACGCACCGGCCGGGACCAAGGGGATTTCGCTGTTCATCGTGCCGAAATTTCTCCCGGACACATCCGGTGAGGCGGGCGAGCGCAACGGCGTTTCCTGCGGTTCGATCGAACACAAGATGGGCATCAAGGCTTCGGCCACCTGTGTGTTGAACTTCGACGACGCCAAAGGCTTCCTGATCGGCGAGCCGAACAAGGGCCTGAACTGCATGTTCACCATGATGAACCACGCGCGTCTCGGCACCGGGATGCAGGGCCTGTGTCTGGGCGAAGCGAGTTTCCAGGGCGCAATCAAATACGCCAACGATCGCCTGCAGATGCGCGCCCTGACCGGCGCCAAAGCACCGGAAAAACCGGCGGATCCGATCATCGTCCACCCGGACGTGCGGCGCATGTTGCTGACCATGAAAGCCTTCAACGAAGGCAATCGTGCGCTGACCTATTTCACCGCGCAGATGCTCGATGTCGCGCACCTGAGCCTGGACGCTGAGGCGCGTCAGGAGGCCGAAGACCTGTTGGCGTTCCTGACGCCGATCTGCAAGGCGTTCATGACCGACACCGGGCTGGAAGTGACCAACCACGGCATGCAGGTGTTCGGTGGCCACGGATTTATCCGCGAGTGGGGCATGGAACAACTGGTTCGCGATTGCCGGATCGCGCCGATCTATGAGGGAACCAACGGCATTCAGGCGCTGGATCTGCTCGGGCGCAAAGTGCTGGGCAGTCAGGGCAAGCTGCTGCGCAACTTCACCAAGATCGTCCACAAATTCTGCGCGGCCAACGCCGGGCATCCGCAACTTGGCGAGTTTGTCGCGCAGCTCGATGGCCTCAATCAGCAGTGGGGCGAGCTGACCATGAAGGTCGGCATGGCCGCGATGAAGAACCCGGATGAAGTCGGCGCCGCGTCGGTGGATTACCTGATGTACAGCGGTTACATCGTTCTCGGTTACCTGTGGCTGCGCATGGCGCTGGTCGCCCGGACGCAGCTGGAGTCGGGCGAGGGGGACGGCGATTTCTGCCAGGGCAAACTGGCGACGTGCGAGTTTTACTTCAAGCGTCTGTTGCCGCGCACCGCGGCGCATCGTTCGGCGATCGAGGCGGGCAGCGATTGCCTGATGAAACTGCCGGCCCAGTTGTTCTCCCTGTAACACGCCACTGTTAAACAAAAGAGCCCGCAGATTGCGGGCTTCTTTATGGTTGATTGTCAGTGACTAAAAATAACAAAACAGTCACTGCCTGACCCTATGTGTCGCAAAAGTTGTTGGGTTACACTCCAGCTCAACGAAAACACCCTTCCACGAATCACCTGTTTAGATCTTTGCGAGGTTTGCCATGGCTGACTACAAAGCGCCGCTGCGCGATATGCGCTTCGTCCTCAATGAAGTGTTCGAAGTCGCCAAACTCTGGGCCGAACTGCCGGCCCTGGCCGAGACCGTGGACGCGGAAACCGTTGAAGCCATTCTCGAAGAGGCCGGCAAGGTCACCAGCAAAAGCATCGCGCCCCTGAGCCGTGCCGCCGACGAAGAAGGCTGCCACTGGGCCGACGGTGCCGTCACCACGCCGGCCGGTTTCCCACAGGCCTATCAGACTTATGCCGAAGGCGGCTGGGTCGGTGTTGGCGGTGATCCGGCCTACGGCGGCATGGGCATGCCAAAAGCTGTTTCCGCTCAAGTTGAAGAAATGGTCAACTCCGCCAGCCTGTCCTTCGGTCTGTATCCGATGCTGACCGCCGGCGCGTGCCTGTCGATCAATGCCCACGCCAGCGAAGAGCTGAAAGCCGCTTACCTGCCGAACATGTACGCCGGTGTCTGGGCCGGCTCCATGTGCCTGACCGAGCCGCATGCCGGCACCGACCTGGGCATCATCCGTACCAAGGCCGAACCTCAGGCTGACGGTTCCTACAAGGTCAGCGGCACCAAGATCTTCATCACCGGCGGTGAGCACGACCTGACTGAAAACATCATCCACCTGGTGCTGGCCAAACTGCCGGACGCACCGGCGGGGCCGAAAGGCATTTCGCTGTTCCTGGTGCCGAAGTTCATGGTCAATGCCGATGGCAGCCTGGGCGCGCGCAACCCGGCGAACTGCGGTTCGATCGAACACAAGATGGGCATCCAGGCGTCCGCCACTTGCGTGATGAACTTCGACGAAGCCGTGGGTTACCTGGTCGGTGAGCCGAACAAGGGCCTGGCGGCGATGTTCACCATGATGAACTACGAGCGTCTGGGCGTCGGCATTCAGGGCCTGGCCACCGGCGAGCGTTCCTACCAGAACGCCATCGAATACGCCCGTGACCGCCTGCAAAGCCGTTCGCCGACCGGCGCGCAGAACAAGGACAAGGTGGCCGACCCGATCATTGTCCACCCGGATGTGCGTCGCATGTTGCTGACCATGAAAGCCTCGAACGAAGGCGGTCGTGCGTTCTCCACCTACGTGGCGATGCAACTCGATACCGCCAAATTCAGCGAAGACGCCGCCACCCGCAAACGTGCGGAAGATCTGGTGGCCTTGCTGACACCAGTGGCCAAGGCGTTCCTGACCGATCTGGGTCTGGAAACCACCGTACACGGCCAGCAGATCTTCGGCGGCCACGGCTACATCCGTGAGTGGGGCCAGGAGCAACTGGTGCGCGATGTGCGCATCACTCAGATCTACGAAGGCACCAACGGCATTCAGGCGCTGGACCTGGTGGGTCGCAAGATCGTCGGCAGCGGCGGCGCGTTCTACAAACTGTTCGCCGACGAGATCCGCCATTTCACCGCGACCGCCAGTGCCGATCTGGGCGAGTTCACCAAGCCGCTGAATGACGCTGTCGACACTCTCGACGAGCTGACCTCGTGGCTGTTGGACCGGGCGAAAACCAACCCGAACGAAATCGGCGCGGCATCGGTCGAGTATCTGCAAGCGTTCGGCTACACCGCTTACGCCTACATGTGGGCACTGATGGCCAAGGCATCGCTGGGCAAAGAAGCGCAGGACGATTTCTATGCGAGCAAACTCGGCACGGCGCGGTTCTATTTCGCCCGTCTGCTGCCGCGGATTCACTCGTTGAGCGCGTCGGTGAAGGCCGGCAGCGAGTCGCTGTTCCTGCTGGACGCTGCGCAGTTTTGATGATGTAACGTCATGTAAGCGATCTCTTACATGACGTGCTGCTGTTCTCCCATAGGCGTAGATTGGATCCAGAGCTAATCTACTTTCCATGGACGTCGCGCAGGAAGCGCAAAGCAACAACACGGACACGTAGGATTCTGCCAGGGTGGCGGAGTGAAATGGATGTCAGGGAAACAGTCTGCAAAGCCCCGCTTCGGCGGGGTTTTCTTATGCCCGCAGAAAACTTTTCAGCTCAGCGCGTCCAGTGACGGCGCACCTTTCAGCGGTTTGTCCTCACGCTGCATCACCTCTTCCAGCAATGTTCGCAGCAAGGCCAATGGCGCCTGCTGGCGTTGCACATCGCGACACACCAGCCCGACCTTCAACGGCACGCGCGGCTCACTCAACGGTTTCCACAGCAGGTCCTGATCGTCGTACTCCTTTTGCGAACGACCAGGCAGCACCGTCGCCAGACGGGTATGCGGCAGGCTGTCGAGAATCCCCACCATATTGTTCAGTTCGGCCTGCACTTGCGGGCGTCGTCCGAGGCTGGCCAGTTGCGCCTGCCAGATCTGGCGGATCTGAAATTCCTCACCCAGCAACAACATCGGCAATTCAGCGGCCTGACTCATCGAGACTTTCTTGAATTCCCGCAGCGGATGATCCGCCGGGATGACCAGCGTCAGTTCATCTTCGTACAACATCACGCCGTGCAGACCCGGTTGGCGTGGCGGCAGATAGCTGATGCCGATGTCCAGTGAGCCGTTGAGCAGTCGCCGCTCGATCTCAAGCCCCGTCAGTTCATAAATCTGCACCACCAGATGCGGCTGGGCCTTGCGCACTCTCTCCAGCATTTGCGGCACCAGGCTGGTGTGCACGGTTTGCAGCACGCCGATCGCCAATGTGCGCAGTGCCTGACCCTTGAAGTTGCCCAGCGCCTCACGCGCCCGCTGCAGGCCGTCGAGCAGTGGCAAGGCGTGGTTGTACAAGGTGTGGGCGGCGAGGGTCGGCAGCAGGCGTTTGCTGCTGCGTTCGAACAGGGTGACGTCGAGGTTTTGTTCCAGCTGGCGAATCTGCTGGGACAGCGCGGGCTGAGAGATCGACAGGCGCTCGGCGGCACGCCCGACATGCCCTTCTTCGTAGACCGCGACGAAATAACGCAGTTGTTTGAAATCCATAAGTAATTCTTATCGAAAATGCTGGGAAATCGAAATGGCTCGAAGACAGGAACAGGCCTAGTCTAACCGCATTCACAAGGCTTACAGGGCCGGAAAGCGCAATGACCAGCGTTTGTTTTGAAAGTGTTTGCATAGGCAGTTCAAAAAACCTCGATCGAGGTTTTTTTCAATGAATCTGTTCAGTTTGCGGCGCCAGACGCCGAGCCTCGATGACCTGGCTTTTGAAACCCAGGAATCGGACGTTTCTGATGGCCTGAATGCCGAACGTCTCATGCCCAGCGTCGAGCGCCCACAACAGGTATTCGTTCGCGGCCAGGGCTCCTGGCTATGGGACAGCAATGATCGCGCCTACCTGGACTTTTCCCAGGCCGGTGGCGCCAACAGCCTCGGCCACAGCCCTTCGGCGCTGGTCAAGGCCATCGCCAATCAAGCCCAGGCTCTGATCAATCCCGGCTTCAATCTGCACAACCGCGGCATGCTCAGCCTCGCCGAGCGCCTGTGTGCCAGTACTTCCAGCGATCAGGCGTATCTGCTCAACAGTGGCAGTGAGGCCTGTGAGGCGGCGATCAAACTGGCGCGCAAATGGGGCCAGCTGCATCGCAGTGGCGCCTCGCGGATCATTGTCGCCAGACAAGGCTGTCACGGGCGTAGTCTGGCGACGATTTCGGCGTCAGACAGTTGCAACCTACAAAACCGCTTCGAACCGTTGCTGCCGGGTTTCGATCTGGTGCCGTTCAACGACCTGCCAGCGCTGCATGCGGCAGTCGATGCACAGACGGTGGCAATCATGCTCGAACCGATCCAGAGCGATGCCGGGGTGATTCCAGCGACCGAGCATTACCTCAAGGGTGTCGAGCGCTTGTGCCGTGAGTTGGGGATTCTGCTGATTCTCGATGAGGTTCAGACCGGCATCGGCCGTTGCGGCACCTTGCTCGCCGAACAATCCTACGGCGTGCGCGCCGATATCGTCGTGCTCGGCAAGGGCCTCGGTGGTGGCGTGCCACTGGCGGCGCTGCTGGCGCGAGGCAAGGCCTGCTGTTTCGACTCCGGCGAGTTGGGCGGCACTCATCACGGCAACGCGCTGATGACCGCCGCAGGGCTGGTGGTGCTCGACAGCGTGCAAGACCGCGCATTCCTCGAACAAATCCGGGACAACGGCCAGCATCTGCGCGAAGGGCTCGCCCGTCTGGCCCATCGTTATGAACACGGCGAGTTGCGCGGGCAAGGACTGTTCTGGGGACTGACCCTGTCGGAAGACTCCGCCGAGGCCGTCGTCAAAGCCGCGCTGCATGAAGGCTTGCTGCTCAACGCCCCACAAGCCAACTGCCTGCGCTTCACCCCGGCGCTCAACGTCAGCAAGACCAACATCGACGAAATGCTCCTGCGCCTGGCCCGCGCCTTCTCCCGGGTACGCACCGCGCAGCTGCAATGCCGCAAAGGGATTGCCGTCTGAAGTTTCCCACCCGAATTCAAGAACCGTCTCGCGGTATAACGCACGCTCCACGCCTGATTCTTTTGGCGTGGGGCGTTTTTTTTGTGGCCGGGTAATGGCGATCAGATGGCGAGATTGCGGTTTGCACTGAACCCTGACAAACGGCACAGGTCGATTAGCTTGTATGGCTCAGGTGAGCCAACCCCCAATCAGGAGCTGCCCCATGGACTTTATCCGCATCATCATCGCCATTCTGTTGCCGCCACTGGGTGTGTTTCTGCAGGTCGGGTTCGGCGGCGCGTTCTGGCTGAACATTCTGCTGACGTTGTGCGGTTATATCCCGGGGATCGTGCACGCGGTGTACATCATCGCCAAGCGCTGAGTCTCAGGCCGTCAAACCCATCACTCGCCGGTAGAACCGCCATTCCTGCTCCAGCGCATGGGCCTGATTGGCGGCCCGGCGGAAGCCGTGACGTTCATCGGCGTAGTAATGCGCTTCGACCTCAATGCCGTTTTGCTCCAGGGCCGCGACCATGTCGCGAGTCTGTTGCGGCACGACCACGGCGTCCAGTTCGCCCTGAAAGAAAATCACCGGTACGCGAATGTTGCCTGCGTGCAGCAACGGCGTTCGGGCGGCATAGCGTTCGGCATCTTGCTCGGGATTGCCGATCAGCCAGTCCAGGTAATCGCCTTCGAACTTGTGTGTTCCGCGGGCCAGGGCTACCGGGTCACTGACGCCGTACAGACTGGCGCCAGCGCGGAACACTTGATGGAATGCCAGTGCGCACAGCGTGGTGTAGCCACCGGCGCTGCCGCCACGGATAAACGCACGCTCGCCGTCGATCATGTCGCGATCATTCAGGTAGGCCACCACCGCACAGGCATCCTCGACATCCACTGCGCCCCAACTCAGATGCAACGCCTGTCGATACTTCCGGCCATAACCGCTGCTGCCTCGGTAGTTGAGATCGGCGACGGCGAAGCCGCGTTGCGTCCAGTACTGAATGCGCGGGTCAAGCATCGGGTAGCAGGCGGAGGTAGGGCCGCCGTGGATGAACACCACCAACGGCGGTTTCACATCGCCATTCGTGGCCGGGTAAAAGAAGCCGTGTGCTTCACCCGCACCGCTTGGGTAGCGCAGGGTTTGCGGGCGGCTGATGCGCTCGGCGGGCAGCGGTGCAACACCGCCGGCCAGGACATTCACTTCACGCGATTCGCGATCAATGGCGATCACCGCTGAAGGGCTGACCGGTGAGGCGGCAATGCAGTAAATGAATTGATCATCGACAGCCAGATGACGGAAGCGGCTGTAATCACCGGTGAAGTCTTCGCCGTTGAGCGCCAGACGACCGAAACCGCCTTCGCTCCAGCTCGCCAGAAAGCTTTCGCCGGCGGGCAGCCAGGTGCAGCCGCCAAGTTGCCATGGGGCTGGCGCGTGATCGGCTTCGGCGCTGGCTAACGGTTGCAAACCATTTGCCGACTCGACCCACGGTTGCCAATACCCACCACGATCGGTCAGACAGCCCAGTCGGCCATTGGCATCGAAACGCGGTTGCTGGATCGACTCTTCAAGCGTTTCACCAGCCACGCAACGTGGGGTAGAAAATCCGCTATCAGAACGCTCGGCGAGCATCAGTCGTGTGGATGTCCACGGCTGATGCGGACGGCTCCACTCGATCCACGCCAAGCGCTGGCCGTCCGGGCTGATGATCGGCGATGCATAAAAATCCGCGCCTTCAATCAGCCTATGGCGGTCGCCATTCGCCAGATCGATAGCCACCAGCCGATGCCGATCACCGTTCTCTTCAACGGCCAGCACCTGCCCGTTGGCAAAGTGCAGATCACCATATCGGCAATCTCCGGAGGTCAATGCCACGGGCTCGCCGTCCAACGTCTGTCGGTACAACTGCTGGTCCGCCTCGTTGACGAAAACCACCCCGTCAGGCGTCAGACAAAACGCCCCACCGCCATATTCGTACACCCGGCTACGCACGCTGAAACCCGTAGGCGTCAGACATTTCGCCACACCGTCGCGCCAGTGCCAGATCCGGCAGGCGGCGTCTGTGGGGCGATATTCATTCCAGAACAAACCAAGGGCACCGAGTTGCAATTCGGCAAAATCCACGCCGGCAGCAACCGCAGCGGTGGCGCTGAAGGGCTCAGCCTTTGGCGATGAGGCGCGAGTTTCGTTCATTGCGAAAGGCCAGTTGTTCGATGGTCTGGGTGGCGTGCTCGGCTTCTTCGCGGGCCTTGAGAATCACACCGTGATGTTCGGACTTGCTGCACACCGGGTCGGCATTGCTCGCATCGCCGGTGAGCATGAAGGCCTGGCAGCGGCAGCCGCCGAAGTCCTGTTCTTTTTCGTCACAGGAGCGGCACGGCTCGGGCATCCAGTCATAGCCGCGAAAGCGGTTGAAGCCGAACGAGTCGTACCAGATGTGCTGCATGCTGTGGTCGCGCACATTGGGAAATTGTACCGGCAGCTGTCGGGCCCCATGACAGGGCAGGGCGGTGCCGTCCGGCGTGACCGTCAGAAACAGACTGCCCCAGCCATTCATGCAGGCTTTCGGGCGCTCTTCGTAATAGTCCGGGGTGACGAAAATCAGCTTGCACGGATGCCCTTCGGCTTCCAGCTTGGCGCGGTATTCGTTGGTGATGCGTTCGGCGCGAACCAGTTGCTCTTTGGTTGGCAGCAGGCCGACACGATTGAGTTGCGCCCAACCGTAGAACTGGCACGTGGCGAGTTCGACGAAGTCGGCCTCCAGCGCAATGCACAGCTCGATGATGCGGTCGATCTTGTCGATGTTGTGCCGATGGGTGACGAAGTTCAGCACCATCGGATAACCGTGGGCCTTCACGGCGCGCGCCATTTCCAGTTTCTGCGCAAAGGCCTTTTTCGAGCCGGCGAGCAGGTTGTTCACTTGCTCGTCGCTGGCCTGGAAACTGATCTGGATGTGATCGAGCCCGGCCTTCTTGAAGTCGCTGATCTTCTGTTCGGTCAGGCCGATGCCGGAGGTGATCAGGTTGGTGTAGAAACCCAACTGACGCGCTTCACGGATCAACTCGGCGAGGTCCTGGCGCACCAGCGGTTCGCCGCCGGAGAAGCCCAGTTGCGCCGCGCCCATCTCCCGCGCCTCACGGAATACCTTGATCCACTGCTCGGTGCTCAGCTCTTTGCCCTGCTCGGCGAAATCCAGCGGATTGGAGCAATACGGGCATTGCAGCGGGCAGCGGTAAGTCAGCTCGGCGAGCAGCCACAGCGGCAGGCCGATTTCCGGTTTGGCCGGGACTTGCACCGATGACTCAGGCAAGTTCGATCCAGTGCTGCGCACGGGCAACCTCCATGAATTGCTCGATGTCGTCACCGAGCTCGGGCACGCCGGGGAACTGTCTGTCGAGTTCGGCGATGATCGCCGCGACATCCCGTTCACCGTCGATCAGGCCGCCGATCAGCGCGGCACTTTCATTGAGTTTGATCATGCCTTCCGGGTACAGCAGCACGTGGCCTTTCTGCGCCGGTTCGTACTGGAAACGGTAGCCGGGACGCCAGGTCGGGGTCTTGCTGCGGTCGAAACTCATAAGGCGATTCCTTTATGCCAGACCCGTTGATCGGTGACGCTGTGATACGGCGGGCGGTTCAGTTCGTAGGCCATGCTCATGGCATCGAGCATGCTCCAAAGAATGTCCAGTTTGAACTGGAGAATTTCCAGCATGCGCTCCTGACCTTCGCGAGTCTTGTAGTGCTCCAGCGTGATGGCCAGACCATGCTCGACATCGCGCCGGGCCTGGCCGAGACGGGTGCGGAAATATTCGTAGCCGGCCGGGTCGATCCACGGGTAATGCTGTGGCCAGCTGTCGAGACGCGACTGGTGGATCTGCGGCGCGAACAGCTCGGTCAGCGAACTGCTGGCGGCTTCCTGCCAACTGGCGCGGCGGGCGAAGTTGACGTAGGCGTCGACGGCGAAACGCACGCCGGGCAGCACCAGTTCCTGGGAGCGCAATTGATCCGGATCGAGACCGACGGCCTGGCCGAGGCGCAGCCAGGCTTCGATGCCGCCGTCTTCACCGGGCGCGCCGTCGTGGTCGAGCAGGCGCTGAATCCACTCGCGGCGGATCTCGCGATCCGGGCAGTTGGCGAGGATCGCTGCGTCTTTCAGGGGGATATTCACCTGATAGTAGAAGCGGTTGGCGACCCAGCCCTGGATCTGCTCGCGGGTGGCCCGGCCTTCATACATCGCCACGTGATACGGGTGATGAATGTGGTAATAGGCGCCCTTGGCGCGCAGGGCCGCTTCGAATTCGGCGGGGGACAGCGGGGTGTCGGTCATTGCGGTTCTCCGGGCCATTCGTTACAGGACGATGCTCATGCCGTCATACGCCACTTCAACATTGCGCCGAACCAGTTCCGCGCGTTCCGGCGAGTCTTCGTCGAGAATCGGGTTGGTGTTGTTGATGTGGATAAGCACCTTGCGTTGCTCGGGAAGCTGTTCCAGCACTTCGAGCATGCCGCCGGGGCCGTTCTGGGCCAGGTGGCCCATCTCGCGGCCGGTGCGGGTGCCGACGCCACGGCGCTGCATTTCATCGTCGTCCCACATCGTCCCGTCTACCAGCACGCAGTCGCTGCCGGACATGATTTCCAGCAGCGGCGCGTCGACCTTGCCCAGGCCTGGGGCATAGAACAGCTTGCCGCCGGTGCTGAGGTCTTCGACGATCAGGCCGATGTTGTCGCCTGGGTGCGGGTCGAAGCGGTGCGGCGAGTAGGGCGGTGCCGCGCTGCGCAACGGCAGCGGGGTGAAGCGCAGGTTCGGGCAGGCGGCGACGGTGAAGCTCTGGTCAAGTTCGATGCGGTTCCAGTCCAGCCCGCCGTTCCAGTGCTTGAGCATGGTGAACAGCGGGAAACCGGTGCTCAGGTCTTCGTGGACCATGTCCGTGCACCAGACCTGATGCGGGCAGCCTTCGCGCAGGCTGAGCAGGCCGGTGGTGTGGTCGATCTGGCTGTCCATCAGGATGATCGCGCTGATGCCGGTGTCACGCAGGGCACGGCCCGGCTGCATCGGGGCGAAGCTCTGAAGCTGCGCGCGGATGTCCGGCGAGGCGTTGCACAGCACCCAGTTCACGCCGTCATCGGAAATCGCGATGGACGATTGGGTACGGGCCTGGGCATTCAGGCTGCCGTCGCGAAAACCGGCGCAATTGACGCAGTTGCAGTTCCACTGCGGAAAACCGCCACCGGCGGCCGAACCCAGAATCTGGACGAACATGAACGCTCCATCATTTCAACGCTGAAAATAAAACGCCCCGGCGAGCCGAGGCGTTGCACTGCAGTGTTCTGCTTGAGGCAGGACTCAGCGGCTGGCGAAGTACATGGTGACTTCGAAGCCGATGCGCAGGTCGGTGTAAGCAGGTTTGGTCCAAGCCATCGGGTGACTCCTTTTTCAGGTGGGTGGGATAGCGCTATCCATAGGTATAGTCCACGGCAGCGCGGGGATGTTCCAAATAGTTAGGTGGCTATGTTACTCAAAATCTCAGGGGCTTTGCCCGTGAATCTTTGAGAAAGCTCCTTGCAGCCCCGGTAATGATCATTTTGCCGCTTGCCATGGCGCGTCCGGCGAAGCGGCGTTGGAGAGGCCGTGCCAGCCGCCCTCGGCGCGGATCAGACGTTGTGCGGCGGCCAGCAATGCCGGGCGATCCAGTTGGGCGATGGCGCTGCGCAGATGGGCCAGATAATCCGACGAGTGGCCGGCGAGGCGGGCCTGCCACAGGAGTTCGGCCGCATCTTTGCCGGACAGGACGCTGTCATCGAACTGATCGACAAGCGTCTGGCGTTGCCGGGCGAGGCTCGCGTCATCAAGTCGTTCGACAAGGGCTGGCAGGCTATCGAGAAACTGCTGAATGTGACCGAGCAATTGCGCGGCGGTGGCCGTGGGCGATTGCACACCGAACAGCAATCCGGTCTGGCCGTGGAGCTGACGCAGCCCGCTGAACACCGCATAACCCAGTTGCAGTTCGACGCGCAGGCGTTGGTAGAACGGTGTCTGGCACAGATGCGCTAGCAGGCGCCACGCGGCTTCGTCGGCGATCTCGTGGCTGGCGGTCGGGCAGAACAGCAGCAAGGCGTGTTCGCTGGACGCGCTGTCGATCTGACTCCACCGGTATCCGGCGTTGATTGCCGAGGGTGCGGGAATTTGATTGTCCGGGATGCCGGGGATGCGACTCAGGGCCAGACCCATGGCTGACTGGGTTTGTGGGCTTAACCCCAAAGCCAGACCGTCCCAGCGGGAAGTTGTCCACAGGTGAGCGGCGTCATCGGATTTGCCTACCGCTGGCAGGCATTTTTCCGGCAGTACTTTGAGCAGCTGGCGGATCGGTATCAGCGCAGGTTGCGGCTCGCCTTTCGCGGAATCGGCGCCCACTTGTGTCAGAGATTTCAGTGCGTGCTCCAGGACAACGGGCAGCGTGTCCTGCAGGCCAGTGAGTTTCAGCAGCCACTGATTAGCTGCGGCGCTGAAGGACAACTCGACCCCGGCCTGACGCGCGTCGTCGGAAATCTCCCGCAGACTGCGTTGCAGTTTCGCTTGCAGCTCGGCCGTGGCCGCTGCTTCCGTCTGCCAGCGAACATACACCGCACCTTCGTCATCGTTATCCGGCAGCGCCTGGCTGAATTGCATCGGCGAACGTTCGCGTCGGCTGCGCGAGCGATCCTGAGCGAACGTGCGCAGCCCACGGTGGGCGCTGGTTTGGCCGCGGATCAGGCCGGCGTTGGCCAGCGGTTCGGCTACGCGCAGGAACGGATTGGCAGCGGGCAGATGCCAGTGACTGCTGAAGTTATCCACAGTGCCGATTTTGCCGAGAATCACTTTGAGCGCTGCAACGGCCGATTCGGAGAGGCCGCTTTCGAGTTGTTCGCTGTCGAGTCGCGCCAGTTGCAACGCACCGCTGACCTGCTGCTGACGTTGAAGCTGTGCCGAATATTCCTCGCGTAGTGCCGGCCAGTCCTGCTGCGCTGCGAAGAAGCTCAACCAGTCGAGAAACTGTGCGCGGATGGCGTCGAGTGACCCGGATGCCCCAGTGAACTGAAGATGTAGAAAAGCTTGCCCAGCAAATTGATAAGGCACACAGGCCTGTAAGTCTTCCGCGAATCCCTGCTGCTGCAAGTGAGCGAGCAGCCCACCGGGTTTGGCGCTGTTCAACCAGTGACAGAAAAACGCCAGTGCCTCGGCCGACGACTCCGGCAAATCCTCTAACGCAAACAGCAGATTGCCGTGCCGCTCGCCGACCTGTTGATAACTTTTCTGTGGAATGTCCATCAAGCGAACGGGGGCTGCCTGTGAAGTTTTATCCCCAGCTGTCAGCGCGGCGGCAAACTGCTCCGCCAGCGCTCGCAGTTCTTCCATGTTCTGCGGTCCGACCAGACTCAGGATCATCTGCCCGGTGCGGTAAAACTGCTGATGGAAATCTCTCAACGCCTGCTGAAAATCCGCTTGTTCAACCGGCAGGCTGTCGCGGTTTCCGGCATGAAAGCCGCGCAAAGGATGTGCTGCCGACAATCCCTCAAACAGCGCCTCTTTCTGCTGAGCCGCAGCATCCTGCGTCCACGCGACAAACTCCGCCTGCAACACTTCCCGCTCCCGCAACTGATCGTCCGGATTCATACGCGGATGGGCGAGCATGTCTGACAGACGCTCCAGCCCGGCGCTGAACGACGCTGGCGGCAATTCAAAGAAGAAATCGGTGGTGCGCTCGCGGGTGCTGGCATTCACCTGACCGCCGTGACCTTGCACGTAGGCCATCAGCCCTTGCTGTGCAGGAAAACGCTCGGTGCCGAGAAACAGCAAATGCTCAAGAAAATGCGCCAGCCCCGGCCACGCCAACGGCACGTCATGACTGCCGGCAGCCACCCGCAACGCGGCGGCGCTGCGCTTCAGACCGGGCATGTGGCGCAGGGTCACGCGCAAGCCGTTGGTCAGGGTTTCGGTGTGGGGGCGGGGGTGAGTCGACGCAGGCATGGGCACTTCCAGAACAGTGAAGTGCCAATGCTAGCGGATTAGCGCTTGTTGAGCGCGTCGTAAAGTTCGGGGCGGCGGTCGTTGAAGTAGCGGTTGGCGTTGCGCGAGTCGACCATCAACTGGCGATCCAGCTCACCGACGATCAAGGCTTCGTCCAGTCCGGCCTGGGCGATGCGGCTGCCATCCGGCGCGGCAATGCTGCTTTGCCCGCAGTAATGAATGTCGCCTTCGTGGCCGCAGTAGTTGGCGTAAGCCACGTAGCACTGGTTTTCGAAGGCGCGGGAGCGCACGGAAACATCGGCAATGAAATCAAAAGGAATCATGTTCGCCGTCGGCACCAGAATCAGCTCGGCGCCTTTAAGGGCCAGGCGCCGGGCGTTTTCCGGGAACTCCAGGTCGTAGCAGATCAGGAAACCGAGCTTCCAGCCGTTGAGCTCGACGATGGGAAACTCGCCATCGCCGGGGCTGAACATCGAACGGTCCAGATCGCCGAACAGATGCGTCTTGCGGTAATTGCACAGGCGCTCGCCGTTCGAATCGATCAACTGCACAGCGTTGTAGATCTGTCCTTCGGCGGTGCGCTCAGGATAACCGTAGAGAATCGCCAGGCCGGCAGCTTTGGCGATTCGCCCAACCTGCTGCGCCCATTCGCCGTTATAGACCTCGGCCAATGTCGCAACCGCCTCCTTGCCGATGTTGTAGCCGGTCAGGAACATCTCCGGCACCACCAGCAGGTCGGCGCCTTTGGCCTCCATCGCCAGTTGATGCAAGCGCTGAAGGTTGGCGGCGGGTTCCAGTGGCAGCGGTGGACATTGGTAAAGGGCTACACGCATCGGGGATTCCTCTTACTCGGGCAGGGCGATCGGGCCGATGTCTTTGAACACATCACCCGGGCCGGGGTTCTCTTTATGTGTGGACCCGCCGAAGTGCTTCATGATTCCCCACACCGCGTTGAGCGAGGTCTGTACCGCGCCTTCGACCCAGGCCGGGGTCCACGACACGTCGTCGCCGGCGATGAAAATCCCGCGCTGCTCCGGCGGCATGTCGTCCTGCATGAAGTGCGCGTACATGCGCTGGTTGTAGCGATAGTGGCCGGGCAGGGCGCCCTTGAACGCGCCGAGGAAGTGCGGGTCGGCTTCCCACGACACGGTGATCGGATCGCCGATGATCCGCGCGGCGATGTCGACTTTCGGGTAGATCTTCTTCAGCGCATCCAGCGCCAGTTTCACGCGTTTCTCCACCGGGTGCGGGAGCATCTTCAGCGCATCGCTCATCCACGAGTACGACAGGCAGATCACGCCCGGCTTGTCGTCGCCGTTGTCGAACAGGTAGGTGCCACGGGTCAGGCGATCGGTGAGGGTCATGCTCATCAGGTCACGGCCAGTTTCCGGGTCCTTGTCCTTCCAGAACGGGCGGTCGACCATCACGAAGGTCTTCGACGATTGCATGTAGCGAGTGCGGTCCAGCGCCATCCACATCTTCTGCGAGAACAGGCTTTCGTCGCATTCGATCTGGGTGGTCAGCAGCCAGCTCTGGCAGGTGGTCAGTACGGCGGCGTATTCGCGGGTGTCGCCGTTGTTGTCGGTGACCGCGAAACGTCCGTCAGGTGCGTGGGCGATTTTCTTCACCCCGGAGCGCGGTGCGCCGTGGTGCAGCGATTTCAGGCTGGTGCCTTGCGGCCAGTGCACGCAGCGCTCCGGCGCATGACGCCAGATGCCTTGTGGCACTTGCTCCACGCCGCCGACCACCAGATGCTGGTGATCGTCGCAGTTGGTCATCACGACGCGGAAGATTTCCAGCATCGAGTTGGGGAAATCCGAGTCCCAGCCACCGGTACCGAAACCGACCTGGCCGAACACTTCGCGGTGATGGAACGACAGTTTGGCGAAGGCTTTCGAGGTGGCAACGAAGTCGTAGAAGGTGCGGTCGTCCCACAGCGGAACCAGAGTGTTCCACAGCTCCTTGAGGCGTGGCACGTCACGGTCGCGAATCGCTTGCTGGATATCGGCGAACTGCGAACCGGCCTCCAGAGCGTCGGCCCAGGCGTCAGCCACTTCCTGGAACAGTGCAGGAAGATCCTTCAGGCTCTGTGCGTAATGGGTTTTGCCTTCCAGGTCGATCACGGTGCTGCCGGAGGCCGGCGTCAGCGGGTTGGGGAAGGGCTTGGTTTCGAGGCCGAGCTTGTCGACGTAGTGATAGAACGCGGTGGACGACACCGGGAAGCGCATGCCGCCGAGCTCGGCGACGATGCCGTCAGTGCCGTTGAACGCTTGGGAGCGCAGGCGACCGCCAAGCTTCGAGGCCTCGTACACTACGGGTTTCAGGCCGAGTTTCATCAGCTCATAAGCCGCCACCAGACCGGCGATGCCAGCACCCACGATTGCCACTTCGGCACCGTGGTTGTGCTCGGGAATGCTACCCAGGCCGGCCGGGTGTTCGATCCAGTCGTCGAAGGCGAAAGGAAAGTCCGGACCGAAAATGGTGATCGGTTTCTTACCGTCTGCAGGATGGCGATTGTTCTTGTTCATGGCTGACCTTGCTGGCGACCCGACGCTGGATGCGCGTCTGAGTATAGGAAAAGATGCCAGCCATTCTAGGGAGCGTAGAACACGTTAATAAGACGCAAAATGTCGTCGTTTTGAGCGTTAGTACTGCGATATGACGAAAGCGATGGTCAAACTGGATGCCCGCGATCGATCTTGCTGCTGAGGATGATCGACGTCGTGGTCTTCTCCACACCGTCTACGCTGCCGATCTGATCCAGAAGCTGATCGAGCTGCTCCGGCGAATCGGTCCGCAGCCACGCCACATAATCGAATTCACCACTAACAGCGCACAATTGCTGCACCTGAGCCATCGCGCTCAACCGGCGCAACACCTCTTTGCCGGAGCGTGGCTGCACCTTGATTCCGACGTAAGCCTGCAAGCCGCCATCCACGACACGCTGACCCAGACGCACGCCGTAGCCAGTGATGACCTTGGCCTTTTCCAGACGCGCCAGTCGCGAAGTCACGGTCGTGCGGGCGATCCCCAATTGCCGGGCCAGCATCGCCACGCTCTCGCGGGCGTTGATTTGCAGGGCCGCTATCAACTGTCGGTCAATTTCATCAAGCACGGGTGGGCGGATGTCGGACAAGGGGCGTCTCCATGGGCGCGGATCTTTGGTTGCGCATGTTACAGGCTCGGCCGGCGGTAAGCTTGTGGGCGATACTCGCGCGGTTTTCCATAGGGACTGTCTTGATATCAGACGCTGGCAAATGCCTCACGAAACCGTCGCATGTCGTCTTCCGTACCAACGCTGACCCGAATCCACGTCGGCCACTCTTTCCATACCCGGCCCACCTTGACCCGGCGATCGGCCAACGCCTGCACCACCTCCCTGGCAGAACGTTTCACGTCGACCATGAAGCAGTTGGCCTGCGACACCGTGCAGCGAAAACCGCGAGCGGTCAGCCAGGTGATTGTCTCGTCACGCAGCCTCGTGTTGGTGTGCTTGCGCTGTGGCAGCAACTGCGTGTCCTCGAGACTGGCTATGCCGCCCAACAGCGAAGGGGCCGCCGGCACGTTGTAATTGCCGAACACCTCCAGTTGCTCCAGCAGGGCGGGGTTGGCTATCGCGATACCCAGACGGGCGCCTGCCATGCCATAGATTTTCGAGAAAGTTCGCAGCACCATCAGTTCGGGATGATCCTTGACCAGCGGAATGCAGGTCGGCGCATTCGAGAAGTCGATATAGGCCTCGTCCACCAACAGAATCGTTCCTTTTGGCTTGTTCGCCAGCGCGAGCAGGATATCTGCGTGTGGCGTCACAGTACCGGTCGGATTATTCGGATTGCAGACGTAGATCAGTCCCGCCTGCGGATCGGCCGCCAGCATGTGTGGAAGATCATGGGCATGATCAGGATTCAGTGCTATCTCGTGGACCGCGACCTGTCTGCCGCGAGCCGCCTCGACAGGGTCTTCATAAGAGGGCGACGCAACGACCAGGCTACCCTGTCGAGTGAAGGCGTGAACCGCATGCTGCAAGGCCAGTTTGGAGCCGCAGAAAGTCTGAACATATTCCTCCGGTATGCCTTGTTGGCGGGCAAACA
This sequence comes from Pseudomonas sp. 9.2(2024), assembly GCF_039695385.1. Classification (NCBI taxonomy): domain Bacteria; kingdom Pseudomonadati; phylum Pseudomonadota; class Gammaproteobacteria; order Pseudomonadales; family Pseudomonadaceae; genus Pseudomonas; species Pseudomonas sp. 9.2(2024). The sequence continues at coordinate 5,888,887 of NZ_CP155585.1, read as the reverse complement.
GAGCGTTGAGTCGGTACTGGATCTTGTAGGGATAACGCCCGCACAGTGCAATACCTTCCTGCATCGCCTGTCGGGCGGCGAGCGCCGGTCCCCAGGGGCTCTCGTTGAAATTGATCAGTACCTCATCGCCGGGTACTGGTGCCGGTGCATCCTGACGTTGCGCCTGCCCCCAGGATGACTGCGCGAGCAGGGGGAGTGCTGCGGCGATTCCCATCAGCGAACGGCGAGTGACATCAACCATAAAAATTCCTTTTTCGAATCATCAGATGAGCCTCGGCTTTGGGTGCCAGGACATATGGTGTAACGAAATGGTTAGTTGTCGATTTAGACGGGCATGGGGCAAGCCCTGTTTACGCTTTCAGAAGTCGCACGCTTTGAAGGGAGATGGGACGACGGCCTCGTGGCGGGAAAGACAGAAACGAAAAAGCCGCACATAAGCGCGGCTTTTTCATGTTTGGTGGGCCCACACGGACTTGAACCGTGGACCAAAGGATTATGAGTCCTCTGCTCTAACCAACTGAGCTATAGGCCCTCAGTAGGCCGCGGATTATAGCGACGGTTTCTCGGCTGTGCTATCCGAAAAATCTGATACGGCTATGCGAAGAAACGTCGCGGCAAACTCTTCTGGTGGCAGCGGCAGGCTGACGATGTAGCCCTGAATCTGTTCACAGCCTTCGGCGGCGAGGAATTGTTGCTGGGCCTGGGTTTCCACGCCTTCGGCGATCACGGTGAATTGCATGCTGCGGCCCAGGGCGATGATGGCGCGGACGATCGCCGCGTCGTGCGGGTCGTCGGGCAGTCCGCGAACGAAAGACTGGTCGATCTTGAGGATGTCCAGAGGCAGGCGCTTGAGGTAACTCAGCGAGGAATAACCGGTGCCGAAGTCGTCGATGGCCAGTTGCACACCCAGGTGTTTGAGCTGATGCAGCACCGCCAGCGCTTCTTCAGCCTGGCTCATGATGAAGTTTTCGGTAATTTCCAGTTGCAGTAATTCCGGCCGCAGGCGGTTGTCCTTGAGCAGTTGCTCGATGCGTCCCAGCAGGTTCGGCTGGCGCAGTTGTGCGCCGGCGAGGTTCACCGACAGCGGGCCGAGAGATTCATAGATCTGGCCCCACTCGAACATCTGCCGGCAGGCGGTTTCCAGCACCCAGTCGCCGATTTGCAGAATCATCCCGTTCTCTTCCGCCAGCGGGATGAAGTGCTCCGGCGGCACATCGCCGAAGTTCGGGTGGCGCCAGCGGATCAAGGCTTCGGCGCCGACCAGGCTGTGATCGTCGAGGCTGATTTTCGGTTGGTAATAGAGGTACAGCTCCTCGCGCTCAATAGCCCGGCGAAGTTCGTGCTCCAGCGCCACACGCTCGCTGGCCTGCGCGGTGAGATCGCGGGTGTAGCTTTCGACCCGGTTGCGGCCCTTGGCCTTGGAACGGTACATCGCTGCGTCCGCGTTCTTGATCAGGGTCGCGACATCGCAGCCGTCGCGCGGGTAAAGGCTGGTGCCGATGCTGGCGCTGATGAAAAACTCGTGCTCGCCAGCCTGGAACGGTGCGCCAAAGCAGTTCAGCAGTTTGGTGGCGATGTTGTCTGCATCGCCGGGCTGCTGCAGGCCAGGCAGCAGAATGATGAATTCGTCGCCACCCAGACGCGCGACGGTGTCGATGTCGCGCAGTTGCTCCTTGAGGCGCACGGCGATGCCCTTGAGCAGCAAATCGCCGACCGGGTGACCGAGGCTGTCGTTGATGTGCTTGAAACGATCGAGGTCGAGGAACAGCACTGCGCCCTGACCGCCGTTTTCCTGCTGACTGTTGAGTGCCATCAGCAGGCGACTTTCGAACAGCGTGCGGTTTGGCAGGCCGGTGAGCGGGTCGTGATGCGCCTGATAGTCGAGCTTGGCCTGGGCGTGCTTGAGGCTGGAGATATCGGCGAACACCGCTACGAAGTGAGTGATGAACTTGTCGCGGTTGCGCACGGCACTGATGGTCAGCCAGCTCGGGTACAGCTCGCCATTTTTGCGCCGGTTGGAGATTTCGCCCTGCCAATGGCCTTCGTCAGTCAATTGATGCCACATCGCCGCGTAAAACGCGCTGTCGTGCAGTCCGGAGGCCAGCAGGCGCGGGGTATGACCGAGCGCTTCGCTTTCGCTGTAACCGGTGATTTCGGTGAAGGCCCGGTTCACGGCGCTGATGTGTTGCTGGGTGTCGGTGATCAGCACGCCCTCGGCAGTACTTTCGAACACGGTCGCAGCCTGTTGCAGCTTTTCCTGCATGAGGTGGCGCTCGGTGATGTCTCGGGCGATGGTCAGCATGCAGTCTTCGTCGCCGATCGGTAGCGGACGGCTGGACACTTCGCAGAGGCGGATCTGCCCGTCGCTGCGGCGGATGTGGCAGCTGAAATCGCGGACAAAACCGTCGCGGTGCAGCAGGTCGAGCATTTGCTTGCGTTCGTTGAGGTTGACCCAGATTCCCAGGTCCAGCGCCGAGCGATCCACCGACATCGCGCTGTTGAAACCGGTGATACGACTGAAACCTTCGTTGACCTCCAGCAGCAGGCCATCGCTCTGGCGCGACAACAGCAGGCCGTCCGGCGAGGCGTGGAAGGCCTTGGCGAACTTTTCTTCGGAGGTTTGCAGTTGCTGTTGGGTTTCCTTGAGCTGGGTAATGTCGCGCACCACCACGACCAGCGCCGGTGTCGTGTCGAGCTCGAAGGGCTCGGCGGAAATCAGCCCGGTAAACACCTGGCCATTGCTGCGACGAAAGGGCATCTCCAGGTTGCGAATGCTGCCGGCTTGCAGGCGCTGAAGCAGGCCCGGGCCAACCCCTGGAATGCCCCAGATGTTGAGTTCGGTGGCTGTCTGGCCAATCACTTCTTCGGCCTTGAGCCCGATCTGTTCTTCAAAAGCTTCGTTGACCTCCAGCAGGCAGCCGTCGGAGAGCCGGGCGATGACCAGAATGTCCGGGCATTGCTGGAATACCGAAGCGAATTTCTGTTCCGACAGGCGCAACGCCTCTTCGGTGCGTTTGGTTTCGCTGATGTCGATCATCAGGCCGCGCATCACCGGTTCGTGGCCGTGTTCGATCAGGCTGACGATGTCGCGTACCCACAAGCAACGGCCGTCTGCGGTGATGACGCGGTAATCGAGACTGTGATCGCGCCCGGCCAGCACTTCGTGATCGCAGAAGCTCTGGGCACGAGTCAGATCGGCAGGGTGAATGATGTTGCGCCAAAAGCCTGGAATCAGCCAATGGGACAGCGGATAGCCGAGCAGATCCTCGGCGTGGGGCGAAACATAGCTGTAGGTGAAATCGCTGATCCGCGCTTCCCAGGCGATGGCTGAGAGACTCTCCACCAGCCCGCGATAGTGGTATTCGCTGCTGCGCAGTTCCTGTTCAAGGTCGATGCGTCGGGCGATTTCCGAGCTCAGGCGCCGGTTGATGCGGATCACCACTGCCAGGACGATGACCAGAAGCGATAGCCCCGGTAAACCGTAAACCAGCAGATCCGACCAGAATGTCCGGTGATCGAGGACGTTGCCGACCCAGTGCTCCTGAATGCTGCTGATTTCCTCCGGGGACATGTCGGCCAGCACCTTGTCGAGAATCCCCACCAGCATTTTGTTGTCCCGGGGGACGCCCATCGCCAGCTGGTAGCGATAAGGGGTTTCGCCGCTGACATACAAACCATCCAGTTTGAGCTGGCGCAGGCTCCAGACACTGGAGGCCAGATCGCCGACCACCGCGTCGACTTCATCGGTAGCCAGGGCCTGCAATGCGGAGCTGACGTTGGGCATCGCCACCAGGTTCAGGTCGGGGTGATGTGTGCGCAACAGTTCGTGGGGTGCGTAGTTTTCGACTACGGCGATCTTCAGGCCGTAAAGATCCTCGAGCTTGCGCGGTTGCGGGCCGCCGACGTGGGCGAGGATGACGATCGGAAAGTCGAGATAAGGGCGGGTGAATGACAGGTAACTCTGGCGTTCCGGGGTGGACATGATGCCCGGCAGCAGGTCGATCGTGCCGTTTTTCGCCTGTTCGAGCACCACGGTCCAGCTCACCGGCTCGATGGGGGTGAGTTTGATCGCCAGGCGCTGGCGAATCACATCGATATAGTCCGCTGCCAGACCCTGATAGCGGTTCTGGTCGTCGCGGAACTCGAAGGGCGGCCACGACGCATCCACACCCAGGCGCAAGTCCGGGTGAGCCGCCAGCCAGCGACGTTCTTCATCGGTCAGAGTCAGCGCGTCAGCCGTTGCGGTCCAGATCATCAGTGACAGCAAAAAAAGCACGGACGCCAGTCTGGGCATAACGGTCTCGTTATGGCTCGGGGGAATGTTTCGAGTGTAGACGGGCTGTGCGCGGGGGGAGGGCGGTGCGAGGTATTTAATCTGCGCTAAAAACAAAACCCCCGGCCTGGGCCGGGGGTTCTGGTATCACTCGTCGAGGAAGGAGCGCAGATGCTCGCTTCGCGTCGGGTGGCGCAGCTTGCGCAGCGCCTTGGCTTCGATCTGACGGATCCGCTCACGGGTCACATCAAACTGTTTGCCGACTTCTTCGAGCGTATGGTCGGTGTTCATGTCGATACCGAAACGCATGCGCAGTACCTTGGCTTCACGGGCAGTAAGGCCGGACAGCACTTCGCGGGTCGCTTCTTTCAGGCTCTCAACAGTGGCGACATCGATTGGCGACTGCATGGTCGAGTCTTCGATGAAGTCACCCAGATGGGAGTCTTCGTCATCACCGATCGGGGTTTCCATGGAGATCGGCTCTTTGGCGATCTTCAATACCTTGCGGATCTTGTCCTCAGGCATTTCCATGCGTTCACCCAGCTCTTCCGGGGTCGGTTCGCGACCCATTTCCTGCAACATCTGGCGGGAAATGCGGTTGAGCTTGTTGATCGTCTCGATCATGTGCACCGGAATACGGATGGTGCGGGCCTGGTCGGCGATCGAGCGAGTGATCGCCTGACGGATCCACCAGGTGGCATAAGTCGAGAACTTGTAACCACGACGGTATTCGAACTTGTCCACCGCTTTCATCAGACCGATGTTGCCTTCCTGGATCAGATCGAGGAATTGCAGGCCACGGTTGGTGTACTTCTTGGCGATGGAGATCACCAGACGCAAGTTCGCTTCAACCATCTCTTTCTTCGCGCGGCGGGCTTTCGCCTCACCGATCGACATGCGACGGTTGATGTCCTTGATCTCGGCGATGGTCAGGCCGGTCTCGGTTTCCAGCGCGGTCAGCTTCTGCTGGCAACGGATGATGTCCGGTTGCACGCGGGCAATGGCTTCGGCGTACTTGCTCTTGCCTTTGGCCAAGGCGTCGGACCAGCTTTCGTCGACTTCGTTGCCAGGGAACTGACGCAGGAAATCGGCGCGTGGCATACGTGCATCACGTACGCACAGTTGCATGATCGCGCGCTCTTGCTGACGCAGACGATCCAGGGCACTGCGAACACGCTCGACCAGTGCTTCGAATTGCTTCGGCACCAGTTTGATCGGCATGAACAGCTCAGCCAGAGCCAACAGTTCGGCAATTGCCGCCTTGTTGTGACGACCGTGCTTTTTCAGGGCCTTGCGGGTGATTTCCATCTGGTCGGCGACAGCACCGAAGCGCTGTGCGGCAATGACCGGATCCGGACCGCTTTCGGCTTCTTCTTCGTCATCGGAAGCTTCGGCGTCATCGTCCTCGGAGTCGTCATCCGCTTTCGCCGCTTTCGCGTCGATCGGCGGTGGTACTTCGGCGGCAGGCGGCGCAATGCCGTCATCCGGGTCGATGTAACCGCTCAGAACGTCGGACAGGCGACCACCTTCGGTGGTGACGCGAGTGTACTCGGAGAGAATATGGTCAACCGTGCCAGGGAAGTGCGCGATGGCGCTCATCACTTCACGGATGCCTTCTTCGATACGCTTGGCGATTTCGATTTCGCCTTCACGAGTCAGAAGCTCGACCGTACCCATTTCACGCATGTACATGCGCACCGGGTCAGTGGTGCGACCGATATCGGTCTCCACCGCCGCCAACGCAGCGGCTGCTTCTTCCGCAGCGGCCTCGTCGGTATCGGCGTCGGCCAGCATAAGGGCGTCCGCATCCGGAGCACTCTCGTGTACGGGGATCCCCATGTCGTTAATCATGCGGATGATGTCTTCCACCTGCTCCGGATCTGAAATATCCTCGGGCAGGTGGTCGTTGACCTCGGCGTAAGTCAGATACTTCTGCTCACGACCCAGTTTGATCAACTCAATAATACGAGACTGCTGTTGCGCTTTTCCGGACATAACACCCTATCCACTGAAGGTCTTGGCGGGCAAAAAACAAGCCGAGGATTATACCTGAGCTATGACCTCACGCGCCAGTTGAGGTCGGGTTTGATGCGGAAACATTGCGACTTAAAAGGTCGCGCAGTTGATTTTTCTCTTCGGCGCTCAGTTCGCTTTGACGCGCTTTCCTGAGCAGTTGTTCCAGATTTCGCTCGCGTTGGCGGGCTGACAAGCTAGTAATGGTGTCGAAAAACTGTTGTTCAAGGTTGTCTCCGTCAATCAGCCATTCCTTTTCCGCCAGCGCCTTGAGCAGGCGACCCTGTTCGGTTCCGTGCCATCGCGCGATCAACTGAAATGAGTTTAGCTTGGGATTCTTCTGCACGGCTTCGAGCAGTGCCACCAGCAGCTGTGCGTTGGTCTGGTTCTCGTCCGCGAAGTGCCCGGCGTCCTCGACCTTTTCCGCCAGTTGCGGGTGATGCAGCAAGGTTCTCAGAGCGGCCAGGGTCGGAGGTTCGACGGCGGCCGGCACGCGTGGGGCACGCGGCTGATCGCGATCACCGCCACGCTTGCCATTTTTGTCCCACGGTTTCTTGTCCCATTTCTTGCCGCCGGCGCCGGTTTTTTTCGGCGTCCATTCCTGCTGCGGCACATACATGTCCTGTGCCTGCGGCTGATGGTAGTCGCTGTAGTCCGGCATGGCGTCGTAATCGATGCCCGGGTCATAGGCCGGCGGTGCTTCCTGAGGAGCGCTCTGGGCCAGCTGGCTGACGCTTTCGCTGCTCAGACCGGTGATCTCGGTCAGGCGCTGGCGCATCAGGATGCGCAGATTGGCGCCTGGGACCTTGTCGATCAATGGTGCTGCGAGGGTGGCCATGTGGGCCTTGCCCTCCAGCGAACGCGGGTCGGCTTCTTCGGTCAGTTGCTGGAAGAAGTAGTCCGCCAGCGGCTGTGCGTGCTGATTGATCCGGGCGCGGAAGGCGTCTGTGCCTTCGGCGCGAATCAACGTATCCGGGTCTTCGCCTTCAGGCAGAAACAGAAAGCGTGCACGGCGCCCGTCCTGCAGGCAGGGCAGTGTGGCTTCGAGTGCGCGCCAGGCGGCATTGCGGCCAGCCTGGTCGCCGTCAAAGCAAAACAGTACGTTCGGCACTACGCGAAACAGACGCTTGAGGTGTTCTTCGCTGGTGGCGGTGCCGAGTGTCGCGACGGCATTGCGCAGGCCTTGCTGGGCTAGAGCGATGACATCCATATAGCCCTCGACGACGATGATTTCGTCGAGGTTGCGATTGTTCTTGCGGGCTTCGTACAGGCCGTAGAGTTCCTGGCCTTTATGGAAGACCGGGGTTTCCGGCGAGTTCAGGTACTTTGGCTTGTCGTCGCCGAGCACTCGACCGCCGAAAGCAATGATCCGTCCACGGGTGTCGCGGATCGGGAACATCACGCGATCGCGGAAGCGGTCATAGCGTTTACCGGTTTCGGCGTTCTCGATCAGCAGGCCGGCGTCGATCATGGCTTTCTGCTGCAAGGTGTCGCTGCTCAAGTGTTTGAACAGGTTGTCCCAGCCCGGCGGTGCGAATCCGAGACCGAAGTCCCGGGCGATTTCGCCGGTCAGGCCACGACCCTTGAGGTAATCCACTGCTGCCTTGCGTGCCGGGTGGCTCTTGAGCGCCTGCCGATAAAAGTCGGCAGCGGCGGTGAGCAGCGGGTACAGCGGTGAATCGGTCGGCTGGCGCGGCTTGTTCGAGCGGCCGCCTTCTTCTCGCGGCACTTCCATGCCGGCGGCCTTGGCCAGATCTTCGACGGCCTGGGGGAAGTCCAGATTGTCGTGATCCATGAGAAAGCCGAGGGCGTTGCCGCCGGCGCCGCAGCCGAAGCAGTAATAGAACTGCTTGTCGGGGCTGACGCTGAATGACGGGGTCTTCTCTTTATGGAACGGGCAGCAGGCGGTGTAGTTTTTACCGGCCTTCTTCAATTGCACGCGCGAGCTGACCACGTCGACGATGTCGGTGCGGTTCAGAAGGTCGTCAATGAAGCTCTGGGGAATCAGCCCGGCCATGGCGTTCTCGTCTGCGCTGTAATGGATCCGATGCGAAAGTCTGCCGGACGCGGGTCATTGAGTGATGCGCGCACGTGGTGCGGCTCGACCGGTGTCGTTTGCGTAATCGCTGTCGGGAAGTGTATCTGCCGAAAATCCACTGACGTTAGTACTCATCAGTCTTCGACTATTCGAAAATGTTGCGCTGAATCCGCTGACGGCCTGTAATCGGCCTCGGATAGCTCATGAAGCGGGCACGCAAGCAGGTGCCTTGGGCTGATCGTCGTAAGAGGAATCAGTGGGTGTGCTCGTCAGTAGCCTTGAAAGGCTCGTCAGAAAAGACGTGCACCGCTGGCAAAAGAGCCAGGCCTGACGCGGTGAAGCGGGTTTGTCTCGGTCGCATCTGCGGCTTCGACGGTGAAGCATCAAGCGTTTTACGCAAATGCCATTAGCCCGGCTGAGGGCCGGGCTTGGCAGAAGCTTGCTACGATCGTCTGTGTATTAGTACAGACGAACGGCGCGGCGCTGTTCGCGCTGAACTTTCTTGGCGTGACGCTTAACAGCAGCAGCTGCCTTGCGCTTACGCTCAGAAGTTGGCTTCTCGTAAAATTCGCGGCTACGAACTTCAGCCAGTACACCGGCTTTTTCGCAGGAGCGCTTGAAACGACGCAGAGCTACGTCGAAGGGTTCGTTCTCTTTAACTTTGACGGCTGGCATCCAGAGCTACCTTCATTCATTACCGGGGTCAACATCCTCGCGGCAAAAGAGCACTTGAAGACGTCGGTTTTTAAGGGTTGCGGATGTTAACCCCTCATCGCTCGGAATGCAAAGCCTCTGATCGAAAACCGCTGGTCGGGGCATCACGCGGCGACTATTATGCGCGCCTTCGAATTCAGCCTAAACAAGGCGCAAACCCATGCTAGTACTGGGATTAGAAACTTCCTGCGACGAAACCGGCGTCGCTTTATACGACAGTGAGCGCGGCCTGCAGGCCGACGCGTTGTTCAGTCAGGTCGACCTGCACCGCGTCTATGGCGGCGTGGTACCGGAGCTGGCCTCGCGCGATCACGTCAAGCGCATGCTGCCTTTGATCCGTCAGGTGCTGGCCGAAGCCGGCTGCGTGCCGACCGAGATCGACGCCATCGCCTACACCGCGGGTCCCGGCCTGGTCGGGGCGCTGCTGGTGGGGGCCTCATGCGCCCAGGCGCTGGCGTTTGCCTGGGGCATCCCGGCGCTCGGCGTGCATCACATGGAAGGCCACTTGCTGGCGCCGATGCTGGAGCCAAAACCGCCGGAATTCCCGTTCGTCGCTTTGTTGGTCTCTGGTGGTCATACGCAGCTGGTTCAGGTCGATGGCATCGGCCAATACAGCCTGCTCGGTGAAACGCTGGACGATGCCGCGGGCGAAGCTTTCGACAAGACTGCAAAAATGATGGGCCTGAATTATCCGGGCGGACCGGAAATCGCCAAGCTGGCAGAGAAGGGTGTCGCAGGACGTTTCACCTTCCCGCGTCCGATGTGTGATCGCCCGGGTCTGGATTTCAGCTTCAGCGGCCTGAAGACCTTCGCCCTCAACACCTGGCAGCAATGCGTCAGCGCCGGGGACGACAGCGAGCAAGCCCGTTGCGACATCGCGCTGGCGTTCCAGCAGGCCGTGGTGGAGACTTTGACCATCAAGTGCAAGCGTGCCCTGAAGCAGGCCGGCATGAAGCGTCTGGTGATCGCCGGAGGCGTCAGTGCCAACAGGGCGCTGCGTGTTTCGCTGGAGAAGATGCTCGGCGACATGAAGGGCGATGTGTTCTATGCCCGTCCCGAGTTTTGCACCGATAACGGCGCAATGATTGCGTTTGCCGGCTGCCAGCGTTTGCAGGCCGGCCAGCAGGAAAGCCTGGCGATCAGCGTGCAGGCGCGCTGGCCGATGGAGCAATTGTCAGCGCTGTGATAAGCAGCGCTCACATGCGGTATTTAAAAATGCCGTTCGCGCCCGGCGAACAGGTCGCGTAGATTGCCCCGATGGCGCCAGACGATCAGCAGTGTCAGCGTGCTCATCGGCAACAGCGCCGCCGGTTCCTGCCAGGCCAGCAACGGCAGTGTCAGGGGTGTAGCGATCAACGCCGCCAGCGAGCTGGTGCGGGTCAGGTAGAACGTCAGCAACCAGGCGCACACGGCCAGCAGCGCGGCGGGTGGATACAGGCCCAGCAGCATGCCGGCCGCCGTGGCAACACCCTTGCCACCGCGAAAGCGGAAGTACAACGGGAACAGGTGACCGATCACGGCGCAGACGCCGATCCACGCCTGATCCTGCAGCGAAAGGCCCATTGCCGAAGCGATCAGCACCGGCAGCAGGCCTTTGCACAGATCACCCAGCAGGGTCAGGATCGCGAGTTTGCGTCCGGCCAGGCGCAGCATGTTGGTGGCGCCGGCATTACCCGAGCCACTCATTCGCGGATCCGGATTTCCGGTCAGGCGGCTGAGCAAAATGGCGAAGGACAGAGAGCCGAGCAGGTAGGCGAGGATCGCCAGTAACCAAAACATGCTAACTATTCCGGGCGAGGACGCCCTGATTCTAACGGCGCATTGCGCCCTTGTCGTGCAGCGGAGAAAAGTGCTTGGACAGAGTGTTTATCGAGGGCCTGGAAGTCGACACCGTGATCGGTGCCTACGACTGGGAGCGCGGCATCCGACAGTGCCTGCGTCTTGATTTGAGCTTCGCCTGGGACAATCGCCCGGCCGCCGCCGGTGACGACCTGACCCTGGCGCTCGATTACGCCAGTGTGTCCACACGGATCCAGGCCTTTGCCGAGCAATCCCGGTATCAACTGGTCGAGACCTTCGCCGAGCGTCTGGTTGAAGTGCTGATGAATGAATTCAAGATCACCTGGGTGCGCCTGAAACTGACCAAGCCAGGTGCCGTGCCGGCCGCCAAGGGTGGTGTGGGTGTGGAGATCGAGCGCGGATGCCGCTGACCCAGGTCTATCTCGGGCTCGGTAGCAATATCGAGCGCGAAACCCATTTGCAGGCCGGTCTGGATGCCTTGTCCACGTTTCTGGTGGATATACGCTGTTCGCCTGTGTTCGAAAGCCAGCCGGTGGGAATCAAGAGCGGGCCGTTCTTCAACTTCGTGGTGTCGGCGTTCACCGATCTGCCGTTGATCGAGCTGGATCGCCGTTTGAAGTTCATTGAAGCGGACAACGGTCGTTATGCGCCGGATCGCAAGGGCTTGCCGCTGGATATCGACGTGTTGCTGTACGGCGATCTGGCCGGCAATTTCGACGGGCTGATCCTGCCTCGTGCGGAAATCCTGAAAAATGCTTTTGTGCTGTGGCCGCTGTCGCTGATTGCGCCGGATCGGGTGCATCCCGGTGCAGGAAAAAGCTTTGCCGCATTGTGGGCCGAGGCGCAGATCGATCAGGTGCTGGCGCCGGTCGGATTTGAATGGCGCGGTATTCAGCTCACGCCTTCAGATCTGTCTTGAATGGTTTGATCCGCCCTCGTGAGGGCGGATCGGGTGTTTCAGGACGCCGCCGATTCCTTGTAAGCCTTCAACGCCTTGAGCCGTTCGCGCTTGAGTGCCTCGCCCAGTTCCGGGCCTTTGAATCCCTTTTCCAGCAACGGCTGCACCGCCACGCCGCGTGCCACATTGGCCGCGCCGCGCAGGTAATCCGCCTGTGGATAACTGCGTTGTTCGAGCCCTTTGCGGCCTCGGGCATCCATCTCGCACGCGACGATGAACTCTTCGAAACGCTGTGGCCGACGGTAAACGTCAAAGCTTTGCAGCAACTCGAGCAAGGTCGAAGCCTTCAGCTCCAGGGCGCGATGCCCGTGGGTGTGATATTGGCCGACCAGCAAGGCCAGTTCCTGACAGTCCTTCGGTGCCTTGAAGCGCTCGTTGACGGCTTTGATCAACTTCAGGCCTTTGTGCTCATGGGCGATGTGTCGTGGCCATTCCTCCTCTGGAGTAAGGCCTTTGCCGAGGTCGTGCAGCAGGCAGGCCCAGCGCACGGTCAACGGCTGCTTGTGCAGGGCTGACTGCTCAAGCACGCTCAGGGTGTGGATGCCGCTGTCGATTTCCGGGTGATGGGCTTCCGGTTGCGGCACGCCGAACAAGGCATCGACCTCTGGCATCAGCACCTTCAAGGCGCCGCAATCGCGCAGCACCTGAATGAAAACCTGGGGCTGATCTTCCATCAGTGCGCGGGAAATCTCTTTCCAACTGCGTTCGGCCGTAAGGGCTTCCAGCTCACCCGATTCGCTGAGCTGACGCATCAGCTCCAATGTCTCGGGCGCCACCTTGAAACCAAGCTCCGCGTAGCGGGCAGCAAAGCGCGCAACGCGCAGAACCCTGAGCGGATCTTCGGCAAACGCGGGGGAAACGTGACGCAGAATCCGTTCTTCGAGATCGCGCTGGCCGTGGTAGGGGTCGGTCAGATTTTGCTGATCATCCTCAGCCATGGCGTTGATCGTAAGGTCACGGCGGATCAGGTCTTCTTCAAGTGTGACCTCGGGGCTGGCGTGAAAGGTGAAACCACCATAACCGCGACCGCTCTTGCGCTCGGTGCGGGCGAGGGCGTACTCCTCGCCGCTTTTCGGGTGAAGAAAAACCGGGAAGTCCGCGCCGACCGGGCGAAACCCCTTGGCGAGCATTTCTTCTGTGGTCGCGCCGACCACCACCCAATCGATATCGGTGACCGGGTTGCCCAGCAGGCGATCACGTACCGCACCGCCGACCTTGTAAATCTGCATAAAAAACCTCCGTTGGCCCGACAGGATAACTCTTGCGCCGGACTTTCGGAGGCCTGAACGGGATCAAAGATGAATGACGGCCAGGTCGAGTCGACCGTAATCCCCCTCGCTGTGTTCGCTACGAGGCGGAACGTGATGGGTCTTCATGATCTGGTCGCCTTGCAGGGTTTCCAAATGAATGTCGAAGCCCCACAACCGGTGCAGGTGTTTCAGGACCTCCTCGGTGGAATCGCCCAGCGGTTTGCGGTCGTGTTGCTGGTGGCGAAGAGTCAGCGAGCGGTCGCCGCGGCGGTCGATGCTGTAGATCTGCACGTTCGGTTCGCGATTGCCGAGGTTGTATTGCGCTGCGAGCGTTTCGCGAATGATCCTGTAGCCGCCCTCGTCATGGATCGCAGGCACCAGCAGATCGTCCTTCTGGTCGTCATCGAGAATGCTGAACAGTTTCAGGTCGCGGATCACCTTGGGTGACAGGTACTGCAGGATGAAGCTCTCATCCTTGAAGCTGCTCATGGCGAACTTGATGGTCGACAGCCAGTCGCTGCCGGCGATTTCCGGGAACCAGCGGCGGTCTTCTTCCGTAGGCTCTTCGCACATGCGACGGATGTCGCGATACATCGCAAAGCCCAGTGCGTATGGGTTGATGCCGTTGTAATAAGGGCTGTCGAACCCCGGCTGGAACACCACGCTGGTGTGGGACGTCAGGAACTCCATCATGAAGCCGTCGGTCACCAGGCCTTCGTCGTACAGGTCGTTCATCAGCGTGTAGTGCCAGAACGTCGCCCAGCCTTCGTTCATCACCTGGGTCTGGCGCTGTGGATAGAAATACTGGGCGATCTTGCGCACGATCCGCACGATCTCGCGCTGCCAAGGCTCCAGCAATGGCGCGTGCTTCTCGATGAAATACAGGATGTTTTCCTGTGGCTCGGCCGGAAAGCGTGCGTTGTCCTTGTCGCTGTACTTGTCTGCGCCTTTGGGAATGGTGCGCCACAGGTCGTTGATCTGCTTCTGCAGGTGTTCTTCGCGATCCTTCTGCCGACGCCGCTCTTCCTCGGCGGAAATCGGGTACGGACGTTTGTAGCGGTCGACACCGTAGTTCATCAGGGCGTGGCAGGAATCGAGCAGATCCTCTACGGCATCAATCCCGTGGCGCTCCTCGCACTGCATGATGTACTGCTTGGCGAACACCAGGTAATCGATGATCGAACTGGCGTCGGTCCAGGTGCGGAACAGATAGTTGCCCTTGAAGAAACTGTTGTGGCCGTAGCAGGCATGCGCAACCACCAGTGCCTGCATGCAGATGGTGTTTTCTTCCATCAGGTACGCGATGCACGGGTCCGAGTTGATCACGATCTCGTACGCCAGCCCCATCTGCCCGCGGCTGTAGGATTTCTCAGTGCTGAGGAAGTGCTTGCCGTAGGACCAATGGTGATAGCCCAGCGGCATGCCAACCGAAGCGTAGGCGTCCATCATCTGCTCGGCGGTAATCACTTCGATCTGGTTGGGGTAGGTATCCAAAGCATAACGGGCCGCGATACGGGCGATTTCACGGTCGTACGTCTGGATCAGCTCGAAAGTCCATTCCGAGCCTGTGGAAATGGGTTGGCGCTTCTGCTCTTTGGCGGTCTTGGCGGTCATGTCACTAACCTGCGCTGGAAGAGTTCACGGAAGACCGGATAGATATCCCCGGCCGAGACCAGTTGCTGCTGGGCAAAAGTGTCGGAAAAGGCTTCGGCGATGCGTTCGTACTCGTACCACAAGGCCTGATGTTCGCGCGGGGTGATCTCCACGTAAGTGTAGTACTGCACAAAAGGCATGATCTGGTTGATCAGGATGTCGCGGCAGATCGGCGAGTCGTCGTTCCAGTTGTCGCCGTCGGAAGCCTGCGCGGCGTAGATGTTCCATTCATTGCTCGGATAGCGCTCGGCCATGATCTCCTGCATCAGTTTCAGGGCGCTGGAAACGATGGTGCCGCCGGTTTCGCGGGAATAGAAAAACTCCTCTTCGTCCACTTCACGGGCGCTGGTGTGGTGGCGGATGAACACCACGTCGATCTTGTCGTAGTTCCGCTTGAGGAACAGGTACAACAGGATGAAAAACCGCTTGGCGATGTCCTTGGTCGCCTGGGTCATGGAGCCGGAGACGTCCATCAGGCAGAACATCACGGCCTTCGAGCTGGGGTTTGGCTGCTTGATCAGCAGGTTGTACTTGAGGTCGAAAGTATCGAGGAACGGCACCCGATGTATACGCGCACTTAGTTTCTCGATTTCCGCCTCGAGATCCTGAATGTCGCCGAAGTTGTCGGGTTCTTCGCGTTTGAGTCGCGCCAGTTCCTCTTTGACCTCGCGCAGTTTGGCGCGGCTGCTGCCCGAGAGCGCAATGCGCCGGGCGTGGGCCGAACGCAGGGTACGGATGATGTTGATCCGCGACGGGTTGCCCTCGTTGCTGATCCCCGCACGTACGGTCTTGAAGGTGTCGGTGCCGGTCAGGTTGCGCTTGACCAGGTTGGGCAGTTCGAGGTCCTCGAACATGAATTCGAGGAATTCTTCCTGGGTGATCTGGAAGACGAACTCGTCCATGCCTTCGCCGGAGTTGCCGGCCTTGCCCGGCCCTCGGCCTCCGCCGCCTCCCGGCGGACGGGCGATGTGTTCGCCAGCGGTGAATTCCTTGTTGCCGGGGTGAACCACGGTCTGCTTGCCGCCGCGACCATGGTGAAGCACCGGTTCGTCGATATCGCGACCGGGAATGCTGATCTGCTCGCCGTGTTCCATATCGGTGATGGAACGCCGGCTGACCGCCTCTTCGACAGCCTTCTTGATGTGGTCACGGTAACGCCGCAGGAAGCGCTGACGGTTCACCGTGCTCTTGTTCTTGCCATTGAGACGTCGGTCGATCACATAGCTCATGACTGCTCCTTAGAAGCTGTCCTGCAAAGGGGCGAGCGGTCATGCAGCATTGAACCGAATGCCAAGGGACGTACACGCTCCCCCAAGCGCTTTGGGTGCTGCCTGAACCTCGCTACCGCCTTTCGAACACCTTCCAGAGGCCTGTGTAGCAGAAAATGCAGGCACAGGCCTCGGGCTGACGACAACCGGTCTGACCGGCCGCGGTTTACTGTGATTTTCTGACCCGCAGGTACCACTCGGAGAGCAGTCGTACCTGTTTGTCGGTGTAGCCGCGTTCGACCATTCGTGTAACGAAGTCGTTGTGCTTCTGTTGATCCTCTTTGCTGGCCTTGGCGTTGAAGCTGATGACTGGCAGCAGGTCTTCGGTGTTCGAGAACATTTTCTTCTCGATGACCACCCGCAGTTTTTCGTAGCTGAGCCAGGTCGGGTTCTTGCCGTTGTTGTTGGCCCGGGCGCGCAGCACGAAGTTGACGATTTCGTTTCGGAAATCCTTCGGATTGCTGATGCCGGCCGGTTTCTCGATTTTTTCCAGCTCCTCGTTGAGGGCGACGCGGTTGAGGATCTCGCCGGTTTCCGGATCGCGGTATTCCTGATCCTGAATCCAGAAGTCCGCATACAGCACGTAGCGGTCGAAGATGTTCTGGCCGTACTCGCTGTAAGACTCGAGGTAGGCGGTCTGGATCTCCTTGCCGATGAATTCGATATAACGCGGTGCCAGGTACTCTTTCAGGTAGCGCAGATAGCGTTCCCGGGTCTCGGCCTGGAACTGTTCCTGTTCGATCTGCTGTTCCAGCACGTAGAGCAGGTGTACCGGGTTGGCGGCGATTTCATGGGGATCGAAGTTGAAGACCTTGGACAGGATCTTGAACGCGAACCGGGTCGACAGACCGTTCATGCCTTCGTCGACGCCCGCTGCATCGCGGTATTCCTGGATCGACTTGGCCTTCGGATCGGTGTCCTTGAGGTTTTCGCCGTCATACACCCGCATCTTGGAGTAGATGTTGGAGTTTTCAGGCTCCTTCAGGCGGGACAGCACGGTGAACTGCGCCAGCATCTTCAGGGTGTCCGGCGCGCAATGCGCCTTGGCCAGGGAGCTGTTGAACAGCAGCTTGTCGTAGATCTTCACCTCGTCACTGACGCGCAGGCAGTACGGCACCTTGACGATGTAGATCCGGTCGATGAAGGCTTCGTTGTTCTTGTTGTTGCGGAAGGTGTGCCACTCCGATTCGTTGGAGTGGGCGAGCAGGATCCCGGTGAACGGAATCGCGCCAAGGCCTTCGGTACTGTTGTAGTTGCCTTCCTGAGTGGCGGTCAGCAATGGGTGGAGCACCTTGATCGGTGCCTTGAACATCTCGACGAATTCCATCAGGCCCTGGTTGGCCCGGCACAGCGCACCGGAGTAGCTGTAGGCGTCGGCGTCGTTCTGCGGGAATTCTTCGAGTTTGCGGATATCGACCTTGCCCACCAGCGCGGAGATGTCCTGGTTGTTTTCGTCACCCGGTTCGGTCTTGGCCACGGCGATCTGGTTGAGGATCGACGGGTACAGTTTGACCACACGGAACTGGCTGATGTCGCCGCCGAATTCGGCCAGGCGCTTGGTGGCCCATGGCGACATGATGGTGTTCAGGTAGCGCCGTGGAATGCCGAAGTCTTCTTCGAGGATCGCGCCATCTTCGGTGGCGTTGAACAGACCCAGTGGCGATTCGAATACCGGCGAGCCCTTGATCGCATAGAAGGGCACTTTTTCGATGAGCTGTTTCAGCTTCTCGGCCAGGGACGACTTGCCGCCGCCGACAGGGCCGAGCAGATAGAGGATCTGTTTCTTCTCTTCCAGGCCCTGAGCGGCATGACGGAAATACGACACGATCTGGTCGATGCATTCTTCCATCCCGTGGAAGTCTTCAAAGGCCGGATAGCGACGGATCACCTTGTTGGAAAAGATGCGCGACAGTCTCGAGTTGGTCGAGGTGTCGAGCAGTTCCGGTTCGCCGATGGCCAGCAATAGACGCTCGGCGGCGGAAACGTAGGCACTGCGATCCTTTTTGCACAGTTCCAGGTACTCCTGCAGGGAGAATTCTTCCTGGCGTGTGGACTCGAAGCGTTGTTGGAAGTGGCTAAAGATACTCATGACGTCACCTCGCTCGATACGTGGAGCCGACGCCGGATCACTCAGTCGATGCTGGCAAGCAGCTGCGATGGCAGCTGTTGTTTACCCCCCAGAACACTTTCGCGATCGACAATCGCGAAAGTCACTCCCGATGACCCGTGCGCCGGTGTACCGGCTCTCCCCTGTTTTGGATGGCCTGGGCTTAAGGATAGTTGGGAATTCGGGAGGTAAAGGCGAGATACGTAATTAGTTGTGGCAGACCGTTCGTCTGCCACCGCGCAAGCCCGCGGGAGCCGGGGCCTGCACGTTACAAAAAAATTATTCGGAGGTGCCTTGCGCGGTTTCCGCAGGAAAAGTCGTACGCCACAGTTCGAAGCCGCCGTCCATGCTGTAGACGTCGGAGAAGCCCTGGCTCACGAGGTACGCCGCAGCACCCTGGCTCGAGTTGCCGTGGTAGCAGACCACGACGGTGGGTGCATCGAGGTCGGCGCCCTGGATGAAAGCATGGAGGGAATGATTATCCAGATGCTTCGAGCCGCTGATGTGCAGTGCGGCAAATGTTGCCGGGTCACGGACGTCGACGACCACAGCACCTTGCTCGCGCAGGGCCTGGGCCTGTTCCGGGGGGATACGTTTGAATTCGCTCATGGCGGGCTCCTGTGGCTCGGCTGAAAACGCAGTCTAGCGCGGGGCGCTGACGGGAGAAGATTCGGTGATCAGTGGCGCGACGCTGGGCAGTACGGCCCCATGCTCGTCGCATTTGCATGACAGGCGTTCGCCGCTGTCGACGTTCATCAGGGTCAGGCTGCCGCCCCATACGCAACCGGTGTCGAGGGCCGAGATGCCGGGCTCGTGAACGTTGCCTTCCAGTGCCGCCCAGTGACCGAAAATGATCCGCAGACCACGGGTCTTGCGTTCCTTGTGCTGGAACCAGGGCTTGTAGCCCGGCGGCGCGGTGTCGAGGCCTTCCTTGCTCTTGAGGTCGAGCTTGCCTTCGGCGGTGCAGAAACGCATGCGGGTGAAGTAATTGGTGATGACTCGCAGGCGTGTCACGCCTTTGAGGTCGCTGTCCCATTTCGCCGGCTCGTTACCGTACATGCCGTCGAGAAAGGGTGGAAGCAGGTTGTCGTCACGCAGCGCGGTCTCGACTTCTTCAGCGTACTTGAGCGCCTTGCGCAGCGACCATTGCGGCGGGATACCCGCGTGCACCATGGCCACTTCGCGTTGTTCGTCGTAGTGCATGAGTTTCTGCTGGCGCAACCATTCCATCAGTTCGGCGCAGTCCGGCGCTTCAAGGATTTCACGCAGCGTGTCGGACTTCTTCATGCGCTCGATGTTCTTCGCCGCTGCCAGCAAGTGCAGGTCGTGATTACCGAGTACGCAGACCAGCGAGTCGCGCATGCCATAAAGGAAGCGCAGGGTTTCCAGCGATTGGGGGCCTCGGTTGACCAGATCACCCACCAGCCACAGGCGATCCAGAGCCGGGTCGAACGCCACCTGCTTGAGCAGGCATTTGAGCGGTTCGAGGCAGCCTTGCAGGTCGCCGACGGCATAGGTCGCCATCAGTGCAGGGCTCCGGGAACGGCGAGGCGGAAGGGCTTGATGATCGCATCGAAATGCTTGCCGTCGTCGGCGACCATTTCGTAAGTGCCCTGCATGGTACCGACCTTGGTGGTCATCACCGTGCCACTGCTGTAGGTGTGGCTTTTACCGGCGCCGATCAACGGTTGCTGGCCGACCACGCCGGCGCCGCGCACTTCTTCGACATGCCCGTCGCCATCGGTTATCACCCAGTGGCGCGACATCAGGCGGGCCGGTTGCTCGCCATTGTTCTGCACGGTGATGGTGTAGGCGAAGGCAAAGCGCTCGTGCTCGGGTTGCGATTGGTCTGCCAGATAGTGGGTAACGACACTGACATCGACCTGGTAGCGAGGATCGGACATGCAAAAGGCCTTAAAAACGAAGCGGGACGCGGGGCGTAGCTGATTGGGATTCAGTCTAGGCAAGTATCGGGCAGTAGACCAGAGTTGGCGTCCCGCCCGATAGCGATCATTGCCGGTCAGTCGGCTTCAGGTGCTTTCGCCGGCTGTTCGGCGAGCTTGTCGGCCAGACGTACGAACGCGGCCAGATCGAGTTGCTCGGGGCGCAGGCTGCCATCGACTCCGGCGGCTTCGATTTCGGCATTGCTCAGCAACTGCTTGAGGGTGTTGCGCAGGGTCTTGCGGCGCTGGTTGAAGGCTTCACGCACCACACGCTCGAGCAGGCGATGATCCTTGGCCGGATGCGGCAGCACCGCGTGCGGTACCAAGCGGACAATTGCCGAGTCGACTTTCGGTGGCGGATTGAATGCGCCCGGGCCGACGTTGAACAGGTGTTCGACCCGGCAGTGGTACTGAACCATGATCGACAATCGACCCCAGTCACCGCCACCCGGACCTGCGGCCAGACGCTCGACCACTTCCTTCTGCAGCATGAAGTGCATGTCGCGGATGATGCCGGCGTTGTTCAGCAGGTGGAAAATCAGCGGCGTGGAGATGTTGTATGGCAGGTTGCCGACCACGCGCAGGCTGTTCGGCGCAGCGTTCAGGCTGTTGAAATCGAACTTCAGCGCATCGCCCTGATGCAGGTTGAAATTGCTCTTGTTGGCAAACTGCTGGTTGAGGATCGGGATCAGGTCCTTGTCCAGCTCCACCACGTCCAGCTGTGCGCCGGAATTGAGGATGCCGGCGGTCAATGCGCCTTGGCCAGGCCCGATTTCCAGCATGCGGTCGCCGGCCTTGGCACTGATGGAGCGCAGGATGCGGTCGATGACGCCGGCATCGTGCAGGAAGTTCTGGCCAAAGCGTTTGCGCGCCTTGTGTTGGTATTGCTCGGTCATAAACGGGTCTCGGCCATCTGGTAGGCGGTTTCCAGGGCGACTTTCAGGCTGCCGGTGTCGATCTTGCCGCTGCCGGCCAGATCCAGGGCGGTGCCATGGTCGACCGACGTGCGGATGATCGGCAGGCCCAGGGTCACGTTGACCGCGGCGCCGAAGCCTTTGTATTTCAGTACGGGCAGGCCCTGGTCGTGGTACATCGCCAGCACTGCATCGCAGTGCTCCAGATATTTGGGGGTAAACAGAGTGTCGGCAGGCAGCGGGCCACGAAGGTCCATGCCCTCGCCGCGCAGGCGCTCCAATGTGGGTTCGATGATGTCGATTTCTTCATGGCCCAGGTGTCCGCCTTCACCGGCGTGCGGGTTGAGCCCGCAGACCAGGATACGCGGTTGGGCGATGCCGAATTTTTGTTGCAGATCGGTGTGCAGAATCCGCGTGACCCGCTCCAGCCGCTCGGGCGTGATCGCATCGGCGATGTCGCGCAAGGGCAAGTGAGTGGTGACCAGCGCCACGCGCAAACCGCGGGTGGCGAGCATCATCACCACCTGGGCGGTGTGAGTCAGGTCGGCGAGAAATTCGGTGTGACCGGAAAACGCGATGCCCGATTCGTTAATCACGCCCTTGTGCACCGGGGCGGTGATCATCCCGGCGAAATCGCCGTTCAGGCAGCCAGTGCCGGCGCGGGTCAGGGTTTCGAGGACGAATGCGGCGTTGGCCTTGTCCAGTTGCCCGGCGACCACGGGGGCGCTGAGCGGGGTGTCCCAGACGTACAGGCTGTTGGCGGGCGCCGGTGCGTCCGGCCAGTGGTCATGCGCCACTTCCAGCAAGCTGACGGCCAGCCCCAGCTGCGCGGCCCGCTCTTGGAGCAGGTCGCGGCTGGTGATGGCAATCAGGGGATGTGGCTGGGCTTGCGAGGCGAGCAGCAGGCACAGGTCGGGACCGATGCCGGCCGGTTCGCCGGGTGTCAGCGCGAAACGCTTGGGTTTCACTGCGCTGCCTGGTCTGCACCAGGGAGTTTGATCTCTACGTACGCTTCGTCACGGATCTGACGCAGCCAGGTTTGCAGCTCTTCGTCGTATTTGCGGTTACGCAGTACGGTCATCGCTTGCTGCTCACGGGCCTGTTCGGTGCTATCGGTGGCGCGACGGCCAAGGACTTCCAGAACGTGCCAGCCGTACTGGGTCTGGAACGGCTTGGACAGCTGACCCTGCGGGGACTTGGCCATCACGGCGCGGAATTCCGGTACCAGTGCGTTCGGGTCGATCCAGTTCAGGTCGCCGCCGTTGAGCGCAGAGCCCGGGTCTTCCGAATACTTCTTGGCCAGTTCGGCGAAATCTTCACCGGCTTCGATGCGGTTGTAGAGCGACTGAGCCAGTTCCTTGGTCTTGGCTTCGTCGCGAACCGGACTTGGCTTGACCAGGATGTGGCGCACATGCACTTCGTCGCGCATCTGGCTCTCGCCACCACGTTTTTCCAGCAGCTTCAGGATGATGAAACCACCCGGAGTGCGTGCCGGTTGAGTGATTTCGCCAGTCGCCATGCGGCTCAGTTCACGGTCGAACGGCGGTGGCAGTTGAGCGGCTTTACGCCAGCCCATATCGCCGCCTTCCAGCGCGTTGTCACTGGCAGAGTTGGCTACGGCCATCTGGCCGAAGTCGGCGCCTTGCTTGAGCTGCTGGTAAACCTCCATCGCCTTGCGAGCGGCACTCTGAATCGCTTCGGAGTTGGCGCTTTCCGGGGTCGGGATCAGGATGTTGGCCAGATGCAGCTCTTCGGACAGTTGCATCTTGCCCAGGTCGGAGGCAAGGAAGTTCTTCACCTCCTGTTCCGAGACCTGGATGCGTTCGGCCACGCGGCGCTGGCGTACACGGCTGATGATCATTTCGCGGCGGATCTGCTCGCGAGCGTCTTCATAGGAGAGGCCGTCACGGGACAGGGCAATGCGGAACTGCTCCGGGGTCATGTTGTTGCGCTGGGCAATGGTGCCCACAGCCTGGTTCAGTTCCTCATCGGTGATGCGGATACCGGAACGCTCGCCGATCTGCAGTTGCAGGTTTTCGACGATCAGGCGCTCGAGCACCTGTTGGTCCAGCACGCCCGGAGGTGGTAAACCGCCGCCACGCTTGGCGATGGTTTGCTGAACTTCGTGGACGCGTTGATCCAGCTGGCTCTGCATGACTACGTCGTTGTCGACGATGGCCACCACTTTATCGATGGACTGCACCGCGGCGTTGGCCGCGGTACCCAGGAACAGCGCGCCCAGCATCAGCGGGCGCAGACAATCAGAAAGCTTGGTCTTCACGTTGACGATAACCTTGGATGCCTTTGTCGAGGAAGCTCTCTACCTTGGCGCCGGTGAGGCCGCCGAGTCCCTTCAGAACAATTTGGAGGAAGACGCCGTGGTCGCCTTTTTCGTTTTGCGGAGCTTCCTGACTGAATTCGTCGTAGGAAACCCAGTAACGGTTGATCAGGCGCAGTTTCCAGCAGCAGTTGTCGTACTCGAAACCACCGAAGGCTTCCAGTGTACGGTTGCGGTTGTAGTCGTACTGCCAGCGGCTGATGGCGCTCCATTGTGGAACGATTGGCCAGATGACCGAGAAGTCATGCTGCTGGATCTTGTAGTAGTCCTTCACGTAGCCAGGTTGACCCGGCGTGCCGTAGTCACCGCCGCCCACCGACCACTTGCCGGTGTTCTGGTCGTAACGAACCTGGTCGTTGCGATAGCGGTAGCCGACGTTGACCACCTTGTTCGGGTTGTCTTCAGGCTGGTAATGGAACATCGCGCTGCCGGAACGCGGGCTGTGGCTGTCCGGATCCCAGTTGTAGTCGGCAGTGGTGCGCCAGTCGCGGTTCCAGCGGTATTCGTATTCCAGTGCATAAGGCGAAACACTGGACTTGGCGTCGTCGCGATCGTTGAACGCGATACCCGGAAGTTGAACCTTGCGATCCTTGAAGTACAGCGCCTGGCCGACACTGATGCGTTGACGTTCGAAGCCGTCGTCTTCGATCCAGCGACTGGTCACGCCCAGCGACAGCTTGTTCTCGTCGCCGACACGGTCGGAGCCGGAGAAGCGGTTGTCACGGAACAGCGACGCGTAGTTGAAGGTGTACTCGCTGGTGTCGAATACCGGAATGTCTTCCTGGTCCACCTCGGGTACATAGAGGTAGAACAAGCGCGGTTCCAGGGTCTGACGATAGTTCTTGCCAAAGAAGGATGTGTTGCGGTCGAAGTACAGGCCACCGTCAATGCTGGCGATAGGTACGCCGCGGTTCTGATTGCTGTCGAACTTGCCGAACAGTTTCTGGTTCTCCGGCGACAACGCGGCGATATCCGACTTGCCTTTGCTGTCCAGATCCAGTTGATACTGCGTGTACTGGTACTTCAACGATGGTTTCAGGAAACCATAGGTCCAGTTCATTGGCAGGCTGACGCCTGGTTTCAGATTCAGACGGTCGCCATTGGCGCGAGCGAGGCCGAACACGTTGTTGTCGAGGCGAGGCTCGGTTGTGCCGTCTTCGTTCGTGAAATCGCCATTTTTCAGATCGCGATCGAAACGAACGATCTCGGTCTCGTAATCGAAATCCAGTCCTTCCGGATGATACGGCAGCTGGCCATTGAAGGTGATTTGCGGCAGGCGGTCATACGGTGTGATGTTCGATACGGTTGCCAGCTGATACGCCTGGGCATTCAAACGGGCGGTGTAGCTGTCGCCACGATAGGTGACCGAGCCCTGCTGGTTCACGTAGTCGGCACTTTTCACGCCGATCTGGTCGGTCTGCAGATCCTGGAAGTAATAAGGATCGCTGATCTTGGTGTAGTCCACTTGGGTGAGCACGCGGGAGTCGAGACCACCCTTGTGCTGCCAGTTGTACATGTAGCGAGTCTTGTCGTAGTCGGTCTGGCCCTTGCGCTCGTCGTCCTCGTCGTTGAGATACGCTGCGCCGAACTGACCTTCGCTCGACTTGGTCAGGTAACGGAATTCGCCTTCCATCAACATGCCGCGCTTGCTCATGTAGCGCGGATACAACGTGGCATCGTAGTTCGGTGCCAGGTTGAAGTAGTACGGGGTCACCAGCATGAAGCCGGTGTCGCTGCCGGTGCCGATGGTCGGCGGCAGGAAACCCGACTGACGACGATCGTCGATCGGGAAGTAGATGTACGGCGTGTACAGGACAGGAATGTCCTTGACCCGCAGCGTCACGTTGGTCGCGGTACCGAAGCCGGTAGCAGGGTTCAGGGTGATGTTGTTGCCCTTGAGCTGCCAGGCGTTGCTGTTCGGTTCGCACGTGGTGTATGTGCCGTCCTTCAGACGGATGATCGCGTTTTCGGCACGCTTGGCGTACAGCGCGTTACCGCGGATGCGCGACTTGTGCATGACGTATTCGGCGTTGTCGACCTTGGCTTCACCGGTGTCCAGCTGCACATCGGCGTGGTCGCCGACGATCAGTGCACCGTTGTCGCGAATGCGCACGTTGCCCGCCAGTTCGCCACGGCTTTCGGCCTGATACAGGTTGGCCTCGTCGGCTTCGACCTGCATGCTGCCCTGACGCATGACCACGTCACCGGCGAGACTCGCGACCTGCGAATCCTGCTGGTAACGCGACGCTTTGGCGCCGATGAAGGTCGGGGCGTCACTTTTATTCGTCTTGTCATTCATGCCAGGACGAATCGGTTCGATATAGGAACCAGAGCAGTAAGGACCGGTCTCGGCCAGCTGGGCGGCGGTGAGCTTCTCGCGCGGAACCCAGTCGAGGTGACTGTAGTCTTCGCTACGGGATTTCAGGCCACGGCCCTTGGACTCGGTAACCAGTACCGGCTTGGGCCCGGACTCCGCAGTGGAGCCGCTCTCGGCCGGGGCTTCGCCAGCGGCACTGACGGCACTGCCGTCATGCACGGGACGCGGCGGCAAGGTAGCGGCCGGCGTCTTCGGCGAGCAGGCCCAGCCTCCCGTTGCCGAGACGGCGCAGTCATACTGCTCGGCGGCAACAACGAATGAACTGGCCAGAGGTTGCATAGCCAGCAGACTGCCGGTTACCAACAACGGAAATTTTTTACGAAACGCGGGGGATTTCAATGCCATCTTATTAGTCCGGGCTTCCTGCGTGCCATCTGCCCGCGGTGTGGGCCGCACGCCTCTCGATGGTCTGAAAAAGATGCTGGATAATAAAGCATGACCCGCTTGACGGCTAGCGCCGTCGGAGACCCTTGCAATGCCTGATCAAGATGTACGCTTGCAACACCTGAAAGTTTGGCTCGATGAACAGTTGACAACCCTTTTTGCAGATCAGGGCTGGGGAGCCGTACCCCCGGCCACGTTGACCGCGGCCAGCAGCGACGCGAGTTTCCGTCGGTATTTCCGTTGGGAAGGCGCGGGTCGCAGCTTCGTCGTGATGGACGCGCCGCCACCTCAGGAAAACTGCAAACCGTTCGTGGATATCGCCTTTTTGCTCGCGAAATCCGGCATCAACGTGCCGAAAATTTATGCAGAAGACCTCGAACGCGGGTTTCTTTTGCTCAATGACCTGGGCAACAAGACCTATCTGGACGTGATCGACAGCGAAAATGCCGACGCGTTATTCAGCGATGCCCTGCAAGCACTGCTGGCTTTTCAGCAGCTGCCGATGGTGGCGCCGCTGCCGAGCTATGACGTCGCGTTGTTGCGCCGCGAGCTGGAACTGTTTCCCGAGTGGTACGTGAAACGCGAGTTGGGCGTCGAGTTCGATGCAACCCAACAGCAGCAGTGGCAAAAGGTCAGCGATCTGCTGATCGACAGCGCCCTGGCCCAACCGAAGGTCTTGGTGCACCGCGACTACATGCCACGCAACCTGATGCTCAGCGAGCCAAATCCCGGCGTGCTGGATTTTCAGGACGCCGTGTACGGCCCGGTGACCTACGACGTGACTTGCCTGTTCAAGGACGCCTTCCTCAGCTGGCCTGAAGAGCGTGTGCGCGGCTGGCTGGAAAGCTACTGGCAGCAGGCGTCGGCGCTTAACATCCCGGTGCAGCCGGACTTCGAAGAGTTCCTGCGCGCCAGCGACCTGATGGGCGTGCAGCGCCATCTGAAAGTCATCGGCATCTTCGCCCGCATCTGCCATCGCGATGGCAAGCCGCGTTACCTCGGCGATGTGCCGCGTTTCTTCTCCTATATAGAAGCGGTCATCGCGCGCCGTCCCGAGCTGGCGGATCTGCAGGCACTGCTGGTCAGCCTGCGTGGTGGAGTGACGGCATGAAGGCAATGATTCTGGCGGCGGGCAAAGGCGAGCGCATGCGCCCGCTGACCCTGACCACCCCCAAACCGCTGGTGCGAGCCGGCGGTGTGCCGCTGATTGAATACCACCTGCGTGCCCTGGCCGCGGCCGGCTTCAATGAGATCGTGATCAATCACGCCTGGCTCGGACAGCAGATCGAAGATCATCTGGGCAATGGTTCGCAATTCGGCGTGTCGATCCAGTATTCGCCGGAGGGCGAGCCACTGGAAACCGGCGGCGGAATTTTCCGCGCCTTGCCGCTGTTGGGCGACGACGCGTTTCTGGTAGTCAACGGTGACATCTGGACCGATTACGACTTCAGCGTGCTGCATCAGCCGATCACCGGCCTGGCGCATCTGGTGTTGGCGGACAACCCGGCCCATCACCCGACAGGCGACTTCACCCTGACCGACGGCCAGGTGCGTGATGGCCAGGCCGATGCGGCGACCCTGACCTACAGCGGCATCGCCGTACTGCACCCGCAGTTGTTCGACGGCTGCAGCGACGGCGCTTTCAAACTGGCGCCGCTGTTGCGTAAAGCCATGGCGGACGGGCAGGTAACCGGCGAGCGGTTGAAAGGTCACTGGGTCGATGTCGGCACGCACGAGCGTCTGGCCGAAGCCGAAGCCTTGATAGAAGCGAGTCGCTGATATGTTGTGGCCAGGGACTCTGATTGGAGCCGGAGCGGGTTTTGCGATCGCCAGCATTCCGGGGGCCATGCTTGGTGCTTTGTTGGGGCAGGCGCTGGATCGGCGTCTGCATTTGCAGAGCTGGGGGCATTTGCGGGAAAAACTCGGCGGTCGGCCGATGCTGCGCAACGACGAGCTGTTGTTCGTGTTGCTCGGGCGTCTGGCCAAGAGCGACGGGCGGGTCACGGACGGTCACATCCAGCAGGCGCGTCACGAGATGCGCGCGCTGGAAATGAGCGAGCCGGCGCAGCGCCGGGCGATTGCCGCGTTCAATCGCGGCAAGTCAGGCAACGACAATCTGCGCGGTTATCTGCGTCGGTTGAGTGCTCAGCCTCATGCGGCCGAAGGCGTGTTGCGCGCCTGTTGGCGAATGGTCTGGGCCGATGGCCGGGCCGGTGTCAGCGAGCGTGAATTGCTGGCGCAGTGGGGCAAGTGGCTGGGCTGGACGACGCACCAGATTCAGGCGCTGGCGGCGGATTACGAGCCGCACAAGCGTCCGATCGTCAGCGCGGCGGTGAGCTATCAGGAGGCGATGCGCCTGCTCGGCGTATCGGCCACCAGCGAACCGGCGCAGATCAAGCGTGCCTATCGACGCCTGCTCAGCCGACATCACCCGGACAAGGTGGCCGGGACGGGCGCCACGCCGGCGCAGGTGCGTGAGGCCACCGAGAGGACCCGCGAATTGCACAATGCCTACACGTTGATTCGCGAACGGCGGGATTTTCGTTAGGCATAAAAAAATCGCAGCGTTGAGCTGCGATTTTTTTGTCTGCGTTTTTACAGTCCGGATTTTTAGTCCGGGCTCTGCGGATTCAACCAGCCCCGCACCCGGCGGAACAATTGCTCCTGCTCGGCCTTGTTGTCCGGCAGGGCCTTGAGTGCGACCTGACTGAAAGAGGACGTCTTCAGCCGCTTGCTCGCCTGCATGCGCTCCAGTGCCGAGTTGCGGTCCGGCGCCTTATCCATGTAGAAAATGTCGGCTGTCGGCAGTTTCAGGGTCGGCGTCAGTTCCACCAGTTCCGGTTTGGCCTTGGCCGGGGTCTGTGCGGCCACCAGCAGCAGCTTCTCGACCTGCGAGCTCTGTCGCTCGCTCACGTAACGCGCCGCCCAGTAGGCGCCGGTACCATGACCGAGCACGACGATGCTGCGCGCGCTTTGTTGTTCGGCGTAGGCCAGTGCCGCGTCGATGCGGGCGAAGATTCGCTCGGCATCGGCCTTTGACTGTTCCTCGGTGGTTTCGGCAACGACCTTGTCGGCCACATCGGCTTCGCCGCCGGCGGCTTGTTCAATCGGTTCGGCGGTGGTCGAATCCTTGCTGCCCGGGTCGGCAGTTTTCGGTGCGGCGGGTGCTTCGACCACGCGCGGTGCGATGGCATCGCTTTGCAGATCGGGCAGGGTGATACTCAGGCTGCTCCACTCGACGTCCGGCAACTTGCGGCGCAACGGGCCGATCGCCTGGGGCCAGTCAGCGGTTTCGCCGGCACCGGGAACGAGGATCACCGCGCCTTTGGGTTCGGCGGTGTTGGCCGGTTTCCACAGGGCGAGGAAGGTGTCGCTGCCCGCTTGCAGTTGCTGTTGTTCCTGGGCCGGAACCTTGCGTTCGAGTGCCGCGGCTTCTTCCTGACTACGCTCAAGCAGTGGCTGGCGTTCGACCGGTTTTTCTTCGGCAGCTTTTTCTGCGGCGGGGGCAGGTGCCGGATCCGCGGCTTCGACGGAAAACGCACAAGGCAGGATCAGCGACAGGCACAATGCTGGCATTGCCAGGCGATAGACAGGGGGCATCGGTTATTCCAGGCCAGAAGTTATCCCGGCAGCCTAATGGGTTGGTCAGAATTTGTCAGTGTATGAGACTTCAATGATGCGTTTTTGCTGCCTGTGGGTTATCGGCTGTCTGGCGTTTCCCTTGATGGGCTGGGCGGCGCCTGCGCCACCGAGCCACCTCGCGCGGTTGTCGGCGAGCGAACAGCAGTGGCTCGCACAGCACAATGAATTGCGCGTGGGCCTGGTGTTGCAGGCGCCGTACGCGCAATACGACCGGCGCTTGCAGCGGCTGTCAGGGGCCAACGTCGAAGTGATGAAGGCATTGGCCAGGGCGCTGAATGTCGAGCTGAGCTGGCGCAATTTTCAGGATCTGGCCCAACTCGAGGCCGCTGCCCGGGACGGCGAAATCGACATCGCCCCGGGCCTGACCCAGACCCCGGGCGGGCTGCGGCTGTGGCAGTTTTCCGACCCGTACATGCGCGTGCCGCAACTGGTGGTCAGCGACCAGAAAAGCAGCGCGACCGTGGAACTGGAAAAACTCGACAGCCAGACCCGCGTCGCCGTTCGCATGCCCGGCGTCACCGCCGATTACCTGCGCGGCAACTATCCCCACCTGAATCTGCAAGGCGTACCGATGGAGCGTCAGGCGCTGCAACTGTTGCTGAGTCAGCAGGCGTCCTACGCGGTGGTCGATGAAGCGCAGCTCGGTCGGCTGTCGGCGGAACCGGAGTTCGCCGGGCTGGTGGTGGTCGGGGACATCGGTTTGCCGCAACTGCTGCGCATCGGCACCCGCCGCGACTGGCCGGAACTGGCCGGAATCGTTGAAAGCGCCCTGCGCGCAATCCCGGCCAAGGATCTGGAACGCCTGCATGCGCAATGGCTGCAACCCAAATATCCACGGCTTTCCGAGTCGCCGGGCTTCTGGCAGAACCTGAGTCTGTTGTTCGCGGTGCTGCTGCTCAGTTGCGTGGCCATCGTGTTCTGGCAACGCCGCCAGCAACGCAGTCTTGAACAACGCCTGTTCGATGCGCGCGAAGACATCGCTTTGCGTGCCGCCAGCGAAGAAGCCCTGCGTCTGACCCAGTTTTCCATCGACCAGAGCACCGTCGGCATTCTTTGGGTGAACTGGGACAGCCATGTGCGCTACGCCAACCGTGCGGCAGAACACATGCTCGGTTATCCACAGGGCGCCATCATTGACCGGCCGTTGATCGACTTCGAACCGGGCCTGCACATGGATCGCTGGCTCAACCTGTGGAAACGCGCCCGGGCCAGCGAAGAAGGGCCGCTGAGTTTTGAAACCAACTGTGTGCGGGCCGATGGCAGTGTGCTGCCGGCGGACGTGTCGCTTAGCTTCCTGCGGTTTCGCGATGGTGAGTATCTGGTGGTTTACCTCACCGATGTCACCGAGCGCCGTCGTGCCCTGGCTGCGTTGCAGGAAAGCGAGGCGCGGCTGCAAGGCATCGCGGCCAATGTGCCGGGGCTGGTGTTCCGTCTCGAGCGCGCACCGGTCACCGGGCAGATCGACTTCGCCTACATCAGCGAGGGCAGCGAAAGTCTGGTCGGCTACGCGCCGGCCGCCATCGCCCACCGCGACATGGGCCTGCGCAGCCTGGTGCATCCGGATGACCGGGCCGCTTATCACCAGACCCAGGATCAAGCGCTGGACACCGACAGCGACTGGTCGTGGCAGGGCCGGATCCTCACGCGCCAGGGCGAGCAGCGCTGGGCCGAAATCAAGGCCATCACCCGTCAGCTGGAAGGCGGGTCATATGTCTGGGACGGCATTGTCTGGGATATTACCGAAAGCAAACGCATCGAACTGGAACTGGCGGCCTCCCGCGAGCAACTGCGCGAATTGTCGGCGCACCTGGAAAGCGTGCGGGAAGAGGAAAAGGCGCGCATCGCCCGCGAGGTTCACGATGAGCTGGGGCAGATGCTGACGGTGCTGAAACTGGAGACATCGATGTGCGAACTGGCCTACGCGCAACTCGACCCCGGTCTGAACGAACGGCTCAACAGCATGAAACGCCTGATCGCCCAGTTGTTCCAGCTGGTGCGCGATGTGGCGACGGCGTTGCGCCCGCCGATTCTCGATGCCGGGATCGCCTCGGCGATCGAGTGGCAGGCGCGGCGGTTCGAGGCGCGCACGCAAATTCCGTGTCTGGTGCAGGTGCCGGACAACCTTGCGCCGCTCAGCGACGCCAAGGCCATCGGCCTGTTCCGCATTCTTCAGGAGGCGCTGACCAACGTCATGCGCCATGCCCAGGCGCATACTGTGGAACTGACGCTGGCGCAGGAAGGCGACGAATTGTGTCTGACGGTCAGCGATGATGGCGTAGGATTTGTCGCCGCTGCCGGCAGGCCGACATCCTTTGGACTGGTGGGCATGCGCGAGCGGGTGTTGATCATGGGCGGGCAGCTGTCACTCGACAGCGAGCCGGGCGAGGGCACCACGCTGAGCGTGCGGGTGCCACTGGATGAGGAGAAGTAAGTGATCCGTGTACTGGTAGCCGAAGACCACACCATCGTTCGCGAAGGCATCAAGCAATTGATCGGCCTGGCCAAGGATCTGCAAGTGGTGGGGGAGGCGAGCAACGGCGAGCAATTGCTGGAAACCCTGCGCAACGTGCCCTGCGAAGTGGTGTTGCTGGATATCTCGATGCCTGGCGTCAACGGGCTCGAAGCGATTCCGCGGATCCGCGCGCTGAACCATCCGCCGGCGATTCTGGTGCTGTCGATGCACGACGAGGCGCAGATGGCCGCCCGGGCGCTGAAGGTCGGCGCCGCCGGGTATGCGACCAAGGACAGCGATCCGGCGCTGCTGCTGACGGCGATCCGCAAGGTCGCGGCCGGCGGGCGCTACATCGATCCGGAGCTGGCCGACCGCATGGTCTTCGAAGTCGGCCTGACCGATGCGCGGCCACTGCACTCGCTGCTGTCGGAGCGCGAGTTCTCCGTGTTCGAACGCCTGGCCCAGGGCGCCAACGTCAACGACATCGCCCAGCAATTGGCCCTGAGCAGCAAGACCATCAGCACCCACAAGGCGCGGCTGATGCAGAAGCTCAACATCACTTCGCTCGCCGAGCTGGTGAAGTACGCGATGGAACACAAGCTCCTCTGAACCACACCTCTATCCACTGTGGGAGCGAGCTTGCTCGCGAAGAGGCCGTGTCAGACAGAAAAGATGGCGACTGACACATCGCTTTCGCGAGCAAGCTCGCTCCCACAGGTTTCTTCATCGATCCTGCGATATTGGGCATATCTGTCAGCGACACGCGCTTTTGCTTGTTCTTGCGGCTTGCAGCTCAACACTCGCCACTGCTCTGTCTATTAGCGCCATCCTTGTAGGGCAATCCCTACCCCCGGCCTTCCATCCGGCTGAGGCGATTCTCTCCTGCGCCCCGATTTGCGTGACTGCAAGCAGCCACTAGGCTTAATCCCACAGCAGTCATCAATAACAAAGGTGTGGGTATGAGCCAGGTCGAATCAAACGCAGGGGCCAGCGATGTGCTGGTCAGCTTTCGTGGAGTGCAGAAGAGCTACGACGGCGAGAACCTGATCGTCAAAGACCTCAACCTGGACATTCGCAAGGGCGAATTCCTCACCTTGCTCGGGCCGTCCGGCTCGGGCAAAACCACCAGCCTGATGATGCTCGCCGGTTTCGAAACGCCGACCGCCGGTGAAATCCTCCTGGCCAGGCGGGCGATCAACAACGTGCCGCCGCACAAGCGCGACATCGGCATGGTGTTCCAGAACTACGCGTTGTTCCCGCACATGACTGTCGCTGAAAACCTCGCGTTCCCGCTGACCGTGCGCGGCCTGAACAAGAGCGATGTCAGCGACAAGGTCAAGAAAGTCCTGAGCATGGTCCAGCTCGACGCGTTCGCATCGCGTTACCCGGCGCAACTGTCCGGCGGTCAGCAACAGCGTGTGGCGCTGGCCCGTGCGCTGGTGTTCGAGCCGCAACTGGTGCTGATGGACGAACCTCTTGGCGCTCTCGATAAACAACTGCGCGAACACATGCAGATGGAAATCAAACACCTGCACCAGCGTCTCGGCGTGACCGTGGTCTACGTGACCCACGACCAGGGCGAAGCCCTGACCATGTCTGACCGCGTCGCCGTGTTCCACCAGGGCGAGATCCAGCAGATCGCTCCGCCGCGCACCCTCTACGAAGAACCGAAAAACACCTTCGTCGCCAACTTCATCGGCGAGAACAACCGCCTCAACGGGCGCCTGCTCAGTCAGAACGGCGAGCGCTGCGTGGTCGAGCTGGGGCGTGGGGAAAAGGTCGAGGCGCTGGCGGTCAACATCGGCCAGACCGGCGAGCCGGTCACTCTGTCGATCCGTCCGGAGCGCGTCAGCCTCAACGGTTCGAGTGACCAATGCGTAAACCGCTTCTCCGGGCGGGTGGCCGAATTCATCTATCTGGGCGACCACGTCCGGGTGCGCCTGGAAGTCTGCGGCAAGACCGACTTCTTCGTGAAACAACCGATTGCCGAGCTCGATCCAGCGCTCGCGGTCGGCGACGTGGTTCCGCTTGGCTGGCAGGTCGAGCACGTTCGCGCGCTCGATCCTCTTCTAGAGGCGCATTAAGCGCCCCGGCAATACCAACACCAACCCTGCACGTGGAGAGAACAATAAATGTTGAGATCCCTGAAGTTCACAGCCCTGACCCTGGGCCTGATGGGTGCGGCAAGCGCAATGGCCGCTGGGCCGGATCTGACCGTGGTGTCGTTTGGCGGGGCGAACAAGGCGGCGCAAGTCAAAGCCTTCTACGCACCGTGGGAAGCAGCGGGCAATGGCAAGATCGTCGCCGGCGAGTACAACGGTGAGATGGCCAAGGTCAAAGCCATGGTCGACACCAAGAGCGTGTCCTGGGATCTGGTAGAGGTTGAATCGCCGGAACTGTCCCGTGGCTGCGACGAAGACATGTTCGAGCAACTGGACCCTGCGCTGTTCGGCAAGTCCGAAGATTACGTCAAAGGCGCAATCCAGCCATGCGGCGTGGGCTTCTTCGTGTGGTCGACCGTGCTGGCCTACAACGCCGACAAGCTGAAAACCGCACCGACCAGCTGGGCGGATTTCTGGGACACGAAAAAATTCCCGGGCAAGCGCGGCCTGCGCAAAGGCGCCAAGTACACCCTCGAATTCGCACTGATGGCTGATGGCGTTGCGCCGAAAGACGTCTACAAGGAACTGGCCAGCAAGGGCGGTCAGGATCGTGCGTTCAAGAAACTCGACGAGCTGAAACCGAACATCCAGTGGTGGGAAGCCGGCGCCCAGCCGCCGCAATACCTCGCTTCCGGTGACGTGGTCATGAGCTCGGCCTACAACGGTCGTATCGCCGCCGTGCAGAAAGAATCCAACCTGAAAGTGGTGTGGAACGGTGGCATCTACGACTTCGACGCCTGGGCCATCCCGAAAGGCCTGGACGCCAAGCGTGCGGAAGCGGCGAAGAAATTCATCGCGTTCTCGGTGCAGCCGCAACAGCAGAAGACCTACTCGGAAAACATCGCCTACGGCCCGGCCAACTCTCAGGCAGTGCCGTTGCTGGACAAGGAAATCCTGAAAGACATGCCGACCACCCCGGAAAACATCGCCAACCAGGTGCAGATCGACGTCAGCTTCTGGGCTGACAACGGCGAGCAACTGGAGCAGCGCTTCAATTCCTGGGCTGCGAAGTAACCAGAGGGCTCGCCCTCCTGTGGGAGCGAGCCTGCCCGCGATTGCGGTGTGTCAGTCGGCATCAATGTTGAATCCGAAGGCGCTATCGCGAGCAGGCTCGCTCCCACATTCTCGATTGATCAAAGATTTGCGGAGTACGTCATGGCCATCGCCGTTCCCCTGAACGAGGGCAACAGCCCCACCTTGAAGCAGCGGCTCAAGCACGCCGAGCGGGTCAACCGCTGGAAGGCCCAGGCGCTGATCGCGCCGCTGGTGCTGTTTCTGTTGCTGGTGTTCCTGGTGCCGATCGTGGCGCTGCTCTATAAAAGCGTCGGCAACCCGGAAGTGGTCGGCGGCATGCCGCGCACCGTAACCGCGATTGCGGCGTGGGACGGCCGAGGCCTGCCCGCCGAACCGGTCTATAAAGCCGCCAGCGAAGACCTCGCCGAAGCGCGCAAAAACCAGACCTTGGGCGATCTGTCCAAACGCCTGAACATGGAGTTGGCCGGCTATCGCAGCCTGCTGACCAAAACCGCCCGCTCGCTGCCATTCGCCAGCGAACCGGCCTCTTATAAAGAAGCGCTGGAAGGCCTCGACGAGCGTTGGGGCGATCCGGCCTACTGGCAAGCGGTGAAGCGCAACACCAGCAGCATCACCCCGTTCTATCTGTTGGCGGCGGTGGATCACCGCATCGACGACCTCGGCGAAATTGCTCCGGCCACCCCGGATCAGGCGATCTACCTCGACATCTTCGCCCGGACTTTCTGGATGGGCCTGATCATCACCGTGATCTGCCTGGTGCTGGCCTATCCGCTGGCGTACCTGCTGGCCAACCTGCCGTCGCGTCAGAGCAACCTGCTGATGATTCTGGTGCTGCTGCCGTTCTGGACGTCGATTCTGGTGCGTGTCGCCGCGTGGATCGTGTTGCTGCAATCTGGCGGATTGATCAACAGCGCGCTGATGGCGATGGGCATCATCGATAAACCGCTGGAGCTGGTGTTCAACCGCACCGGGGTCTACATCTCGATGGTGCACATCCTGCTGCCGTTCATGATCCTGCCGATCTACAGCGTGATGAAAGGCATCTCGCCGACCTATATGCGTGCCGCGATTTCTCTGGGCTGCCATCCGTTCGCCAGTTTCTGGCGGGTGTACTTCCCGCAGACCTACGCCGGTGTCGGCGCCGGTTGCCTGTTGGTGTTCATCCTCGCCATCGGCTACTACATCACCCCGGCACTGCTGGGCAGCCCGAACGATCAGATGGTCAGCTACTTCGTCGCGTTCTACACCAACACCAGCATCAACTGGGGCATGGCCACTGCACTCGGCGGCTTGTTGCTGCTGGCGACCGTGGTGCTTTATCTGATCTACAGCTGGCTGGTGGGCGCCAGTCGCCTGCGCCTGAGCTAAGGGGAATTTGAAATGCTGAGTCCTTATATGTCGCCCGTCGAGCGGGTGTGGTTCTACAGCTTGCGGATCCTCTGCGGCTTGATCCTGTTGTTTCTGATCCTGCCGGTGCTGGTGATCGTGCCGCTGTCGTTCAACTCGGGCAGTTTTCTGGTGTACCCGCTGCAAGGCTTTTCGCTGCACTGGTACCAGGACTTCTTCGCCTCGGCGGAATGGATGCGCGCGTTGAAGAACAGCATCATCGTCGCCCCGGCCGCGACCGTGCTGGCGATGGTGTTCGGCACGCTGGCGGCCATCGGCCTGACCCGTGGCGACTTCCCCGGCAAGCCGCTGGTGATGGCGCTGGTGATTTCACCGATGGTGGTGCCGGTGGTGATCATCGGCGTGGCCAGTTACCTGTTCTTCGCGCCGCTGGGGCTGGGCAACAGTTTCTTTTCGCTGATCGTGGTGCACGCGGTGTTGGGTGTACCGTTCGTGATCATCACGGTGTCGGCGACGTTGCAGGGATTCAACCATAACTTGGTGCGGGCGGCGGCCAGCCTGGGCGCCTCGCCACTGACTACGTTCCGTCGGGTGACCTTGCCGCTGATTGCGCCGGGGGTGATTTCCGGGGCGCTGTTTGCCTTTGCGACCTCGTTCGATGAAGTGGTGGTGACACTGTTCCTCGCAGGTCCCGAGCAGGCGACGTTGCCTCGGCAGATGTTCAGCGGGATTCGCGAGAATCTGAGCCCGACGATTGCGGCGGCTGCAACGCTACTGATTGCCTTCTCGGTGATTCTGCTGCTGACGCTGGAGTGGTTGCGTGGGCGGAGTGAGAAACTGCGTACTGCTCAGATTTAGTGTTCGGCTCAAGAGCCACCCCTCACCCCAACCCTCTCCCCAATGGGGAGAGGGGGAAAGGGAGCCGATCTCTATGCTTATCAAAATTTGAGTTCAACTCGGTAATTCAGGTCAATGGATGGCGAAAGTTCACCACGGTCAGTCCCCTCTCCCTCCGGGAGAGGGTTAGGGTGAGGGCGCTCTTGTTCCTGCTTCAGTCATTCACACCCTGAATACCAGACAACCCGAATTCCCCAGCTACGCTTGTGCTCAGCTCCCACATCTATAAGAGGCTGCGCACGATGAGTCTTTCCTCGTTCAAGATCGCTCACAAACTGATCACCGGCGCCGGGGCCATCGAGCAACTGGCGGCCGAGCTCACGCGGCTGGACATCGACAACCCGCTGATCGTCACCGATGCCGCACTGGTCAAGTCCGGCACGGTGGAGTTGGCGCTGGCGCAGATCGGTGAGCGCGAGTACGAAATCTTCGACCGGGTGCTGCCCGATCCGGAAATCGCCATCGTCGAGGATT
This sequence comes from Pseudomonas sp. 9.2(2024), assembly GCF_039695385.1. Taxonomy (NCBI): domain Bacteria; kingdom Pseudomonadati; phylum Pseudomonadota; class Gammaproteobacteria; order Pseudomonadales; family Pseudomonadaceae; genus Pseudomonas; species Pseudomonas sp. 9.2(2024). Next base: position 5,850,848 of record NZ_CP155585.1, on the reverse strand, counting down.
GCATGCGCGTCTATCGCGAAGGCGGGCATGACGGTCTGATCGGCCTCGGGGGCGGCAGTGCCATCGACATCGCCAAGAGTGTTGCCGCCTATGCTGGTTATCACGGTGCGCTGGAGGATCTGTTCGGCGTCGATCAGGTGCCGCGCAAAGGTCCGCCGCTGATCGCCATCCCGACCACGGCCGGCACCGGTTCCGAAGTGACCAACGTCGCCATCCTCTCGGACAAGGTCGCCCAACTGAAGAAAGGCATCGTCAGCGATTACCTGTTGCCGGACGTGGCGCTGGTCAGTCCGCAGATGACCCTGACCTGCCCGCGCAGTGTCACCGCCGCCAGTGGCGTCGATGCGCTGGTGCATGCCATCGAATCCTACCTGTCACTGAATGCCTCGCCGATCACCGATTCGCTGGCCATCGGCGCGATCAAGTTGATCGCCCGATCCTTGCCCAAGGCCTACGCCAATCCGTCCAACCTGCAAGCCCGGGAGGATATGGCCACCGCCAGCCTGATGGCCGGCATGGCGTTCGGCAATGCCGGGGTCGGCGCGGTGCATGCGCTGGCGTATCCGCTGGGCGGGCGCTTCAACATTGCTCACGGCGTCAGTAATGCGTTGCTGCTGCCGTATGTCATGACCTGGAACAAGATGGCCTGCGTCGAACGGATGCAGGATATTGCCGAAGCCATGGGGGTGAAGACCGCTCATCTGAGTCTCAATGAAGCGGCCGATAGCGCCGTCGCGGCGATGACCGAACTGTGCGCAGTGGTGGAAATTCCGCTGGGCTTGCGCAGTTTCGGGGTGCCCGAAGAGGCGATCCCGGCCATGGCCGTAGAGGCCGCAGGCATCGAGCGCCTGATGCGCAACAACCCGCGCAAGCTCAGCGCCGCCGACATCGAGAAGATCTACCGGGCGGCCTACTGAGAAACTGCCGGCCGCCGGTCATGGCACAACCCAATCATCGCGGTCACGGTGCGCGCGCGGAAACTTGAGGTATACAATGCGCGCCATCGTGATTTAGCTCAGAAAAGGTGCGTCATGCAGCCCTTCGTTATTGCTCCGTCGATTCTCTCCGCCGACTTCGCCCGCCTGGGCGAGGAAGTGGACAACGTTCTGGCCGCCGGTGCCGACTTCGTCCACTTCGATGTCATGGACAACCACTATGTACCGAACCTGACCATCGGCCCGATGGTCTGCGCCGCACTGCGCAAGTACGGCGTGACCGCGCCGATCGACGCGCACCTGATGGTCAGCCCGGTGGATCGCATTGTCGGCGACTTCATCGAGGCCGGCGCCACCTACATCACCTTCCACCCGGAAGCCACGCTGCACGTCGATCGTTCGCTGCAACTGATCCGTGAAGGCGGCTGCAAATCCGGCCTGGTGTTCAACCCGGCGACCCCGCTGGACGTGCTCAAGTACGTGATCGACAAGGTCGACATGGTCTTGCTGATGAGCGTCAACCCGGGCTTCGGCGGGCAGAAATTCATCCCCGGCACCCTCGACAAGCTGCGCGAAGCGCGCGCAATCATCGACGCCTCGGGCCGTGACATCCGCCTGGAAATCGACGGCGGCGTCAACGTCAACAACATCCGTGAAATCGCTGCCGCCGGCGCCGACACCTTTGTGGCCGGCTCGGCGATCTTCAACGCGCCGAACTATCAGGAAGTCATCGACAAGATGCGTTCCGAACTGGCGCTGGCTCGCCCATGAGCGGTTTTGAGCAGCTGTTCCCGGGGCAACTGCCGCGGTTGGTGATGTTCGATCTGGATGGCACGCTGATCGATTCGGTACCCGACCTGGCGGCGGCGGTGGATAACATGCTGCTCACCCTCGGGCGCAAGCCTGCCGGTATCGAGTCGGTTCGCGAGTGGGTCGGCAACGGTGCGCCGGTGCTGGTGCGCCGCGCCTTGGCCGGCGGCATCGATCATTCTTCCGTGGATGACGTCGAAGCCGAGCACGCGCTGGAAGTTTTCATGGAGGCCTACGGCGCCAGCCATGAGCTGACCGTGGTCTATCCCGGCGTGCGCGACACCCTCAAATGGCTGCACAAGCAGGGCGTGGCCATGGCGCTGATCACCAACAAGCCGGAGCGCTTCGTTGCGCCGCTGCTGGATCAGATGAAGATCGGCCGCTACTTCAAGTGGATCATCGGCGGCGACACCCTGCCGCAGAAGAAGCCCGATCCGGCGGCGCTGTTCTTCGTCATGAAGATGTCCGGTATCCCGGCCTCGCAATCGCTGTTCGTCGGCGATTCGCGCAGCGACGTGCTGGCGGCGAAAGCGGCGGGGGTCAAATGCGTAGGGCTGAGTTATGGCTACAACCATGGCCGGCCGATTGCCGAGGAATCCCCGGCGCTGGTGATCGACGATCTGCGCAAGCTAATTCCCGGTTGCCTGGATACGGCCGCTGAGATAACGTTGCCCGACGCTTCTCAATCCCCTTCTGGAAACGCCATCGTGGTGGTCACCCGCAAACTCTGGATGAAAGTCATCAAGGCCCTGGCCCGCTGGCGTTGGCGCGCCTGACTTGTTCCTGGCCGGCCTGCCGGCGCGTTTGCACACCTGACTGATTTGCCCCTCACACCACGAGGCACCCTATGATCCGCGAAGAATTCCTGCGTCTGGCCGCTGACGGCTATAACCGCATCCCGCTGGCCTGCGAAACCCTGGCCGACTTCGACACTCCGCTGTCGATCTACCTGAAACTGGCCGACCAGCCCAACTCCTACCTGCTCGAATCGGTGCAGGGCGGCGAGAAATGGGGCCGTTACTCGATCATCGGCCTGCCGTGCCGCACCGTGCTGCGAGTTCACGATCATCACGTGAGCATCACCGTCGATGGTGTCGAAACTGAAAGCCATGACGTTGAAGACCCGCTGGCCTTCGTCGAAACCTTCAAGGCCCGCTACAACGTGCCGACCATTGCCGGTCTGCCGCGCTTCAACGGCGGTCTGGTGGGTTACTTCGGTTACGACTGTGTGCGCTATGTAGAGAAGCGCCTCGGAAAATGCCCGAACCCGGATCCGCTGGGCGTGCCGGACATTCTGCTGATGGTTTCCGATGCGGTGGTGGTGTTCGACAACCTCGCCGGCAAGATGCACGCAATCGTGCTGGCCGACCCGGCGCAGGCCGATGCCTACGAGCAGGGCCAGGCGCAATTGCAGGAGTTGCTGGAAAAACTGCGTCAGCCGATCACCCCGCGCCGTGGCCTGGATTTCAGCAAGCAGCAGGCGGCCGAGCCGGTGTTCCGCTCCAGTTTCACCCAGGATGACTACGAAAAAGCCGTCGACACCATCAAGGAATACATCCTCGCCGGTGACTGCATGCAGGTCGTGCCGTCCCAGCGCATGTCGATCGACTTCAAGGCGGCGCCGATCGATCTGTACCGCGCACTGCGTTGCTTCAACCCGACGCCGTACATGTACTTTTTCAACTTCGGCGACTTCCATGTTGTCGGCAGTTCGCCGGAAGTGCTGGTGCGGGTCGAAGACAACCTGATCACCGTGCGCCCGATTGCCGGCACCCGCCCTCGCGGGGCCACCGAAGAGGCGGACGTGGCGCTGGAAGAGGACCTGCTGTCCGACGACAAGGAGATCGCCGAGCACCTGATGCTGATCGACCTCGGTCGCAACGACACCGGGCGCGTTTCGGAAATCGGCTCGGTGAAACTTACCGAGAAGATGGTCATCGAGCGTTATTCCAACGTGATGCACATCGTGTCCAACGTCACCGGTCAGTTGAAAGCCGGGCTGACGGCGATGGACGCGCTGCGGGCGATCCTGCCGGCGGGCACTTTGTCGGGCGCGCCGAAGATCCGTGCGATGGAAATCATCGACGAGCTGGAGCCGGTCAAACGTGGCGTGTATGGCGGGGCGGTCGGTTACTTCGCCTGGAACGGCAACATGGACACCGCGATTGCGATCCGTACCGCCGTGATCAAGAACGGCGAGCTGCACGTGCAGGCCGGTGGCGGCATCGTCGCCGACTCGGTGCCGGCGCTGGAATGGGAAGAAACCATCAACAAACGCCGGGCGATGTTCCGCGCTGTTGCGCTCGCCGAGCAAACCCCGGACTGAGTGATTGATGCTTCAGCTATAAAAAAAACGCGGCGCCTGTGAGGGCGCCGCGTTTTTTATGGCCTGCGAATCAGAAGTCGAGCGCTACGCCGACGTTGATCCCTTGCTGGGTGAAGTCGTCATCCTTGCGGATGTCGTAGCTCGCGCGCAATGCCAGATCCTTGGTGAGGTTGTGGCTCACGCCGAGGTTCAGGCGGTTCAGGTTGGTTTGAGGGGCGTAGCCGGCCAGGGTATAGCGGTTGTTCGGCAGGCTGTTGAGGTTCATCGTCACATTCTGGGTGTCGTCATTGTACTCGCGCTCATGAGCCAGTTCGCCGAACACCTGGGTCTGCGAGGTGATCTGGTACTTGCCCTGGATCCCGAGACCGAGACGGCGGGAGATGCGCGACTGGTCATCGAACGTCAGCGCGGTGGAGTCGGCGCCGTTTTCCGAGTAACCATCGACTTCAACCTTGGCAAAGTCAGCACTGACGAATGGCGACAGGTGCCATGGGCTGCTCGCTTCTGGCGCAATGTCGTAACCCACGCGTCCGCTGAAGGCCAGAACATAGCCGTCGGTATCGCCTTTCTCGCCGCGTTCGTTGACTCCCAGCTGGAATTTGCGTTTGAGGCTGTCGTAATCCAGATGCCCGGCGGTTACGGCGGCGTCACCCCACCAGCGGTTCTGCTGGTACTGGGCGAATGCGGTGCCCAGATAAGTGTTCAGCTTGTAGTCCGAATCGTTGTCGCCGGCCTCGAGTTTCTGATTGTAGAAACCGGCCGCCACACCCACGCGCCAGGCATCGTTGAGGCGATAGCTGCCGCCGATGTTCAGGTTGTAACCGTTGCCGTCGGCGCTGGCGCCGCTGCGCTGGCTGTCGAAGTCCTGTTGCTGGCCGCCGCCGGCGACAATCGCCCGCCATTGGCCAACGGCCTGCCAGTTTTCCCAATCCGCCAGCCACTGGTTGCGCAGTTCATCCTGATGCGAGCGCAGGGTGCCTTGAGCCATTTGCGGCAACAGGGTCGCTTCCCATGGTGCGGCCAGCAGCGAGTAGGCGTAATCGGCAATCAGGCGCTGCCCGGCTTCGGTCGGGTGGACGGCGTCGTTGTAGATCAGCTTGGTCGGATCCGGGGTGGCGCTGTTGATGCCATACCGGGCGTTTTCCGTGCAGCTGTTGCCGCTGAAGCAGGTGCCGACCAGATTCTGGTCGGTCGCCAGGCCGAACTGCGCCGGATTGGCGAATGCCTCTTTGAGCAGAACCGGGACGTTCAGTGGGATGACGTTGGCATTGACGCTCTGCAACTGGCTGACCAGTTCGGTGTTGAACTGGGCGCTGAGTTGCGAGGTGAAGGCTTGTAGCGGCGAGCCGTTGATGGCCGGAGTCAGGCCGATGTCCGGCAACAGCCAGACCATAATGTAGCGGGCGCCGGCGCCTTGCAGCGTGCGGACGCTGTCGACCAGTCGATCGGCGGCGGCATTAGCCTGCGGAAGACTGGTGACGCGGCCCTGTAGGAAATCGTTACCGCCCCCGGTCAGGTAATACAGGGCATTCGGGTCCGCGCGGAAGCCGTTCGATGGCAGGTAACCGGCGCGGGTGCGTTCGCCGGTGGCGGACTGGCTGGTGATCGAGTCGAGAATCTGGTCGGTGCGGTAGCCGCCGACAGCCCAGTTGTTACCGTCCGGCTGGCCTTGGCCGGCACGAACTGCCGAGGACGAGGAGGCGGTTTGATCCGGTGTGAAACCGAGTCGGCCACCGAGCAGTTGCGTCGAGTTCAGCGAGCGGAGTTCACCGCTGCCGTCCAGATACACCGGGCCGGTGCGGTTGGTGTAGCGCTGCGTGGCGCCGGCCGGGCCGCCGCTGTCAGTGAAAGTCCCGGCATCGCTCAGGCTGTCGCCGAAAACCACGAAATTCGAATAAGGATTGGGTGCGGCGTTCGCCTGGGCGCAGGCCATCGCGAGCAGGCATCCGGCGAGCGGTACAAACAACGTCTGTTTGATCATGAGCAAGTCCGTTTATTTATTGTTGTAGTGAACGAAACGACAGTACCAAAAACTTCCGGCGTTTTGCCATCGGTCGTCAACCCTCCCATTGTTTTATCCCCCACGGCCCCGGCCATATTGCACGCTCCGCCCAGCTAAGTTACTGTGCCGAAACGTATGAACGAGACCTTCCCCGTGTTGATCACCAGCAAACTTCTGGATCAAGTCATCAAGGCACACGCCCGCTGGCGTTGGCGCGCCTGAATCTTTTCTGCCGGCCCCGCCGGATCTGTATCGCTTTGCCTTCCTTGCCCGTTTGAAATGCCGCTGTGCCGATGCGACCTGCGCGTCCGGCAGTGTGCAGCGCCCTGGCAAGTCATCCGAAGGCTGTCTTCAAGTCAGAATTCAAGAGGTTCGAAACGCCATGTTGCTGATGATCGACAACTACGACTCCTTTACTTACAACGTTGTGCAATACCTCGGCGAGCTGGGTGCCGAGGTCAAGGTGGTGCGCAACGACGAACTGACCATTGCCGAAATCGAAGCGCTCAACCCTGAGCGGATCGTCGTATCCCCTGGCCCGTGCACACCGACCGAAGCCGGCATCTCCATCGAAGCCATCAAGCACTTCGCCGGCAAACTGCCGATCCTCGGCGTCTGCCTCGGTCACCAGTCCATCGGCCAGGCTTTTGGCGGCGATGTCGTCCGCGCCCGGCAAGTGATGCACGGTAAGACTAGCCCGGTATTCCACGAGGACAAGGGCGTGTTTGCCGGTCTGAACCGTCCGCTGACCGTCACCCGCTATCATTCCCTGATCGTCAAACACGAAACGTTGCCCGATTGCCTGGAGCTGACGGCGTGGACCCAGCACGATGACGGTTCGGTCGACGAAATCATGGGCCTGCGTCACAAGACCCTGAACATCGAGGGCGTACAGTTCCACCCGGAATCGATCCTCACCGAACAGGGCCATGAACTGTTTGCCAACTTCCTCAAACAAACCGGCGGCACGCGCTAAGGACTTTCCATGAATATCAAGACAGCCCTGAGCCGTATCGTCGATCACCTCGACCTCAGCACCGATGAAATGCGCGACGTGATGCGCGAAATCATGACCGGCCAATGCACTGACGCGCAGATCGGCGCGTTCATGATGGCCATGCGCATGAAGAGCGAGAGCATCGACGAGATCGTCGGCGCCGTGTCGGTGATGCGCGAGCTGGCGGACAAGGTCGAACTCAAGACCCTCGACGGCGTGGTCGATGTGGTCGGCACCGGCGGTGACGGGGCAAACATTTTCAACGTGTCGACCGCGTCTTCCTTTGTGGTCGCCGCAGCTGGCTGCACCGTGGCCAAACACGGTAACCGTGCAGTGTCGGGCAAGAGCGGCAGTGCCGACTTGCTGGAAGCCGCCGGCATCTACCTCAACCTGACCCCGGTTCAGGTGGCGCGCTGCATCGATAACGTCGGCATCGGCTTCATGTTTGCCCAGACTCACCACAAAGCCATGAAATACGCCGCCGGCCCGCGTCGCGATCTCGGCCTGCGTACCTTGTTCAACATGCTCGGCCCGCTTACGAATCCGGCCGGTGTGAAACATCAGGTGGTGGGCGTGTTCACCCCGGCGCTGTGCCGGCCGTTGGCTGAAGTCTTGCAGCGTCTGGGCAGCAAGCACGTGCTGGTGGTGCATTCGAAGGACGGTCTGGACGAATTCAGTCTGGCGGCGCCGACGTTTGTCGCCGAGCTGAAGGACGATCAGATCACCGAATATTGGGTCGAGCCGGAAGATCTGGGCATGAAGAGCCAGAGCCTGCACGGCCTGTCGGTCGAAGGCCCGGAAGCGTCGCTGGCGCTGATCCGCGATGCACTCGGCAAGCGCAAGACCGAGAACGGTCAGAAGGCTGCCGAAATGATCGTGCTCAATGCCGGTGCGGCGCTGTACGCCGCCGACCTGGCGACAAGTCTGAAAGAGGGCGTGGCACTGGCCCACGACGCTCTGCACACCGGTCTTGCTCGGGAGAAACTCGAGGAGTTGGGTGCCTTTACCGCGGTATTCAAAGTGGAGAATGAGGGATGAGTGTACCGACGGTTCTGGAAAACATTCTGGCCCGCAAGGTTCAGGAAGTCGCCGAGCGTAGCGCTCGTGTGAGCCTGAGCGAGCTGGAAAGTCTGGCCAAGGCGGCCGATGCACCCCGTGGTTTTGCCCAGGCATTGCTGGCGCAGGCCAAGAAGAAACAACCGGCAGTGATCGCCGAAATCAAGAAAGCGTCGCCGAGCAAGGGCGTGATCCGCGAGAACTTCGTTCCTGCCGACATCGCCAAAAGCTACGAGAAGGGCGGGGCGACCTGCCTGTCGGTGCTGACCGACATCGACTACTTCCAGGGCGCCGATGCCTACCTGCAACAGGCCCGCGCGGCCTGCTCGCTGCCGGTGATCCGCAAGGACTTCATGATCGATCCGTACCAGATCGTCGAAGCCCGTGCGCTGGGCGCCGATTGTGTGTTGTTGATCGTCTCCGCACTGGATGACGTGAAAATGGCCGAATTGGCGTCGGTCGCCAAAGACGTCGGCCTCGATGTGCTGGTGGAAGTGCACGACGGCGATGAGCTGGAGCGCGCGCTGAAAACCCTCGACACGCCGCTGGTCGGGGTCAACAACCGCAATCTGCACACTTTTGACGTCAGCCTGGAAACCACCCTCGACCTGCTGCCGCGCATTCCGCGCGATCGTCTGGTGATCACCGAGAGCGGGATCCTCAACCGTGCCGATGTCGAACTGATGGAAATCAGCGACGTTTACGCGTTCCTGGTCGGCGAAGCATTCATGCGCGCCGAAAGCCCGGGCATCGAACTGCAGCGTCTGTTTTTCCCGGAGCGCGGCGTTCCGGTGAGCGGTTCGACCCTCGACTGATCGAGTCTTCGCAGGCGCCCGTTCCCCTGTGGGAGCGGGCTTGCCCGCGAAGGCGGCATAAGATTCACCTCAGACTCAACGTCCTATGGAAACCTTATGATCCCCACGTCCCTGACCATCGAAGCCGGTCTGCAAGCCGAACAGGATCTGCTGGCCTCGGTCTGCGCTGGTGATGCCGAATTTGGCTTGCTGTTCTGGCAGCCCAGCGACCGCGCTTTGGTCATGCCACGTCGTTTGAACCGCTTGCCCGGATTCGATCACGCCTGTGAAGTCTCCGCTGCTGCCGGCTGGCCGGTGTTGCTGCGTGAGACCGGCGGCGAACCTGTTCCGCAGTCGGCTTCGACCATCAACATTGCACTGGTCTACGCACCGCCTCGCAGCGAAGGCGATCTGAACCGTATCGAAACCGGTTACCGGCGTCTGTGTGATCCGATCTGTGAGTTGCTGGATGAATTGGGTGGCACTTCGTCGTTGGGTGAAATCGACGGTGCGTTTTGCGATGGTCGCTTCAACGTCAATCTCGACGGTCGCAAGATGGTCGGCACCGCTCAGCGCTGGCGCCAGAGTCAGGGTGGTCAGCGACCGGTGGGATTGGTGCACGGTGCGATGCTGGTGGAGGACGAGCGTGAGTCGATGGTGGCGGCGGTCAACCGCTTCAACGAAGCGTGTGGTCTGGAGCAGCGGGTTCGTGCCGCCAGCCACATCGCTCTGCATGAGAAATTCCCGGCGCCCCATGCACTGGCGCGTCTCGATGAACTCTTTCGTTTGATGCTGGCGCAGATCTACGCCGGCTGAGTTTTCGCACTCAGCGAGTGCCGAAGACCACCATGGTCTTGCCTTTCACATCGACCAGGTTGCGTTCTTCAAGATCCTTGAGCACGCGACCGACCATCTCTCGCGAACAACCGACAATCCGGCCGATTTCCTGACGGGTCACTTTGATCTGCATGCCGTCCGGGTGGGTCATGGCATCCGGTTGTTTGCACAGCTCCAGCAGGCAGCGAGCGACACGACCGGTGACGTCGAAGAACGCCAGGTCGCCGACCTTACGCGTGGTGTTGCGCAGGCGTTGTGCGATTTGTCCGCTGAGGACGTAAAGAATGTCTGGATCCTGCTGCGACAGTTCGCGGAACTTGGTGTAGCTGATTTCCGCCACTTCGCATTCAACCTTGGCCCGCACCCAGGCGCTGCGCTGTTGCTCCTGGCCGGCTTCTTCGAAAAGACCCAGCTCGCCGAAGAAGTCCCCGGCATTCAGGTACGCGATGATCATCTCGCGGCCGTCGTCGTCCTCGATCAGGATCGTGACCGAGCCGCGGATGATGAAGTACAGCGTGTCGGAGCGATCCCCGGCGCAGATGATGTTGCTCTTGGCCGCGTGACGGCGGCGCTGGCAATGCATCAGCAGCTTGTCGAGGTTCTTGATTTTGGGTGTGGGGGTAATACCAACCATGGTTGTATCCCGAAAAGACTGCACGGTTATATTTGGTTTTTATATGAGGCGCTGAGGCGGTCGCTACACAGTCTGGCGAAGGCGCCAGTGAATTGGCGCCAGCTTACCAGACACTTCGTCGAAATTTCGAGAAATCGCCTACGTCAAAGGTGCATTCGTCCCAGGAACGTGCTCGCTGTCCGGGCAGGGCCCTGTGCTAAGCTGGCGACCCTTTTTTCTACAGTGGAGTCTTGACGATGAAGGCACGCATCCAATGGGCTGGCGAAGCCATGTTCCTCGGCGAATCCGGCAGCGGTCATGTCGTGGTCATGGACGGTCCGCCGGACGCCGGTGGTCGTAACCTGGGTGTCCGCCCGATGGAAATGCTCCTGCTGGGTGTTGGTGGTTGCAGCAACTTCGACGTGGTCAGCATCTTGAAGAAGTCCCGTCAGGCCGTTGAAAGCTGCGAAGCCTTTCTCGAAGCCGAGCGCGCGACCGAAGATCCGAAAGTGTTCACCAAGATCCACATGCACTTCGTGGTCAAGGGCCGTGGCCTGAAAGAAGCCCAGGTCAAACGCGCCATCGAACTGTCTGCCGAGAAGTATTGCTCGGCCTCGATCATGCTCGGCGCAGCTGGCGTAGCGATCACCCACGACTACGAAATCGTTGAACTCGGCTGAGCCGACATTCAACTATCATAAAAGCAGTGCAGACTCTGGCGATCCCCCGCTGACGTCTGCATAATGCGCCACTTTTTTCAGGGCCGTGATCAGTCAACCGACGGGTCATCCGCCTGAACAGATAACCAAAATCGCCATCGCGAAGAGGTGTTAACCGTCCTACGCAGGTGCGTTGTTCGCACTTGACGGGCATGCTTGATCACGCGGCCGTGCCGCATACATAGAGAGTTTTTAACGGTGAAAAGCAAACTCAAGCTCCACGGGTTCAATAACCTGACAAAGACCTTGAGCTTCAACATCTATGACATCTGCTACGCGGAAACCCCGCAAGACCAGCAGGCTTACGTCGAGTACATCAATCAAGAGTACAACGCCGAACGCCTGACGCAGATCCTCACGGAAGTTGTCGAAATCATTGGTGCCAACATTCTGAACATTGCGAGTCAGAACTATGAGCCTCAGGGTGCCAGCGTCACGATTCTGATCTCGGAAGAGCCGGTGACCCCGACCGAAAGCCAGATCGAAGAATCCCCGGGCCCGTTGCCCGAAATCATCCTGGCCCACCTCGACAAGAGCCACATCACGGTGCACACCTACCCGGAAATCCATCCGGACGCCGGTATTGCGACTTTCCGTGTGGACATCGATGTGTCGACCTGTGGTGTCATTTCACCGCTCAAAGCGCTCAACTTCCTCATTCACCAGTTCGATTCGGACATCGTGACCGTGGATTACCGTGTGCGCGGCTTCACCCGTGACGTTGAAGGCAACAAGCATTTCATCGATCACGAGATCAACTCGATCCAGAACTACCTCTCCGAAGACACCCGCGACGCGTACCAGATGACCGACGTGAACGTGTATCAGGAAAACCTGTTCCACACCAAAATGCTGCTGAAGAACTTCGAACTGGACAACTACCTGTTCGGCGATGCCACCAGCAATCTGTCTTCCGAGCAACGTGCTCAGGTGACCGAGCGTGTGAAACACGAAATGCTGGAAATCTTCTACGCGCGCAATATGCCGAGCTAAGAAATCCGGGCACAAAAAAAAGGCGACTGCTTTGCGGCAGTCGCCTTTTTTGTGGGCGTTTTTCAGATCCGGTAAGTGCTCTTGGTCATCACTTTGGCCAACAGGCTCATGCCGAACTTCACCGGCGCCGGGAAGCGGAAGCCGCCGGCCTCCAGTGCGCTTTCCGCGTGATGTTCTTCATCTATGCGCATCTGCTCCAGAATTGCCCGGGATTTTTCGTCCTCGGCCGGCAGTTGCTCCAGATGCTCGTTCAAATGCTTGCACACCTGATGCTCGGTGGCGGCAACAAATCCGAGGCTGACCTTGTCGCTGATCAACCCGGCGACTGCGCCGATGCCGAACGACATACCGTAGAACAGTGGGTTGAGCACGCTGGTGTGGCTGCCCAGCTGGTGAATGCGCTGTTCGCACCAGACCAGATGATCGATCTCTTCTTCGGCCGCATGCTCCATGGCCTCGCGCACCTGCGGCAGCTTGGCGGTCAGCGCCTGGCCCTGATACAGCGCCTGCGCGCAGACTTCACCGGTGTGGTTGATGCGCATCAGGCCGGCGACATGGCGGGTGTCTTCATCGCTCATCTGCACATCGGGCTGCACGATTGCCGGCGACGGACGGTACGGCTGGCCGCTGAAGGGCAGCAAGGTACGCATCGCGGCATCGGCTTGCAGCAGAAGACGATCAATGGGCGAGTAGTGACGTTGGGTAGTCATGCTGACCTCCGGGAAGAATCTCGGCGGCCAGTTTAACCGAATCGGCCGGGGAAGGTTTGCGCTGGGTCATGTGGGAGCAGGGCGCTCCCACCGATCTGCGGGTTCAATCAGCCCGGCGGCCAGTTCATCTGGCGTTGACCGAGTACGTGCATGTGAATGTGGTAGACCGTCTGCCCGCCCATTTCATTGCAGTTCATCACCACCCGGAAGCCTTCCTCGCAACCCAGTTCCAGCGCCAGACGCTGGGCGGTGAACAGGATATGCCCGGCCAGTGCCTTGTCGTCTTCGGTCAGGTCGTTGAGGGTGCGTACCGGTTTCTTCGGGATTACCAGAAAATGCACCGGTGCCTGTGGGGCGATGTCGTGGAACGCCAGAACCTGGTCGTCCTCGTAGATGATCTTCGCCGGGATTTCCCGGTTGATGATCTTGGTGAACAGAGTATCCACAGCTGTTTTCTCCGTTGTGTGAGCTGGACTGAGTGTACCCACGGAGGATCACCACGCCCAGCCATTTGCCTGTCGGCCCTTCAGCGAGGGCAGTAAGCTTTGTTGACCATGCCGACGATGGTGCGGTTGAGCCAGCGCGAACCGAGCCGAGGCAGAAAGGCGAACCAGCGGTTTCGGCGTCCGGGAATGATGATCGCGCGGTTTTTCTCCAGGGCGCGCACGGTATACAGCGCGACCTCCTCGGGACTCATCAGCAGTTTGCTGGCGTTGAGTTTGTCGTTGTTCAGTTGTGCGGTTCTGAAGAACGCGGTGCGGGTCGGGCCGGGGCAGAGCACCGACACCTTGACCGCACACTTCTTCAGTTCCACCCGCAGTGCTTCCGAGAAATGCAGTACATACGCCTTGCTGGCGTAGTAGGTGCTCATCCACGGCCCGGGGTTGAAGGCTGCCACCGACGCGACGTTGAGAATCTGCCCGCCGCCCTGCAACGCCATGCTGTTGCCGATGGCATGGCAAAGGCGGGTAAGGGCGAGGATGTTCACTTCGATCAGGTCCTGTTCGGTCATCCAGTCCTGGGCCAGGAACGGGCCGCAAGTACCGATGCCGGCGCAATTGACCAGCAGATCGATTTGGCGATCGCCTTCTTCAAGCTCCAGCAGAAAACCGGACAGGCGCAGCGGCTCGCCAAGATCACAGGCGCGGAACAGCACTTCCACGCCGAAGCGCTGGGTCAGTTCAATCGCAATGCTTTCCAGCTGATCACGCTGGCGAGCCACCAGAATCAGGCTGCGGCCACGGCGCGCCAGGGCTTCGGCCATGGCCAGGCCAATGCCGCTGGAGGCGCCGGTGATCAGAGCGTAACGGGTCATGCAAATCTCCATCGCAACAGCGCCGCGCCGTGGACGCAGGTGTCACGGCGGGGAGCGTTGTTCATTCTTTCGCCGAGTCTACAGGGGCGAGGGTGGCTTCGGCTGCATCGTCTGCCGAATTCGCGGTGGGCTCGACTTCCACATCGATTTCATCGGTGGTCACCGAGCCGCTCTCGTAGCTGCTTTCAAGACTGCTTTCGTATTCCTGCTGGATGGCGGTAATCCCGCCCAGCATGCCGCCCATGAAAAACAGCCCGATAAACACGATCCACAAAGAGCACAGCACTTTGACTGCCGTGCTGTTCGGCGGAGGCGGTGGGCCATAGCGATTGGCGCCGGTATTGCCCGGCACGACCATGATCACCAGCGGGAAGAAGCTCCCCACGAACGGCACCAGCGTCAGCAGCCAGAGCCAACCCGACCAGCCGATATCGTGCAGGCGCTGAATGCTGAACAGGATCCCGACGATCGCGAAGGCCAGAAACAGGAAGAAGGCGAGGAGACCGCCGATGATCAGGCCGGTCGTCGAGTCGGCGCTCACCAGGCCCAGACCGATCAGCGCGAACACGCTGACGATTGGCAGGGCTACCAGGCTCAACACCATCGACCATGCCAGGTAACGCAAGCGGCCGATCCGGCCTTCAACGCTGAACGGTTTGAGAGGTGCGAATGCCGGCAGGTTTTCACCGACGACGGCGCGAGGCGGCGCATAAGGCGAGTCAGGCTCCGCAACGGCGGCGCTTTGTTCGTGGACATCCGACAGGTTCAGTTCGATGGGTGTTTCCGTTTCGATCCGGGCATCGATCCCGGTCTTGCCCAGCGCTTGCAGGTAGGTCTGCGCATCGCTGTGGGACAGATCACGCTTGAGCGCGACGGTGCGGCCATTGAACAGGCGCTCGATGGCGGCGACATCGCTTTTGAACAGATCGGCCAGGTTGAGCTTGGCCGTGGTGATATCGACGCCGGGCTGGAGCGCGCCGTCGAAAACGATCTTGTAACGGGGTTCGCTCATGGCCGAGGCATCCTTGTCGCGAGATAAATTGAGTCTAAGGCCAGTCAGACAGCGACTGGACGGGTTTCATTCAACGTGGCCAGCGTTTCGGCAGTTGTGCTGCGTGCTCCAGGGCCTGGCGGTATTCGGTATCGAGACGCGCCACCAGTTGATCCACGCTTGGCAGATCGTCGATCTGGCCTACGCCCTGACCCGCCGACCACACGGTTTTCCAGGCCTTGGCTTCGTCGTTGATCGGCTTGAGCTTGTCGCCGAAATTCACTTCGCCCTTGCCTTGCAGGGCGGCCATGTCGAAACCGGCGGCCTCCAGGCTTTGGCGCATGAAACTGGCCGGTACACCGGACACGGCAGGAGTATGAATGATGTCGGCGGCTTTGGCAGTCAGCAGCATCTCCTTGTAAGCGTCAGGCGCATGACTTTCAGTGGTGCCGATAAATCGCGTGCCCAAGTAGGCCAGATCCGCGCCGAGCAGTTGTGCGGCGAGAATCTCATGCCCATGGTTCAAACATCCTGCAAGCAACAGGGTTTTGTCGAAGAACTCGCGGATCTCGGCGATCAGCGAGAACGGGCTCCAGGTCCCGGCGTGCCCACCGGCACCGGCCGCGACGGCGATCAAGCCATCGACACCGGCCTCGGCGGCTTTCTCGGCATGGCGGCGGGTCGTCACGTCGTGGAAGACCAGGCCGCCGTAGCTGTGCACGGCGTCTACCACTTCCTTCACGGCACCGAGACTGGTGATGACGATGGGGACTTTGTGCTCGACGCAGATGTCCAGGTCAGCCTGCAGGCGCGGGTTGCTGTGGTGGACGATCAGGTTCACCGCGTACGGCGCCGGGTTCTCCAATGTCGCCAGCCCCGCTTCGATCTGCTCCAGCCAGGCCTTGAACCCGCTGCTTTCGCGTTGGTTCAGTGCCGGGAAGCTGCCAACCACGCCGTTGCGACAGCACGCCAGCACCAGTTCAGGATTGGAGATAAGGAACATCGGCGCCGCCACTACGGGCAGGCGCAGACGTTGTTCGAGCAGAGCGGGCAGCGACATCGGAAGTACCCCGGAAAGTTGTATTTGTTGAAGTTAGAACGGCTTGACCACGACCAGAATTACGATAGCCAGCAATAGCAGAACCGGTACTTCATTGAACCAGCGATAAAAGACATGGCTGCGGGTATTCTCGCCACGGGCAAAGCGTTTTACCTGCGCGCCGCACATGTGGTGGTAACCGATCAACAGCACGACCAGGGTCAGTTTGGCGTGGATCCAGCCACCGCTGCTGAAGATGCTCGGGTTCAGATAGATCAGCCAGCCACCGAAGATCAGCGCGGCGATCATTGCCGGGCCCATGATGCCGCGATAGAGCTTGCGCTCCATGATGCTGAAGCGTTCCTTGCTGATCGTGTCTTCACTTTGCGCGTGATAAACGAACAGTCGCGGAAGATAGAAGAGGCCGGCAAACCAGCACACGATGCTGACGATATGCAGCGCTTTGATCCACAGATAGAGCATTTTGGGTTATTCCCTGATTCACGGTAGGCCCGATAGTAGAGGCTTGAGCGTCCGCACGTCACCTTGGCGGTTGTCGCAGGGGCGCGCGGCCCCTATTATCGACGGCTTTCCAGTGGGTTCGTTGAGGGCAGGTTTATGGTCAAGGTCGGTATCGTCGGCGGCACGGGTTACACCGGTGTCGAACTGCTGCGTCTGTTGGCACAGCATCCGCAGGCAGAAGTGGTAGTGATCACTTCCCGATCCGAGGCCGGTCTGGCCGTGGCTGATATGTACCCGAACCTGCGCGGTCACTACGACGGTCTGGCATTCAGCGTGCCGGACATCAAGACGCTGGGCGCTTGCGACGTGGTGTTCTTCGCCACTCCGCACGGCGTTGCCCACGCACTGGCAGGCGAATTGCTGGCGGCCGGCACCAAGGTCATCGACCTGTCGGCAGACTTCCGTCTGCAGGACGCCGATGAGTGGGCCAAGTGGTACGGCCAGCCGCACGGCGCGCCGGAGTTGCTGGACGAGGCGGTTTACGGTCTGCCGGAAGTCAATCGTGAGCAGATCAGGAAAGCACGTCTGATCGCGGTGCCGGGTTGCTACCCGACCGCGACGCAGCTGGGTTTCCTGCCGTTGCTTGAAGCGGGTATTGCCGACGCTTCGCACCTGATCGCCGACTGCAAGTCCGGTGTCAGCGGTGCCGGCCGTGGCGCTGCCGTAGGCTCGCTGTACTCCGAGACGTCGGAAAGCATGAAGGCTTATGCGGTGAAAGGTCACCGTCATCTGCCGGAAATTCGCCAGGGACTGCGTCGTGCCGCAGGCAAGGATGTCGGTCTGACTTTTGTGCCGCACCTGACGCCGATGATCCGTGGCATTCACTCCACGCTCTACGCGACCGTGGTGGATCGCTCGGTGGATCTGCAGGCGTTGTTCGAGAAGCGTTATGCCAATGAGCCGTTCGTCGACGTGATGCCGGCTGGTAGCCATCCAGAAACCCGTAGTGTGCGTGGCGCCAACGTCTGCCGCATCGCGGTTCACCGCCCGCAGGATGGTGATCTGGTGGTAGTGCTCTCGGTGATCGACAACCTGGTCAAGGGCGCGTCGGGTCAGGCGGTGCAGAACATGAACATTCTGATCGGGCTGGATGAGCGTTTGGGCCTGTCCCACGCCGGCATGCTGCCGTAACGACTGATCTTGCTTGGCAAAAAGGCCCGTTTGACGGGCCTTTTTGCATTCTGGTCGGCTGATCAGCTTTATTGATATACCGTAACAATAGTTGACCGATTTTCTAGGACAAGCGGATAATGCGCGTCATCACGCATTATGGCGGCGTAACGCCGGGAGAAAGTCAGCATGAGCGTCGAATCCTTCACCCCCACGGCTTTGCAATTCACTCAAGGTGCCGCGCACAAGGTGAAGAGCCTGGTCGATGAAGAGGGGAATGATCGCTTGAAGCTGCGCGTATTCGTTACGGGCGGCGGTTGTTCAGGGTTTCAGTACGGCTTCACCTTCGATGAAGATGTGGCCGAGGACGACACCATCGTCGAGCGCGAAGGCGTCAGTCTGGTGGTCGATCCGATGAGCTTCCAGTATCTGGCGGGGGCCGAGGTGGATTATCAGGAAGGTCTGGAAGGTTCGCGTTTCGTGATCAAGAACCCGAATGCCACCACCACTTGTGGTTGCGGCTCCTCGTTCTCGATCTGATCGCGCTTCAACGTACACAATAAAACGCCGCAGAACCTCACGGTTCTGCGGCGTTTTGTTATCTGCGATTTGTCAGTTGGGGTAGATGGCGCCGAGCACGCGCAAGCCTTTGGCGCCGGTGACGCTCGGGCGATTGGCGGCGATGCCCTCCAGACAGCAGTGGGCCAGCCAGGCGAAGGCCATGGCCTCGACCCAGTCCGGATCGACGCCGTGGGTCGCGGTACTGGCGACTTTGGCGTTGGGTAGCAGGTCGGCCAAGCGCTTCATCAGCGTGGCGTTGTGGGCACCGCCCCCGCAGACCAAGATCTCTTCGGTATTCGATTGAGCGCTTTGCAGCGATTCGACGATTGTCAGCGCCGTCAGTTCGAGCAGTGTTGCCTGTACGTTTTCGGGTGCGAAACCTGGCAGGCGCGACAGTTGCTGCTCCAGCCAAGGCAAGTTGAAGACTTCGCGACCGGTGCTCTTCGGGCCTTGTGTCACGAAAAACGGATCGCTGAGCAGGGCTTTCAGCAGGGTAGGCTCAACCTTCCCGCTGGCTGCCCACTGCCCGTTTCGGTCGAAGTTCTCGCCCCGTTGCTGATGAATCCAGGCGTCCATCAGCACATTCCCCGGCCCGCAGTCGAAACCGGCTACAGGCTTGTTCGGCTCAATCAGACTGAGATTGCTGAAACCGCCGACATTCAGGATCGCGCGGTTGCCGGTACGCTCTTCGAATAACGCTTCATGGAAGGCCGGAACCAAAGGGGCGCCCTGGCCGCCAGCGGCCACATCGCGACTGCGGAAATCGCTGACGACGGTGATACCGGTCAGTTCAGTGAGCAGGGCGGGGTTGCCGATCTGTACGGTGAAACCACGCGCCGGCTCGTGGCGAATAGTCTGGCCGTGGCTGCCGATTGCGCGAATGGCTTCAGGCTTGAGCTGTTGCCGTTCGAGAAGGGTATGGATCCCTTGCGCGGCGAGCTTCACCCAGTTCTGCTGGGCAATCGCCGAACGGGCGATCTCGTCAGGGCCGCTGGCGCACAAGCCAAGCAGCTCGGCGCGCAGGGTTTCAGGCATGGGGATGTAGTGCGTGGCGATCAGGTTGATCGCCGAGGATTGCTCGATCAGGGCGATGTCCAGCCCGTCGAGACTGGTGCCGGACATCACTCCGATATAAAGAGCCATGGCTTAACGCTTGCTCGAAGCCAGCATGGTGGCTTTTTCCTGGTCCATGCGAGCCATCAACGGCTGGCTCTGTGCCAGGAAGCGGGCGCGTTCGGATTTGGCGATCGGGTCGGCCATCGGCAGCTTCTGGCCCAGTGGATCGACGTGGACACCGTTGACCTGGAACTCATAGTGCAGGTGCGGGCCGGTGGACAGGCCGGTGGTGCCGATGTAACCGATCACCTGGCCCTGTTTGACGGTGCCGCCGGTCTTCACGCCCTTGGCGAAGCCCTGCATGTGGCCATACAGCGTACGGTAAGTGTTGCCGTGCTGGATGATCACGGTGTTGCCGTAACCGCCGCGACGGCCGGCCAGCAGCACTTTGCCGTCGCCGGCAGCCTTGATCGGCGTACCGCGTGGAGCGGCATAGTCGACGCCTTTGTGGGCGCGGATCTTGTTGAGGATCGGGTGTTTGCGCCCCATGGAGAATTTCGAGCTGATGCGGGCGAAGTCCACCGGTGTACGGATGAACGCCTTGCGCATGCTGTTGCCATCGGCGGTGTAGTAGCTGCTGTTGCCCTGCTTGTTGGTGTAACGCACGGCAGTGTAAGTCTTGCCGCGGTTGGTGAAGCGGGCGGACAGGATCGGACCGTTGCCAACGGCTTTGCCATTGACCACTTTCTGTTCATAGATGACATCGAACTCGTCGCCCTGACGGATATCCTGAGCGAAGTCGACGTCGTAGCCAAACACGCTGGCCATATCCATGGTCAGGCTGTGGGACAGGCCTGCGCGGGCGGCGGACTGCGACAGCGAGCTGTTGATCACACCGTGCACGTAGGCGGTGCGAACAGTCGGTTTGGCGGTAACGCGGTTGAACACATAACCCTTGTCGTTCTTGGTCAGGGTGATGGTTTCAACGTCGCTGACCTTGCTGTGCAGGTTGGTCAGCTGGCCTTGTGGGTTCAATTCGAATTCGAGTTTCTGGCCATGTTTGAGCTGGCTGAACTGCTTGGCTTGTTTGTCGCTGGCCAGCACTTCATGCACGGCCGCGGCCGGGAGACCGACTTTCTCGAACAGTGTAGAAAGCGTATCGCCCTTGGAGACGATCACTTCCCTGTGATTTGGGGCCTTCTTTTCTTCAGCTACCGGTGTCGGCGCTGGTGCGGCCTGAGCGGTTTCCTGCGTTTCTTCGGCGCTATTTTCGATCTGTGCGAAAGGGGAAGCTACGGACTCATTTGTGGCTTGAGCTGCGTCGGCAGCGTCTTGATCTTGTGTCAGTTGTTCAGCAGGACTTTCCAGTTCAAGGCTCAGCGTTGTCTTTTTGGCTTCAACATCACTGGATGGAAACACCAGGAGCGCCAGGCTGAGAAGGGCGGCGATCCCACTTGCGGCGAGCAGGTGGGTCTTCGGGTAAAGCGGTGGCGCTTTAGACGGTTCAGTGGTCATAAGTAATTTGGCTTTGAAAAAGATGAATTGGAAAAGATGAATGACATGATGAAGATGAAATAACTGTATAAAATATAACCAAATCATCCCTGAAGCAAGTCTGCGGACGCCCTGTCTGTGGATTGGCGTCCGTGCGCCGGGCAAAACTTGTATTTGGTGCGCGATCTTGTATGGTTGGTTCCCTTTGAATCTGAGCCTTGCGGGTCTGTTATGAAGTCGGTTGAAGAGCAGCTAGCGCTGATTAAACGTGGTGCGGAAGAACTGTTGGTCGAGTCCGAGCTGATCGAAAAGCTCAAACGTGGCCAGCCGCTGCGAATCAAGGCCGGCTTCGATCCAACTGCGCCGGATCTGCACCTTGGTCACACTGTGCTTATTAATAAGCTGCGCCAGTTCCAGGAACTGGGGCATCAGGTGATCTTCCTTATTGGTGATTTCACCGGAATGATCGGTGATCCGAGCGGCAAGAGCGCCACACGTCCTCCGTTGACCCGTGAGCAGGTTCTGGAAAACGCAGAGACCTACAAGACTCAGGTGTTCAAGATTCTTGATCCGGCGAAAACCGAAGTCGCGTTCAACTCCACCTGGATGGATCAGATGGGGCCTGCGGACTTTATTCGTCTGACTTCGCAATACACCGTTGCTCGTATGCTCGAGCGTGACGACTTCGACAAGCGCTACACCACCAATCAGCCGATCGCCATTCACGAGTTCCTCTATCCGCTGGTGCAGGGTTATGACTCGGTTGCTTTGCGCGCTGATGTGGAGCTGGGTGGTACCGATCAGAAGTTCAACCTGCTGATGGGGCGTGAGCTGCAGCGTGGTTATGGTCAGGAGGCGCAGTGCATCCTGACGATGCCGCTGCTTGAAGGTCTGGATGGCGTGAAGAAAATGTCCAAGTCGTTGGGCAACTACGTCGGTATTCAGGAAGCGCCAGGTGTCATGTATAGCAAACTGGTTTCGATTCCCGATGCGTTGATGTGGCGCTACTTCGAGTTGCTCAGCTTCCGTTCGATGGATGAGATCAATGCGTTCCGTGCTGATGTAGAGGCGGGCGCTAATCCTCGCGATATCAAGATCAAGCTGGCCGAAGAGATTGTCGCGCGCTTCCATGGTGAAGAGGCTGCGGCCAATGCTCACCGTGGCGCGGGTAACCGTATGAAGGACGGTGAGTTGCCGGATGATCTGCCAGAGGTCGAGCTGACTGCTGCCGAGGATATGCCGATTGCCGCTGTCCTTAATAAGGCAGGTCTGGTGAAGAACTCGGCAGCTGCACGTGATCTGCTGGCTTCCGGTGGTGTACGTGTAGATGGTGAGGTGGTTGATCGCTCCTTTATATACGTACTGGGCGCGACTCACGTTTGCCAGGCCGGCAAGAAGGCTTTTGCACGGATTACGCTGAAATCTGAGTAAAGTTGAAATAAGGGGTTGACGGCGAATTCCAGAGGTCTATAATTCGCCCCACTTCCGGCGCAGTCGAAACGGAAAACTCCTTGAGATTCAATGAGTTAGGTAGGTTTCGAAGGCGGGTCGCTTCAGTTCATCGAAGCCTGGAAGGAGTTGGAAGTGTCGACTTGTTCGGCGCTTTTAACGGTTCGATCTTCTCGGTCGAAAGCGGAGAAAAAGAGGTGTTGACAGCAGCGTGTAACGCTGTAGAATTCGCCTCCCGCTAACGAGAGATCGGAAGCGCAAGTGGTTGAAGTTGTTGAAGAAATCTTCGAAAGCTTCTGAAAATAATCACTTGACAGCAAATGAGGCTGCTGTAGAATGCGCGCCTCGGTTGAGACGAAAGATCTTAACCAACCGCTCTTTAACAACTGAATCAAGCAATTCGTGTGGGTGCTTGTGGAGTCAGACTGATAGTCAACAAGATTATCAGCATCACAAGTTACTCCGCGAGAAATCAAAGATGTAACCAACGATTGCTGAGCCAAGTTTAGGGTTTCTTAAAAACCCAAAGATGTTTGAACTGAAGAGTTTGATCATGGCTCAGATTGAACGCTGGCGGCAGGCCTAACACATGCAAGTCGAGCGGATGAAGGGAGCTTGCTCCTGGATTCAGCGGCGGACGGGTGAGTAATGCCTAGGAATCTGCCTGGTAGTGGGGGACAACGTTTCGAAAGGAACGCTAATACCGCATACGTCCTACGGGAGAAAGCAGGGGACCTTCGGGCCTTGCGCTATCAGATGAGCCTAGGTCGGATTAGCTAGTTGGTGAGGTAATGGCTCACCAAGGCGACGATCCGTAACTGGTCTGAGAGGATGATCAGTCACACTGGAACTGAGACACGGTCCAGACTCCTACGGGAGGCAGCAGTGGGGAATATTGGACAATGGGCGAAAGCCTGATCCAGCCATGCCGCGTGTGTGAAGAAGGTCTTCGGATTGTAAAGCACTTTAAGTTGGGAGGAAGGGTTGTAGATTAATACTCTGCAATTTTGACGTTACCGACAGAATAAGCACCGGCTAACTCTGTGCCAGCAGCCGCGGTAATACAGAGGGTGCAAGCGTTAATCGGAATTACTGGGCGTAAAGCGCGCGTAGGTGGTTCGTTAAGTTGGATGTGAAATCCCCGGGCTCAACCTGGGAACTGCATCCAAAACTGGCGAGCTAGAGTATGGTAGAGGGTGGTGGAATTTCCTGTGTAGCGGTGAAATGCGTAGATATAGGAAGGAACACCAGTGGCGAAGGCGACCACCTGGACTGATACTGACACTGAGGTGCGAAAGCGTGGGGAGCAAACAGGATTAGATACCCTGGTAGTCCACGCCGTAAACGATGTCAACTAGCCGTTGGGAGCCTTGAGCTCTTAGTGGCGCAGCTAACGCATTAAGTTGACCGCCTGGGGAGTACGGCCGCAAGGTTAAAACTCAAATGAATTGACGGGGGCCCGCACAAGCGGTGGAGCATGTGGTTTAATTCGAAGCAACGCGAAGAACCTTACCAGGCCTTGACATCCAATGAACTTTCCAGAGATGGATTGGTGCCTTCGGGAACATTGAGACAGGTGCTGCATGGCTGTCGTCAGCTCGTGTCGTGAGATGTTGGGTTAAGTCCCGTAACGAGCGCAACCCTTGTCCTTAGTTACCAGCACGTAATGGTGGGCACTCTAAGGAGACTGCCGGTGACAAACCGGAGGAAGGTGGGGATGACGTCAAGTCATCATGGCCCTTACGGCCTGGGCTACACACGTGCTACAATGGTCGGTACAAAGGGTTGCCAAGCCGCGAGGTGGAGCTAATCCCATAAAACCGATCGTAGTCCGGATCGCAGTCTGCAACTCGACTGCGTGAAGTCGGAATCGCTAGTAATCGCGAATCAGAATGTCGCGGTGAATACGTTCCCGGGCCTTGTACACACCGCCCGTCACACCATGGGAGTGGGTTGCACCAGAAGTAGCTAGTCTAACCTTCGGGAGGACGGTTACCACGGTGTGATTCATGACTGGGGTGAAGTCGTAACAAGGTAGCCGTAGGGGAACCTGCGGCTGGATCACCTCCTTAATCGACGACATCAGCTGCTCCATAAGTTCCCACACGAATTGCTTGATTCATTGAAGAAGACGAAAGAAGCAGCCCGAAATTGGGTCTGTAGCTCAGTTGGTTAGAGCGCACCCCTGATAAGGGTGAGGTCGGCAGTTCGAATCTGCCCAGACCCACCAATTTTGTGTGGGAAACGCCTGTAGAAATACGGGGCCATAGCTCAGCTGGGAGAGCGCCTGCCTTGCACGCAGGAGGTCAGCGGTTCGATCCCGCTTGGCTCCACCACTACTGCTTCTGAAGTAAGAGCTTAGAAATGAGCATTCCATCGCTGCGATGGTGAATGTTGATTTCTAGTCTTTGACTGGTTCGTTCTTTAAAAATTTGGGTATGTGATAGAAAGATAGACTGATGGCCACTTTCACTGGTGGTGATCAGGCTAAGGTAAAATTTGTGAGTTCTCTTAGTTGAGAAATTCGAATTTTCGGCGAATGTCGTCTTCACAGTATAACCAGATTGCTTGGGGTTATATGGTCAAGTGAAGAAGCGCATACGGTGGATGCCTTGGCAGTCAGAGGCGATGAAAGACGTGGTAGCCTGCGAAAAGCTTCGGGGAGTCGGCAAACAGACTTTGATCCGGAGATGTCTGAATGGGGGAACCCAGCCATCACAAGATGGTTATCTTGTACTGAATACATAGGTGCAAGAGGCGAACCAGGGGAACTGAAACATCTAAGTACCCTGAGGAAAAGAAATCAACCGAGATTCCCTTAGTAGTGGCGAGCGAACGGGGACTAGCCCTTAAGTGGCTTTGAGATTAGCGGAACGCTCTGGAAAGTGCGGCCATAGTGGGTGATAGCCCTGTACGCGAAAGTCTCTTAGTCATGAAATCGAGTAGGACGGAGCACGAGAAACTTTGTCTGAATATGGGGGGACCATCCTCCAAGGCTAAATACTACTGACTGACCGATAGTGAACTAGTACCGTGAGGGAAAGGCGAAAAGAACCCCGGAGAGGGGAGTGAAATAGATCCTGAAACCGTATGCGTACAAGCAGTGGGAGCAGACTTTGTTCTGTGACTGCGTACCTTTTGTATAATGGGTCAGCGACTTATTTTCAGTGGCGAGCTTAACCGAATAGGGGAGGCGTAGCGAAAGCGAGTCTTAATAGGGCGTCTAGTCGCTGGGAATAGACCCGAAACCGGGCGATCTATCCATGGGCAGGTTGAAGGTTAGGTAACACTGACTGGAGGACCGAACCGACTACCGTTGAAAAGTTAGCGGATGACCTGTGGATCGGAGTGAAAGGCTAATCAAGCTCGGAGATAGCTGGTTCTCCTCGAAAGCTATTTAGGTAGCGCCTCATGTATCACTGTAGGGGGTAGAGCACTGTTTCGGCTAGGGGGTCATCCCGACTTACCAAACCGATGCAAACTCCGAATACCTACAAGTGCCGAGCATGGGAGACACACGGCGGGTGCTAACGTCCGTCGTGAAAAGGGAAACAACCCAGACCGTCAGCTAAGGTCCCAAAGTTATGGTTAAGTGGGAAACGATGTGGGAAGGCTTAGACAGCTAGGAGGTTGGCTTAGAAGCAGCCACCCTTTAAAGAAAGCGTAATAGCTCACTAGTCGAGTCGGCCTGCGCGGAAGATGTAACGGGGCTCAAACCATACACCGAAGCTACGGGTATCACGTAAGTGATGCGGTAGAGGAGCGTTCTGTAAGCCTGTGAAGGTGAGTTGAGAAGCTTGCTGGAGGTATCAGAAGTGCGAATGCTGACATGAGTAACGACAATGGGTGTGAAAAACACCCACGCCGAAAGACCAAGGTTTCCTGCGCAACGTTAATCGACGCAGGGTTAGTCGGTCCCTAAGGCGAGGCTGAAAAGCGTAGTCGATGGAAAACAGGTTAATATTCCTGTACTTCTGGTTATTGCGATGGAGGGACGGAGAAGGCTAGGCCAGCTTGGCGTTGGTTGTCCAAGTTTAAGGTGGTAGGCTGAGATCTTAGGTAAATCCGGGATCTTAAGGCCGAGAGCTGATGACGAGTTGCCTTTAGGCGACGAAGTGGTTGATGCCATGCTTCCAAGAAAAGCTTCTAAGCTTCAGATAACCAGGAACCGTACCCCAAACCGACACAGGTGGTTGGGTAGAGAATACCAAGGCGCTTGAGAGAACTCGGGTGAAGGAACTAGGCAAAATGGCACCGTAACTTCGGGAGAAGGTGCGCCGGTGAGGGTGAAGCACTTGCTGCGTAAGCCCACGCCGGTCGAAGATACCAGGCCGCTGCGACTGTTTATTAAAAACACAGCACTCTGCAAACACGAAAGTGGACGTATAGGGTGTGACGCCTGCCCGGTGCCGGAAGGTTAATTGATGGGGTTAGCTAACGCGAAGCTCTTGATCGAAGCCCCGGTAAACGGCGGCCGTAACTATAACGGTCCTAAGGTAGCGAAATTCCTTGTCGGGTAAGTTCCGACCTGCACGAATGGCGTAACGATGGCGGCGCTGTCTCCACCCGAGACTCAGTGAAATTGAAATCGCTGTGAAGATGCAGTGTATCCGCGGCTAGACGGAAAGACCCCGTGAACCTTTACTATAGCTTTGCACTGGACTTTGAATTTGCTTGTGTAGGATAGGTGGGAGGCTTTGAAGCGTGGACGCCAGTTCGCGTGGAGCCATCCTTGAAATACCACCCTGGCAACTTTGAGGTTCTAACTCAGGTCCGTTATCCGGATCGAGGACAGTGTATGGTGGGTAGTTTGACTGGGGCGGTCTCCTCCTAAAGAGTAACGGAGGAGTACGAAGGTGCGCTCAGACCGGTCGGAAATCGGTCGTAGAGTATAAAGGCAAAAGCGCGCTTGACTGCGAGACAGACACGTCGAGCAGGTACGAAAGTAGGTCTTAGTGATCCGGTGGTTCTGTATGGAAGGGCCATCGCTCAACGGATAAAAGGTACTCCGGGGATAACAGGCTGATACCGCCCAAGAGTTCATATCGACGGCGGTGTTTGGCACCTCGATGTCGGCTCATCACATCCTGGGGCTGAAGCCGGTCCCAAGGGTATGGCTGTTCGCCATTTAAAGTGGTACGCGAGCTGGGTTTAGAACGTCGTGAGACAGTTCGGTCCCTATCTGCCGTGGACGTTTGAGATTTGAGAGGGGCTGCTCCTAGTACGAGAGGACCGGAGTGGACGAACCTCTGGTGTTCCGGTTGTCACGCCAGTGGCATTGCCGGGTAGCTATGTTCGGGAAAGATAACCGCTGAAAGCATCTAAGCGGGAAACTTGCCTCAAGATGAGATCTCACTGGAACCTTGAGTTCCCTGAAGGGCCGTCGAAGACTACGACGTTGATAGGTTGGGTGTGTAAGCGCTGTGAGGCGTTGAGCTAACCAATACTAATTGCCCGTGAGGCTTGACCATATAACACCCAAGCAATTTGAGTCGAAAGGCCAGATTGCGGTGTGTGAAGACGAAAATGAACCGAAAGTTCGACGCTCACAAAACACCTAGCTGTCACATACCCAATTTGCTGAAGCGAGGCCCTCTGGCCACGACTCAGTACCCGAATTTCTTGACGACCATAGAGCGTTGGAACCACCTGATCCCATCCCGAACTCAGAAGTGAAACGATGCATCGCCGATGGTAGTGTGGGGTTTCCCCATGTGAGAGTAGGTCATCGTCAAGATTAAATTCCGAAACCCCAATTGCGAAAGCAGTTGGGGTTTTGTTTTGCCCGCAGGAAAATGGATTGTTTGAATTCTATGCAGCGGCCCGGTGCATGGCTATTATTCGGGCCTCATTCTGAGGCGAGACCTGCATGCTGACGTTGTTGAACCTTCTGAAGGATGGTCGATTCCATTCCGGTCAGGCCCTGGGTGTTGCTCTGGGAATTAGTCGAAGTGCGGTGTGGAAGCAGCTTCAGCATCTGGAGGCGGAGCTTGGGTTATCCATACATAAAGTTCGAGGGCGGGGCTATCAATTGGCTTCGCCATTGGCGCTGCTTGACTCGCTCAGGATAGAGGAAAGTCTTTCCGGCTGGTCTGTCAGTATCTTCGATTCCGTGGACTCGACTAATGCTGAATCGCTGCGCGCGGTGGATGGGGGGCGGGCGGCTCCCTTTCTTGTACTGGCTGAGCGCCAGAGCTCAGGGCGGGGGCGCAGAGGCCGTAAATGGGTGAGTCCGTTTGCTGAAAACCTCTATTACAGTCTCGTGCTGCGCATCGATGGTGGGATGCGTCAGCTTGAAGGGTTAAGTCTCGTTGTTGGTCTCGCGGTCATGCAGGCCTTGCATGCGCTTGGGGTGCCAGGTGCAGGGCTGAAATGGCCCAATGATGTATTGGTCGACCAAAAAAAAATCGCCGGGATCCTGTTGGAGCTGGTTGGTGATCCAGCAGACGTGTGCCATGTAGTGTTGGGCATAGGCATTAATGTGAACATGCAGGCTACAGACGAAGTTGATCAGCAATGGACTTCAATGCGTCTAGAATCGGGCAAATCTTGTGATCGCAATATTCTGGCGATTGAGCTGAGTAAGCAGCTGCAACTCTATCTGCAGCGT
The DNA here is from genome assembly GCF_039695385.1 of Pseudomonas sp. 9.2(2024). Taxonomy (NCBI): domain Bacteria; kingdom Pseudomonadati; phylum Pseudomonadota; class Gammaproteobacteria; order Pseudomonadales; family Pseudomonadaceae; genus Pseudomonas; species Pseudomonas sp. 9.2(2024). The sequence goes on along the minus strand of NZ_CP155585.1, from coordinate 5,821,909 downwards.
CACCAATCAGGTGGCTTCTCTGCGCTTCAGGCGGAGTGGGAGGCGAGTCATTTGTGGCAAGGGCAGCCGGTTTCTCTCACCGCCGGTGTCAATCAGGTAGAGGGTGTGGTGCTGGGAATCGATAATCAGGGCGCGCTTAGGCTGAAGGTAGATGGTGTGGAAAAGGTCTTTAGTGGCGGTGAGCTCAGCTTGAGGTTGCGTGATGATTCTTGAGCTCGATTGTGGAAACAGCTTTATCAAATGGCGTGTGCTGAGCGTTGAGGCCGGCGTCTTGGTCGCGGAGGGCGTGGTCGACTCTGACATGGCGTTGGTTGACGGTCTTCGATCGTTCGAGAAAGTGTCTCTCAAGAAATGTCGCCTCGTCAGCGTAAGAACCGAAGATGAGACTAATTTGCTGATTGGCTTGCTCAAGCATGAGTTCGGCATTTCCGTTGTCTGTGCGGCGCCCGCTCGCGAGATGTCCGGCGTAAAGAATGGTTACGACGACTATGAGCGCCTTGGTCTCGATCGCTGGCTGGCGATGCTTGGTGGTTTTCACCTGGCTAAAGGTGCTTGTCTGGTTCTTGATTTCGGGACAGCGGTGACTGCGGACTTTATCTCCGTGGACGGCGAGCATCTGGGAGGCTTCATTTGTCCTGGCATGCCGCTGATGCGTAATCAGTTGCGTACGCATACTCGAAAAATTCGCTATGGAGACCTGGCGGCAGAGCGTGCATTGACGAGCCAGGCTCCGGGGCGCAATACGGCTGAGGCTGTAGAGCGTGGCTGTTCGTTGATGCTCAGGGGATTTGTGTTGACGCAGCTGGAGATGGCGCGCTCCTACTGGGGTGATGACTACAGTGTCTTCATTACGGGTGGTGATGCCGAGCTGGTTTCGGATGTTGCGCCTGAGGCTCGGATTGTTCCCGATTTGGTGTTCGTGGGTTTGGCTATGGCGTGTCCTTTGTCCTGAGGTTTGTATGCGTTGGTTGTTTCTTCTGCTTCTGGTACTCAATGTGTTTTATTACGTCTGGCATCAGCAGGAGGCCCCGCTACGCGCAAAGGATGTAACGCCGCTCAGTCTTTATCGTGGCTCGCAACAGGATATTCGCTTGCTGAGTGAGGCTGGTGGTGATGCTTCCCGTGAAAAAAGGACTGGGGGGAAGTCTGATGGGCAGTGCCTTTATGTAGGTGGTTTGGCGCGCCCCGAGACCGCTCAGGCGTTGGAACAGCGTTTGACGGAGATTGGAGCAAAAGCTCTTCCTTCATCAAAAGAGTCTTCCGGCGGCTCATATTGGTTCCAGATTACGCCCGAAACCCAGCGTTTGCTGGGTGATGCTCAGTTACAAAACCTTTCCAAGGAATTCAATGAGTTAAAACATAAAATAATGCTGTGCGAGGGGGTTGCACCCACTGAATAGTTTGCATAGAATGGCGCCCGCTCCACAGCGAAGACCTGAAAAGGTAGAAGCAGTGGGGTGGTGTCAATGCAGCTAACCTCAGGTTTTTAAATGAGAAAATGCTTGACAGGGGTTTGGCATAGTATAGAATGCCGGCCTGATTAGGAGGGGTTCCCGAGCGGCCAAAGGGATCAGACTGTAAATCTGACGTCTACGACTTCGAAGGTTCGAATCCTTCTCCCTCCACCAGATTTTAGCGTGAGCTGCAGGCTCCGCGGGTATAGTTTAGTGGTAGAACCTCAGCCTTCCAAGCTGATGATGCGGGTTCGATTCCCGCTACCCGCTCCAAGTTTGCAGGTTGTGCAAAGTTTTACGCTCTTGTAGCTCAGTTGGTAGAGCACACCCTTGGTAAGGGTGAGGTCAGCGGTTCAAATCCGCTCAAGAGCTCCATATAACAAGGCAGATATGAAAATATCTGCCTTTGTTTTAATGGCTCGTGTTGTTTGCTCAATTTCTTCTGTTAGGGGTGATATCGATGGCTAAGGAAAAATTTGATCGTTCCCTGCCGCACGTCAACGTAGGCACCATCGGTCACGTAGACCACGGTAAGACCACGCTGACCGCTGCTCTGACTCGCGTCTGCTCCGAAGTTTTCGGTTCGGCCGTAGTTGAATTCGACAAGATCGACAGCGCTCCAGAAGAAAAAGCTCGCGGTATCACCATCAACACCGCGCACGTTGAGTACAACTCGAACATTCGTCACTACGCTCACGTTGACTGCCCAGGTCACGCTGACTACGTGAAGAACATGATCACTGGTGCTGCGCAAATGGACGGCGCGATCCTGGTTTGCTCGGCCGCTGATGGTCCGATGCCACAAACCCGTGAGCACATCCTGCTGTCCCGTCAGGTAGGCGTTCCGTACATCGTGGTTTTCCTGAATAAGGCTGACCTGGTAGACGACGCTGAGCTGCTGGAACTGGTTGAGATGGAAGTTCGCGACCTGCTGTCCACCTACGACTTCCCAGGCGACGACACTCCGATCATCATCGGTTCGGCTCGTATGGCGCTGGAAGGCAAAGACGACAACGAAATGGGCACCACCGCTGTCAAGAAGCTGGTGGAAACTCTGGACAGCTACATCCCAGAGCCAGAGCGTGCTATCGACAAGCCTTTCCTGATGCCAATCGAAGACGTGTTCTCGATCTCGGGTCGCGGTACTGTTGTGACCGGTCGTATCGAGCGCGGTATCGTTCGCGTTCAAGACGCCCTGGAAATCGTTGGTCTGCGTGACACCACCACCACCACCTGCACCGGTGTTGAGATGTTCCGCAAGCTGCTGGACGAAGGTCGTGCTGGCGAGAACTGCGGCGTTCTGCTGCGTGGCACCAAGCGTGACGACGTTGAGCGTGGTCAGGTTCTGGTTAAGCCGGGTTCGGTTAAGCCGCACACCAAGTTCACCGCAGAAGTTTACGTTCTGAGCAAGGAAGAAGGCGGCCGTCACACTCCGTTCTTCAAAGGCTACCGTCCACAGTTCTACTTCCGTACTACTGACGTGACCGGTAACTGCGAGCTGCCAGAAGGTGTTGAAATGGTAATGCCAGGTGACAACATTCAGATGACTGTTACCCTGATCAAAACCATCGCGATGGAAGACGGCCTGCGTTTCGCAATCCGTGAAGGCGGCCGTACCGTTGGTGCTGGCGTCGTAGCCAAGATCATCGAGTAAATAGTTGTAATGTCTTTTTCAGGCCGGCATAATGGCCGGCCTGATTTTGTTTTAGGTCAGTAGCTCAATTGGCAGAGCGACGGTCTCCAAAACCGTAGGTTGGGGGTTCGATTCCCTCCTGACCTGCCAGATTCACTTGGTGTGTCTGGCTTTCTTTTCACAGGATCTTCATAGATGACTCCTAAAGCTGAAGCTCAAGGCTCTCGCTTCGATTTGCTCAAGTGGCTTGTCGTAGTCGCTTTGGTAATTGTTGGCGTTGTCGGCAATCAGTATTACGCTGCTTCGCCGATCCTGTACCGTGTACTCGCATTGCTTGTTATTGCTGCTGTAGCTGCCTTTGTAGGCCTGCAGACTGCCAAGGGCAAGTCTTTCTTTGTACTGGTTAAGGAAGCTCGCACCGAGATTCGTAAAGTCGTATGGCCAACTCGCCAAGAAACCACGCAGACCACGCTGATTGTTGTGGCTGTTGTTCTGGTTATGGCGTTGCTGTTGTGGGGGCTTGATTCCCTGCTCGGCTGGCTTGTTTCCTTGATTGTCGGCTAAGGGTGTCCCGTGGCTAAGCGTTGGTACGTTGTGCATGCTTACTCGGGTTACGAGAAGCATGTCATGCGTTCGTTGATCGAGCGTGTAAAGCTGGCTGGCATGGAAGATGGCTTCGGCGAAATTCTGGTTCCCACTGAAGAAGTGGTTGAAATGCGTAATGGCCAGAAACGCAAAAGCGAGCGCAAATTCTTCCCAGGTTATGTGCTGGTTCAGATGGATATGAACGAGGGTACTTGGCACTTGGTCAAGGATACTCCTCGGGTGATGGGTTTTATCGGCGGTACTGCTGATAAGCCAGCACCAATCACCGATAAAGAAGCTGAAGCGATTCTGCGTCGCGTTGCTGACGGTAGCGACAAGCCGAAGCCGAAGACGCTGTTCGAGCCAGGCGAAACCGTTCGAGTCAATGATGGTCCGTTTGCTGACTTTAACGGTGTTGTTGAAGAAGTTAACTACGAAAAGAGCCGGATCCAAGTGGCAGTGCTCATTTTCGGACGCTCTACTCCGGTAGAGTTGGAGTTCAGTCAGGTCGAAAAGGTCTAGCTGAGCAAGCATCCCAACCCCGCAGCCCTAGGCTGTGGGGTTTTGTCGTCACTGGGATAAACGCGCAAGTAACCGGGGAGCCTTTCGAGGCGTTCGAACCCGTAATTGGAGTGCCTCATGGCCAAGAAGATTACCGCTTACATCAAGCTGCAAGTGAAGGCCGCTCAGGCTAACCCAAGCCCACCTGTTGGTCCTGCTCTGGGTCAGCACGGCGTGAACATCATGGAATTCTGCAAAGCTTTCAACGCCCGTACCCAGGGTCTGGAAGCTGGTCTGCCGACTCCAGTGATCATCACTGTCTACAGCGACCGTAGCTTCACTTTCGAAACCAAATCCACCCCTGCTTCGGTTCTGCTGAAGAAGGCGGCCGGTCTGACCAGCGGTTCCGCTCGTCCGAACACCGTTAAGGTTGGCACTGTTACCCGTGCTCAGCTGGAAGAAATCGCGAAAACCAAAAACGCGGATCTGACTGCAGCTGATATGGATGCAGCCGTGCGTACTATCGCCGGTTCTGCTCGTAGCATGGGCCTTAACGTGGAGGGTGTGTAATGGCTAAGCTGACCAAGCGTCAAAAGGCTATCGCCGGCAAAATCGAAGCAGGCAAGGCCTACAACATTGTAGAAGCCGCTGCACTGCTGGCCGAGCTGTCGACTGTCAAGTTCAGCGAGTCGTTCGACGTAGCTGTAAACCTGGGCGTAGACCCGCGTAAATCCGACCAGGTCGTTCGTAGCGCTACTGTGCTGCCACACGGCACTGGCAAGACTGTTCGCGTTGCTGTGTTCACCCAGGGTCCAGCTGCTGAGGCCGCTCTGGCTGCCGGCGCTGACCGTGTAGGTATGGACGAACTGGCTGCCGAAATGAAAGGCGGCGACCTGAACTATGACGTAGTGATCGCATCCCCGGATGCCATGCGCGTTGTAGGTCAGTTGGGTCAGATCCTCGGTCCACGTGGTCTGATGCCTAACCCGAAAGTCGGCACTGTTACCCCAGACGTCGCTACCGCGGTTAAAAATGCCAAGGCTGGTCAGGTTCGTTATCGCACTGACAAAAACGGCATCATCCACACTTCCGTTGGCAAGATCGGCTTCGATGCCGTCAAGCTGAAGGAAAACGTTGAAGCCCTGATCGCTGATCTGAAGCGTATCAAGCCAGCTTCTTCGAAAGGTATCTACGTCAAGCGCGTTACCCTGAGCACCACTATGGGCCCAGGTCTGGTCATCGACCAGAGCTCGCTGGACGCGTAAGACAAAAATTGGCGCAGTTGACTGCGCCAATTGAAAGATTGGGGTCCCTGCCTGGCGGGGGCTATCCAAGACCGTAGGCGACGCAAGTCTTAAACCTCAAGCCTACGCAGATGGTGCTCCCGGTTCCTTACCGAATCAGACACCAAAACGACATTCGGTTTCGATCGAATGAAACGGTAACAAGCAGGAGTTAAACCCGTGGCAATTAATCTCGAAGACAAGAAGGCCATCGTCGCTGAAGTCAACGAGGCTGCCAAAGTCGCTCTGTCCGCTGTCGTGGTTGATGCCCGTGGCGTAACAGTAGGCGCAATGACCGGACTCCGTAAAGAGGCTCGTGAAGCTGGCGTTTACGTACGTGTTGTACGTAACACCCTGCTCAAGCGCGCTGTTGCTGACACTCCTTACAGTGTCCTCAACGACGTGTTCACCGGCCCGACCCTGATTGCATTCTCCAACGAACACCCGGGCGCTGCTGCTCGTCTGTTCAAGGAATTTGCCAAGGGTCAGGATAAGTTCGAGATCAAGGCAGCTTCGTTCGAGGGCAAGTTCCTCGCAGCGAATGAGATCGACGTGCTGGCAAGCCTGCCAACTCGCGACGAAGCTATTGCGAAACTGATGAGCGTGATTCAAGGCGCTACCAGCAAGCTGGCTCGTACTCTGGCGGCAATTCGCGATCAGAAAGAAGCAGCTGCAGCCTGAGGCTGAGCGTTTCCACTCTCGCGTATTTTTGTTTATTTCGACGGCCGTACAGGCTGTCCACCAAATCAGGAATTGAGTCATGTCTCTGACTAACGAACAAATCATCGAAGCAATCGGCCAGAAAACCGTTCTGGAAGTTGTTGAGCTGATCAAAGCAATGGAAGAAACCTTCGGCGTGACCGCTGCTGTTGCTGCTGCTGGTCCAGCTGCTGCTGCCGCTGTTGTTGAAGAGCAAACCGAGTTCAACGTTGTTCTGGTTGAAGCCGGCGAGAAGAAAGTAAACGTGATCAAGGCAGTTCGTGAACTGACCGGTCTGGGCCTGAAAGAAGCCAAAGAGAAAGTCGACGGCGCTCCTCAGGTTGTAGCTGAAGGCGTTTCGAAAGAAGCTGCTGAAGACGCTAAGAAGAAGCTGGAAGAAGCAGGCGCTAAAGTCGAGCTGAAGTAAGCATCGACTTTGCTCCTCCAGCCCGAGCGTCAAGCGACAGGCTGATGGCTGGTGGCTCTTGCCACCGGCCTTTTTCCGTTATTGGCAGCCGACTGGGTCGGTGTCGATAACGAGCTGTAACCACCCGATGCGGTGGCGCAAACCATGGGGTTTGCACGATTTTCTGGCTGCTCCCGTCGGGAGGGGCCAAACAAGCAGGTGACCAAGCTGGGGAACGCTGATGGCTTACTCATATACTGAGAAAAAACGTATCCGCAAGGACTTTAGCAAGTTGCCGGACGTCATGGATGTGCCTTACCTCCTGGCCATCCAGCTGGATTCGTATCGTGAATTCTTGCAAGCGGGAGCGACTAAAGATCAGTTCCGCGACGTGGGCCTGCATGCGGCCTTCAAATCCGTTTTCCCGATCATCAGCTACTCCGGCAATGCTGCGCTGGAGTACGTCGGTTATCGCTTGGGCGAACCGGCATTTGATGTCAAAGAATGCGTATTGCGCGGTGTAACTTTCGCCGTACCTTTGCGGGTAAAAGTGCGCCTGATCATTTTCGACAAAGAATCGTCGAACAAAGCGATCAAGGACATCAAAGAGCAAGAAGTCTACATGGGTGAAATCCCATTGATGACTGAGAACGGTACCTTCGTAATCAACGGTACCGAGCGTGTTATCGTTTCCCAGCTGCACCGTTCCCCGGGCGTGTTCTTCGACCACGACCGTGGCAAGACGCACAGCTCCGGCAAACTGCTGTACTCCGCGCGCATCATTCCTTACCGCGGTTCGTGGCTGGACTTCGAGTTCGACCCGAAAGACTGCGTATTCGTGCGTATCGACCGTCGTCGCAAACTGCCGGCCTCGGTACTGCTGCGCGCGCTCGGTTATACCACCGAGGAAGTGCTGGACGCGTTCTACACCACCAACGTATTCCACGTGAAAGGCGAAGGCCTGAGCCTGGAGCTGGTGCCTCAGCGCCTGCGTGGTGAAGTCGCAGTTCTCGACATCCAGGATGACAAAGGCAAGGTGATCGTTGAGCAGGGCCGTCGTATTACTGCCCGCCACATCAACCAGCTGGAAAAAGCCGGGATCAAAGAGCTGGACGTGCCTCTGGATTACGTTCTGGGTCGTACCACCGCCAAGGCCATCGTACACCCGGCTACCGGTGAGATCCTGGCAGAATGCAACACCGAGCTGTCGACCGAGATCCTGGCGAAAATCGCCAAGGCCGGCGTCGTACGCATCGAAACTCTGTACACCAACGACATCGACTGCGGTCCGTTCGTCTCCGACACGCTGAAGATCGACTCCACCAGCAACCAATTGGAAGCGCTGGTCGAGATCTATCGCATGATGCGTCCAGGCGAGCCGCCAACCAAAGACGCTGCCGAGACCCTGTTCAACAACCTGTTCTTCAGCCCTGAGCGCTATGACCTGTCTGCGGTCGGCCGGATGAAGTTCAACCGTCGTATCGGTCGTACCGAGATCGAAGGTTCGGGCGTGCTGTGCAAGGAAGACATCGTCGCGGTACTGAAGACTCTGGTCGACATCCGTAACGGTAAAGGCATCGTCGACGACATCGACCACCTGGGTAACCGTCGTGTTCGCTGCGTAGGCGAAATGGCCGAGAACCAGTTCCGCGTTGGCCTGGTACGTGTTGAGCGTGCGGTCAAAGAGCGTCTGTCGATGGCTGAAAGCGAAGGCCTGATGCCGCAAGACCTGATCAACGCCAAGCCAGTGGCTGCGGCGGTGAAAGAGTTCTTCGGTTCCAGCCAGCTGTCGCAGTTCATGGACCAGAACAACCCGTTATCCGAGATCACCCACAAGCGTCGTGTCTCTGCACTCGGCCCTGGCGGTCTGACTCGTGAGCGCGCGGGCTTCGAAGTCCGTGACGTACACCCGACTCACTACGGTCGTGTCTGCCCGATTGAAACGCCGGAAGGTCCGAACATCGGTCTGATCAACTCGCTGGCTGCTTACGCTCGCACCAACCAGTACGGCTTCCTCGAGAGCCCGTACCGTGTGGTGAAAGAGGGTGTGGTCACCGACGACATCGTGTTCCTGTCCGCCATTGAAGAAGCCGATCACGTGATCGCGCAGGCTTCGGCGACCATGAACGAGCAGAAAGTCCTGATCGACGAACTGGTGGCCGTGCGTCACCTGAACGAATTCACCGTCAAGGCGCCGGAAGACGTCACCTTGATGGACGTTTCGCCGAAGCAGGTAGTTTCGGTTGCAGCGTCGCTGATTCCGTTCCTCGAGCACGACGACGCCAACCGTGCGTTGATGGGTTCGAACATGCAGCGTCAAGCTGTACCAACCCTGCGCGCTGACAAGCCGCTGGTAGGTACCGGCATGGAGCGTAACGTGGCTCGCGACTCCGGCGTTTGCGTCGTGGCTCGTCGTGGCGGCGTGATCGACTCCGTTGATGCCAGTCGTATCGTGGTTCGTGTTGCTGATGACGAAGTTGAAACCGGCGAAGCTGGTGTCGACATCTACAACCTGACCAAATACACCCGCTCGAACCAGAACACCTGCATCAACCAGCGTCCGCTGGTGAGCAAAGGTGATCGCGTTCAGCGTAGCGACATCATGGCCGACGGCCCGTCCACCGACATGGGTGAACTGGCTCTGGGTCAGAACATGCGCATCGCGTTCATGGCATGGAACGGCTTCAACTTCGAAGACTCCATCTGCCTGTCCGAGCGTGTGGTTCAGGAAGACCGCTTCACCACGATCCACATTCAGGAACTGACCTGTGTGGCCCGTGACACCAAGCTTGGCCCAGAGGAAATCACTGCGGACATCCCGAACGTGGGTGAAGCCGCTCTGAACAAGCTGGACGAAGCCGGTATCGTTTACGTAGGTGCTGAAGTCGGCGCAGGCGACATCCTGGTAGGCAAGGTCACTCCGAAAGGCGAGACCCAACTGACTCCGGAAGAAAAACTGCTGCGTGCGATCTTCGGTGAAAAAGCCAGCGACGTTAAAGACACCTCCCTGCGCGTGCCTACCGGCACCAAAGGTACTGTCATCGACGTGCAGGTCTTCACTCGTGACGGCGTTGAGCGTGATGCTCGTGCACTGTCGATCGAGAAGTCCCAGCTGGACGAGATCCGCAAGGATCTGAACGAAGAGTTCCGCATCGTTGAAGGCGCGACCTTCGAACGTCTGCGTTCCGCTCTGGTAGGCCACAAGGCTGAAGGCGGCGCGGGCCTGAAGAAAGGTCAGGACATCACCGACGAAGTACTCGACGGTCTTGAGCATGGTCAGTGGTTCAAACTGCGCATGGCTGAAGATGCTCTGAACGAGCAGCTCGAGAAGGCTCAGGCCTACATCGTTGATCGCCGCCGTCTGCTGGACGACAAGTTCGAAGACAAGAAGCGCAAACTGCAGCAGGGCGATGACCTGGCTCCAGGCGTGCTGAAGATCGTCAAGGTTTACCTGGCAATCCGTCGTCGCATCCAGCCGGGCGACAAGATGGCCGGTCGTCACGGTAACAAAGGTGTGGTCTCCGTGATCATGCCGGTTGAAGACATGCCGCACGATGCCAATGGCACCCCGGTCGACGTGGTCCTCAACCCGCTGGGCGTACCTTCGCGTATGAACGTTGGTCAGATCCTTGAAACCCACCTGGGCCTCGCGGCCAAAGGTCTGGGCGAGAAGATCAACCGGATGGTCGAAGAGCAGCGCAAAGTCGCTGAGCTGCGTACCTTCCTGGACGAGATCTACAACCAGATCGGCGGTCGTAACGAAGATCTGGACAGCTTCTCCGATCAGGAAATCCTGGATCTGGCGAAGAACCTGCGTGGCGGTGTTCCAATGGCCACTCCGGTGTTCGACGGTGCCAAGGAAAGCGAAATCAAGGCCATGCTGAAACTGGCAGACCTGCCAGAAAGCGGCCAGATGCAGCTGACCGACGGCCGTACCGGCAACAAGTTCGAGCGTCCAGTTACCGTTGGCTACATGTACATGCTGAAGCTGAACCACTTGGTAGACGACAAGATGCACGCGCGTTCTACCGGTTCGTACAGCCTGGTTACCCAGCAGCCGCTGGGTGGTAAGGCGCAGTTCGGTGGTCAGCGTTTCGGGGAGATGGAGGTCTGGGCACTGGAAGCATACGGTGCTGCTTACACTCTGCAAGAAATGCTCACAGTGAAGTCGGACGATGTGAACGGCCGGACCAAGATGTACAAAAACATCGTGGACGGCGATCACCGTATGGAGCCGGGCATGCCCGAGTCCTTCAACGTGTTGATCAAGGAAATTCGTTCCCTCGGCATCGATATCGATCTGGAAACCGAATAACACGTGACGCGATCGAGAGCGGGGCAGGATTGCCCGCTCTCTGCTCCGCCAGGAGGAAAGGCCTTGAAAGACCTACTGAATTTGCTGAAAAACCAGGGTCAAGTCGAAGAGTTCGACGCCATCCGTATCGGATTGGCCTCGCCTGAGATGATCCGCTCGTGGTCGTTCGGTGAAGTTAAAAAGCCGGAAACCATCAACTACCGTACGTTCAAACCTGAGCGTGACGGTCTGTTCTGCGCCAAGATCTTTGGCCCGGTAAAGGATTACGAGTGCCTGTGCGGTAAGTACAAGCGCTTGAAGCACCGTGGTGTGATCTGCGAGAAGTGCGGCGTTGAAGTTGCACTGGCCAAGGTTCGTCGTGAGCGCATGGCGCACATCGAACTGGCTTCGCCAGTTGCCCACATCTGGTTCCTGAAATCGCTGCCGTCCCGTATCGGCCTGCTGATGGACATGACCCTGCGTGATATCGAACGCGTTCTCTACTTCGAGAGCTATGTCGTTATCGACCCGGGCATGACCACTCTTGAAAAAGGTCAGCTGCTGAACGACGAGCAGTACTTCGAAGCGCTGGAAGAGTTCGGTGATGACTTCGACGCCCGTATGGGTGCCGAAGCTGTCCGTGAACTGCTGCACGCTATCGACCTGGAACACGAGATTGGCCGTCTGCGTGAAGAAATTCCGCAAACCAACTCCGAAACCAAGATCAAGAAGCTGTCCAAGCGTCTGAAGTTGATGGAAGCCTTCCAGGGTTCCGGCAACCTGCCAGAGTGGATGGTGCTGACCGTTCTGCCGGTTCTGCCGCCAGATCTGCGTCCACTGGTTCCGCTGGATGGCGGTCGTTTCGCGACTTCCGACCTCAACGATCTGTATCGTCGAGTGATCAACCGTAACAACCGTTTGAAGCGTCTGCTGGATCTGTCCGCTCCGGACATCATCGTGCGCAACGAAAAGCGTATGTTGCAGGAAGCTGTCGATGCACTGCTCGACAACGGTCGTCGTGGCCGCGCTATCACAGGTTCCAACAAGCGTCCTCTGAAATCCCTGGCTGACATGATCAAGGGTAAGCAAGGTCGTTTCCGTCAGAACTTGCTCGGTAAGCGTGTTGACTACTCCGGTCGTTCGGTAATTACCGTAGGCCCGACCCTGCGTCTGCATCAGTGCGGTCTGCCGAAGAAGATGGCTCTCGAGCTGTTCAAGCCGTTCATTTTCGGCAAGCTGGAAATGCGTGGTCTCGCGACCACCATCAAAGCGGCCAAGAAAATGGTCGAGCGCGAACTGCCAGAAGTTTGGGACGTTCTCGCTGAAGTGATTCGCGAACACCCGGTCCTCCTCAACCGTGCACCGACTCTTCACCGTCTGGGTATCCAGGCGTTTGAACCGGTACTGATCGAAGGTAAGGCTATCCAGCTGCACCCTCTGGTCTGCGCCGCGTACAACGCCGACTTCGACGGCGACCAAATGGCCGTACACGTACCGCTGACGCTGGAAGCCCAGCTCGAAGCGCGTGCGTTGATGATGTCGACCAACAACATTCTGTCGCCAGCCAACGGTGAGCCAATCATCGTTCCGTCGCAGGACGTTGTATTGGGTCTGTACTACATGACTCGTGAAGCGATCAACGCCAAGGGCGAAGGTCGTGTGTTTGCGGATCTGCAGGAAGTTGACCGTGTGTTCCGTGCCGGCGAAGCCGCACTGCACGCCAAGATCAAGGTTCGTATCAACGAAACCGTGAACGATCGTGACGGCAACAGCGTGAACAACACCCGTATCGTCGACACCACTGTCGGCCGTGCGCTGCTGTTCCAGGTTGTGCCAAAAGGTCTGTCGTTCGACGTCGTCAACCTGCCGATGAAGAAAAAGGCGATCTCCAAGCTGATCAACCAGTGCTACCGCGTGGTTGGTCTGAAAGAGACCGTGATCTTCGCTGACCAGTTGATGTACACCGGTTTTGCCTATTCGACCATTTCCGGCGTTTCCATCGGTGTTAACGACTTCGTTATCCCGGATGAAAAAGCCCGCATCATCGGTGCTGCCACCGACGAAGTGAAAGAAATCGAGAGCCAGTACGCCTCCGGCCTGGTAACCCAGGGCGAGAAGTACAACAAAGTGATCGACCTTTGGTCGAAAGCGAACGACGAAGTCTCCAAGGCGATGATGGCCAACCTCTCGAAAGAGAAAGTCATCGACCGTCACGGCGACGAAGTCGAGCAAGAATCGTTCAACTCGATGTACATGATGGCCGACTCGGGTGCGCGGGGTTCCGCAGCACAGATTCGTCAGCTGGCCGGTATGCGTGGTCTGATGGCCAAGCCGGACGGTTCCATCATTGAAACGCCGATTACTGCGAACTTCCGTGAAGGTCTGAGCGTACTCCAGTACTTCATCTCGACTCACGGTGCTCGTAAAGGTCTGGCGGATACCGCGTTGAAAACTGCGAACTCCGGTTACCTGACTCGTCGTCTGGTAGACGTGGCGCAGGATCTGGTTGTAACCGAGATCGATTGCGGCACTGAACACGGTCTGCTGATGACTCCGCACATTGAAGGCGGTGACGTTGTAGAGCCGTTGGGTGAGCGCGTATTGGGTCGTGTCATTGCCCGTGACGTATTCAAGCCGGGTACCGAGGACGTCATCGTTCCTGCTGGCACTCTGGTAGACGAGAAGTGGGTCGAGTTCATCGAGCTGAACAGCATCGACGAAGTGATCGTGCGTTCGCCGATCAGCTGCGAAACCCGCTATGGCATTTGCGCCAAGTGCTACGGCCGTGACCTGGCTCGTGGTCACCAGGTGAACATCGGTGAAGCGGTCGGCGTTATCGCTGCCCAGTCCATCGGTGAGCCGGGTACCCAGCTGACGATGCGTACGTTCCACATCGGTGGTGCGGCAAGCCGTACTTCCGCAGCCGACAGCGTTCAGGTGAAGAATGGCGGTACCGTCCGTCTGCACAACCTGAAATACGTTGAGCGTGTGGATGGCAACCTGGTTGCTGTGTCCCGTTCCGGTGAGCTGGCAATCGCTGACGACTTCGGTCGTGAGCGCGAGCGTTACAAGCTGCCGTATGGTGCCGTGATTTCGGTTAAAGAAGGTGACAAGGTCGACGCTGGCGCAATCGTGGCCAAGTGGGATCCGCACACTCACCCGATCGTTACCGAAATGAAAGGTACCGTGACCTACGTGGGCATGGAAGAAGGCATCACGATCAAGCGTCAGACTGACGAATTGACCGGTATGACCAACATTGAAGTACTCGATGCCAAAGACCGTCCGGCTGCCGGCAAGGACATCCGTCCTGCGGTGAAGATGGTTGATGACAACGGCAAGGATCTGTTGCTGCCAGGCACTGACGTTATCGCTCAGTACTTCCTGCCAGCCAACGCCCTGGTCGGTGTTGCGGACGGTGCGAAGATCGCGATCGGTGACGTTATCGCTCGTATCCCGCAAGAAACTTCGAAAACCCGTGACATCACCGGTGGTCTGCCGCGTGTTGCCGACCTGTTCGAAGCTCGTCGTCCGAAAGAAGCGTCGATCCTGGCTGAAGTCAGCGGCACCATCGCGTTCGGTAAAGAGACCAAAGGCAAGCGCCGTCTGGTCATTACCCCGAACGACGGTAGCGATCCGTACGAAGAGCTGATTCCGAAGTGGCGTCACCTGAACGTGTTCGAAGGCGAACAGGTAAACCGCGGCGAAGTTATCTCCGACGGTCCGAGCGATCCGCACGACATCCTGCGTCTGCTGGGTGTGAGCGCGCTGGCCAAGTACATCGTCAACGAGATCCAGGACGTTTACCGTCTGCAAGGCGTGAAGATCAACGACAAGCACATCGAGACCATCCTGCGTCAGATGCTGCGTAAAGTTGAGATCTCCGAGTCCGGCGACTCCAGCTTCATCAAGGGCGACCAGATGGAACTGACTCACGTTCTGGTAGAGAACGAGCGTCTGAACGCGGAAGACAAATTTGTCTCCAAGTTCACCCGCGTTCTGCTGGGTATCACCAAGGCGTCGTTGTCGACCGAATCGTTCATCTCGGCGGCTTCCTTCCAGGAAACCACCCGCGTACTGACCGAAGCGGCCGTAACCGGCAAGCGCGATTACCTGCGCGGCCTGAAAGAAAACGTGGTCGTGGGTCGTCTGATCCCGGCCGGTACCGGTCTGGCTTATCACAGCGAGCGCAAGCGTCGTCGTGATGCAGACAAGCCGTTGCGCGTAAGCGCCAGTGAAGTGGAAGCTGCACTGACCGAAGCGCTGAACTCGAGCGGTAACTGAGTTCTGCGAAAAATGAGCTGAGGCCCTGATCAAGCCGTTCATCGAATCGAGACAATTTGTCGAGGTTCGACGAGCGGGGAGGTCGGGGCCTTGCCTTGACTGGGGACAAGATCCTCTTTAGACTCTTGATCCCCTAAATTTGGCGGGAATTCGTTCCTGCCATTTTGCTTTTCTTGCAAGACAATAGCGTCGCAAGACAACAGTGGAGCTAGTAGATGGCAACTATCAACCAGCTGGTACGTCAGCCGCGTAAGCGTATCGTCGAGAAATCCGACGTGCCTGCGCTGCAGAACTGCCCGCAACGTCGTGGCGTGTGCACCCGTGTGTACACCACTACGCCGAAAAAACCTAACTCGGCACTGCGTAAAGTATGCCGTGTGCGTCTGACCAACGGTTTCGAGGTTTCCTCGTACATCGGTGGTGAAGGCCACAACCTGCAAGAGCACAGCGTGGTACTGATCCGCGGCGGTCGTGTAAAAGACTTGCCAGGTGTTCGTTACCACACCGTTCGCGGCTCCTTGGATACTTCCGGCGTTAAAGGCCGTAACCAGGGTCGTTCGAAGTACGGTACCAAGCGTCCGAAGTAATCGGCCGTTTTGCAGATTTTCATTTTATTGAGTCGATAAGAGTAAGGTCGGGCGCGCATCCACTGGATCTGTCCCGAGCTAACCTGAAGACCGTTTGAGGGCTTATCAATGCCAAGACGTCGCGTAGCAGCAAAGCGTGAGATTCTGGACGATCCGAAATACGGAAGCCAAATCCTCGCCAAATTCATGAACCACGTTATGGAAAGCGGCAAGAAAGCCGTTGCCGAGCGTATCGTTTATGGTGCCCTGGAAACCGTTGCGGCTCGCAAGACCGGCACCGATCCCCTGGAACTCTTCGAAAAAGCACTCGACGCCATCGCTCCGCTGGTCGAAGTGAAGTCGCGCCGCGTTGGTGGTGCTACTTACCAGGTTCCGGTCGAGGTTCGTCCGTCCCGTCGTAACGCTCTGGCAATGCGCTGGTTGGTAGACTTCGCCCGCAAGCGCGGCGAGAAGTCTATGGCTCTGCGCTTGGCTGGCGAGCTGCTGGATGCTGCTGAAGGTAAAGGTGCTGCTGTTAAGAAGCGTGAAGACGTGCACCGTATGGCCGAAGCTAACAAAGCTTTCTCGCACTACCGCTTCTAATTTTAGCTTCACTAATTTTGCGAGGGCTTTATGGCTCGTACTACTCCGATTAGTCGCTACCGTAACATCGGTATCGTCGCACACGTGGATGCTGGTAAAACCACCACCACCGAGCGCGTCCTTTTTTACACTGGCAAAAGTCACAAAATGGGCGAGGTGCATGACGGCGCCGCGACCACAGACTGGATGGTTCAGGAGCAGGAGCGTGGTATTACCATTACTTCTGCTGCCATTACCGCCTTCTGGAAAGGTTCCGAGAAGCAGTACCCACACGAGCATCGCTTCAACGTAATCGATACTCCGGGCCACGTAGACTTCACCATTGAAGTAGAGCGTTCCCTGCGCGTACTCGACGGCGCGGTCGTTGTGTTCTGCGGTACTTCGGGTGTTGAGCCTCAGTCGGAAACCGTATGGCGTCAGGCCAACAAATACGGCGTTCCACGTCTTGTTTATGTAAACAAGATGGACCGTGCTGGTGCCAACTTCCTGCGCGTGATCGGTCAGATCAAACAGCGTCTGGGTCACACTCCGGTGCCGATCCAGCTGGCTATCGGTTCGGAAGATAACTTCCAGGGCCAGATCGACCTGATTAACATGCAAGCTGTCTACTGGAACGACTCTGACAAGGGTATGGTTCCGGTTCGCAAGGAAATCCCTGCGGACATGCTTGAACTGGCTGAAGAATGGCGCAACAACATGGTTGAAGCCGCCGCCGAAGCCAGCGAAGAGCTGATGAACAAGTATCTGGAAGGTGAAGAGCTGTCGATCGCCGAGATCAAGGCTGCTCTGCGTCAGCGTACTATCGCCGGCGAAATCGTTCTGGCTGTTTGCGGTTCTTCGTTCAAGAACAAGGGCGTTCCCCTGGTTCTCGACGCCGTTATCGACTTCCTGCCTGCTCCGACCGACATTCCTGCTATCAAGGGTTCCAACCCTGATAACGAGGAAGAAGAGATGGAGCGTCATGCAAGCGACGACGAGCCGTTCGCGGCCCTGGCGTTCAAGATCGCTACCGACCCATTCGTGGGTACCTTGACCTTCGTCCGCGTTTACTCGGGCGTGTTGAACTCCGGCGACGGCGTGATCAACTCGGTTAAAGGCAAGAAAGAGCGCGTGGGTCGTATGGTGCAAATGCACGCAAACGCCCGTGAAGAGATCAAGGAAGTACGCGCTGGCGACATCGCGGCCCTGATCGGCATGAAGGACGTCACCACTGGTGAAACCCTCTGCAATGCTGACAAGCCAATCATCCTGGTTCGCATGGACTTCCCGGAGCCGGTTATTTCGGTTGCCGTAGAGCCAAAGACCAAGGATGACCAGGAAAAAATGGGTATCGCTCTGGGCAAGCTTGCTCAGGAAGACCCGTCTTTCCGCGTCAAAACTGATGAAGAGACTGGTCAAACGATCATCTCCGGCATGGGCGAGCTGCACTTGGACATCCTGGTTGACCGGATGCGCCGTGAGTTCAACGTCGAAGCCAACATCGGCAAGCCACAGGTTTCGTACCGTGAGCGCATCACGAAGAACTGCGAAATCGA
Organism: Pseudomonas sp. 9.2(2024); assembly: GCF_039695385.1. Lineage (NCBI taxonomy): Bacteria > Pseudomonadati > Pseudomonadota > Gammaproteobacteria > Pseudomonadales > Pseudomonadaceae > Pseudomonas > Pseudomonas sp. 9.2(2024). Next base: position 5,804,066 of record NZ_CP155585.1, on the reverse strand, counting down.
AGGCAAGTTCGTTCGTCAGTCCGGCGGTCGTGGCCAGTTCGGTCACTGCTGGATTCGCTTTGCTCCTGCTGACGAAGGTCAGGAAGGTCTGCAATTCCTGAACGAAGTAGTGGGTGGTGTGGTTCCTAAGGAATACATCCCGGCTATCCAGAAGGGTATCGAAGAGCAGATGAAGAACGGCGTTGTTGCCGGCTATCCGCTGATCGGCCTGAAGGCTACCGTGTTCGATGGTTCTTACCACGACGTCGACTCCAACGAGATGGCGTTTAAAGTGGCTGCTTCCATGGCGACCAAGCAACTGGCCCAGAAGGGCGGTGGTGAGTTGCTTGAGCCGATCATGGCGGTAGAGGTTGTTACGCCTGAAGACTATATGGGTGATGTGATGGGCGACCTTAACCGTCGTCGCGGCATGATCCAGGGTATGGAAGACACAGTGTCCGGCAAGGTTATCCGTGCCGAAGTTCCACTGGGTGAGATGTTCGGTTATGCGACCGACGTTCGTTCCATGTCTCAGGGTCGCGCAAGCTACTCTATGGAATTCAAAAAATACGATACGGCTCCGTCGCACATCGTCGAATCCGTTACCAAAAAACAAGGCTGATTCAGCCCCTTTAGGCTAGGAGTTAATTGTCGTGGCTAAAGAAAAATTTGATCGTTCCCTACCGCACGTAAACGTTGGCACCATCGGCCACGTTGACCACGGTAAAACCACTCTGACCGCTGCTCTGACTCGCGTCTGCTCCGAAGTTTTCGGTTCGGCCGTAGTTGAATTCGACAAGATCGACAGCGCTCCAGAAGAAAAAGCTCGCGGTATCACCATCAACACCGCGCACGTTGAGTACAACTCGAACATTCGTCACTACGCTCACGTTGACTGCCCAGGTCACGCTGACTACGTGAAGAACATGATCACTGGTGCTGCGCAGATGGACGGCGCTATCCTGGTTTGCTCGGCCGCTGATGGTCCGATGCCACAAACCCGTGAGCACATCCTGCTGTCCCGTCAGGTAGGCGTTCCGTACATCGTGGTTTTCCTGAACAAGGCTGACCTGGTAGACGACGCTGAGCTGCTGGAACTGGTTGAGATGGAAGTTCGCGACCTGCTGTCCACCTACGACTTCCCAGGCGACGACACTCCGATCATCATCGGTTCGGCTCGTATGGCGCTGGAAGGCAAAGACGACAACGAAATGGGCACCACCGCTGTTAAGAAGCTGGTGGAGACTCTGGACAGCTACATCCCAGAGCCAGAGCGTGCTATCGACAAGCCTTTCCTGATGCCAATCGAAGACGTGTTCTCGATCTCGGGTCGCGGTACTGTTGTGACCGGTCGTATCGAGCGCGGTATCGTTCGCGTTCAAGACGCCCTGGAAATCGTTGGTCTGCGTGACACCACCACCACCACCTGCACCGGTGTTGAGATGTTCCGCAAGCTGCTGGACGAAGGTCGTGCTGGCGAGAACTGCGGCGTTCTGCTGCGTGGCACCAAGCGTGACGACGTTGAGCGTGGTCAGGTTCTGGTTAAGCCGGGTTCGGTTAAGCCGCACACCAAGTTCACCGCAGAAGTTTACGTTCTGAGCAAGGAAGAAGGCGGCCGTCACACTCCGTTCTTCAAAGGCTACCGTCCACAGTTCTACTTCCGTACTACTGACGTGACCGGTAACTGCGAGCTGCCAGAAGGCGTTGAAATGGTAATGCCAGGTGACAACATTCAGATGACTGTTACCCTGATCAAAACCATCGCGATGGAAGACGGTCTGCGTTTCGCAATCCGTGAAGGCGGCCGTACCGTTGGTGCTGGTGTCGTAGCTAAAATCATCGAGTGATCTCTTTATTGAGTCAGCTTTGATGAGTTGAAAAAGCCCCCGCTTAGCGGGGGCTTTTTTATTGGGTTGACACCTATCTGGGGCGTCTATAGAATTGCGCCTCCTTTTAACGGGCGTATTGCGCCCGGTGGGAATAGCAGCCGGAGTCTGAAATCCAATGCAAAATCAGCAAATCCGTATCAGGTTGAAGGCTTTTGACCATCGCCTGATCGACCAATCAACCCAGGAAATCGTGGAAACCGCGAAACGTACTGGTGCTCAAGTGCGTGGTCCAATTCCACTGCCTACCCGTAAAGAGCGGTTCACCGTTCTGGTTTCCCCGCACGTCAACAAAGACGCGCGTGACCAGTACGAGATCCGCACTCATAAGCGCGTTCTGGACATCGTCCAGCCAACGGATAAAACCGTTGATGCACTTATGAAGCTTGATCTTGCGGCCGGTGTGGAAGTGCAGATCAGCCTCGGCTAAGACTCGGTCTTGGTCGTGTAACGCTCTGAAATGGGCGGCCATAGCGGGTGAAAGCCCCGTACACTCATGAGGTTTACAACATGACTATTGGTGTAGTCGGTCGTAAAGCGGGTATGACCCGTATTTTCACCGAAGAAGGTGTCTCCATTCCGGTCACGGTCATTGAGATCGAGCCGAATCGCGTCACCCAGTTCAAAACTGAAGAAACCGATGGCTATCGTGCAGTGCAAGTCACTGTCGGCGAGCGTCGTGCTTCCCGTGTAACAGCTGCTCAGGCTGGCCACTTCGCCAAAGCGAACGTTGCCGCTGGTCGTACCGTAATGGAATTCCGCCTTGAAGAAGGCGAGTACCAGGCCGGCGATCTGATCAACGCTGAAATCTTCGCTGCTGGTCAACTGGTTGATGTAACCGGTCAGTCCAAAGGTAAAGGCTTCCAGGGTACGATCAAGCGTTGGAATTTCCGCGGGCAAGATAACACCCACGGTAACTCCGTATCCCACCGCGTCCCAGGCTCTATCGGCCAGTGCCAGACTCCTGGTCGTGTATTCAAGGGCAAAAAAATGTCCGGTCATATGGGCGCTGAGCGCGTGACCGTGCAGTCCCTGGAAGTAGTGCGCGTGGACGCTGAACGCAATCTGTTGCTGGTCAAGGGTGCTGTTCCTGGCGCTACTGGCGGCAACCTGGTTGTACGTCCAGCAGCCAAGGCTCGCGGTTAAGGGGAAGCTGACATGCAATTAAATGTAAATGACGCTCAAGCGATCGAAGTTTCCGAACTGACATTTGGCGGCGAATTCAACGAGACGCTGGTTCACCAAGCAGTCGTGGCCTACATGGCCGGCGGCCGTCAAGGTAGCAAGCAGCAAAAGACCCGTTCCGACGTTCGTGGTGGCGGTAAGCGCCCATGGCGTCAGAAAGGTACTGGCCGTGCTCGTGCCGGTACTATCCGTAGCCCAATCTGGCGCGGCGGCGGCACCACTTTCGCAGCTCGTCCACAGGATCACTCGCAGAAGCTGAACAAGAAGATGTATCGCGCAGCAATGCGTTCCATCCTTGCTGAGCTGGTGCGTACTGATCGTCTGGTCGTGGTTCAGGATTTCGCAGTTGAAACTCCGAAAACCAAAGACCTGCTGGGCAAACTGAACAACATGAGCCTGACCGACGTTCTGATCGTGTCGGACGCTGTTGATCAGAACCTGTACCTGGCTGCTCGCAACCTGCCACACGTAGATGTACGTGACGTGCAAGGTTCCGATCCAGTTAGTCTGATCGCATACGACAAGGTGTTGATCACCGTGTCGGCCGTGAAGAAATTCGAGGAGCTGCTGGGATGAACCAGGAACGCGTATTTAAAGTTCTGCTTGGCCCGCACGTTTCCGAGAAGGCTACGGTTCTGGCAGACAAGAAAGGCCAGTTCGTTTTCAAGGTTGCTACTGACGCAACCAAGCTGGAAATCAAGAAGGCCGTCGAAAGCCTGTTCAGCGTGAAAGTTGAGCGTGTTACTACCCTGAACGTTCTGGGTAAGAGCAAGCGCACCGCTCGCGGTCTGGGCAAGCGTAATGACTGGAAGAAGGCAGTTATCTCCCTTCAGCCAGGCCAAGATCTCGATTTCAGCAGCAGTGCTGAGTAAGGAAGGGGTGCATCATGGCAATCGTTAAATGCAAACCGACTTCCCCTGGCCGCCGTTTTGTGGTCAAGGTGGTCAACCAGGAGCTGCATAAAGGCGCTCCTCACGCACCGCTGCTCGAGAAAAAATCGAAGACTGGTGGTCGTAACAACAATGGCCGTATTACCACTCGTCACATCGGTGGTGGTCATAAGCAGCATTACCGTATGGTCGATTTCCGTCGCAACGACAAAGATGGCATCGTCGCCACTGTTGAGCGTATCGAATACGATCCAAACCGTACTGCTCACATCGCACTGCTCTGCTACGCAGACGGCGAGCGCCGCTACATCATCGCCCCTAAAGGCGTGAGTGCTGGCGACACGCTGATCGCAGGTGCCCTGGCTCCAATCAAGCCAGGTAACGCTCTGCAACTGCGCAACATTCCAGTCGGTTCTACCGTACACGGCATCGAACTGAAGCCAGGTAAAGGCGCACAGATCGCTCGTTCCGCTGGTGCTTCGGCTCAGCTGATCGCTCGTGAAGGCGTTTACGTGACCCTGCGTCTGCGTTCCGGTGAAATGCGTAAAGTATTGGCTGAGTGCCGTGCGACCCTGGGCGAAGTCTCGAACTCCGAGCACAGCCTGCGTTCGCTGGGTAAAGCTGGTGCCAAGCGCTGGCGTGGCGTTCGCCCAACCGTTCGTGGTGTTGCCATGAACCCGGTTGACCACCCACATGGTGGTGGTGAAGGTCGTACCTCTGGTGGTCGTCATCCGGTATCGCCATGGGGCTTCCCGACTAAGGGCGCGAAGACTCGTGGTAATAAGCGTACCGACAAAATGATCGTCCGTCGTCGCAAGTAAATAGAGGGATACGACAGTGCCACGTTCTCTGAAAAAAGGTCCTTTTATTGATCTTCACCTACTGAAGAAGATCGAAGTGGCGGCGGAAAAGAACGATCGCAAACCAATTAAGACTTGGTCGCGTCGTTCGATGATCCTGCCACAAATGGTCGGTTTGACCATCGCTGTACACAACGGTCGTCAGCACGTCCCAGTTCTCGTAAACGAAGACATGGTCGGCCACAAACTGGGCGAGTTCGCCGGTACCCGCACTTATCGCGGGCACGTGGCAGACAAGAAAGCCAAGCGTTAAGGGGTAAGGAAATGGAAGTAGCCGCTAAGTTGTCGGGCGCTCGAATCTCCGCCCAGAAAGCCCGCTTGGTCGCCGACCAGATCCGCGGGAAGAAGGTGGGCGAAGCGCTCAACCTGTTGGCTTTCAGCAGTAAGAAAGCCGCCGAGATCATGAAAAAAGTGCTGGAGTCGGCCGTAGCCAACGCCGAGCATAACGAAGGCGCAGACGTTGATGACCTGAAGGTCAGCACCGTTTTCGTCAACGAAGGGCGTTCGCTGAAGCGCATCATGCCACGTGCCAAAGGCCGTGCTGATCGCATCGTCAAGCGGTCTTGCCATATCACTGTCAAGGTTGCTGACAAGTAACGGAGTCGAAGAGATGGGTCAGAAAGTACATCCCATTGGCATTCGCCTGGGAATCGTCAAGGAGCACACCTCCGTCTGGTACGCAGACGGTCGGACTTATGCGGACTACTTGTTCGCTGATCTGAAGGTGCGTGAATACCTCCAAGACAAACTAAAAAGCGCGTCCGTAAGCCGTATCGATATCCATCGTCCGGCCCAAACTGCACGCATCACCATCCACACCGCTCGTCCAGGTATCGTTATCGGGAAGAAAGGTGAAGATGTTGAGAAGCTGCGTCAGGACCTGACCAAGCAAATGGGTGTGCCTGTGCACATCAATATCGAAGAGATCCGCAAGCCGGAACTCGACGGTATGCTGGTTGCGCAGAGCGTAGCTCAGCAGCTGGAGCGTCGTGTAATGTTCCGTCGCGCCATGAAGCGCGCTGTACAGAACGCCATGCGCATTGGTGCCAAAGGCATCAAAATCCAAGTGAGCGGTCGTCTCGGCGGTGCTGAAATCGCACGTACTGAATGGTATCGCGAAGGTCGTGTGCCACTGCACACCCTGCGTGCCGACATCGACTATGCCAACTACGAAGCTCACACCACTTACGGTGTGATCGGTGTAAAGGTTTGGATCTTCAAAGGCGAAGTAATTGGTGGTCGCCAAGAAGAGCTGAAGCCACAAGCACCAGCGCCTCGTAAAAAAGCTGCTAAGTAAGGGGTACGCCAAATGTTGCAACCTAAGCGTACGAAGTTCCGCAAGCAGATGACCGGCCACAACCGTGGTCTGGCACTGCGCGGTAGCAAAGTCAGCTTCGGCGAGTTCGCGCTGAAGTCTGTAGCTCGTGGTCGTCTCACCGCTCGTCAGATCGAGTCAGCGCGTCGTGCTCTGACCCGTCACGTAAAACGTGGCGGCAAGATCTGGATCCGTGTATTCCCGGACAAGCCGATCTCCAAGAAGCCTCTCGAGGTTCGTATGGGTAAAGGTAAGGGTAACGTGGAGTACTGGGTTGCCCAGATTCAGCCAGGCAAAGTCCTGTATGAAATCGAGGGTGTTTCTGAAGAGCTGGCGCGTGAGGCTTTCGCCCTGGCTGCTGCAAAGCTGCCGCTCGCCACCTCCTTTGTTAAACGGACGGTGATGTGATGAAAGCGAATGAACTTCGTGAAAAATCCGCACAGCAGCTGAACGAGCAACTGCTCGGCTTGCTGCGCGACCAGTTCAATCTGCGCATGCAGAAAGCAACTGGCCAGTTGGGGCAGTCTCATCTGCTCTCGCAAGTTAAGCGTGACATCGCTCGCGTGAAGACTGTGCTCAACCAGCAGGCAGGTAAGTGATCATGGCTGAAGCCGAAAAAACTGTCCGTACGCTGACTGGCCGTGTTGTCAGCGACAAGATGGACAAAACCATCACCGTTCTGATCGAGCGTCGCGTTAAGCACCCGATCTACGGTAAATACGTTAAGCGTTCGACTAAGCTGCACGCGCACGACGAAACCAATCAGTGCCACATCGGCGACAAAGTCACTATTCGTGAAACTCGTCCGATGGCCAAGACCAAGTCTTGGGCGCTGGTTGATGTTCTCGAACGCGCTGTGGAAGTCTAAGGGCTAGGGGTCGGAGAAATTATATGATTCAGACTCAATCCATGCTCGATGTGGCCGATAACAGCGGCGCTCGCCGCGTTATGTGCATCAAGGTGCTGGGTGGCTCCCATCGTCGTTACGCTGGTATCGGTGACATCATCAAAGTTACCGTGAAGGAAGCAATTCCTCGCGGTAAGGTGAAAAAAGGCCAAGTGATGACTGCTGTTGTAGTCCGCACTCGTCACGGCGTACGTCGTGCTGATGGCTCCATTATCCGCTTTGATGGCAACGCTGCTGTTCTTCTGAACAACAAGCAAGAGCCGATCGGCACCCGTATCTTTGGGCCAGTGACCCGTGAACTTCGTACTGAGAAGTTCATGAAGATCGTCTCGCTCGCCCCAGAAGTGCTGTAAGGAGATCCGACATGCAAAAGATTCGTCGTGACGACGAGATCATCGTGATCGCCGGCAAAGACAAAGGTAAGCGCGGTAAGGTGCTGAAGGTTCTTGCTGACAACCGTCTGGTTGTTGGTGGTCTGAACCTGGTCAAGCGTCATACCAAGCCTAACCCGATGTCGGGCGTACAGGGCGGTATCGTCGAGAAAGAAGCGCCACTGCACGCTTCCAACGTCGCCATCTTCAACGGCGAAACCAACAAGGCTGACCGCGTTGGTTTCAAAGTAGAAGACGGTAAGAAAATTCGTGTCTTCAAGTCGACCCAAAAAGCGGTTGATGCTTGAACACTGCTAGGTAGAAGACCATGGCACGACTAAAAGAGATTTACCGGAAGGAAATCGCTCCGAAACTTAAGGAAGAACTTAAGCTTTCGAACGTGATGGAAGTTCCGCGCGTTACCAAAATCACCCTGAACATGGGTCTGGGCGAAGCGATCGGCGACAAAAAAGTCATCGAGCACGCTGTTGCTGACCTGGAAAAGATCACCGGCCAGAAAGTCGTTGTGACCTACGCTCGCAAATCCATCGCTGGCTTTAAAGTCCGTGAAGGTTGGCCGATCGGCGTCAAAGTGACCCTGCGCCGTGAGCGTATGTACGAGTTCCTGGATCGTCTGCTGTCGATCTCCCTGCCTCGGGTTCGCGACTTCCGCGGCCTGAATGCCAAGTCCTTCGATGGTCGTGGCAACTACAGCATGGGCGTGAAAGAGCAGATCATTTTCCCGGAAATCGACTACGACAAGATCGATGCTCTCCGCGGTCTGGACATTACCCTGACCACCACTGCCAAGAACGATGATGAAGGCCGCGCTCTGCTGCGTGCTTTCAAATTCCCGTTCCGCAACTGATTGGAGTAGGAAAATGGCCAAGAAGAGCATGAAAAACCGTGAGCTGAAGCGTCAGCTCACCGTTGCCAAGTACGCCGTCAAGCGTGCAGCGCTGAAAGCTATCATCGTTGATCTGAACGCAAGTCCAGAAGCACGTTGGGAAGCTACCGTAGCTCTGCAGAAGCAGCCACGTGACGCAAGCGCCTCGCGCATGCGTAACCGTTGCCGTCTGACCGGTCGTCCGCACGGCGTTTACCGCAAGTTCGGCCTCGGCCGTAACAAATTGCGTGAAGCGGCAATGCGTGGTGACGTACCAGGTCTGGTTAAAGCCAGCTGGTAATTGCTGTCAAAGCCTTGATGGTCGGGGTCGCAAGAACCTGACCATCGGTGGCCTTGAACTTGAATCAAGCCCCTTTTGGGGCTTGATTCATTTCTGGGGTATGTCTAGAATGACCGGCTCGCCTGAGCCCGTGTTTTTTATGCCCGGAATTTCTCGGCGACAAGTAGTAGCCGCAAGGCTAATTTTTCTGTATTAGGAGCGTCTAGCCCATGAGTATGCAGGACCCGTTAGCGGACATGCTAACTCGAATCCGTAATGCCCAGATGGCTGAAAAGTCCGTCGTAAGCATGCCGTCTTCCACGTTGAAGGTGGCTGTAGCAAAAGTCCTGAAGGACGAAGGTTACATCGCGGGTTATCAGATCAGCAGCGAAACCAAACCACTGCTGTCCATCGAGCTGAAATACTTCGAAGGCCGTCCGGTCATCGAGGAAGTGAAGCGCGTTAGCCGTCCAGGCCTGCGTCAGTACAAGTCCGTCGAAGAACTGCCAAAAGTACGTGGCGGTCTCGGTGTGTCTATCGTCTCCACCAACAAAGGTGTGATGACTGATCGTGCTGCGCGCGCTGCCGGTGTCGGCGGCGAAGTTCTTTGCACTGTGTTCTAAGGGGGGATAAGCATGTCTCGCGTCGCTAAGAACCCCGTTAAGCTGCCAGCCGGTGTCGAAGTAAAATTCGCAGGCCAACAGCTTTCGGTGAAGGGTGCCAAGGGTACTCTTGAACTGAACGTCCATTCGTCCGTTGAAGTCGTTGAAGAAGCCGGTGAGCTGCGTTTTGCTGCTCGCAATGGCGATCAACAGACTCGCGCAATGGCCGGTACCACTCGTGCGTTGGTAAACAACATGGTCCAGGGCGTAAGCCAAGGCTTCGAGCGTAAGCTCCAGCTGGTCGGTGTTGGTTACAAAGCGCAAGCAAAAGGTCAGGTGCTGAACCTGGCTCTTGGCTTCTCGCACCCAGTGGATTACGAACTGCCGGAAGGCATCACCGCTGAGACTCCTAGCCAGACCGATATCCTGATCAAGGGCATCGACAAGCAGCTGGTAGGTCAAGTGGCCGCCGAGATCCGCGACTTCCGTCCACCAGAGCCGTACAAAGGCAAAGGTGTGCGCTACGCGGACGAAGTCGTCCGTCGTAAAGAAGCCAAGAAGAAGTAGGGCATAGCAAATGACCGACAAAAAAGTTACTCGACTGCGTCGCGCTCGCAAAGCACGCCTGAAAATGCACGAACTCGAAGTCGTGCGTCTCTGCGTGTTCCGCTCTTCGCAGCACATCTACGCCCAGGTCATTTCGGCCGACGGCAACAAAGTCCTGGCAAGCGCCTCGACTTTGGATAAAGAACTGCGTGATGGCGCCACTGGCAACATCGACGCGGCCACTAAGGTTGGCCAGCTGGTCGCTACGCGTGCTAAGGCCGCTGGCGTCTCGCAGGTGGCTTTCGACCGCTCTGGCTTCAAGTACCACGGCCGCGTTAAAGCGCTGGCTGATGCTGCTCGTGAAGCTGGGCTGGAGTTCTAAGTTATGTCAAATAACGACCAAAAGCGCGACGAAGGCTACATCGAGAAGCTGGTTCAAGTTAACCGCGTAGCCAAAACCGTTAAAGGCGGCCGTATCTTCACTTTCACCGCGTTGACCGTGGTTGGTGATGGTAAAGGGCGTGTTGGCTTCGGCCGTGGCAAGTCGCGTGAAGTGCCTGCTGCGATCCAGAAGGCAATGGAAGCTGCTCGCCGCAACATGATCCAGGTTGATCTGAACGGCACCACTCTGCAGTACGCAATGAAGTCCGCCCATGGCGCTTCGAAGGTGTACATGCAGCCTGCTTCTGAAGGTACCGGTATCATCGCTGGCGGCGCTATGCGTGCTGTCCTCGAAGTTGCTGGCGTTCAGAACGTTCTGGCCAAGTGCTACGGCTCGACTAACCCTGTAAACGTGGTTCACGCCACTTTCAAGGGTCTGAAGGCTATGCAGTCTCCTGAATCCATTGCAGCCAAACGTGGCCTGCGTGTTGAGGAGATCAAGTAATCATGGCTACCGTTAAAGTTACGCTGATCAAAAGCATGACCGGCCGCATCCCTAACCACAAACTGTGCGTTAAGGGTCTGGGTCTGCGTCGCATCGGTCACACTGTAGAAGTCCAGGATACTCCCGAGAATCGCGGGATGATCAACAAGGCTTACTACATGCTGCGTGTCGAGGGTTAATCGATGAAACTCAATGATCTGAGTCCAGCGCCGGGTTCCCGTCGCGAAAAGCATCGTCCGGGCCGTGGTATCGGTAGTGGTTTGGGTAAGACTGGTGGCCGTGGTCACAAAGGTCAGACTTCCCGCTCCGGTGGCACCATTGCTCCAGGCTTTGAAGGCGGTCAACAGCCGCTGCATCGTCGCCTGCCGAAGTTCGGTTTCGTTTCCCTGAAAGCCATGGACCGCGCGGAAGTGCGTCTGTCCGAGCTGGCTAAAGTGGAAGGCGACATCGTCACCGTGCAGTCCCTGAAAGATGCCAACGTGATCAACGTCAACGTACAGCGTGTGAAAATCATGCTGTCCGGTGAAGTGACTCGCGCTGTCACTATCGGCAAGGGAATCGGCGCCACCAAAGGTGCGCGTGCGGCTATCGAAGCAGCTGGCGGCAAGTTCGAGGAATAAATGGCTAAGCAAGGTGCTCTCTCTGCGCTCGGCAAAGGCGGTATGTCTGAACTCTGGGCTCGTCTGCGTTTTCTGTTCCTGGCGATTATCGTCTACCGAATAGGCGCACACATCCCGGTTCCAGGTATCAACCCGGACCGACTCGCAGACCTGTTTCGACAGAATGAGGGGACCATTCTTAGCTTGTTCAACATGTTTTCCGGCGGCGCGCTGGAGCGGATGAGCATCTTTGCACTGGGGATCATGCCGTACATTTCGGCATCGATCATCATGCAGTTGATGACCGCCGTCAGCCCGCAGCTGGAGCAGTTGAAGAAGGAAGGTGAAGCTGGCCGTCGCAAGATCAGCCAGTACACCCGCTACGGCACCGTCGTCCTCGCTCTCGTTCAGGCCATTGGCATGTCCATTGGTCTGGCGGGGCAGGGCGTTGCGTTCACTGGTGACTTTGGCTTCCATTTCGTCGCGGTCTCCACGTTTGTGGCTGGCGCGATGTTCATGATGTGGCTGGGTGAGCAGATTACTGAGCGTGGTGTAGGCAACGGTATCTCGATGTTGATTTTTTCGGGTATCGTCGCCGGTCTTCCGAGAGCAATCGGGCAGTCTTTCGAGTCTGCGCGTCAGGGCGATATCAACATCTTCGCTTTGGTTGCCATCGGTTTGCTGGCAGTAGCGATTATCGGTTTCGTGGTGTTCATTGAGCGTGGTCAGCGTCGTATCGCTGTTCACTACGCCAAGCGTCAGCAGGGCCGCAAGGTTTTTGCTGCGCAGACAAGCCACTTGCCGCTGAAGGTGAACATGGCCGGTGTTATTCCGGCTATTTTCGCGAGCAGCATTTTGCTGTTCCCGGCTTCGTTGGGTGCCTGGTTTGGTCAGTCTGAAGGTATGGGCTGGTTGCAGGACATCTCGCAGTCGATCGCTCCTGGTCAGCCGTTGAATATTCTGCTGTTTAGTGCAGGGATTATTTTCTTCTGCTTCTTCTATACGGCGTTGATGTTCAATCCGAAAGACGTAGCGGAAAACCTGAAGAAGTCCGGTGCCTTTATTCCGGGCATCCGTCCAGGTGAGCAGTCCGCACGCTATATTGATGGCGTTTTGACTCGCTTGACCATGTTCGGTGCTCTTTACATGACGGCCGTGTGCTTGTTGCCCCAGTTCCTGGTGGTTGCAGCAAACGTTCCGTTCTACCTTGGCGGGACCTCGTTGCTGATCGTGGTCGTGGTTGTGATGGACTTCATGTCCCAAGTACAATCGCACCTCGTTTCGCACCAGTACGAATCCCTGATGAAGAAAGCCAACCTGAAGGGTTACGGCAGCGGCATGTTGCGCTGAGTACCCATAAGGTTCGAGGAGTTGGTGATGAAAGTTCGTGCATCGGTGAAAAAGCTGTGCCGTAACTGCAAGATTATTCGCCGCGAAGGTGTTGTTCGAGTAATTTGCAGCGCGGAACCGCGTCACAAACAGCGCCAAGGCTGAGTGTGATTGTGCTTCAAGCCCGGTAGCTAGTGCGCTACCGGGTTGATTATTTGTTATTACAGCGATATTATCTCGCGCCCTATTTCTTGGCTTCCGGGGCGTAGGTAGCTGTCAATTGGAGTCCCACTGAATGGCCCGTATTGCAGGCGTTAACATTCCAGATAACAAGCATACTGTTATCTCGCTGACCTACATCTATGGTGTTGGTCGCACTACTGCACAGAAGATCTGTGCAGAGACTGGGGTAAACCCAGCCGCAAAGATCAAGGATCTGAGCGACGAGCAGATTGAACAGCTGCGTGGCGAAGTGGCGAAGTTCACCACTGAAGGTGACCTGCGTCGCGAAATCAACATGAAAATCAAGCGCTTGATGGACCTCGGTTGCTATCGCGGTCTGCGTCATCGTCGTGGTCTGCCAGTACGCGGTCAGCGTACCAAGACCAACGCGCGTACCCGTAAAGGTCCGCGTAAGCCGATCCGCAAGTAATCGCCCCAGCGAATCGACAGGAATTTAATCATGGCAAAACCTGCTGCTCGTCCTCGTAAAAAAGTTAAAAAGACAGTGGTTGATGGCATCGCCCACATCCATGCTTCTTTTAACAACACCATCGTGACCATCACCGACCGTCAAGGTAACGCTCTTTCCTGGGCTACCTCCGGTGGTTCGGGTTTCCGCGGTTCCCGCAAGTCCACCCCGTTCGCTGCTCAAGTAGCTGCTGAGCGTGCTGGTCAAGCTGCGCTGGAATACGGCCTGAAAAACCTCGACGTGAACGTCAAGGGTCCAGGTCCAGGTCGTGAATCCGCAGTCCGCGCTTTGAACGGCTGTGGCTACAAGATCGCCAGCATCACCGACGTGACGCCAATCCCGCACAACGGGTGCCGTCCGCCGAAGAAGCGCCGCGTGTAATCCAGGAGATTGTAAAGAATGGCTCGTTACATTGGTCCAAAATGCAAACTCGCTCGTCGCGAAGGCACCGATCTCTTCCTGAAGAGCGGCGTGCGCGCGATCGAATCGAAGTGCAACATTGAAGCAGCACCTGGTATCCACGGCCAACGCCGCGGTCGCCAGTCCGACTACGGCACCCAACTGCGTGAAAAGCAGAAGGTCCGTCGTATCTACGGCGTTCTCGAGCGTCAGTTCAGCGGCTACTACAAAGAAGCTGCTGGCAAGAAAGGTGCAACTGGTGAAAACCTGCTGCAACTGCTCGAATGCCGTCTGGACAACGTTGTATACCGTATGGGCTTTGGTTCGACTCGTGCCGAATCCCGTCAGCTGGTATCGCACAAGTCGATCAGCGTTAACGGTCAGACCGTAAACGTTCCGTCCTACCAGGTTCGTGCTGGTGACGTGGTTGCTGTTCGCGAGAAAGCAAAAAACCAACTTCGCATTGTCCAAGCTCTCGATCTGTGTGCCCAACGTGGCCGCGTAGAATGGGTAGAAGTAGACACTGAGAAGAAGTCGGGCGTTTTCAAGAACGTTCCTGCTCGCAGTGATCTGTCCGCCGACATCAACGAAAGCCTGATTGTCGAGCTCTACTCCAAGTAAGGGCTAGAAAATAGGTGCATCCATGCAGATTTCGGTAAATGAGTTCCTGACACCCCGCCACATTGATGTGCAGGTTGTCAGTCCAACCCGCGCCAAGATCACTCTCGAGCCTCTCGAGCGTGGTTTTGGCCACACCCTGGGCAACGCGCTGCGCCGCATCCTGTTGTCCTCAATGCCCGGCTGCGCAGTAGTCGAGGCCGAGATTGACGGTGTGCTCCACGAGTACAGCGCCATCGAAGGTGTACAGGAAGACGTAATTGAAATCCTGTTGAACCTTAAAGGTCTGGCCATCAAGCTGCACGGTCGTGACGAAGTTACGCTGACCTTGTCGAAGAAGGGTTCGGGGGTGGTTACCGCTGCCGATATTCAGCTGGATCATGATGTCGAGATCGTTAATCCCGATCACGTAATCGCTAACCTGGCGTCTAACGGCGCCCTGAACATGAAGCTCACCGTAGCTCGTGGTCGTGGTTATGAACCAGCAGACTCGCGTCAGAGCGATGAAGACGAAAGCCGCAGCATCGGTCGCTTGCAGCTTGACTCTTCGTTCAGCCCGGTTCGCCGTATCGCATACGTGGTGGAAAACGCCCGTGTCGAGCAGCGCACCAACCTGGACAAGCTGGTTATTGATCTGGAAACCAACGGTACTCTGGATCCTGAAGAGGCTATCCGCCGCGCTGCAACCATTCTGCAACAGCAGTTGGCTGCGTTCGTCGACCTCAAAGGTGACAGTGAGCCAGTGGTTGTCGAGCAGGAAGACGAGATCGATCCGATCCTGCTTCGCCCGGTTGACGATCTGGAACTGACTGTACGTTCGGCTAACTGCCTTAAGGCGGAAAACATCTACTACATCGGCGACCTGATTCAGCGTACCGAAGTAGAGCTGTTGAAGACTCCGAACCTGGGCAAGAAATCCTTGACTGAAATCAAGGACGTTCTGGCCTCCCGCGGTCTGTCCCTCGGCATGCGCCTCGACAACTGGCCGCCTGCAAGTCTTAAGAAGGACGACAAGGCGACTGCCTGATCGTCGTAATCACCGAACGTAGTGTTTGGTAAGGAATGAACCATGCGTCATCGTAAAAGTGGGCGTCACCTGAGCCGCACCAGCTCGCACCGCAAGGCCATGTTCCAGAACATGGCGGTGTCGCTGTTCGAGCACGAGCTGATCAAAACTACTCTGCCAAAAGCCAAAGAACTGCGCCGCGTTGCCGAGCCGCTGATCACTCTGGCCAAGACAGACAGCGTTGCTAACCGTCGTCTGGCTTTCGACCGTACTCGTTCGAAAGCTATCGTTGGTAAGCTCTTCAACGACCTGGGCAAGCGTTACGCTACCCGTGAGGGTGGCTACCTGCGCATCCTCAAGTGCGGTTTCCGCGCTGGCGACAACGCGCCTATGGCGTACGTCGAACTGGTTGATCGTGCTGTCGGCGGTGAAGCTGTATCCGCTGAGTAAGACATCAGTCTGAAACAAGGAACCGGGCCTAGTGCCCGGTTTTTTGTGCCTGTAAGAAATGCGCTATTCGTACAAGCTTCTACTTTGTTTGGTTCTGCACTATATGCCAGGATTTATCGTTAGTTTTTATCTATTGATAGTCATGAGTTAATGAATTTGTGGCTGTCATATTGATGATCGATACTCCCTAACAAGCCGATTAGCCGGCAGTTCAAGACCGATAGAGGATGAAGATCGCATGAGCCAGAACAAGACGCTTACGACCGCCAGTGGCGCACCTGTCGCTGATAACCAGAATTCTCGCTCCGCTGGCCCTCGTGGCCCGTTGCTGCTCGATGATTTCCATCTGATCGAGAAGCTTGCTCACTTCAACCGGGAAAACATTCCTGAGCGTCGTGTACACGCCAAGGGTTCGGGCGCATACGGTACTTTCACGGTCACTCGCGACATTACGCAGTGCACCAGCGCCAAGCTGTTCTCCGCTGTCGGCAAACAGACGCCGACCTTCCTGCGTTTTTCAACGGTCGGTGGCGAGCGTGGCTCGGCCGACACCGAGCGCGATCCACGTGGCTTCGCCCTCAAGTTCTATACCGAAGAAGGCAACTGGGACATCGTCGGCAACAACACGCCGGTGTTCTTCATTCGTGATCCGCTGAAATTCCCTGACTTTATCCACACCCAGAAACGCCTGCCGCAAAGTAACCTGAAAAGCGCGCAGATGATGTGGGACTTCTGGTCGCATTCTCCTGAAGCGCTGCACCAGGTCACGATCCTGTTCTCCGATCGCGGCATTCCGGACGGCTATCGCCACATGCACGGCTTCGGCAGCCACACCTACAGCCTGATCAGCGCTCAAGGCGAGCGCCACTGGGTGAAGTGGCATTACAAGACCAAGCAAGGAATCAAGAACCTGGCGCCGGCAGACGCGGCACGTTTGGCGGGCACAGATCCCGACTACGCCCAGCGCGATCTGTTCGAGGCCATCGAACGTGGTGACTTCCCGAAATGGAGCGTGTGCATCCAGATCATGACCGAGGCCCAGGCCGCTGCGCACTACGAGAACCCGTTCGACGTGACCAAGACTTGGTCGCAGAAGGAGTTTCCACTGATTGAAGTGGGTGAGCTGGAACTGAACCGTAATCCGCTCAACTACTTTGCTGAAGTCGAGCAAGCTGCGTTCGGTCCCAGCAACATGGTGCCTGGCGTAGGTCTGTCGCCGGATCGCATGCTGCAAGGTCGTGTGTTCGCATACGCCGACGCTCACCGCTACCGTGTAGGCACCAACCACCAGCAACTGCCGGTGAATGCCCCACGCAGCCCGGTGAATACTTACCAGCGTGATGGTTCGATGGCTTTTGGCAGCAATGGTGGCGCAGCGCCTAACTACGAGCCGAACAGCTATGTAGAGTCGCCGAAGCAAGCGCCGCACTATGCCGAGCCTGCACTGGCCCTGAGCGGCGCGGCTGATCGCTACGATCATCGTGAAGACAGCGACTACTACAGCCACGCCGGTGCGCTGTTCCGTTTGATGAGCGACGAGCAGAAAGCATTGCTGGTCAGCAACATCGCCGGCGCGATGGCGGGTGTATCGAGTGATGTCGTCGACCGTCAGTTGCAGCATTTCCACAAGGCCGATCCGGCGTACGGAGAAGCAATCGCAAAGCTGCTCAACGTACAGCTTAACGAAGTCTAAACGAGAAGCAGAACCGCCCTCATTAGGGCGGTTTTTGCGTTATTTAGGCTGCTTTTCTCAGAATATCTTCGCTTTTATTGCGCGAAGTGAGTGACCTTCCAGTCAGGTTGGTTCAAACTACAGACTTTCAAGCAGGGAGATGTAGGGCGATGCAAGGCCACCCAGACGTTATCGATTACCTCAACACGTTGCTGACCGGCGAACTGGCCGCGCGTGACCAATATTTCGTTCACTCGCGGATGTATGAGGACTGGGGATTCACCAAGCTCTACGAACGAATCAACCACGAGATGGAAGAAGAAGCCGGTCACGCCGATGCGCTGATGCGCCGCATTCTGATGCTCGAAGGCACTCCGCGCATGCGCCCGGATGACCTGGATGTTGGGACCACGGTAGAGACCATGCTCGAGGCGGATCTGCGTCTTGAGTACAAGGTTCGTGCTGCACTGTGCAAAGGCATCGAGCTGTGTGAAAAGAATGGCGACTATGTAAGCCGCGATATCCTCAAGCTTCAGTTGCACGATACCGAAGAAGATCACACCTATTGGCTTGAAAAGCAGTTGGGCCTGATCAAACTGATCGGTATCCAGAACTACCTGCAGTCCCACGCGTCCTGATTGCAGCCGATACAAAAAAGCCCCTGTCACTGATGAAGTGGCAGGGGTTTTTTCATGCCCGGCGATCAGGCCCGATCGCGGAGCAACAGCGGCTTGAGGTAATGGCCGGTGTGAGACTGTTTCATCTCGGCCACTTCCTCCGGCGTGCCGGTGGCGATGATCTGCCCACCTTTCGAGCCACCCTCGGGGCCGAGATCCACTAGCCAGTCGGCGGTCTTGATCACGTCGAGGTTGTGCTCGATCACCACCACGGTGTTGCCGTGGTCGCGCAGGCGATGCAGTACGTCGAGCAGTTGCTGGATATCCGCGAAGTGCAGACCGGTGGTCGGCTCGTCGAGGATGTACAGGGTCTTGCCGGTATCGCGTTTGGACAGCTCGCGAGACAACTTGACCCGCTGAGCCTCACCACCGGACAGCGTGGTCGCCGACTGCCCGAGCTTGATGTAGGACAGGCCTACATCCATCAGCGTTTGCAGCTTGCGCGCCAGCGCTGGTACCGCATCGAAGAACTCCCGCGCTTCCTCGATGGTCATCTCGAGGGTTTCGTGGATGCTCTTGCCCTTGTATTTGATCTCCAGTGTTTCGCGGTTGTAGCGCTTGCTCTTGCACACGTCGCACGGAACGTAGATGTCCGGCAGGAAGTGCATTTCCACCTTGATCAGACCGTCGCCCTGGCAGGCTTCGCAACGACCACCCTTCACGTTGAACGAGAAACGCCCCGGGCCGTAACCACGGGAGCGGGACTCGGGCACGCCGGCGAACAGTTCGCGGATCGGCGTGAACAGCCCGGTATAGGTTGCCGGGTTGGAGCGTGGTGTACGGCCGATCGGGCTCTGGTCGATGTCGACAACCTTGTCCAGATGTTCCAGGCCTTTGATGCTGTCGTGGGCTGCGGCTTCCAGGGTGGTCGCGCCATTGAGTGCCGTTGCGCTCAGCGGGAACAGCGTGTTGTTGATCAGCGTCGATTTGCCGGAGCCGGAAACGCCGGTCACGCAGGTCAGCAGGCCGATCGGGATTTCCAGGTCAACGTTGCGCAGGTTGTTGCCACGCGCGCCCTTGAGCGCCAGCACCTGTTTCTTGTTGCGCGGCGTGCGCTTGGCCGGCACTTCAATCTTCACCCGGCCCGACAGGTATTTACCGGTCAGCGAGTCCGGGTGTGCCATGACTTCGTCCGGCGTGCCTTCGGCGACGATCTGCCCGCCATGAACCCCGGCGCCCGGGCCGATATCCACTACGTAGTCAGCGAGACGAATCGCGTCTTCGTCATGCTCGACCACGATCACCGTATTGCCGATGTCGCGCAGGTGCTTGAGGGTGCCGAGCAGGCGGTCATTGTCGCGCTGGTGCAGGCCAATGGACGGCTCGTCGAGGATGTACAGAACACCCACCAGGCCCGCGCCGATCTGGCTGGCCAGACGAATCCGCTGTGCCTCGCCGCCAGATAGCGTGTCGGCACTGCGATCCAGCGACAGATAGTCGAGACCGACATTGACCAGGAATTGCAGGCGCTCGCGGATTTCCTTGAGAATCTTGTCGGCGATCTCGCCACGGCGCCCGGTCATCTTCAGCGCGCCGAAGTAATCGCAAGCGTCGCCGATCGGCAGGTTGGTCACCGCCGGCAGGGTTTTCTCGCCGACCCACACGTGCCGCGCTTCGCGACGCAGGCGGGTGCCACGGCAATCCGGGCAGGACTGGGTGCTGAGGAACTTCGCCAGTTCTTCGCGAACGCTTGCCGATTCGGTTTCGCGGTAGCGGCGTTCGAGATTCGGCACGATGCCTTCGAACGGGTGCGAGCGCTTGACGATGTCGCCCCGGTCGTTGAGGTATTTGAAATCGACGTTCTGCGAGCCGCTGCCGTGCAGGATGTACTTCTGCTGGTCGGCCGGCAGCTCGTTGAACGGCTGCTCCAGGCTGAAGCCGTAATGCGCGGCCAGCGAGCCGAGCATCTGGAAGTAATAGACGTTGCGCCGATCCCAGCCACGAATCGCGCCCTCGGCCAGCGTGAGTTCACCGTTGACCAGTCGCTTGATGTCGAAGAACTGCTTCACGCCCAGACCGTCGCAGGTCGGGCAGGCGCCGGCCGGGTTGTTGAAGGAAAACAGCTTGGGTTCCAGCTCGCTGATCGCGTGGCCGCAGATCGGGCAGGCGAAGCGCGCGGAGAAAATCATCTCTTCGCCTGGCTCGTCGTCCATCGGCGCCACCAGCGCGATGCCGTCCGCCAGCTTCAGCGCGGTCTCGAAGGATTCCGCCAGACGCTGCTGCAGATCCGCGCGAACCTTGAAGCGGTCGACCACGACTTCAATCGTGTGCTTCTTCTGTTTATCCAGTTTCGGCAGTTCGTCCAGCTCGCAGAGCCGGCCGTTGACCCGGGCCCGGACGAAGCCCTGGGCGCGCAGTTCTTCGAACACCGACAGATGCTCGCCCTTGCGCTCGCGAATCACCGGCGCCAGCAGCATCAGCTTGCGGCCTTCCGGCTGAGCCAGCACCAGGTCGACCATCTGGCTGACGGTCTGGGCTTCCAGCGGAATGTCGTGATCCGGGCAGCGCGGCGTACCGACGCGGGCATACAGCAGACGCAGGTAGTCGTAGATTTCAGTGATGGTGCCGACCGTGGAGCGCGGGTTGTGCGAGGTCGACTTCTGTTCGATGGAGATCGCCGGCGACAGGCCTTCGATGGTGTCGACGTCGGGTTTTTCCATCATCGACAGGAACTGTCGGGCATAGGCCGACAGGGATTCGACATAGCGGCGCTGACCTTCGGCGTACAGCGTGTCGAAGGCCAGGGACGACTTGCCGGATCCGGACAGGCCGGTGATGACGATCAGTTTGTCCCGTGGCAGGGTCAGGTCGATGTTCTTCAGGTTGTGGGTGCGGGCCCCACGAATCAGGATCTTGTCCAAAATGGCCTCGCTCGGCGGGCGTCGAAAACACAGGAGTATACGGCCAAATACTGGATGGATGCACACTATCAAGTTAAGGGTTTTTTGCCTTACATGAAGAGAGTTTCATCTGTACGCGTCAAAGCGTCGCGATATACCCCGTCTCTCGATGGGACTGGTAGAATCGCCGCCGGTTCACACGAGGTTTTTCCATGCACGATCCCCACAGCGAACGCATGAGTGGCAGCGAGACCCGCGCGGCGAGCGGTCTGGCCCTGGTGTTCGCCTTCCGTATGCTTGGCATGTTCATGGTGTTGCCGGTACTGGCGACCTACGGCATGGATCTGGCGGGAGCGACCCCGGCCCTGATCGGGCTGGCGATCGGCGCTTACGGCCTGACCCAGGCGATTTTCCAGATTCCGTTCGGGATCATTTCCGACCGCATCGGTCGCCGTCCGGTGATTTACCTGGGGCTGATCGTCTTCGCCCTCGGCAGCGTGCTGGCGGCTCAGGCCGATTCGATCTGGGGCGTGATTGCCGGGCGGATCCTGCAGGGCGCCGGCGCTATTTCTGCGGCGGTCATGGCCTTGCTCTCCGACCTGACCCGCGAACAGCACCGCACCAAGGCAATGGCCATGATCGGCATGACCATCGGCCTGTCGTTCGCCGTGGCGATGGTGGTCGGCCCGCTGCTGACCCGTGCATTCGGCTTGTCCGGCCTGTTCCTCGCCACCGGTGGCATGGCACTGGTCGGGGTCGTGATCGTTATGTTCATGGTGCCGAAATCCACCGGGCCGTTGAGCCATCGCGAGTCCGGCGTTGCACGGCAGGCGTTGATGCCGACACTCAAGCACCCGGACCTGCTGCGGCTGGACCTGGGCATTTTTGTGTTACATGCGATGTTGATGTCGAGCTTCGTCGCACTGCCTTTGGCGTTGGTTGAAAAGGCCGGTCTGCCCAAGGAACAGCACTGGTGGGTCTACCTCACCGCACTGCTGATTTCTTTCTTCGCCATGATCCCGTTCATTATCTACGGCGAGAAGAAACGCAAAATGAAACGAGTTTTGCTCGGCGCCGTGATGACGCTGATGCTCACTGAGCTATTCTTCTGGCAGTTCGGTGACAGCCTGCGGGCTCTGGTGATCGGGACGGTGGTGTTCTTCACCGCGTTCAATCTGCTGGAAGCTTCGCTGCCGTCGCTGATCAGCAAGGTTTCACCGGCAGGTGGCAAAGGCACGGCCATGGGCGTGTACTCCACCAGTCAGTTCCTCGGTTCGGCACTCGGCGGTATTCTCGGCGGCTGGATGTTCCAGCATGGCGGTCTGTCGGTTGTGTTCCTCGGATGTGCCGGGCTGGCTGCACTTTGGCTGGCCTTTGCTGTTACCATGCGCGAACCTCCCTACGTGACGAGCCTGCGCCTGCCGTTGTCGCCCGAAGCGATCCGCGAAGCGGGTCTGGTCGAGCGTCTCAAGGCCCTCGTAGGGGTAACTGATGCAGTGATAGTCGCTGATGAAGCGGCGATCTACATCAAACTGGACACCGAATTAATGGATCGCACCACTCTCGAACGCCTGGTGAACAACCCGGCGCAGACTGCGTGCGAAGCCTAGGAGAACGTTATGGCCCGTGGGGTTAACAAAGTCATTCTGGTCGGTACTTGCGGCCAGGATCCCGAAGTACGCTACCTGCCCAACGGTAACGCCGTGACCAACCTGAGTCTGGCGACCAGCGAGCAGTGGACCGACAAGCAGACCGGTCAGAAGGTCGAGAAGACCGAGTGGCACCGCGTATCGATGTTCGGCAAGGTTGCCGAAATCGCCGGCGAATACCTGCGCAAGGGTTCGCAGGTTTACATCGAAGGCAAGCTGCAGACCCGTGAGTGGGAAAAAGACGGTATCAAGCGTTATACCACTGAAATCGTGGTCGACATGCAAGGCACCATGCAACTGCTCGGCGGCCGTCCACAACAGGGCGACCAACAAGGCGGTGGCAACAACTACCAGCAGCAGGCGCCACGCCAGCAGGCTCCGCGTCCGCAGCAGTCGGCACCTCAGCAGCGTTCGGCCCCGGCTCCACAGCAGGCCGCACCGCAACCGGCTCCGGATTTCGACAGCTTCGATGACGACATTCCGTTCTGATTCGCTGCTGTATCCGCGCTAAACAAAAAAGGCCCGTCGCTGAATGCGACGGGCCTTTTTCATGCACGCAGGTTTTTCAATCAAGAATCAGATGTGGCAGAAACCGGCTCGAATCCTTGGTGATAAGGCTGTTGTCTTCGCGTACGCCAATCCCCGCCGCCTGATCACCGATTACCCACGAACCGATCAACGTGTAGCTGTCGTCGAACTTCGGCAAAGGGGCAAACTCCTGCAGGATGAAGGGCGCGTCGGTGTAGGGCCCATCCTCTTTGACGATCAGACCTTCGGCGGTCTGCAGCTCGATGTTGGCGCCTTCCCGAGAGAAGTACGGTTTGCGTACCCAACCCTTTGGCACCGCGCTGCCCGGGTTCGGGTCGAGGTGCGCGGCGAGCAGATTCGGGTGGCCCTTGTGAAACTCCCATAGCAGGGGCAGGGCGCCCTTGTTGGAGAGGATCGACTTCCACGCCGGTTCGAAAAACTGCGTGTCGCACTCGGCAATCGCCGCGCCGAACGGCTCGTGGAAGATGAATTCCCAGGCGTGCAGTTTGAACAGGTGCGGGATCCAGCGATCTTCGAGATCCACGAAGCGGCCGTCAGCGCTCAGGCCGATGTCTTCAATATCGATGTGCCGCGATTCGATGCCGACCTTCTCTGCGATCAGCCGCAGATAATCCGTGGTGCCCTTGTCTTCGACCGAGTCTTTCATCGAGGCGAAGTAAAACGGCCGCTTCAGTTTCAGTTGAGCAAAGGCTTCGTGCAGCCGGGTGTCGATGCTGTTGAACTGGTCGGCATGGCGCGGCAGCATTCCGCGCTCGATGCATTGCTCCAGCCAGCCCCACTGGAACGCCGCCGCTTCATAAAGGCTGGTGGGCGTGTCGTAGTTGAGTTCGAGCAGCTTCGCAGGGCCGTTGCCGCTGTAGGAGAAGTCCATGCGCCCGTACAGATGCGGATGACCTTCCAGCCAGGACGTTCGGATCATGTCGTAGTACGGTGCCGGAATGCTCAGACGATCCAGCAGTTCTTCGCTGTGCACGACGCGGTCGACCAGATCCATGCACATCTCGTGCAACTCGGTGGTCGGATCCTCCAGATCGTTTTCGATCTGCGCGAGCGTGAACTGGTAGTAGGCGCGCTCGTCCCAGTACGGCTCGTCGTCGATGGTATGAAACAGAAAACCGAGGCTTTCGGCGGTCTGTTTCCAGTCGTGGCGCTCGGCGCAGTGGATCTTCTTCATGGTCAGCTGCTCGAACGGCCCCAGCCGCCCCAACCGCTGCGTGCGCTGGACTGGCTGCCGAAACCGCCACGGGAAGTGGACGAGGCGACGTTGACCGGTTTGCGGTAATCGCTGTCGTAGTCCCGCTGGCTGCGGCTCGGTGCCGACTCGATTCGACGGTTCAGCGTCGAGGTGTCGTAGGTCTGGCGGGTATTGCGCTCACGATAAACCGGCCGCGAGTCGCTCGCGCGGTTGTTGCTCATGGCATTGCCGATCAGCCATCCGGTGAGCCAGCCGTTGCCTGCACCGCTGGATGAGTGCGAGGTACTTGTCTGATTGCTCTGCACGGCAGCCGCATCACCCGCCGGCATCTGTGCATTGGCGATCGCATCGAGGTTCTGCGCCGGCTCACCGTCCTGCGGCACCTTGAAGCCACCGAGTTTCGGCACGAAACGGCCGGCGGAATTTTTCTGACACCAGTCAGCAGCAAAGTCCGCGTCGCAGGCAGCCTTGTCGTCGTAGGCCGGGGAGATCCGCCGGTGTTCGGCCAGGGCGGCGACGTAGGCATTCGAGCAGACATCCGGCGCCAGTTCGGCGTCGACGCATTGTTCGACACTCTGGAAGTTGCGTTGCTGTTCCTGGGCGGCCACTTCACCGGAAATCGCCAGGGCCACCGAAGCGGCCAGGGACAGTTGAACGTACTTGCTTCGTTTCATCTCAGGCTTCCTGCCGATCAGTAGGACGGGGTCATGCACGCGGCGTTGAGCATGCCGACGCTGATTGCCACCGCCGCCACATAAATGCCCGCGGCGATTTCACCGTTGGCGATGCGTTGGGACGTGCCTTTGAGCACCAGCCCGGTCGCCAGGAAGGCCAGCAATTGCACCACAGCCGCGATCACCGCCCAGAGCACGAAGTCGAGCACGTTGATCGAATGGGCGATCACGTTGCTCGCCGGAATCGCGAAGCCGATGATCGCGCCGGACAGGGCAATGGCGGCGGCGACGTTGCCGGAACGAATCAGCTCGAATTCCTTGTGCGGCGTGACGCGGGTGTAGACGAACTGAAACAGCATGAACAGCAGCACGGCGCCGATCAGGTAGGCAACGAAACCGACCAGCGCGGCTTTGTTCAGGGAAATGGACAACGCTTCCAGCATGGAAAACTTCCTTTTAGATAGTGCTCAAATCGGTGGTGTACAGCGAGATGCCCAGCGAGGTGCTCAGGCTGACGGTGCCTTCTTCGTCCTGTTCGACGGAGAACAGCAAGAGCTCGCGGCGATCGGTCAGGCCGGTCTCGCGGGCGTAGAGCATCGAGTGATGGTTGATGGTGTAGGACTCGTCGGGGTTGATCACCTGTTCGGTGAGCGGCACCAGTTCGGTCTGGCCACGTTCGGTGCCCCATTCACGAGTGTATTCGACACCTTCGTGGCGGTAGGTCGGCAGGCCGATCAGGCTGTTCGGGCCGGCCAGGCGCTGCAGTTCGGCGTCACTGTTGACCGTCACATAGCTGACGTAATTGAACAGCGTCACCGACTCGATCTGGTCGTCGCCGGTGACATGGACTTGTACCCAGAATTCTTCATCGTTCAGATAGTAGCGATGCAGTTTGTTCGACTGACCGAGGTCGATCCAGCCGGCGCTCCAGATGGCCTGGGCGTCGGGAACACGTACCGAGGTGCTGCCGTCGAGCAACAGGCCGAGGGTCGTGTCGAAGCGGATCGCCTTGCCCTGCGCCAGTCCGAGCGGGCCACCGGCAGACTCGGAGGTCGACGCCGCCGACTGCCGGTTGCTGGTGCCGAGCAAATCTTTGAACCATCCCATGGGTACATTCCTTGAAGCGGGTGGAGGTATTCGTTGGCAAAACGCCGCTAGTGTACCGGGCCGCGCGGCGAACGAGCAGGCAAAAAAAAGAAGGGCACGCGGTGCCCTTCTTTTTCTGGCCGCCGTTACTGGGCGGACTTCTGCTTCAGACGCTCGAGGATGGCGTTGGCGCTGCCTTCGTTCGGCGTGATGCCGGCTTCGCGCAGCTTGCGGTCCAGGTCGTTGCCGGTCGTGGCATCGGCCAGTTCGTCCTGAGCATTCAGCTCGGCGGCACGTTGCTTTTGCTTTTCCTGCAGACGGTTCAGGGTGCCGACGGCGGTTTCCAGTTTGCCGTTGGCGCCGCCGCTGGCGATCGAAGCGCTGACCTGAGCCTTCTGCACGCTTTCACGGGCCTTAGCCATGTCCACTTGCTGGCGCAGGCTCTTGATCCGCGCTTCGGCCTTGTTGATGTCCTTGCGCATGTTGTCGGCGTAGGTGCCGAACTCGTCGCTCTGGGCCTTCTCGGTGGTCAGGTCGTTGGTCAGGGTCGAAATTGCTTCGGCCACTTCCATCGCCAGATCTTCGCGGCCGGCGTTCAGGGCGGAAACAGCCTTGGCTTCCAGGTCCTTGATCTTGGCGTCGTACTCGCTCACGCGGTCGGCGGACAGCTTGTGCTTGGCCATGATGGTGACCAGTTCGCGACGGGCGTTGGACAGGGCGCTGTCGGCGTCACGGATTTCCTGATCGAGGATGCGCAGGGCCTGTTGGTCAACGATCGCTTCGCCGACTTCATTGGCGCCGCCGCGCAGCGCGGTGAACAACTTGTTCCAGATGGACTGAGTCATTGGATTTTCCCTGTTGATTACTTGAAGAAGTGTTCGAAGGCTTCGCTGGCGCGCTGCACGTTGTCGACCAGGGTTTTCACCTCGGTGACTACGTTGGTCAGGCTCGAATCGGCACTCAGTGCACCGAACATGTTGTAGACGGTCTGGCCATTGGGCATGGTTTCGATGCCGATCGACGACAGCGGGAACATTTCCCGGCTGCGCAGCACGGCGTCGTTGAACGCGCGTACGTCGGTGATCGAATCAATGTCCACCAGCACGGTGTCGACGATGATCTGCTGGCCGGCGATGGCGATGTGAATCGGCAGACCGCCGAATTCGTTCATTTCCAGCTTGAGGCTGGGTTCGGAGCTCTGGATCAGAGACAGCGTGATTTCTTGCGAAGCCACCTCGTCCAGCGCCTTGAAAGCGTTGTAGAGGCTATCGATGTTCCAGTTGTTGCCTGCGCTCATGTAATTCTCCGACATGAAAGAGCCAGCCAGAATCGGTTGGCGTAGCTGTTGCTCCATTTGCTTGAGCAAGCTTCGGTTTTCCGGAAGCACCCAAGTTTCGTGTTTCACATAACCGGCGGCAGCCAGGCCCGCGCGCATCTGCTTCATGTAGAAGCTCGACGGTTTTTTCGCGGACGGTGTCGAGCGCACTCCCTTTGGGCTCTCTGACGCTGTAGCGGGGGAGCGGCTTTTCATGGCGATGACTCCGTTATGAACATCTCACGCGTGAGCAACACTACAACCAAATCAAAATGCCATCAATGGCTCACGCGTGAGATTTTCATGACACGCGAAAAAACGCCCGCAACGAGGCGGGCGCAGGTTTTTCTGGTTGTATCAGAGCAGGGCTCAGTGGCTGGCGACGAGGAACTCGTCGGTGGACACCACGCTGGCGTAGGCAAACCCCAGCGCCGACATGAACGCCGCATGCACGTGGGCGGCGGGAACGGTCATGCCGTTGAATTCCAGATCGCGGCTGGCGCAGGCATCGTGGATCACCGTGACGGTGTAACCCAGATCTGCCGCTGCGCGGGTGATGCCGTCGACGCACATGTGGCTCATGCTACCGACCACTACCAACTCTTTGATGCCTTGTTCATCGAGGATCGATTGCAGCTCTGTTTCGCGGAATGAATTGACGAAGTGCTTGAGCACTACCGGCTCATCGGCGCGGTTGAGCACTTTCGGATGCAGTTTCGCGCCTTCAGAGCCCGGGGTGAAAAACGGTGCTTCGGGCGAAGTGAATTCGTGGCGGATGTGCACCACCGAATCACCGGCCTCGCGGAACGCCGCGATCAACCGGGCGGCGTTGTCCGCTGCGGCGTCGGCACCGGCCAGCGGCCACTTGCCTTGGGGGAAGTAGTCGTTCTGGATATCGACTACGATGAGCGCTTGCTTGGCCATGGGTGTGTCCTCGAAGTGAACGTTGGGTGTGGGCTCAGTATTGGCGCTGGCCACGTTTTCGAGGATTGGCCGCACCGACAATACACAGGGGAAAACTGACAATGGACGCGAAACCGGCGGTCGTCGAACTGGGTGTGCTGATCTATCCCGGCGCGCAGCTGGCGGCGGTGCATGGTTTGACTGACCTGTTCGCGGTGGCCAACCGGGTCGCTGCCGAGTACCAGAGTGCGCAGTTGCCGCGCTTGCGCGTCAGCCATTGGCAGGTTGAGGGCGATCAGCCGCCGGTACGGGTCCACGACAGCGACCCCGGCGCCGAAGCGGGTCTGGTGGCGGTCGTGATTCCGCCGTCCATTGGTGGTTTCTCGGCGGCCCAGGTGTCCGTCGGGTTGATTCACTGGCTGCGCGAGCAACACGCCCGCGGCGCCACCCTCGGCGGGGTGTGCGTGGGTTCTCTGCTGCTGGCCGAAAGCGGTCTGCTCGACGGTCGCAGCGCCACCACGCACTGGACGTCAGCCAAGGCGTTTGCCGAGCGTTATCCGCACATCAAACTCAAGGCCGACACACCGATTGTCGATGACGGCGACCTGATCACCACGGCCGGATTGATGGCCTGGTCGGAACTGGGGCTACGGCTGGTCGATCGTCTGCTCGGGCCGAGCATCGCCAGCGCGACCGCGCGGTTCCTGGTGGTGGAACACAGCGACAGCGCCAGTGCCTGCGGCAGCAATTTCGCCCCGATCCTCAATCATGGCGACGCGGCGATTCTCAAGGTTCAGCACTGGCTGCAAGGCAATGGCGCGACCGATGTCTCACTGACGGCGATGGCCGAGCGCGCGGGCCTTGAGGAGCGCACGTTCCTGCGTCGTTTCCGCGCGGCGACCGGCCTGAAGCCAACCGAATACTGCCAGCACCTGCGGGTCGGCAAGGCCCGGGAAATGCTCGAGTTCACCAATGGCACTATTGACCACATCGCGTGGACGGTGGGCTATCAGGATCCGGGAGCCTTTCGCGCGACGTTCAAGAAAATCACCGGGCTGGCGCCGAGTGAATACCGCACGCGATTCGGCGTGAGTCCGCCGCCAGCCGTGGCGAAGTAATACGCACCCGTCGTGCAAAATGCCGGAGCCCACAGCGCAGTCGTGCAGATTGAAATAGGCGCGGTGCCAGCACGGGTTTTTCAAGTGGCTGATTTGCAGGGCGTTTCCGGCGAACCCCGGTTGGCCTGATCTCTGCACCCTCTGACCTACATTCAACCCGCCGTTGGAAGGGGGACGCATGACCCCGACATCCCGCAGGAAAGTGGTCGTCGCCCACTCGGTTCGACCCGGCGCACCACAACATGAAGTGCAGACCAACAAGGCCCTCGCGCGATGGCTGGCGCAGATCCTCGGTCTCAAGTTCGGCGGCAGTTACGACGCCGAAAAACATCGCGGCCGGGATATTTATCTGCTGCCGACCCAGACCCTCGTCGGCGCGGCGGCCCGCGAATTGGGTGTGAGCGGCCCGGATGATCTGTGGGGCGGTTTCGTCGAGCACGATTTCATCTGCACCAAAGCCATCAGCCACGGTCTGCGCAGCCATCAGGCCCATGCGCCGCAAGGCTGGTCGCCACTGTTTTCCGAGCGGGTGCGCACCGTGGTGCTGGACGGGCTCAGCGTCTTTGCGCTGGAAGATGCCCGGCCTGCCGCTGAACATCTGTTGTACAGCGGACCGATCCGGATCAAGCCGATTCACGCCTGTGCCGGGCGCGGACAGGAAGTGATCAAGAGCCTGGATGCGTTCGACGAAATTCTCGCCCGACCCGAGGCCGGAGAACTGTTCAGCGATGGCGTGGTGCTGGAGCAGGATTTGAGTCAGGTGGTTACCCACAGCGTCGGTCAGTCGTTCATCGGCGGCAGGGTGCTGAGTTACTGCGGTGATCAATACTTGACCAAGGACGCCCACGGCGAAGAGGTGTACGGAGGCTCGAACCTGCTGGTGGTGCAGGGCGGTTACGAGGATCTGCTGGCGCTGGATCTGCCCGACGACGTGCGTCTGGCCATTCAGCAGGCGCAGGTGTTCGACCGGGCGGCGGACGAAGCCTATCCGCGTTTCTATGCCTCGCGGCGCAATTACGACATCGCCCAGGGCCTGGACAGCGAAGGCCGGCCGCGCAGTGGCGTTCTCGAACAGTCCTGGCGCATGGGCGGCGCCAGCAGCGCGGAAGTGGCGGCGCTGCAAAGCTTCGTCAACGATCCTTCGATGCGCGCGATCCGCGTGTCGTCGGTGGAAACCTATACCGATCAGGCCCTGCCGGCGGATGCCATCGAGGTGTATCGCGGGCCGGCCGAGAACAGCGACTTTCTCCTCAAATACGTAACGGTCAAATCCTATGACGGCTAGAAGCGAAAGCATTCAAATCGACATTGATGATGAACAGATGAGCGGGACGTTTCTCAGTCCCAAATCGAAAGTCCCCGGCGTGTTGTTCGTGCACGGCTGGGGCGGCAGTCAGGAGCGCGATCTGGAACGGGCTAAAGGCATCGCCGGCCTGGGCTGCGTGTGCCTGACGTTCGATCTGCGCGGGCATACCGGCGGCACCGGCATTCCGCTGAGCCGGGTCACCCGTGAAGACAACCTGCGTGACTTGCTGGCGGCCTACGACCGGTTGCTCGCCCATCCGGCGCTGGACACCTCGGCCATTGCGGTAGTGGGCACCAGCTATGGCGGTTACCTCGCCTCGATTCTCACCTCGCTGCGTCCGGTGCGCTGGCTGGCGCTGCGGGTGCCGGCGCTGTACCGCGACGAACAATGGCACACGCCAAAACGCGATCTGGACAAGGCCGACCTGCGCGATTATCGCGGCACCCTGGTGCGCGCCGACAGCAACCGCGCCTTGCACGCCTGCTCGCAATTCACCGGGGACGTGCTGCTGGTGCAGTCGGAAACCGATGACTACGTGCCCCACGCGACGATCATGAGTTACCGCGCCGCGTGCCAGCAGACCCACTCGCTGACTCACCGCATCATCGACGGCGCCGACCATGCCCTGAGCGACCCGACCTCGCAGCAGGCCTACACCTCGATCCTGGTCGACTGGATCACCGAGATGGTGGTGGGTGAGCGGTTGAGCATCATTCAGTCGCGCTGATCAGATTTGGGTTTCTTCTCGATCCGCAATGCCTTGGCCTTGGCTTCCACCACCAGGTACATCAGCACGGTGATCAGCAGCGGCAGCAGGAAATAGATTGCCCGATAGGCCAGCAATCCTGCCACCAGACTGCCGCGCGAAGCCTCGTGTTGCAGCAGCGCCACGAACACTGCTTCCAGCACGCCGAGCCCGGCGGGAATGTGGGTGATGACCCCGGCAATCGCACTGATCAACAGCACCCCGAGCACCAGCGGATAGTCGAGTTTGCTCGGTAGCAAGGTGAAAATCACCGCCGCCATCAGCGACCAGTTCAGCGCCCCGAGCAGCAATTGCAGGACCGCCATGCGCAGCGACGGCAGGTTGATCTCCACCCCGCGAATCGACCACTCGCGCCGTCGGGAAAACTGGCAGGCGACCAGATAACCGGCGCTCACCAACAGCAGCAACACACCAATGCCCTGCAACGCATCGCTGCTGACTTTCCAGCCCGGTGGCATGCGCACCAGTCCGCTGCTGAACACCACGCCGGCGATGGTCATGTAGCCGAACCAGTTGGTCGCCAGGCTCAGGCCGAGGATCTTGGCGATGTTGCTTTTGCTCACCCCGAGCCGCGAATACAGGCGATAGCGCATGGCGATTCCGCCGACCCATGCGCTCAAGTTGAGATTGAAGGCGTAACTGATGACGCCCACCGGCAGGATCTGTTTCCAGGTCAGATCCTGGCGGATGTAAGTGCGACCGATCAGGTCGAAACTGGCGTACACCAGAAAGCTCAGCAGGGTCAGGCTGGAGGCAATGATCAGCGTGCGCACCTTGAAGTCGGCGAGGGTTTGCAGCACCTCGGCCCATTCGATACGACTGGCGAACATCGTCAGCAAAACGATCAGCGCAAGGAAAAACAGCAGGGTCAGCGGACGTTTCCAGCGGCTCCAGCGGGACTTGTCCGCCGGTGCCGGATGCACCGCCGCGTGGGCTTCGGAATGGCTCATGACGGATCGCTCCCGGCGGCGTGGGTGAAGGGTTTGAGCCGTGGCTTGTGCGCCGGCAGCCAGCCGGCCATCGCCGGGAAATGCCGCAGGAAGTGAAACACCAGAAAGCCCACGGTCATGTGCCAGATTCGCCCGCGCGGCGACTTCGCGGCGTCCATCGCCTTGCAGTGGTTGTGGCTGAGGTCTTCGAGGCGTTCGAACAGGTGGCGATTGAAGGCGCGGTCGCGGATCAGCACATTGGCTTCCAGGTTCAGCGAAAGGCTCAGCGGATCAAGATTGCTCGAGCCGACAGTGCTCCATTCCTCGTCCACCAGCGCCACTTTGCCGTGCAGCGGCCGCTCGCAATATTCGTGAATCTGCACCCCGGCCTTGAGCAGGTAGTCGTAGGTCATGCGCGCGGCGAGTTTGGCCACCAGCATGTCCGGCTGGCCCTGCAGAATCAGCCGCACTTCGACCCCACGCCGGGCCGCATTGCGGATTTCGCGCAGCAGGCGATAGCCGGGAAAGAAGTAAGCGTTGGCGATCACCACCCGCCGTTGGGCGCGGCGCAATACCTGCAAATAAACGTCTTCGATATCGGTGTGGTGCCGGTCGTTGTCGCGGAACACCAGACGCACCTGACCGTCGTGATCGTCGAACGCCATCTCGGCACGCCGTTGCCGGCGACGCTGCCACCAGAATCTCGCCCGTCCCGGTCGGCCGCTTTGCAGCAAAGCGAAATGATGGATGTCGGCCACTGCCGGGCCCTGAATTTCCACCGAGTAATCCTGCTTCGCTTCGGGACCGAAATCGGCCAGGTGATCACCGGAAAAATTGATCCCGCCAATGAATGCGACCAACCCGTCGACCACCACAATCTTGCGATGCAACCGCCGGAACCAGTTGGTGCGAATGCCCAGGTGTTTGGGGGCCGGATCGAAGATTTGCAGATGCACGCCGGCTTCACTCAGCGCGGCGAGATAGCCGGTGCTCAATTCGCCGCAACCGAAGCCGTCGAAGCTGACGGTGGTGCGCACACCACGCCGGGCGGCATCGATCAGAATCTCCTGCAATTCCTTGCCGACCTTGTCTTCGAAGACGATGAAGGTCTCCAGCAGGATTTCGCTTTTCGCCGCGCGCATCGCTTC
Organism: Pseudomonas sp. 9.2(2024); assembly: GCF_039695385.1. Taxonomy (NCBI): domain Bacteria; kingdom Pseudomonadati; phylum Pseudomonadota; class Gammaproteobacteria; order Pseudomonadales; family Pseudomonadaceae; genus Pseudomonas; species Pseudomonas sp. 9.2(2024). The sequence goes on along the minus strand of NZ_CP155585.1, from coordinate 5,770,554 downwards.
GAACACCCGGGGGAAATATTCCTCGCCGTTTTCCAGCAGCTCGATCCGGTTGTTGCCCTGCCAGCGATACTCGACATCGACGGTGCCCGGCTCGCGCACGGGCGGGGTGATGCTGACGGGCTCCACAGCAGATTTCTCCAACGGTGCACTGCTCATAGTTCAATCTCCACCGATAGCGGTGCGTGGTCGGAAAGGTGTGACCAGGGACGGTTCGCCAGCACTTTTGGCTGACTGGCCTTGAGGTTGCGTACGTAGATCCGGTCCAGGCGCAGCAATGGCAGACGTGCGGGAAAGCTGCGCGCCGACCGGCCGTGATGCGCCGCAAATACTTCACGCAGGCCACAGGGTTCAAGCAAGGCATCGGCGCGCTGGCGCCAGTCGTTGAAATCACCGGCGACGATCACCGGCGCGTCATCAGGCAGTTCGGCCAGACGTTCTCGCAGCAGGCGCAGTTGATCGTTGCGATGACTTTCGCGCAGGCCCAGATGGACGCAGATCGCATGCACTTCACGGTCATCTCCCGGCAGGCGCAGCACGCAGTGCAACAGGCCACGGTTTTCGTGGCCGCTGATCGAAACGTCGAGGTTGTCATGGCGCACGATCTGGAATTTCGACAGCACTGCATTGCCATGATCGCCCTCCGGATACACGGCGTTGCGCCCGTAGGCGAACTGCGGCCAGAGACTGTCCGCGAGAAATTCGTACTGCGGCATCGTCGGCCAATTGTTGTAGCGCTTGGGATGATGTTCGTGGGTGCCGTGGACTTCCTGGAGAAACACTACATCGGCGGACACGCTGCGCACCGCTTCGCGCAATTCCGGCAGGATGAAGCGCCGGTTCAGCGCGGTGAAACCCTTGTGGGTGTTGACCGTCAGCACGGTGAAACGGCGCACCGTGGTGATGACTGTGGACTGCTCGTCGGTGAAGCCGAGCGGCTCGGGAATGCTCATGCGAGTACCCCTTCGGCGGCTGGCTCACCGGGCACGGTTTCAAGGTTTTTATCCAGATCGAAACGCTGCAGGAGACTGCGGGCATCGAACGGCGCGCGGACCTTGATGTCGTTGTCGAAGTAGCAGAACACCTCGCGGGATTTACGGGTCCGAGGCTTCAGGCGCGGCGCGATCAAATGGGCGTCGCCCGGTTGCCGGCCGTGGTGCCAGGCGTCGATCCGCTCGGCCCAGCGTTGCAGGGCGGCACGGGTGTAACCGCTGGCGTAAAGTTCTTCGGCACCGTGCAGGCGCAGGTAGACGAAATCGCTGGTGAGGTCTTCGCGGTACGGCCATTTCCCGGCGGTGTCGGCGATCACCAGCGCGGTGTTGTAGCGTTTGAGCAGGCGCACGAAGTCGGGGTCGATGAAACTGTCGTTGCGGATTTCCACGGCATGGCGCAGCGGTTTTTTGCCGTAGGCCTTCAGGCTCGCGTGGCCGTGCAGGTGTGAGTCGTGCTGGCGGGCGAGGGCGGCGGCAGCCTGGGTGTCGTTGGGCAACTGGTCGAGAAAGGCTTCGAAACGCTCGGGGTCGAATGTGAAGTTGGGCGGGAACTGCCAGAGGATCGGGCCGAATTTTTCCTTCAATTCCAGCACCCCGGGGGCAAAGAAATTGGCCAGGGGTTTTTCGATATCGCGCAGGCGGCGGATGTGGGTGATGAAGCGCGGCGCCTTGATGCTGAACACGAAGTCATCCGGCGTTTCGGCGTACCACTGGGCGTAGCGTTCCGGCCGTTGCAGGGCGTAGAACGATCCGTTGATTTCGATGCTGTTGACCGCCCGTGCGGCGAACTGCAATTCGCGTTTCTGCGCCAGCCCCTTCGGGTAAAAGTCCCCGCGCCACGGGGCGTAACGCCAGCCTGAAATACCGATGTGAATCGTAGCCATGCCGCCTCCCGTCGAAAGTCCCCATACGGCCTCTGTCTGTGGATGACTGCGGGCGGTTCGGGAAAGTTTCGACGGGATTACGGACGGTCGGGCTGCCGGATCAGTGCCCAGTGACAATCCGGGCCGAGCCTTCGGCGGGTTCGGCGTACACCGGGCCCAGGCGATCGAGGCGACCGCTCCAGGCGGTCAGGGCCAGCGCCACCAGCACCACCAGGCCGCCAATCCACGCGGTATGGATCAGGCCGATGTGCTCGACGATCAAACCACCACCCCACGCGCCACCGGCAATTCCGAGGTTGAACGCGGCAATGTTCAGCCCCGAGGCCACGTCCACGGCGTGCGGTGTGTGATGTTCAGCCTGACGCACCACATACACCTGCAAGCCCGGCACGTTGCCGAAGGCGACCGCACCCCAGACCAGCACGGTGGCCAGCGCCAGCCATGGATTTCCTGCGGTGAAAGTAAGCACGAACAGCACGGCGGCGAGCAGGGCGAAGATGATTTTCAGCGCGCTGATCGGCCCGCGTTTGTCCGCCAGTTTGCCGCCCCAGAGGTTGCCGACCGCCACCGACACGCCGTACACCAGCAACACCAGGCTGACGGTGCCGGCGCTGAAGCCGGAGATGTCTTGAAGGATCGGCGCCAGGAATGTGAAGGCGATGAACGAACCGCCGTAACCGATGGCCGTCATGGCGTACACCAGCAACAGGCGCGGTTGCTTGAGCACCTGCAATTGCTGCAACAGCGAGGCGGGTTTGCTGTGGGCGATGTTTTTCGGCACGTACAGCAAGCTGCCGATGAACGCGATCACGCCGAGTGCCGACACGGCGAGGAAGGTTTCACGCCAGCCGAAATGCTGACCGATGAACGTGCCCAGCGGCACGCCGGTGACCAGCGCCACGGTCAGGCCGGTGAACATGATCGCAATCGCACTGGCGGCTTTTTCCTTGGGTACCAGGCTGGTCGCGATGGTCGAGCCGATGGAGAAGAACACGCCATGGGCCAGACCCGTGACGATCCGCGCCAGCACCAGTGATTCATAACTTGGCGCCAGCCAGGCCAGCAGGTTGCCGAGGGTGAACAGCACCATCAGCGACAGCAGCAACAGTTTGCGCGGGACTTTGCCGGTGAGGGCGGTCAGCACCGGCGCACCGATGGCTACGCCGAGGGCATAGAGACTGACCAGCAGACCGGCGGACGGCAGGCTGACGCCGAGATCGGCGCCGATGGTAGGAAGCAGGCCAACGATGACGAACTCGGTCGTCCCGATGGCGAAAGCGCTGAGGGTCAGCGCGAGCAGGGCAATGGGCATCACGGCACTCCGGTGGGGGATTGAATGAAGCGCAGTGTCGGGGTTTGGTGGGGGTGAAAAAATACAGGGATGGGCATTTGATATTTGACCTGAGAGCAAAGATCAAAAGCCCGCCCTCACCCTAACCCTCTCCCCGAGGGAGAGGGGACTGATCGATGTGCCCTTTTAAGTTACGCCGACGTGATACACCGAGCCGTACTCAGGTTTCGACACAGCACAGACCGGCTCTCGGACTTGAGATCAAAACGAACCTTTCAGGTCGATGTAACTATTGAAAACAACTCAGTCGGCTCCCTCTCCCTCTGGGAGAGGGCTGGGGTGAGGGGGCTCTTGAACTTTGCCGGCCAAATGTCGATCAGTTCCATACAGGTTCAACCAAGGGAGCTCTGCGTTTTGACCAGGTTCAGGATCGCGATTCTATTGGGGGCATTGCTGTTGTTCGGCGGCAATGCAGTGCAAGCCGCCAGCTTGCCGGGCGTTCCGGCGGCCAGTGAAGAGCCGGCCAAACCGGAGCCGATCGTGCAGGGCGGGCTGCTCGGCGCCATCAGTTCCAGCATCGACGACGTGCAGGACAAACTCGATCTCAACGAGCATCTGGTCGACGCCTGGCGCCTGCGCGCCGACCGGGCGGCGGATGAAGTCGACAGGCTGGTCAACCAACCCTCGAACCGCTCGGGCTGGAGCGTGGCGGGGGATTTCCTGATGCTCTCCGGCGTGTGGCTGGGCACCTTTGCCGTGTTGACCGTGCTCGGCAGCGTGCTGGGCAAACGCCTGCGGGAAGGGCGCTGGCTGCGCACCCGCCAGCGCAGTCAGGACCTGCTCGGTTACCTGTTGCCCTACACGCTGCCCGCGCTCATCTGTCTGCCGCTGACCCTGTACGTCAGCCATTTTTTGTCGGCTTCGGTCGGCCGGGCGCTGGCGCTGTGTTTTGCCTACGCCACCAGCAGCGGGATATTTTCCACGTCGATGCTGTTGTGCGTGGTGGTGATGTTTAATGTCGGCCACAAGCGCCGCGCCGTGCAGATCATTCGCGACTACTGCCCGAAACCGCTGTTCCTGATCGGCTTTCTTGCCGCGTTGAGTGACGCCCTGACCAGCCCGCAGATCGCCCGGCAACTGGGCGGCAACATTACCAGCAGCATCGCCGTATTCACTGGCTTGCTGGCGTCGATCATCTTCGGTCTGCTGGTGATTCGCCTGCGTCGGCCGGTGGCGCACCTGATCCGCAATCGTCCGCTGGCACAGCGCCTGAAACAACCGTCGCTGCAGGAATCGCTGCGGATTTTTTCCGGGCTCTGGTACTGGCCGATCGTGCTGATGGTGCTGGTCTCGGCGGTCAACCTGATCGGCATTGGCGAGGACAACCAGAAAGCCCTGCGCTGCGCGTTGCTCACCACGGTGCTGCTGATCGGCACAGTGTTTCTCAGCACTGTGCTGCAACACCTGTTCAAGTCGCGCAGGGCCGAGGCGATCCAGCGCAGCAGTGCCTACAAGGAACGTTTCCTCAGCCTGTTGCACGCCTTGCTGCGGATCGTCGTTGCGATTGCGTTCATCGATATCCTCGGGCGGATCTGGGGTGTGTCGCTGCTCGACTTCGCGCAAAGCAGCACGGTCGGTCGGGCGATCAGCAATGCCCTGAGCAGCATCGGCCTGATCTTCCTCGTGACGTGGCTGCTGTGGGTGGTGCTCGACACGGCGATCCAGGAAGCACTGAAACCACCGGTCAGCAAACGCTCGGCTCGCCAGCCCAGCACCCGGGTGAAAACCATCCTGCCGCTGCTGCGCAACGCGATCAAAATCATCCTGGTGGTGATCTGCGCGATCACCACCATGGCCAATCTTGGGATCAACGTCGCGCCGTTGCTGGCCGGTGCCGGGGTGGTCGGTCTGGCCATCGGTTTCGGCTCGCAGCAACTGGTGCAGGACGTGATCACCGGGCTGTTCATCATCATCGAAGACACCCTGTCGATCGGTGACTGGGTGGTGCTCGATTCCGGGCATGCCGGCACGGTCGAGGGCCTGACCATTCGCACCCTGCGCCTGCGCGACGGCAAGGGCTTCGTGCACTCGGTGCCGTTCGGTCAGATCAAGGCTGTGACCAACCAATCGCGGCAGTTTGCGTTCGCGTTTTTCTCGGTGCAGTTCACCTACGACACCGATGTCGACAAGGCTATCGAGCTGATCCGCGAAGCGGGCGATTCGATTCGCGAAGACCCGTTCCTGAAGTACAACCTGCAAGGGCCGCTGGATGTCTTTGGCGTAGACAAGATGGACCTCAACGGCGTGGTACTGACCGCGCAATTTCGCACGGTTTCCGGTGGGCAATATGCGGTGAGCCGCGCATTCAACCAGCGTCTGAAAAAGCTTGTGGATAACAGCCCGTGGGTGCATTTCGCGCAGACTTATCCACAGCAGGTTTTGCTGCCCAAGCGACAGGAAGAAGAGGTGGCGCCGGCGCATTCGTCGGTGGTGTTGCCGGAGCAGGCGCGCACTCAGTGACGGGTCAGCCTGTTGCGGATTTCGCTCATGGCGGCGGAGTCCAGCTCCACCCAGAATTGCGGCTTGCCCGCGACCTCGGCAGCGACCGGCAACCCATCGCGATACACCAGCCGATTGCTCGCCAGCGCCGGCACTTTCGCCCCCGGCAGCAAGGTGCCGGCGAGGTTCAGCGGGTCGACACCGCACACCGCGATCAGGCTGCCGTCATGGGGCCGACGGCGGACTTCGCGCAACAGCGGAATCGCCTCGGGCAGGGCGAATTGCTCGCCCGCCAGACCGCTGACAAACCGCCCGCCACGAATCTCGCCGCGCGCCTCCAGTCGATGGAACGTGCGCAGCAGTTCGCGCCAGCTCGGCAGCCAGTCGGCCTCACGTTCCAGCAGGCGCCAGAACACCACGCCATAGCGACGCAACAAGGTCATGGCGATGTGTTCGAGGGTTTCGGGCGACGCTGTTTGACGGTTTTCCACAACCGGCCCGCGACGCAATAACGCCCAGCGCCCGGCATCGTCCATGCCACCGACAAACGCCCCGCGTCCGCGTCGACTGCTGCGCTGCTGGCGCTTGCTCGCCGGGGTGATCAGCGCCCGCAATCCGGCAAAGCTGTCGGCATTCACCAGCCCGGCGCCGACCAGTTCCTGCAAGGCGATTTCCAGCTCGGTGCGCAGCAGGTGCGCTTCATGAATCAGCTCATCGAAAAACAGCGCGCCGTGCTGACTCAGTGCGTCGAAAACCTTGCGGGTCTTGGGCGACAGTTCGCTGACCGGCGTCTGCTCGGCCAGTGCACTCCACAAGCCAACCTGACTGCGCGCCAGCAACACGATCGGTGTGCTGCGCAACGCCGTGCCGCTGATGTTTTGTCGGGCGCTTAGGCGCGTCCATACCAGCTTGCCGCTGCGACACAGATCGTCCAGCCAGGTCGGTGAATAGTCCTTGAGCCGCGCGGGAAGGAGGTCGCTGTCCCACGCCGAAGCGGCAGCCGGGTAGCCTTCGAACTGACCGACAATCGCTGGCAAGACGGTGTTGCCCTGACCACGGGTAGACGGAGACAAGTGCTGCCAGTCGAACAGAAACCGCATGAAATCCTGCAACGCCACCGGCTCGATTTCCCGGCGCAGACGCTTGACCGTGTAGCGGTGAATGCGCGCCAGCAGATGGCGTTCGCACCATTCCTCAACGGGCGATCCCGGCGTGAACTGGCCGCGCAGTACGTAACCTTCGCGCTCCAGATGAGCGAGGGCTTGATGAACAGAGGCCGGCATCAAGGCCAGCGGCTCGGCAATCGCCGCCAGCGGTAGCGGGCCGAATGCGCCGAGCCGCGCGCGGATCACTTCGATCAGTGCGTCATCGGCTGTCCATGGTTCGTCGAAACCGGGCAGCGTGGGGAGTGCCGACTGCGCCTGTGGATAAAGCGCTTGCAGACAGGTCAGGCGTTCTCTCGCCAGCCACAGTGAGTGCTCGGGATCGATCTGCAATCGGCAGGCTCGCCCGGTTTCGGCCAAAGCATTCAGCCACTCGCGCCATTGCGGATTGGCCGCGACTTCGCGGTCGCTGATGCAGGCCAGGCTCATCAGCGCTTCGTGCATTTCATCGGCACTGTTCGGCGTCGGCCACGCCTCTTCGCGCACGGCGTTGATCGCATCGGCGTCCAGTGCACCGAGATCATCGGTGGATTGCGGATCGCTCCAGCGGCGGTTGAGCACGGCCTGGGTGCGACGCTCTTCCAGCGGCGCATCGTCGAGAAAGGTATAGGGCCGGGCGCTGAGGATTTCCGCCGCCAGCGGCGAGGGCGCCGGCAGGTCACGGGCGATCAGGCGCACTTCGCCGCGCTCCATGCGCCGTAGCAGTTCGAGCCAGCCCTCGCTGTCCATCGCTTCGTGCAGGCAATCGTCGAGGGTCTGTTCCACCAGCGGATGCGCGGGGATTTCCCGTTCGCCGGCGAGGTTTTCCAGGCAGGCGATCTGATCGGGAAACACACTGGCGATCAGGTCTTCGCTTTTCATCCGCTGCAATTGCGGCGCGACTTTGCGTCCGCCGGTGTAGCGCGGCAAGGCCAGCGCCACGCCGGCATTCCAGCGCCAGCGCACGCCGAACAGCGGCGCATCCAGCACCGCTTGAATCAGGATGTGCTCGGCGCTGTTGCTGTGCAGGTAACGCCAGACCTCGTCGAGTTCGAAACTGTGACTGGTGGACAGCGACAGCACGATCGCGTCTTCGCTGGCGGCGGCCTGCAATTCAAAGTTGAAGGTGCGGCAGAAACGCTTGCGCAGGGCCAGGCCCCAGGCGCGGTTGATTCGACTGCCGAACGGCGAATGAATGATCAGCTGGGTGCCGCCGGACTCGTCGAAAAAACGCTCCATCAGCAGTGTGTCCTGGGACGGCAAGGCGCCGAGGGCGAGGCGGGCGCGGGCCAGATAATCCACCAGTTGCTCGGCGCTGGCCAGGTTCAGGCCGAGGGTGTCGGTCAGCCAGTCGAGGGCCGGTTGCAGGTTGCCGGGGCTGGCGCTGAGCAGTTGATCGAGCTGCGCGTGCAGGCGCGCCACGGCCGCCGACAATTCGTCGCTGCGCCCCGGCGCCTCGCCGAGCCAGAACGGAATGGTCGGTGGCTGACCCTGGGCATCCTCGACCCGCACCTTGCCGGTTTCCACTCGCAGGATGCGATAGGAGGCGTTGCCGAGCTGGAACACGTCGCCGGCAATGCTTTCCACGGCGAAGTCTTCGTTGACGCTGCCGATGTTCAGGCCCTGAGGTTCGAGCAAAACGCTGTAGTCAGCGTTGTCGGGGATGGTGCCGCCGCTGGTGACGGCGGCCAGCCGTGCGCCGCGTCGTCCGCGCAGGGTTCGGCTGACGGCGTCGCGGTGCAGGTAGGCGCTGCGGATGCCCTGGCGGCCGTTGTAGCCCTCGGCGAGCATGCTCAGCAGCGCCTGATAATGTGTTTCGTCGAGGCGGGCGTAGGGCTCGGCCCGACGGAACAGCGCGAGCAAATCGTCCTCGGCCCATTCCTGGCAACTGACCTCGGCGATGATCTGCTGCGCCAGCACATCCAGCGGCGCCTCGGGGATGTGCAGTGTATCGAGTTCACCCCGGCGCACGCAGTCGAGCAGCGCGGCGCATTCGATCAGGTCGTCGCGGGTGGTGGCGAACAGGCGCCCCTTGGGGGTGCCGCCGACCTGGTGCCCGGAACGACCGACCCGTTGCAGAAAGCCGGCGATCGAACGTGGCGAGGCGATTTGACACACGAGGTCGACTTCGCCGATGTCGATCCCCAGTTCCAGCGACGCGGTGGCGATTAGTACTTGCAACTCGCCACGCTTGAGCCGCTGCTCGGCGTCGAGGCGAAACTCCTTCGCCAGACTGCCGTGGTGCGCGGCCACCGCGTGTTTGCCGAGGCGTTCGCTCAGGTGCCGGCTCAGGCGTTCGGCCAGGCGTCGGGTGTTGACGAAAATCAGCGTGGTGCGGTGTTCACGGGCCAGTGCGGCGAGGCGGTCGTAGACCAGTTCCCAGACGTCATTGGCCATCACCGCCGACAACGGCACCGGCGGCACTTCGATGCCCAGATCCCGTGGGCGGGCGTGGCCGATGTCGATGATTTCGCACGGGCGCTCATGGCCGACCAGAAAACGCGCAACCGCATCGATCGGTTTTTGCGTGGCTGACAGACCGATGCGGGTCAGTGGTTCAGGACACAGCGACTGCAAGCGTTCGAGGCTCAAGGCCAGGTGACTGCCGCGTTTGCCGGCGGCGATGGCGTGGATTTCATCGACGATCACCGTGCGCGTGGTACCGAGCATTTTGCGGCCGGACTCGGAGCCGAGCAGCACGTAGAGCGATTCCGGGGTGGTCACCAATATGTGCGGCGCGCTCTTGCGCATGGCGGCGCGGTCTTTCTGCGGGGTGTCGCCGGTGCGCACGGCGGTGGTGATTTCCAGCGCCGGCAGATCCATTTGGCGCAGCTGGTCGGTAATCCCGGCCAGCGGGTTCTGCAGATTGATGCGGATGTCGTTGGACAGCGCCTTGAGCGGCGAAACGTAGACCACCAGGGTTTCGTCCGGCAGACCGTCCGGGGTTTCCAGGCCACGGTGGACCAGTTCGTCGAGCACCGCGAGGAACGCGGTGAGGGTCTTGCCGGAGCCGGTGGGCGCGGCGATCAGCGTCGAGCGGCGTTGGCGGATCAACGGCCATGCGCGGGCCTGGGCGGCGGTCACCGTCGGGAATGTGCTGCTGAACCAGGCGCTGACGGCGGGGTGGAAGCCTGCCAGGGCCGCGTCCTTGGGGAGGGGCAGATTCATGCCTTCAGTTATGCGGGTGGGCGGGCGAAGTTGCAAGTACCGCTCGGGATCTACACTTTACGGGTGACGGTTGCGCACTAAACCCGCAAAATGCAACGATTCCGGCAATTATCGACGACGCTGCCACGAGCATCGTCGCCAAAGCCATCGTTCCAATCAGACTGGGCCTGCTGACTCTATGCGAATGCGCCTTATGTTACTGGGCGGCGGAAATGCCCTTGGGCAGGCGCTGATTCGCCTCGGTGCGGAGGAAGACATCGGTTTCCTCGCCCCCCGCCCGCCCGAAGACGGCTGGGATGCCGCGAGCCTGACCCAATTGCTCGACGACACCCGTCCCGATGCATTGATCAACCTTGCCTACTATTTCGACTGGTTCCAGGCCGAGGCCGTCAGCGAAAGCCGTCTGGCCGGACAGGAACGCGCGATCGAGCGTCTGGCCGAACTGTGCCAGCACCACAACATCGTGCTGGTGCAGCCGTCCAGTTATCGGGTGTTCGACGGTTCTCGTGCCACTGCCTACAGCGAAAAGGACGAGCCAGTGCCGCTGGGCCTGCGCGGTCAGGCGCTGTGGCGGATCGAGCAGAGCGTACGTGCCACCTGTCCGCAACACGTGCTGCTGCGCTTCGGCTGGCTGCTCGACGACAGCCCGGAGGGGATCCTCGGGCGCTTCCTGGCCCGTGCCGAACAGCCTGAAGAACTGCTGCTGGCCGATGACCGCCGTGGCAATCCGACACCGGTCGACGATGCGGCGCGGGTGATCATTTCGGTGCTCAAGCAACTCGATTGCGCCGCGCCGCTGTGGGGCACTTACCACTACGCCGGCCACGAGGCGACCACGCCGCTGGCGCTGGGCCAGGCGATTCTCTCCGAGGCGCGCAGTCTGCACCCGCTGGCCATCGAAGCGCCGACCGCCCAGGCCCACGCCGCGCGGCCGGATGCCGCTGAAGAACCGCAACACGCGGTACTCGCCTGCAAGAAAATTCTGCACACCTTCGGGATCAAGCCGCGTGCCTGGCGTGCCGCGCTCCCGGGCTTACTGGATAGGTTTTATCGTCATGGCTGAAGGCCCTGTTCTCATCACCGGCGGCGCCGGTTTCATCGGCTCGCACCTGACTGACGCGTTGCTCGCCAACGGCCATTCGGTGCGGATCCTCGATGATCTGTCGACCGGCAAGCGCAGCAACCTGCCGCTGGATAATCCCAAGGTCGAACTGATCATCGGCGATGTGGCCGATGCTGCTCTGGTCGCACAAGCGATGCAGGGTTGCAGCGCTGTCGCCCATCTGGCCGCCGTCGCGTCGGTGCAGGCGTCGGTGGACGATCCGGTGAAAACCCACCAGAGCAATTTCATCGGCACGCTGAACGTCTGCGAAGCCATGCGCGAGGCCGGCGTGAAGCGTGTGCTGTACGCCTCCAGCGCAGCCGTCTACGGCAACAATGGCGAAGGCGAGTCGATTGACGAAGACACGCCCAAGGCGCCGTTGACGCCTTACGCGTCGGACAAACTGGCCGGCGAGCAGTACTTCGATTTCTACCGTCGCCAGCACGGTCTGGAACCGGCGATCTTCCGCTTCTTCAACATCTTCGGCCCGCGTCAGGATCCGTCCTCGCCGTACTCCGGGGTGATCAGCATTTTCAGCGAACGCGCGCAGAAAGGCCTGCCGATCACTGTGTTCGGCGATGGCGAGCAGACCCGGGATTTCATGTACGTCGAAGATCTGGTCGACGTCCTGGTGCAGGCGATCGAAAAGCCGCGAGTGGACGTCGGTGCGGTGAACGTCGGCTGGAATCAGGCGACCAATCTCAAGCAGATGCTGGCCGCGCTCGAAGCGGTGGTCGGCGAGTTGCCGCCCGTCAGCTACGGCCCGGCGCGCTCCGGTGACATCCGTCATTCGCGGGCGAACAACCGCCGGTTGCTTGAGCGATTCAAGTGCCCGACGCCAACGCCGATGAACGTCGGCCTGGCCCGTCTGCTCGGCCGCTGAGCTTCTTGCGGACATGAAAAAGGCGCCTTTTGACAGGCGCCTTTTTCACGGCCGGAATTCGGCTTTCAAACCGGTTTCCTGTAGCGAGGGAGCTTGCTCCCCGGTCGATGGCGTAACATCGCCGCCAGTTCTGAGCTGCCCGCCACCAAGCCTCATTCACCACCACGTGAACGTTCTTTAGAACTTGTAGCCTAGACCAACCATGTAGATGAAGGGATCAACGTCCACATTCACCCGTGCACGGGTGCCCGGGGCCACGGCGTTGTTTTCGACGGTGGCGCGGGTATCGATGTCGATGTAGCGCACCTGGGCGTTGAGCATGATGTTGTCGGTCAGCATGTAGTCGGCGCCGACCTGCCAGGCCAGGCCCCAGGAGTTTTTCGCCTTGAAGTTGCTGAAACCGTTGGACTGGGCTTCGCTGCCGACGTGCTCGTCGTAGATCCAGGTGTAGTTGATGCCGCCGCCGATGTACGGCTGGAACGGCGACTTCGCGTCCAGCGGGTAGTAGACGACGCTCAGGGTCGGCGGCAGGTGTTTCAGGGTGCCGAGCTTGCCGTTGGCGGCTGGCAGGGCAGTGCCCTTGAGCTTCACGTCATGTTCGAACGGGGACGCGGCCAATAGCTCGATACCGATGTTGTTGGTCAGCATGTAGGCGAAGTTCAGACCCAGTTGGGTGTCGCTGCTCATGGTCGCCTTGCCGCCCAGGTTGGTGCCGCTCAACGGACCCTGATCGACCTTGACGCTGGAGCTGTCGGCCTTCGGGTTGACGGTGATCGCACCGGCACGAACGATGATGTCGCCGGCTTCGTGGGCGTGGGCGAGCGGGGCTGCGAGCGCGAGGGCAAACAGCGAGGCGCTGAGCAAGGACTTGTTCATGGAAGCTCCCAAAGGACGTTAAAAATGTTTGATGTCCTATGGTACGAATCCGTCTGATACGGTCTTTTGACTCAGCTCAATGAAACAGTGATGGGCGGTTTTTTTGTGGAACCTTTGCTCGCAAAGCCAGTGGAGAGGGCTATAACTGACTGCCGGACTTACTCCGGCAGCTCGTACACATAAATCTTGTCCGCTTCCATCTGATACCCGGCATCGGCCAGTTCGCTGGTGGACTGCTTGACCTGCAACGGCCCCTCGACCCAGTACGGCTGATACAGCTCGTCGAGCTTCACGCCGAGTTCGCTTTTTACGTGCACGATCTGGTTCGACGGTGGCGGCGGCACGTGGATGCAGGCGCCGAAGTACGGCACCAGCAGGAAGTCCGTGGTGCGGCCTTCTTCGCTGACTTCCAGCGGTACGATGTAACCCGGCAGGCGGATGTTCTGGCCGTCGAGACTTTGCACCACGGGGGCGTTGGGCATGTCCTGTTTGGCCGCTGGCGCGGACTCGGCAGACAGTGCATCGCTCATCTTCGAGAGGTCGTGCAGCGGCGTCATGTTCGGCACTTCCGGCGCCGCGTCCGGCGGGACCATCTCCGACCAGGTCAGGTCTTTCGGCGCCGCCGCCCACACGGGCAGGGCGACCAGCAACAGCAGCGCAAGCACGGCGCGGGGCATGGTGAACATCCTCATAAACGGATCGACAGGCCATCGGCCAGAGATTGGCGATACGCGCGCCAGGCCGGCACGCTGCCCATCAGCAGCGCGGCAGCCAGAATGCCACCGAGCAGCGTCCATTCATACTCGCTTGGCCAGGCCAGCGGCAGATACAGCCCGTAATTGGCCTGCACATAACCTTGTGCCGCAGCGATGCCGAGGTACAGCAACGCCAGCCCGGCGATCACCCCGGTCAATGCCAGCGCAAAGGCTTCCAGCACCAGCAGGCTCGCGATATGCCACGGCCGCGCGCCCACCGAACGCAGGATCGCCATCTCGCGGCGGCGTTCGTTGAGGCTGGTGAGAATCGCCGTGAGCATGCCGATCAACCCGGTCAGCACCACGAACAGCGAGACCACGAACAGCGCTTTTTCGGCGGTGCTCATCAGGCTCCACAACTCCTGCAAGGCCACACCCGGCAGGATCGCCAGCATCGGCTCGCCACGGAATTCGTTGATCTCCCGTTGCAGGGCGAAGGTCGAAATCTTGCTGTTGAGGCCGAGCATGAACGCAGTGATCGCTTGCGGCGTCAGGTCCATGTTGCGCGCCTGATCGGCGCTGATCCGGCCGTTGCCACGGGCCGGCACACCGTTGTGCCAGTCGATGTGGATCGCCTCCATGCCGCCGAGGCTGATGTGCAACGTGCGATCCACCGGGGTGCCGGTGCGCTTGAGAATGCCGACCACGGTGAACGGCTTGTCATCGTGCTTGACCAGACTGATCGCCGCCACGCCATGGGCCAGCACCAGTTTGTCGCCGAGCTTGTAGTGCAGCGCCTCGGCCACTTCGGCACCGAGCACCACTTCGAACGGATCGGTGGCGAAGGCGCGGCCGTCCGCCAGTTCCAGGTGCTGCTGGCGACCGTACTGGTAATGCTCGAAATAGGCTTCGGTGGTACCCATCACCCGGTAGCCGCGATGGGAATCGCCGAGGGACATCGGGATCGCCCACTTCACCTTCGGGTTGCTGGCGAAGTGTTCGAAGCTGTCCCAGCGAATGTTGTTGGTGGCGTTGCCGATGCGGAATACCGAGTACAGCAACAGGTTCACCGAACCGGAACGGGCGCCGACGATCAGGTCGGTGCCGCTGATGGTGCTGGCGAAACTGGCCTTGGCTTCGGTGCGCACCCGCTCCACCGCCAGCAGCAGGCAGACGGAAAGCGCGATGGCGAAAGCGGTGAGCAGGGCGGTGAAACGCCGGTTGGCGAGGCTGGCCATGGCCAGACGGAACAGATACATCTCAAACCTCGGCAGACGTGGCGGCGCGATTGAGTTCGGCCAGGGACAGGTGACGGTCGAACAGCGGCGCCAGGCTCTGGTCGTGGCTGACGAACAACAGGCTCGAGCCGGCTTCGCGGCACTCGGCGAACAGCAGGCGAATGAAGTTTTCCCGGGCGTCGTAATCCAGTGCCGAGGTCGGTTCGTCGGCGATCACCAGTTCCGGCTGGCCGATCAACGCACGGGCCGCGGCGACCCGCTGTTGCTGACCGATCGACAGCGAATCGGCGCGGCGACTCAGGATGTTTTCGTCCTTCAAGCCCAAGTGGGCGAGCAGGGTGGCAGCAGCCTGATCGACGCTGCCGTGGCGTTGCTTCGCACGTTCGGCACGCAGCTTCGAAAAGTGGCACGGCAGCTCGACGTTCTCGCGCACCGAGAGAAACGGCAGCAGGTTGAACTGCTGGAAAATGTAGCCTGTGTGATCGACGCGAAAGCGATCACGGGCGCCGGCACCCAGTTCGGTCAGTTCCTGGCCGAGCAGGCGAATGCTGCCGCGGCCGGGTTTCTGCACCCCGCCGAGCAGGCCGAGCAGGGTGGTCTTGCCGCTGCCGCTGGGGCCCTTGAGGAACAGGGTTTCGCCGGCTTCCAGACGAAACGCCGGGATGTCCAGCAGCGGCGGGTGACCGGGCCAGTTGAAGCCCAGGTCGGACAGTTCGATGAGTGCTTGGGTCATGGCGCCGTTTCGTGTCAGAACTTCAGGGCGGCGGCCTTGGCCGTCACTTCCGTGCCTTGCTGGCCGCTCGGGCTGATCAGTTGTACCTGAATTTTCTGGGTGGCCGGGAAGGTATTGAACAGGTTCGCCAGATCCAGGGTTTTCAACGCACCCGGCGCCGCGCAGCTGAATTGGTAGTGGGCGTGGATTTCGCTGTGGTCGTGATGATGCTCGTGACCGTCCTTGCCGGCTTCTTCTTCGTCGTCGTGGTTGTCGGCATCCGGCTTGTCGCCGAACAGCGGGCTCTCCAGTTCCTGACTCGTGACTTTGCAACCGGCGGCGGCCGGCAGGCTGAACAGCGCCAGCGGTTTTTCCAGCTGCGCACGCGCGGCTGCGACCTTGGCCTTGTCGGCATCGCTGGTGGCGACGTGTTCGAAACCGATGAGGTTCATCGCCGGGCTTTCCAGCTCCAGCTCCAGGGTCTGGCCGTCGAGGGCGGCGTTCAGGCGACCGACGCCATGTTCGTGGGCACCGAGGCTGCCGTGCTCATGGTCGTGATCATGCTCATCGGCGGCATGGGCGATGGCCAGCGGCAACAGGGCAAACGGCAAAGCGAGCAGCAGACGACGCATGGCGGTCTCCGGGAAGTAAAGTGAAGAGTTTGTTATGTAATCTTATAACGAAAGTGCGCAGAGTTTGCCCGCCCGCTTGGCGTTACACAAGTCCCATGGGAGCATGCAGGTCAGAAATGTGCGGGAGCGAAGCTTATGTTGCGGATACGCGGAACCGTCGGCGAGTTGCCGGTGGATTTGACCCTGGAACTGGATGAAAGCGACTGGGCGCGACTCGGTGCGCAGTTTGGCGTGCAGGTGCAGACGGCCCAGCCGCAGACAGCAGCGGCGGCGCCGGTGGCGAAACCGGTGAATCAGGATGACGCGTTGTGGCAGGTCGCCAGGGATCTGTTGCGCAAGGCCGGACAACTCAGCGGCCCGGAGTTGCTGGATCAGCTCGAAGGGCTGACCGGCAGCGCAGCGGCGGGCAAGCGCTTGCTGGTGCGCCTGCGTCATTCATCCGATGTGAAAGTGGCGAGCGGCGGGGACACGCCGCTCTACAGCTGGGTCGAGTAAGCGCTTAGTACAGCGCGGCAAACACCTTGCGCCGGTAAGCGGTCACCAGCGGGTGATCGTTGCCCAGCAGTTCGAACACTTGCAGCAAGGTCTTGTGCGGCAGGCCTTCGCCGTAGCTGCGGTTGCGGATGAACAGCTTGAGCAGCGCGTCCAGCGCCGCTTCGTATTGCTGACGGGCCAGTTGCTGGATCGCCAGTTGATACACCGCTTCGTCGTCCTGCGGGTTTTGCGCCAGACGGCTCTTCAGGTCGGCGGCGTCCGGCAGGTCGCGGGCCAGACCAAGGAACTTGATCTGCGCCTTGGCGCCGGCCAGTGCGGCTTTGTGCTCGTCGCTCTTGACCGCGTCGAGCACGGTTTGCGCTTCGCCCAGCTCACCGCGTTCGGTCAGGCAGCGAGCGTAGAGGATCAGCGCCTTGGCGTTGGTGTTGTCTTCGCCCAGCAGCGTAACCAGTGCCGCTTCCGCGTCGGCGTAACGGCCTTCATCGAACAGTGCCTGAGCCTGTTCGAACGGATCGGCGGCGGACGGCGCCGGCATCTGCACATGCGGTTCGAGCAGGGCGCGCACGGCGGATTCCGGTTGCGCACCGGCAAAACCGTCCACCGGTTGACCGTCCTTGAACAGCACCACGGTCGGCAGGCTACGGATGCCGAAACGGGCGACGATGTCCTGCTCGATATCGCAGTTGACCTTGGCCAGCAGCAACTCACCCTGATAGCTTTCGGCGATGCCTTGCAGCATCGGCATCAGCGCCTTGCACGGTGCACACCATTCGGCCCAGAAATCCACCAGCACCGGTTTTTGAAAGGAAGCCTCGATCACCGACTGGTCGAAGTCGGCCGTCGTGGCGGCGAAGATGTACGGCGTTTGCTGACTCATGGGGTCTCTCGTAAAAGCGTGAATGGGGCAACTATACGGTCAGGCGCGGGCCGCATGGTAGAGGCTGACATGGCGAAACTCTTCGGGCTCGGCCAGATCCGGCAGAGTCATGGCTTCGAGCATTTCGATGCGCCGGTACAACGGATGGCGGAAATCGCGAACCCGCGAATCCGCCACCAGCGCTTCGCGTCCACGGCTCAGGAAGGCGTCGAGCAGCGGCAGGTTTTCCCGGTCGTACAAGACGTCGGCCACCAGGATCAGATCGAAGCGATCCGCCTCGGCGAAGAAATCCGTGGAATAGCTCATCTGCACAGCATTGAGTTCGGCATTCGCCCGACAGGCGGCAATCGCCAGCGGATCCAGGTCGCAGGCCACCACCTCCAGCGCACCGGCTTTCACCGCGGCGATGCCGGCGATTCCGGAACCGGCGCCGAAATCCAGCACCCGTTTGCCCCGAACCCACTCGGGAAACTCCGCCAGATAGCGCGCCACCGCCAGACCGCTGGCCCAGCAGAAACTCCAGTACGGCGGTTCATGCAGGATTCGTTGGGTTTCCTCCTGGCTGAATTCGCGCGCCATGTTGTCGCCGTCGATCAGCCACAGCTGCAAATCGGTGTCCGGCAACGCACAGGCCTTCAGTCGGGCGTCGCCGAGCAACTCGCCCAGCGACTGTTGCAGGTCTAGCGGTGCATTCATGGTGCTTTGACAAATTGCAGCTGGCCCAGCGCCTGGGTGGTCGGCTGAGTGATGGTCTGCGACGGCAGGTGCAGGATCAACTGGCCGGACTGGCTGGCGCGGCCGCGCAGTTCAACCCGCGCGCCCACCGGGAACGCGTCGGGGTTGAAGCGCAGATGGAACGGCAGAATCTGGTTGTTGCCGATCAGGCTGGAGCTGGCGAGCAATTGTTGCGGGCGATCCTTTGCGTCGATCACCAGCAGCGCCAGTTCGACTTCGGCGCCGGCCGGCACGCCTTGCAGGGTGCCGCTCAGTTCCCGTTGATACGCGGGCAGCGGGCCGAGGTCGGCGGCTTCCCGGGCTTTTTTCTGCGCCTGTTGCGGCGCCGGGCCCGGCGTGGGCGGCTGAGGCTTGGGCGCATCGCTGCCACAGGCAACCAGCAGGCTGAAAACACTGAGCAAAACGAGCGGTCGTAGGGACATTGGCGGCTCCAGCAAAATGAAATCCATGGATCAAACGATCATGGCAGTCTGTATACCGCAAAGCCTATGGCTTGTCTTGCCACCGGGATGCGCTACCATGGCCCTCCCTTTTTTTGTTGCCAGCCACCATGCACTGTCCCTTCTGCGGTGCCAACGACACCAAGGTCATCGACTCGCGTCTGGTCGCCGAGGGCGAACAGGTGCGCCGCCGGCGTGAATGCCTGGCCTGCGGCGAACGTTTCACGACGTTCGAGACGGCCGAACTGGTGTTGCCGCGCCTGATCAAAACCGACGGCAGCCGCCAACCGTTCGACGAAGAAAAACTCCGCGCCGGCATGCAGCGCGCCCTGGAGAAACGTCCGGTGAGCGTCGAGCGCCTCGAATCCTCTCTGGTCCATATCAAACACAAGCTGCGCGCCACCGGCGAGCGCGAGGTCAAGTCCCTCGTGGTCGGCGAACTGGTGATGGCCGAGCTGCAGAAGCTCGATGAAGTGGCCTACATCCGTTTCGCTTCCGTGTACCGCCGCTTCCAGGACCTCAACGAATTTCGCGAAGAGATCGACCGCCTCGCCCGCGAACCGGTGAAAGAATGACCACCGCCGTCGAGCAGGCCATCCTCGACGCCCACTTCATGGCCCGGGCCCTGGAGCTGGCGCGCAAGGGGCATTACACGACGCATCCCAATCCACGGGTTGGCTGCGTGATCGTGCGTGACGGGCAGATTGTCGGCGAAGGCTGGCATGAACGTGCCGGCGAACCCCATGCCGAAGTCCACGCCCTGCGCGCCGCCGGTGAACTGGCCCGGGGCGCCACGGCTTACGTGACTCTCGAACCTTGCAGCCACCACGGCCGCACACCGCCGTGTGCCGATACGCTGGTGAATGCCGGTGTCGGTCGGGTGGTCGCGGCGATGCGTGATCCGAATCCACAAGTCGCCGGACGCGGTCTGCAGCGTCTGGCCGATGCCGGCATCGCCACCGAAAGCGGTGTGCTGGAGGTCGAAGCCCGCAAGCTCAATCAAGGTTTTCTGAAGCGCATGGAGCACGGCTTGCCGTTCGTGCGGGTCAAGTTGGCCATGAGCCTCGACGGTCGCACGGCGATGGAAAGCGGCGAGAGCCAATGGATCACCGGCCCGGCCGCGCGTTCGGCGGTGCAGCGTCTGCGCGCCCAGGCCAGCGTGGTGCTGACCGGCGCCGACACGGTGCTGGCCGATGGCGCACGCCTGACCGTTCGCGGCGATGAGCTGGGACTGGATGCCGAACAAACCGCGCTGGCCCTGAGCCGTCCGCCGCTGCGGGTGCTGATCGACGGGCGTCTGCGGGTGCCGCTGGATGCGCCGTTCTTCAAGGCCGGTCCGGCGCTGGTCGCCACCTGCGTGGCCATCGAAGAACAGTACGCCCACGGTCCGGAATGCCTGATCGTGCCGGGCGATGACGGTCAGGTCGATCTGCATCAATTGCTGATCGAACTGGCCAACCGTGGCGTCAACGAAGTGCTGGTCGAGGCCGGTCCGCGACTGGCCGGCGCGTTTGCCCAGCTCGGTCTGGTCGACGAGTTCGTGATCTTCATTGCCGGCAAGTTCCTCGGCTCCACGGCGCGTCCGCTTCTGGACTGGCCGCTGGCCTATATGAAGGATGCGCCGGAGCTGAAAATCACTGAAATTCGCGCGGTTGGCGATGACTGGCGAGTCACTGCAATCCCTGTCTCATCGGCGAGCGTATAATTCCCGGCCATCGCGTTAGCGCTGGCTTCGTTCTCAAGGAGAACCCCATGTTTACCGGCATCATCGAATCCATCGGCAGTATCCGCGCACTGACCCCAAAGGGCGGTGATGTGCGGGTGCATGTCGAAACCGGCAAGCTCGACCTGAGCGACGTCAAACTCGGCGACAGCATCGCGGTCAACGGCGTGTGCCTGACCGCGGTTGAACTGCCGGGCAACGGCTTCGCCGCCGACGTCAGTCGCGAAACCCTCGACTGCACCGCCATGAATGACCTGAAAAGCGGCAGCCCGGTCAACCTGGAAAAAGCCCTGACCCCGACCACCCGTCTCGGCGGCCATCTGGTCAGCGGTCACGTCGACGGTGTCGGCGAAGTGGTCTCGCGCAGTGACAATGCCCGCGCCGTGGAATTTCGCATCCGCGCGCCGAAGGAGCTGGCCAAGTACATCGCCCACAAAGGCTCGATCACCGTCGATGGCACCAGCCTGACCGTGAACGCGGTCGATGGCGCCGAATTCCTGCTGACGATCATCCCGCACACCCTGAGCGAAACCATCATGGCGTCCTACAAGCCAGGTCGCCGGGTGAACCTGGAAGTCGACTTGCTGGCGCGTTATCTGGAGCGTCTGCTTCTGGGCGACAGGGCCGCTGAGCCTGACTCTTCACAAAAGCCTGGCGGTGGCATCACTGAAAGCTTTCTGGCCGCCAACGGCTACCTCAAATCCTGACTGAAGGGGGTGCCTTGTGGCGCTCAATAGCATCGAAGAACTGGTTGAAGACATCCGCCAAGGCAAGATGGTCATCCTCATGGATGACGAAGACCGCGAAAACGAAGGCGACCTGATCATGGCCGCCGAATGCTGCAAGGCCGAGCACATCAACTTCATGGCCAAGCACGCCCGTGGCCTGATCTGCATGCCGATGAGCCGCGAGCGCTGCGAAACCCTGAAGCTGCCGCTGATGGCTCCGCGCAACGGTTCCGGTTTCGGCACCAAGTTCACCGTCTCGATCGAAGCCGCCGAAGGCGTGACCACCGGCATTTCCGCCGCTGACCGTGCGCGCACCGTGCAAGCGGCCGCTGCGAAAGACGCGAAAGCCGAAGACATCGTCAGCCCGGGCCACATTTTCCCGCTGATGGCTCAGGCCGGTGGCACCCTGGCCCGCGCCGGTCACACCGAAGCCGCCTGCGACCTGGCGCGCATGGCCGGTTTCGAGCCGAGCGGCGTGATCTGCGAAGTGATGAACGACGACGGCACCATGTCCCGTCGCGCCGAACTGGAAGCCTTCGCGGCTGAACACGACATCAAGATCGGCACCATCGCCGACCTGATTCACTACCGGATGATCCACGAACGTACCGTTCAGCGGATTGCCGAGCAGCCGCTGGACAGCGAACTGGGCCAATTCAACCTGGTGACCTATCGTGATTCCGTGGAAGGCGACGTGCACATGGCACTGACCCTGGGCACCGTTTGCGCCGAAGAACCGACCCTGGTTCGCGTGCACAACATGGACCCGCTGCGTGACCTGCTAATGGTCAAACAACCGGGCCGCTGGAGCCTGCGCGCCGCCATGGCTGCGGTTGCCGAGGCCGGCAGCGGTGTGGTGCTGTTGCTCGGTCACCCACTGGATGGCGACGTGTTGCTGGCGCACATCCGCGAAACCGGCGATCAGGCGGCGGTGAAAAAACCGACCACCTACAGCATCGTTGGTGCCGGTTCGCAGATCCTGCGTGACCTCGGCGTGCGCAAAATGCGACTGATGTCGGCGCCGATGAAGTTCAATGCAATATCCGGTTTCGATCTGGAAGTTGTAGAATACGTGCCCTCCGAATAATGACCGGTTGTTTCCGGCTCCGAATTCGCGGCAAATAAATCACTGAGGGACGCGAAACAGACGCGTCCCGGCTCTTTAAGAGATCTGACGAATGACCCTGAAGACCATCGAAGGTACCTTCATCGCCCCTAAAGGCCGCTACGCTTTGGTAGTGGGCCGCTTCAACAGCTTCGTGGTTGAAAGCCTGGTCAGCGGTGCAGTTGATGCCCTGGTTCGCCACGGCGTGAGCGAAAGCGACATCACCATCATCCGCGCACCTGGCGCCTTCGAAATCCCGCTGGTTGCGCAGAAAGTCGCCCAGAAAGGCGAGTTCGCAGCAATCATCGCCCTGGGCGCGGTCATTCGTGGCGGTACTCCGCACTTCGAATACGTAGCGGGCGAGTGCACCAAGGGCCTGGCCCAGGTGTCCATGGAATTCGGCGTACCGGTCGCTTTCGGCGTCCTGACCGTTGATTCCATCGAGCAAGCCATCGAACGTTCCGGCACCAAGGCCGGCAACAAAGGTGCTGAAGCTGCCCTGTCCGCTCTGGAAATGGTCAGCCTGCTGGCGCAGTTGGAGGCCAAGTGATTAGCGACGAAAGCGATCGTTTCAACCCGCGCGATCCGAAACCTGCGGATGCCGGCAAGCCATCGAAAAGCGCCAAGCGCCGCGAAGCCCGTCAGCTCGCGACCCAGGCCCTGTATCAGTGGCACATGGCTCGGCAGTCGTTGAACGAGATCGAAGCGCAGTTCCGGGTCGATAACGATTTCACCGATGTCGACGGGGCTTACTTCCGCGAAATCCTGCACGGGGTTCCGCAGTTCAAGACCGAAATCGACACCGCGCTCACGCCTTGCCTGGACCTGGCGATCGAAGAGCTGGACCCGGTTGAACTGGCGGTTCTGCGCCTGTCCACCTGGGAACTGCTCAAGCGCGTCGACGTGCCGTACCGCGTTGTGATCAACGAAGGTATCGAGCTGGCCAAGGTGTTCGGTTCGACCGACGGCCACAAGTTCGTCAACGGCGTGCTCGACAAGCTGGCTCCGCGCCTGCGTGAAGCTGAAGTGAAGGCGTTCAAGCGCTGATCGGCGCTTGAATACTTTTTCTCAGCCATGGGCGAGTTTGAGCTGATCCGCAATTTCTTCGCCGCCGCGCCTTGTGCGCAGGGCGGCGAAGGCGTTGCACTGGGGATCGGTGACGACTGCGCCTTGCTGGCGGTCCCTTCCGGGGAACAGCTGGCGGTTTCCACCGATACGCTGGTGGCCGGTGTGCATTTCGCCGACCCCTGCGATCCGTTTCTGCTCGGTCAGCGCTCGCTGGCCGTGGCGGTCAGCGACCTCGCTGCCATGGGCGCCACGCCCGTCGCTTTTACCCTTGCCCTGACCTTGCCGACGGTGACCGCCGATTGGCTGCAAGCCTATGCCCGCGGTTTGAACCGCATGGCACAGGGCTGTGGCGTGGCACTGGTCGGCGGCGACACGACGCGCGGGCCGTTGAGCCTGACCGTTACCGTGTTCGGCCGCGTCCCGGCCGGCAAAGCGCTGACCCGCAGCGGCGCCCGGCCTGGCGATCTGCTGTGTGTCGGCTGCGAACTGGGCAATGCCGCCGGGGCCTTGCCGCTGGTGCTGGGTCAGCGAGACGCCGAACCACACATCGCCCAGCCGCTGCTTGATCATTACTGGTCGCCGCAACCGCAACTCGCTCTCGGTCAGGCCCTGCGTGGCAAGGCCACTTCGGCGCTGGACATCTCCGATGGGCTGCTCGCCGATTGCGGTCACATCGCATTGGCCTCGAAGGTCCGCCTCGAAGTCGAGCGCGAGCGCGTTCCGTTGTCGGAGGCGCTGGTGGCGTTTCTCGGTCAACGCGGCGCCGAACGTGCGGCGTTGAGCGGTGGCGATGACTACGTGCTGGCCTTCACCCTGCCGGCCGTCGAGTTGCCGGCGCTGCTCGCCGATGGCTGGCCGATCCATGTGATCGGTCGTGTGACGCAGGGCCAGGGCGTGGTGCTGCTGGATCGCGACGGGCACGACATCACCCCGCAAATCCGGGGTTATCAACATTTTCAGGAGTCACCGTGACAGATCACCCGAAACAGGTTCCGGCCGAATTCGTTCCGCCGTCGGTCTGGCGCAATCCCTGGCATTTCCTCGCGTTCGGCTTCGGCTCGGGCACCTTGCCCAAGGCGCCGGGCACTTGGGGCTCGTTAGTTGCGCTACCCTTTATCCCGTTGTGGCAGATGCTGCCCGACTGGGGTTACTGGCTGATGCTTGGAATCACCATGCTGTTCGGCTTCTGGCTGTGCGGCAAAGTGGCCGACGATCTGCGGGTGCACGACCACGAAGGCATCGTCTGGGACGAAATGGTCGGGATGTGGATCACTCTCTGGCTGGTGCCGGAAGGCTGGTACTGGTTGCTCGCCGGGTTCCTGGTGTTCCGCTTCTTCGACATTCTCAAGCCGTGGCCGATCCGCTGGATCGACCGGCATGTTCACGGCGGCGTCGGCATCATGCTCGACGACGTGCTGGCCGGCGTATTTGCCTGGCTGGCGATGCAGGGACTGGTGTGGCTTTTCGCCTGATTTCCAGGCGTGGATGAGGGACGCAGGGATGACTCGACGCTGGTTGGCGATAGTGGTTTTGACCTTGCTTGGCGCCATGGCCCAGGCACAGGACGCACCGCCGTCGGTCATTCACCTGGCCAGCGAAGACTGGGAAGACTACACCGCCGCCGATGGTCATGGCCTGGGCTGGGACGTGTTGCGCAAAGTCTTCGAGCCGGCCGGCGTGACCCTGGATATTCGCACCGTGCCCTACACCCGCTCGGTCGGGCTGGTGCAGTTGAAGGAAGCCGACGCACTGGTCGGTTCCTATCGCGGTGAAGCCGAACAGGTGCTGTACCCGAAATGGAATTTCGATTCCGACCACATCTACGCGCTCGGCCTGGCCAGCAATCCCTCGCCGACCCAGGCGACGCTGGGCAAATACCGACTGGCCTGGGTGCGCGGCTATCGCTACGAAACCTACCTGCCGAACGTCAAACGCTTCAACCAGATCGAGCGTCGCACCGGCATCCTGTCGATGCTCAAACAGGGGCGGGCGGATTACTACATCGATGCGCTGACGGAAATAGAAGCGGTGGTGAGAAACGCCGCCGACCCGTCGCAGTACCGTTATTCACATCTGGCGGAATTGCCGCTGTACCTCGGTTTCGCCGACACCCCGCAAGCCCGTGCACTGATGTCGATCTACGACCAGCGCATGGAGCAACTGGTAAAGAACGGCGAGTTGAAGCCGATCTTCGAGCGCTGGAAGCAGCCGTATCCCTTCGAATGAACGCGATAAGGGCGAGCCTGTTATCAAACTTTTTGATCGTTATGGCCGATAATTCAGCCTAAGCGCCTGCGGGAACCTGCTGTTACAATGCCGCCCAGCGAATCTTCAGACTTTTCAGATCAGGAGCACACCGGTGCCTGTCGTTTTTGTCGCCGCTTCCAAGCTGCCAACGCCTTTTGCGCAATTCACCATGCACGGTTTTCTCGATGAAGCCACCGGCCGCGAGCACGTCGTGCTGAGCCTGGGTGAGATTGCCGACGGTGCCCCGGTACTCGGCCGTCTGCACTCCGAATGCCTGACCGGCGATGCCTTGTTCAGCCAGCGTTGCGACTGCGGTTCGCAACTCGAAGGCGCTCTCAAGGCCATCGCTCGCGAAGGTCGTGGCGTGTTGCTGTACCTGCGTCAGGAAGGACGCGGTATCGGTCTGTTGAACAAGATCCGTGCCTACGAATTGCAGGACGGCGGCGCCGACACCGTTGAAGCCAACGAGCGTCTGGGCTTTGCCGCCGACCAGCGTGACTACGCCATGTGCCTGCCGATGCTGGAGCATCTGGGCGTCAAATCCCTGCGTCTGATGACCAACAACCCGCGCAAGGTCAAAGCCTTGACCGATATGGGTATCGTTGTTGCCGAGCGCGTGCCGCTGCACACCGGCCACAACCCG
Source organism: Pseudomonas sp. 9.2(2024) (assembly GCF_039695385.1). Lineage (NCBI taxonomy): Bacteria > Pseudomonadati > Pseudomonadota > Gammaproteobacteria > Pseudomonadales > Pseudomonadaceae > Pseudomonas > Pseudomonas sp. 9.2(2024). The sequence continues at coordinate 5,744,382 of NZ_CP155585.1, read as the reverse complement.
CACAACAAACTCTATCTGGCGACCAAGGCCAGCAAGCTCGACCACATGATGGGCAACGAGCATCAGGGCGAGGTAGACCGGGCGTGACCCGCGGGCAAGTGCGGCGCCGTCTGTCGATCGCCTGGTGGAAATACCTGGCGCTGGCGCTGGTGCCGCTGTTCGTGATCAACGCTGTGTTCGGCCAGGGCGAGGCGATTCTGCCGGTGCTGGCGATGCCTTTCTTTATCGCTGGCGTGGCCTCGATGTTTGTCAGCCTGAAGTTTTTCGGGCGCTACAAACATGCGCTGATCGCCACGCAAAAAGCCCTCGATACTCCTGAAGAGCCCGCTGCCTGGATTGCCCTGGCGGCCTGCCTTCGCAGTGCATACGTGGTCGCGGCGCTGCCGGCATGGATTGGTGCGCTGGCGGTGTTCGTTGGCCTTGAAGCGGTGCCGCTGATGTTGCTGGCGCTGTCCACGGCGGTGCTGTTCTACCTCTACCGTATCCCGCGTCAACTCGCTTGATGCGTCGTCTCTGGCTGGCGGTTCTGCTGCTGGCCGTCAGCGGTGAAACGCTGGCCGCTCTGCGGGTGGTCAGCCTCGCGCCATCTCTGTCCGAAATCGTGGTTGAACTGGGTTCGGCCGACCTGCTGGTCGGGGTGCTGGATGCCGGTGAGCGTCCTTCCGCGATCAAGGACGTGCCTTCGGTGGGCCGTTACGGCCAGCTCGACATGGAGCGCCTGCTCAGCCTCAAGCCTGACTTGTTGCTGTTGTGGCCCGGCAGTGTCGGCCCGGCTCAACGTGATCAGCTCAAGCGCCTGAACATCCCGACGTTCGTTGCCGAGCCCCACAGTCTCGAACAGCTGATTGCGCAGATTGAGGGCATCGCGATACAGCTCGGTCGTCCTGAGCGTGGGATCGCGCGGGCCAGCGAGTTGCGGCAAAAACTCGATAAGCTGCGCCAGCGCTACCGCCGCGAAGTACCGCTGCGGGTGTTCTATCAGGTTTGGGACAAGCCGCTGTACACCGTCGGTGGCGGACAAATCATCAGCGATGCGCTTGAAGTGTGTGGCGCACGCAATGTGTTCGCCGACCTGAGCCTGTCAGCGCCACAGGTGAGCATCGAAGCGGTTTTACAGCGTGATCCCGAAGTGATACTGGCCGGCGATCAGCCGCAACTGGAGGCGTGGAACGCCTGGCCACAAGTGGCAGCGGTCAAGCACGGGCAGTTGCTGCTGGTCACCGATAAAGGCCTTGAGCGTCCGAGCGGGCAGATGATCGAGGCGACCGCCAAGCTCTGCCAGCTGATCGCGCCAGATCGTTAGAGCTGCGGCGTCCAGGTCACGCCGAACATGAACGCCCGACCTTCCTCGCGATAGTCATACTGACTGCCGTCATGGCTGTACAGCGCCCAGCTGCTGCGCAGTCCGAGCAGTGCATAACCGCCCAATGGTTGCTGATTGTTCAGATCGTCGTAACTGCTGCTGACGGCCTGCCAACTGGCGCCGAGGCCAAGGCGATCGAACTGTCGATCCAGATCCCAGCTCAGGGTGCGACGGGCACGCCGTGCCAAAGTGTGGCCGGTGTCGCGGTCGCGGGGATCGATGATCGCCACGCCGAGGTTGCTCTGCCAGCCGAACAGCTCCTGTTTCAGCGCTGCTTCGAAGCCGTTGATTCGCGCCGAGGCGACGTTTTCCGGGCGTGAGTTGCTGCCGAAGATGATCGCGTCTTCCAGATCGGTCCGGTACAGCGAGGCTTCGAGGCGAGTGCTGTCGCTCAACTGGCTGCGCCATTGCAGCTCGTAGCTTTTCGAGGTTTCCGGTTTCAGGTCGGGGTTGCTGAAGTCCGGGTAATACAGATCGTTGAAGGTCGGCGCGCGGAAGCCTTCGCTGTAGCTGAGCAGCAGATCGTTGTCCGGGTTGCCCGGCAAGGTCAGCGTGCCGCTCCAGCTGTTCTGGCCGCCGAACTGCTGGTTGTCGTCACGGCGCAGGCCCAGTTCGGTGGAGAAACTGTCGGCCTGGAAGCGATGCTGGATGAAGGCTGCGCGGTTCCAGCGGCTGTCTTCGTCGAACGCGGTGCTGCTGTTGATCCGGTCTTCGTACCAGTCGCCGCCAAGGATCAGGCTGTTGCGTGCATCGAGGGTCAGGTCGTTCTGCCAGGTCACCGAATCACGGTAGGTGTTGAACACCGAGCGCTCGTCGCTGAGCTTGTCGAAGGACTTCTCGCGGTTTTCGCTATGGCCGAGTTCCAGGCGCGACTTCCAGCGCTCGTTGATCCGCGCGTCGATGTAGCTGCTGAAACTGCTGACGGTGAAATCGCTGTACGGTTGCTGCTGCACAGAGTCGAAGGTCACCGGGTCGAAGCGTCCGAACGGGTTGTCGAACTCGCTTTTGCCACGGTTATCCAGCAGATTGGCGCCAACTTCGATGTCATCGGTCAACGCATGGCTGAGGCTCAGGCTGATGGATTTGTTGCGGTAGGCGTCATGGTCGCTGTCGCTGGGGTAGGACTCATGGGTGCGGTCGAGGCCGGCGGTTTCATCGAGGCTGGCGCCGAGGTTGAAGCGGGTTTTCTCGTCTCCGCCGGAGAGGCCAATACTGCGTTCCCAGGTCTGGTTGCTGCCGAATCCGACATGCATCCGGGGCTGCAAGCCTTGTTCGCTGCCGCGCCGGGTGAAGATCTGAATCACCCCGCCAATTGCATCGCTACCGTAAATCACCGAGCGCGAACCGCGCAGCACTTCCACGCGCTCGATCTGCTCGATGTTGAGGTGTTGCAGGTTGCTGTCGCCGGAAGTGGAGTTGCCGATGCGCTGGCCGTCGACCAGCACCAGGCTCTGCGCCGATTGCGTACCACGAATGTAGATCCCCGGGAGGCTGCCACGTCCGCCGGTTTGCGCGACTTGCACGCCCGGCACCCGCTGCAGCAGATCGGTGACGCTGCGCGGTTGCAGACGCTCGATGTCTTCGCGGGTGAACACGGTGTTGGCGGCGCTGCTGTCGTTGCGCGCTTCGACCTGGCGGTTGGCGCTGATCAGCACGTCCGGCAGCTTCAGGGCCTGATCACGTTCGAAATTGTCAGCGAGGGCGTTGGCGGAGGGCAGCAGCAGGAGGGGCAGGGCGAGGCGCGAGAGGTTCATCGGTATTCCGTTGGTATTTCTGGTGTGCACTAGATTTCCAGCGACACAAAACACTGTGGGAGCGGGCTTGCCCGCGATGGCGTCGGTACATCCAACATCAATGTTGACTGTGCCGACCTCATCGCGGGCAAGCCCGCTCCCACAGGGATGGTGATTACTTGTTGAGCAGAGTCAGGCGCTCACGCACTGCCGCTTCGATCCCCACTTCATCCAGCCCGCACTCGGCCAGCATCTGCGCCGGCTTGGCGTGCTCGACGTAAACGTCCGGCAAGCCCAGGTGCAGCACCGACTTGAGGATGTTCTCGCGGGCGAGGAATTCGCTGACCGCGCCACCAGCGCCGCCCATGATCGCGTTTTCTTCGATGGTTACCAGCAGATCGTGGCTGTTGGCAATCTCGCGCACCAGCGCTTCGTCCATCGGCTTGACGAAACGCATGTCGACCACGGTCGCGTCCAGCGTCTCGGCGACCTTCAGGGCTTCGGCCATTTGCACGCCGAACACCAGCAGGGCGACCTTGCTGCCCTGACGACGCACCACACCCTTGCCGATCTCGATCGGTTCGAGGTCTTTTTCGATGGTCGCGTTCGGGCCGTTGCCGCGTGGATAGCGCACCGCCGCCGGGCCGTTGTACAGGTGGCCGGTGGTGAGCATTTTGCGCAGTTCGTTTTCATCGCTCGGGGTCATGATGACCATGCCCGGGATGCAGCGCAGGAACGACAGATCGAAACTGCCGGCGTGGGTCGGGCCGTCTTCGCCCACCAGACCGGCGCGGTCGATGGCGAACAGCACGTCGAGGTTCTGCACCGCGACGTCATGCACCAACTGGTCGTAACCGCGTTGCAGGAACGTCGAGTAGATCGCCACCACCGGTTTCGCGCCTTCGCAGGCCATGCCGGCAGCGAGGGTCACGGCGTGTTGCTCGGCAATCGCCACGTCGAAGTAGCGCAGCGGGAAGCGTTCGCTGAACGCCACCAGATCCGAGCCTTCCTTCATCGCCGGGGTGATGCCCACCAGACGCGGGTCGGCAGCGGCCATGTCGCACAGCCATTCACCGAACACGCCGGAATACTTCGGCCCGCCGGCCTTTTTCGGCGCAGCGGCCGGGGCGTCCAGCGGTTCGAGCTTGGTGATGGCGTGGTAACCGATCGGGTCGACTTCCGCCGGGGCGAAGCCTTTGCCCTTTTTGGTGACGATGTGCAGGAACTGCGGGCCTTTCAGATCGCGCATGTTGCGCAGGGTGGCGATCAGGGTCGGCAGGTCGTGGCCATCGATCGGGCCGATGTAGTTCCAGCCCAGTTCTTCGAACAGGGTGCCGGGAACCAGCATGCCCTTGGCATATTCTTCGGTGCGGCGGGCGATTTCCCAGGCGCCGGGCAGGCGCGACAGCACTTTCTTGCTGCCTTCACGCATGCTCGCGTAAGTGCGGCTGGAAAGGATCTTCGCCAGATAGTTCGACAGCCCGCCGACGTTGCGCGAGATCGACATGTCGTTGTCGTTGAGGATCACCAGCATGTTGGCGTCGACTTCCGGCGCATGGTTCAGCGCCTCGAACGCCATGCCGGCGGTCAGTGCACCGTCGCCGATCACCGCAATCGCCTTGCGATCACTGTTCTGCAGGCGGGCGGCGATGGCCATGCCCAGCGCTGCGCTGATCGAGGTGCTGGAGTGGCCGACGCCGAATGTGTCGTACTCGCTCTCGGAGCGGCGCGGGAAGGCGGCGATGCCGTCCTTCTGGCGCAAAGACTCCATGCGCTCGCGACGACCGGTGAGGATCTTGTGCGGATAAGCCTGATGACCGACGTCCCACACCAGCCGGTCGTCCGGGGTGTCGAAGACGTAATGCAACGCGATGGTCAGCTCGATGACGCCCAGGCCGGCACCGAAATGCCCACCGGTCTGGCCGACCGTGTAGAGCAATTCCAGGCGCAACTCATCAGCCAGGGTTTCCAGCTCGGCTTCGCCTAACCGGCGCAGGCCGTCCGGCGTGTTAGCGCGGTCGAGCAGGGGCGTGGTCGGGCGCTTGCGGGGAATCTCATGAAACGTCGTGGGCATCAGGCGAATCGTTATAGGTATAAAAGATGCGGCAGTTTACCTGATGCATCGCCCCCTGCCCACGCGTTGGTCTTTTTTGGCTGATTAGCCTTCAGTTACGCCGATCGACGATATACCGGGCCAGATCGCGCAACGGCTCGGCAGCCGCGTCAAACGGTCGCAGCGCGTGCAGGGCCTGATCGCGCAGCTCCAGCGCATAGGTCTTGGCGGCGTCGAGGCCGAGCAGGGCCGGGTAGGTCGGCTTGTCGCGGGCGATGTCGGCGCCCTGGCGCTTGCCGAGGGTTTCGGTATCGCTTTCGACGTCGAGGATGTCGTCCTGGACCTGGAATGCCAGACCGATGGCCTGTGCATAAGTCTGCAGGGACTTGAGTTCATCCTTCTCGGCACGGCCGCTGGCCAGGGCGCCGAGCTTGACGCTGACTTCGATCAGCGCGCCGGTCTTGTGCCGGTGCATCTGTTCCAGCGCTTTCTGGTCGAGCTTGAGGCCGACCGAACCGAGGTCGATGGCCTGACCGCCGACCATGCCCGCCGGGCCCGCCGCGTGCGCCAGCGCCGTGACCTGTTGCAGGCGGATGTCCGCGCTCAGGTCGCTCAGACGCGGGTCGAGCAGGGCGCTGAACGCCAGGCTCTGCAAGCCGTCGCCGGCGAGGATTGCGCAGGCTTCGTCGAATTTCTTGTGCGTGGTTGGCTGGCCGCGGCGCAGATCGTCGTCGTCCATCGCCGGCAAATCGTCGTGCACCAGCGAATACGCGTGGATCAGCTCAACCGCACACGCCGCGCCGTTGGCCTGTTCGGCTTTGCCGCCGAGGGCTTCGCATGCCGCGTAGGCCAGCAGCGGACGCACGCGTTTTCCGCCGTTCATCACGCTGTAGCGCATGGCTTCGTAAAGCCGCGCCAGTTCTGGCAGCGGGGCGTTGAACAGGGTTTCCAGTGCCGCGTTGACCCGCGCCTGGCTGGTGGCCGAATACGCTGCAATCATTCTGGCTGATCCGCGTCGAAGGGTTCCTCGGCGAGTTCGCCATCGCGTTCCAGCAACACCTGGACCTTCTGCTCGGCCTGGGCCAGCGCCGCCTGGCAGTCACGGGTCAGGCCGATGCCCTGCTCGAAAGCGGTCAGCGAGTCTTCCAGCGACAATTCACCGTTCTCCAGACGCTCCACCAGCGTTTGCAGGTCGGCGAGGGACTGTTCGAAATCCAGTGCAGCTTTTTTGCGGGCCATGGCGGCTAATTCCGGTTGACGTTAAACCGGCGCGACACTAGCAGATAGGGGGGGTATGGGCAAATGAGCGGGCCGACGGACAAGGGTGTCAGTCGGTCAATTCGCCAGGATATTGAATCTGATACCGAGTGCTGCGTCCGCCGCCCGGAAGACGTTGCAGGCAGCCCTTTTCCAGCAGTTCCGCCAGATGTCGGGTGGCCGTGGCTTTGGAGACCTTGGCCACACTCTGGTATTGCGCTGCGCTGATACCGTGCTCGAAACCGCGCTCACCACCGTCGAGCAAACGATTGAGCACTTTGATCTGCTCCGCCGACAGCCCGGATTCCCGGTGCGCCTGCCAGAAGCGTGATTTTCCCAACACACTTTCAATCCGCGCAATGGCCTGTTGCAGGCTGCGCAGCAGGGTTTGCAGGAACCATGCGAGCCAGTCGGTGATGTCCAGCGTGGCTTTCTGGCTGGATTCGAGAATCCGGTAATAGCCCGCGCGGTCGTCGAGAATGCTGGCGGACATCGCATAAAAACGAATCGCCTGCGCTTCGCCCTGAGCCAGTGCCAGATCGGTGAGCGTGCGGGTAAGACGGCCGTTGCCGTCATCGAACGGGTGCAAGGTGACGAACCAGAAGTGCGCGATGCCTGCCCGCAGTAAAGGATCGAGGCCTGCCTGGTGCTGACTGGCGTCGAACCACTTGAGAAAACTGTCGAGTTGTCGCTCAAGCCCTTGTCGCGGTGGCGCCTCGAAATGCACGGTCGGGCGGTCGATTCGCCCGGAAACCACCTGCATTGGCTCATCGCCGCGTAGAGCGCCGACATTGATTGCTCGCGAAAGGAAACCACTCTCCTGTTCTGGAAACAGCCATGAATGCCATTCCAGCAATCGTTCCAGCGTCAGCGGTTCGGCAAAACGTTGAGTGGCATCGAGCATCAGTTGCGCCAGCCCCTCGCTGCGCTTGCTGACGTTGTCGCCATCCGGTGATTCCAGCCCCAGACGTCGTGCCAATGAAGAGCGCACGGATTCAACATTCAACTGCTCCCCCTCGATGGCCGAGGAGGTCACGATGTTTTGCAGCAAAGCGTCCAGCTCTGTCTGCGCGCTCAGTGAATGGCTCACCGATCCCGCCATGCCCATCAATTGACCTTGTGCCTGAACACACTCGCGCAACAACGGTGCCAGGCATTCCGCCTGCCAGTTGAAGTCCGGCCAATCAGGCTGCTGCCAGATCCAGTGAGTCGCCATTAATTGCTGATCCTGAGTGCGTGAGCCGATTGGAAACGCTATTCGGCTCATTTCGTGAGCCGAATATGACGCCTAATCGGCTCATCGTCCACTGGTCGCCGTGATTCCCACCGCAAATCCAGATGTATCCGATTGTTAAAAAACTGCCGAATCGCTAACCTTCGCGCCTTCTACGACCCGACAGTCACGGGTCTTTCAGACGAAACGCAGTTTTCACCGCTGTGAAGTACCGAGGATCGGGTGCAGGGTTTCGTTCAGGCATGGCAGGAGGCATCACATGCGTTCACTTCTTTTGCTGCTGATCGGGTTGGCCTGCGCACCCGCGCTGCTGGCGGCGCCGAGCGCGGAGCTGTCGGAGCCGGTGGGCGGCTGGCGCTATCACGGGCTGCTCGATCGCACGGAAAACCCGCAAGTCGCCTATCCCACGCCGCCGATCGATCGCGGCATCCAGCGCAATCGCACGATGATTGAAGGCCAGCTCAAGGCGATCGGCCATTTACGTCCGCCGCACAGCCTGGCGGTGAATGGCAATCCACTGAATCTGTACACCGACGACCAGGGCCGTTTCGCCCGGCCGTATGCGTTCGGCGCCGGTTCCAACAGCGTCGAGGTGATCAGCGCCGACGGCCAGTCGCTCAAGCGCGTTCAATTCTACGAAGCCAACAACCTGCGCACGCCGGCGCGGATCCGCGTGGTGCTCGGTTGGGACGACCCTAAAGCCGAACTCGACCTGCACGTCATTACGCCTGACGGCCAGCATGCCTTCTGGGCGCGTCCGGCGATGAGCAACGGTGGTGGCCTCGATCCGGACGGCGTCGATGGCCCTGGCCCGGAAATGTTCACCATGACCGCGCCGTTGCACGGCACCTATCTGGTTTACGTCAACTATTGGGGCAACTTCGGCAACGGCGGCTATAACTTCGAGGAGACCAGCAACCAGAACGAGGTCATCACCTCGCAGATCACCCTGGTGCTGAACGAAAACACCGTCGACGAAAAACGCGAAACGTTCATCGTACCCCTGCGGGCCATCGGTGATCTGCTGCTGGTCAAGACTTTCAACTATTAAGCATCCCGCACCACGGATGAACTGCCGAGCTTTGGGAACATGAGCGAGAAGATGAGCGATAACACTGCGACCCCGGCTACCGATGCGTTCGCCGCCAAACCTTCCCGGCGCTGGCCGTTGCTGGCGGTCGGGCTGTGCCTGGTGGCCGGCGTGGCGGGCGGGCTCGGCTGGCTGATGCACAAACCGAAGGCGCCGCCGGCGGAACTGGCCAGCGACAAGCTTGGCTTGAGCCGCCCGGACGCACTGCTGGAAACCCGCTCCCTGAGCCAGTTGCCCAAGGACTTGCTGACGGTGCCGTTCCTCAAGGCCACGCTCACTGAGGATTTCGTCTTCTATTACGAAACCCACGCCGACCGTCTCGGGTTGATCGGCAGTCTGCGGCGGATCATCTACGAGCATGACCTGAAGCTGCAGGACAGCCTGATCGAGCAGCTTTTCGACCAACCGGCTGACGTGGCGCTGTGGCGCGGCGCCGACGGTCGGCTGAAGGATTTCCTGCTGGTGATGGATCGCGGCGGGCTGGCCAAGGTGCTGGAGCCGCTGGCGAAAGTCGCGCTGGATGATTCGCAACTGAGCGTGTTCAGCACCCTGAAGGTCGGCGGCGATGAAGTGCCGCTGTATCAGCTGACCTACAACGCCGGCAAATCCCTGCTGTTCGCCTCCCGTGGCGACAAACTGGTGGTGCTGTCCAATCCGGCCAAATTCTACGATCCGGAAAGTGGTGCTTCCGAGGAGTCCGGCCATGTCTCGCCGCAAGCGCTGGCGGCGCTGCTCAACGGCGAAAAACTGTTCCCCGAAGCGTTCGGGCTCACGGCCAAGACACCTGAAACCAAACAGCGCCTGTCGGTCAATTCCAGCGTCTTGGCCATGGGTTACCAGCGTTTCATCCCGAACTTCGCCGGCCTGCGTTTCGACATGGACGACAAGGGCTGGCACAGCTATCTGGCCATGGATGAGCTGGAGAACCAGCCGGACTTCGATTTCAAACCGGTCTGGCAAGCCATGCCGCTGGGCGCCAGCGCCTGCGTGGCCTTGCCGGTGGCGGCCGAGCCGCAGAAACCGTTGCTGGTGAAACTCGGCGCCGAAGAAGCCGTGGCGCAGAAACTCACCGAACACGTGGCCGGCGCGGCGGGCCTGTGCTGGTACGCCGATTCGCGGTTGTACACACCGTTGCTGGTGGCCAGTCTGAACGACGAAGACAACGGCAAACTCGACGCTGATATCGGCACGCTGTTCGATTCGATGGTCGGCGCTTACGAAGGCAAGGTCGACGAGCACGCGTTCCCGGTGGTGGAAAAACAGGAAGGCCAGAGCCACCTCTGGCAGCGTCAGGTCAGTTCCAACTTCGGCCCGTACGCGGCCAAGGATGCCGAGAACCCGGACGCGATCACCGGCCGTGCCTTCATGAAAGTCAGCCTGGCGCGTCATGGTTCGACGCTGCTGTTTTCCCTCGACGACAAACTGGTCGACAAGGCCCTCGGCACCCTCGACAAGCGCTTCCCGCCGATGGCCGATGTGCTGCCGAAAGACGTGCTGATGCCGATCTACTTCGGCCCGGATTCAATGGCGCAACTGATCCAGCAGGAAACCCTCGACAGCCTGCCGCAGGACATGGAGCCGGTGTTCTACAACGCCGCGCAAACCTACCTGATCCCGAAACTGCGCACCCTCGGCGGCATGGGCAAATACGCCCTGACGTTGCCGGAAGGCAGCGAGCCTGACGGTCACTGGCAATGGCTGCCGCTGGAGTGGAAAGCGCTGTGACCGGACTCATTCGCAGCCTTGGCCTTCTGGCGCTGTTGCTCAGCGCCGGTGCCCGAGCCGTTGAGACTCCAGCCCTCGATCCGCAGCAATCCCAGGTGTTTCGCGCCTGGTTCGTGCGCATCGCTCAGGAGCAGTTGAGCAAAGGCCCGAGCCCGCGCTGGTATCAGCAGGACTGCGCCGGGCTGGTGCGGTTTGCCGCCAACGAAGCGCTGAAAGTCCATGACGACAAATGGCTGCGCAGCAATGGCGTGTCCAACCGCTACCTGCCGCCGGAGCTGGACCTGAGCGCCGATCAGCGCAAGCTCGCCCAGCAATGGCAGCAGGGCGGCGGCAAGGTCGGGCCCTACGTCAACGCGATCAAACTGATTCAGTTCAACAGCCATCTGATCGGCCGCGACGTGTCCCAGGCACGGCCCGGCGATCTGATGTTTTTCGATCAGGGCGACGACCAGCACCTGATGATCTGGATGGGCCGCTACATCGCCTATCACACCGGCACGACCACCCCAACCGACAACGGCATGCGTTCGGCAAGCCTGCAGCAACTCATGACATGGAAGGACACCCGATGGATACCCGACGCAGCCAACCCCAACTTCATCGGCGTCTATCGACTGAACTTTCTCTCCCAATGACCGGTGCCCGCATGTTGCGCTTACTGCCTTTTCTGTTGCTGTCAGTCCTGCCGTTTTCGGCCGTGAATGCCGAAGACACCGTCGAGCCGAGCGGCTATACGCCGGTGTCCGGTGAGAGCTTTTTCCTGCTGGCCGACAGCAGTTTCGCCGCCGACGAACAGGCGGTGGTGCGCCTCGAAGCGCCGGGCCGTGACTACCGTCGCTTCCGGATGGAGCCGTACGGCGGCGCCGATATCCGGGTGTACAAGATCGACAAGCCGCTGGACTTCCTCAAGCGCCAGAAAAACCTGCACCGCGTGGTCAGTGACGGCCAGTTCAAGGGCGAAGGCCTGTCGAACACCCTCGCGTACCTGTGGGATAACTGGTACCGCAAATCCCGTCGGGTGATGCAGCGTGCGTTCTCTTACGAGTCGCGCCAGCAAGTCACCGAGGAGGTGCCGGAACTGAAGATGGGCAATGCCATCGCCGCGCCGACCCCTTACGACGCGCAACCGCAATTCGCCCTGATTCCGGGTCTGCCGGTGGTCAGTCAGTTCCGTTATCCGCTGTGGCAGGCCAAACCGATTCAGCCACCGACAGGCGTCAATCTGGCCGGGTCTTCCAGCGAGTTCGTCAGCGTCGCGCCGGGTAACGTCTACATCCCGTTGGGCAATCTGAAACCTGGCCTGTATCTGGTCGAAGCGCTGATCGGCAAGTACCGCGCGACCACCATGGTGTTCGTTTCCAACACCGTGGCGGTGAGCAAGATTGCCGGTGATGAATTGCTGGTGTGGGCCGCACGCAAACACGAAGGCAGCTCGGTGCCGAAGGTCAATGTGCTGTGGACAGACGGCCTCGGCGTGATGAGCAGCGGCGCCACCGACACCGATGGTCTGCTCCGCCTGAAACACGTCAGCCCGGAGCGTTCGTTCGTGATTGGCGAGGACGAAGAGGGTGGCGTATTCGTCTCGGAAAACTTCTATTACGACAGCGAAATCTACGACACCAAACTCTACGCCTTCACCGACCGGCCGCTGTATCGTCCGGGTGATTGGGTGTCGCTGAAAATCGTCGGCCGTGAATTCAGGAACGCGCGGGATTCGGTATTGCCGGGCGCGGCGGACGTCAATGTCAGCGTGCTCGATGCTACCGGCACCGAGTTGCAGCGGCTCGATCTCAAACTCGATTCCAAGGCTGGCACCCAGGGCCGTTTCCAGTTGCCGGACAATGCGGTGGCCGGTGGTTACGAGCTGCGTTTCAACTACAAGGATCAGGCCTACAGCAGCGCGTTCCGGGTGGCGGAGTACATCAAGCCGCACTTCGAAATCTCGCTGAATCTGGCCAAGCAGGATTACCGCACCGGCGAACCGGTGAAGGGCAGCCTGGTGCTGCTTTACCCGGACGGCAAACCGGTGGCGAACGCCAAACTGACCCTGAGCCTGCGCGCCCAGCAACTGTCGATGGTCGACAACGAGCTGCAATACCTCGGGCAATTCCCGGTGGAACTGACCAGCACCGAACTGACTACCGACAGCAAGGGCAACGCGAGCCTCGACCTGCCAGCCGCCGACAAACCGAGCCGCTACATGCTCACCGTGTTTGCCAGCGATGGCGCAGCGTATCGGGTCAAAACCACCAAGGAAATCCTCATCGACCGCGGTGCCGCCAGCTTCCGCCTGACTGCGCCGCAGCGCTTCAGCGCGGTGGGTGACAAGGTCGCGTTCAGCTACGCCAACGAGGGCGGCAGCCAACAGGCGCAGGCCGTTGTGCCGAGCAGCTACAGCTGGGTGCGTCTGGAAGACCAGACCACTGGCGAAGGCAAACTGGCGGCGAAAGACAAAGGCTTCAGCGTGGCGTTTGATCGCCCGGGCACCTACAACCTGTCGCTGAAGGATCAGCACGGCCGAGTGCTGGGTGCGACCGGTCATTCGGTCACCGGCGCCGGCGTCAAGGCAGTGCCGGGCACCGTGGAAATCGTCCTCGACAAACCCGAGTACAAGGCAGGCGACGAAGCGCTGGCGCTGATCACTTTTCCCGAGCCAGTCAGCGATGCACTGCTGTCGCTGGAGCGTGACAAGGTCGAAGCCACCGCGCTGCTGGCCAAGGGTGGCAACTGGCTGAAACTGGAAAAACTCAGCGACACCCAATACCGCGCACGCATTCCGGTGAAGGACAACTTTGCGCCGAACCTGACGTTCTCCGTGCTCTACACCAAAGGCGGTCAGTACAGCTTCCAGAACGCCGGGATCAAGGTTGTTGCGCCGCAGATCGACGTGGCAATCAAAACCGACAAAGAGACCTATCAGCCGGGCGATACCGTGACGGTCGACCTGACCACGCAGTTCGCTGGCAAGGCAGTGCCGGCGCACCTGACGGTCAGCGTCGTGGATGAAATGGTCTACGCGCTGCAACCGGAAGTTGCGCCGACCATCGACCAGTTCTTCTACCACCCGCGCCGCAACAACGTGCGCACCAGCGCCAGCCTGTCGTTCATCAGCTACGACGTGGCGTTGCCGGGCAGCCCCGGCGCGCCGGGCAAGGCCAACCGCAGCGAACGCGGGGTGAAAGTGCTGGAGCGGCCGCGCCGCGAAGACGTCGACACCGCTGCGTGGCAACCGGAATTGCTGACCGATGCCGACGGTAAAACCCGTTTCACCTTCAAGATGCCGGACTCGCTGACCCGCTGGCGCATTACCGCGCGGGCGATTGCCGATGACGGTCAGGTCGGGCAGAAGAAGCAGTTTGTCCGCTCGGAAAAACCGCTGTACCTGAAGTGGAGCGGCCCGAGCAAATTCCGCAAGGGCGATCAGCCGCAACTCGGCGTGTTCGCCTTCAGTCAGGCCGAAAAACCGGTCAAGGCTGAGCTGGTGACGCATTACGCCGGCGCCGAACAGCGCCTGCCGGTGACCCTCAACAACGGCATCAACTACCTGCCGCTACCGGCCTTCGCATTGGCCTCCGGCGAATGGACCGCCGAACTGGTGCAGGACGGCAAGACCGCCGACGCCCTCGCGGTACGCCTGACCGCCACCGGCGAAGGCTGGCAAGTGACGCAGACCCAGAGCCTCGATGTGGCCAGCGGTGACACACCGCTGAGCCTGCCGGCAGACGCCACCGACATTCGCCTGCGTCTGGATGACAGCCCGCAAGCGCTGTTCCGTTCGGCCCTCGACGATCTGCTCAGCTATCCGTACGGCGGCGTCGAACAGACCGCCAGCCGCTTGCTGCCGCTGAGCATCGCCTATCCGTCGCTGGCGTCGAGCCCGCAGATCCGCGACCGCTTGCGTCTGATCATGCAGAACAGCCGTCTGCGCCTGGTGCAAATGGCCGGGCCGTCGGCGAGTTTCACCTGGTGGGGCTTTGATGGTGAGCCGGATGCGTTCCTCACCGCTTACGCCTATTACGCCGACTGGAACGCCAGTCAGGTGCTGGATCTGACCTTGCCGCCGGAGCACTGGCAGCGGGTGCTGGAGGTCTACGCCAAGCAGGCGCCGAACACGCCGTTGCTGCAACGGGCACTGATCCTGTCGTTCGCCAAGCAGATGCATCTGCCGGTCAACACGCTGCTCAGCGGTTTGATGGACGATCTGGCGAAGACCGGGGAAGGCAATGCCGAAAACCTGATAGACGACGGCGAAGACAGTCTGGTGATGGGCGATCCGGATTCGGCGCTGGGTCTGGCGGCGGCGCGGGTCTTGACCGCATCGCTGGCGACCCAGTCGAAAGTTGCTTTGCCGGACGCGTTCAATCGTCAGTTGGGCGCAGCGCAACAGCGCTTGTCGGTCAGCTCCCAGCCGTTTGCCGAAGCGCTGAACCTGTCGCTGCAACCGTTCGATCAGGCTCGTGCGAACGCGCTGCTGCAACGCCTGTTGCCGCAGCAATCGACCCTCGAACGTGCGCTGGCGCTAACCTGGCTGCAACGCAGCATCGCCCAGGCATCGCCGACCATCGCGCTGGCCCCGGGCGAAGGCTGGAAGAAAAACTACGGCGCGACCGGCGAGATGTATTGGACGTGGCAGGGTGCTGCGCCGGTGCCGAGCGTGTTGTCGGTGTCGGGCACTCAGGAGCGTCCGTTGCGTGCCGCGCTGAGCTTCCAGACCCAACAACCGGCGGTCGATCCGATGGCGGTGACCATCACTCGTCGCCTGTCGCGTCTGGTGCCGGGTGACGAAGCCTTTACCTTCAAACTGGAGCCGGTCGGCAGCAAGCCGTTGTCCAGCGACAGCCTGTATCTGGACGAGGTGATCATCACCAGCAAGGCACCAAAACCGCTGCGCTACGGCATGCTCGAAGTACCGCTGCCGCCGGGTGCGGATGTCGAGCGCACCACGTGGGGCATCAAGCTGCAGGGCAAGGACGGCACCGAACCGACTGCGCTGGAAAAAGCACGGTTCGAACCGGGCCAACTGGCCTACGCGGTGCCGGTGGATGCGCTGAGCGGTGAATTGCGTCTGCGGCATCTGGTGCGCTTCTCGCAGAAGGGCCAGTTCAACCTGCCGCCGGTGCGTTTCACTCAGGTCTACGCGCCGCAGCATCAGGCCCGCGAAGCGAAAGCGGCCCTCGGTCAGGTCACGGTCAACTGACATGACCCGGCCGCTGGTCTGGCTGCTGATGTGTGTGATTCCTGCGCTGGCGACGGCGCAGGATGAACCGTTGCGCGTGGCCTACAAGGGCGAATTGCTGTCGCTGAACCCCACGCAACTGACCGCCCGCGAGCCATTGCCTTCGTCGCTTGATACGCCGCTGGGCAGTTTGTGGAAGGTGTTCGTCTACGCGTGGCTGGTGGATACCGGCGCGCAGGAACCGGCTTATGAATGTCGCGGGCAGTCGAAGGAAGAAGTCTATTGCTGCACGGCGGGCGGGAAGATCGAGCGTGATCAGGCGCTGGTAAAATCCTGCGGGCTGTATTTCGAGCCGGCGCGGTTGGGCATAACCGCTGGCGATTGGAGAACCTATTGGCAGGCGCGACAGGCGCCGTCGTGGTTGCTGGATTTGCCATCGGTGCAACCGGCTACTCGGGTGTCCGTGGCTGACTTGTTGAAGGTTTTATCTTGGCTGCCGGCTCAGGATCAAATGCGCCGTGTGCTGCTCGACGTGGTGCTGAACGCGGCGGACGGTAATGTCGTCGGTGAACTCGGCGGGCGCTTGCGGGTGAAAACCTGGAGCTGGCTCGGCGATCAGGATCCGCAATCACGTCAGGGCGGATTCGCTGGCTGGACGGCGGACGGCTCGCCGATCTGGGCCGGTGGCCGGGGCACCAGTCAGATGGTTCTGCGGCATTACGGTTCGGCGTTGGCGACGGTGTTGCCCGCATCATGGCCAGCGGAAGCGGGGCGATGCGTTGAGGTCGGACTGTTCTCGCGTTATCCGGTTTCGCGGGTTCTGGTCGGTGATCGAGTGGTGAGCTCCGGCCCGTTGCAGGGCGATTACCGCGTCGAATTCGTTAATGGCAATACGCTGGATATCCACAGCGATGGCGAGCTGTTTCTGCTCAACGACAAGCTTGTGGCTCGGCTGGATCGCGAAGAGTACGTCGCCCGTGTGCTGGAGCGTGAAGCCAAACCCGAGCCGGCCGAAGCCGCCAAAGCGTTGGCCGTGGCGATCCGCACGTATCTGCTGCAAAACGCCACGCGCAACGGCGAATGCCTGAGCATCGACGACAGCAGCACCCGCCAACGCGTCGCCCCGCGCCCGGCTTCCGCCGAATCCCGCAACATCGCCGCATGGACGTCGGATCTGGTATTGGCCGGCAGCACCGTCACCTATCACTCCGATCAACCTGGCCCCGACAAACTGGCCTGGCAACAAGCCGTCGAGCAAGCCAATGCCGGGCAGCGTTACGACGCGATCCTGCTGCACGCCTATCCACGAGCGAGCCTTAGCCGCTGGGACAACCCGGTGGCGTCCTGCGAAGCACTGCCCGCCGCGCAGGACTGGCTGCAAAAACAGCGGCGCGGCTGGCGTCCCAGGCTGGAAAGCGAAACCGGCTACAACGAAGTCAGCACGTTCGCCGTCTGCAAACTCGCCTTCGGCCGCCCCTTCGTCGACCGCGAACGCCAGCGCATCTATGTGCGCGGCGTGCTGTCCTTGCAGGACCGCCTCGACCTGACTCACGAATACCTGCACCTGGCCTTTGAAGCACATCCCAACGGCCAGGATGAAACCTATATCGAAGGGCTCGCCCGTCACCTTTTGCTGGAATAGACCATGACACTCCGTTATCCACAGGTCTTGCTGTTCCTCTGCGCGCTTAATGCATTGCCAATGGCGATGGCCGCCGACAGCGTCAAACTCGACACCCCGGTCGGCGGCTGGCGCAGCGGCGCACCCGAGGGCGAAGGCGAAAACTTCCGCCAGACCGTCAACTATCCGGCCTCCTCGGTGAATACTCCGCTCGGCCAGGCCAACACCGCGCGCATCAGTGGCGAAATCAAAGCCACCCCGAAAAACAAAGAGCCCGGCCGCCTGATCGTCAACGGCGTCAGCATGCCGCTGAAAATCGACGACAGCGGCCGCTTCGACCGCCCGTTCTCCTTCCCCAACGGCAGCAACAGCGTCGAAGTCCGTAGCCCCGACGGCCAGCAACGGCACCGCACGCAATTTCTCAACACCAGCGGCGGCGCTACTCCGGCGAAACTGCGGGTGTTGCTGGCGTGGGACAGTGACGGCACCGACCTCGACCTGCACCTGATCACACCCGACGGCGCGCACATCTGGTACGGCGATCGCGTCGCGCCCAATGGCGCTGCTCTGGATGTCGACGTGACCACCGGTTACGGCCCGGAAATCTTCGCCATGCCGGCGCCGATCAAGGGTCAGTATCTGGTGTATGTGAATTATTTTGGCGGTGGGTATCGCGGGGATGATGAGGGTGGAGAAGAGGCGGTGCAGCCGTTGACTACCGCGCAGGTGACGGTGATTACGGAGGAGGGGACGCCTAGCGAGAAGATGGAGACTTTCATCGTGCCGATGCGGGCGGTGGGGGAGTTGACGTTGGTGAAGTCGTTTAGTTATCCCTGAGCAGGAGCCTGCTCAGGGTTGCATTAGAAGCCGGGTGGAATGTAGCCGGGCACGAACGGAACGTTGATGCACTTCCCGTGAATGATCTTCCCGTCTTCAATCCTGAACAGCACGATCTTCTTGGCCTTATTGACGGTGGCCTCCAGTTTGCAATCCGAACTGTGACCGACTGTCTCGTAGTACTCGGTGTAAACCATGCCGTTGCCGGTATGGTTCATTGAAGTCCCGGCCGCTTCTGTAGTGGTCCAGCTGGAGGATTTGAACCAGGTGAGAACCGCCAGATTCTCACCGTTGGCACCGGTCTGTTTTTTCATCGAGTCGGGTTTGCCGAACAGGTCGAGTGCTTCCTGGACATCGCGTCCTTCCCATCGAGACTGAGCAATCAGGTGGCAGCCATGCAGCAGCAATAGTGTGGGTGTCAGCAGCACCGCCAGTAACGTTTTAGTCCATTGATTCATCATGCGTTCCGCCGCTTACTTGTTACCGAGGATCGAATCCAGGTTGTCCATCATCTGCCCCTTCTCCTGAATCGGTGCCAGCTTGAAGAACATCTGTTGCATGCCCTGAATCATCTGCAAGGGCTCCATCTTGCCCAGCGCGATCATGTCCTTTTTAGCGGGGGAGCAAACAAACTCGGCGGCGCGCTGTACCCAGAACTCCTTCGGCTGCTGCCATTGGTCGTTAACTTTCAGGTGCCGCATCATGTAGGCAATGCGATCTATGGATTGCCCATTAAGAAAGCGGACCTTGTTCGTCGAGCACTGCACTTCGAGGTTGTAGGCATCGATCATCGGTTTGCCGGGTTCTTCATACACCAGCGTCACGGCCACCAACTTCGCACCCTTGGTATGGTTCGACGGCACCACTGAAGTGCTGTCGGCTACATACATGATGTTCTTGTTGGGAATGCCGTTGCCGTAAATGATCCACCAGTCACCGACGGGGTTCGGTTCTTCTGCCTGCGCGCAAATAGTGGCGGTCAGAAGTGCGGTTGCTAGAACAAGGGATTGATTGAGTTTGAAAAACGACAACATGGTGTTGCTCCATTCCTTGGTGCTTTTGCAATGCACAAAAACAGAATGGAAATTTAGTGGCGAGGTTGGGTGAGGGGCAATTAGGGCAGATGTGCTAATGGCTTATTGCGATGGTTCAATAATCGCCTGAGCCGTCTACTCATTGCACGTGCCAAGCGGACAGGCAAACTCGCATTTATTGTCTGCGTCAGGCCGCTATTTTCGGGCTGAAACTGCTGGAGATCAGGCGATTAATCGCGATTTCAAGAGCTTGATCATCGAATAGTTTATTTTTGCGCACCGCAGCTCCACCCCCGCCGTCCCAGTTTCTCAGTGCTTCACGTACCGCAGAAACGGTCGGAACAACCCCTTCCTTAATCAGCAACCAATCGACGGTCGCGAGTAATTCCATTCCGAAGGGGGATTCAAAGCCATCGATTAATTCAGCTGTGCGCTCTAAAGCTTGGGAATATTCCCTGGCTTCAGTCTTTAGGTAGGTCTGCAAAAAAGCCTTGCGATCTTGATCAAACCAAATCACATCGGTGATTTCCGCATCACTGATACGCTTGTCGCAATGTAGATAGCTACCATCCAGATTGTTGAGCAGATGCTCCAGTCGATTGGCGTATGGCCCGAATTTATGAGCGATAAATTTCAGGTTTAGCGGGTTCTCTGTACTTGGAAGTTTTTCAATTGCCCGCTCAAGAAACCAAGCCAGTTTTTGAATCTCGAGCAGACTGCATTCCATGCCCAACACCCAATAGCGTCGAACCAGTTCAGCGATAAGGGCACGGGCCGGCGTGAGCGTCTCTACACCGTTGCGCTTGGCGACATTCAGATATTGATTGGTCGGCTCGAACACCAGCACGTCGACATCCAGATCCCCCAAAACCTCAACGATCTGTTCGCGGACTTCAGGCCACTTCAATCCACCGTTACCAGCACCCAGTGGCGGGATAGCGACTGATTTCACGTCATTCTCAATTAGAAACCGACGCAGGTCGTGCAGACCTTCTGTTATCCAGGCCATTTGCGAAGGTGAACGCCAGTGACGTTTGGTCGGGAAATTGACGATCCAGCGAGGTCCTTCAAGTTCGTTGGTGGCGGTCACGTGCATCTTGCCGGTTTCAACTTCCTTGGCCTTGCACGCCGCTGCGTAAAGACGATAGTTCTGCGCAAAGCGTTCTTTGAACATCAGCGCGATGCCTTTTCCCATCACGCCCACGGTGTTCACCGTGTTGACGAGGGCTTCGGTCTTGGCTTCCAGCAGGTTGCCTTGGGTAAATCTGATCATTGGAAATACCATTTGGGACGCGCATGGACAGACAACGTCAGGCCTCGAGCGGCGACGTCTTGTTCTATGCGTTCTTTCATTGCATCGGTGTGGCACATGATGCCCAGTAGTCCCGTAATCGGTAAGTGATGGTGGATCAGCGCTTCCGCTTGATAACGCTCTATTTTACGAGGGTCATCAGGATCGCGCTTGAAGTCGCGCCGTTGAAGGATAGTCCAATCGATCTGGTCGAGATTCGCCAGATCGCTGTAATAGTCTGTCCAACTCGGATAGGCATGTGCGTTTGTAAAGACAAACGGTAGGCCGAGCTCTTCAACGCGATGGAGGCTTGAGACCAGAATGACGATCTCGTCATTGCTGCGTTGCTGCACGCTCCACCCGGAGTGGATGTTCTGCATCATCACCGAGAAGGGCGTGAAATAGAAGGGCACGTAGTCGGCCAGGACGCCTTCGGGTGCGATAGGCACCTGACGGGAACGGCGCTTGTCGATCAAGTCGACGTTGCCGATGTTCACGTAATGAGGTGCCTGTACTTCCGAGTTTGCGCAATGCAGGCCGTTGTCCAGAATCCAGGGCAGGTTATCGCGATGGACGATACGCCAAATCAGAGCTTTCTCTGGATTCAGGCTGGTGTAGTTCATTGATAAAACATTCTCTGATTCACGCTGGTCTGCACATTAACATCCGCTGCCTGCAATTTAGCTACGCAAAGTGCATCGACTTCTTCGCTGGGGGTAAAGATTTTGAAGAAGGCCTCAGGTTTAACAACCCCCGGTGCGAGACACTCGGCCATGCAGATGCTTTTGCAATGAGGGTCCAGGTAATCGCGACTGCTCATGACATCCCACTCGATGGCTTCGAAACCCTGTTCGTAATCAAGTAGCTGTATTGAGTCGCCTGCTAACGGGTGGCGTGGAATGATTTTCCAGCCGTATTGCCTGGCCGTTGATCTGTAGACCGAGATCAGTACAAATTGGGCCTCTGGCCTGTTGCGCTGGACGCTTCCGTCAAATGGATTCTTCGCAAACCAGTGGAAGGGCACGTAATTGTCGAGCTGCAGAGCCTGCCGCTTTTTCAGGATTTCAGCATCTGCGACGTCTTTGAAACCCGAGAGGCCAGCGCGAGGTTTCAAACCATCCTTGAAAATTCCATCCAGGTTTTCAACTGAAGTGAGATGGTAGAGAAGCTTCTGATCCTTGATGCTTTTAACGTCCGACATAGTGGTCTCCTTGACCTGCACATCAACCTAAACTGGATTCAGTTCCGGCCTCGCCCCGTGCTGATGTAACCCTCGATCCGTAGGGGTTGGTAGAACAATCGCTGCGATTCTAGTGTGCCATCACTTTTGGCCACAAGCCCACTAAGGAAATTGGTTAGCAGGGTAAAGCAGCAACACGCCCGAACTCACTCTTCATCAAAATAATCGCGATCCAGCGTCGGCAACCGCAACAAACGCGATGTCACGCCCACCTCATGATCCATCATCAGATGCACCAGTCGCGTCCCGTCTACCAGCACAATACCGTCCACCGATTTGGCGAAGTCGACGGCGTGCGCCGTAAAACCAGAGGTGGTAATGAACACACCGCGCTTGGCCTTTTGTCCTGCGAGCGCGCCATAGAACGCCTGTAACTCAGGTCGGCCAACCGTGTTCTGCCAACGCTTGGCCTGTACGTAAACCTTCTCCAACCCCAATTTATCGAGCGAGATAATGCCGTCGATGCCGGCATCACCGGAACCTCCGACACGTTGCAAGTCGTTGCGACTGGCGCCGTAACCCAAGCGATGAAGAACATCCAGCACGATTACTTCAAAACGGTTAGGGCTTACTTGCAGCAAGTTGTCCAAAAGGTCGGCCGCCGTGGCATCGCGTAATTCCTTAAGCGCTCGCTCCAGTCGGTCGTCGGGGCTCTCGGTGGCGGAGGCTAGATCGGGCTCCACATTTGGTTGGTCATCCAGTGGCTCGGCGTCAGGCGCGACTTTCAGCTTCACATTCATGTAGCCGATTGCTAAGTGCTCCACATCCGTGGTCGACAGTGGAAATGCATGCTCCTTGGCGTACTGCACGCCTGCGTCGGTCAACTTCCAATAACCGCGTTTGGCACTGCTGGAAAGACCTGCGCGCTTGAGTCGATCGTGTGCCCAGCCTGATCGGTTCTTGTAGGTAGCCTGACCACTGGCGATCAGTTCTTCGCGCTGAGCTTCACTCAGTTGCAGCATTTTTGCTGCTGATTCATGAGCGTCCCGAGCGATTGCACCCTCGGGTTTTGTGGCGAGAAAGCGAAGGATCGGCTCAATGAACTGATCGTAGGTTGGAACGGACATGGGCGCATCCCTGTGCTGAAAGTGTTTTCGTGCCGATCGGATGGCGATTGTAAATCAACGGTGGATATGGAGGGCTTCGCGACTAAAGCGTCTGCAGGTGAAAGCGTAAGTCGCTATGTCAGTTTCACCATCAATCCGCAAAAACACCGCAAAGCGCATTGCCTTGGTAACCATGAACGATCGGTCCCAACATCATGAATGGGCCGCAAGCGTAGAAAGGGGATGGGACTTTTTGCTGCGAGTCGAGCAGAACGGCTTCGTTTCCGAACTCGTCGTTGCCGAAGGACTGCTCGAAATACGATGTGCACACCGGTAGTTTCAATGGCACCGGAATGATCAGTGCCCAAACGGTGATCCCGCACCATTCCCGTGTAGGCGTCGACGTGACCGTTCTGCTGATTTGCGGTGTGATTGATCGATAGCTTTGCGCTTTGTAAGCGTCTGTCTTGACGGTTGTTTTTTCCGGGAGCGATACGATTGCTCCAACACATCCTGAAAGACAAAGGCACGAGGCGGCTGTCAGGCCAACTGATTTCATGTTTGAAGTGATGGTTTTGGGCATGAATGTTGAACGTCCTTGTGGGGTGACTTGAGCAATCTAAGTTGCCGTCGCTTCCAGCAGGCGGGGCTCTGTTATGCGATGAGTTGTGCAAGCACCATTACACAGCGCTCTGCCCGTAAACCGACCCCCGGCCGGTTTTTCAGCAGGCATTAAAAAGCCGGCTTGTGGCCGGCTTCTCGGGGACTGGCTTGGTTTATTTTTGGTAAACCGCGCCAGCCTTCAAAACGTACATCCGGATCTTGCGTCCGGCTGTGGGACTTGGTCAGACAGTGGTCTGCCGCGTCAGGCGTCATCCGGGCCGCTTGGCGGGCCGATGCGCGAATGTGGGGCGCAGGATACTGAGTTTTGTCGGGGATTCCCAGTCTCAAGTGCGGAATAGAGCGATTTCTGCGGCAGGAAGCAGGGATTTGTACCTTGTATCCGGGCCTCTTCGCGGGCAGCCCCGCTCCCACAGAGTTTTCTGCAGGGGGCGGGAGTGACGGAGGGTCAGAGAAACGGCACCACCGGCCGCCGCTTGCCCAGCGTCGACCACCAGAACACCCACCCCAATACATGAATCCTCTGCTCCTCGATCTGCGCCGCGCGGAAGATCTCGTCCGGGTATTCGGCGCTGTTGTGGCTGCGCAGGCGCAATGCGTTGCCGGGCATGCGGTGCAGGTATTTGATGCGCAGCATGCCGTCGTGTTCGATGGCGTAGATTTCGCCGTCCACCACCTGGGTGAGGCCGCGGTCGATGGCGAGGGTGGAGCCGTCTTCGATTTTCTCGGCCATGCTGTTGCCGATCATGTGGGTGCAGATGGCGTCGGTGTGGCGGATCTCCAGTGTTTCTAGGTGGCTGCGGGGCAGGCGGATGGTTTGTTCCGGGTCTTTGATGACATGGGTTTTGTCGGAGCCGGGGGCGACCGGGGTTTCTTTGTAGAGCGGCAATTCGATGTCGTTGGTTTCGAGCACCGTGTAGACGCCGCGAATGGCATGCGCATCGAGGATGTCGCCCGAGTCCGTATGCAGGTGCGGGGCGTCTTTCGGGCCTTCGCCGGTCTTCAGCCATTGGCTGTTGACGGACAACAGGCGCGCAACTTCTTCCATGCGGTACGCGGGTACGCCCCGGGTGTACCAGTTATGAACGTTTTGGGCTTCCGTGCCCCAGAACTTTGCGAATCCCGTGGTGGTGATGTTCGCAGCTTCCAGGAGTGCCTTGAATCTTGGACCGCTAGTGTTCTTTCTCATAAACACGAGTCTACGACCGGCCTAGAGCGGTTTGAATAAACCTTGCGTTCAAAATCAGGGCAAATTTTGCGACGGGATGTAAGACGTCCTTGTGGGAAATTACACACACCAAAACTTTTCTGTAGGTCGCTATAAACAGGCTGTTTAAGCACTTATCTGGCAGGCACAAAAAACCCCGGATCAACCGGGGTTTTCTTCAAGCGTGTCGCAGGTCGCGAGACTTAGCCTTTGTAGGCAGCAACCGACTTGGTGATCGCGGCGCGGGCAGCGTCAGCGCCGTCCCAGCCTTCGATTTTCACCCATTTGCCTTTTTCGAGATCTTTGTAGTTCGCGAAGAAGTGCTCGATCTGCTGGATCAGCAGGGCTGGCAGGTCGGTGTATTCCTTCACGTCCACGTACAGCTGAGACAGCTTGTCGTGTGGGACTGCGATGACTTTGGCATCGCCGCCGCCGTCGTCGGTCATGTTCAGGATGCCGACTGGACGCGCGCGGATCACCGAACCTGGAGCAACCGGGTAAGGGGTTACGACCAGCACGTCCAGGGGATCACCGTCGTCAGCCAGGGTGTTCGGGATGTAACCGTAGTTGGCCGGGTAGAACATCGGGGTGGCCATGAAACGGTCAACGAACAGGCAATCGCTGTCTTTGTCGATTTCGTATTTGATCGGCGCGTGGTTGGCCGGGATCTCGATCGCGACGTAGATGTCGTTCGGCAGGTCTTTGCCAGCCGGAATCTTGCTGTAGCTCATTGGGCGTTGCCCCCGTTAGTTGACCAAAAACACTTGGCCGGATTGACCAAAAAGTGGCGGCGATTATAGGCATATTCTGCCGTGGACGCCATGTACCGGAAGTCGTGCAGACCTTTACTCGTGAGCCTGATAGACCGGGTCGCTGGCCTGAAGTTGCTTCAGGCGCGCCAACGGATCCTGGCGGTAGAAAAGCCGCAGCTGCGCATACACCTGTGGATAAGCTTCGTGCAGCAGATCCGGAGCGCTGAAGAAGTACTCGCTGGTGACGGCGAAGAACTCGGCCGGGTTCTCGGCGGCATACGGGTCGATGGCGGTTTCGGCGTCGGGATGGCGGTCGAGCTGGCGATTGAGGTCGTCGTACGCCGCCTGCATCACCTCGGCCCAGTCGCTGACCCGCATGTCGGCATGCAGCGGTGGCAGGCCGTTGGCGTCGCCGTTGAGCATATCGAGTTTGTGCGCCAGTTCGTGGATCACCAGGTTGTAGCCTTCCCAGCCACCACTGGCCATCACGCCCGGCCAGGCGAGAATGATCGGCCCTTGCTGCCACGCCTCGCCGCTGTGTTCGCCGTCCCACTCATGCTCGACGCCGCTGGCATCGCGATGGCGCTGGGGGCTGAGGAAGTCGTCGGGGTAGAGGACGATTTCGTGAAAACCCTGATACCAGTTCAGATTGCCGAGATGCAAAAGCGGCAGTTGCGCCTGGGCGGCGAGCAGCAGGCGTTGTTCCTGATGCAATTCGACACCGGGCAGGGCGGTCAGGTGTTTGTCTTCGAGGAACAGCACGCTGGTTTCGCGCAGCCACTGGTCTTCAGCGGCAGTGATGCCATCGAGAAAACTCAGGTGATGGCGCACCCGCTGCCACATATCGTCGGCAATCGGGTACTTCGCCAGAATGCGCCGGCGTCGCCAGGCGCTCAGCGACCACATCGGCTTAGTGCGATTGGGCTTTGGTGCCGCCGAAACGGCTGCGAACCACGCCGATGATCATCGGAATCAGCGACAGCAGAATGATGCCGACCACCAGCAGCGACAGGTTCTTCTTGATGAACGGCACGTTGCCGAAGAAGTAGCCCAGCGTCACCAGACCGCCGACCCACAGGACCGTACCGAACACGCTGAAACCGAAGAACCGCGGGTAAGGCATCTTCGCGACACCGGCGACGAACGGGGCAAAGGTACGGATGATCGGCAGGAAGCGCGCCAGGGTTACAGTCTTGCCACCGTGTTTGTCGTAAAAGTCGTGGGTCTGTTGCAGATAGTCGCGGCGGAAGATCTTCGAATTCGGATTGCTGAACAGTTTTTCACCGGCCGTTCGTCCGATCACGTAGTTGGTGCTGTCGCCGAGGATCGCCGCGAGCATCAGCAAGCCCGCCAGCAATACCGGATCCATACCGCCGCCCGCAGCCACTGCGCCGGCGATGAACAGCAGGGAATCACCCGGCAGGAATGGCATCACCACCAGACCGGTCTCGCAGAAGATCACCAGAAACAGGATGGCGTAGATCCAAGGCCCGTAATTATTCACCAGCAGGTCGAGGTAAACATCGAGATGCAGGATAAGGTCGAGCGGGTTGAAATCCATGGAGGCACCTGTGGTGATGGCCTGACTCGGCAGACCTGTGCGGATGACTTCGTGTAAGCCTACAAGCGGGTGTAGTTTTTCTTACAAGCCGGAAAGATCGGGATTATACGGGCAGAGGGGTGAAAAGCGCGTTGGTTTTGTAGCGGGGGATGTCGGTGTGAATAAATGTCGGGTTGGCATTCATTTTGGGGAGGGAGTCTGCTCCCTCCCCGCAGGGCACCCCGCGATCAGAGTTCTTCGCTGATCGGCAGCACGTAGTTCTTGAACTCGGTGTCTTCCTTGAACCCGATGGATTCGTAGGTTTTCTGCGCCACTTCATTGTCGGCGCTGGTGGAGACGCGCATGCGCACGGCCTGGGTTTCCTTGGCCATTTTCTTCGCGGTGCGGATCAGGTTGTCGGCTACCAATTGGCGGCGGGCGTCCTCGGCGACATAGATGTCGTTGAGAATCCACACGCGCTTGAGCGACAGGGAGGAAAAGCTCGGGTAGAGCTGGCAGAAGCCCATGAGCTTCTTGTCGTCGTCATCGGCCAGGGCCAGGTAGATCACCGATTCCTTGCGTCGCAGGCGCTTTTCGAGAAAGGCCCGGGACGAGTCCGGGTAGGGCAGGGAGCCGTAGAACTCGCGGTACTTAACGAACAACGGGGTCAGCAAATCCAGGTGTTCGAGGGTCGCTTGGATAATCCGCATGGTAGGTCTCGTCCTTCAAGTGGCTGTCTTCACGTGGGGCTGACGGCAACGGAAACCTTGGGCGGCCGTGCGTCGATCCTGCCTCAAACCGGCGCAGAAAGGCAATGCGGAAACGGTTCAGGCTGGGGGCGGATCGAGTAGGAAATTACTCTTCATGTCTGCACCGGCTTCCGATTCCAGCGTCCGAACCTGCGCTTCGTCCTTCAGATTGACGCCCGACAGCTGTC
Source organism: Pseudomonas sp. 9.2(2024) (assembly GCF_039695385.1). Lineage (NCBI taxonomy): Bacteria > Pseudomonadati > Pseudomonadota > Gammaproteobacteria > Pseudomonadales > Pseudomonadaceae > Pseudomonas > Pseudomonas sp. 9.2(2024). The sequence goes on along the minus strand of NZ_CP155585.1, from coordinate 5,716,625 downwards.
GCCGACAGGCTTCGCGCATCAGGTACAGCAAGCGATGCGCCGCCATGCCGTAACTGAGCCCTTCCAGCCGCACATTGGAGATGCAGTTGCGGTAAGCATCCGTGAGGCCGACCTTTGGATTGTAGGTGAAATATAAACCCAGGCTGTCCGGCGAACTGAGGCCCGGACGCTCTCCAATCAGCATCACGACCATTTTGGCGCCCAGCAACTGGCCGATTTCATCGCCAATCGCCACCCGGCCCTGTTCCACCAGAACCACCGGCGCAGTCGACCATTCGTCGGCGCTCATCTGTTCTTCCAGGCGGGTGAGAAACGGCAGGGTATGCCGATGCACCGCCAGCGCCGACAGACCATCCGCCACCACAATCACCAGATCCACACCGCCCGGATGCGCCTGGGCGTAGTCGCGCAGGGTCTGGGCCGATTGATCGCTCAATTTGCGCCCCAGGTCCGGGCGTTGCAGGTAGCTGTTGCGATCCACCGCCGCGCTGTGCAGCAGCAGGCTGTCGCGCTGGCGCTCGGTCAGTTGGGCGCTGAGCCCGGCGTGATCGAACGGCAAATGCACCGCGTCCCGAGCCTGGGCGTGGGCGAACTGGAAATCCAGCTGTGCACGGGTCGGCAGGCTGGTGCCGGTGCGGCCGAGGGCAATGCGCGCCGGGGTCAGACGACGCAGCTCCAGCCACGGGTTTTGCGGATCGACGGGCGGTTTTTCCATCTGACTCATCCCAGTTGCGCCAAGGCCTGGCGGAAGGCCGGCGGCAGGTTGTTGCCAAAGCGGACCTTGCCGTCCGCCTGGGTGAAGATGCCCATGTTCGCCAGCCACTGTTCGAATTCCGGCGCCGGTTTCAGGCCAAGTGTCTGGCGCGCATAGAGCGCGTCGTGGAACGAGGTGGTCTGGTAGTTGAGCATGATGTCGTCGGAGCCGGGGATGCCCATGATGAAGTTGATCCCGGCCACGCCGAGCAGGGTCAGCAGGGTGTCCATGTCATCCTGGTCGGCTTCGGCGTGGTTGGTGTAGCAGATGTCGCAGCCCATCGGCACGCCGAGCAGCTTGCCGCAGAAGTGGTCTTCGAGGCCCGCGCGGATGATCTGTTTGCCGTTGTACAGGTATTCCGGGCCGATGAATCCTACGACGGTGTTCACCAGAAACGGCTTGAAATGGCGCGCCACGGCGTAGGCCCTTGTCTCGCAGGTCTGTTGATCGACGCCGTGGTGGGCATTGGCCGACAGGGCGCTGCCCTGGCCGGTTTCGAAATACATCAGGTTCTGCCCGAGCGTGCCGCGATTGAGGCTCAGACCCGCTTCATAACCTTCCTGCAAGATGTTCAGGTTGATGCCGAAACTGGCGTTGGCCGCTTCGGTGCCGGCAATCGACTGGAACACCAGATCCAGCGGCACACCACGGTTGACCGCTTCTATAGAGGTGGTGACGTGGGTCAGCACGCAGGCCTGGGTCGGAATGTCGTAGCGCTGGATGATCGCGTCGAGCATTTCCAGCATTGCGCAGATCGAGGCGATGCTGTCGGTGGCCGGGTTGATGCCGATCATGGCGTCGCCGTTGCCGTACAGCAGACCGTCGAGAATGCTCGCCGCGATGCCGGAAGGTTCGTCGGTCGGGTGATTGGGTTGCAGCCTTGTGGATAACCGCCCACGCAGGCCGAGGGTGCCGCGAAATTGGGTGACGACGCGGATCTTCTGCGCCACCAGCACCAGATCCTGCACGCGCATGATCTTCGACACGGCAGCGACCATTTCCGGTGTCAGGCCGGGGGCGAGGGCGCGCAGGCTCTGCTCATCGGCCGCTTCGCTCAGAAGCCAGTCGCGAAAGCCGCCAACCGTGAGATGGCTGACGACTGCGAAGGCCTGTTTGTCATGGCTGTCGATGATCAGTCGGGTGACTTCATCGGATTCGTAGGGGATCAGCGCTTCCTGCAAAAAATGCGTGAGCGGGATGTCGGCCAGCGCCATTTGCGCGGCCACCCGTTCGCCATCGTTGAGCGCGGCGACGCCCGCCAGGAAGTCCCCGGAACGTGCAGGGCTGGCCTTGGCCATCACTTCCTTGAGGCTGTCGAAGCGATAGGTCTGGGCGCCGACGGTATGGGCAAATGCAGCCATGGGGCGCGTTCCTCCTGAATGAATGCTTTTAGTGCGGGCACCGAGCCCGAGGCCCGATGCCGGTGCAGCTCAGTTAGCGTTTAGATACCTTCGAGCATAGCGTCTGCCGGTGCTTCGGAGCGTTGCTTGGCGGTCAACTGGAAGTACAGGTAGCCGGCGGCCATGAAACCCAGGAACACACAGCCGATCAGCGTGTTGAACCAGGCCATCGCCACCAGGCACACCACCGCCAGGAACAGCGCGATGGCCGGCACCACCGGATAGCCCGGTGCGCGGAAGGTGCGCTCCAGATTCGGCTCGGTTTTGCGCAGTTTGAACAGGCTGAGCATGCTGATGATGTACATCACGATGGCGCCGAACACCGACATGGTGATCATCGCCGCCGTCAGGGTCATGCCTTGCAGGTTGACCAGACCGTCGCTGTAGATCGCCGCGATGCCGATCACGCCGCCGGCCAGAATCGCCCGGTGCGGGGTCTGGAAACGCGAGAGTTTGGCCAGGCCTTTCGGCAGATAACCGGCCCGGGCCAGGGCGAAGAACTGCCGCGAGTAGCCGAGGATGATCCCGTGGAAACTCGCTACCAGCCCGAACAGGCCGATCCACACCAGCATGTGCATCCAGGTCGAGTTGTTGCCGACCACCGCTTTCATCGCCTGCGGCAGCGGGTCGTTGATGTTCGACAGTTGGCGCCAGTCGCCGACACCGCCGGCCATCACCATCACGCCGATGGCCAGGAATACCAGGGTCAGGATGCCGCTGACATAGGCCCGTGGAATGGTGCGTTTCGGGTCCTTGGCCTCCTCGGCCGCCATGGCCGCGCCTTCGATGGCGAGGAAGAACCAGATCGCGAAGGGAATCGCCGCGAAAATGCCCGGAATCGAGCCCATCGTGAACTCATTGGCACCCGACCAGCCGTTCAGCACGAAGTTGCTGAAGCTGAAGCCCGGTGCGACCACGCCCATGAACACCAGCAATTCGGCGACGGCGAGCACGGTCACTACCAACTCGAAGGTCGCGGCGATGCTGACGCCAAGGATGTTCAGGGTCATGAACACGAAATACGCGCCGACCGCCGCGAGTTTCGGATCGAGCCCCGGATATTGCACATTAAGATAGGCGCCAATGGCCATGGCGATGGCCGGCGGGGCGAATACGAATTCGATTAGGGTGGCGATGCCGGCGATCAATCCGCCTTTCTCGCCGAACGCCCGACGGCTGTAGGCAAACGGCCCGCCCGCGTGGGGAATCGCGGTGGTCAGTTCGGTGAAACTGAAGATGAAGCAGGTGTACATGGTCGCGACCATCAGGGCCGTGACCAGGAAACCCAGAGTTCCCGCCGTGCCCCAGCCGTAACTCCAGCCGAAGTATTCGCCGGAAATCACCAGGCCGACGGCAATGCCCCAGAGGTGCAGGGTGCCGAGTGTGGGTTTGAGCTGTGTGGTGGAAGTCATAAGTCCTCTCTGTCTTTTTTATTGTTCGATCTGTTGGACTTTCGGGTGCAGCGGTTGAGTGGGTGGATGCTGTTCACGCAGCGGCAGTGTTCACGCAAATCCTGAATGACGGGTACGCAAGGCCCGTGCCAGAGCGGCCAGGCCAGGAAGTGTCATCGGGATTAAAAGGGCGACACCGATATTTCGGTGCCGCCCTTGGTTTTTAGAAGAAGCCCAGCGGATTGATGTCGTAGCTCACCAGCAGGTTTTTGGTCTGCTGGTAGTGGTCGAGCATCATCTTGTGGGTTTCACGGCCGACGCCGGACTTCTTGTACCCGCCGAACGCGGCGTGCGCCGGGTACAGGTGGTAGCAGTTGGTCCACACACGACCGGCCTTGATGGCGCGGCCCATGCGATAGGCGCGGTTGATGTCGCGGGTCCAGAGGCCAGCACCCAGGCCGAACTCGGTGTCGTTGGCGATCGCCAGGGCTTCGGCTTCGTCCTTGAAGGTGGTGATGCTCACCACCGGGCCGAAGATTTCTTCCTGGAACACGCGCATTTTGTTGGTGCCCTTGAGCAGGGTCGGCTGGATGTAATAACCGGAAGCCAGGTTGCCTTCGAGTTTTTCCACCTTGCCGCCGGTCAGCAGTTCGGCACCTTCGCCCTTGGCGATTTCCAGGTACGAAAGGATCTTGTCGAATTGCTGCTCGGACGCTTGGGCGCCGACCATGGTGTCGGTGTCGAGCGGGTCGCCACGTTTGATCTGGCTGACCTTCTTCATCACCGCTTCCATGAACTGCGGATAGATCGATTCCTGAACCAGTGCACGGGACGGGCAGGTGCAGACTTCGCCCTGGTTGAAGAACGCCAGCACCAAGCCTTCGGCGGCCTTTTCAATGAAGCTTGGCTCGGCCTGCATGATGTCTTCGAAGAAGATGTTCGGCGACTTGCCGCCCAGTTCAACGGTGGACGGAATGATGTTTTCGGCGGCGCATTTCATGATGTGCGAGCCGACCGGTGTCGAACCGGTGAAGGCGATCTTGGCGATGCGCTTGCTGGTGGCCAGGGCTTCGCCGGCTTCTTTGCCGAACCCTTGCACCACGTTGAGCACGCCCGGCGGCAGCAGGTCGCCGATCAGTTCCAGCAGCACGCTGATGCCCAGCGGGGTTTGCTCGGCAGGTTTGAGCACCACGCAGTTGCCGGCGGCCAAGGCCGGGGCGAGTTTCCACGCGGCCATCAGGATCGGGAAGTTCCACGGGATGATCTGGCCGACCACGCCCAGCGGTTCATGAATGTGATAGGCCACGGTATTGCCGTCGATCTCGGCGGCGCTGCCTTCCTGGGCGCGCAGGCACCCGGCGAAATAGCGGAAGTGGTCAGCGGCCAGCGGGATGTCGGCGTTGAGGGTTTCGCGGATGGCCTTGCCATTGTCCCAGGTTTCGGTAATCGCCAAAGTTTCGAGGTTCTGTTCGATGCGGTCGGCGATTTTCAGCAGGATCAGCGAACGGGCCTGGGCGGAAGTCGAGCCCCAGGCATCGGCAGCGGCATGGGCGGCGTCCAGGGCCTTTTCGATGTCTTCGGCCGTGGAGCGCGGGAATTCGGCAATGGGCTGGCCATTTACTGGCGAGGTGTTGGTGAAGTACTGACCTTTGACAGGCGCGACGAACTCGCCGCCGATGTAGTTACCGTACTTGCTCTTGAACGAGACTTTGGCGCCTTCAGTACCGGGGTGAGCGTAACGCATGATGTTCTCCTTGGCTGTTGTACTTATCAGAGAGACGCGCATGAGCGCTTGCTATAAGCGTAGAGCAAAGGTCGGGCCACTGCCGTGCAGGTCAGGCAAATCAAGGCTTTGCGAGATTTGTGTCGGACAAGTGGCAAGCGTCTGTGGCGGTATCGGTACAGCCTGGGTGACAGTTTGTACCGCTTCTGGCACAACCCGTGACCGGGCGGTCTTGCCAGCATTGCAAAGACCGGTTGGCTGGAGGATGCTGGGCACCACTTCACGCATGGGCCGATGAGCCTCGGGGAGAATAATAAGAAATGCACGACAACCATTTGAGTCGCCATGCCCAACAGGTTCTCACCGTCACCCAGGGTAAGTCGCACCTGCATGGCCCCGGTGCCGACCCGTCGATTGCCCGCTCGTGGCTGCGTTGTCTTGAGGACTATCACCTCGACCCGGCCCTGACCATGGCGCCGACCGTGCTAGAACACGGTCGTGTCCTCGAAAGCCGCGAACGGCTGCAACAGGTGTTGCAGATCGCCGGCAATGAAATGAGCAGCCTGCATCAACAACTCTCCGGCGCCGGCCACGCGGTGCTGCTGACCGACGCGCGCGGGGTGATCCTCAACTGCGTCACCGCCCCCGCCGAACGCAAGATTTTCGAACGCGCCGGCCTGTGGTTGGGTTCCGACTGGAGCGAGGCCTGCGAAGGCACCAACGGGATCGGCACCTGCCTGGTGGAACGTCAGGCCCTGACGATTCATCAGGACGAACACTTTCGCGGTCGTCACACCGGCCTGACCTGCTCGGCGAGCCCGGTGTTCGACCCGCACGGCGAGCTGCTGGCGGTGCTCGATGTTTCCTCGGCTCGGCATGACGTCTCGCGCCAGAGCCAGTTCCACACCATGGCGCTGGTCAATCTGTCGGCGAAGATGATCGAGAGCTGCTACTTCCTGCGCTGCTTCGATAACCAATGGTTGTTGCGTTTCCACCTTCAGGCTGAGTCCGTCGGGCTGTTTAGCGAAGGGTTGCTGGCGTTTGACGGGGAAGGGCGGATCAGTGCGGTCAATCAGAGTGCATTGAACCTGCTCGGGCACATCCGTGGCGGCTTGCTCGGTAAACCGGTGGAGGCGTTTTTCGATTGTTCGCTGGATGAGTTGCTCGGGCGCGCCAGTGCCAATGCCAGCGCCAGTTGGCCGCTGCGTACTCGCGATGGGCGGCATCTGTTTGCGGTGCTGCGCGGCGAAACCCGTCGGCCGCTGCCAGCAGTACCGGTTCCGGCGCCTTTGGAAGCGCCGCGTCTTGCGGGCATTTGCCTTGGTGATGCGGCGTTGCAGTCGGATTTCCGCAAGTCGCTGCGGGTGTTCGAGCGTGACGTGCCGCTGCTGATCAACGGCGAAACCGGTTCTGGCAAGGAAGCATTCGCCAAGGCTGTGCATAACGCCAGTCAGCGCGCCGGCAAAGCGTTCGTCGCCCTCAACTGCGCGGCAATTCCCGAAAGCCTGATCGAGAGCGAACTGTTCGGTTATCGCGGCGGCAGCTTCACCGGCGCGCGCAAGGACGGCATGCGCGGCAAGCTGCAGCAGGCCGATGGCGGCACGTTGTTCCTCGATGAAATCGGCGACATGCCGCTGGCTCTGCAGACTCGCCTGTTGCGGGTGCTGGAAGACCGGCAGGTGGTGCCGATCGGCGGCGAGCCGGAAGCGGTCAACGTGCGAATCATCAGCGCCACCCACCGCAATTTGCTGGAGCGGGTCGGTGATGGCAGTTTCCGGGAAGACCTTTACTACCGGCTCAACGGGCTGGAAGTGGCGCTGCCGCCGTTGCGCGAGCGCAGTGACAAGTCGCAGCTGCTGGATTTCCTGCTGGCCGAAGAGGCGGGCGGGGAAACGATCCTGATCGACGAACCGGCGCGCCAGGCTTTGCTCGGGTTCAACTGGCCGGGCAATGTGCGGCAGATGCGCAATGTGCTGCGCACGCTGGCGGCGTTGTGCGATGAGGGGCGGATCGGGCTGGATGATCTGCCGGCGATGTTTCGGCATGTGCAGCCGCTGTTGGTGAAAGCCGATGAAACTGCATCCGAACATCCGCTGGAAGATGCCGAGCGGCTGGCCTTGCTCAGTGCGCTGGAGCAAACGCGCTGGCACATGACCCACACGGCGCAGCAACTGGGCGTCAGTCGCAATACGCTCTATAGAAAGTTGCGCAAGCACGGGATTGAGCGGCGTGTCAGTTAAAAGCCCCTCACCCTAGCCCTCTCCCAAAGGGAGAGGGAACTGACCGCGGTGTCTTTTGGCATACATCGACCTGAGCGACCGAGTCGATTATGGATTCGGGCCGGAGTTCACCGTGATGTGTCAGGTCGGCGTACCTCGAGAGAACACGACGGTCGGTTCCCTCTCCCTTGGGAGAGGGCTAGGGTGAGGGGGCGATCTCAAGTCGGACACAAGTTCAGACCTCCACCCTCAATCACCTAAAGAGTGCCATTTCCCCCTCCCTGCGCTAACCTGCGGCCATGTTTTACGAGGTCGACTATGCACATTCATATTCTGGGTATCTGCGGGACTTTCATGGGCTCGATGGCGGTTCTGGCCAAAGAGCTGGGCCATCACGTCACTGGCTCCGATGCCAACGTCTATCCGCCGATGAGCACCCAGCTCGAAGCCCAGGGCATTCAGCTGACCCAGGGTTACGACCCGGCGCAGCTTGATCCGGCACCTGATCTGGTGGTGATCGGCAACGCCATGTCCCGCGGCAATCCGGCAGTGGAATATGTGCTGAACAAAGGCTTGCCGTACGTGTCCGGCCCGCAATGGCTGGCCGACCATGTGCTGCAAGGTCGTTGGGTGCTGGCGGTTGCCGGTACGCACGGCAAGACCACCACCAGCAGCATGCTCGCCTGGGTGCTGGAGTACGCCGGCATGAGCCCGGGTTTCCTGATCGGCGGCGTGCCGCAGAATTTCTCGGTATCGGCGCGTCTGGGCGGCACGCCGTTCTTCGTGATCGAGGCCGATGAATACGACAGCGCGTTCTTCGACAAGCGTTCGAAGTTCGTCCACTACCGTCCGCGCACGGCGATCCTCAACAACCTCGAGTTCGATCACGCTGACATCTTCCCCGATCTGCCGGCCATCGAGCGGCAGTTCCACCACTTGGTGCGCACCATCCCGAGCGAAGGCCTGGTGATTCACCCGACCACCGAACCGGCCTTGCAGCGTGTGATCGAGATGGGTTGCTGGACCCCGGTGCAGACCACCGGTGCCGGCGGTCAATGGCAGGTCAAGTTGCTGAAAGACGATGGCTCGGCGTTCGAAGTGATGTTCGAAGGCGTGTCCCAAGGCGTGGTCGAGTGGGAATTGACTGGCCAACATAACGTTGCCAACGCCCTGGCCACTCTGGCCGCAGCACGTCACGTCGGCGTTGTGCCGTCGATGGGCATTGCCGGATTGAGCGCATTCAAGAGCGTCAAACGCCGGATGGAAAAAGTCGCGGAAGTGCGCGGCATCACCATCTACGATGACTTCGCCCACCACCCGACCGCGATTGCCACCACCCTTGATGGCTTGCGCAAACGTATCGGCGATGCGCCGCTGATCGCGATCATCGAGCCGCGCTCCAACTCGATGAAGCTCGGCGCCCACCGTGACGGTCTGCCGGACAGCGTGGTCGATGCCGATCAGGTGATCTGGTACGCCCCGGCCAACCTCGGCTGGGATCTGGCAGGCACCGCCGCACTTTGCACCGTGCCGTCGATTGTCAGCGATTCGCTGGAAGGCATCATCGAACGCGTGAAGAGCCAGGCTCAGCCCGGTACTCACGTGGTGATCATGAGCAACGGCGGCTTCGGCGGCCTGCACGGCAAACTCGCCGAGGCGCTGAAATGAACACTCGTCTGGCGAGCAATGGCCCGGAACGCATAACGCTGGCGATGACTGGCGCGTCCGGCGCCCAGTACGGCTTGCGCCTGCTGGATTGTCTGGTGCGCGAGGATCGCGAGGTGCATTTCCTGATCTCCAAGGCCGCGCAACTGGTTATGGCCACCGAGACCGACGTGTCGCTGCCGGCCAAGCCACAAATGATGCAGGCGTTCCTCACCGAATACACTGGCGCGTCCGCCGGGCAGATCCGTGTGTACGGCAAGGAAGACTGGATGTCGCCGGTGGCCTCGGGCTCTGGCGCCCCCGCCGCCATGGTGGTGGTGCCGTGCTCGACCGGCACCTTGTCGGCCATTGCCACCGGCGCCTGCAACAACCTGATTGAGCGGGCGGCGGACGTCACCTTGAAGGAGTGTCGCCAGTTGATTCTGGTGCCGCGCGAAGCGCCGTATTCGAGCATTCACCTGGAGCACATGCTCAAGTTGTCGAACATGGGCGTGACCATCCTGCCGGCCTCGCCGGGCTTCTATCACCAGCCGCAGACCATCGATGACCTGATCGATTTCGTGGTGGCGCGGATTCTCAATCTGCTGGGCATTCCCCAAGACATGCTGCCGCGTTGGGGCGAACACCATCTGAGCAGCGATGAATAAGCTGCTGGCGATGCTGCTGATCTTGCAACTGACCGGCTGCGCCACCGTGCGCACGCTCGATGCCGCCAAGTCCGGCGCGCCGGTGGTGTATTCCGGCACGCGGCTGGATCTGTATGCGATGAATGGCGGATGTTGCGCGATGGATCGATTCGGCGCCGAGGCACCGAGCTATCCCGGTGTGGATCTGCCGGCCAGCGCATTGCTCGATACGCTGCTGTTGCCGTTGTCGTTGCTGACGGTCATCGGTGTAGGGTTTCAGGCGACTGGCGGGTTATGAAAATCAATGGCACGACCCCGCAGGGGCGTGCCATTGAAGCTCCCTATAACGTGATCGTTTCGGGCGGAAAGACGATGTCGTCAGAGAATATGTCCTGTCCCGCCGGCAATTCGATAACGCGCTTGCCGGCGTTCGCCACTTCATCGATCAACCCGTCATATTCGTCCCGGTTCAATTCTCCTGCCCGCGTGCGGGACTCAATGGCGTCGGCAGGGTTTTGATCCGATCCCGTGGCGTGCTTCAACGCCTGCAAATGGATATCTTCCACTGTCGCCGCGCGGGTCATGCCCGAGTTGACCAGCCAGACGCGCCTCGACGTGAAACCGATCGACGACATCGAAACATGCCCCTCCATTTTCATGCTCGGGAACCACGTTTTGCCGTCCGCGGGGCTTCGTTCGAGCCGCGTCGGGTTGTAGACGCGATTGTCCTGTCCCGCAACGACTTCCACATTGCGGGTATCGAGCAGGTAGCAAAACCGGATGCGTTGAGCGGGGGGCGTCGAAGTGCCGCTGGTTGTCTGGTGCGCCTCTATGCCTGTCACTCCTCTGGTTTCATTCGCAAAGTCCATGGCGGTCTTCAGGCTGAACATTGCACTGACGGGTGTCTCGCTCGTGGTGCCCACAGCCGATACCACGCGTGGGACCATGGCCCCGGGCCGGGCTATTTCGAAAGGTGTCCGGTCATCCACTTTGAACACGGCAGGAATGTCGGTTCTGTACAGATAATTGTGCGTGTTGCGCTTGAAGCCGCTGAGCCGCAACAGCTCCTGAAAGAAGGGTTCGGTCAGACTCGCCTTCAGCAGGCTGGTGCCTTCTCCCTGATTTCTCAGCTGAATGATTTCAGCATCGATTTCCGGCAGAAACGGTTCGAAGAGTTTTTCGTTGGTTACCAGCCGGGTGCGATCCTGATAGGTCTTGACCCATCCAGGCATTTCATCATTGATCAGGTTCTTGAACTGCCCTGTCGGCGACAGCTCCTTGCACAGTCGTATTAGTTGCTGGACGGAAAGATTGTAGGGCTGGAACCGGGCGAGGATTTGCTCTCGTGTTTTGAGCGGAGAATCAGGGTTGGTCCACAGCCGCAGGTAGTCGAACAGTTGTTCACGCTGGGAAGGGTATTCCCGTTGTTTGACCCAGGCAGGCGGTTTCTGATGGCGCGCAACCTCCCGACGAAAGCGCACGATGTCGGGTCCTTCGATTCTGTAAAGGTTCCAGATGTCGATGTCCCGCCAGAACGGGCGCAGAACATTCTCTTTGTAGATCGGATAATCGGTGGCTTTGACGACAATCAGGCTGGCGCCTTCACGAAACGCCAGTTGGGTGAGAGGTCCATGATTGTCATTCAGGCCAGGCTTGCGCTGCATCTCGACATAACCATGGAAATTCGACTTGTCGAGATCCCAGGTGTAGTGGCGCTGATCACCGTAGGCAATCATGGCGTCCGCTGTCCTGGACGTGTCGGGTGATGATGGGCGTGGAGAGGGCGAGCCGGGTGTTGGCGGGCTTGGCAATGGCGTTTGTGGGCCAGATGGGCTGCGGTGCAAGGTGACGGACTGGAGGTGTTCTGCCCATTGGGCTGGGGTGCGGTTCTGATGGTTCAGGAGGCTGTTGAACAGGTCGCGATCCATGTCCATGCCAGACCAGCGGTACAGCTCGTCAAACAGGTAGGCGTTTTCCATCCGTTGTGTCCGAACGGTAGCCCATAGAGGTTTCTTCCCGGTGCTGTGCGCTTCGCTGCGGAAGCGGGTGATTTCTGCGCCCTGTATCCCGTAGAGATCCCAGATATCGCGGTCTGTCCAGGCTGTTAACAGTTCGGCTGGCTGATCGATTCGCGAAGCGGAAGGCTCGACACTGACAAATGAGCCGCTTTCGTCCATGAATGCATGATGCAGCGGCGGTCCGACCTCTTCGGTCCGGCGCATTTTTCGGTGCAGGACCACATAGCCATGGTGATTGTTGGCCTTCTCGTTCCATACGTAATGTTGGGTATCGACGTAAATCGGTGCAGTGTTCGGCTGCGTCCTGGCCGGTCCCGGCAGGTGGGGCTGTGCTGCGTTATCGTCGGTATTGTCTGCCTGCCGGTGTACCGTGGACTCGAGGGCCTGACTGATAACCCGCGGCTCAGCGACCCGCCAGGTATTGCTTTCGGTGTCGAATTGCAGGACGGGGCCCGACGCCTGCGCTTCCTGTGGGCGCATAGCTCGGTAGGTGCCGAGGCCTTCGTCCCAGGCCACCATGACCGTCGTGGTCGTGGTGTATTGCACCTCGGCATAAATGCGTCCCCTGTGAACCCGCAACCCTTCGGTGTTGACGGCGGGTAATCGCGTTCGCAGTTGCGCCGGTAACTCGTAGTGACGGATCGATCCGCTCGCGTGTGGGTCGCTGGATGAGCTTCCTTGAGTGTCTCCAGCCGGGTGGGTCAGATCCTGAATCTGTATCGCGGGCAATGTGTCACTTGAAGAAAGTGGGGCAGGCGCCTCCGTGGGGCGGCTGGCGCTGTCTGTTTCCGGGGATCGAATCAAACCCGGGAAATCATGACGCTGGGTCGGCGATGTTTCCGGAGTCGACCTGTCGAGGGTGGGTGGCGTTTTGCTGGTGCCTTTCGACGTTTTTGTTTGCGGTGCCATCAAGGAGTCCTTTCATTGATTGCCTGACGTGCTGTGGTGTCATCCCATGGCGGAATGGCCGTAGACGCAGGTGTGCTGGAGGGCACGTTATCCATGAAAGGGAAGGGGCACGTGGTAGATAGCTACGACACGCGGGTTGATTCGATTCACTTTATTTCGAATGTCGGCCAGTTCACGCAAGATCCTCAGGCTTCATTGGAAATGGTTACCCGGGATCCGCGTTGAACCGCTGTGGCGAGTGAGCTTACTTGCCGAGTTTTCTCAGTTCGTCCGACTCGACAATCCGCACACCATCCTGCTCCTCCAGCGCCAGACGCCACATGGCGCGGGCCAGTTGGCAGGCTTCGATGCCACGGTATTTGCCGGGGATCAATTTAGAGAATGGCGCGGCGAGCTGTTCGCCCAGACGGGGCTCGCTGCGTTCGCCGAGCAACAGCGATGGCCGGCAGATGGTCAATTGCGGCCAGTCCTGCGCGCGCAATGCGTATTCCATTTCGCCTTTTACCCGGTTGTAGAACACCGAGGACCGGCGATCGGCCCCCAGGGCGCTGATCACGATCAGGTGCCGTGCTCCCATCTCCCGGGCGCGCTTGGCGAACGCCACCACCATGTCCAGATCCACGGCGCGAAACGCCTCTTCGGAGCCGGCCTGTTTGATCGTGGTGCCGAGACAGCAATAGGCAATGTCGACCCGACCGGCCAGTTGCGGCAGGAAGGTCTGTGGATCGCCGACCGGGTTTTCCAGATGCGGATGTTCAGCCAGCGGCCGGCGTGAGGGGGCAAGGACGCGGCTGATCGTCGGCTCGTTGAGCAGGCGGTCGAGCAGATGTTCACCGGTCAGTCCGGTGGCTCCGGCAAGCAAGACATGCTGAGGCGTCAAGTACATAGTGTCTCTCCCTTGATACTGTTCAGCTTAGTTGCTCTTTATCGCTCCGTCGTTCAACGCAGCACTTTGCAATGCTTTTCTCGCTTGCTGTTTACGCAGCAGTTGCCAGTGCGCCAGCACGGTTTTCGGCGCCCAGATCTGCGGTTCAGAGGCTTCGAAGTTGTCCGCCAGTTCCCGTTCGGCGACGGTGGCCTTGGCCAGTTTGAAGGCTTGCTCCAGGTCGTCGGTCTGGTTCAGCGCCTGGGCAAACAGGGCATCGCCGAAGTAGGTGAAGTTGGCCTCCTCGGAGCAACCGAACGACACGCGATCGGCGCGCGAGGCGGTCATGATCAGCGTGCGCTCGTCCTTCAGCGCCGGAATGAAGCCGCCGGAATAGCACGAAGAGATGACGATGATCTTGTCGCGATTCTTCAGCGGTGCGAGCACGGCGGCGAGTTCGTCGGCGGGCAGGTCGGCCAGTTCCATGCGCGGCTGGTCGAGCACCAGTTCGTGTTCGGCGGTGCCGTGGCTGGTCAGGTAGATGAACACCAGATCTTCCGGGCCGCTGCGTTCGGCCAGGGTCAGGGCTGCGCGGCGCAGGTTCTCGCGGGTGGCCATCGGCCGGTCGCCGAGGTGGTCGCGATGGTTGACCAGGCGAATCTGGCCAAACGCGCCGAAACGGCTGGTGAGCATGTTGGCCACGTAATCGGATTCGCGCAGGAACACGCTCTGCTTGCCGTCGCCGCCGAGGGTCAGGGTGTACAGCTCCACTGCCGGGGTCGAGGCCGGCACATTGGCCAGCGCTTCATCGAGGAGGCGACCCTGGGCCAGCAGGCCGAGTTCTAGGGTGTCCGGCAGCAACTTGCCGTCGGCATCGCGTACCCGCTGGCCGTTGATCCAGGTGCCGCTGAGCACGCTGCCATCGGTGAGCACCAGGGTGCCGCGTCCGGAATAACTGTCGCTGTCGAATCCACCGACGTAGAAGCTGCCATCGGACAGGTTCAGGCGACCCTGACCGCTGAAGCGCCAATCATTGAAGTAACCGATGTAGTGGCTGCCGTCGGCGCCGATCAGTTCGCCCTTGCCGGTCAGCGCGCCTTCCTTGAACTGCCCGAGCCAGACATCGCCATCGGCGTTTTCGTAGCGACCCTTGCCGTGCAGTTGATTGTTCTTGAAGCCGCCGACGTAGATGTCGCCGTCGGCACTGTTGAAGGTGCCGTTGCCTTCGAGCTGGCCGTTGACGAAGTGGCCGGTGAACTGATTGCCGCTGGCATCGCCGCGCTGGCCTTCGCCGTTGGGTTTGCCGTGGGCGAACTGGCCCTGATAGGAACTGCCGTCATCCAGCTCGAGGCGACCGAGCCCGGAATACTGGTCGGCCTTGAATTCGCCGCGATAGGTCATCGCGTTTTCTTTAAGGGTGCCCTCGCCGTCACGTCGGCCCAGCTTGAAACCGCCGGTGTAGCTGCCGGCCGTGGTGGTCAGCGTGCCCTGGCCGTCGAACAGCCCTTGCTGGAAGTTGCCGCGATAGACCTCGCCATTGCTGCCGTGCCATTCGCCCTGACCATGCCATTGCCCCTTGTCGAACGCCCCGGCGTACCAGCTGCCGTTGGGGTAGTCGACCCGGCCCTGGCCTTGCAGCAAACCATCGACCAGTTCACCGCGATAGCGGCCGCCGTCGGGCAGGCGCGCATCCGGCGGCAACAGCGATTCGCCGTCGCCACACGCGGCCAGCAACAGGGTCAAGGCAAGGGGAGCAAGAGGAGCGAATGAGCGCATAGCGGGATCCGGGCAATTAGGCGACCGAGTATGCCGCAGCTATGTGACCTAATACAGCCGGCGGGGAGGAGCGGATGCGAAACAGCGTGAGCCGCTTCGCATCCAGGCGCTTAAACGAAGCAGAGCGACAGCGGTTCGGCGATGTAGGCCGGTTTGTCCGAGCCTTCGATCTCCAGGGTGGCGGTGGCCTTGAGCAGCCACTGGCCAGGTTTTTTCTCGGTCACTTCACCGAGGTCGACCTTGAGCCGGACCTTGGAGTTGACCTTGACCGGCTGGATGAAACGCACGCTGTCCAGGCCGTAGTTGACCACCATCTTCACGCCTTGCGGCAGGATCAGGATGTCTTCCATCAGTTTGGGGATCAGCGACAACGACAGGAAACCGTGTGCAATGGTGCTGCCAAATGGCGTTTGCGCGGCTTTGACCGGGTCGACATGGATGAACTGGTAATCCCCGGTGGCTTCTGCGAACAGGTTGATACGCTCCTGATCGATGGTGAGCCATTCGGAACGTCCGAGTTCCTTGCCGACATAATCTTTGAGCTCTGCAACTGGAACATAGGGCATTGAGACTCTCCTTGGGTTCATCGGTTTTATAGTTTTTCAGGTGGGGGATTTGACCGCCCTGCGAACCACTGTAGATCATCATGGCGATTTGCTCAGGTCAACCGACCATGCTTTTGGCGAATGCCGATCCATAGCGCAGGCGTGCTTATAATGCGGGCGACTTGCGAGGCGAAAAGTAAGACGGAGATGACGGATGTTGCTACGCGGCCTGACCATGCTGGTGCTGTTTCAATTGCTCGGCACGGCCCTCAATCATTTGCTGTTGCCGGTGCTGCCGGGGCCGATCATCGGCCTTTTGCTGTTGCTGGTATTTCTGATCGTGCGCGGTGAAGTCGGCGAGCCGCTGAACCTTGCGGCCGGCAGCCTGCTGCGTTATCTGCCATTGCTGCTGGTGCCGCCGGCGGTGGGCGTGATGGTGTATGCCACGGCGATTGCCGCGGATTTCTGGGCCATTGTCGGTGCGCTGGTGGTCTCGCTGATTCTGTCGATGGCCTTCGCCGGCGTGCTGATGCAACGGCTGGTCAAGCGCCACGCGCCGCATTCGGAGGAGTCCTGATGCTGTTCGACTGGCAAGGTGCCTGGGCTTCGGTGATTCACCATCCCCTGTTCGGCATCGGCATCACCCTCGGTGCCTATCAACTGGTGCTGGCGGCGTTCGAGAAAACCCGCTGGATCTTTCTGCAACCGGTGCTGGTCTCGATGCTGTTGGTGATCGGCGTGCTGGTCGGCTGCGGCCTGACCTACGCCGAGTACCGCAAGAGCACCGAGATCCTCAGTATTCTGCTGGGCCCGGCGACCGTTGCGCTGGCAGTGCCGCTGTATCTGAATCTGCGACGCATCCGGCAATTGTTCTGGCCGATTTTTACTACGCTGGTGATAGGCGGCGTGGTCGCCACGGGCATGGGCGTGGCGCTGGGCTGGTGGTTCGGTGCCGATCACATGATCCTGATGACCATGGCGCCCAAGTCGGTGACCTCACCGATCGCCATGCTGGTGGCCGAACAGATCGGCGGTGTCGCAGCATTGGCGGCGGTGTTCGTGTTGATCACCGGGGTGATCGGCGCGATCTTCGGCCCGGCGTTGCTGACCCGTCTGGGCGTGCACAGCCCGGAGGCGCGCGGCATGGCGCTGGGCATGACGGCACATGCGGTCGGCACCTCGGTGGCGTTGCAGGAAAGCGATGAGTGCGGCGCCTTCGCGGCGCTGGCGATGAGTCTGATGGGCGTGGCCACGGCGGTGTTCCTGCCGTTGGCGGTGTCGATGGTGGTGTAAGGAAATGTCTATGAGTCTGCCGCTTTTTCCGCTGAACACGGTGCTGTTTCCCGGCTGCAATCTGGATCTGCAGATCTTCGAAGCACGCTACCTGGACATGATCGGCCGCTGCATGAAACAGGGCGGCGGGTTCGGCGTGGTGTGCATCCTGGAAGGCAGCGAAGTCGGCGTCGCGCCGGAAGGTTTCGCCATGGTCGGCTGCGAAGCGCGCATCACCGATTTCCAGCAGCAGGACAACGGACTGCTGGGCATCCGGGTGCAGGGCGGGCGGCGCTTCATCGTGCAGAGCACCGACGTGCAGCGCGATCAATTGATCATGGCCGAGGTCGAGTGGCTGGACGAAGAACCCGAGCAACCGCTGCAGGATGAAGACGCCGATCTGGTGGCGCTGCTCAAGGCTCTCGCCGAGCACCCGATGGTCGAGGCGTTGAACATGGGCATCGAAGCGGCGGGGCAGCAATCACTGGCCAATCAGTTGGCGTATCTGCTGCCGTTCGCCGAGGAAGACAAGATCGATTTGCTGCAACTCGACGACCCGCAGCAGCGACTGGATGCGATTCAGGCGCTGCTCGATGAATTGCAGGGCGAGTTGTTCGCTTAAGACTCGACCCGGTTATACGGGCCAGACGATGTCATTGGCGAACCAGTCCCGGCCACCTGGAAATGCAAGGATCGGCTTGCCGGCCCTGGCCACCGCATCGATCAAAGCGTCGTATTCATGTTGATTGGAAATGCCGCTGTGGGTCCGCGCCTCGATGTCATTGCCGATGTAGCTGGTTTGGGCTTGAGCGGCGACATCGTCGACCTTGGCGGCACGCGTGAAGGTCGAGTCGAGCAGCCACAGACGCTCTGATTCGATACCTCGCTTGGACGTTGAAATCAGGGCTTCGAGTTCGTCATCTGGAAACCAGGCATTCTTTTCCCGTGCCGCCAGATTGAGCAAATGGTTCTCTTCGTTGAGGACCACCTCCATCCTTCGGGTATCGATGACGTAAGAGAAGATGAACTGCTGATCGTGGCGGATCGTCGCGTAATTGCGTTCGGTGTCCAGTTCTACGTCCGATGCATCGGACCAGTCGTTGTCGGAGTTCCCTGACTCGTTGTCCGATTCACCCGGTTTTTTGCCGGGATATTTGTTTCTCTGGCTGTTGTAGCGCAGGTACTCCGGATCGGGAGCCTCGGTGCCCCTGGCGCCATATCTCTTGACCAACTGATGGCTGACCGTGGCACTGATCGGTTTTTCGGTCGTGGCGCCGCGCGGGTGTTTCAGGCGAGGCAGCATGCGTCCGTCGTTGTAGAACTCGAAAGGCGTGCGTTCATCGGCCCTGAACAGACCCGGAATATCCGTGCGATACAGGCAGTCGCTGCTGTTGCGCAGGTAACCGAGTCGGGTCAGAAAGGCGTCGAGAAATTCCCGGGTGACGCTTTTGTCGAAGTCGATCAGGTCGCTGCGCAGTGTTCCGTTCCGCACGGGCAGTAGCAGCGGTTCGATTTCTTCATACAGTTGATCGAAGCGGGTCGGATCGTTCTCGTCCCGAGAGCGTAAGTGATGCTGCTCGGCCCACTCCGGCATCACCCAGGGATTGGCGGTCAGATCACTGTGCAACCGGATGTGTTGTCGTGGCGACAGGTTATAGGCGCGCAAAAACTCGACGCGCTGGCCGAGCGTCATCAGTGGATGCATCGTGAGCAACGAGTCGTTCAGCAGTCGGGTGGTGGCTTCATGCGCCGACAAAGGAGAGGTCTGCGCTTGTTTGGCTGGCTCCGGCGTATCAACGTCACTGACCTGGGAATGGGGGCGTTTCGAGGGGGTATGTGAGGCCGGGCTCCAGGTCGATTCACCGGTATTTCTGTAGAGCGCCGGCCCGGGAGACAGCTTTTTGTACAGATCCATGGCCCGAAAGGTGCCCAGGTTCGCATCGAATTCCACATACACCGTGCCGCTGTCTTTCACATCGACGAACGCGCGTCCGACGATGTAGCGCAGACCCTCCTCGTTGACCGGTTGCAGGTTGCGCAGCAATCCGGGGTTCAAACGGTAACTGTCCAGTCCGGTCGCCGTTTCACGGGAGGCGACCGGCAGGTCAGACACTTCGATTTTCGGTGTGTCAGCGAGGGGCGGGGTGTGTCCCGGGTTTCGCGGATGCGCGGCTGTCAGGTCTGGCAACGAATGCGGTAGCTGTGGGTCTGGCGCTTGCGGTCGCAATCGTGGGAGTTCAGCAAGCGAGTCGGCGGGCGTATTACCCTTGGAAAAGCCTGGCGGCGAGGGTGGTTTTGGTCGCATGGTGTCATTCCTTGACGATGATCAGGTGCTCGACAGGTATCGAGCGGGTCGGAGCGGTTTCGCTGCTCCAGACGTTGGTGGCAACGTTGTATGAAATCTTGCCGGCAGCGGTTTCGCTCAGGCGAATGTGGTGAACGGACACTTCGTCGGACTCAAGCTCTTCACGCCGTTGATGCTCACGAATGTCCTGGGCGATGGCCTGAACCGATGGGTAGGCTCGGGCATTGATGGCGCACAGACCGATCACCTCGAACAGTGCATTGATCCGATAACGGTTTCCCGAGGAGACCACGACTTCGATGGTTTCCAGTGGCGTCAGCGGATCGTTGCTGTCCGGCAGTTGAATCCGGATGCTGCCGATTCTGAGCAGGTTGTCCTTGATGGAAAGATCGCGGTGGCTGATCTGCTCTTGCAGATGTTGCGTGTGAATGAACCAGGTGGAAGAGCCCGAGACGTTGGCATCCGCTTCTGCGGTGGACAGCCGGATGGACGTGGCGCTGGCGGGAAACAGTTCATAGCTCGACGATCGTCCCTCCAGCCAATAGGTCGCATTGTGCTCGGCTGCCTGAAAGTCTACCCGCTGCGAGGTTGCCTTCAGCGTGCGCTTCTCGACAGAGGGCCTGACGAAAATATACCGGCCGGCTCGCTCGCGCAGCGAGGTGCGGCTTTGCACTACGGTATAACCCGGGTTCCTTGCGTCGTTTAGATACGTGGGATGCGGAAAGTCGAGGTGATAGGAAATCCCGTCTCGCATGACCAGCGTCATCGGGTGAATCATCTGCCAGCCGGAGGCCAGGATTCCGGCTCCCATGTCGCGTTTCTTGCCCGGATTTTCTCTTGCAGCACCGTGCAACGAGAGCAAGCCACCACTTTCGTGGAACGTGATGGTGTGGTGAATGTCCGTGTAGCTGAGCAGCGTGAATGCGTTTGGCCTGGTTTTGGTAACGGTATAAATCGCCCGCACTTCATCGATTTCCGTGCTGTCGCGGTCGACGTACAGAGTGCTTCGGGTCGGATTTGCGTGTGGTGTTGCCATCAGGATTGCGTGACGGATCTGGCGCGAGATGAAGTAGTACGAGTGCGGTTTGTTGGAAATCCTGCAAGGACGATCATTGACCGGTACCGGCGAGGTTTTCGTCGTGCCGACAGTCAGAACGGTCACTGTCACGGTCAGGTCGGCCAGGTCCGGGGTATCGGCAGGCCACGCGGGCTGCAAGTGGTAGCCGTCCTGTGTAATGAACGTCCATTTGTCGTTGCGCAAGGTGCGTTTGCCATCGACCGTCCGGTACACCGCCTCCAGCACCAGTTCCCGCATGGGCGACCGGATGTCGTCGTCGCGCAGGGATTCAATGACCAGCGCGTCATTGCGCACGTACCAGCGCTGGATGGCTTCGAGCGTCACGCCCAGATAGACCGTGCTCGGTTCCTGACCATCCTCGTGGAGGGAAACCTTGAGGCAGTTCGGGGCAATTTCGTAGGTGTCGCGGCCGCTGCCTCCATCGACGGTGCCACGAAGGCCGCGGACGGCGATGCGGTCATCGCCGGCTCCGGCATCGACGCGGTCATCGCCATTGGCGGCAATGGTGTCGGCGTGGTCGGAACCGGTCACGCGGTTGAGCGCGCCGGCCAGTGTCTCGACCTTTTCGATGGACCTGAAGGTTGAATGCAGCACCGGCGCACGCGCCGGATCGACAGGACGCACCGCCAGCCTGCCTTTTTTCAGGTCGACATCAAAACCGATATGGCGCGGCGGGCTAGCGAGAGGGTCTTCGTTTTTATGTTTGCCTTGCAGCCAGAGCAGGTCGGTGCCGTCACCACCGGACAGCTCACTGACGGTGGTCGGGTCATCAGACAGCGCTTCGGAAGCCGACTGAAACAGAAAGGAGTCATCCTTGTTGCCGCCGTCCAGGGTTTTACGGCCACTGGCATAGCTGAAGAAATTCGGCTTGTCCTCGACGCCTTGCACCGTGTCATGGCCGCCGCCCAGGTTCCAGAAGACCCCTTTCGCCGGGTCGCTTTTCCCACTGGCGATGACAGCGTCGGAGTCGGGTAATCCTTTCCTGGCGTCGTAGGTGTCATCCGTGTCGCTGACGACAGGGCGGTTTTCGCTGGTATAGGGCGTTTCGCCTTTGCTTTCATCCCATTGGAAACGATGGAGGCGAGTGGGCTGCAACGTAACCTCGAAACGGCCATTGACGATCACATCGACGCTTTCCTTGAACTCATTGTCGAGCCAGCCGAGACTGCGCGTCTTCAAGGCTTTGGCGTAGTCGCTTGTGGTCTTGGCGACCAGGTAGCGCTCCATCAGCGCCTTGTCCTGGCTTTGTCCGGTGAACGCGAACCAGCCGGCACGCCAGCGTTCGTGCACGGTCAGTTCGATGTAATCGTCGATGTCGTCGACCATGCGCGCGGCGCCGTAGATTCGGGCACCGACAATCATGATCGCCGCTGCTGCGATCCCCACCGGGCCAGCAGCTTGAAAGCCCATCAGTGCTGCGCAGCCAAGGGCAATCGACAGGGCGCCGCTGAACACGCTCAAGCCGCCGGTGACGTACAGATCCTGAGCTTCCTTGCCCTGGGCCCTGGCCGCATCGTTGAAGGATTTGATGGCGGTGTAGATATCGAAGGGCAACGTCAGCACGCTGGCGATCAGGCCTGCGCCCCGGCACAGCCATTTGCCCATGGTGGTCTTGCCGAATTGTTCGAGGGCCATGGAACCCTCACGGATCATCTGTTCGCCGGTCTTGTTCAGCGCGTATTCGAGGCCCAGTGAAGTGATCTCGGCGAGAGCGCCGCCCACATTGATCAGCACTTCTCCCATCTGACCTTTCTTGAGGCCGTCGATGGCGCCCATGTAGGCGCTGTACAAACCGTAGGCCTGCAGCCCGGCGCCCATACTGGTCATGCCGCGACTCTTGGCCTTGTCTACCCAGCCCGGCAAATGTTCGGGCAGCGGGCTTCTGTGGATATCCAGGTGTTGGGTGGCGGTCAGCAGTTTGCTGATTTTCTGCATGGGGTGCTCAGCATCACTGGCGGATATTTCGCGCAGAAGCGGTGCTGCGTCGGGGGAGCGCAGAGTGACGATTTCGTAGAGTAATTCCGGGACCCGTTGGTGCTCCTGACCATCGACTGACTTGATCCGCTGCTCAACCTGGGCGGGATCGAATTGCAGCCCATCGATAAAGGCCTGATCGGGCTCGGGGAAGTACGTGTTGGCTGCTGTAATGGCCTCGCCGTTGACCCGGGCACCCAGCGCCTGAAGTGTCTGGCGGCTCACGGTCAGTTCGCCAAATCGCAGGGGCCCGAACAGTTTGTCCAGATCGTTCAGGTCCGACATTTTGCCGGACGGTACATCGGTTTCCGCCGTTGCTGAATTTGATGGAGTGATAATGTCGGAAATTGTTATGGGGGCTGTAAGAATAGTTTCAGAGTTGATGTTAAAAGGTTTGGCCAAAATCAATACTCGTTGATGAAGTGTCTGGAGACTTTGGCATGTTGAGCAGGTGTGTTCGGTTGTTATTGTTTTTCCGTTTGTATTGTTGTTTTTTGTATTGTCTTTGAAGTGGTTTGTCGGGTGCTTTTGATTTAGCGTTGAACCCGGCTCGCAGGAAGCGGGTTTCATGAACAAGGAGAACAATGTGACAATTTATGAAGATGAATGGGCGTTCTGGGATGATATTGCCGGGAAGTATATTTTTAAACATGCAGGCGTTGATCTGAATACCGACATTGTCCTCAAGGCCGCCGGCTACTACGCGGATTCCATGGTGCTTGAGCGCCGCAAACGCAGACGTGTGAAGAACGATCCGGCCCAGGCTGCTGGTAAATGAAATCCTGTCTGTTGTTCAGTCCGTTTTTAACAAGAAGAGAACCTTCACATGTCTGATGCCAATAATATTACCTTCACGGGGCAACTGTTCGCGGATGGACTTCCGCTGGTGCTCAATTATCAAGTCATGGAACAACGTTTGAAGCAGCCGCGGATCACCACGGGGCAGAGGTTGAATGCGGAGATTTCCCTGAATGACGAAATCAGTTCGCCAATCGTGACACTCGCGGATCATGATGATGCCGAGCCGCTGTTATTGGAGTTTGTTCCGGATTATCAGGGGCGATATGCCCTTAATGTCAAAACGGCCGGTCGTTACTTTAATTGGCAGCTGCGACTTGATCAAAGTACAAGGCATCTTCTGGCCGCGAAAAGTGGCGGTAGTTACTTTGAGCTGGAAACGTATGCCGGAAAGCTCAAGTCGTTTGGTGACCTGCCGTCCAATCCGGTTTCTGTGGCGCTGTTCAGCGTAGAGAAGAAGATGCGCCTGTTTCAGCATGAGACAAAGGAAGGGCTCACCTACTTCCTGGACAAGAATCCGAACGACACCGGGCACAATGCCTACAACCCTTCGTCGGTGTCGTTCGTCTTGAGGACCAATCCTTCGCTACTGTCTGCCGTCGCCTAGTACGAATAGCGCAGCAAGGTATGCGGTAAGTGTCGCAGCACGAAGAAACCGAACAGGGCGACCAGCGCCGGCAACACCAGCCACCAGACTCTCTGCGGCATGGCGCCGAGCGGTGATTGCCGTTGGCTGAGCCAGAGCCCGGCGGCGCACACGCACGCGGCGAGCATGGCGCCGGCCAGCACATCCGTCGGCCAGTGCGCGCCCAGATACACCCGCGACAGGGCAATCGCCAGTGCCGGAATACAGCCGACCAGCAACCAGGTCAGTCGCAACCTCGGCGGCTGCCCGCGTCCGGCCAGCACAGCCAGAGTCAGGAACAGCGCGAACGATCCGGACGCATGGCCGCTGGGCATGCTGTAACTGGTGAGCGGGTCTGTCAGTACTTCCGGGCGCACCCGGGCGAAGAACATCTTGGTGCCGGTGTTGGCCAAGGCCGTGACGAGCAGGGTGCCGCCCACGAAGATCGCGTGGCGCCACTGGCGGCACAGCAACAGCAGCGCAGTCAGCAGGGCGCTGAAGAGCAGCATGTTGCGGAATTCACCGATCAGGGTGAAAACCACCGCGACTTCATCCAGCGCCGGGCGGCGGTGTTCCTGCACCAGGGTCATGACGCCCTGATCGAGGGCGGTCAGGTACGGGTAACCGATGAACAGGCCGATCAGGATCAACAGGCTCATGCTGCTGATCCAGATCGTCGCCCGCCGATGGCGGCGCAGGCTGCTGTTGGCGCTCAGGCCGACCATCACCGCGATGCTGCCGGCGACAATCCCGGCCTGCAGCCAGAAACCTTCCGGCAACGGCAGGCGAATCGCCGCCCCGGTGGCCCAGCCCGGCAGCAGGTAGGCGAGGCTCCAGCCGGCCGCTGCCAGCAGACTCACGGCCGCGAAGCGCGGGAAGGGCATGTCGCACATCCCGGCGACCATCGGCAGCATCGGCCGCAGCGGGCCGATGAAACGTCCGACCAGCAGGCTGGCGATGCCGTAGCGTTGGAAGTAGGTTTCCGCGCCGGCCATCCATTCCGGGTGATGGCGCAGGCCCGGCAGACGCCGGATGTTCTGGTGGAAGTGGCGGCCGAGGAAATACGAAATCACGTCGCCGAGAATCCCGCCGAGGAAACCCAGCAACAGGGTTTCGCTCAATGACAATGCACCGCTGCCGGCCAGCACCGCCACAGCAAACAGCAGCACCGTGCCGGGCACGATCAAACCGGCAATCGCCAAGCATTCCACGCAGGCCACGACAAACACTGCAGCGGCCAGCCACTGCGGATTGGCGGCCAGCCATCCGGTCACGCTATCGAGCCATGGGCCCATACAAACCACTCCATTTCATTGATGTCCCTGATCGGCGAGCCGAAGGGTGTGCATTCACAGCAAAAAATAATCGCGACCTTCGACCTGACCCCGACGCAGCGGGTTCCGCGTGCACCACTGGGCATAGGCGGCATCGACGAAGCGATACATCAAGTGTTCGTCACGGCCATGGGGAATGCCCAGTCGGGTGGTCTGAATGACGTGGGTCGGAGCCGGTCCGGTATCTTCCACCAGCAGGATTTCATGGTCGAAGCGCTTGGCATCCCACACCGGCACTTTCAGCCCCAGCGCCTTGCACAACAGCGTCTGTCCGGCACAGAGTTTCTGCGACGGACGCGGGCGCCCCTGGGCATCGGGGTTGTTCAGCAGCATCTGCGCCAGACTGGCCGGGCCACTGATCTCGTCGACCCACGGATAGGCCGATTTGATCAGCACTGCATTGCCCGGACCCTGCGCGCTGAAGTTCAGCGAATCGCCGCCACGGGCGTAGTACATATAGATGTGGCCGCCGTCCAGAAACAAAGCCTTACGCTTTTCTGTGTAGCCGAGGGACGCGTGGCTGCCTTTTTCCTCGCGGTAATAGGCCTCGGTTTCGATGATTCGGGCGCTGAGCCACAAATCGCCGACGCGGTGGCGGATGACTTTGCCGAGCAGATCGCGGGCCAGTGTCTGGGCGTCGCGGTCGAAAAAGGCGTCCGCAAGGCCGACAGGCTGGCGCGCGGAGGTGGCGCGAACGGTCAGGTTGGACATGGCAAACAATGTTTATCCAGGCGAAGGAGGTCGTGATGATAACAATTGACGGCTTAATCCCGGCTGAACGTCGGCAAATCGCCGTCCATTTCGACCATCCGCCCGTCACCGCTGTTAGTCCCGGGACGCGACAGCTATAATCTGCCGCTTTCCTCTTTGCCAAGACCCCAGCAGACCATGACTGAGTCCGTTCTTGACTACATGACCCGATTGGGTCGCGCCGCCCGCGAAGCTTCCCGCGTCATCGGCCGTGCCAGCACCGCGCAGAAAAACCGCGCCCTGCTGGCTGCCGCCAATGCCCTGGACGCCGCCCGCGCCGAGCTTGCGGCAGCCAATGAACAGGATCTGGCGGCCGGTCGCGCCAACGGTCTGGAGCCGGCGCTGCTGGAACGTCTGGAACTGACCCCGGCGCGCATCGACGGCATGATCGTCGGTCTGCGTCAGGTCGCAGCGCTGCCGGATCCGGTCGGTGCGATCCGCGACATGAGCTTCCGTCCGTCGGGCATTCAGGTCGGCAAGATGCGCGTACCGCTGGGCGTGATCGGGATCATCTACGAATCCCGTCCCAACGTGACCATCGATGCCGCGAGCCTGTGCCTGAAGTCCGGCAACGCGACCATCCTGCGCGGCGGTTCCGAAGCGATTCATTCCAACCGCGCGATTGCCGCCTGCATCCAGCGCGGTCTGGCTGAAGCCGAACTGCCGGCTGCCGTGGTGCAAGTGGTGGAAACCACCGACCGCGCCGCCGTCGGCGCGCTGATCACCATGCCTGAATACGTCGACGTGATCGTGCCGCGCGGTGGCCGTGGCCTGATCGAGCGCATCAGCCGTGACGCCCGGGTGCCGGTGATCAAGCACCTGGACGGCATCTGCCACGTCTATGTCAGCGAACACGCCGACCTGCCGAAAGCCCAGCGCATCGCCTTCAATGCCAAGACCTATCGCTACGGCATCTGCGGTGCGATGGAGACCCTGCTGGTCGATCAAAGTGTTGCGAAGGATTTCCTGCCGTCGATGGCGAAGCAGTTCCGCGAAAAAGGCGTCGAACTGCGCGGTTGCGAACGCACCCGGGCGATCATCGAGGCCGTAGCGGCAGCGGAGGAAGACTGGAGCACCGAGTACCTGGCGCCGATTCTGTCGATCCGCGTGGTGGATG
This sequence comes from Pseudomonas sp. 9.2(2024), assembly GCF_039695385.1. NCBI lineage: Bacteria > Pseudomonadati > Pseudomonadota > Gammaproteobacteria > Pseudomonadales > Pseudomonadaceae > Pseudomonas > Pseudomonas sp. 9.2(2024). The sequence continues at coordinate 5,689,481 of NZ_CP155585.1, read as the reverse complement.
GCCTGGATCAGGCCATCGAACACATCAACCATTTCGGCTCCCACCACACCGACTCGATCATCAGCGAAAACCTCGCCGACACCCGTCAGTTCGTGGCTCAGGTCGACTCGGCGTCGGTGATGATCAACACCCCGACCTGCTTCGCCGATGGATTCGAATACGGATTGGGTGCCGAGATCGGCATTTCTACTGATAAGCTGCACGCCCGTGGCCCGGTGGGCCTGGAAGGACTGACCTGCGAGAAGTACATCGTGGTCGGTGATGGCCAGTTGCGCGGCCAGGCGACGGTCTGACTTGTCCGACCTCGACCTGAAAGCGCCGAAATCCGGCAAGAAGTCCCGTCCCCGGCGCATTGGCGTACTGGGCGGGACGTTCGATCCGGTGCATGTCGGCCATTTGCGTGGCGCGCTGGAAGTCGCCGAAGCGCTGGGGCTTGATGAGCTGCGCATGATGCCCAGCGCCCGGCCGCCGCACCGCGATACGCCGCAGGTGTCGGCGCAGGACCGGCTGGCAATGGTTGAATGTGCGGTGGCCGGTGTGCCGCCGCTGGTGGTGGACGCCCGCGAATTGCAGCGGGACAAACCGTCCTGGACCATCGATACCCTGGAGTCGCTGCGTGCCGAAATGGCCGCCGAGACCCAGGTTTTTCTGCTTCTGGGCTGGGACGCATTTTGCGGCCTGCCCACTTGGCACCGCTGGGAAGAGTTGCTCCAGCATTGCCACATCCTGGTGCTACAGCGCCCGGACGCCGACAGCGAACCGCCGGATGCCTTGCGCAACCTGCTGGCAGCGCGTTCGGTGAGCGACCCGCTGGCCCTGAAGGGGCCGAGCGGACAGATTGCATTCGTCTGGCAGACACCGCTCGCGGTTTCCGCCACCCAGATCCGTCAACTGCTGGCCAGCGGTAAGTCGGTACGTTTCCTGGTGCCCGACGCGGTCCTGGCCTACATCGATGCGCACGGTCTGTACCGTGCGTCGAACTGAACAAGGCGTGCTTCACTGATACGAATCCACGTGTCGCCAAGCCGCCGAAAATATGAGCAAAACGAGTTTTATATGACTGACAAAGACCAAACCAAAGTAAAGCGCAAAGGCACATTCAAGAGCGCCCCGCTGCCAGAACCGGTCAACACCAACGAACCGCTGAAGGGCGACGAGCTGGTCAAGGTGGCCGTTGCAGCCTTGGAAGACGTTAAGGCCCAGGATATCCAGATCATTGATGTGCGCGACAAGCAGAGCATCACCGACTACATGATCATCGCCACCGGTACTTCCAACCGCCAGATCAACGCGATGCTGGACAAGGTTCGCGAAGAGGTCAAAAAGAACGGCGCCAAGCCGCTGGGCGAAGAAGGCAAGGGCGACAGCGACTGGGTGCTGCTGGACCTGGACCTGGTGATCGTGCACATGATGACCGCCTCGGCACGTCAGTTCTACGACCTGGAGCGCCTGTGGGCCGGTGCCGAGCAAAGCCGTGCGGCGGACGCCAAGCACCACAGCCCGGAAAACACCCACGAGCATTTCACCAAGCTCAACAAAGACCAGCTGTAAGGGATTGCTGTGCGACTGCGACTGATCGCCGTCGGTTCACGCATGCCCAAGTGGGTGGAAGAAGGCTGGCATGAATATGCCAAGCGTCTTCCGTCCGAACTGGCGCTGGAACTGGTGGAAATTCCGCTCAATACCCGTGGCAAGAACGCCGACGTGGCCCGCTTCATCCGTCAGGAAGGCGAAGCCATGCTGGCCAAGGTCGGGCCGAACGAGCGGATCGTCACCCTCGAAGTTCATGGCAAGCCGTGGAGCACCGAGCAACTGGCGGTCGAACTCGATCGCTGGCGCCTGGACTCGCGCACGGTCAACTTCATGGTCGGTGGCCCGGAAGGGCTGGCGCCGGAAGTCTGTGCCCGCGCGGATCAGCGCTGGTCGTTGTCGCCGCTGACGCTGCCGCACCCGCTGGTGCGCATCCTCATCGGCGAGCAGTTGTATCGTGCCTGGACCGTGCTGTCCGGCCACCCTTACCACAAGTAATCCGCCCTCATGTCTCAGCCGATCCGCATCAAGGACCACGAAAAAGACGCCCGTCTGGTGCGTGGTCGCGTCGTGTTCGGCGCAATTGCGGTGGTGGCGCTGATCTGCGTGCTGATTGCGCGGCTGTATTACCTTCAGGTGATTCAGTACGAATATCACTCGACCCTGTCGGAAAACAACCGGGTGCATGTCCAGCCGATCCCGCCGACCCGTGGCCTGATTTTCGACCGCAACGGCGTGGTGGTGGCGGACAACCGTCCGAGCTTCAGCCTGAGCATGACCCGCGAGCGCTCCGGCGACTGGCAGCAGGTGCTCGACGTGATCGTCGAGGTCTTGCAGCTGACGCCGGAAGACCGGGTGATCTTCGAAAAACGCATGCGTCAGGGTCGCCGGCCGTTCGAACCGGTGCCGATCCTGTTCGAGCTGAGCGAAGAGCAGATCGCCCGGATCGCGGTGAACCAGTTCCGTCTGCCGGGCGTCGAGGTGGTCGCGCAACTGGTGCGTCATTACCCGCAGGGCGCGCATTTCGCGCACTCGGTGGGTTACATGGGGCGGATCAACGAGAAAGAGCTGAAGACCCTCGATCCGGTCAACTACAGCGGTACCCACCACATCGGCAAGACCGGCATCGAGCGCTTCTATGAAGCCGAGCTGCACGGTCAGGTGGGTTACGAAGAGGTCGAGACCAACGCCCGTGGCCGCGTCCTGCGCGTGCTCAAGCGTACCGATCCGGTGCCGGGCAAGGACATTGTCCTGAGCCTCGACATCAAGTTGCAGGAAGCTGCCGAGGCTGCTCTGGGCGGTCGACGTGGGGCGGTGGTGGCGCTTGATCCGAAAACCGGCGAAGTGCTGGCGATGGTCAGCCAGCCGAGCTTCGACCCGAACCTGTTCGTCACCGGCATCAGCTTCAAGGCCTACGCCGAGCTGCGCGATTCGATCGACCGGCCGCTGTTCAACCGCGTGCTGCGCGGTCTTTACCCGCCGGGTTCGACGATCAAACCGGCGGTGGCGATTGCCGGTCTCGACGCGGGCGTGGTGACGGCGTCGAGCCGGGTATTCGACCCCGGTTACTACATGCTGCCCAACTACGATCACAAGTACCGCAACTGGAACCGCACCGGGGACGGCTTCGTCGACCTCGACACGGCGATCATGCGTTCCAACGACACCTACTTCTATGACCTGGCACACAAGCTGGGCATCGACCGGTTGTCGGCCTACATGAACAAGTTCGGCATCGGCCAGAAGGTCTCGCTGGACATGTTCGAAGAGTCCCCCGGCCTGATGCCGTCCCGCGAGTGGAAACGCGCGACCCGGCGTCAGGCGTGGTTCCCCGGCGAAACCCTGATTCTCGGGATCGGCCAGGGCTACATGCAATCGACCCCGCTGCAACTGGCCCAGGCCACGGCGCTGGTGGCCAACAAGGGCGTGTGGAACCGCCCGCACCTGGCCAAATCCCTCGAAGGCGTGAAACCGGTGGATGAGAATCCGATGCCGGACATCATCCTGCGCGATCCGTCGGACTGGACCAAGGTCAACCATGGCATGCAACAGGTGATGCACGGTGCACGGGGTACGGCGCGTAAAGCGGCGATCGGCGCGCAATACCGGATCGCCGGCAAGTCCGGTACGGCGCAGGTCGTGGCGATCAAGCAAGGTGAGAAGTACGACCGCTCCAAGGTTCAGGAACGCCACCGCGACCACGCCCTGTTCGTCGGTTTCGCGCCGGCGGATGACCCGAAAATCGTGGTGTCGGTGATGGTCGAGAACGGTGAGTCCGGTTCCGGCGTCGCTGCACCGGTGGTGCGGCAGGTCATGGATGCCTGGCTGCTGGATCAGGACGGACGGTTGAAGGCCGAATACGCCAGCCCTATCAGTGCGGAGGCTACGGCCCGTGATGAATAATTTCGATCGCATGCTCTCCAGCGAGGATGTGATGCGTCGCCGTGCGACGCTGTTGCAACGTTTGCATATCGACGGCCCGTTGCTGGTGCTGCTGCTGATTCTCGCGGCCGGCAGCCTGTTCGTGCTGTATTCGGCCAGCGGCAAGAGCTGGGATCTGCTGGCCAAACAGGCCACGTCGTTCGGCATCGGCCTGGTGTCGATGATCGTCATCGCCCAGTTCGAGCCAAGGTTCATGGCGCGCTGGGTGCCGCTCGGCTACGTGATCGGGGTGGTGCTGCTGCTGGTGGTGGACATCATGGGCCACAACGCCATGGGTGCGACCCGCTGGATCAACATTCCCGGGGTGATCCGCTTCCAGCCCTCGGAATTCATGAAGATCCTGATGCCGGCGACCATCGCCTGGTACCTGTCCAAACGCACGCTGCCGCCGCAGCTCAAGCATGTCGGCATCAGTCTGCTGTTGATCGGCGTGCCGTTCGCCCTGATCGTGCGTCAGCCGGATCTCGGCACTTCGCTGCTGATTCTGGCCGGCGGCGCCTTCGTACTGTTCATGGGCGGGCTGCGCTGGCGCTGGATTCTCAGCGTGCTGGCGGCGGCGATTCCGGTGTCGGTGGCGATGTGGTTCTTCATCATGCACGACTACCAGAAGCAGCGAATCCTGACGTTCCTCGACCCGGAAAGTGATCCACTCGGCACTGGCTGGAACATCATCCAGTCGAAAGCCGCCATCGGTTCCGGCGGCGTATTCGGCAAGGGCTGGCTGCTGGGCACCCAGTCGCACCTGGACTTCCTGCCGGAAAGCCACACCGACTTCATCATCGCCGTGCTCGGCGAAGAGTTCGGCCTGGTGGGCATCTGCGCACTGTTGCTGATCTATCTGTTGCTGATCGGTCGCGGCCTGGTGATTACCGCCCAGGCGCAGACGCTGTTCGGCAAATTGCTTGCCGGCGCTCTGACCATGACGTTTTTTGTTTACGTTTTCGTCAACATCGGTATGGTCAGTGGCCTGTTGCCGGTGGTGGGGGTGCCGTTGCCGTTCATTAGCTACGGCGGAACTTCGCTGGTGACGCTGCTGTCAGCGTTTGGGGTTTTGATGTCGATCCATACCCATCGCAAGTGGATCGCACAGGTTTGAATAAGGTGAAGAGTTCAATGCAAGTAATGCGTGACTGGGCGACACGATACGCACCGTGGCTCGGCCTGGTAGGCATCCTTGGCAGCGCGCAGGAAGCGTTGGCCGGCGATTACGAAGGCTCGCCCCAAGTGGCCGAGTTCGTCGGTGAAATGACCCGCGACTACGGTTTTGCCGGCGAACAGCTGATGGCCGTGTTCCGCGAGGCCCAGCGCAAACAGGCGATTCTCGACGCCATTTCCAAACCCGCCGAACGGGTCAAACAGTGGAAAGAATACCGGCCGATGTTCATCACCGACGCGCGCATCGCCCGCGGTGTGGACTTCTGGCGTCAGCACGAGGCCACACTGGCCCGCGCCGAGCAGGAATACGGCGTTCCGGCCCAGGTGATCGTGTCTATCATCGGTGTTGAGACCTTTTTCGGACGTAATACCGGCAATTACCGGGTGATCGATGCCTTGTCCACGCTGGGTTTCGACTATCCTCCCCGTGCCGAATTTTTCCGCAAGGAGCTGCGTGAGTTCCTGCTGCTGGCGCGCGAAGAGCAGGTCGACCCGCTGACCCTCAAGGGTTCCTACGCCGGGGCGATGGGTCTGCCGCAGTTCATGCCGAGCAGTTTCCGCGCCTATGCGGTGGATTTCGACGGCGACGGCCACATCAATATCTGGAACAACCCGGATGATGCGATCGGCAGCGTTGCCAGCTATTTCAAGCGTCACGGCTGGGTCGCCGGTGAACCGGTGGTCAGTCGCGCGGATGTACGCGGCGAGCAGGTGGATGAAGGCCTGACCACCGGCATCGAGCCGACGAAAACCGTCGGGGAGTTGCGAGCGCTGGGCTGGTCGAGTCATGATGCGCTGCGCGATGACATGCCGGTCACCGCATTCCGCCTGGAAGGCGACAATGGCCCGGAATACTGGATGGGCCTGAAGAATTTCTACGCGATCACGCGTTATAACCGCAGCGTGATGTACGCCATGGCCGTACATCAACTGTCTGAACAGCTGGTACAAGCACGGGGCGTCAAGTAATGCGGGCATTGCCTATCAATAAACCCCTGAAGCTGGTGGCTTTCGCTGCGTTGGCGGTGCTGGTCGCCAGTTGTTCGACCAGCCGTTCGCCGAGCCAGAAGCCGACCACCGCCGTTCGCTCGCAGCCGGGCCTGGACATCAACCGGGCCCACAAGGACGGCGCGCCGTGGTGGGATGTCGACGTATCGCGCATCCCGGATGCCACGCCGACCCTGCACACCGGCCCCTACAAGGCCAACCCGTACACCGTGCTGGGCAAGACCTACTTCCCGTTGCAGGAATCCAAGACGTACGTGGCTTCCGGCACCGCGTCCTGGTACGGCACCAAGTTCCACGGTCAGAACACCGCCAACGGCGAGGTCTACGACCTGTACGGCATGAGTGCCGCCCACAAGACATTACCGCTGCCGAGTTACGTTCGGGTGACCAACCTGGACAACAACAAGAGCGTGATCCTGCGGGTCAATGACCGCGGGCCGTTCTACTCGGACCGGATCATCGACCTGTCCTACGCCGCCGCCAAGAAGCTCGGTTATGCCGAAATCGGTACAGCGCGGGTCAAGGTCGAAGGCATCGACCCGCAACAATGGTGGGCCGCCAAGGGCCGCCCGGCGCCTTTGATGCTCAACGAGCCGCAAGTCGCGCAGAATAGCGCCCCGGTGATCACGGCGTCGGCCGGCACCGTCGAGCAATGGACTCCACCGCCGCAGCAGCACGCCGCGGCCGTCGTGCCAGTTCAGCTCGATGCAAAAAAAAACGCTTCTGCACCAGCGTCTGGCCAGTATCTGCAGGTGGGCGCGTTCGCCAACCCGGACGCTGCAGAACTCCTGAGGTCGAAGCTCAGCGGGATGGTGAGCGCTCCGGTGTTCATCAGCTCGATCGTGCGCAATCAGCAGACCCTGCACCGGGTTCGCCTGGGACCGATCGGTTCGCCGGGTGAAATTGCCCAGGTACAGAACAGCGTGCGCCTGGCCAACCTGGGTTCGCCAAGTGTGGTCACCGAGTAAACGTAGGACTTGATTGACGGTTCACCAGCGATTGGGGGGTGAACCAGGTTGTTGGCTCGTCGAAGAACAAAAGCCCGGCAAGGGTGACTGGAGTGAGCAACTGAACACGCGATGGCCCGTTAGAAAGCCATCTGATTAATTTTGCCCGCAAGGGCAGTTTCCATTAGCGATTTCGAGAGACGGATGAACATCACCACCTTTGCCAAACGCCTGTGTCTGCTAGTCCCGCTGCTCCTCTCGCCTGCCGCGTTCGCGGCCGAGATGATGCCGTCGCCACCACAACTGGCCGCCAAATCCTACGTGCTCATGGATGCCAACAGCGGCAACGTGCTGGTGGAGAACAACGGTGACCAGCGCCTGCCACCGGCCAGCCTGACCAAGCTGATGACTGCGTACATTGCCACGCTGGAAATCCGTCGCGGCCAGATCGGTGAAAACGACCCGGTGACCGTCAGCGAAAACGCCTGGCGCACCGGCGGTTCGCGGATGTTCATCAAGGTCGGCTCACAAGTCACTGTCAGCGACCTGCTGCACGGCATCATCATCCAGTCCGGCAACGACGCCAGCGTCGCGGTGGCTGAACACATCGCCGGCAGCGAAGACGCGTTCGCCGACCTGATGAACAAGACCGTCGCCGATCTGGGCATGACCAATACCCACTTCATGAACCCGACCGGTCTGCCGAACCCTGAGCACTACTCGTCGGCTCACGACATGGCGATCCTGGCGCGCGCGATCATCCACGAAGACCCGGCTCACTACGCGATCTACTCGCAGAAAGAGTTCTTCTGGAACGGCATCAAACAGCCTAACCGCAACCTGCTGCTGTGGCGCGACAAGACCGTCGACGGTCTGAAAACCGGTCACACCGACGAAGCCGGCTACTGCATGGTGTCCTCGGCCGTACGTGACGGCATGCGCCTGATCGCCGTGGTGTTCGGCACCAACAGCGAAGTGGCCCGTGCCGCCGAGACCCAGAAGCTGCTGACCTACGGTTTCCGCTTCTTCGAAACCCAGACCTTCTACCAGAAGGGCACTGAACTGGCTCAGGCCCCGGTGTGGAAAGGCACCACCAGTCAAGTCAAGGCCGGCCTGGCACAAGACCTGACCATGACCCTGCCGAAAGGCCAGCTGAAGAAGCTCGCTGCCAGCATGACCATGAACCCGCAACTGACCGCGCCAATCGCCAAGGGCGACGTGATCGGTAAAGTCGAAGTGAAACTGGACGACAAGGTGGTGCACAGCGCCGACCTGATCGCCCTGGACGCTGTCGAGGAGGGTGGTATCTTCCGCCGCATGTGGGATAGCATCCGTCTATTCTTCTACGGCTTGTTCAACTGATTCGAGTTGACCTGCATGGCCCCGTTCCGGTCCGGAGCGGGGCCTTGTTCGTTACCGGGCTTACGCTTACGAGGCCGTTACGCCATGACCGATACCGAAGTAAAGGCGCCAAAGATCGAATTTCCCCAGGTTGATTATCCGGTTAAGGTGATCAGCGATACGGGCGTCGGCAACAAAGACAAGATCATCGACATCGTCAAGAAACACGCCAAGATCAACGATGAGCGTGTCGACGAGCGTCAAAGCAGCAACGGCAAGTACACCACCATCCAGTTGCACATCGTCGCGACCGACCAGGATCAGCTGTACAACATCAACAGCGAACTGCGGGCCACCGGTTTCGTGCACATGGTGCTGTGATGCCGGGCACGCTGGGCTTTCGCGAGCTTGGCCAGATGGCTTACGAGCCGGTCTGGCAGGCCATGCAACGCTTTACCAACGAGCGTGGCACCACGGCCCCGGACGAAATCTGGCTGGTGGAACACCCGCCGGTGTTCACCCAGGGCCAGGCCGGCAAGGCCGAGCACCTGTTGCTGCCGGGGGATATTCCGGTGGTGCAGGTCGACCGCGGCGGTCAGGTGACCTACCATGGCCCAGGCCAGTTGGTAGCCTATCTGCTGCTGGATGTGCGCCGACTCGGTTTCGGCGTGCGCGATCTGGTCAGCCGCATGGAGCGCTGCCTGATCGAACTGCTGGCCAGCTACGGCGTGACCGCCTTGGCCAAGCCGGATGCTCCCGGCGTCTACGTCGACGGGGCGAAGATCGCTTCTCTGGGTTTGCGGATTCGCCACGGTTGTTCCTTTCATGGCCTGGCCCTGAACGTGGACATGAACCTGGAGCCGTTTCGACGGATTAATCCCTGCGGCTATGCCGGGCTGGCGATGACCCAGCTGAGCGAGCACGCAGGATCGATTGAATTTGCCGAGGTAAGTGCCCGGCTGCGCGCGCAGCTCGTCAAACACCTCGACTATGCTGAGCAGACGACCCTGACGGGCGGAATCGACTGATATGACTACTGATGCAGTGCAAACCATGATCCCGACGCTCGACGTGACCGAGCGCCCGGCCCCGCGTCCCAAGGTTGAAGCCGGCGTCAAGCTGCGCGGCGCCGAGAAGGTTGCACGCATCCCGGTGAAGATCATTCCGACCACCGAACTGCCGAAGAAACCCGACTGGATCCGCGTGCGCATCCCGGTTTCGCCGGAAGTCGACCGCATCAAGAGCCTGCTGCGCAAACACAAGCTGCACAGCGTCTGCGAAGAGGCGTCCTGCCCGAACCTGGGCGAGTGCTTCTCCGGCGGCACCGCGACCTTCATGATCATGGGTGACATCTGCACCCGTCGTTGCCCGTTCTGTGACGTTGGCCACGGTCGTCCGAAGCCACTGGACGTCAACGAGCCGGAAAGCCTGGCCATCGCCATCGCCGACCTGAAACTCAAGTATGTGGTGATCACCTCGGTTGACCGCGACGACCTGCGTGACGGCGGTGCCCAGCACTTTGCCGACTGCATCCGCGAAATCCGCAAACTGTCGCCGAACGTGCAGCTCGAGACCCTGGTCCCGGACTACCGTGGCCGCATGGACATCGCCCTGGAAATCACCGCGGCCGAGCCGCCGGATGTGTTCAACCACAACCTGGAAACCGTACCGCGCCTGTACAAGGCTGCGCGTCCGGGTTCGGACTACCAGTGGTCGCTGACCCTGCTGCAACGCTTCAAGCAGATGATGCCGCACATCCCGACCAAATCCGGCCTGATGCTGGGTCTGGGCGAGACCGACGACGAAGTCATCGAAGTCATGAAGCGCATGCGCGAACACGACATCGACATGCTGACCCTGGGCCAGTACCTGCAACCGTCCCGCAGCCACTTGCCGGTGCAGCGTTTCGTGCACCCGGACACCTTCGCCTGGTTCGCCGAGGAAGGTTACAAGATGGGCTTCAAGAACGTCGCGTCCGGCCCGTTGGTGCGTTCTTCGTACCACGCCGACGAACAGGCGAAACTGGTCAAGGCCGAGCTGCTCGGTTCCTGATTCAACGCTGAATAAAAAATGCCCGCCGGGGTTTATCGCCCGGCGGGCATTTTTTTGCCTGGCTTACACTCGTTACTGACTTTTCCTGCAATTTGCGGCGCGGCCGAGCCTCTTCTGTTTGTCGCCGTTCCTGACTACTGTGTGAGCATGACTTCACACAGGGAGATCCATGGATGACCGTTCGACCGACCCACACCCTTTTTCCGCACAAGCCCGTGCCCGCGCTGCCGTCGGAAGGGCTGATAGGCGTCATTGCGCCCGCCGGCCCCGGCACGCTGGATACCGAAAAGGCCGTTCAGTGGATGCGCGCCCGGGGTTACGGTTTGCGGGTGTTCCCTGGCGTCTACGAGAAGGATGGCTATCTGGCCGGCAGCGACGAGGTGCGGCTCAACGATCTGCACGCGGCGTTCGCTGACGAGGAGGTGGATGCAATCATTTGCCTGCGCGGTGGTTACGGCACGCCAAGGTTGCTGGACCGGATCGACTACGACTTGCTGAGCCGCCATGCCAAGCCCTTCGTCGGTTACAGCGACATCACCGCTCTGCACCTGGCCATCAGTCGCTACGCCGGGTTCGTGACCTTTCATGGGCCGTTATTGAATGCCGATCTGCTGGGTGACAAGGAACCGCCGACGGTGACGTCGTTCTTCGCCATGCTGCGCGGTCAGTTGAAGGCCGGCAGTGTGCTGAGTCATCCGGCGGCTTATCCATTGACCACCGTGGAGCCCGGCATTGCTCACGGGCGTTTGCAGGGTGGCAATCTGGCGATGATCGCCGCGACCCTGGGCACGCCTTACGAAATCGACGTCGAAGGGGTGATTCTGCTGATCGAGGACATCAACGAGCCGCTGTACCGGATCGACCGCTTGCTGACCCAGATGCGTCTGGCGGGCAAGTTGGCCAGATTGCGTGGCGTGCTGGTCGGGGATGTGGCGGGCGTGGATGTCGAGGCCTTGAACCGCTTGCTCAAACAGACCTTTGAACCACTGCGGATTCCGGTGCTGTCCGGCTGGCGCAGCGGACACTGCGATCCGAACCTGACGCTACCGCTGGGGGCGCTGGTTCGACTGGATGCGGGTAAGAAGGAATTGATGCTGGAGCAGGATGTGGTGATTCGCTGAGCGAGTCACAAAAGAAGACCGCCGCCTGAAGAGGCGGCGGTCTTTTTGTTTTTACTGGTTGCGCAGGCTTTCCAGCAGCTTGTGCGTCGGATAACCGTCCGCCGGCCAGCCGAATGACTGCTGCGCAGCGCGAATCGCCTTGCGCGTATTGGCACCGATGATGCCGTCGGCGGTGCCTGCGTCGTAGTTGCGCGCGGTCAGCAGGTTTTGCAGTTCGATCCGTTCGGTGCGGCTCAACGGCAGATCGTCTTTTGGCCAGCTGCCATTGATCAGGCCGGCACCGTTGAAGCGCTCGGACAACAGGCTGACGGCCAGTGCGTAGGACGACGAGTTGTTGTATTTGAGGATCGCCCGGAAGTTATCGAGGATCAGGAACGCCGGGCCGCGGTAGCCGGCCGGCAGCAGCAGGGCGGCGGACAGTTGCTCGGAGCCGGCCGGCACCTGGCCGCCGTTCGGCAGGATCACACCCAGTTGCCGCCATTCGGCGACGCTCTTGCGAATTGCGCCGTCAGCCAGGGTGTAGTTGAAACCGCTCGGCAGCTGCACTTCGAAGCCCCACGGCTGGCCACGCTGCCAGCCGGAGCTTTGCAGGTAATGCGCGGTGGAGGCCAATGCGTCAGCGGGGCTGCCCCAGATGTCGCGGCGACCGTCACCGTCGAAATCCACGGCATGAGTGTTGTAGGTGGTCGGGATGAACTGGGTCTGGCCCATGGCGCCGGCCCAGGAGCCGAGCATTTTCTCCGGCGTGATGTCGCCCTGTTGCAGGATCTGCAGCGCCGCAATCAGCTGCGCATGGGCAAAGCCCGGGCGGCGGCCTTCATAGGCCAGGGTCGCCAGCGAGTTGATCACCGACTTGCTGCCCTGGAACTGGCCGAAGTTGCTTTCCATTCCCCACACCGACACCAGTGCCTGACGATCGACGCCGTAACGCTGTTCGATGCTTTGCAGAATATCGGCGTACTGGCTGATCAGCGCCTGGCCTTTGCGCACGCGCAAGGGCGAAAGCGCGCCGTCCAGGTACTCCCAGACCGGCCGGGCGAATTCCGGCTGGCTGCGGTCGGCGCGAATCACGCTGGCATCGAAGCTGACATTGGCGAACGCGCGGTCGAACAGGTCGGCACGAATGCCGGCAGCCAGAGCTTCCTTGCGGAAACCGGCCTGCCATTCGGCAAAGGTCTGGGTCGGTTGCAGGTCGAGGTTGTCACCGGACGGCACTACCGGCGGGATGACCGCTGGGGCTGTGGCAACGGGAACGGTCTGAAGCGGTTGAGCGTCGGCGGCGGTGGGTTTTTCCGCGCAGGCGACGAGCAGTACGAAGCTGGAGGCAGCGATCAGTTGGCGCAAGGGCCAACGACGGGAAAGACTGAGGGGCATGCACAGGTCCAGGGGATACGAATCAGGTGCAGACCTTAACATGAGGAAGGGGTGCTGTGCTTCAAGCGGCCAGAAAGTAAGAAGCCTCCCAGCTGTCAGACTGGAAGGCTTCGCGGCGGTAGCTGCCCTTACCCTTGGTTGGTCGTTCCTGGCGGCTGCGGAACAGGGGTTGGGCGACGATGGATTTGGCCTTGTTGTGGCCATGTTTCGATGGCTTTTTGCTCATGAGGATTCTCTCGATTGAGTGGGTCTTTGCGCGGCAGATAATCTGCCGATCTCGAACGTCTGTCTATAGGACCGAGGGCGGGATGTTCTGTAGGAAATGGCCTGGATAAAAAACGGGATCGCAGAGCGCGATCCCGGATTTCATTCGGCAGGCAATGTCAGACGCTGACCGGCCATCAGCAGCGCCAACCGGCTCAGGCTCATCCACGGCGAACCGGCCGCCTGGCCCTTGATCTGCGCATCGATGCGCTGGGCTTCGAGCAGCAACTGCGCCCAGCGTTGCGCCGAGTAGCGTTGCAGGGCCTTGCTCATCAGCGGTTTGCGCTTGTCCCAGACCGGCGGCTTGGCCTGACTGAAGCACTTGTCCAGCGGTGTGCCCTGACTGTATTGCAACGAGATGTTGGCCAGCAGGCGCAACTCACGGGCCAGGGCCCAGAGAATCACCGGCGGCTCGACCCCTTCACCGCGCAGCCCTTCGAGCATGCGCAGGGCGTGGGCTGGTTCGCCGTTGAGCACCGCGTCGGTCAGGCCGAACACGTCGAAGCGCGCACTATCGGCCACGGCCGCCTGCACGGTTTCGACGGTAATCTGCCCGCCCTCGGCCATCAGCTTGAGCTTTTCGATCTCTTGCGCAGCGGCCAGCAGGTTGCCTTCGACCCGCGCGGCAATCAGCTCGACCGCGTCCTGGCTGGCTGACAGGCCGGCCTGGGACAGGCGCTGACGAATCCAGCTCGGCAACTGGTTGGCGTCCACCGGCCAGATCTGCACGAACTGGGTCTGCTGACCTTCGACCAGCGCCTTGCCCCACTTGGTTTTCTGCGCGCTACCGTCCAGCTTCGGCAGGCTGATCAACAGCACCGTGTCTTCTGCCGGGCGCGAGCAGTATTCGATGAGGGCGGCCGCGCCCTTGTCACCGGGCTTGCCCGAAGGCAGGCGCAGTTCCAGCAGGCGTTTTTCGGCGAACAGCGACATGCTGGCGCCAGCCTGCAGCAACGTCCCCCAATCGAAATTGGCGTCGGCGGCAAAGACCTGGCGTTCGTCGAATCCTTGCTGACGGGCGGCAGAGCGAATGGCGTCGGCAGCTTCCTGGCACAGCAGCGGGTCATCGCCGCTGATGATGTAGACCGGCGCGAGAGCGCCTTGCAGGTGTTTGCCGAGTTGGGCGGGAGCGAGCTTCATAAGAGAGGGCGAACGGGGCGCCTGAGCGCCCCGAACGTCTTACTGCTGCGGCAGTTCGAGCGGCGACTGGCGCGGGGTTTCCGCTTCAGCCTTCTGTGCCGCTTCGAGGGCGTCGGCTTCTGCCTTGGCCCGTGCATTGGCGGTTTGCTGCAGAGCGTCAAGCTGTGCCGGCGTCAGTTGTTGCAGACGCAGCATCATGCGCTGTACCAGCTCGCGGCGGGTTTCACGGCGGGCATCGTTGGCTTCCTGGTCGGAACCCACCAGGTTGTTGCCGTCGTGGATGAACACTTTCTGCACTTCAAGCTTGTCGCTTTTCAGCAGCAGATCTTTTTCGCCACGGATATCGTAGGTAAGGACGGTGCTGACCTGGTACTCGCCGGTACGACCGGCGCCGGCGTAGCTGAGAATCCGCTGGGATTCCTGCTCATCGGCCAGATACAGCTTGTACGGTGCACCGGTAACGACCTTGACGCCGCTGGACTCCAGCACCTGACGCAGTTGCGTCACGGTTTCGCCGTAGGCGTTGCGGGCGCTCAGGTCGAGCTCCTTGATCGATAGCTCATTGGTGCCGGTGCCACGCAGCTGGAAACCGCAGGCGCTCAACAGGACGGCGAGGCCCATCACCAGCAGATTGCGTTTGATCATTGTGTTGCTCCCCTTGAAACCATGTGGGCCGACTCTGTGGCCCGAAAGGTTTTACTGGGCGTCAGGCACACCTGACGCCCGATCCAATTAGCTGGCGACGATATTGACCAGTTTCCCGGGCACTACGATCACTTTGCGAATCGTCAGGCCGTCAACGAAACGCAGCACGTTTTCGTTGGCGCGCGCTGCCGCTTCGACTTCTTCACGGGTGGCGGCGGCCGGCATTTCGATCTGGCCACGCAGCTTGCCGTTGACCTGGATCACCAGGGTCAGGCTGTCCTGGACCAGCGCGCTTTCGTCCAGCACCGGCCAGCCGGCGTCGATCACCGGATCGGCGTGGCCCAGACGGTTCCACAGCTCGTGGCTGATGTGCGGCGTGATCGGTGCGAGCAGCAGCGTCACGGTTTCCAGACCTTCCTGAACCAGTGCGCGATCCTGTTCGGTCGCTTGCGCGGCTTTTTCCAGCACGTTCATCAGCGTCATCACCTGGGCGATGGCGGTGTTGAATTTGTGGTTCTGGCCGACGTCGTGGCTGGCCTGCTTGATCGCCTGGTGGATCGCACGACGAATGACTTTCTGTTCGTCATTCAGTGCGGCGATGTCCAGTTTGCCCGGCAGACCCTGAGTGACATGGGCCTGAGCCAGACGCCAGACGCGCTTGAGGAAGCGGTGCGAGCCTTCCACGCCGGAGTCCGACCATTCAGCGCTCATGTCAGGTGGCGAGGCGAACATCATGAACAGACGGCAGGTGTCGGCGCCGAACTGGTCGATCATCGACTGAGGGTCGACGCCGTTGTTCTTCGACTTGGCCATCTTCTCGGTGCCGCCGATTTCCACCGGCAGGCCGTCGGCGATCAGCTTGGCGCTGATGACCTTGGCCTTGCTGTCGCGCTCGAGTTCCACGTCCGCCGGGTTGAACCAGGTGTAGGCACCGTTGGCTTCGCGACGATAGTAAGTCTCGGCGACCACCATGCCCTGGGTCAGCAGGTTCTTGAACGGCTCGTTGGAGCTCACCAGGCCTTCGTCGCGCATCAGCTTGTGGAAGAAGCGCGCGTAGAGCAGGTGAAGAATGGCGTGTTCGATACCGCCGATGTACTGATCCACCGGCAACCAGTGGTCGGCCGCGGACTTTTCCACCAGGCCGCCTTCGAAGTGCGGCGAGGCGTAACGGGCGTAGTACCAGGACGACTCGACAAAGGTGTCCATGGTGTCGGTTTCACGCTTGGCAGGCTGACCGCATTTCGGGCAGGCGCACTCGTAGAACTCGGGCATGCGCGCCAGCGGCGAACCGGCGCCGTCCGGCACCACGTCTTCCGGCAGGACGACAGGCAGTTGATCTTCCGGCACCGGCACGTCACCGCAGGCATCGCAGTGGATGATCGGGATCGGGCAACCCCAGTAGCGTTGACGGCTGATGCCCCAGTCGCGCAGGCGGAACTGGGTGCGCGAGGCGCCGAGGTTTTTCTTGATCAGGGCGACTTCCATGGCGTCGAACGCGCCAGCGAAGTCCAGGCCGTCGAACTCGCCGGAGTTGATCAGCGTGCCGTGCTCGCCGTAGGCGTCCTGCCATGGCGCCGGGTTGGTTTCACCGGAGCTGGTGCGCACCACGGATTTGACCGGCAGGTTGTACTTGTGGGCGAATTCGAAATCGCGCTCGTCGTGCGCCGGCACCGCCATGACCGCGCCGTCGCCGTAGTGCATCAGCACGTAGTTGGCGACCCACACCGGCAGTTTTTCGCCGGTCAGCGGGTGCTCGACGAACAGGCCGGTCGGCAGGCCTTTCTTCTCTTGGGTGGCGACGTCGGCTTCGGCGACGCTGCCGCCCTTGCATTCGGCGATGAACGCTTGCAGCTCAGGGTTGTTCTTCGCGGCGAGAGCAGCCAGATGATGCTCGGCGGCCACGGCAACATAGGTTGCGCCCATCAGGGTGTCCGGACGGGTGGTGAAGACTTTCAGGGTGCCGCTTTCGCCGATCGAATCGACGTTGTACGGGAACTGCACTTCCATCCCGCGCGACTTGCCGATCCAGTTGCGCTGCATGGTCTTGACTTGCTCGGGCCAGCCGGTCAGTTCGTCGAGGCTCTCCAGCAGCTCATCCGCGTAAGCGGTGATCTTGAAGTAGTACATCGGGATTTCGCGCTTTTCGATCAGCGCGCCGGAACGCCAGCCGCGACCGTCGATGACCTGCTCGTTAGCCAGAACGGTCTGGTCGATCGGGTCCCAGTTCACGGTGCCGTTCTTGCGGTAGATCACGCCTTTTTCGAACAGGCGAGTGAACAGCCATTGTTCCCAGCGGTAGTAATCCGGTTTGCAGGTGGTGACTTCGCGCGACCAGTCCACCGCCAGGCCCAGGCTGCGCAGCTGGGACTTCATGTAGGCGATGTTTTCATAGGTCCACTTGGCCGGAGCCACGTTGTTCTTCATCGCGGCGTTTTCCGCCGGCATGCCGAAGGCGTCCCAACCCATCGGTTGCAGAACGTTCTTGCCGAGCATGCGCTGGTAGCGGGAGATCACGTCGCCGATGGTGTAGTTGCGCACGTGCCCCATGTGTAGCTTGCCGCTGGGGTAAGGGAACATCGACAGGCAGTAGTAAGTCTCCTTGCCTGGCTGTTCACTGACTTCAAAGGACTTTTGCTCGTCCCAGAAGGACTGGGCGGCGGCTTCGATTTCACGGGGCTGATATTGTTCGTGCATGGCTACTTTTGTACTGGATAGGGGTGGCCTAATCCTCTTCAATGCGACGTTCGGGACGTGCCGAACGAGCTGGAAGTGGAGTTACAGGAAGCGCCGTAGCATACATGACCGCGCTCGGCCTAGGGAAACCCTGATTGCAGCCGTTTGACCGGCTGAAATTGCGGCGAGGGCCGTTGGTCGCGGCGTGCAGCCGGTTTGTGCAGCGAAGCTAAGCTCTAACTGGGGAGTGAGTCTTATCTTCAATGAGGTGAGGGATGGTGGAGTCACAGCAAAAAAACGTTACCAAACCCGAGTTGTACGAGCGGTTGATCGATCGTCTGGGTATGGCCCTGGACGCGGCAAAAACCGCTGGAAGGCTGCGCGACGAGCGCCCCCTGGAGCTGGAATTGCGTGGCTTGAGTCCCGCCGAGTTCAAACTGGTCAAGGCCTATCTGGATCGCAGTGAGCGTGAAACCCACGGATACCTGTCACAAGCCGTGAAACAACTCGATGCAGCCCATACGGCCAAGGTCATCTGGCTCAAGGACAAGGCGCCCGGCAGAGACCCCGTCAAGGTTCGGACTCTGCAGGCCAAGTAAACGCATGGCAGGTCAAAAAGCGGATCTTTTTCAACGGGATCCGACCCTACTGGTTGTCGCGCTGCATCAACCCACTTAGGCTTCGGGCATCTCTGGAGATGCTCGATGCCTTTTCGTTATTTCATTAAACAACTTCTATTGCCGCCCGGCCTTCTTTTGCTGCTGTTGCTGGCGGCCTGGTGGCTGCGTCGCTCGCGGCCACGGCTGGCGGGGCTGTGTTTTGCCCTGGGGTTTGGCGGTTTCTGGCTGATGAGTCTGCCGGTGGTCGTGCAGTGGGGCGCCAAGGCGTTGGAGCGTGAGCCGCCGCTGGCCCGGGAAGCATGGACAAGTCTGGCGCAGCGCGCGGATGCGATTGTGGTGCTGGGCTCCGGTCGCGAACGCGGCGATGTGGCCTGGGGCGAAGATCAGCCGACTGGTGTCGGGCTTGAACGGCAGCGTTACGCGGCGCGACTGGCCAAGGCGTCGGGGTTGCCGATTCTGACCAGCGGTGGCCTGCATTACGGTACGCCGCCGACCGAAGCCAAATTGATGGCCGATTCGCTACGCGATGATTTCGGTGTGACGGTGCGTTGGCAGGAAGGGGAGAGCCGCACCACGTGGGAAAACGCCGAATTCAGCGCCAAAGTGTTGTTGCCGGAAGGCGTCAAACGCATCGTGCTGGTGACCCAGGCCTGGCACATGCCGCGAGCGGTGTGGAGTTATCAACAGGCTGGATTCGAAGTGGTGCCGGCGCCGGTTGGTTTCCTCGGCACGGACAATGCCCGGCCGTTTGGCGGCTGGCTGCCGGAATTCAAGTCGATCTGGCAGAGCGGGCAGTTGATGAACGAGGCGGTGGGGCAAATCGGTTATTCGCTGTTCTATCGAGGGGATGACAGCGCCGATTGATCACTCCCGCGCAGGACGCGGGAGTGAGCAGGTTTTCAGAGCGTCTTGGACATCCGATTGGTCATCAGCGCCCAGCCGAACAGCACCACGCACAGGATGATCAGCGGCCACGAGCGCCATTGCAGATACGGCGTCAGGTTGTGCATCGGCACCACTTCGCCGTACAGCACGCCCTGTTCGAACTGCGGGATACGCTCGGTGATCTGCCCGAACGGGTTGATCAGCCCAGTCACACCGTTGTTGGTCGCACGAATCATCCAGCGTCCGGCCTCAAGCGCGCGCATCTGCGCCATTTGCAGATGTTGCAATGGGCCGATGGACGTACCGAACCAGGTGTCGTTGCTGATCGTCAGCAGCAGATCGCTGCGTGCCGCCAGGCCTGCGGCGAACTCCGGATACACCACTTCGTAGCAGATGAACGGCGCGATCTGATATCCCTTGGCCTGCAACAAGGCCTGATCGGCAGGGCCGCGGGCGAAGTCGGACATCGGCAGGTCGAAGAATGCGATCAGCCCGCGCAGGATGTCCTGCAACGGTACGTACTCGCCGAACGGCACCAGTTTTTGCTTGAGATAGGTGCCATCGCCTTCGCCAACCACGGTGATGCCGTTGTAGAAGCGTCTCTCGTGGTGAACCATTTCGCGGATCGGTACGCCGGTGATCAGCGCCGATTTACGCTCGGCGGCGAAGTTGCCCATCATGGTCAGGTAGCCCTCGGCGGACTCCTTGAGCACCGGGACGGCGGTTTCCGGCCAGATCAGCAGGTCCACCGGTTTGGAGCGGAAACTCAGGTCGCGGTACAGCGCCAGTTGCGCATTGAGTTCGGCCGGGTCCCATTTCATGCTTTGCGCGACGTTGCCCTGAATCGCGGCAACGGTCAGCGGCGCGCCCGCCGGGCTGGTCCAGGCATGGCCCTTGAGCGCAATGCCCGCCGCCCATGGCCCGATCAGCAATACCAGGCCGGCAGCGATGAAGGCTTTGCGGCGGGTTTGCAACAGGCGCGGTGCGTTGTAGATCAGTGCAGCGGTCAGTGCCAGGACGAACGACACCAGCCACATGCCGCCTACTGGCGCGAGCCCGGCCAGCGGGCCGTCGAGCTGGCTGTAACCGGAATACAGCCACGGGAAACCGGTGAGGAACCAGCCACGGAAAGCTTCCTGACCCACCCACAGCGCCGCGAACGCCAGGGCGTCGGCCACCGGCGCTTCATTACGCCGCAACCAGCGCGCCCAGAGCCACGCAGGCAGAGCGAAGAACCAGGCAATGGCCGCCGTGAAGATCAGCATCAGGAACCCGGCCAGCAGCACCGAAGCGCCGCCGAAGTGGTGGATGCTGTAATAGATCCAGCTGGTGCCGGCGCCGAACAGGCCGAAACCGAAGCACCAGCCACGGCCCAGGGCTTGTCGCGGGCTCAGCTCGCGCAGGCCGGCATAGAACAGGCCGACCGCCAGCAAGGCCAGCGGCCAGAGATCGAACGGTGCCAGAGCGAAGGTGGTGATTGCACCGGCCGCCACGGCCAGCAGGTTACCGGGCCAGCCGGGGCGGGTTGTCCAGCGCATTTCAATCCTTAGATTTTTTACCGGGCGATTGGGGTCAGTCGCAGCAAATGAATCCGACGGCTGTCGGCATTCAGGATGCGGAAACGATAGGCGCCGATTTCAGTGATTTCGTTGCGCTTTGGCAAGTGCCCGAACGCGCTCATCACCAGCCCGCCGACGGTGTCGAACTCGTCGTCGGAGAATTCGCTGTCGAAGAACTCGTTGAAGTTCTCGATCGGCGTCAGGGCCTTGATCAGGAAATCACCGCTGGGCAGCGGCTTGATGTAGCTGTCTTCTTCGACGTCGTGCTCGTCTTCAATGTCGCCGACGATTTGTTCAAGCACGTCTTCGATGGTCACCAGACCGGCCACGCCGCCGTATTCGTCGATCACGA
Source organism: Pseudomonas sp. 9.2(2024) (assembly GCF_039695385.1). Lineage (NCBI taxonomy): Bacteria > Pseudomonadati > Pseudomonadota > Gammaproteobacteria > Pseudomonadales > Pseudomonadaceae > Pseudomonas > Pseudomonas sp. 9.2(2024). The sequence goes on along the minus strand of NZ_CP155585.1, from coordinate 5,668,373 downwards.
TGGCCATGTGGTTGTGGTTGGCGCGGAATTCACGCAGCAACACGTTCAGACGCTTGGACTCCGGCACGAACGTGGCCGGGCGCAGCAGGTCCTTGATGTTGAAGCTGTCGCCGTTCTCCTTGAGGATCAGTGGCAGCAGATCCTTGGCCAGCAGCACGCCCATCACGTCGTCATGGCTTTCGCCGATGACCGGGTAGCGCGAGTGGGCCGAGTCGACCACGGCAGGGAGGAATTCGCGGGGTGTCTGGGTCGCCTTGATGCTGATCATCTGCGAGCGCGGCACCATGATGTCGCGAACCTGCAGGTCAGCCACCTGGATGGCGCCTTCGACGATGGCCAGCGCTTCGCTGTCCAGCAGTTTGTTCTGATGTGCATCGCGCAGCAGCTCAAGCAGCTCCTGGCGGTTCTTCGGCTCGTGGGCAAAAGCCTGGGTCAGTTTGCCCAGCCATGACTTTTGCCCGTTGCTCGATCGATCTTCGCTCATAGCGATTACTCTGAATCCTTTGTTGTAACAGTAGGGGATGTTTCGGTTTCGTCGTCCGCGTACGGATCGGGATAACCCAATTCGGCAAGCAACTCGCGTTCCAGTGCTTCCATTTCCTCGGCTTCCTCGTCATCTGTATGGTCGTAACCCAGCAGATGCAAGCAGCCGTGAATGACCAGATGTGCCCAGTGGGCCTTTAGTTCCTTGCCCTGTTCGGCGGCTTCGCGCTCGACCACCGCCACGCAGATCACCAGATCGCCCAGCAGCGGGATGTCTAGGAACTCGTCGGGCACTTCGGCGGGAAAGGACAGGACGTTGGTCGCGTAATCCTTGTGGCGCCAGGTGTGATTCAGTTCGCGGCCTTCTTCCTCGTCGACCAGACGAATGGTCATTTCCGAGTCAGCGGTGCGCTGGCGCAGGGCCAGTTCGCACCATTGGCGGAACTCGGCTTCGGTCGGCGCAGACGCTTCGGTCGCGATTTGCAGGTCAAGCTCAAGCATCGTGGCGGGTGTCCTTTGGCGCTTCATCAGCAACACGCGTCTCGAAGCGCTCGTAGGCTTCGACGATGCGTTGCACCAACGGGTGGCGCACCACGTCTTTGGGCTGGAAGTGGGTGAAGCTGATACCCGGCACATCCTTCAGGACTTCGATGACGTGATGAAGTCCGGATTTGGTGCCGCGCGGCAGGTCAACCTGGGTGATGTCGCCGGTGATCACGGCCGTGGAGCCGAAACCGATCCGGGTCAGGAACATCTTCATCTGCTCGACGGTGGTGTTCTGACTTTCGTCGAGAATGATGAAGCTGTTGTTCAGCGTGCGACCGCGCATGTAGGCCAGCGGCGCGACTTCGATCACCTGACGCTCGATCAGCTTGGCCACGTATTCGAAACCGAGCATCTCGTAGAGCGCGTCGTAGAGCGGGCGCAGGTACGGGTCGATCTTCTGCGACAGATCGCCGGGCAGGAAGCCGAGTTTCTCACCCGCTTCGACCGCCGGACGCACCAGCAGGATGCGACGGATCTGTTCACGCTCCAGCGCATCGACGGCGCAGGCGACAGCCAGATACGTCTTGCCGGTACCGGCCGGGCCGATGCCGAAGTTGATGTCGTTGCCGAGAATTTCCTTCACGTAGCGCAGCTGATTCAAGCCGCGTGGGCGAATCATGCCTTTCTTGGTGCGCAGGGCGACGGAGGCTTCAGCGGGGGCGTGGTTGTCCAGCTGCTCAACGGCCGATTCCTGAAGGAACAGGTGAACCGTATCCGGCGACAGCTCTGAACCCTTGGTTTCCCGGTACAGGCGGCGAATCAGGTTTTCCGCGGAAGTGGTGTGCTTGGGTTCGCCGATCAGCTCGAACTGATTGCCGCGGTTGCGGATCTCGATGGCCAGGCGCTGTTCGATCAGGCGCAGGTGCTCGTCGAACTGCCCGCAAAGATTGGCGAAGCGGCGAGCCTCAAAGGGCTCGAGGATGAAACGATGTGGTTCGATGGGTGCGTTCAAGGTCGTATTTAGCCGCCCTGGGGCAATTAGGATGAAATCAAGGATAACGCCAGCGGCGTGGGTGCGAAAGCTCTTAAATTGATGCCGTTCCTGTGGGAGCGAGCCTGCTCGCGATGGGCATGAATGCGGTTCATCTGAAAAACCGCGTCATCGTTCATCGCGGGCAGGCTCGCTCCCACAGTTGAACAAAGGGTGTTACTGGATCAGCGAGCCGCGCAGCGAGTGCGGTTGCGCCGCGTCGATGTGGACGTCGGCGAACTGGCCGATCAGGGTCGGATTATCGCAGCGGAAGTTGACGATACGGTTATTCTCGGTGCGCCCTTGCAGCTCGCCCGGGTCTTTCTTCGAATAATCGGTCACCAGAATGCGCTGGACCGAACCGACCATTTGTCGGCTGATCTCGAACCCTTGCTGATTCAAACGGTGCTGCAAGGCGTTCAGGCGTTCTTTCTTCAGTTCTTCCGGGGTGTCGTCGGCCAGATCGGCGGCTGGAGTGCCCGGGCGCTGGCTGTAGACGAACGAGTAGGAAAAATCGAAACCGACATCGGCAATCAGCTTCATGGTCTGTTCGAAATCTTTCTCCGTTTCCCCCGGGAAGCCGACGATGAAATCCGAGCTGATGCAGATGCCCGGCACGGCGGCGCGCAGTTTGCGCAGCTTGGATTTGTATTCCAGCGCCGTGTGGTTGCGCTTCATCGCGGCCAAAATCCGGTCCGAACCCGACTGCACCGGCAAGTGCAGGTGCTTGACCAGTTCCGGCACTTCGGCGTGGGCCTGGATCAGGCTGTCGGAGAATTCCAGCGGGTGCGAAGTGGTGTAGCGGATGCGGTCGATGCCATCGACCGCCGCGACGACGCGGATCAGTTCGGCCAGGTCCGCCAGGCGACCGTCGTGGGTCAGCCCGCGATAGCCGTTGACGTTCTGGCCCAGCAGGGTCACTTCACGCACGCCATGTTCGGCCAGGTGGATGATCTCGGCGATCACGTCGTCGAACGGTCGGCTGACTTCTTCGCCGCGGGTGTAGGGCACCACGCAGAACGTGCAGTACTTGCTGCAGCCTTCCATCACCGACACGTAGGCGCTTGGCCCATCGATGCGCGGCTCGGGCAGATGGTCGAATTTTTCGATTTCCGGGAACGAGACGTCGACTTGCGGCAGCTTGCTGATGCGCGCGGCGTCGATCATTTCCGGCAGGCGGTGCAGGGTCTGCGGGCCGAACACCACGTCGACGTACGGGGCGCGATCACGGATCGCCGCGCCCTCCTGGCTGGCCACGCAACCGCCGACGGCGATCACCATGTCCGGGTTGGCCAGTTTCAGTTCGCGCCAGCGGCCGAGCTGGGAATACACCCGGTCCTGGGCGCGTTCGCGGATCGAGCAGGTGTTGAGCAGGATCACGTCGGCATCTTCGGCGCGCGCCGTGACTTCCAGGGCCTGGTGTTCGCCCAGCAGATCGACCATGCGCGAGCTGTCGTACTCGTTCATCTGGCAACCGTGGGTTTCGATGTAAAGCTTCTTGGCCATGGAATAGGGTCGTCACGTGGTTCAAAGAACCGCGCATTATAGGGAACATGTCCCCAGGTTCCTACCGCTGCGCGTCCGGTGGCTATGCTATAGTTCGCGCCCTCATTTTTACCCCGATGTCGTCCGCCCGCCATGACCAAACGCGAAGCTCCAATCTACAAGGTGATTTTCCTCAACCAGGGCCAGGTGTTCGAAATGTACGCCAAGCAGATCTATCAAAGTGATCTGTGGGGTTTCCTGGAAGTGGAAGAGTTCGTCTTTGGCGAGCGCACGCAAGTGGTCGTCGACCCGAGCGAAGAAAAGCTCAAGGCGCAGTTCGAAGGCGTGGTGCGCAGCTTTGTGCCGATGCACTCGATCGTGCGCATCGATGAAGTCGAGCGACTGGGGACGCCAAAGATCAGTGAAGCCCGTGGCGGTGTTGGCAATGTGATGCCGTTTCCGGTGCCGATGCCCGAGAAGTAAAACCGGGTTTTATGGAGGTGATCGTTCCCATGCTCTGCGTGGGAATGCCGCCTTCGACGTTTCGCGTCGGTGACGAAAAGCGCGGGAACTATCGTTAGTCAGGGCAGGGGCGAGAACGGCGTACGCCCGTCGGCGCTCTGCAGTTCCATCAGGTATTTACGGAAAATTTGCCCGAGCACCTGGGTCGCGGTTTCCAGGTCTTCGCGGGACATCTTTTCAGACACTTCGTCGGCGGTGTCGAGCGCGTCTTCGGCGCCGTTGACCGCGGCCATCTTCAGCACGATATAAGCCTGAATGTTGTTGGCCTGCACGCCTTCACCGTGGAAGAACATGGTGCCGAGCTTGAATTGCGCCTGGGCGTGGCCTTGCAGCGAGGCCTTTTCGAAATAGCTCAGGGCTTGATTGAGGTCGCGCGGCGCATTCTTGCCGTCGTAGTAGAACTCACCCAACTCGTATTGCGCTTGCGCATCCCCCTCATCCGCTGCCTTTTGGCAGGCGGCGAGTGCCTGCGTGACATCTTGCGGCTGAGTATTGAGGGTGCAGCGACCCATCGCCGGGATCAACAACGAGTTGCCGCCTGCTTGTGCATGTGCGAGCAGCGGCTGAAGGAGCAACAGGCAGCCCAAGGCAAGGGTGCGGCCGGTGCGGTTCATGGGAATCGACTTACCTCTGAAGGGCGCGCGGACCCGTCGAGGGATCCAATAAGCGCGCATTATGAAATAAGCAGGGCCATCCTTACAAAGTCTTTACTCGATTTTCTGCTGCGCGGGAAATATATCGCCCACTTTATGGGGGATTTTTGGCAGGCGTGTCGGAAAAGACGTGCGGATGTAGGAGAACGCTGACGCTGGCAATGGCCAACGTCAGCGGCGGGGCGTTTTACTTCAATTTGGCGAAGGCGCGCTCAGCGGCGTCGAGGGTCAGTTTCAGCTCGGCTTCGCCATGGGCGATCGAGGTGAATCCGGCTTCGAAGGCGCTCGGTGCCAGGTACACGCCACCTTCCAGCATCAGGTGGAAGAAGCGGCCGAACAGCGCCGCATCGCTGGCCATCACGTCTTCAAAAGTAACAATGTCGTCGGCACCGCTGAAGTACAGACCGAACATGCCGCCCGCCTGGGTGGTCACGAACGGAATGCCGGCGGCATCGGCGCGCTGTTGCAGGCCGTCGAGCAGACGGGTGGTGTAGTCGGTCAGCTCGGCGTGGAAACCCGGACGGCTGATCAGGCGCAGGGTGGTCAGGCCGGCGGCCATCGCCAGTGGGTTACCCGACAAGGTGCCTGCCTGATAGACCGGGCCCAGCGGCGCGATGCGCTCCATGATCGAGCGCTTGCCGCCGAAGCAGCCGACCGGCATGCCGCCGCCGATGATCTTGCCGAAGGTGGTCAGGTCCGGGGTTACGCCGTAGTAAGCCTGGGCACCGCCGAGGGCGACGCGGAAACCGGTCATCACTTCGTCGAAAATCAGCACCACGCCGTGCTTGTCGCACAGGCTGCGCAGGCCTTCGAGGAAACCCGGCGCCGGCGGCACGCAGTTCATGTTGCCGGCCACTGGCTCGACAATGATGCACGCGACGTCCTGGCCGACTTCGGCGAGCATTTTTTCAACCGCGTCGATGTCGTTGAACGGCAGGGTCAGGGTGTGTTTGGCGAATGCCGCCGGTACGCCGGCCGAGCTTGGTACGCCCTGGGTCAGTGCGCCGGAACCGGCCTTGACCAGCAGACTGTCGGAGTGGCCGTGGTAGCAGCCTTCGAACTTGATGATGCTGTCACGGCCGGTGAAGCCACGGGCCAGACGGATCGCGCTCATGGTCGCTTCGGTGCCGGAGCTGACCATGCGCACCATCTCCATCGACGGCACCAGCGAGCAGACCAGATCGGCCATCTCGGTTTCCATCGCGGTCGGCGCGCCGTAGGACAGGCCGTGTTGCAACTGGTTGCGCACGGCGTCCAGTACGTCCGGGTGGCTGTGGCCGAGGATCATCGGCCCCCAGGAGCCCACGTAATCCACATAACGCTTGTCGTCTTCGTCAGTGACGTAGGCGCCTTCGGCGTGCTTGAAGAACAGCGGCGTGCCGCCAACGCTCTTGAACGCGCGCACCGGCGAGTTCACGCCACCGGGAATGTGTTTCTGGGCGTTGGCAAACAGGGTTTCGGAACGAGACATGATCGGGCTCTCAGACTTTTAGTAATTCATTGAAGGCGCGGGCGCGGCGGGTCACTTCGGCGGTGCTGTCGGCGCCGAACAGGCCATGGACCACGGCCAGCAGATCGACACCGTGGGCCACCAGTGGCGCGGCGTTGTCGAGGGTGATGCCGCCGATCGCGCAGATCGGCAGGTGCAGGGTACGTTTGGCCTCGTCGAGCAGATCGAGGCTGCAACTCGGTGCACCGGGTTTGGTACTGGAATTGAAGAAGCGACCGAAGGCGACGTAACTCGCGCCTTCTTTGGCGGCCTGTTCGGCCAGTTCAAGCTGTGCGTGGCAGGTCGAGCCGATGATCGCCTTGGAGCCGAGCAGGGCGCGGGTCGGCGACAGCGGGCCGTCGGTCTGGCCCAGGTGCACGCCGACGTTCAGGCGCGCGGCCAGTTCGGCGTCATCGTTGATGATCAGTTGCGTCTTGTAGCGTTCGCATAGATCGCGCAGGGCTTCGGCCTCACGCAGACGGCGGGCCTCGTCGCTGCTCTTGTCACGGTATTGCAGCAGGGTGACGCCGCCTTCCAGCGCCGCCTCCACGTAGGACAGAAACTTGCCGGCCAGCAACTGGCTGTCGGTGATGGCATACAGGCCACGTAGTTTCATCGCGCAGACCTCAGGCTCGAAACATCAGGAACAGAAATCCAGCGGCAGGCGACGCGGCACGAACTGGCCTTTGCCCAGCTGTTCGGCATCGCGCAGGGTGCGCCAGGTGTAATCCAGCGCAGTACGCACCGCGCTCGCAAGGTTTTCGCCCAGTGCCAGGCGACCGGCGAGGGTGCTGGCCAGGGTGCAGCCCGAACCGTGATAGCTGCCCGGCAGGCGCTGGCACTTGAAGGTTTCGCGCAGCCCATCACGGCTGTACAGGCGGTTGTGGATTTCAGTTTCGTCGCCGTGACCGCCGGTGATCAGCAGGTTCTTGATGAACGGCAGAAGTTTTTCAGCGCACTCGTCTGCGGTGCCTTCTGGCAGTTCGGCGAGGATCCGGGCTTCGGGAAGGTTGGGGGTGGCGATGATCGACAGCGGCAGCAGGCGTTCGCGCATGGCGTAGCCGACTTCGTCCTTGCCCAGGCGTCCGCCGCCGCCGGCACGCAGCACCGGATCGCAGACCACTGGCAAGTGCGGGTGCGCCTGAAGCAGTTCGACGACGGTGTCGACCATTTCCAGAGAACCGAGCATGCCCAGTTTCACTGCCGCGACTTCGGAGTCGTTGAGCACGGCATTGGCCTGGGCCAGTACCCACTCACGGTCGAGGACGCGAAAGTCAGTGACGTTGACCGTGTCTTGCACGGTCAGGGCGGTGACGGCCGGAGCCGCATGGCAACCCTGAGCGAGCAGGGCTTCGATATCTGCCTGCAGGCCGGCGCCACCACTGGGGTCGTGGCCGGAGAGACAGAGGACAACGGGGCGTGAGCTGTAGATATTCATGGTGCGCGAGCTTACCACCAAACCTGTTTTGCGGGTGTTGTGGCGCAGCGCGCGGCCGATAACCCGGGTAGCGAGATCCACAGCGCTTGTCACAATCTGACCGAGCCAACAGCTCTAGCCCGGTGTTTTGCTCTGGAACGCCCGTTCTAGAGCCTTCCTTGGAAAAATTTCCATGGTGCTCAATGGCCATCAACGGCTATGCTAGAGTGGATCCAAACCAATAACAGGTAATACCGGTTTTACGTCATCTCAAAGGGAATGGGGGGCTTCCTGACACAACCGGCCAAGCCACGCTGGGGCTTCAATGCGCTATTTGTTGATGTTGCTGTTCTGCTTGCCCCTGCTGGCAAGCGCCGTCGAGTTCGACGAGTTCACCCAGAGCCTCCCGCTGGGTCGATCCCTGCAAGTGTTCGAAGACCCGAGCGGTCTGGCGAGCATTGCTGACGTCCGCGCGCAAGCCGCCGCTGGAAACTTCAAACCCCATGACAAAGCCACGCTCAATGCCGGTTATTCGCGCTCGGCGTTCTGGCTGAAGATCGACCTGCATTACCGCCCGACCAATCCGTCGGCGCAGCGCAGCTGGTTGCTGGAGCTGGCGTATCCGCCGCTCGATCATCTCGACCTGTATCTGCCCGATGCCGCCGGCGACTACCGTCTGGTGCGGCAGACCGGCGACGCTTTGCCGTTCGCCAGTCGCGAGATCCGCCAGAACAATTACCTGTTCGACCTGGCGTTCAAGCCGGATCAGCAACGAACCGTTTATCTGCGGTTGTCCAGCGAAGGCTCGATCCAGGCGCCGGTGACGTTGTGGTCGAGCACCGCGTACCTCGAAGACCAACCGGTGCGCCTCTACGTGCTGGGGATCATTTATGGCGTGCTGCTGGGGATGCTGGTCTACAACCTGTTCATCTACCTCAGCGTGCGCGACACCAGTTACCTCTATTACATCTTCTATATCGCCTCGTTCGGCCTTTATCAGCTGTCGGTCAATGGCGCGGCGGTCGAGTATTTCTGGCCGGACAACCCGTGGTGGGCCAACGCCGCCACGCCGTTCTTCATCGGTTGCGCGGGGCTCTTCGGCAGCCAGTTCGCCCGCAGTTTCCTGCAGACGAAGAACCACAGCCGTTGGCTCGATCGTCTGTTGATCGCCCTGATTGTTTTTGGCGCCGTGGTGATCGGTCTGTCGTTGATGACCAGTTATGGCCTGGCCCTGCGTCTGGCGACGACCCTGGCACTGACCTTCACCGTGGTGATCTTCGCCGCCGGGATCCTCGCTTGGTGGCGCGGCCTGCGGGTGGCGCGCTATTTCATCATTGCCTGGTCGGCGTTCCTGATCGGCGGCATCGTCAACACCATGATGGTGCTGGGCCTGCTGCCGAATGTGTTCCTGACCATGTACGCCAGCCAGATCGGCTCGGCCATCGAAGTGGCGCTGCTGTCGCTGGCCCTGGCCGACCGCATCAACGCGATGCGCGAACAACAGGCGCAGACCCTGTTCGACGCCGGCCAGAAACTTGAAGTGCTGAACCAGCAACTGGCCCACAGCAACAAGCTCAAGGACGAATTCCTCGCGACCCTGACCCACGAACTGCGCACGCCCATGAACGGGGTGATCGGTTCGCTCGAGTTGATGCAGACCGTCGAACTCGATCCGGAACTGGAGCAATACCAGCAGACTGCCGCCGGTTCGGCGCGGGACATGATGCGCATGGTCAACGGCATCCTGACCCTGACCGAATTGCAGGCCGGCAAGCTCAAGGCGACGCCGGGCAGTTTCAGCCTGCGCGGGGTGGTCGAGGCGTTGCGGATTCAGTTCGATGGCAACGCTTCGAGCAAGTCGCTGGACTTCAAGGTCGACGTGCTGCCGACCCTGCCGGATCGCCTGCATGGCGACAGCGCCAAACTCGCGCAATGCCTGGAGTGCCTGCTGGACAATGCGATCAAGTTCACCCGCGTCGGCGGTCTGGCATTGCGGGTGACGGGCAAACCGTCGACGGACAATCGGCTGGCGCTGTCCTTTGCGGTGATCGACACCGGCATCGGTTTTACCGATCTGGGCGAGGCGACGATGTATCAGCGCTTCTTCCAGCTCGACGGTTCGATGACCCGCGAATACGGCGGGCTGGGCGTCGGTCTGGCGATCTGCCGTCAATTGGTGGAGTTGCTCGGTGGCAAGCTCACACACCGCTCCGAACCGGGGAGTGGCAGCCGCTTTCAACTGGATGTCGAGTTTGAGTTGCCGGAAGTGGAAACCGTGCCCGCGTTCAGCCGCGACACCGTGCGTGCGCCGCAGGATTGCACCGTGCTGCTGGTGGACGACAACAGCGTCAACCAACTGGTGATGCGCGGCATGTTGCTCAAGCTCGGTTTCCGCGTGCGCACCGCCGACCACGGCGCGGCGGCGCTCGACTGTTTGCAGCGCGAGCGCTTCGATGCCGTGCTGATCGACTGCCAGTTGCCGCCGCTCGATGGGGCATCGCTGTGTTGCCAGATTCGTGACCTGCCGGGATGCGCCCATCTGCCGGTGTTCATGATCGCGCTGGGGGCGGATCGCGAGCATTGCGCGTCGGGTGGCTCGATCGATTATCTGAGCAAACCGGTGAAATTCGAGGATCTGCAGGTTGCGATGCAGCGGCGGGTGTTGAGTTGCTGATAGGGTGAAAGCGCCGGTATTTAGGCCGATATGACACTTTGATCGGTTCGGGGGCGGTGCTTAACTGAAGCTCTGGCCGATCAAGGAGCCCCGTCATGAACCTGCATCAGTTCGCCGAAACTCACGAAGTCACCAACCAGCCACCGTCGCTGGACGGCACCAATCTATACCGCATCGACCTGCCGTTGCAGGAGTGGTCGCGGCGGTTCGGTGCCGGCTGGGCCGAGTCGCGGATCGACGCCTACGGCGCGCTGGCCGGCGGGCCGCTGATGGAGGCCGGGTTCCTCGCCAACCAGAACAAACCGGTGTTCGCCAGTCATGACCGCTATGGACATCGCATCGACCTGGTGGAGTTTCATCCGGCGTATCACGAGCTGATGCGCATCGCCATTGAACATGGCTTGACGTCGTTGCCCTGGGCTCATCCACAGGACGGCGCCCATGTCGCCCGCGCTTCCATGTCCTATCTGCACAGTCAGGCCGAAGCCGGCAGTGGTTGCCCGCTGACCATGACCTTCGCCAGTGTCCCCGCGATGCGTTTGCAGCCGAATCTGGCTGAGCAATGGCTGCCGAAAATCCTCGCCACCGAATACGACCCGCGCAATGTCGGCATGGCCCACAAGGCGGGCGTCACCATTGGCATGGCGATGACCGAGAAACAGGGCGGCACCGACGTGCGTGCCAACACCACCAAAGCTTATCCGGTCGGCGCCAGCGGCCCGGGCCAGGCCTATGAACTGGTGGGGCACAAGTGGTTCTGTTCGGCGCCGATGTGCGATGCGTTCCTGACGCTGGCGCAAACCGACAAGGGCTTGAGCTGCTTCCTGCTGCCGCGCCATCGCCCGGACGACACGCGCAATCAGTTCTACATCCAGCGCCTGAAAAACAAGCTCGGCAACCAGTCCAACGCTTCCAGCGAAGTGGAATTCCGAGGCGCGCTGGCGTGGATGGTCGGCGATGAAGGGCGCGGCGTGCCGACCATCATCGAGATGGTGGCCATGACCCGTTTCGATTGCATGGTCGGCTCCAGCTCGCTGATGCGTCAGGCGCTGACCCAGGCCAGCCATCACTGCGCCCATCGCAAGGTCGGTGGCAAACTGCTCAGTGAACAACCGCTGATGCAGAACGTGCTGGCCGATCTGGCGCTGGAAAGCGAAGCCGCGCTGGCGCTGAGCCTGCGCATGGGCAAGGCGCTGGATCATCTCGATGAACGCCATGAAGCGCAGTTCGCCCGGTTGGTAACAGCGGTGGGCAAGTACTGGATCTGCAAACGCGCGCCGGGGATGATCAACGAAGCCGCCGAGTGCATGGGCGGTGCTGGCTATGTCGAGGAGAGCATCCTGCCGCGGCTTTACCGCGAAGCGCCGGTGAACTCGACGTGGGAAGGCTCCGGCAACGTGCAATGCCTCGACGTGCTGCGGGCGTTGTCGAAAGAGCCGGGCGTGCTTGATGTGTTGTTCAGCGAGTTGGGTGATGGCCATGGTGACAAGCGACTGGCTGCGCACATCCAGCAATTGCAGGCGTCGTTCAAGGACACCGGTGACATTCAGTACCGCGCTCGGCAACTGACTGAAGACATTGCTCTGGGACTGCAAGCGAAGTTGCTGCTGGAGGCCGGGAATTCGGCGGTCAGCGATGCGTTCATCGCCAGTCGTCTGAACGGAGGCGGGCGGGCCTACGGCGCGTTGCCGCGTGGACTGGATGTCGAAGCCATCGTCGCCCGCTCTACGCCGCAAGGTTTCTGAAGGGGGAGCGCGACAAAGCCACAACGCCACTGTTTCCGTGACGCCACGATGCAGGCAAGATGAAGCTCTGCAAGTCAGAACACAGGAAGCTGATCGTGACCGAAGCGTTTATTGTCGTTCAAACCGCCGAACAGGCCGTGGATCGTCTCGCCGAGCTGCATGAGCGGGCCACCACGGCGCTGAACTCGGCGCTCAAGCGTTATCTCAAGGATCGCGTCGAGCCCGACGCCGAGCAACGTGCCCTGTTCCGTTATCCCGAACTGCGTCTGACCTACCACTGCCAGGGCGAAGTCCCGCAGACCACCCGCGCTTACGCCAAGGTGCAGTTGCCGGGCACCTACAGCGTGACCGTTACTCACCCAGCGGCGTTTCGCAAATACCTGCTGGAACAGCTCACGCCGCTGATGCACGACTTCACCGTGACCGTCGAAGTCGGGGTCAGCGAGCAGAACATTCCGTACCCGTACGTGGTCGAGCAGGGTGATGAACTGGCCGGATCCGGTGTCACCGCCGCCGTGCTGGCGCGGGTGTTCCCGAGTACCGACCTGTCCGCCGCCACCGATGGCATCGCCGACGGTCTATACGACTGGGAAAACACCGATCCGCTGCCGCTGGCGCTGTTTGACGCCGCGCGCGTCGACTTCTCGCTGCGTCGTCTGGTGCACTACACCGGCAGCGACTGGCGCCATGTGCAGCCGTGGATTCTGCTGACCAACTACCACCGTTATGTCGACCAGTTCATCGTCCATGGCCTGGAACAACTGCGCCGCGACCCGCGTTTCGTACGCATGGTCTTGCCGGGCAACGTGATCATCGAAAAGGGCATGGATCACGGCGAAGCCTCGGCGATTGCGGCCGGTGTGGTCTGGCACCGTTACCAGATGCCGGCCTATCACCTCATCGCCAGTGATGGCCACGGCGTGACCTTGGTGAACATCGGCGTCGGCCCGTCCAACGCCAAGAACATCACTGACCACCTGGCCGTGCTGCGTCCGCATTGCTGGCTGATGATCGGCCACTGCGGCGGCCTGCGTCAGTCGCAGACCATCGGCGACTACGTGCTGGCTCACGCCTACATGCGTCGCGACGGGATTCTCGACCGGGTGGTGCCGCCGAACATTCCGATTCCGGCCCTGGCCGAAGTGCAACTGGCGCTGCAACAAGCGGCGGCCAACATCACCGGCGAAAAAGGCGAAGAGCTGAAGAAGCGCCTGCGCACCGGCACTGTGCTGACCTACGATGACCGTAACTGGGAATTGCGCTGGGCTCAGGAACGACCGCTGATCAACCTGTCCCGCGCCGTGGCCGTGGACATGGAAAGCGGCACCATCGCCGCCCAGGGTTATCGCCTGCGGGTGCCGTACGGCACGTTGCTGTGTGTATCGGACAAGCCGCTGCACAGCGAAATCAAGCTGCCGGGTTCGGCCAACGCGTTCTACGAGCGTGCGGTCAGCCAGCACTTGAAGATCGGCATTGAAGCGGTGGATCTGCTGCGCACCGAACTCAATTCGCTGCACTCGCGCAAACTGCGCAGCTTCGACGAGCCGCCGTTCCGCTAACGGTTTGTCGTGGTCATTTGGCGGTCGGGGCACTAGCATTGTCAGCCCTGATCGCTAAATGTCTGCTCTCTTATGTCCTGTCCTCAACGTCCACCTTCCCGCCGCCACGGCGCGAAGCCAGCTTCTTCAGCCCCGCGCCGGGTCGCCAAGGCACCACCGGCCGAACCGAAGCTGATCCTGTTCAACAAACCGTTCGATGTGCTGACCCAATTCAGCGACGGCGAAGGGCGGGCGACGCTCAAGGATTACATCGACATTCCGGGCATTTATCCGGCCGGACGGCTGGACCGCGACAGCGAAGGTTTGCTGCTGCTGACCAACGACGGCCAGTTGCAGGCGCGGATCGCCGACCCCAAGCACAAACTGGCGAAAACCTATTGGGTACAGGTCGAAGGCGTGCCGACAGCCGAGCAGTTGCAGCGCCTGCGTGACGGCGTCGAGTTGAATGACGGCATGACCTTGCCCGCCGAAGCGCGGCAACTGGATGAGCCCGAGCTGTGGCCGCGCAAGCCACCGGTGCGCTTTCGCGCGACCATTCCGACAACTTGGCTGGAACTGGTGATTCGCGAAGGACGCAACCGCCAGGTGCGGCGGATGACGGCGGCGGTCGGGCTGCCGACGTTGCGGCTGGTGCGGGTCAGGATTGGTGACTGGACGATCGAAGGGCTCGATCAGGGACAGTGGAAAGAAGTGCCGGCGCGCTTATAAAGCGCCGGATTCAATCAGGCCGATCACCACGCTCTTGATGATGAATGCCGCCACGCCAAGGCCCAGCACGAAGAACAGAATGAACGAGCCAAAGCGCCCGGCCTTGGACTTCTTCGCCAGATCCCAGACGATGAAACCCATGAAAATGATCAGGATGCTGACCAGACCGGTCATCATCCATTCTTCAAATACTGCTGGATCCATCGGGTTCTCCGGCACGCACGGGGCTAAAAGGGCGCGGCGAGTATACGCCAAGGGGGGCGGGGTGGCATTGATCTGGGTCTGATCCGACGACTGGCCCTCACCCTAACCCTCTCCCGGGGGGAGAGGGGACTGACCGAGGTGTCTGGCGTCATACATCGACCTGAAATTTCCAGTCGATTATGGATTCACAGCAGGGCGTTCAGGTCGGCGTACTTCTCGAGCAACCCACCGTCGGCCCCCCTCTCCCTACGGGAGAGGGCTGGGCGGGCGGCGTTCCGATGAGGGCAGCTCTTGATCAGCTACGCAGATGCGTGAGAGGCAATTCGGTGCTATTGAGCACCTGATTCAGCACAAAGCTCGAGCGCACACTGGTTACGCCTTCGATCCGGGTCAGATGCCCCAGCAGCAGCTTCTGATAGTGATCCATGTCCGGCACCACCACTTTCAGCTGATAGTCGGCATCCACCCCGGTCACCAGACTGCATTCCAGCACTTGCGGCAAGGTGCGGATCGCCGCTTCGAAGTTCTCGAAACGCTCCGGCGTGTGCCGGTCCATGCCGATCAGCACGTAGGCGGTCAGGCTCAGGCCGAGCATCTTGCGATCAAGTAGGGCGACCTGACGCGAGATATAGCCGTCGTCCTCCAGTTGCTTGACCCGGCGCGAGCACGGGGAGGGCGACAGACCGATGCGCTCGGCCAGTTCCTGGTTGGAGATGCGGGCGTCGCGCTGCAATTCCGCCAAAATACTGAGGTCGTAACGGTCGAGTTTGCTCATCAAACGGTCCTTTGTCTTAACTATTGCGGCGGATTATCTATCCAGGGTTAAAAATTGCGCAAGTGATGTTTATTTGAGCAATCTTCGCAATCATCTGTCGCGCCGCCGAGCCTATTCTTATCACCAGAATCACTGCTCGGTAACACAGTCCACGCGGCCCGCCCAATCCGGCCTGCCGCGGCCGCCACCCCCACCGGGGTTGTGCCGGCCCCCGAGCTGCACACTGTCCAGAAGACGGCGTGAGGTGAGCCGACGTCAAAAGCGTCGAGCCAGGACGAAGTTCTCTAGAAGGGAGGCCGACGGGTCTCCCTTTTTTCTTGCCCGCGATTTGACTCTTCTCGCTCAATAAATAAATGACGTGACTGATAACCTGTAGCAGAACCCGGTGTACTCATCCCCGGTCTTAGCTACACGCCCTCTTAATTTCAGGCTCTAGTCCGCAGTGAGGAATTTCATGAAGTCGCGCATCTGGCGTCTGGCCAGTGTTGGTTTGCTGTGTGTGAGTGTCGGTGCGCAAGCGCTGGCGGATGAACCGCAGAATCGCGGCCCCGACGGCGGCGGACGCGGGCCGGAGCATCAGGGCAACAATCAGGGCCATGGCGGCGGCAATCAGCAGCACGGCCAAGATAATCCGCAGCGGCAGAACAACGACATCATTCGTGGCGACAACAGCCGCCAGTTCGAGCACAACGGCCAGCAGAATCACGGCCAACCGAACAACGGCCAGTGGCAGAACCAGAACCAGCCACGTCCGGCCTACAACCCCAACCCGGTGCGCCAGCCGCCACCGCCGCCGCAACTGCCGGCCAATGACCTGCCGATCCAGCCGCGCCCCGACACCGTGCGCCAGACCCAGGAACCCCGTCAGGGTTACTACCGCGACGAGCGCCCGCAGAACGGCTATCACCAGAACTGGCAGACCGGCAACCGCCCCAACGACAATCGCTGGCCGGGTCGCCCGGACGGGCATGGCAACGGCTGGGGCCCGGGTCCGCAATACCGGCCGGGTCATGTGATCGACCGTTTCCCGGATCGGGATTACCGTGTGCCGTATCGCGGCCAGGACTATTTCTACTCCGGCGGCTACTGGTATCGCCCGCAAGGCCCGCGCTACATCGTGGTTCAGCCGCCGCGCGGGATTCGCATCCAGTACCTGCCGGATTACGCTCGGGAAGTGTGGATCGGCGGTTCGCTGCTGTTCCTCGCTGCTGGCTCGTACTACGCGTATCAGGAAGCGACCCAGGATTACGTGGTGGTCGAGCCGCCGGTGCAGCAGCCACCGCAGCCGACCGGCAATGGCTATGACGTGGAAGCCTATCCGGCCAACGGTCAGTCACCGGAGCAGGTTCAACGCGACGGGTACGAGTGTTATCAGTACGCGGTGCAGCAGAGCGGCTTCAATCCGCGCACCGCGACTTATCAACCGGCACCCGAAGTGGTGCAGGCCTACCGTCAGGCCCAGGGCAATTGCCTGAGCAGTCGCGGTTATCAGGTCAACTACTGAGCCCGAGCGGCTTTGACCACTTCCTGCGGGTCGGCGTGCACCAGCACTTCGGCCCGTGGGTAGGCTTTGTGAATCGCATCCGCCGCCTGATCGCTGATGCCATGGGCGACTGACAGCGTCAGCTCCCCCGGCAATTCCAGGTGCAACTGCACGAACCAGTGATTGCCGGAAATACGCGTGCGCAAATCATGCGCACCCAAAACGCCTGGCACGCCGCACGCCAGTTCGAGCATGTGCTGACTGACATCCGTCGGCAGCTCTTCATCCATCAGCACCGAAAAACTTTCCCGGGCGATCTGAATCGCGCTCCACAAAATGTACGCCGCAATTCCCAGACCGAACCACGCATCCAGCTGATCGAACCCCAATCCGGCCAACACCAGCGCAATCAGAATGCTGCCGTTGAGCAACAGGTCCGAACGGTAATGCAGCGAATCCGCCCGCACCGCGTTGGACCCGGTCTGCTTGATGACCCGATGCTGCAGCATCAACAGCGCGACAGTCAGCAGCAGGGAAAACACGATCACACCAATGCTCAGCCACGGCGCGCCGAGCGGCTCCGGATTTTTCAAACGCTCATAAGCCTGAAACGCGATCAGCACCGCACTGCCACCAATGAATAACGCCTGTGCCATGCCCGCCAGAGACTCGGCCTTGCCGTGCCCATAACGGTGATCATCATCCGCCGGGCGCAGCGCGTAATGCACCGCCAGCAGATTGAGCAACGAAGTGACGCCATCGAGGGCCGAGTCGGTGAGGCCGGCGAGCATGCTCACCGAACCGCTCAGCCACCAGGCGATGGCTTTGGCGATGATCAGCGTACAGGCCACCGCCACCGAGGCGCGGGTCGCCAGCCGCAGCAGGCGGGCGTGTTCGGTGCTTGTGGTCATGGGTGCGTCTATTCCTTAAGCGGCAGGTTGCAGGCCGAACATCGCCAGTTGCTGGGTGCTGCCCTTGTGCTGGATCAGGCGCGGGTCGTCCAGCGGCAGATTGCGGCCCAGCTCCGTTTCGAGAATAGCCTGCAACTTCAAGTTATCGACCTGACCGTCCGGGCCGATGGCTTGCTTGAGCTTGGCCGGATCGACCTGCGCCGTGTGGCCCGGTTCGAAGTAGATCGCGCCGGTGGCGAAGTCCACGGCAAACGCGATCACGCCGGGAAGGATATAGAACAACAGGCCCACGGCATCGAGCACGGCAATCGCCGGGTCGATCTTGCCGTCGATCTGGCCGCGCCGGTCTGGGTAGAAAATCGAACCGCACGCGGTGATCTGAGTGAGCAGGGTGGCAACCAGTACACCGCCGATCAGGCGAAAAGGTAAGCGCATGGGAATCTCCTGAGTCATCTGTTAACGAAGCGTCATCGTGTGAAGTTAAGACCCTGACGAACGCGTGGCAGTTCGCCGTTATACTCGCCGCTCTGTTTGGGAGCCAGCATGATTTCTTTGCCGATCGACGAAGTTTTACCCGCCCTGCGTGAAGCGTTGGCGACACGCCACGAAGCCGTGCTCGAAGCACCGCCCGGCGCCGGTAAAACCACCCGCGTGCCCTTGGCCCTGCTCAATGAAGCGTGGCTGAACGGGCAGACCATCCTCATGCTCGAACCGCGTCGACTGGCGGCGCGTGCAGCGGCGGAGCGGCTGGCCAGCGAGCTGGGCGAGAAGGTCGGTGAAACCGTCGGTTACCGCATCCGCCTCGACAGCAAGGTCGGCCCCAACACACGCATCGAAGTCGTCACCGAAGGCATCCTCACCCGGCGTCTGCAGGACGACCCGGCGCTGGAAGGCGTGGGCCTGCTGATCTTCGACGAATTTCACGAACGCAGTCTCGACGCCGATCTGGCGCTGGCCCTCAGTCTGAACGGTCGCGAGCTGTTTCGAGCTGAACAACCGCTGAAGATTCTGCTGATGTCCGCCACCCTTGAAGGCGAACGTCTGGCCGGGTTGCTCGACGACGCGCCGATCCTGCGCAGCGAAGGCCGGATGTTCCCGGTGACGATGCGCTGGGGTCGGCCATTCCAGCCCGGCGAATACATCGATCAACGCGTCACGCAAACGGTGCTCGAAGCGCTGCACGATGAAACCGGCAGCCTGTTGGTGTTTCTGCCGGGGCAGGCGGAAATCCGGCGGGTTCATCAGCAACTGGCGGACGTCATCGGTGAGCGCAGCGACGTGATGCTCTGCCCGTTGCACGGCGAACTCGACCTGAATGCCCAGCGTGCCGCCATCGACCCGGCGCCGGCAGGTCAACGCAAAGTGGTGCTGGCCACCAACATCGCTGAGACCAGTCTGACCATCAACGGTGTACGCGTGGTGATCGACGCCGGGCTGGCGCGAGTGCCGCGTTTCGATCCGGGCAGCGGCATGACCCGCCTCGACACTCAGCGCATCTCCAAAGCCAGTGCCACCCAGCGCGCGGGTCGGGCCGGGCGTCTGGAGCCGGGCGTGTGTTATCGGCTGTGGTCGCAGGATCAGCATGAACAGCTGGCGGCTTATGGCAGCGCGGAAATTCTGTCGGCGGATCTGGCTGGGCTGGCTTTGCAACTCGGTCGCTGGGGCGTGGCGCCGAGTGATCTGATCTGGCTGGACGTGCCGCCGGCCGCCGCTTATGCACAGGCTCAGGATTTGTTGCAGCGCCTCGGTGCGCTGGACGGTGAAAGCCTGAATCGCCATGGACAGGCCATGGCCGAATTGCCGGCGCACCCGCGCGTCGCTCATTTGCTGTTGCGCGGTCAGGCACTGGGGCTGGCGAACATGGCGTGCGACGTCGCTGCATTGCTCGGCGAACGGGATATTTTGCGCGGTGCGGGGGCTGATCTGCACAGTCGTCTGGTGCTGCTGTCCGGTGAAGAACGCGCGGCGCGCGGTGCCCAGGGCGGCGTGCAGCGCGCCCGGCAACTGGCGCGGCAATATCGCGGCTATCTGCGCGGCAAGGCCAGCGAACCAGTTGCCGATCCGGATCACCCGCGCTGGCTCGGCGCCTTGCTGGCGCTGGCCTACCCGGACCGCGTCGCTCAGCAGCGGCGTGCCGGTGGTGCCGAATATCGTCTGGCCAACGGCCGCGCGGCGCTGTTCGCCGAAGCCGACAGCCTGATGAAGGAACCGTGGATCGTCATCGCCGACCTTGGCAGCCGTCAGGGCCAGCGTGAGGAACGGATTTATCTGGCGGCAGATTTCGATCCGGCGCTGTTCGATTCGGTGCTGGCCGAACAAGTGCACAACGTCGATCAACTGGATTGGGACGAACGCGAAGGCGTGTTGCGCGCCGAGCGCCAACGCAAGGTCGGCGAACTGATCCTCAGCCGCGAACCGCTGACCGGTCTCGACGAAAACGCCCGCAGCCAGGCGCTGGTCAATCTGGTACGGCGCAAAGGTCTGGAACTGCTGCCGTGGACTCCGGAACTGCGCCAGTGGCAGGCGCGAGTCGCCTTGCTGCGCCAGCTCGACCTTGACGCCAAGGGCGACAGCCAATGGCCGGATGTCAGCGACGCCACCCTGCTGAAAACCCTCGAAGACTGGCTGATGCCGTACCTGGGCAAGGTCTCGCGCCTCAGTCATTTCGCCAACCTCGACCTGTCGAGCATCGTGCGCAATCTGCTGCCATGGCCACTGCCGCAACAGCTCGATGAACAGGCACCGCATCACCTGAGCGTGCCGTCGGGCTCGTCGATTCGACTCGACTACAGCGAACAGCCACCGATTCTCGCCGTGCGCTTGCAGGAGCTGTTCGGCCTCGCCGACACACCGCGCATCGCCGGCGGCCGGCAGGTGGTCAAGCTGCACCTGCTGTCGCCCGCACGGCGTCCGGTGCAGGTGACGCAGGATCTGGGCAACTTCTGGCGCAGCACCTATGCCGAGGTGAAGAAGGATCTGAAGGGGCGGTATCCGAAGCACTATTGGCCGGATGATCCGCTGGTGGCTGAAGCCACCGCCCGGGCCAAGCCGCGCGGTACGTGAGGGTCAGCGACTGGCCTTCGCGGTCAGCTGCTCCCGACAATAATCGGCAAACAACTGCGCCGGTTTGGTCAACTGTCCGCGTTTGAGCCATGCGGCCACGAGGCCTGAGCCGGTGACGTCTTCGACGATGTCCACGCACACGACTTTCTTGCCGTCGTAGGTGCATTCCGAGTGCGGGCGGGTCACCAGGATCGAGAAGCCGAAACCCTGGCCGACCATGCCGCGCACCATTTCGATCGACGGCGAGCTGAAATCGATGCGTGGCGACAGCCCGAGTTCTTCGAACAGGCTGACGAAGTAGGTGCGGCTCGGTTGCACGTCGAGCAGGATCATCGGTTCCAGGCACAAGTCCCGCAGCGAAACCTGCTTGAGCTGGGCGAAGCGGTGATCTGCCGGGAGCAGGGCGTAAGGCCGTTGGGCCGGCATCAGGGGTTCGGTTTCGATGGTGGCGTCGAGGTCGTGTTTGTAGAGGATTGCCAGGTCGAAGGTGCCCGAGGTCAGGCCTTGCACCAGTTCCTGTTGTTCGCCGTCGCGGATGCGGATCTTCACCCCCGGATACAGCGCCGAGAAGCCGGCAATCAGTTGCGGCAGGTACAGCGGCGCCACCGTTTCAAAACAGCCGATATCGATCTGCCCGGCCACCACGTCGTTGTCGGCGAGGGCGTTCTGTTCGAACTCCTTGGCCATGCGCAGCAGTTCCTGGGCCTTGCGGAAGAACCGCGCGCCGCTAGGCGTTAGCGACACGCCTTGGGCGTGATGGCGGATCAGCAGTTGCACGCCGAAGCTGTCTTCCAGCCCCTTGATCGCCGTGGAAATCGCCGGTTGCGCGATGTACAGCTTGCGCGACGCTTCGGCGACGCTGCCGCATTCGACGGTGGTGATGAAGTATTTCAACTGACGCAGGTTGTAAGCGGCCACGGTGAACCTCAAAGCGAACGGATTTCACATCCAAGCAATTTGTAAGCCGCCGGCCTCCGTTCTGTCGGCGGTTTTTTTGTCCCTGAACAATAGCCCCATACGCGCGCGAAGGGGCCACCGGCTGGTTACCTTTTTTATTGTCTGCGAAGACATTTTTACTGGTTTTAGCTCGCACGGGCCTGAGCGACTATCGACTGCGCAGTGTTCGCAAAAGAATAAAAGTCCAAGGAGCAACCACCGTGTTCGAGCTTGCAGACTGGCAGCGCAAGGCCGCTGAATTGAGCTATCCGTACCAGGCCGTGATCAACGGCAAACTGCGTGCGGCGCAGTCGGGGCAGACCTTTGCCGCGATCAACCCGGCCACCGGCCAGCTGCTGGCAAACGTCGCCGCGTGCGGTGAAGAGGACGTCGACGCGGCGGTGCAGAATGCGCGGCAGGTGTTCGAGGCAGGCACCTGGGCCGGGCGTTCACCGACCGAACGCAAGCAAGTGCTGCTGCGGCTGGCGGATCTGATTCTGGCCCATCGCGAAGAGCTGGCGCTGCTCGATTCGCTGAACATGGGCAAGCCGGTGATGGACGCTTACAACATCGACGTCCCGGGCGCCGCCGGGGTGTTTCGCTGGTACGCCGAAAGCCTCGACAAACTCTACGATCAGGTCGCGCCGAGCGCCTCGAATGTACTGGCGACCATCACCCGCGAAGCGCTGGGCGTGGTCGCCGCCGTGGTGCCGTGGAATTTCCCGCTGGACATGGCCGCGTGGAAACTCG
Organism: Pseudomonas sp. 9.2(2024); assembly: GCF_039695385.1. NCBI lineage: Bacteria > Pseudomonadati > Pseudomonadota > Gammaproteobacteria > Pseudomonadales > Pseudomonadaceae > Pseudomonas > Pseudomonas sp. 9.2(2024). Next base: position 5,646,000 of record NZ_CP155585.1, on the reverse strand, counting down.
CACCGGCGCTGGCGGCGGGCAACTCGGTGATCCTCAAACCCGCCGAGCAATCACCGTTCTCCGCATTGCGTCTGGCCGAGCTGGCGCTGGAAGCCGGGCTGCCGGCCGGTGTGCTGAACGTGCTGCCGGGGCTTGGAGAGCAGGCCGGCAAAGCTTTGGGCCTGCACCCGGATGTCGATTGTCTGGTGTTCACCGGCTCGACTCAGGTCGGCAAATATTTCATGCAGTACTCCGCGCAGTCGAACCTCAAGCAGGTATGGCTGGAGTGCGGCGGCAAGAGCGCCAATCTGGTGTTCGCCGACTGCAAGGATCTGGATCTGGCGGCGCAGAAGGCCGCGTTCGGGATCTTCTTCAATCAGGGCGAAGTTTGCTCGGCCAACTCGCGGTTGCTGGTGGAGCGCTCGATTCATGATCAGTTCGTCGAGCGCCTGAAGGCTCAGGCCGAACGTTGGCAGCCGGGCGATCCGCTGGACCCGGCGAGTGCGGCCGGGGCAATCGTCGATACTCGTCAGACCGAAAGCATTCTGCGCTTCATCCATCAGGCTGAGCGTGAAGGCGCGACCCGCGTCTGCGGAGGTCGGCAACTAAGTTTCAACGGTTCGGGCAACTTCATTCAGCCCACGATTTTCACCGACGTGCAGCCGCACATGACCCTGTTTCGTGAAGAAGTGTTCGGCCCGGTGCTGGCGGTGATTCCGTTCGATGACGAGGCCCACGCCCTGCAACTGGCCAACGACAGCGTCTACGGTCTGGCGGCGTCGCTGTGGACCGATGATCTGCACCGCGCGCACCGGGTGGCGCGGCAATTGCGAGCCGGTACGGTGTCGGTCAACAGCGTCGATGCGCTGGACGTGACCGTGCCGTTCGGCGGTGGCAAGCAGTCCGGTTTCGGCCGCGATCTGTCGCTGCACTCGTTCGACAAATACACCCAGTTGAAAACCACCTGGTTTCAACTGCGCTCATGACAGCCGCTCACAACAAGAAAGGAGATCCGGCGATGACCACCTCACGTGAAACCCGCGACTACCAGGCCGCCGATGCAGCGCACCACATTCATGCGTTCGTCGACCAGAAGGCCCTCAACGACGAAGGCCCACGGGTGATGGTGCGCGGTGACCGCCTGCATCTGTGGGACAACGATGGTCGGCGTTACCTCGACGGCATGTCCGGGCTGTGGTGCACCAACCTCGGCTACGGGCGCAAGGATCTGAACGCCGCGGCGAGCCGGCAACTGGAGCAGTTGCCGTACTACAACATGTTTTTCCACACCACCCACCCGCAGGTGATCGAGCTCTCCGAGCTGCTGTTCAGCCTGCTGCCGGGGCACTACAGCCACGCGATCTACACCAACTCCGGCTCCGAGGCCAACGAGGTGCTGATCCGTACCGTGCGCCGTTACTGGCAGGTGCTGGGCAAGCCCGAGAAGAAAATCATGATCGGCCGCTGGAACGGTTATCACGGTTCGACCCTGGCGGCGACGGCCCTCGGCGGCATGAAGTTCATGCACGAAATGGGCGGGATGATTCCCGACATCGCGCACATCGACGAGCCGTACTTCTTCGCCCACGAAGGCAACCTGACCCCGGCTGAATTCGGCCTGCGGGCGGCACAGCAACTGGAAGCGAAGATCCTCGAGCTGGGTGCCGACAAGGTCGCCGGGTTCATCGCCGAACCGTTCCAGGGTGCGGGCGGGATGATCTTCCCGCCGGAAAGCTACTGGCCGGAAATCCAGCGCATCTGCCGCAAATACGACGTGCTGTTGTGTGCTGATGAAGTGATCGGCGGCTTCGGTCGCACCGGCGAATGGTTCGCCCACGAATACTTCGGTTTCGAGCCGGATACCTTGTCTATCGCCAAGGGTTTGACCTCCGGTTATATCCCGATGGGTGGTTTGATCCTGTCGAAGAAAATGGCCGACGTGCTGGTGGAGCAGGGCGGTGTGTTCGCCCACGGCCTGACCTATTCCGGGCACCCGGTGGCGGCGGCGGTGGCGATTGCCAACCTCAAGGCCTTGCGCGATGAAGGCGTGGTGACGCGGGTCAAGGATGACATCGGCCCGTACCTGCAACAGTGCCTGCGCGAGGTGTTCGGCAATCACCCGCTGGTGGGCGATATCCAGGGCACGGGCATGGTCGCGGCGTTGCAACTGGCCGAAGACAAGGCCACGCGCAAGCGCTTCGCCAATGAGAACGACATCGCCTGGCGCTGCCGCACGATCGGTTTTGAAGAGGGGGTGATCATTCGCTCGACCTTGGGGCGGATGATCATGGCGCCGGCGCTGATTGCCAGTCGTGAAGAGATTGACGAGTTGGTGGGTAAGACGTTGAAAGCGCTGGATCGTACGGCGCAGGAATACGGCCGGCTCTAACTCCCCCGATCGCTCGTTCCGTGTCCTGATCGTTCCCACGCTCTGCGTGGGAATGCCTCAAGGGACGCTCCGCGTTCCAGCTCTCGAATGGGACGCAGAGCGTCTTGGGCTGCACTCCCACGCAGAGCGTGGGAACGATCTCCGCCAGACTTTTTCCCAATCTGCACCCACCTCGGGCACCCCCGCTCGACGCGCCCTTTCGCGGTGCGCACTACCCAGTTTTTTCATCGTTCGCGTCTAACTATTTCCTCGTTTTCCTGACGCCAAGCCTGGGTCAACATCGATTTCGCCAGCCAAGGCATTGCCCGCCAGAGTCCAGCAGAGACCGCAGCGTGCAATCGCGACACCACGGCTGGCCGTACTGCCCATGACAACTAAATCAACAGCGTTGGGAGTGCTCCATGAACAAATCCTTGTTTACCCGTCTTGCAGGTCCTCTGGCGATTTCCGCCCTTTGCGTCACCGCCGCTCAGGCCGGCACCTTGTCGATCGGCCACACCACGTGGGTCGGTTACGGCACCCTGTATCTGGCTCAGGATCTGGGCTACTTCAAGGAAAACGGCCTGACCGTCGAATTGCCGGTGGTCGAAGAGGCGTCGATGTACATGGCCGCCCAGGCGTCCGGGCAATTGTCCGGCTCGGCCTCGACCATCGACGAAGTGCTCAAGTACCGCCCGCAGTTCTGCTTCAAAGCCGTGGCCGCGCTGGATGACAGCCATGGCGGCGACGGTGTGCTGGTCGGTAAAAACGTGAAGAGCCTGCAGGAACTCAAGGGCCAGGCCGTGGCCGTCAACGAAGGCTCGACCTCGCAGTTCTGGCTGTCGTACCTGCTGAAAAAGAACGGCATGAGCATGAGCGACATTACCGTGCAGAACATGACCGCCGACGATGCCGCTACCGCGTTCATTGCCGGTCGCGTGCCGGCCGCCGTGACCTGGGAGCCGCATCTGTCGATGGTGCGCGACAAGCAGCAGGGCAAGGTGCTGATCGACAGCAGCAGTACGCCTGGCGTGATCGTCGATGTGGTGGCGCTCAATTGCTCGGTGATCGAGAAGCAGCCGGAAGACGTCAAGGCGCTGGTCGCCGGCCTCTACAAAGCCGTGCAGTTCACCAAGGACCATCCACAGAAAGCCTACGAAATCATGGCCAAGGGCGTCGGCGGTTACCTGTCCGATCCGAAGGAACTGGCCGTCGCCGCGCAGGGCGTGCGTTTCTACGATCAGGCCATGAGCGAAAAACTCCTTGGCTCGCCGGGCAAGCCGGGTGACAGCGCACCGCTGATCAAACTGGCCAACGAAACCGCCAGCGAATTGCAGGGCAAGCCCTACAACGTCAGCAACGACGATCTGGTGGATAACCGTTTCGTCAGCCCGCTCTAGGAGACTGGTCATGTTCAAGCGCAATTCATGGCTGAGCCGCTGCATCACGCCGAAGACCGGATTGCCGGTGCCGGTGGTGTGGAGCGCCAGCGGTCTGGCCTGGGTGTTGCTGGTCGGCCTGTGGGCCGGGTTGTCCTACGGCGGCATCGTGCCGGGGATGTTCCTGCCGACGCCCGGCGCGGTGGTCGAAGCGGCGGTGCGCCTGAGCCGCGACGGCACCCTTGGCCAGCATGTCTGGGCCAGTGTCGAAGTGGTGATGGTCGGTTTCATTGTGTCGTCGCTGGTGGCGGTGCCGTTGGGCTTGCTGATGGGCAGCTTTCGCATCGTCCAGGCGTTCCTCGAACCGCTGGTCAACTTCATCCGCTATCTGCCGGTGACCTCGTTCGTGCCGCTGTTCATCCTGTGGATCGGCATCGGTCTGGAACAGCGAGTGTCGGTGATCATTTTCGGCGTGTTCTTCCAGCAACTGGTGATGATCGCCGACGTGTCCAAAGGCATCTCCAAGGATTTGATCAACGCCTCCTACACCCTCGGCTCCAACCGGCGTGACGCGGTGCTGCACGTGATCGCCCCGGCGTCGTTGCCCGGCGTGCTCGACACCTTGCGGGTGACCATGGGCTGGGCCTGGACGTATCTGGTGGTCGCCGAACTGGTCGCCGCATCGAGCGGCCTCGGTTACTTGAGCCTCAAGGCCATGCGCGGCTTTCAGGTCGACGTGATTTTTCTCGCCATCGCGATCATCGGCCTGCTCGGCCTGGTCACCGATCAACTGTTCCGCTTCTTGCGTTTGAGGATTGCCGCATGGGCTCAGTAACCGCTGCCAACCGTCGTTTCATCGAGCCGGTCGCCGCACCGGCCCACGCCGCGCCAAGGTTGCAGGTGGACAAGGTCAGCCTGCGCTACAGCAAACCCGGCGGCGGTACGTTTACCGCGCTGGAAGAAGTGTCGTTCGAGGTGCCGGACCAGCAGTTCGCGGTACTGGTCGGGCCGTCCGGTTGCGGCAAGTCGAGCCTGCTGTACCTTACCGCCGGGCTGGCCGAGCCGACCTCCGGCGATATCTACGTTGGCGGTCAGCAAGTGCAGGGCCCCGGCGCGGATCGCGGGATGGTGTTTCAGAGCTACACGCTGTTCCCGTGGCTGACCGTGCGGCAGAACGTCGAGTTCGGCCTCAAGCGCCGGGGCATGCCGGCGGCGCGGCGCAAGGAAATCGTCGATCACTATGTGCATGAAGTCGGCTTGTCCGGGTTTGCCGACAACTACGCCAAGCAGTTGTCCGGCGGCATGATGCAACGGGTGGCGATTGCCCGGGCGCTGGCCAACGATCCGCAGATCCTGCTGATGGACGAACCCTTCGGTGCCCTGGACAGCCAGACCCGCCTGCAAATGCAGCAGCTGTTATTGCGGGTGTGGGGCAACAGCAAGAAGACCGTGTTGTTCGTCACCCACGACATCGACGAAGCGATCCTGCTCGGCGATCGGGTGTATGTGATGGGCGCCAGGCCGGGGCGGATCAAGCAGATTCTCGATGTGCCGATCGAACGCCCGCGCACGCTGGACATGGTCATGGAGCGCTCGTTCATCGACATGAAGCGGCAGATCTTCGGGCTGTTGCACGATGATCTCGAAGAGTCCCATTGAGGTCAGTTGGGTGGCAGGAGGAACTTCGCAATCACCGGTAAATGATCGGAGATGCGCAAGGTGTCGTCCTGCCGCACCGTGGCTTCGACCCGTTTGATCTTCGGGCTGTAGAACAGGTAATCGACCGTGCGGTCCGGGCCGTTGAGGCCGGGGTCGTTGGGGTAATGGGTCAGCCACTTGGCGCGGTCGATGCCGCTGGCTTCGTTGTTGGTCGGGATCATCGGGTACTTGTCCCACAGCACATGCAGCGCACTGTCGGCGGAGTAGGGCGTGCGCTGCTCGGTGGGCAGGCGCCGGTACTGGCCGAGCGGCAACAGGTTGAAGTCGCCGCCGATCAGCCACGGCGTGCCGTGGCTTTCGTGTTTGTCGAGGACCTTGGCCACCGCTGTCACCTGCGCCTGCAAGGTGTCGTCCGGCTGGGTGGCGCGATCCAGATGGGTGTTGAACACCACCAGTTGCCCGCCATCGCTGAGCGGCAGGGTGGTGGCGAGCAGGGCATCTTTCGGCTGGAACTGACGGCTGATGAGGTTCGCCGGCTGCACCGGCAATTGCAGGCGCTCGGCGTGTTCGATGCGGTAGCGGCTGAGGGTGGCGAGTTGCCGGCCGACGCTGCCGAAGATGTGCGGATCCGGGACGAAATCGGCCTTCCAGTCGAAGGCGTGGGCGCTGCACGGGTAGAGGTCGGTCAGACGCTCCTGCAACAGCTTGAGCTGGTTCTGGTAGTCGCTGGCCTTGGCGCCGTCATCCAGTTCCTGCAACAGCACCACGTCGGGCTGTTCGTCGCGGATCACTCGCGCGACTTCATCGAGGCTGAAGGCCATGTCTTCCGGAGTCGGGGCTTCGTCGTCGCCTTGCGCCAGGTCATTCCAGAACACGTAGCGCTTGCCGGCCAGGTATTGCACGTTCCAGGTCATGACCTTCAGAGCCTGACCGGGGACCAGCATCGGCGGTTGCCCGGTGCAACTGACCGGCAGGGTTTCCCGGGCGTCGGGGCGCCAGGTCAGGCTGTAGATCAGCGTGCCGATCAGGGCGAGGACGAACAGTGCGGGCAACAGGATGTAGCGCAGTAGACGGGTCATGGCTCGGCTTATAGCGATACGGAAGTGGTCCCGAGCATACCCGAGACCCATCCATCAGCCCAAGCTCGGTGCAGTCAGACTATTCCGTCACGTTTGTCGGGCAATTCGCTAATCAGCATGAACAGGCGGAACAGCACCACGCTAGTGAACAGTTGCAGGAAGCTGTGGCCACTGTCGATCAGCACCGCAATCAAAGGATTCTGCGGATCGGGATAGACCTGCAAAGTCAGGCCCTTGAGCAGCCACAGCGGCCCCATCACACACAGGATGCACACCAGAATCCGCAGAAAATGCCCACGACTCAGGCGCAGGCTTTCCTTCATCGCCTGCAGCGGACCGTAACCGCGCAGCACCAGCAGGTATTCACCGAAGGCCAGAGTGACCATCAGCCACAGCCCCGGCAGGAAATACAGGGACAGACCGAGCAGGATCAACAGCGTGTTCAGCGCTGTCAGCAGGGCAAAGCGCGGCCACAGACGAGCGGCCATCGCCAGCAGATCGCGGGTTTGCGGGGATTCGCCGCGGGTGCGGGCATCGAGAAACAGAATCAGCGCGGCGGTGTACAGCGGATACACCAGCAGGCCGACGATCACGCTGATGGCCGAGTAACCGTCCGGGTCGCTGGCATGGTCGACCACCTGTTGCAGCACGGCTTCGACAATCACCAGCGGCAGGCACAACTGGACGATCCGGCCCAGATTGCGTTTGAAGAAATACAGGGAGTCGCGCAGCACATCGAAGGCATTCATCAGTCGGTATCGCAGGTCAAAAACAGTGGCCCACTTTAACCGATGATCCGTTTCGCTGCGCAAACGTAAACGTTCGGTAAAGGTCATTGAAACATTCTGTTGCTGCCTCCATTACAGAGGTGCACCTTCTCCGACGTGGAGGAGGGCAACGTTATCCCCGGCAATCTACGAGGTCGCCATGAACAGCGAAGAACAAACCCTGATCGATGGACTGTTTTCCCGGCTGCAACAGGCCGAAACGGAGGCAGCCCCGCGCGACGCCCAGGCCGAGGCGCGGATCAAGGAACACCTGACGCGCCAGCCGGCCGCAGGTTATTTCATGACCCAGGCGATTCTGGTGCAGGAGGCTGCCCTCAAGAGCCTCGACGAACAGAACAAACAACTGACTCAACAGGTCAAGCAATTGCAGGCCGAACTGCAATCGGCCAAGGCGCAAAGCGCGCCGCCGGCCTCCAGCGGCGGTGGCTTCCTGTCGAGCATTTTTGGTGGCAGCAGCTCGCGCCCCGCACCGACCCAGAGCGCCCCGACCTCCACTGGCGGCTGGCGTGAACCGGCACCTCAGCAGAACTTCGGTGCGCCTGCGCCGCAACAGAACTTCGGCGCGCCACCACCGGGTTATGGCCAGCAACAAGCGGCCCCGGCGGCCGGCAGCAGCTTCCTCGGCGGCGCCCTGAAAACCGCCGCCGGTGTGGCCGGTGGCGTGATGCTGGCACAAGGCATCAGCAGCCTGTTCCATCACAACCAGCAGCCGGAAGAAATCGTCGAAGTCATCAAGGAAGAGCCAGCTCAGGTCAACGACCAGAGCAACAACGGCTGGGGCGATGACCAGCGCATGGCCAACAACGATTCCTACGGTAATGATCAGGGCGGCTTCACCGACACCGACTACAGCGATGACAACTCATCGTTCTTCGATGACGACGATTCCTTCGTCTGATTCACCATTCGTCCGGGGCGCCTGATCGCCCCGGGCCGATTATTCGCGGAACCTTCCTTCGGGCTGGCATACTGAGCGCCTTTTTCGGGCCTGGTGCCTGATCCGGCTCATGCGCGTCAGCGCTCACAGGAACTCCGGTGAAAAAAATCGCAGTGTTCGCCGATGTGCAGAACCTCTACTACACCGTGCGTCAGGCCTATGGTTGCCACTTCAACTACGCGGCGCTGTGGGCGGATGTCAGCCAGCACGGGCAGATCGTCGAGGCCTACGCCTACGCGATCGACCGGGGCGACAGCAAACAGCAGCAGTTCCAGCAGATCCTGCGCAACCTCGGTTTCACCGTGAAACTCAAACCCTACATCCAGCGCAGCGACGGCTCGGCCAAGGGCGACTGGGACGTGGGCATCACCCTCGACATCATGGACGCCGCCGACCACGTCGACGAAATCGTCCTGGCCTCCGGTGATGGCGACTTCGACATGCTGCTCGAACGCATTATCAACAAACACGGCGTGCAAGCGGTGGCCTACGGCGTTCCCGGTCTGACCGCCAACTCGCTGATCCGCGCCGCCAGCCGTTATGTGCCGATCGAAGGCGCACTGCTGTTGAAAAATTGAGCCCTGCTCAAGAATTGATTTGGACGGAGTACCACCCGGTTTGGAACGCATTGCAGTCATCGACTTTGAAACCACCGGCATCTCGCCGAGCAGCAGCTGCCGGGCCACGGAAATCGCCGTGGTCATGCTGGAAAACGGCCGCATCGTCGAGCGTTACCAGAGCCTGATGAACGCCGGCGTACGCGTCCCGGCCTTCATCGAACAACTCACCGGCATCAGCAACGCCATGCTGCGCACCGCGCCGTCGGCCGAGCGGGTGATGAACGAAGTCAACGAATTCGTCGGCTGCACACCCCTGCTGGCGCACAACGCCGCCTTCGACCAGAAGTTCTGGGACTTCGAACTGGGGCGGATCAAACGTACCCGTTTGCAGAATTTCGCTTGCTCGCTTTTGTTGGCCCGCCGTTTGATGCCGGCGGCGCCGAACCACAAGCTCGGTACGCTCACTACCTTCGCCCAATTGCCGCACACCGGCCAGGCGCACAGGGCGATGGCGGATGCGGAGATGGCGGCGAATTTGCTGGCGCATCTGGCGGATGAACTGCGGCACAAGCATGGGGTGCGGGAGCTATCGCACGACTTGCTGTGCAAATTGCAGAAAGTCCCGGCCGCTAAAGTTGGGGAGCATCTTCAGCGGTATCGTGGGCTATAAACTGTAAGCGTAAAATCTAGCTTTAAACAGAAGGTTTTTTCGTTGTAATTTATAAACTATCGATTTTTTCTGCTTGAATCGTGCTGTCAATTCTTAGATACTCGATCGGCATTTAATCGCTGCTCGATGATAGAGAGCTAAATATGCTTACCAAACTTGAAGCGCATGGTTTCAAAAATCTTCTTGATTTCTCTGTGTCCTTTGGTCCCTTCAATTGTATTGCGGGTCTGAATGGAGTCGGGAAATCAAATATATTCGATGCTATAAAGTTTCTTTCTTTGTTAAGTGATAAGACAATTGTAGAAGCCGCGCTAGCTGTCAGAGATTCTGAGTCTACTGATCCACTTGATGTCTTCTGGACGAACGGTGACTATCGTGTAGAGAGTTTAAAGCTTGCGGTTGAAATGATAGTGCCATTGGATATAGTCGACGACTTCGGTCGTAAAGCTCAAGCAACGTCAACCTTTTTACGATATGAAGTTGAGATCGCAAGAGACCCATCAGAAGAGAAGTCAGGCTCTTTGGGACTGTATTTGGCGCGTGAAACTCTCGTCCATATTAATAAGGGTGAAGCTACTAACCTGTTGCATTTTCCGTTGAGTGTTTCTCAATTTCGTGATCAGGTTGTATTGAATAAAAGAAAGGGTGCGGGGTTTATCTCTACTCAGAAGGTAGATGATGGCGTTGTAGAAATACATCTGCATCAAGATGGTGGGAGCAGTGGGCAGCCTCAAAAAATTCCGGCCAGATATATACCAAAGACAGTAGTTGCAAATACCAATAGTGCGGTGTGGCCAACTATTTTGGCTGCTAGGCGAGAAATGCAGTCGTGGAGATTTCTGTCGTTGGAGCCGAGCGCTATGAGGCGTTCGAATAAGATGCATGAAGAAACCAGCGTGGGTGCTGATGGTGGGAAGCTGGCGGCTGCTTTGCACAAACTTTATCGTAAAGATGCAAATGTTTATTCCCGAATTGCCAGTCGTTTGTCCGAGATTGTACCAACGTCAGATGTGAGAGTTGATGTCGATCAAGTTCGGCAGCTATTGACTGTTGAAGTAAAAGAACGCTCGGGTGCGTTCTTGCCAGCGCGTGCTCTTTCAGATGGTACGCTGAGATTTATGGCTTTGTGCATCATGGCTGAAGATCCTGACTTTAAGGGACTGCTGTGTTTCGAAGAACCTGAGAATGGTATTCATCCAGCAAAAATGGGGGCGATGTTATCACTGTTGAAAGAATTGGCAGTCGATACGGCCTATCCGGTTGGAGAGGATAATCCTATGCGTCAGATATTGATTGCGACGCACTCGCCCGTATTGGTAAAGCTTGAGTCTCCAGATGATTTGATTTATGCAGATGTAGTCAAAGTTCGGGGGCCCGATGGAATGCCGGCCTCAACGATTCGCTGTAAGAGCTTGCGTGAAAGCTGGCGATTTAAGTCTGGTTCTGAATGCATCGATAAGGGATCGATTATTGCTTATTTAGCACTCCCGCCAGATAGCCAGATCTCAATGGAATTCGACGAATAAGTCCAAAGGGCGCCAATGCATGAAAATAAGATTTGTTCTTACTGGAGAAGGCTCTTCTGATCTTCGTTTAGTTGAGCATATACAAACCATTTTGATTGGCGAAGGTTTTTCTGAAGTAAGCGGTGAGGTACCAGATTTAGGTATGTTTTCTCCGCCGGTGGGGCGTTCGGTTCGAGAAAAGCTACAGGCTCTAGTGAGATATTATCCTCATGCTGATGTGATATTTGTCCATCGAGATGCTGATAATGTTGGTGCGGATATTCGCGAACAAGAAATAGCTGAAGCTAGCGATGGAGTTGTGCCCTTGTCTAGAGTCGTTCCGGTCATCCCGGTTACGATGTTGGAAACTTGGTTGCTTGCAGATGTTGATGCTATAAAACTGGTTGCGGGTAATTCAAGCTTTCGTGGAGCCTTGAACAGTGTACCTGCTATGCGTCGACTCGAATCAACTCGTGATACGAAGCAACTTTTGATGGACGCTCTTTGCGAAGCAAGCGAAACACAAGGTGCTCGTTTAGCAAAATTTAAAAAGCGATTTTCTGAAATGCGAGCGAGATTAACTATAGACTTGAATCCGGAAGGGCCCGTTAAGGGATTGGCGTCCTATCAGGATTTTCGACGAAAAGTTAGTTCTTTCTCCCAAGCATTTCTCAATTCGTAATAACTTGTTGGACTGTTCCCGTTTACGAAAGCGAAACGGGACAGTTACTGCTTTTTATTTATACAGTCTTCTAATTTCCCCAATGGCACCCGCTTCTCTATCGCACTCGACAACACGATCGACGTCTTGCTGAACCCGAATTTCGCCACCCGGTTGATCAGCTCTTCCAGCTCGGTCATCGAACCTACCGCGGCCTTCATAATCACGCACGGATCGCCCGTCACTCGAAAGCACTCGGTCAGTTGCGGAATTTTCACCATTTCGTCGTAGACCTTTTGACTGCCGTTCTGGTGGAGGCGCAATTCGATCACGCACTGGATCGGCAAGCCGATTTTCGACAGGTCGATGTTCGCCTGATACCCGGTAATTACTCCGGCCGCCTCAAGTTTGGCCACGCGCTCGGCGACGGCGGGGGCGGAGAGGTTCACTTTGCGGGCGAGGTCGGCGTAGGACGCGCGACCGTTTTCGAGCAGGGCGCTGAGCAGCATGCGGTCGTATTTGTCCAAGGTCGGACTCCTGAAAATGCCAGACTTTCGAAATCGCGGTTCATGCCGTCGATCTCCGTGTTTTCGAAAGTGTACCGGCGCTATAAACAGGTTTTGTAACTTATTTTTAGCGGTTGGCCTTTCTAGAATAATCAATCCCCTGAGTCTGACTTTCGAGCTGCCCATGTCTGCCTTGCGCCGTTTTTCCTTGCCCTTGATCGCCGCGTTTTTTGCGTTGTACGTGATTTGGGGATCGACCTATCTGGTGATCCGCATCGGCGTCGAGTACTGGCCGCCGCTGATGCTCGGCGGCGTGCGCTTCGTGATTGCCGGCACTCTGATGTACGCGTTCCTGCGCTGGCGCGGTGCACCGGCGCCGACCTGGGCGCAGTGGAAGGCGGCGGGGATCATCGGGATTCTGTTGCTCAGTTTCGGTAACGGCGCGGTGACGCTGGCCGAGCACAGTGGCGTGGCCTCGGGTGTCGCGGCGTTGGCGGTGGCGACGGTGCCGCTGTTCACTTTGCTCTGCGGTTATCTCTGGGGGGCGCGCAACACCCGCCTGGAGTGGGCCGGGGTGGTGATGGGGATTATCGGCATCGCGATGCTCAACATGGGCTCCAACCTGCAATCGAGTCCGCTGGGCGCGGCGTTGCTGATTTTCGCGGCAGCGAGCTGGGCGTTCGGTTCGGTGTGGAGCAAACACCTGCCGCTGCCTCAGGGCGCAATGGCCAGTGCCGTGGAAATGCTGGTTGGTGGCGTGGTGCTGTTGATCGGCAGCGCGGCCAGCGGTGAACACCTGCAGGCTATGCCGCCGCTGGAAGGCTGGCTGGCGCTGGCGTACCTGATCTTCTTTGGCTCGATCATCGCTTTCAACGCTTACATGTATCTGTTGAAAAACGTTCGTCCGGCGGCAGCCACCAGTTATGCCTACGTCAACCCGGCGGTGGCGGTGTTGCTGGGGATCGTGTTTGTCGGCGAGACCATCGGCATCGAAGAAGCGCTGGCAATGCTGGTGATCATCGGCGCGGTGGTGCTGATCAGTCTGCCACAGTGGCGGCGTCCGGCGCGGTCGCCGGTGGTCAGCGAGCCGGCTGCCGCAGCGAAGGTCATAGCGACGGAGCAGCGTGCGAATTAGGGTAAACTGCGCGCCATCGCATACTCGTTTTGCACAATCTGCTCTGATTTTTCCTACGGTACTCCCATGACTTTCGCCACCCTTGGCCTGATCGAACCCTTGCTGCGCTCCCTCGAGAAGCTCGGCTACCAGACCCCGACGCCGGTGCAGGCGCAGGCCATTCCGGCCGTGCTGGCCGGTCGCGACCTGATGGCCGCGGCCCAGACCGGCACCGGCAAGACAGCCGGTTTCGCCTTGCCGCTGTTGCAACTGCTGGCGATGGAAGGGCCGAAAGTCACCGCCAACTCGGTGCGTGCGCTGATTCTGGTGCCGACCCGCGAGCTGGCCGAACAAGTCCACGAAGCCGTGCGCCAGTACGCTGAAAACCTGCCGCTGCGCACTTATGCAGTGTACGGCGGCGTCAGCATCAACCCGCAAATGATGAAGCTGCGTGGCGGCGTCGATCTGCTGGTGGCGACTCCGGGCCGTCTGCTCGATCTGTTCCGCCAGAACGCGCTGAAGTTCAACCAGCTGCAAACTCTGGTGCTGGACGAAGCCGACCGCATGCTCGACCTGGGCTTTTCCGAGGAGCTGGCGAACATTTACCGCGCGCTGCCGAAGAAACGTCAGACGTTGCTGTTCTCCGCAACCTTCTCCGATGACATCCGCCTGCTGGCCGGGCAGATGCTCAACGATCCGCTGAGCATCGAAGTCAGCCCGCGCAACGTGGCCGCCAACACCGTCAAGCAGTGGGTGGTGACGGTGGACAAGAAGCGCAAGCCGGAACTGTTCGTGCACCTGATGCGCAAGAACAAGTGGAAGCAGGTGCTGGTGTTCGCCAAGACCCGTAATGGTGTGGACGCGCTGGTCGAGAAACTTCAGGGCCTGGGCGTGAACGCCGACGGTATCCACGGCGACAAGCCGCAAGCGACCCGGCAGCGGGCGCTGGATCGGTTCAAGCTGAGCGAAGTGCAGATTCTGGTGGCCACTGATGTTGCTGCCCGTGGTCTGGATATCGAAGATTTGCCGCTGGTGGTCAACTTTGATCTGCCGATCGTGGCCGAGGATTACATTCACCGTATCGGCCGGACTGGCCGCGCGGGTTCGACCGGTGAGGCGATCTCGCTGGTGTGCGCTGATGAAGTGAACATGTTGTCGGCGATTGAAATGCTGACTCGCAGCACGTTGAAGCGTGAGGTTGAGCCGGACTTCGTGCCGGAGCACCGCGTGCCGGACACCGATGCCAGTGGCCAGGTGATCAAGAAGCCGAAGAAACCGAAGAAGCCGAAAGCTTCCGGTGGTGGCGGTGGCAAGCGCAATCTGGGCAAGTGGGTGGACAGCGGCGAGACTCAGGCGCCGGAGCCTTCGATCAAGCCTGTGCGCAAGGTGCCGGTGTTCAATACCGGGCCGCGTAAGCGTAAGCCTTAAAGATTGCCTTAAAGATCAAAAGCCCCCTCACCCTAGCCCTCTCCCGGGGGGAGAGGGGACTGATCGAGTTGTTTTTGCGAGTTACGTCGACCTGAAATATCGAGTCGAACTCAAGTTATGAAAAACACTTGATCGATAAATCCATAAACGACTCGGTCTTTCAGGTCGATGTATGACGCCAGACACCGCGGTCTGCTCCCTCTCCCTCCGGGAGAGGGCTGGGGTGAGGGGAAAGGGGCGACCCGATCTCAGCGTCGTAACCAGTCCAGCATCCCCAACCCCGCCGCCCGGCCACTGGCAAAGCACGCCGTCAGCAGATACCCGCCCGTCGGCGCTTCCCAATCCAGCATCTCCCCCGCACAAAACACCCCCGGCAACGCCTTGAGCATCATCCGCTCGTCCATCGCCTCGAACGTCACCCCGCCGGCACTACTGATCGCCTCGTCCAGCGGACGGGTTTTCACCAGCGTCAGCGGCAAAGCCTTGATCGCCCGGGCCAACATTGCCGGATCAGCAAACGTCGCTGCATCAGTGAGTTCTCGCAGAAGCGCCGCTTTCACCCCATCAATCCCGACCTGACTGTGCAGGTGCTTGGCCATCGAGCGCGAACCCCGTGGTTTGCTCAACGCCGCCTGCAATTTATCCACAGGTCGGCCGGGCAGCAGGTCGATGTGAATGGTCGCGGCACCGTGCAGATTGATCGCCTCACGAATCGGCGCTGACAGCGCGTAGATCAGGCTGCCCTCGATGCCGGTCGCGGTAATTACGCATTCACCCAGACGCGGAACATCGTCGTTCAAACCGATGGCGATATTTTTCAGCGGCGCGCCGGCGAATTTGCTGACCATCACTTCGCTCCAGGCCTGCACCTCGAAGCCGCAATTGCTCGGCTGCAACGGCGCCAGGCCTACACCGCGCTGCTCCAGCGGCAGCATCCACGCGCCGTCGGAGCCAAGCCGCGACCAGCTGCCGCCGCCGAGGGCGAGCAAGGTGGCGTCGGGGTTGAGGGTTTTCTCGCCTTCCGGGCTGTCGATGCGCAGCGCGCCGTTTTCGTCCCAGCCGAGCCAGCGGTGGCGGGTGTGGATAACCACGCCGCTGTCGCGCAGGCGCTTGAGCCAGGCGCGCAGCAATGGCGCGGCTTTCATGTCGGTGGGGAACACCCGGCCGGAGCTGCCGATAAAGGTTTCGATGCCCAGCTCGTGGATCCAGCGGCACAGTGCGTCGGCGTCGAACGCGCGCAGCAGCGGGGCGATGTTCGGGGCGCGTTCGGCATAGCGCGAGAGGAAGGCCGGGTAGGCTTCGGAGTGAGTGATGTTCATGCCGCCAACCCCGGCCAGCAAGAACTTGCGGCCCACCGAGGGCATGCCGTCGTACAGATCGACGCGGACTCCGCCCTGGCTCAGCACTTCGGCGGCCATCAGGCCGGCGGGGCCACCGCCGATGATGGCGACGTGAGCGGGAAGGGCGGCAGAAGTCTGGGTCATGGCAGCGGCAATAGCGTGGCGGAATAAGCCGCGCATTCTAGCAGCAGCGACCATCGTCAGGCCTGATCAAAAAACAACCAGCGCGCTGCAAGCCATGTTCAGCGTGGGCTGTAGTCCCTTTCGCTCAGGTTATCCACAGGCCGTTCCACAGCCACTGTGGGTAACGCAGCACAACTCAATGACAACCCGATGACTGCCAGACGCGCTGCGCACTGTGATGCAAGATGCCGTGGCGGCGGGCCAGGGCCTGGCGATCCTTGCTGTATCCGCCGCCGATCACGCCGACCACCGGTATGTCGCGGCCCAGGCAGTGGCGCATCACGCTTTCATCGCGGGCGGCGACGCCTTCGTCAGTCAGTTGCAGATAACCGAGGGCGTCGTCCTTGTGCACGTCGACGCCGGCGTCGTACAGCACCAGATCAGGCTGATACAGCGGCAGCAGATAGTTGAGCGCGTCGTCGACGACTTTCAGGTAATCGGCATCGCCCATGCCGTTGGGCAGCGGAATGTCCCAGTCGCTTTCGGCCTTGCGTGCAGGAAAGTTCTTTTCGCAGTGCAGGGAAACGGTGATTGCTTCCGGGGTGTTGTGCAGAATCCGTGCAGTGCCGTCGCCCTGATGCACGTCGCAGTCGAAGATCAGCACCCGGTTCACCCGGCCGCTTTGCAGCAGGTAGTGGCTGATGATCGCCAGGTCATTGAAGATGCAGAAGCCGGCGGGGTAATCGTAGTGGGCGTGATGGGTGCCACCGGCGAGGTGACAGGCCAGGCCATGTTCCAGGGCTTTCTCTGCCGCGAGAATCGAACCGCCGACCGCCCGCACCGTGCGTCGGGCCAGGGCTTCGTTCCACGGCAGACCGAGGCGCCGCTGGTCTTCGCGGGACAACTCGCCACTCATGTAGCGTTCGATATAACCGCGGTCATGGGCCAGGGCGAGAATGTCGGCGGGGCACAGTTCAGGGCGCAGCAGGTCTTCGTCGCGGGTCAGGCCGCTGTCCACCAGGTGATCGCGCAGCAGGCGGAACTTGTCCATGGGGAAGCGGTGTTCCGCCGGGAATTCCGGGCTGTAGTCTTCGTGGTAGATCAGCGGCAACGGCATGGTGGACTATTCATAAAGGCTGCAGGAAAGAGTGCAAAGCCTAACAGCGATGTAGACTGACGGCATCAAGCGGAGGGGCGGGATGGAACCGATACTGGAGCTGGAAAGCGCAAGGCTGCTGATGCGCCAATGGCAGGACGAGGATTTGCCGGCGTTCGCGGCAATGTGCGCCGACCCGCAGGTGATGCGCTACTTCCCCGCGCCCTTGAGCCGGCTGGAAAGCGCCGCGTTGATCGGCCGGGTGCGCGGGCATTTTGCCGAACACGGTTATGGCCTGTGGGCGCTGGAGCGCAAGGACAGCGGCGAGTTCATCGGTTTTACCGGGCTCGGCGTGGTCGGTTTCGACGCGCCGTTCACCCCGGCGGTGGAAATCGGCTGGCGGCTGGCCAAGGAACACTGGGGCCTCGGTTATGCCAGCGAGGCGGCGTGGACTGCGCTGCGCTGCGGTTTTGACCGGTTGGCCCTGAAGGAAATCGTGTCCTTTACTGCGCAGAGCAATCTGCCGTCGGAAAAAGTCATGCAGGCGATCGGCATGCATCACGATCCAGCCGACGATTTTGATCACCCGAAACTGGCGGTCGACCATCCGTTGCGTCGACACGTGTTGTACCGCATCACCCGGGAGCAATGGCTGCAGACCCTGCATGGCTAAGCCGACACGGACGTTTACAATGGCGCGATCAGTGGCTCGCGCCAGAATCTGAATTGGCCGTCGCAGTCAGGACTGCGCGGCATAGCGTTGTGTGAGGAGAGTCTGAATGAGCCAAGTGTTGGAAGATCTGGTGGATCTGCTGACCCTCGAACCGATCGAGGAAAACCTGTTCCGTGGTCGCAGTCAGGATCTGGGCTTTCGCCAGTTGTTCGGCGGCCAGGTATTGGGCCAGTCGCTGTCGGCGGCCAGTCAGACCGTTGAAGAAGCGCGTCATGTGCATTCGATGCACGGTTATTTTCTGCGTCCGGGCGATGCCAAGTTGCCGGTGGTCTACTCGGTGGACCGCGTGCGGGACGGCGGCAGTTTCAGCACCCGCCGCGTGACCGCGATCCAGAAGGGCCACCCGATTTTCACTTGCAGCGCGTCGTTTCAGTACGACGAAGAAGGCTTCGAACACCAGAGCCAGATGCCGCAAGTGGTCGGCCCGGAAAACCTGCCGTCGGAGCTGGAACTGACCCAGCAACGCGCGCACCTGATCCCGGAACACATGCGCGAAAAGCTGCTGTGCCCGAAGCCGATCGAAGTGCGCCCGGTCACCGAAAAAGACCCGTACAACCCGCAACCGGCGGATCCGGTCAAGTACGTGTGGTTCCGCGCCGACGGCGCCTTGGCCGACATCCCGGCGCTGCACAAATATCTGCTGGCCTACGCCTCGGACTTCGGTCTGCTGACCACCTCGATGCTGCCTCACGGCAAATCGGTCTGGCAGAAAGACATGCAGGTCGCCAGCCTTGACCACGCGCTGTGGTTCCACAATGACCTGCGTGCCGATGACTGGTTGCTCTACGCCATGGACAGCCCGTGGGCCGGCAACTCGCGCGGGTTCTCCCGGGGCAGCGTGTTCAACCGCGCCGGGCAACTGGTGGCGTCGGTGACCCAGGAAGGCCTGATCCGTCATCGCAAGGACTGGGCATGAGTCTGGCGGATGTGCGGCACTGGGTGTTCGACATGGACGGCACCCTGACCGTCGCCGTGCACGACTTCGCGGCGATCCGCGTGGCGCTGGCGATCCCGCCGGAGGACGACATCCTCACCCACCTCGCGGCATTGCCCGCCGAGGAAGCAGCGGCGAAACATGCGTGGCTGCTGGAGCATGAGCGCGATCTGGCGCTCGGCTCGACCCCGGCGGTCGGCGCGGTGGAGCTGGTGCGCGAACTGCACGCGCGGGGTTATCGCCTGGGCATCCTGACCCGCAATGCGCGCGAGCTGGCCCATGTGACGCTGGAAGCCATCGGCCTGGCCGACTGCTTTGCGGTGGAGGATGTGCTGGGTCGCGAGGAAGCGCCGCCGAAACCGCATCCGGGCGGTTTGCTGAAACTGGCCGAAGCCTGGCAAGTGCCGGCGAGCGAGATGGTGATGGTCGGAGATTACCGCTTCGACCTCGACTGCGGTCGGGCAGCGGGTACGCACACGGTGCTGGTGAACCTGCCGGATAATCCGTGGCCGGAGGTGACCGATTGGCATGCGAAGGATTGTGTGGAGTTGTGGCGAATGTTGTTCGCTTGAAAAAAAAACGGGGGCTTCGGCCCCCGTTTTTTATTGCTCGAACAGTGCTTTCTGGCCTTCCGGCGAGGTCAGCATGCCGTCGCCGTTATGCCCGACCCCGGGCACTTCGACCAGGCGCTGATTGACCCCTTCAGGGTGACGACGCAACAAGTAACCGAAAAACAGCTTCCCGCGCTCCAGTCGATAAGCCCCTTGGGCTTTGGCGGCGCAGCTCTTGTCCAGCGCCGGGTGCTGCGGGTCGGTGTCCTGCTGGCCCAGCAGATAAATCACCTCGCGTTTGACGTAACGCCCTTCAAGCTGCGCGGGCGTTTGCCCACCCGAGTAGATCGGTGGATCCACCAGACCGTACTTCCAGCGGTTGAAACCCGGGCACTTGGCATGATCGAAGGCCACCGGACGTTGCTCATTGAAGTAGGCGTAGGACGATGGGTTGGCGACTACATAACGCAAGCGAATGCCTTCGGTCTTGAGCGCCGGCTGTTCCTGGGCCAGCAGCGCATAACGCTGCACCACCTGGGCACCGCCGGAGTGACCGAAGATCACGATCTGCTTCACGTCCGGAAACTGCTTGCGATCGCTCAGCCTTCCGACGATTTCGTCCAGTGCGGCGTAGGAACTGAGCGGGTTCGGCCTTGTGGATAACCCGCCGCCCATCCAGTCGTTGCCTTGCCAGCGCAGCACACTGGCGGGTAACGAGTAGAGCGACACATCGCTTTCGTTGAGAAACTGTGGAGCGATCACCAGGGTGTTGGCGGTTTGCCCGGCCAGTTCCGCCGCGACTTCACCGCTTTTGCGATAGGTCTCGGCGTTGCGCAGGCGGCCATGAATCACGATCAGCACGCGCTCGATTTTCGCCGGCGCCGGGCCGATGCCCACCGCCATTTCGCCGGCCTGCAATTGCAGGCGCCCGGGACTGATTGCGTCGACGCCGGCCGCTTGGGCGGTGCCGCCGATGAACAGTAAAGCCAACAGCCATTTATGCATTTACAGGTTTTTCGCCGCAAAGGTATCGCACTGGCCGACCTGGCCCTGGGCGAATCCGGTTTTAAACCAGCGCACCCTTTGCGCCGACGTACCGTGAGTAAACGAGTCCGGTACCACACGGCCCTGACCCTGTTGTTGCAGGCGATCATCACCGATGGCGTTCGCCGCGTTCAAGGCTTCTTCGATGTCACCCGGTTCCAGCCAGTTCAGACGTTTCTGCGCGTTGTAGGCCCAGACCCCGGCCAGACAATCGGCTTGCAGTTCCTGACGCACCAGCAGCCCGCCGTCACCTTCCATCTGCCGGCCTTGCTGGCGGGCTGTCTGAATTTTCGCCGAGACGCCGAGCAGCGTCTGCACATGGTGTCCGACTTCGTGAGCGATCACGTAGGCCTGGGCGAAGTCGCCGGCAGCCTTGAAGCGCTGGGCCATTTCCTGGAAGAACGCCATGTCCAGATAGACTTTCTGGTCTGCCGGGCAGTAGAACGGGCCGGTGGCCGAGGTCGCCAGACCGCAGGCGGAATTGACCCGGTTGCTGAACAGCACCAGGGTCGGATCCTTATATTGCCGGCCGGCCTGCTGGAAGATCGCGCCCCAGGTGTCTTCGGTGTCGCCGAGGATCGAACGCACGAATTCGGCCTGTTCATCGTTGGCCGGCGGTGCCTGACGGGTTTGCGAAGTGGGGGCCGATTGTTCGGTCATCTGCCCGGTGAGCTGGCCGAGGATCTGCAGCGGGTCCTGGCCGGTGATCCAGCCGATGCCGACGATCAGCAGGATCGCCCCGAGGCTCAGGCCCTTGCCGCCGCCGAAGCGCATACCGCCACCACCGCCCATGTCATCGCCACGGGCATCGACGACGTTGTCACTGCGTCGGCCTTTTTTCCATAGCATGTGGGAATCCTCTGTCTGATCGTGGTGATGAGTGTTGCTGGTGTGTGAGTGTGGCGCCAGTCCGGTCGTCCGTCTATTCGTACACACGCACAAAGGCCCGGCCTCGGGGTGACGAGGTCGGGCCTGTTATTGACGAGCGCGAGCGCCGGGAATTCAATCCGCCGGCGGATTTCTTTCGCCGGGTCAGATATCAGCGGTCGAAGGCATCCCACACCGGCGCGAAATCCGGGCTGACCTGACGTTCGCGCTTGGACAACGCGGCGATCAGCGCCCGGTCGTCATCATCCAGTTCGACATTCAGCGAGACCAGGTTGGCCAGTTGATTGGTCTTGCTGCTGGCCTTGGGAATCGCCGCCACGTTGTCCTGATCCAGCAGCCACTTCAGCGCCACTTGAGTCGGCAGCACGCCGTGTTTTTCGGCGATCTGCTGAATCTGTGGAATCTCCGAGACCTTGTTACGCGCCAGTGGCGTGTAGGCCGTGAGCGCCAGATCATGTTGACGGGCGTAGTCGAGCAGGGCGTTTTGTCCGAGCAGGACGTGGTACTCGACCTGAATGGCTGACAGAGGGATGCCGTATTCCTCGACGACTTTGCGCAGCAGCGGCAGCGGAAAATTCGCTACACCGATGTTGCGAGCCAAACCTTGCTCCTTGAACGACGCGAGGGTCTCAAGGGTGCGCGGCAGGTCCCAGTCGGTGGTCGGCCAATGAATCATGAACAGGTCGACGTACTCGCTGCGCAAGGCCTTGAGGCTGCGATCCAGCGAATGACGCATGGCATCCGGTTGCAACTGGTCCCACCAGACCTTGGTGGTGACGTGAATCTGCTCGCGGGGTGTCGGCGTATTCGCCAGGGCCTGTCCGACTGCATCTTCGTTGTTGTAGGCCGCTGCCGTGTCGATGTGCCGGTAACCGAGTTCCAGCGCTTGCTCCACGGCGCGGGTGCATTCGTCGCCGAGCATCGGCCAGGTGCCGAGGCCGAGTTTTGGCAGGTTCAGTCCTTGTCTGTTAACGATGTGCTGCATGGTCGATCTCCTGTTCGAAAGCCGTGACGCCCGCCATGTGCCGGGCTGCGATGTAACCGAAAGTCAGGGCCGGGCCGAGGTTGATCCCGCCCGCCGGATAATGCCCGCCCATGATGCTGGCCATGTCGCCACCGGCGGCGTAGAGACCGGCGATGGGCCAGTCTTCGGCGTCGAGCACTTGCGCATGCGGGTTGACCTTGAGCCCGGCGAAGGTGCCGAAGCAGCCCGGCTGCACCTTCACCGCGTAGAACGGGCCGTGTTCGATAGGAGCGACGCACGGATTGGGCTGTTGCGCCGGATCACCCTGTTTGCGGTTGTACGGGGTCGAGCCGCGACCGAACAGCGGGTCTTCGCCGTGCCGGGCATGGTGGTTGTAATCATCGACGGTGGCGCGTAAACCCTTCGCGTCGATGCCGCATGCGCTGGCCAATTCCTCCAGGGTATCGCCGGTTTTCAGATAACCGCTGCGGATAAAACCTGACACCGGCACCGGAAACGGCCGAGACATGCCGAGCCCGTAACGGCGCTGGAACGCGCGGGTGCAGATCAGCCAGGACGCGACCTCTTCGCCCTCGGGGGCGGCGGCGACCATGGCGCTGACGTAGTCGTAATAGCCGTTGGCTTCGTTGACGAAGCGCTGGCCGTTGCGCAGCACGCCGATGACGCCCGGTTTGCCGCGTTCGATGATGTGTGGGAAATGGCCGATGCTGCCGTCGGAATGTGGCACCTGCGAGACCGGTGCCCACGCCACGGGCGAGGCCACATCGGTGTTGACCCGGGCTCCGACGGTTTCACCCAGTCGCAGGCCATCGCCATTGACTGCCAGCGGAGGCAGCGCCCAATGTTCATGACCGGTGGGCGTGCGAGGGAACAAGGCTTTGCGCCGCTCGATGTCGTTGGCAAATCCGCCAGCGGCGAGCACCACGGCTTTGCGGGCATGGACATTGACCGGGCCTTTTGTGGTGTTCACGCGAGCGCCGGTGATGCGTGAATCGTCGCGCAACAGTTCCGTCACTGGCGCCGATTCCCACAGCAGTACGCCGAGGTCTTCGGCGGACTTCGCCAGCCGCGCCACCAGCGCCACGCCGTTGACCAGTTGCATCGCCCGGCCGTGCAGCGCCAGGTTCAACAGGTGGCGAGTGAAACGCCGGGTCACGTGCCAGGCCGCCGACAACGAGCGGGTCAGATTGAGAAACGCCGACAGGTCCGCACCGGCCATGATCGGCATGCCCATGAACGATGTTTCGCGCATGGTTGTGCGAAGACGCTTGAGCAGGCGCCCGACCTTTCGTCCGTCATAGGGGGCGGCAATCACCGAGCGTCCGCCGGTGCCGGCGCCCGGTGTTTCACCGTGGATGTCGGCGATGGCGTTGCCGTCGGCAAATTGCAGGGCGGTGTGTTGTTCGAAGAACGCCACCATGCGCGGGCCGGCTTCAAGGAAGGCGTCGATCATGGCCGGGTCGTAGTGCTCGCCGAGTTCGTGGCGCAGATAGGTGCGCGGCAGTTCCACGTCTTCCACGATCCCGGCGCGCCGGGCCAGCGGATTGCACGGCACCCACGCCCAGCCGCCGGACCACGCGGTGGCGCCGCCGAACACCTGATCCTTTTCCACCACGATGACCTTCAAGCCATGCCAGGCGGCGGTGACGGCGGCCGACAAACCAGCGGCGCCGGAGCCGACCACCAGAACGTCGCAGTCGATATCGGGAAGGGCAGACATCAGCAAGGGCTCCAGCAATCAGTTGTTTTTAGAATCATGTTCCAGAAAATAACCAGTGCGGGCGAAGCAGATCAACCGACTGACGCCGCAAAGTGGGCGGTTATCGGACGCCGGGTTCCAGATTTCGCATTCCTCGGGATGTCTTCTAGAATCGGCGAAATTTCACCGAGAGCGCATCATGGCCGGCAGTCAAATCGAACGGGTTTTCAGCGTGCTGGAAAGCCTCACCAGTGATCCGCGCGGGCTGCCGATGCAGACCCTGGCCGAGCAACTGGACATTCCGAAGAGCGCGACGCACCGCCTGCTCGCCGAGCTGATCCGCCTGGGTTACGTGCGGCAGAATCCGGAGACGTTGCGTTATCACCTGTCGACCAAACTGGTTGCGATGGGCTTTCAGTACCTGTCGAGCAGCGGGGCCGACATCGTGCAGCCGGTGCTGGATCGCCTGGCCCAGGAAACCGGTGAGCTGGTGCGCCTTGGGGTGATCGACGGCGAGCGCCAGACCTGGATCGCCAAGGCCCAGGGCGCCCGCACCGGTCTGCGTTACGACCCGGACATGGGCCGCGATGCGCCGCTGTTCTACACCGCATCGGGCCATGCGTGGCTGGCGTGCATGAGCGACGCCGAGGCGCTGTCGCTGGTCGAACGCC
This sequence comes from Pseudomonas sp. 9.2(2024), assembly GCF_039695385.1. Classification (NCBI taxonomy): domain Bacteria; kingdom Pseudomonadati; phylum Pseudomonadota; class Gammaproteobacteria; order Pseudomonadales; family Pseudomonadaceae; genus Pseudomonas; species Pseudomonas sp. 9.2(2024). Next base: position 5,621,303 of record NZ_CP155585.1, on the reverse strand, counting down.
AAGGCGCGGAGGTGCCGGCGGATATCGGGCCCAACGCGCCGCGCTCCAATATTGAACTGCTCGAACGCCTGCGCGTGGCCCGTGAACAGGGTTATGCCTGTGTGGAAGAAAGCTCGGCGGTGGGCACTTCGGCGATTGCTGCCGTGGTGAAACATCCCGCCGATGGCCGGGTGATCGGCGTGCTCAGCATCGCCGGGCCGAGCGCACGAATGCCGGGGGCGCGATTGCATGAACTGGCGCCGCTGTTGCTGACGTTTACTGAGGAATTGTCGGCAGCCAGTCTGGCCTCGGAGTTATTCGTTTAAGCGAAGCTGTGCGCTGTTCGCCCACTTTTCAGTCGGACGGGTGTGAGAATATGGAACCGGGTTCTAAATTGTTGATGGAGTGAGTTTTCCCACAACAATCACAAGAGGATCGCACCTTGAACCCGCCCCTTCGAATCGCCCTGATCGGCGCCGGTAACATGGGCCAGCAACATTACCGGCACCTGAAAAATCTCACTGAGGCCACGTTATGCGCCGTGGCTGATCCCGGCCCTCAGGCACCGGCCCTGGCGGCGGAGTGGGGTGTGGCGTATTTCACCGATCACCGTCAGATGCTGGAGCAGAACCGGCCAGACGCCGTGATCGTCGCCAATCCGAATAATCAGCACGTCAGCACTGCGCTGGATTGCCTCGCCGCTGGTGTTCCGGTGTTGCTGGAAAAACCGGTGGGCGTAAACCTGGATGAGGCGCGGGAACTGGTGGCGGCGGTGAAACGCAGTGGCGTGCCGGTGCTGGTTGGCCATCATCGGCGGCACAATCCGTTGATCGTGCGGGCCCATGAACTGGTCAAGGGCGGAGCATTGGGGCGGCTGACTCTGGTGACTGCGTTGTTCCAACTGCGCAAGCCTGACCAGTATTTCGAAACCGCGTGGCGGCGCGAAGAGGGCGCGGGCATGCTGTTGACCAATCTGATTCACGACCTCGATCTGCTGCGTCATCTGTGCGGCGAAGTGCGTTCGGTGCAGGCGATCACCGACCGTGCGTTGCGTGGTTTTGCCAATGAAGACAGCGCGGCGATCCTGCTGCAGTTCGACGGCGGAGCGCTGGGTACGCTGACCGGTTCCGATGCGGTGGCGGCGCCGTGGAGCTGGGAGTTGAACTCCGGGGAAAACCCGGCCTATCCGCGCCAGGCCGATCAACCTTGCTACTTGCTGGCGGGAACGGCCGGAGCCTTGAGCATTCCGCAGCTCAAGCGCTGGCATTACCGCGCCGATCAGGTGGACGCCGGTTGGCACGAGCCGTTGCTGTCGGTCGATGAACCGTTCACGCCTGATGAAGCGCTGCGGTTGCAGTTGCAGCATTTCGTCCGCGTGGCGCGACGGGAGGTTGAACCGCTGGTGAGTGCCGCCGATGCCGCCCGCACTCTGGCGCTGGTCGAGGCCATCCGTGAAGCAGCGGCCAGCGGTCGCGCCACCGAACCTGCGCAGATCGAGGCCTGAACATGAATGAACGAATTCTGTCCCTCGCCAGCCTGACCGTGCTGGAGTTGTCGCCACCCGAGATGGTCGAGGTCGCGGCCCGTGCCGGTTACAGCCATGTCGGCCTGCGTCTGGAGCCGGCGACGCCCGAGGAATATCACTTTCCATTGGTAGCCGATGGCGATTTGCGGCGTCAGACACTGGCGCGTTTGCGTGACACCGGAATCGGCGTGCTCGACGTGGAAATCCTGCGTTTGAAACCGCAGACGGTGGTTGCGGATTTCGAACAACTGCTTAGCGTCGGCGCGGAGTTCGGTGCCAGTGAATTGCTGGTCGCCGGTAACGATCCTGACGAACAGCGGCTCACCGATAATTTCGCGGCACTCTGCGATCTGGCGGCGCCCTACGGTTTGCATCCGCATCTGGAGTTCATGCCATGGACCGATGCGCGCAATCTCGAACAGGCGTTGCGCATCGTCGACAAGGCCGGGCGCGAAAACGGGGCGGTACTGGTCGATGCGTTTCACTTCGACCGTTCCGGATCGCGGCTGGAGGATCTGGACGGTGTGCCGCCCTCGCGGCTGCGCTATGCACAGTTGTGCGATGTTGCCGGGCCGAGGCCGACGGACATGGCCGAGATCTTGCGTCAGGCCCGCAATGAACGACGGTTTCCCGGCGAGGGCGATTGTGACTTGATCGGTTTGTTGCGCAGTCTTCCGGCTAACCTTCCCCTGAGTCTGGAAATTCCCACGGTCAAATTGCTGGAGCAAGGCGTGAGTGGTTTACAGCGGGCGCAAATGGCGATCGACCGGACACGGGAATTGTTGGCCCGGCTATAAGTCTGCTTCAAGGGGCGAGGGCGCACGCGTCCTCGTCACCGTTTATTTTTCATTCAGAGAGAGCCCATGACCGTCAGCACTCCGCTTTCCGGCGTCAACCAACCCTTCAAGGGGATCTTGCTGATTGTCGTGGCAACCTTCCTGTTCTCCAGCCACGACGCGCTGTCGAAATACCTTTCGGGTTTTTATCCGATCGTGATGGTGGTGTGGGCGCGGTATCTGGTGCACACGCTGCTGATGGCGGGGATTTTCCTGCCGCAGTCCGGGCTGCGCGTGCTGCGCACCAAACGTCCGTTGTGGCAGTTGGCGCGGGCGTTGTGCCTGTTGGGCACCAGCCTGTTTTTCACCACAGCGTTGCTGTACATCCCGCTGGCCGAGGCCACGGCGGTCAACTTTCTTGCTCCGGTGCTGGTGACGGCGCTGTCGGTACCGCTGCTCAAGGAACGGGTGACGCGCGGTCAGTGGATCGCGGTGGTGTGCGGGTTCATCGGTGTGCTGATCATCGTCCATCCGGGCGGTGACTTGTTCACCCCGGCGATTCTGTTGCCGTTCTGCTCGGCGCTGTTTTTCTGCTTCTATCAGTTGCTCACCCGCAAGCTCGCGGAAATCGACAGCCCGACCACCAGCAACTTTTTCGCCGGGTTGTGCAACACGCTGGTGATGAGTGCGCTGGTGCCGTTCTTCTGGCAGGTGCCGAGTCTGGGGCATGCCTTGTTGATGCTGGCGCTGGGCAGTTGCGGAATGACCGCGCACCTGTTTCTGACCCAGGCGTTCCGCCATGCCGCGCCGGCGTTGCTGGCGCCGTTCGGTTATTGCCAGATTGTGTTTGCGGGGTTGTTGGGCTGGTTGCTGTTTGCTCACACGCCGACCCTGATGACGGTGATCGGGATTGCGGTGATCTGTTGCAGCGGGCTGGCGGCAGCGTGGCAGCAGAGCCGGCGCTGAAGACGTGACCGGCCTGAGATCAGGCCGGTCAGTGCAGGAAGGCTACTTAGTATTGAAGGGCTACTCGGTAACGGTAGGAATCTTGCGCGGTGCCATGAAGTACATCCAGGTCAGCGCGATGAAGTACATCGCCGGAATCAGGGTGAACAGCACGGTGTAGTTGTTATTGGTGACGGTCAGGATGTGGCCGACGATCTGGGTCATGAACATCCCGCCGATCGCCGCGCACATGCCGCCGAAACCGAACACCGTGCTCATCATGTGCTTGGGCGTGTAGTCCATCACCAGGCTCCAGATGTTGGCGGTCCAGGCCTGATGCGCGCCGATGGCCAGAGAGATGGCGGCAACCGCGATCCACAGGTTGGCGGAGCCGGCGGCCATCACCACGCCGATGATGCAGCAGGCGAACAGGAACATCGACAGCAGCCGCGCCTTGATCGAGTTCATGCCGCGACCGATCAGGAACGAAGACAGAATCCCGCCGCCCACGCTGCCGAAGTCGGCGGTGACGTAGATGATGATCAGCGGAATGCCCATCTGGGTAACGTTGATGCCCAGGTTGTATTGCTGATTGAGAAACGGCGGCAGCCAGTACAGGTAGAACCAGAACACCGGCGCGGTCAGCGAGTAGGCGAGGGCGAAGGCCCAGGTACCGCGCATGCGCAGGATCTTCGAGAACGGCACGCGGGCCTGTTCCGGTTCGACTTCTTTCTGGATGTATTCCAGCTCCGACTGCTTAACGTTTGGGTGATCTTCCGGGTTGAAATACTTCAGGCCCCAGAACAGCAGCCAGATCCCCCCCAGCGCCGACATGCACAGGAACGCAGCCTGCCAGCCCCACACGTGAAGGATCAGCGGCAGCAGCATCGGGGTGAACATCGCACCGACGTTGGTGCCGGCGTTGAAGATGCCGGTGGCCACGGCGCGCTCGCCGGCCGGGAACCACAGGCGTGTGGTCTTCACACAAGCCGGGTAGTTCGCCGCTTCAGTCAGGCCGAGGATGAACCGGCAGACCATGAAGCCCACCGCCGAGGTCGCCAGACCGTGGGCACCGGTGGCCAGGCTCCAGAGCAGCACCGCGCAGAAGAACACGCGCTTGACGCCGACCCGGTCGATCAGTCGTCCTTGCAGCACGAAGCCGATCGCGTAGCCGACCTGAAACCAGAAGTTGATGTTGGCGTAGTCCATCGCCGTCCAGCTCATTTCCTTGGCAAGGATCGGCTGCATGACGCCGAGGGCGGCACGGTCGATGTAATTGAGGGTGGTGGCGAAAAACACCAGCGCCAGCATGCCCCAACGGGTCTTGCCGACGGCCATGGCGCCGCGGATCTTGTCGCCGATGCCACCCGTGGCAGTGCTCATGGCCGGAGCCATGCGGGAAGTCTGTGAAGGAATCATGTGTTCCACCCGTTTTTGGATTTGTTATTTGGTGTGCTTTTCTTGTGCACGCTGCGACCGGTGGTTCAGTTCCGGACTCAAGGTGAGACGGATGTTGGGCAGTGGACGAAAAATCGTCAATTCGCCAAACCGGCATTCTGTTCGATAATCGCACGCAAAACTAACCGGGTAGTACAGTTTAAATTGCTCAATGAAAAACCGGGACCAATAATTCGCTCACCCTATAAAAGCGGCGCAATTTTCGTAGCCGACGTCTCCACCGGGAGTTGAAACATGCAGCGATCCATTGCCACCGTCTCCTTGAGCGGAACCCTGCCGGAAAAACTCGAAGCCATTGCCGCCGCCGGGTTCGACGGAGTGGAGATTTTCGAAAACGATCTTCTGTATTACGACGGCAGCCCCCGGGAAATCCGGCAGATGTGCGCCGACCTCGGAATCGCCATCACCCTGTTCCAGCCGTTCCGCGATTTCGAAGGCTGCCGCCGCGATCGTCTGGACCGCAACCTGGAGCGGGCCGAGCGCAAGTTCGACCTGATGCAGGAACTGGGCACCGACCTGGTGCTGGTCTGCAGCAACGCCTCCCCCGACAGTCTCGGCGATCAACAAATCCTCATCGACGACCTGCGCCTGCTGGCCGAGCGCGCCGGCGCCCGTGGCCTGCGTATCGGTTATGAAGCGCTGGCCTGGGGCCGTCACGTCAATACTTATCAACAGGTCTGGGACATCGTGCGTCAGGCCGATCACCCGGCCCTCGGCGTGTTGCTCGACAGCTTCCACACCTTGTCGCTCAAGGGCGATCCACGGGCGATTGCCGAGATTCCCGGCGACAAGATTTTCTTCGTGCAAATGGCCGACGCGCCGATCCTGGCGATGGACGTGCTGGAGTGGAGCCGGCATTTCCGCTGCTTCCCGGGGCAGGGCGAATTCGATCTGCCGGGTTTCCTCGCACCGATCATCCAGAGTGGTTACACCGGACCGCTGTCGCTGGAAATCTTCAACGACGGCTTCCGCGCCGCACCGCCTCGGGCCAATGCGGCCGACGGTCTGCGTTCGCTGCTGTACCTGGAGGAGAAAACCCGCCAGCGTCTGGAGCAGGACATCCGTCCTGTGGATAACCGCGAAATCCTCTTCGAAACGCCGAAGGCCAGCGAGTACAACGGCATCGAGTTTCTTGAGTTCGCCGTGGATGAAAGCCTCGGGGCCAAGCTGTCGAACTGGCTGGAGCGGCTGGGTTTTGTCAAGGCCGGTCAGCATCGTTCCAAGAGCGTCAGCCTGTTGCGTCAGGGCGATATCAACCTGATCCTCAACTCGGAACCCTATTCGTTCGGCCACAGCTTTTTCGAGGCCCACGGCCCGTCGCTGTGCGCCACCGCCGTGCGGGTCAAGGACAGCGCCAGCGCGCTGGCCCGGGCGGTCGCCTATAAAGGTCAGCCGTATCGCGGACTGGTCGGCCCCAACGAGCTGGAACTGGCGGCGGTGCGTGCGCCGGACGGCAGCCTGATTTATCTGGTGGATCAGGACGCGGATGTTTACGGCACCGACTTCAATCTGCTGCCGGATGCTGTTGCGCGGGGCGGCCTCAAGCGCATCGACCACATGGCCATGGCGCTGCCGGCAGACAGCCTCGACAGCTGGGTGCTGTTCTACAAGAGCCTGCTGGATTTCGAGGCCGATGACGAAGTGGTGCTGCCCGATCCGTATGGCTTGGTGAAGAGTCGCGCGCTGCGTAGCCGCGACAGTTCGATCCGTCTGCCGCTGAACATTTCCGAGAACCGCAACACCGCGATCTCACACGCGCTGTCGAGTTATCGCGGCTCCGGGGTGCATCACATCGCCTTCGATTGCGACGATATCTTCGCCGAAGTCAGCCGGGCGAAAGAGGCGGGCGTGCCGCTGCTGGATATCCCCCTCAACTATTACGACGACCTGGCGGCGCGCTTCGATTTCGATGACGAATTCCTCAGCGAACTGGCGTACTACAACGTGCTGTACGACCGCGATGCGCAGGGTGGCGAGTTGTTTCACGTCTATACCGAGCCGTTCGAAGGGCGTTTCTTCTTCGAGATCATCCAGCGCAAGAACGGTTACGCCGGTTATGGCGCGGCCAACGTCGCGGTGCGGCTGGCGGCGATGGCCAAATCACGCAGTGGCGCGATTCGCCAGGCGAAGTTGTAGGAAATTCGTAAACGCGGGATTAAACACGGGTCGCGCGGCTTCCTTCACTGGGGCGCGCGGCCCATAATCGCCAGCCTGTGCAGTGATGGCCGTGAGCCCGCAATGACGATGACTTCAGAACTTTCCGCAGCCTCCGATCTACCCGCGGTAGAGCCGCGCAAAAGTCGCAAGAACAACCCGGAAAAGACCCGCGAGAATATCCTGCAGGAGGCGATCGTCGAGTTCGTCCAGCAGGGTCTGTCCGGCGCTCGCGTCGACGCGATCGCCGAGCGCATCCACACCTCCAAGCGCATGATCTATTACTACTTCGGCAGCAAGGAGCAGTTGTACGTCGAGGTGCTGGAGAAGCTCTACGGCGATATCCGCAACACCGAGAACCGTCTGCACCTGGCCGAACTGCCGCCGGTGGAAGCGATCCGGCGTCTGGTGGAGTTCACTTTCGATCACCACGATCGCAACGTCGATTTCGTGCGGATCGTCAGCATCGAAAACATCCACAACGCCGAGTACGTGAAGCGTTCCGACGCGATCAAGGCGATGAACAACACCATCCTCGATTCCCTGGGCGAGATTCTGCGTCGCGGTGCTGAAGAGGGCGTGTTCCGCGCCGGGCTCGACGCGCTGGACGTGCATCTGCTGATCAGTTCGTTCTGCTTCTATCGCGTATCGAACCGCCACACGTTCGGTGAGATCTTTCAGATCGACCTGCCGGACGAAAGCATCAAGCAGCGTCATCGCGAGATGATTTGCGAGTCGGTGCTGCGCTACTTGCAGGCGTGACCGAAGTCGAGGGGGCGTCGCCCCCTCACGGTTTTATCCCTTCATGCTTTGAAAATGCGCGAGCATTCGCTGCGCATCCGGCACTCTGCCGCTGAACAGTTCAAACGCTTTCACCGCCTGAAACACCGCCATGTTGCCGCCGTCCAGGGTTCGGCAACCCAAGGCGCGGGCGTTGCGCAGCAGTTCGGTTTCCAGTGGGAAATACACGATCTCCGCTACCCACAACTCGGATCGCAGCAACGCCGCCGGCACGGGCATGCCCGGTAATTTGGCCATGCCCATCGGCGTGGTGTTTACCAGGCCATTCGCCTGACTCAGTGTGCTCGCCAGATCATGCCCGGCAACCGCCCGGCCAGCGCCGAAATGCTGGTTGAGGTTGTTGGCCAGGCTTTCGGCGCGCTCTACGTCCACATCAAAAATGCTCAGTTGCTGTACGCCTTCGCTCAATAAGGCGTGGGCCACCGCCGCGCCTGCACCACCGGCGCCCATCTGGACCACACGTTCGCGGGCAACGTCTGGCAGGCCGCGACGAAAACCCTCTGCGAAACCCAGGCAATCGGTGTTGTGGCCGACGCGTTTGCCGTCCTTCAGCACCACCGTGTTCACGGCACCGATGCCCCGGGCTTCCGGGGATAGTTCATCGAGCAGCGGAATGATTGCCTGCTTGCACGGGAAGGTGATGTTCAGCCCGGTGTAATTCATGCGTTCTGCGGCCAGCAGCAGATCGGGCAGGGCGTTGCTGTCCAGTTGCAGTTGATCGAGATCGATCAGCCGGTACAGATAGCGCAGGCCCTGTTCGTCACCTTCGTGTTCATGCAGCGCCGGGGTGCGGGAGGCCTGGATGCCGGCGCCGATCAGCCCGGCGAGTATCACGTTGTTGCGATTCATGCGGATCGCCCCTTCAGCCGCTGGCTGAAATGTTCCAGGGCCAGGCGATAACCGTGGCTGCCGAAGCCGCACATCACGGCCGTGGCGATGGCCGAGACGAACGAGTGATGACGGAACGGCTCGCGGGCATGGACGTTGGACAGGTGCACTTCGATCACCGGCAATTCGCTGGCGACCAGGGCGTCGCGGATCGCTACCGAAGTGTGAGTCCAGGCGGCCGGGTTGATGACGATGCCGGCGCAGCGCTGGCGGGCGCCGTGAATCCAGTCGAGCAATTCGCCTTCGTGGTTGGTCTGGCGAAACTCCACGGCCAGGCCGAACTCTTCGGCGGCGCGCCCGCACAGGGCTGAGATGTCGGCCAGGGTTTCGTGACCGTAGGTCGCCGGTTCACGGGTGCCGAGCAGGTTCAGGTTCGGGCCGTTGAGCACCAGAACGATAGGGGGCATGGGGGCAAACTCCACTTATTGTTTTTGGCTTGGGCCGAGGGTTTCGACCTGTGGAGTTAAATTGTACTAGATGGTTACTTTAATCAATTGCTCTGCATCGACAGCCCGGTTTTGTGTGCGGTGATCGCACACTGGTGCAATTCAGTGCGGCAACTGCTCGACCAGAAAATCGATGAAAGCCCTGACCCGCAGCGGCATGTGGCGATTCTGCGGGTACAGCAGCGTGAACGGCCGGGAGCGTCCGCTGTAGGGTTTGAGCACTTCTATCAGCGAGCCGTCGGCCAGTTCCTTTTCCACAATGAAGCGATAGGTCTGGAACAACCCGGCACCGTGCCTGGCCAGGGTCACGCCACCGAGCACATCGTCTGAACAGCAGAAATTGCCCTCGGCGAGGATTTCCCGTGGCGCGTCTTCGTCGTAAAACAGCCAGGTGATCCGCCGCCCACTGCTGGGTAATTCGTACTGAATGCACTCGTGCTGTTCGAGGTCTTCGAGTGTCTGCGGCGTGCCGGCGCGTTTGAGGTAATCGGGGCTGGCCACCATCACCAGCGCCGCATCTTCCAGATGGCGGGCGATCAGGCCGGAATCGGGAATCGCCCGCACGCGGATCGCCATGTCGTAGCCCTCGCCGACGAAGTCGATGTTGCGGTTGCTGATGTGCATGTCAACTTTCACCTGCGGGAAGCGCGCACGAAAGGCCGGCAGCAGCGGCAGGATCCGATGATGGGCGTAGGTCGTAGGAATACTGATACGCAAGGTGCCGGACGGTTCCTGCTGCTGGCCCATGACTTCCCGCTGCGCCTCGACCAGTTGCGCCAGCGCCTGACGGCATTCTTCGTAGTAGCGCCGGCCGCTGTCGGTCAGTTTCACGCTGCGGGTGGTGCGTGCAAACAGCCGCACGCCCAGGCGTTCTTCCATGCGTGATACCGAGCGGCTCACCGCTGCCGGCGTCACCGAAGCCGCCTGCGCCGCGCCGGTGAAACTGCCGCACTCGGCGGCCAGGCAAAACAACTCGATGCTGCCCAGCTGAAGATCGTCGAAGTGTCGCTGCATGATTGATTACACCGGGGAATGAGTCTTCGTATGTAGCAAATGCGCGGCGGCTGCGAAAGAACTGCTTACCATTTTGCCCGCGGCTTTTTCGGCTCCCGCACTAGGCTCGAAAGGTAACGGCCACAGCAGGCGTTGGCGCCGATGGTCGGATTTGCCAGGGAATGGCAAGTGTTGAAACGTTTAAACCTAACGGATGGGTTAGCATGAAGGTATGCAGTTACAAAGGACTGTCAGTGGTGATCATGTTGCGTGACGAACATTGTCCGCCCCACGCACATGTAGATGCAGGCGCCTGGAGCGCCCGCTTCAAATTCAGTTTCTGGCACAACGGCGTCGAACTGTGGGATGTGGTGCCGTTGTCGCATCGACCGCCGGTCAGTCTGCTTGAAGGGCTGCGCCAGTCGCTGCGCGAAACCGATCATCTGCGGCGGGCCCGCTGGATCTGGTGGACTCGATTGCGCACCGCTTGTCTCGACAATCAGTGGTGGGACGGACAGTCGAATCAGGTGGCGGTGCTGCGGGAGGTCACCAGCACGAGTTTCAGGATCGGATCTGCGTATTACGAGCCAGAGGTCAACAAAACCCTGTTGGCCCTGGTCGGCGCTCACGAAGGAGTGGAAATAGAACTATGAAAACAGTCAAAGCCGCCTTGCACGCGGATCGGCCCGTCACGGAAAAACGTCTGGACGAAGCCGTCGACCGTGGCGGCGTGCGCCGACGCAGCAGCCTGCAAGCCGTGTCGGTGGCCTTTCAGAAACCATGCCTGGTGATTCACTTCGAGGACAACAGCGGCGTGTTGCTGCCAGTGAATCTCTACCGGGAATTCGATGATTTCGAACCGAAAGACTTCAGCGGATTGAACGTCGGCTTTGCCGGCACCGCGCTGTGCCATGATGGCAAGGATCTGCAGGTTTCCATCGCCGGCATGATCTCGGCCAGTCAACCATTGATGGCCATGGCCGCCTCGGTGATCGCTTCGCGCAATGGCCGCCAGAGCAGCACCGCGAAAGCCGAAGCTGCCCGGGCCAACGGCAGGAAGGGCGGGCGCCCGCGCAAGATCGATCCCGTGCCATGAACAGGCACAAAAAAGCCGTCGGTGAGGACGGCTTTCTTGTTTCTGGCACTTGCGATCAACGTCGGGTCAGCAGCACGCCGGATTCCATGTGGTGAGTCCACGGGAACTGGTCGAACAGCGCACAGCGCGTGATGCGGTGCGTGTCGTGCAGCTGGGCGATGTTGGCCGCCAGGGTCTCGGGGTTGCAGGAGATGTACAGGATGTTGTCGAAGCGACGGGTCAGTTCGCAGGTGTCCGGGTCCATGCCGGCCCGTGGCGGGTCGACGAACACGCTGCCGAACTCGTAGCTTTTCAGGTCGATGCCGTGCAGGCGACGGAACGGGCGAACTTCGTTCAGGGCTTCGGTCAGCTCTTCGGCGGACAGGCGCACCAGAGTCACGTTATCCACAGCGTTTTCGGCCAGGTTGCTCAACGCGGCGTTGACCGAGGTCTTGCTGATTTCGGTGGCCAGCACTTTGCGCACGCGGGTCGCCAGCGGCAGGGTGAAGTTGCCATTGCCGCAGTACAGCTCCAGCAGATCGTCGCTGCGATCGCCCAGTGCTTCGTATGCCCAGTTGAGCATCTTCTGGTTCACGGTGCCGTTGGGTTGGGTGAACGCGCCTTCCGGTTGGCGATAGCTGAATGTGCGACCGCCAACGTCGAGTTTCTCGACCACGTAATCGAGGCCGAGCACTTCGCGCTTGCCCTTGGAGCGACCGATGATGCTGACGCCCAGATCCGCCGCCAGTTTGGTCGCCGCCGCATGCCAGTGCTCGTCCAGCGGACGGTGATAGCACAGGGTGATCATCGCGCCGCCGGCCAAGGTGGTCAGAAACTCCACCTGAAACAGCTTGTGGCTCAGCGCCGCGCTGGCCTGCCAGGCAGCCTTCAATTGCGGCATCAACTGGTTGATGCGCAGGCTGGCGATCGGGAATTCCTCGATCAGGATCGGCGTGCGCTTGTCGTCCTGAGAAAACATCGCGTAGTGCCGCTCACCGCCCTCGCGCCACAGGCGGAATTCGGCGCGCAGGCGGAAGTTCTGCAAAGGCGAGTCGAACACCGTTGGCTCCGGTGCATCGAACGGGGCCAGCAGGTCACGCAGGCGCGTGACTTTGTCTTCGAGTTGTGCGGCGTAGGCCTGGGAATCAAAAGTCATGCGTTGAACCAACCCAGCTTGATCACGAACAGAATCGACAGGATCACCAGCGCCGGGTTCAGCTCACGGGCGCGGCCGGACAGCAGTTTGATTGCAGTCCAGGCGATGAAGCCGAAGGCGATGCCGTTGGCGATGGAATAGGTGAAAGGCATCGCCAGGGCGGTGACCACGACCGGCGCGGCGACGGTGATGTCTTCCCAGTCTATTTCCGCCAGGCCCGAAGTCATCAGCACGGCGACGAACAGCAGCGCTGGTGCGGTGGCGAAGGCCGGTACGCTGGAGGCCAGTGGCGAGAAGAACAGCGCCAGCAGGAACAGGATTGCGACGACGATGGCGGTCAGGCCGGTGCGGCCGCCGGCACTCACGCCCGCAGCGGATTCGATGTAGCTGGTGGTGGTCGAGGTGCCCAGCAGCGAACCGGCCATCGCCGCCGTACTGTCGGCGATCAGTGCACGGCCCATTTTCGGCATGTGGCCGTCCTTGCCCATCAGGCCGGCGCGCTTGGCGACGCCGATCAGGGTGCCGGAGTTGTCGAACAGGTCAACGAACAGGAAGGCGAAGATCACGCTGACCAGGCCGATGTCCAGCGCGCCCTTGATGTCCAGTTGCAGGAAGGTCGGGGCCAGCGAAGGTGGCATCGAGGTCACGCCGCCGAACGGGGTGAAGCCCATCACGATGGAAACGATGGTCACCGCGAGAATGCCGATCAGCACTGCGCCACGCACTTTCAGGGCTTCAAGGGCAACGATCAGGGCGAAACCGAGAGTGGCGAGGATCGGGGCCGGTTGTTTCAGGTCGCCGAGGCCAACCATGGTCGCCGGGTTACTGACCACGATGCCGGCGTTGTGCAGGGCGATCAGCGCCAGGAACAGGCCGATACCGGCGGCAATTGCCGAGCGCAGCGGCAGCGGGATGCTGTTGATGATCCATTCACGGATGCGGAAGATCGACAGCAGGAAGAAGCACACGGCGGAAATGAACACCGCGCCCAGCGCCACTTGCCAGGTGTGGCCCATGTGCAGCACGACGGTGTAGGTAAAGAAGGCGTTCAGACCCATGCCCGGTGCGAGAGCGATCGGGTAGTTGGCGATCAGGCCCATGACCGTGGAGCCGATGGCGGCTGCCAGGCACGTGGCGACGAACACCGCGCCTTTGTCCATGCCGGTCTCGCCGAGGATGCTCGGGTTGACGAACAGAATGTAGGCCATGGCCAGGAAGGTCGTGACGCCCGCGAGAATCTCGGTCCGCACGTTGGTGTTGTGTGCCTTGAGTTGAAACAGCCTTTCCAGCATGTCTGCTCCCCGTGGCGCGCGTGGCGCCGTGAATGTATCGACCTCAACAGCAAAGCACAGACCGTCGCAAGCGCCTGGAAAATTGTGGTGGGCCGGAAAAAGCCGCGCATCATACCAGCAGCGTGAGGAAGATGGCGGATGTTGGTGTCGATCGTCGGCGAAGTTTTGCACCACGGCCAACTACGCCATACTGCGCGCTGTTTTTTCGGGGATGGATCGCATGAACAAGGGTTGGATGAAGACCGCTGGACTGATGGCCTTGTGGCTGGCCGGTACACCGATGGTACTCGCGGCGTCGGCACCGCCATTGAGCGAGGTGAAAGTCATCAAGGTTCAGTCGTCGTCCTGCGGGCTCGAAGACATTACCGATGGCCAGGTGCAGACCCGTTGCGATCACAGCGCGCCGGGCATCAAGGTCTATGTGCTGGAAATCGGCTACGGCCAGAGCCAGCCTCAGGCTGCACTGGACGGCTTTGAAGTGAACGGCACCCGGAGTCCGGTCTGTGCCTTCGATAACGGCAACCTGACCGAATGCACGCCGGGCGCGAAAACCGTCGGTTCGCTGTACACCTTCGATCTGGCGACTCGTCAGGAAGGCACCTTTACCTTCAGCAACACCTCGATCAACGCCCCGCGCAACACGATGTCGACCCAGCTTTACATCAAGTAACGGCTGTCGCCGAACAGGGCAGGGCAAAGCTGACTACGCTTTAAAGATCACCCAGCGGATGGCGCCCATGACCTTTAGAGCCCTGATTACCCTCGCCGAGGGCATCGATGATCTGCAATGCGTGACCCTGATCGACGTGCTGCGCCGCGCCGGCATCGAAGTGGTGGCGGCCAGCATCGAGGGCCGGCGCATGCTGACCTGCGCCCGAGGCACGCGACTGACCGCCGACGGCATGCTCATTGATGTGCTGGCCCAGACCTTCGACCTGATTGTCTTGCCCGGCGGTGCGGTCGGCGCACAACACCTTGCCGCGCACCAGCCTCTGCAACAACTGCTAAAGGATCAGGCCAGTGCCGGACGACTGTTCGCCGCCATCGCCGAAGCCCCGGCCGTCGCCCTGCAAAGCTTCGGTGTATTACGTCAACGCCGGATGACCTGCCTGCCCGTCAGCAGTCATAACCTTTCCGGTTGCACATTTGTTGATCAACCGGTGGTGGTCGACGGTAATTGCATCACCGCCCAGGGCTCCGGCGCCGCGCTTGCGTTTGCGCTGACACTGGTCGAGCAACTGGCGGGCAAGGCCGCCAGAGCAAAGGTGGCGGGGGAGTTGCTGGCCTGAGAAGGTCAGGCGTGAGCAGCGATTGGTCGAATGGCTGGCTGCTCACGGTGCTCGGCTTGCCAAAGGTCGTAATCGGTTTGAACGCCTAGCCACATGCGAGCCTTGCCAATCCCCGCGCGTTCCAGTCGCACGGCCAGATCCGGGCTGATCGGCGCATGTCCGTGCAAAACGCGAGATAGATGAGGACGAGCGAATCCCAGATGCCGAGCCAATTCGGTAACGCTGATGCCAAGTTCCGGCAATACGTCCATCAGCAGTGTTTCACCGGGGTGTGGCGGGTTGTGCATGGGCATGAGCCTGCCTCCTGTCAGTGGTAATCCAGATAGTCGATCAGTTCGATATCCGAACCTGCAAATCGAAAGATAACCCGCCAGTTCCCGGACACACTGAGTGACCAGTACTCGCAAAGCTCCCCTTTCAGTGGATGCAGACGCCAACCGGGAAGGTCCAGATCCCCGGGAGCCGCTGCGCGATCCATGAACTGCAGCATGCGCGACAGCCGTTTAGCGTGATCGGCACGAATCCCGCGAGTCGAACCGGTTTCATAGAAGCCGCGAAGGCCTTTGTGCTGAAAGGATTTGATCATGCGGCGAGTGTAAGGCGATACATTACACTCAATGCGGTATCTATGTACCGCATCTTTTCGAGCTATTTGTGCTTGGGGGATGGCCCCGCTGGTGGAGCCGGTGTAGCTAGGCCTTCACCTCTTCCACTGGCACATGCATCCGGTCGCGGTTGGCCAGGGTCGGGAACAGTTTGATCCAGGTCCCGGTCACCACCAGTGTGCCGATACCGCCCATCACCACCGCCGGCACGGTGCCGAACCAGTGCGCGGTCAGGCCGGATTCGAATTCGCCCAACTGGTTCGAGGCGCCGATGAACAGGCCGTTCACCGCGCTGACCCGCCCGCGCATTTCGTCCGGGGTTTCCAGTTGCACGAACGAGGCGCGGATCACCATGCTGATCATGTCCGCCGCGCCCAGCACGACAAGTACCGCCAGGGAGAACCAGAACGAGGTCGACAGACCGAAGGCGATTGTGGCCACGCCGAACACGCCGACGGCAGTAAACATCACCCGACCGACGTTTCGCTCAACGGCAAACCGCGCCAGGAACAGCGACATCATCAACGCCCCGACCGCCGGCGCCGAGCGCAGCAGCCCCAGCCCCCACGGCCCGGTCAGCAGGATGTCCTTGGCGAACACCGGCAACAGCGCCGTGGCGCCGCCGAGCAGCACGGCGAACAGATCCAGCGAAATCGCCCCGAGAATGTCCGGGCGGCTGCGAATGAAACGAATCCCCGCCAGCAACGAATCCAGCGTCGCCTTGCCTTTGTTCAGCGGAGTTTGTCGCGCGGGCAGGTTGAGCATCAGCGTGCAGGCGATGACATACAGAATGACCGTCGGCCCGTAGACCCACACGCTGCCGAAGGCATAGAGCAGACCGCCGAGCGCCGGTGCGACGATGGTGGCCGATTGCTGTGCAGATTGTGCGGCGGCGACGGCACGCGGGAACAGCGCACTGGGCACGATGCTCGGCAGCAGTGCCTGGGTGGTCGGCATTTCGAAGGAGCGCGCGGCGCCGAGCAGGAACGCCAGGATAAAGATCATTTCCCGGGTGACATGGTCGGTGGCGCTGCCGATGGCCAGTGCCAGGGCAATCAGGGCCTGCAACGACTGGCAGATCGCCGCGACCTTGCGCCGATCGTAGCGATCGGCAACGTGGCCGGTGTGCAGCATGAACAATACGCGTGGAGCGAATTCCACCAGTCCGACCAGACCCAGGTCGAGCACGTTGCCGGTCAGTTGATAGAGATTCCAGCCGATCGCCACGGTAAGCATCTGAAAACCGCTGGCGGTGAAGATCCGGGCCAACCAGAACGCAAGAAAGGGGCGGTGATGACGTAACAGCAAGGGCTCTTGGCTGGGCATTTGCGGGCCGGTCTTGATCGAGGTGAACCGCGAGATTATCACCAGTCTGTAACAGGAAGTTGCTATGACAGAAAATTTAGTTAGCCAGACATCGATTTTGCCGCGGCCGGACACCGAACTCGGCCAAGGATGTATTTCAGGGCGTTGCCAAGGCTGTGAGGCAACTTGTCACGCGGCAAAAGACCACGCGGTTCCCCGTCGGAAATGGGACTACTCTTTTAACGTTGATTGATCCAGATCAAGACCCATTGCGGAACTGATCCGTGACCCGTTGGCAGACTCCCTGCGTCGCGATGCCTGTAAAAAGAAGAACGAATCCGAGTTCGCCGCACTCCATACCCGTGGGGGCAGTGGTCCAAGGCCGCCAGTCTTGGAACCGTTATCTGATAGAGGAAAGCTTATGTTCGGTTTAGAGGCCCTGGATCTCGCCCGAATTCAGTTCGCGTTCACCATCTCGTTCCACATCCTGTTCCCGGCGATCACCATCGGTCTTGCGAGCTATCTCGCGGTGCTGGAAGGCCTGTGGCTGAAAACCGGCAACGACACCTACCGTGACCTCTACCATTTCTGGTCGAAGATCTTTGCCGTCAACTTCGGCATGGGCGTGGTCTCGGGACTGGTCATGGCCTACCAGTTCGGCACCAACTGGAGTCGCTTCTCGGACTTCGCCGGTTCCGTCACCGGCCCGTTGCTGACGTATGAAGTGCTTACGGCGTTCTTCCTCGAAGCCGGTTTCCTTGGCGTGATGCTGTTCGGCTGGAACAAGGTCGGGCGCAAGCTGCACTTTTTCTCCACGGTAATGGTGGCCATTGGCACGCTGATTTCGACCTTCTGGATTCTCGCCTCCAACAGCTGGATGCAGACGCCGCAGGGCTTTGAAATCGTCAACGGTCAGGTCATTCCAACCGACTGGCTGGCAATCATCTTCAACCCGTCGTTCCCGTATCGCCTGATGCACATGGCGACGGCGGCGTTCGTCGCGACGGCTTTCTTCGTCGGCTCGTCGGCGGCCTGGCACTTGCTGCGCGGCAAGGACAATCCGGCGATTCGCACCATGCTGTCGATGGCGATGTGGATGGCGCTGATCGTTGCGCCGATTCAGGCAGTCATCGGTGACTTCCACGGCCTCAACACCCTCAAGCATCAGCCGGCGAAAATCGCCGCGATCGAAGGCCACTGGGAAAACCATGGCAACGAAGCGACGCCGCTGATCCTGTTCGGCTGGCCGGACATGAAGGAAGAGAGAACCAAATATGCGGTCGAGATCCCGTACCTCGGCAGCCTGATCCTGACGCACTCGCTGGACAAGCAAGTCCCGGCACTCAAGGAATTTCCACCGGAAGACCGGCCGAATTCGACCATCGTGTTCTGGTCGTTCCGGATCATGGTCGGCCTCGGCTTTCTGATGATCTTCACCGGCCTCTGGAGCCTGTGGCTGCGCAAGCGCGACACGCTCTACACCTCGCGGCCGTTCCTGTACCTGGCGTTGTGGATGGGGCCATCCGGTCTGATCGCAATCCTGGCGGGCTGGTTCACCACTGAAATCGGTCGTCAGCCATGGGTGGTCTACGGGCTGATGCGCACGGCGGATGCGTCGTCCAACCACAGTTTCATGCAGATGAGCATCACGCTGATCATGTTCGTGGTGGTGTATTTCGCGCTGTTCGGTGCGGGTCTGGGCTACATGATGCGTCTGGTGCGCAAAGGGCCGAAGACCGACGAAGGCAAGGAAACCAACGACGGTGGTCCTGGCCAGAAACGCACGCCGGCCCGTCCGTTGTCCGCTGCCGACGACGATGGCGCCGAACACGACCGCAGCCTGACCAAGGAGATTTGAGTCATGGGTATTGATCTTCCGCTGATCTGGGCCGTGATCATCATCTTCGGGATCATGATGTACGTGGTCATGGACGGTTTCGACCTGGGGATCGGGATTCTCTTCCCGTTCATCCCAGGCAAAGTCGACCGTGACGTGATGATGAACACCGTCGCCCCGGTATGGGACGGCAATGAAACCTGGCTGGTACTGGGCGGCGCTGCGTTGTTCGGTGCGTTCCCGCTGGCCTATTCGGTGGTGCTGTCGGCGCTGTACCTGCCGTTGATCTTCATGCTGATCGGGCTGATTTTCCGCGGCGTGGCGTTCGAGTTCCGCTTCAAGGCCAAGGACGACAAGCGTCACCTGTGGGACAAGGCGTTCATTGGTGGTTCGGTGGCCGCGACGTTCTTCCAGGGTGTGGCACTTGGTGCGTTCATCGACGGCTTGCCCGTGGTCAACCGGCAATACGCCGGCGGCTCACTGGACTGGCTGACGCCGTTCACGCTGTTCTGCGGCGCCGCGCTGGTGGTGGCGTATGCCTTGCTCGGCTGTACCTGGCTGATCATGAAGACCGAAGGCAAGCTTCAGGAACAGATGCATGACCTGGCGCGTCCTCTGGCCTTCGTGCTGTTGGCGGTGATCGGTGTCGTCAGTCTGTGGACGCCGCTGGCCCATCCGGAAATTGCGACGCGCTGGTTCAGCATGCCGAATCTGTTCTGGTTCATGCCGGTGCCGATTCTGGTGCTGGTGACGATGTACGGTCTGATTCGCGCGGTGGCACGTAATGCCAACTACATGCCGTTCCTGCTGACCTTGGTGCTGATCTTCCTCGGCTACAGCGGTCTGGGCATCAGCCTGTGGCCGAACATCGTGCCGCCGTCGATCTCGATCTGGGACGCCGCCGCACCGCCGCAAAGCCAAGGCTTCATGCTGGTGGGCACGCTGTTCATCATCCCGTTCATCCTGGGTTACACCTTCTGGAGCTACTACGTGTTCCGCGGCAAGGTGACCCACGAAGACGGTTATCACTAAGCAAAAACCTGTGGGAGCGAGCTTGCTCGCGATGGCGTCGGGAGCGGCGCCATCCATCTTGAAGAGGTTTAAAGAAAATGACTGGCAAACATTCCCTGCACGACATTGAAGAAGCCGAAAAAAAGCCGCTGTGGCAGCGGCTCGGCTGGTTGGCCATGATCTGGGTCGGCAGCGTCGGTGCTTTGTTCATCGTCGCCAGCCTGATGCGCATGTTCATGAACGCCGCAGGTCTGACCACGCACTGAGACTTCCCATCCCGCTGCCTTGCGGCACGGATTTTTGACCCTCCGACCGGAGGGTTTTTTTTTGCCCGGATTATTTGCGCGCCTTGAGGATCACGAACTTCGGCGTAGCCGCGACTTGCTCGACACCGCGGAACAGTCGCGCCAGTTTGCTGTGATAGCCCAGGTGACGGTTGCCGACGATGTACAGCGCGCCACCTACCACCAGCGCTTCGCGGGCCTGCTGGAACATGCGCCAGGCAAGGAAATCGCCGACCACCTGTTGCTGGTGGAATGGCGGGTTGCACAAGACTACGTCCAGCGATTGCGCTTCCTGGCCGGCCAGACCGTCGCCGGCGCGCACGATCACTTCACGTTCACCCAGCGCCGCGCGCCAGTTTTCGGCCGCCGATTGCACGGCCATGAACGATTCATCCAACAGCGTGTAATGCGCGTCGGGGTTTTGCAGGGCGCTGGCGATGGCCAGTACGCCGTTGCCGCAGCCGAGGTCTGCGACTCGTGCCGAACCGAGGTTTTTCGGCAGGTGCGGAAGGAAGGCGCGGGTGCCGATGTCCAGCCCTTCACGGCAGAACACGTTCGCGTGGTTGAGCAGTTCGATGGCTGGCTCGTCGAGGCGATAGCGGGTCGGGTAGGGCGAGACGGCGGGTGTCTTGGCCTCGGGCGTGGCGATCAGCAATCGGGCCTTTTTCACAGCCAGCGAAGCCTGAACCGGGCCGATGTAGCGTTCCAGCAGGTCACCTGCGGCACGAGGCAAATGCTTGACCATCGCCGCTGCTACCACCTGAGCGCCGGGTGCCAATTGACCCTGCAAGCGAATCAGTTGTTCTTCCAGGAGTGCCAGGGTTTTCGGGATGCGGATCAGCACCCGGTCGAACGGCCCGGCCAAGGGCTCGCTGGCGGGAATACCGCGCAGCGCATCGAATGCCTGACCGTTACGCAGCAGGTTCTTTTCCAGCCCCTGAAACGCCAGGAACGAATCACCGCTGGTGCTGACCTGCACCTTGCCCGAGAGGCTGATGGCCAATGCGCCGAAACTGTCGTTGAGCACCAATACTCGGGTATTCGCCGGCAGATTCTGTTCGGCCAGATGATTGAGCAGGTATTCGTCGGCCGCATCGAAGGCTTGCAGCGGTTCGTTCTGCTGTTCGGGCTGGCGGATCAGATCAAGCTGGGCGAAGGGCGTATCGAGCAAAGGCATGGGGCGGGGACTCTGGGTAATCGACGGATGTCCCGCGGCCCAGGGTGTCGTGCGGCGGAACCGACCGAGTGGACAGCGGCGTGAATGCTCACGACATCACTCAGGAAGGCTGCAAATGGTACGTTTTTTTTGTTGGTAATACTCGTCTGATTTCAGTGCAGTGGAAGAGGGCGGCCTAGAGATATCCGGCCTTGGCGGCGGCGATGACGGCTGACATCTTGTTGCAGGCGTTGAATTTGGTGATCAGGTTCTTGGTGTGATAGTTCACGGTGCTTTCAGCGATACTCAGGATCCGGCCGATTTCCCAGGATGTTTTGCCAAGGGCGCACAGCCTTACGATTTCAAGCTCTCGAGTGGACAATCGCACAGGCGGAGGCTTGGCCAGCGTTGCCGGGCAGGCAATGAGGAACAACTCACACAAATGCTGCAAGACGTATTGCAATACGCCGTACTCGTTGTACAGCTCCAGGGCAAAAATTTCGCAGTGGGTTCGGGCCAGGCTGATTGTACAGCACAAGTCATTTTTCTCATCGTGATATGACTGCGACCAACCATGTTCCATCCCGTGATTTTGAAGCGCACTCCACATCAGCGGAGCCTTCGAGAAGGCTTTCCTGCTCCAGAGAAACGGCAGCATGGAGCGATCGCAATAGGCTGTTATCGGGTCGTCCTTTGCGTAAGTTTTTTCGTATTCGTCGTTCCACGCCGTTGTGAAGTTATTGATATGGAACGCGTTGAATGACGGGAAGCCAGGCCGGGAAACTTTAATGCCGCAAAACTGAAAGCCGAGGTTCCTGGCAAACGTGCTCAGAATCGGAAATGCATTCTCGATTTCCTTCGCGCGCGTGATCTGTTCTATCTGGTACTCCTTCCACCTTTCCATTTGAGTGTTCTCCAAAATAATAATCCGCGGGGGGCGCCGTATTGGATCCAATGTGGTGGCACGGATTCGAGTGTAGGACGCTTCCTACAAAAGTGTTTGGATTTTTTTGTTCTTGGTAAGTGCTCCTATTTGGAATATCTCTGAACAAGTCTTTATATGTGGGAGATCATTTAAATAATTCTGACTTCAGGTTGACTATTTTAGAGTTTTAAAACTAGTGGCACTTTGAGATTCCATCACAAACTATCGGTGTTTCATCGTGCAATTATGCGTAACAATCGAATTATTGTTGATGGAGTGAACCGATGACCGCCAGCAGCGAAAAATTCAGCCGCCAGACATTACTCGATGTGCAACCGCTGACCCCGAACCTGTTCACCCTGCGTACCACGCGGGATGCCGGTTTCCGCTTCCGCGCCGGGCAATTCGCGCGGATTGGCGTGACGCGCCCGGACGGCAGTACGGTGTGGCGCGCCTACTCGATGGTGTCTTCGCCGTTCGATGAGTTTCTCGAATTTTTTTCCATCGTAGTGCCGGGCGGTGAGTTCACCAGCGAACTGAGCCGGCTGAAAGCAGGGGATACCTTGCTGATCGAGCGTCAGGCCTTTGGTTATCTGACGCTGGACCGTTTTGTCGATGGTCGGGATCTCTGGCTGCTATCCACAGGTACGGGGGTGGCACCGTTTCTTTCGATCCTGCAGGACTTCGAGGTCTGGGAAAAGTTTGAGCGAATCATCCTGGTCTACAGCGTGCGGGAGGCTCGGGAACTGGCTTATCAACCGCTGATTGCCGAGCTGACTCAGCGTGACTACCTGGCTGAATATGCGCATAAATTCCAGTTCATTCCGGTGGTCACCCGCGAGCCTTATGCCGGCGCCCTCAACGGACGCATCACGACGCTGATCGAGAATGGCGAGCTGGAGAGGATGGCAGGCGTCGAGCTGACCCCGGAGCATTCGCGGGTCATGCTCTGCGGTAATCCGCAGATGATCGACGACACCCGGGCCTTGCTCAAGCAACGCGGCATGGCCTTGAGTCTGACCCGGCGCCCGGGACAGGTGGCGGTGGAAAACTACTGGTAAGAAAACGGCGCCCTCAGGCGCCGTTTCAATCTTCAAGGCCGGTTGTTCTGGGCCTTGAGCAGATCGCGGATCTCGCCCAGCAGTTCTTCTTCCTTGGTCGGTACCGGCGGCAAGGTAGGCGCCACGGCTTCTTCGCGCTTGAGGCGGTTGATGGCTTTGACGCCCATGAAAATCGCGAAGGCGACGATCACGAAGTCAAGAACGCTCTGGATGAATTTGCCGTAGGCCAGCACCACCGCAGGGGCAGTGCCCTCGGCAGCTTTCAGCGTGATGGCAAGGTCACTGAAGTCCACGCCGCCGATCAGAAGGCCGATGGGCGGCATGATCACGTCGCCGACAAACGACGAAACGATTTTGCCGAAGGCCGCGCCGATGATGATACCGACGGCCATGTCGACCACATTGCCTTTGACCGCGAAGGCCTTGAACTCGCTGAGCACGCCCATAGTTATTTCCTTGTTACAGATGAGTTTGGTGTACGCAGTGTAAATCAGCATAACGCGTCCTGCGCGTAACACCTTCTTACAAAGCCTGTTTTTATCGACACACCATTTCGCAATTAGTTTGCAAAGTGCCACTAATCGCGCGCGGAATACGCCTCAAGCCGCTGATTCCGAAGAAAAAATATTCAATCACGGCGTTGTGATCTTTCTATTTAGGTTTGGCGAATCGAGCTTCTAGCCTCTGTCTGGCGCACCTGGATGCGCCTCAAAAAAACAGAGGAACCTGAAATGAATTCCACACTTGGCTCAGGGATTACTCCCCGTCGCACCGTTGGTGTATTGGCCGCCAGCCTGTTGACCCTTTCCGTGAATGCCGCGCCGCTGACCCGTGACAACGGTGCGGCGGTCGGCGACAACCAGAACTCGCAAACCGCCGGCGCCAACGGCCCGGTACTGTTGCAGGACGTGCAACTGATCCAGAAGCTGCAACGCTTCGACCGCGAGCGCATTCCCGAACGCGTTGTGCATGCCCGAGGCACTGGTGCCCATGGTACGTTCACTGCGACCAACGATCTGAGCGATCTGAGCAAGGCCAAGGTGTTTACCACCGGCCAGGTCACGCCGGTGTTCGTGCGTTTCTCGGCGGTGGTTCACGGCAACCATTCCCCGGAAACCCTGCGTGACCCACGGGGTTTCGCGACCAAGTTCTACACCGCCGATGGCAACTGGGATCTGGTGGGCAATAACTTCCCGACGTTTTTCATCCGCGATGCGATCAAGTTCCCGGACATGGTGCATGCCTTCAAGCCCGATCCTCGCACCAACCTTGACGATGACTCGCGCCGCTTCGACTTCTTCTCTCATGTACCGGAAGCCACCCGTACTTTGACTGAGCTGTATTCCAACTCGGGAACCCCGGCCAGTTATCGGGAGATGGACGGCAATAGTGTGCACGCCTACAAGTTGGTCAATGCCAAAGGCGAAGTCCATTACGTGAAGTTTCACTGGAAAAGTTTGCAAGGCATCAAGAATCTCGATCCGCAACAAGTTGTGCAAGTTCAGGGCCGGGATTACAGTCACATGACTCACGATTTAGTAACAAATATTAACAAAGGTAACTTTCCCAAGTGGGACTTGTACATCCAGGTCTTGAATCCGCAAGATTTGTCCAAGTTTGATTTCGATCCTCTTGATGCAACCAAGATCTGGCCAGGTGTTCCGGAGCGAAAAGTTGGACAAATGGTCTTGAACCGCAATCCTGCTAATGTTTTCCAGGAAACCGAACAAGTGGCCATGGCTCCATCGAATGTGGTGCCAGGTATCGAGCCCTCGGAGGACCGTCTGCTGCAAGGCCGGATATTTGCCTATGCCGACACCCAGATGTATCGCCTTGGCGCCAACGCCCTGCAATTGCCGATCAATGCCGCCAAAACCGCCGTCAACAATGGCAATCAGGATGGCGCGATGAATGCCGGTGCGAGCACCTCGGGCATCAACTATGAGCCAAGCCGTCTGCAGCCGCGTGAAGAGACCCCGGCTGCGCGATACAGCCAGACCGCGCTGCAGGGCAGCACGCAACAGGCGAAGATCCAGCGCGAACAGAACTTCAAACAGGCCGGTGATCTGTATCGCTCGTTCAGCAAGAAGGAACGCCAGGATCTGATCGAAAGCTTTGGCGGTTCGCTGGCGGGCGCCGATGACGAGAGCAAGCACATCATGCTGTCCTTCCTTTATAAGGCGGATCCGGAGTACGGCGCCGGTGTGACCAAAGTGGCCAAGGGTGACCTGGATCGGGTCAAGGCCTTGGCCGCCAAACTGGTCGACTGACAGCGACCCTTTCAAGCCCCGGCAATTGCCGGGGACTGACCGGCAGCAGCGCCGTGCGTCTGGCCCGCGGAGAAATCCGTCCCGACGCGCCGCGCTGATCGACG
This sequence comes from Pseudomonas sp. 9.2(2024), assembly GCF_039695385.1. Taxonomy (NCBI): domain Bacteria; kingdom Pseudomonadati; phylum Pseudomonadota; class Gammaproteobacteria; order Pseudomonadales; family Pseudomonadaceae; genus Pseudomonas; species Pseudomonas sp. 9.2(2024). The sequence continues at coordinate 5,595,968 of NZ_CP155585.1, read as the reverse complement.
ATGGCTGCGTTATCATCGCGGTTTTTGCCGGGGGTTCAGATGGCCAAGGCCAAGCGCATGTATGGCTGCACCGAGTGCGGCGCAACCTTTCCCAAGTGGGCCGGGCAGTGCGGCGAATGCGGCGCCTGGAACACCCTGACCGAAACCATGGTCGAGAGCGGCGGTGCCGCCGCCCCGAGCGGGCGCACCGGCTGGGCCGGACAGCAGGCCCAGATCAAGACCCTGGCCGAAGTCAGCATCGAAGAGATTCCGCGTTTTTCCACAGCCTCCGGCGAGCTCGACCGAGTGCTCGGCGGTGGTCTGGTGGACGGCTCGGTGGTGCTGATCGGCGGCGATCCCGGCATCGGCAAATCGACGATCCTCTTGCAGACCCTGTGCAACCTCGCCAAGAGCATGCCGGCGCTGTACGTCACCGGCGAAGAGTCCCAGCAACAGGTCGCCATGCGCGCACGCCGCCTGGGCCTGCCGCAGGATCAACTGCGGGTCATGACCGAAACCTGCATCGAAACCATCATCGCCACCGCCCGTCAGGAAAAACCCAAGGTGATGGTGATCGACTCGATCCAGACGATCTTCACCGAGCAACTGCAGTCGGCACCGGGTGGCGTGTCCCAGGTGCGCGAGAGTGCGGCGTTGCTGGTGCGTTACGCCAAGCAAAGCGGTACGGCGATTTTTCTGGTCGGCCACGTGACCAAGGAAGGTGCGCTGGCAGGGCCTCGCGTGCTGGAGCACATGGTCGATACCGTGCTGTATTTCGAGGGCGAGTCCGACGGGCGATTGCGCCTGCTGCGGGCGGTGAAGAACCGTTTCGGCGCGGTCAACGAACTCGGCGTGTTCGGCATGACCGACAAGGGCCTGAAAGAAGTCTCCAACCCTTCGGCGATTTTTCTCACCCGCGCTCAGGAAGAAGTCCCGGGCAGCGTGGTGATGGCAACGTGGGAAGGCACCCGGCCGATGCTGGTGGAAGTCCAGGCGCTGGTGGATGACAGTCATCTGGCCAACCCGCGTCGGGTCACGCTGGGTCTGGATCAGAATCGTCTGGCGATGTTGCTGGCGGTGCTGCACCGTCACGGCGGCATTCCGACCCACGATCAGGACGTGTTCCTCAACGTGGTCGGCGGGGTGAAGGTGCTGGAAACTGCGTCCGACCTGGCGTTGATGGCGGCCGTCATGTCGAGCCTGCGTAACCGGCCGTTGCCCCATGACTTGTTGGTGTTCGGCGAAGTCGGCCTGTCCGGCGAAGTGCGCCCGGTGCCGAGCGGTCAGGAGCGATTGAAGGAAGCCGCCAAGCACGGCTTCAAGCGCGCGATCGTGCCCAAGGGCAATGCGCCGAAGGAAGCTCCGCCAGGGTTGCAGATCATTGCGGTGACACGACTGGAGCAGGCGCTGGACTCGTTGTTCGAGTGATCAGACGTCAATCAGCGCCGCGAGCTCGCGTTCCAGTTCGGTTTCGTCGGCCAGATTGAGTTCGATCAGGCGACGCAGGCGCTGAATCGACTCCAGGCTGATATGCCGACACACGAAACCGAGCTGGCCGTGATCTTCATGAGCCAGTTGCACATCCATCTCGATGTGTACGTCCTCGCTCAGATGAATATCGACGAAAAAATCCTGCTCGGAATTGCCCAGCCAGGGCTCGGGCCGCTCGATCAACAGCCCCTTGAGCGACAGATCGATCAGCTTCACCGGCCAGATGTACTCGCCCTGGCTCAATTCGGTTCGGGCATCGAACGCGATACGTTTGAAGCGGCGACGCTCGGACGGGTGCTCGCTCATGGCGCAATCCTCAGGAAGGTCAGCTGACTATAGACCCGACCGGCGGGGTGTTGCCAACGAATGGACTGTCTAGACCAATGTCGGGGTATGGCCTTTGCCGCCAACAGCGCTAAACTCGGGGTGGCTGTCTTTCTTGTCCACCCTGGCTGGAATAATAAAATGAAAAATAATAATAGCCTGCTACGCCACTTACCCTGGCTGCTGCTGGCAATCGTAGGAGCGTGCGCCCTTGGCGTAGTGGCATTGCGCCGAGGCGAGGCGATCAACGCCTTGTGGATTGTGGTCGCCGCCGTGGCCATCTATCTGGTTGCGTACCGTTACTACAGTCTGTTCATCGCTAACAATGTGATGCAGCTCGATCCGCGTCGGGCCACCCCCGCCGTACTCAACAACGACGGTCTGGACTACGTTCCAACCAACAAACACATACTCTTCGGTCACCACTTCGCGGCCATCGCTGGCGCGGGGCCGCTGGTCGGCCCGGTACTGGCGGCGCAGATGGGCTACCTGCCCGGTACGCTGTGGCTGATCGCCGGCGTGGTGCTGGCGGGCGCGGTGCAGGACTTCATGGTTCTGTTCATGTCGACCCGTCGCAACGGCCGTTCGCTGGGCGACATGGTGCGTGAAGAAATGGGCCGTATCCCCGGCACCATCGCGCTGTTCGGCTGCTTCCTGATCATGATCATCATCCTCGCGGTGCTGGCGCTGATCGTGGTCAAAGCCCTGGCTGAAAGCCCGTGGGGCATCTTCACCGTGATGGCGACCATCCCGATCGCGATGTTCATGGGCATCTACATGCGCTACATCCGTCCGGGCCGCATCGGCGAGATCTCGGTCGTCGGCGTGTTGCTGCTGCTCGGTTCGATCTGGCTGGGTGGGCAGATTGCCGCCGATCCGGTCTGGGCCAAGGCCTTCACCTTCACTGGCGTGCAGATTACCTGGATGCTGGTCGGCTACGGTTTCGTCGCCGCTTCGCTGCCGGTTTGGCTGATTCTGGCGCCGCGTGACTATCTCTCCACGTTCCTCAAGATCGGTACCATCGTCGCCCTGGCGATCGGCATCCTGGTGACCATGCCCGAGCTGAAAATGCCGGCCCTGACCCAGTTCGTCGACGGCACTGGTCCGGTGTGGAAGGGCGGTCTGTTCCCGTTCCTGTTCATCACCATTGCTTGCGGTGCGGTATCGGGTTTCCACGCGCTGATCTCTTCCGGGACCACGCCGAAACTGCTGGATAACGAAACCAACGCCCGTTACATCGGTTACGGCGGCATGCTGATGGAATCGTTCGTGGCCATTATGGCCATGGTCGCTGCCTCGGTGATCGAGCCAGGCGTGTACTTCGCCATGAACAGCCCGGCCGCCGTGGTCGGCGGTGATGTGGTGTCCGTGGCAACTGCGGTCAGCAACTGGGGCTTTGCAATTACCCCGGAAGCCCTGCAAGCCGTGGCGCATGACATCGGTGAAACCACCATCCTGGCCCGTGCCGGTGGTGCGCCGACCCTGGCGGTCGGTATCGCGCAGATCCTGCACAGTGTGCTGCCGGGTGAAAACACCATGGCGTTCTGGTACCACTTCGCGATCCTGTTCGAAGCGCTGTTCATCCTGACCGCAGTCGATGCCGGCACCCGTGCCGGTCGCTTCATGCTGCAGGACCTGCTCGGCTCCTTCGTACCGGCGCTGAAACGCACCGAATCCTGGTCCGCCAACCTGATCGCCACCGCCGGTTGTGTCGCGATGTGGGGCTGGTTGCTATATCAGGGCGTGGTCGATCCACTGGGCGGTATCAACACCTTGTGGCCGCTGTTCGGCATCTCCAACCAGATGCTTGCCGGTATCGCGCTGATGCTCGGCACCGTGGTCCTGATCAAGATGAAGCGCCAGCGCTACATCTGGGTCACCCTGCTGCCGGCCACCTGGCTGCTGATCTGCACCACGACCGCTGGCTTCATCAAGCTGTTCGACGCCAACCCGGCGATCGGCTTCCTGTCGCTGGCCAAGAAGTACAGCGATGCACTGGCCAATGGTCAGGTGCTGGCGCCGGCGAAAAGCGTCGAGCAGATGCAGCACGTGATCTTCAACGCCTACACCAACGCTACATTGACCGCGCTGTTCCTGTTCGTGGTATTCAGCATCCTGTTCTATGCGCTCAAGGTCGGCATCGCTGCCTGGGGCAAAAAAGAGCGTACGGATAAAGAATCGCCATTCCAGGCCCTGCCGGACGCGTAACCAGAGGATTGCAGCATGTTCAATGACCTGAGTCGCCTCGGTAAATACCTCGGTCAGGCCGCGCGCTTGATGGTCGGCATGCCCGACTACGACACCTACGTCGAGCATATGCAGACCAAACACCCGGACAAACCGGTGATGAGCTACGAGATGTTCTTTCGCGAACGTCAGGAAGCCCGTTACGGTGGCAAGGGTGGGCCGAAGTGCTGCTGAGCCGCTGATCGTGGTTCAGCAGAGATAGGTGGGAGCAGGTCTTTCGGCCTGCTCCCATTTTTATTTGTGCAATTGAAGGAGATCGAGTTTGTCTTCTCCCATCCCGGTCACGGTGCTCAGCGGTTTCCTCGGCGCCGGCAAGACCACCTTGCTGCGCCATCTGTTGAAAGCCGAGCACGGCCTGAAAATCGCCGTGATCGAAAACGAATTCAGCGACGCCGGCATCGACACCCAATTGCTGGGCGACGAGCCGGTGCAAGTCATGACCCTGGCCAACGGCTGCGTCTGCTGCACCATCCACACCGATTTGACCAAGGCCTTGTACCTGCTGCTTGAACGACTGGACAGCGGCGAAATCGCCTTCGATCGGCTGGTCATCGAATGCACCGGCCTGGCCGACCCGGCTCCGGTGGCGCAGACTTTTTTCATCGACGAAGAACTGCGCGAACGTTATCTGCTCGACGGAATCATCACCCTCGTCGACGCCGCTCACGCCGAACTGCACCTGACCCAGACCATCGCCCAGGCGCAGATCGGTTTTGCCGACCGCTTGCTGGTGAGCAAGACCGATCTGGTGGACGAGGCTGCGTTCACCGCGCTTAGCGAACGCCTGACTCGCATCAACCGCCGTGCACCGATCCGCGTGGTCGAGCACGGCAACATCGATCTGGCCGAATTGCTCGATGTGCGCGGTTTCAACCTGAATGCCGATCTCGGCGGCGGGGTGAGTCTGCGGCCGGTGAGCAAGGCGCCATCCATCGACCGGATTTCCAGTCTGGTGCTGCGTACCGATCAGCCGCTGGATATCGATCAGCTCAGCGAATTCATGAATGAACTGTTGGAAGAGCACGGCAAGCAATTGCTGCGCTACAAAGGTGTGTTGAACATTGCGGGTGAAGATCGGCGGCTGGTGTTCCAGGGCGTGCTGAAACTCTACGGCTTCGACTGGGATACCGAGTGGGCCGAGGGCGAGGCGCGGGAAAGCGTGATCGTGTTTATCGCCGACGATTTGCCGGAAGAGAAAATCCGGGCGGGGTTTGCCAGGGTGGCGGCGAACTGAGTCCGCCGCGCTTTCAGTGAGTGGAGCCGCTGAGAATCGTCTGCTCCAGGTGATCCAGATGACGGTTCATCAGCGACACCGCCTCGGCAGCGTCATCACGCTCGATCGCCTCGACGATCCGGGCGTGATCCTGCCAGCCGCAACAGCTGTGCGTGGTTTCTGTGCATCGCGCAATCGCCAGTGAGGTCAGCGGCACCAACGTGCCGAGAAAATGCGCCAACGGTGCATTCCGCGCCATTTTCGCTACCTGCAAATGAAACTCCCCGGACAAGCGAATCGCCGCCCCGCGCCGATCTTTATCCACAGCCTGACGCTCCCGTTCGATCAACGCTCGCAGGCGCTTCAGATCTTCAGCCTGCGCATGCTGACAAGCCAATCGCACCAGCGTGTTCTCGGCCAGACGCCGGGCGTGCAGGGCCTGACGTGTCTGCTCGGCATCCGGCGCAGCCACTCGTGGTCGATGGTTGGCCCGCAGTACGATGATCTGTTCGTGGGACAGTTGGGTCAGCACCCGACGCACATCGGCGCGGCTGACGCCGAACATCTGCTTGAGACTTTCTTCGGTGAAACGGCTGGCGGCATCGATACGCTGTTCGAGGATAGCGTCGAACAGGCGCGGATACAGGTCGTCCACCGGCGCATGCAGGCGGGAGAAGGGCAGGGCCGTCGAGGTCGGGCGAGGGTGCGACGGCGTGGCAAGACTGTTCATGGCCGGTCTCCAGTGTGAGGCGTTTCAGTGGCTCAGGTTGTCATCCGGAATATTCAGCTCGATACCCATCCGCTGGCCCTCACGCAAAATGTGCCGGCGCATTTCGGCGCTGGCCTGGGCGCTGTTCTTGCTGCGGATCGCGCGTACCACGGCTTCGTTTTCCTCGAGGCGTTCGGCCAGATGCTCCGGTGAATTGCGCAGCACTTCGGCGCTTTGCTTGAGGGCGTTGCTGGTCTGTTGCACCACGCTCTGGAAAATCGGGTTCGAGGTCAGGGTGAACAGCTCCTCGTGGAACGCGATGTAGGCGCTGACCCCGGCCTCGCTGTCACCCGCTTCGAGGGCTTCGCGCATGTCCATCAGGGTCAGGCGCAACTGCCCGACTTCCTTGCTGCTGATCGACTGCGCTACCAGACCGACAATGAACGGTTCGAGGGTGTAGCGCAGTTGCAGTACGTCTTCGAGGCTTGCGCCGGCCACTGCGCTGTCGTGGCTTTGGCTGTCACTGGCCTGCGCGTCGAGCACCACCACGCCTTTGCCCGGCATCGAGCGCACCAGACCGAGGGTTTCCAGCACGATCACCGCTTCACGCAGGCTCGGGCGGCTGATGCCCAGTTGTTCGGCCAGCTCACGCTGACCTGGCAGCATCTCGCCGGAGCGCCACTGACCACGGGCCAGCGCGGCCCGAAGTTTTTCCACCACTGAGTTGACGACGGTTGATGTAGTAATCACGTGTTCGCTCCATGAGCCGTGCCTGCATTGGCGCAGGCACGGCGCTCATTCAGAATTCTTTGGCCGCCGCTTGAGCGACCGTTTTTCTAGGCTGAAAGTTATAGCCCTGCTCGCCGTTGAGCACCTTGTTCGCCCGCTGCACGTCGATGTCCTTTTCCCAGCGGGCGATGGCCACGGTGGCGACGCAGTTGCCGATCAGGTTGGTCAGCGCGCGACCGATGCCCATGAACCAGTCCACCGCCAGCACCAGCACCAGGCCGACCACCGGAATCGCCGGGATGGCCGTCAGCGTGGCCGCCAGAATCACCAGCGCCGAACCCGGAATGCCGTGGGCGCCTTTGGAGGTAATCAGCGACACCAGCAAAATAGTCAGTAGATCGGTCATGGCCAGCGGCGTACCGGTAGCGTTGGCAATGAATACGATGGCCAGGGTCAGGTAGATCGAAAAACCGTCGAGGTTGAACGAGTAACCGGTGGGAATCACCAGCCCGACGGTCGAGCTGCCGATACCCAGATGCTCAAGCTTGCGCATGATCTGCGGCAGCACGGCGTCGGAGGACGCGGTGCCCATGACGATCAGCAACTCTTCACGCAGGTACTTGAGCAACGGCCACATGCGCAGGCCGGAGGCACGCATCACCAGACCCAGAATCACGCTGACGAAAGCGATGCAGGTCAGGTAGAACAAACCGACCAGACTGCCCAGGTGTTGCAGCGAATCCAGGCCATATTTGCTGGTGGTGAAGGCGATGGCGCCGAACACGCCGATCGGTGCCAGACGCACGATCATGCCCATGATCCGGAAGATCACGTGGCTGAGCTCGTTGATCAGCCGCGAGATCCCGGAAGCCGCTTCGCCCACCAGATTCAACGCGCTGCCGAACAGCACCGAGAACAGCAGCACTTGCAGAATGTTGTTGTCGGCAAAGGCGCCGAGTACCGAGGTCGGGATCAGGTCCATCAGGAACTGGGTGGTGGTGTGCATGTGCTGGCCGCGTTCGGCGATGTCGCCCATGTCGGCGGCGGACAGCTGCTCCAGATGGATGTTGGCGCCGCTGCCGATCCCGGTGGTGAAGGCGAACACCAGACCGATCACCAGGGCGATGGTGGTCAGCACTTCGAAGTAGATCACCGACTTGAGGCCGATGCGCCCGACCTTCTTCAGGTCGCCGGCGCCGCTGATGCCGCTGACCACCACGCAGAACACGATCAGGCCGATGAGCATCTTGATCAGTTTGATGAAACCGTCGCCGAGCGGTTTGAGCTGGGCCGAGTATTCAGGAAGGGTCAGCCCGCAGACGATGCCGAGCACCAGTCCGAGAACCACTTGGAGGAAGATTGAACGCGAGCACCATCTGAGCATGGGAGGAATCCTGGTCGGTGTCCTGGCTGCCGTGCGCGGGGCGCATCAGATTCAGGACTTAATTATTGTGGTCTTACCGGTATGTCCAGTGCGGGTGCAGTCTAGGCGCTGTTTTTTACGGATCGCAAGTGAAAAATGACGAATTGGCATGACCGGTCTGACCAGTTGGGCGGCAAGTCCCATTCTTGAGCGATTCAAGCGTTTGAAAAAATCCGGGCGAAAAAAAACCGGCCAATCACTTGGCCGGTTTTTCATGCTGCGGGTTTAACGTCGCAATTAAGCGCCGTATACCGGCAGTTTCTTGCAGATGGCTTTGACTTTCTCACGAACGGCGTCGATCACCGCTTCGTTGTTCAGGTCAGCCAGGATGTCGCAGATCCAGCCAGCCAGCTCTTTGCACTCTGCTTCCTTGAAGCCGCGAGTGGTCACAGCCGGAGTACCGAAGCGCAGACCGGAGGTGACGAACGGGGAGCGTGGGTCGTTTGGCACGGAGTTCTTGTTTACGGTGATGAACGCTTTGCCCAGAGCGGCGTCGGCGTCTTTACCGGAGATTTCCTGCTTGATCAGCGACAGCAGGAACAGGTGGTTTTCAGTACCGCCGGAAACCACGTCGAAACCGCGCTCGATGAACACGCCGGCCATGGCCTGGGCGTTTTTCACCACTTGTTGCTGGTAAGCCTTGAACTCCGGCTGCAGTGCTTCCTTGAAGCAGATCGCTTTGGCGGCGATCACGTGCTCCAGCGGGCCACCCTGGGCGCCCGGGAATACGGCGGAGTTCAGCTTCTTCTCGATGTCGGCGTTGGCTTTGGCCAGGATCAGGCCACCACGTGGACCGCGCAGGGTCTTGTGGGTGGTGGTGGTCACGACGTCAGCGAACGGAACCGGGTTCGGGTAGACGCCAGCGGCGACCAGACCGGCTACGTGAGCCATGTCGACGAACAGGTAGGCGCCAACCTTGTCGGCGATGGCGCGGAAGCGCGGGAAGTCGAGGATCTGCGAGTAGGCAGAGAAACCGGCCACGATCATTTTCGGCTTGTGTTCAACCGCCAGACGCTCGACTTCGTCGTAGTCGATCAGGCCGTTGGCGTCGATGCCGTACTGGATGGCGTTGTACAGCTTGCCGGAGGAGGAAACGCTGGCGCCGTGGGTCAGGTGACCGCCGTGAGCCAGGCTCATGCCCAGGATGGTGTCACCGGCCGACAGCAGGGCCAGGTAGACAGCGGCGTTGGCTTGGGAACCTGCGTGCGGCTGAACGTTGGCGTAGTCGGCGCCGAACAGTTCCTTGGCGCGGTCGATGGCCAGTTGCTCAACGACGTCGACGTACTCGCAACCACCGTAGTAGCGCTTGCCCGGGTAGCCTTCGGCGTACTTGTTGGTCAGTACCGAGCCTTGAGCTTCCATCACCGCTGGGCTGGTGTAGTTCTCCGAAGCGATCAGCTCGATGTGTTCTTCCTGGCGCTGGGCTTCTTGCTCCATGGCGGCAAAAAGATCGGCGTCGTACTTGGCAATAGTCAAATCACGGCTGAACATGGCGGTCCTCAAGGATCGGGGGCAGAAAAGGGGGGCATTCTAACCCATCGGGTTTTGGATGGCATATGAAACGACATCATGTCGCAGACAAGTGGCGTTCATGCGTGGATATACGGTGATTGTGCCGGCCAAATCGCCAGCAGGCTGGCTCCCACAGTAATCGCGATAGCCTGCAAATTCCCTGATCGGCATCAATCCTTGTGGGAGCCAGCCTGCTGGCGATGGCTTCCCCACAAAGTCTCAGTCGAACATGAACAGCGCATCATTGCTGAACTGCGCCTCGAACCGTCCCGCCGGCATCGGCCGCCCGAACAGATAACCCTGAACCTCGTCGCAACCATGCTCGCGCAGGAAGTCCAGTTGTTCATGGGTTTCCACGCCCTCGGCGATCACCGCCAGATTCAGGCTGTGGGCCATGGCGATGATTGCCCGGGCGATCTGCGCGTCCTGCTCGCCGGACGGCAGGCCGTCGACGAAGGTGCGGTCGATCTTCAGCACGTCGATCGGGAATTGCTTGAGGTAGTTCAGCGACGAGTAACCGGTGCCGAAGTCGTCGACCGCGATGCTCAGGCCGAGGTTCTTCAGGCCGGCAAGGATCTGCATCGCCTCGCTGACTTCGCGCATCAGAATACTTTCGGTCAGCTCCAGCTCCAGGCACGCCGGCGGCAGGCCGGTTTCCTTGAGGATGGTGGCGATCCGCGTGCCGAGCTGGCCATCGGAGAACTGCCGGGCGGAAATGTTCACCGAGACCTTCGGCACGCGCACGCGACTCTGGTGCCAGGTCTTCAGCTGACGGCAGGCCTCGCTGATCACCCAGTCGCCGACGTCCACCACTAGCCCGAGTTCTTCGAGCACCGGGATGAAATCCCCCGGCGGCACCAGTCCGCGACGCGGATGACGCCAGCGCAGCAGGGCTTCGGCACCGGTCAGGCGTTTGCCGTCGCCGCTGAACTGCGGCTGGTAGTACAGCACGAATTCGTTCTGCTCCAGCGCGTGGCGCAGGTCGCTTTCCAGTTCCAGACGCTCCAGCGCACTGGCGTTCATGTCGGCCTGATAGAACTGGAAGTTGTTCTTGCCGCGCTCCTTGGCGTGGTACATCGCGGTGTCGGCGTTCTTCATCAGCTGGCTGAGTTCGTTGCCGTCCTGCGGGCTCAGGGCGATGCCGATGCTGGCGGTGACGAAGAATTCGCGACCCTCCAGCACGAACGGCCGTACAAGGCTGGCGAGAATCTGCTCGGCCACGTGGATCGCCCGGTTCAGCGCCATCTCGCGGCTGGAGCGGTGTTGCAGCAACAGGGTGAATTCGTCGCCGCCCATCCGCGCCACGGTGTCGTCATCGTCGACGCAGGCCAGCAACCGCGTGGCCATGTCCTTGAGCATGCGGTCGCCGGCGGCGTGACCTAGGGAGTCGTTGATCGGTTTGAATCGGTCGAGGTCGAGGAACATCAGCACCACCCACGACTTCTGCCGTTCGGCCGATTGCAGCGCGGTGTGCAGACGATCCTGGAACAGCGTGCGGTTCGGCAGGTGAGTCAGGGCGTCGTAGTAGGCGAGGCGGTGGATCCGCTGCTCGCTGGCCTTGCGCTCGCTGATGTCACTGAAGAAGCACACGTAACTGGCGAGGTCGCCCTCGTCGTCGAGCACGGCGGTGATGCCGACCCACGCCGGGTAGTGCTCGCCATTGCGGCGCTTGAGCCAGACTTCGCCTTCCCAGGTGCTGTGCTGATGCAACTGCTTGAGCACGTAGCGCAGGTGCGCGTCCTGCTGTTCGTCGACGGTCAGCATGTTCGGCAACTGGTCGAGCACTTCGCTCACCGCGTAACCGCTGACCCGGCTGAACGCCTCGTTGGCCTGGACAATGTAACCGGCCGGGTCGGTGATCAGGATTGCCGAAGTCGAGTGCTCGAATACCGTGGCCGCCATGCGCAGGTCTTTCTCCGCACGGCGCTGCTGGCTGATATCGCGACCGACCCCGAGCACGCCTTCGAAGGCGCCATGTTCGTCCCATACCAGCACCAAGCGCAGTTCGATCGGGATCTTGCGACCGTCGGCGCGCAGGCAGTCGAACAGGAACAACTGGGTCTGCACCTGGCTGCGCAAAATCACCAGTTGCTCGGGTTTGCCCAAGGCTTTGCTGACCCGATCCATCAGGTGATAGATGCCGCTCAGTTGCTGCGGGTTGGCGATGGTCGATTGCCAGCCGTTCTGGAAAATCCACTCGGCGTCGTAACCCAGCACGGCTTGCACCGACGGGCTGACGTAGTTCAGCGACAGCTTGCTGTCGGTGGAGAAGATCACGTCGCTGATGCTTTCGGCGAGCATCCGGTAGCGTTGTTCGCTGTCGCGCAACGATTCGCTGGCTTCGATCTGCTCGGTGATGTCCTTGGCCACGCCGATGATCCGCGTGACCTGATCGTGCTTGTCCCGGGCCAGCGCCTGTTCGCGAATGTCGAAGCGCCGCCACTTGCCGTCGCGATGACGGAAGCGCAGCTGGCATTGCAACAACTGGCTGTAACCGGCGTGACGCTGCATCTGCCGCGAGCGATGGTAATAGTCGGCGTCTTCCGGGTGCAGGAGGATTTCCCAGAAGTACTCGCCCATCTGATGCAGCTCGGTGCGGTTGTAACCGAGGGTCTGGCCGAGGTGGTGGTTGCTGAAGATCATCCGCTGGCTGATCACGTCCTGCACATACAGGTGATCCGGCACGGTACGCACCACGTCCGACCAGAAACCTTCGCGCTCAAGCAGCGACAGTTCGATCAGCTTGCGGCTGGTGATGTCGTTGATGCTCAGGATCACGGCCTTGTAGTCGTGCTGTTCCTGCGGCAGGCGCAGCACCAGCCACAGGTGCTGGTCGCGGCCATTGATGTCCGGGAGTTTGATTTCCAGTTCCAGCTGCTTTTGCTGCTGGAGCACGGCGTCGAGCACCTGATTGCCGATGGCGCACTGACTGTGCGGCTGACCGTCGATCAATAGTTGCCAGGCGTGATCGCAGGAATTGACATTGAGCAGTTGCAGCGCGACCTGGTTGACCTCGGTGACCCGCAGTTCGTGGAGCAATTGCTGGCGCTGCGCCGGCTGGTCGAGCCAGGCCTTGAGCTGGTCGCTGGTCTGGATCTGGGCTTTCTCGAAAATCAGCTTGAGCCCCGAAAGATCAAGCACGCACAACGCCACGCCGGTGCCTTCGAAAATATCCTGATAACGCCGACGCCCTTCATGCACCTGACGCTGACGGCGGCGCATATTGAGCAGCGCGATGAACGGCAGCAGCGAGAGCGCCAGGCCCAACAGGCATTTGCCGATGAACGCCGGCAGCAGTTGTTCGAGCACATGTTGACGGTCGAACAGGCCACGCAGTTGCCAGTCGCTGCTGCTCAGCGGCACGGTCAGCACGCTGTTGGCCAGATCGTCCGGGGTCAGGACGCTGGTGCTGCCGATGGGCATCGCTTCGTCGCGGCTGATGATCTGATGGTTGATGCGATTTTCCACCAGCCACAGGGGACGGATACCGGTTTCGCCTTGTTTGGTCAGTGCTTTAAAGAAGGTGGGTGTCAGCCGCAGTGCCCAGTAACCGCGAGTGCTGCCACTGGCCTGATGCAACAGCAGATGCACCACCGAGCCGTCGTCGTCATTGCTGAAATAATGCGCCTGAGCGCGGCTGCGGCGTACCAGATCGCTGAGGTAATCGGCGTCTTGGCTGTCAGTCGCGCTGTCGCTGAGGATTTTTCCGGAGGGGCTGAGCAGGGCCAGGCTGCGCAGGTCGGGCAGCGACTTCTGAAGTTTGCGCAGCAGCGCCTGCTGTTCGTCGGCCGACTGCGGTTGTTCGACGATCGGTAGCAGGTTGAGGGCGATCTGCGCGTTCAACGCCATGTTCAGGCTGACCTGCGCGGCGAGGTCGGCGGTGTAGTCGATGGTGTACTGACGCTGGTTTTTCTGGGTTTCACGCAGTTGATCGAGCAGCTGCCAGAACAGCAGCGCCAGCAGCAAAAGCACCAGCGTCGCCAGCGCGCCTTTCAATGTTCCGCGCAGGGACGAGCCGGGCGCCGGTTGGGTGCTGCTCACAGAGGCTGGCGGAGTGACGTTGGACAAGCTGTAATCCTGCGGTCTGGCTGGACTGGCGCGACGTGCACTATAAGCCGGACGCCCAAGGGCGGCTAGCATGCCTTGAGTTGTGGCGAAGTGCCAGCCCCACTCGGCTGGACTGCCATCGGTCATTCAGGTAGCTTTGCCGGTTACGCGGGAGCGTTCCAGCTCCTAGACTCAGACTTTTTCAGCGCGCACGCATTGATGACCATCAAGTGAACGACGCGCATCGGTCTGGCCGGGCATCGCCTGCGCTCCAATCATTCATCTGTCACTGACCCAAGGTTCTCCATGGCTCAATACGTCTTCACCATGCATCGGCTGGGCAAAGTTGTTCCGCCGAAGCGGGAAATCCTGAAAAACATTTCGCTGTCTTTCTTCCCCGGCGCCAAGATCGGCGTACTCGGCCTCAACGGTTCGGGTAAATCCACGCTGCTGAAAATCATGGCCGGCGTCGACACCGAGTTCGAAGGCGAAGCGCGCCCGATGCCGGAACTGAACATCGGTTACCTGCCGCAAGAGCCGCAACTGGATCCGACCAAGACCGTGCGTGAAGTGGTCGAGGAAGCGGTCAGCGTGATCAAGGATGCGCAAGCGCGTCTGGACGAGGTCTACGCCGCTTACGCCGACCCGGATGCCGACTTCGACAAGCTGGCCGCCGAACAGGCCAAGCTCGAAGCGATCCTGCAGGCCAGCGACGGTCACAACCTGGAGCGCCAGCTGGAAGTCGCCGCCGATGCGCTGCGTCTGCCGGCCTGGGACGCCAAGGTCGAGCACCTGTCCGGTGGTGAAAAACGTCGTGTGGCCCTGTGCCGTCTGCTGCTGTCCGCCCCGGACATGCTGCTGCTCGACGAACCGACCAACCACCTGGACGCCGACTCCGTTGCGTGGCTCGAACACTTCCTGCACGACTTCCCGGGCACTGTGGTAGCGATCACGCACGACCGTTACTTCCTGGACAACGTCGCCGGCTGGATTCTGGAACTCGACCGCGGCGCGGGCATTCCTTACGAGGGCAACTACTCGGGTTGGCTGGAAGCCAAGTCCGATCGTCTGGCCCAGGAATCCAAGCAGCAATCGGCTCACGAAAAAGCCATGAAGGAAGAACTGGAGTGGGTGCGCAAAGGCGCCAAGGCCCGCCAGTCGAAATCCAAGGCACGTCTGCAACGCTTCGAAGAAATGCAGTCGCAGGAATTCCAGAAGCGTTCGGAAACCAACGAGATCTACATCCCGGCCGGTCCGCGCCTGGGCGACAAGGTCATCGAGTTCAAGAACGTCACCAAGGGTTACGGCGATCGCGTGCTGATCGACAACCTGTCGTTCTCCATGCCGAAAGGCGCCATCGTCGGCGTGATCGGCGGTAACGGTGCCGGTAAGTCGACCCTGTTCCGCATGCTGATGGGCAAGGAAACCCCGGACTCCGGCAGCATCGAAATCGGCGAAACCGTACAACTGGCCTGCGTGGATCAGAGCCGCGAAGATCTGGACGGCAGCAAGACCGTGTTCCAGCAGATCTCCGACGGTTCCGACCAGATCCGCATCGGCAACTACGAGATCCCGTCGCGTACCTACGTCGGTCGCTTCAACTTCAAGGGCGGCGATCAGCAGAAGTTCGTCAAGGACCTGTCCGGTGGTGAGCGCGGTCGTCTGCACCTGGCGCTGACCCTGAAGGAGGGCGGCAACGTCCTGCTGCTCGACGAACCGTCCAACGACCTCGACGTTGAAACCCTGCGTTCCCTGGAAGAAGCCCTGCTGGACTTCCCGGGCGCCGCCATTGTGATCTCTCACGATCGGTGGTTCCTTGACCGCGTCGCAACTCACATCCTGGCGTACGAAGACGACTCGCAAGCGGTGTTCTTCGAAGGCAACTACACCGAGTACGAAGCCGATCGCAAAAAGCGCCTCGGCGAAGCAGCGGCCCAGCCACACCGGGTACGCCACAAGAAACTGGCCTGATTACGGGTTGGTTGCATGAAAAAGCGGAGCCTTCGGGCTCCGCTTTTTTTTGCCTGCAATGCAGACTGTTTTATACCTTGTGTACTATTTGTTTTCATAAATGCGACATTTTTGTCTGTTGCTGTGTACATGTCGTTTGTTACAGTCCGGCTCAATCGCTTCCAACGACAACAAATCTGCCGAGAATTTTCCCATGATCGAATCCGTCGAATCCTTCCTCGCCCGTCTGAAAAAACGCGATCCGGATCAACCCGAATTCCACCAGGCCGTCGAAGAAGTCCTGCGCAGCCTGTGGCCGTTTCTCGAAGCCAATCCGCACTATCTGACCTCGGGAATTCTGGAGCGCATCTGCGAGCCGGAGCGGGCGGTGGTGTTCCGCGTGTCGTGGGTCGACGATCAGGGCAAGGTCCAGGTCAATCGCGGTTTCCGCATCCAGATGAACAGCGCTATCGGCCCATACAAGGGCGGTTTGCGCTTCCATCCTTCGGTGAACTTGGGCGTGCTGAAATTCCTCGCCTTCGAACAGACCTTCAAGAACTCCCTCACCTCATTGCCCATGGGCGGCGGCAAGGGTGGCTCGGACTTCGATCCGAAGGGCAAGAGCGACGCCGAAGTCATGCGTTTCTGCCAGGCGTTCATGAGCGAGCTGTACCGCCACATCGGTGCCGACGTGGACGTGCCGGCCGGTGATATCGGTGTCGGCGCACGAGAGATCGGTTTCCTGTTCGGCCAGTACAAACGCCTGAACAACCAGTTCACCAGCGTGCTGACCGGAAAAGGCATGACCTATGGCGGCAGCCTGATCCGCCCGGAAGCCACCGGTTTCGGTTGCGTGTACTTCGCCGAGGAAATGCTCAAGCGCCGCGAACAGACCGTCGAAGGCAAGCGCGTGGCGATCTCCGGTTCCGGCAACGTCGCGCAATACGCGGCTCGCAAAGTGATGGACCTGGGCGGCAAGGTGATTTCCCTGTCCGACTCCGAAGGCACGCTCTATTGCGAGGTGGGCCTGAGCGAAGAACAGTGGCTGGCGCTGCTGGAACTGAAGAACGTCAAGCGCGGACGGATCAGCGAATTGGCGGCGGCATTCGGCCTGGAGTTCCGCGCCGGTCAATTGCCATGGTCGTTGCCGTGCGACATCGCGCTGCCATGCGCGACCCAGAACGAACTCGACGCGGAATCCGCCCGCACCTTGCTGCGCAACGGCTGCATCTGCGTGGCCGAAGGCGCGAACATGCCGACCACCCTCGAGGCTGTGGATCTCTTTATCGAAGCCGGCATTCTGTTCGCGCCGGGCAAGGCATCGAATGCCGGCGGCGTGGCGGTGAGCGGTCTGGAAATGTCGCAGAACGCCATGCGCCTGCTGTGGACCGGCGGCGAGGTGGACAGCAAGCTGCACGGAATCATGCAGTCGATCCACCACGCCTGCGTGCATTACGGTGAGGAAAACGGCCGGATCAACTACGTCAAAGGCGCGAACATCGCGGGCTTCGTCAAAGTCGCCGACGCGATGCTGGCGCAAGGCGTGGTTTAAGCAACGGTGCTCAAGAGCGCTCGATGCGGATCACTTCAATCAGTTGATCACCGGCCGGGCGCTGCCAAAGCACTTCATCGTTGAGCCGCGCGCCAAGCAGCGCGCGGCCCAGCGGTGAAGCCCAGTTGATCAGCCCGTTGGCCGCATCAGCCTGATCCTCGCCGACCAGTTGCACCCGACGCTCGGTGTCGTGTTCGTCGGCGTAGGTCACCCAACTGCCGATCTGCACCTTGTCGTTCGACGTTGGGGCCGGCGCGACCTGAGCGCTGCCGACCCGTTGATTGAAATAACGCAAATCCCGTTCGAGATCGGCCAGCCGCTGCTTGTCGGCCTGTTCGCCCTTGGCGGATTGTTCGGCGTGCAGGCTTTGCAGCTCGGCGACTTTCGCCTGCAACTGGGCAAGGCCTTGCGGCGTGACGTAATTGGGCAGCGTGCTGACCTGCCGTTCGACCGGCTGATCGGCTTGCGCAGCGGCGTTGTCTTCGTTGACGAAAGCGCGACTCATGGTGGGCTCCTGTTATAGCCGTTGGGCCATGGTCGCAGGCAAAAGGTTTCGCTGGATGTCTGGAAGCGACCTACTGTGAACGATAGGCCCGCGCTGCGCCCTGATCCTTTTCCTGCTGCCAGGCGCGCTCGCGTTCGTCCCAGTGCTCGTTGCGATACTGTTCGCGATCCTTGTTTTCCAGCATCGCCTGACACTGACGGAAGCCGTCGCTCCAGCCCTCGGCGTATTGCTTGTCCTTGAGATAACGCGGCACGTTCTTGCGAAACTCGCCGCTGATCGAGCCGGCCGCCTGGCGACCGCTGATGCACCCGTCATCGAAACCGTCGGCGAACGCCGGTGGATAACCCTTGGCAATCAGATCTTCGTGGGTGCTCTGACAGCCGCCCAGCAACAGCAACACGCCCGCAAAAACCGCACACCGCCACATCACACTCTCCCCGGCCGTCAAACGGCTGATAGGGAAAGTCTAGAAGCGGATTCGTCGATGGAGCGTGAAAGAAAGATCAAAACCTCAGTAGTGATACCACTTCACTTCCAGCATCACCTCGGTCTCCGGCGTTGCCAGGTGGCTGAACTCGCGCTGGGCACTCAGGCGCAGGCCGAGGTTGCGCGACAATTCCCACTGCTGGTTCAGACTCAGGCTACGGCGCACTTCACCATTGAAGAAGTAATCGCCTTTGGCCTCCAGGCTGAGATTGCCCAGCGGGTTTTTCCACAACAGGCCGGTATTGAAACCGCCGGCGGGGGAAACGAACTCGGCGAAATCATTATTGTGTTCAACGCGCACCGTGCCGAGGGCAAAACCCAGCACATCGTCACCCAACGCCCAGGTTCCGCCGCCGCCACCGTTGACGTGGCTGACCAGCGTCTCGTCATCATGCTTGCCCGGTACACGCTCAAGACCACCGGTGACCTGCCACGACAGCGGCTGCAACAGCGCGTTGCGCGGCGTCAGCGAGCGGATGGTCGCCAGATCCAGTTGCTGGAACTGCCAGTGATTGCCTTCGTACTGGCGCAGCTTCATCTGAAGGATTTCGATCTGCGCACCGAGGGGGAAACTCTCGGCGTTGTCGTTGAGGTCGTGATAGGCCATGCGCAAGCCGTACTCGCCGAATGCGCGGTCACCCCGAGTGCCGAGACCGGCCTGCCAGGTGCGCGATTCATGGCCGTCCTCGGGCAGACCCGGTTGTGGAATTTGCAGCTCCGGCGCCGGGTTCTTGTTGATCGCCCGCAGCAGTTCGAAACTGCGCTGCGCCCGCTGTGGATCACGCTCCTGGCCATTGGCGCGGTAGCGCTCCAGCCGATACGCCGCGTCAACAATCAGCGCCTGGCGATCCCGGGGCAGGGCCTGGAAGGCTGGATCCTGCAATTGCTGCTGGTCGGCGCTGACTTTCAGCACCCAGTCCTGTTCTTCGCCGCTCAAGGGCTCGGCACGGCTGAGCAGTTCGCGCTCGCGGGACGGACGATATTCGATGTGCTCGACCAGCCCGGCTTCCTTCACCGCTTTGACGGTGTCGGTGGGGATCGCCGTCAGCGGGAATTGCTCGGTCAGGCGCAGGCTCGGGCGCGCCACCTGCAACAGTTCCAGCAGGCGATAGGAGCAGTTTTCATCGAAGAAGAAGTAATCGAACTGGATCTGCTTCAGCTCCCACACATGCTCGACCATTCGCGCGGTTTCGGCTTGCGTCAGATTGAGCCGGTATTCCCACAGATCGCGGTTTTCCAGGCTGCGGTATTCCGAGAGTTTTTCCTGATAGGGCACCAGCGCGAACAGCCCCGGATACCCGCCCATCAGGCCTTTCCAGGCGTACAGGATGCTGTTGTCCGAACCTTCAATGTAGGCACCGAAGTTGATCGCGTAACTGAGCAACGAAGTCTTGTCGCTTTGTACGTCAGCCTGGTCGATGCGTAGCAGGGTGTGGCCGAACATCGACGACGGGCTGTTGAGGTAGGCCGCCGGGAAAATCATCACCGCGCTGTGGGGCGAGACGTCCTTGAACCATTTCTTGAATTCGGCGCAGTCCGGCGTCGGCAGGTCGGTCAGGTTGAGTTGATCTTTCAACCAGCGGGTGCGTGCCGGGTAAACGCACTGGGCGTGTTGCTCACCGAGACTGGCCGGGGCGTACAGCGCTTGCACGGTGGCGGCCAGTTCGTGGTCGGGGTGTTCGTTGCCATCGGGGGCAAGAAAGAATTTTTTGTCGCTGACGTAGCTGCGCCAGCCACCGAGCTTGGCGGTTTCGTAATGACCTAGGGAAATCCAGAAGCGGTCGTTGGCCAGTTGCTGCAAACGTTGAGGGTCGATGTGAGGCGCGGCGGACAGCGGGGCGCAGACACACAGCGCCAACCAGGCAAGGCGTTTGAGCATAAATGGCAACTTAAGTCGAAAGAAACAAAGACCCAAGGAGGGCGGGCCGAAAAAATAAAACCCGCTTCCCGAAAGAAGCGGGTGGGTCGAGCTTAAGCCTGAGTCGCGTACTTGGCCAGACGTGGGTCTGCCTTCAGAACGGCCAGGGTGTTGGTATGCACGTCTTCAGCGGTCACGTCAGCCTTGCTGAAGATCTGCTGGAAGTGCTCGTGAGTGACGGCGGCGAAGTGCGCACGGTCTTCCGGCGCCACGCCCAGTACCACGGCATAGGTCGTCAGCGCTTCGCCGTTGCCTTTTGCCATGTCTTCGGACAGCTCGTTCATCATGCCATTCATGGCAAACCAGGATTTGCCGCCATAGGTCAGCGAAGCGTTGGTGGAGCAACCGTTGGTGCCGGACGTCATGCCGAACGTGGCGTTGCCGGAGGTGCCGTTGGTGGTGGATGCCAGGAAGTGAGCCGGAGTGCCACGCTGACCTTCGAACAGCATGTTGCCCCAACCGCAATCCGGGCCGCCTGGAGCTTGCGCCATTGCGTTGATGGATACAGCGGTGAAGAGAGTACCGAGAAGAATCCGTTTCATAGCTTTGTTCTCTTTATGTGCATACCAATGGACAGGGTTCTGGCCCCCCAAGCTCTGTACGAAACAGATCAAAACGAAGCCAGTGGGCCGGTATTAGTTCCAGCCGCGCAGTTTGGAGTTTAGGCACGTTCCCGGGGTTCCGTGATTTTTTACAAAAGATTTGGTGATAACCCCGGTTTCACTGGGGCTGGGTCATGGTTGGCCGGATGTCTATGCTTTGTCGTGTGGCGCGCCTTGCCAGTGGGGCTCGGGCAGCGCCAGAATGCCGCTATCTGCCCCGCCTGATTGTTAAGGAAGCCCGATGCCTGATCCTGTTGCTGCCAGCTTGCGTCTAGCGCCCGAAGCGCTGACCCGTCCGTTTTCCGCTGAACAGTTCAGCTTCACTACCACCAATGATCTGGAGCCCTTTCGCGGTGTGCTCGGCCAGGAACGTGCGGTCGAAGCCTTGCAGTTCGGTGTGGCCATGCCACGCCCCGGTTACAACGTATTCGTCATGGGCGAGCCCGGCACCGGCCGTTTCTCGTTCGTCAAACGCTACCTGAAGGCCGAAGGCAAACGCCTGCAGACCCCGGCGGACTGGGTCTACGTCAACAATTTCGATGAGCCGCGCGAGCCCCGCGCCCTGGAATTGCCGTCGGGCAGCGCGGGTGCCTTCATCGGCGATATCAACGGCCTGATCGATAACCTGCTGGCGACCTTTCCTGCGGTGTTCGAACACCCGTCCTACCAGCAGAAGAAGAGCGCCATCGACCGCGCCTTCAACCAGCGCTACGACAAGGCGCTGGACGTCATCGAACGTCTGGCCCTGGAAAAAGACGTCGCCCTGTACCGCGACAGCAGCAACATCGCCTTCACCCCGATGCTTGAAGGCAAGGCGCTGGACGAAGCCGAATTCGCCCAGTTGCCGGAAGCCGAGCGCGAACGCTTTCACGACGATATTTCCGGCCTCGAAGAACGCCTGAACGAAGAACTCGCCAGCCTGCCGCAGTGGAAGCGCGAGTCGAGCAACCAACTGCGTCAGCTCAACGAAGAAACCATCACCCTGGCCTTGCAGCCCTTGCTCGCACCGCTGTCGGAGAAGTACGCGGAAAACGCTGCCGTCTGCGGTTACCTGCAAGCGATGCAGGTCTATCTGCTGAAAACCGTGGTCGAGCAACTGGTCGATGACAGCAAGACCGACGCCGTCGCCCGCAAGCTGCTGGAAGAGCAATACGCCCCGAGTCTGGTGGTTGGTCATCCGGCCAGCGGCGGTGCGCCGGTGGTGTTCGAGCCGCATCCGACCTACGAAAACCTGTTCGGCCGTATCGAGTACACCACCGATCAAGGCGCGCTCTACACCACCTATCGCCAGTTGCGTCCGGGTGCACTGCACCGCGCCAACGGCGGTTTCCTGATTCTTGAAGCGGAAAAAATGCTCGGCGAGCCGTTCGTGTGGGATGCGCTCAAGCGCGCCCTGCAATCGCGCAAGCTGAAGATGGAATCGCCGCTGGGCGAGATGGGCCGTTTCGCCACCGTGACGCTCAACCCGCAGCACATTCCGTTGCAGGTCAAAGTGATCATCATCGGCGCCCGTCAGCTGTATTACACGTTGCAGGACCTCGATCCGGACTTCCAGGAGATGTTCCGCGTTCTGGTGGACTTCGACGAAGACATCCCGATGGTCGACGAAAGCCTGGAGCAGTTCGCCCAGTTGCTGAAAACCCGTACTTCGGAAGAAGGCATGGCGCCGCTGACCGCCGACGCGGTGGCGCGTCTGGCGACTTACAGTGCGCGTCTGGCCGAACACCAGGGGCGTTTGTCGGCGCGGATCGGCGATTTGTTCCAGCTGGTCAGCGAGGCGGATTTCATCCGGCATCTGGCCAACGATGAAATGACCGACGCCGGCCACATCGAGCGTGCCCTGAAGGCCAAGGCTACTCGTACCGGTCGGGTGTCGGCGCGGATTCTCGATGACATGCTGGCGGGGATCATTCTGATCGACACCGACGGCGCCGCAGTCGGCAAGTGCAACGGGCTGACCGTGCTCGAAGTCGGCGACTCGGCGTTTGGTGTGCCGGCGCGGATTTCCGCCACGGTGTACCCGGGCGGCAGCGGCATCGTCGACATCGAGCGCGAGGTCAACCTTGGCCAGCCGATTCACTCCAAGGGCGTGATGATCCTCACCGGGTATCTGGGCAGCCGTTACGCCCAGGAATTCCCGCTGGCGATTTCCGCGAGCATCGCGCTCGAGCAATCCTACGGCTACGTCGATGGCGACAGTGCGTCGCTGGGCGAGGCGTGCACGCTGATTTCGGCGTTGTCGAAAACCCCGCTCAAGCAGTGCTTCGCGATCACCGGCTCGATCAACCAGTTCGGTGAAGTGCAGGCGGTGGGCGGGGTCAACGAGAAGATCGAAGGCTTCTTCCGTCTCTGCGAAGCACGCGGGCTGACGGGCGAGCAAGGCGCGATCATTCCGCAGGCCAACGTCGCAACGTTGATGCTCGATGAGAAAGTACTGGCGGCGGTGCGTGCCGGGCAGTTCCACGTTTACGCGGTGCGTCAGGCCGACGAAGCGTTGAGCCTGCTGGTGGGCGAGCCGGCCGGTGAGCCGAACGAAGAGGGCGAATTCCCGGAGGGCAGCGTCAACGCGCGGGTGGTGGAGCGCCTGCGGGTGATTGCCGAGATGATCAGCGAAGAGGATCTGAAAGAGGCCGAGAAGGAACTGGCGCAGGAGGCGCTGGCGGAGGCCAAGCCGGCCTGAGTCAGCGGCAGTCAAAAAACGGGAGCCTTGGCTCCCGTTTTTGTTTTGTCGCGAACGTCGGCAAAAGTGCCATCACTCTGGCGTCAATATTCACACAATGACCATTCGGCGCCTTCTGGTTCTGTGCGGCTTGCGCGCCGGACTTTTCTTCTATTCTCTGCTCAAGGACATCGACAGTATCACTGGATCGAAACAGCTCTTCAGCAAGGGCTGAACACCGGCTTTACCGAGGGTCGCCGCCATGTCGCGCAACCTCTGTCTTACCCGTCAATGCCTGGGTCTCGTGACCCGTATCGAATGCGCCATCAAGCCGTTGGCCGGCGATAACGGCATGTGGACGTTGCTCTTCGCCGCCGGCATGGCCGGTGAACAACCTTCCGCCATCAAGGCCCAGGGCCCGTTTCACGGGCCGATCGCCGCCGAGTCGATTCTCGACACCATCGTTGAAAGCCTGACGATGCATGGCTATGAGCTGGCCAATGATCCACAGATCTGGTCGTTGCATCTGCAGGCGCAGTTGCGGCAGATCAACGGTGGACGCGGACGCAGCATCGGCACTTTCGATCACTAGAGTGCCGATCATCAGTGTCGATCAGGGTGCAGCGCCCTGGGTCTGCGCTTTGTCGAGTTTGACCTCAAAGCCGTATTGCACGGTGGCGAGGTCGGTTCGCTGGTAGGTTTCCACGCGCGTCGGACGGCCGTAGAAATAATGCACGCCGAATAACGCCGGCCCTTCGGCGCTCGCGTCGTGGCTGACCGACAGAATCTGCTTCAGGTAATGACCGCTGTCGTCCTTGACGAAGAATCGCCATTCGTTGGCCGGGTATCGCTTCAAATCCACCACCAACGCGTTGTTCCTGATTTCCAGACCCTTGGGCAGGGCCTTGGCTTCATAAACCTGTTTGTCCACCGTGGCCAGGAACAAGGGCATCGAGCCGACGGCAATCGCCGGGGTTTCCGGGAACAGGTTCAGGTCGTATGTGATGGTCGCCTGTAGTGGATCGACCTGATACGCCTCGGGCGGCAGTTCGATCGGCTCGTCGAGTTTGCCGTTGTGCTTTTCCGTGAAGAACGTCACCGGGCTTTCGCCGGGGCTGAAGTCGTCGCCGAGCATTTCATCGTTGAAGGTTTTGCGGTGGTCGAATTCGATGCGCGCGGCGCTCGGCTCTTCAACCGACTGGCGGATATGAACGCCGCTTTTCAGCTGTTCTTCAGTCAGGGACGCGCCTTTGAGCCATTCGGGCGCCTGATCGTCGTAGACAGTGATCGGCAGGTCGAGCGGCTGAACGGTTTTTTCCGTGGTGTGCGGATCGAATTCGCGCACGGGCAGATCCAGAGCTTTGCGGGTGACGGTCGCTTCGGAAAAATCCAGCAGGCTGACTTCGAGGCTGTCGATCGGGCCGTTGAAGTACACCTTGTTGTAGTGGCGCGGATGCTGCTGTTCAAAGGCCTGTTGTTCATCGTCCAGCTTCTTTTCGAGCGTATCGCTCCAGGCTTTTTGCTGTTGCAGGTACGCCAGCTGTTTTTGATAGAACGCCACCTGCTCGGGATTTTCGTTGATGGCGCCGGCACGCACCAGATACTGGCCCGTCGAGTCGCGGGCCTGGACGATCAACGGATTGAGTCGGATGTTGGCGACTTCCGGGGCGAGCGGCAGCTGGTTGCTGAACTCGAGTTCGGCGTAGTGCGTGTCCAGTTTCAGCAGGGTTACGCTGAGATTGCCGTCGGAGCGGGTCTGGCCGACGTCCTTTTTATCCAGATTGAAACTGTGCAGGCGTTTCGGGGCGATGACTTCCACCTGGCCTTGCAGGCTGACCGGACGCGGCAGGTTCTTCTTGTCGACATTCAGCCCTTCGATGAACGGGTAGGTGACGGTCAGGTCATCGGGGTTGGTGACGTTGGAGCTGGACGGACTCAACTGAATGCCCGGATCGGTTTCCGACCATTCCGGCTGATAGGCGATCACCCGTTTGTTGCTCAGGGTGACCGAGTGCCACTCCACGCCATGGGGGAACAGAAAGCCGCCGGGGATGTTGAGCACGAAGGGGAACACCGGTTGCAGATCGGTGAGGTAATCGGAGCTGGAATCCTTGTGCAGCACGAACAGGCCATTGATGAACGTGTCGACCAGCGCCTGGGGTGTCGGGTAATGCCGGAGTACGCCGAGGGCGTCTTCGCCGTATTCGGTGCGGGGCGGTTTGTTGTCGAGCTTCTGTTGCGCGCGTTCGAGCAACAACAGCGAGCCGCCGAGTTCGGTTACGGCGTCCTTGAGTTTGGGGTCGGTGATGGCGTCCAGCGACTGCTCGAACTGCGCAGTCTTTTCTTCGAGACTGACGGCGGGTTTTTCATCGCCGGGCGAACAACCGCCAAGCAACAGGGCGAAACAAATTCCGGCAGTCGATATCGGCAATCGCACATCCATTTCCAGTCTTCCTGTGCACTGTCGCTGGGCTGTCAATGGTTTGGACACTAGCAGAAAAACTTTGACACACACACGCAGGTGGCGGATTTCCGGGCGGTTTCTGGCTGTCATGGGCGGCTGGTATACTCGCCGCCGATTTCAACCCTTCTTGTGTGAGAGTCAATGGAACGCTTTATCGAAAATGCAATGTACGCCACGCGCTGGCTGCTGGCGCCGATCTACATCGGGCTGTCCCTCGGGCTGCTGGCGCTGGCATTGAAATTCTTCCAGGAAGTGTTTCATGTCATTCCCAACGTCTTCTCCATGGCCGAGTCCGAGCTGATTCTGGTGTTGCTGTCGCTGATCGACATGGCGCTGGTTGGCGGCTTGCTGGTGATGGTGATGATTTCCGGCTACGAAAACTTCGTGTCCGAGCTGAACATCGATGAAGGCAAAGAGAAGCTCAGCTGGCTGGGCACCATGGACTCCTCGTCGCTGAAGATGAAAGTGGCGGCGTCGATCGTGGCGATCTCCTCGATCCACCTGCTGCGGATCTTCATGGATGCCAAGAACGTCGATCCCGAGCACCTGATGTGGTACGTGATCATCCACATGACCTTCGTGATCTCGGCGTTTGCCATGGGTTATCTGGACAAGCTCACCAAGCACTGATGAGCTGACGATTGCTGTAACAAAACCGCCCGTCTGTTGCGAAACAGACGGGCGGTGTCGTTTGTGGCTTGTGCTTTGATCGGCCAAGGCCTATCCCTGTAGGTCTCAAGGCTCGCCACCGCGTGAGGTGCGTTTATGAACCTGCAAGAGTTGAATGCGTTTGCCGTCGCCAGAAAGGTCGACGAACTGAACCTGATCTCCATGGAAGGCGGGATCTATCTGCTGGAGGCCCGGATGCATGGTGCGGCGTATCCGCTGAGCGATCCGCAGGGGAAAATGCTGACGCTGCGTTCGGTTGAACATGCCCGGGATGTGCTGCATAACTTGCCGGTACTGCCGTTCAACCTGGTGCACACCTCGGTGCACGATGAAATGTGCGGTCTTGGTGCCAGTGGCGAAGAAAGCCTGAAGGTGCCGCTGGCCTGGCGATCCGCGCTGTAGGCCCCCGGGGCCTGATCAATGCCGGAACATCTGTGCTAGTCTGCTCGCCCTTTTGGTTCCGGGCGCGCCGGGACGCGCTGTGTACGCACGGCATGTCCTGAGGCCGTCCGCACAGCGGAGCAGTGTCATGTCCGAAGTAAATCTGTCCACCGACGAAACCCGCGTCAGCTACGGTATCGGCCGTCAGCTGGGTGACCAGCTGCGCGACAACCCGCCACCGGGTGTCAGCCTGGACGCCATCCTGGCCGGCCTGACCGACGCCTTCGCCGGTAAGGAAAGCCGTGTAAGCCAGGAAGCCATGTCCGCCAGCTTCAAGGTGATCCGCGAGATCATGCAAGCCGAAGCCGCTGCCAAGGCTGAAGCCGCCGCTGGCGAAGGCCTGGCATTTTTGGCTGAAAACGCCAAGAAAGAAGGCATCACCACGCTGGCTTCCGGCCTGCAGTTCGAAGTGCTGACTCAAGGTGAAGGCGCCAAGCCATCCCGTGAAGACACCGTGCGTACTCACTACCACGGCACGCTGATCGACGGCACTGTGTTCGACAGCTCCTATGAGCGTGGCCAGCCGGCTGAATTCCCGGTCGGTGGCGTTATCGCTGGCTGGACCGAAGCCCTGCAACTGATGAATGCCGGCAGCAAATGGCGTCTGTACGTGCCGAGCGAACTGGCTTACGGCGCTCAAGGCGTTGGCAGCATCCCGCCGCACAGCGTTCTGGTGTTCGACGTCGAGCTGCTCGACGTTCTGTAATCCCGTTACCCTGCACAAGCGTGGCTTGTGCAGGGTTTCTCCGCCGATCTCATACTTCGATCTTGTTGTGCAGTTCACTGGTCGGGCGCAAGGCCCGGGCATAGCAGAACAGGAACAGATTGCGCACCAGCTCCTTGAGCACCAAGGGCTCGCTGGAACTCAGGCCGCTGACGTCCAGATCCCCTTGATCCTGCAACTCGTGCAGGGCTTCTTCTTCCAGTACGGCGCAGACTTCACCGGTTTCCCGATGCAGGATCCTGAGGTACGGGTGCGGGCGATCCAGCCAGGCGTCGATCAAATAAGTCATGGGTCTCATCTCCATTGAAAGGGTTTCAATGAGAATAATTCTTATTCGTCAAATAGCAAGCGCCTATTGGCGGTTTGTGATTTTTTGCGGGTAAAGATTGCGTAAGGTCAAAACGGCTGGCGTTTGGCTATCGCGAGGATTTGATGGGGATTGCGGGGGAGGGCGAAGCTCCATCCCACGGCGGGCGCGGGATGGAAGACAGCAGAATCAGACTTTTCTGACGAATTCGGATTTGAGTTTCATCGGGCCGATGCCGTCGATCTTGCAGTCGATGTCGTGGTCGCCATCGCACAGGCGGATGTTCTTGACCTTGGTGCCGACCTTGACCACCAGCGAGGTGCCCTTGACCTTCAGGTCCTTGATCACGGTGATGGTGTCGCCGTCCTGCAGGACGTTACCGACCGAATCTTTTTTCACGGCATCGTCGGATGCCACTTCGGCTTCACCGCCGGCAGACCACTCGTGGGCGCACTCCGGGCACACCAGTTGGGTGCCGTCTTCATAGGTGTATTCGGAATTGCATTTCGGGCAGGGTGGCAACGTGCTCACTAAGGCTCCTTGGAGAGGGGATCGCTAAAAGTCGCACATTGTATAGGGTTTTAGCCGCTGATGGCAGGCAACAAAAAACCGCAGGCTCCAACGGAGGCTGCGGTTTTTTATGATGCGGCGTTGATCAGTGCGTGCGGGCGACCGCGAATTCGCTCAGCTCAACCAGTGCATCGCGGTATTCGCTGGCTGGCAGTGCGTCGAGGCATTTGATCGCACGGGCCACGTAGTCACGGGCCAGTTGCGCGGTGTATTCCAGCGAACCGGACGCTTCCACGGCAATGCGGATGCTTTCCAGGTCTTCGATCCCGCCTTTCTGGATCGCCTGGCGTACCAGTGCGGCTTGTTCTGGCGTGCCTTCGCGCATGGTATAGATCAGCGGCAGGGTCGGCTTGCCTTCGGCCAGATCGTCACCGACGTTCTTGCCCAGGGTTTCGGCGTCGCCTTTGTAGTCGAGCAGGTCGTCGACCAGTTGGAACGCCACGCCCAGGTGGTCACCGAAGGTGCGCAGGGCTTCGCTCTGCTCGGCGGTGGCACCGGCCAGCGCAGCGGCGCTGTGGGTCGAAGCCTCGAACAGCATCGCGGTCTTGCCGCGGATCACTTCCATGTAGGTTTCTTCGGTGGTGCTGGCGTCGCGAACCTTGGACAGCTGCAGCACTTCGCCTTCGGCGATGATGCGCGTGGCCTGGGACAGGATCTTCATTACCGGCATCGAGCCCAGTTCGACCATCATCTCGAACGAGCGCGAGTACAGGAAGTCGCCGACCAGTACGCTCGGGGCGTTGCCCCACATGGCGTTGGCGGTCGAACGGCCACGGCGCATGCCGGACATGTCGACCACGTCGTCATGCAGCAGGGTGGCGGTGTGCAGGAATTCGATGGTGGCGGCCAGCAGGCGCATGTCGTCGCCTTCGCGACCCAGGGCCTTGCCACACAGCAGCACCAGTAAAGGACGCAGGCGTTTGCCGCCGGCCGACGTGATGTAATCGCCGATTTTCGATACCAGCGGCACTCGGGAAGTCAGCTGCTTCTTGATGATGCCGTCGACGGCGCTAAAATCGTCCGCCACCGCGCGGTAGAAAGCTTGGGGTTGCATCAGCGACAGGTGCTCCAGAAGGGTTGCGCGGCATGCTAGGACCCACGTCCGGGCCTGTCAAGGCGCGATGGACGGCCCCTTGCACGACTTCGAAGGCTTGCGTACAATCGCGCACCCTGAACTTCCTGGGCAGCACCTGCCTTACGCAATTGCACTTGGGCCGTTCCAGCCCCATGCAGCCATGCCAGCCAATACCTCTTCTTATAAAGAGCTGGGTGAGCAGGATTATCGGAGAAATACCATGTACGCAGTAATCGTTACCGGCGGTAAGCAATACAAGGTCGCTGAAGGTGAATACCTGAAGATCGAAAAACTGGAAGTCGCTACCGGCGAATCCGTGACTTTTGACCGCGTTCTGTTGGTCGCCAATGGCGACGACGTGAACATCGGCGCACCTGTTGTTGCTGGCGCAACCGTCAAGGCTGAAGTGATCTCCCAAGGTCGTCACGATAAAGTCCGCATCATCAAGTTCCGTCGCCGTAAGCACCACATGAAGCGTATGGGCCACCGCCAGTGGTTCACCGAGATCAAAATCACCGGTATTCAGGCTTAATTACAGCCTAATTCCTCACTAGGAGAATTGAACTCATGGCACACAAAAAAGCTGGTGGTAGTACCCGTAACGGTCGCGACTCAGAAGCCAAACGCCTTGGCGTGAAGATGTATGGCGGCCAGGTCATCAAGGCCGGCAACATCATCGTGCGTCAGCGCGGCACCCAATTCCACGCTGGCTACGGCGTTGGCATGGGTAAGGATCACACCCTCTTCGCGAAAATCGAAGGCGTGATCAAGTTTGAAGTAAAAGGCGCCTTCGGTCGTCGTTACGTGAGCGTTGTCGCAGCCTAACTGCGAGAGTGCTGGAGAAGCCCTGTCTTGCGACGGGGCTTTTTCGTTTGTGGGGTGAGTCTCTTGCAAAGCTGTTTGTATGGGCTGCCGGCGTGCGATGCAGGTCGTGGATTGGGGTCGCTGCGCTCATTTTTGCAAGAGTCTTATGTCTTGATTGTTTTTCGGCTCGTCCGTACGGCGAGAGGCGTTGGTTATGAAGTTTGTTGATGAAGTATCGATCCGCGTAAAGGCTGGCGACGGCGGCAATGGCTGCATGAGTTTCCGTCGGGAAAAATTCATTGAAAACGGCGGTCCGAACGGTGGTGATGGCGGTGACGGCGGTTCCATCTACATGATGGCCGACGAAAACCTCAACACCCTGGTGGACTACCGTTACACCCGGCACTTCGATGCCGAGCGTGGCTCCAACGGCGGCAGCACCGACTGCACCGGCAAGAAGGGTGAAGACCTGATCCTGCGCGTGCCGGTCGGCACCACCGTGATCGACTCCGCCACCCAGGAAGTCATCGGCGACCTGACCAAGGCCGGTCAGAAACTGATGGTGGTGCAGGGCGGCTGGCACGGTCTGGGCAACACCCGTTTCAAATCCAGTACCAACCGTGCGCCGCGCCAGACCACGCCGGGCAAGCCGGGCGAGCAGCGCGACCTGAAACTGGAAATGAAGGTTCTGGCCGACGTTGGCCTGCTGGGCCTGCCGAACGCCGGTAAAAGTACCTTTATCCGTTCGGTATCGGCTGCCAAGCCGAAAGTCGCCGATTACCCGTTCACCACGCTGGTGCCGAACCTGGGTGTGGTCAGCGTCGACCGCTGGAAAAGCTTCGTCATTGCTGACATTCCGGGTCTGATCGAAGGCGCTTCCGACGGTGCCGGCCTGGGCATTCGTTTCCTCAAGCACCTGGCGCGTACCCGTCTGTTGCTGCACCTCGTGGACATGGCGCCGCTGGACGACAGCAGTGCGCCGGACGCCGCTGAAGTGATCGTCAACGAGCTGATCAAGTTCAGCCCGTCGCTGGCTGAGCGTGATCGCTGGCTGGTGCTGAACAAGTGCGACCAGATCCTCGAAGAAGAGCACGAGGAGCGGGTCAAGGAAGTGGTCGAGCGTCTGCAGTGGGAGGGTCCGGTCTATGTGATCTCTGCCATCGCCAAAGAAGGTACCGAGCGCCTGACGCGCGATATCATGCGCTACCTGGAGGATCGTGCCGATCGTTTGGCCAATGACCCGGCCTACAAGGAAGAACTGGCCGATCTCGATCAGCGCATCGAAGACGAAGCCCGTGCTCAGTTGCAGGCGCTGGATGACAAGCGTGCCCTGCGTCGCAGCGGCGTGAAGTCGGTCCATGACATCGGCGACGATGACTGGGACGAAGAAGATGTGGATGACGAAGACGGTCCGGAAATCATTTACGTGCGTGACTGATTCGTTGCAGTAAACTTAAGCGCCGCTCAATCGAGCGGCGTTTTAGTATCTGGAAATCGGTTGGTCACGAATAACCACGAATAACGTCACGGGCAGCGCTGGGTCGCGTTGCCCTCAAGCTAAGGTTGAAGATGATGCGGAGCAAGGTGACAGGTGCGCAGCGTTGGGTCGTGAAGATCGGCAGCGCTTTGCTGACGGCGGATGGCAAAGGGCTGGATCGCGCGGCAATGGGTGTCTGGGTCGAGCAGATGGTGGCTTTGCACGAGGCCGGCGTCGAGCTGGTGCTGGTGTCCTCCGGGGCAGTGGCGGCGGGCATGAGTCGCTTGGGCTGGACCGCTCGACCCAGCGCGATGCACGAGCTCCAGGCCGCTGCCGCAATCGGCCAGATGGGCTTGGTGCAGGCCTGGGAATCGAGCTTTGCCGAGCACGGTCGGCACACTGCGCAGATTCTCCTGACCCATGACGACCTGTCCGACCGCAAGCGCTACCTGAATGCCCGCAGCACCTTGCGCGCGCTGGTCGAGCTGAAAGTCATCCCGGTGATCAATGAAAATGACACCGTGGTCACCGACGAAATCCGTTTCGGCGACAACGATACGCTCGCGGCGCTGGTGGCCAACCTGGTCGAGGCCGATCTGCTGGTGATCCTGACGGATCGCGACGGCATGTTCGACGCCGATCCGCGCAATAACCCTGACGCCCAACTGATTTACGAAGCGCGCGCCGATGATCCGACGCTGGATGCGGTGGCGGGCGGTACTGGTGGTGCATTGGGTCGTGGCGGCATGCAGACCAAGCTGCGCGCGGCGCGGCTGGCGGCACGTTCCGGGGCGCATACCATCATTGTTGGTGGGCGTCTGGAGCGCGTGCTTGATCGTCTGAAGGCGGGTGAGCGCATTGGTACGTTGCTGTCGCCTGAGCGCGGCATGCTCGCGGCGCGCAAGCAGTGGCTGGCCGGACATCTGCAAACCCGTGGCACGCTGGTGTTGGATGATGGTGCGGTTTCCGCGTTGTCCCAGGGTAACAAAAGCTTGCTGCCGGTTGGTGTCAAACTGGTTCAGGGCAGTTTTCGTCGCGGCGAAATGGTGGTTTGCGTGGCACCGGACGGTCGTGAGATCGCCCGTGGCCTGGCCAACTACAGCGCGCTGGAAGCGCAAAAAATCATCGGTCAGTCGTCTGATGCGATTGTCGGTTTACTGGGTTACATGGCTGAGCCGGAACTGGTTCACCGTGACAACCTGATTCTGGTGTAAGGAAAACGCGATGCGCAAGGCAAAAGGATTGTTGGGCTTGTTGGTGGCGCTGCCATTGCTGGCCTCGGCCGAGGAAATCGGTCAGGTATCGACGGTGTTCAAATTTGTCGGGCCCAACGACCGGATCGTGGTCGAGGCATTCGATGATCCGAAGGTTGAAGGTGTGACTTGCTACCTGTCGCGCGCCAAGACGGGTGGTGTGAAGGGTGGGTTGGGTCTGGCAGAGGATCGTGCCGAGGCGTCCATTGCTTGTCGTCAGGTCGGGCCGATCAACTTCAAGGGTGAGTTGAAGGATGGCGAAGAGGTGTTCAAGGAGCGCACTTCGCTGGTGTTCAAGACCATGCAAGTGGTGCGATTCCTCGACAAGAAGCGCAATACGCTGGTGTATCTGGTCTACAGCGATCGTCTGATCGAGGGTAGCCCGCAGAATGCGGTGACGGCGATCCCGATTTTGCCGTGGGCGTCGGCTCGTTAATCGCGCGTAAAAAAAAGAGGAGTCGGTTGGCTCCTCTTTTTTTTGCCTGTGATTTGCTGAGGTCAGAGCAAATCGCAGGCAATAAAAAACCGACCCTGAGGTCGGTTTTTTAATGACTACGTCGCTTAGGCAGCTTCTTTCAGTGCCTTGACGTGGCCATTCAGGCGGCTCTTATGACGAGCAGCCTTGTTCTTGTGGATGATGCCTTTATCGGCCATACGGTCGATAACTGGCACAGCCAGAACGTATGCAGCTTGAGCTTTTTCAGCGTCTTTTGCGTCGATGGCTTTAACTACATTCTTGATGTAGGTACGAACCATGGAACGCAGGCTGGCGTTGTGGCTGCGACGCTTCTCAGCCTGTTTTGCACGTTTTTTGGCGGAAGGTGAGTTGGCCACCGTCGAGCTCCTCGAAAGACTTTTTAGGAAATAGCAAACAAAATAGGCCGCGAATCATGCCGATGAAGAGATGTCTTGTCAAGGGCGCTTGAGACGTTCCGCTAAGTGGTAGGTATAAAGAGGCGGGATATTTATTTCCGGCGCTTGACCTGTAAACTCGCGAGCTTTGGCTCTGTGCTGTTGCGGCGCGGAGTATCGCACAAGTGGGCGCGTTATTCGCCTGCTGTTTATCGACAGGCACACATTCCTTCAATGAATCTGCTCAAATCGTTGGCCGCCGTCAGCTCTATCACGATGCTTTCCCGGATTCTCGGGTTTGTTCGCGACACGCTCATCGCCCGTACCTTCGGCGCCGGAATGGCGACCGACGCCTTCTTCATCGCCTTCAAACTGCCCAATCTGCTGCGCAGGATTTTTGCCGAGGGGGCGTTTTCCCAGGCTTTTGTGCCGATCCTGGCCGAATATAAAAACCAGAAGGGCGAAGAGGCAACTCGCACCTTTATTGCATACGTTTCCGGCCTGCTGACGCTAGTGCTGGCGCTGGTCACCGCGCTCGGCATGATCGCCGCGCCCTGGGTGATCTGGGCCACGGCGCCGGGTTTCACCGATACGCCGGAAAAATTCCAGCTGACCTCCGACCTGCTGCGAGTGACCTTCCCCTATATATTGCTGATCTCCCTGTCTTCACTGGCGGGTGCGATCCTCAATACCTGGAACCGTTTCTCGGTGCCGGCATTCGTGCCGACCCTGCTCAACGTCAGCATGATCGTGTTTTCGCTGTTCCTGACGCCGTACTTCGATCCACCGGTCATGGCCCTCGGCTGGGCAGTGCTGGTTGGTGGTCTGGCGCAGTTGCTCTATCAACTGCCGCACCTGAAAAAGATCGGCATGCTGGTGCTGCCGCGCCTGAATCTGCGTGATACCGGCGTCTGGCGGGTGATGAAACAGATGCTGCCGGCGATCATCGGCGTCTCGGTCAGCCAGATTTCCCTGATCATCAACACCATTTTCGCCTCGTTCCTGGTGGCGGGTTCGGTGTCGTGGATGTATTACGCCGACCGTTTGATGGAACTGCCGTCCGGTGTGCTGGGTGTGGCGTTGGGCACGATTCTGCTGCCGACCTTGGCCAAGACCTACGCCAGCAAGGATCGCCACGAATATTCGCGGATTCTCGACTGGGGCCTGCGCCTGTGCTTCGTGCTGGTGCTGCCGTGTGCGCTGGCGCTGGGGATTCTGGCCGAGCCGTTGACGGTTTCGCTGTTCCAGTACGGCCAGTTCAGCGGTTTTGACGCGGAAATGACGCAGCGGGCGCTGATTGCCTATTCTGTCGGTCTGCTCGGGATTATCGTGATCAAAGTGCTGGCGCCGGGCTTTTATGCGCAACAAAACATCCGTACGCCGGTAAAAATCGCAATCTTCACCCTGGTGGTTACTCAACTGTTCAACCTGGTGCTGATCGGTCCGCTGGCCCATGCCGGTCTGGCGTTGGCGATCAGCGCCGGTGCCTGCCTGAATGCCGGGCTGCTGTTCTATCAATTGCGCAAACAGCAGATGTATCAACCGCAGCCGGGCTGGTTGAAGTTCGGTTTCAAGCTTGTGGTTGCGGTGGCGGTGATGTCGGCGGTGCTGTTGATCGGCATGCATTTCATGCCCGCTTGGGATCAGGGCCACATGTTGGAGCGCTTCCTGCGCCTGGGCGCGTTGGTGGTTGCCGGCGTGGTCGCTTATTTCGGTATGTTGCTGCTGCTTGGTTTCCGCCTGCGCGACTTCAATCGCAAGGCGTTGAACTGAGGTTTCACCCTTGAAAGACGGGCGCGAGCCGGCAGTTTTGTCGGCTCGATCACTTTGGGTTACGGTGTTGCCTGTCGTCGGCCGTCGGGTGTGGTTATAATCGGCCACTTTATGAGCAAGAAGCGCGTTATGCAGCTGGTTCGAGGCCTCCACAATCTGCGCCCCCAGCATCGGGGCTGCGTCGCCACTATTGGCAACTTTGACGGTGTTCACCGTGGTCACCAGGCTATTCTGGCCCGACTGCGTGAGCGTGCGCTCGAGTTGGGCGTACCCAGCTGCGTGGTGATTTTCGAGCCGCAGCCACGGGAATTCTTTGCCCCGGAGACCGCGCCGGCGCGTCTGGCCCGGTTGCGCGACAAGCTGCAACTGCTGGCCGCCGAAGGCGTCGACCGGGTCTTGTGCCTGGCCTTCAACCAGCGCCTGAGCAAACTCAGCGCCAGCGAGTTCGTCGATACCATCCTGGTCGATGGCCTCGGCGTGCAGCATCTGGAGGTCGGTGACGATTTCCGCTTCGGTTGCGACCGTCTCGGTGATTTTGATTTCCTGTTGCAGGCCGGGCAGGTTCACGGTTTTACCGTGGAAGCCGCGCAAACCGTCGAGCTGGACGGCATTCGTGTCAGCAGCACCCAGGTGCGCAACGCGTTGGCCGCCGCCGATTTCGCGCTCGCCGAACGTTTGCTCGGTCGCCGATACCGGATTGCCGGTCGCGTGCTGCATGGCCAGAAACTGGCCCGTCAACTGGGTACGCCCACGGCGAATATTCAACTGAAACGCCGTCGCGTGCCGTTCACCGGGGTTTACCTGGTCGACGTCGACATCGACGGCAAGACCTGGCCCGGCGTCGCCAATATCGGCGTTCGGCCCACGGTCCAAGGTGATGGCAAGGCCCACCTTGAAGTCCATCTTTTAGATTTTGCCGGCGATCTGTATGACCGGCGTTTGACGGTGGTTTTCCACCAGAAGCTGCGTGAAGAGCAGCGTTTCGCCTCCCTGGAGGCATTGAAAACGGCGATCAGCGCGGATGTCGCCGCCGCCCGTGCACTAGCCGCACCTAGCGCCCATCGCTAATGAAGAGCCTTAAATGACCGACTATAAAGCCACGCTAAACCTTCCGGACACCGCCTTCCCAATGAAGGCCGGCCTGCCACAGCGCGAACCGCAGATCCTGCAGCGCTGGGACAGTATTGGCCTGTACGGAAAGTTGCGCGAGATTGGCAAGGATCGTCCAAAGTTCGTCCTGCACGACGGCCCTCCGTACGCCAACGGTACGATCCACATCGGTCACGCACTGAACAAGATTCTCAAGGACATGATCATCCGCTCGAAGACCCTGTCGGGCTTCGACGCGCCGTATGTCCCGGGCTGGGATTGCCACGGCCTGCCGATCGAGCACAAGGTTGAAGTGACCCACGGCAAGAACCTGGGCGCGGACAAGACCCGCGAACTGTGCCGTGCCTACGCCACCGAGCAGATCGAAGGGCAGAAGTCCGAATTCATCCGTCTCGGCGTGCTGGGCGACTTCGCCAATCCGTACAAGACCATGAACTTCAAGAACGAGGCCGGTGAAATCCGCGCCCTCGCCGAAATTGTCAAGGGCGGTTTCGTGTTCAAGGGCTTGAAACCTGTGAACTGGTGCTTCGATTGCGGTTCGGCCCTGGCCGAAGCGGAAGTCGAGTACGAGAACAAGAAGTCCTCGACCATCGACGTAGCGTTCCCGATCGCTGACGAGGCCAAACTGGCCGCCGCATTCGGTCTGCCGTCCCTGGGCAAACCGGCCTCGATCGTGATCTGGACCACCACCCCGTGGACCATCCCGGCGAACCAGGCGCTCAACGTTCACCCGGAATTCACCTACGCTTTGGTCGACATCGGCGACAAGCTGCTGGTGCTGGCTGAAGAACTGGTCGAATCCTGCCTGACCCGTTACGGCGTCGAAGGCACCGTATTGGCCACCGCACCGGGTTCGGCGCTGGAACTGATCAATTTCCGTCACCCGTTCTATGACCGTCTGTCGCCGGTGTACCTGGCCGACTACGTGGAACTGGGCGCCGGCACCGGCGTGGTTCACTCCGCCCCGGCCTACGGCGTGGACGACTTCGTGACCTGCAAGAAATACGGCATGGTCAACGACGACATCCTCAACCCGGTACAAAGCAACGGCGTTTACGTGCCGTCGCTGGAATTCTTCGGCGGCCAGTTCATCTGGAAAGCCAACCCGGCCATCGTTGAAAAACTCACCGAAGTCGGTGCGCTGCTGCACACCACTGTCATCGAACACAGCTACATGCACTGCTGGCGCCACAAGACCCCGCTGATCTACCGCGCCACCGCGCAGTGGTTCATCGGCATGGACAAGGAGCCGGTATCCGGCGACACCCTGCGCGTGCGCTCGCTCAAAGCCATCGAAGACACCAAGTTCGTCCCGGCCTGGGGCCAGGCGCGCCTGCACTCGATGATCGCCAACCGTCCGGACTGGTGCATCTCCCGTCAGCGCAACTGGGGCGTGCCGATCCCGTTCTTCCTGAACAAGGAAAGCGGTGAACTGCACCCACGCACCGTCGAGCTGATGGAAGAAGTCGCCAAGCGCGTTGAAGTCGAAGGCATCGAAGCCTGGTTCAAACTCGACGCGGCCGAACTGCTGGGCGATGAAGCGCCGCAGTACGACAAGATCAGCGACACCCTCGACGTCTGGTTCGACTCGGGCACCACGCACTGGCACGTCCTGCGCGGTTCGCACCCGATGGGCCACGAAACCGGCCCGCGTGCCGACCTGTACCTGGAAGGTTCGGACCAGCACCGTGGCTGGTTCCACTCGTCCTTGCTGACCGGTTGCGCCATCGACAACCACGCGCCGTACCGCGAGCTGCTGACCCACGGTTTCACCGTGGACGAGTCCGGCCGCAAGATGTCCAAGTCCCTGGGCAACGTGATCGCGCCGCAGAAAGTCAACGACACCCTGGGCGCCGACATCATGCGTCTGTGGGTCGCGTCGACCGACTACTCGGGCGAGATGGCCGTGTCCGAGCAGATCCTGCAACGCAGTGCGGATGCCTACCGTCGTATCCGTAACACCGCACGCTTCCTGCTTTCCAACCTGACCGGTTTCAACCCGGCCACCGACCTGCTGCCGGCCGAAGACATGCTGGCGCTGGATCGCTGGGCGGTGGATCGCACCCTGCTGCTGCAACGCGAGTTGCAAGAGCACTACGGCGAATACCGTTTCTGGAACGTCTACTCGAAGATCCACAACTTCTGCGTGCAGGAGCTGGGTGGTTTCTACCTGGACATCATCAAGGATCGCCAGTACACCACCGGCGCCGACAGCAAGGCCCGTCGTTCGTGCCAGACCGCGCTGTTCCACATCTCCGAAGCGCTGGTGCGCTGGATCGCGCCGATCCTGGCGTTCACCGCCGACGAGCTGTGGCAATACCTGCCGGGCGAGCGCAACGAATCGGTGATGCTCAACATCTGGTACGAAGGCCTGACCGAGTTGCCGGAAGGCTTCGAGCTGGGTCGCGAGTACTGGGATCGCATCATGGAAGTGAAGGTGGCGGTCAACAAAGAGATGGAAATCCAGCGCGCGGCCAAGGCCGTCGGTGGCAACCTGCAAGCCGAAGTGACGCTGTTCGCCGAAGACGCGCTGACCGCCGACCTGGCCAAGCTGAGCAACGAGCTGCGCTTTGTCCTGATCACTTCGACTGCCACTGTTGCACCGTTCGTGCAGGCTCCGGCCGATGCTGTGGCCACCGAAGTCAGCGGCCTGAAGCTGAAGATCGTCAAGTCCGCCTTCCCGAAATGTGCCCGTTGCTGGCACTGCCGCGAAGACGTCGGCGTGAACCCGGAGCATCCGGAAATCTGCGGCCGTTGCGTGGACAACATCGATGGCGCCGGCGAGGTTCGTCACTATGCCTAATGCCGTTGGCCGTTTCGGACGGCTGAGCTGGCTCTGGTTGAGCTTGCTGGTTCTGGTCATTGACCAGGCCAGCAAGTTCTACTTCGAAGGCAAGCTCGAGATGTTCCAGCAGATCGTGATCATCCCTGATTACTTCAGCTGGACACTGGCCTACAACACCGGCGCTGCCTTCAGCTTCCTCGCGGACAGTTCTGGCTGGCAGCGCTGGCTGTTCGCCCTGATCGCGATTGCGGTCAGTGCGGTGCTGGTGGTCTGGCTCAAGCGCCTGGGCCGCAACGAAACCTGGCTGGCCATTGCGCTGGCGCTGGTTCTGGGCGGCGCACTGGGCAACCTTTATGACCGCATTGCCCTGGGCCATGTGATCGACTTCATTCTGGTGCACTGGCAGAACCGCTGGTACTTCCCGGCGTTCAACTTCGCCGACAGCGCCATCACCGTTGGCGCGGTGATGCTGGCACTGGACATGTTCAAAACCAAGAAATCCGGAGAAACCGTTCATGACTGAACAGGTATTGGCTGAGCAACGCATCGGCCAGAACACGGAAGTCACCTTGCACTTTGCATTGCGCCTGGAGAACGGCGACACAGTCGACAGCACCTTCGACAAAGCCCCGGCGACCTTCAAGGTCGGCGACGGCAACCTGCTGCCGGGCTTCGAGGCGGCGTTGTTCGGCTTCAAGGCCGGCGACAAGCGTACCCTGACCATTGAACCGGAAAACGCATTCGGCCAGCCAAACCCGCAAAACGTACAGATCATTCCGCGTTCGCAGTTCGCGGACATGGAACTGTCGCCGGGTCTGCTGGTGATCTTCAACGATGCGGCCAATACTGAGCTGCCGGGTGTGGTGAAAGAGTTCGACGACGCGCAAGTGACCGTCGACTTCAACCACCCGCTGGCCGGCAAGACGCTGACCTTTGACGTGGAAATCTTCTCCGTCAAAGCGCTGTAATTGCTGTTCTTCAGGAGCCGGCTGACCGGCTCCTGTAATGATCCAATCTTTCGCGCGCAAGACACGAGGCACCGCATGCAAATCAAACTCGCCAACCCCCGTGGCTTCTGCGCCGGCGTGGACCGGGCGATCGAAATCGTCAACCGCGCCCTGGAGGTTTTCGGGCCGCCGATCTATGTGCGTCATGAAGTGGTGCACAACAAGTTCGTGGTCGAAGACCTGCGCAGTCGTGGCGCGATCTTCGTCGAAGAGCTCGATCAGGTACCGGACGACGTGATCGTGATCTTCAGTGCCCACGGCGTTTCGCAAGCCGTGCGCACCGAAGCCGCCGGCCGTGGCCTGAAAGTGTTCGACGCCACCTGCCCGCTGGTGACCAAGGTGCATATCGAAGTCGCGAAATACAGCCGCGACGGTCGCGAGTGCATCCTGATCGGCCACGCCGGTCACCCGGAAGTCGAAGGCACCATGGGCCAGTACGACGCCAGCAATGGCGGCGCGATCTACC
The DNA here is from genome assembly GCF_039695385.1 of Pseudomonas sp. 9.2(2024). NCBI lineage: Bacteria > Pseudomonadati > Pseudomonadota > Gammaproteobacteria > Pseudomonadales > Pseudomonadaceae > Pseudomonas > Pseudomonas sp. 9.2(2024). The sequence goes on along the minus strand of NZ_CP155585.1, from coordinate 5,554,845 downwards.
TCGTCGAAGACGAGAAGGATGTCGCCGAGTTGCAGGTGCACAACCCTGAAAAACTCGCCTTCGTCACCCAGACCACGTTGTCCATGGATGACACCAGCCGTGTCATCGATGCGCTGCGTACGCGTTTCCCGGCTATTGGCGGGCCGCGCAAGGACGATATCTGCTACGCCACACAAAACCGTCAGGACGCGGTCAAGCAATTGGCCGACGAATGCGACGTGGTGTTGGTGGTCGGCAGCCCGAACAGCTCCAACTCCAACCGCCTGCGTGAACTGGCCGAGCGCATGGCCACGCCGGCCTACCTGATTGATGGCGCCGAAGACCTGCAAAAAAGCTGGTTCGACGGTGTCGAGCGTATCGGCATCACCGCCGGCGCCTCCGCTCCGGAAGTACTGGTGCGTGGCGTGATTCAGCAGTTGCAGGCCTGGGGCGCCACCGGCGCCGACGAACTGGCCGGGCGTGAGGAGAACATCACGTTCTCGATGCCTAAAGAGCTGCGCGTTCGCTCGATCTGATCGCTTTATCCTTTCGGCATAACGCCTGTTCAGTCTTTTGGCTGGTCAGGCGTACGCGACCGGTTGCTGCCAGCACCACCTGGAGCCGGCTGACCGGCTCGCGAGCCGAGCATAGATGTAACGTCCCCGCCTGAAACTTCCGATCCGGCACCAGTGGCTGGCCCAGGCTGCTGAAGCGTATGTAGCGGCTCACCAGCCAGTTGCCGACAATCGGTATCCGTCCGTCACTCGCCTGCTCGATCAGCAATGGATTACCGGCATCTACCGGACCCTTTCCGCTGATATCCAGAATGATCCGCCAGCCCTGACCCCAATCACCGTTGATGCCATGAATCACCACGCTCTGATTGCGCGTGATGGCCATGGTCCGGGCATTACGAATCCCGTCGAGCAAAGACTGCGCGGCCTGCTGCCGCCGGTTTGATTCGGTGAAGTCCGCCAGCGCCGGACTGACCAGCGACAGAACAATTGCGCCGATCGCCAGTCCCATAAGCAGTTCGACCAGACTGAAACCCTGTTGCGGCATGTGCGCCTCCTCCCTGGATTGTGCACGGCGGCGCAATCCGTGCGCCGCACGCGGTAAATCAACCGGCGCATGCCGGTCGAATGTTCTAGGTTTGTACAGGTATAGCCGACGGCAACGGAGGGCATCGATGGATCATCGTACAAAAGGTTTCACGCTGATCGAGCTGTTGGTGGCGCTCGCGGTGTTTGTGATCCTGATCACGATGGCGGTGCCGGCATTCACCCGTTCGGTGCAGGGCAGCAAGGCCGACACCGAGGTCGGCGACCTGCAACGGGCCCTCAATTACGCAAGGCTCGAGGCGATCAACCGGGGCGTCACCACCCGCTTGCGGCCGAGTGCCGGCGGCACGGTCTGGACCGGTGAACTGTCGGTCTACGACAGTACTGGCACTCCGGCCAATGTATTGCGGGTTGTTCCAGCGATGAGCAGCGGCGCGACTCTGACGCTACCCTCTGGAGTGACCGCGCTGGATTTCAACAACCTGGGCGGGCTGGCGGCACCGTCCACGGCGGTGGCCATCAGTTATGTGCTGGGAACGCAAAGCAGGACGCTGAACGTGTGTCTGAACGGACGAATTCAATTGGGTGGAAATTGCGGATGAGGGCAGGGAGCAAGCACGCACAGGAGGGCATGACGCTGATTGAAGTGCTGGTCGCGTTACTGATTCTGACGGTCGGGTTGCTGGGCGCAGCAGCGGTTCAGCTCAATGCGCTGAAGTACACCGACAGCTCACGGATGACCAGCCAGGCGAGTTTCATCGCCTACGACATGATGGACCGGATCCGTGCCAATTCGGGCGCCGACTACACTGTCACGCCGCCGACTACGGGCAACCTGAGTGTCGCCCGGGATCAGGATCTCTACGACTTCACCACCAACATCGTCAATTTTGGCGGACCGACCGCCACCGGCAGCATCACCCTCAATCAGCGCGTGTACACCATCACCATCACCTGGAGTGACGCGCGTGCTGCCAATACGACCAGTGCAACCCGCAGCTTTGTGCTGACCAGCCGCGCTGCGGTCGATCCGGTGGCCACGCCATGAAGCGCAAAAACCTGGGCTTTGGCCTGATCGAAATGCTGGTTGCTCTGGCGCTGGGGTTGATCGTGGTACTCGGCGTGGTGCAGATTTTCCTGGCGGCGAAGAATACTTACGTCAGCCAGAACAGTGCGGCCGCCATGCAGGAAGACGCGCGGTTCGTGTTGAGCAAGATGATTCAGGAACTGCGCATGGTGGGTATGTTCGGCTGCCTGGGCACGATTACCGATTCCAGCTCGGCGGGGGATTTCAATACGGCGCAGATCACGCCGATCAGCTGGGACAACGCCAACCTCAAGCTGACCCTGGTTACCGCCGATGTCGGCAGTGCGGGCGGGACACCGACCTGGACCGTGGTCTCCGATTGCCGCAACAGCGCCACCGCTTATACCGGCGCGCGGGCGGCGGCGACGGGCCAGATCGCATTTCCGATCCGTCGGCTGGTCTACAGCTTCAGCAACAACCAGATTCTGATGGGCACCGGCAGCGGTAACCCGGCCCAGCAGGTGCTGGTGAACAACGTCAGCGCGTTCACGGTGATGTTTGGTCTTGCGAGTTCCGCGACCGACGTGGCGGCGTCCACCTACAGCGCCAACCCGGGTGATCCGGCGCGGATCCGCAGCGTGCGCCTGAGCCTGACCCTCACTGACCCGAATAACCGGGTCCGCAATCAAACCTTCAACGTGGTTGCCGCCTTGCGCAACCGCTTGCAGTGAGGGGCGAGCGATGAACGTTTCTCTCCATCGGCGACGGTCCCAGGGCGGCATGGTGTTGCTGGTCAGTCTGGTGTTTCTGCTGCTCCTGACGGTGATCGGCCTGTCATCGATGCAGAGCGCCAACCTGCAGGAAAAAATGGCTGGCAGCGTGAGCCTGCGCAATCAATCGTTCCAGACTGCCGAGGCGGCACTGCGTATCGGTGAAAGTGCGGTGCAACTGGACGGCTACGCGCTGGCGGTGTGCGCCAGCACCACTCAATGTGCGCCGCCGGCGGAATCCTCGGTGGTCAGCGCAGCGGGGCTCAACTCCACGTCGGGCGTGACCTGGATCGCCGCTGGCAGCGGGTTTTACGGAGTGCAGAACATCGGCACGACCCTGACGGCGGTGAATGTGCCGAGCAACACCTCGGCGACTTTGTACAGGGTCACGGCCGTCGGCATCGCCGGTACTTCGCGCAGTGTGGTGGAGAGTGTTTATGCGAAGTACTGAGCGACGCTTCAAGTGGCTGTCGCTGCTGCTCGGCATGCTGACCGGGCTTTATCTGGCTGCACCGGCGTTTGCTTTCACGCCGTCCGATTCGCCGCTGTTGAGCGCGGCGGCCGTGCCACCGAACGTGATGTTGATGATCGACGACTCGGGCAGCATGAACAGCATCATTTATGCGACGGGTTTTGATCCGACCGTGGATCGCACGGCGGCCCGCCAGTGCAACGCGGTCATCGGCCTGTGCCTGAGCTCAACTGCCATTACCGGCGATACGATCTTTCTGTCGAGCCTGCCAACCTCCGGCTGCTCCGGCGGTGCCTATGCGTTCTACAACAACAGCCTGACGCCGCTCTGCCTGAAGCTGCCGGATCCGGTGGGCAGCGGCAACACTCGCTATTCGGCGGATTACATTTCCTATGTGGTCGGGCTGGCGATCAACAACGGCACGCGCGACTTCACCACCGGCGCGATTCCCAACGACTACCGGATCAACGTGGCGCGCAACGTTTCCACCGCACTGGTCACCAGCAACCGCAACCTGCGCATGGGTCTGGCCACCTTCAACCCGGCCACCAGCAATAACCCTGGCAACGGTGGTTTCATTGCCCGCTCCATCAGCGACCTGTCACCGGTCAGCGGCAGCGTGACCCAGGCCCAGGCCGACACCAACTACAACGCACTGATTTCGTCGATCAACGGCCTGAGCGCGGTGGCCAACACGCCGCTGGCCGAGACCTACTACGAAATCACCCGCTACATGCGCGGGATGGCGCCGTACTACAACAGCACGCCGAGCACTTACACCAGCCCGATCCAGTACCGCTGCCAGAAAAACTACGGGGTGGTCATTACCGACGGTTTGCCGACCTACGACCGCACCTTTCCGAGCAATGATCCACTGGGTGGCAGCCGCTTGCCGAACTGGGACGGCATCAACAATGACGGGAACAACCTGAACGGGGACGGGGAGGGCGATACGCTGTATCTGGACGATATCGCCAAGTTCGCCTTCGATATCGACATGCGTTCGACCGGTACCGACGCGGCAGGCAAGAGCTGGAATGCGGTGGATTTTCCCAGGCAGAACATGAACACCTACACCGTGGGTTTTACCGCTTCCAACGACATGCTCTCGGACGCCGCCGATTACGGACAGGGCCGCTACTACCAGGCGACCGACAGCGCCGGCCTGAATGCCGCGCTGTCCTCGGCGTTGAGCGACATCACCTCCAAGGCCGGCTCCGGCGGCAGCGGTGTCGCCAGCGGGACGACGCTGGCGAGCGGCACCAGTTATTTCCAGACCAGTTATGACCCCAAGGACTGGCGCGGCACGATCAAGTCCTTTGGCTTCAACTCGGCCGGGGCAGTCAACACCTCGGCGGTATTGTGGACCACCGACACCGCCATCGTGCCCGGCGCTACCGCGCCGACCTACCAGTCGTGGAACACCCTGAACAACGCGGCGGTGACGCTGGCTTACGGCAATTTCTCCCCGGCCCAGCAGACCGTTCTCAGCCAGGGTTTACCCGTCGGCATCAGCGGCATCGACCTGGTCGAATGGAGCAAGGGCACCAACAAGGCCGGGCTCAAAGTGCGCAGCGTATTGCTCGGGGACATCATCAACTCGCCGCTCGTATTGGCTTCGCCCACGGAAAAAACCGCTTCCGATCTGGCCGGTGACACCACCTACAGCACCTACCTGACCACCAAGGCTTCGAACATGAATGCCAGCCTGGTGGTGAACGCCAACGACGGTTTTGTCAGCGTCATCAACTCGGCCAACGGTACCCGGCGCTATGCCTACATGCCGTCCAGCGTATTGCCCTCGCTGCGCCTTATTGCCGATCCGAACTACGTCAACGGCGTCAGCCACAAGTTTCTGGTGGATGGTCAGATCGGTGTGTTCGACGCGCAATTCGGCACGGCCTGGAAAACCCTGGCCATCGGCGGGACGGGGGCCGGTGGCAAGAGTTTCTACGGGCTTCAGCTGTTCGACGCCTCGGCGGGCAACGTTATCCGCGCCTTGTGGGAAGTCAGCGCGCCCGCCACCGCCAGTACTTCCAACGCTTTCAATGATCTGGGTTACGCCTATGCCCGTCCGGAGGTGGCACGCTTGGCCGATGGTCGCTGGGCGGCGTTCATTGCCAACGGTTACGGCAGCAACTCCGGGGTGGCGGCGCTGTATGTGCTGGATGTGCGTGACGGCTCGCTGATCAGGAAAATCGTCATCGACAGTACGGAAACCACCAACGGTTTGTCCTCGGTGAAGCTGCGGGTCAATTCGCAGAACGTGGTACAGGCCGCATATGGTGGTGACTTGAAGGGGCGCTTGTGGAAATTCGACCTGAGCGCCACGTCGTCCGACAGCTGGGGCGTGGCGTTTTCCGGCAAACCGTTGTTCACCACGGCTGGCGGGGCAACTCAGCCAATCACCGCGCAACCGTTGCTGGCGGACAATGCTCTGGGCGGCAAACAGATTTTCGTCGGCACCGGCAAATTCAATGAAACCGCCGACAAGACCAACAAGGATCTGCAGGCGTTCTATTCGGTGTGGGATGCCGATGGCGGGTCGGGCCAGATCACAGTCAGCAGTTTGCAGGCGCAGGCGATTACCGGGGTGTTCTCCGGCAGTACCGGGCAGTTCGTCACCACCAGCCAGAACGACACGACCTATCCAGCGGAGAAGGGCTGGTACCTGCCGCTGGTGTACAACAACGCGTTGACCGGCGAACGGGTGATCAACCAGGCCAGTCTGGTGCTGGGACGCATCGTGTTCACCACGGCCAGTGTCGATACCACCGACCCGTGTTCCAGTTTCGGTACCGGCAAACTGATCGAACTCGATGCGTTCAGCGGTAAGATGCTCAACTACGCGGTGCTCGACACCAACGCTGATGGCGTGGTCGACAGCAACGATACGATTTCCAGCGGCGTGGTGTTCACCGGCGGTATCCCGACCCTGAACGCCATCGTCAACGGTGCATCACGCAAGGTCGTGAACGATTCCAGTGGCGGTATCACCACCCTGGTGGAAAAATCCGGCGGCGGCAGCCGTCGTATCATGTGGCGCCAAATTCAGTAAGCGAGAGTTCGAGGCATGCGCAGATCCAACCGAGGTTTCACCCTGATCGAAATCATGATCGTGATTGCGATCATCGGTATCGTCATCACCATCGGCTATCCGAGCCTCACCGAATACGTGAAGAAGGGCCGCCGTGCCGACGTGGTCAGCAATTTGTCGGAACAGGCACAGATCCTCGAACGCTTCTATTCGAAGAACAACGTCTACACCGGTGTCACCGGGTTGAGCACCGGCAACGATTTCTACACCATCACGCCGACGATCACCGATCAGACCTTCCTGCTGACTGCGACCCGCAAGACCGGCACGGCCATGGCCACTGACAAGTGCGGGGATTTCACCCTCACCAACACCGGTGTCAGAAGCATGAACAACGCGACCACCGGGCTGACCACCAAGGATTGCTGGGGCCGCTGAGCCGCTTAATTTCGGGCGCCATTTGCGCCCACTGTCTTTTTACGGTTGGATCAAACATGACCAGGCAACAGCAAGTGGTGATTGTCGGTGGCGGAGTGATTGGCCTGCTCACCGCGTACAACCTCGCCTCCGAGGTCGGCAGCGTGGTGCTGCTGGATCGTTCGAACGTCGGCCAGGAATCGTCCTGGGCCGGCGGCGGTATCGTCTCTCCGCTGTACCCGTGGCGCTACAGCCCTGCCGTCACCGCGCTGGCGCACTGGTCGCAGGATTTTTATCCACAACTGGGCGAACGCCTTTTTGCCGATACCGGGGTCGATCCCGAAGTGCACACCACCGGCCTGTACTGGCTGGACTTGGATGACGAATCTGAAGCGCTGGCGTGGGCCAAAAGGGAAAACCGCCCACTGCGGGCTGTGGATATCTCGGCGGCGCATGATGCGGTGCCGGTGCTCGGTGGCGGTTTTTCCCGGGCGATCTACATGGCCGACGTAGCCAACGTGCGCAATCCGCGGCTGGTGAAGTCTTTGAAAGCGGCGTTGCAGGCGCTGCCGAACGTGACGATTCACGAGCAGTGTGAAGTCAGCGGGTTTGTCCGTGATGGCGAGCGGGTGGTAGGCGTGCAGACTTCCACGGGTGTGATCGCTGGCGATCAGGTCGTTTTGACCGCAGGCGCGTGGAGCGGCGAATTACTCAAGACTCTGAATCTTTCCCTACCGGTGGAGCCGGTGAAGGGCCAGATGATTCTCTACAAGTGCGCGGCGGATTTCCTGCCGAGCATGGTGCTGGCCAAGGGGCGCTACGCGATTCCGCGCCGCGACGGGCATATTCTCATCGGCAGTACGCTGGAGCACGAAGGCTTCGACAAAACCCCGACGGACAATGCGCTGGAAAGCCTCAAGGCATCGGCGGTCGAACTGTTGCCGGCGCTGGCCGATGCCGAAGTGGTGGGGCACTGGGCCGGGCTGCGGCCGGGCTCGCCCGAAGGCATTCCTTACATTGGCCGGGTTCCGGGTTTTGACGGTCTGTGGCTGAACTGCGGGCATTACCGCAACGGGCTGGTGCTGGCGCCTGCATCCTGTCAGTTGTTTGCCGATGTGATGCTGGGGCGTGCGCCGATCATTGATCCGGCGCCGTATGCACCGGCCGGACGGATCTAGTCAGTTTTTCTTTCGGCGACTGACAAATCGCTTTCGCGGGCAAGCCCGCGAAAGAGGCGTTAATCCAGACCCAGCTTCTTCAGCCTGTAGCGCATCGACCGAAACGAAAGACTCAACCGCTGCGCTGCCGCCGTGCGATTCCAGCGAGTCTCCTCCAGCGCCTGCAGAATCAGTTTGCGTTCGACGCTCTCCAGATAGTCTTCCAGGTTGTCGATTTGCGTGAGATCGGCAATACCACCTTCAGCGGCGGCGTTTCCTTCACTCAGGCGTAAATCCTCGGCCTCGATCGTGCGGTTTTCACACAGGGTGTGCGCCCGCTCAAGCACGTTCTCCAGCTCCCGCACGTTGCCCGGAAAACGGTAGTTTTTCAGCGCCTCTAGGGCATGAGGATGAAGACGTGCAGCCGGTTGCCCGGTGCCATTGGCCAGGCGCTTGAGCATATGGACGGCCAGTGCTTCGATGTCCTCGCGACGTTCGCGCAGGGACGGCACACGCAGTTCGATCACGTTGAGCCGGTAATACAGATCCTGACGAAAACGCTCGGCAGACACTTCCGCGTCGAGGTCCTTGTGCGTTGCGCAGAGGATGCGCACATCGACCACGGTTTCCTGTTGCCCGCCGACGCTGCGCACGGCTTTTTCCTGGATCGCCCGCAGCAGCTTGACCTGCATCGGCAGCGGCAGGTCCGCCACTTCATCGAGAAACAGCGTGCCGCCATGGGCCGCTTGAAACAGCCCCGGTTTATCCTCCACCGCACCGCTGAAACTGCCTTTGCGGTGGCCGAAGAACTCGCTTTCCATCAACTCAGACGGAATCGCCCCGCAGTTCACCGGCACAAATGGCTGGCTGGCGCGCGGGCCCTGCTCATGAATCAATCGGGCCACCAGTTCCTTGCCACTGCCGGACTCGCCGCTGATGTAGACCGGCGCCTGGCTGCGGGCCAGTTTGTCGATCTGTTTGCGCAGGCTGCGCATCGGCGGAGAGTCGCCAAGCAACCGCCGGTCGATCGAAGTGCAGACATTGCCCGGCGCCGGCATGCGCAATGCCGAGCCGACCAGCTCGCGCAGGCGTGTCAGGTCCACCGGTTTGGTCAGGAAGTCGAAAGCCCCGGCTTTCAGGGCGTTGATCGCCGTTTCCAGGCTGCCGTAGGCGGTGATCATTGCCACCGGCAGTTGTGGATAACGTTGCTGAATGTGCTGCACCAGTTCCAGGCCGGTGCCGTCGGGCAGGCGCATGTCGGTCAGGCACAGATCGAAGGTCTCGCGGTGCAGCAGCGCCTGGGCTTCATTGAAATTGCGTGCGCTGAAGGTGTCGAGTTTCATCCGTCCCAGGGTAATTTCCAGGAGTTCGCGGATATCCGGCTCGTCGTCGACGATGAGGATTTTTTGCCGTGGGCTCGTGTTCAACTTTGTTTCCGTCCGTGAGCAAAGGTGATGCGAAAGCAGCCGCCGCCTTGGCGTGATTTGAAGTCTAGGCGCGCTTGATTGCTTTCGCACAGCTCACGGGACAGATAAAGCCCAAGGCCGGTGCCCTGGCTGCTGGTGGTAAAGAACGGTTCGAACAGGTGAGCCTGCTGATCCAGCGGCACGCCGGGGCCGTTGTCCTGCACTTCGAGCACGGCCAGCGTGCTCTCGGGGTCGATGGACAGCGTCAGCCAGACCTCGGCCGGATCGTGCAAAAGGGCGCTGTGGCGCCAGCCGTTGCGTAACAGATTGTCGAGAATCTGCGTGAGCTGGCCGGGATCCATCAACGTGCGGAAATCCCCCGGGCCGATGTGCAGATGAATGTGCTGGCGCTCGCCGGCCTGTTCGCGGCTCTCGCTGACGAACTGCTCCAGCCACGGTTTGAGATCCAGCCGTTGCGGCGCGCTCTGCTGGCGGCGGGACAGTTGCAGGACGTTTTCGATGACTCGGTTCATGCGCAGGGAGTGGTCTTGAATGATCTGCGTCAGACGCCGATCCGCGCCGTCGAGTTCCTCGGATTCCTGCAACAGCTGCGCGGCATGACTGATGGCCCCCAGCGGATTGCGGATTTCATGGGCGATACCGGCGGTCAGCCGGCCCAGCGCGGCCAGTTTCAATTGCTGGGCCTGCTGGGCGATCTGGGCGAGGTCTTCGAGAAACACCAGGGTCTGGCGATTCGGGCTCTGTTCCAGGGCGATGAAGCTCGGCTGCAGCTCCAGGCCGTTGCCGGCGATTTTCAGGCTTTGCGGGCGCAGGGTCGGGTTGTTCAGCCACAGTTGCAGGCGTTCGACCAATGCGCTCGAGTGGTCGTCGATCAAGTCACCTTCAAGATGCGTTTGGCCCAGCAGGATCCTGGCGCTGTGGTTGGCCAGTTGCACCCGGCGCTGTTCGTCGAGCACCAGAATGCCGGTGCGCATGCGTTGCAGGATCAGCGCGTTGAGGGCTTCGAGCCCCACGACCTCGCTGGCGCGCAACTCGGCCAGGTTCTCACTGACTTCGAGACGACGGATCAACCCTTGCACCAGCAGCGAGGCGGCAAAGCACAAGGCGCCGAGGGTGCCGGCCTGCAGATAGTCGTTGGCGCTCAGGGGATGGCTGAAACTCAGCAGAAAGCTGAGCCCGACGATGCCGAGGGTGGCGACGGCGGCGATCAGCAGGCCGATGCGTCGTCGCAGCAAGGTGTTGCTGATGGCCACCGAAACGATCAGCAAGTTGCCGATCGCACTGGCCACACCGCCCGCTGCGTAGAACACGCCGCACAGCAGCAGAATGTCGACCAGTGCCAGAGCGAACAACTGGGCTGGGCGGCGGATGTTCTCGAGAAACACCACCAGCAGGATGTTCAGCACCAGGTACAACCAGCTGCCATTGCGCAGCAACTCGTCGTTGGCCGAGGTCAGCAGGCGGTTGTCCATGTTGCTGGAGATCAGCAACACCAAGGTGATGCCGACACTCAAACGGTACAGATGATAGAGGCGCAGCAGTCGCTGGGCCTGTTTGCTGTCGGCGTTTTCGGCCTCAGCGATCACTGGAACCGGGGCCTTGCTCAAGGTGAGCCTGGCTGCAATACCACTGCTGTTGAAGGTTCAGCGCGCGGTCGCGGGGCAGGTGCACGCCGCAGTGGGCGCAGCGCACCATCGGTGCGGCATCCTGTTCGCGAGGCGGTCGGGCGGACGAGGCGGGGGCCTTGAATTTGCGCCACAACCAGACAGCAGCGGCGATCAAGGCAATCCAGAACAGTAAACGAAGCATGATGGGCGGCTTTTCGGCTAATGATTCGGCAGTTTAGCCAAGGACCCGACAAGCGCACAGCCCAATCACACGCCGCAATAAAAAGGGAGATCCGAAGATCTCCCTTTTTTGCATCACCGAAGTGATCAGTCGAACAGACCGAAGGTCATGTAGCTGAAGATGGAACGGTCGCTGTCGCTCGACTCCGGTTCCGGCTCTTCGATCACGTCGCCGTTTTCGTCTTTTGGCTTGAGCTCGTTCGGGATCGCGTCTTTCGCGTCCTGGAACTGCTTCTGCACGTCCTGGTTGGCGCGGGTCTCTCCCGGCGGCAGCGGCGGACGGGATTCGATCAGGCCCAGAGTGGCCTTGCTCAGGAACGAACGGTTGTCGGCTTCGGCAACGCGAGGCACGAACTGACCGTCCTGCAGGCTCGGGTGGTTCGGGTAGTTGAGCTTCAGGGTTTCCAGGCTGGTGGCCGCCAGTTCGTCCAGATGCAGACGCTGGTAGGCTTCGGTCATTACCGCCAGGCCGTCGCCGACCGATGGGGTCTCCTGGAAGTTTTCCACTACGTAACGGCCACGGTTGGCAGCGGCGACATAGGCCTGACGGGTCAGGTAGTAGTCGGCCACGTGGATTTCGTAGGAAGCCAGCAGGTTGCGCAGGTAGATCATGCGCTGCTTGGCGTCCGGCGAGTAGCGGCTGTTCGGGTAGCGGCTGGTCAGCTGGGCGAACTCGTTGTAGGAGTCGCGGGCGGCGCCCGGGTCACGCTTGGTCATGTCCAGCGGCAGGAAGCGCGCCAGCAGGCCGACGTCCTGGTCGAACGAGGTCAGGCCCTTCAAGTAGTAGGCGTAGTCCACGTTCGGGTGCTGCGGATGCAGACGAATGAAGCGCTCGGCGGCGGACTTTGCAGCTTCCGGCTCCGAGTTCTTGTAGTTGGCGTAGATCAGTTCCAGCTGTGCCTGATCGGCGTAGCGACCGAACGGATAACGCGACTCCAGAGCCTTCAGCTTGGCTGTGGCGCTGGTGTAGCTGTTGTTGTCCAGGTCCTGTTGAGCCTGCTGGTACAGCTCGGCTTCACTCAGGTTTTCGTCTACGACTTCCTTCGATGAGCAAGCAGCGGTCAATGCGAGGATGGCGATCAGCAGCAGGTGTTTCACTTGCATGGCGGCTTGCGTCCCTATGACGGCCGCTGTCTTGGGCGGGGCCGTCCTGTTATGATGAGCGCCCCGTTGAAAAGCCCCGGGGCAAAAGACGCCGTATTTAACCACAAGCGCGCAGCCGAAACCAAAGGCTGTAGCCGACGCCCAGTCCGAGCATGTCCGATAAAATTGAACTTCGCGCAGAGGTGCCGTCCGAATTGGGCGGCCAACGCCTCGATCAAGTCGCCGCCCAACTCTTCGCCGAGCACTCGCGCTCGCGCCTTTCCGCCTGGATCAAAGAAGGTCGCCTGACTGTGGACGGGGCGGTCATCCGCCCGCGCGACATCGTTCATGGCGGTGCCATCCTTGAGCTGACTGCCGAGCAGGAGGCCCAGGGTGAATGGGTCGCTCAGGACATCGAACTCGACATCGTCTATGAAGACGACGACATTCTGGTGATCAACAAGCCTGCGGGCCTGGTGGTGCACCCGGCTGCCGGTCACGCTGATGGCACCTTGCTCAACGCCTTGCTGCACCACGTTCCGGACATCATCAATGTCCCGCGCGCCGGTATCGTGCATCGTCTGGACAAGGACACCACCGGTCTGATGGTGGTGGCCAAGACCATTCAGGCGCAGACCAAACTGGTCGCGCAGCTGCAAAGCCGCAGCGTCAGCCGGATCTACGAGTGCATCGTGATCGGCGTGGTGACCGCCGGCGGCAAGATCAACGCCCCGATCGGTCGTCACGGCCAGCAGCGCCAGCGCATGGCGGTGATGGAAGGCGGCAAGCCGGCCGTCAGCCACTACCGCGTGCTGGAGCGCTTCCGTTCCCACACCCACGTACGGGTGAAGCTGGAAACCGGTCGTACTCACCAGATTCGCGTGCACATGGCGCACATCAACTTCCCGTTGGTCGGCGACCCGGCGTACGGCGGTCGTTTCCGCATTCCGCCGGCCGCGAGCCAGACCATGGTCGAATCCCTCAAGCACTTCCCGCGTCAGGCCCTGCACGCGCGGTTCCTTGAGCTGGATCACCCGACCACCGGTGAGCGCATGAGCTGGGAATCGCCGCTGCCGGAAGATCTGGTGTGGCTGCTGACCCTGCTCAAACAGGACCGCGAGGCATTCATCGGATGAACTGGCTGACGCCGGACTGGCCCGCGCCGGCCAGCGTCAAGGCCTGTGTCACCACTCGCGAGGGCGGCGTCAGCGAGGCGCCGTTCGACAGCCTCAACCTGGGCGATCATGTCGATGACCGTCCCGAGGCCGTCGTCGAAAACCGTCGGCGCCTGACCGAACACTTCTCTATAAAGCCTGTCTGGTTGCAGCAAGTGCACGGGATTGCCGTGGCGCATGCTGATTCGTCCGTGGTGGCCACGGCGGATGCCAGCTGGACGGCAACACCCGGTATCGCGTGTGCGGCGATGACCGCCGACTGCCTGCCGGCGCTGTTCTGCGACCGTGCCGGTACTCGCGTCGCGGCGGCTCATGCCGGTTGGCGTGGATTGGCGGCCGGCGTGCTGGAGGCCACCCTCGACAGTCTGGAAGTGCCCGCCGAAGACGTTCTGGTCTGGCTCGGCCCGGCCATCGGCCCGCAAGCCTTTGAAGTCGGCCCGGAAGTCCGGGAAGTCTTCATCAATCAATTGCCCGAAGCCGAGACAGCCTTTGTCCCGAGCCACAACGCCGGCAAGTTCATGGCCGACATCTATGAGCTGGCGCGACTGCGTCTGGCGGTTCGTGGTGTCACCGCTGTTTATGGTGGCGGTTTCTGTACCGTGACCGATCCGCGCTTCTTTTCTTATCGCCGTGCGTCACGTACCGGTCGCTTTGCCTCCTTAGTCTGGCTTACCCGCTAAACTCTCTGATCTGCATCAACTCCCTGACGCTTGAATCTTCCAGAATCGACCGCATCTATAGCGGTATCTGGCAGGTTTCTTTATTCAGGACGGTTTTCAGGTCCGGCCTGCTCAAAAGGAAGGTGACCCATGCGTATAGACCGTTTAACCAGCAAATTGCAGTTGGCGTTGTCCGATGCCCAATCTTTGGCCGTCGGCCACGATCATCCAGCCATCGAGCCGGCGCATTTGATGCAGGCCATGCTTGAACAGCAGGGTGGTTCGATCAAACCCCTGTTGATGCAGGTGGGCTTCGACGTCAACAGCTTGCGTAAAGAGCTGACCAAAGAGCTCGATCAATTACCGAAAATCCAGAACCCGACCGGCGACGTGAACATGTCGCAGGATCTGGCGCGTCTGCTCAATCAGGCCGACCGTCTGGCCCAGCAGAAGGGCGACCAGTTCATTTCCAGCGAGCTGGTGCTGCTCGCCGCGATGGACGAGAACAGCAAGCTTGGCAAGTTGCTGCTCGGCCAGGGCGTGAGCAAAAAGGCGCTGGAGAATGCGATCAACAACCTGCGCGGTGGCGAGGCGGTGAATGATGCCAACCACGAAGAGTCGCGTCAGGCGCTGGATAAATACACCGTCGACCTGACCAGGCGCGCCGAAGAAGGCAAGCTTGACCCGGTGATCGGCCGTGACGACGAGATCCGTCGCACCATTCAGGTTCTGCAACGCCGCACCAAGAACAACCCGGTGCTGATCGGCGAGCCTGGCGTGGGTAAAACCGCGATTGCCGAAGGACTGGCCCAGCGCATCATCAACGGCGAAGTGCCGGATGGCCTGCGCGGCAAGCGCCTGCTGTCTCTCGATATGGGGGCGCTGATTGCCGGTGCCAAGTATCGTGGCGAGTTCGAAGAGCGCCTGAAAGCGCTGCTCAACGAGCTGTCGAAGCAGGAAGGGCAGATCATTCTGTTCATCGACGAACTGCACACCATGGTCGGCGCCGGTAAAGGCGAAGGCTCGATGGACGCCGGCAACATGCTCAAACCGGCCCTGGCCCGTGGTGAGCTGCATTGCGTCGGCGCGACCACGCTCAACGAGTACCGCCAATATATAGAGAAGGACGCGGCCCTCGAACGGCGCTTCCAGAAAGTGCTGGTGGACGAGCCGAGCGAAGAAGACACCATCGCGATCCTGCGTGGCCTCAAGGAGCGTTACGAGGTTCACCACAAGGTGGCGATCACCGACGGCGCGATCATCGCGGCAGCCAAGCTCAGCCATCGCTACATCACTGACCGGCAACTGCCGGACAAGGCGATCGACCTGATCGACGAGGCGGCCAGCCGCATCCGCATGGAGATCGACTCCAAACCGGAAGTGCTGGATCGTCTGGAGCGGCGCCTGATTCAACTGAAAGTTGAATCCCAGGCACTGAAGAAAGAAAGCGACGAAGCGGCGATCAAGCGCCTGGAAAAACTCCAGGAAGAAATCGTCCGCCACGAGCGTGAGTATTCGGATCTGGAAGAAATCTGGAACTCGGAAAAAGCCGAGGTGCAGGGTTCTGCACAGATTCAGCAGAAGATCGAACAGTCCCGTCAGGAACTGGAAGCCGCGCGCCGTAAAGGCGACCTGAACCGCATGGCCGAGTTGCAGTACGGGGTGATCCCGGATCTGGAACGCAGCCTGCAAATGGTCGACCAGCACGGCAAGAGCGAAAACCAGTTGCTGCGCAGCAAGGTGACCGAAGAGGAAATCGCCGAAGTCGTTTCGAAGTGGACCGGTATTCCGGTGTCGAAAATGCTCGAAGGCGAGCGCGACAAGCTGATGAAGATGGAAAGCCTGTTGCATCAACGCGTGATCGGCCAGGACGAAGCAGTGGTTGCCGTGGCCAACGCGGTGCGGCGTTCCCGTGCCGGGTTGTCCGATCCGAATCGCCCGAGCGGCTCGTTCATGTTCCTCGGCCCGACCGGTGTCGGTAAAACCGAGCTGTGCAAGGCGCTGGCCGAATTCCTCTTTGATACGGAAGAGGCGATGGTGCGGATCGACATGTCCGAGTTCATGGAGAAACATTCCGTGGCACGGCTGATCGGTGCGCCACCGGGCTACGTCGGCTACGAAGAGGGCGGTTACCTGACCGAAGCGGTACGGCGCAAGCCTTACTCGGTGATCCTGCTGGACGAAGTCGAGAAGGCGCACCCGGACGTGTTCAACATCCTGCTGCAAGTGTTGGAGGATGGCCGTCTGACCGACAGTCATGGCCGCACGGTGGACTTCCGCAATACCGTGATCGTCATGACCTCCAACCTCGGTTCGATGCAGATCCAGGAACTGGTCGGTGATCGTGAAGCGCAACGGGCAGCGGTGATGGATGCGATTTCCACCCACTTCCGTCCGGAGTTCATCAACCGGGTCGACGAAGTAGTGATCTTCGAGCCATTGGCGCGGGATCAGATCGCGGGCATTACCGAGATCCAGCTGGGCCGTCTGCGCAGCCGTCTGGCCGAGCGCGAGCTGAAGCTGGAGCTGAGCCCGGAAGCGATGGACAAGCTGATTGCCGTCGGCTACGACCCGGTCTACGGCGCACGGCCGCTGAAGCGGGCGATCCAGCGCTGGATCGAGAACCCGTTGGCGCAGTTGATCCTGTCGGGACGCTTCATGCCGGGCGAGACTGCGACCGGTGTGGTGGAGAACGACGAGATCACGTTCAACTGACGCTCGACGGTGGTGAAGTAATCAAGGCCTCGCAATGCGAGGCCTTTTTTTTCGCCAGGCTGTTGAACTCAAAGGAAAAGGCTTGTAAAGTGCGCCCCGCAGTCAGTCACCAACACGGTTTCAGCTCACTGGGCAGAAATCTGAAATAAGTTGCAAATCATTAACTTGAAAGCAATTTAGGGGGTTGACAGAGGTGTTCTAGGTTGTAGAATAGCGCGCCTCAGACACACGAACGCAGCGATGCGAAAACGATGTCGAGAAGCTGCAAGTTTCACCGTTGTAAATTGAAATATGTAGTTCCGTGATAGCTCAGTCGGTAGAGCAAATGACTGTTAATCATTGGGTCCCAGGTTCGAGTCCTGGTCACGGAGCCAATTTCAAACCGGGGTATAGCGCAGTCCGGTAGCGCGCCTGCTTTGGGAGCAGGATGTCAGGAGTTCGAATCCCCTTACCCCGACCATTTTTGGGTCGTTAGCTCAGTTGGTAGAGCAGTTGGCTTTTAACCAATTGGTCGTAGGTTCGAATCCCACACGACCCACCATTTTTGAAACCAGGTAATACTGGGATCGAATCTTAAGATCAGAAGCCAAAAGCGCTGATCGAAGAAGGCGATCTTTGAAAGGTCGCCTTTTTTTTACCGGGGTATAGCGCAGTCCGGTAGCGCGCCTGCTTTGGGAGCAGGATGTCGGGAGTTCGAATCCCCCTACCCCGACCATATTAAAAATCCTCGTATCGAAAGATACGGGGATTTTTTTTGCCCTGCGGAAATGTTTCATTCAAGTCGTCATACAACTTGCCGATAGCCCGCTAACGAAAGGGGCCTGCCGCATCAAGCGCTCCTGAATTCTGCCAATACAAGAAAAAGGGCGTTCGTCATGTTGCTTCGTCAGTTGAATATTGCTCCCCGTGCCGCCCTGAGCTTTGCCCTGATTGCGGTGCTCGTGGCGTTGCTCGGGGTGTTTGCGCTGGGGCAGATGTCGAGCATCCGCGACAGCGAAGTGGCGGTAGAGACGCAGTGGCTGCCGAGCATTCGCGGCGGCGACGAGATCCGCGAAATCATGTTGCGCATTCGCACCATTTCCCTGCGCATGGCGCTGGATCAGGATCCGGCCAACATCGCCACCTACCGCAGCCAGATGGACACCCGCGACAAGGAACTGAGCGAGAAAATCGCCGCCTACGACCGGCTGGTGACCACCCCGGAAGGCCAGCAGTTATACGATCAGTTCAAGAAAACCTTCGCCGCCTACCGCACCGGCATCGCCCAGTCGTTCACCCTCGCGGAGCAAGGCAAGCGCGATGAGCTGACCAAGCTGCTGCTGGTCGACATGAAAACCGTGGTCGACGGCTCCGGTAAGCAACTCAACGATCTGGCCGATCTGTTCGCCCGCCAGGTCGCCGCCGAAAGCCAGAACTCTGCCGCCCACTACGAAACCTCGCGCACCATCGTGACCTTGTTCATCGCTCTGGCGGCGTTGGCAACCGTGGCCCTGGCCATGTTGCTGACCCGTAGCATCGTTCGCCCCTTGAGCGCCGCCGTCGACGCTGCCGAGCACGTCGCCAGAGGCGATCTGACCCGTCCGATCGAAACCCACGGCAATGATGAAGTCAGCCGCTTGCTCAAGGCGTTGGCGACCATGCAGCAGAACCTGCGCGAAACCCTGCAGGGCATCAGCGGCTCGGCCACGCAACTGGCGACTGCTTCCGACGAACTGAGCGCGGTGACCCACGACAGCACGCAAGGGCTGCAACAGCAGAACAACGAGATCGAACAGGCCGCCACCGCCGTCAACGAGATGACCACGGCGGTCGAGGAAGTTGCCCGCAATGCGGTGTCGACGTCTGACGCTACCCGCCAGTCCAGCGAGTCGGCACAGTTGGGCCAGGAACGGGTCAGCGAAACTGCTGGGGCCATCAACGCCCTGGCCAGCGAAGTCGAGCACACCGGCGAACTGGTGCAATCGCTGGCCAATCAGTCGCAAAACATCGGCAAAGTGCTGGACGTGATCCGAGCGATCGCCGAACAGACCAACCTGTTGGCGCTCAACGCAGCCATCGAAGCCGCGCGGGCCGGGGAGAGCGGGCGCGGATTTGCGGTAGTTGCCGATGAAGTCCGGGCGCTGGCTTATCGCACGCAGCAATCGACCCAGGAAATCGAGCAGATGGTGCAGGGCATGCGCAGCGGTTCGAGCCTGGCGTTGGAGTCGATGCAGGCCAGTGCCTCGCGCGCCGCCACCACCCTGGTGCTGGCCGAGCGGGCCGGTGAAGCGTTGCAGACGATCACAGCCTCGGTCCACGAAATCCACGAACGCAATCTGGTAATCGCCAGCGCCGCCGAAGAGCAGGCGCAGGTGGCGCGGGAAGTGGATCGCAATCTGGTGAACATTCGCGATCTGTCGGTGCGCTCGGCGGCGGGTGCCGATCAAACCAACGCATCCAGCCATGAACTATCGCAACTGGCCAACGCCTTGCAGGGCATGGTGCGACGCTTCCAGCTGTAATCGTGCAGGCGTGAAAAAGCCGCGCTTCTCGTCAGAGATCGCGCGGCTTGTTTTGTCGGGCAGGCTGAAAATCAGGCACCATCCTGGTCTTTCAGGTGTTCGAACAGGCCTTTCGGCATTTTCTTGCCATTGGCTTCGAAATTGGCCTTGACGTTGTTGTACGCCTCTTGCTTGTCGATGAAGCCGTCGTGGTTGGTGTCGATCTTGTCGAAGTCGGACTTCGGCGCGACCTTCAGGAACTCGGCGCGCGAGACCTTGCCGTCGCCATCGGTGTCGGTCTTGGCCATCGACGCATCGCCGCATTTGCCTTCACCGCATTTGCCTTCCGGGGTTTTCACCGAGGTTTCAGCCGAGGCAACCATGTAGCCCTGGGCCAGCGGTTGCGCGGCGAACACCGAGCCGGACAGCATCAGGCCGCCGGCCAGTACGGCACCGAGCAGGCCAAGGGAGTTTTTGCCGATTTTCGAAGTACGGGACATTGCATTCTCCTTCGGTTGCACTGCGCAACCACACGTTAAGGGCGATCAAGCCGGAGCAGTTGTGCTCGGGTGTGGCCATTAAGCGGTGGCGGTGTATCGCGTCTGTGTCGAGGAGCGGGACGTTTGTAAGCGAAGGTGGGGAAAGCAGGGGGCAGATACAGTAGAAGACAAAACACCGTGAGGGCGAGCCCGCCCCCACGGTGTTATTACATCAGTGCAGCTTCAGGCGTGGCTCGGTGCCGCGTCCGATCTTGCTGCCCAGCATCAGCATCGCCGTGCGGAACGGCCCGTACAGCGCCATCTGGTGCATGCGGTACAGCGACACGTAAAACATCCGCGCCAGCCAGCCCTCAAGCATCACGCTGCCGGTCAGGTTGCCCATCAGGTTACCCACCGCCGAAAAACGCGACAGCGAAATCAGCGAGCCGTAGTCGGTGTACTTGTACTCCGGCAGGGTCTTGCCTTCGATGCGCAGTTTCAGCGACTTGGCCAGCAGCGAGGCCTGTTGATGCGCGGCCTGGGCCCGAGGTGGAACGTTGCGATCCGAGCCCGGTTGCGGGCAGGCGGCGCAGTCACCGAAGGCGAAAATGTTTTCGTCGCGGGTGGTCTGCAGCGTCGGCAGCACTTGCAGCTGATTGATGCGGTTGGTTTCCAGACCGTCGATGTCCTTGAGGAAACCCGGTGCGCGGATCCCGGCGGCCCAGACTTTCAGACTGGCCTTGATCTCGTTGCCATCGGCGGTGATCAGGCTGTCGGCGGTGACCTGACTGACCGACGCGTTGGTCATCACGTTGACCCCGAGTTTCTCCAGAGTCTTGTGCACCGGCCCGCTGATGCGCTCAGGCAGGGCTGGCAGCACCCGTGGCCCGGCTTCGATCAGGGTGATGTGCATGTTTTCCGGTTTGATTCGGTCCAGACCGTAAGCCGCCAGTTCATGGGCGGCGTTGTGCAGCTCGGCCGCCAGTTCGACACCCGTGGCGCCGGCGCCAACGATGGCCACGCTGATCTGCTGGACCACATCGGTCTGCCCGGCGTGAGCACGCAGATAGTGATTGAGCAGTTGCTGGTGGAAGCGCTCGGCCTGTTTGCGGGTGTCGAGGAACAGGCAGTGTTGCGCGGCGCCCTGGGTGCCGAAATCGTTGGTGGTGCTGCCGACCGCGATCACCAGCGAGTCATAGGGCACTTCCCGCGCCGGAACCAGCTCAACGCCGTTTTCGTCGTAGGTGGCAGCCAGCTGGATCTTCTTCTGCTCACGATCGAGCCCGCTCATGCGCCCCAGCTGGAACTCGAAGTGGTTCCATTTGGCCTGGGCGACATAGTTGAGTTCGTCTTCGGAAGAGTTCAGCGATCCGGCGGCCACTTCGTGCAACAGCGGTTTCCAGATGTGCGTGAGGTTCGCGTCAACCAGCATGATGCTGGCGGTGCCGCGTTTGCCCAGAGTCTTACCCAGACGGGTAGCCAACTCCAGACCGCCGGCGCCGCCGCCGACAATGACAATACGATGGGACATAGGGATAGCTCGCAAGGTTTTGAAAGGAAATCGGTACGGCTACCCGAGCGAGCGCGATGCAGCTCATAGCGTCAGGTAACTGATAAGTCGGCTCAACAGGCCCAGACCAATAGTCACTGCCAGCACCAGCACCAGGAGCATCCACGGCCGGAATGGCCGGCGCTCGACACGGTGTTGGGACAACTGCAGGTACTCTTCGACATGCTTCTGGTCTTCGGGGTTCAGGCGGCTGGTCATAAAGGCCTCGTCAGGTAGACGTTACTGAATGAGAACACGCTACAGCGGTTTTCAACCGGGATTGAACGCAGCATAGCCACTGTCCGGGACCGGTTCGACAGACACACTGTCCCCGAGGCGAATGATCCCGCTTTGTAACACTCGCGCGGTGATTCCGCCATGCCCGCGCACGGCCTGGAATGTTCCGGGGCCAAGGTTGTTTTGCAGGCGCGCACACGGCTGGCACCAGCCCGTGGTTTCGAAAATCGCCTGACCAATGCGAAAGCGCCGCCCCTTGAGGCTGAACAGGTTGATCCCGCTTATAACGAGATTGCGCCGCAGATCTTCAGGCGTGACCGGTTGTTCGGCCGACCGGCCCATCAGGGCGCTGATCACGGCCAGATGCTCCCACTGAATCAGCGTCACCTGCCGCGCATTGCGCACCCCGGGACGAGCGTGATCGCCAGTGAGCCCGGCTTCAAGCCGCGCCTCCACCGCATCGAGCGCAAGCATCGGCCCCCGTGACTCGGGGCGCACGCCAATCCAGCGCACGCATCCGGTCTGCGGAACATCGGCAATCAATTGTTGAAGTGGCGTCACAGGCTGATCCCGACATCGAACACGATGCTGCGCCCCAGGTTACCGCGCAGAAAGTCCGGGGCATCGGGATGGGCGAACAACACCCGGGCAAAGGTCGGCCCGACCAGCGACAGCGAACGCCAGCCCTGACGCAAATATTCGGTGGGCGGCGGAAAATGGCTGTTGAGGTCGAGCACTTCGCGTTTGAGGCTGGCGAAGGCAATGATGTCCAGCTCGCCGAGATCCATGCCGCGTTCCTTGTAGTTGTGCGCTTTCTTGCGCAAGGTCGGCGCCAGTCTCAGCAGAAATTCATTGGCCGGAATCCGCCGTGGCTTGGCTTCACGGCGCACCAGTTGGCTGAGGGAAAACGCACTGCGCCGACGTTGCAGCTCATCGCGCCATTCGTCGTTGAGCCGACGGCCCTCGTCGAGGACGAAAAACACCTCGAAATTGGCGTCGCGAAACAAAACGTCCGGCGGCTCACCGGCGGGCGCGAATTCGTCGGCACGATAAGGAATGTTCAAGCCTTGCAGCAGGCGCTGGCAGACCCAACGCTCACGCTCCCATTTGCGGGCATTGGACAGGAATGCGTTGGCTTGCTCGGCCGCGATGGTCAGCAGGCGTAAATAATCTGAGTCATCCATAGGCCCTAGCTTAGCGTTCAATTGCGACAAGCAGAAAGCGTTCGCGCGGCAAAGTGCATCAGTGGGCAGTCGGGAGGGGCGGTGTAGACTGAGGGCACCGTGTATTAACGTCGAATGAAAGGGGCTGAATGTGAAATTTCGCTGGCTGTTATTGTTCGCTGTCGTTCCGCTATGGGCCCATGCGCTGGAAATAGGTGAGCGACTGGCACCCTGGACGCTGCTGGACCAGTACGATCAGCCGTTTACTCTCGATGACCGCACTACGACGCTGTTGGTGGCGCGTGACATGGACGGTGCGAAACTGCTCAAGCAAGCCATGGCCGATCAGCCCAAGGGCTATCTGGAGGCGCGGCATGCGGTGTTTGTCGCCGATATCCAGCGCATGCCGGCGCTGATCGCGAAGATGTTCGCCGTTCCGGCGATGCGTGACTACAGCTATCGAGTGTTGCTTGATCGCGAAAGTCGCGTGGCCTCGCGCTACCCCGGGGCCGAAGGCGCGGTGCTCTGGCTGCAGCTCAAGGACGGGCGTTTGCTGGCCCGGCACGAATACACCCAGGCGGCTGAACTACGTGAGGCGCTGGAGCAGGCTCGCCCATGATCGGCGCCGAGCTGCTGTCGTCTGCGAGCCTGCTGCTGGGATGGTTGATTTACCTGCCGGTGCTGCTCTGGGCGATTGTCCGCGCACCGTGGGTCGAGCTGTTCAGCGATAACCGCCGTCAGCATTTGCTGTTCGGCACGGTGTTCGCGTTGTTTCTGCTGTGGCTGGTGCGCAGGGATTTCGACACCGGCGTGTCCTACCACTTCATCGGCATGACGGCTGTGACGCTGCTGCTGGACTGGCCGCTGGCGATCGTCGGCGGACTGGTGGCGCAACTGGGACTGGTGCTGTTGGGGCGTCAGGACCTGGTGGCCGTCGGGGTCAATGGCGCCTTGCTGATCCTGTTGCCGGTGCTGATCACCGAATGCGTGGCAATCCTGGTCGAGCGCGCCCAGCCGCGCAATCCGTTCGTGTACATCTTCTGTTCCGGCTTTTTCGCCGCGGCGCTGTCGGCGTTGTTCTGCCTGACGCTGAGCCTGACGTTGCTCTGGTACGACGGCCTCTTTGCCATGCCGGAATGGCTGGAAGATTTCATCGGTTACCTGTGGTTGCTGATTTTTCCCGAAGCCTTCATCAACGGCATGGTGGTCAGTGCCTTGGTGGTGTTCTGCCCGGAATGGCTGGAGACCTTCAACCGCACACGCTACCTTTCGGCGCCGTGGAAGGACGACGATCCCAAGTCTTGATCCACATCAAATCCACCCAGCGCGCGGCATTTCATGCTCGGCCAAATCCCTTCAGGAGCAGCGGCATGAGTGTGTACGAGTGGGCGAGGCAGGAAACCCGGCAGAGTCTGGAGATGGCGCAGGAGGTGGGATTCGATCCGGGCCTGAGCCTGCGCGCCTTGCTCAGTGCGGTGGTGCAGCAGAGCAAGGCGGTGCGCAATGCCGAAGACCTGGCCGACGAGTTGCGTTTTCTGGCGGAAAACCTCGACGACGATCAGGACTACAGCTTCATGCGGCTCTGAGCAGGATCAGTGACGCGGGTCGAAATCGCCGGAAAACAGTTCGTCCTCGGCATCCGGGGCCACCGGAATCTTGTGCTCTTCCGACGCCCAGGCGCCGAGGTCGATCAGTTTGCAGCGGTCC
This sequence comes from Pseudomonas sp. 9.2(2024), assembly GCF_039695385.1. NCBI lineage: Bacteria > Pseudomonadati > Pseudomonadota > Gammaproteobacteria > Pseudomonadales > Pseudomonadaceae > Pseudomonas > Pseudomonas sp. 9.2(2024). The sequence goes on along the minus strand of NZ_CP155585.1, from coordinate 5,530,404 downwards.
GAGCAGAACGGACGGTATTTGTTTTCCGGGGTGAATTCCACGGGCGCGCCGCAAGTCGGGCAGTTGACGGTTGGGGTCTGGCTCATGATTGGCCTCCGGATAAAGTCAGGTAAAAGTGATGCAGGCGCTCGACCTCGCTGTGCAGCCAGGCGAGGTCGCGGTCGTTGACCACCACGTCGTCGGCACGGCTGACGCGGTCTTCGCGGCTGGACTGGGCCTTGAGGATCGCCTGAACCTGCTGTTCGCTGGTCTGGTCACGCTGCAAGGTGCGTTCGATCTGCAGTTGTTGCGGGGCGTCGATCACCAGGATTCGCTGAGTCATCGCGTATTGCCCTGATTCGATGAGCAGCGGCGAGACCAGAATCGCGTAAGGCGATTGTGCCAGCGCCAGATGATGGGCGATTTCCTCGGCGATCAGCGGATGCAGCAGCGCTTCGAGCCAGCGCCGTTGCTCCGGCACCTCAAAGATAAGTTTGCGCAGGGCCGCACGATCCAGCGTGCCGTCGGCCTGCAACACATCGGGGCCGAAGTGTTCGGCGATCTTCGCCAGCGCCGGACGGCCCGGTTCGACCACCCAGCGCGCCGCGTGGTCGGCGTCCACCACGTGGATGCCAAGATCGATGAAGTGCTGGGCGGCAGCGCTTTTGCCGCTGCCGATGCCGCCGGTCAGGCCGAGAATCCAGGGTTTTTCCACAGGGGTATTCATTTCAAACCGACAAACTGCCAATAGAAGCCGGTTATTTGACCACCCCAGAGCAAGGCAATCCAGCCGGCAATTGCCAGATACGGGCCGAAGGGAATCGGCGTCGAGGTTTTCTGGTCCCGCAGCTTGAGCAAAATCACCCCTAGCACGGCACCCACCAGCGAGGACAAGAGGATGGTCAGCGGCAAAATCTGCCAGCCGCCCCAGGCCCCAAGCAGCGCCAGCAGCTTGAAATCGCCGTGACCGATGCCGTCCTTGCCGGTGATCAGCTTGAACAGCCAGAACACCGACCACAGCGCCATATAACCCAGCACCGCGCCCCACAGGGCGTCGTGCAGCGTTACGAACAGCTCGAAGCTGTTGACGATCAGACCCAGCCACAGCAGCGGCAGCACCAGCACGTCGGGCAGTAACTGATGCTCGGTGTCGATCAGGCTCATGGCCAACAGGCCCCAGGTCAGCACGATCAGCAGGCACGCCGGCCAGCCGAAACCCAGGTGCCAGGCAATGAATGCCGAGAGCAGGCCGCAGACCAGTTCGGTGAGCGGGTAGCGCTTGCTGATCGGGGCGCTGCAACTTGAGCAGCGCCCGCGCAGGAACACGTAACTCAACACCGGAATGTTTTCCCACGCGCGGATCCGGTGGCCACAGTGCGGGCATTGCGAGTGCGGCAGCATCAGGTTGTAAGTGGGCAACGGCGCTTCAACGGGCAGCCCCAAAACATCGTGAGCCTGCTGGCGCCATTCACGCTCGAGCATTTTCGGCAGGCGCCAGATCAACACATTGAGGAAACTGCCGACCACCAGCCCCAGCAGCAGGGCGGTGAAGACAAAGGCCAGTGGATAGAGACTGAAGAGTTCGTCGATAGGCATGTCAGATCGCTGAGCCGAGTTGGAAGATCGGCAGGTACATCGCCACCACCAGACCGCCGACGATCACCCCGAGCACCACCATGATGAACGGCTCCATCAGGCTGGTGAGGTTGTCGACCATGTTGTCCACTTCGTCCTCGTAGAAACCCGCGACCTTGTCGAGCATCTCGTCCAGTGCGCCGGACTCTTCGCCGATGGCGGTCATCTGCACCGCCATGTTCGGGAAGATGCCGGTGGAGCGCATCGAGAAATTCAGCTGCATGCCGGTGGAAACGTCCTGACGGATACGCAGCACGGCGCGCTTGAACACCACGTTGCCGGTGGCCCCGGCCACCGAGTCCAGCGCTTCAACCAACGGCACGCCGGCTGCGAAGGTGGTCGACAGGGTCCGGGCGAACCGCGCCACTGCGGACTTGTACATCAGCGTGCCCACCAGCGGCAGCTTGAGAAACCAGGCGTCACGCCGGTCGCGCATGGCCTGGGATTTTTTCAGGGCATGGCGGGTGCCGAAAAAACCGGCCACCAGCAGACCAAGAATCGCCCACCACCATTGCTGCATGAATTCGGACAGGCTGATCACCATCAACGTAAAGGCTGGCAGTTCGGCACCGAAGCCAGAGAACACCGACTGAAACTGCGGCACCACCTTGACCAGCAGAATCCCGGTAACCACCGCCGCCACCAGCACCACGGCCGACGGGTAGGTCATGGCCTTCTTGATCTTGGCCTTGAGGCTTTCGCTCTTTTCCTTATAGGTCGCGACCCGTTCCAGCAGGGTGTCGAGCGCGCCGGACTGTTCACCGGCATCCACCAGGTTGCAGTACAACTCGTCAAAATACTGAGGCTTCTTGCGCAGCGCGGCGGCGAAGCTGTTGCCGGCGGCGACTTCCTGTTTCACCTCGTCGACCAGTTTGCGCATGGCCGGGTTCTCGAAGCCTTCGCCAATGATGTCGAACGACTGCAACAGCGGTACGCCGGCCTTCATCATGGTCGCCATTTGCCGGGTGAACAGGGCAATGTCCTGGGCCTTGATGCGCTTGCCGAAGCTCAGCAACGAGGTGGATTTCTTGCGCACCTTCCCGGGGTTGATGCCTTGCTTGCGCAACTGGGCCTTGACCAGTGCGGGGTTCTGGCCACTCAACTCGCCGGTCACCTTGCTGCCTTTGCGGTCCGTACCTTCCCAGGCGTAGATGCTGATTTTCGCTGCCTTGACCGCCATGTTCAGTCCTTGGTGACCCGGTTGATTTCTTCAAGGCTGGTGATGCCTTGCATGGCCTTGATCAGGCCCGAGGTGCGCAGGTCGTTGAAGCCGTCCCGGCGCATCTGGGTATCGATTTCCAGTGAGTTGCCCTCGGCCATGATCAGCCGTTGCAGTTCGGGGGTGTTCTTCACCACTTCATAAATCCCCACGCGACCCTTGTACCCGCCGTTGCAGTGATCGCAACCGGCGGGCTCATAGATCGTGAAATGGCCGATGCGTTCCTCGGGGAAACCTTCCTTGATCAGGGTTTCGCGGGGGATCTCGATGGGTTTCTTGCAGTGGCTGCAGAGTTTTCGCGCCAGACGCTGGGCAATGATCAGGCTCACCGAGGTCGCGATGTTGAAGCCGGGGATGCCCATGTTGTGCAGGCGGGTGAGGGTCTCTGCTGCGCTGTTGGTGTGCAGGGTGGACAGCACGAGGTGACCGGTCTGGGCGGCCTTGATCGCGATTTCGGCGGTTTCGAGGTCGCGGATCTCGCCGACCATGATCACGTCCGGGTCCTGACGCAGGAACGAGCGCAGGGCCTGGGCAAAGTCCAACCCTTGGCGTGGATTGACGTTGACCTGGTTGATGCCTTCCATGTTGATCTCCACCGGATCTTCGGCGGTGGAGATGTTGATGTCGACGGTATTGAGGATGTTCAGCCCGGTGTACAGCGACACGGTTTTGCCGGACCCCGTGGGGCCGGTTACCAGAATCATGCCTTGGGGCTGCTTGAGGGCGGCCATGTACAGGTCTTTCTGTTCCGGCTCGTAGCCGAGGGCATCGATGCCGATCTGGGCGCTGGAGGGGTCGAGGATCCGCATCACCACTTTCTCGCCCCAGAGCGTGGGCAGGGTGTTGACCCGAAAATCGATCGACTTGCTCTTCGACAGACGCATCTTGATCCGCCCGTCCTGGGGTTTGCGCCGTTCTGAAATGTCGAGGCTGGCCATGACCTTCAGGCGCGCGGCAATGCGCCCGGCGAGCTGAATCGGCGGCTTGGCCACCTCCCGCAGAATGCCGTCGGTGCGCACCCGCACCCGGTAGTTCTTTTCGTAAGGCTCGAAGTGCAGGTCGGACGAGCCGCTCTTGATCGCGTCCAGCAGCATCTTGTGCACGAAGCGCACCACCGGAGCGTCGTCGGCGTCGATTCCGCCGAGGGTGTCCTGTCTGCTGTCGTCGGCCGACTCGATGTCCAGCCCGTCGAGGTCGACATCGGCCATCTCCTCCAGGCCGGTGGCGTGGGTGTCGAAGAATTTTTCAATGGCGTCGGTGAGTTTGTCGTCTTCGACCAGAATGGCTTCGGTGCTCAGCCCGGTGCTGAACTGAATGTCATTGATCGCCTGGTGATTGCTCGGGTCGGAAATCCCCACGAACAGTTTGTTGCCGCGCCGCCAGAGGGGCAGGGCGTGGTGCTGGCGCACCAGTTTTTCACTGACCAGGCCCTTGGGCTGGGTTTCCTTGTCGAGACAGTTGAGGTCGAGAAATGCCATGCCGAAATGCTCCGAGGCTATTTCGGCGACCTGCCAGCTCTTCACCAGTTTGTTCTGCACCAGGTAACTGACCAGCGACAGGCGATTGCGCTGCGCCTGCTGCCAGGCCTGCTGGGCACTCTTTTCCGTGAGCAATTCGGCCTGGACCAGTTGTTTGGCCAGACCGCTCAGAGCGATGTCATTCATGGGGTTTCCACGTGCTTGCCGTTCATGACTTATAGCCTAGTCAAGTGACAGCGCCAAACACCCGGGGTGCAGGTGACAAAAAGTGTCAGATAGTGCGGTTACGGGCTGTAGGAATCGGCACGATGTCCGGTTCACGCCCAGCAGGCCGGGGCTGCGAGCGCTTGGCACGGGCTGTGCTGATTCCTGTTCAGATCATGAGATTCCGACTCATGCATGGAGCGTGTCTATGAAGAAACAACAAGGTTTCACTCTGATCGAGCTGCTGATCGTTGTGGCGATCATCGGTATTCTCGCGACTGTGGCGCTGCCGCAGTACTCCAAATATCAGGCGCGGTCGAAGGTGACGGCGGGGCTGGCCGAAATCTCGGCGATGAAAGTGCCGTTCGAAGACATCATCAATCAAGGGACGAACCCCACGCTGGCTGCCGTTAAAGGCGATGCGGGCACTACCACCTCCAACTGTGCACTGACCGCCTCGGGGACAGCTGCAGATGGAGCGGGCACCATCGTTTGTACGCTGGCCAATGCGCCGGCACCGGTGGTGGGCAAAACCATCACGCTCACACGAACCGCTGCCAACGGCTGGTCGTGTGCAACGACCGTTGCGCCGGACTACTCCCCTAAAGGCTGTACAGCAAGCGGTACCTGATCCATTTGGAAGTCCGAACGATGCCCCGCTCTGCGGGGCATTTTCGTTATGTCGACTACCTGGCAAAAGGTTCAATAATTTCAGTGCTTTAGGAACTTTTCGAAAAGCCGCAACTTGCATGTAAATATTTCACCGGTCATGCAATTTGCATGATTCTGAAAATATTCATAGTTTCTAAATTGTTGATTTATAAGGAATTATTAAGATTTTAAAAGTTGGCACAACGTTCGCAATATCTACGGTAACCCTGCTGACAAGACACGCAGCAGACTTTCCAGAAAAACAGGAGTTACTCGTATGAAGAAGTTCGCTATCACTGCCGCTGCTGCTACCGCGCTGACCCTGACCATGGCTTCCGGTGCATTTGCTCAATCGACCCAGACCACTCAGGCTCCAATGACTTTGGCTGCCGGTGAAGTCACCAAGGCTAAAGAAGCTACTTCCGATACCTGGATCACTACCAAAGTCAAAAGCGACCTGGTAACCGAAAAAGGCATTCCTGGTACCGACATCAAAGTCGAAACCAACAAAGGTGTGGTTTCCCTGTCTTCTGACGTCGCTATCACCGAGGCTCAGAAAACCACCGCAGTGAACATCACCAAGAAAATCAAAGGCGTGAAAGCGGTCTCCGCTGACGGCCTGAAAGCCGAGTAAGGCAAGACTTCTCGCCTGAACCGGGAGAAGACGCGACAGGCGGGCCGAGCAATACGTCTGCCGCACTTTAGAGTTCATGCGACCGGCCACACGGAATGTGGCCATTACAGGCCCCGGCACATGTGTCGGGGCCTGTTCTATTCAGGGGCCGGAAAAGGCGGGGAAGGTCAATTGCCGCGTTTGCTGTTGATCTGCTTCAGGCGATTGCCTTCAAAGCGCAGGTATTGATACATGCCGTTGCTCGGGCCGTAGGTCCATTCCTCGACCTGAAACTCTTCACGACGGTTGGCGCTGCGTTTGTAACCGAGCAGATCGCGACCAACCGGCTCACCACATTTTTGCAGCACCTCGCTGGCGCGGTCGCCAAGGCTGACGAGTTGGCTGCCGCAGCGCAGGGTATCGGACGCCGCAGCCTGGCTGGCGATCAATGCCAGCCCCATTGCAGTCAGCCAGTTTCGGTTCATCACTCGGCATCCAGATGCATTTGCGTCACCACTCGCCCGTCGCTCTCCGCTTCGCCGAGATTGGCGTCGATGAAGTACACGCGATCGTCGGCCAGTTGGCCTTTATCCACCAGGTAGTCCTTGATGCTGCTTGCACGGTCCTGACCGAGCTGGCGCAACAGCACGTCGCTGGAGCTCCAGAACTTGATCACGTCGGCACGCATTTTCGCCGTGCGTTCTTCCTTGCCCAGATCCTTCCATTCGGCCGGTGGCTGGGTTTTCAGACGGGTGCGATAGATGCCCTCAAGCAGCGGGCCTTTTTCGTTATCCGGTACCTGAATCAGCGAAGCCTGAGCCGGCACCTTGTCGCCCCGGCGCTGGAGCATCTTGTAGTAGTTGTACTGGTATTCACGTTCCAGGCGCTGTTCTGCGAGCAACGGACCGTCGCTGCTTTTTGCCGCGGTGCCTTCGATTTCCAGGCGCAGGGCCGGACGCTCCTTCAGCGCTTGCGACAGCTTCACCAGCGCCGCTTCGGCGTCCTTGCTCAGGTCGCTGGATCCCGGTGCGAAGGACACGGTGCCGAGGTCTTCCGAGCTGCCACCGCTGACCAGTCCGCCGATCAGCTTGAACGGTGCGGCGGCGGCCTTGACGATCAGGTTGCGCAGGGTCTGCCAGACAATCGGCATCACGCTGAATTGGGGGTTGTTCAGGTCGCCGGTGACCGGCAACTCAATGGAAATCTTGCCGTCGACGTCCTTGAGCAGGGCGATCGCCAGTTTCAGTGGCAGGCTCACGGCATCCGGGCTGTCGACTTTCTCACCCAGTTGCAGTTGCTCGACCACCACTTTGTTCTCGGCCTTGAGCTGGCCTTTGGTGATCAGGTAATGCAGGTCGAGGTTGAGCCGGCCCTTGCGGATCCGGTAGCCGGCGAACTTGCCGGAGTAGGGAGTCAGGGTGGTCAGTTCGACGCGTTTGAAACTGGTGGCGATGTCGAGACTGGCCATCGGGTCGAACGGGTTGACCGCGCCCTTGATGGTCACCGGCGCATAGCGGTCGACCTTGCCCTTGATGTCGACGCTGGCCGGTTTCGCCTGACGGCTGTCGATGGTGCCGATCTGGCCGTTGAGCTGCTGGATCGCGGTGGCGAAGTTGGGGGTCAGGCTGAAGTCGGCGAAGTTGGCCGAGCCGTCGTTGATCGCGATGCCGCCGATGTGAATACCCAGCGGTTTGTCATTGCTCGCCGGTTTCGCCGCGGCGGTCTTCGCCCCGGAATCGGCCGGCTGCGGAATGAGCAGGTCGTCAATGTTGGTGGTGCGATCATCGTTGATCATGAACCGCGCATACGGCTGGAACAGGTTGACCCTGTCGATCGACAGGCTGTCGCCGTGCTGATAGTTCAGGCCTTCGACCACCACCTGCTGCCATTTGAGAAAGTCGCGGGTTTTCAGGGTGTCGAGGGTGTGCAACTGATCGACCTGAGCACGACCGGTGACGCTGAGGGCCAGCGGGTCAGTGCTTTTCAGGTTCACTTTCAGGTCGCTGCCGAGCATGCCGCTGCGCAGTTCGAGACGAATGAACGGGTTGATGTAGGACTGCGCGACCCGCAGGTCGATGTCCTGGGTTTTCACGTTGAGCTGCGCGCTGACCGGGGCCAGATTGACCACGCCGTCGGCGCTGATCTTGCCTTGCTTGCCCAGACCGGTATCGAGTTTGAGGTTGAAAGGCGAGCCGTTGAGGCTGTCGAAGTTTTGCAGATCGACGTTCAGCGGGGTGACGTCCAGGGTGACTTCCGGCTTCGCCGAACGGTCGGCCAGATGCACTTTGTAGTCACGCAGTTGCACGTCCTTGATCAACACTTGCCACGGTTTGCTCGGCGCGGTCGGTTCAGGTTTCGGCGAGTCGGCGGCCGCCGGGGTGCTTTTCGGCTCCGCTGCAGCTTTGGCAGCGGGTTTCGATGGCTGGCTGGCGAACAGTTTTTGCCAGTCCAGTTTGCCGTCCGCTTCCAGCGCCGCCCAGGTTTCCAGTTTCTGACTGCGGATCTTGCCGACCACCACTTGCTGTTTGGCCAGGTCCACCGTGGTGTCGCTGACGTCGAGACGCTCGAGTTTCGCCAGCTGACGTCCGTCCGGCGCCTTGATCGCGAACGGCGCGATGTTGACCGCGACGTTGCTCAGCAGCAGTTCGGTTTCCTTGGACAGGTTGAGCTTGTAGTCGGTGCTCAAGCTGACGACACCCTCTTCCAGCACCAGTGGCACGGCGTCGCGCACGTAAGGCCAGAAGGCTTTCATCTTGCCATCGGTGATCTTGAGGGTGCCTTCGGAGGCGATCGGGATCAGGCTGAAGTTGCCTTTCCAGTCGATCTGCCCACCGGCCGGGCCGATCGCGACGAGGGTCATGTCGGCGTTGTCTTCGGGCAGGGTGCTGAGGTTTTTCAGCTCGAAGTCGAGCTTGTCGTAGAGAAATTCGATCAGCTCGCTGGGCCGCGCATCCACAAAATGCAGGTTGCCGCCAGCCAGCTGGATGCGGTCGATGCGCAGCGGAAACGGTTTGGCGTCGGGATCGGCCGGGGTGGGCTCGCTGGCCGGGAGCTTGAACAGACCGAGAAGATTGAGCTGACCGTCTTTGGCGAACAGGATCTCGGTTTTGGATTTTTCCAGTTCGATGTCGGACAGATGCAGGGCTTTGGTCCACAGACTGTCGAGTTGCAGGTTGGCGTACAGACGTTCGAAGCCGACCTGTTCCTTGCCCGGCTCGCCGATCACCAGGCCCCACAGTGTGAGTTCAAGGCTGAACGGGTTGAGTTCGATGCGCTGCAGATGCGCCGGCACCGTGGCGTAGTTGGCCAGTTGCTGATTCACCACCCTGAGCGCAATGCCCGGCAAAATCAGGAACCCCAGCAGGCTGTAGAGGGCCAGGGCAGTCAACAGGGCGCCAATCGCGCGAATCAATCCTTTGGGCATGTGCGGCTTCATCTGTCTGAATCGGAGTGCCTTGGAGTATGGCACGCGATTCCGGTTCCGAAGTACATCGCACGAGACAGGATTGTTCAGATTTGTCTGCAATTTCTGTAGGAGCTTCCGAAGGCTGCTCCTGCATGGGTAAAGATCATAGCTGCAGAATCAGTGTCTTCAACGGCGGTTGTTGATCCATCGACGGGAAGTCCCGGCCCGGAGTCATCACGCTCCATTCACGCACCGGCCGCCCGGCTTTTTCGGCGCAGCGCAGCACTTGTTCGCGCCAGTCGTCCATGCTGACTTTCGCCAGATTGTTGCAGCAGATCAGCACGCCATTTTCGGCGGTGGTCAGCAGGGCCGGCTTGAGCAGGCTTTGATAATCGCGCAGCAGGTCGACGGTGCCAAACGCGCTCTTGGCCCACGCGGGCGGGTCGAGGAGTACCAGATCGTACTGGCGCTGTTCCAGGCGCTGATAGCTCGGCAGTTTCTGCCCGCGACGCTGACTGATCGGCAGGCCGGCGAGTTGGCGGATCGCCGGGAAGTAGTCGGACTGGATGAACTCCATGGCCGGCAGGTGCGGATTGAGCTGACCGTTCTCGCGCCCCACCGCCAGATTGCCCTCGGCGAAATCCAGGTTGCACACCTCACGTGCACCGCCGGCTGCTGCGCTGAGGCCGACGCCGCAGGTGTAGGCAAACAGGTTGAGCACGCTTTTGCCCTTGGCGTGATCCTTGACCCAGCCGCGGGTGTTGCGCAGGTCGAGGAACAGCAGCGGATCCTGTCCGGCATGGCGTCCGCGCACACGATAATTCAGGCCCCATTCGTGGCCGACCAGATCGGCCAGCGCGGCGTCGTCGGCGCGGTAGACGCTGTCTTCACGGTCGATTCGCGAGTTGCCACGGGAGCGGTCGTTGTAGACCAACAGGGTTTCAAGGCCCAGGGCCTGGTTGACCATGGCGTGCAGTTGCAGCAGGTCTTCGCGTGCCAGGGTCTGGTGGAAACTTTGCACCATCAGTTGCGGGCCGTAGCGGTCGATGGTCAGGCCGCCGGCACCCTCCTGGCTGCCGTGGAACAGCCGATAGCAGTCGGTGCCTTGGCGGTGCAGCTCGGCGAGCAGATCCTGGCGTTGATCGAGGGCGGCGCGCAGCGCCAGGTTCAAGGAAGACATGCGGGCGCCTTGCTGGAGGGAATCGGGGCGCGGGAGTTTAGCAGTTTGGCAGGCAATCGAGGGGTTCCCATCGCGAGCAGGCTCGCTCCCACAGACGATCATAAGTCCTTGTGGGAGCGAGCCTGCTCGCGATGCTTTTGCGGCCTTACTGGTTCAGGCGTTTATCGATCAAGCCCTGCACCACGCTCGGATCCGCCAGCGTCGAAGTGTCGCCAAGGCTGTCGAGTTCGTTGCAGGCGATCTTGCGCAGGATCCGCCGCATGATCTTGCCCGAGCGGGTTTTTGGCAGGGCCGGGGCCCACTGGATCAGGTCCGGTTTGGCGAAGCTGCCGATTTCCTTGCTGACGTGGGCCAGCAGTTCTTTCTTCAGCTCATCGTTGGGCTCGGTGCCATTCATCGGTGTGACGAACGCATAAATCCCCTGACCTTTGACGTCGTGGGGATAACCGACCACGGCGGCCTCTGCAATGCTGTCGTGCAGCACCAACGCACTTTCCACCTCGGCGGTACCGATGCGATGGCCGGAGACATTGATCACGTCATCGATGCGCCCGGTGATCCAGTAATCGCCGTCCTCGTCACGACGGGCGCCGTCGCCGGTGAAGTAGTAGCCGGGGTAGGGCTTGAAGTAGGTGTCGACCATGCGCTGCGGATCGCCGTAAACGCTGCGGATCTGCGCCGGCCAGCTCGACTTGATCGCCAGTACGCCACTGCCGGCGCCCTTGATTTCCTTTCCGTGCTCATCGAGCAGCACCGGTTGCACGCCGAACATCGGCCGGGTGGCGCAGCCTGGTTTGATCTGCTGAGCGCTGACCAACGGGCTGAGCATGATGCCGCCGGTTTCGGTCTGCCACCACGTATCGACAATCGGGCAGCGCTGTTCGCCTACGACGTTGAAATACCATTCCCACGCTTCCGGGTTGATCGGCTCACCGACACTGCCGAGCAATCTGAGGCTTTCGCGAGACGTTTCCTGCAAGGGCCCGGCGCCTTCACGCATCAGTGCGCGCAGGGCGGTGGGGGCGGTGTAGAAGATGTTGACCTTTTGTTTGTCGATCACCTGCCAGAACCGCGAAGTGTTCGGGTAGCTCGGCACGCCTTCGAAGATCAGGGTGGTCGCGCCGTTGGCCAGCGGGCCGTAGACGATGTAACTGTGGCCGGTGACCCAGCCGACGTCGGCGGTGCACCAGAACACTTCGCCGTCGCGGTAGTCGAGCACGTACTTGAAGGTCATCGCCGCTTGCAGCAGGTAACCGCCGGTGGTGTGCAGCACGCCCTTGGGTTTGCCGGTGCTGCCGGAGGTGTAGAGGATGAACAGCGGGTCTTCTGCGTCCATCGGTTCCGGCGGGCATTCGTCGCTGACGTCGCGCACGGCCTGGTGATACCAGAGGTCGCGGCCTTCGACCCAGTCGACTTTGTTCTGGGTGCGCTCGACCACCACGACGGTGCTGACATTCGGGCAACTCTGCAGAGCCTTGTCGACGTTCTGTTTCAGCGGCACGAATTTGCCACCGCGCACGCCCTCGTCGGCGGTGATCACGGTGCGGCAGTCGGCGTCGAGAATGCGGTCGCGCAATGAGTCTGGGGAGAAACCGCCAAACACCACCGAATGAATCGCGCCGATCCGCGCGCAGGCGAGCATCGCGTAGGCGGCTTCGGGGATCATCGGCATGTAGATGCAAACCCGGTCGCCTTTCTTCACGCCACGGCTTTTCAGCACGTTGGCCAGGCGGCAGACGTGGTGATGGAGTTTGCTGTAGGTGATTTGTGTCGATTCTGCGGGGTCGTCGCCTTCCCAGAGGATGGCGGTCTGATCGCCACGCTTTTCCAGATGACGGTCGATGCAGTTGTAGCTGACGTTCAGCTTGCCACCGGCAAACCAGGCGGCTTGGCCGGTCCTCAGGTCATAGCGCTGGACGGTCTGCCACGGTGTGCTCCAGTCAAGGAAGCGGGTGGCCTGTTCGGCCCAGAAGGTGCTGGGGTGTTCAATGGATTCGCGGTACAGGCGCTGGTAGTCGTCCTGACTCAACTGTGCAGCCCGGCGGACGGCATCGGCTTTGGGGAACGTGCTGATATCGAACATGACGGTTCCTTATTCTTGTTGTGCGACAAGGATAAAGATGCGCCGAGAGCGGGGAGGGTTCAATACCTGTAAACAAACACCCCCTCATGGTGAGGGGGTGTGTTCAGGGCTGGATCAGCCGCGGTGACGGCCGCGGAAGTAGTTGATCAGGCCTTGGGTGGACGCGTCTTCAGCGGCGGTTTCTTCGCTGCCGACCAGACGGTTGTACACGCCCTTGCCCAGTTCCTTGCCCAGCTCCACGCCCCACTGGTCGAAGGCGTTGATGCCCCAGACCACGCTTTGCACGAAGACTTTGTGTTCGTACATCGCCACCAGTGCGCCGAGACGACGCGGGCTGATGCGCTCGACCACCAGGGTGTTGCTCGGACGGTTGCCCGGGATCACCTTGTGCGGTGCGAGTTTCTGCACCTGGTCTTCGCTCATGCCCTTGTCGCGCAGTTCCGCTTCGGCTTCCGGCAGGGTCTTGCCGAGCATCAGCGCCTGGCTCTGCGACAGGCAGTTGGCGTACAGCCACTGATGGTGGTCGGAGACCGGGTTGAAGCTGACGATCGGCACGATGAAGTCGGCCGGGATCAGTTGGGTCCCTTGGTGCAGCAACTGGTGATAAGCGTGCTGACCGTTGCAACCGACGCCGCCCCAGATCACCGGGCCAGTGTCGGTCGACACCGGCGTGCCGTCCTGACGCACGCTCTTGCCGTTGGATTCCATGTCCAGCTGTTGCAAGTGCTTGGTGATGTTACGCAGGTAGTGGTCGTACGGCAGGATCGCGTGGCTTTGCGCGCCCCAGAAGTTGCCGTACCACACACCGAGCAGGGCCAGCAGCACCGGCATGTTCTGTTCGAATGGCGCGCTCTGGAAATGCTGGTCCATGGTGTAGGCACCGGACAGCAGTTCTTTGAAGTTGGACATGCCGATGGCCAGCGCGATCGGCAGGCCGATGGCCGACCACAGCGAGTAACGACCGCCGACCCAGTCCCACATCGGGAAGATGTTTTCTTCGCGGATACCAAAGGCCACGGCTGCCGCGTTGTTGCTCGATACGGCGATGAAGTGGCGATACAGCTCGGCTTCCGAACCACCCTGGGCCAGGTACCAGGCGCGTGCGGCCTGGGCATTTTTCAGGGTTTCTAGGGTGTTGAACGATTTCGACGAAACGATGAACAGCGTGGTCTCGGCGCGTAGTTTTTGCGTCAGCTCGTGGAACTCGCTGCCGTCGATGTTCGCCAGGTAATGGCAACGCACGCCTTTCTGGGCGTAGGACAGCAGGGCTTCGGAGACCAGCTCGGGGCCGAGGAACGAGCCGCCGATGCCGATGTTCACAACGTCAGTGATCGGCTTCTCGGTGTAACCGCGCCACAGACCGTCGTGGATGCGGCCCACGAGATCGGTGATCTGGTTCAGCACCTTGTGTACTTCAGGCATCACGTTGACGCCGTTGACCGACAGCTTGTCGCCGACCGGGCGACGCAGGGCGGTGTGCAGCGCCGGGCGGCCTTCGGAGGAGTTGACGATTTCGCCGTCGAACAGCGCCTTGATCGCGCCCTTGAGATCGACTTCATTGGCCAGACCCACCAGCAGGTTGCGGGTCTCGGCGTTGATCAGATTCTTCGAATAGTCGAGAAACAGTCCGCAGCTGCTGAGAGTGAACTGATTGAAGCGCTGCGGATCGGCGTTGAAGGCTTCGCGCATGCTGAAATCCTGCATGGCTTGGCGGTGATCTTTCAACGCTTGCCAGGCAGGCAGAGCGGTAACGTCATGAGGAGTGCGGTAGTACGCCATCGCTGCGGTTTTCCTTTTTACTTGAACGGCCTTTTGAACACTGAAAAGACCTCCCCGCCATGTTTGGGCGAGGGGGCAACTGCGTCGACACGATTACTTTGGCGCAGGGCGAATACAGTAAACCCAGCGCCGCGATCTGTCTTGGCTTTGTCTGACCTGTTTTCGGTACTTTTTTAACATTGATAACAGACGGGGCCGACAAACGGCGGGTAATGCGAGCAGTCCCTGCTATTGGTGTCGAGTCGAACGGCGGGAGTTTGCCCGATGGGCAGGTGCTCAGCAATACGGTCTGGAAGTGCGTGCAGACGCTGTGGGAGCGGGGGGCTCCCACAGCGTTTGCCGGTGTTCAGGCGGGGGTATCGAGATTCAGATGCAGGTTGTCGATCAACCGGGTGGTGCCGAGGAAGGCCGCGACCAGAATCACCAGATCACGATCCTCCGCCGTTGCCGGACGCAGGGTCAGGGCGTGGCGGATTTCCAGATAGTCCGGACGCAGGCCGGCGGCTTCCAGTTGCTGGCGTTGCGCCTGGATCAGGGCAGGGAAGTCGCGTTCACCTTGCTTGATCGACTCGGCAATGCTGCTCAGGGTGCGATAGACCACCGGCGCCACAGCGCGCTGTTCTTCACTGAGGAAACCGTTGCGCGACGACAGCGCCAGACCGTCGGCGGCGCGTACGGTCGGCTCGCCAATGATCTGGATCGGCATGTTCAGGTCGTGCACCAGCGCGCGGATCACCGCCAGTTGCTGGAAGTCTTTCTGGCCAAAGATCGCCAGGTCCGGCTGGACCATGTTGAACAGCTTGCTGACCACCGTCGCCACGCCTTCGAAGTGCCCCGGACGGCTGGCGCCGCACAGGCCTTCGGACAGTTGCGGCACGCTGACCCGGGTCTGCCCGGCCATGCCGTCGGGGTACATTTCCTCGACGGTCGGGGCGAACAGCAGATCGCAGCCGGCTTCCAGCAGTTTTTCCTGATCCGCCGCCAAGGTGCGCGGGTATTTGTCGAGGTCTTCGCCGGCGCCGAACTGCAGCGGGTTGACGAAAATGCTCGCGACCACGAAGTCCACGCGCTGGGTGGCCTTGGTGATCAGCGCGATGTGGCCGCTGTGCAGGTTGCCCATGGTCGGCACGAAGCCGATGCGCTTGCCTTCACTGCGGGCGCGCGCCACGGCGGCGCGCAGTTCACGTACGGTTTTGACGGTGTTCATGCAGAGAATCCGTGTTCGATCCCGGGGAAAGTGGTGGCTTTGACTTCACTGACGTAAGCCTTCAGCGCGGACTGGATGCTGTCCTGACCCTGCATGAAGTTCTTCACGAATTTCGGCACACGGCCGCTGATCGACAGGCCGAGCATGTCGTGCAGCACCAAGACCTGACCGTCGGTATTCGAACCGGCGCCAATGCCAATCACCGGGATTTTCAAGGCCTGGCTGATTTCAGCCGCCAGTTCGCTCGGCACGCATTCGAGCAGCAGCATGGCTGCACCGGCCTGCTCCAGCGAGATCGCGTCGGCGCGCATCTGGCGTGCCTGGTTCTCGTTGCGACCTTGCACTTTATAGCCACCGAGAATGTTCACGGCTTGCGGGGTCAGGCCCATGTGGGCGCAGACCGGCACACCGCGTTCGGCCAGCAGGCGGATCGAATCCGCCAGCCACAAGGCGCCTTCGACCTTGACCATGTGCGCGCCGGCCTGCATCAGCAGGGCGCTGTTGGTCATGGTTTGCTCGAGGGTGGCGTTGGCCATGAACGGCAGGTCGGCCAGGATCAAGGCATCAGAGTTGCCGCGTTTGACGCTGGCAACGTGGTAGGCCATTTCTGCGGTGGTCACCGGCAGGGTGCTGTCGTGACCCTGCAGGACCATGCCGAGGGAGTCGCCCACCAGCAGCACTTCGACACCGGCCTCGTTGCAGGCGTGGGCGAAGGTCGCGTCATAGCAGGTCAGCATGGTGATCTTTTCACCTTTCTGCTTGAGGCTCTGGAGCGTGGTCAGGGTGATGGCTGGCATGTAAGAAATCCTCGTTCAGGCGCTTTGGAAACTACTGCGAGTAACGCGCGTGATTCGTCATCTATTCAGGCGCACGCTCTTTTGTCGTGCTTATAAGGCCTGGATTGCGCCCTTGTATGCCGGGTTGGCGGCAGCGGGACGCCTATAGTCGTGATGAGGCCTCAGGAAGTCAATTGCATGTGTTACCGCATTGTTACGAGGGGAGTGTTACCGGCGTTACTGATGCGATTCAGCGGGCCGGCGGGCCTGATCTGCGGGGTTTTTGTCCTACAAAAACCGGGATTTGGACAGGTCGATGTGGGAGCGGGCTTGCTCGCGAAGGCGTCGTGCCAGTCAGCATCTTATTGAGCTGATACACCGCATTCGCGAGCAAGCCCGCTCCCACAGGGATAGATGTCAGGGGTGGGGAAGGCGTTCGAGGCCGACGAACGGGCAGGCTGCGAGAAGATCGGCAAGGGTGCGGCCATCGGCCAGGCGCAGATCTTCGGGCGCCAGTTCGGCCAGGGGATAGAGAACGAACGCGCGTTCCTGCATGTGGTAATGCGGGACTTTCAGGCGCGGCTCGTCGATCAGGCGATCACCGAACAGCAGAATGTCCAGATCCAGCGTGCGTGGGCCCCAGCGCTCAAGGCGTTCGCGGCCCTGATCGTTTTCGATCGCCTGCAAGGCATCGAGCAGATCAAGCGGGGCGAGCGCGCTGTCGAGCGCGGCAACCGCGTTGGTGTAACGCGGTTGGCCCGGCAGCAGCGAGTCGCTTTGGTAGAAGGCAGATACGCCGACCAGTTCGGTCTCGGGCAATTGCCCCAGCGCGTCGACCGCGCTGCGCAGTTGTTCGGCCGGGTCAGCCAGGTTGCTGCCCATGCCGATGTAGATGCGTTCCATGCCTTATTCGCCCGTGGCGCTCGGTGCGCCGGCGCGTTTGCGTTTGGAGCCGCTGCTGCGGCGACGCTTGCGCGGTGCGCCACTGGCGTCATCACCCTTGCCACTGAGGTCGCGGATCATGTCGCGACGTTCGCTGTCGTTGGCGTCCTGATAATCGGTCCACCATTCACCCAGGCCATCGGTCTGCTCGCCAGCGCTTTCACGCAGCAGGAGGAAGTCGTAGCCGGCGCGGAAGCGCGGATTGTCCAGCAGCAGGTCGGCGCGTTTGCCGCTGCGGCGTGGCAGGCGTTCCTGCATGTCCCAGATCTCGCGGATCGGCATGGTGAAGCGTTTTGGAATCGCGATGCGCTGGCACTGTTCGGCGATCAGTTCGTGAGCGCCTTCCTGCATGGCTGGAATTGGCGGCATGCCGCGCTCTTGCAGACGTAGCACTCGGGCCGGCAGGGCAGGCCACAGCAGGGCAGCAAACAGGAACGCCGGGGTTACCGGTTTGTTCTGCTTGATCCGCAGGTCGGTGTTGGTCAGTGCTTCGCTGATCAGCGTGTGGGTATATTCCGGGTTGTGTTCCAGCGCATCGGCACTGGCCGGGAACAGCGGCGCGAACAGTTGCAGGTCGACCAGCATCTCGAACGTGATCGCGCCATGACCGGAGAGGAACAGCTTGAGCACTTCCTCGAACAGGCGGGCCGACGGAATCTCGCGCAGCATCGGCGCCAGTTCGCGAATCGGCTGGACGGTGTGCTTCTCGATACCGAAATTGAGCTTGGCGGCGAAACGCACGGCCCGCAGCATCCGCACCGGGTCTTCCTGGTAGCGTTGCTTCGGGTCGCCGATCAGACGGATCAGGTGATTGCGGATGTCGTGTACGCCGTTGGCGTAGTCGAGGATGCGCTCGCTGACCGGATCGTAATACAGGGCGTTGATGGTGAAGTCGCGGCGTTGCGCGTCTTCTTCCAGGGTGCCGTAAACGTTGTCACGCAGAATGCGCCCGCTCTCGTTGCGCGAAGACTGGTTGCTGTCTTCGTCGTCTTCGTTTTGCGGGTGATTGGCGCGGAAGGTCGCGACTTCAATGATTTCGCGACCGAAATGGATGTGTACCAGCTTGAACCGGCGGCCGATGATCCGCGCATTGCGGAATTCGGCGCGAACCTGCTCGGGGGTGGCGCTGGTGGCGACGTCGAAGTCTTTGGGCGTGATGCCCAGCAGCATGTCTCGCACGCAACCGCCAACCAGGTAGGCCTGGTAGCCGGCGCCCTGCAGACGTTCGACGATGTTGACCGCGTAACGGCTGAATTGCGCCTTCTGCAGCGAGTGTTGGCCGCTGTTGAGGACTTCAGGCGTGCTACGGATGTGTTGCGTACGACGCAGGGGAGTTCGGAATGACTGGAACAGCTTCTTCAGCATGGGATGCACTGTTTGAAGGAATGTTCGGCCATACCAGAGAATGACCGCATGATGGGCCGGGATTCTAGCATTTAGTCGAGGGATGGTGTAGGACGCTGCCGTTTTGCGCTGCAAGCCGCAGGCTAGAGGGGGTGGAGATGCGTCAGAAGGGGGGATTTGCCAGAAAGGAGAAACTACAAGGGGAGCCGAAGCTCCCCAAGAAGTAGTTGCGTGCTCTTTTTATTATTGATTCGGGCTTCTTGTTTTTGTTGAGTGCCCTCGCCATGAAGCTTTTCCTTCATGACCCTCCCAATCGGGAGCCAAGAGCAAACGGATTGCTTTGGTCGCTGTGTTGCAGTGATCTTGCGATCCAACCAGTACAGGCTCTGTCTTAAGACAGTTTTTGTTGTTCTCGGCCTGGTCGTGGGGCTAGCCCCAAATACAACGCCTCTCCAAAAGAATCAGTTAGCTGCGCCTCTCGCCGTCTTGTTTTTATTGTGCGTGAGTCGATTCGTCTTATTTTTATTGTCTTGTGCATTGCTTGTTATTGTTCTTGTACCAAACATATAGCAGGTGCCGTGCCAACTTTTGAGAACCCCAATAAAACAAGGGGTTAGGTCGATATAACCGTTTTCGCAGGTCGAAAAAAAGCCGGGGTTTCGTTACCGATAACCCCGGCTTCTGTTACGTGAAAAGACTGAGGTAACAGTTTTTTCACCTCTTCAACGGTAGCCCGCACACTCGACAGGTAACGTTCAGCTCTCGCTGGCGACCCCGGTCTTGCGCCGTGGAATGCCCAGACGCTGACGGCGTTCCCACAGGCATTTGCGGCTGACGCCCAGTTTGCGCGCCAGTTCGGTCTCGGTCATGTGGTCCTGATGCTCGAGTACGAAATGCTGGAAGTAGTCTTCCAGTGACAGGTCTTCGGTCGGCTCGTGGCTGCTGTTGCTGGCGTTACCGGCCGTTTGCGCCGGCAGGCCGATGAATTCGTCGTCCTCCAGATCGCCCAGCTCGATGTCGATACCCAGCAGGTCGGCAGAGATTTCCGGGCTTTCGCTCAGAATCACCGCGCGCTCGACGGCGTTTTCCAGCTCCCGCACGTTACCCGGCCAGGAATAGTGCCGGATCGCCTGTTCGGCATCGGCGGCAAATTTCAGGTCGGTGCGGTTGATGCGGGCGCTCTGACGAGCAAGGAATGCATTGGCGATTTCGTTGACGTCGGCGCCACGCTCGCGCAGGGCCGGCAGTTTCAATGCGATCACGTGGAGGCGGTAGTACAAGTCTTCACGGAACTGGCCGATTTTCGCCAGGCTCTTGAGGTCCCGGTGGGTCGCGGCGATCAATCGGACATCGACCTTCTGCGACTGCACCGAGCCAACACGGCGAATCTCGCCTTCCTGCAATACGCGCAGCAAACGAGCCTGGGCTTCCAGTGGCAACTCGCCAATTTCGTCGAGGAACAGCGTGCCGCCGTCCGCCGCTTCCACCAGACCGGCGCGACCGGCGCTGGCACCGGTGAACGCGCCTTTCTCGTGGCCGAACAGTTCGGACTCGATCAGGCTTTCCGGGATGGCGGCGCAGTTCACCGAGATCATCGGCGCCTTGGCACGTTTCGACAGGTTGTGCAGGGCGCGGGCCACCAGTTCTTTACCGGTACCGGACTCGCCCTGGATCAGCACGTTGGAATCGGTCGGGGCGACTTTACGGATCTTGCCGTAAAGATCCTGCATCGGCGGACACGAGCCGATGATGCCGATTTCGCCATTGCTGTTATCGATCGCGGATTTGCCGCTGCCATTGGCCGATTTGGCGGGAGCTGCTTCGCCGACGGCAGGCGCCGACTGGCGATCGCGCAGGATCCGCGCGACAGCCTGAAGCATTTCATCGTGGTCGAAAGGCTTGGCGATGTAATCCACCGCGCCCATCTTCATCGAGTCGACCGCCGAGCGCAGGCTGGCGTAGCTGGTCATGATCAAAACCGGCGTGCCCTGGCCGAGCTTGATCAGCTCGGTACCCGGAGCGCCCGGCAGACGCAGGTCGCTGACGATCAGATCGAATGTGGGAATACTGAAGCGTTCTTGTGCTTCCTGCACTGAACCGGCTTCGCTGACCTGGTACTGGTTGCGTTCCAGCAGGCGGCGCAAGGCGGAGCGGATAATGGTTTCGTCTTCGACGATCAAAATGTGCGGCATTGATTCGATACTCTCGACGGTCTCAGTTCACAGCGGACGTCGCTTCGACATGGCGCGGCAATGTCACCCGGATACGGGTGCCGCGCTGGCTCTGAACATCAGCCGGGCTGTCGATGGTGATTTGTCCATAATGCTCTTCAACGATGGAATAGACCAGTGCAAGGCCCAGACCGGTGCCTTCGCCAGGATCCTTGGTGGTGAAGAAGGGTTCGAACAATCGGTCCATGATGCTCGACGGAATACCGCTGCCTTCGTCTTCGACGATCAGATCGACCGTGTGTTCGCCGGCTTCGCTCTTGACCCGCACCGCACTGCCCGCAGGCGAGGCGTCACGGGCGTTGGAGAGCAGATTGATCAGCACCTGGGCGAGCCGCTGCGGGTCGCCTTCGACCCAGTGATCGGGATCGCACAGGTTATAGAACTGGACTTCGAAATTGCGCCGGTTCAGGGCCAACAGGCCGATGGCGTCCTGAGCCACTTCCGCCAGACAGACGGGCTCGTCACTGTGTTGATGGCTGCCGGCGTGGGCGAAACTCATCAACGACTGGACGATGCGTGACACGCGTTTGGTTTGCTCGAGGATCTGGCCGCTGATTTCCGTCAATTCGCCGTCTTCTTCGCGTTCCTCGCGAAGGTTTTGCGCAAGGCAAGCGATGCCGGTGATCGGGTTGCCGATTTCGTGAGCAACACCCGCCGCGAGTCGACCGATGCTGGCAAGGCGCTCGGAGTGCACCAGTTTATCTTCGAGCATCTGGGTTTCGGTCAGGTCTTCCACCAGCAGCACCAGGCCGCTGTTGCCCGGTGCCAGCGGCTCGTCGATCGCCGCTTTGTGCAGGTTCAGCCAGCGGGTCTGGCCGTCGAGGGCCAGATGCTGTTTGTGCAAGTGTTCGTCGGGCAGGTGGATGAAGCCTTGCAGCAGATCTTTCCACGGATTGGCGATGGTGCTCAGGCGCGAGCCGACCACCCGTTGCGCGGCAATCCCGGTCAGTTCTTCCATGGCCTTGTTCCACATCAGGATCTCCTGATCCTTGGCCAGCGAGCAGACGCCCATCGGCAGTTCCTGCAGGGTCTGGCGGTGGTAACGGCGCAGGGCATCGAGTTCGGCGGCCAGCCCGGTCAGACGCGAGTGGTAATCCTCGAGGCGGCTTTCGATGAAATGGATGTCTTCGGTAACGTAGTTTTCGCCGCCAGCCTTGTACGGCAGGAAGGTTTCCACCATGTCCTGGGCGACGCTCGGGCCCATCAGGCCGGAGAGGTTGGCTTCGATCCGGTCACGCAGGCGGCGCAAGGCATAAGGGCGGCGCTCGTCGAAGGGCAGATAAAGGTCGCGCAGGGCCTGTTCGACTTCTTTTTGCGCAGCCTTGGCGCCCAGCGGCTTGGCCAGTTGCGTGGCGAATTCCTGCGGCGAGGCTGCGTGCAATTCGCGGCGTTGTGGGCGACGTACGTTGTCCACAGCGCAGGCTTCGGCGGCGCTGGCCTCTTCCGGACTGGCATTGGTGAACAACGAAATCAGCGTGAACATCAGGACGTTGGCCGCCAGCGAGGCGATGGCCGCCATGTGCCAACTGGTGTCGTCCAGCACGTAGATCATGTTCAGCAGCGGAATATAGAAACCCTGCAGATTGCCGACCAGCGGCAACAGCATGGTCACGACCCACACCACAATCCCTGCCAGCAGACCGGCGATGAACCCCCGACGATTGGCGGTCGGCCAGTACAGCACCGACAGCACACCCGGCAGGAATTGCAGGGTCGCAACGAAGGCGACGATGCCGAGGTTGGCCAGATCCTGCTCGGCGCCGAGCATCAGATAGAAGCAAAAGCCGGCCATGATGATTGCGACGATCAGCGCCCGGCGGGTCCATTTCAACCAGCGATAGATATTGCCCTCGGCCGGTGGCTGATAGAGCGGCAGCACCAGATGGTTCAGGGCCATGCCCGACAGCGCCAGCGTGGTGACGATGATCAGACCGCTGGCCGCCGACAGACCGCCGACATACGCCAGCAACGCCAGCGACTTGCTGTTGGCGGCGATGCCGATACCGAGGGTGAAGTATTCCGGATTGGTGGTGGCGCCGAGTTTCAGGCCGGCCCAGAGAATCAGCGGCACAGCCAGGCTCATCAACAGCAGGAACAGCGGCAGGCCCCAGCTCGCGCTGACCAGCGAGCGCGGGTTGAGGTTTTCGGTGAAGGTCATGTGATACATGTGCGGCATCACGATCGCCGAGGCGAAAAACACCAGCAGCAACGTGCGCCACGGGCCTTCCTGCAACGGGGTGTGCAGGGCGGCGAGGGCGGTCTGGTTCTGCAGCAGCCACAGTTCAAGTTGCTGCGGGCCGTCGAACACGCCGTATAGCGCGTAGAGGCCGACGCCGCCGAGGGCTGCCAGTTTGATCACTGATTCGAAGGCAATCGCGAATACCAGCCCTTCGTGCTTTTCACGTGTGGCGATATGACGGGAACCGAAGAAGATCGTGAACAGAATGATCAGCGCACAGAACGCCAGGGCTACGCGATTTTGCACTGGTTCGCCGGTGAGGATGCCGATGGAATCGGCCACGGCCTGGATCTGCAACGCCAGCAGCGGCAATACGCCGATCAGCATGAAAATCGTGGTCAGCGCACCGGCCCAGGTGCTGCGAAAGCGGAAGGCGAACAGGTCTGCCAGCGACGACAGTTGATAAGTGCGGGTGATCTTGAGGATCGGATACAGCAGCACCGGCGCCAGCAGAAACGCGCCGGAGACCCCGAGATAACTGGACAGAAAGCCGTAGCCGTACTGATAGGCCAGACCCACCGTGCCGTAGAACGCCCACGCACTGGCGTAGACCCCCAGCGACAGGGTGTAGGTCAACGGATGGCGAATGATCGCCCGCGGGATCATGCCCCGTTCACTGATCCAGGCCACGCCGAACAACGCGGCCAGGTAGGCGGCGCTGATCAGCAGCATCTGGGTCAGGCTAAAGCTCATCGGCATCTTTTTGGCTCTGCAGGATGAAGGTCACGACAATCAGGATCAGCCAGAGCAGATAAGGGCGATACCAGGCGCCCGTAGCGTCGATCCACCAATCCATGATGGCGGGAGAAAACAGGTAGATCCCCACGACCAGAAGCAGGACCAAGCGATAGATGTACATCCCGGCCTCTCTTTTTTATGCGCGTGCCCGAAAACGTGCGGCGATGGTAACGGATGGGCGCGCCACTGCAAGTGTCGTCACAGCAGTTGCGCTTCGGGCAGGGTCAGTGTGCGCGGGATTTTCAAGGCATCCCAGTGGACGCAGCCCCAGTTCAACAGTTCTTGCGGCGTGGCGTGGGCCAGTTCGGGCCCCGGGTCTTGCCCCAGTGCGCGCAGGGCCCGCAGCAACAATGGCGTGGCCTGATCGGCTTCCAGTGGTGGCGAGCGATAGGACTTGCCGAGCTTGTTGCCGTCCGGCTGGGTAATCAGTGGCAGATGCAGATAGCGCGGTTGGCGCAGGCCCAGCAATTCCTGCAGGTAGAGCTGGCGCGGTGTGGAGTCGAGCAGATCGGCACCGCGCACGATGTCGGTGATGCCCTGCCAGGCGTCGTCCAGAACCACCGCCAGTTGGTAGGCGTAGAGGCCGTCGCGGCGGCGGATCACGAAATCTCCCACGTCACGGCCCAGATGCTGGCGGTATTCGCCCTGTACCCGGTCGATGAAATGGTATTCGAGCTCTGGCACGCGCAGGCGGATCGCCGCGTCTTCCTGGCCATGGCCGGCATTGCGGCACAGTCCCGGATAAATGCCGTGGTATGGCTCCAATTGTTTGCGCGAGCAGGTGCAGGCGTAGGCGAGGCCGTGATTGAACAGGCTGTCGAGCACTTGCGCGTAGGCCTCGTGCCGATCGCTCTGGCGAACCATCTCGCCGTCCCATTCGAAGCCATAGCTTTCCAGCGCCTTGAGAATCGCCGCTTGCGCGCCCGGCTCTTCCCGGGGCGGATCGAGATCCTCCATGCGCACCAGCCAGCGACCGCCCACCGAGCGTGCGTCCAGATAAGAGGCCAGGGCGGCAACCAGCGAACCGAAGTGCAGGTGCCCGCTGGGGGTCGGGGCAAAGCGGCCAATATAGGCGGGGGAGGTGTTGGCAGTCATGAGGGCGATGTTACTTGAGAGTCAAAAAACGGCAGAAACAAAAACGGAGCGTTCGCACGCTCCGTTTTTCGTTCAGGCCGGGATTATTTGCCGACCTGCTTTTCCTTGATTTCCGCCAGGTTCTTGCAGTCGACACACATGTCGGCTGTCGGACGGGCCTCGAGGCGCTTGACGCCGATCTCGATACCGCAGGAATCACACCAGCCGTACTCTTCGTCTTCGATCAACTGCAGGGTCTTGTCGATCTTCTTGATCAGTTTGCGCTCGCGGTCGCGGGCGCGCAGCTCGAGGGCGAACTCTTCTTCCTGACTGGCACGGTCGGCCGGATCAGGAAAGTTGGCCGCTTCGTCTTTCATGTGATCAACAGTGCGGTCGACTTCCTGCATCAAGTCGAGTTTCCACTTGGTCAGGATCTTGGTGAAATGCGCACGCATAGGCGCGCCCATGTACTCTTCGCCCTCTTTAGGGACGTAAGGTTCGAAACCGCTGAGTGTCTGACTTGCCTGTTGCTTTGCTTGGGTGGGCATGAAATGGACCGCCTCTACTCTTGTAATCCATTGCGCAGGATTGCTCCATCACCGACACCTGCCGGCCCTGCGGCTGCAAGCGGGCGAACTTACCAGATCAATTCGACCCGCGCTACTCCCGGATGTCGAGCGCGTGGCCGAGGGGACTTGCAAATGTTTGCCAAGCCATGTCCGGCGGTGCTGCAAACCTGCTCAATCACTGATTTTAGTCAATCCTGGAGCGTACGCGCGGGTCGTTACAGTCCAGTGTTCTTGAGGCTGTGACCGCTGCGGGTTCTCGCTCGTTCCGGCAGATGGGTAGAATCGTTTCTTTTCCCCCGTTGAAGGAAGGCCAATGGCTCAGCCCTACAGTGCGCGCAGTCGTGCGATCGAACCGTTCCATGTCATGGCGTTGCTGGCGCGGGCCAATGAATTGCAGGCCGCCGGCCACGACGTGATCCACCTGGAAATCGGCGAACCGGACTTCACTACCGCCGAACCGATCATCCGCGCCGGCCAGCAAGCCCTGACAGCCGGGAAAACCCGTTACACCGCAGCCCGTGGCATTCCCGAACTGCGTGAGGCGATTTCCGGCTTCTATCAGACGCGCTACGGCCTGAACATCGATCCTCGACGGATTCTCATCACCCCCGGCGGTTCCGGGGCGTTGCTGCTGGCCAGTGCGTTGCTGGTGGATCCGGGCAAGCACTGGCTGCTGGCCGACCCCGGCTATCCCTGCAACCGACACTTTCTGCGATTGGTTGAAGGCGCGGCGCAGCTTGTGCCGGTGGGCCCGGACGTGCGTTATCAACTGACGCCGGACCTTGTGGCGCGCCACTGGGACCACGACAGCGTCGGTGCGCTGGTCGCCTCGCCGGCCAACCCGACGGGTACGATTCTGACCCGCGATGAGCTGGCCGGGTTATCCACAGCCATCAAGGCCCGTCACGGGCATCTGGTGGTGGACGAGATCTATCACGGCCTGACTTACGGCACCGACGCCGCGAGTGTGCTGGAAGTGGACGACAGCGCCTTTGTCCTCAACAGTTTCTCCAAATATTTCGGCATGACCGGGTGGCGCCTCGGCTGGCTGGTGGCGCCGGACGCAGCGGTCAGTGAGCTGGAAAAGCTCGCGCAGAACCTCTATATCAGTGCGCCAAGCATGGCCCAACATGCGGCGCTGGCCTGTTTCGAGCCGGACACCATCGCGATTCTCGAAGAGCGCCGCGCCGAATTCGGCCGTCGCCGTGACTTCCTGCTGCCGGCATTGCGGGAGCTGGGCTTCGACATTGCCGTAGAGCCGGAAGGCGCGTTCTATTTGTATGCCGATATCAGCCAGTTCGGCGGCGATGCCTTCGCGTTCTGTCGCCATTTCCTTGAGACCGAACATGTGGCATTCACTCCGGGGCTGGATTTCGGTCGCTATCAGGCCGGTCATCACGTGCGCTTTGCCTACACGCAAAACCTCCCTCGCTTACAGGAAGCGGTGGAACGCATCGCCCGTGGCTTGAAGAGCTGGCAAGGCTGATGCGCTTTCATCCTCCTCTTGAAGAAGGCCGGTTGATCCGCCGTTACAAGCGTTTTCTCGCCGATATCGAAACCGTTGGCGGCGAGTTGCTGACCATTCATTGCCCGAACACCGGCTCGATGCTCAATTGCCAGGTTGAGGGCGGGCAGGTCTGGTTCAGCCGTTCCAATGACCCCAAGCGCAAATTGCCTGGCACCTGGGAAGTCGGGGAAACCCCGCAGGGCCGACTGTTTTGCGTGAACACCGGACGCGCCAACGCACTGGTCGAAGATGCCTTGCAGGCCGGTGTCATCAGCGAATTGAGCGGGTTTACCGGGCTCAAACGTGAGGTGGCGTACGGGCAGGAAAAGAGCCGGATCGATTTTCGCCTCGACTACCCGACGGGCCCGGCGTATGTGGAAGTGAAAAGTGTCACGCTGGGTTTCGACGGCACGGCGGTCGCGGCATTTCCCGATGCAGTGACCGATCGCGGCGCCAAGCATTTGCGTGAGCTGGCGCATCTGGCCAGGGACGGGATTCGCGCGGTCCAGTTGTACTGCGTCAATCTCTCCGGCATTGAAGCAGTGCGTCCGGCCGAGGAAATCGACTCGGCCTACGCCGCTGCGCTGCGCGAGGCGGTGGCGTGCGGGGTCGAAGTCCTGGCGTACGGCGTGCGTTTGAGCCATGAAGAGATGGTGATCGACCGGCGCCTGGACGTGCTGCTCAACGGTTAAACATCGATCCACAGCCCTTGCGCGTCTTCACGGCAAGGGATGGCCGTCAGCGATTGCCCGGCGCACGGGCCGGCGACGCATTCACCGTCTTCGATCAGAAACAGTGCGCCGTGGGTGGCGCACTGGATCAGGCTGTTGCTTGGGTCGAGAAACTGGTCGGGCTGCCATTCCAGTCCGACGCCCCGATGCGGGCAGCGATTGAGGTAGACATAAGCCTGCCCCGCGCGGCGCACGGCGAACAGTTTTTTCCCGTCGATATCGAAACCGCGACTGCCGTCCTCAACCAGATCGGCACCCGCGCAAAGAAACTTCATGGCTATCCTCAAATGTCGGCTCGTGTCCGGATATGTCCGAGCTTGACGTTCAAATGCAAACAATTATCAAATGGCCGCCTTCACCCGTGGCGAGGTGACCGCTGCCGAGGATACTTGGCCTGCCGTCCCGATGTCCGGGAAAACATTTCAAGGAAGCTGTCTATGCGCCTGAGTACCCGCGTTGCCGTGCTGTGTGTCGGACTTTTGGTCAGCCACCAGGCTGCAGCGGCCGAGTTGCCGCAACGTTGGGTCAGCGCCGGCGGCGCGTTGTCGGAGTGGGTGAGTGCGCTGGGTGGCGAGGCCAAACTGGTAGGCGTCGACACCACCAGCCAGCATCCCGAGTCTCTCAAGTCGCTGCCGAGCATCGGCTATCAGCGCAGCCTGTCGGCCGAAGGCATTCTCAGCCTGCGCCCGGACATCCTGATCGGCACCGAAGAAATGGGCCCGCCGCCAGTGATTTCGCAAGTTCGCAGTGCCAAGGTGCAGGTGGAACTGTTCTCGGCTCAGCCGGATCTGCCGACATTGGAAAAAAACGTTACCCATCTGGGACGGTTGCTGGGCGCTGAAAGCCAGGCCGCGCAATTGCTGCAAAGTTATCAACAGCACCTCGATGCGCAAAAGGCCCGTGTAGCTGAAGCGCAGACTAAACAGAAAGCGCCGGGCGTGCTGTTGCTGCTTGGACATGCCGGCGGCAAACCGCTGATCGCCGGCAAGGACACCGCCGCCGACTGGCTGCTGCAGCAGGCGGGCGGGCATAACCTTGCGACCCACACCGGTTACAAACCGTTTTCCGTGGAATCCCTGGCCAGTCTCGATCCTGAAGTGCTGGTGTTCGCTGACCGTGCGCTAACTGGTGAGGCGGCGAAAGCGGCTCTATTTAAGGAAAACCCGATCCTCAATTCCAGCCGTGCGGCCAAGACCGGACGTGTGCTGGAGCTGGACCCGACGCTGCTGGTGGGCGGGCTCGGGCCGCGTTTGCCGGCAGCGCTGAAGGCCCTGTCTGACGGTTTCTACCCGGCCAAGAGCGGCCAATGACCACGCTGGTCAAACCCCGTGGCTTGTTTATCGGCCTGATCCTGCTGTGTCTGCTGGCGATCTGGCTGTCGCTGGCGCTGGGACCGGTCAGTCTGCCGTTGTTCGATACCTTGCGCGCAGCACTGCGCATGATCGGTGTGCCGCTGGCGCCGGACGGGCTGGAACAGGCTGAACTGATTCTCGGGCAGATTCGTCTGCCGCGTACGTTGCTCGGGCTGGCCGTCGGTGGCGTGCTGGCGCTGTCCGGGGTGGCGATGCAGGGGCTGTTTCGTAATCCACTGGCGGATCCAGGGTTGGTTGGCGTGTCCAGTGGCGCGGCGTTGGGCGCGGCGGTGGCGATTGTCGGCGGTTCGTTTTTTGGCGGACTGCCCGAGTGGTTCGGGCCTTACCTGCTGTCGGTGTGTGCGTTTCTCGGTGGTCTGGGTGTGACGGCGCTGGTTTATCGGCTCGGCCGCCGTAATGGGCAGACCAATGTGGCGACCATGCTGTTGGCGGGTATTGCCCTGACGGCACTGGCCAGCTCGGCGGTGGGGCTGTTTACCTATCTGGCGGATGACGCGACATTGCGCACGTTGACGTTCTGGAACCTGGGCAGCCTTAACGGCGCGAGCTATGCGCGGTTGTGGCCGCTGCTGATCATCACCGCCGGTGTTGCACTGTGGCTTCCGCGTCGGGCGAAGGCGCTAAATGCGTTGCTGCTCGGCGAATCGGAAGCCGGGCATCTGGGGATCGATGTCGAACGGCTCAAGCGTGAGCTGGTGTTCTGCACGGCGCTGGGCGTCGGCGCGGCGGTGGCAGCGGCGGGCATGATCGGTTTTGTCGGGCTGGTGGTGCCGCATCTGGTGCGCTTGCTCGCGGGGCCGGATCATCGGGTATTGCTGCCGGCATCGGTGCTGGCCGGGGCGAGTCTGTTGTTGCTAGCGGATCTGGTGGCGCGGCTGGCACTGGCACCGGCGGAGCTGCCGATCGGCATCGTCACCGCGTTCATCGGTGCGCCGTTCTTCCTTTATCTGCTGCTGCGAGGGCGTGCCTGATGCTGCGTGCGCACAATCTGCACATCCGCCGTGGCCGCAAGTCCGTTCTGGCCGATGTCAGCCTGCAACTCGAACCGGGCGAAGTGCTTGGCGTGCTGGGGCCGAATGGCGCCGGCAAAAGTACCTTGCTCGGTGCGTTGTGCGGTGAGTTGAGCGCGCACGAGGGGGAAGTGCTGCTGGACGGAGAGGCCTTGAGTCATTGGAGCGGCACTCAGCGCGCCCAGCGGCTGGCGGTGTTGCCGCAGGTGTCGACCTTGGATTTCGCCTTTCGTGTTGAAGAAGTGGTCGGCATGGGGCGTCTGCCTTACCAGAGCGGGCGGGTGCGCGATGACGAGATCGTCGCTGCCGCGTTATTGGCGGCCGATGCCGGGCATCTTAGTGGCCGCAGTTATCTGGCGCTGTCCGGCGGCGAGCGTCAGCGGGTGCATCTGGCGCGGGTGCTGGCGCAACTCTGGCCGGGTCAGGCGGGGCAGACGTTGCTGCTCGATGAGCCGACCTCAATGCTCGATCCGTTGCATCAACATACGACGCTGCAAGCGGTGCGCGAGTTTGCCGATCGTGGCGCGGCGGTGCTGGTGATCCTGCATGATCTGAATCTGGCGGCGCGCTATTGTGATCGCATCCTGCTGCTGGAGGGCGGGCGCCCGGTGGCGCTGGATACGCCGCAACAGGTGTTGCGCCCGGAATCGCTGAAGGCGGTTTTCGGTCTGGAAGTGCTGGTGCAGCCGCACCCGGAGCGCGGGCATCCGCTGATCATCGCCCGCTGATTTCGTCATCGAGGTGAGTGTATGCGCGGGATTCTGCTGTTGGCGGTGTTGTGGCTTGCAGGTTGCCAGCATGTTGCGGCGCCGCCGGTCGTGGGCGAGATTCGTGATCTGCGCAGCGGCGAGCGTCTGACGGCGCAGCAATTACTGACGCAATTGAGCGAGCCATCGCGGCTCATCATTGGCGAGCAGCATGACAACGCCGATCACCATGCCCTTCAATTGTGGTTGTTGCAGAACCTCGAACGAACGCGACCCCAAGGCAGTCTCCTGTTGGAAATGCTGACGCCCGATCAACAGTCGCGCGTCGATGACGTGCGCCATGCCGCAACGCCACCCACTGATCTTCCTGCAGCATTGGCCTGGCAGGACGGTTGGGACTGGAATCTCTACGGACCGATTGTTCGGTTTGCCCTGACACAATCCTGGCCAGTGCTGGCGGCCAATCTCGATAACATCGAAATTCGTGCGTTCTATCGTGATCCTCCGGTTTTGAGCGGTGAGCGCAGCAACGCCAAATCTGTGAAAGAGACGCTGTTGGAGCAGATCGGCGATTCTCACTGCGGCTTGCTGCCGTCATCGCAAATGCCGGCGATGCTGGCCGTTCAGCAACAACGGGATCGGCGCATGGCCTCGCGTTTGTTGGCGGCGCCCGCGCCGGCATTATTGTTGGCAGGTGCGTATCACGCGCGAAAGGATGTGGGTGTGCCGCTGCATGTGCTGGATCTGGGCGCGCCCGAAGTGCCGACGGTGCTGATGCTGGCGGAGCAGGGCAGTCGGATTACGGCGGCGATGGCCGATTATGTCTGGTTCACACCCGCCACACCGAAACCGGATTACTGCGCCGAGATGCGTAAACAGTTCAGTAAGAAATGACTTTTCCACAGGCAAAAAAAGACCCGGTAAAAACCGGGTCAAATAACCGTGATTAGCCTGATGAGGAGATAATCTGAGAGTCCGAACCAAGGGCTTTTCAGAATATCGACTGATCTCGCGATCAGTTGTGATAATCATAGCGATTCTCATTACCAAGTCAACTGCTGTTTTTTCATTTCTGTCGTTTCGTCCTGGCAATGGCGTAAACGCCCCGTGAATACGGGCGTCAGGTCTGGGCTGTGAGCTGCTTGTTGAGCTGGTCGATACGCCGCGCCATGCTTTCGATCAGGCTGTGGGCGATTTTCGGATTGGTGCGGGTCATGCTCAGAAACTGATCGCCGGGAATCAGCATTACCGTGCTTGCCTCCCGTGCTATGACCGTCGCGTTGCGCGGCTCGCCCGTGAACACAGCCATTGCACCGAATATTTCATCCTTGGGAACGTCGCCTACCTTGTGCCCGTTAACAAACGCTTCGGCGTGTCCTTCGATAATCACGAACACATGATCGGCGTCATCGCCCTCACGAATCAGAACGTCTCCGGCTTCAACCCGCTTGAAACCATTGGTGCTGCGAAACTCGCGCGGCTTGAACTCGGCAACGGCGTGGGCCAGCAGCGCCATTTGACCGAGCAGGTAGCGCAGAAACTGCTCCGAGCGCGATGGTTCGCCATACACATGTTGAAACAAATCACTTCGGCGATAGGGCAGTAATGTCAACGGGTTGTCTGAGCACAGCGTGCAATCCGCCCATTCCGGCCCTTGTTGCAGACCGATCAAATCTCCCTCGTGCCAGTAGAACAAGCCTCGACCGCTGACTCGGCCGGTGATGACACCTTGCGTGAGCAAGAACAACTGATCGTCCGGCAAGGGTGCCAACAGATCATCCGTTGCTTCCAGTTCCAGCGCTGGCCCGCACGGCGCCAGGCCCTCAAGCCATTGCGCAGGCAAGCACTGCAAGTGGTTGATCAATGCATCGGCCTGGGCCGATTGTTCCCCGAGCAGGTACATGACGGTCGGTACCCGTTAGTTCTTGTGGCGAGAGGAAATGGCTTCCAGCTGCTTGTTCAGCGCGTCCTTGCGTTCGGCGGGAATGTCGTTCCAGTGCACGTCCATCAGCGCCCCTTCGATCGCGTACAACAACACCTTCGACGCCCGAAACCCGCGAGTGCGCACGGCCCGGTAGGCATCCACCGCACCGAGGCGACGCAAGTCCGAGGCGCTATGGATGCCCACGGCATGCAGCCATTGCGCCGACGTCTTGCCAAGATTCTTCAGGTGTTGCAGTTCATCATTCATCAAGCCTCCTTGCGACGGCCGAATGGTGCGTGGGCGAGCTTCTCAGGAGTGTAGCCATCAGTAGGAAAAGCGTGGTTGTTTGGTCGGATTCGACGCAAACGCTTCTAAGAAACGTCAGCTTCCGCTGATGAATCAGGATGGGGAGGGCGAGGGAGAATTACCAATAGCACGCAGTCCAGCGCAAAGCGGGGGCGCTGGACGAGTTTGGGTGGTGCGAGGCTCAGCGGGTGCGATAACGCAGGCGCGTACCGAAATTCATCGACATCAGGATTTCGTCGGCACTCAGCTCTGGCGGGAAGTAGGCCCCGGAGATCTGCGCGTGGGCCAGGCTCGCGCCTTCCAGCGAGGCGTTGCGAAAGTCGATGCCGCGCAGGTCGGCGGAGCGGAAGTAGGCGTCCCGGAAATCCACGCCATCGGCGTTCAGTTCACGCAGGTCCAGGCCGCGAAAATCACCACCAACCATGTCGATCGGACCGTCTTTCGGGCGTTCATTGTTGAAACCTGTGATGTCGTCTTTGTGCAGCAAGGCATAAAGCGGGGTGTCGAGTAGTTTTGGCTGGCTCATGTCAAATCACCTGTTGGTTTTATGACGCCAGTATAGTGCCACTATTTGACGGCCGTGAAGCAAGCGAGGGCTTCACGGCCGAAATAGTTTCTTACAGGCCGGGCAGGCGCTGGCGAATCTGCGCCACGACGGTGTCCAGGGTCCCGGATTCATTGGTCTGCACGCGTTTGCTGCGCAGAATTTCTTCCGGGGTCAGGGCTTCGCGGTTGGCTTGTTGAGCTTCGATCACGGCGAGGGTCGCGTCGGACGGATCTTTTTTGTCTGCCTGACGAATCGCCAGCCAGCTCTCGATCACTGCCTGCGGAGCGTTGCAGTCAAGGATCAGGAAAGGCGTGCCAGTGGCTTCAGCGACTTTGGCGGCGTTGTCGCGTTGTTCGCGCTTGAGGTAAGTGGCATCGATCACCACCGGGAAACCGGCGTGCAAAATCACTTCGGCAATTTCATGCAGACGCGCATAGGTTGCAGTGCTGGCGTCGGTGCTGTAGATCCCGGCCTGAACATCATTGGCAACGGTTTGCTCACCGAACAGGCGCTTGCGCTCGACATCGGAACGCAGGCGGATCGCGCCCAGTGCTTCGACCAGACGCATGGCCACGTGGCTTTTGCCTACAGCGGACACGCCGTGGGTAATCGCCATGAAGCGCGAAGGAATGGTGCTGTAGCTTTCCGCCAGGTTGGCGTAGTTGCGGTACTGGCGCAGGGTGGTGGCACGCTGCACCGGAGTGGCATCGGCCGGCATGCTGAACAGTGCGACTTTCGCACGTACCAAGGCGCGGTAAGCCTTGTAGAAGTTCAGTACTTCCAGGCCTTGGTAGTCGCCGGTCAGTTCCAGGTACTGGCTGATGAAGCGACGGGCCAGGGATTTCAGGCCACGGTCTTCCAGGTCCATTGCCAGGAAGCCGGTGTCGGCCCAGACGTCGGTGAAACGGAACGGTTCGTTGAATTCGATGCAGTCGAAGATCACGACTTTGCCGTCGATCAGCGTGGCGTTGCCCAGGTGAATGTCACCGTGGCATTCGCGAGTGAAGCCGTCCGCCTTGCGCTGGGCGAACAGCGTTTTCAGGCGATCGAAGCTGCTTTCGGCCCACGCTTGCAGGGCGTCGAGTTGCAGAAGATCGTTCTTGTCGCTGAGGAACGGCAGGATCTGTTCGAAGTTCTGGCGCACCGGCGCCATTACGCTTTCAGGCGTGCCGGCATCGTGTTCCGCCGGGACTTTCGGCGCGTTGAGGTGGAAGCGGGCGATCTGTTCGGCCATTGCGTCGACGTGCGCGGTGGTCAGCTCGCCGTTGGCTTGCAGGGTGCTGAGCAGGCCGCTCTGCGGGAACTGGCGCATTTTCAGCAAGTATTCGATGGCCGGGCCTTCGCCGCCCAGTTGCGGAGCTTCCGCACTGCCGGTTACGGGAATCACTTCCAGATACAAATCTTCGGTCAGGCGCTGGTTCAGGCGCAGCTCTTCACCGCAGAAGTGTTCACGGGAATCAAGGCCGGTGAAATCGAGGAAGCCGAAATTCACCGGCTTCTTCACTTTATAAGCGTAGGGACCGGTGAGCAGTACCCACGAGATATGGGTTTCGATGACCTGGAACCCTTCGACGGGATGCGGGTAGAGGGCCGGGTTTTGCAGGGCAGCGATCAGGGACTGGCTCACGGACGATCCTTCAGAGACTGGGAGAAATTCAAGGCGCTCATTATGGCCGCTCGCCAGCCCGACGCAAACCTCGGAGCGCTCCTGTTGAGTATGAATAAAGTGCGTATAATCCGCCGCCATGACTCGTACTCGATCCCCCCGTACCCCTAAAAAACCAGCTTCCCGGGGCCTGCGCCCATGGTTGGGCTGGGCCCTTAAACTCA
Source organism: Pseudomonas sp. 9.2(2024) (assembly GCF_039695385.1). Classification (NCBI taxonomy): domain Bacteria; kingdom Pseudomonadati; phylum Pseudomonadota; class Gammaproteobacteria; order Pseudomonadales; family Pseudomonadaceae; genus Pseudomonas; species Pseudomonas sp. 9.2(2024). Next base: position 5,495,122 of record NZ_CP155585.1, on the reverse strand, counting down.
GTCTGGTCGGCCTTGTGGTGCTGGCCGGCTTCGCCGTTTACCTCGATGCCGTGGTGCAGGAGAAGTTCTCCGGCAAGCGCTGGACCATCCCGGCCAAGGTTTACGCGCGCCCGCTCGAGCTGTTCGTCGGACAAAAGCTGAGCAAGGACGATTTCCTCACCGAACTCGATGCCCTGGGCTATCGCCGCGAAGCCGTGAGCAACGGTCCCGGCGCGGCGGCGGTCAATGGCAATACGGTTGATCTGAATACCCGTGGCTTCCAGTTCTATGAAGGCCTCGAGAAACCGCAGCCGGTGCGCGTGCGTTTCTCCGGCGATTACGTGGCCGAACTCTCGGCGACCAACGGTTCGAAGCTCTCCGTGGTACGCCTGGAGCCGCTGATGATCGGCGGTATCTACCCGAAAAACCTTGAAGACCGGATTCTGATCAAGCTCGATCAGGTGCCGCCGTATCTGCTGGAAACCCTGGTCGCCGTGGAAGACCGGGATTTCTACAGCCACTGGGGCGTGTCGCCGAAATCGATCGCCCGTGCAGTCTGGGTCAACACCTCGGGCGGCAAGATGACTCAGGGCGGCAGTACGCTGACCCAGCAACTGGTCAAAAACTTCTACCTCACCAACGAACGCAGTCTGACCCGCAAGCTCACCGAAGCGATGATGGCGATGCTGCTCGAGCTGCATTACGACAAAAAGGAAATCCTTGAGGCGTACCTCAACGAAGTCTTTGTCGGTCAGGATGGTCAGCGGGCGGTGCACGGTTTCGGTCTGGCGAGCCAGTTCTTCTTCGCTCAGCCTTTGTCCGAGCTGAAACTGCATCAGGTCGCGCTGTTGGTCGGCATGGTCAAAGGTCCGTCCTATTACAACCCGCGTCGCAACCCGGAGCGTGCGCTGGAACGACGCAATCTGGTGCTCGACGTGCTGGAGCAGCAGGGCGTCGCTTCTGCCGAACAAGTCGCCGCTGCGAAGAAAATGCCGTTGGGCGTGACCACACGCGGCAAGCTGGCCGACAGCTCGTTCCCGGGCTTCATCGATCTGGTCAAACGCCAGTTGCGTGAAGACTATCGCGACGAAGACTTGACCGAAGAAGGCCTGCGGATCTTCACCAGTTTCGATCCGATCCTGCAGATGAAAGCCGAAGCGTCGGTCAACGACACCTTCAAGCGTCTGTCCGGCCGTAAAGGTTCCGACGACGTGGAAGCGGCGATGGTCGTAACCAACCCGGAAACCGGTGAGGTCCAGGCCATGATCGGCAGCCGTCAGGCGAGTTTTGCCGGGTTCAACCGGGCGCTGGATGCGGTGCGGCCGATCGGCTCGCTGATCAAACCGGCGGTTTATCTGACGGCACTGGAGAAACCAAGCCAGTACACGCTGACCAGTTGGCTGTCGGACGACCCGCTTTCGATAAAAGGCGCAGACGGACAGGTCTGGAAACCGCAGAACTATGATCGTCGCTCCCACGGCACAGTGTTCCTATATCAGGGGCTGGCGCATTCCTACAACCTCTCGACCTCGCGTCTCGGTCTGGCGGTCGGTGTTCCGAATGTCCTCAAGACGCTCGCGCGACTGGGCGTAACCCGCGAGTTTCCGGCGTTCCCGTCGATGCTGCTCGGTGCTGGCGGCATGACCCCGATCGAAGTCGCGACCATGTACCAGACCCTGGCCAACGGTGGCTTCAATACGCCGATGCGCGGGATCCGCAGCGTGCTGACTGCCGATGGCGAGCCGCTCAAGCGTTATCCGTTTCAGATCGAGCAGCGTTTCGATCCGGCCTCTATCTACCTGATCCAGAACGCCATGCAGCGGGTCATGCGTGAAGGTACCGGCAGTTCGGTTTATAACGTGTTGCCAAGAACCCTGACACTGGCGGGCAAGACCGGTACCAGTAACGATTCGCGCGACAGCTGGTTCGCCGGTTTCAGCCAGGATCTGCTGGCGGTGGTCTGGCTCGGCCGTGACGACAACGGCAAGACGCCGTTCACCGGGGCCACCGGTGCGTTGCAGGTCTGGACCAGTTTCATGCGCAAGGCCGATCCGCTGCCGCTGGACATGCCGCAGCCGGACAACGTGGTGCAGGCCTGGGTCGATTCGCGTACCGGCCAGGGCTCCGATGCCAACTGTCCGGGCGCCGTGCAGATGCCGTATATTCGCGGCAGCGAACCGCCACCCGGCGCCTCCTGCGCGGGCGAAAGCCCGGCATCGGGCGAGTCGGTGATGGATTGGGTCAAGGGCTGGATGAATTAAGCAAAGAGGGTTTCAAGTGAACAAGTGGTTGATTCCAGCGGTGACCGCCGTGGCTTTGCTCAGCGGCTGCTCCACCGTACAGCGTGGTGCGATCCCGGTTGTGGATTCCGGCACCGCCGTGTCCAACAGCGAGCGTATTTCGGCCAATGGCGGTTTCCGTCAAACGACGGTGAAACGTCCTGCACAGGCCCAGACTCAGGCGATCCCGCAAGGCGATACCGGTGTGGTAGTGATGGTGCCGGGCGGCGCAGCGGCTTCGGCACCGATCAGCTCTTCGCCGATCGTTCCGGGCCCGGCATCCGGCGGCATCACGCCGGGGCCGTATAACCCGTCGGCGGTCGAGTCGGCGCCGATCAGCTCCGGCAGCTACAGTATGCCTTCGACGCCGAGCGGCATTCCTTCGGCCAGCAGCGGCGGCGGTCTGTCTGCCGATGAACAATTGGACGGTCCGGTTCTCGCGTTGTTGAGCACTGCGCAACAGCAGCAGGCCGGTGGCGACCTCAACGGCGCGTCCTCCAGCCTGGAGCGCGCCCAGCGTGTAGCGCCGCGCGAGCCGCAAGTGCTTTACCGTCTGGCGCAGGTACGTATGGCCCAGGGCGATGCGCCGCAAGCCGAGCAGACCGCTCGCCGTGCGTTGACCATGGCCAATGGTCGTCCGGACTTGCAGGCCAGTCTGTGGGAATTGATCGCTCAGGCACGTGAGAAGCAAGGTGATTCCGCCGGCGCCACTCTGGCCCGTCAGAAGGCCAAGGTTTCGCTGTGATGGACAGTCGTTTCTCCAAAGTCGCCGATCAACTGCTGTTGATCGAGCGTGAACTGCGCGCCCAGGGCTGGTGGGATGACGTCCAGCCCTCGGTCGAAGCCCTGAGCAGTGTCGAGCCGTTTTCGGTCGACACCCTCGATTTCGAGCAGTGGCTGCAATGGATCTTCCTGCCGCGGATGAAGATGATCCTCGAACAGGATCTGCCATTGCCCAATGCCTCGGGCATTCAGGAAATGGCCGAGATGGTTTTTGCCCAGCGCAATCTGCAGGGCAAGGATCGGCAGCTTCAGGTATTGCTCAAAGAGTTCGACCTGCTGATCACCGCTTCGCGCTGAACCGAAAACTGCCAGTGGTTACTGGCAGTTTTCCGCAATCTGTTTTTGTGCCTCCGCAGTACGTTGCTGTCGCTGTTCGTCGCTCAGCCGCCGCAATTCTCCCTCCACTTCCTCCCTCAAGCGCGGATTGTTCTGCAGTTGCGCGAGATTCGTGCGTGCCTGTTCGCAAAATGCCTTGAGCTGATTCTGTTGCTCGGCCACTTGCTTTTTTACCTTGTCATCGATGGCTTTCTGATCGCCCAGCGCGCCGCTGCCAGGTAATGCGGCAGGTATTGGTGCGGGAGATGAGGGCGTCTTCACGGCGGTGGATGACTGCCCTTGTGGTGGCTGTTGATCAAAATGGGTGACGCCTTGGGCATCGACCCATTTGTAGATCTGACCGGCCATACACCATGGGCTGGCGCCGATTAGCAGAGTTAATAGAAGCGTTCGCATGCTGATTCCTTGGCAAAACTGCGCAATTGAAGCTAACAGAGTAGCGGTTTCCAGGTTTTTTCTTGCGTTCTCATGTGCTTACCCACAATTAAGCACATAGACGGCTTGACTTGCAGAGGGCGAAACAGAAGAATCCAAAGTCCGCTGTACAGGGACTGCCAGAAGCAGACCCTCTCGGCAGATCATGAGGCGCATATCCGCGTCGACCTGTTACACCCGCAACGCGTTACCTCGCGCTGGGTGGGAAAGGCCCGCAACACTTGGGACGATCCCAATACTTGCTCAGTCAGTGCTGACGTAGTCGGCGACCACCGTCGCTCATGCTCTGCCGAGAAGTAAACCTATTAAGACCCGTTCGCTTTTTTGTGGACGGTATTCTGGCGTTTTAGAGGTGAACAACGTGGAGCTTTTATCTGGCGGTGAGATGCTCGTCCGCTTTTTGCGTGACGAAGGCGTCAAATATATCTACGGGTACCCGGGTGGTGCTCTCCTTCATGTTTACGATGCCCTGTTCAAAGAACCGGAAGTGACCCACATCCTGGTTCGTCACGAACAAGCGGCTACCCATATGGCTGACGGCTACGCCCGTGCCACCGGTAAAGCCGGCGTGGTATTGGTGACTTCCGGTCCAGGCGCCACAAACGCCATCACCGGTATCGCCACTGCCTATATGGACTCGATTCCAATGGTGATCATTTCCGGTCAGGTGCCAAGCACCATGGTCGGCACCGACGCGTTCCAGGAAACCGACATGATCGGTATCTCCCGGCCGATCGTGAAGCACAGCTTCATGATCAAGCACGCTTCGGAAATCCCGGAAGTCATGAAGAAGGCCTTCTACCTGGCGCAATCCGGTCGTCCGGGCCCGGTCGTGGTCGATATCCCGAAAGACATGACCAACCCGGCCGAGAAGTTCGAATACATCTTCCCGAAGAAAGCCAAACTGCGTTCCTACAGCCCGGCCGTTCGCGGTCACTCCGGGCAAATCCGCAAGGCGGCAGAAATGCTCCTGGCGGCCAAGCGTCCCGTGCTGTACTCCGGCGGTGGCGTAATCCTCGGCAACGGCTCCGCGCCGCTGACCGAGCTGGCGCAAATGCTCAACCTGCCGGTTACCAACACCTTGATGGGCCTGGGTGGCTACCCTGGCACTGACCGTCAGTTCATCGGCATGCTCGGCATGCACGGCAGCTACACCGCGAACCTGGCGATGCACCATGCCGACGTGATCCTGGCGGTCGGCGCGCGTTTCGACGATCGAGTGATCAACGGCGCGCCGAAGTTCTGCCCGAACGCCAAGATCATTCACATCGACATCGACCCGGCTTCGATTTCCAAGACCATCAAGGCCGACGTGCCAATCGTTGGTCCGGTGGAGAGCGTCCTGACCGAAATGGTCGCGATCCTCAAGGAAATCGGCGAAACCCCGAACAAGGAAGCCGTTGCCAGCTGGTGGAAGCAGATTGATGAATGGCGCGGTGATCGCGGCCTGTTCCCTTACGACAAGGGCGACGGCAGCAAGATCAAGCCGCAGACCGTGATCGAAACCCTGTGCGAAGTGACCAAGGGCGACGCCTTTGTGACCTCCGACGTGGGCCAGCATCAGATGTTTGCTGCGCAGTACTACAAGTTCAACAAGCCGAACCGCTGGATCAACTCCGGTGGCCTGGGCACGATGGGCTTCGGTCTGCCGGCCGCGATGGGTATCGCGCTGAGCTTCCCTGACACCGATGTTGCGTGTGTCACCGGTGAAGGCAGTATCCAGATGAACATCCAGGAATTGTCGACCTGCCTGCAATACGGTTTGCCGGTCAAGATCGTCATTCTGAACAACGGTGTTCTGGGCATGGTTCGTCAGTGGCAGGACATGAGTTACGGCAGCCGTCACTCGCACTCCTACATGGAATCCTTGCCTGATTTCGTCAAGCTGGCCGAGGCCTATGGCCACGTCGGCGTGCGCATCACCGAATCGAAAGATTTGAAGTCGAAGATGGAAGAGGCGTTCGCCATGAAAGATCGCCTGGTGGTGATCGACATTTCGGTCGACACCAGCGAGCACGTCTATCCGATGCAAATCAAAGACGGCTCCATGCGCGATATGTGGCTGAGCAAGACGGAGCGTACCTAATCATGCGGCACATTATTTCCTTGCTTCTGGAAAACGAACCCGGTGCTTTGTCTCGCGTAGTCGGCCTGTTCTCGCAGCGCAACTACAACATCGAAAGCCTGACTGTGGCGCCAACCGAAGACCCGACCCTGTCGCGTCTGACGCTGACCACAGTCGGCCACGATGAAGTCATCGAGCAGATCACCAAAAACCTGAACAAGCTGATCGAAGTGGTCAAGCTGGTGGACCTGTCGGAAAGCGCTCACATCGAGCGCGAACTGATGCTGGTCAAGGTCAAGGCCACTGGCGCCCAGCGCGCCGAGATCAAACGCACCACCGATATTTACCGTGGACAGATCGTCGACGTCAGCGCCAGCGTGTATACCGTTCAACTGACCGGTACCAGCGACAAGCTCGACAGCTTCATTCAGTCCATCGGCACCGCATCGATTCTGGAGACCGTCCGCAGTGGCGTCACCGGTATTGCCCGCGGCGACAAAGTACTCAGCATCTAAACCAAATTAGCGAATGGCCTGAACGGCCTGGATATAAAGGGGAAATTCATGAAAGTTTTCTACGATAAAGACTGCGACCTGTCGATCATCCAGGGCAAGAAAGTTGCCATCATCGGTTACGGCTCCCAGGGCCACGCCCAGGCGTGCAACCTGAAAGATTCCGGTGTCGACGTTACCGTCGGTCTGCGTAAAGGTTCGGCTACCGTCGCCAAGGCTGAAGCCCATGGCCTGAAAGTGACTGACGTGGCTGCCGCTGTTGCCGGTGCCGACCTGGTCATGATCCTGACCCCGGACGAGTTCCAGTCCCAGCTGTACAAGAACGAAATCGAGCCGAACATCAAGAAAGGCGCCACCCTGGCTTTCTCCCACGGTTTCGCGATCCACTACAACCAGGTTGTTCCGCGTGCCGACCTCGACGTGATCATGATCGCGCCGAAAGCCCCGGGCCACACCGTACGTTCCGAGTTCGTGAAAGGCGGCGGTATCCCTGACCTGATCGCGATCTACCAGGACGCCTCGGGCAATGCCAAGAACGTTGCACTGTCCTACGCCGCCGGCGTGGGTGGCGGTCGTACCGGCATCATCGAAACCACCTTCAAGGACGAGACCGAAACCGATCTGTTCGGCGAACAAGCCGTTCTGTGCGGCGGTACCGTCGAGCTGGTAAAAGCCGGTTTCGAAACCCTGGTTGAAGCTGGCTACGCGCCGGAAATGGCCTACTTCGAGTGCCTGCACGAACTGAAACTGATCGTTGACCTCATGTACGAAGGCGGTATCGCCAATATGAACTACTCGATCTCCAACAACGCTGAGTACGGCGAGTACGTGACCGGTCCGGAAGTGATCAACGCCGAATCCCGTCAGGCCATGCGCAACGCCCTGAAACGTATTCAGGACGGCGAATACGCCAAAATGTTCATCAGCGAAGGCGCAACCGGCTACCCTTCGATGACCGCCAAGCGTCGTAACAACGCCGCTCACGGTATCGAAATCATCGGCGAGCAACTGCGCTCCATGATGCCGTGGATCGGTGCCAACAAGATCGTCGACAAAGCCAAAAACTAAGTCGTCGAACCTTGTATGAAAAAACGCGGCCTCGGCCGCGTTTTTTCGTATGGGCGGGCGGTTCTGGTATAAAGCTGCATCGTTTGTGGCCGAACCGTCGTCCCAGACACCTGTCGAAAATGTCCAATCCGTTGCAAGGTACTGTCCATGAGCGAACGTCCCGAAGAGCCGAACCAGGCTTCCGACGCCGAAAGCCTGCTGCCCATCGATGAGCACATCGAAGAAGGGCATGACGCAGAAGGTCGTAAAGTCCGGCATCGTGGTATCTATCTTCTGCCGAATCTGTTCACCACTGCGAACCTGTTCGCAGGGTTCTATTCCATCATCAACTCGATGAGTGCCCAGGCTGCGTTGAGTGCCGGGGACGCGGCGAATGCGAGCAAGTATTTCGCCTTTGCCGCCATCGCGATTTTCGTCGCCATGGTGCTCGACGGCCTTGATGGTCGCGTGGCACGCATGACCAATACCCAAAGTGCGTTCGGTGCCGAGTACGACTCGTTGTCGGACATGGTTGCCTTCGGTGTCGCGCCGGCGCTTCTGGCTTTCGGCTGGGCACTGGGTGACATGGGCAAGGTCGGCTGGATGGTTGCCTTCATCTATGTGGCGGGTGCGGCGTTGCGTCTGGCGCGTTTCAACACTCAGGTGGGGACCGCCGACAAGCGCTACTTCATCGGTCTTGCCAGCCCGGCTGCTGCCGGCGTTGTTGCGGGGATTGTCTGGGCGTTCAGCGATTACGGGATCCAGGGTTCGAAGATGTCGTTCCTGGTCGCACTGATGGTAGCGGCCGCCGGCATGCTGATGGTCAGCAACATCAAGTACAACAGCTTCAAGGAGCTGGACTTGAAGGGGCGCGTGCCTTTCGTGGCGATCCTTGCCGTGGTGTTGGTCTTTGCCGTGGTGTTCAGCGATCCGCCTCGCATTCTGCTGCTGGTGTTCCTCGCTTATGCCGCGTCGGGCCCGGTGCAGTATCTGTTGCATCTTCGTCGTCACAAACACGCCGAGTGATGTAATTTCCCTCATACTCCGCAGTCTATGGTGCATCTGTCCTCCAAAGCTGCGGAGTTGCCATGCTGATCAAAGTCCCCAAAGCGTCCGACTGCCATGAGTCGGACGTCACGCCTGAATCCATTTATCTCTCTCGCCGACAATTGCTCGGAGCGACCGCGGCCGGTTTGGCCATAAGCAGTCTGCCGCGCTGGGCCAGTGCCGAAGAGGCTGCCCGCTACGCCGATGTCGAAGCCGGAAAAGCGCCCGCCTGGTTTGCCGAGAAGTTGCCCTCTGTCAAATGGGGTGCGGTGAACGTCAAGGATGAGGCGATCACACCTTTCAAGGACGCGACCCATTACAACAACTTCTATGAGTTCGGTACTGACAAAGGTGACCCGGCAGCCAATGCCGGTTCGCTGAAAACCGAACCGTGGAGTGTTGTCGTGGACGGGGAGGTGGGTAAACCGGGGCGTTATGCTCTGGAAGACTTCATGAAGCCTTACCAGCTGGAAGAGCGTATTTATCGCCTGCGCTGTGTCGAGGCGTGGTCGATGGTGATTCCCTGGATCGGTTTTCCCATTTCGGCACTGTTGAAGCAGGTAGAACCTACTTCGAATGCCAAATACATTCGCTTCGAAACCTTACAGGATCCGAAGAGCATGCCGGGACAGCGTTCGGGATTTGCCCTGATCGACTGGCCCTATGTAGAAGGCTTGCGTCTGGATGAGGCGATGAATCCCTTGGCGATTCTGGCGGTGGGTATGTATGGCCGCGAATTGCCAAACCAGAACGGTGCGCCGTTGCGTCTGGTGGTGCCTTGGAAGTACGGATTCAAGAGCGTCAAATCCATCGTGCGGATCAGTCTGGTCAGCGAGCAGCCGAAGACGACGTGGCAGAGCATTGCGGCGGATGAGTACGGGTTCTATGCGAATGTGAACCCTACTGTCGACCACCCACGTTGGACTCAGGCTCGGGAGCGGCGACTGCCTAACAGTCTGTTCAAGCCGAATGTGCGTGATACGCAGATGTTCAACGGCTACTCGGATGAGGTCGCTTCTTTATATACAGGGCTGGATCTGCGGAAGAACTACTGATGCGATATCCGATCTGGCGTGTAGGCGTTTTCCTGGCTGCGGCGATCTGGCCGCTGTTGTGGTTCTATCAGGCTTTTGCGGATCTGCTTGGGCCAGATCCGGGGAAGGTTCTGGTTGATCGGCTGGGGCTTGGGACATTGGTATTGCTGTTGATCACCCTGAGTATGACGCCGCTGCAGAAACTTACGGGGTGGGCCGGGTGGATTGCTGTGCGCCGTCAGTTGGGGCTCTGGTGTTTTGCCTATGTGGTTCTGCATCTTTGCAGCTATATGGCGTTCATTCTCGGTTTCGACTGGTCGCAACTGGGTGTCGAGCTGCGCAAGCGTCCTTACATCATTGTGGGTGCTCTGGGTTTTCTGGGGTTGTTGGCATTGGCGATTACCTCCAACCGATACAGTCAGCGTCGTTTAGGTACCCGCTGGAAGAAATTGCACCGGCTGGTGTATGTGATTCTCGGGTTGGGATTGCTGCATATGTTGTGGATTGTCCGTGCTGATCTTAAGGAGTGGGCAATCTATGCCTTTATAGGTGTTTTCCTTTTGGCGTTGCGTATTCCTCCTTTGACCCGCCGGATCCCGCGTTTGATGGGTAAAAAGCAGGTTTTTCAGGAAAAGCGAAATTAAGGGTTGACGGGAGATTCTGAGTCTCTATAATTCGCCCCACTTCCGGCACAGTCGAAACGGAAAACTCCTTGAGATTCAATGAGTTAAGTAGGTTTCGAAAGCGGGTCGCTTCAGTTCATCGAAGCCTGGAAGCAGTTGGAAATGTCGACTTGTTCGGCGCTTTCAACGGTTCGATCTTCTCGGTCGAAAGCGGAGAAAAAGAGGTGTTGACAGCAGCGTGTAACGCTGTAGAATTCGCCTCCCGCTAACGAGAGATCGGAAGCGCAAGTGGTTGAAGTTGTTGAAGAAATCTTCGAAAGCTTCTGAAAATAATCACTTGACAGCAAATGAGGCTGCTGTAGAATGCGCGCCTCGGTTGAGACGAAAGATCTTAACCAACCGCTCTTTAACAACTGAATCAAGCAATTCGTGTGGGTGCTTGTGGAGTCAGACTGATAGTCAACAAGATTATCAGCATCACAAGTTACTCCGCGAGAAATCAAAGATGTAACCAACGATTGCTGAGCCAAGTTTAGGGTTTCTTAAAAACCCAAAGATGTTTGAACTGAAGAGTTTGATCATGGCTCAGATTGAACGCTGGCGGCAGGCCTAACACATGCAAGTCGAGCGGATGAAGGGAGCTTGCTCCTGGATTCAGCGGCGGACGGGTGAGTAATGCCTAGGAATCTGCCTGGTAGTGGGGGACAACGTTTCGAAAGGAACGCTAATACCGCATACGTCCTACGGGAGAAAGCAGGGGACCTTCGGGCCTTGCGCTATCAGATGAGCCTAGGTCGGATTAGCTAGTTGGTGAGGTAATGGCTCACCAAGGCGACGATCCGTAACTGGTCTGAGAGGATGATCAGTCACACTGGAACTGAGACACGGTCCAGACTCCTACGGGAGGCAGCAGTGGGGAATATTGGACAATGGGCGAAAGCCTGATCCAGCCATGCCGCGTGTGTGAAGAAGGTCTTCGGATTGTAAAGCACTTTAAGTTGGGAGGAAGGGCAGTAAATTAATACTTTGCTGTTTTGACGTTACCGACAGAATAAGCACCGGCTAACTCTGTGCCAGCAGCCGCGGTAATACAGAGGGTGCAAGCGTTAATCGGAATTACTGGGCGTAAAGCGCGCGTAGGTGGTTCGTTAAGTTGGATGTGAAATCCCCGGGCTCAACCTGGGAACTGCATCCAAAACTGGCGAGCTAGAGTATGGTAGAGGGTGGTGGAATTTCCTGTGTAGCGGTGAAATGCGTAGATATAGGAAGGAACACCAGTGGCGAAGGCGACCACCTGGACTGATACTGACACTGAGGTGCGAAAGCGTGGGGAGCAAACAGGATTAGATACCCTGGTAGTCCACGCCGTAAACGATGTCAACTAGCCGTTGGGAGCCTTGAGCTCTTAGTGGCGCAGCTAACGCATTAAGTTGACCGCCTGGGGAGTACGGCCGCAAGGTTAAAACTCAAATGAATTGACGGGGGCCCGCACAAGCGGTGGAGCATGTGGTTTAATTCGAAGCAACGCGAAGAACCTTACCAGGCCTTGACATCCAATGAACTTTCCAGAGATGGATTGGTGCCTTCGGGAACATTGAGACAGGTGCTGCATGGCTGTCGTCAGCTCGTGTCGTGAGATGTTGGGTTAAGTCCCGTAACGAGCGCAACCCTTGTCCTTAGTTACCAGCACGTAATGGTGGGCACTCTAAGGAGACTGCCGGTGACAAACCGGAGGAAGGTGGGGATGACGTCAAGTCATCATGGCCCTTACGGCCTGGGCTACACACGTGCTACAATGGTCGGTACAAAGGGTTGCCAAGCCGCGAGGTGGAGCTAATCCCATAAAACCGATCGTAGTCCGGATCGCAGTCTGCAACTCGACTGCGTGAAGTCGGAATCGCTAGTAATCGCGAATCAGAATGTCGCGGTGAATACGTTCCCGGGCCTTGTACACACCGCCCGTCACACCATGGGAGTGGGTTGCACCAGAAGTAGCTAGTCTAACCTTCGGGAGGACGGTTACCACGGTGTGATTCATGACTGGGGTGAAGTCGTAACAAGGTAGCCGTAGGGGAACCTGCGGCTGGATCACCTCCTTAATCGACGACATCAGCTGCTCCATAAGTTCCCACACGAATTGCTTGATTCATTGAAGAAGACGATAGAAGCAGCTTTAAGCTCCAAGCTGATAGCTCACAGCTAGCAGTTACAAGCTCGAAATTGGGTCTGTAGCTCAGTTGGTTAGAGCGCACCCCTGATAAGGGTGAGGTCGGCAGTTCGAATCTGCCCAGACCCACCAATTTTGTTATGGGGCCATAGCTCAGCTGGGAGAGCGCCTGCCTTGCACGCAGGAGGTCAGCGGTTCGATCCCGCTTGGCTCCACCATAAACTGCTTCGAAAGTTTGAGAGTTTAGAAATGAATATTCGAACTGAATATTGATTTCTAGTCTTTTGATTAGATCGTTCTTTAAAAATTTGGGTATGTGATAGAAAGATAGACTGATGGCCACTTTCACTGGTGGTGATCAGGCTAAGGTAAAATTTGTGAGTTCTCTTAGTTGAGAAATTCGAATTTTCGGCGAATGTCGTCTTCACAGTATAACCAGATTGCTTGGGGTTATATGGTCAAGTGAAGAAGCGCATACGGTGGATGCCTTGGCAGTCAGAGGCGATGAAAGACGTGGTAGCCTGCGAAAAGCTTCGGGGAGTCGGCAAACAGACTTTGATCCGGAGATGTCTGAATGGGGGAACCCAGCCATCACAAGATGGTTATCTTGTACTGAATACATAGGTGCAAGAGGCGAACCAGGGGAACTGAAACATCTAAGTACCCTGAGGAAAAGAAATCAACCGAGATTCCCTTAGTAGTGGCGAGCGAACGGGGACTAGCCCTTAAGTGGCTTTGAGATTAGCGGAACGCTCTGGAAAGTGCGGCCATAGTGGGTGATAGCCCTGTACGCGAAAGTCTCTTAGTCATGAAATCGAGTAGGACGGAGCACGAGAAACTTTGTCTGAATATGGGGGGACCATCCTCCAAGGCTAAATACTACTGACTGACCGATAGTGAACTAGTACCGTGAGGGAAAGGCGAAAAGAACCCCGGAGAGGGGAGTGAAATAGATCCTGAAACCGTATGCGTACAAGCAGTGGGAGCAGACTTTGTTCTGTGACTGCGTACCTTTTGTATAATGGGTCAGCGACTTATTTTCAGTGGCGAGCTTAACCGAATAGGGGAGGCGTAGCGAAAGCGAGTCTTAATAGGGCGTCTAGTCGCTGGGAATAGACCCGAAACCGGGCGATCTATCCATGGGCAGGTTGAAGGTTAGGTAACACTGACTGGAGGACCGAACCGACTACCGTTGAAAAGTTAGCGGATGACCTGTGGATCGGAGTGAAAGGCTAATCAAGCTCGGAGATAGCTGGTTCTCCTCGAAAGCTATTTAGGTAGCGCCTCATGTATCACTGTAGGGGGTAGAGCACTGTTTCGGCTAGGGGGTCATCCCGACTTACCAAACCGATGCAAACTCCGAATACCTACAAGTGCCGAGCATGGGAGACACACGGCGGGTGCTAACGTCCGTCGTGAAAAGGGAAACAACCCAGACCGTCAGCTAAGGTCCCAAAGTTATGGTTAAGTGGGAAACGATGTGGGAAGGCTTAGACAGCTAGGAGGTTGGCTTAGAAGCAGCCACCCTTTAAAGAAAGCGTAATAGCTCACTAGTCGAGTCGGCCTGCGCGGAAGATGTAACGGGGCTCAAACCATACACCGAAGCTACGGGTATCACGTAAGTGATGCGGTAGAGGAGCGTTCTGTAAGCCTGTGAAGGTGAGTTGAGAAGCTTGCTGGAGGTATCAGAAGTGCGAATGCTGACATGAGTAACGACAATGGGTGTGAAAAACACCCACGCCGAAAGACCAAGGTTTCCTGCGCAACGTTAATCGACGCAGGGTTAGTCGGTCCCTAAGGCGAGGCTGAAAAGCGTAGTCGATGGAAAACAGGTTAATATTCCTGTACTTCTGGTTATTGCGATGGAGGGACGGAGAAGGCTAGGCCAGCTTGGCGTTGGTTGTCCAAGTTTAAGGTGGTAGGCTGAGATCTTAGGTAAATCCGGGATCTTAAGGCCGAGAGCTGATGACGAGTTGCCTTTAGGCGACGAAGTGGTTGATGCCATGCTTCCAAGAAAAGCTTCTAAGCTTCAGATAACCAGGAACCGTACCCCAAACCGACACAGGTGGTTGGGTAGAGAATACCAAGGCGCTTGAGAGAACTCGGGTGAAGGAACTAGGCAAAATGGCACCGTAACTTCGGGAGAAGGTGCGCCGGTGAGGGTGAAGCACTTGCTGCGTAAGCCCACGCCGGTCGAAGATACCAGGCCGCTGCGACTGTTTATTAAAAACACAGCACTCTGCAAACACGAAAGTGGACGTATAGGGTGTGACGCCTGCCCGGTGCCGGAAGGTTAATTGATGGGGTTAGCTAACGCGAAGCTCTTGATCGAAGCCCCGGTAAACGGCGGCCGTAACTATAACGGTCCTAAGGTAGCGAAATTCCTTGTCGGGTAAGTTCCGACCTGCACGAATGGCGTAACGATGGCGGCGCTGTCTCCACCCGAGACTCAGTGAAATTGAAATCGCTGTGAAGATGCAGTGTATCCGCGGCTAGACGGAAAGACCCCGTGAACCTTTACTATAGCTTTGCACTGGACTTTGAATTTGCTTGTGTAGGATAGGTGGGAGGCTTTGAAGCGTGGACGCCAGTTCGCGTGGAGCCATCCTTGAAATACCACCCTGGCAACTTTGAGGTTCTAACTCAGGTCCGTTATCCGGATCGAGGACAGTGTATGGTGGGTAGTTTGACTGGGGCGGTCTCCTCCTAAAGAGTAACGGAGGAGTACGAAGGTGCGCTCAGACCGGTCGGAAATCGGTCGTAGAGTATAAAGGCAAAAGCGCGCTTGACTGCGAGACAGACACGTCGAGCAGGTACGAAAGTAGGTCTTAGTGATCCGGTGGTTCTGTATGGAAGGGCCATCGCTCAACGGATAAAAGGTACTCCGGGGATAACAGGCTGATACCGCCCAAGAGTTCATATCGACGGCGGTGTTTGGCACCTCGATGTCGGCTCATCACATCCTGGGGCTGAAGCCGGTCCCAAGGGTATGGCTGTTCGCCATTTAAAGTGGTACGCGAGCTGGGTTTAGAACGTCGTGAGACAGTTCGGTCCCTATCTGCCGTGGACGTTTGAGATTTGAGAGGGGCTGCTCCTAGTACGAGAGGACCGGAGTGGACGAACCTCTGGTGTTCCGGTTGTCACGCCAGTGGCATTGCCGGGTAGCTATGTTCGGGAAAGATAACCGCTGAAAGCATCTAAGCGGGAAACTTGCCTCAAGATGAGATCTCACTGGAACCTTGAGTTCCCTGAAGGGCCGTCGAAGACTACGACGTTGATAGGTTGGGTGTGTAAGCGCTGTGAGGCGTTGAGCTAACCAATACTAATTGCCCGTGAGGCTTGACCATATAACACCCAAGCAATTTGAGTCGAAAGGCCAGATTGCGGTGTGTGAAGACGAAAATGAACCGAAAGTTCGACGCTCACAAAACACCGAAAGCTGTCACATACCCAATTTGCTGAAGCGAGGCCCTCTGGCCACGACTCAGTACCCGAATTTCTTGACGACCATAGAGCGTTGGAACCACCTGATCCCATCCCGAACTCAGAAGTGAAACGATGCATCGCCGATGGTAGTGTGGGGTTTCCCCATGTGAGAGTAGGTCATCGTCAAGATTAAATTCCGAAACCCCAATTGCGAAAGCAGTTGGGGTTTTGTTTTGCCCGCAGGAAAGTTTTTGCTCGTTTCAGCGAACAAATTTGCACAGTTATTTTCGAATCAGAACACTAGAATAGATCCCAACTTTCTCGGAGCCAGAGCCCTTATGTCAGATTCGGTTGACGCCCCCGGGCTGTCAGATTTACCGCTGGATGACTTGGTGGCCTGCCATGAGTGCGATCTGCTGATGCGCAAGCCCAAGCTTGCTCACGGCGAAAAAGCCCTCTGCCCACGCTGCGGTTACGAACTGTACGCTCACCGTCATAACGTGGTGCAGCGCAGCCTCGCCCTGGTCATTGCCGCGCTGTTGCTCTACGTGCCGGCGAACTTTTTACCCATCATGCAGCTCAATGTTCTCGGGCAATCGTCGCAGGACACCGTCTGGAGCGGTGTTATCGGTCTGTTCAACACCGATATGCGCGGTGTTTCGGTTGTCGTATTCCTTTGCAGCATGGCGATTCCACTGTTGAAACTGCTGTGTCAGCTGATCGTGTTGCTGACGATCCGTTTCAACATCGGACGCAGTTATGGTCTGCTGCTCTACCGCATTTATCACCACCTCAAAGACTGGGGCATGCTCGAGGTGTATCTCATGGGCGTCTTGGTCGCGATCGTCAAACTGGCGGACATGGCGGCTATCACCGTGGGCCTCGGTCTGGCGTGTTTCATCGGCTTGTTACTGGTTCAGGTCTGGCTCGAAGTGGTGATGTCGCCGCACCAGATCTGGCAGGCGTTATCAGGAGAAGATGCCCATGCGGGCGATTGATGCAGGCATTCTGATCTGTACCGAATGCCACGAACTGAACAGGCAGGATACCGACAGCGATGTGCAGACCTGCACCCGATGCGGTGCGCTGGTTCACGCCCGGCGGCCCAATAGTCTCGCGCGAACCTGGGCGCTGCTGATCACGGCCGCGATTATCTACATCCCTGCCAATGTTCTGCCGATCATGACCGTCAGCTCTCTGGGCCAGGGTGACCCGAGTACGATCATGTCCGGCGTCATCCAGCTGGTGCAGCACGGCATGATTCCGATCGCTGCCGTGGTGTTCATCGCCAGCATCCTGGTGCCGACCTTCAAACTGGTGGGCATCGCGCTGCTGCTGTTTTCCGTACAGCGCCGCCAGCCGTTGTCCGCCCGTCAACGGATCTGGATGTACCGCTTCATCGAGTTCATCGGCCGCTGGTCGATGCTCGATATTTTCGTGATCGCCATTCTGGTGGCGGTCGTCAACTTCGGCCGGCTTGCCAGTGTCGAAGCCAATCTTGGCGCCATCGCCTTCGCCAGTGTGGTGATTCTGACGATGCTTGCCGCTGTCACTTTCGATCCCCGACTGATTTGGGATAACACGGAGTCGGACGCCGACCATGACTGATTTGCCTGTAGCGAAAACCCGACCGGCTTCGAACTGGTCTGCCATCTGGGTGCTGCCCCTGATCGCCTTGATTATTGGCGGCTGGCTCGGCTGGCGTGCCTACACCGAAACCGGTATCGAGATTCAGGTGCGGTTTGAAAGCGGTGAAGGCATACAGGCCAACAAGACCGAAGTGGTCTACAAAGGCATGCCGGTCGGTAAGGTGAAAACCCTCAAGCTCGATGATGAAGGCAACTCCAAAGGTGTCATCGCGACCATCGAGATGAACAAGGATGTCGATCAGTATCTGAAGACCAGCACCCGTTTCTGGCTGGTCAAACCGAGCGTGACCCTGGCCGGTATCACCGGCCTGGAAACCCTGGTATCGGGTAACTACGTCGCCATCAGTCCTGGCGAAGGCGAGCCGACCCGCAAGTTCAAGGCCCTGGCCGAAGAGCCGCCGCTATCGGATTCGAAGCCCGGTCTGCACTTGACGATCAAGGCCGACCGTTTGGGTTCGTTGAATCGCGGCAGCCCGGTGTTCTACAAGCAGATCAAAGTCGGTCAGATCAAAAGTTACGTGCTGTCGGAAGACCAGAGTACGGTCGAGCTCAAGGTGTTCATCGAACCGACTTACGCCAAACTGGTGCGCAAACACACACGTTTCTGGAACGCCAGCGGCATCAGCATCGACGCCAACCTGTCCGGTGTGAAAGTGCGCAGCGAATCCCTGGCCAGCATCGTCGCCGGCGGTATCGCCTTCGCCACCCCGGAGAACCGCAAGGACAGCCCGCCCACCGATCCAAGCCTGCCGTTCCGTCTCTACGAAGACTTCGATGCGGCCGCCGCCGGTATCCGCGTGAAGGTCAAACTCAGCGATTTCGAGGGCCTGCAAGCCGGGCGCACCCCGGTGATGTACAAGGGCATTCAGGTCGGTAACCTGAAAGCGCTGAAGATTGACCCGGACCTGTCCAGCGCAACCGCCGAACTGACCCTTGATCCGCTGGCCGAAGACTATCTGGTCACCGGCACGCAATTCTGGGTGGTCAAACCTTCGATCTCCCTGGCCGGCATTACCGGTCTGGAAGCGTTGGTAAAAGGTAACTACATCGCCGTACGTCCGGGCGACAAGGGTGGTGCGCCACAACGTGAATTCGAGGCCCGGCCAAAAGCCCCGCCGCTGGATCTGCGCGCACCCGGCCTGCACCTGGTCCTGTTCACCGATACCTTAGGCTCGATCGACGTCGGCAGCCCGATCCTCTACAAGCAGGTCAAGGTCGGTTCGGTGCAGAGCTATCAGTTCTCCAAGACCCGCAAACAACTGGTGATTGGCGTCCACATCGAGAAGGAATACGAAAACCTGGTGAACGCCTCGACCCGTTTCTGGAACGTCAGCGGTGTCACGCTGACCGGCGGGTTGACCGGCGGGATTCAGGTCAAGAGTGAATCGCTGCAGACCCTGATGGCCGGCGGCATTGCCTTCGAAACGCCACAAGCCAAAGCACCGTTACAAAAACGCATCCCGCGCTTCCGTCTGTTCGCCAACCATGATGAAGCGAATCAGAAAGGCGCCGTCGTCACCATCAAGGTCGATCGCGCGGACGGTTTGCGCAGTGGCACCCCGGTGCGCTTCAAGGGACTGGACGTCGGCAAGATCGAAAGTGTCGACCTGACCGATGATCTGCAATCGGTAATCCTCACCGCGCGCATCACTGAAGTGCCGGAGAAGATTGCTCGAGTCGGCAGTCAGTTCTGGGTGGTCAAACCGGAGTTGGGTCTGATCAAGACCTCGAACCTGGAGACCCTGGTCACCGGCCAGTACATCGAAGTGCAACCTGCGGCCAAGAACCTCGGCCCGCAGAAGAACTTCGTGGCCCTGGCCAATCCGCCGGAAGTCACCAAGCAGGAGGCAGGCTTGAGCCTTGTGTTGAGCGCTGCCCGTCGCGGCTCGCTGAAACCGGGTGTTCCGGTGACCTACCGAGAGATCACCGTAGGCAAAGTCACCGGTTACGAACTGGGCCAGACAGCGGATCGCGTACTGGTGCACATCCTGATCGAACCGAAATACGCGCCACTGGTGCGCAGCGGCAGCCGTTTCTGGAACACCAGTGGTGTCGGTTTCGATATCGGCCTGTTCAAAGGCATGACCGTACGCACGGAGTCGCTTGAGACCGTGATTCAGGGCGGTATCGCCTTCGCCACACCGGACGGCGAGAAGATGGGCAACCCCGCGCGTGCCGAACAAACCTTCCCACTGTTCGACAAGTTCGAAGACGAATGGCTGACCTGGGCGCCGAAAATCCCCCTCGGCAAATAATCCCGAGCCCATGAAAAAGGGCCGCGATCCATTGGATCGCGGCCCTTTTTTGTGCCCGTCAGTTAAGCATCAAACCGCATCCAGCTCCGGCTCGTCCGCTTCGACATTGATGGTGGCTTTCACCAAATCGTGACGGCGGATGTATTTCCAGTCCGCCTCGTCGATGTAGATGCCGGCCGGGCCGCTGCCGCCTTCCAGGTCGATGGCGACACTGGCGCAGACCTGCGGCTTCACACTCGCCAGAATCGGCACGAAGCCCAGTTGCAGGCTGGTTTCCAGCAGAGCGGCCTGGTTCTTCTCGTCGATGTCCGCCGCTTCGTCGAGGTAGTACGGCAGGCGCACGCGACCGGCCAGGTCGCGATCCATCAAGTGCAGCAACAAGTACATGTTGGTCAGCGCCTTGATGGTCATCGTGGTGCCGTTGGACGCCGCGCCATCGATGTCGGTGTGGATCACCGGCTGGCCGTTGACCTTGGTGATCTCGAACGCCAGTTCGAACAAGTCCTTGAGGCCGAGCTGGTTGTGGTTTGCCGCCACCAGCCGCGCCAGGTACTCCTTGGCCTCTTCGTTCTTGTTGTCCTGCTCGGCGCTCTGGCTCAGGTCGAACACCGACAAGGTTTCGCCTTCTTCGTACTGACCGGCGCTGTGGATGATCTGGTCGATGTGCTTGAGCGCTTCCTTGTTCGGCGCGAGCACGATGCGGAAGCTCTGCAGGTTGGAGACCTGACGCTTGTTGATCTCACGGTTGAACAGCGCCAGTTGGTGCTCGAGGCTGTCGTAGTCGCTGCGGATATTGCGCAGGGTCCGCGCGATATCGGTCACGGCTGCGCGACGCGCCTTGCCGAGGGTCAGGGCTTCGTCGGTACGGTGCGCGTAAGCGTTGATCAGCAACGACAGACGGCGCTCCATGTCGTCTTCGCTGTCGAACTTGGCCACGCCCTTCAGGCGCACTTGTGCGTACAGCGCTTCGATCTGGCCATCGGCACGCAGCAGGCCTTGCCAGCTGTCCTGATAGTCATTGAGCAGCGGCAGCAGGTTGTCCATGGAATCGTCGACCGGATCCATGAACGGCGTGCCGAATGGCAGATCCGCCGGTAGCAACTGACGGCGACGCAGGGCATCGTCGAGGGTGCGTTGCTTGGCTTCCATGTCGGCAATCTGCCGGCCGACCAGTTGCAGCTTGGCCGACAGTTGCTGGACGCGCTCGGTGAACGCATCGCTGGAACGCTTGAGTTCGTCCTGCGCGGCTTCCATTTGCGCCAGTTGCTCCAGCTTGTCGCCTTCTTCGGCGCTCAGGGTCTGGGTGCGGCGGAAATCTTCCAGCGCCTTTTGCGCATCCAGCACCTGCTGGTACAGCGCTTCGGTCTGGGTCTTGCTCGCAGCGCGGTCGGCGGCCACCGCTTGCTGGGTCTTGAGTTGTTTGAGCTCTTTTTCCAGACGCTCTTTCTGATCGCGCAGCGCGGCACGGTCGGCCAGCGCTTGAAGAGCCGGTGGCTCGATGTGCGAGATGTCGATCGACAGGCCCGGCACTTCGAAACGCTCGCCCTTGAAGCCGTCGAGGATCAGCTCGACCGATTTTACCCACTCGCCGTTCTCGTCGAGGGTGATGCCGTGTTCGCCCAGCGGCAGGCTGAACAGCGCACTGTTGAACAGGCGCATCAGGCGCTCGACATCCTGTTGCGAGAACTCTTCGCGCAGGCGTGCATAGCTGTTGTTGTCGGCGTGATCGAGTTGTTGCTTCACCGACTTCAGGCGTTTTTCCAGATCGCGAAGACGTTCTTCGAGATCCTCGGCACTGAACTGACGGGACTGCGCCAGCGCACCGGCCAGTTCGTCGTGAGCGTCCTTGGCCGCCAGCAGTTGCTGCTCCAGGACTTTGACGTCATCGACCAATGCGAAGCGGTTCTTCAGAACGGACAACTCGCCGAGCCAGCGCTGGATGCCGGAGATTTCCCGCTCCAGACGCATCAGTTCCTGAGTGCCGCCGCGCTGATCGTTTTGCAGGTCGTCCTGCTCGCGACGGTAGTGCTCGGCCTGAATGGTCAGCTCTTCCTTGCGCGCCGTGGCGTAGTCCGACCAGGTGCCGAGCAACGAGTCGAGCAGCGGCGACAGGCGATGCAGTTTGCCGCGCAGCACGTCGCGCTGTTTCACACCGTTGGCCAAGGCTTCGACCAGCGGGCCGGCAGCTACCAGCGAGTTGTAGTCCTGTTCCATGCGACGCACATCGCGGAAGGCTTCTTCGCACGCCGCGATGTAATCGACGCTGCCGGACCGCAGGCTGTGTTCGAAGGCATCGAGGAACAATTGCTTGAGCTTGGCTGCGGTGATTTCGCGCATGTGCAGCAGGTTGATGAACAGCGCGCGGAAGGTCTTCAGGCTCTGCTCGCTGGTGGAGCGCAGCGGAATCAGCGTCAAATCGAGCGGGATCGACGTGTGACCGCCCACCAGCAATCGGCGCAGCTCATCGGGCTTGAGTTCGTAGGCTTTCAGGCCTTCTTTCTCAAGGTTGCTGAACAGCTCTTTCTGCCGCAGGCAGGTGTCGTTCTTCTGGTAATGCGCCAGATCGAGCTTGCCGGCATAGGCAAAAAACTGGTGACCGAAACCGCCGCCCGGGCCGCGACCGACCACCCCGATCACGTGCGGGCCGTGGGGCAGGTTCACTTCGACGAGGATGTAGCTGGTGTCGGAGGCAAAGTAGAAACGCCGGGACTGTTCCAGGCTGTACTTGCCGAAACTCATGTCCGACATGCGCGCCAAAATCGGAAACTGCAAGGCGTTGATCGAGGCGGATTTGCCGAGGTTGTTCGCGCCGTAGACCGACAGCGGTTCTTCCAGCGGGAACAGGCCGAGGCTGTAACCGGCGGTGTTCAAAAGGGCAAAGCGGCGGATGCCGTAGCGTTCCTGGCTCATGCGTCGGACTCCTGTTCTTCGGCAATGGCTCTGGCCAGTGCGTCTTCTTCGCTCTCTTCTTCAAATTCGGATAGATCGAGCGGGTCGTCGGTGGCGAGAAATTTCGCCTCGGCGGCTTCGTCAATCAGTACCGGTGCCGGCAGCGGCAGAACGCTGTGCACGCTGGCCGCCAGATCGCGGTCTTGCTGGACCGACAGGCAGACGTCGAGGAAGCGATGCATCGGCGGCAGGAAACGGTACACGCCGTTTTCCTCGCTGGCGAAGCCGAGCTGGGTCATGCGGCGCATGATTTTTTCTTCCAGCTCTTCAACGGTCTGCACTTCGGCCTGGATAAACAGGTCGCGGTACTTTTCCAGCAGCGACGGCAGTTCTTCGCGGCCGAGGCTGCCGCCGTCGAGCACGGCGATCGGATCGCGACCCTGATCGGCCAGATGCTCGACGAGGATGAAGGTGAACAGCGCCAGACGCTGAGCAGTCTTGTTCACCGCCGCTGCTGCCATGTCCGGCACGAAGTAATAGAAACCACGGGTGTCGCAGACCAGTTCGAAACCCAGTGCCTTGAACAGCGTGCGGTACTGGTCCTGTAAGTTCGACAGTTGTGCGTACAGCTCCGGGTCGCGGCGGCTGACGTGGTAGCCCTTGAACAGCTCGCGGAAGATCGGCGCCAGCTGAGACAGTTCGGAAAGATCAAGATGCATTGGGAATGCTCGCAGAATCCTCGGCGGCGGTGTCGCCGGCCGAGAGCAGGGCGAAGGAGCGCAGGCTGACCTGGTGCTCGTGAGTGTGGTATTCGCGGCGTTCCAGACGCTCGCGCTTGAAGCGTTTCTCCCGCGACAGGCGCGAGAACCAGTAAAGCAATTCGTCGGTCGCGCCGTCCGGTTCCTGCTCCAGCAGCCAGGTCATCAGATCCGGCATCGGCAGGGATTCTTCGCAGCGGTCGACCATCTCGCGCACGGTGCGCGGTGCGCGCGGGGCATCGCCAGTCTTCTGCGACTTGTGCGCCTTTGGGAAACGCGCCGGTTTCGGCTCGAAACGGGCCAGGGCGTAGACGTAGGCTTCAACCTGACTGGCGCTACCGAGGAAGGTGCTTTGCGGCCGGGTGAACAGCGGCATCGCGGCTTGCGGCACGGCGTCGATGCCTTTGCGGCGGATCGCGGCCAGCGCAAGTGCGGCACCACGTGTCACGGCGTTGTGCCGGCGCGCTTCTTCACGCAGCGGCAGCAGCAATTCCCGAGCGTGACGCAGGGTCAACTGGGCGCTGGTCTGCATTTCGAGGATGCGCGCGTGGGTGCGCAGCAGCATGTCGTCATCGACCAGATGGCCGAGGCGCTGCTGTTCGCTGAGCATCTTCAGCAGCACGGTTTCGACCTTGCGCACGCCTTGCTCGAAGGCGCCGTCGGCGTTCACCAGATCGATCATCGGCTCGACGTATTCGTCCCAGGTCGCCAGCACTTCGGCGTAACGCTGACGCAGCGGAATCTGCCGGTCGCTGGTCTTGGCCCGTTCGGCCACGGCCACCAGCGCCTGTTCGTCGTTGTCGAGTTTCTTCAGAACGTCGCGCACGCGCATGTCGAGCAGGCGCAACTGACGCGCCAGGTCATTGCCGTCACGGACGTCGAACGCATCCTGGATATAACCGGCCAGACGCTCAAGGTGACGCAGATAGGCTTCGATTTCCAGGCACAGGCCCAGACGGTGTTCCCGACGCAGATAGGCGAGGAAGTCGTGAATCTGCGCGTTCAGCTCGAAACGGTTCGGGCTTTTCGCCACGGGAACCAGAATGTCGAGGCGGATCCACACGTCGAGCAGGCTGGTGATGTCCTGCGGCGTGCTGTCCAGTTGCTGGGCGGCCAGTTGCGTACGCAGTTCGTTGAGGCTCAGGGTGCCCTGGTCGAAGTGCTCGCACAGTGGCTCCAGAAGTGCCCAGTGTTCAGCGAGGGCGCGCAAGACGCGCTTGGGTTCGATCATCGGAATGGCCGGCTGGTTGGCGATTAAAAGCCGCGATTGTACTGCATCACGAAGGATGCGATTCACTCTCGGGACGGGCTGTCGCTTTTCTTTGCGTCAAGGTATCGGTCAAGACTATCGATCAACAGCGCGCGATCTTGAGCGAAGGGCGGTAGAATCAGCGCACTTCAGTTATCCACAAGTGGCCGACCCTTGCTAATCGAGTCCCGCCGCCGCGCCTATTTGAACGCCATGCAGGTGGTCAACTGGCTGCCGCGCACCGAATTGCCTTTTGCCGCGCCGTCGCGGCCCGAGCTGCTGGACATGCCCGAGCCCGAGATTGCCGCACCGGTGATCCCGGCTACCCCGGCCGAAGCGCCGGAGCAGCCGGCCGCGCGTCCGGTCGAACGGCCGAAGATCGAGGTTCCGCGACCTTCGCTCGCCAGCACCCGCACGGGTGCCAAACCGGTCGAAGAAGTCGACGAAACACCTGTGGTGGCCAAGCCGGCGCCGGTGCCGCCACCGCGTTTTTCCCTGCAATTGCTGCGCGCGGGCCGTTGCCTGCTGCTGGTGGAGTTACCCACAGGCGAAGCCTTTCAGTCCCGCGATCCTGCTTATCTGTTGCTCAAGGACATGCTGCGTGCCGCCGGTCTGCCGGACGCGCCGCAGATTGTCGGTGAGCCGGTGCGCTGGCCATGGCTGAACCGCGGCACGATGGATCAGGGCCCGGAAGCGGCCCGGGATTTCGTCCAGGGTTTCCTGTCGGTGCAGATGGAGGCGGCGCCGTGCGCCTGCCTGTGGCTGATCGGCCTGCCGGCGGTGCGCTTTGCCGGTGAGGCGGATGCCGAAGCGTTCAACCGTGAATTGCAAATCGAGGGTCTTGGCTTGGCGTGGGCCGTGCCGGGGCTGGAATTGTTGATGGAAGAGCCACA
This sequence comes from Pseudomonas sp. 9.2(2024), assembly GCF_039695385.1. Lineage (NCBI taxonomy): Bacteria > Pseudomonadati > Pseudomonadota > Gammaproteobacteria > Pseudomonadales > Pseudomonadaceae > Pseudomonas > Pseudomonas sp. 9.2(2024). The sequence continues at coordinate 5,469,696 of NZ_CP155585.1, read as the reverse complement.
GCGCAAGGCCGCCGTGTGGCAAGCCATGCGTCGGCTGATGGCGCGCTGGAAAGAATCGAATGAGTGACGCTGTATCGTTTCGCCCGATGACCGAGACGGATCTGGACGCTGTGCTGAAGATTGAATTCGCCGCGTACAGCCATCCGTGGACCCGCGGGATTTTTCTCGACGGCCTGGGCAAGTACCAGATCTGGCTGATGTTCGAAGGTGAGCAGCAGGTGGGCCACGGGGTGGTGCAGATCATTCTCGATGAAGCGCATCTGCTCAACATCACGGTCAAACCGGAAAACCAGGGTCGCGGGCTGGGGCTGACCCTGCTCGAATACCTGATGTCCCGCGCCTACGCCGCCGATGCCCGGGAATGTTTCCTGGAAGTTCGCGACAGCAACACGTCGGCCTTTCGCCTTTACGAGCGCTATGGCTTCAACGAGATCGGCCGGCGCCGGGATTACTACCCGGCGGTCGGCGGGCGTGAAGATGCCGTAGTCATGGCCTGCACGCTCGTCGACTGATCGCGGCAGGAGCCCTCAGCGCTTGCGATCCAGCGGATCGCGACGCGCCAGTTCCGCTTCATCCAGCCCGTTGCCGCCGCCGATATCGTCCTCGTCGACCACGCTCAGATCCCAATCGGCCTGATTGCCTTCCCCGAGCTCTTGGGCATCCCGGGCGCCATCTTCACGGATCAGGGTTTCCGGGCTCAGGTCATCGTCGGTGGGTTCGTGATCGGCAGTCGATGCCCCGGTGAAACCGGCTTCACGCACGCGGTCACGGGGCATCAACTGTTCGCGCTCGCGCTCGGGCAGCTCATCGCCGATCTTCGCACTGGGCTGTTCGTCGTCGAAGTCCAGCTCATGCACCGAACCCATGCGGTCTTCGTTATCATCGATGGGCTCCGGTTGCACCGCATCGAAGGGGCGTCGTGAATCAGTCATGGCAATTCCTCATACTGTGGGCCTTACTGGGATGGACTCACCGGGTGCACGAGAAATTCAAAGCAAATCACCCACGACCCCCGCGTGACCCCGACGGGCGGTCGACTGTCATACCAGCGCATCTTTCTTGAGGCCTTACAGCATGCATGACTTACAAGACCTGATTGATAACAACGAGCGTTGGGCTGACGCGATCACCAAGGAAGACCCGGATTTCTTCGCCAAGCTGGCCCGTCAGCAGACGCCTGAATATCTGTGGATCGGCTGCTCCGACGCACGGGTGCCGGCCAACGAAATCGTCGGCATGCTGCCGGGCGATCTGTTCGTTCACCGCAACGTTGCCAACGTGGTGCTGCACACTGACCTCAACTGCCTGTCGGTGATCCAGTACGCAGTGGACGTGCTAAAGGTCAAACATATTCTGGTGACCGGGCACTACGGCTGCGGCGGTGTGCGGGCGTCGATGCAGGATCGTCAGTTCGGTCTGATCGACGGCTGGCTGCGTTCGATCCGCGACCTCTACTACGAAAAGCGCGAAGAACTGGCCAGGCTGCCGACCGAAGAAGAACAGGTCGACCGTCTGTGCGAGCTCAACGTGATCCAGCAAGTGGCCAACGTCGCCCACACCAGCATCATCCAGAACGCCTGGCATCGCGGGCAGAGCCTGTCGATCCACGGCTGCATCTACGGCATCAAGGATGGTCGCTGGAAGAGCCTGAACACCACGATCAGCGGTTTCGAGCAATTGCCGCCGCAATACCGTTTGCGTCCGGTCGGCGCGCCTTGACCGGTCGTTCAGCGTAAACCTTGCCGGCGGCGCCAGCTCAACAAGTAGCGCTGGCCTTCAAGATTGGGTGATTCGTCGTAACCGGTGATCCACCCACGGCAGCGCGAGGAGCCGCAACCGCAGGCGAACTGCCGCAGCAGTTTGTCTTCGGTGGCGGTGTAGTCCATGGTCAATCGTTCACCTTCGGCAATGTCGCGCAGAGCCCAGAACCATAATTCTACTGCGTCAAAGAAGGTGTTTGGATCGCATGAGTGTTCGAAAAGTCCGCAAAAGCGTGGATCGTAGATATGAATCCCTGGCATCAGTTGCCGGGTCTGCCGGCAGCGATAGGGCAGCAACTGGCCTGAAACCCGGCACATTCGGGTGATGCGCAGGAACTCCCGGCACGCTACGACAGCGGTGGCTACGCCCTCGGGATCGTGAACAATCTCGAAATCCTGTTTTGACGGAAATCCCATGCGCACGGGGAGTCCGGCAAAAGGATAAATGCCCTCGGTATCGCGTGCCGGTTTACCCGGTAATGCGTGAGTGTTCATAACGTTCCCTGTTGGCCAGGTGTCGCGACTTTCCCGAGCTGACGTCCTGTCAGTCCTGCAACACGATCATTGGATCCAAGATCCCGTAAATCACATTAGCGGTCTACTGTCAGATCTGACAGGCGAAATAGACGCTTTCCCGGGTCAGCCAAGGCTGACACGGGAACATCGCATGTCCTTTCAGAGATGGGCCGCGGGCGCGGCCATGTCCGGCAATGGGCTTTTGAGCTGTTGCAACTGGGATTTGACTGGTGCGGTCGAGCAGGTCTTGTCCGCCTGTGCCACGGTCTGGTTGCGGATCGTGGTGTAGAACAGCTCGCAGGTCTTGGCTTTCTGCGTCACTTGCCAGGTCTGGGTGCAGCTGTTGAGCAGTGTCTTCGGATCGGTGTCCGGTTTGCTGCCCATCCCGGCCTGCCAGCAGGCGGCGCTCAGGTCTTGCCCCATTACCTTCAGACCGGCCGCATCGGCCTTGGCCTGGGCATCGTCGCCGGTGTAGTTGCTCGGGTCGGCGGCGTACCAGATGTAGCTCGGGTGGTTCGAACCCAGCACCGGCACGTTCACCCCCGTGCTCGGGCTGATGGTTGCCAGACCCAGTACATTCACGGTCGCGCCGTATTGCTGCTTGATCCAGTTACGCACCGGCGCACCGAAGGCAACCATCGGCAGCACGGCGCCGCTGGCGTTCTGGCTGACCTGCTTGACCATGGTGGTCTGGTAATCCTTGAAGTAGTCGTACACGCCTTCCAGATCCTTGCCGGCGCTGGCGGGCGCGGCGATCGGGGCGATGTCGATGATGGTCTGGTAGGCCGGCGTCTGGTCGGCGGGGATGCCATTGTCGGTCAGCAGCGCGGCCCAGCGGTCGGTGGTGTTCGAGCGCAGGTAATCCTGGGCCTGGGTCAGTGAGTAATCCGGCGGGAAGTGCAACAGCTCGACACTTTTGCGGTTTTCCAAGGCCATGCCCAGCGGCAGGAACAGGTACCAGCTGTATGCCCATTTGCCGTCGGCATTGAGTTTGCTGGCGCCTTTGTAGGCCAGATCGCCGGCGTCCAGCAGCGCGGTCAGCGGCTTGTCGTAGCCCTTCGGTACGCCGCTGATTTCGGCGTAGAGCTGATCGTTGTCGTTTTTCACCAGCACTTTGGCGTTGGTGTAGCCGTCGCGCTGCACGCTCTGGCTCAGGTAATGGGCGACGGTCTGCTCCAGCGTCCAGTTGCGAAAGCAGATCACGCTGCAATTGTTGGGGTAGGCGAAGAGGCGGGTGACGCGTTCGGTGCTGCCCAGTTTCAGGTCGACATCGGCGTGGGCGGCGGCGCTCAACGTGAGCGCCGCGAGGGTGAGGCCTGCGAGTTTCAACATGCTCAGATCCTTTTCAGCGAGGGTAAAACCTTGGTGGAGGGCAATCCGGCCCGCGTCCAGCCTAGCCGGGGAACAGGTGTTTCAGCGAATAACCAAGCTGACTGGCGAGAATCACGCCGGTCATGACCACCAGAAACAGCAGTTGCAACGGGCTGAAATGCGCCCAGTGCAGCGCGGTCAGCCACGGGTGCTTGTCGCTGAACTCCGGGTCGAGCGTACCGATGCGCCGCTTGTGCCAGAGCCCGATCAGGATCACTCCGATATAGGTGAAGGCTCCCAGCCCACCGAGCATGACCGAGAACAGCAGGATCATGACGGCTTGCGGTACGCCATGGCGCAGCACGAGCCAGCGGGTATCAGGGTTCCATCGGCGCGGAATGATCCTTTCGGTCAACCACAGATCCTGAACGATCAAATGGGCGCTGATCAGAAACCAATAACTCAAGCCGATCCGGAAAAACCAGACAGGAACACAGGCGAAGGCCAGGGGAATGACGATGCTCATCGCCGTGGTCTTGTGCTCGGCGGGCAGATAGAACAGCCACAGCGCCAGCGCAATCGCGGCCCATGAGCGCAACCAGGTTTCGGCGGCGATGTAGCGCGGCAGAAACCGTCGCCAGTAGAAAACATCGGCGTAGGGCAGGCGGGCGAGCAGGTCGGGAAAGCGCCACTTGAGGGTTTCCGACAACTGCTGGCAGGCCTGCCAGTCAGCCGGAATGAACCGGTCGGTCATGTCTTTCTGTTGCCGCGGCTTCATCGGGCTGATCAGCATCCGCGCGGCCAGAGCGTCGGGCGACCCGTTGCGCTGATCTTCGGCCCGGGCGCACAGGGTGTCGTAGAGGCTTTCCTGGTTGCAGCGCTCGATCAGCGCCTGCCAGAGCCAGTCCGGTTGCGGATGAATACCCTTGGTGTCGTCCCAGCCAAATAATTGGGAGATACGGTCGAACAGCGGAACGCTCCACTCTGTGTCCTGCAGCAGTTGCAGGATGATCTGCTGCCAATGTTCCCGACGGTCGAACACCTGGAGCCAGGGTTGGGCCGTGTAAGTCTTGAGCTGCGCGAGACATTCACGCTCGTTTTGCGAGGCGAGCAGCGTTTCCAGCGATTGCCGGTAATCCTTCAGCAACTCGCTGGCGAGAATGCTGCGCTGCCCGTCGCCGATGGCGATCTCCTGCCACGGCCCCAGCCAACCCAGGTGCTGTACCGCCCAGCGGGCAATCGGAAGGCGCAGGGCGGGATGATCGAAGCACAACGTCAGCAACAGCGCCTGGAACGCTTGCGCACAATCCTGCTGGCGCGCTTGCTCCCAGCGCTGGTCCAGATTGGTGTCCGAGAGGCCGTTCAGCAATTGCGATGCGGCTTCAATGGCCGGGTCGGCAGTCGGCTGCTCGGGTTCCAGGTTAAGAGGCTCCGGACTCAGGGGCTGTACCCGCAAGGTCTGCGACTCGAGCGGTGCTTCGGGCGCGGCCGGGGTCACCGGTTCGAATAGCGCCGCAGGGTAATCCCACGCATCGGTCCCGGTCTTCTGCAGCGGCTGAACCATGGATTGCTCTTGCACCGCCAGAGCGGCGATCCCAGGAGCCAGCACGACGTCGCCGTGCTCCTCGGTCTCTTCGTTTTCCAGGCGCCATTGGGCAATCGACAGTGCGCGCTCATAGGCCTCGCGCAGGCGCTGGAAGCCTGCAGCATCTTCATCGGGCCGAAAGACTTTCAGCAGCCGCGCATAACTGCGTTTGATATCACGCAGCCCGGCGTCTTCGGGCAGTTGCAGGACAGACCAGCATTCCATGTCGTGCTTCCTTACTGCCAGGGGTTACGGTCGAGGGCGCTCAACTGCTTGCTCAGTTCGGTACGGGTTTCACGGATCTGCCGCTCGTCCTGGGAATCCAGCGCCTGCTGGAATTGCTTGGCCCAGTAGCCGATCTGATCGCGAAGGTCGCCCAGGCTTTCCTGATACAGACGTTCCAGCCGTGCGCTGAGCAGGGTGTTCACCTGTTGCTCGCGCGGATGGATCTTCAATTGCGCCAAGGCTTGCAGACGCTGCTGGATTTCCTCCGGCGTCAGCACGCCGGGGTTGTTTTCGATGACCAGCGAATGTTGCTGACCGGTCAGGGGAATGCTGACTTGGGCTTCCAGCAAACCGTTGTTGTCGTAGGTGAAGCGCACATCCAGCTCGACTTCGCCGGCCTTGCGCTTGGGCACCTTGATGTCCAGTTGGCCGAGCGCCACGTTGTCTTTGACCAGGCGGCTTTCGCCCTGAAAGATTTTCACGACCACCTGTTCCTGATTGTCGTGAAGGGTCTGCACGGTTTTGACCCGGCTGACCGGGACGATGCTGTTGCGCTCGATGATCGGCAGGTAGTGACCGCTTTCATACTGGCGACCGACCTGCGTGGAAGTCTCGATCCCCAATGTGTAGGAGCAGACATCAGTGAGCACCACTTCTTCCAGCGCGGCCGAACGGGCCTTGAGCGCTGCCTGAATCGCCGCGCCCTGAGCGACCACTTGATCCGGATCGAGGCTGATCGACGGGAAGCGGCCGAACAGCCCGGCAGCCAGTTTGCGCACCAGCGGCATGCGGGTGGTGCCGCCGACCAGCAGGATTTCATCGAGGTCGCTGACGCGGATGCGTGCGTCACGCAGGGCCCGTTCGATCGGCGCGCGCAGACGTTCGAGCAGCGGCATGTACAGCGTCGCCATTTGCGCCTGAGTGATGGTCTGGGTCCATTGCTTTTCGCCAACCTGCAATCTGAATTCGGTGCTGGCGTCCTGACCCAGTGCACGGCGCACACGTTCTGCCTCGCGGCGCAGCGGCTGGAGGATGGTCGAGCGCTCGGGGAAGTCCGACACGCTGCGATGCTGATCGATAAAGTGCTCAAGCAGCACGTTGTCGAAATCCTCGCCGCCGAGGAAGTTGTCACCGGCGCTGGCGCGCACCTCCATGACCCCCTCGAAGAGTTCGAGAATCGACACGTCGAACGTACCGCCGCCCAGATCGAACACCAGGAACGACGTTTCCTTGTCCCGTTGGTGCAGGCCGTAGGCGAGTGCGGCGGCGGTGGGTTCGTTGATCAGCTTTTCTACTTTGAGTCCCGCCAGTTCACCGGCAATGCGCGTGGCCTTGCGCTGGGCGTCGCTGAAATAGGCCGGAACGCTGATCACGGCTTCCGTGACGGTCTGCCCGTAGGTGCGCTCGACGTCTTCTTTCAGGCTCTTGAGCACCAGCGCCGACAGCTCTTCCGGACGGAATTTTTTATCCCCGAGGTAGACCTCCGTCGCACTGCCCATATGGCGCTTGAACAGCGAAGCGGTCAGGCGCGGATGAGTGTGCAGGCGTTCGCGGGCAGCTTGCCCGACCAGAATCCGGCCCTGATCGTCCAGACCCACCACGCTGGGTGTCAGGAACTGCCCCAGGGCGTTAGGCACCAACTCAGTGGCATCGCCACGCCATACGGCAACAAGGCTGTTGGTGGTTCCCAGGTCAATCCCGACGATCATTGCAACGAACTCCCTTTGCGCTCAGACAAAAAATGAAACAGATATTGGGCGCGCAAGAATATTACCGAGGCAGTGGCGCGGTAAAGAAAGATGATGGCTCTGAGCCATTATTTACGACAGGCAACCGCAGGAGGGATGGTTCGGGTCGCTTTTTGTCGAAGGGGTCGAAGGGAAAGACAGGGCGCCGGAGCCGGCGCCCTGTGGTCATCGTTTAAGGCATGACCGGCGGCAAGTACGAAAGCGTCGTGCCCAGCGCCCACAGCAGCACCAATACCAACGGCGTGTGCACCAGTAATTGCACGAACGAGAAACCGATCAGATCCCGCGCCTTCAGCCCCAGCACGCCCAGCAACGGCAGCATGTAGAACGGGTTGATCAGGTTCGGCAGGGCTTCGGCGGCGTTGTAGATCTGCACCGCCCAACCGAGGTGATAGTTCAGATCGTTGGCCACCTGCATCACGTACGGCGCCTCGATGATCCACTTGCCACCGCCGGACGGAATGAAGAAACCGAGAATCGCCGAGTACACACCCATCAACAGCGCATAGGTGTCGTGGGAAGCGATGCTGACGAAGAACGTCGAGATGTGATGGGCCAGGGTCTGGGCGTCAGTGCCCTTGACCGTGGTCATCAGCGCGGCAATCGAACCGTACAGCGGGAACTGGATCAGCACCCCGGTGGTGGTCGGCACGGCGCGTGACACCGCATCGAGGAAACTGCGCGGGCGCCAGTGCAGCAACGCGCCGAGCATGATGAACAGGAAGTTGTAGGTGTTGAGCCCGGAAATCGCGGTGATCGCCGGTTTGGTCGAGAACTCGTGGAACAGCCATCCGGCCGCCAGCAGCACCAGCAGGATGATCAGCAACGGGCTGTGTTCCAGCCATTCGCCGGGGCGGGTGCGCGGTTGCAGCGGCGGCAGGTTGAAGGCCGGGTCGATGCCGCAGGCCTTGGCGTCACGCGCCGAGTTCGGGCCGGGCGCGGTGGCGTAGGCGATGATGATCGAAATCACGATCAGCGCCAGCAGCATGACTCCCGACTGCCAGAGGAAAATCGTCTGGGTGAACGGAATCACCCCGGTGATCGACAGAATCGACGGCGGCAGACTGGCCGGGTTGGCCTGCAACTGCGCGGCGGACGACGACAGGCCCAGCGCCCAAACGGCGCCGAGGCCAAGATAGGCGGCGGCACCGGCGGCGCGGTAGTCCATTTTCAGATCGGTGCGGCGGGCGAGAGCGCGCACCAGCAGACCGCCGAACACCAGCGACAGGCCCCAGTTCAACAAGGACGCGACCATCGAAATCAGCGCGACCCAGGCCACGGCCGAGCGACCGTTCTTCGGGATCCGCGCCAGGCGATCGATCAGTTTTACGGCGGGCGGCGAACTGGCCACGACATAACCACCGATCACCACGAAGGCCATCTGCATGGTGAACGGGATCAGGCTCCAGAACCCGTCACCGAAGGCCATGGCCGCGTCGGTGGGTTTGGCGCCCATGGCCAGGGTCGCCAGCGCGACGATGATCACCGCCAGCGCGGCGAATACCCAGGAGTCGGGAAACCAGCGTTCGGCGAAACTTGAACAGCGCAAGGCAAAGCGCGCAGAGCGGCTATCTTCGATATCAACGGCCACGGGAGTACCTCGGATTTTTATGTTTATTGTGGTCTTCGGGGCTTGGCCGGCCCGTCTGGACAGGTGCCAACAGTAAATCAACCGGCGGATTTTTGTGACCGTGTTTTGCTGAATCAGACTATGGTCTAACGGGTTGTCCGGCGGCCCGTTTGCGTAGACCATGGGCGCCTTGGTTTTTTGCCTGCCAGAGTTCTTTGCCATGACTGCCCATTCCACTGCCCGACCGGCGCCGTTCAGCCGTTCCGACTACAAGACCCTCGGCCTTGCGGCCCTGGGCGGGGCGCTGGAGATCTACGATTTCATCATTTTCGTGTTCTTCGCCCTGACCCTCAGCCAGCTGTTCTTCCCGCCGGAAATGCCCGAGTGGCTGCGCCTGCTGCAAAGCTTCGGGATCTTCGTCACCGGCTATCTGGCGCGCCCGCTGGGCGGGATCCTGATGGCGCATTTCGCCGACCGGCTGGGGCGCAAGAAGGTTTTCAGCCTGAGCATCCTGATGATGGCGCTGCCGTGCCTGCTGATCGGGATCATGCCGACTTATGCACAGATCGGTTATTTCGCACCGCTGTTGCTGCTGGCGCTGCGCATCCTGCAAGGCGCGGCGGTGGGCGGTGAAGTGCCGAGCGCCTGGGTGTTCGTGGCCGAGCACGCGCCGGCCGGGCATCGCGGTTATGCCCTGGGCTTTCTGCAGGCCGGGCTGACCTTTGGTTATCTGATCGGCGCATTGACCGCGACTTTTCTCGCGCAAATGTTCACCCCGGCCGAAGTGCTCGATTACGCGTGGCGTTATCCGTTCCTGCTCGGTGGTGTGTTCGGCGTGATCGGTGTCTGGCTGCGCCGCTGGCTGAGCGAAACCCCGGTGTTCATGGCGATGGAAGCGCAGCGCGAGGCGCGGGTCGAGCTGCCGCTGCGCACCGTGCTGCGAGATCATCGCCTGGCCATGTTGCCCGCGATGCTCCTGACCTGCGTGCTGACCTCGGCGGTGGTGGTGTTCGTGGTCATCACCCCGACCATGATGCAGAAAACCTTCGGCATGACCGCTGGCCACACCTTCGCGTTGAGCGCGCTGGGCATCGTTTTCCTGAACATCGGCTGCGTGATCGCCGGCCGACTGGTCGATCGCATCGGTGCCTGGCGCACGGTCATGCTCTACAGCCTGCTGCTGCCGCTGGGCATCGGTCTGCTTTATAGCTGCCTGATCAGCGGCGGGGATTGGGTCGGTCTGGCCTACGCCATCGCCGGCTTGTGCTGTGGCGTGGTCGGTGCGGTGCCGTCGGTGATGGTCAGCCTGTTCCCGGCGCGGATCCGCGTTTCCGGGATCTCCTTCACCTACAACATTGCCTACGCCGCCTGGGCCAGTTTCACACCGTTGCTGCTGATCGGTCTGATGCCGTGGAGTCCGTGGATCTGCGTGATGTTCTGCACGGTGATGGGCGCGGTGGGCGTCGTCAGCGCAGCGTATTTCGGCTCGCGCATGCCGCGCGCAGATCACTGTGCGGTGGCCGGCACCGCCTGAATTGTCGAGGCGTAACTATTTTTGTAGGACACGCCTCAAGCGCTCTTCAGAAAAGATTTCCAAGGCCGATGGTTAGGCTGCATACCCGCTATCCATCCAGTCCATCGGTGCTTTCCCATGTTCAACAAACGCCTGAAGCAAGAGCTGGCGGCTCTTCGTGAAGAACTCTCCAGCCTTCTGCAAGTGAAGGAGAGCCTGGAAAGCGAGATGCTGGTGCTCACCCTTGAGCCCGACGGACGGATTCAGTCGGTCAATCAGAACTTCCTCAACGAAATGCTCTACAAGAGCCACGACCTGATCGGCCGCGCCATCGAAGATATCGTGCCGGCCCATGTGAAGTCGGACGAGTTTCATCACCGCTTCAAGGCCGCCCTGACCCGTGGCGAGCATTTCGCCGGCGCTGTGCGTCTTTCCCGCGGTAACGGCGAAGAGGCGTGGTTGCGTTCGATCGTGCAGCCGATTCGCTCGTCGGATGGCCGGATCAAGCATTTCTCGATTTTCTCCAGCGACCTGACCCGCACTATCGAGGCCTCCCGCGAACACGAAAACCTGATCGGCGCGCTGGTGCGTTCGACCGCCGTGATCGAGTTCGACCTCAGCGGTAACGTGCTGAGTGCCAATGAACGGTTCCTGCAAGGGATGGGTTACAGCCTGGCGCAGATCAAGGGCAAACATCACCGCCAGTTCTGCGAGCCGGAGGAGTACAACAGCGCCGAGTACCAGAACTTCTGGCGTCGTCTGAACAATGGCGAATTTGTCGCCGGCCGCTTCAAGCGGGTCGACAGCCATGGCCGGACGGTCTGGCTGGAGGCGTCCTACAACCCGGTGCTCGACGCCAACGAAAAACTCTACAAAGTGGTGAAGTTCGCCACGGTGATCACCGATCAGGTCAATCAGGAACAGGCCGTCGCCGACGCCGCCAACATCGCCTACAGCACGTCCCTGCAGACCGACAGCACCGCCCAGCGCGGCACCCGTGTGGTGACGGAAGCGGTCAACGTGATGCGCGATCTGTCGAAGCACATGCAGACCGCCGGCGAAGGCATCGAGGCGCTGAACGAGCAATCCCAGGTAATCGGCACCATCGTCAAGACCATCAGCGGCATTGCCGAACAGACCAACCTGTTGGCGCTTAACGCGGCCATCGAAGCCGCTCGCGCGGGTGAGCAGGGCCGAGGCTTTGCCGTGGTGGCCGACGAAGTGCGGCAACTGGCCTCGCGCACCAGCCAGGCGACCGAGGAAATCGTCGGTGTGGTGCGCCAGAACCAGGACATGGCGCGCAACGCCGTGGCGCTGATGACCGACGGCAAGCAACAGGCCGAACAAGGGCTGGCGCTGGCGGCGGAGGCCGGTACGGTGATCGTCGAGATCCAGGATGGCGCGCAGAAAGTGGTGGATGCAGTCGGCCAGTTCGCCAACCAGTTATCCAACTGATGCCTGCCAGGCGATGGGATGGTTCACGGCCATCCCTTCGTTGTTTTTATCCCGCTACAATCGGCTCTTTTTCCCGGAGCAGATCCCATGAGCGAGTCCTTCCGTCGCCCGGTTCCCCTGAACAAAGCCTACCGTCTGCTCAATCACGGGCCGACCGTGCTGGTCAGCGCCGCCCATGACGGGCAGCGCAACATCATGGCGGCTGCGTGGGCCATGCCGCTGGATTTCGAACCGCCGAAAGTCGCGGTAGTTCTCGACAAATCTACCTGGACCCGACAATTGCTCGAGGCCTCGGGCACCTTTGTTCTCAACGTTCCTTGTGTGAATCAGGCCGACATCGTGCAGACCGTCGGCTCGACATCGGGCCTGGAAATCAATCGCGATCAAGGTCAGGACAAGTTTCAGGCGTACGGCTTGCAGAGCTTTGCTGGCGAGCAGGTCGAGGCACCAATGCTGGACGGTTGCGTGGCCTGGCTCGAATGCCGGTTGCTGCCGGAGCCGCACAATCACGAGCAATACGATCTGTTCCTCGCCGAGGTGATCGCGGCGCAGGCTGATTCGCGGGTGTTCAGCGATGGACGCTGGCATTTTGAAGGGCACGATGAGCTGCGCACGCTGCATCACGTGGCCGGTGGCAACTTTCTGAAGATCGGTGATCCGGTGGTCGGTAAAAATCTTGATGCCTGACGTTTATTAATGTTTTGCAGCAATTAATTATTGTTTTGCGATAATTTTATTCGTTAGGGTGGCGCTCACATTCATTCTTGTGAGGCTTTCCCATGACCACCCACGGGCTCGTGCAATTCAGTCGGCGCATGGCGACGGTGACGTTGATCCTGATCGTCGTGATGCTGCTGCTCAATGCTGTCATTTGGGTTTACCCACCGTTGGCGGAAAAGGAAGGCTGGGGGCTGGGGTTTGCGCTGACCGAGCGCCAGCTGTCACACATGGCCGACACCGCCACGCTGTTTCCATGGTGGCAGAAGCTGGGCGGGATCGTGCTGTCGAGCATTCCCCTGCTGGCGCTTGCGTCGGGCCTGAACCATTTGCGCCGGCTGTTTCAGAGTTACGCGCGAGGTGAGTATTTCGCCCGGGAAACAGCGGAGCATCTGGGCAAGGTCGGGCGAGCAGTGGCGATCTGGGTGCTGCTGGATTTCCTCTGTGAGCCGATGCTCAGCCTGTGGGTCACCCAGAACGCGCCGGTCGGTGAGCGGTTGTTTACCCTGAGCATCACGGCGGCCTCATTCGTCGCGTTGTTTCTGGCCGCGTGCATTTCGATCATCGCGCGGATTCTGGCGCAGGCCAGCGAAGTGGATCGGGAAAACCGTACGTTTATTTGAGGTCCTCATGCCTATCGTGATTCAACTGGATGTGATGCTCGCGCTGCGCAAGGTCAAATCCAAAGACCTTGCAGCCGCCATCGGCATCACCGAGGCCAACCTGTCGCTGTTCAAACAGGGCAAGGTCAAAGGGCTGCGACTGGCGACCCTGGATGCCATCTGCGAGTACCTCAACTGTCAGCCCGGTGATCTGCTGGTTCGGGTGGCGGGGGAGGAGGGTGAAGCCTGAGGGTTTCAGTTGGCGCTGGAAATGAATTCATGGACATACAAAAAAGGCTTACCTCTCGGTAAGCCTTTTTCAGTTGGCAGTGCTGATTCAATCCCCCAACGCTACCCCTTCACGCCGAGGATCTGCCCCACCTGCCAGCGTTGCCTTCCCTTGAGCATCCTTGACCCGCACGATGGCCTGGGTGCCGCTGGTCATGTCGATTTCGTTGACGGTGTGGTCCTTGTCCTTGAGTGCCTGGATCAGCGTCGGGCTGAACTGGCCCTGTTCCAGTTCAGTGGGGCCGTTGCGGCTGCCGAAGTTGGGCAGGCTGATGGCGCTTTGCGGGTCGAGGTTCCAGTCGAGCAGGCCGACGGTGGTTTTGGCCACGTACTCGATGATCTGCGAGCCGCCGGGAGAGCCGACGGTGGCGACGAACTCGCCACTGTTGCGGTCGAAGATCAGGGTCGGCGCCATCGACGAGCGCGGGCGTTTGCCGGGCTCCACGCGGTTGGCGACCTTCTGTCCGTTCTCTTCCGGGATGAACGAGAAGTCGGTCATCTGGTTGTTGAGCAGGAAACCCTGAACCATCAGGTGCGAGCCGAACGCTGCTTCGATGGTGGTGGTCATCGACACGGCGCCACCGAAGTCATCGACCGCCACCACTTGCGAGGTGGAAATGCGCAGCGGCGAGCGATCCGGCGCGTAGGCGACCTGTACGCCCGGCGGTGTGCCGGGTTTGGCTGTGCCCATGCTGCGTTCGCCGATCAGGCTGGCGCGGCTGGCCAGGTAACCCGAGTCGACCAAACCTTTGACCGGCACCGGCACGAAGTCGGTATCGGCTACGTATTGCGCGCGGTCGGCGTAGGCCAGGCGCTCGGCTTCGGCGATCAGGTGCACGGCTAGCGGCGCAGGTTCGATGCCGGCAGGTCTATCGGTTTTCACTGGCTTGAGCGGCGTCAGAGCCAGACGCGGATCGCGGGTTTCCAGCGCCTGCAAGGTGCCGAGAGTCTGCGCCACCGCAATCCCGCCCGATGATGGCGGCGGCATCCCGCAAACCTGCCAGCGCTTGTAGTCGGTGCACAGTGGCGCGCGCTCCTTGGCCTGATAGTGCTGAAGGTCGTTCAGCGACAGGCTGCCGGGGTTGGCGTGGCCCTGAACCTTGGCCACGATTTCTTCGGCGATCGGGCCTTTGTACAGCGCGTCCGCACCTTCGTTGGCGATGCGTTTGAGCACGGCGGCCAGCGCCGGGTTTTGCAGTCGCGTGCCGACGGCTTTGACGCTGCCATCGCTGTTCAGAAAGTACCTGGCCATGTCCGGCGAGCGGCGAATCACCGGGTCGGATTCCAGCAGTGAATGCAGGCGTGGGGAGATCGCGAAACCTTGCTCGGCGAGTTTGATTGCCGGCTCGAACAATGTCGCCCATGGCAAGCGGCCGTGCTTTTTGTGCGCCAGCTCCAATGCACGCATCACCCCCGGCGTGCCGACAGAGCGTCCACCGATCTGCGCCTGCGGGAACGGCATCGGTTTACCGTCGGCCTGCAGAAACAGTTTCTCGGTCGCACCCGCCGGTGCCGTTTCACGACCGTCGTAGGTGCGCACCTGTTTGCCGTCCCACAGCACGATCATCGCGCCACCACCGATCCCGGAGGATTGCGGTTCGACCAGGGTCAGCACCGCTTGCATCGCTATAGCGGCATCGATGGCGGAACCACCCTGACGCAACATCTCTCGACCGGCCTCGGCGGCCAGCGGATTGGCAGCGGCGGCCATGTGTTTTTCGGCGTGGCTGGCTTGCAGGCCGGTGCGGTAACCGGAGGCGGCTTCCGGTGCCAGCGGCAGGGTCGAGGAGGGCGGGGCGTTGCAGGCCGTGAGGGCGATGGCGCTGACGATCAGTGTCAGGGCGGGCAGGCGAAACCGGTTCAGGGGCAGGGCTGGAAACACGCGGGGCTCTCCGTCCGTGGGATAAAGGTCTGACGGACTGTATCGGCCGACCGTGTACGACGCAAACCGCAGGCACCTTTGTCCTTCATGCCTTGGCGGAATTTCTGTAGGGTCATGGGCAAACGTGAAGCCAGAACAATCAACAAGAGGCCGCCATGCACAACGAGTTTCCGACCCAGCCCAGCTATCGCGAACAGCGCGAGCGCTTTTTAGCCGCCGCGAAGGTGGCGGGTGCAACGCTCTCTTCGTACGCGCATCCGCTCAATGGGCCGTTTGGCGAGTCTTTGAGTACCGATGTGGCGGTGCTGGGGGATCCGTCGACCAAGCGGCGCCTGGTGGCGCTCAGCGGCACCCATGGAGTTGAGGGTTATTACGGCTCGGAGTGCCAGATCGACTGGCTGAAGCATTTCACGCCGGATTCGCTGCCGAAGGATGTCGCGGTGGTAATGGTTCACCTGATCAACCCGTGGGGCACGGCGTGGCTGCGGCGGGTCAATGAAGACAACATCGACCTCAACCGCAATCACCTGGATTTCAACCGACCGCTTCCGGACAACCGCGTTTACGCGGCGCTCCATGAAATTTACGCCTGCACCGATTTGAATGGCCCCGAGCGGCAAAAGGCTGATGCCTTGCTGGATGCGCAAATTGCCGAGCACGGCTGGCCGGCTGTCATGTCGATTGTCGAGGGCGGTCAGCACAGTCATCCCGACGGATTGTTCTTTGGCGGACTCGCGCCGAGTTGGTCGAATCGCACGCTGCATTCAATCATCGAGAATCATCTGGCCGGTGCTGAAACCGTGATGTGTTTCGACCTGCACACCGGTGCCGGGGAGTACGGGCATCCGATGCTGCTGACGATTACCCAAGCGCCGTATCCAGCACTGGCCCAAGCGCAATCGATTTACGGCCCGTGGCTCTACACGCTGCACACCGGCGCCGAAACCCTGAGCGAAACCGGTGTCGCGGCAACCGCTACCGGTTACACCTCGCAGGCGTTGCTCAACGCGTTGCCGAATGTGCAACTGATGCCGTTCGTGATCGAGTGCGGGACTTATTCGGGGCCGGACGTGCATCGTTATCTGCGCGACGATCACTGGCTGCATCTGCATGGCGATCCGCTGGATGCGACGGGGCGGGCGATCAAGTTGAATCTGCTGGAGCAGTTTTATCCGGCGGATCCGGACTGGCGGGCGATTGTCGGTTTGCGGACGCGGCAGATTTGGGCGAGAGGGCTGGCGGCGTTAATGGGCGAGGGATAAACAAACGGCTTACCTTTCGGTAAGCCGTTTTGACTGCCTGGTGATGCGCAGCGGTTTTGACTATGGATGCCGGAGGGTTACTGCTTGAATCCTGGCAGTCCGTTGGCGGCGCGCCATTCTCTTACGGTCTTCGTAATGCCCACGGCAGAGTTGTCCTCTCCTGGTTCGGGATAAAAAATCAAGTCGGTGCCGTCCGGGTGGCTGGTAAGCTTTCTGAATTGTGCCAGCAGCTCGCCAAGCTCCGTATCCGATCCACTTTTATTGGTGGCACGTATTTTTTCGATGAAACGGATAAATTCGGTTTCAGTGTATTCAGATATTTTTTCCATGTGCGTTCACTGTTTTTTGTGTTGAAAGATGTGATTTTTAGGGGTGTTGATTCGGAGGTTGTCTATGTCGTAGACAGCGCCGCCATCAGTGATCCGCTCGACGTGATGTATTTCAAATACCCCTCTTGTGCCTACAGACTCCCTGTCTCGAACCGCGGGTGCGTTGCCCGACATTAAACGATCTTGGGCATCCGAATTGAACTGATCGAAAAGTTCTGGATCATCCCGCACGGCTTGCCAGAATGCTTTTCTGAACGCGTCGAAGTTTGAAAACTCCCTCCCTCTGAGTCTGTCCGCAATCCGCGTCGGAATCGGCACTCCAATCCCTGTTCCAGCTCCTGCCAGCCATACACCGGAAACATCCTCACCAATCCCCGTCACCGTCTCCGGCATCAATCTCGCCGGTTTCGAAAACACCACATACAACGACTTCAGCCCGGTCTCAGCCGGAAACACCAGAATACAATCCTCGGCGGTGATGTCTTCGCCGGGCAGGATTTCTATCTGGCTGTCGGTGTTCGCGGCGATCGGGTGGACGAGGATCGTGCTCAGTGGTTCGCCGTGCTCCGGATAAACCAGCGGCGGCATCGCTCCCAGCGGCCCGCGTTGCGGCGTCCACAAAATCGTGATGTCGTTGAGCTTCGCCTCCATGGCGCTCTTGTCGTTGTTCCACTCGACTTTTACGGTACGCACCGAGTCGTCGCCCGAGGCTCCGGTGTGGATGCCGTAGACCTGCATGACCCCTTCGGCATCGCGTCGGAACTGGAACCGCACGCGAGTGGTTGCGCGAGACAAGGTGCGTAGCTGATCGTCGGTGTAGAGCGTGCCGTCGCCCATTCTGGCCGGCAGCATCCCTAGGATGAAAACACTGGCCGGGCCTGTCGCACCACGGATTGCCCAGTTGAGACGTTGCTGCAGAATTCCACCGCCCGCCATGCGCCCCAACGCCAGATCGGCGCCGATGGCCTTCGCTACGGCGTGACTGGCAGCGGGAATGCGCAGGGCGCCTGCCACCATGACTTTGCCGAAGTGAGAGGCGGGCTCAGGTGTTGTGCCGGCATCCGTTCGACACCAGTTATCCGGTGTGCAGGGTTTGGCAAATACCAGATCGTCGCGAGGCTTTGGCGATGGCCATTCGTCTGTCGGGACGTAGACAGGCTCTGGCTCCGGGCGCGGATTCCAGGCAGCCCACGAGGCGCCGCCGTTCGGAAGTTTTCGGCGCCAGATATCGTCGAAAGGGTCTTTGTCCGGGGCCATGACAACTCCCTGTCTGTCTTTGGATCAAGACAGGGGAGCTTGTCGGTCAGTCGGGATGGCGATCAAATCGACTTGCCGGGATGCAGAGGCCTGATCGAACGAATAATCCTCTTCGTACGCCTTTCGCGCTCTGTTCCTACGGAATCATGCCGGCCCACTGAAGTGGGGCACTTTTCTTGAGGCATAAAAAACGGCCTAACTTTTGGTAAGCCGTTTTAATACTTAGTGGTGTGAAGTCTTTTCAGTGATTGACCATGAATCTTCACTTCTTGAAGCCAGGCAGTCCGTTTGCTTCATGCCATTTCGCGATTGTACGGGCTATGCCAGAGGACGACGTGTCAGCACCTGGCTCAGGGTAGTAGATAAGGTCCATCTTGCTCGGATGCCCAACGATCTCGTTGAAGTGCAGCAATAGAATATCTGCCCGTTCATCTGTAGGTGCCTTGTCTTCCTTTCTGATCTCGTCAATGACACGGCGTTGAGTCATTACTGACCTTTGAACCCAGGCAGACCCTGTGAAGCTCGCCATTCTTTCACAATCTGCGTGACCCCCCGAGGAGAGCTATCCGCGCCTGTCTCCGGGTAATAGATCAGATCGGATCCGGCCGGGTGTTCGCTGATTTTCTCGAAGTGCAACAGTAACAAATCAGCCCGACCATCGTCTTCGGCTTCTTCATCTTCTTTAACGAGTTCTTCCAACAACGCAACGAACTCGGTCTCTGTGTACTCCGAAATGCTGCTTTTCAGTAGATTGTCTTTCATGACTGGCCTATTCGTTCCGGTGGATATCGATGTGGTTTCGAGGTGTATTTACTCGTAGATTATCAACGTCGTAGACGTCGCCACCCTCGGATACTTTTTCGAGATGATGAAGCTCGTAAGATCTTCTGCCGCCGACACTATCGGCTTTGCGCACCCTTGGTGCTTTACCTTTACGCATACGGCCAACACTTTGCTTTATGAACTGATCCGCCACGGCAGACTCCGAAACGGCTTTCCAAAAAGCCCTTCGGAACGAATCGAAGCTTTGGAATTCGAGTCCCCTGAGTGAGTCTGCCACGTCTGTTGGAATTGGAACTCCCACCCCCGAGTTTGCTCCGACGAGCCATATGCCCGACGAATTCTCCCCAACCCCCGTCACCGTCCCCGGCATCAATCTCGCCGGTTTCGAAAACACCACATACAGCGACTTCAGCCCGGTCTCAGCCGGAAACACCAGAATACAATCCTCGGCGGTGATGTCTTCGCCGGGCAGGATTTCAATCTGGCTGTCGGTGTTCGCGGCGATCGGGTGGACGAGGATCGTACTCAGTGCTTCGCCGTGCTCCGGGTGAACCAGCGGCGGCATCGCTCCCAGCGGCCCGCGTTGCGGCGTCCACAAAATCGTGATGCCGTTGAGCTTCGCCTCCATGGCGCTCTTGTCGCTGTTCCACTCTACTTTTACGGTACGCACCGAGTCGTCGCCCGAGACGCCGGTGTGGATGCCGTAGACCTGCATGACCCCTCCGGCATCACGCCGGAACTGGAAGCGCACGCGAGTGGTGGCGCGGGGTAGGGTGCGCAGTTGTTCGTCGGTATAAAGGGTGCCGTCGCCCATTCTGGCCGGCAGCATCCCTAGGATGAAAACACTGGCCGGGCCTGTCGCACCACGGATTGCCCAGTTGAGACGTTGCTGCAGAATTCCACCGCCCGCCATGCGCCCCAAGGCCAGATCGGCGCCGATTGCTTTCGCTACGACCTTACTGGCTGCGGGAAAGCGTACGGCGCCCGCCACCATGATCTTGCCGAAACTGGAGGCGGGCTCAGGTGTTGTGCCGGCATCCGTTCGACACCAGTTGTCCGGTGTGCAGGACTTGGCAAATACCAGATCGTCGCGGGGCTTTGGGGTTGGCCATTCATCTGTTGGAACGTAGACGGGCTCTGGCTCTCGGGGCGGATTCCATGCTGCCCATGAGGCGCCGCCGTTTGGAAGCTTTCGGCGCCAGATATCATCGAAAAGGTCTTGGTCCAGGTCCATGACAACTCCCTGTCTGTCGTTGGATCGAGACAGGGGAGCTTGTGGGTCAGTGGGGATGGCGATCAAATCGACTGGTAGGGATGCAGGGGCCTGATCGAACGAAAAATCCTCTTCGTACGCTTTTCGCACCCGGTTCCTACGGAGCCAGCCGACTCACTGAGGAAGGGCACTTTTCTCTAGGCATAAAAAAACGGCCTACCTTTCGGTAAGCCGTTTTTAGTACTTGGTGGCTACACAGGGACTTGAACCCCGGACCCCAGCATTATGAATGCTATGCTCTAACCAACTGAGCTATGTAGCCAAGTGGCGCGCATTATTCCCCTGAAATGGAAAAGCGTCAAGCGTAAATTCAAAATATTTCTTCTTATTTTCAACCGCTTATCCTCCCGCGCCGAAAATCGGGGCGGGAGGGGCTTTCAACGCAGCTGAAATCTTCCGGTGTTGGCACTCAAGGCATGGCTGCCCTGGCTCAAGGTGTCCGCCGCGAGATTCACGGCCCGCGCGCCTTCGAGCAGGCGAACCGCCGCTTGATCCACCTGCTGGATATTGCCGCTGACCTCATCGGCGGTGCTCGCCTGTTCTTCCACTGCCGTGGCGATCTGGGCGAGGGTGTCGGTGACGCTCTGCACGGCGCTGGCGATTTCCCCCAGGCGTTCGCCAAGTCCCGTGACCGCAGCGGCATCCGATTGCGCCTGGCCGCACGCAGCCTCCATCAGGCTCACGGCTTCGTTGACCGTATTGCGCAAGCTGTCGACCGTACCGGCGATCTGCGCTGTGGACGATTGCGTACGTTGCGACAGGCTGCGCACCTCGTCGGCTACCACGGCAAAACCACGACCTTGTTCGCCGGCGCGAGCTGCTTCAATAGCCGCGTTGAGCGCCAGCAGGTTGGTCTGCTCGGCGACGCCACGAATGGTATCGACCACCAGTTGAATCTGCTGCCCTTGCTCGCTGACCCGGCCGAGCGCTGCGGCAGTTTCGTTCAGGCGCTGATTGAGCTGCTGGATGCTCGCCGTGGTCCGTTGACTGTCACGGCTACTGTCGGCGGCAATGCGCCGGGTGTGCTGAGCGCTGCCGGAAGCCTGTTCACAACTCTGCGCCACGCCTTGAGACGTCGCCGCCAGTTGCGTGGCGGCTGCGGCGATCTGGCTGATCTGCAATTGCTGCGCTTCGACTTCGCTGAGAGCGCCGCTGGAGTGATCGTTGAGGCTGCGCACCGCGTTGCTCAGTTGCGACGTCTCGTGATCGACTCCCAGCAGGCTGGTGCGCAATTGCACCACCGCCACGTTGAGTGCGGTGCTGATCGAGGCCAGTTCATCGCGACCCACGACCGGCACCTGCAGGCTCAGATTGCCGTCGCGCAGAGCCTCGGCCAGCAGCGTGATGCCGCTGGCACTGCGGCGGATAGAGGCTTGCAGGCAGACGAACAGGTACAGCGCCGCAAGTAACAGGAAACCGAACACAGCCGCGACAATGATGAACTGACGAATTGCCGATCCGTGGTAGTCATCCAGCCGCTGATCCAGCGACACCAGCGATTGCTGGCGCAGCGTGGCGAGGTTGCCGAGCAGGGCATCGAGAGTGCGCTCGAATTCTTCAGGCTTGAGATTGATGCTGCCGCCGAACACGCCGTCATCCAGCACTTTCAAACCGGCGTCCAGCTGTTTAAGGCTGTCGTGATATTGCCCGGCCCAGCCTTGCAGGGCTGGCGGCAGACGCGCTTCGAGCAGGCTCGCGGTTTTCACCAGCTGCTCGCGGGCATCGCCGATGCGGCTGCGCAGGTCGCGCAGTTGCAGACGGCTTTGCAGGGTGAACTGACCGGAAACCACGGACGCCTGGCCGACGGCTGCCAGTCGGCCGACCCGTTCGATTAGGTCCGGTGCATGTTGGGTGGAAATCTGCGTCAGCAGATAGGTCTCCAGCCACGGCGCGAGGATCAGGCGATTGTCCATCGCGATCTGTTCGCGCAAGGCTTGCAGGGCGCTGAGGGCGTTGGTGAAACGGTCGTAACCGTCCGGCCACCAACCGACACCGGAAAGGCTTTTCGAGTCCAGGCCATTCAGCGCGGCTTGCAGGGCCTGATAGCGGGTCTGGGTTTCACCTTCCGCGCCTTCGGCTTGCAAGGCATTGCCCAAGTCCAGCGTCGCCTGGGCAACAGCAGGTTGTACGCCATCGAACGCAGCCATCGCGGCAAGGGTCGCTGGCGTCGGCTGGCGGTTGGTTTCCGTGGCGCGCCAGCGGGCGGCGCGGTCGCGTTGGGCGGCGAGCAGGTTGTCGAGAGCATCGAGGGCGAGCAACTGCCGCACACCGGCACGTTCGCCGGCGATCAGGTTGAGTTTGTCGCGATAGTCCTGGCCGATCATCAACAGGCTGCCGGCCAATGGCAGGATAAACAGCAGAAACAACAACTGGAATTTACGCGCGAAGCCAAACCGCCCCAGCAACCTGATCCCCGGTGATAAAAAAGCCTGCATGCCCCATGACTCCTCTGGACACCACGCACCATCGGCGTGCATCGCGGTCGTTGCGACCGGGATTGGTGCCCTGCTAAAAGGCCTCGAAAGTTCACCCTTGCCCGCTCTGTAGGCAGGCTCTGTAGCGAAACTTCCCATTCTCGATGCCCTTTGTAAGGGCGCCGCGTTCAAGCGGATAAGCAAGGCAAGATTCAGACCATGGCGTTGCGCTATCACTTGTAGCGCGACGACTGAATAGTTCGTTAGCTGGCTAAGGGGATGGCGCTGGCGCACCGAAAAATGGCACATTGACGCACCTGCCCGCGTGCACCCATCTGCAGTCCGGAAACTCCCATGGCTATCAGCAACGTTCAGACCGCCGCTGCCTCGGCGTCCGCTCCTTCACAAAGCAGCCCTTTGGTGATGCGCATCATCGGCGCGGTGGCGCTGGCGCATTTGATCAACGACCTGATCCAGTCAGTGCTGCCGTCGATCTATCCGATGCTCAAGGCCAACTATGGCCTGAGTTTCACCCAGGTCGGCCTGATTACCCTGACATTCCAATTGACCGCTTCGCTGCTGCAGCCGTGGGTCGGTTATCACACCGACCGGCATCCGAAACCGTGGCTGTTGCCGGCAGGTTCCATGTGCACGCTGATCGGGATTGTGATGATGTCGATGGTTGGCAGTTTCCCGTTGATTCTGCTGGCGGCGGCGTTGATCGGTATCGGCTCTTCGACTTTCCACCCTGAAGCTTCTCGTATCGCGCGGCTGGCGTCGGGCGGGCGTTTCGGTCTGGCGCAATCGACGTTCCAGGTCGGTGGTAATGCGGGTTCGGCATTCGGCCCGTTGCTGGCAGCGGCGATCATCATTCCTTTCGGCCAGGGTAACGTGGCCTGGTTCGGGCTGTTCGCGGTGTTTGCGTTGTTCGTGCTCTATCGCATCAGCCGCTGGTACGCCCATCACCTGAACCTGTTCAAGCTCAAGGCTGGCCAGGCCGCCACTCATGGACTGTCGAAGGGCAGAGTGATCAGCGCGTTGGTGGTGCTCGGGTTGCTGGTGTTCTCCAAGTATTTCTACATGGCCAGCCTGACCAGTTACTTCACCTTCTACCTGATCGAGAAGTTCGACCTGTCGGTGGCCAGTTCCCAGCTGCATCTGTTCCTGTTCCTCGGCGCAGTGGCGGCGGGCACGTTCTTCGGCGGGCCGATTGGCGACAAGATCGGGCGTAAGGCGGTGATCTGGTTCTCGATCCTCGGCGTGGCACCGTTCACACTGCTGATGCCGCATGTCGATCTGTTTTGGACCACTGTCCTGAGCGTGGTGATCGGCTTCATCCTCGCTTCGGCGTTCTCGGCGATCGTGGTGTACGCGCAGGAGCTGGTGCCGGGCAATGTCGGGATGATTGCCGGGGTGTTCTTCGGTCTGATGTTCGGCTTCGGCGGGATTGGCGCGGCGTTGCTCGGTCATCTCGCGGACATTCACGGCATCGAATACGTGTACTTCCTGTGCTCGTTCCTGCCGCTGTTCGGGGTGCTGGCGATCTTCCTGCCGAGAACCAAAAAGGCCTGACGGGCCGAATTTCAGGCACAAAAAAGCCGCGTATCAAACGCGGCTTTTTCATGGGTGCAGCTTTTACACGTTGAAGCGGAAGTGCATCACGTCGCCGTCTTTGACGATGTAGTCCTTGCCTTCCAGACGCCATTTACCGGCTTCCTTGGTGCCCGCTTCGCCCTTGTACTGGATGAAGTCGTTGTAGGCGATCACTTCGGCGCGGATGAAGCCTTTCTCGAAGTCGGTGTGGATCACGCCAGCGGCTTGCGGTGCGGTGGCACCGACGCGGACGGTCCAGGCGCGGACTTCTTCGACACCGGCGGTGAAGTAGGTCTGCAGGTGCAGCATTTCGTAGCCGGCGCGGATCACGCGGTTCAGGCCAGGCTCTTCCAGGCCCAGGGCCTCGAGGAACATGTCTTTCTCTTCACCGTCGTCCAGCTCGGCGATTTCCGCTTCGATCTTGTTGCAGACCGGAACGACCATGGCGCCTTCTTCTTCGGCGATGGCCTTGACCACGTCCAGGTGCGGGTTGTTCTCGAAACCGTCTTCAGCGACGTTGGCGATGTACATGACCGGCTTGGTGGTCAGCAGGTGGAAGCCCTTGATGATCGCTTTTTCGTCGGCGCTCATGTTCTTCATCAGGCTGCGTGCAGGCTTGCCTTCAGTGAAGTGCGGGATCAGTTGCTCGAGCAGGGCCTTCTGGGCCACTGCGTCCTTGTCACCACCCTTGGCGTTGCGCGCGACTTTCTGCAGTTGCTTCTCGCAGCTGTCGAGGTCCGCGAAGATCAGTTCCAGGTCGATGATTTCGATGTCGCGCTTCGGGTCGACGCTATTGGAAACGTGGATCACGTTTTCGTCTTCGAAGCAGCGCACGACGTGAGCGATCGCGTCGGTTTCGCGGATGTTGGCCAGGAACTTGTTGCCCAGGCCCTCACCTTTCGACGCGCCGGCAACCAGGCCTGCGATGTCGACGAATTCCATGGTGGTCGGCAGGATGCGCTTTGGATTGACGATGGCCGCCAGAGCGTCCAGACGCGGATCCGGCATCGGCACGATGCCGCTGTTCGGCTCGATGGTGCAGAAGGGGAAGTTCTCGGCCGCGATCCCGGATTTGGTCAGGGCGTTGAACAGGGTGGACTTGCCGACGTTAGGCAGGCCGACGATGCCGCAATTGAATCCCATGGTGTTTCCCCTCGGATTAGAGTCAGGCCTTCTGGCTGTGCAGGTTTTTCATCGCGCGGTTCCATTCACCGGCGAGGATATCCGGCAGCACGCCGAGGGCAAAGTCGATGCTGGCATCGAGTTTTTCCTGTTCGGCGCGTGGCGCACGACCCAGGACGAAATTTGAAACCATACTGGCGACGCCCGGGTGGCCGATGCCAAGCCGCAGGCGGTGGAACGTATTCTGATTGCCCAATTGCGCAATGATGTCGCGCAACCCGTTGTGACCGCCATGGCCGCCGCCGACTTTGAGTTTGGCGACGCCCGGAGGCAGATCGAGTTCGTCGTGCGCCACCAGGATTTCTTCAGGCTTGATGCGGAAGAAACCGGCGAGTGCCGCCACGGCCTGGCCGCTGCGGTTCATGTAGGTGGTGGGAATCAGCAGACGAACATCCTGACCCTGATGCGAGAAGCGCCCGGTCAGGCCGAAATACTTGCGATCGGCCACGAGATTCACGTTCTGTGCGTGGGCGATGCGCTCAACAAAAAGGGCCCCTGCGTTATGCCGGGTCTGCTCGTATTCAGCGCCTGGATTTCCCAGGCCAACGATCAGTTTGATGGCAGTCACGATAGGGGCCCTTCCTTTGAGTGGTGGATAACATCGCCGCGATCAGGGAAGGCGGCGAAAGTGGACGAAAAATGCTCATTTACCATGGATGTAAACTCCGCGTTCCCGCCCGCTTTCTCGCTACGTTCCAGTCCGCGATGTTACCTGCTCACTCAGGCATGACAGAGTGAATTACTCTGCTGCGCCTTCTTCGGTAGCTTCTGGAGCAACACGTGGAGCGTGGACGTTGGCAACAGCCAGGTCGTTACCGTGAGCCAGAGCAACGAACTCAACGCCTTTAGGAGCTTTGAGGTCGGACAGGTGAACGATGGTGCCGATTTCAGCGTTAGCCAGGTCGACTTCGATGAACTCAGGCAGATCTTTCGGCAGGCAGGAAACTTCGATCTCGGCAACAACGTGCGAGATTTCGCCGCCTTTCTTCACTGGAGCAGCTTCGTTGATGAAGTGCACAGGAACGATAGCGGTCAGTTTCTGGCCAGCTACAACGCGTACGAAGTCAGCGTGCATCACGTGGCCTTTGGCCGGGTGACGCTGCAGAGCCTTGATGATCACGTTTTGCTTGGTGCCACCAACGTTCAGCTCGATGATGTGGCTGTAAGCCGCTTCGTTTTCGAGCAGTTTGGCAACTTCTTTGGCCAGCATGCTGATGGATTCAGGGGCTTTGTCGCCACCGTAAACAACAGCTGGAACCAGGGCAGCGAGACGACGCAGGCGGCGGCTCGCACCTTTCCCCAGGTCGGAACGCGCTTCAGCATTCAGAGTAAAATCGTTCATTTTGTATCTCCAAAATAGCCATGACCGAGTGGCGTTTGCGACCAGCGCCGAACACGGTATGGGCAAAAAAGCCCCGCCCCGGCAGGAATGCCGGGGCGGGGCGCTTTTCGTCAACGAGACATTTCGAGAAGGGCAGGGCCCTTAACGGAACATCGCGCTGATCGATTCTTCATTGCTGATGCGGCGAACCGCTTCGGCAACAACCGGTGCGATATCCAGTTGACGGATACGTGCACAGGCTTGTGCTGCAGCGGACAGCGGGATGGTGTTAGTGACCACCAGCTCGTCCAGCACGGAATTTTCGATATTCTCGATGGCCCGACCCGACAGCACAGGGTGTGTGCAGTAGGCAAAGACCTTAGCTGCGCCATGCTCTTTCAGGGCCTTGGCCGCGTGGCACAGAGTGCCGGCGGTATCGACCATGTCATCGACCAGAATGCAGGTACGCCCTTCGACATCACCGATGATATGCATCACTTCAGAGTGATTGGCTTTCTCACGGCGTTTGTCGATGATCCCGAGATCCACGCCCAGGGATTTGGCAACGGCACGTGCACGCACGACGCCACCAATGTCCGGGGACACGATCATCAGGTTCTCGAAGCGCTGATCTTCGATGTCATCCACCAGAACCGGGGAGCCGTAGATGTTATCTACCGGAATATCGAAGAAACCCTGAATCTGGTCAGCATGCAGATCAACCGTGAGAACACGGTCGATGCCGACTACGGTGAGCATGTCAGCAACGACTTTCGCGCTGATAGCCACACGTGCGGAACGCGGACGGCGATCCTGACGGGCATAACCAAAATAAGGAATAACAGCAGTGATACGAGTAGCCGAGGAGCGGCGGAAGGCATCAGCCATCACTACCAGTTCCATCAGGTTATCGTTGGTCGGAGCGCAAGTCGGCTGAATAATGAAGACGTCTTTACCACGAACGTTTTCATTGATCTCGGCTGTAATTTCACCGTCGGAAAATTTACCGACAGAGATGTCACCGAGAGGGATATGCAGCTGACGTACGACACGCCGAGCCAGATCGGGGTTAGCGTTCCCCGTAAAGACCATCATCTTGGACACGCGCAGTACCTGAAGGCTGAGGGTATACCTGGATGAGTATAGGAAAATGGCAGGGGCGGCTGGATTCGAACCAACGCATGGCAGGATCAAAACCTGCTGCCTTACCGCTTGGCGACGCCCCTGTATCTGTTGCTTGCAAGTGCCGGGCACTTGGTTCCTTTAGAGCAGACTTTGCAGCTTGCGATGCAACATCGAAACGTTGCTTCCTTTCGCTACAAACCCTGTAAGGGTCTCTGTCAGAAGGGCCGAGACTTTATCAGCTTCAGCTTTGCTTGGGAAGCCCCCAAACACACAACTTCCAGTTCCGGTGAGTTTTGCTTCGGTAAAATTACCTAACAAATTCAATGCGTTACGTACTTCTGGATAACGCCTCGAGACCACCGGCAAGCAGTCATTTCGACTGTTTCCCTCGGGAACGGGGCGCACTTTAATGGGCGGCGTGTTACGTGTCAACAATGGATCTGAAAAAATTTCTGCCGTACTAACAGAGACTTGCGGAACGAGCACGACGTACCACGGTTCGGCGGGCTCGACCGGGGTCAGTTTCTCGCCGACACCTTCGGCGAAAGCTGCGTGGCCACGCACGAACACCGGCACGTCCGCGCCCAGTGTGAGACCCAGTGCAGCCAGGCGATCTTCATCCCAACCCAGTTGCCACAAGTGATTGAGGCCGAGCAGGGTGGTGGCCGCGTTCGAACTGCCACCCCCGATGCCGCCGCCCATCGGCAGGATCTTGTCGATCCAGATGTCGATGCCGAGCGAGCAGCCGGATTGTTCCTGCAGTTTCTTCGCCGCGCGCACGATCAGGTTGCTGTCGTGGGGCACGCCGTCGAATTCGGTGTGCAGGCGAATCACGCCGTCGTCACGCACGGCGAAGGTGATTTCGTCGCCGTAGTCGAGGAACTGAAAAAGCGTCTGCAACTCGTGATAACCGTCTTCACGGCGACCGAGAATGTGCAGCATCAGATTGAGTTTGGCCGGCGAGGGCAGAGTGAGGCGTGGAGCGGTCATGCGTTATTGCCCCAATTTGCGCGGTTGCCAGGTCTTGATGACCAGCGTCACGTCCAGGTCGGTGCCGTGCAGCTTGATCCGCTCGGGCAGCCAGTAACCGTTCTGTTCGGCATAGCTGAGGTATTCGACCTGCCAGCCATCCTGATCCAGATTGGCCAGACGGCTGTTGCCGTCCAGAGTCAGACGGCTTTTGCTGTCCGGTGCCGGGAGGCCGCGAACCCACCAGGCCAGATGCGAGACCGGCAGTTTCCAGCCCAGTTGTTCTTCGACCAGTGCTTCCGGAGTCGGCGCTTCATAACGGCCCTGATTCGCCACTTCCAGCGACACCGCGCCCGGACGGCCGGTCAGCCGAGCGGCGCCACGACCCAGCGGGCCGGACAGACGAATGTCGTAGTAGTCCTGACGTTGCAGCCAGAACAGCGTGCCGCTGCCCGAGTCTTTCGGGGCGCGGATGCCGATCTTGCCGTCGATCTGCCAGCCGTCGAGGCCGGTCAGGTGTTGTTTGTTCGCGGCCCACTGTGCCGGATTGCCGTGGCCTTCGACCGACTCACGGGCGCCGAAGCCCGCACAACCGGCGAGCAGGGCGATGAAGCTGAAAACTATGACGTGGCGCAAAAACATGAGTTAAAGAGTCTCGGATCCGGTCAGGCGCTTGATGGTGCTGCGCAGGATGGTGCTGTCAGGCTGGTCCTTGAGGAACTTGCCCCAGATTTGTTTCGCTTCGCGCTGCTTGCCCTTGGCCCACAGCACTTCGCCCAGGTGCGCGGCGACTTCGTGATCGGGGAAGCGCTCGAGGGCCTGACGCAGGTATTTCTCGGCGTCTTCCAGATTGCCCATGCGGAAGTTCACCCAGCCGAGGCTGTCGAGAACCGCCGGGTCTTCCGGGTTGATCTGGTGCGCCTGCTCGATCAGCGCCTTGGCTTCAGCGTAGCGGGTGGTGCGGTCGGACAGGGTGTAGCCGAGGGCGTTGAGGGCCATGGCGTTGTCCGGATCGCGCTTGATGATCAGGCGCAGGTCTTTTTCCATCTGCGCCAGGTCATTGCGTTTTTCCGCCTGCATCGCACGGGTGTAAAGCAGATTCAGATCGTCCGGGTATTGCTGCAACGCTTGTTGCAGGACTTTCCAGGCCTTGTCGCCCTGATTGTTGGCGGACAGGGTTTCGGCTTCGATCAGGTATAACTGGATCGCGTAATCCGGCTGCTCGTCACGCTCGGCGGCCAGTTTGCTCTGGGCTTCGGCGGTCTTGCCGTTGTTCATCAGAATATCGGCTTGACGCAGCTGCGCCGGCAGATAGTCGTTGCCCGGGCCGACCTGGGCGTACTCGATGAGCGCGCCTTGCGGGTCGTTGCGTTCTTCGGCAATGCGGCCCAGGTTCAGGTGCGCCGAATCGACATGGCTTTCCCGGGCGATCAGGTCTTCCAGATAGCCCTTGGCCTCGTCCCAGGCCTTGGCTTCCAGGCAGACCAGCGCCAGGGAATAACGCAGTTCGTCGTCTTCCGGGTATTGCTGAACCAGGGTGGAGAACTCGACCTTGGCGTCGTCCATCCGGTCCTGTTCCACCAGCATCCGCGCGTAGGTCAGGCGCAGGCGCTTGTCGTCCGGATACTTCTTGATGCTCTTTTGCAGCAGCGGCAGCGCTTCGTCGCCGCGATTCAGCCCTTGCAGCAGGCGCGCGCGCAGCAGGATCGGGGCGATCTCGCCGTCTTCCGGCGGGTTGTCTTCGAGCAGGGCAAGCGCACCTTTGGTGTCGCCGTCCTGCTGCATCAGCAGGGCCTTGCCGAAAATCAGCTGATTGTTGTTCGGGTGACGCTGCAACAGGCGGTCGAAGCTTTTCATCAGGCCGTTGCGGGTTTCCTGATCGGTATCGGCGGCCGACAGCGCGAGGAAGTCGAAATGGGTGTCGCCTTTGCCCTGCAGGACTTTCTCCATATAGACCATCGAGTCGTCATAACGCCCGGCGCGAGCCAGTTGCACGGCGGCGGCGCGTTGCGCTTCGAGGTCGTCCGGGGCGTTTTTCGCCCAGATCAGCGCGGTATCGAGAGCCGGCTGATCGGCACCCAGATACTCGGCGATGCGGAACGCACGCTCGGAAACGCCCGGGTCCTGGGTGTTGATGGCCTGGGTCACGTAGTTGTCCAGGGCAATGTCGAAACGATTGCGCTGGCCAGCGAGCTCGGCGCTCAGCAGGCTGAACACCGTTTCCTGGCTGAACGAGCTGTAAACCTTGGGCTTTTCAGGGGCCGGCGTGGTGTCTTCGACCGGTGAGGCACCGTCCTGCGAAACGGGGGCCAAGGCCTGGCAGCCGCTGAGGAAGACAAAAGCGAGGAGCAACGCGGAAGATCTATTCATATAGGAAGAGGACGACTAACCTGCGGTCGGATCATCATGACACAAGCCTTCGGCCAAACATAACCGAGTCTCGATTGTGGCCATTATAGGGGCCGACAATTGGGACAATAGTCAGCGGTAGTTGTTCTGAATCTGACGAAGTAGGACAATTGCCGGCTTCACGTCACCATCAGCGACCTTGAATGGCCTTCCTTGCACTCGGTATCAACCACAAGACTGCTTCAGTAGACGTCCGCGAGCGCGTGGCCTTTACCCCTGAGCAGCTGGTGGAGGCCTTGCAGCAGCTCTGCCGACTCACCGACAGCCGCGAAGCTGCGATCCTCTCCACCTGCAATCGCAGTGAGCTGTATATAGAACAGGATCAGCTTTCGGCCGATATCGTGCTGCGCTGGCTGGCCGACTATCACCATTTAAGCCTCGATGAGCTGCGCGCGAGTGCTTATGTGCATGAAGATGATGCGGCAGTTCGTCACATGATGCGCGTCGCCTCCGGGCTCGACTCGCTGGTGCTGGGCGAACCGCAGATTCTCGGCCAGATGAAATCGGCCTACGCCGTTGCCCGCGAGGCCGGCACCATCGGGCCGCTGCTCGGGCGACTGTTTCAGGCGACCTTCAACGCCGCCAAGCAAGTGCGTACCGACACCGCGATCGGTGAGAACCCGGTGTCCGTGGCGTTTGCCGCCGTCAGCCTGGCCAAACAGATTTTCAGCGACTTGCAACGCAGCCAGGCCCTGCTGATCGGCGCCGGCGAGACCATCACCCTGGTCGCCCGTCACCTGCATGAACTGGGGGTCAAGCGCATCGTGGTCGCCAACCGGACGCTCGAGCGCGCCAGCCTGCTGGCCGAACAGTTCGGTGCCCACGCGGTGTTGCTCTCGGACATCCCGGCCGAACTGGTGCGCAGCGACATCGTCATCAGTTCTACCGCCAGTCAGTTGCCGATCCTCGGTAAAGGCGCGGTGGAAAGCGCGCTGAAGCTGCGCAAGCACAAGCCGATCTTCATGGTCGACATCGCCGTTCCCCGTGACATCGAGCCTGAAGTCGGCGAACTCGACGACGTTTACCTCTATAGCGTCGACGATCTGCACGAAGTGGTCGCCGAAAACCTCAAGAGCCGTCAGGGTGCAGCGCAGGCGGCTGAAGAGATGGTTTCGGTCGGCGCCGACGATTTCATGGTGCGCCTGCGCGAGCTGGCGGCGGTCGACGTGCTCAAGGCCTATCGTCAACAGAGCGAACGCCTGCGCGACGAAGAACTGCAAAAGGCCCTGCGCCTGCTGGCCAACGGCGGCAACGCCGAAGACGTGCTCGGGCAACTGGCCCGTGGCCTGACCAACAAACTCCTGCACGCCCCGAGCGTGCAGTTGAAAAAGCTTTCTGCCGAAGGCCGCCTCGATGCGCTGGCCATGGCTCAGGAACTCTTTGCCCTCGAGGGCTCACCGGATAGCTTTTCGGATAAAAAACCGCAATGAAAGCGTCACTGCTCAATAAGCTGGACATTCTCCAGGACCGTTTCGAGGAACTGACCGCGCTGCTCGGCGACGGCGAAGTCATTTCCGACCAGACCAAATTCCGCGCCTATTCCAAGGAATACGCCGAACTTGAGCCGGTGGTACAAGGCTATAAAAAGCTGCTCGGCGTACAAAGCGATCTTGAAGGCGCGCAGGCGCTGCTCAAGGACAGCGACCCGGACATGCGTGAAATGGCCGTGGAAGAAGTCCGCGAAGCCAAGGAGTTGCTGATCACGCTGGAATCCGACCTGCAACGCATGTTGCTGCCCAAGGATCCCAACGACGGGCGCAACGTGTTTCTCGAAATCCGCGCCGGCACCGGTGGCGACGAGGCGGCGATCTTCTCCGGCGACCTGTTCCGCATGTACTCGCGTTACGCCGAACGGCGTGGCTGGCGCGTGGAGATCCTCTCGGAAAACGAAGGCGAACACGGCGGCTATAAAGAAGTCATCGCCCGCATCGAAGGCGACAACGTTTACGGCAAGCTGAAATTCGAATCCGGCGCGCACCGCGTACAGCGTGTACCCGCCACCGAATCCCAGGGCCGTATCCACACCTCGGCCTGCACCGTGGCGGTATTGCCCGAGCCGGACGAGCGTGAAGCCATCGAGATCAACCCGGCGGATTTGCGCGTCGACACTTACCGCTCCTCCGGGGCCGGTGGTCAGCACGTCAACACCACCGATTCGGCGATCCGCATCACCCACATACCGACCGGCACCGTTGTCGAGTGCCAGGAAGAACGTTCCCAGCACAAGAACCGTGCCCGTGCGATGGCCTGGCTGGCGGCCAAACTCAACGACCAGCAGACGGCGGCGGCGGCCAACGCCATCGCCAGCGAACGTAAATTGCTGGTGGGTTCCGGTGACCGCTCCGAGCGCATCCGTACCTACAACTTTGCCCAGGGCCGGGTCACCGACCACCGCGTCAACCTGACCCTGTATTCCCTCGACGAAATCCTCGCCGGTGGCGTCGAAGCGGTGATCGAGCCGTTGCTGGCCGAATACCAGGCCGACCAGCTCGCAGCGATAGGTGAGTAAATGACCATCATCGCCAGCCTGTTGCGCGCCGCCGAACTGCCGGATTCGCCCACCGCGCGCCTGGACGCCGAATTGCTTCTGGCCGCCGCGCTGGGCAAGTCGCGCAGTTTTCTCCACACCTGGCCCGAGCGCATCGTGCCCAGCGAAGCCGCACTGGTTTTTGCCGAGTACCTGCAACGTCGTCGCAGCGGCGAGCCGGTCGCCTACATTCTGGGTCAGCAGGGTTTCTGGAAGCTGGATCTGGAAGTCGCACCGCACACGCTGATCCCGCGCCCGGACACCGAACTGCTGGTGGAAGCCGCACTGGAATTGCTGCCGGCGATCCCGGCCAAAGTTCTCGATCTGGGCACCGGCAGCGGAGCGATTGCCCTGGCCCTGGCCAGCGAACGCCCGGCGTGGAAAGTCACCGCCGTGGATCGCGTGCTGGAAGCGGTGGCCCTGGCCGAACGCAATCGCCAGCGCCTGCACTTGAACAACGTCACGGTGCTGAGCAGTCACTGGTTCAGCGCCCTCGAAGGCAAGCGTTTCGAGTTGATCATCAGCAACCCGCCGTACATTCGCGCGGCCGATCCGCATCTGGTGGAAGGCGATGTGCGCTTCGAGCCGGAAAGCGCCTTGGTGGCCGGCATCGACGGGCTCGGCGATCTGCGCCTGATCATCGCCCAGGCGCCGGCCCATCTGGAGGCCGGTGGCTGGCTGATGCTCGAACACGGCTATGATCAAGCCGAAGCCGTGCGCGATCTGCTGCTGACGCAAGGTTTCGACGAAGTCCACAGCCGCACCGATCTGGGCGGCCATCAACGGATCAGCCTGGGGCGCCTGCCGTGCTGAATGATCAGGAATTGTTGCGCTACAGTCGGCAGATCCTGCTGCAACACATCGACATCGATGGCCAGTTGAAGCTCAAGGACAGCCGGGTATTGATCGTCGGCCTCGGCGGTCTCGGCGCGCCGGTGGCGCTGTACCTGGCGGCGGCGGGTGTTGGTGAATTGCACCTGGCGGATTTCGACACGGTCGACCTGACCAACCTGCAACGCCAGATCATCCACGACACCGACAGCGTCGGCATGAGCAAGGTCGACTCGGCGCTCAAGCGCCTGAGCGCGATCAACCCTGAAATCAAACTGATTCCTCATCGTCAGGCGCTGGACGAAGATTCTCTCGCCGCAGCCGTGGCGTCGGTGGATCTGGTGCTCGACTGCTCGGACAATTTCTCCACCCGCGAAGCGGTCAACGCCGCTTGCGTGGCGGCGCGCAAGCCATTGGTCAGCGGCGCGGCGATTCGCCTCGAAGGACAACTTTCGGTGTTCGACCCGCGCCGCGCCGAAAGCCCGTGCTACCACTGCCTGTACGGTCACGGCAGCGAAGCCGAACTGACTTGCAGCGAAGCGGGTGTGGTCGGGCCGCTGGTCGGTCTGGTCGGCAGCCTGCAAGCGCTGGAAGCCTTGAAGTTGCTGGCGGGATTCGGCGAGCTGCTGGTGGGGCGTCTGCTGTTGATCGATGCACTGGGCTCGCGATTCCGTGAGCTGCGGGTCAAGCGCGATCCGGGTTGCAGCGTCTGTGGTTCGCAGCATGCGTGAAGCGCCGATCGCCGTATTCGATTCCGGCGTCGGCGGATTGTCGGTGCTGGCGGAAATCCAGCGTCTGCTGCCGACTGAATCGCTGCTCTACCTCGGCGATTGCGGCCATATTCCTTATGGCGAGAAAACTCCGGAATTCATCCGCCAGCGTTGCAGCGTGATGGCCGGTTTTTTCCGCGAGCAGGGCGCCAAGGCGCTGGTGATCGCGTGCAACACCGCGACCGTGGCCGGCGTCGCTGATTTGCGCCGGGACTTTCCCGAGTGGCCGATTGTCGGCATGGAGCCGGCGGTCAAACCGGCCGCCGCCGCCACCCGCAGCGGCGTGGTGGGCGTGCTAGCCACTACCGGCACTTTGCAGAGTGCGAAGTTTGCAGCGCTGCTCGATCGTTTTGCCACGGATGTGCGGGTCATCACGCAGCCGTGCCCCGGACTTGTCGAGCGGATTGAAAGCGGCGATCTTCACAGCCCCGAGTTGCGTGCATTGCTCAAGCACTACGTCGATCCGCTACTGGCGAACGGTTGCGACACGATCATTCTGGGCTGCACCCACTATCCGTTTCTCAAGCCGATGCTCAAGTCGATGATCCCCGAGAGCATCAGCCTGATCGACACCGGCGCGGCAGTAGCCCGCCAATTGCAGCGGCTGCTGGCCGAGCGGGATCTGCTCGCCGAAGGGCCGAACCGACCGGTCAGATTCTGGACCAGCGCCGATCCCGAGTCTTTGCGCAACACGCTGGCCCTGTTGGGCCAAGTCGCCGGCGACGTCGAAAAATTCACCTTGTAAAAAAAATGTGAAATATCTAAAAAGTCAGCTGAACTTCTGACCAAGCGCAGATTTCTATAGCGCAGAGTGACCTAGAAAAACCAAACGATCGTTCCGGAAAAGGAAGTTTCAACGTGAAGCGACTATTCTGCTTGGCCGCGATTGCGGCTGCACTGATGGGGCAAAGTTTTACCGCACAGGCTGCTGGCGTCGAGTTTGCAGTGGGTGCCACCAGCGATTCGACGATGACTTATCGCCTGGGCATGAATTTCGACTGGGACAAGAGCTGGCTGCAAAGTGACGTCGGTCGTCTGACCGGTTACTGGAGCGGCGCCTATACCTATTGGGAAGGTGACAAGACCTCCAGCAACAACAGCCTGTCGTTCTCGCCGGTGTTTGTTTACGAGTTTGCCGGTCAGTCGGTCAAACCGTATGTCGAGGCGGGGATCGGCGTGGCGCTGTTCTCCAACACCGAGTACGAAGACAACAAGCTCGGCGGCTCCTTCCAGTTCGAAGACCGTATCGGTTTCGGCCTGCGCTTCAATGGCGGGCATGAGGTGGGAATCCGTGCGACGCACTATTCCAACGCCGGTCTGAGCAGCGACAACGATGGGGTCGAAAGCTACGCATTGCATTACACGATGCCGCTATAAGCCCCCAGAAAGTAAGCCCCATAAAAAAGGAGCGCCTGGCGCTCCTTTTTTTATTCAGCGATACGCCGTGGCAATCCCCTGACGTTCGTCGATGCATTCCGGTGCGCCCATTTCGAACTCGCGGCAGATCAGCGGACGCTTCTCGTAAATCGTGCACATCATCGTGTCGCGATCCAGCGCCGCGCACCAGCCGTCGTCCAGACGCAGCATCACCTCACCACCCCAATCGTCGGTATCGATAAAACGCTCGGGTACGCCGGTGTCGGTGATCAGCATCACTTCGAGCTGGCAACAACAGGCTGCGCAGGTCGAGCAGGTGACCACGGGTTCGGCGATTTGCCGGTGGGGAATGGTTTTCATGGCGCCAGTGTACGGCAGTGGCCGATGACCGTGTGAAAGGCCTGACAGGCGTTTAGCGCGCCAGTCGCCGGGACAACTTGTGCAGCAGCGGAAACAGCAACGCCCACAGCAGCGCGATGCCGATCAGAGTCGGTAACTCACCGAAAGGAAACTGCACACCGGCCAGTCGTCCGCCGGCGCCATAGGACAGCGCGCCACCTGCCGCCCCCAGCAGGCTGGCCAGCCACCACGGCCTCGCGCTCCATTGCAGGCAATGACGCAATGTCGTGGCAAACAACGCCCACAGCAACATCAGCCACAGCGGAATCAGCGGTGACAGGTCCTTGAACTCGAAAACCCCGAGGCCGCGCAACAGGCTGTCCACCGCCGTGCCGATGATCACCACGCTGAGGATCAATCGGCCTTCCTGCGCCCAACTGCTGATCCAGCACAGATGAATCACCAACACCGTCAGCGCCAGCAGCAACCACAAACTGTTACCACCGAGCACGCAGGCCAGCCAGCCGATCTGGAATAGCACCGCGTTGGCCAACCGTTCAAGCATCGAAACGGCCCAGCAAAGGCGCGGTCATTGCCGCCGGTTTCGCCAGCACCAGCTGTGCAGTGCCAATGGTGCGTTCGAGAAATCCGCCCTCGCAGTAACACAGGTAGAACTCCCACAGCCTCAGGAAGTAATCGTCATAGCCCAGTTCGGTCAGACGGCCGTGAGCATGGCGAAAGTTCTCGTGCCACAGACGCAGGGTGCGGGCGTAATGCAGGCCGAAGTCTTCCATGTGCAGCAGGTTCATGTCGGTGTCGCGGCCGACGATTTCGAGCATTTTCTGTACGCAGGGCAGGGCACCGCCGGGGAAAATGTAGCGCTGGATGAAGTCCACGCCACGGCGGGCCTGTTCGTAACGCTGTTCGCGGATGGTGATCGCTTGTAGCAGCATCAGGCCGTTGCTCTTGAGCAGCTGCGCGCATTGCTTGAAATAGGTCGGCAGGAAGCGGTGGCCGACCGCCTCGATCATTTCGATCGACACCAGTTTGTCGTACTGGCCGGTGAGATCACGGTAATCCTTGAGCAGCAGCGTCACCTGATCCTGCAAGCCGAGGCGTTCGATACGGGCTGCGGTGAAGGCGAACTGCTCCTTCGACAGCGTCGTGGTGGTGACTTTGCAGCCGTAGTGCTGCGCCGCGTAAAGCGCCATGCTGCCCCAGCCGGTGCCGATTTCCAGCAGATGGTCGCCGGGCTTGAGCGCGAGCTTCTGACAGATCCGCTCGAGTTTGTTCAGTTGCGCCTGCTCCAGGCTGTCGTCGGGGCTGAGAAACTGCGCGGCGGAATACATCATGGTCGGGTCGAGAAACTGTTCGAACAGGTCATTGCCGAGGTCGTAATGCGCGGCGATGTTTTTCTGCGAGCCCTTGCGCGTATTGCGGTTGAGCCAGTGCAGCCCGCGCACCAGCGGCCGACCGAGCCGGGCCAGGCCACCTTCCATCCCGTCGAGCACTTCAAGGTTGCTGACGAAGACCCGCACCACGGCCGTCAGATCTGGCGAGCGCCAGTAACCATGAATGAAAGCCTCACCGGCGCCGATCGAACCATTGCCGGCGACCAGACCCCAGGCGGCCGGATCCAGCACCTGAATTTCTCCTACCAGCGCGCTGCCCGGCGTACCGAAGACGTGGCGTTCGCCGTCTTCGATGACGAACAGTTGGCCCTGTTTGAGCTGCTCCAGCTGGCGCAGTACTCCCCGGCGCAGCAGCGAACCGCTCAGGCCATGGGGGCTGAGCAGGCTGGCTCTGGCCGAGACGCTAGTGGATTTCATGGTGGCGTTCCTCGGTCGGTACGGTGGCGGTTCGAAAACGGTCGTCGGCGCGTTGGTGGTCATACACCGGGGTGCGCTTGAGCAACAGGCGCAACGCCTGCCAATAGATCGCCAGCGCGGTCTTGGCGGTCATCCAGGGAAAGCGCCACAGGTGCCGGTGCAAGTGGTGTCGATCAAGGGGTTCACGTCGCAGGTCGAGGGTGGCGTCGAACAGTTTTTGCTCGCCTTGCCAGTCGGCCATGTGCACACCCAGGACCTGCGCGGCGGGGCTGAAGCTCATGCGGTATTCCAGATCCGGCGGCAGGAACGGCGACACATGAAAGGCCTTGGCCACGGCAAAGTGCTGGTGAAAGTCCTGCAGATTGCTGGGCGCTCTGGCCGGCAACACGTAGTGAAAACGCTCGCGCCACGGGGTATTGCTGACTTCGCAGAGAATCGCCGCCAGTTGGCCGTCGGCCTCGTGGCAATAGAAAAAACTCACCGGGTTGAACGACAGGCCCCAGCTGCGCGGCTGGGTCAGCAGGCAGATTGAACCTTGCGGCGCATGGCCCAGGGCTTCGCCGACAAGCTGGCGCACCGCATCGCTCAGGCGCACGCCCCGGCCGGTGAAGGTTTTCAGGTAATCGGTTTCGCGGAATGAAAACGGCGCAAAGCGGCTGGAACCCGCCAGTCGGGACAGGCCCAGCACGGTCTCCTGTTCAGCCAGATCGAGGTACAGCATGCCGATCCGGTAACGGAATTGATGACGGCGCGGTGCGAATCGCCGATGGGCAATCCAGCCACTGTAGAGCGCGCTGTTCACAGACTTTCTCCGAAGGACGCGGCCACGCGCAGGGCGCTGACCACGCCGTCCTCATGAAAACCGTTGGCCCAATAGGCGCCGCAGTAATGCGTGTGTTGCGCGCCGTCGATTTCAGCCCAGCGCTGCTGTGCCGTCACCGCCGCGAGGCTGAATTGCGGGTGGGCGTAGGTGAAGCGCGCCAGCACTTTGGACGGCGTGATGCCAGCGCTCTGGTTGAGGCTGACGCAGAACGTGGTGTCGCTCTGGATGCCTTGCAGAATGTTCATGTCGTAGGTCACGGCCGCCCGGGTATGACCGGCTCCGCCGAGGCGATAGTTCCAGCTGGCCCAGGCCCGTTTGCGTGTGGGCAGCAGGCGGGTATCGGTGTGCAGCACCACTTCGTTGTCGGCATAGGGTAGGGCGCCGAGGATTTCCCGTTCTTTATCGTCAGGATTTCCCAGCAGTCGCAGGGCCTGATCGCTGTGGCAGGCCAGCACCACTTTGTCGAAACGTTCGATGCCGGCCGGGCTGTGGATAACCACGCCGTGCGCATCGCGATCGATCCGGCCCACCGGGCAATTCAGGCGGATACGCTCCTTGAACGATGCGGTCAACGGCGCAATGTAAGCGCTGGAACCACCCTCGATGACCTGCCATTGCGGACGGTTGCTGACCGACAGCAACCCGTGGTTCTCAAAAAAACGCACGAAGAACTGCAACGGAAAATTGAGCATTTCGGCCATCGGCATCGACCAGATCGCTGCGCCCATCGGCACGATGTAATGCAGGATGAAGCGCTCGCCGTAAGCGCCGGCCTTGAGGTAATCGTCGAGTGTGGTGTCCGCGGTGATCCGCTGTTCGGCAAGGTCGCGCCGGGCTTCTTTATTGAATCTCAGAATGTCGCGCAACATGCCCCAGAATCCGGGGGACAGCAGATTGCTGCGTTGGGCGAACAGGCTGTTGAGGTTGTTGCCGTTGTATTCCAGGCCTGTGTCCGGATCGTTGACCGAAAAACTCATCTCGGTAGGCTTGAAGGCCACGCCCAACTGGCCGAGCAAACGAATGAAGTTCGGATACGTCCAGTCGTTGAACACAATGAAGCCGGTGTCCACCGCATACTCGCGCCCGTCCACGGTGACCGGCACCGTGTGCGTATGACCGCCGACCCGGGCGTCGGCTTCGAACACGGTGATGTCATGTCGGCGAGCAAGCAGGTATGCGCAGGTCAATCCTGCGATGCCACTGCCGATAATGGCGATTTTCATGTTGCATCCTTGAGCGGCGGGTTGCTGCGCACCATGCGCTTGCCGATCGCCAGTTGTACCCGCGCGGGCATTTTCGACAGTGGCCACAGGGCCGCGATGAACAGCGCCGGGAAAGCGATCTCAAGCGGCCGGTCCTTCAGCTTGGCGAAGATATGCCGCGCGGCTTTATCCACAGGCCAACTGAGCGGCATCGGGAAGTCATTTTTGGCGGTCA
Source organism: Pseudomonas sp. 9.2(2024) (assembly GCF_039695385.1). Taxonomy (NCBI): domain Bacteria; kingdom Pseudomonadati; phylum Pseudomonadota; class Gammaproteobacteria; order Pseudomonadales; family Pseudomonadaceae; genus Pseudomonas; species Pseudomonas sp. 9.2(2024). The sequence goes on along the minus strand of NZ_CP155585.1, from coordinate 5,428,674 downwards.
GGGGCGTGTCGACGAAGCCTGGACTGATTACTGTGACTTCAATGCCTTCGGCCGCCAGGTCAATGCGCAGGGATTCGAACAGATAGCGCAGCCCGGCCTTCGACGCGCCATAGGCTTCGGCGCGGGGCAACGGCACATAGGTCACCGAGCTGGCCATCCCCACCAGATGCGGTGCCGTCCCTTTGCGCAGCAAGGGCAGCGAGGCTTCGATGCAATAGCTGCTGGCGAGCAGGTTGGTGCGCACCACGTGCTCGATGATCGAGGCGTCGAACTGCCGGGCATCGACGTACTCACAGGTGCCCGCGTTGAGGATCACCGAGTCCAGCGAGCCCCAGTCCGCTGCGATCTGTTCGCCGATTTCGCGCACGGTCTGACTGTTGGTCAGATCGCCGGGCACCACCAGTACCTGTCCCGGATAACGTTGCGACAGCACTTTGAGCGGTGCGACCTGACGGGAACTGACCGCCAGATGTGCACCGGTCTTGAGGATTTCTTCTGCCAATGCTGCACCGATGCCACTGCTGGCACCGGTCAGCCAATATCGCCGTGGAGCTGTACGACTCATCCCAATCTCCTTTTCAGCCAGGCGATCACCCGGCCCAATACGGGTAAATGTTCATAAAGCAGCGCCCCGGCATCGAAGTAATCCCGGTGGCGGTAAACCTTGTCGCTCCAGAGCAGGTGCGAGCAGCCCGCGACGCGTATCAGTTGCCCACCGCTCAGACGCGGGTGGCGGTAGCTCATGACCCAACGCAGATAGCCTTCGCCGTGGCTGATCTGGTCGAAGCCGTGGAAATCGAAGCGCAGTTCGTTGACGTTGGCGTACAACTCACTGAAGTAAGCGCGCAGGTTCGTCAGCCCCTGCACTTCGTGTAGCGGGTCGGTGAAATGAATGTCCTCGCTGTACAGCTCGTCCAGGGTGCGCAAGTTGTCTTTGTTCAACTGTGCGAACCGCTGGGCGAAACTGCGCAGAAATTCACTCATCGCTCTCTCCTTGAGACGCGCGTGACGGCAGGTTCTTGAACGCTGTCAGCGCCCGTTCCCGTGATGCGCTCAGATTGACGATCGGCGCCGGATAGTCCGCCACGCCGAACAGTCCGCCGGCACTGGCCGGGTTGTGGACTTCTTTCTTGTTCAGGCCGGCCAGTTCCGGAAGCCAGTGCTTGATGAACAAGCCTTCGCTGTCGAATTTTTCCGACTGACTGACCGGGTTGAAGATCCGGAAGTACGGCGCCGAATCGGTGCCGGTCGAGGCGCTCCACTGCCAGCCGCCGTTGTTGGCGGCCAGGTCGCCGTCGATCAGGTGGCGCATGAAGAAACGCTCGCCTTCACGCCAGTCGATCAGCAGGTTCTTGGTCAGAAACATCGCCACCACCATTCGCAGGCGGTTGTGCATCCAGCCGGTTTCCAGCAATTGGCGCATGGCCGCGTCGATGATCGGCAAACCGGTGCGGGCTTCCTGCCAGGCGGCCAGATCCGCAGGCGCATCGCGCCAGGCCAGGGCCTCGGTTTCCGGGCGGAATGCGCGATGCCGTGAAACCCGTGGGTAACCGACGAGGATGTGTTTGTAGAACTCGCGCCACAGCAGTTCGTTGATCCAGGTGACAGCCCCGACCTTGCCGCTTTCGAATTCGCCCTGATTGCTTTGCAGGGCGGCGTGCAGGCATTGGCGCGGGGAGATCACGCCAGCGGCCAGATAAGCCGAGAGCTGGCTGGTGCCGGGTTTGGCCGGGAAGTCGCGTTCGCTCTTGTAGTAGTCGATCTGCGCATCGGCGAACGTATCGAGGCGGCGTCGGGCCTCGGCTTCACCGGCGGGCCACAGGGCGCGCAGGGATTCGAACGGTGTCGGGAACCCTTCGATGGCTTCTGGTACGGGATCGCTGGCGATGTTCAGCGCCGATTGTTTGCCCGGCGCCTGTTTCAGCGACGGCATCGAGCGGTGCAGGCGCTCGTAGCAGACCTTGCGGAACTGGCTGAACACCTGAAAGTAAGTGCCGGTTTTGGTCAGTACGCTGCCGGGTTTGAACAGCAATTGGTCGAGGTAGCTGTGGAAGGTGATGCCTTCGGCTTGCAACGCCTCGGCAACGGCCTCGTCGCGACGGCTTTCGTTGATGCCGTATTCCTCGTTGACGTGCACGGCCTCGATCTTCAGTTGACGGCACAGTTCCAGCAGCACGGCGGGTGCCTGATCCCAGTGAGGCGCGGTGCGGATCAGGAGCGGGATGTTCAGGGCACCAAGGCTTTTGCTCAAATCGCGCAAATTGCGCAGCCAGAAATCGATCTTGCACGGCGCGTCGTCATGTTCCTGCCATTGCAGCGGGCTCAACAGGTACACAGCCACGGTCGGGCCACGCTCGGCGGCGGCCGCGAGGGCGGTGTTGTCGTGTTGGCGCAGGTCGCTGCGCAGCCAGATCAATTGCATGTCGGTCTCTGTCTGAATCATTAAATCAATCCACGCTGAATGAGCACCCGATGCGCCGAAAGAGGGTCTTCGGCCAGGAGCAGATCAGCGAAATCGGAAGTCTTTGCGGACAACTCGGCGTGGTGAATGCACACCGTGGGTCCGGCAATCAGTTTCGGGCAGCTGACGCCATTCAACAGTTTCGGTAGCTGCGCAAGGTTCAGGGCTTTGCTGGAATACAGCAGTACGCCACGGGCTTGCAGGGTATCGGTTGCCAGTGCCAGCTCTCCGGCCGGCAGCGGCCAGTCGAACACCTGCACCGGGCAATCGGCGCTGCTGATCAGCCAGGCGCAGAGCCAAAGGTGCGGCTCCAGCGGTAAATCCGAGTGATTGATCAGCAGCAGCGGCGCGGTGCGCAACTGACGGTTGTTATGGTAGATGCGTGCGCCGAATTTGCTGCGTAACCAGGCAAAAAAGAACACGCGCTCCATCTGCGCGCCGAACTGGCCCTGCCAGCGCTGTTCGAGATCGCTCAGCAGCGGCAGCAGCAATTGCTCGCAAAGTGTGCGCGGCGGATACAACGCCATCGCCTGGTTGATGCTGTCGTCGAGGCTGCGCTCGTTCAGGTGAGTGACCGCCAGCAGAGCAGCCTGGCGCAGCGGATGCCATTCGTCTTCAACCGGTTCGTTTAACGCCTGTGCCGTGTCGAGCAGCGGTTTGACCTGGCTGACCGCCACGCCGCGGTTGAGCCAGGTGAGGATGTTCTGGATGCGCTGCACATGGTCGGCGCTGTACAGACGATGACCCTTGGGTGTGCGCTGCGGAACGATCAGCCCGTAGCGTCTTTCCCAGGCGCGCAGGGTCACGGCATTCACGCCGGTCTGGCGCGCGACTTCGCGGATCGGCAGCCAGCCTTCGTCGAGGGCTTTCTTGAAGTCGGCGCCGAGGTCTTCACGGGCGCTGGTGTCGGGTGAGTCGTTCATCAAATGGCGTTTCGCAGGCTGAGGTTTTCCGGATGCGGTTGCAGGTACACCTGCTGCGCGATGTAGGGATCCGGGTGGAGGCGAAAATGATGCTTGAGCAGCGTCAGCGGCACCACCAGCGGCACGATGCCGTGCCGGTACTGGCCGATGATGTGTTGCACTTCCTGTTTGTCTTCGGGGGTGATGACCTGTTTCAGGTAGCCACTGATGTGCTGCAGGACATTACTGTGGGTGCGGCGGGTGGCGCATTTTTTCAGCGCCGCCATCAGTTCACTGAAATAGCGCGGGCCGAGCTCGTCCGGCGCTGTCTGGCCCATGTTGCCCAGCAGATTGCCCAGCGTCTTGTATTGCACCGGGTTGTGGGCCATCAGCAGGTATTTGTAGCGCGAGTGAAATTCGGTCAGTGCACGGCGGCTCAAGCCCTGCTCGAGCACCTGCTGCCATTCGCGGTAGGCGAGCACGCGGGTGATGAAGTTTTCCCGCAGCACCGGATCGTTCAGGCGCCCGGCTTCCTCCACCGGCAGATCCGGATGCTGCGCACAGAACGCCTCGGCGTAAATGCCACGCCCGCCACCATTCACCGGTGCACCGTTGGCGTGGTAGACCTTCACGCGCTCCAGACCGCAGGAGGGCGATTGCTGCATGAAGATGTAGCCGCAGATGTCACTGAGTTCCCCCGCCATTTTCTCGCCGTAAGCGGCCAGTGGCTGGGTGACGTTAATCGACGGATTGACGGTGCCGACCGCTTCAGGCTTGGCCGGGTCGCCCACAAGTCGAATCGGCTCGCGGGGAATTCCCAGACCGATCGCTACTTCAGGACAGACGGGAACGAATTCAAAATGCTCGGCCAGGGTGCGGCTGCACAGCCGCGATTCCTTGTGTCCGCCGTTGTAGCGGACCTCGGCGCCCATCAGGCAGGCGCTGATGGCGATTTTCGGTAGGGACGTCGATGAGTCGGACATGCAGCAACCTCGAATCTAAACCTGTACAGACAAACTGATCTGTACAACATGCCTTCAGCATAGATTCATGGGTGTACAAGTCAAATTGTTTGTATAAGTTTTTTTGAGGTTTTTAGCGCCAGCCCATTTTCCAGCGTGAGTCATCCTGCAGGACCTGCCAGTCGCATTGCTCGGTACGCCGGGTCAGCACCGCCTGCAATTCGATCGCCAGCACCGTACCTTCTTCGTCGCGTAACAGTTCGGTCACCAGAAAATGCTTTTCACGGTTTTTCGGGTGGGCTGCTGTCCATTTCGACAGCAGCAATTTGCGCGGATTGATGCGGTTCACTGCAGGTGTTCGTGCAAGCGTCTTGCAGCCTCCTGACCACTGAGCCACGCCCCTTCGACCCGACCCGACAGGCACCAGTCGCCACAGGCGTAAAGGCCCAGATCGGCATCGGCCAGGGTGCCCCATTCATGACTGCTGGCCGGCCGGGCATAGAGCCAGCGGTGGGCGAGGCTGAAGGTCGGGGCCGGCATGGCGCTGTGCAGCAATTCGGCGAAGGCGCCGTGCAATTGTTCGATCACCGCTTCCTTGGGCAAGTCGATGTGCTGCCGGCTCCAGGCACTGGTGGCGTGCAGGACCCAGGTGTCGCACGTGGTGTCGCGTCCCGGTTTGCTGCGGTTGCGGGCCAGCCAGTCGAGGGCGCTGTCCTGGACGAAGCAGCCTTCGATCGGCGTATCCAGCGGCGTGTCGAAGGCGAGGGCGACCGCCCAGGTCGGATCCATTTTTACCCCGGCGGCGGCACCGGCGAGTTTCGGCGCGGCGGCCAGCAGGGCGGTGGCCTGAGGCGCCGGCGTGGCGATCACGACGTGGCTGAACGGCCCGTGGGTGAAGCCTTCGGCGTCCTGCAGGTGCCAGTGTTCTTCACCGCGATAGACCTCGGTGATCCGGCAGGCGAACTGCACTTCCAGTCCGTCGAGCAGGCCTCGGGTGATGGCGCTCATGCGTGGCGTGCCGACCCAGCGGGTCTGTTCGTCCGGCGACAGGTTCAATTGCCCGCCATGAAAGGTGTAGAGCTGCGGTGCCCATTCGGCGACCCAGCCTTTGCTTTGCCAGCGCTGGACTTCGGTCACGAAGCGCCGGTCACGGGCGGTGAAGTATTGCGCGCCCATGTCCAGCGAGCCGGCGTCGCTGCGCTTGCTCGACATGCGCCCGCCGCTGCCGCGGCTTTTATCGAACAACTGAACGGTATGCCCGGCATCCGTCAGGGCCTGGGCGGCGGAGAGTCCGGCGATGCCGGTGCCAATGATTGCGATAGGTACAGTCATAGGGGCCTCGTTTACCTTTCTGTACAGACTACGCCGTGGATGAAACCTGTACAATTCTGTTTTTTGGTATAACTTCCAGCGTTCTGGTTCTGACAGCTTGGCCTATGGTTAAACAATAGAGCCTGCCCGATAGAAAAGATCCCTGTTTATAAAAATAGACTAGTGATCGGGGTAAAACGCCACGCGAGGTAGAAGTCATGCACATATTGCTGACCGGCGGTACTGGATTGATCGGACGTCAGCTTTGCCGGCACTGGTCCGGGCAGGGTCATCGCCTGACGGTCTGGAGTCGTCGTCCGGAAAAAGTCGCGAAAATCTGTGGCGACCAGGTGCGTGGTATTGCGCGTCTGGAGGAACTTGGCGAGGAGCCGGTCGACGTGATCGTTAACCTCGCCGGCGCGCCGATTGCCGACCGGCCGTGGACCCATCGGCGAAAGGCATTGTTGTGGAGCAGCCGGATTACGCTGACCGAATCGTTACTGGCGTGGCTGGAACATCGCGGGCAGAAACCGTCGCTGCTGATCTCGGGTTCGGCCGTGGGTTGGTACGGTGACGGCGGCGAGCGCGAGTTGACCGAAGACTCGCCGCCGGTGATCGACGATTTCGCCAGCCAGTTGTGCATCGCCTGGGAGGAAACCGCGCAACGCGCCGAAGCGATGGATATTCGTGTGGTGCTGGTGCGCACCGGGCTGGTGCTGTCGGCCGAGGGCGGCTTTTTGTCGCGCCTGCTGCTGCCGTTCAAGCTTGGGCTGGGCGGGCCTTTGGGCAATGGTCGGCAGTGGATGCCGTGGATTCATATCGATGACCAAATCGCCCTGATTGATTTTCTTCTGCACCGCAATCAGGCGAGCGGTCCTTATAATGCGTGCGCGCCGAAACCTGTGCGCAATCGCGAATTCGCCAAGACGCTGGGCAGCGTGCTGCACCGCCCGGCGTTCATGCCGATGCCGGCCCTCGCGTTGAAGGTCGGGCTCGGCGAGATGTCATTGCTGTTGCTGGGTGGCCAACGGGCCACGCCGAAACGCTTGCTGGAAGCGGGATTCACTTTCCGGTTCACGGATTTACGCGCGGCCCTGGACGATCTTTCCGGCCGCCTCTGAAATAGGACGTTGCATGACCGATCACGCCTTGCTTCTGGTCAACCTGGGTTCGCCGGCCTCCACTTCGGTGGCCGACGTGCGCCGCTACCTCAATCAATTCCTGATGGACCCGTACGTGATCGACCTGCCGTGGCCGGTGCGGCGGCTGCTGGTGTCGCTGATCCTGATCAAGCGCCCGGAGCAGTCGGCCCATGCCTACGCTTCGATCTGGTGGGACGAAGGTTCGCCGCTGGTGGTGCTCAGTCGTCGCCTGCAACAGCAGATGAAGGCGCAGTGGACTCACGGTCCGGTTGAGCTGGCCATGCGTTACGGCGAGCCGTCGATCGAGACAAGCCTGCTGAAACTGGTTGCGGCGGGGCATAAACGCATTACCCTCGCGCCGCTTTATCCACAGTTCGCCGACAGCACCACCACCACGGTGATTGAAGAAGCCAAGCGTGTGGTGCGTGAGAAAAAGCTCGATGTGCAGCTGTCGGTGTTGCAACCGTTCTACGATCAGCCGGAATACCTCGACGCGCTGGTGGCGAGCGCCAAGCCGCACTTGCAGCAGGATTACGATCACCTGTTGCTGAGCTTCCACGGTTTGCCGGAACGGCATCTGACCAAGCTCGACCCGACCGGCAATCATTGCTTCAAAAATGAAGATTGCTGCAAGAACGCCTCGGCGGCCGTAATGGCCACCTGTTATCGCGCCCAATGCCTGCGCACAGCGGCGCTGTTCGCTGAGCGCATGGGGCTACCGGACGGCAAGTGGTCGGTGTCGTTTCAGTCGCGGCTGGGCCGGGCGAAGTGGATCGAACCCTACACCGAAGCGCGGCTGGATGAGCTGGCCAAAAACGGCGTGAAGAAGATTCTGGTGATGTGCCCGGCGTTTGTTGCCGATTGCATCGAGACCCTGGAAGAGATCGGCGATCGCGGCAAGGAACAGTTCTGCGAAGCGGGGGGAGAGGAGTTGATGCTGGTGCCGTGCCTGAATGACGACCCGCAATGGGCGAAGGCGTTGGCAACGCTGTGTGAACGGGCGCCACTGGCCCTTTGATGATCGTCGATGATTGATCGTTCCCACGCTCCGCGTCACTGGACGCGGAGCGTCCCCAGAGGCATTCCCACGCAGAGCGTGGGAACGATCAGTGTGGGGTGATCCGCGTGGGAACGATCTTGAAGCCAAGGCTTAGATCAGCGGCTCATCCGCCTTCTTGTGCTTCCAGCTGTCATTGCCCGGCAGGATCAGGTTCAGCGCAATCGCCACCACCGCGCACAGCGCGATGCCTTTGAGGCCGAAGTCGTCCGGGCCGGTGCCGGTGCCGACCAGCACACCGCCAATCCCGAACACCAGGGTCACCGACACGATCACCAGGTTGCGCGCCTCGCCCAGGTCGATCTTGTGACGGATCAGGGTGTTCATCCCCACCGCCGCGATCGAACCGAACAACAGGCACAGAATCCCGCCCATCACCGGCACCGGAATGCTTTGCAGCAGGGCGCCGAACTTGCCGATGAACGCCAGAGTGATGGCGAAGATCGCCGCCCAGGTCATGATTTTCGGGTTGTAGTTCTTGGTCAGCATCACCGCGCCGGTGACTTCCGCGTAGGTCGTGTTGGGTGGACCGCCGAACAGGCCGGCTGCGGTGGTGGCGATGCCGTCACCGAGCAGGGTGCGATGCAGGCCTGGTTTCTTCAGGTAGTCGCGACCGGTCACGCTGCCGACCGCAATCACGCCGCCGATGTGCTCGATCGCCGGGGCCAATGCTACCGGGACGATGAACAGGATCGCCTGCCAGTTGAACTCCGGCGCGGTGAAATGAGGAAGCGCAAACCATGGGGCCGCCGCAATCTTAGCGGTGTCGACGACACCGAAATAGAAGGACATGGCGAAACCCACGAGCACGCCGGAAATGATCGGCACCAGACGGAAGATGCCTTTGCCGAACACCGCCACGATCAACGTGGTCAGCAGTGCCGGCATCGAAATCATCATCGCGGTCTGGTAATGGATCAGCTCGGAACCGTCACCGGCCTTGCCCATCGCCATGTTTGCGGCAATCGGCGCCATGGCCAGGCCAATGGAGATGATCACCGGGCCAATTACGACTGGCGGCAGCAGACGGTCAATGAACCCGGTGCCTTTGATCTTCACGGCCAGGCCGAGGAAGGTGTAGACGAAACCGGCCGCCATCACGCCGCCCATGGTCGCGGCGAGGCCGAACTGGCCCTTGGCGAGAATGATCGGGGTGATGAAGGCGAAGCTCGACGCCAGGAACACCGGCACCTGACGCCCGGTGACGATCTGGAACAGAATTGTCCCAAGACCTGCGGTAAACAGTGCCACGTTCGGGTCCAGGCCCGTGATCAGTGGCATCAGCACCAGGGCGCCGAAAGCCACGAACAGCATCTGTGCGCCGGACAGTACCGTGCGCCAGAGCGGATCGTTGAACTCTTGCTGCATGCTTACGCGTCCTTCTGCTTGGTGCCGAAGATCTTGTCACCGGCATCGCCAAGCCCAGGAATGATGTAACCGTGCTCGTTGAGTTTCTGATCGATGGACGCGGTGTAGATGATCACGTCCGGGTGAGCTTTCTCGACAGCGGCAATGCCTTCCGGCGCGGCAACCAGCACCATCGCGCGGATGTCCTTGCAACCGGCCTTCTTCAGCAGGTCGATGGTCGCAACCATGGAGCTGCCGGTGGCGAGCATCGGGTCGATGATCATTGCCAGGCGTTCGTCGATTTCCGGAACCAGTTTTTCCAGATAGGTGTGGGCCTGCAGGGTTTCTTCGTTACGGGCAACGCCGACGGCGCTGACCTTGGCACCCGGGATCAGGCTCAGCACGCCTTCGAGCATGCCGATGCCGGCACGCAGGATCGGCACGACGGTAATCTTCTTGCCGGCGATTTTCTCGACCGACACGGTGCCGCACCAACCTTCGATATCGTAGGTTTCCAGCGGCAGGTCTTTGGTCGCTTCATAGGTCAACAGGGCACCGACTTCCTGCGCGAGTTCGCGGAAATTCTTGGTGCTGATGTCTGCACGGCGCATAAGGCCAAGTTTGTGACGGATCAGCGGATGGCGGATCTCTTGGATGGACATGGGGAAAGGCTCCGGCGGCGGGCAAAAAAACCGGCCTAGATTAATCTATCCGAGGGTGATGTCCTATAGGACATACAGTACGTTAGTCCACAAATGCTTGATTCGGCCCCGGTTGATGCGTACCTTTGCCCGCTTTTCCGAAATCCGTCCCCCCTGGAGAGCGCCATGTCCGCTGATCTCGAGCATATCCGTCAAATCATGCGAGAGGCTGACTGCCTGTACACCGAAGCTGAAGTCGAGGCTGCCATTGCCCGCGTCGGTGCACAAATCAACGAACAACTGGCCGACAGCAACCCGGTGGTGTTCTGCGTGATGAACGGTGGTCTGATTTTTTCCGGCAAACTGCTGACCCATCTGCAGTTTCCGCTGGAAGCGTCCTACCTGCACGCCACCCGCTATCGCAACGAAACCAGCGGCGGCGACCTGTTCTGGAAAGCCAAGCCGGAAGTCTCGTTCATCGACCGCGACGTGCTGATCATCGACGACATCCTTGACGAAGGTCACACCCTGGGCGCGATCATCGACTTCTGCCGTCACGCCGGCGCACGTAAAGTGCACACCGCTGTGCTGATCGACAAGGACCACGACCGCAAGGCTCGCCCTGACCTCAAAGCCGACTTCGTCGGTCTGCCGTGCATCGACCGTTACATCTTCGGCTACGGCATGGACTACAAAGGTTACTGGCGCAACGCCAACGGAATTTTTGCCGTCAAGGGAATGTAATCAATGAACACGCCGGGCTTTCTTGATCAAACGCTGTTTGCCGAGTTGGCCGAGAAAGCCGCGGCCAGTCCTCGCGGGCGTCAGCACCACAACTTCCATCAGATGGAGGAGGCCTGCCACCGCATGGCGGTAGGGCTGCAACCTTGCACCTACATTCCGCCACACCGTCATTTGGGTGACAACAAGGCGGAAACCTTGCTGGTACTCAAAGGAAAGCTCGGTTTGCTGATCTTTGACGAAACCGGTGCGGTGGTGAAAAAGCAGGTATTGCAGGCCGGTGGCGAGTGCCTTGGGGTGGATCTGCCAGTCGGGGTATTCCACGGTCTGGTCGTTCTGGAAGCCGACAGTCTGATGTTCGAGTGCAAGGCTGGGCCCTATCGTCCGGTTGGAGAGGGCGAGCTTGCGCACTGGGCCCCACGCGAAGGCGAGGCCGGGGTTGCGGAGTATCAGGCCTGGATGCGCGCGCAATTCGACTGAGCGAATCCGCAATGAAAAGGCGCAAGCGTCCGTAGGTGAAGCTTGCGCCTTTTGCTTTACAGAACCCTGTAAAACCCGTGCTAGAGTGCTCGGCCCCGCCCCCCGGAGCCTGTCATGAGCCTCTTGATCCGCAGCTGCGCCGCCCTGTTGCTGACCCTCAGCCTGCCCCTGGCCGCCGCCCCGATGCACAGTCAATTCCTGCCGCCGGACGACCTGACCCTGCGCGATGCCGAACCCGAGCAGCAGCAACTGTTGCAGGTCACCGATTATTCCGTGGTCGTGGGGGCCCAGCGCCAGTCCAACCAACAGCCGATCCCGGTGACCTCGCCATTGATGATCCGCCTCAAGGGCAAATCCCTGAACAAGGGCGCGACGATCAATCAGGTGCTGGTCAACTTCGATGGCGAAAGCAAAAGCCTGAAAAAACCGATTTATGACGACAAGAGCAAGACCCTGACGCTCTTCTACCCGCTGGCCCAGTACCGGGTGGTGATCGATCTGTTGCGCAACGACACCGTGTATTGCCAGTTCCTGACCTATGCCAATGGCCACATCTGGGCCGATTTGCACACCGGCAGCACGCGCTCGCGTTGAGCCTTGTGCCTGCGCAGGGGTAAACTGCCCGCCCCGTGAAATGTCTGCGAGCTGGAGTCGGCAATGCGTAAAGATAAGAAGCAAGTGATTGGTGACGAGATCGGCGATGAGCAGATCAAGCTGTTCCTCGATTTTGAGCCGGTCGACGCCACCTCGCCGTCGCTGCACAAACTGGTCAAGGCTTACCGTGGCCTGCGCATCGACGATTTCGAGCGTTTTCTGACGTTCTTCGTTGCAGCCGGTTATGACGTGGACGGCAAGGACGAGCACGGCAAGACCTTCGTCGACCAGATCCGCGATCAGCGCAACGCCCCGGAATACATCGAGCTGATCGAGAAAGCACGCGGCTGATCGCCCGAAGTTTTCCACAGGCATAAAAAAACGCCCCGCACTCACCGAGTGCGGGGCGTTTTTCATGGAGCCGAATCAGGCGTAGCTTTCGGTCTCGTTGCTGGCTTCAACCAGTTCCAGCGCGACGTTGTTCTGCGTGTTGATCTTGCGATACAGCGCAGCGTCGGTTTCCAGGACCTTTTCACGGGCCGGGAAGATTTCCGCCAGTTTGGCAGCCCACTCACCCTTGGCCTTGGCCGGGAAGCACTTCTCGATCAGTTCCAGCATGATCGAAACGGTCACCGAAGCACCCGGCGAAGCGCCGAGCAGGGCGGCGAGGGAGCCGTCCTTCGCAGCCACCAGTTCGGTACCGAACTGCAGGATGCCGCCTTTTTTCGGGTCTTTCTTGATGATCTGCACCCGTTGGCCGGCCACTTCGAGGCGCCAGTCTTCGGCTTTCGCCTCGGGGTAGAAACGGCGCAGGGATTCCAGGCGCTGTTCCATCGACTGCATCACTTCGCTGACCAGGTACTTGGTCAGGTCCATGTTGTTTTTCGCCACGGCCAGCATCGGCCCGATGTTGCCGGCGCGAACCGACAGCGGCAAGTCCATGAAGGAGCCATGCTTGAGGAACTTGGTGGTGAAGCCGGCGTATGGCCCGAACAGCAGGGATTTCTTGCCGTCGACCACGCGGGTGTCCAGGTGCGGCACGGACATCGGTGGAGAACCGACGGCGGCCTGGCTGTAAACCTTGGCCTGGTGATGCTTGACCACTTCCGGGTTGTCGCAACGCAGCCACTGGCCGCTGATCGGGAAGCCGCCGAAGCCTTTGCTTTCTTCGATGCCCGAGGCTTGCAGCAGCGGCAAGGCCGCGCCACCGGCGCCGAGGAATACGAACTTGGCGTCGACTTCACGGCTGCTGCCGCTGTTGACGTCCTTGATGCTGACGGTCCAGCCGTTGCCGTTACGCTTGAGGCCGGTCACGCGCTTGCAGTACTTGACCTGGGCATCGGGTGCGCTGGTCAGGTGCTTGAGCAACTGATTGGTCAGGGCGCCGAAGTTGACGTCGGTGCCGTTGATCACGCGGGTGGCGGCGAGCACCTGGTCTTTCGGACGACCCGGCATCATCAGCGGCATCCACTCGGTCATCTTCGCCTTGTCTTCGGTGTATTCCATGTCGGCGAAGGCGTGGTGCTTGCGCAGCGTATTGAAACGTTCCTTGAGGAACGACACGCCTTTCTCACCCTCGACGTAACTCAGGTGCGGCACCGGGCTGATGAAGGATTTGCACGAGCCGAACGTGCCTTTCTTGGTCAGGTACGACCAGAACTGCTTCGACACCTCGAACTGGGTGTTGATGTGCACGGCTTTCTTGATGTCGACGGTGCCGTCGGCAGCCTGTGGCGTGTAGTTCAGCTCGCACAGGCCGGCGTGGCCGGTACCGGCGTTGTTCCAGGGGTTGGAACTCTCCGCGGCACCGGAATCCATCAGCTCGACGACTTCCAGCTTGATCGCCGGGTCGAGTTCCTTGAGCAGTACTGCGAGGGTGGCACTCATGATGCCGGCCCCAACCAGAACTACGTCGACTGCTTCGTTATGCGCCATTTAACGCGTCTCCAAAATCTGCAGCACCAAATTGTCGGCATGGCTGCCAGGCGTCCAGGGCAGGTCAGTTGAGCCCCGGGTATCCTTGGTCAGGTGTGCCATGTCCGAATCTTCGCAATTTTTCGCAACTTCGACGGATGCGTGCGGCCTGGCTTCAAGAGTCCTATGAACTCATTTCGGCACGGGGCTGGCAATTCGACTTATGGTCGAGACATCCGTTTGTGCAACCAAATCCGTAGCGGACAGGCTTCAGGCTCCGGTATTCGAGGCGTTCCCGTTCCTGTGTCGTTGGGCTGTTTCAGACGCTAATGGTGCATGTTCAGACGCAAAACTATTCATTTGCTCGCCACACTCTTGTGAAGTTGTGAAAACCCGTTTTTTTCACGCTCTTTTGAAGACGTGAACCTCAAAAAGGGCTGTCCGGGGCTGGCACCGTGCCCGAGGGGGCAAACAACTCAGTGGCCGAGCGTCATGACAGCTCTGCAGATTCGCGAAAAGCGGGATTTGCCAGGGAAACAGCAAGCACGCCAGCTTCACTCGATCTGTGTGGGCGGCTCTCTGTGGGCGATTTGGATGCCAATGCAAGCGCATTGACGCTGTTGCGGGGCCCGATCAGGAGACGTCCTTATAATCGGGGGGAGATTGTATCGAAGAAATGCGGGGAGTTGGTCGAGTTTAATGACTTTTATTAGGCATCCGGTCAGATGCTCAACATCGCCTGAGCACGTGCGCGTGGGCGCTGCTGTTCGACCCGGGCGCTGGCGGGGAGTGGCTGGTGCAACCAGTTGAGGCGGATTTCCTCGATTTCGACCCAGCCGTCACCCATCGGTTGCAGGCTGCATTGCTTGAAGGCCTGGCAATGGCCGTTGCGGTCGAGCAGGGCGAAGCTGCGGTGCAGCGGGCGTGGGGCGAACAACGAGATCAGATAGCGCATGGCAGTGTTCCTTTTGGGGATCTGTGAGGAAGATTGGCAAAGGGCCGTGACGCGCACGTGTATGGGGGGTGAAGAATCTGTGACAGGAACCGCCGGCAGCGGGTTTTGTCTGACATTTCAGTGCTGGTGACCCACAGTGGCCCACCGCTATACTGCCGGCCTGTCTGTGCCTGATTCTGGAGAGAAGAGCATGTTGCAACGCCTGTTGTTCGGTTTGATCACTGTGACCAGTTTGACCCTGGTTGGCTGCGCCCACAGCCCGCAACAACTGAGCCCGGAACCGAAGCTGACCACTCAGCTGGCACCGGTCGGCCATGGTCAGCCTGTCGTGGTCCGCGTGGTCGACGGTCGTCCGTCGCCAACTCTCGGCACCCGTGGCGGCCTGTACCCGGAAACCAGCGCCATCACCGTGCAGCGCGAGCAGATCCTGCCGAAGCTGCAGGCCCAGGCTGAAGCCGCCGTGCGTCTGCTCGGGTTCACCCCGACCAACAACGCGCCCAATGCACCGCAACTGACCGTGACCCTGGCCGAACTGAAATACCAGTCGCCGAAGGAAGGCATGTACGTGACTGAAGCCACCATCGGTGCGACCTTCCGCTCCGACGTGCAGAACGCCAACCGTCGCTACAGCGGCCGTTACGGTGCCTCGCTGGACCAGCGTTTCGGCATGGCGCCGAACCAGGAAACCAACACCAAACTGGTCAGCGATGTGCTGAGCGATGCGCTGACCCGTCTGTTCAAGGATCCGACCGTGGGTCAGGTCCTCGCCGAATAATTTTTCGGTTGATGTGAAAAAGCCCGGGGCCAGTGATGGTTCCGGGCTTTTTCGTTCAGGCAGCTTGCGAATAGAAGTCGAGGATGCTGACACCAGTCAGCAAATCAGTCTCGGGCAAGTCCGCATGCTGGTGCCCGCCGAGGGCGCAATACACCAGCCAGTGACGGTCCTGAACATTGAAGGCCAGGCTGCCGACGAGGGTCTGCTGTTCGTCGGACGGGGAGATGAGGTACAGGCGATCCTGGTTTTCAGCGTGAAGCATGTCGCGTTCCGTGTCGGTTTCGAGGCGCGCAGGGTGACTGAAACAAATGACGATGCCGTGACACAGGACAGCCATCGGTCGATTGAGGGGTTATTTGTCGCAAAGGCTAGGGCAGTCGGGGAGGGTTTCGGTAGAATCCGCGCCGCGGTCGTCGGTCTGGCGTTCGCCATACCGGTTTAGATTGAGGTCTGTGATGTCGCTGCACTTGATGACGCTGTTTACCGCCCATCCCGCCAAACTGATCAACCTGCTGGCCCTTTTGCTGGCCTTCCCCGGCAGTTGGCTGCTGCACGCGACCCGCCGCCGTGAACAACGGGCGATGGCCAGTATCGCGGCCCAGCGTCAGAGTCAGCCGGATCAGGAACCGGTGCTGGATTGGGCGACCCTGCGCATGAACCGCTTCTTCTACCGCTTCGGTTTTGCCTGCCTGGGCCTGGCATTGCTGGTGTCCTGGATCAGTACCCGCTTCTGAACGAAGAACGGCGCCCGAAGGCGCCGTTTTTGTCTCTTGCCGAAACCGCTTACAGCGGCAGGCCAGCCTTGACCCGGTACTGATTGCGCACCGGCGTCGCATATTGCAGCACCAGATACGGACGATGCTCCTCGGGGCAGGCGTCCAGACGGTTCTGCCATTCTTCCTGGGCCTTGGCCAGTTCTTCGGCGCCAAACACCTCGGCAGCCTTCGGTACGTTCAGCTGGGGATCGGCATCGGCCCACTGCGCGTACGCCAGGTAGTGCACCGGGAACAACCGGTAGCCACCGAGAATCTGCTTGTCCATCTCGACCGCCAATTGCTTGGTGTCCTCGAACAGCTCGGTGATCGGCGCGGCGAAGTTCACGTGCACCCGGCCCTTGTAGCCGGTGATGCCCTTGGCAATGCTCACGTCATCCTCGCCCGGTGCCTTGCTGTAGGTGCCGGTGGTGGCGCGGATGTACAGCTCGCGGGCCTTGGCCTGGTCGCACGGATCGTATTCGTAGCTGATCGACACCGGGGTCAGGTTCAGCGACTGAATGACTTCGCCGAACGGCTCGTCCTTGCGGCTCATGTGGAACATCTTGAGGATCGCCGACTCGGTACGGTCGTCGCCATCCTTCGCGCGGCCTTCGGCCTGGGCGATCCAGATCGAGGCGCAGTCATTGCGGATCGAGTGGTTGATGTAGGCCGACAGCAGTTGGTAAGCGGCCATTTTCTCGCGGCGCCCGGTGATCGAGCGATGCACGATGAAGCTCTTGTTCAAGCGCATCAGGTCGCTGACGAACGGCTTTTGCAGCAGGTTGTCGCCAATCGCGATGCGCGGGGTCGGCAGGCCGGCGTGGTACACGGCGTAGTTGACGAAGGCCGGGTCCATCACGATGTCGCGGTGGTTGGCGATGAACAGATAAGCGCTGCCGGACTTGAACTGCTCGACACCGGTGTAGGTCACGCCGTCGGTGGCGCGCTCGATGGTGTGGTCGACGTAGAACTCGACCTTGTCCTGCAAAGTGGCCACGGAGGTCACGTCGGCAAACTCACGACGCAGCCGATGGGCTATAAGTGGTTTGAGCATCCAGCCGAAGGCACCGGCAAAACGCGGGAAGCGGAAGTGGGTGAGGATATCTAGAAACGCCTTGTCGCCGAGCAGTCGCGCCAGTACCGCAGGTACTTCGCTGTCGTCGTAAGGTCGGATGGCATCGAATTCGCCCATCATGCTCTCTTGTTGGAAACGGCTAGGGTAAGTAAAGGTTTTGATCGAAAACCAACGGGGCACGGTCTGAAAAAGTAGCCAGACAAAAATAGCCCTGCAAAGACCGGCGATTATACGCACAAGTCACCCGGGAGACCGCGATGCTGGAAAGCGCAGTATATGAATGTCCGTATTGTGGTGAAGAGGTCGAGACGACCGTGGATCTCTCCGGTGGCGACCAGACCTATATTGAAGACTGTCAGGTGTGCTGTCGGCCGATCACCTTTGTGTTGCAGGTCCATGGAGAGGACTGGTTTCTGGAAGTCTTCAGCGAAAACGAGTGAGGCGCGCCCATGCAGCGAATCTACGAGCCGGAAAACCTGATGGAAGGCGAGATGCTCAAGGGCATGCTCGCCAGCGAGGGCATCGAGGCGCATCTGGTCGGGCGCGATCTGCTGGGCGGCACGGGGGAGTTGCCGATCTTCGGACTGCTGGGCCTGTCGGTCGATAACGACCAGGCCGAATACGCCCGCGAGCTGATCAGTGCGTACAATGCCGCGCTGCCGCTGCCCGGCGATGAACCGGACAGTTATCCCGGGACGCTGGTCTGTTAGGCTGGCGTTCGTTTTATTTGTGAGTCGTGCTGCCCCCATGTGTGGACGTTATGCCCTGTTTCGCTGGAACCGCGATTTCGCGAACCTGCCCGGTTTTCCTGCCGATCAGCAGGCGCAGTGGAACATTTCCCCCAACGATTCGGTGTTGATGCTACGCGCCGAACCCGACGGCCAGCGCACGCTGGCCCGTGCCCGTTGGGGGCTGACACCGCCATGGCTGACCGACATGTCGCGCACCCCGGCCCATGCCAGGGCCGAAACCGTTGCCGAACAGCCGATGTTCCGCGAAGCCCTGCGCCTGCGCCGCTGCCTGCTGCCGGCCAACGGTTTTTACGAATGGCGCGGCAACGTACGCAAGCGGCCGTACTGGCTGACACCGGGGGAAGGGGCGTCGTTGTTTTTTGCGGCGATCTGGGAAGCGTATCCGGTGCAGGAACAGGTGTGGCTGAGCACGGCGGTGATCACTCAGTCAGCGGCCAGTCAGCGCCGGCCGTTGATTCTCGATGAGGCGGGGCAGGCGGCATGGCTTGATCCCGAGACGCCGCTGCATGTCCTGCAAG
Organism: Pseudomonas sp. 9.2(2024); assembly: GCF_039695385.1. Taxonomy (NCBI): domain Bacteria; kingdom Pseudomonadati; phylum Pseudomonadota; class Gammaproteobacteria; order Pseudomonadales; family Pseudomonadaceae; genus Pseudomonas; species Pseudomonas sp. 9.2(2024). The sequence goes on along the minus strand of NZ_CP155585.1, from coordinate 5,410,292 downwards.
GTTTGCTCGCCAGCGAGCCCGCTGCCTTGCGCGAGCGGGTGCTGGCGAATCTGGTCAATGATCCGAAGCTCAACGGGCCGGAGTGTCTGACTCCGGCCTAGCAGCAGATCAAGAGCCCCCCTCACCCTAACCCTCTCCCGGAGGGAGAGGGGACTGACCGAGAGATATTGCAGTAATACACCGACTTGAAAGTTCTTTGCTGAATCCATAATCGACACTAATTACCAGGTCGATGTATGACGGAAGACAGCTCGGTCGGCTCCCTCTCCCTCCGGGAGAGGGCTGGGGTGAGGGGGTGGCTCTTAAACCTTGAACTGGTTGATCAACCGCCGCTGCTGCTCCGCCAGTTTGGTCAGATCGGCACTCGCCGAACTCGACTCATCCGCGCCACCGGCCACTTCATTGGCCACCTGACCGATATTGATCACGTTGCGGTTGATGTCATCGGCCACCGCGCTCTGTTCTTCGGCGGCGCTGGCGATCTGGGTGTTCATGTCGTTGATCACCGATACCGCCTGAGTAATGGTCTCCAGCGCCTCGGCTGCCTTGGCCGCGTGCTGCACGCTTTCGTCGGTACGATTCTGGCTGTCTTCCATGACCCGCACCACATCGCGGGTGCCCTGTTGCAGTTGCTGGATCATGCTCTGGATTTCTTCGGTGGCCTTCTGGGTTTTCTGCGCCAGGTTGCGCACTTCATCGGCCACCACCGCAAAACCGCGTCCTTGTTCACCGGCGCGGGCCGCTTCGATCGCCGCGTTGAGGGCCAGCAGGTTGGTCTGCTCGGCGATTCCGCGAATGGCGATCAGGATCGCGTTGATGTTTTCGCTGTCCTTGGCCAGGTTCTGCACCACGTCCACGGCCTTGCCGATTTCTACGGCCAGCACGCCGATCGAATTCGACGTGTCGCGCACGATCTGCATGCCCTGACTGGCGGCCTGATCGGCGTGGCTGGCGGCTTGTGCCGCTTGGGTCGCGTTGCGCGCCACGTCCTGCGCGGTGGCGGTCATTTCCTGCACGGCGGTGGCGACCTGATCGATCTCGGCCATCTGTTTCTGTATGCCGATATTGGTCCGGATCGCGATGTCGGCCGTGTGCTCCGAGGAATCGCTGACGCTCTGTACCGACGACACTACCTGCGTGATCATCCCCTGCAATTTGGCGAGGAAGGTATTGAAGCCTTTGGCGATTGAACCGAGTTCGTCATTGCGATCACTGGTCAAACGACGGGTCAGATCACCTTCGCCCTGGGCGATGTCATCGAGCATGGTCACCATTTGCTTCAGCGGACGGGCGATGCCGTGGCCCACCAGCCAGATCACCAGCAAGCCGAGACCGGCAATGATCAGACCGACCATGGCCATGCCGAAGGTGTCGGATTTGCGCTGGGCGTCGAGGTCACCTTGCAGCTTTTGCAGGTCGGCCATCACCGCGTCGAGCGGCAGTTGCAGCATCAGCGTCCAGCGCGCGTCGGTCTGGCCGATGCCGAACGGCAGGTACAACTCGATCCGGCCTTGCTCTTTATTGACGGTGTACGTCACTTCGCCGCGCTTGAGATTGGCCATGTTGGCAATCTGTTGGGCGTCGAGGATGTCGCTGACCTTCTCGCCGAATTTGCTCGGGTCCTTGGTGTAGGCGACGATCCGGCCGTTGCCGCCGATCAGGGCCATCTGTCCGGCGCCGCTGTACAGTTTCTGGTTGGCGCCCAGGAGCATTTCCTGGATGAAGTTCACCGACAGGTCGGCGCCGACGATGCCCTGGAACGCGCCGTTGAGCATGATCGGTTCAATAAAGGAGGCGAGCATGACGATCTTGTCGCCGACCTTGTACGGGGCCGGATCGATCACGCAGGATTTTTTGGTTTCCTTCGAGCACAGGTAGTACTCGCTGGCGCGCACGCCGGTGGACAGGACTTTCTGGTCGTCGACGTCCACCAGTTTGTCCAGACCGAGGGTGCCATCGTCGTTGCGGAACCACCACGGCAGGAAACGCCCGTTGGCGGCGTCGATACCGACCACGCTGGTGCCGACGTAGGCCGAATCGTTGTGGTCGAGTGCGTTCTTTTCCCAACCGATGTAGGTGCCGAGAATCTTCGGGTTCTTCTCGACGTTTTCCTTGATCAGGCTGATCAGTTGCTCACGGCTGACGGTCAGTCGCGGCTGGCCATCGGCGCCCGGCGTGCCGAGCAGGGCGTTGACGCGCACCAGCCCACCGGCAATCAGAAGCGGCGCTTCCAGTTCGCGCTGGATCTGGCTGACCTGGGTTTGTGCCAGCGAGGTCAGGCGCTGTTCGATGACTTGCTCGAACTGGGCCTGGGTCCGTTGCTGGACCATTTCCTGGGTGCGGGCACCGGAGAACAGCGCGTACAGCACCAGCGCGGCGACTACGCTGAGTACGATGGCGCCGGCCAGGGCGGCTACGGAAAACTGGATCGACTTGAACTTCATGGGAGCTCCGCACGCGAGAGGACGTCTGCGCTGCTGTATCGGCAGCCACTATTGCGCCATGAGGTAAAGGGGGAGTAATTGCAGCGCAATGTCGCAAATGGATCAGTGCGCGACGCAGTTGCAGCGGGCCTGGTGGCGGATGTGAATTTTTTCCTACAGGTCTGGCGGGAGTTTTCTGAAAGTAGATGCAACACGTCCATTGTATCTGGCGTCGATACAATTACCCGCCTAGGATACGCGACAGGTTTTCAGGGAGCTTTTGAATGAACAAGACATTGGTTGTAAGTGCACTGAGCGCAGCGCTGTTGCTGGCCGGTTGTCAGTCGGTCAACACCACCAGCGGCGGTGCCGTGGGCGTGGAGCGCAAGCAGTACATGTTCAGCATGCTGTCCTCGCAAGAGGTCGACCAGATGTATGCCCAGTCCTACCAGAAGACCGTGGGCGAGGCGTCCACCAAAGGCGTGCTGGACAAGACCAGCAACGATGCCAAACGCATTCAGGCCATCGCCAACCGGCTGATCGCCCAAGCACCGAATTTCCGTCCGGATTCGGCGCAGTGGAAATGGGAAGTGAATCTGATCAAGAGTGACGAGCTCAACGCCAACTGCGGTCCTGGCGGCAAGATCATTTTCTACACCGGGCTGATCGACAGCCTGAAACTTACCGACGATGAAATCGCCGCGGTCATGGGTCATGAAATCGCCCACGCCCTGCGCGAGCATGGTCGTGAAGCCATGTCCAAGGCCTATGGCATCGAAATGGCCAAGCAGGGTGCCGGTGCGTTGCTCGGCCTGGGTCAGGACAGCCTGGCGCTGGCCGACACTGTGGCCAACTACGGCATGACGCTGCCCAACAGCCGCGCCAACGAAAACGAGGCTGACCTGATCGGTCTGGAACTGGCAGCTCGTGCCGGCTACAACCCGAACGCCGCCATCACGTTGTGGAACAAGATGAGCAAGGCATCCGAAGGGGCCCCTCCGGAGTTCATGAGCACTCACCCGGCGTCGTCCAGCCGGATCGCTTCGCTGGAAGCGGCAATTCCGAAGGTCATGCCGCTTTACGAGAAAGCGCCCAAGTCCTGAAACCATGATCGCTCCCGCACTCGGTGCGGGAGCGATCTGCCGGATCAAACCCAGCCGCTGCTCTGCGTCGCCTTGTACACCGCGACGATCGCCAGGATCAGGAACGCCGAGGCGGCCAATCGACGGATCAGGGTCAACGGCAGTTTCTCCGCCGCAAAATTACCCGCCAGTACCACCGGCACGTTGGCAATCAGCATCCCCGCCGTCGTACCGATAATCACCAGCCACAGCTCCGGGTATTGCGCGGCCAGCATCACGGTGGCGATCTGAGTCTTGTCGCCGATTTCCGCGAGGAAGAACGCAATCAGCGTGGTCAGGAATGGCCCGAACTTGCGGGCGGTGCTGGCTTCATCGTCGTCCATCTTGTCCGGTACCAGCGTCCACAGGGCGGTAGCGGCGAAGCTCGCGGCGAGAATCCAGTGCAGGACGGAATCGGAGAAGAAGCTGCCGAACCAGGCGCCGACCGCACCGGCTGCCGCGTGGTTGGCCAGGGTCGCAGCGACGATACCGGCAATGATCGGCCAGGGTTTGCGGAAGCGAGCGGCGAGAATCAGCGCGAGCAGTTGCGTCTTGTCGCCGATTTCGGCCAAGGCAACGATTGCGGTGGGAACGAGTAACGAGTCCAGCATCAGGATTTCCTAAGGGGCGGGTCGACACGGCTATGACACGTACAGCCTTCCCGCCCCGGGTAAGGTGTGCGTGTCATAGGTCTTGTCAAACCCTGCGATCCGTCTGCTGCGGACGCTTGGGTCGCATACGCCATGATCTGAGGATCAAGTATGTTGACGTATGCCGGACGAGCTTGGCGCTCGTGGGAGACTACTCCCCTAGGACGGAGCGGATTCTGCCTAGGCAGAACCCATTCGGCAAGTGCTAATTTTCAGCCGCGCTTGGCCCGGTAAATCCGGAAACCATTGCCTTCGGCCTTGATCGCGCAGACCCCGAGATGCTCTTCGATCAACGGTTGATACTTCAGGAAACTGTTGGCAACCAGGCGAAGTTCGCCGCCGTTTTTCAGATGTTTGGCTGCTTTTCGCAGCAAGTTCTCGGTGGCGAAATAATCGGTGTGCACGCCGACGTGGAATGGCGGGTTGCTCAGAATCGCGTTCAAACCCATCGGCGCGGCGTCGATGCCGTCACCGGTCAGTACCTCGGCTTCCAGACCGTTGGCCGCCAGGGTCAGCCGGCTGCTGGCGGCGGCGAAGGCATCAACGTCGAGCAACGTGACCTGATTGTGCGGGTAACGACGCTTTACCGCCGCACCGAGTACGCCGGCGCCGCAACCGAAGTCCAGCAGATGACCGCTTGGCAGTTTGTCCAGGTGCTCCAGCAGCAGGGCGCTGCCGCGATCCAGTCGGCCGTGGCTGAACACGCCCGGCAGGCTGATGACTTTCAACGGGCCTTCGGCCAGCGGCAGTTCGTAGGTCTGCGCCAGGCTTTCCAGCGGTTTGGCTTGCGGGGCGTTGGCCACGGTCACTTGCCACAACTGGCAATGGCGTGCGCTGTCGAGCTTGCGCGGCTTGCCGAACGGGTTGAGCTGTTTGGAAGCGCCTTCGATACCGCTGCGTTTTTCCCCGACCAGATACACCTCACGCCCGGCCAGGCGCGAAGCCACGGCGTTGAGGATGTAATCGGTCAGGTCCTTGGCCTTGGGCAGGAACACCACGGCGTTGGTGAATTCGCGTTCCGGGACGTTCACGCCAAAATGGCTGCGGCCTGCGAAGCGGGCTTCGAGTGCGGCCTGATCGCCGGCGTGCCAGCACCAGCCAAACGCATCGGGCAGGCGCCCCAGCAGATCATCGGCAGGCAAACCGGCCAGCAACACCGAACCCTGGAATAACTCGGCCTGACGAAGCAGTACTTCACTGCGCGGATCCATAACTGCTCCTGTGAAAAAAAGTGCCGCAGTTTATCAACTGACGACCCGCAGCGCCTTACCGCTGAAGAACGCCTGGGTGTTTTCCACCAGTTGGCCGACGATACGCTGCCGCGCTTCGCGGCTGCCCCAGGCGTTGTGCGGGGTGACGATCAGGCGCGGGATGTCGGCAGCCAGCAGCGGATTGCCGTTGGTCGGTGGTTCGACGCTCAGTACATCGGTGGCCGCGCCGCCCAGATGACCGCTGCGCAAGGCGTCGGCCAGGGCCTGTTCGTCGATCAGCCCGCCCCGGGCGGTGTTGACCACGAACGCGCCGGGTTTCATCGAGGCGAGTTCGCGGGCGCCGATGAAATGCCGGGTGTGTTCGTTGAGTGGGCAGTGCAGGGTGAGGGCGTCGATCTGCGGCAACAGTTCTTCCAGCGGCAGACGATCCGGACGGGCCGGGCGCCCCGGAATCTGTCCCAGCAACACGCGCATGCCAAAGGCTTCGGCCAGACGCGCGACCGCGCCGCCGAGTTCGCCGTGACCGAGCAAACCCAGGGTTTTGCCTTCCAGTTCGACGATCGGGTAATCCAGCAGGCAGAACTGTTTCGCCTGTTGCCAGCGGCCTTCGCCGACGGCTTTTTGATAATCGGCCAGGCGTGTGGCGAGGTTGAGCAACAGCATGATCGTGTGTTGCGCCACCGACGGCGTGCCGTAACCCTGGCAGTTGCACACCGTGATGCCGTGGGCGCGGGCGGCGGCCAGATCGACGTTGTTGGTGCCGGTGGCGGTGATCAGGATCAGCTTCAACTGTGGGTTGGCGGCCATGGCGGCGGCGTCGATGAGGATCTTGTTGCTGATTGCCACGGTCGCACCTTGCAGGCGTTCGCTCACTTGCGCAGGCAGCGTCTGGGCGAACAGTTGCAGGTCGCTGAAGCAGTCACGCAAAGGGCTCAGATCGAGATCGCCAAGATCCAGCGACGGGTGATCGAGGAATACGGCGCGGTGGGCGTTCGTCATCAACTGTACCTGTTGTGCTTTGAAGGGAAGGCGTAATCTGCCGAGCCTACCAGATGAAACAACTCGTTACGCTTGGCCGAAAGGAGCCCCCATGTACTGGACCGAATTCTTGACCGTTGCCCTGATCCACCTGTTGGCCGTCGCCAGCCCCGGTCCTGATTTCGCCGTGGTGGTGCGCGAAAGCGTGACCCACGGGCGACGCGCGGGGACCTGGACCGCGTTGGGCGTGGGCACGGCGATTTTCCTGCACGTGGGTTATTCGCTGCTGGGAATCGGGCTGATCGTTTCCCAATCGATCGTATTGTTTAATGCCTTGAAATGGGCGGCCGCCGCGTACCTGCTTTACATCGGCTTCAAGGCTTTGCGTGCGCTACCGGCGAAAACCGTGACCGACGACCTGCACAAAGAAGCTGGCGAGCGCACCGCTCGGGGCGCCTTCACCTCAGGCTTCGTGACCAACGGTCTGAACCCGAAAGCCACGCTGTTCTTCCTGTCGCTGTTCACCGTGGTGATCAACCCGCACACCCCGCTGACAGTCCAGGCCGGTTACGGCATTTATCTCGCCGTCGCGACCGCCACCTGGTTCTGCCTGGTGGCCATGCTGTTCAGCCAGCAGCGCGTGCGCGCCGGTTTCGCCCGCATGGGCCACTGGTTCGACCGCACCATGGGCGCGGTGCTGATCGCCATCGGCGTGAAACTCGCGTTCACCGAGATGCATTGATCCTTCTGGGCTGTCATCTGTTTCGGCAAATGCTGGCGCAAAGCTAGCATTTGTACGGCTCTGCAAATCATTCCTTTGGCTGATTTGACTGACGTATAACGGTTCTAGAGTACGAAACTCCAAAGCCAACACCGTGCAGTCAGAAAAGGGATTCTTATGTTGCAGACTCGCGTTATTCCGCCCGCCGAAGGGGCGTACCAGTATCCACTGCTGATCAAACGGCTGCTGATGTCGGGCGCCCGTTACGAGAAAACCCGCGAGATCATCTACCGTGACCAGCTGCGCTACAGCTACCCGACCCTGATCGAGCGGGTCGCGCGGCTGGCCAACGTACTGACGGCGGCCGGCGTGAAGGCCGGTGACACCGTGGCGGTGATGGACTGGGACAGCCATCGCTACCTCGAGTGCATGTTTGCGATCCCGATGATCGGCGCGGTGATCCACACCATCAACGTGCGCCTGTCGCCGGAACAGATCCTCTACACCATGAACCACGCCGAGGACCGCTTCGTGCTGGTCAACAGCGAGTTTGTCGGGCTGTACCAGGCCATCGCGCCACACCTGACCACGGTGGAGAAAATCCTGCTGCTGACTGATCTGCCGGAAAAAACCGCGGATTTGCCGAATCTGGTGGGGGAGTACGAGCAACTGCTGGCGGCCGCGAGTCCGCAGTACGACTTCCAGGATTTCGACGAAAACTCGGTCGCCACTACGTTCTACACCACGGGCACCACCGGCAATCCGAAGGGCGTGTACTTCACCCATCGGCAACTGGTGCTGCACACCATGGGCGTGTCGACCATCATGGGCGCCATCGACAGCGTGCGGCTGCTGGGCACCAACGACGTGTACATGCCGATCACCCCGATGTTCCACGTGCATGCGTGGGGTCTGCCGTATGTGGCGACAATGCTCGGGCTCAAGCAGGTTTATCCGGGGCGTTACGACCCGGAGTTTCTGGTCGAGTTGTGGCGCAAGGAAAAGGTCACATTCTCCCATTGTGTGCCGACCATCCTGCAGATGGTGCTCAACGCCAAGGGCGCGCAAGGCACCGATTTTGGCGGCTGGAAAATCGTCATCGGCGGCAGTGCGCTCAATCGTACGCTGTACGAAACGGCCAAGAGCAAGGGCATTCAACTGACGGCCGCCTATGGCATGTCGGAAACCGGGCCGCTGGTCTCGTGCGCGCACCTCAACGATGAATTGATGGCAGGCACCGAAGACGAGCGCACCACCTACCGCATCAAGGCCGGCGTGCCGGGGCCATTGGTCGAAGCGGCGATTGTCGACACCGAGGGCAATTTCCTCCCGGCGGACGGCGAGACCCAGGGCGAACTGGTGTTGCGTGCACCGTGGCTGACCGACGGTTATTTCAACGAACCGCAGAAGGGCGCCGAGCTGTGGGCCGGCGGCTGGCTGCACACCGGCGACGTCGCCACGCTCGACAGCATGGGCGTGATCGACATTCGCGACCGGATCAAGGACGTGATCAAGACCGGCGGCGAGTGGATCTCCTCGCTGGACCTCGAAGACCTGATCAGCCGTCACGTCGCGGTACGTGAAGTAGCAGTGGTGGGCATCGCCGATCCGCAGTGGGGCGAGCGTCCGTTTGCCTTGCTGGTGGTCCGCGAAGGGCACGCCATCGGGGCGCGCGAGCTCAAGGAACACCTCAAGCCATTCGTTGAACTGGGGCACTTGAGCAAGTGGGCGATTCCGAGCCAGATCGCGCTTGTTACTGAAATTCCCAAGACCAGTGTCGGCAAGCTCGACAAGAAGCGCATCCGCCTCGACATCACCGAATGGCAGGCCAACAACAGCACCTTCCTCTCGACGCTCTGAGCCTCCTCTGGCGCGCCGAAAACGGCGCGCCAGACCCACCAAGCAAGCGCTTGGCTTGTGAAATTCGAATTTTCAGCCATCCTTGCCGTGCCGACATGTGTCGGACTGGCGAAAGGACTGTTCCAGAGTGGTCGGCAGCTGCAAATCACACTTTAGAGGGATCAAGCAGTACCACCTGCTGGCTATAGTCCGCTCAAGGATTTTTAAGAACGGGGCAAACGCACAAACGGGGCGATGCAACATTGAAGCGATCTCGGGAAGCCTCTGGCGCCCGGTCCTTCAGGCGTTTTTAAAAGTACTCACTGCCATAACAATAATGCACATGGAGTAGCGTCGATGACCTCAGTAAACCAGTTCTGGCGCCGGGCAAAGCTGCCTCTGGCCGTCAGTCTTGCTTCTTCGCTCGCCGGGCCCGCATTCGGCGTCAGTTTCAACGTCGGTGAAATCGAAGGCCAGTTCGACTCCTCCCTGTCGATCGGTGCCAGCTGGTCCACCCAGAGCCCGAACAAGAACCTCATCGGCGTCAACAACGGCGGTCACGGTCTGTCCCAGACTTCCGACGACGGCCATGCCAACTTCAAGAGCGGCGAAACGTTCTCGAAGATCTTCAAGGGCATCCATGACCTCGAACTGAAATACGGCGATACCGGCGTGTTCGTCCGTGGCAAGTACTGGTACGACTTCGAACTCAAGGACGAGAGTCGCGAGTTCAAGGACATCAGCGACAGCAACCGCAAGGAAGGCGCCAAGTCCGCCGGCGGTCAGATCCTCGATGCCTTCGTCTACCACAACTATTCGATCGCCGATCAGCCGGGCTCCGTGCGCCTGGGCAAACAGGTGGTGAGCTGGGGTGAAAGTACCTTCATCGGCGGCGGCATCAACTCGATCAACCCGATCGACGTGTCCGCGTTCCGTCGTCCAGGCGCCGAGATCAAGGAAGGCCTGATCCCGGTCAACATGTTCTACGTGTCCCAGAGCCTGACCGAAAACCTGTCCGCCGAAGCCTTCTATCAGCTCGAGTGGGACCAGACCGTCGTCGACAACTGCGGGACCTTCTTCTCCCAGCCGGACATCATTGCCGACGGCTGCACCGACAACCTGCGCGTGCTGAACAAGCGCTCGCAGATCCCGGCCATTGCCCTGGGGCCATTGGCAGCCAACGGCGTCGACGTCAACGAGGAAGGCGTGCTGGTACGTCGCGGTCCTGATCGGGATGCCCGAGACAGCGGTCAGTGGGGCGCGTCCCTCAAATACATGTTCGAGCCACTGGACACCGAGTTCGGTGCCTACTTCATGAACTATCACAGCCGTGCGCCGATCTTCAGCGCCACGGGTGCACCGCAATCGGTCTACAACGGCGTGGCGGCATTGCCGGCAGCATTCCGGGCCCTGGGGCCGCTGGTGGTTGCAGGCAACTCGAACTACTTCGTCGAGTATCCAGAAGACATCCGCCTGTACGGTCTGAGCTTCTCCACCACCCTGCCTACCGGCACCGCCTGGAGCGGTGAGATCAGCTACCGTCCGAATGCGCCGGTACAACTGAACTCTACCGACATCCTGTTCGCCGGTGTGCGTCCCTTGGGCGGCACGTTTGCGAACGCATCGCTGCTCGACGGCGTGCCGGGTCAGGATCTGCACGGTTACGAGCGCAAGGAAATCACTCAACTGCAGACCACCTTCACGCACTTCTTCGATCAGGTCATGGGCGCGAGCCGTCTGACGCTGGTGGGTGAAGTGGGCGCGACTTACGTGGGCGGTCTGGAGAGCCGATCCGACAAGCGCTATGGCCGCGACCCGGTCTTCGGCCCGGGCGAATTGCCAGCCACCGGCGGCACCAACACCTGCGTCAACATCCTCAACAACGGCACCATCAATGGCGCCGGGCCAGGTTCCCCACAGAACAACCGTAGCCGCAATTGCAACAATGACGGTTTCACCACGTCGGTTTCCTGGGGTTATCGCGGTCGCGCCATCTGGGAATACAACGACGTGTTCGCCGGCGTGAACCTCAAACCGAACGTGGCCTGGTCCCATGACGTCAGCGGCTACTCGCCAGGCCCTGGCGGCAACTTTGAAGAAGGTCGCAAGGCGGTGAGCCTGGGCGTCGATGCCGAGTACCAGAACACCTATACCGCGAGCCTGGCTTACACCAACTTCTTCGACGGCAAGTACACCACCGTGGATGACCGCGACTTCGTGGCGCTCAGCCTCGGCGTGAACTTCTAAGCACTGCATTCAGGACGAACGAATTTATGAAAATAACAAAGAGTCTGTTCCACGCCGGTGTTCTGGGCCTGTCGCTGCTGGCGACCGGCGTCATGGCGGCAGTGCCTGCCGCCGAAGCGGACAAACTGGGCAAGAGCCTGACCCCGATGGGCGCCGAAATGGCCGGTAACGCCGACGGCTCGATCCCGGCCTGGAAACCGATGCCGAAGAACGCCGGCACTGTCGACAGCAAAGGCTTCCTGTCCGACCCGTACGCCAGTGAAAAACCGCTGTTCACCATTACCAAACAGAACGTCGATCAGTACAAGGCCAAGCTCGCGCCGGGTCAGTACGCGATGTTCCAGCGTTACCCTGATACCTTCAAGATGCCGGTCTACCCATCCCATCGCGGTGCCACCGTGCCGGATGCGGTATTCGCCGCCATCAAGAAGAACGCCACCACCACGACGCTGGTGTCGGGCGGCAACGGCCTGGAAAACTTCGATACCGCCGTGCCGTTCCCGATTCCGAAAACCGGTGTGGAAGTCATCTGGAACCACATCACCCGCTATCGCGGCGGCAGCGTGACCCGTCTGGTGACCCAGGCCACGCCGCAACCGAACGGCTCGTTCAGCCTGGTGTATTTCCAGGATCAGTTCGTGTTCCGCGACAAGATGAAAGATTACGATCCGGCGAACCCGGGCAACATCCTGTTCTACTTCAAGCAGAAAGTGACCGCGCCGGCACGTCTGGCCGGTGGTGTACTGCTGGTGCACGAAACCCTCGATCAGGTGAAGGAACCGCGTTCGGCGTGGGTCTACAACGCCGGTCAGCGTCGTGTGCGCCGCGCACCGCAAGTGTCCTATGACGGCCCGGGTACCGCGGCGGATGGTCTGCGTACTTCCGACAACCTGGACATGTTCAACGGCGCACCGGATCGCTACGACTGGAAACTGGTCGGCAAGCAAGAGATGTACATCGCCTCCGACAGCTACAAGCTCGACGATCCAAAGCTCAAGTATGCCGACATCATCAAGGCCGGGCACATCAACCAGGATCTGGCGCGCTATGAACTGCGTCGCGTCTGGCACGTGACCGCGACCCTGAAGGAAGGCCAGCGTCACATCTACGCCAAGCGTGACTTCTTCATCGACGAAGACACCTGGCAAGCGGCCGTGATCGATCACTACGACGGTCGCAACCAACTGTGGCGCGTGGCGGAAGCTCACTCCCAGGACTACTACAACGTGCAGGTGCCTTGGTACACCCTGGAAACCCTCTACGACCTGCAGTCCGGCCGCTACCTGGCTCTGGGCATGAAGAACGAAGAGAAATCGGCGTATGACTTCGGCTTCACTGCAACCACCGCAGACTTCACGCCCCAAGCCCTGCGCCAGGACGGTATTCGCTAAGCTCCTGTAAACCGAGGCCGCATCCTCGTTAAAACGCCCCGACCGGTTCGGGGCGTTTTTTTGCCTGTCGCTTTTTCCGTAGCCTTTTTGTAGCCATTTGTAGCAACGACCTTCATAACCGCTCCGTTTAAGGCTAGTCTGCGGGCATCTGCTACGCCGCCAACAGCCATACGAACAAGAGCCGGCCATGACTGATCTGTCCCCACTTCCGGGCCCTGCAAGCGTTGCCGTCGCGGCACTGGACGGACGTTTTTTCCGTCCGCCGCTACCCGACGGCTACGTGCTGCGACCCCGTTTGTGCGAGCGCCTGAGCGCCGGGCTCAGAGGGCGTTTGTTGCTGGTCAGCGCCCCGGCCGGGTTCGGCAAGAGCTCGCTGGCGGTGGAGTTCTGTCAGAGTCTGCCGGCGCACTGGCAAAGCCTGTGGCTGGGTCTGAGTCCGCGGGACAACGATCCGGGGCGGTTTCTTGAGCGACTGCTCGAAGGTCTGCAGGACTATTTTCCGCAATTGGGCAGCCGGGCACTGGGACTGCTGAAAATGCGTCAACGTCATCAGCCGTTTGCGTTCGAAGAATGGCTCGACGGCCTGCTGGATGAACTGGCGCTGCATCTGCAACCGACGGCTCCGCTGCTGTTGGTACTGGATGACTACCACCTCGCTCAAGGGCCGGTGCTCGACCGTTGCCTGCAATTTTTCCTCAATCATTTACCGGACGGCCTGGTGGTCATGGTCACCAGTCGGCAGCGCCCGGACTGGCACCTGGCACGTCTGCGCCTGTCGCGCCAGTTGCTGGAACTGCACGAACAGGACCTGCGCCTGACCCACGACGAAGCCTTGGCACTGCTTGATCGTCACAGCAGCTCCCTGCGCGGTGAAGCGCTGGAAAACCTGATCCAGCGCAGCGAAGGCTGGGTGGCCGGGCTGCGTTTCTGGCTGCTGGCGATCGCTGAAGTCGGCACCGAATCAGCCTTGCCACAAGCGTTGAACGGCGGGGAAGGGCTGATCCGCGAATATCTGCTGGAAGAAGTCATCGATTGCCTGCCCGCCGAGGTCCAGGCGTTTCTTTATGACACCGCGCCGCAGGAACGCTTTTGCAGCGAGCTGTGCGACGCGGTGCGCGAAGCCCACGACAGTGCGGAAATCCTGCGTTTCCTGCTGGCGCATCAGGTGTTCCTCGTGCCGCTGGACGAGCATGGGCACTGGTATCGTTATCACCACCTGTTTTCCGACCTGTTGCGCAGCCGGCCTATCGCCCGGGCACTGGTGCCGGCCGCGACGCTGCATCTGCGCGCCTGCCGCTGGTTCAATGCCCAGGGCCTTCTGGATGAAGCTGTCGAGCAGGCGCTGCGCGCAGGGCATCTGGACGTCGCGGCCAATCTGGTACAAAACCTGTCCGAGGAACAACTGCTGGCCGAGCAAAACGTCGGCATGCTGCTGCGCTGGAAAATGGACTTGCCCGACAGCCTGCTGATCAGCACCCCGCGCCTGATCGTGTTGTACAGCTGGGCGCTGGGGCTGGCCTGTCAGCTTGATGCGGCCGAAGAACTCGCCAGTCATCTGAGTCGTTTTCTGCCGGCACCTTCGGCCACCGCCCAGAAATCCATGCTGGCCCAATGGCTGGCGCTCAAGGGCATCATCGCCCGCGGGCGGGGCCATCGCGAGCAGACCATCGAGTATTGCAGCGAAGCACTGGAAAGCCTGCCGGCCAAGCGTTACGGCCAGCGTCTGATGTGCCTCTCGACCCTCTCCAATCTCGCGATTGCCGACGGCGATCTGTGGCGTGCACGGGGCCTGAACCGCGAGTCGCTTGAGCTGGCGCAGCGGGTCGGCAATCCCTTGTTCGAGGCGCTGGCGCATTATGATCGTGCCCGCGTCCTGCAGGCCCGCGGCGAAATCCTGCGCGCGCTCGATGAAGTGCGCCAAGGGTTGGAGCGCTTGCGCGGATTGTCCGCGCAGCGTTTGTACGCCGTGCGTGCGCGACTGACGCTGTATGAGGGTTTTCTGCTGGCCATGCGATTGCAGCCTCAGGCGGCAAGGGCGCGATTGCAGGCGGGCCTGACTGAAGCAAGGGCCTGTCGTGACATCAGCGTGCTGATCGGCCACTGCGTGATCGCCCGGCTCGACGGCAGCAGCGGCGATTTCGCCAAGGCCTTCGCCGAACTGGCCGAAGCCGAAAGGCTGATGCACATATGGGATGTCCCGCCGATCTACTACCTGGCGATGATCACCCTGGTCAAATGTGAGCTGTGGCTGGCTCAGGGGCGTATCGATCTGGCCGAAGCCTGGCTGGCGCGACTGGGCCAGACCTACACCGGTGAATACGCGGCGGCACCGCCGGAATTTCATCCGCAACTGCCCTTGCACGTCGAGCTGCAACAGGCGTTGCTGGACGTCATACAGGGGCAACCGATGCTCGCCGAAGGGCGATTGAACGTGCTGCTGGAGAACGGCCAGCAAACCGGACGGCAACTGCTCAGCGTGATGGCGCTGACGCAAAAAGTGGTGTTGCTGTTGGCGGGTGGGCGCGAGCCTGAAGCCCGCAAGGCGTTGAATCAGGCGCTAGAAGCGGCGGCCGGCGGCGTCCTGCAACCTTTCGATGTGCTGGTCAAAGAGCATGCGGACTGGTTGCGAGGGCAACTGTCACTGACTGCACCGACAGCTGCCGGTCAGCAATTGCTGGAACATTTCCCCCAGGCGCCGGCTCGTCCTGCAGCGGAATCCACGACGACCGAATCGCTCAGCAGTCGTGAGCTCGCCGTCCTGAGGTTGATCGCTCAGGGCTGCTCGAATCAGGAAATCAGTGATCAGCTGTTCATCTCGCTGCACACCGTGAAAACGCACGCCAGTCACATCAACAGCAAGCTGGGTGTGGAACGGCGCACGCAAGCGGTGGCGCGGGCGAAAGAGTTGGGGGTGTTGAACTGAATCTGCTGTTTTGCGCTGTGTCGGCATCCTGCGAGCCAACAACGTAAAATGGCGGAAATCAGCCTCTGCGCACTGTCTTCAATGTCTGTTCAGGATCTCCCATGACCGCTGCAAATCCCGCGCTCATTCGCGAAACTTTCCCCGTCGGCCCGCTCCAGTGCAACTGCACGATCATCGGCGATCCGATCACCAAAAAAGCCATTGTCGTCGATCCGGGCGGCAACCCTGACCTGATCATGGCCCGGCTCGATGCCCTCGGTCTGAAAGTGGTCAGCATCATTCACACTCACGCGCACCTCGACCACTTCCTGGCTTCCGGACAGATGAAAGAGAAGACCGGCGCCACCTTGCATCTGCACAAAGAGGATCAGTTCCTGTGGGACAACCTCGAGATGCAGTGCCAGATGTTCGGCGTGCCTTACACACCGGTACCGTCTCCCGATCGCTGGTTGAGCGATGATGAGGAGCTGGCCTGCGGCTGTGGCGTGGCGCTGCACACGCCGGGGCATACGCCAGGTTCCATGAGCTTCTGGTTTTCCGAGGCTAAGCTGTTGATTGCCGGCGACACGCTGTTTCGTCGCGGAGTAGGGCGCACGGATTTGTGGGGCGGCGATCAGGCGACCATCGTGCGATCGATCAAGCAACGGCTATACACCCTGGATGAAGACGCTACCGTTGTAGCCGGGCATGGTCCGGATACGCGTCTGGGGGATGAGATGCGCGAGAACCCGTTTGTGCGTGCCTAAACATTTTGTCACGGGTGCCCGGCGGAATTTTTGTGCATTGTCATGATCCAACGCCCGCACGGGCCAGTTGCCAATGGCCGCTGCACCACAGAATGCAAAATGTAGGAGCACTCCATGTTCACCACGCGTCGTTTGATTATTGTCGCTACTGCCGTGGCCGTCTTGTCCGGCTGCGCCTCGCCCAACCCGTATGACAATCAGGGTCAGGCCGACGGTGGCTCCCAGGGCATGAGCAAAACCGCCAAGTACGGTGGCCTCGGTGCGCTGGCCGGCGCGCTGGCCGGTGCCGCCATCGACCACAACAACCGCGGCAAGGGTGCGCTGATCGGCGCAGCCGTCGTCGGTGCCTCGGCCGCCGGTTACGGCTACTACGCCGACCAGCAGGAGAAAAAACTGCGCGCCAGCATGGCCAACACCGGGGTTGAAGTGCAGCGTCAGGGCGATCAGATCAAGCTGATCATGCCGGGCAACATCACCTTCGCCACCGATTCGGCGAACATAGCTTCCAGTTTCTATCAGCCGCTGAACAACCTGGCCAACTCGCTCAAAGAGTTCAACCAGAACCAGATCGAAATCGTCGGCTACACCGACAGCACCGGCAGCCGTCAGCACAACATGGACCTGTCCCAGCGTCGTGCGCAGAGCGTGGCCACCTACCTGACTTCGCAAGGCGTCAGCGGTGCCAACCTGAGCGCCCGCGGTGCCGGTCCGGATAATCCGATCGCCAGCAACGGTGACGTCAATGGCCGGGCGCAGAACCGTCGCGTCGAGGTTAACCTCAAGGCGATTCCGGGCCAGCAGTACGGTGGTCAGCAGCAGCCGGGCACGGTTCAGCAGTACCCGTAACCGTCAGGTACAAAAAAGCCCCCGGACAAGTGATTGTCCGGGGGCTTTTTGTTGGCGCGAAGGCTGATTACTTCTTCAGGCCGTAATGCTCGTCGAGCATGCCCGGCGAGTTCGGGGTCTTCGGCGCATAGTCACGCGGCGGTTCCTGATCCCGTGGTGGCGTCAGGCGTTCCCGTGGGGCCTGTGCCGCGTCGGCGTGCAGCGAGGCCAGCAAGCGTTGACGGGTCTGCTCGTCCAGGGCCAGGCGGTTGGCACCCTCGGCGAGGTGATCCTGCACTTCCTGATAGCTCTGGGTCAGTTTCTTGACCAGATTGGCGGTGCTGTTGAAGTGGGTCACCACTTCGTTCTGATAACTGTCGAAACGTTCCTGAATATCATCCAGTTGACGCTGCGTGCGGCTGGGCGCGGCGTTCGGCGCAACGCGAGCGATCAGGAAACCAATGGCGACACCCACAACCAGGGCAAGAGTCGGTAACAACCAAACTAAGAGCGAGTGTTCCACGAGTCCTTCCTCTATAAACGGCTTTGCTTTACGTTAACGGCTCGAACCTGCGCTGTATACCGCGATTCACTCGCAATAGACTGGCACAGACAATTTGCTAGACGAGTCGACCCGATTCGAGGTCACGGAGTTCCTTCCTTGCTGATGCGTGAAACCCCTGTAGTGATTGATGGCCCGGTGGGGCAACTTGAGTCTTTGTATCTGGACAATGAGCAGCCACGCGGCATCGCGCTGATCTGCCACCCGAACCCGGTGCAGGGCGGCACCATGCTCAACAAGGTCGTCTCGACCCTGCAGCGCACCGCGCGCGACGCCGGCCTGATCACCTTGCGCTTCAACTATCGCGGCGTCGGTGCCAGCGAAGGTTCCCATGACATGGGCACCGGTGAAGTCGATGACGCCCAAGCCGCTGCCGCATGGCTGCTGGAAAAACATCCGGATCTGCTGCTGACCCTGTTCGGTTTCTCGTTCGGTGGATTTGTTGCAGCAAGTCTCGGCGGTCGTCTCGAATCCCGGAGCATCGCGCTCAAGCATCTGTTCATGGTCGCGCCGGCGGTGATGCGTCTGGGCAATCAGGATCAATTGCCGCAGCAGGGTGAGCTGACCGTGATCCAGCCGGAAACCGATGAAGTGATCGATCCGCAGCTGGTCTACGACTGGTCTGACAAACTCCCGCGCCCCCATGAGCTGCTGAAAGTGGCAGAATGCGGACACTTTTTTCATGGCAAGCTGACCGATCTCAAGGATCTGATCCTGCCGCGTCTCTCGAATTGATTGCAGTCTGACAAGCGATTACCCATGACGAACCGTACCCGCATCCTCACCGGCATCACCACCACCGGCACCCCGCACCTGGGCAACTACGCCGGCGCCATCCGCCCGGCGATCCTCGCCAGCCGCGACAGCAATGCCGACTCGTTCTACTTCCTGGCCGACTATCACGCCCTGATCAAGTGCGATGACCCGCTGCGCATCCAGCGCTCGCGTCTGGAAATCGCCGCGACCTGGCTGGCCGGTGGCCTGGATGTGGATCGCGTGACCTTCTACCGTCAGTCCGACATCCCTGAAATCCCCGAGCTGACCTGGCTGCTGACCTGCGTTGCCGCCAAAGGCCTGCTCAACCGCGCCCACGCCTACAAGGCTTCGGTGGACAAGAACGTCGAGACCGGCGAAGACCCGGATGCCGGTATCACCATGGGCTTGTACAGCTATCCGGTGCTGATGGCGGCGGACATTCTGATGTTCAACGCGCACAAGGTGCCGGTCGGCCGCGACCAGATCCAGCACGTGGAAATGGCCCGTGACATCGGCCAGCGCTTCAACCACCTGTTCGGCCAGGGCAAGGAGTTCTTCACCATGCCCGAAGCGCTGATCGAGGAAAGCGTGGCCACGTTGCCGGGCCTGGACGGTCGCAAGATGTCCAAGAGCTACGACAACACCATTCCGCTGTTCTCCAGCGCCAAGGAAATGAAGGACGCGATCTCGCGCATCGTTACCGACTCCCGCGCGCCAGGCGAAGCGAAAGATCCGGACAACTCGCACCTGTTCACCCTGTTCCAGGCGTTCGCCACACCGGCGCAGGCTGACGAGTTCCGCAGCGAGCTGCTGGGCGGTCTGAGTTGGGGCGAGGCGAAGAACCGTCTGTTCCAGCTGCTGGACAACGAGTTGGGCGAGTCCCGCGAGCGTTATCACCAGTTGATCGAGCGTCCGGCAGATCTGGAAGACATCCTGCAACACGGCGCCAAAAAGGCCCGTGCGGTGGCGACGCCGTTCCTCAACGAGCTGCGTGAAGCGGTCGGCCTGCGCTCCTTCGTCAATCAGGTTCAGGTGGCCGCGACCACCAAGAAGAAAGCCGCGAAAGCCGCACGTTTCGTCAGCTTCCGTGAAGACGACGGCAGCTTCCGTTTCCGTCTGCTGGCGGCCGACGGCGAGCAATTGCTGCTGTCGCGCAACTTCGCCGACGGTAAAACCGCCGGTCAGGTGACCAAGCAGCTGCAATCGGGTCAGGCGCTGGATGTGCGCAGCGAAGAGCTGAGCTTCAGCGTCTGGCTGGAAGGCGAGTGCGTTGGCGACAGCCCGGCGTTCGCCGACGTGGCTGCGCGGGATGCGGCCGTCGAGGCCCTGCGGATCGCTCTGACACCGGTTCAGGAATAATCAACGGGCCGGCCCGACCAAGGGCCGATTGCCATTCCCACGGGCCATCGCTACAGTGACGGCCCGTTTTTGTTGCCTTGCTAACGAATTATGACGCCCCTAGAACGATATCAAGCTGATCTGAAACGCCCGGACTTCTTCCATGATGCGGCGCAGGAAACTGCTGTGCGTCATCTGCAACGCCTGTACGACGATCTGATCGCGGCCGAGCAGAACAAGCCGGGTTTGCTGGGCAAGCTGTTTGGCAAAAAGGATCAGACGCCGGTCAAGGGCCTGTACTTCTGGGGCGGCGTGGGTCGCGGCAAAACCTACCTGGTGGACACCTTCTTCGAAGCGCTGCCATTCAAGGAAAAGACCCGCACTCACTTCCACCGCTTCATGAAGCGCGTGCACGAAGAGATGAAGACCCTCGGCGGCGAGAAAAACCCGCTGACCATCATCGCCAAGCGCTTCGCGACTGAGTCGCGGGTCATCTGCTTCGATGAATTTTTCGTTTCCGACATCACCGACGCCATGATCCTCGGCACGCTGATGGAAGAACTGTTCAAGAACGGCGTGACCCTGGTCGCCACGTCGAACATCGTGCCGGACGGCCTGTACAAGGACGGCCTGCAACGCGCGCGCTTCCTGCCGGCCATCGCGCTGATCAAGCAGAACACCGAGATCGTCAACGTCGACAGCGGCGTCGACTACCGTCTGCGCCACCTCGAACAAGCGGAGCTGTTCCATTTCCCGCTCGACGAAGCTGCTCACGAAAGCCTGCGCAAGAGCTTCAAGGCACTGACCCCGGAATGTACGGCGGCAGTGGAAAACGATGTGCTGATCATCGAGAATCGCGAAATCCGTGCCCTGCGCACTTGCGACGACGTGGCCTGGTTCGACTTCCGCGAACTGTGCGACGGCCCGCGCAGCCAGAACGACTACATCGAACTGGGCAAGATCTTCCACGCCGTGCTGCTCAGTGGCGTGGAGCAGATGAGCGTCACCACCGACGACATCGCCCGTCGCTTTATCAACATGGTCGACGAGTTCTACGACCGTAACGTCAAACTGATCATTTCTGCCGAAGTCGAGTTGAAAGACCTGTACACCGGCGGACGCCTGACGTTCGAGTTCCAGCGTACCCTCAGCCGTCTGCTGGAAATGCAATCCCACGAATTCCTGTCCCGGGCACACAAGCCTTAAGCGGATTCGGCAAACAAAAAGGGCCTGCACATGCAGGCCCTTTTTTGTGTCTGGTCGAATCGTCAGGCAGCTTGCTGGAACTGCTGCCGGTACTGGTTCGGCGACAGTTCGGTGTGCTGGCGGAACAGCCGTGCGAAGAAGCTCGCATCGTCGTAGCCGACTTCGTAGCTGATGGTCTTGATGCTCTTGCGACTGCCGGAGAGCAAGCCCTTGGCGGTCTCGATGCGCAGCCGTTGCAGATAGTGCAGCGGCTTGTCGCCGGTGGCGGTCTGGAAGCGGCGCATGAAGTTGCGGATGCTCATGCCGTGCTCGCGCGCCACGTCTTCGAAGCGGAACTTGTCGGCGAAATGCTCTTCGAGCCAGTGCTGGATCTGTAGGATGATCACGTCCTGGTGCAACTTCTGACCGCCGAAACCAATGCGTCCCGGGGCGTAGCTGCGCTGCACTTCATAGAGAATGTCGCGGGCCACAGCCTGAGCCACGTTGGCGCCGCAGAAGCGCTCGATCAGATAAATGTAGAGATCGCAGGCCGAGGTCGTACCGCCGGCGCAATACAGGTTGTCGGCGTCGGTCAGGTGCTTGTCCTGATTGAGGTAGACCTGCGGGAAGCGCTCGGCGAAGGCGTTGAAGAAGCGCCAGTAGGTGGTCGCTTCCTTGCCGTTGAGCAGCCCGGCCTCGGCCAGCCAGAACACCCCGGTGGCCTCGCCGCAGAGCACGGCGCCCCGGGCATGCTGTTCGCGAAGCCACGGCAGGATCTGTGGATAACGTTGGCACAGCGTATCGAAATCGTCCCAGAACGCCGGGAGGATGATGACGTCGGCGTTTTCCAGGCTACCGTCCACCGGCATGACCACGTCACTGAAGCTGTTCACCGGTTTGCCGTCGGGACTGACCAGGCGGGTTTCGAACGCCGGAGTCAGGCCGTGGCCCAGTTGTTTGCCGTAACGCAGGCTGGCCAGATGGAAGAAATCCTTGGCTTGCATGAGGGTGGAAGCGAAAACCCGGTCGATCGCCAGGATGCTGACGCGCCGCAAGGGCGTGGAGACTTGCTTGGACATAATTCAACTTTTGTTTTTATAAGGGAAAGTGGTCACCAGACGGCTGGATCGTCTTATTTTTTGTCGGATGTGTCCAGTGTCCTGTATCGGAAGCGAGGCTTAGTCTCTAAAGGTCTGATCCCTCCAACAATAAAGAAAAGGTGCCGCATGATTCCCAGAACCTTGTTCAGCTCCGAGCACGAATTGTTCCGCGACAGCGTACGAACATTCCTCGAAAAAGAGGCCGTGCCGTTCCATGGGCAATGGGAAAAACAAGGCTACATCGACCGCAAACTGTGGAACAAGGCGGGGGAGGCGGGGATGCTGTGCTCGCACCTGCCGGAGGAATACGGCGGGTTGGGGGCGGACTTTCTTTACAGTGCGGTCGTGATCGAAGAAGTAGGGCGGCTGGGCCTGACCGGCATCGGTTTCTCGCTGCATTCGGACATTGTTGCGCCGTACATCCTGCATTACGGCAGCGAGGCGCTGAAGCAGAAGTACCTGCCGAAACTGGTGTCCGGCGAGATGGTCACCGCGATCGCCATGACTGAACCGGGTGCCGGTTCCGACCTGCAAGGGGTCAAGACCACGGCGGTGCTGGATGGCGACGAATATGTGATCAACGGCTCGAAAACCTTTATCACCAATGGCTTCCTGGCGGATCTGGTGATCGTTGTCGCCAAGACCGATCCCAAGGCCGGCGCCAAGGGCACCAGCCTGTTTCTGGTGGAGTCGAACACGCCGGGCTTCGACAAGGGCAAGCGCCTGGAGAAGGTCGGAATGAAGGCGCAGGACACGTCGGAATTGTTCTTCCAGGACGTGCGAGTGCCGAAAGAAAACCTGCTGGGTCAGGCCGGGGCAGGGTTTGCCTATCTGATGCAGGAACTGCCGCAGGAGCGTCTGACCGTGGCGATTGGCGGTCTG
This sequence comes from Pseudomonas sp. 9.2(2024), assembly GCF_039695385.1. Classification (NCBI taxonomy): domain Bacteria; kingdom Pseudomonadati; phylum Pseudomonadota; class Gammaproteobacteria; order Pseudomonadales; family Pseudomonadaceae; genus Pseudomonas; species Pseudomonas sp. 9.2(2024). The sequence continues at coordinate 5,387,394 of NZ_CP155585.1, read as the reverse complement.
GCTTCAGCCGAGGCGGCGCTTCAGTGGACGCTGGATTACACCCGCGAGCGCAAGGCGTTCGGCAAGTCGATTGCCGACTTCCAGAACACCCGCTTCAAACTGGCGGAAATGGCCACCGAGATTCAGATCGGCCGGGTGTTCGTCGACCGCTGCCTGGAGCTGCATCTGCAAGGCAAGCTCGACGTGCCGACGGCGGCGATGGCCAAGTACTGGGGCACCGACCTGCAATGCAAGGTGCTCGACGAGTGCGTGCAGCTGCATGGCGGCTACGGTTTCATGTGGGAATACCCGGTGGCCCGGGCCTGGGCGGATGCGCGGGTGCAGCGGATCTATGCCGGCACCAATGAAATCATGAAGGAGATCATTGCGCGGTCGCTTTGAGTTTTGCAGTGAGTGTGATCGTTCCCACGCTCTGCGTGGGAATGCCGCCATTGACGCTCTGCGTCCGCTTTGGGAGTGACGCGGAGCATCGCGGTATGCGTTCCCACGCTGAGCGTGGGAACGATCATCGTCCTGGATCACGGCGCCGGGTTCGGATGATCCTTGTGAATCGCTTCGATCCCTTCCAGCACTTCCTTCGACAGTTTCAGCTCGTAGCTGGCGATGTTGCTGTCCAGTTGCTCCAGCGTTGTCGCTCCGATGATGTTGCTGGTGACGAACGGTTGCTGATTCACAAAGGCCAGGGCCATTTGTGCCGGATCCAGGCCGTGTTCACGGGCAAGCGCCACGTAACGGCTGCAGGCCGCCTCCGATTGCGGGTTGAAATAGCGGCTGAAGCGGCTGTAGAGGCTCAGGCGGCCTTTCGGCGGACGCGCCCCACCTTCGTACTTGCCCGACAGGAAACCGAACGCCAGCGGCGAATAGGCGAGCAGGCCGCACTGTTCACGGATGGCGATTTCCGCCAGGCCGATCTCGAAACTGCGGTTGAGCAGGTTGTACGGGTTCTGAATCGACACGGCGCGCGGCCAGCCGCGGGCTTCGGCGAGGGCGAGAAAGCGCATGGTGCCCCACGGGGTCTCGTTGGACAGGCCGATGTGACGGATCTTGCCGGCCTTCACTTGCTCATCGAGCGCTTCGAGGGTGTCTTCGAGCGGCGTCAGGTTGGCTTCGGTCTGGTGCTTGTAGCCCAGTTGTCCGAAAAAGTTGGTGCTGCGCTCCGGCCAGTGCAATTGATACAGATCGATGTAGTCGGTCTGCAGGCGCTTGAGGCTGGCGTCCACGGCCTCGGTGATGTGGTGGCGGTTGTGGCGCAGGTTCTTGTCGCGGATGTAGTCGATGGTGTTGCCGGGGCCGGCGATCTTGCTGGCGAGAATCCAGTCGGCGCGGTCGCCACGGCTCTTGAAGTAATTGCCGATGTAGCGCTCGGTGGTGGCGTAGGTTTCGGCTTTCGGCGGCACCGGGTACATCTCGGCGGTGTCGAGGAAATTGATCCCGGCCTCTTTTGCCCGTTCGATCTGGGCGAAGGCTTCAGCTTCAGTGTTTTGCTCGCCCCAGGTCATGGTGCCGAGGCAGATTGCACTCACGTTCAGGTCGGTACGGCCTAGCTGGCGATAGTCCATCGGGTGCTCCTTGGGCAAAACAAGCATAAAAGCAGGTTGAAATTTTTTTCGCAATCTGCATAATTGCCGACCTCTTTCTGCAGTGGAAGTGATGCGCCGCCGCCGAAGAATCTTGCCGTTGAACGGACGCGCCGACCCGAGCCCCCGAAAGCGTCTGTATCCGGCTGCCTTTGACTTGTCAAAGTACGCACTATTCAGTAAGATCCGCCGTCTTATTTACAGGCGGCCCCTGAGGCTATAAAGAATGAAAACTTTTACTGCTAAACCGGAAACAGTAAAGCGCGACTGGTTTGTCGTCGACGCTGCTGGTCAGACCCTGGGTCGTCTGGCCACCGAAATCGCGAGCCGTCTGCGTGGCAAGCACAAGCCTGAGTACACTCCTCACGTTGACACCGGCGACTACATCGTCGTAATCAACGCCGAGCAGATCCGTGTTACCGGTGCTAAAACCACTGACAAAATGTACTACTCCCACTCCGGTTTCCCGGGCGGCATCAAGTCGATCAACTTTGAAAAGCTGATCGCCAAGGCCCCTGAGCGCGTGATCGAGACCGCGGTTAAAGGCATGCTGCCTAAAAACCCACTGGGTCGCGACATGTACCGTAAGCTGAAAGTCTATGCGGGCGCTGCACACCCTCATACTGCTCAGCAGCCCCAAGAACTGAAGATTTAACGGAATAGTTCATTATGTCGGCGACTCAAAATTACGGCACTGGCCGTCGCAAGACCGCAACCGCACGCGTTTTCCTGCGTCCGGGTACTGGTAACATCTCCATCAACAACCGCTCCTTGGACACGTTCTTCGGTCGCGAAACTGCCCGCATGGTAGTTCGTCAGCCGCTGGAACTGACTGAGACTGTCGAGAAGTTCGACATCTACGTCACCGTCATCGGTGGTGGTGTAAGTGGTCAAGCTGGCGCAATCCGCCACGGCATCACTCGCGCTCTGATGGACTACGACGAAACCCTGCGTAGCGCTCTGCGCAAAGCTGGCTTCGTTACCCGCGACGCCCGTGAAGTTGAACGTAAGAAAGTTGGTCTGCGTAAAGCGCGTAAGCGTCCGCAGTACTCGAAGCGTTAATTTCGCTTCCACGTTCAAAAAGAACGCCCGATTCCTCACGGAACCGGGCGTTTTTTTATGCGTGCGATTTCTTGAATAATTGCGCTGTGACAACTTGCCACATTCGTAGACCCCCTATACTACAAGGCTTGAGGGCCAGCCCTCCGGGTAATTACCTTGTCAGAATTGGGGGTTTTCATTACCATTCGGCAAAATTTTTATAAGTACATAGTTTCAATTTAGTAGACGCCTGATTTAACAGGCCACAAAGCTGATGGGAGAGGACTGAATGAGCAATGACGGCGTGAATGCAGGCCGGCGTCGCTTCTTGGTAGCAGCCACATCCGTGGTGGGTGCTGCAGGAGCGGTGGGGGCTGCGGTCCCGTTCGTGGGGTCATGGTTTCCCAGTGCCAAGGCGAAGGCTGCCGGAGCACCGGTGAAAGTGAATGTCAGCAAAATCGAGCCAGGACAGCAGATGATTGCTGAATGGCGCGGCCAGCCGGTGTTCATTGTCCGCCGTACCGAGGAAATCCTGGGGAATCTCAAGAAGATCGAGGGCCAGCTCTCCGATCCGACCTCCAAAAACTCCACGCAACCCACTTATGTCGACCCTGAAGTGCGTTCGATCAAGCCGGAAATCCTCCTGCTGATCGGGATCTGCACTCACCTGGGTTGCTCACCGACCTTCCGTCCCGAAGTGGCACCCGCAGATCTGGGCAAAGACTGGGTAGGCGGCTATTTCTGCCCTTGCCACGGTTCCCACTACGATCTGGCTGGCCGCGTCTACAAGTCGCAACCTGCGCCTTTGAACCTGCCAGTACCCCCGCATTCCTATGAGACCGATGACCTGATTGTCATTGGCGTCGATACGGAGAAAGCGTGATGAGCAAGTTCATGGATTGGGTTGATGCGCGCTTCCCCGCCACCAAGATGTGGGAAGACCATCTCAGCAAGTATTACGCTCCAAAAAACTTCAACTTCTTCTACTTCTTCGGCTCGCTGGCGCTGCTCGTTCTGGTCAACCAGATCGTCACCGGTGTCTGGCTGACGATGAGCTACACCCCGTCGGCGGAAGAGGCGTTCGCCTCCGTCGAATACATCATGCGCGACGTCGAGTACGGTTCGATCCTGCGCCTGCTGCACTCCACCGGCGCTTCGGCGTTCTTCATCGTGGTCTATCTGCACATGTTCCGTGGCCTGCTCTATGGTTCGTACCAGAAACCGCGCGAGCTGGTGTGGGTCTTCGGGATGCTGATCTACCTGGCGCTGATGGCCGAAGCCTTCATGGGTTACCTGCTGCCGTGGGGCCAGATGTCCTACTGGGGTGCCCAGGTTATCATTTCGCTGTTCGGCGCGATCCCGGTCATCGGCAACGACCTGACCCAGTGGATCCGCGGTGACTACCTGATTTCCGGGATCACCCTGAACCGCTTCTTCGCCCTGCACGTGGTTGCCCTGCCGATCGTGATTCTCGGTCTGGTGGTGCTGCACATCCTGGCGCTGCACGAAGTCGGTTCGAACAACCCGGACGGCGTGGACATCAAGAAGCACAAAGACGAAAACGGTATCCCGCTGGACGGTATCGCCTTCCACCCGTACTACACCGTAAAAGATATCGTCGGCGTCGTGGTGTTCCTGTTCATCTTCTGCTTCATTGTGTTCTTCTTCCCGGAAATGGGCGGTTACTTCCTCGAAAAGCCTAACTTCGAGCAAGCCAACCCGTTCAAGACCCCTGAGCACATTGCACCTGTCTGGTACTTCACACCGTTCTACGCAATCTTGCGTGCGGTCCCTGACAAGCTCATGGGTGTTATCGCCATGGGGGCGGCGATTGCGGTGCTGTTCGTCCTGCCGTGGCTCGACCGCAGCCCGGTCAAGTCGATGCGCTACAAAGGCTGGATGAGCAAGATCTGGCTGGTGGTGTTCTGCATTTCGTTCGTGATCCTCGGCATTCTGGGTGTTCTGGCCCCGACGCCAGGCCGTACGCTGCTGTCGCAGGTCTGCACCTTCCTGTACTTCGCCTACTTCATTCTGATGCCGTTCTACACCAGGCTCGAGAAGACCAAACCGGTTCCGGAAAGGGTGACTGGCTGATGAAAAAGTTATTTTTTGCTCTGATTTTTGCTGCTCTGCCAGTGCTGTCTTTCGCGGCCGAACACGGTGGTCCGGAACTGGAAAAGGTCGACATCGACGTTTCCGACAAGGCTGCCTTGCAGGATGGTGCGCGTACCTTCGCCAACTATTGCATGGGTTGCCACAGTGCCAAGTTTCAGCGTTACGAGCGTGTGGCCGATGACCTCGGCGTTCCGCACGAACTGATGCTGGAGAAACTGGTGTTCACCGGCGCCAAGATCGGCGATCACATGAACATCGGCATGCAACCGGCCGACGCCAAGACCTGGTTCGGCGCAGCGCCGCCGGACCTGACCCTGGTGGCTCGTGTTCGCGGCACTGACTGGCTCTACGGTTACCTCAAGTCGTTCTACGAAGATCCTGCACGTCCATGGGGCGTGAACAACAAGGTCTTCCCGAACGTCGGCATGCCTAACGTGCTGGTCGGCCTGCAAGGTCGTCAAGTCGTAGGTTGCAAACAGGTGCAGATCGTCGAAGACGGCAAGAAGCAATATGACCCGCTGACCGGTACGCCTCTGACTCATGAAGCGTGCGATCAGCTGACCATCGTGCCGAAAACCGGAACCCTCAACGAAGAGCAGTTCGATGAGAAGGTCAAGAATCTGGTAACCTTCCTGGCTTACTCGGCTAACCCGGTTAAGCTGCAACATCAGCGCATCGGTACTTACGTCTTGTTGTACCTGGCGTTCTTCTTTGTGTTCGCCTACCTGCTCAAGCGTGAATACTGGAAAGACGTGCACTGATAACGCTTCAAGCAATTGCTGTTAATCGCGCGCGCCCAAGGGCGCCTCTGAAACGCAACGCCTGGTTCGCCAGCCGTTGCGGGAGGCGCCCTCTGGGCGCGCGCGTTTTTCCGGCTCCGACTATTTCAACAAGCGAGGAGGATCGCCATGGGCGTGACCAATCGGTTGGCCTGTTACTCCGACCCCGCCGACCACTATTCCCACCGAGTGCGCATCGTGCTTGCAGAGAAGGGTGTCAGCGCCGAAATCATTTTTGTGGAGGCTGGTCGTCAGCCGCCTAAACTGATTGAAGTGAACCCTTACGGCAGTCTGCCCACGCTGGTCGATCGTGACCTGGCGTTGTGGGAGTCGACCGTGGTGATGGAATACCTGGATGAGCGTTACCCGCATCCGCCATTGATGCCCGTGTACCCGGTGGCGCGTGCCAACAGCCGTCTGCTGATTCACCGCATTCAGCGTGACTGGTGTGGTCTGGTGGATCTGATTCTGGATTCGCGCACCAAGGAAGCGGCCCGTGCCGTGGCGCGCAAGGAATTGCGCGAAAGCCTGACGGGCGTGTCGCCGCTGTTTGCCGACAAGCCGTTTTTCCTCAGTGAGGAACAAAGTCTGGTGGATTGCTGCCTATTGCCAATACTCTGGCGTTTGCCGATTCTGGGTATAGAACTGCCGCGGCCGGCCAAGCCGCTGCTTGATTATATGGAGCGTCAGTTTGCGCGTGAGGCTTTCCAGGCGAGTCTGTCTGGTGTCGAACGCGACATGCGCTAAGGCTTAAGGAGCCGCTATGAACTCCAGTCGACCTTATCTGGTCCGCGCGCTCTACGAGTGGATTGTGGATAACGATTGCACCCCGCACATGCTGGTCAATTCCGAGTACCCGGCGGTGCAGGTGCCACAGGGCTTTGCCAGTGACGGGCAGATTGTCCTGAACATTTCGCCGAGTGCCGTGCGGCACTTGCACATGGACAACGACGTTGTGACCTTCGAAGGTCGCTTCGGTGGCGTCCCGCACAGTCTGTACGTGCCGATTGCTGCAATCCTGGGGATCTATGCCCGGGAGAACGGTCAAGGCATGGTGTTCGATCTGGAGTCGCCGATGGATGACGAAGACGAGATCGAGCAGGATGACGATGTTCCGCCACCGGACAGCGAGCCGCCGCGCCCAAGCGGCCGGCCAAGCCTGAAAGTGGTGAAGTAATAAAAAAGGCGATCCGGTTGGATCGCCTTTTTTGTGCCTGCGTTTTGCGGGTCAGTCGATGTATTCGAACAGCTTCACAATCTTCTGTACGCCGGAAACGCCCTGAACCAGGTTGGTCGCCTGGGCGGCTTCCTGTTTGGTCAGCAGGCCAAGCAGGTAAACGATGCCGTTCTCGGTCACGACCTTGATCCGCGAGCCGGGAATGCTGGCGTCGGTGAGCATCTGGGTCTTGATCTTGGTGGTCAGCCAGGCATCGTTCTGGCGGGCCAGCAGGGAGGAGGGCTGCAACACTTGCAGTTCGTTATGGACCTTTTTCACGCGCTGAACGTTGGCGGCGGCCTGTTCGGCCTTTTCCTTGAGGTCTGCGCGCGGGGTCTGGCCAGCCAGCAAAACGACGCCGTTGAAGCTGGTGACGACGATGTGCGAGTCGTTGTCCAGGGCCGGATCGGCCTTGGCCACGTTGACGCCGACTTTGGTTTCGATCAGCGAGTCATCGATCTTGCTGCCGAAAGTGCGGGTGCCGCGGTCGTCTTCGATCGGCGCTTCACGGCTGGCATTCACCACCGAGGTGCAGCCGCTGATGCCGAGGCACAGGGTCAAGGCCAGAAGGCCAAGGCGATTAGGGGTCATTCTTCACTCCCGAACAGTTGGCTGTCGATCAGATCGCAAAGGCAATGGATCGCCAGCAAGTGGACTTCCTGAATACGTGCGGTGACGTTGGCCGGTACGCGAATCTCGACGTCTTCGGGCAGTAGCAGCGAAGCCATGCCGCCGCCATCGCGTCCGGTCAATGCTACGACAATCATTTCGCGATCATGTGCGGCCTGGATCGCCTGAATAATGTTCGCCGAGTTGCCGCTGGTCGAAATCGCCAGCAATACGTCACCCGGCTGGCCGAGTGCGCGGATCTGCTTGGAGAACACTTCGTTGTAGCTGTAGTCGTTGGCGATCGAGGTGATGGTCGAGCTGTCGGTGGTCAGCGCGATCGCCGGCAGGCTAGGGCGCTCGCGCTCAAACCGGTTGAGCAGCTCCGAGGAGAAGTGCTGGGCATCGCCGGCCGAGCCGCCGTTGCCGCATGAGAGCATTTTCCCCTCATTGAGCAGTGCGTTGACCATCACCTGGCTGGCTTGCTCGATGTGCGGTGCAAGTACGTCCATCGCCTGTTGCTTGGTGTCGATGCTGGCCTGGAAAAGCTGGCGAATTCGGGATTGCATGTCCATCTGTGTGACCTTAATTAGCGCGGCTGTCCGGCACGTGAATGTGCAGCCCGCAAAGCAAAGAGCAAAAGTGTTGAGTGAAAGTGTCCGGGTCGGAGCAGGCGGTCAACTGTCGAACGCATTCTGCAACCAGTTCAGCTGACCCTGGTGGCTGTCGATGGCCACCACGTCGAAGCGGCAGGGGGAATTGGCCCAACGCGACTCGCGCTGAAGAAAATACTGTGCGGCGAAAATCAGTTTCTGCCGTTTGCGCCCATCGATGCTGTCGAGTGCGCCACCCCATTGAGTGTTCTTTCGGTAACGGACTTCGACGAATACTACTGTATCGCCATCAAGCATGACCAGATCAAGCTCACCGCGTTTACATAACCAGTTCTGCGCCAGCAGGCGCAGACCCTGGTGTTGCAAATGCTCGAGCGCCTGACGCTCGGCATCCTTGCCGCTTTGCAGGTGTGACCTGTCGGGCATCAGCGTGGAGTGTCCGGCAGGCGCTGGATTTGACCGCTGACGAACTGTGCCCATGGCAACTGACGGACGACGCGTTGGGACTGGGTCATTCCCAGGCTGCCCGACTGGCCTTCGATGCGGCTGTCCGGCAATGCTTTCAGTTGATCCAGACGTGGCGCCAGACGATAGGCATCGACGCCCATCGCATACAAGCGACCGAGGCTACCGGCAGCTTGTGGCCATTGCGCGGTGACCTGCTGACGCAGCGGATCGCTGGTTTCCAGCAGCCACGGGGTTTCGCAGAAGCGCACGCCGTTCATGTCGTTGTACTGGTTCACGTCACCGCTGGCGCTGAACACGTGGGAGGTCGCATAGACCGGCACGTCACCGGCGTACTGAAAGTTCAGGGTCGGCTTGATCTGCTGCGCCTGCTGAGGGGTGGCGGCGAGGAAGATGAATTCGATGTCCTGGCGACGCGAAGGCTGGGCGGCAACGTTGGTGCCGGCAGCATTCTGCAGGCTCTTGGCGCGAGCTTCGCTCTGACGCAGCTGGAACATGTCGGCGATCTGCTGGGCCAGTTGCACCGGCTGGTCGACGCGTTCGGTGGCGACAATGCTGCCGCCGTTGGCTTGCCAGTCCTGGCTGAAAGCACGCAGGACGCGGTCGCCCCATTCGCCTTTCGGCACCATGATGGCGGCGCGATGCAGACCGTCGGCACGGGCGCGGCGTGAGACTTCGCGGGCTTCGTCTTCAGCGGCCAGACCGAACTGGAACAGCTGCGCCGGACCTTGATCGCCTTCGCTGTAGTTCAGGGCGAGGGTGGTGATCGGCAGTTGCGGGCGAGTGCTCAACTGTTTGACCAGCGGTTTCTCCAACGGGCCGACGACCAGTTGCACGCCATCGGCCTGGGCCTTGCGGTAGAACTCGTCGAGGTTGGTCAGTTTCGAGCTGTCATAGAACTCGATGGCCGGCGGTTTCTGACCGGCTTGCTGAGCCTGATAGTGCGCGGCCATGAAGCCGTCACGCAGGGCCTTGCCGACCGAGGCCAGTTGGCCGTCCTGCGGCAGGAGCAGGGCGATCTTGCTCAGGGGCTGGCTGGCCAGTTCCTTGAGTTTGGTCAGGGGCAGCGGCAGGTTGATTGCGGCTGGATGCTTTGGATGCTGGTTGCGCCAGTTGTCGATGGCGGCTTGCTGCTGTTCCAGGGTGCCGGCGGTTTTCACCGCCAGGGCCAGGCTCATCCAGCCGCCGAGGTCATCGGTGGTGTTCGCTTGCAGTTGATCGGCCGGCAGCGACGCAATCAGGGTCCAGATCGCTTCGTGGTTCTTGCTGGCAGCTTCGCCTTCCAGCATCGGCGCGATGAAGATGCGCTCGCGGGCGGCGGCCAGGGTCTGACCGTCGGCTTCAAGGGCGCGGGCGTGAACGGTGCCGGCGCGAACTTGCAGCGGTACCGACATTTCGCTCAGGCGTTGCAGGCTTGGATGGCTCAAGGCAGTCAGCGCGGCTTTCGGCTGGTTGCGAGTCATGGCCAGCTCAGCAGACAGCGTGCTGGCAAATGCCTGCTGGCCCGGCTGGAGTTGCTCCATCGGCACTTGCTGCAGGATTTGCGCGGACTGTCCGGCATTGCCTTGGCGGTACGCCATGTCTGCCGCACTCAAGCGCAGCAGTGCAGCCTTGTCCGGCGATTTGGCCTGGGCAGCCTGTTCGAGCAATTGCTCGATGGTGGCATCCGGGGTCCGTGGAAGTTCGCCAAGGCTGGAGGAAAGGGAGCTGGCGCAAGCCGCCAGCAAGGCAGCGAGGCAGAGGGCAGTGAACAGCCGCAGGCAAGCGATCATGTAAGTGTTCCTGATACTCGATCAAATTAGCGTCGAATTGTACCCAAGCACTGGCCGGGGCGCGATGTTACTGGCGTGAAACCGTCAATTTAGCTGATACAAAGAGTGCGCAGCCTCACAATGGTGCGACAAACCGTGTCCGACCCGGGCGCGTCGACCGGCGCACGACGCGCTACAATGGCGGCTTTTACCGATCATGAGGTGTGCGCTTTGACTGCTCCAGGTCCTTTGAATTCCGCTGCGGGCTCGCTTTATGTGGTGGCGACGCCCATCGGCAACCTGGATGACATCAGCGCCCGGGCGTTGAAGATCCTGCGCGAGGTGGCGCTGATCGCAGCCGAAGATACGCGCCATTCCCAGCGCCTGATGCAGCACTTTGGCATCTCCACGCCGCTGGCAGCCTGTCATGAACACAACGAGCGGGATGAGGGCAGTCGCTTCATTACCCGTCTGTTGGCGGGCGACAACGTCGCACTGATTTCTGATGCCGGTACGCCGCTGATCTCCGATCCCGGTTATCACCTGGTGCGTCAGGCGCGTGCGGCCGGGATCAATGTGGTGCCGGTGCCAGGTGCGTGCGCGTTGATCGCGGCGTTGTCGGCTGCCGGTCTGCCATCCGACCGCTTTATCTTCGAAGGTTTTCTGCCGGCCAAGGCTGTGGGGCGCAAAGCACGCCTGGAAGCCATTAAAGAAGAGCCGCGCACGCTGATTTTCTACGAGGCGCCGCATCGCATTCTGGAATGTCTGCGGGATATGGAAGCGGTGTTCGGCGCTGATCGTCCGGCATTGCTCGCTCGTGAAATCACCAAGACCTTTGAAACGCTCAAGGGCTTGCCGCTGAGCGAGTTGCGGGCATTCGTCGAGGCCGACAGCAATCAGCAGCGTGGCGAATGCGTCGTGGTGGTGGCGGGCTGGACCGCGCCGGAGTCTGAAGATGCCGTCAGCAGCGAGGCGATGCGCATCCTCAACCTGTTGCTGGAAGAGATGCCGCTCAAGCGTGCGGCGGCTCTGGCGGCGCAAATCACCGGTGAGCGCAAAAACGTGCTGTATCAGGTGGCGCTGGACCGGCAAAAAGACGCGTAACCCGTCGCGCAGACCGGTTTGCGGGCTATTAGCGCTTGTTCTTCGGCCGCTCTGCCGTTAACCTGCGCGGCGGAGAGTCGATCGGACAGTCGCTGCCCTCTATGAAAATTAGGGGGGGGAGGAAAGTCCGGGCTCCATAGGGCGAAGTGCCAGGTAATGCCTGGGAGGCGTGAGCCTACGGAAAGTGCCACAGAAAATAACCGCCTAAGCGCTTCGGCGCCGGTAAGGGTGAAAAGGTGCGGTAAGAGCGCACCGCACGTCTGGCAACAGTTCGTGGCTAGGTAAACCCCACTTGGAGCAAGACCAAATAGGGTCCCAAGGCGTGGCCCGCGCTGGGACCGGGTAGGTTGCTAAAGATGTCCAGTGATGGCCATCGTAGACGAATGACTGTTCAAGACAGAACCCGGCTTACAGATCGACTCTCCACCTTTTTCTTTTCCCTGCTTGAATTAAAGGCGACAGGGCTGTTTATTATCAGCAGGCCTGCGCTGAAACCGGCAGCGGCAAACGCAGTAATAGCCATTTCCCACCGTGCTTCAATCAACAGCAGAAGCGCTTTTGTAATACCGAAAAAATCTTACTCTTAACAAATTACTTTAACTTTCGAGCGCAGCTTTCAGTGCTGCTTCAAGTTATTGGATAAAAGCATCCGCCAGATTCTCGTTGCTCCTCCTTTTATGCTCCTAAATCTCCGTTCTGTAAGGGTTTTCCTTTAATCCGCGCCTTGACGGTGTGGTGGGCGCATTCCTATAGTGTGCGCAAGTGGCGGAAAGTGGCATGAAGTGGGTTTTTTGAGCTCAAAACGATAAAAATTGGAGAAACGCAGACGTGTTTCGCGGAGCTAACGCTATCAGTCTCGACGCAAAGGGCCGTCTCGCCATGCCGAGCCGGTACCGTGACGAGCTCGATTCGCGCAGTTCCGGCCAGTTGATCGTGACCATTGATGCCGTTGATCCATGTTTGTGTGTCTACCCGCTCGATGAGTGGGAAATTATTGAAACCAAGTTGCGCGCGCTCCCTTCGCTTCGCGAAGAGAACCGTCGTCTGCAACGTTTATTGATTGGTAATGCCGTTGACCTCGAGCTCGACGGCAGTGGTCGTTTCCTGGTGCCGCCGCGCCTGCGCGAATACGCGAAGCTCGACAAGCGCGCGATGCTGGTGGGCCAACTGAACAAGTTCCAACTGTGGGACGAAGATGCCTGGAATGCGGTTTCTGCCGCTGACCTGGCTGCCATACAACAACCGGGCGCCATGCCTGACGAACTGCGTGATCTGATCCTGTGACTATTGATAGCGGCTTTAACCACATCACCGTACTGCTTGACGAAGCCGTCGAGGCTCTCGCCGTACGTCCTGATGGCTGCTATCTGGACGGCACGTTCGGGCGCGGCGGGCACAGCCGGTTGATCCTGAGCAAGCTCGGGCCGGATGGTCGGCTCATCGGATTCGACAAGGATCCTCAAGCGATTGCCACCGGGCAAACGCTGGCGGCCGAAGACGGCCGCTTTGTCGTTGTGCAGCGCAGCTTTGCCGAGCTCGGTTCGGTCGTTGCCGAACAGGGGCTGGCCGGCAAGGTCAGCGGCATTCTGCTGGATCTGGGCGTGTCTTCGCCGCAGCTCGATGATGCCGAGCGTGGCTTCAGCTTCCTCAACGATGGCCCGCTGGACATGCGCATGGATCCGTCCCGTGGCATCAGCGCAGCCGAGTTCGTCAATACCGCGCCAGTGGAAGAAATCGCCCGTGTTTTCAAGGAATACGGCGAAGAACGTTTCTCCGGCCGCATGGCCCGTGCCGTGGCCGAGCGTCGTGACATCACGCCGTTCGAACGCACCGCCGATCTGGCCGAAGTCCTGAAAGTCGCCAACCCTGCGTGGGAAAAGGGCAAGAACCCGGCAACCCGCGCTTTCCAGGGCCTGCGAATTCACGTCAACAACGAACTGGGCGATCTGGAAGCGGGTCTTGAAGCCGCGCTCGAATGCCTGGAAGTGGGCGGTCGTCTGGTCGTGATCAGCTTCCACTCGCTGGAAGACCGTATCGTCAAACTGTTCATGCGCAAGCTGGTGAAAGGCGAAGCCGACAACCTGCCGCGCAACCTGCCGGTTCGCCACGTTGCGTTCGAACCGAAAATCAAAGTCCATGGCAAAGCGCAGACGGCCTCCGACGCCGAACTCAAAGCCAACCCACGTTCCCGTAGCGCCGTCATGCGCGTCGCGGAGAAGCTGCGGTGAGCAAGCTTTTCGCCAAGCCACTGCCCGGCGGCAGCTTTTTCATGCTGCTGCTGTTCATCGGCGTGCTCGTGTCGGCCATCGGCGTGTCTTACAGCGCCCACTGGAACCGGCAGTTGCTCAACACCCTGTACAACGAACTGAGCGTGCGCGACAAGGCGCAGGCCGAGTGGGGGCGCCTGATCCTGGAGCAAAGCACCTGGACCGCCCACAGCCGGATCGAAGTGCTGGCCACTGAACAACTGAAGATGCACATCCCAGGCGCAGCTGACGTGAAGATGGTGGCGCCATGATGAAACTCGAGGGGGCTCTCTTCCCGTGGCGTTTCCGTCTGATGGTGGCACTTCTCGGCGTGATGGTCGCGGCGATCTGCTGGCGCATCATCGACCTGCAAGTGGTTGACCGTGACTTCCTCAAAGGTCAGGGCGATGCGCGCAGTCTTCGGCACATTCCGATTCCGGCTCACCGTGGTCTGATTACCGACCGTAACGGTGAGCCTCTGGCCGTGAGTACCCCGGTGACCACGCTGTGGGCGAACGCCAAGGAAATGCAGACCGCCAAAGAGAAGTGGCCTGCGCTCGCTGCCGCGCTGGGGCAGGATCCGAAAGCCCTGGCCGAACGTCTCGAGGCCCAGGCCAACAAAGAATTCATTTATCTGGTGCGCGGGTTGACCCCTGAGCAGGGCCAGGCCGTGCTCGACCTGAAAGTGCCGGGCGTCTACGGCATCGAAGAATTCCGCCGGTTCTATCCGGCCGGTGAAGTGACGGCGCACATGGTCGGGTTCACCGACATCGATGACCACGGTCGTGAAGGCGTCGAACTGGCCTACGATGAATGGCTGGCCGGCGTGCCCGGCAAGCGGCAAGTCATCAAGGATCGGCGCGGACGGCTGATCAAGGATGTCCAGGTCACCAAAAACGCCAAGGCCGGCAAGCCCTTGGCGTTGTCGATTGACCTGCGCCTGCAATATCTGGCCAACCGTGAGCTGCGCAACGCGATCATCGAGAACGGCGCCAAGGCCGGCAGTCTGGTGATCATGGACGTGAAGACCGGCGAGATTCTCGCCATGGTCAACCAGCCGACCTACAACCCGAACAACCGTCGCAACCTGCAACCGGCGATGATGCGTAACCGCGCGATGATCGACGTGTTCGAACCCGGTTCGACCATGAAAGCGATCTCGATGAGCGCCGCGATCGAAACCGGCCGCTGGAAACCGAGCGACACCGTCGAGGTGTATCCGGGCTCCCTGCAGATCGGCAAGTACACCATCAAGGACGTATCGAAGACCGAAGGTCCGGTGCTCGACCTGACCGGCATTCTGATCAATTCCAGTAACGTCGGCATGAGCAAGGTCGCGTTCGATATCGGCGGCGAAACCATTTTCCGCCTCGCACAGAAAGTCGGCCTCGGCCAGGACACCGGCCTCGGCTTCCCGGGCGAACGTGTCGGCAACCTGCCGAACTACCGCGAGTGGCGCAAGGCCGAGACCGCAACGCTGTCGTACGGCTACGGTATTTCGGTGACGGCAATTCAGCTGGTGCACGCGTTCTCGGCGCTGGCCAACAACGGTCGTCTCGCACCGCTGACTCTGATCAAAACCGACAAGGCGCCGCAAACCACCCAGGTGCTGCCGGAAGCCGTCGCGAAAACCATGCAAGGCATGCTGCAACAGGTGATCGAAGCCCCGCGCGGCGTGTTCCGTGCGCAGGTGCCGGCGTATCACGTGGGTGGCAAGTCCGGTACCGCGCGTAAAACATCGGTCGGCACAAAGGGCTACGCCGAAAACTCTTACCGCTCGCTGTTCGCCGGTTTCGGCCCGATGAGCGATCCACGTTATGCAATCGTCGTGGTGATCGATGAACCGACCAAGGCCGGTTACTTCGGTGGTCTGGTCTCGGCGCCGGTGTTCAGCCGTGTGATGTCGGGCACCCTGCGCCTGATGAACGTCACCCCGGACAACCTGCCGACCACACAACAGGCCAACGCCACCCCGGCCGTTCCGCTGAAAGCCAATGGAGGGCGCGGCTGATGTCTCTGAGTCTGAACAAGATTTTCCCCCACGCCGGCCACGATCTGTTGATCCGTGAACTGGCGCTCGACAGCCGTAACGTTCGCGCGGGTGACCTGTTCCTTGCCGTGCCGGGCGGCAAGTTCGACGGGCGTGCGCACATCGCCGACGCCTTGCAGCGCGGTGCTGCTGCCGTGGCTTATGAAGTGGAAGGCGCCACCGTGCTGCCGATCACCGAAGTGCCGCTGATTCCGGTCAAGGGCCTGGCAGCGCAGCTGTCGGACATCGCCGGGCGTTTTTACGGTGAGCCGAGTCATCACCTGAACCTGATCGGCGTGACCGGCACCAACGGCAAGACCAGCGTGACCCAACTGGTGGCGCAGGCGCTGGACCTGCTCGGCCAGCATTGCGGCATCGTCGGCACCTTGGGCTCCGGTTTCCATGGCGCGCTGCAAAGCGGCCTGCACACCACGCCGAATCCGATCGCCATGCAAGCGACGTTGGGCGACCTGAAAAAGGCCGGCGCCAAAGCCGTGGCCATGGAAGTCTCGTCCCACGGTTTGGATCAGGGCCGGGTCACCGCGCTGGCGTTCGACGTGGCGGTGATGACCAACCTGTCCCGCGATCACCTGGATTACCACGGCACCATGGAAGCGTACGCCGAGGCCAAGGCCCGGCTGTTCGCCTGGAATGACCTGAAGTGCCGCGTGGTCAACCTCGACGACGATTTCGGCCGGCAACTGGCCGTTGAAAAGCGCGAGTCGCGGCTGATCACTTACAGCCTCCTCGACAGCAGCGCCTACCTCTATGTGCGTGAAGCGCAGTTCGACGACCATGGCGTGCGCGCCACGCTGGTCACGCCGCAGGGCGAGCACCATCTGCGCAGTACGCTGCTCGGTCGTTTCAACCTGAGCAACGTACTCGCCGCCGTCGGCGCCTTGCTCGGTCTGGACTACGCCCTCGACGAAGTTCTCAAGGTGTTGCCGAAGCTCGAAGGCCCGGCCGGACGCATGCAGCGTCTCGGCGGTGGCACTCAGCCGCTGGTGGTGGTCGATTACGCCCACACCCCGGACGCGCTGGAAAAAGTCCTGACCGCATTGCGCCCGCACGTCAAAGGCCAATTGCTGTGCCTGTTCGGCTGCGGCGGTGACCGCGATCGCGGCAAACGTCCGCTGATGGCCGAGGTGGTTGAGCGTCTGGCCGACCGCGTGCTGGTGACCGATGACAATCCGCGCACCGAAGATCCGGCGGTGATTTTCGATGACATCCGCGCTGGCTTCACGGCTGTGGATAACGTGACGTTCGTGGCTGGCCGTGGCCAGGCCATCGCGCAACTGATTGCCGGCGCTTCGGCGGATGACGTGATCGTTCTGGCCGGCAAAGGTCACGAGGACTATCAGGAAATCAACGGCGAGCGCCATGCGTTTTCCGATCTGGTCGAGGCTGATCACGCCCTGACCGCGTGGGAGGTGGCCCATGCTTAAGGCCCTGAAACTCAGCGAACTGACCAACGCGCTTGACGCCCGTCTGGTCAGCGCCGACGCCAGTTTTGACGGCGTGAGCATCGACAGCCGCGCGATCAAGGCTGGCCAACTGTTTATTGCCCTGACCGGCCCGCGTTTCGACGGTCATGACTATCTGAATGAAGTCGCCGCCAAAGGCGCCGTTGCGGCATTGGTCGAGCGCGAAGTCGCCGACAGCACGCTGCCGCAATTGCTGGTCAAGGACACCCGCCAGGCCCTCGGCCAGTTGGGTGCCTTGAACCGTGCCGCGTTCACCAAACCGGTCGCGGCCGTTACCGGTTCCAGCGGCAAGACCACGGTCAAGGAAATGCTCGCGAGCATCCTGCGCACGCGCGGCTCGGTGCACGCGACCCGTGGCAACCTGAACAACGACCTCGGCGTACCGCTGACCCTGCTCGAACTCGCCCCGGAACACAGCGCGGCAGTGATCGAACTGGGTGCCTCGCGCCTGGGTGAAATCGCTTACACCGTAGGGCTGACCAAGCCGCACGTGGCGATCCTCAACAACGCCGGGACCGCCCATGTCGGTGAGTTCGGCGGGCCGGAGAAAATCGTTGAAGCCAAAGGCGAAATCATCGAAGGGCTGGCGGCCGACGGCGTCGCCGTGCTGAACCTCGATGACAAGGCGTTTGGTATCTGGAAGACCCGCGCCGGCGCCCGCAAGGTGCTGACGTTTGCCTTGAGCAACACTCAGGCGGATTTTTACGCCAGCGACCTGGCTACCGATGCCCTCGGCTGCCCGGCGTTCAACCTGCACAGTCCTGAAGGTGTGGAGCGGGTTCAACTGAACCTGCTCGGCACCCACAACGTCGCCAACGCCATGGCCGCCGCCGCTGCCGCTCACGCACTGGGCGTGTCGCTGTTCGGCATCGCCACCGGGCTTGGCGCGGTACAACCGGTCAAGGGTCGCACCGTCGCGCAACTGGCTAAAAACGGCATGCGCGTGATCGATGACACTTACAACGCGAACCCCACCTCGATGTGCGCGGCCGTTGATATACTCGCCGGCTTTTCCGGCCGCACCGTCCTGGTGCTCGGGGATATCGGCGAGTTGGGCGACTGGGCGGAGCAGGGGCACCGCGACGTGGGCGAATACGCCCGAGGCAAGGTTTCCGCGCTATACGCCGTCGGGCCGAACATGGTCCACGCCGTGAACGCATTCGGTAACGAGGCGCATCACTTCGGCACCCAAGCCGAACTGATCCAGGCCCTCGACGCCGAGCAGGACAAAAACACCACCATTTTGATCAAGGGTTCGCGCAGCGCAGCGATGGAAAACATCGTTGCGGCCCTGTGCGGGTCCAGTCTGGAGAAACATTAATGCTGCTGCTGCTAGCGGAGTATCTGCAACAGTTCTACAAAGGCTTCGCGGTCTTCCAGTACCTGACCCTGCGCGGGATCCTCGGTGTGCTGACCGCGCTGGTCTTGTCGCTGTGCTACGGCCCGTGGATGATCCGCACCCTGCAGAACCGTCAGATCGGCCAATCGGTTCGTAACGACGGCCCGCAATCGCACCTGTCCAAATCCGGTACGCCGACCATGGGCGGCGCGCTGATCCTGTCTTCGATCGGTGTCAGCACCCTGCTGTGGGCTGACCTGAGCAACCGTTATGTGTGGGTCGTGTTGCTGGTGACCTTGCTGTTCGGCGCCATCGGCTGGGTCGACGACTACCGCAAGGTGATCGAGAAGAACTCCCGTGGTCTGCCGAGTCGCTGGAAATATTTCTGGCAGTCGGTGTTCGGCCTCGGTGCGGCGATCTTCCTTTATATGACTGCCAGCACTCCGGTGGAAACCACCCTGATCCTGCCGATGCTCAAGGACTACAGCATTCCGCTGGGCGCCGGTTTCATCGTGCTGACGTACTTTGTGATCGTAGGCTCGAGCAACGCGGTCAACCTCACCGACGGCCTCGACGGTCTGGCGATCATGCCGACCGTGATGGTCGGCGGTGGCCTGGGCATCTTCTGCTACCTGTCGGGTAACGTGAAATTCGCTGAGTACCTGCTGATCCCTTACGTACCGGGCGCAGGCGAACTGATCGTGTTCTGCGGCGCACTGATCGGTGCCGGCCTGGGCTTCCTGTGGTTCAACACCTACCCGGCGCAAGTTTTCATGGGCGACGTCGGCGCACTGGCGCTGGGCGCGGCCCTGGGCACCATCGCGGTGATCGTCCGTCAGGAAATCGTCCTGTTCATCATGGGCGGCGTGTTCGTGATGGAAACCCTGTCAGTCGTCATTCAGGTTGCCTCCTTTAAGCTGACCGGTCGCCGTGTGTTCCGCATGGCACCGATTCACCACCACTTTGAACTCAAAGGCTGGCCCGAGCCGCGCGTGATCGTCCGTTTCTGGATCATCACCGTGATTCTCGTGCTGATCGGCCTTGCCACCCTGAAGCTGAGGTAGAACGAGTGTCTCTGATCGCTTCTGACCACTTCCGCATCGTTGTCGGCCTCGGCAAGAGCGGCATGTCCCTGGTTCGCTTCCTGGCGAACCGGGGCGTGGCGTTTGCCGTGGCCGATACGCGGGAAAATCCACCGGAACTGGCCACGCTCCAGCGTGACTATCCGCACGTGGAAGTGCGTTGTGGCGAGCTGGACGTCGAATTCCTGTGCCGTGCCGATGAGCTCTACGTGAGCCCCGGCCTGGCGCTGGCGACCCCGGCCCTGCAAGCCGCCGCGGCCCGTGGCGTGAAGCTGTCCGGCGACATCGAGCTGTTCGCGCGTAACGCGAAGGCCCCGATCGTGGCCATCAGCGGTTCCAACGCGAAAAGCACCGTCACCACCCTGGTCGGCGAGATGGCGGCTGCGGCCGGCAAGCGCGTGGCCGTGGGCGGCAACCTCGGTACGCCGGCGCTGGATCTGCTCAGCGATGACGTCGAGCTGTACGTGATGGAGCTATCGAGCTTCCAGCTGGAAACCACCGACCAGCTCAACGCCGAAGTGGCGACCGTGCTCAACATCAGCGAAGACCACATGGACCGCTACAGCGGTCTGCCGGCCTATCACCTGGCCAAGCACCGGATCTTCCGTGGTGCGAAGCAGTTCGTGGTCAACCGTCAAGACGCCTTGACCCGGCCGCTGATGGGCGAGGGCCAGCCGTGCTGGACCTTCGGCCTGACCAAACCCGATTTCAAGGCATTCGGCCTGCGTGAAGAGAATGGCGAGAAATACCTGGCCTTCGAATTCCAGAACCTGATGCCGGTGCGCGAATTGAAGATTCGCGGCGCCCACAACCAGTCCAACGCCCTGGCGGCGCTGGCGCTCGGCCACGCGGTCGGGCTGCCGTTCGACGCCATGCTGGCAGCGCTGCGCACCTTCGCCGGTCTCGAACACCGTTGCCAGTGGGTGCGTGATCTGGACGGCGTCGGTTACTACAACGATTCCAAGGCCACCAACGTTGGCGCCGCACTGGCTGCCATCGAAGGCCTGGGTGCGGACATCGACGGCAAGGTCGTGCTGATCGCCGGTGGCGACGGCAAGGGCGCCGACTTCAAGGACCTGCGCGATCCGGTGGCGGCCCATTGCCGCGCCGTGATCCTGATGGGCCGCGATTCCGACAAGATCGGCGAAGCGATCGGCGATGCCGTGCCGCTGATTCGCGCGACCACGCTGGTCGATGCGGTCGCCCAATGCCGCGCCGCCGCCCAACCGGGTGACGTCGTGCTGCTGTCGCCGGCCTGCGCCAGTTTCGACATGTTCAAAAACTACGAAGACCGTGGTCACCAGTTCGTCCGCGCCGTGGAGGATCTGGCATGAGCTTGAGAAACATCATCAAGCCATACCCGTCGCCGCTGATCACCGGACGCGGGATCGACCTCGACTTCCCGATGCTCGCCGGTTGCCTGGCGTTGCTCGGTCTGGGCCTGATCATGATCGCTTCGGCATCGACAGAAGTCGGCGCGGCGCAGTCGGGCAGTGCTCTTTATTACATGACCCGTCACCTGATCTACGTGGTGCTGGGCCTGGGCGCGTGCGTCGTCACCATGATGATTCCGATCGCCACCTGGCAGCGGCTGGGCTGGCTGATGCTGATCGGTGCGTTCGGTCTGCTGGTGATGGTGATCATCCCGGGGATCGGCCGTGAGGTGAACGGCTCGATGCGCTGGATCGGTTTCAGCTTCTTCAACGTTCAGCCGTCCGAGATCGCCAAGGTGTTCGTGGTGATCTACCTCGCCGGTTATCTGGTGCGTCGTCAGAAAGAAGTGCGCGAGAGCTGGATGGGCTTCTTCAAGCCGTTCATCGTGCTGCTGCCGATGGCGGGCCTGTTGCTGATGGAGCCGGACTTCGGTGCCACCGTCGTGATGATGGGCGCTGCGGCGGCGATGCTGTTCCTCGGCGGGGTCGGGCTGTTCCGGTTCTCGCTGATGGTGGTGCTGGCCGTTGGTGCGGTGGTGTTGCTGATTCAGATGCAGCCGTACCGGATGGCGCGTCTGACCAACTTCGCCGACCCGTGGGCCGACCAGTTCGGCGCCGGTTATCAATTGTCGCAAGCCTTGATCGCGTTCGGTCGTGGTGAATGGCTGGGCGTTGGCCTGGGCAACAGCGTGCAGAAGCAGTTCTACCTGCCGGAAGCCCACACCGACTTCGTGTTCTCGGTTCTGGCCGAAGAGCTTGGCGCCGTGGGCTCGCTGTGCACCGTGGCACTGTTCGTGTTCGTGTGTATTCGCGGCATGTACATCGGTCTGTGGGCCGAGAAAGCCAAACAGTTTTTTGCCGCTTATGTTGCCTACGGCCTGTCGTTCCTGTGGATCGGCCAGTTCCTGATCAACATCGGCGTGAACGTCGGCCTGTTGCCGACCAAGGGCCTGACCTTGCCGTTTCTCAGTTACGGCGGCAGTTCCCTGGTGATCTGCTGCGCCTGCCTTGGCCTGTTGTTGAGAATCGAGTGGGAGAGCCGGACCCACCTGGGCAGTGAAGAGATGGAATTCCATGAGAGCGACTTCGCCGAGGAGCCGAACCATGGGCGCTAACGTATTGATCATGGCCGGCGGCACCGGTGGCCACGTGTTCCCGGCGCTGGCCTGTGCCCGCGAATTCCAGGCGCGCGGCTATACCGTGCACTGGCTCGGCACGCCGCGCGGGATCGAAAACGATCTGGTGCCGGCGGCGGGTCTTGAACTGCACCGTATCAACGCCACTGGCCTGCGCGGCAAGGGCAAGCTGTCGCTGCTCAAGGCGCCGTTCATGCTGCTGAAATCGGTGTGGCAGGCGCGGGCGATCATTCGCCGCTTGCGTCCGGTGTGCGTGGTCGGATTCGGCGGCTATGTGACCGGTCCCGGTGGTCTTGCCGCCAAACTGGCCGGCGTGCCGGTGATCGTTCATGAGCAGAACGCCGTGGCCGGCACCGCCAATCGGTTGCTGGTGCCGTTCGCCGCCCGGGTGTGTGAAGCCTTCCCCGACACCTTTACCCTGTCGGACAGCCGCCGTACCACCGGTAACCCGGTGCGCAGCGAGCTGTTCCTCGAAACACCGCGCCCGGCCCTGGCCGGACGCAAGGCGCGTTTGCTGATCCTGGGCGGAAGCCTGGGCGCAGAGCCGTTGAACAAGTTGCTGCCTGAAGCCCTGGCACAAGTCGCTGCCGACTTGCGTCCGGAAGTGTTCCATCAGGCTGGCAGAAACCACGATGAAGTGACTGCAGAGCGCTACCGCGCCGCCGGCGTGGATGCGCAGGTGCAGCCGTTCATCAAAGACATGGCCCAGGCCTATGGCTGGGCTGACCTGGTGGTGTGCCGCGCCGGCGCATTGACCATCAGTGAACTGGCCGCCGCCGGTCTGCCCTCGATGCTGGTGCCCTTGCCCCACGCGATCGACGATCACCAGACCCGCAACGCCGATTATTTGGCCCGCGAAGGCGCTGCCTTCCTGATGCCGCAAAGAACGACTGGTGCCGCGGACCTTGCCGCGCGCCTGACAGAGGTCTTGATGCAACCGCAACGACTCGAACAAATGGCCCAAGCGGCCCGCCGTCTGGCGAAACCCGAAGCCACCCGTAGCGTGGTCGATACCTGTCTGGAGGTGGCCCATGGTTGAGAATCAGAAAGCCATGCCGCAACCGGAAATGCGCCGCATCCGTCGCATCCACTTCGTCGGGATCGGCGGCGTGGGCATGTGCGGCATCGCCGAAGTGCTGCTGAACCTGGGCTATGAAGTGTCCGGTTCCGACCTGAAAGCTTCGCCGGTGACCGAGCGCCTGGAATCCTTCGGTGCGCAGATCTTCATTGGCCACCGTGCCGAGAACGCCGCAGCCGCCGATGTGCTGGTGGTGTCGAGCGCCGTCAATACTTCCAACCCGGAAGTGGCGACTGCGCTGGAACGCCGCATCCCGGTGGTGCCGCGTGCCGAAATGCTCGCCGAACTGATGCGCTACCGTCACGGCATCGCCGTCGCCGGTACTCATGGCAAGACTACCACTACCAGCCTGATCGCTTCGGTGTTCGCGGCCGGTGGCCTGGATCCGACTTTCGTCATCG
Source organism: Pseudomonas sp. 9.2(2024) (assembly GCF_039695385.1). Lineage (NCBI taxonomy): Bacteria > Pseudomonadati > Pseudomonadota > Gammaproteobacteria > Pseudomonadales > Pseudomonadaceae > Pseudomonas > Pseudomonas sp. 9.2(2024). Next base: position 5,363,898 of record NZ_CP155585.1, on the reverse strand, counting down.
GTGGCCGTCTGAATGCCGCGGGCACCAATGCCCAGCTCGGCACCAGCCGTTACCTGATCGCCGAAGCCGATGAAAGCGACGCAAGCTTCCTGCACCTGCAACCGCTGGTGGCCGTGGTCACCAACATCGACGCCGACCACATGGCGACTTACGACGGTGACTTCAACAAGCTGAAGAAAACCTTCGTCGAGTTCCTGCACAACCTGCCGTTCTACGGTCTGGCGGTGATGTGCCTGGACGATCCGGTGGTGCGTGAAATCCTGCCGCTGGTCAAGCGTCCGACCGTGACCTATGGCTTCAGCGAAGACGCCGACGTGCGCGCGATCAATGTTCGTCAGCAGGGCATGCAGACCTTCTTTACCGTGCTGCGCCCTGATCGCGAGCCTCTTGATGTGTCCGTGAACATGCCGGGCAATCACAACGTGCTCAATTCCCTGGCGACCATCTGCATCGCCACCGACGAAGGCGTCAGCGACGAGGCCATCGTTCAGGGCCTGTCCGGGTTCCAGGGTGTCGGCCGACGCTTCCAGGTCTACGGCGAACTGCCGGTGGACGGCGGCAGCGTGATGCTGGTCGACGATTACGGTCACCACCCGACCGAAGTCGCAGCCGTGATCAAAGCCGTGCGCGGTGGCTGGCCTGAGCGCCGCCTGGTGATGGTCTACCAGCCGCACCGCTACAGCCGCACCCGCGACCTGTACGACGATTTCGTCAATGTACTGGCCGATGCCAACGTGCTGTTGCTGATGGAAGTTTATCCGGCCGGCGAAGAGCCGATCCCGGGTGCCGACAGCCGCAAGCTGTGCAACAGCATCCGTCAGCGCGGTCAGCTCGACCCGATCTACATCGAGCGCGGCGTCGACCTGGCGCCGGTGGTCAAGCCGCTGCTGCGTGCCGGCGATATTCTGCTGTGCCAGGGCGCCGGCGATATCGGCGGCCTCGCACCGAAACTGTTGAAAAGCGAGTTGTTCGCCGGTGCCGTGGCGGCATCGGTCGAGGGGAAGTTGAAATGACTGCTGCCTACGCCAACCTGTTCTCCACCATTGCCCCGAAGGATTTCGGCCGTGTGGCCGTGCTGTTCGGTGGCCTGAGTGCCGAGCGTGAAGTTTCGTTGAAGTCCGGCAACGCTGTGCTCACTGCGCTGCAAAGCGCGGGTGTGGACGCGTTCGGCATCGACGTCGGCGCCGATATTCTGCAGCGCCTGCTGAGCGAAAAGATCGACCGCGCGTTCATCATCCTCCACGGTCGCGGCGGTGAAGACGGCAGCATGCAGGGCCTGCTCGAAGTGGCCGGCATTCCGTACACCGGCAGTGGCATCCTGGCTTCGGCACTGGCGATGGACAAGCTGCGCACCAAGCAGGTCTGGCACACGCTCGGGATTCCGACGCCGCGTCACGCCGTGCTGCGCAGCGAGGCCGATTGTATTTCGGCAGCGACGGAACTGGGCTTCCCTTTGATCGTCAAACCGGCGCATGAAGGTTCAAGTATCGGGATGGCCAAAGTGAGTTCTGCGTCCGAGTTGATCGACGCATGGAAAGCGGCCAGTACCTACGATTCGCAAGTGTTGGTCGAGCAATGGATCCACGGTCCGGAGTTCACCATCGCCACCCTGCGTGACCAGGTGTTGCCTCCCATCGCCCTGGGTACGCCACACACGTTCTACGACTACGACGCCAAGTACATCGCCAACGATACCCAGTATCGGATTCCGTGCGGGCTCGATGCCGCCAAGGAAAAAGAACTCATGGACCTCACGGCGCAAGCCTGCGAGGCGCTGGGTATTGCCGGTTGGGGCAGGGCGGACGTGATGCAGGACGCCGACGGCAAATTCTGGTTCCTGGAAGTCAACACCGCTCCTGGCATGACCGATCACAGCCTGGTACCGATGGCGGCGAAAGCGGCCGGTCTGGATTTCCAGCAGCTGGTCCTGGCCATTCTGGCCGCCAGTGTCGATGCCGACGGCAAGAAAGAGGCGCGAGGTTAAGACCATGCAAGGCGCACAGCTCAGACATCAGCCACCCGCACCCGGCCGCAAGCCGGTGCCGCGGGGTGCCAGCCGAATGGTGGCCAAAGAGCCGATGTCCGCGCGCCTGCCAAAAGCCAACTTCGGCTTTTTGAAAGGTCTGTTCTGGCCGGTGCTGCTGGTGGCCCTGGGGTTCGGCACTTACGAAGGCGCACAGCGTCTGCTGCCGTACGCCGACCGGCCGATCACCAAGATCGCGGTGCAGGGCGACCTGAGTTACATCAGCCAGCAGGCGGTGCAACAGCGGATCGCCCCTTACGTGGCGTCGAGCTTCTTCACCATCGATCTGGCGAGCATGCGCACCGAGCTTGAGCAGATGCCGTGGATCGCCCACGCCGAAGTACGTCGGGTGTGGCCGGACCAGGTGGTGATCCGCCTCGAAGAGCAACTGCCGGTGGCGCGTTGGGGTGACGAGTCGTTGCTCAACAACCAGGGCCAGGCGTTCACGCCCAAGGAACTGGCGAATTACGAACACCTGCCGCAGCTGTTCGGTCCGCAGCGGGCCCAGCAGCAAGTGATGCAGCAATACCAGGTGCTGAGCCAGATGCTCCGGCCACTGGGCTTCTCGATTGCGCGGCTCGAGCTGCGTGAACGTGGCAGCTGGTTCCTGACCACCGGTGCCGGCAGTTCCGGCCCCGGGATCGAGCTGCTGCTGGGACGCGGCAACCTGGTGGAAAAGATGCGCCGCTTCATTGCCATCTATGACAAAACGCTCAAAGAACAGATTACGAACATTGCGCGCATCGATCTGCGCTATGCCAACGGCCTCGCTGTTGGCTGGCGGGAACCAGTAGCGCCGACGACAGCCCAACCCGCTGTCGCAAAGAATTAAGAAGAGGCAGGACCCATGGCAAACGTGCAAAGCGGCAAAATGATCGTCGGTCTCGATATCGGCACCTCCAAAGTGGTGGCGCTGGTCGGCGAGGTTGCGGACGACGGCTCGCTGGAAATCGTCGGGATCGGCACTCATCCGTCCCGCGGCCTGAAGAAAGGCGTGGTGGTCAACATCGAGTCCACCGTGCAGTCGATCCAGCGCGCGATCGAAGAAGCCCAACTGATGGCGGGCTGCCGCATTCACTCGGCGTTCGTCGGCGTGGCGGGCAATCACATTCGCAGCCTGAACTCCCACGGCATCGTGGCGATCCGTGATCGCGAAGTCAGCTCGGCTGACCTGGAGCGGGTACTCGACGCCGCCCAGGCGGTAGCGATCCCGGCCGACCAGCGTGTGCTGCACACCCTGCCGCAGGATTACGTGATCGATAACCAGGAAGGCGTGCGCGAGCCGCTGGGCATGTCCGGCGTACGTCTGGAAGCCAAGGTTCACGTGGTCACCTGCGCCGTAAACGCCGCACAGAACATTGAAAAATGCGTGCGCCGCTGCGGTCTGGAAATCGACGACATCATTCTCGAGCAACTAGCCTCGGCCTACTCGGTCCTGACCGACGACGAAAAAGAGCTGGGCGTGTGCCTGGTCGACATCGGCGGCGGCACCACCGACATCGCGATCTTCACCGAAGGCGCGATCCGCCACACGGCCGTGATCCCGATTGCCGGTGACCAGGTGACCAACGACATCGCCATGGCGTTGCGCACCCCGACCCAGTACGCCGAAGAGATCAAGATCCGCTACGCCTGCGCCCTGGCCAAACTGGCCGGTGCCGGCGAGACCATCAAGGTGCCGAGCGTCGGCGACCGTCCGCCGCGCGAACTGTCCCGTCAGGCCCTGGCCGAAGTGGTCGAGCCGCGTTACGACGAACTGTTCACCCTGATCCAGGCCGAGCTGCGTCGTAGCGGCTACGAAGACCTGATCCCGGCCGGCATCGTGCTCACCGGTGGTACCTCGAAGATGGAAGGCGCCACGGAACTTGCCGAAGAAATTTTCCACATGCCGGTCCGCCTGGGCGTGCCGCATGGCGTGAAAGGCCTGGATGACGTGGTACGCAACCCGATTTATTCCACTGGCGTTGGCTTGTTGATGTACGGCCTGCAGAAGCAGTCCGACGGGATCTCGTTCTCGGGCATCGGCAGCCGCGACAGCTACAGCAACGATGAGCCGCAGGCGCCGTTGCTGGACCGTTTGAAGAAGTGGGTTCAAGGCAACTTCTAACGCTTTACCGCAGCACCGCAACAAACAGCAGTAGGCGAAAAAACTAGAGAATGTAAGGAGAGGGAAAATGTTCGAACTCGTAGACAACATCCCCGCAAGCCCGGTAATCAAAGTTATCGGTGTTGGCGGTGGCGGCGGCAACGCTGTCAACCACATGGTCAAGAGCAACATCGAAGGCGTGGAATTCATCTGCGCCAACACCGATGCTCAAGCGCTGAAAAACATCGGCGCGCGCACCATTCTGCAACTGGGCACCGGCGTGACCAAAGGCCTGGGCGCCGGCGCCAACCCTGAAGTCGGCCGTCAGGCTGCGCTGGAAGATCGCGAGCGCATCGCTGAAGTGCTGGCCGGCACCAACATGGTGTTCATCACCACCGGCATGGGCGGCGGTACCGGTACCGGTGCTGCGCCGATCATCGCCGAAGTGGCCAAGGAAATGGGCATCCTGACCGTTGCGGTCGTGACCCGTCCGTTCCCGTTCGAAGGCCGCAAGCGTATGCAGATCGCCGATGAAGGCATCCGCATGCTCTCGGAAAGCGTCGACTCGCTGATCACCATTCCGAACGAAAAACTGCTGACCATCCTCGGCAAGGACGCAAGCCTCTTGTCGGCTTTCGCCAAGGCTGACGACGTACTGGCCGGTGCCGTTCGCGGTATCTCCGACATCATCAAGCGTCCGGGCATGATCAACGTCGACTTCGCCGACGTACGCACCGTGATGAGCGAAATGGGCATGGCGATGATGGGCACTGGCTGCGCCAGCGGTCCGAACCGTGCACGTGAAGCGACCGAAGCGGCGATCCGCAACCCGCTGCTGGAAGACGTGAACCTGCAAGGCGCACGCGGCATCCTGGTGAACATCACTGCCGGTCCTGACCTGTCCCTGGGTGAGTACTCCGACGTGGGTTCGATCATCGAAGCCTTCGCTTCCGAGCACGCGATGGTCAAGGTCGGTACCGTTATCGATCCGGACATGCGCGACGAACTGCACGTGACCGTGGTTGCCACTGGTCTGGGCGCGAAAATCGAGAAGCCTGTGAAGGTCATCGACAACACCGTTCACACCTCGATGGCGGCTGCTCAAGTGCAGCAACCGGCACCCGCTCGTCAGGAACAGCCTGCGGTGAACTACCGTGACCTGGACCGTCCGACCGTCATGCGCAACCAGGCTCAGGCCGGTGCTGCGACTGCCGCGAAGATGAATCCGCAAGATGACCTGGACTACCTGGACATCCCGGCTTTCCTGCGTCGTCAGGCCGATTGATGAAATGTATCAGGGGTATTCAGGTGATTGGTGTTCAGCAAAGGCTCGGTCTGCTATCATCGCCAGCCTTTGTTGATACCAGTTCGCAATTTGCGCTGAAGCGGCCCATGCCATGATTAAACAACGCACACTGAAAAATATTATCCGTGCCACCGGTGTAGGTCTGCACTCCGGGGAGAAGGTTTACCTGACCCTCAAGCCTGCACCTGTCGACACCGGGATCGTCTTTCGTCGTGCCGATCTCGATCCGGTTGTCGAGATACCGGCTCGTGCGGCCAACGTCGGCGAGACAACCATGTCGACGACGCTGGTCAACGGTGACGTGAAGGTAGACACGGTGGAGCACTTGCTCTCGGCCATGGCTGGCCTGGGCATCGATAACGCCTACGTCGAGCTCTCCGCGTCTGAAGTCCCGATCATGGATGGCAGCGCAGGACCTTTCGTATTCCTGATTCAATCGGCTGGCCTGGAAGAACAGGACGCCGCCAAGAAATTCATCCGCATCCTGCGTGAAGTGACAGTGGAAGACGGCGACAAGCGCGCCACTTTCGTCCCTTTCGAAGGGTTCAAGGTGAGCTTCGAGATCGATTTCGATCACCCGGTTTTCCGGGACCGCACCCAAAGTGCAAGCGTGGATTTTTCCAGCACTTCGTTCGTAAAAGAAGTCAGCCGCGCCCGTACTTTCGGTTTCATGAGTGACATTGAGTACCTGCGCAAGCACAACCTCGCACTCGGCGGCAGCGTGGAAAACGCGATCGTGGTCGATGCCGATGGCGTACTGAACGAAGACGGCCTTCGCTATGAAGACGAATTCGTGAAGCACAAGATCCTCGATGCGATTGGCGACCTGTACCTGCTGGGCAACAGCCTGATTGGTGAGTTCAAGGGCTTCAAGTCCGGCCACGCACTGAACAACCAGCTGCTGCGCAAGTTGATTGAGCAGAAAGATGCCTGGGAAGTCGTGACGTTCGAAGACGCCAGCACTGCACCAATCTCTTACATGCGCCCGGTTGCGGCGGTGTGAGTAAAAAACCTCTCTAGTTTTTTGAAGGCCACCTTTGGGTGGCCTTTTTTTATGCCTGTTTTCAGGCCACGACGACCCGGTTTCGCCCACCTTCCTTGGCCTGATACAACGCCCTGTCCGCCGCGAACAACAACTGCTCCAGGCTGATTTCGCTCGTCGCCGTCCAGGTACTGATACCGACGCTCACGGTCATCTGTGACTGGTCTTCATTCACGCTTGGCAGTTGTTCCACCGCTGCGCGAATGTGCTCGGCGATCTGCTGCGCCCCGACGCTGTCGGTTTCCGCGAGGATCACCGAAAACTCCTCACCGCCATACCGCGCCACCAGATCCGCCGGACGCCGCACATTGGCGGTGATCACTCTCGCCAGTTCACGCAACGCCTGATCCCCGGCCTGATGCCCGTGGCGGTCATTGAATGCCTTGAAGTGGTCCGCATCGATCATCAGCAATGACAGGGGTTGGCCCGAGCGTTGGGCGCGGAACCACTCGTGGCGCAGCGACTGGTCGAGCATCCGCCGGTTGGCGACCCCGGTCAGGGCATCGGTCGCCGCCAGTTGCGCCAGTTCGTGTTCGGCCCGTTGCCGCAGTCGCAGCTCCCGGGCCAGCAGCCAGGTCAGCCACAGCAGGCCGGCACACAGCACGCCGGTGGCGCCGCTGATCAGGATCGCCGTGCGTCGCCACGCGCCGAACACTTCCTCGCTGGACAGGGCAACGATCACCGTCAGCGGCAGATTGCCGACCCGCGAATAGGTGTACAGCCGTTGCTGATAATCCATGCTCGAAATGCTGTTGAAACTGCCATTGCCGTTGCTGTCGCGCAGAATCCGCACCACATTGGGCCGGGCAGCAAAGCTCTTGCCGATCGAATCGCTCTGCAGATAAGGCTTCTGCGCCAGCAGGATGCCGTCGTTGTTGATGATGTTGAGGGTGCTGTCGATGCCGATGTCGAGACTGTTGAACAGCTGATCGAAGTAATCGAGTTTCATCGACGCCACGGCCACGCCCAGAAACTCGCCGGTGTCCGAAGAGATGCGCCGGCTGAAACTGATCCGCCACTGGTTCGCGTCATCGCAGTCGCAGCGGGGTTTGAACGGACGGCTGATGAACATGCCGGTGTCGCGGTTGAAGGCGTGGGCGAGGAAGTAGTCGCGGTCGGCGAAATTGCCTGGCAGCGGATCGACCCGCGAGGAATCGGCGATCACCTCGCCATGCTTGTCGAGCAACAGGATGTCGCCCTTGAAGCGCGCGGTAGTAGAGCGATCGAACAACGCCAGATGGCGAATCTGCGGTGACACATCTTTCAGGTCGTCACGCTGGGCGGCAGCGATCAGCCCTTGCAGCGTCAGGTCATACAGCTCGACGGTGCGCAGCACGTCGGCGTCGATCAGCTGGGCGATGGTGGTGGCGCCGCGGGTGGCTGATTCCTGCGCGTTGGCGTGTTCGCGGATCAGCAGAAACGTCACGATGCACACAATCGCGATCACGCTCAGCAGACTGCCGAGGATCAGCAGCAGCTCGGAGCGTCCGGTCGTGCCGGGAACGGTAGGGGTGCGGCTCGCGATCATGGTTCGGTTTCGGTAAGGGATTCTTGTAAGCGTAGTCGTACCCGCTTCGCTGCCACAGGCAAGAAAAAGGCCAGCGCATCAGGCTGGCCTTTTACTGTAGCGCCGATCTTAGAAGACGTTGATCGGGTAGTCGATGATCACACGGTATTCATCTGTGTCCGTATCCAGCGCGCCGTAACCGTTGCCGCCACGGTTGGTCGCCCATTGCAGATGCACCGCGAGGTCTTTGGCCTGGCCGCTCTGCACCACGTATTTAAGATCGATGTCCCGCTCCCAATGCTTGGCGTTGCGGCCTTCGGCGCTGTACCACAAGGCGTAACCTTTGCTGCCCGGATCGACCTTGGTCAGGTCCAGCGTGCCGCGCGAGTAAGACAGCGCCGAGGTCAGGCCCGGCAGGCCGACGCCGGCGAAATCGTAGGCGTACTTGAGTTTCCACGAGCGCTCGTTCGGGCCGTTGAAGTCCGAGTATTGCTGCGAGTTGTCGAGGTAAACGCTGTCACCCTGGCTGATGTAATCGAACGGCGTGTTGCCGTTGACCCGCTGGTATGCAGCGGTAACGCTGTGGTTGCCGATACCGACGGTGAAATGCAGGCTGTAGGTGTTGTTGTCGATATTGCCCAGCAGCGCGTCGCCGGTGTCTTGGGTGTGATAGAAGTGCAGGCCCGGGTTGAGGGTCACCCGATCATTCAGCGCCCAGGTGTAGTCGAGGTCGTAGTAGTACTGGTTCCAGATGTCCTTCAGCTCGGACGCGTACAGGCTGCTGGTCAGGCCTTCGACGCCGCTCCAAGCCACGCCGGCCCAGTTCAGGTGCTGGCTCTTGTCGCCGTCGGCGAGGGTGCCGTAAGAGGTGCCGATGCGTTTGTGGCCGCTCTGGTTGTAGGGCTTGGTGAAGCTGGCCTGGCCGCCTTCGATCATCCAGCCATCGAAGCTGTGGTTGGTCAGGCTGAGGCCGCGAAAGGTCTGCGGCAGCATGCGCGTCTCGCCACCGGCGATCACCGGGTTGGCGAGGAACAGATCGCCGGCCTTCAGCTCGGTATCGAACGCACGCATTTTCAGAGTGCCGCCCGCCGTGGAGAACGAGCCCGGCGCTTTGCCGCTGCCGTCACTGACCGGCAGGATGCTGGAGTTGTCGGTGCCGCCACCGCCATCAAGTTTGAGACCGAGCATGGCGTGGGCATCGATGCCGAAACCAACCGTGCCTTCGGTGTAGCCCGACTCGAATTTGCCGAGGAAACCCTGGCCCCACTCGATGTTGTCATCCGTCTGCTGCAGGCGGTTGCGGTTCATGTAGTAGTTGCGGGCGTTGAGGTTGAGACTCGCGCCTTCGACGAAACCCTGTTTCTCGGCTTCGGCAGCGTGGGCGGCGGGGGCAATCGTTGCGGCAATTGCAATGAACAGCGGGGTGAAGCGAACTGGGTAACGCACGTGCGGTAAAGCTCCTTGGGGTCAACTGACACTTCAATGTCTGAGGTGCGGGATGTTTCTAATTGTTAAAGACGAACCGGACAGCTTACAGACCACAACGAAAAAAGGCCGCTGAAAATCAGCGGCCTGCAAGGACGACGGTTGAACGGGAAGAGCCAAACAACCGCGTCGAGGGAAACGATGCGAGGTGCGCGACTCAGCTGTCTTTCTCTGAAGCCTGAGTCTGGGAAGTTGCGGCCTGAGGGGCTTGCGTGGCGTCTTGAGCCTTGGCCATCACTTCTGCCTGATGCTGTTCGAATGCGTGAGCGCGAGCGGCGTTTTGCGCTACGAACGACTGCGATTCTTCAGCCATCGCCATCGGCGACAGGATCAATGAGGACAAAACGAAAGCGCTGGCAATACCCATACTGTTGGACATCTTGAAAACCTTCTTGCTTGGCAAGTGCTGTTTGGTGCGGGCAAAGATAAGGTTGCCGGGCGTTGGGAAACAGCGTGATTTTCATAAATGACTGTTACAGCAAAAGCAAAAGTCACCCCCTCATCGGAACGCCGCCCGCCCAGCCCTCTCCCCCAAGGGGGCGAGGGGGAAAGGGAGCCGATCTTCATGCTTTTCAAAGCCTGAGTTCGACTGGATTTTTCAGGTCGGCGTAACTCGAGAGAACAACTCGGTCAGTTCCCTCTCCCTCCGGGAGAGGGTTAGGGTGAGGGGGCTTTTCAGACCGGGAGGTGGATTCCGAAAGTATTCATCCCGCGATCACTGCGCACGAACACATCGCCGCCATGCATCAGCGCAATCGCCTTGACGATCGCCAGCCCCAGTCCGTGGTTGTTGCCGCTGTTGCTGCGCGACGCATCGACCCGGTAGAAACGCTCGAACAAGCGTGGCAAATGTTCGCTGGCAATCGGCGAACCGGGGTTGGCCACGCCGATGCTGACCTGATGTTCCTCGACCGCGATCTGCACTTCGATCACCTGACCGGGCGCGGTGTGTTGTACCGCGTTGCTCAGCAGATTGATCAAGGCCCGGCGCAGATGAGCGATCTCGATCTGCACTTGCGCATCACCGCTTACCCGAACCTGGACTTGCGCGTCTTCGAGGATGAAGTCGAGGTATTCGAGGGTGGTTGCCACTTCATCGGCCAGCGAGGTGGACGTCAGTTTGGTGGCCTTGCTGCCCTGGTCGGCGCTGGCCAGGAACAGCATGTCGTTGATGATCGAGCGCAGGCGTTCCAGCTCTTCGAGGTTGGATTGCAGCACTTCGAAATAATGCTCGGCGGAGCGCCCGCGAGTGAGGGCGACCTGGGTCTGGCCGATCAGGTTGGTCAGCGGCGAGCGCAGCTCATGGGCGACGTCGGCGTTGAAGGATTCGAGCCGCGAATAGGCCTGTTCAACCCGCTCCAGCGTCGAGTTGAACGAGTCGACGAACTGCTCCAGCTCCGGCGGCAACGGCGACAGACGCAGGCGCCCGGCCCGCAACGGCGGCGCCAGACGCTGGGCTTCGTGGGACAGTTTGATCAGTGGTTTGAGGCCGATCCGCGCCACCCAATATCCCAATGCCGATGCCAGCAGCACGCCGATCACCGCCAGGCTGACCAGCGCGATCAGCAACTGATGCTGGGTCTGGTGAAAGGTCTCGGTATCGATGCCGATCATGAAGCGTAGCGGCGGGCGCTGATCCTTGGCCGGCAGTTCGGTGAGCAGCACTTTGAGCGGATAAGGATGGTCGGGCAGTTGCAGGTCGCGCATGCCCAAGGGGCCTTGGGCGAATGAGCGGATCAAGGCATCCGGCTCGCCGAACTCGTAGCCCGGATTGCCGCTGACCACCCAGAAACGGATGCGCTTGTCCTCTTCGCCCAGCAGCTTGAGCTTGGCGTTGATCTTCACCCAATGCTCGGGGGTGCCATAGCGGTTGAGCGCGGACTCAAGCACGCTGTAACGCGCATCGAGTTCCGCTTCCGGCAACAGACCCAGGCCTTTGTCCACTTGTTGATACAGCGCGCCGCCGATCAACAGGAACACCAGCAGCGCCACCAGCGTGAACATTCCGCTCAGGCGCAGGGCGATGGAATTACTGGACACCACGGCTCTCCAGCACATAACCCATGCCGCGGATCGTGTGCAGCAGTTTCTCGTCGAACGGCCCGTCGAGCTTGGCTCGCAGGCGTTTGATCGCGACTTCGACCACGTTAGCGTCGCTGTCGAAATTGATGTCCCAGACCATTTCCGCAATCGCGGTTTTCGAGAGGATTTCGCCCTGACGCCGGGCCAGCACGCTGAGCAGCGAAAATTCCTTCGCGGTCAGATCCAGCCGGGTGCCGGCGCGGGTGGCCTTGCGGCTGATCAGATCGATCCACAGGTCGGCGATGCTCACTTGGACCGGTTCATGACCGCCACTGCGCCGGGTCAGCGCTTGCAGGCGCGCCACCAGTTCGAGGAAGGAAAAAGGTTTGCCGAGGTAATCGTCGGCGCCGTCGCGCAGGCCGCGGATCCGGTCTTCGACCCGCTCGCGGGCGGTGAGCATGATCACCGGCGTCTGCTTGCGCGCACGCAATGCGCGCAGTACGCCGAAGCCATCGAGGCCCGGCAGCATCACGTCGAGGACGATCACCGCGTAGTCGCTTTCCAGTGCCAGGTGCAGACCCTCGACGCCGTCGCGGGCCCGATCCACGGTGTAACCCTGTTCCGTCAGGCCGCGGTGCAGGTAGTCCGCGGTTTTCTCTTCGTCTTCGATAATCAGAACGCGCATGACCCGCCTCAGTCTGTCGTTGCCAGCGCCGCGATGGGCGCAGGTTTGGGCTTGTGGAACAGCCGCTCAAGCCACAAGTATATGACCGGCGTGGTGAACAGCGTCAGCATCTGGCTGACCAGCAGGCCGCCCACAACCGCTATCCCCAATGGTTGGCGCAGTTCGGCACCGGTGCCGTAACCGAGCATCAGCGGCAGTGCGCCGAGCAGGGCGGCGAGGGTGGTCATGATGATCGGCCGGAACCGCGTGATACACGCCTCGAAAATCGCATCCTGCGGCGACAGCCCGCGATGACGCTGCGCTTCAAGGGCGAAGTCGATCATCAGGATGCCGTTCTTCTTCACGATACCAATCAGCAGCACCAACCCGATCAACGCCATGATCGAAAAGTCCTGGCCGCAGATCCACAGCATGATCACCGCACCCAGACCCGCCGCCGGCAAGGTCGAAATGATCGTCAGCGGATGGACGAAGCTCTCGTAGAGCACGCCGAGAATGATGTACACCGCCACCAGTGCCGCGAGAATCAGCCACGGCTGACTTTTCAGCGAGCTCTGAAACGCCTGCGCCGCACCCTGGAAGTTGCCGCTGATCGCGGTCGGCATGCCGATCTCGGCCTTGGCCTGATTGAGCAGGATCACCGCGTCGCCCAGTGCCACGCCGGGCGCCAGGTTGAACGACAGGTTGGCAGCCGGGAACATGCCGTCGTGGGCGATGGACAGCGGACCGATGGTCGGCGCGTCGAATCGGGCCAGCGCCGACAGCGGCACCATCTCTCCGCTCAGCGGTGAGCGCAGGTAGAAATAGTTGAGGCTTTCGGCCTTGCCGCGCTGCTTGGTGTCCAGCTCCAGAATCACGTTGTACTGGTTGACCTGGGTCTGGAACTCGTTGATCTGCCGCTGGCCGAAGGCGTCGTACAGCGCCTCGTCGACATCACTCGCCGTCAGGCCGAAACGCGCGGCGGCGCTGCGGTCGATGCTGATGTGGGTGATGCTGCCGCCCAGTTGCAGGTCGTTGGAAATGTCACGGAACGCCGGGATGCTGCGTAGCTTTTCGGTGAGTTTCTGGGTCCAGGTGGCGAGGGTCGGCCCGTCGTTGCTCTTGAGCACGTATTGATACTGCGCACGGCTCGGGCCGGAACTGAGGTTGATGTCCTGGCCGGCGCGCAGGTAAAGCACGATGCCGGGGACTTTCATCAGTTGCGGACGAATACGGTCGATGAACTGGCTGGCTGAAACATCGCGGTCACCGCGTTTTTTCAGGGCGATCCAGAAGCGGCCGTTGGCGATGGTCTGGTTGCTGCCGGACACGCCCACCGAATGGGAAAACGCCTGGACAGCCGGGTCGGCGGCGACGATTTCGGCCATTGCCAGGTGTTTTTTCACCATGTCGCTGTAGGAGATATCGGCGGCGGCTTCGGTGGTGCCGAGGACGAAACCGGTGTCCTGAACCGGGAAGAACCCCTTGGGGATAAACACGTAGCCGCCAATCGCCAGCGCAACGGAAATGCCGAACACGCCGATCATCAGTTTCTGGTGGGCGAGGGCGCGGCGCAGGCCTTTTTCGTACCAGCCGAGCAGGCGTTCGCTGAAGCCCGGTTTGTCATGGGCGTGATGCACCGGTTTGCGCATGAACAGCGCTGCCAGCGTTGGCGCCAACGTCAGCGAGACCACCACGGAAATCATGATGGTCGAAGTGGCCGTCAGGGCGAATTCCTTGAACAAACGCCCGACCACGCCGCCCATGAACAGCAGCGGAATGAACGCCGCCACCAGCGAGAAACTGATCGACACCACGGTGAAGCCGATCTCGCCGGCGCCCTTGATCGCGGCGTCGCGCATGCTGTCGCCGGCCTCGAGGTGACGGTGGATGTTTTCCACCACCACGATCGCATCGTCGACCACGAAGCCCACCGCCACCACGATGGCGACGAGGGTCAGGTTGTTCAGACTGAAGCCGAGTAAATACATTAAGGCGAAACTGGCAGTCAGCGACACGCCGAGCACCGCCGAGACAATCATCGTCGCCGACAGCTGGCGCAGGAACAGCGCCATCACCGCCACCACCAGCAGGATCGCGATCAGTAAGGTGATTTCCACTTCATGCAGCGAGGCGCGGATGGTCTGGGTGCGGTCGATCAGGGTTTTGACCTGCACCGAGGCCGGCAGCATGGCTTCGAGGCCGGGCAGGGCGGCCTGAATCCGGTCTACGGTTTCGACGATGTTGGCGCCGGGCTGGCGGGAGATCACCAGGTTCACGCCCGGTCGATCGCCGGCCCAGGCTTGCACGTAGGCATCCTCCGAACCGTTGACGACTTTCGCCACATCCTTGAGGTGAACCGGGGCGCCGTCCTTGTAGGAAACGATGAGTTGGCTGTATTCCTCGGGGTGGAACAACTGGTCGTTGGTCGACAGCGTGGAAATGCTCGAGTCGCCGTACAAGGCGCCCTTGGCGAGGTTGAGGCTGGTCTGCTGGATCGCCACACGAATGTCGGCGAGGGTCAGGCCGATGGCCGCCAGTTTGTCCGCCGAAGCTTGAACGCGGATTGCCGGACGTTGCTGACCGGTGATGTTGATCTGGCCTACTCCGTCGATCTGACTGATCTGACGCGCGAGCAGGGTTTCCACAAGATCGCTGAGCTCGGTGCCGGGCATTTGCGTGGAGCTGACGCTGAGGATCAGCACCGGACTGTCGGCCGGGTTGACCTTCTTCCAGGTCGGCAGGGTCGGCATGTCTTTCGGCAGTTTGCCGGCGGCGGTGTTGATCGCGGCCTGCACTTCCTGGGCGGCGGTGTCGATGCTCTTGTCGAGGGTGAATTGCAGGGTCAGCAGGCTGGAGCCCAGCGCACTGCTGGAGGTCATCTGGGTCATGCCGGGGATGGCGCTGAACTGCACCTCCAGCGGCGTGGCCACGGACGAAGCCATGGTGTCCGGGCTGGCGCCGGGCAACTGCGCGGAGACCTGGATCGTAGGAAATTCCGCTTCCGGCAGTGGGGCAATCGGCAGGCGCGGGAAGGCAATCACCCCGACCAGCACCAGCGCGATGGTCAGCAGAATCGTCGCCACCGGGTGATCGATGCACCAGGTCGAAACGCCTTTGTGCTGCTTCATGGCTTGGGCTCCGCTTGCACCACCTGCGGCGGTTCGCTCATGACCTGCACGGTCGAACCGGGCTTGAGCCGCGACTGGCCATCACTGACCAGCACGTCGCCGGGTTTCACGCCTTTGATGATGTCCTGACCGCTGCCCTGATAAACCATTTGCACCTGCACCGCTTCAACCTTGTCGCCGTTGACCCGGTACACGAAGTGTTGATCGAGGCCGCGTTGTACGACGGTGGGCGGGACCACTAGCGCGTCTTTATCCAGCGCCGTCTGAATCTTTACCGTCACCAGCAGGCCCGGCCAGAGCTTCTGGTTCGGGTTGTCGAATTCGGCCTTGGCGCGGATGGTGCCGGTGTTTGCGTTGATCTGGTTGTCGATCAGGGTCAGGTGACCTTCACCGAGCAGGTTGTCGGTTTCGCCGTCGGTATCGGCGCCGATGTAAGCCTTGACCTGCGCGCGCTGCGGGTCGCTGATCAGGCCTTGCAGGGTCGGCAGCATTTGCTGGGGCAGGGAGAACTCGACGGCGATCGGGTCGATCTGGGTCACGGTGAACAGACCCTGGGTGTCGGTCATGCGCAGGAAGTTGCCTTCGTCGACCGTGCGAATCCCGACGCGGCCGGTGACCGGGGAGCGAATCTGGGTGTAGGAAAGTTGTACCTGTGCCGCGTCAATCGAGGCCTGATTGCCCTGAGCGGTGGCCTTGAGCTGGTTGACCAGCGCCTGTTGCTGGTCGTAGGTCTGCTTGGATACGCCGTCGTCGACGCTGAGCAGTTTGTAGCGCTTGAGGTTGACCAGGGCGACTTGCAGTTGCGCCTGGCTTTCGCCCAGTTGCGCCCGGGCCTGATCGAGGCTGGCGCGGATCGAGCGGTCGTCGATGGTGGCGAGCAGGTCGCCTTGTTTCACCAGTTGGCCCTCCTTGACCAGGAGCTTGGTGAGGATGCCGTCGATCTGTGGGCGCACTACGACGCTGTGCAGCGAGAGGACCGAGCCGATGCCGCTGGTGTAGCGGGGGACGTCTTTTTCGCTGACGGCGACGACCCGCACCGGGATGGCGGTGGGGGTTGCGAGTTTGGCCGGGGCGGGTTTGTATGCGTACCACAGACCGGCGGCTGCGAGGGCGATCAGCAGGGTGGCGAGCAGGGCTTTTTTCTTCTGGGTTTGCATGCTTGTGGGGCGCCAGGGGGACGGGGTTTGGGCAGGTTTTGTCTTTATAAACTTGTTTGGGGGTCAGGAGGGTGACGGCTAACTGACGGCGCTGTCAGTTTCGGCTTTTGACTTGGCGGCCTTTGGGCCGGCCATGCTTTGGGTGTTCTTTGTGAATATCCGTTTCTTCGGGTGTTGCGGATGGCGGTTCCGCTCTTACAGCGGCTCACTTTTTCAAACGCCAAAAAGTAAGCAAAAGGCTTGGCCCCTGCGTTCGGCGCCTCGCTGTGGCTTGGCGTTCCTTCGTTCCGGGATTCATCCGGGGGCATCGCCTACGGTTTGCTTCGCTGCACCTCCTCTCGATGCATGCGGCTGCGCCGCACGGTCGCTGCGCTCCCACCCCCGTATAAATCCCTCCACTCAGCCTTCCGATGGGGCCGGCACGTCAAGAGCGGTACTCGAGCTAACGCTCATCGTTTTGAGTGGTGAAGAGCGTAGTGCGGTGCTGCTCAAAACTGGAGTTCAGCTCGGTGATTCAGGTCGGTGTATTCCGTATAAACAACACCGTCAGTTCCCTCTCCCTCCGGGAGAGGGCTAGGGTGAGGGGAGCTTTTGAGGTTGTTTAAATCTCAACAACTACACCGGATCCTTCCCACAAGGTTTTCAGGTTGTCCGTCGGAAGTGCGCTCTCTAGTCTTTGGCTGTCGCTGCCAATTCAGCGAACAGGTGTGGAAACCTGATTTCAAGTAGTTGCAAAGCATCTCCCCGTAATCGTTGCCGATGTCTTCTTTCGTCTGCAAACTGCGTCGCGGCGGCTGTGCGCAGGCAGACTTCGGTCTGGCCGGTTGCCTACTTATCGGTTTTCCACCCTGCGTACAGCTGCCACCTCTTGTCGTGTGGAAACGACAAGGGATGGCTCCATAGCCAAGTAGGAGTTTTTCATGGACAAACTGATACCCGACCCACCCCTCGAATCACCCACCCCACTCGAAGAGGCCATGCGCGCCGAAGACCTCGCCCGTAACCGCGAAGCCATCAAACGCGCCCTCGACTACTACCTCTGCCCCAACCCCACCAAACCGCGCCCGAGCACGATGTATATGGTCACTCCCAACGTCGACACCGAAAGCCTGCTGGCCAATGCCTGCGAGTCCCTGGCGTCGGCCAGTACCATCGCCAGCAATTTCGCCAATGAGCTTTCGGGCCCGCAGCGCAGTACGGCACTGGGAATCCAGCAGATCATCATGCTGGCGGAGCTGGCGGTGAACCGGGCGCTGGATCGGGTTGATCCGCAAACGTGATCCGCTAGTCGAAGAGTCCCGAAAAGGCACAGGTCGTACCCTTTTTGGGACTCTTTAAACTCCGCTCACGCAGGTATACTGCGCGCTTTCGCGGCTCGTCCACCGGGCCGGACTTTTTGCTTCGCGGAGCTTTCATGACTTCCCCAATCGACAACGCTGTGAGCGATGTCCCGGCAGAGCTGGCCGAGGCCGGTGAATCCAAGCCGACCATTCCTGCGTTCAAATTTCCGTTCAAGCCAGGTGAGCTGGCGGCTGCCAAAGCGGCGAAGCAGCCGCAGTTCAAGGGCAAGGACGGTGATCGTCACGCCAAGATTCCGGGTGTGGCGCCTTCGGGTACTCGCCGTTCGATGGGCAAGCGCTGATTCCATCCCGCCTCGGCCGTCGCTGTGATTTTCGGTCACAGTGATGGCTAATTGCTCAGTTCCTGAGCCAGATCAACGTTTCACCAGTGAGTGCGCTTAGAGTCAGCAGCCCTGCCGACTCTTTCCAATAAAACGAGCGCGCTTTTCATGAAGATCAATCTCCCGGTGACCGGGCGCAATGTCGATGTTGCGCCGGATGCGAACATTCTCTCGACCACCGATCTGACCAGCGCGATCACCTACGCCAACGACGATTTCATCAGGATCAGCGGTTACAGCCGCGACGAGCTGCTGGGTGCGCCGCACAATTTGCTGCGTCATCCGGACATGCCGGCGCAGGCGTTTGCCCATATGTGGCAGACGCTCAAGCGCGGGCGGTCGTGGATGGGGCTGGTGAAGAATCGTTGCAAGAACGGTGATCACTACTGGGTCAGTGCCTATGTCACGCCGGTCACGCAGAACGGTGCGGCGGTGGAGTATCAGTCGGTGCGCACGCGGCCGGATGCGCGGCAGATGGCGGCGGCGGAGCGGGCGTATGCGCAGTTGCGTGAGGGGCGGGTGGCGCGGTGGCAGCGGCTGCCAAGCTTGAGTTTGCGGGCGAAGATCATGGCGTTGACCAGTTCGGTACTGGCGGTGGTGCTGGGGATTGAAGCCTGGCTGCGGCCGGAGTCCATCGGCATCGAGGCCGCTGCGCTGGTGGCCGGCAGTGGTGCGTGTGCGTTGGGCGTGGGTTGGTTGTTGCGGCCGCTGGAGCGTCTGACCGAGCGTGCCCGGCTGATTGCCGACAACCCGTTGAGTCAGGGCATTTATACCGGGCGGCGGGATCAGTTCGGGCAGATCGAGTTTGCGTTGCAGATGCTCGAAGCGCAGGTCGGCGCGGTGGTCGGGCGGATTGGTGATGCGTCGCAACGGCTGGCCGGACATGCGGCGCAACTGGTGGATCATCTGCATAGCAGTCACACCAGCACGTTGGCGCAGCAGGCGGAAACCGATCAGGTGGCGGCGGCGATTCATCAGATGGCGGCCAGTGTGGCCGAGGTCGCCAGCCATGCGCAGCAGGCGTCGGTAGCGGCGGATATGGCGGGGACGGAAACCCGTGAAGGTCATCTGTTGGTGGGCGAGAGTCGCAGTGCGGTGTTGCGGCTGGCCGAGGAGTTGGGGCGGGCGACCGAGGTGATTCATCAGCTCGAAGGTCATAGCAGCGAGATTTCCGGGGTGCTGGAGGTGATTCGCAGCATCGCCGAACAAACCAATCTGCTGGCGCTCAACGCGGCGATCGAAGCGGCGCGGGCCGGGGATGCGGGACGTGGATTTGCGGTGGTGGCCGATGAGGTACGCGGTCTGGCTCAGCGCACTCAACAATCGACCAACGAGATTCAACGGATGATCAGCACCCTGCAAAACGGCGCGCGGGATGCGGTGCTGGTGATGCAGCAGAGCAGCGAGCATGTGGATAACAGCGTCGAACAGGCGCAGCGTGCGGCCCGGGCCCTGGACGGGATCAGCGGGCGGGTCGAGCAGATTACCGAGATGAGCCTGCAGATTGCGGCAGCGGTCGAAGAACAGAGCGCGGTGAGCGAGGACATCAACCGCAACATCGTCAGCATTCGCACGGCGTGTGAGTTGACGGTGGATGAGGGGCGCCAGAGCCAGCTCAACTCACAGGATGTGGCGGGGCTGGCGGGGGATTTGCGTTCGCTGGCGCGGGAGTTCTGGGGGCGGCGGCAGGGCGCTTAGGCCGCGCGCAGTGAAATGAACGCGTAGGTCTGTGGCGGCTCGGACACCACTTGTGCCCCGGCCGCCCGTACTTGCCCGGCGATGTCGTCGCCGGAGACATGGAACAGCCATTCACTGGAAACTTCGCTCAATGGCTGCGCCGTGACCTGATCAATCACCGAGGCAAACGCGCCCATGTCCGGCAAGTAAGCGGTAAAGCCGTCGCCCTTGAGCGCGGTGGTGCGGATGCCGAGCAAGCCGCAGATCGCATCCTTGATCCGGATGTCGTCGCGATCCGCCTGACGGGAGCGCTGGATCAGCGTCACCAGTTCCTGATCCACCAGTTCTCCGCCGACGATAAGATCCGGCCCTTGCTCCCACGACTCCGGTGGGCAGTCCTTGGCCGCAGGATTCAACGGAATGTGCGGATTGATTTCGGCGGGATAGATGCGGCACACCAGCGGCCGGCGCTCGTAAATGCGGCACAGTTTGTTTTCGTCAAGATTCCGGCAGGGGCCGACGTTGTAGGCCGCGAAAGTGATCGCCACATGGGCGTCGGACATTCCGCTGCGCACCACCGCCGAACGCCGTTGCGCATGTTCGCGCTGCTGTTCCGGCAGGCCCAGGCCGTTGGCAAGAAACGCCTCCACCAGCACGATCACCTGACCGCCGTCAGCCGCCCACATGCGGGCTTCGGCCAGGGTCAGGGGCACGTGGTGATCGGTGCAGCATTTGCCGCAGCCTACGCAGGAAAAGGTCGTATTCATTGAGCGGGCAATCTTCAATCAGGGTGTGAATCGGCGACGTAAAGCCGCCGTACAGGCCCGGAGTGAAGCAAGTTGTGCGCCATGCGCTCAGGGTTTGGCGGTCGGGCGGATCGAGTCCCATTCGCTGACGAACGCGGTTTTCGACTTTTTGTTGTACAGGCACAGCTCGGTGCCTTGCTGGCCCTTCATGTGTTTTTGCGGGTACTGGCCTTGCAGCAACAGCGCGGTGTAGCCGACGCGATCATCGAATTGCGCGGCGTTGCCGACCGGTTTGGCGTTTTTCAGGCCGCTGGCCTTGGTGCAACTGGCGAGCACGGCTTTGTCGTAGGCCGCCCAGGCATCGGGGCTGGAGGCGTGGGCCAACGGGGCAATGAGGCAAAGCACGGAGAGGGCGAGGCGTTTCATGGTTCGGGCATCCTTGGAGGTTTGATCGCCAAGGTTGGAACATGCCGCAGGATTTTAGTTTGTCAGTCCGGCACCATTTCCCGGCGAACCACATACATTCCAGACATTTCGTACAAGCGCTGCGCTCGCTGATTGCTCTCCAGCACCTTCAGGTCGACAAATCCTTCGCGTCGATCCTGAAACGCCTTGAATGCATGAAGCAGCAAAGCCCGACCCAATCCACGTCCTTGGGCGCGAGGATGCACCACCAGGTTCTTGATGTAGGAACTGGTCCAGCATTGCGCCACCCCAATGACGCCTTCGGCATCGCTGGCGATGAAACACAGTGCCGGATCGTATTCCGGGTCGTTTTCAAACTGCTTTTGCCACACGTCCAGCGCTGGCACCCGACCACCGCCTTCGCGGTAGCCGATCTGCATCAGTTCATGCACGGTGGATGCGCGTTCGGCGCTGTAGGTGCTGAGTTCGATGCCGTTCGGCCATTCGATGGTCGGCACGTCCTGGCTCAGGTCGCGCCGCATCAAAAAGCAGAACGTCTCGCTCAAGACTCAGTGACCCTGAGCAGCGACATGCTTGGCCGCTTCGATCAGGCAGTGGGTCAGCTCCGGTGAGGAGAACTTGGTCAGCACGCCGTTGGCGCCGGCGAGGCGGGCCTTTTCGCTGTTCATCGCGCTGTCCAGCGAGGTGTGCAGCAACACGTAGAGGTGGGCGAAGTCCGGGGTTTCGCGCAGGGTACGAGTGAAGGCGTAGCCGTCCATCTCGGACATTTCGATGTCGGAGACGATCAGGTTGATCTGCTGCGCCGTGCCTTGCAGGTCCAGCAGGCAATCGATGGCTTCCTTGGCGCTGCGCGCGGTGTGGCATTGCAGGCCGAGGTTGCGCAGGGTGTGCACCGATTGCTGCAGCGCCACCTGACTGTCGTCGACCACCAGAATCCGCGCGTTGCCCAGCACTTCGGCGTCTTCCATGCTCAGCTCGGTCGGGGCCATGTCGATCTGCGCCGGGGCGATGCCGTGGATGACTTTTTCGATGTCCAGCACCTGCACCAGCGTGCCGTCCACCGAAGTCACGCCGGTGATGTAGGCGCGTGAACCGCCGGAACCGAACGGCGGCGGTTTGATGTCGGTGGTCAGGCAATGCACGATCTTGCTCACTGCCTGCACGTGCAGGCCCTGTTTCGAACGGCTGACGTCGGTGACGATCAGGCAGCCGCCGTTCGGATCTTCCAGCGGCCGCTCGCCGATGGCGCGGCTCAGGTCGATCACCGACAGCGAAGCGCCGCGCAGGGTGGCGATGCCTTTGACGTGCGGGTGCGACTCCGGCAGCTTGGTCAGCGGCGGGCAGGGGATGATTTCACTGACCTTCAGCAGGTTGATCGCCATCAGCTTGCCGCTGCGCAAGGTAAACAGCAGAAGCGAAAGTGAATCTGCGCGGGCTTTGTTGGAAGACATAAAAACCTTCTGTGGAAAAAGGTGATGGGCGAGAGTGGAAATCGCCAGAAACTATTGATGCCGGGTTATCGGCGTCAAAAGGTTGGGCTTTAGGTTAGTTGTCGGGTGGCTTTGAGATCCAGAGCCCCTCACCCCAGCCCTCTCCCGGAGGGAGAGGGGGCCGACCGAGGTGTCTGGCGTTGTACATCGACCTGAATGACCGAGTCGATCTGGATTCAGTAAAGATCGTTCACGTCGGCGGATTTCTGCAATATCCCCCAATCAGTCCCCTCTCCCTCAGGGAGAGGGCTAGGGTGAGGGTGTGCTTTTAGCCTTTCATCCCCAACCGCTTGGCCATCCGCGCCAGATTCGCCCGGTCCAGCCTCAGTTCACGGGCGGCACTGGCCCAGTTGTCCTGATTGCGCTCAAGCGCCGCGCTGATCAACTGCCGCTGATACTGCTCGGTGGCGGTGCGCAGGTCACCGCTGATCAATGGCAGGGCGGCAGTCGCTTCGGACGGCACCGACGAGTTATCCACAACCTCGCGCGGCAGATCGAGGTCCATCGCGCTCAGGCTGAGAATCTTCGGCCGCACCTTGCAGTTGCCCAGCGCTTTCAGTGCGCTGCGTCCGATCAAGTGTTCCAGTTCCCGCACGTTGCCCGGCCAGCTATAAGCCAGCAACGCCTCCTGGGCGTCGCTGTTCAGGCGCAGGCTGTTGAGGCCCATGCGCGAGCGGTTCTGTTCTAGGAAATAGCCGCTGAGCAGCAACACATCGCGACCCCGATCTCGCAGCGCCGGTACCCGCAACGGGTAGACGCTGAGGCGATGGTAGAAGTCGGCGCGGTAGCGGCCGCTGCGCACTTCTTCAGCCAGGTCGCGGTTGGTCGCGGCGATCAGGCGCACATCGACCTGGTGTTCCTTGTCCGAACCCAGACGTTGCAACTGGCCGCTCTGCAAAACCCGCAACAGCTTGGCCTGGACGGTCAGCGACAACTCGCCGACTTCATCGAGAAACAGCGTGCCGCCATTGGCCAGTTCGAACTTGCCGCGCCGGTCGCTGGTGGCGCCGGTGAAGGCGCCGCGCACGTGGCCGAACAGTTCGCTCTCCACCAGTGTGTCCGGCAGCGCCGCGCAGTTGAGGCTGATGATCGGTTTGTCGGCGCGCTTGGAAGCGGCGTGAATGGCTTGGGCCACCAGCTCTTTGCCGACCCCGGTTTCCCCGGTGATCAGCACGGTCAGGTCGCTGCCGCCGACCAGATTGATTTCTTCCACCAGCCGTTTGTGGGCCTTGCTCTGGCCGATCATTTCACGGTTTTGCTGACCGCTGGCCTGACGATAAACCTCGGCGCGCTGGTGTTCGTCTTCAGCGCGAATCGCCAGACGCTCGATGCGTTCAGCGGCATTCACAGTGGCCGAGGCGAGACTGGCGAAGGCTTGCAGGGCGTCGAGCTCGATCGGTTCGAAACGCTCGGGATCGAGGGCGTCGAGAGTAATCAGGCCCCAAAGTTTTTCATCGACGAACAACGGACAGCCGAGGCAGTCGTGAACTTCAAGATGATCGTCGAGGCCGTCGACCAATCCGTCATACGGATCGGGCAGATCGCTGTCGGCGGCGAAACGGGTCGGCCCTTCGCCGGCCAGCAGCACTTCAAAGCGCGGATGTTCGCTGACCTTGAACCGGCGGCCGAGGGTGTCGGTGCTCAAGCCATCCACAGCCAGCGGCACCAGCCACTCGCCGTCGAGGCGCAACAGGGCGGCGGCATCGCAGGGCAGCAGGGCGCGCATGGCTTCGAGCAGGCGTCGGTAGCGCTCGCCTTCAGGCAGTTCGCGGGACAGGTCGGAGACCAGTGGGAGCAGGGCGGTGAGCAATGATTTGGCGGACATAGGCTTGTAGTCAAAGAGACACGTTGTAGTCGAAGCGACTATAGAGGCGCTTGTGTCGATCTGACTACATAATTTTCAAGCTATTGATTTGTACAGAAAAAATAGTTGGCACGAATGCTGGAATGGATAAGGCACTTTTAGAGAAAGCTCAGGAGTCACCCTTATGCTTAGCGTCCAGGATCGTGCCATCGTCAAATCCACTGTGCCTCTGCTGGAAAGCGGCGGCGAAGCGCTGATCACCCATTTCTACCGCATGATGCTCTCCGAGTACCCGGAGGTCCGCCCGCTGTTCAACCAGGCCCACCAGGCCAGCGGTGACCAGCCCCGCGCCCTGGCCAACGGCGTGTTGATGTACGCCCGTCACATCGATCAACTCGACCAGTTGGGCGATCTGGTGGCGAAGATCATCAACAAGCACGTGGCGTTGCAGATCCTGCCGGAACACTACCCGATCGTCGGCACCTGCCTGCTGCGCGCCATCTCCGAAGTGCTCGGCGAAGAAATCGCCACGCCGGAAGTGATGAACGCCTGGGGCGCAGCCTACGGTCAGTTGGCCGAGATCCTGATCGGCGCCGAAACCGCCATTTATGACCAGAAAGAGCAAGCCGTCGGCGGCTGGCGCGGGGCGCGGGAGTTCATCGTCGCGGCCAAGGTCGAGGAGAGCGCGGAAATCATTTCGTTCTACTTCGAGCCGGCGGACAAGGGCCCGATTCTCGCAGCCGAGCCAGGCCAGTACATCGGCATGAAGCTGATCCTCGACGGCGAAGAAATCCGCCGCAATTACTCGCTGTCGGCACTGGCCAACAAAGGTCAGTACCGCATCAGCGTCAAACGCGAACCGGGCGGCCGTGCCTCCAATTACCTGCACGATCAACTGCATGTCGGCGCCAGCATCCAGCTGTTCCCGCCATCGGGGGAGTTCACCCTGACGGCCAGCGACAAACCGTTGGTGCTGATCAGCGGCGGCGTCGGCATCACTCCGACTTTGGCGATGCTGGAAGCGGCGCTGGAAACCGAGCGTCCGGTGTACTTCATCCACAGTGCGCGCAACGGCAGCGTGCACGCGTTCCGTGACTGGATCGACGGGCTGGCCGCGCGTCATCCGCAGCTCAAGCGCTTCTATTGCTACGCCGAAGATGATGGTGTGAGCCCGGCGGCGGACAAGGTCGGGTTGTTGAGCGAGGAGCAACTGGGCGAGTGGCTGCCGGCGGAGCGTGATGTGGACGCTTACTTCCTCGGGCCGAAAGGCTTCATGGGGGCGATCAAGCGTCACCTGAAGGCGCTGGGTGTGCCTGAGAAGCAGAGCCGGTATGAGTTCTTCGGGCCGGCTGCTGCTCTGGAATAATCCGGAACCGAGTCGCCTTCAATCGCGAGCAAGCTCGCTCCCACAGGATTTGTGTGCGACACAGATCCAATGTGGGAGCGAGCCTGCTCGCGAAAGGGGTCGGCGCGGTCCTGATTCTTAAATTCTGTTTAAAGGTTAATCGTTTCTTAACCGGTTTATCGTTTATTCCCCGATGCTGATGATAGGCGCTCGTTCGTTTACATGATCAGGATCGCCCCCATGTCGCACTTCGCCTCTTCCCGTCGTTTCAGCCTGGCCACTTTGGGCCTGTCGGTTGCCTTGTTTTCCAGTCCGTTCGCGTTCGCCGAATCCGCGTTGATCCAGCCACAGACCCTGATCGTCGATCAGAGCCTGCCCAAGGCCCAGCGAGATGCAATGGAACTGGCGGCGCGGCGTTACGGCAGTTTCTGGAACACGGGTGAAGAGGCGTTGGCCATCGCCGCCCTGTCGCCGCAGTTCGTCGACAAGACCCCGCCGGAAGGCCGGGTGCAGGGGCCGACCGGGCCGCTGCTGGCGTCGAAGTTCTTTCGCACGGCGGTGCCGGACTTGAGTTGCGAGATCGAGCAAATGATCGTCGCCGGGGATCGCGTGGTGGTGCATCTGCACTTTCGCGGGCATTTCACCGGCACGTTCAAGGCTCTCAAAGGGCAGGGCCAGCGTGTAGACTTCCGGGCAACCGATATCTATCAGATCGACAACGGTCGCATCGCGGCCAATTGGCATATCGAAGACAACATCAGCCTGATGGCGCAACTGCAAGCGCAGCCGCCGGCCAGCTGAACCATGGACATGAAAGGGAAACGCGATGAGCGAGGAAACGATTCGATTGGGACGTGAGCGGCGCTATCTGGTGTTGCTGGGCATCATCTGCCTGGCGCTGATCGGCGGCGCGCTGTACATGCAGATCGTGCTGGGCGAGGCGCCGTGCCCGCTGTGCATCCTGCAGCGTTATGCGTTGCTGCTGATCGCGCTGTTCGCGTTCATCGGCGCGGCCATGCGCACCCGACGCAGCATCACGGTGTTCGAGGTGCTGGTGGTGATTTGTGCCATCGCCGGCGCCGGTGTCGCCGGGCATCACGTGTACACCCAGTTCTATCCGGCGGTGAGCTGCGGCATCGATGTATTGCAACCGATCGTCGATGACCTGCCGCTGGCAAAGATCTTCCCGCTGGGCTTCCAGGTCGACGGTTTCTGCTCGACGCCGTACCCGCCGATCCTCGGCCTGTCGCTGGCGCAATGGGCACTCGTGGCCTTCGTGCTGGTGGTGATCCTGGTGCCGCTGCTGACCTCGCGTAACCGAAAAGCGTTGCGCTGAATCAACTTTTCGGCGCGTGCGCCGATAAACCAAACGCCTCGATTTGCGGTGACGCAGATCGAGGCGTTTTGCATTTCAGGGTCTGTGTGAAAACACCGTGACGAACGGCAAGGAAGGGTGCGACAGGTGTGCGACATGTTGTCACACAGGCCGTGTCGCAGCTCGTTTCACAGGCCCGGATTGGAGTGCTGTTACAAAAAAGGATTGGTCTGTTTCAGCGTTTTTCGGTTTTTGCACGCGTGTGCCGGATCAGGCAGTTTTAACAGACTCCGGCAGATGGCCAAAAGCCTTGGCATATCGGGCTTTGCGCGGATCGCGCCGTGGGAAAAAGCCCTCGGAGCTGTCTGAACTGAGGCCGATAGACCTACATTTTTTGGTGTTTTTGTTGAGAATCGATTTCGATAACATGCGGAACTTTTGCAAAAACGGTGATGGATTGTTGCTCGGAGCGATAAAAATTATTTCGGGATAAGACATGGTGTATAGGGCGCTACCTATCTACAATCGCCCGCACTGAATTCCCGGCACTGTTCAGCCTTTATTAAGGAGGCGAGCAGGAAGTCGGGTGTCGAGCAGCCGAGAGGCTTGCGAGACACCCAGGTGTCGGTGCCTTCCAACTTTCCGCACCAAATGGAATTGGTCTGTAACAAGGCCTTTGACCACGAATTCGAATAAGAACTGACCGCTGTCCCAGGTTTTGTCGAGCGTCTGACGCGCGACGGGCGGCCCTTATTCAATCCAAAGAAAATGCCAACCCTTGGCAGGGTGAAGTGTTGGCGATCAAAACCCAACTGCATTGCGCAAGCTGCTTTAGAGGTCGTGAGATGAGTAAAAACAGGTACCCCAGATTACTAGGCCTAGTGCCGCTGCTCGGCACGTTGTTGCTGGGAGGCTGCAACATGACCTTGCTCAATCCAACGGGCCAGGTCGGCCTGGAACAGCGCAACCTGATCATCACCGCCACGCTGCTGATGCTGTTGGTCGTTGTGCCGGTCATCGTGATGACCTTCCTGTTCGCCTGGAAGTACCGTGCCTCGAACAAGAACGCCGTCTACACCCCGAAATGGTCGCACTCGACCAAGATCGAAGTGGCAGTCTGGACCATCCCGGTCCTGATCATCATTGCCCTGGGTTACATCACCTACAAGTCGACCCACTCGCTGGATCCGTATCGTCCGATCGAATCCGACGTCAAGCCTGTGACCATCGAAGTGGTCGCGCTGGACTGGAAGTGGCTGTTCATCTACCCGGAACAAGGCATCGCCACGGTCAACAAGATCGTGTTCCCGGCGCACACCCCGGTTAACTTCCGGATCACTTCGGACGCGGTGATGAACTCGTTCTTCATCCCGGGCCTGGGCGGCCAGATCTACGCGATGGCGGGCATGACCACCAAGCTGCACCTGATCGCTGACCGCAACGCTGAAATGGACGGTATCTCCGCCAACTACAGCGGCGCTGGTTTCACCGGTATGAAATTCAAAGCGATCGCAACTTCTCAGGAAGATTTCGACGCCTGGGTAAGTGAAGTCAAAAAGGCACCTAAACAGCTTGAAGCCGCTGAATACGCAGCCCTTGCCAAGCCAAGCCAGAACAATCCAGTCGAGCTCTACTCCTCGGTCACGCCGAACCTGTTCCAGACCATCGTCGACAAGTACGAAGGCATGAAACCGGGCAAGCCGCTGAAGCACGAGAAGAAAGAGAAAGAAGTGGCGGCAACGGATATGGACTCGAATTCGCATTCAGCTGCCGGGGCAGAGGAGTAAACGATGTTTGGTAAATTAAGTTGGGAAGCGATCCCTTTCCACGAGCCGATCGTGATGGTCACCATCTCGATGATCGCGCTCGGTGGTCTGGCGTTGTTCGCTGCAATCACCTACTTCAAGAAGTGGACTTACCTGTGGACCGAGTGGCTGACGTCGGTCGACCACAAGAAAATCGGCGTGATGTACATCATCGTCGCCATGGTCATGCTGCTGCGCGGTTTTGCCGACGCCATCATGATGCGTACCCAGCTGGCCATGGCCACCGAGGGTTCGCCTGGCTACCTGCCACCTGAACACTATGACCAGATCTTCACCGCTCACGGTGTGATCATGATCATCTTCATGGCGATGCCATTCTTCACCGGCCTGATGAACCTTGCAGTTCCGCTGCAGATCGGCGCGCGTGACGTTGCGTTCCCGTTCCTGAACTCCCTGAGCTTCTGGCTGCTGGTATCCGGCGTCGTGCTGATCAACCTGTCCCTGGGCGTCGGCGAATTCGCCAAGACCGGCTGGGTTGCCTATCCACCGCTGTCGGGTCTGCAATACAGCCCTGGCGTGGGGATGGACTACTACATCTGGGCGCTACAGCTATCGGGTCTGGGTACAACGTTAACGGGGGTCAACTTCCTCGCGACCGTGCTGAAAATGCGTACCCCAGGCATGAAACTGATGGACATGCCGATCTTCACCTGGACCTGCACCTGGGCAAACGTTCTGATCGTGGCTTCGTTCCCGATCCTGACCGCTACCCTGGCACTGCTGACCCTTGACCGTTACATGGATTTCCACATTTTCACCAATGAACTTGGTGGCAATCCAATGATGTACGTCAACCTGTTCTGGGCATGGGGCCACCCTGAGGTTTACATCCTGATCCTGCCGGCGTTCGGCATTTTCTCGGAAGTCATCTCGGCCTTCACCGGCAAGAAACTGTTCGGCCACCACTCGATGATCTACGCCTCGGGCGCGATCTCGGTACTGGGCTTCATGGTTTGGCTGCACCACTTCTTCACCATGGGTTCGGGTGCCAGCGTCAACGCCTTCTTCGGTCTGGCGACGATGCTGATTTCCATCCCGACGGGTGTGAAACTGTTCAACTGGCTGTTCACCATCTACCAGGGCCGTCTGCGCTTCACCAGCCAGGTTCTGTGGACCCTGGGCTTCATGGTGACCTTCGCCATCGGCGGTATGACCGGCGTACTGCTGGCCATTCCGGGTGCTGACTTCGTTCTGCACAACAGCCTGTTCGTGATCGCTCACTTCCACAACGTGATCATCGGCGGCGCGGTATTCGGCTACATCGCAGGCTTCGGCTTCTACTTCCCGAAAGCGTTCGGCTTCAAGCTGCACGAAGGCTGGGGTAAAGCAGCGTTCTGGTTCTGGATCTCGGGCTTCTTCGTCGCGTTCATGCCGCTCTACGCTCTGGGCTTCATGGGCATGACCCGTCGTCTGAACGCCACCACCAACCCTGAGTGGGTACCGTACCTGTACGTTGCCATGTTCGGTGCGGTGATGATTGCTGTGGGTATCGCCTGCCAGCTGATCCAGCTGTACGTGTCGGTGCGTGACCGCAACAAGCCGGAAAACATGTGCGAACACGGTGACCCGTGGAATGCCCATACCCTGGAATGGTCGACCTCGTCGCCACCTCCGTTCTACAACTTCGCTGTACTGCCAAAAGCAGACTGCATCGATCCGTTCACCGAGGCCAAGGAAAACGGTACTGCGTACAAGGCTCCGGCCAAGTACGAACCGATCCACATGCCGAACAACACCGCCACTGGCGTGGTGATGGGCGCACTGCTGACCGTGTTCGGTTTCGCGATGATCTGGCACATCTGGTGGTTGGCGATCGCCAGCCTGGCCGGCACTGTCATCTACTTCGTGATTCACGCAGCACGTGACGATCAGGGCTACATGGTGCCGGTTGAAACAATCGAGCGCATCGAAGCCGAGCAGCACAAGCGTCTGGTAGCGGCCGGGAAGATCCCTGCTTCCGCAACCCGTGTTGAAACCAAGTTGGAACAGGCTTAAACAATGTCGAACTTAGTGACCAATGCTGGACACGCCCATGGTCATGACCATGGGCACGATGACCATCACCACGACTCGGGCGAGATGACCGTATACGGTTTCTGGCTCTACCTGATGACCGACTGCATTCTGTTTGCGTCGATCTTCGCGGTGTACGCGGTACTGGTAAACAACGTCGCCGGTGGCCCGTCGGGCCACGACATCTTCGAACTGCCATACGTGCTGGGCGAAACCGCTCTGCTGTTGTTCAGTTCGATCACCTACGGCTTCGCCATGCTGGCGTTGTACAAAGGTAAGAAGCAGCAGGTTCTGGGCTGGTTGTTCATGACCTTCCTGCTCGGCGCAGGCTTCATCGCCATGGAGATCAACGAGTTCCACCTGCTGATCTCCGAGGGCTTCGGTCCTAGCCGTTCGGGCTTCCTGTCGGCGTTCTTCACGCTGGTCGGTACCCACGGTCTGCACGTGTCTGCCGGTCTGATCTGGATGGGCATCATGATGTACCAGGTCAACAAGCACGGCCTGACGGCGACCAACAAGACCCGTCTGAGCTGCCTGAGCCTGTTCTGGCACTTCCTGGACGTGGTGTGGATCTGCGTATTCACCGTTGTTTACCTGATGGGGACCCTGTAATGGCTAATGCACACTCCCATGACAGCCATGATGCTGGCCACGGCAGCGTAAAGTCGTACGCCATTGGCTTCATCCTGTCGGTAATCCTGACCGTCATCCCGTTCGGCCTGGTGATGTTCCCGACCCTGCCGAAGTCGACGACGCTGGCAATCGTCCTGCTGTTCGCCGTGATCCAGGTGATCGTTCACCTGTATTACTTCCTGCACCTGGACCGTTCCATCGCTCAACGTAACAACGTGATTGCGTTCGTCTTTACGGCCATCGTGATCGTGCTGCTGGTCGGTCTGTCGCTGTGGATCATGTTCAGCATCCACACCTACATGATGGCGAAGTGAGGTAAACCCGATGTCGCTCAAGCACTTTATCCAAATCACCAAACCGGGGATCATTTTCGGTAACGTGCTTTCTGTGGCAGGCGGGTTCTTCCTGGCCTCGAAAGGGCATGTCGATCTGGCCGTGTTTCTGGCAGCCATGATCGGCACTTCCCTGGTTGTGGCCTCCGGTTGCGTGTTCAACAACTGCATCGACCGCGACATCGACCTGAAGATGGAACGCACCAAGAACCGGGTGCTGGTCCAGGGCTTGATCTCCCTGAAACTGGCCCTGGTCTATGCGACCGTCCTGGGTGTCGCCGGCGTTGCGTTGCTGTACAAGGTGGCCAACCCGTTGGCTGCCCTGTTCGCCGTGATCGGCTTCATCATCTACGTCGGCTTCTACAGCCTGTACCTCAAGCGCAAGTCGGTTCACGGCACGCTGGTGGGCAGTCTGTCGGGCGCCATGCCGCCGGTGATCGGTTACGTGGCCGTGACCAACAGCTTCGACATGGCCGCGCTGACCCTGCTGGTGATGTTCAGCCTGTGGCAGATGCCGCATTCCTACGCCATCGCGATCTTCCGCTTCAACGATTACCTGGCCGCATCGATTCCGGTGCTGCCAGTGAAGCGCGGGATCCAGGTGGCCAAGAAGCACATCCTGATCTACATCCTGGCCTTCCTCGTGGCGACCTTGATGCTGACCTTCAGCGGTTACGCCGGCATGAGCTACCTCGCCGTCGCCGCGGCCATGGGCATGTACTGGCTGTACATGGCCTGGACCGGCTACAAGGCGGTGGATGACACGGTCTGGGCACGCAAGCTGTTCGTGTTCTCGATCTTCACCATCACCGCGTTGAGCGTCATGATGTCCCTGGACTTCAAGGTGCCGACCGAGCTGCTGCTGACGTACGCGCCGTAAGGTTCAAACGTTGTACGAGAAACCCCGTTCATCGAGAGATGAGCGGGGTTTTTTGTTGCTCGGATGATGGAGAAACGACGCCCTTTGTCGCGAACGGACTCTCTCCCAAAAGGGTGGGGTTATCAGCCATTCCCTCGAAACGACTAGCTAGAAATCGACAGGTTGCGGTCGATAGGCAAAAGCCCTAGATTCGGATCCAACTACATGCATCGATCAAGAGGCTGGGCGAAATGACTGAGAGGATGACCTGCGACGAGCGATTCATTGCCCTGGCAAAAGAGCTGAATTACGACATCAACGGTGAGAACACGGTGGGTGGCAATTACGCGCCGTTGATCCGTCATCACGACGAGATCTACATCAGCGGCATGGTGCCGCGCACCGAGGGCAAGATTCAGTATCCGGGGCGGGTGGGGCAGGAGTTGACGCTCAAGGATGCGCAGGCCGCGGCGAGTATCAGCGCGATGCGGTGTCTGGCCTTTATCGTCGATGCAGTCGGTTCGCTGGACAAGGTCCGGTCGTTGTTGCGGGTCACGGTGTACGTGAAGTCCACGCCGGATTTCGTCGACCTCAGCGAAGTCGCCAACGGTGCATCGGACGTATTCAGTTATGTGTTGGGCGATGTCGGGCGCCATACCCGCACCACCGTCGGTGTCTATCAGTTGCCGAAAAACGCAGCCATCGAAGTCGACATGATTGCCGCCGTGCACCCATCGGCATAACCGCCAATCTGCGGACAACAAAAAGCCCCGCCTGAAGTTCAGAGCGGGGCTTTTTCGTCAGCGCCGGTATTACTGGGCGGCGATGCTGTAACCGTCGAACGCGGTCTGCTGTTGCAGCGCGGTGATGATGTTCTTGCGGTTGATCGCGTGCTCGGTGCCGGCGTTGTCGACGAAGGTTTCGCCTTCGATTTCCGCATCGTCGCCTTCACCGACGAAGGTGAAGCCGAGGAATTCCAGTGCCTCGCGATCCACGCTCAGGCGCGAGCGCGGTGTGCGCATTGGCAGGGTCACGCTGATGCCGTCCTTGCTGATGCTGAACACTTCAACGTCTTTCTTGGCGCGTGCGGCCTTGCTCTTGCCGCCGCTCGGGTTGCTGATCGCCTGGTGGGTCTGGTTCAGAACCTTGAGGGCCAGGCCATAGACGATTTCCTGGAACGCCGGATCGTCCTTGAAGCTGGACAGGATGCGGCTGATCGGGAATTTGCTGCTCAGATCTTCGAGGGCGGCGATGTCGGCGGCTTCGGCGTCCTTCAGGCGCTTGAGTTCGCCCATCAGCTCATAGGCCTGGTCGTCATCGAAGCGGTCGTGGGCCTGACGGATCGCGGCGCGCAGTTCGCGGATCTGATCGCTTTCGCGGCTCGACTGGAACGCGTCCAGCACCATCTCGCTGATGATCTTCGCCTGTGGGATGTGTTGTGAAAGATTGATGGAGTTTTCGTATTCCGCTTTGGACGACAGAGTGACTACGGATTCAGCGGTGTTGAAATCGGACATTGAAATTTCACTACTTTTTTAACTTGAGATGAGACGAGAAAGCGCTGGGGGCTTTTTCAGGCCGACTAATTTAGGGGAGCGCGGCAGCGTTGTCACGGAGCAAGGGGCCGGTGGTGCCGATTATTTGTCCGGATGATTTGTGAAGGGCAACCAGGCACCGCGCGTGTCCTGTCTCATTCATTGGCGACAGCGTTCTCGGGTAGTCGCCGGGACGTCAGGCCACGCAGCGTCCAGTAGAGCTTCAACGAACGGGTACCGATCAGGCCGCACATGAAACCCGCAATGCCGGACTTGAGCAGCTGCATGTCCGGGGACGCGGAAATCTCCGGATTCACGTCATGCTGGTAACCGAAGTAGTAGTTCGCGGAAAAGAACATCAGGTACATGATCAGGATTTTTACCGTGCCCGGCATGATCAGCCCTGTCGCAGAGTCGTCGAGCACCACGCCCCGCCGCGAGAATACCAGCCAGGCCGAGAGACCGCCCAGCAACAGCGCGCCGAACCAGGTGCTGAAAAACAAGGCCGGGTTGATCGACAGGTTCAGGGAGTACAGCGACCATGCCAAAAACGCCGGGGGCGTTATCAGCATCGAGACACGACTCTCGCGTCGGGGAGAAAACGACTTGATGCCGAAATAAACCACCAGCAGAAAAATCAGGTAAACCCGTATCGGAGTGTTTTGCAGAATCGTGAGCATTGCGCAGCATCCATGCTGGAAAAGGAGGAGGGTGGAGCATAGTCGGGGTCACAGTAACCGTCGGCTATTTCAGTCGCAAACGCTCCATCGCGATCACCGACGTTTCAAACCCCAGGCTGGCAAAAAACGCTTCAGCACCTTCGCGCCCGGCACGCAGAACCCATGTAATGTCGGTGTTATCGCCTATCACATGTTCGACCAGCGCCCGCCCGATTCCCGCGCGCCGGTGTTGCCCGTCGACCACGACCATCGACAGGTAACCGTTGGACAAACCATCGGTGATGGCACGGGCGAAACCGACAATTTGCTGGCCGCTCAATGCCACAGCGCTGCGCTGAGAGTTCTGAACAAGCTGTGCGAAATGTTCGGCGGTGCCGGTGCGATGGCCCCAGCCGTGCGCCTCCAGAAACTGCCTTGCTGCCTCCACTTCCGTGGGCAGAAGGTCGCGTATTGAAATGTCTTTGTTCATTCGTTGATTCCGTCCTTGGTGTATTTCCAACAGTAGCCGCGTTGCTTACGGTCTGCCCCACATCTGCATGGCGAACTCGACGAAGCGACGCAGTTTCGGCAGCCGATAGCGATCCGGCGCGTAAAGCAGATGCATCGGGCGGTTCGGCGGCTGGTAGTCCGGCATCACCACGACCAGTCGGCCGTCGCGCAGGTCCTGTTCCACCAGCGCATCCGGCAGCATCACGATGCCCATGCCAGTGCGTGCGGCCTGATGCAGGCCGGCGGAGCTGTTGATCAGCATCGGGCCTTTGACGTCGACCATGATTTCTCCGTCCGGGCCGCTAAGGCGCCACTGTTTTTCCACCGATTGCCAGTCATCGCCGGCGGGGTAGGCGAAGGACAGGCAGTCGTGCTGACGCAGTTCTTCGGGCGTGAGCGGCATGCCGCGTCGGGCCACGTATTCCGGGGAGGCGCAGACGGTCAGGGTGTAGTCGATCAGCGGGCGGGCGATCAGGTTGGACTGGTCGAAGTGGCCCAGTCGGAAGGCCACGTCGAGGCCGCTTTCCAGCAGATCCGGACGGCGGTTGGTCAGGATCACGTCGAGTTTGACCTGCGGACATTGCAGGGAAAACTCACTGAGCGCCGGGGCCAGACGTTCGACGCCAAAGGTCAGCGGCGCGGTGACCCGCAGGATGCCGCGCGGTTCATCAAGCGTCTGCTCGGCGAGGCGTTCGGAGTCGGCGACCAGACCGAGTACTTCCAGACAGCGCTGGTAGTAAACGCTGCCGAACTCGGTCAGCCGCTGGCGACGGGTGGTGCGTTGCAACAGTTGCACGCCGAGCCGTTGCTCCAGCGCCCGCAGGTGATTGCCCACCATGGTCGTGGACATTTCGCACTGCAGCGCGGCCGCCGTCATGCTGCCGGACTCCACAACCTTGACGTACACGCTCATCGACTGGAACAAATCCATTATGAAGCCCGGCTTTTAAATGATTGAAGTTTTGCCGAGTTTATCCAGTTCAGGTGGATAACCATACTGCCAGCACCTCTCACCTCGCTGGAGTTTGCCGACATGACCGCCGCCCTGATGAATACCTATCAATCGCTGGACTTGAGCTTCATCAAAGGCCTGGGCACCCGACTCTGGGATCAGGCGGGCCGCGAGTATCTGGACGCAGTGGCAGGCGTGGCGGTGACCAATGTCGGTCACTCGCACCCGCGCATCGTGTCGGCGATCAGCGAGCAGGCGGGATTGTTGCTGCACACGTCCAATCTCTACAGCATCGACTGGCAACAATCGCTGGCGCAGAAGCTGACGCGGCTGGCGGGGATGGAGCGGGCGTTTTTCAACAACTCCGGTGCCGAGGCCAACGAAACCGCGCTGAAACTGGCGCGCCTGTATGGCTGGCGCAAAGGTATCGAACAGCCGCTGGTGGTGGTCATGGCCAACGCGTTTCATGGCCGTACCCTCGGCACCTTGTCCGCCAGCGATGGCCCGGCGGTGCGCCTGGGCTTCAATGAGTTGCCCGGGGATTTCGTCAAAGTGCCGTTCGGCGATCTTCAGGCGCTGGAGCAAGTGCAGCGCAAACATGGTCAGCGGATCGTGGCGATTCTGGTCGAACCGATCCAGGGCGAAAGCGGCGTGCAACTGGCGCCGCCCGGCTACCTCAAGGCCCTGCGTGAATTGTGCAACCATCACGCCTGGCTGCTGATGCTCGACGAAATCCAGACCGGTATCGGCCGTACCGGCCGCTGGTTCGCGTTTCAGCACGAAGGCATCGTTCCCGACGTCATGACCCTCGCCAAGGGCCTGGGCAACGGCGTGCCGATCGGCGCTTGCCTGGCACGGGGCAGGGCGGCGGATCTGTTCACCCCCGGCAGCCACGGCAGCACCTTCGGCGGTAATCCACTGGCGTGCCGGGTGGGTTGCACCGTGCTCGAGATCATTGAGGAACAAGGCCTGCTGGAAAATGCCAGGGTCCAAGGCGAGCGCCTGCTGACCCGCTTGCGCGCAGAGCTGGCGGACAATCCGAATGTGCTGGCGATTCGTGGACAAGGGCTGATGATCGGCATCGAACTCAAACAGCCGGTCCGCGACCTGACATTGATTGCGGCACGGGATCATGGACTGCTGATCAACGTCACTCGCGGCAAGACGATTCGGTTGCTGCCGCCGCTGACGATTGATGAGCGGGAGGTGGGGATGATTGTCAGAGGAGTTGGCCGTTCCCTGAGCCTTGTCTCATCCCCCGGTCAGTAGTGAAATCTGCAAGTTATGACGCAGATTTCGCCGTCTACGATTGCATAGACCAGGCGATGCTCGGCAGTTATCCGCCGTGACCAGAAGACGCTCATGTTGTGCTTGAGCGGCTCCGGTTTACCCAAGCCTTCAAAGGGTTGGCGCTGGATCGCTTTGATCAGAAGATTGATTCGTTTGAGACCGGCCTTATCGTTTTGTTGAAACCATAAGTAGTCTTCCCAGCCCGTTGGCGTGAACTGGATTTTTATTCTTCGAACAGCTGCCTGACTTTGGCTTTTCCAGCGCGCATTTCGCCAATCGATTTGATCAAGCGCTCGGCATTGGCCGGAGAACGCAGCAGATAAGCCGTTTCTTCCAGCGCGTTGTATTCGGCCAGAGACATCATGACTACAGGCTCGCCTTTTTGACGGGTTACCAACAATGGGGCGCAGTCTTCATTCACGCGTTCCATGGTTTCAGCCAAGTGCGCACGAGCTGTGGTGTAGTTGATAGTGTCCATCTCACACCTCGCTTGATACAAAGAACGTTCAGAAATGAGTACAGGGCGACAAGGCGATTCCTACCCGTGGTTGTGCCACAGACGGGCTGCCTGCGGTGTAGTGAGTATCACCGAAGTCTCATCGAGACGTTTCTGTGCCTTCTGTAAGCTGATTCCGACGAGCCTGCCATCCCTCTCACTCTCTACGTGAGATTTCTCTAATCAGGGTAGTCCGACAAATCCGGCGCCAGCATCCGGGTCTTCGGTGCGCCG
Organism: Pseudomonas sp. 9.2(2024); assembly: GCF_039695385.1. Lineage (NCBI taxonomy): Bacteria > Pseudomonadati > Pseudomonadota > Gammaproteobacteria > Pseudomonadales > Pseudomonadaceae > Pseudomonas > Pseudomonas sp. 9.2(2024). The sequence continues at coordinate 5,325,652 of NZ_CP155585.1, read as the reverse complement.
TTCGCGTTGTGCTGGATGATGTCTTTCGGTTGCCCCTGTTGATTGAAAAACACCTGACCAATCCCCGCCGAATTCCACAGCCGTTCACCCGCTTCGGCGTGTTCCGGCACGTACGGGACGATGCGCATGCGGCGGCGTTTGGTCAGCCAGTTGAGCGGCGAGCGTGGTGAGTAGAGCCAGCGATTTAGGCGGTCGAACCATTCCAGCAGGGTGGGCGGGAACTCGTTTTTGATGCCGCTGCTGGTGATCTGCCAGATGCGCGGGCCGGCCTTGCGGTGTCGGATCAGGACTTCGTAGACGAAGGAATAATGCACGTCGCCTGACAGCACCACGTAGCTGCCCGGTGTACGCGAGTGTCGGAAAATGTTCAGGATCACTTGGGCTGCGCCGCGATGGGCCATCCAGTTTTCTGCGTCCACCAGCAGTGGATAACCGCACCAGCTGAATACTCTCTGCACGGTTTCGATCAGCTTCACACCGAAGATCGGTGCCGGCGAAACGATGATCGCTGAAGGGTGGTCGAGCAGTTCCTGCTGCAGTTCGCTCAAGGCTTCCCAGTCCAGCAAACCCGACGGTTGCTTGAGCGCCATCTCGCTGCGCCAGCGTCGGGTTCGGGTGTCGAGTACCACCAGCGCCGGACTGGTTGGCATTACGAAATGCCATTGCTGAAAGCGCAGAAGTTCCTCAATCAGTTCGTCCTGCACGGGAGTGTCAAGATAGCGGTCGTCACCGCTGGCGCTCAGGCCTCGGGTTTTCTCCAGTACAGCGCTGAATGCATCCGGATTGTTGCCCCAGCCCTGACACAACATGTAGGCGATCAGCGCGTTGCCGATGATGCGTTTGGAGAACGGGTGGCCGTAGGCCGTTTCCTCCCATTGCGCGGACAGGTTCCAGTCATCGGTGATGTCATGGTCGTCGAAAATCATGAGGCTCGGCAGATGCGCCAGTGCCCGGGCCACCTGGCCGAGGCCGGCCTTGAACCCGTCGATGCGGGTCTGTTCGAGGGCATAGCGCTTGAGGCGTTCCGGCGTCAGTGCCGGCGGCTGCGGATTGACCAGTGTCCAGGGCGTTGGCGACCACACCAGTAAATACATCGCCATGACTTCGGCAAACGTCACGAGGTGATTGTCGGCGCTGCTGCTGGTGAAAATCGGCTTGCGCGCACCCCCGAAAAAGCGCTCGCGCAATGTCTCGTTGCTTTCGAGTGCCGGCAGCAAATCCGCGCGGTGGTAGTAGCTGGCCGGGTGTTCGTAGAGTTTGGCGCTGTCGCTGACCACCGCGCCTTCGAGGTGCTCACCGAACAGACCGAGGCGCTCGATCAGGGCATGAATCGCCCGCAACATCGGACCGGCCACGTCGTCGGCGTAAACCTGATCGCCGCTCATCATCAACAGGGCGGGACGTTGCTGCGGATCGGTTTCGGCGGCCAGCAACCGATCAACGCAGAGCAGACCGTCGGCGGCCGGGTGATGGGGCTTGCGGCAGGAACCGTGGAGCAACTGGTCGATGCGCGAACGCAGGACGAAGTTCGGGCTGGTGGCGTTGTCGTAAAGCAGGTGTGGCGCCCAATCGGCGATGGGCTGCTGGCCATCGTTCAACAGGTCGTAGTCGATGCGGGTGTCGCAGGGCAGGGCCGTCTCGAGGGGGACATCGATCAGGTGAACAAATGCCCGGTTGCCTACCGGAATGACCGCGCATTTCCCGGCATCCAGTGGAATGTCTCCTACGCCTTGCAGGCGCAAGGTCAACGACAGCTCGCGGCTGCCGACCAGCCAAAACACTAAGCGTGTCGGTTCCAGTCGGCGCAGCAGTGGCCCGGCCAGAACAGCAGGCAACGGGCTCAGGTCATCAGGTGTCGGAGGCATCGGGGGAAAAGCTCAAGGCGCACAGGCCGGCGATGATAGCGCAGCCGGCGCCTCGAACCCTTAAACCAGGCTTAAGAGCCCGCTTTTTCCAGCTTCAGCGCCAACAGGCGCCATTCGGCAGGTGTCGCGTCGACTCTCGGCTGTTCCTGTACGGAGCAGTCGAAGCGGTACGTCACGTCGTCTCCATTCATGTTCCGCGCGGTGACGGTGTTGCTGAAGGTGTAGACCTGATCCTTGAAGCGTTGCGGCGTCAGGCTTTTGCTGTCGGCAAACCGGGCAGACGCGGGGAAGCGCAAGGTGCTGGTCACGAACGGGCTGCACATGACATACGCGAGCATCGACTTGTCGCCCTGCGCGTCGGCGCGCAATTTTTTGCTCAGCACTGTCAGGGCCTTACGCCCCTCATCGTCACTCTGGTCGATCACGGTTTGCACCGACATCGTCTTCGGCGCGCGACTGGCGTAATTCGGCAGCAACGCGGAGTCCGCTGGAGAGGGCGTGTTGTCCGGCTCGATAGCGGCGAACACCGGCGCGTCTTTCAGTGAAGCAGGGCTTGCAACCGCCTCGGCTTCCGGCAGCAGCGAGGTCGGCTCGGCTTCCCGCTGTGCCGCGACGTTTTCAGTCTGCGCGGCGTCGTAGCGATGCGCCGACGGGAACAATGAAAAAGTGATCGCCAGCACCACCATCGAAACAATGAAACCGCCCGCGACACCGACCAGGTTGGCGTAAAACAGATTCCAGCTGCCGCGGTTTTTCACTACCCAGCGCCACATGAAACCCCAGGCCGCGACAAATGCCAGAAAACGCAGAAACTCCATTCGATCCTTTCCTTAAACCTGCTGAAGCCGGATATCAGCGCCGTTCCGATAACGAGCACTGAAAGATGGGCGGCAAGATATCAAAATAGATTTCTGGCGCCACAAGAACCTTCACACGCCGTGTCGATACAGATCACTTGAGCGCAAAAAACGCCAGAGCGGTAATGCCGGCCACTGTGCCGCAAAGGCCTGCCAGCAGCTGCCGCGCAATCAGGGGCTCGACTTGCGAGCGTCGGGCGACCAGCATCCATACGCCGACCAGCGCCGCGGCGGTTGTCATCATTTCCAGCAATGTGGTCGTCAGACCGGTTACGTGCGGACGGCTCGACCCGAACAGACCGATGTAGAACTCCGAGACCACCAGACCTACCAGCATGCCGCTGGCAGCGCCCAGCAGGTTGGCGAGGAACAGGTTCCAGGTGCCACGATGTTTGACCACCCACACCCACATGGTCACCCAGGCTAAAAGACAAAACGCTGCATCCATCGCACCCCTCCTTTTGAATCAGTTTCGTCAGGCCCATGGCTCCCGGGCCGACACTGGACGGCAAGATAGCAAAATAGTAGCTTCGCGCTACTTTCCTGATTCCTGTAATGGACTACTCATGTCAAAAGTCGCCCCTGCTCTGCGTCTGCTGTGTGCAATCACCTTCGCCAGCGCCATGACCCCGGCATTCGCCGCCTGGAAAGAGCACCCGGAAAACAGCTGGAAGTATTACCTCGCCAATTGTCAGCGCATGCAGGAAAAAATGGCCGACGTCCAGAGCGGTCGCGTGCCCGGCGCCTTTGAGGTGATGGGCGATTTGGAGAACAGCCAGGGGAGCATGAATGAGCACCGCCCAAACCTGCCTCCCCAATACCTCGCCTCCGGGGAATTCGCTCAATGCGAAAACGTGGCGGCCGAGGCCGATGCGATGATTGCCCGTGGCAAAGCCGAGTTCGCCGACAGAATGAACCAGGCCGCCGAGCAAGGCCGGATCGCCCACCAGAACTCCCCTGAATACCAGCGCGCCCGTTCACTCGGCTACAGCGATGTCGGTGAAATCTCCTTCCTCAAACTTCACGAAGACATGGACGGCGAAGCACGCCTGAAAACCATGATGATTACTGTCGATGAAGTCTGCGGCCAATACTTTCGCGCCACGCGATACGTGAAGCCGTATGTGATCTACACCGTTCGGCCGTCGGATGGCGGATGTGGCGAGGAAAAACGCGTGGCGATTGTCGGCGGCAGGTCGGTGGAGAAGGGTGATTACATCGATGAGCGGGGCGAGTTTCAGTATGTGGGCTGGAAGAAACTGGTGGGGGCGGATGGGTTTCCTACTGAGATTCGGGTGTTGAAGGCTCGGCGCTGACCGCAAAACAGTAACGCCGTCCAGTCACGTGTGGGGGAAGTAATTCACAGCAAGAAACAGCAGGGTCGCCATGCCGGCGACCAAGCCACACACCGCGCCGAGCAACTGACGTGCAACCGGATGTTCGGGTTGACGGCGATTGGCAATCCACAGCCATACCCCCGCCAGAACGCCCGCGCTGGTGATGAACACCACCAGACTGCGATGCAGGTTGGGTGTCGCCATCGACGTACCAATGACTGCGTCGTAAATCAGCGTGAACACAATGCCGGTAACCACGCCACTTCCGGCGCCGGCAAGGTTGGCCAGCAACAGGTTCCACTCACCCCGTTGCTTCACCACCCATAGCCAGGTTCCAGCCATCACCAGCAAGCACAACACAGCATCCATTTTGGTTCATTCCCGAGTGCGCGATAACAGAGGCGGTTGACAGGCCTCTGGCGAGTGGACGGCAAGATATCAAAATAGTAGCTTCGCGCCACTTTCTTCATCTGCGTAGCTTAAAGAATGTCCTTCAAATAACCCTTGAGCGCGAGGAGCGGCTGATCCAGCTGCTCCAGCGACTGCGCCTGACTGAAGTCGGTCGACAACTTGTGCAGCTCCCGCCCCAACGGTTTCTCGACGCCACCCAACGCATCCATCGCCAGCGCCAGACACTCGTTCATCTTGAACTGAATCGTCTCGACATCACCCCGGCGCACCAGCAATTCGAACACGTCTTTCTGATAGTCGCCCATGACCATGTCATCGCGCAGGATCGGGCTCAGGCCTTCTTCCTCGTACGCGAGTTTCAGGGAGAACAGGGCGACGGTTTCCAGTGACGTTTCCATGGGGTGAACCTGTGTGGGATCTCGCCGGAGGGCCGGCGGCACTTTCCGACAGACGAAAAAAAAGGCCTTGCTAAGCAAGACCTTTTCTAATTTTGGTGCCCCGAGGGAGACTCGAACTCCCACTCCTTTCGAAAACGGATTTTGAATCCGCCGCGTCTACCAATTCCGCCATCAGGGCTCAATGGCGGCGAAGTATAGAGAGGTGCCTACCGTTGGTCAATCACGTTTCATGGTCAATTTTCGATATTTCCGCTAGACTTTCCGGCCCTGCTAGACGAACCCCATCATGCGCGTTGCTGACTTTACCTTCGAGCTTCCTGATTCGCTGATTGCCCGCCATCCTTTGGCCGAGCGTCGCGGTAGTCGCCTGTTGACCCTGGATGGGGTCAGCGGCGCCCTGGCACACCGTCAATTCACTGATCTGCTTGAGCATTTGCGCCCGGGCGATCTGATGGTGTTCAACAATACCCGGGTGATTCCGGCGCGCCTGTTCGGGCAGAAGGCCTCCGGCGGCAAGCTGGAAATCCTCATCGAACGCGTGCTCGATACCCACCGCGTGCTGGCCCATGTGCGTTCCAGCAAGTCGCCGAAGCCGGGTTCGAAGATCCTGATCGACGGCGGCGGCGAAGCCGAGATGCTGGCGCGTCACGATGCGCTGTTCGAGCTGGGGTTTGCCGAAGAAGTGCTGCCGCTGCTTGATCGCGTCGGGCACATGCCGTTGCCTCCTTATATAGACCGCCCGGATGAAGGTTCGGATCGCGAGCGCTATCAGACCGTGTATGCCGAGAAACTCGGCGCGGTGGCGGCGCCGACGGCGGGGCTGCATTTCGATCAGACGCTGATGGAAGCGATCACCGCCAAGGGCGTCGAGACTGCGTTCGTCACGCTGCACGTCGGCGCCGGCACGTTCCAGCCGGTGCGCGTCGAGAAGATCGAAGATCACCACATGCACACCGAGTGGCTGGAAGTCGGTCAGGACGTGGTCGATGCAGTCGCCGCTTGCCGTGAGCGCGGCGGTCGAGTCATCGCTGTCGGCACCACCAGCGTGCGTTCGCTGGAAAGCGCCGCCCGCGATGGCGTGCTCAAGCCGTTCAGCGGCGACACCGACATCTTTATCTTCCCGGGCCGGCCGTTCCATGTGGTCGATGCGCTGGTCACCAATTTCCATTTGCCCGAATCCACGCTGTTGATGCTGGTTTCGGCATTCGCCGGTTATCCGGAAACCATGGCTGCCTACAAAGCCGCGGTCGATAACGGATACCGCTTTTTCAGCTACGGTGATGCGATGTTCATCACCCGTAATCCCGCTCCCCGCGGCCCAGAGGAATCCGTATGAGTCGCACCTGTCGTATGTCTTTCGAGTTGCTTGCCACCGATGGCAAGGCTCGTCGTGGTCGTCTGACCTTCCCTCGTGGCACCGTCGAGACCCCGGCCTTCATGCCGGTGGGCACCTACGGCACGGTCAAGGGCATGTTGCCGCGTGACATCGTCGCCACGGGCGCGGAGATCATTCTGGGCAACACCTTCCACCTGTGGCTGCGCCCGGGTACCGAAGTGATCAAGGAACACGGCGACCTGCACGATTTCATGCAGTGGAAAGGTCCGATCCTGACCGACTCCGGCGGTTTCCAGGTGTTCAGCCTCGGCGCCATGCGCAAGATCAAGGAGGAGGGCGTGACCTTCGCCTCCCCGGTCGACGGCTCGAAAGTGTTCATGGGCCCGGAAGAGTCGATGCAGGTCCAGCGCGATCTGGGCTCGGACATCGTGATGATCTTCGACGAATGCACCCCCTACCCGGCTGACGAAGACGTGGCCCGTGTGTCCATGGAGCTGTCGCTGCGCTGGGCCCAGCGTTCGAAGAATGCCCATGGCGACAACACGGCGGCGCTGTTCGGTATCGTTCAGGGCGGCATGCATCAGGACCTGCGCATGCGCTCGCTGGAAGGCCTGGACAAGATCGGCTTCGACGGCCTGGCCATCGGCGGTCTGTCGGTGGGCGAGCCCAAGCACGAAATGATCAAGGTGCTGGACTACCTGCCGGGCATGATGCCGGCTGACAAACCTCGTTACCTTATGGGCGTTGGCAAACCGGAAGATCTGGTTGAGGGTGTGCGCCGCGGTGTGGACATGTTCGATTGCGTGATGCCAACCCGTAATGCCCGCAACGGGCATCTGTTCATTGATACAGGCGTGCTGAAGATCCGTAACGCGTTCCATCGCCATGATGATTCGCCGCTGGATCCGACCTGCGATTGCTATACCTGCCAGAACTTCTCCCGCGCTTATCTGCATCATCTGGACAAGTGCGGCGAAATGCTCGGCAGCATGCTCAATACCATCCACAATTTGCGCCATTATCAGGTGCTGATGGCTGGTTTGCGCGAGGCTATTCAACAGGGTACATTGGCCGCCTTTGTCGATGCCTTCTACGCCAAACGCGGGCTTCCCGTTCCGCCTTTGGACTGAGTTTTCTGACCCCAAGATTCAACATTTGCAACTGGAGTGCTAAATGAGCTTTTTTATCTCTAATGCCATGGCTGACGCGGCTGCACCGGCTGCAGCGCCTATGGGCGGCGGCTTCGAGTGGATTTTCCTGGTCGGCTTCCTGGTCATCTTCTACCTGATGATCTGGCGTCCACAGGCCAAGCGCGCCAAAGAGCAGAAGAACCTGCTGAGCAGCCTGCAGAAGGGCGACGAAGTGGTCACCACCGGCGGCATCGCCGGCAAGATCACCAAAGTGGCCGATGACTTCGTGGTTCTGGAAGTTTCCGACACCGTGGAAATGAAGTTCCAGAAGGGCGCCATCGCCGCCACGCTGCCAAAAGGCACGCTGAAAGCGATCTAAGGTTCCAACTTCTACTCAATCGACGGGGCGCGCAAGGCGCCCCGCGTTCATAACGGGCGGCGTGATGCTGAACAAATATCCTCTGTGGAAATACATTCTGATCCTGGCGGTGCTGGCGATCGGTCTGATTTATTCCGCTCCGAATCTATACCCCGATGACCCGGCCATTCAGATCAGCGGCGCCAGCACGGCCCTGCAGGTCAATCAGGCCGATCTGGATCGCGTGAGTACCGCGCTCAAGGAATCCGGGATCAACGTCAAGGCATCGAGCCTGGCTGCGAACGGCAAGGGCGGTCTGATCCGTCTGACCAAGGCTGAAGACCAGCTGCCGGCCAAGGACGTTGTCCGCAAGGCATTGGGTGATGACTACGTCGTCGCGCTGAACCTGGCACAAACCACCCCGCAATGGCTGCGCAGCGTGGCCGCGCACCCGATGAAGCTGGGTCTGGACTTGTCCGGTGGTGTGCACTTCCTGCTGGAAGTGGACATGGACAAAGCCCTCGACGCTCGCCTGAAAGTCTACGAAGGCGACGTCAAGAGCCTGTTGCGCAAAGAGAAACTGCGTTATCGCAGCCTGCCGCAACTCAATGGCGCCATTCAGCTGGGCTTCAGCGATGCTGATTCCCGCGAACAGGCCCGCGCGCTGATCCGCAAGAATTTCAACGATTTCGACATTGTTCCGGCCGACCTCAACGGTCAACCGGTGCTGCGTCTGGCGATGACCCCGGCCAAGCTGGCGGAAATCCGTGAATACTCCATCAAGCAGAACTTGACCACGGTACGTAACCGCGTCAACGAGCTGGGTGTTGCCGAACCGATCGTCCAGCGTCAGGGCGCCAACCGTATCGTGGTTGAGCTGCCGGGCGTGCAGGACACTGCCGAAGCCAAGCGTATCCTCGGCAAGACGGCCAACCTGGAGTTCCGTCTGGCTGCAGAGCCGGGTGCTTCGAAAGCCACTTCCGAAACTTTCGAATTCCGCGAAGGCAATCGTCCTCCTGCCCAGATCGAGCGTGGCCTGATCATCACCGGTGACCAGGTGACTGACGCCAAGGCCGGTTTCGGCGAGCACGGCACCCCTGAAGTGAACATCCGTCTGGATGGTCACGGTGGCGAGCTGATGAGCCGCGCGACCCGCAGCAACGTCGGTCGCAGCATGGCGGTGATCTTCATCGAGCAGCGCCCGGTCACCACTTACACCAAGCAAGTGGTCGACGGCGTCGAGAAAGACGTCGCGGTGCAGACCTTCAAGGAAGAGAAGAAGATCATCAGCCTGGCGACCATTCAGTCGCCGCTGGGTGCGCAGTTCCGTATCACCGGCCTGAACGGCCAGGGCGAGTCGTCCGAGCTGGCGCTGCTGCTGCGTGCCGGTGGTCTGGCTGCTCCGATGTACTTCGCTGAAGAACGCACCATCGGCCCGAGCCTGGGTGCAGACAACATCACCAAGGGTATCGATGCATCGCTGTGGGGCATGCTGTTCGTCTCGCTGTTCATCATCGCCATCTACCGTTTCTTCGGCCTGATCGCCACCGTTGCTCTGGCGGTGAACATGGTGCTGCTGCTGGCGCTGATGTCGCTGCTGGGTGCCACGCTGACTCTGCCGGGTATCGCCGGTATCGTGTTGACCATGGGTATGGCGGTCGACGCCAACGTACTGATCTTCTCGCGGATTCGTGAAGAGATCGCCGCCGGCATGACCGTGCAGCGTGCAATCAACGAAGGCTTCGGTCGGGCATTCACTGCGATTCTCGACGCCAACCTGACCACCTTGCTGGTCGGCGGCATCCTCTTCGCCATGGGCACCGGCCCCGTGAAGGGCTTCGCAGTAACCATGTCCCTCGGGGTTCTGACTTCGATGTTCACGGCCATCATGGTCACCCGCGCGATGGTCAACCTGATCTTCGGCGGTCGTGACTTCAAGAAGTTGTGGATTTAAGGGGCTGCCATGTTACGTACAATCAACTTCATGGGCGTCCGCAACTTTGCGTTCGGCGTCACTGTATTTCTGACCTTGCTGGCAATCTTCAGTGTGTTCCACAAGGGCATGAACTGGGGTCTGGACTTCACCGGCGGTACGCTCATCGAGCTGACCTACGAGCGTCCGGCCGATGTCACCAAGGTGCGCGAGCAACTGGTTTCTTCCGGTTATCACGAAGCCGTCGTGCAGAACTTCGGCGCGACCACCGATCTGCTGGTGCGCATGCCGGGTGAAGACCCGCAGCTGGGCCATCAGGTGGCGGAAGCGCTGCAGAAGGTCGGCGGCGACAACCCGGCGACCGTCAAGCGCGTCGAGTTCGTCGGCCCGCAGGTCGGTGAAGAGCTGCGTGACCAGGGCGGCATGGGCATGCTGCTGGCGCTCGGTGGCATCCTGATCTACCTGGCTTTCCGCTTTCAGTGGAAGTTTGCGGTCGGCGCCATCGTGTCGCTGATTCACGACGTGATCGTGACCGTGGGTATCCTGTCGTTCTTCCAGATCACCTTCGACCTGACGGTGCTGGCGGCGGTACTGGCGATCATCGGTTACTCGCTCAACGACACCATTGTCGTGTTCGACCGGGTGCGTGAGAACTTCCGCGTACTGCGCAAGGCTACGTTGATCGAGAACATCAACATCTCGACCACCCAGACCCTGCTGCGGACCATCGCGACCTCGGTTTCGACCTTGCTGGCGATCGCGGCACTGCTGTTCTTCGGCGGTGACAACCTGTACGGCTTCTCCCTGGCGCTGCTGGTGGGTGTTCTGGCGGGTACCTACTCGTCGATCTACATCGCCAACGTTGTACTGATCTGGCTGAACCTGTCGACGGAAGACCTGATTCCGCCGGTCAACACCGAGAAGGAGGTCGACGACCGTCCATAACGGCCGTCGTTTTCCCGGTTGTCAGTCAAAAAAGACGCGAGTTGAACTCGCGTCTTTTTTTTTGCTCCAAGGCTGGGAGAAGCGCGGGCGCGTCCCGCATGTGATGGTCAGGAGGTTCATGTGAACAAGTCGTTGCTGGTTGGTGCGGTATTGGGTGCTGTCGGTGTGACTGCCGGGGGTGCTGTTGCCACCTACAGCCTGGTTAAAAGCGGCCCTGAGTATGCGCAAGTGCTGGCCGTAGAACCGGTCAAAACACAGATCAAGACTCCACGTGAAGTGTGCAAGGATGTGACAGTGACCCGGCAGGCGCCGGTGAAAGATCAACACCAGATTGCCGGCACCGTGGTCGGTGCGCTGGCAGGTGGTCTGCTGGGTAACCAGATCGGCGGCGGCACCGGCAAGAAGATTGCCACGGTGGCCGGTGCGGTCGGTGGTGGTTACGCCGGTAACAAGGTTCAGGAGGGTATGCAGGAGCGTGATACCTACACCACGACTCAGACTCGCTGTAACACCGTGAATGACATCAGCGACAAGGTTGTGGGCTATGACGTCCGGTATTCGCTGGACGGCAAGGAAGGCAAGGTGCGGATGGATCGTGATCCGGGCAACCAGATTCCGGTCGACAAGGAAGGCAAGCTGATCCTGTCGCAGAACGAGCCGGGCCAGTGACTGGTTGATGGCTTATAAGAAAAGCACCCTTCGGGGTGCTTTTTCATGCCCATAAAAAAACACCCCGAAGGGTGTTTTTTTTGGTTTCGCGAAGCGCTTAGCGCTTCAGCGAGGCCGGCAGGTGCGGCTGGATCGCCGTCAGAACTGCCTTGAAGCATTTGGTGTTGCCGGCAACGACGTGGCCTTTTTCAAGGAAGTCGTGACCGCCGGTGAAGTCGCTCACCAGGCCGCCTGCTTCCTGAATCAGCAGGGCGCCAGCAGCCATGTCCCACTCGGACAGGCCCGACTCCCAGAACGCGTCGAAACGGCCTGCGGCCACGTAAGCCAGGTCCAGGCTTGCCGAACCGGCGCGGCGGATGCCGGCAGTCTGGCCAACCAGGGCGCGGAACATGCCCAGGTAGTTGTCGAGGTTGTCCATCTGGTCGTCACGGAACGGGAAGCCGGTGCCGAGCAGAGCGCCGTCCAGGCTTGTGCGACCGCTGACACGCAGGCGGCGACCGTTCAGTTGAGCGCCGCGACCACGGCTGGCGGTGAATTCTTCCTGGCGAACCGGATCCAGAACAACGGCGTGTTCCAGGCGACCACGGTATTTACAGGCAATGCTGACAGCGAAGTGAGGAATGCCGCGCAGGAAGTTGGTGGTGCCGTCCAGCGGATCGATGATCCACAGGTATTCTTCGCCTTCGATGCCGGTGCCGGCGTGCAGGCCGGTCTCTTCACCCATGATCGAGTGATTCGGGTAAGCCTTGCGCAGGGCGTCGATGATTTTCTGTTCGGCGGCGCGATCGACCTCGGATACGTAATCCTTGGCGTCTTTTTCGTCGACCTTGATGGTATCCAGGCGCTCGATGGAGCGGAAGATCAGTTCACTGGCGCTGCGGGCGGCGCGCAGCGCGATATTCAGCATGGGCTGCATGGATGTGTCACCTAAGGTTGTTAAAGAAAGCCGCGCATTCTATCAGAACTTTTCTTCAGGTGAAGGTCGCTGTTCGCTTTCATAGCTTAACGGTAGGCTGTTCTGTAAGATTTGCACCCCTTTGCCGAGTCCGAGAGCGCCCGCCGTGCTGCAAAATATTCGTGTCGTCCTGGTCAACACCAGCCATCCGGGAAACATCGGCGGGACCGCGCGCGCCATGAAAAACATGGGCCTGTCGCGCTTGGTGCTGGTTGATCCGCGCGTCTTTCCGCATCACGAAGCCGATGCTCGTGCTTCCGGTGCCGGTGACATCCTTGAAAACGCGCAAGTCGTCGCCACCTTGGAAGACGCCTTGGTCGGTTGCAATCTGGTGCTTGGCACCAGTGCCCGTGACCGGCGTATTCCCTGGCCATTGCTGGACCCGCGCGAGTGCGGGACCAAAGTGGTCGAGGAGGCAGGGCAGGGCGCGGAAATCGCGCTGGTGTTCGGTCGTGAAGATTCCGGACTGACCAACGACGAGCTGCAGCGATGTCACTATCACGTGCACATCCCCTCCGATCCTGAGTTCAGCTCGCTGAACCTCGGGGCGGCGGTGCAGGTGTTGAGCTATGAAGTGCGCATGGCGTGGCTGGCTGCACAAGGTCAGCCGACGAAGATCGAGAAGGAAGAAGTGGCCTCCGTGAAAAGCGCAGAGCTTGCGACCATGGATGAGCTGGAGCGGTTCTATGAACACCTGGAACAGACCCTGGTGGCCATCGAATTCCTCGATCCGGAAAAACCGCGGCACTTGATGGCGCGCCTGCGCCGGTTGTACGGACGCAGCTCGGTCAGCCGGGCGGAAATGAATATTTTGCGTGGCATCCTCACGGAAACCCAGAAAGCGGCCCGTGGCGAGCTCCTTAAGCGGAAGGATTAATGATGTTCGAGCGTTTGCGTGAAGATATCCAGAGCGTATTCCACCGAGACCCGGCGGCGCGTAACGCTTTTGAAGTCCTGACCTGCTACCCCGGCATGCATGCAATCTGGATTCATCGACTGGCCGGCATGCTCTGGCGCAATGATCTGAAATGGCTGGCGCGGCTGGTGTCGAACTTTGGTCGCTGGCTGACCGGGATCGAGATCCATCCGGGCGCCAAGGTCGGTCGACGCTTCTTCATCGACCACGGCATGGGCATCGTGATCGGCGAAACCGCTGAAATCGGCGATGACGTGACGATCTATCAGGGCGTCACCCTGGGTGGTACCAGCTGGAACAAGGGCAAGCGTCACCCGACACTCGGCGATGGCGTCGTGGTGGGGGCGGGCGCGAAGGTGCTCGGTCCGTTCACTGTGGGTGCCGGCGCCAAGGTCGGGTCCAATGCCGTGGTCACCAAGGAAGTGCCACCGGGTGCCACCGTGGTGGGGATTCCGGGCCGGATCATCGTCAAGTCCGATGACGAGGCTGACGCCAAGCGCAAGGCGATGGCCGAGAAGATCGGCTTTGATGCCTACGGCGTCAGTGAAGACATGCCCGATCCGGTGGCGCGCGCCATCGGCCAGTTGCTCGATCACCTGCAAGCGGTGGACGGGCGTCTGGAGGGAATGTGCGGCGCGCTGAAGGATCTGGGCAGTAATTATTGTGCGAAAGATCTGCCCGAGCTGCGTGAAGAAGACTTCGCCTGCGTCAAGGGCAAGGACGAATCCAAGCTCCACTGACGCACTTGCAGGGCTGCTGCCGACCGGTGTGCCATTAGGCCGCAGACCCTGCTATCATTCGCGCGCTCTTTTGCGGGTAAACCCGACTAAAGCACTAGGTCTTATAGTTGACTTAAATGCTCGGGAATTGCATACTCCCGCCCATTCCGAACTCCGTGGTAATTGTCCATGCGACTGACTACAAAAGGCCGATACGCCGTGACCGCCATGCTTGACCTGGCGTTGCACGCGCAACACGGGCCGGTGTCCCTGGCCGATATCTCCGAGCGCCAAGGCATCTCCCTGTCCTATCTCGAACAGCTTTTCGCCAAGCTGCGCCGCAGCAACCTGGTTTCCAGCGTTCGCGGTCCGGGCGGTGGCTACCAGTTGTCCCGCGACATGCAGGGCATCCAGGTGGCTCAGGTGATCGATGCGGTGAACGAATCGGTCGATGCAACAAAATGCCAGGGCCAGGGCGACTGCCACTCCGGTGACACCTGCCTGACCCATCACCTGTGGTGCGATCTGAGCCTGCAGATTCACGAATTTCTCAGCGGTATCAGCTTGGCCGACCTCGTAACTCGCCGTGAGGTGCAGGAAGTGGCCCAGCGTCAGGATCAGCGTCGTTGCAATGGCAAGGCGCCGCGCCTGGACAAGATTGAAGCGTCCGCCGTCGAATGACAGCCAGAGAGCTAGCGGCACGCCAGCCAGCCTGATTTAGGAGATAGTCCATGAAATTGCCGATTTACCTTGATTACTCTGCGACCACCCCGGTCGATCCGCGCGTTGCGCAAAAAATGAGTGAATGCCTGCTGGTCGACGGAAACTTCGGTAACCCGGCGTCCCGTTCCCACGTGTTCGGCTGGAAAGCCGAAGAGTCCGTCGAAAACGCCCGTCGTCAGGTGGCCGATCTGGTCAACGCCGACCCGCGTGAAATCGTCTGGACCTCCGGTGCCACCGAGTCCGACAACCTGGCAATCAAGGGTGCGGCACATTTCTACGCCTCCAAGGGCAAGCACCTGATTACCTCCAAGATCGAACACAAGGCTGTCCTCGACACCATGCGCCAACTGGAGCGTGAAGGTTTCGAAGTCACCTACCTCGATCCGACCGAGGATGGCCTGATCACCCCGGCCATGATCGAAGCCGCGCTGCGCGAAGACACCATCCTGGTGTCCGTAATGCACGTGAACAACGAAATCGGCACCGTCAACGACATCGCCGCCATCGGCGAGCTGCTTCGTTCGAAGGGCATCCTGTTCCACGTCGACGCCGCTCAGTCCACCGGCAAGGTCGAAATCGACCTGCAGAAACTGAAAGTCGACATGATGTCGTTCTCCGCCCACAAGACCTACGGCCCTAAAGGCATCGGCGCGCTGTACGTCAGCCGCAAGCCGCGTGTGCGCATCGAAGCGACCATGCACGGCGGCGGTCACGAACGTGGCATGCGTTCCGGCACCCTGGCGACTCACCAGATCGTCGGCATGGGCGAAGCGTTCCGTGTGGCCAAGGAAGACATGGCTGCCGAAAACGTCCGCATCAAGGCGTTGAGCGACCGTTTCTACAAGCAGGTCGAGCACCTGGAAGAGCTGTACGTCAACGGCAGCCTGACCGCCCGCGTTCCGCACAACCTGAACCTGAGCTTCAACTACGTTGAAGGCGAGTCGCTGATCATGGCGCTCAAGGATCTGGCGGTTTCGTCCGGTTCGGCCTGCACCTCGGCGTCGCTTGAGCCTTCGTACGTACTGCGCGCCCTGGGCCGCAACGACGAACTGGCACACAGCTCGATCCGTTTCACCTTCGGCCGTTTCACCACCGAAGAAGAAATCGACTACGCCGCGCAGAAAGTCTGCGAGGCCGTTACCAAGCTGCGCGCTCTGTCGCCGCTGTGGGACATGTACAAAGACGGCGTCGATATCTCGAAGATCGAGTGGGCGGCACACTAAATATAGAAGCCGCCGGATACAGATCCTGTAGCGACGCGGCGGTTTACGCAGCGCAGTTGCAGGGTCTCAAGAGCGGCCCTGATGAGTGAGGATTGAGAATCATGGCTTACAGCGAAAAGGTCATCGACCACTACGAAAACCCGCGCAACGTCGGCAAGATGAACGCGGAAGATCCTGATGTCGGCACCGG
Organism: Pseudomonas sp. 9.2(2024); assembly: GCF_039695385.1. Classification (NCBI taxonomy): domain Bacteria; kingdom Pseudomonadati; phylum Pseudomonadota; class Gammaproteobacteria; order Pseudomonadales; family Pseudomonadaceae; genus Pseudomonas; species Pseudomonas sp. 9.2(2024). The sequence continues at coordinate 5,309,687 of NZ_CP155585.1, read as the reverse complement.
CATGGTCGGCGCTCCGGCGTGCGGCGACGTGATGCGTCTGCAAATCAAGGTCAACGATCAGGGCGTTATCGAAGACGCCAAGTTCAAGACCTACGGCTGCGGTTCGGCTATCGCCTCCAGCTCCCTCGCTACCGAGTGGATGAAGGGCAAGACCCTGGACGAAGCTGAAACCATCAAGAACACTCAGCTGGCCGAAGAACTGGCCCTGCCGCCAGTGAAAATCCACTGCTCGGTTCTCGCTGAAGACGCCATCAAGGCCGCCGTTCGCGATTACAAGCAGAAGAAAGGCTTGATCTAAGCATTGGGCGACGAGTAAGGAGTCAATGATGGCTATCAGCATGACAGAAGCGGCTGCTCGACACGTGCGACGCTCCCTCGACGGGCGCGGCAAGGGTGAAGGGATTCGTCTGGGTGTTCGCACCACGGGCTGTTCCGGCCTTGCCTACGTGCTGGAGTTTGTCGACGAGGTGGTTGCAGAAGATCAGGTGTTCGAGAGTCACGGCGAAAAAGTGATCATCGACCCGAAGAGCCTGGCCTACCTCGACGGCACCGAGCTCGACTTCGTCAAGGAAGGGTTGAACGAAGGCTTCAAGTTCAACAACCCCAACGTACGCGGTGAATGTGGCTGCGGCGAAAGCTTCAACATCTGAGGCTTGTCGTGGGTATTCCTTGTCATTTCGCTTTATTCGAGCTGCAACCGGGCTTTCGTCTGGATCTCGAGCAGTTGGCCACGCGCTATCGCGAGTTGGCGCGCGGCGTTCATCCTGACCGCTTTGCCGATGCTTCCGAGCGCGAGCAGCGGTCGGCGCTCGAGCAGTCTGCGCGGCTCAACGATGCCTACCAGACGCTCAAGAGTCCGGCCCAGCGTGCACGTTACCTGCTGACCATCAGCGGGCATGAGGTGCCGATGGAAGTCACCGTCCACGATCCCGAGTTTCTTCTGCAGCAGATGCAATGGCGCGAAGAGCTCGAAGATCTGCAGGACAGTGCCGATCTGGACGGTGTCGCGGCGTTCAAGCGTCGCCTGAAAACCGCCCAGGAAGAGCTCAACGAAAGCTTCGCAGCCTGTTGGGATGATGCAGCGCAACGCGAGCAGGCCGAACGCCTGATGCGGCGCATGCAGTTCCTCGACAAGCTCACCTACGAAGTGCGCCAGTTAGAAGAGCGCCTCGACGATTAACCCAGTGCCGCTCCGGTCGCACGCCTGATATACAGATAAGTCCTGATCACGATGGCCCTACTGCAGATCGCCGAACCCGGCCAAAGTCCTCAACCGCACCAGCGTCGTCTGGCTGTGGGGATCGACTTGGGTACTACCAATTCGCTGGTCGCTGCGTTGCGCAGTGGTCTTTCCGAACCGCTGGCCGATGCCGAAGGGCGGGTCATCCTGCCTTCCGCCGTGCGTTATCACGCCGATCGCGTCGAAGTCGGCGAGTCGGCCAAGCTGGCCGCATCCTCCGATCCCCTGAACACCGTGCTGTCGGTCAAGCGCCTGATGGGGCGTGGTCTGTCCGACGTCAAGCAATTGGGCGATCAACTGCCGTACCGCTTTCTCGGTGGCGAATCGCACATGCCGTTCATCGACACCGTGCAGGGCCCGAAAAGCCCGGTCGAAGTTTCCGCCGATATCCTGAAAGTATTGCGTCAGCGCGCTGAAGCCACCCTTGGCGGTGAGCTGGTGGGCGCGGTGATCACCGTTCCGGCGTATTTCGACGATGCTCAGCGCCAGGCTACCAAGGACGCGGCGAAACTCGCCGGTCTGAACGTGTTGCGTCTGCTCAACGAGCCGACCGCTGCGGCGGTGGCATACGGTCTGGATCAACATGCCGAAGGCCTGGTCGCGATTTATGACCTGGGCGGCGGCACATTCGATATTTCGATTCTGCGCCTGACTGGCGGTGTCTTCGAAGTGCTGGCCACTGGCGGCGACAGTGCGCTGGGTGGCGATGATTTCGATCATGCGATTGCCGGCTGGATCATCGAGAGCGCCGGTTTGTCCGCCGACCTCGATCCGGGCGCACAACGCAGCCTGCTTCAAACCGCCTGCGCCGCCAAAGAAGCCCTGACGGACTCTGACAGTGTTGAAGTTGCCTACGGTGACTGGAAAGCGCAACTGACCCGCGAAGCCTTCGATGCGCTGATCGAGCCAATGGTCGCCCGCAGCCTGAAAGCCTGCCGCCGCGCCGTCCGCGATTCCGGCGTCGAGCTGGAAGACGTGCACGCCGTGGTCATGGTCGGTGGTTCGACCCGCGTTCCGCGTGTTCGTGAAGCCGTCGCCGAAGCCTTCGGTCGTCAGCCGCTGACCGAAATCGACCCGGATCAAGTGGTGGCCATCGGTGCCGCGATCCAGGCCGATACGCTGGCTGGCAACAAGCGCGATGGCGGCGAACTGTTGCTGCTCGACGTGATTCCGCTGTCCCTGGGGCTGGAAACCATGGGCGGCCTGATGGAGAAGGTGATTCCGCGTAACACCACCATCCCCGTCGCCCGCGCCCAGGACTTCACCACTTATAAAGATGGCCAGTCGGCCATGGCGATCCACGTATTGCAGGGCGAGCGTGAGCTGATCAGCGATTGCCGCTCCCTGGCTCGCTTCGAATTGCGCGGCATCCCGGCGATGGTGGCCGGTGCGGCGAAAATTCGCGTGACCTTCCAGGTCGATGCCGACGGCCTGCTCAGCGTCTCTGCCCGTGAACTGGGTTCGGGCGTCGAGGCAAGCATTCAGGTCAAGCCGTCCTATGGCCTGACCGACGGCGAAATCGCCAAGATGCTGAAAGATTCGTTCCAGCACGCCAATGACGACAAGGTCGCCCGCGTTCTTCGCGAGCAGCAAGTCGATGCTCAGCGCCTGATCGAAGCGGTGCAGGGCGCTCTTGAGGCGGATGGCGAGCGTTTGCTCGACGCCGAAGAGCGCATGGTCATCGATCTGCAGGTGCAGGAACTGACCGAACTGATGAAAGGCACCGATGGCTACGCCATCGAGCAGCAGACCAAGCGTCTGTCGCAAGTGACCGATGCTTTTGCAGCCCGTCGTATGGATCAGACGGTGAAAGCCGCTCTGTCGGGGCGCAATCTGAATGAAATCGAGGATATCTGATGCCGCAGGTCATTTTTCTGCCCCACGAGAAGTTCTGCCCTGAAGGCATGGTCGTTGACGCTGCGCCTGGCACGTCGATCCTCGAACTGGCTCATGAACACCACATCGAGATGGAAAGCGCCTGCGGCGGCGTCTGCGCCTGCACCACTTGTCACTGCATCATCCGCGAGGGTTTTGACTCGCTGGAAGAAGCTGACGAGTTGGAGGAAGATTTCCTTGATCGTGCCTGGGGTCTGGAAGCCCAGTCGCGCCTGGCTTGTCAGGCGATCGTCGGTGAAGAAGATATCACCGTAGAAATTCCGAAATATTCGCTTAACCATGCGGCCGAAGCGCCGCACTGACTGGTAAGACTGTCATGAGCTACGGTTGGAATGATGTTCAACGTATTGCAGAAGAGCTGGCGGAAGCCAAGCCGGGTGTAGATCCGTATTCTGTCAACTTCGTCGAATTGCAGCAGTGGATCAAGGAACTGCCGGATTTCGACAATGCCTCTGGTCGTGTTGGCGAGAAGGTGTTGGAGGCGGTTCAGACTCTCTGGGCTGATGAATTGGACTGATCGTCCTCGCAGGTTAGGCAATACCCAAGAACCCGCGTATAATTCGCGGGTTTAATTTTTCGCAAATTACCGTTTCTGGAGTTACACCATGGCTGTTCAACGTACTTTCTCCATCATCAAGCCTGACGCCGTTGCTAAAAACGTGATCGGCAAGATCACCACTCGCTTCGAAGACGCTGGCCTGCGCGTTGTAGCTTCGAAACTGAAGCAACTGTCCAAAGCCGAAGCCGAAGGCTTCTACGCTGAGCACAGCGCTCGTGGTTTCTTCGGCGACCTGGTTGCCTTCATGACTTCGGGTCCTGTTGTCGTTCAGGTTCTGGAAGGCGAAAACGCCATCGCTCGCAACCGTGAGCTGATGGGCGCTACCAACCCTAAAGAAGCTGCTCCAGGCACCATCCGTGCTGACTTCGCTGAATCGATCGACGCCAACGCTGTTCACGGTTCGGACTCCGAAGCCGCTGCTGCTCGCGAAATCGCTTACTTCTTCGCAGCTACTGAAGTAACCACTCGCTAAGCATTGGCTTAAGAGTGAAGGTGAATCCATGACGACATCGACTGTTAAAACCAACCTGCTGGGTCTGACCCAGCCGGAAATGGAAAAATTCTTCGACTCAATCGGGGAGAAGCGTTTCCGTGCCGGTCAGGTAATGAAATGGATTCACCACTTTGGCGTCGATGATTTCGACGCCATGACGAACGTCAGCAAGGCCTTGCGCGAAAAGCTCAAGGCTGTTGCTGAGGTCCGTGGTCCCGAAGTGGTCAGCGAGGACATTTCCAGCGACGGCACCCGCAAGTGGGTGGTGCGCGTGGCGTCCGGCAGCTGCGTCGAGACCGTTTATATTCCCCAGGGAAAACGCGGCACTCTGTGCGTTTCGTCCCAGGCAGGCTGTGCCCTGGATTGCAGTTTCTGCTCCACCGGCAAGCAAGGCTTCAACAGCAACCTCACCGCCGCCGAAGTCATCGGTCAGGTGTGGATTGCCAACAAATCCTTCGGCAGTGTTCCGGCTACCATCGACCGCGCCATCACCAACGTGGTGATGATGGGCATGGGCGAACCGCTGCTGAACTTCGACAACGTCGTGGCCGCCATGCATCTGATGATGGATGACCTGGGCTACGGGATCTCCAAGCGCCGCGTGACCCTGTCCACGTCGGGTGTGGTGCCGATGATCGATGAGCTGGCCAAGCACATCGACGTATCCCTGGCGTTGTCCCTGCACGCACCGAATGACGCATTGCGTAACCAATTGGTGCCGATCAACAAGAAATATCCGCTTAAGATGCTGCTCGAGTCGTGCCAGCGCTACATGTCTGAACTGGGCGAGAAGCGCGTGCTGACCATCGAGTACACCTTGCTCAAGGACGTCAACGACAAGCTTGAGCACGCCGTGGAAATGATCGAGCTGCTGAAGAACATTCCGTGCAAGATCAACCTGATTCCGTTCAACCCGTTCCCGCATTCCGGGTACGAGCGGCCGAGCAACAACGCCATCCGCCGGTTCCAGGATCAGCTTCACCAGGCCGGTTTCAACGTCACCGTGCGCACCACCCGTGGTGAAGACATCGACGCGGCTTGTGGTCAATTGGTAGGGCAGGTGCTGGATCGCACCCGTCGCAGCGAACGTTACATCGCCGTGCGCGAATTGAGCGCCGACAGCGATCTGGCGCAGAACGCCGCGAACACTAACTAAGAGAGGATCTCTATGTCCCTGCGCTTTGCGCTGCTGTTGCTGTTGGCCAGCCTGTGTGCTGGTTGTGTCCTGTCGGGCGATTACAACCCGATGAAGACCAGCAAGGGCCGTGACGAAGCGCGGGCTGCCTACGTGCAGCTGGGGCTGGGATACTTGCAGCAGGGCATGACCGAGCGGGCCAAGGTTCCATTGAAGAAGGCCCTGGAGCTGGACGGTTCGGATCCCGACGCCAATGCCGCGCTGGGGCTGGTGTTCCAGGCTGAAATGGAACCTGCGCTTGCTGACGAACACTTCCGCAAAGCCTTGTCCTCCCGTCCCGCCGATGCGCGCATCCTCAACAACTACGGCAGTTTTCTCTACGAAGAACAGCGATACAAGGAAGCCTACGAGCGTTTTGAACAGGCGGCCGCCGATACCCTGTATCCTGAGCGTTCGCGGGTGTTCGAGAACCTCGGCATGACGGCGGCGAAGCTTGGGCAGCGTGATCTGGCGCAGCAGCAGCTGGAAAAAGCGCTGCGTTTGAACCGTCAGCAGCCACGGGCATTGCTGGAAATGGCTGAGTTGTCATTCGAAGACAGGCATTATGTGCCCGCGCGTGACTATTACGACCGTTTCAGCCAGCTCTCCGAGCAAAATGCACGTAGTCTGTTGCTCGCCGTTCGGTTGGCAAAAGTATTTGAAGATCGCGACAAGGCCGCCAGTGCGGGCCTGCAATTAAAACGACTCTATCCCGGTACGCCGGAATATCAGCAATACCTGTCGGAGCAATGATGAAAGCGGCGCATCCCGAAGTTGTAGCAGCGAATCGCGTTAACCCCGGTGAGACCCTGCGCCAGGCCCGCGAAAGCAATGGCTGGTCGCTGGCCGAAGTGGCCCTCAAGCTCAACCTCACCGTGACTTCCCTGAGCAATCTTGAAGCCGGCGCATTCGACAAGTTGCCCGGGCATACCTTCGCTCGCGGTTACATTCGCGCCTACGCCAAATTGCTCGGCATGGATCAGACCGTTCTGGTCCAGCAATTCGATCAGTCTACCGGCACCGATTCCCAGGGCAGCAACGTCCACGCTCTGGGCCGTATCGAAGAGCCGGTACGGGTTTCCCACACCATTTTGCGTATCGTCAGCCTGTTGCTGCTGATTGCGGTCATCGGCGGTGGATTCGTCTGGTGGCAGGATCAGACTTCGCAGCGCACCAAGGACCTGATTGGCCTGGCCCCGGAGCACGTCGAAGTCGAAGGCGCCGACGGCACCACCCAGATTCATCCGCTCGACGAGCCGGAAGACCAGGCCGTCGCGGAAGGCGAAGCCGAGGGCTCGACCGCTCTGGCACTGCCTCAATCGGAAACCACGGCTGAATCGACTGGCGCCGAGACCGAAGCTGCAGCTCCAGCCACCGCACCGGTTGCTCCGGCACCTGCTGCGCCAGCCGCTACTCCGGCTGCACCAGCTCATACGCCAGCGCCTGTGGTTGCTGCTCCAGCGAATCCTGCGCCAGCCGCTCCGGCCACGCCTGCCCCGACCGTCACTGCCCCGGCAGCCCCGGCCGTCGCTGCACCCGCGCCGACAGCGCCAGTTACTCCGGCTGCAGGTCAGGGTCAGGTTCAGGTCCAGTTCATCGCCGATTGCTGGACTCAAGTGACCGATGGCAGCGGCAAAGTGCTGTACAGCGGCCTCAAGCGTAAGGGCGACAGCCTGTCTGTCGTCGGCAAGCCTCCGTTTGCCGTGCGTCTGGGCGTTGCCCGTGGCGCGCAGGTCAGCTACAACGGCCAGCCGGTCGATGTCGCTCCGTTCACCAGTGGCGAGACCGCTCGCCTGAAGTTGGGTCAATAAGTCATGCACGGCGAATCTCCAATCAAACGTCGCGAATCGCGCAAGATCTGGGTCGGTAACGTGCCCGTGGGCGGCGATGCCCCTATCGCTGTGCAGAGCATGACCAACAGCGACACCAATGACGTCGCTGCCACCGTCGCACAGATCAACCGTCTGGAAGCCGCCGGCGTCGACATCGTCCGCGTGTCGGTACCGGACATGGACGCCGCCGAGGCGTTCGGCAAGATCAAGCAACTGGTCAAGGTACCGTTGGTTGCCGACATCCATTTCGACTACAAGATCGCTTTGCGCGTGGCCGAACTGGGTGTGGACTGCCTGCGCATCAACCCGGGCAACATCGGTCGCGAAGACCGCGTGCGTGCGGTGGTCGATGCCGCCCGTGACCGCGGGATCCCGATCCGCATCGGCGTCAACGCCGGTTCCCTGGAAAAAGACCTGCAAAAGAAATACGGCGAGCCGACCCCGGCCGCGCTGGTCGAGTCCGCCCTGCGTCACGTCGAACACCTCGAACGCCTGAATTTCCAGGACTTCAAGGTCAGCGTGAAGGCTTCCGACGTGTTCATGGCCGTTGAAGCCTACCGTCTGCTGGCCAAGGAAATCGTCCAGCCGCTGCACCTGGGCATCACCGAAGCCGGCGGATTGCGCTCCGGTACAGTGAAATCCGCCGTGGGCCTAGGTATGCTGCTCGCCGAGGGGATTGGCGATACTATCCGCATCTCGCTGGCGGCCGACCCGGTCGAGGAAGTGAAGGTCGGTTACGACATTCTCAAGTCTTTGCATCTGCGTTCCCGTGGCATCAACTTCATCGCCTGCCCGAGCTGCTCGCGGCAGAACTTCGATGTGGTCAAGACCATGAACGAGCTGGAAGGGCGCCTTGAAGACCTGCTGGTGCCGCTGGATGTCGCGGTGATCGGTTGCGTGGTCAACGGCCCCGGCGAAGCCAAGGAAGCCCATATCGGCTTGACCGGCGGTACGCCAAACCTGATTTACATCGACGGCAAGCCGTCGCAGAAACTGACGAATGACAATCTGGTGGACGAGCTGGAAAAGCTGATCCGCGAGAAAGCGGCCGAGAAGGTCGAAGCTGACGCAGCGGTTATCGCGCGCGGCTGATCGAACGAATTAAGGAAATTCTGTGAGCAAGTCTCTGCAAGCCATTCGTGGCATGAACGACATCCTGCCGGAACAGACGCCGGTATGGCGTTATTTCGAAGGCACCGTTTCGCGTCTGCTGGATAACTACGGTTACAAGCAGATCCGCATGCCGATCGTCGAGTTCACCGAGCTGTTCAAGCGCTCGATCGGTGAAGTGACCGACATCGTCGAAAAAGAGATGTACACCTTCGAAGACCGCAACGGCGACTCCCTGACCCTGCGTCCGGAAGGCACGGCTGCGTGCGTGCGTGCGGTGCTCGAGCACGGCATCACCGGCGGTGGCCAGGTGCAGAAGCTCTGGTACATCGGCCCGATGTTCCGTCATGAGCGTCCACAGAAAGGCCGTTATCGCCAGTTCCACCAGATCGGTCTGGAGGTGTTCAACCTCGACGGTCCGGACATCGACGCCGAACTGATCATCATGACCTGGCGCCTGTGGGGCGAGCTGGGCATCCGTGACGCGGTCAAGCTCGAACTCAACAGCCTCGGCACCAGCGAGTCCCGCGGCCGTTATCGTGAAGCGCTGGTCGAGTACCTCTCGGCGCACCACGACAAACTGGACGAAGACAGCCAGCGTCGCCTGAAAACCAACCCGCTGCGCGTGCTCGACACCAAAAATGCCGACACCCAGGCCGTGCTGGTCGATGCGCCGAAAATGGCGGATTACCTGGATGACGAATCCCGTGCCCACTTCGAAGGGCTGAAGGCCCGTCTGGATGCCGTCGGCATTCCTTACGTGCTCAACCCGAAGCTGGTGCGTGGTCTGGATTACTACAGCAAAACCGTATTCGAATGGGTCACCGACAAGCTCGGCGCCCAGGGCACCGTCTGCGCGGGTGGGCGCTATGACGGTCTGGTCGAGCAGATGGGCGGCAAGCCGACCCCGGGCGTCGGTTTCGCCATGGGTATCGAGCGTCTGGTGCTGCTGCTGGAAACCCTGGAGCAGATCCCGGAAGAAATCTCCCGTCAGGTCGACGTCTATCTCTGCGCCTTCGGCGAAGAAGCAGAGCTGGCCGGTCTGGCCCTGGCCGAGCGTGTACGCGACCAACTGCCCAACCTGCGCCTGCAAGTCAATGCCGGCGCCGGCAGCTTCAAGAGCCAGTTCAAGAAAGCCGACAAGAGCGGTGCGTTGTACGCACTGATCCTCGGTGACGACGAAATGGCCCAGCAAGTGGTAGGTTTCAAACCCCTGCGTGGCCAGGGCGAACAACAAAGCATTGCCTGGGATGCGCTCGCTGCACACCTGGCCACCTGCGTCGTGCAGGGTTGAAGCTGTCCAAACAGCCGATTTAGCGATTAAGGAGTATTGGGGTGTCGAGTACCGAAGACGAACAGTTGGCGGATTTGAAGGACTGGTGGACACGCAACGGCAAACCTCTGGTCACCGGCGGCCTGTTGGCGCTGGTCATCGTGTTCGGCTGGCAGGCTTATCACAAGTATCAGAGCAACCAGTCGCAAGGCGCCTCGGTGCTCTATCAGCAATTGCTGGAAACCACGCTGACCCCGGATGGCAAGCCTGACGCCGCGCGTGTTGCGGATCTGGCCGGCAAGCTCAACAGCGAATTCGGCGGTTCTGCCTACGCGCAGTACGGCAGCCTGTTCGTGGCCAAGGTCGCGGTCGACAGCGGCAAGCTGGACGACGCGGCGACCGAACTCAAGGCCATCGTTGCCAAACCGGCCAACCCGGCGCTGGGCGAAATCGCCCGTCAGCGTCTGGCGCAGGTACTGGGCGCACAGAACAAGGCCGACGAAGCCCTGAAACTGCTCGAAGGCGATGCCGACAAGTCGTTCCTGGCCACTCGCGAAGAACTCAAGGGCGACCTGCTGGTACAGCTGGGCCGTACCGACGAAGCGAACGCGGCGTATCAAAAAGCCAAGGCGGCACTGTCGGATGAAGCGGCGGTCGGTGGCCTTCAAATCAAGCTGGACGACCTGGCCAAAGGGGATGCGTGACGTGATCCGTTGGAAGCATGCAGCATTGCTGGCTCTGGCCATTCTGGCCGCGGGTTGCAGCAGCAACAGCAAAAAAGAACTGCCACCGGCCGAGCTGACCGACTTCAAAGAAGAAGTGGTCCTGCACAAGCAGTGGAGCCGCTCGATCGGTGACGGTCAGGGCGAAACGTACAACATGCTGGTACCGGCGATCGACGGTGACACCATCTACGCAGCCGACGTGACCGGTATCGTGATGGGCCTGGATCGCGGCAACGGCGACGTGAAATGGAAGAAAGACCTTGAACTGCCTGTGTCCGGCGCCGTTGGCGTGGGTTACGGTCTGGTCATGGTCGGCACCCTGCGCGGTGAAGTCGTTGCCCTCGACGCCATCAACGGTGAAGAGAAGTGGCGCTCGCGCGTCAACAGCGAAGTCCTCGCGCCACCGGCCAACAACGGTGACGTGGTGGTGGTACAGACCCAGGACGATCGTCTGATCGGTCTGGACGCGTCCACCGGCAATCAGCGTTGGGTGTATGACAGCACTCCGGCCGTACTGACCCTGCGCGGCACCAGCGCACCGATCGTCACCAACCGCCTCGCGGTGGCGGGCCTGTCGACCGGTAAAGTGGTCGCTCTCGACATTTCCAACGGCGTGCCGGTCTGGGAACAGCGGATCGCGATTCCACAAGGTCGTTCGGAACTGGAGCGCGTGGTCGACATCGACGGCGGTCTGCTGTTGTCCGGCGGTACCCTGTACGTCGCCAGCTATCAGGGTCGCGTTGCGGCACTGGATCTGGAAAGCGGCCGTCAGCTCTGGCAGCGCGACGCGTCGAGCTACGCCGGTGTTGCCCAGGGTTTCGGCAACGTCTACGTAAGCCTGTCGTCGGGCACCGTTGAAGGCGTCGACGAGCGTTCCACCACAGCACTGTGGAGCAACGACTCGCTGGCCCGTCGTCAACTGTCGGCGCCGGAAGTGTTCTCCAGCTACGTTGCAGTCGGTGACCTGGAAGGTTACCTGCACCTGCTGAGTCAGGTGGACGGTCGTTTCGTCGGCCGCGAGCGCATCGACAGCGACGGCCTGCGTGCCCGTCCGCTGGTGGTGGGCGACACGATTTATGTGTATGGCAACAGTGGCAAACTGGAAGCCCTGACCATCAAGTAACAACTATGCTTGGGGTTAACTCCCCAGGCGGCCTTGCTTCTGCAGGGTTTGCAGCACCCACGGGTGTTGCCCCGAGCACCAGCCGCTGCCTCGCAGCGGCTTTTGTATTTTCTGAAATAACGAAGTGGAGAGCCGCATGGTTCCCGTAATCGCCCTGGTGGGCCGACCGAACGTCGGCAAGTCCACCTTGTTCAACCGCCTGACCAGGACTCGCGACGCCATCGTCGGCGACTTGTCCGGTCTGACCCGTGATCGCCAGTACGGTGAGGCCAAGTGGCAAGGGCGTTCCTACATTCTGATCGACACCGGCGGTATCTCCGGTGACGAGCATGGTATGGACGAAAAAATGGCCGAGCAGTCGCTGCTGGCCATCGAAGAAGCGGATGTCGTTCTGTTCCTGGTAGATGCCAAGGCCGGTTTCACCGCCGCCGACCAGATGATCGCCGAACACTTGCGCAAACGTAACAAGCGTTCCCACGTGGTGGCCAACAAGGTCGACAACATCGATCCGGAAATGGCCCGCGCCGAATTCGCCCCGCTGGGCATGGGCCACGCGATCCCGATCGCCGGCGCCCACGGTCGCGGCATCACGCAATTGCTGGAAGCCGCCCTGAGCGACTTCCCGCGCGATGATGACGAACCGGCCGAAGGTGAAGAGGAAGAAGTGGTCGCCGAAGGCGAGGAAGCCAAGCGCATTCCTGGCCCGAGCGAAAAAGACGGGATCAAGATCGCCATCATCGGCCGTCCGAACGTCGGCAAGTCGACCCTGGTCAACCGCATGCTCGGTGAAGACCGGGTAATCGTCTACGACCAGCCCGGCACCACCCGCGACAGTATCTACATCCCGTTCGAACGTAACGACGAGAAGTACACGCTGATCGACACCGCCGGTGTGCGCAAGCGCGGCAAGATCCACGAAGAAGTCGAAAAATTCTCCGTGGTCAAAACCCTGCAGGCGATCAAAGACGCCAACGTGGTGATCTTCGTGATGGACGCCCGCGAAGGCGTGGTCGATCACGACCTCAACCTGCTGGGCTTCGCCCTTGAAGCAGGTCGTGCGCTGGTGATCGCGATCAACAAGTGGGACGGCATGACGCCGAGCGAGCGCGACTTCGTGAAGGTCGAGCTGCAGCGTCGGTTGTTCTTCGTTGACTTCGCCGATATCCACTTCATCTCGGCTCTGCACGGTACTGGCGTGGGCAACCTCTACGCCTCGGTACAAAACTCGTTCAAGTCGGCGGTCACCCGCTGGCCGACCAGCCGCCTGACGCAGATTCTCGAAGACGCGGTCAGCGAGCACCAGCCGCCGATGGTCAACAGCCGCCGGATCAAGCTGCGTTACGCTCACCTGGGTGGTGCGAACCCGCCGATCATCGTGATCCACGGCAACCAGATCGAGAAAGTGCCGAAGTCGTACGTGCGCTATCTGGAAAACACTTACCGCCGTGTGCTCAAACTGGTCGGTACGCCGATCCGTATCGAGTTCAAGGGCGGCGAGAACCCGTACGAAGGCAACAAGAACACGCTGACCGACCGCCAGGTCAACAAGAAGCGTCGCTTGATGTCGCACAACAAGAAGGCCAGCAAGAAGCGTCGCGACAAGAAGTAAAAAGAGCAGCTGCGGGTTTCGAGCTGCAAGCTTCAAGTTAAAGCGTGGAAGTAAAGAAGGGCTCTGTTCAGAGCCCTTTTTTGTGGGCGATGGATTGATGCTTGAAACTTGTCGCTTGCAGCTTGAAACTTGCAGCTCACCTGCAAGGGGCTCCCGATGATCACCAGCAAGCTGCCGAATGTCGGCATCACTATTTTCACGCAGATGTCTCAGCTCGCGGCGCAGACCGGAGCGATCAACCTTTCCCAGGGTTTTCCCGATTTCGACGGCCCGCAGGCACTGCGCGACGCGGTCGGTCGACACATCGCCAGCGGTCATAACCAGTATTCGCCCATGACCGGCCTGCCGGCGCTGCGTCAGCAGATCGCGGCGAAAATCGCCCGCAGTTATGGCACCAACGTCGATGCCGATACCGAAGTAACCGTGACCCCCGGCGCGACCCAAGCAATCTTCTGCGCCATCCAGGCGGTTATCCACAGCGGCGACGAAGTCATCGTGTTCGACCCGGCCTACGACAGCTACGAGCCAGCAGTAGAGCTGGCCGGCGGGCGCTGCGTGCACGTGCAGTTGGGCCTGAAGGATTTCTCCATCGACTTCGACAGACTCAGCGCAGCCCTGAGCCCGCGCACGCGGATGATCATCCTCAACACCCCGCATAACCCGAGCGGTGCATTGATCAGCCGCGCCGAGCTGGATCAACTGGCAGCGTTGATCCGTGATCGCGACATCTACGTGATCAGCGACGAAGTCTACGAACACCTGGTATTCGACGGCGTGCCGCACGTCAGCGTGCTGGCCCATGAAGAATTGTATCAGCGCGCCTTCGTGGTCAGCTCGTTCGGCAAGACCTATCACGTCACCGGCTGGAAAACCGGTTACGTTGTGGCTCCGCCGGCCCTGACGGCGGAGCTGCGCAAGGTGCACCAGTACGTCAGTTTCTGCGGCGTGACCCCGTTGCAGTTTGCTTTGGCCGATTACATGGCCGAGCATCCGGAACACGTCGAAGAGCTGCCGGGCTTCTATCAGGCCAAGCGCGATCTGTTCTGTGATCTGCTGGCACCGTCGCGATTCAGCTTCACCCGGGTCACCGGCACTTATTTCCAACTGGTCGATTACTCGCAGATTCGCCCTGACCTGAACGATGTCGAGATGGCGATGTGGATGACCCGCGAGCATGGTGTGGCGAGTATTCCGGTGTCGGTGTTCTACCAGAATCCACCTGAAGGCCAGCGCCTGGTGCGCCTGTGCTTTGCCAAACGTGAGGAGACGCTGCGGGAAGCGGCGGCCAAACTATGCGTGATCTGAGTGCGTTGCCCGATCTCAATCTGGCGCTGATCCAGACCAGTCTGGCCTGGCATGATCGTCAGGCCAATCTCGAGCATTTCGACGCTTTGCTGGAGCAGGCGCGCGGTGCGGATCTGATCATCCTGCCGGAGATGTTCACCACCGGATTCTCCATGGAGTCCGAAACCCTGGCCGAAGCCGAAAACGGCCCGACCAGCAAATGGCTGCGGATCCAGGCGACGAAACTGAACGCGGTCGTCACCGGCAGCGTGATCATCCAGGCCGCCGACGGCAGCCACCGCAACCGTTTGTTGTGGGCGCGGCCGGACGGCGAAGTGCTGCATTACGACAAGCGTCACCTGTTCCGCATGGCTGGCGAGCACAACCACTACACTCCCGGCGAACGTCAGGTGCAGTTCGAGCTCAAGGGCTGGCGGGTGCGTCCGCTGATCTGCTACGACCTGCGCTTCCCGGTGTGGAGTCGCGACGCTCAGGATACCGACCTGCTGCTGTACACCGCCAACTGGCCGGGTGCGCGGCGTCAGCACTGGAACCGGTTGCTGCCGGCCCGGGCGATCGAAAACCTGTGCTATGTAGCGGCGGTCAACCGCGTTGGCACCGATGGCAAGGGTTTCGCGTACACCGGCGACAGTCAGGTGCTGGATTTCCAGGGCGAGACGTTGCTTGCGGCGGGGGAGGCTGACGGGGTGTTCAAGGTGGTTCTGGAAGCGGCCTCGCTGGCGGCTTACCGCGAGCGGTTTCCGGCGAATCTTGACGCGGACACCTTCGAGTTCACTTAATAGCCCAAGTCGCCTAGATCGTTCCCACTTCGAGGCGTCGAACCGTCCGCGTGGGAATGCCTCAAGGGACGCAGAGCGTCACGAGCTGCATTCCCACGCAGAGCGTGGGAACGATCAGAAAGTGGCAGGAAAAAAAGGCCCCGAGTTCGCACTCCGGGGCCTTTTGCATTGCAGCGGTCAGTTACGCCGCTTTGGCTTCCGGCTGGCTCAGCGAGCGATTCAGCGCGCTGAACAGGGCCTTGAAGCTGGCGGTGGTGATGTTTTCATCGATGCCCACGCCGTGCACCGCACGTTCGCCGTTCACACGCAGCTCGATGTAGGCCGCCGCCTTGGCGTTGGTGCCCGCGCCAATGGCGTGTTCGTTGTAATCCATGATCTCCACCGGAATCGGCAGACCGGCCACCAGCGCTTCCAGCGCGCCGTTGCCCTTGCCGCGCCAGTGCAGGTTGGTTTCGCCCTGACCCTTGCTCGCCACTTCCACTTCGACGGCGCTGTTGCCGTTTTCTTCCTGCAGACGATGGCTGACCAGCGCGTAAGGGGTGTTGGCTTGCAGGTATTCGCTGTGCAGCAGCGCGTGGATTTGCTGCGCGGTCATCTCCAGGCCCAGGCGATCGGTTTCACGCTGCACGACCTGGCTGAATTCGATCTGCATGCGACGTGGCAGGCTGATGCCGTATTCCTGCTCCAGCAAGTAGGCGATGCCACCCTTGCCCGACTGGCTGTTGACGCGGATCACCGCCTCGTAGCTGCGGCCGATGTCGGCCGGGTCGATCGGCAGGTACGGTACTTCCCACAGTGCATCGGACTTCTGCTGGGCGAAGCCCTTGCGGATCGCGTCCTGGTGGGAGCCGGAGAACGCGGTGTGCACCAGGTCGCCGACGTACGGGTGACGCGGGTGAACCTGGATCTGGTTGCACTCTTCGACGACCTTGCGCACGCCGTCGATGTCGGAGAAGTCCAGTTGCGGGTCGAGGCCCTGGGTGTACATGTTCAGTGCCACGGTGACGAGGTCGACGTTGCCGGTGCGCTCGCCGTTGCCGAACAGGCAACCTTCGACGCGGTCGGCGCCGGCCATCAGGCCCAACTCGGTGGCGGCCACGCCGGTGCCACGGTCGTTGTGGGTGTGCAGGCTGATGATCACGCTGTCACGACGGTTGATGTTGCGGTGGAACCACTCGATCTGGTCGGCGTAGACGTTCGGCGTCGCGCATTCAACGGTGGCCGGCAGGTTGAGGATGATCTTGTGCTCAGGCGTCGGGTTCCAGACCTCGATCACCGCGTCACAGACTTCCTTGGCGAATTCCAGCTCGGTGGCGCTGAAGGTTTCCGGCGAGTACTCGAAGGTCCACTCGGTGTCCGGCTGCATGGCTGCGTATTTGACGAACAGCTTGGCGGCGTTCACGGCGATGGCCTTGATCCCGTCCTTGTCCTGGTTGAACACGATGCGACGGAAAGAAGGGGAGGTGGCGTTGTACAGGTGAACGATGGCTTTCTTCGCCCCGCGCAGGGATTCAAAGGTGCGCTCGATCAGGTCTTCACGGCCCTGGGTCAGCACTTGAATAGTGGTGTCGTCCGGGATGTGGCCGTCTTCGATCAGAGTGCGCACGAAGTCGAAGTCGGTTTGCGAAGCGGCCGGGAACGAGGCTTCGATTTCCTTCACGCCCACCTGCACCAGGGTTTTCCAGAAGCGCAGCTTTTTCACCGCGTCCATTGGCTCGATCAACGACTGGTTGCCGTCACGCAGGTCGGAGCTGCACCAGATCGGCGCGGCATCGATGGTCTTCGACGGCCAGGTGCGATCCGGCAGGTTGATCACAGGAAACGCGCGGTATTTCGAAGACGGGTCTTTGAGCATGCTCATCGGGAAATTCCTTATTGTCTGGGCCGAAAAGAGGCGGCCTGCCGGTGGAACGAACGTTCTTGGAAAAGCGTGGGACGAGGCGCAGCGATTCAGCCCGGCAGTCGTGCGCTGACAAGGCACAGGCTGCGGTGCTGGCGAAGCTGAATGAGGGTGTGAGAGGTTTTCATGCCTTCAACCCTAACCGCGGGGGATGAGGATGGCAAGCAGTCGAAAAAAATTGAGAGGAATACCCGGAAAGCGGTTTTTTCCGAGATTTTATTCTTGATATGGCACTAATTGTTGGTGGGGATTGCGCGGACCATTCGTCGTGCGCAATCCCTGCTGGAAGGGCTTCAGCCTGAAATCAAGGCTGGAAAGCCCCAATGAAAATCGCCGGATCGACCCGCGCGTCGTTCAGGCTGACGTTCCAGTGCATGTGCGGCCCGGTCGCCCGACCTGTAGCGCCCACCTTGCCCACCACCGCACCGCGCGCCAGTTGTTGGCCGTTCTGCACATCAATCTTCGACATGTGACAGAACATGCTGATAAAGCCCTGGCCGTGGTCGACGAACACAGTGTTGCCATTGAAGAAGTAGTTGCCGATCAGGATTACCTTGCCGGCTGCCGGGGTCTTGATCGGCGTGCCGGCCGGCACCGCGAAGTCCAGACCTGCGTGCGGATTGCGCTCTTCACCGTTGAAGAAACGGCGCACGCCGAACTTGCTCGACAGCGGCCCGTTGACCGGTTTGTCCAGCAGCAGATTGCTCGGCGTATTCGGACTGAAACTGCGGTAGGCCTTGATCTGCTCGGCCAGTTCGCCCTCGATGCGCTTGAGGTTGGCCGGGTTCGGATTGACCTGCTGGGTGTTCTTCAGGGTGATGTGCTGTTCCGGGTATTTCTTGTTACCGACATTGAAGTTGAGGTTGCGGCCGCCACTGCTGATCTGCTGAACGCCGGGTTTGACGGTCAACGGAACGCCGACAATCGCCAGCCAGTTGTTCTGTTCCTTGACCACCAGCACCGGTTTGCCCTGATACGTGGCTTTCGGCGCTTGCGCAGCGGTCCCAAGATCGACGACAGCCACGCCGCCCGGCACCGGTTTGTTCAGCAGGCGGGTGATGTAACTGTCGGCGTGGGCGTTGAAGGTCAGGCAGAGCAACAGCAGCGGAGCGAGAAAACGCGGCATGGATCAGTCCAGTAAAGAGAGAGTGACAGGCGTCAGGTGATTGTCCTCGACGCGCACTTGCAGTTCGCCTTCGCCCAGTCTGGCCTTGAGGCGCTGGCCGGTGTGGGTCTGCGCGGCGTTGCGGATCGCGTTGCCACGCTCATCCAGCAGAATGCTGTAGCCACGGCCGAGGGTCGCCAGCGGGCTGACCACGTGCAGGGTCTGCATCTGGCTTTGCAGTTGTAAACGGCGGCGTTTCAAACCTTCGTTCATGGCACGTGGCAGGCGCTCGGCGAGACTGTCCAGGCGCTGGCGCAACAGGGCCAGTTGGCGTCCCGGATGTTGCCCGGCGAGACGGGTTTCCAGGCGGATCAGGCGTTCGCGGCGGGTATTGAGCTGGCGCTCGAACGCTCGGCGCATGCGCATGTCCAGATCATCCAGACGTTGTGCCTGCTGGCGCAGACGCTCGCCGGGATGGCGCAGGCGGCGGGTCATGCCTTCAAGGCGCAGGCGATCGCGCATCAGGCGATCACGCATGCGCATCACCAGTCGGCGATGCAGGCTTTCGACCTGCCGGATCAGGTGGCTGGAATCCGGGGCAAGCAGTTCAGCGGCAGCGGACGGCGTCGGTGCGCGAACGTCCGCCACGAAGTCGCTGATCGACACATCGGTTTCATGGCCGACCGCGCTGACGATCGGCGTGACGCAGGCATCCACCGCACGGGCCACCGCCTCTTCGTTGAAGCACCAGAGGTCTTCCAGCGAGCCGCCGCCACGGGCCAGGATCAGCGCGTCGAAGCCACGGGCGTCCGCCAGTTTCAGGGCTCGGACGATCTGCGCGGTGGCTTCGCGGCCCTGAACGGCGGTGGGAATCAGCGTCAGTTGTACCTGCGGCGCGCGGCGGCGGAACACGCTGATAATGTCGCGGATCACCGCGCCGGTCGGCGAGCTGATGATGCCGATGCGCTGCGGATGCGCCGGCAGCGGCACTTTGCGCTCGGCACTGAACAGGCCTTCGGCGCTGAGCTTTTCCTTCAAGGCATCGAAGGCCAGGCGCAGGGCACCGTCACCGGCAGGCTCCACGGTGTCGAGGATCAGCTGATAGTCGCCACGCCCTTCGAACAGCGAGACCTTGCCGCGCACCTTGACCGCCAGACCGTCCTTCAGCGCCTGACGCACCCGCGCGGCATTCTGGCGGAACAGTGCGCAACGCACCTGCGCGCCGCTGTCCTTGAGCGTGAAATACACGTGGCCGGACGCCGGGCGGGCGAGGTTGGAGATTTCGCCTTCGACCCAGATGTTGCTGAACACGTCTTCGAGCAACACTCGCGCGCGGCCGTTGAGCTGGCTGACGGTCAGGACTTCGCGGTCGAGGCCGAGTCTTGCAAAGGGATCTTTAATCATGGGGCGCAGTTTAAAGGCATTCGCCGGTGAATGTCTGGAGGAAGTGTTGCACCAGAGGTGTGGGATTTTGCCGAGATGCGAAGGCGACAGTGCTCTGGCAATCGCCGCTCAGCGGCAGAAATCTCACACCAGCGGGCGCGATGTCCTGCATTGATTCCGGCAGAAGAGCGATGCCAAATCCGGCCTGGATCAATTGCAATTGCGTGGTCTTGCGCGACATCACCCGCGCCGCCTGGGGGAAGAAGCCGTGACGCATGCACAGGTCGGCGCACAAATAACTCAGCCCGCCGCGCTGCGGATGCGGGATGGAGATGAACGCTTCGTCCTTCAATTGCGCCAGATCGACCGCCTCCGCCAACACCAGTCGATGATCCGCCGGCACGGCAAGCAGCAAGCGTTCGGTATAGAGCGGCACAACCTGAACACCCTCGCGCTGGCGCAGCACCGGTAGGCGCAGAAGACCGATATCGAGCCGGCCCTCGGCCAGTTCTTCAAGTTGTGCCTCCGAGGAGAGCGTGCCGATATCCAGCGAAACACCGGGTTGCTGCTGCAGATATGCGCTCATGTCGCGCAACAGTCGGCCGCTGATCGGCACGGTGCTGGAGTGACACACGCGCAAAGTGCCGCGCTGCCCTTGGCCAATTTCCGTGGCCAGGGTGCTGGCCTTGTTCAGTTCATTGAGCAGGTTTCTCGCCCGGGGCAGGAACGCTTCGCCAGCGGCGGTGAGCCGGGGCTGGCGCGCGGTGCGTTCGAACAGCGGCGTTTGCAGGCGGGTTTCCATGTCCTTGATCTGCCGGCTCAGCGCCGATTGAGCAATGAACAGCCGTTCGGCTGCGGCACTGAAGCTGCCGCTCTCGGCGATTTCCACGAAGTAGCGCAATTGGCGGGTTGAAAGCACGAGGCATGCCTTTTTGAGATGGCTTGGCGGTTTGGATAATATTAGTCGCAACCCTCGGCGCTGGCTAAAGTCATCGCAGGCTTATAAAGGAAGCGAGCGAATGAGCGTGGCGGGGTTGTTGAGCGAATGGTCGTGGGGTGCGCAGGGCTGGGTGGTGATCGGACTGGCCATCGCGCTGGCCTACATCGTGTTCGGGATTGCCGGTTTCGGCACGGCGCTGGTGGCGGGGCCGATCCTGATCCTGTTCATGCCGCTGTCGAAGATCGTGCCGTTGCTGGTGCTGCTGGATTTCGTCGCGGCGTTCGGCAATCTGCTGCCGTCGCGGCGTGACGTGGCGAAAGCGGAATTGCTGCGGCTGCTGCCGTGCATGGCGGTGGGTTGCACGCTGGGGGTGATTTTCCTGCTTAACCTCAAGTCCGATCTGCTGTTGCTGTTGATGGGGCTGTTCATCAGCGCGTACGCGATCTACAGCTTGTGGATCAAGGCGCGACCGGCGCAGTTGTCTGCCGGGTGGGCGTTGCCGATGGGTACGGTCGGCGGTTTGTTTGGGGCATTGTTCGGCAGTGGCGGCTTTCTTTATGCGATCTACCTCAACAGCCGACTGCCGAAGGACGCAGCCCGGGCCACGCAAAGTGCGCTGATCAGTTGCAGCACGGTGGTGCGTTTGAGCCTGTTCGCCATCGCCGGGGTGTATGCCGAGCTACCCTTGTTGATGCTTGCGCTGTGCCTGTTGCCGGCCATGGCGCTGGGCTTGTGGGTCGGGCGGCGGTTGACCATGCGCCTGTCCCGCGAGGCCTTCGTGCGGTTGGTGACCTGGCTGGTGCTGGCGAGCGGGATTGCGCTGATCGGCCGCTATTTAAGCACTTGACCGGATTTTGTCAGGGATTAAGCTGCCGGCCGCGTTTGTCGCAGAACATCCTTTGACGCAGCAGGCTTGCATCATGAACTCCCAAAGCATCATCGTCCCGAAAATCTCCAACCTGCCGGTGCACGAGCCCCGGGCCCGGGCGATCCTGCGCTGGCTGGTGCGCAAGAACATCGTCAAGGAAGAGCTGAGCACGTGCGGACGTACCGGCAATCGCATGGCCTACGCCATCGCCGATGGTGCCCGTGCGGTGGTGCTGCACCCCGAGGCGCTGCCGTTCGGTGAGCCGATCAATGGGCTGGAAGTCATCACCAAACGCTGCATCTACACCCCGGCCAAGGGTTTTCTCGAAGAAGCCGGGTGTGCCGAATGCCGCCAGGAGATCGGCGAAGCGCTGTTCGAAAGCCTGGAAGACTGGATGCCGGGCCGCACCGACAACTTCACCTGCCCTGAATGCGGGCATGAAGACGACATCAACGGTTTTCTGTATTTGCAGGAATGCGGGTTTTCCAACCTCGGTTTCATCTTCAACAACTGGCTGGAGGCGGGGTTCAAGCAGAGTTTCATCGACGAATTCGCCGACTGGCTGGATCAGCCGGTGAGCTGGGTCAAGGTCGAGTTGTAAGGGGCGTTTTTCCCGTACATCAGCAACATTGATATAAGACAAGTTTTACATTGAGCCCGGTAGGGTGTCTGAGTATAATGGCGCGCTTCCATTTTCCCGCTCGGGAGCCCCCGCGATGCTGCGTATCAGCCAAGAAGCTCTGACCTTCGACGACATTCTTTTAGTGCCTGGTTATTCCGAGGTGCTTCCTAACGAAGTCAGTCTGAAGACCCGCCTTACCCGTGGCATCGAGCTGAACATTCCTCTGGTTTCTGCCGCCATGGACACCGTCACCGAAGCCCGTCTGGCAATCGCCATGGCTCAGGAAGGTGGCATCGGCATTATCCACAAGAACATGACCATCGAGCAGCAAGCTGCCGAAGTTCGCAAGGTCAAGAAGTTCGAAGCCGGTGTGGTCAAGGACCCAATCACCATCGAGGCTGACGCCACGGTTCGTGATCTGTTCGAACTGACCCGCATGCACAACATTTCCGGCGTTCCGGTTCTGCACGATGGCGACCTGGTCGGCATCGTCACTTCCCGTGACGTGCGTTTCGAAACCCGTCTGGAAGCCACTGTTCGTGAAGTGATGACGCCCAAAGAGCGTCTGGTCACTGTTCGCGAAGGCGCCGACAAGAACGAAGTCCGCGAGCTGCTGCACAAGCACCGCCTGGAAAAAGTCCTGATCGTCGACGACAAGTTTGCCCTCAAAGGCATGATGACCGTCAAAGACATCGAGAAAGCCAAGGCCTATCCGCTGGCCAGCAAGGACGATCAAGGTCGTCTGCGCGTCGGCGCTGCGGTCGGTACCGGTAAAGACACTGGTGACCGCGTTGCCGCCCTGGTCAATGCCGGCGTGGACGTGGTGGTGGTCGACACCGCTCATGGTCACTCCAAAGGCGTGATCGACCGCGTTCGCTGGGTCAAAGAGAATTTCCCTGAAGTGCAGGTGATCGGCGGCAACATCGCCACCGGCGCAGCCGCCAAGGCTCTGGCCGAAGCTGGCGCCGACGCGGTCAAGGTCGGTATCGGCCCTGGCTCGATCTGCACCACCCGTATCGTCGCCGGTGTCGGCGTTCCGCAAATCAGTGCCATCGCCAACGTTGCCGCTGCCCTCGAAGGCACCGGCGTTCCGTTGATCGCCGACGGCGGCATCCGTTTCTCCGGTGACCTGTCCAAGGCCATCGTTGCCGGTGCTTCCTGCGTGATGATGGGCTCGATGTTTGCCGGTACCGAAGAAGCACCGGGCGAGATCGAACTGTTCCAGGGCCGTTCATACAAGGCTTATCGCGGCATGGGTTCGCTGGGCGCCATGTCCCAGGCTCAAGGTTCCTCCGACCGTTACTTCCAGGACTCCTCGGCAGGCGCCGAGAAACTCGTTCCGGAAGGCATCGAAGGCCGTGTTCCTTACAAGGGCACCCTGAGCGCGATCATTCACCAGTTGATGGGCGGTCTGCGTTCCTCGATGGGTTACACCGGCAGCGCCAACATCGAAGAAATGCGCACCAAGCCTGAGTTCGTGCGGATCACCGGTGCCGGCATGGCCGAATCCCACGTTCACGACGTGCAGATCACCAAGGAAGCGCCAAACTACCGCGTAGGTTGAGGCTTCAAGCAAAACGTTAAATGACCGGGGCTGTTTTATTCAGCCCCGAGTCGTTTCTGAATCAAAGACTGTTTCTGAATTACTTAGACGAGACTGAATCATGGCCCTCGACATTCACGCTCACCGCATCCTGATCCTCGACTTCGGTTCGCAATACACCCAACTGATCGCCCGCCGCGTGCGCGAGATCGGTGTGTACTGCGAACTGCACCCGTTCGACATGGACGAAGATGCGATCCGCGAATTTGCGCCAAAAGGCGTGATCCTCGCCGGCGGTCCCGAGTCCGTGCACGAAGCCAACAGCCCGCGCTGCCCGCAGGCGGTATTCGACCTGGGCGTACCGGTCTTCGGTATCTGCTACGGCATGCAGACCATGGCCGAGCAACTGGGCGGCAAGGTTGAAGGCTCCGAACTGCGTGAGTTCGGTTATGCCCGCGTTGACGTGGTCGGCAAGAGCCGCCTGCTCGACGGCATCGAAGACCACATCGACGCCGACGGCCTGTTCGGCCTCGACGTGTGGATGAGCCACGGTGACAAGGTCACCAAGATGCCGGAAGACTTCCACATCCTGGCCAGCACCCCGAGCTGCCCGATCGCCGGCATGTTCAACGACGAGCGCGCTTACTACGGCGTGCAGTTCCACCCGGAAGTGACCCACACCAAGCAGGGCGGTCGCATCCTGTCGCGTTTCGTTCTCGACATCTGCGGCTGCGAAGCCCTGTGGACTCCGTCGAAGATCGCCGAAGACGCCATCGCCAACATCCGCGCACAAGTCGGTACCGACAACGTGCTGCTGGGTCTGTCCGGCGGTGTGGACTCCTCGGTGGTTGCGGCACTGCTGCACAAGGCCATCGGCGACCAGCTGACCTGCGTCTTCGTCGACAACGGCCTGCTGCGTCTGCACGAAGGCGAGCAGGTGATGGCCATGTTCGCCGAGAACATGGGCGTCAAGGTGATCCGCGCTAACGCGGAAGACCAGTTCCTGAACAACCTGGCCGGCGAAGCCGATCCAGAGAAGAAGCGCAAGATCATCGGCCGTACCTTCATCGACGTGTTCGATGCCGAATCCTGCAAGCTGGACAACATCAAGTACCTGGCTCAGGGCACCATCTACCCGGACGTGATCGAATCGGCTGGCGCGAAAAGCGGCAAGGCCCACGTGATCAAGTCGCACCACAACGTGGGCGGCCTGCCGGAAGAGATGAACCTGAAACTGGTCGAGCCACTGCGCGAACTGTTCAAGGACGAAGTCCGTCGTCTGGGCCTGGAACTGGGCCTGCCGTACGACATGGTCTACCGTCACCCGTTCCCGGGCCCGGGCCTGGGCGTGCGCATCCTTGGTGAAGTGAAGAAGGAATACGCCGACCTGCTGCGTCGCGCCGACCACATCTTCATCGAAGAACTGCGCAAGGCCGACTGGTACCACAAGGTCAGCCAGGCCTTCGTCGTGTTCCAGCCAGTGAAATCGGTTGGCGTGGTCGGCGATGGCCGTCGTTACGCCTGGGTCGTGGCCCTGCGTGCCGTGGAAACCATCGACTTCATGACCGCACGTTGGGCACACCTGCCTTACGAACTGCTGGAAACTGTCAGCGGCCGCATCATCAATGAAATCGAAGGCATTTCGCGCGTGACTTACGACGTGTCGAGCAAGCCGCCGGCGACCATTGAGTGGGAGTGATCCTGCACAAGCCCTGATGGCTTGAGGTCAGGACCAACAAAAAGCCGCGTGAAACGATGTTTCACGCGGCTTTTCTGTTTCTGGCTTTCAGTGGCTGATTACAACGGTCTGGACCAACCCGCCAGTTTCATGCCTCGCTCATCAAGCGCCTTGAGCAGCGCCTTGATACTGGCGAAGCGCTTTTCATGGACGCTGGGCCATTCGGGGCGTTCGATGAAAACGCGGTTGGATTCGAAGTGGATATCGGTGCGCACGATCGCATTGGCGCGGCTGCGATGAACCAGAAAGGTTTCCCGCAATTCTCTTTTCAAGGTGTACAGACCCGGTCGGGAAAGTAGCCGTTCGATGTCTGAGGTCGTCCGGGCGTACCACGGTGTTTCGACTTGCAGGCGCAGGTCACCTTTTACGAATGCCTGGTTCTTGCCCATTTGATCGGCAAGACTTTTACCGGGATCCGCTTCGATACCGCCGGATTGACCTTCAGCGACATCTTCGGCGCGCAGACCGACGACGCCTTCCAGCTCGCTGACACCGGCAACGCCTTCGAACGTGTTCGAGTGGGAGTTCCCCATCAGTGCCACCCAGTTATGCGGCCCGCGAGCCGCCTGGTCAGCCTCGATCACGGTGTGAGCGTAGTAGTTCATCATTCTCTGGCGTGCCGACGGATCCGCCGTTCTCATTCCTTCAACCCGATAACTGGCCAGGCAGTCGATGGCCTGAACGCGTATCCCGTTGCGATTGGCTTCCTTGACCAGATCGAGAAAGGTGTAGCGTTGCAGCGGATCGGTCACGTGACCACTGTCGAGCTGAATCAGATAGTTCTCCAGATCCCGCGGCATGACCGACGTCCTGGCGTAATTATCCAGCGCGGCCTGATGGAAGTCCGTGAGCAGGTGCTCGGAGTAAAGCGTCTTCACACCCTTGTTGGCCAGGGTTTGCATATTGTCCATCAGCCATTGCTTGCTGCCGATTTCGGCATGGCTTTCGCCAATGACCAGACCGCGAAAATCCGTGAATACCCGCTCGATGAATGCTTGTCCCGACAGTCCTGCTGTCAGCGAATCCATTGATGGGCGTACGGGAAGATGCAGCTCGGCATAGAAACGTACTGCTGCTTCATGCAGTTGTTTTCGCAGCGTCTTGAATGTATCGAGGGGTGAATTGCCGCCCCATGAAGCGACGGAGTCGTTCAGCAGAGAGGCGTCGTTGCCACGCGCCACGTTTTTCAGTTCGGCCCGGGCCTGCACCGCAATCTCATACGGCGAGGTGAAACGGGGTGGATCCTTGATCATCAAATCCGGGGCGGGTGGCGCTTCAATCGCCGGGATGGACGGCTGAATGTCTGGCAGTTGACCGGGCGTAGCGGTGGGATCAATGCGCACATGTACCTGCGTGAGACCTTCATGTCCTATGGCTTCCAACAGTTCATGCAGGCTGTCGAAGTGGCGCCCGCTGATGGCTGACCATTTCGGCCGGAGGATGGAGAAACCGGCGCTGTCCTGCTGAATCGGTGTACGCACCAGACTGCCATCGCCACTGCGGTGAACAAGGGTGGAGGGCTCCTGCACCATGAACATGCCGCGCCTGGGCAGCGCCTCTTCAAGCGAGCGAGCTGTTGCCGTCGCGGGCGGTGCGCTCAGTTGCAGGCGAAGATCGCTTTTCAATTCGTCGAAGGGACGTCCCAGGATGTCTTTGACTTTTTTGCCCGGGTCAGCTGTAAGCCCCTGAGCCTGACCCACAGCACTTTCATCGACGCGTAATGCCACCGCACCTTCCAGCTCACTCAGCCCGGCAACCTTGTCGAAGCTGCTGGCGCGGGCCTCATCAACCAGCGCGATCCAGCGATGAGCACCTCGTGCGACCTGGTCGGCCTGAATCACGGTGTCCGAGTAGTAATTCATCATTTTTCGGCTGCTCGCTTCGGTAGTACCTTCCATCCGTGGAAAGCGCCGGGTCGCCATGCTGTCGATCGCTTGTACGCGGATGTGATTCTTCTGTGCGCCTTTTACCAGCTCGGTGTAGGAATAAGGTCCGGCAGGGTCGGTCTTGAACCGCGCATCCAAAGCCTTCAGGTACCGCTCCAGAGCCGGCGGCATCTTGCCGTTCTGGTGAAAAACATCCAGATCCGCTTGATGGAAATCCGTGAGCAAGTGATCCAGGTAAAGGGTTCTGACCTTCTGTTTGTTCAGCACTTTGAGATTGTCGACAAGGGTCTGTCGAGCACCGATGGCAGAACTGTCCTGACCGATTACGAGGCCGGTGCCGTCCTTGAACAGGCGCTTGGTCATTTCGGCAAACGGCGTCGTGGGTTTGAAGAGTGGGACGGCTGGACGCGGGGGAAATTCGGTGGCGGCATAGGCGTTGATGGCATCGTCGTAGAGCCCGCGCCGCAGGGTTTTGAAGTCTTGATAGAAACGGTCGCTGCTGTCCTGTGGATCCAGCGGGAAATCATCGACCTGAGCTTCGGCAACGGGTTGCAGCGCCTGTCGCGATGCTTGCGGCACATCGTACGCCAGTGGCTGTGCCTCCACGTCGGGCAGTGGGTCGGCCGCGTGTCCGAAGGGCCACTTGCCGAAAATTTTCATGCCACCCTTGAGTCCGGGTCGGGCCACCGGTTCCCACCTGAGCGCTTCGTTCAAGCGAACCGGGACGTTGCGGTAAAACGAGAAAGGATTGGCCGGATCAATAATGACCCAGCCGCGTAACTGCTCGACATAACGCACCTGATAAAAGCCGTCGCGTCCTGCGCGGCGCATGTAAATGTAACGCTTGCCCGACGCGGCCAGGATGATCTCCTGCAGTTTGGAATCACCGGTTTCAACGCGGGTGCCTTCGGTGATTTCAGTCTTGAATGAAGCAAGGAAGTCCTCGGGCTGCGCGGGCAGGACGCGCGTCGGGGCGATTTCCTCCAATGCAGGCAACGGGGGGCGGGCAATCGCCGCTTCGACAAGTTTTTCTTCCGGTGCGAAGACCGTGCTGGCCTCGGCTATTTCCGGCAGACGGCCACTGCCCTTGAGGAAGGTGGCGTTGAAAAGGGTATCGATGGTCGCGAAGATGGCGCCCGTCACTGCAGACTTGCGTTCACCGGGTGTTTTGCCATTGACCGCCTGATCAATCTGCAACCCGACATTGGCGATGCCGGCACCCACGACGGCCAGTGCCACGGGCCAGCCGACAGCGGCCATCGGACCGAACATGCGACCGAAAGCGTTGAGATAGCCGATCCACAGCTTTTTCCGCAGATCGCCATTGGTGTGCATCATGAACGTGGCGTCGCTGATCATCCTGGCGTGAGTGGCGCTGGCGAGGAAGGTGAAGGCGTCGCTCTTGAACGTCTCGCTGGTGTGTTCGATCAGGGAGTGATCGGCGCAGTCCCAGGCGCTGACCAGCAGATCCAGGACATGATTGAGCCCGACATTTTCGACATGCGGCGGGCGGAATATCTCAGTGAGCAGATATGTCCCGGGACTCAACAGGGGGAGCCACCCCGGTTTCGCAGCGTCGCGCCATGAGGTGTCTTCCATGATGTCGTGATCGGCCACTTGAAAATGCGCGAGGAAACGTTGGCGGTCAGCCGGTTTACGGGTTTGCGACAACACCCACCAATGCAGGTCCTCCGCTGTCTCGAAGGCATGCAGGCCCCAGACTTCCCCAGGGGTGTAGAGGATCTTTCGGCCATTGACGTCGGTGATGCACAGAATATCGGTCGCTACATAACCCCCCACCTTCAGCAGGCTCAGATGCATTCCCTTGGCGGGCGCCGCATCCTCCTCCAGCATCTGCAACGTGACGGGCCAGCTCACATTGCCGGCGACAGCCTTGACCACGGTTCGGAAGTTTTCGTCCGACAACCGGCCACCTTCGCGATCCTCCATGGCCTGGGCAATAAAGGTGCACTTGGCCAGGCTGCGAAATGTCCTGGTGTGTTTTTTCCAGAACGAGGCGACCTTTTGATTGAACCGATCGGCGAAATTGATCGCCCAGAAGTCCTTCAGTACCTCGTTTCCATGCAACCGCACTTCATTGGTCTCGTCGAAGTCCTCGGCATCCGGTCCGGTCGTGTAAAAGCCCCCATCGACATCGAGCATGTCCAAGTTGTCCTGATCACCGACGCGGAACCGCTGGATCACCAGTTGCGGCAAGGTCATGGACTCGGTTGGCCGGGCACCATGATGTTCCCAGCCCGTGAAGGCTTTCCAGCTGCTGCTGGAGAACTTGAAGCGGTGCCAGTAAACCTGTTCAGGATCCAGATGATCCACGCCATGTTTGCGCAGGATATCCCTGGCGATATCACTGGCCATTTCGTACATGTCGGGGCAGGCCTGAACCAGTGCGGGTACCAGATTTTTCAGGGCCAGTTTGTCGGCAACATTGGGTAGTGCAGTGTTTTCGGATGTGTCCACGGTCTTTCCTTGAGGTGGTACGGATGGGACCGGATCATTTCAGGCGGGCGTAGGAAGGGTCTGTCGGCTGCTGTGTGTAACGGGTGTCGGAGCAATAGGTATGACGTATGGGAAAAGGATCAGGATCCAGTACGAAAACCCGGCAATTTGCAGCAGTTGAGTCCTGCTTTTCGCTCTGAGGAACTGCGGCCAGTCGCCGCGCTGCCCTTACTGTTTCTCATCTGCGGGTGTATCGTATTCGCCCTTTCGGGCCTGCGGGCCCGCCGCAGATACGTGAGGTAGTTGAGTTCATGTCCTTTACCCGTCGCCAAATCCTCGGTGGCCTGGCCGGTCTTGTTGTCGTTGGCGTAGGAGCGGGGGGCGCGTCGCGTTACTGGCTGGGCAAGATGGCCGATGCCGATGCGGGGCATGACTACGAGCTGATCGCCGCGCCACTGGACGTCGAGCTGGTGCCAGGGCACAAGACCGAAGCCTGGGCGTTTGGCCCATCGGCGCCGGGCACCGAATTACGCGTGCGTCAGGGCGAGTGGTTGCGGGTGCGCTTCATCAACCATCTGCCGGTGGCGACCACCATTCACTGGCACGGCATCCGCCTGCCGCTGGAGATGGACGGCGTGCCGTACGTTTCGCAATTGCCGGTGCTGCCGGGCGAATACTTCGATTACAAATTCCGTGTGCCGGACGCCGGCAGCTACTGGTATCACCCGCACGTCAGCAGCAGTGAGGAACTCGGTCGCGGGCTGGTCGGGCCGTTGATTGTCGAGGAGCGCGAGCCGACCGGGTTCAAGTACGAAAAGACCCTGAGCCTGAAGAACTGGCACATCGACGACGAAGGCAACTTCGTCGAGTTCAGCATTCCGCGCGAAGCGGCCCGTGGCGGTACGGCGGGGCGGCTGTCGACCATCAACGGCGTGCCTACGCCGGTGATCGAGTTGCCGGCCGGGCAGATCACCCGGGTTCGTCTGCTCAACCTCGACAACACCCTGACCTATCGCATCAACATTCCTGGTGTCGAAGCGCAGATCTATGCGCTGGACGGCAACCCGGTCGAGCCGCGGCCGCTGGGCAAGGAATACTGGCTGGGTCCGGGCATGCGCATCTGCCTGGCGATCAAGGCACCACCTGCCGGTGAGGAACTGTCGCTGCGCAACGGCCCGGTTCGCCTGGGCACCCTGCGGTCGGTGGCCAACAATGACGCGCCGACCGACTGGCCGAAAGCATTGCCGGCCAACCCGGTGGCCGAGCCGGACCTGGCCAATGCCGAGAAACTCAACTTCAATTTCGAATGGGTCGGTTCGGTGTCGGTGAATGTCGACAACGGCAAGCCGCCGAGCCTGTGGCAGATCAACGGCAAGGCCTGGGACATCACCGACAAGACCTGCGCCGACCGGCCGATCGCCAGCCTGAAACTGGGCCAGAGCTATATTTTCGAATTGAAGAACATGACCCAGTACCAGCACCCGATCCACCTGCACGGCATGAGCTTCAAGGTGATTGCGTCGAACCGGCACAAGATCGTGCCGTATTTCACCGACACGTATCTGCTGGGCAAGAACGAGCGCGCGCAAGTGGCGCTGGTGGCGGATAACCCGGGGGTGTGGATGTTCCACTGCCACGTGATCGACCACATGGAAACCGGCCTGATGGCCGCCATCGAGGTGAAGTGATGCGCCAGATTCGCCCCGCGGCGATCATCGACCGCAGCCGAGACCGCGACTTCATGCGCGAGGCGCTGGATCTGGCGGCCCAAGGCGCAGCCCTCGGCGAAGTGCCCGTGGGCGCAGTGCTGGTGCAGGATGGCGAAATCATCGGGCGCGGTTTCAACTGTCCGATCAGTACCAGCGACCCGAGTGCACATGCGGAAATGGTCGCGATTCGCGCCGCTGCACAGGCTGTGAGCAACTATCGTCTGCCGGGCAGCACGCTCTACGTGACGCTGGAACCGTGCAGCATGTGCGCCGGGCTGATCGTGCATTCGCGGGTTGCGCGAGTGGTGTATGGCGCGCTGGAGCCCAAGGCCGGGATTGTGCAGAGTCAGGGGCAGTTCTTCACTCAGGGCTTTCTCAACCATCGAGTGTTGTATGAAGGTGGGGTGTTGGCGGAGGAGTGTGGGGCGGTGTTGACTGAATTTTTCCGTGCCCGCAGAGCAAAAAGCCCCTCACCCTAACCCTCTCCCGGAGGGAGAGGGGACTGACCGGATTGGATGGGCGAGATCCGCCGACCTGAGTTATCGAGTCGAACTTAAGTTTTGAAAAGCTCCAAGATCGGCTCCCTCTCCTTGGGGCGGTCCGACGTTTCGGGAGGGCTGGGGTGAGGGGTGGGCTCACCGTGGTGTTCGGGAGAGCGGGTTATTTCTTCGCGACGATGACCGCCCGCATCGGCGCCGGCAGTCCTTCAATCGTCTTGCTGTGATCTTCCGGATCAAGGAAATCACTCAACGACTGATACTTCATCCACTCTGTCCCGCGCTGCTCTTCAACAGTGGTGGTGCTCACATCCACACATTTCACGTCAGTAAACCCGGCACGACGCAGCCACAATTCCAGCGCCGGCACCGACGGCAGGAACCACACATTACGCATCTGCGCATAACGGTCTTCCGGCACCAGCACCTGATGCTTGTCGCCTTCGACCACCAGCGTCTCCAGGACCAGTTCGCCGCCTTTCACCAGGCAATCTTTCAGCGCCAGCAAATGCTCGATCGGCGAACGACGGTGATAGAACACACCCATCGAAAACACCGTGTCGAAACCTTCCAGATTCGGCGGCAGGTCTTCGAAAGGGAACGGCAGGTGCCAGGCATTCGGTTCTGACAGATAACGCTGCACCGCCTGGAACTGGCAGAAGAACAGCCAGTTCGGGTCGACGCCGATCACGCTGTCGGCGCCGGCACCGAGCATGCGCCACATGTAGTAGCCGTTACCGCAACCGACATCGAGGATGCGTTTGCCCTTCAGATCCAGATGCGGAGCGACCCGCGACCACTTCCAGTCCGAGCGCCATTCGGTGTCGACGTGCACGCCGAACAGATCGAACGGCCCTTTGCGCCACGGCGACAGGCCCATCAGTGCGGTGCGCATTTGTGCGCGGGTTTCGTCGTCGCAATCGGTGTCGAGTTTCAGGCCGTCGAGCAGGTCGACTTCGGTCGGCTGGATCTTCGGCAAGGCGTCCAGCGCACTTTGCCAGCGCTCCAGATCGCCGTGACCTTTCTCCATTTTCTTGTCGAGCTGCACTTGCAGGGTGTTGGCCCATTCGGCCAGCGGCGTGCCGGCCAGACGGCGGGCGAGGGGAGACAGATCAATCATGGCAAGGCAATCAACGAGGCAAAGTTAAGACACTGGAACCACGGCACGACTTTCGAGAACCCGGCAGCCAGCAGGCGCTCACGGTGTTCTTCGAGGCTGTCGGGCTTCATGACATTTTCGATGGCGCTGCGCTTCTGGGCGATTTCCAGTTCGCTGTAGCCGTTGGCGCGCTTGAACGCGACGTGCAGGTCGGTCAGCAGCGCGTGTTCTTCGGCATCGTTGAAACGCAGCTTCTCCGACAGAATCAGCGCGCCGCCTGGCAGCAACGATTGGCGGATGCGTGACAGCAACGCCGTACGCTGATCCGGGGCAATGAATTGCAGGGTGAAGTTCAACGCCACCACCGAGGCCGGTTTGAAGTCGAGGGCGAGGATGTCGCCTTCGATCACTTCGACCGGCAGCAACTCCTGGAACATCGAATCCTGACCGTTGAGGTACTCGCGGCAGCGCTCGACCATGGCAGCCGAGTTATCCACCGCGATCACACGGCAACCGTCGGTGCGTACGTGGCGGCGCAGGGCTTGGGTCACCGCACCGAGCGAAGCTCCGAGGTCGTAGAGCACGCTGTTCGGCTGGGCGAACTGCGCCGCGAGCACGCCGAGGTTCTCGACGATGGTCGGGTAACCCGGCACCGAACGCTTGATCATGTCCGGGAACACCCGCACCACGTCTTCGTTGAAGGCGAAGTCAGGCACCTGGGCCATCGGCTGGGCGAAAATGCGATCGGGTTCTTTGCTCACGGCGGTTCCGGCGGTGTCGATGAAAAGGCCGGCATTTTAGCCAAACTGGCGCGCAGATGCGCGGGTTGTCTGATAAACCGTGCTGGTCGGAGTCAGGCTAAAGTTCAAAACTCGATCAACTTAGCCTGAAACCTTCTCGGGTCCAGATTGCGGCAAGACTTACGAGATAATGTAATTGGCTGCGAAATTTCCGTTCACATCGATTCCTGGTTCAACTACCCCTCCATAGTCCTGCACGGTCTGGATGGCGTATACGCCGGAGATGCTCTTGGAGGAGTGATCTACCGTGAGTTTCAGGGTCAAAGATGTCGCGGTATATCGAGTGTTCACCCAGCCCGTTCTGACATCAACGTTGACGCCCGGATCATTGAGTTTGTATTCGCCACTTTGGATGTCGGGAGCAAAGTTGAATTCGAGATTCTCAATCTGCTGCTCAAACTCCTCCTGCGCTCCCGTAATCCTTAAAAAATTGCTGAGAAAGCAATTCACGGTTGGGAAGTAGAAGGCCTCGCCGCTATCAATCTGGCATTTGAAGGTGTTGTTCGTATCGGCGTTTTCTATCTGATTATTCATGGTCGATCCCTCGGGCGATTGACAGGCGGTTTGCTGTCTCTCACTGCACTTTAAGCTGAGGGGGGGCGCGGATTTAACTGTCGGAAATGACAGTTTTTAATGCGATTTTCTAATGAGCTCGACGCTTTTTATCGCAAATCGGCTTTAGCTTCATTCGGATGCTTGAACGCCGAGGCGACGATGCCCCACTGCCCCAGCCAATAACTGAGGATGATGATGTAGGGCGCCGCATTGAACGGTGAGACGAACCGGTTGATACCGATCACGCTGTCGGAAAACACGAACGCCACCGCGCCACCCGCCGCCAGCAATGCCGAACGTTGCGGTACGCCGCTGCCGAGTCGGGCGAGAGCGCGCCAGAGCATGGCGCTGATGGCCGTTCCGTAGACGATCACTGGCACGGTCAACGGGCCGAGTCCGCTGCTGATCAATATGCCCAACAACACTGCACCCACGCTGAGGGCCAGGATCAGCGGCAGCAGGGCCAGGCGTCGGCAATCGCTGAGGTAAGCCTTGAGATACGCCAGATGCGCAACCAGAAATGCGCCGAGACCGAAGACAAACAAATCCCCCGGCCACGCCAGCAGTACATCACCGACCAGCGAGAAAATCAGACCGAGGCTGATCCAGCGCCGATAGTCGCTCGGTGGCGCATCGTGCAGCCAGCCGAGCAACGCCAATACCGGCAGCG
The DNA here is from genome assembly GCF_039695385.1 of Pseudomonas sp. 9.2(2024). Classification (NCBI taxonomy): domain Bacteria; kingdom Pseudomonadati; phylum Pseudomonadota; class Gammaproteobacteria; order Pseudomonadales; family Pseudomonadaceae; genus Pseudomonas; species Pseudomonas sp. 9.2(2024). Next base: position 5,274,797 of record NZ_CP155585.1, on the reverse strand, counting down.
GTTTGACCAGCAGGCAAAGCAGCGCCGCGTGGGTGCTGACGCCATAGAGAAAGGTCACGGCGCCCATCAGCGCGAGGATCAGCCAGCCCACGATCAGTTCACCGAAATGGCGCAGTCAAAGGTTTCCACCGGCAACACTTCCGGCGCCCAAGGCTGTTGCGAAGTCAGGCGCAGACGGCCGGTGCCGGGGGCGAACGCCTGGAAGCGCCAGGTCGAGAGACCGGCCGCGCCGACCACGCCGGCATCTTCCGGATTGCTGTAGACCTCGGGGCTGAGGGCGCGCAATACGCCGCCGGCGGAATCCTGGATGGCCCAGCGGTAGCCGGTGGTGGGGTTGCTCGGGAGCATGACGATCAGGTTTTGCCCGTTGGTGAGGCGCACCGGGCATTCGCTCTGTTTTTCCACGGTCACGTTGGTTTTCGGTTGCGTGGCACAGGCGGCCAGCAGGGCGAGGGACAGGGGGACAAACAGGCGAAGGGGGGACATGGATTCAGTGGCTCCGGCGTTGGCGACGAACGGCGAGCATAACTGAAGATGAGACAAAGTGTGACAACGCCAGGCTTGGCGTGATCGTTCCCACGCTCCGCGTGGGAATGCCGCCCAGGACGCTCTGCGTTCCTTCGCAAGCGTGACGCGGAGCGTCACAGGATGCATTCCCACGCAGAGCGTGGGAACGATCGTTACAGAGTGATCAAAAAAGCACCTTCGCTACATCCGCAAACTTCTTGGCGAAATGCACGGTAATGCCTTCCTTCAAGTAATCCGGCAGCTCTTCGAAGTTGCCGCGATTCGCCTCCGGCAGAATCAACTCGAAGATCTTCTGCCGCCGCGCCGCAATCACCTTCTCGCGCACTCCGCCAATCGGCAGTACATGCCCGGTCAGCGTCAATTCACCGGTCATCGCCACGCCTTTTTTCGGCGCCTGATTACGGGCGAGGGAGAGCAGGGCGCTGGCCATGGTCACGCCGGCGCTCGGGCCGTCTTTCGGTGTCGCGCCTTCCGGCACGTGCAGGTGGACGAAGGCTTCGTCGAAGAACTTCGGATCGCCACCAAAAGATTTGAGGTGCGAACTGACGTAGCTGTAGGCGATCTCCGCCGACTCCTTCATCACATCGCCCAGTTGCCCGGTCAGTTTGAAACCACGATTGAACGTGTGAATCCGCGTGGCCTCGATCGGCAAGGTCGCGCCGCCCATGCTGGTCCAGGCCAGACCGGTGATCACGCCGGTGCCGGACAGCACTTGCTCGTTGCGGAACACCGGATGACCAAGGGACGCTTCAAGGTCTTTCGGCCCGATCTTGATCACCGCTTTCGGATCGTCGATCAGCTTCATCACCGCTTTGCGCACCAGTTTGCCCATCTGTTTTTCCAGCTGGCGCACGCCGGCTTCACGGGCGTAGCCGTCGATCAAGGCTTTGAGCGCCGTGTCGCTGATGCTCAGGCTGCCCTTGGACACGCCGGCCTTTTCCAGCAGTTTCGGCCACAGGTGGCGTTTGGCGATGGCGACTTTTTCTTCGGTGATGTAGCCCGACAGGCGAATCACTTCCATCCGGTCCAGCAGCGGGCCGGGGATCGAATCCAGGGTGTTGGCGGTGCAGACGAACAGGACTTTCGACAGGTCCATCCGCAGGTCCAGATAGTGGTCGAGGAATTCGACGTTCTGTTCCGGGTCGAGGGTTTCCAGCAGCGCCGAGGCCGGGTCGCCCTGGTAGCTCTGACCCATCTTGTCGATCTCGTCGAGCATGATCACCGGGTTCATCACTTCGACGTCTTTCAACGCCTGCACGAGTTTGCCCGGCTGCGCGCCGATGTAGGTGCGGCGGTGGCCCTTGATCTCGGCTTCGTCGCGCATGCCGCCGAGGCTAAAGCGGTAGAACGGCCGACCAAGGGATTCGGCGATCGATTTGCCGACGCTGGTTTTACCCACGCCCGGCGGGCCGACCAGCAGCACGATGGAGCCGCTGATCTCGCCTTTATAGGCACCGACCGCGAGGAATTCGAGGATCCGGTCCTTGATGTCGTCGAGGCCGGCGTGGTGTTTGTCGAGCACCTTGCGCGCGTGCTTGAGGTCGAGTTTGTCCTCGCCGTACACGCCCCACGGCACCGAGGTTGCCCAGTCGAGGTAGTTGCGGGTGACCGCGTATTCCGGCGATCCGGTTTCGAGGATCGACAGCTTGTTCATCTCTTCTTCGAGGCGCTTCTGCACCTGCGTCGGCAGCACTTTGCCTTCCAGGCGCTGCTCGAACTGTTCGAGGTCGGCGCTGCGGTCGTCCTTGGTCAGGCCGAGTTCCTGCTGGATGACCTTGAGCTGTTCTTTAAGGAAGAACTCGCGCTGGTGCTCGCCGATCTTGCGGTTCACTTCGGCGGAGATTTCTTTTTGCAGGCGCGCGACTTCGACTTCCTTGCGCAGCATCGGCAGGACTTTTTCCATGCGCTTGAGCATCGGCACGCAGTCGAGCACTTCTTGCAGCTCATTGCCAGTCGCCGATGTGAGGGCGGCGGCAAAGTCGGTCAGCGGCGACGGATCGTTGGGGCTGAAGCGGTTGAGGTAGTTCTTCAGCTCTTCGCTGTACAGCGGGTTGAGCGGCAGCAGTTCCTTGATCGCGTTGATCAGCGCCATGCCGTAGGCCTTGACCTCGTCGGTCGGCTCGGTGGGCTGGTGCGGGTATTCGACTTCCACCAGATACGGCGGGCGATGGTGTTTGAGCCAGGTCTTGATGCGCACGCGACTCAGGCCCTGGGCGACGAATTGCAGTTTGCCGTTTTCGCGACTGGCGTGGTGCACCTTGACCAGGGTGCCGTATTGCGGCAACGCCTTGGTGTCGAAGTGGCGCGGGTCTTCCTGGGGTGTGTCCATGAAGAACAGGGCCAGGGAGTGGTGTTCGGATTTGCTGACCAGTTCGAGGGTTTCGGCCCAGGGTTCTTCGTTGACGATGACCGGCAGGACCTGGGCCGGGAAGAACGGGCGGTTGTGGATCGGGATGATGTAGACCTTGTCCGGCAGGTTCTGGCCGGGCAGGGCCAGGCCTTTGCCGGGGACGTGGTGTTCGATGTGTTCGGCGTCGGTTTCGGTGATGTCGTCGGGGTTCTCGGGGAATTCTTGCTGGTCGCTCATGGGGCACCTGCGCAATTGGGTATGGCTGTTAGATGGGGCAGGGTTTGGGTGGTTTCAATGGGGGTGGGTGTTTCTGCTTGTGTGTTCAGGGTTTTGACAGGGTTTTGGGGTTGGGCTTGGCGGCCTTTGGGCCGGCCATGCTGGGGATTTATCGAGTACATATCCGTTTCTTCGGGTGCGCCCGCTGGCGGTTTCGCCCTTACGGCGAGGCACTTTTTTCAAACGCCAAAAAAGTACCCAAAAAGGCTCGTCCCGGCGTTCGGCCCTCGCAGGCTCGGGTTCCTTCGCTCCGGCGTCCCTCCGGGGGCATCGACTTCGTCGATGAGTTCGGCTTCGCCAAACGGCGCTGCGCGCCAATCCCCGGATGAACACCTCCACTCAGCCTTCCGAAGGGACGGGTGGATCAAGATCAAGAGCTTTGTCGAGCTAACGCTCATCCTTGAGAGGTGTGGTTTGTGGGCTTTGCAAACTTGAGGTCGACTCGGACTTTCAGGTCGATGTACATCGATTGATCAACTCGGTCAGTCCCCTCTCCCTCCGGGAGAGGGCTAGGGTGAGGGCAGCGTCATGACTGACTCACCACAAGCCTGACTCCCGCAGAGACCTCATCAGCATTTATGCCGGATATCGACTGACCTCAACGTTATCCAGCACCCGATTCACCGCCAGTTCCGCCAGCATGATCACCTGCTGAATGCCCAGGATCCGGTGCCGCTGCGGCGTATCGACAAAAGCCGCTACATCACTGGCCATGACACTGGCGGTAGCCAGGGACTCACAGGCATGGGCCAACAGGCTTTCATCGTCCATGTCTGGCGAGACCTGGAACATCTGGCTCGGTCGGCGACCGGGGCATTTTTTGGGGATGGGATTGAAATGGTGGTCGAGCGCGCGTTCGGCGGCGTCGTGGAGTTTCTTTGAATCGGCGGATTCGTAGGGCGAGGTGTCGTTTGATTCGGGGGGATTGGGTGTTGGCTTTTTCATTTTTTACTCCTCAGGAATGGGTCCATTCCTCTAATTGCCGCGACGCAAAAAGAGGGGTGGCAGCTGTACGCGGGTTCGCGGACCGACCTGAGGCATTCGGCATACCCGAAGGTATCCCGCGCACAGCCACCATATACAAGCACTTGAGGTGCTGCTGTTAAGCGGCGGCAATTATGCCTCAGAAGTTGGGCCGCGACGCCCGTTCGCTGAATTTGCAGCGACCCCCAAAGCCTATCCACCCCATTTCCGACCCACAACCGACGCGACATGTCAGAAACATCCCCCGCAAACACCCCTTCTGTAGGACATAAACACCTCGTTTAATAAAACCGCAGCCCACAAAAAAAGGCGACACCCCTCACAGGGCATCGCCTTTTTCCTTACCGCCGCTAAAACTTATTCCGGCAGTTTGTACGCAATCACATAATCACCCATCTTGGTGCCCAGCGAGCCGTGACCGCCCACCACGAGCAGGACGTATTGCTTGCCGTCCTTGCCGGTATAGGTCATCGGAGTCGCTTGACCACCCGCGGGCAGACGCGATTTCCACAGTTCTTTACCGGTGTTCACGTCGTAGGCGCGCAGGTACTGGTCGAGGGTGCCGCTGAGGAAGCCGACGCCGCCGGCGGTGACGATCGAGCCGCCCATGCTTGGCACGCCCAGGGTGAAGCCGATCGGGATGGGCGAGCTGTCGCGGCTGGTGCCGTTTTTGCGTTTCCAGACGACTTTGCCGGTGGTCAGGTCGATACCGGCGACGTAGCCCCAGGCCGGGGCCTGGCACGGTACGCCCAGTGGCGACATGAACGGGTGCATGATCACCGCGTATGGCGCGCCGGTGTTTGGCTGCACGCCAGCGGTTTCGCTCTCGCGTTTGCTGCCGGCCGCGACTTGCTCGCGTGGCACCATTTTCGAGACGAAGGCCATGTAGTTCGGGCTGGTGAACAGCATCTGGCGAACCGGGTCGACCGAGACGCCGCCCCAGTTGAACACGCCGACGTTACCCGGATAGATCAGGCTGCCCTGTTCCGACGGAGGCGTGTATTGGCCTTCGTAGCGCAGTTCCTTGAACTGGATGCGGCACAGCATCTGGTCGAACGGGCTGGCGCCCCACATGGCTTTTTCGGTCAGTTCCGGGGCCAGCAGGTTCAGGTCCGAACGGGCCTGGGTCGGGGCTGTGTGGTCGCCTTTCACGGCGCCTTGCGGAACCGGGATCTCGCGGATCGGGATGATCGGCGTGCCGTCGCGACGGTCGAGGACGTACAGGCTGCCCTGCTTGGTCGGGGCGATCAGCGCAGGTTTGATGCCATCGGCGGTTTTCATGTCCAGCAGGGTTGGCTGGCTGCCGACGTCCATGTCCCACAGGTCATGGTGGGTGAACTGGTAGTTCCAGCGGACTTTACCGGTGGCCAGGTCCAGAGCCACGACGCCGGCGCTGAATTTCTCGGCGCCCGGGGTGCGGTCGGCGCCCCACTGGTCCGGGGTCTGGTTGCCCAGTGGCAGGTAAACCATGCCGAGTTTTTCATCGACGCTGGCCAGCGACCACATGTTGGCCGAGTTGCGGCTGTAGGTTTCGCCCGGTGCCAAAGGCTCGGTGGCGTCCGGGTTGTTGCTGTCCCAGTTCCAGACGAGGTGACCGTCGCGTACGTCGTAGGCGCGGATCACGCCGGACGGTTCGTTGGTCGACTCGTTGTCGGTGACGTGACCGCCCATGATTACCAGATCACGGGTGATAGCGGCAGGCGAAGTCGAGTAGTAACCACCGGCGGTGAACGGGCCGATGCCCTGGGTCAGGTCAACCACACCGTTGGTGCCGAAGCCTTCGCAGATCTTGCCGGTGTCGGCGTTCAGTGCGATCAGGCGAGCGTCGGCGGTCGGCAGGTACAGGCGACGCGGGCAGGCCTGGGCGACGGCTTTGCCAGCCTCGGAGACGACGGCGGACGCAGCGTTTTCAGACTTGGCGTAGGCGGCTTCGTCGTAGTACGACACGCCACGGCAGGTCATGTGGGCGAAGCCCTTGAAGCCGACCGGGCTCTTGATCTGCGGGTCGAAGCGCCACAGTTCCTTGCCGGTGTCCGGGTCCAGCGCCAGCACTTTGCTGTGCGCGGTGCAGGCGTAGAGCATGCCGTTGGCTTTCAGCGGGGTGTTTTCGTTGGTCAGCTCGACCGGGTCATCGGCGGTCGGCAGGTCGCCGGTCTGGATGCGCCAGGCTTCCTGCAGCTTGCCGACGTTGGCGGGGGTGATCTGCTTCAGTGGCGAGTAGCGGTCACCGAATTCGGTGCGGCCATAGGCCTGCCAGTCGCCATCAGGCATGGCTGGCGCGGTGCTGGTGGTGTCGGCGGTCTCGCGACCCAGTTCGCCAAAGATTTCGCCCGGATGGGTGAACAGGCTGGCCAGGGCGGTGACGCCGGCCAGAATCACGGCCACGGTCAGGCCGCCGGTGCCCATCGGCGCCGGGCCTGCGAGCAGCAGCGGGCGACGGAACCACGGCAGCAGCATCACGAAACCGAGGACAAACCACAGTGCCAGGCGCGGCACCAGTTGCCACCAGTCCAGACCGACTTCCCACAGCGCCCAGACGGTGCTGGCGAACAGCACGATGGCGTACAGGCCCAATGCTGCGCGACGACGCATCAGCATCAGAATGCCGGTCAGCGTGATGCCGATACCGGCCAGCAGGTAATACAGCGAGCCGCCGAGCGTACTCAGCTTGATTCCCCCGGCCAGCATGGCCAGGCCCATCAGCAGAAGCAGAATGCCGAGCAGGTTCGGCAGAAGACGGCTTCGACTCGAAGCACCTTCAGTGCTCATAGTGTGGTTCTCCGTGACGTTTCAAGTAGTCCCGCGCTGTAGTCACTGTAGATGACGATCGGGCGCGGGCATGGTTCAGATAAAAACTTGTCTTGCTATCGAATTTCATCTGCAGGCCTGAGCGGCCTGCATTGGGTCAGAACGACGACTGGATCTTGATCCCGCCGATCAGCGCGTCGTCGACCTTGTCCACACCGCCCGGATGGCGGATGTATTGCAGGTTCGGGCGCACGGTCAGCCAGTTGGTGACGTGCACGCCGTAATAGAGTTCAGCGCTGTATTCGGTGTCCTGCGGCGGCAGGAAGGACGGATCGTAATAGTCGTAGACGGCGCGGGCCTGGTTGGTCGCCTCGGCGTTCTTGCGATAGGCCGGGTTGACGTGGACGCGGGCCAGGGCGAAACCGATGTCGTCCTTGGCGCGGGCGTCGAACAGGCCTTTGTAGACCACGCCGGCCTGGACGTAGTTGTCGATGGCGTTGGTTTTCTTGTCGTGCATCGTGCCGTTGGCGAACACGCTCAGACCACGGGAATTGTCGCTGGCGACGCTGGTGACCTGCTGCTGCACGCCGAGCCACACGCCGTGTTTGCTCGAAGCGCTGCGATAGGCTTCGCCGCTCAGCGCGGCCGGCTGGCCGTTGCTGTCTTTATAGGCGTCGGTGGCCTTGGCGTTGCTGTAGTAGTAACCGGCGCGGTATTCGCCTGGCAGGCCGTTGAGCTTGGGCTTCCACACCAGTTCGATCGGCAGGATCGCGCCTTGGGTGCCGCTGCCGCTGAGCTTGAAGCCGTTACCGCGATCGAGGTTCGACGGGTTCTGCTCGTAGGCGCCGACTTGCGCATACAGCTCCGGCGTCAGGTGATATTTGACGCGCAGCGCCCATTGGCTGACCGGCCAGTTGTACCAGATGCCGCCGACCCAGTTGCCGACTTGCGAGCCGCAGAACGCCAGGTTCTGGAAGTCGCACGGGAAGGTGTTGAAGTCTTCGCCTTCGCCGAAGCGGCCGACCTTGATATCGAGCTTCTGGTCGAAGAATTTCTGCTGGTACCACATCTGCGTCAGGCGGGTGGTCTGGCCACGGCCCCAGACTTCCTGGGCCGAGGTGAAGCCACCGACGCGCGGGTCGTTGATGCGGTCGTTGCTGATGTTGTTGCCGCTGCGCTTGGTCACGGTCAGTTGGAATTCAGCGTCGTTCCAGCCCAGCAGTTTTTGCAGGTCCAGATGAGTGCCGAGGCCCCATTGGTCGCTGTAGCGCGCGGTGCGGTCGTGGTCGTAGCCGCCGTGCAGGTTGCTGCCCATTTCGCCGGTGTAGTCGAGCTTGAAGTCGATACCTTTTGCCGCGAGTTCGTTGCGGGTGCCGTTCCAGTCACCGAGCATCCACGGTGATTCACTGTCGAAGGCCGGGGCGGCCTGGGTGCAGGTGGCGAGGCCAAGGGCGGTGCAGCCGCCGATCAGGCGCAGGGTGGAGATAGCGCTGTCTCGGGAGAACGGAAAATCGGGCATGAATAGGGTCTTTCTTGATCTTTTTGGGGGATAAGCTGGCCGCTACGATTTGACGCAGGCAGTGAAGCGATTCAGTAGAAGGGCGGCAGGATAATGTCCTGTTACAAAAACACAAAGTGCTTTTGCAGACATGAACCCTTTCGGATTCGGTAACAGTGCGGCAATACAGCGCATTGCGGGCGTTGGCGCAGGCTGCGATCTTCTCCGGTTGGCCTACATTTAACCCAAGGCCTTCCACCCGCCCATGCCCTCGGCTAAGGTGCGCGGCTTCTGCATTTTCACTTCGCCCAAAGGCCCGGCATGAACGACCACAATCCCGATCCGCTGCACGGCGTGACCCTCGAACAGATCCTCAATGCACTGGTGACCCACTACGAATGGTCGGGCCTGGCCGAGCGCATCGACATCCGTTGCTTCAAGAGCGATCCGACCATCAAGTCGAGCCTGACCTTTTTGCGCAAGACGCCATGGGCGCGGGAGAAAGTCGAGCGGCTGTACGTGAAACTGATGCGCACCAAGCGACCGCTCTGAGATGGACGCCGTATGGCGGCGACGCCTGATTACTTCGGCCGCGGTGCTGGGCTGGGCCGGGCTGGGGATTCAGCTGTACCTGATTTTCTTCGCACGCCTGAGCGTCGGCGCCAGTCTGCTGGGCGGGCTGGTGAGTTTTTTCAGTTACTTCACCGTGCTCACCAACACCCTGGCGGCGGTGGTGCTGACCTGCACGGTGACGGATCGCGAATCCGCTGCACGGCGCTGGTTTCTGCAGCCTTGGGTCAGCAGCGGGATTGCCGTCAGTATTGCGTTGGTGGGCCTGGCTTACAGTATTTTGCTGCGGCATCTGTGGCACCCGCAGGGCTGGCAATTTATCGCGGACGAATTGCTCCACGACGTGATGCCGCTGCTGTTTCTGGCTTATTGGTGGCTGTGTGTGCCGAAGGGCACTTTGCGTCTGAAGCACCTGCCGCTGTGGCTGATCTATCCGCTGGTGTACTTCGCCTATGCGCTGCTGCGCGGGCATTTGCTGGGGGCTTACGCCTATCCGTTCATTGACGTGGCGCTGCTGGGTTATCCACAGGTGTTCATCAATGCCGGGGGGATTCTGCTGGGGTTTGTGCTGATTGCGTTGCTGGTGATCGGGATTGATCGCTGGCAGGGGCGGCGCCTTTAGCAGCGCCGCCGCTCGTATTCACTCTTCTTCGGAGCCTTCGGCGCGCCAGTAACCGACCGCTTTGACGAACTTCTCGTCGAGTCCGTGCTCATCGAGCAGCACCCGACGGATCTGCCGCGAAACCTTGGTCTCGGTCGCCACCCACGCATACAGATTGCCCTTGGGCACCTGCAATTGTTTGACGGTCGTCAGCAGGTTGTCCTTGCCGCCCTCGCGCAGTACCCAGATCACATTGACCTGCGCCGCGCTTTCCAGGGTTTGCTGCTCCTTGCCGTTTTCCACTTCGATCACTACCAGCGCCTTGCGATTGGCCGCCAGGCCTTCGAGGCGGCGGGCGATGGCGGGCAGGGCGGTTTCGTCGCCGATCAGCAGGTAGCTGTCGAAAATGTCCGGCACGATCATCGAGCCACGCGGGCCGCCGATGTGCAGGAACTGCCCCGGTTTGGCCTGCTCGGCCCAGGTCGAGGCAGGGCCGTCGCCGTGCAGGACGAAATCGATGTCCAGCTCTAGCTTGTCGAGGTCATAACGACGCGGGGTGTAGTCGCGCATCTCGGGCATCGGTACGTCGCTCTTGCCGGCACCCAGCACCAAAGTTTCCAGCGCGGCGGCCTGTTCGGCGTTCTGCGGGAACAGCAGTTTGACGTGATCGTCGGTACCGAGGCTGATGAAGCCTGCAAGCTCCGGCCCGCCGAGGGTGATGCGGCGCATGCGCGGAGTCAGGTCGACCACTCGCAGCACTTCCAGGCGGCGACGTTTGATTTCATGCATGACGCGGTGAATGGTTTGGGTATCGACTGCGGTCATTCGGCTTTCTCCGGGGCAGATTGAACGGCGGGGCCGTCGACGATGGCTTTGGCGGTGTCATTGAGCAGGTCGCGTACGCGCAGGATTTCTTCCGGGCTCCAGCGCCCGTGGTGCATCTGCAATGCGTGGCGCAGGTTGTGCACCGCTTCATGAATTTCCGGCGGCCGGTCGTGGCCGCGCAACGAGCGCTTGCTGACGTCGATGCGCATGCGCACGCCGTCCAGCGCCACCGCTTGTTCGCTGAGGGATTGGCGGCCGGCATCGGTCACCGCATAGCGCTTTTTGCCGCCCTCGGCATCGCCGGTGATCATTTCGCTTTCTTCGAGAAATGTCAGGGTCGGGTAGATCACGCCGGGGCTGGGGCTGTAGGCGCCGTCGAACATGGTTTCGATCTGGCGAATCAGGTCATAGCCGTGGCACGGCTGTTCGGCGATCAGCGCCAGCAACAGCAATTTCAGATCGCCCGGGGCGAATACCCGCGGGCCGCGACCGCCGCGCTCGCGGCCGTGGCGTTTTTCGAAGCCGTCACGGCTGTCGCCGTGGTCGCGGTGGGGGGAATGATGGTCTCTCATTTCAGTCTTCTCTCGTCGTTTTTAGATACAACTTAAGATATATCTTTACGGCTGGGCAAGAGCTTTTTGCCGCAGAGCTGACGAGTGGTCAGCGGTGAGCAAGACGCGCTGACGGAGGAACCGCCCTACCTGGTTGATCGAGACAGGAATAACCGGAAAGTTAAAGCTATCACTCTATTAATGCTTGAGCGTATATTCTAAAAAGATTAGAAAGTGCTGGCTGGTATTGTCGAAACTGCTGTAACGGTTTTTGTAAATAACTGTAGGTAGGGAATGCCTTACAGTCACTTTTGTATATTCTGATTTTTTGATGTTTTTTCTTTCATGTTGCGAGGTTGTTTAACTACAAGTTCGTGGGAAGTTGCCTGCTTACATTCTTGAGACAAGGGTTGATCATGCCCCGGCATTGAACTTCCATGTTTTCGGTACTTATCGACCGGTATGACATGAACTTCAATGTTTCGATTCCCTTAAAAAGAAAACAGGTACTGACCGATGTTCAAGAAAATCGCAATCACCGCTTCTCTCGCTGCCCTGGCCCTGAGCTCGTCCGCGGTCTTTGCCGCCGGTGAAGCCCGTCACTCCATCAGCCTGATCGCCCACGTACCGACCAACGGTTTCTACGTGGTGCCGACCGACTCCGATCTGGTCAACAAGGATCAGGACATGAGCTTCCAGCCAAGCACCGGCAAGATGCGTGAAGTCAATGGTTTCTTCGACGTGCGCAATAACAACGGCTCGGTTCATGCCAGCCTGGAAAGCCAGCCAAAACTGATCGCCGGCAACACCGCCATCGACCTGCAAGTGCTGTTCAACAACAAGGAACTGACCCTGACCCCGCAAATGGTTGTGGGCGAGTCGGAATCCGACGTCAACTTCCGCGCACCCCTGAAGATCAGTGCCAAGGGCAGCAACTTCCAGCCGGGTGATTACACCGGTGTTGTCGCCATGACCTTCGACGCCGTGCCGCCGATCGGTGGTGGCAAGTAATCGGTTGATCCGCACTCAACGCAGCTTGCCAGAGTCGCGTTCCCCGGCGGGATAAACAGCCTTGTCTGTCCCGCCGGACTTCAACTTTTGTAAATCAGAGTACGAGTTCATGTTCCCGATGACACCCATCGCGGCTGCGCTTGCGCTGTTGTTTTGTGCCAGCGCAGCGGCCGCTTCCGAACCCGCCGGCACGACTCCGCGCAGTCTGTTGGCGCAGGCCAAAGGTTTGCCGGCGGATTTCGAAGAGCACTTTTTCGATGTGCCGCTGGCGGTGCGGGTCGAGCTCGATCAGCAACCGCTGGGGGAGGCCATGGTGGTGTTGTCCCGTGATGATCGCGTGACCTTGCTGGAATTCACCGACACCAGCGAAAACCGCTACACCCCCGCCGAACGCGAAAAGTGGGCGGCCTATCTCAAACCCGGCGTGCCGTTGGGCGCGTGCACCGGTTCGTGCCCCGATCAGGTGCTGGCGGTGCATTACAACCTTGAAAATTCGTTGCTCTCGATTCTCACCGAGAACGCCGAGCGTGACCTCGAAACCAAGCGTTTCTATGATCAACCCGAAGGTGGCAGCAGCGGACTGATGGTGCGCAACCAGCTCAACCTCAATGGCGGCCAGGATCAGGATCTGGGCGGGCGTTTCGGCCTTGAAGCCAGCGGCAGCCTGGGCAACTGGAGCCAGACCTTCAACATGCAAATGGCTCGCCTCGGCGGCCCGGACGAGAAGCTCTATCACGCCGTCCACGAGCTCTACACCCAGCGCGAACTGCAAGGCAATTTCTTCCGCCTGGGCTACTTCACCCCCAATTCCGAAGGGCTGACCCGCCAACCGCGCACGTTTGGCACCAGCCCTGATACCGCCGTCGGCGTGATGTACGGCAGCTCCGACAGCCTGGCTATCAACAACGCCGCGCCCAGCGTCTACCCGATCTACGTCACCGCCAATCGCCAGGGCTCGGTGGAGATCTGGCGCGATGGCCTGCTGATCAACACTCAATCGATACCCGCCGGTTTGCAGACCCTCGACACCCGGCCGCTGCCCGGCGGTATTTACGAGGTGGAGGTACGGCTGATCGAAGACGGCCAGATCACGTCCAGCACCCAGGAGTTGGTGTACAAGCCCAGCAACTGGCGCAACCTCGACGAGCGCTGGCGCTACAACCTGTTTGCCGGCGAAGAAAAGAAACTGCTGAGCAACTGGGATCAACAATCCAGCGGCAGTCCTACCGCCGGTGCCTCGCTCAACTATCTGTTGCACCCGCGAGTCATCCTTGGCCTGTCGGCACGGCAGATCCGCGAAAAGCTGCAATACGGCACGTCCATCGACTGGACCCTGGCCAATCACATCAGCCTGTATGCCAACGTCTACAAGACCGAGGATCACGGCACCGGTCTGGATTTGCAGAGCCTGTACAACTACGGTTCCGGCAGCCTGGTGATCAGCCACAACCGCAGCTGGCTCGACACCACCGACCAGTACGAAACCCTGCCGGACGGCACCCGGGTGCGCCAGCGCAATGTGTTCATCGGCGAAACCAGCAACTCGTCGCTGGCGCTCAACCACCGGCTCAACAGTCGCAATTCGCTGAATGCACGGGTCTCCCACAGCGAGGGCAATGTTGAAGGCGTCGGCGTGGATCTGGGCTGGACCCGGCGCAGCGAGCTGTTCGGCAATGACGCCAACTGGCGTCTGTCCTTGTTCGACCGGCCGGGCAGTTTCAGTAGCGGCGACGCGCGTAACCGCGGGGTCGATTTGAGCCTCAACATGGCACTGGGCGCCCCCGGCGAGCAGATCACCGGCAGCATCGGTTCGCGCACCGACCGCGATGGCGGCCGCGACAACAACGCCTCCATCGGCTGGCGCAAGGACCTCAAAGGCCACGTGCTGCAGAACGTCTCGGTCACCGCGCTGACCGACACCTACGGCATCGGAGCTTCGGGCCTGGCCAACTTTCGAACCGATACGGTCAACGGCGACGGCTTCATCCAGCGCTCGTCCTACAACGGCAATTTCACCGGCGGTCTTAACCTCGACAGCACACTGGTGGTCGGTGGTCAGCAGATGCTCATGACCAGCGAGTACGAAATGCGCGGGGCGGGGATGATCGTCGATGTCGAGTCGGATATCGAAGGTATTGCCTTGCGCGCCGACGACTTCAGCGGTGGCAGCGCCGCGCTGAAACCGGGGCGCAACTTCATCCCGATCACTGCCTATCAGAACAGCTCGGTGAGCTTCGACTTTGAGGGCAACAACGTGCCCGCCGCCACCATCGAACCGGCGCGCACCCGTTACCACCTGAACAAGGGCGGCGTGGACTACCGCAAGATCCGCGTGATGAAAACCCTGACCGTGCTCGGACGGCTGGTCAACGAACAGGGCCAGCCGCTCAAGGGGCATCACGTGATCAACCACGCCAGTCGTGGGGTCACCGAAGTCGACGGCTTCTTCTCGATGGAAATGAACGCCGGTTCGCCAACCCTCGAGGTGCGCCAGGATAACCGCCTGCTGTGCCAGTTCCGCCTCGACGCCGATCAGCATCGCAGCGAAAACAACGTGTTGATGATCGGGGATCTGCGTTGCACGCCGGACACCCTGGCCGATACAACCATTACCGATCAGAAGGCGGGCTGAGCGTGAAAAAGCTGACCAGATATTTGAGCTTGTTCGTTGCGCTGAGCCTGCCGCCGGTCGAAGCGGCAAATCAGGAAATCCGCGCGCTGTTTCAGCCGGATCCGACACAGCCAAGCAAGAACGTCTTCATCAACAAGACGCCGAACAGCGGTTATTGCGCAGATTACCCGGACGAGTGCGCCCATCAGGGCATGTTCAGTCTCCGGGTACCGATCCGCTTCTCGACGTTCACGCCTATGTTTTCGACCAATGGCGTGTGGGTGAAGGTGCCCGCGGATTGGCGAGTCGTGAATGTCATCAATCAGCAGACTCAGCAGACTCATCCGGTGGAGGTTCGGATCAGCGGGATCGGTTCGCGATATCGCTTGAGCAAGCCTGTCACCGAACTCACGGGCGAGCCAAACGAAGCGGAGGCGCATCGTAAATTGTGGGTGGGCAGTTCGTGGGTTTATGCCGCGCCTCCATGCGAATACAGCGGAGTCGGCTTTCCGGGCGCCACCACTTACCAGTTTTTCTGGAAGACCCCCGTGCTGGGCAGCTGTAACAAGGTGGCACTCTTCGACATCGGGCATATGGAATTCGAGTATCTGGATATCGCCTACGAATTGCGTACTCCCAATCCGTTGAGCATGGCGACCGGTGTGTACACCGGTTCACTGCCCTACAGCGTCGGCCCCGGCAGCGCGGATTTCAACATGGGGCCTTTCTTTCGGGCGGATGACGCCAACCTGACTCTGGATTTTGTGCTTGATGTGCAGCACGAACTGAAAGTCAGCCTGCCACCGGGCGGCGACAAGGTCACCATGGAGCCGCCCGGCGGCTGGCGCAGCTGGATCGAAACGGGGCGTATGCCCACCGATATCTATCGCGATCAACTGTTTCACATATCGGCCTCGTCGCGCTTCAAGGTGATGATGATCTGTAACTCACTGGGTGGGTCTGAATGCGGCATTGGCAACAATGAAGTGGGCTTCTCCAAGTTTGAGGTCAGGCTCACGCTACCCGCAGGCATCGTCGGTCCGGGTAACAGTGACGGCTGGTCCGGAACGTTGATGCACAACACCTGGCTCGGTCCGTTCGAGCCCACCCGCTACGTCGATCGCAAACCCGGCAACCTGCGCTTTCAGATTCCGCGGCGCTGGATCGAATCCCTGCTCAAGCCCGGCATGAACGGCACGCTTTGGGGCAACGTCACCGTCATTTTCGACTCGGAAGTATGAAACTCCGGGGCAGGTCATTTTTCATTTTCATGAGGTTGAGTTCCATGACTCGAATGTTTTTGCTGTTGCTGTCCGGGATGTTCTGCATGACGGCCCATGGCGGGCCACAGATCAATGTCGGCACGGTGTACGACTATCTCGACGGCGACAAAAGTACCTATCTCAAACGGGTCTTCAACAGCGGTGACAGCACCGCGTTCGTCAAGATCAACGTGCTGGAAATCGTTTATGACGCCGATGGCAAGCCGCAGGAAATTCCCGTCGCCAATGCGGATGACGGCGCTTCGCGCAATGGCGTGATGGCCAGCCCGGCGCGTTTGATCGTACCGGCGCAGGGCGTTCAGGGCACGCGCTTGCTGTACATGGGAGAGCGGGATCGCGAGCGCTATTTCCGGGTGCGCTTCGTGCCGGTGGTGCCGGAAAAGGAAGATGAGTTCGTGGTGTCCCAGGATGAACGCGAAGACTACAAAAAGTCGCTGTCGGCCGGGGTCAACGTCATGACGGGCTTCGGCATCGTGTTCTTCGTGCGGCCCAAAGATGCGCGTTTCGCCACGGTGATCAACGACAGCCCGGAGCGTTACGAGATCCGCAACGACGGCAACACGGTGATGGTGGTCGACGAGTTCAAGAACTGTTCGCTGAGCGATGAAAGCGATTGCGGCGCGACTACCAAACATCACGTCATGGCTGGCAAAAGCTTCGCATTCGACAAGGAAGCCGGTCGCGAATACCGCTTCAAACTGGTTGAAGGCGATAACAAGAAAGACCTCAGGGTGGCACGCCGCTAAGGCCTGCACCAATGACGCGCCAGGTATCGATCATGAACAAGCAATGCGCCATTGCCGCGCTGATGGCTTTAACCGCACTGACAAGTGTCCCGGGCTGGGCGGCTCGGGAGGAGTTGAACTTCGAGGTGTTTCTGACCATCCCCAGTCGCGCCTTTTACATCATTCCGGCAGAGTCCGACTGGATTCACCGCCCGCAGCGGTTGCTCTGGGACTACAACACATCGACCTTGCGTGGCTTGCGCAAGTCGTTCGACGTGCGCCACGACAGCAGTGCCATCGAAGCGCGTCTGGAACGTACGGGCTCGATGTCCAACGGCCGGACGGGCGAGGAGATTCTGTTGCATGTGAAATTCAACGGTGTGGTGTTGAGTCAGGACACCCGCCCGCGTGAAGTGCTGTCCCAGGCCGAGGCGGCAGCGGGCAAGCGGGTTTTGCTGGAAATCGACCCCATCAAACCGCTCGGCGGATTCAAACCGGGGGAGTACGACGGCACGGTGATGTTGTTGTTCAACGCCCGGGCACCGGGAAGTTGATCGCGCACCGTCATCCACGCAGAGGTTCCTGAGATGATCAAGCAAGTCGCTATCGCGCTGTGCCTGGGCCTGCCGGCGTCGGTTCATCCGGCAGTGTTCGCCGCCCGGGAAAAACATACTTTCGAGGTGTCGGTAGACATCCCGACCCTGGGTTTCTACGTGATTCCCAGCGAAGCCGACTGGATTCATCGCGAGCAGACCCTGCCATGGGATATCCACAGCTCGACGTTGCTCGGGTTGCGCAAGAGCTTCGATGTGAAAACCGACGGCAGTGCCATTGAAGCGCGGCTCGAGAGTTTCCCTTACCTGACCGCCGGTGGCGATTCACGCGACAACATCGTGTTGCATGTCAGTTTCAACGGCAAGGATCTCACTCAGGACCCGACGCCCCGGGAGGTGGTGTCGGCCGAGGAAGCAATGGCGGGCAGTCGCGTGCAACTGGAAATCGTCCCCCGCGAGCAACCGGGCGGCTACAAGCCGGGTGAATACAACGGCACCGTCAATATCGTGTTCAACGTGGCGGCGCCGACAGGATGAACAGCGCACGCCGGACAAGGACAACCGACCTGACAGGCAAGGAAACAGCCAATGGTTTCAGCTGTAAGCAAGTGCTCAAGGATCAGTGCGTTTTGCTTTTGCGGGAGTATTTTTTCCGCGCCAGCGCTGGCAATCACTCAGGAGATTCGCGCCACCTACGTTCCCGATCCCGCCAACCCGCAGAGCAACGCATTCATCAACCAGACGCCGCAGAGCGGCTACTGCGGCCAATACCCCAATGACTGCCGACGCTACAACCTGATGGGGGTTTCGCTGCCGCTGCGCTTCACCTCGGTGCAGGCCATTCGGCCGGAAAGCGCCGAGCGCGATGGCGCGATGTTCAGGATGCCGGCGCAGTGGCGTGGCCTGACGGTGCGCAATATCGTCACCGGTGAAGCCGAGACGGTAGAGGTGCGGATCGGCGGATTTGGCTCGCGTTATGTCCTTAGCGATACGGCAAGTAACCTGACCGGTGTCTCGGGCGAATATGAGTCACATAACGCGCTTTGGGTCGGGAGGGGGTGGGGCTGGGCGCCCAGACCTTGTGAAGACGGGGCAATGGCCTCATACGGACCGGAGTTTTACCGGTTTTTCTGGTTCACGCCGTCCGACGTCGTGTGCAGCAAACCGTCCGCGTTCGAAATCCCGTGGATGACTTACGATTATCTCGACGTGGCCTATGAACTTCGCACACCGAACCCGCTGGGCATGTCGGCGGGAATTTACGCCGGTGAGCTCACCTATGGTGTGGGTCCAGGTCAGGACATCGATGCCGGCAACAACCTGTTGCCTGATACCTCCAGCCTGACTTTCCGGATTCTTCTCGACGTGCAACATGTGCTGAAGGTCGATATCCCGCCCGGCGGCAACAGAATTGCGCTGGTACCCCAGGGCGGCTGGCAAGCCTGGCTGCAGCAGGGCAGTAAACCGACCCGGTTGTTTCGCGACCAGACCTTCAATATTTCGGCGTCCTCACGCTTCAAGATGTACTTCGAATGCGAGTACGCCGCCGTCGGCTCCTGCGCATTGCGCGACACGGTCAGCGGAGCGACCGACGCGCAGGTTTTCCTGAGCGTCAGCCTGCCCGACAGCATTGCCGACATGGCGGGCCACCCGGTCAAACGCCGTCCATTGAGCAACAGTCCCGATGCCATGGCGTTCCAGCCGACCCGCTTCATGCAACGCGCGCCGGCCACGTTGCACTTCGAGATTCCGGGTGCCCATGTCGAACAGATGCTCCAGCCCGGGAAAGGCAAACGCTACGTCGGCAACGTCACGGTGATCTGGGATTCGGAGGTCTAGAACGTTGCAATGCCCTGACGGTTTACCTTCAGGGCACCGTACTCAGATCCCGGCCCGGCTCATGGCTTCGCGGGTGAGCTGTCGGCTCAACTGTTTTTCCTGGTAGCCGATGTCACGCAGCAATCGCTCATAGGTGGCATCGCTCATGGCTTGCCCGGTGAGCACTTCCTTGTGTGGCACCGACAGTCTGTCGGCCAGATCCGTGAGGTTCTTTTTGAGAACTGCACGTTGTGCCGACGGCAGGTCAGCCGCTTGCACCCACTGTGTCTGGGCTGTTCGCAAGTCATCCAGCCAGTCGAATTTTTCCAGGTGCATGCGCTTGTTGGATTCGATTTCGCCCGGCCAGTTGTCGCGCAGATAGCGTTCCCAGAACGGCTGTTCAATCATCTGGTTGACCAGTCCGTCGCCTGCCTCGCGTTCGAGCACGGTATCGCGAGCGGTGGTGATCGTCTGGTTATCGACGCCGGCGGTGGGGCGAAACATCATGTCTTCAGACTGCCAGGGCAAGTCGAGACTTTTCGCCAGTCCGGTTTCATAGGCCAGGTGCACTTCGACTTCATCGGGATTGCCTCCGCGAGTGCGAATGTCGGCGCGGGCGATTTCGCCTACCTGATCAAGTCGCGATGCGCTTTTGGCCAGCGTCACCAGTTTGCGTTCAAGCTCTGCCCGGTTGGTCGAGTATGAGTAGGCTTCAGAGGCCAGTGTCTTGACCCCCATGTTGTTGAACAGCTGTGCGCCGGCGTCAGCGCAGCCTTCGGGATCGGTCGACATCAGGAACAGCTCTTCGCGCAATGGCGTGTCGATGTCCATGGCGCCGATCATCCGCCACACGCGGTCGGTCAGTTGATCATTGGCTTTGCCACCCGCTGTGTAGTCGGCCGAGTGGGTAAGATCTTCGATGATCGTGAAGAAACCGTCGGAATTCGGCTCCTCGGCGAGCTCGTGCCAGGCTTCGGGCCGATAGGTGCCAACGCCGGCCGTTTCATTGCGCAACGAGGTATCGACGAAAACGGGCCAGCGTTCCAGCAGATCTTCCGCCGCCCGGGAATAAGTCATGCGCGAAGGGATGCCGACAGATGTCCTGTATTGCTCGTACCTGACACGCACCGCGTCAGAGAGTCTGTCGGCATAGACGCGGCTGCGGGCAATCAACCGTGCGCTGTCGGAGCCCAGCGGTACATTCGGGATGCGCTTGAGCGAGTTGGCGCCCAGATCAAGAAAAAAGCCGCGTGGCCGGGGCTTGTCGAACAAGCCCGATGGCCAGCCTTCGAGGCCGGTGTCGATCAGGCTCAGCACCTTGAGTCGGGGCATGCGCTCGACATTCGGCGCAATGCCCAGTGGATTGTGATCGAGCCTGAGGGTTTCCATGCGCGTCATGTTGCGCAGTTGTTCGGCGGTGCTCGGGGTCAGTTGAATCTGGTTGTCGTTAAGGCGCAGGGTCTCCAGTTGCTGCATATGGCCGATGGTGTCCGGCAGAGAACTCAGCCCACAGTTTCTGGCACTTAATTGGCGGATATGCCGCAAGTCCTTCAGCAGACCATTCGGTCTGGTGGAGAACGTCGAGCCGTCCAGATTCACGGTCGTGATCTGTTCGAACCAGGATTTGAGTTCTTCCGGCAGTTGTCGCCACCAACGCTCGATATCCTTGGGCAGCCATTCGCTGGACAGGTCCAGCCGATAACCTTCCTGCATGCTGAGACTGCGCTCGCCGAATACTTCGGACTTGCGTTCGAAACACTCCAGCAGACGATCGGCGAGAAACTGTCCGCCGTTCCGTTGATAGTCCCAGTAAGTGCGCGGGATAGTGCTGTCCGGACTTTCAGGATCCCACTCGGTCAGATAGCGCTGACGCCAGGTTTCCAGTGTCTGCCTGAGCCGTTGAAGCTGCTGTTCCAGCAGTTTGATCTGTGAGTGGGGATCACCGTTCGCTTGCAGGGAACGGGTGAAGGCGAGTGCTTCGGCCTGATCGAAATGCGGATAGAGGTTTGCGACTTTCTCCTCTACGCTCAGTGCCGTTTTCGAGTGCCCCGGCCCGCGCAGCAGCAGCTCGGTTTGCAGAGGAACCCGAGGGCGGATGGGCGGCCGTGCGAGCAATGTCCTTCGTTCGGCAGGACGTTCGCTCATGACTTGCACCCACTGTTTGAGCGATTGCCCCTGGCCGAGGCGGTAGCCCAACGCGGCCCGCTTGTCGGCGGGCACGGCCAGCAGAATGGCTTCATACAGATCTGCAGGCGGATGCAGACTTTTGTCCCGGTCATCGCGCACTTCATAGCGGCCACGCTGATCCCTGATCAGTACACGCACGGTACTGGCCTTTTCGTTGCCGACACTGCAGCGAAGCGCGCCGTCATGAAAAAGCTCACGTACTTCAATGCGCAGATCAGCGAAGGCATCGGTGCGTTGCCTCAGGGCGCCAAGAATCAATCGCTCGGTATCGGGCAATCGTAATGCCGGCTCATACAATCCTTCAGTGGCACGCGCCGCGCTGACTTCAAAAGCACTTTCCCGGGCCTGGTCTTTCAGGCGCAGCGGGATACGTCGTTCTTCGCGGATGATGGTCTGCTCGGCCGGTGTCGCGTCCTTCAGCAGCGCCTCGGCAACCCGGGAGGGCAGCTGTGGAAACTGTTGTTGCAGCAAGTGAACCTGGGCATCGCCAAGGTGATCATTGACTTGATATTGATAGTTGAAAATTTCCGGGGTGCGCGTCTCCACTGCATCCGCCAGTTGGTTGCGCAGTGTCTGAGCCCGTTGCGCTCTGGGGTAGCTGCCGCCGAGCAACGACTGCATCTCGGCGTCGTCGAGAAAATCCGTCAGCCGCTCCGGCAGCCTGCCAGCCAACAGGTCAGGCATGCCAATGCTCAGCGTCTGTCCGGCTGTCGCTTGCGGGTTGCCGTACAGGTGAAAATTTCCGTTCGAGTCAGCGCTTTCAAAAACCTTCAGCGCTTTGTCGGCCGGCCAGCCTGGCATGTCCGGGACCATTCGGCTGAACCAATAGGCGGTCGGGGCCAGTGGTTGTCCGGAGCGAATCAACTGGCCGACGTTGCGGGTTTCGTCCCACGTCCGAAAACGAGTCAGGGTATCGGCCAGCAGTGCCGGTGGCGGCGCGTTGTCCATATACATCCGGCGCAGTGATTCTGGCGAGGTGCCGCTGATGCTGCGCAGGTGTTCCAGTTCGGTGTCGCTGTAGCCGTCCACGCTGTGACCCAACCGGCGCATCAGAATCGAACCGTCCCAGTCCTGTGGTTTTTCCCCCTCGTGTACCCACGCGCCCTGTTCGTTGTGGCGCAATTGTGGTGCGTACGCCTGCGGGCGAGTGGGATGCTGGACGCGATGGCGGCCGTTGCTGCGATCGAATTTCACTGCGTAATGCCGACCGTCGAGAGGCAGCAAGGTTTTGCCCGCAAATCGATACAGCCCGGAGGCAGAAGGTTTCGCTGCCGGCGGTGGAACAGTGTCTGTTTGCGCGTATGGCGTGAGGTCGGTGTGCCACAAGCGGATTTTTTCGTCGTGTCCCGTCACCGGTTTCATGCCTTCGACCAGTGGCGAGAGTTTCAGAATTTTTTTGGCGGCCAGGCCCCCGACGACAAATGCCGCCAGTTGCACCACATCGATGACGATACCTACGACATGCTCCGCCGCTTCGACCCAGTTTCTGTAACCAAGATCCACTGCGCTTTCGATGACTTCATTGGTCAACTGGAACGCCGTGTAGACCAGCATCGCAACGCCCAGATACGGCACGAACGGCATCAAGACGAACAACGACACGTTGAGAATGTCGCCGGCAATCTTCAGGACATTCTCCCACCAGGCCCAGCGTGCCTTGTCGTCGGCGTCGGCGGTCGCCACTGCAATCACGCGTGCGTCGTTGAGAATCTTGTTGAGTCGCTGCTCGAAGAGGTACTTCCACAGCGGCGAGCGGATCGGCGGTGCGCTGAATTGCAGTTGCGGTTTCTCCACCGGTGTTTCCCGCCATGATGGACGCGAATCGCCCGCTTCTTGCGGATACCATTTTACGTAGCTCAGACGTTGTTCGAGCCCGGCAAAAAAATGCCCACGCTGTTCATGATCGACAAACTGGCTGAAAAACTGCCGGTAGCTGAGCCCGGAGGAGGGTGATGTCGCATTGGCCCGAAGTTGCCGGGTCAGCTCTTGCATGAAGTCCAGGGTCGAGGCGTATTCCTTGAGCGGGTGATCCGGGTCGTGGGGAACATAGGCAATCATTTTCGGTGAGTGAGGCGCCTGTTCCGGATCCGGCCGAATGATCAGGATGCCGGTGAAAGTCAGATCCATCATGCCCAGGTCGCAAACCAGCATCGGCTGGCCGTCCAGTGTGAGAGTCTGACGGCCAAGCAACACTTCGCGGATCAGCGCATGGGCACTGTGACCGATGTCCTTTTTGAGCCGCGCCATCTGCGCAGCGGCCTTTAGCGTCGCTTTTTGGCTTTGCTCGACCCGTGTGCGCAGGTACGTTTCTGCTACCGGTTCCTTGTCCAGCAGGACTGTTTCGAGATGGCGCCTGTAGCGCGCACCAAGGTCCAGTTCCCGGCACAACGTCTGAAACTGACTCACGCTGATTGTCCGGTTGATCGGCGAGGAGTCGAACAAGTCGCGTGCGACGTCGGTTTTGGTAATGAAAGTCGAATAGTTTTGATAGTGCTCGTCGTGTGCGAAGTTATGCAATGCCGCATCAAGCATCGAAACCGTTCTGGCTTTGGAGGCTTTGTTGAAGTTATGGACGTACCAGGGCGTCTGAGCCGAAGCGTATAGCCTCAGATAGGTATTCTTGACGTCGACATCGATCTGGAACTGTTCGAGCAGCCTGGCCTTGAGCAAGGGCTCGGCGAAAGCGTAGATATCCTGAAGACGCCCGAGCAGGCGGTCGATTCGGTTCTGTGCACCCCACGCCCGACGGTTATCGGCCGACATGCGTTCCAGCTCGCCGGCCGACGCATCGGTCATCCAGGATTCAAGCTGGAGGGGCGTATTGCCTAGCGCATGGGCACGGTGTAACTGCATATCGCTGAAGACCGGATCGATACGCGATTTAATTAAGTCGTAATGTTGCCCTTTATATGTGGATGTTGCAGTCATTGTGCAGGCCTTGAATAAGTAAAGAATTCTCAGCCTAACGTCCAATGAGCGGATTAATTAGTTTAAAAGCCTGTTGCCGAAGTGTCGGGTTAATGTCTGATTTATTGAATATTGGAATGCATAAAACACATAACTATTACCCTTCACAGGTTCAGTTAGTGGTCGATGCCACAGTCGCTGTTTGCGGCGCCAGACACTGCGAATCACTGCCCGGTTGCAGATACGGCATCAGAATCGGTGCCATCCCCTTGAGAACCTGCACCGGCAGGGCAGAAGTGAACTTGAAGTTCTCCGCCGAGCGCCCCGGCACGAACGCGGTGAGCGTGCCGAAATGGTGGTCACCGATGTAAAACACGAAGGTGGCCGTACGGTTGATCGATTTCGAGCTGAGAATCCGCCCGCCGGAGCCGATCGCTTCGATCCGGTTGTCTCCGGTGCCGGTCTTGCCGCCCATGACCAACGGTGTTCCATCGTTCAATTTGAAACTGCCGGAAACACGTTTGGCGGTCCCCGAGTCCACCACTTGCGACAACGCTTCGCGCATTGCCGTGGCGACTTCGGACGGCATCACCCGTTTGCCGACGTGAGGGTCATTGACCAGTTTCGTTTCGTAAGGCGTGCCGGCGGCAAAGTGCAGGCTGTCGATGCGCAGGGTCGGCATACGCACGCCGTCGTTGAGAATGGTGCCGATCAGCTCGGCCAGCGCAGCGGGGCGGTCGCCGGAGCTGCCGATGGCGGTGGCCAGCGACGGCACCAAGTGATCGAACGGATAGCCGACTTTCTGCCAGCGCTGATGGATCTCGAGGAACGCTTCGATCTCCAGCATCGTGCGGATCCGGCTGTCACGGGCGCCCTTGTGCTTGCTCTTGAACAGCCAGCTGTAGACTTCCTGACGCTCGAACTGGCTGGCCTTGACGATGTCCTTGAAGGTCGCGTCGGGATGGTTGAGCAGGTAGCCGATCATCCACAGGTCCAGTGGGTGAACCTTGGCGATGAAACCCTGATCCGGCAGGTCGTAGGTGCCGGGACCGTAGGCCAGGTAGAGCCGTTCCAGGCGTTCGTCGGTGAGTTTTTCGGTGATCTTCACGCCCTTGAGGTGCGAGCGCACAAAGGTGTTGAAGTCTTCCTGGCTGGCGTTGGGCAGCAGGTAACGGTGCACGGCGGCCATGCGGATCGGCGTCGGGCGCATGCTGTCGAGGAAGGTGTCGAGCCGGGCCTGGGTGTCCTTGTTGCGGTACTTCTTCCAGAACTTGAGCAGGAACGAAGTACCTTCGCGGTCGGCGAACGAGGCGAGGTATTCCTGACGGCGCGGGTCGCGATCGTCCTTGAGCAACTCCGCACTGTTGTTCGGGCCGGAGTAGGTGGTGTAGCGCACCAGATCGCGCATCAGGCGAATGAACGGCAGGTTGATCGATTCACGCAGGGCATCGCGCAGGGTCGGCAGGCGGCCGTTGTCTTCCTTGCGAAAGTTATGGAACACGTGCAGGCCGCCACCGGTGAAAAACGCTTCACCTGGGCTGGCCGAGTATTTGCGGTCGAGGGCGGCGCCGAGCATTTTCGACAGGTCGTGATCCTTGTTCTGGATCAGGTAATCGATCACCCACTGGCTCAGACGATCCTGATCCGGCACCTCGACTTTCTTCAGTTCCGGCACGCTCATGGCGCCGTACTTGTCATGCAACTCCGCGATGATTTGCAGGTAGGTGGTCAGCACCCGCATCTTTGCCGTGGAGCCCAGTTCCAGTTTGCTGCCTTCGTTGATGTCGAACGGCTGGTCGGTGCTATCGGTCTGCACCCGCACACGTGAACCGTCCGGGGTCAGTTCGAACAAGGTGAAGCTGTAGCGCACCTGGGTGGTGCTGGTGGGCGTCAGCAGGCGTTCGCCCATCAGGCCGACTTCGGTGGCGTAGGCCGGGTCGGCGAGTTTTTTCAGGTAGGCGGTGGCCTGGGTTTGCAGCTCGCCCTGCAGGGTGCTGGTGGCCGACAGGTCGAGACGGTCGAGGTCGTACAGCGGACGGTTGAGCATCGATGCCAACCGGCTGCGGGCGACACTGATGCCCTTGTTGGTTTCGATCGGCTGGATCGTCGGCTGGGTCTGCCAGTCGCGGTAGCTGATGGTGCTGGCCAGCGCGGCATCGGCCAGGGCAGCGTCGATCACGCCGTTCTGCTTGAGCAGGCGCAAGTGGCTGTTGGTCAGTTCGACCAGTTCTTCACGGCCCTTGGTCAGGTAATGCGAAGGGCGGCGCTGGGCGATCATCAGCGAGAGCATCTCGCGCAGGGCCAGACCTTTGTCCGCCATGGACTGCGGATCGGTCGCTGAGCTGGATAGTTTGCGGTTGGCCTCATTGAAATCGGCGCCATACCAGACCCGCAGACCCTCGGCCATGCCGTGCACTTCGCCATGCCCCGGCACCGCCGACAGCGGCACGCTGTTGAGGTAGTCACGAATGATGTTCTGCCGCGCCGGCAAGGTGTCCGGGCCGCCCTGATAGGCGCGCACGCTGGCGGAAATCATCTGGCGGATCTTCTCCGCACCGGACACCGTCAGGCCATCGGGTGAATGGCGGTATTTCTCAAGCTGGGTGGCCAGGGTACTGCCGCCGGCCGACTGCCCTGGCAAGTGCAGCAACTTGGCAACCTGCGACCACGCGGCCATGCCGAAGCGCGGCCAGTCCACCGCCGGGTTGGCCAGCGGTTGCCTGGGGTCGAGCAGGAAGCGGTTTTCGATGAACAGCAGGCTGTTGACCACCACCGGCGGGATCGAGTCGAAGCTTGCGTACAGCTGCTGCGGATAGTTGTACTGATACAGCGGCGCGGCGCGGCAATCGGTGATCGACAGCCCGGCCTGGATCTTTTCGGAGTAGGGCACGAACAGGCCCTTGTCGGTGTAGTTGAGCAGGGCCGGGGAGAAGCGCGTCTGCTCGGTGATGACGTAGTTGCGCTTGATCAGCCGCGGCAGGAATTCGTCCAGCGAGCTATAGCCCAGACGCAGGTCGAATGGCCCGTTGCCCGGATAGCGGATCGCTTCGCTGGGCCCCGGTTGCAATTCGTACTTGAGTTTGGCGGCGTACTGGCTGACCTCCCGGGACTGAAAACGCGAGGTGCGCATTTCCTTCATCGCAGCCAGGCCCACGACAATCGCAATGATCACCAACAGGAGCCAGAAAGCCTTCCACCCATGCCGGTTACGACGGGTTTTTTCAGGTACAGGCGCTTCATCCACACGTTCAGTCGGAACCACTTTTTCACTCGAATCGGTTTGCCACAAAGCGCCCATAGTCGATTGATCCATTCACGCAGATTGATCGGACTTGACTGAAGCTTAGTCGGTGGTTGGCGTCGGTGAAAAAATTGTGAAGAACGGTGGCCGGCTTCATCTGAACAAATCTTCAAACCCGGTTGCGGCATGACGTTGCACCATTGCTGTGCAATACTCGGCGCCCATTTGCGCGGTGAATAATCCTCGAAATGCAGGATGGTTTGTCTCGTAAACCTGTGAATTGACGAGGTTTACGTCTGAATCAGATGCCTTATAGAGTGAAAAAACCTGTCGCAAGCTTTTTATACTGCACGCCCCGCTGATCCCGCAGGTTGCTTCTGCGGGACGGTTCTGCCCACGAAGCAGGGCCGGTATTTACCCAGGCGCAGGCTTATCGGCCGACGCTTGAACACTCGGTGGTCACATCCAATAACAAGACGAGGAAGTCCCCCATGCCAGTCGGCAATCACCCGCCCCATGGCGAAACCGCTCAAGGCGGTCCGCTCAAACGCGAACTCGGTGAACGGCATATTCGCCTGATGGCGCTCGGCGCCTGCATCGGTGTCGGTCTGTTTCTCGGTTCGGCCAAGGCCATCGAAATGGCCGGCCCGGCGATCATGCTGTCTTACATCATCGGCGGTCTGGCGATCCTGGTGATCATGCGCGCCCTCGGCGAAATGGCCGTACACAACCCGGTCGCCGGCTCCTTCAGCCGTTACGCACAGGATTATCTCGGCCCGCTGGCGGGCTTTCTCACCGGCTGGAACTACTGGTTCCTGTGGCTGGTGACCTGCGTCGCCGAAATCACCGCGGTGGCGGTCTACATGGGCATCTGGTTCCCCGATGTCCCGCGCTGGATCTGGGCGCTGGCGGCGCTGGTCAGCATGGGCTCGATCAACCTGATCGCGGTGAAGGCCTTCGGTGAATTCGAGTTCTGGTTCGCCCTGATCAAGATCGTCACCATCATTGCCATGGTGCTTGGCGGCATCGGCATCATTGCTTTCGGTTTCGGCAACGACGGCGTGGCGCTGGGGATTTCCAACCTGTGGGCCCACGGCGGCTTCATGCCCAACGGCGTGACGGGCGTGTTGATGTCGCTGCAGATGGTGATGTTCGCCTACCTCGGCGTGGAAATGATCGGCCTGACCGCCGGTGAAGCGAAGAACCCGCAGAAGACCATCCCGAATGCGATCGGCTCGGTGTTCTGGCGGATCCTGCTGTTCTACGTCGGCGCGCTGTTCGTGATCCTGTCGATCTACCCGTGGAATGAAATCGGCACCCAGGGCAGTCCGTTCGTGATGACCTTTGAACGTCTGGGCATCAAGACCGCCGCCGGCATCATCAACTTCGTGGTGATTACCGCAGCGCTGTCGTCGTGCAATGGCGGCATCTTCAGCACCGGACGCATGCTCTACAGCCTGGCGCAGAACGGCCAGGCGCCGGCCGGTTTCGCTCGCACCTCGAGCAACGGTGTACCGCGTCGCGCATTGCTGCTGTCGATCTTCGCGCTGCTGCTGGGCGTGCTGCTCAACTATCTGGTGCCTGAAAAAGTCTTCGTCTGGGTGACCTCGATTGCCACCTTCGGCGCGATCTGGACCTGGGTGATGATCCTGCTGGCCCAGCTGAAATTCCGCAAAGGCCTGAGCGCCACTGAACGGGCCGGCCTGAAGTACAAGATGTGGCTGTTCCCGATCAGCTCGTATCTGGCGCTGGCGTTCCTGGTGCTGGTAGTCGGTCTGATGGCGTACTTCCCGGACACTCGCGTGGCACTTTATGTAGGCCCGGCGTTCCTGGTGCTGCTGACCGTTTTGTTCTACGTGTTCAAGCTGCAACCAAGCGATGCGTCCCAGGGCGCGGTGCGTTCGGCTTCGTAATTCGTTGTTGCTGAAACTCGAAAGCCCCGGTCGAAAGTCCGGGGCTTTTTCGTGGGTGCGAGGTTGATGCCGCTGGTCTGAAAGCGCCGCAAAAAACGACTTCTGATCCAGAGTCATGTTCGAAGGTTTAGCTACGTTGTTTCCAGCGCAGCCGTGAACAGAGGCGCAGGTATGAGGATGAGCGATTTTCTCGTACGAGAACTCGGCCGCCGTCAGGTCGTGCTGTTCTTCCTGCTCGCCACGCTGCTGTACATCCTGCCGCTGATTCTTGCCGACTTCCCCTACATCGACGATAACTGGCGCACGCTGGCCGCCGGCAACGCTTGGGCCGGGCAGGGGCGGTTGTTCATGGACTGGTTGTATCAGGCGCTGACCTTCACCGACGCTGCGCCGAATATTTTTCCTCTGCCGCTGTTGCTTGCCGCCGTAGCGATGTCGTTCGCTTTGACCCGGCTGACCTTCCACTATTTTCCCGAACCGACGCTGGCCTGTTGTCTGGTGCCGTTGCCGATCTGGTACAACCCGTTTCTGTTGCAGAACCTGTCCTATCAATACGACGGGGCCGGCATGGCCCTGAGTCTGGTCGCGGTGATTTACGCGATCACGTTTTGCGGCGCTTCGCGCATTCAGCGATGGCTGGTGCCGTCGGCGTTGCTGGCGCTGGCGATCGGGTTGTATCAGATCAGCCTCAATGTGTTTCTCGGGCTGTGTTGCCTTGAATTGCTCAGGAATGTTCACGGGCGAATGCCGTGGTCAGCGCTCTGGTGCCAGTCAGGCTGGAGGCTGGCGCAGCTGCTGCTGGCGGTGTCGATCTACAGCGTCACGGCCTATCCGTTCACGGACCACGGGCGCACGCAGTTGCTGAATGCGAGCGCTGATCCGTTGCTGCAGATCGGCATCAATATCGGTCGGGTGATAGAGAAAGTTGCGCTGCTGTTTCACTGCGGCTACACGGCGATTTTTATTGTGCTGGTGCTGTGCGCCGTGTTCGGCGCCGTGCAGTTGGGGCGGCAGATTCGCGAGCGCAGCATGTCCCGCGCCAAGGGTTTGCTCTTGAGCTTCAGCTGTCTGCTGGCGTTGCCGTTGATTGTGCTGCTGGTGCCGGGCATGACGCTGCTGTTTCGCGACTTCAACGAAGGCGCGCGCACCCTGATGGGATTCGGTGTGCTGCTGATGTTGCTGTTCTATCTGGCCTGGCTGGGGTTGATGCCGCTGCATCAACGGTTGCCTTTGGTGTTGGCGATTCCGCTTCTGGCCACGCTGTCGCTGTCCTTCGCTTATGGCCGGGTGCTGACGATGGAGAAAACCTTCGCCAGCAGTGCGCTCTACAGCCTGAGCCACGACATTTCATCTCATCGCGAGCTGCGCGAAGCCAAACGGATATATATCTCGGTGACGTACTCCGATCGCTGGCTGGCGGGAACGGTGGGTACGTTCAAACAGTTGCCGGTGCTGCACTATCTGCTGAACATCGATTACTTCATGCTCGCCGAAAACCTGCCCTCGGCCGGCATCACCAACGTGGTCGCCGAGCGCGAACGGCGCAACGCGACCCACGTCGGTCTGATGGGCTATCCACCTTTGGTGGACAGCCTCTATTACCGCCTCTACCTGATTGGCGACTACGGCTTCATCGTGATGAAGGAACCGCCCCACGGCCGCTTGCTGCAATGGTGACCGTTCAGAGTCTAGGCCGCCGCGATTTCCTGCGGTTCGAAACTGTCCGCCCGCGCCATCTGCCACATCCGCGAATAGAACTCGCCGTTCACTTCCCCGGTGAGCAATTCCCCCGGTTTCAGGAACACGTGCAACTGCGAGAACAGTTTGATTTCGGTCGCCGACATGCGCCGCACCAGATGCTTGGCCGACAGTTGCGACGGATGATCGAGTCCGGCGGCGGCGAGCATTTCCGCCAGGGCCTTGAGCGTATTGCGGTGGAAGTTGTAGACCCGCTGGGCTTTGTCCGGCACCACCAGCGCGCGCTGGCGCAGGGTGTCCTGGGTGGCGACGCCGGTCGGGCATTTGTTGGTGTGGCAGCTTTGTGACTGGATGCAGCCGATGGCGAACATGAAGCCGCGCGCCGAGTTGGCCCAGTCGGCGCCGATGGCCAGCACGCTGGCGATGTCGAAGGCGCTGACGATCTTGCCGCTGGCGCCGAGCTTGATCTTGTCCCGCAGGTTCAGGCCGACGAGGGTGTTGTGCACGAACAGCAGGCCTTCGCGCATCGGCACGCCGATGTGGTCGGTGAACTCCACCGGCGCGGCGCCGGTGCCGCCTTCCTTGCCATCGACCACGATGAAGTCCGGCAGGATGCCGGTTTCCAGCATGGCCTTGGCGATGCCCATGAACTCCCACGGATGGCCGAGGCAGAACTTGAAGCCCACCGGTTTGCCGCCGGACAGTTCACGCAGTTGCTGGATGAAATGCATCATCTCGATCGGCGTGGAAAACGCGCTGTGCCGCGACGGCGAGATGCAGTCTTCGCCCATCAGGATGCCGCGGGTGTCGGCGATTTCCTGGGTGACCTTGTGCTTGGGCAGAATCCCGCCGTGGCCGGGTTTGGCACCCTGGCTCATCTTGATTTCGATCATCCGCACTTGCGGAGTCTGCGCCTGGGCGGCGAAGCGTTCCGGGTCGAAGCGGCCGTCGCTGGTGCGGCAGCCGAAGTAGCCGCTACCCAGTTCCCAGGTCAGGTCGCCGCCGTGTTCGCGGTGATAGGGGCTGATGCTGCCTTCGCCGGTGTCGTGGGCGAAATTGCCGAGTTTGGCACCCTGGTTCAGCGCGCGGATCGCGTTGGCGCTGAGCGAGCCAAAGCTCATGGCCGAGATGTTGAACACCGACGCCGAGTACGGCTGGGTGCACTGCGGGCCGCCGACGGTGACGCGGAAACTGCTCGGGTCGCTCAACGGCGCCGGGCGCATCGAGTGGCCGATGAATTCGAAACCGGATTGATAGACGTCGATCAGGGTGCCGAACGGTTTGTCGGCGGTTTCATTCTTCGCTCGCGAGTACACCAGCGAACGCTGGGCGCGGGAGAAGGGCAGGGCGTCGCTGTCGGATTCGAGCAGGTACTGGCGGATCTCCGGGCGGATGCCTTCGACCAGATAACGGATGTTGCCGAGGATCGGATAATTGCGGCGCACCGCGTGCGGGCTCTGCATCAGGTCGAACAGACCGATCAGGCTCAATACGCCGGTAACGGCGGTGATCGGCCACAGCCAGTCGTGTTCGAGAAAGGGCAGGCTGGCGAGGGTGAAAATCACGCAGACGGCAAAGAAGGCGTAGCGGCTCAGGAGTGACAGGCTCATACGGTTTCCTTGGTTCGGACGGTTTTTTGCGGCAGTCAGGCGTTCTGCGCCTGCAGAAAGATCGAAAACAGCTCCGACTGGGATTTGATCCCCAGCTTGCTGTACATGTGTTTCTTATGGACTTTCACGGTTTCAACAGAGATTTCCAGCTTACGGGCGATTTCTTTACTGGAGCAACCGCTGAGCATCAGGCGCCCGACGTCCAGTTCCCGGGCGGTCAGTTGCGCGCCCTTGAGTTGCTGCACCGATGCTTCGAGCTGTACCCGCCAGTCCGGTTGCGCAGGCGCCGGGGCCAATGCCACGGTTTCGTTGATTTCATAGGGCAGGCGCTGGCGCAACAGGCCGAGCACCCACGGCTGGATCAGCGACAGCAGGGCAATCTGCTCGCCGGTGAAGCGTTGCTGGCTGCCCAGCGACAGGCACAACGTGCGGTCGCCTTCGAGTTGGCAATTGAACTGGATTTCGTCGGCCACCACATTCAGACGAAAGTATCGCTGGTAATACTCGGTCAGTTCGAAGTGCTCCGGCGCGACCTCCGACAGGCGATACAAACCGGTGCGCGACTGCTCACGGCAGGCGATGTAGAACGGGTCGAGCAGATAAAGACCGCGCAGATAATCCTGAAACAGCTGGTCGGGACTGCCGTCGGCGCCGGGGCATTCGGCGAACACCTGCGGGTGGCGGTCGGCGCTGAACAGCAGCGCCACCCAGCTATCGAACGGCACGTACTGGTCAAGCAGGCGCACCAGTTGCGCCCAGAAGTTCGGCTTGTCGAGGGCGTCGATCAACTGCCCGACGGCGCGGTGCCAGGTGATGTCGTCAAACGAAAGAGTCATGCCTCTACCCCTATCGGGTTACCCCGGCCGCGTAATTCCCTGGCCGGTCGAATGCGAAGCATACTGGCCCACAGACAGCCGCCGGGCAATCTTTCGGCGCCCGGCGCTCATAACAAGGACTCCCCATGAAAGTCGAACTCGCCCAGCTGGCGGGCCGTGACAAAGACACGGCGTACAACCTCGAACGCGCCCTCGCGGCGATTGCGGCCTGCGCCGTCGACACGCAATTGATCGTGTTCCCCGAGACCCACCTGATGGGCTTCCCGAC
Source organism: Pseudomonas sp. 9.2(2024) (assembly GCF_039695385.1). Lineage (NCBI taxonomy): Bacteria > Pseudomonadati > Pseudomonadota > Gammaproteobacteria > Pseudomonadales > Pseudomonadaceae > Pseudomonas > Pseudomonas sp. 9.2(2024). The sequence continues at coordinate 5,241,204 of NZ_CP155585.1, read as the reverse complement.
CGCCGACACCGTGGCGCAGATCGCCGAACCGCTGGACGGCCCGACCGTCAGCGCCGTGCAGGTCGCCGCCCGTGAACGCAACCTCGCCGTGGTGATCGGCATGGCCGAGAACGACAACGGCCGCTTCTACAACACCACGCTGCTGATTACCCCCGAAGGCATCGCCCTGAAATACCGCAAGACCCACCTCTGGGCCTCGGATCGCGGTGTGTTCGAGGCCGGTGACCGTTACGCCACGTGCCTGTGGAACGGCGTGCGGGTCGGTCTGCTGATCTGCTACGACATCGAATTCCCGGAATCGGCCCGGGCCCTGGCGCAACTGGGCGCCGAATTGCTGATCGTGACCAACGGCAACATGGACCCATACGGTCCGACCCACCGTACCGCGATCATGGCCCGGGCTCAGGAAAACCAGGCGTTTGCGCTGATGGTCAACCGTGTGGAAGCCGGGGATGACGGGTTGATGTTTGCCGGCGGCAGTGCGCTGGTGGACCCGCTGGGCACGGTGCTGTTCGAGGCCGGGCGTGAGGAAGGGCAGTTCAGTGTCGAGCTGGATTTCGCTCAGCTGGAGCTGGCGCGCAAGGATTATCGGTATCTGGATGATCAGCGGTTGAGGTTGCCGGGGGAGGTGGTGGAGCGGGACTGTGGCGTTCGGGAGCTTTTGATTCCTGCCCGTTGAGCCGCTGCCCTCACCCTAACCCTCTCCCGGAGGGAGAGGGGACTGACCGAGGTGCTCGCTCAAGTTACGTCGACCTGAAATTCCGAGTGAACTCAGGTCTTGAAAAGCATGGAGATCGGCTCCCTTTCCCCCTCGCCCCCTTGGGGGCGGTCCGACGTTTCGGGAGGGCTGGGGTGAGGGGGTAAGGATCTCCAGTCGAACAAAAAAACAAGCAACACCCGAAACATTCGCCGAACTCGGCCTCTGCCATAAATCCAATAAAATCCGGAGTAAGTCGCCCATGGCTCGTTTGCAACGCACCCTTTCGCTAGGGCCGGTGGTGCTGTTCGGCATCGCCTACATGACGCCGATCATTGTCCTCGGCACGTTCGGCATCCTCGCCCAGTCCACCGCCGGCATGGTGCCCGCCGCGTATCTGGCGGCGCTGGTGGCGATGTTCTTCACCGCCATGAGTTATGGCCGAATGGCCGCCGCGTACCCGGTGGCCGGCTCGGCCTACAGCTACGTGCGCAAGGCCATCAGCCCGAAACTCGGCTTCATCGCCGGTTGGGCGGTGCTGCTCGATTATCTGTTTCTGCCGATGGCGATCTGGCTGATCGGCGCCGCGTACCTGGCTTCGGCCTTCCCGTCGATCCCCCAGTGGGTCTGGGTACTGGCATTCATCGGCATCACCAGCGCGATCAACATCATCGGCCTGAAACTGGCCAACGGCATCAACGCCTTGCTGATGCTGGTGCAGTTCCTGGTGCTGATCGCCTTCGTCGCGTTGTGCGTGCATTACGTTGGCGGCGATGCCAGCACGCCGCTGTGGTCGATCAAACCGTTCTTCAACGGCGACATGCAGATGCCGCTGATCATGAGCGGCGCGGCCATTGCCTGCTACTCGTTTCTCGGCTTCGATGCGGTCAGCACCTTGACCGAAGAAACCCGCGATCCGCGCCGCACCATCCCTCGGGCAATCATGTTGATCACCCTGATCGGCGGGCTGATTTTTGTCGGTGTCTCGTACTTCGTACAGATCGCCCACCCCTCGTTCCAGTTCGACAGCGTCGACTCGGCGGCCTACGAAATTGCGCGCAACATCGGCGGCGACCTGTTCGTGTCGATCTTCCTGATCGGCCTGATCGTCGGCCAGTTCGCCTCGGGCCTGTCGGCGCAGGCCAGCGGTTCGCGGCTGCTGTTTGCGATGGGCCGTGACGGTGTTCTGCCCAAGTCATTCTTCGGCACCTTGCACGAGCGCTTCGGCACCCCGGTCAACAGCATCCTGCTGTGTGCGGTGGTGGCCTTGCTGGCGCTGAAACTCGACGTGACCACCTCGACCTCGTTCATCAACTTCGGCGCGTTCCTGGCGTTCAGCCTGGTCAACCTGTCGGTGATTTTTCACTATTGGATCGGCGGCGAGAAAAAAGGCCTGCGCGAGTTGATCCTGTTCCTGATCTTTCCGTTCATCGGCCTGGCGGCGGACTTGTGGCTGATGGTCAGCCTCGATCACCTGGCGGTGTATCTGGGCCTGAGCTGGCTGGCGATTGGCGTGGTGTACCTGGCGGTGCTTACGGGTGGTTTCCGCCGGCAGCCGCCGGAGATGGATTTCCAGGAAGCGACCTGAGGTTCCGGCCGAGTCTTTGCTCATGAACGGCGGGCGTGTGATGCTTGCCGTTTTTTGAGTCAAAGGCTTTCCGTTCATGTCGACCACAAATAATTCCATCATTCGCATTGCTGCCGCATTGCTGCTCAACCCCGACGGCCAGACCCTGCTGGTGCGCAAGCGCGGCACTACGGCGTTCATGCAACCGGGCGGCAAGATCGAACCGCATGAACTGCCGGTGCATGCATTGGCCCGTGAGCTGGAAGAAGAGCTTGGGCTGGTGATCGATCCGGCGCAGGCGAGCTTTCTCGGCCAGTTCTCGGCGCCCGCCGCCAACGAGCCGGGATTCGTCGTGCAGGCCGAGATCTTTCAGTTGACCATCGATGCTCAAGTGTTGCCGGCTGCCGAGATCGAAGAGGTGATCTGGATCGACCCGGCCACCGACGGCAATGTAATTCTCGCCCCATTGACACGTGACCTGATCCTGCCGTTTTATCGAGCCTCGCTGACCGCGATCGCCTGATCATTCGTGTAAAGGACTTCGTCATGATCCCGCTTCAAGACCTGCTGATTTTTGCCGCCGCTGCACTGCTGATGGTACTGACGCCGGGGCCGAACATGATCTACCTGATCTCGCGGTCGATCTGTCAGGGACGCCGTGCCGGGGTGACCTCGCTGCTCGGCGTGGTGGCGGGTTTCTTTGTGCATCTGTTCGCGGCAGCCGCCGGTTTGACCGCGGTGTTTCTCGCGGTGCCGATGGCCTATGAAGTGTTGAAGTGGGCCGGTGCGCTGTACCTGCTGTGGCTGGCCTGGCAGGCGGTGAAACCCGGCGCCCGTTCGCCATTCGAGGCGCAGCAACTGCCGGCGGATTCGTCGCGCAAACTGATCACCATGGGCTTTCTCACCAGCGCGCTGAACCCGAAAATCGCGGTGTTCTACCTCTCGGTATTTCCGCAATTCATTTCGCCAGAGCATGGCTCGGTGTTCACCCAGAGCATCATCCTCGGCCTGACCCAGATCAGCGTCAGCTTCTGCGTCAACCTGCTGATCGCGCTGTTCGCCGCTGGCATCGCGTCGTGGTTCGTCAACAACCCGACCTGGCTGGCGGCGCAGCGTTATTTCATGGGCTTCGTGCTGGGCGGCCTGGCCGTGCGGCTGATGCTTGAACAGCGCAAGGCCGCCTGAACATGTGGATCGAACGGCTGGACGCCAGTCATGCACTGGCTTATCGCGAACTGATGCTGGAAGCCTATGACCGGCATCCGCAGGCGTTCACCTCCAGCGTGCGCGAGCGCGCGGTAATGCCTTTGAGCTGGTGGGAATCACGCCTGACCAGCAAGTTCGACGCGGTGTTCGGCGCGTTCGAAGACGGCCGGCTGGCGGGCATCGTCGGCCTGGCGTTCGAGCCTCGGGAAAAGGCCCGGCACAAGGCAACGGTCTTCGGCATGTATGTGTCCGCCGACTTTCGTCAGCGCGGGCTGGGGCTGAAATTGATGGAAGCGGTGCTGGGTGAAGCACAGCAGCATCCTGCGCTGAAAGTCATTCAATTGACCGTCACCGCCGGCAATGATGCGGCGTTCCAGCTGTACCAGCGCTGCGGCTTCATCCAGTTCGGCCTGGAGCCGATGGCGGTGCGGGTCGGCGAGGACTACTTCGACAAGATCCACATGTGGTGCCCGCCTTCTGTGCCGACCGCCAGCCTCAACGAACCGCGCTGACCCCATCCAGGGTCGAGAACGAAGTGTCCTTGGCCGTCAGCAGGAAATCGCGCATGTACGGCGCGTCCAGCATGTCGGCGCGGATCGCCGCGTACAGCGTCGCGAACAGACCTTTCTCGCCCAGCCGCTTGCCCTTCACGTAACCGCGCGAGCTGTATTCATGCAGCGCCCAGTGCGGCATGCCGCACACGCCACGACCGCTGGCCACCAGTTGCATCATCATCACCGTCAGTTCCGAGGTGCGCACCTGCGCCGGCTCGATGTCGGCCGGTTCGAGGAAGCGGGTGAAGATATCGAGGCGGTCACGTTCCACCGGATAAGTGATCAGGGTTTCGGTCAGCAGGTCTTCGGGGACGATGTACGGTTTGCTTGCCAGTGCGTGCTGGTTGGCGACCGCCAACATCGCCTCGTAGGTGAACAGCGGCACGTAGGTGATGCCGGCGATTTCCAGCGGGTCGGACGTCACCACCAGATCCAGATCACCCCGGGCCAGAGCCGGCAGCGGGGCAAACGAGAAACCCGAAGCGAGGTCGAGTTCGACTTCCGGCCACGCATCGCGGAACTGGTCGATGGTCGGCATCAGCCACTGGAAGCAGCTGTGGCATTCGATCGCCATGTGCAGACGCCCGGCGGTGCCCCCGGCCAGACGCCCGATATCACGCTCGGCGGCGCGCAGCAGCGGCAGGGTCGCGTCGGCCAGTTGCAGAAGGCGCAGGCCGGCGCTGGTGAAGCGCACCGGTTTGGTCTTGCGCACGAACAATGGCATGCCCATGCGCTCTTCCAGTTCCTTGAACTGGTGGGACAGCGCCGACTGGGTCAGGTGCAGGCGGTCGGCTGCATCGACCAGGCTGTCGGCTTCGCGCAGGGCATGCAGGGTTTTCAGGTGACGGATCTCAAGCACCGCAGGCTCCATGAGAAAAATTTGTGATCAACACGAAAAGGTTGAGTTTGTCTCATGTTGCCCTGGCTGTCGACAATGGCGCCATCTTTTACGCAATGGAGAACACTCGACATGGCCGTGGCACACACCCTGGGTTTCCCGCGCATCGGCGCCGACCGTGAACTGAAAAAAGCCCTCGAAGCCTGTTGGAAAGGCGATCTCGATCAGGCCGCCCTGAATCAGGTCGGCCGCGAGCTGCGTGCCAGACACTGGCAACTGCAGAAGGATGCCGGCATCGACCTGCTGCCGGTCGGCGACTTCGCCTGGTACGACCAGGTGCTGACCCACTCGCTGACCTTCGGTGTGATCCCCGAGCGCTTCGACGGTGTGCGTGACGAGCGCGGCCTGCCGACCCTCGACACCCTGTTCGCCATGGCCCGTGGCGCCACGTCGTCCTGCTGTGGCGGCGAGCACGGCAAGACTCAGTACGCACAAGAGCTGACCAAGTGGTTCGATACCAACTACCACTACCTGGTCCCGGAATTCAGCGCAGGCCAGCAATTCAAGCTGAGCTGGGAGCAGTTGTTCGATGAAGTCGAAGAAGCCAAAGCCCTCGGTCACAACGTCAAACCGGTGATCATCGGCCCGCTGACTTACCTGTGGCTGGGCAAGGCGAAAGGCAACGACTTCGACAAGCTTGATCTGCTTGAGCGCCTGTTGCCGGTGTACAACGAAATCCTCGGTCGCCTCGCCGCACAGGGCGTGGAGTGGGTGCAGATCGATGAGCCGATCCTCACCCTCGACCTGCCGCAAGCCTGGAAAAGCGCCTTCGAACGCGCCTATCACATCCTTCAGTACTCGCCGCTGAAGAAACTGGTGGCGACCTATTTCAGCGGTCTGCAAGACAACCTCGGTCTGGCCGTCGGCCTGCCGGTGCAAGGTCTGCATATCGACGCCGTGCGTGCACCGGATCAACTGGGTCAGGTGCTCGATCGCCTGCCGACCTACAAGATTCTTTCGGTGGGTCTGGTCAACGGTCGCAACGTCTGGCGCTGCGAACTGGAGCAGGCGCTGGCACAACTGCAACCGGCGCAGGAGCGTTTTGGCGACAACCTGTGGGTCAGCAGTTCCTGCTCGTTGCTGCACAGCCCGGTGGATGTCGAGCGTGAAGACAAGCTCGATCCGGAACTGAAAAGCTGGCTGGCATTCGCCGTGCAGAAGTGCAGCGAAATCTCGGTTTTGCGTGATGCGCTGAACGACCCGCAAGCGCCGAAAGTGCAAAGCGCACTGGCCGAAAGCCGCGCGATTCAAGAAAGTCGCGCCCGTTCACCGCGTATTCACAAGGCCGCCGTGCAGGCGCGGATCGAGGCGATCAATGCCAGCGACAGCCAGCGTCATTCGCCGTTCGCCAAGCGCATCGCCGCACAGCAGGCGCGTCTGAAATTGCCGACGTTCCCGACCACCACCATCGGTTCGTTCCCGCAGACCGGCTCGATTCGTCTGGCCCGTCAGGCGTTCAAGCAGGGCAAGCTGTCGGCCAACGATTACCACGACGCCATGCGCAGCGAAATCCGCCACGCGGTACAGGTGCAGGAACGTCTGGGGCTGGATGTACTGGTGCACGGTGAAGCCGAGCGCAACGACATGGTCGAGTACTTCGCCGAGCAGCTCGACGGCTACCTGTTCACCCGCTTCGGCTGGGTCCAGAGCTACGGTTCCCGTTGCGTCAAACCGGCGGTGATCTACGGCGACCTCAGCCGTCCGAACGCCATGACCGTTGACTGGATCACCTACGCCCAGAGCCTGACGGACAAGGTGATGAAAGGCATGCTGACCGGTCCCGTGACCATGCTGATGTGGTCGTTCCCCCGTGAAGATGTGTCGCGCAAAGTCCAGGCGCAACAACTGGCGCTGGCCCTGCGGGACGAAGTGGTGGATCTGGAAAACGCCGGAATCAAGATCGTGCAGATCGACGAAGCCGCGTTCCGTGAAGGCCTGCCGCTGCGCCGTGAACAATGGCAGGAATACCTCGACTGGGCGGTGGAAGCGTTCCGTCTGACAGCCTCGGGCGTGAAGGATGAAACCCAGATCCACACCCACATGTGCTACAGCGAATTCAATGACGTGATCAAGGCGATCGCCGACATGGACGCCGACGTCATCACCATCGAAACCTCGCGCTCGGACATGGAATTGCTCGAAGCCTTCGAAGCGTTCGACTACCCGAACGACATCGGCCCGGGTGTTTACGACATCCACTCGCCGCGGGTGCCGGACACTGCCGAGATGGTCAAGTTGATGAGCAAAGCCGTGAAGCGCATCCCGGCGCAGCGTCTGTGGGTCAACCCGGACTGCGGCCTGAAAACCCGCGCCTGGCCCGAGACCGAAGCGGCGCTGGTGAACATGGTGGCAGCGGCGCGGCAGTTGCGCAGTCAGTTGGCGTAACGGCAGCACCGGATGAAGAGTGTCGACCGCTCGGCACTCTTCATCAAACTGTCATCGAACTGTGGCAGCGCGCTTGAACAAACTTCATCAGACTCGCGCTCTACTGGGGTTCTGCGTTTCGGTGTTTTTCATGTTCAAGGGATTTTTTGCAATCGCGGCGTTGTTGGCCGCGGTTTTTTTCGTTCCGGCGTCCAATGCGGCGTCGCGTTGCGACGTCAATGTACCGACCGAACGGGTCGATCTGCAGCAGGTGAGCCTGGCGTACCAGAGCATTGGCCGTGCGTCGGATCCGGCGCTGTTGCTGGTGATGGGGCTGGGCGGGCAGTTGATCCACTGGCCGGATGAAGTGGTGGTCGCGCTGTGTCAGCAAGGCTTTCGGGTGATCCGTTATGACAACCGCGATGTCGGCCTGTCGACCTGGCGCCAGACGCCCGTGGAAGCCAACCTGACCTTTGAAGTGCTGCGCTACAAACTCGGCCTGCCGGTGGCGGCGCCTTACAGCCTGACCGACATGGCCGACGATGCGCTGGGCCTGATGGATGCGTTGCACGTTGAGCAGTTCCACGTGCTCGGCGCGAGCATGGGCGGGATGATCGCCCAGCACATGGCCGCGATGGCGCCGCAACGGGTTGAAAGCCTGACACTGATCATGACCAGCTCCGGGGCCGAAGGGTTGCCGGCGCCGCGCGCGGCGCTGGTGCAATTGTTGTCACGGCGCGGCGCGCCCAATCGCCAGATTGCGCTGGAGCAACAGGCCGATCTGCTGGCGGCGCTGGGCAGTCCTTCAGTCAACGATGATCGGCAGGCGTTGCTGCATCAAGCGGCGCAGTCCTATGACCGGGCGTTCAATCCAGAAGGCGTGAAGCGCCAGATCATGGCGATCCTCGCCGAGCCGAGCCGGGTGGCATTGCTCAACCAGTTGCGGGTGCCGACCCTGGTGGTGCATGGCACGGCGGATCCGCTGCTGCCGGTGATGCACGGCGTGCACCTGGCGGCGCATATTCGTGGCAGTCAGCTGCGGTTGATTCCGGGGCTGGCGCACCGTTTTCAGGAAGCGTTCAAGGAGCCGTTGCTGGCGGCGGTGTTGCCGTATCTGCGCGAGCATCGCGAAGACACGTCGCACTGGGCGCAGATCGAACCGGTGGCGGAACACAACCTGCTCTGACTCAGGCGTGCAGTCGGACCCACACCGACACCAGCACTGTCGCCGCCATCAGCCACGCCACCGCCGCGACAGCCAGCGAAGCTTCGAGGCGCATGCGGTCGACCATCACGTACAGCGTCGCCAGATACACGAAGTACGGAATGATCGACCACATGCCGAAGACGATGGTGGTCTTCAGGTCGTCGATCGAACGGCCCTTGCCGACGATGTAGTGGGCGATCAGGGCGAAGGTCGGGAACAGCGGCACCAGCCCTGCGATGTAGTAGTTTTTGGTCTTGGCCAGCATGGCGAGGATCACCACCACTGCCGCACCGAGCATTGCCTTGAAAATCAGATCCACATCGTTCTCGCTTAATGGCTCAGGCCGTATTTTTTCACTTTGTCGAACAGCGTGGTCTTGGCCATGCCCAGTTCCAGGCTGGCCTGGGTCAGGTTGCCGCCGGTGCGTTGCAGGGCGTCGCTGAGCAGGTTGCGTTCGAACGCTTCCACCGCTTCGGCAAAGGCCAGACCCTGACCTGCGTTCCCTGCGCCGGTTTTCTTGAACGCCGGCAAGCCCAAGGCAAAGCGCTCGGCGACGTTGCGCAGTTCGCGTACGTTGCCCGGCCAGTCGTGGCTCATCAGGCTCGACAGAGTCTGGTTGTCCAGCTCCGGCAGCGCGCGGTCGAAACGCAGGGCCGATTGCTGGGTGAAGTGTTCGAACAGTTGCAGGATGTCTTCGCGGCGCTCGCGCAGGGGCGGCAGTTCCAGCGTCACCACATTGAGGCGGTAGTACAAGTCGCTGCGAAATTCCCCGGCCTTGCTTGATTCGTCGAGGTCGGACTTGGTGGCCGCGATCACCCGGCAATCCACCGCCACACTTTGGTTCGAGCCGAGGCGTTCGAGGGTGCGCTCCTGCAACACCCGCAGCAGTTTGATCTGCAACGGCAGCGGCATGCTTTCCACTTCATCGAGGAACAGGGTGCCGCCGTCTGCATGCTCGATCTTGCCGATCCGCCGCTTGCCGGCGCCGGTGAAGGCGTTGGCCTCGTGACCGAAGATTTCGCTTTCGAACAGGTTTTCCGGCAGCCCGCCGCAGTTCAGCGCGACGAACTGTTTGCTGTGACGGCGGCTGAAATCATGCAGACAACGGGCGACCAGTTCCTTGCCGGTGCCGGTTTCGCCTTCGATCAGCACGTTGGCCGAGGTGTCGGCGACGTTGGCGATCAGCTCGCGCAGGTTCTGCATGGCGGGCGAACGGCCGATGATCCGACCTTCAAGGGAATCGCGTTCGGCCAGTTGCCGGCGCAAGGACGAGACTTCGCGATTCAGGCTGCGCTGTTCGAGGGCTCGGCGGGCCACGTCCACCAGTCGTTCAGGGGAGAACGGTTTTTCCATGAAGTCGTAGGCGCCTTTCTGCATCGCGCCGACCGCCATGGAGATGTCGCCATGCCCGGTAATCAGCACCACCGGCAGGCTGCGGTCGCGTTGCTTGAGCCGGGTCAGCAGCTCCAGGCCGTCGATGCCCGGCAGGCGAATGTCGCTGATGACGATCCCGGCGAAGTTGTCACCGACCTGCTCCAGCGCTTCTTCGGCACTGCCGACGCCGATGCAGGGAATGTCTTCCAGCGTCAGCGCCTGCTGGCAGCCGAGCAGGACATGGGGGTCGTCTTCGACGATCAATACACTGAGGTCGTTGTTCATATTGGCTCGGCAGGAGTAGGGCTTACCAACGGTAAACTGAGGACGAAAGTGGTACCACCGCTGGCCGGGTGTTCGACACCCAGATGCCCGCCGGTGGCGGCGGCGAGGCTGGCCGACAGGGTCAGGCCGAGGCCCAGGCCCTGTTCGCCGGGTTTGGTGGTGAAGAACGGTTCGAACAGGTGCTTGCGCGCTTCGGCGTCGATGCCGTGACCGTTGTCGCGCACCCGCAGGCGATATTTGCCGTTGAATTCTTCACCTTCGAGCCACAGCTCCGGCAGCGGTTGCGCCTGCATGGCGTCGAGGGCGTTGCCGATCAGGTTGACCAGAATCTGCTCCAGACGCGTCTGGTCGATCTGCACCTGCACATCGTCGAACTGGCGATGCAGTTGCAGGGAAGCGCTTTCGACACGGGCGCCGAGCACTTGCAGCGCGGCATCCACCGCTTTGCCGAGGCTGGCGCGGCCCTTGTCGTCACCGCGCCGGGCGAAGGAGCGCAGGCTGGCGGTGATCCGGCCCATGCGGTCGATCAGGTCGTTGATGGTCTTGAGGTTGGTGCTGGCGACATCCAGCTGGCCGCGTTCAAGGAAGCGAATGGTGTTGCCCGACAGCGTGCGCATCGCCGCCAGCGGCTGGTTCAGTTCGTGGGCGATGCTGGTGGACATCTGGCCGATGGCCGCGAGTTTGCCGGCCTGCACCAGTTCGTCCTGGGCGCGACGCAAGGTTTCTTCGGCCTGACGTCGTTCGCGGATCTGGCTCTTGAGCCGGTCGTTGCTGGCGCGCAGGTCGGCGGTGCGTTCGGTAATCCGACGCTCCAGTTGATTGTTGGCTTCCTGCAAGGCTTCGCGGGCGGCGAGGCGGGTGGCGATGACCTTGCGCCGCTCGTTCCAGGCGATCAGCAGGAACGCCACCAGGGCAAACGCCACGGCCACCAGAATCCCCTGATTGATCGCCTCGCGCCGCAGATCCTGCAACGGCGTGAGCAGGGTGAAATTCCACGGGGTATCGCTCAACGGCCGGGTTTGCGCCAGGTAGCTGATGTTTTCTTCATCGCCATCCTGTTGGCTCGGCACCTCGCTGTTGGCCGGGAAAGTGAGTTTTTCCACGCCTTCGGACAGGGTTTCCCGGGCCAGCGGTTGCAGCTCGTTCAGCGGGAACCAGTAGTACTGCAGGCTGCGGGCGAGTTTTTCCTTGGTCTCGTCGCTCAGCGGTATCACCGATTTGAGGCGCCGGGCCGGATCGCTGGACAGAATGATGATGCCGTTTTCATCACTGACGAATGCTTCGAGGCGCGCCCGTTGCCAGCGTTCTTCCATGGCTTCCAGGCGTACCTTGACCACCGCGACGCCGATGATCTTGCCGTGTTCTTCGAGGCCGTGGGCCAGGTAATAACCGGGTTCGCCGTTGGTGCTGCCGATCCCGTAGAAACGTCCGGGCTGGCCGCGAATGGCGTTCTGGAAGTAGGCGCGGAACGACAGGTCTTCACCGAGGTAGCTGTCGACGTCGCGCCAGTTGCTGGTCGCCATGACGCGGCCGGTGGTGTCCATGACGTAGATGGCCCGACTGCGGCTGCGCCGGTTCAGGCCTTCAAGGTAATCGTTGACCGTTTGCCGGTGTTCCGGGGTCGGGTCGTCCAGCAACTGCGAAACGCTCGATTCGAGTTCCAGCAGGCTGGGCAGGTAGGTGTATTTGCTGATCTCGCTTTCGACCGCGCGGGCGTGCAGTTCCAGCTGGCGCTGGCCGTTTTCGCCGAGGCTGCGGATGCCGAAATGTTCGCTGGTCCAGAAGCCGATGTAACCCAGTCCGATCATCAGGGCGATGACCAGCGGCGGCAGGAACAGGTGGCGGATCAGACGGGGTTTCACGGCAAGTGATGGCGGCGTGGCGCGATAGAGAGTGGGGTCGCATTTCATCACAGATGCCTTGGGTCAACCACCTGCATTCCCCGACAGAGGATGTCGGGGAATGCAGCCGTTTTTAATGCTGCAGGATTTTCTCGAGGAAATGCTGCGCGCGTTCGGAGCGTTGGCTGATGTCGCCAAAGAACTCTTCTTTCTTGCAGTCTTCGATGATCTTGCCGGCGTCCATGAAGATCACGCGGTCGGCCACTTTACGGGCGAAGCCCATTTCGTGGGTCACGCACATCATGGTCATGCCTTCGTGGGCCAGTTGCACCATCACGTCGAGCACTTCGTTGACCATTTCCGGGTCCAGTGCCGAGGTCGGTTCGTCGAACAGCATGACGATCGGGTCCATCGCCAGCGCACGGGCAATCGCCACGCGCTGTTGCTGACCGCCGGACAACTGGCCCGGATGCTTGTGGGCGTGAGCCGACAGGCCGACACGTTCGAGCAGTTGCAGACCTTTCTTGGTGGCTTCCTCCTTGCTGCGGCCCAGCACCTTGATCTGCGCAATGGTCAGGTTTTCGGTGATGGTCAGGTGCGGGAACAGTTCGAAGTGCTGGAACACCATGCCGACGCGCGAGCGCAGTTTCGGCAGGTTGGTCTTCGGATCGGCTATCGATGTGCCGTCGACCACGATGTCGCCTTTCTGGAACGGCTCCAGTGCGTTGACGCACTTGATCAGGGTCGACTTGCCCGAACCGGACGGGCCGCAGACCACGATCACTTCACCCTTTTTGACCTCGGTGCTGCAATCGGTCAGCACCTGGAAGTCCCCATACCACTTGTTGATGTTCTTGATAGAGATCATACGGCGAACCTTTTTTGCAGACGCTTGACCAGCACCGAGGCGGCAAAGCTGATGGTGAAGTACACGAGACCTGCGAAGATCAGGAACTCATTCGAGCGGCCAATGATGTCGCCACTGGCGCGCGAGGCGTTGAGGAAGTCCACCAGGCCCACGGTGTAGACCAGCGAGGTGTCCTGGAACAGGATGATGCTCTGCTGCAGCAGCAGAGGGGTCATCTTGCGGAACGCCTGGGGCAGGATGATCAGGCGCATCATCTGGCCGTAGGTCATGCCCAGTGCCTGCGCCGCGCCCATCTGGCCTTTCGGAATCGACTGCACGCCGGCCCGGACGATTTCGCAGAAGTACGCCGCTTCGAACATCATGAACGCCACGATGCACGAGGTGAACGCGCCGATCGGAGTGTCTTCGCCGGTGATCCAGCGCAGCACGAACGGCACTGCCAGGTAGAACCAGGTGATCACCAGCAGCAGCGGGATCGAACGGAAATAGTTGACGTAGGCACCGGCGATGCTCGACAGCAGTTTGCTGTGGGACAGGCGCATCAACGCGAGGATGGTGCCGAGGATGATCCCGCCGACCACGCCCAGCGCCATCAGCTTGAGGGTCATCAGCATGCCGTTCCACAGGCCGGGAATGGCCGGAACGATGCCACTGAAATCGAATTCCATTATTTACCCCCCACGGAGATCAGGCCGGGCACGGCGACTTTCTTCTCGACCATGCGCATCAGCAGCATCAGGCTCATGTTGAGGGTGAAATAGATCAGGGTCGCCAGGGTGAAGGCTTCAAACAGGTTGGCCGAGAACTCGGCGGTCTGTTTGGTTTGCGCCAGCAGCTCCATCAGACCGATCAGGGACGCTACGGAGGAGTTCTTGAACACGTTCAGGAATTCCGAGGTGAGCGGCGGAATGATGATCCGGTAGGCCTGGGGCAGCAGCACGTTCCAGTAGATCTGCGGCAGCTTGAAACCCATGGCGCGGGCGGCGGATTCCTGGCCCCGTGGCAGCGCCTGGATACCGGTGCGAACCTGTTCGCAGACCCGGGCGGCGGTGAACAGGCCCAGGCACACGACAACGCTCAGGTAGGCCGAGGTGGTTGGGTTCAGGTCCTGCTTGTACCACTCCTGCAGATCCGGCGGCAGCAGATCGGGCACCAGGAAGTACCAGATGAACAGCTGAACCAGCAGCGGCACGTTACGGAACAGTTCGACGTAGCAGGTCGCGATGCCCGACACGATGCGGTTCGGCACGGTGCGCATGATGCCCAGCAGCGAGCCGAGTATCAGGGCGATGATCCAGGCCACGATGGCGATGGCGATGGTCCAGCCCAGACCGGAAATGAACCAGTCGAGATAAGTCTCGCTGCCCACGCCGGTGGACTTGAAGAACACGCCCCAGTCCCAGTTGTAATTCATTAGGGTCTCCCCTCGATTCGATCGATGTACAAGTGCCCGCCTGGGGAAGCTCCGTTCCCGCCCTGATTGTGAAAATCAGGCACACGCGATCGGCTCGACAGCCACCGGTTCGAGTGTTTCCAATAAATGCCAGCAGGGAGTGACCATCCCCTGAAAAGGCAGGCGCCTCCTCAGGGGATAAGGTTAGTCAGAAATCAGGATTTCTTGTCGTCAGCCGCTTTGTCGGTCGGATTGGCGATCAGGGCCTTGAGCTCGTCGCTCATCGGGAAGTTCAGGTTCAGGCCTTTTGGCGGAATCGGCTGCATGAACCATTTTTCGTAGATCTTGTTGATCTCGCCCGAGGCGTAGGTCGCCTTGATGGCGTCGTCGACAGCCTTTTTGAACGGCGCGTCGCCTTTGCGCATCATGCAGCCATAGATTTCGTACGACTGTGGCGTGCCGGTCACGGCCCAGTCGGAGGCTTTCTTGGCTTTGGCGGCTTCGCCGGCCAGCAGGGCGTCGTCCATCATGAACGCAACGGCACGACCCGATTCCAGCATCTGGAAGGATTCACCGTGGTCCTTGGCGGAAATCACGTTCATGCCCATCTGCTTGTCGGCGTTCATCGCCTTGAGGATGCGCTCGGAAGTGGTGCCGGCGGTGGTCACGACGTTCTTGCCTTTCAGATCGTCGAAATCCTTGTACTTGGAGTCAGCCTTGGACAGCAGACGGGTACCGATTTCGAAGATGCCGACGGAGAAGTCGACCTGTTGCTGACGCTCGACGTTGTTGGTGGTGGAGCCGCACTCGACGTCCACGGTGCCGTTCTGCACCAGCGGGATACGGGTTTGCGAAGTGACGAGGTTGTATTTGACCTGCAGGTTTGGCAGGTCAAGGTCTTTCTTGATCGCTTCGACGATGGCCAGCTGGATATCGTGGGAGTAGCCGACCGGCTTGCCGGAAGCGTCAGCGATGTAGGAGAAAGGAATGGAAGCGTCACGGTGGCCCAGGGTGATGACGCCGGACTCTTTGATCTTCTTAAGGGTGCCGGTGAGTTCGGCAGCGAAAACTGGTGTGCTGATCAGAGCGGCAGCAATGGCTGCGCCCAGGATATGGGGAACGATGCGCATCAAATTTTCCTCGACATTGTTTTTTTTATGGAGCCGGTTGAGCGGGCCCTTTGTACTTCGAATGCCTGACGGCTCCTGTTGTGTTGGCGCAACAGGCATTCGTCGAAGGAGTGTAGAGCATGAGTCGTGCCAGACCAGTCGGTGCAGGTTAATTCATTGATTTATAACGTTATTAAAGTTTTGTGATGGTGTTTTTTCGTCAATCTGATCCGGTTAACCGAATTGACCGTCAGGTCGCGTTCGGAAAACCGAACGTCCTCGTTGCGCCTTGTTTTAGCCTGAATGCAAAAGCCCCTGAATCTTTCGATTCAGGGGCTTTTTGTTCGGCGACTAACGAATCAGGCCGCTTCGATCTTGCTGCGGTTCTGCTCGACCTTGTTCAGGTATGCCGCCAATCGCTCTTGCTCGTTCGACGTGGTGAACAGGCCCAGTTTGCTGCGACGCCACAGGATGTCGTGCGCCGTGGTGGCCCACTCTTCAGTGCACAGGTAATCGACTTCACGGGTGTAGAGCCCGCCACCGATGTGTTCACCCATGTCGGCCAGGGTGTCGACGCCTTCGAGCATGCGCCAGGTGCGGCTGCCGTAGGTGGTGGCCCAGCGGCGTGCAATTTCGGTCGGCACGAAGTCAAACTTGTCGCGGATCAGCGCGCTCAGGGCCTGTGGCGTGGTCATGTCCTCGCCGCCGGGCAGGGTGGCGGTGGCCGTCCAGCTCGGGCGCATCTGGGTGAAGTACGGCATCAGCTGCGCCATCGCTGACTCGGCGAGCTTGCGATAGGTGGTCAGCTTGCCGCCGAACACCGACAGCAGCGGCGCTTCTTCGGTGCTGCCGGACAGCGCCAGGGTGTAGTCGCGGGTCACGGCCGAAGGGTTGTCGGACTCGTCGTTGCACAGCGGACGTACGCCCGAGTAGGTGTGAAGGATGTCGTCACGGCTGATCTGCTTCTTGAAGTGGGCGTTAACCACTTTCAGCAGGTAATCGGTTTCGCCGTCGGTGATCGCCACTTTGGCCGGATCGCCGGTGTATTCGCGGTCGGTGGTGCCGATCAGGGTCAGGTTGTTCAGGTACGGAATGGTGAAAACGATGCGCTGATCTTCGTTTTGCAGGATGTGCGCGTGATCGCCTTCGTACAGTTTCGGCACGATGATGTGGCTGCCCTGGATCAGACGGATGCCGTACGGCGACTCCATCTTCAGGTCGTCACGGATGAACTTGGCGACCCACGGGCCGGCGGCGTTCACCAGCGCTTTGGCGGTGATCGAAAACAGGCTGCCGTCGGCGCGTTCCAGGTTCAGGTGCCACAGGCCCTTGGCGCGGCGGGCGCTGACGCAACGGGTCTGGGTGTGAATGTGCGCGCCTTTCTCGCGGGCGGCCATGGCGTTCAGAACCACGAGGCGGGCGTCGTCGACCCAGCAGTCGGAGTATTCGAAGCCTTTGCTGATTTCACTTTTCAGTGCGCTGTCGGCGCCGAACTTCAGGCTTTTCGAGCCTGCGAGTTTTTCGCGCTTGCCGAGGTGGTCATAAAGGAACAGGCCCGCACGGATCATCCACGCCGGACGCAGGTGCGGGCGGTGCGGCAGCACGAAGCGCATCGGTTTGACGATGTGCGGGGCCTTGGCCAGCAGCACTTCGCGTTCGGCCAGGGCTTCGCGCACCAGACGGAATTCGTAATGTTCGAGGTAGCGCAGGCCACCGTGGATCAGCTTGCTGCTGGCCGACGAGGTGTGGCTGGCCAGATCGTCCTTTTCGCAAAGGAACACCGAAAGACCGCGACCGGCGGCATCCGCTGCGATCCCCACGCCATTGATCCCGCCGCCGATGACGGCGATGTCGTAGATCTCGGAGATAGGGGGCGTACGCAAGGTAGATGTGGACATCGGCTGGCCTCGGGCTCTTTTGATTTTCTGTCTTGGAAATCGAACATGAATGTTCATTTGCGAAAATGGTAGCCCATAAAGACGCGCGCAGCCAGTCGACTTCGATTGAAAAAACTCATCGAAGGACGGGTAAAAGAAAATTTTCGAACATAAGATGCGCGTTAGAGCACTGATCGTTGCACGCAGAGCTGACTGATCGTTCCCACGCTCTGCGTGGGAGTGCATACATTGACGCTCTGCGTCGGCTTCTGAATGGGACGCAGAGCGTCCCGGGCGGCATTCCCACGCAGAGCGTGGGAACGAGAATTCACCGGGAGGGAGTTATATGCGGGAGGGGGGTTAAACGACTTCCAGACGAATCTTGTGCTGGCTCAGCAGTTGCGCCAGGGCGGGCACCGGCTGCTGATCGGTCACCAGGCAATCGATCAGACTGATCGGGCCGAGGCGGATCATCGCATTACGGCCGAACTTGCTGGAGTCCGCCGCCAGGATCACCTGCCGGGCATTGGCGATGATCGCCTGGGACACCCGCACTTCCTGGTAATCGAAGTCGAGCAGGCTGCCGTCTTCGTCGATACCGCTGATGCCCACCAGCGCAAAGTCGACCTTGAACTGGTTGATGAAGTCCACGCTTGCCTGACCCACCACACCGCCGTCGCGACGCACGTTGCCGCCGGTCAGCAACACATCGAAATCATCCTTGGCGCTGAGCATCGAAGCGACGTGCAGGTTGTTGGTGATGATCTTCAGATGGCTGTGATTGAGCAGGGCGCGGGCAATCGATTCGGTCGTCGTGCCGATGTTGATGAACAGCGAGGCGTGATCGGGAATCTGCGCGGCGATGGCTTCGCCGATGCGTTGCTTTTCATCGCGCATCTGATCGGCGCGCATCGCGTAGGCGGTGTTTTCGACGCTGGAATCATAGGCGGCGCCGCCGTGGTAGCGACGCAGCAGATTGGCTTCCGCCAGTTGATTGATATCGCGGCGGATGGTTTGCGGGGTAACAACGAACAGCGTGGCCATTTCCTCGATGCTCACATAGCCGCGTTCGCGGACCAGTTCGAGGATTTGCTGCTGACGGGGAGGCAGATTCATGGGGCTTCCTTTGGGCTGCCGTGCAAAATTTGCCCATGATGCCGCAGGAATCCGCTCCCTACCAGTTACAACAGGTTACGAGTACTCAGCTTGGCTTATTCAGCGTCTTCACGTTCCCAGTCGCGGGTGCGGCTGACGGCTTTTTTCCAGCCTTTATACAGTTTCTCTTTTGCCGCTTCGTCCAGGCTCGGTTCGAACTCGCGTTCGATCACGGCCTTGCCGCGCAGTTCTTCCAGGCTGCCCCAGAAACCGCACGCCAGGCCTGCCAGATAAGCTGCGCCGAGCGCCGTGGTTTCGCGCATTTTCGGACGCTCGACCTGAGTGCCGAGGATGTCGGCCTGGAACTGCATGAGGAAATTGTTCGCTACAGCACCGCCGTCCACACGCAGGGCCTTGAGGCGTTCGCCGGAGTCCTGTTGCATGGCGTCGAGGACGTCGCGGGTCTGGTAGGCAATCGATTCCAGTGCGGCGCGGATGATGTGATCCACACGCACGCCACGGGTCAGGCCGAACAGGGCGCCACGGGCATACGGGTCCCAGTAGGGAGCGCCGAGGCCGGTGAAGGCTGGCACCAGATAGACGCCGTTGCTGTCCTTCACTTTATTGGCGAAGTATTCGGTGTCGTGGGCGTCGTTGACGATTTTCAGTTCATCGCGCAGCCACTGCACGGTCGAACCGCCGTTGAACACAGCGCCTTCCAGTGCGTAAGCCACTTCGCCGCGTGGGCCGCAAGCGATGGTGGTCAGCATGCCGTGCTGGGATTTCACCGCTTTGTCGCCGGTGTTCATCAGCAGGAAGCAACCGGTGCCGTAGGTGTTTTTCGCCTGGCCCGGCTCGACGCACATCTGGCCGAACAGCGCGGCCTGCTGGTCGCCGGCGATACCGCCGATGGCGATGCCGCTTTTGGTGCGACCGTAGATTTCCGAGGAGGCTTTGACTTCCGGCAGCATCTCGCGCGGGATGTCGAGGATCTCCAGCATCTTCGCGTCCCACTCCAGCGTGTGGATGTTGAAGAGCATGGTGCGCGAGGCGTTGGTGTAGTCGGTGACGTGGACCTTGCCGCCGGTAAATTTCCAGATCAGCCAGCTGTCGACAGTGCCGAACAGCAGTTCGCCGTTGCGCGCGCGCTCGCGGCTGCCTTCGACGTTATCGAGGATCCACTTCAGTTTGGTGCCGGAGAAGTACGGGTCGGTGACCAGACCTGTGGTGTCGCGAATGTAGTCTTCATGACCGTCGCGCTTGAGCTGCTGGCAGATCTCGGTGCTGCGGCGGCATTGCCAGACGATCGCGTTGTACACCGGGCGGCCGGTGGTCTTGTCCCAGACCACGGTGGTTTCACGCTGGTTGGTGATGCCGATGGCAGCGACCTGATCGTGATGCAGACCGGCCTGGGCCAACGCTTCGACCATTACCGCGCTCTGGGTGGCGAAGATTTCCATCGGATCGTGTTCGACCCAACCGGCTTGCGGGTAATGCTGGGCGAATTCGCGTTGTGCGGTGCAGACCACGTTCGCGTCGCGGTCGAAAATGATCGCGCGGGAGCTGGTCGTACCCTGATCGAGGGCAATGATGTAGTTCTTATTCTGAATGTCGGTCATGTCGATTGCCTTGGACGAAATAAGGGAGAGTGGGCCGTGGCGCGGGCTCTAAAGGGCAGGAGCCCGCGCCGACTGTTTCAAGAAGTTCTTGGTTTGCCGTCAATGGCCGGTTCTGCATCCTTTGTAGCAGGTGTGGCGCCGGTCAGGTGACGGGCAATCAGCCCGCGATACCCGGCAGCGCCGAGGCAGGCACCGACAATCGGTGCAAAAATCGGAATCAGGAAGTACGGGATTTCACGTGCGCCGGTGAAGGAAATTTCACCCCAGCCGGCGAAGAAAGTCATCAGTTTCGGACCGAAGTCCCGGGCCGGGTTCATCGCGAAACCGGTCAGCGGGCCCATCGAACTGCCGATCACGGCAATCAGCAGACCGATCAGCAGCGGCGCCAGCGGGCCTTTCGGCAGGCCGTTGTTGTCGTCGGTCAGGGACATGATCACGCCCATCAGGATCGCGGTGATGATCACCTCGACCAGGAACGCCTGGGCAGTCGACAGCGCAGGGTTCGGGAAGGTGGAGAACACCGACGCCAGTTCGAGGCTGGCTTCAGTGCCACGAACCATATGGTGAGTTTGTTCGAAATCGAAGAACAGGTTGCTGTACAGCGTGTAAACCAACAGAGCGCCGCAAAAGGCGCCGGCGACCTGGGCCAGAATGTAGAACGGCAGTTTTCGCTTTTCGAAGTCGGCGAAAATGCTCAGGGCAATACTGACGGCAGGGTTCAGGTGCGCGCCGGAAACGCCGGCGGTGAGGTAGATCGCCATGCTGACGCCGACGCCCCAGATGATGCTGATTTCCCACAGACCGAAGCTGGCGCCCGCGACCTTGAGCGCGGCGACACAACCCGTACCGAAAAAGATCAGAAGTGCAGTACCCAGAAACTCGGCCAGGCACTGGCTCGAGAGCGAAGGTTGCTGTAACGCAGTTGTCATTGAAAACCTCGGTTTTTGTTGTTGTCTGGCGCGTTGCCGACAGGGCAAGGCGCGATTTTCGCCGAGGCAGGATCCCCATCCTGTTCCCGGTTTACTGCTGGGTGCTGCGATGACGATAATTCTTACATTATTCAGATTCGAAAAAATATAGACAAGAAACAAACCTGTCAAAGGTCGAAAGTGAACCGTCAGTCACAAATAAACTATCAGTCACGTGAATGATCCTGCGGGTCACCCGTCTCGCACGATTGTTATCGGCCTGCAAACCCCGGGAAACGTGGCGCGTGGTAGAGCCTTTTGCACAGCGATGGCCTAAAATCCGCCGCAGGTTTTTTTTGCCACTGCCGAGCCCGGAGCTGCCATGACCCCTGCGTTGGACTTGTTGAAAAAAGTTCGTGCCGAACATCGCGTGCACAGTTACGAACATGACCCGAAGGCCGCGTCGTATGGCCTGGAGGCCGCGGAGAAACTGGGGCTCGATCCGGCGCAGGTGTTCAAGACGCTGCTCGCGGCGAGTGAGAAGGGTGAGTTGCTGGTGGCGGTGGTGCCGGTCGTCGGAAGTCTCGACCTCAAGGGGCTTGCCCATGCCGCCGGCGTGAAAAAAGTCGAGATGGCCGACCCGGCCGCCGCGCAGCGTTCCACTGGTTACCTGCTGGGCGGCATCAGCCCGCTGGGGCAGAAAAAACGCCTGCGTACCTTCATCGATAACTCGGCCCAACCTTTTGCGACCATTTATGTCAGCGCCGGTCGGCGCGGGCTGGAAGTGGAACTGGCGCCGGCGGTATTGGCGGAACACACTCAGGCGAAATTTGCCGACATCGGTCGCCCTTGAAGTCTGTATGAAGAAAATTGGCCGGCACTGTCACTGGCGCTGATCCGGCCGGCGCTGCATGCTCGTTCGACTGACACAGGGAGAAGGTTATGCAGCTCGAGTTTCATCAGGTCGACGCGTTCAGTGATCGACCGTTCAGTGGCAATCCGGCAATGGTCTATCGGCTCGACGCGTGGCTCGCGGACGAACTGATGCAGAAGATCGCCGCCGAGCACAATCTGGCGGAAACCGCGTTTCTGGTGCGCGAAGGGCAGGCGTGGCACATCCGCTGGTTCACGCCGACCACCGAGGTGCCGCTATGTGGTCACGCGACCCTGGCCAGCGCCTATGTACTGTTCGAGATCTATAAGGAAAGCGCCGAGCGTCTGGACTTCACCTGCAAGTCCGGGCCGTTGAGCGTCAGCCGCGAGGGTGGCAGGTTGTGGCTGGATTTCCCGGCCATCGAAGCGGTGGAGAAAGGCGTCACCGTGGAGATCGAACGGGCGCTGAATGTTCAGGCGGTGGATGTTCTGAGTTCCAACGAGCTGTTCGTGGTGCTGGAGTCCGAGCAGGCGGTGCTTGATTGCCAGCCGGACATGGTCGCCCTCGCCAAGCTGCCTTGGCTGGGTGCGATCGTCACCGCCCGGGGCAATCAGCATGATTTTGTCTCGCGCTATTTCGCCCCGGCCATCGGCATCAATGAAGACCCGGTGACCGGCTCGACACATTGCAGCCTGATTCCGTACTGGTCGAAACGTCTGGGCAAATCCAGCCTCACTGCATGCCAGCGTTCGGCGCGGGGTGGTGAACTGTTCTGTCAGCTGGAAGGCGAGCGGGTGAAGATCGGCGGGAATGCGACGCTGGTGGCCAGCGGCACATTGATGCTGGGCTGAAGCCAAAAAACAAGGGAGCCATCAAGCTCCCTTATTATTTGTGTGCAGATCAGTGCGCGGTGCTGTAACGGCGAACGCCGTTTTCCACCGCCGGAATCTGTGCAGCGGTGCTGCCGGAGGCCTGGAACAGCACCAGATGTTCCGCTGCCACCCGAATCCCGACATCTGCCCCTACCTGATGGTCGGCATGGCTCGGGAAGATCGATTCCAGCTGTGCGCCGGTCGGCAGTTGCAGGCGATACAGGGTCGAGGCGCCGAGGAAGGTCTTGCCGACGATCCGCGCTTTCAGCGCACTGTCCGGCGCGTAAACGATGTCGTCCGGACGCAGCAGCACATCCACCGCGCCACCGATCGGCCAGGTGTAGGCGCGATTGCCGCGCAGTTCGCCGAGTTCGGTCTGCACCGATTCCGGGCTGCCCAATTGGCCGCGAATGAAGTAACCCTGACCGATAAAACTGGCCACGTACGGCGTCGCCGGCTCGTGATAGAGGTTGTACGGCGTGTCCCACTGCTCCAGCCGGCCTTCCTTGAACACGCCGACGTGGTCGCTGACGGCGAAGGCTTCTTCCTGGTCGTGGGTCACCAGAATCGCGCTGGTGCCACGGGCCTTGAGGATGTCGCGCACTTCATGGCTGAGCTTGCGGCGCAACTCGCCATCGAGGTTGGAGAACGGCTCGTCGAGCAGCAACAGTTGCGGCTCCGGCGCCAGGGCGCGGGCGAGGGCGACACGTTGCTGCTGGCCGCCGGACAGTTCGTGGGGGAAGCGCTTGCCGAGGTTCTTCAGGTTGACCAGTTCCAGCAGCTCTTCGGTGACGCGCTCCTTGTTCGGGTGCTTGCGGATTCCGAAGGCGATGTTGTTCGCGACACTCAGGTGCGGGAACAGCGCGTAGTCCTGGAACACCATGCCGATCCGGCGTTTTTCCGGGGCGAGGGTAAAACCGGCGCTGGAGATGACCTCACCGCCGAGAGAAATTTCCCCTTCGTGCACCGGTTCGAAACCGGCAATCGCACGCAGTGTGGTGGTCTTGCCGCAGCCCGAGGAGCCGAGCAGGCAACCGATGTCGCCGGCGTTGAGGTGCAGATTGAGGTTCTGCACCACACGTTGATCTTGATAGCCGCAAGCGAGGTTGCGCAGGTTCAGCAGTAATTCATGACTCATGCGTGGTGATATGCCGGTTCGACGAGGAACTCGAGCAGGGCCTTCTGTGCGTGGAGACGGTTTTCTGCCTGATCCCAGGCGACGGAGCGCGGATCATCGAGCAGGTCGAGGCTGATTTCCTCACCGCGGTGAGCGGGCAGGCAGTGCATGAATAGCACGTCATCGGCAGCCAGGTCGAGCAGGGCGCGGTTGACCTGAAACGGCGCGAACAGTTTGAGGCGCTTGGCGGTTTCCTCTTCCTGACCCATGGAGGTCCAGACGTCGGTGCTCACCAGATGCGCGCCGCGCACGGCGTCTTTCGGGTCGCGGACGATGGTTACGCGATCACCGGCCTTGGCCACGAATTCAGGGTTTGGCTCATAGCCTTCCGGGCAGGCCACGCGCAACTGGAAGTCGAACTGGATCGCCGCTTCTATATAGCTGTTGCACATGTTGTTGCCGTCGCCGATCCAGGCCACGGTCTTGCCCTGGATCGAGCCGCGGTGTTCGAGGAAGGTCTGCATGTCGGCCAGCAACTGGCACGGATGCAGGTCATCGGACAGGCCGTTGATCACTGGCACGCGGGAGTTGGCGGCGAATTCGGTCAGGGTGCTGTGGGCAAAGGTACGGATCATCACTGCGTCGAGCATGCTCGACATGACGATGGCGCAGTCGCCGATCGGCTCGCCACGGCCCAGCTGGGTGTCGCGCGGCGACAGGAAGATCGCCTGGCCACCGAGCTGGATCATGCCGGCCTCGAAGGAGATCCGGGTACGGGTCGAGGATTTCTCGAAGATCATCCCCAGGACGCGGTTTTTCAGAGGCTCGAACAGTACGCCGCGGTTACGCAGGTCCTTGAGCTCAACGCCTCGACGGATCACGCTGACCAGCTCTTCGGGCGTGCAATCCATCAGGGAGAGAAAGTGCCTTGCGCTCATCATTGACTACCTTTTTGCTACAAACCGCAGATGCTCAAAGCCTTGTTTATCGGAACAACGGGCGAGACCTGCGGCGTAAGCCGCACGGGGGCGACGAAATAGGGGAAGGCGCGATATTGACACTAAATGTCGCGTTTTTCCAATAGGCTACGGTTTTTGCAGAAATGTGCCGGAGTGAGAACAGTGCGAACACTGTGATTTCCGGTCAGTTTTCGAGAGGGCAGCGAGGCATTTGTACACTGGCCCCACCGGGCTTGGCAATCCGGCGCGGCGGGGATGGCACAGCCCTGGTCGGTTTGCGACCGATGAGCCACTGGTTCGCTTGGTCGGATGCGCAGGTTGAAACATTTGCTAAAGCAAAGTGCTGGGTTATAAATAAATCACGAGCGACGCAGGAAGCCTCCGCATGGAATCGAAAGAAAAACTGTTAATGGAACTGCTGGGCCACACGGCACGCTCATTGACCCACCTTACCGCCTCGATGACCTCGATGTCCTTCGAACTGCTGCGCAGCGATGACGACGTGGTCAAGGCCGCCAGCCGGCAGATGATCGACCGCATGGCGACCATCAGCGCCGGGCTCGACGAGCATTGGCGACTGATCGGCGAACTCACCGGCGTCCACGTCGCCCACGAGCAGATCGAGACCATCCAGGAAATCCAGCTGGCCACACCGCCCCAGCTTCCGGCGAACTGACGCGTCTATCGGCGGGCCTGATGGCCGCCGATTCACAAGACGAACGTCGCTGGCGCTGCACCGGGTCGCGGGCCATAGTTTTGTTCCCGCAGGCGTGATTGCCTGCCCAGAACAAGACAGAGACTGGCCATGACCAAGACTCTCCATCACCGTGCCTGCCACCTGTGTGAAGCCATTTGCGGCTTGACCATCGAAACCACCGAAACCGACGGTCAGGTGCAGATCACCTCGATCAAGGGCGATGCGCTGGACACGTTCAGTCGTGGACACATCTGCCCCAAGGCCGTGGCGCTGCAAGATATCCAGAACGATCCGGATCGCCTTCGCCAGCCGATGCGCCGGGTCGGCAGCGAATGGCTGCCGATCGAGTGGGACGAAGCGTTCGAACTGGTCGCCGAAAAACTCTCGGCGATTCAGGAGCGTCATGGGCAGAACGCGGTCGCCGTGTATCAGGGCAACCCCAGTGTCCACAACTATGGGCTGATGACCCACAGCAATTACTTCCTCGGCCTGTTGAAAACCCGCAACCGCTATTCGGCGACGTCGGTCGATCAACTGCCTCATCACCTGACCAGCTACTTGATGTACGGCCACGGCCTGCTGCTGCCGATCCCGGATATCGATCACACCGATTTCATGCTGATCCTGGGCGGTAATCCGCTGGCGTCCAACGGCAGCATCATGACCGTGCCGGATGTCGAGAAGCGTCTTAAGGCGATCCAGGCCCGAGGCGGCAAAGTGGTGGTGGTCGATCCACGGCGCAGCGAGACGGCGGCGATGGCCGATCAGCATTTGTTCGTGCGCCCCGGTGGCGATGCGGCGTTGTTGTTTGGTGTGCTCAACACGTTGTTCAGCGAAGGGCTGACGTCTGACAGTCATTTGCCGGTGGACGGCCTGGATGAGGTTCGCGCTGCGGTGGCGGGGTTCACCGCTGAAGCCATGAGCCCGTTGTGCGCCGTTCCCGCCGAACAGATCCGCCAGCTGGCCCGGGACTTCGCCGCCGCGCCAAGCGCCGTTTGCTACGGCCGGATGGGCGTTTCCACTCAGGCTTTCGGCACGCTGTGCCATTGGGTCGTGCAGTTGATCAATCTGGTCACCGGCAACCTCGACCGCGTCGGCGGTGCCTTGTGCACCGAGCCGGCGGTGGATCTGGTGGCGTCGACTTCGGGTGGACACTTCAATAAATGGCAGAGCCGCGTGTCCGGGCGTCCTGAGTACGGCGGCGAGTTGCCGGTCTCGGCGCTGGCCGAAGAAATGCTCACAGAAGGCGAGGGGCAGATTCGCGCGCTGGTTACCGTGGCTGGCAATCCGGTGTTGTCCACGCCCAACGGCCGGCAGCTGGAGCAGGCGCTGGACGGGCTGGAGTTCATGGTCAGCGTCGACCTGTATATCAATGAAACCACGCGCTATGCCGACCTGATCCTGCCATCGACCTCGGCGCTGGAGAACGATCACTACGACACCACCTTCAACCTGTTCGCGGTGCGCAACGTCACCCGGTTCAACCGGGCAATCCTCGCCAAACCCGAAGGGGCGCTGCACGACTGGGAAATTTTCGTCGGCCTGGCCAAGGCCTTTGCCGCGAAGACCGGCAAGGAGCTGAAGCCAACGATGCCGCCGGCGAAGATGATCGACATGGGGTTGCGCATGGGTTTGTATGGCGATGCATCCGAGCACAAATTGTCGCTGGCGACGCTGTTCGATCATCCTCACGGCGTTGATCTGGGAGCGCTGAAACCCAACCTGACACCGCGATTGAAGAGCGCCAATCAACGAGTTCAGGCGGCGCCGCCGGAAATCCTCGCTGACTTGGCGCGCTTTGCCGCTTTGCAGGCACCGGCCGCCGATGAGCTGTTGATGATCGGCCGCCGTCATGTGCGCAGCAACAATTCGTGGATGCACAATTACCATCGTCTGGTGAAGGGCAAGCCGCGTCATCAGCTGTTGATGAACCCGGACGATCTCGCCAGTCGCGGGCTCAGTGATGGTCAGCTTGTGCGCGTGAGTTCACGGGTCGGGCAGATCGAGGTCGAAGTGCTGGGCAGTGCGGACATGATGAAGGGCGTGGTCAGCCTGCCGCATGGATGGGGCCATGCCCGGCCGGGCGTGCAGATGGCGATTGCCAGCGGTCAGCCGGGCTCCAGTGCCAATGACCTGACCGATGAATGCCAGCTCGACGAGCTGTCAGGCAACGCGGCGCTCAACGGCGTGCCGGTGACGGTGGCGGCGGCTTGAGCATGTCTGTCGGGGAGACCGAGCAGCGCGCTCGGGATTCCGTTACAATGCGCCACCGTGCCGACCCATGAGTCGGAAAGTTCAGCCGAGGTGCTCCATGGATATCATCGAAACGATTAAAGAGCAGATTGCCAACAACACCATTCTGCTTTACATGAAAGGCTCGCCGAATGCCCCGCAGTGTGGCTTCTCCGCGAAAGCTGCGCAGGCTGTGATGGGCTGTGGCGAGAAGTTCGCCTACGTCGACATCCTGCAGAACCCGGAAATCCGTGCCAACCTGCCAAAGTACGCCAACTGGCCGACTTTCCCGCAACTGTGGGTCGGCGGTGAACTGGTCGGCGGCAGCGACATCATGGCTGAAATGTTCGCCAACGGTGAGCTGCAGACTCTGGTCAAGGAAGCATCCGCCAAGGCTGCTGCGGCCAAGTCCGAAGCCTGATTGGCTTCTGCCCGGGTTTCAGCCAGTCTGAAATCCGGGCAATAAAAAGCCCCGCCTCTTGAAAGAGGGCGGGGCTTTTTAGTGTCTCGAGTTTAGCGCTGGCTAATTACTCGTCTTCGCCCATCTGCGATTGCAGATAGTTCTCAAGACCGACTTTATCGATCAGGCCCAGTTGGGTTTCCAGCCAGTCGATGTGTTCTTCCTCGGATTCGAGGATGTCTTCGAGCAGTTCGCGGCTGCCGAAGTCACCGACGGATTCGCAGTGGGCGATGGCGGCCTTCAGATCGGCGTGGCCGGTCTTCTCGATACGCAGGTCGCACTCCAGCATTTCCTTGGTGTGCTCGCCGATGTGCAGCTTGCCCAGATCCTGCACGTTCGGCAGGCCTTCGAGGAACAGGATGCGCTTGATCAGCTTGTCCGCGTGCTTCATCTCGTCGATGGATTCGTGGTACTCGTGTTTGCCGAGCTTGTTCAGGCCCCAATCTTCATACATGCGTGCATGCAGGAAGTACTGATTGATCGCGACCAGCTCATTGGCAAGGATCTTGTTGAGATGCTGGATGACTGTTACGTCGCCTTTCATGATGGGAGTCCTGCCCTAAGTAACGGTATATAAGGCAGAGTTTGAGCTTGGTATTTATAAGTGTCAAACCTAAGTTATTGAATAATAAATGAAAATTAATCGGAATAAGAATGTTTGTGTTCCGCGTCTGGGCGCTAAGCAGTTGATTTTCAGGCATAAAAAAACCGGACTTAAGTCCGGTTCTTCGAAATCGGGGTAATTATGCGGCGGTAAATTCTGCCGGGTAGGGGATCGCAGCCTGGGCGGTTTGCAGCTTGGTCAGGGTTTCGCGAACCACTTCCTTCGCCAGGCACGCACATTTGCCGCATTGGCTGGCTACGCCGGTGGCCTGGCGGACTTCTTTATAGCTGCAGCAACCTTCATAGATCGCTTCGCGGATCTGTCCGTCGGTGACGCCAGTGCAGAGGCAAACATACATAAGTGAGAACCGTCGCTGGTTGTGACTCAATTGCGATGGATCTTAATGTTAACGAGAATGATTGTCAAAGTGCTTTCCCAGTGGTTTTCATCGCCAACGCCTGTGACTGACGAACGGTGGTACATGGCCGGATGCCAGCCGGGATTTCGCGAAAAACCTTTGAGGACAGTCGAAAAACGCAGTGTATGATGGTCGGCCCTTGCGAAGGGGGTTCGTGTCACAGGGCTGTCGCCTGAGGGTGGCAGGCTGGCCCGAACCCTGAACTTCAAGTTTTTACACCAGGAGATATCAATGAGCGTACTCGTAGGCAAACAAGCCCCTGACTTCACCGTCCCGGCCGTACTCGGCAATGGCGAGATCGTTGACAGCTTCACCCTGTCCTCGGCCATCAAAGGCAAATACGGCCTGGTGTTCTTCTACCCGCTGGACTTCACCTTCGTCTGCCCGTCCGAGCTGATCGCTCTGGACAACCGCATGGCCGACTTCAAGGCACGCAATGTAGAAGTGATCGCCGTGTCGATCGACTCGCACTTCACCCACAACGCCTGGCGCAACACTCCGGTCAACAATGGCGGCATCGGTCAGGTGAAATACACCATGGCTGCCGACATGAAGCACGACATCGCCAAGGCCTACGACGTTGAATCCGAGGGCGGCGTGGCTTTCCGTGGCGCGTTCCTGATCGACGACAAAGGCGTTGTCCGCTCGCAGATCGTCAACGACCTGCCGCTGGGCCGTAACATGGAAGAGCTGATCCGTCTGGTCGACGCTCTGCAATTCCACGAAGAGCACGGCGAAGTCTGCCCTGCCAACTGGAAAAAAGGCGACAAAGGCATGAACGCTTCGCCAGAAGGCGTTGCGGCTTACCTGACCGAGAACGCTGCTGCCCTGTAAGGCGCAACGTCGAGGTACAAAAAAACCGGCCCATGTGGCCGGTTTTTTCATGAATGGAAGAAACCCGACGAGTATCAGTCGTCGAAGTCTTCCCAACCGCCCATCTGTTTCCACCGGTTGACGATGCCGCAGAACAGCTCGGCCGTCTTCTCGGTGTCGTAACGCGCAGAGTGCGCTTCACGGCCATCGAAGTCGATATCGGCTGCCTGACAGGCCTTGGCCAATACGGTTTGACCGTAAGCCAGACCGGCGAGGGTCGCAGTGTCGAAGCTGGAGAATGGGTGGAACGGGTTGCGCTTCATGTCCAGCCGCGCGACAGCGGCGTTGAGGAAGCCCAGGTCGAAGCTGCTGTTGTGGCCGACCAGAATCGCCCGCTTGCAGCCGTTGGCCTTCAAGGCCTTGCGCACGCCACGGAAGATGTCGGTCAGCGCTGTTTCTTCGCTGACGGCCATGCGCAACGGGTGATCGAGCTTGATCCCGGTGAACTCCAGCGCCGCCGCTTCAACGTTGGCGCCTTCGAACGGCTCGACGCGAAAGAAGTAGGTGTGATCCGGGTAGACGAAACCCTTTTCATCCATGGCGATGGTGGTCGCGGCAATCTCCAGCAGAGCGTCGGTGGCCGAGTTGAAACCACCGGTTTCTACGTCGACGACAACCGGCAGGTAGCCGCGAAAACGTGCTGCCATTGGATGGCGCGAACCGCCGCCACCTTGACCGTCCAGTTCGTCGTCGAAATGGTCTTCACTCACGCGTGTTCCTCCAGCAGGCGCCAGCGCAGTTTTTCACCGGCGCGCAGCGGGATAACGGTCAGCTCGCCGAAAGGCAGGCTGGTCGGGGCGGTCCATTCGTCACGAACCAGGGTGATGCGATCGGTGTTCGCCGGTAGGCCGTAGAAACGCGGGCCGTTGAGGCTGGCGAAGGCTTCGAGCTTGTCCAGCGCATTGCGCTGTTCGAAGGCTTCGGCATACAGCTCGATGGCGGCGTACGCGGTGTAGCAGCCGGCGCAGCCGCAGGCGGCTTCCTTGGCGTGCTGGGCGTGCGGCGCCGAGTCGGTACCGAGGAAGAACTTCGCGCTGCCGCTGGTGGCAGCGTCGAGCAAAGCTTCCTGATGGGTATTACGCTTGAGGATCGGCAGGCAGTAGAAGTGCGGCCGGATCCCGCCCACCAGCATGTGGTTGCGGTTGTAGAGCAGGTGATGCGCGGTGATGGTCGCGCCGACGTTGGCCGAAGCCTCGTTGACGAACTGCACGGCGTCGCCGGTGGTGATGTGTTCGAACACCACTTTCAGCGTCGGGAAACGCTCGACCACGCGACGCATGTGCTCGTCGATGAAGATTTTTTCGCGGTCGAACACATCGACGTCGCCACGGGTGACTTCACCGTGGATCAACAGCGGCATGCCGACTTCGGCCATGGCTTCCAGCGCCGGGAAAATCTTGTCGATGCTGGTGACCCCGGAATCGGAGTTGGTGGTGGCGCCGGCCGGGTACAGCTTGGCGGCGTGCACGAAACCGCTGGCCTTGGCCTCACGGATTTCTTCGGGCTGGGTGCGGTCGGTGAGGTACAGCACCATCAGCGGCTCGAAACGACTGCCGGCCGGGCGGGCAGCGAGAATCCGCTGGCGATAGCCGTCGGCTTCAGCGGCGTTGCGCACCGGAGGTACCAGGTTGGGCATGATGATGGCGCGACCAAAGGTGCGCGCGACATCCGCAACGGTATTGGTCAACACGGCACCATCGCGAAGATGAATGTGCCAGTCGTCGGGACGCAGCAGGGTCAGGCGGTCGGACATGAGGGGATTCCAGGCGGGTCAAACTGAGGCGAATGCTACCGGAAAAGACTCTTGCAGGCACTCGCTATCAAGTTTTGCGACGAGCGTCCGATATCCCATAGGTATGCCGTAAAGATGTATGTCTCGGTCTTTTTTGTTGTAGAAGCCAATGGAGCCTCCCGTGCGCCAGCGATATTTAGCCTTGCTCAGTGTGTTTGCCAGCCTTCCCGCGATGGCACTGACCTACCAGACCCGTCTGGAGAACATTGAGTGGACGGTCGAGGGTGACAAGTTCGAGTGCCGTCTGACGCAGCCGATCACCGACTTCGGCTCGGGGCAATTCGTGCGCAAGGCCGGCGAGCAGGCGACCTTCCGCCTGAACGCCTACAACGCCATGCTCGGCGGCGGTTCGGCGACCCTGCTGGCAGCGGCTGCGCCGTGGCAGCCGGGACGTGGCGACATCAATCTGGGCACGGTTCGACTGGGCAGCGGCAACGTGCTGTTCAACAGTTCTCAGTCCCAGGCCGGGCAACTGATCAGCGGGCTGATGGACGGTCGCAGCCCGGTGGTACGCCGGGCATCGGGCGATGGTCGGGTGTCGGAAGTGCGCCTGTTGCCGGTCAAATTCAGCAAAGCCTTCAACGACTATCAGACCTGCGTGGCGAAACTGCTCCCGCAGAATTTCGATCAGGTCAAACAATCGCAGATCGGCTTCCCCGGCGAAGGCATCGAACTGGACGCCGCCGCCAAGGCCAAGCTGCAAGTGATGCTCGAGTACATGAAGGCTGATCCGACGGTCAATCACATCGAACTCGACGGCCACTCGGACAACAGCGGCAATCGCCTGACCAATCGCGAACTGTCGCGCCGCCGCGCGCTGGCGGTGGTCGACTTCTTCAAGGCCAATGGCATCCAGGAATCGCAGATCACCGTGCGTTTCCATGGCGAACGCTACCCGTTGGTGCCGAACACCAATGCCGCCAACCGGGCCAAGAACCGTCGGGTCAACGTACACCTGGCGCGGGTGGCACCGACTACCGCGCCAGCGCCTCAGGCCAGCACGCCTGCCAACACTGCGGCGACTTCCTGACCTGCCGGTCATCGTCGCCCTCTCGACAGATTCTGTCGCTTTGTCGTCTTAAGCTGTCGCGCCTCTGTAAATTATCGCGTTTGAGCGGTAGACTCCTCGGCTTTCCGTAGAACCCCGTGGAGTGATGGCATGGCGGACGTAAACAAGGTCGTTCTGGCGTATTCCGGCGGCCTGGACACTTCGGTGATCCTCAAGTGGCTGCAGGATACTTATAACTGTGAAGTCGTGACCTTCACCGCTGACCTGGGTCAGGGCGAAGAAGTCGAGCCGGCTCGCGCCAAGGCGCAGGCCATGGGCGTCAAAGAAATCTACATCGACGACCTGCGCGAAGAATTCGTGCGTGACTTCGTGTTCCCGATGTTCCGTGCCAACACCGTTTACGAAGGCGAGTACCTGCTGGGTACTTCCATCGCGCGTCCGCTGATCGCCAAGCGTCTGATCGAAATCGCCAACGAAACCGGCGCCGACGCCATTTCCCACGGCGCGACCGGCAAAGGCAACGACCAGGTCCGTTTCGAACTGGGTGCCTACGCACTCAAGCCAGGCGTGAAAGTGATCGCCCCTTGGCGCGAGTGGGACCTGCTGTCCCGCGAGAAGCTGATGGACTACGCCGAGAAGCACGCGATCCCGATCGAGCGTCATGGCAAGAAGAAATCCCCGTACTCGATGGACGCCAACCTGCTGCACATCTCCTATGAAGGCGGCGTGCTGGAAGACACCTGGACCGAGCACGAAGAAGACATGTGGCGCTGGACCGTCTCTCCGGAGAAGGCTCCCGACACACCGCAATATCTGGAACTGACCTACCGCAACGGCGACATCGTTGCGCTGGACGGCGTTGAAATGACCCCGGCCACCGTGCTGGCGACGCTGAACAAGATCGGTGGCGAGCACGGCATCGGCCGTCTGGACATCGTCGAGAACCGTTACGTCGGCATGAAGTCCCGTGGCTGCTACGAAACCCCGGGCGGCACCATCATGCTGCGCGCTCACCGCGCCATTGAATCGATCACCCTGGACCGCGAAGTCGCTCACCTCAAAGACGAGCTGATGCCGAAGTACGCCAGCCTGATCTACACCGGTTACTGGTGGAGCCCTGAGCGTCTGATGCTGCAACAGATGATCGACGCCTCCCAGGTCAACGTGAACGGCGTAGTGCGCCTGAAGCTGTACAAGGGCAACGTGATCGTGACCGGCCGCAAGTCCGACGATTCGCTGTTCGACGCCAACATCGCGACCTTCGAAGAAGACGGCGGCGCCTACAACCAGGCCGACGCGGCGGGCTTCATCAAGCTCAACGCGCTACGCATGCGCATTGCTGCCAACAAGGGCCGCAAGCTGTTCTGAGTCCATCGGGACTTGATGTGAAAAAACGGCCTTGTCTTAATGACAAGGCCGTTTTTTTTGGTGTTTCTTTTTCGACCTGATTGATATCGGTCAGCGTTCCCGTCTTCATCGGCTGTAGATCTTGCATTGCATGGATGTCGCGCTCCGCGTTCTATTTTTTAAAACTTTCCCAATACGGAAATGTTAGATGACTGGGTGTTGTAAATACTAAAGTACGTTGTTCCTTGTGGCGTTTTCGCCTGTTTTGCTGATCTGGCGACATGTTCATTGAGTAAAATGTCCGACACTGCGTCAGTTAAAAAAAGGAATAATCGGGGCGAATGCTTGTTTGGGTGTGGGATTTTTTCCAGTAGCTCCTCTATTTTCAGAGTCGTGTTTTTCTGTCGAGCATCAATGATGTACACCTCGCTCAACGGTTTCGGTAGTTTTATTGGGTATGACCCGCTATTGACGTGTTCGCAGGGTACTTCGGGTGGGTGGGTAGTTGTTTCCTCGAAAGCCTTCAGGAAATTCTTGTCATTATCAAAATCCGAAGGTGCATATAGTGCGCGATAGTTAAAGTTGAGTGTGATGAAAAATAGAAGCAGCAGGTAGAAAGGAAAGGTGATCAGAAACCAGACGTAGATTTCCCGTTCATTGTTATTGAGGAATGGCAGGGAAACGGCAGCGGAAGTCTCTGATATAAATGCAAAGATGGCGATAACGCTGATCGGGTTGGGTATCTTCTTGTTGAGTTTTAGCATGTTATTTACTCATGGTTTTAGTCTTTCTCGTTGTCTTGGGTTGGGTGGGTGTGAAATGACTGGGTCAGTCTGAGGTGTGTTTTTTGTGTTTATATTAATTCTCGTGTTTGCGATACCGATAAGTTGTATCTGCTGTTTTTTTTTGTGCTCGATAATAACTCGTGTTTTTTCCTTTTTGGATTTGCGGGCGCTCCCTTAAGCAGGGTGGCAGGCGTTCGTCGTACTGAAAATAGTTTATGTTTTTGTGTGGGTGAGTCATTTCTGTAGGAATAGTCTTTATTGGCTGTAGGAGGCGTCTCTCGCTACCCGTGTAGAGGAACTTCTCTATGCCATGTAGGAAATGACTACGTTATTGTGCCGGTTCTAAAAATTCGAACAGCGAAACTGGACTTGCCCATGAATAAAGTGCTGATCGTGGATGATCACCCCGTCATTCGTCTTGCGGTACGTATGCTGATGGAACGTCATGGCTACGAAGTCATTGCAGAAACCGATAATGGCGTAGATGCGTTACAACTGGCTCGTGACCAGATGCCGGATATCGTCATTCTGGATATCGGCATACCGAAACTGGATGGACTGGAAGTCATCGCGCGCCTTACAACAAGTGCAATGCCGTTGAAAGTGCTCGTGCTGACGTCCCAGTCACCGGGACACTTCTCCATGCGATGCATGCAGTCGGGTGCGGCGGGATATGTTTGCAAGCAACAGGATCTGACGGAGTTGCTGAGTGCAATCAAGGCGGTACTGTCTGGATACAGCTATTTTCCGAACCAGGCGTTGCACACCGTGCGAACCAGCCTGGGAAATGCCAGCGAGGCGGACATGGTTGATCGCCTGTCCGGGCGCGAGATGATGGTGTTGCAGCAATTGGCGCGCGGCAAGACCAACAAGGAGATTGCCGACGGAATGTTCCTCAGCAACAAGACCGTGAGTACCTACAAGACTCGGTTGTTATTGAAACTCAATGCGCGCTCGTTGGTGGATCTGATTGAACTGGCGCAACGAAACGGCCTTGTCTGAGCGTTTCAGTGGCTGACGGATCATGGGCGGATCGGAATCAGCGTGTGACATAAAGAGAAAAGCCTCCGTTTCAGGAGGCTTTCAAATGTCAGAGATCAAAATCGTAATCGGCCAATTGCTTCTGCAGTCGGCGCTCCTCGAGCAGGTTGTCGATGGTTCGGCGTTTGCTCAAGTTGGTCTTGGCGACTTCAACCACAGGTTCGGCATCATCGGCCTCCGTGGCGATAAAATCGTCATCCGCTTCTAATTGCTCTTTGCTGGTGCTCATAAGGTCGACTCCAGGCTAAGACTGCCTTTGGCGCTCCTTATATCGATATTCCAGCAGATGGTAAAAAAGATTTTTTCAATCGATAAATCAATAAAACCCATAGCCGCTCAATCGTCGGAAGTTTTGTGCTTGTAATCGCACAGATCTTCGATCCGACAGCTGCCGCAACGGGGTTTGCGCGCCAGACACACGTAGCGTCCGTGAAGAATGAGCCAGTGGTGCGAGTCGAGCAGGTATTCCTTTGGCACAAATTTCATCAGCTTCTTTTCCACCTCGACCACATTTTTACCCGGTGCAATCCCGGTGCGGTTGCTGACCCGGAAAATGTGGGTGTCCACCGCCATGGTCAACTGGCGGAACGCGGTGTTTAGCACCACGTTGGCGGTCTTGCGGCCAACGCCGGGCAAGGCTTCCAGTTCTTCGCGCGTCTGCGGGACTTCGCCATTGTGCAACTCGACCAGCAGGCGGCAGGTCTCGATCACGTTTTTGGCCTTGCTGTTGTAGAGGCCGATAGTCTTGATGTACTCGGACAACCCTTCGACGCCCAAGGCGTGAATGGCTGCCGGCGTGTTCGCCACCGGGAACAGCTTGGCCGTCGCCTTGTTTACCCCGACGTCCGTTGATTGCGCGGACAGAATCACCGCGATCAACAGTTCGAAAGGCGACGAGTAGGCCAGTTCGGTCTTGGGTTCGGGGTTGTCCTCGTGAAGCCTGCGGAAGATCTCCAGACGTTTTGCGGCATTCATGGGTGATGCGTTTCCTCGGGTAGGTCGGAGGGGCGAGCCCAGGCCTGACGGGCGGCCAGTAACAGTCCAAGCAATATGAAGGCGCCGGGCGCCAGCGTCGCGAAATGCAGGCCGTCGCCGAACAGAATCAAACCTTGCCAGTGTTCCGACAAATGATGGCCGATGCTGCCCTGACCGATCAGCTCACGCAACACCGCGAGCACAATCATCAGTGCGGCAAACAGGCCGCACAGTTTCAGTCGATTACGGACAGACCGGCGAAAAAATCCATTGTGCTCCAGCACGACGCACTGCAAGCCGATCAGCCCGGCATAAAGACTGATCAGTTGATGCCACTGCAGCGCACCGCGTTGCAGAACAATATCGGCGCTGCCGGCCAGGGTCGCGGCCAGTACCAGGCTGACCGGCAACAGGCTCTCGTTGCTCAGGCGCGAGCGCAGCGGTGCCATGCACAAACCGTAAATGCCCACGACAACCGCAAATATCAACAGAGTCGCCAGCGCGCCCGCCACAGAGTCGGTGGCACCGATCAACAACACCAGCATCATTGAGTTCGCCAGAGTCGCTGACGTATTCATGGCGTGCTCCCGAGCAGGGTCGTCCGGTGTTCATCAAAGTAACGCAGGGCATCGTGGATGGCATTGATGGCCGCGCGAGAGGTAATGGTTGCGCCCGCGATCTGGTCGAATTGCCCCTGATCCTTCTTCAAGGCCCATCCGGCGTCCGTCGGTTGGTTGCTCGATTTTCCGCTAAAGGTCTGAAGCCAGCTATTTGGCCAGTCGCCGATATGTCCACCCAGCGAAGGTGTTTCGTTTTGCTCGAGGGTTTTTACACCGAGCAATCGGCCGTTAGCGTCGATGGCAATCAGCAACTCGATATTGCCGGCATAACCTTGGGCCTGGCTGCGCAACAGGACTGCCACGGGTTGGCCGCCTTTGCTCGCCCGATAACCGCCCAGCAACAGACTGTGGCTCAGGTTGATGTCGGTCAGCGCCAGAGGTTGTTCAAGCGGCTGATTGTCGTAAGCGTCGACCGGCAGCACGTCCAACAGCTTGCGACTTTCAAGCAGACGCTGTTCGGCGGCGATCTGAGGTGCGTTGCTGCGTTGCACCAACCACGTCACGCCGATGCCCAACGCAGTAATCAACGCCAGTGTGATCAGGCTGTTCGTCCGGTTCATGGCGCCACCTGCGCCTGACGGGCCATCGCGAAGCGCTCCAGCGCCGGCACGCACAGGTTCATCAACAGCACCGCAAACGCAACGCCATCGGGGTAACCGCCCCAGGTGCGAATCACGTAAGTCAGCAACCCCACGCCGACACCGAACAGCAGGCGGGCGAGCGGACTTTTTGCCCCCGACACCGGTTCAGTGACGATGAAAAATGCCCCCAGCATCGTCGCGCCGCTCAGCAGGTGAAACAGTGGCGAGCCGTGGGAGTCGGATCCCGAACCGTTCCAGCACAGCAGGCTGATCACGAACAGGCTGGCGAGCATGCCGACCGGCGCGTGCCAGCCAAACACTCGACGCTGCAACAAAAACAGTCCACCGGCGAGGAACGCCAGGTTCACCCATTCAACGCCGTGCCCGCCAAAGCGCCCGAATGCCGGATTGCCGGCAAACAGTTCGTCCATGGTCAGGCTTTTATTGATGCGCAGACTGTCCAGCGCGGTGGCCTGAACCCAGGCATCCGGTTGCGCGCCCAGATTGAACACCTGGCCAAAAGCCGCCGCCAGATCCATGCCATGGCCTGGCCAGTGGGTCATCGGCTGAGGAAACATCACCATGGCCAGCGCGAAGCCGAGCATGGCCGGATTGAACGGGTTTCGGCCCACACCACCGTACAGATGTTTGCCCAGCAGCAGGCCCGAGGCGATCGCCGTGACCGTCAGCCACCACGGGCAATAGGGCGGCAGCGCGATCGCCAGCAGCGTGGCGCTGACCACTGCGCTGCCATCGGTCAAGGTAGCCTGCAGAGGTTGCCGACGCAGATGAGTCACGGCAGCTTCAACGCCCAAGGCCGTGACAACGGACAGGATCAGGTTGATCAGCACGCCCCAACCGTAAAACCAGAACAACGCCAGCCATCCCGGCAATGTCGCCAGTAAAACCAGCTTCATTGCCTGTTGCAGGCGCTCGTCTCCGGTTTCAATGGATGACATGGGCTTTTACCTGCTGCTCTGCTTCTTGCAGGCGGGCGCGGGCCTTTTCGAGGATATCGGCGGGCGTGCCGTCGCGCCGTTGCAGTTTGTTCAGGTCGGCGCGAGCGTAGGCCAATTCGGTTTTCAGTTTACGAAGGTGGTCGTCGATCGGACGTTTCTCGACACGCACAAGCTCGGGCGCCGGTTGATCGCTTGCCGCTTCGGCGTTGTGCAACGCCTGTTCGGCGTCACGCAGCGCTTGCTCCAGTAAGGCGATCTCGGCTGGCGGGGCTACTGCGGTTTGCGCCTTTTTCAGCTCGGCGCGGCGCATCGCCAACTGGATTTTCGCCCGCTTCAGATCGGCGTCCTTTGCCGGGGCGGCCACGACCGGCGCAGGTGCCGCGCTGTTTTCCAGCTTCGCCAGTGCCTGTTCGGCCGCCTCGAACTGCTGTTGCAGGAGGATCAGTTGCGATTGCTGATCGAAGGTCGGCGGATGACCGAACGCCTTGAGCGACTTGTTCAATTGCGCCCGGCTCATGGCCACGTCGATCTTGGCTTTTTTCAGCGCGGCATCGGCGGTCGCGGCCTTTTGCGCGCGCACCCGTTCCAGCGCCGCCTGCACCGGATCGAGCGTGGTGGCGGCGACTTCGACCTGTGCCGCGCGCTGTGCCCGGGCCTCGCGCTCGGCCTGCTTCTGCTGTTCTTCGCGTTGCAGGCGAGCATTGCGCCGTTCAAAGCGTTGTCGGGCGTGATCGCGTTTGGCCGCGCGGGCCTGTTGTTCTTCAAGGCTGGCGGCCAGACCGCCTACCACCGGCAGTGTGCCCAAAGGCAGCGGGTGCATCTCGATGCAATCGACCGGGCAGGGCGCCACGCACAGATCGCAACCGGTGCATTCGTCGATGATGACGGTGTGCATCAGCTTCGCTGCGCCGACAATGGCGTCGATCGGGCAGGCCTGAATGCACTTGGTGCAGCCGATGCATTCGGCTTCGCGGATGTAGGCCACTTGCGGCGGCGCCGAACCACGACTGATGTCCAGCTCCAGCACCGGGATTTTCAACAGTTCGGCCAGCGCCGCGATGGTTTCGTCGCCACCCGGCGGGCACTTGTTGATCGGCTCGCCGTCGGCAATGCCTTCAGCGTAGGGTTTGCATCCGGGATGGCCGCACTTGCCGCATTGGGTCTGCGGCAGCAGGGCATCGATGCGTTGAATCAGACTCATGTTTTGATCAGTCCACTGAATCCGAGAAAAGCCACGGCCATCAGTCCGGCGCCGATCAACAGGATCGGCAGGCCACGAAAGGGCAGGGGAATATCGTTGTCGGCCGTGCGCTCACGCAAATCGCTGAACAGGCTCAACACCAGCCAGAAACCCAGACCGGCGCCAAGGCTCAGCGCTGTCGCATGAAACAGGCCTTTGTCCGCTTGCGCGTTGATCAGCGTCAGCCCCAGCACACCGGCATTGCCCAGCAGCAGCGGCCACAAACCGTCGAACGGCATATCGGGTCGCCAACGCGTCAGCAACTTCAGCAACGGCGTGATCAGCAGGACGCTCAGCGGCAGGAATACAAACAGCCGCAGGAATTCCAGTTGCAACGGCACCAGTAGCCAATGCCAGATCGCATAACCCGCCACGCCGACAATCAGCATCAGGCACAACGTTGCCAGCCCCAGCGCATGTACCTGACGGCGTTCGCCGGCCAGCAGCGGATCGACGCCCAGCGGCCAGTGCAACACAAAGTTGTTGATCAGCGCAGCACTGAAGAGCGTAAGCACGAGTTCGGTCATGGTTCTGCCGGTGGCAACGGGGGGTGTCACTTAAGGTTAGGCATTATCCGGCAGCCGTGGAGGGCGGGCCAGATATGAAAAATCCCACAGGCGCACGGAGCACGCCTGTGGGATCTGTCAGGGCAGAACCTTACTTGATGCGCTGACCCGGCTTGGCGCCGCTATCCGGGCTCAGCAGGTAGATTTCTTCACCGCCAGGGCCGGCCGCCATCACCATGCCTTCGGAGATGCCGAACTTCATTTTCCGTGGCTTGAGGTTGGCGATCATCATGGTCAGGCGACCGTCGAGCTTGGACGGATCCGGGTAGGCGCTCTTGATCCCCGAGAACACGTTGCGTTGCTCGTCACCGATGTCGAGGGTCAGACGCAGCAGCTTGTCCGCGCCTTCGACGTGTTCGGCCTTGACGATCAGCGCCACACGCAGGTCGACGGCGGCAAAGGTGTCGAAGTCGATTTCCGGCGACAGCGGATCCTTGGCCAGTTCGCCGTTGCCGACAGGCGCGGCGGCGCCGGTGTCGGTCTGGCTGGCGGTCAGGTCTTCTTTCGAGGCGTCGGTCATGGCTTGCACTTTTACCGGGTCGATGCGGGTCATCAACGGTTTGAATTCGTTCAGCTGGTGGTTGGCCAGCAGGGTGGTGTGGTCGTTCCAGGTCAGCGGGGCGACGTTGAGGAACGCCTCGGCATCGGCAGCCAGCACTGGCAACACCGGTTTGAGGAAGATCACCAGCTGGCGGAACAGATTGATCGCCGTGGCGCAGACCGCCTGGACTTCATCCTGCTTGCCTTCCTGCTTGTTCAGCGACCATGGCGCCTTGTCGGCGATCCAGGCATTGGCGCGGTCGGCCAACGCCATGGTTTCGCGCATGGCACGGGCGAAGTCGCGGGCCTCATAGGCGTCGGCGATGCTCGGCGCAGCGGCCAGGAACGCTTCGGTCAGTTCCGGCGCGGCGTTGGTGTCCACCAGCAGACCGGCGTTGCCCTTCTGGATGAAACCGGCGCAACGGCTGGCGATGTTGACGACTTTGCCGACCAGGTCGGAGTTGACCTTCTGCACGAAGTCTTCGAGGTTCAGGTCGAGGTCGTCCACGCCACGGCCCAGCTTGGCCGCGTAGTAGTAGCGCAGGTATTCCGGCGACAGGTGATCCAGGTAGGTACGGGCCTTGATGAAGGTGCCGCGGGACTTGGACATCTTCTGACCGTTGACGGTCAGGTAGCCGTGCACGTTGATCCCGGTCGGCTTGCGGAAACCCGCGCCTTCGAGCATCGCCGGCCAGAACAGGGCGTGGAAGTTGACGATGTCCTTGCCGATGAAGTGATACAGCTCGGCGGTGGAATCCTTGCCCCAGAACGCGTCGAAGTCCAGCTCCGGCGTGCGGTTGCAGAGGTTCTTGAAGCTGGCCATGTAGCCGATCGGCGCGTCCAGCCACACATAGAAGTACTTGCCTGGCTCGCCCGGGATCTCGAAGCCGAAGTACGGTGCATCGCGGGAGATGTCCCACTGTTGCAGGCCGGCGTCCAGCCATTCGGCGATCTTGTTGGCCACGGCGTCTTGCAGGGTGCCGCTGCGGGTCCAGGCCTGCAGCATTTCCTGGAAGTCCGGCAGCTTGAAGAAGAAGTGCTGGGAATCCTTGAGCACCGGGGTGGCGCCGGAGATTGCCGACTTCGGATCCTTCAGGTCGGTCGGTGCGTAGGTTGCACCGCATTTTTCGCAGTTGTCGCCGTACTGGTCTTCGGTGCCGCATTTCGGACAGGTGCCCTTGATGAAGCGGTCGGCCAGGAACATTTTCTTTTCCGGGTCGAAATACTGGGTGATCGAACGTTGGGCGATGTGCCCGGCGTCACGCAGCTTCAGGTAGATCTGGCTCGAAAGCTCACGGTTTTCTTCGGCATGAGTGGAGTGGAAGTTGTCGAAGTCCACCAGGAACTCGGCAAAGTCGGCGCTGTGTTCGGCCTGGACGTTGGCGATCAGTTGTTCTGGGGTGATGCCTTCCTTTTCCGCGCGCAGCATGATCGCCGAACCGTGGGCGTCGTCGGCGCAGACATAAATGCACTGATTGCCACGATGCTTCTGGAAGCGCACCCACATATCGGTCTGGATGTATTCCAGCATATGGCCAAGGTGGATCGAACCGTTGGCGTAGGGCAGGGCGCTGGTGACGAGAATCTTGCGTGGTTCGGACATGTGGGGCTTCGCTACTTGATGAAACGGAGGTCGGCCACTATAAAGCGCCGGGAAAGATATTTCACCTCTGCAAATCGTTGCCGGGCATGCCGTCCGGAGGACAGAAGGGGTAGGATACCCGCCATCTTTTCCCAGTCTTGTTATCGGAGTTGCCCATGAGTGCCGTCACTCGCGCAGCGGTGGAAGCCGTCCTCAGCCAATACACCGACCCTTACCTGAACCAGGATCCGGTCAGCGCCGGTTGCGTGCGCAACATCGAAATCACCGGCGATCGCGTCAGCGTGCAACTGGAAATCGGTTATGCCGCCGGTCTGTTCAAGAGCGGCTGGGCGCAATTGCTGCAACTGGCCATCGAAAATCTCGACGGCGTGGTGTCGGCCAAGGTTGAAGTCAACAGCGTGATCGCCGCGCACAAGGCCCAGGCACAGATCCCAGGGCTGGCCAACGTCAAGAACGTGGTCGCCGTGGCATCGGGCAAGGGCGGTGTGGGCAAATCCACCACCGCCGCCAACCTGGCGCTGGCGCTGGCTCGCGAAGGTGCGAAGGTCGGGATTCTCGACGCCGATATCTACGGCCCGAGTCAGGGCATCATGTTCGGCATTCCCGAGGGCACCCGA
Organism: Pseudomonas sp. 9.2(2024); assembly: GCF_039695385.1. NCBI lineage: Bacteria > Pseudomonadati > Pseudomonadota > Gammaproteobacteria > Pseudomonadales > Pseudomonadaceae > Pseudomonas > Pseudomonas sp. 9.2(2024). The sequence goes on along the minus strand of NZ_CP155585.1, from coordinate 5,197,561 downwards.
CCGCAGATCAAGGATCAGAAGTGGTTCGTGCCGTTGCAGGCCCATGGCGTGGAAGTGATGTCGATGGCGTTCCTGACCGACGACAACACGCCGATGGTCTGGCGCGGGCCGATGGTCTCCGGCGCGCTGCTGCAGCTGGTCACGCAAACCGCTTGGGGCGACCTGGATTATCTGGTGATCGACATGCCGCCAGGCACCGGCGACATCCAGCTGACCCTGGCGCAGAAAGTCCCGGTGGCCGGTGCTGTGATTGTCACGACACCGCAGGATCTGGCGCTGCTGGACGCGCGTAAAGGCGTGGAGATGTTCCGCAAGGTCAACATTCCGGTGCTGGGCGTGGTGGAAAACATGGCCGTGCACATCTGCTCGAACTGCGGACACGCCGAGCATCTGTTCGGTGAGGGCGGTGGCGAGAAGCTGGCGACCCAGTTCGGCGTCGAGCTGCTGGCTTCGTTGCCGCTGTCGATGCTGATCCGCGAACAGGCCGATGGCGGCAAGCCAACGGTGATTTCCGAGCCGGACAGCCAGATCGCCATGGTTTACCAGGAGCTGGCCCGCCACGTCGGCGCGCGGATCGTGTTGCAGGAAGCGGCTTCGCCGGCGATGCCGAACATCACCATCAGCGACGATTGATGGCTGTGGTTTAAACAAAAACGCCCCGGTGCCTGTGCACCGGGGCGTTTTTCATTACGCGACAGAGGTCAGATGCGCAACCCGCCATCCATCTCCAGAATCCGGCCGGTGTAGTAGTCGTTCTCGAAGATGTACGCCGCCGAGTGGGCGATTTCTTCCGGCTTGCCCATGCGCTTGAGCGGAATGCCCGAGGTCATTTTCTCCAGCGCTTCGGGTTTCATGCCCAGGGTCATTTCGGTTTCGATGAAGCCCGGTGCAATGCCCGCCACGCGAATGCCGTAGCGCGCCAGTTCCTTGGCCCAGGTCACGGTCGCTGCCGCCACACCGGCCTTGGCGGCGGAGTAGTTGGTCTGGCCGACGTTGCCCGCGCGGGAGATCGACGAGATGTTGATGATCGCGCCGCTGTTCTTCATCTCGACCATTTTCGCCGCCACTTCACGGGTGCAGAGGAACACGCCGGTCAGGTTGACGTCGATCACCGCCTGCCACTGGGCCAGGCTCATCTTGGTCATCTCGCCGTCCTTGACCTTGAGCAGCAGGCCGTCGCGCAGGATCCCTGCGTTGTTGATCAGGCCGTGGATCGCGCCAAAGTCTTCGGCGACCTGGGCAACCATGTGCGTCACCTGCTCTTCGTTGGCGACGTTGCACAGGTAGCTGCGCGCCTCGACACCCTTGGCCTTGCAGGTCGCAACCGCGTCGTCGAGTTTTTCCTGGTTCAGGTCGACCAGCGCCAGCTTCGCGCCCTTGCCCGCGAAATACTCGGCCATCGAGCGGCCCAAGCCTTGGCAACCGCCAGTGATAATGATTACTTTGTCGTTGAGTTGCATTCGCATGCCCCCGAGAGCAGGTCAGAGTGGTCCTTACAGGTAGCCTCTCGATCTGCACCGGCCAGCAGCCTGTTGCACATGAGAACTGCCCGATGGCGAGTGGGACAAAACCCATGCGCCTGTCCGTTTTGTCGACGGATTCTATTTAAGGAGTCATAAATTGAGCGTTGAAGCGGCTAAGAATGCCCGAGAATTGCTTCTCAAGGAATACCGTGGCGTGCTGTCGACCCACTCCAAATCAATGCCCGGTTTTCCATTCGGCTCTGTGGTTCCCTACTGCCTGGACGACCAGGGCCGGCCGCTGATCCTGATCAGCCGCATCGCCCAGCACACTCACAATCTGCAGAAAGATCCGAAATGTTCGCTGCTGGTGGGCGAGCGCGAGGCTGACGATGTGCAAGCCGTTGGTCGCCTGACCTATCTGGCCGAGGCGGAAAAACTCGAAGACGCTGCCGCCATCGAAGCCGCCGCCGAGCGTTACTACCGCTATTTCCCCGATTCGCAGAATTACCACAAGGCCCACGATTTCGATTTCTGGGTGCTCAATCCGGTGCGCCATCGCTACATCGGCGGTTTTGGCGCGATCCACTGGGTCGATCACCTGACCCTGGCCAACCCGTTCGCCGGCAAGGCCGAAATCAGCATGGTCGAGCACATGAACAGTGACCACGCCAAGGCCATCGCCCATTACGTCGACCTCGCCGGTCTGCCGAAAACCGTACCGGCGCAACTGGCCGGGATCGACACCGAAGGCATGCACCTGCGCATCGGTCAGGCGCTGTACTGGCTGCCGTTTCAAGCGCCTTGTCATACGCCGATACAAGTGCGCGAGGCCTTGGTTTCTCTGGCTCACGCCGAGGTCTGGCCAAAAAATGCGGTGGCCGACGCTTGAATTCACGAAAGGGCGACGTCATCTAAGGCTTACTGCAAGGCATTTCTTGCGTTGAGGAAACTTTGATGCGCCCTTTTTTGTTGCTCTTTCTGCTGTTCCCGGTGTTGGAGCTGTTCGTATTCGTCAAAGTGGCAGGATCGATCGGATTTTTCCCGGCCCTGCTGCTGATCATTCTCGGCTCGATGTTCGGCGTGTTTGTGCTGCGCGTCGCCGGGCTGGCCACCGCACTGCGTGCCCGTGAAAGCCTGAACCGCGGCGAACTGCCTGCGCAAACCATGCTGGAAGGCCTGATGCTGGCCCTGGCCGGTGGTCTGTTGATCCTGCCGGGCTTTATCAGCGACGTGGTCGGTCTGGTGCTGCTGTTGCCGTTCAGTCGTCGACTGGTCGCCAACAAGATGCGCCAGCGTGCCGAAGAACAGGCCATGCGCCAGCGAGCGTTCGCCGATGACCTGCAACCTCGCGGCGGTCCTGCACCGCGCCAGCCTCTTGGCCGCGAAGGTGATGTGATCGAAGGCGAATTCGAACACCGCGACACCAAGTAACTTCTACGTCGACACGGCACCTTCGGGTGCCGTGTTCGTTTGTGGGGCGAATTCATGCAATGTGCGTGAAAATTTTTTAGCCCCCGCCCTTGTAATAAGCTTATGCGCCCTTATGTATCGGTCACCGAAAGGTTTCCGGTATTTGAACCGGACAGACTTCCGCGGTTCGCTCGACGAGCCGCAACCGGCGCAGGCCGGATTCGTTAAACCCGCCGGGACTACACCGGCCGATGAAAACCACAATTAGGAGAGATCGACAATGAAGCTTCGTCCTCTGCATGACCGCGTCGTCATCCGTCGCAGCGAAGAAGAAAAGAAAACCGCTGGCGGTATCGTCCTGCCAGGTTCGGCTGCTGAAAAAGCCAACCACGGTGAGATTCTGGCTGTAGGCCCGGGCAAGGCACTGGAAAGCGGTGAAGTGCGCGCACTGTCCGTGAAGGTAGGCGACAAGGTTGTGTTCGGTCCGTACTCCGGCAGCAACACTGTGAAAGTCGACGGCGAAGACCTGCTGGTAATGAGCGAGAACGAAATCCTCGCCGTTATCGAAGGCTGATTACCCCCGTTCATTTTCCCGCTACTACAAAGTATTTAAGGAATATCGATCATGGCTGCTAAAGAAGTTAAATTCGGCGATTCCGCCCGCAAGAAAATGCTGGTTGGCGTAAACGTCCTGGCTGACGCGGTAAAAGCGACCCTGGGCCCGAAAGGCCGTAACGTGATTCTCGAGAAGAGCTTCGGCGCTCCGACCATCACCAAGGACGGCGTTTCCGTCGCCAAGGAAATCGAACTCGAAGACCGTTTCGAAAACATGGGCGCGCAGCTGGTCAAAGACGTTGCCTCCCGTGCCAACGATGACGCTGGTGACGGTACTACCACCGCTACCGTTCTGGCTCAGTCGATCGTCAACGAAGGCCTGAAAGCCGTCGCTGCCGGCATGAACCCGATGGACCTGAAGCGCGGTATCGACAAAGCGACCATCGCGATCGTCAAAGAACTGAAAGCCCTGTCCAAGCCATGCGCCGACACCAAGGCTATCGCTCAGGTAGGCACCATCTCCGCCAACTCCGACAACTCCATCGGCGACATCATTGCCGAAGCCATGGAAAAAGTCGGTAAAGAAGGCGTGATCACCGTTGAAGAAGGCTCGGGCCTGGAAAACGAACTGTCGGTTGTAGAAGGCATGCAGTTCGACCGTGGCTACCTGTCCCCGTACTTCGTCAACAAGCCGGACACCATGGTTGCCGAGCTGGAAGGCGCGCTGATCCTGCTGGTCGACAAGAAGATCTCGAACATCCGCGAAATGCTGCCAGTGCTGGAAGCCGTTGCCAAAGCCGGCCGTCCACTGCTGATCGTTGCCGAAGACGTTGAAGGCGAAGCCCTGGCGACTCTGGTCGTGAACAACATGCGTGGCATCGTTAAAGTCGCAGCCGTCAAGGCTCCAGGCTTCGGCGACCGTCGCAAGGCCATGCTGCAGGACATCGCTGTTCTGACCGGCGGTACCGTTATCTCCGAAGAGATCGGCCTGAGCCTGGAAAGCACCACCCTGGAACACCTGGGTAGCGCCAAGCGCGTGACCCTGTCCAAGGAAAACACCATCATCGTTGACGGTGCTGGCGTTCAAGGCGACATCGAAGCCCGTATCGCTCAGATCCGTGCCCAGGTTGCCGAGACTTCCTCGGACTACGACCGTGAAAAACTGCAAGAGCGTCTGGCCAAGCTGTCCGGCGGCGTTGCAGTGATCAAGGTTGGCGCCGGTTCCGAAGTTGAAATGAAAGAGAAGAAAGCCCGCGTTGAAGACGCCCTGCACGCAACCCGCGCAGCCGTTGAAGAAGGCGTGGTACCTGGCGGTGGCGTTGCGCTGATCCGCGCTCTGGAAGCCCTGACCGAACTGAAAGGCGACAACGCTGACCAGAACGTCGGTATCGCTGTACTGCGCCGCGCTGTTGAAGCGCCGCTGCGCCAGATCGTTGCCAACTCCGGCGACGAGCCAAGCGTGGTTGTCGACAAGGTCAAGAACGGCGAAGGCAGCTTCGGCTACAACGCTGCTACCGGCGAATACGGCGACATGATCGAAATGGGCATCCTGGACCCAACCAAGGTCACCCGTTCGGCTCTGCAAGCTGCAGCCTCCATCGGCGGTCTGATCCTGACCACCGAAGCTGCTGTTGCTGACGCACCGAAGAAAGAAGGTGCAGCTGGCGGCGGTATGCCAGACATGGGCGGCATGGGTGGCATGGGCGGCATGATGTAAGCCAGCCTCACCCTGTAACGAAAAACCCCGTCTGCGAAAGCAGACGGGGTTTTTTATTGCCCGCGTTTCAGGGGTCAGGCGTTGGCGGGTTGTGCCAACGTCGTGGCCTGGTTCTTGGCTGCCGGGCGATACAGAATCCAGTAATACGAACCCAGACAGATCAGCCAGCAGAAGATCGCCGTCCACACGTTGTGGGAGAAGAAGTGCGCACCCTGCATCATCCGGCTGATCGAAAACACCGAACCCAGCGCAAAGGCAAAGATGAATGCCTGACGGGCCAGCCGCGGGCGGCGGTCACGCAGCACGAAGAACAGCGCAAACAAGGTGAAACCGGTGGCCGCATGACCACCCGGCCAGCAACGACCGGGCTTGTCGGTCGGCGGGCGATGATCCAGCAGTTTGCTGTAGGTTTCGTGGCCACCGAACTGTTCGAGGCTCCATGGGCATTGCACCGCCGTCACGGCTTTCACCGGCGTGACAAACGAGGTGGCCAGACCCAGCGACAACACCAGGCAACCCAGTTCACGCTTGAATGGTTTGAGCCGTTCGATGAAAAAAGCACCGATGAACCCGAGGATGGATAACACCGAAAAGGCGATCACCACTTGTTTGGCGCGGTCGTGGAGGATGTCTTCGAGAAAGTAACTGTGGCGGCCGATGAAGTCGCCCGCGACCGGATCGTAAAACAGCCGGGCCAGATCCATGTCCAGGTCGGTCAGCTCCAGCAACACCAGAATGACCGCCGCGACGGCGGGAATGCCCAGGCAAAGCCATACATTCAAAGGCCTTGAAGCAGGGCGGGCAGAGATCGAAACCATGGCAATTCCTTCATCGGTAAGGTCTTCAAAGAAGCACAACCGTGTGAGTCTGCGCCCGGTTCTGTCGGCGATTTGTCGGTCGCTCGTGAAAAACTCGTCAAGTCCGGCGATCCGTGCAATTAAGTCAAATCAACCCACTCGGTGCCTAGCCGTGAGCCACACTTGGCCGTAAGCTGCGCGGGCCAAGACGGCCGCTACTGTGTACGTAGGAGGTGCCCATGCGAATTCTATTGGTCGAAGACAACCGCGATATCCTGGCCAATCTGGCCGATTACCTGGGGCTCAAAGGCTATACCGTCGATTGCGCCCAGGACGGTCTGTCGGGCCTGCATCTGGCCGCCACCGAGCATTACGACCTGATCGTGCTCGACATCATGCTGCCAGGCATCGACGGCTACACCCTGTGCAAGCGCCTGCGCGAAGACGCCCGTCGCGATACGCCGGTAATCATGCTCACCGCTCGCGATCAGCTCGATGACCGCTTGCAGGGCTTCAAGTCCGGAGCCGACGATTATCTGGTCAAGCCGTTCGCGCTGTCGGAACTGGCGGCGCGGGTCGAAGCGGTGATGCGTCGCACCCAGGGCGGCGGTCGTCGGGCCCTGCAGGTCGGCGATCTGAGCTACGACCTCGATACCCTAGAAGTGACCCGCGAAGGCAAACTGCTCAAGCTCAATCCGGTCGGCCTCAAACTGCTGGCGGTGCTGATGCAAAAGAGCCCGCATGTTTTGCGTCGGGAAATTCTCGAAGAAGCGCTGTGGGGCGATGACTGTCCGGACAGCGACAGCCTGCGCAGCCATGTCCACCAATTGCGCCAGGTGATCGACAAACCATTCGCCAAGCCACTGCTGCACACCGTGCACGGCGTGGGTTACCGCCTGGCCGAGGGCCGCGATGGAGTTTAAGCAAAGCCTTGCCCAGCGGATCATCATCGCCTTTGCGCTGATGAGTGCGCTGGTGGCCGGGGCGTTTGCCATGGGCATCGTCGCGACCGTGCACCTGGTCGAGGAAAAACTGATTTCCGCCGGGTTGGGCGGGGATCTGCAACGCCTGCTGCTGATGGACAACGTCTCGGACTGGAGCCATCGGCCGGAGCCGGATCAACTGTTCTACTTCAGCGGCGGGCCGGGCGACTTCGAGCTGCCCAAGGACCTGCGACACCTGGATTCGGGGTTCCATGAAGTCTTTCGCGAGCAGCTGTCGTACCACGCGATGGTCGAGGTGGTCGACGGTCGCCGCTACGTGCTGCTGCAGGATCAAAGCGATTTTGAAGAACGCGAGCGCGTGCTGTTCGCCGTGGTACTGGTGGGCTTCGTGCTCAGTCTGGCGCTGGCGGTGTTCCTTGGCTGGGTGCTGGCGCGCAAAGTGATGGCCCCGGTGGTGCGTCTTGCCCGCCAGGTGCGCCATCGCGACCAGTTGCTCGGGCTGGCACCTCCACTGGCGCCGGACTATGCGGCTGACGAGGTGGGCGAACTGGCAGTGGCGTTCGATGCCACGCTTGGGCGCCTGCGTCAGGCGCTGACGCGGGAGCGCCTGTTCACCAGCGACGTCAGCCACGAATTGCGTACACCGCTGATGGTATTGGCCAGCTCCTGTGAACTGCTGCTGGAAAATCCGGGCATCGATCAGCGCGGCAAGGCCCAGGTTCAGCGCATTGCGCGGGCCAGTGAAGAGATGCGTGAGCTGGTGCAGACCTTCCTGATGCTCGCTCGCGCCCAGCGTGAAGACGCAGGCGCGGCGCCCCAGCATAACCTCTCGCAAGTGGCCGACAGTTTGCTTTGCCTGTGGCGAGAACCCATCGAATCCAAGGGCTTGCAGCTGATTTTCGAGCCGGGCAATCCGCCCGACACCTGTTATAACGCGACGCTGCTCAATGCGGTGATGGGCAACTTGCTGCGCAATGCCTTGCACTACACCGAGCAGGGGTTCATTCGCCTGACGCTCAACGAGAACGGTTTCGTGGTCGAGGATTCGGGCGTAGGCATTCCCGAGGAAAAACGCGAGGCGATGTTCCAGCCTTTTGTACGCGGAAACGAAAAACGCGGCGAAGGGCTGGGGTTGGGTCTTTCACTGGTTCAACGCATCTGCGAGAACCAGGGCTGGAGCGTCACGTTGAGCACGATGGAGCCCAATGGCTGCCGTTTCGAGGTCGATCTGGGCAAGCGCTGAAGATCAGCCGGTCGACGAGGGTACTCCCGCCAACCTGTCTAATTCCTGTATAACCTTGAAATAGATTGCCGATTTACATGACGTTTTTTTCACAAAGGGATGACCTGACGCTGACACGCCGCTGCTTAAGGTGGCGTCATCAGTAATTCAGGAGTCCTGGTGATGGCCGGCCCGATCAAGCTCGATTTTTCCGAAAAGTACGACGATAAACATGCGCAGAAATACCTGCGCAAGCACCAGGACGGTCTGGGACGTCGTTTGTCCAACTGGCGGGATCAGCAGATGGCCCGCAAGGCGCTGACCCTGGTCGGTGAGCCGGGGCTGGTACTCGACCTGCCGTGCGGTGCGGGGCGTTTCTGGCCGATGCTCGCGGAAAAACCCAACCGGGTGATCATCGGTGCGGACAATTCCGAGTCGATGATCAAGACCGCCATGCAGGCACAACCGGCGGATGTGGTGAAACGGGTACAACCCTTGCACACATCTGCGTTCGACATTGCCTTGCCCGATAACGCCGTCGACAGCATTTTTTGCATGCGACTGCTGCATCACATCGGCGAAGCCGAGCACCGCCGGGCGATTCTGCGCGAATTCGAGCGCGTCACTCGCGACAGCGTGATCATTTCGCTGTGGGTCGACGGCAATTTCAAGTCCTGGAAACGCAAGCGCGCCGAGCGCACGCGTGGGCAGGAAGGTTACCAGAACCGGTTTGTGTTACCGGCCGCTACAGTTGAAAAGGAATTTGAAGACGCGGGGTTCCGGATCCAGGAACAACTGGACTTTATTCCGCTCTATGCCATGTGGCGAGTCTACGTATTACGCAAGAGGTAACAGGATGGCAGTGCAATTTGCAGCAGAAGCGGAAGTCGCTCCCGAGGATCGCTTCGACTACTACTGGAACCAGCGTGGCGAATGGGTGGAAGAACCCAATGTGCGCCGTGGTGGCGAAAGTGGTGTGCAACGGGTCATGGGGCGCGATGGCCAGCTGCTGTATGCCAAACGCCAGACCGGACATATCTATCGCAGCTGGCAGCACCCGTTCGGCCGACCGACCGTATTGCGTGAGCTCGATGCGCTGACGGGCGTTGCCAAGCTCGGCGTTCGAGTCCCCGAAATCGTGTTCTGCGGTGCCCAGCCCGATTCGCAATTCAAATGGCGAGCGCTGTTGGTGACCAAATCCCTCGATGGCTTTCAGGAGCTTGAGCATTGGGAAGCCGGCGGCGGTCGCGAGCAATATGGCGAAGCTGTCTATGAGCGCGTGCTCAAGGATCTCGCCGAAAATCTCGCGCGCATGCACAAGGGCCGTTGGCAGCACAGCTGCATCTACATCAAGCACGTATTTGTGCGGGTGACGGGCGAAGGTGAGTCGGTCAAGGTCGAAGTCGCCCTGATCGATCTGGAAAAGTGCCGTCAGCGATTGACCGCTTATCGCGCAGCCGCCCATGACATGAAGCAATTGCGTCGCCACTCGTCGTTCAGCGCGACGGACTGGAAAAAACTCGTCTACTTTTATGAGACGGCGTTTGGCAGCGCTATCAAAGGTTTATAGCGATGAAACTAGAAATTGCACGAGGTTTGTTTCTAGTAGGAGCCTTGGCAGTTGCATCATTGGCGGTGGCGGCCTGGGAACAGCCACGCATGCAGGTGATCGGCGCCTCGGCGAGCGATCCGCATTGCCCGATGCCACGGGTGGCGAAAGCCGCCGTGGCCACTCAGCCGGACCATGATCTGTTGCTGTTCATGTTCGGACTTTCTCAAGGGATGAGGCCGCAGAGTTGAATCGATTGAAATCTCTTTCTAGAAGAGCCGAAGGCCTCGCTGATGCGAGGCCTTTTTTATTGCGTCATGGCTTTTTTTACTGCGTCATGCCTTGGGATCGGGTTTCGCCAGCACGGTGTAAACGCACGGCAGGACAAACAGCGTGAACAACGTCCCGATCGACATCCCGGTGGCAATCACCGTCCCGATGTCGAAACGGCTGACCGCACCGGCGCCGGTGGCCACGATCAGCGGCACCATGCCGAACACCATCGCCGCGGTGGTCATCAGCACCGGGCGCAGACGAATAGCCGCCGCTTCCTCCACCGCCTCACGGGGAGTCAGGCCTTTCTCCTTGCGCAACTGGTTGGCGAACTCGACGATCAGGATCCCGTGCTTGCTGATCAGCCCGATCAGCGTCACCAGCCCGACCTGGGTGTAGATGTTCATGCTCGACCAGCCGAGGAACAGCGGAATCAGCGCTCCGCAGATCGACAACGGCACGGTCACCAGAATCACTAGTGGATCGCGGAAGCTCTCGAACTGCGCCGCCAGCACCAGGAAAATGATCGCCAGCGCCAACGCGAACGTCACCCACAGCGCGCTGCCTTCCTGGACGAACTGCCGAGAGGCGCCGCCGTAATCGAAGGCAAAACCGGCCGGGGCTTCTTCCCGGGCAATCTGCAACACGCTGTCGATGGCTTCGCCCATGCTCACCAGCGGGAACCCGGACAGCTTGGCCGCGTTGAGTTGCTGGAACTGGTTGAGCTGTCGCGGTCGCGCGCGGTCGGTCACCGTGATCAGGGTCGACAGCGGCAGCAGTTCGCCCTGGGTGTTTTTCACGTAGTAATTGTTCAGCCAGTCCGGGTTGTCGCGGTAGGCCCGTTCGACCTGGGCGATGACCTTGTAGCTGCGGCCTTCGATGGTGAACCGGTTGATCTCGGCTTCGCCGAGCAAGGTTGCGAGGGTGCCGCCCAGATCCTGCATCGACACGCCCATCTGCGCAGCCTTGGCGCGGTCGATGTCGACCACCACTTCGGGTTTGTCGAAAGCCAGGTCGAGGTCGACGAAGGCGAACTTGCCCGATTCCATGGCGCGCTTCTTGATCCGGTCGGCCACTTGCAGCAACAGCTCGTAGTCGTTGGCGGTGTTGATCACGAACTCGAACGGCAGGCCTTCACCGGTGCCAGGCAGGGACGGCAGGTTGAAGCCGAAGATCTGCAGGCCCGGAATGCCCTCGAGTCTGCCTTGTACCTCGGGGAGGATTTCCATTTGCGTGCGACTGCGCTCGTTCCATGGTTTGAGCAGGAAACCGCCGATGCCGCTCTGCACCCCGTTGTAGCCGTTGATCTGGAACGAGGAGTAGTACTCCGGAAACTCCTTGAAGATCTTGATGAACTCGTCGGTGTAGGTGTTCAGGTAATCGAGGTTGGTCGGTTGCGGGGCGTTGGCCATCATGAAGATGATGCCCTGATCCTCGTCCGGTGCCAGTTCCGATTTGGTGAACTTGAGCAGCACCGGAATCAGGCACAGCACGATCACCGCGAACACCAGCACCACCGGCCGGGTATTGAGCGTGCCGTGCAGCATGCTCTGATAGCGACGCTTGAGGCTGTCGAAAATCCGGTCGAGGCGGTGGGCCAGGCCCGTGGGATTTTCGTCATGGCGCAGCAGCATGGCGCACATCATCGGCGACAGGGTCAGGGCGACGACGCCGGAAATCACCACCGCCCCGGCCAGGGTCAACGCAAACTCCTTGAACAGTGCCCCCGTCAGTCCGGTGAGAAAACCGATCGGTGCATACACCGCCGCCAAGGTGATGGTCATCGACACCACCGGCATGGCGATTTCCCGTGCGCCCTCGAGCGCGGCGTCCAGCGGTGTCTTGCCTTCCTCGATGTGTCGGTGGATGTTTTCCACCACCACAATCGCGTCGTCCACCACCAGCCCGATGGCCAGCACCATCGCCAGCAGGGTCAGCAGGTTGATCGAGTAGCCCATCATCTGCATGAAGAACATCACGCCGATCATCGACAGCGGAATGGTCACCACCGGAATGACCACTGAACGCAGGGCACCGAGGAACAGGAACACCACCACGATCACGATCAGCACCGCCTCGAACAGGGTTTTCACCACTTCGTCGATGGAGGCCTGGATGAACAGCGTGGCGTCGTAGGCGATTTCGCTCTTGAGGTTGGGCGGCAGCTGGGCTTCCAGCTCCGGCATGATCTTGCGTACTTCCTTGATCACTTCCAGCGGGTTGGCCCCGGGCGTGGCCTTGATCCCGATGTACACCGAGGGCGTTCCGCCGAATGAACTGATCGAGTTGTAGTTTTCCGCGCCCATCTCGACCCGTGCCACATCGCTGAGCAGCACCCGGCTGTCACCGCTGACCTTGAGCGGGATCTTGCCGAAGGCTTCGGCGGACTTCAGTTCGGTGTTGGCGTTGATGCTGGTGACCACGTACTCGCCTTTCACTTCGCCGGCGGCGGAGAGAAAGTTGTACTGGCGCACCGCGTTGGTCACGTCGCTGGCGCTGAGGCCGAAGCCGGCGAGTTTCACCGGGTCGATCCACAGGCGCATGGCGAACACCTGGTTGCCGAGAATCTCTGCCTCGGCCATGCCCGGCAGGGTCGCCAGTTTCGGCTGGATCACCCGTGAGAGGTAGTCGGTGATCTGCGGGTTGTTCAGCTCCTTGCTGAAGAAGCTGATGTACATCAGCGCCGAGGCGTCGGCGGCTTCCTTGCTCAGCACCGGATCTTCGGCGTCCTGAGGCAACTTGTTCTTCACCTCGTTGGCCTTGGCCAGCAGTTCGGTGAACAAGCGGTCGCTGTTGGAGCCGATGCGCGCGTAGATCGAAATCACCGAGAAGTTCTGGCGACTGACCGAGGTCATGTAGTCGATGCCCTCGGCGCTGGCCAGGCTCTGTTGCATCGGCTGGGTGATGTAGCCCTGGATGGTTTCGGCGTTGGCCCCGGGGTACGCGGTGGTCACCGTGATCAGGGCGTTTTCCATTTGCGGGTACTGGCGCAGCGGCAGCTTGCTCCAGGCCTGGAAGCCCAGCAGCACAATCAGCAGGCTGACCACGGTGGCGAGCACCGGGCGGCGGATGAACGGATCGGTAAAAGCCATGGGGTTTCCTTGATCAGTCGGCGCGGGGCGGACTGTTCTGCTCGCCGAGGGTCTTGTCGTCGCTGATGGCAATGTGGGCGCCGTTGTCCAGTTTGATCTGGCCGGCCGTCACCACCTGTTCGCCGCTCTGCACGCCCTTGTTGATCATCACCTGGCCATCGCGGCGTTCGCCGGTCTCGACGAACCGACGCTCGGCGATCAGCACCGGTTGGCCCTTGTCGTCCTTTTCGACGGAGCCGTCTTCGGCTTTTTTCTGGGTGACCACGTATGTCGAGTTGCCGTAGAGGGTGTAGGTGATCGCGCTTTCCGGGACCACGATGTGTTTCTGCGGATCCGGCAGCAGCACCTCGACGCTGGTGAACATGCCCGGCAGCAACTTGCCATCGGGGTTGGCCAGGGTGGCGCGCACCAGAATGTTGCGGGTGGTGCTTTCGACGATCGGGTTGATGGCGCTGATGGCGCCGGTGAAATGCTGGCCGGGATACGCCGCGACCGTGATCTGTACCGGTTGACCGATAGCCAGTTTCGGCACCGACTGTTCGGGCACGTAGAAGTCGGCGTAGAGGCTGCTCAGGTCCTGCAGGGTGGCGATCTTGGTGCCGCTGGCGAGGTAGTCGCCGATGTCGACGAGGCGGATGCCGATGGTGCCGCTGAAGGGCGCGACGATGCGTTTTTTCGCCAGCGCCGCATTGAGCTGATTGACCGTGGCCTTGTTCTTTTGCAACTGCGCCGAGAGCCGGTCGAATTCGCCTTTGGAGATGGCGCTGCTGCCGACGAGTTGACTGCCGCGACCGTAATCCAGCTGCGCGAGGCCGAGATCGGCCTTGGCGGTTTCGAGAAAGGCGGCTTCGACGGCGCTGTCCAGTTGCAGCAACGGCTGGCCGGCCTTGACCTTCTGCCCCGATTCGAACTTCAGCTCGGTGACGGTGCCGGCGTTCTCCAGGCTCAGGTCGACGCCTTGCAGCGCTTTCAGCGTGCCGACGGTGGGCAGACGCATCTGCCACGGGCGCTCGACGGCGGTGGCCACGGCGACGCTGATCGGCGGCTTCGGTTTGGAAAAGCCCTGGATCATCGTATAGATCGAGAAGGCCTTGTAACCGGCGAGAAGCAGGACGATCAGCAGTACAACACCCAACATGATCAGCATGCGGCGACGCAGCATATTTCCAGTTCCTTGGAGAAAATCAGGCGAGACAGGCGGGCACATTACCCCGAGTCCGGCAGGGATTCCAACTGCCAGTTTTTACCGGGTATGAGGGGAGGCGATACAAAAAAGCAGCGCCGCCGACCGAACGGCCGGCGGCGAATTTCAGGCCATCAGATGAAGATGGTTGTCCCAGAGCCCTGCGGGCAAATCCAGCGGTTTGGCCAGCAGATCGTCCTGACGGCAATCGTAGTAGCGGCAACGTCCCTGACCGGAGGTCACGACAAACCCGTCCTTCACCGCACCGACGCCGGCGCAGTCGGGCAACGGTGCGTCGAGGCGCACTTCGCCGCTGTCCAGGTCCCAGATGAAGAAGCGGTTGCCGCGCGGTGCGGTCAGTGCCACCAGACGCAGGTCGCTGTGCACGGCGACGCTGGCGGTGTAATGACCCATCGACTGCAACTGATGCTCCGGCACCGGGAACGCCACGAATGGCTGGCCCGGTCGCTTGATCGCCAGCAGCTCCGAGCGCTCGTGGGAAGGCCCCATGAATTGCTGGCCGGCGACGATGGTGCCGTCGCTGGCGATCCCCAGGTGGCGCACGCTGTTCATCTGCTGGGCGAGGGTTTCCTTGCTCAGCAGGGTGCCGTCGCGCTGCATCAGCACCAGGCTTGGTTCCATGGCGTCGAGGTTCATGTCGACCCGGCTTTCGGCCTCGGTGCGGATCCCGCCATTGGCCACCACCAGGGTTTCACCGTCGGGCATCCACGACACCTGATGCGGGCCGAGACCGTGGGTGGAAAGCTCGCCGCTGTGCACCAGCCGTTCGCCTTCGAACTTGTACACCCCGAGCAGACCACGGCCCGGATCGGTGGTGTCGTTTTCGGTGGCGTACAGGTAGTCGCCGCTGTGGTGGATCACCGCGTGGCCGTAGAAGTGCCGGTTCGGCTGCGACGTCACGGTTTGCAGCAATGCACCGTTGCGCAGATCGATCAGGTAGCTCTCGGTGCCCGGCCGACGGGCAACGAACAGCGCGATCGGCAGCGTCGGGTGATTGATGATGTCGTGGCAGCGCTGGCCGACTTCGGTGGCAAACACCTGGGTGCCGTCCAGCCGATAACCGACGGCGTAATGCTTGCCGTCGGTGTCGTCCCGCGCCGACAACAGCAGCGGGCTTTGGTCCTTGCGTTTGAACAGCGTCCAGCCGCCCAGTGTCACTGCTCCCAGCAGCAAACTACCTAAAGTCAGAGCCTGGCGTCGCAGCATGGCACGTGCCCTCATCAGTCACCGTCGTTGGCGTTGAAGCCCAGTTGGATGCCCAGCGCCTTGGCCAGCTCGCCTTCGTGCAGGCGGTGGACGACGTTGAGGCTGTCGTAGATGTCGTTGAGCTGCTGGCGACCGGCGTCATCGTTGAGCATTTCGGTCAGCGAGCGCTGAGTGCTGCCAAACAGTTTGAGCGACGCCGCGTAGGCTGCATCGATCTTGTCCGCCAGCGGTTTTTGCTCAGCCGGCAGCAGGCCGCGCAGGCCTTTGTTGTCGACGCCTTCCCAGACGGTTTTGGCCGCTGCGAGGCTGGCTTCCAGCGACTCCATCGACGACTGGCTGCGCCATGCATCGGCCTGGAACGGCTGAGGCACGCCCTTGCTCTGACGGCCCATCGGCGTGCCGAGTTTTTTCTTCAGGGTGTCGAGGGCGGTGACCTGTACCCGCAGCAGATCGGCGATCGCTTCGTGGGAGTCGGCGTAGCGTTGGTTCGGGAACTTGCTCATCTGCGCGAGCATGCCGTCGGTGTTGTTCCAGCTGCTGAGAATCTCTTCGGCCAGTTGTTTCTGACGCTCGCCGATGGCCACCAGCAGTGGGCAGTACTTGGCTTTCTGCGCGTCGTTGGCGACGTCAGGTTTGGCGTCGAACAGGATGTACTCGTAAGCGGACAGGCCTTGAACCACGACGCTGGACTTGGCCAGTGCGGCGGCATCGATCTGCGGCTGCGCGGTGACCAGTTGCTCGACCTGACGGCCGACCAGGTTTTTCTTGTCCGGCCAGAACTGCACCTGCCACGAACGGTTGCCTTCGGCCAGCGGGCCGATCAACAGCGGTTGCAACTCGGCCCAGGCTTTCTGCGCGTGCAGGAAGTCGGCACGGGCGGTGTCCAGTGACTCTTTGCCCTGGCAGTAAGCGAGGGCGCTGACGGCCAGTTGCTTGTCGGCTTCGACCCAGCGGGTGTAGGTCGGCAGGATCACCGAATTGGCGATGGCCGCCGAGGTGACGGCTTGCGGATCCTGCGGCGAGCACGCGCCGAGGGCCAGTGCGGCAAGGCTGGTGAACAACAGCTTGGGACGGAACATGTCGGGCTCCCGATTCTTTTAAGTGTTTAAAGTGAGTTCAAGAACGCCAGCAGCGCGGCACGCTGTTCGGCGTTGAAAGACAAAACCTGTTGCTGCGCCGCCTTCGCTTCGCCGCCGTGCCAGAGCACGGCTTCGAGCAGGTTGCGGGCGCGGCCGTCATGCAGAAACTGAGTGTGGCCGCTGACCGCCTGCGTCAGGCCGATGCCCCACAGCGGCGGGGTACGCCAGTCGCGGCCGGAGGCCTGGAATTCAGTGCGGTTGTCCGCCAGGCCTTCGCCCATGTCGTGCAGCAGCAGATCGCTGTACGGGCGAATCACTTGATTGGCCAGTTCAGGTTCGGCCGCGTTGGCGGCGGTGGTGTATTTCGGTGTGTGACAGGACTGGCAACCCGCCTGGAAGAACAGATTCTTGCCGGCCAGCACTTGCGCATCGTTGACCCCACGGCGGGCAGGAACGGCGACGTTACGGCTGTAGAACAGCACCAGGCGCAGGATGTTGTCGCTGACTTCAGGTTCGCCGTCCGGGCCATTGCCGTTCGGTGCCTGTTTGCAGGCGGTTTGCGCGTCGGTGCAGTCATCAAACGGTCTCAGGCTGGTGGTGAGGCCCATATCACCAGAAAACGCGTGAACATTTTGTTGATTGAGGTTCGGCTGGCCGGCTTTCCAGCCAAATCGCCCCATGACGGTCTTTTGCTGCTCATCGTCCCAGACCCGATTTGGCCGGCCGTTGATGCCGTTGTTCTCTTTGGCCTGCGCGGCGGCATTGGCGAGGATCGCTTCTTCCGGGATCGCTTCGAGCAGGCCCAGGCCGATCATCGGCGGTGCAACGCGGGCCGAGAAACGTGTGTCCGGGTGCATCGGGCCGTAGCCGAGCTGGGTGATCTGCAGGACCGGTTTACGCAGCTCGACCTCGGTGCCGTCCTTGAAGCGGACCGGCACCGGCGTGTAATCGACCCGCACCTTGCCTTCCGGCGCGACGCCGGGGACGGCCATGTCCTGGAACTGGCCGCCGTAGACTGGCTCCGGCACCACGCCCACTTGCTCGATGACCTTGGCATAGGCCGGCGCATCGGGAATCGACAGGCGTACCAGCATCGACACCGCGTTGGCCGCATCCGGCGTCGGCGGATGGCCGCGGCCGTCCTTGATATGGCAGTTCTGGCAGGCGTTGGTGTTGAACAGCGGGCCGAGGCCATCGCGGGCCGTGGTGGTCGATGGCGCGATCACCCACGGGCTGCGAAAGAAGCTGTTGCCGACGCTGAAGTCCACCCGCCGCGAAGGCGGCAGGTTGGCCGACGGCAGGGAAAACGCGTTCTGATCGCTCTTGCGCACGGTCGCCGCGCCGCCGGAACGGGCCTCACCCGGCTCGGCCTTGGTGAAACGCGGGGCGTCATCGCAGGCACTCAGGCCCAGGGCCAGAAACAGTGCGGACAAGCGAAGAGGCAGCGAGGGCATCAGACTTCCTGCAAGAGGGGCGAATTTAAAGGCGCAAAGTCTAACAGGGCGAGGGGGTTTGAATAAGAGGAATTATCGTTTGCTTGATGCACGTCAGGTCAGCCAGAACGAAAAAGGCGACCCGAAGGTCGCCTTTTTTAACGCGGACGCTGTGATCAGAACTCGTGATCGGCGTTGTCCGGGTTCAGGTCGCTGATGCCCAGCTTGCCGGCAGCGGCTTCGATCGAACCGGTCTGCTTGACCAGCGAAGCGATGGCGTCGCGGACGATCTGGTTGCCGGCGGTGTTGCCGGCCGCGATCAACTGGTCGTAGTGCTCACCCTTGTTGGCGTGATCGACCATGACCTGGATCTTGGCTTCGGTGGCGGCCAGATCGGCTTTCAGCGCGGTGTCGGCAGCCGGGTCGACCTTGGCCACCAGCGACGACAGGCTGGCGCCGGTCATTTTGGTGCCGTCGACACGGGTGTACTCGCCCAGGTACACGTTACGAATGCCCTTGGCATCGTAGAAGTGCGAGTTGTGGGTGTTGTCGCTGAAGCAATCCTGTTCGTCTTCCGGGGAGTTCGCTTCCAGGGACACTTTCATGCGCTCGCCGGCCAGTTCGCCCAGGGACAGACTGCCCATGCCGAACAGCATTTTGCGCAGGCCGCTTTCAGCCGGTTCGGCTTCCAGGGTGGCGCGGTAGTTGTCGGCCACGTTCGGCTTCCAGTTGCCGACCATTTCTTCCAGGTCGCTGACCAGCAACTGGGTCACGGCTTTCAGGTAGGCACGACGACGATCGTTGTGACCGCCGGTGGCGCCGGCGCCTTCCAGGTAGTCCGACGCAGGACGGTTGCCGGCGCCAGGGCCGGTGCCGTTCAGGTCCTGGCCCCAGAGCAGGAATTCGATGGCGTGGTAGCCGGTGGCAACGTTGGCTTCGGAACCGCCCAGCTCGTTCAGGCTGGCGAGTTTTTCCGGGGTGATGTCCTTGACGTCGACCTTGTCTTCGCCAACCTGTACTTCGGTGTTGGCGATGATGTTGGCGGTGGCGCCCGGGTTGCCCAGTGCGTGTTCGTAGGATTTGTCGACGTAGTCGATCAGGCCTTCGTCCAGAGGCCAGGCGTTCACCTGACCTTCCCAGTCGTCGATGATGGTGTTGCCGAAGCGGAACACTTCGCTCTGCAGGTAAGGAACGCGGGCGGCGACCCAGGCAGCCTTGGCGGCTTTCAGGGTGTCGGCGTTCGGCTTGGCGAGGAACGCGTCGATGGCGGTTTGCAGGTTTTTCGCGGTGGATTCGGCATCGCTGTAAACGGCGAAGACCATGTCGGCGTAGTGCGAGACAACGGCTTTGCCGGCGGCCTCGTCGACTTTACCGGCGGCAGCAGGCGCAGCCGGTGCAGCGGTGCTGGCAGCCGGGGTCGGCGCAGGAGCGGCGGCCTTGTCTTTGTCTTTACCTTCGCCGCAACCGGCGAGGGAAATAGCGATGGCCAGCAGACTGGCGGTAGCCAGAGGCATACGAATCATGGCGAACATCCTGCTTCGGTAATTGAGTGGACAGGCGCGGGGGTGCGCAAAAGCTGCGACATAATGCAAATCTTTCGCATTATGTGTAAAGGGTTGTAGCTGGAAATATTTCTTATTTGCGCGGGGGTTGCGCTGGATCAACAGCGTAGAGCACGCCCGGCGGATCAAGGGGTTTGCCGGGCTTCGCAGGGGGAGATTTCAGAGGATGGCCGCGTTGCTGCGCTGGGCCTGCTTGAGATAAATGCTCAGCTCGCGCGCCGGTAGCGGTTTGCTGTAGTGGTAGCCCTGACCTTCATGGCAGCCTTCGGAGATGATGTAGGTTTCCTGTTCGGCGGTTTCCACGCCCTCGGCGATCACCTGCATGCCCAGGCTCTTGCCCAGTTGAATGATGGCGCGAACGATGGTCGCGTCATCGTCGTCGTCCAGCAGGTCCTGGACGAAGCTCTTGTCGATCTTGATCTTGTCCAGCGGCAGACTCTTGAGATAACTCAGCGAGGAGTAGCCGGTGCCGAAGTCGTCGATGGCGATCAAGGCGCCGGAGCGGCGCAGGCTCAGCAGGTGCTGGGCGGCGGTGCTGATGTCTTCCATCAGGCCGGTTTCGGTGACTTCCAGCTCCAGGCTCCGCGGTGGCAGGCGGTACATCTGCAACAGGTTGTTGACCACCCGCGGCAGCTCGGCGTGGTGCAGTTGCACGGTGGACAGGTTGACCGCCATGCGCAGATCGACGAAGCCCTGATCGTGCCAGTCGCGCAGTTGCTTGCAGGCCTGATCCAGCACCCATTCGCCAATGGCGATGATGGTGCCGTTTTGCTCGGCCAGCGGGATGAACAGGTCCGGCGGCACCAGACCGTGTTCCGGATGCTGCCAGCGGATCAATGCCTCGACGCCGACCACGCGATGATCGCGGTAGCTGATCTGCGGCTGATAGACGAGGTAGAACTGATCGCGCAGCAAGGCGTCGCGCAGGTCTTTTTCCAG
Source organism: Pseudomonas sp. 9.2(2024) (assembly GCF_039695385.1). Lineage (NCBI taxonomy): Bacteria > Pseudomonadati > Pseudomonadota > Gammaproteobacteria > Pseudomonadales > Pseudomonadaceae > Pseudomonas > Pseudomonas sp. 9.2(2024). The sequence goes on along the minus strand of NZ_CP155585.1, from coordinate 5,177,116 downwards.
TTCGCGACGGCGGCGCATTTCGCTGTCGACGCTGGCGATATAGAACTGATAACGGTTGCGCGAGCGGGTCTTGGCCAGGGTCATGGTCTGCTCGGCTTTCTGCAACAGCTTCTCGGTGCTGTCGCCGTCCTCCGGGAACAGGGTGATGCCGATGGTCGCGCGCAGACGGATTTCCTGATGATCGAGGGCGAACGGCGCTTCCAGGTCATCAAGAATGCTTTGCGCCAGTTCCGCCGCTTCGTAGGGTTGCTCGATATCGGCCTGCACCAGCGCGAACTGGTCGCCGCCAAGACGGGCGAGGGCGCCGAGGCGACCGCTGTGGGCGCGCAGGCGGTCGGCGAGTGCCAGCAGCAATTGGTCGCCGGTCTGGTAGCTGAATTGTTCGTTGATGCCTTTGAAGTCATCCAGTCCGACACACAACACCGCAACCCGGCGCTGCAGCTTGCCGGCATCCACCAGGATCTTGTCCAGTTGCTGCTGCAATTGCTGGCGGTTCGGCAGGCCGGTGAGGAAATCGTACTGGGCCATGCGCAGCAGGCTGTTTTCCGCTTCGTGGCGCAGGTGGGTATTGCGTTCGATGGATTCGAGCAACTGGTTGGCGGTGTTGATCCAGATCCCCAGTTCGTTTTTCTCGTGGCCCTTGAGTTGCGGAATCTTGTGTTCGCTGGGGCGGTCCGGGTTGATTTCGGTGAGGTGTTCGATGATCCGCGACAGCGGTTTGGTCAGCAGCCAGTGATAGACCAGATACAGCACCAGGCCCATGGCCAGGGCGCGCAACACGCCGGAAATGAAGATGATCACCGAGCTGACGATGAAACCCTGACCGTAGGTGGCCGTGTCGAGGGTAATGCTCAGGTCGCCGTAATACTCGCTGTAGGGCCCGCGTCCCACCAGTTGGGTGGTGAACGTGCGTTCCTGGCCGAGGATCAGGTCGGTCAGCCAGCGACTGTTGGAATGCTGCAGCTCACGGGATTTCTGCGCGAGCATCGCTTCGTTGGGATGGCCAATGGAGGCCTGGCGCACGGCGTCGTCCTGGAACAGGCCTTCGATCACCTGCATGCCCATTTCCCGGTCCAGGCTGTAGACCGCCTGGGTTGAGGGATCGCGGAACATGTCGAGGATGCGTTCGGCATCGCCGGCGACGGCCTGGCGTGTTTTATAGGCATCGAAAACGATCTGCGCGCAGCTCAAGACCACGCCGACGATCAATGCCGACAGGAGCACGACCCGGAGCAACTTCACCGACAAGCTGTTCTTGAGTTCCAGCTTCAAAGGGTTATTCCTTGTTCCGTGCGGGTAGCGTCAAGTTGCCATGAGTATTGGCAATCCCGTGTTGGCAGTCAAAGGGACAATCAAGCCGCGGAAAATTTGTCCGTGGCCTTGGCCGAAATGCTGCTGTCTGGAGTATTTGCCCTATTTGTACTGTGTCGGTAGTTTTGGCCTCCAACTTGAGGGGCGTCGGACAATTTTTCCTCTTTTGATGGTAGTTCGCCGTGGCTTGGGGGCAAGGCGAGAAGGGCTGCTTTACGTGTGGGAAAAGGCTCTGTTTGTGATGCGACGCACCCGTGATGATTTCTGCGGGCAGAAAAAAACCCGGCAATAGCCGGGTTTTTTGTCTGGCGTGCAGCTTAAGCGGTGAAGGTCTTGCCTTCGAACTGCTCGGCCACGAACTTCCAGTTGACCAGGTTCCAGAACGCCTCGACGTACTTAGGACGCAGGTTACGGTAGTCGATGTAGTAAGCGTGTTCCCACACGTCGCAGGTCAGCAGCGGGATGTCGCCGCTGGTCAGCGGGTTGCCGGCGCCGATGGTGCTGGCCAGAGCCAGGGAACCGTCAGCCTTTTTCACCAGCCAGCCCCAGCCGGAACCGAAGGTGCCGATCGAGGTTTTGCTGAACTCTTCCTTGAACTTGTCGAACGAACCGAAAGCCGCGTTGATGGCTTCAGCCAGTGCGCCGGTTGGTTGACCGCCGGCGTTTGGCGCCAGGCAGTTCCAGTAGAAGGTGTGGTTCCAGACCTGAGCGGCGTTGTTGAAGATGCCGCCCGAGGAAGTCTTGACGATTTCTTCCAGGGTCTTGCCTTCGAACTCGGTGCCTGGCACCAGGTTGTTCAGGTTCACGACATAGGTGTTGTGGTGCTTGTCGTGGTGGAATTCCAGGGTTTCCTTGGAAATGTGCGGCTGCAGGGCATCGTGTGCGTAAGGCAGCGGCGGCAATTCGAAAGCCATGATGATTCTCCTAATCAGGTCTGTTGCGGTGAGCGCAAGGCCGATCACGGGCGGCCAGAAATGCACCGGCGAGTTTTTACTCTTTGCGGCGCAGGGTTCGGATCATAGCACCGGGGGTGCGGCTTAACCACGCAACAACTGTGTGGGATAGAGGTTCCAGAGCTGTTTGGAATAATTCAGGAAGCCAATATCAATTGCCCCGCCACCGTGAACATCATCACCGCCACCAGCAGATCCAGAATCCGCCACGTACTCGGCCGTGCCAGCCACGGTGCGAGCCATGCCGCGCCGAACGCCAGGGTGAAGAACCACAGCAGCGAAGCACTCGCCGCGCCGACGACATAAGCGCCGGGCACCGACTGTTGCGCACCGAGAGAACCGATCAGCAAAACGGTGTCGAGATAGACGTGTGGGTTGAGCAAGGTCACCGCCAGTGCGCTGAGCATCACCGCCCGCAGCGAACGTACGGTCTGGTTTTCACCCTGTTGCAGGCTCTGTTTGGAAAACGCCCGGCGCAACGCCTGGCTGCCGTACCAGATCAGGAACACCGCGCCGCCCCAGCGGGCGACCGCCAGTAAGGTCGGGTTTTGCGCCAGCACCGTGGCCAGACCGAACACACCTGCCGCCACCAGCAACGCATCACAGGCGACGCACAGCGCGGCGACTGGCAGGTGATGTTCACGTCGCAGGCTCTGCGCCAGGACAAAAGCATTCTGGGTGCCGATCGCCATGATCAGCCCGAACGCCACCAGCAAACCGTTGGTATAGCTTTGCCACATGACGGTTACTCCGCGTTGGCTGCGAGATCGCGCAGCACTTGCATGGCGCGTTCGGCGTCGGCCTGACCGACGAACAAATGATCGTGGTAGTAGCCGGCAATCACGTTGCAGCTGATGCCGGCCTTGCCCAGTGCGGTGGCGAATGCGGCGGTCAGGCCGACGGCTTCCAGCGCCGAATGAACGTTCAAGGTGATCCAGGCCGCGACGTAGTCGAAGCTGAAACCGGCGCGCTCGGCGTGGGAACGTTCGAGAATCACCGTCAGACCTTCCTGCTCACGGAAACTGCCGACGATTCCCAGACCGCTCGGCAACTGGCCGTCGCGCAAGGTGCAGAACACGTATTCGCCGGCATTGAGCTGCGGGCTCATGCTGCGCAGCAGGGTGGTCAATGAGGTTTCGCCAGCCATGATGGTGGTCCTTGATAAAGAGTGCTTGCTGGCTATTCTCCCGGTTGACGCGGTATAAGAAAAACCAATAGTGCTGATCGCTCATTAGGAAAACTGATGTTCGACTACAAATTGCTTTCCGCTCTGGCCGCTGTGGTCGAGCAGGCCGGATTCGAACGCGCGGCGCAGGTGTTGGGCCTTTCGCAATCGGCGATTTCCCAAAGGATCAAACTGCTGGAAGCTCGGGTCGGCCAACCGGTGCTGGTACGCGGGACACCGCCGTCGCCAACCGAAATTGGCCGGCGTCTGCTCAACCATGTGCAGCAGGTGCGCCTGCTCGAACGGGATTTGCAGACGCTGGTGCCGGCGCTGGACGAAGAGGGCCTGCCGGAACGGCTGCGAATCGCCCTGAATGCCGACAGTCTTGCCACCTGGTGGGCCGAGGCGGTGGGCGACTTCTGCGCCGAACAACATCTATTGCTCGATCTGATCGTCGAAGACCAGACCGTCGGCCTCAAACGCATGCGCGCCGGTGAAGTGGCCGGTTGCCTGTGCGCCAGTGAGCGTCCGGTGGCAGGCGCGCGCAGCGTGCTGCTCGGAGCGATGCGCTATCGGGCGCTGGCCAGTCCGGCGTTCATCGAGCGGCATTTTCCCGACGGCGTGCGGGCCGAACAATTGCCGCGCACCCCGGCGTTGGTGTTTGGCCCGGACGATTTTCTCCAGCATCGTTACCTCGCCTCCCTCGGCGTCGATGGCGGTTTCGAACATCACCTGTGCCCGTCGTCCGAAGGTTTCATCCGCCTGACCGAAGCCGGGCTCGGTTGGGGACTGGTGCCGGAATTGCAGGTGCGCGAGCAACTGGAGCGCGGCGTACTGCGCGAACTGTTGCCAGATAAACCTATCGACGTGCCCTTGTACTGGCATCATTGGCGCAATGGCGGTCAGTTGCTCGGGCTGTTGACCGAACAATTGGTGCGCTCGTCGGCGCAATGGCTGGTGGCCTGAAAGCAGCTACGAGCGTCAAGCTGCAAGCGCCAAGTAAAGCGCTTGCGTACTGTATTTACCTTGCAGCTCGAAGCTCGAAGCTTGCAGCTGGTTTTGTTGGAGCTCTACATGAAAATTCTGGTCACCGGCGCAAGCGGCTTCATTGGCGGACGCTTTGCGCGTTTCGCCCTGGAGCAGGGCCTGGACGTGCGGGTCAACGGTCGCCGGGCCGAGGGTGTCGAGCATCTGGTGCGTCGCGGTGCCGAGTTCGTTCAAGGCGATTTGAGCTATCCGGATCTGGTGCGTGCGCTGTGCAGCGATGTCGAAGCCGTGGTGCATTGCGCCGGCGCGGTCGGCTTGTGGGGCCGGTATCAGGACTTCCATCAGGGCAATGTGCAAGTCACCGAAAACGTGGTCGAGGCCTGCCTGAAGCAACGGGTCCGGCGGCTGGTGCATCTGTCGTCGCCCTCGATCTACTTTGACGGTCGCGACCATCTCGGCCTGACCGAAGAGCAAGTGCCCAAGCGCTTCAAGCATCACTACGCCGCGACCAAATACCTGGCCGAGCAAAAGGTCTTCGGCGCCCAGGAATTCGGCCTCGAAACCCTCGCCCTGCGCCCGCGTTTCGTCACCGGCGCCGGCGACATGAGCATCTTCCCGCGCTTGCTGAACATGCAGCGCAAGGGCCGTCTGGCGATCATCGGCAACGGTCTGAACAAGGTCGATTTCACCAGCGTGCACAACCTCAACGAAGCGTTGCTCAGCAGCCTGCTGGCCGACGCCTCCGCGTTGGGCAAAGCCTACAACATCAGCAACGGCGCTCCGGTGCCGCTGTGGGATGTGGTCAATTACGTGATGCGCAAGATGGAAGTCCCACAGGTCACCAAGTACCGTTCCTACGGTCTGGCCTACAGCGTGGCGGCGCTCAACGAAGGGGTGTGCAAGCTCTGGCCCGGGCGTCCCGAGCCGACCCTGTCGCGCCTGGGCATGCAGGTGATGAACAAAAATTTCACCCTCGACATCAGTCGCGCCCGGCATTATCTGGACTACGATCCGAAAGTCAGTCTGTGGACGGCCCTCGATGAGTTCTGTGGCTGGTGGAAGGCTCAGGACATTCGTTGATACGAATCTGCCGGCCGGCACTGAACCGCGTCACGGCTTGAGGGTCAACCCCAGCGGCCGCGGGGTTTATACTTCGCGCCAATCTGCCATCACCGCGTTTCACAAAGGTTGCCTCAATGTCCATGCGTAACGATGCCCACGACGATTTCGACGATGTACCGAGCCTGCGCGCCGACACCCTCGATGACGACGATTTTCCGGTCACCGCCCGCACCACCGTGCATTCGCGCACGCCGCCGGTGGTCAAGGTCAAGGGCGCCAGCACCGGGCCGTTGTGGGCACTGGTCGGCGCATTGTTCTTCGCCTTCATTGGTCTTGCCTGGTGGAGCTTCCAGCAGATCTCGCTGATGGAGCAGCAACTGGTGGCGACCCAGGAAAGTTTCGCGCGCATCAGTGAGGAAGCGGCGGGGCGCCTGCAGGACATTTCCGGCAAAGTCGTGGCCAGCCAGACCAATGTCACCACCGACAGCGAAGCCCTGAAACAGCAGATCAAACAGCTGCAAAGCGCGCTTCAGGATCAGAGCAAACAGCAGCAGGGCGTGGCCGGGCAGGCGACGGATCTGGACAAGCGGCTGGCGCAGATGACCGCCCAGACCACTGAACAACAGAACGCCAACACTCAGTTGCAGGCCCAGGTCAAAGCCCTGAGCGCCGAACTGGCCACGCTGAAAAGCACCCCGGCCGACACCAGCAAGCTCGATGCTCAGCTCAAGAGCTTTGATGCACAGGTGAAGGGATTCGATGCGCAGTTCAAGAGCCTCGGTGCCGACATTACGGCTTTGAAAAAACAAGGTGGGTCGAACCCGGCGATCGATCGTCTGGAGCAGGAAATCGTCATCCTCAAGAGCGAGCAGGACAACCGTCCGGCCGCTGCGCAGGGCGGCACCAACACCGCCGAGTTCGATGCGTTCCGAGCGCAGATGACCCGCAACATCAACACCCTGCAAGCGCAGATCCAGAACCTGCAACAGCAACTCAACGCCCGTCCGTAAGCCTCTTGTGTGGCGAGGGCGCGAACGCCCTCGCCACAGCAACATTCAGAAGCTTTCTGAATATCCATACATGCCTTCAGGCCGTCTACGCTCTTGAAACACCAACAAGAACGAGGGATGCGTCATGGGGTTTGTGCACAAGCTGGCCTGGCTCGGCGCGGTGCTGCTGTTGAGTTTCGGTCAGGCCAATGCGGCCACCACGGAAAAAGACGACAGCAAGGCCGCCATCGCCTTGCTGGAAAAGGCGCTGGCCTATTACCACGACAACGGCGACAAGGCGTTCGCGGCGTTCAGCCGCCAGGGCGAATTCGTCGACAAGGACCGTTACGTGTTCGTGGTCGACACCAAGGGCGTGATGCTCGCCAGCGGCGGGCCGTCGTCGGCATTGATCGGTCGCGACGTCAGCGAAGTCCTCGGGCCGGACTTGCAGAAGTCCTTCAAGGACGCCTTGAAAGTGCCGGAAGGCAACGGCATCCAGCAGGCCGAATACCGCTGGCAGAACTGGTCCGACGGCAAGGTCGAGCGCAAGCACGTTTACTATCAACGCATCGGTCAGCGGATTCTGGCGGTGGGTTATTACTTGCCGCGGGCGTCGGCGGAGCAGGCAAAAGCGTTGCTCGACAAAGCGGCCAGCGATTTGACCAAGGACGAGAAGGGCACGCTGTCCGCGATCAACTCGCTCAAGGGCGGTTACCTGCAGGACGACCTGTATGTGTTCGTGGTCAATCTCAACAACCACCGCTACGTCGCCCACGGCACCAACCTGCGGCTGATCAACACCGATTTCGCCAAGGTCGACGACCCGGAAGGCAAACCGGTGGGCGAGCCGATTCTGTCGTTGATCGGCAAGCAGGATGAGGGCGAGTATGAATACCGCTGGAAAAATCCGGTGACCGGTAAGGTCGAGAACAAACATGCCTACCTGAAGAAGGTCGGGAATTTCCTGGTGGCGGTCGGTTATTACAGTGCTTGAATGCACTTCCCCTGTGGGAGCGAGCTTGCTCGCGATAGCAATGTAGCAGTGACGCAAATGTCGACTGATCAACCGCAATCGCGAGCAAGCTCGCTCCCACAGGTCATACGGTGTTCTACAGTCAGCGGGCGCCGTGCTCACGGCCCCGCAGCAACCGGTTGGGCATCGCAATCGCCGCCGCCAGCCCGAGCAGCGACACCGCCGCACTGACCATCAGCAAATGCCGGAACGTCACCAGCAATTCGGCACGCAAGGCATTCTGCGCATCGCCGGGCGCCGCGTTCAGGCCGTCGAGCAGCACGTTACCGGAATGCCCTTCGCTCATCAGCGAGCTGCCGGCGAGGTGCGCGAAACTGGAGTCCTGCAACAACGCCAGCAACAGCGCCGACATCAACGCCACCCCCACCGCACCGCCCAAAGAGCGGAACAGGTTGGTAGTGCTGGTGGCGACGCCGATGTCCTTTTGCTCGACCGAGTTCTGCGTACCCACCAGCGAGGTCGGGAACTGCATGCCGCCGGCGATCCCGCTGAGCAGCATGAACAGGCTGCTGAGCAGCGTGGCATCGGGCGGGCTGAAGGCCATGCCAAGGATCGAGATCGGCATCAGCAGCGCGCCGGTCAGAATCTGCGGTTTGTAGCGCCCGGTGATCGAGGTGCGGCGTCCGGCGAAATACGCGCCGATCGGCAATCCCATCGCCAGCGGCAGCAAGTGCAATGCAGCGCTGTCCGCCCCTGCGCCGGTCACGCTCTGAAAGCGCAGCGGCATCAGAACGATCAGGGAAATCGCCTGGAAGCTGCAAAAGAAAATCGTGCACCAGCACAGCAGGGCGCTGCGGTTGGTGAACAGGTGCATCGGCAACAACGGCTCGCGGGCGCGTCGCTCGTGCCAGACGAACACTGCCAGCACCGCCACCGCGCAAGCGAACAGGCCTAGCACTTCGCTGCTGCGCCACGCATGGCCTTGGCCGACCTGAGTGATCGCCAGCAACAGAGCGGTCAGGCCGATGATCATCAACAGTGTGCCGAGATAATCGATGACCGGTTTGCGCTGGGGAATCGGCAGGCCGATCAGGTTGCGTCGCGCCACCCAGTACGCGCCGAGGCCCAGCGGCAGGTTGATCAGGAACACCCAGCGCCACGACAGGTACTCGGTCATGTAGCCGCCGAGCACCGGGCCGGCAACGCTGGCCACCGCGTACATGCTGGAGAAATAGCCCTGATAACGCCCGCGTTCGCGGGGCGGCACGATGTCGCCGATGATCGCCTGACTCACCGAAATCATCCCGCCAGCGCCGATGCCCTGGAAAATCCGCGCCAGCACCAGTTGCTCCATGCTCTGGGCCATGCCGCAGAACAGCGAGGCGAGGGTGAACAGGCTCATGCCGAACAGCATCAGTTTGCGCCGCCCGTACAGATCGCCGAGCTTGCCGTAGATCGGCACCGCCACGGTCATCGCCACCATGTAGCCGGAAATCACCCAGGCCAGCAGGCTGACGTCCTTGAATTGGGCGGAGATGGCCGGCATGGAAACGGCGACGATGGTCTGGTCCAGTGCGCCAAGGAAGATCGCCATCATCAGCGCGACCAGCACGCTGCGAATGGCCGGTTTGGGCGTTTCGGGATGGTTGAGATTGGTCACGGGCGAACCTGCGGGCAGTGATTGACCCGCAGTGCCACGGCGAGCGGGTGAGTGCTCGCCAGTGTAAGTCGGTAGCAGGCTATTCGATAGCCTCATAAGGAAGCCCGACGTAATTTTCTGCAATGGTTTTTTGACCGGCCTCCGAGCTGACAAAGTAGTCCAGTTCCGAAGCGCAGATCCGCTGGCTGAAATCATCATGCTCGTCGAAGCGGTGCAGCATCGAAGTCATCCACCAGGAAAACCGCTCGGCTTTCCACACCCGGCGCAGGCAGATCTGCGAGTATTTCTCCAGCAAGTCAGTGCGACCTTCGCGGTAAACCTTCAGCAGAATCCTGAACAGCGTGCTGACATCACTGGCCGCCAGATTCAAACCTTTGGCACCGGTCGGCGGAACGATGTGCGCCGCATCGCCGACCAGAAACATCCGCCCGTATTGCATCGGCTCGACCACAAAACTGCGCAGCGGCGCGATGCTCTTTTCAATCGACGGACCGGTCACCAGTTTCTGCGCCAGATCCTCCGGCAGACGCTTGCGCAGTTCATCCCAGAAACGCTGATCCGACCAGTCGTCGACGTTTTCCTCAGCGGGCACTTGCAGGTAATAGCGGGTGCGAGTCGCCGACCGCATGCTGCACAGGGCGAAGCCGCGCTCGTGACGGGCGTAGACCAGTTCGTCGTGAATCGGTGGTGTGTCGGCGAGAATCCCCAGCCAGCCGAACGGATACACCCGTTCGAAGACTTTCAGGCAGTCCTCGGGAATCGACTGCCGGGCCACGCCGTGGAAACCGTCGCAACCGGCGATGTAGTCGCAATCGACGCGCCAGGTTTCGCCGTCCTTTTCGAAGGTCACATAGGCTTCGTCGCTTTTCATGCCACAGGGAACGACATGGCTGGCTTCGTAAATTGTCTGCCCACCGGTCTCCCGACGAGCGGCCATCAGGTCGCGAGTGACTTCGGTCTGGCCGTAGACCATCACGGTTTTTCCACCGGTCAGGGCTTGCAGGTCGATGTGGATCCGGCGCCCGTCGAGGGCCAGTTCGAAACCACCGTGCACCAGACCTTCGGCGTCCATCCGCTGACCCACGCCAGCCTCGCGCAACAGCTCTACCATGCCTTGTTCAAGCACGCCGGCGCGGATTCGGCCGAGCACATAGTCAGGTGTCTGGCGCTCCAGAATCAGAGTGTCGATGCCGGCGTTGTGCAGCAGTTGGCCGAGCAATAATCCGGACGGACCGGCGCCGATGATGGCGACTTGGGTTTTCAGCGTTTTCATTGTTTTTATGACTCGCAAGCTTCACGCGACAACGGCCGGTGAATGATTTTCAGGATTCGAGTGCTTGCATTTTTCCCTTGCGGGTCTGTCAATTGAAGGTGAAAACTGAGCCGATACCTGTACATTCTGCCAATCGGTGCGATTATCGCCCGCAAACCTCGAGGCCTGGATTGAAGTGATGAACAAGCCTGACCTGCCTTCGATTCCGGTGTTCAAGCTCTACGGTGAAAGCCTGGACTGGCCGACCCCTGACTTGCTGCACTGTGAAACCATTTCCAAACGCAGCCGCGAACACCAATGGGAAATCAAACCCCACCGCCACGCCGATTTGTGCCAGTTGCTCTTCGTATTCAAAGGTCAGGCAGAGCTTGAAATCGAAGGCCTACGCACGCAACTGAACGAAGCCGCGATCCAGATCCTGCCGCCGTTATCGGTGCATGGATTCCGTTTTTCCGAGGACGTCGAAGGATTTGTCGTTACCCTCGCCACACCGTTGATCAACCATTTGCAGGCGCAACTGGGTAGCGCGGTGCAGGCCCTGGCCCAGGCCGAAAGCTATCCGGCGGGCAAGGACGCGGAGTACCTCAACAGTCTGTTTGCCGCGTTGCAGGCCGAGTACAACGGCCATCAACCGGCGCGGGAAATGCTCATGCATTCGCTGGTCAGCGTGATCATGGTCTGGGTCAGCCGTCAGGCGATCCACCGTCACAACGCCACGCAACGCCCGCAGCGTCAGCGCGAATACCTCAACGGGTTCATTCAGCTGGTGGAGGAAACCTACCGCCAGCACGTCAAGGTCGAAGACCTGGCCCATCGGCTGGGGATTTCCGTCTCGCACCTCAACGGCACCTGCCGTGAACTGGCGGGGCAGCCGGCGCTGCAGATCATGCACGAGCGTCAGTTGCTGGAAGCCAAGCGCCTGCTGACTTACACCAGCATGACCATTTACGAGATGTCCGAGGTGTTGGGGTTTTCCGATCCGACCAACTTCACGCGCCTGTTCCGGCGCCGGGTGGGGATCTCGCCAAAGGCATTCCGCGACCGCTTGAAGGCCGAGCAGAACGACGACGCCTGACGTCCTGCGTCAGCGCAGGGCGTTGAGGGTGGCGTTGTGAGGGATGCAGCGCTCGAAGTTGCAGCTCGCGTACTCACGGGGCAGTTGCCGCAACTGCTCCACGCGCCACGCCGCGGTGCCGTACAGCGCCAGCGTGGCCGCGCAGGTGATGAAAATCGCGAGGTATCTTCTTGTTCTGGTGTTCATGGCGTTGACCTCTGAACGAATACCCTTGGGTACTACTTTCAGCATAGGCCAGAGGGGAGCAGCTGCAAGCTTCGAGCTTCAAGATTGAAGCTTCAAGATTGACGCAGGCTCTCCGCTCTCCGCTTGGAGCTCTCCGCTTGCAGCTTGCAGCTTGCAGCTTGCAGCTTAAAGCTGATCCCACTGCGGGTTTTCGGGAAAACGCTGCACCAGAAAATCCAGCATGCAGCGCAGCGCCGCCGGCATGTGCTTGCGCGAGGCATATACGGCGTAGATGTTCATCTGCCGAGGCTCGGCGTGGGACAGCAGGCGAACCAGTTCACCACTGTGCACATGCACCCCGGCCTGATAGGTCGGCAGCATCGCGACCCCGGCGCCGGCCAGAGTCGCGCGCAGCAGGGTGCTGGCCTCGTTGGCGCTGATGTTGCCCTGCACCGGCACCGAAACCGGTTCGCCATCTTCCTCGAAATGCCACAGGCTCTTGCCGAAATAGGAATGGGTCAGGCAGTTGTGCCGGCTCAGATCCTCGACCCGTTGTGGCTGCGGATGTTCCTGCAGATAGGCGGGCGCCGCGCAGACCACCGAACGGCAGACCGTCAGTCGCCGGGCGATCAGGTTGGGATCGAGATCGTTGCTGGTGCGGATCGCCAGGTCGATGCGCTCGTCCACCAGGTTCACGGTGCGATCGAGCATTTGCAGGTCGATGTTCACCCCCGGATACGCTTTGACGAACGCCGCCATGGCATCGGCCAGTTGCGCCTGGCCGAACGAGGTACTGACGCTGATCCGCAGCAAACCCCGTGGCGCATCGGCAGGTTCGCTGACGGCGGCCTGCATGTCGCCGGACAGCTCCAGCATTTGCCGGCAGCGCGGCAGGATCTCGTTGCCGGCGGCGGTCAGGCTCAACTTGCGCGTGGTGCGGTGCATCAGGCGCGCGCCGACCCAGTCTTCCAGTTCCGCCAGATAGCGCGACACCACCGGCCGTGACAGGTCCAGGTGATCGGCCGCCGCCGACTGGCTGCCCAGATCCACCACCGTGACAAACACCCGCATTGCTTGGAGACGATCCATGATTTGCCCGCTTTCAGAAACAAACTATGTTCAAGCATCGCATTTTTTGTAACGAGTCTGGCAACTAAGCTCTGTCCCCATCGCCAAGCACGGCATTCGAACAGCGGAGCAACCCATGATCGGCTTCACCACCCTCAAGCGCGTTTTACTGGCCACCGCCACCCTCGGCTTTGCTGCCCACGCAGCGGCTGCGAACCTGACCCTCGATGTCTACAACCCGGGCACCCATGCGATCTTCCCGGTGACCTCGGTGCTGGTCAGCGGCGAGAAGGACGCGATTCTGGTGGACGCGCAGTTCGGCAAATCCCAGGCTGAGCAAGTGGTGGAAAAGATCCGCGCCAGCGGCAAGCAACTGACCACCATCTACATCAGCCACGGTGACCCGGATTACTACTTCGGTCTCGACACCCTGACAAAAGCCTTTCCGGATGCCAAGGTGCTGGCTTCGCAACCCACCGTTGATCACATCAAGAAAACCGTCGACGGCAAACTCGCCTTCTGGGGCCCGAAAATGGGCGCCGACGTGCCGGCCAAAACCATCGTGCCGGGCGTGCTCAAGGGCGACAGCCTGATGCTCGAAGGTCAGAAATTGCAGGTGGTTGGTCTGGAAGGCAAGCAGCCGGATCGCAGCTTCGTGTGGATTCCGTCGCTGAAAGCCGTGGTCGGCGGTGTGGTTATCGCCGAGAACATCCACGTCTGGATGGCCGACACCCAGACTGCGCAATCTCACGCTGACTGGCTGGAAACCCTGCATTCGATCGAAACCCTGAAACCGAAAACCGTGGTGCCGGGTCACTACCTGGGTGACAGCGCCCGTTCGCTGGCGGCGGTGAAATTCACTGCCGACTACATCAAGGCATTCGATGCCGAAACGGCCAAGGCCAAGGACTCTGCCGCGCTGATCGCCGCGATGAAAAAACGCTACCCGACACTGGGCGAAGAAAGCTCGCTGGAGCTCAGCGCCAAAGTCGCCAAGGGCGAAATGCAGTGGTAACCCGATTCTGAAAAACGCAGCACTCTCAAGCCAACTGGAGAATGTCATGAGCAAGATCGCAATCATTGGTGCCACCGGCCGTGCCGGCAGCCAACTGCTGGAAGAAGCCCTGCGTCGCGGCCACAGCGTCACCGCCATCGCCCGGGATACCTCGAAGATCGGCGCCCGCGCCGGTGTGGTCAGCAAGAATGTCGACGTGCTGAATGCAGCCGCGTTGCAGGACGCCGTCGCCGGCCACGATGTGGTGATCAGCGCCGCGCATTTCGCCACGGTGCCGGCCAGCGCGCTGATCGGCCCGGTGAAACAGGCCGGGGTGAAACGTCTGCTGGTGGTCGGCGGTGCCGGTTCGCTGTTGCTGCCGGACGGCACTCGTGTGATCGACAGCGCCGGTTTCCCGGCCGAGTACAAGGCTGAGGCCAGCGCTGGCGCGGCGTTTCTTGAGGCCTTGCGTCAGGAGAAGGAACTGGACTGGACGTTCCTGTCGCCGTCGGCGCTGTTCTTCGAAGGCGAGCGCACCGGCAAGTTCCGGGTCGGCAAGGATGACTTGCTGGTGAGTGCTGAAGGTCAGAGCTCGATCAGCTTTGCCGACTATGCGATTGCGTTGATCGACGAAGTGGAAACGCCGAAGCATTCGCGTCAGCGGTTTACTGTCGGTTATTAAGTACTGAAAAGCCCCTCACCCCAGCCCTCTCCCGGAGGGAGAGGGAGCCGATCGTGGGATGCTTGAAAATTACGCCGACTTGAACGGGATGTATTGAATCCATAATCGCCCAGATTTTTCAGGTCGATGTATTACGTAAGACACCTCGGTCAGTTCCCTCTCCCTCCGGGAGAGGGTTAGGGTGAGGGCAAGGCCTCACCGCGTATGAGCCTGCTCAACCAACCACCCCATCAACTCCTGCAATTTCGCCGAAGGCTCCGACGCCGGCGCGACGATGTAATAGCCTAATCCCGTCTTCACCTTCAGATCGAACGGCATCACCAGTCGCCCGGCGTTCAAGTCGTCGCCGATCAGTGACCAGTCGCCGATCGCCACCCCCGTCCCGTGGGACGCCATCGACATCGCCTGATCCAGCGTTTCGAAATGCTGACCGCTGGCGATATTGCTCAAGTGCAGTTCGGCGGCTTCGAGCCAGAGTGTCCAGTCGTCATCCGTGTGAGTCGGGTGCAGCAGCAGATGCTGTTGCAGGTCTGCCGGTGCGTGCAGGGCCGGCCCACCGTTGAGCAGTGTCGGCGAGCAGACCGGCGTCAGTTGCTCATCGAACAGATGCAGGGTCGCGGGTGAGTCGTGGGGCGCGGTGCCGTAGATCACCGCCGCGTCGAATTGCTCGCGATGAAAGTCCACCCCGTGCTGCAACGACGCCGTGAGTTTCACCGGCACGTCCGGGCGCTCGCGCTGCCATTGCAGCAGGCGCGGCAACAACCAGCGCATCACGCAGCTCGGGGCCTTGAGTTGCAGGGTTTCGCGTTTGGCGCCGATCTGCTCCACCGAATCGCCGATCAGGCTGAACACCTGCTGCACCCGTGGCAGCCATTCGCGACCTTCGGCCGTCAGCTCCAGGCCCCGGGCCAGGCGAATGAACAGCTCATAACCCAGATGTTCCTCAAGCCCCGCGATCTGCCGGCTCACCGCACCCTGGGTGATGTGCAACTGCTCGGCGGCCCGGGTGAAGTTGCAGCACTGCGCGGTAATCAGAAACGTGTGCAGGGCGGGCAGGGGAGGCAGTCGTTTCATGTGGATCCAAGGTATGACGTGAGGACATGGCTAGTATGAGCTTTTATCGATTGTTGCGGCTACGGGTCGCCCGTTTCAATGAGGCCAATCACCGGTTCCTTTAAAGCCCGGTGCCTCAACGAACAAGAAGGGCAAAGACATGGCGACGTGTGGCGAAGTACTGGTCAAGTTACTCGAAGATTATGGGGTCGAGCAGGTGTTCGGCATTCCCGGGGTGCATACCGTGGAGCTGTATCGCGGGCTGGCCCGTTCGAGCATCAACCACGTCACCCCGCGCCACGAGCAGGGCGCCGGCTTCATGGCCGACGGTTATGCCCGCACCAGCGGCAAACCGGGTGTGTGCTTCATCATCACAGGTCCAGGCATGACCAACATCACCACCGCCATGGGCCAGGCGTACGCCGATTCGATCCCGATGCTGGTGATCTCCAGCGTGCAGTCGCGCAGCCAACTGGGCGGCGGTCGCGGCAAGCTGCATGAACTGCCGAACCAGAGCGCATTGGTCGGCGGCGTGGCGGCGTTCTCCCACACCCTGATGTCGGCGTCCGAATTGCCGGGCGTACTGGCCCGTGCGTTTGCGCTGTTCCAGGCCGGGCGTCCGCGTCCGGTGCACATCGAAATTCCGCTGGACGTGCTGGTCGAAGAAGCCGACGAACTGCTGACCAGCGTGCCGGTCAACATCGACCGCGCCGGTGCTGCGCCGGCCGCCGTGAGCCGCATGACTGAACTGCTGGCCGGCGCCCAGCGTCCGCTGATCCTCGCCGGCGGCGGCGCCATCGATGCGGCTGTCGAACTCACCGAACTGGCTGAGTTGCTCGACGCACCGGTGGCCCTGACCATCAACGCCAAAGGCATGCTGCCATCCAGCCATCCTCTGCTGATCGGATCGACCCAGAGCCTGGTGGCGACTCGCGCTCTGGTGGCCGAGGCCGACGTGGTGCTGGCGATCGGCACCGAACTGGCGGAAACCGACTACGACGTCACCTTCGCCGGTGGTTTCGAAATCCCCGGCAAGTTGCTGCGCGTCGATATCGATCCCGACCAGACCGTGCGCAATTACCCGCCTCACGTGGCGCTGGTGGCCGACTCGCGCAACGCTGCGCAAGCATTGCTGAGCGCGCTGTCGCACAAACCGCTGGCCGAGCGCCGCAACGATTGGGGTCAGGTACGCGCCGCGCGTCTGCGTGAAGACCTGGCCGCGACCTGGGATGCCCCGACGCTGGCCCAGACCCGTTTCCTCGAAACCGTGCTGCACGAATTGCCGAGCGCAGTGTTCGTCGGTGACTCCACGCAACCGGTGTACACCGGCAACCTGACGTTCAACCCGGAGCGCCCGCGCCGCTGGTTCAACTCGTCCACCGGTTACGGCACCCTCGGTTACGCCTTGCCGGCGGCGATCGGCGCGTGGCTCGGTGGCAACCTCGAACACGGCGCACGTCCGCCGGTGGTGTGCCTGATCGGCGACGGCGGTCTGCAATTCACCCTGCCGGAACTGGCCAGCGCCGTCGAAGCGCGCACCCCGGTAATCATCCTGCTGTGGAATAACCAGGGTTACGAAGAGATCAAGAAATACATGGTCAACCGCGCCATCGAGCCGGTGGGCGTGGATATCTATACCCCGGATTTCATCGGTGTGGCCAAGGCACTGGGTTGCGCAGCAGAAGCGATCAGCTCGGCCGAACACCTGCGCGGTGCACTGCGCGCCGCCACCGATCGTCAGGGCCCGACCCTGATCGAAATCGACCAGACCCAATGGATGAAGGCGGTGGCCCAATGATCAATTTCCCGACCACACTCGACGGCCTGTACATCAACGGCCAATGGTCCGCCGGCCGCGAACACCTGCGCGTCATCAACCCGGCCACCGAAGCGCTGCTGACCACGGTCAATGGCGGTGACGAAAGCGCCGTCAACCAGGCTGTAACGGCGGCGACCGAAGCCTTCAAGGGCTGGTCGAAAACCACCGGTGCCGAGCGCGCCGCGATACTGCGCAGCATCGCCAATGGCGTGCGCAACGGTCGCGAACATCTGATGAAGTTGCAGTCGAGCAACAACGGCAAACCGCAGTTCGAAGCGGGCATCGATGTCGACGACGTGATCGCCACCTTCGAGTACTACGCCGAACTCGCCGAAGGCCTCGACGCCAGACTCGACAGCGACGTGCCGCTGCCCAGCGACGATTTCAGCGCACGTCTGCGCCGCGAGCCGTGCGGTGTGGTCGGGCTGATCGTGCCGTGGAATTTCCCGATGGTCACCACCGCGTGGAAACTCGCCCCGGCCCTGGCCGCCGGTTGCTGCGTGGTGCTCAAACCGTCGGAAGTCACACCGCTGCCGGAGCTGGAACTGGCGACCATCATTGCCGAATCCGGTCTGCCCAAAGGCGTGTTCAACCTGGTGTGCGGCACCGGTCTGGCAGTCGGTGCACCGCTGTCAGCGGATCCGCGCATCGCCAAGGTTTCCTTCACCGGCAGCAACGCCGTGGGTGTGCAAGTGATGCAGCGCGCCGCTGAAACCGTGAAGGGCGTTAGCCTGGAACTGGGCGGCAAATCCTCGCTGCTGATTCTTGAAGATGCCGACCTGGATCTGGCGGTGGAGCTGGCTTGCGGTGGCGGTTTCTTCAACGCCGGGCAGATGTGCTCGGCCACCAGCCGAGTGCTGGTGGCCGATGAAATTGCCGATGAATTCCTGATTCGTCTGAAGGCCCGCGCGGAAAAAATCCGGGTGGCCGATCCGTTCGATCCTGAAGTCGAGATGGGCGCGCTGGTCAATCAGGCGCAGTACCAGCGTGTGCTCGGTCACATCGACCGTGGCCTCAGCGCCGGGGCCAAGCTGATCTGTGGCGGTAATCGTCCGGCCGATCTGCCGCGCGGATATTTCTTGCAGCCGACGATCTTCACCGAAGTGCCCCTCGACAGTGCGCTGTGGTGTGAAGAGATTTTCGGCCCGGTGATCTGCGTGCGCAGTTTCGCTTCGGAAGCGGAGGCGATTGCCCTGGCCAACGACAGTCAGTTCGGGCTGGTCGCCAGTGTCGTCACGCGCAATGCCGAGACCGCGGATCGGGTCGCCAACGCCCTGCAGGCGGGGCTGGTGTGGCTCAACGCGCCGCAGGTGATCTTCCCGCAGACCGCGTGGGGCGGCTACAAACAGAGCAGCATCGGCCGCGAATTGGGGCCATGGGGCCTGGCGGCATTTCAGGAAATCAAGCACGTGATTCGCGCGCTCTGAATGCCCGAAAAAGGTCAGCGCATGCCTCGCAACGAGGCATGCGCCGGCGTCATGGCTCCAATGAGTTTTTATCGATAGTCAGGTGTTTTGCACGACCTCAGGATGAACCCGCAGACCACGCTCAAGCCCTTTGAAACCGGGCGCTTGAGCAATTTCGGTCAGGCAGATGCAAGGGTTGCGATCAGTCTCATACTTACAAGAATAATGGGAGTCCTAAATGGGCGAGCACGATCTGAACAGGCGTCAATTCATCAAAACCGTCGGTGTGGCCTCGGTGGCTGCGGCGGCCATGAGCATGCCCTTCATCCGGGCCAGTGCCAGCGACACCCGCTTTGCCGGCAAGACCCTGCGCCTGTTGACCTGGTCCGATGACACGGGCCTCGCCGCACTGCGCAACATCGCTGCAACGTTCGAAGCCAAGACCGGCGCCAAAGTGATTGCCGATCGCACCGGCAGCACCTCGGAAATGGTCGCCAAACTCAAGGCCGGCGGTGACCGTCCGCAGTACGACATCATCACCCTGGCTGGCGTTGGTGCCGAAGGTCTGGCCGCTGCCGGACTGCTGGAAAAACCCGATCTCAACCGCATTCCCAATCTGGTGGACGTCCCGGAAAAATACCGCACCGGGGCCAACGGTCACGGCATCGGCTACCTGCTGTGGTGCAACAGTCTGGTCTACAGCACTCGCACCCAGACCACCGCGCCGGACAGTTACGCGGCACTGTGGGACGCCGATCTGGCACCGAACATTTTCCTGCCGCCGCCGAACTGGACCGAGGCCATGGACCTGATCATCATCGCCGCCAAACTGGCCGGTGGTGACGAGCACAACATCGAACCGGGCTTCAAGAAACTCGCGGAGCTGAAAGACCGCGTGGTGACCCTTGGCGAAAACCCTAACCAGATCGCCGAGCTGTTCCGCACCGGTTCCCTGGACATGGGCGGCCTGTATGCCCCGGCGTTTTTCCCCAAGCAGATCCGCGACCCGAACTATGGCCTCGGCGCCACGTTCGGCATGAAGGAAGGTTTCTACACCGACCTGATGCTGTCGGTAATGCCGAAGAACCGTCCGGGCGACACCGACCTGGCCTACGCCTTCATCGACCACTCCCTCGACCCGCTGGTGCAGGGCAAGATGGCCGAAGACATCTTCAACGGCCCGGTCAACGCCAAGGCGATCATCTCCGCGGAAGCGCGCAAGAGCCCGTTCATCCTCACGCCGGAGCAGATCGCGGAGAAGGCGATCATGCACGACAACGCCTTCCTGGCGACCGTGCATGACCAGTGGATCCGTCGCTACACGGAAATCTTTTCTTCCTGACGCAAACACAAACCTTCAGAACACCGCAAACCCCTGTGGGAGCTGGCTTGCCAGCGATGACGGCCTACCTGTCGACAGTGATGTCACTGACAGATTGCTATCGCGAGCAAGCTCGCTCCCACAGATTTCTCGGTGGATTTGAAGGCAGTGTCTGTCAGTTGTTTTTCCATTGACGAGATCATTGCTATGGAACATCAATCCCTGACCCAACCGGTCGGCGCGGGTGACGTGCGCCCGGCGCGCGGTGTTTCGCCGACGGCGCGGGCGTGGTTTTTTCTCACGCCGTCGATGCTGTTTCTCGGCGTGCTGATTGCCGCCAGCCTGCTGGTGTTGCGCATGAGCGTCGGCACCAAGGGCGCGGAGTGGTCCGGTTTCAGCCTGGCCAGTTACGCCCAGTTGCTCGAACCCTACTACCTCAAATCGTTGCTGCTGACCTTGCGTCTGGCGCTGATCAGCGCGGTGATCGCCGTGGTGCTGGCGATCCCGGTGGCGTACACCATGTCGCGCCTGACCTCGCCATTCGTGCGACGGATTTTTCTGGCGGCGGTGCTGCTGCCGCTGCTGGTCAACCTGCTGCTGCAAAGCTATGGCTGGCTGGTGATCCTCGGCCCTGGCGGCATGCTCAACCAGACCCTGATGGGCCTCGGTCTGATCAAGCGTCCGATCATGTTGCTGTACAACCAGAACGGCGTGTTGATGGGCCTGGTGCAGACCGCGTTCCCGCTGGCTGTGCTGCCGATTGCCAGCGCCATGCGCGGTGTTGCTCGCAGCTATGAAGAAGCCGCCGCGACCCTCGGTGCCAGCCGCTTTCAAGTGTTCCGTCAGGTGGTGTTGCCGATGAGTCTGCCGGGGATCATCACCGGCGCGACCCTGGTGTTCGCCTACAACGCCAGCAGCTTCGTGGTGCCGCTTTTGCTCGGCGGTCGGCGCGTGCCGATGCTCGCGGTGATGGTGCATGACCAGATCGCCCCGCTGATGAACTGGCCCGCCGCATCCGCCGCCGGTGTGGTGCTGATCGTCACCACGCTCGCCATCATGACCTTGTCCGAATACATCACCGGCCGCCGTCGCCGTCTGCTGGAGGCTTCGCAATGAGTGCCCTGATCAAGAAGCGTCAGTCGCTGTTGCCGGGCGATACCGGCAAGTTCGCCGGCATTCTTTCCGGGATCATTTTGTTCCTGGCCGTGTTGCCGATCCTGACCATGATCGTGATGTCGTTCAGCGGCGCGTCGAACCTCGACTTCCCGCCGAGCAGCTACAGCCTGCAGTGGTACAAAGCGGCGTGGCACACCTTCGTTTCGCCCGATGCCAGCGATGTGCTGAGCCTCGGCCAGGCCATGGGCACCAGTTTGCTGGTGTCATGCCTGACGATGATTTTCGCCACGCTGATCGCGGTGCCGGCGGCCTACGCGCTGACCCGTTGCGAGTTCCGTGGCAAGGGTGTGGCGCTGCAGCTGATGTCGCTGCCGCTGGTGTTCCCGATGGTGGTGCTGGGGCTGGCGTTGCTGCTGGTGTTCGACAGCCTGCCGTTCCACATGACCACCTCGCGGCTGGTGATCGCCCACGTGATTCTGGCGCTGCCGTTCGTGGTGAAGAACTGCACGGCGGCCATGCTTTCCATCGGCAGCGAAGTCGAAGAGGCGGCGCAGATGCTCGGCGCTTCGCCGTTGCGGGCCATCGTCGATGTGGTGGTGCCGTTGATGAAATCGGGGATTCTGGCGGGGATGCTCCTGGCGTTCATCGTCTCGTTCAACGAGTTCACCGTGACCTATTTCCTCTACACCATCGACGTCATGACCGTGCCGATCTGGATGTACAGCCGCACCGTGTCATCGCTCGACCCAACCGTGTTCTCGTTTGCCGTGCTGATCGTGCTGATCGACTTCGTCCTGATCTGGGCGTTGGAGAAGCTGGTAGGTGAGGGCGGCGTTTCGTTCTGATTTCTTGAGGTGATTTATGTCTGGTCTGATTCTGGAAAACGTCGAGAAACACTACGGCTCGGCCTGCGCGGTAAAAGACGTCAACCTGCATTTGCCCGAGGGCAAACTGGTGTGTTTCCTCGGCCCGTCGGGCTGCGGCAAGACCACGTTGCTGCGCATGATCGCCGGGCTGGAAACCCTCACCGGCGGCGAGATCCGCCTGGACGGCGAGGACATCGGCCACACCCCGGCGCACCTGCGCAACTTCGGCATGGTGTTTCAGTCGCTGGCGCTGTTCCCGCACATGACCGTGGGCGAGAACATCGCCTATCCGCTGAAACTGCGCGGTGTGAGCAAGGCTGATCAACAGGCGCGGGTGGTGGAGTTGCTGGAGCTGATCCAGTTGCAACCGATGATTGATCGTCCGGTGGCGAAACTGTCCGGTGGCCAGCGTCAGCGAGTGGCGATTGCACGGGCGATTGCTTCGCACCCGAAAATCCTTCTGCTCGACGAACCGCTGTCGGCGCTGGACGCCAAGTTGCGCGAGTCGATGCAGGTGGAAATCCGTCAACTGCAACAACGCCTGAACATCACCACCATCATGGTTACCCACGATCAACGCGAGGCCATGACCATGGCTGACATCGTGGTGGTGCTGGGCGAGCATCGGGTGCAGCAGGTGGGTACGCCGATCGAAATCTACCGCCATCCGGCCAACGAGTTCGTCGCGGACTTCATCGGCTCCGGCAACATCTTCCCGGCCACCGCGCTGGGCGATGGCAAGGTCGTGCTGCCGGGCGGTGATGCCCTGCAAGTGCCGATCTGCAGCAGCATCGTGGTCGGACAGAAAGTGAAAATGCTGATCCGCCCCGAAGACCTGCAACTGTCGGCGCCCCAGGCCACGGCGGGCAATCGCCTGCTGGGCAAGGTGACGTTTGTGCGCGACATCGGCGCGACCATCGAGACTACGGTGGAGTGTTCCGGCGTGACGTTTACGGCGCTGAGTACGCCGTGTCAGGGCTTCGGTCTGGGGATCGGGCATCCGGTGTCGGTGACGTTGCCGAGTGAGGCGTGTCGGGTGCTCGGCGCCTGATCAGACACTCAATCGCAGGCGCGCCAGATCCCGCAACGGCGGCGCGCCAAACAACCGGCTGTACTCGCGACTGAACTGCGACGGACTTTCATACCCCACCCGATACCCCGCCGCCGACGCTTCCAGCCCTTCAGCCAGCATCAAACGCCGCGCCTCCTGCAGGCGCAGCTGCTTCTGATACTGCAACGGACTCATCGCCGTCATCGCCTTGAAACGGTGATGCAGGGTCGAGACGCTGAGGTTCACTTCCTTCGCCAGATCATCGATGCGCAGCGGCTGTTCGAAGTTGCCGTTGAGCCATTTGATCGCCTGGCTGATGCGGTGGCTCTGGCTGTTGGCGATGGCGATTTCGTACAGCCGATGGCCCTGCGGACTGCGCAGCAGGCGATAGAGAATCTCCCGGCGGATCAGCGGCGCGAGCATGGCGATGTCTTTCGGCGCGTCGAGCAGGCGGGCCAGACGCAGCACCGCATCGAGCATGGCGCTGTCGATCTTCTCCACATACAAACCGCGTCCGGTCGGACGGGTCGGCACGCCCATCGGGCCGGCATCGGCGATCAGCGCGGTGATTTCCGCAGGATCAATGTCCAGGCGCACGGCGAGGATCGGCTCTTCGGGCGAGACATTCACCACCCGACCACTCAACGGCATCGAGACCGATACCACCAGGTAATTAAGCGGGTCGTAATTGAAGAATTCGTCCGCCAGCCGTACCTCTTTGCGACCCTGGGCCATGATGCACAGCGCCGGTTGCGCGAGCACCGGGGCGAAGTCATGGGACTGGGTGTGGCGCGACATGAACAGCGAGCCGACGGCAGTGGCATAACTGCCATCTTCGGATGTGTTGCGGCGAATGATGGCCGCCAGTTCCGCGCGCTGCTTTTCCATGTCGGCATCGGGCGGCGCCTGAAAACGATCGAACGACGTCATGCACAGCCTCCTCGGCAAGGGATGGAATGGGAGCAGAGCATAAGTTTGTGCAAGCGCAAGCGGTAGACACATCCTGCGAAATGCTTGCCTGATCCTGCATGGGTTTGTTGACTCGTCCAGCCATAGCAGGACGCAGATCGTCAGAGTTGCCCGAAACCGGTGTGACAGGACGGTGACAGCAATTCACGACTTGTTACAGGTCTGCACGACAGTCTCGCAGGATTGTGCAACGCGACGGCAGGAATCGACTAACGGCGAACGGGAGGCGGCCCTTAACCTTGAATCCTGTCGCAGCCCGTCCCCGGCTGCCACGCGACTCCCTGGGAGGGTTGAACATGTCCAAGCAGATTCCCGTCAGTCATATGGCCTTCGTTCGAGCGCGCGCCGGACGCTCGGCGGAACTCGGCATGCGCCTGAGCGCCCTGATCGAACCGTCCCGTGCCGCCCCCGGTTGCCTGAGCTTCGCCTTGCAGCATTCGCAGTGTGATCCGGAGTTGTGGCTGGTCTCCGGTTTCTGGAACAACCAGCAATCGATGACCGCGTATTTCAGCAGCCCGTCGATGGAAATCTTTGCCGAGCTGGTGCAGGACCTGGTGGTCAACAGCCTGGATTTCCACACCTTCAAGGAAGTCTCGGCCGCACAGGCCGTAGGGCAATGCACTGTGCCGATACACAAACTCGCCGGTTGAATGTTTAATGTCGGGCTTATCCGATTGAGCCAGGACCTGCGATATGGCACGTAAAGAGTTCGAACACTTCGAAGCGGTTTCCGCTGTAGTCCCCGTCGAGTTGGGCGGCAACAAGGGTTATCACGCGGCGATCGCCGTCAAGGCCCTGGTCGACGGCGGTGCACCGCGCTTTCACAAATTGCTGAACGATCAGGTTTTCCCCGGCGCCATCGCGGCCGATGAAGCCGCGATCAATGAGCTGGACAAGCTCAAGGGCGTTACCGACGACGCCGAGCTGATCTGGTAAGCGCTTACTTCGTTGCCCCCGGGCGCCACATCTTGAACAACGCCTCCGGCCCCAGCTGGAAATAGTCCGCCGGCCCGCCGCCCCGCAGTATCGGTTCGGCGGCGGCCGTGTCGTAGATCCCGTCCTTCAACAGCCACTTGGCGATATGCACGGCGACCACTTCGCCGAGCACCAGCCAGCTCGGCACGGTCTCGCCGTCGGCGCGTTGCAACTGAATGATCTGGGTGACCTTGCACTCGAAGGACACCGGGCTTTCGGCCACGCGCGGCACGGCAATCACCTTCGACGCCACCGGCGTCAGCCCTGCGAGTTCGAACTCGTTGACCTCCGGCCCGACCATCGCGCAGCTCTGGTTCATCTGCTCGGCCAGCGGTCGGGTGGCGAGGTTCCAGACGAATTCGCCGGTCTGCTCGATGTTGTTCAGGCTGTCTTTGCGACCGACGCTGGAGAACCCGATGATCGGCGGAATGTAGTTGAACGCGTTGAAAAAGCTGTAGGGCGCCAGGTTCAGCCGGCCCTCGGCATCCTGCGAAGAAATCCAGCCGATGGGACGCGGGCCGACGATGGCGTTGAACGGATCGTGGGGCAGGCCGTGGCCGTTGGCCGGTTCGTAGAAATGGATGTCATCGGGCATGGCGGGGTGATCCTGAAGGCTTCTATAAGCGACCAATAGTGCAAGTCCGATCCGCGAAGATCAAATACCGACCTTTGGAAATGAACAAGCCCGGCAATGGCCGGGCTTTGGTGTCTGCATTCTGGCAATCAGCTGATGGCAGCGGCGGTACCGGTTTTATCAAAGCCGTCGGCGGCGATGGCGTTTGCGGTGCCTGTTTTATCGAAACCGTCTGCAGCGATGGCGTTGGCAGTGCCGGTTTTATCGAAACCATCGGCAGCAACGGCTTTGCCAACGTTGGTTTTATCGAAACCATCGGCAGCGTAGGCGCCGGTGTGGCTGGTTTCGATGGCAGCGCTGGCGCCGGAAATGAAGTCGGCGGATTTGGTTTTGTCCGAACCGTCGGCGGCAAAAGTGTTGGCGGCCAGTACGGACAGGGTCAGGGCGAGGATCAGTTTGGTTTTCATGGTCGTTCTCCAGATTCGAAATTCGTTGGCGATGTGTTTCGCATGGGGTTCATGCTACGCCAACTAAATTGATTAAAGAGTGCAAAATAATGCTAGAAACAATCGATTAAATTGATATTAAGGGCGACACATTCAATTCGCTTTCGTCGTCGGAGCGAGCGTCGCGCAGTTAATCGATCAGGTAGGTGCAGGATGCGGCAGGGGCATTAACCGGTGATTAATCGCCGTTTTTTGCGTGTGTGACAGAATTTTCATGGATTCCCGACCGGTTTTTCACCCGCGCAACGCCAGTCTGCCCACGGCCATAAAGCCAAAAACCGGCCGTCACACACTGGAGCGTTGCCTGCGATGAATAAACTGCCTCAAATCACCCTGGCCTTCTGGGTCATGAAAATCTGCGCGACGACCCTGGGGGAAACCGCGGGGGATTTGTTGTCGATGACCCTTAACGTCGGCTACGCCATCAGCTCGCTGATCCTGATCAGCGTGTTTGTCCTGACGCTGGTCGCGCAGTTGATGTCCAAGACTTACAAGCCGTTGCTGTACTGGATCGTGATCCTGTCGACCAGCACCGCCGGCACCACCATGTCCGACTTCATGGACCGCACGCTGGAACTGGGTTACGCCGCCGGTTCCATGATCCTGATCGCGATCCTGCTGGCGATCTTCGCGGCTTGGCGCCTGAGCGGCGACTCGCTCAACGTCACCAAGGTGCAGAGCTTTCGCGGCGAGATGTTCTACTGGATGGCGATTCTGTTCTCCAACACCCTGGGCACCGCGCTCGGCGATTACCTGGCGGACGACTCCGGCCTGGGCTTTGCCGGTGGCGCGCTGTTGATCGGCTCGGCGATTGGTGTGGTCGTGCTGCTCAAGTACTTCACGAAGATTTCGTCGGTGGCGCTGTTCTGGGTGGCGTTCGTGCTGACCCGGCCGTTTGGCGCGACATTGGGCGACTTGATGACCAAGTCCCATGAGAAGGGCGGACTGGATTTCGGCACCATCGGTTCGTCGGCGGTGCTGGCGGGGATTCTGCTGGTGATGATCGTCGGGGCGTCGTATGCGCAGAAGCGTTATGGCAGCAAACAGGGCGTTGCCGAGTTGTCCTGATCGGGAAATCGGACAGAAAAGAAACGCGCGAAGTTCTTGCACCTTCGCGCGTTTTTTTGCGATCAGTCAGTGACGATACGCGAGTGTTTCTGCGTGTCTTTCATGGTGATGTACACCAGCAGGGACACCGCGATGCACGCGGTCACGTACCAGTAGTAACCGGTTTCCATGCCGATGCTCTTGAACCACAGCGCGATGTATTCGGCGGTGCCGCCGAAGATCGACACGGTCAGTGCGTACGGCAGGCCGACGCCCAGGGCGCGGATTTCGGTCGGGAACAGCTCGGCCTTCACCACGGCGTTGATCGAGGTGTAGCCGCTGACGATGATCAGCGCCGCCATGATCAGGAAGAACGCGCCCCACCAGGTCTGGATGGTGTGCAGGGTCATCAGGATCGGCACGGTGAAGATCGTACCGAGCACGCCGAAGGCGATCAGGATCGGACGACGACCGATTTTATCGGACAGGCCGCCGATGATCGGTTGCAGGCACATGAACAGGAACAGTGTCGCTGCGGAAATGGTGGTGGAGTCGGAGATGCTCATGCCGACGGTGTTCACCAGGTATTTCTGCATGTAGGTGGTGTAGGTGTAGAACGCCAGCGTACCGCCCATGGTCAGGCCGACCACGGTAAGCAGTTCCTTCGGATGACGCAGCAAGGTGCGCATGGCGCTTTCCTTGGACTTTTCCTTTTTGGTGAACGACTCGGTTTCTTCCATGCCACGACGCAGGTACAGCGCGACGATTGCGCACAGCGCGCCGATGGCGAACGGAATACGCCAGCCCCATGCGTACAGCTCTTCGGTGGTCAGGAACTGTTGCAGCACGATCAGCACGCCCAGCGCGATGAGCTGGCCGGAAATCAGGGTCACGTACTGGAAGCTGGAGAAGAAGCCGCGACGATCCTTGGTCGCCATCTCCGACAGATAAGTCGCCGAGGTGCCGTATTCGCCACCGACCGACAGGCCTTGCAGCAGGCGGGCGAACACCAGCAGGATCGGCGCGCCGACACCGATGGTTTCATAACCCGGGCTCAGGGCGATGATCAGCGAGCCGAAGCACATCAGGTAAACCGAGGCCATCAGGGCTTTTTTGCGTCCGACCTTGTCGGCGTACAGGCCCATCAGCCAGCCACCGATCGGGCGCATCAGGAAGCCCACGGCGAAGATCGCGGCGGTGTTGAGCAGTTGGGCGGTGGTGTCGCCTTTGGGGAAGAAGGCTTTGGCGAAGTACAGCGAGAAGGCGGCATAGACGTACCAGTCGTACCACTCGACCATGTTGCCGACGGAACCGCTGAAGATCGACTTGATGCGACTGGCGGTGGTTCGTTCTTTGGCCGGCACGGCAGCCGACCCAAGAGGCAGGGCGTTGGAGTTATCCATTGAAGGATCCTTCGTTTAATTGTTTTTGTGGAGCGCGTTGAAACGCAGCCTGCGAGGGCTATAGCAGGAGCTGTGCCAACGGGGGGAGGGCCGGTTTAGAGGGGCTGGGGAGATGAGTTGAGCGGGATTTTGCCGATGATCCGGAATGAATGAGCGGATTTCCGCTCATTCAGCGTGATCGTTCCCACGCTCTGCGTGGGAATGCAGCCGGGGACGCTCTGCGTCCCAAAGCGGACGCAGAGCGTCCATTGAGGCATTCCCACGCGGAGCGTGGGAACGATCAATCATCAAACGATCAGTCGGGTACGAACATCTCCCGGGTCAAACCATGCCGCTGCATCTTTTCATTAAACGTACGACGCGGCAGTTTCAGTTCTTCAAGCACGGCTTTCACATCCCCCTTGTGCCGGGTCAAAGCAGCCCGCAAACACTGCGCCTCAAACGCTTCCTGCTGCGCCGCCAGCGACTGCCCCGGATCAATCCCCTGCACCGGTTCATCCAGCCCCAGCACCTGCCGCTCGGCGACGTTCGCCAGCTCCCGCACATTACCCGGCCAGTCATGACTCAGCAGATGACTCAACTGCGCGCCACTGAGCGGCGGGAACGTGCGGCCCAAGCGCTGGGCGGCGCTCTGGGCGAAGGATTCGAACAACAGCGGAATGTCCTCCCGACGATCCCGCAGCGGCGGCAGTCGCAGCTCGGCGACGTTCAGGCGATACGCCAGGTCTTCACGAAAACGCCCGGCCCGCGCTTCATCCAGCAAGTCGGGTTTGGTCGCCGCGACGATCCGCAAGTCCACCCGAATGCTCTGGTTCGACCCCAGCCGCTCCAGCTTCTGCTCTTGCAACACCCGCAGCAGTTTCACCTGCTGAGCCAAGGGCATGCTTTCGATTTCATCGAGAAACAGCGTGCCGCCATCGGCGTATTCCAGCTTGCCGATGCGCTTGCCGGAGGCCCCGGTGAACGCGCCGCTCTCATGCCCGAACAACTCGGCTTCGAACAACTGCTCGGGGATCGCCGCGCAGTTCAGCGCCACGAACGGCTTGTCGGCGCGCGGGCCGAAGTCGTGCAGGCAACGGGCAACCAGTTCCTTGCCGCTGCCGGTCTCGCCACGGATCAGCACGTTGACCGGCAGCGTTGCCAGGTCCAGCACCTGTCGGCGCAAGGTCTGCAAGCCGCGGGATACACCGAGCAACGTCGCATCCAGCCTGGCGCGGTTGTCGGCCTGTTCGTGCAGGGCGCGGTTTTCCAGCACCAAGCGACGCTTGTCCAGCGCCCGGCGCAGGCTGCCGAGCAGGGTCTCGGGGCTGAACGGTTTTTCCAGAAAATCGTAGGCGCCGTCGCGCATCGCTTCGACCGCCATCGGCACATCGCCGTGGCCGGTCAGCAGAATCACCGGCAGGTCGGGATCCCGGCGCTGCACTTCGGCCAGCAGTTCAAGACCGCTGAGCCCGGGCATGCGCACGTCGCTGACAATCACCCCGGCAAAATGCGCGGGCAGCGCCGCCAGGCATTCCTCGGCGCGGCTGAACAGCTGCACCTCGAACCCGGACAGGCTCAGCCACTGTTCGACGGCACTGCGAATACTGCTTTCGTCATCGACCACCATCACCGAGTTGAGCATCAGATGTGCGCCTCCAGATCGATCGGCAAGGTCAGGCTGAACACTGCGCCATTATCGCCATTCTCGGCGCACAGGCGCCCGCCGGATTCATGGACGATGGCAAAGGAAACCGCCAGCCCCAGACCCAGCCCGTCACCCACAGGTTTGGTGGTGAAGAACGGATCGAACACCTGACCCAGATGTTCTTCGGCGATGCCGCCACCGTTGTCGATGACGCTCAGGCACCACAGTTGTTCGTCGGCTTCCAGACGGATTTCCAGTCGCTTGCACGGTTTGCCCTGCATCGCATCGAGGGCGTTGCGCAGCAGGTTGATCAGCACTTGTTCGAGGCGGATCGCATCGCCGCGCACCCACGCCGGACGGGTCAGGTGCAGCACCAGACTGACCTGCTCATCGCGCAGGCGCGCATCGAGCAATTGCAGGGCCTGATCGACCACCGTCGCCAGATCCAGCCGTTCGCGCAAGCCGCTGGGGCTCTTGCGGGCGAAGGTTTTCAGGTGGCCGGTGAGGGCGGCCATGCGCGTGAGCATGTCATCCACCGGTTTGAGCGCCTTATAGGCGTCATCGACCCGGCCATGATCGAGCAGCAGACGCAGGGTCGCCAGTTGCATGCGCTGGGCGGTCAACGGCTGATTGATTTCGTGGGCCAGCGCGGCGGACATCTGCCCCAATGCCGCCAGTTTTGCCGACTGCACCAGACCGTCCTGGGCGGTGCGCAAATCCCGGGTGCGTTCCTCGACCAGTTGCTCAAGCTCTTCGCGGCTACGCTGGCGCATCTTCGCCAGGCGCCAGCGCTGATTGAGGAACAGCAGCAGGAACACCAGCGCCAGCCATACCCCGGCAGCGGCGAGCCCGGCATTGCGCTGATCCTCGAAAGATATTTGCGGGCGCCGCAGCAGATGCAGGGTCCAGCCTTCGGCGCTCAACGGCAGCGATTCCCACAGGTAATCCGCCGTGCCTTGCGGGCCTTCGACGCGGCGCAGATCACTGTTGTCATCGAAGCTGCGCAGCGCCAGATGCGTCAGCGGTACCAGCGACTGTTTGTCGTATTGGCGGGTGGCCTTGATCTCGCGGTAATCGGCCGGGCTCAGCGGGTGCAGCAGGCGATAGCGCCAGCCGGGCTGGTTGGCGATGAAGATGATCCCGCGCGCATCGCTGACCAGCAGGGTGTCATTGCCTTGGCTCCATTCGCGTTCGAGTTCGGGGAATTCGAGCTTGACCACCATCGCCCCGAGGAACTCGCCGTTGTCGCCGAGCACCGCGCTGGACAGGAAGTAACCGGGAATCCCGCTGGTCACGCCAACCGCGTAGAAACGCCCGGTGCCCTGGGTGCGGGTCTGACTGAAATAGGGGCGAAAGCCGTAGTTGTGACCGACGTAACTGCTGGGCAGACGCCAGTTGCTGGCTGCCACCGCAAGGCCTGTGTGGTCGAGCAGTTCCAGCGTCGAGGACTGCGCCGCGCCGTTGATCTTTTCCAGTTTCAGGTTGAGCGCCGCTTGCTGTTCGGCGTCGACCGGGCCGGCCAGCGCCGCACGCAATTGCGGGTCCAGCGCCAGCACGGCGGGCAGGGCGCGATAGCGGTCGATCAGGGTATGCAGCGAGTTGGCGTACAGCGCCAGCTGTTGATTGGCCCGCGCGGCGTCTTCTTCCAGCGCCTGGCGCTCGGCGTGGCGGATCGCAAGCGTTGCAGCAAGGGCGGCACCGGCGATGATCAGCAGTGTATACAACGACAGACGCAGGGTACGGGAAGTCGGCAGCATGCTGGGGCAAACGGATGGCAGGACGGGCGGGCACGATAGCATGTCGCCGGGTGCTGGCATTGTTATCACACTATAAAATCCGTGTGTTCACGGGCTGCCCTCTGTCTGGCCCGGTGGTGTCGAAGCGTGTTTGCCAGACCGCGGAGCATGTCAGTGATTTTCCCCCGATGACCCTGGGTGTCCATCATTGCCACTTGACCAGATTTTCACCTTTGCGTGCCCGGTTTGATCACCTGTCGGTTGTTAGTTGTTCTTCTGTTTGTGCGCGGTCCGCCTGCCATAGGTCTTGAGCATTTGCTTTCTGTCATCGACAACGTACAAGGCTTTTTCAGTGAGTGCGTGCAGATTTTCGAGTCTGACTGATCTGGCTTGTTGAGTGCCGACTCTCCCTTGCGCCAGATCGAGTAGATGATCGACATCCGAGTTGTAGAACTCGTTGACCCCAAGCTCGCTGAAGGCTATTTGGCCGGCATTGGATACTCTGACAACTTTCTCACGCAATGCGTCGAGCGCATTCAGATGCGCGTCGATCTCTTGTGAAAACATGCCTTCTTCGGCCCTGCTTCCCTGTTCTGCCACTTTCGCGAGTTCTATTAATTCTCCGACGCCGTAGAGTTGTGATCCCCCGGTGGCGGAGATGGCATTGACCGAGGCTTCGATGGCGTCCTTTGGCTCAAAAGATCTGATGTGCATGAAAGCATCGAGGGGGCCACTTTCCACACCCCTCGCCTGTTGCGAGATTGATTCAGCCGATATATCGGCTTTGCGGGGTATCAGAGGGTTGGAAACGTCCTGAAAGTTTGAAAAGGCCATATCGACCAGTTCAGCGGAACGATCAGCGGTGAAGTTGCCGATGGTCAGCCCCTTGAGTTCACCCACCATTGATGAATAAGGATCTCCTCCGGCTAATGTTTCCACCGCACTGAAGAGATCGTTTGTGGAGAACCAACTGGCAAGAACCTTCGAGACTTGTACGACAAATTTTGCAGTGGTGACGGTACGGAACCGACTCCGACTCGAAAGGTTGTCAATCTGTCGTTCGAGAACGTCCATTTGCCTGTTGGCTGCACTCAGGAAGTTCATCGAGTAGTCAGCCTGCCTTTTCAGCTCTGCAGGTGTCCTGGTCTGCCCGTTAGTGTCGACGTATGTCATCGGGTTGTTCCCGACAAATGCGTACCGGTTCAGCCCGTCCTCATCCCCGGCCGGGTCGCTGCTGACCCAGCGACACAACCACGGCGCGTAATACCGCGCGCCGTAGTAATAAAGCCCGGTGGCGTCCGCTTCCTCGCCTGAGTAGCGGATGAACTTGTAGTCCGCTTCGATCTGCGAGCGGGCTGCCATCGACGCGGTGCCGCCGAAGGCGTAGTAGCTTTCGCGGCTGATTATCTGCGCCCGTTGATCAATCTCCGTCACGCTCGATCCCAGGTGGTCGGAATGGGAATAACGCACCTGATCAACATCGATGCCCGGCGGCTTTCCGGCTACCCAGTGCAGGCAAGTCACCTCACCGATACCGGTTGCGACAGTGATCCGGTGCAATTCCTCACCGCTGCTTTTGGTGCGGATTTCCAGACTTCCCACGTAATGCACTTCATCCACGTGGCTGACTTTGCTGGTGTGGGTTTCGTGACGTTTGTAGACCCTGGTGCCCTGGCTGTATTGGTACAGCTCCTGATCCGATGGCCCGCTGTCATGTTCGACGAGGGTCAGCGATTGCAGTTGGTTGCGGCTGTTCCAGTCGAGCGGCTGGTCGGCCTGCAGATGCCTGAGATTGCCGGCAGGGTCGAACAGAGCGCCGAAATCAGGGACCGGGTCCCCCGTTTTCCAGCGCACACCGCGATTGCTCGCAGGGTCAATGAACATCTCGCGGGTGTAGGTGTTGCCGTCGCGAACGTGGGTCAATTTCTTCAGGTTGTTGCCATCGTCGTATTCGAAAGACTCGACGTAGTTGAGTCGGTCATTGGGATCGGTGGGTTGCGGCCGCCCGGGGTTGTCTGCGGGCGGGGCGTCGCTGTAACCAGTGGCGTGCTTCAGCCGGTACATCGAGTCATAGACAAATGCACGTTCACCGTCGACCCGCTGGTTGCGGAAAAACGTCGTTTTGTAGGTGGGAGCGACAATCCGGATGACGTTTCCTGCTGCGTCGTACTCATACTCGAAATCCTGAACCGCCGGTTCTGATGCCTTTTGCGCATATTGGCGAAGCAGGCATCCGTCGGCCTGCCGGTAGTGCCAGTGGCTGGTCACGCCGTTGCCGAGCCGTTGCTCGGTGATCTGGCCGGCAGCGTTGTAAGTCGCGCCGTTCAAAATATTCTGGAGGTTTTGTCCACTGAGTTGCAGCTGCACTTGAATAAGCTGCCCGGCGATGTCGTAGGTCGATTGTTGTACATGCCCGCCGGCGTCGGTGATTTGCAGCCGCGCACCGACGGCGCTGAAGCGCTGGCGGCTGGTGCAGATCTTGCCGTCCTTGAAGGTGCGGGTTTCTTCCAGTGACGGGCCGCTCATGGCGAAACTGTTGATTTGTAACGTGCCCGATGGATCGCTTAGCGCCGTCATCTGACCGCGCAGGTTGTGCGTCGGGTCGGCCAGGGCGTCGTCGTAGTTGAAGTTTTCGATGCCGGTTACCCCGTTTTCCGTGACGCTCCGCAGCCGCAGTTGCGGGTCGTAGCCCATCTCCCGGTGATTGTCGTTTGCATCCCAGCTTTGCAGTAGCTCGCTGCCGAGGCCGGGCAGGACAGTGTGTTCTCCGCCGTCGACGTTGTGGGTTCTGACCGCCATGCCATCGAGTCTGTGCACCGTTGTTGTATTGGGTGTGGACAGGCGCGGATCTCGCTGTGCAACCAGGTGGCCGGCCACGTCATATTGCAGTCGGTTGATGAGCGCTCGCACCTCTCCGCCGGCCACCGTGCGCAGATAGTCAACGTGCCTGACAGCCTCGCCACGGGGGCTGATTACCGACATCTTCGGTGTGAGATGGTGCACGCCGGTGTTCATGACTTGACCCGTTTTGCAGGTTTTGCCGGCGTGGTTTTCTTCGCCGGCCCGGCGGGCGCTGGTTCGTGGGTATCGTTGAAGTCGTAACTGAGTTTGAACCACGGATGCAGAAGCTCGAACGCCAGATCGCCCAAGGCATTGAGTGTCCGGACCGGACGCCCCAACGCGTCGTAGAACATTTGGTCGTGATAGCCGTGCTCACGCATGGCGCTGTCATTGATGCAGCGATGGGTGTCGAGGAAATAAGGGCGATAGGTCCGAATCGGTTCGCCCTTGTGGTTGTATTCGATGCGTCCCATGACCCGCCAGCGACGCGCGGCGGGCATTTCAATCGGCTTGCCGTCGGCGCCGGTCTCGAGGCCGTTATCGGACGTGGCCACAAAGGCATCGCCCGGCGGCACTAGCTGTTTGCTTTGCAGTTCCCGGCCGAATCCGTCGACGTAGCGAAGGGTCATCTGAATCTGTTGCAACGGGTCGGTGTGATAGCGGTCGGCAACCAGGTTGAGGCTGTGAACCGGCTGCCTGAGGGCGGTCTGGATGATATTGAGCAGGGTCTGTTCGCTGGCAGTGCGTTTTTTCAGCCTGGTCAACCCGCGCAGGGCCGATGCGCGTATGTGCCCGTCGGGCAGGATCAGGCCGTTGGCGATCCATTGCTTTCTTTTGAGCCGCGCCGTTTTGATTGGGAGCAATGGCATCCAGCTGAACAGATCGGTGCGCACCACGCCGGCAGCGGACGCCAGCACGGTTTTCGGATTGGCGAGGGCAAACTCGACGCTCAGATCAGACTGAGGTGGATAAACGGACAGAGGTTCGAAACCGGCGCGCACGCCCCCTTCGGTTCCATGAGAACTGTGCGCGATGGGATGCCCCCCCGCTTCGTACAGCACTTCGTGAATATTCTCGTTGGGGTCGGTGACACTCCACGGCAGCAGTGTGTGCATGTCGTAGGTCACTGTCGTGACGCAGCCGTCCGGCGGTCTTATGGCAATGGTCAGCAGATGGTCTGCGTCCCGGGTGATGTGGGTTGCGCCATGGCTGGCGGTCGGTTGCACATCGGTGACGTGATAAAAACCGTTGGCATTGTCGTAAGTAAAGAAGCCGCTCCGTGCCGACCACAGGTTTTGCAGCTGATCCTGTGCCGAGTCTTCCGGGAAGAACAGCTTCATCGGGGCGTAGCCGATTTTTGCCAACTCGTCCCGAATGACAATCGGGACGTCGTCGTAGGCCGCCAGTGCTTTTTTGTCGAACACCGCCTGCTCGGTTGGCCCCGCCAATGGCGGATACAGAATCTCGCCGGCCGCCTCCAGATAGGTTTGTTGCGAGAGCGAGGTCAGCTCGCGGGCCGCTGTCCATTGCGCACTGTCTTTGTGTAGGACGACGTTTTCGAAACTGATTGCGTCCGCAGTCAATCCACCCGGCAATGCCCCCTTGGGCAACATCAGCGCATTGCCGCGCTTGCGCAAGGGCAGATTGAGCAGCCAGTGGCCGTCAGTGATCAGGTGCGTGTGCTCGACAAGGGTTTCCGCCAGATAGAAGTGCCGCTGTTGCTCATCGTGACTGTCCACCCAGGCGCGCCGCTGATCCTCTTGATCGAAGGGCGGTTCGTCTGTTTCGGTTCGACGGCGTGCGCAGGCAACCGTCAGGCTATGAGTCAGTTGGCCGTATTCGTTCCACGCCAGATTGACCACGTGCTGACAGTTAGGGTCGTCCATGAAACGTTCGTATTGTTGGCTGCGGCTTTCCAGTTCCAGCACCAGCAGGCTGGATGGGCTTTCGTTGACGACCCGCACCCGATAGCGGGACTCGTTCAGAGAGAACAGGCGCGCAGGGGCAGGGTCGTCTGCCTGGCAGACTTCGATGCGAAGCAGGCGACCCGCCAGGGCATAGGCAATTTCGGGGGCTTCGGCCTTGCGGCGCTTGCGAATGCGCTCTTTGCGAAGTTTTGTGTCGTAGGCTGAAATGACAGTGGGGCACAGTGGCTGTATCTCATCGTCGAGGTCGCCAATATTGTTCAAAACCAGATCGATACTTTTGCCGGTATGAAACCAGTGCGTCATCCGCGTCGGCGCCGTATGGCCGCTCTCGGCCTTGCCCGATTCCAGTTCGCTGTCGATCTGACAGACCCGGCCGAAGCCGCGGAATTCGCGCTCGAGCCCGTCGTAGTGACCCTCGAAATACTCGTGGAACTGCATCAGGTAATTACCGGTAACTTCATCATCCTGACGCAACCATTCGAGCACCATCTGCGGGAACGGCAGATGGCAGACCGGGCGCCTGCGTGCGATCAGCTCCTGGCGTTTTTCATCCAGCCAGAACTGTGCGCTGCTGCGATAACTCAGGGTGGCGCTGTAGCCCATGTTGTTATTGCAGCCGGTAAGCAGGTACGGCCGCTCACTGACAAAGTGATACACCCAGTGCCGCGGTTTCATGTGTGGCACGGTCAGCAGCAGGCTGGCGCAGCCAATGCCTTGCAGATCGGCGAAGGTCACCTGGCAGAGGTTGTCATAGCGCACGCCTCTGGGCCATGGGACGCGTACCGGCGTCGCGGCCAGGCCATTGCCGCCCTGGTTGAGCCAGATTTCGAAATAATCCGAAGACAAGTAAATGAAGGCCGGGGCACCGGAGCCGTCCAGATCGGCGATACGCACCCGGTCGGCATCGAACTCGCCATAGTTGAACGGCAAGTCGCTCAACTTGAAACCTTCTGCGAACCGACCATGGCCGAGGCTGATCCAGCAACGGATTTCATCGTGGCGAATCCGGCATAGCTCCATTCCACTGGCGCCCATGTTGCTGAAGGTCACCAGTGCGCTTTTGTCATCGCTGAACAGCGGCAATCTGTCCGGGGCATGGGGTACATCCTGGCCGGGAGCGAAGCCCTTTTCCCTCAGGTTCGCATACACCCGCACGCTGTTCGGGCCGATGAGGGCCATCGATTCCAGCCCGTCACCGCTAAAGTCGCCCATTCGCGCTGAATAATGGAAAAATTCCACAGGGAACTGGCTGAAAGGTTTGAACAATGACCAGTTTCGATCCGGGTTGAGCGTGTAATAACCGCTGCCACCGAGCTGCGCGACCACCCAGTCCAGACGTCCGTTGCCGGTAAGATCGGTGAGGATCTGCAGCACTGATTTACTGCTGTCGGCATTGGGGATCAATGGCAGCAAAGACCATGGGTCGTAGTTGATCTCGTCCGTCCCGGGTGTGCCGCGCAAGGGTTCGCGGTAGTACCAGGCGTTGTTGTACTGGCAAAGGAAACCGGGCAAACCTTCACCATAGAGATCGACGCAATGATAGGGCTGGCCGTTGTCGAGGCCGGGCATGCGATCAAGTGCAAGGAAGGCTTGGGGCAGTGTGTTGAGCACAAGAGCCTGATTGAAATACTCGATCGGAGGCGTGTGTTTGACCTGGCCGGCGGCGTCATAACTCATGTGATGCGCGGCTTTCAGCTGGTTGTATTGCTGCGGCGTGGTTTCGTGTTCCAGTAACAGGCGATTGACCAGGGCCGGAGCGGGGCCGGTGTGGTTGAACAGCAGAAACTGCCGACACAGGCGCCGGGTGCCGACCTCGAAGCCGAAACGATGCATGCGAAACGGATCGGAGCGCACCGTCCAGGCGTTTTCGTTGGCGGCCGTGTACGGTGGGATGTCGTCATAGCCAGCGACGCGTTCGCCGTAGTCGACGACCAGCCGGAACAGCCAGTCCAGCAGTTCTGGCTGCTCATTACCAAGGCAATACAGATCAGTGCTGGCGCTCTTGTTGCAGTAACAGACCTGACGCAAATAACGTTGGGCCTGGTAATCAAAACGAGCGTCGGCGACTTTGTCATCGGCCTTGTATTCGTAAAAGATGTTTTCTCCCACCGCGTTCCGGGTTTCCACCAGCAACCACGTGGCGATATTGCCTGGGTCTGCCGGGTCGTAGATGCGTGAGCCCGGGTTATTGCCATAGCAATCTTGCGAGCCGTCAGCGCGGAACACGATCCAGAAGGTATTGCCGTCGGCAGAGGTCCAGCGTTCGTAGCGGTCGAACGTACTTTCCAGGCGAGGGATGTAGCGCACCACGGAAAACTTGCGGGCGTTCTTGCCCTTGCCACGGGTGCGCCGGGTTGCCTTGATCTTGCCGCGGGTTGTCAGTTCGGGTCGCAGATCGGTGCCGTCCGCCTGCATGACGTCGTCGGGTGCGTATTTCGGTACGCCCTTGCTGGTCTTGCGGGAGATGACTGGCAGCGGCAAGTCCCAGCCGAGGCCGCACTTGCCGTTACCCGCGTTGCCGTCATAGACCAGTTGCAGGTCAGGATTGAGCGAGCGCGCAGCGATGATCGGCAACGTCAGTGAGTAAGACCGTTGCCCGGTCGCACCGATCTCCCCCCAACTGCGTCCATTGGTGGCAATGGACGCAGTTTTGGCAATGGAGGGCGGGGTGACGAGCGCATCTGCATCAGGAACCATAGCAACGCAACCAGTGAATGCCGAGATTGCACGCTAACAGAGCATTTTTCCTTCGACACCTGTCAGATCTGACAGGTGTCTTTGTCTGCACTTTATGGCAGGCGAAAAAAAAGGCCGGGCGGTCATTGCTGACCGCCCGGCCTTTTCACTGACGGATGAAGCGCTTACTGCACTTCAACCGCCAGGCTTTCGCTGATCTTCTGTTGCCAGATCGCAGGACCGGTGATGTGTACCGATTCACCTTTGCTGTCCACCGCGACGGTGACCGGCATGTCCTTGACCTCGAACTCGTAGATCGCTTCCATGCCCAGCTCGGCGAACGCCAGGACCTTGGACTTCTTGATCGCTTGCGCCACCAGGTAAGCGGCACCGCCGACGGCCATCAGGTACACGGCCTTGTTGTCCTTGATCGCGTCGATGGCGGTCGGGCCACGCTCGGACTTGCCGATCATGCCCAACAGGCCGGTCTGCTCGAGGATCTGACGGGTGAACTTGTCCATCCGCGTGGCGGTGGTCGGGCCAGCCGGGCCAACCACTTCGTCACCGACCGGATCAACCGGGCCGACGTAGTAGATGAAGCGACCTTTGAGGTCCACCGGCAGGGTTTCGCCCTTGTTCAGCATCTCGACCATGCGCTTGTGCGCGGCGTCGCGACCGGTGAGCATCTTGCCGTTGAGCAGGACGGTTTCGCCCGGCTTCCAGCTCTGCACGTCTTCCGGGGTCAGGGTGTCGAGGTTGACGCGACGGGCCGACGGGCCGGCTTCCCAGACGATTTCCGGGTAGGCGTCCAGCGGTGGCGCTTCCAGCGAAGCAGGGCCGGAACCGTCGAGCACGAAGTGCGCGTGACGGGTGGCGGCGCAGTTCGGGATCATGCACACCGGCAAAGAGGCGGCGTGGGTCGGGTAATCCATGATCTTCACGTCGAGCACGGTGGTCAGGCCACCGAGGCCCTGGGCGCCGATGCCCAGCTGGTTGACCTTCTCGAACAGCTCCAGACGCATTTCTTCGATGCGGTTCTGTGGGCCACGGGCTTTGAGCTCGTGAATGTCGATGGATTCCATCAACACTTCTTTCGCCATGACGGCGGCTTTCTCGGCAGTACCGCCGATGCCGATGCCCAGCATGCCCGGTGGGCACCAGCCGGCGCCCATGGTCGGAACGGTCTTGAGTACCCAGTCGACGATCGAGTCGGACGGGTTGAGCATGGCCATTTTCGACTTGTTCTCGGAACCGCCGCCCTTGGCCGCCACGTCCACTTCCACGGTGTTACCCGGAACGATGGAGTAGTGGATGACTGCCGGGGTGTTGTCCTTGGTGTTCTTACGCGCACCGGCCGGGTCGGCCAGGATCGAAGCACGCAGGACGTTTTCCGGCAGGTTGTAGGCGCGGCGCACGCCTTCGTTGATCATGTCGTCCAGGCTCATGGTCGCGCCATCCCAACGCACGTCCATGCCCACACGCACGAACACGGTCACGATGCCGGTGTCCTGGCAGATCGGCCGGTGGCCGGTGGCGCACATGCGCGAGTTGATCAGGATCTGCGCCATCGAGTCACGGGCCGCTGGCGATTCTTCGCGCAGGTAGGCTTCGTGCATCGCCTGGATGAAGTCCACGGGGTGGTAGTAGGAAATGAACTGCAGGGCGTCGGCAACGCTCTGAATCAGGTCGTCTTGCTTGATCACGGTCATGAGTCGCGCTCCTCTAAAAGACGGGAACATTCAATAAGGTGCCTGCGGCTTGGGTGCATCGGTCGGTCGCAGACACCTTTCAAGGCACGCCGGGGCTGCTGGCGCGACGCTAAAAAGGCGCGGCAGTATACCGCGCCTCGGTGGCGGGCACATCTGCCGGGAGTCATTCGTTGGTCGCATGGCTGCAGGTTTTTGACGCCAAATACCCGGCCCGAAAATCAATGGTCATTTATCGACTGGGCCACTAAAGTGGCAGCCGGTCTGTAGAGTAGGACACTCGGTCAGCCTCTTATCGCACGGTGAGTCAACGATTGACCCATAACGCCATTCAACGTCTTTTGCTCAAACGCTTCGCCCTCGCTGCAGCCACCTATGGATTGGCTTTGCTGCTGCTGTGGCTGGCGTATTTCACTGGTCATTACAATGACTCACTGGCCGGCGTCGCCGTCGGCAGCGCACTGGTGGTAATCAGTCAGGCGACCCTGTTTGCCCTATTCTTTTCTGGCTGCAACCTGCGTTTTTCCGACCCGAGCCTGACGGAAGCACAAGTGCTGCTTGGCCTCTGCTGGCAGACGTGGCTGATTGCACATCTGGAGGAGGCTCGGGGCGAGTTTCTGGTCTTTTATGTGCTGATCCTGCTGTTCGGCCTGTTCCATCTTTCACAACGGGCGTTCGTGCGCTGCGCGATGCTGGTGTTCTTCAGCTTCTGCGCCATCACGCTGTGGGACGGTTATCACATGCGTCTTCACGATCCGGCGCTGTCCGCGTTGCAGGCGTGCATTCTGCTGATCGTGCTGGCGTGGCTGGTGATTTACGCGCGTTTCGTCCAGACGTCGCGCCAACGCATGCGCCAGCGGCGGTTCGCCTTGCAGGCGCATCAGGACACCCTGCGCGGGATGATGCGCCAGCTCGAAGACCTGGTGGCCACCGACGAATTGACCGGGCTGTTCAATCGCCGGCATTTCCTGCGCCTGGCCACCCGCGAGCTGAATGCGATGGAGGCCGACGTGGTGCATGGCCTGGCGCTGATCGACCTCGACCACTTCAAGCGCATCAACGATATTCACGGCCATGCCGCCGGCGATCAGGTGCTGCAAGCCTTCGCCGGGGTGGCCGGGGCCTGTCTGCGCGACGGCGATGTGCTGGCGCGTTATGGTGGTGAAGAATTCGTGGTGCTGCTGCCCGATTGCAACGCCGAGCGCCTGACCGCCTGTTGCGAACGGCTGCGCATCGCCTTCACCGACGTCGAACTGGTGGGCCTGAACGTGAAAAACCTGAGCCTGTCCGCCGGCATGACCCTGCTGGAACTGGGCGATGATCTGGACGATGCCTTGCAGCGTGCCGATCAGGCGCTGTACCGGGCCAAGCGTGACGGGCGCAACCGTTGCGCAGCCGCGTGGGAGAACGTCGATGCCTGAACTGCGGGTCGGTGAACGACAGTGGTCGGTGGCAGCGGGCAGCAACCTGCTCGATGCCCTCCTTCAGAACGGTGTGGCGGTGCCTTATAGCTGCCGCGCCGGCAGTTGTCATGCGTGTCTGGTGCAATGCGTGCAGGGCTTGCCCGCCGACAGTCGCCCCGATGCCTTGAGCGCCGAGCAGCGTGATCAGGGCTGGCGGCTGGCTTGTCAGTGCCAGGTGATCGAAGACTTGCAGGTGCATACTTTCGACCCCGTCACCGATGGTCGCTCGGCCACGGTCGAAGCGCTGGACTGGCTCGGCGACAGCGTGCTGCGATTGCGCCTGACACCCCAGCGGCCGTTGCGCTACAGCGCCGGCCAGCATCTGGTGCTATGGGCCGGCCACATTGCGCGGCCTTATTCGCTGGCAAGCCTGCCGGAAGAAGACCGCTTTCTCGAGTTCCACCTCGATTGCCGCCAGCCCGGCGAATTCAGCGATGCCGCGCGCCGCCTACAGATCGGCGACCCGATCCGCCTCGGCGAACTGCGCGGCGGTGCGTTGCATTACGACCCGGACTGGCATGACCGGCCGCTGTGGCTGCTCGCCGCCGGCACCGGGCTCGGCCCGTTGTTCGGTGTGTTGCGCGAAGCCTTGCGTCACGATCATCGGGGCGCCATCCGCGTCATTCATCTGGCCCATGATGCCGACGGGCATTACCTGGCCAAACCCCTTGAAGCACTGGCCGCGCAGCGGGAAAACCTCAGCGTCGAAGGGTGGACGGCGGCCGAGTTGCCGGGCGCTTTGGCGCAACTGCGCCTTGTCTCCCGACAAACCCTGGCCTTAGTCTGCGGCTCGACTGCCAGTGTCGACGCGTTTGCCAAGCGTCTGTTCCTGGCCGGACTGCCGCGCAATCAACTGCTGGCCGATGTCTTCCTGAGCCGT
Source organism: Pseudomonas sp. 9.2(2024) (assembly GCF_039695385.1). Classification (NCBI taxonomy): domain Bacteria; kingdom Pseudomonadati; phylum Pseudomonadota; class Gammaproteobacteria; order Pseudomonadales; family Pseudomonadaceae; genus Pseudomonas; species Pseudomonas sp. 9.2(2024). Next base: position 5,133,796 of record NZ_CP155585.1, on the reverse strand, counting down.
GGTTGAGCGCTGAATTCTCAGACGCGAGACCTGCCATGCCCGAAGCCATCCTGCTGCACCGCGAACGCGGTTTGCTGACCCTGCGCCTCAACCGTCCCGACAAGAAAAACGCCCTGACCCGCGCCATGTACAGCCAGTTGGCCGATGCGCTCAAACAGGCGAATCACGACCCCGAAATCAACGCCGTGCTGATCACCGGCAGCGCTGAGTGTTTCACCGCCGGCAACGACATCGCCGACTTCATCCAGCAACCGCCGAGCGACCTCGACAGCCCGGTGTTTCACTTCATGCTCGAACTGCTCGAATGCCGCAAACCGGTAATTGCCGCCGTGGCCGGGGCGGCGGTGGGGATTGGCACGACGCTGTTGCTGCATTGCGATCTGGTGTACGTGGCGCGGGATGCGCGGTTGCGCATGCCGTTCGTCAACCTCGGTTTGTGCCCGGAGTTCGGTTCCAGCCTGATCCTGCCGCGCTTGCTCGGGCAGGCCAAGGCATCGGAGCTGTTGTTGCTGGGTGAAGGCTTCACCGGTGAGCAGGCGGCGCAATGGGGCATCGCAACCGAGGCGCTGGGCAGTGGCGAAGCCGCGTTGGCCAAGGCGCGGGAGATGGCGCTGCGGTTTGACGAGCTGCCGGCCGAGGCGGTGCGCATCAGCAAGCAACTGATGCGCGCGCCGGATCGCGAGTTGATCCGCAAGGTGATCGAGGAGGAGGGCGCGCTGTTCACCCAGCGGCTGCGCTCGCCGGAGGCGTTGGCGGCGTTGACCGGGTTCATCAAACGCCATTGAGATATCCGCCGACCGCCGCCGCACTCCGTGCACCGATCGTTCCCACGCTCTGCGTGGGAATGCAGCCGGGACGCTCCGCGTCCCATGCCGAAGCGGACGCGGAGCGTCCATTGAGGCATTCCCACACGGAGCGTGGGAACGATCAATCTGAAATGAAAAAGCCCCGCCATTCACATGGCGGGGCTTTTCGTTTTCAGCAACCGGTCACTCAGACCTGCGGGTCGCCCACGTGCAGGATCTTCATGCCGTTGGTGCCGCCGGTGGTGTGGTAGCTGTCGCCCTTGGTCAGGATGACCCAGTCGCCTTTCTCGACCACGCCGCGCTTGACCAGCTCGTCGATGGCTTTCTGGCTGACTTCGTTCGGGGCCAGCGAAGCCGGGTCGAACGGTACGGTGTACACGCCACGGAACATCGCCGCGCGGGCCTGGGCTTCGCGGTGCGGGGTGAAGCAGTAGATCGGCACCGACGAACGGATACGCGACATGATCAGCGGGGTGTAGCCGCTTTCGGTCAGCGCGATGATCGCCTTGACGCCCGGGAAGTGGTTGGCGGTGTACATGGTCGCCAGCGCGATGCTCTCGTCGCAGCGCTCGAATTCCTTGCCGATGCGGTGGCTGGAGGTCTTGCTGGTCGGGTGCTTTTCAGCGCCGACGCAGATGCGCGCCATCGCCTGCACGGCTTCCAGCGGATAAGCGCCGGCAGCGGATTCGGCAGACAGCATCACGGCGTCGGTGTAGTCGAGCACGGCGTTGGCCACGTCGGACACTTCGGCGCGGGTCGGCATCGGGTTCTGGATCATCGACTCCATCATCTGGGTCGCCACGATCACCGCTTTGTTGTGGCGGCGTGCGTGCAGAATGATTTTCTTCTGGATGCCCACCAGTTCGGCGTCGCCGATTTCCACACCCAGGTCGCCACGGGCAACCATCACGGCGTCGGAAGCCTTGATCAGGCCGTCGAGGGTTTCGTCGTCGGCCACGGCTTCGGCGCGTTCGATCTTCGCCACCAGCCAGGCGGTGCCGCCGGCTTCGTCGCGCAGTTGACGGGCGTAGTTCATGTCGGCGGCGTCACGCGGGAAGGACACGGCGAGGTAGTCGACTTCCATTTCAGCGGCGAGCTTGATGTCGGCCTTGTCTTTTTCAGTCAGGGCCGGAGCGGTCAGGCCGCCACCGCGACGGTTGATGCCTTTGTGGTCGGACAGCGGGCCGCCGATGGTCACGACGCAGTTCAGCTCGGTCGCGGTGGCGGTTTCAACGCGCATGACCACGCGGCCGTCGTCGAGCAGCAGCTCGTCGCCCACGCCGCAGTCCTTGACCAGGTCCGGGTAGTCGATGCCGACAACCTGCTGGTTGCCTTCGGTCAGCGGATGGCTGGTGGAGAAGGTGAACTGGTCACCGATCTTCAGCTCGATGCGCTTGTTGGCGAATTTGGCGATACGGATTTTCGGGCCTTGCAGGTCACCCAGCAGGGCGACGAAGCGGCCATGCTTGGCAGCGAGGTCACGCACCAGCTTCGCGCGAGCCTTGTGCTCGTCGGGGGTGCCGTGGGAGAAGTTCAGACGGGCGACGTCCAGGCCAGCCAGAATCAGCTGTTCGAGAACTTCCGGCGAGTTACTGGCCGGGCCAAGGGTAGCGACGATTTTGGTACGACGGACGGACATGCAAAGACTCCTCAAGTTCAAGCGCCAGCGAAGGCTACTATGCTCTTGGGGTGTAGTCATTGTTCGTTTGCACTACTTAATACTTTCTTTATTGAACACGGCAACTTTGGGACAAACGCGCCTGAAGATTTCCGACCAGGGGTCGATACAGAGCACAAGACAGGAGAACCCCCCATGCGATTCGTGCCCATTGCCGCCCTTGCCCTCAGCGTCCTCGCCGCGTCGGGCTGCACCCGTTGGTCGATGAACCATCATTTGAACAACGCCTACAGCGCCTACGACCGGGGCAACTGCGAGCAAGTGATGCTCGAACTGTCCAAGGTCGAACGCGCCAGCCGTGCCCGCCCTTACGTGTGGCCGGAAGTGTCGATGATGCGCGGCCAGTGCCTCGAGCGGCAGAAAATGTTCGTCGATGCGGCGCAGACCTATCAGTTCATCATCGCCTCGTACCCCAACAGCGAATACGCCTACCGCGCCCGCGCGCGTCTGGAAACCCTGCAGAGCCTGGGTCACTACCCGACTCGCAGCGCTGCCGCCGTGGTACGTCCAACCCGGTTCTGATGGCGGTTGTCATACAAAAGCTGGCTGCTTGTATAGGGTGAGCTATAGTCGAATGAAACCGCTGCAGATCGAATTCTGTACCGGCGCAACACCTGCGACTGGCATGAGATGCACGTGGCGAGCGCCACACCGGGAGCGGGGAGAGCGGGTCTGACGCACAGGCCCGTTCCGAAGCGAGAGTGCGGCTCCGTCAGGGGCCTTGCATGGCGAATTGCGTATGTTTACCGACCGTCGAATCGAACGGCATCAGTTGCCATATTTTCTGCGAGTGTTCAACAGCGTCACCGATAAACCTATCGGCTTTCTGGGCAATGTGTCCGAAGACGGTTTGATGCTCATCAGCCAGTTGCCGATGATGATCGGTGCCGAATTCAACCTGCGCCTGAAAATCCCTTTGGGCGAGGGTTGTCAGCAGGTCATCGACCTGACGGCGTGCTGTCTGTGGTGCCACGAAGACGCGACCCCCCAGCATTACGACGCCGGCTTCAGCCTGTACCGGACACCGCCCGAGTATGGGCAACTGGTCGAGGCGTTGAAGCAGTATTTCAGTTTTCAGCCGTTGCCGGCTTCGGCCTGAAAACATAAAAGGGCCACAACCTGCCGAAGGTTGTGGCCCTTTTTTCTTATGCGGTTATCGCAATCGCCCGCTCGTTATCCAGTGTCTTCTCCACCAGCAACAGCCCCAACTCACTCAACTGATAGATCGCCATCGCCAGATGCCGCGGCTTGTCGTCCAGGCTGTCGGCCAGGTCGAGCAGCAGGATGCTGACTGACGAAAAGGTTTCGTAGGTCTGGATGGCGATGGCTTCGGGGTTGATCTCGGGATCGACCTTGAACATCTGCATGCCGCGATCCACGGAATTGCGCGGTTTTTCGGGCGAGGGATTGAGGTAGAAATCCAGAGCCCGGTGAGCGGCGTCGTGGAGTTTCTTTGAATCGACGGAGGCGTAGGGGGAGACCGGATCGGGTTGATCGGACGGTTCTGTTGGGTCGGTGTCCAGTGGTGGATTTGGAGTTGCTTTGAACATAAACGTAAATCCTCTAGTGGGCCTGCCACCACCTCGCGACTAAACGAGGGGTGGCGGCTGAACGCAGGTTAGTCGACCGGGAGGAATTACGAAAAACCGGCGCGCCCGAGGGCGCCCTGCGTACAGCCACCATCGAGTGCGGGGATAGGGAGTACCCGACTTGATGACGCTTATACACCTTTCGTAATACCTGCCCGAGCGACTAAACCCGGCCGCTGATTGGCAGCGACACGATCAAGTTACGGGGCAACGCCAAGGCGCACAAGCCGGCGGATTCTGAGTGATTTGTAGGCAATGGCACAAGCCGTCGTAGCCCGTTGTTACGACTTGCAGGACGCTGCCGAACCGGGCTGTGGGAAGAGTTACCGTTTGTCGGGACTGTCAGATTTTACAGGTGTCGGCCATAACCGAATTGGCATTAATGAGAACGGTCAGCTCGTGTCCTATACATCCCGTCGAGGAGCAGGTTATGGAAGATCATGAAGAAGGCACCATTGAAAATGATGTTCCAGACACGAGCATTTCGACGTTGCCATCATTCATCCAGTCAGATGAAGTTTTGGAGGAACGACAAGAGATCAGAGCGTACAAAACCGTTGCAGGCACTGCCTATTGGTGCAGTTTGGAATTTTTCAGTGAATTTACTGCGGACGGTAGTCAATTCAAGTGCAGAACATCACGTTATAACGCCAAGGCTAATGGAGGGACAAAGGGCAACTTATATGTCAGAGCCAGCAGTCAGAACACATGGGATTTCACCTGGAATGATATAGGTAACCAAAACGGCCAGTGGAATACGCTGGAAGCTACCGGGTGGATTAATTCACCGAGCGGGAGCGCCACTGTTTACTTCAAATACATTTATGACAGATCTGGTGCCAGTGACGTAGAAATGGATGTGGACATCGTCCTCACCTTCAAGCCCGCCACGCCCGTCATTACAAGCCCCTCAGGGAATGTGGCAACGACTCCATTCACGGTTACCGGCACGCGAGGCATTCCTAACGCTGGAACTATCACCCTGCATAATGCCAATGGCGGTGCTCAACTCGCTACTGCGGTTATTGCGACCGATGGAGGGTGGACTGCCTCTGTCGCCTTTCCCCCCGGCCTTGAGACGCTGACTTTCTACGCCAAACAGACTATCCGGAATTCTGTTTCAGACGAGTCCAACCGTGTCACTGTGAATCTGGTGGTGGCTGCTGTCACCATTGACTCTCCAAAATCCGGTGACTCGCTGCGAGAGCGTCAACCGGTGATCAATGGCAAGGGCCATTCGGGAGCGACAATCAAGGTCTACGAGGCTGATAGTGGGGTGATTCTCTATGGATCTGGAACGGCCCAAGGCGGACAGTGGAGCATACGGCTGACCACACCGCTCCCCATCGGGCGGTTCACTTTTCATGTAAGCCAGGACTATGCCGGGGAAACGACATGGTCCGACAAGGTGCCTGTTTTCGTTTTGCCCGGATTGCCTGTCATTACCCAACCCGCCGCCCAATCAGAACAGAACCGTTCATTCACGGTCAGCGGCACGGGGGGCGAGGTCGGGGCCATCATGAGGATCCATCTCGATCTGAATGATGCGGTGGTTGGCACTCTTCAATCGGTAGCAGGGAATGACTGGAGTGTACCGGTCGTTATCCCGGCCAGTATCGCTCCCGGCGAAGTCCGCCTTACTGCCCAGCAGACTTTGGGAGTGCCTTCCGATCGAAGCGATTATCGGCCATTTAAAATAAAACCCCCGCAACCGAGCAAACTGACGGTACAGGTCGATGCCCAAGGCAAGGTGACCCTCGGAGGTGTCGGACATATCAGTGCGACGTTCTATCTCCACGTCGTGAACAACGGGACGCCTCTCCACTCCTTTACCGTGACAACGTCTCCCTGGTCGGTGTTCTTTCCCGATTGGTTGCCGGGTACTTCGCTGATCGGTGGCCGACAAAGTGTGCCCGACGGTGTAGGGCAGCCGATCTATTCGGACTGGATATCGGAGGGCACCACGGTCGTGGTGCCTGTTCCTCGTCCAACATTGAGTGTGCGCGTCAGCCCGGACGGCATTCCTACGTTTTCCGGTACGGGCAGGAACTGGTCCGGTCAACCGGCCTCCAGAATCGAGGTCCGACTGGAGGGCGCCAGCTCCGCGATCGTGCCGATCGTCGACGTTCCCGAAGATACGACCTGGATCAGCACGGCAACAGCACGCTGGTCTCCTGGTACGTATCAGGTTACGGCCATTCAGTGGTTCACAACGCTGCAATCAGAAAGGGTTCAACCGCCTGTTTCGGTGGTCATCTCCGCCCCCCCTGCCGTTATCGAAAAAGTGACCCCGAACGGCTTGTTTGCAACGGTTGCTGGCCAATGCTGGCCGGGAGCGGTGCTGACGATCAAGTTCAGCGACGATACTACCCCCTATCCGGTTACGGATACGGACAAGAACGGGCAATGGGACTTACAGCGCCCCACGGCGTTTCGCCCCGGCAGGCACACGGTCACGGTCACGCAGACTTTCGGCGGGCAAACCTCTAATCCGGTGTCCATGTCCTTCGATATAGCGGTGAGCGTACCGGTGATCACCCCACCACCCGGTGGGCAAACGGATCATTTGCCGGTATTGCACGGCACCGGCGGGATCGACGGCTTCACGATTAGCGTTTTCGATTTCGTGACCCTCGACCGGTTGGGAGAGACGCTCGCAACAGGGAATGCCTGGTCGGTACAGCTCACGGAACTCGACTACCTGACCCAAACCGTTTTCGCCATACAGGTGCTGGGTGACTTGCAATCGCTGCCCAGCACTTCGGTCGCTTTCAAAGTGGTTTTGTATGCGCCAAGGATCGACTTTCCAACAACAAGAACATCGGTCCCCCGTACATTCACGGTCGAAGGTTATGCCAGAGCAGGGAAAGGATTCGTCCGGACTGAGGTCGATGTGTATCTCGACGGCGTTCCCTTTCGTATTTATCCGCATTTTGGCGATGGATATTTCAAACAGAATTTCACACGGCCAGTGGGGCCATGCGTACTGAAAGCCAGGCAGTATTTCAAGGATCAGGAGTCGCCACTTAGCGAGGATGTGCAGGTCACGATCGTTCCCGACAAGGCATACATTGAAACGCCAGGTAGTGGTGAGGCTGTCGGACGTACTGCGGTGATCTGCGGGTTCGGATACGCAAGAGATACCGTCGTGGTTGCTTTGCCGGGTGGTGCGGAGCTGGGGCAGGCCAAGGTCCAGGAAAACGGGACATGGTTTTGCCGGATCGAAATCCCAGGGACCGGCACCGACCTTTCACTCGTCACCGAGCAGCGCAAGGGGGAGTTCCACTCCGGTTGGTCCGAGGCAAGACCCCTGCAGCGCCTTGCGCCCCCACCCTCATTCAACGAACCGTCGGAGGGCAAGTGGGAGGGAGCAACGCCCAGATTCGCAGGCGGTGCTCTGGCGGGTCCGAAGGTTGATGTGGTCGCCTGGTATGACTCCGAGGATAAACATGCCAAGTCTCTTGTGACCAACGGCGGACGTTGGGCCGGAATATCGGAGCGAAATCTGCCTGCTGGCCCGCAATGGGCCTGTGCCGTACAGGTCGTGGGTGGAAAACATTCCATGCCAGCGGACAGCAAGCGATTCGATGTCGCGCCGCCTGACGAACCGCCAAGTCAGGCTTAATCCGACCAAAGGTCAAGTCTACTGTCAGTTCTGACAGTAGACGCCACCCGCTCGATGACGCCAAATCCTTTGCAGGCACCATGCGAAAGGCGCCGTTCCTTTACTGGAACTCGTTTCAGACCCAGGAGCATCCACATGTACCGCTCTCCCGCTCAGATCGCTCAGAAGATGTTCACTCAAGCGGTCGGTAAACCCAAGCGCTCGTCCACGACGGCTCTGACACGTTTTTTCAAGGCGGGGGGATCGGTTGCCGTACTGGCGCAGAAAGGCGTCGACGGGTTGATGCACGATTTTGGCCTGAACCGGCAGCAGGCCGGGGAGTTCCAGCAGCGCCTCAATGTGCTGTCGACCGTGGTATTGCGGCAGTTCATCGAACACCAGTTGACTGCCAGAGATGCCAGAGCTGTTGCGCGTTCGGGGCTCAATAACGGTCCGACTTACGCCTTGTTGTTCAAGCCGAACTTCGACGCGTTATGCCCGCCTGATGCGATCGAAGCCATTCACTCGCCTGCGGCGTATCTGACAGCCCTGTTGCATTGGGCATTGCATCGGCTGGGGGAAACCGATGGCAAGGACCTTCCGCTGGTTGGCCGGCGTACGGATCTCGAAAAACTGCTGATCGATGTCAAGGCCGTCCATGGTGCAGTGCCGTCGGTGGAAGTGATCAGCCACATCATGGAGCACTTCATCACCGCCACGCAGGGGCCCATTCAAAACCTCGATGAGGCGTTGAACCAGAAGGCCTTTCCTCGGGAACTGCCCTTTCACTGGCCTTGGGTTACGCTCGATCATGTACTGAAGGGACATGGCGAATCGGTGGGCAGCGTGGTGCGTCTGTGCGATTTGCAGTATCCGTGCTTTCTTCGTTCGGCACCGTGGAGCGACAAGTCGGATGACGCCCTCGTTCAAGCTTCACGGTTGAGTCCATCACAGCGGACAATCCTGACCGAGGCGAGTCATTTTCCAGACGGGGGCGACGAGTTCTACCAGAAATACCTCGGTCTCAAGGGAATTTCGATTGGTAATCTGAGGCTCGTCCACGTTTTCAATGAAAGAACGAAGCTGGATACGCCGGCGCTTGAGGCATTGCTTTCGATTGAAGGTTTCACTCCCTTCCTGTCCGAAAATGCGCCGGGTGTCGTCACGGGCCCTGTTACAGGCAAGGACCATGGGTCTGTCTTTGTTCATGAGGCAAAGACCCCGTCCATTACCATTGTCAAAACGGACTCGGGCCTTCTCAATCGTTTCGAGAATATGGGGAGGCCCGACGAGCCCGACGAGCCCGACCATTCCGAGCGGGTTGATCGTGCCAATCGTATATTGCGACTGACTGACTGGTTGCGGTTGGCCAGTGACGAAACCGATCGACTGATCGTTGCGGCAATGCTCGCTGAAGTGCCCCCGCCGACCCCCTCTCGCTACTGGATCACAAGCAATACTCTGCGAGCTATCGGGCTGTTCCAGGCACTGCGGGAGGTCTTTGGATGCACCGCAGAAGACTTCGCCGCCTTTATCGGGCCGCTTTGCGTTTTCGGGCGCGGCACGGAGCGTGCCCAATACGATCGAGTTTTCAACAGTGGTGCCACCGGTTCTCGTCCTTTGGTACTTGATGACCGATCCTTCCCGGTGATTCCCGTGACCGCTGCCGACCTGATTACGGTCAAGCAATTGTGCGCAGGCCTGGGTATTGATCTGGAAACCTATTTTTACCTCGCCAACCTGATTGCCGCCGCTCACGGCCTGGCTGAACTCAAGTGCAGCTTGCCGATCGTGTCCGGTTTTTATCGCATGGTCAGGCTGCCCCGGTTACTGGGGATTACTCCGATCGAGGCGGTCCTGTTGTTGAATCTGACGGGAGGTCAGGTCTGGGTGAACGCACTGGCCGGCGTGCCGCAGATCAACAACCAACAATCAGCGGGTAAGCCGGACGTACTGAGTGTGATGCATGCCTTGATGGATGGCGTGCAATGGGCCCGGACCGCGCAGTTGCCGGTGCACTGGGTGGTGCAACAAGCAACAGCCTGGCCACCGAGCCGGCCCGATGAAAGACAACTCTCGTTGTTTGATCAATGGCGTCGGCAGGTCCCGGTGGCTCGGGTGACGGAAGATGTACTGAAAATGGCCGGTATCGAGCCCTTGTCGAACAATCGCCAGTGGCTGCGGGCGTTGAGGACGTTGGTTGACGAACAGGGACTGATTCGTGATTTTGTTGAGTCAGCGGATCAGACCTACGAAGCCCACGCCCGGGAAATGACGGAGCGGGCCGTGTTGTTGGAGACGGGGAGCCTCGATACAGGTCTGGTGGCGCTGATTCTGGCGGTGGTGCTGCGTTGCCGCGCCAGTCAGAACAGTATGGTTCAGGAGGGGTTGGCTGCTTATAGCGGTCTGAAGCCGGATCTGGTTCTGCAGGTGCTTGGCTGGTCCGGCGCAAATGTGCATTTCGTATTGGCTCAGGTGCTCGGATTGCCGGAAGCCTCCAAGGACAGCGCTACTGTGCTGCGGCGGGAAGACCCGTCGAGCGATCCTGTTCTGCAGGTGTTGGCCGAGTTCTCGAGACGCAGCGCCGTGGTCGCGAGGCTGGAACTCAGCGGTGAATTTCTCACTCACTTCATCGCGACCGGGTATCGCGAATGGTTCGGTCTGCACTCGGTCGACGCATTCGACCTTTCAGCGTTGTATTACCTGACAGTCTACAAACGTGCCCTGGGCATGAGTGATCAGCCGGAAACGAGGCTGGTTGACTATCTGCGCCGCGTTAACGCGCTGCCGGCCAACCTGAGCAATCACGGGCTTGAGCTGGTCCAGGAGCGAGCCGCGAAGTGGCTCGCCGAGCTGTTCAACTGGAGCGTGGATGAGGTGCGCATCTGCGCTGCCCATGTGAATCCGTCGAAAGGCCTGGTCGTGACCCTGCAACAGCTCGATGTGCTGACACGCATTCGCTTGTTTGCCCAAAAGACCGGTCAGAGTGCCAGGACACTCCTCGAGCTCGGGAAGCTGCCACCGGACAGCGAATATGCCGACTATGAGTACGTCGCAGACCTTGTCAGAGCCAGCCTGACGACCACGACCGAACCGAATTACGCTGACGACGTCATGGCCGTGGGGCTGGACGTGATCGTGCACTGGACGACGGTGCCCGACCCCGTCAGGTTGATCGCTAACAAACCGGACGAATTTGCCGAATTTACCGTAACGGTAAAGAACCGCGAAGGCCAGGCGCGATTGAACGTCAATGTTCATTGCGCCACCACGCTGGGCCGGTTTGAAACTCCAATGATCACCACCGACGTCAACGGCACGGCGACGGTGAAGTTTTTCCCGGACAGCCGGATGGGCAGCGTCACTCCCGTTTTCAGGCTGGATCTGGGTGAGGAGACGGCCGCACCGAGGATCGAAATCGGGCCGGATATGGCCACACTCCATTTGAGAGCCCAAAACCCTTTCCCCGTGCCCGACAGCACCGTGCTGATCGGAACGCCGGTGACCTACCGCGCCATTGTCCTGGACGACTACGACAACCCCATCGCAGGCGCCTCGGTGACCTGGAAACTCGATCCGCTGCCTCAGGGTGAGATCGAGACTGTCACTGATCAACAGGGGCGTACCGAGGTGACATTCACCGGTACCGAGCGGGTCAACGTCAAGGTTACAGCGACAGCCCAAAACTCGACGTCCGTTAAATTCCGGGAAGTGTGGTTTGTCGAAAACCTTCTTCATCGCCGGCGAGTACCGGCGCCCCGCAAGCAACGCAAACAGTGACAGGAGATGGTGATGCTCAACAAAACTTCAGGTGAGCTGTCAGCCCTGCGTCGCAATGCGTTGATTGATTTCTGTCTTCACGCAAAACATGACAAGGCCAGTCATCCCTTTCCGATGAATACCCAATCGGCGGATGACCTCTGGGAATGGCTGCGCACCGATCCGCTGGACAGCGACGAAATTGAAACCTCGTGGGTGGCGGAGGCCAGGAGCTGTTTGCAGTCCTACCTTTTTGCGGTGTTGCAGAAATTTGAACCGGGGTACGACGGGCGGGAGTTCGATCCTGACCTTCTGCAAGAGTGGGATCTCGCCAGCAGTTACGGGTCGTGGTCGGCAAGCATGCTGCTGTTGTGCACACCTGAGGATTACATCACGCCTTATGTGCGCATCCGCAAAACCGGTTTGTTCAGGGCTCTTGAGAGTTATGTGAATCAGACCTCGATCACTGACGATTCGGTGCTCAAGGGCGCTCAGCGCTACCTGCGCAGCTTTGAAGAAACGTGCAATCTGAACGTCAAGACCGGTTATCTGGATGGGGCCAATCCGCTGGAGACGCATTATTACCTGGTGGGCAGGCAACGTGTTGCACCTTTTGGCTGGTTCTGGCGTGAAGCGAACATCAAACTCGCCTTCGACTCGCCATCGGTCAACCCGACTGACTGGCGAGAATGGAAATCTGCCGACATTCCCACCGATGACACTGTGCTGGATTGTCGGATGGTCTTTTGGGAAGGCCGGGCGTGCATGGTCTGGGTCCAATGGCGCCCGGGTGTTTTCGATAACGCGGGTCAACTGCAAAGCCTCCATGAGCTGGAAGTCATGGTGGCGTTCATCGCGCTGGACGACAGCTGGTCGCCACCCATTCGCTTGCATCTGCTGCAGACGGACAAGGACGTTTCGAAGGGTTGCCGGCTGGTCGCGGTAATTTTGCGCGACGAGATCGATACCTCGTATCCCAAGGGCAGGCTGGCGGTACATGTGACCAATGCCGAGCCCAAAGTCGGTACGTCGTCTGTGGTGTCTGTCGCTATCTATGAAACCCGTGACTCGCTGTTTCGCAAAGTGAAGGACGAAACGGCGGTCATGGATTACCTGGCCAATCACCTGTTTGTCGAGCGCCGTACGCTTCAGCAAAAGATGCAGCCGAAGCTGTTTCCGGCCGTTGACAGTGAGATCACCAAGCCCGGCACGCTGGCCGAGTACCTGGGGATCAAGGCTTATATCGTGCGTAACAGCGCTACTGAGCACTCGCTCTGGGTTCAGGGGCATTGTGCCCATGTCTCACGTGGCGGTGGCACGAACGTTGAGTTCACGCTGAAAGTCGAATTCACCACTGGTGGTGACCCGGACCCAGTTACTGCCAGTTACTCGAGTTCCGGTGGATGGGCAACGAAATGGCAGGAGATCAAGCGAACAGGGTTCAACAGCAGCACGCTCACCGTGAAACTGACAGGCGCCGCAGACTACGGTGAGCGAACCCTCGTCCTGACAGTCCCCGCCACGCTCGGTGATCATGGACCTCTACCGTACATCCATGACACCGATGCGCAGGGCGCCCAGTTTCTGGCCTTCAACCAACCGGCAAACGTTCTGAAGTTGAAATACGTCCGGCTCAATACGTTGATCGGTCACGAACTGGTGTTGCGCTCCAGTGTATCGATCGGCGTGTTGCTGGACTGGGCGACGCAGTTTCCGAAGGAGCCGCCTTTGCCCGAAAGCCAGGTCGAGCCGAACGGTCCGTTCGATGGTGCCAATGGTCTGTTTTTCTGGGAGCTGTTTTTTCACCTGCCACATCTGATTGCCGTCCGGCTGCGTGACGAGAACCGTTTTGAGGCGGCCCAGCGCTGGCTGCATTTCATATTCGAGCCGCAGTCGCCCGCTAAACCGGCGCAGGGTGATACCCCGGCAAGGCCGCAATACTGGCATTGCCGGCCTCTGGACGTGGAAAAGCCCGACATCTGCTATTGCTATGAAGTCTTCGCACCGGGGGATCCGGATGCCATCGCCTATTCATCGCCCTGGCATTACAAGGTCGTGATTTTCCTCGAGTATGTGAACAACCTCATCGCCTGGGGTGACTGGCTCTATCGCCAGATGACGCGGGACAGCCTGACGGCCGCCAAGCTGCAGTATGTCCGGGCCCGATCGCTGATGGGAGCCAGGCCGGATACCCGTAGCGTCAATCGCTGGGTTGCAAAGGAACTTGGTGAACTTGTGGGAGAGATGCAGACCCGACCGGCCCTCGCGGAGTTTGAAACGACATTGCAGCTGCGAACAGAGGATTTACCGGTCAGGGCTGCGCGTACTCAGTATTTGGGTGTGTACGGCACGCGTTCTTTCAATATACCGGTCAGCCCGCGTTTGCTGACGTTCTTTGACCTGCCTGATCAGCGTATCGACAACATTCGCCATGGTCGGACAATCGACGGCAAGCTTGCATCCATCCCTCTTTTTACCGCCATGGATCCAAGTGAGTTGTTGAATCGCCTGGCAGCCGGTAAGGCGGGACCGGTGCGACCGATGGGTGGACAGTTGCGAGTTGCGGTCTATCGCTGGGACGTACTGTTCAATGCAGCGTTGCAGATGGTGCAGTACCTGCAGGAGCTGGGGAACGAAGTACAGCGTCTGCTTGAGCAGCAGGATCGTGTCCAGCAGGAGACGTTGCAGCAACGCCATTTGACTGAGCTTGGCGAATTCGCTCGTCGGGCACAGGAAGAATCCATAGCACGTGAGGTCGAGGGCCTTACGGCGTTGCAGCACAGCAGAACCATGGCCGAAGAGCGAGAGCTGCACTACGCCGATCTGTACGACAAGCACATTTCTCCCGATGAGTTCAAAGTCATGGAGCATGTTGAAGCCGCTTCGGGCCTCGCTTCTCTGGCCACTGGCTTTGAGATGGGGGCAGCGGTAATCCATGCGTTCCCCAAAATCTTTGGATTGTCCAATGGCAATCATGAGCCGGCTTATCTGGTCAGTGCCGTGGGATTTGGTTTTCGGATGGCCGCAGACGTGCAGCGCGCCAGTGCCGACAAGACGGCCACCTCCGAAAGCTATCGTCGTCGCCGAGAGGATTGGTGGTTGCTGCGTAAACAGGCCAATACTGAAAAGAATGCGATCAGTGCCCAGATTGAAGGTCAGGAACGGGCCATCAATGCAGCAAGGATCAATCTGGAACACACTCTTGCCGCGAATAGCCAGGCGCTCAGACTGTTCGAGTTCCTGCAGACCCGGGCGACCAATCTGGAGCTTTACCAGTGGTTGATGGGGCAACTGCAGACCTTGCACTTTCAGGCGTATGACGCCGCTGTTGCTCTGTGCCGGAGTGCCCAGACAGCCTTGCGGGCGGAAACCTGTGAGTTCGATGCCTATCAACTGAACACCGATGTCTGGAGCGACCAGCGGCGCGGCTTGACGGCTGGCGCGACATTGCAGGCCGGTTTGTTGCGAATGCGGTCGGAATATCTGCAACGCAATGAGCGACGCCAGGAGATCGTCAAGACCGTTTCGCTACAACGATTGTTCAATGATCCGGCGACCCGGCCAAAGGGTTTTGACAACTGGACTGATGCGCTGGACCACTTGCTGGCAACGGGCGCACTGGATTTCGAGCTGATCCAGCTACTGTTCGATCGCGACTACCACGATCATTACTGCCGCCAGATTTCTCGTGTCGAAGTCAGTCTGCCGGTGCTCACCGGGCCCTTCGAAAATGTGGTGGTGAAACTGATACAGGTCGGCAGCTATATCGCTACAAAACCGTCGATCGAGTCTTTGGAATATCTGCACTCCGGTGGAGGCGTTGCGCCTGTCGATGTGCTGATCAACCTGAGCAGTGGGCAGCAGGTTTCCCTGTCCACCGGGCTGGATGATACCGGTGTGGTATCACTCAGAGCTGACGAAGGCATGACCCTGCCGTTCGAAAACACCGGTGTCGTTTCGCGCTGGCGGATCGTATTTCCCTGGCATTTGAACCAAAAGCCGATGCTGTCATCGCTGACCGATATCCTGATCAAGGTGTTTTACACCGCCAAGGTCGGGGATCTGGCTTTTTCCAGAAAAGTGCAGGAACTGGTGAACGAAGCTGAGCGCAAGGTCGAGGCCAAGAGGACTCAATCATGAACGAAATCGACATCGACACGGATCACAATTTCGTGATGAACGGCGACATGACTGAGGGCTATGACCACTGGGACGATGTGGCCAATCCGGGGGGCGTCGAAATCCGGAACGACGGTAACGTATCGTACATGGCGCTAACCCACCGCGCGGCGGTTCGGCAAAGGATGATCGTGCCGATCGGACAGCAGGCGGAGATCCGTTATGGCCTGCGTCTTCTTTACGACACCACCTATTTGTCATCGCCCGGGCTAGTGGTTGTAAACAAGAGGGGGAGTGACGAAAAGTTCGAAATCGAATTGCCGGTGAAGACAGGGTTGCAGGATGTCGATCCTTTGGCGATTGATCTGACCGAGATGCGCAAGGATTTGCCGGACAGCCTGGATTTACAAGCGGGTGATGAGCTGGAGATTAATTTGAGCAGCCCGGCAAGGGGTGTGGGCGAACCCAGCTCTGTGGAAATTCGTCTGACCGGGATAGAGATAAAGCTGAATCTTCCGGAGTTGGGGGGGGTGGCCGTTCTCATTGATGGCAAACGTTTCGACGCGGGCAACGTTGTGCCGATCTGCCTGGGGGCTACCGGGGATCAACATCACAGGGTTTTGTTTAAGGTTGATCCGCAGAGTGTCTGGAAAAATCTCGAGGCCAGCCTGTGGATTGAAGATAACCCGCTGGAGGCCATTACCGCCGAGCCCGAGTTGGGAACATCTCAGCTCATCAGTCTGGACTGGCTGCTGGATTGTCCGCAGCCGTCAGGCAGAGAACCTTATGAGCTGGAGGCGAAGATTTACAGCAAATACTCGGCGCCAGCGTATCCGCTATTGGTTTCCTGGGGGCATCACCTCCTGGAGCTGTTCGTACTCAAACAGGCCGAGACGTACCCGGTCATCGAGTACAACCAATCGGTGGAGCTGCAGGTTCAGGTCAGATCCTTCTATACCCAGGCACCGGTAGCGAGTGAGGTGGTCTGGCGGGCAGAGGATAAGGCCGGGAAGGTTTTGCACCGGGCACCCACCGATGCTCAAGGTCGAGCGACCTATCTGTGCACGCCAACCGAGGATGGGGTGAGCAGGGTTATCGCCTCGGTTGCCAGCCCTTTGTCCGACGATGGCGAAGCGACGCATATCTTCGAAGTTCGGGCGTTTGCTATCGATCCGTTCAAAACCTTACAGGCTCGGTTCGATGGTGGGGCACCGGCCGTCTGGGGGGAGAAGACCCGCTATCCGGAACGCGGTGAGTCATTCCCTGTCAATCTGGATATTACTGCGGAGCATCCTCTGATTGCCGCCAACTTTTTCCTGATCTGGGCAAATGGTGATTCACAAGAGGACGTCGGAGCAACCGCTCAACCGAACTTCGGGGCTCCTGCGCCTGTAGTTGACGGTACAGTCCTCTGGACAACGACCTTCGAGGACAAGCGCGACGGCCTGTTTGATTGGGTTCTCGGTTGTTCCAGGTTGCAGCATTTATCGCCAGGCAATGCCCTGTCGCTGGCTTACAACAGAGTCGAGATCGGCAAGACCTGGGGGCCGAACAAGTTGCCGATGGTGGACGAAAGCGAAATCGTCACCTGCATGGTGAATGTGCAAAAGGGCGACAGACAGCCTGTCAGTAACGTAAAAGTCGAGTTTGAAACACCGAAGGGTACAGTCACATCCCTCACGGGCGTGGATGGCTGGGCAAGCGTGGATTACTTGCCCGCCAATGCCGGTGACCAGAATATCGTCGCGCGGGTACAGCGCCACGAAGACGCGCCAGTGGATGAACATTCATTCGCCGTCAAAGCTTTGCCCACCAGCGCATGGAAAGGGCAGGTCAACTTCTCTTTGGACGGGAAACCGATCGATCGACTGATTCAGGGTGTGGTCTGTCGGCGTGGCAGAGCGCACAAGCTGCGGATTGATCCCGTTGCGAACAGCAACTTTATCGGCAAGTCGATTGCACTGCACTGGAATGCAAATACGCCCCCTTTACCGGGGTTTCAGCTGGACCCGCAAGTCGATGTTCCTCGGGTCATGACTTTTTTCGGCCTTGAGTGGCACATCACCTCGGGCACCGATCTCAGCGGGTTCTCGACATTGGCGTTCAGCAGTTCCCATTTGCCGGAAAAGTGCGAGTTTCCCTTGCGGCTGCTGGCCGCCGATCTCGCCAGTGAGGTCCGGGCGATGCTTGATCATGTTTCAGCTGAACCGGGTAACGACAGGTTGTATCCCTGCCTGTGGACGTCTCACCAGTCGATGTATATGCCATATGGGATCAGCGCACTGCATGGGCTGCCTGTGAAAATGGCCATCACACCCTTGGCACCGGGAATGGAGGTCAACCCACCACTGACTGAGGATGTCGTCATGACGGCGGGTGGTGCGCGCAGGCAACTGGATTTCACCAACAGCACAGCCGATGTCGAGATGACTCAGACCGCTACCATCATGATCGATGAAGAGTCGCTGACGGCGCAGACTCAATTGAAGTTGGGCCATCACAAACTCAAGATTCTGGCCACGCGCGGTCCTGCCATTGATCCCGTCATGAGCAAGGGCGAGCGTGCCAGGGTCGAGTTTCGCTTGGGCTCGGCGTTCAATGATCAGCCGGTCAAGGGGGCAGAAATCGCGGTGCAGACCGGGAGTGCCGGGCCGGTTTCCTTACGGACAGATGCCGATGGCTGGGCGCGGCACGATGCACTGCCGAGTCAGGCCGGTATAAGCTTCATCACTGCTGTTGCTTCGAATCCTTACGATGGGTCAACGGCGGAAACCCGGACGCAGCTCACTGCCCTGGCAACGGATCCCTGGCTGGATCTGGATCTGGATCTGGATCTGGATCCGGATGTTTCCGTGAGCGCTTCACAGCGGTATGTGTGGGCAGCCAACGCGTTGTTTCCGAGACGCGGTGAGGCCTTCGGTTTCCGGCTTTTTGCGAGGGATGGCAGCCCCTTGCTTGATCAAAAGTTAGCGCTGGGTCTGGTTAATCCCGGCCGGAGTGAGGTCGGGCTCGAATTCAATCGGGTGTTGGGTGAATTCCACACGCTGGATGAGCGGGGGCTGGATTTTGAGCTCAAGGATGCAGATGTGAAGGACGCCAGTGTGTCTTTGCAGTTGGCTGCCTTTCGCTTGCTGGAACGTTCTCCTGTTCAGCCCCTGTCTTTGGGAAGTCGAGCCCTTGTCGCCCGGATTACCTCGACCAGTAGTGTTCTTGAGGTCGTTGATTGGGGAGCAACAGTGAACGCTGAAGTCACCGTAACCCATGTGTTGACCGGAAAGGCCATGAGAGGTTTACCGATCCGGTGGGAGTTGTCGGAGCAGGAGTCTCGGGTGACTTCCACCAACTATCGGGGGGTTGCGCAGATCAGCTTTGTTCCCGAAGTCGCGGGTCCAGGTATCGTCACCGCTTCTGTTGCCGGTGGCGCTGATTCGGCTTCAGTCGACTTTCGTTATTCAATGAACGAACCGTGCCAGATTGAAGATTTGGTCGTTGATGTGTCGAGCGGAAATCCCGGGCAAAAAGTGTCGGCGCATGTTTTCGTGGTTTCGGCTCTTAGCAAAAAGGCGCTGTCAGGGATCGAGGTGGGCTGGCGGCAGGGTGAACAAATATTGCCTTCGACATTCACTGATGCTCAAGGCAAGGCAACGATCGAGTTCTGGAGGGTGCCCGGTGAAACCCGATTGATCGCTTCGGTTCGAAGCGGTATGGCCGGTAACAATGTGAAGTCGCTGATACTGTCAGCCCCGCCGGATGAGTTGGTCGTTGCAGAGCTGGCCAGTGACAAAACCAGATTTTGGCTGGGTGAGACCATGACAGCACAGGCCCGAGTGCGCTATGAGCGACACGGGGGAGTTGCACCAGGCGTACCGGTGGTTTGGCGTTTCCCGACTTCGCAGTCGCGCACCTCCATGACCAATGAAAATGGACTGGCAATGATGCAAGAGATGCCTGCGCAAATTGGTTTGCATCAGTTGGCTGCCTATGTCCAGGAGACATCTGGCGGATCCGGGACTTTGAATTATGAGGTTCTTGATCCGCTTGATTCTCCTGACCATGCAGATATCGAGTCTGTGACAGCTTCGATCAGTCCGGTGCTCGTTAACACGTACACCACAATGACCGCGCTGATTGTGGCAACGCGGTCCCGCCAGCCTATGGCGAACAGGAAAGTCTTCGTTTCCAGAAATGGACAGCCAAGCCAGGAATCAAGCACCGACAATCAGGGCAAGTACTCGCACTCCTGGTCGCCGACTTCAACCTCTGAGCAGGTTTCTCTTCGGGTCACCCTGGAAAACCCCGGCGGTACTTCGGTCAGCAAGGGGGTGACTGTGCCTGTTGTGGACCGTTGATCCGGAAGTCACAAGGCCTCGCCTTTTTTCCAGGCCAGATATCGGGCCACCAACTCGGCGCCCAGTTCGGTGGGCCGGGCATTGATGATCGGTAGTCCATGAGTCCTCAACTGCTCATGGAGTCTTGCCGTGCCGTTCAAGTAATCCACCGTTGCACAATAGGCCAGCGCTTCCGTCAGCGATTGAACCGGAGTCAGCCGCACGTCTTCGAGCCTTTCTTCGTACAGGCTGGCGATGAGTACGCGGTGTTGCCTGCCCAGTTGTGTCATGGCAGTCAGCAGCTCTTCATCAACCTCATCCCGCACATTAGTCACCAACACCACCAGCGCCCGACGCTTCTGCCTGGCCAACAACTGATCCACCGCCGCCGGATAATCCGCCGAACGTCGCGTGCTATCCAGATCATAAACACCGTTGAGCAACACCTTGAGCTGCCCCGTACCTTTGACCGGTGCAATAAACCGAGGCTGATCGCTGGCGAAGGTGGACAAGCCCACCGCATCCCCCTGCCGCAGCGCCACATAACTCAACAGCAGACACGCATTCAACGCATGATCGAAATGCGACAGCTCGCCGTCCTGACTGCGCATCTGTCGCCCGCAGTCGAGCATAAAAATGATCTGTTGATCCCGTTCGTCTTCGTATTCCCGGGCAATCGGTGTGCGGTGGCGGGCGGTGGCTTTCCAGTCGATCTGGCGCAGGCTGTCGCCTTCGCGAAATTCTCGCAGTTGATGGAATTCCATCCCTTGGCCACGGCGTTGGCGCTGGCGTACGCCGAGCTGGCTGAGCCAGTTGTCGACCGCCAGCAATTGGCCGCCGTAGAGACGGGCGAAGTCGGGGTAGACGCGGGTGTGGTCGGTGATGTTCAGCAGGCGTTTGCCGGACCACAGGCCGAAGGGGCTCGGCAAGTTGAGTTCGCAGGTTTCGAAAGTGAAGTGGCCGCGTTTGAGTGGGCGCAGGCGGTAGCCGATCAGGCTGCGCTGGCCGGGTTGCAGCTCGGTGGAGAGCGGCAGGTTTTCATGGCTGAGGCCTTCGGGTACGTGGTCGAAGAGTTGAATGGCCAGTGGTGGGTCGAGGTCGTGTTCGACTTCCAGCCGGATTTCGCTCCAGCGACCGAGGGCCAGGCTGCCGGGCATCTGTCGTTGCACGCGGGGCGAGGGCAGGCGCTTGAGGCGCAGCGCGTCCAGCAGGCTCAGCGCAAACAGCGCCAGCAACAATCCCCAGTTGATCGACAGCAGGCTCGATGGCACCTCGACGTCCAGCGCCTGCAACGCGCCCAGCACAATGCCGATGACCAGCAGGATCGCCAGCCAGATCAACAGCAGGCGCGAGGGTTTCACAGGCGCGGCGCCGGTACTTGGTCGAGCAGTTGCTGAAGGACTTGATCGACTTGCAGCCCTTCGATGTCCAGCTCCGGTGCAAGGCGTACGCGATGGCGCAACACCGCCAGTGCGCAGCCCTTGATGTCGTCGGGAATCACGAATTCACCGCCGCGCAACAGGGCTCGGGCGCGGGCGCAGCGCACCAGTGCAATGGAGGCACGTGGCCCGGCGCCGAGGGTCAGCCCCGGCCAGGTGCGGGTGCTGCGGGCGAGGCGCACGGCGTAATCGAGTACCTGCTCGTCCAGCGGCAGATCGCTGGCGATGCGCTGCAGGGCTTGCACGTCCTTGGCCTGCAACACGGTTCGCAGTGGCTGCACATCAAGCATGTCGGCGCGGGTCGAGCGGCTGACCTGACGCACCATGTCCAGCTCCTGATCGGCGTCGGGATAATCCATGCGCACCTTGAGCATGAAGCGATCGAGTTCGGCTTCCGGCAGCGGGTAAGTGCCTTCCTGTTCGATCGGGTTCTGCGTGGCGAGCACCATGAACGGCTGGGCGATCGGCAGGGCCCGGCCTTCGAGAGTGACCTGACGTTCCTGCATCGCTTCGAGCAGGGCGGCTTGCGTCTTGGCCGGGGCGCGGTTGATCTCGTCGGCCAGCAGCAGGTTGGTGAACAACGGGCCTTTGCGCAGTTTGAACTGCTCGGTCTGCAGGTCGTAGACCGCGTGGCCGGTGACGTCGCTGGGCATCAGATCCGGGGTGAACTGGATACGTGCAAACTCGCCGCCGAAGCACTTCGCGAGGGCGCGTACCAACAGGGTTTTGCCGAGGCCGGGAACGCCTTCGAGCAGCACGTGACCGCCGGCGATCAGCGCGGTCAGCACGTCGTCGATCACCGGGTTCTGGCCGATCAGCGCCTTCTGCAATTCACCGCGCACCGCTTGCGCCAACTGGCTCGCGCGCTGGCGTTGCTGGGCCGCGTGGCCGGGCGAGCCGGGTTCGATGTGTTCGGTCATAGCGTGTTCCTCAAGGCTTGCAGGTGGGCGACCTGACGGCAGAATTCGGCGCTGGACATACGCCGCTTCGGTGCCGGGCTCAGGGCCTGGCTGATGGCACGGGTCGGCTGGCGGGTCAGGCGCGACAGCACCAGCCATTGTTCGGCGACGTTCAGTTGGTCGAAACCGGGATGACGATGGCGGGCGCGGCGCAGGACGTCCTGCTGCAACGCTTGCAGCAAGGTCTGTTGACCGTTGTGACGCAGGATGAAATCGGCACTGGCGCGCAGGTGTTCCATCAACTGCCGGCGACCACTCGGAGCCGGCGCTTGCAACGGTCCGTGACGCACGCCGACATGCCACAGCCACAGGCCGATCAGCGCCAACAGGGCGACGATGGCTTGCGGGAAATAGCGCCAGAGCAGGGTCAACAGACCGTCGTGTTCGGTGTTGTACAACAAGGTCACGGCGGTGTCGGCGCTGAGGTACCAGAGCAGCCAGGCATTGTCGTGCTGTGTAATCGCCGGGGTTTTCCACAGGTCGGCATCGGTGACCACGGTGATCGTGCCGAGGCCGAAAGCCAGTTGCATCATGTGCGTGGCTTTCGCGCTGTTGGCCCAGGCCTGGGCGAGGTTTTTCGGGTCGTCGAGGTGGAACGCGGTGTCGAACCCGGCATAGGCGGGCGCGTCTTCGTCTTCCAGATAGAGCTTGGTCAGGTTGGGGTAAGGATCTTCGGCGGCATCCGGTGGGGTGCCCTTGAGATCCTTGGTGAAGGATTGATGCAGTTGCACGCGGTCGAGCAGCAGGTCGTTGCTCTGTCCGGTCTTCTCATCCCAGATCGATTCGGCGACGAACACCAGCCTTCCGCCGGCCCGGGCCCAGTTCAGAACCTGATCGACCTGGCGCGGGGTCATTTTCGAGCGGTCGTTGAACATCAGCAGCGTGTGCTGGCGCGGGTCGATGTCGGGCAACACGGCGAGGCTTTCGGCATGACTGACGTCGATTCCGCGTTCACGCAGAAACATCTCCGCCGCCAGATAGGGATTGGCTTGTGCGGCGGGGGACGGGCCGTGATCGACCTCGGCCTGGTAAGGCGTGGCTTTGAGGTACAGATAAATGCCCAGCGCACCGAGCAGGGCGACGATCAGCGCGCCACCCAAAAGCCAGAGCGTGCGCCGGCTCAACGGGCAACTCCGTGGCCGAACAGGGTGCGCCAGCCATCACACAATTCCTGTTGCAGATGCGCCGCCGGTACGCGGTGCCCGTAGGCCATGTTCTGCCAGTGGCCGGTGAGATGACGGCTATAAGTGAGCAGGTCCGGTCGCTGCAATTGTTCGATCCGGGCCAGCACTTCGTTTTCGGTGTCGGCGGGTTTGAGGGTCAGGTTGAAGTCGTGCAATAGATGACTGAGCAGTGCCCGGTACAGCAGACCCAGTGCCGCACGCGGTTCGGTTTGCCAGAGTTGCTCCGCGTGGCTGGCGATGTCATCGGGCAGGCTTTCCTTTTGCAGATCCAGACCGAAGGCCTGTTGCGGCAAGGGCCTTTTGATCTGTTCGGGCAGGCGCGGACGGCGGCCGACGAACGCTTGCAGAAAATCCCGATAACGCCAGACCAGCCAACCAATTCCGGCGATCACCGCGCCCCACAGCACGACTTCAATCGCCTTGGCCAGGCCGTCGAGGTGTCGGCCGTCCAGCCAGTCGAGCAGGGTCTTCAACCATTGCGGAGCTTCGCCTTCCTTGGGTTTTTCGGCAGCAGCGGGATCTTCGCCGAAGCGATAACGGGTGACGGTTTCCTTGTTCTTGAACGGCGGTTGTTCGAGCAAGGCCTTGATGCTGTTGCGGGACGCCTCGCTGGTCAAAGGCTGGTTCAAGAGGCGCGGCGCATCCGGAGCCGTGGCAGGATCGGCAGCCCAGGCTGAGGGCAACACCGGCAACAGCAGACACGCCACCAGCAGCAAGCCGATCACGCTGCTGTTCAAACGCTGGCGCAAGCGGCGGAACACCAGTTCGATGTCCCAGGCTTCGAGGACGGTGCGGCGGTTCAGATACAGGCTGAACCCGCAGGCGACATACACCGGCTCCCAGATCACCAGGATCAGCGCATAGAACGCATTGGTCAGATGCTCCAGCCAGCGCCATTCGTAGTCGGCCGCGAAGATCAGGCTTTGCCAGTCCCAATCGGTTTCGACCTGTTGCGGCAGCAGCAGGTAGAACAACACCATCAGGCCGATCCACAGCGCCGTTTCCAGATGCACGCCGATGATCGTCAGCCACTGCGCGGCGCCGGCATTGCGTTGCAGCAACACCTGCAAACGCTGCTGGCGGGCCGAGCCGTCGAGGCCTTCGAGTTGCAGCACGGGCAGCAGGAAGCTGCGGCTCAGGCTGAAGCGGCGCCAGGTCAGGCTGGCGATGAGTTGCGGCTTGAGCAGGCGCGGCCATTGGCGCAAGGTCTGTTTCAAGGTGGGCGTTTCGCCGAACAGCGCCTTGGACAGGATGTACAGCGGCAAGCGTTCGTAGGCCGGTTTCAGCCACCAGAAGATGAACACGGCGAGTGACGGCGAATCCCACAACAACAGGCTGAGCACCGCGAACAGCGGCAGGGTGACGATGGCCCAACTGGTCATCAGCAGGCGCCGATGTTGCTGGCTCATGAGCACGCCCAGGTCCATGGCTTCCCAGGTGGTGCGCGGACGGATCGCCACGGTCGCATCACTCAGGCGCATGGCGGGTCCTTCCGGCGAACAGCAGATAGAACGCCACACAGAGCCAGAGCCCGGCGCCGACCAGGTATTTGGTCTGCGGCGTAACCCCGGTGCGCGACGACCAGTAGGCTTCGATAAACGCAGCGATCAACAGAAACAGCATCACGCCACAGATCAGCAGGATGCTCTGGCGCGCCGCAATCTGCAGGGCTTCGATTCGTGTCAGGCGTCCCGGCGCGATCAATGCCCAACCCAGTTTCAATCCCGCCGCACCGGCCAAAGCGATGGCGCTGAGTTCGAACGCACCGTGCCCGATCACGAACGACCAGAAGGTCTGGCCAAAGCCGATCTCACTGAGATGCCCGGCTACCGCGCCGATGATCAGCCCGTTGTAGAACAGGAAAAACGCACTGCCCACCCCCAGCAGCAAACCGCTGGCGAAGGTCTGAAAGGCGATGCCGATGTTGTGCATGATGTAGTAACCGAACATCACCCAGTCTTCGCTCGCCGCACGCTCGGCCGAACGCCCGAGATGGCCGGCGGCGGGGTCGTACATGCTCTGCATCTCGCGCACCTGATCGGCGGGGATCAGGTTATAGACCAGCTCCGGAAACAGGAAAACCAGCAAACCGAAACCGGCCAGGCTGCCGAAGAACAACAGGGCGGCGGCCAGCACGAAGCGCCATTCGGCGCGCACCAACCGTGGAAAGCCGGCGAGGATGAAACCCAGCACGTTAGCGCCGAGCTGGCTGCGATGACGGTAAAGCTGTTGATGGCCGCGCAGCACTTGCTGTTGCAAGGAGTCGACCAGAAAACTGCTGTAGCCACGTTCCTGCGCCAGCGCCAGATGCTGGCAGAGACGGCGATAGGCCTTGGGAAAATCCGCGACTTGCGAAGTGTCCTTGCCTCGTTCCAGACGTTCGAGGGCGAGGGTGAAACGCTCCCATTCGGCCTTGTGGCGAGTTTCGAAAAGGCTTTGCTTCATGACGGACCCAGCAGGCCGCGCGCGATGCCGTTGAGTTCACCGACGGCTTTCGGCGCACTGATGTGCAGTGGCTGGGCGAGTAATGCAGCAAGTTCGTTGACCCGCGCCGTCGACAGTTCACCCTGGCGCTCGGCGAAAGCGAGCAGGGCGCGTTGTTCAGTCAGGGTCAGCGGGACCGGCGAGCGGCGGGGTTCGGCATCGGGCAATTGCGGGCGCTTGAGCGGGCGTTCGCTATAGATCACCAGCGTGCCGGCAGCGATGTCGCCGAGGCGTTTGAAGGTCGGGTGTTGCAGGCAACTGATCGCACCGAGGAAATAGCCGAACGGCATCAGGTCGACAAAACGCAGCAGGTTGCGCAGCAGCGAGGCCGACCAGCCGACCGGTGTGCCGTCGTCGTGCACCACCCGCAGGCCCATCCATTGCTTGCCCGGTGAGCGGCCCTCACGCAGCACCTCGAACAACACCATGTACCACCAGCTCACCACGAACAGCAGCAGTGAGCCCAGGCCGATACCGAGTTTGCCGAGCAACGCCAGCACCATGAGCAGCAGGCCCAAAATCAGCCCGCGCAACCCCAGATCGAGGGTGAACGCCACAGCACGCACCATCAGGCCGGCGGGACGCAGCGGCAGGTCGATGCCTTCCGGCGTTTCGACCTGGTGCCGCGTGTCCAGTGGCGGGGCCAGCGGTGCTTTCCTTGGCGGTGCTGTGGTCTCGAGCATGGGCTACCTGATGTTGCCGGATCGGGATGCAAGTGCGTCCGATGCTAGCAGTCTCTCGGGGGGGAACGACATAACTATGTCATACACATCTTTCAACCAAAGGTGACTGAATGATGCGGCGCTGGCCGCGACCGCAGTCGAACGCCTAGACTTTGCCGATCTTCAGTTCAGGAACCGCCCGTGACTTCCATTTTCTGGTACGACTACGAAACCACCGGCATCAATCCCCGATGCGACCGCCCGTTGCAGGTGGCCGGGATCCGCACCGACCACGAACTCAACGAAATCGACGCGCCGGTCAATCTCTACTGCCAGCCCAGCGAAGACATCCTTCCGCACCCGGCGGCATGCGCGATCACTGGCATCACCCCGAGCCGCCTCGCCGAACAGGGCTTGAGCGAAGCCGATTTCATGACCCGGGTTCACGCCCAGCTCGCGGCTCCCGGCACCTGCGGCGCGGGTTACAACACCCTGCGCTTCGACGACGAGATGACCCGCTACAGCCTGTACCGCAACTTTTTCGATCCCTATGCCCGTGAATGGCAGGGCGGCAACAGTCGCTGGGACCTGATCGATGTCGTGCGCGCCGCCTATGCGTTGCGCCCGGATGGTCTGGTCTGGCCGACCGATGACGAAGGCAAGGTGACGCTCAAGCTCGAGCGCTTGACCGCCGCCAACAACATCGATCACGGCAATGCGCACGAAGCCTTGTCGGACGTGCGCGCCACCATTGCTCTGGCCCGGTTGATCCGCGAGAAGCAGCCGAAGCTGTATGACTGGCTGTTCCAGTTGCGCAGCAAACAGAAGGTCATGGACCAGATTCGCCTGTTGCAGCCGATGGTGCACATCTCCGGTCGTTTCTCCGCTGCGCGCAGTTATGTCGGCGTGGTGCTGCCGCTGGCCTGGCATCCGCGCAACAAGAACGCGCTGATCGTGTGTGATCTGCACCTGGACCCGCAGGGGCTGCTCGACCTGGATGCCGAAACATTGCGTCAGCGCCTGTATACCCGCCGTGACCAATTGGCCGAAGGCGAGTTGCCGGTGCCGCTCAAACTCATCCACATCAACAAGTGCCCGGTGGTGGCGCCGTTGGCGGTGCTGAGGGCTGAAGATCAGCAGCGTCTGGGTCTGGACATGGCGTTGTATCAGGCGCGTGCATTGCGACTAAGTGACGCACAACAAGTTTGGAAAGATAAAGTCTCGGCGATTTATGCCAGCGAAGATTTCACCTCGAGTGAAGATCCCGAACAACAGTTGTACGACGGATTTATCGGTGATCGCGATCGTCGTTTATGTGAGCAAGTGAGGACGACCGATCCTGCTCAATTGGCGCGAGAGCAATGGCCGTTCGATGATGAACGTTTGCCTGAATTGTTGTTTCGATATCGAGCACGTAACTTTCCCGATACGTTGAATTTCGAAGAGCAAGAACGCTGGAAAATCTTTTGCCGGCAACGCTTGTCCGCGCCGGAGTGGGGCGCCCCTAATACCTTGCAATCTTTTGCCGAGGCCATGGAGCAATGGCTGCTTAGTGCTGCGCCGATGCAGGCCGAGGTGTTGGTTGAATGGCAGAACTATGTCCAGGCATTGCGCAAACGTTTGGATCTTTGAAATCGAACATGTCCGGCATCTTGAATGCCGGGCATAAAAAAACGCCAGCATTCGCTGGCGTTTTTTTGTGTCACAGAAGCGCTCTGCGACAAGGGTTGCGGTTTAGCCCAGCAGGGTAGCCCAGCCTTCAACCACGTCACCGCCCCACTTGGCTTTCCACTCTTTCAGAGTTTTGTGGTTACCACCTTTGGTTTCGATGACTTCGCCGTTGTGCGGGTTTTTGTATTGTTTAACTTTGCGAGCACGCTTGGTGCCGGTAGTTTTGGCTGCGCCGCCACGTGGTGCTTTGGTTTTGGACTCTGGATCCAGCAGCGCGATGATGTCGCGCAGGGATTTGGAATATTCGCCCATCAGTGTGCGCAGTTTGCCTTCGAATTCCAGCTCGGCTTGCAGTTTGTCGTCTTGCGACAGGTTCTTCAAACGGGCTTGCAGCTCTTTGATAGCTTCTTCGGTGGCACGATATTCGTTGATCAAGGACATGATTACTACCTTATGTGGGAGTGCGCGATGGCAGGGGACAGTGCGGCAATAATAGTCAGGCTGTTTCATCAAGTAAACATTTAGCCGGGGTTTTTATTTGAATTAGTTACGTTGAAAAGCCGTGAATTGAATATTCAGTTAAATATTGTGATGGAGTCTTCACAGATATTCACACAAGCCTGTTCATGCATGGCTATTACTGCGCCATCATTCTGGCGTTTGAGGGCGTCAAAAAAGCTGCGGCGGGCTGCCGTGAGGCTTCGAGGGTCATCAATACTGCAGTTTTCCCGCGCAGTCGCTAGAATGGCCGCCTTTGCGAAGTTCTGGAGTTTCCCCCTCATGCGCACTTTTCGGCTGGTGATTTCTTGCCCGGACCGCGTTGGCATCGTTGCCAAAGTCAGTAACTTTCTGGCGGCCCACAATGGCTGGATCACCGAAGCGAGCCACCACTCGGATAACCAGGTCGGCTGGTTCTTCATGCGTCACGAAATCCGTGCCGATTCCCTGCCTTTCGGTATCGAGGTGTTGCGCGAGAAGTTTGCACCGATCGCCGAAGAGTTCTCGATGGACTGGCGCATCACCGACACCGAGCAGAAAAAACGCGTGGTGCTGATGGCCAGCCGCGAATCCCACTGCCTGGCTGACCTGCTGCACCGCTGGCACAGCGACGAGCTGGATTGCGAGATTTCCTGCGTGATTTCCAACCACGACGACCTGCGCAGCATGGTCGAGTGGCACGGCATTCCTTATTACCACGTGCCGGTCAATCCGCAGGACAAGCAACCGGCCTTCGACGAAGTGTCGCGCCTGGTCAAGCAGCACGATGCCGAAGTGGTGGTGCTGGCGCGCTACATGCAGATCCTGCCGCCGGACATGTGCCGCGAATACGCGCATAAGGTCATCAACATTCACCACAGCTTCCTGCCGTCGTTCGTCGGTGCCAAGCCGTACCACCAGGCTTCGATGCGCGGCGTGAAGCTGATCGGTGCGACCTGCCACTACGTGACCGAAGAGCTGGACGCCGGCCCGATCATCGAGCAGGACGTGGTGCGTGTCAGCCACAGCGACAGCATCGACGATATGGTGCGTTTCGGCCGTGACGTCGAGAAGATGGTGCTGGCTCGTGGCTTGCGCTATCACCTGGAAGACCGCGTGCTGGTGCACGGCAACAAGACCGTGGTGTTCTGATTCAGGATCGTTCCCACGCTCTGCGTGGGAATGCCTCTTCAGACGCTCCGCGTCTGCTTTGGGACGCAGGGCGTCCCGGGCTGCGTTCCCACGCAGAGCGTGGGAACGATCCACGGACCTTGAGGACATACCGATGAGCGATCCACTGGACAAAGCCACTTCCAAGGCGCCCGCCACGCTCGGCGAGGGCTGCCTCAGCCGCTATGACCCGGATGACCTGAGCCCGGAGGACGGCACGGAGTTTCCCGGCGCTGCCGAACTGTGGGAACAACTCAAGGACGAAGACGATAACCTCAAGAAGCCTGTCTGACGCTCAGCAGCTTTTTCAGCAACGGCCGGCCCAGCATCAGTAGAAACACCGGGCCACCGACCAGCAGATAGAAGTAATACGTCACCACCCGCCAGATCAGGATCGCCGCCGCCGCGGTCGATTTGCCGACCATCGGCGCCAACAGCGCCGCCGAGGTCAATTCCGCTGCACCGGCACCGCCCGGCAACAGGCTGAATTGCCCCGCACCCAGCGAAAGCATCTGGATCAGAAACGTCCAGGCCCACTGCACATCCGTCCCCAGCCCGCGCAACGCCAGATACAGCACGCTATAGCGCAGCGACCAATGCACGCAGGTCAGGACGAACACCTTGATCAATGTCTGCCACGGTAATTTCAGCGCATCGGTGAAAGCGGCAAGAAAGTGCAGCAACTGCCGTGCCCAGCGCCGTCGGGTACGCGGTTCGACGTTCATCCCGGCCAGCAGGCGCCCGCTCAGGCGAATCAAGCGACGGTGATAACGCGCGACCAGCACGCAACTGAACAGGCCGCCGGTCAACGACAGGGCACTGACGATCAGCAGCCATTCCATACGGTCGCTGAGATGCTGGAACAGCGCGTAGATCAGAATTCCGCTCAGGGCGCAGAGAAAGAACAGCAGATCGCTCAACTGATCCATCGCAAACACGGCGCTGCCCCGGGCCGGACGCACGCCGCTGCGCGCCAGCAGCGCCATGATCGTCAACGGTCCTCCGCTGCCGCCGGGTGTGGCGCACCAGGCAAATTCGGCGGCCATCACCACCCCGAGGCTTTTGAGGGGTGTGACCCGGTCACGCTGATCGCCGAGCAACAGCCGCAGGCGCAATGTGTTGATGCCCCAGCACAGCAGAACCATGGCGAACATGATCAACAGCCAGTGCAGCGGAAACGCCTGCAGGCGCCCCCAGGTCTCGCCGCCCCCGAGCAGGACGGGCACCGCCACGGCTACCAGCAGGCCGATCAGCAACAGAATGCCGCGACTCAAGCGGCACGCTCGGCTTGAGTGCGCTGGCGCGTCAGCCAGTCGATTTTGGTCATGGGCACGCGTCCGTCCGCCAGCAGTCGTTCAAGGGTGCGCCACCAGTAATCCCGGCAAAAGCGGTGGCGCATGTCCACCGGATGCAAGCCTAGACGAATCACTGGCGCCTGGCGCCAGCGCTGCTCTCGCTGTTCGCTGATGACCTTCGACATGCCGCGACGCCAGGCGCTGCGTGCGCTCCAGACCAGTCCCGGGGCCTCGACCGCGGTGAAATCCGGCAAGTGATAAAGATGCTGCGGATCGCTGGTGTAGCGCAGCGGCAATTCGCGCAATGCCTGGCGCGTGCCGTCGCTCATCAGCCAGGCCGGGGCGACGAAACCGTGCAGCGGCCAGTCGTGGCGCCGAAACAGATCGATGCCCGGGCGCAGGCGGGCGAGGGCGGCTTCCCGGGACAACTGGTAGAACTCGCCTTCATGGGTGTAGACCCGGCGCATGAACCAGTCGCGCGCCGTGCGCGGGCCGGGCTCGGTGTCTTCATGAAAATGGCCGTGCAGGGCCAGTTCATCGCCGCGTGCGACGCGCTGGTCGAGCATTCGGCAAAAATCCGGATTGGCTTCAAGCGCATCGCGTCGATGGAAATCCGGAACCACCAGCCACGTCATCGGGACGTTGCCCAACCGGTCAACGGCTTCGACGAACGCTCGATAATCGGCCCACGTGGAGGGCGCCACGTCATGCAGCACCAGCATTACCGCCGGGCGCTCGTGAAATTCAGCCATTGGCCACCCGAGGAACCGAATCGCCGAGTACCGCGTGGTAATGGCTCAGCAGGCTGTCGACCACCGTGTCCCAGGCGTAATGCCGTTCGACATGTTGGCGTGCCTGCTGGCCGAGTACGCCAGTCCCGCGACTGAACAGTTCGCGCACGGCATTGGCCATGGCTTGCGCACTGTTCGGCGCGCAGAGCAGGCCGCAGGATTCGCTGACGATTTCTTCGAACGCTCCGGCCGCCACCGCCACCACCGGAATGCCGCAGGCCATGGCCTCCAGAATCACCAGACCGAAGGTTTCCTGATCGCCGGCGTGGATCAGCGCGTCGGCACTGGCCATCAGCCGTGCGACCTGCGCGGCCGGGCAGAACCGGTCGATCACGCTGACATTGTCCGGGACGGAAGCCGGCATCGACGAGCCGACCAGCAACAGGTGATAACGCGGGCCCAGGCGTTTCATGCAATCGAGCAGCACCGGCAGGTTTTTCTCCTTGGAACCGCGACCGGCGAAGATCAGCAGGCGCGTGTCCTCGGCGATCCCCAGTTCGCTGCGCAACCCGGCGTCGCGGGCATCCGGGTGGAAGGTGTGCAGATCAACGCCCAGCGGTTGCACGAAGACGTTGCGCACGCCCAACCCGCTGAGCTTGTCGGCCATCACCTGGCTGGGTGCCAGCACCCGGTCGAAATTGCCGTACAACTTGCGCACATACGCGTCGACATTCGGCGTGACCCAGTGGCCCATGCGGTTGCCCACCAGCAGCGGCAGATCCGAGTGATAGAAGCCGATCACTGGCACATCGAGTTGTCGACGCGCATCGAGCGCAGCCCATGCGGTGAGGTACGGATCACCAACTTCGATCAGATCAGGCTGCAGATCCTGCAGGACGTTTCGCCAAGGGGCCAGGCGCAGGGGAAAGCGATAGCCCTTGCCGAAGGGCAGGGCGGGGGCGGGAACCGTGTAGACGCCATCGCGTTCGCCCAAGTGCGCGCCGGGAATCAGCAGGCTGTGGCGGATGCCGGGCTTGACCCCCAGCCGGCGGTGCTTGGCATCCAGATAGGTGCGCACGCCACCGCTGGCCGGGGCGTAGAACATGGTGATGTCGGCGATATGCACGGTGAACGTCCCTCCGCGTTGATCTCCCTTGGTTGACCTTTATCAAGAATAGATGTTCGGTCGGGGTTTCGCGGTGGGGTGCAAGGCCGGTTTCGGAGGAATTGTCGGTCGTCTTCGTCGGACAGTTGTGAACGACGAAGACGACCGGCAGAGCGGCTTTAAATGCGGAAGCTGCCAACCAGTTGCTTCAATCGCGAAGCCTGCTGCTCCAGATCCGAGCAAGCCCGCAACGTCGCCTGCAGGTTTTCGACACCTTCCTGGTTCAGCGTATTGATCTCGGTGATATCCACGTTGATCGACTCGACCACAGCCGTCTGTTCCTCGGTCGCGGTGGCCACCGACTGGTTCATCCCGTCGATTTCACCAATGCGCTGGGTCACGCTGTTCAGGCGTTCGCCGGCGAGGTTGGCGATGTCCACGCTGTCCTGGCTGTGGCGCTGGCTGTCGCTCATGGTACTCACGGATTCGCGGGCGCCGACTTGCAGCTCCTCGATCATGGTTTGTACCTGTTGCGCCGATTCTTGGGTGCGGTGGGCGAGGTTGCGCACCTCGTCCGCCACCACCGCAAAGCCGCGACCGGCTTCACCGGCACGTGCCGCTTCGATGGCCGCGTTGAGCGCCAGCAGGTTGGTCTGCTGGGAAATGCTGGTGATCACTTCCAGGATCTGGCCGATGTTCACGGTCTTGCTGTTCAGCGATTCGATATTGCTGCTCGATGCGCTGAGCATGCTCGAAAGCTGATTCATGGCCTTGATGCTGCGCTCCACCACTTGCTGGCCGTCTTCAGCCAGGCCGCGGGCGTCGCTGGCCTGGGTCGAGGCCTGGGCGGCATTGCGGGCGATTTCCTGGGCGGCGGCGCCGAGCTGGTTGATCGCCGCAGCCACGCTGTTGGTGCGCGAGGCTTGCTGGTCGGAGTTGTACATCGACGAGTTCGAGGCCGCGACCACCCGCAGGGCGACTTCGTTGACCTGGCCGGTGGCCGATGACACTTCGCGAATCGAGCCGTGAATACGCTCGACGAAACGGTTGAACGCGGTGCCGAGCACGCCGAATTCGTCCTGATTCTGAATGGTCAGACGCTTGGTCAGGTCGCCTTCGCCGTCGGCGATGTCTTCCATGGCACGAGTCATCACGTGCAGCGGCTGGATCAGGATACGGATCAGCATGCCGAGCAGGGCAATGATGATCGCCACCGCAATCACGGTCGCGATCACGGCCGAAGCGCGGAATTCGCTGAGCATCGAGAAGGCTTTGTCTTTATCCACCGACAGGCCGATGTACCAGTTCACCGACGGCAGGCCCTTGATCGGGGTGAAGTTGACGATGCGGGTCTTGCCCTCGACGGTGACTTCACTGAAGTCACTGCTGATGCGCGGGGTGTCCTGCGGATAGGCTTCCTTCAGTGACTTCATCACAAGGGCCTTGTCCGGGTGCACCAGGATCTTGCCGTCGGCGCTGACCAGGAACGCGTAGCCCATGCCGGAGAAGTCCCGGGCGCTGAGGGTGTTGATCAGGGTTTGCAGGCTCAGGTCGCCGCCCACCACGCCCACGCTCTGACCGGCCTTTTTCGCGGCGGTGGCGATGGAAATGATGGTCTGGCCGGTGGCGGCGTCGATGTACGGTTCGGTCAGGGTCGAGGTGCTGCTGCTTTCCGCACCTTTATACCAAGGACGAACACGTGGATCGAAACCGTCCGGCATCTTCGCATCCGGGCGGATGGTGAAGTGCCCGGTAGCATCGCCGAGGTAAGACGCCATGAAGGTCGACGTCAGGGCTTTCTGTTCCAGCAGGCTGG
Organism: Pseudomonas sp. 9.2(2024); assembly: GCF_039695385.1. Classification (NCBI taxonomy): domain Bacteria; kingdom Pseudomonadati; phylum Pseudomonadota; class Gammaproteobacteria; order Pseudomonadales; family Pseudomonadaceae; genus Pseudomonas; species Pseudomonas sp. 9.2(2024). The sequence goes on along the minus strand of NZ_CP155585.1, from coordinate 5,098,920 downwards.
CGACGGCGGCAGGGTCGGGGTTGATGGCGATGTTCTGGGCCGCGTTCTCGATCAGCAGGATGCGCCCGCTGAGCCAGGTCTGGATATTGTCGGCTGTGACCTCGCCCATCTCGTTGAGGTAATTGTCCAGGTCCTCGCGGATCGCATTGCGTTGCAACCAGTCGTTGTACAGCGTGAACGAGGCGAAGGCGGCAATGACGATGAGGGCGGCGGCAAGCAGGATTTTATGGCTGAAACGCAGATTTTTGTTCATGGCTTGGGGTTCCGCTAAGGTCTTATTATTCAGGGCGTGCTTCTATAGATACTCGCCAGGTGGGCTTGATGGGTACAAGCAGGTATTTCCGCTTCTCCTTAGGGAAATCTCCGATGCGGATGTCAGTCGCATCTGTCACCGTTAGCTATCGGCCATGCTCGATCAAAGATTAACCATTGGGTGACCAAATGCCTGAATCTTCGCAACTTGTAATCGGCGCTGACCTCGCCGGGCAACCGATCGCCCAGGCCATGCGCCTGGCCAACCGTCACGGACTGGTGGCCGGCGCAACCGGTACCGGCAAAACCGTCACCCTGCAGCGTCTGGCCGAGGCGTTCAGCGACGCCGGGGTCGCGGTGTTCGCCGCCGACGTCAAGGGCGACCTGTGCGGCCTCGGTGCTGCCGGCATCCCCCAGGGCAAGATCGCCGAGCGCATCGCCGGCATGCCGTGGCTCAAGCACACGCCTCAGGCGTATCCGGTGACCCTGTGGGACATTCACGGTCAGTCCGGTCATCCGTTGCGCACTACGTTGAGTGAAATGGGCCCGCTGCTGATCGGCGCGCTGCTGGAACTGACCGACAGCCAGCAATCGGCGTTGTACGCAGCGTTCAAGGTGGCGGATCGCGAAGGCCTGTTGCTGCTGGATCTCAAAGACCTGAAAGCGCTGCTCAATCACCTCAAGGACAATCCGCAGCTGCTGGGCGAAGACGCCGCGCTGTTCACCACTGGCTCCAGCCAGGCGCTGTTGCGGCGTCTGGCGACGCTGGAGCAGCAGGGTGCCGAGGCGTTGTTCGGCGAGCCGGCGCTGCAACTGGAGGACATTCTGCAGCCGACCGCCGATGGTCGCGGACGCATTCATCTGCTCGACGCCAGTCGTCTGGTACATGAGGCGCCGAAGGTCTACGCGACGTTCCTGCTGTGGCTGCTGGCCGAGCTGTTCGAACAACTGCCGGAACGCGGCGATGCCGACAAACCGCTGCTGGCGCTGTTTTTCGATGAGGCACATTTGTTGTTCGGCGACACGCCCAAGGCGCTGCAAGAGCGCTTGGAGCAAGTGGTGCGGCTGATCCGTTCCAAAGGCGTGGGCGTGTATTTCGTCACCCAGTCGCCGGGCGATCTGCCGGACGATGTGCTGGCGCAACTGGGGCTGCGGATCCAGCACGGCCTGCGCGCGTTCACCGCCAAGGAACAGAAATCCCTGCGGGCGGTGGCGGACGGCTTCCGGCCGAATCCGGCGTTCGACACCTTGTCGGTGCTCACCGAACTCGGGATTGGCGAGGCTCTGGTCGGCACCTTGCAGGAGAAGGGCACGCCGGAAATGGTTCAGCGAGTGCTGGTGGCACCGCCGCAATCGCGGATCGGGCCGTTGACCGAGACCGAGCGCACGGTGCTGATTGCCGGTTCGCCGTTCAAGGGCCGTTATGACAAGCCGATCGACCGCGAGTCGGCCTATGAAATCCTGATGGGGCGCAAGGGGCTGGCACCCGAGGCTGAAGCGGCGCCGGGCAAAACGGCGGCTGAAGAGCCGAGTCTGGCGGACAAGGCCGGAGAATTCCTCGGCACGGCGGCGGGGCAGGCGCTCAAGTCGGCGATGCGCCAGGCGGCGAATTCGCTGGGCAAACAGTTGGTGCGCGGTCTGATGGGTTCATTGCTCGGCGGCAGCAAACGCCGCTGATCAACAAGGCTCAGGTTTTGGGTTTGGCGTGGGCGGCCAGTCGTTCCAGTGCCGCTCGCAGATTCGGATCGCTGATCCCGTCGGCGGTGGCCTGGATGGTCGCCGCCGCATCCGTTGACAGGTCGATCGTCGGTCCGCTCGCTTCGCGCTGGATGGTCGGTGGCCGCACGGCGAACTTGATTCGCGTCAGATTGGCGAACTCGTCGAACATCTGCAGTTGCCGTTGCAGGCGTTTCTGCTGATAGCGCAGGCGCGTGGCCCAATGGCCGTCGGTGACGATCAGCAACAGTTCGCCCTCGCGCCACTTGGCCACGTGGCAGTGTTCACGGGCGGCAGGTTGCAGCTGGCTTTCGAGCAGACGTTGCAGATGGGCCAGGCGCTGGGCATGACCGAGGATGGCTTTCAGCGGTCTGGCTTCGCGTAGCAGAACGGCGGGCGCTCTGGCTGTGAGAGGGCGAAATGCCATGATCTAGGACCTGAAGTGACAGAGGCGCCATGGTAGCAGATGGCAGCCATTTCACTCGCCCATTGCTTTTGTCCCTGCTTTGCCCATTAAATCAACGACTAACTTCTTCGCTGTACGGCTTGAAGTTGAGCAAAACGCCCCTATTTTAAGTGAGCCCCGTCAAAGCGCAGTGCCAGCATCGTGGAATATCCCCACTTTCCTCACCACCGTTTCCGGGTAGAATGCTCGTTCGCATGCGGCCATGAGGGCTGCACGGGCGACTCACGGGGCCGCCCTCCATCCCTTTAGTGTGGAAGATCCTGCCGATATGTTTGCGCCTTTGTTAAAGAAACTTTTTGGAAGCAAGAACGAGCGTGAAATCAAACGCATGCTCAAGACGGTGCAGCTCGTCAATGCCTTCGAAGAGAAGATGGTCGCCCTCTCGGACGATCAACTGCGCGCCAAGACCGCAGAGTTCAAGGACCGCATTGCCAAGGGGGAGACCCTCGACAAGCTGTTGCCCGAAGCCTTCGCGGTCGCCCGTGAAGCCGGCAAGCGTGTCATGGGCATGCGCCACTTTGACGTCCAGCTGATCGGTGGCATGACCCTGCACGAAGGCAAGATCGCCGAAATGCGCACCGGTGAGGGCAAGACGCTGGTGGGTACTCTGGGCGTTTACCTCAACGCGCTGTCCGGCAAGGGCGTGCACGTTGTGACCGTGAACGATTACCTGGCCCGCCGCGACGCCAACTGGATGCGTCCGCTGTATGAATTCCTCGGTCTGAGCGTCGGCATCGTGACGCCGTTCCAGCCGCCGGAAGAGAAGCGCGCCGCCTACGCCGCCGACATCACCTACGGCACCAACAACGAATTCGGGTTCGACTACCTGCGCGACAACATGGCGTTCAGCATGGAAGAGAAATTCCAGCGCGAACTCAACTTTGCCGTGATCGACGAAGTCGACTCCATCCTCATTGACGAAGCGCGTACCCCGCTGATCATTTCCGGTCAGGCCGAGGACAGCTCCAAGCTGTACATCGAGATCAACAAGCTGATCCCGAAACTCAAGCTGCACGTCGAAGAAGTCGAAGGCGAAGTCACCCAGGAAGGCCATTTCACCGTCGACGAGAAGACCCGTCAGGTCGAACTCAACGAAGCCGGTCACCAGTTCATCGAAGAGCAACTCGCCAGTGTTGGCCTGCTGGCTGAAGGCGAGAGCCTGTACTCGGCGCATAATCTGGGTCTGCTGACTCACGTTTACGCCGGCCTGCGTGCGCACAAGCTGTTCAACCGCAATGTCGAATACATCGTGCAAGACGGCCAGGTCGTGCTGGTCGACGAGCACACCGGTCGCACCATGCCGGGTCGTCGTCTGTCCGAAGGCTTGCACCAGGCCATCGAAGCCAAGGAAAACCTGAATATCCAGGCCGAAAGCCAGACTCTGGCATCGACCACGTTCCAGAACTACTTCCGTCTATACACCAAGCTGTCCGGCATGACCGGTACCGCTGATACCGAAGCATTCGAATTCCACCAGATCTATGGTCTGGACGTTATGGTCATTCCGCCGAACAAACCGTTGGCCCGTAAGGACTACAACGACCTGGTGTTCCTGACCGCCGAAGAGAAATATGCGGCGATCGTCAACGACATCAAGGAAAGCATGGCTGCCGGTCGTCCGGTACTGGTGGGTACTGCGACCATCGAAACCTCCGAGCACATGTCCGCATTGCTCGTGAAGGAAGGCATCGAACACAAGGTTCTGAACGCCAAGTTCCACGAAAAAGAAGCTGAAATCATCGCGCAGGCCGGTCGTCCGGGCGCACTGACCATCGCTACCAACATGGCCGGTCGTGGTACCGACATCCTGTTGGGCGGCAACTGGGAAGTTGAAGTCGCGTCGCTGGAAAACCCGACCCCTGAGCAGATCGCCCAGATCAAGGCCGACTGGCAGAAGCGTCACCAGCAAGTGCTGGAGTCCGGCGGTCTGCAGGTGATCGCGTCCGAGCGTCACGAATCCCGTCGTATCGATAACCAGCTGCGTGGCCGTGCCGGCCGTCAGGGCGATGCCGGTTCCAGCCGCTTCTACCTGTCGCTGGAAGACAGCCTGATGCGCATCTTCGCCTCTGACCGGGTGAAGAACTTCATGAAAGCCCTGGGGATGCAGCCTGGCGAGGCCATCGAGCACCGTATGGTGACCAACGCCATCGAGAAGGCGCAGCGCAAGGTTGAAGGCCGCAACTTCGACATCCGCAAGCAACTGCTCGAGTTCGACGACGTCAACAACGAACAGCGTAAAGTGATCTATCACATGCGTAACACGTTGCTGGCCGCGGACAACATCGGCGAAACCATCGCTGATTTCCGTCAGGACGTCCTGAACGCCACTGTCAGCGCACACATTCCGCCGCAATCGCTGCCAGAGCAGTGGGACGTGGCCGGTCTGGAAGCGTCGATCGCCAGCGATTTCGGCGTGAAGCTGCCGATCCAGCAATGGCTCGACGAAGACGATCACCTGTACGAAGAAACCCTGCGCGAGAAGCTGATGAACGAGCTGATCGCCGCGTACAACGAAAAAGAAGACCAGGCGGGCGCCGAAGCCCTGCGTTCCTTTGAGAAGCAGATCGTGCTGCGCGTTCTGGACGACCTGTGGAAAGACCACCTGTCGACCATGGATCACCTGCGTCACGGTATCCACCTGCGTGGTTATGCGCAGAAGAACCCGAAGCAGGAATACAAGCGCGAGTCCTTCACGCTGTTCTCCGAGCTGCTGGATTCGATCAAGCGCGACTCGATCCGTGTGCTGTCGCACGTTCAGGTTCGCCGCGAAGATCCGGCCGAAGAAGAACAACGCCTGCGTCAGGAAGCCGAAGCACTGGCCGCCCGCATGCAGTTCGAACACGCCGAGGCTCCTGGCCTGGAAGCGCAACCGGAACTGGTCGGTGAAGAGGTCGATGTGGCCCTCGCCACCGCCCCGGTGCGCAACGAGCAGAAGCTGGGCCGCAACGAACTGTGCTACTGCGGTTCGGGCAAGAAATTCAAGCATTGCCACGGGCAGATCCAGTAAAACTCGTTTCAATCGCTGAAATACCCGCGCCGCGACCGGCACCAGCCGTCGCGGCGTTTTGCCATTTACACCACCGTCACTACGCTTGGCGGTGCTGACATCATTGAGTAAGGAGCGCATTCATGGCTGTTGGTCTTGGTCCTTTGCCAACGTTGCACCCGGTTGCCGGTTTTGAACTCGGTATCGCTTCGGCCGGCATCAAGCGCCCGGGGCGCAAGGATGTCGTCGTGATGCGTTGCGCCGAAGGTTCCACCGTGGCGGGCGTGTTCACGTTGAACGCTTTCTGTGCAGCGCCGGTGATCCTGGCCAAGAAACGCGTGCAGAACCCGGTGCGCTACCTGTTGACCAACACCGGTAATGCCAACGCCGGCACCGGCGAGCCGGGCCTGGCTGCTGCCGAGCGCACCACCGCCAAACTGGCTGAACTGACCGGCGTTGATGCCAGCCAGATCCTGCCTTACTCCACCGGCGTGATCGGCGAGCCGCTGCCGGTCGAGAAGATCGAAGGCGCCTTGCAGGCCGCGCTGGACGATCTGTCGGAAAACAACTGGGAAGCCGCCGCCACCGGCATCATGACCACCGACACGCTGCCAAAAGGCGCCAGCCGCCAGTTCCAGCATGACGGCGTGACCATCACCGTCACCGGCATCAGCAAAGGCGCGGGCATGATCCGTCCGAACATGGCGACCATGCTCGGTTACATCGCCACCGACGCCAAAGTCTCCCGCGACGTGTTGCAAAACCTGATGCTGGACAGTGCCAACAAGTCGTTCAACCGCATCACCATCGACGGCGACACCTCGACCAACGACTGCTGCATGCTGATCGCCACCGGCAAGGCTGCGCTGCCGGAAATCACCCGTGCCGAAGGCGAGCTGTTCGCCAAGCTGAAACAGGCCGTGTTCGAGGTGTGCATGGACGTGGCCCAGGCCATCGTGCGTGACGGCGAAGGCGCGACCAAGTTCGTGACCGTTGAAGTCAACGGCGGCGGCAATCACCAGGAATGCCTGGACGTCGGCTACACCGTGGCCCACTCGCCGCTGATCAAGACTGCACTGTTCGCCTCCGACCCGAACTGGGGCCGCATCCTCGCCGCCGTCGGCCGTGCCGGCGTGCCGGATCTGGACGTGAGCAAGATCGACGTGTTCCTCGGTGACGTGTGCATCGCCAGCCGTGGCGCCCGCGCCGCGACCTACACCGAAGCCCAGGGCTCGGCGGTGATGCAGCAGGAAGAAATCACCATCCGTATCGAATTGGGTCGCGGCGATTGCAGCGAAACCATCTGGACCACCGACCTGTCCCACGAGTACGTGAAGATCAACGCCGAATACCGCACCTGATCCCTGCCGAAGAGGGAGGTCTGCGGACCTCCTTTTCTTCTGTCCCATGAAAGGACCCGAACATGAGCCTTCACCTGATCATCGGCGACAAACTGCTTTCCTCCTGGTCCCTGCGCGCGGCACTGGCGCTTGAACTGACCGGCGCGCCCTACACCGAAGAACTGGTCAAACTCGGCAAGCCCGACACCCGCGAGCGGCTGCTGGCGCACTCGCCGACCGCCAAGGTGCCGCTGCTGAAAACCGCCCGTGGCACCGTCGCCGATTCTCTGGCGATTGCCGAATACCTGGCCGAGCAGTTTCCTTCCGAACAACTCTGGCCGACCGATATCTTCGCCCGAGCCCAGGCGCGATCCGCCTGCGCGCAGATGCACAGCGGCTTCTTCGCCATGCGCAACCACATGCCGTTCAACCTGAGCCACGACGCGCCGCTCAACCCGGTGCCGCCGGAAGTGAAGGTCGATGTCGAGCGCATGCTCGCGCTGTGGGCCGAATGCCGCGCCGTCGCGACCGAGCCTGGGCCTTACCTGTTTGGTCGGGTGTCGCTGGCCGATGCGTTCTTCGCACCGATTGCCGTGCGCCTGCGCACCTATCAGGTGAAGTTGTCGGCCGATGATGAAGCCTATGTTGAAACCGTCTACCAGTGGCCGGCCTTCAAGGCTTGGCAAAAGGCAGGACTGGAGGAATTGCAGTCGTGAAACGTGTACACGTCGCCGCCGCCGTCATTCGTGACGGCAGCGGCAAGATTCTGATCGCCCGGCGTGCCGATACCCAGCATCAGGGCGGCCTCTGGGAATTTCCCGGTGGCAAGGTCGAAGCCGATGAGTCGGTGCAAACAGCATTGGCCCGCGAGCTGCACGAAGAGTTGGGCATTGTCGTCGGCGCCGCGCGGCCGCTGATCAAGGTGCGCCACGATTACCCGGACAAACAGGTGTTGCTGGATGTCTGGGAAGTCTCGAGCTTTACCGGCGAACCCCATGGTGCCGAAGGCCAGCCATTGGCCTGGGTTTCGGCCAAGGAGCTGACGGATTACGAATTCCCGGCGGCCAACCAGCCGATCGTCGCGGCCGCGCGTCTGCCCGCCGAATACCTGATCACCCCGGAAGACCTGGAAACCCCGGCCTTGCTGCGCGGCATCCAGAAGGCAATCGCCGGTGGCATCAAGCTGATCCAGCTGCGTGCGCCCAATGGTTATGACCCGAAATACCGCGACCTTGCGGTAGACGCGGTCGGACTGTGCGCCGGCAAGGCGCAGTTGATGATCAAGGGCCCGTTCGAGTGGCTGGGCGATTTCCCGGCCGCGGGCTGGCACATCACTTCGGCGCAGTTGCGCAAGTACGCGGCCGCGGGGCGTCCGCTGCCGGCGGAGCGCTGGTTGGCGGCGTCCTGCCACAACGCTGAAGAACTGGCGCTGGCCGAGCAGATGGGCGTGGATTTCGTCACCCTGTCGCCAGTGCAGCCGACCCTGACTCACCCGGATGCACAACCGTTGGGCTGGGAGCAGGCGTCGACGCTGATCGAAAGCTTCAGCAAACCGGTGTTCCTGTTGGGTGGAGTCGGCCCGGCGGAGCGCGAAAAAGCATGGAATGCCGGGGCTCAGGGTGTGGCGGGGATTCGGGCGTTCTGGCCTGAGGCCTGAATTAGCATTGATGCGACTGACCCCTTCGCGAGCGGGCTCGCGAAGGGGGCCTGACAGGCGCTACTGATCTGATGGTTTCGCCGCCGGTTGCCACAGAATCTCGGCAACACCCTGGCGCCGGGCGATCAGCCTGGCCGCCACAAACAACAGATCCGACAAGCGATTGATGTACGCCAGGCCAACCCCGGCCAACGGCTCGATCGCATTCAAATGCTGGCAACGCCGCTCGGCACTGCGCGCCAGGCTGCGACAGACATGGGCCTGGGCAATCAGTATCGAACCGCCCGGCAGAATGAAGTTCTCCAGCGGCCCCAATTCCTCGTTCCACAGATCGATCGCGGCTTCCAGCCGTTCGATTTCTGCTGCGTTCAATGCCTGATATTCCGGCATCGCCAGTTCACCGCCAAGGTCGAACAGCCGATGTTGGCAGGGCGCCAACACGTCGATCAGTTCATTCAGCCCGGGGCAGGTTTCGCGCTCGGCGATCAATCCGGCCAGCAGCACGCCGACCTGACTGTTCAGCGTATCGACCTCGCCAATGGCCTCGATGCGCGGGTGATCCTTGGGCACCCGGCGGCCGTCGCCCAGTCCGGTTTCGCCCTTGTCGCCGGTGCGGGTGTAGATCTTCGACAAGCGAAAGCCCATGGTTTACCTCGGTAGTTGATTGGTTTCGGCGGCGATGGACGCCGGTTGCGCCAGTGGCAGGCGCAGGGTGAAGCAGGTGCCTTGCCCCGGCGCCGACTGCACTTCCATCTGCCCTTTGTGGTTGTTGGTGATGATGAAGTACGACACCGACAGGCCGAGGCCCGTACCCTGGCCGATTTCCTTGGTGGTGAAGAACGGCTCGAAGGTGCGCTTGCGCACGTTCTCGCTCATGCCGATGCCGTTGTCCTCGACCTGAATCTCGGCCCAGGGCGGATTGAGCCGGGTGCGCAAGGTGATTCGCCCCGGCTCGCTGTCATCTTCGCGCTGGTGGATCGCCTGCGCGGCGTTCTTCAACAGGTTGAGCAGCACCTGTTCGAGTTCGTTGGCGGTGCCGGGCACCGGGCCCAGCGCCGGGTCGAACTGGCGAATGATCGCCTGACCCTTGAAGTCGAAGCCGATGGCCAGGTCAAAGTCGTTACCGGCGATTTCCACCGCTTGATCGATCAGCGCCGGCAGGTCGCACGGTGCCATCTGGCGGTTGCTGCGGCGACTGAAACTGAGCATGTGGGTGACGATCTTCGCCGCCCGGGCGCCGGCCTGCTGGATGCCGTCAAGCAGTTGCGGGACTTCCCGACCTTGCAGATAACGGTTCACGGTATCGAGTTCGATGCCCAGTTGTTCGGCCTGTTCGAGGTTCTTCGGCAGGTCTGGTGACAGGCGTCGGCGGATGTTCTGAACGTTGTGCAGGATCGCCCCCAGCGGGTTGTTGATCTCGTGAGCCATGCCGGCGGCAAGGCCACCCACGGAAAGCATTTTCTCCGACTGCACCATCATTTCTTCCAGCGACAGGCGCTGGGTAATGTCGTCGATCCGGATCACCACGCCGCGCCCGGCGCCGCCCATCAATGGGTAGAAGGTGAGGGCGTAGTGCTTGGGCTCGTCGTCCTTGAACCACGTCACCCGCTCGATTTTCGCCACCGTGTGTTGTTCGACGGTCTGCTTGAGTTGCGGCAGAAACGGCTTGAGCGGCTCGAAGGCGAGGAAGATCGGCTGGTTCAGCGCTTCGTCGAGCCGTGTACCGGAAAGGGCGCTGGCCTCCTGGTTCCACTGCGTCACGTAGAGCTGTTCGTCGAGGGCGATCAGCGCCGAGGGCATGGAGTCGATGATGCTGTTGAGGTAGTTCTGGAACCCGGTGAGTTTCTTCTCGATCTTGCTGCGCACCTGGACTTCCAGTTCCAGCTTGCGGTTGGTGTGGCGGGTTTCTTCGGCCAGCCCCTGGGCCTGATCGTAGGCGGCTTGCGAGTCGTCGCGGGCGCGCTTGAGTTGCTGCTCCCGGGCCTCGATGCGCGAAAGCATGGTGTTAAATGCTTCGGCGAGGCTGCCGATTTCGTCATGGTTGCCCCGGGAGGCGCGCAGGGCGTAGTTCTCCTCGCGGGTCACCTGGCGGGACAGTTCTTCCAGCTGATGGATCGGCCGGGTGATCAGGCGCTTGATCTGCCGGGCGATGACCAGCCACAGCAGCACACTGAAAATCAGAATCCCCAGACTGGCCGTGAGCGTGCCGGTGTAGAACGCGACTGGCAGTTCGCTGCTGGCCACCAACAGCAGGTGGCCCGGTGCAGTGCCGGGGCGGGGCAGGGTGATCAGTTGGTTGCTGCGAAACTCGGTCAGTTGCCAGGCTTCGATGTGCCGGTAGCGTTCCGGCAGTTTGAGTTTGTCTCCGTGTTGCAGTTGCGCCAGACGTTCGCCTTTGCCGTCATATAAAGCGGCGGCACGCAGCGGGGAATAGCTGTCGAGCTCCTTGAGCAGGCGCTCGGCGCTTTGCGGCGACTGCAAGGCTTCGGCCACCAGACTCGGGTTCGACACCAGCCGGCCGATGGTCTGCAACGCCTGGGGCGCCATGCTTTCCTGGGAAATGTAATAGGCGGCGCTGATAAAGGTCAGGTTGGCGACCAACAACACAGTGGTCAACAGCACCAGCAGGGCGGCCAGCAGTTTCTGGCCGACCGGCAGGTTTTCAAGACGCTGGCGCAATGGCATCAGGTTTATCGCAGCAAAGGAACAAGTGGCCAGCGTAGCCGCTGCTCAGTCGACGGGCAATCCGAGACTGTGCAGATGGGCGGTCAGCCGCTGTTGCAATTGCTTGAGATGCGGCAGGTTCAACTGATGACGCTCTGCAACCTTGCAGGCATGCCCAAGCAAATAGCTGATCTCGGTGCGGCGTTTGCTGGCCACGTCCTGATACATGGACGAGAAATTCGCCGCCGTGGCCTGGATCACCCGCTCCACTTCCTGTTGCAGGTTGTCCGCCGCCGCCGGTTGCCCGCAGCGTTCGAGCAGCTCGGTCAGTTCGCCGCACAGCGTGGCGACTTCGCAGTGATGTTGCTGCAAGCCGCCGTTGCGGCAGTCGTGCAGCACCGTCAGCGGATTGATCGCACAGTTGAGCGCCAGTTTGCGCCACAGGCGGGTGAGGATGTCGGCGCTCCATTCATGGGGGATTTTTGCCGCCTCAAGATCGTCCAGCCAGATCGGCGCGACAGGATGACCGGCGTCGCCGAGCCAGGTGTAGCCGTGGCCGGCGAATACCACGCGCCAGTCGCCGTCGCGAAACGCGCCTTCGGTGCTGGAGGCGCTGATGCAGCGGGCCTGCGGGACTCGCGCGGCGACTGCTTCCTGGCTGCCGAGGCCGTTCTGCAAAAGAATCAGTTCGGCGTCCGGTGCCAGGCGATGGGCAAGCCCGGCCACGGCCGCTTCGGCGTCGTAGGCTTTGCAGGCCACCAGCAGGCGACGGATGGGGCCGGGACTGTCCGGGGTTTCGCCGGGGATCGCGTAATGGCTGGCCACGCCCTGTTCGACGAGGGTCAGGCCGCCCGCCGTTGCATAGTCGTGCAGGCGGTCGAGGTCGCGCAGGATCAGCCGGACCGGCAATCCGGCCCGGGCCAGACGCGTGGCCCAGAGCGTGCCCAGACTTCCGGCGCCGAGGACGTGCCAGGGGGTGGACATCAGTTTTTCACTCGGTAAGGTACAGGCATGCAAGGCTCGCCGTGTCGGTGGGAAAAGACCCGTTATAATGAGCCCGATTTTAACCGCAAGCCAAGCGCGCCGCGTCCCGTACGAGCGCGCCTTTTTATTGGAGAGATTACATGCCGTCGTTCGACGTGGTATCCGAACTGGACAAACACGAACTCACCAACGCGGTCGAGAACGCCGTGAAGGAACTCGATCGTCGTTATGACCTGAAAGGCAAGGGCAGCTTTGAATTCAAGGAAAAGGACCTGACCGTCCACCTGACCGCTGAAGCCGATTTCCAGCTGGAAGCGATGATCGAGATCCTCAAGCTGGCCCTGGTCAAGCGCAAGATCGATGTGCAGTGCCTCGAAGTCAAAGACTCCTTCGCCTCGGGCAAGCTGATGAAGCAGGACGCCGTCCTCAAGGAAGGCATCGACAAGGAACTGGCGAAGAAGATCGTCGGCCACATCAAGGAAGCCAAGCTCAAGGTACAGGCCGCCATTCAGGGCGAGCAGGTGCGTGTGACCGGCAAGAAGCGTGACGACCTGCAGGAAGCCATCGCGGCCCTGCGTGCCAAGGAATTCGGCATGCCACTGCAGTTCAACAACTTCCGCGACTAAGCTTTTCGGTCGGGAACCTCTCGGCGTTTACAGCGTCCGAGGCCCAAGCAACGGCAGAAACGATTGAGCCCTTTACGGCCCGGTCTTTCTGCCGCTGGTTTTTTACAGCCCGGGAAGCCGGCAATCAGGAGATAAAAGATGGATTTGAATGCTGAGGTGGACAACCTGGTCAAGGCGTCCCAGGCGTGGATTCCGATGATCATGGAATACGGCAGCCGCGTGTTGCTGGCGGTGATTACCCTGGCCATCGGCTGGTGGCTGATCAACAAGGTCACGCAAAAGCTCGGCGGCCTGCTGGCCCTGCGCAATGCCGACCTGGCGCTGCAAGGTTTTATCAGCAGTCTGGCCAACATCATTCTCAAGGTGCTGCTGATCGTCAGCGTGGCGTCGATGATCGGCGTCGAAACCACCTCGTTCGTCGCGGCGATCGGTGCGGCCGGCCTGGCCATCGGTCTGGCGTTGCAGGGCAGCCTGGCGAACTTCGCCGGCGGCGTGCTGATTCTGCTGTTCCGTCCGTTCCGCATCGGTGACTGGATCGAAGCCCAGGGTGTGGCGGGTACTGTCGACAGCATCCAGATCTTCCACACCGTGCTGCGCACCGGTGACAACAAGACCATCATCGTGCCGAACGGCAACCTGTCGAACGGCATCATCACCAACACCAACCGTCAGCCGACCCGCAAGGTTGTGTTCGACGTAGGTGTGGATTACGAAGCCGATCTGCAAAAGGCCCGTCAGGTGCTGCTGGATCTGGCCAAGGATGATCGTGTTCTGCAGGATCCGGCACCTCAGGCTGTTATTTCGACACTGGGTGACAGTTCGATCACTGTTTCTCTGCGCGTCTGGGTTAAAACCGCGGATTACTGGGATGTGATGTTCATGTTTAACGAACAGTCCCGTGATCGTTTAAAGACTGCAGGCATTGATATTCCTTTTCCGCAACGAGTGATTCGTGTGGTTCAGGAATCGGCGGTGTAATGATAGGTTGCTAATTAATTGCCTGACTTGTCGGTCAGGCAATTAGTACGAGAAGCAGACAACAAAAAAGGCCCATCCGAAGATGGGCCTTTTTGTTGTTGCCGCGAACTAAATGTTCGCGATTACAAGATCGACAGTGGGTAGTCGACGATCAGACGGAACTCTTTGGTATCGCCTTCACCTTCGTCGGCGTTAGCAAAGTGCCAGGCCTGACGAATACGGAAGGACAGGTCTTTGGCCGGGCCAGACTGAACTACGTATTTGGCTTCGAAGTTGGTTTCGTTGTGTTTGCCATCTTCGCCGTAGAAGCCGGTGTAGCTGCTGCCAGCCGGAGTGTGGGTGCCGTCGATGTCCCAACCTTTCACGTAACGGGTCATGAAGCTCAGACCTGGAACGCCGTACTCGGCCATCTTGATGTCGTAACGGATCTGGGCAGATTTCTCGCCTGGACCGTTGAAGTCAGAGTACTGGATGGAGTTGGCGAGGAAGATCGAGTCGCCACCACGGTTGGATGGACCGTGGCCACCAACACCGATGTAGTCGAACGGCGTGTCACCGTTGATCTTCTGGAAGGCCAGGGTGATGGTGTGTGCTTTCAGGAACGACAAGGCGGTTGCCAGGGAGAACGCAGTGTTGCTGATCTCGCCTGCGTTGGCACTGCCGGTATCCGTGGTGCGGTAGATGTTGAAGTCGGTGTTCAGCGAAGTGTCACCACCGAACGGGGTAGTGAGGTTGACGTTGGCGTAGTACTGGTTCCAGATGTCTTCCAGCTTGGCGCCATACAGCGATGCGCTGAGGTTTTCAGTGATGCCGTACTTGCCGCCGAAGTAGTCGATGCTGTCGGCTTTTACGTTGGCGTAGGTTGCCCACAGCTCGCCATCATGGGCGTTCTTGTCCTGGGCAGTCGCCGCGTAGAAGTGACCGGCTTCGAGATCGAGGTCTTTGACTTCGCTGCTCTGCAGCTGGAAGCCGCTGGCAGTTTGAGGAAGGATACGGGAGCCGCCGACAGCGAACACTGGAGCAGTGCTTGGCTGCATGTCACCGATTTTCAGCTCGGTTTTGGAAACGCGGAACTTGATGGCAGCGCCGGCTTTACCCTGGCTGTCGTTGGCTTCGCGGACACCACGGGCATCCGGGGTGTTCTCACGGCTCATGTTGCCCGAACCGCTGGTGCCATCACCGCCGTCCAGTTTAATGGCCAGGTAACCGAATGCATCAACGCCGACACCAACAGTGCCTTGGGTGTAACCGGAACTGAAGTTGCCCCAGATACCTTGGGTCCAGTCTTTCACGTCCCGGGCACGGTCTTTGTTGTCACGGTTGAAGTAATAGTTGCGAATCAGCAAATCAGCTTTCGCGTCTTCAACAAAGCCTTTGGCTTCAGCCTGGTCACTTACGAACGGTGCGGCCGTAGCCATCTGAGTACTGGCAGCTGCAGCAACTGCCAGTGCGATCATGCTCCACTTCATCACGCGCATCGTGATTTGCTCCTTTGGTTTTAGAAGAGTACTGCCGTCCCACCTGTTTTATTATCTGGGCGGCTCTTTCTTTTTGTGTCGGCGCAAACTTATATCACGCCGACCATGTTGGCGATACTTGCGAATCCAACCTTTCAGCTTCTTTACGAGCGTGTCGCAAACGGCTTGGTAGATGTCGCAAATTTACAGTCCAAATGCAATGGGACTGACAACTTCAGCGCTGTTTTACAGAGCTTGAGCATCGGTAAAAAAGAGTCCCTTGGCAAAACGCTTGAATCTCCATCGGGCAACCCTGCCACTGTTTTTATGGGGCTCAAGGCATCCACTTCTTGTGGTGCGCTTATAGTCCATATGGGTATGAATGCAACAAGCGTGCACAAACCGCTGAATTGTTCCGGTTTTTTTCAAGGTGCGCGTCTGACGCTGTAAAAACCTCATAAAACCGGTGGCTTCGAGGGCCTTTCAAACAGGCTTGACGCCGTCCTTCGCATGGTGTTGCTCCCTGAAAGTCGCAGCGCGACAACCAAAAACGTTACCGGTTCACCCCGTCGGTGAGTATTCGGCGGATGCCCGACGCACTGAGCGTAGACGCACTGTGCGGTTTTGGTGCAAAAAAATTCAAAGGCTGTACTGAATTCATACAGTTGGGTCGCTGGATGAACGTAAACGCTGAGGTGTGCGCCGGTCATTTTGCTCGATTTATTCGCATTCCCGGTTCTGTCCTGGTGCACGCGAGGCATAAATGTCACATTCCGGGGCGTGGAGGAATTCTTGTGGCAACGCTGTTCGCCGTGAAGGTCACTCCAATCGCAGGTATGCTGCCGTCCAGTCGCTTGGCGCGCTGCTTTCACAGCGGGGCGCTAAGCTGAAAACAGGTCATTTCGCCGGGAGTGCGCGCAGTGTTTGCTTTAGATCCACGACTTCAACAGGACACGCTGGCCATCGGCGATTTCCCGCTTTGTCGACTGCTGTTGTCCAACGACGCCAACTACCCGTGGTTCATCCTGGTGCCACGCCGCGACGATATCAGCGAGTTGTTTCAGTTGGATGTCGCCGACCAGCAGCGCCTGTGGCAGGAAACCACGGCCCTGGCCGAGGTGCTCAAGGATTCCTTCGACGCCGACAAGATGAATGTCGCGACCCTGGGTAATGTGGTCAGCCAACTGCATATGCATGTGATCGTGCGTAAGCGGGACGATGCGGCCTGGCCGGCGCCGGTCTGGGGCAAGCATCCCGCCAGGCCTTACAGTGCCGAGCAAGTGGCCGCGATCCGCGAGCGCCTGCGTCTGGTGCTGGACGAAGATTTCACCTTTCTGGAGGGCTGAGTGATGAGCCTCGAACAACGTGTTACCGAGCTGGAAAGTCGCCTGGCGTTTCAGGACGACACCATTCAGGCATTGAACGATGTGCTGGTGGAGCAGCAGCGAGTGGTCGAGCGTCTGCAATTGCAGATGGCAGCGGTACTCAAGCGCCAGGAAGAGATGGTGGGCCAGTTCGGTTCTTTCGAAGAAGACGCACCGCCGCCACACTATTGAGAAGTGCGCGGGCGTGCTCCCGTTAAAAACGCATTCATTAAAAAACCGCGAACAGCCTGGCTGTTCGCGGTTTTTTTATTGCGGGAGACTTGGATCAGCGACGCGGCAGGGCGGCGATCACGTCCTCGGCCTGCAGGCCCTTGTCACGGTTCATCACCGAGAACTCCACGCGCTGGCCTTCGACCAGAACGCGGTGGCCTTCGCCACGGATGGCGCGAAAGTGCACGAAAATATCATCGCCGGAATCCCGGGAGATAAAGCCGAAGCCCTTGGAGGTATTGAACCACTTGACGGTGCCGGTATCGCGGTTGCTCATGTCGTAGCTTTGCGCGGCGGCGGCCGGGGAGGATTTGTAGAAGCTGACGGCCAGGTGCAGAACCACGGCGACCAGTGCGATCACCAGGCTGAACAGCACGGCTGGCTGGCCGGCGATGACAGGCATCGGCGCGATCAGGGTCAGTGTTTGCAGGACAACGGTCAGGACCAGCAGGGCGCTGACCAGATTTTGCAGATGCTGGCGCGGACCTTTGTTCCAGTAAGGGATAACTGGTGCAAGGATCAGGTTCAGCAGGCCGAAAAAGGCCAGGTAAAGTGCATCGGGTTGTTGCAGGTAAGGTACCGCTTCGGACTTCAGGCTGGGTATGAAGGACAGCAGCAAGGCTGCTGCGCCCATTAGCAGGTGGACGATTTTCAACATTTTTATTGACTCACGTTATGACGGCTCACAAGGAAGAGCTGAAGGCGCACGGTTCGCTTCGGAACAATAAGAGGCGTTGGACACGTGCACGGCATCAGCCTATGCGCAGGCCCGGAAAACGGGGCGTAGCGACACACTGCCTATTTAACAGCAAAGCCTGCGGCTACTCAAATCACGCCGGCCAGCGGCAACGCGTGGGGCGATTTGTCGCCTCTATCGGGTCGATACGGGGGCTGCGGGGTGGGGGTGGCCTTGCTACAGTGAACCGACACCTGCTGGATGAATTTCAATCGCCGTTAGGGGGTAAGCATGGCAATCGATATCGGTATCAGTGAAGAAGACCGCAAATCCATCGTCGAAGGGCTCTCGCGCCTGCTGTCCGACACATACGTGCTGTATCTGAAGACTCACAACTTCCACTGGAACGTCACCGGGCCGATGTTCCGGACCCTGCATCTGATGTTCGAGGAGCAATACAACGAACTGGCACTGGCGGTCGACTCGATCGCCGAACGCATCCGGGCGCTGGGTTTCCCAGCGCCGGGCGCCTATGCGACTTATGCACGTCTTTCCTCCATTAAAGAAGAGGTGGGCGTGCCGAGTGCCGAGGACATGATCAAACAACTGGTCGAAGGTCAGGAAGCAGTCACCCGCACGGCGCGGGGGATTTTCCCTTTGCTGGATAAAGTCAGCGATGAGCCAACCGCCGACCTGCTGACCCAGCGCATGCAGGTTCACGAGAAAACCGCGTGGATGTTGCGCGCACTGCTCGAGGCTTGATGAAGGGAAGCGCATGGACATCCATGGTTCGTGCGCTGTTCTCTTGTTCCCCCGGAAATTTCACTCGCGACGGTAGGAAACAAGGAAGACACCCCACCGCTCCATGATCCTCCGTATCGCGTTGGCTTATCCTACGTGGATGGTCAAAAAGTCATCTGGATCTGCCTTTGCACCTGCGCTTTTAATGAGATCTCAGGATTTCGCCTTGATCACAGGCGCAGAAATGACAAAGGAGTGTCAGCAATATGGAAGGTGGAGACAGGCGAGGCGACATTGCTGTCGTTTTACAGCAGGACAAGTTCGAGGAGCCGTTTCTCGGCGGGTTCGACATGGAGCTGATCCGGCCGTTGTCCCGATCGGTACGCTTGAACGGGTTCGCGACCTGCATGCGGCTGGAGCAGGTTTACTGGAACATCCTGGGCCGGATGGCCGAGGACAATTGCTGTTCGGTCGGCACGCTGTTGTCCCGTGTCGATCGTGAAGTTCACCTGCGCCATGGCGGGGTGAAAAACTTCAGCGGTCTGATACGGGTGGTGTGTGTGGTGCATGGTCTACGGGATTCTCCGGGGATGCACGGCGCGGGATGTCACTGACGAGACGGCCTGTGCAGTCTTCCGGCTGCACAGGCCGCATTTAATGGATATAATCCCGCTCTTTCGCCGCACAGCCCTGCGCGTGCTGGCAATCTGATTGCCGAGACAACCCCATGCCGATGTACGATTACCAATGTGCTTCCTGTGGTCATCAGTTGGAAGCCATTCAAAAGATCAGCGACGCACCACTGGTCGATTGTCCTGCCTGCCAGGCGCCGGAACTCAAGAAGCAGCTGTCGATGCCGGGCTTTCGCCTCAGCGGCAGCGGCTGGTACGAAACCGATTTCAAGACCGGCGCGAAGAAGAATCTGGCCGGTGGCGACAAATCTGACTAGGGTTCAAACCCAGGTCGAACGACACGCGCGAGTTTCCACTAGTTGCACAGTGCTTGAGTGCAGCGGGATCTCCACCGAATTTCGAATTACGAGAAGCGAACCACTACCATGATGCGCAGCCATTATTGCGGCCAACTGAACGAAAGCCTGGAAGGCCAGGAAATTACCCTTTGCGGATGGGTTCACCGTCGTCGCGACCACGGCGGGGTGATTTTCCTCGATATCCGTGATCGTGACGGTCTGGCCCAGGTAGTGTTCGATCCGGATCGCGCCGAGAGCTTCGCCGCCGCCGATCGCGTGCGCAGCGAATACGTCGTGAAGATCACCGGCAAGGTGCGTCTGCGTCCGGCCGGTGCCACCAACGCCAACATGGCGTCGGGCATGATCGAAGTGCTGGGCTACGAACTCGAAGTGCTGAACGAGTCGGAAACCCCGCCGTTCCCGCTGAACGAGTTCTCCGACGTTGGCGAAGAAACCCGTCTGCGCTATCGCTTCCTGGACCTGCGTCGTCCGGAAATGGCCGAGAAGCTGCGTCTGCGTTCGCGCATGACCACCAGCATCCGTCGCTACCTGGACGAGAACGGCTTCCTCGACGTCGAAACGCCGATCCTGACCCGTGCCACGCCGGAAGGCGCGCGCGACTACCTCGTGCCGAGCCGTACCCACGCCGGTTCGTTCTTCGCGCTGCCGCAATCGCCACAGCTGTTCAAGCAACTGCTGATGGTTGCCGGCTTCGACCGCTACTACCAGATCGCCAAGTGCTTCCGCGACGAAGACCTGCGTGCCGACCGTCAGCCTGAGTTCACTCAGATCGACATCGAGACCAGCTTCCTCGACGAAAAAGACATCATGGGCCTGACCGAAGGCATGATCCGCAACCTGTTCAAGGAAGTGCTGGATCTGGAATTCGGTGAATTCCCGCACATGACGTTCGAAGAAGCCATGCGCCGTTACGGTTCCGACAAGCCGGACCTGCGTAACCCGCTGGAGCTGGTCGACGTGGCCGATCAGCTGAAAGAAGTTGATTTCAAGGTCTTCAGCGGCCCTGCCAACGATCCGAAATGCCGTATCGCCGCACTGCGCGTACCAGGCGGGGCGAGCATGCCGCGCAAGCAGATCGACGACTACACCAAGTTCGTCGGCATCTACGGTGCCAAGGGCCTGGCGTACATCAAGGTCAACGAGCGTGCTGCCGGTGTTGACGGTCTGCAATCGCCGATCGTGAAGAACATCCCGGAAGCCAACCTGAACGTGATCCTCGATCGCGTTGGCGCAGTCGACGGTGACATCGTGTTCTTCGGCGCCGACAAGGCCAAGATCGTCAGCGAAGCCCTGGGCGCGCTGCGTATCAAGCTCGGTCACGACCTGAAGCTGCTGACCTGCGAATGGGCGCCGATGTGGGTCGTCGACTTCCCGATGTTCGAAGAGAACGACGACGGCAGCTTCTCGGCGCTGCACCACCCGTTCACCGCGCCGAAGTGCTCGCCGGAAGAGCTGGAAGCCAACCCGGCCGGCGCTCTGTCCCGTGCCTACGACATGGTGCTGAACGGCACCGAGCTGGGCGGCGGTTCGATCCGTATCCACCGTAAAGAGATGCAACAGGCGGTGTTCCGTCTGCTGGGCATCAACGAAGCGGAACAGGAAGAGAAGTTCGGCTTCCTGCTCGACGCCCTGAAATACGGCGCGCCGCCGCACGGTGGTCTGGCCTTCGGTCTGGACCGTCTGGTGATGCTGATGACCGGCGCCCAGTCGATCCGTGAAGTGATCGCCTTCCCGAAAACCCAGAGTGCTGCCGACGTGATGACGCAGGCGCCGGGTGTCGTGGATGCGAAGGCATTGCGCGAATTGCACATTCGTTTGCGCGAAACGCCAAAGGCCGAGTAAGACGGGCCTGAAGGCGCATCTTCGGATGCGCCTTTTTTCTTTCTGCAGTGATTGAAAACAAGATTTTTTTGCTGGCCGATGCACTTGCATGGCGGGCATTGTTCAAGAGAATTCGGAGCGAGTTATGGCAGGTCATTCCAAGTGGGCGAACATCAAGCACCGCAAAGAACGCCAGGATGCCAAGAGAGGCAAGATCTTCACCAAGTGGATCCGCGAGCTGACCGTGGCGGCCCGTCAGGGCGGCGGTGATCCGGGCTCCAACCCGCGTCTGCGTCTGGCACTGGACAAGGCACTGGGCGCCAACATGAGCCGGGACATCATCGACCGTGCCGTGGCTCGTGGCGCCGGTGCGACCGAAGCCGACAACGTTGAAGAGCTGACCTACGAAGGTTACGGCCCGGGCGGCGTGGCGGTGATGGTCGAGTGCATGACCGACAACCGCAACCGCACCGCAGCAGCTGTTCGCCACGCGTTCAGCAAGTGTGGCGGCAACCTCGGTACCGACGGTTCGGTAGCCTACCTGTTCGAACGCAAGGGGCAGATCAGCTTTGCCCCGGGCGTGGACGAAGACGCGCTGACGGAAGCGGCGCTGGAAGCCGATGCCGACGACGTGGTCAGCCACGAAGACGGCTCGATCGACGTGTTCACCTCGTTCACCAGTTTCTACGCGGTACGCAATGCCCTGGAAGCCGCCGGTTTCAAGGGTGATGACGCGGAAATCGTCATGCAGCCGACCACCAGCGCCGAACTGGATCTGGAGGGTGCCGAGAAGGTGCTCAAGCTGATCGACATGCTGGAAGATCTGGATGACGTGCAGAACGTCTACTCCAATGCGGACATTCCGGAAGACGTGGCCGCTCAGCTCGGTTAAGAGCGACTACGATTCAATGTGGGAGATTCCGGGTCTGAGGCTTTCCCTCAAACCCGGAATCTCCCACATTTGTTTTTGTGTTTTTTCGAACCTGCAGGCGTTATGACTTTAATTCTTGGTATCGACCCCGGTTCGCGCATTACCGGTTACGGCATCGTTCGCGATACCGGACGCGGCGGTTGCATCTATGTCGCCTCGGGTTGTATCCGCACCGGCGCCGGCGAGCTGCATGAACGGTTGCAGATCGTCTATCGCGGCGTGCGGGAAATCATCCAGACCTACGGCCCGGTCACCATGGGCATCGAAAAGGTGTTCATGGCGAAAAACGCCGATTCGGCGCTGAAGCTCGGGCAGGCCCGTGGGGCCGCTATCGTTGCCGGCGCCGAAGAAAGCCTGGAAATCGCCGAGTACACGGCCACCCAGGTCAAGCAGGCTGTGGTGGGAACTGGCGCTGCCAATAAAGAGCAGGTGCAGATGATGGTCATGCACATGCTCAAGCTGACCAGCAAACCGCAAATCGACGCATCGGATGCCCTGGCGATTGCCATTTGTCACGCCCACACCCGCTCCAGTCTGTTGCCACACGGCCTGGGAACAGCACGCAGTCGTGGCGGGCGCCTGCGTCTCTGATAGCATCAGCAGTCAATTTCCCGGAATGTGGATTTCGCGCCTGGGTCGTCGGCCGTCAATCCATGTTCTGTCGGTCGCCAGCCCACGGCTGGCCAACGCTCAAGGATCTGAAACGTGATTGGACGCTTGCGCGGCACTCTGGCTGAGAAACAGCCGCCGCACCTGATTCTGGATGTAAACGGCCTCGGGTATGAGCTGGAAGTGCCCATGACCACCCTTTATCGTCTGCCGTCGGTCGGTGAACCGCTGACCTTGCACACCCATTTGGTCGTACGCGAAGACGCGCAGTTACTCTATGGTTTTGCCGGCAAGCGTGAGCGAGACTTTTTTCGCGAGTTGATCCGTCTCAATGGTGTGGGGCCGAAACTGGCCCTGGCCTTGATGTCGAGTCTGGAAGTCGACGAGCTGATCCGCTGCGTGCAGTCCCAGGACACCTCGGCGTTGACCAAGGTGCCGGGCGTGGGCAAGAAAACTGCCGAGCGTCTTCTGGTCGAACTCAAGGATCGCTTCAAGGCCTGGGAAACCTCGCCGGCCATGTTCGCATTGGTGCCGAACCAGCCGGACGGCCCGGCGCCGGTCAACACCGCCGAGAACGATGCGGTCAGCGCGCTGATTTCCCTGGGCTACAAGCCACAGGAAGCGAGCAAGGCGATTTCCGCGATCAAAGAGAAAGGCCTGAGCAGCGAAGACATGATTCGACGCGCCCTGAAGGGAATGATTTAAGTGATTGAAGCTGATCGTCTGATCGCCGCCACGCACAGCCCGCGTGAGCGCGAAGAAGTCCAGGATCGGGCGATACGTCCCGTCAGCCTGGCCGAATACATCGGCCAGCCGACCGTTCGCGAGCAGATGGAACTGTTTATCCAGGCCGCCCGTGGCCGTAGCGAATCCCTCGACCACACCCTGATCTTCGGTCCGCCGGGGCTGGGTAAAACCACGCTGGCGAACATCATCGCCCAGGAAATGGGCGTGTCGATCAAGAGCACGTCCGGCCCGGTGCTGGAACGTCCGGGGGATCTGGCGGCGCTGTTGACCAACCTTGAGCCGCACGACGTGCTGTTCATCGATGAAATCCATCGCCTCTCGCCGATCGTCGAAGAAGTGCTGTACCCGGCGATGGAAGATTTCCAGCTCGACATCATGATCGGTGAAGGGCCGGCGGCGCGGTCGATCAAGCTCGATCTGCCGCCGTTCACTCTGGTTGGCGCGACGACGCGGGCGGGCATGTTGACCAACCCGTTGCGTGACCGTTTCGGTATTGTCCAGCGTCTCGAGTTCTACAGCACCGCTGACCTGGCGACGATTGTCAGCCGTTCGGCGAGCATCCTCGGCCTGCCGCTGGATCCCGAAGGGTCTTTCGAGATTGCCCGCCGCGCCCGTGGTACGCCGCGGATCGCCAACCGACTGTTGCGCCGGGTGCGGGATTTCGCCGAAGTCCGCGCGAAGGGCCACATCACCAAGGCTGTCGCGGATCTGGCGCTCAATCTGCTGGATGTCGACGAGCACGGTTTCGATCATCAGGACCGGCGTCTGCTGTTGACCATGATCGAGAAATTCGACGGTGGTCCGGTGGGCATCGACAGTCTGGCGGCAGCGATCAGCGAAGAACGGCACACCATTGAAGACGTGCTCGAGCCTTACCTGATTCAGCAGGGTTACATCATGCGGACGCCGCGGGGCAGGGTGGTTACTCGTCACGCGTACCTGCATTTTGGTTTAAACATTCCGACACGAATGGGCGAGATGCCCGTGGTAGACGAGTTTCTCGATGCCGTGGACGATTAATACACATTTATTGTCGATTTATTCAGCGTTTGTACTGTCTCAGGACGGTACTTTTGCGGTAAAGCCTTCGAACAATGAAAAACAGTTGCCTGGCCGGATTGGCAACCCGAGGAGTAAGCACTAGAGTATGCGCGCGCAAAACGGGCTTGAGCCGTTCGCACATCGTTGTCGCGTTTATTACGAGGACACCGATGCGGGCGGCATCGTGTATTACGTTAATTACCTCAAGTTTATGGAACGGGCTCGAACCGAGCGGCTCCGGGAGCTGGGCTTTGCCCAGTCGGCGCTGGCAGGGGAGGACCTGTTGTTCGTCGTGCATTCCAGCGAAGCGCGTTATCACGCGCCGGCGCGACTGGACGACGAGCTTCTGGTAAGCGCTGATGTAATCGAATTGAACCGTGCCAGCCTGCGCTTTCGACAGCAGGTCAGGCGGGCAACGGATAATGTGCTGCTCTGCGAAGGGCAGTTTCTGGTGGCCTGTGTGCGCACTAACAGTTTGAAACCCCGGGCCCTTCCCGAAGACCTGCGTGCGGCCTTTGCCGACGCGGTCGGCACGGGTACACACTCAAAGCAGGAGATAAAGCGTGGAAGCTAACGTCGTCGACCATTCCTCCATGTGGAGCCTGGTCAGCAATGCCAGCATCGTGGTGCAGTTGGTAATGTTGACCCTGGTAGCCGCATCGGTGACCTCATGGATCATGATCTTTCAGCGCAGCAACCTGCTGCGCGCCGGTCGACGTGCCCTGGAGAGCTTCGAAGAGCGCTTCTGGTCGGGTATCGACCTGTCCAAACTCTACCGTCAGGCCGGCAGCAACCCGGATCCGGATTCGGGTGTCGAGCAGATCTTCCGTGCCGGCTTCAAGGAGTTCTCCCGTCTGCGTCAGCAGCCAGGTGTCGACCCTGAAGCGGTAATGGAAGGTGTGGCCCGTGCCATGCGCGTCGCCATCTCCCGTGAAGAAGAAAAGCTCGAGCAGAGCCTGCCGTTCCTCGCCACCGTCGGTTCCGTCAGCCCGTACATCGGTCTGTTCGGTACCGTCTGGGGCATCATGAACTCCTTCCGTGGTCTGGCCAGCGCCCAACAGGCAACCCTGGCCACCGTGGCACCGGGCATCGCCGAAGCCCTGATCGCCACCGCGATCGGTCTGTTCGCCGCGATCCCGGCCGTTATCGCTTACAACCGTTTCTCTGCCCGCAGCGAAACCTTGCTGAGCCGCTACTACACCTTCGCCGATGAATTCCAGGCGATCCTGCACCGCAAAGTGCACACCAGCGAAGAATAAGCAGGTATTTCCCGATGGCTTTAATCACTCGAGCCCGACACAAGCGCAAGCCGGTCGCCGAGATGAACGTAGTGCCTTACATCGACGTGATGCTGGTGCTGCTGGTCATCTTCATGGTGACTGCGCCGATGCTCAATCAGGGCGTGAAAGTGGATCTGCCCAAGGTTTCCAGCGAAGCCTTGCCGCAGGACAACAACACCCAGGTGCTGACCATTTCGATCAAGTCGGACAAGACCTACTACTGGAACCTTGGCAGCGAAGTCGACACCGAGAAGCAGCAGGACCGGGCCATGACCCTGCCACAGATGACCGACGCGGTGACCAAGATCATTCGCGCCGGCACTGAAGGCGGCAAGCGTACCCAGGTCTTCATCCGTGGCGACAAGTCCGTCGATTATGGCTCCGTCATGGGCGCCATGGGCGGGTTGCAGAAAGCCGGGGTCGGTAACGTTGGCTTGATCACCGAGGCGCCCTGATGCAGCAACAGCGAGAGCCGTCCGCCTCGGAAAGCTACTTCTGGCCTAGTGTCTGGGCGATTGGCTTGCACGTGCTGGTGTTCGGCATGCTGTTCGTCAGTTTCGCCCTGACCCCGGAGCTGCCGCCGGCCAAGCCGATTGTCCAGGCGACCCTGTACCAGCTGAAATCGAAAAGTCAGGCAACCACCCAGACCAATCAGAAGATTGCGGGTGAGGCGAAGAAATCCGCCGCACGCCAGACCGAAGTCGAGCAGATGGAGCAGAAAAAGGTCGAGCAGGAAGCGGTGAAGGCTGCGGAACAAAAGAAAGAAGAAGCGGCTCAAAAGGCCGAGGAAGCCAAGAAGGCCGATGAGGCGAAGAAAGCGGACGAGGCGAAGAAGGCTGATGAAGCCAAGAAAGCCGACGACGCGAAGAAAGCCGCCGAAGCCAAGAAGGCAGAAGAGAAACAATTGGCTGATATAGCCAAGAAGAAAGCCGAAGAAGAAGCCAAGAAGGCTGCTGAAGAAGAGGCCAAGAAAGCGGCCGCTGAAGAAGCCAAGAAGAAGATCGTCGAAGACGCGAAGAAGAAAGCCGCCGAAGACGCCAAGAAGAAAGCTGAAGCTGAAGAGGCGAAGAAGAAAGTCGCCGAAGACGCGAAGAAGAAAGCTGCTGCCGATGCTGCGAAGAAGAAAGCGCAGGACGCGGCACGTAAATCCGCCGAAGACAAAAAGGCTCAGGCCCTGGCAGATTTGCTTTCCGACACGCCGCAGCGCCAGCAGGCCTTGGCCGATGAGCAGGGCGATGAAGTCGCGGGCAGTTTCGATGACCTGATTCGTGCGCGGGCAGCGGAAGGCTGGGCACGTCCACCTTCGGCACGCAAAGGCATGACGGTTGTGCTGCAGATCGGCATGTTGCCGGACGGTACGGTGACTTCGGTCAGCGTGGCCAAGTCCAGTGGCGACGGTCCGTTCGATGCGTCGGCAGTGGCAGCGGTCAAGAATATTGGACGTTTGACGGAAATGCAGGGAATGAAGCCGAGCGATTTCGCTCCGTATCGTTCATTCAAGATGACATTCACACCTGAGGATCTAGCCTTGTGAGAAACCTTCTTCGAGGAATGCTGGTCGTGATCTGCTGCATGGCAGGGATCGCGATGGCGGATGAAAAGAACATTCTGGTCACCAGCGGCAGCGATCGGGCAACGCCGATCGCCGTCGTACCGTTCGGTTTTCAGGGCGGTGCCGTCCTGCCGGATGACATGGCTGAAATCATTGGTAACGATTTGCGCAACTCGGGCTATTACTCGCCGATTCCAAAGCAAAACATGATCAGCCAGCCAAGCCAGCCGAGCGAAATCATCTTCCGTGACTGGAAGGCGGTGGGCGCGCAATACATGATGGTCGGCAGCATCGCGCCGGCCGGTGGCCGTCTGCAGGTGCAGTGGGCTCTGTTCAACGTCGCCACCGAGCAGAAAGTGGCTGACGGCAGTGTGTCCGGTACCACCGAACAACTGCGTGACATGGCGCACTTCATCTCCGATCAGTCGTTCGAAAAACTGACCGGCATTAAAGGTGCATTCTCGACTCGCCTGCTGTACGTCACAGCCGAGCGTTTCTCCGAGAAGAACACCCGTTACACCCTGCAGCGTTCGGACTATGACGGCGCCCGGGCCGTGACCCTGCTGCAATCGCGCGAGCCGATCCTGTCGCCGCGTTTTGCACCGGACGGCAAGCGTATCGCCTACGTGTCGTTCGAACAGAAGCGTCCGCGCATCTTCATGCAGAACATCGACACCGGTCGCCGCGAGCAGATCACCAACTTCGAAGGCCTGAATGGCGCGCCAGCCTGGTCGCCGGACGGCAATCGCCTGGCGTTCGTGCTGTCGAAAGATGGTAACCCGGACATCTACGTGATGAACCTCGGTTCGCGTCAGATCACCCGTGTGACCGCAGGTCCTGGCATCAACACCGAACCGTACTGGGGCAAGGATGGTTCGACCATCTACTTCACCTCCGACCGTGGTGGCAAGCCGCAGATCTACAAGACCAGTGCCGGTGGCGGTGGTGCCGAGCGTGTGACGTTCGTGGGCAACTACAACGCCAACCCCAAGCTTTCGGCGGATGAAAAGACCCTGGTGATGATCCATCGTCAGGACGGTTTCACCAATTTCAAAGTGGCGGCCCAGGATTTGCAGCGCGGAAGTGTAAAAATCCTCACTGATAGCACTCTGGACGAGTCGCCTACTGTTGCGCCCAACGGCACCATGGTAATCTACGCCACCCGCCAGCAGGGCCGGGGAGTCTTGATGCTCGTGTCCATTAATGGACGCGTGAGGCTCCCGCTTCCTACCGCTCAAGGCGAAGTCAGAGAACCGTCCTGGTCCCCTTACCTGAACTGACGCGGCGCTTTACGTTTTACTTAACACACTGGGGTTCATTAGGAGTTTCACGATGGAAATGCTGAAGTTTGGTAAATTTGCTGCGCTGGCTCTGGCCATGGCTGTAGCTGTAGGTTGCTCGTCCAAAGGCGGCGACAACGCCGGTGAAGGCGCTGTTGATCCAAACGCTGGTTACGGCGCAAACACTGGTGCAGTTGACGGTTCCCTGAGCGAAGAAGCTGCTCTGCGCGCAATCACCACCTTCTACTTCGAATACGACAGCTCGGACCTGAAGCCAGAAGCCATGCGCGCTCTGGACGTTCACGCCAAAGACCTGAAAGCAAACGGCGCTCGCGTTGTTCTGGAAGGCAACACCGACGAACGTGGTACTCGTGAGTACAACATGGCACTGGGCGAGCGTCGTGCGAAAGCCGTTCAGCGCTACCTGGTACTGCAAGGTGTTTCCCCAGCTCAGCTGGAACTGGTTTCCTACGGCGAAGAGCGTCCAGTTGCTACCGGCAACGACGAGCAGTCCTGGGCTCAAAACCGTCGCGTCGAACTGCGTAAGTAATTCGATATGCGAACGTGCCGTCGTGCTGTAACTGTTCTGGCTCTCAGCCTCGCGCCGCTTGCGGCATGGGCTGCGGTTCCTGTGGTCGATGACAACTCCGGTTATAACAATAGCGGGAGCAGTTATCCGCCTGCAGGTTACGGTACGAACGGCGCCTATGCCGGGGGAGCGGCTTCGGCCCCTGCCTCGGCAAACGGCATGCTGTTCAACCAACTGCAACAAATGCAGGATCAGATTTCGCGCCAGCAAGGCGTGATCGAAGAACTGCAGAACCAAGTTTCGCGCATGAAGCAGGAATCCCTGGAGCGATACCAGGATCTTGATCGGCGCATAGGATCCGGCGTTGCACCTGCCGCGACTCCCGAGAATTCTTCTGCCGGTGGCGATGCAAGTGCTGCTGCCGGTGCCGCCGCTGGAGCCGGGGCCGCTGCTGCCGCCCAGGCACCTGCCGCAGGTAGCGAACCGGCTGATCCGGCCAAGGAAAAGCTGTATTACGATGCAGCTTTCGACCTGATCAAGGCCAAGGATTTCGACAAGGCCAGCCAGGCGTTTGCCGCTTTCCTGCGTAAATACCCGAACAGCCAATACGCGGGCAACGCCCAGTACTGGTTGGGTGAAGTGAACCTGGCCAAAGGCGATCTGCAAGGTGCAGGTCAGGCTTTCGCCAAGGTGTCGCAGCTGTATCCCAAGCACGCCAAAGTGCCGGATTCGCTGTACAAGCTGGCTGACGTAGAACGGCGCCTCGGTCATACCGACAAGGTCAAAGGCATTCTGCAGCAGGTGGTGGCCCAGTATCCGGGTACCTCCGCCGCTCAATTGGCCCAGCGCGATCTGCAACGCATGTAACAGCTTTGACCCGTTTGGAAGAAACCCGCGCTTGTCGCGGGTTTTTTCGTTAGAATTCACGCCCTTTTATGAAACACGCTTCTGGTGATCTACGCGTTGGCGGGGTTGCCTGAAGTGCCTGACGGAGGCGGACAGCCTGTTTAGCTGTTACGCCCGTGGCGACTATGCAAGACACATTGAGAATCACCGAAGTTTTCTACTCGTTGCAGGGGGAAACGCGGACTGCCGGGCTGCCCACTGTTTTCGTGCGCCTGACCGGTTGCCCGTTGCGTTGCCAATACTGCGACAGCGCCTACGCGTTCAGCGGTGGCACGATCCGTACCCTCGACGACATCCTCGAGCAAGTGGCCGGCTTTCGCCCGCGCTACGTCTGTGTCACTGGCGGTGAGCCGCTGGCACAACCCAATGCCATCCCTTTGCTCAAGCAGTTGTGCGATGCCGGCTACGAAGTCTCGCTGGAAACCAGCGGCGCCCTCGATATTTCGGCGGTCGATCCGCGAGTCAGTCGGGTGGTCGACCTGAAGACGCCTGACTCCAAAGAAGCCCATCGCAACCGTTACGAGAACATCGAACTGCTGACGCCCAACGATCAGGTGAAGTTTGTCATCTGCTCGAGGGAGGACTACGACTGGGCGGTATCGAAGCTGATCCAGTACGGTCTTGAGCGACGTGCGGGTGAAGTGCTGTTTTCTCCAAGTCACCACGACCTGAACGCTCGGGATCTGGCGGACTGGGTGGTGGCGGATAACCTGCCAGTGCGCCTGCAACTGCAGCTGCATAAATATCTATGGAATGATGAGCCGGGGCGCTGAGATGACTGAACAACTGAACACTAGCCAGAAACGTGCGGTAATCCTGCTGTCGGGTGGTCTGGATTCCGCCACTGTCGTGGCCATGGCCCGCGCTGAAGGCTACGCCTGCTACACCATGAGTTTCGATTACGGTCAGCGTTCCCACGCCGAACTGCATGCTGCTGCTCGCGTTGCCCGCGATCTGGGCGTGGTCGAGCACAAGGTGATCGGCCTGAACCTGAACGGCATGGGCGGTTCGGCCTTGACCGACACCAGTATCGACATCCCGGAAGAGCTGGGCGAAGGCATCCCGGTGACTTACGTGCCGGCGCGCAACACGGTTTTCCTGTCGCTGGCTCTGGGCTGGGCTGAAGTGCTCGGCGCCCGTGACATCTTTATCGGCGTCAACGCGGTGGACTACTCCGGTTACCCGGATTGCCGTCCGGAGTTCATCGAGTCGTTCGAGCGCATGGCCAATCTGGCAACCAAGGCTGGCGTCGAAGGCAATGGTTTCCGCATCCAGGCACCGCTGCAGAACCTGAGCAAGGCGCAGATCGTCCAGGCGGGCGTGAAGCTTGGCGTTGATTACGGGCTGACCGTTTCCTGCTATCAGGCGGACGATGATGGCCGCGCTTGCGGTAAATGCGACAGCTGCCGACTGCGTGCAGAAGGCTTCGCGGCGGCCGGAATCAGCGACCCGACACCTTATTTTTGATTTTTTTCAAATTAGGTGTTGAATAGTCCTTAAAAATCAGTATTATACGCGCCACCACACAGCGGGTCGTTAGCTCAGTTGGTAGAGCAGTTGGCTTTTAACCAATTGGTCGTAGGTTCGAATCCCACACGACCCACCATATTTGGCGGTTTAGAAAATCCGGAAGGCCCACGAAAGTGAGGATTTCCGGGTTTTTTTTTGCCTGCGATTCGGGCATCCCTCCCTTCGTTTCTTCCCGCCGTGACGCAGGTCAGAATCATCTTTTGTATCAACGGGATATTCTGTAGCCTTGCGCAGCTCCAACGCTGTCCGTGCCTGATAAAACTCACTTTCCCGGCGGTACCCTCAAGCGGTCCGGAGCCGGGTGTATACTCGACTTTCGCGCGAATGCGCCTGCAGGTCTTGCGAACATGACGCAGATTTCCGAACGCCTTCTGGTACAAGCCCACCTCGACGCCAAGCAGCCCAAGCCGCTGACGGCCGAGGAAGAGGCTTATTACCGTTCCGCCATCGCCGCCGAGCTCAAGGCTCAGGACGCGGTGCTGGTTGCCCACTTTTATTGCGATCCGATCATCCAGGCCCTCGCCGAAGAAACCGGCGGTTGCGTGTCCGACTCCCTGGAAATGGCCCGCTTCGGCAACGCCCATCCGGCCAAGACCGTGGTGGTTGCCGGCGTGAAATTCATGGGCGAGACCGCGAAGATTCTCAATCCTGAAAAGCGCGTGCTGATGCCAACCCTGGAAGCGACCTGCTCGCTGGATCTGGGTTGCCCGGTGGATGAGTTCTCGGCGTTCTGCGATCAGCATCCGGAACGCACCGTGGTGGTGTATGCAAACACGTCGGCGGCGGTCAAAGCCCGGGCCGACTGGGTAGTGACCTCGAGCTGCGCACTGGAAATCGTCGAAAGCCTTATGGACAACGGCGAAACCATTATCTGGGGCCCGGACAAGCACCTGGGCACCTACATTCAGCGTCAGACCGGCGCCGACATGCTGCTTTGGGACGGTGCCTGCATCGTCCACGAAGAGTTCAAGTCCAAGCAGCTGGAAGACATGAAAGCGCTGTACCCGGACGCCGCCATTCTGGTGCACCCGGAGTCGCCGACCTCGGTGATCGAACTGGCGGACGCCGTCGGCTCCACCAGTCAGTTGATTGCTGCCGCGCAATCGCTGCCGAACAAGACCCTGATCGTCGCCACCGATCGCGGCATCTTCTACAAGATGCAGCAGCTGTGCCCGGACAAGGTCTTCATCGAAGCGCCAACCGCCGGTAACGGCGCGGCGTGTCGCAGTTGCGCACATTGCCCGTGGATGGCCATGAACACCCTTGAACGCACGCTCAAGTGCCTGAAGGAGGGCTCGAACGAGATCTTCGTCGACCCGGCTCTCATTCCTCAGGCGATCCGCCCGCTCAAGCGCATGCTCGATTTCACTCAGGCCGCGCGCATGAAACTGGCCGGCAATGCCTGACCTTGAGCCTTAAACAAAAACGCCCCGATTGGATCGGGGCGTTTTTGCATCTGGAGAATTATTTGGTTTTCTTCGGAATTCGCACGAGCTGCGTGTCGGAGTAGATGTCATGCCAGGCGCGTTTCTGTTTATCGAACAGCGACCAGAAGAAACCCAGGCCCAGACACAGCCACGACGCAATCGACACCATGAACCGCAGTAACGCCTGCCACAGGCTGATCGCCGTGCCATCGGCGTTCTGCACGCGGATGCCCCAGACCTGCATGCCCAGGGTCTGCCCGGCGTGAGTCCAGAACTTGGCGAAGAAGCCGAACAACACCAGCAGCAGCACCGTGGAGTACAGCGGATCGCCATCCAGTTGCCCGGCGTCGGTCAGAACCCGCAGACGCTCTTCACCGATGATCGCGGCCTGAATCATCTTGTAGACGCCACCTGTCACGATCAGCAGGGCGGTGCACAGCAGAAAGTCATAGAACATCGCTGCCAGACGACGGCCCAGGCCGACGGCGGGGAAATCGCCCTGGGGAGTGAGCAGGTGTTTCGACATGGCAGCCTCTGGACGGAAAGTGAAGCGCCATTTTACGGATTTGCGCCCACAAAAAAGCCCCTGATATCAATATCAGGGGCTTTTTCGTTACAGAAAATCAGGCTTCTGCGATGACTTCGTCAGCTTGCATGCCTTTCTGGCCTTGCACTGCAACGAAGGTCACTTTCTGGCCTTCTTTCAGGCTCTTGAAGCCGTTGCCCTGAATGGCGCGGAAATGCACGAACAGATCCGGACCGCTTTCTGGAGTGATAAAACCAAAACCTTTCTCGTCGTTAAACCACTTGACGGTACCGCTCTGACGTTGGGACATTTCTTATTTCCTTTGACGCAAAAATTGATGACAGTCTCCTTCTCATGAAAGAGTACTGGGGCTGGTTGCAGGAGAGTAAGAAGACGTCGAACGGGATGTAGCTAACTTGTAGGCTACTGCCCAGGTCACGATTCCAAGCTGACCCATGCAAACACAGTGGACAAACTCTACGCCAACTACGGGAGGAAAAACAAGCCCCGCGAAGGCCCCGGTTTTCCTGCGCTTGCTGGTACTTAGTCGGTCCACTAGTCCGGCTTATTCGATTGGCTTGTTCAATTGTTTTCGAACGTTATAAGCCAAGTTCATATTCGAATCGAATGTAAACGGAGTGCACTGTTTTATGGCGATCGCGTTACACATTAGTGCACGCATAACGCAATCGCGTTACTTATAGAAACAGTCAATCAACCGCGATAGTAGCGTTGTGGAACAAATGGCATTTTGCTTACAAGCAATGGCACCTTTTTCCCACGAACAATCGCCCAAACTGGCTTGTCGAGTGCGACGTAGGCGCTGTCCAGGTAACCCATGGCCAGCGGGCCGCCCAGAGTCGGGCCGAAGCCGCCGCTGCACACGCTGCCGACGATCTCGCCCGCTTCGTTAACGATTTCTGCACCTTCACGGACCGGCGTACGCTCTTGCGGCAACAGGCCGACGCGTTTGCGCTGAACGCCGTTCTGCTGTTGAGCGAAGACCTGTTCTGCACCCGGGAAACCACCGGCACGTGCACCATCGGCACGCCGAGGCTTGGAGATTGCCCACAGCAGGCTGGCTTCGATCGGGGTGGTCTCGGTGTTCATGTCGTGGCCGTACAGGCACAGGCCGGCTTCCAGGCGCAGCGAGTCACGGGCGCCGAGGCCGATGGCGGCGACTTCAGGTTCGGCGAGCAGGGCGCGGGCGAGTTTTTCTGCGTCGGCTGCCGGAACCGAGATTTCGAAACCGTCTTCACCGGTGTAGCCCGAACGGCTGACAAAGCAGTCAACGCCCAGCAGCTTCACGCGGGTGAATTGCATGAAAGTCATTTTCGCCACTTCCGGCGCCAGGCGCGCCAGCACGGTCACGGCAGCCGGGCCTTGCAGGGCGAGCAGGGCGCGTTCTTCGAACAGTTGCTCGATCTTGCACTGGTCGCCGATGTGTTTCTGCAGATGGGCCAGGTCCTGGTCCTTGCACGCGGCGTTGACCACCAGGAACAACTCGTTGTTGCCGAGGTTGGCGACCATCAGGTCATCGAGGATGCCGCCGGTTTCGTTGGTGAACATAGCGTAGCGCTGCATGCCCACCGGCAGGTCGATGATGTCCACCGGCACCAGGGTTTCCAGGGCTTTGGCGGCATTGGCGCCGGTCAGGCGGATCTGGCCCATGTGCGAGACATCGAACAGCCCGGCCTGCTCACGGGTGTGCTGGTGTTCTTTCATCACGCCCAGCGGGTATTGCACCGGCATGTCGTAGCCG
This sequence comes from Pseudomonas sp. 9.2(2024), assembly GCF_039695385.1. Lineage (NCBI taxonomy): Bacteria > Pseudomonadati > Pseudomonadota > Gammaproteobacteria > Pseudomonadales > Pseudomonadaceae > Pseudomonas > Pseudomonas sp. 9.2(2024). Next base: position 5,063,850 of record NZ_CP155585.1, on the reverse strand, counting down.
GCGAACGGCACCATGCGGGCGCCGAGTTCGATGTGCAGAGCGTGCAGCGGGGTTTTCGACAGTTGTTCGGTGGACATGCGTGACTCCTTGATTCACACCAACCCTCTCCCGGAGGGAGAGGGGGCCAGTTTTGTGTTCTCTCCCAAAGGGAGAGCGAGTTTATGGCGCGATCAGCACTCGATAATGTTGACCGCCAGACCGCCACGGGCGGTCTCCTTGTATTTGCTTTTCATGTCGGCGCCGGTCTGGCGCATGGTGCGGATGACCTTGTCGAGGGAGACGAAGTGCTGCCCGTCTCCGCGCATGGCCATGCGCACGGCGTTGATCGCCTTGACCGAACCCATGGCGTTGCGCTCGATGCACGGCACCTGCACCAGCCCGCCAATCGGGTCACAGGTCAGGCCGAGGTTGTGTTCCATGCCGATTTCAGCGGCGTTTTCGACTTGCTGCACGCTGCCGCCAAGGACTTCGCACAGCGCGCCGGCCGCCATCGAACAGGCCACGCCGACCTCGCCCTGACAACCGACTTCGGCACCGGAGATCGAGGCGTTTTCCTTGTACAGAATGCCGATGGCCGCGGCGGTGAGCAGGAAGCGCACCACGCCGTCATCGTTCGCACCGGGAATGAAGCGCATGTAGTAATGCAGCACCGCAGGGATGATCCCCGCTGCGCCATTGGTTGGTGCCGTGACCACGCGCCCGCCGTTGGCGTTTTCTTCGTTGACGGCGAGGGCGTAGAGGTTGACCCAGTCCAGCACCGACAGCGGATCGCGCAGCGACGATTCCGGGTTCTTGCACAGTTGCCGGTGCAACGCCGCCGCCCGCCGCTTGACCTTGAGGCCACCCGGCAGGATGCCTTCGTTGCGACAGCCGGCGGCCACGCAGTCCTGCATCACTTGCCAGATTTTCAGCAGGCCGGCGCGGGTTTCCGCTTCCGGGCGCCAGGCGCTTTCGTTGGTCAGCATCACCTGGCTGATCGACAGCCCGTAGGTGGCGCAGTGACCGAGCAAGTCCTTGGCACTTTTGAACGGGAAGGTCAGCGGGGTGGCGTCTTCGACGATCCGGTCGGCGCCGGCCGCGTCTTCGTCGACCACAAACCCACCGCCGACCGAGTAGTACTCGCGGCTGCGGATCTGCAATCCCGCCGCATCGAAGGCGCGGAAGATCATGCCGTTGGGGTGATAGGCCAACGGCTTGCGGATCATTGCCAGGTGTTCTTTCTCGTTGAACGCAATGCTGTGTTCACCGAGCAGGTTCAAACGCCCGTTGCCACGAATCTCCGCGAGACGGGCGGCGACGGTTTCGGTATCCACGGTGTCCGGGTGTTCACCTTCCAGGCCCAGCAGTACGGCCTTGTCGCTGCCGTGACCCTTGCCAGTGGCGCCGAGGGATCCGTACAACTCGACCCTGACGCTGGTGGTGGCCGACAACAGGTTTTCCCGACGCAGGCCTTCGACGAAGCGCGCAGCCGCGCGCATCGGGCCGACGGTGTGGGAGCTGGAGGGGCCGATGCCAATCTTGAACAGGTCGAACACGCTTAACGACATGGTTGTTCTCCGGTTTCTTGTTATAGGCACATCAGGCACGCATGAAAGGGGCGGGCTAACCCGCCCCTTTACAGGTCAAGCGTAGCTTTCGATCGACGGGCAGGCGCAGACCAGGTTGCGGTCGCCGAACACGTTGTCGACGCGACCGACCGGCGGCCAGTATTTGCCTTCGATCAACGACGCCACCGGGTACACCGCCTGTTCGCGGCTGTACGGGTGAGTCCACTCGCCAACCAGTTCCGCTGCGGTGTGCGGAGCGTTCTTCAGCGGGTTGTCGTCCTTGTCCAGGGTGCCGTTTTCCACTGCGCGGATTTCTTCGCGGATGCGGATCATGGCGTCGCAGAAGCGATCCAGTTCTTCCTTGGATTCGCTTTCGGTCGGCTCGATCATCAGCGTGCCGGCCACCGGGAACGACATGGTCGGGGCGTGGAAGCCGAAGTCGATCAGACGCTTGGCGACGTCATCGACGCTGATGCCGCTGCTGTCTTTCAGCGGACGCAGATCGAGGATGCACTCGTGCGCCACCAGACCGTTGCTGCCGGTGTAGAGCACTGGGTAGTGCTCTTCCAGGCGACGGGAAATGTAGTTGGCATTGAGGATCGCCAGTTGCGAAGCGCGCTTCAGGCCTGCGCCACCCATCATGCGAATGTACATCCAGGTGATCGGCAGAATGCTCGCGCTGCCGAACGGTGCTGCGCAGACCGCGCCTTCCTTGCGTTCCATGTGGCCGTGGCCTGGCAGGAACGGAGTCAGGTGCGATTTCACGCCGATCGGGCCGACGCCCGGGCCGCCACCGCCGTGCGGGATGCAGAAGGTCTTGTGCAGGTTCAGGTGCGAGACGTCGCCGCCGAACTTGCCCGGTGCGCAGAGGCCGACCATCGCGTTCATGTTGGCGCCGTCGATGTACACCTGGCCGCCGTTGTCATGAATGATGCCGCAGATTTCGCGGATGCCTTCTTCGAACACGCCGTGGGTCGACGGGTAAGTGATCATCAGTGCCGCGAGGTGTTCGCGGTGCTCGATGGCCTTGGCGCGCAGGTCTTCGATGTCCACGTTGCCACGGGCGTCGCACGCGGTCACGACTACGCGCATGCCGGCCATGTTGGCGGTCGCCGGGTTGGTGCCGTGGGCGGACGACGGGATCAGGCAGATGTCGCGACGGTCTTCGCCACGGCTCTGGTGATAGGCGCGAATCGCCAGGAGACCTGCGTACTCACCCTGGGAACCAGCGTTCGGCTGCAGCGAGATCGAGTCGTAACCGGTGGCGGCGCAGAGCATCGCTTCCAGTTCGTCGGTCAGTTGCTGGTAACCGGCGCTTTGCTCGGCCGGGGCGAACGGGTGCAGGGCGCCGAATTCGGCCCAGGTCACCGGGATCATTTCGCTGGCGGCGTTGAGCTTCATGGTGCACGAGCCCAGCGGGATCATGGTGCGATCCAGTGCCAGGTCCTTGTCCGCCAGCTTGCGCAGGTAGCGCATCAGCTCGGTTTCCGAGTGATAACGGTTGAACACCGGGTGGCTCAGGATCGGCGACTGACGAACCAGCGCGGCAGGAATGGTGCTTTGCGCGGCAGCGGCGAGAGCGGCGAAATCAGGCAGGGTTTTGCCGTCGGCGAACAGGCCCCACAGGGTTTCAATGTCGGCCTGGGTGGTGGTTTCGTCGACCGACAGACCCAGACGCTGAGCGTCTATCACACGGAGGTTGATCTGTTGGGCGCGAGCCTTGTCGTGCAGCGCGGCGGTTTGCGCGCCGGTGGCCAGGGTCAGGGTATCAAAGAAGCTGGCTTGCTCGACGGTCACGCCCAGTGCGCTCAGGCCCTTGGCCAGGATCGCAGTCAGGTGATGCACGCGGTTGGCGATCTGGGTCAGGCCTTTCGGGCCGTGGTACACGGCGTACATGCTGGCGATGTTGGCCAGCAGCACTTGCGCGGTGCAGATGTTCGACGTGGCTTTCTCGCGGCGGATGTGTTGCTCGCGGGTCTGCATCGCCAGACGCAGGGCCGGCTTGCCGAAGCGGTCAACCGAAACACCGACCAGACGGCCGGGCATGTCGCGCTTGAACGCATCTTTGGTGGAGAAGTAAGCCGCGTGCGGGCCACCAAAGCCCAGTGGCACGCCGAAGCGTTGCGCACTGCCGATGGCTACATCCGCGCCGAACTCGCCCGGCGGGGTCAGCAGGGTCAGCGCCAGCAGGTCAGCGGCCACGGCCACCAGTGCGTTGGCGGCGTGGAAGCGTTCGGTCAGTTCGCGGTAGTCGAACACATCACCGTTGCTGGCCGGGTATTGCAGCAGCGCGCCGAAGAACGGCGTCACGTCGGTCAGTTCGCGTTCATCGCCCACGACCACGTCGATGCCCAGTGGCTCGGCACGGGTGCGCAGCACGTCGAGGGTTTGCGGGTGGCTGTGGATCGAGGCGAAGAATTGGTGGCTGCCTTTGTTCTTGCTCAGGCGTTTGCAGAAGGTCATGGCTTCGGCAGCGGCGGTGGCTTCGTCGAGCAGGGATGCGTTGGCGATCGGCAGGCCGGTGAGGTCGCTGATCAGGGTCTGGAAGTTCAGCAGCGCTTCGAGACGGCCTTGGGAAATTTCTGGCTGGTACGGGGTGTAAGCGGTGTACCAGGCCGGGTTTTCCAGCAGGTTGCGCAGGATCGGCGACGGCGTGTGGCAGTTGTAGTAGCCCTGGCCGATGTAGGTCTTGAACAGTTGGTTCTTGCCGGCGATGCCTTTGATCATCGCCAGGGCATCGGCTTCGCTCAGGCCGTCGTCGAGGCCTAGCACGCTGGTGCCCTTGATGCTTTCCGGGATGACGCTGGCGCTCAGGGCTTCGAGCGAATCGAAGCCGAGGCTGTTGAGCATGGCTTGCTCGTCACCGGCGCGCGGGCCGATGTGACGGGCGATGAATTCGTTGGCGGTGCCGAGATTTACTTGGGTCATGTCAGGTTCCTCAGGCTTCGGCTTGGGCTTTGATCAGGCGGTCGTAGGCGTCTTGATCCAGCAGCTTGGCGACGGCCGAAGCGTCGGCTGGCTTGAAGCGGAAGAACCAGCCTTCGCCCAGCGGATCTTCGTTGACCAGCTCAGGGCTGTCTTCCAGGGCCGGGTTGGTGGCCAGGACTTCACCGTCCAGTGGCATGTAAACGCCGCTGGCGGCTTTTACCGATTCCACGGTGGCGGCTTCGGCGCCTTTGTCGTACGCCTGCAATTCAGGCAGTTGCACGAACACCACGTCGCCCAGGGCGTTCTGCGCGAAAGCGGTGATGCCAACGGTGACAGAACCATCGGCTTCGGCGCGCAGCCATTCGTGATCTTCAGTAAAACGCAACTCGCTCATGGAATCTCCTAGGGGTCAGACTCGTCTGGTGGACGCGGTGGAATACTCGGGCGGCAATGCCCTGATTTTATGAGCGGTTACTTAGCAAGAACGCGGCCAACGTAAAAATATCTTTATAAATCAATGGCTTGATTGATTTGTGGACAGGCGCCATCACGTTGACTGTAGCGAAATCGCTACAGCGTGAGGCGAAGAAAAAAGCTGAACCGGATCAAAGCCTTGCACAGCGGTGATCGGAGTAGGGTGTAGCGATATCGTTCCGCTGTAGCGCTTTCAGTACAGATGGAGGTCGTTTTTGGCGCGGTCTCAGGCTTTGCCCGGAATCCCGTACTTGCGCAGCCGATGGGCAATTGCCGTGTGCGAGGTCTGCAGGCGGCTGGCCAGTTGGCGGGTCGAGGGGTAGCTGACGTAGAGTTTTTCCAGCAGCGATTTCTCGAAGGCTTCGACGGCTTCTTCGAGGCTGTCGACTTCGGTGTCGGTCTGGCGTGCCACCGAGGTGCCGGCGATGTCGAGGTCGCCGATGTCCACCAGACTGCTTTCGCAGATCGCGGCGGCGCGGAAGATCACGTTCTGCAATTGCCGCACGTTGCCCGGCCAGCGGTTACCGAGCAGTGCCGGGTAAGTGCCCGGGGCGAGACGGCAGACCGGACGCTGGATCTGCGCGCAGGCCTGCTGCATGAAATAGCGCGCCAGCAACAGAATGTCCTGACCGCGTTCGCGCAACGGCGGCACTTCAACGTTGAGCACGTTGAGGCGGTAGAACAGGTCTTCGCGGAACAGGCCTTCGCTGACCATTTTTTCCAGGTCGCGGTGGGTCGCGCTGAGGATCCGCACGTTGACCTTTACCTCACGATCGCCGCCGACCCGACGGAAGCTGCCGTCATTGAGAAAACGCAGCAGTTTGGCCTGCAAGTACGGCGACATCTCGCCGATCTCGTCGAGGAACACCGTGCCCTGGTTGGCCAGTTCCATCAGCCCCGGTTTGCCGCCGCGTTGTGCGCCGGTAAAGGCGCCGGGGGCGTAGCCGAACAGTTCGCTCTCGGCGAGGTTCTCCGGCAGGGCCGCGCAGTTCAATGCGAGGAATGGCGCGCTGTGCCGGGCGCTGATGGCGTGGCAGGCGCGGGCCACCAGTTCTTTGCCGGTGCCGGTTTCGCCCTGGATCAGCAGCGGCGCATCGAGGGCCGCGACGCGCTGGGCGCGGGCCTTGAGCGTGCGGATTGGCGGCGATTCACCGAGCAGCGCATCGAAACCTTCGGCGTGATCGTGATGCAGCGCCGAGAGTTGTTCGCCGATGCGGTTCGGCTGATACAGGGTCAGCAGGGCGCCGGCGTCGGTGATCGGCGTGGCGTCGAGCAACAGGGTCTGGCCGTTGACGGTGATTTCTCGCAGCGGCAGGCGGAAGCCTTGTTCGAGCAGGGTTTCGAGCAGGCCCGGATCGTTGAACAGTTCCGAAACGCTTTCACCCGCTGGCTCACGGCCGTACAGGGCGATCAGTGCCGGGTTGGCCAGCAGTACCTTGCCGGCGCTGTCCAGCGCCAGTACCGGGTCGGTCATTGCCGCGAGCAACGCGTCGAGCTGCAAGTGCCGACGCTGGCCGGGGAGGATGTCGACCACGGTTACTGCTTCTACACCACGCACGCGAAACAGCGCATCTTTCAGTTCTTCGAGCACTTGCGGGCTCAAGGTCGGGGCGTCGATGTAGACGTTGGGCGGGATCATCTCCACCGCATCCAGATTGAGATTGCGCCCGCCGAGGATAGCCAGGACTTCCTGGGTGATGCCGACGCGGTCGATGAAGCTGACGTGGATACGCATGGGGCGGTTCTGGGTTCTGGAGTGCGGAGGGGGGCAAGTATGCCTTAAATCAAAAGCACCCTCACCCCAGCCCTCCCGAAGCGTCGGACCGCCCGGAGGGAGAGGGAGCTGACCGAGGTGTCTGAGGTTTGACATCGACCTGAAAGAACCAGTCGATTATGGATTCGGTAAAGCAGGTTCAGGTCGGCGTAACTCTGAAATATCCCCGGATCAGTCCCCTCTCCCTCTGGGAGAGGGCTAGGGTGAGGGGGGCTTTGGGGGTTACTCGAAATGCTCGGGATTAACCGGATCCCCGGACTGCATATTCAGCTGCTTGCGGATGTCCTCAAACATCAGGTCGTAATGCTTGTGCACCGAGCCGATCTGGCTGTGGCTCTTGGGGATCCCGTACTTTTCGGCGATCTGCGTCACGTTACGAGCGAAGTTATAAGCTTCTTCCTTGGGCAGAAAGAACGGTTCGTTGACCTCTTTGCCCTGCATGCTGCCATGCAGGGTGAACTGTATCCCTTTGCCTTTCTGGGGATCGGTGAACACTTCATAGTCGAGGTGCACGTTGTAATTGACGTCGTCGTCAGTCAACGCATGCCGCTCAATATGCAAATGACCGGGTTCGAACTGGGCCATGGGTTTCTCCTTTCAAGGCATGGGAGAAGGGCAGACCTGAAGTCTGCCCCCGGAGTTTCTTTTTATCGGTAGGTGATGCCCGGCGCTGCCGTGCTGACCCGCGTACCGGCGGTGCCCTGGACGATGGCTTCGATGTCCGAGAGCGAACCGATCACCGCGACCTTGCCAGTATGGCGTGCAAATTCACAGGCTGCCTGCACCTTCGGCCCCATGGAGCCGGCGGCGAAGCCCAGGCGTTCGAGTTCGTCCGGGTGGGCCTGGGCGATGGCTTTCTCGGTGGGTTTCTTGAAGTCGATGTACGCCGCGTTGACGTCGGTGGCGATCACCAGCAAGTCCGCCTCCAGCTGTTCGGCCAGCAGCGCCGAGCACAGGTCCTTGTCGATCACCGCTTCGATGCCTTGCAGCTTGCCGTGCGCGCCATACATGGTCGGGATGCCGCCACCGCCGGCGCAGATCACGATGCTGCCCTTGTCCAGCAGCCACTTGATCGGGCGGATTTCGAAGATGCGTTTCGGCCGGGGGCTGGCCACCACGCGCCGGAACTTGTCGCCGTCCGGGGCGATGGCCCAGCCTTTTTCGGCGGCGAGTTTTTCTGCTTCGGCTTTCTCGTAGACCGGGCCGATCGGTTTGGTCGGGTTCTTGAAGGCCGGGTCGTTGGCGTCGACTTCGACCTGGGTGAGCAGGGTGGCGAACGGGACTTCGAAGTCCAGCAGGTTGCCCAGTTCCTGTTCGATGATATAGCCGATCATGCCTTCGGTTTCGGCACCGAGCACGTCCAGCGGGTAAGGGGTGACGGAAGTGTAGGCCGCCGCCTGCAACGACAGCAGGCCGACTTGCGGACCATTGCCGTGGGCGATGACCAGTTGGTTGCCGGGATGGATCTTGGCGATTTGCTCGGTGGCGATGCGGATGTTGGCGCGCTGGTTGTCAGCGGTCATCGGCTCACCACGGCGGAGCAGGGCGTTACCGCCCAGAGCTACGACGATACGCATGGTGCATGTCCTTTTCGTGTTGATCGTTCCCACGCTCCCGCGTGGGAATGCATCCCGTGACGCTCTGCGTCACAGCTGACGCAGAGCGTCCGGGGGCGGCGTTACCACGCGGAGCGTGGGAACGATCAGTGCCAAAGCCGGGTTACAGGTCTGCCAAAGTCGACACCAGAATCGCCTTGATGGTGTGCATGCGGTTTTCCGCTTGCTCGAAGGCGATGCAGGCAGGCGACTCGAACACGTCGTCGGTCACTTCGATGCCGTTTTTCAGGTGCGGATACTGTTCGGCAATCTGTTTGCCGACCTTGGTATCGCTGTTGTGGAACGCCGGCAGGCAGTGCATGAACTTGGTGCGCGGGTTGCCGGTGGCTTTCATCAGCTCGGCGTTGACCTGATACGGCAGCAGTTGCTGGATTCGCTCGGCCCAGGCTTCAACCGGCTCGCCCATCGATACCCAGACGTCGGTGTGGATGAAGTCCACGCCTTTGACCGCCGCTTTCGGGTCTTCGGTCAGGGTGATGCGGGCGCCGCTTTCCTCTGCGTATTTTTTGCAGCGATCCACCAGATCGTCGTGCGGCCACAGGGCTTTCGGCGCGCAGATGCGCACGTCCATGCCGAGTTTGGCGCCGATCAGCAGCAGCGAGTTGCCCATATTGTTGCGCGCGTCGCCCAGGTAGGCGTAGCTGATCTCGTGGATCGGCTTGTCGGCGTGCTCACGCATGGTCAGCACGTCGGCAATCATCTGGGTCGGGTGATATTCATCGGTCAGGCCGTTGAACACCGGCACGCCGGCGAACTTGGCCAGCTCTTCGACGATTTCCTGCTTGAAGCCACGGTACTCGATGGCGTCGTACATGCGACCCAGCACGCGGGCTGTGTCCTTCATGCTTTCCTTGTGGCCGATTTGCGAGGAGTTCGGGTCGATGTAGGTGACGTTGGCGCCCTGGTCATAAGCGGCGACTTCGAACGCGCAGCGGGTGCGGGTCGAGGTTTTTTCGAAGATCAGGGCGATGTTGTTGCCCTTCAGGTGTTGCTGCTCGGTGCCGGTGTACTTGGCGCGCTTGAGGTCGCGGGACAGGTCGAGCAGGTAGCGCAGCTCACGTGGGGTGTGGTGTTCCAGGCTGAGCAGGTTACGGTTGTGAATGTTGAACGCCATGATGATTCTCCTTGGATTCGGTAATCGGCCCGGCCGCTACGGGATAGGTGCGGCCGGGGAGATGGTCGTTTAGTAATCGATAGGGTCGCGGATGATCGGGCAAGTCATGCAGTGGCCGCCGCCGCGGCCACGACCGAGTTCGCCGGCGCTGATGGTGATGACCTCCACGCCCGCCTTGCGAAGCAGGGTGTTGGTGTAGGTGTTGCGGTCGTAGCCGATGACCACGCCCGGCTCCACGGCCACCACGTTGTTGCCGTCATCCCATTGCTCGCGTTCGGCGGCGAAGCTGTTGCCGCCGGTTTCGACGACGCGCAGTTTCGGCAGGTTGAGGGCTTTGGCCACGACGTCGAGGAAGGTGCCTTCTTCGCGACGGATGTCGATGCCGCCCTGTTTGCTTTCGTCAGGGCGCAGGGTGAAGGCGACGATCTGGTTGACCACTTCCGGGAAGATCGTGACGAGGTCGCGGTCGCAGAAGCTGAACACGGTATCCAGGTGCATCGCCGCTCGAGACTTCGGCAGGCCGGCGACGATGACTTTTTCCACGGCCTTGTTCTTGAACAGGTTCAGCGCCAGTTGGCCGATGGCCTGACGGGATGAACGCTCGCCCATACCGATCAGCACCACACCGTTGCCGATTGGCATGACGTCGCCGCCTTCCAGAGTGGAGCTGCCGTGATCCTTGTCCGGGTCGCCGTACCAGATCTCGAACTCGGCGTTGGTGAATTGCGGATGGAATTTGTAGATAGCGGTGGTCAACAGGGTTTCCTGACGACGCGCCGGCCAGTACATCGGGTTCAGCGTCACGCCACCGTAGATCCAGCAGGTGGTGTCGCGGGTGAACTGGGTGTTCGGCAGCGGCGGCAGAATGAAGCTGGAGTGGCCGAGGAAGTCGCGGAACATCTGGATGGTCTTGCCACCAAAGCTGTCCGGCAGATCATCGGCGGAGACGCCGCCAATCAGGAATTCGGCGATGTGTCGCGGCTCCAGGCTTTTCAGCCAGGATTTGACTTCGTTGATCAGGCCCAGGCCCACCGAATCGGCGGTGACCTTGCGCTCGAGGATCCAGTCCAGCGCTTCGGGGATGGCGACGATGTCGGTCAGCAGGTTGTGCATTTCCAGCACGTCGATCCCGCGCTCACGCATCTTGGTCACGAAGTCGAAGTGGTCGCGCTTGGCTTGAGCGACCCACAGCACGTCATCGAACAGCAGTTCATCGCAGTTGTTCGGGGTCAGCCGCTGATGGGCCAGACCTGGGGAGCAAACCATGACTTTGCGCAGTTTGCCGGCTTCGGAATGGACGCCGTACTTAACTTTTTCCGTGGTCATTTCAGTGATCCTCCAGAGAGAAAACGTTGGGCAATTACAGAGTCAGGAAGCCGTCATACAGTCCGTAGGCTGCCACCAGGGCGCCCACGACCACTGCGGCGAAAATCAGCTTCTCGACGTTGGTGAAAACCGGTTGTTTGAGTTCGAGCTTGGCCTTGGCGAACAGGATCGCGCCGGGCGCATAGAGCAGGGCCGACAGCAGCAGGTACTTCACGCCGCCGGCGTAGAGCAGCCAGACCGCGTAGATCAGGGCGATGGCGCCGATGATCAGGTCCTTGCGCCGTTCGGCCGCGAAGCCTTCGTAGCTTTCGCCGCGCACCGCCAGGAGCAGGGCGTAGGCCGCCGACCACAGGTACGGCACCAGAATCATCGAAGTGGCGAGGTAGATCAGCGACAGGTAAGTGCTGGCCGAGAACAGGGTGATGATCAGGAACAGCTGCACCATCGCGTTGGTCAGCCACAGGGCGTTGACCGGCACGTGGTTGGCGTTCTCCTTGCGCAGGAACTCCGGCATGGTGTGGTCCTTGGCGGCGGCGAACATGATCTCCGCACACAGCAGCACCCACGACAGCAACGCCCCCAGCAGCGAGATGATCAGACCGACGCTGATCAGCACCGCGCCCCAGTGACCGACCACATGCTCAAGCACGGCGGCCATCGACGGGTTCTGCAGTTTGGCCAGTTCCGGCTGGGTCATGATGCCCAGCGACAGCACGTTCACCAGCACCAGGAACAGCAGCACGGTGATGAACCCGATCACGGTCGCCTTGCCGACGTCCGAACGTTTTTCCGCCCGGGCCGAGAAGATGCTCGCGCCTTCGATGCCGATGAACACCCACACGGTGACCAGCATCATGTTGCGCACCTGGTTCATCACGCTGCCCAGATCCGGGTTTTTCACGCCCCAGATGTCAGCGGTAAAGATGTCCAGTTTGAAGGCGAAGATCGCGATCAGCACGAACAGCAGCAGCGGCACGACCTTGGCGACAGTGGTCACGAGGTTGATGAACGCCGCTTCCTTGATCCCGCGCAGCACCAGAAAGTGCACGCCCCACAGCAGGACAGAGGCGCCGATCACGGCAGCAACGGTGTTGCCTTCCCCAAAAACCGGAAAGAAGTAGCCGAGGGTGCTGAACAGCAGAACGAAGTAACCGACGTTGCCCAGCCAGGCACTGATCCAGTAACCCCAGGCCGAGGAGAAACCCATGTAATCGCCGAAACCGGCCTTGGCGTAGGCGTAGACACCGCCGTCCAGGTCAGGCTTGCGATTGGCGAGGGTTTGAAAGACGAAAGCGAGGGTAAGCATGCCGACTGCGGTGATGGCCCAGCCAATCAGTACCGCGCCGACGTCGGCACTGGCGGCCATGTTTTGTGGCAAAGAGAATATCCCGCCACCGATCATTGAGCCGACTACCAACGCGACCAGTGCACCTAGTCGTAGTTTTCCGGGAGCTTCAGACATTGCATGACTCCATTGCAGGAGAGAAGAGTTCACAGCGTAGTTCTGTTGGCTTTTCAAACAGCTGACTTAGATCAGTGCATGGTCACATTCCATTGTTAATGAATGACTTATGAAACGTCTGAAGGCATAAAGCTATTGTCTGGAAGGCCCGTCCTAGAGGCGTTTTGTCAAAAGTGGTTAAGAATGGATCCTATTACTTTCGAATTATCACGCTAGTTCCTTTTCAGGTTTTGGCAAATTTTTCACCGCTGTTTTCAGTACAGAATTGATTTATTAGGATTCGCGCACAAAACTGTCTGAGCGTGCTACGGCGTTAGCGCCAATGGCTATATATAAAGGGCGCAAGTTGGCGTTATTCAATAAACGTCATTACGCTTTATCCATTTAGTTAAAAGCCGGTTGCATAACGGTTTCGCGGCATTCGCCGCTCTGGAACTTGGAGACGCTGGAATGTCGCAACCGACGCAAAAGCTGCGCCTTGGCGCACTGATCGCCCTGGTGGTGGGTTCGATGATTGGCGGAGGGATTTTTTCCCTGCCGCAGAACATGGCGGCCCGCGCCGATGCCGGCGCCATCCTGATCGGCTGGGGCATCACGGCGATCGGCATGCTCACCCTGGCCTTCGTGTTCCAGACCCTGGCCAACCGCAAACCGGAACTGGACTCCGGCGTGTATGCCTACGCCAAGGCCGGGTTTGGCGACTACATGGGTTTTTCGTCCGCGTGGGGTTACTGGATCAGTGCCTGGCTGGGCAACGTCGGGTATTTCGTGTTGCTGTTCAGCACCCTCGGCTACTTCTTTCCGGTGTTCGGCCAAGGCAACACGCCGATTGCCATCGGCTGCGCTTCGGTGTTGCTGTGGGCCGTGCATTTTCTGGTCATGCGCGGGATCAAGGAGGCAGCGCTGATCAATCAGCTGACCACGGTGGCCAAGATTATTCCGTTGATCATGTTCGTGGTCATCGCCGCCGTGGCCTTCAAGGCGGACGTGTTTACCCGCGACATCTGGGGCCGCAGCAACCCGAATTTCGGCGGCGTGATGGATCAGGTGCGCAACATGATGCTGGTCACCGTGTTCGTGTTCATCGGTATCGAAGGCGCCAGCGTTTACTCGGCCCGGGCGGAGAAACGCTCGGATGTGGGCCGCGCCACGGTGATCGGTTTTATCGGTGTGCTGGCGCTGCTCGTGCTGGTCAATGTGTTGTCGCTGGGGATCATGAGTCAGCCGGAACTGGCGACCTTGCAGAACCCGTCGCTGGCCGCCGTGCTGGAACACATTGTCGGGCCATGGGGCGCACTGCTGATCAGCGTGGGCCTGGCCATTTCGTTGCTCGGTGCGTTGTTGTCGTGGGCACTGTTGTGCGCGGAGATTCTGTTTGCCACCGCCAAGGACAATACGATGCCGGCGTTCCTGAAGAAGGAAAACGCCAACCATGTGCCGGTCAATGCGTTGTGGCTGACCAACGTGATGATCCAGATTTTCCTCCTGATCACGCTGTTTTCCGCCGGCACTTACACCAGCCTGATTTACCTCGCCTCCTCGATGATTCTGGTGCCGTATCTGTGGTCGGCGGCCTACGCCGTATTGCTCAGCGGACGGGGGGAAACCTATGAACATGCCTCCGCCGAACGCACCAAGGATCTGCTGATCGGCGGCATCGCGCTGTGTTACGCGGTGTGGCTGTTGTATGCCGGCGGGGTGAAATACCTGCTGCTGTCGGCGCTGCTGTATGCGCCGGGGGTGATCCTGTTCGCCAAGGCCAAACATGAGCAGGGCGAGCCGCTGTTCACCACGCTCGAGAAGGGGATTTTCACCTGCGTGATCGCCGGGGCCGGGCTCGCGGCGTATGGGTTGTACAGCGGCGTGTTATCCCTGTGAGATTGCGGCTCGACTATCAGGGATCCTGCGACTGGCCGGCAATGCTCGAGTTTCTCGCGGCCCGCGCAGTGGTCGGGATGGAGACGGTGGCCGATGGCGTGTATTCGCGCAGCATCGGGTTGAACGGGTTTCACGGCACGGTTTCGGTCCGGCCCGGCGACGGTGATGCGCTGGAGGTGGAGCTGGATTTCCCGGATCCGTCGGCGGTTCCCGAGATTGTTGCGCGTTTGCGACGGATGTTTGATCTGGATGCGGATCTACCCACGATGCAGCGGCATCTGGCGGTAGATCCGCTGCTGGCGCGGCTGATCGCCGAACGGCCGGGGTTGCGGGTGCCGGGGGCGTGGGATGGTCTGGAACTGGCGTTTCGCGCGGTGCTGGGGCAGCAGATCACCGTGGTGGCGGCGATTCGGCTGGCGGGGAAACTGGTGGCGCAGTATGGCGAGCCTTTACGTTCTTCAGTGCCGGGCCTGACCCACGTCTTTCCTCAGGCAAAGGTTTTGGCAAACGCTGATCTGGCGGCGCTGGGCATGCCGAAAAGTCGCGGGCGGACCTTGTCCGGGGTGGCGCAGGCGTCATTGGACGATCCGCTGCTGTTTGCCTCCGGGACGGCGCGGTTGCTGGCGCTGCACGGGATTGGCGACTGGACGGCGCAGTACATTGCCCTGCGCCAGTTGCGGGACATGGACGGGTTTCCGACTGGCGATGTGGGATTGCTGCGGGCGTTGGAGGTGCAGGAAGGGGAACGGATGACGGCGCGGGAGTTGTCTGTTCGGGCAGAGGCCTGGCGGCCGTTTCGGGGGTATGCGGCGCAGGTGTTGTGGACATCCTTGAGTCGCTTTGACTGAATTTTTCGTATCCGTCTTGAAACCGCTGCCCTCACCCCAGCCCTCTCCCGGAGGGAGAGGGAGCCGATTGGGGGATATTTGAGAAGTACACCGACTTGAACGTTATGCACCGAATTCAAAATCGACTCGATCTCTCAGGTCGATGCATGGCGCCAGGCAACTCGGTCGGCTCCCTCTCCCCCCGGGAGAGGGCTGGGGTGAGGGCAGCAGTCTCAAACCATGCACAAACCTTAAATCCACTGCGGACGATGCGACCCCAACTCAGTTGCCGGCAAAACCCACTGCAGAGGCGTCCCGCTAATCTTCAGCGGGGCTTGAAGCCGACGTGCCGGCCCCCAAGGTGTCTGCTCCACCAGCGAGCTTTGATCCTGTGGATTTTCCGGACGCAACGTTTCATCCGTCCCAGCCCCATGCTCAATCAACAACTTCGCCGTCCGTGCCAGCGACAACCGCGCCGATCCACCTCGACCACTGCGTAACCGTTCAGCCAGCAACCGAATCACACTCGCCGCCATCAGATACCCCGTCGCATGATCCAGCGCCTGTACCGGCAGCGGTGTCGGTTTGTCCGCTTGCTTCCAGCGCTGTCCGGCCTCGGCAATCCCGCTGCTCATCTGCACCAGACTGTCGAAACCCCGACGGTTCTGCCACGGGCCGCTCCAGCCGTAGGCGTTGAGGCAGACATCAATCAGCCCCGGCGCCAGTTGCCGGCGACGCTCTATGCCGAAGCCAAGCTGTTCAAGGGCGTCGGCACGATAACCGTGCAGAAGAATGTCGGCATCCTTGAGCAAACCTTCAAACACTGCGCGATCCGCCGGCTTATGCAGATCCAGTCGCGCACAACGTTTGCCGAGGGTCACTTCCGGCACCACGCCGGGTTCATTCCAGGTCGGCGGGTCGATGCGCAGCACATTGGCGCCCAACCCCGCGAGGAAGCGGCTGGCGGTCGGGCCGGCCAGTACGCGGGTCAGATCAAGCACCTTGAGCCCCGCCAATGGCCGCGCCACCGAGCCTTGCCAGGGTTGATGACTTTCTTCTTTCCCGTCACTGAAATGCACCAAGGGTTCGGCATTCACCGCCAACCCTTGCGGATGTTTCTGCCACTGTTCCCAGCTGCGCATCTCAGCCGCACAACCCTTGGCCTCGACCACCGCTTGCTCCAGATCGGCACTGGCCCATTGCGCAACTTTCGCCGCCATCGCCGCGCGGTCGGCACAGGCGCCGAGCACCCTTTCAGCGGCGGTGCGGTGATGCGGGGCGTTGGTGTGCAGGCGGATCCAGCCGTCTCGGGTTGCGTAGTCGCCGGCCACCGGATCCCACAGCGGCGGCACTTCCCAGCCGATCGGTCGCAGCGACGTGGCGAACCAGAACGAGGCGAGGCGGCGGTCGACTTCTACAGTGGGCAAGTCGCCGGTTTGCTGCTGAAGGAGTTCGGCGACAGCTTGCCCGGCAACGGCAATGCTCGCGCAGGCAAGGTCGGTGACGGCAAACGCTGAGGGCAGGGCGCCCTCGGCGGTGAATGGAATCGGCGTGCGGGACAAGCCGAGTGCGGCTTGAATGGACGTGAGCAGATCAGTCATCGAAGGCCCTCCGGAAGAGGGCCTGATCATAGAACAGATGACGAGATCGTTCCCATGCCCTGCGCTCCAGTTCAGGAGCGGGACGCGGAGCGTCCTGGGCTGTATTCCCACGCGGACGGTTCGACGCCTCGACGTGGGAACGATCAGGGAGGGGAGGTCAGACGCGGAACTGATCCATCAATTTCATCTGCTGGCTGGCCAGGGCATTGAGCTGGCTGCTGATCGCCGCCGATTCGGTGGCCTGTTCGGTCAGGGTTTCGGTGACGGTACGGATCGCCGAGACGTTGCGGTTGACCTCTTCGGCCACGGCGCTTTGCTGTTCGGCGGCGCTGGCGATCTGCAGGTTCATGTCGCTGATCACGGTAACCGCGTCGCTGATCTTGCCGAGGGCGTCCACGGCCTGGCGGATCTGCCCGGCGTTGTTGTGAGCCTGGGTCTGGCTCGAGTGCATGGTCGCGACCACGCCACGGGTGCCGGTCTGGATGCGCTCGATCACCACGCGGATTTCTTCGACCGAATCCTGGGTGCGCTTGGCGAGGTTACGGACTTCATCTGCCACCACCGCAAAACCACGACCGCTTTCACCGGCACGGGCCGCTTCGATCGCGGCGTTCAGCGCCAGCAGGTTGGTCTGCTCGGCAATGCTGCGGATCACTTCCAGCACCGAACCGATCTGCTCGCTGTTGACTGCCAGCTCTTCGACTTCGGTCACGGCTTTGCTGACTTCATCGGCCAGTTGGTTGATGTCGCGGGTGCTGCGCTCGATGATCGACATCCCGTCCTTGGCCGACTGATCGGCGCCTTTCGCCGCGTTGGCCGCATTCGACGCGCTGTTCGCCACGTCGTGAGCGGTGGCGCTCATTTCGTTGGAGGCGGTCGCTACCTGATCGATCTCGCGGAACTGCACCTGCATGCCTTCGCTGGTCTGGCGGGCGATTTCCGACGACTGATCGGCGGTGCCACGGGCCTCGGTGATGCTCTGTTTGATCTGGGCGATGGTCGGTTGCAGCTTGTCGAGGAAGCGGTTGAACCAGTTCACCAGTTCGCCCAGTTCATCTTTCTTGGTGTAGTTCAGGCGCTGGGTCAGATCACCTTCACCGCTGGCGATGTTCTTCAGCATTTCGGCGACGCTGTTGATCGGACGGGTCACGCCGGAGGCGGTGAGCCAGATCAGCAGCAGACCGATCAGGCCGGCGATCACGGCCACCGCCAATGCGGTAATCGTGCCGGTTTGCTGCGCGTCGTCGAGCACTGCCTGGAGCTTGACCGAGTCGGCCAGCAGCACTTGTTTCGGCAGGTCGATGACCACGCCCCAGGCCTTGGAGTCGGCAATCGGGTTGACCGGATACACGGCGCGGATCAGGTCGCCCCGCTCGAGAATCTTCGGTGTGCCGGCACTCAGCAGTTGCAGCACGTCCTTGCCCTCGGCGCCGAGGGTGTCGCCGATGCTCTTGCCGACCTTGCCGGCATCCGCGCTGTAGGCACCAAGCACGCCGCTGCCGGAGACGATCAGCATGTGCCCGGCGCTGTTGAACAGGTCACGCTGAGAGTCCACGGCCGCCGCTTGCAGGGCGTCGAGGGCGATGTCGACACCGACCACGCCGATGGCCTTGCCGTCCACCAGCAGGGGCACGGAAATGGTGGTCATGAGCATTTCCTTGCCGCCCACGGTGTCGGCGTAAGGATCAAGCAGGCAGGTACGTTTGTTGTCGCGAGGGCAGGTGTACCAGCTGTTGTAAGGCGTGCCGCTGACGCTGAGGGTGGTCTTGTTCATGTCGTCTTCGACCATGATCGTGTTCAGCGACGGACCCGCAGCACGGCTCCAGTAACTGGCGAAACGTCCCGCCTCGTTGGACTGGCGCGCGGCATCGTTGGCGAATTCGCTGTCCTTGCCGTCCAGTCCGTTGGGTTCGAACGCCAGCCAGATGCCAAGCACCTTGCTGTTGCGCTCGAAGGCGGTTTTCAGGCTCTGGTTCAACTCTTCACGCAGGGCGCCGGCGTCCAGCGAACGCTTGGCGGCCATCACTCGCATGTCCTTGATCTGGTCGGCCAGGGCGGTGATCACCAACAGGCTCTCGCCGAAGGTTTTCTGCACCCGCACCGCTTGCTCGGCAGCCTTGGCCTGCAACAGGTCCTGCACGCTGGCGGTGAGCATCTTGCTGCTGGAAGCACTGACCAGTTCGTCGTTCTGGTTGGTCTGGTAAATGTTGATGCCAACGATCAGCGCGACCACACCGAGCAGGCAGAGGCCGGAGAGCAAGACGATTTTCAGGCGAATGGACAGAGAGTCGAACATGGGACGTTCTCGCGAATGGATGAGCTGTTGGCTAAGAGGCAGGAAGGTGCCCGGTTCGCCAAATCCATTCAGCGCCATTCAATGCTCATCGGCGCGAGGCGGGTACGCATGAGTTGCAAGCCGACGAACGGTCACGGCTAAACGTTTGCGCGAGTAAATGCCCTGAAAACAAGAGAAAAATCAGAAAATCTTCGGCAGCGCTTCCGGTCGCGACCAGATCCACAGGTTGCCCATCGTCATCCCGGCAATCGCCAGATAGATCGGCCAGCCGTGATCGAGCATCACCAGCATCAGCGTGGCGCACAGCAACATGCTGACGGTGGCGCTGACCTTGGCTTTGCGGGCGATGATCTTGCCGTTGCGCCAGTTACTCAGGATCGGCCCGAACAGCCGATGGTTTTCCAGCCAGGCACTCAGGCGCGGCGAACTGCGGGTCGCGGCCCAGGCGGCGAGCAGGATGAACTCGGTGGTCGGCAGGCCGGGCACGACGATGGCGATCAGACCGATGCCGAGGCTGACATAGGCGAGCAGACCGAACAGCAGGCGGGCGAGTCGGGAGGAGGCGGGTTGGGGCATGGGCTCAGCGAGAGGCTAATGTGACAGGGTGGGAATCTTACAGAGTTACGCAATTCCTTGTGGGAGCTGGCTTGCCAGCGATAGCGTCCGGTCAGTCGACAGGGATGTTGTCTGACACGCCGTCATCGCTGGCAAGCCAGCTCCCACAGGTTTTACGGTGTGGCTGGGATCAGGCCGGTTCGGCTTCTGTGGCGTAAGCCTGTTCCAGCAGCACGGTGAAGCGGTTGAACGCATCGATCGCGCCTTGCTCCACTTCCGCTTCTTCTTCAGCACTGAATTGCAGCGAATCGAGGGTACGCACAAAGCTCTTCCAACCTTCGGCGCGACCGCCTTCAGGCTCGCCCAGATGACGGGCGCCAAAGGTTTCGCTCAGGTCCAGCGCGACCGCGCGTTTGATCAGGAACGCAGCGCCGAGCTTGGAACCCTCGGACACGAAAATCCAGCCCAGGGCGCGGGCCTTGCTCGGGTTTTTCACCGTGCCGGCGACTGGCGCAGGCACTTCGGTGTCTAGGTCGGCGAGGTCGGCTTTTGCCGCTTCGGCGCGGCAGCGGGCCGGCAGGTCAGGGACGATGGCGGTCAGTTCGGCATCGTTGTACAGCGACACCAGCTCCGACTGGAACAGGTACTGCGCGGCCACGAAACGGGCGAAATTGGCGCGGGTCTCGAACGGCGCATGGGCCTTGACCAGGGCATCGAGCTTGCTGTGCGGCTCGTGGGTGATCTGGTTCAGGCGTTGCGAACGCAGGGCTTTTTCCGGGGTGCTCATGAGATGTCCTTGAAAAGAAGAGGCGCTTGATAACGAGACGTACGGGCAAGCGCCGGACAGTAAAAAAACCTCACGGCGCGGCCATGCATGCGCGCCGTGAGGTCATCCGGATCAGATATCCCAGACCAGGTTGATCGCGAAGTTGCGACCCGGCTGGGTCAGGCGATCAAGGTTGGCCGGTTGTGTCACCGAGGCTTCGCCGACGCTGTCGTAACCGCGCACGTCATCCCACAGCCAGTATTTCTTGTCGGTCAGGTTGTAGATGCCGCCGCTGACGGTGACGTCGTCGGTGACCTTGTAATAACCGGCCAGATCGAGAATGCCGAAGCCCGGCGACTTGAATTGACTGCTGACACCGTCCGGCGATTTGAAGTTGCTGTCGTCGACGCGATCCTTCTTCTTGACCACGGTCCAGCTCAGCAGGCCGCCGTAGTTGTCCTGGTCATAACCGAGGCCGAACACGCCGGTCAGCGGGTTGACGCTGTTCAAAGGCTCGCCGTTGTCGTTGTTGCGTCCATAGGCGTAGGAGATCGAACCCTGGGTGTACAAGCCTTGCGGCGCGCCGAAGGAATCCAGGTTCAGACGACCTTTGACTTCGGCACCCTTGATGGTGGCGTGCTTGATGTTGCTGGACTGGAACGTCAGCTCGCTGTAGCCCGGGGTGACGGCGTCTTCGTTGATGAAGTCGCGGTACTTGTTATAGAACACCGCCACGTCGAACGAGCCTTGCTCGAAGTTGCCGCGCAGGCCGGTTTCATAGCTTTTGCTCTTTTCCGGTTCCAGGTCCGGGTTCGGCGCCACGTTGTAGCCGGTGGTGCTGTTCTCGAAGCGGCCGTAAAGCGCTTTCGCGGTCGGTGTGCGGAAGCCTTCGGCGTACTGACCGTACCAGGTGTAGTTGTCGGTCAGGGCGTAGGTCAGGCCGAATTTCGGCGAGACTTTATGCCAGGTCTTGTTCTCGTCGCTGACCGTGCCGTTGCCGTCGGCGGCCACGGTGTTGAGGAATTCCTGGGTGATGTGCGGCTTGAGCTGCGTGTAGTCGTAGCGCAGGCCCGGCAGGAAGGTCCAGTTGTTCCAGCTGATCTGATCCTGGGCGAACAGGCTGTAGGTGTTGATGGTCGGGTCCGGGAAGTCGCTGGATTTTTTCAGCACGTCAGCCGCGCTGGTGGCGCCGATGGCGGTGCAGCCGCGACCGACCGCCAGGCATGTGCCGTCGCCGCTGCGCGAGCCGGTAACTTTCTGCTGCTTGATGGTGGTGCCGTAAGTCAGCACGTGATCGGTGGCGCCGAGGCTGAAGGCCTTGTCCAGTTGCGCGTCGAAGACCCACTGTTTTTCTTCGTAGATCGTGTCGCGGGTGCGCAGGACTTTACGGGTGATCGGGTAATAGAACTCGTCGGTGCTCTGGTCGGTCTTGGCGGTCTGGTGGTTGAGGCTCCACTTCACGTTGTCCGCCAGCAGGCTGTCGAGCTCGAAGCTGTGCTCCAGGCCGAAACGCTCGCGGGTGATGGTGTCGTTGCCGGTGCGCCACTGGTACATGCCGCCGGGCAGCACGCTGTTCGGGATCGTCGGGGCGCCGTTGAAGTACGGGCCGCCGTAGGCGCTTTTCTGATCGGTGTCGCGATCGTCCTTGTACTTTTCGTAGGTCAGGCCCAGGCGCGAACCTTCGTTGTAGTTCCAGCCGATCTTGGCCAGCACGTTGGCGGCTTTCACGTCCTCCGGGTTGGCGGCGGTGCGCTCAAGGCCGGTGCCGTTGTTGCTGCCGTAGGAATCGGTTTCATGACCGTCGCGCTGGCTGTAGTGCAACAAGCCGTCGAACTGGTCGGCGCGACCGGCGACGGTGGCGGATTTCAGCCAGCTCTCGTCGGCGGAGCTGTAGCCGGTTTTCAGGCGGGCACCGACGTCTTTGCCGGGCTTGATGATGTCGTCCGGGTCGAGGGTGTAGTAGCTGACCGCGCCGCCGATGGCGTTGCTGCCGTACAGCACCGAGGCCGGGCCACGGAGGATCTCGACGCGTTTGACGATTTCCGGGTCGACGTAATTGCGCTGGGTCTTGGCGTAAGGGCCGTTGAAGAAACCGTCAGGCACTTCGACGCCGTCGACCTGAGTCAGAATCCGGTCGCCGTCGATGCCGCGAATGTTGTAGCCGCTGATCCCGCCACGCTGGCCGGCGCCGCCCACGGATACGCCCGGCTCGTAGCGCACCAGATCCTTGATGGTGTTGACGTTGTTGCGGTCCAGATCCTGACGGGTCTGCACGGTGACGGTGGCCGGCACGCTGTTGATCGACTGTTCCTGACGGGTGGCGCTGATGGTCACCTGATCAAGATTGAGTGCGCCGCTGCTGGCGCGTTTTTCCAGCACGACGTTGTTGTTGCTCAGTTTGCGGAAGCTCAGGTTGGTCCCCACCAACAGACGCTCCAGGGCTTTTTCCGGTGGCAGCGAACCGCGCACGCCCGGCGACGACACGTCTTGACCCAGTTCCGCCGGCAAACCGACCTGCCAGCCGGTGACCGCGGTGAACGCATTGAGCGCCGACACCAGCGGCTGTTGGGCAATGGCGAACGAGTAGTCGCCCATGTTGCGCGTCGGCTGTTCGGTGGCGGCCATCAGCGGCGCGGTGCCGGCCATCAGAATGGCGGCGGTCAGCAGCGAAAGCACGCGGGAAGGGGAAGAAGTCTGGCGGGTAAGGCGAGAGGACATCGATAGCGCTCCGTGTCGCACGAATCTTTATAGGTGCTGATTGATCTCGCGAGATGCGAATCAATTGCATTGGCTATAACGAGACGAACGAGCTTCGACTATCGAGTAAAAATAATTCTCATTTAGTTCAAGATCACCAGCGCCGGGAATTCCCGAAGCTTGGCCGAGGTGATATGAGCGAGCGAACGCACCACGTCCAGCGGCTGGTCGAGACGGTAATTGCCGGTGACGGCGACGTCGGCCAACTGCTCGTTGGTGTTGATGATGAAGCCCGGGTAGTAACGGCGCAGTTCGGCCAGCACCTGGTTCAGCGGGCAGTTCTCGAAGATCAGCCGACCCTGCACCCAGGCCAGATCGGTGGCGGCGTCGACCTTGGCCGGGCGGTCGAAACCGTTCGGGCCGATGCGAATGCTCTCACCGGCAGACAGCCGCACCCGCGCATCGTCACGGGTCGCCCGCAGATCGACATCGCCACGCTGCACCCGCACCTGCGCCACGCCGTCCAGATAACGCACGGCGAATGCGGTGTCGCGCACGCTGGCTTTCACCGGCCCGGCGTCGATTTCCAGCGGCTGGCTGCGGCTGGCCGGGATCTCGAAAAACGCTTCGCCCTGATACAGCCGCGCGACTCGCTGCTGATCGTTGATCGTGCTGGAGAACGCGGAATTGGTGTTGAGCAGGACTTTCGAGCCGTCCTCAAGCTGCAGGCGCTGACGCTCGCCGACTACGGTCAGGTGATCGGCCTGCAGACGCATCGGCAGGTTGCTGAAACTGAACAGCCCGAGCAGCAGAACGGCGGCGGTGGCCAGCGGTTTCCAGTGCGGACGCAGGCGAGTGAGGACGGTAACTTTCTTCGGTTTGGCCGCGAGGTTTTGCGCGCACTGAGCGATCTGCGGGCCGTCCCAGATTGCCTGAGCCTTGGCGAACGCCTCGGCATTCAACGGATCGGCCGCCAGCCAGGCATGGAATTGCCGGGTCTGCTCCTCGTCCGGACTGCCGAGCACGATGAGCCAGTCCAGAGCCTGGTCCATTGCGCTGGCGGCGTCCTGCGCCGATGAAGGCGAAGGGGAGCGGTGGGTGTCCGTCACGGTGATTCCTCGGCAGTGTCTGTGCACGGCTGTTTTTTTAGTGAAGCGTAAAAGTCGGGCAAGGGTAACAAAGCCCGATGATCAGTGCAGTCGATCCTGTCGAATACCGACAAGGCTTGCAGATCAGTCGCCGTTCAGGCGCTCGGCGACACCGATGCAGATGGTCATGATCAGTTTGAGTTCTTTCTGCACCGTGCTGAGGGATACGCTCAGTTCTTCGGCGATTTCCTGATAGCTGTGCCCGTGCAGGCGGCTGAGGATGAAGATTTGCTGTTGGCGGGGGCTGAGTTCACCGAGGCTCACGTTCAGGCGCTCCAGCAATTGTTCGGCGTGGGCGGCGTCTTCGGCGCTGCTGGCGGGGGCGGCGACGCTGTGCACCACGTCCTGCGGCACGTCATCGACCATGGTGCGCGAATGAATCTTGCGCGCACGCAAATGATCCAGTGCCAGGTTGCGCGCGGTCTGGAAGACAAAGGGTTCAAGGTGATCGATGGCCCGTTCGCTCAGCGCCCGGGTGACGCGCAGGTAGGTTTCCTGCAACAGGTCTTCGGCGGTGCTGTGGTTGTTGACCATCCGTTCCAGCGTCCGCAGCAGCGAGGTGCGCTGGGCGAGGAAGACGTGGTTGAAGTGTGATTGACTCACGGGAAGACCTGATCCATTTCGAGCGAATGATAATGCTTATCATCCGCCCGAGTGGTCAAGTGTTGATTTGTCAAAGGTGGGTAAAGCTTTTGCCCGCCCTCAAAACGGCGCCAGCGGTTTTATTCCGCGTTGCACAGGGCCAGGCAGTTATCGAGCATACGGTTGGAGAAGCCCCACTCGTTGTCGTACCAGGCCAGTACTTTCAGAAGTTTGCC
This sequence comes from Pseudomonas sp. 9.2(2024), assembly GCF_039695385.1. Lineage (NCBI taxonomy): Bacteria > Pseudomonadati > Pseudomonadota > Gammaproteobacteria > Pseudomonadales > Pseudomonadaceae > Pseudomonas > Pseudomonas sp. 9.2(2024). The sequence continues at coordinate 5,039,023 of NZ_CP155585.1, read as the reverse complement.
GCTGGCTTTGGTGTGGTTGGCGTCGAAGATCGACGACAGCGGGTTGTGGTTGAAGTCGCTCGATACCAGCGGCAGGGTGTTGTAGCCGAGGATCTTCGAATGCTGGCTCGCCGCTTTCATCAGTGCATTGACTTCATCGGCCGAGGCTTCGCGCTTCAACTGCACGGTCAGGTCCACCAGCGACACATTGATCACCGGCACACGCACGGCCATGCCGGTCAGCTTGCCCGCCAGTTCCGGCAGCACCAGGCCCACGGCTTCGGCGGCGCCGGTCTTGCTCGGGATCATGTTCTGGGTGGCGGAGCGCGCGCGGTACGGGTCGGTGTGGTAGACGTCGGTCAGGTTCTGGTCGTTGGTGTAGGCGTGGATGGTGGTCATCAGACCGCTTTCGATGCCCAGTTCGCGGTGCAGCACCTGAGCCACGGGGGCCAGGCAGTTGGTGGTGCACGACGCGTTGGAAATGATCTGGTGCGACTGGCGCAGAATGTCGTGGTTCACACCGTAAACGACGGTGGCATCGGCGCCTTTGGCCGGGGCTGAGATAATCACTTTGCGTGCGCCGGCGGTAATATGCGCGGCGGCTTTGGCCCGGTCGGTGAACAGACCGGTGCATTCGAACACCACATCAATCTTTTCCGCGGCCCATGGCAGGTCGGCCGGATTGCGGATGGCGCTGACCGAAATGCGGTCGCCGTTGACGGTCAGGCTCTCGTTGTCATGAGCCACTTCGGCGTCGAATGTGCCATGAACGGTGTCGTATTTGAGCAGATGCGCATTGATCGCGCTGTCGCCCAGATCGTTGATGGCGACGATCTGCAAATCCTGACGATAGCCTTGGGTATACAGTGCGCGCAGGACATTACGGCCGATGCGGCCAAAACCATTGATTGCGATTCGAAGAGTCATTGAACAGCGCCGCCGTCGTTTTGTTGTTGGAATTACAAGATTATTCGCATAAAAATAGAAAACAAGCCTTTTTAGTGGCAATATTTTGTTTTATCTACAACGAGTGACCTGAATCAACTGGTCCGAATGATCAAGAAAACCGTTCGTCATCCCACGCGAACGGGCTTTTGATCAGCATAGACAATCAGGTCGCCACATCCGTTAGCCTGGAGTTCTACACATGCATCCCCGCGTTCTTGAGGTCACCGAACGGCTTATCGCCCGCAGCCGCGCCACGCGTCAGGCTTACCTTGCGCTGATTCGCGGCGCTGCAACTGACGGGCCGATGCGCGGCAAACTGCAATGCGCCAACTTCGCCCATGGCGTGGCCGGGTGTGGCAGCGAAGACAAGCACAGCCTGCGGATGATGAACTCGGCGAACATCGCAATTGTTTCGTCATATAACGACATGCTTTCGGCGCACCAGCCGTACGAAGTCTTCCCGGAACAGATCAAGAACGCCTTGCGCGAAATCGGCTCGGTCGGCCAGTTCGCCGGCGGCACGCCTGCCATGTGCGACGGCGTGACCCAGGGCGAGCCGGGCATGGAGCTGAGCCTGCCGAGCCGCGAAGTGATCGCGATGTCGACGGCGGTGGCGCTGTCCCACAACATGTTCGACGGCGCGCTGATGCTCGGCATCTGCGACAAGATCGTGCCGGGCCTGATGATGGGCTCTCTGCGTTTCGGTCACTTGCCGACGATTTTCGTCCCGGGCGGGCCGATGGTCTCGGGGATTTCCAACAAGGAAAAAGCCGACGTGCGGCAGAAGTACGCCGAAGGCAAGGCAACCCGCGAAGAGCTGCTGGAATCGGAGATGAAGTCCTACCACAGCCCGGGCACCTGCACCTTCTACGGCACCGCCAACACCAACCAGTTGCTGATGGAAGTGATGGGCCTGCACTTGCCGGGCGCATCGTTCGTCAACCCGAACACGCCGCTGCGTGAGGCCCTGACCCGCGAAGCCGCGCATCAGGTCACCCGCCTGACCAAACAGAACGGCAACTTCATGCCGATCGGCGAAATTGTCGACGAGAAGGCGCTGGTCAACTCGATCGTCGCGCTGCACGCCACCGGCGGTTCGACCAACCACACCCTGCACATGCCGGCCATCGCCATGGCGGCGGGCATTCAACTGACCTGGCAGGACATGGCCGACCTCTCCGAAGTCGTGCCGACCCTGAGCCACGTCTATCCGAACGGCAAGGCCGACATCAACCACTTCCAGGCGGCGGGCGGCATGTCGTTCCTGATTCGCGAACTGCTCGAAGCCGGCCTGCTGCACGAAGACGTCAACACGGTGCTTGGCCACGGCCTGAGCCAGTACACCAAGGAGCCGTTCCTCGATAACGGCAAGCTGGTGTGGCGCGAAGGCCCGACCGACAGCCTCGACGAAAACATCCTGCGCCCGGTGGCCCGTGCGTTCTCGGCAGAGGGCGGCTTGCGCGTGATGGAAGGCAACCTCGGTCGTGGCGTGATGAAGGTGTCCGCCGTGGCGCTGGAAAACCAGATCGTCGAAGCGCCGGCCATGGTGTTCCAGGATCAGCAGGATCTGGCCGACGCTTTCAAGGCCGGTCTGCTGGAGAAGGATTTTGTCGCGGTGATGCGCTTCCAGGGTCCGCGTTCCAACGGCATGCCTGAGCTGCACAAGATGACGCCGTTCCTCGGCGTGCTGCAGGATCGCGGCTTCAAGGTTGCGCTGGTAACTGACGGACGTATGTCCGGCGCATCCGGGAAAATTCCGGCGGCCATTCATGTCAGCCCCGAAGCTTATGTCGGCGGCGCTTTGGCGCGGGTGCAAGAGGGCGATATCATCCGCGTCGATGGCGTCAAAGGCACTTTGGAACTCAAGGTGGACGCCGCCGAATTCGCAGCGCGCGAACCCGCCAAAGGCCTGTTGGGCAACAACATCGGCAGCGGTCGCGAACTGTTTGGCTTCATGCGTTTGGCCTTCAGCTCGGCGGAGCAGGGCGCCAGCGCCTTCACTTCTGCCCTGGAGACGCTTAATTGAAACTGGCTTTGGTCGGTGACATCGGAGGCACCAACGCGCGGTTCGCGTTGTGGAAAGATCAGCAGCTCGAATCGGTTCAGGTGCTGGCCACGGCCGACCATGCCAGCCCGGAAGAGGCGATCAGCCTCTACCTCAGCGGGCTCGGTCTGGCGCCGGGCGCTATCGGCTCGGTGTGCCTGTCGGTGGCGGGGCCGGTGAGCGGCGATGAGTTCAAGTTCACCAACAACCACTGGCGCCTGAGTCGCAAGGCGTTCTGCCAGACCTTGCAGGTCGATCAGTTGTTGCTGATCAACGATTTCTCGGCGATGGCGCTGGGCATGACCCGTTTGCAGCCCGGCGAATTCCGCGTGGTTTGCGAAGGCACGCCGGAGCCGTTGCGTCCGGCAGTGGTGATCGGTCCGGGCACTGGCCTGGGCGTCGGCACGTTGCTCGATCTCGGTGAAGGTCGATTTGCCGCGTTGCCGGGAGAGGGCGGTCACGTCGATCTGCCGCTGAGCAGTCTGCGTGAAACCCAGCTCTGGCAGCACATCCACAACGAAATCGGCCACGTCAGCGCGGAAACCGCGTTGAGCGGCGGCGGCTTGCCTCGGGTGTACCGGGCGATCTGCGCGGTGGATGGTCATGAACCGAAACTCGATACGCCGGAGGCCATCACTGCGGCGGGACTTGCAGGCGACCCGATTGCCCTGGAAGTACTGGAGCAATTCTGCTGCTGGCTCGGTCGCGTGGCCGGCAATAACGTGCTGACCACCGGCGGCCGTGGTGGGGTGTACATCGTGGGTGGCGTGATTCCGCGCTTTGCCGACTTCTTCCTCGAAAGCGGTTTCGCCCGCAGCTTCGCCGACAAGGGCTGCATGAGCGATTACTTCAAGGGGATTCCGGTGTGGCTGGTGACGGCGCCGTATTCCGGGCTCGTCGGTGCAGGAGTGGCGCTCGAACAATCCGGTAAATGATCATTCCCACGCCGAGCGTGGGAACCCTCGACACATCAGGCATAATCCGCCCAATTCCAACAACAAGGATGCCTTCGAAGTGAGCTCAGTCAACAAGTCGATTTTGTTGGTCGATGACGACCAGGAGATACGCGAGTTGCTGGAAACCTACCTGACCCGCGCGGGTTTTCAGGTTCGGGCCACGGCGGATGGCGCCGGTTTTCGTCAGGCGTTGAACGAAGCGCCGAGCGATCTGGTGATCCTCGATGTGATGCTGCCCGATGAAGACGGCTTCAGCCTGTGCCGCTGGGTGCGCCAGCATCCGCGTCAGGCCCAGGTGCCGATCATCATGCTTACCGCCAGTTCCGACGAAGCCGATCGTGTCATCGGTCTGGAGCTAGGCGCCGACGACTACCTCGGCAAACCTTTCAGCCCCCGCGAACTGCAAGCCCGGATCAAGGCCCTGCTGCGTCGCGCCCAATTCGGTCAGGAACGCGGCGGCAGTGAAGTGCTGGCGTTCGATGAGTGGCGACTGGACATGGTCAGCCATCGGCTGTTCCACACCGACGGCGAGGAAGTGATTCTTTCCGGCGCCGACTTCGCCCTGCTGAAACTGTTCCTCGATCACCCTCAGCAAATCCTCGACCGCGACACCATCGGCAACGCCACCCGTGGCCGCGACCTGATGCCCCTCGATCGCATCGTCGACATGGCCGTCAGCCGTTTGCGCCAGCGTCTGCGCGACACCGAAAAACCGCCACGGCTGATCCGCACCGTGCGTGGCAGCGGCTACCAGCTGGCAGCCAATGTGGTTGCCGGCAATGGTCACTGAGTTCCTGCGCACCACCGCGCGCAAAGTGCCGATGCCGCGTTCGTTGCTCGGCCGGATGTTGCTGCTGACGTTGCTCGCGGTGTTGTTCGCCCAGACCCTGTCCAGCGTGATCTGGGTGTCCCAATTGCGCGCGACCCAGCTCGAAGGCCTGGTCACCAGCGCTCGCAGCCTCGCCCATTCGATGACCGCCAGTGTCAGTTACTTCCGCTCGTTGCCGGTGGCCTATCGGCCGCTGGTGCTCGATCAGTTGCGCAGTATGGGCGGCACGCGTTTTGTGGTGACGCTGAACGACAAGCCGCTGGGCATGGAAGTACTGCCGGTGACACCGCGCAAGGCAGCGGTGTTGAAAGCGGTGGATGAAGTGCTGCGTCAGTCGCTGGGCCAGGACACCGACATTCTGGTGACCTTCGTCAGCCCTGATGACCTGCGGATCTTCAACGCCGGGTTGAAACTCGATGAGTTGCCACGTTCGTGGGCGCATTACGCGTTGACGCTGGAACCGGTGAATCCGCCGGTGCTGGTGACCCAGATTCAGTTGGCGCCGGGTGAATGGCTGTACATCGCCTCACTGCTGCCCGAACCCTACACCAGTCTTGAAGAACAGGGCCTGCCGACTCAGCAGGTGTGGTTCATCGTCTTCACCAGCGGTTTCCTGTTGTTGTTCATCGGCCTGCTGGTGCACTGGCAGAGCCGGCCGCTCAAGCGTCTGGCACGGGCCGCGCGGGATTTGTCGCTGGGCGCCGACGTCGAGCCGGTGGCCGAGGGCGGCGGCAGTGAAGTGGTCGAAGTGGGCCGCGCCTTCAACACCATGCGCGAGCGCATCAGCCGTTACCTGACCGAGCGCAGCCAGTTGTTCAGCGCGATTTCCCATGACCTGCGCACGCCGATCACCCGCTTGCGACTGCGGGTCGAACTGCTGGAAGACGAAACACTGCAAACCAAGTTCGGCCGCGATCTGGATGAATTGGAGCTGCTGGTCAAAGGCGCGCTGCAATGCGTGAAGGACACCGACATCCACGAAAACATCGAGCCGGTGGACCTGAACCATGTGCTCGACTGTCTGGTGGAGCCGTATCTGGCACCCAACGGCAATGGCCGCGTGACCCAACAGGGGCGGGCGCTGGCGGCGTATCCGGGCAAGCCGTTGGCGCTCAAGCGCTGCATCGGCAACCTGATCGACAACGCGTTGAAGTACGGCCAGAACGCGCACTTGCACATCGATGACGACGAAAGCGCATTTGTACTGCATGTCGACGACGAAGGCCCGGGCGTGCCGGAGCAGCGGTTGGAGCAGGTGTTCGAGCCGCACTTCCGGTTGGCGGGGCAGCAGCAGGGTTACGGTCTCGGTTTGGGGATCGCCCGCAACATTGCCCATAGCCATGGCGGTGAGGTGACGTTGCAGAATCTGCGTGAGGGTGGATTGCGCGTGACCCTGCAATTGCCGCGTTCGGCGGATTAAGTCAAAAGCTTGCCCTCACCCTAACCCTCTCCCGGAGGGAGAGGGGACCGATCGGGGGATGCTTTAAAGATGCATCGACTTGATCCTGCTTTACCGAATCCATAATCGACTCGGTTTTTCAGGTCGATGTATGACGCCAGACACCTCGGTCAGCTCCCTCTCCCTCCGGGAGAGGGCTGGGGTGAGGGTTGCTCTTTTGTCACCGATCGGTGACAAATCCCGCCCCCTTCGTTACAAGCCCCTCCCGGCCCGTTGTTTAGACTGCCCGCAGTCATAACAACAAAAAAGGCCACCCATGGATCACTTCAATCCGGGCTTCAGCAGTTGGCTGAACGCCCCTGCCCACCAGCAATGGCTCGCCGACGAAGGCCTGCGCCTGCTGGCATTTGCCAAGGCTTCACGGTTGCCCGAAGGGTTTGGCAATCTCGATGAGCGCGGCCAGCTCCAGGCCGGCGCGCAAGCCGAAACCATGAACACCGCGCGCATGACCCACAGCTTCGCCATGGCCCACATTCAGGGCCTGCCGGGATTCGCCGAGCTGATCGATCACGGCATCGCGGCCCTGCGCGGCCCGTTGCGTGATGCGCTGCACGGCGGTTGGTTCGCTGTCGCCGAGCACCGTGACGGCAACACCGGCAAGAACGCTTATCTGCATGCTTTCGTCGCGCTGGCGGCCAGTTCCGCGGTGGTCGCGCAACGCCCCGGTGCGCAGGCATTGCTGGATGACGCCGTCGACATCATCGACACCTATTTCTGGAGCGAAGAAGAGGGCGCCATGCGCGAATTCTTCAATCGCGACTGGCGCGAAGAAGAAGCCTACCGCGGTGCCAACAGCAACATGCACGCCACCGAAGCCTTCCTTGCGCTGGCCGATGTCACCGAAGACCCGCGCTGGCTGGTGCGTGCGCAACGCATCGTCGAGCGGGTGATTCACGGTCACGCTGCCGCCAACGATTACCTGGTGATCGAGCATTTCGACCGCGACTGGCAGCCGCTGCGTGAATACAACCATGACAATCCCGCCGACGGTTTCCGTCCCTACGGCACCACGCCGGGCCACGGTTTCGAGTGGGCGCGGCTGTTGCTGCACCTCGAAGCCGCGCGGGTTCAGGCCGGCATGCTCACGCCCGGCTGGCTGGCCACTGACGCGCAAAAGCTGTTCGAGAACAACTGCCGTCATGGCTGGGACGTCGATGGCGCGCCAGGCATCGTCTACACCCTCGACTGGAACAACAAAGCGGTGGTGCGTCATCGCCTGCACTGGACTCACGCCGAAGCCAGCGCTGCCGCCAGTGCCTTGCTCAAACGCACCGGCGATGCGCAGTACGAAACCTGGTATCGCCTGTTCTGGGAATTTTGCGAAACGCATTTCATCGACCGCTGCGACGGCAGCTGGCACCACGAACTCGATCCGCAGAACCGCCCAAGTGCCGATATCTGGGCGGGCAAACCGGATCTGTACCACGCCTGGCAGGCCGTGCTGATTCCGCGTCTGCCGCTGGCGCCGAGCATGGCCAGTGCTCTGGCACAGCTTTCCCGAAGCGTTCCTGTGTAACCATGTGGTGACATTCGCGCGTCCCTTCGTTACCTGCGAGGGGAAACGCTCTGTTTAAACTCGTGTGCAGCGCAAGCACCAGACTTGCATGCATAACAACAAGAAAGGTACATCTCAGATGAATGCGATTTCTCGCCTCGCTACTGTCATTTCTGTCGCCTCCCTGTTCCCGCTCGCCGTGCTGCCCCTGAGTGTTTCCGCTGCCGAATCCAAAGGTTCGGTGGAAGTCGTGCATTGGTGGACGTCCGGTGGCGAAAAAGCTGCCGTCGATGTGCTCAAGGCACAAGTCGAGAAAGACGGTTTCACCTGGAAAGACGGCGCTGTCGCCGGTGGTGGCGGTGCGACTGCCATGACCGTGCTGAAAAGCCGTGCGGTAGCCGGCAACCCGCCGGGCGTTGCCCAGATCAAAGGCCCGGACATCCAGGAATGGGCGTCGACCGGTCTGCTTGACACTGACGTCCTGAAGGACGTTTCCAAGTCCGAGAAGTGGGACAGCCTGCTCGACAAGAAAGTCTCCGACACCGTGAAGTTCGAAGGTGATTACGTGGCCGTACCGGTGAACATTCACCGCGTGAACTGGCTGTGGATCAACCCGGAAGTCTTCAAGAAAGCCGGTATCGAAAAAGCCCCGACCACCCTCGAAGAATTCTACGCCGCCGGCGACAAGCTGAAAGCTGCGGGCTTCATCCCGCTGGCCCACGGCGGTCAGCCTTGGCAGGACAGCACCGTGTTCGAAGCGGTCGTGCTGTCGGTGATGGGCGTTGATGGTTACAAGAAAGCCCTGGTCGACCTGGACAACGCTGCCCTGACCGGCCCGGAAATGGTCAAGGCCCTGACCGAGCTGAAGAAAGTCGCGACCTACATGGACCAGGACGGCAAAGGCCAGGACTGGAACCTGGAAGCGGCCAAGGTCATCAACGGCAAGGCCGGCATGCAGATCATGGGTGACTGGGCCAAGTCCGAATGGACCGCCGCCAAGAAAGTCGCCGGCAAGGACTACGAGTGCGTAGCCTTCCCGGGCACCGACAAGGCGTTCACCTACAACATCGACTCGCTGGCCGTGTTCAAGCAGAAGGACGCGGGCACCGCGGCCGGTCAGCAGGACATCGCCAAAGTCGTGCTGGGTGAAAACTTCCAGAAAGTCTTCAGCATCAACAAGGGCTCGATCCCGGTGCGTAACGACATGCTCGCCGACATGGGCAAGTACGGTTTCGACTCCTGCGCCCAGACCGCTGCCAAGGACTTCCTGGCAGACGCCAAGAACGGCGGCCTGCAACCGAGCATGGCGCACAACATGGCGACCACGCTGGCAGTTCAGGGCGCGTTCTTTGATGTCGTGACCAACTACATCAACGACCCGAAAGCCGACCCGGCCGACGCTGCCAAAAAACTCGGCACTGCCATCAAGGCTGCCAAGTAAGCGGTAGCGACGAGCTGCGAGCTACAAGCTGCGAGACAAGAGCGCTGCTCTGCTGGTCTTGCAGCTCTCAACTCGTAGCTGCTCTTCTCTTTTTTTATTGGATCTTCCCATGAGTTCTGTTGCTGTGTTCAGCAAGGCCTCGCCGTTCGACGCATTGCAGCGCTGGCTACCGAAACTGGTGCTGGCGCCGAGCATGTTCATCGTTCTGGTGGGCTTCTATGGCTATATCCTCTGGACGTTTGTCCTGTCGTTCACCACGTCGACCTTCCTGCCGAACTACAAGTGGGCAGGCCTGGCGCAATACGAGCGTCTGTTCGACAACGACCGTTGGTGGGTGGCGAGCAAGAACCTGGCCGTGTTCGGCGGCATGTTCATCGGCATCACCCTCGTAATCGGCGTGACACTGGCGATTTTCCTCGACCAGAAAATCCGTCGCGAAGGCTTTATCCGCACCATTTACCTGTACCCGATGGCGCTCTCGATGATCGTGACCGGTACTGCGTGGAAATGGCTGCTCAACCCGGGCATGGGCCTGGACAAATTGCTGCGGGACTGGGGCTGGGAAGGCTTCCGTCTCGACTGGCTGATCGACCCGGATCGCGTGGTGTATTGCCTGGTGATCGCGGCGGTCTGGCAGGCCTCGGGCTTCATCATGGCGATGTTCCTCGCCGGTCTGCGTGGCGTTGATCAATCGATCATCCGTGCCGCCCAGATCGACGGCGCGAGCATGCCGCGCATCTACTGGAAAGTGGTGCTGCCAAGCCTGCGTCCGGTGTTCTTCAGTGCGGTGATGATCCTGGCGCACATCGCGATCAAGAGCTTCGACCTGGTGGCGGCCATGACGGCCGGCGGCCCGGGTTATTCCTCCGATTTGCCGGCGATGTTCATGTACTCGTTCACCTTCAGCCGTGGACAAATGGGCATGGGCTCGGCCAGTGCAATCCTGATGCTCGGTGCGATCCTCGCGATCATCGTGCCTTACCTGTACTCCGAGCTGAGGACCAAGCGTCATGACTAGTCTCGCCTCCAAACCGGCCATCAGCCTGAGTCGCATCGCGATCTACGCGGTGCTGATCCTTGCGGTCCTGCTGTATCTGGTACCGCTGGTGGTCATGCTGCTGACCAGCTTCAAGACCCCGGAAGACATCTCCACCGGCAACCTGCTGAGCTGGCCGACCGTGGTCAGCGGCATCGGCTGGGTGAAAGCCTGGGCCACCGTTGACGGCTACTTCTGGAACTCGATCAAGATCACCGTTCCGGCCGTGATCATCTCCACCGCCATCGGTGCGTTGAACGGTTATGTGCTGTCGTTCTGGCGCTTCCGCGGTTCGCAGCTGTTCTTCGGTCTGCTGTTGTTCGGCTGCTTCCTGCCGTTCCAGACCGTGCTGCTGCCGGCGTCGTTCACCCTCGGCAAGATGGGCCTGGCGAGCACCACCACGGGCCTTGTGTTCATCCATGTGGTCTACGGTCTGGCGTTCACCACGCTGTTCTTCCGTAACTACTACGTGAGCATTCCGGATGCGCTGATCAAGGCCGCGCGTCTCGATGGCGCGGGGTTCTTCACGATCTTCCGCCAGATCATCCTGCCGATGTCCACTCCGATCATCATGGTCTGCCTGATCTGGCAGTTCACCCAGATCTGGAACGACTTCCTGTTCGGCGTGGTGTTCTCCAGCGGTGATTCGCAACCGATCACGGTGGCGCTGAACAACCTGGTCAACACCAGCACCGGGGCCAAGGAATACAACGTGGATATGGCGGCGGCGATGATCGCCGGGCTGCCGACCCTGCTGGTCTATGTGGTCGCAGGCAAGTATTTCGTGCGCGGGCTGACGGCCGGCGCAGTCAAGGGGTAATCATGGCTACGCTCGAACTTCGCAATGTAAACAAGACCTACGGTACCGGCCTGCCGGACACCCTGAAGAACATCGAACTGTCGATCAAGGACGGTGAGTTCCTGATCCTCGTCGGGCCCTCGGGCTGCGGCAAGTCGACCCTGATGAACTGCATCGCCGGCCTGGAAACCATCACCGGCGGCGCGATCATGATCGGTGACCAGGACGTCAGCGGCATGAGCCCGAAAGATCGCGACATCGCCATGGTGTTCCAGTCCTACGCGCTGTATCCGACCATGAGCGTGCGCGAGAACATCGAGTTCGGTCTGAAGATCCGCAAGATGAGCCAGTCGGCGATCGACGAAGAAGTTGCCCGCGTGGCCAAGCTGCTGCAGATCGAGCACCTGCTCAATCGCAAGCCGGGTCAGCTCTCCGGCGGCCAGCAACAGCGCGTGGCGATGGGCCGTGCCCTGGCGCGTCGGCCGAAGATCTATCTGTTCGACGAACCGCTGTCCAACCTCGACGCCAAGCTGCGTGTCGAGATGCGCACCGAAATGAAACTGATGCACCAGCGCCTGAAAACCACCACGGTCTACGTGACCCACGACCAGATCGAAGCGATGACCCTGGGCGACAAAGTGGCGGTGATGAAGGACGGGATCATCCAGCAGTTCGGTACGCCGAAAGAGATCTACAACGACCCGGCCAACCTGTTCGTCGCGAGCTTCATCGGTTCGCCGCCGATGAACTTCATCCCGCTGCGCCTGCAACGCAAGGACGGCCGTCTGGTGGCGCTGCTCGACAGCGGCCAGGCCCGTTGCGAATTGCCGATGGCAATGCAGGACGCCGGTCTTGAAGACCGTGAAGTGATCCTCGGCCTGCGCCCGGAGCAGATTGCTCTGGCCTACGGCGAGGGCAATGGCCTGCCGAGCATCAAGGCTGAAGTGCAGGTCACCGAGCCGACCGGTCCGGACACCCTGGTGTTCGTCAACCTCAACGACACCAAGGTCTGCTGCCGTCTGGCGCCGGACGTGGCGCCGCAGGTGGGCGAAACCCTGACCCTGCAATTCGATCCGTCGAAAGTGCTGCTGTTCGACGCCAAATCCGGTGAGCGTCTGGGGGTTGCAGGCCTGCCGAAAACCGAATCGCACAGCGCCAACGTGGCCCAGTTCAAGGGTCGCTGATCAACCAATGCGGGAGCGGGTTCGCCCGTTCCTGCAGGGAGCACGCGGTGCGTGGCCTGTCGCGCGCCGCATCAGATGTAAACCGCGTTAAATAAGAAGAACAGTTAATAACAATAAAACGAGGATGTAGGGATGAAGAAGAACAACAACGCTCAGCGAATCGGCCAGTTGTCAGCGGTTGCGGCAATGATGCTGGCCGGCAGCGTCCACGCGGCTGACGCGTTCAGCTCCGATTCGGAGTGGATGACTGGGGACTGGGGTGGCGAACGTACCAAGCTGATCGAGCAGGGTATCGATATCAAAATGGACTACGTCGGTGAAGTGGGCGGCAACCTTCACGGCGGTTTCAACGACGACAAGACAGCGCGTTACGCCGACCAGTTCGGTCTGGGCGTGGCGCTGGATCTGCAAAAACTGTGGGGCTGGGACAACACCCAGGCCAAGATCCAGTTCACCAACCGTAACGGCTACAACATTTCCAACGATCGCGTTGGCGATCCGCGTGCCGGCACCCTGAGCTCCTCGCAGGAAGTCTACGGTCGTGGCCACATGGTGCGTCTGACCCAGTTGTGGATCAAACATCAGTTCTTCGACAACAAACTCGACATCAAGGCCGGTTACTTCGGCGAAGGCGAAGACTTCAACACCTTCCCGTGCGAGTTCCAGAACCTGGCGTTCTGCGGTTCGCAAGTGGGTAACTGGGCGACCAACATCTGGTACAACTGGCCGGTCAGCCAGGCGGCCATTCGCGTCAAATACAACATCAACGACGAGCTCTACGCGCAGATTGGTGCGTACAACCAGAACCCGTCGCAACTGGAACACGGCAACGGCTTCAAGTTGAGCGGCAGCGGCACCAAAGGCACCGTGTTGCCTGTGGAACTGGTCTGGTTGCCTAACCCGAACGGCCTGCCGGGCGAATACCGTGTCGGTTACTACAAGAGCACGGCCGATGCCGACGACGTTCGCGAAGACGTCAACGGTTTCGACGCGGCAACCACCGGTGACGCCTACCGCACCCACAGCAGCAAGCACGGTTACTGGTTCGTTGCACAGCAACAACTCACCAGCCACAACGGTGACAAGAGCCGTGGTCTGAACATCGCTGCCAACGCCACGTTCCATGACAAGGACACCAACTTCATCGACAACTACCAGTCCTTGATGTTTGTGTACAAAGGCCCGTTCGACGCACGTCCGAAAGATGACGTCGGTATCGGTGCGGCACGTATTCACGTGAACAATGACGTGAAGAAAAACGCCGAGCTGCTCAACGTCGCCAACGGTGTTTCGGACTACGACAATCCGGTGTTCTCGCCGATTCGTGAAACCGAATACAACTACGAGATCAACTACGGCTTCCACGTGACCAACTGGCTGACCGTACGCCCGAACCTGCAATACATCACTCATCCGGGCGGTGTGGATGAAGTGGATAACGCTTTGGTCGCTGGCCTGAAAATTCAGTCTACGTTCTGACGCGTCTGCGATAAGCTCCTCTCTATGTGCGCATATTTGCGGACAGCCAAGGCTGTCCGCTTTTTTTTGGACAGGGGTGTCGCAGCCCATGAAAGTTGAATCTGGAACCGTGGCCCATGCATGAGCATCCGCTGCAACGCTTCTTCAAATCCTTGCGCGAACGTCCGGTGTTCGCCTGGGAGCGCTATCAGATGCGCGATGTGCTGGTGATCGATCATCCGCTGTGTCAGGCGGTGTTCAGTCGTCAGGGTGCGCAGTTGCTGCACTTTCAGCCGCGCGGGCAGAAACCGTGGCTGTGGTGCGCGGCGAAATGGCCGCATGTCGGCGCGATTCGCGGCGGCGTGCCGGTTTGCTGGCCATGGTATGGCCGTCACCCGAGCGAAAACGCGTGGCCGTCCCATGGCTGGGCGCGACTTCTGGACTGGAAACTGCTCGACAGCAGCACCGGTGATGACGGCGTGCGCCTGCATTGGCAATTGCAGCTGTGCGACTGGCAGGTGGACCTGCACGCGCACCTGGGTGAACGCATGGAATTGCGCCTGAGCACCGAGCATCAGGACGACATGCCGTGCCAGTTGAGCCAGGCTTTGCACGCTTACTGGCGTATTGGCGACGTGAGTGAGATAGCGCTGTCTGGGCTCGAAGGGGCGCAGGGTTATGACCAGTTGAACCGTGAGGTTTGCCAGCAGGAAGGCGAGTTGCGGGTTGATGGCGGCTGTCAGCGAGTGTTTCAGCACGACGGCGAATTGCAGCTCAAGGATCACGCCTGGCAGCGCGAATTGTGCATCGATACCGGTGACAGCGCGGACACCGTGGTGTGGCATCCGGGCGCGCGGCCGTTGCTCGGCGTGACTTGGGATGAGATCTCGGAATTTGTCTGTGTTGAAGCGGCGGCGGGCGGCACCGACAGCCTGCATCTGGCGCCGGGGGAGAAGGCGCATCTGAGTTTGCAGGCTTGGGCTGGGGCTTGAGTGTGTCAGTTCGACCGCTGCCCTCACCCTAACCCTCTCCCAGTGTATGTACCGGAGACATGGTGGACACATGTTCGGGGACATGGTGGACGGTTTTCAAATCCGCTTACCTGATACAACGGTCTGTTGAATCAAGTCAATTCGGGCAATGCGATGTCTGCTCCAGTAGACATCGTAGATGCCATCTTCTGTCGTTCCCCTGATCGCTATCAGCTCCCCGATGAAGGCCTTTCCGATCAGGAATTGGCTGCTTCTCCAGTACATCTCGCCATTGCCCTGAACTTTCCTGACCAAATCTCCTTCCGCGTACTCCAGGACAGGCCGGGTCTCTTGGTATTCAAGCGGGCTACTGCTGTAGCGGCTCGCTGGAACCCCCATTCCCAAGGCTTGATGCGGGCGCTTCTGATTGTAAGTTTCTCGCCAGATATCGAAGGCTTTTTGTGCTCCGACGAGGTCGATAAAGCACTGACTCTGCAGAACTTCGGCCTTCAAGCTGCGATGGAATCGCTCAATCTTGCCCTGCGTTTGTGGATGGTAGGGCCGGGAGTGGCTGACCCGGATGCCCTGTCTCATCAGCCAGACTTCCAGGGCGGTGTAGACCCCGGTTTGGTCACCCCATGGCGAACCGTTATCCATGGTCATGCGTTGCGGCAGACCGTATCGGCGAAACACTCCAACAAGCTGTTCTTCCACGGTTTGGCGTTGTTGATTGGCGCAAGCGGCGATGCACAACGAGAAGCGGGAATGGTCATCCAATATCGTCAAAGGGTGGCAGCGGCCATGACGCATACCGACGTGTCCCTTGAAGTCCATCTGCCACAAATCATTGGGCGCCTCATGCTCGAACCGGATAAACGGTTTGATCTCGGCGGCCTTTGGATCAACGCGCGAATGACGCTGTAAAACTGCATGCACGGTGCTGACGGAAGGCATCACTAAACCCTTGTCTTCCAGCACGCGTTTGAGCTTGCGAGCGCCCCAAGCCGCGTACTCCTGACTCACGGTCAGAATCTGCTTCTCCACCTCGTCAGCACAACGTTTGGGTGACGTCTTGGGTCGTCGCGACTGATTGCTCATCCCCTCAGCCCCTGATTTTTCAAACCTGCTGAGCCATTTGTAGGCAGTGCTAGGGCTGATGTTGAATCGACGGCAAAGCTGCCGAACATTGGCCCCTTCTTGCCGAGCCAAAAGCACGAATTCTGTACGAAGCTGCACGGTAGACACCTCTTCCCAAGACACAGGCCATCTCCTTCGTGATGAGCAATGTGTCTATTTAAAAGTGTCCACCATGTCTCCGAACACCTGTCCACTATGTCTCCGGTACATACACCCAGGGGGAGAGGGGACCGATTGGGGGATATTTAAGAGATTCACCGAATTGAACGAATGTCTTTGAATCCATAATCGACCCAATCTTTCAAGTCGATGTATAGCGCAAGACACTTCGGTCAGTCCCCTCTCCCTCCGGGAGAGGGTTAGGGTGAGGGGCTTTTGATCTTCAGTTGAACTCGTCACCCACCGGATACCGGCTCGCATTCAAGCTCTCTTTGATCTTGCGCAGATGCGGCTGGAAATCCACCCCGCGACGCAGCGTCATCCCCGTCGCCAACACATCCAGCACGGTCAACTGAATGATCCGCGAGGTCATCGGCATGTAGATGTCGGTGTCTTCCGGCAGCGGAATATTCAGGCTCAGCGTACTGGCCTTGGCCAGTGGCGAATTCTCTGCCGTCAGGCCCAGCACCGAAGCGCCGTTCTCCCGGGCGATGCGCGCCACTTCCACCAGTTCGCGGGTGCGGCCGGTGTAGGAAATGATCACGAACAGCTCGCCGGTGTGCGCCACCGAAGCAATCATGCGTTGCATCAGCACGTCGGCGTGGGCGGTGACCGCCAGGTTGAAACGGAAGAATTTGTGCTGCGCATCCAAAGCTACCGGAGCGGATGCGCCGAGGCCGAAGAAGTGGATCTGCCGGGCCTGGATCAACAGGTCGACGGCGCGGCTGATCAGGTTCGGGTCCAGCGCCTGGCAAGCGCTGTCCAAAGACGCGATCGCACTGCCGAAAATCTTCTGCGTGTAAGCCTCGGGATTGTCGTCGGCTTCCACTGCGCGGCTGACATACGCCGCGCCGCTGGCTAGGCTCTGGGCCAGTTGCAGCTTGAGTTCGGGGTAGCCGCTGACGCCGAACGAACGGCAGAAACGGTTGACCGTCGGTTCACTGACCGACGCCGCCTGGGCGAGGGCGGCGATGCTGAAGCGGGTGGCCTGCTGTGGGTTGAGCAGGATCACTTCGGCGACTTTGCGTTCGGCCTTGTTCAGCTCTTCAAGGCGACTCTGGATCTGTTCCAGTAAATTTCGCACGCGGTCCATAAGAATTCCTAGATTCACCGGCGCCGATAAGCGCGCGGCTATGCAAATTGGGCCTTTGATGTGGCCCGTGACGGTGGCCTATCCTACTGATGGCTCCGACCGACCACCACTCGGAATCTGTATTTTGCGAAAATGTTGTGGTTATTACTACATTTTCCCTTGAGTGATGCCTTGAAAAAAGGTATTTGTAGCTTAACTTGATAAAAGAACAAACATCATGCCTTCGATTACGGTTGAACCGTGCACCTTCGCCTTGTTCGGCGCCTTGGGCGATCTGGCCCTGCGCAAGCTGTTTCCTGCCCTTTATCACCTTGATGGCGCCGGCCTGCTGCACGAGGACACGCGCATTATCGCACTGGCCCGTGAGGCGGGCACCGAGCAGCAGCACCTGGCGTTCATCGCCGCCGAGTTGCGCCGTTACGTGGGCAAGGAACTGGACGAGGCCGTGGCCGAGCGCTTTCTGGCGCGTCTGACCTACCTGCACGTCGACTTCCTCAAGGCTGAAGATTATGTGGCGCTGGCCGAACTGGCCGGCAGCACGCAACGCATGATTGCCTACTTCGCCACCCCGGCGGCGGTGTACGGCGCGATCTGCGAGAACCTGGCGAACGTCGGTCTGGCGGAAAACACCCGCGTGGTGCTGGAAAAGCCGATCGGTTCCGACCTGGAATCCTCGCGCAAGGTCAACGACGCCGTGGCGCAGTTCTTCCCGGAGAACCGCACCTACCGCATCGACCACTACCTGGGCAAAGAAACCGTTCAGAACCTGATCGCCCTGCGTTTCGCCAACAGCCTGTTCGAAACCCAGTGGAACCAGAACTACATCTCCCACGTGGAAATCACCGTGGCCGAGAAGGTCGGCATCGAAGGCCGCTGGGGTTACTTCGACAAGGCCGGTCAGCTGCGGGACATGATCCAGAACCACCTGCTGCAACTGCTCTGCCTGATCGCCATGGACCCGCCGGCCGACCTGTCCGCCGACAGCATCCGTGATGAAAAAGTGAAAGTGCTCAAAGCCCTGGCGCCGATCAGTCCGGAAGGCCTGACCACGCAAGTGGTGCGCGGCCAGTACATCGCCGGGCACAGCGAAGGCAAGTCCGTGCCGGGCTACCTTGAAGAGCCGAATTCCAACGCCCAGAGCGATACCGAAACCTTCGTTGCCCTGCGTGCCGACATCCGCAACTGGCGCTGGGCCGGCGTGCCGTTCTACCTGCGTACCGGCAAGCGCATGCCGCAAAAACTGTCGCAGATCGTCATCCACTTCAAGGAACCGTCGCACTACATCTTCGCCCCCGAGCAGCGCCTGCAGATCAGCAACAAACTGATCATCCGCCTGCAACCGGACGAAGGTATTTCCTTGCGCGTGATGACCAAAGAGCAAGGCCTGGACAAGGGCATGCAACTGCGCAGCGGCCCGCTGCAACTGAATTTTTCCGACACCTGGCGCAGCGCTCGGATCCCCGATGCCTACGAGCGGTTGTTGCTGGAAGTGATGAACGGCAATCAGAACCTGTTTGTCCGTAAAGATGAAATCGAAGCCGCGTGGAAATGGTGTGACCAGTTGATCGCCGGGTGGAAAAAATCCGGTGACGCGCCCAAGCCGTATGCGGCCGGGTCGTGGGGGCCGATGAGCTCCATTGCATTGATCACGCGGGACGGGAGGTCGTGGTATGGCGATATCTGATGTGAAACTGCCCGAGGGCGTGAATGCCCGCGAATTCAAGAGCCCGGTGCTGCTCGCCGAAGGCCTGGCGCTGAATGTCGCCAAGCAATTGAGCGAAGCGCTGGCGGCACGTGGCAACGCCGTGCTGGTGGTGTCTGGCGGCCGTAGTCCGGTGGCGTTTTTCCAGCACCTGGCCAAGCAGGAACTGGACTGGTCGAAGGTCGTCGTGACCCTGGCCGACGAACGCTGGGTACCGGTCGAACACGCTGACAGCAATGCCGGTCTGCTCAAGCAGTATCTGCTCAAGGGCCCGGCGGCCAAGGCGCAGTTCCTCAGCCTCTACAGCGCGGCGGCCAACGTCGAGCAGGCTGCGGAGCAGGCCGATCGTTTGCTCGCCGAGTTGCCGCCGATCGACGTGCTGGTTCTGGGCATGGGCGATGACGGTCACACCGCGTCGCTGTTCCCGGACAGCCCGAACCTGGCCGAAGCCCTGCAAGTCGACGGCACCCGTCGCTGCTGGCCGATGCTCGCACCAAGCGTGCCGCGTCAGCGCCTGACCATGAGCCGCGCACTGCTGGCCTCGGCCCGGCACAAGATTCTGTCGATTTCCGGTCAGTCGAAACTGACCACCCTGAATGCCGCACTGGCATCCAACGACGTCGCCGCCATGCCGGTTCGCGCGTTTCTGCAACCTACGTTAGAGATTTACTGGTGCCCATGAGCCAAGGAACAGCCGCTATGAAAACCCCATCCCCGACCGTTTCCATGGCGGACAAAGTTGCCCTGATCGACAGCCTCTGCGCCAAGGCGCGGATCCTGCCGGTGATTACCATCGCCCGTGAACAGGACGTGCTGCCGCTGGCCGACGCACTGGCCGCCGCTGGTCTGACCGCGCTGGAAGTGACCCTGCGTTCGCAGTTCGGCCTCAAGGCGATCCAGATCCTGCGCGAACAGCGCCCGGAACTGGTGACCGGTGCCGGCACCGTGCTCGACCGCAACATGCTGGCTGCGGCCGAAGCCGCCGGTTCGCAATTCATCGTCACTCCGGGCATCACCCGTGACCTGCTGGAAGCCAGCGTCGAGAGCCCGATCCCGCTGCTGCCGGGCATCAGCAATGCCTCCGGCATCATGGAAGGCTATGGCCTGGGTTATCGCCGCTTCAAGCTGTTCCCGGCTGAAGTCAGCGGCGGCGTGGCTGCAATCAAGGCACTCGGCGGCCCGTTCGGCGAAGTGAAATTCTGCCCGACTGGCGGCGTCGGCCCGGCCAACATCAAGAGCTACATGGCGCTGAAAAACGTCATGTGCGTGGGCGGTAGCTGGATGCTCGATCCTGAGTGGATCAAGAACGGCGACTGGGCCCGTATTCAGGAATGCACCGCTGAGGCTTTGGCGCTGCTGGACTGATCGCTTCACCCGACACTTCGTTGTGTGTTCTACGGCTTTACGGTGCGCTTGGTCGGTGCACCGTTTTTTTTTGCCCGTAAAAAACTTCGTTATCTCGCGATACGTTATTTGGAGATACATAGTTACCGCACTTGGCTTCGCGTGTGACGTTAACCTGCGTTCATCTTAAGGAAGAGAGAACGCGTCATGGATAACCAGCCTTCAGCTCCATCGGTTTATCAACTGGCCCCCGAGCAAGTCGCCGGGCCGTATTTCCGCAATCCCAAACTGCTGCGCCGCAACATCAGTGAAGGCGCCGAAGGCCTGCCGCTGTTGCTGCGCCTGACCATCGTCGATGCCATGACCGCCGAGCCGGTCAGCGGTGCGCTGGTGGATATCTGGCACTGCAACGCACGCGGCGCGTATTCCGGCTGGAGTCGGGTGAACCCGGATCTGGAAGTCGACGTCGAGGACATTGGCTCGATCCCGCGAACCGACGACGACACCTATCTGCGCGGCGGCCAGTTCAGCGACCACAAGGGCAGGGTGCGCTTCACCACGATCTATCCGGGTTTCTATGCCGGGCGAGCGCTGCACATTCACGTGGCGGTACGCATCGTTGCCGGCAATGAGTACCTCGAGGAGCGCAACGTGGCCTGGGTCGGGCAGCTTTATTTTCCGGAGATGGTTTCCCGTGGCGTGCTCAATGCCAAGGCCTATCGCGGGCGCAGCTCGCTGCCGGTGTGCAACACCGACGATGCCTATTACGCCAACATGGGCGGTGAAGAGTCGACCCTGACGGTGTGGCCGATCAGCCGCGATTCACACGAGGACGGTTACTTTGGCCACCTCACGATCGGCATCGACACCTTTGCGGTGTCGTCGCAGATCAAGCCCGAGGACTTCGACAAGTACACGGTTTAACGCAGTTCGTTCAGCGCCTGAATCAGCGACTGAATCTCCGCCGCCGTGGTGGTCAGCGACGGCGTGACACGGATGCACGGCCCGCAGGCTGCGCCGTTGCGCACGACAGTGAACAGGTCGTAGTCGTTGAGCAGGCGTTCGACCATCGCCTGCTGGTCGGCATGACGGGTAAAGCGCAGAGAGGTGATGCCGCAGTACAGGCGCGGATCGTCCGGGGTCGTGACTTCGATGCCCGGCAGATTGCGCACGGCGCTGACCCACAGGTTGCGCAGGTAATTCACCCGCGCGCCTTTGGCGGCCGCGCCACCGAGTGCGCGGTGTTCCTCGAACACCAGTGGCAAGGTCATCAGCGCCGGAATGTTCGGCGTGCTGTAAGGCGTGCGCGAACGGATGTCGCCAGCCGAAAAATGCATCTCGCCCATGTCCGGATCGATGTGGGCCAGGCGCTGTGGAGCGATGTAGATAAAGCCGAGGGTCAGCGGCGAGCCGATCCACTTGTGCAGGTTGTACCCGGCGAAGGCGATGCCCAGCGCTTCCAGGTCGAACTCGATCTGACCAAGGGCATGGGCACCATCGAGGATGATGTCGACGCCGTATTCCTTGGCCAGCGCGGCAATGGCCTGCACCGGCATCACCAGCCCGGTGCGGTGGGTGACGTGGGTCAGCGCCATCAGCTTGAGCTTCGGATAGCGGATGAAGGCTTCGCGGTAAGTCGCCAGCAGGCTGTCGAAGGTGGCGGGGTGGGCGTGCTCGATCTCGATCACCTCGACCCCGCGATGCTTTGCCAGCCAGCGCATGGCGCCCTTGACCGTGTCGTACTCCAGATCGCAGATCAGCACCTGGTCGCCAGGCTGCAGACGGTTGTAGTTGCGGATCAGCGATTGCAGGCCGGCAGTGGCGTTGTGGGTGAACGCCACGCTTTGCGCGCGGACGCCGATCAGCTCGGCCAGTTGCGCGCGGATGTCGAGGCTGTCGTGCTGCTCGAAACGCTGTCGCACGTAGATCGAGTTGCTGTTGTTGATCAGCTCGATGTTGCGCTGGTACTCCTCGACCACCGTGCGCGACATGCGCCCGAAGTAGCCATTCTCCAGATTCACGGGGCCGGGGTGGCGGTCGTAACGGTCGGCGAAGGTTTGCCAGAAGGCTTCGTCTCGGGCACGGCGGGTGTTATCGGGCATGGTCGACTCGACTCGGATCAGGGTGACGCCTTAGTGGCGTGGGGCAGGTTTGCCGTGTTTGGCGCGCAGCGGTTCGAGCAGTTCCGACAGGCCGTTGTGATCGATTTCCTGCATCAATGCCAACAGCCCGCCCAGTTCGCCATGGGGAAATCCTTCCCGGGCAAACCAGTTCAGGTAGGGGCCCGGCAGGTCGGCAATGATCCGGCCCTTGTATTTGCCGAAGGGCATTTCGCGGGTGATCAGCAGTTCGAGCTTTTCAGGGTTCATCGTTGGAATCGTCTGGCTTTGAAAACACTTCGGAAAATACAGGCATTCTGCATGCAGGCCAAATGACAGATCATGCAAATAACAGGCATACAGATTTTCGTTTTATTTATAAGTTATTGAAAATTAACGATTAATTTCTTTTCGAAAAGCTGGCATGACCACTGCAATACTCCTTGCATCTTTCACCCACGCAAGGAATTGAAAAATGACTGACATGAATAAAGAAGCCATCTCCGTCCTCAACGACCTGATCGAAACCAGCAAGGACGGTCAGGAAGGCTTCAAGACCTGCGCTGAAGACATCAAGCACCCAGAGTTGAAAACCCTGTTCGTGAAACGCTCCGCCGATTGCGCAACGGCTGCGGCCGAGCTGCAAGCCGCGGTGCGTTCGATGGGTGGCGATCCGGAAACCTCGACCAGTGTCAGCGGTGATTTGCACCGTCGCTGGGTCGACGTCAAAGCGATGTTCACCGGCAAAGATGAAGAAGCGGTGCTCAACGAAGCCGAGCGCGGTGAAGACCACGCCCTGAAGGCTTATCGTGAAGCGATCGAGAAGATCAACAAGCACAACCTGGTCGGCATTCGTGATCTGGTCGAACGCCAGTACCACGGCGTGCAACGCAATCACGATCAGGTGAAGGCGCTGCGTAACCAGGCTCGCGCACGCTCGTAAGCGTTCGAAGCCCACAAAAAACGCCAGCTGGTCTGGCGTTTTTTTGTGTCCGGATTTAACCGAGGACGATCAGCCGATGCTGATGGCCGGCAACGTCGGCAGGGTAACAGTCTGCTGCTTGCGCGGCGCCAGAATTTCGGCCTCGCCATCTACTACCAGCTCATCGCGCTGGTTGAATACGCGAGTGGCGATGCGCACGCGGAACTTCGGCAGTTTCTCGAGGATTTCCAGGCGCACGGTCAGGGTGTCGCCGATCTTCACCGGCTTCTGGAAGCTCATCTGCTGGCCGATATAAATGGTGCCCGGTCCTGGCAGCTCGCAAGCCACTGCCGCACTGATCAGCGCGCCGCTGAACATGCCGTGGGCGATGCGTTCCTTGAACATGCTGGCGGCGGCGAACTCGGCGTCCAGGTGCACCGGGTTGTGGTCGCCGGACATCGCGGCGAACAGCTGAATGTCGCGTTCCTCGACAGTCTTGCTGTAGCTCGCGGTCTGGCCCACTTCGAGGGCGTCGTAAGGGATATTGGTAACCTGGGTCATGGGTCTGAATTCCTGTGACGGATGAAATGAATCCACAAAAAATTATTCGCTGCGGTGCGGCCGGCGATGGCTCAGGGCCTGGTCGATCCAGACCAGCACATCGGCGGTCACTTCGTCGCGGTTGCTCTCGTTGAACAATTCGTGCCGCGCCTGCGGGTAGATCTTGAGTTGCAGGTTCTGGCTGCCGGCCGCGCGCAAGGCGTTGGCCAGATCAGTCAGACGCTTGCCTTCGCTCACCGGATCACATTCGCCGCCGATCACCAGCAGCGGCAGGCCCGGATCGATCTGGGCGAGATTGGACGCTTTGCTGATTTGCTGCAACCCGCCGAGCAAGTCGATCCATAGTTGATTTGTGCAGCGAAAGCCACACAGCGGGTCGGTGGCGTACTTGTCGACCTCGGCCGGGTCGCGACTCAGCCAGTCAAACGCGGTGCGCGCCGGTTTGAATTTATTGTTGAACGAGCCGAACGACAGCCATTCGATCAGCGCGCTGCGACCCTTGGCGCCCTGGCGCAGCTTTTCAAACCGGGCGATCTGCCGGGCCGCGCGATACAGCGCAACCGGCTGGAAATTCGAGCCACTGAGAATCGCGCCATGCAGGCTGGCGCTGTGATGCAGTAAATAAGCCTGAGCGATGTAACTGCCCATGCTGTGCCCGAGCAGCACGATCGGCACGCCTGGATGACGCTGGCCGAGGAACTGGTTGAGGCTCGCGAGATCACCGACCACCTTGCACCAGCCATCGTCATCGGCGAAATGCCCCAGCGTCCCATGATCGGCGGTTTTGCCATGGCCGCGCTGGTCGGGCGCGTACACGCCGTAGCCTTCAGCACAGAATGCTTCTGCCAGCCTTGCATAGCGGGCACTGTGTTCTGCCATGCCGTGAGCCAGCAGAATCACCGCCTTCAGTGGCGCGTTCGGCAGCCACAGGTTGACGAAGAGGCGGCTGCGGTCACTCGCGTCCAGCCAGAAGGTGTCGTGGATCATGGCGATTCCTTTTGCGGCCTGTTTTTGCTCAAGCGTCGTGCAGAGGTTGCATTGTATAGCGCGTCCGATCAGCTCACGCCACGGCAGGAAGATTCACACGATCAATGACGACCTTGCCCATATTTGCCTGATTGACCATAGCTGCTAGTGTCCGTGAAGCCCCGCTTTTTGCTCTCGACTTTTTCAGGGACAGAAAGAAATGACAGCGAAGCGGCCCCGGATCGGCTCAGGTAAAGAGGACAAGAACAATGCAACCTGATTTCTGGAATGACAAACGCCCGGCGGGCGTACCCCTGGACATCGACGCGGGTGAATTCAAGTCGGTGATCGAGGTGTTCGAGCGTTCCTGCAAGAAATTCGCTGATCGCCCGGCGTTCAGCAACATGGGTGTGACCCTGACCTATGCCGAGCTGGAGCGCCAGAGCGCCGCGTTCGCCGGTTATCTGCAAGCCCACACCGACCTGGCGCCGGGGGATCGCATTGCGGTGCAGATGCCCAACGTCCTGCATTATCCGATTGCCGTGTTCGGCGCCTTGCGTGCCGGGCTGATCGTCGTCAACACCAACCCGCTGTACACCGCGCGGGAGATGCGTCACCAGTTCAAGGACTCCGGTGCCCGGGCGCTGGTGTACCTGAACATGTTCGGTCAGAAGGTTCAGGAAGTGCTGCCGGACACCGACATTCAGTTCCTGATCGAAGCGAAGATGGGTGACCTGATGCCCACCGCCAAGGGCTGGCTGGTCAACACCGTGGTCAGCAAAGTGAAGAAAATGGTCCCGGCGTATTCGCTGCCCCAGGCGATTTCCTTCAAGAGCGCGTTGCGCATGGGCCGGGGCCTGGGCATCAAGCCGTTGAAGGTCGGCCTGGATGACATCGCCGTTCTGCAATACACCGGCGGCACCACCGGCCTGGCCAAGGGCGCGATGCTCACCCACGGCAATCTGGTGGCGAACATGCAGCAGGTGCGCGCCTGCCTTGGTCAGTTCGGCAGCGACGGCCAGCCGCTGTTGCGTGAAGGGCAGGAGGTGATGATTGCGCCGCTGCCGCTGTACCACATCTATGCGTTCACCGCGAATTGCATGTGCATGATGGTGTCGGGCAACCACAACGTGCTGATCACCAACCCGCGCGACATCGGCGGCTTCATCAAGGAGCTGAAGAACTGGAAGTTCTCGGCGCTGCTGGGGCTCAACACCCTGTTCGTCGCGTTGATGGATCACCCGGACTTCAAGACCCTGGACTTCTCCACCCTCAAGCTCACCAACTCCGGCGGCACCGCGCTGGTCAAGGCCACCGCCGAGCGCTGGGAGCAGATCACCGGTTGCCGGATCACCGAAGGCTACGGTCTGACTGAGACCTCGCCGGTGGCCTGCACCAACCCGTACGGCGAGCTGTCGCGGATCGGCACGGTCGGCCTGCCGGTGCCGGGCACCCGCTTGAAAGTCATCGATGACGATGGCGTCGAGCAGCCTTTAGGCGAGCGCGGCGAGTTGTGCATCAAGGGCCCGCAGATCATGAAGGGTTATTGGCAGAAACCTGAAGCCACCGCCGAAGTGCTGGATGCCGAGGGCTGGTTCAAGTCCGGCGACATCGCGGTAATCGACCCGGACGGTTTCGTGCGCATTGTCGACCGCAAGAAGGACATGATCATCGTCTCGGGTTTCAACGTGTACCCGAACGAAATCGAAGACGTGGTGATGGCTCACCCGAAAGTCGCCAACTGCGCAGTGATCGGCGTGCCGGATGAGCGTTCCGGTGAGGCGGTGAAGCTGTTTGTGGTGGCGCGGGAAACCGGGGTGAGCCTGGAAGAGCTGAAGGCCTACTGCAAAGAGAATTTCACGGCGTACAAGGTGCCGAAACACATCGTGCTGCGTGAGTCGTTGCCGATGACGCCTGTCGGGAAAATTCTGCGCAGAGAGTTACGCGATATCGCCTGATCGGTGATGCGTACCCGTTGAGTACGAAAGATCGCAGTCTCTGGCGGCTACCTCAAGCTGCGGGAGGCTGCGACTTTTGCTTTCTATCCGCGACGTTGTCCCCGAAAACCGGGACTTTCAAGGTGTTATAGGATTTTTGCTCTAAAATGACTGCCAGTAGTTCTTGAGTCATTAAAATGACTGTAGGGGCCGCTTTTGGCTCTAGTCGACCCTTGGCAAAGCTGCTACTCTCGGCGCGCTTTGTGACTTCTCGGCCTTGTAAAAAGCCAGACTCACCAATAAACAAACACCAATAATAATCGCATCAAATGCGGTGCTGAATTCGCGTTGCTGAGGAGTGGGCTTCCATGATCGAAGACTTTTGGAAGGATAAGTACCCCGCTGGAATTGCTGCCGACATCAATCCAGACGAGTACCCGAATATTCAGGCAGTGTTGAAGCAATCCTGCCAACGCTTCGCCGACAAACCGGCGTTCAGCAACCTGGGCAAGACCATCACCTACGGTGAACTGTACGAGTTGTCCGGTGCGTTTGCCGCTTATCTGCAACAGCATACCGATTTGCAGCCCGGTGATCGAATCGCCGTGCAACTGCCCAACGTGTTGCAGTACCCGGTCGCCGTCTTCGGTGCCATCCGTGCCGGGCTGATCGTGGTCAACACCAACCCGCTGTATACCGCGCGGGAAATGGAACACCAATTCAACGACTCCGGTGCCAAGGCGCTGGTGTGCCTGGCGAACATGGCGCACCTGGCCGAAGCCGTGGTGCCGAAAACCGGCGTCAAACACGTCATCGTCACCGAAGTCGCCGACCTGCTGCCGCCGATCAAGCGCCTGCTGATCAACAGCGTCATCAAGTACGTGAAGAAAATGGTTCCGGCCTATCACCTGCCAAAAGCCGTCAAGTTCAACGACGTGCTGAGCAAGGGCCAGGGTCAGCCGGTCGCCGAAGCCAACCCGGACAGCGGCGATGTCGCGGTGCTGCAATACACCGGCGGCACCACCGGCGTGGCCAAGGGCGCGATGCTCACCCATCGCAACCTCGTCGCCAACATGCTGCAGTGCAAGGCGCTGATGGGCTCCAACCTCAATGAAGGTTGCGAGATCCTGATCACGCCGCTGCCGCTGTACCACATCTATGCGTTTACCTTTCATTGCATGGCGATGATGCTGATCGGCAACCACAACATCCTGATCAGCAACCCGCGCGACCTGCCGGCGATGGTCAAGGAGCTGTCGAAGTGGAAGTTCAGCGGTTTCGTCGGCCTCAACACGCTGTTCGTGGCCCTGTGCAACAACGAAGGTTTCCGCAAGCTGGATTTCTCGGCGCTGAAAGTCACCCTGTCCGGCGGCATGGCCCTGCAACTGGCCGCGGCCGAGCGCTGGAAAGCGGTCACCGGTTGCCCGATCTGCGAAGGTTACGGCATGACCGAAACCAGCCCGGTGGCCACGGTCAACCCGATCCAGAACATCCAGATCGGCACCATCGGCATTCCGGTGCCGTCGACCCTGTGCAAAGTCATCGACGATGCCGGTGTCGAGCAGCCGCTGGGCGAAATCGGCGAGCTGTGCGTCAAGGGCCCGCAAGTGATGAAGGGTTACTGGCAGCGTCAGGAAGCCACCGATGAAATGCTCGACAGCGAAGGCTGGCTGAAAACCGGTGACATCGCGCTGATCCAGCCGGACGGCTACATGCGCATCGTCGATCGCAAGAAAGACATGATTCTGGTGTCCGGTTTCAACGTGTATCCGAACGAACTGGAAGACGTGCTGGCGGCCCTGCCGGGCGTGTTGCAGTGCGCAGCCATCGGCGTTCCGGACGAGAAATCCGGCGAGGCGATCAAGATCTTCATCGTCGCCAAACCGGGTGTCACGCTGACCAAGGAACAGGTGATGGAGCACATGCGCGCCAATGTCACCGGCTACAAGGTGCCGCGTTCCGTTGAATTCCGCGATGCGCTGCCGACCACCAACGTCGGCAAAATCCTGCGTCGCGAGTTGCGCGACGAAGAGCTGAAGAAGATCAAGGCGAAGAGCGCCGCATAAAACAAAAAGCCCCGCAGATGCGGGGCTTTTTGTTGGTGCAGAGCAGGGCCTGGATTATGCGGTGAACCTGCCCCTCACCCCAGCCCTCTCCCGAGGGAGAGGGAGCCGATCGGGGGGGCTGTTCAAAACCCGAGTTCGGCTCGATATCTCAGGTCGACGTACCTTGTCCAATCACCTCGGTCGGTCCCCTCTCCCTCTGGGAGAGGGCTAGGGTGAGGGGGGAGGGGCCCCCGAAATCTTACTGGCGGAACGGCGCGAAGTTCACATTGGTGCCCGCCGGGCGCATGTCCTGCAGGTACGAGTCCTTGTCGGCGCTCAGTTCCAGGCTCAGGGCCGCCTTGCGCTTGCCTTCGTTGCGGATCACCAGGCCTTCGAGCTTTTCGCGCAGAAACACGGTCGGCACTTTCAGGTGCAGCAGTTCGTCGGTGGCCGGGGTGTGCATCAACAGGTGAATCCACTCGTACTGACCGATGGCCAGGCGCGACACCGGCAAGTCGAACCACCAGATGTTGCGGTTGCGGTTCAGTTCGGCGAAGTGGCAGTTGTTGGTGCCGAGCACGGCACCGCCCAGTTCCTGGTTGCGACGGGCGATGGCCTGCTTTTTATCGAGTTTCATAACATTCCTGCGGGATCGGTTCTGTGGCGCATGGCGCCCTTATGGTGGGCATTCTCGGGGGTACGCTCGCAAACATAAAGCCCAACCTGCACGCCGCGACGAAATGAAGCCCTGAAAATAAATGAAACTTGGCGCAAACCGGGCCAGTCAATCATTACGTACTGACTTTCCCCGTTAATGTTCCAAGGAGAATCACCATGGGTAGCACGAGCGATAAAGTGAAAGGCATGGCCAACGAAGCGGTCGGCAACGTCAAGCAAGGTGTCGGCAAAGCCACCGACAACACCAAACTGCAGGCCGAAGGTAAAGTGCAAGAGAAGAAAGGCGAGGCCCAGCAAGCGGTGGGCAAAGCCAAGGACGCGGTCAAGAAAGGCGTCGACAAGGCTTGATAGAGCCTTGAACGAAACAACGAAGCGGCCATCCAAGGATGGCCGTTTTCGTGTCCCGTTCATATGCGGTCACGGATCACAGTGTTTCAAAGTCGCCAAGTAAGCTACTTTGATGAGAGAAAAACGGCCCCTGAGTCGCCACGACTTCAACCTGTTTTGCGGCGAAAGGAGACGCGAATGATTTTTCCGGACATGAAAGGTCTGCCCCTGCACCGGGTGATGGTGCGCACGGTCACTGAATTCGTCGACGACGAGATGTCGACCTATGCCTCGGCACTGGCCTACCAGATGCTGTTCTCGCTGTTCCCGTTCATTCTGTTCCTGATTGCCCTGATCGGCTTCCTGCACCTGCCGGACTTCTTCTCCTGGCTCCGCCTGCAATCGGAGCTGGTGTTGCCGCCCCAGGCGCTGGAGCAGGTCAATCCGGTGATCGATCAACTGCAGCAATCCAAGGGCGGCCTGCTTTCGGTGGGTATCGTCATCGCCCTGTACACCGCGTCTGCCGGCGTGCGCCTGATGATGAGCGCGATGAACGCCGCCTACGACGTAGTCGAGGGCCGGCCCCTGTGGAAGCGCTTCCCGCTGTCGATCATCTACACCGTCGGCATCGCTGGCATGTTGCTGGTGGCCGCGGCGCTGATGGTGCTCGGTCCGCAGGTGATGGGCTGGATCGCCGCGCAGGTCGGGCTGGAAGAAGTCATCGTCACCTTGTGGACGATCGCCCGCTGGCCGGTGATCGTGATCCTGATGATGGTGGCCGTGGCGCTGATCTACTACGTGATGCCAGACGTCAAACAGGAGTTTCGCTTCATCACCCCGGGTTCGGTGCTGGCGGTGGTGGTGTGGATCATCGCGTCCCTGGGGTTCGCGTTCTACGTCAAGACATTCGCCAACTACAACGCCATGTATGGCAGCATCGGTGCGATCATCGTGCTGTTGCTGTATTTCTACATTTCCGCCGCCGTGTTGCTGCTCGGCGCGGAGATGAATGCGGTAATCGAACATATGTCCAGCGAGGGCAAGGATTCGGGCGAGAAAGTCCCCGGCGAACTCGATGAACATCCCAAACAACACGTTTCCGGCCTCGGGCGCGATCACTCGCTCAAGCCGAACACTGACGAAGCCTGATCATGATCCGTGAAATCCTGAAGATGGGCGACGAACGCCTGCTGCGCATCGCCCCGCCAGTGCCCGCCGAAATGCTCGACAGCCCGGAACTATGGCAACTGATCGACGACATGTTCCAGACCATGGAAAGCGTGGGCGGGGTCGGCCTGGCCGCGCCGCAGATCGGTGTCGACCTGCAACTGGTGATCTTCGGTTTCGAGCACAGCGAGCGTTACCCGGACGCCGAAGCGGTGCCGCAGACGATCCTGATCAACCCGCTGATCACGCCGCTCAGTCCGTTGATGGAAGAGGGTTTTGAGGGCTGCCTGTCGGTGCCTGGCCTGCGGGGCGCGGTGGATCGTTATCAGCAGATTCGTTACGAAGGCGTCGATCCGAAGGGCGAGCCGATTGTGCGTGTGGCTTCGGGATTCCATGCGCGGGTGGTGCAGCATGAGTGTGATCACCTGATTGGGCGGCTGTACCCGTCGCGCATTACCGATTTCAGCAAGTTCGGTTTCACCGAGGTGATGTTTCCGGACCTCGACCCCGACGCCGACGACTGACTAGTCCACGCGCGGTGCCAGCTCCATGGCAATCATCGGTTTGCTCCGCGCATAACGGCTCAAGCGCTCGGCCATGGCCTGGGGCAGGGCGGGGTCGAAGGTGAAGGCGCGTCGCTCGTAGAAACCGCGCAAGTCCGGGTGGCAGAACAGCCATACCGGCGCCTCGACACCCTTCACTGCTTCGGCAATCAACTGCGCGGCGATGCCTTGCTCACGGTAGGCCGGATCAACAAACAGTCCGGTCAGCCAATGCCCGCCGATCACCGGTCGCAGACACAGCGCCGCCACGATTTCCTCCCGCCGCGCCACCCACAATTGCGCCTCGCGCACCGCTTTCATCGACGATTGATGCTGGCGGTAGAACTTGTTCATCAAGGGCCAGGACAGGTCGTCGAGCTGGCTGTAACGGATGTCGGTCATGAATCGAACTGCCGGTGCAAAAGCCGCGGATTATAAAACAACGTGCCCGCCGGGATAGGTGTATACCTGATCTCACATCCCCTCTGAGTGGAGTACGCATCATGTCCAAAGGTATGGATTCGAAGAAAGCCGCGAAGAAGAAACCGGCCAAGACCGCCATCGAAAAACGCCACGAGAAAAGGGCGAAGAAAGTCGACATCTTTGGCCATTGATCACGCCGTTCGGGAGCCCGGATCCGGGCTCCTGTCTTGTCCTTGAAAACAGACTGAAAAAATAAACTGCAAGAATTTCCGTTGTCGTTGCACAGAAGGAATGGACTCCTTTTCCGAGCAACGCCATGGCCCATTACTTTGACGATCAGCATCGTCAGCAAATCGAAACCCTGCGCCAGCGCTTCACCGCCCGCACCGAGTGGCCGACCTGGCTGCTGCTGGTCGGCGTGTACGGCGGCTGGTTTGCGATTGTGCTGGGCAGCGAATGGCTTGGCCTCTGGTGGAGCACGCTGCTGCTGATTCCGTTGCTGGTGTTGTGGCTGTCGGCTCAGCACGAATTGCTCCACGGACATCCGACGCGCTGGACCTTCGTCAACAAAGTCCTCGGCTATGCACCATTCGCGGTGTGGTATCCGTACACGCTCTATCGCGACAGCCATTTGCAGCACCATCGCGATGAGGACCTGACGATCCCCGGTGTCGATCCCGAAAGCCGTTATCTGAGCGCCGAACGCTGGCAGGGCAGTTCGCTGTTCGAACGCAGCCTGCACTGGCTGAACAAAACCGTATTGGGCCGCTTCATTCTTGGCGCGCCGCTGGCGTTGCTGGCGCTGGCCGGCGAAGAACTGCAACGCCTGAAAAACCGTGAACGCCAGGCCTGGCTGATGTGGCTGACCCACGGTGCCCTGACCGTACTGATGCTGTTTTTCATCGCCCGCTACAGTGTGTTGCCGATCTGGCATTACCTGTTTTTGATCAGCGTGCCGGCGCTGTCGACTGCGATGGTTCGTTCCTACTATGAACACCGGCCGCACACGCAACCGGAGCAGCGCACGGTGCTCAACGAAGCCGGATGGCCGTGGCGCTGGCTGTTCCTGAACCTGAATTTCCATCTGGTGCACCACGATTTGCCGAAGCTTTCGTGGTACGACTTGCCCGAGGCCTACCGCATGCGCCGGGAGCAATGGGTGGCGCGCAGCGGCGGATTTCTGGTGCAAGGTTATGGGCAACTGTGGCGCCGGCACGGCATCAAGCCGATCGACAGCCCGCAGCATCCGTTTATTTGAGGCGACCATGACGTCAGGTTACGCAGAGCTATTGATGTACATCGCACCCGAGCCGATCCGCGCGGCGAACGAGCAGTGGCTGGCGCGGATCCTCGAACACCTCGGCCGTTCGCGGCTTGATGCCGACGGTCAGTCGTTGCTCGAACTCTGGCGCTCGCCTGAGTTGCTGCTGACCCAGACCTGCGGCTATCCGCTGATGACCGCGCTGCGTGGGCAGGTCAGGATTGTCGGCCGTCCGCGCTACGAATTGCCGGACGCCAGCGCCGGCAATCATTGCAGCCTGATCCTCGCCCGCGCCGATGATCCACGCCGCAGCCTGGCGGAGTTCTTCGACAGTCGCGGGGTGATCAACAGCGAAGACTCCAACAGCGGCATGAACCTGTTGCGTCAGCGTCTGGCGCCGTTGCACCGGGACGGCCAGTTTTTCGCCTCGGTCGGCATCAGTGGCGGTCACCGCGAAAGCCTGCTTTGGTTGCGCGAAGACCGTGCCGATCTGGCGGCCATCGACAGCGTGACCTTTGCGTACCTGGCGCAGTACGCCGCCGAAGAGGTCAGCGGATTGCGAGTGGTAGCGCGCAGCGCGTTCAGTCCGACATTGCCCTTCATCACTTCGGCCAGCACGACTGACGGACAGATCGAACACCTGCGCCGGGCCATGAACCGCAGTCTTCAAGACCTGCCCGATGTGGCCCGCACCCTCGGTTTGCCCGAAGTATTGCCCGCCAGCGAAAGCGATTACCTCGTCTTGCTGGATTACCAGCGCGAGGCCGAAGAACTGGGTTATGGCCGCTTGCGTTAGCGGCTTCTTGTAATTCACTAATGGAATATAAAAATTCTTTTTAAGTATTTTTAACGCATAAGGCACCTTGCTAGGATCGCGCCACCGGACGACCGGACATTCAGCGACCCTTTACCAAGGAGCCCCCATGTCCGGCGCCGACTCATCCCATCGCAATCATGTGAACACGTTGTTTCGCGACCACTACCAGTGGTTGTGCACACGTCTGCGTCGGCAATCGAATGATGCGGCCACGGCCGAAGACATCGCCGCCGAAACCTTCGCGCAACTGCTCGAAGCCCCCGGCCTGACCGCCATCCGCGAACCCCGCGCCTTGCTCACCACCATCGCCCAACGTCTGCTGTATGAGCGCTGGCGGCGGGGCGATCTGGAGCGTCGGCATCTGCACCAACTGCAACAAGGTGACCTCGATCACGCGCCGTCTCCCGAAGAACTCGCCGACCTGTCGCAGAGCCTCAAGCACCTGGACCGGACACTCCGGCGCCTGCCAGGCAAGGTGCGCTCGACCTTTCTGCTGGCGCGCATCGACGGCCTGACCTACCCGCAAATCGCTGCCGAACTGGGCATCTCCCAGCGTTCGGTGAGCCTGTACATGACCCGTTCCCAGGCCCTGTGCAACCGCCATAGCGCCAACCAAACCCTGATTTCCTCCCAGAACAAGAGGTCCGCATGAGATCGATCAAAACCCTGCTCGGCAGTTCGCTGCTGGCCCTGACCCTGACTGCCGGGCACGTCGTGGCAGCGGAAAAAACCGCGCCGATCCACTTCGGCGACATCACCTGGGAAAGCGGCAGCTTCATCACCGAAGTGCTGCGCCTGATCGTCGAAAAAGGCTACGGCTACCCGACGGACACGCTGCCGGGCAGCACCGTCAGCCTGGAAGCGGCGCTGGCGAAAAACGATATTCAAGTGATCGGCGAAGAGTGGGCCGGGCGCAGTCCGGCGTGGGTCAAGGCTGCCGCCGAGGGCAAAGTGTTCGGCCTCGGTGACACGGTGAAGGGCGCCACCGAGGGTTGGTGGGTGCCGGAGTACGTGATCAAGGGCGATCCCGAGCGCGGAATCAAACCGCTGGCACCGGAGCTGAAATCCGTGGCCGACCTGCCGCGCTACAAGGATGTGTTCAAGGATCCGGAAGACCCGAGCCGTGGGCGCTTCCTCAACAGCCCGACCGGCTGGACCTCGGAAATCGTCAACAGCCAGAAGCTCAAGGCGTATGCGCTGAACGACACCTTCGTCAACTTCCGCACCGGCTCCGGCGCGGCGCTGGATGCCGAGGTGGCGTCGTCGATCAAGCGCGGCAAACCGGTGCTGTTCTACTACTGGTCGCCGACGCCGCTGCTCGGTCGCTTCAAACTGGTGAAGCTGGAAGAGCCGCCGTTCGACGCCGAAGCCTGGAAAACCCTGGCCGACGCCAACAACCCCAACCCGAAAGGCACCCGCTCGATGCCGGCGAGCCTGGCGATTGGCGTGTCGGCGCCGTTCAAGGCGCAGTATCCGGAGCTGGTGACGTTCTTTGAGAAAGTCGATTTGCCGATTGATCTGCTGAACCAGACCCTGGCCGGGATGAGCGAGAAACGCCAGCAACCACGGCAGGTGGCCGAGGCGTTCCTGCGCGATCAGCCGCAAGTGTGGAAGCCTTGGGTGCCGGGTGATGTGGCAAACAAGGTGAGCGGGAGTCTGTAGTTCGTTTCTGATATTTCTGTAGTGCTGCACCGATACCATCGCGGGCAATCCCGCTCCCACAAGGTTCTGCGCGATGTTCAAGCCTGCGTGGTACCTGTGGGAGCGTGGCTTGCCCGCGATGGCGTTCGACCAGACAAAACTTTTTTGCGCTGAACCGTTTCTCGTCCGCTTCCTGTCCGAATTCCCTCAGTACTGGCCGACTAGTGGCCTTGCGCAAGGCTTCGTGCTGTCTATGCTCATTCATAACTAACTATGTCGAACGCCATCCAATGCGCTACGACCGCTAGCGGTTACCGATCTCAAAGCTGCCAGAGTGCGCAATCCAAGGCACCGACACTTGACCGACAAGGAGCTGTTTTTTAAATGGAAGTTCTTCTGCATGTTAGGAATGGCCCGCCCGCGGGCTATCAAGAGAAGGATGTCTTGATTAGAGCGTCGTCGCATGGACTCTCCGATTAATCATCGTTTATCACCTGACAACTTCCTCCCGTGGAGGAAGGCGTGTGCCTGTTCTGTGGAACGTAGTGGTGGATTCTGAAAGACCTGAACTTTCATCAAATCAAAAGAACGCGCGGAAGGTGATCGAGACATGTTCAACCTACATCACAAGGCTGACCTGCAGGAAATCGAACGCTTCAGTTGTGCCCTGACCGAGGCCAACGCCAAGTTGGCGGCGATCAGCCGTTCGATGGCAATGATCGAATTCACCCCCGATGGCATCGTGCTGGATGCCAATGACAACTTCTGCAAGACCATGGGCTACAGCGCCGAAGAAGTGCGTGGCAAACATCACCGGGTCTTTTGTGAAGAGGAGTTTTATCGCAGCGAGGAATACGCCAAGTTGTGGCGTGACCTGGCCCGGGGCGAACCCATCAGCGGCACTTTCCTGCGCTTGAACAAAAGCCGCCGGGAGATCTGGCTCGAGGCCAGTTACATGCCGGTGTATGGCCCGGACAAACAAGTCAGAAGCGTGATCAAAGTGGCGGCGGACATCACGGCGCGCGTGAACAAGGAAAAGGAAGAAGAGAGCATGCTGGCGGCGATCGGTCGCTCGATGGCAGTGATCGAGTTCACCCCGGAAGGCAATGTGATCACGGCCAACGACAACTTCCTCAAGACCATGCAGTACTCGCTCAACGAAATCGTCGGCCATCACCACAGTCTGTTCTGTCACCGGGTCGAAGCCGAGTCCGCGCAGTACAAGGCGTTCTGGGCTTCGCTCAATCGCGGCGAATATCACTCGCACCGGTTCGAGCGCAAGAACAAGTCCGGGCAGACCGTTTACCTCGAAGCCTCGTACAACCCGTTGTTCGACGCCAAGGGCCGGCTGTACAAAGTGGTGAAGTTCGCCAGCGATATCACCCACCAGATGACCACCTTGCAGACCGCTGCGGAATCGGCCCACAGCACTTCGGTACAAAACGACGCCTGCGCGCAAAAAGGCTCACAGGTCGTGCAGCAAACGGTGCAGATCATTCAGGACATTTCCCGCGACCTCAACGAAGCGGCGCTGAGCATCGATGCCGTCAGCAAGCAGTCGGACATCATCGGCACCATCGTTCAGACCATTCGCGGAATTGCCGACCAGACCAACTTGCTGGCGCTCAACGCAGCCATCGAAGCGGCGCGGGCGGGTGAGCACGGGCGCGGTTTTGCGGTGGTGGCAGACGAAGTGCGCAGCCTCGCGGCACGGACCAGTCAGGCGACCCTGGAGATCGTCGATGTGGTGCGCAAGAACCACGAGTTGTCATTAAGCGCAGTGTCGAGCATGCAGTCGAGCCTGAGCCGCACCGGGCTCGGGGTGGAACTGGCGAACGAGGCGGGCGACGCGATCCGGGAGATTCAGCAGGGCTCGCGGCATGTGGTGGATGCGATCAGTCAATTCAACGAGACGTTGCAGTTGAATTGACGGTTTCACGGCTGAAAAAAAGGATCCCCGTGGGGATCCTTTTTTATTGCGCCGCTGCGCAGCGTGATGCGGGTCAGAGCGAAGCGAGGAACTTGTCAGCCGACTCGTCGCTGATCTTCGCCGAGTTGGCATCTTGCTTGTTCTGCTTCTCGGCTTCGGCCAGCTTCATCTTGTCCTGCAGTCGCTCGGCGATTTCTTTGCCGATGGCCAGTTGTTTCTCCGGCGGCATGGCTTTGATGTCGTCTTCGGTCAGACCCATTTCCTTGAGGATACTGTCGCGCAGACGCTGTTCCGGCGTTTTGCTCATGTAGTCCTTGAACTCGTCCAGGGCCGATGAGCCTGTGGATTTGGTCGACGAAGTATCGGAGGTTTGCAGGGCGACGCGGGTCTTGGCGAATGCTTCGTCGACGTTGTCGCTGATGCGCGTGGCTTCGCTGACTTGCTGGGTCGCCAGTTGGGTGGCCGATTCCTGCACTTTGGCGGTGGCTTCGGCGGTTTGCGCCTGGGCCTGGTTTTGCAGGGTCTGCAGCATCGCGCCGTGCAGGCCGCCTTGCAGACCGGCCGCTGCGGTGGCGGTTGCATCGTCATTCAGCTGCTTGGGCAGGTGGATGATTTGCTGTTGTTTTGCACTGACCAACATGATGAGTGAACCTGTAGGTAATGACTGTCAGCCCTAGGCAG
The DNA here is from genome assembly GCF_039695385.1 of Pseudomonas sp. 9.2(2024). Lineage (NCBI taxonomy): Bacteria > Pseudomonadati > Pseudomonadota > Gammaproteobacteria > Pseudomonadales > Pseudomonadaceae > Pseudomonas > Pseudomonas sp. 9.2(2024). Next base: position 5,000,992 of record NZ_CP155585.1, on the reverse strand, counting down.
CAATTACCGTGCCTATCGAATAAGTCTTTTAATTTCAATGGCTTGTGTTTTTAAGTGAACAGCCAAAGCGGTCATCCCTTGCCGGTGGGCGGCAGAGGATGACCGTTGTCCGTCAGCGATGGGCGATGTTTTCCAGCGCCAGGTTACGGGTGCGGGGGCCGAAATAGCCGATGGTCAGCATCACGATCAACATGCTGGCGACGATGAACGCCAATACGCCCGGTGTGCCGAAGTGGTCGAGGAACAAACCGATCAACAGGCTGCTGAACACCGTCGACAAACGACTGAACGAATAGCAGAACCCCACCGCCCGGGCGCGGATGTTGGTGGGGAACAGTTCGCTCTGATAGGAGTGGTAACTGAAGCTCAGCCAGGCGTTGCAGAAGGTGATCATCACACCGCAGAAGATCAGGCCGAAGGCGCTGGTCTGCAATGCGAACAGAGTGCCGAAGGTCATGGCGCCGAGGGCCGAGCCGACGATCTGCCATTTGTTCTCGAAGCGGTTGGCGAATTTGACGAACAGCAGCGGCCCGAGCGGGTAGGCGAGGGTGATGATGAACGCGTACATCAGGCTGTGAATGACGCTGACACCCTGACCGGAGAGCAACGCCGGCAGCCAGTTGCCGAAGCCGAAGAAACCGATGGCCTGGAAGATGTGGAAGACGATCAGCATCAGCGCGCGACGCCGGTAAGGTGGCTGCCAGATATCGGCGAAACGGCCCTTGCCTTCGACGTCGACGGCTACCGCTTCCGGTGCATCCAGTGGCTGGTGGTGATCCTTTTCGCAGCGCGCCTCGATGCCGTCGAGAATCCGGTTCGCCTCATCGAAACGGCCATGCTGGGCCAGCCAGCGCGGCGACTCCGGCAGACGCTTGCGCAGCCACCAGATGAACAGCGCAAACACCGCGCTCGCCAGCACCACCCAACGCCAGCCACTGATGCCGAACGGCGCCTGTGGCACCAGCCACCAGGACATCAACGCCACTGCCGGTACCGACAGGAACTGCACGAAAAATGCGAAGGCAAACGCCGAACTACGCATGCGCTTGGGCACCAGTTCCGAGAGATAGGCGTCGATGGTCACCAGCTCGATGCCAAGGCCGATGCCCACCAGAAAACGCATGCAGATGATCCCCAGCGCCGAACTCTGCACGCCCATCAGCACCGTGGCCACGGTGTACCAGACCAGCGCGAAGGTGAAGATCGCCCGTCGCCCGAAACGATCCGCCATCGGGCTGAGCAGGCTGGCGCCGAGAAACAGGCCGAGGAACGTCGCCGAGGCAAACGCAGCCTGATCGGAGAAACCGAACACGCCCTGATTGCCGGTGGCGAAGATGCCGTCGTGGATCAGCCCGGGGCTGATGTAGGCGGTCTGGAACAGGTCGTAGAGTTCGAAGAAACCACCGATCGATAGCAGCGCCACCAGCCGCCAGATCGTGGCGACGGCCGGAAGGCGGTCGATGCGGGCGGAAATCTCGGCGGCGCGTATCGGGTCGATGCCGTCGCGTTGCGCGGCGGGGGCGTGTGCAGTCATGGGCTGATCCATTTTTTATTGATGGAAAAGCTTAGCCTGCTATCGGAAATCAAGGATTGTTTATATCGGCGGTTGGCGCGGTAAAACCGCCGATTTCTTGCAATATCTGCTTACCAATTGACGATTTATGTCGCGGGCTGTGGATCCGGCAATGCCGAGGCGGGTAGGCCGAACACCTTATCGAACAGCCAGTTGAACGCGAAGGTGTAGCAAGGGATGAACACGATCAGTGCCAGATCCAGCAAAAAGGCCTGCACCAGACTGATGTTCATCCACCACGCGATCAGCGGAATCAGGAATACGATCAGCGTCAGCTGGAACCCGACGGCGTGGGCGATGCGCCGTTTCACCGTGCGGGTGCGTGACACCTGGCGGCTTTCCCAGCGCTCAAACAGCGAGGTGTAGATGAAGTTCCAGGTCACGGCGATGGTGGTGATGATCACCGCCAGCGGACCGGTGCTGCCGGGCGATGTGCCGGACAACAGGGCGAGGCCGAGGGCCGAGAAGGTCATGCCGATCACTTCATAGAGCGACACATAGACCAGTTTGCGTTTGACGCCTTGCATGGGGAATTGCCTCTTTCTTGCGACTTGTGGCCAATGGGACTGGCGAAGGCGACGAAAGATAGCTTCAATATAGATGACAGAAAAAGTCAGTAGCTTTCAGTTTTATTGACAGGTGTGAGAAGTGAATTTCAACAGTGAAAGCATCGAGCTGTTTCTCGCCGTGATCGAACGCGGCTCGTTTTCCGCCGCTGCGAGGGCATTGGGCAGAGTCCCGTCGGCGGTGAGCATGGCCATCGGCAATCTGGAGGCGGAACTCGGTTACTCGCTGTTTGATCGCAGTCACCGCGAACCGCAACCCACGGCAATGGCGCTGTCGCTGGTGCCCCATGCTCGGTTGATCGCCGATCAGCTCAAGCAATTGCAGGTGCATGCGGTGCAGTTGTCGCTGGGGCTTGAGAGCAAATTGTCGATTGGCGTGGCGGCGGATATCGATCGCCGACGGTTGCTGACGGCGATCACGGATCTCAGCGAGCGTCATCCACTGCTCGACATCGAAGTGCTGACCGCGCCGCAGGATGATGTGCTGGCGATGCTCCATAGTGGCCGGGTCAGCGTGTGTCTGGCGTTCGCCGGGTTGAGCGTGAATGTGCTGGAGCGTTTTCAGTTTGTCGGCAGTGAGCGGATGATCGCCACGCTGGCGGCGGACAGCCCGTTGTTGCAGGGGCAGGATCTGTTTCTTGAGGACCTGGTGCATGTGCGGCAGATCGTCGTCGGCAGCCGCGACTTGCCGATCAGCGAAACCCGGCCGCTGGTGGCCGAATCCCACTGGCGCACCGACAATCTGGAGACAGCACTGGAAATGGTCGAGGCTGGGTTGGGCTGGGGCAATTTTCCGCTGTCGGTGGTGCAGCCGTGGCTCGATAGCGGACGGCTGAAACGGTTGAACTTCCGCAATATCGAAAACGGCTTGGTGCTGCCGGTGCACGCGGTGTGGCTCAAGAGCCAGCCGTTGCAGAAGGGGGCGCTGGCGCTTGTTGAAATACTCGGCCGGTGATCGTTCCCACGCTCTGCGTGGGAACGATCAACAGGTTATTGCCGTGCGGGGTCAGGTGCTCTCGCGAATCTTCAGCTCGAACCCCATGTCTTCGACCGGCCGCGCCACGCTATTGCCGGCCATCAGCGTCAGCATCTGCTCCGCCGCTCGCTTGCCGATCGCTTCGCGGGGCGTGTTGATGCTGCTCAGGCGCGGCACCATGTGTTCCGACATCGGCAGGTCGTTGAAGCCGAGGATCGCCACTTGCTCGGGGACCCTGATCCCGTTGCGCAGCGCTTCGAGCAGGGCGCCCTGAGCCAGGTCGTCGTTACCGAAGAAGATCGCATCGACATCCGGATGCGCCGCCAGCAGTTGCAGGAACAACTCGCCGCCCAGGCCCACGGACGATGAACGCGGGGTCAGCACTTCCAGATCCGGGTCGTAGCGACCGGCCTTCTGTAGCGCTTTGCGAAAGCCTTCGCCACGCAGCAGGGTGCGCTGATCGAGCTGCGCGCCGATGTACGCCAGACGCTTGCGGCCACGGGACAGCAAATGTTCGGCAGCCGTTTCCCCGGCGCTGAGCTGGGAGAAACCGACGCAGTTCACCCCGGCCGCGCTGTCCAGCTCCATCATGTACACGCAGGGAATGTTGCTGGCCTCGATCATCCGCCGCGAGCTTTCAGTGCGGTCGAAGCCGGTGAGCAGCAAACCGCGTGGCTGATAGGCCATGTAGTTGCGCAGCAGGTTTTCTTCTTCATCGCGGGAATAGTGGAAGTTGCCGATCAGCACTTCGAAGCCTTTGGGCGTCAGTACCCGATGAATGGCTTCCAGGGTGTCGATGAATAAAAGATTGGACAGCGAAGGCACCAGAACCACCACTGAATGGCTTTGCGCCGAGGCCAGGGCGCGGGCAGCGGGGTTGACCACGTAGTTGAGTTCCAGCGCGGCTTTCTGGACTTTTTCCACCAGTTCGGTGGCAACCGTGCTGACCCCACGCAGGGCGCGGGAGGCGGTAATCGGGCTGACGCCGGCCAGACGGGCGACTTCATTGAGGGTGGGACGGCCGGTGGTGCGGGTGTTTTTATCGTTTTTAGGGGTGGTCATCGGGCGGCTTGCCAAACAAAAATCAAGGCACTAAGGTAGCGCTGTCCTTATGCAGCTGCAAATGCGTAAGCGAGGTCCTGCCTGATCCTCGCTTTTTGGCGTACCGACAAAACCTGCTGCAACCCAAAAAAACGACAAGAAGGCGTCGGCAACTTCTGCCTGTGCACTAGAGTCATAGCTAGCAAAGGTAGCGCTGTCTGCGCGCTGAGGTGTTACATGAATCATCCCATCACCGCCCTGGTCATCATGGGCGTTGCCGGTTGCGGCAAGACGTGCGTCAGCGAGGCCCTGTGCCAATTGAGCGGCGCCACTGCCATTGAAGGCGATACTTTCCATCCGGCCGCGAACATCGAAAAGATGAGCGCGGGGATCCCCCTGAATGACGAAGACCGTGCCGGCTGGCTCGACAGCCTGTGCGATGAACTGCGTCGCGTCGATGCCCTGGGCGAACGCCCGGTGCTGACTTGCTCGGCCCTCAAACACAGTTATCGCGAAGTGCTGCGCAGCGCCTTGCCGGGCCTGGGTTTCGTGTTCCTCGAATTGACGCCTGAAGTCGCCGCCGAACGTGTGTCCCACCGTCCGGGCCACTTCATGCCGGCCACCTTGATCGAAAGCCAGTTCGCCACCCTCGAATCGCCCAAGGGCGAGCCGTTGACCCTGGCCCTGAATGCTTCGATCCACAGCGTTGAAGAGCTCGCATCGCAAGCCCACGTCTGGTGGCAGGCCCATGGCCTGAAACAGGCGGTATGAGTGTGATTGCGAAGATAGCGCTGTCCATGCGACTTCTGATTAACCCGCTTTAATAACAACAACAAACCAGGAGACACCCCCTCATGTTTGGCATGTCCCATGACGCCTACCTGCTGCTCGATGCAGTGGTTACGGTGATCGGACTCATCGTCCTGATCACCAAATTCAAGATTCACCCCTTCATTGCCCTGACCATCGCCGCCGCGTTCCTCGGCCTGACCTCCGGCATGCCGATCGGCACCATCATCAAGGCGTTCCAGGACGGCTTCGGTGGCGTGCTCGGTTTCGTCGGCATCATCCTCGCGCTGGGTACGATGCTCGGCAAGATGATGGCCGAATCCGGCGGTGCCGATCAGATCGCCCAGACCCTGATCCGCGCCTTCGGCAAGGACAAGGTCCAGTGGGCGATGATGTTCGCCGCCTTCCTGGTGGGCATTCCGCTGTTCTTCGAAATCGGCTTCGTGTTGCTGATTCCGCTGGTGTTCATCGTGGCTCGCCGCACCGGTGTGTCGATCATCAAGATCGGCATCCCGCTGCTCGCCGGCCTGTCCGCCGTGCACGGTCTGGTGCCGCCGCACCCGGGCCCGCTGCTGGCCATCGGCGTGTTCGGTGCCGACATCGGCAAGACCATTCTGTACGGTCTGATCGTCGCACTGCCGACTGCAATCATCGCCGGTCCGATCTTCGGTACGTTCATCGCCAAGCACATTCCGGGTCATCCGAACCAGGAACTGGTTGATCAACTGGCCCGTGAAAACGATTCGGCCAATCTGCCGAGCTTCAGCATCACCCTGGTCACCGTGCTGCTGCCGGTGTTCCTGATGCTGCTGAAAACCTTCGCCGACGTGGCGCTGCCGGACGGTCATTTCTTCCGCACCTGGATGGACATGATCGGTCACCCGATCTCGGCACTGTTGCTGGCATTGCTGCTGTCGCTGTACACCTTCGGCTACAAGCAGGGCATCGGTTCTCAGCAGATGCTCAAATGGCTCGACGCGAGCCTGGCGCCAACTGCCGCGATCATCCTGATCATCGGTGCCGGCGGCGGCTTCAAGCAGATGCTGGTGACCAGCGGTGTGGGCGACGTGATCGGCCACATGGCGGTCAGCGCGCAGATCTCGCCGATCCTGCTGGCGTGGCTGGTGGCAGCGGTGATCCGCATCGCGACCGGTTCGGCCACCGTGGCGACCATCACGGGAGCGGGCATTGTGGTGCCGGTGGTGGGGATGATTCCGGGCGTGAACCGTGAGTTGCTGGTGCTGGCCACCGGTGCTGGCTCGCTGATCCTGTCCCACGTCAACGATGCCGGTTTCTGGCTGGTGAAGCAGTACTTCAACATGACCGTGGCCGAAACCTTCAAGACCTGGACGGCGATGGAAACCATCCTGTCGGTGGTGGGGCTGGGCTTTATTCTGTTGTTGTCGCTGTTCGTTTAACCTCGAACGCCAGACACAAAAAAGCCGCAGCGATGCGGTTTTTTTGTGCCTGGATCGTTCCCACGCTCCGCGTGGGAATGCAGCCCGGGACGCTCTGCGTCCCAAAGCGGACGCAGAGCGTCCATTGAGGCATTCCCACGCAGAGCGTGGGAACGATCAGGTCAGGTCAGGAGGAGAGGAGGCAGTTACTTGGTGCCCAGACCATCCGCCCGGAACATCCCGCGAATCCCGCGTACTGCCTGGCGAATCCGGTCCTGGTTTTCGATCAGCGCAAAGCGCACGTGATCGTCGCCGTACTCACCAAAGCCGACACCCGGCGAGACGCAGACCTTGGCCTCGGCCAGCAGCTTCTTGGCGAATTCCAGCGAGCCGAGGTGCGCGTAGGCTTCGGGAATCTTCGCCCAGACGTACATCGAAGCTTTCGGGTTCTCGACCATCCAGCCCAGTTCATGCAGGCCTTTGACCAGTACGTTGCGGCGCTGGCGATATTGCTCGGCGATGTCGCGTACGCACTGCTGATCACCTTCCAGCGCAGCAATCGCGGCCACCTGCAGCGGGGTGAACGTGCCGTAGTCGTGGTAGCTCTTGATCCGCGCCAAAGCGCTGACCAGTTCCGGGTTGCCGACCATGAAGCCGATGCGCCAGCCCGCCATGTTGTAGCTCTTGGACAGGGTGAAGAACTCCACCGCGATGTCCTTGGCACCCGGCACCTGCATGATCGACGGGGCTTTCCAGCCGTCGTAGACGATGTCGGCGTAAGCCAGGTCGTGCACCACCAGCACGTCGTACTGTTTGGCGAGAGCAATCACCCGCTCGAAGAAATCGAGTTCCACGCACTGCGCGGTCGGGTTGGACGGGAAGCCGAGGATCATCATCTTCGGTTTCGGGATCGAGCCGCGAATCGCCCGTTCCAGCTCGGCGAAGAAGTCCACGCCCGGCACCAGCGGCACCGACCGCACCTGGGCGCCGGCAATCACGGCACCGTAGATGTGAATCGGGTAGCTCGGGTTAGGCACCAGTACCGTGTCGCCCTGATCCAGGGTCGCCAGCATCAAGTGCGCCAGGCCTTCCTTGGAACCGATGGTGACGATGGCTTCGCTTTCCGGGTCGATCTCGACCTCGTAGCGTTCCTTGTACCAGTTGGAAATCGCCCGACGCAGGCGCGGAATGCCCTTGGACGTGGAGTAACCGTGGGTGTCTTCGCGTTGTGCAACCTGCACCAGTTTTTCAACGATGTGCGGTGGCGTGGCGCCGTCGGGGTTGCCCATGCTCAAGTCGATGATGTCTTCGCCACGACGTCGGGCGGCCATCTTCAGCTCGGCGGTGATGTTGAAAACGTAAGGGGGGAGTCGATCTATGCGCGCAAAGCGGCGCGGCGAACCTTGTTCAGCCATTGTTGCCTCGGATAACGTAAGCGCCCGGAACCGTCCGAGCGACGCTGGTCACTGCGGTGACCTGTGGCGGACGATAAGGGCAGCGATGGCAGACTGTCCAGCGTGCACGACAACAATTTTTTCCCAAGGAAAACGGTTAATGGAATTCACCAGCGGCTTTTTGTTGAGCCTTTCGCTGTGCCTGGATATCGGCGTGGCCAACATCGCGATGATCACCCTGGCGATGCAGCGCGGCTATTTTCAGGGCTTCGCACTGGGTCTCGGCACCTGCGTCGGCGACCTGATCTACGCGGTGCTGGCGCTGGCCGGGATGACCGTTCTGCTGCAATACGAAACCGTGCGCTGGGTGCTGTGGATCGGCGGTTCAGCGCTGTTGATCTACTTCGCGGCGAAGATGATCTATTCGGCGATCCACCACGAGGCGCAACTGGCGGCGATCGCCGAGGTCGGCCAGAACTCCCATCGCAAGGAATTCTTCCGTGGGATTTTTCTCGCCATGTCGTCGCCGAGCGCGATCCTTTGGTTCGCGGCAGTGGGCGGCACGTTGATCGCCCGTTCCGGCGGCGGCGGTCCTTTGAGCTCGGCGCTGTTCCTCGGCGGCTTCCTGTGCGCCGGGCTGTTGTGGTCGGCAGGCCTGTGCTTCGCCGCGAGCCATGGCGGCAAGTTGCTCGGCGACAAACTGTTGCGCTATTCCTACATGGCATCTGCAGCGATCTTCTGCTATTTCGCGGTCTACGTGATCGTATCCGGTTATAACGAGTTCGTCGGTTCCGGCGCCGCCGAGGCCCTGCATACGCTGTAAATGTGCGAATCGGGTTTGGCTTCTATACTCCCAGCCGAACCCACTTTTTTCGTTCAAGGAGTCGAGTCATGGATGAGCAAAAACGCGTCGAAGTGGCTGAACCTCGCTTCGAACATGGACACTTCCTGCTGATTGCAGGATTTCGCGATCGCTTTACCAAAGAGACCGTTCAGGACATCCCTGCGCTGTGGGAAAAACTGATCCCGCACATCGGAAATATTCCGGGGCAGAAGGGCGAAGTGACCTACGGCGTCTGCAGCAATTTCGACGGCAACGGCGGTTTCGATTACATGGCCGGGGTCGAAATCCGCAAGCTGGATGACTTCCCGCAGGAAAAGTATCCGTGGATCGAAATCCTGCCACGTCAGTACGCGGTGTTCGAACACAAGGGTTCGCTGGATCAGCTGCCGCAGACCATTGATTACATCTACAACACTTGGCTGCCGGCGTCCGACTACAAGGGGCTCAACGCCCCGGAGTTGGAACGCTACAGCGCGGATTTCAACCCGAAGCTCAATACCGGCAAGCTGGAAATCTGCGTCCCGGTGGAAAAGAAAACCTGATCGGCAACCGGCAGCGCGAACCCGCTTCGCGCTGCCGGTCGAGTCTCACTTGCCCTTGATCCGTCGTGCCCGCAACAGGTCGATGCCCAGGGTAATGAAGCCGAAGAAGCTGATGCCCAACACCATCAACAAACCGATTTCCACGCTGCTCATAAACGGTTCCCTCCTCGGGTGATCAGAGACAGGCGTCAGAAATAGACCGTCCCGAATCCGAAGAAAAGCGCTTATACGCAGGCTTTACGCCCCCTGCGCGGATCGATATGAACACCTTATTCCTTTATCCTTGGCGGCCTTGTTTCCACTGATTTCGAGCCGCCATGAACACCGTCATCCGCCACGTCACCGCCGCCGACCTGGACCGCTGCTACGCCATCGAAACCCTCGCCTACGAGGGCGACGAAGCCGCGACCCGCGAGAAGATCGCCACGCGCATCGCCACCTGGCCGGACGGTTTCATCGTCGCCGAGGTGGACGGGCAGGTGGCCGGGTTCATCAACTCCGGTGCAGCGTTTGATGTGCAGATGTCGGACGAGGCATTCAAGGAACTGATCGGCCACGACCCGGCGGGGCCGAACGTGGTGATCATGTCGGTGGTGGTGCACCCGGACTATCAGGGCCTGGGTCTGGCCAAGCGTCTGCTGGGCGAGTTCATCGAACGCATGCGCGAGCAGGGCAAAGCGACGATTCACCTGATGTGCAAGGAACGGCACATCCCGCTGTACGCCGGATTCGGTTTTGCCTACATCAAACCGTCCGAATCCGACCACGGCGGGATGGCGTGGCACGAGATGATCCTGACGCTCTGAAGAAGAACCCCTGACCTGATCGTTCCCACGCTCTGCGTGGGAATGCAGCCTTCGACGCTCTGCGTCATGACGGTGCCAGGCGTTGCATCAGCGGTGCGGCAGGAACGCGGAGCGTCCCGGTATGCGTTCCCACGCAGAGCGTGGGAACGAGGGTGGGCGGTGTCAGTAGAGGGTGTCCCGCACCCGCGTCGGGGCCTCGCGATCATAAGCCTCGGCATCAAACTGCCCATCATTCAGCCGCTTGTGAAACGCGCCCGCCGTCGGCAGCGCCGAGCGCGGCAAGTGGGTTTCTGGATTCCACGCATCCGAACGCACGAACGCTTTCGAGCAATGAAAGAACGCTGCCTCAACCGTCACCAGCAACACCGTGCGCGCCGGTTTGCCGTTCACCGCGAAGCTTTCCAGCAACTCGGGATCAGCGCTGATGGTCGCCGTACCGTTGACCCGCAACGTCTCGCCGATCCCCGGAATGATGAACAGCAGCGACACCCGCGGATCGTGCAGCACGTTGCGCAAGGTATCGATGCGGTTGTTGCCGGGGCGATCCGGCAGGGCCAGGGTGCGCTCGTCGATGATCCGCACAAACCCCGGCGCGTCGCCGCGCGGAGAACCGTCGATGCCGTCGGCACCCACCGAGCTGACAATCACCAGCGGCGAGACCCGGACCATCGCCTGATAGTCCTCGTTGAGAAAGCCGATCTGCTTGCGCACCGCTCGTTCGTGGGGCAAACCGTAGATGGCTTCCAGCGCTTCGGTTGAATCGATCATCGTTGCTCCCTCGACGATTAGAAGAACAGCCCCATGCGCCGCTCGTAACCGATGCGGCCCTTGTACGCTTCGCCGCTGTCGACAAAGCCGTACTTGGCGTACAGCGCAATCGCGGCGTCATTGTCGGCGTCCACCGACAGTTCCAGCCCTTTGATCTCCGGCCAGGCCTGGCGCGCAACTTCCGGCAACGCCAGCAGGCAGGCCTTGCCATAACCCTTGCCCTGGGCGCGGTGATCGACCTGCAACGCATGCAGGGTGGCGCTGTGTTCATCGGCCCAGTCCGGCAGAACCGGCGGGCGCTTGAGCAGCAGGAACGCCACTGGCTCATCTTCTGCCAGCAGGGCAAAACCCTTCACGCCAGGACCGGGTTTCGACAGCAGCGTATGCAGGGCGCCGTGGATATCGCCGGAGAACTTGATCTGCTCGGCGTGGATTTCAATCGCTTCGACTTGCTGACGCTGCAAGGCGTTAAGGCTCTCGTACGGTACGAGTTTGGCTGACACGGGAATTTCCTTTTTCCTACAAAGATGAGCCTCGGATTCTAGCGATTTTGTCTTCTCCGGAATTTTTTTGTTTCAACTGTCGATCCGGCAAATCGCCGAACGACTAAGGGTGTCTTCACAACAAAAACCAGGGAGAAACCCCATGAGTACGCAAGCGCAGATTCAAAGCCTGATCGACACCTACCGCGAGGCGGTGATGACCAAGGACGCGGAAAAAGTCATGGCCCTGTACGCCGACGACATCGTCTCCTTCGATGCGATCAAGGCCCTGCAATTCAAGGGCAAACCGGCCTACCGCGCGCACTGGGTGGATTGCATGGAAATGTGCCCCGGCCCGCACATTTTCGAATTCCACGAAATCGCCATCGAGACCGCCGACAACATCGCTTTCGCCCACTGGGTCGCCAACTGCGGCGGGACCAATGAAAAGGGCGAAACCCAGAGTTGCTGGATGCGCGTCACCGCGTGCTACCGGCAGGTGGGCGGGGCGTGGAAGATCGCCCACGAACACTGGTCAGCACCGTTCGACCCGATGAGCGGCGCGACCCTGTTCGATGTGCAACCCTGATCTTCAGCCATAGTTGATCCGTCCGATTCAGGAGAACGCCATGAAGTATTTATGCCTGGTCTACAGCGATGAGCGCCTGCTGCATTCGTCGCCCGACAGCCCGGAAGATGCCGAGTGCTGGGCCTACGCCGAGTCGATCCAGGGCAGCGGCCGGATGGTCGCCGCCGAAGCGCTGGAGTCGGTGCAGACTGCCACCACGGTGCGCATGCGCAACGGCAAGCTGTCGATCACCGACGGCCCGTTCGCCGAGACCAAGGAGCAGTTGGCCGGTTTCTACCTGATCGACGCGCGGGATCTCAACGAAGCGATTCAGGTCGCCGGCAACATTCCGGCGGCCCGGGTCGGCAGCGTCGAAGTGCGTCCCGTGCGCCAGTTGAATGTCTGAGGTCCGGGCGCGGGTCGAGCAGGTCTATCGCGAAGACTCGCGACGGATCCTCGCGACCCTGATCCGCCTGCTCGGCGATTTCGACCTCGCCGAAGAAGCCCTGCACGAGGCGTTCTTCGTCGCGGTCGAGCGCTGGCAGCGCGACGGCGTGCCGGACAATCCGCGAACCTGGCTGGTGTCCACCGGGCGCTTCAAGGCGATCGACGTGCTGCGCCGCCGCGCACGGTTCAAGGCCTCGCAGCCGTTATTGCTGGCGCAACTGGAAGAACTGGAACAGTCCGAATGGGACGCCGAAGACGTGGAAGACGATCGCCTGCGCCTGATCTTCACCTGCTGCCACCCGGCGCTGGCGGCGGACGCGCAAGTACCGCTTACCCTGCGTGAAGTCTGCGACCTCACCACTGAAGAAATCGCCCGCGCATTTCTCTCGGCCCCGGCGGCGATTGCCCAGCGCATCGTGCGCGCTAAGGCGAAGATTCGTGACGCGAAAATTCCTTATCAAGTGCCGAGCCTGAGCGAATTGCCCGAGCGCCTCGACAGCGTGTTGCGGGTGATTTATCTGGTGTTCAACGAGGGTTATTCGGCGTCCGGCGGCGCTCAGGTGACCCGCGAAGACCTGACCCGCGAGGCGATCCGCCTCGGGCGGTTGTTGCTGGAGTTATTGCCGGATCCGGAAGTTATGGGCCTGCTGGCGTTGATGTTGTTGCATGAGTCGCGGAGGTCGGCGCGCTCTTCGCCGGATGGGGAATTGATTCTGCTGGATGATCAGGATCGCCGATTGTGGAATGCCGAGCTGATTGCCGAAGGCTGCGATCTGGTGGAAAAAGCGCTGACCACGGGGCGCTTCGGGCCGTACTGCCTGCAAGCGGCGATTGCGGCGGTGCACGCCGAGGCGCCCACGGCAGGGGAGACGGACTGGGCGCAGATCGTCGGGCTGTATGACGTGTTGCTGCGGGCGGTACCGTCGCCGGTGATCGAGTTGAACCGGGCGGTGGCGGTGGCCAAACGTGATGGGGCGCTGGCAGGGTTGACCCTGGTTGAAGGGATTCTGGACCGTGGAGAATTGCAGGATTACCACTTGGCGCATTCGGCGCGGGCGGAGTTTTGTCGGCAGCTTTGGCGGGTTGAGGAGGCTAGGGCGGCTTACCGGCGAGCCTTGGAATTGACTCGGCAAGAGCCGGAGCGGCGGTTTATCGAGGGGCGGCTTTCGGCTTTGGATCGCTTGCCCTCACCCTAGCCCTCTCCCGGAGGGGGAGGGGACCGATCCGGGGATATTGGAGATATGCGCCGACGTGAGAGATTTGCTGTGAATCCATAATCGACTCGATATTTCAAGTCGATGTATGACGTAAGACACCTCGGTCAGTCCCCTCTCCCTCCGGGAGAGGGTTAGGGTGAGGGCGCTTTTGATTTTGCCTTTCGCCTTTAGCTTTTAGGCCTGCTGCCGAGTCGCAGCCATCACAATCTCGCGAATACAAACCCCCTGCGGCTGCCCATACGCATAGGCAATCGCCGTCGCCACATCCTCGGCACTCAACACCGTGCCACCCATGTCCTGCTTCCACGCCTGATACCCGGTTTTGATCGCCTCATCCGTGGTGTGGCTCAGCAACTCGGTCTCGACCGCACCCGGCGCAATAGTGGTCACCCGCACGTTATGCGGCGACAACTCTTCACGCAGGTTTTCCGACAATCCATGCACCGCAAACTTGGTGCCGACATAGGCCACATGGTTCGGGAACGTCTTGCGTCCGGCCACCGAGCTGACGTTGATGATCGTGCCGTGCTTGCGCTCGATCATCCCGGCGACCACCGCGTGCACGCCATTGAGCAGGCCCTTCACGTTGACGTCGAGCATCTGGTCCCACTGCGCCGGGTCCTGCTTGCTCATCTCGCCCAGCAGCATCACCCCGGCGTTGTTGATCAGCGCATCGGCAGGGCCGAACTGCGCTTCCGCCTCGGCCACAGCGGCCAGCAACGCGGCGCGGTCGGTGATGTCGACGCGGCGGCTGAGGGTGTTCGGCAGGGCCAGTGCTTCGAGGCGTTCGATGCGCCGGGCCAGCAACAGCAGCGGATGGCCGGCAGCGCTCAAGCGGCGGGCGGTGGCTTCGCCGATGCCCGAGCTGGCGCCGGTGATGATGATCAATGGCTTGCTCATGGTTGAACTCCTGAGATAAGAAAAACAAATAACCAGATTCGTGACGCAGTATATTTAGTCCGCTGGAGGCTGAAAAATGCCTTATTCCTCTGTCTGCTATCGGAATCTCCTATGGATATCCGCCATCTCAAAGCCTTCCTCGCGGTGTTCGAGGAACGCAACATCACCGCTGCCGCGCAACGGCTGTTCATCAGTCAGCCCACGTTGTCGGTGACCATCAAACAGCTGGAAGAAGAACTCGGCGCGACGCTGTTCGTGCGTCAGCCCCGTGGTGTGGAAGTCAGCGATGAAGCACGCCTTCTCTATCCGCAGGCCCGCCGGATGGTGGCTGAATCCGAGGCGCTGAGCCGGATGTTTCGCGGCCGCGAAAACCGTGCGCCGCTGACCCTTGGCATCGAGGGCGATATCGCCGCCAGCCACATTGAAGCCTTCGTGCGGATGGCCCATCAGGCGTTGCCCAATCTGCTGCTGACACTGGAGGAGGGCTGTCATGGCGATGGTCGATTGGCGGTCGAGGAAATGTGCTGCGAGGACGAACTGTTCCTGCCGCTGTGGGAAGAGTCCTATGTGATGGCGCTGCCTCTCGATCATCCGATGGCAAACGCGCAAGCAGGGTGGGCGCCGATTGAGGACTGGATCACCTGCCCACAGCATCCTTCACATCAGCGGTTGATGGCGCTGTACGGACGCTCGCCGGAAGCGGTGGCGGGACATGCCGGTTCACTGCAACAGGCGTTGCACATGGTGGCGGCGGGTGTTGGTGTGGCGATGTTGCCGCAGTCGCTTGTCAGCAGGCATGAACGCATCGTCGTGCGGGCGCTGCACCTGCCGGCGCCGACCCGGCGGGTGGGATTGTGCTATGCAGCGCAAGCGCTGGAGTTGCCGACGATGCGCGGGTTGCACGAGTATTTTCAGGTGAACCGCCCGCTAGCCATCGAGGCGGCCTGAGCTATTCCAGCATCTTGCTCAGCAACCAGCTCCCCGCCGGCCCCGGCGGGTACAGCCGCGACCACAGCGCATCGACGAACACCGGTTTCGGCCAGCCGCGCACCTTCAGTTCCACCAGCAAATCATTGCCGAAACGCTCCACCAGCCAGCGTGGCAGCGGGGCCCAGCCAAAACCTTTCTCGGCCATTTCCAGCAGCATCAGGTAACTCGGTGCCGACCACACCCGGCCTTTGCCGCGACTGTCATAGGGATTGACGATGGTGGCCAGGCGCAGTTCGCGATGCTGCTCAAGGACCGTTTGATCGATGGATTCCTGAGTCGCCAACGGATGCCCACGACCCACAAACAAGGCGATTTCAGTGCGCTCGGCGACGGTCGCGGTTGCCAGGTCCGGCGGGTAGTTGTCCTGCATCTCGGCAAACGCCAGATGCGCCCGACCGCGCTGCACCAGTTCGACCAGGTCATCGCACTCGGCGATCAGGCATTCCAGTTCCAGATCCGGATAACGCTGCTCGAAACCCACCAATGCGGCTTCGAAACGGTCGGACTGATAAGTGTCGGAAATCGCCACCGTGAGTTTCGGCTCAACACCTTGGGCCAATTGCCGGGCAGTCATTTCCAGTCGGCTGGTGGCCGACAGAATCGCCTCGGCCCGTTGTAGCATCACGTGGCCGGCCGGGGTCAGCGTCGGCTTGCGGCTGCTGCGGTCGAACAGCACCAGGTCCAGATCGATCTCAAGACTGGCCACCGCCGCACTCACCGTCGACTGACTGCGCCCGAGTTTGCGCGCCGCCGCCGAAAACGAACCTTGAGTCGCCGCCTGGACAAACGCCAGCAACACTTCCTGAGATGCCATGAACTATCGCCTTGATCGATGGTTATTGGTTATGAAGTATCGGTTCGGTGCTGGATCATGGCAACCATCTTCACAGAGGACTTCGGCCATGACTGCCAACAAATCCATCACTGAGCGTATCTTCCAGGCCATCGGTTTCGAACTGCTGGCGATCCTGATCTGTACCCCGTTGCTGGCGTGGATCATGGGCAAACCGCTGGTCGAAATGGGCGCCGTCACCATCGCAATCGCGTTGCTGGCCCTGGGCTGGAACGTGGTGTTCAACGGCTTCTTCGACCGGATGCTCAAGCGCTGGAACATCGCTCACAATGCCTGGGTGCGAGTGGCGCACGCGCTGCTGTTCGAGGGCGGGTTGATCGTGATGGGCGTGCCGCTGATTGCCTGGTGGCTGTCGGTCAGTCTGTGGCAGGCGTTCCTGCTCGACATCGGCGTGCTGCTGTTCTTCCTGCCGTACACCTACATCTACCACTGGGGTTATGACGTGGTGCGCGAGCGGCTGGTGATGCGCAGCGTCTGCCAGAACTGAAAAAAAAATCGCAGCCTGTGAGGGCTGCGATTTTTTTGTCCTGGGTTTTTGCAGGGTTTAGAGAAACATCCCGCCCGACGCTTCAATCCGCTGACCGTTGATCCACTGCGCCCCCGGCGACAGCAACAGCGCCAGCGCACCGCCAATGTCATCCGGCTGCCCGGCACGGCCCAGCGCGGTGTTGCTGGCGACCATCGCATTCAACGCCGAATTGTCGCGCACCGCGCCGCCGCCGAAGTCGGTTTCGATGGCGCCCGGTGCCAGGATATTCACGGCGATCTGCCGCGCCCCCAGCTCCTTGGCCTGATAACGGGTCAGCACTTCCATCGCGCCTTTCATCGCCGCGTAAGCCGCGTAACCCGGCAGGGTGAAGCGGGCCAGACCGCTGGAGATGTTGATGATCCGCCCGCCATCGTTGATCAGCGGCAGCAGTTGCTGAGTGAGGAAGAACGGCCCTTTCAACTGCACGTTCATCAGCAGGTCGAACTGCTCCGGCGTGGTGTCGGCGAAGGAGGCATGCACGCCAATCCCGGCGTTGTTGATCAGGAAATCGAAGCGCGGACGTTCAAGTTGTTGCAGCGCCTGCTCGACCCGCACGGCGAAATCGGCAAAACCTTCGCTGCGCCCGACATCCAGTTGCAGCATCACGGCTTGGGCGCCGAGGGTTTCCAGTTCCTGCACCAGCGCCTGGGCTTCATCGGCGCGGCTGTTGTAGGTGCCGATAATGTCCACGCCTTGCGCGGCGAGGTGCAGGGCGGCGTTCTTGCCGAGGCCACGGCTGGCACCGGTGATCAATGCGATTTTGCGGTTCATGGGTCTTCCTCGATGGCAGTGACGGTTGATGGGGCACAGTTTATTTATCCGCCATGGGGTGATAAACAGACTGAAGCCGGAATCACTGGTCGGAATATCCGAACAATCAATGGGTGACCCATGAACAAACTGGAACTGCTGCGCACCTTCGTCCGGGTCAGCGAATTGTCGAGTTTCACGATGGCGGGGGAGAGTCTCGGGCTGCCGCGTTCGACGGTGTCCGAACAGGTGCAGGCGCTGGAAAGCCTGCTCGGCACGCGTCTGCTGCAACGCACCACGCGCAAGGTCCAGGCGACTCAGGACGGCCTTGCGCTGTACGAGCGAAGCAAGGATCTGCTGTCGCACATGGACGAAATCGAGAACCTGTTCCGCCAGGACGAAGCGTCGCTGACCGGGCGGATCCGGGTCGATATGCCGAACATTCTGTCGCGACGGCTGATCATGCCGAAGCTGCCGGAATTCATGGCGCGTCATCCGAATCTGGAGCTGGAAATCAGCAGCACCGATCGCCGGGTCGACCTGCTCGCCGAAGGTTTCGATTGCGTGGTGCGCATCGGCGCGCAGCCCGATCAGTCGGTGGTGGCGCGGCACCTGGGTGATTTCAGCATGATCAACTGCGCCAGCCCCGCGTATCTCGAACGCTACGGCGTGCCGCAAACGCTTGAGGATCTGGCGCAGCATCGGCTGGTGCACTACGTCGGTGTGCTGGGTTCGCGTTCGGAAGGATTTGTTTACGAGCAGGACGGGCAAGTGCATCGCGTACCGATGGCCGGCAGCGTGACGGTCAACAGCACCGATGCGTACGAGTCGGCGTGCCTTGGGGGATTCGGTCTGATCCAGGTGCCGCGAACCGGCATGAATACTTATCTGGACACTGGTGAGGTGGTGACGGTGCTGCCGCAATACACCGCGCCGGCGATGGGCATTTCACTGCTGTACGCGAGGCAGCGGCATCTACCGTTGCGGGTGCGGGTGTTCATGGATTGGCTGGGGGATTTGATTCGTTCGACGCTCTGATTTCTGCCGCAAATCCCTGTGGGAGTAAAGGCTCTCACAGGGATTCGGCTGGATCAGAAGATCTGGGTGAACAGCCAATACAAACTGCCCGACAGCAGAATCGCCGCCGGCAACGTCAGCACCCACGCCATCAGCAGATTGCGGATGGTCTTCATCTGCAAACCGCCACCGTTGGCGACCATGGTCCCGGCCACGCCCGAGGACAGCACATGAGTGGTCGACACCGGCAGGCCGAACATGTCGGCGGCGCCGATGGTCAGCATCGCTACCGTTTCCGCCGACGCGCCCTGGGCGTAGGTCAGGTGGGTTTTGCCGATCTTCTCGCCGACCGTGACCACGATCCGCTTCCAGCCGACCATGGTGCCCAGCCCCAAAGCAATCGCCACTGCGATCTTCACCCACAGCGGAATAAACCGCGTGGCGTTGTCGATCTGTTGCTTGAACAGTTGCAGCTTGCCGCTGGTGTCGGCGTCGAAGGTGCCGACCTTGTTCTTGTCCATCAGGCGAATGGTTTCGCTGGCCAGGTACATGTCGTTACGCACGTTGCCCATGGCCTCGGCCGGGACTTTCGCCAGCGAGCCGTAGCCTTTGACTTCTTCACCGATGTGTCCGGTCAGGGAGGCGAGGGCGGGGATCAGTTGCGGCGTGGCTTCCTTGCTGCGCACGTAGTCGGAGAGCACAGCGCGCGGATCGGCCGGTGCCGGCAGTGGCGCACTTTTCACCAGCGCTTGCTGGGTCACTTGGGCGACAGCGGCGAATTGCAGCGACTGTTCTTCCGGCATGGTGCGGTTCAGCGCATAAGCCATCGGCAGGGTGCCGACCAGAATCAACATGATCAGGCCCATGCCTTTCTGGCCGTCGTTGGAACCGTGAGCGAAGGACACGCCGGTGCAGGTCAGGATCAGCAGACCGCGAATCCACCACGGTGGCGGGGTGTTGCCTTCCGGCGCCTTGTACAGCGAACGGTTCTTCACGAACGCACGCAGCGCCAGCAGCAACAGCGCCGCACAACCGAAGCCCACCAGCGGCGACAGCAACAGCGCGTAACCGATCTTGGTCGCCTGCGCCCAGTCCACACCGCTGGTGCCGTCGCGGCCGTGCATCAGCGCATTCGCTACACCGACGCCGATGATCGAGCCGATCAGCGTGTGCGACGACGAGGCCGGCAGGCCCAGCCACCAGGTGCCGAGGTTCCACAGGATCGCCGCGATCAGCAGGGCGAAAATCATCGCGAAACCGGCGGACGAACCGACTTGCAGAATCAGCTCCACCGGCAGCAACGCAATGATGCCGAACGCCACCGCGCCGCTCGACAGCAGCACCCCGAGGAAGTTAAAGAAACCCGACCACACCACGGCCACATTAGGCGGCAGCGAGTGGGTGTAGATCACCGTGGCCACGGCGTTGGCGGTGTCGTGGAAACCGTTGACGAACTCGAAGCCCAGCGCAATCAACAACGCCACGCCGAGCAGCAGGAACGGCGTCCAGGTGGTGACCACCGTGCCGAGTTCGTGCATGTCGTGCATCAGGCTGTAGGCGGTGAACAGCATCCCCATCGCCAGTACCGCGAAAAACACTACGTAGGTGAACGGGCCGGTTTTCTTGTCGAGGGCCGGCCTGCCACTGGCAGCGGGGGCCGGGCTGGCGGTCAGGGAGGGAGTAGCCATGGGCGGACAATCCTGAGCGGGGGAAGGAGTGTCGCCCATGATCGTTGCTAAATATTACAGAGAGGCTGCGACAGATCAGTGTTTGGGGTTTTAGCTTCACCGCTGATCTGAAGGCGGTGATCGTTCCCACGCTCCGCGTGGGAATGCATAAGGTGACGCTCTGCGTCACAGGGACGCGGAGCGTCCCGGGCGGCATTCCCACGCGGAGCGTGGGAACGAGCGGCAGGGGCAGTCGGCTCTTAGTAATCCCGCCGCTTGCGAAACGCCCAGCGCCCGGCGATCACGGTGAACGTCGCCACCAGCGCCACCAGAATCCAGAACCCTTCGGGATCAGTGGCCAGCGGCACACCGCCAACGTTCATGCCGAAGAAACCGGCAATGATGTTGATCGGCAGCGCCAGCACCGTGACCACGGTCAGGGTGAACAGCGTGCGGTTGCTCTGTTCGTTGAGGTTGGCGGCAATCTCTTCCTGCAACAGCTTGATCCGCTCACCGAGGGCGGTCAGGTCGTTGATGATCAGCGCGAACTCCTCGGTGGACTTGCGCAACTCCTTCACGTCTTCCTTCTGCAACCAGGGCGGCGGCCGGTTGAGCAGGCGCAGCAGCGAACCCGGTTCCAGCGCCAGCAGCCGTTGCAGGCGCACCAGCACCCGCCGGTTGGCGCCGAGTTCGGCGCGGTTGGTCGACAGTCGCGAGGACAGCAATTCGTCCTCGACCTGATCGACGCTCATGCTGGTCTTGCGCACGATCTGGGTCAGCACTTCGCCCTGATCGCGCAGCAGGTGCACCAGCAGTTCCAGCGGCGAACGAAAGCACTCGCCGGACTTCACCGAAGAACGCAGCTTGTCCACCGAGTGCAGCGGTTGCAGGCGCGCACTGACGATCAGTTTGCTGCGCACGCAGACCCACAGCGTCGACACGTCTGATGACACCATGCTGCTGAGGTTGAACACCACATCGTTGACCACCGCCAGCAACGCCGAATCCACATGCTCGATGCGGGTCGAGCGCGAACCTTCGTGCAGCGCTTCGAAAAACTCTTCGGGCAATTGCAGATGGCTTTTCATCCAGCGCTCGCACGCGGCGTGCGCCAGGTTCAGGTGCAGCCAGAGAAATTCATCGCCCTCGCTGTCGTCTTGCAGACAGCGCAGGGCGGTCGCCGAATCCACCTCGCGCCCGCGTTCGCCGGGGCGAAAGCGAAAGCCGTAAAGCAGGCCGAACAGGTCAGGATCACGATGACTGATATCGAGGCTGTGGTTCATGAAGGCTCGCTGCGAGGAGGCGTCTGTCGCGGGATTTGCAGATTCACCTGAGCCGCATCATCGCAATGTCACATGACGTTTGTGTGACAGCAAAATGACGTCAAATCAACGCGTTACCGAGGGTCGGATTTTTCTCAAGAAGGGCGCTGGAACGCCGATCACGCATGAGTTAGGTTGCGCGCCTTCGCCATGAGCCAAGGTCCGCCGACACGGATGTCCGGCAACAATTCACGTCTTACCGGGCGTGCCTCATCCCTGTCCTGAGTACCTGTGATGCTGCAAAAATCCCTGAGAGCGCAAATTCTCGCCCTGCTGAGCGGCAGCCTGCTGGCGATGCTGTTGATCGCGCTGGCCTGCTTTCATTTCCTGTCCAACGGCGTGCAGAACTACAGCCAATTGATCGCAGGTCCGTTGCACACCTCGCAACTGATCGATGAAGCCAACCTGCAATTCAAGGTGCAGGTCCAGGAGTGGAAAAACGTTCTGCTGCGCGGTAAGCAACCGGCGGATCTGGCCAAATACTGGGGCCAGTTCGAAGACCGTCAGCGCGATGTGCAGGGCATCCTCGGTGAGCTGGCCAACCAGAAAGGCCTCGAGCCTGCGCTGAAAACCCGCATTGATCGCCTGCGCGAAGAACACCGTCTGCTTGGTGCTGCGTACCAGAAGGGCCGTGATGCCTACGTCGCCGCCGGTGCCGATCCGACTGCGGGGGACGCCGCCGTCAAAGGCGTCGACCGTGCCGCCAGCGACCAGATGAGCGAGCTGGTCGCCGAGCTGCGCAAGCAGGGCACCGAGCAATCGGCGCAGATCAGCGCCAGTGCTGACCGCACTGTGTGGCTGGGGCTGTTGGTGATGCTCGCGTCAGGCTTGCTGATCGGTCTGCTCAGCCTGTGGCTGGTCAACCGCAACCTGGTCGAGCCGATCCGCAAACTCATCGACTACGTCACCCAGTTGAGCAAGGGGCGTCTGGTCGAGCGTGTGTCCAGCGACCGTCAGGACGAGCTGGGTAACCTGGCCGCAGCGGCCAACACGTTGCGCGATTTCCTCGCCGAAACCTTCAATCATCTGCAACGCAGCGCCAAGGATCTGGACAGCGCCAGCGGCGAGTTGAACGCCATCGCCACCGTGATGGCCGGCGGCACCAACGAGCAGTTCAACCGCACCGATCAGGTGGCCACGGCGATGAACGAAATGTCCGCCACCGCCCAGGAAGTCGCCCGTCACGCGGCCGACGCGGCGCGTGCGGCCGACGATGCCGACCAGTCCGCGCAGCAGGGCGAGAAGGTCATGCAGAGCACCATTCACAGCATCACCCAGATGCGCGGCGAAATCGCCAACACCGCCACCGTGATCCGTCGTCTGGAAGCTGACAGCGGTCGCATCGGCAAGGTGCTGGAAGTGATTCGCGGGATCGCCGAGCAGACCAACCTGCTGGCGCTCAACGCCGCCATCGAAGCGGCCCGTGCCGGTGAAGCGGGGCGTGGTTTTGCGGTGGTCGCCGATGAGGTGCGCAACCTCGCGCAGCGTACGGCGGAGTCGATCATTGAGATCAACCAGATCATCCACAGCGTGCAGACCGGTGCGGTGGACGCGGCCCAGGCCATCGACAGCGGCCAGACCCGCAGCGATGAAAGCGTCGAGCAAGTGACCCAGGCCGGCGCCATGCTCGAGCGCATCACCCACGCGGTGGAAGCGATTCGCGACATGAACCGCCAGATCGCCACCGCCGCCGAGGAACAGACCTCGGTCGCCGAAGACATCTCGCGCAACCTGACCGAGATCACCTCGATCGCCAGCACCAACCTCGACAACGTGCAGCGCACCGAAAGCGCCAGCCAGAACCTGCACGGCCTGTCCGGCCAACTGAACGACGTCACCGCTCGCCTGAGCGTCTGACCGGCCAGTGACTGTGTACCGGTTCGGTTACCGAGTCGGTACACAGTCGATCTCAATTCGTGCAGACCGCCGCCGATGCCCGGTTATCTATAACCGGCATTGGAGATTTCCCATGGTCAGCATCACGTCTGTTTCGATCAATCAGACCGTTACCACGTCCACCAGCAAAACCTCGATTGCCGATACGGGCGACGACACTTCGACCACCGCGGCGGCCAGCACCGGCGTGAAAGCCGACACCAGCAAAGTGGCCGCGGGCGGCGGTGCGGCGCCGGCGGGGGACAGCAGTTCCAGCAGCGATGAATCGGACACCGTGAAAGAACTGCGCAAGCAGATTGCCGAGCTGCAGAAGCAATTGCAGGAAGAACAACAGGCGCTGCAAGCGGCTCAGGCGAAGCAGGAAAGCCAGGATGCCAAGGCGGCGGATGTTGCGGCGGCGCAGTCGCAGATCGCGACGACATCGGCTTCGTTGCAGACGGCGACGGCGGCGTTGTTGGCGGCTTTGCAGGATTCGGATTCAAGTACGTCGGGTTCGCTGGTCAGTACCTCCGCGTGAAGCCTTTTCCCCTCACCCTAGCCCTCTCCCCGAGGGAGAGGGGACTGACGGAGTTGAATGTTCGAGTTACGCCGACCTGAAAATCTTGTGTCGAACTCAGGTTTAGAAACCCATGGAGATCGGTTCCCTTTCCCCCTCGCCCCCTTGGGGGCGGTCCGACGTTTCGGGAGGGCTGGGGTGAGGGGGTAGGGGCTGACTGACGAAACATGGTTTCAGCCAGACACCAGACACAAAAAAGCCGCACAACCCAAAAGTCATGCGGCTTTGTTTTATCAACCAATCAAGTGTCTTGCTTGTCGCTCAGCACCTTGCCAGTCGTTGCATCGAAGTCCACATCAAACTCCTTGCCATCAGCAGTACGCAACTCAACTTCATACTCATAACCATTGAAGTGGTTATCCAGATCCGTGTCGGTAATGGTCGCACCCGGATGCAGTTTCAGCGCTTCTGCGTTCATCGATTCCAGCGACTTGATCTTGCCGGACTTGACCAGTTCAGGGATCTGGTCAACGCGAACGTCAGCCTGGGCCAGGCCAGCGGTGAGGGTCAGGGCGGCAGCGGTAAACAGGGCAGTCAGGGTTTTCATCGGTTATTCCTTTGGGTGATTCGTTTAAGTGAGTTCAGGTTAATCGCCGCAACTTAACTCACCCTTAAAACGCAGCGAGCAGGCCGGACTCCCCGAGGGAGCGAGCCTGCTCGCGATACTGACGCCCTGATTTACAAATCAGAAACCGTTGTTCTTCAACACCTGATCCACACTGGCGGCCGGGCGTTTGTAGAACTTCAGCAGTTCGCTGGCGCGGTTGGTGAAGATGCCGTCGACACCAGAAGTCATGACTTTCTCGAAGTCCACCGGCTCATCCACGGTGTAGACGTGCACCAGCAGGCCCTTGTCGTGTGTGTACTTGTTCATCCATGGCTGCACCAGATCCGAATAGCTCTGATCGCCGCCGTGGGTCAGCTTCGCCGAAGGGCCGGTGCCGATCGCACCCTGGGCCTTGGCGTAGTCGATCCACTGCTTGAATTCGGCTTCGGATTTCGGCTCCTGCTTGCCGTAGAACGCGTTCTTGTCCTTCTCGCCGGATTCGGCAAAGGTCACTTTGGATTTCGGCTCGATGCTGCCTTCGCCGACCCACAGCAACAGGATCTTCGGCACCTGCGGCATTTCCTTTTGAAGCATTTCCAGGCTGCTCTTCTCGAAGGTTTGCAGGATCACCTTGCCGTTGCTTTCGCCGACGCTGGCGGCGTTTTTAGCCGGTTTGGCGCCGGCCGGAACCAGCCAGCCGCGGGCCTGGAGTTTTTCCTTCAGGTCATGCTCGATCCCCGGGAACAGCTTCGGCTCCTTGGTTTCGATGTACAGGCCGGGTTTGTGCTTTGGGTTGGCCTGGGCGATGTCGATGATTTCGTCGAGGGTCAGAATCTTCAGGCCGACGTAGGACGGGCGCGCGCGATCCGGGTACTTGGCGTTGTACCAACTGCCGGCGTCGAGGGTTTTCAGTTCGGCCATGGTGAAGGCATTGGCCGGGCTGTCCTTGCGTTCCGGGAACTTGGTGGCGACGTCGGTGGTGCGCTGCAGATTGTCGTCGTGCAGGGCGAACAGCACGCCGTCCTTGCTGCGCTGCAGGTCCATTTCCAGGTAATCGGCCCCCAGGTCGCGCGCCAGTTTGTAGGAGGCGGCGGTGGATTCCGGGGCATCGAAGGACGCGCCACGGTGGGCGATCACCGCCGGGTGCGGAATGCCCTCGGAGGCAGCGAGCGCAACCGGGTTTGGCTGGCTGGCGGCGTGGGCCTGGCCGAGGCCGAGTATCAGGCTCAGCAGCAGTGCGCTTTTGGTGAAGGTGGCGGGCATGTCGAGGTCCTTTCGCAGGTATTTTCGAAGATGTCCCTTTTAGCAACTCAAACGAAAACGTGCTATCGCAAGACCGACATAAACGTACTGAAAGCGAAAATTTGCGCACTTTTGTGCGTTCGTTTGCAGTACGCTTGGCCACGGCAACCGCCCCGGCAGAGGGCGCGCCTCAATGCCCTGCGTGTAAACCTTCGATCACTCTTGTGAGGTTTACCATGCGCATCACATCGCAACTCATCTGCCAGGCCGCCGACGACCTCAAGGGCTTCGTCGGCCTCAACCGCAAGACCGGACAGTACATCGTGCGCTTCAGTGAGGACTCGTTCGGCATGGACGTGGCCGATGACGGCATCATTCCGTGCAGCGAATTCGTCTGGGCACCGACCACCGAACAGACCATGACCCTCAAGCGCGAACTGATCCAGTTGCTGCTGGACCAGAATATTGATGACCGGATCAACATCACCGAGCCGTTGCGGGTTTACATGAGTAAACGCGAAGTGCCGGAGATTGAGGCGGTGCGTTGTCTGGTGAAGGGCTGAGGTTCTGCAGCGACTGTTCCGGCCTCTTCGTCGGAACGCCGCCCGGGGCAAGCCCGCGAAAGGGCCAGTGAGTACACCTCAATACTCACTGGCCGAACCGATACTCCCGCTCCACCCGACACACCCGCGTCTGAAACGCCGAATACCACTCAGCCCGCCCGCGCGCCTGAATCACCCGATGCTCCGGATGCTCGCGCCAGGCGAGAATCGCCGCCTCACTCTCCCAGTACGAAACCGTAATCCCCACTCCGTCCGCGCCCCGGATCGAATCGATGCCGCGAAAACCCGGTTGCTCCGCCACCAGTTGCATCATGCGCTCGGAGGCCTCGGCATAGCCGTTGTCGCCCTCGGTGCGGGTCGAAGTGAAGATCACGGCGAAACACTCAGTGTCCGGTTTCATCGACATTGCTCCGAGCAGGCTTCAACAAATGCCCGCACCAGTGGTGGCAATTGCCCCTTGAGCGCTGCGCGTTCCGGCTGGAACAGCGTGGCGACAAAGAACACATGGTTTTGCAGTTCGATGGCGCGCAGATCGCCTGCCGAATCGTGACCAACAGCGTGTAATTCATGGGTCAGCAACTCCCGTTCGAACTGCGGATTCACACCGTAGCGGCAGCGATAGCCTTCACGAATCTCCGACGTTTCGTACGCGCTGGCAATCAACGAACCGGGCACCAGATGAATGCTGTCCACCGCTTCCACCAGCGAGCAGGTCAGCGGTGTGAGCACTGCGCGGCTCGAGTCAGGCGAGGTTTCGCCATGTTCGGCGTCGGCCCAGCCCAGCACGTGGCGGGAAAACTCCAGCACCGCATGCTGAAAACCGCCGCAGGTGCCGAGGAAAGGGCGCTGCTGCTCGCGGGCAAAGCGGATGGCTCGCAGGGCACCGTCTTCGCTTTTGTAGGGGCTGGCCGGGACACACCAGAAGCCGTCGAATTGTTCCAGCGGCGTCTCGGGCAGGATTCGGTCGGTGGCCAACCATTCGAATTCGACCGGATGGCGAAGGTGTTCCGCCGCCAGTCCGAGGGCAACCGGGATGGCCTGGTGGGCGGTGACTTGCGGATCGAAATCACCGATCAGGGCGATGCGCAGGGCTCTGGATTCCATGAGTACTCGCTGTGCTTGTTGAGGAATGAACCTCACTATAGATTGGCGTTCACGCACTCTAAATTGGCGTTTGCCCAAGTGATCAATGCAGCCACGCAATATCAACTCGACTTCCCGGATCTGGCCCTGATCCTCGCTTTAGTACGCGGCGGCTCTCTGGCCCGGGCCGCGCAGCTGTTGAGGGTTGATGTGTCGACGGTGTTTCGCGCCGTGCGCCGACTGGAAGCGTCACTCGGTCAGCAACTGTTCGAAAAAAGCCGCGCCGGTTACCTGCCCACCAGCCTCGCGCAAACCCTGGCCGAGCAGGCCGAACGCGCCGAGCAGGCACTCGAAGCTGCGCGTATTGGTGTGGAGCAGGGCGGCGAAGTAGTCAGCGGCACGGTGCGCCTGACCTGTACCGACTCGGTGTTGCAAGGTCTGCTGCTGCCGGCGCTGGCGCAGTTCATGCCGAACTACCCGGCGCTGACCATCGAGCTGAGCACTTCCAACGATTTCGCCAACCTCAGCCGCCGCGATGCCGACATCGCCCTGCGCCTGACACGTACACCGCCGGAGCATCTGGTCGGACGGGAGCTGGCGAAGATTTCCTACCGGGTCTGTGCCAGCCAGCGTTATCTACAAAATGTTGAAGCGGCCGATCTGGCGGCGCTGACCTGGATCGCCCCGGACGACTTTCTGCCCGATCACCCGACCGTCGCCTGGCGCCGCCAGCAGTTGCCTGGCGTGACGCCGGGCTATCGCTGCAACAGCATGCTGTCGGTGACGGAGCTGGTGCGCGCCGGGCTTGGCGTGGCGGCGTTGCCGGACTTTCTGATAAACGAAGGGCTGCAGGCCCTGAGCGAACCCTTGCACGGTTACGACACCGCGCTGTGGCTGCTGACCCGCCCGGACTGCCGCGCGTTGCGCTCGGTGGTCTCGCTGTTCGACGAACTGGGGCGGGCGCTGCGATTGCCGTGATCGTGTTTAACCCGGCGCCCGGTCATTGGCGAACATGCTCACAGCTTCCACTGCTTCACTGGCGCCGTCGCGGATCTGCAAAATCACCGTGCCGGCCTGATCCGCCAACTCAACACCTTGCGCTGCTCGCCCTCGGGTGCCATCCATGCTTTTGATAGCTTGACGGGTTTCCGACTGGATCAGACCGATCATGTTGGAAATTTCCGCTGTCGACCCGCTGGTGCGCGCTGCCAGTTGCCGCACTTCATCGGCCACCACGGCGAAGCCGCGACCTTGCTCACCCGCTCGGGCGGCTTCGATGGCGGCGTTCAGGGCCAGCAGATTGGTCTGATCGGCAATCGCGCGGATGGTGTTGACGATGGCGGTGATTTGCTCGGAGCGTTCGCCGAGCTGCGCGATCAAGGTTGAAGACTCGGCGATGTCGTCGGCAATTTCGCGCATTTCACTGGCCGCTTGCTGAATCACTTGCGTACCTTGCTCGGCGACTTTTCGGGTGGCCACCGAGATGTGATAGGCGGCGCTGGCACTGCGCGCATCCTGCTCGTGCTGCTCGACCCGAGCGGTCACGTCCGACGCGAACTTCACCACTTTGCACAAGCGGCCGGCAGCGTCATAGACCGGGTTGTAGTTGGCTTCAAGCCACACGGTCTGCCCGCGTTTGTCGACGCGCTCGAATTGGCCCTGAAACAGTTCGCCCTGATTCAACCGGCGCCAGAAATCCTGGTAGGCGCTGCTGTTGACCAGTTGTGCGGGGCAGAACAAACGGTGATGTTTGCCTTTGAGTTCGGCGAGGGTGTAACCCATGCGCGTCAGAAAATTCTGATTGGCGGTGAGGATATTGCCGTCGAGATCGAATTCGATCACCGCCATGGCGCGGTCGATCGCCTGCAATTTCGCATTGGCTTCGCTTTCCTGCTGCACTTTGGCAGTGACATCCATGGCGTACTTGACCACTTTCACCACGCGGCCCGAGTCATCCTTGATCGGGTTATAGCTGGCCTCGAGCCAGATCGGACGGCCCTGGCTGTCGATGCGTTCAAAGGTGCCGGACTGGAACTCGCCGCTTTTCAAGCGCGACCACAACTCGGTGTACTGATTGCCACGGGCAAACTCTGGCGAGCAGAAGTGGCGATGGGCCTGGCCGATCACCTGTTCGCGGGTGTAACCCATGGTTTTCAGGAAGTTGTCGTTGGCGCGCAGAACCACACCGTCGACGTCGAATTCGATCACTGCCATGGAGCGGTTGATCGCCTCCAGCAGGCCGGCTTGTTGGTTGATGGTGTTTTGGAGATCGACGAGGGCAGTCTTGTGGCGGTTGAAAATCATGTTCATGGCACTCTGGAAATAGGACTGAAGGTGGGGTCCCTGTTTCCGCGTCAGCCAGCCAGATATATCAATGGCTGGAAGCAGTGTGCCAGCATCCCGGCTGGCGGATTAACTTATACAAAACTTTATAAACTTGTACAAGAAATCGATTTTTCTCAATTTTGTACAAGTTTTTCAGGCGGGTGTTCGGCTCAACGCTACGCTGATTGTGTTACGTCCCATGTGCTTGGCCGTGTACAACGCCTTGTCGGACTCTTCGAACCACTCAAGGGCATCGGCGTAAGAGGTTTGATAGCGAGCAAGCCCGATACTCAGGCTGACCCGCAGCTCGGAAACGTCGGGATGACGGTATCGATCCAGTGCCTGACGCAGTTGCTCCATCAGCGCTTCAGCCTTGCTCAGGGGCAGGTTGGGCAGGATCACGCAGAATTCATCGCCACCGTAACGCCCGGCCAGCTTGCTTTCGTCGAGTACGAATTTCAGCTCGTGACTCAATTGCCGCAGCACCGCATCGCCGACGATGTGTCCGTAACTGTCGTTGATCGACTTGAAATGATCGATGTCGATCAACGCCAGAATGGCTTGGGAATTGTGCTGCCGGCACTGCTGGAACTTGAGATGCAGCAAGTCTTTCCAGGCGCCGTGGTTGAGCAGGCCGGTCAGGCTGTCGGTGCGGCTCAGGGCGCTCAAGCTGCGTTTGTGCTCGGCGAGTTTGATCGCCAACCGGTAACAGACCATGCCCAGCGCCAGCGGATAAAGCGTCAGCATCGGCAGGCAGGCCCAGACCTGAGTCTGCGTGGCCGTCAGGGTGAAATGGACGCCGAACAATGACCAGCCCAGCAGCACGCCGATCACCTGGGCGAGGGCGCCGAGCCAGAACAGGCGCACGCCACCGGCGGCCACGTTGTTCATGGTCATCATCGACAGGATGGTGACGGTAGTCAGCGGATTGAATTGAAAACACGCGGTCCAGAAACCGCCGCACACCGAGTCATAGAGCAGGTTGCGGCGTTCGGCGCGATAGGGGAAAGCCGAGCGGGTCGAACATTGATAGGCCACGTGCGGCCAGAGAAAACCATTGAACAGCAACAGCGCCCAGAGCCAGCCCGGCATGTTCAACGGATACAGCGCGGCGCCGACACTGAAGAAACCGATGCCCAGTCCGATGGCCCTTGGCAAGTAAATGCGTCTGGCGAATGACAAGCCTTTGCCGCGTTGGTTTTCCATGGTGTTCTGCGCCAGATTCATTCTGAAACACTTTGCAGTGTAATTCTTCAGACTGACCGTTCATCGGCCAATGACAGACATTGTCATTTATTCCAGCGGGAAAATTCAGTGTCCTTGTGAGCCATTTACCGTGGCGCAGGCCCAATCTAGAGCTGATAGCAAGCCAGGAACATGTCCAGTGCAGAGTCGACCACGGCATTTTGCGCTGTGCTGTCGAGCGAGGGCTGGCCCATGGAGATCTGCGGCCAGAAGGCAAAAGTCTTCAGCAATCCCTGCACCTGATGCGCGGCGAACTCCGGATCGACCGGTTTCAATCGACCGTCCGCCTGGGCGGCGCGAATCCACACCGTCACGCTTTCCTCACGTTCGCCCATACGCGCCACCATGTTCTGCGCGCGCTCCGGCGAATGGATCGCGGCCGCGATGGCGACACGGGCCAGATTCATGAAATTGTCGTCCGCCATCATTTGCAGTTTGGCCAACAGCATTTGGCGCAACTGCTCACGCAAAGGCAGATCGGGCTGATATGACACGGCTTGCTCGGTGCTGATCCGTGCCCACAACTGGTTGAGAATTTCGGCGAACAGCTCTTCCTTGCTCGGAAAATGGTTATACACCGTGCGCTTCGACACCCCGGCAGTGGCCGCAATCTTGTCCATGCTGGTGACTTCGAAACCGTTGGCCCGGAACTCGGAAATGGCCGCGAGGATGATGGCTTCGCGTTTGCGGTCGGTGAGGCGCGTTGGAGCTGTCATAAATTCGATTCGGCAGAAAAAGGGTGAAATTACACTCGGCAGTTTACTTGTCATCCGGTTTGTTGCAACCTAGAAACTACACCGCTCAGTGTAATGCTGGGTTAATCGGTGCAACCTAAAAACAGATGTCCGGCTGATGCGTGCGTGCTTTGGCCATTATCGTCCCACCGTGGAAAGCCGTGAATTGCGCGGTGTTTCCGGAGTCATTCAGTCATGGCCAAATCCATTGCTTCTGCGGGCAGTCAATCACCTGAACCTTCGCGTCAGGCCGAAGGTGTATTCCGCAACCACGCGCCGGTGCAGCGTGAAGGCTTGCGCAAAATGCTGCGGATCATGTGGAACATGATCTTCCACAAACCGCGCAACACCCGGCCGGCGGCGGCCATTCCAGTGCAGCCACTGACCCGCGCCGACCTGATCGCGGCGCCGAACCACAGCGTCTATCGCCTCGGTCACTCGACCTTGCTGCTCAAACTGCAGGACAAGTTCTGGATCACCGACCCGGTGTTCGCCGAGCGTGCGTCGCCGGTGCAATGGGCCGGGCCGAAACGCTTCCATCAGCCGCCGATCAGCATCGACGAATTGCCGCCGATCGAAGCCGTGATCCTGTCGCACAACCACTACGACCACCTGGACTACGAAGCGGTGTTGAAACTGGCGGACAAGGTCAACGTGTTCCTGACTCCGCTGGGCGTCGGTGACACCCTGGTCAAATGGGGCATCGATGCTAGCAAGATCCGCCAGTTCGACTGGTGGCAGGGCACAGAAGTCGCCGGCATCCGCTTCATCGCCACACCGTCGCAGCACTTTTCCGGGCGCGGCCTGTTCGATGGCAACCAGACCCTGTGGGCTTCGTGGGTCATCATCGACGGCGACAAACGCATCTTCTTCAGCGGCGACAGCGGCTACTTCGATGGCTTCAAACGCATCGGCGAACAGTACGGCCCGTTCGACCTGACCCTGATGGAGACTGGCGCCTACAACGTCGAATGGCCCCACGTGCACATGCAACCTGAGGAAACCCTGCAGGCCCACATCGATCTCAAGGGGCGCTGGCTGTTCCCGATCCACAACGGCACGTTCGACCTGGCGATGCATGCGTGGCATGAACCGTTCGACCGCATTCTTGCGCTGGCTTGGGAACGCAGTGTTTCCATCACCACGCCGCAAATGGGCGAGGCATTCAACCTGGCACAGCCGCAACGGGGGAATGCGTGGTGGTTGGCGGTTGAAGGGGAGAGTGAGGCGGTGGTGCAAGGAGCCTGACTCACCGGTGCAGGTTCGCCTCGATGAGGCGAACCGAATCACTCCGCCATCGCATAATCCCCACGCACTGATTCAGCTGTCGAACCATTGCTTGTCGAACGCCCCGGCGCAAACCCCGGAAAGAACACCAACCCCTGCGCCTCAAACCGATAGGTCAACGCCAGCCGCGCCGAATCCGCCACTTCCTGCTGCGCTTCGAACCGCTGAATGTCCTCTACTGAAACCTTGGCCTCCCGCGACAACTGTTCAATGCTCCAGCCCAACATCCCTCGGGCCTGGGCGCAATGGGTCGGGGTGAACTGGAAAAGGGCGATACGTTCGAGGATGAGGTTCATCGCTGAAGAGGCCATGGTGTGCTCCGGGCTCGAGAGTGCTGATGGAAAATGTACTGTGTTTTTGTACAGTTGTTTTCGGCCGGGATCAAACGCATTTTTTGATTTCCCCTAGTTCGCCGCCTCTAACCAGACGGACGGTGCCTGACCGAGGATGCGACGGAACATCGTCGAGAACGCCGCCGGGCTGTCATAGCCGAAATCCAAGGCAATCCGCGTCACCGCTTCACCCGCCGCCAGGCGTGCCAGCGCCAATACCACGCAGGCGCGCTGGCGCCATTGACTGAAACTCAGGCCGGTCTGCTGACGAAACAGTCTGTTGAAGGTGCGTAAGCTTACGTGCAGCTGATCGGCCCATTGCTGGGGTGATTGGTGGGTATTCGGCTGATGCAGAAAGGTCTGACACAGTTCGAGCAGTCGTCCGTCAGACGGCAGAGGGATATGCAACGGAAGTGGTGCACTGCGCAGCAATTCATGCAACAACAAGTCGACCAGCACGCCATCACGCCCGGTCAGGTCATAGGTCAGCGGCAGCTCCACGGCTTCCATCAGCAAGTGCCGCATCAGCGGCGACACACTGATCACCTGACAACACTCGCCCAGATCCACCGCCCCCGGCTCGATATACAAGCTGCGCGTGCTGACCCCCAGCATCAACACCTCATGCGCCACCCCCGGCGGAATCCACACCGCCCGCTGCGGCGGCACCACCCAGTTGCCGTCGTGCGTGCTGACCTGCATCACCCCGGTCGCGCCGTACAACAATTGCGCCCGCCGATGCGTATGACGTGGCAACAGATAGCCGTGGGAATAATCCGTACCGATCGCCACCACCGGGCGCGGCGTGTCGTCCAGCAGATTGATCGAAACATTGCGCATTGAGCGGCACCCAGCAGTTGGCGTAAACGCAAACATTATTGGCCTGGTTGCTGAGGCAGGCCAAGCGCCGCCGCTCTATCGTCGACCGCTCCCAAACAACGGACGATGCGCCATGTTCTACCTCCTGCTGACACTTTTCGGCTGCCTGACCGGCGTCACCGCCGTGCTCTTCGGCTTCGGCGGCGGCTTCGTCGTCGTGCCGCTGCTGTATCGCATGCTCACCGCCAGTCACGGCGCTGACGACCCGATCAGCCAATCCGCCATGCACATCGCCGTCGCCACCTCGACCTGCGTCATGATCGTCAACGCCCTGGTCGCCACCGATAAACACCGCCGCGCTGGCAACCTCATCCGTGATTACCTGTGGCCCTTGGGCGGGTTCATCGGATTGGGTGCGGTCGTCGGTGCAATCGCAGCTGTGTGGGTCAGCGGAGAAGTCATTCGTTATGCCTTTATCGCTTACCTCGGCGTGACGATTGTCGATTGCCTGCTGCGACGCGGATTTCTTACGCAGTCCGAGGGAACCATCCCACGTCGCTTGGGAACACTGGAAACGTCCGGCGGTGGTGTAAGCATCGGCGCCATCGCGACCTTTCTCGGTGTAGGAGGAAGCGTCATGACCGTGCCGTTGTTACGGCGTTGCGGGTTGAGCATGTCGCAGGCGACTTCGATGGCCAATCCGTTGAGCGTGCCAGTGGCGCTGGCGGGAACGCTGACGTACATGCTGTTGGCGGGGTTCAGCGAGACAAAACTCGGGCCATGGTTTATCGGGTATGTGGATCTGCTGGCGTTTGCGGTGCTGACGCTGGGCTCGATGCTGGGGATTCGACTGGCCACACGATGGATCGGGCGGATACCGGATCGGGTGCATGCTTGGGTTTATATTGGATTGTTGGTTATTGTGATGTTGGGAATGTCGGTGAAGTAGTCGTGAGTCGACAGTCCCCTGTTTGATACTCCCGATTATTTATTAGAGATCAAGAATGCTGATCTTCAATTGCACCGAAGCCGCCAGCAAGTTCTTCAGTCGTGTCCACCAGGGCAAAAAGATCACCCCGGTGGATTTCGCCCCGCCGTCATCAACCATCGAAGATGATGAGATGGACAGTGCTGTCGAACAGTGGCTGGTGCATGCGATCACCGTGCAACGAAAGCATGTGCTGTTCGCCATGCACATCAAGACTCGCTATTGCATGGTTTTCGCCGACATGAAAAAGGCGGATCTGAATGCATTTGTGGGGCAATTCGCTGATCGCTGGTTCAACGGTGTCATGCTTCATGCAACCCATCACGGGCTCTCCGAGTGGATTGATATTGAACCGTTGATTGAGCGATTCCAGTGGATGTGTCGACCGCAGCAGTTCTATCGCCGCAGCCATCGCAGCGCACAGAAACACATCGATGAAATTGCCTGGGTCTTCCGGGACAAGGCCGCAGGGGCCGGTTGTTTACCGCCTGATGAAGTCGCAGCCATGGTGTTCGACGCGCAGATGAACGACACCCCGAGAAACAGCAAGGGCGCCAAGGGTTACTACTACCCGGATGAGGAGATGACCGTTCATTGGCTTCGTCGTTATTGCGCTCTGGATGAGGACGAAGTTCAAGCGGCAAAGACGCGCCGCATGCAAGTGTATCGGGAGATAGCAGCAGTCGAGCGCGAAGCCTGGCTGGAAGAGTACAACCGACAAAACTCGATTACTTAAGCCACCCCCGCCATAATCCGCCCCGCATTCACCAGCGCCGGCACTCACGTCCCGGCGCGACGTCCGACTCACTCAGGGATCGATCCATGCTCAAGGGACTGTTGCGCCTGGCGCCATATGCTGCCGCGTTGTTTTCACTGCTTTCCACCGCTCAGGCTGACGACGGCAGGCGTGTGTTCACCGGCACGCTGGGCAAGACGCCGATTGTGGTCGAGCTCAATACCCAGCAGCAGGACGAAGTGACCGGCCGTTACTTCTACGAGAAGTATCACCGTGATCTGCCCCTCAGTGGCTCGTTGCAGGACAGTACGCTGACGCTGGTCGAGGGCAACAATCGCTACGGCGACGACAAGCCGCTGCCAACTTTGAAACTTGAAGAAACTGCCACTGGCTGGCAGGGCGAGTGGCAAAGTCCGAAGGGCAAGAAACTTTCAGTGCGACTTTCCGAGGCCAGGCTTCCAGCGCCGACAACTTCTACGCTGCCCTTCATCGCCGCGCTGCCATACGGCGAGCCGTATGAGTATCTGCGACTACAAGGACTCAAGCTCAAACCGCTGAAGAAGCAAGACTTTATGGGCTACACCCTGCAATGGTGGACAGAGCCGGAGTCGAAGATTTCGCTGTTCAGCGTAGAGTCCGGTCTGCCAAAAGATGATCTGCAACGGGTTAACCAGCAGTTGCTTGGACGGTTGTGGAATGAGGTCATCCGCTATCACGGTTGCCAACTGCAGGGCGGGGAATACGTCGAGTTCATGCAGGACGCAGAACCCAAGATGATTTCGCCAGCCGTGGTCAGCCTGAACATCTCGACCAGTTATTACTGTGGTGGCGCGCATCCGGACTTCGGTGATTCACCGCTCAACATTGATGTAAGCACCGGCCATCCTCTGTCGCTCGAGGATGTGTTGTGGGTAGGTGAGGGCAAGCCACTATTGCATGCCGAACGAGACAGTCTGGGTGACAAACCCTTGAGCCAAGCCGAAAGTGACGCGCGTTATCAGTATGAAAACAAAGAGCTGGTGCCTTGGTTGATCAAACAATTCACCGCTCTATACCCCGCAGAAATGAAGAAACCGACGCAAGATGATGATTGCGATTTCACGGAAGAAAGCGTTTGGGGTTCTTCGCCGTGGTACTTCACCGCAAAAGGTTTGTACCTGGGCGCCTACTTCGCCCGCGTTCAACGCTCTTGCGATAGACCAGACTGGTCGGTGCTGCCGTACTCAATCGTCAAACAACACCCCGGCGCCGTCCAACTGCAACTACCCCAGAACTAACCATCACGCCAGACCCGGCGCTTCACGAATAATGAAGTGATCCAGGTTCTCGATATTGGCATTGAAGACCTCGAAAGGCTTTTCGGGGTTCTTCTTGCCCGGCACCTGCTTCAACTCCGGCGTCACACCATAGAAGAAGCAGAACAACTCCTTGTCGCTATCAATGGCGTGCTTGATCTCTTCCAGAAACGCCTTGCGCTTGCGGTAGTTGTCGATCAACTTCTTGTTGAGATAAACACTAACCGGATAAGGCTTCTTCTTGCTGTCATCCGGCTTCTTGAACCAGACCTTGTCCTCGAAATCGATCCGGAAGCTGGCGCTGTGAAAGTCCTCGATCTTCTTGATCCGACCCCAATAAATCAGCCCCTTGTTGTCCATCAAGTACTCGATCTTCTTGAAGAACGAACTGTACGGCGCCGTATGCTCGCCAATCTTCAACGGCATGCGCTTGAGCAAATCCTTGTCCGCGAAGTTCGACACAAAACACTCCACGGGGTGAGCGAAAACACTGGTCTTGTCCGGCGCCGTCTCACGACTCGGCGATTCTTTTGAGGGATTAGTCGCCACCCGCACCGGATCATCCCGCAACACATCCGCTCCCCCCGTAGGCGCGGCAGGCTTGCGCACATACTCACGGCGCGTCAGCAACAACTCCGACGGGAAATGCTCCTCACGCCCGTCATCCATTTCCCCATCCGCCGCCTCAACCCCCGACGCCGACGTCTTCAAACTCACATACGGACAACCCGCCACATGCTGCGTACCGGGCAGATTCTTGAAGTGCGGCGTACGCACGTAATTCACGTTCTTGGCGTTGAACGTGCCCAACTCGTTGGAAGCATCGAACGCCGAACGACAGGCGTCGTTGGGGCACTGGAAGTGTTCCTTCGCGGAATCGAACGCCACCGTCTCATCGAAATTGAGATCGCGAACGTCATAGATCGACAGTTTGTCGTCGAGGCTGAGGCAGTAGGCGAGGTCGAATTTCATGGTGGGGCTCGGGTCCTTGAGTGGGGGAGGGGTATTAATAGCGGGTGGTGGGGTGGGTTGCACTGATTGTTTTCAGAATGATGCAGAACCAGTCTGCTGACGATTGTCCTCCCAAGAACTCCGGGCCATAAAAAACCGCTGCTTGAAAACTCAAGCAGCGGTTTTTTGATGTCAGTAAGTACGCAGCATTCGTGAAGCTTTACGCCACCAGGATTTCTCACGATTGAACGGATCCTCCGCCAGCAAACACGGCATGTCCCGCAACCGAATCCACGGCTCATCCTGCCAGTGCAACGTGCTCAACGACATCTTGGGCCAGCTCAAAACACTCAGTATCGGACGCTCGACCGAGCGCGTCGGACGGGCATCTCGCAGCGCAGGCACAACCTGATGCGTCACCCATTCACGAAGCTGCCGATACTCGGGACAGTAGTGATAGATCAGCAGCGCATACACACCTGACTCGCTCACCATCAGATGTTCTCCGGGCTCGCCGTAGGTCTCCACGCACATCATCTGCCGCTGATCGGCATCGAGTTTGCGTAGCTGTCGCTCATCCAGATATTTGCCCATCAGACGCCCCAGTTCATGGACGCAGAACCAGGCTTGGTTCTCCACAAGAAGGGCATGCAGGTGGGTTTTGTTACGGACAAATCGAGTTGGAAGAAGAGGTTCAGACATGACGTGCCTCCCGAGTCGGGAGCACGGGAATCGAATGGCGGGTACAGCGATTCGCCTTCATCGTGAAGGCTGAGTAGTCAGGCATTTCCATTTACCTCTGGCTGCTTTCTTAGGGCATTCGTTAAGGGTGTCGGGAGCTAAGAAACCCACCAGAGACGGGCCGGACATATTCCCCTTTCGGGTCTTGTATTCGCCCACTCCCGACATAACGGGATTTTTCGCAGGCGTAGAGAAACCGCAGACGAAAAAAAGCCGCATGACTGTCGGGTGCGGAGGACCGCTCTGGTTGTGGCGTTTCTTAGGCGCCGAATCTAAAGACTATTTCGTTGAGGAAATGTGGTCAAGCTATGGCGTTTTGCCCTGAGATAATGAGGTGATGGGAGACATTTGGTAGGGGGGAGCGGTAGCTCATTGCCATTGAGCTGAGGACAAGGCGTTTGCGCATTAAACAAATCGCATTCTTCGGCTAATCGACCTCCATATGATGCTGCTACAGGAATCTACCTCCTATATACTCAAGCGTTTTGAATCAGGCTGTTCAAGATCGTTATGAGAGAGATCCATAGAGAAAAAATTGCACGTATACAAAATGGTGGCACTCCCAAGGTTCTGGACCTATTTGCGGGTTGCGGCGGGATATCTCTCGGTTTTGACCGCGCTGGTTTCAAGAACGCAGCCGCTATTGAATTTGATGCTCATGCAGCTCGTTCACATGCTATCAATTTTCACAAGGGGCTTTCTCCCGAACTTTTTGAGAAACATGCACAGGCACACGATATAACGCTCATCGAACCATCTAGTTTTATGCGTGACATGGGGTTTGAGGGAGATGCGGACAGAGCTATTGATGTCATCGTTGGTGGGCCCCCTTGCCAAGCTTTCGCGCGAGTCGGTCGTGCAAAGCTTAGGGAAGTAGCAGAACATCCGCAGGCCTTTAAACAGGACCCTCGCGGGAATCTATATTTGCGTTATTTGCATTTTGTACGAGAGTTGAAACCAGTTGCAATTTTAATGGAAAATGTGCCCGATGTGTTAAATTATGGGGGGCATAATATTGCAGAGGAAGTCTGCGAGACGCTGGATGATCTTGGATATGATTGCGGATATACGCTTTTGAATGCGGTGTATTTCGGTGTGCCCGAAATGCGCGAAAGAATGTTTTTGATAGCCTATTCTAAAGAGCTGAAGAAGCGTGTAAGTTTTCCTGCTCCGACTAACTGGATTAGTTTGCCAAAAGGATACGATAATAGTCGGAAAGTTGCTTTGAAGACTATAAGCTCTGATCTCCTTGGAGAGGAGAAATACTTCATTCATCCGCCTGTCGCAGTAAAATCAGATTGCGAGCCAGCGGTGACTGCAGAAGAGGCACTTAGGGATCTACCGAGAATTACTAAGCATCTGGAGCAAGAAGTAAAAAAAGGTGCGCGTAGTCCAAATGAAGAATCAAATTATCCAGATGATGTAAATATATCTAGATATGGGGAGCTGATGCGTGACTGGCCGAATTTTGAAAGTCATGGCGTAGTGTATGGCCATGTGACCCGCTCGCTACCTCGAGACTATCAGATTTTTGCGCGCATGAATCCAGGAGATCAATATCCTGAGGCATATGGTCATGCTGTGGAGTTATTTAAGGAAGAACTGGTAAAAAGAAAAACAATGGGCGAAGAGTTGATCGAAGGCTCGTCAGAGTACGATGCGCTTTTTAAAAGCATCGTTCCTCCATATGATCCAAATAAATTTCCAAATAAGTGGAGAAAAATGGAGGCGGTGCAGCCGGCAAGAACTTTGATGGCTCACTTGGGTAAAGATGGTTATTCACATATACACTATGATAGTACTCAAGCTAGAACAATTTCTGTTAGAGAGGCTGCGAGGCTTCAGTCATTTCCAGATGGGTTTAAGTTTTCTGGAAGTATGAACCCAGCTTTTAAACAAATTGGCAATGCCGTCCCTCCTCTGCTTTCTTATGCTTTGGCGAAAGAAATTATGAGAAACCTTAAGGAGAAGGTATGAGCAAGTTTGCGATAAAGCGTCTTTCTAGGTCTGATTTGACGTTTTTTACTTGGCATTTCAAAATGCTAAACGCAGGTAATCAGAAGTCAATAAACTTAAATGCTGCTGTGTTTGTTAGCGAGCTTTTTCCAGAATTACCTAACGTTGCAGCAAAAAAAGGAAAGGCTTCCTTCTTAGTGGATGTCAGTATTTACGGACCTGGAGCGGCTCCACGACATTCCTTAGCAAGAAAAATTGTGAAGGGCGAGGGGTATAAAAACTGGCGTCTCAATGGTGAGTTTGTTGAGAATCCTTTAGATATGCCTGATCGTTACAATGTTCTACGAGAAGGAGATTTCGCAATACTTATCTTTAATGACGGTATGGCGCCGGAGGAACTGAAATTAATCCTTGTTGGTGCTATGTCGTCGGAAGATGTGAAGTTGCATGCGAGTATTTCTGAATTTATGAACGGTCGTTCAATGTCTGCAGTCGCACCTGCAGATCTAGAGCGGATTGTTATTGAATCCGATGTTGATGATTTACATGCTGCTAAGTTAATGGATGTAGAGGGTGCATTTGAGGATGCCTCCCAAGGTGGGCTGTACGGAGTTCAGCAGCTACAAAAGTGGAGTGGTAAAAGAACAATTTCGAAGGAGGATTTAAGGCGTGCTAGAGAGAATGCCGATATTGTTGGGACCCTCGGTGAGGAATTTGTTGATGCCTTTCTTCAGGATCAAAAAAATAGAGGAGCTATCGATAGCTATCAATGGTCTTCTAGCGCGAATGCTATTGAGGCTTTTGATTTTGTAATTGGTGCGTGTGATTATTTGGATGTTAAATCTACTAGTGGTGGGTTTTCTCAGAAAATACACATTTCGATAAATGAGCTCCTGCATATGAGGGAGTTGCCAAGCTACAAGATTTATAGGGTTTACTCTATGGATAAGCAAAGTGCTAAATTAAGGATCTCAAATGATATGCATGATTTTGCTGTCGCTTTGCTTCAGCAGATCGAGCCATTAGCTTTTGGTGCGCGTGTGGACACTATTTCCGTTTCGCCAGATTCGCTAGTTTTTGGTGAGGAAATTAGTCTTGAGCTTAAGTTTCCAAGCTAGCGAGAGTTGAATGGATACTTTAACTCCTGCGCAGCGTTCTGATTGTATGAGGAAAATAAAAAGTCATAATACAAGGCCGGAATTGATAGTCCGTTCCATCTGTCATCAATTGGGATATCGATTTCGGTTGGGCAGAAAGGATCTACCAGGTACGCCTGATTTAGTTTTTCCTCGGCTAAAGTTATGCATTTTTGTTCATGGCTGCTTCTGGCACAGGCATAGCGGTTGTAGATATTCCTATACTCCAAAGACAAATGTTGATTTTTGGATTGAGAAATTTCTGAAGAATGTGCGTAGAGATAAACTAGCTTCGGATGCTCTAGAGTCTGCAGGTTGGAAAGTTGAAGTGGTTTGGGAGTGTGAGGTTAGAGATCTCGAATCTTTGAAGCCAAGATTGGCTGGCGTACTAAAGTCACAGGATCTTTGATCGCGTTTTTTCTAATATGAAACTAGTTGTTGTGGTTTGTTTTGATGTTGGTTGTTGAGCAGTGGGTTTTTAGATTTTTTATTAAAGGTGTAGCGCTCCTTCAATGGCTGAGGGAGCGTTACTAGCAATGAAGTGAGTACTATTTAAGGTTTTAACTTTTTGGTTTGTGGTTGTGCTGGTTTATATGATGGTGCAATTTCTCATTACCTCCGGCTCGGCAGTCCGGCAGCCCAGCGGATCATGTCTGCGAGAATCGGAAAAATGTCATTGTGCTTTGAGCCGAATCGCATAAAGCCGCCGCTTTGTATTGAGCCAATGTCTCTATTTACGCCTTGTGTCTCTTCTGGCAAGTATTCAGCTAGAGATGTCAGCCCACTGTGTGAGCGTTGTTCATCGTTTAGTGAGTAGAAACTCCACATTGGATTTTGATGTGAAAAATCAATGCTTGGTATTTTTTCAAGTAATTGCGCGAACTGTTCATCTGCATCATCCGGGCGCCGATTACTAAAATTCAAATCATAGGTGAGCTTAGCAAGGGCCTTCAGAACGACAGATTGGGCCGCTACCGTTTTCTCTTTGGCTCGGTTATTTCCGAATTCAGGGATTTCGACAATTCGACTCCATAGATGCAAGACAATATCCTCGCGCGGTTCAATAACTGCTGGCGTTGCTCCAGCCACATTGCCCTTGTTTAAAAAAGCAATTGCATTGACCGCTACGACGTCCTTCAGGACAAGGGCTCCAGTATCTTCGGTCCAATCTTTTGCTTCGATCTCTGTAACGGTTATTCCAAGCTCACCCGCTAATGTGTGCTTTATAAAGTGAGTGATAGGATTTGATCCGTCGAACTGGAATGCCAAGGAAGCATCTACTTTTTTACCCAGCCGGTTTAGGTCGTGGAACAGTTGCCGTTCCTGGTCTATATCAAGCCCTAAATGTACCTCGACTGTAAGTGTTGCGTAGGAGCGAGCGGCCTCATAGGCTTCATTCCAGACCAGCATTTCTTCCTCTGATACTTGCTTGCCTTTCTCAGCAAACAATACTGCACCTTTACCTGGATATTTACCTGTTTGTCGTACTTGTTCCAGAAATGTCATCACCAGATCGGCTGCGTGGCGGCGGTGCTGTCCATCAACTACCCACAGAATATGGCGTTCAGAAAGGAAAACTTTGAAAGCAGCCGTCTCTCCTGTATTGGTTTCGAGACGGAAACCACGAATGCCGCCAGCTCCATTACCACCGGGTGGTACGTTTCGGATATTGCATACTAAAGGTTGTAGCGAAAAGTAAGGCTGCTCCCCGAGCATGCGGAGAATTGTGTCGAAGGTTTCTGGCACAGGTTTGCCGGAGGCAATTCGGCGAATCTTAGCGGCTGATACCAACCCCTTAACCATATAAACCGACAGTTTTTTAGCATGATTTTCGTCAAGTGCTCGCTGTGCGACCGGGCCAGCTTCACGATTGTTTGCTACAGCTGAGATATCGGCGAATTTCCGGAAAGGGACGGACATAGTAAAGACGCGATGTCCCAGATTGTGCCCGATGAAGACGTTAAAAGGAGTTTCGTTTATATCTCCAGCGTCTGCCAAAATATCCAGACTGTCTAAGCTTTGAGGTGTGTTCTCGTTCACGATGGGAGTAGGTAGCTCGCCGACTTTTGGATACATTTCTCTATTCCTTAGTTGTTGGAAAGTTTTAAAAATATCCCTGGGGTGTTTTTATTATGCATGGGGAATATTTTTTTGCAACAAAAAAATCACCCTGGAGTATTTTTTTGCAAAAAAAAGCCCGGCAGTCATTTACTGCCGGGCTTTTATTCTGGGTATCTCACATCGTTGGAGCTTGGCCTCCCGCTACTCGGATCTGATCGAGAGCTTGATAACGTATCAATCCCAGCTCAACGCACCACCAGTCTGATATTCGATCACACGAGTCTCAAAGAAATTCTTCTCTTTCTTCAAGTCCATGATCTCGCTCATCCAAGGGAACGGGTTAGTGGTCCCTGGGTACTCTTCCTTCAAACCGATCTGCGACAGACGACGGTTAGCGATGAACTTCAGGTAGTCCTCCATCATCGCCGCGTTCATGCCCAGTACGCCGCGAGGCATGGTGTCGCGGGCGTATTCGATTTCCAGCTGGGTGCCTTGCAGGATCATTTGCGAGGCTTCTTCCTTCATTTCGGCATCCCACAGGTGTGGGTTTTCGATTTTGATCTGGTTGATCACGTCGATGCCGAAGTTCAGGTGCATGGATTCGTCGCGCAGGATGTACTGGAACTGCTCGGCGACGCCGGTCATTTTGTTGCGGCGGCCCATGGAGAGGATCTGGGTGAAGCCGCAGTAGAAGAAGATGCCTTCCAGAACGCAGTAGTAGGCGATCAGGTTGCGCAGCAGCTCTTTGTCGGTTTCGACGGTGCCGGTGTTGAATTCCGGGTCGGAGATGGCGCGGGTGTATTTCAGGCCCCAGGCGGCTTTTTTCGCGACCGACGGGATCTCGTGGTACATGTTGAAGATCTCGCCTTCATCCATGCCCAGCGATTCGATGCAGTACTGGTAGGCGTGGGTGTGGATCGCCTCTTCGAAGGCCTGGCGCAGGA
The DNA here is from genome assembly GCF_039695385.1 of Pseudomonas sp. 9.2(2024). Lineage (NCBI taxonomy): Bacteria > Pseudomonadati > Pseudomonadota > Gammaproteobacteria > Pseudomonadales > Pseudomonadaceae > Pseudomonas > Pseudomonas sp. 9.2(2024). The sequence continues at coordinate 4,956,117 of NZ_CP155585.1, read as the reverse complement.
TGTACTGGCGGCATTCCGGGTTGGTGATCAGGCGGTACACGGCCAGGGCCAGGTTGTTGGCCACCAGGGAGTCAGCGGTGGAGAAGAAGCCGAGGTTGCGCATCACGATGCGGCGCTCGTCGTCGGTCAGGCCTTCCGGGTTTTTCCAGAGGGCGATGTCGGCGGTCATGTTGACTTCTTGCGGCATCCAGTGGTTTGCGCAGCCGTCCAGGTATTTCTGCCAGGCCCAGTCGTACTTGAATGGCACGAGCTGGTTGAGGTCGGCGCGGCAGTTGATCATGCGCTTTTCGTCAACGGCGACACGGGCGGCGGAGCCTTCGAGTTCGGCGAGGCCTTCGGCGACGTCGAGGGAATCCAGTGCAGCCTTGGCGCGGGCCACGGCGGCCGAGTCTTCGGCGGTCACGGCGCGGGCTTCGAGGGCGGCGGCACCGCCGGCGCTGTCGAGGCGGTCCATGTTGGCTTCGCTAGCGTGGCCGGCGTTGGCGCCTTTCACTGCTGCTACTTCACTGTCTTCTTTGTCGAATTCGTCCCAGCTCAGCATGACGTGTCGTCTCCTGCGTGAGGGCCTGTGCCCGTGTGAAAACTGATTGGTTGGTTTTTCACACGGCCGTACAGGCCGCGTTGGATGTCGTTTTTTGCAGCGGTGCTACGCAGGCAATAAACAGAAAATTTTTACGGGTTTCCGAGAGCCTCTGACGGGCGCAGGTCAGCGTTGTCGCTGCTGCGGGGCTTCAGAATGGCTTTGATCCCTGTAAGGGAATATTGCTGACCCGATTAGGGCGGCATTATAGGGAAAAAAACACGGGCGTGGGGGAGGGCGAAACAGCGCAGGGCGGTCGATCGCGCGGGTGATTTCGATTGGAGCGAGGGTTTACAGGGCTTTCGCCGGGATTGGCCCCGGAGAAAATTTTTTCATTAATTTTTTGGCGTGTGATTGATTGCTCAAAAAACGAGCAAAAAACAGCGTTTTTCACTATATCTTGTGTTTTGCAACCCTTTTGCGCCGCTTCAAACACAACTGAGCCCGACCGAAGCCGGGCTGGAATCGACTCTCGATGTTGCGCTGAGTGATCCGATTCGGTGCAGTCTCAACGCATCAATTGGTGCAGCCGTTACCCATGATGCTGTAACGCAGGATGTGACGCTGACCCTTGGAGTCGTCGTATTCCATTTTCGCCGGAACAACTTCGCAGACATTTGGAACTTCGCTCATCGATACAACTTTGGCGATGTCCAGGTGAGTGGAGTAAGTGTATTCCTCGATAACCGGTTGTTGCTGTGCGACATCAGTCGGAACCTCGTCTGCCATGGCGGTTGCGCACAGACTGCTGAGGGCCAGAACCAATAAAGCTTTCATTTGAATTTACCTTCTTGAGGTCGAGTGGGGTCACGCAACCTTTTTGGGGTTGCGTGTGGAACTTCATCGTTTTGCTTTGTTACTTCAGAACTGGATTAACGGCCTTCGTGGGGGCTGTAACCTTGTTAATCGCTTTGCCTTGTCGGCGAGGTGAATTTTAGGGAGGCGGGGCAGGGGTAAACAGACCCGGTTTTGATAAACACCTTTGGCAGATTTGGTAACAATCCTTGGAGATGGTGTTACCAGCGCTGCGGCTTTCCCGGGAAAACGAGGCTTCTGAATCGCTGGCAGGCCAGCTCCCAGAAGGGTTGCGGGGTTTGCTTCGGAGGTGGTTCGGGCATTTCTGGATGTTTTGTAGGGGCTTGTTACTACCATCGTCGAATGGTTCTATACGGGCGCCCCGGCTACAACAGGGTCATACAAAAACAACTATTACACCGAGGTAGGAAAGATGAGTGCGGCTTCCCTGTATCCCGTTCGTCCCGAGGTTCTGGCCAATACGCTGACCGACGAGGCGACCTACAAAGCCATGTACCAACAGTCGGTCGTCAACCCTGACGGCTTCTGGCGCGAACAAGCCAAGCGCCTCGACTGGATCAAGCCTTTCACCACGGTGAAACAGACTTCGTTCGACGATCACCATGTCGACATCAAGTGGTTTGCCGACGGCACCCTGAACGTTTCCTACAACTGCCTCGACCGTCATCTGGCCGAGCGCGGCGATCAGGTCGCCATCATCTGGGAAGGCGACGATCCTTCCGAAAGCCGCAACATCACCTACCGCGAACTGCACGAACAAGTGTGCAAACTCGCCAACGCCCTGCGTGGCCAGGACGTGCACCGCGGCGACGTGGTGACCATTTATATGCCGATGATCCCCGAAGCCGTGGTCGCCATGCTGGCCTGCACCCGGATCGGCGCGATTCACTCGGTGGTGTTCGGCGGTTTCTCGCCGGAAGCCCTGGCCGGTCGCATCATCGACTGCCGCTCGAAAGTGGTGATCACCGCTGACGAAGGCATCCGTGCCGGCAAGAAGATTTCCCTCAAGGCCAACGTCGATGACGCCCTGACCAACCCGGAAACCAGCAGCATCCAGAAAGTCATCGTGTGCAAGCGCACTGGCGGCGACATCAAGTGGAACCAGCATCGCGACATCTGGTACGAAGACCTGATGAAAGTGGCGGGCACCGTCTGCGCGCCGAAAGAGATGGGCGCCGAAGAAGCGCTGTTCATCCTTTATACCTCCGGCTCTACCGGCAAGCCGAAGGGCGTGCAGCACACCACAGGCGGCTATCTGTTGTACGCGGCGATGACTCACGAGCGCGTGTTCGACTACCGTCCGGGCGAAATCTACTGGTGCACCGCTGACGTGGGCTGGGTCACCGGTCACTCCTACATCGTCTACGGCCCGCTGGCCAACGGCGCGACCACGCTGCTGTTCGAAGGCGTGCCGAACTATCCGGACATCACCCGGGTGGCGAAGATCGTCGACAAGCACAAGGTCAATATTCTCTACACCGCGCCGACCGCGATCCGCGCGATGATGGCCTCGGGCACCGCCGCTGTTGAAGGCGCGGACGGCAGCAGCCTGCGTCTGCTCGGTTCGGTGGGTGAGCCGATCAACCCGGAAGCCTGGGACTGGTACTACAAGAATGTCGGCAAGTCCCGTTGCCCGATCGTCGACACCTGGTGGCAGACCGAAACCGGCGGCAACATGATGAGCCCGCTGCCGGGCGCCCATGCGCTCAAACCAGGTTCGGCCGCACGTCCGTTCTTCGGTGTGGTGCCGGCGCTGGTGGACAACCTCGGCAACATCATCGAGGGCGAGGCTGAAGGCAATCTGGTGATTCTCGATTCGTGGCCGGGTCAGGCGCGCACCTTGTACGGCGATCACGACCGTTTCGTCGACACCTACTTCAAGACCTTCCGTGGCATGTACTTCACCGGTGACGGCGCACGTCGCGATGCCGACGGTTACTACTGGATCACCGGTCGCGTGGACGACGTGCTCAACGTGTCCGGCCACCGCATGGGCACTGCCGAGATCGAAAGCGCGATGGTCGCTCACCCGAAAGTCGCCGAAGCGGCGGTGGTTGGTGTGCCGCACGACATCAAGGGGCAGGGCATTTATGTCTACGTCACCCTGAAAAATGGTGAAGAGCCGAGCGAGCAACTGCGCCTGGAACTGAAAAACTGGGTGCGCAAGGAGATCGGGCCGATCGCTTCGCCGGACGTGATCCAGTGGGCGCCGGGGCTGCCGAAGACCCGTTCGGGCAAGATCATGCGTCGCATCCTGCGCAAGATCGCGACAGCCGAATACGAAGGCCTGGGTGACATCTCTACCCTGGCGGATCCGGGTGTGGTGCAGCATCTGATCGATACGCACAAGACCATGAACGTCGCCTAAGCGGCGGGTCTGAAGGCTGAAAAGCCCCGTCCGGCATCTCGCCGGGCGGGGCTTTTTGTTTTCCAATAATTATCGGATTCATCCGTCAGGCATTTCCCACTGTTACCCGTTCACCTTCAAGTAACCGAATGTGTAACCGCCCGCTCCGCAACGGGGCATCCGGAAACGCATTGCCCTGTTTAAGGGCCTCAAGACACCCGGTGAAAAATAAGACATAACCCCGCGCTTGCCGGATTAGAAGGGTTTGCGAATAATAGGCCCGCAATTTGCAGCATAGATCGGTTCACTGTCTTTCGCTCTTGCATGAAATTGCAGGGCTGTCAATGTGCTCAAGCGGGTTTCTCGGTGCATCTGTAATTAGTTGTCGCATTGAAGAAATATCGGCTTCGGGCCTGTCGTTAGAATGCCGATCACTCGCTCGTCGTGGCTTGCGTTGAAGCCTTCGCGGTTTTGACTGGAAATGTCCCACGCACGCAGCAACCGATTTCGTTACACCCATTCGCATATTGGGCTGTCGCTCACTCTGCCGTTTTTGCCCTTTACCGATGGAGTCCCAAGATGAAGAAACTTGTGCTGCTTGGCGCCCTGGCACTGTCCGTGCTGTCCCTGCCGACATTCGCCGATGAAAAGCCTCTGAAAATCGGTATCGAAGCGGCTTACCCTCCATTCGCCTCCAAAGCGCCGGACGGCAGCATCGTCGGTTTCGACTACGACATCGGCAACGCGCTGTGCGAAGAAATGAAGGTCAAGTGCCAGTGGGTCGAGCAAGAGTTCGACGGTCTGATCCCGGCACTGAAAGTGCGCAAGATCGACGCGATCCTGTCGTCCATGTCGATCACTGAAGACCGCAAGAAGTCCGTGGACTTCACCAACAAGTACTACAACACCCCGGCCCGCCTCGTGATGAAGGAAGGCACTCAGGTCAGCGAAGGTCTGGCTGAGCTGAAGGGCAAGAACATCGGCGTACAACGTGGTTCGATCCACGAGCGCTTTGCCCGCGAAGTCCTGGCCCCGCTGGGTGCCGAGATCAAGCCGTACGGCTCGCAGAACGAAATCTACCTCGACGTGGCCGCCGGCCGCCTCGACGGCACCGTGGCGGACGCTACGCTGTTGAATGACGGCTTCCTGAAAACCGACGCCGGCAAAGGCTTCGCGTTCGTGGGCCCGGCGTTCACCGACGTCAAATACTTCGGCGACGGCGTAGGCATCGCGGTACGCAAGGGCGACGCCCTGAAAGACAAGATCAACACCGCCATCGCGGCCATCCGCGAGAACGGCAAGTACAAGGCAATCCAGGACAAGTACTTCGACTTCGACATTTACGGCAAGTAAAGACGTCGCTCGACCCGTCCGAAATGGCGCAAGCAACAGGATCTCTGCGGTTTGCGCCATTTTTTCATCCCAACTTTCGAGGACCTGAATCATGTTGAAAGGCTACGGGGCTGTCATCCTCGATGGCGCTTGGCTGACGCTTCAGCTCGCCTTGTCGTCCATGGGCCTGGCCATCGTTCTCGGGCTGATCGGCGTCGCGTTGCGCCTGTCGCCGGTGCGCTGGCTGGCGTGGCTGGGCGATCTGTATTCCACGGTGATTCGCGGGATTCCCGACCTGGTGCTGATCCTGCTGATCTTCTACGGCGGTCAGGACCTGCTCAACCGCGTCGCACCGATGCTCGGCTATGACGACTACATCGACCTGAACCCGCTGGCCGCCGGTATCGGCACCCTCGGTTTCATCTTTGGTGCTTACCTGTCGGAAACCTTCCGCGGCGCGTTCATGGCAATCCCCAAAGGTCAGGCCGAAGCCGGCATGGCGTACGGCATGAGCAGCTTCCAGGTGTTCTTCCGGGTGCTGGTGCCGCAGATGATTCGTCTGGCGATTCCGGGCTTCACCAACAACTGGCTGGTGTTGACCAAGGCCACCGCGCTGATTTCCGTGGTCGGTCTGCAAGACATGATGTTCAAGGCCAAGCAGGCGGCCGACGCCACTCGCGAGCCTTTCACCTTCTTCCTCGCAGTGGCGGCGATGTACCTGGTGATCACCAGTGTCTCGTTGCTGGCGCTGCGTCACCTTGAGAAGCGCTACTCGGTAGGCGTAAGGGCGGCTGATCTATGATCTTCGACTACAACGTCATTTGGGAGGCCCTGCCGCTGTACTTCGGCGGTCTGGTCACCACCCTCAAGTTGCTCGCGCTGTCGCTGTTCTTCGGTCTGCTCGCGGCCCTGCCGCTGGGCCTGATGCGCGTATCCAAGAACGCTGTGGTCAATGGCGCAGCCTGGCTCTACACCTACGTGATTCGCGGCACGCCGATGCTGGTTCAACTGTTCCTGATCTACTACGGTCTGGCCCAGTTCGAAGCGGTGCGTGAAAGCTTCTTGTGGCCGTGGCTGTCCAGCGCAACGTTCTGTGCGTGCCTGGCGTTCGCGATCAACACCAGCGCCTACACCGCTGAAATCATCGCCGGCAGCCTGAAGGCCACGCCGAACGGCGAGATCGAAGCGGCCAAGGCCATGGGTATGTCGCGCGTCAAGATGTACAAGCGCATCCTGCTGCCATCGGCCCTGCGCCGGGCGCTGCCGCAGTACAGCAACGAAGTGATCATGATGCTGCAGACCACCAGTCTGGCGTCCATCGTGACCCTGATCGACATCACCGGCGCGGCCCGTACCGTCAACGCGCAGTTCTATCTGCCGTTCGAGGCGTACATCACCGCCGGCGTGTTCTACCTGTGCCTGACCTTCATTCTGGTGCGCCTGTTCAAGCTGGCCGAGCGTCGCTGGCTGAGCTATCTGGCCCCGAGGAAGCACTGATATGGAACGCATCGACCACGTTCTGCCGTGGAGCCACCTGGGCAGCGAGCGCCGGATTTCGGTATTTCGCTTCGGGAGCGGCGAGCGCAAGGCCTACATCCAGGCCAGCCTCCACGCTGACGAACTGCCCGGCATGCGCACCGCCTGGGAACTGAAAAAACGCCTCGGCGAACTCGAAGCCAAGGGCCTGCTCAACGGCGTCATCGAACTGGTGCCGGTGGCCAACCCGCTGGGTCTTGGCCAGTTGCTGCAAGGCAACCATCAGGGCCGTTTCGAGGCCGGCAGCGGCAAGAATTTCAACCGTGATTTCGTCGAGCTCAGCGCCCCCGTGGCCGCCAGGCTGGAAGGACAACTCGGTGATGATCCGCGCGCCAACATCCGTTTGATCCGTCAGGCGATGGCCGATCATCTGGCCGAATTGCCTGAGGCGAGTAGCCAGTTGCAAGGCATGCAGCGCATCCTGCTGCAACACGCCGCCACCGCCGATGTGGTGCTGGATCTGCATTGCGACTGTGAAGCCGCGCTGCACATGTACGCCTTGCCCCAGCACTGGCCGCAGTGGCGTTCGCTCGCCGCGCACCTGGATGTGAAGGTCGGTTTGCTGGCTGAAGATTCCGGTGGCAGCTCCTTCGATGAAGCCTGTTCGCTGCCGTGGCTGCGTCTGTCGCGCCTGTTCCCGGACGCGCAGATTCCACTGGCGTGCCTGGCGACCACCGTTGAACTCGGCGGTCAGGCTGACACCACGCCGGCGCAGGCCGAAGCCTGGGCTGAAGGCATTCTGGCGTTCCTCGCCGAGCAGGGCCTGATCCGTGGCGAGTGGCCGAGCGCGGCACACGAGCCGTGCGAAGGCATGCCGTTCGAAGGCACTGAATTGCTCCTGCCGCCGCATCCTGGCGTGGTGAGTTTTCTGCGCAAGCCCGGCGAGTGGGTTGAAGCCGGTGACAAGATTTTCGAAGTGATCGATCCGCTGTCGGATCGGGTCAGCACGGTGTGTGCTGGTACGTCCGGGGTGCTGTTTGCCATTGAGCGGCTGCGTTACGCCCAACCCGGTTTCTGGCTGGCCAAAGTGGCGGGGCGCGATGCGCTGCGCGACGGCCCTTTGCTCAACGACTGACTGTTTTTGTGAGAACCGACCGCATGTACAAACTTGAAGTCCAAGACCTGCATAAACGCTATGGCAGTCACGAAGTGCTCAAGGGCGTTTCCCTGAAAGCGGCCGCCGGCGATGTGATCAGCATCATCGGCTCCAGTGGCTCCGGCAAAAGTACTTTCCTGCGCTGCATCAACCTGCTCGAGCAGCCGCACGCGGGCAAGATCCTGCTCAACAACGAAGAGCTGAAACTGGTAGCGAACAAGGACGGCGCGCTGAAAGCCGCTGATCCGAAACAGTTGCAACACATGCGTTCGCGCCTGTCGATGGTGTTCCAGCACTTCAACCTGTGGTCGCACATGACCGCGCTGGAAAACATCATGGAAGCGCCGGTTCACGTGCTGGGCGTGTCCAAGGCCGAAGCCCGCGAGAAAGCCGAGCACTACCTGAACAAGGTGGGTGTGGCCCATCGTAAGGACGCGTTCCCGGGGCACATGTCCGGTGGCGAACAGCAGCGCGTGGCAATCGCCCGTGCGCTGGCGATGGAACCGGAAGTGATGCTGTTCGACGAACCGACTTCCGCCCTCGACCCGGAACTGGTCGGCGACGTGCTGAAAGTCATGCAGGCCCTCGCTCAGGAAGGCCGGACCATGGTGGTGGTGACCCACGAAATGGGCTTCGCCCGTGAAGTGTCGAATCAGTTGGTGTTCCTGCACAAAGGCGTCGTCGAAGAAAGCGGCAACCCGCGTGAAGTGCTGGTCAATCCGCAATCGGAACGTTTGCAACAATTCCTCTCGGGCAGCCTCAAGTAATCGCTCCCGTTATGCACCAGATTAGGTCATGCTGCGCAGCGCGCCAGATGGTCTAATTTGGTTGCAGCCGATTTCGGTTTTTCCCTCTGTTTACGTTTCGGATCGCCCGCCATGACTGCCCATCGAATTGGTTTCCTGATTTGGCCCAGCACTAAAGCTCTGACTTTGGCGCTGGCAGAGGAGGCCTTGCGTGTTGCCCAGCGTGTGCATCCGGACGTGGTTTACGAGTTGTCCTTCCTGCAGGCCGAAGCACCGGCCGAGGGTGAATGGCAACTGCCCGGCGAACCCTGGGCCGGCAAACTCGAAAACTTCCAGAAACTGTTCCTGCTCGCCGATGAGCCACCGACCACGTTGGCGCCGGCGCTTAGCAGCGCGCTCAAGCAACTGGTGCGTGCCGGTTGTGTAATCGGCGGTCTGTCGGCCGGTGTGTACCCGCTGGCGCAACTCGGTCTGCTCGACGGTTACCGCGCCGCCGTGCACTGGCGCTGGCAGGACGATTTCGCCGAACGCTTCCCGAAAGTCATCGCCACCAGTCATCTGTTCGACTGGGATCGTGATCGCCTGACGGCGTGCGGCGGCATGTCGGTGCTCGATCTGTTGCTGGCGGTGCTGGCCCGCGATCATGGTGCGGAACTGGCCGGTGCGGTCTCTGAAGAACTGGTGGTCGAGCGCATCCGCGAAGGCGGCGAGCGTCAGCGCATTCCATTGCAGAACCGCCTCGGCTCCAGCCATCCGAAGCTCACTCAGGCGGTGCTGCTGATGGAAGCCAACATCGAAGAGCCGCTGACCACCGACGAAATCGCCCAGCATGTGTGCGTGTCCCGTCGCCAGCTGGAGCGGATCTTCAAGCAATACCTCAACCGCGTGCCGAGCCAGTACTACCTCGAGCTGCGCCTGAACAAGGCCCGGCAGATGTTGATGCAAACCAGCAAGTCGATCATCCAGATCGGCCTGTCGTGCGGTTTTTCCTCGGGACCGCATTTCTCCAGCGCCTATCGCAACTTCTTCGGCGCCACGCCGCGGGAAGACCGCAACCAGCGGCGCAGCAGCAGTCCGTTCGAACTGTCGTCGGTGCCGCCAGAGCGCGGTTGATCCCTCACCAATTACGCCATGGCATTGGCTGCCATGGCGCTGTATCGGTCAGTCCTCGATTTCCAGATCAGGCCTCATTTCAGCCGGGCGCGGTGCATCGTCGATGCCGGCGACGTTCAGGTTGTTGCCAGTCTCCTGATAGTAGGCCCGGATTCTTGCTTTGCTCTCGGTCGACAACGGGTTATCGCGCAAGTCGTAGCGGTCGCCGACTGCCGCGGGCACATCCATGATTTCTTCCGGCACGTCTGTGATCGCATTGCCGGACAGATCAATCTCGTTCCAGTGCAGGTTTTCCAGTACGCCTCGCGGTATTTCGGTAATTCCGGTATCGCTCAGGTCGAGGTCGGTCAGGCCATACAGGTTGCTGACGTCCGGCGTCAGCCCCAGCGGGTTGTCGCGCAGGTTGAGTACCTCGAGTTTGTCCATGCTCGCCAGTGCTGCTGCCGATTCGGGTGTCAGCCTGATTTTGCAGTCCGGCAGGCTCAGGGCGGTCAACTGATTCATGGTGAAAATATCCTCGGGAATATCGCCGAGATCGCATTCGCGAATGGCCAGGCTGTCCAGGCCGGGAAAAGCTTCAAGGAAGCGTCCGAGCCTTGATGAGTGGCTTTCACCCACCAGGAACAGGTCCGGCACGTAGGGCAATGGGGCGCCGAGTGTCGGCAACTCGCCGATGAAACTCACAGTGTGGCTGAACCCGAAACTGTCGAGACTCGAGTCCTCCATCGGGATCTGGCGCCAGCAGGTCAGCAGTGCTTCGGCGAACTGCGTACGCAGTTGTTCCTGACGTAGTCGCTCGGTTACGGGCAGCGGTTGGCCGTCAGGCGCACTCACAGGGATGTCGCTGCTCCAATGAGCGAGGCTGCGGGTGAGATCGCTCAGCGCCATTTCCCTTCTTGCTACTTCCTGACGGCCATCAGCCAACGTGCCGCTCAGGCGATAGAGGAAGGTGCTGGCCTGATCATCGTCCAGCGCCGGATAAAGCGTTTGCACCCGAGCCCGATCTGCCTCTTCGGCAAGCACGCCCAGATCACCTCCGGTGCGCCGGAAGTAATCCTTGACCCGCTCTCGCGTCGCCGGGCTCAGAGGGTTGTTGCCAAAGTCGTAACCGTTACCGATTTCCGCCGGAAGGTTGAAAACTTCGTCAGGAATTTCGTTGAGCCGGTTGTTGTTGAGGATGACGATTTCTAGTTGCGGATGGTTGATCATTCCGTCGGGAATTTCGCTGATCGCGGTGCCGGCCAGATCGAGAAAATCCAGCGCCGGCAAGGAGCGGATGTCTGGCGCCAGTCCCAGAGGGTTGTTGTACAAGTCGAGTTTTTTCAATCGTGTCAGCGAAGCAAGGGTGAAACGGCCCTCGACATCCAGCGTCACCGCGCAATTGCTCAGTACCAGATTTTCCAGGGCTGGCATACGCCGGAACGAATCCGGTATTTGCTGCAATCCAAGATCGCGCAGCTCCAGTGTTTCCAGCCCTGAAAAGGCGTCGAAGAAGCCATCTCCGGCGCGCAATTGGGCGTTGCCGGTGATCGACAATGTGGTGACGTGGCTGAAGTCGGCGCTCAGAGAGGGCAGCTCGCCGATGAAAGGGAGATTGAGGATCAGCCTGTCTGATCGCATCTCCGGTTGTGCGGTCGAGCGTGCGCGCCAGAACGCTTGCAGGTCACGGCGATATTGATCGCGGCCGGTGCGTTCAACGATTTTGTCCTCATCTGTGAGTGGCGTACCGGTGGACGGATGTTGCTCGGGAACCTCACTGACCCAACGGTTCAGGGTTGTATCGAGTTGCTGCCATTGCGTTTCCCACTGAGCGATTTGAAGTCGACCCTGAGCGACGGTTCCCGGCAACAAGTACAACATTCGATTGGCTTGTTCGGCGTCGAGGCTCGGAAACAAAAGGCGCACACGGTCGATGTCCGCCGTCGGCATCGATACCCCGAAGTCTTGCCGGTTGTGCTGGTAGCGGGTCTTGATCCGCTCGCGAGTGGCGGGTGAAAACGGGTTTTCGCCAAGCATGAATTGGTTGGGTGAAAGCGCAGGGCGATCGAGCAGGCTGTCGGGAAGCTCGCTGATCCGGTTGTGTTCGAAGTTGGCCATGATCAGGGTCGGGTGCTCGACCAGGCCTTCCGGCAGATGAGAGATCCCGGTGTCGATCAGGCGCACGTGAGTCAGCGCCGGCAAGGTCTTCAACTCTGGTGCAGCGCCCAGCGGGTTGTGGCTCAGATTGAGGAACTGTAGACGGCTCATGGACGACAGGCGGGCCTGAGTCGGCGGCGTCAGGGTCAGCTCGCAGTACTCCAGCACCAGGCGCTCCAGCAACGGCATGCGTTCGCAAGCTTCGGGCAATTGCTCCAGTTTGAACTCGTGCAGTTCCAGATGACGCAGGCCGGTGAAAGGCCAAAGAAAAGCATCGATGCCGCTCAGGGCCGGATTGCCGTCAAGGGTCAGCTCGGCGATGTGGCTGAAGTCAGCCGACAGCACGGGCAAATCGCCAATGAACGGCAGCTCTGCGATCAGCACATTGCCCCTTTGCGTGGCTTTTTCGGCAAACCGGAAGCGCCACAGTTCTTCGATTCGTTGGGCAAACAGCTTTCTGTTGGTCTGCATCACGAACACCTGCCGGGGATTGAGCACCTGCCCCGTGTCCGGATGAATACTCGGTCCTGCCGCTGCCCACCGTGCAAGGTCGGCATCCAGTTGGCGGATTTCTGCCTGCCAGTGCCGCAGCTGGCTTCGGCCATGTTCAATCGAGCCCGGCAAGCTGTAGAACACATCGCTGGCGTCTTGCGCGTCGAGGTCGGGAAACAGCTGCTGGGTGGTTTCTATATCTGCAAGGTCGGCGAGTACGGCGAAATCCTGCCCGGTCTCGCGGTTGTATTGTTTGATCCGCTCGCGAGTGCTGGCGCTCAGTGGATTGTTCGAGAGGTCGTAGCCGTCACCGGCCTGAGCCGATAATTCAAACAGGCTCTCGGGTAATTCGGTGATCTGGTTTTCACTGAGGATCGCCGTCTTGAGCGTCGGATGGTCGATCAGGCCAGGCGGGACTTCCAGCAGGCCCGTGCGTGAAAGGTCGAGGTAGGTCAGCGAGTTCAGGGTTTGCAGATCGGGCACCAGATTCAGCGGATTGCCCGGTAACTCCAGTGATTCGAGTCTGGGCATTGCGGCCAGCGCTGTCAGTGATTCGGCGGTCAGGCTCACGCCACAGCTATCCAGCACCAGGACTTCCAGCGTCGACAGGTTTTTGAGCGTCTCGCTCAGTTGATCCAGTTGGCCGTTGCGAAAGAACAGCCGTTTGAGCCGGGAGAAACTTCGCAGAAACGCCGCGTCACCGCGCAAGCCTTTATTCCCGTTGATGGTCAGCGCAGTGATGTGATTGAAGTCCGCGCTCAGTATCGGAAGGTCACCAATGAATTTGGCCTCGGCCGTAAAAACATCGGCCCTGGCGTGCGGATGGATTTTCGAGCGGTGACGCCACAGGCGCAGCAGATTGCCGGCAAACGTCTCGCGTGCATCCTGTTCGGTGAAGCGTTCGTTGGCTTCCAGCATCGCACCGCTGATCGGGTCGCGGTCGGGAATGTCTCGGGCCCAAAGATTCAGATCGGCACTCAGCGTGGCCAGCTCGGTTTCCCACGCCGTCAGTTGCAAGCGGCCCTGAACCAGTGAGCCGGGCAGGCGATAAATCAGGCCGCTGGCCTGGCCCTCGTCGATATCTGGAAACAGGGCCGTGGTGCGGGTGATATCGGCCTGTTCGGCACGTACGCCAAAATTGACGCCGGTGCGGGTGAAACAGGTTTTTACCCGCTCGCGTGTGGCGGCAGTGAGTGGATTACCGGAAAAGTCGTATCCGGCAGCCGCAGCAGGCGAGAGTTCGAACAACGCTTCAGGCAGTGTGGTGATCCGGTTATCGGTCAGCCAGGCGCTCCTGATTTGCGGGTGATCGATCAAGCCGGGCGGGACTTCGGCAATCCCGGTGCGGGACAGGTTGAGGTAGGTCAGCGATGGCAGGAAGGTTAAATCGAAGCTGCTGCCGAGTGGGTTGTCCTTGAGATCCAGTTCAACCAGTTCATTGAGTGAAGTGAGCAGCGTCTGGTTTTCCGGGGTCAGGATGATTCCACATTTGCGCAGCCTTAATCGGCGCAGCGCGGACAGGGTCGAGAGGTTTTGCGGCAGGGTGTGCAAGTCGAAGTTCTGCAGGTCGAGTCGGGATAGAAGAGGGAAGCGTTCAATAAATGTTTCGATGCCTGCCGATGCTCCGCTGCCGCTCAGTTCCAGGCTGTTTACATGGCTGAAGTCTGCCGCCAGCACCGGCAGATCGCCCAGCAAGGGTTCGATAAAACGCATGCGATAGCCAAAGCGTTCCGGAGTCTCGCGGCGCCAGCAGCTGAGCAGGGTTCGGGCGAAAAGCTGTCGATCACGAGCGGCGGCAGCTCGTCGGGCGATAGACAGTTCCTGGCCGGTGGCGGGATCGATCCGTACGTCTCTCAGGCGCCATAGATCAAGGTCGTTTTCCAGGCGGGCGTATTCAAGGCGCAGTCGTGACAGCTCGGCGATCGGATTCTCCAGATGGTTTTGCAGGCGTTGCACCATGGCCTGCAGGCCTTCTTGGGTGATCCCGGGAAAAACATCGCGCACCCGCATGTCCAGGGTCGGCGGAGAACCATCGGGTGACAGATTGCGTGAGTAACCGTCAGTGCCCAGCAGGCGCAAAGTGTCGACGTCGGTGGCGGGAGAGGATTCGACCGCCAGTGTGAGTCGCAGACTGTCGCGTGGCAGAGGATTGTCGCGAATGAGCTGGCGGAGCTTTTGTCCTTCGCCGATTTGCAGATTCAACGCCTGACGTCGGTCGTCGGGCAGGGCTTGCAGCACGCTGGTGTAGAAATCCGTCGGGCCGTGCAATTCCAGTCCGGCCTGATCAAACGGCTGCCACGTGCCATCGGCTCGGCGTACCAGGATTTTTTCGATAGGGGCGCCCATGGGACCGGTGGTGTCGAGCCGCTTTCCCGCGAACGATTGGTCACGCACTTCAAGGCTGACGGTGTCCGACCAGCCTGGCAGCAGCGGCAGGCTGTGCAGCGCCAAAGTCTCGAAATCCTGGTTATGCACCGAATCGATTTCCAGTCCTTCATAAGCCCGGGTGATGCGTAGCTCGTGCAATGCGGTTTCAGAGAGCTGTTGCTGACGCTCCGGAAGCACGTCTTCACTCAGCTGCGTCAGTTCGGTGCCGGTGGCGGTGTGAATGAGTTCTTCGGTGATCCTGACAGGCAGGTTCGGTACGTGCCGCGCCACCTGTTTCACCAGCGGTGTAGCGCGATGCTGGCTTGACTCATAGCGTTGTTCGAACAGGGCAGGGCGCTGTTGCCTGGCAATCTGCGCGAGTCGGCTGCGAAGTTGACGGACGCGTACATCCAGGGCGATTTTTTGCCCGAACTCTTCATTGAGCAGGGTGCTGATTTCGGGTTCATCGAGAGCCCGCAGCAATGTCTTGAGCAGGTCGTTGTCGATCAGACGATTAACGTGAACGTCCGTTAGCGGGAGCTGCACATCATCGGAGGATTGCCAGAGCGTCGCTCCCTCGGCGTCGATCAGGCGCAGCCTTCTGGTTTTCGGCCACAAGCCTTGTTCGTTCAGCAATTGCAGCTGGATCAGCGGATCTGCCTCGCGATAAACCGTTGGTTCGTCGCTGGTGATCTGCTCGATGAACACCTGCAAGTCCCGATCGATCCGGAAACGCTCAATGGTGTCGGCGAGCAGTGGCGGAACACGCTCCTGATTCATGTGCATTTTGCGCAAACCGTCTTCGGTGTAGCCGCTGATTTTCAGAATGCGTTCGCGCTGCGCCGGGGTAAATGACTCCACGCTGTGGCCGATTCGCTGCAACGCCGTGGCGGTGTCCCATCGCAGCGGATTTTCCAGCTCGGTGTGAAAAGCCCCTTCGCCGTTATGCCGCACGACAGGTTCGTAGGTGTCGGTGCGTGAGGGGTGTTCGATGCGCAGTTGACCGGGTATCTCGTGATCGTTGACCGCGTAGTGCGTCTGATCCAGCGGTAGCAGTTTTTTGCCCTGATGCCAGTGCAGACCCTGGGCGTCGGGCAGGGAGCCTGCCGCTGGCAGGGTGTCACGGGCGTAGCTGCTCAGATCCGGCTTCCAGTACAGGGTTTTGCCGTTGCGCAGTTTCACGGGTTGAAACCGATCCATGAATGCCACCACTTCGGGCGGCAGTACCTTGGGCAGTTCGGCCATGGCGACACTGGTGCCAATCCCGAAAGCACCCAGTTGAATCAGTGATTCCAGTGCAGCGAAGTAGTGCGCACAGGCTTCGGTGGTTTGGCCTTCGGCCAAATCGACATAGAACGTGAAAAGCTCGTCGAGCAGCTGATAGGTGATGTACGCCATCATCATTTCACCCAGAAACGGCACGAACGGCAGAACGACGAACGCGGCGATTTCCAGGATCGACGTTGCGACACTGACAAACGAATCCCAGCGCCTCCAGCGTGCATTGCGATCGACCATGGCAGTGGGAACAGCGATCACTGCGGCATCGTTGAGGATTTTGTTGAGCTTGCGCTGATAAAGATGTTCCCAGAGTTCACCGGCGATGGGGGTGGCCGAGAATTGCAGGTCGGGCCTTTCGATAAGGGTGTCGCGCCACGGCGGCATTTGGCTGCCGGCTTGTGGTGGGTGCCATTCCACTTTGCTCAGACGTTGCTTGAGCTGGCCGAAAAATTGTCCACGCTGTTCGTGAGCGACGAAGCGGCTGAAGAATCGCTGGTACTCCGTATCGCGCAGCTGTCGGATCAGTTCGTGTGCGAGGTCGCCCGTGGAGAGGTACTCCTTGATCGGATGATCGGGGTCGTCCGGTATGTAAGCCACCACTGCAACGGCGGTTTTCGCGCTTTCAAGGTCAGGTGCAAACACCAGGATTCCGGTCAGTGCGACCGACATCATCGTCAAATCGTGGCACAGCATGGGCTGACCGTTCATCAAAACCACGGATGTCCCGTCCAGCAGACTTTCAATCGAATGCAGATTCGCTTCTCCGATTTCGCCATTCATCCGCGCCAGCTTCAGTGCGGCGCGCAGTGCGGTTTTCTGCGCGGTATTGACCTTATGCCGCAGCACCGAAGCTGCCACCGGGTTGGCGAGCGCGAGACTTTCCTCCAGGTAGGTTTTGTATCGAGCACCGATATCCAGTTCCCGGCACAGTCGGCTGAAGGCTGGAATGCCGGGTTCTGCATTAAGTGGCGCCAGTGTCTCGAATTGTCCGGTCCCGGTCGGGCGGGTGATGAACGAGGAGCCGCTGGCGTAGGCCCCGGGTTCTGTTTCGCCCGCCTCGAAGTTATGCAATGCCGCGTCCAGCAGCGACACCGTCCACATCCGGGTGCCGGTGGTAATGCCTGCGGCCTTCACCGGGATGTACAACTGCAGAAAGGTTTCCTTGACGTTCAGCTCGAGGTCGAAACGCGTTTTCAGCGCCTCGGTCAGGATGGGCTCGGCGAAGGTGCTGGCGTTCTGTATCCGTTCGAGCATTTGATCGACGGCGTTCTGCGCGCTCATGTGCCGGGTGATGGCGTTTCTGAGCGCCTGGTGTTGCGAGGCAGGCGCTGATTTGATCGGATCCGGGAGGGCGCGACGGTTGTTCTTCAGGGCGGTGCGTCTGGCGGACGATGCCTTGCCCAACCAATCGGGGATCGCTTTCACCAGCGGTTCATAGTGGGAAGCGGGGTTTTGCGCGATCGCACCGGGCGTGGGCGAACTGGCGGGCGATTGCCCGGTGGTGGATGGCATCGTTGGCGTCCTTGAGCGTCGAAAAAGAGCTCAAGCAGAGCAAAATGCATCTTGTGTCAGGTGGTACATATGTATGACAGGCCATCCCGTCGCAATTGATATGCTCGCAGGCCTGCTGAAATGGCTGGCGGCAGTTTAAACTGCGCCTTTGCGACGCTATATGTCGCATTGCCGTAAACCCGGGAAAAACCGGGGTTTGCGCTATAAGAAGTTGTCGCTTGGCGACAAGGCCGGGCACAAAACTGTCCTTACAATCCCCCCATCGCTCGCCAGTTTCAGGCGGGTGGCCCTCATCAGGAGACTCCGATGTCCGTTGAGCACGCTGCGGTACAACGCGCCGATTTCGACCAGGTTATGGTTCCCAACTACGCGCCTGCCGCTTTCATCCCGGTGCGTGGCGCCGGTTCCCGCGTCTGGGATCAGGCCGGCCGCGAGCTGATCGACTTCGCCGGCGGCATCGCCGTCAACGTATTGGGCCATGCGCACCCGGCGCTGGTCGGTGCCTTGACCGAGCAAGCGAACAAGCTGTGGCACGTGTCCAACGTGTTCACCAACGAGCCGGCCCTGCGCCTGGCGCACAAGCTGATCGACGCCACCTTTGCCGAGCGCGTGTTCTTCTGCAACTCCGGCGCCGAAGCCAACGAGGCCGCCTTCAAGCTGGCCCGTCGTGTCGCGTTCGACCGTTTCGGCACCGAGAAATACGAAATCATCGCCGCGCTCAACAGCTTCCACGGCCGTACTCTGTTCACCGTGAACGTCGGTGGCCAGTCGAAGTACTCCGACGGTTTCGGCCCGAAAATCACCGGCATCACTCACGTGCCGTACAACGATCTGGCGGCGCTGAAAGCCGCTGTTTCGGACAAGACCTGCGCGGTCGTTCTGGAGCCGATCCAGGGCGAAGGCGGCGTGCTGCCGGCCGAGCTGGCTTACCTGCAAGGTGCCCGTGAACTGTGCGACGCGAACAACGCGCTGCTGGTGTTCGACGAAGTGCAGACCGGCATGGGCCGTACCGGCAACCTGTTCGCCTACCAGCATTTCGGTGTGGTTCCGGACATCCTGACCAGCGCCAAGAGCCTGGGCGGCGGTTTCCCGATCGCCGCGATGCTGACCACCGAAGCGCTGGCCAAACATCTGGTTGTCGGCACTCACGGCACCACTTACGGCGGCAACCCGCTGGCGTGCGCCGTGGCCGAAGCGGTGATCGACGTGATCAACACCCCTGAGGTGCTGAACGGCGTCAACGCCAAGCACGACAAGTTCAAGACCCGCCTGCAACAGATCGGCGAGAAGTACGGCCTGTTCACCCAGGTGCGCGGTCTCGGTCTGCTGATCGGTTGCGTGCTGAGCGATGCCTGGAAAGGCAAGGCCAAGGACATCTTCAACGCCGCTGAACAAGAAGGCCTGATGATTCTGCAGGCGGGTCCGGACGTAATCCGTTTCGCCCCGAGCCTGGTGGTGGAAGACGCAGACATCGACGCCGGTCTGGATCGCTTCGAACGTGCTGCGGCGAAACTGACCCAAGCCTGATTCATGCAAGACCGCCCGGCGTCTGTCGTGATCGACAGGCGCCGGGACCATTTTCCTGTGCCGGGCCTGCCCGGCATTTTTTTCCCGAGTCGGCGCTTTCGCCGACCTGAAGTAGAGAAAGGAGTGACACCATGCTGGTGATGCGCCCCGCGCAAATGGCTGATCTGGGCGAGGTACAGCGTCTGGCTGCGGACAGCCCGATTGGTGTCACTTCCTTGCCGGATGACGTTGAACGCCTGAGCGACAAGATCGCTGCGAGCGAAGCTTCGTTTGCCGCCGAAGTGAGCTTCAACGGCGAAGAGAGTTACTTCTTCGTCCTCGAAGACACCGCCACCGGCAAACTGGTGGGCTGCTCGGCAATCGTTGCTTCGGCCGGTTATTCCGAGCCGTTCTACAGCTTTCGCAACGAGACCTTCGTGCACGCTTCCCGCGAGCTGAAGATCCACAACAAGATCCACGTGCTTTCGCAGTGCCACGACCTGACCGGCAACAGCTTGCTGACCAGTTTCTACGTGCAGCGCGAGCTGGTGGGTTCACCGTGGTCTGAGCTCAACTCCCGTGGTCGTCTGCTGTTCGTCGCCAGCCATCCTGAGCGGTTCGCCGATTCGGTGGTGACCGAGATCGTCGGTTACAGCGACGAGAACGGCGACTCGCCATTCTGGGACGCCATCGGTCGCAACTTCTTCGACCTGAACTACGCCGAGGCCGAGCGTCTGTGTGGCCTGAAAAGCCGGACGTTCCTCGCCGAGCTGATGCCGCATTACCCGATCTACGTGCCGCTGCTGCCGGACTCCGCTCAGGAAGCGATGGGCCAGGTACACCCGCGTGCGCAGATCACCTTCGACATCCTGATGCGCGAAGGCTTCGAGACCGATCACTACATTGACATCTTCGACGGTGGCCCGACCCTGCATGCGCGTGTCTCGGGGATCCGTTCGATCGCCCAGAGCCGCGTGGTGCCGGTGAAACTCGGCGAGCCGGTCAAAGGTGCCGGGCGCCAGTATCTGGTGGCCAACGCCCAGTTGCAGGATTACCGCGCGGTATTGCTGGAGCTGGATTACGCGCCGGGCAAGCCGGTGACTCTGGATCTGGAAGCGGCCGAAGCCCTGGGCGTCGGTGAAGGTGCCAGCGTGCGCCTGGTGGCGGTTTAACGCCTTAGCGAGTTTCACGGGTGGCCACGGCGGCCCGTTTGAGGAGATAGCATGATTGTTCGTCCCGTACGCAGCAGCGATTTGTCCGCTCTGATCGACCTGGCCCGCAGCACCGGCACCGGCCTGACCACCTTGCCGGCCAACGAAGAGCGCCTGACCCACCGGGTCGGCTGGGCCGAGAAGACCTTTCGCGGTGAAGCCGGCCGTGGCGACGCGGACTACCTGTTCGTGCTCGAAGACGACAACGGTCGCGTGGTGGGGATTTCCGCCATCGCCGGCGCCGTCGGTCTGCGCGAGCCTTGGTACAACTTCCGTGTCGGCCTGACCGTCAGCGCCTCGCAGGAACTGAACATCTATCGCGAGATCCCGACGCTGTTCCTGGCCAACGACCTGACCGGCAACTCCGAGCTGTGCTCGCTGTTCCTGCACGCTGACTACCGCACCGGCCTCAACGGCCGCATGCTGTCCAAGGCGCGGATGCTGTTCATCGCCGAATTCCCGCAACTGTTCGGCAACAAGATCATCGCCGAGATGCGCGGCGTGTCGGATGACGCTGGCCGTTCGCCGTTCTGGGAAAGCCTGGGCCGTCACTTCTTCAAGATGGAATTCAGCCAGGCCGATTACCTGACCGGTGTCGGCAACAAGGCGTTCATTGCCGAACTGATGCCGAAATTCCCGCTGTACACCTGCTTCCTGTCGCCGGACGCGCGCAACGTCATCGGCCAGGTGCACCCGGACACCGAGCCGGCGCTGGCGATGCTCAAGAGCGAAGGTTTCAGTTATCAGGGTTACGTCGACATCTTCGATGCCGGCCCGGCCATCGAGTGCGAGACCAGCAAGATCCGCGCGGTGCGTGACAGCGAAGCGCTGGTGCTGGCCATCGGCACGCCGGGCGACGACGCCACGCCGTTCATCATCCATAACCGCAAACGCGAAGACTGCCGCATCACGGCGGCGCCGGCCCGTCTGGCCGCCGGCACGCTGGTGGTCGATCCGCTGACCGCCAAACGTCTTCAACTCAACGCTGGCGATCAGGTTCGCGCCGTGGCGTTGTCCGCTGCCCGGGAGTCGAAATAATGAATTCGCTATACATCGCAGGTGAGTGGCTGGCCGGTCAGGGCGAGGCCTTTCAATCGCTGAACCCGGTAACCCAGCAAGTGCTGTGGTCGGGGGAGGGCGCTACCGCCGCTCAGGTCGAGTCGGCCGTGCAGGCTGCGCGTCAGGCGTTCCCGGGCTGGGCCCGGCGTACCCTGGAAGATCGCATCAGCGTGCTCGAAGCGTTCGCCACTGCACTGAAAAATCACGCCGACGAACTGGCCCGCACCATCGGTGAGGAAACCGGCAAACCGCTGTGGGAAGCCGCGACCGAAGTCACCAGCATGGTCAACAAGATTGCGATCTCGGTGCAGAGCTACCGCGAACGTACCGGCGAGAAGAGCGGCCCGCTGGGCGACGCCACCGCCGTGTTGCGCCACAAGCCCCACGGCGTGGTCGCGGTGTTCGGCCCTTACAACTTCCCTGGCCATTTGCCGAACGGCCACATCGTGCCGGCGCTGCTGGCCGGTAACAGCGTGCTGTTCAAGCCAAGCGAGCTGACCCCGAAAGTCGCCGAGCTGACGGTCAAGTGCTGGATCGAAGCCGGTCTGCCGGCCGGCGTGCTGAACCTGCTGCAAGGCGCCCGCGAAACCGGGATCGCTCTGGCGGCGAACCCGGGCATCGACGGTCTGTTCTTCACCGGTTCAAGCCGTACTGGCAATCACCTGCACCAGCAGTTCGCCGGTCGCCCGGACAAGATCCTCGCGCTGGAAATGGGTGGTAACAACCCGCTGGTGGTCGATCAGGTCGCCGACCTCGACGCCGCGGTGTACACGATCATTCAGTCGGCGTTCATTTCTGCCGGTCAGCGTTGCACCTGCGCCCGTCGTCTGCTGGTGCCGGAAGGCGCGTGGGGCGACAGCCTGCTCAAGCGTCTGGTGGAAGTCAGCTCGACCATAGAGGTCGGCGCGTTCGATCAGCAGCCGGCACCGTTCATGGGCTCGGTGGTTTCCCTTGGTGCGGCGAAAGCGTTGATGGATGCCCAGGCGCATCTGCTGGCCAATGGCGCGGTGTCGTTGCTGGCGATGACGCAGCCGCAGGCCCAGTCGGCGCTGCTGACCCCAGGCATCGTGGATGTGACGGCGGTTGCCGATCGCTCCGACGAAGAACTGTTCGGCCCGTTGCTGCAAGTGATCCGCTACGCCGATTTCGCGGCGGCGATTGCCGAAGCCAACGACACAGCATTTGGTCTGGCCGCAGGTCTGCTGTCGGATTCCGAAGAGCGCTACCAGCAGTTCTGGCTGGAAAGCCGTGCCGGGATCGTCAACTGGAACAAGCAGCTGACCGGTGCTGCGAGCAGCGCACCGTTCGGCGGTGTCGGCGCCTCGGGCAACCACCGCGCCAGTGCCTACTACGCGGCGGATTACTGCGCGTACCCGGTGGCCTCGCTGGAAACTCCAAGTCTGATGTTGCCGGCGGCCCTGACGCCTGGCGTGAAGATGGCGTGATGCTAATCGCCAGCCTGCTGGCGATGGCCGCGCCGCGGTCTCAAAGAATAGTTACTGAAGCCTATAACAACAGATTCTCGTGGAGCCTCGCTGATGAAATCCTATGAAGTCAATTTTGACGGTCTAGTGGGGCCGACCCATAACTACGGTGGTCTGTCCTACGGCAACGTTGCGTCCCAGAGCAACAGCCAGCAGTCTTCGAACCCGAAGGAAGCGGCGCTGCAAGGCCTGGCGAAAATGAAAGCGCTGATGGAAATGGGCTTTCAGCAGGGCGTTCTCGCACCGCAAGAGCGTCCGGATGTGGCTGCCTTGCGCCGTCTGGGTTTCAGCGGCACCGACGCTCAGGTGATCGAGCGTGCCGCCAAAGAAGCGATGCCGCTGCTGGTCGCCAGTTGCTCGGCGTCGAGCATGTGGGTGGCCAACGCCGCCACGGTCAGCCCGAGTGCCGACACCGCTGACGGTCGCGTGCACTTCACCGCCGCCAACCTGAACTGCAAATACCACCGCAGCATTGAGCACCCGACCACCAGTCGCGTGCTGGGCGCGATGTTCGCCAATCAGCAGCACTTCGCGCACCACGCCGCATTGCCGGCGGTGGCGCAGTTCGGTGACGAAGGCGCAGCCAACCACACGCGTTTCTGCCGTGAGTACGGCGAGGCCGGTGTCGAGTTCTTCGTGTTCGGTCGCAGTGCGTTCGACACCCGCTACCCGGCGCCGCAGAAATACCCGGCGCGTCAGACCCTCGAAGCGTCGCAAGCGGTCGCTCGTTTGCACGGTCTGCGTGACGACGGCGTGGTCTACGCGCAACAGAATCCTGCGGTGATCGATCAGGGCGTGTTCCACAACGACGTGATCGCGGTGGGCAACGGCGAGGTGCTGTTCTATCACGAGGACGCGTTCCTCGACACCGATCAGATGCTGGCTGAGCTGCAAGCCAAACTGGCCAAGGTCGGCGGCAAGTTCCAGTCGGTCTGTGTGCCGCGTTCGGCGGTCACCGTGGACGACGCCGTGCGTTCCTACCTTTTCAACAGCCAGCTGCTGTCGCGTCCTGACGGTTCGATGCTGCTGATCGTGCCGGAAGAGTGCCGTGGCAACGAGCGCGTGTGGAATTACCTGCAAGGCCTGACCAGCTCCGGCGGCCTGATCCGCGAAGTAAAAGTCTTCGATCTCAAGCAAAGCATGCAGAACGGCGGTGGCCCGGCGTGCCTGCGACTGCGCGTCGCGCTCAACGAAACCGAGCTGGCGGCCGTCAACCCAGGGGTTATCATGACCGCCCCGTTGTACGGTTCGTTGACCGAATGGGTTGAAAAGCACTATCGCGACCGCCTGACCGAAAGTGATCTGGCGGATCCGCAATTGCTGCTTGAATGCCGGACGGCACTGGATGAACTGACGCAAATCCTTAAACTGGGCGCGGTTTATCCATTCCAGATCAATTGATGGCCGGCGCGCCGCCTGAGCGTGGCGCGCGGCTTGTCTCCCCAACAGAGCGTAAAAAAGACATGAGCGATTCCCTGCGGCTGATCCTTGAAGACACCGACGGCAAGCAACTGGAAACTTCCTGCACCCGCGTCGCGGTCATGTGGCAAGGCAAAGAGCTGTGGATCCAGCAGGACGGCCGCGGCCAACTGTTGATCGGCGTGGACGTCGAAGAGGGCGACGAAGAGTACGCCAACCTGCTGTTGCGCCCATTGGCGACTAATCTGGTAAGTCTGCAACTGGAGATGGAACCGGCTGACCTCGGCGACGATGACGGTCACGTGCACGGCCCGGATTGCAATCACGACCACTAAGGAAACCGCTCTATGCTCGCCCTCGGCAAACTGCTTGAACTGACCCTCGCCGGCCGCGAACCGGCGGAGAAGACTCAACTGACTGTCGAAGGCGTGCGCATGCGCTGGTTGAGCGAGGGGGCGCTGGAAGTCCGGCCACCCGAAGCGCGCGACAATGGCCTGGATCTGCTGCTGTCGGCAGGTATCC
Organism: Pseudomonas sp. 9.2(2024); assembly: GCF_039695385.1. Taxonomy (NCBI): domain Bacteria; kingdom Pseudomonadati; phylum Pseudomonadota; class Gammaproteobacteria; order Pseudomonadales; family Pseudomonadaceae; genus Pseudomonas; species Pseudomonas sp. 9.2(2024). Next base: position 4,931,562 of record NZ_CP155585.1, on the reverse strand, counting down.
ACGGCAATGAAACGGCACCGATCGAATTGCTCGACCGGTTGCTGCATGACATCGCCCGCGGCGATCTGAAGCCGCGCGCACGCATTCTGTTCCTGTTCGGCAACCCGGAAGCGATTCGCAAGGGCGAACGTTTCGTCGAGCAGGACGTCAATCGGCTGTTCAACGGCCGTCACGAACAAAGCAGCGGTTCCGAAGCCCTGCGCGCCTGCGAGCTGGAACGTCTGGCGGCAAGCTTCTTCAGCCTTCCTGACCGTCAGCGCCTGCACTACGACCTGCACACCGCAATTCGCGGTTCGAAAATCGAGCAGTTCGCCTTGTATCCGTGGAAGGAAGGTCGCCAGCATTCCCGTCTTGAGCTGGCCCGCCTGCGCGCGGCCGGCATGGAGGCGGTGCTGTTGCAGAACAAGCCGTCGATCGTGTTCAGCTCCTACACCTACGACAAGCTGGGGGCCGAGTCCTTCACGCTGGAGCTGGGCAAGGCGCGGCCGTTCGGGCAGAACGCCGGGGTCAATGTGTCACTGCTGGAAACCCGCCTGAAGCAGATCATCGAAGGCACTGAGCCGGAAATGGCAGAGCAGGGCCTGGACGGTCTGCAACTGTTCAGCGTGGCACGGGAAATCATCAAGCACAGCGATGCGTTCCGCCTGAACCTGCCGGCGGACATCGAAAACTTTTCGGAACTGGATGTGGGTTATGTGCTGGCCGAAGACCTGGCCAATACCCGCTGGATCATCGAAGAGCAGGGCGCGCGGATCATCTTCCCCAACCCCAAGGTCAAGAACGGCCTGCGGGCGGGCATTCTGATCGTGCCGACCACTGACGAAAATCTTGCCTGAAACTGAATCTCCCCCGCGCAGCGCGCGGGGGAGATCGTTATTGCATCAGACCGCTACAGCACGCGGCTCGGTGCGGCGCAACGCACGCACTTTCTGCAACGTATCGGCGCAGGTCTTCGCCGCTTCCTGACCCTTGTGCACGAAATGCTCGAAGAAAAACTTCTGGTGTTCTTCGCCGGCATGGAAGTGGTGCGGGGTCAGCGATACCGAGAACACCGGCACTTCGGTTTCCAACTGAACCTGCATCAGGCCGCTGACCACGGACTGGGCGACGAATTCGTGCCGGTAAATTCCGCCGTCCACCACCAGGGCGGCCGCGACGATACCGGCATAACGACCGGTCTTGGCCAACAGCTTGGCGTGCAGAGGCATTTCAAAGGCGCCGCCGACTTCGAAGAAATCGATGTCCGATTCCTGATAACCCTGAGCGATCATTTCGGCGAGGAAGCCTTTACGGCTCTGGTCGACGATTTCCTTGTGCCAGCAGGCCTGGATGAACGCGACGCGCTCGCCGTGGGTGTGTTTGCTTTTGCTGTCGATAGCGGTGGGTTGCATGTTCTGACTCCTGTTTGTGTGAAAAACAGGGCGTTATGAATCGAAAGGGATTCAAGGGTACGCACGCTCGCGCGAACACGGCGGACGGCCCTTTGGCGTCAATCCCGTTCTCTCTTCATCCGGACTATGACCGTCGGCCCCGGAATCACACCGGGTCTGCTGACCTTGCCGCCGCTCACGGTTTTTGCCGTGCCTGACACCAAGCGCTCGCGGGCTATGCGCATTGCGCGCAATTACCGCCGGTGGGGAATTGCACCCCGCCCTGAGAACGTTTCGCCGCCCTTTATCGGGCGGCGCAGCGTTTTTAACACAGATTGCCGGGCTGTGCATTGCGCCTTTGTGATGATTGCCATCGGATTTTTCGAAGCACAGGAAACGACTTTTCCTTGCGCGAGGGTTGATTAATCCGCGCCGTGCCCGCAGTAATTCACCTTCGTAAAGAGATTTCCCCTGCTGACTTGAGGCCAGGTTCATGAGCGTTATCGATCTTCGCAGCGACACCGTCACTCAACCGACCCCCGCCATGCTCGATGCGATGACCCGCGCCGACACCGGCGATGACGTGTATGGCGAAGATCCGACGGTCAATCGTCTGGAAGCCGAACTGGCAAAACGGCTGGGTTTCGCCGCCGCGCTGTTCGTCCCGACCGGCACCATGAGCAACCTGCTGGGCCTGATGGCACACTGCGAGCGCGGTGACGAATACATCGTCGGTCAGCAGGCGCACACCTATAAGTACGAGGGCGGCGGCGCAGCGGTACTCGGTTCGATTCAACCACAGCCGCTGGAAGTGCAGGCCGACGGCTCGCTGGACCTGGATCAGGTGGCCGCGGCGATCAAGCCCGACGATTTCCACTTCGCCCGTACGCGCCTGCTGGCGCTGGAAAACACCATGCAGGGCAAAGTGTTGCCGCTGGACTATCTGGCCCGGGCCCGCCAGTTCACTCGGGACAACGGCCTGCAACTGCATCTGGACGGCGCGCGGCTGTACAACGCGGCGGTCAAGCTCGGGGTCGATGCTCGGGAAATCACCCAATATTTCGATTCGGTCTCGGTGTGCCTGTCCAAAGGCCTCGGCGCGCCTGTGGGGTCGGTGCTGTGCGGTTCGTCGGCGTTGATTGCAAAGGCCCGGCGCCTGCGCAAAATGGTCGGTGGCGGCATGCGTCAGGCTGGATTGCTGGCGGCGGCCGGGCTGTACGCGCTGGATCACAACGTCGAGCGTCTGGCGGATGACCATGCCAACGCCCAGTATCTGGCTGAAGGCCTGCGCGAGGCCGGTTTCAGCGTCGAGCCGGTGCAGACCAACATGGTTTACGTGCAGATGGGCGACCGTGCCGAGGCGATCAAGGCTTTCGCTGCCGAGCGCGGGATCAAATTGAGCGCTGCCGCCCGCCTGCGGATGGTCACGCACATGGACGTCAATCGCTCGCAAATCGAGCAAGTGATCGCGACATTCGTCGAGTTTTCGCGCAAGTGACAGCGTTAGCCACCCAATTGACCGTTTCTATCGTATAAACACGCTGTACCCCGCGCGCAGGGCCGATATAATGCGGCCCTTTGCCGTCGTTTCGTCTGTTGACGTTTCGTACAGGCCTTTGGCCGCAGCCTCCGTGGAAGAACCTAATGAAAAGCGCAGAAATCCGTGAAGCCTTCCTTCGCTTCTTCGAAGAGCAAGGCCACACCCGTGTAGCCTCCAGCTCTTTGATTCCGGGCAACGACCCAACCCTGCTGTTCACCAACGCGGGGATGAACCAGTTCAAGGACTGCTTCCTGGGCCAGGAAAAGCGCGCGTACACCCGCGCCGTCTCCAGCCAGAAATGCGTGCGCGCCGGCGGCAAGCACAACGACCTGGAAAACGTCGGTTACACCGCCCGTCACCACACCTTCTTCGAAATGCTGGGTAACTTCAGCTTCGGCGACTACTTCAAGCGTGATGCCATCACCTACGCCTGGAACTTCCTGACCTCCGAGAAGTGGCTGAACCTGCCGAAGGAAAAACTGTGGGTCACCGTCTACGCCAGCGATGACGAGGCCTACGACATCTGGACCAAGGAAGTCGGTGTGCCGGCCGAGCGCATGGTGCGCATCGGCGACAACAAGGGCGCGCCATACGCCTCCGACAACTTCTGGACCATGGGCGATACCGGCCCGTGCGGTCCTTGCACCGAGATTTTCTACGATCACGGCGCCGACATCTGGGGCGGCCCACCGGGCTCGCCAGAAGAAGACGGCGACCGTTACATCGAAATCTGGAACAACGTATTCATGCAGTTCAACCGCACCGCCGATGGCGTGTTGCACCCGCTGCCAGCCCCGTCGGTGGACACCGGCATGGGTCTTGAGCGGATCAGTGCCGTGCTGCAGCACGTTCACTCGAACTATGAAATCGACCTGTTCCAGAGCCTGCTGGCCGCATCGGCCAAGGCCATCGGCTGCACCAACGACGCTCAGGCGTCGCTGAAAGTCGTGGCTGACCACATTCGTTCCTGCGGCTTCCTGATTGCCGACGGCGTGTTGCCGTCCAACGAAGGTCGCGGTTACGTACTGCGCCGGATCATCCGTCGCGCTTGCCGTCACGGCAACAAGCTGGGCGCCAAGGGCAGCTTCTTCTATCAGATCGTTGCCGCACTCGTGGCCGAGATGGGCGAAGCGTTCCCGGAGCTGAAATCCCAGCAGGCGCACATCGAGCGCGTACTGAAAGCCGAAGAAGAGCAGTTCGCCAAGACCCTGGAGCAGGGCCTGAAAATCCTCGAGCAGGATCTGGCCGAGCTCAAAGGCGACGTGGTTCCAGGCGACGTGGTGTTCAAACTCTACGACACCTACGGTTTCCCGATGGACCTGACCGCGGACATCGCCCGCGAGCGCAGCCTGACCATCGACGAAGCCGGTTTCGAGCGTGAAATGGAAGCCCAGCGCGTCCGTGCACGTTCCGCCAGCTCGTTCGGTCTGGACTACAACAGCCTGGTCAAGGTTGACGTCGATACCGAGTTCACCGGTTATCACGCCACCAGCGGTTCGGCGAAAGTCGTTGCTCTCTATAAAGATGGCCAGTCCGTGGACGTCTTGAGTGAAGGGCAGGAAGGCGTTGTGGTGCTGAACCAGACCCCGTTCTACGCCGAATCCGGTGGCCAGGTCGGCGATTGCGGTTACCTGCAGGCCGGCAACAGCCGTTTCGACGTGCGCGACACCACCAAGACCGGCGGCGCGTTCCTGCACCACGGCGTACTGGCGTCGGGCAGCCTGATCGTTGGCGCACCGGTGGAAACCCACGTCGAAGCTGACGTGCGTCACGCCACTTCGCTGAACCACTCGGCCACTCACCTGCTGCACGCTGCGTTGCGCAAAGTGCTGGGCGACCACGTTCAACAGAAAGGTTCTTTGGTCGACAGTCAGCGCCTGCGTTTCGACTTCAGCCACTTCGAAGCGATCAAGCCTGAGCAGATCAAGGCGCTGGAAGACATCGTCAACGCCGAGATTCGCAAGAACTCCGCCGTTGAAACCGAAGAAACCGACATCGAAACCGCCAAGCAGAAGGGCGCGATGGCGCTGTTTGGCGAGAAGTACGGCGACAACGTGCGCGTGCTGAGCATGGGCGGTGATTTCTCCGTCGAACTGTGCGGCGGTATCCACGCCAACCGTACCGGCGACATCGGCCTGCTGAAAATCATCAGCGAAGGCGGTGTGGCATCGGGTGTGCGTCGTATTGAAGCGGTCACCGGCGCTGCGGCGCTGGCTTACTTGAACGCTGCTGAAGAACAACTCAAGGAAGCGGCCAGCCTGGTCAAGGGCAGCCGCGACAACCTGATCGACAAGCTGTCGGCTGTGCTGGAGCGCAACCGTGCGCTTGAGAAGCAGCTCGAGCAGTTGCAGGCCAAGGCCGCTGCTGCCGCTGGCGACGATCTGTCGGCTTCGGCCGTGGACGTCAAGGGCGTGAAAGTGCTGGCCGTGCGTCTGGATGGTCAGGACGGCAAGGCGCTGCTGGCGCTGGTCGATCAGCTGAAAAACAAACTCGGCCGCGCAGTGATCCTGCTCGGCAGTGTCCATGAGGAAAAGGTCGTACTGGTTGCAGGCGTAACCAAGGACCTGACTGGCCAACTCAAAGCCGGTGATTTGATGAAACAGGCTGCTGCGGCAGTGGGCGGGAAGGGCGGTGGTCGTCCGGACATGGCGCAGGGCGGCGGTGTCGACGCCGGCGCACTGGATGGCGCACTGGCGCTGACCGTTCCATTCGTCGAGCAGGGTTTATAAGACGGCCCGTCGGGCCCGCAGTCTAGTGGCGGGCCCGACGGCTGTTTGAGTGATTATTGGGCGCCCTTCATGGGCAGAGGCGGCTTTGAAATGGCTTTGATCGTACAGAAATTTGGAGGCACCTCGGTCGGCACTGTCGAGAGAATCGAGCAGGTCGCCGACAAGGTTAAGAAATTCCGCGATGCCGGCGATGACCTGGTGGTTGTGCTGTCTGCAATGAGCGGCGAAACCAACCGTCTGATCGATCTGGCCAAGCAAATCAGTGGCGAAGATCAACCGGTTCCGCGTGAACTGGACGTGATCGTTTCCACCGGTGAGCAGGTGACGATCGCCCTGTTGGCCATGGCGCTGATCAAGCGCGGTGTGCCGGCGGTGTCGTACACCGGCAACCAGGTGCGGATCCTGACGGACAGTGCGCACAATAAAGCGCGTATCTTGCAGATTGATGACCAGAAGATTCGCGGTGACCTGAAAGCCGGCCGCGTGGTTGTGGTCGCCGGTTTCCAGGGCGTCGACGAGCACGGCAACATCACGACCCTGGGGCGTGGCGGTTCCGACACCACCGGTGTGGCGCTGGCCGCTGCACTGAAGGCTGACGAATGCCAGATCTACACCGACGTTGATGGGGTCTACACCACTGACCCGCGCGTGGTATCGGTTGCTCAGCGTCTGGACAAGATCACCTTCGAAGAGATGCTGGAAATGGCCAGCCTCGGTTCCAAGGTGCTGCAGATCCGCGCGGTGGAGTTCGCCGGCAAGTACAACGTTCCGCTGCGCGTACTGCACAGCTTCAAGGAGGGTCCGGGCACCCTCATTACTATTGATGAAGAGGAAACCATGGAACAGCCGATCATTTCCGGCATCGCTTTCAACCGCGATGAAGCCAAGCTGACCATCCGTGGCGTGCCAGACACCCCGGGCGTGGCGTTCAAGATTCTCGGCCCGATCAGTGCCGCGAACATCGAAGTCGACATGATCGTGCAGAACGTCGCGCACGATAACACCACCGACTTCACCTTCACCGTGCACCGCAACGACTACCAGTCTGCGCAAACCGTGCTGGAAAACACCGCTCGCGAGATCGGTGCCCGTGAAGTGGTTGGCGACACCAAGATTGCCAAGGTCTCGATCGTCGGCGTCGGCATGCGTTCCCACGCAGGCGTGGCCAGCCGCATGTTTGAATCCCTGGCAAAAGAAAGCATCAACATCCAGATGATCTCGACCTCGGAAATCAAGGTTTCCGTAGTGATCGAAGAGAAGTACCTGGAACTGGCCGTGCGCGCCCTGCACACGGCTTTCGAACTCGACGCTCCGGCCCGTCAGGGCGAGTGATGCGTTGTCTGAAGGGCGCGGTCTGACCGCGCCCTTTATTTTTTGAATGGCGTGGGCCCTGAACTGTTCTTTTGCTCGCGCTGGTCAATACTCAGGCATGTAGGGCTACGATCGCTCCGGTTGTAGGTCGGGTGCCTTTTTTTTGCAGACTGTTGTCCCTGAAATGATTCGCGTGAGGAGAAAGGTATGCTGATTCTGACTCGTCGGTGCGCAGAAAGCCTGATTATCGGTGATGGCGAAATCACCGTGACCGTGCTCGGCGTTAAAGGAAATCAAGTGCGTATCGGCGTCAACGCCCCGAAAGAGGTGGCCGTGCACCGTGAAGAAATCTATCTGCGTATAAAGAAAGAGAAGGACGAAGAACCAAGCCATTAATTTTTATCGATTTTTATGTTTGCAAACGGGGAAGAAGGTGGTTAATATACGCCCCGTGTTGCGGAGAGCTGGCCGAGTGGCCGAAGGCGCTCCCCTGCTAAGGGAGTACACCTCAAAAGGGTGTCGGGGGTTCGAATCCCCCGTTCTCCGCCATTATTTGCTTAGTACGTTGTAATCTGGCTTTTTCTGTAAGTTATTGAAATTTATAGAAAAAGTGGTTGGAATAGAGATTAGACGGGCTATAATGCGGCGCAACAAATGCACTCGTAGCTCAGCTGGATAGAGTACTCGGCTACGAACCGAGCGGTCACAGGTTCGAATCCTGTCGAGTGCACCATTTAAGAGTCAATTGCAGCGATGCAGATGACTCGGTTTCAACCAGTTGTGATCTGGTCTAAAAACACAAAATGCACTCGTAGCTCAGCTGGATAGAGTACTCGGCTACGAACCGAGCGGTCACAGGTTCGAATCCTGTCGAGTGCACCATTTAAGAGTCAATTGCAGCAATGCGGATGACTTGGTTACAGCCAGTTGTGGTCTGGTCTAAAAACACAAATTGCACTCGTAGCTCAGCTGGATAGAGTACTCGGCTACGAACCGAGCGGTCACAGGTTCGAATCCTGTCGAGTGCACCATATACCGAAAAGCCCGCGTTTAACGCGGGCTTTTTGCTGTCCGGGATTTGGCTTTTCCCGTCACGCATCCTTTCTCATCAAAATCGATTTGAGCACTGCGGCCTCGCTTGAGGTCGTAACGATAACTCGTTGCCGAATTTCGGATGCTCACCTTGTCGGGTTTGCCCAAGGCGCTTTCAACATCCTGTTGGCTCATGCCGGCGATGATTCGTTGATTGATGATCGCCTCGCGTTTCTGTCGCGCGTCGATCAGATCTCCACATTTGTCTTGGGTGCGCCCGACGACGGCCATTTCTCGCTTTCTGATATTCATACCGGATATTTCTTCGTGCCGGGCTTCGGGTATCAGGGTGACTGTGGAGCCAGGCGAGTAGGGGCGAACTTCCTGCAATGAAAGGTGCTCATCGTTCGCGCAGCTCAGCGTGGTGAACGTGACGTGACCATCTGAAGCTTCGCAACGATGAAGTGTCGTTGCGCTCCCGATGGCGGGCAGGCAGAGCAGGGTGGTCAGCATGAATCGGGATGTTTTCGATGGCATTCGGCGTCCTCCATGACGATTGTTCTCAAGCGTAGCCGGCAGTTTTTTCACCGCCGGTGTGTTTTCTTTTCAGGATGCGTCGTCGCAGTGTGAAGGATCAGGACAGTGCTCAGCTTTGTCTCGCAAGCGCTTGTTTCAGCCACTATTTTTTAACGTTTAAAACCGTCAGGCGGTGTATCATTGCGCCCGTCAGCCCCGCCGGGGCTTATGGAAAACCTCCATGGACTTACCCAGTAGTTATTCAGTAACCCGTTTCACCAATCATGAATTGACTGATTGATCCTTCCGGCGTGCCCCGCTGCTGGGAGTGGAGTTCGCCTATGTCCGAAATCGAAGTAAAGAAAACACAGGAAAGCCTGCAGGATCGCCTGGCTCAGGTCGTCGAGCTGCTGCAGCGCCAGCGGGTCGTCGAAGACCTGACTCATCGCCAGGAAGGCCCGCATCATGACCGGGTCGAGAACCTGGTCCACCGGCAAAACCTCGTCGAATTGCAACGCAAGCTCGACGATCTGCACTCCGCCGACGTCGCCTACATTCTTGAAGCCCTGCCGCTGGACGATCGTCTGACGCTCTGGCAACTGGTCAAGGCCGATCGCGACGGCGACATTCTTCTCGAAGTATCCGATTCCGTCCGTGAAACCCTGATCGCCGACATGGACGATCATGAGCTCCTGGCTGCGGCCAAGGACATGGATGCCGACGAACTTGCTGACCTGGCCTCCGAGCTGCCGCGAGACGTCGTCCATGAGCTGATGGAGACTCTGGACCAGCAGCAACGCGAGCGTGTGCGTTCGGCCCTCTCCTACGACGAGGAGCAGGTCGGCGCGCTGATGGACTTCGAGATGGTGACCATCCGTGAGGATGTCAGTCTCGAAGTGGTTCTGCGTTACCTGCGTCGCCTCAAAGAATTGCCGGGCCATACCGACAAACTGTTCGTGGTCGACTACGACGGCGTGCTCAAGGGCGTGCTGCCGATCAAGCGTTTGCTGGTGAATGACCCGGAGAAACAGGTTTCCGAGGTCATGGCCAGTGACCCGGTGAGTTTTCACCCGGACGAGGACGCCTATGACGCCGCTCAGGCGTTCGAACGTTACGACTTGATCTCGGCCCCCGTGGTCGACAAGAACGGCAAGCTGATCGGCCGTCTGACCATCGACGAGATGGTCGACCTGATTCGTGAGGAGAGCGAAAGCGAAGTCCTCAACATGGCGGGTCTGCGTGAAGAGGAAGATATTTTCGCCTCCGTCTGGAAGTCCCTGCGCAACCGTTGGGCGTGGCTGGCGATCAACCTGATCACCGCATTCGTCGCATCGCGGGTGATCGGCCTGTTCGAAGGTTCGATCGAGAAGCTGGTGGCCCTGGCGGCGCTGATGCCGATCGTGGCGGGCATTGGCGGCAACTCCGGCAACCAGACGATTACCATGATCGTTCGCGCCATGGCGCTCGATCAGGTCAGCACCGGCAACACCTCGCGCCTGATGCGCAAAGAGTTGGCCGTGGCGTTGATTAACGGCCTGGTCTGGGGCGGTGTGATCGGTGTGGTCGCTTACTTGCTCTACGGCAGCTGGTCGTTGGGCGTGGTGATGACGGCTGCCATGACGTTGAACCTGTTGCTGGCAGCATTGATGGGGGTGTTGATCCCGATGACGCTGGCCAAGATGGGTCGCGATCCGGCGATGGGCGCCAGTGTGATGATCACGGCCATGACCGACAGTGGCGGATTCTTCATCTTCCTGGGGCTGGCGACGATTTTCCTGCTCTGACCGACTGCATAAAAAACAGCCCGCCAATTGGCGGGCTTTTTTTCGCCTGTAAGTAGCCCGAATCGCAGGCAAAAAAAAGCCAGCATTCATGCTGGCTTGAGATGTTCGGTTTGACTCAGGATGCGTCTGCGGCCATTTCGGCGTCGTGGGCGATCAGAGAAACCAGCGCGTTCTGCTGGCGATGGGAGAGTTGGCGGAAGCGTTGCAGCAACTCGCGTTCGTGCAGCGACAGCTCCGGGCTGTCCAGGCGCATGCTCAGCTCTTCGCCCAGTGCACCTTCCTGAATAAGACTCTGCTCAAGGCGCGCAATGATCTCGGAGTTCATGCTGCGATGATGATTGCGAGCCACCTCGGCAATGCGTTCACGCATTCCGTCTGGCAGACGTACGACGAACTTGTCAGCCGTACGGCTGGAATAAATTGCCTGTTTCAATGGGCGCATATATTTAACCGGTTAGTTCAGGGGAGCGGTTCTCGGGATTGGCCGCAGGATGAGTGGTAGGACAAGCATCCGCGCCAAATGGTTCAACCTGAATTGTTAAGAGGCGCGCATCATGCCTCAAAATTGCCAGATCATTGGCGTCAATTCTGTGACAAATATTGATCCGGGTAAAGGCGTAATGCCAGCACCAATTATCAGAAATGCGGACTGGTTTGAAAAGAAAGCATCGGCCCGTATCGCTGACCGCGTCCTGAAACATGTCGACTGATGCCCGAAGGCGTCAGAACGTGCATGCTATGCGGGTTGAATCGTTGTTCCTTACCTTGTACAGGATAGTGGCAAATGGCCGATTTACTAGGGGCAAATGCCCGCCGGAGGGCGTTTTCAGGATGGATGGCAGGCTGATTTACCTCATGGGACCTTCCGGCTCCGGCAAGGACAGTCTGATCGAGGCTGCGCGTGAACCTTTACGGGCGTTGGACTGCGAAATCATCAGGCGCGTGATCACCCGTTCGGCCGAATCCATGGGCGAGGATGCGATCGGCGTGACGCCCCAGGAGTTCCAGCAACGTCAGCGTGCAGGCAAGTTCACGCTGTGGTGGGAGGCCAACGGCCTTTCCTACGGGATTCCTGCGGAGATGGATCAGTGGTTGAAAAACGGTAAGCACGTCCTAGTGAACGGCTCTCGGGCGAACCTTCGGCAAGCGCTGGAACACTACCCGACGCTAGTGCCGGTGTTGCTCACGGTTCGGGATGATGTCCTGCGTGAGCGCCTGCACCGGCGTGGCCGGGAGACGCTTGAGCAGATCGATGCGAGGCTGGCCCGTAACACGCTGTTCAAGGACAGGCGTTCAACCGACAGCCCTGTGCACCTGATCGACAACTCGGGCGACCTGGCCGATGCCGTCAATCATTTGCTGGAGCTGGTCAGGTTCAGCGCAATACCGGATCAAACTTGATCTTGCGCCCGGCCACCAGCGCCAATACGAACAGCGCCGAAAAGACGCCGCAACCGATCAGGGGCAGGGATATTTCGGTTTGCTCGAACAGCGAAAAATGCCCGAGGCCACTCAATAAGGCGAGGATCAGAAATCCTGCAGCTGACTTGGACATGCTGTACTCCTGAGGATATTTCAAAAAACCAGACGTTCAGTCGAATGCGCCGGCAACGCCTGTTCAGATTCGCTGACCGCTTGCGGGGCGAAGCTCTGATCGCTCAACACCGCCCATTGCGGCGCCTTGTGCACTTGCAGGTAATGCGGCATGCGCCCGGCCACTTTCTCGTCGTCCTCGGGGACGAAGTGAAAGCCCACCAGGACGGCCAGTGCGATTGCGTTTGCGAACACGAGGGCGCTGTTCATGAGACGAGTCTCCGATTGTTCTTGTATAAGAATCGGTAAAGCAGCCGTCGTGCCAATAGTCTAACCGCTGTTAAATCCTTTAAAAACAAGCATTTAGCAGGGTTTTTCGAAGTGCACGCATTGCATTCTGCAATGATGGCTTTTTGCGGTGATGCAAATTGCACGGTAAAACGTCCGGCACCCTTGCAAGGCGCCTGCCTACACTTAAAAAGCCCTGCGGACGACATGACAAATCAGGGCCCGGCCGTTAACATGCACGCCGTCTGTCGCACCGACAGATTTGTGTCCCAGTAGCTCAATTGGATAGAGCATCCCCCTCCTAAGGGGAAGGTTGGCAGTTCGAACCTGCCCTGGGACACCATCTATTGAAAAAGCCCCGCGCAGAGTGATCTGGCGGGGCTTTTTGTTTTCAGGAATTTATAAGCGAAAGCGACTGACCAGAGTGTTGAACGACGCCGCCAAGTTGGACAGTTCCTGGGTCGAGGCGCTGGTCTGATGTGCGCCTGCCGCTGTCTGGGTGGAAAGATCCTGAATGTTGACCAGATTTCGGTCCACTTCACGAGCAACGTGTGCCTGTTCTTCCGAGGCTGTGGCGATGACGAGGTTGCGATCATTGATCTGCGAGATGCCGTCGGCAATCAGCTCCAATGCCTGGCCGGTCGCTTGCGCCAGTGACTGGGTTTCGCTGACCAGCGCCTGGCTTTTCCCCATGGCGCCGACGGCTTCGTCTGCACTGTTGCGAACGTCGTTGATCATGCCTTCGATTTCCCCCGTCGAAGCCTGGGTTCTTGCCGCCAGGGCTCGTACCTCGTCGGCGACCACGGCAAAACCTCGACCTTGCTCACCCGCGCGTGCAGCCTCGATGGCGGCGTTAAGCGCCAGCAGATTGGTTTGCTCGGCAATCCCCCGGATGACATCCAGAACCTTGCCGATGTCCCGTACTTTCTCTGCCAGGTCCTTGACCATGGTGGTGGAGGTGGCGATTTCCGTGGTTGCATGGTTGATCGCGGCAACGGCGTTTCGCGCTTGATCGCGTCCATTGCTGGCTTCCCGGCTGGTGGTCTGGGAGGCCTCGGAGGTGGATACCGCATTGCGCGCAACTTCCTCCACGGCGGAGGTCATTTCCGTGACAGCCGTCGCTGCCTGCTGGATCTCGTCGTTCTGACGAATCAGTCCGCGGCTTCCATTGTCAGTGACGGCGGTGAGTTCTTCGGCAGCGGAAGCCAGTTGATCTGCCGCGCTGGCGATCTGCTGAATAGTGCTTTTCAGACTGCCCTGCATCTCGGCCAGGGCCGTGAGCAACTGACCGGCCTCGTCGCGGCCGGTGCTGACGATGTTTTGAGTCAAGTCGCCCCCAGCGATGCTTCGGGCGCTTTCAACGGCTTTGGAGATGGGGCGGCTGATCAGTCGGCTGATGAACAGGCCAAGCAAAATCGCCGCGACAAAGGCCAGCACGATGCCGATGTACAGCGAGGTCTTGGCGGAGGACTCCGTCAGAACCGATCGCTTCGCGGCTTCGCTGACCTGCATGTCGTTGGAGTTGGTCATGATGGTCAATTCGTCCATGACGACGCGGTAGTTTTTCTGCAGATCGCCGAGCAGCAGTTCGCGGCCATTTTCCAGGTCGCCTGCCTTCATCAGGGTCAGATACCTTTGCACGATCGCCTGGTAAACGGGCCAGGCCTTCTCCATCCGGTCACCGGCTGCACGTTCGTCGTCGGCAAGCTCGGTTTTCCGGTATTCGGCAAAGGCTTTTTCGCTCGCCAACTGGTTGGCGCTCATCGAGGCGAGGAATTCGTCTTTGGTGCTCTGTGGCAGGTTGGCGGCAGTGGCGACGTAAAGCCGATACATGTCACGGGTCTGTCCGACAGCCTTGATTTTGGTCTGCGCGATGTTGGCGACGGCGACGAGGTTGTTGCCGAACACCGATCTGAGGCTTGTCGAGAGTTCGGTCACTCCCCGGCTTCCCAGCAGGCCTACCCCCAGGGTGATGAAGGCGCACGCCGCGAAGGCCGTGATCAATTTCGTGGAAAGTCTTGCGTCATTCAACCAACTCATAAGGGGCATCCTGCTGACATGTGGGGGCGGGTCAATATCGAGCGCAGCTCGTAAGCAAATGGCTAGTCGTCGTACATCTTTCGGCTGCGGAGTCCACAACTGTAGGGTTACCAGTTGTTTCTTATTTAAATATATTCTGCATTAAACACCCTTGTAACCAGCGTTTTAGAGCATTCAGCACATACATACAAAAGATGGCACTTGGCCTTTTCTATTTATTGCAAAGTGTTACATTGTATGGAATATTCCAATAAATACGTACGACATCGTACCTCTTCGTCCTTGTCGCTCAAGATGACGAGGACGCTGTGTTCGTGATTTCCAGAACCGTGAAAAAAAAAGAACGAAGCAGCCTAGGGTAGGACTCATGTCGCGTCGCATTGATAAAGGGAAACGCAGGGGGTACGCCTCTGCCGGATTGGTTACGCTGCTGATCGCCATAGCTGGCGCCGCGTACGGCGAGGCGCTCGACAGCACCGCGTCGGTGGGCAAGCGTCTAGCGGTAGCCGCTGACTGTGTGGCTTGTCATACGGCGCCAGGCGGCAGGGCTTTTGCGGGCGGCTATCCGCTCGGTTCACCGATGGGCACGATCTACTCGACCAACATCACGCCTTCGAAAACGGCGGGTATCGGCAATTACACGTCAGAGCAATTCGCCCGTGCGGTGCGTGACGGGGTGGCGGCCGATGGCACTCGGCTTTACCCGGCGATGCCCTACACCTCCTATTCGAAGATGACCGACAGCGACATTGCTGCGCTCTACGACTACTTCATGCATGAAGTGGCGCCGGTCGATACGCTGAACCAGAAAACCGCTCTGGATTTCCCGTTCAATATCCGCGCGTCGATGATTGGCTGGAACGCGCTGTTCCACAGCAAAACACGCTTCACGCCGGATCCGGCCAAGTCCGCCGAGGTCAATCGCGGCGACTATCTGGTCAACGGCCTGGCTCACTGCGATACCTGCCACACACCGCGCAATGTCCTGATGGCGGCCGACAGCGCAAAACCGTTGGCCGGCGGATCACTGGGCAGTTGGTATGCCCCCAATATCACTTCCGACAAAGTCAGCGGCATCGGTGCCTGGTCGAGCGACGAGATCGTGGCCTATCTGCGTACCGGTCACGTCGAGGGCAAGGCCCAGGCGGCGGGGCCGATGGCCGAGGCGGTGGAGAACAGTCTGCAGCATTTGAGCGATGTGGATCTCAAAGCCATTGCGGCCTATCTGCTGCAGACGGCGCCGATCAACAGTGGGGAAACCAAAGCCCGCCACGAGTACGGTCAGGCCTCGGTCGATGAATTGACGCTGCGCGGAGGCAAACCGGGGGACAACCCGGGCTGGCAGATATTCAGTGGCACTTGCGCCAACTGCCATCAGCCGAACGGTCAGGGCACGCGGGAATACCCATCACTGTTTCATAACACTGCCACCAGTCGCAGCGACAACCTGATCGCGGCCATCGTGTACGGCGTGCATCGTGAAGTCGACGGTGTGGCCATCGACATGCCGGGTTTCGGCCCTGACGCGCTGTTCACCGACCGCCTGAACGACCAGCAGATTGCCGACGTCAGCAACTACGTGCTGTCGCGCTACGGCAATGCCGACACGATTGTCACCGCCGCCGATGTGGCGCAGGTACGGGACGGTGGTCCCAAGGCACCGCTGGCAGTAATGGCGAAGTTTACGACCCCGGTCATCATTCTCGTGTGCGTGTTGATGGGCCTGGGCGCATGGGCCTTGATTGCACGTCGGCGCAAGGAGGCCTGAGCAATGGACACTTCAATGACGCACAAACACGAAAAAACTCAAACCGAAAGCTCGACTGGGCTCACTCGCCGCAATCTGTTGCGTGGTTCCGTGACGCTGGGCCTGGCCGCGATGATCGGCAGTGCGCTGCCCTGGCAGTCGGTGCTGGCAGCGCAGGTATCGGGCGACGATTTCATTGCGCTGTCGCAGTTTCTGGTCAGCCGTGCGGTCAATCCGGTTCTGGCCGATCGTTATTACGCTGCGCTGGACAAGCGCGCGCCGAATTTCTCGACCAACGTGATTGCCTTGAAGCAATTGATCGGCGCGCAGAGGTACCGGCATGTCGATGAATACCTGGCGCAACCGAATCCGGATCCATCGCTGCGGGCTACGGCCACCAGCATCATTTCCGCCTGGTATCTGGGCATCGTCGGTGAGCCGGCGGATGCGGAGCTGATCAGCTATTCCCTCGCCATGATGTATCAGCCCACTCACGGCATTCTCATCATTCCAACCTACGGTGGCGGCCCGGATTCATGGGGTCCCAAACCAGCAGTCATTCAGGACTCGACAGTATGAGCAGCGATCAATTCGATGCCGATGTGGTGATCATCGGCTCCGGTGTCATGGGCGGCCTGATCGCCACGGGCCTGGCCAAAGCGAACAAGTCGGTGATCGTGCTCGAGGCCGGTCCTCGGGTGAATCGCCGTGATGTGGTGGAAACATTCCGCAATGCCCCGGTAAAACTCTCGCTGGCCAATGCCAAGCTGCAGGGCGCCGGGTCGCCCTATCCGAGCCTGCCTCACGCGCCGTCGACCTACGGCGACTATTTGCAGCAGGTAGGGCCAGTGAAATACAACACTTCTTACTTGCGTGTGGTGGGCGGCACCACCTGGCACTTCGGTTCCTCGCTGTGGCGCATGCTGCCCAACGATTTTCGTCTCAAGTCGTTGTATGGCCGTGGTCGTGACTGGCCGATCAGTTATGACGAGCTGGAACCGTATTACGCTCGGGCTGAAATCGAACTGGGCGTTTCCGGTGTCGACGGCCAGGACGAAAGCGGGCAGGGCGGGGACGCCTATCCGCCGCGCTCGATTCCCTATCCGATGGAGGGCCTGAAGCCGAGCTACATGTTCAAGCGCCTCTCCGAATTGCTCAGCAAGGGCGGGTATAACCCGATCCTCGAGCCGAACGGCCGGGCAACCCGCCCCTATGGCAAACGGCCTCCCTGTGCCGGCAACAACAACTGCAACCCGGTATGCCCGATTGCAGCCAAGTACGACGGTTCGATGCATATCGATGAGGCCGAGCGCCATGGCGCCAAGGTGCTGGACAACTCTGTCGTCTACAAGATCGAGGCGGGCGACGACGGCAAGATCACCGCGATCTGGTACATGCGCCCCGACAAGACCAAACACAAACTGACCGCCCGGGCCTTTGTACTGGCGGCATACGGTATCGAGTCGCCGAAGCTGCTGTTGATGTCGACCTCGGAAAAGTACCCGAACGGGATTGCCAACTCCTCGGATCAGGTCGGGCGCAACCTGATGGATCACACCGGCATCAGCATGAACGTCATGACCAAGGAAGACATGTGGCCGGGCGAAGGGCCGACGCAATTGCTGGTCTATCTGAACAGTCGCGATGGCGCGTTTCGCAACGATTACCCGAGCTACAAGATCAAGGTGCGCAACACCGTGCCGACGTCGCAAATCACCTCGAACCTGATCGCCAAAGGCGTGCTGGGCTCGAAGCTCGATGAGCAGATCCGCCTGCAATCGGCGCGCTCCCTGAACTGGGCCGTCGATTTCGAAACCTTGCCGCTGCCGGAAAACCGGGTCACCCCGAGCAAGACCAAGTTCGACGCCATCGGTCTGCCGGTTCCCGAGATCTACTACAGCGTCCCCGACTACTGGCACGCCGGTAAAGAGAAGGCGCTGGAAGACTTCAAGCAGTTTGCGAAATTGCTCGACGCCGACATCCTCAGCACCGACACGGGCTTCCAGAACCGTCAGCACATCATGGGCACCACCATCATGGGCGATGATCCGAAAGACTCGGTGGTAGATCGCGATTGCCGCAGTCACGACCATTCCAACCTGTTCATCGCAGGCACGAGCGTCATGCCATCGTCCTCCTGCGTGAACCCGACGCTGACAGGTGCGGCATTGAGTATTCGGATTGCCGATGTGTTGGTGGCGGAGGTCTGAGAAGCGCCCTGAAGTGAAAAGCCCCACGCAGAGAAATCTGGGTGGGGCTTTTTTGTCTTTCGAAAGGCGCGAGGCTTTAGAAATTATCAGCTCCGCCTTCGGTTTTGCCGACTGACGTGCTGACCTGCGTGATGTGCCGGCGCCCGTTCACTGAATAACTGCGCTGCGGATCTTCGGACTCGGGTTTGCGCATCAACAGTAACGCAGGCAGACCGCTTTTTTCGTCGTAGGTACCGAACCAGTTGATCAGTCGTGCGACATAACAATCATCACCAATGACTACGGGGAAATCGGCGACAGGTTCGATCGCGTAGTAACTCGCGCCATAGCCGTAGTACTCCTCAGTGTCCTTGGCGGATGGAGGGATGGGGCAGAGTGGTGTTTTCTGCTGTCCCGTCATCCCCGCATGTGCGCCCAGACCGGTCACAGCTTTGGCGAGCACTTTCTGCAGGGACGGTTCCAGTTCGTAGGCTTTGTCGCTGTCCTCGATGTACTGAGTGTGTGGAACGGTCAGTTGGTAGTCATAGCGAACGCTGATCGTCGGCACCTGCCGGTTGATCTGCAGGGGATTGAGCAGGTAGACCTGATCTTCGCCGTAGCTGCCGTTCTGGTAGGCGAAATAGATTTTTCCGCGAGCACCGATCAGGTACACGGCCTGATTGGCACCGCGGTCATTGGTATAGAAAAGGACGCTGTCGTTACTGTTCTGAGGGGCAATCTCAGCCGTTCTCCTGATAAATCTGCTGTCGCCCCGACGCCAGGTTTCCGTGTAATGAAACATCCCGGTGCCGCCGGAGTAGGTTTCCACGATGAGGTCACGCTGGCCGTCACCATCCAGATCCATCAGGGTGTAAGAGGTTTGGCCGGACTCTGCGGTTCCCTTGATGTCGGATGCTTGCAGTGCTTTCCACTCGTCTTGCGTGACATCTTTGGGGATGGTCGTGGGGAAGAGCGGTTGCTCATCGTCATCCAGCTCGGCTGAAAACGAGCTGCCGACGTAGCCAAGGGTCAGAGAATTCAGCGCCCGCTCCAGCGCAAACTCCGGATTCTCCTTGCTCATCTCCCGAACCCGCTGCTGCAGATCCTCGATGACCTGTTTATCAATGTCGTCCGGTTTGTAGGCGACAGCCTCGATCCACTGCGCGTGCAAGACCTGCAAACGATCCTGATAACGCTGGCTCAGACAACTGGCCTCCTCGCCACATCGATCACGCTCCTGCAGCCACTGACGCTGAGCCTTTTTCACTTCGGCCTGCGCCGGTTCAGCCTTCATCAACTTTCGGTAAGCCGCCCCCATCTGCGCATCCAGCTCATGCAACGGCTTGTCCGCGCAAATCGCCTTCTCCACAGCACTCGCCGCCTTTGTGCAGTCCATTCCGCTCGCCAGTGCCTGCTGCAAAAACAGCAGCGCACAGGCCGACACGATGTAGCGTCCCTTGATGTACACGATGAATCCTTTGCCGTTGGAAGGTGAGAACCGCCGCGCAGGGTAATCCTTGCGCAACGAATCTTGAACCCTCGCTTCAAGAGAACCCCTGATCCGGCCGATAACCCATTCGGTGACTTCAGAGTCGCGCGAAATCGCTTGATAGCATTTGGCCGGCAGCTATCATCTGCGCGCCTGGAAATGGTCCATCCTCTTCAATTGCCTGGAAATCCTCGATGCTGTCGTATCACCAAAAGAGTTTTCTGATCGTCGATGATTTCTCGGATTTCCGCAGTTCCGTGCGTTCGATGTTGCGCGAGTTGGGTGTCAAGGATGTGGACACCGCCGACACGGGTGAGCAGGCGCTGAAAATGTGCGCGCAGAAGTCCTACGATTTCATCCTTCAGGACTTCCACCTCGGTGACGGCAAGAAGAACGGTCAGCAGGTGCTGGAAGACCTGATGATGGAAAAGCTGATCAGCCACGAAGCGGTGTTCGTGATGGTCACGGCCGAAACCAGTCAGGCGATGGTGCTCAGTGCCCTGGAGCACGAGCCGGACGCGTACCTGACCAAGCCGTTCAACCGCTCCGGCCTGGCTCAGCGGCTGGAGCGTCTGGAGCAGCGCAAGACCCTGCTCAAACCGATTCTGCAAGCCCTCGACCGTGGTAAACCGGTCGAGGTGTTCAACGCCTGCATCGCCCTGTGCAAACAGGACATCCGCTATTCGCCGCTGTGCCTGCGCTATCGCGCCGATGCGTTGCGCGACATGAACCAGAACGAAGCGCTCGAGCGTCTTTACGACAGCATCATCGCTGATCGGCCGTTGCCATGGGCGTTTGCCGGGTTGGGCAAGTTGCTGTTCAAGCGCGGGCAGGTCAGTCAGGCCAAAGGCGTTTATGAAAAAGCCCTGAAGGTCTTCCCGATGATGCCGGCGCTGTATGACGGCATGGCTGACGTGCTGGTCGCCGAAGGCGATACCAAAGGCGCGCAGCAAGTGCTGGAGGAGGCGATTCGCCTGTCGCCGCTGGCCGTGCGCCGTCAGGCGTTGCTGGGCAAGCTGGCGATGGCCAACGAAGATTTCGACACCGCTTCCCGGGCTTACCGCCAGGCGGTGAATCAGGGCGCGCAATCGCGCTTCAAGGATCCGGAAAGTAATCTCGGCCTGGCCCACGCGCTGATCAGCAAAGGCAGCGAACGCGGGCTCGACACCCGCACGCGTCTGGAGATCAACACCACACTGAGTGCGGTGGCGAAAGAAAACCCGACCGACCCGGGCCTGCAGATTCGCGCGCGTCTGATGAAGGCCACGAGCCTGTTGCTCAACGATGCCGAGACCGCCGAGAAGCTCACCGAGCAAGCGTTGATGCGCCTCGACGGCATGGAGCAGTTCATGAGCCCCGAGGCGGCGTTGCTGGTCGCCAAGCAGTTGCAGATGCTCGGTCAGGCCGAGGCGGGCACTTCGATGCTCAAGAGCTGTGCGGAAATCTACGGCGATGACCCGACGGTGATGAAAGACATCGCCAAGCTCACCGACGACCCGACTATTCTCAGCTCCAGCAACGCGGCCGCCGACCTCAACCGTCAGGGCGTGCGCGTGTACAAGACCGGCAACCTGGTGGAGGCCCGCGAGGTGTTCCGCAAGGCGCTGAAGATGCAACCGAAGAACATCAGTATCGCGCTGAACATGGCCCAGTCGTTGCTGCACGGCACCGACACCAATGTGCCGTCGGCGGAGCTGGAAGAATGTCGGGCCTGCCTGAAACTGGTGGGCATGATGCCCGATACCGACGCGCGTTATCCGCGTTATCAGAAGCTGAAAAGCAAGGCGTTTGGCGAATGAACCAAGACGAGCAGGCACTGGATTTTTCCACGGTGATCGCCTCCACCGTGCACGACATGAAGAACTCTCTGGCGATGCTGATGCAGGCTCACAGCCAATGGCTGGCGCGTCTGCCCGAGACGCAGCGCCAAGGGGCGGAGCAGGGCGTGATCGACTTCGAGTTCGCCCACCTCAACGGCATGCTGGTGCAGTTGCTCGGGCTGTACAAGCTTGGGGTGAATCAGATGCCGTTGCAGCCGGCCTATCACGAGCTGGACGATTTCATCGAAGCGCAACTGGCGGCGCATCAGGAAGTGTTCGCCAGTCGTGGAATCATCGCCACTTACGAAGTCGATCCGCTCAGTCCGCTGGGTTTCTTTGATCGCGAACTGATCGCCTCTGTGCTGGGCAACTGCATCAACAATGCGATCCGTTACGCCCGTGAATCGCTGCTGATCACCGTCAGCGACGAAGCCGGGCAACTGGTGCTGAGCATCAATGACGACGGCGACGGTTACCCGGCCGAAATGCTCGAGCGTCAGTCCGATTACGTGCAGGGCATCAATCACAGCAGTGGCAGCACCGGCCTCGGTCTGTACTTCGCCGGGCGCATTGCCGCGCTGCATCAGCGCAACGGTGTT
Source organism: Pseudomonas sp. 9.2(2024) (assembly GCF_039695385.1). Lineage (NCBI taxonomy): Bacteria > Pseudomonadati > Pseudomonadota > Gammaproteobacteria > Pseudomonadales > Pseudomonadaceae > Pseudomonas > Pseudomonas sp. 9.2(2024). Next base: position 4,909,575 of record NZ_CP155585.1, on the reverse strand, counting down.
GGCGGCCGGACCGAGATTCGTAATGGCGGCCCGCTGGGCGGCGGCGTGTTCAGTATTTACCTGCCCTGAATCACGGATTCATTGACCGGAATTCTTTTTGTTGGCTGCTGCTTGATATTCCGAACAGCCGAAGCCTATTTTGTCCGGGTCGCCGTTCGCGGCTCGCACAATAACAAGGATTGCGTCATGACAACCGATGGCCAGCGTTCACTCGCGCAGCGATTGACGGGCATTGATGAGATTGAATGTGTCACGCCGGATTTGAACGGTGTGCCACGTGGCAAGGTAATGACCGCCGAGGGCTTCCTCGAAGGGCGGCGTTTGCAGTTGGCCCGGGGGGTGCTGCTGCAATGCATCATGGGCGGTTATCCCGCCGCGAAATTCTATGGCAGCGATGACGGCGATCTGGCGCTGGTGGCCGATCCTGCGCAGATCCATCCGTTGCCATGGAGCGAAGAGCCACGGGCCTTTGCAATCTGTGATGCCGACGAGTTGACCGGCGAAAGCTCCAACCTGTCGACCCGTGGTCAGCTCAAGAAAGTCATTGCCCGCTACGCAGCTCTCGGTCTGGCGCCGGTGGTAGCGACCGAACTCGAATTCTTTGTGTTCGCCCCGAACACCGACCCGACCCAGCCGTTCCAGCCGCCAGTCGGTCTCGACGGTCGTCGCGAGGACGGTCACTCGGCGTTCAGCGTCAGCTCCAATAACGGTCTGCGGCCGTTCTTCAGTGAAGTCTATAAATGCATGGCGGCCCTCGGTCTGCCGCGCGATACCTTCATGCACGAAATGGGCGTCAGCCAGTTCGAGATCAACCTGCTGCACGGTGATCCGCTGTTGCTGGCCGACCAGACCTTCCTGTTCAAACACCTGCTCAAGGAAGTCGCGCTCAAACACGGTTTGACCGTGGTGTGCATGGCCAAGCCGCTGGCGCACACGCCGGGCAGCTCGATGCACATTCACCAGAGCATCGTCGAAATCGGCAGCGGCAAGAATGTGTTCAGCGATGCGGACGGTCAGCCGACTGCGATGTTCCGCCACTTCATCGGCGGGCAGCAGGCGGGCATGGCTGATTTCACCGCGCTGTTTGCGCCGAACGTCAATTCCTACCAGCGCCTGTGCCATCCGTTTGCATCGCCGAACAATGCCTGCTGGTCCCACGACAACCGCGCTGCCGGACTGCGTATTCCGGCCAGTTCGCCGGTCGCGCGTCGGGTCGAGAACCGTTTGCCGGGGGCCGATGCCAACCCGTACCTGGCCATCGCCGCGAGCCTGGCCGCCGGCTTGTACGGCATCGAGCATGAACTCGAACCAAGCGAAGCGATTCAGGGCGAGTTCGAAGTGCCGGACAATCTTTCGCTGCCGTGTACCTTGCACGCGGCGCTCGAACGTCTGAAACGCAGCCAGCTTGCAAAGGAACTGTTCGGCACGGAGTTCATCGAAGGCTACATCGCTTCGAAGACCATGGAGTTGACCAGTTTCTTTGATGAAATCACTCCCTGGGAACGCCGTGTTCTAGCAGCCCAGGCCTGACGACATGTCGCCGTCGGGCTATCGTTTGATAGCCCGATACTTACCGCAAGGAGCCGCTCGGAACGCCGATGCGCCAAATCTGGAAATCCTTTCGAGCGCTGTATTTCGCCTCGCTGATGATGTTGATCGGCTCGGGCCTTCTTTCTACTTATCTGGCTTTGCGTCTGGCTGCCGACCATGTCGACGGGTTGTGGGTCGGTGCGTTGATGGCGGCCAACTATTTCGGTCTGGTGCTGGGCGGCAAGATCGGTCACCGCCTGATTGCCCGGGTCGGGCATATCCGTGCCTACTCGGCGTGTGCCGGGATCGTCGGTGCGGCGGTGCTCGGTCATGGCCTGGTGGACTGGCTGCCGGCCTGGCTGGTGCTGCGGACCATCGTCGGCCTCGGCATGATGTGCCAATACATGGTCATCGAGAGCTGGCTGAACGAGCAGGCTGACGCCAATCAGCGCGGTCTGGTGTTCAGCGGCTACATGATCGCGTCGTACCTGGGGCTGGTGCTCGGTCAGCTGATTCTGGTCATGCACCCGGGCCTTGGCCTGGAACTGCTGATGCTGGTCGCGCTGTGCTTCGCCCTGTGTCTGGTGCCGGTGGCACTGACCCGGCGGATTCACCCGGCACCGCTGCACCCGGCGCCGATGGAGCCGCGCTTTTTTATCAAGCGCGTACCGCAATCGCTGAGCACGGTGCTCGGGGCGGGGCTGATCATCGGTTCGTTCTACGGTCTGGCGCCGCTGTATGCCTCGCAGCAGGGGCTGTCCACCGAGCAGGTCGGTCTGTTCATGGGTAGCTGCATTTTTGCCGGGTTGGTGGTGCAGTGGCCGCTGGGCTGGTTGTCCGACCGCTATGACCGGGCGCTGCTGATTCGTTGCTTTGCGTTGTTCCTCGCGATTGCCGCGTTGCCGCTGGCGATCCTGCCGCAGGTGCCGCTGGAGGTTCTGTTCGTGGTCGGCTTCCTCTGCTCGCTGGTGCAGTTTTGCCTGTACCCGTTGGCGGTGGCGTTCTCCAACGACCACGTCGAAGGCGAGCGCCGGGTGTCGCTGACGGCGATGCTGCTGGTGACTTACGGCGTAGGCGCCAGTATCGGGCCGCTGGCGGCCGGGGTGCTGATGAAGCTGTTCGGGCCGCAGAGCCTGTATGCGTTCTTCACCTTTTTCGCGTTGGTGCTGGTGTGGCGGATCCGACCTAAAGCCGTGACCAATCTGCACCAGGTGGACGATGCACCGCTGCATCACGTGGCGATGCCGGACAGCATGTCCAGTTCGCCGCTGGTAGCAGCGCTTGACCCGCGGGTTGACGAGCAGGTGGTGCAGGAGCAGATGCAGAATACGGTCGCTCCGGAGCCTGAACCTGAACCTGAACCAGAACCTGAACCAGAATCTGCCGCGCCCACCGACTCGACAGTCGAAGACGAGGGGCCGGACATCACTCCCGCCAAGCCGTGATCCGGGCATAAAAAAACGGGCAGTCACCGCAGTGACTGCCCGTTTTTCATGCCTGCCGATCAGAGATCGTCTTTATCGAACCGACGCGCTTCGCGCTGCAGTTGATAAACGAAACGCTCGACGTTCCGGGCCGCCGGGCCGCTGATGTTGTGAAAGCGCAGGCCGGCGAAGGTGATGTTGAGCTTTTCTTCGAAGTGCAGGTAACGCAGCTCGACCGATACCGGTTGGTTGCCGAACAGCGGTGCGGCGATCAGGCGATCATAGACCTGGCCCAATTGCAGGCGGTCGGTGATATCGCCTTCAAAGCGCAGCTTGCAACCCGTGGCCGAGATGTCCAGCAATTTGCCATCCAGCGGTGCCTTGAGCTTTTCGCCGCCGAGCACGACGCTGACCAGGTCGGTCAGTTTCAGTGCGGCGCGAAAGGCGTTGCGGCGCTGGTGATAAACCACTTCGGTGGGAAGGTCGCCGGTGTAGAAGCGGTCGCCGTCGGAGTCTTTGATGCTCAGCGTCCCTGTGCATTCCCAGGCAATGCGCACGCCATCATGAAAACCCTCAACCTTGAACGGTTCGCCTGCTTCCAGAAAACGTTCGCCGTCGCGCGGGATCATCTCATCAAGCTTGATCGAACCGTTTTCGCGATCGACTTCAATCAGGTAGCTCTGGAAGCGCTGGCTGCGCTCGTGGAACGTAATGATCAGCGGATCGTGGCTCTCTTGCAGCTGGCGCAGATTGCTGGAGATCTCCAGGGGCGTGGTGAGCACCTTTGGGGGCTGCGGAGCGTCATCGTTGGACACGTTAAATCAATCTCCAGACAAAATTTGACTACGACTGGCCAGTATTTTGCCAGCATGTTTCGCACGTTGATAGGGCGCAAGCATAGAAGAAAGCATCACGCCTGGCTGAGCGCGCGTGGTTTCTGCAGTTTGGAGAAGGTGCCGCTGGCATCGTAGAGCGCGGGAGGCTCGCCGCCGGTGAGGATTTTCAGCTGATTGGCCGTAGCGGCCTGCTGCATGATGATCGACTGGCCGTTCTTGACGTTGGCGGCCTGGCACTGGGCAATCAGGTCGGTCAGGACATCGCTCTGGCTCAGCAACTGATCGCCGATGCTCGACTGGCTGGCCAGTTGTTCCAGGCCTGCGCGGTCGAGCGACAGATTGAGACTGGCGAGGATTTCGCTGCGCTTGCGGCCATGCTGTTCGAGCAGAATGATCAATGCCTGTTTGCGCGCCAGAATTTCTTCCAGCAGAGGCATGTCGCGACCGTGCAAGGCGAGGGACTCGGTTTGCAGTAACTCCAGCAATTGTTGAGCTGGAGCAAAGTCGTCGGTGATCAGTTGCAATAAATTAGTGTCGTGCATGGCTGGCCTTGGGTTTTAAGCGTCCAAAAGCCTGGCGCTGACCGAGGCCTAGCGCTGGGCTTCGAAATTAAGCAGTTTGCTGGCTACACGGTTGCTGTCGACCTTGTAGCTGCCATCGGCAATCGCTGCTTTCAACTCGGCCACGCGGGCTTTATCGACGGCAGGCTGATCGCGCAGCTTGTCAGTGACCTTCTGCAACTGTTGAGCCTCATTGCTGAGGTGTACCGATTCCCCGCTTTTTGCGGTACTGGCCTGTTCGGCCGGGGTATTCAGCGGCGCGGAGGTGCCGGTTTCGGCGGTTTCCTTGGCGTTGCTGGTACGTGTACTGCCCGTAAGTGACGAGGAGCTGTTCAAACGGCTGAAATCGATGACCATGTTAAAAACCTCTGGGAATTTGGACGCTTGCCATGTTCTCGGCCATCCCCTGGAAAACTTTAGGCTCATTTAGCAATGAGCTTGCATGCGCCGTTGCAGATCCTGCTGCGGCACAGTTTAGGGAACAGCTCTGGTCAGCGCCAGTTTTCTGCTTGGGTACTCAGGGGCTTTTCAAATATCCGTTCATACAGCCGCTCACATCACCGCTACATGGCCGTTCACATGGCAACTTCCACCTGGCCCGGCGCGATAACCTGCGCCTTGATAACCCGTTGGGAATTGAGGTTTTTCACCCGAATCTGTTCTTTCAGGCCGCCGTTCGACAGGGCTTCGCCCGGCATGCGGACGGCGAGGGTGCCGCTGCGGGCGGTGATCACCACTTGATCGCCCTTGCGAACCACTTCCGCCTGTTCCAGATGCACCAGGGTGATGACTTGATCGGCTACCGTTGGTCGGGTCAATTTCTGGCCGATGGCTTCATCCACCGACGTCAGGAAACCCTGATTGATCGTGCTGACGTCGCGCTCGCGCAAGGTCACGTCTTGAGGCTCGATGATGCCGGCGCGTTTGAGTGGCCGCGTGGTGGTGACAATCTCGCGAAACAGGCGGACTTGAGCGGGCACGAACACCGTCCAGGGGGAGCTGCCTTCGCAGCGGACCTTGACCGTGACACGGCCCAGAGGGCGTGCCGGACTCTCCAGTGTCGCTGTCAATTCCTTGTCGCACATAGGCATGCGCATGCGGGGATCGAGCTGGTTGACCTCGATTTCATAACGGCCTTCCGTTTGACTGGTAGCCAGATAGTCTTCTACGGTGAATTCAAGAAAGCCCTGAGTGACGCCGATAAGCATGTCAGGCAAGGTAACCGCATCAGCACCGGCAGGGCTGCCAGCGAAAAAAAGGCAAACGGCGGACATCGCGCAAAGCCTTCTGCGGAGGGGAGATGTCAGGCGTCGGAAAAATGTCGTTTGAGCGTTCATACGAGTTAAAAAGCAAGCGCCGTGCCGTTTAGCAATGAATGTGCGTCGCAACAACACTTGGCGTTGGTGTAGGAGTCTGGGCATGGCTGGTGTAATGGATTCGGTGAACCAGCGCACGCAACTGGTGGGGCAGAATCGCCTGGAGCTGTTGTTGTTCCGTCTCGACGGCCAGCAGCTCTACGGGATCAACGTGTTCAAGGTTCGGGAAGTGCTGCAATGCCCGCAACTGACGCTGATGCCCAAGTCCAGTCCTGTCGTGTGCGGGGTGGCGAATATCCGGGGGGCGACCATTCCGATCCTAGATCTGGCGATGGCGACCGGCTCCGGTGCTTTGAAAGACAAGAACAGTCCGTTCGTGATCATCACGGAATACAACACCAAGACCCAGGGTTTCCTGGTGCGCTCGGTGGAACGAATCGTGAACATGAACTGGGAAGAGATTCATCCGCCGCCCAAAGGCACCGGACGCGATCACTACCTGACCGCTGTGACTCGGGTCGACAATCAGTTAGTCGAAATCATCGACGTCGAAAAGGTGTTGGCGGAAGTCGCGCCGACCCCGGAAGCGATTTCGGTCGGCGTGGTGGATGTCGAGACCCAGAGCAAGGCGTTGTCGCTGCGGGTGCTGACGGTCGATGACTCGTCGGTGGCGCGCAAGCAGGTGACGCGTTGCCTGCAGACGGTCGGTGTCGAAGTGGTGGCGTTGAACGACGGCAAGCAGGCGCTGGATTACCTGCGCAAGCTGGTCGACGAGGGCAAGAAGCCGGAAGAAGAGTTCCTGATGATGATCTCCGACATCGAAATGCCGGAGATGGACGGGTACACCCTGACGGCCGAGATCCGCAGCGACCCTCGCATGCAAAAGCTTCATATCATCCTGCATACTTCGTTGTCGGGTGTGTTCAATCAGGCGATGGTCAAGAAAGTCGGTGCCGATGACTTCCTGGCCAAATTCCGTCCTGATGACCTGGCATCCCGGGTAGTCGACCGGATCAAAGCAGCAGATATCAGCTAAGGGCCTTTTGCCCCTGGCGTTCAACACGATTTAAGAGGCGGCATCATTTGTCTACGGGTAATTTGGATTTCGAACAGTTCCGGGTCTTCCTGGAAAAAGCCTGTGGCATTTTGCTCGGTGAAAACAAGCAGTACCTGGTGTCGAGCCGTCTCAACAAACTGATGGAGCAGCAAGGCATCAAGTCCCTGGGTGAGCTGGTTCAGCGCATCCAGACCCAGCCGCGCAGCGGTTTGCGCGAGCAGGTGGTCGATGCCATGACGACCAACGAAACCCTGTGGTTTCGCGACACCTATCCGTTTGAAGTCTTGAAGAACAAGGTGCTGCCCGAAGCGATCAAGGCCGCTCCCAACCAGCGTCTGCGGATCTGGTCGGCGGCCTGCTCGTCGGGTCAGGAACCCTATTCGCTGTCGATGTCGATCGACGAGTTCGAGCGGACCAACATCGGCCAGTTGAAGATGGGTGTGCAGATCGTTGCCACCGATCTGTCCGGCAGCATGCTGACCAACTGCAAGACCGGCGAGTACGACAGCCTGGCAATCGGTCGCGGTCTGTCCGCCGATCGTCTGCAGCGCTACTTCGACCCGAAAGGGCCGGGGCGCTGGGTGATCAAGGCACCGATCAAGAACCGGGTGGAGTTCCGCTCGTTCAACCTGCTCGACAGCTACGCAAGCCTGGGCAAGTTCGACATCGTGTTCTGCCGCAACGTGCTGATCTACTTCTCCGCCGAGGTGAAGAAGGACATCCTGTTGCGCATCCACAGCACGCTGAAGCCGGGCGGTTATCTGTTCCTTGGCGCTTCCGAGGCGCTGAACGGTCTGCCGGATCATTACCAGATGGTTCAGTGCAGCCCGGGGATCATCTACCAGGCGAAGTGATCAAGACCGGCAACACCAGAAACGGGAGTCCTCAGGGGCTCCCGTTTTTTTATGCCTGAAGGTTTTGCCGGTGGCAGGTGGCGGCAGAAAAGCGGCATCCGGCGGAAACCGGTTGCCGCTTTTCTGGCATTGCCGCGTTGCCGGTTCCGCGCAAAGCCCCGTAATCCGGGGCTTTCTGAAACTGGCACGCCGCTTGCTATAACCCTGTTACGAAAAATCCGGTCACCTGAAGGTTCCCGACATGAGCATCAGCTTCGATAAAGCGCTCGGCATTCACGAAAAGGCTCTGGGCTTCCGCGCCCAGCGTGCCGAAGTGCTGGCCAACAACATCGCCAACGCCGATACCCCGAACTACAAGGCGCGGGATCTGGAGTTCTCCAAAGTGCTCGAAGCACAGAGCCAGAAGAACGCCAACGGCACCATCGCCCTGAACATGACCAACAGCCGTCACATCGAAGCTGAAGGGCTGGGCAATGGCGACGAGTCGCTGATGTATCGCACGCCGATGCAGCCGTCGATCGACCAGAACACCGTGGACGCCCAGCTGGAACAGTCGAACTACGCGGAAAACGCGGTCGGCTTCCAGGCCAGCTTCACCCTGCTCAACAGCAAATTCAAAGGGCTGGTATCAGCCCTGCGCGGAGAGTAATCCATGTCCCTGTCCAGCGTTTTCAACATTGCCGGCAGCGGCATGAGCGCCCAGACCACCCGCCTCAACACCGTGGCTTCGAACATCGCCAACGCCGAGACCGTCTCGTCGAGCATCGATCAGACCTACCGTGCCCGTCACCCGGTATTCGCCACCATGTTCCAGGGCGGCCAGAGCGGCGGCAGCAATTCGCTGTTCCAGAACCAGGATGCTGCGGGCCAGGGCGTGCAGGTCATGGGCGTGGTCGAAGACCAGAGCAACCTCGAAGCGCGCTACGAGCCGAACCATCCGGCAGCCGACGCCAAGGGCTACGTCTACTACCCGAACGTCAACGTGGTGGAAGAAATGGCTGACATGATTTCCGCGAGCCGGTCGTTCCAGACCAACGCCGAAATGATGAACACCGCCAAGACCATGATGCAGAAGGTACTGACCCTCGGTCAGTAATAAGGGGCGACTGCCATGAGTGTTACCGATACCACCAGCAGCCTGACGATGAACGACATACTGGCCAACTCTTCGAAGAAGACCAGTAGCACGACCACCGGCGGCATCGCTTCGGCCACCAACAGCTCGACCGGCGGCCAGGCCCTGGGCAAGGACGCGTTCCTGCAACTGCTGGTAACCCAGCTGAAGAACCAGAACCCGCTCGACCCGCAGGACAACAGCGCATTCGTTGCCCAGCTGGCGCAGTTCAGCAGCCTTGAGGGGATCACCACCCTCAACAGCACCGTCAGTTCGCTGGCCGGCAACTACAACTCGTCGCAAGCCCTGCAGGCTTCGTCGCTGGTCGGTCGCAACGTGATCGTGCAGACCAGCTCGGTACAGCTCGACGATCCGAGCAAAGGCATGACCGGTTCGGTCACCGTTCCGTCGTCGATTGCCGGCGGCACCGTCTCCATCACCGACAGCAGCGGCACCGTTGTTCGCACCATCGACCTGGGCAGCCGCGCAGCCGGCAATGCGAGCTTCACCTGGGACGGCAAGGACAAGGACGGCAACCTGGTGAAAACCGGTACCTACACCGTCAAGGCGAACGCCTCGATCAACGGCACCGCGACCGACCTGGCGACCTACCTGCCAGCCACGGTCACCAGCGTGACGATCAGCCAGACCGGTGGCGAGCTGATGCTCAACCTGTCCGGCAAGGGCACTGTTGCCCTGTCCAAAGTACAAACCATTGGTATATAGAGCCGACTAACCGGCACAAAGGAGTGGAATATGTCTTTCAATATCGGCCTTAGCGGTCTCTATGCAGCCAACAAGCAACTGGACGTGACCGGCAACAACATCGCCAACGTCGCGACCGCCGGTTTCAAATCGTCCCGTGCAGAATTCGAAGACGTCTACTCGGCGACTCGCCTGGGTAGCGGCAGCAAGGTCATCGGTAATGGTGTGCGCCTGGCCAACGTTTCCCAGCAGTTCACCCAGGGCGACATCAACAACACCGGCAACGTGCTGGACATGGGCATCAACGGTTCGGGCTTCTTCACCCTGAGCAACAACGGCTCGATCTCCTACACCCGTGCCGGTACGTTCAAGGTCGACAAGGACGGCTTCATCACCAACACCGACTACACCTCGCGTCTGCAAGGCTATGGTGTGGACTCCAACGGCAAGGTCATCAACGGCGTGTTGACCGACCTGAAGATCGACACCTCGAACCTGGCGCCGAAGTCCACCTCGCTGGTGACCTCGACCATCAACCTGAACTCGACCGCTCCGGTGATCGACGACACAGTGGCGGCCGGCAAGTTCGACCCTAGCAAGACCGAGACCTACACCAAGTCGTTCAGCACCCCGATCTATGACAGCCAGGGTAACTCCCACGTCATGGACCAATACATGGTGAAAACCGGTGCCAACACCTGGAAGGTCTACACCCTGGTAGACGGTCGTAACCCGGATGCTACCGGCAGCGATCCGAAAGTCACCGCACCTGTCGCTTCGACCATGACCTTCGACTCCACCGGTCAACTGACTCAGGTCAGCACGCCGCCTGCCGTGATCAGCAGCGACCTGAAACTCACTGGCTGGGTACCGGGTACTGTCACCAACGGCGTGTGGAAGGCCAACGGTGCTTCGGCGAACCCGGCTGGCATCACCATTTCGATGGCCAAGACCACTCAGTTCAACGCTGACACCGCGCGTTCGATTCCGACTCAGGATGGTTACGCGACTGGCCAGATCACCAACCTGACCATCGACGGTACCGGTACGCTGTTTGCCAACTTCAGCAATAACCAGAGCAAGGCCATCGGCCAGGTTGCGCTGGCGAGCTTCACCAACGAGCAGGGTCTTCAGCCGATTGGTGGTACCAGCTGGAAAGAGACTTACGCTTCGGGTATTCCGGGCTACGATGCGCCGGAGACCGGTACGCTGGGTTCGGTTGTTTCGAACTCGCTGGAGGAGTCGAACGTTAACCTGACCAATGAGCTGGTTGATCTGATCAAGGGTCAGAGTAACTATCAGGCGAACGCCAAGACCATTTCGACTCAGAGCACTATCATGCAGACCATTATTCAGATGACCTGATTTCTGGGTTTGGTTTTGTATGGGAGCCCCTCTTTTTGAGGGGCTTTTTTTTGGCTGCGGTTTGGGGTGTTTATCCGTTTCTGCGGGTGTTGCCGCTGGCGGTTTCGCCCTTACGGCGAGTCCCTTTTGCAAACGCCAAAAAGGAACCAAAAGGCTGGGCCCCGGCGTTCGGCACCTCGCTTTGGCTCGGTGTTCCTTCGTTACGGGATTCATCCGGGGGCATCGCCTACGGTTTGCTTCGCTACACCTCCTCTCGATGCATGCGGCTGCGCCGCACGGTCGCTGCGCTCCCACCCCCGGATAAATCCCTCCACTCAGCCTTCCGATGGGGCCGGCACGTCAAAAGCCTTACTCGAGCTAACGCTCATCGTATTGAGTGGTGGAAGCAGGGATGTTTGCTTTAGTTCAACTCGGTCTTTCACGTCGGCGTATCTCTCCCAAACAACTCGGTCAGTCCCCTCTCCCTCGGGAGAGGGTTAGGGTGAGGGGGCTTTGGAGAGGAAATGCGGGAGTTGAGTTGGATGCGTTTCAAAACCCAAGTTCACCTCGGTATTTCACGTCGGCGTATCTCTCCCAAACACCTCGGTCAGTCCCCTCTCCCTCCGGGAGAGGGCTAGGGTGAGGGCGGCTTTTGGTTTTTTCGCGGACAAAAGAAAACCCCCGACAAACCAGAAGTCTGTCGGGGGTTTCTCGGATCAGGCGTTTCGCAACGCCCGATTCAGCTCAGCTTATTGGCAAGCTTCGCAATCCGGCTCGTCGATGGCGCAAGCCTTCGGTACTGGAGCCGGGCCGGCAGGGGCTGCCAGGACCGAGTCGTCGCCGTGGTTGCCGCCGCTGGATACAGCGTTCAGCTTGCCGGTGTTGATGGTCGACTTCTCGGTGCTGGTCGCGGCCAGGGCACGGAGGTAGTAGGTGGTTTTCAGACCACGGTACCAGGCCATGCGGTAGGTCACGTCCAGTTTCTTGCCCGATGCGCCGGCGATGTACAGGTTCAGCGACTGGGCCTGGTCGATCCACTTCTGACGACGGCTGGCGGCGTCAACGATCCACTTGGTGTCCACTTCGAATGCGGTCGCGTAGAGCTCTTTGAGTTCTTGCGGGATGCGCTCGATCTGCTGAACCGAACCGTCGTAGTACTTCAGGTCGTTGATCATGACCGAGTCCCACAGACCGCGAGCCTTCAGGTCGCGAACCAGGTACGGGTTGATCACGGTGAATTCGCCCGACAGGTTCGATTTCACATACAGGTTCTGGTAAGTCGGTTCGATCGACTGCGATACGCCGGTGATGTTGGCGATGGTCGCGGTCGGTGCGATGGCCATGATGTTCGAGTTGCGGATGCCTTTCTGTACACGGGCGCGAACCGGTGCCCAGTCCAGGGACTCGGTCAGGTCGACGTCGATGTACTTCTGGCCGCGTGCTTCGATCAGGATCTGTTGCGAATCCAGCGGCAGTACGCCTTTGGACCACAGCGAACCCTGGAACGTCTCGTACGAGCCGCGCTCGTCGGCCAGGTCGCAGGAAGCCTGGATCGCGTAGTAGCTGACCGCTTCCATCGACTTGTCGGCGAACTCGACGGCAGCGTCGGAACCGTAAGGGATGTGCTGCAGGTACAGCGCGTCCTGGAAGCCCATGATGCCCAGGCCGACCGGACGGTGACGGAAGTTGGAGTTCTTCGCCTGCGGTACCGAGTAGTAGTTGATGTCGATCACGTTGTCGAGCATGCGCACGGCGACGTCGATGGTGCGCTTGAGCTTGGCGGTGTCCAGCTTGCCGTCGACGATGTGGTTCGGCAGGTTGATCGAGCCCAGGTTGCAGACCGCGATCTCGTCCTTGTTGGTGTTCAAGGTGATCTCGGTGCACAGGTTCGAGCTGTGAACAACGCCGACGTGCTGCTGCGGGCTACGCAGGTTGCACGGGTCTTTGAAAGTCAGCCATGGGTGGCCGGTTTCGAACAGCATCGACAGCATCTTGCGCCACAGGTCTTTGGCCTGGATGGTCTTGAACAGCTTGACCTTGCCCGGGTACTCGGTCAGGGCTTCGTAGTACTCGTAGCGCTCTTCGAAGGCCTTGCCGGTCAGGTCGTGCAGATCCGGTACTTCGGACGGCGAGAACAGGGTCCATTTGCCGTCATCGAAGACGCGCTTCATGAACAGGTCAGGGATCCAGTTGGCGGTGTTCATGTCGTGGGTACGACGACGGTCATCACCGGTGTTCTTGCGCAGCTCGATGAACTCTTCGATGTCCATGTGCCAGGTTTCCAGGTAGGCACAGACAGCGCCTTTGCGCTTGCCACCCTGGTTAACGGCGACGGCGGTGTCGTTCACTACTTTCAGGAACGGAACCACGCCTTGCGACTTGCCGTTGGTGCCCTTGATGTACGAACCCAGTGCACGCACCGGCGTCCAGTCGTTGCCCAGACCGCCGGCGAATTTCGACAGCATGGCGTTGTCGTGGATCGCGTGGTAGATGCCCGACAGGTCATCCGGCACGGTGGTCAGGTAGCAGCTCGACAGCTGTGGACGCAGGGTACCGGCGTTGAACAGGGTCGGGGTCGAAGCCATGTAGTCGAACGAGGACAGCAGGTTGTAGAACTCGATCGCACGGTCTTCTTTCTGCTTCTCTTCGATCGCCAGCCCCATGGCCACGCGCATGAAGAAGATCTGCGGCAGTTCGAAACGCACGCCATCCTTGTGGATGAAGTAACGGTCGTACAGGGTCTGCAGGCCCAGGTAGGTGAATTGCTGGTCGCGCTCGTGGTTGATCGCCTTGCCCAGTTTTTCCAGGTCGAAGGAGGCCAGAACAGGGTTCAGCAGTTCGAACTCGATACCTTTGGCGACGTAGGCCGGCAGTGCCTTGGCGTACAGGTCGGCCATCTCGTGGTGAGTGGCGCTCTCGGCCACGCCCAGGAAGCCCAGGCCTTCGGCACGCAGGGTGTCCATCAGCAGGCGGGCGGTCACGAACGAGTAGTTCGGCTCGCGCTCGACCAGGGTACGCGCGGTCATCACCAGAGCGGTGTTGACGTCGTTCAGGGCCACGCCGTCGTACAGGTTCTTCAGGGTTTCGCGCTGGATCAGGTCGCCGTCGACTTCAGCCAGACCTTCGCAGGCTTCGGTGACGATGGTGTTCAGGCGACCCATGTCCAGTGGCGCGAGAGTGCCGTCGGCGCGGGTGATGCGGATCGACGGGTGCGCCTGTACCGGTGCTTCGGCGGTGGTGCGAACGGCGCGTTCCTTGGAACGGGCATCACGGTAGATCACGTAGTCGCGAGCCACTTTCTGCTCGCCGGCACGCATCAGGGCCAGTTCGACCTGGTCCTGGATTTCTTCGATGTGGATGGTGCCGCCCGACGGCATGCGACGCTTGAAGGTCGCGGTAACCTGTTCGGTCAGGCGGGCAACGGTGTCGTGGATTCGCGACGAAGCGGCAGCGGTGCCGCCCTCAACTGCGAGAAACGCTTTGGTGATAGCGACGGTGATCTTGTCATCGGTGTAAGGAACGACAGTGCCATTACGCTTGATCACGCGCAGTTGGCCAGGCGCGGTGGCAGCCAGATCCGAATTCGAATCGGCGGCCTGCGGCAAGGTGCCCTGCGGGTTCTCGCGAGTTGTGTCGGTTTGCATGGGGGGTGATCTCCACATTCTCTATGTTTGTTTGGGCACCATCATGGTGCTCACCGTTCTGGTCCGAAGCACTACAACCGACGGGTGTCGGGCATAACAACTTCGGACCAGTAGGAAAAAGGCTAATGACGCCGCATCCTTGCCGAAGTTTTCGGCCGCGAGCCAAGGCTCGAGCCGGATTACTTCCAGGGTGGCAGTAACGACTGCAACACCCGTACCGTTCCGGTCGTTGCCAACCTGAAAAACGGTGCCATCCGCAAGTGCGGTTTGGGCTTTGAAAAACTTGCTTGGTTCAACCGGAAACTGGCAATAAAGCACTTGAGTTTCAGGTCCGAAATGTGGTTGGGCTCTTGAATGGAAAACCCTATATGTAGGGTCTGTCCTCGCGCCGTGCTACAAGATAATGCGTTTCGAGGGGGCTTGCAACGTACGAGCTGTGGATAAACCTGTGCGTAAATTGTGTAAGAAACCAGGAATTCCCGTGTAGGCCGCTAACCTGCTGAGCTAGACCGTTTGTCACTGTTTTTCAGTCGGGAAAAACGCTTCAGCGGATTTTTAAGGGCGCGAACCCTATCACAAAAATCCGCCTTGTCCGAACGCATTTACCGACTTGTGTTCTGGCTGTACGCCGTTTATACAATCGGGCCATGCGCACGCATTCTTATCCTCCTTAAAGATGACAAAAAGACGGGAGGATCCTTCCTTTATAAGCAGCATCGGCAAGCAGAGGTCACCCGTGGAGCAAGAAGCCTGGCAGGTATTGATAGTCGAGGACGACCAGCGTCTGGCCGAACTGACCCGTGAATACCTGCAAGCCAACGGATTGCGCGTGGAGATCGAAGGCAACGGTGCGCTGGCGGCGGCGCGGATCATCAAGGAACAGCCGGACCTGGTGATCCTCGACCTGATGCTCCCCGGCGAAGACGGCCTGAGCATCTGCCGCAAGGTGCGCGACCGTTACGACGGGCCGATCCTGATGCTCACTGCGCGCACCGATGACGCCGACCAGATCCTCGGGCTCGACTTGGGTGCCGACGACTACGTCTGCAAACCGGTGCGCCCGCGACTGTTGCTGGCGCGTATCCAGGCGCTGCTGCGACGCAGTGACACACCGGAGGCGCCAGCGGGCAATCCGCGTCGTCTGCAGTTCGGTCCGCTGGTGGTGGACAACGCCTTGCGCGAAGCCTGGCTCAGTGACAGCGGCATCGAGCTGACCAGCGCCGAATTCGATCTGCTCTGGCTGCTGGTATCCAACGCCGGGCGGATCCTGTCCCGGGAAGAAATCTTCACCGCACTGCGCGGCATTGGCTACGACGGCCAGGACCGCTCGATCGATGTACGCATCTCGCGCATCCGCCCGAAAATCGGCGACGACCCCGATCACCCGCGCCTGATCAAGACCGTGCGCAGCAAAGGTTATCTGTTCGTGCCGGAAGCCTGCGTAGAACTGCCGCTGTGAATTCGATCTTCCTGCGCATCTATGGCGGCATGTGCGCGGCGCTGATTCTGGTGGCGGTGCTCGGCGTGCTGGCGCTGCACCTGCTCAACCAGGTGCGCAGCGAGCAATACCGCGAGCGTCTGGCCCACGGCACGTTTTCGCTGATGGCCGACAACCTGCAACCGATGAATGAAACCGAGCGCCATCGCGCCTTGCTGGTGTGGGAGCGGCTGCTCGGGATTCCGCTGGCGCTGAAGACCTTTGCCCAGACCGATCTCGATCTGACCCAGCGCACCCGGGTGCAGCGCGGCCAGGCGCTGGTCGAACAGACCGGCCCGCACGCGGCCAAGGTCTATCGGCTGGTCAGTGACAAGGATCAACTGGTGCTGGTGGGCGAGGTGCAGCAGATCAGCGAGCAACTGGCCCGGGCGACCATCTACCTGTTGGCCGATGAGCTGGTGCGGGTGCCCGTGGGCGAACAGCCCAAACGACTGGCGCAGTTGAAAGAAGACAAAGGCTTCGGCTTCGATTTGCGGCTGGTCACCGTCAGCGATGCCGACATGGACGAAGACCAGAGTCGTCGAGTGTCCGAAGGCGATACGGTGATGGCGCTGGGCAAGGGCGGCGATTCGATCCGGGTGTTCGCCGGCATGGTCGGCACGCCGTGGGTGCTGGAAATCGGGCCGCTGTATCAGATGAATCCGTACCCGCCGGAATGGCTGGTTTTGATCGCCGCTCTCGGCCTGACCCTGATCGGCCTGATCGTCTATTTATTGGTGCGTCAGCTCGAACGGCGTTTGCGCGGGCTCGAAGCTGCCGCCACGCGCATCGCCAAAGGCAGTCTGGAAACTCGCGTTCCGGCCCGGGGTGCCGACTCGGTGGGCAAGCTGGCGGCGGCGTTCAACGGCATGGCCGAGCACTTGCAGCAGTTGCTGGCCATCCAGCGTGAACTGGTGCGCGCGGTGTCCCACGAATTGCGCACGCCGGTGGCGCGCCTGCGTTTCGGCCTGGAGATGATCGGCTCGGCCACCACCCCGCAGGCGCTGGAGAAATACCGCGAGGGTATGGACCACGACATCGAGGACCTCGACAAGCTGGTCGACGAAATGCTCACGTACGCCCGGCTGGAGCAGGGCTCGCCGGCGCTGACCTTCCAGCGCATCGACCTGGATGCACTGGTCAATCAGGTGATCGAAGAGCTGGCGCCTCTGCGCGCCGAAGTCACGGTACAGCGCGGTTTGTGCCTGTCGGCGGCGGATTGCGATGACGCCTGGGTCGAGGCCGAGCCGCGTTACCTGCACCGTGCCTTGCAGAATCTGGTGAGCAACGCCATGCGCCATGCGCGTTCGAAGGTCACGGTCAGTTATCAGGTCGGGCAGATGCGCTGTCGGGTGGATGTCGAGGACGACGGCCCCGGTGTGCCGGAAACCGCCTGGGAGAAAATCTTCACGCCGTTCCTGCGCCTGGACGACAGCCGCACCCGGGCGTCCGGTGGACACGGACTGGGCCTGTCGATCGTGCGGCGGATCATCCACTGGCACGACGGTCGGGCGCTGATCGGCAAGAGCAAGAGTCTGGGCGGAGCGTGCTTCAGCCTGAGCTGGCCGAGGAATCAGGAGCGGCGCTGAAACCGCTTACGCCTGGATGCTGACCAGACTGAGCAACTGCCCGTCCTGCACGCCGAATTGCGCATCGAGCTCCGTGCCGTTGCGCCATTCGCTGGAGAGATCCGTCAGCAACCGCAGCCGCACCTGACCCTGTTCATTCCACTCCAGAACCTCGGCGTGTTCGAAGTAGAAGCGCTGCTGCACGATCGGGTACAGCGCCTTGAACAGGCTTTCTTTCACCGAAAAGGTCAGGGTCACCCAGAGTGCGATCTGATCCCGGGAACCGGCGGCCATGCGCTGCAATTCCGGCGGGGTCAGGATCTCTCCGGCCAGTCGTTCGGCGCGTTCGGCGTTGAGCAGGTTTTCCAGGTCCATGCCCAGTCCGCGCCAGTGCTGTTTGTTGGCGACAATCGCCGCCGCACGGCCGGTGCTGTGGGTGATCGAGCCGCAGATGTGTGCCGGCCAAATCGGCGCGCGGTCCTCGCCGATCGCCGGAACAGTGCTCGAGCCTTCCAGCTGCTGCAACGCCGCCCGTGCACAAATCCGCCCGGCAAGGAATTCCGCCTGCCGCTTCGCCACCGAACGCTGAATGCTCGGCGGCGACTCGATGGCGCTGCGGCGGAAGTCATCACCGAGCAATTGCGACGGATCGAAATGGGTGCTCAGCAGCACAGTGTCGGGCAACGCCGTCGGCAGCGGCCAATGGGCATCGAGCGGGGTGCAGCAGGCGGGGAGGAAAGGGCTGGGAGTCATGTCGGCATTTTGCCGGGTTGTCCTCGGGCTGGATAGTGCCGACATGATCGTTCCCACGTCGAGGCGTCGAACCGTCCGCGTGGGAATGCATACAGTGACGCTCCGCGTCACACAGCGAAGGGACGCGGAGCGTCCCGGGCTGCATTCCCACGCAGAGCGTGGGAACGATCAGCAACAGGGGTTCAGCCAAAGATTTTCTTGAAGAACGCCTGCATGTCCGCCCAGGATTTTTCATCGGCGGCCTTGTTGTAGCCGATATCCGGGCCACCGTGATCGCCGTGGCTCAGGCGATCCGCGTCGGGATTGCTGAACCCGTGCTTGGCACCGTCGAGGCTGACGAATTGATAGTCGGCGCCGGCCTTGTCCATTTCCGACTTGAATGCCGCGACGTTGTCCGGGGTGACCATGCTGTCCAGCGCGCCGTGCTCGACAAGGACTTTCGCCTTCACGCTACCCGGCGTAGCCGGAGTCTTGGTGGCCAGCGCACCGTGGAAGCTCACCACGCCGGCCAGCGGCACGCCCTGACGCGCGGCATTCAGCACCACGCCACCGCCGAAGCAGTAACCGATGGCGGCGATTTTATCCTTGTCGGTCTGTGGCTGTTTCTTCAACAGATCCAGCCCGGCCTGAAAGCGCTTGCTGGCCGCATCGGCGTTTTGCGTGGCGGCCTGCATGAACGCCATTGCGTCTTTCGGGTGCTCGGTGTTCTTGCCTTCACCGTACATGTCGATGGCCAGCGCGCTGTAGCCGAGCCCGGCGAGATCCCGGGCGCGGCGCTTGGCGTAGTCGTTCAGGCCCCACCACTCATGCACCACCACCACGCCGGGGCGCGGGCCCTTTATTGCATCGTCGTAGGCGTAGTAACCGATCAGCTTGGTGCCGTCAGCACTCTGATAGGGGATTTCCTCGGTCTTGATCGCAGCCTGGCTGAGGCCGCTGAAGACAAGGAGGGCGAGGGTTAGAAGCAGGCGCATGATCGGGTCTCCTGACAATAAAGGGTCAAAACAGCCTAGTTCATTTCATTCAGGCCAGGTTCAGAGAGCGTTCAGGGGCGGTACAGGGGAGGGTCAGTAACCTTGCGCCATACCCAAACAGCACTGTGAAAGAGGAAACTCCATGACTCGTTTAAATAAACTGCTGCTGGCTTTTACCGTAATGAGCGCCAGTATCGCGGCCCACGCCGACACCACCAACTTCGCCGGCCTGACCTTTGGCCAGACCAGCGACAAGATCAAAAAATCCAACGCCCTGAACGACAACCTCGGCCATCCGGATGCCACCGCGGCCATCGACGGCAACAACACCTACGGCCTGCGCCTGGGTCAGCAAAACAGCCAGGGTCGCTACTACGCCACCTACGACAACGTGTCCGGCTCGCACAATGGCATTAAACTGCGCCAGGAAAACCTGCTGGGCAGCTACGATCTGTTTTACCCGGTGGGTAGCAGCACCAAGCTGTTCGGCGGTGCCACGGCCGGTCTGACCAAGTTGACCCAGGATTCGCCGAGCTACAGCCGTGACAGCGACATCGGTTACGCCGTCGGCGGCCAGTTCGGTGTGTTGCAGCAAGTCTCGCAGAACACCTCGGTCGAACTCGGTTACCGTTACCTGCGCAGCAACGCCAGCACTGAGATGAAAGAGAGCGGCGGCAGCAAGCAAGGCTCGCTGGATTTGACCAGCAGCGCCCAGACTTACCTGTCGGCCAACTACGCTTTCTAAGCGATTGGCGTCAGGCCCGCGCCGGGTCGTCCTTCGAGGGGCGACCCGGCGCAGCCATGTGAGGCGAAAGCCTTTGGAGTTGTCGATTTACCCGGGAGAGCGTCATGAAACTGTTGGTCGTCGAAGATGAAGCGCTGTTGCGCCATCACCTGCAAACCCGCCTGACGGAGAGCGGTCACGTGGTCGAGTCCGTGGCCAATGCCGAAGAGGCGTTGTACCAGACCGGGCAATTCAACTTTGACCTGGCGGTGATCGACCTTGGACTGCCGGGCATGAGTGGCCTCGACCTGATCCGCCAGCTGCGCTCGGGCGCCAAGACGTTTCCGATCCTGATCCTCACCGCGCGCGGCAACTGGCAGGACAAGGTCGAAGGTCTGGCAGCCGGGGCTGACGATTATCTGGTCAAGCCGTTCCAGTTCGAAGAACTCGAAGCGCGGCTCAATGCGTTGCTGCGCCGCTCCAGCGGTTTCACTCAGTCGACCATCGTCGCCGGCCCGCTGTTGCTGGACCTCAATCGCAAGCAGGCGACCCTCGACGAGCAACCGCTGGCGCTGACCGCCTACGAGTACCGGATCCTCGAATACCTCATGCGCCATCACCAGCAGGTGGTGCCCAAGGATCGGTTGATGGAGCAGTTGTACCCGGATGACGACGAGCGCGATCCAAACGTGATCGAAGTGCTGGTCGGCCGTTTGCGCCGCAAGCTCGAAGGCCCGGCCGGGTTCAAGCCGATCGACACCGTGCGCGGCCTCGGTTACCTGTTCAATGAGCGCTGCACTTGATCCGTTCCCTTCGCGTCCGGCTGATGCTTGCCGCCACGACCCTGGCGGTGTTGTTCATGCTCGCGTTGCTCCCGGCGATGCAGGGCGCGTTCAGCCTGGCGCTGCAGGACTCGATCGAACAGCGGCTGGCGTCCGATGTCACCACGCTGATCTCCGCCGCACGGGTTGAAAACAACCGCTTGATGATGCCGGCACAATTGCCCGACGAGCGCTTCAACCTCACGGACAATCGCCTGCTCGGCTACATCTATGACCGCGAAGGGCATCTGGTCTGGCGTTCGAAGGGCACCCAGGAAGAGAAGATCAACTACACGCCGCGCTACGACGGCCTCGGCAACGAGTTCGCGCGGATCCGCGAAGCCAACGGGCAGGAATTCTTCGTCTATGACGTCGAAGTCAAACTGCTCGGCGGCAAGAGCGCGGCCTTCAGTATCGTGGCCCTGCAACCGGTGCGCGAATACGAAACCACCCTCGAAGGCCTGCGGGAAAATCTCTACCTCGGTTTTGGTGCGGCGCTGCTGGTGCTGCTCGCATTGCTGTGGATCGGCCTGACCTGGGGCCTGAAAGCCCTGCGCCGGCTTAGTCAGGAGCTCGACGAAATCGAAGGCGGAACCCTCGAAAGCCTCAGCGAACAACATCCGCGCGAACTGCTGCGCCTGACCGGTTCCCTCAACCGCCTGCTGCACAGCGAACGCCAGCAGCGCAGCCGTTACCGCGACTCCCTCGACGATCTGGCCCACAGCCTGAAAACCCCGCTGGCGGTGTTGCAAGGCGTCAGCGAAGACATGGCCCAGCGCCCCGAAGACCGCGATCAGGCGTGGGTGCTGCAAACCCAGATCGAACGCATGAGCCAGCAGATCGGCTACCAGTTGCAACGCGCCAGCCTGCGCAAAAGCGGTCTGGTACGCCATCAGGTGCGCCTGCGCCCGGTGCTGCAAAGCCTGTGCGACACGCTGGACAAGGTCTACCGCGACAAACACGTGCGCGTCGCCTTCAATCTGCCGGAGCACTGTTACGTGCCGATCGAGCAGGGCGCCTTGCTGGAAATGATGGGCAACCTGCTGGAAAACGCCTATCGCCTGTGCCTGGGCGAAGTGCGCATCAGCGTGCGTGAAAGCCTGGACGGAATCGAACTGTGCATCGAAGACGACGGCCCCGGCGTACCACCGGATCAGCGCGCACGGATTCTCGAACGCGGCGAACGCCTGGACCGCCAGCACCCGGGGCAGGGGATCGGGCTGGCGGTGGTCAAGGACATCATCGAGAGCTACAGCGCCAAGCTGACCCTGGGCGATTCGCCGATGGGCGGGGCGGCGTTCAGGATTCATTTTCCTGCGGTGTGAAAACGATCGGCCCTCACCCTAACCCTCTCCCAGAGGGAGAGGGAACTGATCGAAGTGTCTCTAGAAAATGATCGACCTGAGCGATTTGCATCGAATATGGATTCAACAGCAAGCTTCCAGGTCGGCGTATTTATTGAGCATCCCCCAATCAGTCCCCTCTCCCTCTGGGCGGTCCGACGTTTCGGGAGGGTTAGGGTGAGGGGGCTTTTGATCTTTGGCCTCACTGCTCCTGCGCCCGATAAGCCCCCGGCGTCAGCCCCGTCCACTTCTTGAACGCCCGATGAAACGCCGACGGCTCGGAAAACCCGAGCTGTTCGGCGATCTGTTGCAACGACAGATCGGCCCGCCCCAGGTGATAAATTGCGATGTCCCGGCGCAACTGATCCTTCAATTCCTGAAAACTGGTGCCTTCCTCGCGCAGATGCCGGCGCAAGGTTTGCGGGCTGATGTGCAGGTGCGCGGCAACTGCTTCGAGGTCCGGCCAGCGTGCGCTGTCATGGCTAAGCAAACGGCGCAGCCGGCTGCTCAGGCTGTTGCCGTCGTCCGGGCGGGACAGCAGGTCGGCGGGGGAGCGTTCGAGGAAATGCTTGAGGGTGCGTTCATCCTGCAACAGCGGCATGTGCAGATAACGGCTGTGAAACACCAGGCTGCTTTGCGTTGCCGAAAATTCCAGCGGGCAGGAAAACAGCAGATCGTATTCCGCCCCGTGCGCCGGTTTCGGGTAGCTGAAGCTCGCCTGTTCCAGACGAATCCGCTGGCCGATCAGCCAGCTGCCGAGGCGATGCCAGATCACCAGCAGGCTCTCGCTGAGAAAGTGATCCGGGTCCCACAATTGCGCATCGTCGAGGCTCAGGCGTACCCATTCGTCTTCGGGAGTCAGGGTCAGGCGCGGGGCTTCGGGGAATAGGCTATAAAACAATAAGCCGCGTTGCAGAGCCTTCTCCAGGCTGCGGCAATGGATGATGGCGTGGCACATCATGGCGAAGCTGCCGGGTTTGCTCGGCGCGTTGCCAAAACCCAGGTATTCGTCGTCCAGGGCCAGCCACAGGTTCTGGATCAGTTGGGTGAATTGTTCCGGGGCGATCCGCGCGCGCGGCTCGTCGAGCAGTTCGGGGCTGATGCCCAGTTGCTGCAGCAGGTCCGAATAGTCGTAACCCGAGCGCCGCGCGCCACCGAGGGCGGCGCGGGCAAAGTGACTGGCGATGGTGCGTTCGCGCATGAGCGGCAGATCCTTCCTCTGGCGACCGATGGTAGCGGCTGCCTTTGATCGGTAACAAGGCGGATTTCCGCCAAATTGTAGGACGAGGTCGGGCGAGTTGGCGGAAATCCGCCACACTTGAGTAACCGAACGGTGACACAGAAAAAGCCGGATCCCTGATATCAAAAGGCTTGCAGCGATTTGCACCAAAGTGGCACGACGTTTGCGATAAGAGCGACAGAAGCGTGCGCCGAGCCGGTCCGGAAAAGCGCCGTTCGACACAACAAATCCCTCCAGTGCAGGAGGGTTCGCAATTCAGGTTTCGCGTTCAACAGATGGATGTTGCCACGCGGGACTCTTGAGGAACTTTGCAATGACGACTCGTCAGCCACTGTACAAATCCCTGTATTTCCAGGTGATCGTCGCAATCTGTATCGGTATTGCGCTCGGCCACTACTACCCGCAGTTCGGCGTGGCCGTAAAGCCGCTGGGTGACGGGTTCATCAAACTGATCAAAATGATCATCGCCCCGATCATCTTCTGCACCGTGGTCAGCGGCATCGCCGGCATGCAGAACATGAAATCGGTCGGCAAGACCGGCGGTTACGCACTCCTGTACTTCGAAATCGTTTCGACCATCGCCCTGCTGGTCGGCCTGATCGTGGTCAACATCGTGCAACCGGGCAACGGCATGCACATCGACGTCAGCACCCTCGACGCCTCGAAAGTCGCGACCTATGTTGCTCAAGGCGCAGACCAGAGCGTTGTCGGCTTCCTGCTCAACGTGATCCCGACCACCATCGTCGGCGCGTTCGCCACCGGTGACATTCTGCAAGTGCTGATGTTCTCGGTGATCTTCGGTTTCGCCCTGCATCGCCTGGGTGCCTACGGCAAGCCGATCCTGGACTTCATCGATCGCTTCGCCCACGTGATGTTCAACATCATCAACATGATCATGAAGCTCGCGCCAATCGGTGCCTTCGGTGCGATGGCGTTCACCATCGGTGCCTACGGCGTCGGCTCGCTGGTGCAGCTGGGTCAACTGATGATCTGCTTCTACATCACCTGCCTGGCGTTCATCCTGATCGTGCTCGGCGGTATCGCCCGCATGCACGGCTTCAGCGTGCTGAAGATGATCCGCTACATCCGTGAAGAGCTGCTGATCGTGCTGGGTACTTCCTCTTCGGAATCGGTACTGCCACGCATGCTGATCAAGATGGAGCGTCTGGGCGCGAAGAAATCGGTGGTAGGTCTGGTGATCCCGACCGGCTACTCGTTCAACCTCGACGGCACCGCGATCTACCTGACCATGGCGGCCGTGTTCATCGCTCAGGCGACCGACACCCACATGGACATCACTCACCAGATCACTCTGCTGGTAGTGTTGCTGCTGTCCTCCAAAGGCGCAGCCGGTGTGACCGGTTCGGGCTTCATCGTACTGGCGGCCACCCTGTCGGCCGTAGGTCACCTGCCGGTGGCCGGTCTGGCGCTGATCCTGGGTATCGACCGCTTCATGTCCGAAGCCCGCGCCCTGACCAACCTGGTCGGCAACGCCGTAGCGACCATCGTCGTGGCCAAGTGGGTCAAGGAGCTGGACACCGATGTGCTGCAATCCGAGCTGGCCTCGGGCGGTCGTGGTATCTCCGACGAGCGTGAGGAAGATGACCTGGGCGTGGCCGAAGGCCCGACCCCGAGCAATGTGAAGTAAGCATCGCTTGAATGGAAAAACCCGCTTCGGCGGGTTTTTTCTTGCCTGCTGTTTGAGCGCAACGGTCAGCGCAACTGATGGATCCGGTAATTGCCCCATCGCCGATGGCTGCCTAGGCTGCATGCATCGTTGATGGAGATTGCCCATGCCTGCACCGCTGGCCTCACTGAAGATTCTGGATTTCTCGACCCTGCTGCCGGGGCCGTTTGCCTCGCTGCTGCTGGCGGATATGGGCGCCGAAGTGCTGCGCATCGAATCGCCGACCCGCCTCGACCTGGTGCGGGTCTTGCCGCCCCATGATCACGGCGTCTCGGCCAGTCACGCGTATCTCAACCGCAACAAGCGCAGCCTGGCGCTGGACCTCAAGCAGCCCGAAGCGCTGGAGCTGGTCAAGCAGTTGCTGGCGGATTACGACATCGTGCTGGAGCAGTTTCGCCCCGGAGTGATGGAGCGGCTCGGACTGGGTTACGAGGCGCTGAAGGCGATCAATCCGAAGCTGATTTATGTGTCGATCACCGGTTACGGCCAGACCGGGCCGTACAAGGATCGCGCCGGCCACGACATCAACTATTTGGCGCTGGCCGGGCTCTCCAGCTACACCGGCCGCGCCGACAGCGGGCCGTTGCCGCTGGGCATGCAGGTGGCGGATGTCGCCGGCGGCTCGCTGCACGGGGTGATCGGCTTGTTGGCGGCGGTGATTTCCCGCCAGCAGACCGGGCAGGGCACCCATCTGGATGTGAGCATGACCGATTGCGCGTTCAGCCTGAACGCCATGGCCGGTGCCGGGTATCTGGCCTGCGGCGAGGAGCCGGGCTGGGAGGATCAGATGCTCAATGGCGGCAGCTTCTACGATTACTACCGCTCCCGCGACGGGCGCTGGATGTCGGTGGGCAGTCTGGAACCGGCCTTCATGCAGCAACTGTGTGCGGCGCTGGGCCGGCCGGAACTGGCGGCGCAGGGCTTGTCGCCCAAACCCGAGCAGCAGCGGGCGCTCAAGGACGCCTTGAAGGTCGAGTTCGAGAAGCATGACTTTGCCGAACTGTGCGAGCTGTTCGCCGGGATCGATGCCTGCGTCGAGCCGGTGTTGAACCTGGGCGAGGCGGTGCAGCATCCGCAATTGCAGGCGCGGGAACTGGTGACCCAGGTGCCCCGTGGCGATGGTTCGATGCAGGCGCAGATGGCGTGTCCGCTGAAGTTTTCCGAGGCGTTGCCGGCGCCGCGGCATGTGGGGGCAGCGCTGGGGCAGCATACAGATCAGGTGTTGACGGAGTTGGGGTTGAGTCCTGAGCGGATTGCCGAATTACGCGCCGCGAAAGTCATCGCGTAGCTCGTGGGTTACTCGACCCGCATCTCGCCACTGAACACCAATGTGTTGCGACAGCGCCGGCACAGATAGCGCCGACCCTGCCTGACCAGGCTATGGCGCTGCGCCGAAAACGGAAAATCGCTATCGGCACACGGGCATTTGTAGATATAGCGGGTCACGCTGCGGCGTTTGACTTCATAGGTATGGCAGCGGTCCGGCGGCAATTCGTAAACGCCGCGCATGATCAGTTGCCACTCCTCGCCGTGGGGCTGGATGCGGTCGCCGAACAGTTGATGGGCGATCAGGTGCGCGACTTCGTGGGCCACGGTCTGCTTGAGGAAATGTTCGGTGTTTTCCCGGTACAGCTGCGGATTGAAGCGCAGCAGATTCTCGTGCAGATGCGCGACCCCGGCTTTTTGCCCGCGCAGCTTGAGGCTCACCACGGGGCGTTTGAAGGGACGTTTGAAAAAGGATTCAGCGAGTTGGAAACAGTCTTCGACGCGGGTATTGAGTTGCTCGGGCATGCTTGATGGATCTCCAGAGATTTGGAGTATGCCGCAACCTTTCGGCGTTGCGTATCGCCAAACTGCCGAATGGTCGCGACGTTCATTCCAGGCATGAGAAGGCCGCCTTGCGGCGGCCTGTGTTGGCGGATCTTGTTCTTCTCGGGAGGAACCGGTCGCTAATTGGTGTAGACAGGCCCCACGCCCAGACCCCAGACAATCACGGTAAACGCCATGATGGCGACCAGCACCACCAGACCCACCGCCAGCACCGAGCTGGAAAACAGGAAACCCTCGTCGGACGGAATGTTCATGAAGGTCGGCAGCCCCACATACAACAGGTAAACCGTGTAGCAGATGGCCGCCGTGCCGACGATCATCCCCAGCCACATGTGTGGATAGAGCGCCGCCAGCCCGCCGACGAACAACGGTGTCGCGGTGTAGGTGGCAAATGCCACGCAACGGGCCAGGCTCGGGTTGGCGTCATAGGTGCGGGCCATCCAGTGCACGAAGGCACCCATGACCGCGACTCCGCCGAGCATTGCCAGGTAAGACATGATCGTCATCCACAACGCGCTTTCGACGGTGAGCATCACCGGTGCGCGGTTGCCGATCACCCAGCCGACCTGAGTCGTGCCGATAAATGCCGAAACAGCGGGGATCGCCGCCAGAATCAGCGTGTGCGTCAGGTACATGTGGCTGATGCTTTCTTCCTGGTCGCCACGGATTTCCTTCCATTCCTGATCGGGGTGGGTAAAAAGTCCCACTACGTGATGGATCATGCCAGTCACTCCTCTCGTTATTGCCATCGCCCCCCAGCGGAGCGCCTACGGGCCAATGCGGCCGAGCAAATACAGGTCTTCAGATTGTGTGCGACCTTATGTCGCAGTATAGAAAGGTCTTAACCGCACAGGTGATAGGGGCTTAGAGCAAATCGCGCTGTAAAACCTCGGGGTAATCGCGTCGGGGTCTGTGGAAGCAGGCACTCGAGGGGGCGACAACCTGTGGCCACAAGCCAAGTGTTTTTGCGTAAAATGCCCGCCTTTCGTCACACCTCACGGATTTCGCGTCATGGGCACTCTTACGGTCAACCAGAACAAACTGCAAAAGCGCCTGCGCCGCCTGGCCGGCGAAGCCGTCACCGACTTCAACATGATCGAAGACGGCGACAAAGTCATGGTCTGCCTGTCCGGGGGCAAGGACAGCTACACCATGCTCGACGTGCTGATGCACCTGCAGAAGGTTGCACCGATCAAGTTCGAGATCGTCGCCGTGAACATGGACCAGAAGCAGCCGGGTTTCCCCGAGCACGTGCTGCCGGCCTACCTGAAAGAGCTGGGCATCGAGTACCACATCGTCGAGAAGGACACCTACTCGGTGGTCAAGGAACTGATCCCGGAAGGCAAGACCACCTGCTCGCTATGCTCGCGCCTGCGTCGCGGCACGCTGTACACCTTCGCCGACGAAATCGGCGCGACCAAAATGGCCCTCGGTCATCACCGCGACGACATCGTCGAGACGTTCTTCCTCAACATGTTCTTCAACGGCAGCCTCAAGGCCATGCCACCGAAGCTGCGCGCCGACGACGGCCGCAACGTGGTCATCCGTCCGCTGGCCTACTGCAACGAGAAAGACATCCAGGCCTACTCGGACTTCAAACAATTCCCGATCATCCCGTGCAACCTCTGCGGTTCTCAGGAAAACCTGCAGCGTCAGGTGGTCAAGGAAATGCTGGTGGACTGGGAACGCAAGACCCCGGGCCGCACCGAAAGCATTTTCCGCAGCCTGCAGAACGTGATCCCGTCGCAGTTGGCTGACCGTAACCTGTTTGATTTCACCAGCCTGAAGATCGACGAGACGGCGGCTTCGCGTTTCGTCAATGTGGTGAACCTGTAAGTGATCTGATCGCTCGAAAGAAACGGCGCTCGCGGGCGCCGTTTTCAATTCATTTTTTAGGAGAGGGCATGCGCGACTACAAGTGGCTGCACGAATACTGTCTGAACCGCTTCGGTTCGGCGGCTGAACTGGAAGCCCATCTGCCCGTTCCCAAGACCCCGGCGCAACTGCGCAAGATCAGCGACGACCGTTATCTTTCGACCATGGCCCTGCGGGTGTTTCGCGCCGGGCTCAAGCACAGCCTGGTGGATGCCAAGTGGCCGGCCTTCGAGGAAGTGTTCTTCAAGTTCGACCCGGAAAAGGTCGTGCTGATGAGCGCCGAACACCTTGAGCGGCTGATGCAGGATGCGCGGATCATCCGTCACCTTGGCAAACTCAAAAGCGTGCCGCGCAATGCGCAGTTCATTCTGGATGTCGAGAAAGAGAAGGGCAGTTTCGGCGCGTTGCTCGCCGACTGGCCGGTGACCGATATCGTCGGTTTGTGGACCTACCTGAAAAAGCACGGTCATCAATTGGGCGGGCTGTCGGCGCCTCGGTTTTTGCGGATGGTTGGCAAGGACACCTTCGTGCCGAGCTACGACGTGGTCGCGGCGCTGAATGCACAGAAGATCGTCGACAAGGTGCCGAGCAGCCTGCGAGATCTGGCGACGGTGCAGAACGCGTTCAACCAGTGGCATGAAGAGAGCGGTGGACGGCCGATGAGTCAGATCTCGATGATGCTGGCTTACACCGTCAATCATTGAGTTCAAAGCGATCGTTCCCACGCAGAGCGTGGGAACGATCCCGGCAGACTCGGTGAACTCGGTTAGCTCGGCGATCTGGCGAGCAGTCAGGCGACGGAGACTTCGCCTTCGCCCGCCAGT
The DNA here is from genome assembly GCF_039695385.1 of Pseudomonas sp. 9.2(2024). NCBI lineage: Bacteria > Pseudomonadati > Pseudomonadota > Gammaproteobacteria > Pseudomonadales > Pseudomonadaceae > Pseudomonas > Pseudomonas sp. 9.2(2024). Next base: position 4,880,075 of record NZ_CP155585.1, on the reverse strand, counting down.
TTGCGATTCAACTGATACCGCCACCGCACATACAGCAGTGCCGAGCAAAACACCGCCAGACTGGCGATCATCTCCAGCACACCGAACAGCTGCCGGCTCGGGTCATACGCGGCCAGTGCGCCCTTGATGAAATACAGATTCACCACAAAGCACATCCACGAATGCCCGCGTGCGCTGCCCATGATCATGCCCGGTGCGAGCACGATCCACGGGATCAGCTCGATCAGCAGAATCACCCACGGCCGCGCGCCGTGCAGGTCGGCGAACATCAGGTAATAAGCGGCGAGCAGTCCGGCCAGGCCGAAAAAGCACAGCAGACTGATCACCCGCATCGCCCGCACACGCGGCTCCAGCCACTCGACGGCGGGCAGGACTTTCGGCTTTCTGGCCATCTCAGTTCCCCAGTTTCCGGGCCGTCTTGGCCAGACGTGCGCCGAGGGCGCGGCACAGCGCCACTTCGTGCTGATCGAGACCGCTTTTACCGTCGGCCCCGGCGTGATGGCTGGCGCCGTACGGCGTGCCGCCGCCCTGGGTTTCCAGCAGCGCCGATTCGCTGTAGGGCAGGCCGGTGATCAGCATGCCGTGGTGCAGCAGCGGCAGCATCATCGACAGCAGGGTGGTTTCCTGACCGCCGTGCAGGCTGGCTGTGGACGTGAACACTCCGGCCGGCTTGCCGACCAGTGCGCCGGTCAGCCACAGGTTGCTGGTGCCATCGAGGAAGTACTTGAGCGGCGCGGCCATGTTGCCGAAACGGGTCGGGCTGCCGAGGGCCAGGCCGGCGCAGTTCTTCAGGTCATCCAGCGTGGCGTACAGCGCGCCTTCATCCGGAATGTCGGGTGCCACGGCTTCGCACTCGGTGGAGATCGCCGGCACGGTGCGCAGGCGTGCTTCGAGGCCGGCCTGCTCGACGCCACGAGCGATCTGCCGGGCCATCTCGTTGGTCGATCCGCTGCGGCTGTAATACAGAACCAGAATGTACGGCGCACTCACGGCAGCAGCTCCAGGATCTGCTCCGGTGGACGGCCGATGACGGCTTTGTCGCCGGCTTCGAGAATCGGTCGCTCCATCAGCTTCGGATGGGCCGCGATCGCTTCAATCAATTGTTTCTCGGTGAGACTGGCGTCGGCCAGGTTCAGGGTCTTGTATTCGTCTTCACCGGTGCGCAGCAGTTGCCGTGCGCTGATTCCCAGCTTGCCGAGCAAGGCCTTGATCTGCGCGACGTCCAGCGGGGTTTCGAGGTAGCGCACCACGTTCGGCGTCAGGCCACGGGCTTCGAGCAGTTCGAGCGCACCGCGGGATTTCGAGCAGCGCGGGTTGTGATAAAGCGTCAGATCGGTCATGGGCGGGTCGCTTCTTGCGTAGAGTGGCGGCTATTCTAACTGTGCAGCGCGCAATCCAGAACCTTGGGAGGCGATGGGTCGCAGGCGCATTCAATTTTTCACAAGGAACACGACATGACACGGGCACTGGCAGCGGCATTGACGATCATCGGGGCGTTGATGCTGGGGGGCTGCGGTAACGACTACGGCATCGACCAGAACGGACAGAAAGTGGCGTCCGAGCGCCTCGACAAACAATGGGTCGTGCTCAATTACTGGGCCGAATGGTGCGGCCCGTGCCGCACGGAAATCCCGGAACTCAATCACCTGGCGGACGAACTCAAGGGCAAGAAGATCGGCGTGTTCGGGGTCAACTTCGACAACGTGCAGGGTGAAGAGCTGAAGAGCGCCAGCGAAAAACTGGGCATCAAGTTCACCGTGCTGGCGCAGGATCCGTCGGAATTGTTCGAACTGCCGCGCAGTGAAGCCTTGCCGGTGACTTACATCATCGACAACAAGGGCAAGGTGCGGGAACAGTTGATGGGCGAGCAGACGGCGGCGGGGGTGATGGCGAAGCTTGAGGCGTTGCAGGCTACAAATTGAGTTGCCGCTATAAAGCATCCCTCACCCCAGCCCTCTCCCGGAGGGAGAGGGGGCCGACCGAGGTGTCTGGCGATTTCCATCGACCTGGAAGATCAGGTCGACTGAAGATTCGTCAGAGTGGAATCCGGTTGGTTATGGATTCGGTGAAGGTCTTTCAGGTCGGCGTATCTCTCCAATATCCCCCAATCAGTCCCCTCTCCCTTTGGGCGGTCCGACGTTTCGGGAGGGTTAGGGTGAGGGGCTTGGCGATCTAAAGGATCAGCCTTCTTCCAGCCACCAGCGCAACGGCTTGCCTTCAGCCGGCCAGAAGCGCATCTGCTCGATCGGCGAGATGTCCCAGCGCTCCACGTGCTCCAGGGCCTGGAGGAAGCGTTGCTCCTGCTCCATCAGCGCCGGGGCACACAGTTTGCGGGTCTTGCCGATCTTGCCGAAGCTCAGCTTGTCGCCTTCCAGAGTGTACGGCGCGAACCAGTGGTTGCAGCCGCCATTACCGTACGCCCGGCCATCATCGCCGAGGGTCACGGTCAGGTGGCTGTAGTCCATCAGCGGACGCTCGCCGATCCATTCCAGAATGTAGCTGCGGTTCTGTTGCAGTTGCACAGGCTCCGCGGCGCAACCCATCAGGCCGGCGCCGACAACGGCGGTCAGGGCCAGGTGTTTCATCACGCCGGCTCCTGGCATTTCGGGCACAGGTGCTTGTCGCCGACGGCTTTCCAGCCCAGCTCCGCAATACGTGCCGTGGCGGCCGGTTTTTCCGCAGGTTTGCCGAGCTTGGCGTCCACGGCGAATTCGAAGCTCAGCTCCTTGGCGCAGCTGTCGCAGTTGACCTGCCAGGTGTGGATCGCCAGTTCACCGAACACCGGGCCGGTGGTCATGGCAGTCCATTGACCCGGCGGGTTGATCAGGTGGCGGACGGTGTCGACGGTCAGGCGCATGGACAAGTCCTTGCTGCCTTTGAGGGTCACGACCAGCACGTCGCCGATGCGGATCGAGCCACCGTTGCCGGTGACCTGATAACGGCCCGGAACCAGGGCGCGGCATTCGGTGAGGGTGTGTTGCGGGTTCATCAGGGTGTAGCGGAAATCGTGTTCGACCATGGGTCCTCCAAATATGCGCGACATGCTAGCACGGGCTTGATTGCAGAATGATGCGCGCGTGCGACCTTCGATCCGGTTCAAATCGACACCGCAGTCGTGGCAAACTGCCGCCTTCATTTTCAAGGAACGGAACATGGCGCTGATCGAATGTTATGAATGCAAGCGGAGCATCAGCTCAGAAGCCACGGCGTGCATTCATTGCGGGGCTCCACTGGCAGATGCACAGGCTCCTCACGCCGAAAAGGGCGCGTCGACGATTTCCTTTGGCAGCCTGCCGCGTAACAAGGCAGTGCCCGAGGCCTTCGTTCCGCCGCCGGCCCCCGAGCGGCCGAAGATCATGCCGGCCGCGGCGGGGCGACGCCGTCGTTCGCAGCCTGTCGAACCGGTGTTGAACCCGGACGGTTCGCGCCCGGTGGAAGGCTGGCTGAAAATCATGGCGTTTCTGATGCCGCTGGTGTTTGTCTGGTTCCTGCTGCGCAGCGGCCACTCCCTCAAGCAACGTTTGCTGGGGTTCGGCTGGCTGGCGCTGTTGATCCTGTGCGTGGCGATTACCCCGACGCCGCCCCCGGTCTGAGTCCGATCGCTCAGCCTTCGACCTGGTTCTGCGGCGTACCCGCCGCCCAGGTCGCAATGTTGTGCAAGGTGGTCGCGGCAATCGCGCCCAGCGCCTCATGGGTCAGGAATGCCTGATGCGCGGTGACAATCACATTCGGGAAGGTCAGCAGCCGCGCCAGCACGTCATCTTGTAGCGGCAGGTCGGAGCGATCCTCGAAGAACAGCTGCGCCTCCTCTTCATACACATCCAGTCCCAGATAACCGAGTTGGCCGTCCTTCAGGGCGTCGATCAGCGCCGGCGTGTCCACCAGACCGCCGCGCCCGGTGTTGATCAGCATCGCCCCCGGTTGCATGTGCGCCAGCGAATCGCGGTTGATCAGGTGTTTGCTCTGTTCGTTGAGCGGGCAGTGCAGGCTGATGATCCGTGCTTGCGCCAGCAGGTCCGGCAGGCTCAGGTAGCGAGCGCCCATCGCTTCGACGGCAGGGTTCGGATAAGGGTCGTAGGCCAGCAGTTCGCAGCCGAAGCCGTGCATGATCTTCGCGAAGGTCGCGCCGATCTGTCCGGTGCCGACGATGCCGACGGTTTTGCCCACCAGATCGAAACCGGTGAGCCCGTGCAGGCTGAAATCACCTTCGCGGGTGCGGTTGTAGGCGCGATGCAAGCGCCGGTTGAGGGCGAGGATCAACGCCACCGCATGTTCGGCCACCGCATGGGGCGAGTAGGTCGGTACGCGCACGACGGCCAGCCCCAGACGTTTGGCGACGGCCAGATCCACATGGTTGTAGCCGGCCGAACGCAAGGCGATCAGGCGAGTGCCGCCCGCGGCCAGACGCTCCAGCACCGGGGCGCTGAGGTCATCGTTGATGAACGCGCAGACTACTTCGTGATGTTCGGCCAGCGCTGCGGTATCGAGACTGAGCCGGGCTGGCTGGAAGTGCAGTTCGATCCCGGCCGGGCAGTCGGCGGCGAGGAAGCTGTCGCGGTCGTAGGTCTGGCTGCTGAAAACGATCGTGCGCATGAAATCCTCCTGGAGCATCGACGCGGGCGCAAATCACCCGCGACAACTTTAGCTGCGTCGACGTTGACCGGCATTGCCGTGGATCAGGCGCTGATCTTCGCCTGGGCCGCCAGACGATTGATCGCCCGTTCCAGCTCGTCCAGCGCGGTCGAGGCTTTGGGATCCTGCTGCTTGAGCAGGGTTTCGCTGCGCTGGCAGGCGGCGCGCAATTGCGGCACACCGCAGTAACGGGTGGCGCCGTGCAGGCGGTGCACCCGTTCGAGCAGACTGTTCTGATCCTGACTGTCGCGGGCGGTGCGGATGGCTTCGCGGTCGGCCTCGAGCGAGGCCAGCAGCATCGCCAACATGTCCGCCGCCAGATCCGCTTTGCCGGCAGCCAGGCGCAGACCTTCCTCGTGATCGAGTATCGGCAGTTCCTGATTGCCCAGCAGGCTTTCGCCGCCACGGTCCGGCGCCTGATTGCGCAACGCCAGGCCCGTCCACTTCAGCACGACTTGCGCCAGTTGCCGCTCGCTGATCGGCTTGGTCAGGTAGTCGTCCATGCCGCTTTGCAGCAGCGCGCGTTTTTCATTGGCCATGGCGTGGGCGGTGAGGGCAACAATCGGCAGCGGCGTGCAATGCCGCTCGCTTTCCCACTGGCGGATGGTTTCGGTGCTCTGGCGTCCGTCCATGCCGGGCATCTGCACGTCCATCAGCACCAGATCGAAGGTTTCGTTCTGTACTGCCTTGACTGCGGCGTAACCGCTTTCCACGGCCAGCACCTTGGCGCCCATGTCTTCGAGCAGCGTTTGCACCAGCAACAGGTTGGCCGGGTTGTCGTCGACACAAAGCACTTTCGGCGCGCGGCTCGACAACGGTTCGCCCGGTTCGCTGCGCGGCTGGCGCGGGTTGACCATGTCCGACAAGGCCCGGCGCAGTTTGCGGGTGCAGGCCGGTTTCGATTGCAGCTGACTGTGAGGGTTGGGCACTGAAAGGTGGTACAGCGTCAGTTCGGTGGTCGGGCACAACACCAGCACCCGGCAACCGAGGTGCTCAAGGTCCCAGATGTGCTGGTTGAGACGCTCCGGCGGCATGTCGTTGCTGGTGATGCCGAGCACCGCCAGATCGATCGCCTGATCGGTCTGATGGGCGCCGGTAACGCCATTGGTCAGGCTTTCCAGGGTATTGAACGGCGTGACATCGAGGCCGCAGTCTTCCAGTTGATGCTGCAGGGCCTGACGCGCCAGTTCGTGGTTTTCCAGTACCGCCACCCGGCGCCCGAGCAACGGCGCGCAGGGCAGGTCTTCGGCGTGTCGCGGTACACCAGACTCACCAGTTCCAGCTGCTTGGCGTGAGCAGCGGGGGCGAGGATGGTCAGGGTGTCCTGCAACAGGTCGCGCAGGTTGAACGGGATATGGTCGAGCACCAGTTTGCCGGCCTCGATCTTCGAGAAATCGAGGATCTCGTTGATGATCCCCAGCAGGCTGTCGGCGGATTTTTCGATGGTGCCCAGGTAGTCGAGCTGGCGCGGGGTCAGCTCGCTTTTCTGCAACAGGTGGGTGAAACCGAGAATGCCGTTGAGCGGCGTGCGGATCTCGTGGCTCATGTTGGCGAGGAATTCGGATTTGATCCGGCTCGCTTCCAGCGCTTCCTTGCGGGCCAGGTCCAGCTCGATGTTCTGGATCTCGATGGTTTCCAGGTTCTGGCGCACGTCTTCGGTGGCCTGATCGACGCTGTGCTGCAATTCTTCGCGGGCGTTTTGCAGGGTGCCGGCCATGCGGTTGATGCCGGACGCCAGTTCATCCAGCTCCTGACTGCCCAATGGCGGCAGACGGGTTTCCAGGTGACCGTCCTTGAGCTGCGCGACGGCCTGTTTGATCTGGCTCAGCGGGCGGTTGATCGTGCGGCCCATGCGCAAGGCCAGCAAGGCGGCGCCGGCCAGACCCGCGCCGATCAGCAGCAGGCTGGCGAACAGGCTTCGATAGCCGCGCAACAGCATGCCGTTGTGCGACAGCTCCAGTTCGACCCAGCCGAGCAGGCGGTCGGACTCTTGCGGGATCAGTTCGCCGGCGAGGTTGCGGTGTTTACCGAAAACCGGCAGCAGATAGCGCGTGGCGTCGTTGCCGCTGCGTCGCAGCAAATGCGCGCTGTCGCCGCTGGGCGCCTGATTGAGCATGGTCGGGCCGGCGTGGGCGAGGGGAGAGCGGTCGGGCGCGAGGAAGGTCACGGCGCGCACGTCCGGTTGTTCGAGAGACTGGGTGGCGATGCGCTCGAGCAGTTCGGCATCGCCGTGGCCCATGGCCGGTGCTACCAGCGGGGCCAGTTGCTCGGCGATCATTTCGCCGCGCTGCATCAATTGGGCTTGCAGGTCGGACTGCTGCGTCCAGGTGAAATACCCGCCCAGCACCAGTGCCATCAGGCTGGTCGGCAACAGGGTCAGCAGCAACACGCGACCTTTGATTCCCAGTTTCTTGAGCACGCCTTTCTCCTGCATCCCGCTGATCGTTGACTCACACGTGCGTCCGGCACGCGGTATCGGCGCAGTGTAGCGATTTGCTTGCGGGCAATCTTGGGAAAAATGATGTCGTGGTTGTTCACTCGCAGGCCGGTCATCTGTCCGACAGGTCAAGCTTGGGTTGCCGGGCGCCGGGCAATCTTGAATAATCGCCCAACTGAGAATTATTTGCAGATAGTCATGACTCCTGTCTCTATTGGCCAACCCCGCATTCTTTCCATCGAAGACGATCCCGTCCTCGGTGCCTATGTCCATGAACAACTGGGCCGCAGCGGCTTCCAGGTCACCTGGTGCCAGAACGGCAGCGAAGGCCTGAGCATCGCCCGGCGCCAGCCGTTCGATGTGGTGCTGATGGATATTCTGTTGCCGGGGCTGGATGGATTGAACGTCCTGACCCAGCTGCGTCAGAGCCATTCCACGCCGGTGTTGCTGATGTCAGCCCTCGGTGCCGAAGCCGACCGCATCAGCGGCTTCCGCCTCGGCGCTGACGACTATCTGCCCAAACCCTTCAGCATGGCCGAGCTGCATGTGCGGATCGAAGCGATCCTGCGCCGGGTCGCCCTCGACCGTCGTCCGGCTGCCGTCACCCCTGTGGTACCGGTCGGCGGGCTGCGTTTCGACGACGAGCAGTGCGACGTGTTCTACCTCGACCAGCCCGCCGGCCTGACCCGCAGCGAATACCGCCTGCTGGAAACCCTCAACCGCAACGACGAGGAAGTGCTGAGCAAGGCCTTCCTTTATCAGCACGTTCTTCAGCGCGGTTATGCGGCCCACGACCGCAGCCTCGACATGCACATCAGCCAGATCCGCCGCAAACTCAAGTCGGTCGGCTACACCGAGCGGGAAGTGCGCACGGTGTGGGGCAAGGGTTACGTCCTGAGTGCCGTCGATGAAAGTGTCTGACCTGCCGGGCCGGCACTCGCTGTTCTGGAAACTCGCCTGCCTGCTGGTGGCGTTCTGTCTGCTGATGATCTGGTTGAGCTGGTCTTGGGGCCGGTACATGGAACAGCGCAACCAGTTCCTCTCCGACGACGCCCGCCGCACGCTGAGCCGTTATGCCGCCGAGGCCGAACGCGCCTGGCAGCAGGGCGAGCGCGATGGCATTGATAGCTGGTTGCAAAGCATGGAGCTGCGCGAAGCCGGCTGGGTCGGCGTGATCGGTGGCAACCTGCAGTCGCTGGGCAGCCAGCCGTTGAGCACTCAAGAGCTTCAGCACCTGACTTTCCTGCGAGGCCTTGACTGGCCGATTCACAAAAAGGGCCGGCCGTGGCTGCGGGTCCCGTTCCCCACTGACCCGACTGCCGGCAGTCTGGTGATCGAGTTGCCCGAGCGATTCCTGCCGGGGAAATACCGGGTGTTCTGGCGCGTCATCACCAACGGTGTGATTCCCGGTCTGTTCACCTTGCTGCTGTGCGTCGGCCTGTATCGCCTGCTGGTGGTGCCGCTGAACAATCTTCGCGAGCAGGCCAATGCCTGGCGCGCCGATCAATTGAATGTGCGGTTGTCGAGCGGCATCACCCAGCGCCCCGATGAACTCGGCGAACTGGCCCGGGCCTTCGACTCGATGTCCGAACGCCTGCAATCCACCGTCGCCCTGCAACAGCAGCTGCTGCGCGATTTGTCCCACGAACTGCGTACGCCTCTGAGCCGGTTGCGGGTCGCCAGTGAAAGCGAGCAGCAACTGCAACCGTTGCGCGAGCGCATCGGTCGCGAAGTCGACGTGATGCAGCGGTTGGTGGAAGACACCCTGCAACTGGCCTGGCTCGACACCGAACGCGCACCGTTGCCGGACGAAGCGATTCAGATTCAGGCGCTATGGGAAATGCTCACCGAAAACGCCTGCTACGAAAGTTGCTGCCCGATCAGGCAGTTGCAGTGCGGGGTTGAAGCTTCCTGCTGGGTGCGCGGCAATCTCAACACCCTGGCCCAGGCTCTGGAAAACATCCTGCGCAATGCGATTCGCCATTCGCCACCGGGAGGCATCGTGCGGCTCGATGGTCGGCGAGATGGCGATTACTGGCACCTGTGGCTGGAGGACGAGGGCGGCGGCGTGGACGAGGCGGATCTGGAACGGATCTTCTCGCCCTTCATTCGCCTCGACGGCTCGCGGCCGGGGGACGGTGGATTTGGTCTGGGACTGAGCATCGCGAGGAACGCGGTGCAACGCCAGGGCGGAACCCTGTGGGCCGAGAACGGCCCGTCGGGATTGCGACTGAATCTGCGGTTGGTGGCGGATGACAGTGCTGTCAGTCCCGACGTCTTCGCTGGCAAGCCAGCTCCCACCGTGGACATGAGCCGCCCGCAGATAGTTTGAGCTGCACAAGAAAGTGTCAGCGCTGCTGACACTATTTAAAAGTCGCACCACTGGCGCGACTTTTATTGCTTATTCCAAGAAACCATAAGCACCACACTTTGCGTGATATGGCCTGCGCAGGTTTGCCGGTATGATAGGCGCCCCCGCTGTCCGGATTGCGAAAAACGCCATGACCTTGCAGTACCCAACCATCGCCGATTGCGTCGGCAACACGCCGCTGGTGCGTTTGCAGCGCCTGCCCGGTGTCACCAGCAACACCCTTTTGCTCAAGCTCGAAGGGAACAACCCGGCGGGTTCGGTCAAGGATCGTCCGGCGTTGTCGATGATTACTCGCGCCGAGTTGCGCGGGCAGATCCACGAAGGCGATACGCTGATCGAAGCGACCTCGGGCAACACCGGGATCGCCCTGGCGATGGCCGCCGCGATCAAGGGTTACAAGATGATCCTGATCATGCCGGACAACTCCAGTGCCGAACGTAAAGCGGCGATGACCGCGTACGGCGCGCAGCTGATTCTGGTCAGCCAGGAAGAGGGCATGGAAGGCGCTCGCGATCTCGCCCAGCGGATGGAAGCCGAAGGCCGTGGCAAGGTGCTGGATCAGTTCGCCAACGGCGACAATCCTGAAGCGCACTACACCACCACCGGCCCGGAAATCTGGCGTCAGACCCAGGGCTCCATCACCCATTTCGTCAGCTCCATGGGCACCACCGGCACCATCATGGGCGTGTCGCGCTACCTCAAGGAGCAGAACGACAACGTGCAGATCGTCGGCCTGCAACCGATGGAAGGCTCGGCCATTCCCGGCATCCGCCGCTGGCCGCAGGAATACCTGCCGAAGATCTATCAGGCCGAGCGTGTCGACCGCATCGTCGACATGGCGCAAAGCGAAGCCGAGGACGTCACCCGGCGTCTGGCCCGCGAAGAAGGCATCTTCTGTGGCGTGTCCTCGGGCGGTGCGGTGGCAGCGATGCTGCGCCTGTCCAAAGAAGTTGAAAACGCGGTGATCGTCGCGATCATCTGCGACCGTGGCGACCGTTACCTGTCGACCGGCATTTTCGACGCGCCCAACTGATGGCCAAGCATGAGAGAGGCCTGCGCTTCCAGCCCACCGGCGGCAGCAAGGCCGCGCAAATCCCGACCGGCAAAAAGCAGCGTTTGAGCATCGAGCGCCTGGCCAATGACGGTCGCGGCATCGCGTTTTTTGAAGGCAAAACCTGGTTCGTCCTCGGCGCCCTCGCGGGTGAAGAGGTCGAAGCGCGGGTGCTTGGTGCCCACGGCAAAGTGGTCGAGGCGCGCACCGAGCGCGTATTCACCGCCAGTGAATTGCGCCGTCCCGCACCTTGCCAGCACGCCGGCCGTTGCGGCGGTTGCAGCGTTCAGCATCTGCCCCACAACGAACAGCTTGCCCTGAAACAGCGCATGCTCGCCGAGCAGTTGTCGCGAGTTGCCGGTGCCGAACCCGAGGAGTGGGCGGCGCCGTTGACCGGTCCAGAATTCGGCTACCGTCGCCGCGCCCGGATCGCCGTACGCTGGGACAGCAAGGCCAAAAAGCTTGAAGTCGGTTTCCGTGCCGCCGGCAGTCAGGACATCGTCGCGATCAGCGAATGCCCGGTGCTGGTACAGCCCTTGCAGCCGATCATGACCCGCTTGCCGGAGATGCTTCGTCGCTTGAGCAAACCTCAGGCGCTGGGGCATGTCGAATTGTTCAGTGGCTCGTCACTCGCCGTTCTGCTGCGTCACATGGCGCCGCTGTCCGAGGCTGACCTGACGATCCTCAAGGATTTCTGCGCGTTCCATGAAGCGCAACTCTGGCTGCATGGCGAAGGCGAGCCGCAGCCGGTGGATGATGCACTGTCGCTCGGCTATCGCCTGGAACAATGGGATCTGCAACTGGCCTACCGGCCGGGGGATTTCATTCAGGTCAACGCCGGGGTCAACGAGGCCATGGTTGCGCAAGCGCTGGACTGGTTGAAACCGACGAGCGATGAGCGCGTGCTCGACCTGTTTTGCGGTCTGGGCAACTTCGCCCTGCCGCTGGCGAAAGCCGCGCGTGAAGTGGTGGCGGTCGAAGGCGTGCAGACCATGGTCGATCGCGCGGCGGCGAATGCCGCTAGCAACAATTTGCATAACACAAAGTTTTTTCAGGCCGATTTATCCCAGCCTTTGACCGATGCCGAGTGGATCGGAAACGGCTTTTCTGCGGTACTCTTGGACCCACCGCGCGACGGTGCTTTCGAGGTGGTGCGCAAGCTGGCGACCCTGGGCGCCAAACGGTTGGTGTACGTGTCGTGCAACCCTGCAACTCTGGCGCGCGATACGGTCGAATTGATCAAGCAGGGCTACCGGTTAAAACGTGCCGGGATTCTCGATATGTTTCCTCAGACGGCACATGTCGAGGCCATGGCGTTATTTGAAGCGAGCCAGGATGGCTCGTCTGATCCGACTGGTCGTCCGTAGCGCTCGCCTTGGCCCCGCGAGCGCGAACGGGCATTGACGGTCAGTGATTTGACGCATTGAATCTGCGTCGTAGGGAAGGTAAAGCAAGATGGTACAGGTGAGAGCACACCAGCCGATCAACACTGACGGCAGTATCAATCTCGAGGCTTGGCTCGATCATGCGGTCAGTGTCGATCTGGCACTGGATCGCGAAGCCTTGAAAGAGGCCTGCGAGTACGCTCGCCAGGCCGAGCAACAATCCAATGCGGCGAAGAATCTCTGGTCCGAAGGCAGCGGCAGTTTCAGCACGGGCCTCGAGATCGCCGAGATCCTCGCCGACCTCAAGCTCGATCAGGATTCGCTGGTGGCTGCGGTTCTCTATCGCGGCGTGCGCGAAGGCCAGATCGAACTCGCGGCGGTCAGCCAGCGCTTCGGCCCGGTGGTCGCCAAGCTGATCGACGGCGTGCTGCGCATGGCGGCGATCAGCGCCAGCCTCAGCCCTCGTCAGTCGATGGTCCTCGGCACCCAGGGCCAGGTGGAAAACCTGCGCAAGATGCTGGTGGCGATGGTCGATGACGTGCGTGTCGCGCTGATCAAGCTCGCCGAACGTACCTGCGCGATCCGTGCGGTGAAAACCGCCGACGACGAAAAACGTAACCGGGTCGCCCGGGAAGTATTCGATATCTATGCGCCGCTCGCGCATCGACTCGGCATCGGTCATATCAAATGGGAACTGGAGGACTTGTCCTTCCGTTACCTGGAACCCGATCAGTACAAACAGATCGCCAAGCTGCTGCACGAGCGGCGGCTGGATCGCGAGCGTTTCATCGCCGACGTGATGACCCAGCTCAAGGACGAATTGCAGGCCACCGGCGTCGAAGCCGACATCAGCGGCCGGGCCAAACACATCTATTCGATCTGGCGCAAAATGCAGCGCAAGGGTCTGGAATTCAGCCAGATCTACGACGTGCGTGCGGTGCGCGTGCTGGTGCCGGAAATGCGCGACTGCTACACCGCGCTCGGCATCGTCCACACCCTGTGGCGGCACATCCCGAAAGAGTTCGACGACTACATCGCCAACCCGAAAGAGAACGGCTACCGCTCGTTGCACACGGCGGTGATCGGCCCGGAAGGCAAGGTGCTGGAGGTCCAGATCCGGACCCATTCGATGCACGAAGAGGCCGAGCTCGGCGTCTGCGCGCACTGGCGCTACAAGGGCACCGACGTCAAGTCCGGCTCGAACCACTACGAAGAGAAAATCTCCTGGCTGCGTCAGGTCCTCGAGTGGCACGAAGAGCTGGGCGACATCGGTGGTCTCGCCGAACAGCTGCGGGTCGATATCGAGCCGGACCGGGTCTACATCTTCACCCCGGACGGTCACGCCATCGACTTGCCGAAGGGCGCGACACCGCTGGACTTCGCCTACCGCGTGCACACCGAAATCGGGCACAACTGCCGTGGCGCGAAGATCAACGGGCGCATCGTTCCGCTCAACTACAGCCTGCAGACCGGCGAGCAGGTCGAGATCATCACCAGCAAGCACGGCACGCCGAGCCGTGACTGGCTGAACCCGAACCTCGGTTACGTCACCACGTCCCGGGCGCGGGCGAAGATCGTGCACTGGTTCAAGTTGCAGGCGCGCGATCAGAACGTCGCGGCGGGCAAGACCCTGCTCGAACGCGAACTCAGTCGCCTCGGCCTGCCGGCGGTGGATTTTGACAAGCTGGCCGACAAGGCCAACATGAAAACCGCCGAGGACATGTTCGCCGCCCTTGGCGCCGGCGACCTGCGTCTGGCGCAACTGGTGAATCTGGCGCAACAACTGGTCGAGCCGGAACGCGGCAACGAACAGCTGGAACTGATTCCGCGCAAGGCGACCGGCTACAAACCGGGCAAGCGCGGCGACATCCAGATCCAGGGTGTCGGCAACCTGATGACCCAGATGGCCGGCTGCTGCCAGCCGTTGCCGGGCGATGCGATCGTCGGCTACATCACCCAGGGCCGTGGCGTGAGCATTCACCGTCAGGACTGCGCCTCGGTGCTGCAACTGGCCGGGCGGGAGCCGGAGCGGATCATTCAGGTCAGCTGGGGCCCGGTGCCGGTGCTCACCTATCCGGTGGACATCGTCATCCGCGCCTACGACCGTTCCGGTCTGCTGCGTGACGTCTCGCAGGTGCTGCTCAACGAGCGGATCAACGTGCTGGCCGTCAACACCCGCTCGAACAAGGAGGACAACACCGCGCTGATGTCCCTGACCATCGAGATTCCGGGGCTGGACGCGCTGGGGCGGTTGCTGGGGCGGATTTCCCAGTTGCCGAACATCATCGAAACGCGGCGTAACCGGACTCCATGAAACCGATCTACAGCCTTGAAGACCTGCTGCACCTGATGAACCGTCTGCGCGACCCGCAGTACGGTTGCCCGTGGGACATCAAGCAGACTTACGCGACCATCGTCCCGCACACCCTCGAAGAAGCCTACGAAGTCGCCGACGCCATCGAGCGCGGCGACTTCGACCACCTGCAGGGCGAGTTGGGCGATCTGCTGTTTCAGGTGGTGTATTACAGCCAGCTGGCACGGGAGGAGGGGCGGTTCGAATTCGCCGGCGTGGTCGACAGCATTACCCGCAAGCTGATCCGTCGTCATCCGCACGTGTTCCCCACCGGCGATCTGTATGCGCCGCTGGACGTGCCGCGTCTGAACGAGGAGCAGGTCAAGCAGCGCTGGGAGGAGATCAAGGCCGAAGAACGCGCCGAGAAATCCGTCGAGCCGCAGCAACTGTCACTGCTCGACGATGTGCCGGCTGCGTTGCCGGCGTTGTCCCGCTCGGCCAAGTTGCAGAAGCGCGCCGGGCAGGTCGGTTTCGACTGGCCGGATGTCTTGCCGGTGCTGGACAAGGTCCGTGAAGAGCTCGATGAAGTGCTCGAAGCCATGTCCGAAAATGACCCGCAAGCGGTGGCCGACGAGATCGGCGACCTGCTGTTTTCCGTGGTCAATCTGGCCCGGCACCTGAAGGTCGATCCGGAAAGCGCGTTGCGTGGCGCCAACGGCAAGTTCGAACGACGTTTCCGTTTTATCGAACAGGCATTGCGCGACACCCACCGACCCATAGAAGATTGCACCCTCGAAGAGTTGGACGCCCTGTGGGGCGAAGCCAAACGTCAGGAAAAGAATTTGCCCAGCTGCGGCTGAGCCGTTGCCCAAGTGAGTAAGCATCAATGAGCCTTTCCCTTCGCGACCAGTTGCTCAAAGCAGGGCTGGTCAACCAAAAGCAGGCCAAGCAGGTCAGCAAAGACAAACAGAAACAACAGCGCCTGGCCCACAAGGGCCAGATCGAACTGGACGACTCCCAGCAGCGTGCTGCCCAAGAGGCCCAGGCCGAGAAGGTCAAGCGCGACCAGGAGCTGAACCGTCAGCAGCAGGAGAAGGCGGAAGCCAAGGCCCGCGCCGCCCAGGTCAAGCAGTTGATCGAAGTCTCGCGTCTGCCGAAGCTGACGACCGAGGACTACTACAACTTCGTTGACGACAAGAAGGTCAAGCGCATCTCGGTCAACACGCTGATGCGCAACAAGCTCAGCAGCGGCTCGCTGGCGATCGTGCACCACGCCGGCGGCTACGAAGTGATTCCCCGTGAGGCGGCCCTGAAGATTCAGGAGCGCGATCCACAGCGCATCGTGCAGCTCAACGAGAAGGTCGAAGAGGTCAATGCCGAGGACGATCCGTACGCGGCCTATGTGATCCCTGATGATCTGATGTGGTAAAGATTTCACCGGGCCGCAAAGTGGCCCTGAGATAAACGACAAACCCCGCTCATGGCGGGGTTTGTCGTTTTCAATGCTGTGGTTTTGCTTCAGGCGGATTTCAGATCCCGCTGGCGTTCCTGCAGTTCCAGTTCGGCCTTGTAGTTGTGGGCGTCGATCTCGTTGTGGAACATGCCGACCAGCAAGTCTTGTTGATGCACATCCCAGATCCGTACGCCGGCGGCTACGCCTTCATGGGACATGTGTGAATCGTCGCGTTCAGTTACTTTTACAGTCATCTGCTAGCTCCAATCTCTGTTATCTGCAGCAAGGCGTGTGCAGGACTCTTTTATAGATTTTGTTAGCCTGCTAAGTAAACGCCCGATTTGTGCAATGTATTCTTGCGAAATCTGCAACAGCGCTGGAGCCCGCTGAATCCGCGACATTCAGTCGCAGGGCGGTAAGTTGCATGACAAACGTTTCATCTTGGCGCCGCTGAAAATGCCTTTCTCCAGGCGAAAAAAAACGCCCCGAACCAGTCGGGGCGTTTTCATGTGCGGCTCAGCGGGAGGGAATTACTTGCCTTCCCAGCGCTTCAGCACGAGGGTGGCGTTGGTGCCACCGAAGCCGAAGCTGTTGCTCATCACGGTGTTGATGGTGGCGTTCTCGCGGGTCTTGGTCAGCACCGGCAGATCGGCCACTTCAGGGTCCAGTTCGTCGATGTTGGCGGAACCGGCGATGAAGTTGCCTTCCATCATCAGCATGCAGTAGATCGCTTCGTGAACGCCGGCGGCGCCCAGGGAGTGACCCGACAGGCTCTTGGTGGAGCTGATGGCCGGGGCCTTGTCGCCGAACACTTCACGCACGCCTTTCATTTCCGCGACGTCGCCGACCGGAGTCGAAGTGCCGTGGGTGTTCAGGTAGTCGATCGGGGTATCGACGGTGGACAGCGCCTGCTGCATGCAGCGGATGGCGCCTTCGCCGCTTGGGGCGACCATGTCGTAGCCGTCGGAAGTCGCGCCGTAGCCAACGATTTCCGCGTAGATCTTCGCGCCACGGGCCAGAGCGTGTTCCAGCTCCTCGACCACCACCATGCCGCCACCGCCAGCGATGACGAAACCGTCACGGTCGGCGTCGTAGGCGCGGGAGGCTTGTTCAGGGGTATCGTTGCGCTTGCTGGACAGGGCGCCCATTGCGTCGAACAGGAACGACTGGCTCCAGTGCTCTTCTTCACCGCCACCGGCGAACACGATGTCCTGCTTGCCCATCTGGATCTGTTCCATGGCGGTACCGATGCAGTGAGCACTGGTGGCGCAGGCAGATGCGATGGAGTAGTTCAGGCCCTTGATCTTGAACGGGGTGGCCAGGCAAGCCGAAACGGTGCTGCTCATGGTCCGCGTTACACGGTATGGGCCGACGCGCTTGACGCCTTTCTCGCGCAGGATGTCCAGCGCTTCCATCTGGTTCAGGGTCGACGCGCCGCCGGAACCTGCGATCAGGCCGGTACGCGGGTTGGACACCTGCTCTTCGGTCAGACCGGAGTCAGCGATGGCGTCTTTCATGGCCAGGTAGGCGTAAGCCGCTGCGTGGCCGACGAAGCGATAGATCTTGCGATCGATCAGCTCTTCAAGGTTGAGGTCGATGGAGCCGGAAACCTGGCTACGCAGACCCATTTCGGCGTATTCCGGGTTGAACCGGATGCCAGGGCGGCTTGCACGCAGGTTAGCGGAGACGGTCTCTTTGTCATTGCCCAGGCACGAAACGATGCCCAGACCAGTGATAACGACGCGGCGCATGCGAATAACCCTTAGAAGTTGTCAGTGGAGGTGAACACGCCGACGCGAAGGCCTTCGGCGGTGTAGATTTCGCGACCGTCGACAGTCACCGAACCGTCGGCAATGGCCAGGTTCAGCTTGCCCTTGAGGACGCGCTTGATATGAATGTTGTAGGTGACTTTCTTGGCGGTCGGCAGGACCTGGCCGAAGAATTTCACTTCGCCCGAACCCAGCGCACGGCCGCGGCCCGGCAGGCCTTGCCAGCCGAGGAAGAAGCCGACCAGTTGCCACATGGCGTCCAGACCCAGGCAGCCCGGCATCACCGGATCGCCTTCGAAGTGGCACGCGAAGAACCACAGGTCAGGGTTGATATCCAGCTCGGCGACCAATTCACCTTTGCCGTACTTGCCGCCTTCTTCGCTGATCAGGGTGATGCGATCCACCATCAGCATGTTCGGGGCGGGCAGTTGCGCGTTACCTGGGCCGAACAGCTCACCGCGACTGCAGCGCAGCAGGTCTTCCCGAGTAAAGGCGTTTTGTTTGGTCATGCGAGCTCCTCAATAATCCCATGCGGCAGGTGGGGCAAATCTTCCCGGCCGATCGACGCGTTCATGCCTCGAACCGGCAGCCTACTCATAGACTATTGCGTTGTGGTGAAAGTCACAGCACCAAGGACATGAATGTACACTTGTGCACTGAAATTTTTAATCAAGCCCCTTTTGAGGCTCGTTCGGGTGCCTAAGACTGCCGCACTTTCGCTTTTCACGCCAGTCGCAGATGCTCGAAAGGGCCCCGTTACTGCACCCATCGCTGCAGAATCTGCTGCAGATCATTGCGTTTGAATGGCTTGGCCAGGTAATCGTTCATCCCCGCCGACAAGCAGTTTTCGCGGTCGCCCTGCAACGCATTGGCGGTCAGGGCGATGATCGGCACATGGCCGCAGCCGGGCAGGCGGCGGATCTGTCGGGTTGCCTCGTAACCGTCAATCAGCGGCAAGCGGCAATCCATCAGGATCGCTTCGAAACGGTTGTCCCCGGCGCTGCGCACCGCCTGCACACCATCGGTGGCGACGCTGACGGTAAATCCCAGACTGCGCAACATCGCTTCGATCACCGTCTGGTTGACCGGGTTGTCCTCCACCAGCAGCACATTGCGTCCTTCGCCGTGACCGTCGCCGTTCAGTGTGCGCGGTGCCGCCAGCGCGGGCAGTGCCTGCTTATATAAAGCCAATGGTATTTCCAGAGTGAATACCGATCCGCGACCTTCTTCGCTCTGAGCGCGCAAGGTGCCGCCCATCCGTTCGGCGAGCGTGCGGGCAATCGGCAGGCCCAGGCCGGTGCCGCCATATCGACGGGAAATCGAACTGTCGGCCTGCTGGAACGCGTTGAACATCAGCTCCAGACTTTCCGGCGAAATGCCGATGCCACTGTCACGTACCGCGCAGGTGAACCACAGCAACTCGTGATCCAGCGACTGCCACTGCGCCTCGATGCTGACGCGCCCCTGTTCGGTGAACTTCAGCGCATTGCCGACCAGGTTGACCAGAATCTGCCGGATCCGCGTCGGATCGCCCTGTACCTGCAAGTCGCGCATGTCTTCGGGAATCCGCAGTTGCAGGGCCAGCCCGCGTTGCGCCGCACTGTGCTGGAACGACTGGGCGCAGGCGCCGATCACTTCGGCGAGATTGAACGGAATGTGCTCGAGCTCCAGCTCCGAACGCTCGATGCGCGAGAAATCCAGAATGTCGTTGATCACCTTGAGCAAATGCTCGGTGGACTCGGAAGCCAGCGCCGCGTACTCGACCTGCTCTTCGGTCATGTCGGTGGTTTCCAGCAATTGCAGCATGCCCAGCACGCCGTTCATCGGGGTGCGCAGTTCATGGCTCATCATCGCCAGGAAATCCGATTTGGCGTTGTTGGCCTTCTCCGCCTCTTCGCGGGTCTGGATCAGTTGCGCCATCGCCTGATGCTGTTCGCGGCTGGCCTGCTCCAGCGCCTGGGCCAGGTTGTTGATGTGCTGGGACAGGGCGCCCAGCTCGGTGTCATCGACAATCGGCAGCGGGGTCTTGTAGTCGCCGTCCTGAATCGCCTTGACCGCATTGCCGATGTCGCGGATCGGCTGCGACAGGCTGCCGGCCAGTCGCCGCGCCAGCACAAACGTGAAGAGCAGGGCGAACAACGCCAGAATCCCGGCCTTGAGCAGGATCTCCTGTTGGCGCTGACTGAAGGCGTCATTCGACAGCCCGACGATCACCCGCCCCAGATAATCCTCACTGGCCACGCCAGGGCTGCTCTTGCCGTCCTGAAAGAAATCGTTGTGCAGGGCGATGCGTTGCAGCCGCACCGGTGCCTGGAACACTTCGACCTGATGCGGACGGTTGTGCGCATCCGCCGGCTGTTCGACGTAGGCCAGAATCCGGTTGGCGCTGTCCTGCACTTCCAGAAACCGCACGTTCGGCGTGGCCAGCGTGGCTTTGAGCAGGCTTTCCAGCACTTCGTTGTTGCCGGAAATCACCCCGTATTCGGTGGCCGGTGCGAGCTGGTTGGCGATCAACTGGCCGGTGTGGTTCAGCTCCTGACGCAAATCCTGAATGCGCACGAAGGTGAAAAAGCTGATCAGCAGCAAGGTCAGCAACAGCGCAGGGCCCAGGCTGATCAACTGGGTGCGGGTGTTGATGTCCCAACGGCGGAAAATCATGGGCGGCGCTCTCCTTCGGCCAGCTCTGCGGCGACAGACGCTTCATTCATCGGTTCTATCCCTAAGGAACGAGCCACCTGCGCATTACTTGAGACTTTAAAACGCCCGGGGTAGAGCGTGCGCGGCCAGGTGGCCGGTGGCCGGTCCAGCAGTTCGTCGAGGACGGCCAGCCAGTCGTTCTGATCGCTGTAGGTACTGGCCAGACTGCCGGCGCGGACGAAAGCGACATTCGGCCCGACCAGCGCCAGTTGCCGAGAGTAACTGCTGAGCAACAGGTTCTTCGCGGTTTTCGGGTTGTACAGGTCAGGGTCGTCGAGGCCCAGCAGCACGTCGCTGTTTTTCAGCACGGTCTGCAAGGGGCGGCTGTCGTGGGTGTTGTCCCAACGCTGCGGGACGATTTGCAGATTCAGCGGCTGGGCGGCCGATTGCAGCTCCTTGAGCAGGAACTCGCTGTGCTGATCGAACAGCACGCCGACTCGCCCGGCCTGGGGCAGAATCCGGCGGATCAGTTGCAACTGACGACTCAGCGGCGGATCGGCCCACAGCAGGCTCAAGTGGGGCGGTTGCGCGTCGCCGAAGCGTTGCCGGGCCTGCAAGCGGCTGATGCGCAGGACCAACGTCGCCGGGCCCTGGCTTTCCTGCATGCGCCAGTCGAGGCTCGGCAGATCCAGCAAAATCAGGCGCAGGCTCGACGGCAACTTGCCCGGCGCCGGCAGGCTGGCCAGCGGCTGGAAATGCACGCGGTCGGTGGGGCGCAGTTCGCTCAGGGCCTGGACGAAGGACTGCACGCCGGGGCTTTCTTCGGCGCCGGTCAGCAGAATGTCGGCCGCCTGCGCCGCCACGCCATGCAGCCATGCTGTCAGGAACAGACAAAGCCCGGCCAGCCATTGGCCGAGCGTTGGCATCTTCCGTGACATGGCGTAACGCATCTAGAACTCCAGCTCGGCGCTGAAATACACCACGCGGCGTTCGTCGTAATTGTTGTCGACGAAGGTGGTCGGTTCATGGTCGAGGCGTTGTTGCAGCACGCCGGCCAGTTGCAGTTGGGCCTTGCCCAGGGCGATGCGTTTGGCGATGCGCGTGTCGACCCGCTCGAAGCGGTAACCGTTGAGCGCGTTGTCACCGTAATAGAAGAGGGCGCTGTTCCAGCCGTGGCCCCAATCGCGCAGCCAGCCCGCCGAACCGCTGTTGCGCGCGGTGAATTGCTGATCCAGCGGGTTGCTCGCCTCGGCGTCGACGAAGGCGTAGGTCAGGCGCAGGCGGTCGGCCGCACTCAGGCGCCAGTCCAGTTGCGTTTCGGTGCCGCGAAAGCGCGAATCGTTGGCGTTGCTGGCGATGTATTGATTGTTGCGCAGCGGCTCGCTGATCATCCCGGTGATTTCGTCGTAGAACAGCTTCACGTCCAGCGCCAGGCCCCATTCCGGGAAAAAGCCGTTGTAGCCCAGTTCCCGCGAGCGCATGTGTTCCTGGTCCAGATCGCCGGGGCCCCGGGTCTTGACGAAGTAGCGGGCCGAAGACTGGCCATAGGCGGCGGGCCGCAGGTTGGTCACCTGATAACTCCAGTTGACGTTGTTCTCGAACATGTCCGGCGAACGGATGGCTTCCGAATACACCGCGCGCAGGCTGTGGCGCGGATTGAACAGGTAGTTGACCGCAAACCGGGGCGTCAGCGAGCTGCCGATCAATTGCGTGTCTTCGAACATGGCGCCGCCCTGCAACAGCCAGTGTTCGCTGGCGCGCCATTCCAGCTGGCCGAAGGCGCGCCAGGTGGTGTCGTCCAGCGTGCCGTTGAAATAGGTCTCGGAATCGGCACGGTCGTAACGATAGTTCAGGCCGCTGACCAGACGCAGGCTATCGGACAGGCTGAGGGTGTCCTGCAATTCCAGGTCGTAACGCGATTCCCGGGCACTCTGGTCGATGTCGCCGCACAGGGTCTGGCGCGCGCCGTTGCGCCACTGGTCCAGCACCTGATTGGCCAGGGCCATTTCCTGCGGCGTGCCGGCGGGTGCGCCGGGGCCGGTGAACAGGGTCATGTTGCGGGCCAGGCGTTCGGTGTAGTTCGGGTTGAGTTGCCACAGCTCCGTGAGCTGCGGGCTGAACGACACCTCGGCGTCACAGGCGCGCCAGGTTTGCTGGCGATCCCAGTGTTGCGCCGAGCCCTGCACATAAAGACTGTGATCGGGGTTGAGGTCCAGATTCCAGCGCACCGAACCGGCATAGTCCTTGGCAACCACGTCGGAATTGTTCCCGGCAGCCGTAATCCCGGAGAACACCGGACGGTAGGTATAGGGCCGTTGATTGGCCCCGTCCTTGGCGTTGATCTGCCAGTCCAGGCTCTGGTTGTCGCTCAGGGTCTGGCTGACGGCGAGACTGAAGCGGTTCAAGCGGCGGCTGTCGCGGTAATCGGCGCCGGTGCGGTCGCTGTCAAAGCCGTCGTCTTCCTGGCCGGACAGAGAAAGACGCAAGTCGCCGTCATTCCAGCCGGTGCTCTGGCTGGCATAGAAGTCGTTGATGCCGCGTTGGCCGCGCGTCAGCTTCAGCCGCGTGCCGTGGCTGTCCGCCGGGTTGCGGGTGATGATGTTGACCACTGCCATCAGCGCGTTGGCGCCGTAGCTGACGGTGTTCGGGCCGCGAAAGACTTCGATGCGCTCGATGTCTTCCATCGCCACCGGGATGTCGCTCCAGTCCACGGTCGCCAGACCGGCGCGGTACACCGAACGGCCGTCGATCAGCACCTGCATGCGTCGGGCTTCAGTGGCGTTGGTTCCGTGATAGTTCACCACAGCCTGATTGCCGCTGATGTTGCCGACCATCATCCCCGGCACCAGCCGCAACAGTTCGCTGATGTCCCGGGCACCGCTGGCGGCGATCAGTTCGCTGTCCAGTACGGTCATGCTGCCCGGGACTTCCGCCGGCGACTGTTTCAGGCGCGTGGCGGTCAGGATCTGCGGCAAGGCCTCACTGTCGACAAACAGGTCGTCCGCCAGCAGCACCGGGCTGAACAGCAGCGCCAGCAGCAGGGACGAACGCGGGGAAGGGGGGCCAGAAAACACGACGCAGCCTTGATAGCAAAGAATTGGCGCGCATGTTAACTGAGGTCGACGACTTTTCCAGTCACGTTGCAGGCATTTTCCTCGGTTTTATTGGTCTTCTTCCTACAAGTGCGGGTAATTGACGCCGGGGCTGTCCGAGAAGGGGACGCTCCGTATAATGCCGGCATCGCCACTGGTATGGATTAACGGATTACATATGACTGAACAGCGCCCGATTGCGGTCCTGGGAGGCGGAAGTTTCGGTACCGCCGTGGCCAATCTGTTGGCCGAGAACGGCCATCAAGTCCGGCAGTGGATGCGAGACCCCGAGCAGGCCGAGGCCATCCGGGTCAATCGCGAGAACCCGCGTTACCTCAAAGGCATCAAGATTCTGCCGGGCGTGACTGCGGTCACCGACCTGCAGGAAACCCTCGACGCCTGCGATTTGTGTTTTGTGGCGTTGCCGTCCAGCGCGCTGCGCACGGTTTTGGCGCCTCATGCCGAGCGCCTGAGCGGCAAGATGCTGGTCAGCCTGACCAAGGGCATCGAAGCCCACACCTTCAAACTGATGAGCCAGATTCTCGAAGAGATCGCCCCGCAGGCACGTATCGGCGTGCTGTCCGGGCCGAACCTTGCGCGGGAAATCGCCGAGCACGCGCTGACTGCCACCGTGGTTGCCAGCGAAGACGAAGAACTCTGCAAAGCCGTGCAGGCCGCGTTGCATGGCCGCACTTTCCGCGTCTACGCCAGCGCCGACCGTTTCGGCGTGGAATTGGGCGGCGCACTGAAAAACGTCTACGCGATCATCGCCGGCATGGCGGTGGCGCTGGAAATGGGCGAGAACACCAAGAGCATGCTGATCACCCGCGCCCTGGCCGAAATGACCCGGTTTGCGGTGAATCAGGGCGCCAACCCGATGACCTTCCTCGGTCTGGCCGGTGTCGGCGACCTGATCGTCACTTGCTCGTCGCCGAAAAGCCGCAACTACCAAGTCGGTTTCGCCCTCGGTCAGGGCTTGAGCCTCGACGAAGCGGTGTCGCGCCTGGGTGAAGTGGCCGAAGGGGTCAATACCCTGAAAGTGCTCAAGGCCAAGGCTCAGGAGGTTGGCGTCTACATGCCGCTGGTCGCCGGACTGCATGCAATCCTCTTCGAAGGGCGCACGCTTGAGCAGGTGATCGGTCTGCTGATGCGCGCCGAGCCGAAAACCGATGTCGACTTTATTTCCACCAGTGGTTTCAACTGATTCAGCAGGGAGCAGGCCATGAACGATCCGAAAACCGAAGCCAAATATGAATCCATCCTCCTGCGGGTGTTGTGGATGATTGTTTACATCCTGGTCTGGCAGGTGGCGCAGTTCATCCTCGGCGCGGTGGTGCTGGTGCAGTTGATCTATCGTTTGATCTATGGCGCCCCGAGCGCCAGCCTGATGAATTTCGGCGACAGCCTGAGCCAGTTTCTGGCGCAGATCGGCCGTTTCGGCAGCTTCCACAGCGACCAGAAACCCTGGCCGTTCGCCGACTGGCCGGCGCCGCGTACGCCGGAAGGTGAAGCGCCACACGTTGTCGCGCCGGCACCGCATCCGGCCCGGGATGAGGAACCCAAGCTATGAAACTCTGGGTATTGCGTCACGGTGAGGCCGAGCCCTATGGCTCGCGCCCCGACTCCGAGCGGGAACTGACCGCCCACGGTCGCAAGGAAGTGTTGAGCAGCGCGGCCCGCTTGATGGGCCAGCCGCTGACCGCCATTTACGCCAGCCCGTACTTGCGGGCGCAGCAGACCGCGCAACTGGTGCGCGAAGCTCTGGGCTTCGAGCCGGAGATCCGCACGGTCGAGTGGCTGACCCCGGAAGTTGACCCGGACCGCGTTGCCGAACAACTGGTGTCGGTGAGCAACGTGCTGCTGGTCAGCCATAACCCGTTGGTGGGAAACCTGCTCAGCTACCTGCAACACGGTGCGGGCTACCCACCGGAAAAGGTCAGCACCGCCGGGCTGGCCGAACTCGAACACAGCGAGCTACTGATCGGTTCGATGACGCTCAACAGCCTTAAACATCCCTGAAATTTTTTGTACGAAATAGTCAACCAAGCACTTGCTTGGTTGACTACGCTTGCTCCAGACCAAAAAACAGGAGCGAGTCGAATGTCTTCCGCCTTCCGTTTGCCGCTGGACGTGTTTTACGAACGCGAGGCCCGGCACCCGCGTCAGCGTTTTCTGGTGCAGCCGATCGGCGGCGGGCAGGTCGAGACACTGACCTGGGCCGAGGTCGGCCATCAGGCCCGCTGCGCCGCGCACTGGCTGCGCTCCCGGGAATTGCCGCAAGGCAGCCACATCGCCCTGATCTCGAAAAACTGCGCGCACTGGATCATCGCTGATCTGGCGATCTGGATGGCCGGGCATGTCTCGGTGCCGCTCTATCCGAACCTCACCGCCGAATCGGTGAATCAGGTGCTCACCCACTCGGAAAGCGTGCTGGCGTTCATTGGCAAGCTCGATGACTGGCCGGGCATGTCGCCAGGTGTGCCAGCCGGCCTGACCACCGTCAGCTTGCCGCTGCATCCGCCGGGCACGTTCGATTTCAACTGGGATGACCTGCAACGCAGCTCGCCGATCCAGGACGATCCGCGTCCCGCCGCCGAGCAACTGGCGACGATCATTTACACCTCCGGCACCACCGGCCTGCCCAAGGGCGTGATGCACAGCTTCGCCAATCTCGGGTTCGCGACGACGCGCGGCACGCAGCTGTTCGGACTCAATGAGCACGACCGGCTGCTGTCGTATCTGCCGCTGTGTCATGTCGCCGAGCGGATGTTTGTCGAACTGGCGTCGATCTATACCGGGCAGACTGTGTTTTTCGCCGAGAGCCTCGACACCTTTCTCGCCGATCTCAAGCGGGCGCGGCCGACGGCGATGTTCGGGGTGCCGCGGATCTGGACCAAGTTCCAGATGGGCGTCTACAGCAAGATCCCGGCAAAACGTCTGGATTTCCTGCTCGGTCTGCCCTTTATCGGCAAACGGATCGGCCACAAGGTATTGGCGGGGTTGGGGCTGGATGCGTTGCGCGTGGCGCTGTCCGGTGCGGCGCCGGTGCCGCTGACCCTGTTGCGCTGGTATCAGAAACTCGGGCTCGACGTGCTGGAGGTCTACGGCATGACCGAAAGCTGCGGGTATTCGCACATCTGCCTGCCGGGGCAATACAAGGAAGGCTGGATCGGCCGGCCATGCCCCGACGTGGAAGTGCGGATCGATGAGTCCGGCGAAGTGCAGGTGCGCAGCCAGGCGAACATGCTCGGCTATTTCAAGGAACCGCAGAAAACCGCCGAGACCCTCACCGAAGACGGCTTCCTGCGCACCGGCGACAAGGGCGAACAGGACGCCGAAGGGCGCTTGCGCCTGACCGGGCGGCTCAAGGAAATCTTCAAGACCAGCAAGGGCAAGTACGTCGCCCCGGCGCCGATCGAAAATCGGCTGGCGGTGCATTCGCGGATCGAACAAGTCTGCGTGGTCGGCGATGGCCTGAGTGCGCCGCTGGGGTTGTGCGTGCTCTCGGCGGTGGGCCGGGAAGAGCCCCGCGCGCCGCTGCATTCGAGCCTGGAAAAACTGCTGGAGGAGGTCAACGCCGTGCTCGACAAGCACGAGCGCCTGCGTCGGCTGGTAGTGGTCAAGGACAGCTGGGCGGTGGAGAACGGCTTCCTCACGCCGACCCTGAAGATCAAACGCAACATCATCGAAGACACCTACGGAGCACGTTTCGAAGAATGGAGCGAGCGCAGCGAGGCGGTGCTGTGGCAGGATTGAGCGTCGATCAAAACAACAAAGGAAGCCTGCGATGACCTTGTGGCGCACCACTCCGAACATCGAGCAGTTGAACGCAATCCAGAAAAACACCATCGGCGAAGTGCTGGACATCCGCTTCGAGTCCTTCGACGAAGAATCCCTGACGGCCAGCATGGTCATCGACCATCGCACCCATCAGCCTTACGGCCTGCTGCACGGCGGCGCCTCGGTGGTGCTGGCGGAAACGGTCGGCTCGATGGCCAGTTACCTGTGCATCGACGCCAGCAAGTTCTATTGCGTCGGCCTGGAAATCAACGCCAACCACTTGCGCGGCCTGCGCAGCGGACGAGTGACGGCGGTGGCCAAACCGATCCACATCGGCCGCACCACCCACGTCTGGGATATCCGCCTGACCAGCGATGAAGGCAAGGCCAGTTGTGTGTCGCGCTTGACCATGGCAGTGGTGCCGCTGGGAGAACAACCGCCGGCGCGTTGATGGCCGAAGCGTCATAGCCCTGACCGGACTGTCATCATTCCTGGCAGTTACGGTCATTGCTGAAGGACGCGGTCTTACGGACAATCAACGCCTGTTTTCCGCTCATGGATTTGCCGGTATGTCGCAACCGATCTTCTTCGCCCACGCCAACGGTTTCCCTTCGGGCACCTACGGCAAACTGTTCGCGGCGCTGGCGCCCGAGTACCGGGTCGCGCATCTGGAACAACATGCCCATGACCCGCGTTTCCCGGCGGGTGACAACTGGTATCACCTGGTCGACGAACTCATCCATCACCTGCAACAGCAAGATGAACCGGTGTGGGGCGTCGGCCATTCCTTCGGCGGCATGTTGCATTTGCACGCTGCACTGCGTTGCCCTGAACTGTATCGGGGCGTGGTGATGCTCGACTCGCCGGTGCTGACCCGCACCGATCAATGGGTGATCCGCGCCGCCAAGCGCTTTGGTTTCATCGACAAACTGACTCCGGCCGGTCGCACGCTGGGACGCCGCGAAGAGTTTGCCGATCTGGACAGCGCCCGAGGTTATTTTGCCGGCAAAACCCTGTTCCGCAGCTTTGATCCGGAATGTTTCGATGCCTACTTGCAGCACGGCCTGCACAAGGTCGGCGACAAGTTGCGCCTGCGCTTCGATCCTGCGACCGAGATCAGCATCTATCGCGGCGTGCCGCACACCAGTCCTGCGCATACCCGGCAATTGAAAGTGCCGCTGGCGGTGGTACGTGGACACAAGAGCCGCGTGGTGATGAACCACCACACCCGCTTCGTCGGACGCCTGCCTCAGGGCGAGGCGCTGACCGTGCCCGGCGGGCACATGTTTCCGCTTGAGCGCCCGCAGGACACCGCGCAATTACTGAAAAACCTGTTCGATCGCTGGGAGCGCCGGCAAGACAAGGATTGCGCATGAACCCCGGCGTCGAAGAAGTGCGCCTGAGCCTGCCGCATATCGAACTGGCAGCGCACCTGTTCGGCCCGGAAGACGGGTTACCGGTGATCGCCCTTCACGGCTGGCTGGATAACGCCAACAGCTTCGCGCGCCTGGCGCCGAAGCTCAAAGGCTTGCGTATCGTGGCGCTGGACATGGCCGGTCACGGGCATTCCGGGCATCGTCCGAACGGCGCCGGTTACGCGCTGTGGGATTACGCCCACGACGTGCTGCAGGTCGCCGAGCAACTGGGCTGGAAACGTTTCGGCCTGCTCGGGCATTCCATGGGTGCGATCGTGTCGCTGGTGCTGGCCGGGTCGTTGCCCGAACGCATTACCCATCTGGCGTTGATCGACGGGGTGATTCCTCCTACCGACAAAGGCGAAAACGCCGCCGAGCGCATGGGCATGGCCTTACAGGCGCAACTCGATCTTCGGGAAAAGCGCAAACCGGTCTACAACACCCTCGACCGGGCGATCGAAGCACGGATGAAAGGGCTGGTGGCGGTCAGTCGCGAAGCCGCCGAACTGCTGGCCCAGCGCGGTCTGATGCCGGTGCCCGGCGGTTACACCTGGCGCACTGACAACCGTCTGACGTTGCCGTCGCCGCTGCGTCTGACCCAGGAGCAGGCGATGGCGTTCGTGCAGCGCATTGCCTGCCCCGCGCAATTGGTGGTCGCCGCTGACGGCATGCTGGCCAAACATCCGGAGCTGCTGGAGCGTCTACCCTTTGACCGGGAACAGCTGCCGGGCGGGCATCATCTGCACCTGAACGATGAGGCCGGGGCCGACCTTGTCGCAGACTGTTTCAATCGGTTCTTCGCCATTCCTTGACTTGCTCCCGGCAACTGTCGAGGCTGGGCAGGTTGAAATGGGAGACAACCAAGATGGATTTCTACACCGCTGCGACTTCGAACTGCCCTAAAGGCACCCAGGCCATGCCCCTGCGATGAGCCTGTCCATGCGATCTATCAGTCTGCTGGCGCTGTGCTGTTTCAGTCCCTTTCTATTCGCTGCCGACCTGCCGGGCAGTCAGGACCTGCCGATCGTGCCGCGTGTGGCCGATGCGCAGATCGTCGACTATCGCCCCGCTGTGGAACTGGAGCGGATCTACCCGCTTGGCTCGATCCGCAAGATCAGCGGCCAGTTGCGTTTCGACGGCCAGGTCAGCGCCCGGGGGCAAACCACCTCGGTGACCTATGAATTGCCGCCGGAACATTCCGCCACCGAAGCCTTTACTCTCGCTCGCGAAGCCCTGCAAAAACAGGATGCCCAGCTGTTGTTCTGGTGCCAGGCCCGGGATTGCGGCGAGAGCAGCCTGTGGGCCAACGAGGTGTTCGGTAATGCCAAGCTGTACGGTGCCGACGAGCAGCAGGCCTATCTGCTGCTGAGGCTAGCGGCCCCGCGCGACAACACGCTGGTGGCGCTGTACAGCATCACCCGCGGCAATCGCAAAGCCTATCTGCACGTTGAACAGTTCGAGGCGCTGGCACCGCTCGGTGATCTGCTGCCGACCTCGGCCACGCTGCTGCGGGAACTGAAAAGCACCGGCGAGCTGGATTTTCCAAAGCTCGCCGGCGATCCGGATGACACCTGGCTGCGCTTGCTGTCCCGTGGCCTGAACCTCGACACCACGTTGCGGGTGACAGTGTCCGGGCCGAAAGCCGAGGCCTGGCGGCAGGCGCTGATCGGGCAGGGCGTGCGCGCCGCGCGAATGGAAACCGGCAGTGTCGATGGCGAAGGTCTGCGCATCGATCTGTTGCGATAAGGTGTCTTTGGCGGACACGCTCGACGTGTTCGCCTACTCTTTGCCTGACTGATTTTTTTCGAGATTTCACATGCCCAATAATGATCGTCTGCTGGTGCAGATCCTGTTGCTGGTGCTGTTTGGTGCCAGTTTCTGGGTGATGGCGCCGTTCTGGTCGGCGCTGTTCTGGGGCGCGGTGCTGGCGTTCGCCAGTTGGCCGCTGATGCGCTTGCTGACCCGCTGGCTCAATGGCCGGGAATCCCTGGCGGCCCTGGTTCTGACCATGGGCTGGATGTTGCTGGTAGCGGGGCCGCTGGTGTGGCTCGGCTTTAACCTGGCCGATCACGTGCGTGACGCTACGGCGTTCATCAAGGATGTGCAGGTCGACGGGCTGCCCGAGGCACCGAGCTGGCTGGGCGGCGTGCCGTTGGTGGGCGAACGGCTGGTGGGGATCTGGAACAGCATCGATCAGCAGGGCGCGGCCCTGATGGTGACGGTCAAACCTTATCTGGGGCAGGTTGGCAACTGGTTGCTGGCGCGCAGTGCGCAGATCGGCAGCGGGATTCTCGAGCTGACCCTGAGCATTGTCTTCGTGTTCTTTTTCTACCGCGACGGGCCGCGACTGGCGGCGTTCGTGCACAGTCTGCTGCAACGCCTGATCGGTGACCGGGCCGGGTACTACATCGATCTGGTGGCCGGTACCGTGCAACGGGTGGTCAACGGGGTGATTGGTACAGCGGCTGCGCAAGCGGTGCTGGCGCTGATCGGTTTCCTGATTGCCGGGGTGCCGGGGGCGCTGGTGCTGGGGATCGTGACGTTTCTGCTCAGTCTGATTCCGATGGGGCCGCCGCTGGTGTGGATTCCGGCCACGGCTTGGCTGGCCTGGAAGGGTGAGTACGGGATGGCGGTGTTTCTCGGGATCTGGGGGACGTTCATCATCAGTGGCGTGGATAACGTGCTCAAGCCGTATCTGATCAGCCGGGGCGGGAATCTGCCGTTGGTGATTGTGTTGCTTGGGGTGTTTGGCGGGTTGATTGCGTTTGGGTTTATCGGGTTGTTTATTGGGCCTACGCTTTTGGCTGTTGCTTATAGTTTGTTGACGGATTGGAGTAAGAGTCAGGCTCGGGTTTGAGGCTTTTGACTTGGCGGCCTTTGGGCCGACCAGGCTCTTTGGGATTGGGTGAATATCCGTTTCTTCGGGTGTTGCCGCTGGCGGTTTCGCTTTTACAGCGACTCCCTTTGGCAAACGCCCCAAAGGAAGCAAAGGTCTTGGCCCCTGCGTTCGGCGCCTCGCTGTGGCTCGGCGTTCCTTCGCTCCGGGATTCATCCGGGGGCATCGCCTACGGTTTGCTTCGCTGCACCTCCTCTCGATGCATGCGGCTGCGCCGCACGGTCGCTGCGCTCCCACCCCCGGATGAATCCCTCCACTCAGCCTTCCGATGGGGCCGACACGTCAAGAGCGGTACTCGAGCTAACGCTCATTGTGTTGAGTGGTGGGAGGCCAAAGCCAAAGCCAAAGCGAAAGCAGGAGTGGGGTTGTATGTGCTTTGAAACCTGAGTTCACCTCGGTATTTCACGTCGGTGTAGTTCGCTTAAACACCTCGGTCAGTCCCCTCTCCCTCTGGGAGAGGGCTAGGGTGAGGGCCGCTTTGATGACACACCGCAGAGCCAAAGCAAACCACTCACCCAGCCAGAGTTAATCGCCCCTCAAGTCTTGACTCGAGAGCGATCCTCTTCACCCAATCTCAAGTCGCCACATTCAAATACTTGCCCACCGACGCGGTGCTTTCTAGCGAATACTGCTTGCTCAGATTGGCAATCATGCGGTTCAGCGCTTCGGTGGTGGTTTGAGTATTGCTGGCAGTTTGTTCGCCATCCGGGCGTTCGCGACCTGCTTGCAGTGCAGCTTTCAGTTCGTCGCTGCTGACGCCTCCGCTGCTGTCGCTGTCCAGCACTTTGAGCAGGGCGGTGGCGGTGTCGGTGTTGTTTGAGGACGTGCTGTCGCTGGTCTGCAGCGCGCTGTTCAGTTCGGTGGCGGTAACAGTGCCGTCGCCGTCTGCATCGAGCTGGCTGAAGAGTTCGTCGCTGGAGGCTTGCGGTGGTGGGGGTGGCGGTGGGGTGAGGCTGGCGGCGAGTTCGTCCTGGCTGACGACGCCGTCTTCGTTTTTGTCCAGGGCGGAGAAGATTTTGCTGCTGTCGGCGGTGCTGCCGGCGCTGGTCAGGCCGTTGCTCAGTTCGTCGCTGCTGATGGCGCCGTCGCCGTCGGCGTCGAGGGCGCTGATCAGGGCGTCGGCGAGTTCGGTGTTGGGGGCCTGGTCTCCCGGTGGTGGCGGGGGTGGGGCCATGGCGGTCATTTCTTCGGCGCTGAGGCTGCCGCTGGCGTCGCTGTCCAGATCGCCGAATTGTTTGCTCAGGCTGACCAGCAGGCCGTCGTTGGACTTCTGCGACAGGGCGCTGCCGAGTTCGTCCTGATCCACCGCGCCGTCGCCGTTGCTGTCGAGTTTGGCGAACAGTTCCTTTTGCAGTTGCTGGCTGCGGGCGTTTTGGGTGGAGGTGCTGCTGGTGCTGGTATAGCTCGTGTAGTTGCTGACGCTACCGATCATCGGGCTCACTCCTTGGACTGGAAAACCGGTGGGTGTACCGGCTTATGCAGCCTCCAGTCGCAAGGTGTCGTGGGTATGTGAAGTTTGTACCGACCGGTACACAGTCGGGATCAGTGGCGGGGCAGCTGGATCACGGCGGTCAGGCCGCCGCCGGGTGTTTCTGCCAGGGTCAGTTGTCCGCCCTGACGTTGCGCCGCTTCCCGGGCGATGGTCATGCCCAGACCGACGCCGCCGGAGTTGCGGTTGCGTGAGCCTTCGAGGCGGAAGAACGGCTCGAATACGGCTTCGCGCTTGTCCGCCGCGATGCCCGGGCCGTGGTCGATGACGCGGATCAGCAGCTGTTCGCGTTGGTCCTGCAGTTCGATGTGCGCTTGGCCGGCGTAGCGCAGGGCGTTGTCCATCAGGTTGTTGATGCATGAGCGCAGTGCCATCGGTTGCACCTGCAAGGGGGCACAGTGGCCGCTGACCTGCACGTCGGCGCCTTGATCCTGGGCGTTTTCGCACAGTGATTCGACCAGCGCCTGCACGTCCATCAACTGCAAGGCTTCGCTGGTGCGCTGTTCGTGCAGGTAGGTGAGGGTGGCGTCGAGCATGCCGATCATGTCGTCCAGATCCTGGCGCATCTGGCCTTGCAGCTTGTCGTCGTTGATGTTTTCCAGGCGCAGTTTCAGCCGTGACAGCGGGGTGCGCAGGTCGTGGGAGACGGCGCCGAGCATTCGTGCGCGTTGCTGCACCTGTTCGCGGATGCGGTGTTGCATCAGGTTGAACGTGTGTGCGGCCTGTCGGGCTTCCCGCGGGCCGGTTTCGTCCAGTGGTGGACTGTCGAGGTCTTCGCTCAGGCGCTCGGCCGCATCGCTCAGACGCTGGATCGGTCGGGTCAGCAGCTTGGCGCCGTACCATGCGGCGATGATCAGCGAGATGAACTGGAAGGTCAGCGGCACGATCGGCCCGCCGAACCAGGGGCGCGGTGGACGGGGCGGGTAGCGTGGATCCTGAGCCGGCTGTTGACCGTCGAGGTTTTGCGAGAACTCCGGCGGCGGTGGCGGGGGCGGTGGGCCGTAGAGGCGGAACCAGGCGAAGGCCAGCAGGTGCGCCAGGACAATCGCCACCAACAGCATGCCAAACAGGCGGCCGAACAGCGTGTCGAAGCGCGCTCGCATCAGCCAATGTCCCGGGCGTCGAACAGGTAGCCTTCACCCCGTACGGTCTTGATCAGTTGCGGGGCTTTCGGGTCGTCGCCGAGTTTTTGCCGAAGGCGCGAGACCAGCAGGTCGATGCTGCGGTCGAAGGCTTCGATCGAGCGGCCACGGGCGGCGTCCAGCAACTGTTCGCGGCTGAGCACCCGGCGCGGACGTTCGATGAACACCCAGAGCAGGCGGAACTCGGCGTTGGACAGCGGCACCACCAGCCCGTCGTCGGCGATCAACTGGCGCAGCACGCTGTTCAGGCGCCAGTTGTCGAAGCGAATGTTCGCACGCTGTTCGGTGCGGTCGTCGCGCACCCGACGCAGAATCGTCTGGATCCGCGCCACCAGTTCCCGTGGTTCGAACGGTTTGGCCATGTAGTCATCGGCGCCCAGTTCCAGGCCGATGATCCGGTCGGTGGGTTCGCAGCGGGCGGTGAGCATCAGGATCGGGATGTCGGACTCCGCGCGCAGCCAGCGGCACAGCGACAGACCGTCTTCGCCGGGCAGCATAAGGTCGAGCACCACCACGTCGAAATGCTCGGCCTGCATCGCCTGGCGCATGGCCGCACCGTCGGTGACGCCGCTGGCGTGAATGTTGAAGCGGGCCAGGTAGTCGATCATCAGTTCGCGGATCGGCACGTCATCGTCGACGATCAGGGCACGGATGCTCCAGCGCTTGTCGTCTTTCTGCTCGTCGTTCACGGAGGCTTGGGAGTTGTGCATGAGGCTGTTCATCTGCCAGTAGGCCGCCAACCACAAAGATAGGCTGCGAGGTTGTGGTTTCAGCATAGGCGTCCGGCCATGAGGCGGGAAGGGCTGCTGTAAGGACTTGTTGCGGCTGGCGAGGCTAGCGCGGGCGCATGTTGCCGGCGTGTCGGTTGTGTATCGGGTTCGACACAATACCCTGCAAGGCTATGCTGATCACGGTTGGCGCGACGATTTACCGATCATCGGGTGCCGCGCCGCCGCCGGTTCCGCTACAATGCGCGCCGATTTCGACTTGCCTGAGAGCCCATCCATGTCCGCCTGCCAGACTCCTATCATCGTCGCCCTGGATTTCCCTACCCGTGACGCCGCACTGAAGCTGGCCGACCAGTTGGACCCGAAACTGTGCCGGGTCAAAGTGGGCAAGGAACTGTTCACCAGCTGCGCCGCGGAAATCGTCGGCACCCTGCGTGACAAGGGTTTTGAAGTATTCCTCGACCTGAAATTCCACGACATTCCCAACACCACCGCGATGGCGGTCAAGGCTGCTGCCGAGATGGGCGTGTGGATGGTCAACGTTCACTGCTCCGGCGGCCTGCGCATGATGGCGGCCTGCCGTGAAGAGCTGGACAAGCGCAGCGGCCCGCAACCGTTGCTGATCGGCGTGACCGTGCTGACCAGTATGGAACGTGAGGATCTGGCGGGTATCGGTCTGGACATCGAGCCGCAGGAGCAGGTGCTGCGTCTGGCGGCACTGGCCGAGAAGGCCGGGATGGACGGTCTGGTGTGCTCGGCGCTGGAAGCCACTGCGCTGAAAACCGCGCATCCTTCGCTGCAACTGGTGACCCCGGGGATTCGTCCGGCGGGCAGCGCCCAGGACGACCAGCGTCGCATCCTGACCCCGCGTCAGGCGCTGGATGCCGGTTCCGACTATCTGGTGATCGGCCGTCCAATCAGCCAGGCGGCGGATCCGGCCAAGGCGCTGGCCTCGGTGGTTGCCGAACTGGCCTGAGCGAACAGCTGAAGCATCAAAGAAGGGAGCCCGATGGCTCCCTTCTTTGTTTTCAGACCTTCAACACCAGTTTGCCGAAGTTCTCGCCGCTGAACAGTTTGCCCAGGGTTTCCGGGAAGGTTTCCAGGCCTTCGACGATGTCTTCCTTGCTCTTGAGCTGACCCTTGGCCATCCAGCCGGCCATTTCCTGGGCGGCAGTGGCGTACTGCGCGGCGTAATCCATCACCACGAAGCCTTCCATCCGCGCGCGGTTGACCAGCAGCGACAAGTAGTTGGCCGGGCCTTTGACCGCTTCCTTGTTGTTGTACTGGCTGATCGCGCCGCAGATCACCACACGCGCCTTGAAGTTCAGACGGCTCAGCACCGCGTCGAGGATGTCGCCGCCGACGTTGTCGAAATACACGTCCACGCCTTTCGGGCATTCGCGCTTGAGGCCGGCGAGCACGTCTTCGCTTTTGTAGTCGATGGCGCCGTCGAAGCCCAGTTCATCGATCAGGAATTTGCACTTGTCCGCGCCGCCGGCGATGCCGACCACCCGGCATCCTTTGATTTTGGCGATCTGCCCGGCGATGCTGCCGACAGCGCCCGCTGCACCGGACAACACCACGGTGTCGCCGGCCTTCGGTGCGCCGACATCGAGCAGGGCGAAGTAGGCGGTCATGCCGGTCATGCCCAGTGCGGACAGATAAACCGGCAGCGGTGCCAGTTTCGGATCGACCTTGTAGAAACCTTTTGGCTCGCCAAGGAAATAATCCTGCACGCCAATGGCACCGTTGACGTAGTCGCCGACGGCGAACCCCGGATTGTTCGACGCGACTACTTTGCCTACGCCCAGCGCGCGCATGACTTCGCCCAGACCTACCGGTGGAATGTAGGATTTGCCTTCATTCATCCAGCCGCGCATGGCCGGGTCGAGGGACAGGTATTCGTTCTTGACCAGAATCTGCCCCGCCGCCGGCTCGCCGACCGGTAATTCCTGATAGGTGAAGGTCTCGCGGGTGGCGGCGCCCACCGGGCGTTTGGCGAGCAGGAACTGGCGATTGGTCTGGTTGGTCATGACAGGCACTCGAATTGAATGAAGCCTTGTTGATAGACCTTCATGGGCGATGCCGCAAGGTTGGCTCATGGGGCGAATGCAGGTTGATCCAGTTCGGTGATAGTCCCCGGCTGGGTTTCATCACTGCGATTCATGCAAGCCTAACCGGCCTTTTGATAGTGCTGACGTCACTCAGGCCCCTGTGGCTATGCTGCCTTCATCAATCCCCCCCGCATTCGAGGACATAACAATGAGCATGACGTTTTCCGGTCAGGTAGCCGTCGTCACCGGCGCGGCCAACGGCATCGGCCGCGCGACGGCCCAGGCATTCGCCGCCGAAGGTCTGAAAGTGGTGGTGGCCGATCTGGATGCGGCCGGGGGCGAGGGCACTGTGGCGCTGATTCGTACAGCCGGTGGCGAAGCGACCTTCGTGCGCTGCAACGTAACCGTCGAAAGCGAAGTGAAAAATCTGATGGACGAGGTGATCAATACCTACGGCCGTCTCGACTATGCCTTCAACAATGCCGGGATCGAAATCGAGAAGGGCAAACTGGCCGAAGGCTCGATGGACGAGTTCGACGCGATCATGGGTGTCAACGTCAAAGGCGTCTGGCTGTGCATGAAGTACCAATTGCCGTTGCTGCTGGCCCAGGGCGGCGGGGCGATCGTCAATACCGCGTCGGTGGCCGGATTGGGCGCTGCGCCGAAGATGAGCATCTACGCGGCTTCCAAGCATGCGGTAATCGGTCTGACCAAATCGGCTGCGATCGAATACGCCAAGAAGAAAATCCGCGTCAACGCCGTATGCCCGGCAGTGATCGACACCGACATGTTCCGTCGCGCCTATGAAGCGGACCCTAAGAAAGGCGAATTCGCCAACGCGATGCACCCGGTCGGCCGTATCGGCAAGGTCGAGGAAATTGCCAGCGCCGTGCTGTACCTGTGCAGTGATGGCGCGGCGTTTACCACCGGCCATTCGCTGGCCGTGGATGGTGGCGTGACCGCCTTCTGAGAGGCCATTGGCTGATGCATGAACGAGCCCGCCCATCGGCGGGCTTTTTTCGTCTCGGGGGCGGCTCCGTGAATTCGCTAAACAATGTGTTTCAAATATTGAGAAAGGAGGTTTTTGGCGGTTTTGTCGCACAGTCTCAAGGACGTGGCTGTGATTTACTGCCGCCAGCAAAAACGGACAGGAGTTTGCGCGCTCATGGAATTGAGAATTGACCGACAGGCAATGGTGCCGGTCGTACAGCAGATTGTTGACGGGTTGACCGAGTGGATCATGCAGGGGCAAGTGCCGCCGACGACGCGTCTGCCCTCCGTGCGAGAGATCGCACGGTGCAATCTGCTCAGCCAGTCCTGCGTCATGGAAGCTTGCGAGCGCCTTGTGGCGCAAGGGGTTCTGGCCTCGCGTCAGGGCTCGGGATTTATGGTGGCGTCTTCATTGCCCGATTGCTGCAAGGCGATCGATGGCACCGGGTGTGAGGGAGAGCGCAGCGGGGGGGATCCAGCCGCCCGATGGCGCGGCGGTTTGACGCTGGGAAGTGGCGTCCTGCCGGAGAGTTGGCGCGAGCCCGATGATCTCGCCTATGCGATCCGCGAAGTGGCGCGCGCCGACATGGCCAGTCTGTTCAACTACAGCACGCCTCTGGGGCTGCCGGCGTTACGCGAACAGATCATCAAGCGCCTGGGATTGCTGAGTATCAGGGCCGTGGCAGAACAGGTGATGACCACCGCCGGCGCCAGCCACGGACTGGACCTGATCGTGCGTACCCTGTTCAAGGCCGGTGATTGCGTGGTGGTCGAGACGCCCGGTTATGCGCCGCTGTTCGATCTCCTGCGCTTGCACGGCGTGCGCATGCTGGAGGTTCGCCGCACGCCGGGCGGGCCGGATCTCGAGGCGCTCGAGGCGTTGCTGCAACAGTTTCGGCCCGCCGCGTTGTTCATCAACAGTCACCATCACAATCCCACGGGCAGTTGCCTGCTGCCGGCGGTCGCCCGACGTATCCTGGAGTTGAGCAGGCTCTACGATCTGCGGCTGATCGAAGATGATGTTTACGCTGACCTGCACAATGGCAGCGGCACTCGACTGGCAGCGCTGGATGACGAGGGACGGGTGATTTACGTCGGCAGCTTTTCCAAGACCCTGAGCAGCTCGCTGCGAGTGGGTTTCGTGTTGGCCGATGGCGAGCTGATCGAGCGGATGGTGCGGATCAAGACGATCAGTTGCATGGGCACCTCGAGGTTCTGCGAGGCGGTGCTGGCCGGGATGCTGGCCAGTGGCGCCTATCGCAAACTGGTGCAGCGCCAGCGCCAGCGCCTCAATACTGATCGTGCGGCGGCTTTGCAGGCCCTGGAAGATGCCGGGTGGGAAGTGTTCGGCAAGCCCACGGGCGGCCTGTTCATCTGGGCGCGCGCGCCGCTGGCGGATGAAGCGCATTTGCGCAGGCAAGCCTCGCGCTGCGGGGTGCAGCTGTCTTGTGCAACCTCGTTCAGCCCCAGTGGTGAAGCCTGCGACTGGCAGCGCATCAACGTGGCTTACGCCTGTGATCCCCGGGCGCGACAGTTTTTTCGCAGCACGACCGTGGATCGACCTCAAGCGTTCTGAAAACGACGCGTGCGTAGCTTTTTGCCATTATTCCGACGCCAGAGACTTGTGCTGGTTCGAGGCCATTGCGAATCTTCGACAACAGACTATGGCAGGGGACTACGCGCAATGATTTCGGCCGTGCAAGGACGTTTTGCCAACCTCGGTATGGCAAAAAAACTGGGTATCGGGTTTGTGCTGGTGTTGCTGCTGACGGCGCTGGTGGCCGCCATTGGCGTCTGGTCCCTGCAAACCATCAGTCAGCGCTTCGATGGCCTCAAGCAGATGTCATCGCTCAACAGTGGCTTGCTCAAGGTGCGCCTGCTGGAGCAGGACTACGCCCTGCACGGCAACCCGAAAACCGTCGATGCCTTGCATGAGGGTGTCGACGGTCTGATCGCCATGGCCGACCAGCTCAAGATTTTGTCGCCGGGCAATGAGTCGGTCATGAACGACGTCCAACAGTCATTGAGC
This sequence comes from Pseudomonas sp. 9.2(2024), assembly GCF_039695385.1. Lineage (NCBI taxonomy): Bacteria > Pseudomonadati > Pseudomonadota > Gammaproteobacteria > Pseudomonadales > Pseudomonadaceae > Pseudomonas > Pseudomonas sp. 9.2(2024). The sequence continues at coordinate 4,840,432 of NZ_CP155585.1, read as the reverse complement.
GCTTACCGCAAGGCGTTCGATGAATTCGTCTCGTTGTCCCAGGCCAAGGACCTGGCGCTGGAGATGGCCAGTTGGTCGGTGTCCAGCGTCGCCAACAATCTCGATGTGTTGCAGGCCGGTCTGGCCGACGACGGCGCGTATACCCTGAAAGACAGCGAGGGCAAGGACGGGGCGCAATTCATCGAGCAGGCCGGTCAGGTCAGCCAGGTTTCGCGCTTGATGTTGCAGGCGATGAACGAAGCGCGGGTGCGACTGGATCAAAGCCGCAAGGGTGACGACAGTGCCGGTCAGGGCAATATCGAGCAGGCTGCCCAGGCTCAGGCCCAGGCCGAGCAGCTTAAATCCACGGTCAAGGATGAGGGTTACCTGACGGTGCTCAATGAAGTGTCGGGGCACATTGCCGGTTTCAGCGACAAGCTGGCCGAGTACACCGGATTGCTGGCCCAGGAAAAGACCGTTTATCAACAGCTGCACCAACGGGCCGACGAAGTCGTGGCGCGGGTCCAACAGGCCTATGTCGCGCAAGATGCCGCGATGCAGGGCGAACTGAAAAAGAATTCGGTGCTGATCATTGGATCATCGGCGCTGGCGTTGCTGGTGGGGCTGATTGCGGCGTGGGTGATTACCCGGCTGATCGTCGCACCGTTGCGCAGCGTGATTCATGTGGCGCAACAAATTGCAGCCGGTGATCTGAGCGCAACGATCGAGGTCTCCCGTCGCGACGAAATCGGCCAACTGATGCTGGCCATGCAGCAGATGGGTGCGGGCCTGAGCACGATTGTCAGCGGGTTGCAGGCGGGGATCGAGCAGTTGGCGAGTTCAGCGCAATCGCTGTCGGCGGTGACCGAGCAGACCAACCTTGAGGTCAGCAGCCAGAAAGAGGAAACCGAACAGGTGGCGACGGCGATGAACCAGATGACCGCCACCGTTCATGATGTGGCGCGCAACGCCGAAGAAGCGGCGCTCGCAGCGCAGACCGCTGATGGCAAGGTCGAAAGCGGTCAGCAGGTGGTGCGTCAGAGCATGGCGCGGATCGAGCAACTGGCGGACTCGGCGACTTCGGCCAGTTCGAGCATCGAAAGTCTGAGCGCGGAAATCCAGAACATCGGCACGGTGCTGGAAGTGATCAAGAGTGTTGCCGAGCAGACCAATCTGCTGGCGCTCAACGCCGCGATCGAAGCGGCGCGGGCGGGCGAGCAGGGCAGGGGCTTTGCGGTGGTCGCCGATGAGGTGCGGGCGCTGGCCCGGCGCACGCAGCAGTCGACCGAGGAGATCGAGCGGCTGGTCAGTGCCTTGCGTTCGGCGGCGCATTCGTCGGTGCAGCAGATTCAGAGCAGTGGCGAGTTGGTGAAGCTGGCGGTGAGTGATGCGTTGCAGACCGAAAGCGCACTGGGGAGTATTGCGGCGGCGGTTTCGTTGATTCAGCAGATGAACCAGCAGATTGCGGCGGCGGCCGAGGAGCAGAGTTCGGTGGCCGAGGAGATCAATCGCAGTGTGACGAGTATTCGGGCGAGTGCGGATCAGTCTTCGATTGCCATGCGCGGGAATGCGGCTTCGAGTGTTGAGCTGGCGCAGTTGGGGAGTGAGTTGCGGGGGATGGTGGGGCACTTTCGGCTTTGACCTTGGCGGCCTTTGGGCCGACCAGGTTCGCGTTTTATTGCGTTCATATCCGTTTCTACGGGTGCTCCGGCTGGCGGTTTCGCCCTTACGGCGAGTCCCTTTTTCAAACGCCAAAAAGGAACCAAAAGGCTGGGCCCCGGCGTTCGGCCCCTCGCTGGGGCTCGGGGTTCCTTCGTTCCGGGATTCATCCGGGGGCATCGCCTACGGTTTGCTTCGCTGCACCTCCTCTCGATGCATGCGGCTTCGCCGCACGGTCGCTGCGCTCCCACCCCCGGATAAATCCCTCCACTCAGCCTTCCGATGGGGCCGGCACGTCAAAAGCGGTACTCGAGCTAACGCTCATTGTGTTGAGTGGTGGGAAGCCAAAGCAGAAGCAGAAGCAGAAGCAAGAGTAGAAGAAGCAGAGGATGCAGAAGGTGCAAGGTGCAAGGTGCAGCAGGTGCAGCAGTGTGAGTTGAGTTGCATACATTTCAAAACCCGAGTGCGACTCGGTCTTTCACGTCGGCGTACCTCTCCCAAACAGCGCGGTCAGTTCCCTCTCCCTCCGGGAGAGGGCTAGGGTGAGGGAAAGCTTTTGATCTTCTTTCAGGCAATAAAAAAGCCACCTCCCGGTGGCTTCTCTCTTTGACTGCACTCAGTCGTAAATCACTTTCTTCTTCCAGTCCGCGTCAGCCTCGACGTCTTTGAGGCCGGCAGTCAGTTGGTTTTCTTCGCCTTCGACCGGGGCGATTTTGTCCATGACCTGGGCGTTGGCGCGGGCCAGGAGTTTTTCCAGGTATTGGAGTTGTTCGGCGTAGATTTGCGGGTCCTGCTGTTTGCGCAGGTATTGCACGCCGCGTTCGAAGGCGAGGCGGGCCTGGCCTGGTTGGTTTTGCTGGAGTGCGTGCTGGCCGAGGTTGTTGAAGAACTCGATGTGCAGCAGTACGAGGATGTGGCGTACTTCGCGGACCCAGTGTTTGGCTTCGTTCGGTGGCAGGAAGCCGTCCTGGGCGGCGCGGGTGATCTGGCCGTGGAGGGCTTCGAGGAGGAAGCGGACGTCTTTGGCCTTGGCTTCGGTCTGGATCGGGGCCGGTGGGTTGTTGACCGGGATCGATTCGCCCTGGGCGACGAGGGCGCTGAGTTCAGTGATGCGGGCCTTGGTGGTGGCGCTGGTCTTTTCCAGGTTCAGCAGGCGCTGGCAGACGTTCAGCTCAAGGCGGGTCAGCAGCAGCTTGAGGGCCGGGGTCATGAACTGGCCGGGGAAGGTTTCGGTCAGTTCGCCGCAACGGCGCAGGCGGTCGTTGAGTTCGACCTTGGTGCGGGCCTTCTCCAGTTTGGTGTTTTCCACCACATGGTTCATGTAGCCAATGGCGATCAAGATTGCGATCCCGGCTATGACTAGCAGGGTGATCATGAGTGGTGTCACCGGTAAGACCTCTTTATAGGGTTCGCGTGCGAGTGTAGTGGCTTGGCATAGAGGAGCCTAGCGCCGCTCGACGGGTTTGGATCGGCGAAGCTGTATCTGTATCGGCCAGGGAGCCGCTTATTTAAATGCTGGCCCTTGGGGTGCAGATTGCCATCACCTGTGACGTGGACTATAGCGCCTTGGCGAGTGTCGGAATATAGGCGTCAATCGTCGGGCGACGCAAAAGCCGGAAACGGCCCGTAAAGCAGGTCGAAGTCATTGATTTAAATAAATTTATATCTGGGGGTTGACGACCTTTCAATCCATCCATAGAATGCGCGCCACTTGCAGCGTAAAGCACACAGCGAAGCGCGGCAGGGAGTGAATGTTGTAGTGTGTCCCCTTCGTCTAGTGGCCTAGGACACCGCCCTTTCACGGCGGTAACAGGGGTTCGAGTCCCCTAGGGGACGCCAATGCGGGAATAGCTCAGTTGGTAGAGCACGACCTTGCCAAGGTCGGGGTCGCGAGTTCGAGTCTCGTTTCCCGCTCCAATTTTAAACAGCAACGCTTTCGGGCGGTGCTGAGTGAAACCAGAACCGAATCTTCGGAGGCGGATCTGGACACCGAAACACACACCATGTGTTCCGGGTAGCGTGTCCCCTTCGTCTAGTGGCCTAGGACACCGCCCTTTCACGGCGGTAACAGGGGTTCGAGTCCCCTAGGGGACGCCATTTGCGGGAATAGCTCAGTTGGTAGAGCACGACCTTGCCAAGGTCGGGGTCGCGAGTTCGAGTCTCGTTTCCCGCTCCAAATTCAAAAATCGCCGCTTTGCAAAGAGCGGCGTTTTTATTAGTGAAAGTTGTAGCCTGTCCCCTTCGTCTAGTGGCCTAGGACACCGCCCTTTCACGGCGGTAACAGGGGTTCGAGTCCCCTAGGGGACGCCATTGCGGGAATAGCTCAGTTGGTAGAGCACGACCTTGCCAAGGTCGGGGTCGCGAGTTCGAGTCTCGTTTCCCGCTCCATATTCACAAAAACGCCGCTCAGTGATGAGCGGCGTTTTTGTATGCGCGTTTTTTGTGCGGGCTGCGCTCTGTTACAACTTTCCTACGGTGAATCCGTGATTTGCGGAAGCGTCTGACAGCCAGCCCTCGACCGATTCTGAGATAACGACCGCCCCGTCAGCCTTGATGTCTGTAGCGGGGGTGATCGAATTCGAGGATCTCACTTAATGTCACAAACGATCAGACCTCCCGGCCATCTGCACGAGATTCGAGCAACTGCATGGCTGTCGCTTCCGTTGGTCATCGGGCATCTGTGCGCCGGGCTGATTGCCTTCGTGGACAACCTCATCGCGGGCAATCATGGCACCGATACTCTGGCTGCCGTCACGCTTGGCACGGCATTGTTGTGGCTGCCGATGCTGGTGCCGATCGGCACGTTGATTGCGCTGACCGCTTCGGTCGCGCGTTTGCACGGCGCAAATCGAACAGGCGAGATCGCGCCGGTCTTTCGTCAGGCGCTGTGGCTGGCGCTGTTCATGGGAGTGCTCATGTTCGGTTTTCTCAGCCTTGCGCCTTTTCTGCTCGCGCCTGCCGGGATTGCGCCGGAGATCATTCCCGGCGCGCAGGCTTTTCTGGAGGCGGTGCGTTGGGGAAGTCCGGCACTGACCCTGTTTTTCTGCATGCGCTATCTGTGCGAAGGGATGCACTGGATGCGCCCGACCATGGTCTTCGGCTTTGGTGGTCTCCTGTTTCTGGCGCCAGTGGGTTATGTGCTGACCAATGGCAAGTTGGGTTTCGCAGAGATGGGGGCTGAAGGACTGGGCATCGCGTCGGCTTTGATGATGTGGCTGCAAGCGTTGCTGTTCGCTGCGCAACTCTGGCGAGGCAAACGGCTGGCGCATTTGCAGCTGTTTGCCCGCTTCGATCCGCCGCGTCTTGCCGGCATCGTTGATTTGTTGAGGGTTGGAATACCGATCGGCATCGCGATTTTGACCCAGGGCAGTCTGTTCATTGTCACCTCGCTACTGATTGGCCGCCTCGGCTCGACTTTTCTGGCGGCCCATCAGATCGCGGTGAATCTGGCTCAGCTGTGTTTCATGATCCCGGTGGCCGTAGCTGAAGCCACGACCGTTCGGGTCGGTCATGCGTTGGGGCGGGGGGATTTCAAAGGCGTCCGGCAGGCTGCCGGGGCGGGCTGCGTCATCGTCCTGGTCGCGCAAAGCGTTTCGGTACTGATCATGCTGTTGGGCAATGAAACGATAGCGGGTTGGTACAGCGCGGATGTAGCGGTCACCGCGCTCGCCTCGACGCTTTTGCTGTACGCCGCAGCGTTACAGTTTCCCGATGGGTTGCAAATGCTGTCCGCCGGCGCCTTGCGCGGTTTGCAGGACACTCGTGTGCCCATGTGGCTGGCGATTTTCTGTTACTGGGGTGTCGGCTTGCCGCTCGGTTGCCTGATGGCGTTCGGGTTGGGCTGGGGACCGCAAGGCATCTGGCTGGGGCTGATTACGGCATTGACGCTGGCAATGCTGCTGATGGGGAGGCGGTTTTTCGTGTGCAGTCGAATGGGTGTGGCGGTCGTCGACTGAATTGAAAAGGCCCGTCGGTGGGAACCGACGGGCCTTTGTTCATTGTGGCGTTGACGTATGGATCACAGTTTTGGCAATTGCCCGATTCGCCCCATCATTTCGGTAACGATCTGCAGGTCCAGCAAGAACTGGTCAACGGTCTTGAACTCGCCATCGGTGTGACCGGTGTATTTGACCTCCGGTCGTGCCAGGCCGAATTGCACACCGTTCGGCAGTTCATGCACCGAGGTGGCGCCGGCCGAGGTGCCGAATTCGTGTTTCATGCCCAGATTCTCGGTGGCCACCGCCAGCAGCGCCTTGACCCATTCGCCTTCAGGGTTGCGGTACATCGGTTCGGCGATCGAATAGTCGAAGTTCACCGCGACATGGTTTTTCTTGCTCCAGGCTGCCAGTTTGTCGGCGATTTCTGTCTTGAGCAGTTCCGGCGACTTGCCCTTCGGCACGCGCAGGTTAACCGCGAGTTTGAAGGTTTTGTCGTCCATGCCGACGTAGGTCAGAGAAGTGGTCAGCGGGCCCATGAAGTCATCGGCGAAACCGACGCCCAGCTTGCTGCCCTTGTAATCCAGGCCCCAATTGTCGGCGGCGTAGTGCGCAGCGTCGGTGATATGGTTGTGCTTGAGGGCGATCTTGCCGTCCACGCTGTGGATGAAGTCGAGCATGCGGGCGACCGGGTTGACGCCGGATTCAGGCTCGGACGAGTGCGCGGAAACACCGGTGACGGTGAGTTTGACGTCTTTGCCATCGACCTTGGCGTTCACTTCGAAATCGCCGCCATTGCGCTTGGCGTATTCAGTGCCGGCCTTTTGCAGGCTGGCCGCCAGTTCGGCAGGTTTGTCGGTCACCAGCGTGACGACCGAAACCGATGGAATCTGGTTGGTCGCCAGGCCACCGGTCATCGAGATGATTTCCGCGCCTTTACCCTCGGCCTTGCGCTTGGCGAACCTGGCCATGACGGTGCCGTAACCTTTCTCGGCAATCACCACCGGATAGCCACCGTCCAGCGCCAGGTTGTACTCCGGCGTCGGGTTGCGTTCGAAATAGTAAGGAATCGCGTCACCGGTGGTTTCTTCGGTGGTGTCCACCAGCAGTTTGAAATTGCGTGCCAGTGGCAGCTTCTCTTCCTTGATCACCTTCATGGCGTAAAGCGTTACGACGATGCCGTTCTTGTCGTCCTCGGTGCCACGGCCGTACATGCGGTCGCCGATCAGCGTGACCTTGAACGGATCAAGTTTGGTGCCGTCCTTCAGCACCCAGTTCTCCGGCGTTACCGGCACCACGTCGGCGTGCGCATGAATGCCTACGACGTCCTTGCCGCTGCCGTCGAGGGAGATTTCGTAAACGCGGTTGTCGATGTTGCGGTAGTTCAGGCCGAAAGACTCGGCCAGATTCTTGATCTTGCCCGCGATCTTGATGAACTCGGGGTTGTCGTGCTGATCGACACCGTCCTTGCGGTAGGTCGGGATTTCCACCAGTTCGCGCAGTGTTTCCAGCGCGGCTTTGCCGTACTTCACGCGGGTGTAGAGGCCGAGCAAGCGATGGATCTCGTTCTGTTGTTCGGCGGTCAGTGTCTTGTTGTCAAGGAAGGCGCTGATGGCTGGACGCAGATCGTCGGTCTTGCTCAGGTCGTTCTTTGCCAGATCACCGAGAAACGCTCTGAAATCACTGACCTTTGCCTCGTTGAATGTCTTGAGGATGGTCGCGCTCTGCTGCTCGGTCAGGTTGGCGTGGGCTGGCAGTGTGACGGACGAAAGGCTGGCCAGAATCAACGTCGAGGCGGCCAGTTGCTTGAGTGAAAAGTCCATTGCTAAGGGCATTCCTTTGCAGGCAGTGAGTAGGAGGTATCTGATCGAAGCGTCAGACGGTTTCGCAAACTAACACCACCAGCGAGTGATAGGGGAGCCCCCGAAGTGGGACGCGTCGCACAGAAATGCAAAAGCGGCGCAGAAATGAAAAAGCCCGTCCAGTCCCTCTGGATCGGGCTTCTCCGATCAATGCGCTTACATCGACAACACCAGACGCCCGGCAAACAGGATCAGAATCACCCCCATGCTGCGCTCGAACCAGTGGCCCATGCGCATGAACAGCACGCGCACTTTGCTGCTGGAAAAGAACAGCGCGACGATCACGAACCACAACGCATTCACCCCGCACATCCACAACCCGTACAGCGCCTGGATTTGCAGCGGTGTGCTGGCGCTGATGATCGTGGTGAAGATCGCCAGGAAAAACAGCGTGGCCTTGGGGTTGGTGGCGTTGGTCAGGAAACCGGTGGAAAACGCCTTGAACAGCGATTGTTCAATCAACGGTTCGTCGCTGGTCTTTTCGCCTTCCATTGTGGTCTTGGGTTTGCTGCGTATCAGGCTGACGCCGAGGTGAAGAATGTAAGCACCGCCGACCACTTTGGCGACGGTCAGCAGCCAGGGCGTGGTGTGCATCAAGGCGCCTACGCCCAGCAAGGTGTACAGCACGTGCACGGAAATTCCCGCGCCGATGCCCAATGCCGTGCAGATGCCGACCAGTCGACCGAAACGCACACTCTGGCGGATGGTCACGGCGAAGTCCGGGCCGGGAGCGACCACGGCCAGAAAGTGGATGGTGGCCAATGCCAGAAACTCGCCCAGGTAATTCGATGTCATTTCAGCTCCAGAAAGTCAGGGGTGAAGCATTGCCGCGATAGCCGACAAAAAACGAAAGGCTCAAGCGCGGATCGGCCACGCCCGGCGTTACCGAGTGCATGCGACGCGAATTGAACATGATGAAATCCCCCGGTTCCGGGCGTACTTCGAGGGCGGGCGGGCCAAGCAGCGCCGGGTCGATGCCGTAGCTGTCGCCGCGCATTTCATCGAAGCGGTCCGGGGAAATGTCGTCTTCCCACATCTGCAATGCGCCGCCTTCGGTTGGCATGTTGAGGTAGACGTTGCAGGCGAACTGCGCCTCGAGGCTGCGGGCCTGAAAACTTTCCGGGGCGTCCTTGGCGAAGATGTCGTGATGGGCCAGGAAGCACACGCCCGGTTTCACTACCCGGGACAGGCCGACGTACATCTTGCGACCGTAAAGGTTTTCCAGGTGGGCACCCGCCGGCCAGGATTCGTCGAGCATGCAGCGCAGGGTGTCGACCGGCGACGAGTAGGGCGCGCAGCGGTTGCGCAGTTCGGCAATGTTGCTGGTGGCGCGCTCGAAGTAGTCCTCGATCAGCAGCGGCTGGTTTTCCGCCTCGTAGAACGCCATGCCGATACGACCGATACTGGGCGCGTTGATGTAGCCCTCGAAGCCGGGCGCGAGGATCTTGTCGCCAATCTGGATCGCCTGCGCCTGGGGCAGAAAGCCCTTGACGCGGATGGCGAGGACTTCTTCGTTGGCCAGTTTTTTTATGCACGTCTCATCGAGACGCTCGACGTCAAGCATCATGGTTTCAGGTCCATCTATCGAATAGTCAACGGAACCGGCGAACGCGGTTCCCCCGGCGTCGGACGCTGCATCTGGCAGCGCCCGAAATCCTCAATCCACGCTGTAGTGGACGGACAACGTGCCTTTCTTCTGCGAAAGGGACGCGATCGTGACTGTGCCCAGATCCTTCAGGCTGCGTACATGGGTGCCACCGCAGCCATAGGCTGGCAGTTCACCGAAACCGATTTCCCGTGCGCCTTCGCGCAGGGACGTCAGGCGTGGCAGATCGTGTTCGATCCATTGCCCGATGCCGTATTGAACGACTTGTGCATCGACTTCCTGAGCCGAATCTCCGGGCTTGAATTGCACCCGGCCCTCGTCCGGCCAGTGATGGGCCTTGATCGGCATCCAGCCCATGGCCTGGACAAAGTGGCCGATCAAATGCCCGGCAGAGTGCATGCGGGTGTTGAAGCGGCGGCGTTCTTCGTCGACGCGAATCTGGGTCATGCCCAGTGGCACCGGTTGATCGACGAAATGAATGATCCGGTCCGGTTCCTGAACGACCCGCAGCACCTGGCTGTCGCCAATCCAGCCGGTATCACAGGGTTGGCCACCGCCCTGGGGATGAAAAAGTGTGGCGCGCAAAACAACGGCGAATTCGTTCTCGTGGGGCGTGCAGTCGAGGACTTCCACATTGGCCTTGAGGTCATCACTATGGAAAAAGAGGCGAAGCGTCATATTCCATGCCCTTATTAAAGTTTCTTTTTTAATTATATGAATCGTGCAATAACGTGATAATCCGTTCAAACATCAAAGGACTGTTGCGCTGTGAGCATAAATCTCCCACTGCCGCTGCTCGGTGAAATGGCGATTTTCGTCAAGGTCGTCGAGACCGGCAGCTTCTCCGAAGCCGCTCGCCAATTAGGCTCATCGCCGTCGGCAGTCAGCCGCAGCATTTCCCGGCTGGAGAAGGCGCTGGCCACGCGGCTGCTGCAACGCACCACGCGCAAACTGCGCTTGAGCGATGGCGGAGAAGAAGTGTTCAAGCGCTGCCAGGAAATGGTCAGCGCAGCGAAGTCGGTGATGGAGATCAGCGGCCAGTTCACTCACGAAGCCGAAGGTCTGGTGCGGGTCAGCGTGCCGAAAGCAGTGGGGCGCTTCGTGATTCATCCGCACATGCCGGAGTTTCTGCGGCGCTACCCGAAGGTCGATGTGGAGCTGTTGCTGGAGGACCGCCAGGTCGATCTTATCGACGACCATGTCGACCTGGCCATTCGCATCACGGACCGTCCACCGGCTGGACTGGTGGGACGACAACTGTTGACCATCGACCATTTGCTCTGCGCGACGCCGCAGTATCTGGCCGAACACGGGACGCCGACTCATCCCCATGACTTGCTTAACCACAGTTGCATTTACCTGGGCGAAACCCCGAGCGATGCGCGCTGGAAATTCAAGAAAGGCACGAAAGCCGTCACTGTCGGCGTGCGCGGGCGGTATGCCGCCAATCACACCGGCGTGCGTCTGGGCGCCGTGTTGCAGCACATCGGCATTGGCAGCCTGCCGTATTTCACCGCGCGTTATGCCCTGGAGCAGGGGCTGATCGTGCAGGTGCTGCCGGACTGGACGTTCCTGGCGTCGTACCACGGCGGGTTGTGGTTGCTGCACTCGCCGACGCGTTATCTGCCGCCGAAGCTGCGGGTGTTCATCGACTATCTGGTGGAGTGCCTGGAGAAAGAGCCGACCCTGAGCAAGCCGGCAAAATCCGGCGGTGCAAAACCGTTGGCGGAGTACGAATTGCCCGAGAGTGAAGGTTTGCTCTGACCCGATAAAAAAAAGGCCCGCATGGATCACCATGCGAGCCTTTTTTATTGGATGAAAATCAGTGCTTGCTGTCCTGGGCGGACATCGCCAGCAGCTGTTTTTCCTGGTTCCAGTCGAACGGTTCATCGTTCTGTTCGGCTTCGTAGCGGCGTTCTTCCAGCGCCTGGTACATGTCGATTTCTTCGTCGGACAGGTAATGCAGGCAGTCGCCGGCGAAGAACCACAGCAGATCCCGCGGGATCAGGTGGGCAATTTGCGGGTAACGGGTAATCACTTGAGTCAGGATGTCCTGGCCCAGGTATTGGCTTTCGATCGGCTCGATCGGCAGGGATGCCAGCAGTTCGTCGAAACGCTCCAGGAACAGGGCATGGCTTTCTTCGGGAACCTGATCGGCCTCACCTACGGCGACCAGGATACTGCGCAGGTGGTCGAGCAAAACCAGATGATCGGCAACGACGTTGGACACGAGATAAGTCCTCAAGAGCAAAACGGGCGCGGGAGTATAAAGCCCCTGCGCCCGTTTTTCACTGATTGAAGGGATCAGCGGATTTTGCCGTCCGCCGGTTTCAGTTGCTCCTTGTCGAAATCATCGACATCGATCACCTTGCGTCGAGCCGCTTCGGCATCACGCAGGGTCTGGGCTTCCACGGCCTGCAATACCCCGGCCTCCAGCGCCGCATCGATGGCGTGTTCGCCGGCGACCGGTTTGACCTGACCGCTCTTGAGCGACGTGTGCAGTTTTTTGTGCAGCGGTTGCGCAGCGTTCAACTGATCGCAGGCGTGCTGCAGCGCACCGACCGCATCGTCGGCCGATTGCGGGCGATAGCAGCCCGCAAGCAGTTCTTCCAGCGCCGGATCGCCCTTGGCGCGGCCGATGACCGCAGCCACTTCGGCACCGAGTCTGTCCGACGGGCCTTTGTGACGGCGGCCGAACGGGAACACGATCACGCGCAACAGGCAGCCAAAGACTCGGTTCGGGAAGTTGGTCAGCAGTTCATCCAGCGCCTTTTCCGACTGGCCGAGGCTTTCTTCCATGGCCCATCTGAACAGCGGTTCCATGTACGCCGGGGAATCGAGGTCGTGATAACGCTTGAGCGCCGCCGAGGCCAGATACAGGTTGCTCAGCACATCACCCAGACGCGCCGACAGACGCTCGCGGCGTTTCAGTTCGCCGCCCAGCAGCATCATGCTCAGGTCGGCGAGCATGGCAAACGCGGCAGCCTGACGGTTGAGGGCGCGGAAATAACCCTGGCTGAGCTTGTCTCCCGGTGTATGTTCGAAATGGCCGAAGCCGAGGTTCAGCACCAGCGTGCTGGCGGCGTTGCTCACGGCAAATCCGATGTGCTTGAGCAGCAGGCCATCGAATTCCTTGAGCGCCTGGTCCTTGTCCTCGCGTCCGGCGAGGGCCATTTCCTTGAGGACGAACGGATGGCAGCGGATCGCGCCCTGGCCGAAGATCATCAGGTTGCGCGAAAGAATGTTCGCGCCTTCCACGGTGATGAAGATCGGCGCGCCGTTCCAGCTGCGGCCCAGGTAGTTGTTCGGGCCCATGATGATCGCCTTGCCGCCGTGCACGTCCATCGCGTGGCTGATGCACTCGCGACCGCGCTCGGTGAGGTGATATTTGAGGATCGCCGACAGCACCGAAGGTTTCTCGCCCAGATCCACCGCGTTGGCGGTCAGCATCCGCGCGGCGTCCATCATCCAGGCATTGCCGCCGATCCGCGCCATGGCTTCCTGAATGCCTTCGAATGCTGAGAGTGGCACGTTGAACTGCTCGCGGATCTGCGCGTATTGCCCGGTCACCAGGCTGGTGAACTTGGCCGCGCCAGTGCCCACTGCCGGCAGCGAGATCGAACGCCCGACCGACAGGCAGTTCATCAGCATCATCCAGCCTTTGCCGAGCATGTCCTGGCCGCCGATGAGGTAGTCCAGCGGGATGAACACGTCCTTGCCGGAGTTCGGGCCGTTCATGAACGCAGCGCCCAGCGGCAGGTGGCGACGGCCGATTTCCACGCCGGGAGTGTCGGTCGGAATCAGCGCGAGGCTGATGCCGAGATCTTCCTTGTCGCCGAGCAGGTGATCCGGGTCATAGGCCTTGAAGGCCAGGCCGAGCAAGGTCGCGACCGGGCCGAGGGTGATGTAGCGTTTTTCCCAGTTCAGGCGCAGGCCGAGAGTTTCCTGACCTTCCCATTCGCCTTTGCAGATGATCCCGGTGTCGGGCATCGCACCCGCGTCTGAACCCGCGAGCGGGCCAGTCAGCGCAAAGCAAGGAATGTCGTCGCCCCGGGCCAGCCGTGGCAGGTAATGATTGCGTTGTTCGTCGGTGCCGTAATGCAGCAGCAGTTCGGCCGGGCCGAGGGAGTTGGGCACCATCACGGTAGAGGCGAGGTCGCCGCTGCGGGTCGCCAGTTTCATCGCCACTTGGGAGTGGGCGTAGGCGGAGAAACCCTTGCCGCCGAACTCCTTGGGAATGATCAGGGCGAAGAAACCGTGTTCCTTGATGTGGGTCCAGGCTTCGGGCGGCAGGTCCATCGACTGGCCGATCTGCCAGTCAGTGACCATGGCGCAGAGCTCTTCGGTCGGGCCGTCGATGAACGCCTGTTCCTCTTCGCTCAGTTGCACCTTGGGATAGGACAGCAGCTTGTCCCAATCCGGACGGCCGCTGAACAGTTCGCCGTCCCACCACACCGTGCCGGCGTTGATCGCGTCGCGTTCGGTCTGCGACATCGGAGGCAGGGTTTTCTGGAACCAGCTGAACAGCGGCGCGGTGAAGTGTTTGCGGCGCAGGTCAGGCAACAGCAGCGGGGCGGCGACCAGGGCCAGCACGACCCAGAAAATCAGCAGCAACCAGCCCGGTGCGTGGCTGAAAATCCCCATCGCCAACAGGTAAGCGGCGACGATACCCAGTGCCGGCAGCGGGGCGATGCGCCGGTGGGCCAGATACGCCACGCCGACGATCAGAACCAGTATCCACAACAACAGCATATTTAATCCTCCGTGAACCAGGGCGAACCGACCCACCAGAGCTTAGACGGCATCTGCAAAACGGGGCGGTCAGAGCAAGGTGATTGAAATCGTGGGAAACCCCGGATGTCTTTTGTAGGTTCGGTGGGCAACACGCGTGGGAAATCGTTCGCCGCTTCCGCGTCTTTGCGTGCATGTTTGGCCGAAACGTCGTTATCTCTGTGCTGAACCTCTCGCTAGACTCGGGGCTCAATCAGGAGAATGTCGTCATGCACGAGTATCTGAGCCCCGGCCGCTTCATCGATAGTGACCACCCCTCGGTGGTGGAGTTCGCCGAGCAGCACCGTGGTGCCAGCCGCGATCCGCTCGCGCAGGCGGTCAGTCTTTATTACGCCGTGCGCGAGGCGGTGCGTTACAACATGTACACCTTCAGCCGCGACCCGCAGACCTTGCGCGGCAGCTACGCGCTGGCGGCGGGTGAGAGTTATTGCGTGCCCAAGGCCACGTTGCTCGCCGGTTGCGCGCGCCATTGCGGGATCCCCGCACGCATTGGTCTTGCGGATGTGAAAAATCATCTGTCGACGCCGCGTCTGCTTGAACTGCTGAGAAGCGAAGTGTTCGCCATGCATGGTTATACCGAGCTGTTTCTCAATGATCGCTGGGTGAAAGCCACCCCCGCGTTCAACCAGAAACTCTGCGAAATGTTCAACGTTGCGCCGCTGGAATTCGACGGCATGAGCGACAGCGTTTTCCACCCGTACAACAGCGATGGTGCGTTGCTGATGGAGTACCTGGTCGATCACGGCCAGTTCGCCGATGTACCGGAATCTTTTTTCTTCGAACATCTGCAGAAATGTTATCCGCACCTGTTCAACGATCAGCAGACGCCACTGTCCGGTGACATGCGCGGTGATGTCGGCCGCCTCTGATCCGGCGTATGCTGCCTGCCCATTTACTGGAAAAGAGGCGGTCATGCTGAAGATCTGGGGTCGCAAGAATTCGTCGAATGTCAGAAAGCCGTTGTGGGCTGCCGAAGAGCTCGGGCTGGCCTACGAGGCCATTGATGCCGGTGGCGCGTTTGGGGTGGTCGACACGCCGGAGTACCGGGCAATGAACCCGAACGGGCGGGTGCCGGTGATTCAGGACGACGGTTTTGTGCTGTGGGAATCCAATGCCATTGTGCGTTACCTGCTGGCAAAGCATGCAGCCGATACTTCGTGGTACCCGGCGGATCCGCAGACCCGCGCCACCGCTGACAAATGGATGGACTGGACGACTTCCAGTTTTGCAGGACCGTTTCGCACGGTGTTCTGGGGCGTTCTGCGTACCCCGGCAGACAAGCAGGACTGGCCGGCAATCCATGCGGCGATCAAGGAATGTGACGGCTTGCTGGCGATGGCCGATCAGGCGCTGAAGGATCAGCCGTATCTGTCCGGCAACGAAATCGGCATGGGCGATATCCCGCTCGGCAGTTTCATTTATGCCTGGTTCGAGATGCCGATCGAGCGCGCGTCACAGCCGAATCTTGAAGCCTGGTATGCGCGGCTAAAGCAGCGTCCGGCGTATCAGAAAGCTGTCATGACCGCGTTGACTTAATACCTACTATCGACACACTTGACTGTACTTGTGCGGCGACGGCAAGCACCATTGCGCTCGAGCGCTGCGGTTGTCTTCCTCGCCGCCGGCCTTTTATCAGTCCTTTTTTCTTTACTGGGTGCGTAAATCCGATATGAGTTCCGCTCTGTCCATCCGGCAGCTAACCAAAACCTACGGCAACGGGTTCCAGGCCTTGAGTGGTATCGATCTGGACGTCGCCGAAGGTGACTTCTTCGCCTTGCTCGGCCCCAACGGCGCCGGCAAATCCACGACCATCGGCATTCTCTCGACCCTGGTCAACAAGACCAGCGGCACCGTGAATATCTTTGGCCACGACCTGGACAAGAACCCGGCGGCGCTCAAGCGCTCGATCGGCGTGGTGCCCCAGGAATTCAACTTCAACCAGTTCGAAAAGACGTTCGACATCGTCGTGACCCAGGCCGGTTACTACGGCATTCCGGCGAAGGTCGCCAAGGAACGCGCCGAGCAGTACCTGACCCAGCTCGGCCTGTGGGACAAACGCGATGTGCCGTCGCGTTCGCTGTCCGGCGGCATGAAGCGTCGCTTGATGATCGCGCGGGCGCTGGTGCATGAACCGCGTCTGCTGATCCTCGATGAACCGACCGCCGGGGTGGATATCGAACTGCGCCGTTCGATGTGGACGTTCCTCACCGAACTGAACCAGAAAGGCATCACCATCATCCTCACCACCCACTACCTGGAAGAGGCTGAGCAGTTGTGCCGCAACATCGGCATCATCGACCACGGCACCATCGTCGAGAACACCAGCATGCGTCAGCTGCTAGGCCAACTGCATGTGGAAACCTTCCTGCTGGACCTGAAGAACGGTCTGAGTGTCGCGCCGCAACTGGCGGGTTATCCGGCGCGTTTGCTGGACGGCCATACCCTGGAAGTCCAGGTCGACAAGTCCATGGGCATCACAGCGCTGTTCGGCCAACTGGCCCTGCAGAACATCGAAGTGCTGAGCCTGCGCAATAAAACCAATCGCCTCGAGGAGCTGTTCGTGTCCCTGGTGGAGAAAAATCTGTCGAAGGTGGCGGTATGAGTTCCGAGCTGCGCCCCAACCTCGTTGCCCTCAACACCATCGTTTACCGCGAAGTCAGACGCTTCACCCGGATCTGGCCGCAGACTCTGCTGCCGCCGGCGATCACCATGGTTCTGTACTTCGTGATCTTCGGTAACCTGATCGGCCGGCAGATCGGCGATATGGGTGGCTTCACCTACATGGAGTACATCGTGCCGGGGCTGATCATGATGTCGGTGATCACCAACTCCTACGGCAACGTGGTGTCGAGCTTCTTCGGCAGCAAGTTCCAGCGCTCCATCGAAGAGCTGATGGTGTCGCCGGTGTCGCCGCACACGATCCTGATCGGTTACACCATTGGTGGCGTCCTGCGCGGCCTGATGGTGGGTGTGATTGTGACGATCCTGTCGCTGTTCTTCACCCATTTGCAGGTACACCATCTTGGCGTGACGGTGCTGGTGGTGGTGCTGACGGCG
This sequence comes from Pseudomonas sp. 9.2(2024), assembly GCF_039695385.1. Classification (NCBI taxonomy): domain Bacteria; kingdom Pseudomonadati; phylum Pseudomonadota; class Gammaproteobacteria; order Pseudomonadales; family Pseudomonadaceae; genus Pseudomonas; species Pseudomonas sp. 9.2(2024). Next base: position 4,823,543 of record NZ_CP155585.1, on the reverse strand, counting down.
ACGATCTTCTCGCTGCTGGGCTTCATCAACGCGGTGTTTGCGCGCAACTTCGATGACATCTCGATCATCCCGACCTTTGTGCTGACCCCGCTGACCTACCTGGGCGGCGTGTTCTATTCGATCACCTTGCTGCCGCCGTTCTGGCAGACCGTGTCGCTGGCCAACCCGGTGCTGCACATGGTCAACGCTTTCCGTTACGGCATCCTCGGTGTGTCGGACATTCGCATCGGCATCGCGATCACCTTCATGCTGGTGGCGACCGTGGTGCTGTATATCGGTTGTTCGCGGTTGCTGGTGAGCGGGCGCGGCATGCGCACCTGATCCCTTCAATGCTGCAATGAAAAACGGCCTCCCACAGTGGAGGCCGTTTTGCATTCACGCCTGACGTCTTTTCTTGCGCCGCGCCCATTGCCGGGCCACCCACCAGCGCCAGTACATCATCACCAGACAATAGGCGAGGGCGCCCAGTGCCAACCCGACCACCACCGAACCCAGCAGGAACGGTTGCCACAAGGTCGAGAGCTCACCGCTGATCCATTCCCAGGTCAATTCGTCGGGGAGCGTGCGGGCGGGCACATCCATCAGCCAGGCCCCGGCCTGATACGTGCAGAAGAATACCGCCGGCATGGTGATCGGATTGGTCAGCCAGACCAGACTGACGGCAATCGGCATGTTGCCGCGCACCATGATCGCGAGGACGGCGGCCACCAGCATCTGTGCGGGAATCGGCAGGAACGCGGCGAACAGGCCAACGGCCATGGCCCGGGCCACCGAGTGTCGGTTGAGGTGCCAGAGGTTCGGGTCATGCAGCAACGTTCCGAGAAAGCGTAAGGATTTGTGTTCCCTGATGCTCGTCGGGTCGGGCATGTAACGTTTGAATAAGCGCCGGGGCATAAGGCTTCTCGGTCGGTTAAGGCGGCAAGTATGTCTGGATTCTATGAACCGCCCATTCAGACTTTGTGACAATTGATAACGACGCGCGTGCCCCGCAACCGCTATGCCTGAAGGTGGGACTCTCAAGGACGGGCTTATGCGCACAGGGATGATGGCGCTGGCGGTCGGTCTGCTGGCACCGGTTTTTTTGCCGGCCTTGCCGCCGGTCGGGTTATTGCTGGTGTTGCCGTGGGTGGCGCTGATGCTGCTGCCGTTTCGCAGCTATCCACTGGCGTTTTTGCTGCTTGGATTTACATGGGCGGGTTTCAACGCGCAGATGGCGTTGAATGACCGGCTGCCTTCCCGGCTGGATGGCGAAACGCGCTGGGTGGAAGGACGGGTCGTCGGCTTGCCGCAGAATGCCGAGGGCGTCGTGCGCTTCGAACTGGTCGATGCGCGCTCGCGTCACGAGAAACTGCCGTCGCTGATGCGTCTGGCGTGGTACGCCGGGCCTGAGATCAAAAGTGGCGAACGCTGGCGACTGGCAGTCAAGCTCAAGCGCCCCGGTGGCCTGCTCAATCCGGATGCGTTTGATTACGAAGCCTGGCTGCTGGCGCAGCGCATCGGCGCTACCGGGACGGTGAAGGATGGTCAGCGCCTGGCGCCGGCGCAGTGGGCCTGGCGTGACAGCATTCGCCAGCGCCTGCTTGCGGTGGATGCCCAGGGACGCAACGGCGCCCTGGCTGCGTTGGTGCTCGGCGATGGCTCCGGGCTCAGTCGTGAGGACTGGCAGACCCTGCAGGACACCGGCACCGTACACCTGCTGGTGATTTCCGGTCAGCACATCGGGCTGTTGGCGGCGTTGATGTATGCGCTGGTCGCCGGGCTGGCGCGGGTCGGGATCTGGCCGTTGCGTTGGCCTTGGCTGCCCTGGGCGTGCGGTCTGGCGTTCGCGGCGGCGCTGGGTTACGGCCTGCTGGCCGGATTCGACGTGCCGGTGCGGCGGGCCTGCGTGATGGTTGCGCTGGTGTTGTTGTGGCGTTTGCGCTTTCGCCATCTCGGTGCCTGGTGGCCGTTGCTGCTGGCCTTTAATGGTGTGTTGTTGATGGATCCGCTGGCCAGTCTGCGTCCGGGGTTGTGGCTGTCCTTTATCGCGGTCGCCGTGCTGATCTTCACCTTCGGTGGCCGTCTGGGGCCATCGCGCTGGTGGCAGACCTGGACGCGTGCGCAGTGGCTGATTGCGATCGGCTTGTGCCCGGTGCTGGTGGCGTTGAGTCTGCCGATCAGCCTCAGCGGACCACTGGCCAATCTGCTGGCGGTGCCGTGGGTCAGTTTTGCGGTGCTGCCGCCGGCGTTGCTGGGGACATTGCTGTTGCCGATTCCCTATGTCGGGGAAGGGCTGCTGTGGCTGGCCGGTGGACTGATCGATGGATTGTTCCGGGCGCTGGCCCTGATTGCCGGGCGTTGGCCAGCGTGGGTGCCGACGACGATGGAGTGGTGGGTCTGGGCGCTGGGAGGTCTTGGTGCAGTGCTGTTATTGCTACCTCGGGGCGTTCCCTTGCGTCCTTTGGGCTGGCCATTGCTGCTGGTGCTGGCATTTCCGCCTCGAGAGCGTCTGGCCGAAGGCGTGGCCGATGTCTGGCAACTGGATGTCGGCCAAGGCCTGGCAATTCTGATCCGCACCCGACATCACACCTTGCTGTACGACAGCGGCCCGCGTTTCGGCGACTTCGACCTCGGCGAGCGAGTGGTGCTGCCGGCATTGCGCAAACTGGGGGTGGAACACCTCGATCTGATGCTGCTCAGCCATGCCGATGCCGATCACGCGGGTGGCGCACTCGCAGTGGCGAAAGGATTGCCGGTCAGCCGGGTCATCAGCGGCGATCCGCCGGGGTTGCCCGAAGCGCTGAATGCCGAGGTCTGTGAAAGTGGTCGGCAATGGCAGTGGGACGGCGTTGCCTTTCATCTATGGCAATGGGCCGACGCCCACGACAGTAATCAGCGTTCCTGCGTGTTGCAGATCGAAGCCAACGGTGAGCGGTTGCTGCTGACCGGCGACATCGACAGCGCCGCCGAACGGGACCTGCTCAACAGCGCGCTGGCAGTTCAAACCCGGTGGCTGCAAGCCCCGCACCATGGCAGCCGCAGTTCCTCATCGATGGCCTTGCTCAAGGCTTTGCAGCCACAGGCCGTGCTGATTTCCCGAGGGCAGGGCAATTCGTTCGGCCACCCGCACCCGACGGTCATTGCCCGCTACCGCAAACAGGGCATACACATCCATGACAGCGCCGAGCAGGGCGCCATTCATCTGCAACTGGGGCGGTTTCAGCCGGCCCGGTCAATGCGTCAACAACGCCGGTTCTGGCGCGACCCGCCGTTGCCGGGGGCGGAGTACCGTTGAGCACGGTCGTCGGGGCGACGGGTCTTTATCGCGAACCGGTATGGTAAAGTGGCGCACTTTTTCGAGGGGGCTGTCACTGTGTGGGAATTGGTCAAATCCGGCGGCTGGATGATGTTGCCGATCATTCTGAGTTCCATCGCCGCCATGGCGATCGTCGCCGAGCGCCTGTGGACCCTGCGCGCCAGTCGCGTCACCCCTGAGCATCTGCTGGGTCAGGTCTGGGTCTGGATCAAGGACAAGCAGCTCAACAAGGAAAAACTCAAGGAATTGCGTGCCAACTCGCCGCTGGGGGAAATCCTCGCCGCGGGCCTGGCCAACTCCAAGCATGGTCGCGAGATCATGAAGGAGTGCATTGAAGAAGCGGCCGCCCGGGTCATCCACGAGCTGGAACGCTACGTCAACGCGCTGGGCACCATCGCCGCCATGTCGCCGCTGCTCGGTCTGCTGGGCACGGTGCTGGGCATGATCGATATTTTCAGCGCCTTCACCGGCTCGGGAATGACCACCAATGCTGCGGTGCTGGCCGGCGGTATTTCCAAGGCGCTGATCACCACTGCTGCGGGCCTGATGGTCGGTATTCCGGCGGTGTTCTTCCACCGTTTCCTGCAACGCCGCATCGATGAACTGGTGGTGGGCATGGAACAGGAAGCGATCAAACTGGTGGAAGTGGTGCAGGGCGACCGTGACGTCGATCTGGCCGGGGAAAAAGCGTGAAATTCCGTCGCAAACCCCGGGAAACCATCGACATCAACCTCGCGTCGCTGATCGACGTGGTGTTCATCCTGTTGCTGTTTTTCGTCGTGACCACCACCTTCACCCGCGAAACCCAGCTGCGTGTCGATCTGCCGGAAGCGGTCAGCGGCTCGCCGGCCGAGGATCAGCAGGTCAAGCAACTGGACGTGGCCATCAGCGCCGAAGGCGTGTTCTCGGTGAACAACAAGATTCTGCCGAAAAACGATCTGGCGACCCTGATGGAAGCCATGCAGAAAGAAGCCAACGGCGACACCAACATGCCGTTGTCGATCAGTGCTGACGGCAAGACTCAGCACCAATCCGTGATCACCGCCATGGACGCGGCCGGCAAGCTCGGTTTCAGCCATCTGCGCATGACCACGGTCGAGGCGGCGCCCAAATCCTGATGGCCATGTCCGATCGTCTGCTCGCCGCATGGTACGAGGGGCACCCGGCCCTGACGCTGTTGCGGCCGCTGGAGTGGCTGTACCGCCGCGTCGTGGCCGGCAAGCGTCAGCGTTTTCTCGACGGCGAGGGTGAGATCTATCAATCCCCGGTGCCGGTGATCGTGGTCGGCAACATCACCGTCGGCGGCACCGGCAAGACGCCGATGATCCTGTGGCTGATCGAGCATTGCCGACGCCACGGGCTGCGGGTCGGCGTGGTCAGTCGCGGTTACGGCGCCAAACCGGCGCAACTGCCATGGCGGGTCGAAGCTGACCAGACTGCCGACATCGCCGGCGACGAACCTTTGCTGATCGTGCAGCGCACCGGCGTGCCGCTGATGATCGACCCCGATCGCAGCGCCGCCGTCAGAGCCCTGCTGGACAGCGAGCCGCTGGACCTGATCCTGTCCGATGACGGCATGCAGCATTACCGCCTCGCGCGGGATCTGGAACTGGTGCTGATCGACGCCGCTCGTGGCCTTGGCAACCAGCGCTGCCTGCCCGCCGGCCCCCTGCGCGAGCCGGCCGAGCGCCTGCAAAGCGTTGACGGTGTGCTATTCAATGGCGCCCTTGAGGATCGCGACGGCGGATTCGCTTTCCGTCTCAAACCGTCGGCGCTGGTCAATCTGCGCAGCGGCGAACGCCGGTCGCTCGATCATTTCCCGCCCGGTCAGGCCGTGCACGCGGTGGCCGGGATCGGCAACCCGCAACGTTTCTTCAATACCCTCGAAGCGCTAGACTGGCGGCCTGTGCCCCACGCGTTTGCCGATCACGCCGAATACAGCGTGCAGGCCTTGAGTTTCACGCCGTCATTGCCAGTGGTGATGACTGAAAAGGACGCGGTGAAGTGCCGTGCCTTCGCCGCCGATGACTGGTGGTACCTGGCGGTCGATGCCGTGCCGTCGCCGGCCTTCGTGGCCTGGTTCGACACGCAACTGATGCGCCTGTTGCCGGATCGTCTTTTGCCTTAATCCGTTTTTATCCAGGGAATGTTCATGGACACCAAACTGCTCGACATCCTCGCCTGCCCGATCTGCAAAGGCCCGCTCAAGCTCAGCGCCGACAAGACCGAACTGATCAGCAAGGGCGCCGGCCTGGCGTACCCGATCCGCGACGGCATCCCGGTCATGCTGGAAAGCGAAGCCCGCACCCTGACCACCGACGAGCGTCTGGATAAATGACCACAGCCTTCACCGTTGTCATCCCGTCGCGATATGCCTCGACTCGCTTGCCGGGCAAGCCGCTGCTGGATATCGCCGGCAAGCCGATGATCCAGCACGTCTGGGAACAGGCCAGCAAAAGCAGCGCCAGCCGTGTGGTCGTGGCCACCGACGATGCGCGCATTGTCGAGGCCTGCAAGGCCTTCGGCGCCGAAGTGGTGCTGACCCGTGAAGATCACAACTCCGGCACTGATCGTCTGGCCGAAGTGGCCGCGAAGTTGGGTCTGGAGCCGGATGCCATCGTGGTCAACGTGCAGGGTGACGAACCGCTGATCCCGCCGAGCGTGATCGATCAGGTCGCCGCCAACCTCGCAGCCCACACCGAAGCGCGCATGGCCACCCTGGCCGAGCCGATCGAAGACGTGGAAACCCTGTTCAACCCGAACGTGGTCAAGGTTGTCAGTGACCTCAACGGTCTGGCGCTGACCTTCAGTCGCGCGACCCTGCCATGGGCCCGCGATGCGTTCGCCAAGAGCCGCGATGTGTTGCCGGAAGGCGTGCCCTATCGTCGCCACATCGGCATTTATGCCTACCGCGCCGGCTTCCTTCAGGATTTCGTGAGCTGGGGCCCGTGCTGGCTGGAAAACACCGAATCCCTCGAACAACTGCGTGCCCTGTGGCACGGCGTGCGGATTCATGTGGCTGACGCGTTGATCGCGCCGCCGACCGGGGTCGACACCGCCGAAGATCTCGAGCGCGTCCGTCGCCTGCTGGAGGCCTGATGCGCGTTCTGTTCGTATGCCTGGGCAACATCTGCCGTTCGCCCACCGCCGAAGGCGTTTTGCGCCACAAGTTGCGTGAAGCGGGACTGGCGGATCAGGTCGAAGTGGCCTCCGCCGGCACCGGCGACTGGCACGTCGGCAATCCGCCGGACAAGCGCAGCCAGGCTGCGGCCAAACTGCGTGGTTATGACCTGTCGGCGCAACGCGCCCAGCAGGTCAGCCGCGCCGATTTCGCCAGCTACGACCTGATCCTCGCCATGGACAACAGCAACCTGCGCAACCTCAAGGCCTTGCAACCGTCCACCGGCAAGGCCGAGCTGGATCTGTTCCTGCGCCGCTATGAAGGCGAAGTCGATGAAGTACCGGATCCGTATTACGACGGCGATCAGGGTTTCGAGCAGGTGCTGGATCTGATCGAACGTGCCTGCGATCAGCTGTTGATCGAAGTGAAGGGGCGGTTATGAGTTTGCAGGTGCAACCGCAGGTTTCCCTGAAACCCTTCAATACCTTCGGCGTCGACGTTCGCGCGCAGCTGTTTGCCGAAGCCCACAGTGACGCCGATGTGCGCGAAGCCCTGGCTTACGCGACTTCCCACGATGTGCCGTTGCTGGTGATCGGTGGCGGCAGCAACCTGTTGCTCACGGCGGACATCCCGGCGCTGGTGCTGCGCATGGCCACTCGTGGCATCCGCGTCATCAGCGACGACGGCAACCGCGTGGTGATCGAAGCCGAAGCTGGGGAGCCATGGCACCCGTTCGTGCAGCACACGCTGGCGCAGGGTTTTTCCGGGCTGGAGAATCTCAGTCTGATCCCCGGCACCGTTGGCGCCGCACCGATGCAGAACATCGGTGCCTACGGTGTCGAGATCAAGGATGTGTTCGCCGGCCTGACGGCGCTGGATCGCCAGACCGGCGAGCTGCGCGACTTCAGTCTGGAAGAGTGCAACTTCGCCTACCGCGACAGCGTGTTCAAGCAGCAGCCGGGTCGTTGGCTGATCCTGCGGGTGCGAGTTGCACTGGATCGAGTCGCGCATCTGCACCTGGAATACGGCCCGGTGCGTCAGCGCCTGTCCGAGCAGGGTATCGAGCAGCCGACGCCGACGGATGTCAGCCGGGCCATTTGCAGCATTCGCAGCGAAAAACTGCCGGACCCGGCGGTGCTCGGCAATGCCGGCAGCTTCTTCAAGAACCCGCTGGTGTCGGCGGCCGTGGTCGCACAGATCAAGGCGCAGCATCCAGATCTGGTGGCCTACGCGCAACCGGACGGGCAGATGAAACTGGCGGCCGGCTGGTTGATCGAGCGTGCCGGCTGGAAAGGTTTCCGTGAGGCCGATGCCGGCGTGCATAAATTGCAGGCGCTGGTGCTGGTCAACTACGGCACGGCGACCGGGCTGCAATTACTCGATCTGGCCCAGCGCATCCAGAAAGACATTGCAGAACGTTTCAATGTCGAGCTGGAAATGGAGCCCAACAGGTATTGAGGCTACGCTTTCAAGGCTGAACCCAAAGCCCTGCACTTATTTAAAAAGTGCAGGGCTTTTTTGTTAATCGCGGGTTAACGTAGCCAGCTAACGATACCAACCATTTGCTCCACCAAAGGCCCGGTGCAGACGTTCCCGTCCGTACAAGAGAGCCTGATTAGCCTGAGCCGATCTGCGCGAACCACTACCGTCCCTGCGGTGGCAGATGGCTCGACCCCATAACCTCCAAGAATATGCGGGCGTGCCCATGATTACCCTGAAACTCAATGGTCAAGATCATCCACTCGATGTCACCGAGGACATGCCGCTGCTGTGGGCGATCCGCGACGTCGCCGGTTACAACGGCACCAAGTTCGGCTGCGGCATGGGCCTGTGCGGTGCGTGCACCATTCATATCGACGGCGCGCCGGCGCGCAGTTGCATCACCCCGATCGGTTCGGTGGTCGGGCAGAACGTGACCACCATCGACAACCTGCACGCCGATCCGGTCGGTCAGATCGTCCAGCAAGCCTGGCTCGACACGGCTGTGGCTCAATGCGGTTACTGCCAGGGCGGGCAGATCATGTCCGCCACCGCGTTGCTCAAGACCAACCCGAATCCGAGCGATGAGCAGATTGAAGAGGCGATGGTCGGCAACATCTGCCGCTGCGGCACCTACAACCGGATCAAGACCGCGATCCGTCAGGCCTCCACTCACCTGAAGGAGGCCAAGGCATGAGCCGTCTACCGAACGATTTCGCCCTGAGCAACCTGAGTCGTCGGGGCTTCCTCAAGGGCGTCGGTGCCACCGGGGCGTTGGTGCTGGCGGCGAGCTGGGGCTGGCAGGATGCGCTGGCCGAAGACAAGCCCAAGAAGTTTGGCGCCGACGGCATGCCCAACGGCTGGATCGACGATCCGAAGATCTACGTCAGCATTGCCGCCGACGGCACGGTGACCGTGGTCTGTAACCGTTCGGAAATGGGCCAGGGCGTGCGCACCAGCCTGACCATGGTGGTCGCCGATGAGCTGGAAGCCGACTGGGCGCACGTCAAGGTTCAGCAGGCGCCGGGTGATGAAGTGCGCTTCGGCAACCAGGACACTGACGGCTCGCGCAGCATGCGTCACTGGTACGAACCGATGCGCCGTTGCGGCGCTGCCGCGCGGACCATGCTGGAGCAGGCCGCCGCCGCGCAGTGGAAGGTGCCGGTCGGCGAATGCCGCGCACAACTGCATAAAGTCATTCACACGCCGTCCGGGCGCGAGCTGGGTTACGGTGAGCTGGCCGCTGCGGCGAGTGCGCTGACGGTGCCGGCCCGTGACAGCCTGCGGCTCAAGCAGCCGTCGGAATTCCGCTACATCGGCAAGGAAGGCACCAAAGCCATCGACGGTGCCGACATCGTCAATGGTAGGGCGGTTTACGGGGCCGACGTGCATTTCGACGGCATGCTGTTCGCGGTCATTGCGCGTCCGGCGGTGTACGGCGGCAAGGTCAAGTCGGTCGACGACAGCGCCGCGCTGAAAGTGCCGGGCGTGCTCAAAGTCATCCAGATCGAACCCCGACCATTGCCTTCGGAATTCCAGCCGTTGGGTGGTGTGGCCGTGGTGGCCAGCAACATCTGGGCGGCATTGAAAGGTCGTGAAGCGCTGAAGATCGAGTGGGACGATGGCCCGAACGCCACTTATGACTCGGTCGCCTATCGCAAGGAGATCGAAGCCGCTTCGCTGAAACCGGGCAAAGTGGTACGCAATACCGGCGACATCGACAAGGCCATCGGCAGTGCCGCCAGCACTCTGGAAGCCTCCTATTACTTGCCGCATCTGGCCCAGGCACCGATGGAGCCGATGGTTGCCATCGCCCGTTACAAGGATGGCACCTGCGAGGCGTGGGCACCGAGCCAGGCGCCGCAGGTTACCCGCGAGCGGATCGCCGAACGCCTGGGGCTGCCATTCGATAACGTCACCTTTAACGTGACACTGCTCGGCGGTGGTTTCGGCCGCAAGTCCAAACCGGACTTCGTCGTTGAGGCTGCCGTGCTCGCCAAGGAATTTCCTGGCAAAGCAGTGCGCGTGCAATGGACCCGGGAAGACGACATCCACAACTCGTATTTCCACACTGTGTCCGCCGAATACCTCAAGGCCGGTGTGGGCAAGGACGGCTTGCCGTCCGCCTGGCTGCACCGCACGGTAGCGCCGAGCATCACTGCGCTGTTTGCGCCGGGCATGAATCACGAAGCTGCGTTCGAGCTGGGCATGGGCTTTACCAACATGGCCTACGCAATTCCCAACGTGCGCCTGGAAAACCCTGAGGCCACGGTGCACACGCGGGTGGGCTGGTATCGCTCGGTGTCGAACATTCCCCATGGTTTTGCGATTCAGAGCTTCGTCGACGAACTGGCGCACAAGGCCAAGGAAGATCCGCTCAAGTATCAGATCAAGTTGCTCGGCCCGGATCGGCAGATCGACCCGCGTACGCTCAGTGAAGAATGGAACTACGGCGAATCTCCCGAGCGTTATCCGATCGACACCGGGCGCATGCGCACCGTGCTCGAAACCGCGGCCAAGGCGGCGGGTTGGGGGCGTCAACTGCCCAAGGGTCGTGGTCTCGGATTGGCGGTGCATTACAGCTTCGTCACCTACGTGGCGGCGGTGATCGAAGTCGAGGTCAAGGACGACGGCACGCTGATCGTGCACAAGGCCGATATCGCTGTGGATTGCGGCCCGCAGATCAACCCCGAGCGGATCCGTTCGCAGTTCGAAGGCGCCTGCGTGATGGGCCTGGGCAATGCCGTGTGGGGTGAAATCAGCTTCAAGGACGGCAAGGTGCAACAGGACAACTTCCATATGTATGAGGTGGCGCGCATGTCGCTGGCGCCGAAGGAAGTCGCGGTGCATCTGGTGACGCCGCCGGGTGAGGTGCCATTGGGCGGTGTCGGTGAGCCGGGCGTGCCGCCGATTGCGCCGGCGCTGTGCAACGCGATCTTCGCCGCCACCGGTCAGCGCATCCGTAACCTGCCGGTGCGTTACCAGTTGCAGGGCTGGCAGAAGGCGCAAGCGTGATGGACAGCGCCGATCTGAATGTCCTGCGCAGTGTGCTCGAATGGCGTCGCGCCGGGCAGCGAGTGATGTTGTTCAGCGTGGTGCAGACCTGGGGCACCGCTCCCCGGGCGCCCGGCGCAATGCTCGCGTTGCGCGAAGATGGCGTGGTGATCGGTTCGGTGTCCGGAGGTTGCGTCGAGGACGATCTGATCGCCCGGCTGCACGACGGACGGATTCCCGCCGACGGGCCGCCGGTGCATTTGATCACCTACGGCGTGACGCAGGAAGAGGCGGCGCGTTTCGGCCTGCCGTGCGGCGGCACTCTGCGCCTGACCGAGGAGCGAGTCGGCGATCCGGCGTGGGTCGCCGAGTTGCTGGATCGCTGCGAAGCCCACGAAATCGTCGCGCGCGAGCTGAACATCGGCACTGGCGAGGTGGTGCTGCGACCGGCCGGCAAGACTGACACCTTGAGCTTCGACGGCCAGACCCTGCGCGCCATCTATGGCCCACGCTGGCGCCTGCTGTTGATCGGCGCCGGGCAGTTGTCGCGGTATGTGGCCGAGATGGCGCGGTTGCTGGATTTCGAAGTGCTGATCTGTGATCCGCGCACCGAATTCGTCTATGGCTGGGAAGAGCAGCATGGGAGGTTTGTGCCCGGTATGCCGGATGAAGCGGTGCTGAACATCCAGACCGATGAACGCACGGCGATTGTCGCGCTGACTCATGATCCACGGCTGGACGACATGGCGCTGCTCACGGCGCTCGATTCCAAAGCGTTCTATGTCGGTGCGCTCGGCTCGCGGGTCAATAGCCGCAAACGTCGGGAAAATCTGGCTGAGCTAGGCTTGTCGGAAGCGGCCATCGCCCGTTTGCACGGGCCGATCGGTTTGCATATTGGCAGCCATTCCCCGGCGGAAATCGCCTTGTCACTGTTGGCGGAAATCGTCGCGATCAAGAATGGTGTCGAGCTCAAGCAGAAGAAAACAGTGGAGAGTGTATGAGCCGATCCATCGGAGTGATTGTGCTGGCGGCGGGCGAGGGCAGCCGCTTTCGCGAAGTGGCGGGTGCCGACAAGGACAAGCTGCTGGCCGATTGCACCGGGCGTGATGGCGCGGTGCGTTCGGTGATCGAGCAGGTGCTGGTGAACCTGCCGGCGAGCCTCGACCAGCGAGTGCTGGTGACGACCGAGGCGCGCCCGCAGGCAATGCGCATGGCGCAGGCTTATGGGTGTGACATTGTCTCGATCGAATCCACGGGAATGGGCGACAGCATCGCGGCGGGTGTGGCGGCTTGCCCGGATGCCGATGGCTGGCTGATTGTGCTGGGCGACATGCCGTTCATCCTGCCGTCGAGCATGGAACGGGTCGTGGCGGCGATTGCCGAGGATGCGGTCAGCGTACCGACGTTGAACGGTGACTATGGGCATCCGGTCGGGTTTGGTCGATCGTTCGCAGCGGGACTGATGTCTTTGTCCGGTGACCGCGGCGCCAGACCGCTGTTTGCCCAAGGACGAGTGATTGAAGTCGCGGTGGATGATCCGGGTGTGTTGTGGGATATCGACGTGCCGGATGCGCTGGTTTTCCCGCCATCCTGATAAAACCTTGAGCCAATAAAAAGCCCCGCCTGGATCACCAGGCGGGGCTTTTTATTGGCTTTGGAATCAGACGAGAGGTTTAGGCTCGTGTTCTTTTTCCTGGGCCTCTTCGTGTTGCTCGACCGCTTCCTGAACGGAGCGTGGTGCTTCGGCAATCACGGCCTCAACGGCAACTTCTTCAGCGACCGGGGCAGGAGCTGCCTCGACCACTTCGGCAACCACTGGCTCGGCAGCGACTGGAGCAGCAGCGGCAGCCAGTTCGGCTTCCTTCTGCAGACGCTCTTCTTCACGCTTGCGACGACGTACTTCACGCGGGTCGTTTGGTGCGCGGCCGCTTGGGGTCAGGGCGCTGACCGGCGCGACAACTGGAGACGCTTCAACTACCGGGGCAGGTGCTTCGGCGACAACTGGCGCTTCAACCACAGGGGCTTCAACGACCGGTGCCGGTTCGGCAACCACTACTGGCTCGGCAGTCTTGGCTTCTTCAACAACAGGTGCTTCAACCACTGGCGCTGGTGTTTCTGCGACAGCTGGCTCGGCGACCCAGTTGAATGCGGTCTGTTCTTCGCGAACTTCACGCACGGTTTCGGTCACGGTTTCAGCGACGGTTTCGACAACCGACTCTTCAACTACGGCTGGTGCTTGGAAGGTCACCGCTGGTTCGGCAGCCGCTTCAACCTGAGGCTGAGCTTCGCGAGCCGGAGCCACTTCGACTTCCGGAGCGGCAGCTACTTCTACCGGAGTGGTTGCTTCAACAACCGGCGCTTCTACTGGAGCAGTTTCCAGTGTTGCAGCGGTAGCGCGTTCAGCTTGCTCGTGGGCCTGAGCTTCAGCCGGAGCGCTGATCGCGGTGCTGGCAACCGCAGCGGTAACAGCCAGACCAGCAGCCAGATCGGCAGTGCTTGGCGCTTGAACGTTTTCGCCGGACTCGGATTCTTCCGAACCTTCGATCACGTTGCCATTGGCATCACGCTGACGCTCGCGACGGTTGCTGCGACGACGCTGACCACGGGAGCGGCGGCGTGGACGATCGCCTTCGGCGTTCTCCGAACCGTCTTCCGGCAGTTGCTCTTCGTTGGTGGTGATTTCTTCTTCAGCGACGGCAGCAGCGGCCTGTTCGGCACGCGGTTGACGCTCTTCACGCGGAGGACGTGGCGCACGTTCTTCACGCGGCTGACGGGCCGGACGCTCTTCAGCGGTGGCGGCGGCAGCAACGGCCGGAGCGGCATCCAGAGGTTCGCGCAGTTCACGTACGCGTTCTTCACGCTCGCCACGCGGCTTGCGATCTTCACGTGGAGCACGTGGTGCACGTTCTTCACGAGGGGCGCGTGGTGCGCGTTCTTCGCGGGCTACCGGTGCTTCGTCACGGGATTCGCGCGGCTCGCGGACTTCACGTGGTTCGCGCGGCTGACGCTCTTCACGCGGCTCACGTGGGGCGCGCTCTTCACGCGGTGCACGTTCTTCGCGCGGCTTGCGTTCTTCATCGCGGCGACCGTTACGGTTGCGGCTCTGCTGACGACCGTTGCGACGCTCTTCGTTGCGGGCCGGACGCTCGGTGGCTGGTTTTTCAATCACAACCGGAGCTACAGGCTCTTCCTTGGTGGCGAACAGGCTGACCAGCGACTTCACCAGGCCTTTGAACAGGCTTGGCTCTGGCGCGGCAACCGGAGCAGGTGCCGGGGCCGGAGCGGCGACTTCGGTCGGAACCGGAGCGTTGGCGCGGGCCGGAGCGGTCTTGACGGCGGCTTCCTGGCGCACCAGGGTGCGGGTCGCGGCGGCTGGCTGAACGTCTTCGACGTCGGCGGCAGCGGCAGCGATTTCGTAGCTGGACTGGTTGGTCGCGGCTTCCGGGCTGTCGTCACGCAGACGCTGAACTTCGAAATGCGGGGTTTCGAGGTGATCGTTCGGCAGAATGACGATGCGGGCGCGGGTGCGCAGTTCGATCTTGGTGATCGAGTTGCGTTTTTCGTTGAGCAGGAACGCGGCCACCGGGATCGGCACTTGAGCGCGAACTTCGGCGGTGCGGTCTTTCAGGGCTTCTTCTTCGATCAGGCGCAGGATCGCCAGGGACAGCGACTCGACGTCACGGATAATGCCGGTGCCGCTGCAACGCGGGCAGACGATGCCGCTGCTTTCGCCCAGCGAAGGACGCAGGCGCTGACGGGACATTTCCAGCAGGCCGAAGCGCGAGATGCGGCCGATCTGCACACGGGCGCGGTCGGCTTCCAGGCATTCGCGGACTTTCTCTTCCACGGCGCGCTGGTTCTTGGCAGGGGTCATGTCGATGAAGTCGATGACGATCAGGCCGCCGATGTCGCGCAGGCGCAACTGACGGGCGATTTCTTCAGCCGCTTCAAGGTTGGTCTGCAGGGCGGTTTCTTCGATGTCGCTGCCTTTGGTGGCGCGCGCCGAGTTGATGTCGATGGACACCAGGGCTTCGGTCGGATCGATGACGATGGAGCCGCCGGACGGCAGTTCAACGACGCGCTGGAAAGCGGTCTCGATCTGGCTTTCGATCTGGAAACGGTTGAACAGCGGAACGCTGTCTTCGTAAAGCTTGATCTTGCTGGCGTACTGCGGCATCACCTGGCGAATGAAGGTCAGGGCTTCGTCCTGGGCTTCAACGCTGTCGATCAGCACTTCGCCGATGTCCTGGCGCAGGTAATCGCGGATGGCGCGGATGATGACGTTGCTTTCCTGGTAGATCAGGAACGGCGCGGAACGATCCAGCGAGGCTTCCTTGATGGCGGTCCAGAGTTGCAGCAGGTAATCGAGGTCCCACTGCATTTCTTCGCTGCTGCGGCCCAGGCCTGCAGTGCGCACGATCAGACCCATGTCGGCCGGAGCGACCAGACCGTTCAGCGCTTCACGCAGTTCGTTGCGCTCTTCGCCTTCGATGCGACGGGAGATGCCGCCGGCACGCGGGTTGTTCGGCATCAGAACGAGGTAACGACCGGCCAGGCTGATGAAGGTGGTCAGGGCTGCGCCCTTGTTGCCACGTTCTTCTTTTTCGACCTGAACGATGACTTCCTGGCCTTCGCTCAGGACGTCCTTGATGTTGACGCGGCCTTCAGGGGCTTTCTTGAAGTATTCGCGGGAGATTTCTTTGAGGGGCAGGAAGCCGTGGCGCTCGGAGCCGAAATCGACAAAGGCAGCCTCAAGGCTTGGTTCGATGCGAGTGATGCGGCCTTTATAGATGTTGGCCTTTTTCTGCTCGCGTGCACCGGATTCGATGTCCAGGTCGTAGAGGCGCTGGCCATCTACCAGTGCAACACGCAACTCTTCGGGTTGAGTTGCGTTAATCAGCATTCTTTTCATGTAGTACCGTCGGTTTCCGGGCTGCCGGAAACGGCGTTCGGCACACACGACTTCTCACGGTCGGTGTCAGGTGCGTCGGGAGTGGTTGGCCATTCCCGTGTCCAGCGATGTCCGGCCAATTGGGCCGTTATCGCGACGTACGCGTCCTGCTTGCTGTGGCTACTTAAGCACTCAGTCAGGAGGAGGAATCAACCGGTGGCTGTGGACGAGATGAAGCGTCTTGATAAAACCTGTTGCTACACAGTCCAGCGGTTGTGCATCTCCACCCTACACGTATCCCTGATAATTCGGGTGCTGCCGCGCGCAGAATCCGCAGCGGGTTGGCATTTACCGTGAGCTCCGAAAGGGGAGGTCACGCATCATGGCTAATTCAGGCGGTGTTTCCGGAGTCTTCGCTCGGGGTCATCCGCGGCTGACTGCACTTTGTGAACTGGCCGTGAATATGGCTCGCGTGGCGAGTCAAAACTCTGCTTTGCGGCGTGATTCAGGCCTCATGTCACCTGCGCTTGTTACAGCTGCAAACTCCACCGTTACGTAGCAAAAGCCCCGTAGGACGGCCTCGCGTCCTGGTGAATTGCGTTGGTCAGGGCCGGTTTTTGACCGTGGTTCCGCTGTCCAGGCCGCTTTTGGCGGCGTTCGCGACTATAGCAGCAATGATTAAGTGCTTCAATTCCATAAAAATTGTTATCATCGGCGCCATGACGACTACTGCCCCTTCGACTCCAGGCGTTCAATTGCTTGAGGTCTCGCCGGAATATGCCGGCCAACGAATCGACAATTTCCTCCTCGCCCGGCTCAAAGGCGTGCCCAAGACCTTGATTTACCGCATTTTGCGCAAAGGCGAAGTGCGTGTGAACAAAGGTCGGATCAAGCCCGAATACAAGCTGCAGGCCGGCGACATCGTGCGCGTGCCGCCTGTTCGTGTGCCTGAGCGTGACGAGCCGGTGCCTTTGGCCCAAGGCCTGTTGCAGCGCCTGGAAGCCTCGATTGTCTACGAAGACAAGGCCCTGATCGTGATCAACAAGCCCGCCGGCATTGCGGTTCACGGTGGCAGCGGCCTGAATTACGGCGTTATCGAAGCCTTTCGTCAGTTGCGCCCCGATGCCAAGGAGCTGGAACTGGTTCACCGTCTCGATCGCGACACCTCCGGCCTGCTGATGATCGCCAAGAAGCGCAGCATGTTGCGCCACTTGCATGCCGCGTTGCGCGGTGACGGTGTCGACAAGCGTTACATGGCACTGGTTCGCGGCAATTGGGCGACCTCGATCAAGCAAGTCCGTGCGGCGCTCGGCAAGAGCAATCTGCGCTCCGGGGAGCGCATGGTCGAGGTCGACGAGGAGGAGGGCAAGGAGTCTGTGACCGTGTTCAAGGTCCTGCGTCGCTTTGGCGATTTTGCCACTTTGATCGAAGCCAAGCCGATCACCGGTCGCACGCACCAGATCCGCGTCCATACGTTGCACGCAGGGCACTGCATTGCCGGTGACACCAAGTACGGCGATGATGGTTTCAGTAAGGAAATCCGTGATCTGGGCGGCAAGCGCCTGTTCCTGCACGCGTACATGCTGACCGTGCCGCTGCCCGATGGCGGTGAGCTCAAGTTGCAGGCACCGGTCGATGAAATGTGGGCCAAGACTGTGGAGCGATTGAGTGCGCCCATCTGATTACAAGCTGCTGATTTTCGATTGGGACGGCACCCTGGCCGATTCCATTCATCGGATTGTCGAGGCAATGCACTCGGCGTCCGGGCGCTCCGGTTTCGAGTTGCGTGATGATTTTGCCGTCAAGGGCATCATCGGTCTGGGCTTGCCCGAGGCGATCCGCACGCTGTATCCCGAAATCAGTGATGCCGAAATGACCTTGTTCCGCGAGTATTACGCCGATCACTACATCGCTGCAGAAGCCGTGCCTTCGCCGTTGTTCGAAGGTGTAGTCGAGTCGATGGCGTCCTTTCGCGAGCAGGGCTATCACCTGGCTGTCGCGACCGGCAAGAATCGTCGCGGTCTGGATCGGGTGCTCAAGGCCAATGGCTGGGAAGATTATTTCGATATCACCCGCGCTGCCGATGAAACTGCGAGCAAGCCGCACCCTCTGATGCTGGAGCAGATACTCGCTCACTGCGGTGTGCGTGCCGAACAGGCGTTGATGGTCGGCGATTCGTCCTTCGACCTGCTGATGGCGCGCAATGCGGGGATGGATTCGGTGGCGGTCAGTTATGGCGCGCAATCGATCGAATCACTGCAGCAGTTCGAGCCGCGACTGTCGATCGACCATTTTTCCGAATTGCACGCCTGGCTGGGGCAGCAGGCTTAATACGTTTTTGCTGGGGTGGATGGCATGACCGACGAATGGAAAGCACCGGCCAAGGCAACTGCCGACGACGGTGATGCGAAAAGCTGGAAGCTGCTGGAAAAGACTCTGCTGGCCGGCGTGCAGGAGCAGCGTCGTTCACGACGCTGGGGTATCTTCTTCAAACTGCTGACGTTTGTTTATCTGTTTGTTGCGCTGATCCTGTTCACGCCGTTGATGGACATGGAAAAAAGCGCAACTCGTGGCCCGAACTACACCGCGCTGATCGACGTCACCGGCATGATTGCCGACAAAGAGCCGGCCAGTGCCGACAACATTGTCGGCAGTCTGCGGGCGGCGTTCGAAGACAAGAAGGTCAAAGGCGTAATCCTGCGCATCAACAGCCCGGGCGGCAGTCCGGTGCAGTCGGGTTACGTGTATGACGAGATCAAGCGTTTGCGCGGCCTGCATCCTGACACCAAGCTGTACGCGGTGATTTCCGATCTTGGCGCTTCCGGTGCCTATTACATCGCCAGTGCGGCGGATCAGATCTACGCCGACAAGGCCAGTCTGGTGGGTTCCATTGGTGTGACGGCGGCCGGTTACGGGTTTGTCGGCACCATGGAGAAACTTGGCGTCGAGCGTCGCACTTACACTTCTGGCGAGCACAAGGCGTTCCTCGATCCGTTCCAGCCGCAAAAGCCGGAAGAGACCGCGTTTTGGCAAAGTGTGCTGGATACCACGCACAAGCAGTTCATCAACAGCGTCAAGCAGGGGCGTGGTGATCGCCTGAAAGACAAGGAGCATCCGGAGCTGTTCTCCGGGCTGGTCTGGTCTGGCGAGCAGGCGCTGCCATTGGGGCTGATCGATGGTCTGGGTAATGCCAGTTCGGTGGCGCGTGATGTGATTGGCGAAAAGGAACTGGTGGACTTCACCGTTCAGGAATCGCCGTTCGACCGCTTCTCGAAGAAGCTCGGTGCCAGCGTGGCCGAGAAACTGGCAATGTGGATGGGTTTCAATGGCCCGTCGTTGCGCTGATCGAATGCTGCAAGAAAAACCGGCCTGAGGGCCGGTTTTTTGTGGGTCAGGGAATCTGTACGCCTTCCGTCAATAGCATGTCGATCAGGCGAATCAGTGGCAGGCCGATCAGGCTCGTGGCGTCCGGGCCTTCGGTTGATTGAAACAGGCTCACGCCCAGTCCTTCGGCCTTGAAGCTGCCGGCGCAGTCGTAGGGCTGCTCGGCGCGCAGATAGCGCTCGACGCGGGCCTGATCCAGTACGCGCATGTGTACCGTGAAAGGCACGCAGTCGACCTGGCAGTGGCCGGTCTGGCTGTTGAGCAGGGCCAGGCCGGTGAGGAAGGTTACGCTGGCGCCGCTGGCGGCCATCAGTTGTTCGCGGGCGTTTTCGAAGGTGTGTGGCTTGCCGATGATGCGCTCGCCGAGTACCGCAACCTGATCGGAGCCAATAATCAGGTGGTCGGGATGTTCGTCGGCCAGGGCGCGGGCTTTCTGTTCGGCGAGGCGCTTGACCAGCTCGATTGCCGACTCGTCCGGGCGATGGCTTTCATCGATATCCGGTGAGCTGCAGACGAACGGCAGGCGCAGGCGGCTGAGCAATTCCCGACGATAGGTCGAGCTTGAAGCGAGTAATAAAGGCAGCATTCGCATCTCCAGAGGCAGGCGACAGATTCTAGCGGAGGCGCGCAAGTGACGGACAGGGCACAATTTCCTTTGACATGGGTGGGTGCATCCCTATAATGCTGCGCCTATGTTGAATGACCCGATTCCACCTCACGTTGACCCGCGCAAATTGGCTGACCGTGGCACCACCCTTCAAGGTGAACTGCTGCTGGCCGATTTGAAGAGACTCTGCGACCCGCTTTCCGACGATGTCGGTACGGTGCAGGCAAAATTCGTTTTTGAACGAGATGAACGTAAATCTGTGGTGATCCACAGCTTTATCGACACTGAAGTCAAAATGGTTTGCCAGCGTTGTCTTGAGCTGGTCACCCTGCCGATCCACAGCGAATGCAGTTACGCTGTTGTGAAGGAGGGTGCGAATACCCAGTCGTTACCGAAAGGTTATGACGTGCTGGAACTGGGCGAAGATCCATTGGATCTGCAGTCACTGATCGAGGAGGAGCTTCTGCTCGCCTTGCCCATTGTGCCTGCTCATCATCCGGAAGAATGCCAGCAGCCGGCGGGAGCAGATGAGCCCGAACCGAGCGAGGACGAGGTAACGCGGTCCAACCCGTTCAGTGTATTGGCGCAGTTAAAGCGTGACCCAAACGTTTAGGAGTTAATCAATTATGGCTGTTCAGCAGAACAAAAAATCCCGCTCTGCCCGTGACATGCGCCGTTCGCACGACGCTCTCGAGGCTAGCACCCTGTCTGTAGAAAAAACCACTGGTGAAGTTCACCTGCGTCACCACGTATCGCCAGAAGGCGTATACCGTGGCCGTAAAGTGATCGACAAGGGCGCTGACGAGTAATCACTTGTCCGCTCAAGTCATCGCGATTGACGCAATGGGCGGGGACTTCGGTCCCCGCAGCATTGTTCAGGCCAGCCTTGCTTGCCTTTCTGCTACGCCCTCGCTGCACCTGACCCTCGTCGGTCAACCCTCCCTTCTTGAAGAACTGATCACCGGCCAATCGGCTGCCGATCGCGCGCGCCTGACGATTGTTCCGGCGTCCGAAGTCATCACCATGGACGAAAAACCTGCTCAGGCCCTGCGTGGCAAGCCGGACTCGTCGATGCGTGTCGCTCTCGAATTGCTGCGTGACGGCAAGGTTCAGGCCTGTGTCAGTGCCGGCAATACCGGTGCCTTGATGGCGCTGTCGCGATTTGTGCTCAAGACCCTGCCGGGGATTGATCGTCCGGCCATGGTCGCCGCGATCCCTACTCAGAAGGGCTATTGCCAGTTGCTTGATCTGGGCGCCAACGTCGATTGCAGTGCCGAGCATCTGTTGCAGTTCGCCGTGATGGGTTCCGTGGCGGCGCAAACGCTGGGTATCGCTCGCCCGCGTGTCGCGCTGCTGAATATCGGCACCGAAGACATCAAGGGCAATCAGCAGGTCAAGCTTGCTGCGACGTTGCTGCAGGCTGCCCGGGGCATCAATTACATCGGCTTCATCGAAGGTGACGGTTTGTATCGCGGCGAGGCGGACGTGGTGGTTTGCGATGGTTTTGTCGGCAATATTCTGCTCAAGTCCAGCGAAGGCCTGGCGACCATGATCGCTGCGCGCATCGAGGCTTTGTTCAAGAAAAACCTCGCCTCCCGCGCTGTCGGCGCTCTGGCGTTGCCATTGATGAAGCGTCTGCAGGCTGATCTGGCACCGGCGCGACATAACGGCGCAAGCTTCCTCGGTTTGCAGGGCATTGTCGTGAAAAGTCACGGTTCGGCCGGGGTTCAGGGATTTCAGAGTGCCATTCAGCGAGCGCTGATCGAGATTCAGGAGAATCTTCCCGAACGCCTGCACGGCCGTCTGGAGGATTTGTTGTCTTAGGCGTTTTCGTCGGACAATGCTTAAATGTGACCGCCCGGTTCAAAGGGCCATCCAACTGTCAGTTTCTTGCGTCCCTCTAGCGGGATGCCATTTTTCCGACGACAAGATCATTAGGGGCTTGTTACATGTCTGCTTCCCTCGCATTCGTCTTTCCAGGACAGGGTTCGCAGTCCCTCGGCATGCTGGCCGAGCTGGGCGCGCAACATCCGTTGATCCTCGAAACTTTCAAAGAAGCATCCGATGCTCTGGGCTACGACCTGTGGGCGCTGACCCAGCAGGGCCCGGAAGAGCTGCTCAATCAAACCGATAAAACCCAACCGGCCATTCTGACCGCTTCGATCGCCCTGTGGCGTCTGTGGCTGGCGGAAGGTGGTGCGCGTCCGGCCTTCGTTGCCGGTCACAGCCTGGGTGAATACAGCGCGCTGGTCGCTGCCGGCAGCTTGAGCCTTGCCGATGCGGTAAAACTCGTTGAGCGCCGTGGCCAGCTGATGCAGGAAGCTGTTCCGGCCGGGCAGGGCGGCATGGCTGCCATCCTCGGTCTGGAAGATGCCGATGTTCTCGCTGCCTGTGCTGAAGCGGCGCAGGGCGAAGTGGTCAGTGCGGTGAACTTCAACTCCCCGGGTCAGGTAGTGATCGCCGGTGCCAAGGCGGCCGTTGAGCGCGCCATTGAAGGCTGCAAGGCCCGTGGTGCCAAGCGCGCCATGCCGCTGCCGGTCAGCGTGCCGTCGCACTGCGAGCTGATGCGTCCGGCTGCCGAGCGCTTCGCCGAATCCATCGCTGCCATCGACTGGCAGGCGCCGCAGATCCCTGTGGTACAGAACGTCAGCGCTCAGGTGCCGGCGGATCTGGAAACCCTCAAGCGTGATCTGCTGGAGCAACTCTACAAGCCGGTCCGCTGGGTCGAGTCCGTACAGACCCTGGCCGCCAAAGGTGCGACCAATCTGGTCGAGTGCGGCCCTGGCAAGGTGCTGGCCGGTCTGAACAAACGTTGCGCCGAAGGCGTTTCGACTTCCAACCTCAATACCCCAGACGCTTTTGCTGCTGCTCGCGCAGCGGCTGTCTGAATCAGGAGAAGCTTGCATGAGTCTGCAAGGTAAAGTTGCACTGGTCACCGGCGCAAGCCGTGGCATCGGCCAGGCTATCGCACTGGAACTGGGTCGTCAGGGCGCCATCGTTGTTGGCACCGCGACTTCCGCTTCGGGCGCCGAGCGTATTGCTGCGACCCTGAAGGAAAACGGCATCCAGGGCGCAGGTTTCGAACTGAACGTCACCAGCGACGAATCGGTCACCAAAGTGCTGGCGAGCATTCAGGAGCAGTTCGGTGCGCCGGTGGCGATTCTGGTCAACAATGCCGGCATCACCCGCGATAACCTGATGATGCGCATGAAAGACGACGAGTGGTACGACGTGATCGATACCAACCTGAACAGTCTGTATCGCCTGTCCAAGGGCGTTTTGCGCGGCATGACCAAGGCGCGTTGGGGCCGAATTATCAGTATTGGCTCGGTGGTGGGTGCCATGGGCAACGCTGGCCAAGTAAACTATGCAGCCGCCAAGGCCGGTCTGGAAGGTTTCAGCCGTGCCATGGCGCGTGAAGTCGGTTCGCGTTCGATTACGGTCAACTCGGTAACCCCAGGGTTCATCGACACCGATATGACTCGCGAGCTGCCTGAAGCACAGCGTGAAGCCTTGCAGACGCAGATTCCGCTGGGCCGTCTGGGACAAGCTCAAGAGATCGCGTCCGTGGTCGCTTTTCTTGCATCCGACGGTGCGGCATACGTGACCGGGGCTACAATCCCGGTTAACGGCGGGATGTACATGTAATTCAAATGTGACGGATTGCTTCAAAAAAATGTCATACGAGCTGTCTAAAATCCGTTATAAAGCTGCAATCTATTTATAGGCAGAGGGCCGCAGGGTTTGAGGAGTGAAGCTTTCAGTTGAAAAGCTGAAAAGTCTTTCTATACACTTACCCACTGGCCAGCTGCCTGAATTTGTCCATTAGGAGTGAAAACAAGGTATGAGCACCATCGAAGAGCGCGTCAAGAAAATCGTTGCCGAGCAACTGGGTGTTAAAGAAGAAGAAGTGGTCAACACCGCTTCCTTCGTAGAAGACCTGGGTGCCGACTCCCTTGACACCGTTGAGCTGGTGATGGCTCTGGAAGAGGAATTCGAGACCGAAATCCCTGACGAAGAAGCTGAGAAGATCACTACTGTACAAGCTGCAATCGACTACGTTACTAGCCACCAGGCGTAATAGTTTGTAATCGTTGCTTGCTGTCATGGAAAAACCGCACTGCCATCATGGCGTGCGGTTTTTTCTTTAGGCCTGATGCAAAGTCGTCATTTGAAAAAGGAGAGTGCTGTGTCGCGTAGACGCGTCGTAGTCACCGGTATGGGTATGTTGTCGCCACTGGGCACGGATGTGCCGAGCAGTTGGCAGGGCATTCTGGCTGGCCGCAGTGGCATTGGTCTGATCGAACACACCGACCTTTCTGCCTATTCCACCCGCTTTGGCGGCTCGGTAAAGGGCTTCAATGTCGAGGAATACCTGTCGGTCAAGGAAGCGCGCAAGCTCGACCTGTTCATTCAGTACGGTCTGGCGGCCGGCTTTCAAGCCGTACGCAATGCCGGTCTGGAAGTCACCGATGCCAACCGTGAACGCATTGGCGTGGCCATGGGTTCGGGTATCGGCGGTCTGACCAACATCGAAGAAACCAGCCGCACGCTGCACGAGACTGGCCCGCGCCGGATTTCTCCGTTCTTTGTGCCTGGCTCGATCATCAATATGATTTCCGGTTTCCTGTCCATCCACCTGGGTGCACAGGGGCCTAACTACGCCATCGCCACAGCGTGTACCACCGGTACGCACTGCATCGGCATGGCGGCGCGCAACATCATGTACGACGAAGCCGACGTGATGATTGCCGGCGGTGCCGAAATGGCCGCGTGCGGTCTGGGCATGGGCGGCTTTGGTGCTTCCCGTGCGCTGTCGACCCGCAACGACGAGCCGACCCGCGCCAGCCGTCCGTGGGACAAGGGCCGTGACGGCTTCGTACTGTCCGACGGCGCCGGTGCCCTGGTGCTCGAAGAGCTCGAGCACGCCAAGGCCCGTGGCGCGACCATCTACGCCGAGCTGATCGGTTTCGGCACCAGTGGCGACGCCTTCCACATGACTTCGCCACCCGCCGACGGCGCTGGTGCCGCGCGCTGCATCACCAACGCGCTGCGCGATGCGAAGATCAACGTCGATCAAGTGCAATACATCAACGCCCACGGCACTTCGACCCCGGCCGGTGACCTCGCTGAAGCCAACGCGATCAAGTCGGTGTTCGGTGATCACGCCTACAAGCTGGCAGTCAGCTCCACCAAGTCCATGACCGGTCACCTGCTGGGTGCGGCGGGCGCGGTCGAGGCGATCTTCAGCGTGCTGGCGATCAACAGCCAGGTGGCGCCACCAACCATCAACCTCGATGAGCCGGACGAAGGCTGCGACCTCGATTTCGTGCCGCACACCGCGCGCAACATGGATATCGATGTCGTACTGTCCAACTCGTTCGGGTTTGGCGGCACCAACGGCACGTTGGCGTTCCGTCGGTTCGCCGGCTGATGGACTGCTGGGTCGACGGTCTGCCGGCTGACGCTCTGTCGCTGAAAGATCGCGGCCTGGCTTACGGCGACGGTCTGTTCGAGACCATCGCCGTGCGTAGCGGTCAGCCGTTGCTGCTGGATCGGCATCTGACGCGTCTGGCCGACGGCTGTGCGCGTCTGGCCATCGCAGCCGACATCGAGCGGGTTCGCCATGAGCTGCAATCCTATGCCGCCGCGATGGGCGAGGGCGTGCTCAAACTCATCCTCACCCGTGGCGACGGATTGCGCGGTTATGCGCCGGATCCTTCAGCGCAGGGCCGACGCATTCTGCAAGGCAATCCTCCCGCCGCTTATCCAGCGGCCCACGCCGAGCAGGGCGTTCGCCTGTTTCCGTGTAGCACGCGTTTGTCCAGACAGCCGTTGCTCGCCGGGCTCAAACACCTCAATCGACTGGAACAGGTTATTGCCCGCGCCGAATGGCAGGACAGTGAACACGCCGAAGGTTTGATGCTCGATCAGGCCGGTCGGGTGATCGAAGGCGTGTTCAGCAATCTGTTTCTGGTGCGTGACGGTGTGCTGATCACGGCGGACCTGAAACGCTGCGGCGTGGCCGGGGTGATGCGCGCAGAAATATTGTTTCAGGCAGAGTCCCTGGGCATCCCCGTGCAAATCACCGACATCCCCCTCGAACAGCTGCAATGGGCCGATGAAGTCTTTGTCTGCAACAGCGTGTATGGCGTCTGGCCGGTACGCGCCTGTGCTGCTCTGAGCTGGCCGGTTGGCCCGCTCACCCGTAAACTGCAAACCATTGCCCGCGCGCTACTGGATGCCTGATTCGTGAGACGTAAACTTTTGCTGCTGCTGGAAACCGGACTGGTTCTGGCAGGGCTGCTGTTGGGCGCCAGCGCCTGGAAGATTCATTCGGCGCTGGAACAGCCCCTGAACATCACGCAGGAAGAACTGCTGGATGTGCCCAAGGGATCCACCCCGACCCGTACTTTTCTTGGACTCGAAGCCGATGGCGTCATCAAGGACGCGTTCTGGCTGCGGGTCTATTGGCGTTTCAACCTTGCCGGCACGCCGATTCACAGCGGTGAATACCGCATGCAGCCGGGCATGACCGTCAACGGCCTGATCGACCTGTGGAAGCGCGGCGATGTGGTTCAGTACAGCCTGACCCTGGTCGAAGGCTGGAATTTCCATCAAGTGCGCGCCGCGCTGGCCAAAGATGAAAAGATCGAGCAGACCCTCAACGGTCTGAGCGACAGTGATGTGATGGCCAAAATCGGTCACAAGGGCCTGTTCCCTGAAGGCCGCTTCTTCCCCGACACCTACCGCTTCGTGCGCGGTGTGACCGATACCGAACTGTTGAAAAAGGCCTTCGACCGCCTCGACGAAGTGCTGGCCAAGGAGTGGGAAAAACGCTCCGCCGACGTGCCTTACACCGAGCCCTATCAGGCGCTGATCATGGCGTCGCTGGTGGAGAAGGAAACCGGCGTGCCTCAGGAGCGTGGCCAGATTGCCGGCGTCTTTGTGCGGCGCATGGCGCTGGGCATGCAGTTGCAGACCGATCCGACGGTGATCTACGGCCTGGGTGACCGCTACAACGGCAAACTGACTCGTGCGCATCTCAAGGAAGCCACGCCGTACAACACGTACATGATTCCCGGCCTGCCGCCGACGCCGATCGCCATGGTCGGACGTGAAGCCATTCACGCCGCCCTCAACCCGGTGGATGGCACCAGTCTCTACTTTGTTGCCCGTGGCGATGGCAGCCACGTGTTCTCCGATGATCTGGACGCGCATAACAACGCGGTGCGCGAATACCAGCTCAAGCGGCGCGCGGATTACCGCTCGAGCCCGGCGCCTGCAACAGCGCCCGAGGCCGCGCCGGCAGCCGAGGAGGCGATACCTGCCGCCTCACCCGATACTGCACCGGAATCGTTGCCGCAGCCGCCCGCTCAAGCGCCTGCGCCGACGCCGGAACCGGAAGCCTCCGCTCCCCAAAACACGCAATGACTTTGATTAAGGACTGCCTGTGACTGGCTTGTTTATTACCCTGGAAGGCCCGGAAGGCGCCGGCAAAAGCACCAATCGCGAATACCTCGCCGAGCGCCTGCGCGCCGCCGGTATCGAAGTGGTGCTGACCCGCGAGCCCGGCGGTACGCCGCTGGCCGAGCGCATTCGTGAGGTGTTGCTGGCCCCGGTCGACGAAGTGATGAACCCGGACACCGAGCTGTTGCTGGTGTTCGCCGCCCGTGCCCAGCATCTGGCTGAAGTCATTCGACCGGCACTGGCCCGTGGTGCGGTGGTGCTGTGTGACCGTTTCACCGATTCGACTTACGCCTACCAGGGTGGCGGTCGCGGCTTGTCGCTGGAGCGCATCGCGGCGCTGGAGACTTTCGTGCAGGGCGATCTGCGTCCCGACCTGACGCTGATATTCGATCTGCCGGTGGAAATCGGCCTGGCCCGAGCCAGCGCCCGAGGTCGTCTGGATCGTTTCGAGCTGGAAGGCCGTGAGTTTTTCGAGGCCGTACGCAGTGCTTTCCTCAAGCGCGCCGAAGCCGATCCGGCGCGTTACGTGCGGATCGACGCCGGTCAGCCGTTGGCCAAGGTTCAACAATCGCTGGATACCCTGATTCCGAATTTGCTGGAGCTGAGCCGTGGCTGAGGCCTATCCGTGGCAGGACAGCCTCTGGCAGCAACTGGCCGGTCGCACTCAGCATGCCCACGCGTATCTGCTGCACGGGCCGGCCGGGATCGGCAAGCGCGCGCTGGCCGAGCGACTGATGGCCAGCCTGCTGTGCCAGCGTCCGACGCCTGAAGCCTGCGGCGAGTGCAAATCCTGTCTGCTGCTCAAGGCCGGCAGCCACCCGGACAATTACATCCTCGAACCGGAGGAAGCGGACAAGGCGATCAAGGTCGACCAGGTGCGTGATCTGGTCAGTTTCGTGGTGCAGACCGCACAACTGGGCGGGCGCAAGGTGGTGCTGATCGAACCGGTGGAGTCGATGAACATCAACGCCGCCAACGCCTTGCTCAAGAGCCTTGAGGAGCCGTCCGGCGATACCGTGCTGCTGCTGGTCAGCCACCAGCCGAGCCGGTTGTTGCCGACCATCAAGAGCCGCTGCGTGCAGCAGGCCTGTCCGCTGCCGAGCGAATCCATGAGCCTGCAATGGCTGGCTCAGGCATTGCCGGAATGTTCCGAAGACGAACGGGTCGAACTGTTGACCCTGGCCGCCGGCTCGCCGTTGGCCGCCGTCACGTTGCAGGGGCAGGGCGTGCGTGAACAGCGTTCGCAGGTTGTCGAAGGCGTGAAGAAGCTGCTCAAGCAGCAGCAATCGCCGACGCAACTGGCCGAGGAGTGGAAAAACATTCCGATGCTGCGGCTGTTCGACTGGTTCTGCGACTGGTCGAGCCTGATCCTGCGCTATCAATTGACCCAGGATGAAGCAGGCCTTGGCCTGACCGATATGCGCAAGGTCGTGCAGTACCTGGCGCAGAAAAGTGCTCAGCCTAAAGTGCTGGATATTCAGGACTGGATCCTCGCCCAGCGTCAGAAAGTCCTGAGCAAGGCCAACCTCAATGCGGCGTTGCTGCTGGAAGCGTTGCTGGTGCAATGGGCGAGCTTGCCTGGTCAAAGATAAGAATGTGTACCTAGACTCTGAACATCAGCAGTGGAGGTCAACATGAATGAACCTGTCAGCCCGGGGCCGCGTAACGGCATCTTGTCCCTGACCATCAAGGACAAGTCGGTCCTTTACGCCGCCTACATGCCGTTCATCAAGAACGGTGGCCTGTTCATCCCGACCAACAAGAGCTACAAGTTGGGCGACGAGGTGTTCATGCTGCTGAACCTGATGGACGAGGCGGAGAAGATTCCGGTGGCCGGCAAAGTGGCCTGGATCACCCCCAAAGGCGCCCAAGGCAACCGCGCAGCGGGCGTCGGCGTGCAATTCAACGATGGCGACAACACCGCGCGCAGTCGCATCGAAACTCATCTGGCCGGAGCCCTGAAGTCCGACCGTCCCACTCATACGATGTAAGTTGCAGTCCTTTTTATGCTCGTAGATTCCCATTGTCACCTTGATCGCCTCGACCTAGCCGCTCACGACGGTTCCCTGGATGCCGCGCTGGATGCGGCCCGTCAGCGCGGGGTCGGACACTTCCTGTGCATCGGCGTTAGCGCCGACAACGCGGCCGACGTCAAAGCCCTCGCTGAGCGTTACGACGATGTCGATTGCTCGGTTGGCGTGCATCCGCTGGATGTGCAGCCGGGCGCGGCGCCGGCGCTGGACTGGCTGGTGCACGAGCTCAATCACCCGAAAGTGGTGGCGATCGGCGAAACCGGTCTGGACTACCACTACGAGCCGGAAGCCGCCGAACTGCAGCAGGAATCGTTCCGTCTGCACCTGCAAGCAGCACAGCAGACTGGCAAACCGGTGATCATCCACACCCGTGGCGCCCGTGCCGATACGCTCGAGCTGCTGCGCGAAGCCGCGCTGCCCCAGGCCGGTGTGTTGCATTGCTTCACCGAAGACTGGGACATGGCCAAGGCGGCGCTGGACATGGGTTATTACATTTCCCTGTCGGGCATCGTCACCTTCCGCAATGCCGATGCGCTGCGCGATGTGGCGAGCAAGGTTCCGGCCGATCGCCTGCTGGTGGAAACCGATTCGCCGTATCTGGCGCCGATCCCGTATCGCGGCAAACCGAACCTGCCGCAATACGTGCGGGAAGTGGCAGAGTTTCTGGCGATGCTGCGCGGCGAGAACTACGAGCGCTTTGCCGAGCAGACCACCGAGAACTTCAAGCGACTGTTTCCGCTGGCGCATGTAAAAGCCTGAATCGCAGGCAAAAAAAACCCGGGTTCTGGGGGGTGAATCCGGGTTAAGACCATTAGGAGTAAAACAAAGGCACGCGGTCCCTTGGTACCTTTACCGGCGCGACACTTGGGGGAGATGTCGCCCGACAGTTCAAGTATTGATCAGTCTGGCGCCGAGTCCAGTTGG
The DNA here is from genome assembly GCF_039695385.1 of Pseudomonas sp. 9.2(2024). Classification (NCBI taxonomy): domain Bacteria; kingdom Pseudomonadati; phylum Pseudomonadota; class Gammaproteobacteria; order Pseudomonadales; family Pseudomonadaceae; genus Pseudomonas; species Pseudomonas sp. 9.2(2024). The sequence continues at coordinate 4,793,345 of NZ_CP155585.1, read as the reverse complement.
CCGGCCGGGGTTTTTAAACAAATTTGGAATACGTTCGCTTCGGTTATGTTCTCATTCCCCCCGAAACGTTCGTGAAATGAACAAGAAACACAGATATGGTCGGATGATCCGTGCATTTTTGCGCAAGTTAGGCATAATACGCGGCTTCGAATTTTGACCCCTACAGACCTTTTCTTATGCACAAAGAACCTCGTAAGGTCCGTGAGTTTCGTCGCCGCGAGCAAGAAATTCTCGATACCGCGCTCAAGCTGTTCCTCGAACAAGGTGAAGACAGTGTCACCGTCGAGATGATTGCTGATGCCGTGGGTATCGGCAAAGGCACGATCTACAAGCACTTCAAGTCCAAGGCCGAAATCTATCTGCGCCTGATGCTCGATTACGAGCGCGACTTGAACGAGCTGTTGCACTCGGCCGATGTCGACAAGGACAAGGAAGCGCTGTCCCGTGCCTACTTTGAATTCCGCATGCGTGATCCGCAGCGCTATCGCCTGTTCGATCGCCTGGAAGAGAAGGTGGTCAAGGGCAATCAGGTGCCCGAGATGGTCGAGGAGCTGCACAAGATCCGTGCCTCGAACTTCGAACGCCTGACGCTGCTCATCAAGGGCCGCATCAGCGAAGGCAAGCTCGAAGACGTGCCGCCGTACTTCCACTACTGCGCATCCTGGGCGCTGGTGCACGGCGCGGTGGCGCTGTATCACTCGCCGTTCTGGAGCAATGTGCTGGAAGATCAGGAAGGTTTCTTCCAGTTCCTGATGGACATCGGTGTGCGCATGGGCAACAAGCGCAAGCGCGACCCTGAAACGCCAAGCAGCTGAATCATTCAGTTGCCTTATGCGCCGTGTTTTTCGCTACATGGCGCAGTACCGCAGGAATATACTCAGGCATAGGGCTTGCTAAAACTTGAATTGTGAGTCAAGTTTTAGCCGCTCGATTTTCCATCGCCGGAGTGCTTCATGATCGTTGACCGTCAAGGCAGGCGTTTTCGCAATTTGCGGATCAGTCTGACTTCAGCCTGCAATTATGCCTGTACCTACTGCGTGCCCAACGGCAAGCGGCTGGTGGCTGCGCAGGATGAATTGTCGGCCGAGGCCATGGCACGCGGCGTGGCTTATCTGATCGAAGCCGCGGGTATCGAGCGCCTGCGCATCACTGGTGGCGAGCCGCTGGTCAGCCCCAAACTCGAATCGTTCATGAGCGCCGTCGGCAGGATGGGCCTGGAAGACATCAGCCTGACCACCAACGGTCAACTTCTGGCGAAAAAACTTCCGCTGCTGGTCGATGCCGGCCTGCGACGCCTCAACGTTTCCCTCGATACCCTGGACGCCGGCGCGTTCCGCAGCATTGCCCGTGGCGGCGATCTGGCCACCGTGCTGGATGGCATGGATCAGGCGGCAGCGGCGGGGATGAAGATCAAGGTCAACATGGTGCCGTTGCGCGGGCAAAACCTCGACCAGGTGATGCCGCTGCTCGATTACTGCCTCGAGCGCGGCTTCGAGCTGCGTTTCATCGAGCTGATGCGCATGGGCCACCTGGCCACTGATTCCAACGCCTTCCTGCAACAGTTCGTCAGCCTGCAACAGCTGCTTAGCCTGATCGGCGAACATTACGAGTACGCGCAAACCGACGCGCCGGTGGACGCCACGGCGGTTCGCTATGCGATTCCCGGTAGGGGCAACTTCGGCGTTATCGCCAACGAAAGTGTGCCGTTCTGCCGAACCTGCTCGCGCCTGCGTCTGTCGTCCACCGGATGGCTGCATGGCTGCCTGTCGTCGAGCAACCGCCACTACGTCGGTGACCTGCTCGACAAACCACGTCACGAGGCGCTGCCGGCGTTGCAGCGACTGCTGGTCAAGGCGTTGGGCGACAAGCAGGAAGTCGCGTTCTCCGGGGGCGCCACCGTCATGAAGATCATCGGCGGCTGAACCCGGTTTAGCCGCGAAGTCTTATTTCAAAGCGGATACCTGCACATTTCCAAGGACTGGCGCAAAAGCTGCATCCTACGGCCATTCGCCGGTTTTCCGTCACCGGCTTCTGGAGGATTAGGATGCGTAGCCTGGTTTTGCTGCTGGCCGTTTTGGCGCTGGGCGGCTGTATGACTGTCAGTGACATGGCCGAAGGGACTCGCTACCAGATGAGCGACGCGGGGCTGCTGGACCACAGCGACAGCCGTCGCGTAAACAACTTCCGCATTCAGCCGGATTCGTTCATCTACATTGCGCAAGGCTCGTTCGCGCCGCCGGGTGGTTCTTACCCGCGGCCCAACGTAGTGGCTGAAGAGGCCTTCAAAGGCTTCGTCGAGTACTTCCCGATGGTCCGCCGCGCCCGTGCGCCGGAAGGCCTCGATCAGGCGATGGGCGAAGCCCGCGACGCCGGTGCCCACTACCTGCTGTACACCCGTTTCGCCAAGGCCGACGACCGCATCGGCAACTCCGATGAGTGGCTGGATCAGGAAGCCGTGGATCGCCTCGGTATCGACGGCGGCGTGATTCAGATCATGTTGATCGAGACCAGCACCCAGTATTTGATTGATACTGCACGGATCAAGAGTCGTGGCGGTTTACTGACGTTCCACGACAACAAGCCCGAAGACCTGATCGGCCCACCGCTTGCGCAGTACGCGCGCAGCCTGCTGGGCGTCGGGGACCAGTAATTCAAGGAGTACGCCATGAGTGGCCCGCAAAAAGCCAATGACCTGCTGGGGCAAATCCCCAAAACCAAAGGCTTGCCGCCGGTGCACTTGTGGAATCCGGATTTCTGCGGCGACATCGACATGCGCATCGCCCGTGACGGCACCTGGTATTACCTGGGCACGCCGATCGGGCGCAAGCCGATGGTCAAGCTGTTCTCCACCATCATCCGCCGCGACGGCGATGATTATTTCTTGATTACTCCGGTGGAGAAGGTCGGGATCAAGGTCGATGACGCGCCATTCGTGGCGATTGCCGTCGAGGTGGAAGGCGAGGGTGAGGCGCAACTGCTGCGCTTTACCACCAACGTCGATGAAACAACGGAAGCCGGCCCGGAGCATCCGATCCGGGTCGAGATCGATCCAGCGACGCAAGAACCTGCGCCTTACGTGCATGTACGCACCAATCTCGAAGCGCTGATCCACCGCAACGTGTTCTACCAATTGGTCGAGCTGGCTGTCAGCCGTGAAATTGATGGCCAGCGCTGGCTCGGCGTCTGGAGCGGTGGCGAGTTCTTCCGCATCGGCCTCGAACCTTAAAAAAACCGCAGTCTGCGAAAGCAGGCTGCGGTTTTTTGTCGTTGACTCTCAATCGTATGATGATTAGCGTAGGCACCCACAGCGAACGGCTTCGGGTGTGTCCATGTCGAGCAGTTTCCACGCATCAACGGTTGACTGGCTGGGTGCCTGGATTGCCGCCGGCCAGGTCAAGCCGGGGCAGGCGATCAAGGTCGAGGCCGATCTGGGCGAGCAGCTCGGTGTCAGCCGCACGGTGATCCGCGAAGCCATCAAGACCCTCGTCGCCAAAGGCATGCTCGAAGTCGGGCCGAAAGTCGGCACGCGGGTGTTGCCGATCAAACGCTGGAACCTTTTCGATCCGCAAGTCGTGGGCTGGCTGTCGCGCAGCGGCCTGCCGGAAAACTTCGTCGATGACCTGCTCGACCTGCGCCGCACCATCGAACCGATGGCGGTGCGCTGGGCCTGCGAGCGGGCGACCGTGGAACAGGTGCAAGCGGTGCAGCAGGCTTACAACGCGCTGGAACGGGCAGTGGACAGCGGTATCGATTACAACCGTGCTGACCAGTTCTTCCACGAATGCATTCTCGCCGCCAGCCACAATCAATTCATCGAGCAAATGGTGCCGGCCCTCGGCGCATTGCTCGCCGTGTCCTTCGAAGTTTCTGCGGCCGATCCCGATGAATTGCGCCGCACTCTGCCCATCCACAAAGACATGGCCGACGCCATCGCCGCCCGGGATGCCGCGCGCGGGGTGTGGGCCTGCATGACCCTGATCGACAATGCCGACCTGGCCATCAAGCGGTTCTACCCGCAGGTGATGGCCGACAAAAAAGCCAGCTGACAAAAACAACAAGACAGGAGGTTGCATGACGTGGACTGCGGTGACAGAACATCGGGCGCAACTGGGCGAAGGCCCGTTCTGGGATGCGCCGACCCAGGCGCTGTACTGGGTGGACGTCGCCGGAAAGCAGGCGCTGCGCCTGATCGGGCAGAACGTGCAGATCTGGCAGATGCCGGAGCACGTCTCGGCGTTCATTCCCTGCGCCAGCGGCGACGCGTTGGTGACCCTGAGCAGCGGCGTCTACCGGCTCGATCTCGATTCCCCCGGACTTGAGCCGCGACTGACGCTGTTCTGCATAGCCGATCCGCAACCGGGCAACCGCGCCAACGAGGCACGTTGCGATGGCCAGGGCCGCTTGTGGCTCGGCACCATGCAAAACAACATCGGCGAGCAGGGCGAGGATCTGCCGATCACGCGTCGGTCCGGCGGTCTGTTCCGGGTTGATCCGGATAAACGCGTCACGCCATTGCTGCGCGGCCTGGGCATTCCCAACACGCTGCTGTGGAGCGACGACGGCACCACGTTGCTGTTCGGCGACAGCCTCGACAGCACTTTGTACCGCTACTTCATCCACACCGACGGCAACCTCGACCCCGCCCAGCCCTGGTACAGCTCCGATCAGCCCGGCGGTCCGGACGGTTCGGCGATGGACGCCGAAGGCTACGTGTGGAACGCCCGCTGGGACGGCAGCTGTCTGCTGCGCCTGACACCGGATGGCCAGATCGACCGCAAGATCGATCTGCCGATCAGCCGTCCGACCAGTTGCGTATTCGGCGGCGCCGACCTGAAAACCCTGTACATCACCAGCGCTAAAAGTCCGCTGAACCACCCGCTGGACGGCGCCGTGCTGTCTTTGCGAGTGGACGTCGCCGGAAAGCTCTGTACGCGATTCGCTGGTTAAATCCCGAAATATGGGATGCAAAATTATATATTGAGATTATTTGGCGGTCGGGTTTATAGTCGGCTCCAGCAGTAACACGCACTCACACTTAAAAAGAACAAAACAGGTGAAGTGATGCAGCGAATTTTCATCGCACTCCACAGCGGAGTCAGCGCTTCGGGCCGTTTCGGTACCGCGGCGTGCGCGCGCCTGTTTTGTTCCATAAGCCTTCCAGACCGGACATCGTCAGATGCCCGGTTTTTTTATGCTTTCGAACAGGAGTCCTGATTCATGGCTGAACCTCTGTCCCTGCCACCGGTGCCCGAGCCACCAAAAGGCGAGCGCCTGAAAAACAAGGTCGTGCTGCTGACCGGCGCCGCCCAAGGCATCGGCGAAGCAATCGTCGCGACCTTCGCCTCGCAGCAGGCCAAACTGGTGATCAGCGATATCCAGGCCGAGAAGGTCGAGAAAGTCGCCGCGCACTGGCGCGAGCAGGGCGCCGATGTGCAGGCGATCAAGGCCGACGTCTCGCGTCAGCAGGATCTGCACGCCATGGCCAAACTGGCCATCGAGCTGCATGGTCGCATCGACGTGCTGGTCAACTGCGCCGGGGTCAACGTGTTCCGCGATCCGCTGGAAATGACCGAAGAAGACTGGAAGCGCTGCTTCGCCATCGACCTCGACGGCGCCTGGTATGGCTGCAAAGCCGTATTGCCGCAGATGATCGAGCAGGGCATCGGCAGCATCATCAACATTGCCTCGACCCATTCCACCAACATTATTCCCGGCTGCTTCCCGTACCCGGTGGCGAAGCACGGCTTGCTCGGGCTGACCCGCGCGCTAGGCATCGAGTACGCGCCGAAAGGCATTCGCGTCAACGCCATCGCCCCGGGCTACATCGAAACCCAGCTCAACGTCGATTACTGGAACGGCTTCGCCGACCCACACGCCGAACGTCAGCGCGCCTTCGATCTGCACCCACCGAAACGCATCGGCCAACCGATCGAAGTGGCAATGACTGCTGTATTCCTGGCCAGTGATGAAGCGCCGTTCATCAACGCCTCGTGCATCACCATCGATGGTGGCCGCTCGGTGATGTACCACGACTGAAAATCCGGATTTCAGGTGGAAAGGTCCGCCTGAAATTCAATCATCATACGATATGACTATTGTCGTCATGATTAGCAGGAAACGCTTCGACCGCTTTAACGTTTTTCAAATAACGCTCAAGAAAAATAACAAGGAGTCTGCTTATGAAACGTCGTTTCGGGATTCGTACCCTGTGCAGTACCGCGCTGGCGGTCACTGCGTTCAGCCTGAGCAGTGCGCTGCTGGCCGCCGATCCGGTGAAGATCGGGTTTCTGGTCAAGCAGGCCGAAGAACCGTGGTTCCAGACTGAATGGGCCTTCGCCGAGAAAGCTGCCAAAGACAAAGGCTTCGAGCTGATCAAGATCGCCGTGCCGGACGGCGAGAAAACCCTCTCGGCCATCGACAGCCTTGCGGCCAACGGCGCCAAGGGCTTCGTCATCTGCCCGCCGGACGTGTCCCTCGGCCCTGCGATCATGGCCAAGGCCAAGCTCAATGACCTGAAAGTGATCGCCGTCGACGACCGTTTCGTCGACGCCAATGGCAAGTTCATGGAAGACGTGCCGTACCTCGGCATGGCCGCGTTCGAAGTCGGCCAGAAGCAGGGCGCCGCCATGGCCGCCGAGGCGAAAAAGCGTAACTGGGACTGGAAAGACACCTACGCGGTGGTCAACACCTACAACGAACTCGACACCGGCAAGAAGCGCACCGATGGCTCAATGAAGGCCCTCGAAGACGCGGGCATGCCGAAAGATCACATTCTGACCGCCGCCCTGAAAACCCTCGACGTACCGGGCAGCATGGACGCCACCAACTCGGCGCTGGTCAAGCTGCCGAGTGCGGCGAAGAACCTGATCATCGGCGGCATGAACGACAACACCGTGCTCGGCGGCGTGCGCGCCACTGAAGCCGCCGGGTTTGCCGCGGCCAATGTGATCGGCATCGGCATCAACGGCACCGACGCCATCGGCGAACTGAAAAAGCCCAACAGCGGCTTCTACGGTTCGATGCTGCCGAGCCCGCACATCGAAGGCTACAAGACCGCCGAGATGATGCACGAGTGGGTCACCACCGGCAAAGAACCACCGAAGTACACCGCGATGGACGACGTCACCCTGATCACCCGCGACAACTTCAAGCAGGAGCTGGAGAAGATCGGCCTGTGGAACTGACGGCAGCGGCGGCCCGGGCAGCCGGGCCGCTTGAACGGTGTGATGAGGTGGCTTAAATGCACGCGCAAGTACAGACACAAGAACACAGCGCCAGCGGCAGCCTGCGTTTCAACGGGATCGGCAAGACCTTCCCGGGCGTGAAGGCGCTGGACGGCATCAGTTTCGTCGCTCACCCCGGGCAGGTTCACGCCTTGATGGGCGAGAACGGCGCCGGCAAATCGACCCTGCTGAAAATCCTCGGCGGTGCCTACATTCCGAGCAGCGGCGAGCTGCAGATCGGCGAGCGGACGATGGCCTTCAAGTCCACCGCCGACAGCATCGGCAGCGGCGTGGCGGTGATTCACCAGGAGCTGCATCTGGTGCCGGAAATGACCGTGGCCGAGAACCTGTTTCTCGGTCACCTGCCGGCCAGTTTCGGCTTGATCAATCGCGGCGCGCTGCGCCAGCAAGCCTTGGCCTGCCTCAAAGGCCTGGCCGATGAAATCGACCCGCAAACCAAGGTCGGACGCCTGTCCCTCGGTCAGCGGCAACTGGTTGAAATCGCCAAGGCATTGTCCCGTGGCGCGCATGTAATTGCCTTTGACGAACCGACCAGCAGCCTCTCGGCGAGGGAAATCGACCGCTTGATGGCGATCATCGGCCGACTGCGCGACGAAGGCAAAGTGGTGCTCTACGTCTCCCATCGCATGGAAGAAGTGTTCCGCATCTGCGACGCGGTGACGGTGTTCAAGGACGGTCGCTACGTGCGCACCTTCGACGACATGAGCCAGTTGACCCACGATCAACTGGTGACCTGCATGGTCGGGCGCGACATTCAGGACATCTACGATTATCGCGGTCGCCCGCGCGGTGCCGTGGCGCTGAGAGTCGATGGATTGCTTGGCCCGGGCCTGCGCGAGCCGATCAGTTTCGATGCGCACAAAGGCGAGATTCTGGGGCTGTTCGGACTGGTCGGGGCAGGGCGCACCGAGTTGTTCCGGCTGCTCAGCGGTCTTGAGCGCAACACCGCTGGACGTCTGGAATTGCGCGGCCATGAACTGAAACTGCGTTCGCCGCGCGATGCGATCGCCGCCGGGATTCTGCTGTGCCCGGAAGACCGCAAGAAGGAAGGCATCATCCCGCTCGCCAGCGTCGCCGAGAACATCAACATCAGTGCACGGGGCGCGAACTCCGGGCTCGGTTGCCTGCTGCGCGGGATCTGGGAAAAGGGCAATGCCGAGAAACAGATCAAGGCCCTGAAAGTGAAAACGCCCCATGCCGGGCAACAGATCAAGTTCCTGTCCGGCGGCAATCAGCAGAAGGCGATTCTCGGCCGCTGGCTGTCGATGCCGATGAAAGTCCTGCTGCTCGACGAACCGACCCGGGGCATCGACATCGGCGCCAAGGCCGAGATCTACCAGATCATCCATAACCTGGCCGCGGACGGCATTTCGGTGATCGTGGTGTCCAGCGATCTGATGGAAGTGATGGGCATTTCCGACCGCATTCTGGTGCTGTGCGAGGGCGCCCTGCGTGGCGAAGTCAGCCGCGACCAGGCCAACGAATCCAACCTGCTGCAACTGGCTTTGCCGCGCCACCGCGCTGACGGCGTGGCGAACTGAGAGGTGACTATGATGACAACCCAAAACGAAACCCTGCCGACCGAGCGCAAACCTCTGGATATGCGGCGCTTCCTCGATGACTGGGTGATGCTGCTGGCGGCAGTGGGCATTTTTATCGCCTGCACCTTGCTGATCGACAACTTTCTCTCGCCGCTGAACATGCGTGGCCTGGGTCTGGCGATTTCCACTACCGGGATCGCCGCGTGCACCATGTTGTATTGCCTGGCGTCGGGGCATTTCGACTTGTCGGTGGGTTCGGTGATTGCCTGCGCCGGGGTGGTTGCGGCGGTGGTGATGCGTGACACCAACAGCGTGTTTCTCGGCGTCAGCGCCGCGCTGGTGATGGGCCTGATCGTCGGGTTGATCAACGGCATCGTGATCGCCAAGTTGCGGGTCAATGCGCTGATCACGACGCTGGCGACCATGCAGATCGTCCGTGGCCTGGCCTACATTTTTGCCAACGGCAAAGCGGTGGGCGTGTCCCAGGAATCGTTCTTCGTGTTCGGCAACGGCCAGTTGTTCGGCGTGCCGGTGCCGATCCTGATCACCATCGTCTGCTTCCTGTTTTTCGGCTGGCTGCTGAATTACACGACCTACGGGCGCAACACCATGGCCATTGGTGGCAACCAGGAAGCGGCGTTGCTGGCGGGGGTGAATGTTGACCGTACGAAGATCATCATCTTTGCGGTGCACGGGGTTATTGGTGCGTTGGCGGGGGTGATTCTGGCTTCGCGGATGACTTCAGGGCAGCCGATGATCGGGCAGGGGTTTGAGCTGACGGTGATTTCGGCTTGCGTACTGGGCGGGGTTTCGTTGAGCGGCGGGATCGGGATGATTCGGCATGTGATTGCCGGGGTCTTGATTCTGGCGATTATCGAGAATGCGATGAACTTGAAGAATATCGACACGTTTTATCAGTATGTGATTCGTGGGTCGATTCTGCTGTTGGCTGTGGTTATCGACCGTCTGAAACAGCGCTGAGATCAAAAGCTCCCTCACCCCCCGCCCTCTCCCGGAGGGAGAGGGAGCTGACCGAGGTGTCTTGCGCTCTACGTTGACCTGAAGAATTCAGTCGATTATGGATTCAGCGAGCGGGCTCAGGTCGGCGTATCTCCCAAATATCCCCCATTCAGTTCCCTCTTCCTCCGGGAGAGGGCTAGGCGGGCGGCGTTCCGATGAGGGCGCTCTTGATCTTCCCGCCTTCCGTCACCCCACCCAAAATTTCCCTTGCCCGTCTCAACCCGTTTCGGTTATCAATTTGTACATGATTAGACAGGTACGATTTGACAAGAAACAACGGGTGGTCGACGAGCTCGTCCGACGCATCGAAAGCGGCCTCATGGAGGACGGCTTTCTGTTGCCCGGCGAGCATCAGTTGGCTCAGGAATTCAACGTCAGCCGTGGCACGTTGCGCGAAGCGCTGGCCGAACTGAAGCGGCGCAATTACATCGCCACGCAGAGCGGGGTCGGCTCCATCGTCACGTTTGACGGTGTGGTGCTCGACCAGCGCAGCGGCTGGGCCCAGGCCCTGGCCGACAGCGGGGCGATAATCAATACCGACGTGCTGCGTCTGGAGGCCGTGACTCGTGCGGATCTGCTTGCGCGTTTCGGCTCCGATCAATTCATTCTTCTCGAACGTCGCCGCCGTTCCAACGATGGTACGGCGGTGTCCCTTGAACGCTCTCTGATGCCCGCCAGCGGAGGCCTGGAAAGCCTGCCGCGAGTGGGCCTGATCGATAACTCCCTGACCATCACCCTGGCCGCCTACGGTTACATCGGCGAGCGCGGCGATCAGTGGATCGGTGCCGAACCGCTCAACGCCGTGGATGCCGAACTGCTCGGTCGTCCCGAAGGCACGGTGTTCCTCAAGGCGCTGCGCACCACCTACGATCGGCAAAACCGCTTCATGGAGCAGGTCGAAAGCCTGCTCGACCCGGTGCATTTCCGTCTGCACCTGCAATTTGGAGAATCGAAATGACCGCCCTCGACCGTGCCTTGGGCGCGTTTTACGGCCTGGCCCTGGGCGACGCGCTGGGCATGCCGACCCAATCCCTGAACCGCGAAACCATCAAGCAGCGCTTCGGCCAGATCACTGATCTGCAAGACGCCGGCCCCTTGCAGCCGATTGCCGCGAACATGCCCAAGGGCTCGATTACCGATGACACCGAACAGGCGATTCTGGTCGGCGAGTTGCTGGTTGAAGGCAAGGGCCGGATCGAACCGGCGGTGCTCGCGCAACGGCTGATCGAATGGGAAGCCGAGATGCAGGCCAAGGGCTCGCAGGACTTGCTCGGCCCCTCGACCAAACGCGCAATCGAAATGATCCTCGCCGGCCACTCGCCGGAAGAGGCGGGGCGCTACGGCACCACCAACGGCGCAGCGATGCGCATCACCCCGGTGGGAATCGCGGCGGATGTCGCCGACCCCGAGCGCTTCATTGCGGCGGTGGTGCAGGCCTGTCAGGTCACTCACAACACTACCCTGGGGATATCCAGCGCGGCGGCGGTGGCGGCGGTGGTCTCGGCCGGCATCAACGGTCTGGATCTGGGTGAGGCGCTGAACCTCGGCCAGCAGATCGCCCAGCAAGCGGAGTCTCATGGGCACTGGGTGGCCGGCGGGCGCATTGCGTCGCGGATCAGTTGGGCGCGCAGCATCAGTGTCGAGAGCGACCCGGTGTTGCTCGCGGATCTGCTGTACGACGTGATTGGAACCTCGGTGGCGTCGCAGGAATCGGTGGTGGTGTCGTTCGCCCTCGCTCAGCAAGTCGCGGTCGGTGAAATGACGCCGTTCGATGCGCTGTGCATGGCCGCGAGCCTGGGTGGCGACACCGACACCATCGCCGCGATTCTCGGCGCCATGCTCGGGGCCTGCCTGGGCCTGCAGAGCTGGCCGGCGCCGATGATCGAGACGGTGAAGGCCGTCAATGGTCTGGAGCTGGAACCGTTGGTGCAGGGGCTTTTGGCCCTGCGTTGATTGGACTGACGCCATCGCTGGCAAGCCAGCTCCCACAGGGACCGTGCAAACCTCAAGGTTCACTTCGAACCTGTGGGAGCTGGCTTGCCAGCGATGGCCGCACCACAAGTCTTGAATATTCACCCGCAATGGATCGCGCAGACAGGCCCAGGACGGGCGGGATGTCTTGTCGTTCTGCGTCATTGCCACAACCACAATAAAGGCAAACAGGAGCATTTTTCATGAGTTCATCGAACGCCGGGCAAAGCGCCGGGCAACTGGAAACCCGGGGCATCGAACCGGTGCCGGAAGGCGAGTGCAACGGCCATCCGCTGCAACTGTTCTGGGTCTGGTTCGCGGCCAACATTTCCATCCTCGGCCTGCCGCTGGGCGCCACGCTGGTTGCGTTTCGCGGCCTGGCGATCTGGCAGGCGATCATCGTCGCCATCCTCGGCGCTGCCGGTTCGTTCGCGGTGGTGGGGATCATCTCGATTGCCGGTCGTCGCGGTCGTGCGCCGAGCCTGACTTTGTCGCGGGCGATCTTCGGTGTGCGCGGCAATATCGGCCCGACGCTGGTGTCGCTGATATCGCGTCTGGGTTGGGAAACCGTCAACACCACCACCGCCGCGTTCGTGCTGCTGTCGTTGTGCTCGATCCTGTTCGGCTCGCCGGTGGAAGCCAAAAGCGCGCCGGTGCTGACCCTGATCTTTATCGCGATTTTCGTGCTGCTGACCCTGTCGGTGTCCGGCCTCGGCCACGCCACCTTGCTGGTGATCCAGAAGTGGGCGACCTACGTGTTCGGCGCGCTGAACATTCTGGTCGGCGGCTTCCTCTGCGCGACCATCGACTGGAGCGCGGTGTTCAACGCCACGCCGGCGCCGATGAGCGCGATGATCATCGGTATCGGCACCATGGCCGCCGGCACCGGGATCGGCTGGGCGAATGCCGGCGCCGACATGTCGCGCTATCAGCATCGCAGCGTCAAGGCCGTGCGCCTGGTGGCTTCGGCGGCGTTCGGCGCGGGGATTCCGCTGGTGCTATTGATCACCCTCGGCGGCCTGCTGTCCGTGGGCAACAACGACCTCGCTTCGGCCACTGACCCGATCGTGGCGATCCGCGACATGCTGCCAACGTGGATGGCCGTGCCGTACCTGATCACCGCATTCGGAGGCCTGCTGCTGTCGAATAACCTGTCGGTGTACTCCGCCGGTCTGACCACGCTGACCCTCGGCCTGAAGGTCAAACGCGTGTACGCGGTGGTGGTCGACATCGTTGCGATCTTCGCCGGTTCGATCTACTTCATGCTGATCGCCGACAGCTTCTACGGCCCGTTCATTACCTTCATTTCGCTGTTGGCGGTGCCGATCACCGCGTGGGTCGGGATCTTCGTGGTCGACCTGATTCACCGTCACTACTACAGCCCCAAAGACCTGCTCGACGTCAGCCCGAGCAGCGCCTACTGGTACAGCGGCGGCATCGAGTGGCGCGCGTTCGGCGCGTGGGCGATCGCGATCGTGCTGGGCTTCAGTTTCACCACCATCGGCACCACCGCCGAGAACGTCTGGTTCAAGGGCTTCCTGTCCGACTCCTGGCTGGGCCACAACGGCCTTGGCTGGATCGTGACGTTCGTGGTCGCCGGCGGCATTTACTTCGTACTCGGCGGGGCGAGAGATCGCCGCGCTGCGCAATCCGAGAATGCTCATGCCTAAGATGTTGCACACCGGCCAGGTCATCATCGATCTGGTCATGGCCGTGGAGGCGCTGCCGCAAATCGGCGGTGACGTGCTGGCGCAGTCCGCCAGTTTCGAAGCCGGCGGCGGCTTCAATGTGATGGCTGCCGCTGCGCGCAACGGCTTGCCGGTGGTCTATCTCGGCCGTCATGGCAATGGGCGTTTCGGTGATCTGGCACGGCAGGCGATGAACGCCGAAGGCATCCGCATCGGCATCGAACAACCTGCAGAACGTGACACCGGGATCTGCGTGGCGCTGACCGATGCGTCGGCCGAGCGCAGTTTCATTTCCTACATCGGTGCGGAAGGCGAGGTCACGACGGCGGAGCTGAACAGCGTCGCCGCCGAGACGGGGGACTACGTCTACGTCAGCGGCTACAGCCTGCTGCACAGCGGCAAGGCCCAGGCGTTGCTGGACTGGACGCTGGCGCTGCCGAAGACGATCAACGTGGTGTTCGATCCTGGCCCGCTGGTGGAATCGCCGGACTCACCGATGATGCAGGCATTGCTGCCGCGCATCGATGTGTGGACCAGCAACAGTGTCGAGGCGCTGCGTTTCACGGGCGCGGCGGACATCGAAACCGCGCTGGACCGATTGACCGTGCACCTGCCACGGGAGGTGCTGATGGTCGTGCGCGACGGTCCGCAGGGTTGCTGGATTCATCAGCGCGGTGAACGTCAGCATGTGCCAGGTTTCAAGGTGCAGGCGGTGGACAGCAATGGCGCGGGCGATGCGCACGCCGGGGTATTTGTGGCCGGGCTGGCGCAAGGGCTGGCAGCTCACGAAGCCGCAAGGCGCGCCAACGCTGCGGCTGCGTTAGCGGTCACTCGCTGGGGCCCGGCGACCGCTCCTGGCACGGCCGAGGTTGATGTGCTGATCAGCAAAAAATGCACTGACTGAACGATCGCAATCGCTGGCTTGCCATCGATAAGGCCTTCAGCCGTTACATCCAGTCTGGACCTAGCCGGCTCTGCGCAACGCCGCAATCAACTCATCCTTTCGCATCGACGAACGCCCGGGGATTTTCCGCTCCCGGGCCTCCTTGCGCAGGCTGTCGACCGTCTGCACTTCGCGTGAAGCCTTGCTGTCGCGCGAATGTCCCTCACGACTCACCGCCGCGCGCCGCGCTGATTCCTTGCGATCCTCGGCCTTGGCGCTGGCAGGTTTCCGGCGCCCGGAACCTCCGGCCTTCTCGCCGCCGCCGGACTGTTTGTTCACAGTCGCCCAAGCGCGGGCTTCAGCTTCGTCCTTGGACATCCCTTTGTTTTGATAGCTGTCTTCGATGTGTTCGGCTTTGCGCTTCTGTTCTTCAGTGTATTTGGCTTTGCTTCCACGAGGCATGGCGAGTCTCCTGGTGGCTGGATAAATCTCGGAATGACCGGCGCAGGCAATGCATTCGAACACTGCATGCGCCAGTGACCGCAAGCGTCAGGTATCGAGTTTACGCGCCGCTTCCACACCCGCAGCGCTGAGCTTGATCGGCAGATTCAGCGAATGTTCTCCCGCTTCATTGCAAGTGATGTGTCCGTGATGAATCAGTCCACGCTCCTGCAGGGCAGCGAGGGCACTGGCCACGACTTTCTCGCCGCGATAATTGTCCAGCACCTCTTTGCCGAGGCCGCTCGGGTGGGCATGCAAAAGGCGGGTGAGGACTTCTTTTTCCAGGTTTTTATCGACGTTCATGGTTACCTCTTCAGGGAAGTGGATAAGACACGTTGCGTGGATGAAGCACGGTTCACTGACCTGCGCCTTCAGAGCCCGAACCACCCGTGGTGGTTTTCGAGCCGACGCCGGGGCCTGCGTTGTCGGGGGCGGCCGGAGCGTCGGGGGTGTTCATCCCGCCCTGACGACCAGGATCGCTGCCCTGGGTGCGAGGATCAGTTCCCGTCGCGGGTGGCTGATTGATCAGCGGAACACCCGAGCCGTCGGTATTCATACCGGGGGCGCTGTTGATGGCGGGTGCTCTTGGCTGGGTAACCGGATCGGTCGGCCCGGTACCGGCAGCGGTAGTCGAGGCGGCGAATACCGCCGGGCTGAGGAGGGTAGCGAATACGAGCGCAGTCAACCTTGACGAGATCATAGAGTGTCTCCAGTGATTGAAATCCTTACCTCCTTTTGGTCTGCCCTCGTGAAAGATTGGTGCCTGATGATCGACGAACGGTTCAGAAGGGCTGAGTGCTTTCGAGGCCGATCTCTTCCTTGAATTGCTCCATAAAATCTTTCAAGCGTCGATGGCGTAGCTGTGCCAGACGTTGGCCGGCAACGGTCTGGAATCCGTCTGCGAGGTGCAGCAGTTTGGTCTGGAAATGATCGAGGCAGAATCGCTTGTCGTCGTAGTCCCTTTCCCGGGCCTCGGGATCTCGCGGGTCGTACAGCGCGCTACCCATGCGCCCGGCGATGTAAAAGGTGCGGGCGACACCGAGCATGCCCAGGGAATCGAGACGGTCGGCGTCCTGCATCAGACGTGCTTCGAGCGTGAGCGGGGTGATGTTGGCGGAAAAGCTGTGGGCTTCGATGGCGTGGGTGACGGCGTCAATTTTGGCTTCGGGCCAGTTCAGGTTTGCCAACACCTTTGACGCTTTGTCCGCAGCTAGACGCGAAGCCTGGGAACGCAGCGCCGAGTTCTTTTCCACCGCCACACAATCGTGCAGCAACACCGCTGCCAGAAGGACTTCAAGGTCGCCGCCTTCGTCGGCCTGCAAGGTGCGCGCGTTGTGCCAGACCCGTTGCAGATGCGACAGATCATGAGCGCCGTCTTCCGACGGTTCCAGCGCGTGGGGCAGCAGTTCGGCGGCGAGCTCCGTGAGAGGTGAAAAAACGAGATTGTTCATGGGAGTCCTTGCGAGTCATCGGCCGCGCTAGCCTAATCCGTGGATTGCCATGTGACGAGCGCCGCGCGCCGCCTTAGTATGGCGTTTTCCTTTTTCCGACAAGGCCCGTCCATGACGATCGAAATCCGCCCGGCGACCCCCAGCGATGCACCGCAAATCCTCGCGTTCATCACCGAATTGGCAGACTTCGAAAAGGCCCGTCACGAAGTCATCGCCAGCGTCGCCGACATCGAGCGCAGCCTGTTCAGCGAAGGCGCCACGGCCCACGGTCTGATCTGCCTGCGCGACGGAGTACCGATCGGTTTTGCGGTGTTCTTCTTCAGCTATTCGACCTGGCTGGGCAGCAACTGCCTGTACCTCGAAGACCTGTACATCACTCCGGAACAACGGGGCGGCGGCGCCGGCAAAACCCTGCTGCGCCACCTCGCGAAAATCGCCTGCGCCAACGACTGTGGCCGGTTCGAATGGAGCGTGCTGGACTGGAACACCCCGGCCATCGAATTCTACAAATCCCTCGGCGCCCAGCCGCAGGAAGAGTGGGTGCGTTATCGCATGGATGGCAAGGTATTGCGCGAATTTGCCGAGGGCTGAACAAATAGTGGCAATCTGATTGCTGATTCGATTGTCCAAACCGCTCTGGTCCGGCATTCTACGCGCCATTTTTGCGCGCTCACGGACGACACCTGCAATGCCTCTGGCACTCTTTCTCCACGCCCGTGGAGCCTTCGCTGCGTCAACGAGTGACCGGCGATGAGCGGACTACGGGCGTCGATCCGTCTGTACGGCCTGGTCAAAAACCTCGGCTCAAGCGACAACCCGAACCGCCAACCGGTGGACATCCTCTGCACCCTCAACCGCCTGGGGGGCAAGGCCATCCGTGCGTTTGTCTCGCGCCTCGATGCCGAGCTGATGTCACGCAGTGCGGGCTTCGACGACTACCGCGTGATACCGCTGCGCACGTTCGATCCGAACGGATTCATCGATGCACATCAAGGCTGGCTGACCCTGCACGTGTGCTGCGGTTTTGTCGCGCCTGCGGGACAATCGATTTTCCACCAAAGCGTGCTGTCGCCGATGGGCTGGTACGTCTACTCGCAAACCGGCCGCTGGACAGCCGAGCGTTATCTGGAACTCGGCCCGCAGATGGCCGAGCTGCTGCAAACCACCTACGACCAGCATCGACTGACCGGCTACAACACCTGGCTCAACCAACTCGACGACGCTACATCCGCCGAGTTGAACTGGTTTGCCGATGAAGCCTGGCAACAACTGCAAACCCTTACACCTCCGAACAGCCGCGAGCATTGTCACGCGCTGTTTGATTCCGTCGACAACCGCTGGCGTTTCGCCGCGACCGACGTCGATCTCTATCAGCCTCACCCGGAACCTCTGAAGCAAGGAGCTTTGAATTGAGTGGCAAACCCGCTGCACGCGTCACCGACCCAACCGCCTGCCCACTGCCGGGCCACGGCAACAACCCGATCGTCTCCGGTTCGCCGGACGTGTTCTTCGACGGACTCCCCGCTGCGCGAATGACCGATAAATCGGCGTGCGGCAGCCCGATCACCGGCGGTGTTTCCGCCACGGTCTTCATCAACGGCCTGAATGCCGCGATGCTCGACAGCACCGGCGGGCATGGCAATGTCGTAGTCGGTGGGTCGGGGACGGTGATTATTGGACAGAGCGGGGGAGGGGCGGCGTTTAGTGGGTTGTTGCCGATGCCGGTGCATTTCAATGATCGGATGCAGGTGATTAACGAAATTACTGGTGAGCCCATGCCAAATCACCCTTACGCGATTCAACGCGCTGATGGGAGCGTGGAGCACGGCGTAACCAATGACGCGGGCTTCACCCATACGGTGAGTTCGCATTTGCCTGAGTCGATCTAGCTGTTCGTGGAGTAGGAAACGTATGACAGCTGAAAATCCTGCTCTGAAAGGGTGTAAAAGACTGGTCGTGCCCCACGACCTGACCTGCAAAACGGACGGAACAGTCAAGCAGGCCACGATCACTCCCAAAAAGATTGTTCTGTTTTTTGTGGGTGGTGCGGGTGATAAAGAAAGTTATTACGGCACAGGCCCCAATAATAACGTTGCTGACGTCATGAAGGTGTTCGTTAGGGATATGGAGGCTGAGGGTATTTGTTCTGATAATTATGATGCCCACCATATTGGTTATAACTATTTTATTAGTGATGATGATCTGAAAAAGAATGTGCTGGAGAAGATTGCTGATGTGACCACGCCTGTATATATCATTGGGCATAGCTTGGGCGGTTGGAATGGTGCGCACCTGTCAGCTGTATTGACTGATAAGGGGTATCGAATTCCGTGTCTGGTTACACTCGATCCGGTTGGCGAAGGAAAAATCGTGTGGGGGGGTTCTAGCATCTACCGTCAGGAACCGAAGCCGAAGGCGGAATATTGGGTTAACGTCAGAGCCGATGCCAAAGACTGGAATTTTTCCGATCTCGTAGCCGATTTTGGAGAGCAATGGGATATGAAAAGTGGGCCCAATATGAACGGGCGAGTGAATGTGAATCACGCCGATGCCTGGGTTATCTACACATCAGTCCTGCAAAGTGGCATCTCGGCCAGAGACGCTTTGATGCAGGTTGTTGTTACTCATTTTAAAGGACGGAAATGTGCGTAATATAATTTTATGCATGGCTTTCTTGCTTTGCACTTCCTGTGCGATAAATCATGGCAAGCCCATTGCTCATTTACAATACGTTGGTGTTGAACGTTATTTGGATAGGGCCATTTATCAGGTGCGTTTCTCGTCCGATGTTGATGTTGTCAATCTTTTCAAATCAAAAATAAGCCAGACGCTGATGTGTTCTTTTGAGGGCGATTTTGATTTTTCGGCAACTCACTCTGCGGGTAGATATGGAGAGGGTTTTATCGAGCCTGAAATTTCAAGTGCCGGGCCGGTTTTCAGGGCGGATGTTTTATTTTTCGAAAGAAAAAACGATACCAGTGAAAAAATCATTGAAGGTGAGGCGTTGAGGTCTTTATTAGTGGGCCGAGAGTCTATTGTCTGTAAGGTCAGAATTAATTCCTACTCCTATAAAATATATTTGTCGGAGGACATGAAGGTTCCAACGGCAGATCTGTTAAGAGAGATCGATAAGTTTTAAACGGGCTGCGATTGCTGCTCAGCTAGCTGTCCGATTTTTTAGGAATTCGAATCCCAAAATATGGGATGCAAAATTACATATTGAGATTTTCCATCTGGGAGGTCTATAGTCCAGCTCACTCACTGCCAATAACAAAACAGGTGAAGCGATGCTGGCGCAATTGATCGCGCTCGATTGGGGGACGACCTCACTACGTGCTTACAAACTCGCGGCGGGCGGGCAGGTGCTGGCGCAGCGGTCGCTGTCGTTCGGGATCATGCAGTTGCCGAAGACGCCGCGGGTCATCAACGGTCGTGAATGCGCGGACGGTTTTGAACTGGCGTTCGACGAGGCGTGCGGCGACTGGCTCGACGCGCAACCCGGCTTGCCGGTGATCGCCTGTGGCATGGTCGGCAGCGCTCAGGGCTGGCGCGAAGCGTCCTACCGCGATACACCGGCCAACGTGGCCGATCTCGGAAAATCCCTGCAAACCGTTCGCAGTCTTCGCGGTGTCGATGTGCACATCGTGCCGGGTGTGATTCAGCGCTCGACGCTGCCGAACGTGATGCGCGGCGAAGAAACCCAGGTCCTCGGCGTCCTGCAGAATCTGCCGGTCGAGGCGGGCAACGATCTGCTGATCGGCCTGCCGGGCAGTCATTCGAAATGGGTGGAAGTGGCCGACGGCTGCATCACCCGCTTCGACACCTTCATGACCGGCGAAGTGTTCGCCGTGCTCAGCGAACACAGCATTCTCGGCCGTACCCAACAGCACAGCGCGACGTTCGACGCCGAGGCCTTCGATCGCGGCGTGCAGGTGGCGTTGTCGGCAGAGGGCGACATCGGCGTGCTGTCGACCCTGTTCAGCGCCCGCAGCCTGGGCCTGACCGGTGAACTCAGCGCCACCGCTCAACCGGACTATCTGTCCGGCCTGCTGATCGGCCATGAACTGACGGCGCTGGCCGCCGTGCAACGGCGCCGACGCAACAGCACACATCTTCCTTCGATCATCCTCATCGGCAACGCGCAGTTGTGCGCCCGCTACAGCCGGGCCCTCGACGCCTGCGGTTTTGCCCGGGTGACCCTGGCCGAGCAAGCCACCGAGCGTGGTCTGTGGCAACTGGCGCTCGCCGCCGGACTGATCGATTCCTCATCCCGTTAACCCTGACTGGAGGCCTGACATGCTCAAGCAAGCACTGGCGCAAAACGGTCTGATCGCGATCCTGCGCGGCCTGCATCCGCAGGAAGCCGCCGCTGTCGGAGAAGTCCTGTATGCGGCCGGATTTCGCGTCATCGAAGTACCGCTCAATTCCCCTGCGCCGTACGAAAGCATTCGCATCCTGCGTAAGACCCTGCCCGCCGATTGCCTGATCGGTGCCGGCACGGTTCTTACTCCGGAACAGGTCGAACGGGTGAAGGAGGCCGGCGGCCAGGTCATCGTCATGCCTCACAGCGATGCCAAGGTGTTGCGGGCAGCGAAAGCAGCCGGGCTGTATCTGTCGCCGGGCGTTGCCACACCGACCGAAGCCTTTGCGGCGCTGGAGGAGGGCGCGGACATTCTCAAGCTGTTCCCGGCCGAACAGATGGGGCCGGCAGTGGTGAAAGCCTGGCTGGCGGTGTTGCCGGTCGGGACGATTCTGGCGCCGGTCGGCGGCATCACGCCGGACAACATGCAGGCCTTCATCGACGCCGGCGTCAAAGGCTTCGGCCTCGGTTCCGGGCTGTTCAAACCGGGCATGACGACTGAGCAAGTGGCGGCCAATGCCAAGGCCTACGTGGCGGCCTGGAAAGCCCTTCGCTAAGACTTTTCGGCGCTGCGTGCGCTGCATCTAACAAGAGAGACAAACAGATGAAAATCACCAAACTCACCACCTTTATCGTCCCGCCGCGCTGGTGCTTCCTGAAAGTCGAAACCGACGAGGGCGTGACCGGTTGGGGCGAGCCCGTGGTCGAGGGCCGGGCCCACACGGTTGCTGCAGCGGTCGAGGAATTGTCCGACTACCTGATCGGCAAAGACCCACGCAATATCGAAGACATCTGGACCGTGCTGTACCGCGGCGGCTTCTACCGCGGCGGCGCGATCCATATGAGCGCATTGGCCGGCATCGATCAGGCGCTGTGGGATATCAAGGGCAAGGCGCTGGGCGTGTCGGTCAGCGATCTGCTCGGCGGTCAGGTGCGGGACAAGATCCGTGTGTATTCGTGGATCGGCGGCGACCGTCCGGCGGACACTGCGCGGGCGGCGAAAGAAGCGGTGGGTCGTGGTTTCACTGCGGTGAAAATGAACGGCACCGAAGAGCTGCAATTCCTCGATACCTTCGAAAAAGTCGATCTGGCACTGGCCAACGTTGCCGCCGTGCGTGATGCGGTGGGGCCGAATGTCGGTATCGGTGTCGACTTCCATGGCCGGGTGCACAAACCCATGGCCAAGGTGCTGATGAAGGAACTTGACCCGTACAAACTGATGTTCATCGAAGAGCCGGTGCTCAGCGAAAACTACGAAGCGCTGAAAGAATTGGCACCGCTGACCAGCACCCCGATTGCGCTCGGTGAGCGGCTGTTTTCGCGGTGGGACTTTAAACGGGTGTTGAGCGAAGGTTACGTCGACATCATCCAGCCGGATGCCTCCCACGCCGGCGGCATCACCGAGACCCGCAAGATCGCCAACATGGCTGAAGCCTACGACGTGGCACTGGCGCTGCATTGCCCGCTGGGGCCGATCGCGCTGGCGGCGTGTCTGCAACTGGACGCCGCTTGTTACAACGCGTTTATCCAGGAGCAGAGCCTGGGCATCCATTACAACGAGAGCAATGACCTGCTCGACTATGTGAAGGATCCACGGGTGTTCGATTACGACAAAGGCTTCGTGAAGATCCCCAACGGCCCGGGCCTGGGGATCGAGATCAACGAGGAATACGTGATCGAACGCGCGGCGGTCGGCCACCGCTGGCGCAACCCGATCTGGCGCCATGCCGATGGCAGTTTTGCCGAGTGGTGAGTCGCTGATTCTCTGCCGTGAGCTCGACGAGAACTACGAGATCGTTCCCACGCTCCGCGTGGGAATGCAGCCCGGGACGCTCTGCGTCCCAAGAGCGGACGCAGAGCGTCCATAGAGGCATTCCCACGCAGAGCGTGGGAACGATCTCGCCTGCTAAATCCGACCTCAATAAACATAAGAAGAGGCGCTCCCCATGCAACCGCAAACCCTCACCGGGCAAGCGACGTTAGTCACGCCCAGCCGCAAGCGATTTTTCATCATGGTGTTGCTGTTCATCACCGTGGTCATCAACTACCTCGACCGCAGCAACCTGTCGATTGCCGCCCCGGCGCTGACGACGGATCTGGGCATCGACCCGGTGCACGTCGGGCTGATCTTCTCGGCCTTCGGCTGGACTTACGCCGCGATGCAGATCCCCGGCGGCTGGCTGGTGGATCGGGTGCCGCCGCGCATCCTTTATAGCGTCGCATTGTTGCTGTGGTCGCTGGCCACGGTGATGCTCGGTTTCGCGGCCAGTTTTATCGCCCTGTTCGTGCTGCGCATGGCGGTCGGTGCGCTGGAAGCGCCGGCGTATCCGATCAACAGTCGTGTGGTGACGACCTGGTTCCCCGAGCGTGAACGGGCCACGGCCATCGGCTTCTATACCTCCGGGCAGTTTGTCGGGCTGGCGTTTCTGACCCCGGTGCTGGCGTGGCTGCAACATGAATTTGGCTGGCACATGGTGTTTGTCGTGACCGGCGCGGTGGGCATCGTGTGGGCGGCGATCTGGTACGCGGTGTATCGCGAACCACGTGATTTCAAAGGCGCCAACCAGGGCGAAATCGACCTGATTCGCGAGGGCGGCGGGTTGGTGGATATCGCCGCCGAAACCGCCAAAGTGAAGGCGAAATTCAGCTGGACCGATCTCGGCATCGTCCTCAGCAAACGCAAGTTGTGGGGGATCTACCTCGGCCAGTTCTGCCTGAACTCGACGCTGTGGTTTTTCCTGACGTGGTTCCCGACCTACCTGGTGAAATATCGCGGCATGGACTTCATCAAGTCCGGTCTGCTGGCGTCGCTGCCGTTTCTCGCCGCGTTCATCGGCGTGCTGTGCTCCGGGTTCTTTTCCGACTTCCTGATTCGCCGTGGCTGCACCGTCGGGTTTGCGCGCAAGTTGCCGATCATTGGCGGGCTGTTGATTTCCACCTCGATCATCGGCGCCAACTTCGTTGAATCGACGCCGCTGGTGATTGCCTTCCTGGCGCTGGCGTTTTTCGGTAACGGCTTGGCATCGATCACCTGGTCGCTGGTCTCGACACTGGCGCCGGCGCGGTTGCTGGGCTTGACCGGCGGGGTGTTCAACTTCATCGGCAACCTGTCGGCGATTGCCACGCCGATTGTCATCGGCTTCCTGGCCAGTGGCGATTCGTTCGCGCCGGCGATCACCTACATCGCGGTTCTGGCATTGATCGGTGCTTTGTCCTACGTGCTGCTGGTGGGCAAGGTCGAGCGCATCGAGTTGTAGTCGGCTATGTCGGGCGACCATAATGCCGCCCGTTCCCTCGCTCAACGCTAAAGGCTGGATATGCAGGAAGACGCCCCAAAAACCGCCAAGGACGCCGCGCCAACCGGCACCCAGACCCTGCTTCGCGGGTTGGGTGTGGTGCAGGCCGTCGCCAGTGGCGCCCGCGATCTCAAAGAGATTGCCCGCCTGATCGGCACCACGCGCAGCACCACCCATCGTCTGGCCAGTTGTCTGGTGGACGAGCGCTACCTGCGGGTCGTGCCGCAAGTCGGTTATCTGCTGGGGCCGAAGCTGATCGAACTGGGTTTCCAGGCGCGCGAAGAATTGCCGCTGGTGACCCTGGCCGGGCCTTATCTGGACGAGTTGTCGGCGCTGACCGGCGACACCGTTCACCTGGGCATTCGTGAAGGCGACGAGGTGCTTTATTTGCTGAAGAATCCGGGGCGCAACGGCCCGGAAATGCGCTCGCGGGTCGGCCATCGCATGCCGTTGGCGCGGACCGGGATCGGCAAGGCGTTGATGCTGGATGACGCGCCGCAGGATTGGCAGCGTCTGTACGACATCAGTCTGCCGGCGGGTGGGAAAAGTCAGTTCTGGCCGCAACATCCCCAGCAGTCGTGGGAGCAGCTGGAGCAGCGGATGACCGAATACGTGGCCGGCGGCTACGCGTTCGATCTGGAAGACAACGAGCCGTCGATCCGCTGCGTGGCGGCGCCGATCCGCGACGCGAGCAAGCGCATCGTCGCGGCCATCAGCATCGCCAGCACCGTGCCGTACATGCCGCTGGAAAAAATGGCCGAGCTGATTCCCCTGATCAAAGGGGTCACGGCCCGGCTCTCGGCGGAGCTTGGCTTGAAGGTCTGAGGAATCAGAGCTTCAGAGTCGCCATGTCGATGACGAAGCGATACTTCACATCACCGGCGATCATCCGCGCGTAGGCCTCGTTGATCTGGCGGATGTCGAGCATTTCGATGTCGCAGCTGATGTTGTGCTCGGCGCAGAAATCCAGCACTTCCTGGGTTTCGGCGACGCCGCCGATCAGCGAGCCGGCCAACACGCGACGGCTCATCACCAGTTTGCCGGCGTGTGCCGGCGGATCGATCGGTTCGATCAGACCCACCAGAATGTGCACGCCGTCGAAGCGCAGGGTGTCGAGGTACGGGTTGAGATCGTGCTGGACCGGAATGGTGTCCAGCAGGAAGTCGAAACGACCGGCTGCAGCTTTCATCTGCTCTTCGTCGGTGGAGACGATCACGTGATCGGCGCCCTGGCGACGACCTTCCTCAGCCTTGCTTGCCGAACGGGTGAACAGCGTCACTTCAGCGCCCATGGCCTTGGCGAACTTGATGCCCATGTGACCGAGGCCGCCCATGCCGAGAATCCCGACCTTGTCGCCGGCCTTTACACCGTAGTGTTTGAGCGGCGAGTAGGTGGTGATGCCGGCGCAGAGAATCGGTGCGGCAGCCGCCAGATCCAGCTTCTCGGGAATGCGCACCACGAAGTGTTCGCTGACCACAATGCTGTCCGAATAACCGCCCATGGTGTTGCTGCCATCGACCCGGTCCGGGGTGGCATAGGTCATGGTCGGGCCTTCGAGGCAGTATTGCTCGAGGTTCGACTGGCAGGCTTCGCAGGTGCGGCAGGAGTCGACCATGCAACCGACGCCAACCAGATCGCCTACCTTGTGTTTAGTGACATTCGCACCGACGGCGGTGACTTTTCCGACGATCTCGTGGCCGGGCATCAACGGGTAAACGGCGATGCCCCATTCGTTGCGCGCCTGGTGGATGTCGGAGTGGCAGACGCCGCAGTACAGGATCTCGATGGCGACGTCGTCGACCCGTGGGCTGCGGCGTTCGAATTTCATCGGGGCGAGGGGGGTGGTGGCCGTTTGAGCGGCATAGCCGATGGCGGTGTACATGTGAAACCTCGCAAAAGCAGTGACAGGTGAGGCGGCGCATTCTGGGCGCCGTCCAGTCGTCCGGCCATGGCGATTCCTCCGGGTGTCATGCCTAATCCTCCGGCATGCGGGGTTGATCGGTCGCATTGGCAAAAGGATCTGCGATGATGCTTTTATCCCTTTTTCCGTGATTTTTTCTAAAGAGCCACCCGATGCAATTGACCCGTCACCTTGATGCCAACGCCACCCTGGTTTCGCTGATCGAACCGCTGGCGCTGCGCGATGGTTACAGCCAGACCGGGCTGCCGGGCGTGCAGGTGTTGCGCGCCAGTTGCGACGTCGCCCGTGGCCCGCACATTTATGAACCGAGCCTGATGATCATCGCCCAGGGCAGCAAACTGGCGTATCTGGGGCCGCGCACCATGGAGTACGGCGCCGGGCATTACCTGATCCAGGCGTTGCCGGTGCCGTTCGAGTGCGAGACCTACGCGTTGCCGGACGCGCCGTTGCTGGGTGTGTCGGTGGCGATCGACCGGGTGCTGCTCGGTGAACTGGTGCTGGCCATGGGGCTGGCACCGGG
Organism: Pseudomonas sp. 9.2(2024); assembly: GCF_039695385.1. NCBI lineage: Bacteria > Pseudomonadati > Pseudomonadota > Gammaproteobacteria > Pseudomonadales > Pseudomonadaceae > Pseudomonas > Pseudomonas sp. 9.2(2024). The sequence continues at coordinate 4,766,949 of NZ_CP155585.1, read as the reverse complement.
GCGGCATATTCCGGCGCAGACACCGGAGTCGATGACCTCGGTGGTGCTCGACGATGACATGCGCGGTTGCGTCGAACGCTTGTTGCGCTGTCTGCACGATCCGCTGGAATGCCAGATTCTCGGGCCGGCGCGTGTACGAGAGTTATTGTTCGTGGCGTTGCGCGGACCTCAGGCTGATGTGTTGCGGGCATTGGTGGAGCAGCAGGGGCAGTTTGCCCGGGTGGCGGCTTCGATCAGCCATTTGCACTCGCACTACACCGAACCGTTGAACGTCGAGACGCTGGCCAGTTGCGCGAACATGAGCGTTTCGACCTTTCATGAGCATTTCAAACGCAGCACGTTGCTGTCGCCAGTGCAGTATCTGAAGCGTTTACGTTTGTTGAAGGCGCAGACGTTGTTGATCGCCGAAAGACTGGGAGTGGCGCAGGTGGCGCATCGGGTGGGGTATCAGAGCACGTCGCAGTTCAGTCGCGAGTACAAACGCTATTTCGAGCGCAGTCCGGGGGATGAGCGCGCGGCTTGATTCCCGGCAAATCGCAGGCAACAAAAAGGCCCCCATAAAGGGAGCCTTGATGTTCAGCGGATCGACTTACATGTTCGGGTAGGTCGGGCCGCCGGCGCCTTCCGGCGTCACCCAGGTGATGTTCTGCGAAGGATCCTTGATGTCACAGGTCTTGCAGTGCACGCAGTTCTGGGCGTTGATCTGGAAGCGTTTCTCGCCGTCTTCCTTGGTGATCACTTCATACACGCCGGCCGGGCAATAGCGCTGTGCCGGCTCGTCATACAGCGGCAGGTTCTTGCTCAGCGGGATGGTCGGGTCGGTCAGTTTCAGGTGGCACGGCTGTTCTTCTTCATGGTTGGTACCGGAGATGAACACCGAGCTCAGCTTGTCGAAGCTGATCTTGCCGTCGGGTTTCGGGTAGTCGATCTTCTTGCAGTCGGCCGCGAGCTTGAGGCAGGCGTAGTCCGGCTTGGTGTCGTGCAGGGTGAACGGCAGTTTGCCGCCGAAGATGTTCTGATCCAGCCAGTTGAAACCGCCGCCGACGATAGCGCCGAACTTGTGGATCGCCGGGCCGAAGTTGCGGCTGGCGAACAGTTCTTCGTAGAGCCAGCTCTTCTTGAACGCGTCGACGTAGGTGGTCAGCTCTTCGGTGCCGTCCTTTTCAGCGAACAGCGCGTCGGCCACGGACTCGGCGGCGAGCATGCCGGACTTCATCGCGGTGTGGCTGCCCTTGATCTTGGCGAAGTTCAGGGTACCGAGATCGCAACCGATCAGCGCGCCGCCCTTGAAGACCATTTTCGGCAGCGAGTTCAGGCCGCCTTTGCAGATCGCACGTGCGCCGTAGCTGATGCGCTTGCCGCCTTCCAGATATTGCTTGAGCACCGGGTGATGCTTGAGGCGCTGGAATTCGTCGAACGGCGACAGGTAGGTGTTGCTGTAGGACAGATCGACGATCAGACCGACCACCACCTGGTTGTTTTCCAGGTGATAGAGGAAGGAGCCGCCGGTGTTCTCGGTGCCCATGATGTCCATCGGCCAACCGGCGGTGTGCACCACCAGGCCTGGCTGGTGTTTGGCCGGGTCGATTTCCCAGATTTCCTTCAGGCCGATGCCGTAGTGCTGGGCGTCGGCATCGCTGTCGAGGTTGTAACGCTTGATCAGTTGCTTGCCGATGTGGCCACGGCAGCCTTCGGCGAACAGCGTGTACTTGCCACGCAGTTCCATGCCCGGGGTGTACAGGCCTTCTTTCGGATGGCCTTCGCGGTCGACGCCGAGGTCGCCGGTGATGATCCCGCGTACCACGCCGTTTTCATCGATCAGCGCTTCCTGAGCGGCGAAGCCCGGGTAGATTTCCACGCCCAGGTTTTCGGCCTGCTGAGCGAGCCAGCGGCACAGGTTGCCGAGGGAGATAATGTAGTTGCCTTCGTTGTGCATGGTCTTGGGCACAAAGAAGTCAGGAATTTTTTGCGCGCTTTCGGCGTTTTTCAGCACGAAGATGTCATCGCGGGTGACTTGCGTGTTCAGCGGAGCGCCGAGTTCTTTCCAGTCCGGGAACAGTTCGTTCAGGGCCCGTGGTTCGAATACGGCACCGGACAGGATGTGCGCGCCGACTTCGGAGCCTTTTTCGACCACGCAGACGCTGATTTCCTTACCGGCTTCGGCGGCCTTCTGCTTCAGACGGCAGGCGGCGGACAGGCCAGCGGGGCCGGCACCGACGATGACCACGTCGAATTCCATGTATTCGCGTTCCACAGGCTATCTCCTACTCAAGGCTCAACAGTTTTTTTCTAATTTGGAGGTTCGGTGTCGTATCCGTTATTGCCTTTACGTTAACGTCAAGGGTAATAATGGGCAAACCACCTTTCTCTCTAGGCGGCGCATTATATCTACACCACTCTTAGCGTCCAATACAAACGTTTGTTTGAATCGGCTCCAGCCCAGAGAAATCAAAGAAGCGCGGCTTATGACAGGGCATTTTGGCGTATTGACCAGAATGGGCGTTCCGGTCAAGATACGGGCGGTTTTGCGCTCGCCGTAGGCTGAATGGTGGTTTCAAGAGCACCTCTAAAGACAGGGCGTAGGCGGTAACCGGTGATGCGCAGCGCAGGTTCGGCGCGCAGTTTACACACCGCGAAGCGGCATGACTCGTCGGTCACGACTGACGAACGGTCATCCCGCTCAGCCGGCGTTTTTAGAGGTGCCCTTGTGCCCGATGAGCATCAACCGCCAGGTTCGCCTAGGCGACTTTCTTTTCACCGGAGAGTAACGAGGAATCCATGAAGGTTCTTGTAGCTGTCAAACGCGTTGTGGATTACAACGTCAAGGTTCGCGTCAAGGCGGACAATTCCGGCGTAGACCTCGCCAACGTCAAGATGTCGATGAACCCGTTCTGCGAAATCGCAGTGGAAGAAGCCGTACGCCTGAAAGAAAAAGGCATTGCGACTGAAATCGTCGTCGTCTCCATCGGCCCGTCCACCGCTCAGGAACAGCTGCGTACCGCACTGGCTCTGGGTGCCGACCGCGCCATCCTCGTCGAATCCGCTGAAGACCTGACTTCCCTGGCCGTGGCCAAGCTGCTCAAGGCCGTGGTCGACAAGGAACAGCCTCAGCTGGTGATCCTGGGCAAACAGGCCATCGACAGCGACAACAACCAGACCGGCCAGATGCTCGCTGCACTGAGCGGCTACGGTCAGGGCACTTTCGCCTCGAAAGTCGAAGTCTCCGGCGACAGCGTTGCCGTGACCCGCGAAATCGACGGCGGCGCGCAGACTGTCTCCCTGAAGTTGCCAGCGATCGTCACCACCGACCTGCGTTTGAACGAGCCGCGCTACGCGTCCCTTCCAAACATCATGAAAGCCAAGAAGAAGCCTCTCGAAGTGCTGACTCCGGACGCTTTGGGCGTTTCCACCGCCTCCACCAACAAGACCCTGAAAGTCGAAGCGCCGGCTGCACGCAGCGCGGGCATCAAGGTCAAGTCGGTGGCTGAACTGGTCGAGAAACTGAAAAACGAAGCGAAGGTAATCTGATCATGACTATCTTGGTAATCGCCGAACACGACAACAAGGTGCTGGCTCCGGCCACCCTGAACACCGTGGCTGCCGCTGCCAAAATCGGCGGCGACATCCACGTTCTGGTTGCAGGCCAGGGCGCTGGCGCCGTGGCTGAAGCCGCCGCGAAAATCGCTGGCGTGAGCAAAGTCCTGAACGCTGACAATGCTGCCTACGCGCATCAGCTGCCGGAAAACGTTGCTCCGCTGGTTGCAGAGCTGGGCGCTGGCTACAGCCACATCCTGGCTGCCGCTACTTCCAACGGCAAAAACATCCTGCCGCGCGTTGCTGCCCAGCTGGACGTTGACCAGATCTCCGAGATCATCTCGGTAGAAAGCGCTGACACCTTCAAGCGTCCGATCTACGCCGGTAACGCCATCGCTACCGTGCAATCGACCGCAGCGATCAAAGTGATCACCGTGCGTGCCACCGGTTTCGATCCGGTTGCCGCTGAAGGCGGTTCCGCTTCGGTTGAATCCGTTGCTGCTGCTCACAACGCCGGCACTTCCAGTTTCGTCAGCGAAGAGCTGGCCAAGTCCGATCGTCCTGAACTGACCGCTGCCAAGATCGTCGTTTCCGGCGGGCGCGGCATGCAGAACGGCGACAACTTCAAACACCTGTACGCTCTGGCCGACAAGCTGGGCGCTGCCGTTGGTGCTTCCCGCGCCGCGGTCGACGCAGGTTTCGTACCGAACGACATGCAGGTCGGTCAGACCGGCAAGATCGTTGCGCCACAGCTGTACATCGCCGTCGGTATCTCTGGCGCGATCCAACACCTGGCCGGTATGAAAGACTCCAAAGTGATCGTTGCGATCAACAAGGACGAAGAAGCGCCGATCTTCCAGGTGGCCGATTACGGCCTGGTGGCGGATCTGTTCGAAGCCGTACCTGAGTTGGAGAAGCTGGTCTAATCCGGCCGCTTCACTTATAAAGAGCCCGACCTTTTGGTCGGGCTTTTTTTTGTCTCGGATTTGAGTGGGAGCGTTTCGCCATGGATCTGCATCGTCGGTTGGACTGCTCGTGGTTACTGGGGCTGGCATTGTTGCCGGGCCTGTCGTTGGCGGCGGGCAAGTGCGAGCGGCTGGTCGTCACCGGCAGCCCGGATGCACCGCCGTATCTCTGGCAGGATCCGCAGAACCCCAAACAACTGATCGGTGCCAGTGCTGACCTGTTGCAACAGGTGGCGAAAGAGCTGGGGATCAAAGTCGATCTGCTATACGCAGGCAAGCGTTCCCAGGCCCTCGACGAAGTGCGCAGCGGACGCATGGACATGCTGGCTGACGCGCCGCTGACCTTCAATGAGCTGGAAAACCTCGACTACATTCACCCGCCGTTGCTGGAAAACGATTACCTGGTGTGGACGCGCAAGGGCTCGACCCTCGTCTATAGCGAAGCCAAAGACCTGCACGGGCATACCGGAGGCTTGTCGGAAAAGTCTCGAATGACCCCGGCATTCGGCACTTTCGCCGAGCAGCAATTGACCCTGACCCGTACGGCAAACCTGACCCAGGCGTTTCAGAAACTTCTGCTGGGCGAGGTGGAATATGTACTCGCCGGTCGCTACTCGGGCATGGCAGCCGCGCAGGCACTGGGCATGGCCAATGATCTGCTGGCTTTTGAACAACCCATCGACCGCCCCGGTCTGTTCCTCGCGGTTTCGCACAACTCGGCCTGCAACGATCCGTGGTTGCGCGGACAGCTGGCCAAAAAGATGACAGAATTGCCCGCGTCCGGCCTGACGGAAGCCGCGCTGCAACGCAACATCGAGCGCTGGAAGGCGCAGCAGCAACAGCCGCCGCAACCACCTGTCAGCGCCCCAAAACAGTAGGGATTCTTAGTGAGTAATCGACTTCTTTTCGCGGCCATGGCCGTTCTGGCCCTGGCCGGTTGCGCCAGCGATCCGGCACCCAACGAACAAATGCGCCTGACCGAGCAGGCCCTTGAGCAAGCCAAAGCCGTGGGCGCCACCGCTGAAGACGTGCCGGAAATGAAACTGGCAGAAGACAAGTTCAACCGGGCCAAGGGCAGCATGGCCGGCGAATCGTACAAGAATGCGCGGATGCGCCTCGAACAGGCCGAACTCGACGCCCGTCTGGCGGAAGCCAAAGTGTTGACCCAGAAGAGCGAAGAGCAAGTGAATGTGCTCAACACCCGCATCGTCCGACTGCGCAAGCAACTGGGGGATGCCCAATGAGCCTGAAGTCCAAAACCCTCGGCGCTCTGATCCTCACCGGTTGCGCCAGCCTGTACGGCTGCGCCGGTCAGCACAGTGAATCCGCATTGCAGCAGGCCAGCACCGACTTCCAGAAGGTCAAGGAAGATTCCAACGTGCTGCGTATCGCGCCGAAAGACGTGATTCGCGCCGGTGAGTCCCTGGCCCGTGCCGATCGTCTGTCGACGTACTGGGGCAGCGGCTCGGACGTGGTGCATTACGCCTACCTGAGTCAGCGCTACAGCGAAATCGCCCGTGAGCACACCAATCAGGTGCTCAACGAAGAACGCGCAGCGAAACTGGAACTTGAACGCCAGCGCCTGCAACTGGCCCTGCGCGAGTCGAAACTGCTGAGCGTGCAACAGCAGGGCAAATGGCTGGAAGAGCAGATCGTTGCGCTGGCCACCACCCAGACCGACCGTGGCCTGGTGATGACCCTGGGTGACGTGCTGTTCGATACCGGCGAAGCCGAACTGAAAAATTCGGCCAACCGCGTGGTGCTGAAGATCGTGCAATTTCTGCAACTCAACCCGAAACGCGTCGTGCGCATCGAGGGCTACACCGATAGCACCGGCGGCAAGCAGGAAAATCTCAAGCTGTCCCGCGATCGCGCGCAGTCGGTAGCGGACGTGCTGACGGATCTGGGCATCGACGAAAAACGCATTCAGGTCGAAGGCTACGGCGACGAATACCCGGTGGACGCAAACGCTTCCGAGCGTGGGCGTGCGCAGAACCGTCGGGTGGAAATCGTGTTCTCCGACGAAAAAGGCCAGCTCGGCGCCACCCGCTGAGGGTGGCGTTACTGGAAAGCCCGGGCTGTCAGGCAGCGCCGGGCTTTTTTACGTCTGTCGATTACCTCACAAAGCAGTACAGATTTAACCGACACAGCACTGTATGGTTGACTAATATGGCAACTGTCCCAGTACACTTCCAAACTGTTCCGGTATTGTTTCACACAAGAATAAAACGCCCGTGAAATCGAGTGCTGCGTCATGACCAATCTCTTGCTCTACCAACGTATTGCTCAACAGCTGGCCGAAGATATCCGCCGTGGCGTCTATCAACCTGGCGAGCGCGTGCCTTCGGTGCGCAAGATGAGTTCGCAGCTCAACGTCAGCCATGCCACCGTATTGCAGGCTTACGCCAACCTCGAGGATCAGGGCCTGATCCGCGCGCGGCCGCAGTCCGGTTACTACGTGCACCAGACTCCCGCACTGACGGCGCCCACGCCGGACATCGCCCGGGTCGAACGGCCAGGCCTGGTCACCCGCAGCAGCATCATTCAGCAAGTGCTGGTCGAATCCCGTCGTGAAGGCGTGTTCCCGCTGGGTGCGGCGGTGCCGAGTGTCGATTACCTGCCGGTGCGCGCCCTGCATCAGCAACTGGCCAAAGTCACCCGGTTTCACAGCCCTCGGGCGTTCAGCTACATGTTCAGCCCGGGTTTCGAGCCGCTGCGCCGACAGGTGGCGATCCGCATGCGTGATGCAGGCGTTGTCGTCGACCCTTCGGAAGTGGTGATCACCCACGGTTGCGTCGACGCCTTGCAGATGTCGTTGCGGGTGCTGACTCGCCCCGGTGACCTGATCGCCGCCGAATCACCGACGTATTACGGGTTGCTGCAACTGGCTGACCTGCTGGGCCTGAAAGTCATCGAGATTCCCAGCGATCCTGCCACCGGCATGAGCCTCGAAGCCCTGCAACTGGCGGCCAACCAATGGTCGATCAAGGCGCTGGTGCTGACCACGCGTCTGAGCAATCCACTCGGCGGCACCATGCCGGAAGAACGGCAGAAGCAATTGCTGAGACTGGCCTCGGACTTCGATATCCAGATCGTCGAAGACGACATCTACGGCGAGTTGATGTTCGAACAGGGTCGCACAAAATCACTCAAAGCCTACGACCGGCTCGATCGGGTGATCTACTGCTCGAGTTTTTCCAAGACATTATCGCCCGGTGTGCGCATCGGCTGGATGATCGCCGGCAAGTACCAGCAGGAAATCCAGCGCTTGCAGACTTTCAGCACCCATTCGGCGTGCAGCGTCACGCAAATGGCCATCGCGGCGTACCTGGAAAACGGCGGCTATGACCGGCATTTAAGGTACATCCGCCAGGAATACCGAAAAAATCTCAGCGCATTCCAGCTGGCGGTTCAGCAGTATTTTCCGGAAGGCACTCAGATGACCCGGCCGACCGGTGGATTCATTCTATGGGTCAGTCTGCCAGGGCGGGTCAACACCCAGGAATTGCACGTGCGAGCGCTGCAACAGGGCATCAGCATTGCGCCAGGCCTGATCTTCAGCAACACCGAACAGTTCAACCACTGCATCCGGTTGAACTGCGGCATCCCGTGGAATCGCGAGGCGGAACGGGCGCTGATGACCCTCGGGATGCTGGCGACCCAGCTCTGCCAGGAGATGGCCGGCGGGTTTTGAAACATTGAGGGCGCTTGTCATGTGACGTCCAACAGGCGAGCATATGGCTATCTGCCGTTAGCTTCGTTGGGTTCATGAAAGCGAAATTTTCTGCCGCCTGGGTCGTGTTCTGCTTGCTGTTGATGGGTCATGTGCCCGGCGCTTTGGCGGCTGCGGCGCAGGAAAAGACGCCGGCCACCGCTACCGCGAAAAAACCGGTCACGGCCAAGAAAACCGTTCCAGCGAAAAAAACACCGGAGAAAAAGGCTGCTCCAGACAAGAAGCGCGCACCGGTCGCTTCCAAGTCGAAGTCGGCAAAAGAAGTGGCCAAGACGCCGTTGCCGTCCGCGAAACTCGATTTGAGCCTGCCCAAAGATATGGTTCAGGAATTGAAACCACCTGGCTCCGTGACGCTGCCCAAACGCGAACCGATTCTGCCGCAAATGTTCGGTGACAAGAACAACGGGTTTCAGCTCAACGGCCGTCTGCTCAGCAACGAAATGCAGCTGCAACTGCGCAATGAGGAGCGTCGAGAAGTCGAAGGCGCGGCGCTGGATTTCGAGTTCAAGCAATAAATCGTCCCCATCGGTGACCCGCAGACCAGACGCTTTGTCGGAGACTGGTCAGTCACTTTCGTTTCTGCGTAAAAACCCCGGTTCAGGCAATTTAAAACAGCCGTTTAAGCGGTTACCCTGTTCCGCGTCCCTTTAACACATTGCCCGCTGCGAGGAATGCGTCGTCATGAAATGCCGTGAAGGCTGTGGCGCCTGCTGCATTGCCCCTTCCATCAGTTCGCCGATTCCAGGCATGCCCGATGGCAAACCTGCCGGTGAACGCTGCGTTCAGTTGTCGGTCGATAACCTGTGCAACATTTTCGGCCGACCGGAACGTCCAGCGGTCTGTTCAGGATTCAAGGCCGATCCCGAAGTCTGCGGCAGCAGCCAGGACGACGCGATCAGACTGCTCGGCTGGTGGGAGCAGATGACGGCGGCGTGATGTGTCAAACGAACGGAACTTCAACAATAAGGAATAAGACTATGGGTTCGCTGCATCGTATCGCTGTGTTGTGTGGTTTGACGGCCGTGCTGGCCACCTCGGCCGCCCAGGCTGAAGACTGGAAAGTCGCCAAGAACGAGGACGGCATCAAGGTCTCCCTGAGCGAAGTGCCGGGTTCGGACTACAAGTCTTATCAGGGCGTGACCGTGATGAAGACCACCATCGCCAAACTGCGCGCCTTGCAGGAAGACGTTTCCGGTGCCTGCGCCTGGATTCACGAATGCAAGACCCAGAAACTGCTCAAGCACGAAGGCGACCAGAGCTGGACCTACACTCAGTTCAACACGCCATGGCCGGTGACTCCGCGCGATTCGATTCTGCATGTCACCACTGTTGAAGGCGCCGATGGCAGCCTGACCCGTAATCTGGAAGGCGTGCCGAAGTACCTGCCTGAAGAAAAGGGCTTTGTGCGGGTTGCTCAAGTCAAAGGCTTCTGGAAGTTCGTACCAAAAGGCGACCAGGTTGAAGTGACCTATCAGGTTCACACCGAGCCGGGCGGCAGCGTGCCGTCGATGATCGCCAACAAGTTTGTGGTCGATGCACCGTTCAACACCCTCAAAGCCTTGAAAGAACGCGCCGAGAAGTAACTGTCGCGTTCATCTGTAAACGCCCCGAAGAACTCGGGGCGTTTTGTTTTCCGGGTTTATTGTGTTTCCAGATATGCGTTGGACGAAATTTTCACAAAGTCTCCAAGACAATTCGCCCGCGCTGTCTGCACCTGTCCCGGTGCGCCGTGCCTTGAATGAAAGCGTCCGGCAACGGGCACTAATCAATGGCAATGCCGCCGGTGATCGTGCAACATTTGCGCTCCGCGCAAGCCCCGGGGCCTGGAATGGCCAACAGAGGGCAGGGCGCAGCTGAATTTTTGCAACTTCAACTTCCAATGGGTCCTAAAACGACATGGCAAACCCGGACGCCCTGAGTCAGCAGCGATCTTCCAGTCGCCTGCTGCAACCGACCGTCAAATCGCATCTGGCCTACACGCTCCTGTGCGCGCTGGTCATGATGGTGATGTTTTCCGTGCTGCGCCTCGCGCTGCTGGTCTACAACCGCGAGATGATCCTCGACACCCCGGCCTCGACCTTCCTCGAAGCCTTCGCCAACGGCCTGCGCTTCGATGTGCGTCTGGTGGTGTACCTGTGCATTCCGCTGGTGCTGGCGCTGTTCAGTGCCCGGGCCATGGCGGCCCGCGGGTTCTTCCGTCTGTGGCTGACCGTTGCTTCGAGCATTGCACTGTTCCTCGGTCTGATGGAGATGGACTTCTATCGCGAGTTCCACCAGCGCCTCAACGGCCTGGTGTTCCAGTACGTGAAGGAAGACCCGAAAACCGTGATGAGCATGCTCTGGTACGGTTTCCCGGTGGTGCGTTATCTGCTGGCCTGGGCCGTGGGCACGCTGATCCTGACCCTGGCGTTCAAGGGCGCCGACCGTCTGACCCGTCCGCGTGGTCCGTTCAGCGGTGGCAACGTCGGCACCCGTCAAGTGGCGCCATGGTATGCGCGTCTGGTTGTCTTCGTAGTATGCCTGCTGGTCTGCGTGGTGGCCGCTCGCGGCACCCTGCGTCAAGGCCCGCCGCTGCGTTGGGGGGACGTGTATACCACCGAATCGAACTTCGCCAATCAGCTCGGCCTCAACGGCACGCTGTCGCTGATCGCGGCGGCCAAGGACCGGATGGGCGAGGATCGCGACAACATCTGGAAAGCCACGCTGCCGCAGGATCAGGCGCAGAAAGTGGTCCGCGAGATGCTGGTGATGCCGGACGACAAACTGGTGGATGCCGATATCGCCGCCGTGCGTCGTGAGTACACGCCGCCTGCCGACAAGACCCTGCCGATCAAGAACGTCGTCGTGATCCTCATGGAAAGCATGGCCGGTCACTCGGTCGGTGCTCTGGGCGCGCCGGGCAACATCACGCCGTACCTCGACAAGCTGTCGAAGGAAGGCCTGCTGTTCGACCGTTTCTTCTCCAACGGCACCCACACCCACCAGGGCATGTTCGCCACCATGGCATGTTTCCCGAACCTGCCGGGTTTCGAATACCTGATGCAGACCCCGGAAGGCAGCCACAAGCTGTCCGGCCTGCCGCAGTTGCTCAGCGCTCGTGACTATGACGATGTCTACGTCTACAACGGTGATTTTGCCTGGGATAACCAGTCCGGTTTCTTCAGCAACCAGGGCATGACCAACTTCGTCGGCCGCAACGACTTCGTGAACCCGGTGTTCTCCGATCCGACTTGGGGCGTGTCCGACCAGGACATGTTCGACCGCGGTCTGGTGGAGCTCAAGGCACGGGAAAACGGCAAGCCGTTCTACGCGCTGCTGCAGACCCTGTCCAACCACACGCCGTACGCCTTGCCGACGCCGCTGCCGGTCGAGCGCGTGACGGATCGTGGCACGCTCAACGAGCACTTGACCGCCATGCGTTACGCGGACTGGGCGCTGGGCCAGTTCTTCGAGAAAGCCCGCAAGGAGCCGTACTTCAAGGAAACCCTGTTCGTCATCGTCGGCGACCACGGCTTCGGCAACGAGCGTCAGATCACCGAAATGGACCTGGGCCGCTTCAACGTGCCGATGCTGATGATCGCACCGGGCATCCAGGAAAAATTCGGTACCCGTGACCACACCGTGGGCACCCAGATCGACATCGTGCCGACCATCATGGGTCGCCTCGGTGGCGAAGTGCGCCATCAGTGCTGGGGCCGCGATCTGCTGAACCTGCCGCAGGGTGACACCGGTTTCGGTGTGATCAAGCCGTCGGGCAGCGAGCAGACCACCGCCATCGTCACCGCCGACCAGATCCTGGTGCTGCCGAAAGAGAAGGAAATGGCACCGAAGATCTATCAGTACGAGCTGGGCGCCAACCCGCACGCTGAAGTGGTACCGGATGCTCCGCGCACAGCCGAGCTGAAACTCAAGCTCGAAGCGTTCCTGCAAACGGCGACCAAGAGCCTGATGGACAACACCGCCGGTGTGATTAACGGCAAGCCGGACTGATCAGTCGGCACCATAAAAAAGAGGCCCTTGAAGGGCCTCTTTTTTTGTCGGTCAAACAGTCATATCCGACCGAGTAACAACAGCACCAACAGGACTACCAGCACTACGCCGATAATGCCCGATGGGCCATAACCCCAACTTCTGGAGTGCGGGAAGACCGGCAGACCACCGATCAGCAACAGGATCAGGATAATGATTAGAATTGTGCCCATGTCTATTTCCTTGTTGATAGTGTCTGTGAAGTCTTGGTGTTCAAGGGCGGCTGGAAGTTGAATTAAATCCAGCCGGCTTATTAATTCCGACTGGTGCACATGAAAGAAAATTCAATGTTTTTTTAAGGTATTTGGCTCGCCTGCTTATTTCGTTTGTTGTTGCGGTTTGCCCTCGCCATTCAGCAATCTGATGGAGCGTGGGTCGCTGCGGATCCTTCGCTACACTCCGCGCATCTTCCCCGGAACAACAAGGCTGTCTGCTATGCAAAATCGCATGATGATCACTGGCGCGGGCTCAGGCCTGGGTCGCGAAATCGCGCTGCGCTGGGCGCGTGAAGGCTGGCAACTGGCCTTGTCCGACGTCAGCGAACCCGGTTTGCAAGAGACCCTGAAACTGGTTCGCGAGGCTGGCGGCGACGGCTTCATCCAGCGCTGCGACGTGCGCGATTACAGCCAGCTGACGGCGTTCGCCCAGGCCTGCGAAGTGAAACTTGGCGGCATCGACATCATCGTCAACAACGCCGGTGTGGCGTCGGGCGGGTTCTTCAGCGAGTTGTCGCTGGAGGACTGGGACTGGCAGATCGCGATCAACCTGATGGGTGTGGTCAAGGGCTGCAAGGCGTTCCTGCCGCTGCTGGAACTGAGCAAGGGCAAGATCATCAACATCGCCTCGATGGCCGCGCTGATGCAGGGGCCGGCGATGAGCAACTACAACGTGGCGAAGGCCGGGGTAGTGGCGCTGTCGGAAAGCCTGTTGATTGAACTGGCCCAACAGGAAGTCGGGGTTCATGTGGTCTGCCCGTCATTCTTCCAGACCAATCTGCTGGATTCCTTCCGTGGCCCGACGCCGGCGATGAAAGCCCAGGTCGGCAAGTTGCTGGAAAGTTCGCCCATCACCGCCAGCGATATTGCCGACTACATCTACCAGCAAGTCGCGGCCGGCGAGTTCATGATCCTGCCTCACGAACAAGGGCGTATGGCCTGGACGCTCAAACAGAAGAATCCGCAGCTGCTGTACAACGAAATGACCGCGATGGCCGAAAAGATGCGCGCCAAGGCCAAACAGAACAACGGCTGAACTTGCCCGGGGTTCGCCGCATCGTTAGGGTGGCCGCAACAGTCACCCTGACGAGATGTTTTGCATGCTCAATTACCTGTGGTTCTTCCTCGCCGCGCTGTTCGAAATCGCCGGCTGTTTCGCGTTCTGGATGTGGTTGCGCCAGGGCAAGAGCGCCTTGTGGGTGATCCCGGCGCTGATCAGCCTGACCCTGTTCGCGCTGCTGTTGACGCGCGTCGAAGCGACTTACGCCGGTCGCGCCTACGCCGCGTATGGTGGCATCTACATCATTGCTTCGATTGGCTGGCTGGCGGTGGTCGAACGTATCCGGCCGCTGGGTTCGGACTGGATCGGTGTGGCTTTGTGTGTGATCGGGGCGAGTGTGATCCTGTTCGGGCCACGGATTTCCGCGAGCTGAATCTTGCAGCCCTGAAGGAAACGTCTGAAGGCTTGCGCGACCTGATGCGTAGGGAATGACTGAATTGCCCGGCGTGCATTGTAGGGCGGTCGAAACCCGCGCATCTTCGAGGCTCGCAAACCTTGAAGGACAACCCCCATGCTTGTACTCAGCCGTGTTGTCGGTGAACTGATTTCCATCGGCGACAACATCACTCTGCGCGTTCTGGCGGTCAACGGCTCCAGCGTGCGGTTCGGCGTCGAAGCGCCGGAGCAGATCGGCGTGCATCGCGCCGAGGTCTACGAACGGATCCAGCGCAAACAGGCCAGCGGCAAGGGCCGCTGACCGTTTTCAGTCGAACAGGTGCTTGGGCACGTCGTGCTTGAGCATCAACTGGCATTGCTCGCTTTCCGGATCGAAAACAATCAACGCCTGGCCTTTGGTCAGCGCCTGGCGAACCCGCAATACGCGGGTTTCCAGCGGCGTGTCGTCACCGTTGTCGGTACCGTCGCGGGTGACGAAATCCTCGATCAGGCGGGTGAGGGTGTCGACTTCGAGCGCGTCGTGGGGAATCAGCATGGGCACCTCGGCTAAATCAATGTCGGGATGCTACGGCGAATGATCGCCGAGGGCCAGACTCAACTGTCCGAGCGTTGCCCCACCAGGCTGTCCACCGACGGCACACGGGTGTCGCTCTCCATCTGCGTTTCGTGCTCGATCTGGTGACTGAAGCGATCCAGTGATCCGGTGGCCGGTTGCGCATCGCTGGCGAACACCGGCGGACTCAGAATATACGCCCCCAGCAAGCGACTGAGCGCCGCCAGGCTGTCGATGTGTGTGCGTTCGTAGCCGTGGGTTGCGTCGCAGCCGAAGGCGAGCAGGGCGGTGCGGATGTCGTGACCGGCAGTGACCGCCGAATGGGCGTCGCTGAAGTAATAGCGGAACAGGTCGCGGCGCACCGGCAGTTCGTGCTCGCCGGCCAGACGCAACAGGTGCCGCGACAGGTGATAGTCGTACGGCCCGCCGGAATCCTGCATCGCCACGCTCACCGCGTGTTCGCTGGAGTGTTGGCCCGGCGCGACCGGGGCGATGTCGATGCCGACGAATTCGCTGACGTCCCACGGCAACGCTGCTGCTGCGCCGCTGCCGGTTTCTTCGGTGATGGTGAACAGCGGATGACAGTCGATCATCAGTTCCTGACCGCTGTCGACGATGGCTTTCAGTGCTGCCAGCAGCGCGGCGACACCGGCTTTGTCGTCCAGATGTCGGGCGCTGATGTGACCGCTTTCGGTGAACTCCGGCAGTGGGTCAAAGGCCACCACATCGCCGACGCTGATGCCCAGCGAATCGCAATCGGCGCGGGTCGCGCAGTAGGCGTCCAGACGCAGCTCGACGTGATCCCAGCTGATCGGCATCTCGTCCACGGCCGTATTGAAGGCATGCCCGGACGCCATCAGCGGCAACACACTGCCGCGAATCACGCCGTTGTCGGTGAACAGGCTGACGCGGCTGCCCTCGGCGAACCGGCTCGACCAGCAACCCACCGGCGCCAGGGTCAGACGCCCGTTGTCCTTCACCGCGCGCACGGCGGCGCCGATGGTGTCCAGGTGCGCCGAGACCGCGCGGTCGGGGCTGTTTTTCTTGCCCTTGAGGGTGGCGCGGATCGTGCCGCGACGGGTCATCTCGAAGGGAATGCCAAGTTCTTCCAGACGCTCGGCGACGTAACGCACGATGGTGTCGGTGAACCCGGTAGGGCTGGGAATGGCGAGCATTTCCAGCAGGACTTTCTGCAGGTAGTTCAGATCCGGTTCGGGAATTTGGGTGGTCATGGAAACTCCTGTTGCGGGGCGTCATTCGCGCGCTGAACGCGGGAATGACGCCGAAGAGAGATCAAACGGCCGGCTGACTGTGCGGAAACAACAGATCGACAAACCGCTCGGCCGTCGGTTGCGGCTCATGGTTGGCGAGACCCGCTCGCTCGTTGGCTTCGATGAAGACGTACTCTGGTTGATCCGCCGCCGGCACCATCAGGTCGAGGCCGACCATCGGAATCTCCAGCGCCCGAGCCGCGCGCACGGCGGCCTCGGCCAAGGTCGGGTGCAGAATCGCCGTGACGTCTTCCAGCGTGCCGCCGGTGTGCAGGTTCGCCGTGCGCCGCACGAACAGATGCTCACCGGCCGGCAGGATGCTGCTGTAGTCGTAACCGGCCGCATGCAGGGTTCGCTGGGTTTCGTGGTCCAGCGGGATTTTGCTTTCGCCGCTGGTGGCTGCTTGCCGTCGCCGGCTCTGGGCTTCGATCAGCGCGCCGATGGAATGATGGCCGTCGCCGACCACTTCCGCCGGCCGGCGGATCGCCGCTGCAACCACCTCGAAACCGATCACCAGAATCCGCAGGTCGAAGCCTTCGTGAAAGCTTTCCAGCAGCACGCGAGTGTCGAACTGCCTGGCCGCTTCGATGGCCTTCTGCACGTCCTCGATGGTCTGCAGATCCACCGCCACGCCTCGGCCCTGTTCGCCATCCAGCGGTTTGACCACCACTCGCTGGTGCTCATCGAGAAACGCCAGATTGTCGTCCGCATTCCCCGCCAACTGTTGTGACGGTACATTCAGTCCGGCGGCTTTCAATACTTTGTGGGTCAGGCTTTTGTCCTGGCACAGGTTCATGCTGATGGCGCTGGTCAGGTCGCTGAGGGATTCACGGCAACGCACCCGGCGCCCGCCATGACTGAGGGTGAACAGTCCGGCGTCGGCGTCATCCACCTGCACATCGATGCCGCGTCGATGGGCTTCCTCGACGATGATTCGCGCGTAAGGGTTGAACTGCGCCTCCGGCCCCGGACCGAGGAACAGCGGCTGGTTGATGCCGTTCTTGCGCTTGATGGCGAACGTCGGCAGGTTGCGAAAACCGAGTTTGGCGTAGAGATTTTTCGCCTGCCGGTTGTCATGCAGCACCGACAGATCGAGGTAGCTCAGACCGCGACTCATGAAATGCTCGATCAGATGGCGCACCAATACTTCACCGACACCGGGACGCGAGCACTGCGGGTCGACCGCCAGGCACCACAGGCTGCTGCCGTTTTCCGGGTCGTTGTAGGCCTTCTGGTGATTGAGGCCCATGACGCTGCCGATCACCGCGCCGCTGTCGTCGTCTTCCGCCAGCCAGTACACCGGGCCGCCCTGATGGTGCGGGGTGAGCAGGGTGGCATTGATCGGCAACATGCCGCGCGCCTGATACAGCTGATTGATCGCCTGCCAGTCCGCGTCACTTTGCGCACGGCGGATGCGGAAGCCGCGAAATACGCGGGTCGCCTGACGGTAATCGCTGAACCACAAGCGCAGGGTGTCGGACGGGTCGAGAAACAGTTGGGTCGGCTCGAGGCCGAGAATCTGCTGCGGCGCCGCGACGTACAAGGCAATGTCGCGTTCGCCCGGTTGTTCGTTGAGCAGTTCCCGGGCAAGGCTGGCCGGATCGGGAAAAGTGTGGCCGATCAGCAACCGGCCCCAGCCGCAATGCACCGCAATCGGCTCGGCGGCCGGCTCGCTGCCGTCCTCGGCCAGACGCGCCTGCAAGCGTTCGTAGGACGGTGTCTGACCGCGTAGTAGCCGTTGGCTGTAAGCCGTGGCGTGAGGTTTCATCGATCAGATTCCTTGTTCGCTGAGCCACAGGTTCAAAGCCGCCAGTTGCCACAGCTTGGAGCCGCGCAACGGGGTCAACTGGCCTTGTGGATCGGTCAGCAGTTTGTCGAGCATGGCGGGGTTGAACAGGCCGCGATCCTGACTCGGATCGAGCAGCAGTTCGCGCACCCAGTTGAGGGTATCGCCCTGCAAGTGTTTGAGGCCGGGCACCGGGAAGTAGCCTTTCTTGCGGTCGATCACTTCGCTCGGGATGACCAGTCGCGCGGCTTCTTTCAACACTTGCTTGCCGCCGTCCGGCAGTTTGAATTTGCCCGGAACACGGGCCGACAATTCCACCAGTCGATAGTCGAGAAACGGCGTACGCGCTTCCAGTCCCCAAGCCATGGTCATGTTGTCGACGCGTTTGACCGGGTCGTCCACCAGCATCACCGTGCTGTCCAGGCGCAGGGCCTTGTCGACCGCCGCATCGGCGCCCGGCTGTGCGAAATGTTCCTTCACGAAGTCACCGGCAGCGTCATTGGCGGTCAGCCATTTCGGCTGCACCGTGGCGGCGTAATCGTCGTAGCTGCGGTCGAAAAACGCTTCGCGATAGGCCGCATACGGATCGGCCGCGCCGTCGACTTGCGGGTACCAGTGATAACCGGCGAACAACTCGTCGGCGCCCTGGCCGCTCTGTACAACCTTGCAGTGCTTGGCCACTTCGCGGGACAGCAGATAGAAGGCGATGCAGTCGTGGCTCACCATCGGCTCGCTCATGGCGCGGAACGCAGCGGGCAGTTGTTCGATAATTTCCCTTTCGTCGATGCGCAATTGATGGTGCTGAGTGCCGTAGTGCTTGGCGATCAGATCGGAATACTGAAACTCGTCACCGCGTTCGCCACCGGCATCCTGGAAACCGATGGAAAAGGTCGAAAGGTTCTCTACGCCGACTTCGCGCAGCAGGCCGACGAGCATGCTCGAATCGACGCCGCCGGAAAGCAGCACGCCGACATCCACTGCCGCCCGTTGGCGGATTGCCACGGCTTCGCGGGTGCTGTCGAGCACGCGGTCGCGCCAGTCTTCCAGGGTCAGGTTTTTCTCGTCGTCGTGTGGGCCGTAGGGCAGGGTCCACCAGGTTTTCTGCTCGGTGCTGCCGTCCGCTTCAATGCGCATCCAGCTCGCTGGCGGCAGCTTTTCGATGCCGGCCAGCAAGGTGCGCGGCGCAGGCACCACGGCGTGGAAATTCAGGTAATGGTTGAGCGCCACCGGGTCGAGGATCGGGTTGATGTCACCGCCCTTGAGCAGCGCCGGCAGAGCCGAAGCAAAACGCAGGCGCTGGCCGGTGCGCGACAGGTACAGCGGCTTCACACCGAGACGGTCGCGGGCGATGAACAGGCGCTGGGCATCGCGCTCCCAGATGGCGAAAGCAAACATGCCGTTGAGTTTCGGCAGCAGCGCTTCGCCCCAGGCGTGGTAACCCTTGAGCAGCACCTCAGTGTCGCCGCCGGAGTAGAACGCATAACCGAGCGCTTCGAGTTCTGCACGCAGTTCCGGGAAGTTGTAGATCGCGCCGTTGAAGGCCAGGGACAGGCCCAGTTGGCTGTCGATCATCGGCTGCGCCGAGCCGTCCGACAGGTCCATGATTTTCAGGCGTCGATGGCCCAGGGCAATCGGCCCCTGGGCATGGAAGCCCCACGCGTCGGGGCCGCGAGGGGCCAGGTGATGGGTGATTCGCTCAATGGCTGCAAGGTCTGCAGGTTGTTGATCAAAACGTAACTCGCCAGCTAATCCGCACATAAAGTCCTTACCGGTTTTTCCGTTGGGGAGGGGCAATCGGGACCCGCCAAAAAGGGTGGGTACTCAGAGACTGACCCCGGCGCGGACGTCGGAGTTTTAGAACAATGAGTTATAAGGCGTGATGTGCCGACCGATGGCAGGCAAGGGAGCGAGGCGCAGAAGGGAGGAGTTGGAGGGTGTTGTGCTGCTTGGGTAGGGCTGTTCGAACAGCGGTCAGTCATCACGGGATTTGCCGAACCTGCAGAGTGCAGGCCGGCGTCCCTCAGGCCTTCCCGCGAATCAGTTCACGCAAGGCAAAACGGTTGGGATGACACGCTTCGGCCACCGCTCTTGGCAGCGGCAGCGGTTCCTTGTCCAGCCACGCCGCCAGCAATTCGCCAGACAGTGGTGCAGTGATCAACCCGCGTGAGCCGTGGCCACTGTTGACGTACAGACCGTCCAGCCACGGGCACGGAGTGTCCGGCACTTGCCGGGCATCCTTGCTCAAGGCGCGATAGGCCGCGGTGAAGGCCTCGCGATCGGAGAGCGGGCCGACAATCGGCAGGTAGTCGGGGCTGGTGCAACGGAACGCTGCGCGACCCTGAAGGCTGTCGGCGTCGGGTTCGCCGATGTGCAGGCGCGCCACCAGATCCGTGGAGATCTCTTCGAGCATCGCCAGATTGCCCAGGTGTTCGGCGGTGGTCGGGGTCAGGTCGTCGTTATTGAAATCGAAGCTGGCGCCGAGGGTGTGTTCGCCAAAGCGTGCCGGTGCTACGTAACCTTCGGCGCAGACCACCGTGCTCAGCGCCTGACTTTGTGTGGTCTGCGCCAAGCAAGTGATCTGCCCGCGAATGCGCTTGAGGGGCAGGTCGGCGCTCTGGGCAAAACGCTTGATTTCGGCAGCACCGGCCAGCACCACGACGGGGGCTGTTGCGATCAGTCGTTCACCGTCGAAGGCCTGCCACTGACCGTCAAGCTTGCGCAGCTCAATGGCTTCCTGATGGGTGAGCAGCGTGACGCCCGGTTGTGCGGCTTGCGCCTGACACAATGCGGGCGGATGCACCCAGCCGCCTTCGGGATAATACAAACCGCCATGGGCCAGACCGATCCCGGCGCGGGCCTGAGCGTCGGGTTGATCGAGCCATTGCAGAAGGTCTTCGGGAAACGCCGCCGCCAGTTGCGTCTGACGCTCGCGTTCCTTTTCATTGAACGCCAGTTGCAGCACGCCGCAGTCATCCCAGTCGGTACCGCGTTGCAGGGTTTCCAGCAGGCGACGGGTGTAGCCGAAACCGCTGACAATCAACTGCGACAGTGCGGTGCCGTGGGCGGACAGTTTCAGATACAGAACGCCTTGCGGGTTACCCGAAGCTTCCTGGGCCACCGCGTCATGCCGTTCCAGCAGACTGACCTGCCAGCCCCGTGCTGCAAGGCTGGCTGCCGTGGCACAACCGGCCAGACCGGCGCCGATCACCAGGGCTCGACGGTCACCTGTCAACGCTGTTGGGCGGGCGAACCACGGTTTTGCCGCCGCAGGTGGCGCAACACCCTCGGGCCAGCCGAGAAATTCGCCGCGCAGGATTTCCCATTTGTGGCCGATGCCCGGCGTGCGTTTCATCTTGAAGCCGGCGGCGTTGAGCAAGCGCCGCACCCAACCGGTGCTGGTAAACGTGCTGATGGTCGAGCCCGGCGCCGCCAATCGCGCCAGTTCGGCGAACAGTTCGGCGGTCCACATTTCCGGGTTTTTCGCCGGGGCGAAACCGTCGAGAAACCAGGCGTCGATCTGGCTATCCAGTTGCGGCAACTGCTCCAGTGCATCGCCAATCAACAGCGTCAGGGTCACACGACCGTTATCCAGAACAATGCGCTGGAAACCTTGATGAATTGCCACGTAATGCTTGAGCAACTGATCGGAGAATGGCTTCAGGTCAGGCCACAACGCCAGCGCCCGTTGCAGGTCGGCAGGGCTCAACGGAAACTTTTCGACGCTGACAAAATGCAGCCGCGCACCGGCCACCGCATGCTGTTCGAACAACTGCCAGGCGCAGAGAAAATTCAGCCCGGTACCGAAGCCGGTTTCACCGATCACCAGTCGCCCACCCGCCGACAGCGCGGCAAAACGCTCGGCCAGACGGTTCTGTTCAAGGAACACGTAGCGGGTTTCATCGAGCCCCGACTGGTCGGAAAAATACACATCGTCGAACACTCGCGAACGCGGGCGTCCCTGGTCATCCCAGTCGAGTTGGGCGTGGGGCATTACAGGTTTCATGGCAGGCTCGGCAACGACAAGGCGGCCATTCTAGCCGATCACGCAGGCGGCGCTTGATCCATGGCAAGCCTTGCTGACGATCCCTCAAGGACAATCCGCCGCCGGCGGGAATTTCTGTGCCGCGCCAGAGCCCAATCCGCTAGTCTTGCTGAATCCTGGAAGGAGCCGTCCCTATGTTCGAATCCGCTGAAATCGGTCACGCCATCGACAAAGACACCTACGAAGCCGCCGTGCCCGCCCTGCGTGAAGCCTTGCTCGAAGCCCAGTTCGAGTTGCAGCAGCAGAAGCGTTTCCCGGTGATCATTTTGATCAACGGCATCGAAGGCGCCGGCAAGGGCGAGACGGTGAAGCTGCTCAACGAATGGATGGATCCGCGCCTGATCGAAGTGCGCACCTTCGACCAGCAGACCGACGAAGAGCTGGCGCGGCCACCGGCCTGGCGTTACTGGCGGATGCTGCCGGCCAAGGGGCGGATGGGGATTTTCTTCGGCAACTGGTACAGCCAGATGTTGCAGGGCCGGGTCCACGGCTTGTTCAAGGATCCGCGACTCGATCAGGCGATTGCCGGCGCCGAGCGCATGGAAAAGATGTTCTGCGATGAAGGCGCGCTGATCTTCAAGTTCTGGTTCCACCTGTCCAAGAAACAGATGAAGGCGCGGCTCAAGGCCCTGGCCGATGACCCGCTGCACAGTTGGCGCATCAGCCCGCTGGACTGGCAGCAATCGCAGACCTACGACAAGTTCGTCAAATACGGCGAGCGCGTGTTGCGCCGTACCAGTCGCGATTACGCGCCATGGCATGTCATCGAGGGTGTCGACCCGTACTACCGCAGCCTGACGGTCGGCAAGATTCTGCTCGAAGGGCTGCAAAACGCCTTGAAGCGTCCCGATGTGCATCCCCATGAGGTCAACGCTGCACCGTTGGGGACTTCCGTCGATCAGTTGAACCTGCTCGACAGCCTCGACCTGACCCAGCGTCTGGACAAAAAAGACTACGAAGAACAACTGATCACCGAGCAGGCGCGACTGTCGGGGCTGATGCGTGACAAACGCATGCGTCGTCACGCGCTGGTGGCGGTGTTCGAAGGCAACGATGCGGCGGGCAAGGGCGGTTCGATTCGCCGGGTCGCGGCGGCGCTCGATCCGCGTCAGTACAACATCGTGCCGATTGCCGCGCCCACCGAAGAGGAGCGGGCGCAGCCGTATCTGTGGCGGTTCTGGCGGCACATCCCGGCGCGGGGCAAATTCACCGTGTTCGACCGCTCCTGGTACGGCCGGGTGCTGGTGGAGCGGGTCGAAGGTTTTTGCAGTACCGCCGACTGGATGCGTGCCTATGGCGAAATCAACGACTTCGAGGAGCAACTGGCCGATGCCGGGGTGATCGTGGTCAAGTTCTGGCTGGCCATCGACAAGGACACGCAGATGGAGCGCTTCCAGGAGCGCGAAGAAATCCCCTTCAAGCGCTTCAAGATCACCGAAGACGACTGGCGCAACCGCGACAAGTGGGACGCCTATCGCGCTGCCGTGGGCGACATGGTCGACCGCACCAGCACCGAAATTGCGCCGTGGACCCTGGTCGAGGCCAATGACAAGCGCTGGGCCCGGGTCAAGGTGCTGCGCACGATCAACCGGGCGCTGGAAGAAGCGTTCGAGAAATCCGACAAGCGAGCCAAGAAGCACAAGGACTGAACCGATGGGCCCGCATACGCGAGGTGAATGATTGTCGCGGTCGGCGATTGGGTGGACTTATGCTCGGTCCACTCTCAACCGACTGCAACAATGAGGTATGCCATGCGTGAAGTGGTGATCGTCGACAGCGTACGGACCGGCCTGGCCAAGTCCTTTCGCGGCAAGTTCAACCAGACCCGTCCCGATGACATGGCGGCCCATTGCGTCAATGCGTTGCTCTCGCGCAACGACATCGACCCGGCCAGCGTCGAGGATTGCATCGTCGGCGCCGGTTCCAACGAAGGCGCCCAGGGCTACAACATCGGCCGCAACGTGGCGGTGCTCTCGCAATTGGGCACCGGCACCGCGGGCATGACCCTCAACCGTTTTTGTTCCTCAGGCTTGCAGGCGATTGCGATTGCCGCCAACCAGATCGCGTCGGGTTGCAGCGACATCATCGTCGCCGGCGGCGTCGAGTCGATCAGCCTGACGCTGAAAAGTGTCAACACCGATCATCTGATCAACCCGCTGCTCAAGCAACAGACGCCGGGCATCTACTACACCATGGGCCAGACCGCCGAAGTGGTGGCGCGCCGTTATGGCGTCAGTCGCGAGGCGCAGGATCGCTACTCGCTGCAAAGCCAGATCCGTACCGCCCAGGCGCAGGCTGCCGGCCTGTTCAACGATGAAATCGTGCCGATGGCGGTGAAGTACCGTGTTGAAGACAAGAACAGTGGGGAGGTGCAGATCCTCGACGGCCTCGTCGATCGCGACGACTGCAATCGCCCGGACACCACCTATGAAAGCCTCGCCGGGTTGAAACCGGTGTTCGCCGAGGACGGTTCGGTGACTGCCGGCAACTCGTCGCAGTTGTCCGACGGCGCCTCGATGACGCTGGTGATGAGCCTGGAAAAGGCCCTGCAACTGGGGCTCAAGCCGAAGGCGTTTTTCCGTGGGTTCACCGTGGCCGGTTGCGAGCCGGACGAAATGGGCATCGGCCCGGTGTTCTCGGTGCCGAAACTGCTCAAGGCCAAAGGCCTGCAGGTGGCGGATATCGATCTGTGGGAATTGAACGAGGCGTTTGCCTCGCAGTGCCTGTACGCCCGTGATCGTCTGGAAATCGACAACGAGAAGTACAACGTCAACGGCGGCTCGATTTCCATCGGTCACCCGTTCGGCATGACCGGGTCACGGCAGGTCGGGCATCTGGTGCGCGAGTTGCAGCGGCGCAATCTGCGTTACGGGATCGTCACCATGTGCGTGGGCGGCGGGATGGGCGCGACCGGGTTGTTTGAAGCCGTGCGCTAGGCATTGAGCGATACGTTGACCGGCAAATCGTAATCGCGGGCAAGCCCGCTCCCACAGTGTTTGAGTGTGATCACAATTAAGTGGGCAACACGGAACCTGTGGGAGCGGGCTTGCCCGCGATTGGGTTCAGCACGGCTTATCTGGTGGAATCCATCAATCGCATCCGCGCGATGTACGCGCGGATTTCCTGCTCGGCTTTCTCGTGGCTGTCGAACGGCCCTTCGAGGGTGTTTTCCCGGGTGCTGAAATACAGTTCGCCGTTGACCCGGCACACGCGGTCGCTGCGAAAGTGCGTGGCGGGGGCGGTGTCCTGGGCGCGCATGCCTAACATGACGGGGTCTCCTTGGTGAGTGATGTCCCGGGCTGGATCCAAGAAGCTTATGCCTGAACCACTTACCTTGCCCGGCCGGCCGATCAACGGCCCATCGTCAATTTTCTGCTGCGACCTGCACAGTTTCATTTGCGGCTGGAGCGCAACTGTCCCTGTGTCGGGCAGGGGCTGTGCGCCTAGAATGAGCGCTCCTGTCTCTGGCGCTTGGGGTTCTCATGCACGTTTCATCGGGTCGTTGGGTGTACGGCATGTTCCTGGCGTTGTTGACGGCGTTTCTGTGGGGAATCCTGCCGATCAAGCTCAAGCAGGTGCTGGTGGTGATGGACCCGGTCACGGTGACCTGGTTTCGCCTGCTGGTGTCCGGCGGCTGTCTGTTCCTTTATCTGGCGGCGACCAAAAGGTTGCCGAGTCGCAAAGTGCTCGGGCCGAAGGGCGGCTGGCTGGTGCTGATGGCGGTGCTCGGGCTGGTGGGCAACTACGTGCTGTACCTGATGGGCCTGAACCTGCTCAGCCCCGGCACTGCGCAACTGGTGGTGCAGATGGGGCCGATCATGCTGCTGATCGCCAGTCTGTTTGTGTTCAAGGAGCGCTTCAGTATTGGTCAGGGCATTGGTCTGGCAGTGCTGCTGATCGGTTTTGCATTGTTCTTCAATCAACGTCTGGCTGAATTGCTCACGTCTTTATCCGACTACACCGCTGGCGTGTTGCTGGTGCTGCTGGCGTCGACGGTCTGGACCTTTTACGCACTGGGTCAGAAGCAATTGCTGACGGTGTGGAATTCGCTGCAGGTGATGATGGTGATCTACCTGTTCTGCGCCCTGTTGCTGACGCCTTGGGTGCATCCGCTCGAAGCACTGTCGCTGAACCCGTTGCAGGGCTGGCTGTTGCTGGCGTGCTGCATGAACACCCTGATCGCCTACGGCGCGTTTGCCGAGGCGCTGGCGCATTGGGAAGCCTCACGGGTCAGTGCGACGCTGGCGATCACGCCGTTGGTGACGTTCGGTGCAGTGGCCGTGGCGGCCGGGGTGTGGCCTGAATATGTGCACGCCGAACAAATCAATCTGCTGGGGTATGCCGGGGCGGTGCTGGTGGTGCTGGGTTCGGCGCTGGTGGCGCTCGGGCCTTCGCTGATTGCCGGGCTCAAGGCCCGGCGGGCGAAACTGTTGGTCGGATGACCTTCCCGTGCCGGGCACGGGAAGGATCGGGATGACTCAGCCCTTGGCCCCGGCCTCGATCATGTTCTCCGGCCGCACCCAGGCATCGAACTCTTCATCGGTCAGATAACCCAGCTCCAGCGCCGCTTCACGCAGAGTCTTGCCTTCGCTGTAGGCCTTCTTGGCGATTTCCGCCGACTTGTCGTAGCCGATGTGCGGGTTCAGCGCCGTTACCAGCATCAGGCCGCGTTCCAGATGTTTCGCCATGACTTCGGCGTCCGGCTCAAGCCCGGCGATGCAATGCTGCTGGAAATTGCTGCAGCCATCGGCCAGCAGGCGGATCGATTGCAGCAGGTTGTGGATGATCACCGGTTTGAACACGTTCAGTTGCAGGTGACCCTGACTGGCGGCGATGCCGATCGCCACATCGTTGCCCAGCACCTGACAGGCGAGCATCGACAACGCCTCGCACTGGGTCGGGTTGACCTTGCCGGGCATGATCGAACTGCCCGGTTCGTTGGCCGGCAGGCGCACTTCGGCAAAACCGGCACGCGGACCGGAACCCAGCAGACGCAGGTCGTTGGCGATTTTCATCAGCGCCACGGCGAGGGTTTTCAGGGCACCGGACAGCGTAGTCAGTGGCTCATGGCCGGCGAGGGCGGCGAACTTGTTCGGTGCGGTGACGAACGGCAGGCCGGACAACGCCGCCAGTTCAGCGGCAATCGCTTCGCCGAAACCGTGGGGCGAGTTGAGCCCGGTGCCGACCGCGGTGCCGCCCTGCGCCAGCTCGCAAACTGCCGGCAGCGCCGCGCGAATTGCCCGTTCGGCGTAATCCAGCTGCGCTATGAAACCGGAAATCTCCTGGCCGAAGGTGATCGGCGTGGCGTCCATCATGTGGGTGCGACCGGTTTTCACCAGTTTCATGTGTCGCGCCGACAGTTCGGCCAGGCCGCCCGACAGCTCGGCGATCGCCGGCAACAGTTGGGTCTGCACCGCTTGCGCAGTGGCGATGCTCATGGCGGTGGGGAAGCAGTCGTTGGAGCTCTGCGAGCGGTTGACGTGATCGTTGGGGTGCACCGGCGTCTTGCCGCCGCGCGGGTTGCCGGCCAGTTCGTTGGCACGGCCGGCAATCACTTCGTTGGCGTTCATGTTGCTTTGGGTGCCACTGCCGGTCTGCCAGACCACCAGCGGGAACTGGTCGTCATGCTGGCCGTCGAGCACTTCGTCGGCGGCCTGTTCGATCAGGCGGGCGATGTCGGCAGGCAGATCGCCGTTGCGGTCGTTGACCCGGGCCGCGGCTTTCTTGATCAGGGCCAGGGCGTGCAGTACCGGCAAGGGCATGCGTTCCTGGCCGATGGCGAAGTTGATCAGCGAGCGTTGCGTCTGAGCGCCCCAGTAAGCGTCGTCCGGGACCTCGATCTGGCCCAGGCTGTCGGTTTCGATACGGCTCATCGTGCACACTCCTGTTGGTCTGTTTGCGCAGTTTAGGCCGGTGCCGGCCCGGGTGGTTCCCTGCGGCCGATTGTTGACCGGCAAATCCCCGCCAATCAAGCGCGGCAAGGCCCGGGGGTTGAGCCGCAGCGTTATTCAGGCGCAGAATGGTCGCCCTTGGGGTTTTACCTCGCCTAGCTGAAAAGGAAACTCGATGACTCGTCTTCGTGCCATCTGCACCGCGGTTGCCCTGGTTTGCGCCAGCGGCCAGGTGCTTGCCGATACCGCCAGCCACAACGCCAGTGCCGAAGCTTTCCTGACCCTGGCGCACGCTGACAAGCTGGGCACTCCGGTGTACATGCAGGTTCAGCAAATGTTCGCCCAGCGTTTTGAACAGACCAAGGCGCCGGAATCCAAGAAAGCCGTTCTGGATACCTATCAGGCCAAGGCCAACGCCGCTCTGGACCAGGCCATTGGCTGGAACAAGCTGAAACCGGACATGGTCAAGCTCTACACCAGCAACTTCAGCGAATCCGAGCTGAAAGACCTGGTTGCGTTCTACCAGTCGCCACTGGGCAAGAAAGTCCTGGAAAAAATGCCGCAGCTGACCCAGCAATCGGCCCAGATGACCCAGGCCAAACTGGAAAGCGCCGTACCGGTGGTCAACAAGCTGCTGGACGACATGACCAACGAGCTGGCACCGAAAGGCGCAGCGCCGGCCAAGAAGAAGTAAGCGGAGTTCGTGATGACCATGCAACAACGCATCGAATCGACGCTGGCGCTGCTTCAGCCTGAGCATCTGCAAGTGCTGGACGAAAGCCACATGCACAGTCGCGGGTTGCAGACCCACTTCAAGGCAGTGGTGGTCAGTGCGCAGTTCGAAGGCCTGAACCGGGTCAAGCGCCACCAGAAAGTCTACGGCACGCTCGGCGAGCTGATGGGCGAGTTCCATGCGTTGGCGCTGCATACCTACACCCCGCAGGAATGGGCAGAGACAGGCGTCGCTCCGGCGTCGCCGACCTGTGCCGGCGGCAGCAAGCATTGAGCCTTGCAGCAATGAACTGAGGTTTTTTGCTAGAATCCGCAACGCGCCGCTCACCCGGCGCGTTTTTTTTCGCATCCGGTTCACCCTTTACGAGGGTAGCCACCTGGAGAAATACCCATGACACAACCGATTGTCGTGGCGGCACTGTACAAGTTCGTCACCCTCGAAGATTACGTCAACCTGCGCGAGCCTCTGCTGCAAGCGATGGTCGACAACGGCATCAAAGGCACCTTGCTGATCGCCGAAGAAGGCATCAACGGCACGGTGTCCGGCAGCCGCGAAGGCATCGACGGCCTGCTGGCCTGGCTGCGCAACGATCCGCGCATGGTCGATATCGATCACAAGGAATCGTACTGCGACGAGCAGCCGTTCTATCGCACCAAGGTCAAGCTCAAGAAAGAGATCGTGACCCTGGGCGTCGAAGGCGTCGACCCGAACAAGAAGGTCGGCACCTACGTCGAGCCCAAGGACTGGAACGCGCTGATCAGCGATCCGGAAGTGCTGCTGATCGACACCCGCAACGATTACGAAGTCTCGATCGGCACCTTCGAAGGCGCCATCGATCCGAAAACCACCAGTTTTCGTGAATTCCCCGACTACATCAAAGAACACTTCGACCCGGCCGTGCACAAGAAGGTCGCGATGTTCTGCACCGGCGGCATTCGCTGCGAAAAAGCCTCGAGCTACATGCTCGGCGAAGGTTTCGAAGAGGTTTACCACCTCAAGGGCGGGATCCTGAAGTACCTCGAAGAAGTGCCACAGGAAGAGACCAAATGGCAGGGCGACTGCTTCGTCTTCGACAACCGTGTGACCGTGCGTCATGACCTGAGCGAAGGCGACTACGATCAGTGCCATGCGTGCCGCACCCCGGTCAGCGTTGAAGATCGCGCCTCCGAGCATTACGTGGCCGGCATCAGCTGCCCGCACTGCTGGGACACCCTGAGCGAGAAGACCCGCCGCAGTGCGATCGACCGCCAGAAACAGATCGAACTGGCAAAAGCGCGCAACATGCCGCACCCGATCGGCTACAACTATAAGCAAGCATCCACCGAGGCTTAATCATGTCTGCACGCCTGCTCTATGTGATGGATCCGATGTGTTCGTGGTGCTGGGGATTTGCCCCGGTGGCCAAGGCATTGGTGGAGCAGGCGCAGGCAGCCGGGGTGGAACTGCACCTGGTGGTCGGCGGGTTGCGCACCGGCAGTGGTGCGGCGCTGGAGCCGACCACCCGGCGCTACATTCTCGAACACTGGCAGGCGGTCACCGAGGCCACCGGCCAGCCGTTCAAGCTGGAAGGCGCGTTGCCGGACGGCTTTGTCTACGACACCGAACCGGCCTGCCGGGCCATCGTTACCGCGCGCAGTCTGGCACCGGATTGCGCGTGGAAACTGGTCGGGTTGATCCAGCACGCTTTCTACGCCGAAGGTCGCGATGTCACCCAGGCCAGCGTTCTGGTGGAGCTGGCAGAGCAGGCCGGCGTCCCGCGCATCGAATTTGCTGCCCTGTTCGATCATGCCGATCAGCACAAGGCGACCCAGGCCGATTTCAGTTGGGTGCAGGATCTGGGCATCGCCGGATTCCCGACCCTGCTCGCCGAACGCAACGGCCAACTGGCGTTGCTGACCAACGGCTACCAGCCGCTCAGTGAACTGTCGCCGTTGCTCGGTCGATGGCTGGAGCGCGCGGCCTGTGTCTGACCCGGCCGATGACACGCCAGCCGTCAAGCGTGTCGACCGGCTGAGCTGGGCTGAAGTCCGGCGACTGGCACTTCATCACAAAAAATCCCTGTGGGTCGCCAACGGCGTGGCCGTACTGGCGACGCTGTGCAGCGTGCCGATTCCTCTGCTGTTGCCGTTGCTGGTGGACGAAGTCCTGCTCGGCCACGGCGATGCCGCGCTGAAAGTCATGAACCACGTGCTGCCCTCAATGTGGCAGCAAGCGGCGGGCTACATCGGCCTGATGCTGGTGGTGACGCTGACCTTGCGTTGCAGCGCCCTGTGTTTTGGCGTGTTGCAGGCGCGGTTGTTTGCGCGACTGGCCAAGGACATCGTTTATCGCATTCGCGTGCGTTTGATTGAACGACTCAAACGGATCTCCCTCGGCGAATACGAAAGCCTCGGTAGCGGCACGGTTACCACGCACCTGGTCACCGACCTCGACACCCTCGACAAATTTGTCGGCGAAACCCTCAGCCGTTTCCTGGTGGCGATGCTGACGCTGGTCGGCACTGCCAGCATCCTGATGTGGATGCACTGGAAACTGGCGCTGCTGATCCTGCTGTTCAACCCGCTGGTGATCTACGCCACCGTGCAGTTGGGCAAACGGGTCAAGCACCTGAAGAAACTGGAGAACGACAGCACCTCGCGCTTCACCCAGGCGCTGAGCGAAACCCTCGACGCGATCCAGGAAGTGCGCGCCGGCAACCGGCAGGGCTTCTTCCTCGGACGGTTGGGTCTGCGTGCGCAGGAAGTGCGCAACTACGCGGTTAACTCGCAGTGGAAGACCGATGCGTCGAACCGCGCCAGTGGTCTGCTGTTCCAGTTCGGCATCGACATCTTCCGCGCGGCGGCCATGTTGACGGTGTTGTTCTCCGACCTGTCGATCGGCCAGATGCTCGCGGTGTTCAGCTACCTGTGGTTCATGATCGGCCCGGTCGAACAGCTGCTGAACCTGCAGTACGCCTATTACGCGGCGGGCGGTGCGCTGTCGCGGATCAACGAACTGCTGGCCCGCGCCGACGAGCCGCAATACCCCGGCGGCGTCGACCCGTTCAAGGGCCGCGATACCGTCGGGATTCAGGTGCAGGGTCTGAGCTTCGGTTACGGCGACGAACTGGTGCTTGATCAGTTGAACCTGTCCATCGCGCCGGGCGAGAAAGTGGCGATTGTCGGCGCCAGTGGCGGCGGCAAAAGTACCTTGGTGCAATTGCTGCTGGGCCTTTACACGCCACTGGCCGGGACGATCCGTTTCGGCGGATCGACCCAGCAGGAAATCGGCCTGGAAACGGTCCGGGAAAACGTGGCTGTGGTGTTGCAACATCCGGCGCTGTTCAACGACACCGTACGCGCCAACCTGACCATGGGCCGCACCCGCAGCGATGAAGCCTGCTGGCAGGCACTGGAAATCGCCCAGCTCGAACCCACCATCCGCGCCTTGCCGGACGGGCTGGACAGCATCGTCGGCCGCGCCGGCGTGCGTCTGTCCGGCGGTCAGCGCCAGCGTCTGGCGATTGCGCGGATGATCCTCGCCGAACCCAAAGTGGTGATCCTCGACGAAGCGACGTCAGCCCTCGACGCCGCCACCGAATACAACCTGCACCAGGCCATGGCGCGCTTTCTCCATGGCCGCACCACGCTGATCATCGCCCACCGCCTGTCAGCGGTGAAGCAGGCGGATCGGGTGCTGGTGTTCGACGGCGGGCAAGTGGCCGAAGACGGCGACCACCAGCAACTGATTGCCGATGGCGGGTTGTACGCCAAGCTTTATGGGCATTTGCAGAGGTTGTAGATCATTTCCATAGCACCTCCAGTGCGTTGGCCGTGCCGTCGTAGCCAAACTCTTTGACGATCACTGAACAACTGGTGCATGGAGGCATGGTTGTAGCCACGTCGACCGAAGCGATCATGTGGTTTTCGGGGTATTTCTTGCGAAGCACACTGATCAGTTTGGCCTCGCTGTCCAGAGAGGTCGGCCGACGGGTCAGCGCAGGCGTGTAGGTGTCGATGTCCTTTATCGTATGGGGAATCGCCACTAATTGCCCTTTGCTCGAGACTTCCAGTGAGGTTCTGTTGAAGGTCTGGTCGAAGTCGATATTGAAGTAGGTGGTGTCGCCGATGATCACTTTGTCCGGCGCGAATGGAGGCTTGAACAAAGGCAGTTCCCCGGTCAGTCCTTGCGCTCCGGAAACGCTGACATACACCTCGCGCTTGCCGGTTGAAGTCAGGATGTCGGCGTAGGCGATGTTTCTCGGATTCTGTCCCTGTAAACGAGACGGGAGCAGCGCCTGCAACTTGTCCATTGTCCGATTGATTTTCAGGTCGGCGCTTTGTTGGATATTGATGGTTTTCTCGCAAAACAGCGTATCGAAGATATCGGCGGTTCGTTGGCGAAAGCTGTCTGAAGCATCCCTGCTACGTGACCAGGATGCTGCACCGTCCGGCAGCCGGTTGACGATCATGCGTGTGGAATGATCGAACAACACCGCTTCACCGGGGCTGGTATCGACTTTAAGCAGTTTGAGCGTGTCGGGCGGGTTCGCATGACCACCAATGCGAATGGCAATTTTCTCCATGGTTTCGAGGGCGCGTTCTACGGCTGGAATACCGTAGATTCTCGCCATGTTGTTGGCATTGAGAGACCCGGTGTACACCGTCATCAGCTCACCCTTCAGATTGGCAGGCAGGGTATTGGCCTTGCGCAGCGTCAACGGAGTGGTGAGGCTCTGACCTTTGGGCAGTTCGGCGATGTAGAAGGATCCGGCGTCCAGTCGGGTGAACACATAGTGCCTTGAGTCGTCGATAGCGGGGACGATGATGGCGCCGGCCTCGAAGGTGTCGAACTGATTCCGGGTGCCGAAGGGGATATCCACTTTGATCCTCCCGTAAATCCCTTTTTGAAACGCTATCACCGCCGGGTGTCTGCTTTTCTTTTTCAGGAACTCGAGCAGCATCGCTCGACCCGCTGTGGCCGGGGTGTAAATGCTGTCCCCGAACCAGGGTGCCCAGCCTTTATCCGTGTCGTAAGTGCCGTTGGCTGGCGTGGGGGCCGGATTGCGGGTGACATAGCTCGTTTTACAGGCGTCCGACCCCGGCATGCGCCGCACTCTGCAGGGCAGGGCTTTGAGTAGCGACTGATCATCGATCAGGTCGGCGCGGCGCAGTTGGATGCCGTCCGGTCGATAAGGGATGTCATCAATCAGCAGCGTGGTTCGACCATCGACCTCAAGCACTTCACGAACATGGGCGTGTTCTGGAACTTGCGCAACGACGTGGGTTTCGCTCGGGGGCAATGTCTTGAAGCCGGATCGACCTTGCGTGAGATTTTTGCCGTTGTTGCGCAGGCGCGGGCCGTAGGGCAGGGAGGTCATCGGGTCGACCAGATGAAAGCGTTCCAGTCCCGAAGAATCTGTATGGCGCAGGAGTACATCATCAATACCGTTGACCGTCGCGAGCTGATCACCGTTCGTCAGCGGCTTCCAGTCCCCGGGATCGATGGCTTGTGGCAGATTCTGGACCAAGCGGAAGCCATCGGCCTTTCCCGTCAGTTTTCTGATGCCGACAACGCTCACTCCGCCGATGAAGAGCAGCCCTTTTCCGGCACCGCTTCCCAGACCCTTGAGCAGCGAGGGAATACCGTCCAGTGGGTTGAGGTTTGCCAGTGAGCGGGTGAGGAGTTGGCGGGCCACTGTCGAAAACGGCGGCAGCGTTGCATTGACGACCATGCGAGTGGTGCCGGCAGCGGCGCGGAGCAGGCGCACCGAACCCGAGATGAATTTGCCGATCGGGCAAAGGAACGAAGCCAGGTCGAACAGGAGTCCGATCCCGCCCAGGGCTTTGCTTTTGACATCGTCGGAGAGCAGGTCCTCGATGCTGCCCCAGAAAGGAACGAACCCTTTGACGATCGTCACGAATACTTCCAGCCGTTTCTCGATCTTCGCCCTGTGGCTGTCGAAGATTGTCATGCCTCGGGCTTGCTGGCGCAGGTGTTCTTCATCGACGTAGAGGTAGTTTGTCGCGATGTAGTTGGCCAGTGCGTCCAGTCGTGATGTCAGCGTCGCAGCATCGGTCCCGGTACCCATGGAGGCTGCGGCTATAGTGCCCACGGTGTCGAGGTAGCCGATGTAGGCCCCCCGGGCGGCAGGTGTCCTGCCGTGGAGATGGGCCGACCAGTCGAGCAGCAACGAAGTACTGATGTCACGCTCGGGTGAATAGGTTTGCCCGGGGATGGTGGCGTGCAAGGCAAACTCGGTCCGAACGCCATTGACGGTTGAAAACCTCAAGGTGGGTCGAAGGCGAATGACACCGGCGCTCGGGATCAGCTCGTAGTAGGCAATATTTCCCTGGTGGGTCACTTTTATAACGAAGCCCTTCCTGGCCCGGGTCAGATCCGGCGGTTCGTTGGGTACTGATTTTCGACGCATCCCCAACAACTCGATTTCACCCATTGCCAATGCCTGGCGTTCGCTCGCTGGCAGTGAAGTCAGCAAGCTGGCGATCAAGGTCTGATAGGGCGGCCTGATCGTCGCCAGATATTGGTTGAAGGCGCTTTCAAACTGCGCATTGATATCCGGCAAGTATTTGCCGGCCCAGCTGTAGTCATCTGCATTTACCCGTTCATAACCACCCCGCGAGTTTTCACGCTCGGCGTAGAGGACGCGCTGCTCATCCAGCCGGAGTGCTGTGGTGGATCGCGTTGTGCCGTCGGGCATGGAGACAATCCATCGCTTTTCGCCATCGAGTTGGCCGTCTGCATAGATATCCAGAAAGTCGTGGCCCTGCTGATTCTTCTGGTCCAGTGGTGCTCTTGAATGACTATGGCTCGGATCGGCAGACATCAACTTGCGTCCGTCCTTGTTGAATGTAAAACCACTGAACCGGTCAGCCAGCACCTCCCTGGCCATCTGTATCCGGTCAGGCGGAGTTGAATCCAGCGTCATCACGGCCTTGTTCAGGTTTTCGCTTTGTTCTTCCAGCGCAGTCAGCGCTCGCTTGATGTCTTCCTGATCGTGACCGGATGCCGCTCGCGCCGGGATGACGCCAGTGCACACCGCCCATTCAAGGGCGGGGCCTATTCGCAGTCGTGCAATTGTTTCCAGCTCTGCGGGGGAGGCGCCAGTACTGCGTTCCAGAGGCAAACTGACCAGTTGCTGGAAAGACAAGGGTTGCGACTGGCCCAGGCCAAGCACCTCGGCCAGCAGCACGCCGTGCATGAAGTTCACCCACACGATCGACGTCTTGTAACGAAGCTCGGGCGGGATATCGCGCACGGCAAAGTCTTTCGACAGGCGATGTTGAAACATCTGGGCCAGCAGGATCGCCTCTTTGGTAGTGGCAACCCGTCGGGTTCGCAGCAAATGCTGTTCGAAATCGCGGCGCAGGGTCTGGTAGCTTTTGCCCCAGTGAGCAGGGTCTTGCCAGTGGAATCCGGCGAGCTCCTGCGACTCGTCGGGAGACGGCGCATGCAAATGCAGGCAGATGGCTTTGCATGACAACTGATAGCGCACGGACGACGGCGTCTGTTCGCCGGGGGATGCACCGAACCATTTGAGCCTTTTCAGCAGCCTTTCTGTCAGGTCCAGTGATTCGGGGGAATTCAGTACTCGCTGGAGGAAAACCGAAGGGGTCGCGCGCAGTTCGTCCGTGTCGGCGAGCCGCAGGATATCGCCACTCAAATGACGGATCAGCGAAGGTTTGCCGATCAAAAAGGTTTTGACCGTGTCGAGCATTCGTTCATTGATGCGTTGTGCCATGTACTGTTCGAGGGTCATGGCGGGTGCAATAGCCGGTGTTGCGACTCGGGCTGCCTTGAACCTTTTGCGGTCCCGGCCGGTCGGTTGGGGAATCAGGGATTCGATATCCGGGCCGGTAGCCAGTCCAAGCGCCTCGATGGCGCTGGTTTCTGCGGTTGTCGATAAGTCGGTTGAAGCTGAAAACGTCGAGGGCATATCACACTCCTTGTGAAGGCATTCCCGTTACAGAGGGTTGGATGCCTGAAGTGCCCAGTAGATCGATGCCGCCAGTGACCGTGGCTGTACATATGTCTATCCGGCGTTTGTCCTGAACTGAGGCGGATCCGCCGCTTGCCGGAACCCCGAACGCCTCCTAGTCTTTGGGGGTTGGTCTGATAGAGACGGACAATCAGGCAGTGACCACGCAAGGAACTCCATGAAGCAAAAGCGGACTCTCGGAACGCCTCGGTTGCTGGGCATCGTCTGGCCATTTATCGCCGTCGTGTTGTTTCAAGCCTTGTTGGGGGGCGTGAGTCTTTACGTCCTGTCGGCCGTTCGCGGCTATGTCGCTGGTGAAAGCCTTTGGTCCAAGGGCCAGAAAGACGCGATCTATTACCTCAATCTCTACGCGGACAGTCGCGACGAGGCGATTTACCTTAAATACCAGAACGCCATTGCCGTGCCTCAGGGCGGCCATCAATTGCGCCTGGCGCTGGACAAGCAACCGCCCGACCTGCAAGCGGCGCGTGAGGGCATTCTCAAGGGCGGTAACCATCCGGACGACGTTTCCAGTCTGATCTGGCTGTACCTGAACTTTCGTCACTTCAGTTATCTGGAAACCGCCATCGACCGCTGGACGCTGGGCGACGCCTATCTGGTGGAACTCGACGGCGTGGCGCAGGAGATGCATCAGCGCATCACCGCCAATGCCGCCACCGAAGCCGATATCCGCCGCTGGAAAGACCGGATCTTTGCGATCAATGACGGCGTGACCCCGGCCGCCAAGGCGTTCAGCGATGCCTTGGGTGAAGGTTCGCGGATGATCCTGCGCCTGCTGCTGTTCACCAACCTCGCCACTGCGCTGGGCCTGATCGTGCTGGCGCTGCTGCGCACCCGCAAACTGCTCAAGCAGCGACATGCCTTCGCCGAAGCGCTGCAACTGGAAAAGGACCGGGCCCATGTGACCCTGCACTCGATCGGCGACGGGGTGATCACCACCGACGTCAGCGGGGCGATCGATTACATGAACCCGGCCGCCGAGGCGTTGACTCACTGGAAGGCCGAGCAGGCTGCCGGTCTGCCCTTGGCGGCGCTGTTCAACCTGCTGGATGACAATGCCCAGAGCGAGGGCTTGACCCTGATCGAGCACATTCTCAGTGGCCAGCTCACCGGCGGCAGCGAGCATTCGAAGCTGATCCAGCGGCTGGACGGCAGCACCGTGTCGGTGACGCTGGTCGGTGCGCCGATCCGCAATGCCGGCAAGGTCAGCGGTACGGTGCTGGTGCTGCATGACATGACTCAGGAGCGGCAATACATCGCCAATCTGTCGTGGCAGGCCACCCACGATGCGCTGACCGGCCTGGCCAACCGTCGCGAGTTCGAATACCGGCTCGAACAGGCCCTGCACAACCTGACGCGGCAGGCCGGGCGACATGCGCTGATGTTCCTCGATCTCGATCAGTTCAAGCTGGTCAACGACACCTGCGGGCACGCGGCAGGCGATGAGTTGCTGCGCCATATCTGTGCGTTGCTGCAATCGGGTCTTCGCGAGGGCGACACCCTGGCGCGGCTGGGCGGCGATGAGTTCGGCATCCTGCTGGAGAACTGCGCACCGGAGGCGGCCGAGAAGATCGCCGAGAGCCTGCGTCAGACCGTGCAAAACCTGCATTTCGTCTGGAAGGGGCGGCCGTTCCTGACCACCGTCAGCATTGGTCTGGTGCACGTCGCACAGAACCCGACCACCCTCGAGGCCTCGTTGCGGGCCGCCGACATGGCTTGCTACATGGCCAAGGAAAAGGGCCGCAACCGGGTGCAGGTCTACCACGCCGACGACTCGGAACTGTCCCTGCGTTTTGGCGAGATGGCTTGGGTGCAACGCCTGCATATGGCTTTGGAGGAAAACCGCTTCTGTCTCTACGCCCAGGAAATCGCACCACTGGGTTCGGTTGCCGGTGGCACCCGCGGGCACATCGAAATCCTGTTGCGTCTGCACGATGAGGCAGGCCGGATGATCCTGCCGGACAGTTTCATACCCGCGGCGGAACGTTACGGTTTGATGACGTCGCTGGATCGCTGGGTTGTGCAGAATGTATTTAAGGTTATTGCTCAATGTATTAACGAAGAGTGCGAAGGCCCTCTGGCAATGTGTGCGATTAATCTTTCAGGCATTACTATCGGAGATGACGCGTTCTTGCACTTTCTACGCGAGCAGTTTGATAACTACGGCGTACCGCCTGAAATGATTTGTTTTGAAATTACAGAAACCAGTGCCATTGCAAATCTCGGGAGTGCAATCAGATTTATTAATGAACTCAAAGGCTTGGGTTGTTATTTCTCACTCGATGACTTTTGTGCCGGAATGTCTTCATTCGCTTATCTGAAACATTTGCCTGTAGACTTCCTGAAGATCGACGGGAGTTTCGTAAAGGATATGCTGGACGACCCGATTAACCGTGCAATGGTCGAAGTGATCAATCACATCGGGCATGTCATGGGTAAGCAGACAATTGCCGAGTTTGTCGAAACAGCGCAGATCGAGCAGGCATTGCTTGAAATCGGCGTGGATTACGCTCAGGGTTATGTCATCGAACGCCCGCAGTTGTTTACCTGTGACAGTTTGCAAAGTCGGCCCGCCAGACCGCAGCCGTTGTTATTCAAGGCGCCTGGCACGTTCCGTTGAAGTCTCTTGCCGATCCGTACAATCACAAATCAAAAGGAGCCGAACAGTGATCGACACATTCAACCGAACCGGACCACTCATGGAAGCTGCAAGTTATCCCGCCTGGGCGCAACAGTTGATCCAGGATTGCAGCGAGAGCAAACGCCGGGTTGTCGAACATGAACTTTATCTGCGCATGCGTGATAACAAGCTCAGCGCCAAAACCATGCGCCAGTACCTGATCGGGGGCTGGCCCGTCGTTGAGCAATTCGCGTTGTACATGGCGCAGAACCTCACCAAGACCAAATTCGCCCGTCATCCGGGTGAAGACATGGCGCGGCGCTGGTTGATGCGCAACATTCGCGTCGAACTCAACCATGCCGATTACTGGCTGCACTGGAGCCGGGCCCATGGGGTGAGCCTGGAAGACCTGCAGGCGCAGCAAGTGCCACCGGAATTGCATGCCCTGAGCCATTGGTGCTGGCACACCAGTTCGGCGGATTCACTGATCGTGGCCATCGCGGCCACCAACTACGCCATCGAAGGCGCGACCGGGGAGTGGTCGGCGCTGGTCTGTTCGACGGGTGTCTATGCTGCGGCCTTCCCTGAAGAGGATCGCAAGCGGGCCATGAAGTGGCTGAAGATGCACGCCCAGTACGATGATGCCCATCCGTGGGAGGCACTGGAGATCATCTGCACCCTGGCCGGGATGAACCCGAGCAAAGCCTTGCAGGCGGAGCTGCGACAGGCCATCTGCAAGAGCTACGACTACATGTACCTGTTCCTCGAGCGCTGCATGCAGCTCGAACTGTCGGAGCGGGTGTTAGTCGGGCGTGAGCGTCGGGCACTGGTCGAGAGCTGATTTCGGCAACATCCATAAAAAAACGGGAGCCTTGGCTCCCGTTTTTTGTTGGCGGCGAATAATCAGCCCGCCATGGTCAGGCGATTTCGCCCTTCACGCTTGGCGACATACAGCGCGCTGTCGGCGCGGCGCAGCAGGCTGTCGGCGGATTCGCCCGGCAACAGAG
Source organism: Pseudomonas sp. 9.2(2024) (assembly GCF_039695385.1). Lineage (NCBI taxonomy): Bacteria > Pseudomonadati > Pseudomonadota > Gammaproteobacteria > Pseudomonadales > Pseudomonadaceae > Pseudomonas > Pseudomonas sp. 9.2(2024). Next base: position 4,727,115 of record NZ_CP155585.1, on the reverse strand, counting down.
TCGAGCAGCCGAGGCTCACGGTCAGTTCGATCAATTGGTTATTGGCGTAGTAATCCTGGGCCTGGGCTGCCTGACGCAGGCGCTCACCGACCATGGCGGCCGCGTCGCGACCGGTGTTGGACAACAGGATCAGAAACTCTTCCCCGCCATAACGGAACACCATGTCGACGTTGCGCAACTGGCCCTTGATCGATGCGGCCACGGCTTTGAGCACGTCGTCGCCGGCGCTGTGACCATGGAGGTCGTTGACCTGCTTGAAGTGGTCGATGTCCAGCATCAGCAACGACAGCGGTTGCAGGTGCCGGCGGGACATCTCGATTTCGCGGTGCAGCGTCTGCTCCATGGCAATGCGGTTGCCGGCACCGGTCAGCGGATCACGCAGGGCGCTTTGCGTGGCGGCGCGGTACAGCAGGGCATTGCGCATCGGATACAGCAGCGCAGACAGCAACGATTCGAGATTGCCCAGTTCCTGTTCGCTGAAGCGCTGGTTGCGGCGGAACACCAGCTCACCCATGTGCTCGCCTTCGTGGCTGAGGCTGTAGCTGGCCGAGTGGTGACCGCGGGCACCGAACTCCAGTCGCAGGTCACTGCCATTGTGCACGTAGGTCAAGGCGTCCAGCGGCACCAGGCGCTGAACCTCGCGGAAAAACAGACCGAGGATGCGTTGAGGCTCAAGGCTGGTTTGCAGTTGCAGGCTCATTTGCTGGCGCAATTGTGCCAGGCTGGCAGGTCGCGCCAGAAGAGGTGGCTGCTGACCAAAGCCCAGGCGTTGCAATTTGGCATTGTCGAAGTCAATTGCAGTGGTCTGGGAGGGTGATTTCATATGGCGTGAGCCCCTAAGCAGTAAGTCTGTCTTACAGGCTGGGTGAGAGCGGCTATGGGCTGCGCGTCATACTGATCCATCAGTCCCGTAGGACATTTGGCGTAAGTTTAGTCTGCCCGATGACGATTAGTCAGCTATCGAATCAGGCCTTGCCCGACTGCCTTCACTCGGCGTGCTTTGAGGAAATGTAGAGCGAAAGTCGTGCCATACGGTTCATATTTTATTAAAACCGTTGTGGATCAATGGCTTGAGATTTTTGCGGAAGAAGGGGTGGTGGTTATTTGACTGAAGCTGCCGCGCTCAAAGCGGCAATTGCATGCCGCGACGGTATTCCGCCACGGCAACAAATGCGACGTATGGCATTACTGGGCGTTGAAGGCCTGGCCATTGATACCGGTGCTGTCCGGGCCCATCAGGTACAGATAGACCGGCATGATCTCTTCCGGAGTCGGGTTGTTCAGCGGGTTTTCCCCCGGGTAAGCCTGAGCGCGCATGCTGGTGCGAGTGGCGCCCGGGTTGATGCTGTTGGAGCGTACCGGGGCGACGTTTTCGACTTCGTCGGCCAGGGTTTGCATCAGGCCTTCGGTGGCGAACTTCGACACGCCATAGGCGCCCCAGTAAGCACGGCCCTTGCGCCCGACGCTGCTGGAGGTGAAGACCACCGAGGCGTCCTGCGACAGTTTGAGCAGCGGCAGCAGCGTGCTGGTCAGCATGAACATCGCGTTGACGTTGACCTGCATGACGCGCATGAAGTTTTCACCGGACAACTGCTCGATCGGCGTGCGCGGGCCGATGATCGAGGCGTTATGCAGCAGGCCGTCGAGGTGGCCGAACTCGGTCTCGATCATCGCCGCCAGCTCATCGTATTGATGGGGCAGGGCGGTTTCGAGGTTGAACGGGATCACGGCCGGCTGCGGATGCCCGGCTGCTTCGATCTCGTCGTAGACCTGGGTCAGGTTGGCTTCGGTCTTGCCCAATAGCAGCACGGTTGCACCGTGGGCGGCGTAGGTCCTGGCGGCAGCCGCGCCGATGCCACGACCGGCACCGGTGACCAGAATGACCCGATCCTTGAGCAATTCGGGGCGAGCGGAGTAATCAAACATAAGAAACCTCTAATCCATTAACTTCTGATCGTTCCCGCGTCATGCGCGGGAATTCAGCGATGGTCGCTTTGCCGCACCACTCAGCAACTGCACAGCGCGTTGTCGAGCACCTTGCGCAACTCCAGCGGATGATCCACCACCACGTCCGCGCCCCAGTGCCGAGGGTTGTCGTCGGGGTGGATGTAGCCATAGGTCACGGCAGCGGTTTTGGTGCCGGCGTCACGGCCGGATTCGATATCGCGCAGATCATCGCCGATAAACAGAACGGTCGACGGATCCAGATCAAGCATCTTGCAGGCCAGGGTCAGCATCTCGGGATCCGGCTTGCTGTTCTTCACGTGATCCGGGCAGATCAGCAGGGCCGAGCGCTCGGCCAGCCCCAGTTGCTGCATGATCGGCTCGGCGAAGCGCAGCGGCTTGTTGGTGACCACGCCCCAGACCAGATTGGCTTTCTCGATGTCGGCCAGCAATTCGCCCATGCCGTCGAACAGCTTGCTGTGCACGGCACAACCGACGAGGTAGCGCTCAAGGAACTCCAGACGCAATTCCTCGAAGCCCGGCGACTCCGGATCCATCGAGAACGTCACCGCGACCATGGCCTTGGCGCCGCCGGAGATTTCATCGCGGATGTGTTTGTCGTTCATCGGCGGCAAGCCACGATCCGCGCGCATCGCCTGGCAAATGGCGATGAAGTCCGGCGCGGTGTCGAGCAGAGTGCCGTCCATGTCGAAAAGGACTGCTCTGATGGCCATCGGCTTACTCCTCGCGCAGGGTCTGGATCATGTAGTTGACGTCAACGTCCGCCGCCAGCTTGTAGTGCTTGGTCAGCGGGTTGTAGGTCAGACCGATGATGTCCTTGACGGTCAGGCCGGCCATGCGGCTCCAGGCGCCCAGCTCGGACGGGCGGATGAATTTCTTGAAGTCGTGGGTGCCGCGCGGCAGCAGCTTCATGATGTATTCGGCGCCGACGATGGCGAACAGGTACGCCTTCGGGTTGCGGTTGATGGTGGAGAAGAACACCTGGCCGCCGGGCTTGACCATGCGGAAGCAGGCGCGGATCACCGAGGAAGGGTCCGGTACGTGCTCGAGCATTTCCAGGCAGGTGACGACGTCGAACTGCTCGGGCATTTCTTCGGCCAGGGCCTCGGCGGTGATCTGCCGGTATTCGACGTTCACGCCGGATTCCAGCTGATGCAGTTGCGCGACCGCCAGTGGCGCTTCGCCCATGTCGATGCCGGTCACGGTCGCGCCGCGCTGAGCCATGGCTTCACTGAGGATGCCGCCGCCGCAACCGACGTCGAGGACCTTCTTGCCGGCCAGATTGACGCGTTCGTCAATCCAGTTGACCCGCAGCGGGTTGATGTCGTGCAGCGGTTTGAACTCGCTCTCGCGGTCCCACCAACGATGGGCCAGGGCTTCGAATTTGGCGATTTCTGCGTGGTCGACGTTGCTCATGATTTCAATCCTCTAAAACTTGAAAAGGGCTGTAGCCCCGGAGTTTGCCCCGGGGTGTTTACGATTCGGTGTGGCCGCTGATGCGTCGGCCCCAGGCCCGGGCGGTTTCGCCGAGCTGTTGTTCGTCCAGTCGGGTCAGGCGCCGGTCGTCGAGCAACTGCTTGCCGGCAACCCACAGGTGTTTCACGCAGTCGCGACCGGTGGCGTATATAAGCTGCGAGACCGGGTCATAGACCGGTTGTTGCGCTAGGCCGGACAGGTCGAAGGCGACGATGTCGGCCGCCTTGCCGAGCTCCAGCGAGCCGGTCTCGGCTTCGATCCCCAAGGCTCGCGCGCCGTTCAGCGTGGCCATGCGCAGCGCCCGGTGGGCGTCCAGCGCGGTGGCCGAGCCGGCGACGGCTTTGGCCAACAGAGCGGCAGTGCGGGTTTCACCCAGCAGGTCCAGGTCATTGTTGCTCGCGGCGCCATCGGTGCCGACCGCCACGTTGACTCCGGCCTGCCACAGGCGCTCCACCGGGCAGAAGCCGCTGGCCAGTTTCAGGTTCGACTCCGGGCAGTGGATCACGCTGGTGTTGCTTTCTACCAGCAACGCCAGGTCGTCATCGCTGATCTGGGTCATGTGCACGGCCTGGAAGCGCGGGCCGAGCAAGCCCAGTCGGCCAAGGCGGGCCAGCGGGCGTTCGCCGCGCTGTTCGACCGCTTGCTGCACTTCGAACGCGGTTTCGTGGACGTGCATGTGTATCGAGGCGTCCAGCTCTTCGGCGATCACGCGGATTTTTTCCAGGTTCTCGTCGCCCACGGTGTAGGGTGCATGAGGGCCGAAGGTGATCTTGATGCGCTCGTGATGCTTCAGGTCGCCGAACAGTTCGACGCCCTGACGAATGGCTTCATCGGCGCTGGCGGCACCCGGAATCGGGAAGTCGAGGATCGGAATCGCGATCTGCGCGCGGATTCCGCTGTTGTGCACGCGCTCGCTGGCAACCTTCGGGAAGAAGTACATGTCCGAGAAACAGGTGATGCCACCTTTTATCTGCTCGGCGATGGCCAGGTCGGTGCCGTCACGCACAAAATCTTCATCGACCCATTTGCCTTCGGCCGGCCAGATGTGGTTTTCCAGCCAGGTCATCAGCGGCAGATCGTCGGCCAGCCCACGGAACAGCGTCATCGCGGCGTGGCCGTGGGCGTTGATCAGGCCGGGGCTGAGCAAAACGTCCGGCAGTTCGCGGACTTCGGCGGCGTTACACTTCAGCGCTTCGGCACGCGGGCCGATAAACACGATGCGACCGTCGCGGATGCCCAGGCCATGCTCCTTGAGCACAACGCCTGCAGGTTCGACGGGTACCAGCCAGGTCGGCAGCAATAATAAGTCGAGCGCAATGGCAGGTTTCGGCATCGAGGGTCGGTTCCAGTGCTTTTGTAAAGGATGGCGAAGTATACCCGAGCGTCTTCGCGGGGGGATCGCTATAATCGGCGGCTTTTGTTCATGAGTGCGGGGTGAGGGATGCGCGATCGACTGTTGGCTGCGGAGAAAGTAAAGGCCATCGATTGGCGTGATGGCGCGCTCCACCTGCTGGATCAGCGCGTTTTGCCGTTCGAGGAAAACTGGATCGCCTACACCAGCGCCGCCGGCGTGGCCGAGGCAATTCGTTCGATGGTGGTGCGCGGTGCGCCGGCCATCGGCATCAGTGCCGCGTACGGCATCGTGTTGGCGGCCCGTGCCCGGATTGCCGAAGGTGGCGACTGGTATGCGTCGCTGGAAGAGGATTTCATGTTGCTGGCCGATTCCCGTCCGACAGCGGTCAACCTGTTCTGGGCGTTGAACCGCATGCACGACCGGCTGGACCGCTTGAAGGAAAACGCCGATCCGCTGGCGGCGCTGGAAGCCGAAGCCATTGCGATTCATGAAAGCGATCGTGAAGCCAACCTGACCATGGCCCAGCTCGGCGTCGACCTGATCCGCAAGCATCAGGGCAATGCTCAGGCAATTCTCACTCACTGCAACACCGGCGCCCTGGCCACCGGCGGTTTCGGGACGGCGCTCGGGGTGATTCGCGCGGCGTTCATCGAGGGCATGGTCGAGCGCGTCTACGCCGACGAAACCCGGCCGTGGCTTCAAGGCTCGCGTCTGACCGCGTGGGAGCTGGCCAACGAAGGCATTCCGGTGACCCTGAACGCTGACTCTGCCGCCGCGCATATCATGAAAACCAAAGGCGTGACCTGGGTGATCGTCGGCGCCGACCGGATCACCGCCAACGGCGATGTGGCGAACAAGATCGGCACCTATCAACTGGCGGTCAACGCCATGCACCACGGCGTGCGTTTCATGGTGGTGGCGCCGAGTTCGACCATCGACATGAATCTGGCCAGCGGTGACGACATCCCGATCGAGGAGCGCGACGGCGCCGAGTTGCTGGAGGTTGGCGGCAAACGTGTCGGGGCTGACGTCGAAGCGTTCAACCCGGTGTTTGACGTGACCCCGGCGGACCTGATCGACGCGATCGTCACCGAAAAAGGCATCGTCGAGCGCCCGGACACTGCGAAGATGGCGCAGTTGATGTGCCGCAAGCGCCTGCATTGATTGACTCTGGCGTCTGTTCGGACGCCATCGCTGGCAAGCCAGCTCCCACAGGTTTTGTGCACGCCGCCGATCTTGTGGGAGCTGCGGTGCGACGACTCGACTTGCCAGCGATGAGGCCTTGAAAGTCAATAAACATCCGCAATTTCGCCCCGAAATTTGCATTCAGGGAAGCTCTGAGCCTCTCTCGTCCCCGTTAAGCCTGTCATCGGTCATCTAACTATGCTCCATGCGCATCTGGGGGATAGGTGCGTGGCGGCTCTTGTGATAACATCCGGCGTTTTCCGAGGCAGTCCCACGGGGTTGTCTTCACTGCGCAAATCCAGGGTCAACTTGTCGATTTGTCGTAAGTCGGCGCATGGCACTCGGCCTGCATCGACGAGCTTCGTGCGTCCCCTATGGATATGGCGAAGTTTCACCAGAAAAAGGAATCAGGCTTCTCATGGGCGAACTGGCCAAAGAAATCCTCCCGGTCAATATCGAAGACGAGCTGAAACAGTCCTATCTCGACTACGCGATGAGCGTGATCGTCGGCCGTGCACTGCCGGATGCGCGCGATGGCTTGAAGCCCGTGCACCGTCGCGTGCTGTTCGCGATGAGCGAGCTGGGCAACGACTTCAACAAGCCGTACAAGAAATCTGCCCGTGTCGTCGGTGACGTGATCGGTAAGTATCACCCGCACGGTGATACCGCGGTGTACGACACCATCGTCCGCATGGCGCAGCCTTTCTCCCTGCGTTACCTGCTGGTCGACGGCCAGGGCAACTTCGGTTCGGTGGACGGCGACAACGCCGCGGCCATGCGATACACCGAAGTGCGCATGACCAAGCTGGCGCACGAGCTGCTGGCCGACCTGCACAAGGAAACCGTGGACTGGGTGCCGAACTACGACGGCACCGAGCTGATCCCGGCGGTCATGCCGACCCGCGTTCCGAACCTGCTGGTCAACGGCTCCAGTGGTATCGCCGTGGGCATGGCGACCAACATTCCGCCGCACAACCTCGGTGAAGTCATCGACGGTTGCCTGGCCCTCATCGACAACCCCGAGCTGACCGTCGATGAGCTGATGCAATACATTCCCGGTCCGGACTTCCCGACTGCCGCGATCATCAACGGTCGCGCCGGCATCATCGAAGCCTACCGCACCGGCCGTGGCCGCATTTACATGCGCGCCCGTTCGATCATCGAAGACATCGACAAGGTCGGTGGCCGTCAGCAGATCGTCATCACCGAACTCCCTTACCAACTGAACAAGGCACGTCTGATCGAGAAGATCGCCGAGCTGGTAAAAGAGAAGAAGCTCGAAGGCATCACCGAACTGCGCGACGAGTCCGACAAGGACGGTATGCGCGTCGTGATCGAACTGCGTCGCGGCGAAGTGCCTGAGGTGATCCTCAACAACCTCTACGCCCAGACCCAGCTGCAATCGGTATTCGGCATCAACATCGTTGCGCTGATCGACGGCCGTCCGCGGATCCTGAACCTCAAGGACCTGCTGGAAGCCTTCGTCCGTCACCGTCGCGAAGTCGTTACCCGCCGCACCGTGTTCGAACTGCGCAAGGCGCGCGAGCGTGGTCACATCCTCGAAGGTCAGGCCGTTGCCCTGTCGAACATCGACCCGGTCATTGCCCTGATCAAGGCTTCGCCGACGCCGTCGGAAGCCAAGGAAGCGCTGGTCAGCACGCCGTGGGAATCCTCGGCTGTGGTGGCGATGGTGGAACGTGCCGGTGCCGATTCGTGCCGTCCTGAAAACCTCGATCCACAATACGGTCTGCGTGAAGGCAAGTACTTCCTGTCGCCAGAACAGGCGCAAGCCATTCTGGAGCTGCGTCTGCACCGTCTGACCGGTCTGGAGCACGAAAAGCTGCTGGCCGAGTATCAAGAGATCCTCAACCAGATCGGCGAGCTGATCCGCATCCTCAACAGCGCCGTGCGCCTGATGGAAGTGATCCGCGAAGAGCTGGAAGTGATCCGTGCCGAATACGGCGACGTGCGCCGCACCGAAATCCTCGATGCCCGTCTCGACCTGACCCTGGGCGACATGATCCCGGAAGAAGAGCGCGTCGTGACCATTTCCCACGGTGGCTATGCCAAGACCCAGCCGCTGGCTGCGTACCAGGCCCAGCGTCGTGGCGGTAAAGGCAAATCGGCTACCGGCGTGAAGGATGAGGACTACATCGCTCACCTGCTGGTCGCCAACAGCCACACCACCCTGCTGCTGTTCTCCAGCAAGGGCAAGGTGTACTGGCTGAAAACCTACGAAATCCCTGAAGCGTCCCGCGCCGCCCGTGGTCGTCCGTTGGTCAACCTGCTGCCGCTGGATGACGGTGAATACATCACCACCATGCTGCCGGTCGAGGAATACACCGAAGGTCACTACATCTTCATGGCCACCGCCAACGGCACCGTGAAGAAGACCCCGCTGGAATCCTTCAGCCGTCAGCGCAGCGTCGGTCTGATCGCGCTGGAACTGGACGAAGGTGACGTGCTGATCTCCGCGGCCATCACCGATGGCGAGCGTGAAGTAATGCTGTTCTCCGACGGCGGCAAGGTCACCCGCTTCAAGGAATCCGACGTGCGTGCCATGGGCCGTACCGCCCGCGGTGTGCGCGGCATGCGTCTGCCGGAAGGGCAGAAGCTGATTTCGATGCTGATCCCGGAAGAAGGCAGCCAGATCCTCACCGCTTCCGAGCGTGGCTACGGCAAACGCACCGCGATCACCGAGTTCCCTGAGTACAAACGTGGCGGCCAGGGCGTGATCGCCATGGTCAGCAACGAGCGTAACGGCCGTCTAGTCGGTGCGGTTCAGGTGCTTGATGGCGAGGAGATCATGCTGATTTCCGACCAGGGCACGCTGGTGCGTACCCGTGTCGACGAAGTTTCCAGCCTGGGTCGTAACACCCAGGGCGTGACCCTGATCAAGCTGGCCAAGGATGAAACCCTGGTCGGTCTGGAGCGGGTCCAGGAGCCGTCGGAAGTCGAGGGTGAAGAGCTTGAAGGTGAAGAAGGTGTCGAACTGGAAGAGGGCGTGATCGGCGCCGAACCGGACGATGCGGTCGACAACCTGCAGGCGGACGCCGCAGACGAAGAAGAGTCGCAAGACTAACCAAATCGTAGCAGGGCAGAGTGTTTGCTCTGTCCGCTACCGTGATTGCATAGCGAGAGTGGATGTGAGCAAACGAGCCTATAACTTCTGCGCAGGTCCCGCTGCGCTGCCTGAAGCTGTCCTGTTGCGTGCCCAGTCCGAGATGCTCGACTGGCACGGCAAGGGTCTGTCGGTCATGGAAATGAGCCATCGCAGCGATGACTACGTGGCCATCGCCGAGAAGGCCGAACAAGACCTGCGCGACCTGCTGTCCATCCCCTCCAATTACAAAGTGCTGTTCCTGCAGGGCGGTGCGAGCCAACAGTTCGCCGAGATTCCGCTGAACCTGCTGCCCGAGAACGGCACTGCCGACTATGTCGAAACCGGCATCTGGTCGAAGAAAGCCATCGAGGAAGCGCGTCGCTTCGGCAACGTCAATGTTGCCGCCAGCGCCAAGCCTTATGACTATCTGGCCATCCCTGGCCAGAACGAGTGGAAGCTGGCTCCGGGTGCGGCCTATCTGCACTATGCGTCCAACGAAACCATCGGCGGCCTGCAGTTCGACTGGGTTCCCGAGGCTGGTGACGTTCCGCTGGTGGTCGACATGTCCTCCGATATCCTCTCGCGTCCGATCGATGTGTCGCAGTACGGCCTGATCTACGCCGGCGCGCAGAAGAACATCGGCCCGAGCGGTCTGGTGGTAGTGATCGTCCGTGAAGATCTGCTGGGCCGCGCCCGCAGTTCGTGCCCGACCATGCTCGACTACAAGGTCTCGGCCGATAACGGCTCGATGTACAACACCCCGGCGACCTATTCCTGGTACCTCTCGGGCCTCGTCTTCGAGTGGCTGAAGGAGCAGGGTGGCGTCGCCGCGATGGAGCAGCGCAACAAGGCGAAGAAAGATCGCCTGTACGGCTTCATCGACAACAGTGACTTCTATACCAACCCGATCAGCGTCAACGCCCGCTCGTGGATGAACGTGCCGTTCCGTCTGGCTGACGAGCGGCTGGACAAGGCGTTCCTGGCTGGCGCCGACGCCCGTGGCCTGCTCAACCTCAAGGGCCATCGCTCGGTTGGCGGCATGCGTGCCTCGATCTACAACGCTCTGGGTCTGGACGCCGTCGAAGCACTGGTCGGCTACATGGCTGAATTCGAGAAGGAGCATTCCTGATGTCCGAGCAGGAGCTCAAGGCGCTGCGCGTTCGCATCGATAACCTGGATGAGAAGATCCTCCAGCTGATCAGCGATCGCGCGCGCTGCGCCGAAGAAGTTGCCCGGGTCAAGATGGCCAGTCTGGCCGAAGGCGAGCAGCCGGTGTTCTACCGTCCCGAGCGTGAGGCGCAGGTCCTCAAGCGCGTGATGGAACGCAACAAGGGGCCGCTGGGCAACGAAGAGATGGCGCGCTTGTTCCGCGAAATCATGTCTTCGTGCCTGGCTCTCGAGAACCCGCTGAAAGTGGCTTATCTCGGTCCGGAAGGCACCTTCACCCAAGCGGCGGCCATGAAGCACTTCGGTCACGCGGTGATCAGCAAGCCGATGGCGGCGATCGACGAAGTGTTCCGTGAAGTGGCAGCCGGTGCGGTGAATTTCGGCGTGGTGCCGGTGGAGAACTCCACCGAAGGCGCGGTCAACCATACCCTCGACAGCTTCCTCGAACACGACATGGTCATCTGTGGCGAAGTCGAGTTGCGCATTCACCACCACCTGTTGGTCGGTGAAAACACCAAGACCGACAGCATCAGCCGCATTTATTCCCACGCTCAGTCGCTGGCCCAGTGCCGCAAGTGGCTGGACGCCCATTATCCGAATGTCGAGCGCGTGGCGGTTTCCAGCAACGCCGAGGCGGCCAAGCGGGTCAAGGGCGAGTGGAACTCGGCGGCGATCGCCGGTGACATGGCGGCCGGGCTGTATGGCCTGACCCGTCTGGCCGAGAAGATCGAGGATCGCCCGGACAACTCCACGCGCTTCCTGATGATCGGTAACCAGGAAGTGCCGCCGACCGGCGACGACAAGACGTCGATCATCGTATCCATGAGCAACAAGCCCGGCGCGCTCCATGAGCTGCTGGTGCCGTTCCATGACAACGGGATCGACCTGACCCGGATCGAAACCCGTCCGTCGCGCAGCGGCAAATGGACCTACGTGTTCTTCATCGACTTCGTTGGTCATCACCGTGATCCGCTGATCAAAGGTGTACTGGAAAAGATCAGTCAGGAAGCAGTAGCACTCAAGGTGCTGGGTTCCTACCCGAAAGCAGTTCTTTAAGGGGTGGTAGCAATGAGTGGCAACTTCCTCGCTCTGGCACAGCCGGGCGTGCAACAACTTTCGCCCTACGTACCGGGCAAGCCCGTGGACGAACTGGCGCGCGAGCTGGATCTGGATCCGGCAAGCATCGTCAAACTGGCGAGCAACGAAAACCCGTTGGGCGCCAGCCCGAAAGCGCTGGACGCGATCCGCGAAGCGCTGGACGAGCTGACTCGTTATCCGGACGGCAACGGTTTTGCCCTGAAATCCCTGCTGGCCGAGCAGTGCCGTGTCGAGCTGAACCAGGTGACCCTGGGCAACGGCTCCAACGACATTCTTGAACTGGTGGCGCGCGCCTATCTGGCGCCGGGCCTGAATGCCGTGTTCAGCGAGCACGCGTTCGCGGTCTACCCGATCGCGACTCAGGCGGTCGGCGCTCAGGCCAAGGTCGTTCCGGCCAAGGACTGGGGTCATGACCTGCCAGCGATGCTGGCGGCCATCGACGCCAGCACCCGCGTCGTGTTCATCGCCAACCCGAACAACCCGACCGGCACCTGGTTCGGCGCCGAAGCGCTGGACGAGTTCCTGCAGGACGTGCCGGAACATGTGCTGGTGGTGCTGGACGAGGCCTACATCGAATACGCCGAAGGCAGCGATCTGCCGGATGGTCTGGATTTCCTCGCGGCTTATCCGAACCTGCTGGTCTCGCGCACGTTCTCCAAGGCCTACGGTCTGGCGGCGCTGCGCGTTGGTTACGGCTTGTCCACCCCGGTGGTGGCGGACGTGCTGAACCGTGTACGCCAGCCGTTCAACGTCAACAGCCTGGCTTTGGCCGCATCGTGTGCGGCGCTGAAGGACGAGGAGTATCTGGCGCAGAGCCGTCAGCTCAATGAATCCGGCATGCAACAGCTGGAAGCGGGTTTCCGCGAGCTGGGCCTGAGCTGGATTCCTTCCAGGGGCAACTTTATCTGCGTCGACCTCGGTCAGGTGGCGGCTCCGGTGTTCCAGGGCCTGCTGCGCGAAGGCGTGATCGTGCGTCCGGTGGCCAACTACGGCATGCCGAACCATCTGCGGGTGACCATCGGTCTGCCGGCGGAAAACAGCCGCTTCCTCGAAGCGCTGCGCAAGGTTCTGGCTCGTGGGTGATGTCACTGCGCTGCAATCTGCTGCACCTATGATCGGGCGCCTGGTGGTGGTCGGTCTGGGGTTGATCGGTGGTTCGTTTGCCAAAGGTTTGCGTGAAAGCGGCGTGTGCCGCGAAGTGGTCGGGGTCGATCTCGATCCGCAATCGCGCAAGCTGGCGGTCGAGTTGGGCGTGGTGGATCGCTGCGAAGATGATCTGGCAGCGGCTTGCCAGGGCGCGGACGTGATCCAGTTGGCGGTACCGATCCTGGCCATGGAAAAAGTGCTGGCCCGTCTGGCCAGTATGGATCTGGGGCAGGCGATCCTGACGGATGTCGGCAGCGCCAAGGGCAATGTGGTGCGCGCGGCGACCGAAGCGTTCGGCGGCATGCCGGCGCGTTTCGTGCCGGGCCATCCGATTGCCGGTTCCGAGCAGAGCGGGGTGGAAGCCTCCAACTCGGAACTGTTCCGCCGTCATAAAGTGATTCTGACCCCGCTGGAGCAGACCGATCCGGCTGCCCTGGCGGTGGTTGATCGCTTGTGGCGCGAGCTGGGTGCCGACGTTGAGCACATGCAGGTCGAGCGTCACGATGAAGTGCTGGCTGCGACCAGTCATCTGCCGCACCTGCTGGCCTTCGGTCTGGTCGATTCGCTGGCCAAGCGCAATGAAAACCTTGAGATCTTCCGTTACGCTGCGGGCGGTTTCCGTGATTTCACAAGAATCGCCGGAAGCGACCCGGTCATGTGGCATGACATCTTTCTCGCCAACCGCGAGGCTGTCCTGCGCACACTCGATACATTTCGCAGCGACCTCGACGCCTTGCGCGACGCGGTCGATGCAGGGGATGGGCACCAATTGTTGGGCGTCTTCACGCGCGCCCGGGTTGCCCGCGAGCATTTCAGTAAAATCCTGGCCCGCAGGGCCTATGTGGACGCTATGAATTCCAACGATCTGATTTTCCTGGCTCAACCTGGTGGCCGCCTGTCCGGTCGGATTCGCGTACCGGGTGACAAATCGATTTCCCACCGTTCGATCATGCTCGGTTCCCTGGCTGAAGGCGTCACCGAAGTCGAAGGCTTCCTCGAGGGCGAAGACGCCCTGGCGACCTTGCAGGCGTTCCGCGACATGGGCGTGGTCATCGAAGGCCCGCATCACGGCCGCGTGACCATCCACGGTGTCGGCCTGCATGGCCTGAAGCCTGCGCCGGGCCCGATCTATCTGGGCAACTCCGGCACTTCGATGCGCCTGCTGTCCGGCCTGCTGGCCGCGCAGGACTTCGACAGCACCCTGACTGGTGACGCTTCGCTGTCCAAGCGCCCGATGAACCGCGTCGCCAACCCGCTGCGGGAAATGGGTGCCGTGATCGAAACCGCTGCCGAGGGTCGTCCACCGATGACCATTCGTGGCGGTCACAAGCTCAAAGGCCTGACCTACACCATGCCGATGGCCAGTGCCCAGGTTAAATCCTGCCTGCTGCTGGCGGGTCTGTACGCCGAAGGCAAGACCACCGTTACCGAGCCGGCTCCGACCCGTGACCACACCGAGCGCATGCTGCGCGGCTTCGGCTATCCGGTGAGCGTCAACGGTGCCACGGCATCGGTTGAGTCCGGCGGCAAGCTGACCGCGACCCACATTGAAGTGCCGGGCGATATCTCGTCGTCGGCATTCTTCCTGGTGGCGGCGTCGATTGCTGAAGGCTCGGAACTGGTACTCGAGCACGTCGGCATCAACCCGACCCGTACCGGTGTGATCGACATCCTGCGCCTGATGGGCGCCGACATCACTCTGGAAAACCAGCGTGAAGTGGGTGGCGAGCCGGTTGCCGACCTGCGCGTGCGAGCGGCTAAACTCAAGGGTATCGAGATTCCGGAAGCGCTGGTTCCACTGGCGATCGACGAATTCCCGGTGCTGTTCGTGGCCGCGGCCTGTGCCGAAGGGCGTACCGTGCTGACCGGCGCCGAAGAGCTGCGGGTCAAGGAGTCGGACCGTATCCAGGTCATGGCGGACGGTCTGCTGGCGCTGGGCGTCAAGTGCGAACCGACCCCGGACGGCATCATCATCGACGGCGGCCAGATCGGCGGCGGCGAAGTGCATGGTCATGGCGATCACCGTATCGCGATGGCTTTCAGCGTGGCCTCGCTGCGCGCCACGGCACCGATCCGCATCCATGACTGCGCCAACGTCGCGACATCGTTCCCGAACTTCCTGGCGCTGTGCGCACAGGTCGGCATTCGTGTGGCGCAAGAGGCTCAGTCGTGAACAATATTGCTCCGGTCATCACCATCGATGGGCCAAGCGGCTCGGGCAAAGGCACCGTAGCCGGGATTCTGGCCAAGCGTCTGGGCTGGAATCTGCTGGATTCCGGTGCGCTGTATCGCCTGCTGGCGTTTGCTGCGCACAACCATGGTGTCGACCTGACCAATGAAGAGCTGCTGAAGAAACTGGCCGCTCATCTGGATGTGCAGTTCATCGCGGCGACCGACGGTCAGCTGCAACGCATCATTCTGGAAGGTGACGAAGTCAGCGATGTCATCCGCACTGAAAGCGTCGGATCCGGCGCTTCTCAGGTGGCTGCATTGCCGGCCGTGCGCGAGGCGCTGCTGCAGCGCCAGCGTGCTTTCCAGGAATCGCCGGGCCTGGTGGCCGATGGTCGCGACATGGGCACGGTGGTATTTCCGAATGCGCCCCTGAAGATTTTCCTGACCGCCAGTGCCGAGGAGCGGGCGCGCCGTCGATATTTGCAGTTGAAGGGCAAAGTCGAGGGTGTTAGTCTGTCGAGTCTGCTAGATGAGATCCGTGCGCGCGACGAGCGTGATACCCAGCGAGCGGTGGCCCCGCTCAAGCCGGCGGCTGACGCCATACAGCTGGATTCCACGGAGTTGTCCATCGATCAGGTGCTGGAACGCATCATGAGCGAGATCGCCATTCGCGATATCGCCGGGTGACCAGGAAGGCCGCAGGGGACCAGTCATAGTCCTGCGGTGGCTTCCTTTAAATGAAACTGACCCGCATCGTCTGGGATGTGGAGACGGGCGTATTTTTCGTCCTAATCAACAGGAATTAAAATGAGCGAAAGCTTTGCGGAACTCTTTGAAGAAAGCCTAAAGACCCTGAACCTTCAGGCAGGCTCCATCATCACCGGTGTTATCGTTGATATCGATTACCAAGCTCGCTGGGTAACCGTTCACGCTGGCCTGAAGTCCGAAGCACTGATCCCTCTGGAGCAGTTCTACAACGACGCTGGCGAACTGAACATCAACGTCGGTGACGAAGTTCACGTTGCTCTGGACTCGGTTGAAGACGGTTTCGGCGAAACCAAGCTGTCCCGTGAAAAAGCCAAGCGCGCTGAATGCTGGATCGTTCTGGAAGCAGCCTTCGCAGCCGAGGAAGTGGTCAAGGGCGTTATCAACGGTAAGGTTAAAGGCGGCTTCACTGTCGACGTTAACGGCATCCGTGCGTTCCTGCCAGGTTCCCTGGTTGACGTCCGTCCAGTGCGCGACACCACGCACCTGGAAGGCAAAGAGCTGGAATTCAAGGTCATCAAGCTGGACCAGAAGCGCAACAACGTTGTCGTTTCCCGTCGCAGCGTCCTGGAAGCCGAGAACTCCGCCGAGCGTGAAGCTCTGCTGGAATCCCTGCAGGAAGGCCAGCAAGTCAAAGGTATCGTCAAAAACCTCACCGATTACGGCGCATTCGTCGATCTGGGTGGCGTGGACGGCCTGCTGCACATCACCGACATGGCGTGGAAGCGTATCAAGCACCCTTCCGAAATCGTCAATGTTGGCGACGAGATCGACGTCAAGGTTCTGAAGTACGATCGCGAGCGCAATCGTGTTTCCCTGGGCCTGAAGCAACTGGGCGAAGATCCATGGGTTGCTATCAAAGCCCGTTACCCAGAAAGCACTCGCGTTACCGCTCGTGTAACCAACCTGACCGACTACGGCTGCTTCGCTGAGCTGGAAGAAGGCGTTGAAGGTCTGGTACACGTTTCGGAAATGGACTGGACCAACAAGAACATCCACCCTTCGAAAGTCGTACAAGTCGGCGACGAAGTGGAAGTCATGGTTCTGGACATCGACGAAGAGCGTCGTCGTATCTCCCTGGGCATCAAGCAGTGCAAGTCGAACCCATGGGAAGACTTCTCTGGCCAGTTCAACAAGGGCGACAAGATCTCCGGCACCATCAAGTCGATCACCGATTTCGGTATCTTCATTGGTCTGGACGGCGGCATCGACGGTCTGGTTCACCTGTCCGACATCTCTTGGAACGAAGTGGGCGAAGAAGCCGTACGTCGTTTCAAGAAGGGCGACGAGCTGGACACCGTTATCCTGTCGGTTGACCCGGAGCGTGAGCGTATCTCCCTGGGTATCAAGCAACTGGAAAGCGATCCGTTCTCCGAGTACGTCTCGGTTAACGACAAAGGCGCAATCGTTACTGGCACCGTGAAAGAAGTTGACGCCAAAGGCGCCATCATCGTTCTGGCCGACGATATCGAAGCGACTCTGAAAGCCTCCGAAATCAGCCGTGACCGCGTTGAAGACGCGCGCAACGTTCTGAAAGAAGGCCAGCAAGTAGAAGCCAAGATCATCAGCGTTGATCGTAAGAGCCGCGTAATCCAGCTGTCGATCAAATCGAAAGACGATGCTGAAGAAAAAGAAGCTATCCAGAGCCTGAAAACCGCTCCGGAAGGCGAAGCAGCTGACACCACCATGGCGGCACTGCTGCGTCAAGCAATGGCCAAACAGAACTGAGTTCTGTCTGATCATTAAAAAGGGCGACTTCGGTCGCCCTTTTTTGTGCCTTCGATTTGGTAAGCCTCGCTCTCTGGTTATACGGGTGAAACCATTTCCTTTGCCGGGCGGTCTGTTTCTTTAATCGGATCAATCGTCTATTCGCGTCTAGGCTTAGTCTGAAGATCGCAGTAGTCGGGCAGGCGCCTGGCATAAGGATGTGAATGAACAAGTTTATAGTTCTGTTGGGTATGTTGGTGTTGGCAGGCTGTACGACTAGCGCCAAGACTCATGCGGTGCGCGGAGTCAGCGGTATCGAGGTTGACTGCTCCGGCTTGGGTTCGGGCTGGGAGAGGTGTCAGAAGCGCGCAGCCAAGGAATGCAAGGGGGCGGGTTACAAGGTGATCACGCGATCTGATGATGCGCGGGATGAGGATGAGTTTCCCTTTGGTTTCAATCCTGCCGGCTATGTCACTCGAACCATGCTGGTGATTTGTCGGTGAGTGAGCGTTGGCGTGCATGCGATCCGATGCCCTGAAAATGGGCGTTTCGGCGAGCGGAAAGATATGTCAAGCCCTGGGCTGTTCAAAATCTTCCGGGCGTGCTAAAACCTTTCAAGCGCTGATCTAGCTGCTTGAAAAAGAAGGGAAAAATATGACGAAGTCGGAGTTGATCGAACGAATTGTCACCCATCAGGGGCTGCTCTCATCCAAGGATGTTGAGCTGGCCATCAAGACCATGCTTGAGCAAATGTCCCAGTGCCTTGCCACAGGTGATCGTATCGAGATCCGTGGCTTTGGCAGCTTCTCCTTGCACTATCGTGCGCCGCGAGTCGGCCGCAACCCGAAGACAGGGCAGTCTGTCAGTCTTGACGGAAAGTTCGTTCCCCATTTCAAGCCAGGCAAAGAGCTTCGGGATCGAGTGAATGAGGAAGAGGATGAATAGTAGATATGACCAGGGAAGCAGTTTATGACTAATCTCAAACGAATCCTCTTGGGAGGATTTCTACTGCTGCTGGTTCTGGTAATCCTGGCATTTGTACTTGAAAATCAGCAAACAGTATCCCTGCTGTTTCTCGGTTGGGAAGCACCTCATTTACCCGCTTCTGTCGTAATGTTGGCGGCACTCTTGGTCGGTATGATCATCGGCCCTCTGTTACGTCTGTTATTGGGTCGTGCTCTACGCGCTCGGCGCAAACCTTCGATTTAGATTTTTTAAGTTTCCTGAGCAGAATAAAGAGGGGAAGCCATGGCTTCCCCTCAATTGTTTCTGCAACAAAATACTAAATCATCACTGGCTTATTCCTTGCCTCCAGCATTGAACTTCACTGCCAGCGCTGCTAATGGCACATAAGCAATCAGAACCCCCAGCAGACCGTCCAGGTAACCGTTAGCCACCAATAGCGCAATCGGCAACAGCCAGCAAAGATTGATCGCGGCAACGCCCAGCGTGACGGGCAGGTGCTTTTTGTATTTTCGAGAAGCGAATTGATAAGCATGGCTACGGTGAGCTTCGTAGACTTTTTCTCCCCGTAGCAGCCGGCGGAACAAAGTCCAGGTTGCATCGACGATAAACACGCCCAGCAGAATCAGCCAGCTCCACAGCAATTGTGGTGCGGCCCAGGCAGCCTGCAGGGAGAGGACGCCCAGAGTGATCCCGAGGAAGCCGCTACCAGCATCCCCCATGAAGATGCGAGCTGTCGGGAAGTTCCAATACAAAAAACCGGACACTGCGAAGGCAAGCAGAAGCGGGAGGAGGGCCAATACACCATTGCCCGTCAGCCAATAAAGCAACGTTGCACCCAGGCAAACAAAAATCGCCTCGACGCTGGCAATGCCATCAATACCATCCATGAAGTTATACAGGTTCAGCAGCCAGACCAGATAAAACGCGGCCAATACATTGCCAACCCAACCCAGGTCAAATACGAATCCGAAGATCGTCAGAGGTGGTAAGCCGCCTATCCAGTAAAGTGCCCAAATGGCTGCAATGAAATGACCCAGCAAACGCCAGCGGGCGACGATATGGCCGTGATCATCCAGAAAGCCCAGTACTGCGATGCCGACACCTGCCCCCATCAATGCCCACATCGTCGGCAAAGTGATGGCACCCATGCTTGTCGCCAATATCAGTGCGACCAGAAAGCTCACAACGATCGCAACGCCGCCACCTCTTGGGGTGGGGACGGCGTGGGAGCTTCGGGCGTTGGGCACGTCTATAAGGCTTTTAGCCAGCGCATATTGCCGTAGGGCTCCGGTCAGAAACAGTGCAACGACGGCGCAAGCCGGTAATAACCACCACATATTCATTTGATTCGCAGGTCCAGAAAGTGTTTAGCCGTTTTACGCAGCGCCTCATCGACAGAGACGGGCGGGGTCCAGTTCAAAAGGGTACGTGTTTTTTCAATATCTACCTGAAGTGAACCGCACAGTCGTTGTGCCAGGGCTTGCTTGCCCAGCATCGATGCCCCGGTTTCAAGTACCCAGCCGGGGATTGGCAGCATTCGGACAGGTTTGCCCAACGCAGCGCCCATGCGCCGAAGAAGCATGGTAGTCGATAGGTCTTCGCCATCGCTGACCATGAAAGTCTGGTTCGCAGCAGCAGGATGGACTACGCAAGTCGCAATCAGGTCAGTGAGATTGTCCAGTGCGACGAGGCTGCGGCGGTTGTGAAGTGCGCCGAATGGCAGCGGCACGCCTTTGTGGAGCCAGCGCATCATGCTGAGAAAGTTGGCCTGTACACCTGGCCCATAAACCAGTACGGGACGGATGATGACTACTTCCATCCCGGTTTCTGTGGAAAGCGCACGTAGTCCCTGTTCGGCCTCAAGTTTTGAAATCCCATAGGGATCAAGAGGCACAGGTTGGCTTTCAGCGCTGTAAGGGTTGCCTGGGGTTGTGCTCTCGCCGTTGACTTTCACTGAGCTGATGAAGATGAATCTTCGGATGCCTGCTTCAGCCGATTGCCGGGCGAGATTCAACGTGCCCTCGACATTGGTCTTGCGGTATTCGGCAAGAGGGTCGGATGACTCGTCGCTCATGACATGCACGCGGGCAGCCGAATGGATGACGACATCATGTCCGCTCAGCACCGACATCCAGTTCTGCTCGCTGGACAGATCGCTGATCAGCGCCTGAGTTGCACGGGAGTCGAGCTCATTCGAGTTTTTGCGAACAGCAGCGGTAACCTCATGACCCTGCTCCAGCAGCAGAGGTGTCAGGCCGCGTCCCACAAAGCCCGTTGCGCCTGTAAGTAGAATTCGCATGATCAGGAAACTTCCGATGTGGAGATTACATCTACAGCCATGTCGCGCATGATATTCGCTCTGGAGAACCGATCGATAAAGGCCGCGCGTGGGGTCGTGGAGATCGTCAGTCTTTCGAAGGATTCGACCGCCGCATCGACATCACAAGGTGCAAATACCGATGCATTTTCGATGTGCTCGGTCACAAACTCTGCCGCGTAGCCTGCAATGCCCGCCCAGATCGGTTTTCCCAGGGCAGCATATTCGAACAGCTTGGACGGCAATACTTTACGAAATGCATCGTAGTCATTCAGGTGCAGAAACAATATGTCCGCTGATTGGTAGACGCCGATCAGTTCGTCGCGTTTGACCGGGCTCAGCAGGTCGACATTGTTGCACTTGGACGCATTGATGGCGTCTTTCAATGCAGCCAGTCGGCCGCCATCACCGATTACCTTGAATCGCACCTTTCCTTCAAGGCGTTTTGCCAGTTGAGGGATGATGTTGTGAAGGCCCTGACCTTCCCCGAAGTTTCCTGCGTACACCACATCCAGAATGCGGTCCTGGTTGTCTTCGGTGTTCACAATCGGCAGGTTGAGGAATTCGTCATCGATACCGTTGGTAAACAGCGAATACTTCTGGTCCGGGTATCTGGATTTGAAGTAAGGAAGAAAGCCTGCTGAGACCAGGTTGACTTTGCGCGCCGACTTTATCGTGAAGCGTTCGAGCAACGAGAGGATCGGTTTGATGAACCGCACCATCTTCCCGGATAGAACGTCCTTGATGGTGTCCACGAAAATGTCACGGATGTCGAGGTACAGTGGTGTTTTCTTGCTGCGGGCAATGACGGCTCCAAGTGTTGCGGTCATCAGGCGTGAAGACGTTGCATAAACAAGGTCGTAGTGCTTGCCGCGAGCGAAGTTGCGCACATGTCTGGCGTAGACCAGAAACGCTTTTGCCTGATCGACCATCCCGCTTTTGTGAGCGGGCAGGGCGATACGGCGTATGGTCAGGCGCGGATGTTCTTCAAGCTCGGGCGCTTCGCTGCTGAATGAGCTGTAGCGATTGGGCAGTGTCGTGATCAGTTCGATATGGGCATCAGCCGGCAATTTATCCAGCAATGCCTTTACCAGTGCCGTGGTGCGGAATGAGCCGGCGGACAGATCCGGCTGATAATAAAAACTCAGGACTAAAAGTTTCAAATAAGCCTCACCACGTTACGCGGGTAATAAGTGTGTCTGATGATAGTTCGACAACGATGCATTGGTTCGCCACGGACTTGCCGAACTCCGGGTGCCAGGTTGTGTTCGCAATGCTGATGCATGCCGCGCCCGAGATGGAGACAGAGACTGTCTCTCCAGAAGCCAGGGTGATTGTCAGGCCGTTGTCATTCTGAGTCACTGACGCCTCGGGGTGGAGGTGGAATCTTGCGATCGACTTGTCAAAGGCGCCCGTTACCGAATCGTTGATCTGTAGCGTGTTCCTGGTGGCGTTCCACTCCCGCGTGTGAAGGTTCTTGCCCTTCAGGCGCTGGTAGCCGTCATGTGAGCAAACGATGCGAACGGATTCACCGGTGCTCTCGAAGGTGCTCAGGCTGACGCGGGCGCGGCGGGCGACCCTGAAGCCGGCCCAGACCTCCGAGGAGTTTTCGCCATCGATCTCTACGGTGTTATGAGCGGCGGTACTGCGTTGACGATGACGCTCGCTGTCCTCGCCGTATTGCGATGTGCCGGAGTTAACGAATACTCGCTGCCCGAATACGCTCAACTCGAAGCTCAACGTATCTGCGTGAGTATGGCCGGGCTGATAAACGGGAGCGACTTGTGCAAAGTTCAAGAGTGCTTTGCTGCCCTCACCGAACGCTATGTGCGCAAACCCGCTTTCGGCATGGCAAATGGCACCGATCGAAGAAGTGTCCGCTGCGTCTGCCGGTGGCTGGCAACCCAGCAAGGCGGCATAACCTTCGATGTCGCGCAGGGCAGGAGCAATGCCGAGGGCGCAATCATTGAAGAAGGGGATTTCGCCATCAGGATGCTGCATGCTGCGCAGCCAGATGATTCCTTGCTCGATCACTCGGCGCCACTCGGGTGCACGGCTTTTCAGTGCGTCGATTTTGGCATTGAGTGCCAGATTGAGCAGGTCGCACATGTCCCAAAGCAACGAGGCGTGGTACATGGGCGACAGTTCGAAATGCGCCCCATCTGTCAGGAATTGCTCCTTCACCTCTCTGTCCAGAATCTTCAGTCCGGTTTTCAGCCAGTTCCCGGCCTCCCCGGTCTGCAGAAAGCTGCCCGCGAAAACCAGCGCCTTGCCATTCACGAACAAGTGATTTGCGAGGATGTGATATTCAATCCGTTGTGACAGTGCGTGTGTCTGCACTGCCAGGCTTTCCAGCCAGCGCTGATCCAGATGCGGCTGCATTTGCAACCACTTGACCAGGTTAACGATCCTGAGGGACAGCGTATAAGGTTCCCAGCCACAGCCGGCGAACGGCGGGTTGGCCGTGATCCAGCTGTTGACCAGATCCGTTTCCGAGAGGGATGAATCATGTTCCTGGCGGGCGGTCAGGTGATCCAGATAATGCAGATTGTATTGCCAGATCTTTGGCAGCGCCTCGTTGTGCCATTCGATGGCCGCCTTGCTGCCCATGAAGTCGAACTGCCCGTCTTCGGTTATGCGCGATGAATTCCAGCGAGGTGGATTGGCCAGATCAAAGGACGGGTTCTTGCTCGCCGGTGTTGCGGCATACGGTTTGATCTTGGCAAAACGATAGTAGATTCGATAGAGAATCTGCTCCGGTCGCAGCACTTTGGCAGTGTGGTAGAGCTTTGTGAGCCGGGCTATCCGTGCGTTGCGCATATGAGTCACTGATTCAAATGGTTGATTCGTTGTAATGTATTTTCGAGCTACTCAAGCGA
Source organism: Pseudomonas sp. 9.2(2024) (assembly GCF_039695385.1). Lineage (NCBI taxonomy): Bacteria > Pseudomonadati > Pseudomonadota > Gammaproteobacteria > Pseudomonadales > Pseudomonadaceae > Pseudomonas > Pseudomonas sp. 9.2(2024). The sequence continues at coordinate 4,703,815 of NZ_CP155585.1, read as the reverse complement.
AGTTGAATTTGAGCCAGCGTTCAAAATACAGAAGTTGCCAGAGTTTGTAGGTGTTATTGGCGGCACCGGAAAAGTGACTCTTTATCAGCCGCTCAACTTCCTCGCGATTGAGGAATTGATAGATTCGCTGGAATTCAGATGCCAGGCGTTCCGCACCCAGGCGCAGAATGATCCCGTCCAGAGGAGGGTTGAACCCGGTTTTCGGACGGTTGACCAGCGTGGAGGGGAGCAGGCTTTTCAAGAGCGTCTTGAGCGGTGCTTTAGGCGCGCCGTCTTTCAACAGATCGGCACTGGAGGTTGCGAACCCGTTGGCAACGACGCGCTCATCCAGCAACGGCACTCTGAGTTCGATGCTTGCCAGCATGCTTGCCTTGTCGGAAACGCCCAGGTTGTGACTCAGGAACCCGGTCATGTCGAAATGCTGTGCGCATTTCACTTTATCGTCCACATCGCCTTTGTACTGGCTCAGCACATTGTCCAGGCGCTGTTTGTACGTGTTTTCCAGTGTCGAGTAGTTGGAGAAGAAATTGCTGAGTTCCTGTTTTGAGAAATAGCCGAGCATCCGCGAATACGCCAGCGGCCAATAACTTTCCTGGGCGTACGAGACGAGTCGCTCGAACTTCTTGTCGAGTTTTTTCGGGAAAAGATTGAGCTTCAGCAACGACTTGAGCAGCGGGTAGACCGCGCGGATCAGATTGTGGTGCTTGAGGACCTTGTATCGGGGGTATCCGGCAAACGCTTCGTCGCCACCCATTCCGCTGAGCATTACGGTATATCCGCTCTTCCTGGCCTCGTCGGACAGTCGGTAGGTGGCCCAGAACGTATAATCCGACACTAGCTCTTCAGTATTTTTGGCGACGAAGTCGATGGATTCAAACGGATTGTCGTTCGCGTCGAGAATTTCGGTAACTTTAAGTTCTTTGCCCAAGTGCTTGGCGATGTCGGCAGAAAACTTCATGTCCACCGCGGAGTCTTCGGTTTCTTCGTATTTCGCGAAAAACAGGTCCGCAGCTCCAGTGTAGTTCGCAAGAATGCTGGAGTCGGCGCCGCCGCTGAAAAACACCCCTACCGGAACATCAGCTTCCAATTGACGGGTGACCGCAGACTCGATGGTGTCGGCAATGGACCGTTGAGTATTGAAGTTGATGATGTCCTGGTAGCGTACGATTGTACGGGCGCCGGTGGTCAGGTCAAATTCGATATAGGTTCCCGGCTGTACTTTCTTGATTGCCTTGTAACCGGTGTTGGGCTCGTAGATGAACCCATTGTTGAAGAACTCGAACACGTCATCGTTATCGATTTCAGCAACAACCTCTGGATAGCTTTTCAGACCGCGTATTTCCGAGCAGGCATAAAAACCATTGGCGCTTGAATAGTAATAAACCGGCTTGATGCCCACGACATCTCTGACCAGAAAGAACTTCCTGGCATTCTCGTCAAGAATGACCAGCGAAAACATTCCTTGCAGTTGCTTGAATGCCTGTTCCTTGTATTCGACATACAGCTTCAGGATGACTTCGGTATCGGACGTGCCGTTGAAGGTATAACCCTTCTTGACGAGGTCGTCCCTCAACTCGTGATGGTTGAAGACTTCGCCGTTGAAAATGATGCTGATGCCATTCCCGGCATGCATGGGCTGGCTGCCGGCGGCTGTCAGATCCAGAATGCTCAGTCGGTTGTGACCGAGTCCTACCTGGAAGTCCGCAACGGTAGTGAAGTATGTTCCAGAGGCATCCGGTCCACGATGTTTTGTGACGGCAAGACTCGCTTCCAACTGGAGGTTGGTGTCGGACGCGGACTGCTTAACACAAAAGAAACTTAAACCGCACATTATGCCTTGAGCTCCATATTTTCTTGATTGGCGGTGTTTTGCACAGGCGACGACGGTGAGGGTGAAGCCTCGCCTGTATCAACACTCTTCCTGTCGTTTTGAACTTTCGGCGCTCGCGAGAGCGCTTGGGTGAGAATCAGGCCCCAGGCTGTAGCGAGCAGCAAGTTGAAGGTGATCAGGCGGAAAACGGCGAAAAACAAGCCGTAGATGGCCATGGTCAATACCACGGATCGCAGTATCGTCCAGTGGGCTGGCTCGACTCTGAGCGAGGTCACTCGAAGGACAATCGGGCCCAGCAGGACCAGCGCATAAGTAATGATTCCCAGCAGGCCACCGACCATCAAGGTATAGAGCGGCCAGTTGTGAATATAAGCGACCCATTGGGTAAACGATTCCCCGCTGGATGTTTCCCAGCGCATTTCGTGTTTGATGCCCAGTCCGTTACCCGCTACCGGGTGCGACTTAAACATGTCCCATGCAATGCCATACTCTACAACGCGCGAAGAGACGTTGAAGTCGGCATTTTCCTTTGTTGGAACGATGGGTTGCAACATGCCATCGTCGCCGGCTTTTGATTCTTCACTTGGCTTCCAGTTAACGATTGTCTCTATGCCAGACTCGATCAGCAGGCTCATCCTGCCGAGCCAGATCTGCTGCATGCCTGTAGCGAAAATGAACAGCAGCGCGCAGATGCCCAGAGCGGTGGCGCTCACCATCAATTTTTTTCGCAGTTGGGCGTGAAACACAAAAACGAAGGCGGAAAAAAGCATCATCACCAGCAGTGCGCTCAACAGCATGCTGCGGGTGAAAGTGATCAGTACGGCGGTCATGCAAAGCAGAGACATCAAGGCACCGACAGCGGTGATCTGCTTTTGCCGCGACAGGATGCAAGTGACAAATCCGGCCGCCATTCCCACGGGCAGCAGACTGTCGGTCGCTTGCGCCAGAACCATGGTTATACGGTCGCGCATGGGGCCGATAGCATTGGCATTGTGCAAGGCGGCTTCTTTTGTAAGTTTGATGGCCTGAGCGTCTGCAGGGTCGATCCAGTAGGGTCTCCAGATGCCTTGGTAGAAGTAGTAAAAAACGATATATCCGGCGGTCAGAAAGACCAGCGTCGCTACTGAGCCGCCTACCCAGTGAATACGCGTTTGATCCTGACTGACCAATATGCAGACAGGGATCAATGCGTAGATGAACAGGAAGGGAATGACGCCCCTCACCCAGTCGGCGAGGGGAACGTGATTGTGCATGGCAACTGCCAGGTTGGTGCCCAATATAAGGAGACCGACCAGCAGGGGAGCTGCGAATACCTTCAGTGCATCTTTTAACGTGTACGTGCGCAGGAGCTGCAGCAGGCTGCCTGCAAAAACGGTGGCCAGCAATGCTGCAAATGATAGCTCCTGCAGGCCCAGTGAGGGTGGCGCCGGACGCATGGCAAATGCCATTGGAAAGAGCGCCAGCAAACCGTGCCAAGGCGATTTCAGTGCCATGAGAATAAGGAGAAGAACGCCGGCGGTACCGATGTAGAACGCAGCGCCAGGATCTTGTGAAAGAAGAATGGCAGTGCCCGCGCCGGCAGCAATCGCGCAACTGTTTTTATTAAAATATGATTCTTTCATCATTATTCTCCGGCCATCTTCCGCGGACGAATTGCTTTGAAATCAGCAGATGTCTGGCCAACAATTCGAGCGGGAATTCCAACAACCACGGAGTTGTCTGGTACGTCCTTCAGTACGACGGCGGACGCGCCAATCTGGCAGTTGTTCCCGATCTTGATGTCGCCGATTATTCTTGCGCCTGCACTGATATAGCAGTTGTCGCCAATCACGGGGCACTTGTTTATTTCGCTGGATGCAAAGCCTTCCGCCGCACCGATCGTGATGCCCTGGCCCAGCACGCAGCCGCTACCGATCCTGGCGTTTGCGTGAAGCACAACGCCGATGGCGCCATAAGCGAAGATCGAGCCTTTGCCAATGCTTGCCGAAACGGGGACATACGAATTGAAGATCAGGAAAATGAAATTTCGAATGAGCATCGGAATAACCGGGATCTTTCGTTGATAGAACCAGTGTCCAATACGATAAAGCGTGACTGCGTTCATTCTCAAAACCTCAATTTACGGAAATCTGCCAGGCGCAGACGGAGAGTCCAGGTTGCGATGATCAACAGGGAGCACATATAGAAAATGCCCCAGATCAGGCTGACGTTGGCCATGACTATAGAAAGGGGGGAAAGTATTGCCACCCAGAAAATCACCGGAAGCTGGATGCCGGGGCGACAGAACAGGTGCAGTGTCAGCAGGTAAGCGGAGAACCCCAGTGCATAGAATACTTTTGCGGCCTCAAGTCCCTGCACGAAAAAGACCATGCAGACCACAGCGATACAACCCAGTGATACGTTTATCGCGATGACCCTGCGGTGAAATCCCGAGGCAATGAGATATCGCTCCGTCACCACCGCCCAGTAGAGAACCGGCAAGCAGGGGAGCAGGGCCAGATAGCCCGAATATTTGGGAAAGAGCCACGATACGAAATAACCGAACAACCCCACGAGCGCGAAGTACATCACGGCGATCGACATGATGATCCGGTATTGCTCCTGGCGCTGGCCTCCGGATATGAACGAAACAAATACTGCCCTGACGTTGATGGGGAAAAGACTGGTTGCGGATTGAATGATCGACACAATCACGCGAAACAGTCCCAGCTCACGAACCGGCAGGATCTTCGAGAGTATGTAAGGTAGTATGTTGGTGAACAGGTTGAAGAACAGCGTGATGGAGATCATGCGCGGCAGAAGGGTAATGACCTGCCAGAGCGTTGAGCCCAGCTGCTTGCCAAGCGGTAGTTTTGCTCCGTGAGTAAACAGCGCAACCAGTGCCAGCAGACAAGGGATCAGGTTGGTCAGGCACAGGATGTCCACGATGCTCAGCGGCCAGATGTTCTGATGGCTGACAAACAGGGCGGCGAAGAAAACCCCCAGAAACAGAATCAGATACCCGACGATCCAGCGGTAGAGTCGCAGTCCGAAAAGTGACAGCAGGCAGGCTGAACTAAGCAGCATGACGCTGAGCAGCAAGGGATTGCCCAGATCCGTCAACTGACTTAGTCCGCTGAAGAGCAGGAAGATCAGGCTTGCCATAAATAAGGAAGTGACAAGGATGTGTTCAGGTTCAACGCTTGCAAGAAGTTGCTCGTTGATGATGTCCAGCAGTTTCTGAAATAAAAAAACCAGCACGTTGGCTTTGATGAACTCGCCATAGGCTTCAAGTCCATATAAACCAGGAATAACAAAGTTTACTACCAGGCCACTAATCAGTGTCAGCGCCTGAATCAGCAGATTGACCATGTCTCAACCTTCTTCAATCTCATCATGACTAATTCGAGCACATGATCATCGGAGTTTTCATCGAAGCAACGAAGTGCGCAGGACCCGATGACTCATGGAGACACCTGGTCCTGCGCTCAGTTTCGATAAGTGGTCAGTTCCAGATACCGCGCGTATCGACTCGCTCTGCACGCGCCAGGCTGCTTTGCGGGATCGACTTGAATTGCTTGTGGTCGACAAGCAGAACAATCACATCTGCTTGAGCCAGTGCGCTGTCGATATCGCAGAGAGTGACTTTGCCTTCCATGTTGGCAGGCAATTGATCGATATTGGGTTCGACGGCCAGTACCTTGCCCGGATGAGCATCGGCAATTTTCAAAGTGATTGCCTTGGACGGGCTTTCACGCAGGTCGTCGATATCCGGTTTGAAGGCCAATCCGAAGCAGGCGACTGTAACGTCCTTGGCCGTCTTGTCCGGGTTTGCCTGCAGGTGCTTGCCGATGGCTTGCTGGACCTGGTCGATCACCCATTGCGGCTTGCTGTCGTTCACTTCACGAGCTGTGCGGATCAGGCGCGCCTGCTCCGGAGTCTTGCTGACAATGAACCATGGGTCCACGGCGATGCAGTGGCCACCGACACCCGGGCCGGGTTGCAGAATGTTCACTCGTGGGTGGTGATTGGCCAGACGGATCAATTCCCAGACGCTGATACCCAGCTTGTCGCATATGATCGAAAGCTCGTTCGCAAATGCAATATTCACGTCACGGAAGCTGTTTTCGGTCAGTTTGCACATTTCGGCGGTGCGGGCGTCCGTGATGATGCACTCGCCTTCAACGAAAGTTTTGTACAGTTGCACGGCAGCTGCGGAGCATTTCGATGTCATGCCGCCAATGATGCGATCGTTCTCGATCAGTTCACGCAGTACGTGACCCGGCAGAACGCGCTCGGGGCAGTGTGCGATACGAATGTCGGACTCTTCGCCATGGGTTTGCGGGAAGGTCAGGTCCGGGCGGGCCTCTGCCAGCCACGCGGACATCTGTTCGGTCGCACCCACTGGAGAAGTGGACTCGAGAATGACCAGATCGCCTTTCTTCAGAACCGGAGCGATGGATTTGCTGGCGGATTCGATGTAGGCAAGATCGGGCTCATAGTCGCCTTTGAAAGGCGTAGGAACGGCGATCATGAACGCATCTGCCGGTTCGGCGACGGTGGTGGCCCGCAGGAAACCTTCGGTCACGGCTGCGTGGACGACGATATCCAGGTCTGGTTCGACGATATGGATTTCACCGCGATTGATCGTTTCGACAGCGCGGGGGTTTACATCGACGCCAATCACCTTTTTCTTGCGGGCGGCGAAAACGGCTGCCGTTGGCAGTCCAATGTAGCCGAGACCGACCACAGAAACAGTTTCAAAGCTCATACGTTGGCCTTATTGGATTTTGGAAAGAGTTTCGAGAATGCGAGCACAAGCCTTCCCATCACCGTAGGGATTGTGAGCGTAGCTCATCTGCTCGTAGGCATCAGAGTCAGTCAGCAGGCGGCTCAAGTTGCTTGTAATTGCGTCTACGGCAGTACCGACAAGTTTTACGGTACCTGCCTCAACAGCTTCCGGGCGCTCCGTTGTATCACGCATCACCAGGACCGGCTTGCCGAGCGAGGGGGCTTCCTCTTGAATGCCGCCCGAGTCGCTGAGGATCAGGTAAGAGCGATTCATCAGCCAGACAAACGGCAAGTATTCCAGAGGCTCGATCAGGTGGATGTTTCCGATGCCTGCCAGAAGACGATTCACAGGCTCCCGTACATTCGGATTCAGATGCACAGGGTAGACAATCTCGACGTCCGGAAAGGCTTTCGCGGTAGTGGCCAGTGCCTTGCAGATGTTCTCGAAGCCGTCGCCGAAGCTTTCACGGCGGTGGCCGGTGACGAGGATTACTCGCTTGCCTTCACCGATGAACGAAAACTGCTCGTGGAAAGCCTGTTGCAGAGAGGCTGTGTTGCTGACGCGTGAAACAACGTCCAGCAGGGCGTCGATGACCGTGTTCCCGGTCACGTGAATCGAAGCTTCCGCTACGCCTTCCTTGAGCAGGTTTTGTCTGGAGGTCTCGGTAGGAGCGAAGTGGACCGCTGCCAGTGCGCCGGTAAGTTTGCGGTTAGCCTCTTCCGGCCAGGGCGAATAGAGATTGCCGGTACGCAACCCCGCCTCGACATGAGCAACCGGGATCTGCTGGTAGTAGGCCGCCAGTGTCGTTGCAAACGTGGTTGCCGTATCGCCATGTACCAGAACGATATCCGGCTTGTATTCGGCAAAGACCTTTTTCATGCCTTGCAGGATTGCCGTGGTGACGTCGGTCAGATCCTGGCCCGGCTTCATGATGTTCAGATCAAAGTCAGGCTTGATCTCGAACAGATCCAGTACCTGGTCGAGCATCTGGCGATGCTGACCGGTCACGCACACTTTGGCTTCGAAGCGTTCGTCGGCAGCAAGGCTCAGCGCCAGGGGAGCCATTTTGATCGCTTCAGGGCGCGTGCCGAACACACATAACGTTTTCAAAGTCATCACAACACCGCTATTGAAAATAAATGAAATTTACCGCGTGTACATGCCGTACCACTTGTCCGCAGAGGGACGATTGGATAACTCACTGAGCCGTTCTTCCTTGGTTTAGCCTAATGACGCGTAATTCAACCGGCATGCTGAAGCCCGCAGGTCTTATATAGGTTCATTGGGTTTATTGATGTTCTGTACATGTTGCGCTCAAGGGGTAATGGGCTTTCTGGTCGGGATTGATTCGTTTCCGGCATCTTGCACTGTCTGACGTATCTTATCGTTACCCAGGAAGCCGCTATTGCACGCAGGGCAGAGTCATGCCTTGAGCAGCGTGGTCGATCGACCGTCGGGACGCTTGTCCAGGAGGAGACCCGAGAGCATGCGCAGTTTGCCCTCATGAGCGCGCGAGCGCGTTTTTCCCATGAGTAGTCGCTCGCAGGGAGCCTGTGTAATTCCTTTGGCGTAATCGACATTGTCGAGAGACATCTTTGTCATCAGGGGCAACCGCTCAGTTTGTGTTAACCGTGCATGTCTTGGGAATTGAAATGAATCAGCGCGTCTGGAAGCCGCTGTTAGTCGGTATCGAACGTGCCGCATGTAAATGCGACGCCGATTATAGCCTTCTTTGCGCGACGCTTTCCAAGGTTGTGGCGTTGGGGATCGCGGTCTCTCGTTTTTGCTGTCCATCAGGCTTCAAGAGGTCTGAAGCCATGAAGGGACGTCGAATGTATCGGTTTCGGTACGTTGCATCGATCACTCTCGTCCTTGAAGTGACATGCGGCTGATGCCGACCTGACGATCGGTACCTCCTGGCAGTCAATGCAATGCATTGGCCGAAGACTGGCGGTTTTTGATTTTCTGCCATGACTGTCGGCAATCAGCGGCAGGCCATTTTTATCCAGACAGAGGGTTTTAAAGGGATTTTTGCCAGAACCTAGGTATCATGACGCCGACACAAAGACCCATACAAGGAGCGAAGGACAAAAGCTTCGGGGTCGAAGCATTGTGTATCTGAGCGTTTCAATTTTGAGTCTATGGGCAATAGTTTTTCTCGGTTTCAGGAGCTTGAAGGGGTGTTTGATACGTTTATGGATAATATCAGAGCAGTTTTGTTAGCCCTTCCTCGCCGACGCAAGCGGGTCTTGCAGGTAATTGCCGATGTTTTTCTGGTCTGGCTTTCTCTGTGGATGGCGTTTGTCGTACGTCTGGGAATAGACGAACTCAACAGTCCCATTCAACAGCACCTCTGGTTGTTTTTCAGCGCCCCCGTAGTGGCTATTCCCCTCTTCATTCGATTCGGCATGTATCGCGCGGTCATGCGTTATGTCGGTAACGACGCACTGATCGCTATCGTTAAAGCGGTGACGCTTTCCTCGCTTATTCTCGGCGTAGTGGTCTACTGGTACAGCAATCATCAAACCATCGTGCCCAGATCCATCATTTTCAATTACTGGTGGCTCAGTCTTGTGATGATCGGCGGCCTGCGCGTTGCGATGCGACAGTATTTTTCCGGCGACTGGTTTGTCGCGGCTCAACACGTTCCATTTGCCAATATCGACGATGGCTTGCCACGGGTCGCTGTCTATGGCGCCGGCGCAGCAGGCAACCAGTTGGTCGCTGCCTTGCGCATGGGGCGTGCGATGCGTCCGGTAGCGTTCATCGATGACGATGGCAGTATTGCCAGCCGTGTGATTGCAGGCTTGCAGGTTTTCAAGCCCAAGCATATTCAGCAAATGATCGATACGACTGGCGCTCAGGAAATTCTGTTGGCGATCCCTTCCGCCAACCGCGGCCGGCGTCGTGAGATTCTCAGTTATCTGGAAAAGTTTCCCCTGCACGTTCGCAGTGTTCCGGGATTCATGGATTTGGCCAGCGGACGCGTCAAGGTCGATGATATCCAGGAGGTGGATATCGCGGATCTGCTGGGGCGCGATGCCGTGCCCGCCCAGGATGATCTGCTGGAGCATTGCATCACTCGCCAGGTCGTCATGGTAACGGGCGCCGGTGGATCAATCGGCTCTGAACTGTGCCGTCAGATTCTTGAGTTGCAGCCGACCACTCTTTTGTTGTTCGAACACAGCGAGTTCAATCTCTACAGTATTCTTTCCGAGCTGGAGCAGAGGATCTCTCGCGAATCCCTGTCTGTGAAACTGCTTCCGATCCTCGGTTCCGTCCGGGATGAAAACAAGCTGCTCGACGTGATGAAAACCTGGCATGTCGATACGGTTTACCATGCCGCAGCCTACAAACATGTACCGATGGTCGAACACAACATCGCCGAGGGCGTGTTGAACAACGCCATTGGCACCCTGAACACCGCGCAGGCTGCCTTGCAGGCGGGTGTTGCCAATTTCGTGCTCATCTCTACAGACAAGGCCGTACGCCCAACCAACGTGATGGGGAGCACCAAGCGCCTTGCGGAACTGACGCTGCAGGCACTCAGTCGTGAGAAAGCCCCGGTGCTGTTCGGTGATGAGGCGTGCGTGTCTCAAGTCAACAAGACCCGTTTCACCATGGTGAGATTCGGTAACGTACTGGGCTCCTCCGGTTCGGTGATCCCGCTTTTTCACAAGCAGATCAAGTCGGGTGGGCCGCTCACGGTTACGCACCCGAAGATCACACGCTACTTCATGACAATCCCTGAAGCTGCCCAATTGGTCATCCAGGCGGGTTCGATGGGGCAAGGGGGGGATGTCTTCGTCCTCGACATGGGAGAGCCGGTGAAGATCGTTGAGCTGGCGGAGAAGATGATTCACCTGTCTGGTCTCAGCGTGCGTTCGGAAAGAAACCCGCACGGTGATATCGATATAGAGTTTTCCGGCCTGCGTCCGGGAGAAAAGCTCTACGAAGAATTGCTGATCGGCGACAACGTGTCAGCGACCTCTCATCCAATGATCATGACTGCCAACGAAGACTATCTGGACTGGGATCTGCTCAAGGAAAAACTGAATGAGTTGCTGGTTGCGATCGAGCGGGACGACTACTCGCGAGTCCGTCAGCTCCTGCGTGAGACGGTCAGTGGCTATTCTCCGGATGGTGAAATCGTCGATTGGATTTATCAGCAGCGCCGTCTGGAACCCTGATTGTTTCACATCTGGTAACGAACGCATTTTTGACAGGCGCCAGGGATGACCTAGGTTTGGAGAGCAGCTACGGAAAAGCTGCTTTCCCAACTTGATCTCATGGAGCGTCACCTATGCGTACCGGCTTTTTCTACTCCCTGGTATTTGCCCTTCTCACCAGCACCTCGATCGCCGTGATTGCTGCGCCAGCAGTAGCTCCGAACGTGGATGGAACACCGCTGGTCATCGACGTCAATGCTACGGCGCAAAACCTGAAAGTCGATCTCAACAACGCCGATGCGGCCACTCTGCAGAAGGAACTTGCAGGCGTGGGCGAGGCCAAGGCGAAAGCGATTGTTGCTTATCGTGAAACAAACGGGCCGTTCGCGTCCGTGGATGAATTGCTGGAAGTGAAGGGTATCGGCAAAGCGATCCTGGATCGCAATCGCGACAAGCTGGAAGTGAACTAAGCTGATTGTTCAACGCCAAGGGGCCGGTCATTGACCGGCCCTTTTTGCTTCCCGCTTCCTTCAAGCGTCGCAAGAGGGCGACAGCCTTTCCGTCGGAAAATAGAAAATTACGGCTATCATATTGGTTTCAGATTATGCCTATAATAATTTCAGTAGCCACTGAAGCCCTCTGCTTTTCAGCGGTCGCTCATTCCTCACTCATTCCAGGAGTATCGTCATGAATTCCCCGAAATCCCAAGGCACGGCGCTGGTCACTGGCGCTTCTTCCGGCATTGGTGCGGTGTATGCCGAGCGGTTGGCGGCACGTGGTTTTGATCTGTTGCTGGTGGCTCGCGATCAGGAGCGCCTGGAGTCCGCGGCCAGCAAACTGCGAGACGCCCATGGCGTACAGGTCGAAGTCCTGAAGGCCGATCTGACGCAAAAGGATGAAGTGCTCAAGCTCGAGCAGCGTCTGCGCAGCGACTCCAGCATTAGTCTGCTGGTCAACAATGCGGGGGTAGCGGTCAACGGATTGCTGGCGAACGCCGACCCGGACGAGCTGGAAAAACTGATTCAGTTGAACGTGACGACCCTGACCCGGCTGGCAGCCGCAGCCGCCTCGGCGTTCACCCGCGCCGGGCGCGGCACGATCATCAACATTGCGTCGGTGGTTGCCCTGTTTCCTGAGCGTTTCAATGCCACCTACAGTGCCAGCAAGGCTTATGTGTTGAGCCTCACCCAAACGCTTAATGCGGAACTGGAAGGCACCGGGGTCAAGGTGCAAGCGGTATTGCCCGGTGTGACCCGCACCGAAATCTGGGAGCGCTCCGGTTTTGATGCCAGCGGTATCCCGACGGAAATGGTCATGGAGGCGGGTGAGATGGTCGATGCCGCGCTGTCCGGTCTGGATCAGGGCGAGCTCGTCACAATTCCTTCGTTGCCCGATGCGGGCGAGTGGCAAGCCTTCGTTGCCGCCCGTCATGTGATGGCGCCCAATCTGTCCCACAGTTCAGCGGCCAGCCGTTACAAGTAAAAGTCTTTTGAGTCACGAGAGGTCAACCCGATATGGATCAGCGTCGAGTAGTTGTCACGGGTATGGGCCTGGTATCGCCCTTGGGAAGCGGCGTCGAAGTCGTCTGGCAGCGCTTGCTGGCCGGGCGTTCGGGATTGCGGAACCTGCCGGAAGCGGTGATTGCCGATCTGCCGACCCGGGTCGGCGGCGTGGTGCCGACGATGGAGGAGGACGCCGAAGCAGGTTTCGATCCGGATCGCGCCACGCCGCCCAAAGAGCAGAAGAAAATGGACCGTTTCATTCTGTTCGCGATGGAGGCTGCCCGGCAGGCGCTTGAACAGGCCGGCTGGCACCCGACCGAGCCCCACGCTCAGGAGCGCACGGCCACCATCATCGGCTCCGGTGTCGGCGGCTTCGGCGCGATCGCCGATGCGGTGCGCACCACTGACAGCCGAGGCCCGCGACGCTTGTCGCCGTTCACCATTCCCTCGTTTCTGGTCAACCTTGCGGCGGGGCATGTCTCGATCCAGCATGGTCTGAAGGGGCCGCTTGGTGCACCGGTCACCGCGTGTGCCGCCGGTGTGCAGGCGATCGGTGACGCGGCGCGGCTAATTCGTGCCGGTGAGGCCGATATTGCAGTGTGCGGCGGTGCCGAGGCATCAATCGATCGAGTCAGCCTCGCCGGTTTTGCGGCGGCGCGGGCGTTGTCCAGCGGCTACAACGACACGCCAGAACGCGCTTCACGCCCGTTCGACAGCGGCAGGGATGGTTTCGTGATGGGCGAGGGGGCCGGGCTGCTGGTGATCGAGTCGCTGGAGCACGCACTGGCGCGCGGCGCACAGCCGTTGGTCGAACTGGTCGGCTATGGCACCAGCGCCGATGCCTATCACCTGACCGCCGGGCCGGAGGACGGCAGCGGTGCACGGCGAGCGATGCAACTGGCGCTGGCCCAGGCCGGCATCACGCCGGATCAGGTGCAGCATCTGAACGCCCATGCGACTTCGACGCCGGTGGGCGACCTCGGTGAACTGGCGGCGATCAAGTCGGTGTTTGGCACGCAAAACTCCATCGCCGTGACCTCGACCAAATCCGCGACGGGGCATTTGCTCGGTGCGGCGGGAGGTCTGGAGGCGATCTTCACGCTGTTGGCGATCCGCGATCAGATCGTTCCGCCGACTCTCAACCTGGAAAATCCCGATCCGGCCAGCGAAGGCGTGGACATCGTCCACAGTCAGGCGCGGTCGATGCCGATCGAGTATGCGTTGTCCAACGGGTTCGGCTTCGGCGGGGTAAATGCCAGTGTGCTGTTCAAGCGCTGGCAGGCTTAGTCTTCCGAGCGTTTGAGGTGTTCGCGGGTGACATCAAGGATCTGCTGCGCAAATTCAGGATTCGCGACACTGCGTGACAGCAGGAGCGCCCCGGCCAACGTCGCCATGATGACGATGCTGCGCTCGGCGGCGTTCTCGCCTTCAAGGGCGCCTTCGACCTGGTCCAGGCGCGCCTTGAGCACTTCATCGCTGGTCGGGCTCGGCTGGCCACGCAGTCCAAGTTCCGACGAAATGGTCAATAGCGGGCAACCTTCATGAGGTGAGGTCTGGTGCCATTCGGAGAGGTACGTATCGATGAAGGCTTCCAGTGGTTTTTCCTGGGCGAACAGCTCCTCGCACAAGCCCGCAATCTGATCGCCAGCCGCTTGCAGGGCTTTTTCAACCAACTCGTCCTTCGATTTGAAATGCGAATAAAAGCCGCCATGGGTCAAGCCCAGCGCCTTCATCAAAGGTTGCAGACCAGTCGCGCCAATGCCGTCCTTGCGAAACCGCTCGGACGCTTCCTTGATAATGCGCTGATGGGTCTGGGCTTTATGATCCTGCGAGTAACGCATTTAAACTCTCCGCAACAAGAGCGCCATCTTAACCAATGCAAATTGAATGGTGACTGTACTTCTACTTCTAAAAAACTGTCGGTGACTCCGACATGTTCGTAACAGCCATCAACGGTTGGCACGGATAGTGGTTGCAGCTTGCAAAGTTGCCATCACTTGAGGAGCAGGAGAAATCATGTACAAAGACTACCCAGCCGCCTATCAGGTCAGCAAAGGCTCGGCGTTACAGGTCAATACACCTTTCTACGAACGGATTCGCGACCGCAAGGACTGTCGCACGCTGATCGAACAATTCGAAGTGCCAATCCGCACCGGGCGTGCCTGGCACGTGCCAGCGGGGCATGTGTTTCGTGTCACCACACCGGTCGGGCCCCAGGTGGGCGATTTCAATGTGTGGAACGCGCACGATCCCCGTGAACGGATGTGGGCGGCGCGCACCCGGCAACTGCAGGGCGCGCATGTCAGCACTCATGACCGGTTGTGGTCGAACCTGCCTTTTCTGCGTCCGCTGGTGACCATCACCGATGACAGTCTGGCCGGCTACGGCATCGACGAGCACGGAGGGCGCCTGCACGACTTGCTCGGCACGCGCTGCGATCCCTATGTGAACAAAATGCTCACTGGCGAGGATTTCCACCATCACTGCCATTCCAACCTGACCCGCGCCGTACTTCCACACGGTCTGACCGAGTTCGATGTGCATGACGTGCTGAACATCTTTCAGTGCACCGGCCTGAATCACGATGACCTGTATTTCATGAAGGCCTGCCCGGCGCAGAAGGGCGATTATCTGGAGTTCTTCGCCGAAATCGACTTGCTGTGCGCGTTGTCGACCTGTCCAGGTGGTGACTTGTCTTTGGCGATGTGGGGGCCGGACGCGCAGGATCCGCTGACCGTGTGCCGCCCGCTCGGGGTGGAAATCTATCGTCTGGACGATGCGTTGCTTGAAGGCTGGAGCCAGCCGGAACGCGCGGCGTACAAAGGCCTGCATGGCTTGCACATCGCGAAGGCCGAGTGGGAAAAGTAATCGCCACAAAAAACAAACCCCGCCGATTCTGGCGGGGTTTTTCGTTCAGCGGTCCTGCGCGTCCTTGATGTCCGCTTCGGCATTGCGTTCAGCGACGCGCTTGCGTTGTTCATCGGTCAGTTCGACCTTGTTGGCGGTGTCACGCAACATCATCAGACCGCCGACGATCGAGCCGATTGCAACGACCAGAATCAACCAGGCATACCAGGGCATAACGGCTCTCCTTAAAGGCAGGTCGACGGGCGAGGGTTTCGCCGTGCAACGCTGCATACCACTTTGAGCGAAGTGCATTCGCAGTGGTTCCATTCTAGGCCGGTTATGCCCGTCGCGGTTTACAGTCCGGTGAGCATGGCGTCTGCCGGGGCGTTGGCGCGCAATTGGCCGGTCAACAGGAAGTAGCCGAAACCGACTGCCATGAAGCCGAGGAAGATCAGCCCGATCAACGCATTGAACCAGGCCATCGCCACCAGGCACACCACGGCCAGCACCAATGCAATCAGCGGAATCAGCGGATAGCATGGCGCGCGGAAGGTGCGCTCCAGGTTCGGTTCGGACTTACGCAGTTTGAACAGGCTGAGCATGCTCATGATGTACATCACGATCGCACCGAACACCGCCATGGTGATCATCGCGGCAGTGAGGGTCATGCCACCGAGGTTGATCAGGCCGTCGCTGTAGATCGCGGCGATGCCGATCACGCCGCCGGCGATGATGGCGCGGTGCGGGGTTTGAAAGCGCGACAGCTTCGCCAGCGAAGCGGGCAGGTAACCGGCGCGGGCGAGGGCGAAGAACTGCCGCGAGTAGCCAAGAATGATCCCGTGGAAACTCGCCACCAGCCCAAACAGACCGATCCAGACCAGCATGTGCAGCCAGCCGGAGTTGTCGCCGACCACGGTTTTCATCGCTTGTGGCAACGGGTCGTTGATGTTCGACAGGGTGCGCCAGTCGCCGACACCTCCGGCGAAGAACATCACGCCCATCGCCAGCAATACAAGGGTCAGAATGCCGCTGATGTAGGCTTTGGGAATCGTGCGTTTCGGATCCTTGGCTTCTTCCGCGGCCATGGCCGCGCCTTCGATGGCGAGGAAGAACCAGATTGCGAACGGAATCGCCGCGAACATCCCGGCAATCGCCGGTGCACCGAAGATGTCCGAGCCGGCCCAGCCATTGAGCGCAAAGTTGCTGAAGCTGAAGGCTGGCGCGACCACACCCATGAACACCAGCAACTCGGCAACGGCCAGGACGCAGACGATCAACTCGAACGTCGCGGCCAGTTTCACACCGAGAATGTTCAAACCCATGAACACGATGTACGCGCCGACCGCCGCGTGTTTCGGGTCGAGGGCCGGAAACTGCACGTTCAGGTACGCGCCAATCGCCAAGGCAATCGCCGGCGGGGCGAAGACGAATTCGATCAGCGTCGCCAGTCCGGCGATCAATCCGCCTTTTTCACCGAAAGCCCGGCGACTGTAGGCAAACGGCCCGCCCGCGTGGGGGATCGCCGTGGTCAGTTCGGTGAAGCTGAAGATGAAACAGGTGTACATGGTCGCGACCATGAACGAGGTCACCAGAAAGCCCAGTGTTCCCGCGACGCCCCAGCCATAACTCCAGCCGAAATATTCCCCGGAAATCACCAGCCCCACCGCAATGCCCCACAGGTGCAACGTGCCCAGCGTGGGTTTGAGTTGTGTGTTCATGCGTTTGCTCCCTGAACGGTTTGGAAAGCTCGGGGAAGGGCGTGTGCAGTGGGCGTGCCATTTTGTATTGGCGGGTCGTAATGGGCTGAAAGCTGTCGTATCGGGGATGTTCGCGGCGCAATGCCGACAAAATTGTGCGCCAGTTGGGTGCGATGTTGTCTGTGCTGCCGTCTTCGCGGGCAAGCCCGCTCCCACAGGTGTCAGCGGTGCCTGGACGCGCGCATTTCAAATTGTGGGAGCGAGCCTGCTCGCGAAGAGGCCCGTCCACACGACGCAAAATTCACCTGTAACGCCCGCGTAAACCCACTCTTTACGCTTTCTTTATGCCCCGCGCGCGCCCTCGCTCTCGTTCCTTTACAGCCTCCTTTCCGACAATGCCTCCACACGCGGCAATACGCCGTAACACGGAGATCTTCCATGAGCGTTCTGGACGGGGTGTCACTGCTATTGGCAGTGGGGCTGTTCATTTATCTGTTGGTTGCGCTGTTGCGCGCGGATCGGACTTAGGAGCGGCTATGCACAGTTATGACTATTGGCTGATCCTCGCATTCTTCGCGGTGGTCTTGCTGCCGGCGCCGTTCCTCGGGCGCTTCTACTACAAGGTAATGGAGGGCCAGCGCACTTGGCTGACGCCGATTCTCGGCCCGGTCGAGCGCGGCTGTTACCGCATTGCCGGCGTTAACCCGCAGGATGAACAGAGCTGGCAGAAGTACACGCTGGCGCTGCTGGCGTTCAACCTCGCCGGTTTCCTGCTGCTGTTCGCGATCCTGCTGTTTCAGGATCACCTGCCGCTGAACCCGCAAAACCTGCCGGGCCAGGAGTGGACCCTCGCGTTCAACACCGCCGTCAGTTTCATGACCAACACCAACTGGCAGGCCTACAGCGGCGAAGCGTCGCTCAGCTACCTGAGCCAGATGGTCGGGCTCACCGTGCAGAACTTCGTCAGCGCCGCCACCGGCCTCGCCGTACTGGTTGCGCTGTGCCGTGGCATCGGGCGCAAATCCACCAAGACCCTCGGCAACTTCTGGGTCGACATGACCCGCGCCACCCTCTACGGCCTGCTGCCACTGTGCCTGCTGCTGGCGCTGTATCTGGTGTGGCAGGGCGTGCCGCAAACCTTCGCGCAATACGTGAATGCTGTGACGATGCAGGGCGTTGACCAAGTCATCCCGCTCGGCCCGGCCGCCAGCCAGATTGCGATCAAGCAACTGGGCACCAACGGCGGCGGCTTCTTCGGCGTCAACTCGGCACATCCGTTCGAGAACCCGACCGCGTGGAGCAACCTGTTCGAAGTCGCCTCGATCATCCTGATCCCGGTGGCGCTGGTTTTCACCTTCGGCCACTACGTGAAGGACCTGCGCCAGAGCCGCGCCATCATCGGCTGCATGCTCGCGCTGTTCATCATCGGCGGCGCCACTTCGCTGTGGGCCGAGTATCAACCTAACCCTGCCTTGAACAATGTCGCCGTCGAGCAGACCGCGCCGCTGGAAGGCAAGGAAGCGCGCTTCGGCACCACCGCCACCGTGCTCTGGTCGGTGACCACCACCGCGGCGTCGAACGGTTCGGTCAACGGCATGCATGACAGCCTCAACCCGCTCAGCGGCATGGTCGCGCTGGTCAACATGATGGTCGGCGAAGTGATCTTCGGCGGCGTCGGCGCGGGGCTCTACGGCATGTTGCTGAACGTGCTGATCGCGGTGTTCCTCGCCGGTCTGATGATTGGTCGCACCCCGGAATACCTCGGCAAGAAACTCCAGGCCCGTGAAGTACAGCTGCTGGTGGTGACCCTGCTGGTGATGCCGGTCGGCGTGCTGGTGCTCGGCGCGATCGCTGCGAGCCTGCCCGGCCCGGTGGCGGCCGTGAGCAACCCCGGTCCGCACGGTTTCAGTCAATTGCTCTACGCCTACACCTCGGCCAGTGCCAACAACGGTTCGGCGTTCGGCGGCTTCGGCGCCAACACCGCGTTCCACAACCTGATGCTGGGCTTGGGCATGTTGATCGGCCGCTTCGGTTACATCCTTCCGGTACTGGCCCTGGCCGGCAGCCTGGCGATGAAGAAAACCGCACCGATCGGCCAGAACAGCTTCCCGACCCACGGCCCGCTGTTCGTGACCCTGCTGACCGTGACCATTTTGCTGGTGGGCGGCCTGACCTTCTTGCCGACCCTGGCGCTCGGCCCGATTGCCGAACACCTGAGCATGGGCTTCTAAGGAATCCATCATGAATATGCATGTTCCAGCTTCAAAACCAGCGACAGCTGCCAAGTCGGCTGAAGCTCCTAAAACCGCGATCAGCGCCCTGTGGCGTCCGGCGCTGGTGCAAGCGTTCGTCAAGCTCGACCCGCGCCAGTTGCAACGCTCGCCGGTGATGCTGGTGGTCGAACTGACGGCCATCCTGACCACCGTGCTGTGCTTCATTCCCGACAGCAGCGTGCCGACCTTCGTTGCCGCGCAAATTGCCCTGTGGCTGTGGTTCACCGTGCTGTTCGCCAACTTCGCCGAAGCGCTGGCCGAAGGTCGCGGCAAGGCCCGCGCCGACAGCCTCAAGGCCGGCAGCGAGGGCCTCAGCGCCCGACGCAAACTGGCCAACGGCAGCTTCCAGGTCGTACCGGCCACCAGCCTGCGCAAGGGCGATGTGGTGCGCGTCGAAGCGGGGGAGATGATCCCCGGTGACGGCGAGGTCATCGAAGGCATCGCGGCGGTCAACGAAGCGGCGATCACCGGTGAATCGGCGCCAGTGATTCGCGAGTCCGGTGGCGACCGTTCCGCCGTCACCGGCAACACCCGGCTGGTGTCCGACTGGCTGCTGGTGAAGATCACCGCCAACCCCGGTGAATCGACCCTCGACCGGATGATCGCGCTGGTCGAAGGTGCCAAACGCCAGAAGACCCCGAACGAAGTGGCGCTGGACATCCTGCTGATCGGCCTGACCCTGATCTTCCTGCTGGTGGTCGTGACCCTGCAGCCGTTCGCCCACTTCGCCAACGGCAGCCTGCCGCTGGTGTTCCTGGTGGCGTTATTGGTCACGCTGATTCCGACCACCATCGGCGGCCTGCTGTCGGCGATCGGGATTGCCGGGATGGATCGTCTGGTGCGCCTGAACGTGATCGCCAAGTCCGGTCGCGCGGTGGAAGCGGCGGGTGACGTGCACGTGTTGCTGCTGGACAAGACCGGCACCATCACTTTCGGTAACCGTCGTTGCAGTGCGGTATATGCCGCGCCGGGCGTGAATGCCCGTGAGCTGGCCGAAGGCGCACTGTTCGCTTCGCTGGCCGACGAAACCGCCGAAGGCAAGTCCATCGTCGAGTACCTGCGCGGCACCAATCCACAGCCGGAACCTTCGCCGGAAACTCTGACCGCCGTACCGTTCAGTGCTGAAACCCGCTTGTCCGGTGTCGACTATCAGGGCCGTGTATTCCGTAAGGGCGCGGTGGATTCGCTGTTGGCGTTCCTCGGTCAACAACGCAAGGATCTGGCCCCGGCGCTGTCCCGGGAAATCGACAAGATTGCCCAGAGCGGCGGCACGCCGTTGCTGGTTTGCGCCGACGGCAAACTGCTCGGTGCGATCCACCTGAAAGACGTGGTCAAGCCGGGCATCCGCGAGCGTTTTGCCGAGCTGCGCAAACTGGGGATTCGCACGGTGATGGTTACCGGTGACAACCCGCTGACCGCTGCCGCGATCGCCGCTGAAGCAGGCGTCGACGACGTGCTGGCCGAGGCCACACCGGAGAAAAAACTCGCCCGTATCCGTCACGAGCAGAACGACGGTCGTCTGGTCGCGATGTGCGGCGACGGCGCCAACGACGCCCCGGCGCTGGCCCAGGCTGACGTTGGCATGGCGATGAACGACGGCACCCAAGCCGCGCGCGAAGCGGCCAACATGGTCGACCTCGACAGCGACCCGACCAAGTTGCTGGACGTGGTGCAGATCGGCAAGGAATTGCTGGTGACTCGCGGTGCGCTGACGACCTTTTCCATCGCCAACGACGTGGCCAAGTACTTTGCGATCCTGCCGGCGTTGTTCGCCGCGATCTACCCGCAACTGGGCGTGCTGAACATCATGCATTTGAGCAGCCCGCAGAGCGCGATTCTGTCGGCCATCGTTTTCAACGCCCTGATCATCGTGGTGCTGATCCCGCTGGCCCTGCGCGGCGTGCGGGTGCAGGCGGCGAGTGCGGCGGCGCTGCTGCGTCGCAATCTGCTGATCTATGGCCTGGGCGGGATTCTGGTGCCGTTCGTGGGGATCAAGGCGATCGACATGCTGTTGACGGCGTTGCATCTGGTTTGAACCTGAACAGCGGTGTGCCGGGCACACCGCTTCAAGCACGAATTCGAGGATTTTGAAATGTCCACAATGTTACGTCCGGCCCTGAGCCTGCTGGTGCTGATGACCCTGATGACCGGCGTTGCCTATCCGCTGGTAGTCACGGGCGTCGCGCAAGTCGCCTTCCCCGAGCAGGCCAACGGCAGCCTGGTGCGCGACGCCGAAGGCAAGGTGCGCGGCTCGTCGCTGATCGCCCAGGATTTTGTCGGCGATGCCTGGTTCCATCCGCGTCCATCAGCCGGTGCCTTTGCCACCGTGTCGAGCAGTGCGAGCAACCTGTCGCCAAGCAATCCGGCGCTGGCCACTCGGGTGATCGATGACGCCAACAAACTGCAGGTGCCCGGCCAGGGCCCGGTGCCGCTGGCGCTGGTGACCACCTCCGGCAGTGGCCTCGATCCGCACTTGCCACCGGCGGCGATTGCCTATCAACTGGCGCGTGTTGCGGCAGCGCGCAATCTGCCGGTGGCGACCTTGCAGCAGTTGCTCGACGCGCACATTGAACAGCCTCTGGTGGGTCCGCCGGTGGTGAATGTGCTGGCGCTGAACATGGCGCTGGAAAAGCTGTGAATCGCGATCACATCAGGAAGAGAGAGCTTCAAGCATGAGTGACTCCGGCCGCGCCGACGCGCTGTTAGCAGAACTGCCCCGCGACGGACGCGGCCGGCTCAAGGTTTTTCTCGGCGCAGCGCCGGGTGTGGGCAAGACTTACGCAATGCTGCAGGCGGCCCATACCCAGTTGCGCCAAGGCGTGAAAGTCATTGCCGGCGTGGTCGAAACCCACGGCCGCGCCGAAACCGAAGCGCTGCTTGGCGGCTTGCCGCAGTTGCCGCTGGTGCGCTCGGAATATCGCGGCGTGACGCTTGAAGAAATGGACCTCGACGGCCTGCTCGCGGCCAAGCCGAAACTGGTGCTGGTCGACGAACTCGCCCACAGTAACGCCCCCGGCAGCCGCCACGCCAAACGCTGGCAGGACATTCAGGAACTGCTTGCCGCCGGCATCGACGTGTACACCACGGTCAACGTCCAGCACCTGGAAAGTCTCAACGATCAGGTGCGCGGCATCACCGGTGTGCAAGTGCGCGAAACCCTGCCGGACTGGGTGTTGCAGGAAGCCTACGAACTGCTGCTGATCGACCTGCCACCCCGCGAACTGCTCGAGCGCCTGCGCGAAGGCAAGGTCTACGTGCCGGAGCAGGCACGCGCCGCGATCGATGCTTTTTTTACCCAGACCAACCTCACCGCGCTGCGCGAACTGGCGATGCAGACCGCTGCCGCGCAGGTCGATAACGATCTCGCCCAAGGCTATCGCCAGCTCGGTCAAGCCGCGCCGGCGGTACGTGGGCGCTTGCTGGTCGGCGTCGATGGCGATGCCCAGGCGGAACGGCTGGTGCGTCACGCCAGTCGCGTTGCCCAGCGCCGACATTTGCCGTGGAGTCTGGTGCACGTCGACAACGGCAGCGTGCGTGACGAGCAATCGCGCCTGCGCCTGCAAAGCGCCCAGCAACTGGCCGAACGCCTCGGCGGCGAAGTGGTCCTGCTGCGGGCCGGTGAAGTGGCGAAAACCCTGATCCAGCATGCGGCGGAACGTCGGGCGAGTCTGGTGCTGGTCGGCCAGTCGCGGCGGCGTCTGCGCAGGCGTCTGTTCGGTGGTGGGCTGGCGGCGCGTTTGCTGCGTCAGGCCCATGGTCTGGAAATCAACGTGCTGGACAGTGATCAGGAACAGCATCAACCGCGCCCGCGTGTAGCGCCGACGCTGGTGTGGTTCGACTATGCGCTGGCGCTGGTGGCGACAATTCTGGCCAGTGCGCTGGCGTGGGCGGTGTCCAGCGTGCTGCCGCTGCCGAACATCTCACTGGTGTTTCTTGCGGCGGTGTTGCTGGTGGCGGTGCGCAGCAGTCTCGGCCCGGCGCTGGCTTGTGCGGCGCTGTCGTTTCTGACCTATGACTTTCTGTTCATTCCGCCGAATTTCTCCTTCAGCATCCAGCGCGAAGAAGACGTGCTGACCTTGCTGTTCTTCCTGCTGATGGCGGCGCTCACCGGCAACTTAGCAGCGCGTCAGCGTCGGCAATTGCAGGCGCTGCGCGATACCCAGGAAGAGACCACCGAACTGCTCGACCTGTCGCGCAAACTCACCGCCGCCACCGACCGTCAGGCCGTGGTCAGCGCCGCAGCCCAGCACCTCAATGGCTGGAGCGATCTGCAACTGTGCCTGCTTAATCGCGACGGGCAGGGCGGCTGGAAAGTCGAAACCGGCGGGCCGCTGCAATTCACTGAATCCGAACGCGCCGCCGCCGACTGGGCGTGGCAACACGATCAGCCGGCGGGCATGGGCACCGGCACGTTGCCGTTCGGCCGCTGGTGGTGGTGGCCATTGTCGGTGGAAGACGGTCCGCTGGCGTTGCTCGGTGTGTGCGCCAAAGAGGGCCAGACCCTGAGCGGCCAGCGCCGTCGCTTGCTGACCGCGTTGAGTCAGCCTTTGGCTCAAGCATTGGCCCGTGCGCAACTGGCCGATGACCTGGAAGCCGCGCGCCTGCACGGCGAAACCGAACAACTGCGCAGCGCCTTACTGGCCTCGGTGTCCCACGATCTGCGCACGCCGCTGACCTCGATGCGCGGCAGCATCGACAGCCTGCTGGCCCTCGGCGAAGCGATCCCGCTGGAGGATCGCCGCGAGTTGCTCGAAGGCACCCGCGATGAAGCCGAACGTCTCGATCGTTACATCCAGAACCTGCTGGACATGACCCGTCTCGGCCACGGCGCCCTGAAGCTGGCGCGGGACTGGGTGTCGCCAGCGGACATCGTCGGCAGTGCGCTCAATCGTTTGCGGGCGGTGTTGTCGTCGTTGCAAGTGAGCACCGATGTACCGGCCGAGTTGCCGCTGTTGTACGTGCATGCCGCGTTGATCGAGCAGGCGCTGGTCAACGTGCTGGAAAACGCCGCACGCTTCTCGCCATCCCACGGCCGTCTGCAACTGCGCGCCGGGGCGGATGACAGCGAAGTGTTTTTCTCGGTCAGCGACGAAGGGCCGGGGATTCCGGTCGATGAGCGGGCGAAGATTTTCGACATGTTCTACACCGCCGCCCGGGGTGATCGGGGCGGGCAGGGCACGGGGCTGGGGCTGGCGATCTGTCAGGGCATGGTCGGTGCCCACGGCGGGCGGATCGGTGTCGGCGACGGCATCGACGGGCGTGGCACCTGCATCACCCTGCACCTGCCCTTGCAGACGCAACCGGGGATGGACGGTGAAGCCTGATCCGCGCTGCGCTACTCTCTTGCCACTCTTTTGTGTTGATGTGAATTCATGAGCCAGACCGCGACCATTTTGGTCATCGATGACGAACCGCAGATCCGCAAGTTCCTGCGTATAAGCCTCGCTTCCCAAGGCTACAAAGTGCTGGAGGCCGGCACCGGCGCCGAGGGCCTGGCCCAGGCGGCGCTGAACAAACCGGATCTGCTGGTGCTCGACCTTGGCCTGCCGGACATGGACGGCCAGCAAGTGCTGCGCGAGTTTCGCGAATGGGCCACGGCGCCGGTGCTGGTGCTGTCGGTGCGCGCCAGTGAAGGGCAGAAAGTCCAGGCGCTGGATGGCGGCGCCAATGACTACGTGACCAAGCCGTTCGGCATTCAGGAATTTCTCGCTCGGGTGCGTGCGTTGCTGCGTCAGGCCCCGGCCGGCGAAGCGCAGCAGGCCGCGTTGAATTTCGGCCCGCTGACCGTGGACCTGGCGTATCGCCGGGTGTTGCTCGACGGTGTCGAAGTCGCCCTGACCCGCAAGGAATACGCAGTGCTGGCGCAACTGGCGCGGCATCCGGGGCGGGTGATCACCCAGCAGCAATTGCTCAAGGATATCTGGGGCCCGACTCACACCGAGGACAGCCACTACCTGCGGATCG
The DNA here is from genome assembly GCF_039695385.1 of Pseudomonas sp. 9.2(2024). Classification (NCBI taxonomy): domain Bacteria; kingdom Pseudomonadati; phylum Pseudomonadota; class Gammaproteobacteria; order Pseudomonadales; family Pseudomonadaceae; genus Pseudomonas; species Pseudomonas sp. 9.2(2024). The sequence continues at coordinate 4,678,761 of NZ_CP155585.1, read as the reverse complement.
TGGTCGGGCATCTGCGGCAGAAGCTGGCAGACGATCCGACCCGGCCCCGGTTCATCGTGACCGAGGCCGGCGTCGGTTATCGCTTGTTGAGTGAGAGCAGCCTTTAGTTCTGCTCGCTCTCATAGCGGTCAAGGGTATCCCGGGCAATCTCGCGACCCAGCGCGATCAGCTCCGGCGCCTTGTAGAACTCGAAGAACCGGCACACCCGTTTCGGCACGTTGATCAGGATGTCCGGCGGATACCCGGCGATCTTGTACTGCGCCAGCGAGGTCTGCATCACCTCGAAACTCTGGTTGATCAGGTCGAGCAATGACGCCGGCCCGACGTTATCGATGATGAATGATCCGGTGGCGGATTTCGGTGCGCCGTCGCGCTCAGGGGCGGCGGCCGGTTGCTGGGTTTCCGGCTCGGCGCCTTCGACCCACGGATTGATGTCCGCCGCTTCGGCACGCAGCGCTTCCTGTTCCAGCATCAGCAGTTGCTCGGCCTGTTTGCGGCGGAACGGCATCTTCGAGCCCAACGAATTGATCAGGCTGTCGAAGCGCGTGCGGAACGCGGCGGGCCGCTGGATCACCGGCAGTTTGTAATGGCGCTGGTTGGTCGAGTTGAGATTGACCGCGATGATCAGATCGCAATGGCTCGACACCACCGGCACGATCGGCAACGGGTTGAGAATGCCGCCGTCCACCAGCATCCGGTTGCCTTGCATCACCGGGGTGAACAGGCTGGGAATCGCCGCCGAGGCGCGCATCGCCTGATGCAGGCAGCCTTCCTGGAACCAGATTTCCTGTTGATTGGTGAGGTCGGCGGCTACGGCGGTGTAGGGGATGCGCAGGTCTTCGATGTTGATCTCGCCGACGATCTTGCGGATCTGGCCGAAGACTTTTTCGCCACGGATCGCACCGAGTCGGAAACTCACATCCACCAGGCGCAACACGTCGAGGTAATCCAGGCTTTCGATCCAGTTGCGGTACTCGTCGAGCTTGCCGGCGGCGTAGATCCCGCCGACCACGGCCCCCATGGAACAGCCGGCAATACAACTGATGTCATAGCCCCGTCGTTCGATCTCTTCAATGACCCCGATATGGGCATAGCCCCGGGCGCCACCGGAGCCCAGCACCAGTGCGACACGCTTTTTCATCAAACTTCCTCCCGACAAGGTTGCACAATGCACCCATCGAGGGCCGGGCTTCAATCGCCGGGGTCGCTCGGGGCGGCAATGGCGTCGTTTTTTCGATACTTCATGACCCGTCGGCGTTATCTTTTGCAGAGCGGTGCAAATGCGGGACGCAAGGCACTTTTTCGCTGCCGCACCGTCTTACCTGCACGACTGTTGACCAATCTTCGAGGTGTGAGTGATGAAAGCCTGGATCTGTGTGCCGTTGATGGCGCTGGCATTGGCCGGTTGCGCCGGCAAGACCGCTTACCGCGACAGCTGCGGCAGCCAGCTGGACGCGGCGTGGCATGAATTGGATCTGGCTAAGGCCGAAGGTTTTGCCGGCACCGTCAGCTATTCCAAGGCGTTGTCGCTGTTGACGGCGGCCAAGACCCAGCAGCAATTCGAAGGGTTTGAAGGCTGCACCAAGAAAGCCGAAAAGGCACGTTTCTACATTCGCGAATCCCGCGCCGGGCGCTAAGCTGCTGACGTGGCGCAAGGGCAGGTTCCTTGCGCAGGTGCACACTCATGCAGCGCCATTGAATTCAGGAGCAAGTAATGTCTGCGTTGGTCGATCGGTTGGTGGCTCATGTCTTGAGCCTGGAAGTCAGGCTGCTGGGCTGTCAGGCCCGTTTGACCGCTCGAACCGACCCTGAAGCACTGCACGATCTGCGCACCACCGTGCGGCGCTTGCGCAGTCTGCTGCGACCGTTGCGCGGCTTGCCCGGTGTCGAGCAACTGGAAAGCGCGGCGGCCAGCGTCGGGCAACTGACCACGCCGTGGCGCGATCGCGAGGTGTTGGCAGCCTGGCTGATCAAACACGATCAGCCCGAAGCCGCGCAGCGCCGCATGGCGCAGATGGCCGAGGCGTACCCGACGCTGGCGGCCAGCGCCGAAGTGGCGTCGCTGCTGATGATCCTCGACGCCTTTCCGCGTTTTCTGCGCGCGTCCCAGCGCCAGGGATTGCTCAAGCGCCTGGACAAACGCATCGAAAAACGTCTGGGTAAACAATGGAAAAACCTCGACGTGGCGCTGCACGACCCGGCCCACGACCGACATCGCTTGCGCCTGCTGATCAAGCGTGTGCGCTACGGCATCGAGGCCTACCCCGAGCTTGATCGTCTGCCCGAAGCCGCATTGCCTCGTTTGAAATCCGCACAAGGCGCTCTCGGTGACTGGCACGATTGCTGGCAATGGCTGGCCCGCGCCGAGCTGGAGCCGGATCTGCAACCCTGCGTCGCCACTTGGCAGGCGACCATGGCCAAGGCCGAAATCAAGGCCGACCGGGTGCTGGAAAAACTCAGCGCAGCCTGCTTCAAGTCCTGAAACCCGCTGGCGCGCAGCATCGCTGTCTTATCTGTCAGTCTCTTTGACCGGAATGGACGCTGCGCCGCTCTGCCGCGCTGGTTAAGATCCGGTCATTCCCTTTTCCGTGTCCGAGGTTTCCATGCGCTTTTGCGATCTGATCGATGCTGTCCGTCGTCAACCGGAGGTCACGATTCCGGCGGAGTGGGGGCAGGGCCGGGCCAGTTTTGGCGGATTGGTGGCCGCGCTGCAATTTGAAGTGATGCGTACCAAGGTGCCTGCCGATCGGCCGGTGCGTTCGCTGGCGATCACTTTCGTCGGCCCGGTCGAGCCCGAAGTGCCGGTGAGCTTTGAAGTCGAAGTACTGCGTGAAGGCAAAGCGGTCAGCCAGGTGCTGGGGCGCGCTGTGCAGAACGGTCAGGTGGTGACGATGGTGCAAGGCAGCTTCGGGGCTTCGCGCTCGTCGGAAGTGGCGGTTGAAGCCTATCCGGCACCGGAGATGAAACACTGGGATGACTGCCAGGAACTGCCGTATATCAAGGGCGTAACCCCCGAGTTCATGCGCCATCTGGCGATGCGCTGGAGTGTCGGCGGCATGCCGTTCACCGGCAATCAATCGCGGCTGATGGGCGGCTGGGTGCGTTTGCGTGGGGATGTGAAGGAAGAGCCGGTCAACGAAGCGCACCTGCTGGCGCTGGTCGATGCCTGGCCGCCCGCGCTGTTGCCGTATCTGAAGAAGCCGGCACCGGGCAGCACGCTGACCTGGACCATCGAATTCGTTCAGCCGTTACGGGATTTGAGTACGCTGGATTTTTGCCAATACCTGGCGGACATCGAGTATGCGGCTGACGGTTACGGGCATGTCGCCGCCAAGCTGTGGAGCGCGAAGGGTGAACTGATTGCCATGAGTCGGCAGACGGTGACGATCTTCGCCTGACTCAATGGCGGCGATGGCGTTCACGCCAGGCGCGAAACCAGCCGCCACTGAGGAAGAACCGCGGAAACGTCAGGAACTGCTCGACCAGCAGACGCGAGACGGCGTCCTTGCGATCACTGAACGGCTCGGAGGCTTGCGCCTCCAGGCTGTGACCGTGACGCTGCAGACCCAGCGCCGCAATGACGCCAATCACGCCGATCGCCACGCTGGCCAGACTCAGGCTGAACACGCCCGAGACGATCAACAGAAACGCGACGATGAACAGCGGCACGGCAATCAGGTGCAGCACCAGATTGGTCGGGTGCTGATGGTTGTTCGGGTACGCGCGCCATTGCCACGCGGGAAGGTTGGGGTGACGTTTGCCCATGTTGCTGCTCCTCGATCCATGTTCGTTCGGTACATGGTTGAAGAATAGGCCGGGGCAGCGAGGGCGGCGAATCAAGGTTGGCTATTGAAGTGATAGGCGTCATCGCTCGGTTCGATGTTGCCGGAGCTGACGGCATCGCCAGCAGGCCAGCTCCCACAAAGGAACAGTCTTCACTCATCCACTGTGGGCCAGCCTGCTGGCGATGAGGCCCTCAAAGCTTGAGTTGACCTATCGCCTTGTTCAGCTCCCCGGCCAGCGTCGCCAACTCGTTACTGGTGGTTGCCGAATCCACGGTTTGCTGCACGGTGTTCTCGGTGACATCACGAATGCTCACCACCGCGCGGTTCATCTCTTCGGCCACCTGACTTTGCTGCTCCGCCGCCACCGCAATCTGCGTGTTGCTCTCGCGCATTTGCGCCACCGCGCCGGTGATTTCCGCCAGTGCTTCGCCGGCCTCCTGCGCCTGTTGCACGCAGTCATCGGCCTTGTACGAACTTTGCTGCATGAAGTCCACCGCGTCGCGGGTGCCGGCCTGCAACGCCGAGACCATGGTGGTGATCTCATCGGTGGAGGTCTGCACACGTTTGGCAAGGTTGCGCACCTCGTCGGCGACCACCGCAAACCCGCGACCCATTTCCCCGGCACGGGCCGCTTCGATGGCGGCGTTGAGCGCCAGCAGATTGGTCTGTTCGGCGATGCTGTGGATCACGCTGACCACGCCGTTGATCTTTTGGCTGTCCTCGGCCAGACGCTGGATCATCTCGGCGGTCTGCTGCACGCCGCTGGACAGGCCGGCAATCGAAGTCTGCACCCGGCTCACCACTTGCTGGCCACTGCCGGCCAGGCCGTCGGCGGTCTGCGACAGGTCGCGAGTGGCGCCGGCGTGCTGGGCGATGTGGTAGACGGTGGCGGTCATTTCGTTGATCGCCGTGGCGGCCTGATCGGTTTCGCTCTGCTGGCCGAGCATGCCGTGACGTACTTCGTTCATGCTCGACGCCAGTCGCGCGGCACCGACGTCGAGTTGCCGCGCGGTGTTGGCCACGGTGGTCACTACTCGCTGATAACCGGCCTGCATCGCATTGAACGCGTTGGCCATCTGACCGACTTCATCCTTGCAGGCCAGCGGCACCCGGGCGGCAAGGTCGCCGGTTTTCTCCACGTGCAGCATCACGTCCTTGAGCGTATTGAGCTGACTGAGCAGAAAGCGGATCAACAATTGTGAAGCGCCGAGCATCGCCAGCATCAGGATGAACACCGCCACCGCGTAGTTGGCGAAGCGCTCGCTGAACACCTGGCTGAGGCTGGGGGCGTAGGCAATCACGGCGACCTGCTGACCATCGGCACGGCTGAAAACCTCGGCGCCGAGCAGCGGGTTTTCGCCGAACAACGGTAGGTGACTGATCTCGATCCAGCCGCCGCTGTCGGTGATCTCCAGCAGCGGCTGATCGTTGAGGCGCGGCGCTTCACCGCGTTTGAAAGTCAGCACCTGTTCGGATTTTGGCAGCGCCTGCCCGGCCGGCCAGGCCTTGAGCAATTGTGCCTGGGCCTGGGCCGAGGTTTGCGCGGCGTGGCTGCGGGCCTGTTGTTCGAGCTGCACGGCGTACAGCACCAGCAACAGGGTGGTGACAAAGGCGACCGCGTTGACCGCCCAGAATTTGTATTTCAGCGAGATATTGCTAAGCCAGGCACCCATGGAGGTCTTCTCTGATAGCGGAAACAGTTTTGGCAAGGTGCCATTATTGTGCCGCTACGCAGGTGTCCGGATCTTGATGTGCATCAACAAGTGATGCATTGGCCTCGGCTAGGGCAGGGTAGGTAAACCGTAGAAAGCACGTGCGCAAGCGGTGGTGTGGGCCGCCAAGTCTGCTTCGGTCTCGCCTCGATGCAACGCCACTTCACGCAGCACTTCGGTCAGATACGCCGGCTCGTTGCGGCCGTTTTTCGGCTTCGGCCGCAACGTGCGCGGCAGCAGGTACGGTGCATCGCTTTCCAGCATCAGGCGACCGCGCTTGATCTCCTTCACCAGCGGATGCAAATGGGTGCCGCGACGCTCGTCGCAGATCCAGCCGGTGATGCCGATGTGCAGATCCAGATCGAGGTAGCTGAACAGGGCTTTCTGCTCGCCGGTGAAGCAATGCACCACGGCGGCGGGCAAGCGGTCGCGGAAGTCACGGAGGATGTCCAGCAGTCGCTGGCTCGCATCACGTTCGTGCAGAAACACCGGCAATTGCAGTTCGGCAGCCAGCGCCAGATGTTCTTCGAGGACTTTTTCCTGCTGCGGGCGCGGCGAGAAATCACGGTTGAAATCCAGCCCGCATTCACCCACCGCCACCACGTTCGATTCCTGCAGCAGACTGCGCAGACGCCGCGCGCTGTCGGCATTCCAGTCGCTGGCGGAATGCGGGTGAATGCCGGCGGTGGCGAACAGTCGCTGGCCGTCCGGATCCAGTTGCCGGCACAGCTCCAGCGCCTGTTCGCTGCCCTCGACGCTGGTGCCGGTCAGCACCAGTTGGCAGACGCCGGCAGCGTAGGCGCGGTCGAGCACGGCCTGGTGTTTGTCGGCGAAACTGGGGTTGGTCAGGTTGACGCCGATATCGATGAGTTGCATGGTGCTACCTCGGGCCGAAGGCCGGAAAGCATATCAGAGCTGTAGATTTATAAGAAAAGCCAAGAACTACAACGGCTTATGGCTGTCTGTTGAGGCCGCGAGGCAGGCTGGGGTGGCAGAGTTGCCATCACTGTGCCAGTCTCTCGCACTTTATCAGCGCTCCAGGCGCTCTGTTTTCGTCGGTGTTTTGCGACCGCTCAGCGGTAAAAACGCCCCGTATTCTTTCCGGAGAGTGGATGGTTCGTCCCTCGGTTTTGCTCCTGCTGTGTGGTTCGTTGCTGCTGCCGATGACGGCGGTCGCACGGCTGCCCGGGCCGCTGCAAGCCGTGCCGGCCGCCAAGGTTCGCGACCTGACCGAAATCCGCAGCAGCCGCGTGTTGCGAGTGTTGGTCAACCAGAGCCGCAACAGCTCCGGCGAAGTCCAGGGCCAGGCGATCGGCATCGAATACCACCGGCTGCGCGCCTTCGAGCAATACCTCAATGGCCACGCTCGCGACGGCCAGGAAATCACCCTCAAGATCATCCCCAAAGCCAAGGATCAACTGCTCGGCGCGCTACAGCGTGGCGAAGGCGATCTTGTTGCGCCAGGCGAACTGCTCGAGTTGCAACCCGGCCACGCGGTCGCCAGCAGCGAGCCGATTGCCAGCAACGTGCCGCTGGTGCTGGTCGGCATCAAGGGTGAAAAACGCTACACCAAGGTCGAGCAACTGGCCGGCAAAACCCTGGCGCTGCCCACCGGCAGTGCGGCGGGGGAGGCGGTCAGTCAGCTCAACCAGAAACTGGCGCTGCACAAACTGGCGCCGATCAAGATCGAATGGGTCGATCCGACGCTGGCGGTCGAGGACGTGCTGGAGATGGTTCAGGGCGGGATCTTCCACTTGACCATCGTCGAGCAACCGATTGCCGAGCGGTGGGGCAAGATCCTGCCCAAGCTGCGTTTCGACCGTCAGGTGATGATCAGCGAACCGGGCGAGGAATACTGGTTCGTACGCCGTGATGCGTCGATGTTGCGGGCCAGCATCGACCGCTTCCTGACCGGCTACAAAAAGCCGTCGAACGAAGATGCGGCGTTCCTGCGGATCTACCGCCGTCTCTATCAGGTGCACTATCCGTTGGCCAAGGCTGACCGCCAGCGCCTGGAGAAACTGCGCCCGACCCTGCAGAAGCACGCCGAAGCGCAAAACATGGATTGGCTCAACCTGGCGGCGCTGGCCTTCAAGGAGTCGGCGCTACAGCCCAACGCGCGCAACGGCAGCGGCCCGACCGGGCTGATGCAGATCACGCCGTCCGCCGCGCAGCGAGTCGGCGTCAACAATATCCAGAATCTCGATGCGAATGTGCAGGCCGGGGCCAAGTACCTGGCGATGATCCGCCGCAAGTTCTTCAACAGCCCCAAACTCAACGAGCGCGAGCGCATGGCGTTCACCCTGGCCGCCTACAACATCGGCCCGGAGCGGGTGCAAGGCATGCGTGCCGAGGCACGACGTCGCGGCCTGAATCCCAACCAGTGGTTCTTTCAGGTCGAGCGCATCGCCATGGAGCAGGTGGGAATGGGGGCCGTCAGCTATGTTAATAGTGTGAACAAGTATTACTTGGCGTTCGACCGGGAGCGGGAGTCGTTGGAGCCCGGGGGGCAGAAAGTGGTTTCACGCAAATGATCAAAAAAGTTGATTGTTATGGCGGAATTTTTGCGCTTTTAACATGAAAATAACTGATTAATATAGCGGCCAACCAACAAGCACTTCTGACAACAAGGAAACGCAACATGAGCTCTCTGATCAACAAGGTTCTGTTCACCCGCGCCGGCTACGGTCTGACCATTCTGCGCATTGCCGTCGGCGTGATCTTCGCCGCCCACGGCTCGCAGAAACTCTTCGGCCTCTTCGGTGGCTACGGCCTGGCGGGCACTGCGCAATACATGGAAAGCATCGGCCTGACCCCGGGTTACCTGATGGCCACCTTGGCCGGCGGTACCGAGTTCTTCGCCGGTCTGGCGCTGATCATCGGCCTGCTGGTTCGCCCGGCGGCACTGGGCCTGACCTTCCTGTCGCTGGTGGCGATCTTCACCGTGCACATCAGCAACGGTCTGTTCATGGCCAACAACGGTTACGAGTTCGCTCTGGCCCTGCTCGGCGGCAGCCTCGCGGTGCTGATCGAAGGCGCCGGCAAGCTCTCGGTGGATCGCGCCATCGCCGGTTGAAGGCTCTGGCTCAAGCAAAAGGCCCGCATTGTGCGGGCCTTTTTTGTTGCGGCTGATTCTTGACACTGGCCGGTCACGTTCTCTAGGATGCCGCTCATGCGCCGATTTAAACAGCTACTTGCGGGGCGCCAGGTGACTATTCTTCAGTTGCCGTCAGAAGCCGGAACAGGGCTTCGAAATACCGCTAAAGCGCTGGTTCGGTGTTGCCTCTCACCTGCCATGCAGACTTTTGAGGCAGAGACACGACACGATGAATGCACTACGCCCTCCAGCACGTCCCGCGCCGATCACGGCACACATCACCCAACGCAATCCGAAAATCCTGCTTGGCGGCAAACATCAGCCGACGCTGTTGCGTTATCTCGATGGCTGGCCACGCCGCAGCGGCGGTCCTGCCGCCTTCCTGATCCAGTTCGTTGAAGACGGTGAGTCGCTGGCGCGTTTTGCCGATGACAGTTTCGATCTGGCCGTCATTCAGGCCCCGAGCCTTGAAGAGGCGCCGGAAATGATTCGCCAACTGACCCGCGTCGCACGCCAAGGCCTGATCACCCGGCGCTGAGCGTCAGGGATATTCGATCGCCACGATGTAGACGAACTGTTCGCCGGTCGGCGTCTGTACCCGCACTTCAGCATCCAGCGCCTTGCCGATCAGGGCGCGGGCCAGCGGTGAGTCGATGCTGATCAGGCCGAGTTTCAGGTCCAGTTCGTCCGGGCCGACGATGCGATAGCGCGATTGTTTGCCGTCCTCGTCTTCGATGGTCACCCAGGCGCCGAAGTAGACCTTGTTCGGATCACTCGGTTTTTCGCTGACCACTTTCAACGCCTCAAGGCGTTTGGTGAGAAAACGCACGCGGCTGTCGATCTCGCGCAGCATTTTCTTGCCGTAGGTGTACTCGGCATTTTCCGAACGATCACCCTGAGCCGCCGCTTCGCTGACCGATTGCGTCACCTGCGGGCGGCGCACGTGCCAAAGCTCATGGAATTCGGCGCGCATCCGCGCTTCACCTTCGGGGGTGATCAGCGCGGTGCCGGCGGTGCGGGGAGGGCGATAACGGCTCATGGCAACTTCTTGTGATTAATACGGCTGGAGTCTATCAACCCTCGCGTAACACTGTCAGCGGGCTGGCGTTCAGCGCACGCCGCGTGCCGAACACCCCGGCGCCACCGATCAGCGCCGCGCCGATCAACGGCAACAGCAGCAACCACGGATGGGGATGCCATGGCAGGTCGAAGGCAAAGCGATACAGCACCAGACTCACCACTTCCGAACCGATCGCCGCGAGCAATCCGCTGACCGCGCCGAGCAAGCCGAACTCGATCCGTCGCGCCTTGATCAGCAACTGCCGCTCGGCCCCCAGCGCACGCAACAGCGCACCCTGGCGAATGCGCTCATCCAGGGTTGCCTGCAAACCGGAAAACAGCACCGCCATCCCCGCCGCCAACACAAACAACAACACATACTCCACCGCCAGGGTGACCTGGGCAAGGATGCTGCGCAGCTGTTCGAGCAAGGCTTCGACCTGCAGGATGGTCACTGCCGGGAATGCTCGGGACAGCTCGACAATCTGCTGATCGTGACCGGGTGCCAGATAGAAGCTGGTCAGATAGGTCGCCGGCAGATCCTTCAGGGTGCCGGGCTGGAAGATCATGAAGAAGTTCGGCTGGAAGTTGTCCCAGTTGATCTCCCGCAAACTGGTGACCTTCGCTTCGCGATTGACCCCGCCGACGCTGAACACCATGTGATCGCCCAGCTTGAGCTTGAGGCTTTCGGCCACCTTGCCTTCCACCGATACGCCCGGAACGTCATCCGAAGGTTGCCCGGTCCACCACGAACCGGCGGTGATCTTGTTGCCCGCCGGCAGATCCGAAGCCCAGGTCAGGCTCAGGTCGCGCTGGATCGCGCGGTCGCCGGCCGAATCCTTGCTGACGATCTGCTGCACCGCTTCGCCATTGATGCTGATCAGCCGCCCAGGCACCACCGGGTACAACGGCGCGGCCTGGGCCGAGACATTGATCAGGTGATCGGTGAAGGCCTGTTTGTCGGCCGGCAGGATGTTCAGGGCGAAATAGTTGGGTGCGTTCTTCGGCAACTGGTTTTGCCAGGTGTCGAGCAGTTCACCGCGCAGCAGTGCAATCAACGCCATGGACAGCAGAATCAGCCCGAAGGCCAATGACTGGCCAGCCGCCGCCAAAGGATGGCGCAACAACTGACCCAGCCCGAGACGCCACGGCAAGGACGCGCGCGCAAGCAGGCGACGCAGGCTTTGCAGCAGCAACAGCAGCAAGCCGCCGAGCACCAGCGCGGCGACCACACCGCCGCCGAGCAGGGCGAACGTCAGCAGCAGGTCCAGACTCAGGCGCCACATGATCAGCCCGAGCGCACCGAGTGCTGCGCCATAGACCATCCAGGTACTCGATGGAATCGGCAGCATGTCCCGGCGCAAGACCCGCAACGGCGGCACGCGGCCCAGTGCAGCGAGCGGTGGCAGGGCGAAACCGGCCAGCGCCACCAGTCCGGTACCGATTCCGGCCAGCGCCGGCAGCAAGCCACCCGGCGGTACGTCGGTCGGCAGCAGATCATGCAGCAGCGCGAACAATCCCAATTGCGCGAGCCAGCCGAGCAGGGCACCGCTGAGGCTGGCGAGCAGGCCGAGCACCGTCAGTTGCAGACTGAACAGCACCAGGGTTTCCCGGCGCGACAAGCCCAGGCAACGCAGCAGGGCGCTGGCATCGAAACGCCGGCTGGCGAAGCGGTTCGCCGATAGCGCCACCGCGACACCGGCCAGAAGCACGGCAACCAGACTGGCCATGTTCAGATAGCGTTCGGCCTTGCCCAGTGCACCGCCGATCTGCCGGTTGCCATCCCGGGCATCCTGAATCCGCTGGTTGGCGGCGAGTCCCGGTTTGATTAGCTGGCGATAGGTTTCCAGCGCCTGCGGCTCTCCGCGCCACAGTTCGCGGTAACTCACCCGGCTGCCGGGTTGCACCACGCCGGTCGCGGCGAGGTCGTCGAGGTTGATCAGCACCCGTGGCGTCAGGCTGTAGAAGTTGCCGGCGCGGTCCGGTTCGTAGGTCAGCACTCGCGTCAGTTTCAACGTCTTCATGCCGACGTCGATGCTGTCGCCGATCTTCAGGTCCAGCGCCGTCAGCAGGCGCGCTTCGACCCAGGCTTCACCGGGCTGCGGCTCGCCTCCCGTTTCTTCTGTCGCGTAAGGGGCGAGAGCGCTTTTCAGCTCGCCGCGCAGCGGATAGGCGCGGTCGACCGCTTTGATGCTGGAGAGCTGAATGCCGTTGTCCGTGGCGATGACGCTGGAAAACTCCACCACCTGCGCATGATCCAGACGCAGCTCGGTGCCGCTCCGGATCTGTTCCAGCCGGGCCGGCGAACTGCCTTCGAGCGACAGGTCGGCGCCTAAAAACTCGGTGGCGCGCAGCATCATCGCGCCGTTGAGACGGGCACCGAAATAGCCGATCGCGGTACTCGCCGCGACTGCCACGACCAAGGCGAAAAACAGTACCCGCAGTTCACCGGCGCGGGCATCGCGCATCAGTTGGCGCAGGGCGAGACTGAACAGACGCAACAGCGGCAGACGTGCCATCAAGGCTCCAGAGGGGCGACCAACAGGCCGGCTTCAAGACGGATCAGACGCCGGCAACGATGGGCCAGGCGTTCGTCGTGGGTCACCAGCACCAGGGTGGTGCCGCGTTCCTTGTTCAATTCGAACAGCAAGTCGCTGATGCGCTCGCCGGTGTGGCTGTCGAGGTTGCCGGTGGGTTCGTCGGCGAACAGCACGTCCGGCTCGGCGGCGAACGCCCGGGCAATCGCGACGCGCTGCTGCTCACCACCGGAGAGCTGGCGTGGCGAGTGAGTCAGGCGCTGGCCAAGGCCGACCCGTTGCAGCAATTCGGTGGCGCGGCTTCGAGCGTCTTTGCGGCCGTCGAGCTCCAGCGGCAGCATGACGTTTTCCAGCGCGTTGAGGCTGTCCAGCAGCTGGAACGACTGAAAGACGAAGCCTACGTGTTCGGCGCGAATGCGCGCGCGCTGGTCTTCGTCGAGATTGCTCAGGCCTTGCCCGGCGAGCGTTACTTCGCCGCTGCTCGGCAGGTCAAGGCCCGCAAGCAGACCGAGCAGGGTGGATTTGCCGGAACCGGACGCGCCGACGATGGCCAGGCTGTCGCCCTTGTTCAGTTCCAGGCTGAGTTCGTGCAGGATGGTCAGTTCACCTTCCGCGCTGGGAACCACTTTGCTAAGGTTCTTCGCGGTGAGAATGCTTGCGCCCATGGAGAATCCGATGCGTGTGTGGTTTTTGAGTGCTGGCCTGGCCTTGATGTGCATGGCCCAGAACGCAGCGGCGGGTACAGTCCTGATCGTTGGCGATAGTATCAGCGCCGGTTTCGGACTGGATACCCGGCTGGGGTGGGTGTCGTTGCTCGAACAGCGGCTCAAGACCGAAGGTTTTGACGACAAAGTGGTCAATGCATCCATCAGTGGCGACACCAGTGCCGGAGGCCAGGCGCGGCTGCCGGCGCTGCTTGCAGAGCACAAACCGGAACTGGTGATCCTCGAATTGGGCGGCAACGATGGCCTGCGCGGAATGCCGCCGACGCAATTGCAACAAAATCTTGCTTCGATGATCGACAGCTCCCGCCAAAGCGGTGCCAAGGTGTTGTTGCTCGGCATGCAGTTGCCACCCAACTACGGCAAGCGTTACACGGATGCCTTTGCCGAGGTCTACGGCAAGCTCGCCGAGGAGAAAAAAATCCCGCTGGTGCCGTTTTTCCTCGACGGTGTGGGCGGGCATCCGGACTTGATGCAGGCCGACGGTCTGCACCCGGCGGCCGGGGCTCAGGGCAAGTTGCTGGAAAATGTCTGGCCGACGCTAAAACCGCTGTTATGAGGCTTTTCTAGCGGCAGGCTTTCGGCTAATGTGGCGCCCCCTAATTTGGAGCCCCCGATGCCGCGTTCTGCCTGGTCCCTGTTCGCCTACCAACTGATCGAGCCTGACGAACAGCTGGATCTGTTCGCCTGCCAGGAAGTGCGAGTGCATCTGGTGACCCGTCAACTGGAGCTCGGTGGCTCGGCTGACCGAACCCTGTGCGGCAGTCTGCTGCCGGCGCAACCGCGCTGGTCGAGCGTGGATCGCCGGGTGTTCCAGGATCAGCGCCTGTGTTCGCTGTGCCGGGCGATCCTCGAATCGCAGAAGCGCGGCACCTCGCCGATCTGGCCCGAGTTGCGATTCGAGCTTTAAGCGCAGGCATCTTCCGAATGCAGTCCGGGCGGGCGGCAGCTTCAATCATGAAGAGTTTGCCAGCCCATCGGCGCATCTCCCCGAATTCTCTGGACGCGGTGTACAATCGCGTTCTTATTACCCTTGTCGATCTTGCGAAGGATTCTCCGGATGTTGCCGCGTTTTCCTGCCGTCACCCGCTGCCTGTCTCTTGCCGCCCTGTGTGTGGCCGGTCCCGTTGCCGCACTGGAGTTTCCCCTGCCACCACCCGGTGAAGACATCATCGGCCAGGTGCAGGTGATCAAGGCCAAGTACGAAGACACCTTTGCCGATCTGGGCACCACCTACGATCTGGGCTATTCGGAAATGGTCGCGGCCAACCCGGGTGTCGATGCCTGGTTGCCGGGCGCCGGCACCGAAGTGGTACTGCCGACCCGTTTCATCCTGCCGCCAGGTCCGCGTGAAGGCATCGTGATCAACCTGGCTGAATATCGCCTCTACTACTACCCGAAAGGCCGGAACGTGGTGTACACCTTCCCGCTGGGTATCGGCCGTGAAGGCTGGGGCTCGCCAATCGCTCACACCACGATTACCGCCAAGACGCCGAATCCGACCTGGACGCCGCCTGCCTCGATCAAGGCCGAGCACGCTGCCGACGGTGATCCGCTGCCGAACGTGGTGCCGGCCGGTCCTGACAACCCGCTGGGGCCGTTCAAGTTCACCCTGGGCACGCCGGGCTACCTGATCCACGGTTCGAACAAGAAGTTCGGCATCGGCATGCGCACCAGCCACGGCTGCTTCCGCATGTTCAACAACAACGTGCTGGAAATGGCCGGCATGGTGCCGGTGGGGACTTCGGTGCGGATTCTCAACGACGCGTACAAGTTCGGTCGCAGTGGCGGCAAGATCTACCTGGAAGCGCACACGCCGATCGACGACAAGGGCAACCCGTCGGTGGTCGACAAGCACACCGCCGTGATCAACGCGATGCTCAAGCGTGAAGACATCACCAACAACCTGCGCATGGACTGGGATGTGGTGCGTGATGTGGTGGCGGCTGAAGATGGCCTGCCAACCGAAATCGGCACGCCGAATACTTCGGCACCGATGGTCTCCAGCGCACCGATCGACCTGCAGCAATAAGCTGAAAGACAAAACCCGCCGAGGCTTGCGCAGCGGCGGGTTTTTTATTGCCCGCAGAAACTGCAGGCACAAAAAAGCCGACCCAAAAAATGGGTCGGCTTGATAACAATCCCGAAGGACTATTACTTGCGGCTAGCTTTTTCCAGCATGCGCAGAGCACGCTCGTTAGCTTCGTCAGCAGTCTGTTGTGCTTTTTGAGCAGCAGCCAGAGCTTCATCAGCTTTACGGTAAGCTTCGTCTGCACGAGCCTGGGAGCGAGCAGCTGCGTCTTCAGTAGCGGTCAGACGTGCTTCGGTTTCTTTCGATGCGCTGCTGCAACCGGTAGCCAGAACTGCGGCCAGAGCCAGAGCAGAGAATTTCAGAACGTTGTTCATCGTGTTCCCCTTCAAGGACTTTCAATTAAGTGGCTGTCTCCTCCGATTGAGGAAATAGCCGGCGTACATACTACCCATTACTTGTAGTAAGTAAACTGACGTGAGGCAAGAAGCAAAAAAAATTGTAGGCGTTGATTCTTTTTCGAGCAACTTTTAACTGGGCTGTATAAAAAATATCCAGCTGTAAGGCGCGAGATGAGCGAGTTATTGAGAAAAAGTTCCCGTTGTCGTGCGCTGTTTTGCAGGTAACGGCTAAAGTGCGTCTATATGGATTCGTCCACACTTTTGTTGCGAATTTGCGCAGCGCCTCGCATATCTTTGTCCATGTTGAGGTGACTTTAAAACGGGGGGCTCGTCTTAAGTCTCAACATCCGGCGATGTTCAGCCTTTTGGCTCGGGAAGATTGTCTCCCGAACCCGCCCTGAGTCCACCGGAACTGCCCCCCGTCAATCTGCGTGATGACGAGCGTACCTTGAGCATTTTCGCCAATGGTGCCTACTATTTGATACGTGCTCGGGTTGCGCGAGATCGGTGCAGTTCTTCTCGGTGTCCATCAGGCACGGGGTGGCGTAGATGTTCCTTCGCCGGGAAAACATCGGTAAGGTAGGGGTCAGAATTCGAGACCCGCGAGGAGTAGTGATGAGCGAGGCGTTGTCCATCCACCATGACCAGGCTGGTCATCAGTTCGAGACCAATGTGGACGGTCATCGTGCCTACCTGACCTATATGGATCTGGGGAAACAGACCCTGGATATCTACCGCACCTTCGTGCCCAACGCGTTGCGTGGCCGAGGCATCGCGGCAGCCCTGACCGAACGGGCGTTGCAGTACGCCGATGAAATGGGCTACACGGTCATTCCATCGTGCTCCTACGTGGAGCGCTACATGGAGCGTCACCAGCGGCGCACCGCCAAGATCTGACTGACCTCACCGCACACACAAAAACGCCGGGCAATGCCCGGCGTTTTTTATGCCTGCGAAACGGCTGTCAGCCGCGCTGACGTTTCGGCAGGACATCCTTGAGCTTGGCGTGCATGCTGCGCAAGGTGTTTTCGGTAGCGGACCAGTCGATGCAGGCATCGGTGATCGACACGCCGTATTGCAGGTCGGCGAGGTCTTTCGGGATCGCCTGGCAGCCCCAGTTCAGGTGACTCTCGACCATCAGGCCGATGATCGACTGGTTGCCTTCGAGAATCTGGTTGGCGACGTTCTCCATCACCAGCGGTTGCAGGGCCGGATCCTTGTTGGAGTTGGCGTGGCTGCAATCGACCATGATGTTCGGCTTGATCTTGGCCTTGTTCAGCGCCTGCTCGCACAGGGCGACGCTGACCGAATCGTAGTTCGGCTTGCCGTTGCCACCGCGCAGCACCACGTGACCGTAGGCGTTGCCCTTGGTGGTGACGATCGACACGCCACCTTCCTGGTTGATGCCCAGGAAACGGTGCGGGCTGGAAACCGACTGCAAGGCGTTGATCGCCACGGTCAGGCCGCCGTCGGTGCCGTTCTTGAAACCGACCGCCGAGGACAGGCCGGAAGCCATTTCGCGGTGGGTCTGGGATTCGGTGGTGCGTGCGCCGATGGCCGACCAGCTGATCAGGTCCTGCAGATACTGCGGGGAGATCGGGTCGAGGGCTTCGGTCGCGGTCGGCAGGCCTTTCTCGGCCAGGTCCAGCAGCAACTGGCGACCGATGTGCAGACCGTCCTGGATCTTGAACGAGTCATCCAGGTACGGGTCGTTGATCAGGCCTTTCCAGCCGACGGTGGTCCGTGGCTTTTCGAAATACACGCGCATGACCAGATACAGGGTGTCCGAGACTTCTGCCGCCAGCACCTTCAGGCGATCGGCATATTCGTGGGCAGCCTTGATGTCGTGGATCGAGCAGGGGCCGATCACCACGAACAGACGATGGTCGGTGCCATCGAGAATGTTGCGGATGACCTCGCGACCCTTGGTGACGGTGCGCAGGGCAGCGTCGCTCAGAGGGATATCACGCTTGAGCTGATCGGGAGTGATCAGGGTCTCGTTGGAAGCGACGTTCAGGTCGTTGATCGGTAAATCAGCCATCGGTTACTCGTCAGGTCACGGGTGCCGGCCGCCAGCGATCCCCGCGCGGCGGAGCACAGCGGATTTAAGCGCGTCGGGGAGCCGAACCTTATCGCGTTAGACGCCTGCTAGACAATGGGCAAGTAACTGTTCAGTCCAGCTATGGTTACGCGAAAGCCTTGCGAACGCTGTCGTGGGAGAACTCTTCGGCGTGTTGTTCGACCCATTGCAGGGCTCGCGCCTGGATATCCTGCAGGTCATCGTGGGCATCGTTGATTCGGCAATAGCGCTCGATCTGACACACCTGCTCACCCATTCGCGCGCTGAACAGCGTCTGCTCATCAGTGAATGCAATGCCGACCAGATAACCTTTTTTGCGACGCAGGCACCAGGCCACATAGCCCGGATAGGCGAAATCGGCATTGATGGTCGGCATGCGCACCTGCAAGGCGGTGCCATGGCGCCAGGCACGGTGGTAATTGCAAGCGATGCCGCCGAGGCTGATAGTGTGCAGCCGTTGACGCGAAATACACTCCGGTGTGAGCAAGGTCAGTTCAACGGGCACATCATCCGGATGAGGAATAAACCGTCCCATGAGCACAGACTCCCTGTGTCGGCCATTTGACATTGTTTCCCCCAGTATAGTGGTCGAATCGCAGCTGACCGATTTTGACGCCGACCAACGGCTGCTGGCGATGAACGGCGTTTCGCTGGTGATTTTCACCAGCGTCGGCTGCGCCAGTTGCCGCTATGCCCGCGAAGTGTTGCCGGGGCTCGATCTGGCCGTCGATCGCGTGTGCTGGATCGATGCCGGCGACAACGGCGGACTGGTCGAGCGTTATCAGGTCTTTCATTTGCCGGCGCTGTTTGTGGTGCGCGACGGCGAGTTCTTTGGGGCAGTGCACACGCGCCTGAATGTCGATGAGCTGAACGCAGCCGTGGCGCAGGCGCTGGGTCGAATTGCAGAGGAGTTGCCGTGATGGGAGCATTGAACAAACCGGTGGTGGGGATTATCGGCACCGGCGCCATCGGAGGGTTTTACGGGGTAATGCTGGCCCGGGCCGGATTCGATGTGCACTTTCTGTTGCGCAGTGAGTTTTCCGCAGTCGCCGAGGGCGGCTTGCAGGTGGACAGCGCCGTGCATGGCGCCTTGACGCTGAACCCGGTGCAGGCCTATTCGTCGGCAGAAGACATGCCGCCCTGCGACTGGCTGCTGGTCGGCGCCAAGACCACCAGCAATGCCGGGCTGGCACCGTCGATCATTCAGGCGGCGAAACCCGACGCGAAAGTGCTGGTGCTGCAAAACGGCCTCGACGTCGAAGACAGCTTGCGTGCGTTGTTGCCCGACTCCCTGCATTTGCTGGGCGGTTTGTGCCTGATCTGCGTCCACCGCGAAGGGCCGGGGCAGATCACCCATCAGGCGCTGGGGGCGGTGAACGTCGGTTACCACAGCGGTCCGGCACCGGATGATGCGGCGCGCATGGCAATCGTCGAAGAGGGCGCCGGCCTGTTCCGCGCCGCCGGTCTCGATTCCCAGGCGATGCCGAACCTGCATCAGGCGCGCTGGCAGAAACTGGTTTGGAACATTCCCTACAACGGGCTTTCGGTGTTGCTCGGTGCCGGCACCACGCCGTTGATGGCCGACACTGACAGCCGCGCACTGATTCAGGCGCTGATGGCTGAAGTGGTGCAGGGCGCCAAGGCCTGCGGTCACGACATGCCGCCCGGTTACGCCGAATACCTGTTCATGATGACCGAGAAAATGCCCGACTATTGGCCGAGCATGTACCACGACTTTTTGCACAAGCGACCGCTGGAGCTCGAGGCGATCTACGCTCGTCCTTTGGCGGCGGCAAAAGCGGCAGGCTGCGAGTTGCCGCGAATCGAATCGTTGTATCGCACATTGAGCTTTATCGACCGGCGTAACGTTTAAACCGGTCGCACTGGGGGAAAGGCATGGCCAAGAACATCGATGACAAACTGGTGCTGGCGATCTCGTCCCGTGCCCTGTTCGACCTGAGCGAAAGCCACAAGGTGTATGAGTCGAGTGGCGTCGAAGCCTACCGGCAATATCAGATCGATCACGAAGACGAAATCCTCGCGCCGGGCGATGCCTTTCCGCTGGTGGAAAAACTGCTCAACCTCAACAGTCGCCTCGGCCGCGCCCGGGTCGAGGTGATTCTGGTGTCGCGCAACAGTGCTGATACCGGCCTGCGCGTCTTCAACTCCATTGGTCATTACGGCCTGGCGATCTCCCGCGCGGCGTTCGTCGGCGGGCGCAGTCCTTATCCGTATCTGAAGGCCTTTGGTTGCGATCTGTTTCTCTCCACCCATGCCGAAGATGTGCGCGCTGCGCTGGATGCCGGTTTCGCGGCGGCGACCATTCTGTCCGGCGGCGCCAGTCGTGCGGCCAGCGATGAATTGCGCATCGCCTTCGACGGGGACGCGGTGCTGTTTTCCGACGAATCGGAGCGCGTCTATCAGTCCGGTGGCCTCGAAGCTTTCCAGGCCAAGGAGCGTGAATCGGCGCGCGAACCGTTGCGCGGCGGGCCGTTCAAGGGCTTTCTCGCGGCGCTCAATCTGTTGCAGCGCGAGTTCTCCGATGAGGAGTGCCCGATCCGCACCGCGCTGGTCACTGCGCGTTCGGCGCCGGCCCATGAGCGGGTGATCCGCACACTGCGCGAGTGGGACATTCGTCTGGACGAGTCGCTGTTTCTCGGTGGCCTGACCAAATCGGCGTTCCTCGAAGCCTTCGCCGCCGACGTGTTTTTCGACGATCAGGCCGGCCACTGCGAGCTGGCCCGGGAAGTCGTGGCGACCGGTCACGTGCCCCACGGCATCAGCAACGAACCGGCGGTCTAAAGCCCACGTGGTTCAAGACGTTGCGTCGCACGTCGTACTCGCCAAGGCACTGCTAAGCTGAATCAAATCTCCGCCATGTTGGAGCGCGAGGAGGTCATATGATTCGTTCGATGCTGTATGCCACTGACCTCGGTCTGTACGCACCGTTAGTGATGCAGCATGCCCTGGCGATGGCGCGAACGTTCAATGCCGATCTGTACGTGGTGCACGCCGTGGAACCCATGGGGCTGTTTGCCGAATCGGTGTTGCAGAGCTATCTCGACGAGCAGGCATTGAACGAATTTCACAGTCAGGGTCTGAAAACCGTCATCGCCAATATCGAGCAGCGGGTGCTCGACAGTTTTCGTGAAGAACTGGGGGACGAGGGCGAGCAGGACTTGCAGCGGATACGCGCGGTGCGGGTGCTGCAGGGCGATCCGTCACAGGTGATTCTCGATCAGGTACAGAAACTCTCCGTCGATTTGCTGATCGTAGGAAGTCACAGCCACGGGGTCGGGGCGGAAACACCTTTGGGGCGAACGGCGGCCCGGCTGCTGCAATTGTCCAAGGTGCCGGTTTATCTGGTGCCGCTGGTGGAGCGTCGGCGTCGGGAGGATCGCTGAGGCAGGAATAATGGCACTTTGATAAAAAAGTTCTAGATTTATTCTTCAAACCATTAATATAGTTATATACCGTCGCTGATGCCCGTGGCGTCTACCTGCTTTGAGGGATTCATATGAAGCTTCAACAATTGCGCTACATCTGGGAAGTGGCGCACCACGACCTCAACGTTTCCGCTACAGCCCAAAGCCTCTACACCTCGCAACCGGGCATCAGTAAACAGATCCGCCTGCTGGAAGACGAACTGGGCGTCGAAGTGTTCGCCCGCAGCGGCAAGCACCTGACCCGCGTCACCCCAGCCGGCGAGCGCATCATCACCACCGCCGGCGAGATTCTGCGCAAGGTCGAAAGCATCAAGCAGATCGCCCAGGAATTCTCCAACGAGAAGAAAGGCACCCTGTCGATCGCCACCACCCACACCCAGGCACGTTATGCGCTGCCGCCGGTGATCAGCAACTTCATCAAGCAATACCCGGACGTGGCGCTGCACATGCACCAGGGATCGCCGATGCAGATCGCCGAGATGGCCGCTGACGGCACCGTCGATTTCGCCATTGCCACCGAAGCACTGGAGTTGTTCGGCGATCTGGTGATGATGCCGTGCTACCGCTGGAATCGTTGCGTGGTCGTGCCTCAGGGCCACCCGCTGACCAAGTTGCCGAAGCTGACCCTCGAAGCGCTGGCCGAATACCCGATCGTGACTTACGTGTTCGGTTTCACCGGCCGTTCGAAACTCGACGAAGCCTTCAGCCATCGCGGCCTGACGCCGAAAGTGGTGTTCACCGCGGCCGACGCCGACGTGATCAAAACCTACGTGCGCCTGGGCCTGGGTGTTGGCATCGTGGCGAAAATGGCGGTCGACACCAAACTGGATAACGATCTGGTGGTGCTCGATGCCAGCGAACTGTTCGAGTCCAGCGTGACCAAGATCGGTTTCCGTCGCGGTACTTTCCTGCGCGGCTTCATGTGCGACTTCATCGAGAAGTTCGCGCCGCACCTTACCCGCGAAGTCATGGCCAAGGCCATTCAGTGCCACAACAAGCAGGAACTGGAAGAACTGTTCGAAGGCGTCGAACTGCCGGTTCACTAAGCCCCTGTCTACAGCACCTCGGTGACAGCAAACTGTTGCCGGGTGCCTGCCACCAGAATCTCTACCTCGTCACCCTCGAATTTGCCCAGCAGGCTTTTGCCCAGCGGCGAGCGCGGGGTGATGACGGTAATCGGCTGACCCACCACGTCGACCTTCAAACCTGCCGCATCCGGCGCCAGAAACAGCCATTGTTCACGACCCTTTTCGTCTTCCAGACCGAGCAGGGCGCCGATTTCAATCCCCCGCTGATCGTCATACGCGCGCAGCGTCAGGTTCTGGCACAGCGCCAGTGACTGACGAATTTCCTCGACCCGTTTCGCCTGGCCCGCCGCCAGGTACGACGCCTCAAGACCCAGGGTGTCGTACTTGTTTTCGGCGATGTTCTCTTCGTGGGTCGCGGTTTCGTAGGCGGTTTGCGCCGCGCGCTCGGCGATGTCGAGGTCGACGCGCAGCTTGTCGAGAATCAGTTGATGAACCGTCTGTTTATTCATGATCAATCGCAGAATTGCAGGACGTTGGCGCGGCTCTTTTCGCTCGGGGCCGTCTGATCCTGTTGCAGCCAGAACTGGCATTTGGGGTTCGACAGATTACGTGTGCTGCCACGGGCCTGGTCCAGGCGTGCCTGTTGCTCGTTTTTGCGCAGGTTTTCTTCGTACTGTTCGAACAGGCGGTTTTGTGGCTCAGGTTCTGGCTGCGGCTGGGCGGCTACCGGAGGCTTGCTCAGTTGTTGCACCGCTTCCGCCACTGGCTGCAACTGACGGCTGAAGAGTAGTGAGGCGAGCCAGCAAGTCAGTGCAATGGCCAGGAAACCCAGCCACAGACCCAGGGCAATGCTGCCGGTCAATTGCAGCGCGCTAAGCTGAACAGGCAAGGGGCGACGCGGGTTGGGACGATAGGGCATGGCTGCCTCCTGGCGGATGAATGCGGGCGAGTGGCGATTGTCGCACGAAGATTAATTGCCGTCGGCTCTTCTGCATGGAGACATTTATGCGGACAATCGGCGCTTTTGCCAACGGGAGCCTTGAATGCCGCAACCGAAAACCCGCTGGGACATTTTTTGTACGGTCGTCGACAACTACGGCGACATCGGCGTGACCTGGCGTCTGGCCCGGCAACTGGTCAGCGAGCAGGCAATGACGGTGCGGCTGTGGGTCGATGACCTGCGCGCCTTCGAGCGCATCTGCCCCGAAATCGACATCGGCCTCGATCAGCAATGGCAGCAGGGCGTCGAAGTCCGGCACTGGCCGACCGAATGGCAGGAAGCGGAGGCGGCCGAGGTGGTGATCGCCGCGTTTGCCTGCCAGTTGCCGAGCGTCTACATGGACGCCATGGCCGCTCGGGAAAAACCGCCGTTGTGGATGAACCTCGACTATCTCAGCGCCGAAGACTGGGTGGTCGGTTGCCACGGACTGCCGTCGGTGAAATACAAGTCGGTGCAGAAGTACTTTTTCTTTCCGGGATTCCAGCCGGGCACCGGCGGCCTGTTGCGTGAAAGCGGTTTGCTGGAGCGGCGTCAGCAGTTTCAGCAGGTCCCCGAGGCGCAGCGACAATTCCTGCAAGGTCTGGGGATCATTCCTGCGCCCGGTGCGCAACTGATTTCGCTGTTTGCCTACGAGAATGCGGGACTCGCCAGTTGGCTGGATGTGCTCGCCGCTGACTCGATGCCCACTCATCTGCTGGTGCCGGAAGGACGGATTCTCGGCGATGTCGCCCGTTGGCTCGGGTTCGAGTCGCTGGCGGTCGGGGCGAAGCATGTTCGTCAAGCGCTGACCGTGCAGGTGCTGCCGTTCGTCCGTCAGGATCAATACGATCAATTGCTCTGGTGCTGCGATTTCAACGCGGTGCGCGGCGAGGACTCGTTTGTCCGGGCGCAATGGGCGGGGCGGCCGATGTTGTGGCACATCTATCAGCAGGACGAAGACATCCATCTCGACAAGCTCGACGCCTTCCTTGCGCTCTACACAAAAGGTCTTTCGCCCGTTGCCGCCGAGGCGATGAACGGTCTCTGGCGTGCCTGGAGTGCCGGGCAGCCTATCGGCGACCACTGGCTTGAGGCCCGCAAACACTGGCCCGAACTGCAGGAAAATGCCCGCGCGTGGTGTCTGGAACAGGCCTTGCAGGCGGATCTTGCGACGGCGCTGGTACAGTTTTACCGAAATTGGATATGATACGCGGCCTAGATTTTTGTAAATCCCATCCAAATTCGGATATTCGCAATGAAAACTGGTAAAGAACTCAAACCCGGTACCGTGATCCGTATCGACAACGATCCTTGGCTGGTTCAGAAAGCTGAATTCACCAAATCGGGCCGTAACAGCGCGATCATGAAGACCAAGCTGAAGAACCTGCTGACCGGTTACAAGACCGAAACCGTTTACGGTGCGGACGACAAGCTGGACGACGTGATCCTGGATCGCAAAGAAGCGACCCTGTCCTTCATCAGCGGTGACTCCTACACGTTCATGGACACCACCGACTACACCATGTACGAGCTGAACGCCGAAGACATCGAAAGCGTTCTGCCATTCGTGGAAGAAGGCATGACCGACGTTTGCGAAGCCGTATTCTTCGAAGGCCGTCTGGTTTCCGTAGAGCTGCCGACCACCATCGTGCGTCAGGTTGACTACACCGAAGGTTCCGCTCGCGGCGACACTTCCGGCAAGGTGATGAAGCCTGCCAAACTGAAGAACGGTACCGAGCTGTCGGTTGCTGACTTCATCGAAATCGGCGACATGATCGAGATCGATACCCGCGAAGGCGGTTCCTACAAAGGCCGTGCCAAATAAGCACTGCTTTTTGCGGAAAGAAAAAGCCCGACCATTGAGTCGGGCTTTTTTGTGCCTGATGAAAATTACTTCTTCAGGTGCTGTTTCAGCTCTTCCGAGGCCTGCAGCATCGCCGAACGCACCGCCGGCACCTGGCTGACCACGTTGAGCAAACCGTAGTCGTGGATCATGCCGTTGTAGCGCACGGAGGTCACCGGCACGCCGGCTTCGTCGAGTTTGCGGGCGTAGGCTTCACCTTCGTCACGCAGCACGTCGGCTCCGGCAGTCTGCACCAGCGCTGGCGGCAGACCCTTCAATTGCGCGGTGGTGGCCCGCAGCGGCGAGGCGTAGATCTCGTTCCGCTGGTTGGCGTCGGTGGTGTAGTTGTCCCAGAACCACTTCATCATGTTGCGAGTGAGGAAGTGCCCCTCGGCGTACTGGTTATACGAACCGGTGTCGAAATTGGCATCGGTCACCGGCCACAGCAGCACCTGGAATTTGATCGCCGGGGTGCCTTTGTCTTTGGCCATCAGGGCGACGACCGCCGCCATGTTGCCGCCGACGCTGTTGCCCGCCACCGCCAGACGCTTGCCGTCGACGTTGATCTCTTTGCCGTGTTCGGCCACCCATTTGGTCGCGGCGTAAGCCTGGTTGATCGCCACCGGGTAATGCGCTTCCGGCGAAGGGGTGTAGTTGACGAACACCGCCGCCGCACCCGAGCCGACCACCAGATCCCGCACCAGACGCTCGTGGGTCGGGAAATCCCCCAGCACCCAGCCACCGCCGTGGAAGAACATGAACACCGGCAGCTCGCCCTTGACCCCGGCCGGCCGGACGATGGTCAGGCTCAACGGTTGGCCATCGACCTGGATGGTCTTCTCGCTGACGTCCGCTTTGGGCAGCGTCAGTTTGACCCCGGACTGCGCGCCCGTCAGCACGGCGCGGGCATCCTTGGGCGTCATCTGTTCCATCGGTTTGCCGGTGCCGGCATTCAGCACATCGAGAAACGCCTGGGTGTTGTGTTCAACCTCCCCGGCAAATGCGCTGTGGATGGACAGGGCGAGAAGGGTACCGGTCAAGACTTTGCTGAAAGTGTTCATGTTCATTTCCTGTACGGGCCTGAGTGTCAGTGATTACACGGTGACGTGCAGACGCACATCAACGTTGCCGCGAGTGGCGTTGGAGTACGGGCAGACCTGGTGGGCAGCGTCGACCAGGCTTTGTGCGTCTGCCTGTTCCAGGCCTGGCAGACTGATGTGCAGGTCGATGTCCAGACCGAAACCGCCAGGAATCTGGCCGATGCCGACGTGAGCGGTGATCGAGGCGTCGTCCGGAATTTTGCGTTTGGTCTGGCTGGCGACGAATTTCAGGGCACCGATGAAGCAGGCCGAGTAGCCGGCGGCGAACAGTTGCTCAGGGTTGGTAGCTGCGCCGCCGGCACCGCCGAGTTCTTTCGGGGTGGCGAGTTTGACGTCGAGGATGTTGTCGCTGGAGATCGCACGACCGTCACGGCCGCCAGTGGAGGTTGCGATTGCGGTGTAGAGAGTTTGCATGGTGTGAGCCTCATTGAGTGTGGTTTGTTGCGCTAATTGTTTGCGCGCTAACTAGGTGCGAAGTAAATGTACTGCGCGAATATTTAGCGCGCAAGATAAATTTTTTGAAGAACGCGCGAATGGTCACTTGGATCGGGTAGGGTCGTGATCCCAAGCTTTTGATATAGAAGGTTTTTTTTAGTGTGAAACGAGAGGAAAAAAATTTTCGGGGATCAGCGGGGAAGGTGCGATTAGCCTGCAGGCACAAGGCTGCGCCCACAGGAAAGGGGGAGTTTTAAGCGAGACTGTCCTGCAAATGACCACGCAAGGCCTGCAACTCGGCTTGCAGATTTTGCAGACGTTCCAGGGTGAAGCCGCTGGCCCCCAGAATGCACTGCGGAACGGTTCGGGCCTTGTCTTTCAAGGCGTGTCCTTGGGCCGTCAGTTCAACGATCACCACGCGCTCATCTTCCCGGCTGCGGGTTCGGCTGAGCAAGCCTTCACCTTCCAGACGTTTGAGCAGCGGGGTCAGCGAACCCGGATCGGTCAGCAGGCGCGTGCTGATTTCTCCGACGGTTAAACCATCCTTCTCCCACAGCACCATCATCGCCAGGTATTGCGGATACGTCAGGCCAAGCGCTTGCAGCAGCGGCTTGTAGACCTTGGTCATCATCAGCGAAGTGGAATGCAGGGCGAAGCAGGCCTGATTGTCGAGCAGCAGCTCTTCGCAGTGATCGGAGGTGTCGCGGTCGGTGGTCATGTCAGTGCCTTGAACGGTGATGCAGTTGAATCTAGCGCTCGAATCTTTAATGCGCCAGACAATTGTGCCCGGTGGCGAATCGGTCAGTGCCGGCCCAGCTCACGTTGCAGGGCCAGATCCCACGGCGGCACGGGGCTGAACCGGGTTTTGAGGTATTCCAGCAGCAGGCGGCTGCGGGAGCTGGCCTGTTGCTCCAGACGCAGCGCATAGATGCCGGTGCTTTCCGGTTTTGGCAGGCCGTTTTCACAGAACAGCGGCAGCAACTCGCCGCGCAACAGGTATTCGCTGGCCAGCCAGGTCGGCAGATGCGCGATCCCGAGTCCCGCCAGCGCACCGCAAACCAGTGCCTCGGCGTTGTTGGCGCTCATGCGTATCCGCGCCGGGCGGTGCAGTTGCATCTGCCCGTTCTGTTCGAAACGCCAGGCGAAGGGCGGGGCAAGACCGTCCCAATCCAGACCGTCATGTTCACTCAATTGCGCTGGCTCGCTCGGCACGCCTCGGCGCTTGAGATAATCGGGGCTGGCGCAGGCGATGCGCACCATGCTCGCCAACGGTGTGGCGACCAGCCGGGTGTCGGCCATCTGCCCGGCGCGCAATACCAGATCGACCTTGCCCAGGTTCGAACCGTCCATGTCCACGAAGCTGTCGATCAGATGCAGCTGCACGTCGAGCCCCGGATACAGCACCAGAAAATCGGCAATCACTGGCGCCAGATGCCGGCGCCCGAAGGCCGCCGGCGCATCCACCCGAATCAGACCCTCCGGCGCGCTGCTCAGGGACACCGCTTCCGCCCGGGCCAGTTGCAGCTCGGCAACGATCCGTCGCGCCCGTTCGGCAAACGCCAGACCCGCCGGCGTGGCGCGCACCGCGTGAGTGCTGCGGATGAACAACTGGCTGCCGACAGCGCTTTCCAGACTGTCGATACGCCGGGCAACGGCGGACGGCGTCAGCGGATGTCGGCGTGAGGCGGCGGAGAAACTGCCACTTTCCAGCACATCGAGAAACAGCCCGAGTTGTTCGGTCAATTGATTGGGATTCATGAATCAGTTCAGTGCCTATGCGGATTTGGCACAGCCATTGTGCGTTGCTGTGCGTTTCCGTGCCAGCGTCGACTGCGTAGGATGAGTCGCCTGACGTTTGAGGAATTCTGCTGTGATCGAGTTTTTGCTGTACCTGTTGTTTGGCGCCGCCCTCGGCACGCTGGGTGGGATCTTCGGCATCGGTGGTGGCTTGATCGCCATTCCGCTGCTGGGCGCGTGGTTCGGGCTCGATCAGCAGATCGCCCAAGGCACGGCGCTGGTGATGGTGGTGCCGAACGTGATGCTGGCGCTGTGGCGTTATCATCAGCGCAATCGCATTGAGCTCCGGCATGCATTGCCGTTGGCGGTGATGGGATTCTGTTTCGCGTGGATCGGCTCGATCTGGGCCGTGGGCATCGACGCGCAAACCATGCGCATCGGCTTTGTCGCGTTCCTCGTGGCATTGTCGGCCTACAACCTGGTGCGCATGTTTGGCGCGCGTCCGGCAGCGACTTCCGAGATGCGTTATTCATGGCCGTGGCTGGGCGTGCTCGGCGCGGCGTCGGGCACCATGGGCGGCTTGTTCGGTGTCGGTGGGGCGGTGGTGGCGACGCCGGTGCTGACCAGCCTGTTCGGCACCACTCAGGTGGTTGCCCAAGGCCTGTCGCTGGCGCTGGCATTGCCGAGCACCGGCGTCACGCTGGTGACGTACGCGGTGCACCACGAAGTGGACTGGATGATCGGCCTGCCGCTGGCCATTGGCGGTCTGGCCAGCATCAGCTGGGGCGTGAAAGTGGCCCACGCGATGCCGGAAAAACTCCTGCGCGGGCTGTTCTGCGGGTTCCTGGTGCTGTGCGCGGTGATGCTCGCCTTTAAAGTTTGAAGCCTTCGACGATGTGCTCGGCCAGGCATTCAGTGATCGGCGACGGATTGTTGAGGTTGCGGATCAGCATGATGCTGGCCTCGGGCAACAGCGGCAGATCTTCGGCGGCGCCGAGAATGCGCAGATCCGGGGTGATCAGGCTTTCCAGTTGCGCGGTGATCGCCAGACCCGCGCTCACCACTGCCATCAACGCCGACAGGCTGGTGCTGTTGTAGGCAATCCGGTACTCGCGGCCCATCGCGTCCAGCGCATTGCACGCCCACAGGCGGCAGAAGCAATCACTGTTGAACATCGCCAGCGGCAACGGCGTCTGTTCGTGGGCGCTGAAATTCTGCGCCTCGGCCCAGACGAAACGCTCCTTGCGCAGCAACTGGCCAATCTCGTTGCCCGGCTCGCGGGTGACGATCGAAAGATCCAGATCCGTGCGCTGCAGCAATTGTTTGGTCGACTCGCAATGCACTTCGATCTGGATCAAAGGATAGAACTGGGCGAAGCGCGACAGGATCCCCGGCAGAAACCGCATCACGTAATCGTCCGGCGTACCGATCCGCACCGTGCCGACCATGTGCGGCTCGCGCAGGGTATTGAACACTTCGCTGTGCAGTTTCAGGATGCGCCGCGCGTAGCCAAGCAACACCTGACCTTCGGCGGTCAGGCGCACCTGACGCCCGTCGCGCTCGAACAGCTGGCGCTGCAACACGTCCTCTTCCAGACGCTTCATCTGCATGCTCACCGCCGATTGAGTGCGGTTGACCATTTCGCCGGCGCGGGTGAAACCGCCCTGATCGGCAATCGCGACAAAGGTGCGCAGGACATCGGTATCGATACTGGGATATGCCGACAATTGATGAATCTCCGTGATGCATGCCATCAGAAACATTCGTTGGATTGATCGTAGCCCCGGCGCGAGACTTGAGCCATCCCTAAAGGAGGGCAATACGATGAAAGGTCAAAAAGTCTATGTGAGTGATGACAGAGTGCCGGTCCATCTGATTACCGATTTGCTGCACAAGTTTAGTCGCTGGTACGAACTTCACCGCGAACGCGAGTTGCTTGC
This sequence comes from Pseudomonas sp. 9.2(2024), assembly GCF_039695385.1. Classification (NCBI taxonomy): domain Bacteria; kingdom Pseudomonadati; phylum Pseudomonadota; class Gammaproteobacteria; order Pseudomonadales; family Pseudomonadaceae; genus Pseudomonas; species Pseudomonas sp. 9.2(2024). The sequence continues at coordinate 4,648,831 of NZ_CP155585.1, read as the reverse complement.
CAGTCTGAGCGACGAAGCGTTGAAGGACATCGGGGTCAGCCGTGCCGATGTCGAACATGAGTCGGTGCGGCCGTTCTGGGACGATCCGATGCATAAATGATGAGGCCATCGCTACACAAACCCCTTTGTAGTGAGGTAGGTTGCGAGCAGACATGGAGGTACACATGCCCGCGACTCTGTCTTTTTCCCTTAAACAGGCTCGACGTCTGGCACTGGCTGCCCAAGGGTTTCACGGGCGCCAGCCGCCGGCTGTCAAGGCGATGCACGTCAACCGGCTGATCGAACGCCTCGGCCTGTTGCAGATCGACTCCGTCAACGCCGTGGTGCGCTCGCACTACCTGCCGCTGTTCTCCCGTCTTGGTTCCTATTCTGCTGACTTGCTCGACCAGGCTGCCTGGAGTTCGGGGCGACGCCGTTCGCTGTTCGAATACTGGGGCCATGAGGCGTCGTTGCTGCCGCTGTCGATGTACCCGCTGATGGGCTGGCGCATGCAGCGGGCCAGACGTGGTGAAGACATCTATCAGCAACTGGCGCGATTCGGTCGCGAGCAGCAGGACACCATTCGCCGGGTGCTGGCGTCGGTCGAAGAGCAGGGCGCACTGGGCGCCGGCAGCCTGTCGACCCGCGAGGAAAAGGCCGGGCCGTGGTGGGACTGGAGCGCGGAAAAGCACGCCTTGGAATGGCTTTTTGCCGCTGGCGAAGTCACCGTCGCCGGACGCCGTGGTTTCGAGCGTTTGTATGACTTGCCCGAGCGGGTGATTCCGGCTTCCGTGCTGCAGCGGCCATTGCCCGATGAGGCCGAGGCGCAGCGCGGTTTGTTATTGCATGCAGCGCAGGCTCTGGGTGTCGGCACGGAAAAAGACCTGCGTGATTACTTCCGCCTGAATCCCTCTGATGCCCGCCCTCGTCTGGCCGAACTGGTCGAGGACGGGCAACTGCTGACCTGCGAAGTCGCCGGTTGGCGCCAGATTGCTTATTGTCTGCCCGAGCCGAAAATCCCGCGCAAGGTCGAGGCCAGTGCATTGCTGTCGCCGTTCGACTCACTGATCTGGGAGCGCAGCCGAACTGAGCGGCTATTCGATTTCCGCTATCGGCTGGAGATCTACACGCCGCAGGACAAGCGGGTCTACGGCTATTACGTGCTGCCGTTCCTGCACAATGAACGGATTGCCGCGCGGGTCGATCTGCGTGCTGAACGGGCGGCGGGGCGGTTGGCAGTGCATGCGGTGCACGAGGAAGAAACCGGACTGGATGACGCGGGGATGCTGGCGCTGGCGCTGAATTTGCGGCGCATGGCGGACTGGTTGGGGCTTGAGCACGTGCAGCTCAATTGTCAGCGGGAAAGTGCGGGGCGATTGCGGGTGGCGTTGGCTCAAGTCGAAAACGACCGAGCCAACGTCATCGCGATTTAGCGTTTGACCTGTTTCAGCGTCTCGGCAATCAAGAACGCCAGTTCCAGCGACTGATCGGCATTCATCCGTGGGTCGCAGTGAGTGTGATAGCGATCCGACAAGCCGTCTTCAGTGATTGGCCGCGCGCCACCGATGCACTCGGTAACGTTCTGCCCGGTCATTTCGATGTGGATACCGCCGGCGTAGCTGCCCTCCGCTTCGTGAACCTGGAAGAACTGCTTCACCTCGCCAAGAATCTGCGCGAAGTCGCGGGTCTTGTAGCCGCTGCTGGCCTTGATGGTGTTGCCGTGCATCGGGTCGGAACTCCACAGCACCTGCTTGCCTTCGCGCTGCACCGCGCGGATCAGCGCCGGCAGGTGATCGCCGACCTTGTTCGCACCCATCCGTGCGATCAGGTTGAGGCGGCCCGGATCGTTGTCCGGGTTGAGCACGTCGATCAGGCGGATCAGGTCGTCGGGGTTCATGCTCGGGCCGACTTTCACCCCGATCGGGTTGTTCACCCCGCGCAGGAATTCGACGTGGGCGCCGTCGAGCTGACGGGTGCGGTCGCCGATCCACAGCATGTGCGCCGAGCAATCGTAGTAATCGTTGGTCAGGCTGTCGCGGCGCACGAAGGCTTCTTCGTAGTTCAGCAGCAGCGCTTCGTGGGCGGTGAAGAAACTGGTTTCGCGCAATTGCGGCGAGCTGTCCATGCCGCAGGCACGCATGAACGCCAAGGTCTCATCGATGCGATCGGCGAGGTGGCTGTACTTCTCGGCCAGCGCCGAGTTGGCGATGAAATCGAGGTTCCACTTGTGCACCTGATGCAGGTCGGCAAAACCGCCCTGGGCGAAGGCGCGCAGCAGGTTGAGGGTGGCGGTGGACTGGTGATAGGACTGCAGCAGACGCTCCGGATCCGGTACGCGGCTGGCCGAGTCGAAACCGATGCCGTTGACGATGTCACCCCTGTAGGCCGGCAAGGTCACGCCGTCGATGGTCTCGTCGTTGGCCGAGCGCGGCTTGGCGAACTGGCCGGCCATGCGCCCGACCTTGACCACCGGGCAGCCGGCAGCGAAGGTCATGACGATTGCCATCTGCAGCAACACTTTAAAGGTGTCGCGGATCTTCGCGGCGGAGAACTCGGCGAAGCTTTCCGCGCAGTCGCCGCCCTGCAGCAGGAACGCCCGGCCCTGGGTGACTTCGGCAAACTGACGACGCAGCTCGCGCGCTTCGCCGGCAAACACCAGCGGCGGGTAGCTGGCCAGCGTCTGCTCGACCTGGCGCAGATGTGCGGCGTCGGGGTATTGGGGTTGTTGCTGGATCGGCAGGGCGCGCCAGCTGTCAGGGCTCCAGGGTTGGCTCATCACGGTCTCTAAGGTTCTACGCACGGACGGCCATTTTAGCAGCAATTAGTGCGTGACCTGCTCCCGCCGCTTCGCCGACAATCGCCGCTTTGCCACGGCGCCAGATCGGTGCCATCGCGTCACCGCGCCCGGTGACCACCAGGAGACGAAATGACTGAGGAGCGCGTCGAGCTGTTGCTCGCCGAGGTACAGGATGAGTTCGGCGTGATTCGCGTGCTGGAAGTGGCCGACTACCGCTTTCTGGAGTTCGGCGATGCGATCGAGCAAAGCTGCGTGTTTACCGCCGACCCGAGCTGGCTGGAGTACGACTACACCCGGGCGATGCTGATCGGCGCGCTGTGCCACGAGCAACCGGAGAGCGCGCTGTTTCTCGGTTTGGGCGCGGGAACGCTGACCCAGGCCTGCCTCAAGTTCCTGCCGCTGGAAGATGTCGAAGCCATCGAGCTGCGCCCGGACGTACCGCGTCTGGCCATCGAGTACCTCGGGCTGGATGACGATCCACGGCTGTACATCCGCGTCGGCGATGCCCTCGAACTGCTGCCGACGGCTGAGCCGGCGGATCTGATCTTCGTTGATCTGTACACCGATGTCGGCCCCGGCGCCGGGCACCTTGCGTGGAATTTCCTCGGTGACTGTCAGAAGCGTCTGAATCCTGGCGGCTGGCTGGTGATCAACCAATGGGCCACTGATGACGGCAAACCGTTGGGCGCGGCGCTGCTGCGTGGCCTCTATCACCGGCATTACTGGGAACTGCCGGTGAAGGAGGGCAACGTCATTCTGATCGTGCCGGCGGATCTTGATCAGGTGCTGGACATGCAGGCGCTGACCGCCCGGGCTGAAGCGCTGGCGCCGAAGCTGGGTTACTCGTTGCAGACGTTGATCAACTGCATCCGTCCGGCGACCTGATCTTCAAAGGCCTTTGAAAACGCCGGGCCTGCGCTCCACCAGCGAGCGCACACCTTCCTTGGCGTCTTCAGTGGCCAGCAACTTCTTCACCAGCGGCGGCAAGCTCTTAGCCGCCGCAGTTTCACCTTCATAGCGCGCCTGACGCGCCGACATCAGCGTCGCCTGCACGCCCAACGGCGCCTGTCGGGCGATTCGCTCGGCCAATTCGATGGCGCGTGGCAGCAAGTCTTCGCTGGCCATGACTTCCTGCACCAGACCCAGGCGCAACGCATCATGGGCATCAAACTCGTCGCCGGTCAGCAGCCAGCGCATCGCATTGCCCCAGCCGGCGACCTGATGAAAGCGTAACGTCGCGCCGCCGAACGGAAAGATCCCGCGCTGCACTTCCATCTGGGCGAACCGAGTGTTGCTCGCGCACAGGTTGATGTCGGCGGCGAGCATCAATTCGATGCCGATGGTCAGGCAATAACCCTGCGCCGCGACGATCACCGGTTTGCTGACCCGTGGCCCGACGAACACGCCCCATGGATCGCAACCACCGGGCGGCACCTGCCAGCCTTGAGCGAGGGCGGAACTGGCGTTGACCAGATCGAGCCCGGCGGTGAAATGCTCGCCATGCCCGAACACCACCGCCACCCGTGCGTCGCTGTCGGCCTCGAATTCACCGTAGGCCAGGGCCAGGTCGTTGAGCAGGTCGAGGTCGAAGGCATTGCGCTTGGCGGCGCGGTCCAGGCCGATCAAATGCACGTGACCGTGGCGCGCACGGCTCACGCGGCCGGGGCAGGGCTGATTCATGGGTGTTTCCTCGCAGGGGAAGAAAGGGTGCAGCGACCAGATGCCGCACGTCGGTGAATCGTTTAAGCGCCATCGCCCGCAGGGCCGGGGTCTTTGAAAAATAGACCTTTGCCCGATTATCCGCAAAACCCCGTTACACAGCGGTGACAACTGTATTTCGCCGATAAAAAAAGCTCCCTTTTTGGGCAAATTCCGGTATAGTGCGCGCCGGCCTTTAACCGGGCCGCGTTTAGGTAGCGCAATTCCCCGAAGTCAGCTTCGGCTGCACGTCCGCACTGCGGGCTCTTCCTTGACGATTCTTTTTCATTCATTCGTTTTCGCAAATCCCCGCCGACAAAGCTGCCAGGGCGACTCTTGAGTCTCAACACGGCATGTGCAGCTTTGGAGCATGGGTCTTTGCGGATGCACTTAGAGGCAGACCCATGACCCAGGAAATCGGCGGCTTCGCCGCTCTTGAACTTCATCCCAATATTGTCGCTGCAGTAGTCGCTACCGGCTATGAAGAGCCTTCGGCCATTCAGCAGCAGTCGATCCCGATCATCCTCGCCGGTCACGATATGATTGGTCAGGCGCAAACCGGTACCGGTAAAACCGCTGCCTTTGCCCTGCCTATCCTGCACCGCATCGATCCGTCCAAGCGCGAGCCGCAAGCTCTGATCCTGGCCCCAACTCGTGAGTTGGCGCTACAAGTTGCAACCGCTTTCGAAACCTACGCCAAGCAAATGCCGGGCGTGACTGTTGTGGCTGTCTACGGCGGCGCGCCGATGGGCCCACAATTGAAAGCAATCCGTAATGGCGCACAGATCGTTGTCGCCACTCCGGGCCGTCTGTGCGACCACCTGCGTCGCGACGAAAAAGTACTGCAGACCGTGAACCACCTGGTTCTCGACGAAGCAGACGAAATGCTCAAACTGGGCTTCATGGACGACCTCGAAGTCATCTTCAAGGCCATGCCGGAAACCCGTCAGACCGTATTGTTCTCGGCGACCCTGCCGCAATCGATCCGTGCCATCGCCGAGCGTCACCTGCGCGATCCAAAGCACGTGAAGATCCAGAGCAAGACCCAGACCGTTACCGCGATCGAACAGGCTCACCTGTTGGTTCACGCTGACCAGAAGACTTCTGCCGTTCTCAGCTTGCTGGAAGTGGAAGATTTCGACGCTCTGATCATGTTCGTGCGCACCAAGCAAGCGACCCTGGATCTGGCCAGCGCCCTCGACGCCAAAGGCTACAAAGCCGCCGCGTTGAACGGCGACATCGCCCAGAACCAGCGTGAGCGCGTCATCGACTCGCTGAAAGATGGCCGTCTGGACATCGTTGTAGCGACCGACGTTGCCGCCCGTGGTCTGGACGTTCCGCGCATCACCCACGTTTTCAACGTGGACATGCCGTACGATCCGGAATCCTACGTGCACCGTATCGGCCGTACCGGCCGTGCCGGTCGCGAAGGCCGCGCGCTGCTGCTGGTGACTCCGCGTGAGCGCCGCATGCTGCAAGTGATCGAGCGTGTGACCGGTCAGAAAGTTGCCGAAGTGCGTCTGCCGGACGCCCAGGCCGTTCTCGATGCCCGCATCAAGAAACTGACCAACAGCCTGTCGCCGCTGGTGGCTGACGCCGAATCGACTCACGGTGATCTGCTGGATCGCCTGACCGCCGACATCGGTTGCACCCCGCGTGCCCTGGCTGCCGCTCTGCTGCGCAAGGCCACCAATGGTCAGGCGCTGAACCTGGCAGCGATCGAGAAGGAACGTCCACTGGTGCCGAACAGCGCACCGCGTGGCGACCGTCCTGAGCGTTCCGGTGATCGTCCGGAACGTGGTGACCGCGAGCGTCGTGCGCCAATGCCTTTGGGCGAAGGCCGTGCCCGTTGCCGTACCGCGCTGGGCGCGCGTGACGGTATCGCGGCGAAAAACCTGCTGGGCGCCATCCTCAACGAAGGTGGTCTGGCACGTGAAGCCATCGGTCGCATCCAGGTGCGTGACAGCTTCAGCCTCGTCGAGCTGCCGGAAGATGGTCTGGACAAGCTCCTGACCAAACTGAAGGACACTCGCGTTGCCGGTAAGCAGCTGAAACTGCGTCGCTACCGCGAAGATTGATCCGCCTCTGGGCTGATTGATCGAACATAAAAAATCCCCGACTGGTTCGGGGATTTTTTTGCCTGCGATTTAGGCATCAGCCGAAGCGGTAGATGTCCATACCCAGTGCACCCATGGTGAAACCTTGATGGGCAATGCTGAAATCACCACCGGCACCTCGGGCGAAGTACAGCGGCAGCAGATGCTCGTCACTCGGATGGCTGCGCACGGCGTTCGGTGCCTGCTGGCGGTAATCGTGCAGGGCGGCTTCGTCGTTGGCGGCGAGCTTGTCGACAATCCAGTCGCGGAAATCCCGGGCCCATGGCTCGACGCTTTCCGGGCCGGCGTGCCAGTCCAGTTCCCGCAGGTTGTGGGTGATGCTGCCGGAGCCGATCAACAGAATGCCCTGTTCGCGCAGACTGGCCAGCGCTTGACCGACGCGGTTCTGCAACGCCGGGCCGCCACGGCTGGGCAGGGAAACCTGAACCACCGGGATGTCGGCTTGCGGGTACATCAGCGAGAGCGGGACCCACACGCCGTGATCGAACGGTCGTTGCGGGTCGAGACGCGCCGGCAGGTTGTTGGCGGTCAGCAGATCGGCAACCTCGCGGGCCATTTGCGGATTGCCCGGTGCCGGATACTGCACTTCATACAGCGCGCGGGGGAAACCGCCGAAGTCGTGCCAGGTTTCCGGTTGCGCGTGGCTGCTGACCAGCAGCTCATGGCTTTCCCAATGGGCGGAAACGATGACGATGGCTTTCGGGCGTGGCAGTTCGGCTGCCAGCCGCGCCAGGGCCGGGCCACTGGCACCGGGCTCCAGCGCCAGCATGGGCGAGCCGTGAGAGATAAACAGGCTGGGAAACATGGAAGGGTTCCTGAGCGTTAAGATGACCCATCTTCAGTCAGTTCATTGATCTAATTCCAATATAAGTTTTAACGTCTTTTGATCGAATTCTTAGGAGGATGCATGCAGCCGGAGTTTTGGCACAAGAAGTGGGAATCGAACCAGATCGGCTTTCACCAGCCTGAGGTGAACCCTTATTTGCAGCGGCACTGGCCTGATCTGGCCATCCCGTCGCAGGCGCGTGTGTTGGTGCCGTTGTGCGGTAAAAGCCTGGATCTGCTGTGGCTTGCCGGCCGTGGTCATCAGGTGCTCGGCGTCGAGCTGTCGGAAAAGGCCGTGGAAGACTTCTTTATTGAGCAGCAATTGCAGCCGCGGGTGAGCGAGCAGGGCGACTTCAAGGTTTATCGCGCCGGGTCGATCGAGTTGTGGTGCGGGGATTTCTTCTCGCTGACGGCAGATGATGTTGCCGGTTGCACCGCACTGTATGACAGGGCGGCGGTGATCGCCTTGCCGCCCGCGATGCGCGAGCGTTATGCGGCGCACTTGCAGGGTCTTTTGCCGACATGCCGAGGGCTGTTGGTGACGCTGGATTATGACCAGTCGCAGATGCCCGGGCCGCCATTTTCCGTAGACGATGCCGAAGTGCAGCGTTTGCTGGGCAGTGTCTGGCGTGTCGAGATGCTGGAGGAGCAGGATGTGCTCGGTGACAGCTGGAAGTTCGTGCAAGCCGGCGTAACTCGGCTGGAAGAGCGGGTCTACCGGATTTCCGGGGCGTAATCGACAGGCAAAAAAAGGCCCGCATCACTGCGGGCCTTTTCGTTGGTGCACCGGTTTGATCAACCGCGACGACGCAGGGCGTCGATACGCTCTTCCAGCGGCGGGTGGCTCATGAACATGCGGGCGAACCCTTGTTTGATGCCACCGTTGATGCCGAAGGCGTTCAGGGTGTCAGGCATGTGCACCGGCAGGCCCTGTTCGGCGCGCAGGCGTTGCAAGGCGTTGATCATCGCGCCGGTACCGGCCAGGCGGGCACCGGCATCGTCGGCACGGAACTCGCGTTTACGCGAGAACCACATCACGATCGCGCTGGCCAGAATGCCCAGCACCAGTTCGGCGAAGATGGTCGCGATGTAGTAGGCCATGCCCTGGCCTTCTTCGTTCTTGAAGATCACTTTGTCGACGAAGTTTCCGATGATCCGCGCAAAGAACATCACGAAGGTGTTCACCACGCCCTGAATCAGTGCCAGGGTGACCATGTCGCCGTTGGCCACGTGACCGATCTCGTGGGCCAGCACGGCCCGCACTTCGTCTTCCTTGAATCGCTCGAGCAAACCCTGGCTGACCGCGACCAGTGCGTCGTTCTTGTTCCAGCCGGTAGCGAAGGCGTTGGCCTCATAGGCCGGGAAAATCCCGACTTCAGGCATCTTGATCCCGGCTTCCCGGGACAGTTGCTCGACGGTTTGCAGCAGCCATTGTTCGTGGCGGGTGCGTGGCTGGGTGATGATCTGGGTGCTGGTGCTCATCTTCGCCATCCACTTGGAGATGAACAGCGAGAACAGGGAACCGGCGAAACCAAAGACTGCACAGAAAACCAGCAGCTGACTGAGGTTGAGATCAACCCCGTTGGCCGCCATGAACCCGTTGAAGCCGAAAAGGCTCAGGGTGATGCTGGCTATCAGCACGACCGCCAGGTTAGTGGCCAAAAACAGCAGGATGCGCATCATGGTTGTAGAAATCTCCTCAAGCTAAAGATGTAGCGTACTGCGGGGTATATAAGGTGCGGCACCTGGCGATTCAACCGAGTGACTATTTCAAACTGTGTCCTACACCGGATTCTTCGGGCTTGGGATATTTCCCACCGCCGAATCCGGTATGGATGACAGGCACACGGCACCCGGTCTCATTGCGTCAGGCACGCATGATTCGTATGAGTCGCAAGTGTAGAAGGTGCTGGAGGAGGGGCGGAGCAGAAGTGTTGCTGAATCAGACAGTGCGCAACGTTCGGGCCGTTGCGCACTGAGCGCCGGTTACTGGCGGTAGGACTTGAGGAAGTTGCCGATACGACCGATGGCCATGTCCAGGTCATCGACCCGCGGCAGGGTGACCACGCGGAAGTGGTCAGGCCACGGCCAGTTGAATGCCGTACCTTGCACCACCAGCAGCTTCTCGGAGAGCAGCAGATCGAGCACGAATTTCTCGTCGTTGTGGATCGGGCAGACTTTCGGGTCGATCTTCGGGAACGCGTACAGTGCGCCCATCGGCTTCACGCAGCTCACGCCGGGAATGTCGTTGAGCAATTCCCAGGTACGGTTGCGCTGTTCCAGCAGGCGACCTTGTGGCAGCACCAGATCGTTGATGCTCTGGTAGCCGCCGAGTGCGGTCTGAATTGCATGCTGGCTCGGCACGTTGGCGCACAGACGCATGTTGGCCAGCATGTCGATGCCTTCGATGTAGCTGTGAGCGTTGTGTTTCGGCCCGGAAATGGCGATCCAGCCGGAACGGAAGCCCGCCACGCGATACGACTTCGACAGACCGTTGAAGGTCAGGCACAGCAGGTCCGGGGCCAGCGAAGCGGTGCAGATGTGCACGGCGTCGTCGTAGAGGATCTTGTCGTAGATCTCGTCGGAGAACACCACCAGGTTGTGCTGGCGGGCCAGCTCAAGCATGCCCAGCAGCACTTCCTTCGAATACACCGCGCCGGTCGGGTTGTTCGGGTTGATGATCACCATCGCCTTGGTGTTCGGGGTGATTTTGGCCTTGATGTCGGCCAGGTCCGGGAACCAGTCGGCACCCTCGTCGCACAGGTAATGCACCGCGTTACCGCCGGCCAGGCTCACGGCTGCGGTCCACAGCGGGTAGTCCGGCGCCGGCACCAGCACTTCGTCGCCGTTGTTGAGCAGCGCCTGCAGCGACATCACGATCAGCTCGGACACCCCGTTGCCCAGGTAGATATCTTCGATGCCGACACCTTCGACCTGCTTCTGCTGGTAGTACTGCATCACCGCCTTGCGCGCGCTGAACAGGCCTTTGGAATCGCTGTAGCCCTGGGCGGTCGGCAGGTTGCGGATCACATCCTGAAGAATTTCGTCCGGCGCTTCGAAACCAAAGGGCGCCGGGTTGCCGATGTTCAGCTTGAGGATGCGATGGCCTTCCTCTTCCAGGCGTTTGGCGTGCTTGAGCACCGGGCCGCGAATGTCGTAGCAGACGTTGGCGAGCTTGTTCGATTTGCTGAACTGCATGGCGATGTGATCCCGAAAATGAACGATCCAGGCGGCGGGTGGACAACCGTGCTGGGAATCCTGCGTCTTCACACAGGCAAGTGTCTCGAGCGGCGGTTTCCAATAATCCGTTTGAATGCGCAGGAACCCGCTGCCAGACTGGCGTGTGACGAGGCGCAATCATACGTGCCGCCCGATCCGTGGAAAAGGTACAGATCGGGCTTTTTCAGCCGCTGAGGTGTGATGATGGAAAAGATTGAAAAGACCCTGGAAGAATGGCGGGCGATGCTCGACCCCGAGCAATACAACGTGTGCCGTCTCAGTGCTACCGAGCGACCGTTCTCCGGTAAATACAACGGCACGAAGACCGATGGCGTTTACCACTGCGTCTGCTGCAACGAGCCGTTGTTTGATTCCAAGACCAAATTCGATTCCGGTTGCGGCTGGCCAAGCTTCTACGCGCCGATCGGCGAGAGCGCCATGACCGAAATCCGTGACACCAGCCACGGCATGATCCGCACCGAAGTGAAGTGCGCCAAGTGCGATGCGCATCTGGGCCACGTCTTCCCTGACGGCCCGCCGCCGACCGGCCTGCGTTATTGCATCAACTCGGTGTGCCTGGACCTGGTGCCGCGCGAGTAACCGATACGGGCGATCCACGGGTCGCCTTTCGAATAATTAAATTGCACACAATTCAATTGCTCGCTATTTTTGCCGCCTACCCATTTTCAAGAGTGCGCACCATGAGCGATAACCTGCTGAACATTCCGTGCACCACCATCAAAGGCGAGCAAAAGACCCTCGCCGATTTCGCCGGCAAGGCAGTGCTGGTGGTCAATACCGCCAGCAAATGCGGTTTCACGCCGCAGTACAAAGGCCTTGAGGAACTGTGGCAGACCTACAAGGATCAAGGTCTGGTGGTGCTGGGCTTCCCGTGCAACCAGTTCGGCAAGCAGGAGCCGGGCAACGAGGGCGCGATCAGCGAGTTCTGCGAGCTGAACTACGGTGTCAGCTTCCCGCTGTTCAAGAAGATCGAAGTCAACGGTAATGGCGCCCATCCGCTGTTCGTGCAGTTGAAGAAACGCGCGCCGGGCGTGCTGGGCTCCCAGGGCATCAAGTGGAATTTCACCAAGTTTCTGATCGGCAAGGACGGCCAGTTGGTCAAGCGTTTCGCCCCGGCCACCAAGCCGCAGGATCTGAGCCGCGAGATCGAAGCCCTGCTCAAATGAACAACCTGTCCGCCGATTCGCTGAAGCTCGATAGTCAGCTGTGCTTCAAGTTGTATGCCGCATCGCGGGCGGTGATCCGTGCCTACAAGCCGATGCTCGATCAGCTCGGTCTGACCTACCCGCAATACCTGGCGATGCTGGTGTTGTGGGAGTGGCAGCAATCCGCGCCGGAGCAGCCGACGGTCAAGGCGCTGGGTGAACGTCTGGCACTGGATTCCGGCACGCTGACGCCGCTGCTCAAACGTCTGGAGCAACTGCAACTGGTCCAGCGTCAGCGCTCGGCCCGGGACGAACGCGAGGTTCATCTGAGCCTCACGCCGCAGGGGCAGGCACTGCGTGAACAGGTCGGGCCGTTGAAGGCGCGGCTGTTGTGCGACAGCGGGGTGGATCTGGACCGGCTCAATGACTTGCGCGACGGTCTCGATCACCTGCTGGGGCAGATCAAAGCACTGTCGTAGTCGGAATCCACTGGTCCAGCAGCGCCGCCAGTTCTTCCCGACGGAACGGCTTGGCCAGATAGTCGCTCATGCCCGCTGCCCGGCAACGTTCGCGCTCCTCGGACATGGCGTTGGCGGTCAGGGCGACAATCGGCAGATGCGGCCAGCGCCCGCTCTGACGGATCTGGCGACTGGCTTCGTAGCCGTCCATCACCGGCATGTTGCAGTCCATCAGCACCAGATCGAATTCGTCGTGTTCCAGCTGATCCAGCGCTTCCACGCCATGGGCGGCGACTACTACGTCGCAGCCGAGTTTGCCCAGCATGCCCTTGGCCACCAACTGGTTGACCGGGTTGTCCTCCACCAGCAGCACCCGACCGCGCCGCTGCGACGGCACGCTTTCGAGGCGTGCGCGGTCGATGGTGGTGAGGTCCGGCTGTAGCGTCCGGCGCAGATTCTGATACAGCGCGTTGCGAGCCAGCGGTCGCGCCTGCTGCTGCAACGGGGCGAGGGCGGCGGCCTCTTCACCCGGCATGAAACTGCCGTAGGCAGTCACCAGCAGAATCGGTGCCGTCATCGCCGGGCGCAGGCCGAACAGGCATTCCGGGCAGTCGGTGATGATGACGTCGGGGGACAGACCGAGCAGCGGGTCGTCGAGGGTTCGCTGCTCGTAGGTCAGTCCCCAGACCGGCAGCAGACTTTCCAGCAGTTCCGCCAGCCCGCTGACCGCGTTGGTGATTGCCAGCACCTTGCCGTGCAACGGTGGCGGAATCACCGCTCGGGTGTGGCAGGGCAGTGGCAGTTCGGCGCAGAACTGACTACCGAAACCCACTTCGGAACTGATGGTCAGGCGCCCCTGCATGGCTTCGCACAGGTTGTAGGTCAGTGCCAGGCCCAACCCGGTGCCGCCGTACTGGCGGGTGATGCCGGCACCCGCCTGGGTGAACGGCTGGAAAATCTTCACCTGCGCTTCCTGGGCGATGCCGATACCGGTGTCGCAGACTTCGATCCGGACGCCGTCTTTCCAGGTGGACAAGCGCACATCGACCCGACCGAAGCGGGTGAATTTCAGGGCGTTGGACAACAGGTTGCTGACGATCTGCCTGACCCGGGTCGGATCGCCGAGCACCAGCGCCGGAAAGTACGGATCGATCAGGCAGGTCAGTTCGACACTCGGCGCCGCGTTCTGCGACAGCAGGTTGGCGGTGTCTTCGATCAGCGAGCCAAGATCGAATGGAATGTGTTCGAGCTCCAGTTGCCCGGCATCGAATTTCGACAGGTCGAGAATATCGTTGAGCAGCTCCACCAATACCTTGCCCGAGTCGTGGGCGATCGACAGTTGTTGCTGTTGTTCGGCGTTGAGCGGGCCGTCGAGCGACAGGGCGATCATCCCCAGCAGGCCGTTGAGCGGGGTGCGGATCTCGTGGCTCATGTTGGCGAGAAACGCCGAGCGTGCCTCGGCCATGTCCAGTGCCGTGCTGCGGGCCACTTCCAGTTCCTGGTTGGACTGGCTGAGCCGCGCGTTGATCGCCTTGAGCTCGGCGGTACGCGCCGACACGATGTCTTCGAGTTGCGCGAGGTAGTCGGTGAGGCGGTTTTCCGCATTGCGCCGCTGCTGGATTTCGGTGGCGATGTTTTCGAACTGCTGGTTGGCAACCTTGACCAGCACGCCGATCTCGTCGTTGGCGTGCCCGCCCGGACATTCCAGGGTCGTCGGCTCGGCGCTGCGCGGGTCGCGGCCGCTGAGTTCGCGGATCACCCGCACCAGCGGTTTGGTCAGCATCACGTAGAACAGCGCGAGCAGAATCCCGGTGAGAATCAGGCTGCGGGCAAACCCGTTGAGCAGCGTGACCTCGGCCCGGCGCAGGAAGCGGCTGCCGAACGCGTAGGTGTCGACTTCCAGTTTCAAGGTGCCGAGGGATTCGTTGGGCAGGTGATCGAGGTAGAGGCGGTCTTCGAACTGGCGTTTGGCGCCGAACAGGAAGTCGCTGATCATCCGGTAGCCGCTTTGCAGCTCCGGGCGTTTGACGTTGGCCAGCACCGTCTGATTGTTGTCGGTCAGTTGTGCGGAAATGATCGCCGGCGAGCGCAGCAGGCCCAGGGTCAGTTCCTGCGCCAGTTCGGCATCGATGTTATAGGCGATGCGCGAGGCCGGGTTGTGGCTGATTTCCAGCAAAGACAGGATTTCACGGTTGATGGACGCGTCTTCACTGGCATAATCGATGCCGATTTGCAGCAGGCTGAGCAGCGTGCCCAGAATGAACCCGACCAGCACGGTAAGCCGGGCCTGTTTGTACGACAGCCGGTGGGTGAATTTGATATCCATGGGGTGTTGAACCACTTCCGTTTCCCTTCGCTGCTCAAGCATAGTCGATCATGCATGGATTCCGGGGTTCCCGAAGCGCCTTGTAACAAGGGCCGGGACTGGTTTCGAACGCTGTGTGTCGTCGCTGCACCGCCATCATCACTGTGAACGAGCCCGAGGAGAAGACGTGGATTCCCGATTGAATGCTTTTCTTGAGCGCGCCGAGTCGGTTCTGGCGCGGATCGAACCACTGCTGCCGGCTCCACGCCCGGTCATCGACTGGGGCACCTGCCTCGCCGCACGCTGGCAGCGTGACGGTCGCAGCGGTTATCTGCTGCCGCTGGAAGTCAGCCTCGACATGCGCTTGTCGGACCTGATCGGCGTCGACCGCCAGCTGGAGCAACTGGGCCGCAACACTCAGCAATTTCTCGACGGCATGCCGGCCAACCACGCGCTGCTGTGGGGTTCGCGCGGTACCGGTAAATCGTCGCTGGTGCGGGCGCTGTTGGCTGAACACGCCAAGGCCGGTTTGCGTTTGATCGAAATCGAGCGCGATCACCTGGCGGACCTGCCACGGGTGGTGGAGCAGATCGCCAAGCTGCCGCAACGCTTTGTGCTGTTCTGCGACGACTTGTCGTTCGAGTCCGGTGAAGGCGACTACCGCGTGCTGAAAAGCGTGCTGGACGGCTCGCTCGAACAGGCACCGGACAACGTGTTGCTGTACGCCACTTCCAACCGTCGCCATCTGGTGCCGGAAAAGGAAAGCGACAACGAAAACTGGAAGCGCGTCGATGGCGAGCTGCATCCGAGCGAGGCGGTAGAAGACAAGATCGCGCTGTCGGATCGTTTCGGCCTGTGGCTGTCGTTCTATCCGTTTACCCAGGAACATTTCCTCAACGTCGTCGAGCACTGGATCGGCCAGTTGGCCGCCAAGGCCGGCCTGAGCTGGGAGCGCGACGAACAGCTGGACATTCTCGCCGTGCGCTGGGCAACCGGCCGTGGCAACCGCAACGGACGTTGCGCGTACCAATTCGCCCGTTACTGGGTGGGACTGAAATTGTTGGAGCACAAGGCATGATTGATTTGCAACAGAGCGGCCAGGGCCTCGAAGGCTATGGCATGTTGGCCGCGCAACTGGAATCGCTGCTGGCGGACGAGCGCGATTTCATCGCCAACGCCGCGCAGTTTTCGGCGTTTCTGTTCAACCAGCTCGATGACCTGAACTGGTCCGGTTTCTACCTCAATCGCAACGAAGAGCTGGTGCTCGGTCCGTTCCAGGGCCAGATCGCCTGCGTGCGCATTCCGTTCGGACGCGGTGTGTGCGGCGCGGCGGCTGCCAGCTTGCAAACGCAACGGGTTGAAGACGTTCACGCGTTCCCCGGCCATATCGCCTGCGACAGTGCGTCGAACAGCGAACTGGTCGTGCCGTTGGTCAAGGACGGCCGTCTGATCGGCGTGCTCGACCTCGACAGTCCGAAGCTCGCGCGTTTCGGTGCCGACGATCAGGCCGGGATCGAACAACTGGCGGCGATCTTCCTGCGCCTGACCGACTGCTGATCACGCCGACAGGCCTGCCTTGAGCAGCACGGCCGCCGGGTCCACGGCATCGATCTGCCGTGGATCGAGAAACCGCGTGGCGTACTGCAAGTACACGCCATCGCGGATGAACAGCCCGAACAACTCCGCATCGATGTGCGCCTCGCGGCACATGGTGGCCATGATCCCCAGCGCTTCACTGAGGGACTTGGCCTTTTTGTACGGGCGGTCGGCGGCGGTCAGGGCTTCGAAAATATCGGCAATCGCCATCATGCGCGCCGGCAGGCTCATGTCTTCGCGTTTCAGGCGCTTGGGATAACCGGTGCCGTCCATCTTTTCGTGATGCCCGCCGGCGATTTCCGCCACGCTGTTCAGATGCCCGGGGAAGGGCAGGTGGCTGAGCATCAGGATCGTCTGCACCATGTGGTGGTTGATGATGTAGCGTTCTTCGCGGGTCAGGGTGCCCCGGGGGATGCTCAGGTTGTACAGCTCGCCGCGATTGTATTTATAGGGCGGCACGTCGAGCTTGAAGCCCCACGGATTGTCCTCCGGAATCAACTCACCTTCGGCGCGCTCCAGCAGATGCTCCGGCTTGTCTGCCAGCAACGGTTCGGTGGCCGGCAAGGTCGGTGCCGGGGTGCGTGACTGACGCCGGTTCTCTTCCCATGACAGGCCCAGCCGATCATCCAGCGTGCGCGTCCATGGGCGTTTCGCGATGCCTTGCAGGCGTTGCAGGTCGGCCTCGGCCATCGCTTCACTGCCCAGATTGCAGTGGGCGACGAATGCAAAATCATCATCCAGTGCTGTCAGGGTTGCGTCGCGCAGCTCGGCCAGTTGCCGCTCTTCGCCGCCCATGGCCAGGGCTTGCCAGTAGCTGACCCAGGCATCGCGCTTGAGCACTTCGAAGCGGGTGCGGATTTCATGCAGGCGATCGTTCAGGGTTTCCAGTTTGGTGGCTTTGTCGACCACGTATTCCGGGGTCGTGACCTTGCCGCAATCGTGCAGCCAGGCGGCGATGTGCAGGGCCTCCCATTCGTCTTCGTTCGGCTGGTAATCGCTGAATTCCGGTGCCTGACTGGCCGCGGCGGCGTGGGCGAGCATCAGGGTCAGCTCCGGCACACGCTGGCAATGCCCGCCGGTATAAGGGCTCTTGGCATCGATGGCGCCGGCCAGCAGTTGAATGAACGCATCCAGCAGTTGCTTCTGCCGGGCTTGCAGGCGCTGGCTTTCGATACTCACCGCCGCTGCCCCGGACACCGCTTGCAGGAAGGCGATGCGGTCGGGCCGCAGCTTTTCCAGATCACTCGCCGTGCCGCTGTCATTGATCAGCAGTAGCAACAGGCCGACGGTTTCGTTGTGCCGGTTATGCAAACGGATACCGATCAGATGCACCCTCGGCGACGCCATGGCCAGCAGCACTTTCTGCAGATCGGTGGCCTGTTCGAAGCCCAGATTGCTCACCACCGTGTTGGCGTTCGCCAGTTGCCGGAACCATTCGGGGCTTTGAGTGGCGTCAAGATTGCGCCCCTGAATATCGAACGCGGCCAGAGCTTGGGACGCGCCATCGACCACCAGCCCGTAGGGCTCCATGCGATTGCCGTCGTTTTCGCGCAGATAAATCAGGCCCGCCTGAGCCTGGGCGATCTGCACGGTCTCGAACAGCGCCCGTTGCAGCAGCGGTTCGAAGCGGGTTTCAGCAGTCAGGCTGTCGGTGATCCGAAAGAAGCTGGCCAGGGTGTCCTTCATGCGGGCCATCGACAGACTCAGCTGGTCGACCTCCAGCACCGGTGATCGACGGGTCACGGGAAAATTGAAATCGAAGCTGCGGATCGCATCGGCTTCCTTGACCAGCGCATGCAGCGGCTTGACCAGAATTCGCGAGATCAGCCACCCGAGCGGCAGGCACAGCAGCAGAGTAGCCAGCGTGATCAGCGCGCCTTGCCAGCGCATGCGATAGGCATCGACCAGCAACTCGTCCTCCGGCACCAGCAATGCCATCTGCAAACCTTTCGGCCCGCCTTCCTGCAACTGGCTGCGTGCGACGATCCATAGCCGACCGTCGGCCTTGAGTCGATTGCCCTGATGGCCGGACAACAAGGCGCCAAGGGCGGGGCTCAGGTCGGCAGCCTTGGCCAGACGCGCCGTTCGGTCATCGACGATCAGCCGGCTGCTGTCGGGATAGGCCACGGCGTTGCCTTCGGCGTCGAACAGGACGATTTCCGTGGCCGGTGTCACCACGTGTTTGATCAGGGTTGCGGAGAGTGCGTCGAGGGTCAGGTCGGCGCCGATTACCGCGTCATCACCGCTGCGCCGGGCCAGTGTTGTGCCGACGTTGTGGGTGGAGAAAAAGACGTAGGGTTCGGTGGTGATCTGTTCGGTCTGCTGCCGTGCGTTGATGTACCACGCCCGGCTGCGGGGATCATAAGGATCGTCGGGATTGTCCTGCCGGCCGACCGGGGACAGGGCCTGGTCGAAGAACAGCGACTGCGAATGCGCCTGACCGCTGGCGTCATGTTCGATGCTCCAGACCTGAAATGCCGCGGCGTCGGGTGCCTTGAGCAGGGTTTTCAGCGCGGGTGTGCGCAAAGGACGGACCATGAAAAAATCGCCGTTGCCATAACCCAGGTACAGCGAGGCCAGGTCCGGGTTGTCCGTCAGTGACTGGCTGAACGGCTTGAGCAGCGCCAGACGCGGTTCGAGGCCGGAAGAGCGGGCGGCGGGGGTGTCCGCCAGCAGGCTCAGCAGGTGTCGAATCGGTTCATAAGTGGCCTGCAGATCAAGGCGCACGTCCTGTTCGATGCGGTTGAACAGTTTTTCGCTGCTCGACAGGATGATCTGCGTGGTCTGCCGATAGTTGAACAGACCCAGCACCACCCCGGTGAGCAACAGCAGAAAAGTGAACATGACGCTGATGTGCACATGCAGCGGAAACCGGCGTTGTTCCGGGTGCAGTGGGCTGGGCATTGCGGACTCTCCGTATAGGTAAGCACACTGCTCAGCGTCCAAGCATAGTTAAGCCCCGGTCACTTTGCTCTGGTGGATCCGGGCGAGTTGCTGTTCCAGTGCCTGCTCCAGTTCCAGGATGGCGAGACGGCTGGCCTGACAGCGACGCTCGATCTCATCCCCCGGCAGCGCTTGCAGGCACGCCTGCTCAAGCGCATCGCAGCTGTCGATCAGGCGCGAGGCCTGGGCAATTCGGGCTGCGCCCTTGATCTTGTGGGCGATGACGGCCAGCGCAGGGGGATCTCGAGTAAGGGACAGTGCCTGCAATTCCTGTCGGTCAACGCGGCTGCTGTTGAGCAGTTCTGCCAGCAGGCGGTGAGTCTGGGAAGGGTTGCCGCCGGTCAGCAGTGTGAGCCCCTGCAGGTTGAACGCCGGCGCGCGGAACAGCGGCTGAACGCTGTTGACCCATTGGCTCAGGCTGTTGAGGCTCAGGGGTTTGAACAGGCATTCGTTCATGCCTGCCTGCTTGCAGCGCAGGATCTCTTCGGGCTGGGCATTGGCGGTGAACCCCAACACGGTGCAAGCCGGGCGGTGGGTCAGCTTTTCGTGCTGACGAATCGCGCGGGTCAGCTCGTAGCCGTTCATGACGGGCATGTTGCAATCGGCGATGACCAGATCGAACTCACCGCTCTTCCATTCTTCCAGTCCGCGCAGGCCGTCTTCGGCGATACGGAAACGATGGCCGAGGTATTCCAGCTGCTGGCACATCAGCAACCGGTTGGCCGGATGGTCATCGACCACCAGAACCGTCAGCGGGGTGAGAGACGCGTGAATCTGCGGCTCGTCCTCAGCTTTTGTCACTCTCGCTGGAAAAATCGTCAGTGGCAGCGACAGACTGACCTGGGTGCCGACTCCGGGCAGGCTGCTCAACCGCAGTTTTCCACCCATCATCTCGCACAGGTTACGGCTGATGACCAATCCCAGTCCTGCACCGCTGACGGTTCTCTGTCCGCCATTACCGGCCTGGGCAAAGGGTTCGAACAGACGCGACTGATCCTGCGTCGTGATCCCGATGCCGCTGTCCTGTACGGTCAACTGCACCATCGAGCGTTCGGGATCATTCGTGGGTAGAACATCCAGCGTGATCCTGATGTGTCCTTCTTCGGTGAACTTGATGGCATTGCTGATCAGGTTCGACAGCACTTGCTTGAAGCGCAGGGGGTCGAGGTGCACATCGACATTCAATTCGGCAGGAGTGACGCTAACTTCCAGTGAGAGCTGTTTCTGTCGGGCGAGGCCTTCGAAGATCCTGACCACTGAGCCTATGGTATCAATCAGGTTGATTCGCTCGGGGTGCAGGCTCAATCGCCCGGATTCGATGCGGGCAATGTCCAGTATGTCGCCGATCAGGCCCAGCAGATCCTTGGCCGAATGGTAGGCCGTTTCGATTCCGGAGCGATCCGGGTGAGCCTGATCCATGCGCTTGAGCGTCAATTCGAGCATGCCGATCACTGCGTTCATCGGGGTGCGGATCTCGTGGCTCATGGTCGCCAGGAACGTACTTTTGGCGCGATTGGCATCGTCCGCCCGTTCCTTGGCCGAGCGCAGTTCGTCGAGCAGCTCGCGACGCTCACTGATGTCGATCCAGCCGCCTATGATCCCCCGCACTTCACCACTGGAGTCCCGGTACGGCAGGATCCAGTGATAGATCGTCAGGCGCCGGTTGCCGATCTGCAGCGGCCGGTCGAGCACCAGCGGCCTGCCCTCGGCCACCACCCGCTGGTAGTCGGCCTGAAAAGTCTGTGCCTCGAAAGCATTATTCAATGCACCCTGCATCACGCTTTTGCCGATGACGTCTTCACGCCGGGCATTGAACGCATGGAGATAGCTGTCATTGCAGCTTTGCAGAAGTCCCTGTCGGTCACGCACATAGATTGGATGGGGCGTGCCGTTGACCAGTGAACCCATGAACTCCAGCTGGTCGTTCAACGCCCGTTCGGCTGCCTTGCGTTGATTGATCTGGCGGCGCATGTAGGCATTCCAGAACAGCGACAGCAGCAACAGCAGGCAGGCCCCGCCGATCGCCTGATAGAAAAAGCGCTGGTATTGACGCCAGGTGCCTTGCGAAACACTTGAGTAACCCCGCCAGCGGCCATTGATGATGCCCAGTTCTTCGGGGGTAATGCTCATCAGGGTCTTGTCGATGATCGAGCCCAGTTCCGTGCTGTCCCTGGCAGTTGCCAGCGAGAACGCCGCCTGACGTGTGCCGATGGTGGTGGTGATCTGCAGTGGCTGTTCGAAAATGCGGGAGGAGATGAAGTAGTTGGCGATGACCAGCGAGTTCACTGCGCCCTCGACCTGGCCTTCGTCGAGCAACGCTACGGCGCTGAAGGTATCCGGCGTTTCGATCAGCTGGATACGTGGAAATTCGGTGCGCAGGTATTCGATCATCGGATTGCCCTGCGCGATCGCCAGACGTTTGCGTTTGAGCTGGCCCAGGTGCGTCGGGCTGTCGGCCGCTTTTCGGGTCAACAGAACGTAGGAGTTTTCCAGGTAGGGACGGCTGAAAGTCAGGGTTTCCTCACGCTGAGCGGTGGGTAGCAGGGCGGCAATCAGGTCGGCCTGGTGATTTTCAATCTGCCTGATCATCTCGGCATCGCTGCGACTGCGGCGTATCTCGAATCGCAGACCGGTGCGCAGGCGAATAAGTTCGAGCAGGTCGGCACTGATGCCGCGAAAGTTGCCATCACTGTCGAAGAACGTCAGCGGTGCGAAGGCTTCGTTGACGACGACGCTTACCACCGGATTCCTTTTCAGCCATTGTTCTTCACGCTTGGTCAGTTGCAACTTCTGGTCGGTGAGCAGTGTGTCGCTGCCGACACTCCAGCGTTTGGCGATGTTTTCGCGCTCGCTGCCCGGAACCGCCTTGAGCACCGCGTCGATGATGCCGGTCAATTGCGTATTGTTGCGATGCACGGCGAAGCTGAAGCCGTGGGCTTCGTGCTTGCCGAAGTTGGCCATGCGGATGTTGTTCAGATAGCCCTTGCTGATCATGTAGTGAGTGGAGATGGTGTCGCCGAGAAACACGTCCGCCTGATCGAACGCGACGGCATTGATCGCGTTCTGGTAGGACGGATAGGAGGTGATGAGGGCTTTGGGATACATCGCCTTGACCTCCTCCAGCGGCAGGTAGTGATAGAGCATGCTCAGCCGCAGACTGGCCAGGCCTTCGGTCAGAGAGCGGGTTTCGCCTTCGCGTGTGACCAGGACCGGTTGATCGACTGCGTATGGCCTGGACAGCATGATGTTGGCGTTCTCCGCTTCGAACCCGTTGGACGTACCGAGCATGTCGATGCTGCCCTCGATCAATGCGCGGATCGCGGCCTCGCGCGAGGCGAAGCGCCTGACCTTGACCGGTAGCCCCGTCGCCTGTCCCACCAGCCCGGCGTAGTCCGCTGTGAAACCTTCGTAGTCGTGTCCGCTGGTTGTCATGTCGAAAGGGGGGTAGTCCGGAGCGGATGCTCCCAGAATCAACTCATTGCGAGTGTGCAGCCACGCCTCTTGCGATGGCTCGAACAGGACCGGAATTGATCTGTCGGTCGAACGCGCGAGCAGGGCAAGGTCCTGGAAGGTTGACGATGCAACTGTGACAGGCGCGCTGAGACTCAGGCATGCACTCAATGCAATCAGAAAACTCTTTAAGCGACTGGGCATGTTGGCTCTCACACGAGTGCGTTACGTTTGGCCATTTCGATAAGTTCTACAAGGGACTTGGCTTTGAGTTTTTGCATCAGGCGTTTTTTATAAGTGCTGACGGTTTTATTGCTGAGAAACATGCCTTTGGCAATTTCCTTGTTGGTGCGGCCTTGGGCAAATAGTTGCAGGACCATGAGTTCCCGATCATTGACGGACTTGAAAAGTTCAAGTTCTACATAGCGCACATCATCGTGACGAACCGGATTCAAGGCCTGGCTGGGAAAGTAGTTATAACCGGACAGTACGGCTTTGATTGCACTGACCAGTTCACTCAGGTCTTCCTGTTTGCATACATACCCCGACGCACCTGACTGCATGCAGCGAATGCCGAACAGGGTCGGGCATTGTGCGGTCAGCACCAGGGTCTTGAACGGCGAACTCATGGAGTTGAAGCGGGCCAGGACCTCCAGACCGTCGAGTTTGGGAATGCTGATGTCGAGAATGATCAGGTCGGGCATGCATTCGCGAACCATCTGCATGGCATCGACACCGTTATCGGTTTCTCCGACTACTTTATAACCTTCATGCTCCAGCAGCATTCGAACGGCGAGGCGGATGACCGGGTGATCGTCGACAATAAAAACGGAGTTCATAATCAAATCCCATACGAGCGCGAATAAAGGGCGCACCTTAGCTCAGATGAATGAGCGGTCGCATGAACTGACGGAGTGTTAGCGGCAATCTAGGATAAGTCCTACAAATAAAGAGGAATCAGACTACGTGTTAACTAGGTTTGCCGTAGGTAGATGCGTGAGATGTCCAGTGACGGGGCTTGATATAAGTTTAAGTGCGCAGAGAAAGTTTATCGGGAAAAGACCTTCGATGATTGTTCTTTGTTTATTTAAGACATTATCTTCGGCCCTCCCGACCAATCCATTGCAGATCGGTCGGGGAGCAGGCGTCAATGGCTGGAACGTCCGGTCATTTCCAGTGCCATGTCACTGGCGTAGCTGTCGGTCATGCCGGCGATGAAGTCGATCATGCGCAGGAACGATGCATGCAGCGGGCCGTGCGGGTTCGGCGCATTATTGCCCAGCAGATCGAGAATCCGGCGGCTCTTGAACGACGGCGTGCGGCCGTTGTGCTGTTCCAGGGCAGCACCGCAGAAGGCGTTGAGCAGAATCTCCAGGGTCGTGTAGGCGCCGATCTCATGCAGGGTCTTGCGCTTGTCCTGGAAGATTTTCTTGCGGGCGATGTCCTTGGCGTTCAACACACAGCGTTTGGCCGGTCCGTGCATGTGTTCCACCAGATCCCCCGGCAGCGTACCGGCCAGCAGCGCGTCCTGTTGTTCGACGAATGCCCGGGCAGCGGCGTTGGTCAGGTGCTCGATGGCCTTGCCGCGCAGGATCGCCAGTTTGCGCCGGCGCGAATCCTGGGGACCGAGCTGGCGATAGGTTTCCGGCAGATCATCGCCGACCAGGCCGAGCAGCAGCGACTCGACTTCGGCGTATTCCAGCAGCTCCATTTCCAGGCCATCTTCCAGATCGATCAAGGCGTAGCAGATATCGTCCGCCGCCTCCATCAGATACACCAGCGGATGGCGCGCCCAACGCTGCTCTTCCAGTTGCGGCAGACCCAGCTTGTGGGCGATCTGCTCCAGCAACGGCAACTCGCTTTGGTAGCAACCGAACTTGTGCTTTTTGTAGCCGAGGGAGTCGGCGTGACGGGCGGTCCACGGGTACTTCAGGTAAGTGCCGAGGGTGGCGTAGGTCAGCCGGGTGCCGCCGTCGAACTGGTGATACTCCAGTTGCGTGAGGACCCGGAAGCCCTGCGCATTGCCTTCGAAGTTCAGGAAGTCACCGCGCTCGGCGTCGCTCATCGCATCCAGCCAGCCACGCCCGGCAGCCTGCTGGAACCAGTGACGGATCGCGTCTTCGCCGGAATGGCCGAACGGCGGGTTGCCGATGTCGTGCGCCAGGCAGGCCGACTGGACCACCATGCCCAGATCGCTCGGTTCGCACCATTCAGGCAGGGCGCGGCGCAGGGTCTCGCCGACACGCATGCCCAGCGAGCGGCCGACGCAACTGACTTCCAGCGAGTGGGTCAGGCGCGTATGAATATGGTCGTTGCTCGACACCGGATGCACCTGAGTCTTGCGCCCCAGGCGGCGGAAGGCGCCGGAGAAGATGATGCGGTCATGGTCTTTATGGAACGGGCTGCGGCCAAGTTCCTGCGGGCTGTGCAACGGTTTGCCGAGACGTTCGCGGTTGAGCAGGGTATGCCAATCCAAGGCTGATTCTCTCCGTCTGGTGACTGATTCCCTAGCTTCCCGGTTCAGGCTGGCATCTGCAAGCGCAACTACAGCCCCGCCGCATCAATGTCGATCAGCAACAGACGCTCGCCGTTATCGAAAAACTGCCCGGCGGTCAGGCAATACTGGTTGCTGGTGGCGTCGCGATAGGTGTTGGAAAGGGTCAGTCGCCGTTCCTCCCAGCCTTCGGCCAGCAGGTGATAGAAGTAGGGGCGCCACGACCAGTTGTGGCCCAGGTAGCGGTTGTCGGCCACCCAGCCGCTTTGTCGCCACTCCAGGTTCGGCGTCAGCTGGGTGCCGTGACGGTCGCACTGATAAAAGCGCAGCAGCCAGGGAAAGGCGTCGAGCTGCGGCAGGGCACTGAGCGGCGCGCGGGCCTGAGCCCAGGTTTGCAGGATGGTCATGAGTTCGCTGAGCTGCTGGCGCATGAACATCAGCTTGCTGCGCTCGGCCAGCTTCTGACGCACGTAAGACTGGCGCAGCTCGGCAAAGCGCTCCACGAAATCATTGGTACCGAAAAGCGCCTCCTGCGCCCGGGCGAACAGAAATCCCTGCACGTAACGCGATCCGCACTCCAGCGCAAAATTCAGTTGCGCTGCGGTTTCCACGCCTTCGGCGATGATCCAGCAGCCGGTCTTTTCGGCCATTTGCGCGAGGGCCTTGACCACGTCACTGCTCGGTCCGCCAAGTGCGGCGGCCTGGAACAGGCGCATGTCGAGTTTGAGAATGTCCGGTTGCAGCGCCAGCACGCGATCAAGCTGTGAATACCCCGCGCCGAAATCATCGATGGCAATCCGGGCGCCGGCATCGCGATAGCGCGCCACGACTTCGGTCAGGCGCTGGCTGTTACCGCCCAGTTCAGTGATCTCGAAAACAATCCGTTGCGGGTCGATACCGTGCCGCGCGAGTTGCTTCAGGCTGGGCAGTGCTTGGTCGGCACGCAAGCGGCTGATCCAGCGCGGTGACATGTTCAGGCTGAGAAACCAGTCCGGCGGCGCCTCGTGCAGTCGACTCAGCGCGTTGTCGCGAATCTGCCGGTCCATTCGGCGCAGCGCGATGGCCGGGGTGCGCGGGTCGGCGAACAGCGGTCCGACCGATGCCAGTTGGCCATCGGCCTGGCGCAGACGACCCAGTGCCTCGACGCCTGCAATGCGTCCGGTGGCGGTATCGATGAAAGGTTGAAAGCAGGCGAGCGGTTGCCCGTCGATCACGGGGCCTCCTTGTCGTTCTTGTTCTGGTCAGATTTTGCCGGCCGGATAGGCAAGCGGGATTGAATCTCCGGATAAGAGATTCAATCCCGCCGGTGTTGCAAGAATGCAGCCAGATGCGTGGGGATCAGCGCTTGCTTGAACTCTGCATGACCAGCTTGATCAGCGGAGCGAGGCTGGTGCCCAGGCGGATCAGTCGGGTCAAGCCGCCGACGCCACCGCTTTTGGCCCCTTTACCCGTGATGAAACCCAGCAGCGTCACAGCCGCCACGCCCCACAACGGCGCGTGCTTGATGCCGAAACCGCCCTGCAGGTTCTGCGTCATGCCACGCATACGATGCAGAGGTTGCAAGACCTGGCCGGTTTCATGGCGGATCTCCTGTCGATGCATTTCCATGCGCAGGCGGATCAGTGCCTTGCGCATTTCCCGGCGTGAGCTGTTGTGCGGAAGTTCAGGCAGGCTCATGGCAGCAGGCGCTCCCGATCATTGGCCAGTTCTTCCAGCGTGCCGTGGAAGGGCGAGGATTCATCGAAGATCGCGGCTTTGAGACGCAGCGCGCAAAAGATTGCCGCCAAGGTGTAGAACACGCACAGACCAATAATTGCGGCCAGGCGATACGTGTCCCAGAACACGATCAGGACAAGCGTCGACAGGCCGACCAGCAACAGCAGCGCAAACACCAGCGCCAGACCGGCGAACAGCAACAGGCTGACGGTGCGTGATTTCTGTTCCTGCAGTTCGATGCCGAACAGTTCGACGTGGCTGTGCAGCAGACCGAGAACGGCAGCCCCCAGGCGACGCGTGGAAGAGGCGGTGCCCGCATTCGGGCCGGATTCACCGATCGACATGATCAGCGCCGCGTGGCCAGCAGGCCGATCAGAAAGCCGACGCCGGCGGCGATGCCCACCGATTGCCAAGGGTTGGCCGACACGTAATCCTCGGTGGCGGTGACCGCCGCCTGACCGCGCTCGCGCAGGGTTTCTTCGGTCAGCTTCAGGGTTTCCCGCGCGCGAAGCAGGCTTTCGTGGATCTGTTCGCGCAGCTCGTCAGCCTGATCACCGGCCAGCGTGGCGGTGTGTTCCAGCAACCGCTCAGTGTCGCTGACCAGAGTCTGGAAGTCGTTCATCAGGATTTCTTGAGCAGTCTTTGCCTTGATGCTGGCCATGAGGGATCTCCGTAAGTGGCGTTCTGAAGCGGTGTTCTGAAGCGTTCGAGTATGAGCCAAGTGTGAAGGTTCAGTGCAAATGGCTGGTACAACTTTTGCTGTGTCGTGGTGCGTCGATCGGTGGCAGTGCGCTGTTGCCGGGCGCGAAGCCGGGCAGAGCAAGGCCCGGATGATGAAGGTTCATGTCAGCCCATCGACCTTGTGCGCCAAAGCGGTTCACCGAACCACCGGATCAGTGATCGTGCAGTCGCAACTTGGTGCATGAAATGCGCGCATGAACCGCTTTGGTGCCTTTTTCTGCCTTGGGTCTGCCTCCTCATGGAAAATCTGCAAAGCGCTGTGGACACGCTGGTTCACAGTTCCAACACGTTGTTCATTCTGATCGGTGCGGTCATGGTACTTGCCATGCACGCCGGTTTCGCGTTTCTGGAGGTCGGAACGGTTCGCCAGAAAAACCAGGTCAACGCCCTGTCGAAAATTCTCAGCGACTTTGCGGTGTCGACCCTGGCCTATTTCTTTATAGGCTACTGGCTTTCGTACGGGGTGACCTTCCTGCAGCCGGCGGCGGTGCTCAGTGCCGATCATGGTTATGGGCTGGTGAAGTTTTTCTTCCTGCTGACCTTTGCGGCGGCGATCCCGGCAATCATCTCCGGCGGTATCGCGGAACGGGCGCGGTTTGTGCCGCAACTGTGCGCCACGGCGCTGATCGTAGCGTTCATCTACCCGTTTTTCGAAGGCATGATCTGGAACGGCAACTACGGTCTGCAAGCCTGGCTGACCGCGCAGTTCGGTGCCCCTTTCCATGACTTCGCGGGTTCGGTGGTAGTGCATGCCATGGGCGGCTGGCTGGCGCTGGCGGCGGTGTTGCTGCTCGGGCCGCGCAACGGGCGCTATCGCGATGGCAGGCTGGTGGCGTTCGCGCCGTCGAGCATTCCTTTTCTGGCGTTGGGTTCGTGGATCCTGATCGTCGGCTGGTTTGGCTTCAACGTGATGAGCGCGCAGACCCTGCAAGGGGTCAGCGGACTGGTGGCAGTCAACTCGCTGATGGCCATGGTCGGCGGCACGGTAGCGGCGTTGATCGTCGGGCGCAACGACCCGGGTTTTCTGCACAATGGCCCGCTTGCCGGGCTGGTGGCGGTGTGTGCCGGTTCCGACCTGATGCATCCGGTCGGCGCTCTGGTGACCGGCGCGATTGCCGGCGCCCTGTTTGTCTGGTGCTTCACGGCGGCGCAGGTCAAATGGCGCATCGACGATGTGCTGGGTGTCTGGCCGTTGCACGGTCTGTGTGGTGTGTGGGGCGGCATTGCCTGCGGGATCTTCGGCTCGACCGCGTTGGGCGGACTCGGCGGCGTCAGCCTGATCAGTCAGTTGATTGGCACCGCCCTCGGTGTGGCGGTGGCGCTGATCGGCGGTTTCGCTGTCTATGGTTCGATCAAGGCGCTGCATGGTCTGCGCCTGAGCCAGGAACAGGAGTACTACGGCGCTGACCTGTCGCTGCACAAGATCGGCGCGGTGAGCCAGGACTAGGTCTCTTCATCGTCGGTTCCGGGGTAAAAGCCGTGAAGCAGGCGATAGCGATCGATGCGCACCTGATCGACTTTCTCCTGCACCCGGTGCGCAGGAAACCCCAGCAGGATCAGAGCATGGGAACCGAGCATCAGGCTCGACTCCAGCAGTTCCGGCACCACTTCGCTGGCGCCGGCTGCCTTCAGCTCTGCCGACTGGCTGTCGTCCCGGGTGCGCACCAGAATCGGCACCGTCGGGTTGAGACGTCTGGCCTCCTTGAGAACCCGCAAGGCCACATCGGCCTGATCCACGGCAATCACCAGCAACCTGGCGCGCAGCAAACCGACGGCGGTGAGCAGATCCCCGCGGGTTGAATCGCCGTAGTGGACGTCGCGTTCGGCGGTGGCGGCTTCCTGAATCCGCACCGGATCGTTGTCCAGCGCGACGTAGGATTGCCCGGCATTGCGCATGAAGCGTCCGATCGACTGACCGACACGGCCGTAGCCACAGATCACCACATGCCCGTCGAACCCGGCATTGAGGGCGCTGATTTCCTCGATCTGCGCTTCCTGATTGGGTTTGCGGTGCAGGGCGGCGGCGATGCGCGGTGCGGCGCGTAACAGCAGGGGCGTCAGCAGCATCGAGCAGAAGGTGGCGGCGAGCAGCAGGGCGCCGATCTCGGCGGGGAGCAACCGGCTCTGCTGCATCTGCGCCATCAGGGCGAAGCAGAATTCACCGCCCTGGGCGAGGGCGAGACCGCTGCGCCAGGCCGTTTCACTGTCGCTGCCGCGCCATTTCACCAATAGCGCCACCACCAGGCCTTTGATCACCAGCAAACCCAGGGTCATCCCGATAATCAGCAGGCTGTGGCTGGCGAACAGTTGCAGGTCGATCAGCATGCCGATGCTGACGAAAAACAGTCCCAGCAGAATGTCGCGAAACGGCCGGATATCGGCCTCGATCTGATGCCGGTAATGGCTCTCGCCCAGCAGCATGCCCGCGAGGAACGCGCCGAGGGCCGGAGACAGGCCCAGCAGGTGGGTCAGCCAGGCCGTCAGCAACACGATCACCAGTGCCAGCAGCACGAACAACTCTGCTGAGCGGGACGCCGCGACTTCCTGAAACAGGCGGGGCAGCAGCCAGCGGCTGGCCAACAACAAACCGAAGAACAGCAAGACGGTCTTCAACAAGGTCAGGGGCAACGCCCAGTACCAGGCCTGATCACTGCTGCCGGCGAACACTGGCACCAGCGTCAGCAGCAACACGGCCACCACGTCCTGGAACAACAGGACACCCACCGCGTTCTGGCCATGGCTGCTGAAGATTTCGCCGAGACTGCCCAGCTCTTTGGTTACGATTGCAGTGGATGACAACGACAGGCCAGCGCCCAGCAGCAAGGCCGGTGTAGCAGGCATGCCCAACAGCATCAGCACGCCTCCCAGCAGGAATGTGGTGATCAGCACCTGCTGGCTGCCCAGTCGGAAAACCACCTGGCGCAGGGCAATCATTTTCGACAGGGAGAACTCCAGCCCCAGGGAAAACAGCAGAAACACCACGCCCAGTTCGGCAAGATCCGGCAGATGTTCGCTTTCATTGATCCAGTCGAATGCCTTCGGCCCGACCATCAAGCCCACGCACAGGTAGCCCAGCACAGGCGGCAGGCGCAGGCGACGGAACAGGGCAATCATCACCAGGGACGACGCCAGAATGATCAGCAGATTGGCAAACACAAGGCACTCCGGGACAGGTCAGGCTCTTCAAGCGTAGAGGTAAAAAAACACCGGAGCATCGCGTAAATGGCGATTTTGTGGGCTGATTTACATCAGGGTTTTACGAGGGACGGGATCGAACCCGGTGGGTGGGTCGACGGGCTTTGCGGGCAGGCCTAGAATGATCACTCGATTTTTGGGGTTGAGCGCACATGCTTCCTGAATGCCAGTTGTTCGGCACCCTGGGGTGCCATTTGTGTGAAGTCGCGGAGGCCGAACTGATGCCTTTCGTCGAGCATGGTCTGCTGGTGGAGCTGGTGGATATTGCTGACGATGAATCATGGTTCGAGGCTTACAGCCTGCGGATCCCGGTCTTGCGCAGGGTCGATACCGGCGCGGAACTGGGGTGGCCGTTCAGCGCCGATCAGGTGGTGGCATTCCTGCGTTAATGACTTTTTCTCGTTTGCGTTGATGGCGTTCGTCACCTTCGCTAATCACTGCTTGGCACTTTTCGGGTTATTCGGTTACTGTATGCGCATACAGTAATTGGGTTGGCCTGCCTTGCCGTTTTCGGGCATTTGTCAGGGCAAACTGGATGTCAGAGGGAGCCACCGTGGTCAATGTCGAACAGTTGAAAAGCAGCGTGAACGGGATGTCGGTTGACGTGGTGCGCGAGGCCGTCCACGAATTGCGCCTGGACGGTCTGGTCACGGAAGGCAAGACTCCCTTCAACAAGCTGCATTTCAACACCTGCTTTGCCGAGATCGAGGCGTTGTTCCAGCGCGCCGGCTATCACAAGCAACTGGATGTGGTCGGTTATCAGGGGCTTTTGTACGCCTTGTATGACCCAGGTCGCTGGGAAGCCGTTGATGTACTTCGCTGGCTGAAGGAATTCACCGAGGCAGCAGCGCTCAAATCGATCCCCGCCTGATTCCGCGCTAGGTCTGCTGCGCCCGGTGTTGGATAATGCCGCTCTGCTTTGAAGGTTAGAGTTTTCGTATGTCCAGCACATCAACGTTTTCCGCCGCACAGAATCAGGCCAGCACGCTGTATCTGCCCCCCGGTAGCTGGCGGACAGTGCTCGACTGCCTGTGTGAGCATTTCAATGCCATCGGGCGCGATCAATGGCTGGATCGGATCGCCCGGGGCCGGGTGCTCGACGGTCAGGGTCAGCCGATTGCGTTGGACTTGCCCTACAAGGAAGGGCTGCGCATTCACTATTTTCGTGAAGTGCTGGATGAAAAGCCGATCCCGGTGGTCGAGTCGATCCTGTATGCGGATGACCATCTGGTGGTGGCGGACAAGCCGCATTTCCTTCCGGTGACCCCGGCAGGCGAGTACGTCGAACAGACGTTGCTTCGCCGATTGATCCGGCGCCTGGACAATCCCCATCTGGTGCCGCTGCACCGGATTGACCGGCACACGGCCGGGCTGGTGATTTTTTCGGCCAACCCACAGACGCGGTCGGCGTATCAGTCACTGTTCCCGACTCGGCAGATCGAAAAACGCTATGAAGCCATTGCGGCCGCGCTGCCCGAGTTGGACTTTCCGTTGGTGCACAAGAGTCGCATGGTCGACGGCGAACCGTTTTTCCGCATGCAGGAAGGACCGGGTGTGAGTAACACCGAAACGGCGGTGGAGGTTCGTGAAAAGAACGGCGAACTCTGGCGCTACGGCCTGTACCCGGTAACTGGCAAGAAGCATCAGCTACGGGTGCACATGACGGCGCTGGGGGCGAGCATCTGCAATGATCCGTTCTACCCTGAAGTGCTCAAGGACGTTGAAGATGACTACGCCAATCCGCTCAAACTGCTGGCGCAGGGATTGCGATTCATCGATCCGGTCACGGGGCAGGTGCGCGAATTTGAAAGCCGAATCACGCTGGACTGGTGATTCCGGGTATCGACCCTTTTCTGCCAGACACGAAAAAGCCCGCATATTGCGGGCTTTTCTGTATCCGCTGTCGAACTGAAGACTTACAGCTCTTTGACTGTGCGGACCTGATCCTTGTTGATGCGAGTGTGCTTGCCGTCCAGTTGTTCGAACTCGTAGAAGCCCGAATCTTCATCATACTTAGGGGCGTCGACAGCCTGGATTTCGCGACCGTCATTCAAGGTGATCACTGTTGGCGAAGCGCAACCGGCGAGGGTGGCGAGGCCCAGTGCGAGCATGAAAGTGGCGAGGGTCCGTTGAGTCATGAGTGTGTCTCCGAAGGGAAATTCTTTTGGTTACTGAGCTTGAGACGTATACAAGGCGTGCAAGTTCCTTGAATGCTGTCAGTCTGACACAGTGTTGTGCGAACTCAACAGTTCAGGGGTGTTGAGATTGGCCAGGCGTGGATCGTTGTCAGGGCAAACCAGGGCCTGGGCATCAAGATTGCGCATCACTCGGCCGGGGCTGCGTTCTCCTGCGCTCCAGGCGTTTTCGAATGCCGGCAGGAGTGCCACCGGGATCACGCAAAGTAGCGGTTCCCAGTGATCGTCATGGCGCAACATTAAAGGTTTTTCAGAATTCAGACTGGCCGCCTCGCGCATGCTGTGCAGAAGCGCAATATCGATGCGCGGAACATCACAGGGCAGAACCAGCAGGTGGGTGTGGCGCGCGGCTTTCAAGCCGGCGCGTATACCGGCCAATGGTCCGGGAAAGTCCTCCTCGTCATCGCTTACCAATTGGTCGGCGAACGGCGCATAGCGTTCACGATTGCGGTTGCAGGAGATGATCAGGTCATCCGTCAACGGCCGAACCTTGCGATGCAGATGTGCGATCAGTGGTTCACCGTGCCATTCCACAAGTCCCTTGTCCTGGCCGCCCATCCGCTGGCCGCGTCCACCTGCCAGCAACAGAATGGAGCAGGGTGGTAGTGGCGAGTTCGAAGTCATGGCAGCTCTCTGCAGGGGCGGCGAAAAAAGGGGGCGCTGTGATATAACACCGGGCTGTTTCTTCTACAACTGGACGAGCCTATGAAAGCCAAGGCTGATGTACCTTTCGTGCCGCTTAATATCGCGGTGTTGACGGTCAGCGATACCCGAACCCTGGAAACCGATACCTCCGGCCAGGTCTTCGTCGACCGGCTGACGGCCGCCGGCCATTATCTGGCGCAGCGAGTGCTGCTCAAAGATGACCTGTACAAGATCCGTGCGCAAGTCGCCCACTGGATTGCCGAAGACGTCGTGCAAGTCGTGCTGATCACCGGAGGCACCGGTTTTACTGGCCGTGACAGCACTCCGGAAGCGGTCGCTTGCCTGCTGGACAAACAGGTCGATGGCTTTGGTGAGCTGTTCCGCCAGATCTCGGTGGCCGACATCGGCACCTCCACCGTGCAATCCCGGGCTTTGGCGGGACTGGCCAATGGCACGCTGGTCTGCTGCCTGCCAGGTTCGACCAACGCAGTGCGCACCGGTTGGGATGGCATCCTCGCCGAGCAACTGGACTCACGCCACCGCCCGTGCAATTTCGTCACTCATTTGAAACAGGCGGCGCCTTGTGAATCCCGTGGGTAAGCCGGGCAAGACCGGCAGCCTGATGCCCGTCGAAGAGGCATTCGCGCGATTGCTGGAAATGGCCGAGAGCTCGCGGATTGTCGAGAGTGAGTTTTTGCCACTGGCGCATGTTCAGGGGCGGGTGCTGGCGCAGGATCTGATTTCGACACTGGATCTGCCGCCGTGGCCGAACAGCGCCATGGACGGTTACGCGTTGAATCTGGCCGACTGGACCGGCGAACCGTTGCCGGTCAGTCAGAAGATCTTCGCCGGACAGGCGCCCAAGCCTTTGGAACCAGGCACCTGTGCGCGGATCTTTACCGGCGCGCCGGTGCCTGCCGGTGCCGACTGTGTCGAGATGCAGGAAAACGCCGAGATTCATGCCGACGAACGTGTGAGTTTCATCGAGACGATGGTGACCGGGCAAAACATTCGCCCGCGAGGCCAGGAAACGACTGTTGGCGAGCTGGTCTTGCCTGCCGGAACCCGGCTCGGTCCGATCGAGCAGGGGTTGGCCGCGTCACTGGGTTGCGCTGGGCTCGAGGTGACTCGCCAGGTCCGTGTGGCGGTGCTGTCCACGGGGGACGAGTTGGTCGAGCCGGGCACGACACTGGGGCCGGGACAGATCTACAACAGTAACCGGGTGTTGTTGTGCAGCTGGTTGCAGCGCCTGGGATGTGAAGTGGTGGATGCCGGTATTCTTCCTGATGACTTGCACACCACCCGTGCGCGACTTGGGGAGCTCCAGGATGTAGACCTGATCCTGTCGACCGGTGGCGTATCGGTAGGGGAAGCGGATTTCCTCGGAATCGCATTGAGGGAAGAGGGCGAACTGACACTCTGGAAGCTGGCGATCAAACCCGGCAAGCCGCTGACGGTCGGGCATTTTCGCGGTGTCCCGGTGATTGGGTTACCGGGTAATCCGGCCTCGACACTGGTGACCTTTGCTTTGTTGACCCGACCTTATCTGTTGCGTCGCCAGGGCGTGCAGGATGTCGAGCCGCTGAAGTTTTCGGTGCCCGCAGGATTTGTCTGGCCTCAGGCCGGTAACCGCCGTGAATTTCTGCGCGGACGTCTGGAGCAGGGGCAAGCGATTATCTACCGCAACCAGAGTTCGGGCGTTCTGCGCAGCGCTGCCTGGGCCGAGGGTCTGGTGGAGGTGCAGGAAGGCCGAGTCCTGGCCAAGGGTGACCAGGTGCCATTCATTCCACTCAGCGAGCTTCTCGGTTGATTGCAGGCATTTGAAAGGCAGGCATCGTCGCAAAACGATGCGTGCCTTTCAGCCGTTCAACGGCTGAGCAGTGTGACGAGCTGATCGAACCGGCTGTTGGCAATCCAGCCCAACAGTCCGAGCACCATCGCTGTCGCGCCTGCCGAATAGGCAAGACGATGTTTGATGGCTTTGACGTCTCCTCTGACTTCGTCCATGTCACGTCGAATGTACTTGAGGTGAGTTTCCAGCTCGGTGACGCGCGGTTCCATTTCGTTTTCTCCAGTACTTCTGGCGCTGCATTTGAATTCGTCTTTAAGACTGGCGCGACTTTCGGAGAGAGAGGCAACCGGACTCACGGATAATCTTGCTTCATGGCTTTGCATGGAAACACCCGCCTGATGCGATGGGGTTCTGTCGGCAAATGCCGGAATGCAAATTTTCGTAAGTCCTGAAACTGTATGCACTCATTACATGCACATCCTTGTGTAATTGAATTGAAGATTGCTGACGCCGACACACGTTGTACCAAGGACCGGGCTGGGTCAATTGAGCCGATTCCTTACGTTCTGTACGAAAATGTACCGGCATGTAGGACGATCAGTGTGAGCCTCAGGAATTAATCAGAAGGCGTGTGACTTTTTTACCTGCGTTGGTGGTCAAGATGTCCCGTACTGATTCAATTCCGGGAGTAACAGCAATGAGTGAACGCAAGGCATTGTTGATTCTGCATGGCAAGCAGGCACTCAACGAGGCGGTTCGTGCCGCTGTCGAGAACAAACGCAAGCAGGGCTGGGAACTGGCTGTGCGCCTGACCTGGGAGGCCGGCGATGCCCAGCGACTGGTGGAGGAGGCGCTGGCGGCGGGATACAGTCAGATCATTGCCGGTGGCGGAGATGGCACCCTGCGCGATATCGCCGAAGCAATGGCGGCGCAGCCGGGCAAGGCCAGCCTGGTGCTGTTGCCGCTGGGAACCGCCAACGATTTTTCCCGCGCGGCGGCCATTCCGCTGGAGCCGGCCGAAGCGCTCGAATTGCTTGAGGCACCCGCCCATGACATTGATCTGGGCGAGGTCGGCGGGCAGATTTTCCTGAACATGGCCACCGGCGGATTCGGCAGCCAGGTGACCGCCAACACGTCGGAAGATCTGAAAAAAGTGCTGGGCGGCGCGGCCTATCTGTTCACCGGTTTATCGCGGTTCAGTGAGTTGCATGCCGCTTATGGCGAATTGCAGGGTCCGGATTTTCACTGGCGTGGCGAGCTGCTGGCGCTGGGGATCGGCAACGGTCGTCAGGCGGGCGGCGGGCATGTGTTGTGCCCGGAAGCGTTGGTGGACGACGGTCTTCTGGATATCAGCATTCTGCCAGCGCCACAGGAGCTGGTCGGCACGCTGAAAAATCTGCTCAGCGACGGATTCGGCATCGATAACATGTTCGTGCGTACCCGTTTGCCGTGGGTTGAAATCAAGGTTGCCGAAGGGCTTTGCATCAATCTCGACGGTGAGCCACTGGAGGGCGACAGCCTGCGGTTTGCGGCGCGCCCGGGGGCGTTGCGTTTGCATTTGCCCAAGGACTCGCCGCTGTTGGGCGCAACGCCCCGGGTCAGTCGTCCAGACTGATGATCTGTTCGCGCACGGCGAACAGCACCAGGCCCGCCACATCGTAGATTTGCAGGCGTTTCATGATCTGCGACCGGTGGGTTTCGACCGTCTTGATGCTCAAGCCCAGGCCATTGGCGATTTCTCGCGTGGACTTGCCGCGCACGATCAAACGCAGGATTTCCAGCTGGCGTGCCGTGAGGTTGTGCGACTCGGCGACTTCCGGCTGCTGCTTCAGATTGCGGGTCAGCGCCTGATTGATCACGGTATGGGCGATGGCAGGACTCAGGTAGCGCTCGTTGTTGCGCAGTGCTTCCAGTGCATGTTCGAGCTCGGTGGCCGTGGTGTCCTTGAGCAGGTAACCGTGCGCACCGGACTCCAGCGCCTGCATGATGAGCGCGGGGTCGGTGTGCATCGACAGGATCAGCACTTTGGCGTGCGGGCGTACCCGTCTGAGCCGCTGCAAGGCTTCCAGGCCGCCGGTTTCCTTCATGGAAATGTCCAGCAATACGATATCGGGAGACAGCAGCTCGACCATCTCGAGCAGCTGCGAGCCATCATTGGCCTCGCCGATGACCGCATAACCGGGAATATCCAGCACCAGGGCGCGCACGCCGGCCCTGATCAGCGAGTGGTCATCCACCAGAAGTAAGTTACAAGTCAACGCATAACCTTATTCGTACTGGCCCGCTCGAGTGCACGGGGCGCCCAGGGGAATAGTGCTTCGATTTGAGTACCTTTGCCCGGCTCGCTGGTCACGCTCAGTGTGCCGCCCAGTTGCTCGATCCGTTCGGCCATCCCGGCCATGCCCCGCTGTCCTTCGCGACCCGGATTCGCTGCCGGGGAAAAGCCCAGGCCATCATCGCTGATCAGCAGGGTCAGGCCCTGCGGCAGGCGTTGCACGCGGATCAACAGGTTTTTGGCCTGCGCATGGCGAAGGATGTTGGTCACCGCTTCCTGAGTGATACGAAAGGCGGCCACGGCCATTTCTTCGGGGATTCCGTTCAGGCGCTGCTGGCAGTCCAGACTCCAGTGCACCGAAGTATTGGCCAGTACCTTGAGCAGGTGCGCACGCAAGCTCGCTTCCAGACCAAGGCTGGTCAGTTGCCGCGGGTTGAGAATGGCCGAAACGTCGCGAACCTTGTTAAGGGTTTCTTCGAGCGTCTCGCAAAGTACTGAACAGTGTTCCTGCATGTCCGCGGGCAAGCGACGCTTGAGCCATTCGCTTTGCAGCTTGGCGGCGGTCAGCAGTTGGCCGATATCGTCATGCAGTTCACGGCTCAGGCGATGGCGCTCGTTTTCCTGGACTTCCAGCAAACGGTCGGCGAGTTCCTGAGGCTGGAACTTGATGGATTTGCGCGACAGACGATGTTGGGTCCAGACGCAACCGGCAGCCGCCACGTTGATCAGCAGCAGGCCGAGCGACAACGGCGCAGAGATGCCATAGCTCAACAGACTGCCCAAGGCCGAAGCCGTGCACAGCAGGAGTGTGAACCTGCGGGCATTTTCTCGGGAGGGAGGCCATGTGGTGATTGACTTGAGGCTGGCGTACATAGCGGATGGAGCCAATGGATGTTCGCTGCGGGCAGACCGGTCAGAAGGGCTGGCGGTCTCTGTCTGGAAAACTGTCATTCAGGTTGTTGATTTCAAAACGGTTCAGTGATCGATAATTGAGCGCCAACTTCGGTGGAGACTGCTCATAGAAGTCACAATGCCATTAACTGAAACAACTAACGGGCGGCATAATACCACTTAACATACCGTTGGTCGCGTTTGCGCTATATGTCCAAAGAGTCAGGAAACAGGCCATGTTGGACGAGGGTTCCATAATGGAAAAGTTGAAGTACCCGACTCGATAATTATCGATGCACCACAAGTTTTCTTTTACACAGGAAAACCCTGACATCCGCAGAGGATAGTCTGCATTCATCGCACGTAATTATTTATTGGGAGGTGTCGCAGGCAGGCATGAACTATTCAATTGCGACATTCGACGGCGAGAACTGACGGGCCCGAACAGCCCACTGTATGCTCGGTTACGCTTGGCGTTCCGTCCAGGAGACGAGGGACATCGGCTTGCCATTGAGCGGCATTTGAAAGTGAGTCTGTCCGACCTGGCAGGCAAAGGCTTCAATCAGCGACGCCTGCTCGCTTTCATCGAGGCCCAATTGGCCGGTGCTTGGGTCAACCAGCTCCAGTTGCCAGGCCATCAGGGTGAAGCAGTCTTTCAGTGCTTCCAGGGCCTGCGCATGCAAATCCACGTGATCCTGAACCTGGGTGAGCAGGCCATGCAGGTGCAGGGAGAATTCGGACACCGCCCCCAGCGCCAGGGCATCGGCCTTGTTCGCCAGCTTGAGGAGGGTGCTGAGCATGCAGTCGATGGCGTCCTTGTCATTGCTGATCAGCTGCAAGTGGCTGAGGCATTCTTCAGACTTGGCCAGGAGCGTTTCAGCCTCGACAAGAAATTCGGGGAACCGCTGCGCCCAGTCACTACGGTCGTTCGGCATGCTTATCTCCACCACGTCATGTCTGATGAGGGAATGCCGTGTGTGTCGACGATCATGAACCGTCGCGAGACCGCGCCCCGGTGTGCATTGGCACAGACCTGGGGTTTCAAGAGGATGTGTTTCCACTGAATTGCGATCGCACACAATAGCCTGACTCCGTTCATGCAATGAGAATGGCGTCACATTAATGGCTATTGGATATCGCGAATATCAGGTTGGGCCTGATTGTTACTAGGGGATTCCCTTAGGCATGGGAACCTGTCGCGCAAATCAAGGTCGCGCCGAAGAGAATGTAGCAGATGATTTCACCGGGCCAGTAAAGCATGATGTTAATGTGACATCAATGCCTGCTCATGGCATTTTGTTGGTGATTTGTGACGGGATCAAGATCCGTCAGATTCAGCCGATAACCCCCAATAGTGAATTCATCAGAACAAGCCCAGGAGTCATTGATGGCCGGCATTCTCGACACGGTAGACCAACGCACGCAACTGGTGGGTGAGAATCGCCTGGAAATTCTCATGTTTCGACTGGCCGGACGCCAATTGTTCGCGATCAACGTGTTCAAGGTGCAGGAAGTCCTGCAGTTGCCGAAACTGACCCTGATGCCCCAGCGTCACCCGTTTGTCTGTGGCGTGGTCAATCTGCGTGGGCAGACGCTGCCGGTGATCGACCTGTCCCAGGCGATCGGCATGCGCCCGTTGGTACCAGGTCCGAACAGCACGATCATCGTTACCGAATACAACCGTTCGGTGCAGGCGTTCCTCGTCGGTGGCGTGGACCGCATCGTCAACATGAACTGGGAAGCCATCCTGCCGCCGCCGACCAGCGCCGGTCGCCAGCATTACCTGACGGCCATCAGCAAGGTCGACGATCAACTGGTGGAAATCATCGACGTCGAGAAAGTCCTCGCCGAAATCGTGCCGTACAACGCCAAGGTTTCGCGCGACAAACTGGACGATCCGGTGCTCGAACGCGCCCGTGGCCGTGAAGTGTTGCTGGTGGACGACTCCAACGTGGCGCTCTCGCAATTGCGTGACACCCTAGGCCAGTTGGGCGTGAAGATGCACATCGCCAGCGACGGCCTGAAAGCCCTGAACATGCTCAAGGCCTGGGCGGACACCGGGGTGAACATGACCGACAAGCTGCTGATGATCTTTACCGACGCTGAAATGCCGGAAATGGATGGCTACCGGCTGACCACCGAAATCCGCAACGACCCGCGCCTGCGTGGCCTGTATGTGGTGCTGCACACCTCGCTGTCCGGCAGTTTCAACGACTCGATGGTGAAGAAGGTCGGCTGCGACAACTTCCTCTCCAAGTTCCAGCCGGACAAGCTGGTCGATGTGGTGCGCCAGCGTCTGATGCTCGACGAAGTGCCGGCCTGATCAACGTGTCGAGGCTGACCCTGCGTCAGCCTTTGATTCGCTGACAAAGCTCGTATAGGGTGGCGTTTTTGACCCACCAGGGAGCTGGCCATGCTGCGTCTGAGCGCGCTTTATCGTTACCCGTTGAAATCCGCCAAGGGCGAGGTCCTGCAAGGGATCGGCCTGGACAAACTGGGGCTTGAGGGCGACCGACGCTGGATGCTGGTGGACGAGGCCAGCGGGCGATTCCTGACCCAGCGTGCCGAAGCGAAGATGAGCCAGTTGTCGGCATTGTGGAATGCCAGCGGCGGTCTGACGCTCAGCGCGCCGGGGCATTCGGCAATCGATGTCGCCTTGCCCGGCAGCGACGACGACCTGCGCGGCGTAACCATCTGGCGTGACACCCTGCGTGTGCCGGATGCCGGTGAAGAGGCGGCCCGCTGGGTCAGCGATTTCATCGGCAAACCGACCCGCCTGGTGCAAGTGCCGCTGGATCGTGCCCGGACGACCCAGGCCGGGTACGGCAACGATGACGATCAAGTGGCATTCGCCGATGGTTTCCCGCTGCTGCTGATTGGTGAGGCCTCGCTGCAACACCTGTCGCAGGAAGTCGGGCGTCCGCTGGAAATGCTGCGGTTCCGGCCGAATCTGGTGATCGAAGGCAGTGATGCTTACGCCGAGGATGGCTGGAAGCGGATTCGAATCGGCGATGTCGAGTTCCGCGTGGTCAAGTCCTGCTCGCGGTGCATTCTCACCACGATCGATCCGCAGACAGGTGAGCGCAGCGCTGACCGTGAACCGCTGGCGACCTTGCAGAAGACTCGCGCCCAGGCCGACGGCGCGATGTTTGGCCAGAACCTGGTCAACGACGGCAACGGCCGGCTTGAAGTCGGCATGCCGGTGGAAATTCTCGAATAACCCGCTCTGAAACGAAAAAATGCCCGTGTCCTTGGACACGGGCATTTTTTATTGCCGTAGGAAACCGGGGTTTCAGCCGCGGTATTCGCACAGGTAAGCGGTGTCGACGGCCACTTTCAGCTGGAACTTGCTGTTGGCTGGCACGTTGAACTGGCTGCCGGCGGCGAAGGTTTCCCAGTCGCTGCTGTCCGGCAGTTTGACGGTCAGTGCGCCCGAAACCACGTGCATGATTTCACGCTGGCTGGTGCCGAATTCGTATTCGCCCGGGGCCATGACGCCGATGGTCGCAGGGCCTTCAGCGGTGCCAAAAGCGATCGACTTGACGGTGCCGTCGAAGTACTCGTTGACTTTAAACATGGGCGATTCCTCTCGAAAAGGGCTTAAAAGGGTCAAAAAGGGTCGGCCAGTATGCACAAGGCTCATGGCGCCGTCACCTGCCCTAGAGCGGCAGCACCAACGGCAATAATCGGGCGGTATTGCGCGCATCTTCCAGCGCCCGGTGTTGTTGACCGGTGAATTGCATGCCCGCCAGTTGCAACGCGCCATTGAGGCCCAGTGGCCGTTCGAGGCGTCGGGCCTTGGCAAAGCGCTGTTTGAGGTTCATGTGCGGCACCCGGCTCAGCGCGCTGTCGAGTTGCAGGCGCTGCCATTCCTGAAGCAACTGTTTGCGGTCGTAATCGCCCCAGCTCGCCCAGCCTTCAAGGCGTGTCTGGTGCTGACCGAGCCAGCGCTCGAACGCAGGCCACACTTCACTCAACGGCTGCGCCGCGTCGATGTTGGCCTGGGTGATGTGCGTGAGTTCGCGGCAAAACGGCGTCAGCAAGGGGCGCCGCGTCGGTTTGACGAAGCGCTGGAAGTGATCCTGCTCGCGACCGGCGCGATCAACCAGGGTCGCGCCGATCTCGATGATCTCCATTTCCGTAACCGGCCAGCCACCCTCATCGGTGGTGGCTTCCAGATCTATGACCAGCCAATGGGGCATCGCAGGGTTCCTGATTTCCGCGTCCTGATTATTCAGAGCGTAGTCAAACCTTGCGGATGCGCGCGGCGACTACTCGACCTGCAACAGAACCTGACGATTTTTTACCTGATCGCCGATCTTGACCTGCACCCGCTTGAGCACGCCGTCGATGCCGGCCTTGAGCGGGTGCTCCATTTTCATCGCTTCCAGCACCACCAGCAGCTGGCCCTTGCTGACCGGGCTGCCTTCGCTGACAAGCACATCGATGATGGCGCCATCCATCGGGGCTTTCAACGTGCCGGAACTGACGCTGGTCTGACTGTCGATCACCGCGTGAGTTCGATCCACCAGGTGCAGGCTGCCGGGGTGGGTGAACAGCCAGAGCTGGTCGTCGCGCAGCCGATAGGCATGGCGCTGACGCAGGCCATCGATCTCCAGCGTCACAGCCCCGTCGGTGTGCTCGACCCGTTTGACTTCGATCACGCGCTCCGCGACCTGCACTGCAAACGTGTTGTCCGGACTGGCGCGCAGTTGCACGTTCCAGTCGCGGGCGTCGAGGCCGATGCGATAAAGCAACGGCGCACCGGCATTGTTGCGCCATCCGGACAACGGGGCGCGGTGTCGCTGTGCGACAGATTGGTAAAACAGTACCGCCGCCACGGCCAGCTCTTCGGCACTGGGCGAATAGGCGCGAAGGCAGTCGTGATCGGCGAAGAACTGCGGGATGAAGCCAGTGCCGAATTCTCCGCTGATGAACTGCGGATGCTGCAACAGGCTGGCGAGCAATCGCTGATTGCTATGCACGCCCAGCAACACGCTGTCCTGAACCGCACACAACAGTTTGCGCCGGGCCTCTTCACGGGTCGCGCCGTGGGCGATCAGTTTGCCGAGCATCGGGTCGTAGAACGGTGAGACCGACTGGCCTTCGATCATGCCGTGATCAATTCGCGCACCGCGATCCAGTGCCGGCGCCCAGGCTTCGACACACCCGGTCTGCGGAAGAAAACCCTGGGCTGGATCTTCGGCGTAGAGGCGTACTTCCATCGCGTGGCCATCGAGTTTGACCTGCGCTTGCGACAGCGGCAGAGGCTGGCCCTCGGCAACCAAAAGCTGCCACGCCACCAGATCCAGCCCAGTGATCAGTTCAGTCACCGGGTGCTCGACCTGCAACCGGGTGTTCATCTCCAGAAAGTAGAACCGGCCATCGGCATCAAGCAAAAACTCCACGGTGCCGGCGCCGACATAGTTCACCGCACGCCCGGCCTTGAGCGCCGCTTCGCCCATTGCCTGGCGCAGTTCTTCGGTCATCACTGGGCAGGGTGCTTCTTCGATGACTTTCTGGTGCCGACGCTGAATCGAACAGTCGCGTTCCCCGAGGTAGATCAGGTTGCCGTGATGATCGCCGAACAGCTGCACTTCGACATGGCGCGGTTCGATCAACGCCTGTTCGAGGATCAGTTCGTCGCTGCCGAAACCGTTCAAGGCTTCGGAGCGCGCCGTGCGCAATTGCGCTGGCAATTCCTCGACGCTGTGCACCAGACGCATGCCGCGCCCGCCACCGCCGGCGCTGGCCTTGATCATCAACGGGTAACCGATGCGCTCGGCTTCGCGGGTCAGCGTCACGTCGTCCTGCTCGGCGCCTTGATAGCCGGCGATGCACGGGACGCCGGCGGCGAGCATGGCGATTTTCGACTGTCGTTTGCTGCCCATCAGTTCGATGGCTTCGACGCTGGGGCCGATGAAGGTCAGGCCGGCCTGTTCGCAGGCGCGGGCGAATTCGGCATTTTCCGAGAGAAAGCCGTAGCCGGGATGGATCGCGTCGGCACCGCTGCGCCGGGCGGCGTCGAGGATCGCCGTGATGTTCAGGTAGGACTGCTGCACCGGCGCCGGGCCGATGTTCACGGCCTCGTCCGCCATTTGAACATGCAGTGCATTGGCGTCGGCATCGCTAAAAACCGCGACCGTGCGATAACCGAGGGCCTGGGCGGTGCGCTGGATGCGGCAGGCGATTTCACCGCGGTTGGCGATCAGGATTTTGTGGAGGGCGGGCATGGTGGTTTTCCTGAATGTTGGCGGTGGATTGAAGGGCCTCATCGCGGGCAAGCCCGCTCCCACAGGATTCAGTGGTGCTCACAAAAACTGTGGGAGCGGGCTTGCCCGCGATGCTTCTAAGGGGCCCACCTCGGTTTGCGCTTTTGCACAAACGCCATCGTGCCTTCGATGCCTTCGGCACCGGTCACCGCTTCGCTGAACCACTGCGCGGCTTCGTCCAGCAGTTCACTCGACGGCTGGCCGGCGCTGGCCAGCAGC
The DNA here is from genome assembly GCF_039695385.1 of Pseudomonas sp. 9.2(2024). Taxonomy (NCBI): domain Bacteria; kingdom Pseudomonadati; phylum Pseudomonadota; class Gammaproteobacteria; order Pseudomonadales; family Pseudomonadaceae; genus Pseudomonas; species Pseudomonas sp. 9.2(2024). The sequence goes on along the minus strand of NZ_CP155585.1, from coordinate 4,603,843 downwards.
AATTTTTTCGTCACGGCATTCGCTTCGGGGGCGCAGCACAGGACATGGTCGAGCACTTCATCCAGTCGCTCGGCGAGCGCCTGTGGATCCTGCTCGACAAAATGCACCAGCCCCAGGCGTCGGGCCTGATGGCCGTCGAAGCGGGCGGCGGTCAGGGCCAGGCGTCGGGTTTCAGTGAGGCCGATGCGCTGCACCACAAACGGCGCGATCTGCGCCGGCAGCAGGCCGAGGCTGGTTTCCGGCAAACCGAATTGCGCCTGATGATCGGCGATGGCGATATCGCTGACACACGCCAGCCCGAACCCGCCCCCGAGCACCGCGCCCTGCAACACGGTGATCAGCACTTGCGGCGTGTGCTGCGCTTCTTCCAGCAACGACCCGAAGGCACGGTTCAACTCGCGATAGGCATCGCTGCCCTGAGCGCGGGCGTTGGCCATGTCCTTGATATCGCCGCCGGCGCAGAAATGCCCGCCGGCACCGCTGAGCACCAGCGCGCGAACGCTGCGGTCATCGCGCACCTCTGCCAGCACGGCGCGCAACTCGGCGACCATTTGCAGGCTCATGGCATTGCGGCTTTCCGGGCGATTGAGGGTGATGTGCAACACGCCGTTGTGCCGTTCCAGCAGCAGCGTCTGGCAATCGGGCAGGGCGCTCATTTCTTTTTCCCCGGCAGGATGCCCATCAGTTTGCAGATGATCCCCAGCATGATTTCGTCGGCGCCGCCGCCAATCGACACCAGCCGCACGTCGCGGTAGGCGCGGGCCACCGGGTTGTCCCACATGAAGCCCATGCCGCCCCAGTATTGCAGGCAGCTGTCACTGACTTCGCGGCCAAGACGCCCGGCCTTGAGCTTGGCCATCGAGGCCAGTCGGGTGACGTCCTGGCCTTTCACGTATTGCTCGGTGGCCTGATAGACCAGCGCCCGCAGGCATTCGATTTCGGTCTGCAATTCGGCGAGGCGGAAGTGGATCACCTGGTTGTCGATCAGCGCATTGCCGAAAGTCTTGCGTTCCTTGCAGTACTCGATGGTGCTGTCGACGCAGTATTCCAGGCCTTTGATCATGTTCGCCGCGCCGAACAGGCGTTCCTCCTGGAACTGCAGCATCTGCATCATGAACCCGGCGCCTTCGTGGCCGATGCGATTGCGCTGGGGCACGCGCACGTTGTCGAAAAACACCTGGGCGGTTTCCGAGCTGCGCATGCCGAGCTTGTCCAGGTGCGAACTGAGGCTGATGCCCGGCGTGTTCATCGGCACCATGATCAGCGACTTGTTGACGTGCGGTTTGTCATCCGAAGTGTTGGCCAGCAGACAGATGAAATCAGCACTCGGCGAGTTGGTGATCCACATCTTGCTGCCGTTGATCACATAGTCGTCGCCGTCCTTGCGTGCGGTGGTCTTGAGCCCGGCGACATCGGAGCCAGCGCCGACTTCCGAGACGCCGATGCAACCGACCTGCTCGCCGGTGATGGCCGGGCGCAGGAATTCTTCGCGCAATTCATCGGAGCCGAAGCGGGCGAGGGCCGGGGTGCACATGTCGGTCTGCACGCCGATCGACATCGGAATGCCGCCGCAATGAATGGTGCCGAACTCTTCGGCGGCGACGATCGAATAGCTGTAATCCAGGCCCATGCCGCCGAATTTTTCCGGCTTGGAAATCCCCAGCAGACCGAGGTCGCCGGCCTTGCGGAATATCTCGTGGATCGGAAAGCGCCCGGCCTTTTCCCACTCATCGACGTGGGGGTTGATCTCGTGCTCGACGAACTGGCGGACGGTACGGCGCAGTGCTTCGTGTTCCGGGGTGAAGATCATTTTTATTGTTCTCCTTTAATCCGTGGCGATCAGAACCGGCTGACGCCGAAGCTGTTGGGTTGCAACGTGCGGATGTCGGCTTCGTGGCAGATGTCCAGCAGGTAACCGAGCAGGGTGCGGGTGTCGCGCGGATCGATCAGCCCGTCGTCCCACAGGTTGGCGCTGCCGTAGAGGGCGGTGGACTGGCTGTCGAGTTTCTGCGCGGTGACCTGCTCCAGCATGTCGAGCATTTTCGGGTCGGGCACCAGGCCGTCCTTGAGCTGTTTGGCTTCGGTGACGATGCGCAACACCTTGCCGGCCTGGGCGCCACCCATCACGGCGGTGCGGCTGTTGGGCCAGGCGAAGATGAAGCGCGGATCAAGCCCGCGTCCGCACATCGCGTAGTTGCCCGCGCCGTAGGAGCCGCCGACCACGATCGTCAGTTTCGGCACCCGCGCATTGGCAACGGCCTGGATCAGTTTCGAGCCGTGCTTGATCACGCCGTGCTGTTCCGATTCGGTGCCGACCATGAACCCGGTGGTGTTGTGGAAAAACAGCAGCGGTGTCTGGCTCTGATCGCAGAGTTGAATGAATTGCGCCGCTTTGCTCGCGCCGTTGGGCGTGATCGGGCCGTTGTTGCCGATGAAACCGCAGGCGCGCCCCTGGATTTTCAGGTGCCCGCAAACGGTCTGCTGATCGAACTCGCCCTTGAACTCCAGGAAGCGCGATTCGTCGGCGATCCGCGCAATGATTTCGCGCACGTTGTAGGGCTTTTTCGGGTCGTCCGGAATCAGGCCGAGCAGTTCGTCGATGGGGTACAGCGGCTCTTTGAATTGCGGCTCGGGCAGCCACGGTATTTGCTCGTTCCAGTTCAGCAGACTGACGATTTCCCGCACCTGACGCACGCCGTCGGCATCGTTTTCGGCCAGGTATTCGGCGGTGCCGGCGACTTGCGCGTGCATCTCGGCGCCGCCCAGTTCTTCGTCGGTGGCGACTTCACCGGTCGCTGCTTTAAGCAACGGCGGGCCGGCAAGAAACAGCTTGGCCTTGCCGCGCACCACCACCACGTAATCCGACAGCCCCGGCTGATACGCGCCACCGGCGGTGGCCGAACCGTGCACCACGGTGATCTGCGGCAGCCCCATGGCCGACATCCGCGCCTGATTGGCAAAGCTGCGTGCGCCTTCGACGAAAATCTCCGCCGCGTAATTGAGGTTGGCGCCGCCGCTTTCGGCGAGGGTGATGACCGGCAGTTTGTTTTCCTGGGCGATCTGTTGCAGGCGCAGGGATTTTTTCAGACCCGACGGGGAAATCGTCCCGCCCTTGATCGCGCTGTTGTTCGCCACGATCAAGGCGCGCACGCCGGACACGTAACCGATGCCGGCGATCAAGCCGCCACCGGCCGAGCTGCCGTCCTTGTCGTCGTGGAGTTTGTAGCCGGCCAGGCTCGCCAGTTCGAGGAACGGCGCGCCGGGGTCGAGCAACAGATTCAGACGTTCACGGGGCAACAGTTGTCCACGTTTGTCGAATTTCGGCTTAGCCTCGGCCGCCTTGTTCAGCAGGTTCTGTTCGAGCTGCTGGACTTGCTCGATGGCGGCGAGCATGGCTGCGCGGTTGCGGGCGAAGGCTTCGCTGTGCGGGTCGAGTTGGGACTGGATCTGCGGCATGGCTTACTCCTTGTCCTTCAAAACGTCCGGCATATAGGCCCGGTGAAAACCGTTGAAGGATTCGCTGTGGGTCGCCTTGTGCAGCGGCCAGGCGCGACTGCCCAGGCTGGCCGCGCCGTCTATGCGCAAGGTGCTGCCGCTGATGAACGCGGCAGCCGGGCTGAGCAGAAACACGATCGCTGCGCTGACCTCCGATTCGGTGCCGATGCGCTTGAGCGGCACGTGTTCGCGCAAGGTCGGGATCACGGCCTTGAACGCGCCTTCGTAAGTGTCCATGCCGCTGGACGCGATCCAGCCCGGCGCCACCGCATTCACCCGAACGCCGGCATAACCCCATTCGAACGCCGCCGTTTTGGTGAAGTTGTCCATGCCCGAACGCGCGGCGCCGGAGTGGCCCATGCCGGGCATGCCGCCCCACATGTCGGCGAGCATGTTGACGATGTTGCCGCCGTGTTTGCTCATCGACTGATTGAACACTTCCCGGGCCATCAGGAAACCGCCGACCAGATTGGTCCGCAGCACGGTTTCGAAACCTTTCTGATTGATCGAGGCCAGGGGCGACGGGTACTGGCCGCCGGCATTGTTGACCAGCCCGTGGATCGGCCCGTGTTCGCGGATCAGTTCGCTGACCAGCGCCTTCACCGCTTCTTCGTCACGGATATCGCAGGCCTTCCAGTGCGCCCGACCGCCGTCCTCGGCAATTTCGGCGGCGACGGTTTGCAGCTTTTCCGGCTTGCGTCCGACCAGCACCACGGTCGCCCCGAGCGCCGCCAGTTCATGGGCGGTGCAACGCCCGATGCCACTGCCGCCGCCGGTGACGATGACGGTCTGGCCGCTGAACAGATCAGCCCGGAAAATCGATTCGAACGCCATGGTGCCAATCCTCTAGTCGAACTGTTCGGCGATGCTCTGCGGCACCGGGATCTGGATTTCCAGCAATTGCTGGGCGAAGGCCTTGCCTTGCGGGTCGATGCGCAGGCTCGCCACGCCGCCGCCACCAAGGGCGTTTTCCAGCAGGAAGTTGAGGCTGTGGGTGCCCGGCAGATACCAGCGCTCGACCCGGCCGTGAATCGGGTCGAGGACATGGCTCATCCAGTCGACGACCACCGCCGGGGTCAGCGCTTCGGCGATCCACGGCAGGTATTCGGGACGGCGTGGCAGGACGCCGATGTTGCTGTGATTGCCCTTGTCGCCGGAGCGCGCCACGGCCAGTTTCACCAATGGCACGCTCGCGTCGGCGCGGCCCTGGGGTTTGGGCGTTTCGTGGGGCAGGGGCAGATCCTGACTGTCGAGTGTTGCAGGGGCGGGCAGGGTGAACGGGTGAGATTCGCCGGCGATGTCGATCTGCAATGTGCAGGCGCTTTTGTCGATCAGGAACGAGAACAGCCGGATCAACGGATATACCGTCGGCCGTCCGCCAACGATCCCGGTCAGCCCTGGCGCCATGCCGGTGGCGGCCTGGGCGATCTCCCGGGAGAACAGGATCAACGCTTGTTTGTTCGGGTGGCGCACGGCGAGTTTAATCACCACTTCGCGGCTGTCCCGGCGCTGGCCGTGAGGGCCGTAGGTGGCTTCGCTGCCGAGCAGTTCGACGTGGGTTTCGGTGTAAGGGCCGAGGCCCTTCTGGTCGAGCATCTCCGAGGTTTTGTCGAGAATCGCCTGGCTGACGCGCCGGGCTTTCTCCACGGCATCGATGCCGGCGATCAGGCAACTGGCGGTGCAACGGAAACCGTCCGGATACGTTGCGCTGACCTTGTATTGGTCGCTGGGCGGCAAGCCTTTGGCGCCGTGGACCCGGACCGCGTTTTTGCCTTGTTGCTGGAGTTTGACCTGGCTGAAATCGCAGACCACATCGGGCAACAGATAGGCCTGCGGATCACCGATTTCGTAGAGCATCTGCTCGCCGACGGTCAGTGGCGTAACCAGTCCGCCGGAGCCTTCGGGTTTGCTGACGATGAACTGGCCGTCGGCGCTGACTTCGACGATCGGGAAACCGATGTGTTCGTAGTCCGGCACGTCGCGCCAGTCGGTGAAGTTGCCGCCGGTGCACTGCGCGCCGCATTCGATGATGTGCCCGGCCAAGGCGCCTTGCGCGAGTTTGTCGTAGTCGTGCCACGACCAGCTGAATTCGTGCACCAGCGCGGCACTGACCACTGCGCTGTCGACCACCCGGCCGGTGATCACGATGTCGGCGCCAAGGCGCAGGGGTTCGACGATGCCCGGCGCGCCGAGGTAGGCGTTGGTCGACACGCACATCGGCGGCAGCGGGGCGCCGCTGAACATTTCCGTGATGCCTTGGGTGGCCAGTTGTTTGAACTGGGGTTGCAGGTCATCGCCCGACAGCACGGCGATCTTCAGCGCCACGCCAGCCTTGTCGCAGGCCGCTTGCAGCGCGGCGGCGCAGGCCTTGGGATTGACCCCGCCGGCATTGCTGATGACGCGAATGTTCTGTTCGGCCAGTTGCGGCAACAGAGGCGCGAGGACTTCGATGAAATCGCCGGCGAACCCGGCCTGCGGATCCTTCATGCGTGCGCCGGCCATGATCGACATGGTGATTTCGGCGAGGTAGTCGAAGACCAGATAATCCAGCTGTCCTGCGGCCACAAGCTGCGCGGCGGCGGTCGAGGTGTCTCCCCAGAATGCGCTGGCGCATCCGATGCGAACCGTGGTGGGCATTTTGATCTCCGACTCAGCAACCTGTGACAGAAGTGCATCGAGACTACCAAGCAAGCGCTTGGTTTGTAAACGCCTGGAATTATCTTCTGCCCAAGCGCTTGCTTGGTCACCGCCGGCGGCTTAAATTGCCCGCGCAACCCCGCCGTTTCTGCGGCGTACGGCGCATTTGACTGATCGACTGTAGGAGAGAACGGGTGGACGAGCAAAAAGCCCTGAGGGTCATGCGTGAACTGGTCGATGCCGGCCAGTTGACCGATCCGGACAGCGCTCGCGGCAAACTGCTGCAAGTGGCGGCCCACCTGTTCCGCAACAAAGGCTACGAGCGCACCACGGTTCGCGATCTGGCCGGTGCCGTGGGGATTCAGTCGGGCAGCATCTTTCATCACTTCAAGAGCAAGGATGAAATCCTGCGGGCGGTGATGGAAGAAACCATCCGCTACAACACCGCGCTGATGCGTGCGGCCCTTGCCGATGCCGCCGATGTGCGCGAGCGGGTGCTGGCGCTGATCCGCTGCGAATTGCAGTCGATCATGGGCGGCAGCGGCGAGGCGATGGCGGTGCTGGTGTATGAATGGCGCTCGCTGTCCGAAGACGGCCAGGCCAAAGTGCTGGCGCTGCGCGACATCTACGAAGACCTCTGGCTGCAAGTGCTGGGCGAGGCCAAGGAGGCGGGGTTCATCCGTGGCGACGTGTTCATTACCCGACGTTTTCTCACGGGCGCGTTGTCCTGGACCACCACCTGGTTCCGTGCCGGCGGCAGTCTGAGCCTGGATCAACTGGCCGAAGAAGCGCTGATTCTGGTGCTCGAAGAGCGCTAGGCGCTTTCTATCAGGTCGGGAAACTGGCTAACTGGGCGAAACCGCCTAGCTTGAATGCAATGATCGATACTTTTTCGGGGAGTGGGGTGTTTTGAAGTCTTCGCCAATTCGGACGGCCGCCGGGCTGATGCTCGCAGCGCTGGCTGCATTATGGGTATTGCCTGCTTCGGCGGCGCAAGTGGTTCGGGTGGGCGCGGCGCATTTTCCGCCCTACACCATTCGCCCGGAAAATGGCGCCGACACCGGCCTGCTGCCCGAGTTGGTCGCGGCTTTGAACAGCGCTCAGAGCGACTATCGCTTCGAACTGGTGCCCACCTCGATTCCTCGCCGGTTCGGCGATTTCAAGGACAGCCGCACTGACATGGCGATCTTCGAAAACCCTGAGTGGGGCTGGAAAGACATTCCCCACATCACCGTCGACATGGGGCTTGAGGACGCAGAGATTTTCGTCGCGCAGAACAAGCCCGGTCGCCAACAGAACTACTTCGCGGATCTCAAGGGCAAAAGGCTGGCGCTGTACAGCGGCTATCACTACGAATTCGCCAACTTCAACGCCGATCCCAAGTACCTCGCCGAAACCTACAACGCCACGCTGACCTATTCCCACGACAGCAACCTGCTGATGGTCTTGCGCGGGCGCGCGGACATTGCGTTGGTGACTCGCTCGTACCTGTTCGATTACCTGCTGCGCAACGAAAAAGTGCGCGACGAGTTGCTGGTGTCCCAGCGCATCGACCAGATCTACCACCACTACGCGATTCTCAGTCCGAAGGCGCCGATCACCGGTGAAGCGTTCGGCAAGCTGCTGCAGGGCCTGCGCGACAACGGGCAGATGCTGAAGATCTTCGATCCGTACAAGATTGCGGTGGTGCCGGTACCGCATCAATGACCGGCGGTTTTTGCCGAACGGCCTAAATTTCCCGCCCCGGCTCACGTCCCATCGTTGAACTGTCGACGATTATCGTGAGCCCGACCCATGTCCAATCTGAATGACCTGACTGCCCTGGCCCTGCCTTCGGGCAGCCAACTGGTAGCCGATGCCACCGAAAGCCGTCTGAGCCTGAGCCTGGACGGGCAACCGCTGATTCGCCTGCGTCTTGATCGTGAAGGCCAGGGGCCGATCCAGATCGATGAGCGCTATGCACTGCCGCCGGGCCAGGCGCTGTGGGCGGCCTGTTATTGGCTGTTTGCCCGGGATCCGGCGCGTCAGCAATTGATCTGGCAACTCGATCAGGCGCCGACCGAAGCCTTGCTCAGCGGTTTGCTGGTGGGCACTGAAGTGGCGGGTGAATACCGCTGCGAGCGCACGCTGTTCTGGCAACTGCCGCAACCGTGGCTCGGCACATCGCTGACCTGCAGCTATCCGCAGCAGATGGTCATCAGCAACGGCAAGCGTCATCCGCTGCGCCCGGTGAAACCGCGTGGGGAAGTCTATCGGCGTTTCGATGCGCGTCTCGGTGCCTGGATTTCCCTGCGAACGGTGGAGATCGAGCAGGATCTGGCGCGTTTCAATCGCTGGCAGAACAGCCCTCGAGTCGCCAGTTTCTGGCAGGAAGAGGGCAGCCTCGAACAGCACCGCGAGTACCTGAGCAAACTCGACGCCGATCCGCACACGCTGACCCTGATCGGTTGTTTCGATGATCAGCCGTTTGCCTATTTCGAAGCCTATTGGGCCAAGGAAGATCGTATCGCGCCGTTCTACGATGCCGACAATTACGATCGCGGCATTCACATGCTGGTCGGAGAAGAAGATCATCGCGGTCCGCACAAGGTGGCGAGTTGGCTGTCGGCGCTGGTGCACTACCTGTTTCTGGATGATCCGCGCACGCAGCGCGTCGTTGCCGAACCGCGTGCCGACAATGCGAAGATGATCGGCCACATGCACAACCAGTGCTTCCACTGCGAGAAAGAATTCGATTTCCCGCACAAGCGCGCGGCGCTGATGATTCTCGGGCGCGAGCGGTTCTTCGACCGGTGCACGCTGGTGTGATATTTCGCTGAAAACAAAAAAGATCGCAGCCCTTCAACGAAGGCTGCGATCTTTTTTTTGGCTCTGTTTCAGGTCAGCGACGGTTCGCGGACACCGCATCGGCGCGGCTGCCGGATACCTTGCGGCAGTGCACCAGCGCATCGCGAATCATGAAGTTGACCAGCGTTGGCGAAACGCCGAGTTCCTTGGCAATGTCCTTCTGCGGCACGCCGTGCAGACGGTACATCTCGAACGCATAGCGGGTGCGGACCGGCAGCTCGGTCAACGCGTCGGCGATGTGTTCCAGGGTCGAGAAGTTGATGTGCGAGGTTTCCGGCGAAGCGCCCTGAATGACCACGTTCAACCCTTCCTCCTCGGGGCCGGCGTACTTCTGCTCCAGCGCCTGTTTGCGGTAGTGATCGATCGCCAGATTGCGCACGATCTGGAACAGATAACTCAGCTGGGCCTTGATCGACGACGTGATCGGCGGCGCCGACTGCAGTCGGAAGAACGCATCCTGCACCACATCTTCGGCGCGTGACCGGCAGCCGGTAATGCGGGCTGCAATCTTGACCAGAATCAGTCGATTGTCGACGAATGCCTGAAGTAGCGGTGAATCGCACCTGCTTGTGGATACTTGTTCCGTCATGGAAATCACCTTGCTGCCAATAGGTTAGTGGGACGCCTGGGGGACGGGGCCGTCCTACACATCGAGCGACAAATTATGTTGAATGATAATGATTGTCAATTGAGAAAGAGAACTAATGATCCATAACAGTGCGATCTGAGAACTGCGACACGCCGCCGCACTCGCCCAAGCGCCCAGCCCCGTTGGCGATCCAGCCTGCCGACTAATTATTTCAAGACGTCATCCGTTCTCATTGGTGAATGGATCCGGGTACGCAGCCCCGGACCTACCGCATTCCAATGCCTTGCACGGTCGGCAAAGACCGTGTCCCGCATGCCTTGCACGGGCATGCCGCAGCCAACCCGATTCCACCAGCAAGCCGAATTCAGGCAGGAAACCTCATGACCGACGCGTTCGAACTCCCCAGCACCCTGGTTCAAGCCCTCCAGCGCCGCGCGGCCATGACGCCGGATCGGCTGGCCTTGCGCTTTCTCGCTGAAACCGAGGCGCAGGCTGTGGTGCTCAGTTATCGCGAGCTGGATCAACGTGCGCGCACCATTGCAGCCGCATTGCAGGCCGAGGCCGGATTCGGTGATCGCGCGGTATTGCTGTTCCCGAGCGGACCGGATTATGTCGCGGCGTTCTTCGGTTGCCTGTACGCGGGCGTGATCGCGGTGCCGGCTTATCCGCCGGAATCGGCCAAGCGTCACCATCAGGAACGCCTGCTGTCGATCATCGCCGACGCCGAGCCGCGTCTGCTGCTGACCAGCGCCGACCTGCGCGACGCCCTGCAGCAAATCGAAGGCGCGCCACCGCTGCTGTGCGTCGACACCCTCGACGCTGCGCTGGCCGAGCGCTGGGTCGAACCAACCTTGCCGCAAGACCACATCGCCTTCCTGCAATACACGTCCGGCTCGACCGCGCTGCCCAAGGGCGTGCAGGTCAGCCACGGCAACCTGGTGGCCAACGAACTGTTGATCCGCCACGGCTTCGGCATCGACGTGAACCCGGACGACGTGATCGTCAGCTGGTTGCCGCTGTACCACGACATGGGTCTGATCGGCGGCCTGCTGCAACCGATCTTCAGCGGTGTGCCGTGCATCCTGATGTCGCCGGCGTACTTCCTCGGCCGGCCGTTGCGCTGGCTTGAAGCGATCAGCCAGTACGGCGGCACCATCAGCGGTGGGCCAGACTTTGCCTATCGTCTGTGCAGCGAGCGGGTCAGCGAATCGGCGCTGGAACGTCTCGACCTGAGCCGCTGGCGTGTGGCCTATTCCGGCTCCGAGCCGATCCGTCTCGACACCCTCGAACGCTTCGCCGAGAAATTCACCGCGTGCGGTTTCAGCGAAAGCAGTTTCATGGCGTCCTACGGTCTGGCCGAGGCGACCCTGTTCGTCGCCGGCACACCGCGCGGCAAAGGTATTCCTGCACTGCGCGTCGATGATCAGGCCCTGGCACAGAACCGCGCCGAGCCGGGCGAGGGCAGTCCGATCATGAGCTGCGGCATCAGCCAGCCAGAGCACGCGGTGCTGATCGTCGAGCCGAACACCCTTGAAGAACTGGCCGACAATGCCGTCGGTGAAGTCTGGGCTACCGGCCCGAGCATCGCCCTCGGCTACTGGCGCAACCCCGAGGCCAGCGCCAAGACTTTCGTCCAGCATGCCGGCCAGACCTGGCTGCGCACCGGTGACCTGGGTTTCATCCGCGACGGTGAACTGTTCATCACCGGTCGCCTGAAAGACATGCTGATCGTGCGCGGTCACAATCTCTACCCGCAGGATCTCGAGAAGACGGTCGAGAACGAAGTTGAGGTGGTGCGCAAGGGGCGCGTCGCCGCGTTCGCGGTCAATCAGAATGGCGAAGAAGGCATCGGCATTGCGGCGGAAATCAGCCGCAGCGTGCAGAAAATCCTCCCGCCTGAAGCACTGATCAAAGCCATCCGTCAGGCCGTGGCCGAGGCGTATCAGGAAGCACCGAGCGTGGTGGTGCTGCTCAATCCGGGCGCGTTGCCGAAAACTTCCAGCGGCAAGTTGCAGCGTTCGGCCTGCCGCAATCGTCTGGCCGACGGCAGCCTCGACAGCTACGCGGTGTTCCCGTCGGCCACCGCTGAAACCGCTCATGAGTCGACCGCGTCCGCCTCCGAACTGGAAGCCCTGATCGGCAAGATCTGGGCCGAGCAACTCAACGTCAAACAGGTCAACGCCGACGATCACTTCTTCCTGCTCGGCGGCAACTCGATCGCCGCCGCCCAGGTGATCGCCAAGGTCCGCGAAGAACTGAGCCTGGAGCTGAGCCTGCGCCTGCTGTTCGAAGCACCGACCCTGTCCGCGTTCGCCGCAGCCGTGGCACAGCAGCAACAGGACGGCGGCAGCGCCCAAGGCGAAATCACCGCACTGTCGCGCAACGAAGCCTTGCCGCAATCGCTGGCGCAAAACCGACTGTGGATCACCTGGCAGCTCGATCCGCAGAGCAGCGCCTACAACATCCCCGGTGCCCTGCGCTTGCGTGGCGAACTGGACGAAGACGCCCTGCGCGCCAGTTTCCAGCAACTGATCGAGCGCCATGAATCCCTGCGTACGCGCTTCTTCGAGCGCGATGGCGTGGCCCTGCAACAGGTCGAAGCGGCGGGCGAATTCAATCTGCAACTGATCGACATCAGCGACCTGCCGGCCAGCGAACGTGAAGCCCGCGCACAACAGATCCGCGAAGACGAAGCCCGCACCCAGTTCGATCTGGAGAAAGGTCCGCTGCTGTGGGTAACGCTGGTTCGCCTCGACGACGAAGATCACCAGTTGCTGGTGACCCTGCACCACATCATTGCCGACGGCTGGTCGCTGAACGTTTTGATCGACGAGTTCTCGCGCCTTTACGCCGCCGCTTCCCAAGGCCAGCGCGCCGAACTCGCGCCGCTGCCAACCCAATACGCCGACTACGGCAGCTGGCAGCGCCAATGGCTGGCGCAAGGCGAGGGCGAACGGCAACTGGCGTACTGGAAGGCGCAGTTGGGCGACGAGCATCCGACCCTGGAACTGGCGACTGACCATCCGCGTTCTGCCAAACAAATTCACAGCGCCGCACGCCACAGCGTTCGTCTGGGGATCAGCCTTAGCGACGCGATCCGCCAGACGGCACAGGCTTATCAATCCACGCCGTTCATGCTGCTGCTCTCGGCGTTCCAGAGCCTGCTGCATCGTTACAGCGGCCAGCGCGACATCCGCATCGGCGTACCCAACGCCAACCGTCCGCGCCTGGAAACCCAGGGCCTGATCGGCTTCTTCATCAACACCCAGGTGCTGCGCGCCGACGTCGATTCGCGTCTGCCGTTCACCGAATTGCTGGCGCAAACCCGACAAGCTGCACTCGGCGCCCAGACGAATCAGGATCTGCCATTCGAACAACTGCTGGAAGCCTTCCCACAGGCGCGCGAGCAGGGCCTGTTTCAGGTCATGTTCAACCACCAGCAGCGCGACCTGAGTGCGCTAAAACGTCTGCCGGGCCTGCTGGCCGAAGAACTGCCGTGGCACAGCCGTGAGGCCAAGTTCGATCTGCAACTGCACAGTGAAGAAGACCGCAACGGTCGCCTGACGCTGTCCTTCGACTACGCCGATGAGTTGTTCGACGCCGCGACTATCGAGCGCCTCGCCGAGCATTTCAGCAACCTGCTGCGAGCAGTTTGCGAACGTCCGGAACAAACTATCGGCGATCTGCAATTGCTGACCGCCGCCGAACATACTCAGCAAAGCGAATGGAGCATCGCCCCGTGCACCCCGGCGCAACAATGGTTGCCGGAACTGCTCAACGAACAAGCCCGGCAAACCCCTGATCGCACCGCCCTGATATGGGACGGCGGCAGCCTCGATTTCGCCGAACTGCACGCCCAGGCCAACCGACTCGCCCACTACCTGCGCGACAAAGGCGTCGGCCCGGACGTGTGCGTGGCCATCGCCGCCGAGCGTTCGCCGCAACTGCTGATCGGCCTGCTGGCGATCATCAAGGCCGGTGGCGCCTACGTGCCGCTGGACCCGGATTACCCGGCCGATCGTCTGGCCTACATGCTCAGCGACAGCGGCGTCGAACTGCTGCTGACCCAGACGTCATTGCTCGACCGCTTGCCGGCCAGCGAAGGTGTCAGCGTGATCGCCATGGACACCCTGCACCTGGAAAACTGGCCGAGCCAGGCACCGGGTCTGCACCTGCACGGCGACAACCTCGCCTACGTGATTTACACCTCCGGCTCCACCGGCCAGCCGAAAGGCGTGGGCAACACTCACGCGGCGTTGGCCGAACGTCTGCAGTGGATGCAAAACACTTATCGCCTGAACGACACCGACGTGCTGATGCAAAAGGCGCCGATCAGTTTCGACGTGTCGGTGTGGGAGTGCTTCTGGCCGCTGATCACTGGCGCGCGCCTGCTGATCGCCGGCCCCGGTGAACACCGCGATCCGCATCGCATCGCGCAACTGGTTCAGCAATACGGCGTGACCACGCTGCACTTCGTGCCGCCGCTGCTTTCGCTGTTCATCGACGAACCGTTGAGTGCCGAATGCACCAGCCTGCGCCGCGTGTTCTCCGGCGGTGAAGCGCTGCCGGCAGAGCTGCGCAACCGCGTGCTGGCGCAACTGCCGGCGGTGCAACTGCACAACCGTTATGGCCCGACCGAAACCGCGATCAACGTCACTCACTGGCATTGCACCGTGGCGGATGGCGAGCGTTCGCCGATTGGCCGCCCGCTGGGCAACGTGGTCTGCCGGGTACTCGACAGCGATCTCAATCCAGTGCCGGCGGGTGTGCCGGGTGAACTGTGCATCAGCGGCATCGGCCTGGCCCGTGGTTACCTCGGCCGTCCGGCGCTGACCGCCGAACGTTTCGTGGTCGATCCGCTGGGCGAGCAGGGCGCGCGTCTGTACCGCACCGGTGACCGCGCACGCTGGACAAATGATGGCGTGATCGAATACCTCGGCCGTCTCGATCAGCAGGTCAAACTGCGTGGCTTCCGCGTCGAACCGGAAGAAATCGAAGCGCGTCTGCTGGCTCAGGACGGCGTGGCGCAGGCCGCCGTGCTGGTGCGTGAAACCGTCGCCGGCCCGCAACTGATCGGCTACTTCACCGCCACCGACACCAGTGAAAATCAGGATGGGCAAATCGCTCGCCTGAAAACCGCACTGGCTGCCGAGCTGCCGGAATACATGGTCCCGGCGCAACTGATGCGCCTGGACGCAATGCCCCTGAGCCCGAGCGGCAAACTCGACCGCCGCGCCTTGCCCGAGCCGCAATGGCAGGTGCGCGAACACGTCGAGCCGGTCACCGAGCTGGAACAGCAGATCGCTGCGATCTGGCGCGAAGTGCTGGGCCTGAAACAGATCGGCCTGCGCGACGACTTCTTCGCCCTCGGCGGTCACTCGCTGCTGGCCACGCAAATCATCTCCCGCACCCGCCAGGCCTGCGACGTCGAGCTGCCGCTGCGTGCCTTGTTCGAGCACAGCGAACTGGGTGATTTCGCCGAGCAGATCCGCCAGATCCAGGCCAGCGGCCGCACCAACAAACAGCCGCCGATCGACAAGGTTGATCGCAGCAAACCGGTGCCGCTGTCCTATTCCCAGCAGCGCATGTGGTTCCTCTGGCAGATGGAACCGGACAGCCCGGCGTACAACGTCGGCGGCATGGCGCGCCTGCGTGGCGTGCTGGATGTCGGGCGTTTCGAAGCGGCGCTGCAAGCGCTGATCCTGCGTCACGAAACCCTGCGCACCACGTTCCCGAGCATCGACGGCGTGGCCCGTCAGCAGGTGCATGCCGAAACCGGCGTGCGCATGGACTGGAAGGATTTCTCGAAGCTCGCCGCCGATGTGCGCGAGCAGAAAGTTCAGCAACTGGCCGACGATGAAGCGCACCTGCCGTTCGATCTGGAAACCGGCCCGCTGCTGCGCGCCTGTCTGGTCAAGACCGCCGAGCAGGAGCATTACTTCGTTCTGACCCTGCACCACATCGTCACCGAAGGCTGGGCGATGGACATCTTCGCCCGTGAGCTCAGCGCACTGTACGAAGCGTTCGTCGATGACCGCGAATCGCCGCTGCAACCGCTGCCGGTGCAGTATCTCGACTACAGCGTGTGGCAGCGCCACTGGCTGGAGTCCGGCGAGCGGCAGCGTCAGCTCGACTACTGGACCGCGCAACTGGGCCGCGAACACCCGCTGTTGGAACTGCCGGGCGACCGGCCGCGTCCGCCGGTGCAAAGTCATCAGGGTGAGCTGTTCCGTTTCGACCTCAGCGATGATCTCGCCGCACGGGTTCGGGCGTTCAACGCGCAGAACGGTCTGACCCTGTTCATGACCATGACCGCCGCCCTTGCGACCTTGCTTTACCGCTACAGCGGCCAGACCGATCTGCGGATCGGCGCGCCGGTGGCCAACCGTATCCGCCCGGAAAGCGAAGGCCTGATCGGTGCGTTCCTCAACACCCAGGTGCTGCGTTGCCAGCTCGACGGCCAGATGTCGGTCGGCGAGTTGTTCGAGCAAGTGCGCCACACCGTGATCGAAGGTCAATCCCATCAGGATCTGCCGTTCGATCATCTGGTTGAAGCGCTGCAACCACCGCGCAGTGCCGCCTACAACCCGTTGTTCCAGGTGATGTGCAACGTGCAGCGCTGGGAATTCCAGCAGAGCCGCATGCTCGCCGGCATGACCGTCGAGTACCTGGCCAACGATGCGCGGGCGACCAAGTTCGACCTCAACCTGGAAGTCACCGACCTCGACCATCGCCTCGGTTGCTGCCTGACCTACAGCACTGACTTGTTCGATGAACCGACCATCGCGCGCATGGCCAGACATTGGCGCAACCTGCTGGAAGCGTTGATCGCCAACCCGCAGCAACGCCTCAGCGAGCTGCCGCTGCTCGATGCACCTGAGCAACAGCAATTGCTCGACAGCCTTGGCGTCGAGCCGGGCGAGCGTCGTCTCGACCAGTGCATTCATCACCTGTTCGCCGAGCAGGCACTGGCGCGCAAAGATGCGCCGGCCCTGACCTTCGCCGGGCAGACCCTGAGCTACGCCGAACTCGACGCCCGCGCCAACCGTCTGGCCTGGGCCCTGCGTGAACGCGGTGTCGGCCCGCAAGTGCGGGTCGGTCTGGCGCTGGAGCGTTCGCTGGAAATGGTCGTCGGCCTGCTGGCGATCCTCAAGGCCGGTGGCGCCTATGTGCCGCTGGACCCGGAATACCCGCTCGACCGCCTGCATTACATGATCGAAGACAGCGGCGTCGGCCTGCTGCTCAGCGACCGCGCGATGTTCAAGGCCCTCGGCGAACTGCCGCCGAACGTGGCGCGCTGGTGCCTGGAAGATGACAGCGCCGCGCTGGCCGATTACCCGGCTACCGAGCTGCCATTTATCAGCCTGCCGCAGCATCAGGCGTACCTGATCTACACCTCGGGTTCCACCGGCAAGCCGAAAGGCGTGGTGGTCTCCCACGGTGAAATCGCCATGCACTGCCAGGCGGTGATCGAGCGCTTCGGCATGCGTCCGGACGACTGCGAACTGCATTTCTATTCGATCAACTTCGACGCCGCCACCGAACGTCTGCTGGTGCCGCTGCTCAGCGGCGCGCAGGTGGTGCTGCGTGCGCAGGGTCAGTGGGACGCGGAAGAAATCTGCGGCCTGATCCGCGAACATCGGATCAATATTCTCGGCTTCACCCCGAGCTACGGCAGCCAGTTGGCGCAGTTCCTTGCGACGCAAAACGACACTCTGCCGGTACGCATGATCATCACCGGTGGCGAGGCGCTGACCGGCGAGCACCTGCAGCGAATTCGCGCGGCGTTCAAACCGAGCCTGTTCTTCAACGCCTACGGCCCGACCGAAACCGTGGTCATGCCGCTGGCCAGTCTTGCGCCGGAAGTGCTGGAAGAGGGCGCCGGCAGTGTGCCGATCGGCAGCGTGATCGGTGATCGCGTGGCCTACATTCTCGACGCCGATCTGGCGCTGGTGCCGCAAGGTGCGACGGGTGAGTTGTTCGTCGGCGGTGCCGGTCTGGCGATGGGGTATCACGAGCGTGCGGGCATCACTGCCGAACGTTTCGTCGCCGACCCGTTTGCCGCCGATGGCGGGCGCATGTACCGCACCGGCGACCTGGTGCGCCAGCGCGCCGATGGCTTGGTGGAGTATCTGGGGCGGATCGACCATCAGGTGAAGATCCGCGGTTTCCGGATTGAACTGGGCGAGATCGAAACCCGCCTGCTCGATCACGATTCGATCCGCGAAGCGGTGGTGCTGGCGCTGGATGTGCCGAGCGGCAAGCAACTGGTCGGCTATCTCGTGACCGAGGTCGCTTCGCGAAGCGAAGCCGAGCAGGCCGAACTGCGCGAAGCGCTGAAGGCGCACCTGAAGACGCAACTGCCGGACTACATGGTGCCGACCCACCTGATACTGTTGGCGAGCATGCCGCTGACCGCCAACGGCAAGCTCGACCGCCGCGCCTTGCCGGCGCCGGATCCGGAGCTCAATCGCCAGGATTACGTGGCGCCAAGCAACGAGCTGGAGCAGACCCTGGCGCAGATCTGGTGCGAAGTGCTCAACGTCGAGCAGGTCGGCCTCAACGACAACTTCTTCGAACTGGGCGGCGACTCGATCCTGTCGATTCAAGTGGTCAGCCGTGCGCGTCAGCAAGGCATTCACTTCAGCCCGCGTGACCTGTTCCAGCATCAGACTGTGCAGACCTTGGCCGCCGTTGCCAGCCGCAGTGAAACCGTGACCGCCGAGCAAGGTCTGGTGACGGGCGAATCGCGTCTGACACCGATCCAGCACTGGTTCTTCGGCACCGAGATTCCCGAGCGTCAGCACTGGAACCAGGCGTTGCTGCTGGAGCCGACGGTTGCGCTGGAACCGCACCGTCTGGAGCAAGCGCTGTTGGCGGTGATCGAGCAGCACGATGCCCTGCGTCTGCGCTTCAGCGAGGTCAACGGCGTATGGCAAGCGACCCATCAACCGGTCACCGATGCCGACGTGCTGTGGCAGGTTCGCGTGCCGTCGATGGACAAGTGCGCCGCGCTGTTCGCGGATGCCCAGCGCAGTCTCGACCTTGCCCAAGGTCCGCTGCTGCGCGCAGTTTTGGTCGATGGGCCGGACGCTCAGCAACGGCTGTTCATCGCGATCCATCACTTGGTGGTCGACGGTGTGTCGTGGCGGGTTCTGCTCGACGATCTGCAAACCGTGTATCGCCAGCTCGACGCCGATCAGTCGGTGAAACTGCCGGCGAAAACCAGCGCCTTCAAGGACTGGGCGGCGCGTTTGCAGGCTTACGCCGGCAGCGAATCCCTGCGTGAAGAACTGAGCTGGTGGCAAGCGCAACTGGCCGGTCCGACTGCCGATTTGCCGTGCGAACGTCCTGAGGGCGGTCGCGAGAATCGTCATGCGCAAACCGTCAGCGTGCGTCTGGATGCCGAACGCACCAGGCAACTGCTGCAACAGGCACCGAGCGCCTATCGCACGCAGGTCAACGATCTGCTGCTGACTGCGCTGGCCCGCGTGCTGTGCCGCTGGAGTGGTCAGCCCTCGGCGCTGATTCAACTGGAAGGCCACGGCCGCGAGACCCTGTTCGACGAGATCGACCTGACCCGCACCGTCGGCTGGTTCACCAGCGCCTATCCGCTGCGCCTGACCCCACACAACATCGAAGAGGCTGCCGGGCAGGGCGCTTCGATCAAGGCGATCAAGGAACAACTGCGCGCCGTGCCGCACAAAGGTCTGGGCTATGGCGTGCTGCGTTATCTCGCCGATGATGCCAGCCGTCAGAGCATGACGGCGTTGCCGAACGCACCGATCACCTTCAACTACCTCGGCCAGTTCGACCAGAGCTTCGGCAGCGATGCGCTGTTCCGTCCGCTGGATGAGTCGGTCGGCGCTGCCCACGATCCGCACGCACCGCTGCCGAACGAGTTGAGCGTCGACAGTCAGGTGTACGGCGGTGAGTTGCTGCTGCGCTGGACCTTCAGCGCCGAACGCTACGACGCGCAGACCATCAACGAGCTGGCCGATGCCTACGTCGGCGAGTTGCAGAGCCTGATCGAACATTGCCTGCAGGACGAGGCCGGTGGCCTGACGCCGTCGGACTTCCCGCTGGCAAAATTGACCCAGGCCCAACTCGACGCACTGCCGGTACCGGCGGCGCACATCGAAGACGTGTACCCGCTGACGCCGATGCAAGAAGGCATGCTGTTGCACACCTTGCTCGAACCGGGCACCGGTCTGTACTACATGCAGGATCGCTACCGCATCAACAGCGAACTTGACCCCGAACGTTTCGCCCAGGCGTGGCAAGCAGTAGTCGCCCGTCATGAAGCGTTGCGTGCGTCGTTCTGCTGGAACGTCGGCGAAGACATGCTGCAAGTGATCCACACACCGGGGCGCACGCCGATCGAGTATCTGGACTGGAGCGCCATCGCTGACGCCGAGCAAGAGCCGAAACTGCAAGCGCTGCTCAAGGCCGAGCGCGAAGCCGGGTTCGATCTGCTCAATCAGGCACCGTTCCACCTGCGCCTGATCAAGGTCGGCGCGGCGCGTTACTGGTTCATGATGAGCAACCACCACATCCTGATCGATGCATGGTGCCGTTCGCTGCTGATGAACGATTTCTTCGAGATCTACACCGCCCTCGGCGAAGGTCGCGAAGCGCAACTGGCAATGCCGCCGCGCTACCGCGATTACATCGGCTGGCTGCAACGCCAGAGCCTGGCCGAAGCGCGTCAGTGGTGGCAGCAGAACCTGCAAGGCTTCGAGCGCACCACGCCGATCCCGAGCGACCGTCCGTTTCTGCGTGAACACGCCGGCGAAAGCGGCGGCATGATCGTCGGCGACCGCTACACGCGACTGAATGTCGAGGACGGCGCCCGTCTGCGTGAACTGGCCCAGGCCCATCAACTGACCATCAACACCTTCGCCCAGGCGGCGTGGGCACTGGTGCTGCGCCGCATGAGCGGTGATCGCGACGTGCTGTTCGGCGTGACCGTGGCCGGGCGCCCGGTGGAGATGCCGGAGATGCAGCGCACCGTCGGCCTGTTCATCAACAGCATCGCGCTGCGGGTGCAGATCCCGGCGGACGATCAGCGCGCCAGCGTGCGTCAGTGGCTGAGCGGTCTGCTCGACAGCAACATGCAACTGCGCGAGTACGAATACCTGCCGCTGGTGAACATCCAGGAACAAAGCGAACTGCCGAAAGGCCAGCCGCTGTTCGACAGCCTGTTCGTGTTCGAAAACGCCCCGGTGGAAGTCTCGGTGCTGGACCGCGCGCAGAGCCTCAACGCGACCTCGGACTCGGGCCGTACCCACACCAACTTCCCGCTGACGGCGGTTTGCTATCCGGGCGACGACCTCGGTCTGCACCTGTCTTACGACCAGCGTTACTTCGACGAATCGACCATCGAGCGCATGCTCGGCGAGTTCAAGCGTCTGTTGCTGGCACTGGTCGACGGCTTCCATGGCGATATGGCCGACCTGCCGCTGTTGGGCCTCGAGGAACAGGACTTCTTGCTCCACGGCTGCAACCAGAGTGAGCACGACTATCCGCTGGAACAGAGCTACGTCGAGCTGTTCGAAGCGCAGGTCGCGCAACATCTGCAACGCATTGCCGCCAGTTGCCTCGATCAGCAACTGAGCTACGCCGAGCTGAACCAGAACGCCAACCGTCTCGGCCATGCACTGGTCGCAGCCGGGGTGCAGATGGATCAACCGGTGGCGCTGCTGGGCGAACGTAACCTCGATCTGCTGGGCATGATCATCGGCAGCTTCAAGGCCGGTGCCGGTTACCTGCCGCTGGATCCGGGCCTGCCGAGCCAGCGTCTGCAACGCATCATTGAACTCAGCCGCACGCCGGTGCTTGTGTGCACCAAGGCTTGCCGTGAACAGGCGACGACCTTGCTGGATGAATTCAGCTGCGCCAACCGTCCACGCTTGCTGGTGTGGGAAGAGGTTCAGGCCGGCGCGGTGTCGTCGGCGAATCCGGGCATCTTCAGTGGCCCGGACAATCTGGCCTACGTGATCTACACCTCGGGCTCCACCGGGTTGCCGAAAGGCGTGATGGTCGAGCAGCGCGGCATGCTCAACAACCAGTTGAGCAAGGTGCCGTATCTGAACCTGAGTGACGCCGATGTGATCGCCCAGACCGCTTCGCAAAGCTTCGACATTTCGGTCTGGCAGTTCCTCGCCGCGCCGCTGTTCGGTGCGCGGGTGGACATCGTGCCGAACACCATCGCCCACGATCCGCAAGGCTTGCTGGTGCATGTGCAGCAGCAGGGCATCACCGTGCTGGAGAGCGTGCCGTCGCTGATTCAGGGCATGCTCGCTTCGGATCGCCTGAGCCTCGACGGTCTGCGCTGGATGCTGCCAACCGGTGAAGCGATGCCGCCGGAACTGGCGCACCAGTGGCTGCTGCGTTATCCGGAGATCGGTCTGGTCAACGCCTATGGCCCGGCGGAGTGCTCGGACGATGTGGCGTTCTTCCGCGTCGACCTGGCCTCGACTCGCGGCAGTTACCTGCCGATCGGTACGCCGACCGACAACAACTTGCTGTACCTGCTCGATGGCGCGCTGGATCTGGTGCCGTTGGGTGCGGTGGGTGAGTTGTGCGTCGCCGGCACCGGTGTCGGCCGTGGTTATGTCAGCGATCCGCTGCGCACCGCGCCGGTGTTTGTGCCGAATCCATTCGGTGCGCCGGGTGAGCGTTTGTACCGCACCGGTGACCTGGCGCGCCGCCGCAGTGACGGGGTGCTGGAGTACGTCGGCCGGGTCGACCATCAGGTGAAAATTCGCGGTTACCGGATCGAGCTGGGTGAAATCGAGGCGCGTCTGCACGAGCAGCCGGAAGTTCGCGATGGCGCGGTCGGCGTGCAGGAAGGCGTCAACGGCAAGCATCTGGTGGGCTACCTGGTGGCCGCAGATTCCGCACTGAATCAGAGCGAACGGCTGGAGCGGATCAAGCAGCGCCTGCGCGCCGAACTGCCGGAATACATGGTGCCGCTGCACTGGTTGTGGCTCGACCGGTTGCCGCTCAACGCCAACGGCAAACTGGACCGCAAGGCTTTGCCGGTGCTGGAGATCGGCCAGTTGCAAAGCCAGGATTACCTGGCGCCGCGCAGCGAGCTGGAACAGACCCTGGCCGATATCTGGGCCGAGGTGCTGAAGGTCGAGAAGGTCGGGGTACGCGACAACTTCTTCGAACTCGGCGGCCATTCGCTGCTCGCCACGCAGATCGCCTCGCGGGTGCAGAAAGCCCTGCAACGGGACGTTCCGCTGCGGGCGATGTTCGAATGCAGCACGGTGGAGGAACTGGCCGGGTACATCGAAGGGCTGGCGGCCAGCGACATTACCGAGGAGAAGGTTGATCGGCTCAATGACCTGATGGCAGAGCTGGAAGGCTTGTAGTCTTCAGAGTCAGTGAACTCAACATTTATCAACCGGTACATGGATGTACGTTTGTATAGTTGACGATCCCGAACCGGCAGCCCAGTCTGCCGGTTCTCTTTTTTGTCGCGGGGGTGATCGATGGCTTTCTTCGAAGTTGACGGACAGGCGCTTCACTACATTGATCAAGGCACAGGCCCGGCGGTGTTGCTGGCCGGCAGCTACCTGTGGGATCAGGCCATGTGGGCACCGCAGATCGCAGCGCTATCGGCGCACTATCGGGTGATTGCACTGGATCTGTGGGGGCACGGCGAATCCGGTCGCTTGCCTGAAGGCACCGCTTCGCTGGACGACATCGCCCGTCAGGCACTGGCCTTGCTCGATCATCTGGACATCGATCGGGTGACACTGGTCGGGCTGTCGGTCGGCGGCATGTGGGGCGTGCGTCTGGCGTTGTCGGCGCCGCAGCGGCTCAACGGTCTGGTGCTGATGGACACTTACGTAGGCGTCGAGCCGGAGCCGACTCGCCAGTACTATTTCTCGCTGTTCAAACAGATCGAGGAAAGCGGCGGGATCTCCGAGCAACTGCTGGATATCGTGGTGCCGATCTTTTTCCGCCCGGACATTGATCGAGAGTCGGCGCTGTATCAGGATTTCCGCGCCAAACTCGCCGGCTATTCCGCCGAACGCCTGCGCGAGAGCATCGTGCCGATGGGGCGCATCACTTTTGGCCGTGACGATCTGTTGCCGCGTCTGGGCGAGCTGAATGCGGCCACCACGCTGGTGGTCTGTGGCGATCAGGACAAGCCACGCCCGCCGTCGGAAGCACGGGAAATGGCTGAGCTGATTGGCTGTCCGTGTGTGCTGGTGCCGGAGGCGGGGCATATCTCCAATCTGGAGAATCCGTCGTTCGTGACCGACACGCTGCTGAAGTTTCTGGCAGAGCTGAAGTAACGAAAACGCCCACGCATTGCGTGGGCGTTTTTTTATTTCGGGCCGAGAATCTTCGCCAGTTTGTCCGGCGTCGGCGCGCCTTGCTGTTGTTGCAGTTCGCCCTTGTCGTCCATGTAGAAGATCGCCGGGGTGGCCTGCAAGTCCAGGTCTTCCATCAACTGCATGTTCGCCGCGAGTTTGGTCTGCACGGTAACCGGAATGTCCTTCAAAGCCTTGAGGGTGCTGGCCTTGCCGGCCTTCTCGTGATCTTCCAGGGCTTTGCTCGGGTCTTTGGCGGCGAGCAGGGCGGCGGATTTGGCCGGGCTGTCTTCGCGGATGATGCCGACCATGATGTGCCGCAACTGCACCTTGCCGGCCTTGACCCATGGACGGGCCTGTTCCCAGAACATGTTGCAGTACGGGCAGTTCGGGTCGCTGAACAGGTACACCGTGCGCGGCGCATCCTTGTTGCCGTCCTGAATCCAGTTGCTTGCTTCGAACTTGGCCCAAACTTCCTTGGCCATCGGCGCGTAGACCAGTTTTTGCAGCGGCGCGCTGCTCAGGTCATTGCCGTCGGCGTCGTACAGATTACCCAGCAGCACATGCTTGCCGTCCGGCGTCAGGTACAGCGCCATGCCGCGGTTCTGGTATTGCGCGGCGTAACCGCGCAAGCCGTCCGGCGCGTCGAACTGGCCGACGATTTTCGCGCCCTTGGCTTCGATCTTCTTGATCGCTTCAGGCAGTTCTTCGGCGGCCTGGACCGACGGCAAGTGCAGCAGGGCTGCGCTCATGGTCAGTGTCAGCAGGTGGCGGAGGCGGGGCATGGCAGTTTCCTTGAAGAAGAGGTGGCCGGGTTCGGACTGGAAGCCGGGGTATCGAAGTTTTCCAGGGCGCGGGCCAGGCTGGCGTTCGACAACTCGCCCAGATGGCTGCCCAGCAGGCGACCGTCCGGGCTATAGAACAGGGTAGTCGGCAGGGCCATGGAGCCCACGGCCTGGCCGAGACGTCCGCTGCGGTCGAACAGCACGTTGTTCAGGCTCAGGCCCTGGGTTTCGAGAAAAGTCGCAACGCTTTGCATGCTTTCGGCCTGGTTGACGAACAGGAACGTCAGGTCCGGGCGTTGTTGCTGGGCGTTTTCCAGCACCGGCATTTCCCGTCGGCACGGCGGGCACCAGGTGGCCCACAGATTGATCACCAGCGGCCCGCCCTGATAGTCGGTGAGTTTCACGGTTTCCCCGGCGGCGTTGCGCAGGGTGATGTCCGGCAGGCGTGTGCCTTGCTCGTAGATGTTCAGCGACAGGGTCGCCAGCACCCAGAACGCCACGCCGCTGACCACGCCGAAGCCCAGCGGTCGACGCAAACCCGGCCGGCGCCAGCCGCGATACAGCGCCGCCAGCAACAGCACGATCACCCCCGGCCAGGCGAGAAAACCGCCGTCGCGCAAGTCGATGATCTGCCAGAGATCGTTGCGATAGTGCCCCCAGTACATGGCGACAAACGCCATGCGCGCCGCCAGCATGCCGAGCAGAAACAGGCTGAACAGCGCCGACTCGGGGTTGTCACCGCCGCGCTTGGCCACCCGCCAGCCGACGAAGGTCGCCAGCGCCAGCGCGCTGATCAGCAGCAGGTGGTTGAGTGCGATGGCAAAGGTGCCGAGGGTGAAGGTCAGCATTAACGGGCGTCTCGGGTGGTGGTCCAGCGTTGCAGGAAAGTATCGGCATCGACCTCGCCGGTGATGCGCTGGCTGCGGCGCTCTTCGCCGTCGGCGCCGATCCACACGAAACTCGGTGGCCCCGGCACTTTATAACGGCCGAGCAGTTCGCGGCTGGCGGCATTGTCGGCGGTCACGTCGAGTCGGAGCAAGCGCACATCGCTCAGGGCCTGCATCACCCGCGCCTGGCCGAACACCTGTTTCTCCATGACTTTGCACGACGTGCACCAGTCGGCGTAGTAATCGAGCAGCACCCACTGGCCCTGCGCTTTGGCGGTGTCGAGCTCGCGTTGCAGGGCGCCCGGATCCTTGATCGTCGTGAAGGCTTCGTGGCCGCTGGGCGCCGCAGATCCGACACGGCCGGCGCTGTACACCTGCAACGGCTGATACGGATCGTCACTGCCACCCGCCGCACCGACCAGCAACAGACTGCCCCACAAGCCCAGTAACAGCGAACCGGCACCGAACAACTGCGCCACGCGACCGAAGCCTTCTGACTGTTTCCAGGCACTGTAAGCGGCGATCAATAGCAGCGCGCCGCACAGACCCAGCCACAGCGACGGATCCAGCACCGGACGCAGCATCAGCAGCGCGGTGGCGAGGAACAGGAAACCGAACACGCCCTTGAGCAGGTTCATCCACGCGCCGGGTTTGGGCAGGAAGCGATTGCCGATGGTTACCAGCAACAATAGCGGCACGCCGATGCCAATCCCGAGCGCAAACAGAATCAGACCGCCGTGCAGCGCGTTGCCACTTTGCGCGATGTAAAGCAGGGCGCCCGCCAGCGGTGCGGTCATGCATGGGCCGACCAGCAGACCGGACAACGCGCCCAGTACGCCCGCGCCGACCAGACTGCCACCGCGCTGACTGCGCGAGGCATGTTCCAGTCGATCCCGCAGGGCCACCGGCAATTGCAGCTCGAAGAAGCCGAACATCGGCAGCGCCAGAACCACAAACACGGCCGCGAACGTCCCCAGCAGCCACGGGTTCTGCAACCACGCCTGCAGGTTGGCCCCCAGCAGCGCAGCGATGACGCCCATCGCCGCATACACCAGCGCCATGCAAACCACATAACTGCCGGCCAGCGCGAAACCGCGACGCGGCGTGGCGCCGCTGCCGACTACCATGCCGGCCAGAATCGGCAGCATCGGCAATGAGCATGGAGCAAAGGCCAGCAGCAGACCGAGGCCGAAGAACACCAGCAGACTCCAGCCCAGCGAGTGCTGTTGCAGACCGCTGGCCAGTGCCTGATCCGGCGCTTCATCTGTCGTTGCTGCGGCTTTGCCGCCGAGGTCGATCACTCGGGTTTGTGGCGGATAGCAAAGGCCGGCGTCGGCGCAGCCCTGATAGCTGACCTTTATCTGGCCCGTGGCGGCTGCGGGAATCTTCAGTTCCAGACCCTGACGATAAACCGGCTGTTCGCCGAAATACTCGTCGCTGTGGGACTCGCCCTCCGGCAGGGCCGGGACGTTTTGTGTCGCCAGCCCATCGAACTTCAGACGCTTCTGGTACAGGTAATAACCGTCGGCGATTTGCCAGAACAGCTGGGTCTCACCGGAATCCAGACGCTCAGAGGTCAGTACGAATGCCTTGTCGACCGGCAGGAACTCCGGTTTTGACGCAAAGGGATCATTCCCTGCCTGAGCCAGACTCGAAATCAACAGTGCAAACAATAGAAAAAAATGACGCATGGAGGAGCCTTGTCCCTGTGCAATTGAGGGGCACAATGGGCGGCGGCGATTAACCGGTGATTAACCGGGTATATCCATGCGTCAAACCTGCGAGACGCTGCAGTATTGCAAACGAATGATGGAGTCAGAGACCCCGTGTCAGCCCGGCGAATGTACCGCTCACGTTGTGCACACCACCCTCGACTCGGCCTTTCTGCATGTTGTAAACCACGAACTGGTCATTGGTCAGGAAGATATACCAGAGGTTGTCGCTAAAGGTCGGATCAATCTGAGCCGCGGTAACAAGGCGATCTTTATAAAGTTCAAGTCCGGGCAGTACTGCTGTTGGATGGTGATTTACTTTTCGCGTTACAGTATCCAGCGTCAAGTGGGTCCCGTCATTCAACAAGAAGCGAAACAGATTTTTGTACCCGATGGCTTCCAGCCAAGTACCGGCAACGATTCTGTCGAAGTAGGGCAGGATCGGCGTCCACAGGGAGTTGGAAAGATTGTAAAAGGCATCAGCCTTTCCGGTGTCCTGGTTATAGGCGCAAACCATCGGGCGATCACCATTGTAAAAGAATAACCAGACAATATCCTTGTCGCCCGCCTGGGTCTGGGTGAAGCCGAACCGCAGATGCTTGGCATAGGCATCGAACCCTTCCCAGTGCCCCTTGATCGGTTTTGGATATTCGCCGGGTACTTCTTCGTCGCCATTGTTGTAGCAGGAAAAGGTTTCAGTATCTTTGAAGAAAAAGTAAATCCGGTCAGGGCCGGAGCGCCAGTCGATAGCAACAAAGTTGTTGAGTTTGGACATTTGATAGTTCCTTGGAATAGATAATTGGTTGTTCGGTGTTGTAGTAAGTGTGGTGTTTGTATGTTCTGCAGTTGAAGGTTAACGTGATAAATAACTTTTGCGCACTGATTATGTGATTGCCATTTGTGTCGCTTTGAACTTGATAAGTTATTGTCTGTTGGTTTTTAGTTGTCATCGCGATAATCGCTATTGAGAAAACCATTGCCCGCAGTCGTATACATCGGGATCATGCTTTTCCTTGGCGCGGGCAGTGTCCATAATTGCCGCTTAATCCTCTCCTGCTTGAATCGCGTTTTTTCTCATGGAGCTCCCATGCACGTACTGGTTTGCGAAGACGATGAGTTGATCGCCAGCGGGATCGTCGCCGGGCTGACGGCGCAAGGCCTGACGGTCGAGCACGTCAACACCGCCTCCAAGGCGCGGGCGATTCTCAAGGTTGCCGAGTTCGACGTGATGGTGCTCGATCTCGGCCTGCCGGACGAAGATGGCCTCAAACTGCTGCAGCAACTGCGCCAGCAGGGCCTGGAGATTCCGGTACTGATCCTTACCGCGCGGGACTCGGTCACCGACCGTGTCGACGGTTTGCAGTCCGGTGCCGATGACTATCTGCTTAAGCCTTTCGATCTGCGCGAATTGTTCGCGCGTCTGCAAACCCTGCTGCGCCGGGTAGCCGGGCGCAGTGTCAACCTGATCGAACACGGTGCGCTGACCTACGACCCG
Source organism: Pseudomonas sp. 9.2(2024) (assembly GCF_039695385.1). Taxonomy (NCBI): domain Bacteria; kingdom Pseudomonadati; phylum Pseudomonadota; class Gammaproteobacteria; order Pseudomonadales; family Pseudomonadaceae; genus Pseudomonas; species Pseudomonas sp. 9.2(2024). Next base: position 4,575,063 of record NZ_CP155585.1, on the reverse strand, counting down.
AGCAGTCGTGAAACCACGCTGGCGGGCCGTCCGGTGGACCTGTCCCGTCGTGAACAATCCCTGCTGCAAGCCTTGCTGCACAACCGTGGCCGGGTGCTGTCCACCGAGCAGTTGAAGGACAGCGTCTACGGTTTCAACGATGAACTGGAGAGCAATGCGCTCAACGTGCACATCCATCACCTGCGCAGCAAACTGGGCAAGGGCATCGTCGAAACCGTGCGCGGTCTGGGTTATCGCCTGGGCCCGGCCGATGGCGGAGAAACTGACAAGTGATGAGTCTGCGCCTGCGTCTGAGCCTGACTCTCGGCGCTGCGTTCGCGCTGATCTGGGCCCTGGCGGCCGCCTGGATGCTCAGCGACCTGCGCAACCAGATGATGTTTTCCCTCGACCAGCGCCTGGTGGCGTCGGCGCGGATGGTCGCCGGATTGCTGGAACAATTGCCGGCCATCCCGAGCAAAGGCGAAGGCACTCACTTCAGCGCCGAGCAACTGAACATTCCCGGCGGCATGGCCTGTCAGGTCAGCTCGTTGCGCGGGGAAATTCTTGCCCGCAGCCACAACAATCCGGAACAGGCGCTGGAAGCGCAGAAAATGGGTTTTCACGATCAGATGATCGATGGCGCGCCTTGGCGCAGCTTCACCCTGGCTCGGGGCGATGTGCGAATTACCACTGCCGACCGGGTCATCGAGCGCGAAGCCCTGAACATGTCGATCCTGCTGGCGGCCTCGGTGCCGGTGGGCGTGGCGCTGCTCGGCTGCCTGTGCCTGTTGTGGCTGGGGATCGGTCAGGGCCTGGCGCCGCTCAATCGCTTGCGTGAAGCCTTGATGCGTCGCAACGCGGATTCGCTCGAACCTTTGCAGTTGCAGTCATTCCCCAGCGAATTGAAACCGCTGCTCGAAACCCAGAATCAGTTGTTCCAGCGCATCGGCAAGACCATCGAACGCGAACGTCGCCTGACCGGCGATGCCGCCCATGAACTGCGCAGCCCGCTGACGGCGATCAAGACCCACCTGCAAGTGGCGCGCATGACCGAAGGCAGTGCCCGCGATCAGTCCCTGGCCCGGGCCGAGGAGGGCGCCGACCGCCTGCACCGGACCCTTGAGCAATTGCTGTTGCTGGCGCGGGTCGAGGGCAGTCTGTCGTTCGACGACGGTGTGCAGTGCAGCGCCGAACAGGTGGCGAAACTGGCGATTCAGGATTCGGCCAGTGACCAGCGCCAGCGCATCAAGCTGCACCTGCCTGAGCGATTGTCCGATGCGCCCCTGCAAATGCCGGCGGTGCTGTCGATCGCGGCTCTGCGTAATCTGTTGGACAACGCCCTGCGCCACACGCCGACCGACGGTGCGGTGGAGTTGAGCCTGGAAACCATCGCCAATCGTGTGCGTTTCGTAGTGCGCGATCACGGGCCGGGCATTGCCCCGGACGATCTGCAACATCTGACCCAGCGCTTCTGGCGCAACGGCCAGAGCACCGGCTGCGGACTGGGGCTGGCGATTGTCCAGGCCATCGTTCAACGTTGCGCCTGCACCCTGCATTTCGACAGCCGCCCGGATGGTTTGCGGGTCGAGCTGACGATGCCGCTGCAACCGGTCTGAAAGGTTGCCAGGCACATCAAATGTAACCTCTCTCCATTAGTCATCCGCCGGCCGCGACGTTATTGTCGCCCCAGCCTTTGACTCAATGGATTGAGGGAAACAGCGCCATGGAAGCACCCATCCACATCTGTCCCGCCACACCCGCCGACGCCGGCATCATCAGCCGGATTCTCGAGCGCTCTATTCGTGTCGGTTGCGCGCTCGATCATCGCAACGATCCCCAACTGGTCGACCGCTGGGTTCGCCGACAATCGGCGGAACACATCAGCGGCTGGCTCGCCGATCCGCATCTCTATCTGAATATCGCGCTTCTTCACGATAAGCCGGTCGGGGTCGGCATGGCCGCCGCCAATGGCGAGATCACGTTTTGTCATGTGCAGCCGGAGTGGTTTCGCCGGGGCGCGGGCCGCGCGCTGGTGGGCGATCTCGAGGGTTGGCTGAGGATTCGCGGCCGGCCTTGCGTCACGCTCTCCAGCACGCGAACCGGCGAGGCGTTCTACCGGCGCCTGGGGTATCGCGAAGCGGCGCCTGCCTCCACGCATCACGGCGTTTTGAGCCTGCCGATGCACAAGCCGCTGGCATTGTCGGCCTGACATTCGATCAAGGGTGTAAATCCTCGACACGCTGGTGCGTTTCCAGAACAGGAAAACCTGCATGTGCGCCCCGCGACCGGAACGCGCACCTGCCCGGTGTGCAGTTTTGGTCACTATCCATAGCGTATTGAGGGGTCGAGAGATGTCAGTCGCCACCAGCCTTATCGAAGAGTCGTCGGCCCGGATCGCCTCCGCGCCGGCTGAAACGCTGTATCAGTTCAATGAATCACCGTTGCTGGCCCGGCAGAGCCAGCAGGAATCCAATGCCCGCAGCTACCCGCGCCGAATTCCGCTGGCACTGAAGCGCGCCAAGGGCCTGTACGTCGAAGACGTCGAAGGCCGTACCTTCATCGATTGCCTGGCCGGTGCCGGCACTCTGGCGCTGGGGCATAACCACCCGGTGGTGATCGAGGCGATCCAGCAGGTGCTGGCCGATGAGCTGCCGCTGCACACCCTGGACTTGACCACGCCGGTGAAAGACCAATTCGTTCAGGACCTGTTCGGCCTGCTGCCTCCAGCATTGGCCAAGGAAGCGAAAATCCAGTTCTGCGGCCCGACCGGCACCGACGCCGTGGAAGCTGCGCTGAAACTGGTGCGCACCGCCACCGGGCGCAGCACCGTACTGTCGTTTTCCGGCGGTTACCACGGCATGAGCCAGGGCGCCTTGAGTCTGATGGGCAGCCTCGGTCCGAAGAAACCGTTGGGCGCATTGCTCAGCACCGGCGTGCAATTCATGCCGTTCCCGTACGACTACCGCTGCCCGTTCGGCCTCGGTGGCGCGGCGGGTGTGAAGGCCAACCTGAGTTACCTGGAAAACCTGCTCAATGATCCCGAGGCCGGCGTGCAGTTGCCGGCCGCAGTCATCGTTGAAGCGGTGCAGGGCGAGGGCGGTGTGATCCCGGCGGACATCGAGTGGCTACGCGGTCTGCGCCGCATCACCGAGAAGGTTGGCGTAGCGTTGATCATCGACGAAATCCAGAGCGGTTTCGCCCGTACCGGCAAGATGTTTGCCTTCGAACACGCCGGCATCACCCCGGACGTGGTGGTGCTGTCCAAAGCCATCGGCGGCAGCCTGCCGCTGGCGGTGGTGGTTTATCGCGACTGGCTCGACACCTGGCAGCCGGGCGCCCACGCCGGTACCTTCCGTGGCAACCAGATGGCGATGGCCGCCGGCTCTGCCGTGATGCGTTATCTGGTCGAGCACAAGGTCTGCGAACACGCCGCCGCCATGGGCGAACGCCTGAGCGAGCATCTGCACATCCTGCAGCGTGACTTCCCGCAGCTGGGCGACATTCGCGGTCGTGGCCTGATGCTCGGTGTCGAACTGGTCGATCCGAACGGCACGCCGGACGCACTGGGCCATCCACCGGCGTTTGCGCGTCTGGCGCCGCTGGTTCAGCGCGAATGCCTCAAGCGCGGGCTGATTCTGGAGCTGGGCGGTCGGCATGGTGCGGTGGTGCGATTCCTGCCGCCGCTGGTGATCACCGCCGCCGAAATCGATCGCGTCGCCGAGATCTTTGGCCGTGCGTTGAGCGCCGCGACCGCCGGCCTGTAAATTTTTCGCCGCGTCGAACGTTCTTTCTACATACCCGGCTGCACCCGTCGTGCAGCCCACCCTTACAGCGATGGAGACACAGCATGACGTCAGTATTCGACCGCGAGGACATCCTCTTTCAAGTCGTGGTCAACCACGAAGAGCAGTACTCGATCTGGCCGGACTACAAGGCCGTGCCGGAAGGCTGGCGCACCGTCGGCAAGAGTGGCCTGAAAAAGGAATGCCTGGCCTACATCGAAGAAGTCTGGACCGACATGCGTCCGCTGAGCCTGCGCCAGAAGATGGAAGCGCAAGCGGCTGCACAGTAAGTCTTCAGGCAAAAAGAAACCCGCTGAACCGGGAACGGTCAGCGGGTTTTTTCATGTCGATCGTTCCCACCCAGACGGTGATCGTTCCCACGCTCTGCGTGGGAATGCCTCATTGGACGCTCCGCGTCCGCTTCGCAAGGGACGCGGAGCGTCCCGGGCTGCATTCCCACGCGTAGCGTGGGAACGATCAACGGGGGGCAACTGGCCTTAGGCGCCGCTCAGGCCCTTGAGCAGCACATCCACATTGCCTTCCAGCTCTGCCACCGGATCCGCTGCATCGGTGCTCAGCACCAGCAGATGACTGCCCGATTCGGCAATCGCCGCTTTCACCGCGTCCGACGGCTGCCGATGGTGCAGCACCACTGCCACGTCATTGTCTTTCAGGGTGGCGGTGAGTTTTTTCAGATCCTCCGGCGTCCATTCGGCATCCGCGCGGGCATCCTGTCCGATCAATTCCAGATTGAGGCTGCCGATCAGGTAACCGAAGTGATCGCTCAGGCTCATCACGCTCAGGTTGTCGGCACTGGCCAGACGCGCCTCGCTGTCGGCACTAAGTTTCAGCAGGCGCTGTTTCAGTGCCGCCAGATTGGCCTCGATCTTCGGTTTGTCCTTCGGTACCAGGCGCACCAAGTCTGCCGCCATCACGTCGGCCATGCGACCCATGTTGTTGCTCGCCAGCCACGGCTGGCTGTTCAAACCGTCGACCTTGAGCCCCGGTTGTACGGCAATGCCGGGCAGGGCGCCGTCCACAGGGCGGGCGGCGTCGACTTCGACGATGCGGATGTTGCTGCGGCGGGCGATCGGATACAGCGGATCATCGGCCCACAGCGAGCGCACGCCGATCACGGCATCGGCGCCAGTGGCCAGTTTGCTCAGCGCCGGGGCGCCGCGACCGGTGAAATAGGCGGTCTGGCGGCTGCCCGGCAGATTCGCTGGCGCCGCACGTTCGAGGCTGATGTCGGTGCCCTTGAGCAGGACTTCACCCAGACCATAAGTGATGGGCAACGAGGCCAGCACACGCAACGGTTTCTCGGCAGCCAGCAGAGGGCTGGAAACCGCGCCACTGAAGGCGATGGCCAGAGTCAGTTTTCGTAATGAAAAAGCCATTTATCCAAGGTTCCCTTTCAGACTGGGGACGACGCCCCGGGCAATCGCGGCGAGGGCGAAGGCGATACCGGCGACCAGGATGATCGCGGCGCCGGACGGAATCGGCAGGTCGAACACGATCGGCGCGAGAATCCCGCACAGCGTGCTGATCGTGGCAATCAGCACCGAACACCAGAAAAAGCCTTTGAGCGACTGGCTGAGCAGACGTGCTGCCGCCGCCGGAATCACCAGCAGCGCACCGACCAGAATCGCACCGATGACTTTCACTGCGGCGACGGTGATAAGCGTCACCAGAATCACGAACAGGTAATCCAGGGTCTTCACCGCGACGCCGCGCACCGCCGCCAGTTGCGGATTGAAGCTGGCGAGCATGATCCGGTTGTACAGCGGCAGGGCCAGCGCCATCACCAGCGAGCCGACAATCGCCAGCACCAGCAGGTCGTTGCCGTTGACGGTCAGCACCGAGCCGAACAGCACGTTTTCCAGAATGTGCACGTTGATCTTGCCCGCCAGAATCAGCAGCAGGCTGGCGCCCAAAGCGAGGGACACCGACAGGAACACGCCAATCAATGTGTCGGGTGCCAGACCGGTGCGGTTGCGCAGGTAGTTGAGCAAAATGCCGAACAGCAGGCAGTAACCGAACAGGCTGCCGTACGGCCCGGTGTAGGGCTCGCCGAGCAGAATGCCGATGGCCACGCCGGTCAACGCCGCGTGACCGACTGCTTCGGAGAAAAACGCGAAGCGCTTGACCACCACCAGCGTGCCGAGGCCACCCAGTACCGGGCCGATCAACAGACCGGCCAGCAGCGCATTGACCACAAACCCGTAGGCCAGGGCTTCCGGCAAGTAACCGGAGGAGGCCCAGGCTTGCACCATCAAACGAAAGGCTTCGTAACTCATCAGGCAGCGCTCCGTGGATGGGTCGAGAACAGGGTCAGCAGGCGTTCCGGGGTCAGGGCCTGTTGCGGCGAGGCGTCGAACAGCACGCGGCGGTTGAGGCCGGTGACGCGATTGGCCAGGCGCCCGACCGCTTCCAGATCGTGCTCGATCCACAGCACCGTGATGCCTGCCGCACGCCAGTCGCCGAGCAATCGCTCGAAGACCTGAATCCCGGCTTCGTCGAGGGCCGACATCGGTTCGTCCAGCACCAGCAATTGCGGGGCCGGAATCAGGCCTTGAGCGAGCAGAACCCGCTGGCGTTCACCACCGGATAGTGCGCCCATCCGGCGCTTGCGCTTGTCCTGCATGCCGACTCGCTCCAGCGCATCACCGATAGCGCCGGCGTAGCGTTTGCTCAAGCCGAGGAAGGCCGGGCGACGCTGACACATGGCGGCCATAAAATCATCGACGGTCATCGGCAGACCCCGATCGAATTCCAGCGCCTGCGGCACGTAACCGATGGTGCCGGGTTCGCCGGGCCATTGCAGACTGAGCCGGCCGTGATGCGGCATCTGCCCGAGCAGGGTCTTGATCAGCGAACTCTTGCCGCCGCCGTTGGGGCCGACCAGCGCATGCACGCTGCCGGGCTGCACCTGGAAGGTGACTTTGTCGAGGATCGTCGTGCGGCCGAGGGTCAGGCTGACGTCGGCGAAATCCAGGGTCGGGCCGCTATGTCTGATTGAAAGGTTTTCCTGAGCCGTCATGCGCCGGACTCCTGAATCGCCCGAACCACGGTGTTGAGGTTGCCGGTCATTTCTTTTTCGTACTTGTCGGCGGTGTATTCGCCGTAGGAAATGTGTGACAGCGGGTACAGCTTCACTCCGGATTCGCGCTGGATGGTTTCGACGTAGGTGGACGGGAAATCCATCTCGGAGAAGATCACCTTCACGTCCAACTCCCGCAATTGATCGATGGTTTTCTTCAACTGGCTCGGGCTCGGCTCGATGCCGTGGGCCGGCTCGACCACGGCGGTGACTTCCAGACCGAATTCGCGCAGCAGGTAGTCATAAGCGGCGTGCACCGTGGCTACTCGCAGTTCGGCGTTCGGCGCCTGGGTCAGTTTGGCCAGGGCGTCGGCGCGCATCTGCCGCAGGCGTTTGCCGTAGGCGCGGGCGTTCTGGGTGTAGGTCTTGGCGTTATCCGGGTCGAGCTTGCCCAGTTCCCGGGCGATGTTGTTGACCTGGGCAATCGAGGCACTGATCGACAGGAACGTGTGCGGGTTCACCACTTTGCCGGCGCCGCGCGCAGCAACCCCGGTGGCGGCCAGCAACGGCACGTTTTCGTTGGCTTCGATAGTCTTGATGTTCGGCGTTTCGCTGGCGGCGATCATGCGGTCGGCGAAGTCGTCATGGCCGACGCCGTTGAGCACGATCACGTCCAGCCCGCTGATGCGCTTGATGTCTTCGGCGCGCGGCTCGTAGGCGTGCGGGTTGAAACCGGCGGGAATCAGTGGCACGACCTCGGCCTTGTCGCCGACGATGTTCGCCACATAGCTGTAATACGGATGCAGTGTGATGCCGATGCGCAGGCGCTTGGCCTGATCGGCGCTGGCCAGCGGGCTCAGCAGGCAGGCGCACAGACCGATCAGCAGCAGGCGCAGGAAAGGACGGCGTTGAGATGAACTAGGCATGGGCAAGCGGTCTTCTCTCGAATGAAGGCGAGGGTTCAATGACGATGTTCGCGGGTCACCCCGGCATCGAATTGCGCGACGATCTGTTTCCAGCCGGCGGCGGACAGCGCTGCGTCGGACAGGTCTGCTGGCGCTTGCAGGTCGGTGGCGCGGTTGAGCCAGATGTCCGGCGCAGCGTCGTCGGCTACGTTGAGGCGCATCAGAAACGAACCGGCCACGGCTGGTGCCTGGCTGTGGCCGAAGTAGGCGCGGTCGGCCAGCAACTGCCAGGCATGACCACCACGACTGACCGAACTGGCGTCCTGGGCAAACGGGGCGAAACCTTCGTCCGCCAGGTTCTGCGGGGTCGGCAGTGTTTGCTGTTCTTCGCGCAACAGGTGGATCTCGTCGAGGGTCACCCGCAGATCCGCATAGATGCCTTGCTCGCTGGCGCCTAGGTCGCGGCGGGCGTCCAGTTGATGGCTGGAAACCGGCTCCGGTTCGTGGGAAACGCCGCGCCATGCGACTACCGATCCGGCGACGGTGAGGATCAACAGACACATCAGCAGCACATTGAGGGTTTCGTGCCCGGCACCGGCCGGGCGTACAACCTGGGTGGTCGGCGTGGTCATGGGGCTTCGATATCCGCTTGGTCGATTTCGACCACGTGACCGGGGCCGGCGTCAAACAGCACGTAGAACTCGGCGCCGGGTTTCTTGAAGGTCAGGGTCGAATCGGCGCCGAGCTTGCCCGGCACCAGAATGGTTTCGTCATAGCCGATCACATCGAGGGTCACCCCCGGCGCGCCGCTACCGTCGGAGAAGCCGCCGGTGCATTTGATCTGCTCGGCGTCGATGGCCTTGCACTCGCACATCGGGTTGTGGGCCAGGGCGCCTGTGCTGAAACCGGCAGACAGCGCCAGCAATGCGGCGCTCAGGTGCAGGCGAAAGAGGCGTTGTACATGACTCATGGTTTGGCTCCTTGTTTGTTCAGCCAGGCGAGGGTGGCGGGCGAGGCCTGGCTTAGCGGAATCGAGGCCTGGTGCATGCTGCCGTCCCAGCCTTCCATGGTGATCCACAGTTCGGCGTCGGCAGCGGTCTTTTCCGGCACCGGCAACTGGGTGCCCATGCGGTACGGCGTGCCGAAGAAAATCACCCCGGCCGCGCGCAGGCTGCGAGGTTTGCCGATGCGCAGGTACGTCGCCTTGACGTGGTCGACACAGGCGTCGCAGAGGGCGGCGCTGAAATCTTTCATGTAGCCGGCGGGGCCGGTCAGGATCGGGGCCTGATTGCGCAGTTCGGCCAGTCGCAGGCTCCAGGGGCCGACCTGGATTTCGCCGATCTCCCGTTCACCCAGTCCGCTGTCACCACGAAACAGCGAAGCATCGGCGAAGTATTTGGGCATGAAACCGAGCGGGATCAGCAGCAACAGGACGTTGAGGTGGAAACGCCATTTGTGCCAGAACCGGTTCAGGCGCGACGGTGGTGTTATTCCAATGTGGCTCACGGACGCACCTCCGAAGGTTCATGTCGGGACGTCGATCGCGGCGCGACCTTGCGGTTTCTCTTGTCTTCGCGTTTGAGTGCGTTGAGCGTGGCCAGGGCGGTGCGCTTGGTCCAGATCAGCAGGCCGCTGAGAACCATCATGCTCAGCAGCAGGCCGAAGAAGAACCAGATCAGCTTGATCCAGATTCCGCCGAAATCGCCGGTGTGCAGCGGACGCATCGATTCGGTGACGAACTCCAGGGCGGAGCGGTCGGACAGCAGGCGCGAGGCGGCAATGTCACCGTTGTAAGGGTTGAGCGTGGCGGTCTGGAACATCAGCGGATACCAGCCACGACCACCGACACTCATGTGGCTGTAGGCGTTGCCGGGCAGGCTGACGAAACTGGCTTCCAGCCCCGGGATCTTTTGTTGAGCGATCTCGACGGCCGAGTCGAGACTGATCCGCGGTGGCGGTGTGCCGTCGGCGGAGATCGGCACACTTTCCCGGGACATCGCCGGGATGATCGGTTCGCTGGAAATGGAAATCTGGAAGTCGAACAGCAGGGCGCGGATCAGGAACCACACGCCGGTAATGGAAATCACCGCGATAAACCAGATCGACCAGATGCCGCTGAGGCGGTGAAAGTCGCCCCAGAAAATCCGCGCACCGTGACGAATGCGCAGGGTCGGGCGGAAAAAACCTTTCCAGAAGCGCTTGTACACCACCAGCCCGGTCACCAGCGAAGCGAGCATTGGCAGACCGAGGAACGACACCAGATACCAGCCCCAGCTGAAACCGTTGGTGAACGGCACCAGCCACCAGCCATGCAGTGCGCGGGTGAACGCCTTGAAGTTGAAGGTTGGCGCGGGGCCCTGGATGACGCCGGTGTACGGGTTGACGTAGACCGTCAGCGAACGCCCGTCGGGGTAGCTGACCTCGATGTCGAGGGCAAAGTGCGATTCGTCCGGACGACTGATGCTTTGCACCACGGTCTGCGGTTCGGCCTTCTTGATCGCGGCCAGGACCTGATCGTAGCTGAGCAATGGTGCGTCGTCCGAAGGGGCGCTGGCGCGCATCTGCGGATTGGCCAGCCAGACGATTTCCTGGCTGACCACTGCCAGGGTGCCGGTGACGCAGACGATCAGAACGAAAAACCAGATCGGCAACGCCAGCCAGCTGTGTACCAGGAACCACAGTTTCGAGCGGGATTTCTTCGACATGATGACGGGTCTTGATTCAGTGAGAGGGAGCGGTACTACGGGCTTCGCAGCACGGGAGTCCCCTGAAAGGCCGGTCGTGGCTTTTGCCTACGCGACCAGCCCGCATTTCTATAAGACGGATGACCGAAGCAAATCCCGATAAACGATATGAAAGTAAATGTTTCGCGATTGCAGGTGGCTGTCGCGTGGGCGGATTTTTGCGGGGGAGGCGAAGCAGTCCGGCAGCGCATGCCGCCGGATTGAAGGAGGGGAATCAGCGGAGAAAGTCGAGTGCTTCGGTCAGCAACAATTCGGGCACTTCTTCGGCGAGGTAATGCCCGGCAGGCAAAGCCTTGCCCCGTACATCAGTGGCAACTTGTTGCCATTCCCCCAGCGGATCGAAGCAGCGACCGACGGTGCCCTCGGCGCCCCACAGCACGAGTAACGGCAGGTTCAGATGGCGGCCGACAGCAAGGTCGGCGCGGTCATGTTCCAGGTCGATGCCGGCACTGGCGCGGTAGTCCTCGCAGATCCCCCGAGCGCTGCCGGGACGTTCCAGGCAACGCCGATATTCGCTGAATGCCTCGTCGGTAAAGGGTGCAAGCCCGGCGCTGCGGCTGCCCATGACACTGCGCAGATAACCTTCGGGATCGGCTTCGATCAAAGTTTCCGGCAACGGCGCCGGGCGGATCAGGAAGAACCAGTGCCAGTAGGCCCGGGCAAAGGCTTCGTTGGTCTGGCTGTACATTGCCAGGGTCGGCGCGATGTCGAGCAGGACCATGCGCTGTACAACCTCGGGATGATCGAGCGCCAGGCGATGGGCAACCCGCGCACCACGGTCATGGGCAAGGATCGAGAACTGCTCGAAGCCCAACGCCTTCATCAATTCCACGCCGTCGCGAGCCATCTCGCGTTTGGAATAGTTGAGGTGAGCCTCATCGGCCGGCGGGCGACTGCTGTCGCCATAACCGCGCAGGTCGGCGGCGATCACCGTGAAGTGCTCCGCCAGTTGCTCGGCGATCTTGTGCCAGATGACGTGGGTCTGCGGGTGCCCGTGCAACAGCAGCAGGCCCGGGCCGCTGCCTTTGAGGCGGTAGCTGATGTCCACACCGTTGACGTGGCGCTGGTCTTTGACGAATCCGGCAAACATCGGGTGATCCTTTATTCAGGCGAGTGGCCTGCATCCTGAAATCGCCGGGCGTTCATGACAAGACGTGAAGCGTGGTTCGACGGTTCATGAATCGTGTTCGCCCATCCCCGCGCGCTGCGCGGGAATGGACAACCTGGCTTTGCTAACCCTGCTGGAACATCTCCTTCGCCCGCTGCTCGATTTGCGCCTGGGTCAGGTCTTCCTTGCGCGTGGCCAGGAACCACAGATGCCCGTACGGATCTTTCAACGTCCCGCTGCGGTCGCCGTAGAACTGATCCTTGACCTCGGACACCGAGGTCGCGCCGGCCTCCAGCGCACGCTGAAAGGATTTGTCGACATCGGTCACGTACAGATGCAGACCGACCGACACCGCTGTGTCCGGATTGCTCAACGGACCTTGATCGCATGGCGAGCCGAGCATGATCGCGCTGTCGCCGATGCGCAGTTCGGCGTGGCCGATGCCGCCGTCGGGCATGCTCAGGCGCATGACTTCGGTGGCACCGAACGCCTTTTTATAGAAGTCGATGGCTTCGGCAGCTTTGTGAATGCCGAGGTACGGGGTAATGCTGTGGTACCCCTCGGGAATGGGTTTGACGCTCATGGCGGTACTCCCTGTTATTTGTTGCCTGGTTTTTATTAGAGGTTGAAGGTGTGCCTTCGCCGGGGTTGCCGGTCGCTCAACTATAGATCCGTGCCGCCGTCGTGACCGAGTAGCCGACGAGCAGGCCTCGCACTGTTCAGCCATCGACAGCGAAGCAACAGAATGCGCAAGTTTTCATCGCCAAACGCCCTGAAGTTCCGTTGCAGCCCTCGTAAAACAAGGCCTTTTCGTCAGGCACAGAAGCTGCAATGACCCGGTACAACACCGATACCGAGAGTCATCCATGTCTGAATCTGCCGTTTATCCGATCAACCCGCCGGCCGCCCACCGGATCGCCGACGACGCCGAAGCCTTGCGCGTGGCTGCACAGGTCGCCGCCGTCTTGCAGGAACACGCCGCCGAGCGTGACCGCAACCGCGAAGTGCCCGCCGAGATCGTCGATCTGTATTCCAACAGTGGCCTGTGGGGCATCACCGTGCCGAAGGAATACGGCGGCGCGCAGGTGTCCTGTGCGGTGCTGGCGCAGGTGATCGCGATCATTTCCGCCGCCGATCCGTCCCTCGGGCAGATCCCGCAAAACCATTACTGCCTGCTCGAAGACATCCGCCTGCAAGGCACCTTGGCGCAGCAGGCGCATTTCTTTGAGCTGGCGCTGCAAGGTCATCGTTTCGCCAACGCGTTGTCGGAAACCGGCGGCAAGAATGTGCAGGATATTCAGGCGACCCTCCGTCGTTATGGCGACGGCTTCGTGATCAACGGCCGCAAGGGCTACTGCACCGGTTCGCTCTACGCCCACTGGCTGGCGGTGCTGGCGCTGGATGAAGAACAGAAGGGCCAGTTGGCCTTCATCGAGCGCGGCACGAAAGGGCTGGTGATCGTCGATGACTGGGACAGCATCGGCCAGCGCACTACCTCCAGCGGCACGGTGCTGGCGCAGGATTTACAAGTGGCACCGTTCAATCTGTTTCCGACGTACCGTTCCTACGAGAACCCGACCCTGGCCGGACCGTTCGCCCAGTTGACCACCGCTGCCATCGACGCCGGCATTGCCCGTGCGGCGCTGCGCGATACGGTCGAATTTGTCCGCCAGTTCGCCCGGCCATGGATCGATGCGGGTGTGGACAAGGCCAGCGAAGATCCGCTGACCATCATTCAGATCGGCGCACTGGAAATCCGTCTGGAAGCCGCCGAGGCGTTGCTGGAACGCGCCGGTTGGGCGCTCGACGCCGCACGTCCGGCACCCGATGAAGACAACGTCGCACTGGCGTCACTCGCGGTAGCCAAGGCCAAAGTGCTGACCACCGAAATCGCCATCGAGGCCAGCAACAAGTTGTTCGAACTCGGCGGTACCCGTTCGACCCTGAAGAAGCACAACTTCGACCGCCACTGGCGCAACGCCCGGGTTCACACGCTGCATGATCCGGTGCGCTGGAAGTACCACGTGGTCGGCAACTGGCTGCTCAACGGCGTCAAACCGCCGCGCCACGACTGGTCCTGATCATGGCCGAGTGGTTCAAGCACCTTTACTGGGCCGACATCGCCCAGGCCTGTCTCGACACCCTGAGCATGCTCGGCGCAGCGCTGCTGTTCACGGTGTTGCTGGGCTTGCCGCTGGGGCTGCTGTTGTTTCTCACCGGCAAGCGCCAGTTGCATGAAACGGTCGGCCTGTACCGGGTGCTGTCGGTGATCGTGAACATGCTGCGTTCGCTGCCTTTCATCATTTTGCTGATCGTGCTGATTCCACTCACCACGCTGCTGGTGGGTACGTCGCTGGGCGTGCCCGGGACCATTCCGCCGCTGGTGGTCGGCTGCACGCCGTTCTTTGCGCGGCTGGTGGAAACCGCGTTGCGCGAAGTCGATCGCGGCGTGGTCGAGGCGACCCAGGCGATGGGCGCCAACACCTGGCAAATCATTCGCCACACCTTGCTGCCGGAAGCCCGCGGCGGGTTGCTGGCGGCGGTGACGGTCACCGCCATCGTGCTGGTGGATTACACGGCGATGGCCGGCGTGATCGGTGGCGGCGGGCTCGGCGATCTGGCGATCCGCTACGGATATCAGCGCTTTCAGACTGACGTGATGGTGGTCACCGTGGTGTTGCTGCTGATTCTGGTGCAGGCCCTGCAAATGACCGGCGACCGCTTGGTGGCGCACTACAGCCGACGCTGAAAAAACAAGTTCACCCATAAAGGCCCCACGTTCACCCCACGACGGCCACTTAAATCTGCCTTGGAGCACAGCATGAAAAAGACCCTGGCCGTACTGGCTGCCGTTCTGTCGTTTGGCGTCCATGCCAACGAAAAACTGATCGTCGGTGCCACCCCGGTGCCGCACGCGGAAATCCTCGAATTCGTCAAACCGACCCTGGCCAAGGAAGGCGTGGATCTGGACATCAAGGTCTTCACCGACTTCATTCAGCCCAACCAGCAACTGGCGCTGAAAAACCTTGACGCCAACTACTACCAGTACCGGCCGTTTCTCGATGATTTCAACAAGACTCGCCACACCGATCTGGTGCCGGTGGTCGGCGTGCACATCGAACCGTTCGGTGCTTACTCGACCAAGATCAAGAACATCTCGGAGCTGAAGGACGGCGCCAGCGTGTCGATCCCCAATGACCCGGTAAACACCGGTCGCGCCTTGGTGCTGCTGCACGAGGCGGGGCTGATCAAGCTCAAGGATCCGAGCAACACCCTGGCCACCCAGCGCGACATCGTCGAAAACCCCAAGCACCTGAAAATCCGTGAGCTGGAAGGCGCGTTGCTGGCTCGTTCAGTGAGTCAGGTGGACCTGGCGTTCGTGTTCGCCAACTACGCGCTGGAAGCCGGGATCGACACCAACAGCGCGCTGATCGTCGAGAAAGGCAAGAGCCTGTACATCGAGTTTCTGGTCGCGCGTCCCGACAACATCAACGACCCGGGCCTGCAGAAACTGGCCAAGGCGTTGAATTCCGATGAAGTGCGTCAGTTCATTCTGACCCGCTACAAAGGGCAGATTGCGCCAGGCTTCTGATGGATCGAATTGAGGGTTCCCACGGCATGGGAACCCTCACTTGGGTACGTCGAGAAAGTGCGCCCCCGGCCCTTGCTCGCCCAGCACATCGCCCTGATTGCGCAGCGGGCAGGCTTCCATCGACAGGCATCCGCAACCGATGCAACCGGTCAGCCGGTCCCGCAACAGCATCAACTGATTGATCCGCTCGTCCAGCTCCCGCCGCCACTGCTCCGACAACACTTTCCAGTCCGCCGCCGTCGGTGCGCGGTTGTCCGGTAGCTGTTTTAACGCCTCGCCGATTTCCGCCAGCGGAATGCCCAGGCGTTGCGCCACTTTGATCAACGCGACCCGCCGCAGCACTTCCCGTGGATAACGCCGCTGGTTGCCGGCATTGCGCTGGCTTTTGATCAAACCCTTGGATTCATAAAAGTGCAGGGCGGTGACCGCCACGCCGCTGCGGGCCGCGACTTCGCCGACGGTCAGTTGTTTGTGCACATTTTCCGCAGTGATCATTTGCAAAATGCCCCTTGACCTCTAGTTAACTCGAGGTTTTACCCTGCAGGCCTTCGAATCGCAAGATTCGTCTGACAGAGTGGGGATGTCATGCAAGCACCAGCGAAAAACCGCAGCTTTACCCAATTGATCGAATTTGAAATCGAACCCGGCCAGCAACCGGCGCTGGTCTCGGCGCTGGCGGTGCAGACCGAACGTCTGGCCCAGCGTTACGCCGGCTTCGTCAGCGCCAGCGTCCAGGCCAGCGACGATGGCCGGCGAGTGTTGAGCTTTCTGCAATGGCAGTCCCGCGAGGCGGGGGAGGCGGCGTTCCAGAGTTTCGAATCCGGCGAGCAGGATTTCTGGCAACTGATTCGTACCCATCAGGCGCGCACCGTGACCTTCGGTTCATTCCAGGTGCTGAGCAGCATCGCCCGCAGTCACGACGACGGTTTGCACTGCCAACTGGTCGGCTAGATCGACAGCTGGATCAAGCGCTCGCCTTGCAGGTTTTCCGTGGGCCGCCGCTTGTTCACCGCCAGTTCGCCGATCTTGATCAGCCGCGTGCGGGTGACGTTGCGGCTCAGGCCGAGCAGGGACGCGGTGTGCACCTGGTTGTAATGGCAGAAGCGATAAGCTGCGCGCAGCAACGCGTCTTCGACCTTCTCATGCAGGGCGCCGGCCTGTTGTTCGAAGAGTTTCTGGAAGGCGCGTTCCAGCAGCGCTTCCGGTGAGTCGTCGGCGGTCGCGTGCTGATCGTCGGGACGGTCGATGCGCAGGTTCGACAGGCGCAGATCGTCGCGTTCTATCACGCCGTTACGGCAGATCAACAGCGTGTGATGGATGACGTTTTCCAGTTCGCGGATGTTGCCCGGCCAACTGTAGCCGCGCAGTTTGTGTTCGGCGCCGGGGCTGATGGTGATGCGTCCGTAGCCCAGGCGCTGACTGTAGGCCTCGATGAAATGCCGGGTCAGCGGCAGGATGTCGCCGGGCCGCTCGCGCAACGGGCTCAGTTCCAGATTGACCACGTTCAGCCGGTAATACAGATCCTCGCGGAAATGCCCGGCGTTGATGGCTTTCTCCAGTTGCACGTTGGTTGCCGCCAGCACCCGCACATCGATGGGGATGCTCTTGCGCGAACCCAGGCGCACCACTTCACGCTCCTGCAAGACCCGCAGCAACTTGACCTGAATCGCCATCGGCAGATCGCCGATTTCATCGAGGAACAAAGTGCCGCCATCCGCCTCTTCGAACCAACCGGCCTTGGCGCTGAGGGCGCCGGTGAAGGCGCCTTTTTCGTGGCCGAACAGTTCGGCTTCCACCAGCGATTCGGAAAATGCCCCGCAGTTCACCGCAATGAACGGCCGATTGCGCCGGTTGCTCAGGTTGTGGATGTGCCGCGCTACCAACTCCTTGCCGGTGCCGGTTTCGCCGATGATCAGCACACTGGCTTCGCTCGGTGCGACCTGTTGCAGATGCGCGAGCAGGGCCTGGGATTTCGGGTCTTCGAACACCTGGGCGGTGGCGCGGATTGAGGTGGCCAGGGCGGGTGAAGGCGGCAGGGTCAGCAGTTGCATGGGTCTCGCTCCACGAAAGGAAATCAGGAATAGAACGTCGGCACCGGCAGGGACTGGTTCAGCGCCCAGTCGCCCAGCTCGTGGAGTTTGTAATCCAGCGGGTCGTGCAGGGTTTGCGTGCGCAGGTTGCGCCAGTGTCGGTCGAGGCGCAGCGACGCGTGGGTCGAACGGGCGCCGGTGACTTCGAACAGTCGGCTGCAAATCTCCAGGCCCTGGCGACTGGCGGCGACCTTGGCGGTGGCAATCGCCGTGGCCAGGTGACCGCGTTCTTCGGCGCTGAGGTTCGGGCCTTTGGCCCAGGCCTCGTCGAGCAACGCAGCGGCGCGTTCCACCAGCAATCGGATGCCTTCGAGTGCGACCCAGAACTCACCGTAATGGGCCAGCACATACGGATCTTCACGCACCTCGCGCACCGAGGATTTGTGCCAGACACGGGTTTCACTCAGGGTGTATTGCCGCGCTTCTTCAAAGGCCCCTTCGGCGATGCCGAGAAACATATGGGTGAACGTCAGTTGTGCAATCAATGGGCGCAAACAGGCGAAGGGGGTGCTCAGCGGACCGGGATCCAGCAGCAGTTCCGATTCTTCTACCCGCACTCGTTCAAACGTGGCGCTGCCGCTGTCGGTCTGGCGCTGGCCGATGTTGTTCCAGTCGTTGTGCAGGGTGATGCCGCTGCGGCCGCTGGGGATCGCCGCGATCAGCAGTTTGCCGCCGTTGCTTTCGTCCACCGCCGAAGCGATCAGCATTTGCGAATCGCTGGCGCCGGAGCAGAAGCTTTTCTTGCCGGAAAACTCGCGCCAGCCGCCCAGGTCCTTGACCACGGTGCGGGTGTCCAGCGGATTGAGCGCGTTGCCCCAGAACCAGTTCTGCCGCGCGGTCTGTTCGAACCACGGTTGCCATTGTTCCGGGCGGGAAAACAACCGGACGGTGGCGAGCATCAAATGATGAAAACCGAAGACGTGGGCGATCGAGCTGTCGACCTTGGCGAACTCGCGCACGACTTCCAGCGTTTCGCTCCAGCGCGCGCCGAGGCCGCCGTAACGGGTGGGAATGCTCAGGGCCAGCAGACCGCTGTCGCGCAGGGCGTCGCGTTCGGCTTTCGGCGTGCCGCCACGCTCGTCGCGCTCGACGGCGGTCAGGGCAAATTCGGCGGCCAGTTGGCGGGCGGTCTGCAACGGGGAGAGCAGGGTGCTTTGCGGTTTGGCAGTCACTCGGTCTTCCTCAGGCGTTGGCTTTGGCGGGCAAAACATCGTTGGCGATCATTTCGCCAAACGGCCCGGTGAGGTTGGTCACGCCGCGTCCGGCCAGGCTTGCATACGGCTCGGGCAACAACGGGAACACCAGCTCGGCAAAGCGGTAGGCCTCTTCGAGATGCGGGTAGCCGGAGAAGATGAAGCTCTCGATGCCCAGATCCGCGTATTCCTTGATTCGCGCCGCCACCTGCTGCGGATCGCCGACCAATGCAGTACCGGCACCGCCGCGCACCAGACCGACGCCGGCCCACAGGTTGGGGGCGATTTCCAGGTTGTCGCGGCGCCCGTCGTGCAGGGCGGCCATGCGTCGCTGGCCTTCGGAGTCGAAGCGCGAAAAGGATTTCTGCGCGGCCTCGATGGTTTCGTCGCTGATGTGCTCGATCAGTTTGTCGGCGGCTTTCCAGGCTTCTTCGGCGGTCTCGCGCACGATCACGTGCAGGCGGATGCCGAACTTCACTTTGCGCCCGTGACGCGCGGCGCGTTCGCGTACATCGGCGAGTTTTTCGGCGACGGCGGCCGGTGGTTCGCCCCAGGTCAGGTACACGTCAACCTGCTCGGCGGCCAGATCGTGGGCCGCGTCGGAGGAACCGCCGAAATACAGCGGTGGATAGGGTTTCTGCACTGGCGGATACAGGGCTTTGGCGTTCTGCACCTTCAGGTGTTTGCCTTCGAAATCCACCGCTTCGCCTTGCAACACCCGGCGCCAGATTTTCAGGAATTCGTCGGTGACTTCGTAGCGTTCGCTGTGGCTGAGGAAACTGCCGTCGCCACGGTTTTCGTCGGGGTCACCGCCGGTCACAACGTTGATCAGCAAGCGGCCATTGGACAGTCGATCCAGGGTCGCGGCCATGCGCGCCGAGACGGTCGGCGAGATGATTCCCGGACGGATCGCCACCAGATAACGCAGGCGTTCGGTGAGCGGCACCAGCGCCGAGGCGATCACCCACGAGTCTTCGCAGGAACGCCCTGTGGGAATCAGCACGCCGTGGTAACCGAGGCTGTCGGCGGCTTGCGCCACCTGTTTCAGGTAATTGAGGGTGACCGGGCGCGCGCCTTGGGTGGTGCCCAGATAGTGACCGTCGCCGTGGGTCGGCAGGAACCAGAAAACATCCATGAACTGCTCCTTAAGCGATCTTCAGTAACGGTTTGAGGTGAGTGCCGAACAGCGGCGCGGCGCGTTCGGCGGCCAGGCGGATGCGCGCTTTTAGCGGTTCGCTGGTGATCTGGTAGTCGGCGAAATCGGCTTCGGTGGCGTACACACCGATCGGCAGGGTCACGGCCTGGAAGAAGCTGAACAGCGGGCGCAACTGGTGATCGAGCACCAGCGCATGGCGTTCGCTGCCACCAGTGGCGGCGAGCAGCACAGGCGTGTCGATCAGCGCATTCAGGTCGATCAGGTCGAACAAATGCTTGAGCAGCCCCGGATAGGAGCCGCGATACACCGGCGCGGCGACGATCAGCAAATCAGCCTGTTCGATGGCCTGCAGTTCGGCTTCGATCTCGGCCGGCAACTCCTGACGGGACAGTGCGGCGCCCAGCGGGCGGGCGATGTCACCGAGTTCGATCAGGTGACTCTCGACCGGCAGGTGCCCGGACAATTCGGCCAGAAGGGCCTGGGTCAGCACCAGGGTGCGGGACGGACGCCAGGTTCCGCCGGACAGGGCGACGACTTTCAGTGGACGCGACATGGTCAGTTCCTTTTTCAACAGTTGCTCGGCGAGCAGTGAGTAGTCACTGGAGCAGAGCAAGCGCTGTACCAATTCCTGTAAGGCCCGTATTCCGGGGCTTTGAGCGTTTTCGGTGGCTGTGCTCATGTGACTTTCAGGCCGGTTTGTTGAACCACTGTTGCCTGGGAAACAGTTGCTGGAGCAACAGTACCGAACGCGATGAGAGATTTATAAAGGCTGACTTTTATTCCGTAAAAGACTGTTAATTGATATTGATAGGTCTTTTTAGAATATAAAGGGGAATACTGTTCGAATTCTGATAGCCACTATTGAGAGCGTTGATTTCTGCCAAAGCGTGCCCGGGCGTAGCCTTTCTCCATCGACCCACACTGCTCGCCAGGACGCTCCCATGAATCGTTTACTGACTGTTTCGCTGATGCTCGCTGTCTCCGTTCTCGCCGGTTGCGCGAGCCATGTTTCCCCGGAACTGCGCCCTTACACGGCGGAAGAAACCCGCGAACTGGCCCTTGAAACCTTGAACCGTCGCGGTCTTTCCTTCGAGGAATATCATGCGAAAAAAGCCGAATTGCTCGGCCAGCCACAGAAGACTTTCGGGTTTGATAGCAAAGGTGAGATGAGCGCCGAGCGGGCCGTACAGCTGCACGGTCGTCCAAGCTGATTCGTAACTGTACTGCTTGAAGTTTTACCCAACTGTCCGTGGGTTTGCACGGCGCCGTGGGATAGGGTCAACACCTGAATGACCCTGACGGACTGCCTGCCATGACCCTCTCGCTCGACCTGCTGCTGGGCTTCGCCCTGTTTGCCCTTGTCACCTCGATCACACCGGGGCCGAACAACACCATGTTGCTGGCATCGGGCGTGAACTTCGGCTTTAACCGCACCATCCCCCATATGCTCGGCATTACCTGCGGTTTCTTCGTGCTGGTGGTGGCGGTGGGTTTTGGCCTGGGCGCGGTGTTCCAGACTTATCCGCTGCTTTATACGGTTCTGCGTTACGTCGGCGCGGCGTACTTGCTGTACCTGGCGTGGAAAATCGCCCATTCCGGCCCCGTCGGCGACAGCGAGCAGGGCGAGGCAAAACCGATCAGCTATCTCGGTGCGGCAGCCTTCCAGTGGGTCAATCCCAAGGCGTGGATCATGGCCATCGGTGCCATCAGCACCTATACGCCGATGCAGGGTTATTTCACCAACGTGATCGTGATTGCGGCAGTGTTCGCCATCATCAACCTGCCGAGCGTCGGCGTCTGGGCCGCGTGCGGGACTCTGTTGCGCAACGTACTGAAGGATCGCCGCTGGTTGCGGGTGTTCAACTGGGGTATGGCGGCGCTGCTGGTGATTTCGCTGTATCCGTTACTCCTTGAAAGCTTTAGCTGACGCAGTGCTACAACCGCCGGCCTGATGCCTGTTAAAGTCGCGTTCAGGAGCGTTCCTACGCACTTTTAAATGAAGTTGTTCTTCTTTAACGGCATCCGATCAGGTATTGATGACGCTCTCGAACCCGGACGCAGCTCACAAGGCTGCGTCGTGCCGTTTGTAGACACGAGCTTCCTGATCCCGGAACACGCTCTGCGAGTCTTTTTATGAACACACGTCCGCTGTATTTCGATTACGCCGCCACCACTCCGGTGGACGAGCGGGTCATCCAGGTGATGATCGAGTGTCTGGGTTTCAACGGTAACTTCGGCAACCCGGCCTCCAGTTCCCACGCCTTCGGCCAGCAGGCCCGGCAAACGGTCGAGAACGCTCGCCGGCAAGTCGCCGAACTGGTCGGCGCCCAGGCGCAGCAGATCGTCTGGACCTCCGGCGCTACAGAATCCAACAACCTCGCCCTTAAAGGCGTGGCTCAGGCTCGTGGTGTGTCCGGCGGGCACATCATCACCAGTCAGATTGAACACAAGGCCATCCTCGACACCGCCCGGCAATTGCAGGACGCCGGTGTCGCCGTGACCTATCTGGTACCGGACGCCGAAGGCCTGATTACCCCGCAAGCGGTCAGCGAAGCGATGCGCGATGACACCTTTCTGGTGTCGCTGATGCTGGTCAACAACGAACTCGGCACCGTCAACGACATCCCGGCCATCGGCGAAGTGGTGCGTGGGCGTGGAGCGTTGTTCCACGTCGATGCGGCCCAGGGCGCCGGCAAGGTCGCGATCGATCTGGCGCAATGGCCGGTGGATCTTATGTCGTTCTCGGCGCACAAGCTCTACGGCCCCAAAGGCATCGGCGCGCTGTACGTCGGTCCGCGTGCGCAGCAGCGGTTGCAGGCGCAGATTCACGGTGGTGGCCACGAGGGCGGCTTGCGTTCCGGTACCCTGGCGACTCACCAGATTGCTGCCATGGGCTCGGCATTCGCCTTGGCCGCCGAGGCGTTTGATGACGAGAAGAAAACCATCGTTGCGTTGCGCGAGCGACTACTCGAACAACTGTTGAGCCTGCCTGGCGTACGCCTCAATGGCAGTTCCACCCAACGTATCCCGCACACCTTGAGCCTGACCTTCAGCGAAGGCGAGTTCAATCCGGCGGCGCTGAACCATTCGATCGCGTTTTCCGCGACCTCGGCCTGCAATTCCGCCAGCAACACACCGTCCCACGTCTTGCTGGCACTGGGGCATGACGCCCACCTGGCGGGACGCACGATTCGTCTGAGCCTCGGTCGTTTCACCACCGCCGAGGACATCGACAAGGCTGTAGATCTGATCAAGACCGCCTGCGCCAGTGCTCCGGCATTCTGGGCGACAGGGCTTTAACGAGCCGGCTTCGAACGGCACCGAACAATAACGATGAAGTGATTGGCAGGAGACATGATGAGTACCCAGACTTTGACCGAAGGAACGGTTCCCCAGCGCCTCGCGCACACCCGTGAACTGATGCGTCGCGAAGGTATCCACGCGTTGCTGGTGCCGTCCGCCGATCCGCACCTGTCGGAATATCTGCCGGGTTACTGGCAGGGCCGGCAATGGCTGTCGGGTTTCCATGGCTCGGTCGGCACGTTGATTGTCACCACCGATTTCGCCGGGGTCTGGGCCGACAGTCGCTACTGGGAACAGGCGACCAAGGAACTCAAGGGCAGCGGTATCGAACTGGTGAAACTGCAACCGGGTCAGCCGAGCCCGCTGGACTGGCTGGCCGAGCAGACGCCGGAAGGTGGCGTGGTCGCGGTCGACGGCGCAGTGATGGCCGTCGCGTCGGCGCGTACGCTGGGCAGCAAGCTCGAAGCGCGGGGCGCCAGTCTGCGTACCGACATCGACTTGTTGAAAGAAGTCTGGAGCGATCGCCCGGCGCTGCCGAATGCGCCGATCTACCAGCACCTGCCACCGCAGGCGACTGTCAGCCGTGGCGAGAAACTCGGCAAACTGCGCGAAACCCTGCAGGAGCGCGGTGCTGACTGGCACTTCATCGCCACCCTCGACGACGTCGCCTGGCTGTTCAACCTGCGCGGCGGCGATGTGTCGTTCAATCCGGTATTCGTTTCCTTCGCGCTGATCAGCCAGCAACAAGCCACGCTGTTTGTGGCACTGAGCAAGGTCGATGCTGAGCTGCGTGCGGTGCTGGAAAAAGACGGCGTGACCCTGCGTGACTACAGCGAAGTCGCTGACGCCTTGCGTGCTATTCCGAGTGGCGCGAGCCTGCTGGTGGATCCGGCGCGAGTCACCAGCGGTCTGCTGGATAACCTCGACACTGGCGTGAAGCTGGTCGAAGGCCTGAACCCGACCACCCTGGCCAAGTCGCAGAAGAGCCTGGCGGACGCCGGGCACATTCGTCAGGCGATGGAGCAGGATGGCGCGGCGCTGTGCGAGTTTTTCACCTGGCTGGAATCGGCCTGGGGTCGCGAGCGCATTACCGAGCTGACCATTGACGAGAAACTCACTGCTGCTCGTGAGCGTCGTCCGGATTATGTGTCGCTGAGTTTCAACACCATCGCCGCATTCAACGCCAACGGCGCGATGCCGCATTACCACGCCACCCCGGAGGAGCACGCGGTGATCGAGGGTGATGGATTGTTGCTGATCGATTCCGGTGGTCAATACCTGGGCGGCACTACCGACATCACGCGCATGGTGGCTGTTGGTACGCCAACCGAAGAGCAGAAGCGCGATTGCACTCGTGTGCTGAAAGGCGTGATTGCCTTGTCCCGCGCACATTTCCCGAAAGGCATTCTGTCGCCGCTGCTGGATGCGATTGCCCGCGCGCCGATCTGGGCAGAGAACGTCGACTATGGTCATGGCACCGGCCACGGCGTGGGTTATTTCCTCAACGTTCACGAAGGTCCGCAGGTGATCGCCTATCAGGCGGCGCCGGCGCCGCAAACTGCCATGCAACCAGGGATGATCACTTCCATTGAACCGGGCACTTATCGTCCGGGCCGCTGGGGTGTGCGGATCGAGAACCTGGCGATGAACGTTGAAGCGGGAAGCAGCGAGTTCGGCGAGTTCCTCAAGTTCGAAACCCTGACCCTGTGCCCGATCGACACTCGCTGCCTGGAGCCGTCGTTGCTGACGCAGGAAGAGAAACAGTGGTTTAACGCCTATCACGCCGAAGTGCGCGAGCGCCTGAGTCCGCTGCTTGAAGGCGCGGCACTGCAATGGTTGAACACGCGTACTGCTGCTATTTAACAGGTTGAAGCTCGGGCGCTGCAGCCAGCGCCTGGGTCATGAAATCGACAAACGCGTTGATCCTGGCGGACTGGCGACGGTTCGCCGGGGACACGGCGTGAATCGGCAATGATCGGGTCTGATAGTCCTGCAACAGGGCGACCACTTGACCGGCCTTCAAGTCCTCGCTGAACAACCAGACCGGTGACAGCGAAATCCCCAGTCCTCCCAAGACCATTTCGCGGATCGCTTCGGAGTTGTTGCTCTGGGCGTTGCCCTGGATGCGTACGTCGTGGTGTTGGCCATCCTTCTCGTAAGTCCACAGATTCTGAGTGCTGAGCAGGTTGAATTGCAGGCAGTTGTGCTGCGCAAGATCCTGAGGTGATTTTGGGTGGCCGTGGCGTTGCAGGTAATCGGGCGTCGCCACCGTGAGCCGGTGGGTGGTGCCGATGCGTCGGGCGATCATGCCGCTGTCGTTCAACTCGCCGATGCGCAGACTGACGTCCAGGCCTTCACTGATCAGATCCAGATTCAGATCGCTGAGTTGCAGGTCGATCTGCACCTGCGGGTAGCGCTGCAGAAATTCCGCCAGTCGCGAGGCGATCTGCAAACGGCCGAAACTGACGGAGGAGCCGATCCGCAAAGGTCCGGCCACGGTTTCCCTGCCGGACTGGAAGCTGTGCTCGGCGGCGTCCACAGCGGCGAGGATATTTCGACATTCGTTGTAGTACCGCTGACCTTCATCGGTCAGTGATAGCTTGCGTGTACTGCGGGCAATCAGCTTGCCGCCCAGTTCATTCTCAAGAGCGCGCAGGACTTTGCTGATGGTCGGCTGGGTGGTGTGCAGTTCCCGGGCAACGGCGGAAAAACTGCCGCGTTCGACCACCCGGACGAAGATGGCCATTGCGTTGAGCTTGTCCATGAAGCGCCTCATTCATGCCGATTCGGCATGCTCACTATAGTCATTTGACGTCTTATCGGCATGGGTCTGCTGCGGGACCATGGCTTCACTTTCTCCCACAGGAATGACCGAAATGACTGACTCACTCAACATGAAAGCCCTGATAGTGGACACCGCGAACGGGCCGTTACGCTTGGTTTCCCTTGAGCGCCCCGTGGCAGAGGCCGGGCAGGTACTGGTGCGGATCAAGGCCAGCGGTGTGAATCCGCTGGATCTGAAAATCCGTGCGGGGCAGGCCGCCCATGCCCGGCAACCGTTGCCGGCGGTATTGGGGCTGGATCTGGCGGGTGTGGTCGAAGCGGTGGGTGAGGGCGTGCAGAATTGGGCGTCGGGCGACGAGGTGTATGCGTTGGCCACAGGCATTGGTGGCGCGCAAGGTTCGTTGGCCGAGTTTGCAGTGGTGGACGCACGACTGCTTGCGCGTAAGCCTTTGAACTTGAGCCCGCGCGAGGCCGCGAGCCTGCCATTGATATTGGTCACGGCGTGGGAAGGCCTGGTGGATCGGGCTCGGATGAGTGCGGGGCATAAAGTATTGATTCACGGTGGAGCGGGCGGCGTCGGGCATGTGGCCGTTCAACTGGCCCGAGCATTCGGTGCAGATGTTTATGCAACAGGTTCTGTGAGGCAGCGCTCGATCATCGAGGGTTACGGTGCGACGTTCATCGATTATCTAGAGAGCTCGGTGGAGAACTATGTCGCCGAGTTCACGGCGGGGGAGGGGTTCGACATTGTTTATGACACGGTCGGCGGCGAGACGCTGGACGCCTCGTTCAAAGCCGCACGGATCTACAGCGGACATGTGCTGAGTTGTCTGGGCTGGGGGCAGCACAGCCTTGCGCCGTTGTCGTTTCGTGGGGCGACGTATTCGGGCGTGTTCACCTTGTTGCCGTTACTGACCGGCAGGGGCTGTGAGCATCATGGCGAGATTTTGCGACAGGCTGCCGCGCTGATTGAGTCCGGTCAGCTGCGACCTCTGCTCGATCCGCATCGGTTCACGCTGGAAACCGCCGGAGAAGCCCATGAGCTGCTGGCAGCGAAAGCAGCTCAGGGGCGTGTGGTCGTGGAGATTTAGCGAAGGGCTTCCACAACGAAGTCGAGCCGGTCCTGACCGAAGAACAACTGGTTGTCGATGAACATGCTCGGCGCACCGAAGACGCCACGCTTCACGGCGGTTTCGGTGTTGTCTTTGAGCGCAGCCTTGACTGCTTCATCGTTGGTCAATACCAGTACTTCTTCAGGATTGAAGCCATGTTCGGTCAGCACGGCGGCAACTGTTGCCGGCTCATCGAGGGCGCGGCCTTCAACCCACAGCGCTTTGAACAGGCAATCGATGAATGCCAGGAAGCGATCAGGATGACGCAGTTGAATGCCGGTGACCGCGCGCATCAACATCAGGGTATTGATCGGGAAATGCGGGTTGAATTTCAGGGGCACGCCGTAGCGTTTGGCGTAACGGTCCAGGTCCTGAAACATGTAACGACCCTTGGCCGGGATCATTGCCGGCGACGCGTTGCCGGTGGCTTTGAAGACGCCGCCCAGCAACATCGGAATGTAGATCAACTGGCTGCCGGTTTCAGCGCAGATTTTCGGCAGTTGGGTATACGCCAGGTAGGTGGCGGGGCTGCCGAGATCGAAATAGAACTCCACGGTTTTGCTCATGTTCGCTGCACTCTGTTTTTGTTATTGGGGGGATTACCAGCGCTCGTTCCACGGACGCAGATCCAGTTCGAACGTCCAGGCGTCCCGTGGCTGGCTATGCAGATACCAGTAGTTCTCGGCGATGTGGTCGGGATTGAGAATACCGTCCTGATCCTTGGTGGCATATTTGTCAGGGAAATTGTCGCGGATGAAGTCGGTATCGATGGCGCCGTCGACCACGACGTGGGCGACATGGATGTTCATCGGGCCAAGCTCTCTGGCCATGCTCTGTGCCAGAGCCCTGATACCGTGTTTGGCCCCAGCGAACGCGGCAAAGCCGGAGGCACCGCGTAATCCGGCAGTAGCGCCGGTGAACAGGATAGTGCCGCGGCTACGGGTCACCATCCGTTTGGCGACTTCCCGGGCATTGAGAAATCCGGAGAAACAGGCCATTTCCCAAATCTTGAAGTACTTGCGGGCGGTTTCTTCGAGGATGCTGCAGGGAACGTTGGCGCCGATATTAAAAACAAATGCTTCAATCGGACCGAGGCGGGTTTCGATATCTTCGATCAGCGCAATGACGTCTTCTTCCTTGCGCGCGTCGCATGCAAAACCGTGGGCTTCGCCACCGTTCGCCTGAATGGCTTCCACCAAGGGCTGCAATTTGTCGGCGCTGCGCCGCGTGACACACGCGACGAAACCTTCCTTGGCGAACCGCTTGGCGATGGCGCCGCCCGTGGCATCACCTGCACCGACAACCAATACGACCTTCTTGTTATTCATGGGTGGATCCCTTTAGTAAACGATCGTTAAGTGAACGAACGTTATGCTAGGATTTGCTCAGCGTCAAGGCACTCAATGTGAGGACAAATACATGCGGTATTCCGCCGGTCACAAGCTGGAAACCAAAGAAAAGCTCCTGCAAAGCAGCTCGCTGTCTGCGAAAAAGACCGGGTTTTCATCAATGGGCGTCGATGGCCTGATGAAGGCGATCGGCTTGAGCGGGGCGGCGTTCTACAGTCATTTCTCGTCCAAGGACGCCCTGTTCGCGGCTATCGTCGAGCGCGAGTTGTGCCAGAGTCTTGAACGCTTGGGCGGGCAGGGTACGCAGGATCGCGAACGGCTGGAGCGGTGCCTGAAACTGTATCTGAACATGGCCCATGTCGAGCAGCCTGAGCTGGGCTGCGCATTGCCTGCACTGGGCGCCGAGATAGCGCGGTCGGATATTGTTGTGCGGGAGCAGGCCGAGCTGTGGATTTGTAAGCTTCAGGAAAGTTGGGCGCAGATTCTGGAAAGCGACAGCCTGGCCTGGGCGATTCTGTCGCAATGTGTCGGGGCACTGGTGGTGGCGCGTATGTTGGCGTCACCGAAGATTCAGCAACGGGTGCTGAAGTCCTGTCATGAAGAGATCGGGCTCCAGCTCGCCGCTTCGCGAACGCAGTAGCGGCGATGGTTTATTTGCAGATGACGATCATGCTGCGGCTGGTATAGCCGGCGGGGTTGAGACCGAAGGGGTAATCACCCGGTTCTTCCACGGTATCGCCTGATTTGGCGATGACCTTGTAGCCCTTCGGTGCGCAAGAGTTTGCAGCGCTGGCGTAGCA
Source organism: Pseudomonas sp. 9.2(2024) (assembly GCF_039695385.1). Classification (NCBI taxonomy): domain Bacteria; kingdom Pseudomonadati; phylum Pseudomonadota; class Gammaproteobacteria; order Pseudomonadales; family Pseudomonadaceae; genus Pseudomonas; species Pseudomonas sp. 9.2(2024). The sequence goes on along the minus strand of NZ_CP155585.1, from coordinate 4,546,126 downwards.
CTTGTCCCAAGAAGAGGACAGCCCCGAACAGTTGATGTGCAGCCCTTTCTTGCCATGCTTGACCTGAGTCTTCGACGTCGCCGCGCAGCCCGCAACGGCGAGTATGGCGATCAGTATCAAAATTCGTTTCATTACCGTCCTTATGGCGGCCTCGAGTCTGGCGCTCGGGTCTGCCTGTATGCGCTCTCGCTTGACGCGTTCCGATGTCCGTATCCGAAAAAATCCATGTCTGGCATTGGGTTGCGAGGCTAAACATGGCCTAAATGAGCGCCAAATGCCAGACCTTCGTTCAATCCCCTTTTAATCCGCGGCGATGGCGGGTTTGGCAGTGCTGCCCATGGTCATGGTCGCACCGACGGAGGCCAGAATAATGCACAGGATCGCCATCCATTGTGACAAAGAAAGGTATTCCTGAAGGAATAGCAGGCCCGACAGCGCGCCAAAGGCCGGTTCGATGCTCATCAGCGTGCCGAAAGTGCGGGCGGGCATGCGGGTGAGGGCGACCATTTCCAGTGTGTAGGGGAGGGCGGTAGACAGGATCGCGACGCCGATAGCGATCGGGATCAATGCCGGAGTCAGCAATGCGCTGCCGGCGTGGACGATACCGATGGGGGCGACGAACAGGGCAGCGATCATCACGCCAAGCGCTGCGGTGGTCACGCCGTTATCTGCGCCGGCCTTTTGGCCGAACAGAATGTATAGCGCCCAGCAAACGCCGGCTCCCAGTGCATAACCTGCACCGACCAGATCGATGCCCGCGGACGTAGCGCCGGTCGGTATCAATAGCAACAAGCCGATTGCAGCCAGGGCAATCCAAACAAAGTCGATTGCGCGACGTGAGGCATAGATGGCGACCGCCAGCGGGCCGGTAAACTCCAAGGCAACTGCGATGCCGAGCGGAACGGTGCGTAGCGACATATAGAAGAGGAAGTTCATCCCCCCCAGCGCCATCCCGTAGACAATCACTGTGCGCAGCGACTTGGCTGTCAGCTTCGCCCTCCAGGGTTTGAGCAGTAACAGCATGATCACGCTGGCGAAAATCAAACGCAGCGTCGTTGTGCCTTGGGCGCCCACGATGGGGAACATGCTTTTAGCCAGCGAAGCGCCGGACTGGATTGATGCCATA
>NZ_CP155585.1:2812500-4542500 GCF_039695385.1 Pseudomonas sp. 9.2(2024) | reverse complement strand
CGATCCCGCTTGGCTCCACCACTACTGCTTCTGAAGTAAGAGCTTAGAAATGAGCATTCCATCGCTGCGATGGTGAATGTTGATTTCTAGTCTTTGACTGGTTCGTTCTTTAAAAATTTGGGTATGTGATAGAAAGATAGACTGATGGCCACTTTCACTGGTGGTGATCAGGCTAAGGTAAAATTTGTGAGTTCTCTTAGTTGAGAAATTCGAATTTTCGGCGAATGTCGTCTTCACAGTATAACCAGATTGCTTGGGGTTATATGGTCAAGTGAAGAAGCGCATACGGTGGATGCCTTGGCAGTCAGAGGCGATGAAAGACGTGGTAGCCTGCGAAAAGCTTCGGGGAGTCGGCAAACAGACTTTGATCCGGAGATGTCTGAATGGGGGAACCCAGCCATCATAAGATGGTTATCTTGTACTGAATACATAGGTGCAAGAGGCGAACCAGGGGAACTGAAACATCTAAGTACCCTGAGGAAAAGAAATCAACCGAGATTCCCTTAGTAGTGGCGAGCGAACGGGGACTAGCCCTTAAGTGGCTTTGAGATTAGCGGAACGCTCTGGAAAGTGCGGCCATAGTGGGTGATAGCCCTGTACGCGAAAGTCTCTTAGTCATGAAATCGAGTAGGACGGAGCACGAGAAACTTTGTCTGAATATGGGGGGACCATCCTCCAAGGCTAAATACTACTGACTGACCGATAGTGAACTAGTACCGTGAGGGAAAGGCGAAAAGAACCCCGGAGAGGGGAGTGAAATAGATCCTGAAACCGTATGCGTACAAGCAGTGGGAGCAGACTTTGTTCTGTGACTGCGTACCTTTTGTATAATGGGTCAGCGACTTATTTTCAGTGGCGAGCTTAACCGAATAGGGGAGGCGTAGCGAAAGCGAGTCTTAATAGGGCGTCTAGTCGCTGGGAATAGACCCGAAACCGGGCGATCTATCCATGGGCAGGTTGAAGGTTAGGTAACACTGACTGGAGGACCGAACCGACTACCGTTGAAAAGTTAGCGGATGACCTGTGGATCGGAGTGAAAGGCTAATCAAGCTCGGAGATAGCTGGTTCTCCTCGAAAGCTATTTAGGTAGCGCCTCATGTATCACTGTAGGGGGTAGAGCACTGTTTCGGCTAGGGGGTCATCCCGACTTACCAAACCGATGCAAACTCCGAATACCTACAAGTGCCGAGCATGGGAGACACACGGCGGGTGCTAACGTCCGTCGTGAAAAGGGAAACAACCCAGACCGTCAGCTAAGGTCCCAAAGTTATGGTTAAGTGGGAAACGATGTGGGAAGGCTTAGACAGCTAGGAGGTTGGCTTAGAAGCAGCCACCCTTTAAAGAAAGCGTAATAGCTCACTAGTCGAGTCGGCCTGCGCGGAAGATGTAACGGGGCTCAAACCATACACCGAAGCTACGGGTATCACGTAAGTGATGCGGTAGAGGAGCGTTCTGTAAGCCTGTGAAGGTGAGTTGAGAAGCTTGCTGGAGGTATCAGAAGTGCGAATGCTGACATGAGTAACGACAATGGGTGTGAAAAACACCCACGCCGAAAGACCAAGGTTTCCTGCGCAACGTTAATCGACGCAGGGTTAGTCGGTCCCTAAGGCGAGGCTGAAAAGCGTAGTCGATGGAAAACAGGTTAATATTCCTGTACTTCTGGTTATTGCGATGGAGGGACGGAGAAGGCTAGGCCAGCTTGGCGTTGGTTGTCCAAGTTTAAGGTGGTAGGCTGAGATCTTAGGTAAATCCGGGATCTTAAGGCCGAGAGCTGATGACGAGTTGCCTTTAGGCGACGAAGTGGTTGATGCCATGCTTCCAAGAAAAGCTTCTAAGCTTCAGATAACCAGGAACCGTACCCCAAACCGACACAGGTGGTTGGGTAGAGAATACCAAGGCGCTTGAGAGAACTCGGGTGAAGGAACTAGGCAAAATGGCACCGTAACTTCGGGAGAAGGTGCGCCGGTGAGGGTGAAGCACTTGCTGCGTAAGCCCACGCCGGTCGAAGATACCAGGCCGCTGCGACTGTTTATTAAAAACACAGCACTCTGCAAACACGAAAGTGGACGTATAGGGTGTGACGCCTGCCCGGTGCCGGAAGGTTAATTGATGGGGTTAGCTAACGCGAAGCTCTTGATCGAAGCCCCGGTAAACGGCGGCCGTAACTATAACGGTCCTAAGGTAGCGAAATTCCTTGTCGGGTAAGTTCCGACCTGCACGAATGGCGTAACGATGGCGGCGCTGTCTCCACCCGAGACTCAGTGAAATTGAAATCGCTGTGAAGATGCAGTGTATCCGCGGCTAGACGGAAAGACCCCGTGAACCTTTACTATAGCTTTGCACTGGACTTTGAATTTGCTTGTGTAGGATAGGTGGGAGGCTTTGAAGCGTGGACGCCAGTTCGCGTGGAGCCATCCTTGAAATACCACCCTGGCAACTTTGAGGTTCTAACTCAGGTCCGTTATCCGGATCGAGGACAGTGTATGGTGGGTAGTTTGACTGGGGCGGTCTCCTCCTAAAGAGTAACGGAGGAGTACGAAGGTGCGCTCAGACCGGTCGGAAATCGGTCGTAGAGTATAAAGGCAAAAGCGCGCTTGACTGCGAGACAGACACGTCGAGCAGGTACGAAAGTAGGTCTTAGTGATCCGGTGGTTCTGTATGGAAGGGCCATCGCTCAACGGATAAAAGGTACTCCGGGGATAACAGGCTGATACCGCCCAAGAGTTCATATCGACGGCGGTGTTTGGCACCTCGATGTCGGCTCATCACATCCTGGGGCTGAAGCCGGTCCCAAGGGTATGGCTGTTCGCCATTTAAAGTGGTACGCGAGCTGGGTTTAGAACGTCGTGAGACAGTTCGGTCCCTATCTGCCGTGGACGTTTGAGATTTGAGAGGGGCTGCTCCTAGTACGAGAGGACCGGAGTGGACGAACCTCTGGTGTTCCGGTTGTCACGCCAGTGGCATTGCCGGGTAGCTATGTTCGGGAAAGATAACCGCTGAAAGCATCTAAGCGGGAAACTTGCCTCAAGATGAGATCTCACTGGAACCTTGAGTTCCCTGAAGGGCCGTCGAAGACTACGACGTTGATAGGTTGGGTGTGTAAGCGCTGTGAGGCGTTGAGCTAACCAATACTAATTGCCCGTGAGGCTTGACCATATAACACCCAAGCAATTTGAGTCGAAAGGCCAGATTGCGGTGTGTGAAGACGCAATGAACCGAAAGTTCGACGCTCACAAAACACCGAAAGCTGTCACATACCCAATTTGCTGAAGCGAGGCCCTCTGGCCACGACTCAGTACCCGAATTTCTTGACGACCATAGAGCGTTGGAACCACCTGATCCCATCCCGAACTCAGAAGTGAAACGATGCATCGCCGATGGTAGTGTGGGGTTTCCCCATGTGAGAGTAGGTCATCGTCAAGATTAAATTCCGAAACCCCAATTGCGAAAGCAGTTGGGGTTTTGTTTTGCCCGCAGGAAAGTGGTCCGACCGCCGTTACTGCAACCATTGGGGAAATCCCTCTGAAATGACCGCTCCGTTTTTGGTATGGTGCAGCTCGTTTTTTAACGGACTGATGTCACGCCCAAGGATCGGCGCTCATTTTTTGTCAAAGAGTGGCTGCAGAAATGCCCGAACCCATCCCTATCAAGGATCACGAAAAAGAGACGCGATTGGTCAACAAACGCCTGATCGCCTGTGCCTTGTTCGTCTTCGCTGTCAGTTGCGCCCTGGTTGTGCGCCTGTACATCCTGCAAGTCGTCGAGTTCGACTACCACTCGACTATCTCCGAAAACAACCGCGTCCATGTCCTGCCGATCCCGCCGACACGCGGCTTGATTTACGATCGCAACGGCGTATTGCTGGCCGACAACCGTCCCAGCTACAACCTGACCATCACCCGCGAACGCGCGACCGACGTCAACCAGGAGCTGGATGAAGTCATTAGCCTCCTGCACCTGCCCGCTGAAGACCGCACAGTCTTCGACAAGGCCATGAAGCAGTCGCGTCACCCGTTTACACCCGTAACGCTGTTCTATGAACTGACCGAAGAACAGATCGCCGTGCTGGCAGTCAACGAGTTCCGCTTGCCCGGCCTGGATGTCGAGCCGCAATTCGTTCGTAACTACCCGCTGGGCGCACACTTCGCACACTCGATCGGCTACGTCGGCCGCATCAACGAGAAAGAATCCAAGACTCTCGATTCCGTCGAATACCGCGGCACCCAATCCATCGGCAAGACCGGTATCGAACGCTTCTACGAGCCACAGCTGCACGGCCACGTCGGATACGAGGAAGTAGAAACCAATGCTCAGGGCCGCGTCCTGCGCGTGCTAAAACACACCGATCCGGTACCCGGCAAAAACATCGTCCTGAGCCTCGACGTCAAACTCCAGGAAGCCGCCGAAGCCGCACTCGGCGACCGTCGCGGCTCGGTCGTTGCACTAGACCCATCGACCGGTGAAGTGCTGGCCATGGTCAGCAACCCCAGCTTCGACCCCAACTTGTTCGTGACCGGTATCAGTTCCAAGGAATATTCCGCGCTGCGCGACTCAATCGACCGCCCGTTGTTTAACCGCGTACTGCGCGGCCTGTATGCACCCGGTTCGACGATCAAGCCGGAAGTGGCCATCGCTGGCCTCGACGCTGGTGTCGTCACGCCACAAACCCGGGTTTTCGATCCTGGCTACTACCAACTACCGGACTTCGACCACAAGTACCGCAACTGGAACCATAGCGGCGATGGCTGGGTGGACATGGACGCAGCGATCATGCGTTCCAACGACACCTACTTCTACGATCTGGCGCACAAGCTCGGCATCGATCGCTTGCACGATTACATGGCGATGTTCGGCCTCGGCGAGAAAGTCTCACTCGACATGTTCGAGGAATCTCCCGGCCTGATGCCGTCCCAGGCCTGGAAGCGCGCCACGCGCCGGCAGGCCTGGTTCCCCGGCGAAACAGTGATCCTCGGCATCGGTCAGGGCTACATGCAGGTCACGCCGCTGCAACTGGCTCAAGCCACCGCACTGATTGCCAACAAGGGCATCTGGAACCGTCCGCACCTGGCCAAGACTGTCGACGGTGTAGCGCCGGTGGACGAACACCCGATGCCGAACATCCTGCTCAAGGATCCGCGTGACTGGGAGCAGGTCAACCACGGCATGCAGATGGTGATGCACGATGCCCGAGGCATCGCACGTGCGGCAGCGGCCGGTGCGCAATACCGGATCGCCGGCAAGAGTGGTACGGCGCAGGTGGTGGCGATCAAGCAGGGCGAGCGCTACAACCGTGAGAAAACCCTCGAGCGCCATCGTGACAACGCGTTGTTCGTCGGTTTCGCCCCGGCCGAGCATCCGAAGATCGCCATCTCGGTGATGATCGAAAACGGCGAAGCCGGTGGCCGAGTCGCAGGTCCTGTGGTGCGGCAGATCATGGACGCCTGGCTACTCGATCAGGACGGTCATCTCAAGCCGCAATACGCGGCGCCGACCAAGGCGCCGGGCGATCCCCACGTTTAACCCGCCACAGCTTCACAGCACAGGCTCACGCAAGCTGAGCATGTGCTGGAAGCTGTCGAGGAACACCGTTTCAGCCTGGGTCATCTTCTGTTCGCGATTCCACAGCAGCTGAATATCGAAATCCACCACCCCATCCTCCGGCGGCAAGCGCCACAGCAGACCCTGTTCGACATCCCGCCGTACAAGGTGAGTCGGCAGACAGCCAATCCCGAACCCCGCACAGATCAGACGATAAATCTCTTCGAAACTGGTGGAGGAGGCGACGATCTTGCCGGTAAACCCCTGTTGGTCACGAAACAGCGTCAACGGTGAAAGATTGCCGCCGAGCTGATCGCTGGTGAAGCTGACAAAGTTCTCCGCCGCCAGTTGCTCCAGCGTCAGATTCTGCTGCCCGAACAGTCGATGCCGCTGCCCGCAAAAGTATGCGTAGCGCTCTCGGAACAGCACTCGTTGCTCCAGCCGAGGCTGTGGCAGGCGACATAATCCCACTCCCACCGTAGCGGTCTTTTGCAGCAATGAACTGATGATGTTCGAGCTGCCCATCACCTCGACTTCCAGCTCGATTTTCGGGTGAGTTTCGTGGAAGTCCGCAAGGAACTCATCGTAATGCCGCGCCTGCACGCCACTGACGGTGAGGATGCGGATCTTGCCCACCACGTCGTCATGACGGTTCTCGACCACGGTGCCCAAACGGGAAATATCGCCGTAGATATCCGCCGCAATCCGCAGAACTTCCTCCCCGGTTACCGTCAGATCAAAGCGCCGTCCGCTGCGGGCAATCAACACACAATCCAGTTGCTCTTCGAGACGTTTCAACGCCTGACTGACCGCCGATTGGGTGATGTGCAGTCGGGCAGCGGCGCGACTCATGCTGCCTTCCTGCCCGATTACCAGATACGTGCGCAGCAGGTTCCAGTCCAGCCGGTCATTGAGAAAACGCCGGCGGACCCAGGGATTGGCGGAAGAAGTCATGTAGTAGGCACGCTAATAGTAAAGATAAGTTTTTGAAAATTGACTAATCCTGTCACGGAAGCGATAAAGCCCACAAGCGCCACAGAGCGCGACCGTCAGCCGCCTCGACACCTGCCCAAAACTATAAATACACAGGGTTCTTGCATGCATACCACCGCTCAGCCGCGTCGCGCCGCGGCCGCTGCCTTCATTGGCACGACCATCGAGTTCTACGATTTCTACATCTACGCCACCGCTGCTGCACTGGTGCTCGGGCAGGTGTTCTTTCCCAGCAGTGACCCGGTGACCAGCACGCTCGCCGCGTTCGGCAGTTTCGCCGTCGGCTTCATCGCCCGCCCGATGGCCGGCATGGTGTTCGGCCATTTGGGTGATCGTCTCGGCCGCAAGAAAATGCTGCTGGTGACCATGGCGCTGATGGGCCTGGCCACGGCGGGTATCGGTCTGTTGCCAAGCTATGCCAGCGTCGGCATCTGGGCGCCGATCGGGTTGATCGTGTTGCGCCTGATCCAGGGCATCTCCGTCGGCGGCGAGTGGGGCGGGGCAGTGTTGATGGCCAGTGAGCACGCGCCGGCCAAGCGCAAGACCTTCTACGCCTCGTTCGCCCAGCTCGGCAGCCCGGCGGGTTTGCTGCTGGCGTTGATCGCGTTCCGCCTGGTGACGTCGCTGTCACCGGAAGACTTCCTTGCCTGGGGCTGGCGTCTGCCGTTCCTCGCCAGCGGAGTGCTGATGATGGTCGGTCTGATGATCCGCTCCGGTGTGCATGAATCGCCGGAATTCGCCAAGGCCAAGGACAACAACGAGACAGCGAAGTACCCGGTGAAAGACGTGATCCGTCAGTGCTGGCGGCAGATCCTGTTTGCCGCCGCCGTCACCATCGGTTCGGCCGGATTCTTCTTCACCAACACCTTCATGATCACCTACGTCACCCAATATCAGGGCATCCCGCGTTCGACCATTCTCGACTGCCTGTTTCTGGTGACCGTCATTCAACTGCTATCGCAACCGGTATCGGCATTGCTCGCCGAACGCATTGGCGAAGGGCGATTCCTGATGCTGGTGGCGTTGCTGTGCATGGTCACGCCGTACCCGATGTTCCTGCTGGTCGGCACTCAAAACATTCTGTTGATGACCCTCGGCATCGCCGTCGCGGTGGTGATTCTCTCGGCCTTATATGCGGTGATCGCCGGGTACATGACCCAGGCCTTCCCGGTGCACCTGCGTTACTCGGGCATTTCCATCGCTTACCAACTGAGCTGCGCATTGGCCGGCGGCACCACGCCGCTGATCGGCACGCTGTTGGCCAGCAAGTTTTCCGGACAGTGGCTGCCATTGGCGGTGTTCTTCACGCTGCTGTCGGCCCTGTCGCTGATCGGTGTCTGTGGCCTCGCGCGTCTGCGGGCCAACCCGGTCGTCCTTCATACCAACAAAGAGGTGTACTCGTGAGTAAGCCCGCCCACATTGATCCGATCGAATGGCAAGCCCGTTGCGACCTCGCCGCGCTGTACCGCTTGATCGCGCACTTTCGCATGACCGACCTGATCGACACCCACATCACCCTGCGGATTCCGGGGCCTGAGCATCATTTCCTGATCAACCGCTATGGCGTGCTCTTCGACCGCATGCGCGCCTCCGATCTGGTGCGCATCGATCAGGACGGGCGCATCGTCGACCCGGAATACGCCGGGCATCGGGTCAACGCCGCCGGCTTCGTGATCCACTCGGCGATCCACATGGCACGCCCGGATCTGAACTGCGTGATCCATACCCACACCGCTGCCGGCATGGCCGTCGCTGCACAGAAACAAGGCCTGCTGCCGATCAGTCAGCACGCGCTGAAGTTCTACGGAAAACTCGCTTACCACACCTACGAAGGCATCGCCTTGTCGCTGGACGAGCGCGATCGGTTGATCGCCGACCTCGGTCCACACCGGGCGATGATCCTGCGCAATCACGGCCTGCTGGTCGGTGGTTCAAGCGTGGCTCAGGCATTCCAGGAAATCCACTTTCTGGAGCGTGCCTGCCAGGCCCAAGTGCAGGCGCTGGCCGGCGGTTGCGAGCTGCATTTCCCGTCGCCGGAAGTCTGCGCCCACACCGCCGAGCAGTTCGACCGTGATGAGCAGGACAACATCATCGACCTGGCCTGGGAGGCCGCACTGACCCTGATCGAATCCCAGCGCGAGTCCTATCTGTCATGAACACCGTTGCACTGATGTCCCGCGACACGCTGTTGCTCAAACAATTGCAGGAAGCCTTTGCCCGCCGCGCGCCGCAGCTTTCGGCGGTGCTGGCCGACGATCCCCGGGCAGTGAATGCGCAGATCGCAGCGTGCTGGTTTCCGCTGCCGGACAGCCTCGCCGCGTTGCCCAATCTACAAGTGATTCACTCGGTCGCTGCCGGTATCGATCATCTTGAACACGATCCCTCGTGCCCGGATCTGCCGGTGTGCCGCGTGGTCGATCCCGGTCATCGCCAAGGCATGACCGAGTATGTGCGTTGGGCGGTGATTCACTATCATCGCGGCTTCGATCAAGTGCTCGAGCAACAGCGCCAACAGCATTGGGAGCGACCGCTGCAACGCCCGGCCCATGAGTTTCGTATCGGTGTGATGGGGCTCGGCTCGCTCGGCAGCTCGATTGCCCAAGACCTGGCCAACTCTGGTTACGACGTGCGGGGTTGGGCGCGCAGCAGCAAGGATTTACCCGGCGTGCAGACCTTCGCCGGTTGCGAAGCTTTCAACCCGTTCCTCGACGGCGTCGAGTTGCTGATCAACCTGTTGCCGCTCACCCACGAGACTCGCGGCATCCTCAATCGCCAGACCTTCGAACGGCTGGCTAACGGTGCGGCACTGGTCAACGTCGGGCGCGGCGGTCACCTGAACATCGAGGATCTGCAACAGGCGCTGGCCCGTGGAAGATTGCGCGGGGCGCTGCTCGATGTCTTCGAACAGGAACCGCTCCCCGCCGATCATTCGCTGTGGAAAACCCCGGGCGTGACCATCACCCCGCACATGGCTTCGGCGGCTTCCCACGATTGCATCGCCGAACAGATCGCCGAAAATTTCCGCCGATTGAATGCCGGTGAGCCTTTGCTCAACAGCGCGGATCGACTGCTCGGTTACTGATCCGCCAGACAGGCCTGCAAGCGTTCGATGAACAGCGTCTCGGCGCGGCTCATGCGCTGCTCGCGGTTCCACAACAGATGAATGTCGACATCGGCAATCCCCTCGTGGGGCGGCAGGCGCCAGAGCAATCCGGCGTCGACGTCCGCCGCCACCACGTGCTCCGGCAAACAGCCGATGCCGAACCCGGCGATCACCAGTCGCCGCACTTCTTCCAGGCTCGGCGATGACGCGACGATGCGTCCGCTGAAGCCCTGTTGATCGCGAAAAATCGTCAGCGGCGAGAGCATTCCGCCAATCTGGTCACTGGTGAAACTGACGAAGTTCTCCCGCTGCAAGTCGCCTTCACCAACGTCCTGCCGGCCAAACAGTGCATGGTGCTTGCCACAGAAAAACGCATAGCGCTGACGCAGAAACAGACGCTGTTCCAGACGCGGTTGCGGGCGGCGATTGAGGCTCAGGCCAAGGGTCGCGGTTTTCTCCTGGAGGGCGCTGACGATGTCCGAACTGCGCATCACGTCGACCTCCAGATCGACTCGTGGATACAGCCTATGGAAGTCGGCGAGGAAGTCATCGAAGCGATCGGAAAAGATCCGGCTGATGATCAGCAGTCGCACTTTGCCGATCACTTCGTCGGCCGGTTGCTCCAGCAGGCTGCTGACCTGAGACATCTGCCCGTAGATCTCGCCGGCCAGTTCGAAGATCTGCTCGCCGACTTCGGTAAGGGCAAAGCGCGGGCCGCGTCGGGCAATCAACTGGCGACCCAATTGCTCCTCCAGACGCTTGAGCGCCTGGCTCACCGCCGGTTGAGTCAGGTGCAGACGCGCGGCGGCGCGGCTGATGCTCAGCTCCTGGCCGATCACCCGGAAGGTGCGCAAAAGGTTCCAGTCGAGGCGGTCGTTGAGCAGGCGTTGCACATCACGTTCGGCCATGGCGACTCTCGATTATAAGATGAGGTAATAATCGGAATAATAAATAGAAAATTGACTAATCATAGCCCCGGGACGATAAATCACCCCACGACAGGCGCCGCCAGAGCGCCTCGGATTTAGCGTTTTCCTCCTGCCAAAAAAACAATCAAAGGAGCCCGACCCCATGAAGCCCCACGCTTCGAACCAGCCGCGCCGTGCGGCGGCCGCAGCCTTCATCGGCACCATGATCGAGTGGTACGACTTTTACATCTACGCCACCGCCGCCGCGCTGGTGTTCGGCGCGCTGTTCTTTCCCTCCGACGATCCGCTGTTCAGCACCATGGCCGCATTCGGCACCTTCGCGGTGGGCTTCTTTGCCCGGCCGTTGGGCGGGATCATTTTCGGTCATATCGGTGACCGCATCGGCCGCAAGAAATCGCTGATCATCACGCTGTTGATGATGGGCGTGGTCACGGTGTGCATCGGTCTGTTGCCGACCTACGCGCAGATCGGCGCAACCGCACCGGTGCTGCTGATTCTGTTGCGCATCGTCCAGGGCATCGCCGTGGGTGGCGAGTGGGGTGGGGCGGTGTTGATGGCCGGCGAGCATGCGCCGAAGGGCCGGCGCAATTTCTTCGCTTCGTTCGCGCAACTGGGCAGCCCGGCGGGTTTGATTTTGTCGCTGCTGGCGTTCAGTGCGGTCACCCGTTTGCCGGAAGAAGACCTGATGAGTTGGGGCTGGCGTCTGCCGTTCCTCGCCAGTGCGCTGTTGCTGCTGGTGGGCCTGGCGATTCGTCTGGGCGTGAACGAGTCACCGGAATTCCTCGCCAGCCGCGAGCAGGCCAGCAAGCAGATCAAGAAAGAACAGGCGCCGGTGATGGAAGTCCTGCGCACCGCGTGGCGTCCGCTGTTGCTGTGCATCGGTGCCAACACGCTGGGCATCGCCGGGGTGTATTTCACCAACACCTTCATGATCGCCTACACCACTCAGCAACTGGCACTGCCGCGTTCGCTGATTCTCGAATGCCTGTTCTTCGTCGCGATCATCCAGTTCTGCATTCAGCCGCTGGCCGCGTGGACGGCGGAGAAGATCGGCGCGACGCGTTTCCTGTGTCTGGTGTCGCTGCTGGCGATGGTCTCGCCGTACCCGATGTTCGTGTTGGTCAGTTCGGCCCAGGCGCCGCTGATCATCCTCGGCATCGCGCTGGCGGTGGTGTGCATGGCCTCGTTCTACGCGGTGATTGCCGGGTACGTCAGCGGCATGTTCGAGACCCGCGTGCGCTACACCGCGATCTCGCTGGCCTATCAGATTTGCGGTGCGGTGGCCGGTGGGCTGACGCCGCTGATCGGCACGATGCTGGCGCACAAATTCACCGGGCAATGGTGGCCGATGGCGGTGTTCTACAGCCTGATCGCCGGCATTTCGCTGATCTGCGTGCTGTCCCTCGCCCGTCGTCACGCCAGCGCCCATCGCGCGGAAATGGCCCGTGCCTAACCCGGAATTTCAGGAGAACCTCATGTTGAAAATCAATGGCGAACGCCTGTGGGCGAGCCTGATGGCCATGGCCGAAATCGGTGCGACAGCCCGGGGCGGCAGCTGCCGTCTGGCATTGAGCGACGAAGACAAGGCCGGTCGCGAACTGTTCGCCCACTGGTGCCGCGAAGCCGGCATGACCCTGAGCGTGGACGCCATCGGCAACCTGTTCGCCCGTCGCGCCGGCACCGATCCGGACGCCGCGCCAGTGATGATGGGCAGCCACCTTGACACCCAGCCCGAAGGCGGGCGTTTCGATGGCGTCTACGGTGTGCTCGCCGGGCTGGAAGTGGTGCGTTGCCTCAACGATCTGAACATCCAGACCCGCAAACCGCTGGAAGTGGCGGTGTGGACCAACGAAGAAGGCGCACGCTTCACCCCGGCCATGTTCGGCTCGGCGGTGTTCACCGGGATCATGGAGCTGAACGCCGCTCTGGCGGTGCGTGATGTCGATGGCATCAGCGTCGCAGAAGCTTTGCAGCGTACCGGTTACGCCGGTGATCGCCCGTTGGGCGGCGCGGTGGATGCGTATTTTGAAGCGCACATCGAGCAAGGCCCGATCCTTGAAGACAACGCCAAAAGCATCGGCGTGGTCACGGGCGGTCAGGCGATCCGCTGGCTCGACGTGCGCGTGGAAGGCATGGCCGCCCACGCCGGCACCACGCCGATGCCGCTGCGCAAAGATGCGCTGTACGGTGTGGCGCGGATGATTCAGGCGATTGAAGGCCTGGCCACGGATTTTGCCCCCGAAGGCCTGACCACCGTCGGCGAGTTGAGCATCAACAAATCCTCGCGCAACACCATTCCGGGGCTGGTGAATTTCACCGTCGATCTGCGTCATCACCGCGACGACGCCATTGCCGCCATGGAACAACAGGTCCGCGCCCGCTTGCAGGCGATCGCCGACGGCCGAGGCCTGAACCTGACGATCACCCCGCACTGGATCAGCCCGGCCACGCCGTTCGACGCCGAATGTGTGGCGGCCGTGCAAGAGGCGGTGGATGCGCTGGGCTACGCTCAGCAGTCGATTGTCAGCGGCGCCGGCCATGACGCGATTCACCTCGCGCGTTACTGCCCGACGGCGATGGTGTTCATCCCGTGCGTTGGCGGCCTGAGCCACAACGAAGCCGAAGACGTGTTGCCCGAAGACGTGAAGCAGGGCACCGATGTATTGCTCAACGCCGTGCTGGCCCGCGCCGGTCGAATCGAACAGGGAACCTGAACCATGCGCAGTTTTTTCCACCCCGAACAATTGCTCCACCATCCACGCAGCTATTACTCGCGCGGGCAGATGCGTACGCCGCAGGAAGTGCCCGAGCGTGCGCAACGTCTGGTGCAAGCCGCCCATGGCTTGGGCTTCAGTGTCGAGCAACCCGCCGATGCCGGCCTCGCACCGTTGCTGGCGGTGCATGGCGCGCCGTATCTGACCTTTCTTCAGGAAGCGCACGCACGCTGGAAAGAAATCCCCGAAGACTGGGGCGATGAAGTCATGTCGAACATCTTCGTCCGCGAACCCAATGCATTGCGCGGCATCCTCGCCCAGGCGGCGCGCTATCTGGCGGACGGCAGTTGCCCGGTGGGCGAGCAGACCTGGCGCTCGGCCTACTGGTCGGCGCAAAGCGCAGTGGCTGGCGCTCAGGCACTGATCGACGGTGAGCCGGCGGCCTACGCCTTGTGCCGTCCGCCGGGGCATCATGCCCGGGCCGAAGCGGCGGGCGGTTTCTGCTATGTGAACAACGCGGCGGTGGCGGCGCAGGTGCTGCGCGATAAGTTCGATAAAGTCGCGGTGCTCGACACCGACATGCACCACGGTCAGGGCATCCAGGAGATTTTCTACGACCGCGATGACGTGCTCTACGTCTCGGTGCATGGCGATCCGACCAACTTCTATCCGGGCGTCGCCGGGTTTGCTGACGAGCGCGGCAGCGGCGCGGGGGAGGGCTTCAACCTCAATCTGCCGATGGCCCATGGTTCAAGCGAAGCGGATTTCCTTGGGCAACTGGAAGTCGCTTTGGCTGCCGTGCGCGAGTTCGGCGCCGAGGTGCTGGTGCTGTCGTTGGGCTTCGATATCTATGAGCTGGATCCGCAAAGCAAAGTTGCCGTGACCCGTGAAGGCTTTGCGGTGCTGGGCGAGCGGATCCGCAGCCTGGGCCTGCCATGCCTGATCGTGCAGGAGGGCGGTTATCACCTGGAAAGTCTCGAAGACAACGCCCGGGCGTTTTTCGTGAATGGCGAGGTGTGGCAGCACTGAGGCAATCCACCTGACGAAGCGCCCTGTGGTGCTTGCCATCGCCCTGACGTTAACGTAAACATTGGCGTCAGGGCGCTGATGTAAAAAAGCGCAAAGCGGACCGCTCCGGAGCGCTTGATGACTCTTATAAAAACAACCGATCCCAAGTCTCACCACGAAGCCCGGCTGGCCCGGGAAAAACTCCATCTCGAAGGGCAGATCCCGGATGGCGTGTTGCGTGCGGAGATCGATGCTTCGTGGCGGCGCAGCCTGAGCCACGGCGTGCATTTCAATGGCAAACATGAGTTGGCGCTGGAGTCGAGCGCCAGTCTCGATGTGTTGCTGGCGAGCAATCGCCTGCTGATCGATGCGGCGATACCGGCTATCGATTACCTGGCCGAACGTCAGGGCAAGGAAGGCCTGATCATCCTCGCCAATTCCGACGCCACCATCCTTGCGGTCGAGGGACGTGCCGACCGGCTCAAGGGCAGCGGTCTGCAGGACATCACCCTCGGCGCCTGCTGGAGCGAAGCCGCTCGTGGTACCAACGCCCTCGGCACGGCGTTGGTCGAAGCGCGGCCCACCCTTATTGATTGCGGCGAACACTACCTCGACCGCCTCACCGATTTTTCCTGCACCTCGGTGCCGATTCATTGCCCTCAGGGCGAAATTCTTGGCGTCCTCGACCTGACCCGCGAAGGCCCGCTCGGCCGCGTCCACGACAGCACCGCGCTGCTGAGCATGGCGGTCAGCCAGATCGAGAGCCGGGTGTTCAACAACAGCTTTCCCGATCAAATCGTCCTCGCCTTCCACAGTCGCCGCCAGTATCTCGAATCGCCATGGCAAGGCCTGCTCGCGGTCAGTCTCGGCGGGCAGATTCTGGCGGTCAGCGCCCAGGCCTGTCAGTTGCTGCGGGCCGAACGTTCGGCGCTGGTCGGGCGGCGTTGCGAAGAATTCCTCGGGGTCGATGGCGTGCAACTACTGACTCGCCTGCAACAGGGCGGCGTCGGCAGTGTGCAGACCGCCAAGGGTGAATTTTTCTACAAGACCCTGCGAGCCCCGGCGCGTTCGGTCAACCTCGGCGGCCCGCCGCGCAGCGTGGCGAAAACCGCCAAGGCACAGCCGGATCTGGAAGCACTGGCCGGCAACAACGCTCGCTACGCCCGAGCCCTGCGCATGGCTCGCCAAGGTCTGGCCAATGAATTGCCGGTGCTGTTGCTCGGCGAAACCGGCACCGGTAAAGAAGTGATCGCCCGTGCCCTGCACCTGGCCGGCAGCCGCAGCGACAAACCGTTCGTGGCCGTGAACTGCGCGGCAATTCCCGAAGGCCTGATCGAGTCGGAACTGTTCGGCTACCGCGAAGGCGCATTCACCGGATCGCGCCGGGGCGGCATGATCGGGCGCCTGCAACAGGCCCACGGCGGCACCTTGTTCCTCGATGAAATCGGCGACATGCCGCTGGCCTTGCAGGCGCGTTTGCTGCGCGTTTTGCAGGATCGTAAGGTCGCGCCGCTGGGTGCCGGGGAAGAGCAGGACATCGACGTCGCGCTGATCTGCGCCACCCACCGCGACCTCAAGCGTCAGGTCGAAGACAAGCAATTTCGCGAGGACCTGTTCTACCGGGTCAACGGCATCAGCGTGATGCTCCCGGCCCTGCGCGAGCGCGATGATTTCAGCGCGCTGGTCACTCGGCTGCTGGGCAAACTCGACGCACCGAACGCGGTGCTGCACGACGACCTCAATCGCCTGCTTGGCGCCTATCACTGGCCGGGCAACATCCGCCAACTGGAAATGGTGCTGCGAACCGCGCTGGCCATGCGCGAACCCGGTGAAACGGTGCTGACCCTCGATCACCTGCCCGACAGCATGCTCGACGAACTGTCCGTCACCGAGAAACCCCAGACCGGCAGCATTCGCGAGAACGAACTGGAGATGATCCGCCAGTCCCTCGACACCCATCAGGGCAACGTTTCGGCCGCCGCCGACGCCCTCGGCATCAGCCGCGCGACTCTGTACCGCAAACTCAAACAGTTGCGCTCGTGATGCAGCGCCTGTTCGTGCGGCTGATCGACAGCCAGAATCCCGCCGCGCTGCAAGCGGCGTTGCGCTGGCTGTACGGTTTCGTGCGGCCGCAGCGGTTGGCGATTGCCGGCCTGCTCGGTCTGTCGGTGTGCGCGTCGCTGCTGGTGCTGGTGCAGCCGTGGCTGATCAAACTGCTGATCGACGACGGCTTGCTGGCGCGCAACTTTCCGATGCTGGTACTGATCGCGGTGTTGATGATCATCGCGGGACTGCTCGGCACGGCGTTGTCGGGGATCAACCGCTATCTGCACACGCGCCTTTCCGGGCGGATTCTGTTTGCCCTGCGCGATGACCTTTACCGGCATTTGCAGAAGCTCTCGCCGAGCTTCTACGGCCAGCGGCGGATCGGCGATCTGATGTCGCGGCTCGACGGCGATGTGGCGGAGATTCAGCGCTTCGCCGTGGACTCGTTGTTCTCGGCGGTATCGAGCGTGATCGGCCTGGTGGTGGCGATCGAAATGTTGTTCACGCTGTCTTGGAAACTCTCGTTGCTGGCGCTGGTGCTGATCCCGCTCGATGTGCTGTGGCTGCGCTGGATGCGGCGCAAGGTCGAGCGCAATGTGCGGCAGTTGCGCGAGCGTTCGGCGGACATGTCGTCGTTCATGGTCGAGACCTTGCCGGTGATGAAATTCATCCAGTCCGCCGGCCAGCAACAGCGTGAAGCGCGGCGTCTGGAAAGCCTCGGGCAAGGCTACATGAACCAGTTACTGCGCCTGCAAGTCACCGAGTTTTTTACCCAGGCCGTGCCCGGCACATTGACCTCGCTGTCCCGCGCCTGTGCGTTTTTGATCGGCGGTTATTGGGTGGTGCAGGGCACCTGGCAACTCGGTGCGCTGATCGCGTTTTCCACCTATTTGGGGATGGCGGTCGGGCCGGTGCAAAGCCTGTTGGGTTTGTACGTGGCGATCCAGCGCATGACCGTCAGCCTCGGTCGGGTCATGGAGTTGCGTGGCGAAGAACCCACGGTGTTTTCACCGATCACGCCGAAACCGTTTCCCACTTCGGGCGAGCTGCGTTTCGACGCGGTGCACTTCAGCCATCCGGGTCGTCCGAGCACGTTGAGCGGCATCGAGGCGACGATTCCCTACGGTTTGAAAGTCGCCTTGAGCGGCGGCTCCGGCGTTGGCAAATCGACGCTGATCGACCTGCTGCAACGGCATCACGATCCGCAGTCCGGGCGGGTGCTGCTCGGCGAAGTGGATTTGCGCGAACTGGAACTGTTCGAGTTGCGCCGACGGATCGCCGTGGTCAGTCAGGACATCGTGCTGTTTCGCGGCAGTCTCGCCGACAACCTGGCTTACGCGGTGCCGGACGCCAGCCGCGAAGCCATCGCCGAAGTCGCGCGGCTGGCGCAACTTGACAGCCTGATCGTGTCGTTACCCGAAGGTCTCGACAGCCCATTGGGCGAGCGCGGTCAGCAGTTGTCCGGCGGACAGAAACAGCGGATCGCGATTGCCCGGGCGCTGTTGCAGGATCCGCTGATTCTGGTGCTCGACGAGGCTACATCGGCCGTCGACGAAACTACCGAGCGCGAGGTGATCGAGGCCATCGACCGCTTGTTTGCCGGGCGCACACGGATCCTCATCAGCCATCGTCCGTCGACTCTGGCCGATGCCGATCTGCGTTTCGAATTGCTCGACGGTGTGCTGATTTCGAAAACGGTGCTGCATGAAGCCTGAGTTGCGGATTGGTGTGGTCGACAGCGGACACTCCGCAGCGCAACGGGTGCAGGTGATTGCCGGGCGGCGATTCTCGTTGCTGGAGGATGGTCTGGCTGAATCCGATTTGCGCGACGATCCCCTCGGGCATGGCAGCGCGGTGATCGAAGCGATCAGTCGTCGGGCACCCGCCGCACAGATTTGCGTGGCGCAGGTATTCGATCAGCGCGGCGTTACCAGTGCATTGCAGATCGCCTCGGCCATCGACTGGCTGGTGGCGCAGGACGTGCGGCTGATCAATCTGAGCCTGGGCCTGCGCCAGGATCGCAGCCTGTTGCGCGAAGCCTGCGCGGCGGCGGTGGCCCGTGGAGTGTTGCTGTGTGCGTCGAGCCCGGCACAGGGCGCGGCGGTGTTTCCGGCGAGTTATCCGCAGGTGCTGCGGGTGACCGGCGATGCCCGTTGCACCGATGAGCAATGGTCATGGCTCGATAGTGCGCAGGCGGATTTTGCCGCGTGTGTTCGTGGCACTTATCCGGGGCAGTCCGGGGCCAGTCTGGGGTGTGCAGCGTTGAGCGGGCATATTGCCGGTTATCTGCTGGAGCATCCGCAGGCGAGCAATGCCGAAGTTATCGACTGGCTGAAACAGCACGCTCGTTATCGTGGTCCTGAACGGCGTTTCGGCCCATGACTGCGAGCCTGATTCTCGGTGCCGGTCCGGCCGGTGCAGTGGTTGCATTGGGGCTGCGACGACTGGGTTACCCCGTGACGCTGGTCAGCGAATGGCGGCGGTTTGCGGCGCTCGAAGGCGTCTCGCAACGGGTGCTGGAGGCGTTGCGCGGTGCCGGGTTGAATCATGCTTTGACGAACGCCACGTTGCCGTCCCAAAGGCAGGTTTCGTGGAACGGTCAGCAGCATGCGCAGAACATCGAGTTTCTGCTGGATCGCCCTACCTTTGATCGCGGTTTGCGGGAAGATCTGCGGGTGGCCGGAGTTGAGGTGATTGAAGGGCGGATTTTGAATGTTCAGTCCTCGGCCGACGGCCATCAGGTAGAACTTGATGGCGGGCAGAGGCTGACGGCAGATTTTCTGGTGGAAGCCCGTGGGCGACAGGCGCCAGCGTCGGGCAAAGGTCTGCGCGGGCCGGAGACGGTCAGCCTGCTCAATCGCTGGCAAGGCACGCCGGGTGTGACTGCCAGTGCCGTGGAAAGCCTCGAGGACGGTTGGGCGTGGATGGCTCGACGGGACGATGGTCAGTGTTATTGGCAGTGGACAGTGGATGTGGCCAGCGCCCAATTGCCGGGCAAGGCGCAGTTGCTCGATTACTGCCGCGCGCGACGTCTGGCCTCGGATTTTACTCAATCCTTCTTCGCCGGCGGGCAGGAATTGGAGTTGCAACTGCACGCTCGCAGCAGCACCGCGATCCTTGCCCCGAAGGTCTGTGGCGAAAACTGGATTCGTGTCGGCGATGCAGCGATGGCAGTGGACCCGCTGTCGGGCAACGGGATCTTTCAGTCGCTGTCCTCGGCGTTGCAGGCGCCGGTGGTGATCAACACGCTGTTGCGTAAACCTGAGCGGGCGGCGCTGGCGCAACGTTTTCACCGGCAACGTGTGGAGCAGTTGTTCCTGCGCTTTGCGCGGATCGGTCGGGACTTTTATGCCGATGAACGGCGCTGGCTCGATCGGCCGTTCTGGCAGGCGCGGCGACAGTGGCCGGACGCTGAAGTGGCCCATGCTGCGGTGGATTTTTCCGCGTTGCGGATCGAACGAATGCCGGTGTTGCGTGACGGGTTTGTCGATGAAGCCGAGGTGGTGATCACGGCGGATCAACCGCTGGGGATCTGGCATGTGCAAGGTGTCGAGCTGGCTCCGCTGGTGCGGCGCTTGCGCGATGAACCGGCGGATCAGGTGTTGGCGGGATTGACGCTTGAGCAGGGGCGAGACGTTCGCGGGTGGCTGTTGGCCCAGGGTTTCAAACCCTGAGCCGTGAGCGCAGTCATTACAACTTGATCAACACCGACTTCAGTTCGGTGTAATGCTCGATCGCCGCATACCCCATCTCGCGCCCGATCCCGGACATTTTGTAACCGCCAAACGGCAGCGCCGGATCCAGCGCGCTGTGGCAGTTGACCCACACCGATCCCGATTTGATCCGCGGAATCATCCGGTGCACCGCCGCCAGGTCGTTCGACCAGATGCTCGCGCCCAATCCGTAAGGGCTGTCATTGGCCATGCGCAGCGCATCGGCCTCGTCATCGAACGGAATCGCCACCAGCACCGGCCCGAAGATCTCTTCCTGCACCAGCGAATGCCGCTGATCGACATCGACAATCACCGTCGGCTTGACGAAGAACCCCGGCCCGAACTGCTCGCCACCGCAGGCGATGGTCGCCCCGCTTTCCCGGCCCATTTCGATATAGTTGTAGACCCGCTCCTGCTGACGCGCGGAAATCAGCGGGCCCATATCGATGCTTGGGTCGAGGCCGTTGCCGAGCTTCATCGCATTGGCGATGTCGCTGATATCGGCCACCACATTGTCGAAATGCTTGCGCTGCACATACAGGCGCGAACCGGCGCAGCAGACCTGGCCCTGGTTGAAGAAAATCGCACTGGCCGCACCCGCCGCGGCGGTTTTCAGGTCGGCGTCGGCCATGACGATGGTCGGTGATTTGCCGCCCAGTTCCAGGGTGACCCGGGTCATCGAGTCCATGGCGATCTTGCCGATTTGCTTGCCGACGGCGGTGGAGCCGGTGAAGGTCAGCTTGTCGACCTGCGGGTTGTGAGTCAGCGCGGAACCGGCCGTGATCCCGGTGCCGGTGACTACGTTGAACACGCCTTCCGGGTAACCCGCCTCCAGCACCAGCTCCGCCAGTTTCAGCGCGGTCAGCGGGGTTTCGTCGGCAGGCTTGAGCACCACGGTGCAACCGGTGGCCAGTGCCGGGCCGAGCTTCCAGCAGGCCAGCAGCAACGGGAAGTTCCAGGCGACGATGGCGCCGACCACGCCCACCGCTTCGCGACGAATGAAACTGTGGAACTGATCGCCGGGCATCAGCGGCAACGAGACGTCGACGCTGGAACCTTCGATCTTGGTCGCCCAACCGGCCATGTAGCGCAGGAAGTCGATGGCCAGTTGCACGTCCATCACCTGCGCCACCGCCGCGCTCTTGCCGTTGTTCAGGCATTCCAGTTGCGCCAGCAGCTCGGCGTCGCGCTGCATCAGGTCAGCGAGTTTCCACAGCAGGTTCTGCCGCTCGCGCGGACGGGTGCGGCTCCAGGCTGAATCATCGAAGGCTTGCCGGGCGGCGAGCACCGCGCGATCGACATCTTCCGGCGTGGCGCGCGGTACCACGCACAGCACTTCACCGGTGGCCGGGTTGTGCAGCGGCATGGTCTGGCCGTCGGTGGCTTCGACCCAGTCGCCGCCGATCAGCATGCGTGGCGGGCGCTGGATAAAGGCCGAGGTGGCAGGGAGCAGATAGGGCAGGGGCATGGCGAAACCTCTTGTTGTTCGATGGGATCGAGAGGGGCTTTCGCAATGGTTGTGCCAAATGCTCGAAGGTGGCGCACAGCCCGGTTGCACGGGCGAAAGGAGGAAGAGTTTGAGTTGCAATGAGGGTGAATTTGTCTCAAAACGCGACACCCGTTGAGAAGCAAGATACGCGTCCTACAAAGCCAATCCAGCTGTCACGGAGCCTTGGCGAAATCGGGCCGTTTCAGGTGTAGGAAAAGTCGCGCGTCTGACAGTTTTTACCGACTGGTGGAGGCATGAGGTACGAGCTAAGTTGCTTGGTGTATAGGGTTTTCCTGCCATGGATTTGGCGGGTCAGTGTCTTCACAGGGATGTCGATGAACAACTTAACCATTCGATGGCTAACCAATTTTACGATGGGCGTAGGGACTGGATTTCTGGTGACAGGGATTGCGGCGCTATTGATCGGCGACTTGACCGATGTCGATACGATTCGGGCAGGTGCGTGGATGGCTTCAACCAGTTTTTTCGTAATCGTTACCTCATTCGGTGTTGCCATGATGGAGGGAAAATGATGGCGGCTTTAATTGTGGGGCTGTGGTGTATGGGCGTCAGTATGCTGCTCATGTACGCGTATCACCGGGATCGTCGAATTCAAGCGGCCCAGCGTGATTCCGCGGCATTGGCAGCCAAGGCCGGCGCCCACTGTGAATGCTCGATGGTTTGCAACCATTGTGGGCGTTACAAGGTTTACCCGGACAACTCTGTTCGCTAGGCGCGGGTAAACAACCAATCCAAGAGCCCCGTCATTGGCGGGGCTTGTTTTCGTGCGGGTTCGGCAGGCGTCACTCTTCTGGAGGTTTTCATGGGGGATACTGTCAGCTCCGGGTCATCTGTCGCGTGACGCAATGTCGCTGACGCCGCAACAACTATGCTTGTCTCAGACTGCAACAGCTGTCGCGAAATTGGACGCCGGCAAGCACCGGCGGCACCGCCACTTCGCCTTGATCTTCACGTAACTGCTTGATTGAAAAGCTTATCGGCAAGCTGGCACGCTCCGTGTATTGCTCACCTCAGACGTTTCGCTTGCCTCCGTTCGTGCATCGCCGCGAACGGCAGAAACCATAAAAACGATAAGCCACAAAAATAAGAAAGCACCGTGCGAGGTTCGACGTTGATGAAGAGAAAACTCCGATCAGGCATGAGCGCCAGCCTGCTGGCCGTGGCCGCTTGCGTGGCCCTGCATTCGCCCCACAGCCTGGCAGCCCGCGACGCCCAGACCATCCTCAAGGAAACCTGCCAGGGCTGTCACACCCCTGAAGCCGGCGACCAGCTGAGCCGCATCAGCCACCAGCGCAAGACTCCGGAAGGCTGGCTGATGAGCATTGCCCGCATGCAGACCATGCACGGTCTGCAGATCAGCGATGAAGACCGCCGCACACTGGTCAAATACCTGGCCGATACCCAGGGCCTGGCGCCCAGCGAAACCGATGGCGTGCGTTATGCGCTGGAGCGCCGGTTGAACACCGTCGAGCAGTTCGACGAGAAAACCGCGCAGATGTGCGGCCGCTGCCACTCCGGTGCGCGGATCGCCCTGCAACGGCGTCCGGCTCAGGAATGGGAACGCCTGGTGAATTTCCACCTCGGCCAATGGCCGTCGCTGGAGTATCAGGCGCTGGCTCGCGATCGCGACTGGTTCGATATCGCCCGCAAGGAAATGGTCCCGCTGCTGGCCAAACGTTATCCGCTGGACAACCCGGCGTGGCAGGCCTGGGTCAAAGCCAAACCGAAGGCCGAAGCGCTGGTCGGTGACTGGAGCTTCAGCGGTCACTTGCCGGGCAAAGGTGAACTGGCCGGCATCATGAGCGTCACCGCCGATGGCAGCGACACCTTCAAGGTTGCCGTCAAAGGTCAGTATGCCGATGGCAGCCCGTTCAACGGCGATGGCAGTGCGATCCTCTACAGCGGCTACGAATGGCGCGGCAACGTGACCGACGATGGTGTGACCATGCGTCAGGTGTTCGCCGCACAGGGCAACGCCATGCAGGGCCGGATGTTCGAGGCCGAGCACGATGAGCGCGGTCTGGACTTTGTCGCGGCCAAACAGGGCTCCCAGCGCTTGCTGGCGGTGCAGCCGGGTTACGTGAAGGCCGGCAGCGAAACCGAAGTGACCCTGATCGGCAGCGGTTTGAGCGGCAAGCCGAATTTCGGCAAAGGTGTGGATGTAGTCGAAGTGGTCGAGCAGAACGCCGAGCGGATCAAGGTCAAGGTCAAAGCCGCAACCAATGCCCAGCCGGGCCTGCGCGCGGTCAGCGTCGGCAACCTGAAAGGCCCGAGCCTGTCGGTGTACAGCAAGATCGCCTCGGTCAAAGTGGTGCCGGAATTTTCGGTGGCACGGATCGGCGAGGGCGGCGGTTCGACGCCGAAAGTCCAGGGCCGCTTCGATGCCGAAGCCTGGGGCAAGGGCGCCGATGGCAAGCCGTATCGCATCGGCGTGTTCCCGGCGCAATGGAAAGTTGAAGCCTTCGACGAGCGTGCCAAAGAGGACGAAGACGTCAAGTTCGCCGGCACCATGCAGGCCGACGCAGGCGTATTCACCCCGGGCGATGCCGGGCCGAATCCGGCACGCAAGATGTCCACCAACAATGCCGGCAACCTCAAGGTGATCGCCGCCGTCGACGACGCGGGGAAGTCCCTGACCGGCGAAGGCCACCTGATCGTCACCGTGCAACGCTGGAACAATCCACCCATTCCCTGATGTTGAAACGTGAGTTGAGCTGAGCGACAGCGATTCAGACACTTTTCGGAATGACCGCAAGTCCCCTCAGGCGGGGGCTTGCACAGGAGGTTTGCAATGGGCGCTATCTTGAATCTGGTCGAACGTAATCTGCACGAAGTGCACGTCGACGCCGACCGCATGCTGTTTCACATCCCCAGCAGTTCGCTGTTTGCCAGCGATGAACTGACCGGCACCATCATCGATGCTTTGCGCGGCCCTGGCTGCTCCTCGGAAGATCTGATCCAGCGCCTCGGTGCGCGGTTCAACGGCGAGGAAATCAACGAGACCCTGCGCGAGCTGATCTCGCTGGAGCTGGTCAGCGACGGCTCCCCGCTGACCCCGGACATCGCGGTCAAACGCGTCGAGCGCACCGCGATCAACACCGTGGTGCTCAACGTCAACACCGGCTGCAATCTGAGCTGCACCTACTGCTACAAGGAAGACCTCGACAAGCCGTCCGCCGGCAAGAAGATGGACGTCGAAACCGCCATCGCTTCGGTGGAAATGTTGCTGCGTGAGTCCCCCGACGAAGAGCGGTTCACCGTGGTGTTTTTCGGCGGCGAGCCGCTGAGCAATCGCAAGCTGATCGAGTACATGGTCGATTACTGCGAAAAGCGGTTTGCCGAGGCCGGCAAGTTCGTCGAGTTCGTGATGACCACCAATGCCACGCTGCTCACCGAAGAAACCGTGGACTACCTGAATGCCCACCGCTTCGGCTTGTCAGTGAGCATCGACGGACCGAAAACCGTGCACGACCGCAACCGCATCACCGTGGGCGGGCAGGGCACCTATGACGTGGTGCGGCGCAAGGCTGAAATGCTGCTTTCGCGTTACAACAGCCGTCCGGTCGGTGCGCGGGTGACCCTGACCACGGGCGTCACCGACGTTGAAACCATTTGGGATCACCTGTTCAACGAGTTGGGGTTTGCCGAGGTCGGATTTGCTCCGGTGACCTCCGGCGATATCAGCAGCTTCAACCTGACCACTGACGAATTGATCGAAGTCTTTGCCAGCATGAAACGCCTCGGTCGGCGTTATCTGGAGGCTGCGCTGGAGCACCGCAACATTGGTTTTTCCAACCTGCATCAGTTGATCACCGATATCCACGAAGGCCACAAAAAAGCCCTGCCGTGCGGTGCCGGATTGAAGATGCTGGCGGTCGATCACAAGGGCGAACTCAACCTGTGCCATCGCTTCACCGGCTCGTCGCTGCCGACCTTTGGCAACGTCCACAGCGGCGTTAAGCAGGTTGAGTTGAACGACTTCCTGTCCCAGCGCCTGGATCGCACCAACACCGGTTGCCATGACTGTCAGATCCGCAACCTGTGCTCCGGCGGCTGCTACCACGAGAGTTATGCCCGCTACGGCGATCCGGCGCACCCGACTTATCACTACTGCGAACTGATGCGTGACTGGGTCGACTTCGGCATTGAGGTCTACACCCGGATCATGGCCAACAACCCTGCGTTCATCAGCAGCTACATCACTCCGCGCAAGGCTCACTGATATGAAACATCTCAAGGCAATCAATAACAAAGCGTTGAAGCTGGATCAGGCCGCGGACGAGAACCGCATCGAAGAAGTGGTGGCGATGAGCTCCGTCGCCGGCTGTGCCTCGACCACCGACCCGGGTTGGGAAATCGATGCGTTCGGCGGGGTGTCGTCGCTGTGCCAGCCGATGGAGGCTGACCTCTACGGCTGCTCCGATCCGTGCTGGTGGCCGGCTCAGGTGCCGGACATGATGAGCACCTACCCGGACTGGAACAAGGATGCCCAGGCGTCCAACGACAACTGGCGCAACCTCGGCACTGTCTTCCCGAAAGACAAGTGATCGCTAAGAAGAAGGATTCCAGCATGCCTAGCCTCAACAAAGCCTGCGGCCTTGCCGCACTCGCGGTTCTGAGCGCCTGTTCGCTCCCGGTTCTGGCCGATGAGAACACCGCGCTACAAGACGGTCACGAGTACATGTTGACCACTAACTATCCGAACAACCTGCACGTCATCGACCTGGCGACCGACAGCCTGTACAAGACCTGCAAGATGCCTGACGCCTTTGGCCCCGGCACCGTACAGCTGTCGCCGGATCGCAAGACCGCGTACGTGTTGAACAACCATTATGCCGATGTCTACGGTGTCGAACTGGACAACTGCAAGCAGGTGTTCCACGCCAGCATCACCCAGCAGCCGGGGGAGAAAGCGCGGTCAATGTTCGCCTTTACCGTCAGCCATGACGGCAAGGAGCTGTACACCATCGCCAACCCGACCCAGATGCTCAATGATCGCTACGAGGTCAAACAGCCGCGTCTGGACGTCTACGCCACCGACGCCGGGATGGACGCCAAGCCAGTGCGTAGCTTCCCGGCGCCACGGCAGTTGACGATCATGCAGAGCGGCGATGACGGCACGCTCTATGTGGCCGGCGCTGATGTGTACAAGGTCGATGTGAAGAGCGGCAAGTTCGACGTGCTGATCCCCAGCCGTCACTGGAAACGAGCGAACTACAGCGCGCCGGACGTGCTTTACGTGTGGAACCAGCAGACTTACCGCCACGATTTCTCGCTGCTGTACACCGCCGCCAAGTTCAAGGACAAGAAGCAGGACCCGGCCACCGCTGAATACCTGTACGGCTTGTTCAGCGTCGATCTGAAAACCGGCAAGACCGAAACCACCGATTTCGGCCCGCTGACCGAGATCTACTTCAGCGGTATGCGCTCGCCGAAGGATCCGAACCTGATGTTCGGCGTGCTCAATCGTCTGGCCAAGTACGACATCAAGCAGAAAAAGCTGATTCAGGCGGCGACACTGGATCATTCCTACTACTGCATTTCGTTCAACAAGGACGGCAGCAAAATCTACCTCGCCGGGACGTTCAACGACGTGGCGATCTTTGACGCCGAGACCATGAAACAGACCGGCAGCATCAAGTTGCCGGGTGGGGATATGGCGATTACTACGGCGCAGATTTTTGTTCGGTAATTAGCGGCGTCAGGGATGACGCCTTCGCGAGCAAGCCCGCTCCCACATTTGAAATGCGGTTCAAATGTGGGAGCGGGCTTGCTCGCGAAGGGGCTCTCTAAACCGCCCCGAAAATCAGGCCCCGGGCACTGGGCAGCTCATGTCACCTTCTTCGCATTTCAAATACTGTTTGAGCGCCTCGGTTCGCGTTTTTGTCACCGAGGCGATGCAATTGTTGTAGATCAACGGATAAACACTCCCGCCTGCCACGCCGGATGCCGAAAACTTGCACTCGGCATCGCGAAAGCCGATCCACGCCCGTTGCGCGCTCACCAGCAGTTTTTTGCCATCAGGGTTGTCCTTCAACCGAGCAGTGATCTGCTGATAAACCGTGTTCAACTCCTTGTCCGCCGCCTTGTTTTCCTGCGCAGCGCACTGATTCATCGTCGCCTGATCGCTGGCATTGGCGCAGTCCACGGCAGCGTGAGCAACAGAAGTGAAAAGAAAGGGTGTCAGGGCCAGAAGCAGACGTGGGGACATGAGTCATCTCGCTTTGGTGAATGAACGTGCCGGGCAGTTTAGCGACTTCGTGGCGCCATCAGGATTTATGCTGCCTCGATGCGTTGAGTAACCGCTCCGCTGTCGCGGCAATTTCCTCTCCGTCATGCAGTTTTTCCAGCCACCCTGACGGTATTCCCTGCACGCCGTAATAGGCGCCGGCCAACTGGCCGACGATGGCGGCCGTGGTGTCCGCGTCATCGCCCAGATTCGCCGCTTGCAGGACGGCCGCGGCAAAGCTGTCGGTGTGCTGGAAGCACCATAACGCCGCTTCCAGGGATCCGACGCAGTAACCACTGCCGCGAATGTCGCGCTCGGTTTTGTGCAGGTACTCGCCCCGGGCAATCGCCGCCACCTTGGGCTGACTGAAGGCTGTTTGCGGCAGGGTGCGCAGTTGCGCTTTCGATGCGCCTTCCAGGGCCTTGCCAAGCAGTTCGGCAAACAGCTGGCAACATTCGATGGCCTCGGGCGCCGCGTGGGTGGTGCGTGAACTGTCGGCGGCGAATCGCCCGGATTTCCGGGCATCGGGGAAATAAAACAGCACCACGGGCACCAGTCGCATCAACGAGCCATTGCCGGCGCTGTAGGGATCGGTGGAACCGGCAAACGGCTCTCCGGTGTGTTGATAGCGATCCAGCGCCTGACTCACGGTCATGCCGATATCGAAACATTCGCCGGTCGAACTCAGATAGCCCCATTGCCACCAGTTCAGATAGCGGCCCATCTGGTCAGCGGCATCGAAGCCGTTTTTGTTCAGCAGACTTTCCGCCAGGCACAACGCCATCGAGGTGTCGTCGGTCCATTGGCCGGGCTTCAGGCGAAACGGCCCGCCACCGACCATGTCGGTCAGGGGCTGGAAGCTGCCGCGCGGCTGGAATTCGACGGTGGTTCCCACGGCATCGCCGCAGGCCAGGCCGAGGAGGGCGCCACGGTAACGTTCGGGGAGAGAAGGCTGCATGATGACGTCCTTGTGTCGTTCAGTTCGCTGCGAACGTTATCAGTTTCGCAGCGCTGATCCGTGCGCATTCTGACGAACCGGCGCCGCAAAATACTGCCGGATATTTCAATCAGACCTGACCGTTGCACCGGATTGATACAACTTCGGATTGGACATGTGGTCATACAAGCCTACTGTTCAAAACAGGAGGTGACGTATGAAACCAGTACCCAACAGCTTTGAACGTAAAATCATGCTCAGGTCGCCGCGCTCCCATGTCTGGCGCGCCCTGGTCGATGCCGAAGCGTTCGGCCAGTGGTTCGGCGTTGCGCTGGAGGGCCGGCGGTTTATCGCTGGCGAATGGACGCAGGGGCAGGTCACATACCCCGGTTATGAACATGTGCTCTGGAACGTGCTGGTGGAGCGGGTCGAGCCGCAGCAGCTGTTCTCCTTCCGCTGGCATCCGTATGCGGTGAACCCGAAAATCGACTATTCCCAGGAACCGACCACCCTGGTCAGATTCGAACTGCAGGACTACGAGAACGGCACATTGCTGAAAGTCTCCGAGTCAGGTTTTGCGCACATTCCCGACGTGCGCCAGAAAGAGGCGTACTACATGGACAGTCGGGGCTGGGAGGAACAGTTGAGTCGACTTGAGCACTTCCTCGCGGAGAGTGACCGGGCCCGCGAGCGTGAAGGTGGCTGATCTCGACCTGTTCACGCCGTGGCTGGAACGCTGGGCGCTGGCGCCGGACGGCGAGCCGATCATCACCCCGGGCAGCCGTCTGTTGCCGGTGCGTCAGGGCGATGTGCCAGCAATGCTGAAAGTCGCGGTGGACGACGAAGAAAAGTACGGCAACCTGCTGATGACCTGGTGGGACGGCGACGGCGCCGCCCGGGTGCTCGCCCATCACGACGAAGGCCTGTTGCTGGAGCGGGCGATGGGCCAGCGTTCGTTGATGCACATGGCGCTCAACGGCGAGGACGACGAGGCCACGCGGGTCATGTGCCGATCCTTGGCCCGGCTGCACGCACCGCGTCTGACGCCGCCACCGCCGTTAGTGGAACTGACGCCTTGGTTCGCTTCATTACGAGTGGCCGCAGCCCGATACGGCGGCCCATATGCCGATTGCCTGCAAACCGCCCAGGCCTTGCTTGCCGAATCGCAGGATGTGGTGGTGTTGCACGGCGACATGCACCACGACAACGTCCTCGATTTCGGCCCACGGGGCTGGCTGGCCATCGACCCCAAGCGGGTGCAGGGCGAGCGCGGTTATGACTATGCCAACCTGATCTGCAACCCGGAATTGCCCACCGCCACCGACCCCGAGCGCTTTCGGAGACAAGTCGACGTGATCTGCGAAGCAGCGGGAATCGAGCGAAAACGCCTGCTGCAATGGGTACTGGCGTTCGCCGGACTGTCTGCCGCATGGTTTCTGGAGGATGACGAGCAAACTGCGGCAAAAGGGCAGCTGAAAGTCGCGCAGCTGGCGGCTTCTGCGCTCGATGCCTGACACGTCTAAGGGTTTTCGGAAGGCCCGCTATAGCGAATGTCTTACACGCGATGGTAGCTATTTCGACTATTGCCGATTGGATCCACAGCGTAATCTAGCCTCATCAACTGAAGCACAGGGAGTGTTTCAGGATCACGGATGATCGACCATTAGCAAGGATCGCTGCCGACAGGGAGTCGATAATGGTCTTGGGAAAAACCCGCTTCGGCGGGTTTTTTTTCGTCCACAGGAAAGTGCCGTGCCCAAACAGAAACACCGCCAATTGGCGGTGTTTCTGCATCTGCAGGTTTTACGAGGCGATCAACTGGCGCAACACGTAATGCAGGATCCCGCCGGACTTGAAGTACTCCACCTCGTTCAGGGTGTCGATGCGACACAGCACTTCGATTTTCTCCTGACGCCCGTCTTCACGGGTGATAACCAGGGTCAGGTTCATCCGTGGCGTCAACTCGACACCGCTCAGCCCCTGAATATCCAGGGTTTCCTTGCCGGTAAGGTTCAGGCTTTTGCGGTTCTGATCCAGCTTGAACTGCAATGGCAGCACGCCCATGCCCACCAGATTGGAACGGTGGATGCGCTCGAAGCTTTCGGCGATCACCGCTTTCACCCCCAGCAGATTGGTGCCCTTGGCCGCCCAGTCGCGGCTGGAACCGGTGCCGTATTCTTGCCCGGCAATCACCACCAGCGGCGTGCCTGAGGCCTGATAGCGCATGGCTGCGTCGTAGATCGCCAGTTTCTCGCCGGTCGGAATGTAGATCGTGTTGCCACCTTCTTCGCCGCCGAGCATTTCGTTGCGGATACGGATGTTGGCGAAGGTGCCGCGCATCATCACTTCGTGATTGCCCCGGCGCGAACCGTAGGAGTTGAAGTCCCGTGGCTCGACGCCTTGTTCGCGCAGGTAACGCCCGGCCGGGCTGTCGGCCTTGATGTTGCCGGCGGGGGAGATGTGGTCGGTGGTCACCGAATCGCCCAACAGCGCCAGCACTCGCGCACCTTTCACATCGGCAATCACCGGCAATGGCCCGGCAATGTCGTCGAAGAACGGCGGGTGCTGGATGTAAGTCGAATCCGCCTGCCAGACGTAGGTCGCGGCTTGCGGCACTTCGATGGCTTGCCACTGCTCGTCACCGGCGAACACTTCGGCGTATTCCTTGTGGAACATTGCGGTGTTGACCTGATTCACCGCGTCGGCGATTTCCTTGCTGCTCGGCCAGATGTCACGCAGGTAAACCGGATTGCCCTGCGGGTCATTGCCCAGCGGTTCGCTGCTGATGTCGGTGCGCACACTGCCCGCCAAGGCGTAAGCGACCACCAGCGGCGGCGAGGCCAGCCAGTTGGTTTTCACCAGCGGATGCACCCGACCTTCGAAGTTGCGGTTGCCGGACAGCACCGAAGCCACGGTCAGGTCGGCTTTCTGAATGGCTTTTTCGATCGGTTCCGGCAGCGGCCCGGAGTTGCCGATGCAAGTGGTGCAGCCGTAACCGACCAGCGAAAAACCGAGCTGATCGAGGTACTGAGTCAATCCGGCGGCCTTGTAGTAATCGGTGACGACTTTCGAACCCGGTGCCAGTGAGCTCTTCACCCACGGCTTGCGGGTCAGGCCCTTTTCCACGGCTTTTTTCGCCAGCAGGCCGGCGGCCATCATCACGCTGGGGTTGGAGGTGTTGGTGCAGGAGGTGATCGCGGCAATCACCACGGCGCCGTTTTTCAGGCGATAGGTGTGGCCGTCGTACTCGTAGTCCGTTTCGCCGACCAGATCGGCATTGCCCACCGCCACGCCACCGCCGCCTTCGCTTTCCAGGCGTCCTTCTTCCTTGCTGGTAGGTTTGAATTGCAAGTCGAGGAAGTCACTGAACGCCTGGCCGACATTCGGCAGCGAGACACGGTCTTGCGGACGTTTAGGCCCGGCGAGGCTGGCTTCGACGCTGCCCATGTCCAGCGCCAGACTGTCGGTGAACACTGGTTCCTGACCGGGCAGGCGCCACAGTCCCTGAGCTTTGGTGTAGGCTTCGACCAGCTTCACCACTTCCGGCGGACGGCCGGACAGGCGCAGGTAGTCCAAGGTCACGTCATCCACCGGGAAGAAGCCGCAGGTCGCGCCATATTCCGGGGCCATGTTGGCGATGGTCGCGCGGTCGGCCAGCGGCAGGTCGGCGAGGCCGTCCCCATAGAACTCGACGAATTTGCCGACCACGCCTTTCTTGCGCAGCATCTGGGTCACGGTCAGCACCAGGTCGGTGGCGGTGATGCCTTCCTTGAGCTTGCCGGTGAGTTTGAAGCCGATCACTTCGGGAATCAGCATCGACACCGGTTGCCCGAGCATCGCCGCTTCCGCCTCGATCCCGCCGACGCCCCAACCGAGTACGCCGAGGCCGTTGATCATGGTGGTGTGGGAGTCGGTGCCGACCAGCGTGTCGGGGAAGGCATAGGTGCGGCCGTCTTCGTCCTTGGTCCACACCGTTCGTCCGAGGTATTCGAGGTTGACCTGGTGGCAGATCCCGGTGCCCGGCGGCACCACGCTGAAATTGTCGAACGCACTCTGGCCCCAGCGCAGGAAGGCGTAGCGTTCGCCGTTGCGCTGCATTTCGATGTCGACGTTCTGTTCGAAGGCGCTGGCACTGGCGAATTTGTCGACCATCACCGAGTGGTCGATCACCAGATCCACCGGCGACAGCGGGTTGATTCGTTGCGGATCACCGCCGGCCTTGGCCATAGCGGCGCGCATCGCGGCCAGATCGACCACGGCGGGAACGCCGGTAAAGTCCTGCATCAGCACGCGGGCAGGGCGGTACTGGATTTCGCGATCGGAGCGGCGCTCCTTGAGCCACGCGGCAATGGCCTTGAGGTCGGCGCCGGTGACGGTTTTTTCATCCTCCCAGCGCAGCAGGTTTTCCAGCAGGACTTTCAGCGACATCGGCAACCTGTCGAGATCGCCCAGGCTTTTGGCAGCATCCGGCAGGCTGAAATAGTGGTAAGTCTTGTCATCGACTTTGAGGGTTTTCAGAGAATTCAGACTATCGAGGGACGGCATTACGATCACTCCTTTGAATCCGCACGGCTACGGATTGAGGGGACGGGCAGAGCTATCAACGTAGCCCTGTTTTCAGTAGCTGGCTAATAACTGGACTCTATGGACAGAACCAAGGTTCCGACATGGGCTATCATGCGCCGGTTTTCGTGACAGGCTTTGCTTCAATGCAGGGTCTGGGCATCGCGCAGGGGATGAATGATCGCCCTCTGCCCAGGAGTAAGAATGAACACCCTATTCATGCATTGCCGGCCAGGCTTCGAAGGCGAAGTCTGTTCGGAGATTTCCGACCTCGCCGCCCAACTCAACGTGGCCGGCTATGCCAAGGCCAAACCGGCCACCGCTTGCGCCGAGTTCGTCTGCACCGAAGAAGACGGTGCCGAGCGCCTGATGCGCGGTCAGCGTTTCGCCGAGCTGATCTTCCCGCGCCAGTGGGCGCGCGGGTTTTTCATCGATCTGCCGGAAACCGACCGCATCAGCGTGATCCTCGCGCACATGGCTGAATTCCCGGTGTGTGGCAGCCTGTGGCTGGAAGTCGTCGATACCAACGACGGCAAGGAACTGTCGAACTTTTGCAAGAAGTTCGAAGGCCCGCTGCGCAAGGCGCTGACCGGCGCCGGCAAACTGGTGGAGGACGCCAGCAAGCCGCGTCTGCTGCTGACCTTCAAAAGCGGTCGTGAGGTGTTCCTCGGTCTGGCCGATGCCGGTAACTCGGCGATGTGGCCGATGGGCATTCCTCGTCTGAAGTTCCCGCGCGAGGCGCCGAGCCGTTCGACCCTGAAGCTGGAAGAGGCCTGGCACCACTTCATCCCCCGCGATCAGTGGGACGATCGCCTGCACAGCGATATGACCGGCGTCGACCTCGGCGCGGCGCCGGGCGGCTGGACCTGGCAACTGGTCAATCGCGGCATGCTGGTGACCGCCATCGACAACGGCCCGATGGCCGAAAGCCTGATGGACACCGGTCTGGTGAAGCACTTGATGGCTGACGGCTTCACCTTCAAGCCCAAGCAACCGGTGGACTGGATGGTCTGCGACATCGTCGAGAAGCCGGCGCGCAATGCCGCGATGCTCGAAGAGTGGATCGGCGAGGGGCATTGCCGGGAAGCGGTGGTCAACCTCAAGTTGCCGATGAAGCAGCGTTACGCCGAAGTGAAGCGCCTGCTCGAACGCATCGCCGACGGTTTCAAGGCCCGCGGGATCAAGGTCGACATCGGCTGCAAGCAGCTTTACCACGACCGCGAGGAAGTGACCTGCCATTTGCGCCGCCATGACGTGAAGAAAACCAAAGCCCGCTGAGCGCGCGACAGGTGACCGAACACCCGGCATTGGGCGACAATGCCGGCCAGTTTCAGGAGTGAATCATGAGTGAAATGATCAATACGCCGGTCGACGGCACCCTCGACGCTACGGGCCTCAACTGCCCGGAGCCGGTGATGATGCTGCACCAGCACATCCGTGACCTGGTGCCCGGCGGCCTGCTCAAGGTGATCGCCACCGACCCGTCGACCCGTCGCGACATCCCCAAGTTCTGCGTGTTTCTCGACCATGAACTGGTGGGGCAGCACGAAGAAGCCGGGACCTATCTGTACTGGATTCGCAAGAAGTCCGGTTGATCGGAAGGCAAAAAAAAGACCTGCATGTGCAGGTCTTTTTTTATGGCCGGTCAGCCCATCGAACGGCTGATGCGAATGCGTTTGCGTGCACTGCGCGTCAGGCGGATCGACAGCATCAGCGCCGCGCAGCTCAGGCCGACGATCAGGCCTTCCCACAAGCCGCTCGGGCCGCGTGGCTCGCCGAGCCAGTCGGTCAGGCCGAGGGCGTAACCTACCGGCAGGCCGATGCCCCAATAGGCGAACAGGGTCAGAATCATCGTCACGCGAGTGTCCTGATAACCGCGCAGGGCGCCGGCGGCGGTGACCTGAATCGCGTCGGAAAACTGGAACAGCGCCGAATACACGATCAGCATCGCCGCGATGTGAATCACCATCGGGTCAGAGGTATAGATCGCCGCAATGTGCTCGCGCAACAGCAGCATCATGCTCGCCGACAGGCAGGCGTAAGCCAGTGCAGTGCCCATGCCGACGCCCGCTGCGAATCGCGCTTCACGGGGTTCTTCACGGCCGAGGGCCTGGCCGACCCGCACGGTCACCGCCATGCCCAGCGAATACGGAATCATGAACACCAGCGAGCTGACGTTCAGCGCGATCTGGTGCCCGGCCACCACCGTGGCGCCGAGGCTGCCGATCAGCAGCGCGATCACTGCGAAAATGCTCGACTCGGCAAACACCGCGACGCCGATCGGCAGACCGATGGCCAGCAAACGCTTGATCACTGCCCATTGCGGCCAGTCGAAACGGCTGAACAGTTCGCTCGACTTGTAGGCCGGCGCCCAGCGCTCGTAACCGGCCAGACCCAGCGCCATCACCCACATCACGATGGCCGTGGCCCAGCCGCAACCGACGCCGCCCATGGCCGGAACGCCGAAGTGACCATAAATGAACACGTAGTTGAGCGGAATGTTCAGCGCCAGCCCACACAGGCCCAGCACCATCGCCGGCCGCGTGCGGCCGAGGCCATCACTGGTGCAGCGCAGCACATGGTAGAAGGCAACGGCTGGCAGACCGCTGGCGATGCCGTGCAGGTACTGCATGCACGGGCCGATCAGCTCCGGATCGACTTTCATCAGGTGCAGGATCGGTTCCGCGCTGAACAGCATGGTGGTCGCCATCAGTCCGACTACCAGAGCCAGCCACAGGGCCTGACGCACGATCGGGCCGATTTCGCTGTGAGTGCCGGCGCCGAAGCGCTGAGCGACTTTCGGCGTGGTGGCCAACAGGGTGCCGGTCATCAGCAGGAACACCGGCACCCAGATCGAGTTGCCCAGCGCCACGGCCGCGAGATCCTTCGGCCCGACGCGCCCGGCCATCACCGCATCGACGAAGCCCATGGCGGTGGTCGCCAGTTGCGCGATCATGATCGGCAGGGCCAGGCCGAGCAGATTCTTCAGCTCCAGGCGAACCCGGGCAGGGCGGTTGAGGGAAACGGCAGCGGGGCGGTCAGTCACGGAATTCACAGGCAAAGCGTCCACAGGGGTTGATGCGCAAGGCCGGGCATTCTACGCCGCTGACGTTGTGGTCAGGAAAAATCCTCTGTTGCGGATTTGTAATCGCCTTCGACCGATCAAGAAAGAACAGCCTGCTGGCTCATCGCAGTCCCAGCGCCTACACTGCCGATCCGCCCAAGGAGCCCCGCCATGCTGATTGTTGCCGACGAAAATATCCCGCTGCTCGATGCCTTTTTTGCCGGTTTCGGTGAGATTCGCCGGGTACCGGGCCGTTCCATCGACCGGGCCACGGTCGAACAGGCCGATGTATTGCTGGTGCGCTCGGTGACCAACGTCAACCGCGCACTGCTTGAAGGCAGCAAGGTGCGTTTTGTCGGCACCTGCACCATCGGCACCGATCATCTGGATCTCGATTACTTCAATGAGGCCGGGATCACCTGGTCCAGCGCGCCCGGCTGCAATGCCCGGGGCGTGGTTGATTACGTACTCGGCAGTCTGATGACCCTGGCTGAAATCGAAGGTGTCGATTTGCGTGAGCGCACTTACGGTGTGATCGGCGCCGGTGAGGTCGGCGGTCGCCTGATCAAGGTGCTCAAAGGCCTGGGCTGGAACGTGAAAGTCTGTGACCCGCCGCGTCAGGCGGCCGAGGGCGGCGACTATGTCAGCCTGGAGCAGATCATCGCGCAGTGCGACGTGATCAGCCTGCACACCCCGCTGACCCGCAGCGGCGACGGGGCGACCTGGCATTTGTTCGACGAGCAGCGTTTGCAGCAGCTCAAGCCCGGCGCCTGGCTGATCAACGCGGCTCGCGGTCCGGTGGTGGATAACTCCGCGCTGCGCGAAGTGCTGCTGGAGCGTGAAGACTTGCAAGCGGTGCTCGATGTCTGGGAAGCCGAGCCGCAAGTCGATGTCGCGCTGGCCGAACTCTGCGTGCTGGCAACGCCGCACATTGCCGGTTACAGCCTCGACGGCAAACAGCGCGGCACCGCGCAGATCTATCAGGCGTACTGCGAATTTATCGGTGAGCCCGCCAGCATTCAGCTCGGTGATCTGCTGCCGGCACCATGGTTGTCGGAAGTTTCCCTGCATGCCGACAGCGATCCGGCCTGGGCGCTGGCGATGTTGTGCCGTGGCGTGTACGACCCGCGCCGGGACGATGCGGATTTCCGTCGCACGCTGCTGGGCAGCGTCGGTGAGCAACGTGCCGCGTTTGATTTGCTGCGCAAACAGTATCCGTCGCGACGCGAGATCGAAGGTTTGAAAGTGCGGATCGACGGTGATTCGCCGGCCTTGCGCCAGATCGTGACCGCGTTGGGCGCTGTGGCCGTATAAACAGCGGGCAGAAAAAACCCGGCCTGCAGGGGCCGGGTCAGGAAGACGGTGGCGATATCACTCTTGTTCGGCAGGCTTGACCAATCGCTTCTCCAGTTCGCGGCAGGCGTCCTGGATCATGTCTTCAGTGATTGGCACTTCGCGCCCATCCTTATCGATGATCGAGCAACCCAGAGGTTGGCCGGGCTTGGTGCGGATCACTTCAATTTTGTCATCGCTGCTGTTTTGCAAGGACATGGCCTGTCTCCTCATCAGGTTGTGTGCCTAGATTAAAACCGTCAGGTGACCAGGCTGTGACAACTCCCTGCGGTCGGTCCGGAACGGCATCTCCACTCAAACAGAAATGACCGTCTGTCTCAACCCGGACCTTAGACCAATAGCATCTAGGGAGTAGTCGGACCGGTCATATTTAACCTGACTCATTGTGATTTACAGAGTTCCACCCCATTTGAGTCTGTAGGCTGGCCCTATCCATCAGCACACGACGTGAATCTGAATGATCCCGATGCTTTCCTCGCGCCACCGCCGGGCCTTGCGCCTGACCAGTCATTTCCTTGCTCCTTATCGCTGGCCGGCCTTCGGCGCACTGCTCGCGCTGATCGTCACGGCCGGCATTACCCTGTCGATGGGGCAGGGCATCAAGTTGCTGGTCGATCAAGGCTTCATGACCCAGTCGCCGCACCTGCTCAATCAATCCATAGGCCTGTTCATGCTTTTGGTATTCGGCCTGGCGGTCGGCACGTTTGCGCGGTTTTATCTGGTGTCGTGGATCGGTGAGCGCGTGGTGGCGGACATCCGTCGACAGGTATTCAACCATCTGGTGTACCTGCATCCCGGGTTTTACGAGGACAACCGCAGCTCGGAAATCCAGTCGCGGCTGACCGCTGACACCACGCTGCTGCAATCGGTGATCGGCTCGTCGCTGTCGCTGTTCCTGCGCAATTTGCTGATGGTCATCGGCGGTGTGGTGCTGCTGTTCATCACCAACCCCAAGCTCACCAGCATCGTGGTGATCGCACTGCCGCTGGTGATTGCGCCGATCCTGATTTTCGGCCGCCGCGTGCGTAACCTCTCTCGGCTGAGTCAGGACCGGATCGCCGACATTGGCAGCTATGTTTCGGAGACTCTTGGCCAGATCAAGACCGTACAGGCCTACAACCATCAGGTGCAGGATGAAGAGCGTTTCGCCAGTACTGTCGAGCAGGCGTTCGAAACCGCGCGCAAACGGATTTTCCAGCGGGCCTGGCTGATCACCCTGGTGATCGTGCTGGTGCTCGGCGCCGTCGCGGTGATGTTGTGGGTCGGCGGCATGGACGTAATTGCGGGGCGGATTTCTGCGGGTGAACTGGCGGCGTTCGTGTTCTACAGCCTGATCGTCGGCAGTGCGTTTGGCACGTTGAGTGAGGTCATCGGTGAATTGCAGCGAGCAGCCGGCGCCGCCGAGCGCATCGCCGAACTGCTGCGTTCGGAGAACATCATCCAGCCACCGACCACGGGATTGGTGACGTTGCCGGGGCGGGTCAAAGGCGAGCTGGAATTGCAGGATGTGCGTTTTTCCTACCCTTCGCGTCCCGAAAGCCTCGCCGTCGATGGCTTGAGTCTGACGATCAACGCCGGCGAAACCCTCGCGCTCGTAGGGCCGTCCGGCGCGGGCAAGTCCACGGTGTATGACTTGTTGCTGCGTTTCTACGATCCCCGGGAAGGGCAAATCCTTATTGATGGCGTGCCGCTGACGAGCCTTGATCCGCTGGACCTACGTCGTTGCTTCGCGCTGGTCTCGCAAACTCCGGCGCTGTTCTTCGGCAGTGTCGAAGAAAACATCCGTTATGGCTGCCCGACCGCCACGCTGGAGCAGGTGCGGGAAGCTGCGAAAATTGCCCACGCCCACGACTTCATCGAACAGATGCCCGACGGCTACCAGACCCACCTGGGCGACGGCGGTCTTGGCCTGTCAGGCGGCCAACGCCAGCGCCTGGCCATCGCCCGGGCGCTGTTGGTTGATGCACCGATCCTGTTGCTCGACGAAGCCACCAGCGCCCTCGACGCCCAGAGCGAACACCTGATCCAGCAAGCGCTGCCGAGCCTGATGCAAAACCGCACCACACTGGTCATTGCCCACCGGTTGGCCACGGTGAAAAACGCCGACCGGATCGCGGTGATGGATCAGGGCAAACTGGTTGCGATCGGCACGCATCAGGAGCTGATTGCGAGTAATCCGTTGTATGCGCGGTTGGCGGCGTTGCAGTTCAGTGATGGTCATCAGGCTTCGACCGACCAAGTAACCGACTAAGTAGCCGACCATGTAACCGACCCAGTAGAGCGCTATAAAAAATGCCCGCATCTCTCGATGCGGGCATTTTTGTTTACGTCGATCTATCGGCGAAACACGCCCCGATCACTGATCGTCGAAATACCGCTCATGCCAATCCACCAGCGGTTGCGGCGAATTGAGTTTCTGGCCGTAGATCACCGAGTAGGACAGCACGTTCTGCACGTACTGGCGGGTTTCGTCGAACGGGATGCTTTCCACCCACACGTCGAAGCTCAGGTGGTCGGCGCCACGCAGCCACTGGCGCACGCGGCCGGGGCCGGCGTTGTAGGCGGCGGAGGCGAGCACGCGGTTACCGTTGAACTGGCTGTGCACCTGGCTGAGGTAAGCGGCGCCGAGCTGGATGTTTTTATCCGGATCGAGCACCTGCTGTGGCGAGGCCAATGGAATGCTGAACTTGCGCGCGGTTTCCTTGGCGGTGCCGGGCATCAGTTGCATCAGGCCGCTGGCGCCGACGCTGGAGCGGGCGTCGTCCATGAATGCACTTTCCTGACGGGTGATGGCGAACACCCAGCTCGAATGCAGGCCGCGCACCTTGGCTTCGCGCACCAGAGTGTCGCGGTGGGCCATCGGGAAGCGGATGTCCAGATCATCCCAGTACTGCGCCTGACTGATGGTGCGGATGGCCGGGAAATACCATTTCAGGTCGTAGGCCAGTTTCGCCTGGGCAACCATTTCGTCGCGGCTGAAATGCCGGCTGACGTGATACCACTCGCGGCGGCCGTCGACGATCTGCCCACGGGCGTGGAACTCCAGCGCACGACGCACGCCTGGGGTGTTGCGCACCTTGTTGATCAGCGCCTGACTGAGCACCAGCGGCTTGTTGTTCAGCGAGTACGGCGATTGTGAGCGGTCAGCGGCGAGGAAACCATAGAAATCCCGTTCCCGCGACAGATTTTTGTACAGCGTCTGCGCTTCCGGGTTTTGCGGTTGTGCCAGTTCCAGACTGCGGGCCTGCCAGTAGCGCCAGCGGTTGGTGGTGGCCAGATCCTGCGGCAGACGGCGGGTCAGTTGATAGGCGTCGTCCCAGCGCGCCAGGCGCAGCAGCAGTCGCAGGCGCCATTCGGACACGGTGTTGTCGCGCAGTTCCGGGTCGTACTTGGTCATCACGTCCAGCGCGCGGCTGTCGAAACGCCGAGCGAGGGTCAGGCCGATTTCCCGGGCGATCGCGACTTTTTCATCCCGTGAGAAATGCATGCTGCTGGCATAACCGTCGAGCAGGGCCATGGCCTTGTCCGGGTCCTGACGCGCGAGGCGGCGCAGACCGAGGCTGACCACGTCCGACATCGGTTCATCGGCCGGCGTGAAACGCGACGGCTGATTGAGCAGTTCCGGTTTCTGCGCCACGTCCACCAGCAGGCGGCCGCGCGGGGCGAGGGTGGTCAGGCCGTTGACCAGGCTGTTGGCCAGTGGGTAGTTGCGGTGCTGGGCGGCGAGTTTGGCGCGTTCCCAGCGTTTCTGTTCGGTCAACTGACCTTCGGCGGCCCACATGCCGAACAGCGCATCGCAGGCGGCGGGCTGGGATTTGCCGGTCAGCCAAAGCTTCTCGGCATTGGCGTAGCCCTCGGCCTTCTTGTTGTGGCTGATCTGGTACTGCGCGTTCAGGCAGTCGAGTTCGGTGAAATTCAGCTTAGGGTCGTAATACTTGACGAACGTCGCCCAGTCGCCGCGATCAGCCAGCCAGCGCAGCCAACGCAACTTCATCCAGTTGGCCTGGGGCAGGTCACCGTGTTCGGCGAGGAATTTTTCGATCTCCGCGTTGCTCGCGGTTTTCAGCCGGGCGGTCAGCTCGTCGTAAGCCAGGTATGGCTCCAGAGGATAATCAGCCAGAGCCTGGCTGTAACGGAAATACGGGCCGGTGTCGCCCTTGGCCAGGGCGCGTTTGGCTTCATCGTAATACTGGCGTTGGGTGGACAGGTCCACCGCCTGGGCGGATTGAACGGCAGCGGCGGAAAGCAGCAAACATGACAAAACACTGAAGAGGCGACTGCGCATGAGACATCCGGGCAGAGAAATCATGACAAGTGCCGGCCCAAAACCCGCACTGAATTGTCTGTAGCTTAGCCTTTTGCCAGCAGGGGGCGAAAGCTTTGCCGGCCTTGCAGCACAAGTTCGCAACAATTGTTGTGCAGAGTGCGTCAGCGGCGAAATTGCCGGCCTGCTCGGGCCCCGATTCAGGTAGAATGCGCGCCCGGTTTTTGGAGAAGCTCATGACCCTGCTCAAATTCAGCGATGTGTCCCTTGCATTCGGCGCGATGCCGTTGTTGGACAAGGTGTCCTGGCAGATCGCCCGTGGTGAGCGGGTGTGCATCATCGGCCGCAACGGCACTGGCAAATCCAGCATGATGAAACTGGTCAAGGGCGACCAGAAGCCTGATGACGGCTCGGTGTGGCGTGCCCCCGGTCTGAAAATCGGTGAATTGCCGCAAGAATTGCCGGTGGCCGACGAGCGGACTGTGTTCGACGTGGTTGCCGAAGGCCTCGATGGCGTTGGCGCCTTGCTCGCCGAATACCATCACCTGAGCCAGAACATCGTCACCGACGCCGATCTGGACAAGCTGATGCACGTCCAGCACGACCTCGAAGCCCGCGATGGCTGGCGCTTGCAGACTCTGGTCGACAGCACCCTGAGCCGCCTGCAACTGCCGGCCGACAAGACCCTCGCCGAACTGTCCGGCGGCTGGCGTCGTCGTGTGCTGCTGGCGCAGGCGCTGGTGTCCGAGCCGGATCTGCTGCTGCTCGACGAGCCGACCAACCACCTGGACATCGGTGCGATTGCCTGGCTTGAAGAAGCGCTGAAGGATTTCCAGGGCGCCGTGCTGTTCATCACGCACGACCGTTCCTTCCTGCAAAACCTCGCCACCCGCATCCTCGAACTGGATCGCGGTGGCCTGATCGACTGGAACGGCGACTACGCCAGTTTCCTCGTCCATAAAGAAGCCGCACTGGCCGCCGAAGAAACCGCCAACGCGCTGTTCGACAAGCGTCTGGCCCAGGAAGAAGTGTGGATTCGCCAGGGCATCAAGGCCCGTCGCACCCGTAACGAAGGCCGCGTACGTGCGCTGAAAGCATTGCGCGTGGAGCGCAGCGAGCGTCGCGAGCGCACCGGCAAGGCCAACATCCAGCTGGAAACAGCGGAGAAGTCCGGCAAGCAGGTGATGGTGCTGGATAACGTGAGCTTCGCGCATCCTGGCGGTCCGTTCCTGATCCGTGATTTCTCCATGGTGCTGCAGCGTGGCGACCGGATCGGTCTGCTCGGCGCCAACGGTACCGGCAAGACCACCCTGCTGAAACTGATGCTCAGCGGTCTGCAACCGACCAGCGGCAAAGTGGAAGAGGGCACCAGGATCGACGTGGCCTACTTCGACCAGTTGCGTCATCAGCTGGATCTGGAAAAGACC
The DNA here is from genome assembly GCF_039695385.1 of Pseudomonas sp. 9.2(2024). Lineage (NCBI taxonomy): Bacteria > Pseudomonadati > Pseudomonadota > Gammaproteobacteria > Pseudomonadales > Pseudomonadaceae > Pseudomonas > Pseudomonas sp. 9.2(2024). The sequence goes on along the minus strand of NZ_CP155585.1, from coordinate 4,499,109 downwards.
GTGATCGATAACGTCGCCGAAGGTCGCGACTTCATTGATATCGACGGCCAGAGCCGCCACGTGCTGAGCTACCTCGGCGACTTCCTGTTCAGCCCGCAGCGTGCCCGCACGCCGGTGAAGGCGTTGTCCGGTGGCGAGCGTGCGCGTCTGTTGCTGGCCAAATTGTTCAGCAAGCCGGCGAACCTGCTGGTACTCGACGAACCGACCAACGACCTCGATGTGGAAACCCTCGAGCTGCTCGAAGAAGTGCTGCTGACTTTCAACGGCACTGTGCTGATGGTCAGCCACGACCGGGCATTCCTCGACAACGTGGTCACCAGCACCCTGGTCTTCGAAGGTGAAGGCAAGGTTCGCGAATACGTCGGTGGCTATCAGGACTGGATCCGTCAGGGCGGCTCGCCGCGTCTGCTGGGCGTGACCGAAAGCAAGTCCGGCAAGGCCGACCTGAACTCGGCGGTGGTCACTGCCGAACCGGCTCCGGTTGCCGCGCCGGTTGCTGCGGCACCGGCTGCGAAGAAGAAGTTGAGCTACAAGCTTCAGCGCGAGCTGGAAGCGCTGCCGGGCGACATCGACGCTAAAGAACAGCAGATTGCTGCTGTCGAGGCTGAAATGGCCGAGGCCGGCTTCTATCAGCGTCCGCCGGCCGAGACGGCCAAGGTGATCGCTTCTCTGGAGCAGTTGCAGGCCGAGCTGGATGCACTGGTGGAGCGTTGGGCCGAGCTGGACGCCTGATTGTTTCAAGGCATGAAAAAGCCCGGCGTCCAGTGATGGGCGTCGGGCTTTTTTAGCTTTTCACAAGTGCCTGGGATCAGCGCTTGACCAGATGCACCGCCAGCACATCGCAAGGTGCGCCGTGCAGCACGTCGTTGGCGGTCGAGCCCAGCAACAGCGCCAGACCATGCCGGCCATGGCTGCCGACCACGATCAGGTCGCATTGCTGTTCCTTGGCGAAATGGTGGATTTCCTGACGCGGCTGGCCGTAGGTCAGGTGGCAGTTGGCGCCTTCGAGCTCGGTGTACTTGTGCTTCAGGCGTTCAAGGCGTTCCTTGGCCTGATCGAATTGCTGTTGTTGCAGTTGTGACAGATCCATCGGTACGTCACCGCCGAAGGCCATGGCCATCGGTTCGACGATATGCACCAGCGACAGCTTGGCGCCATTGCTCACCGACAGCTCTCGGGCGCGGTGGATCACAGGGTCGCACTCTTCGGTCAGATCTACGGCGACCAGGATATGGTGGTAGGGCATGAGGTGCTCCTCGTGAGGGATCAATATTGTTAAGTATGGCTGGTTTCAAGCGCATTGGTTCCAAAGTGACGCAATGGGCTCATGACAAAACGGGAGTAGAGATATGACGGTCTGGCTGGTGGTGTCAATCCTGCTGGTGGTGTTGAGTCCGCTGGCGTGGTTGCGTCCGTCACGTGCACAGAGTGGCCGGATAGCCTTGCGCACTGAGGCCCGACGTATCGGTCTGGCCATGCAGCTGGCGCCTCAGGAGTGGCCGCACTGGATGTCTCAGGAGCCGCCAAACCCGTGCGCTCAATACCATCGGCCACGCCGAGGCAAGCAGCCGGCGTGCTGGACGTATTGGCAGAAATCCCCGGGGGTTTGGGTGAATCAGTGGCAGGAAGTCTGTGACGATCCGCTGTTGCTCAATCATTTCGAAAAATTGCCGGGCAACGTTTTCAAGGTCGACGCCGACAAGCAGATGATCGCCCTCTATTGGGGCGAGAAGGGGGATGCGTCGGTTTTGCTGGATATTGATGCCACGCTGAAAGCGCTGGCATGACTTGCGGACTTTTCGCGCTGCAACGGTGCGAAACGTCCGGCAGACGCGCAATAAAAAGCCCGACATGATTCATCGGGCGGGGTTGGCCAGGCAGGCCGGAAATTCTTTTTGGCGTTGAACCGACGTCATCCGGTCAGCAAATCTGCGCCTGTTTTCCTTCGTAGTCCAGCCAGCGTAGCCTGTTAAACAAGGGTTGCGGTGAATTAGGGCGACTTTTCTAACTATTAATCTTATGAATGCCCTCACATGCAAGCGTGTGTGGCCGGGCTGCGTCCTACAGAAATGACCGCAAAGTCGAATTTCAACCCGTATTTGGGGCGATTGACAATTGTCGGAAATTCCGTGAAGGTGGCGTACCCAAATCAAACGGGCGTATGAATTGAGCGTTTGTATTGCAGACTGCTCCTACAGAATCCCGACTATCGCGTTGGCGGGTGTGCCGGGTGGATGAGTGTCAGCATCGACGAAAAAACGTCCTGCCGAGCCATTTGCCTGCGTCCGACGTGTACTGTTCAGCTTCCATATCGTGGAGATCAGTTGATGATTTACGAAGGTAAAGCCATCACGGTTAAAGCTCTTGAAAGTGGCATCGTCGAATTGAAATTCGACCTCAAGGGTGAGTCCGTCAACAAGTTCAACCGTCTTACCCTGAACGAACTGCGTCAGGCCGTAGACACCATCAAGGCAGATGCTTCGATCAAGGGCGTGATCGTCAGCAGTGGCAAGGACGTGTTCATCGTCGGCGCCGACATCACCGAATTTGTCGACAACTTCAAGCTGCCGGATGCCGAGCTGGTTGCTGGCAATCTCGAAGCCAACAAGATCTTCAGCGATTTCGAAGACCTCAACGTTCCGACCGTCGCCGCGATCAACGGCATCGCCCTGGGCGGCGGTCTGGAAATGTGCCTGGCAGCGGACTACCGCGTCATGTCGACCAAGGCCAAGATCGGTCTGCCGGAAGTCAAACTGGGCATCTACCCGGGCTTCGGCGGTACTGTGCGTCTGCCGCGCCTGATCGGTGCCGACAACGCCATCGAGTGGATCGCCGCCGGCAAGGAAAACCGTCCTGAAGACGCGCTGAAAGTCGGCGCCGTCGATGCCGTGGTTGCCCCTGAAAAACTGCAGGATGCCGCCCTTGAGCTGATCAAGCGCGCCGTCTCCGGCGAGTTCGACTACAAGGCCAAGCGCCAGCCTAAGCTGGAAAAGCTCAAGCTGAACGCCATTGAACAAATGATGGCTTTCGAAACCGCCAAAGGTTTCGTGGCTGGCCAGGCCGGCCCGAACTACCCGGCCCCGGTTGAAGCGATCAAGACCATCCAGAAAGCCGCGAACTTCGGTCGTGACAAGGCGCTGGAAGTCGAAGCCGCAGGTTTCGTGAAACTGGCCAAGACCTCTGCCGCGCAGAGCTTGATCGGTCTGTTCCTGAACGATCAGGAACTGAAGAAAAAGGCCAAGGCCTACGACGAAATCGCCAAGGACGTGAAGCAGGCTGCCGTACTGGGCGCCGGCATCATGGGTGGCGGTATCGCCTATCAGTCGGCTTCCAAAGGTACGCCGATCCTGATGAAGGACATCAACGAGCACGGCATCGAGCAAGGTCTGGCTGAAGCCGCCAAGCTGCTGGTCGGTCGCGTTGATAAAGGCCGCATGACCGCCGCGAAAATGGCTGAAGTGCTCAACGGCATTCGTCCTACGCTGTCCTACGGCGATTTCGGTCACGTCGACCTGGTCGTTGAGGCCGTGGTCGAGAACCCGAAAGTCAAGCAAGCCGTTCTGGCGGAAGTCGAAGACAAGGTCAAAGAGGACACCATCCTCGCGTCCAACACCTCGACCATTTCCATCAGCCTGCTGGCCAAGGCCCTCAAGCGTCCGGAAAACTTTGTCGGCATGCACTTCTTCAACCCGGTGCACATGATGCCGCTGGTGGAAGTGATCCGTGGCGAGAAGTCCAGCGAGCTGGCCATCGCCACCACCGTTGCCTACGCCAAGAAAATGGGCAAGAACCCGATCGTCGTCAACGACTGCCCGGGCTTCCTGGTCAACCGCGTACTGTTCCCGTACTTCGGCGGTTTCGCCAAACTGGTCAGCGCCGGTGTGGACTTCGTCCGTATCGACAAGAACATGGAAAAATTCGGCTGGCCGATGGGCCCGGCGTACCTGATGGACGTGGTCGGCATCGACACCGGCCACCACGGTCGCGACGTAATGGCTGAAGGCTTCCCGGACCGGATGAAGGACGACCGTCGTTCGGCCATCGACGTGCTTTACGAAGCCAAGCGTCTGGGTCAGAAGAACGGCAAGGGTTTCTACGCCTACGAGGCCGACAAGAAAGGCAAGCAGAAGAAAGTCGCCGATCCGTCGGTACTGGAAGTGCTCAAGCCGATCGTCTACGAGCAGCGCGAAGTCACTGACGAAGACATCATCAACTGGATGATGATCCCGCTGTGCCTGGAAACCGTGCGTTGCCTGGAAGACGGCATCGTCGAAACCGCCGCCGAAGCCGACATGGGTCTGGTCTACGGTATTGGTTTCCCTCCATTCCGTGGCGGTGCGCTGCGCTACATCGACTCGATCGGTGTTGCCGAGTTCGTTGCCCTGGCCGACCAGTACGCTGATTTGGGCGCGCTGTACCACCCGACCGCGAAGCTGCGCGAAATGGCCAAGAACGGCCAGAGCTTCTTCGGTTAAGCGCCCCCAACTAGAGTGAGAGTGAACTTATGAGCTTGAATCCTAGAGACGTCGTGATTGTCGACTTCGGTCGTACTCCGATGGGCCGCTCCAAGGGCGGCATGCACCGCAACACCCGCGCCGAAGACATGTCGGCGCACCTGATCAGCAAACTGCTGGAACGCAACACCAAGGTCGATCCTGCCGAAGTCGAGGACGTGATCTGGGGCTGCGTCAACCAGACCCTGGAGCAAGGCTGGAACATCGCGCGCATGGCGTCGCTGATGACCCAGATCCCTCACACCTCGGCCGGCCAGACCGTCAGCCGTCTGTGCGGCTCGTCGATGAGCGCGCTGCACACTGCTGCGCAAGCGATCATGACCGGTAACGGTGACGTGTTCGTGGTTGGCGGCGTCGAGCATATGGGTCACGTAAGCATGATGCACGGTGTCGATCCGAACCCGCACATGTCCCTGTACGCGGCGAAAGCCTCGGGCATGATGGGCCTGACCGCTGAAATGCTGGGCAAAATGCACGGCATCACCCGCGAACAGCAGGACGCCTTTGGCGTGCGTTCCCACCAGTTGGCCCACAAGGCGACTGTGGAAGGCAAGTTCAAGGACGAAATCATCCCGATGCAGGGTTACGACGAGAACGGTTTCCTGAAAACCTTCGACTACGACGAAACCATTCGTCCGGAAACCACCCTGGAAAGTCTGGCGGCTCTGAAGCCGGCGTTCAATCCAAAGGGCGGCACCGTAACGGCCGGTACTTCGTCGCAGATCACCGATGGTGCTTCGTGCATGATCGTGATGTCGGCACAGCGTGCGCAAGACCTGGGCATCCAGCCTCTGGCCGTGATTCGCTCGATGGCGGTAGCGGGTGTGGACCCGGCCATCATGGGCTATGGTCCGGTACCGGCTACTCAGAAAGCACTGAAACGTGCCGGCCTGGGTATCAACGATATCGACTTCTTCGAGCTCAATGAAGCGTTCGCCGCACAGGCCCTGCCAGTGCTGAAAGACCTGAAAGTGCTCGACAAGATGAATGAGAAGGTTAACCTGCACGGCGGCGCGATCGCCCTGGGTCACCCGTTCGGTTGCTCCGGTGCCCGTATTTCCGGCACTTTGCTGAACGTGATGAAGCAGAATGGCGGCACCTTCGGGGTGGCCACCATGTGCATTGGCCTCGGCCAAGGCATCTCCACCGTCTTCGAACGCGTTTAAGCGTCTCGTCGATGGAAGCCGGGGCCAAGTGCCCCGGTTTTTGTTTTTGCGGATTTATTTTTGTTTTTATTTTGAAAAAATTTGAGTGAGGGCCGAAGCATGCCGATACAACCTGGGCTCTACCAACATTACAAAGGTCCGCAGTACCGCGTATTCAGTGTTGCGCGGCATTCCGAGACCGAAGAAGAAGTGGTCTTTTACCAAGCCCTGTATGGCGATTACGGCTTTTGGGTGCGTCCCTTGAGCATGTTCCTGGAGTCCGTCGAGGTTGACGGGGAGCAGGTCCCACGCTTTGCTTTGGTGCAAGCCGAACCGAGCCTTTTTTCGAAGCCGTAAGGCGAGTGCGCGCAAAACCCTGCGCTTGACCTCACCTTGTAGCCACTATATATAGCGGTGCCGCGTCAGGCGCCAACCGCCTTTCACTTCTAGAATTCAGGAATTTTCTGATCCATGGGCAAATCGCTGGTCATTGTGGAATCCCCGGCTAAGGCCAAGACCATCAACAAGTATCTGGGCAACCAATACGTGGTGAAGTCGAGTATCGGCCATATCCGAGACCTGCCCACCAGCGGTTCGGCTAGCGCCAGCAAGGAGCCTGCCGCCAAGCGCGGCAAGGCTGCTGCGGGCGAAGCGCCAGCGCTGTCGCCGAAAGAGAAGGCGCGCAAGCAGCTGGTCTCGCGCATGGGTGTCGATCCCGAGCATGGCTGGAAAGCCAAGTACGAGATCCTCCCGGGCAAGGAAAAGGTCATCGAAGAGCTGCGCCGGCTCGCCAAGGATGCTGACACCATCTATCTCGCAACCGACTTGGATCGCGAGGGGGAAGCCATTGCCTGGCACCTGCGCGAAGCCATCGGTGGTGACGACAGCCGCTACAAGCGCGTGGTGTTCAACGAAATCACCAAGAAGGCGATTCAGGAAGCCTTCTCGGAGCCGGGCGAACTCGACATTGATCGAGTGAACGCGCAGCAGGCCCGTCGTTTCCTCGACCGCGTCGTCGGCTACATGGTCTCGCCGCTGCTGTGGGCCAAGATCGCTCGTGGCCTGTCTGCCGGTCGCGTGCAATCGGTTGCCGTGAAACTGGTGGTGGAGCGTGAGCGTGAGATTCGTGCGTTCAACCCGGAAGAGTACTGGGAAGTGCATGCCGATCTCGGCACCGCCAAAGGCTCGACCGTGCGTTTCGAAGTCGCTCGCGAGAAAGGCGAAGCCTTCAAGCCGCTGAACGAAGCCCAAGCCACCGCCGCGCTGGAGAAGCTCAAGTCCTCCAGCTACAGCATCGTCAAGCGTGAAGACAAGCCGACCAGCAGCAAGCCGTCGGCACCGTTCATCACCTCCACGCTGCAACAGGCCGCGAGCAACCGCCTGGGCTTCGGTGTGAAGAAAACCATGATGATGGCCCAGCGTCTCTACGAAGCCGGCTACATCACTTATATGCGTACCGACTCGACCAACCTCTCGGCTGATGCCGTGGCGATGGCGCGCGATTACATCGAAACCGAATTCGGCAAGAAGTACCTGCCAGAGTCGCCGAACGTCTACAGCAGCAAGGAAGGCGCACAAGAGGCTCACGAAGCGATTCGCCCTTCCGACGCCAACACCACGCCAGCCAAGCTGGCCGGCATGGAGCGCGACGCTGAGCGCCTCTACGAGCTGATCTGGCGCCAGTTCCTGGCTTGCCAAATGCTGCCGGCGCAATACCTGTCGACCACCGTCAGCGTCGCTGCCGGCGACTTCGAGCTGCGCGCCAAGGGTCGCATTCTGAAGTTCGACGGTTACACCCGCGTGCTGCCGCAAATCACCAAGCCTGGCGATGACGACGTTTTGCCCGACATGGCGCAGGGCGACGTGATGAAGCTGATCAAGCTCGATCCGTCCCAGCACTTCACCAAGCCGCCGGCCCGTTATTCGGAAGCCAGCCTGGTGAAGGAAATGGAAAAGCGCGGCATCGGTCGTCCTTCGACCTACGCAGCGATCATCTCGACCATTCAGGATCGCGGCTACGTGACCCTGCACAACCGTCGTTTCTATTCGGAAAAGATGGGCGACATCGTTACCGAGCGTCTGTCGGAAAGCTTCTCGAATCTCATGGACTACGGCTTCACCGCCGGCATGGAAGAGAATCTCGATGACGTGGCTCAGGGCGAGCGCGACTGGAAAAACGTGCTGGACGAGTTCTACGGCGACTTCAAGAAAAAACTCGAAGTGGCGGAGAATCCGGAAGCCGGCATGCGTGCCAACCAGCCGGTGATGACCGATATTCCATGCACCACTTGCGGCCGTCCAATGCAGATCCGTACTGCATCGACCGGCGTGTTCCTCGGCTGCTCGGGCTACAGCCTGCCGCCGAAAGAGCGCTGCAAGGCCACCGTCAACCTGGTGCCGGGCGACGAAATCGCGGCGGATGACGAGGGTGAGTCGGAATCCCTGGTACTGCGCGGCAAGCATCGCTGCCCGATCTGCAGCACAGCGATGGACGCCTACCTGCTCGACGAGAAGCGCAAGCTGCACATCTGCGGTAACAACCCTGATTGCGCCGGCTACGAAATCGAAGAAGGCAGCTACCGCATCAAGGGCTACGAAGGTCCGAGCCTGGAATGCGACAAGTGCGGCAGCGAGATGCAGCTCAAGACCGGCCGTTTCGGCAAGTTCTTCGGTTGCACCAACCCGACGTGCAAGAACACCCGCAAGCTGCTGAAGAGCGGTGATGCGGCGCCGCCGAAGATGGATCCGGTGAAGATGCCTGAGCTGAAATGCGAGAAGGTCAACGACACCTACATCCTGCGTGACGGTGCGTCCGGCCTGTTCCTGGCGGCCAGTCAGTTCCCGAAAAACCGCGAGACCCGTGCTCCGCTGGTGATCGAGATTCTGCCGCACAAGGACGAGATCGATCCGAAGTATCACTTCCTGTGTGAAGCGCCGCAGAAGGATCCGGATGGTCTGCCAGCCGTGATCCGCTACAGCCGCAAGACCAAGGAGCAATACGTTCAGACCGAAGTCGACGGCAAGCCGACAGGCTGGAAAGCGTTCTTTGACGGTGGCAAGTGGACGGTTGAAGACAAGCGTCCGGCGAAAGCCAAGGCTTGAGCAGGCGTTGATCTGAAGGTGTCCTGACTGGGCATCTTCAACACAAAAGGCCGCATGACAACCTTCGGGTTTTCATGCGGCCTTTTTGTTTAATGCTTGCGGTCGGATCGGCTGATCCATGACACTGTCCGGCCTGTGTGAAGCAATTATTTCGTTGTGGAGAGTGCCGACATGGCCCACGAGCTCTATACCCGTACCAATCAGAAGATCTATTTCGCGGGTTTGTCGCTGGAAGCGCTGGCCAGGGCCGAAGAGGGGCGGGCGATGAATTCGCTGGCGCTGATTCAGGCCGGGCGCGAATCCGCACTGTTTCATCTCTACGGTGCGTTGTTGGGGCTGTGTCATGAAATCGCCGGCTTCTACCGTCTGCCGCAAGCCAATGCGTCGCGGGCGGAAGCCTTGCTGACCCGCGAAGTGCTGGAGTCGATTGCCATTCCAGAGCTGGCGGAAATGATTGAGCTGGCAGGCAACCCGGAGACTTGGCTGGCTAAATTGCTGGCTGCGCACTCGGCGCTGTTTCAGCCACCACGGGTGCCACACAAACCGAAGGGCGATGTGACGCAGCCGTTGATTCAGACCGTGAATCTGGATGAAGAAGAGGTGGTTGAAGAGCTGAGCCGCGAAGAGCTCGAGAGCTGGCGGCAGAACCTCAAAGGGCTGGCGATTCGCTTCCGTGAAGGCTTGAACGAGTGCTGAGGAACTTTGGACTGGCGGCGACGAGAGGCGTGCTGCTGGTCAAGATCCCGAGCGAAGCCTGAATGATGTCTATATAATCCCTGCCTTTCGTGGAGAACAGACCTATATGCCAACGTCCTTTCTAGAAATTGTCGAGCTACCAGACGGCCGAATCGAACTGCGCAGAGCCGAGGACGAGGGTTCTCTGGTGACTCTGGATTTCTCCGAGGATGCCAAGGCGTTTCTGCAGGGCCAGCACGTTGAAATTGCCAAGGCGATGTTGAGCGTCGGCGTGCAAATGGCGGGGCGTATGGTTGAAGGCGAATTCGATAAGGATGAGGGGCCGCGGGTTCTTCATTGATCCGCTGTCTGTCAGTTACTGCTCCAGATCGGCTTCTCTATCCCTGGAGAAGCCCTGCGCTTTACATGGCGCGCATTGTTGCTGAATCACCCCAAACGAATGTTCAGGCTTTGAGCGTCCCCGGTGCGGGCGGCGCTGATCAGCTGTTGCCGTGACCCTGCGCTCAGTGTGTTCAGCCACGTGACGACCGTGTGGCTGCGGCCCAGGCGTAATGCTTCGCAGGCCAGTTGCTGGGCGCTTTGAGCGCCGCGCGGTTGTAACAGCAGGATGCGTTCGCGATTCAATCCTGCGTCCCGTAACCAGGTCTGGGTCAGGCTGGCAGGCGGTGCAATCAGGGTCAGCCAGCGTGCGTCCTGATCCTCGCTCAGTTCGCGAAGAATCGGTGCCAGCAGGCTCAGGCAGTTCCCGGTCGCGCCGCGCAGTGACAGCTCGCTGAACGCTTCAGGTTCGGTATTCCACGGACGCTCGACGACATCTTTGAGGATGGGGGCGAGGGGCTGCGCCAGAAATGCCTCGAACAACGGCAGTTGTGTTTGCTGAGGTACGTGTGGGAACTGCATAAAGCCTCCTTTAGCGGCGGATTACGCCGACACTCAAGCCTTCGATCACCAGTTCCTGGTCTTTCAGGTTGACTTCGATAGGGGCGAACTCGGGGTTTTCGGCAATCAGCCAGACTTTGCTGCCGTCACGCTTGAAGCGTTTGACGGTAACTTCGTCGCCGATCCGCGCAACCACGATCTGACCGTTGCGCGCCTCGCGGGTGGTGTGAACCGCCAGCAGGTCGCCGTCGAAAATGCCGATGTCCTTCATGCTCATGCCGTGGACGCGCAACAGATAGTCGGCGCGTGGATGGAAGAAGGCGGGGTTGATGTTGCAGGACTCTTCGATGTGCTGCTGGGCGAGAATCGGCGCGCCGGCAGCCACTCGACCGATGATCGGCAGGGTGGATTCGTCGACCTTGGCTTCGAAGCCTGGGATGCGAATGCCGCGAGAGGCACCGGGAGTCATCTCGATTGCGCCTTTGCGAGCGAGCGCCTTGAGGTGCTCTTCGGCCGCGTTGGGCGATTTGAAACCCAGTTCCTGAGCGATTTCCGCACGGGTCGGCGGGTAGCCGTTGTCTTCGAGGCAGCGTTTGATAAAGGCCAGAATCTCGGCTTGGCGTGGCGTCAGCTTAAGCATATTGATCGCTCTGTCTTTTTATACAGTGACTGGGATTATATACAGTGAAGCAGTCTTGGCAATGATCGTTTTTTGCCATGCCGCCGGACGGTCAGTGACGACGCTGATTAATGTGGCGTCCTTGTTGTGGTTAAATAACTGACCGACCATTCCCAAAACGAACTGGCAGGCTTGACAAGGCATAGGCTGAAACGTATGTTTCAAACAAGTGTTTGTCAGGCGGAGTAGCCATGGCCCAGTCGGAAACCGTTGAACGCATTCTTGATGCTGCAGAACAGCTGTTCGCGGAAAAAGGTTTCGCTGAAACCTCATTGCGTCTGATCACCAGCAAGGCAGGGGTCAACCTCGCTGCGGTGAACTATCACTTCGGCTCGAAGAAGGCGCTGATCCAGGCGGTTTTCTCGCGCTTCCTCGGTCCGTTCTGCATCAGCCTCGACAAAGAGCTGGAGCGCCGCCAGGCCAAGCCAGAGAACAAGCCTTCGCTCGAAGAGCTGCTGGAAATCCTCGTCGAGCAAGCGCTGGTGGTTCAGCCACGCAGCGGCAACGATCTGTCGATTTTCATGCGCCTGCTGGGTTTGGCGTTCAGTCAGAGCCAGGGACACTTGCGTCGTTATCTGGAAGACATGTACGGCAAAGTATTCCGCCGCTACATGTTGTTGGTGAACGAAGCTGCACCGCGCATTCCTCCGATCGAACTGTTCTGGCGCGTGCACTTTATGCTCGGCGCTGCGGCGTTCAGCATGTCGGGTATCAAGGCCCTGCGCGCGATTGCCGAGACCGATTTCGGTGTCAACACCTCCATCGAACAGGTGATGCGTCTGATGGTGCCATTCCTGGCAGCCGGCATGCGTGCCGAAACCGGCGTCACCGACACGGCCATGGCCACCGCGCAGTTGCGACCACGCAGCAAGTCCGCACCGGTACCTGCCAAGGTTTAACCGTCCATGGGTGGGCGCGGCAGCTGACATCCGCTAAGCTAGCCGCCCATGTCGACTCTCGTTCTGAACCCGTTTCTCATTGAAATCACCGACCCGCCGGGCAATGCCTCAGGTGGTGATTTCGTGGGCGACGGGTTTTTCGTTTTCAAGGAATCTCTATGACTGCTGGCCTGCAAGGCTCGTTGATGGTGGACGTCGCCGGTACCTGGCTGACGGCCGAAGATCGCCAATTGTTGCGCCAGCCCGAAGTGGGCGGCCTGATCATTTTTGCCCGCAACATTGAGCATCCACGTCAGGTGCGCGAGCTGAGCGCGGCGATCCGTGCCATTCGTCCGGATTTGCTGCTGGCGGTGGATCAGGAAGGCGGTCGCGTCCAGCGTCTGCGTCAGGGCTTCGTCCGTTTGCCGGCCATGCGCGCCATCGCTGATAACCCGAACGCCGAGTATCTGGCCGAGCAATGCGGCTGGATCATGGCCACCGAAGTGCTGGCGGTCGGACTCGACCTGAGCTTCGCGCCGGTGCTGGATCTGGATTACCAGCGCAGTGCCGTCGTCGGCACCCGTTCGTTCGAAGGCGACCCGGAACGCGCCGCGCTACTCGCCGGCGCATTCATCAAAGGCATGAACAGCGCCGGCATGGCCGCCACCGGCAAGCATTTTCCCGGCCATGGCTGGGCGGAAGCCGACTCCCACGTCGCGATCCCCAACGACGAGCGCAGCCTCGAAGAGATCCGCGCCAACGACCTGGTGCCGTTCGCCAGACTCAGCAAGCAACTGGCCGCGGTCATGCCGGCTCACGTGATTTATCCGCAAGTCGACACACAACCTGCCGGTTTCTCCCGGCGCTGGCTGCAGGACATCCTGCGTGGCGAGTTGCAGTTCGACGGCGTGATCTTCAGCGATGATCTGTCGATGGCCGGCGCCCACGTGGTCGGCGACGCCGCCAGCCGTATCGAAGCGGCACTCAGTGCCGGTTGCGACATGGGCCTGGTGTGCAACGACCGCGCAGCTGCCGAGCTGGCCCTGAGTGCCGCGCAGCGCATGAAGGTCAAGCCGTCGCCGCGCATCGCACGCATGCGCGGTCAGGCATTCGCCAATACCGAATACCGTCAGGAGCCGCGCTGGCTGACCGCTGTCGGCGCGCTCAAAGACGCTCAACTGATCGATTAAGGATTTTTTCGCTATGACGGTTTACGCAATCATCGGCGGCACCGGCCTGACCCAGCTGGAAGGCCTGAGCATTCGTCAGTCGCTGGCGGTGGATACGCCTTACGGGGCGCCATCGGCCGAAGTCCAGATTGGCGAATACGCCGGCAAGGAAGTGCTGTTCCTCGCTCGTCACGGTCATCCGCATCGCTTCCCGCCGCACAAGGTCAACTACCGCGCCAACCTGTGGGCGTTGAAGCAGGCCGGGGCCGAAGCGATCATTGCGGTCAACGCCGTGGGCGGGATTCATCCTGCAATGGGCACCGGACATTTCTGCGTGCCGCATCAGATCGTGGACTACACCAGCGGTCGCGAGCACACCTATTTCGCCGATGATCTGGAACATGTCACACACATCGACTTCAGCTTTCCCTACAGCGAACCGCTGCGTCAGCAATTGATTGCTGCGTTGGCCGCCGAAGGTTGCGAGTACAGCGATCAGGGCGTTTACGCCTGCACACAGGGCCCGCGTCTGGAAACCGTGGCCGAGATCGTGCGTCTGGAGCGTGACGGCTGCGACATCGTCGGCATGACCGGCATGCCGGAAGCGGCGCTGGCCCGTGAGCTGGATCTGGATTACGCCTGCCTGTCTCTGGTGGTGAACCCGGCGGCGGGCAAGACCACTGAAGTGATCACCATGACCGAGATCGAGCAGGCATTGCACGATGGCATGGGCAAGGTGAAGTCGACGCTGGCGCGCGTACTCAAGGGCTGATTCTGGCTCCGCAATGACTTGAATGAAAAGCGCTGAGGATCTCAGCGCTTTTCAAACTTGTCCGGCAACGGCGCAAACAGTGCCTCGATATCATCACTCTGCAGCTTCCAGTCCCCGGCCTTGCGCCCATCCAGCACGCCGGCCGCCAGGTCGGACTTTTCCTTCTGCAGATGCTGAATTTTCTCCTCGACCGTGCCCCGGGCAATCATCTTGTAGACAAACACCGGCTTCTCCTGACCAATACGATACGCGCGGTCGGTTGCCTGATTCTCGGTCGCCGGGTTCCACCACGGGTCGTAGTGAATCACCGTGTCCGCTTCCGTCAGGTTCAGGCCCACACCGCCAGCTTTCAGGCTGATGAGAAAGATCTGACGCTTGCCGCTCTGGAATTCCTTCACCGGTGTCCGCCGATCACGGGTCTGTCCCGTCAACAGCGCATAGGCGACGTTGCGTTTTTTCAGTTCGTCCTCGATCAGTGACAGCATCGAAGTGAACTGCGAGAACAGCAGAATCCGCCGGCCTTCCTCAAACAACTCCTCGAGCATTTCCATCAGGCTGTCGAGCTTGCCCGATGTGCTGCCGCGAGCGGGCAGGGTGGCGTCATTGACCAGGCGCAAATCGCAACAGACCTGACGCAGCTTGAGCAGCGCCTCGAGGATGATGATTTGGCTGCGGGCCACGCCTTTGCGGGTGATCTCGTCGCGAACCTTTTTATCCATGGCCAGGCGCATGGTTTCGTACACGTCGCGCTCGGCTTCGTTGAGCTCGACCCAATGAATGATTTCGGTTTTCGGCGGCAGCTCGGTCGCAACCTGCTCCTTGGTGCGGCGCAGCAGGAACGGTTTGATCCGACCGTTGAGGTGCTGAAGTCTGACTTCGCTGGCGCGTTTTTCAATCGGCACGCGGTAATCGGCGTTGAAGCTTTTGACGTCGCCGAGCCAGCCGGGCAGCAAGAAGTGAAACAGTGACCACAGTTCACCCAGATGGTTTTCCAGCGGCGTCCCGCTCAGACATAGGCGCTGACGCGCATTGAGTTCACGGGCAGCCTGGGCGGCTTTGCTGTTCGGGTTCTTGATGTACTGCGCTTCGTCGAGCACCAGTACGTGCAGCGGCTGCTGGGCCAGACGCTCGACATCCTTGGGCAGCAGCGCATAGGTCGTGAGGATCAGGTCGTAGTCGGCCAGATGCTCGAAATGCTTTTTACGGCTGGCACCGTACAGTGCGACAACCTTGAGCTGTGGCGTGAAGTGCGCCGCTTCGTCGAGCCAGTTGGGAATCAGGCTGGTGGGCATTACCACCATGCACGGCCGATCCAGACGCCCGGCGTTCTTTTCGCTGAGAATATGCGCCAGTGTCTGTAGGGTTTTGCCCAGGCCCATGTCGTCCGCGAGAATCCCGCCGACTTCAAGTTGTCGCAGCGACTGCATCCAGCTCAAGCCTTCGAGCTGATAAGGACGCAGCGTCGCATTCAACCCCTTCGGTGCTTTGGCACTGTAATCGCGGATATCACGCAAGCGCTGGGCGAAGCTGCGAATCTGCTCGCCACCCTCCCACAGCAGCGGAATACCTTCCAGCGAATTCAGGCGCGTGGCGTCGGCCTTGCTCAGGCGCAGGGTGGTTTCGCCCGGCTCCTGCAGATAGAACTCGCCAAGGGTCGCCAGTACCGGTTTCAGCCGGCCGAGGGGCAGGGCGACTTGCAATGGTCCGTGCTCGCTGTTGCGTTGCGGGATGTTCACCAGAATCAGCTCATCGTCGCGACGGCGGGCGAGACGTTCCGGATTAAGTATTTCCGTGTGCGAGCGCATCAGGTTGAGCAGGATCGGCAGCAGGCTCAGGCGCTCACCGTTGACGATGATCCCCAGCTCCAGATCGAACCAGTCGCGTTCCGGCGTCTGCTCGACAGTGGCGTACCAGTCGTCGACGGCGGTCAGGTCGAAACCGAATTCATCGTCGACCAACAGCTCCCAGCCTTGGGTGCGCAGTTTCGGCAGATCGTTGAGGGTGAACGTCAGCCACGCGCTGTCGTTGACCATCTCGTAGAGTTCGCCGGCGCTTTCCGGCAGGGCCTTGCTCTGCCGGGTGGCGATGCGGAAGCCGAGAATTCGCAGCTGCTCGCGGTAGCTTTGTTCGACGTCCGGGTGGCGTTTGACCCGCAAGGTCTGGGCTTCCTGGCGAATCAGAATGTCGCTGTTCTTCTGGCCGCTGACGTATTCGTCGAGATAGCTGAAGGACAGCGCCGCACGGTGCTGGATGTAGCGCTGCATCTTGCCGTTGCGCGGTTCGAACGCGCTGAATTCGACGCTGGCCAGCCACAGGCGCGGTACCGGTTGCACATTGTCCACCAGCACTTGCGGTGGCGCCTTCGGGCTGCGGTTTTCCAGGACGGCCTGGAGTTTTTCCAGCAGTTCGGCGTCTTTGGCGGCGGCGGGGTATTCGAGGGTTTCCTGCACTTGCAGCAATACCGCCGCACAGTGTTTGCAGTTGCTGTGGACTGGGCAGGTGCAGGTGGCGTCGACCATCAGCAGCGTGCCTTTGGCTGACTCGCGCAGATGAATCGTCTGACGGTAGACGTTACCGCCAGAGCCTTCGCAGCTGGCGGTAATGGTCGCGTCGCCGACCTGTACGAATCGCACCCGGTTTTCCAGCGCGTAGCGGCGGCCACGTTCCAGGCTTTGTTCCTTGAATCGGCTGACCCAGGAGGAGGCCAGCGGTTTACTCAGTGGCGGGGGCATAAGGACTTCGATCAGTCCGGAACGACTTCAGGCGCTTCCCGAGGCGCGGGCGCCGTCAGTGAAGTGATCTTGATCAGCAGGGCCAGATGACCGTTGTCGAGGTAGTTGAGTTGGCCGTTCTTGGTGTGGCTGTCCTGTTTCAGGCGCTCGCTGGCGGTGACCATGCCGTTGGCGTCGATCTGATTGACCCAGAAGTCGGCGTTCACGTCGGTGAAGCGCCCGAGCTTCATTTCAATCGTGCCTTCGATGGGGAACTGGCCGAATTGCTCCTGACCTTCGCTGACTGCAACCTTCGCCGGTGTCTCGCCCAGCGTCTGTTGCCAGGCTTTGTGCATCAGCACGCTGTACTCGCCGCTGGCGGTGAGTTTGGTCACAACATCGTTCAGCGCCGGGGTGCGTTTGCTGTCATCGCCCAAACGCTGAGCGCCAGCCGCCCAGTCTTCCGGTGCAGCGCGGCTGACAATCGCCGGCACGGCGTTCTGGCGTACCAGAATCATTTCGACCTGATAGAGGTCATCGGCAAACGCCGTAGGTGCCACCAGAGTCAGTAGCAAAGTCAGAGAGCGAAACAGGCGCATGCGGCGTCCTTCAAGCAGTTTTCGGGATGAGGCGCTCGAACAGCGCCTCCACAGTATTAAAGCGCTCTTCCGGGCGCTCCATCGGCACCTGGAACTTGAACATCGTGGCGCCTTCGAATTTGTAGCGTTTTGGCTGGCTCTGGATCAGTTTGATCAGGGTCATCGGATCGACCGGCGTCTGCGCCGCGAACTCGATGCGCCCACCTTGCGGGCCGCCATCGACTTTCTTGATGCCCAGCTGTTCTGCCTGCAATTTCAGCGCCGTGATGCGCACCAGATTCTTGGTCGGCTCCGGCAGCAGACCGAAGCGGTCGATCATCTCCACTTGCAGATCTTTCAGACCTTCCTCGTCGGTGGCCGAAGCGATGCGCTTGTACAGGATCAGGCGTGCATGCACGTCCGGCAGATAATCTTCCGGAATCAGCGCCGGCACCCGCAGGTTGACCTCCGGGCCACCGCCGAGCGGTTGATCGAGGTTCGGCTGTTCGCCCTTGCGGATCGATTTCACCGCGCGCTCGAGCATTTCCATGTACAGCGTGAAACCCACGGCCTGAATCTGACCGCTCTGGCCGTCGCCCAGCAGTTCGCCGGCGCCACGGATTTCCAGGTCGTTGGTGGCCAGCACGAAGCCAGCGCCCAGATCCTGAGTATTGGCAATCGCCTCCAGGCGTTTTTCCGCATCGCCAGTGATTTGCTGGCGCGGCGGGGTCAGCAGGTAGGCGTAAGCCTGGTGGTGACTACGACCAACGCGACCGCGCAACTGGTGCAACTGCGCAAGACCGAACTTGTCGGCACGCTCGATGATGATGGTGTTGGCGCTCGGCACGTCGATGCCGGTCTCGATGATGGTCGAGGCAATCAGCACGTTGAAGCGCTTGTGGTAGAAGTCGCTCATCACCTGTTCGAGTTCGCGCTCGCGCATCTGCCCGTGGCCGATACCGATCCGCGCTTCCGGCACCAGTTCGGCCAGGTCGGCGGCGCACTTCTCGATGGTCTTCACGTCGTTGTGCAGGTAATAGACTTGACCGCCGCGCAACAGCTCACGCAGCAAGGCTTCTTTGACCGTGCTCTTGTTCTGCTCCATGACGAAGGTGCGCACCGACAGGCGTCGTGCTGGCGGTGTAGCGATGATCGACAGGTCGCGCATGCCCGAGACCGCCATGTTCAGCGTGCGCGGAATCGGCGTGGCGGTCAGTGTAAGAATGTCGACTTCGCTGCGCAGGGCCTTGAGCTGTTCCTTCTGACGGACACCGAAACGGTGCTCTTCGTCGATGATTACCAGCCCGAGGTTTTTGATTTTGACGTCGTCCTGCAGCAGCTTGTGCGTGCCGATGACGATGTCGATATTGCCTTCGGCCAGTTGGGCCACCGCAGCGTTCACTTCTTTGGCCGACTTGAAGCGGCTCATCACTTCCACGGTCACCGGCCAGTCGGCGAAACGGTCGCGGAAGCTGTTGTAATGCTGCTGGGCGAGCAGGGTGGTCGGCACCAGGATCGCCACTTGTTTGCCGCCGTGTACGGCGATGAACGCGGCGCGCATGGCGACTTCGGTCTTGCCGAAACCGACGTCGCCGCAGACCAGGCGATCCATCGGTTTCGGCGAAAGCATGTCCTCGCGCACGGCTTCGATAGTGGATTGCTGGTCCGGGGTTTCTTCGAACGGGAAACCGGCGCTGAAGGTTGCGTAATCGGCCTTCGGATCAGCAAACGCATAACCTTCGCGGGCGGCGCGACGGGCGTAGATGTCGAGCAATTCGGCAGCCACGTCACGCACTTGCTCGGCGGCCTTGCGCTTGGCTTTCTGCCAGGTCTCGGAGCCGAGGCGGTGCAACGGAGCCAGCGCATCGTCGCTGCCGGTGTAACGGGCGATCAAATGCAGGTTGGCCACCGGCACGTAAAGCTTGGCGTTCTCGGCGTATTCGAGGGTCAGGAATTCGGCGGCCTGATTGTCGATTTCCAGAATCGTCAGGCCGAGATAGCGACCGACGCCGTGGTCGATGTGCACCACCGGCGCGCCTTCGCGCAGCTCGGTGAGGTTCTTGATCACCGCATCGTTGTTGGCGTCGGCGCGTTTTTCGCGGCGGCGACGCTGCATCACGCGCTGGCCGAACAGCGGACTTTCCGCGACCAGTGCCAGCGCCGGGTCGTCGAGCATCAGGCCTTCGTCGAGCGGGGCGATGGTGATCGCCAGGCGATCCTTGCTCGCGACAAAGTCCGGCCAGCTGTCGACGGTTTTCGGTCGCAGCTTCAGGCGATCCAGCAGCTCCAGCAGCACTTCGCGACGACCGGCGGATTCGGCGGTAAACAGCACGCGTCCGGGAAATTCGTCGAGGAATGCCGAGAGCGCGGCCAGCGGCTGGGTAGCCTTGGCTTCGATCGCCAGATTCGGCAGCGCCTGCGCCGGGAAGCGTTCGCGGCCGGCACCGGTTTCAACGTCCTGCTGGCTGGCGACCACACGCGGCCAGTTCTTCAGGCGGGCAAAGCAGTCTTCCACCGGCAGGAACAGTTCGGCCGGCGGCAATAAAGGACGCGAAGGATCGACGCGGCGCTCTTCATAACGATTGCGTACGTCGTTCCAGAAGTTTTCCGCCGCCTGCTCGATGCCCGGCAGCGAAAACACTTGGGTGTCCTGTGGCAGGTAATCAAACAGGGTCGAGGTTTCTTCGAAGAACAGCGGCAGGTAGTACTCGATACCCGCCGGCGTGATGCCGCTGCTCAGGTCCTGAAAGATCGGGCAGCGACGGAAGTCGACGTCGAAACGCTCGCGAAAGCGCGCCTTGAAGCGGGTGACCGCGTCTTTCTGCAGCGGGAATTCCTTGGCCGGCAGCAGCTTGACCGAATCGACCTTGTCGATGGAACGCTGGTTTTCCGGATCAAAGGTGCGCAGAGTTTCGATTTCGTCGTCGAACAGATCGATGCGATAGGGCAGTTTGCTGCCCATCGGGAACAGGTCGATCAGTGCGCCACGCACCGTGAACTCGCCGTGCTCGTAGACCGTGTCGACGTAGCGATAGCCACTGGCTTCGAGCCGCGAGCGCATTTGCTCGACATCGAGTTTCTGCCCGACATCCAGTACCAGGCTGCTGCCGAGCAGGAATTTGGTCGGCGCCAGACGATGCAGGGCGGTGGTGATTGGCACCACCAGCACGCCATGTTCCAGCTCCGGCAGTCTATAAAGGCTGGCGATGCGCTGGGAGATGATGTCCTGGTGCGGCGAAAACAGGTCGTAGGGCAGGGTTTCCCAGTCGGGGAAATGCAGCACCGGCAAATCCGGGGCGAAGAAGCTCAGCTCCTGCTCCAGCCGTTCGGCACTTTGGCTGTCGGCGGTCAAAAGCAGCGTGAAGCGCTTGGCAGCGCTGGCAGCCTCGGCAATCGCCAGGCTCAGGGCGGCACCGGGGAGGTTGCCCCAGTGCTGTTTACCTGCCGCGGCAGGGAGAAGCGGTAGACGCAGAACAGGCACGGAAGGTTGAGCTCCAGGCGTTGCGACAAAGTCGGTAATTGTAGCGGCGTCCGGTGCCGCCTGTCAGTTGCAGGATGCGTCTATCTGCGCTGTTTCGAAAAAATGTAGTGGTAACCATAAAAACCAGCGCTTTTTTTACGGTTATGTAGTGCCAAATGTTGGTGGTGTTACGGAGGGTTACAGACATCGTCTAACAGTCGTCGAAAAAATGGCTGCGCTGGAAGCCCCGGTTTTACTGGGCTGGCGGGGAGCGTTATTTTTTTGGACGGATTTTTGTTACCGATTGCGCGACAAGCGCGCATTGCTACAAGAGGTTCTCGGCGGCATAATGTAGCCCCTTTTTTCTGCCCCTACATGTGGAAGGTTACCGTGACTCAGAAGCCCGACCAGTGTCTTGGTGAATGGATCGACCGTGAAGCACTCGCAGAAGCGATGATTCCGCTTATCGGTCAGCTCTACCGCAACAACAACGTGGTGAGCTCGATCTATGGCCGCAGCCTGATCAACCAGTCTGTCATCGCGATTCTCAAAGCTCACC
Source organism: Pseudomonas sp. 9.2(2024) (assembly GCF_039695385.1). Classification (NCBI taxonomy): domain Bacteria; kingdom Pseudomonadati; phylum Pseudomonadota; class Gammaproteobacteria; order Pseudomonadales; family Pseudomonadaceae; genus Pseudomonas; species Pseudomonas sp. 9.2(2024). Next base: position 4,477,967 of record NZ_CP155585.1, on the reverse strand, counting down.
GCTTTGCTCGCCACCGTTCTGCCGACGACAGCGAACTCTCCGTCCACGAAACATTCCCACTGCTCAAGGCCATGAGCGAGCTCAAGCTCGGCGCGGCCTCGGTAGATCTGGGCAAGCTGGCGTACAAATTCCGCAACGAAGGCAACGGTCGTACCGCCGAGCAGTTCGTTCGCGAAGAAATGGCTGACGTGGTTGGCCAGCAAAACGCTTCGGCACGCAAGGGCACCGACGTTGTTCTGTACGGCTTCGGTCGTATTGGCCGTCTGCTGGCGCGTATCCTGATCGAGAAAACCGGTGGCGGCGACGGCCTGCGTCTGCGTGCCATCGTGGTGCGCAAGGGCGCCGAAAACGACCTGACCAAACGCGCCAGCCTGCTGCGTCGCGATTCGGTACATGGTTCGTTCAACGGCACCATCACCATCGATGAAGAAAACAACACCATCACCGCCAACGGCAACCTGATCCAGGTTATCTACGCGAAGAACCCTACCGAAGTGGATTACACCCAGTACGGCATCAAAGATGCGCTGCTGGTGGACAACACCGGTGTATGGCGTGATGCCGATGGCCTGGGCCAGCACTTGCAGTGCCCGGGTATCGACCGCGTTGTTCTGACCGCGCCTGGCAAAGGCAAGCTGAAGAACATCGTTCACGGTATCAACCACAACGAAATCACTGCTGACGACAAGATCGTGTCCGCCGCTTCCTGCACCACCAACGCCATCGTGCCGGTGCTGAAAGCCGTGAATGACAAGTTCGGCATCATCAACGGTCACGTCGAAACCGTTCACTCGTACACCAACGACCAGAACCTGATCGACAACTTCCACAAGGGCGATCGCCGTGGCCGTAGCGCCGCGCTGAACATGGTGATCACCGAGACCGGTGCTGCCACCGCTGCTGCCAAGGCCCTGCCTGAGCTGGCCGGCAAGCTGACCGGTAACGCGATCCGTGTTCCGACGCCGAACGTGTCGATGGCCATTCTCAACCTGAACCTTGAGAAAGCCGCCTCTCGTGAAGAGATGAACGAGTACCTGCGCTACATGGCGCTGCACTCCGATCTGCACAAGCAAATCGACTTCGTCAACTCGCAGGAAGTGGTTTCGACCGACTTCGTGGGCTCGCGCCACGCCGGTGTGGTCGATGCTGAAGCGACCATCGTTCAAGACAACCGCGTTGTTCTGTACGTCTGGTACGACAACGAGTTCGGCTACAGCTGCCAGGTGATCCGCGTGATGGAAGACATGGCCGGTGTAAACCCGCCAGCGTTCCCGCGCTAAGCTTTAGCTGCAAATGAAAACGCCCCGACTTAGGTCGGGGCGTTTTTGTTTGTGCGCGATTTGTCTCAGCGGGGGATGGCGGCTTGTGCCGTGCGCAGTTCGTGCCTGTTGCCACGGAACAGCACCAGCGTAGCGATCAGGCCCAATACGGCTGCGCCACTGAGCCAGATCCCCGGTGCCGCCTTGTTGTCCAGCACATGGATCAGGTAAGTGCAGGCCGCCGGCGTAAAGCCACCGAAGGTTGCGGTCGCCAGGCTGTAGGCCAGCGAGAAACCGGTCGTACGAACTTCCACCGGCATGATCTCGGTGAGGGCAACCACCATCGCCCCGTTGTACGAGCCGTACAGGAACGACAGCCACAACTCGACGATCAGCAAGTGGCTGAAGCTCGGGTTCGCCACCAGCCACGACAGTGCCGGGTAAGCGGTCAGGATCGCCAGAATCGTCGCCGCCAACAGTAGGGGTTTACGTCCAACCTTGTCGGACACCGCGCCCATCACCGGCAGCCAGAAGAAGTTCGACAGACCGATGCACACGGTCACCAGCAACGCATCGAAGTCCGACAGGTGCAGTTCCGCCTTGCCGAACGTCGGGGTGTAGGCGGTGATAAGGTAGAACGACACCGTCGTCATGACCACCAGCGCCATGCCGGCGATGACGATGCCAAAGTTCTGACCGATCGAACGGACGATTTCCTGCAGGGTAGGGCGATGTTTGCGCGCCTGGAACTCCGGGGTTTCCTCCAGCGAGCGGCGGATGACGAAGATCACCGGGACGATCATGCAGCCGATCAGGAACGGCACGCGCCAGCCCCATTCTCCCATCTGTTCCGGGCTCAGCCAGTGGTTGAGGCCGACACCGAGCAGCCCGGCGAATACCACCGCCGCTTGCTGGCTGGCTGACTGCCAACTGACGAAAAAGCCCTTGCGGCCGGGCGTGGCGATTTCCGCCAGATACACCGACACACCGCCCAATTCCACGCCGGCCGAGAAGCCTTGCAGCAATCGGCCGAACAGCACGATCAACGGCGCGGCAACCCCAAGGGTGGCGTAGCCCGGCACGCAGGCAATCAGCACGGTGCCGGCCGCCATCAGGGCCAACGTGATGATCAGGCCCTGGCGGCGGCCGTGACGGTCGATGTAGGCGCCGAGAAAAATCGCCCCCAACGGACGCATCAGGAAGCCGGCGCCGAAAGTGGCCAGGGAAAGCATCAGGGACGCGAAGGCGCTGTCGGTGGGAAAGAAGGTCTTGGCAATGGCCGTGGCGTAGAAGCCGTAGACCATGAAGTCGAACATCTCGAGAAAGTTGCCGCTGACAACGCGAAAAATCGCCTTGCCTTTGCCGGTCGTGGAGGACATGGGTAGGTACTCACTCTAAATCTTGTAAGAAAGCGTTGCGCTCGTAGCCCATAATGGCCGGCGCGGTTTTGCGGGGAGATGAAGAATTGTTAACTGGACGGTGGGGAATTCTCGTGCTGCTGGGCTGGGTTTTGGCCGGCTGTGGCAACGGCGATTCCCTTGAGACTTTCGGTGGCCCGACGATGGGCAGCACCTATTTGATCAAGTACGTGCGCCACGCCAATCTGCCTGCCCCGCAGGAGGTGCGTGTCGAAGTGGAAAAAATCCTCGCGGACGTCGACCGGCAAATGTCGACTTACCGCGCAGACACCGACATCTCGCGCTTCAATGCATTGCCGGCTGATCGCTGTCAGATCATGCCCGCACCGATCCTTGAATTGATCCACGTGGGCGAGCAGCTGTCGCAACAAAGCGAAGGCTCCTACGACCTCACGGTTGAGCCGCTGATGAATCTATGGGGATTCGGCCCGCAAGGGCGTGAAGAAAAAGTCCCGGATGCGGCGGCGCTGGCCGAAGTGCGGCAGCGGGTCGGCCATCAGCACCTGCGCATCGACGGCGATCGCTTGTGCAAGGACGCGGCGGTCGAGGTGGATTTCAACAGCATCGCCGCCGGTTACGCGGTCGACACCATTGCCACGCGGCTCGAGGCCCTGGGCATTCATGATTACCTTGCCGAAGCCACCGGCGAGCTCAAGGCGTCCGGAAAAAAGCTTGATGGTTCGCCATGGCGTATCGCTCTGGAAGAACCGCGTGACGATCAGCAGGTGGCAGAGCGAGTCATCAATGTCGATGGCTATGGCCTGTCCACGTCCGGCGACTACCGCAACTATTTTCAGCAAGATGGCCGGCGCTATTCCCACACCTTCGATGCCCGGACCGGTGCGCCGGTCCTACACGATCTGGCGTCGGTCACGGTAATTCATCCTTCAGCGCTGATGGCCGATGGACTATCGACGCTGTTGCTGATTCTCGGGCCTGAAAGGGCCTGGGACTATGCGGAAAAACACGACATTGGTGCATTCTTTGTGATTCGTGCCGATACAGGTTTCGTCACACGCACCAGTCACGCTTTCGAACGGCTCAGTGGCGCAAAAGTTGACTGAGAACAGTACGAAAGCTGGCGTTGTAGTGCAGGCAAAAGTAGCCTACGACGCGACCAAGGGTTAATGTGCGCGGCGTTGACGCTTCTATAGACTGTGTCCGGGTTTTCTACTGGCCCCCAATTGTTCCTTCGCGCCGTCGTTCGGCGTGATTTAGCCGCCGGTGCTGCTGGCACCGCGGCCTGTTCTGAGGAGTACGCATGGCTGTCTACAACTACGACGTGGTGGTGCTGGGTTCCGGCCCGGCGGGAGAAGGCGCGGCAATGAACGCCGCCAAAGCAGGGCGCAAGGTGGCGATGGTCGACAGCCGTCGCCAGGTCGGCGGCAACTGCACCCACCTGGGCACCATCCCGTCCAAGGCCCTGCGTCACTCGGTGCGGCAGATCATGCAGTTCAACACCAACCCGATGTTCCGTGCGATCGGCGAGCCGCGCTGGTTCTCCTTCCCGGACGTGTTGAAAAGCGCCGAGAAAGTCATTTCCAAACAAGTCGCTTCGCGTACCGGCTACTACGCCCGTAACCGCGTCGACGTGTTCTTCGGTACCGGCAGCTTCGCCGACGAGCAAACCATCGAAGTGGTCTGCGCCAACGGCGTGGTCGAGAAACTGGTGGCCAAGCACATCATCATCGCCACCGGTTCGCGTCCTTATCGCCCGGCGGACATCGATTTCCACCACCCGCGTATCTACGATAGCGACACCATCCTCAGCCTCGGCCACACCCCGCGCAAACTGATCGTTTACGGCGCCGGCGTGATCGGCTGTGAATACGCTTCGATCTTCAGCGGTCTGGGTGTGCTGGTCGAACTGGTGGACAACCGCGGTCAGCTGCTGAGCTTCCTCGACTCGGAAATCTCCCAGGCGTTGAGCTACCACTTCAGCAACAACAACATCACCGTGCGTCACAACGAAGAGTATGACCGCGTCGAAGGCGTGGACAACGGCGTGATCCTGCACCTGAAGTCCGGCAAGAAGATCAAGGCCGACGCCTTGCTCTGGTGCAACGGCCGTACCGGTAACACCGACCAGCTGGGTCTGGAAAACATCGGGGTCAAGGTCAACAGCCGTGGTCAGATCGAAGTCGACGAGAACTACCGCACCTGCGTGCAGAACATCTATGGCGCCGGTGACGTGATCGGCTGGCCGAGCCTGGCCAGTGCCGCCCACGACCAGGGCCGTTCGGCCGCCGGCAGCATCGTCGACAATGGCAGCTGGCGTTTCGTGAATGACGTGCCGACCGGCATCTACACCATTCCGGAGATCAGCTCGATCGGCAAGAACGAGCAGGAGCTGACCCAGGCCAAAGTGCCGTACGAAGTGGGCAAGGCGTTCTTCAAGAGCATGGCGCGTGCACAGATCGCCGGCGAGCCGCAAGGCATGCTGAAGATCCTGTTCCACCGTGAAACCCTGGAAGTGCTGGGCGTTCACTGCTTCGGTTATCAGGCGTCGGAGATCGTGCACATCGGTCAGGCGATCATGAACCAGCCGGGCGAACTGAATACCCTGAAGTACTTCGTCAACACGACGTTCAACTACCCGACCATGGCCGAAGCCTATCGGGTAGCGGCGTACGACGGCCTCAATCGGCTTTTTTGACGGGCTCCGGCCGGTGGCCTGAGCCGGCCGGGGAGACCGATTTCAGCAATTCCCGAGGGTGGCAGTGGCCAAACCGGGAAAGTCTGTAATCAGGCTGTCAACGCCGAAGTCGGCGAGTCTGCGCATCAGCGCAGGCTCGTTGACGGTCCACACCGACACATGCAGCCCCTGACGCTGCGCCTTTTGCAGGCGTTCCGGCGTACACAGCGTCCAGTTCAACGCCAGAATCTCGCAACCGTAACTTTGCGCGACCTTCAATGGGTCGAGCCAGGCATATTCGGCCACCAGGCCGCGTGACACGTCGGGCACCAGATCCAGCGCAGCCTTCAATACTTCCCGCGAACTCGAGGTGATTGTCACCTTGTCGAGCAGCCCGTGTCTGACCGCCATTTCACGGATCGCCAGCACGGTGGTCGCGGCGCGGGTGCGCGAAGCGCTTTTGACTTCCAGCTGCCAGTGCTCGAAATCGCACTTTTCGAACAGTTCTTCCAGGGTCGGAATCGGGCATGGCTTGATCCAGCCCGGGCCGCCCTTGCGCGCGTCGTAGGTCACAAGATCGGCGGCGGTGTGCTCGACCACCTTGCCGCGCCGGTCGGTGGTGCGCTTGAGGGTCGGGTCGTGGATGACCATCAGCTCGCCGTCCTTGGACAGGTGCAGGTCCAGCTCGCAGCGGCGCACGCCGTGCTTGAGACATTCCTGAAAACTGCTCAGGGTGTTTTCCGGTGCTTCGCCCTTGGCGCCGCGGTGGCCGTAGATAAGGGTCACGGTTCTTCCTTAATTTAGATGCCTGATTCGTTCTGTTCGCGGGCCAGACGTCGTTCCTGGGCCTGCTTCTGCAAGATATAGCGGGCGAGCAACTGGCGCTGGGCGTCGGTCAGGTGTTCGAACTCGGTGCCGACGTCGTAGCCGTCGCCCTTGCGGTCGCAATGGGTGACGCGTGCGCGCAGCAACAGGCCAAGCGCCTGGGGCATCAGCACCAGTTTCATCGACAGGTGGGCGCCGGTGGCGATCGGGGTCGGGTGCTGGAAGTCGATGCCGCCCTCGGAAATGATCACCGGTTGCGGCTCGCCGATATGGCCGAGCACGGTCAGGGCGACCACCTGGCTGAGCAGGTCGATGCGTTTGTTCTGGGATTTCAGGAACGCCGCGATGGCGCGGTCGCGTTCGCTGATCTGGCGCAGCAGGTGCTGCGACTCGAATTCGCTCAGGTGCAATTCGCTGAGCAGGTTGAATAGTGGAGAAGCATCCTGCAACACTTCCTGGCCTGCGGCTTCGGGAGCGGACAGGGGCCGAATTTCCAGTGCGATCGTGTCCTCGATACGGTAGTATTCGCGGCGATCTTCTTCATCTAATGTCGACATGGCGAACCCATGGTAGCGGCGGTGGTCTGAGTGTAAAGCTGGTTATCGACCCCCGCCACAAGGACGTTCCTTTTCCCTCCGAACAAGCCCCGACATGTTCAGACCTCTCTTCGTATTTATCGGCACGCGTTATACCCGTGCAAAGCGTCGCAATCATTTTGTGTCATTCATTTCCCTGACTTCGATGATCGGGCTCGCCCTTGGCGTGGTCGTGATGATCGTGGTGCTGTCGGTGATGAACGGCTTCGATCATGAGATGCGCACCCGCGTGCTGGGCATGGTGCCCCACGCGACCATCGAGTCCGGTGAAGCCATCAACGACTGGCCGAGCCTGGCCGCCAAGGTCAAGCAGAACCCGCAGGTGGCGGCCGTTGCGCCGTTTACCCAGATGCAGGGATTGCTGACCAACAACGGCCAGGTGTCCAAGGTGTTGCTCAATGCCATCGATCCGGCGCTGGAACGCAACGTCTCGATCATCGACAACTTCATGAAGCAGGGCAAACTCGACGATCTGACGCCGGGCAGCTTCGGCATCGTGATCGGCGACAAGGCCGCGACCAAGCTCGGCGTGGGCCTCGGTGACAAGATCACCTTCGTCGCGCCGGAGGTCAGCGTGACCCCGGCCGGGATGTTCCCGCGCATGAAACGCTTCACCGTGGTCGGCATCTTCCATGTCGGCGCCGGTGAACTCGACGGTTACCTGGGCGTCACCAACCTGCAGGATCTGGCGAAGATGCACCGCTGGAAGCCTGATCAGGTACAGGGCCTGCGCCTGAAGTTCGACGATCTGTTCCAGGCGCCGCGTGAGGCGTGGAACATCGCCCAACGCCTCGGCGAAGACCGTTACTACGCCCGCGACTGGACCCGTACCCACGGCAATCTGTATCAGGCGATCCGCATGGAAAAAGCCATGATTGGCCTGCTGTTGCTGCTGATCGTCGCCGTGGCCGCGTTCAACATCATTTCCACGCTGGTGATGGTGGTGAACGACAAGAAGGGCGACATCGCCATTCTGCGCACACTGGGCGCTACGCCGGGTACGATCATGCGCACGTTCATGGTGCAGGGCACGGTGATCGGCGTGGTCGGCACGGCCATCGGCGCCGTGGTCGGGATCTTCGCCGCGCTCAATGTCAGCGCCGCGATTTCGGCCCTCGAAGGCGTGATCGGACACAAATTCCTCAACGCCGATGTGTATTTCATCGATTACCTGCCGTCGCAGGTGCAGAGCCAGGACGTGGTCATGGTCTGCGCCGCTGCGTTGGTCCTGAGTTTCCTCGCCACCCTGTATCCAGCCTGGCGTGCCGCGCGCACCCAGCCGGCGGAGGCGCTACGTTATGAGTGAGTCGGGCATGAGTGAAAAAGCAATCTTGAGCTGCCGCAACCTGGGTAAATCCTACGAGGAAGGCCCGGAGTCGGTGGAAGTGCTGGCCAACCTGCAACTGGAATTGCATCCGGGTGAGCGGGTGGCGATCGTCGGCAAATCCGGTTCGGGCAAAAGTACCTTGCTCAACCTGCTGGGCGGTCTCGACACGCCGACCAAGGGCGGTGTCTGGCTCGACGGTGAAGAGCTGTCGGCGCTGAGCGAAAAGAAGCGTGGCCTGCTGCGTAACCGCGCCCTCGGGTTCGTGTACCAGTTCCACCACCTGCTGCCGGAATTCACCGCGCTGGAAAACGTCTGCATGCCGCTGCTGATCGGCAAGACCGCGATCCCGGAAGCACGTCAGCGTGCCACGGCGTTGCTGGAGCGAGTGGGTCTGGGCCATCGCCTGGAACACAAGCCGGCAGAACTGTCCGGTGGCGAACGTCAGCGCGTGGCCATCGCCCGTGCGCTGGTGAACAATCCAGGGCTGGTGATGCTCGACGAGCCGACCGGCAACCTCGACTCCCACACCGCCGAAGGCATTCAGGATCTGATGCTGGAACTCAGCACTTCGATGCGCACGGCGTTTCTGGTGGTGACTCACGACATGAACCTGGCTCGCCAGATGGACCGCGTCCTGCAATTGCAGGAAGGTTGCCTGACCCCCATCTGACGGCTTGAAACCCGGTGCCTGAAAAGGCATCGGGTCTTTTATTTTTATACGGTGCCCCAGCGAATGTTCAGACCGTTATCGATCTTTATCGGCACGCGCTATACCCGCGCCAAGCGCCGCAATCGCTTTGTTTCGTTCATATCGATGACCTCGATGATCGGCCTCGCCCTCGGCGTGCTGGCGATGATCGTGGTGCTGTCGGTGATGAACGGCTTCCAGCGCGAAATGAGCTCGCGCATCCTCGGCATGGTGCCTCACGCGACCATCGTCGGCGTCAAGCCGATCGACGACTGGCAGCCAGTGGCCGCCGCTGCGATGAAGAACCCGGAAGTGACCGCCGCCGTGCCGTTCACCGAGATGGAAGGCATGCTGTCCTACAAGGGCATGATGCAGCCGATCCAGATCAGCGGCGTCGACCCGGCTCAGGAAGGCAAGGTGTCGATCGTTGCCCAGCACATTGTTCAGGGCCGTCTCGATGCCTTGAAGCCTGGTGAATTCGGCGTAGTGCTGGGTGAAATCACTGCCCGGCGTTTCCGCCTCAACGTCGGCGACAAGATTACCCTGATCGTGCCGGAAGTCAGCACCGCACCGGGCGGCATCACCCCGCGCATGCAGCGCCTGAACGTGGTCGGCGTGTTCAAGGTCGGTGCCGAACTCGACGGTTCCATGGGCCTGATCCACGTCTCCGACGCCGCGACCATGCAGCACTGGGAGCCGAATCAGGTGCAGAGCGTGCGTCTGGCGGTGAAGGATCTGTACGCCGCGCCGAAGGTTTCGTCGGACATCGCCAGCGGCCTCGGCGCCGACTTCAAGGCTGACGACTGGACCCACACCCAGGGCAGCCTGTTCAGCGCGATGAAGATGGAAAAAACCATGATCGGCCTGTTGCTGCTGATGATCGTCGCGGTGGCGGCGTTCAACATCATCGCGACCCTGATCATGGTGGTAAACGACAAGGGCGCGGACATCGCGATCCTGCGCACTATCGGCGCCACACCACGGCAGATCATGGCGATCTTCATGGTGCAGGGCACGGTGATCGGCATCGTCGGCACCATCATCGGTGGCGTGCTGGGCGTGATTGCTGCGCTGAATGTCAGTGAGATGGTGGGCTGGGTCGAGCGAGTGACCGGGCAGCACATCTTCAGTTCGGACGTTTATTTCGTCAGCAACCTGCCATCGGAATTGCAGGGCGGCGACGTGCTGTTGATCTGCTCGGCGGGCTTCATCCTCAGCTTCCTGGCCACCGTTTACCCGGCCTGGCGAGCGGCGAAGATCGAACCGGCGCACGCGTTGCGCTATTCGTAAGTTCACGCGATGCTCGTTCCCACGCTCCGCGTGGGAATGCATCAACGGACGCTCCGCGTTCGGCTCTTAAGGGGCGCAGAGCGCCCCGGGCTGCATTCCCACGCAGAGCGTGGGAACGATCAGCTTCGAGGCAACTCAATCACAAACCGCGTCCAGCCCTGAGCCGATTCGCAATGAATCTGCCCGCCATGGGCCCGGATGATCGACTGAGTAATCGCCAGCCCCAATCCCGCATGCTCGCTGCTGCCTTCCTGGCGCGCCGGATCCGCCCGGTAGAAGCGGTCGAACAAGCGCGGCAGCAACTCAGCAGAAATCCCTTCGCCACTGTTCTCCACCGTCACGCTCAAGGATTTCGCCTGCTCGGCTACCCGCACGCATACTTCGCCGTTAGCAGGGGTAAAGCGCAACGCGTTATCCAGCAGGTTCGACAGCGCCCGACGCAACATCGCGCGATCCCCTGCAAACCGCCCATAACCGTCACGGCTCAGGCTGACCTGAGCGTCTTCGGCCAGCGGCGCAAAAAACTCCAGCAACGCATCGGCTTCTTCCGCCAGCTCCAGCGGTTCACGCTTGGGCACCAGCAAACCGTGGTCGGCCTTGGCCAGATAAAGCATGTCGTTGACCAGTTGCGCCATCCATTGCAGCTCTTCCAGGTTGCTGTGCAGCGCTTCGCGATAGTCTTCGAGGGGGCGAGGGCGGGTGAGAGTGACCTGCGTGTGGGTCAGCAGGTTCGACAATGGGGTGCGCAGCTCATGGGCGATGTCGGCGGAGAACGCTGACAGTCGCTGAAAGGAGTCATCGAGGCGTCCGAGCATGGCGTTGAAGCTGTGGGCCAGTTCCGCGAGTTCTGCGGGCATCCGCGCTTCCGGCAGTCGGGCATTCAGCGATTGCGCCGAAATCCCACGGGCCACCGCACTCATGCGGCGTAACGGGCGAAGACCGCTGCGGGCCGCCCAGGCGCCGAGCAGCGCAGTAGCCAGCGCCGACAGGCCGACGGTCAGCCAGATCAGATGCTGCATGCGTTGCAGAAAGTGTTGGTGGTGGGTGATGTCAAGCAGCAAGGTCAATTGCGGGGAATCCGGTTTTTCCGGTTCAAGCGCGGCGTTGAGCAGGCGATAGTCGGTGCCGTTGTCGCTGATGGTGGCCAGACCGGGTTGCTGCGGCAGATTCGCCGGCGTATGCAACGAACGGCCGAACCAGCGTTGTCCCTCAGGGCTGCTGATGCGCAGCGAGACATCGCCCTGTTGGCTCAACTCATCGGTGATGTGCGCGGCGTCGCTACCACTCAGCAGTGTCTGACGTACGCTGAGCAGTTTTCCTTCGAGCAGTTGCTGGTCGAGCTCGATGAAGTGACCCTCGCTGGCCCGATTGAAAACGACCCCGGCGACCAGCGAAACCACGGCGGTGCAGCCGGCGAACAACAGCGCCAGCCGACCGCTCAAGGACAGTCGGCGCATCAGTCGGCACGCTCTTCAAGGACGTAACCCATGCCGCGTACGGTGTGAATCAGCTTGTGGGGGAAGTCGTCATCAATCTTCAGACGCAGTCGACGAATCGCCACTTCGATCACATTGGTGTCGCTGTCGAAGTTCATATCCCAGACCTGCGAGGCGATCAGCGATTTGGGCAGCACTTCGCCCTGGCGGCGCAGAAGCATTTCCAGCAGGGCGAACTCTTTGGCGGTGAGGTCGATGCGTTGACCGCTGCGTTCGACCCGGCGGCGGATCAGGTCCAGACTCAGATCGGCCAGGCGCAGGCTGGTTTCCTGGGGCGTGGAGCTGCCGCGACGCAACAGGCTGCGCACCCGGGCCAGCAATTCGGAGAAGGCGAACGGTTTGACCAGGTAGTCGTCGGCGCCCAGTTCGAGGCCGTGAACCCGGTCTTCAACGGTGTCCTTGGCGGTCAAAAACAGGATCGGCGTTTCCAGACCGGCGCTGCGCACCGCTTGCAGAATCTGCCAGCCATTGCGACCGGGCAGCATCACGTCGAGGATCAGCAGCGCATAGTCGCCGCTCAACGCCAATTGCTGGCCGGTGGTGCCGTCGGCCACCAGTTCGGTGTTGAAACCGGCCTCGGTCAGGCCCTGGCGCAGGTACTGGCCGGTTTTGGGTTGGTCTTCGACGATCAGCAGTTTCATGGGCGACTCGGGTTGCGGGAACGAGGACGTTATACCGTGGGCAAACGCGGTGAGCGCCAACCTGACAAAGTTGTAATCTGCCTGTCAGGTCGCTGCCAGCGCAGGCGGGCTAGAGTTTCCCACAGGCTGAACCTTGAATTGTTGGAGTACGACTATGTTTTTGCGCAACCGTCTGGCCCTTGCCGCGTGTCTGCTGGCGCTCAGTTCGCCGCTGTGGGCATCGCCGGCGCACACCTATGACTTCGGCCAGCCGGCCCCGGCGGCCAAGGCCACCCGCAGCATTGAAGTGGTGATGGGCGACATGAGCTTCGATCCGAAGGCGATCGAGATCAAGGCCGGTGAGACCGTTCGTTTTGTGCTGGTGAATAAAGGCCAGTTGCTGCACGAATTCAACCTCGGCGACGCGGCGATGCATGCAAAACATCAGCAGGAAATGTTACAGATGCAGCAAAGCGGCATGCTCACGCCGACCGGCATGAAGGAAATGTCCCACGACATGGCGGGCATGGATCACGGCTCGATGGGCCACGGCATGAAGCATGACGACCCCAACAGTGTGCTGGTGGAGCCCGGTAAAACCGCCGAGTTGACCTGGACCTTCAGCAAAGCGGTGAACCTGGAGTTTGCCTGCAACATTCCCGGGCATTACCAGGCCGGAATGGTCGGCAAACTGACTGTCAGTCAGTAAGCACTCAAAGGCGGGAGCAAAGGCTGGTAGAATCCGCTGATTCTTCAGTCAGGTTTCCGCCATGCATCCCGCAGCCGAACATTCGCCGCTGGGCAAATCCAGCGAATACATCGCCACGTACACGCCGTCCCTGCTGTTCCCGATCCCGCGCACCGCGAAATGGGCCGAGCTGGGCCTGACCGCCGAAACCCTGCCGTATAAAGGCGTGGATTTCTGGAACTGCTTCGAACTGTCGTGGCTGCTGCCGTCGGGCAAACCGGTGGTGGCGATCGGTGAATTCAGCATTCCGGCGGATTCGCCGAACATCATTGAATCCAAGTCGTTCAAGCTCTACCTGAACTCGCTGAACCAGACGCCTTTCGCCGACATCGCGAGCCTTGAAGCGACGCTGGTCAAGGACTTGTCCGCTGCTGCCGGCAAACCGGTGGGCGTGCGGGTTCGCAGCTTGAAAGACGTCGAAGCCGAAGGCGTCGTGGCGTTGCCGGGTGTGTGCATCGACGATCTGGACATCAGCGTCAGCAACTACGAACACCCGCGTCCTGAACTGCTGCGCTGCGACGATTCGCGCGTGGTGGAGGAGAGCGTGCACAGCCATCTGCTCAAATCCAATTGCCCGGTGACCAGCCAGCCGGACTGGGGCAGCGTGGTGGTGGAATACCGTGGCGCGGCGCTGGATCACGCCAGCCTGCTGGAATACATCGTCAGCTTCCGTCAGCACTCGGACTTCCACGAGCAATGCGTGGAGCGGATCTTCCTCGACCTGCAGCGCCTGCTGAAGCCGGAAAAACTCACGGTGTTCGCGCGTTATGTGCGCCGGGGCGGGCTGGACATCAACCCTTATCGCAGCACTGAAAGCGTGCAACTGCCGAACCATCGTCTGGTTCGTCAGTAACCCGCCTCGCGGACATGAAAAAGCCCTGCCAGTGATGGCAGGGCTTTTTTGCATTCGCAGGTTTCAGATGCCCATGCTGACCAGGGAATTCATGATGTTGCGCAGTGTGCCGGCGATGGTGGGGTGATCAACTTCAAAGCGCTCAACGGCCAAGTTTACGCCATCGGCAATGTTGGAGTCCTTGGTTTTGGTTTCCAGTTCAAGTTCCAGTTCGATCTGTTCCATCAGGGCATGTAGATCAGCGCGCTCGGCTTCGGTCAGCGGAGGATTTTGATCCAGTTGCTCGCGCAGGGCATTGAGCTGTTTCTGCAGTTCTTGAGCGGGCATGGTTGTTTCCTTTTATCGAGAGGCACTGGCATAGACCGCAGCCGTGCGCCAAAGGTCTATGGCTCTCCTTAAGACTAATCCACTCTGGGCCAACCTGCATGATCCCGGTCAGGGCTTTTCGCCTTTGAGACGGCGCAGGCTGATGTCCGCCAGACAAGTGTCGAGTTCGCCCAGATGATCGATCACCGAGTGCACGCCGAGGCCGAACAGCTGCACCGTCGCCTTGCCGCGCAGCTGTTCGCGCTCCTTCTGGCTCAGGGCTTGCCATTCGCCCGGCGCCAGGCCGCACAGCGAGCCGCACGACGCCAGGCCAATGGTCCAAAGCCCCGCGTTCAGACCCGATTGCAGCAGGCGCGGTTCGCCGCTGACCAGCACGCAACCGTCGAGGCGATCGACATTCAAGCCCATCAACGCTTGCCAGCAGGCATTGGGCGCCGGCCACGGATTGATTGTTGCCGAATGTTGCGACGGTTTGATCCAGTCAGGCAGCGCCGATGACAGGACTTGAGTGCAGGCCGTCGACAGTTCATCGAGCCAGGCACAGGGGATTTGCTGGCGTTGCAGGCTGCTCAGGCTGTCGAGGGCGCCGGGTGTGACGTCGGCGTGTTCCGGGCCGACGCTGGCGTGATGACGGGCGCGGGCGCCGAAGTCCACCAGACAGCCGCTGAGTCCGAACAGCACGGCGGTCAGCGTCGGTGCCGCGAGGGGCAAGGCTTCGGCTTGAGGCATGGAAAACGTCCCTGAAATAGCGATCAGGCTAGGCAATGTCGGTGACAATTGCATGACAGGCCAATGGCGAAGCGTCCTACAGTGGGTTTCACCGGGGGAACTGCCTAAAGCGCCGTTTCCGTCTTATACTGACGCACTAATCGCCGCGGCCCAGGTGCTGCGTCCGTACTATCCAAGGAGTTTTCTATGCGCTGGAGCCATCCTCTTGCTCAGCTTTGTGTATGTGCCAGCGTGACGCTGGTGCCGTTCGCCGCTCAGGCTGCAACGGAAGAAGACCCTTGGGAAAGCGTCAACCGTCCGATCTTCCAGTTCAACGATTTCGTCGACACCTATGCGCTGAAGCCTCTGGCGCAGGGGTACGAATTTGTTACTCCGCAATTCCTGGAAGACGGCATCCACAACATGTTCCGCAACGTCGGTGATGTCACCAACCTGGCGAACAACATTCTTCAGGCAAAACCGGCCGCCGCTGGCGTCGACACCGCGCGCCTTATCTTCAACACCACTTTTGGTCTGCTCGGTTTCTTCGACGTCGGCACCAAAATGGGCCTGAACCGCAGCGACGAAGACTTCGGCCAGACCCTCGGCTACTGGGGCGTCGGCAGCGGCCCTTACGTGATGCTGCCGCTGATGGGCCCGAGCACCCTGCGCGACGCGCCGTCCAAGTACGTCGACAGCTTCACCGGCCCGTACCGCTACATCAACGATGTGCCGGTGCGTAACTCGATTTTCGGCCTGAACATCGTCGACACCCGCGCCAGCCTGCTGTCGAGCGAGAAGCTGATCAGCGGCGACAAGTACACCTTCATCCGCAACGCCTACCTGCAGAACCGCGAGTTCAAGGTCAAGGACGGGCAGGTTGAAGACGATTTCTGATCTCGATTGATCAGTAAAAAAGGGCGACCGCGAGGTCGCCTTTTTTGTGGGCGCGTCCAATGATTGGGTTACGGTTGAAGCCGTTCTTATAACTGCGAGTGATTTGACAAACAAAGTCTCCAAGCGACCATCGGCGCATGCTTGAAACGCTCGAAGGATGGGAGTACCGTCTGCGCCTTAGAAGGGCACCTCTGGTGCAACCGTGTGCGGGGCAAACGCTCCGAAGCGGTGCAGCAGAGAGGCTAGAAAGCGAATCCAGTAGTCTGCGCCGGGCCGTTGCCCCGCCTGCTACGCCAACCTAATTCTGGCGCCGTTTGCCCACATGCCAAAAACCAGTGCCACGCTGCTGATAATCGATGATGACGAAGTAGTGCGCGCGAGCCTCGCGGCCTATTTGGAAGACAGTGGTTTCAGCGTCTTGCAGGCCAGTAACGGCCAGCAGGGTCTTCAGGTATTCGAGCAAGACACGCCCGACTTGGTCATCTGCGATCTGCGCATGCCGCAGATGGGCGGTCTCGAACTCATCCGTCAGGTCACTGAGCGGTCACCGCAGACTCCGGTGATCGTTGTCTCGGGCGCCGGCGTGATGAACGACGCGGTCGAGGCCCTGCGCCTGGGCGCGGCGGACTACCTGATCAAGCCTCTCGAAGATCTGGCCGTGCTCGAGCACTCCGTGCGCCGGGCCCTGGATCGTGCGCGTCTGCTGCTGGAAAACCAGCGCTACCGCGAGAAACTGGAAAAGGCCAACCGCGAACTCGAAGCCAGCCTGAACCTGCTCCAGGAAGACCAGAACGCCGGTCGCCAGGTGCAGATGAACATGCTGCCGGAAAGTCCATGGGCCATCGACGAATTCAGGTTTGCGCACCAGATCATCCCGTCGCTGTACCTGTCGGGTGATTTTGTCGACTACTTCCGGGTCGACGAGCGCCGGGTAGCGTTCTATCTGGCGGATGTATCGGGTCATGGCGCCTCTTCGGCGTTCGTCACCGTGCTGCTGAAGTTCATGACTACGCGCCTGCTGTTCGAATCCAAGCGCAACGGCACGCTGCCGGAATTCAAGCCTTCGGAAGTCCTCGGTCATATCAACCGGGGGCTGATCAGTTGTAAGCTGGGTAAACACGTCACAATGGTCGGTGGAGTCATCGACGAGGAGACCGGTTTGTTGACCTATAGCATCGGCGGCCATCTGCCGTTGCCTGTGTTGTACACGCCTGACAGTGTTCGCTACCTCGAGGGGCGCGGTCTGCCCGTGGGGCTTTTCAATGAAGCCACCTACGAAGACCACGTGCTCGAACTGCCACCGACGTTCAGCCTGACGCTGATGTCTGATGGCATTCTGGATCTTTTGCCAGAGCCCACACTCAAAGAGAAAGAAGCCACTTTACCGCAAAAGGTGAAGTCGGCGGGCGGCAGCCTGGATGGTCTGCGGCAGGTTTTTGGATTGGCCACGCTAGGGGAGATGCCGGATGATATCGCCCTGTTGGTGTTGAGCAGGAATCTTTAATGAGTACCGGTAGAATCCAGTTCGCCGAGCAGGATGGCACCTTCGTCCTGAAGTTCGTCGGTGAAGTTCGCCTGACCCTGTGTTCGGCGTTGGATGCGACTATTGAAAAAATCTTCACCGCGCTGAATTTCAACGCGATCGTGATCGATTTGACCGAAACCCGCAGCATCGACAGCACCACCTTGGGCCTGTTGGCCAAGCTGTCGATCCTGTCGCGGCAGAAGGTCGGCCTGCTGCCGACCGTGGTCACCACCCACGAGGACATCACCCGTCTGTTGCAGTCGATGGGTTTCGAGCAGGTGTTCAATATCGTCAACCATCCCGTGCCGTGCCCGGAATGCCTCGATGACCTGCCGGATCAGGATCAGTCGGAAGAGGTGGTGCGGATCAAGGTGCTCGAAGCGCACAAGATCCTCATGGGCCTGAACGACTCCAACCGCGAAGCCTTCCATGACCTGGTGAATGCCCTCGAACGGCACTGATCAGCCAGAACGCGAGGCACAAAAAAGGGCGAACCTGTGAGGGTTCGCCCTTTTTGCGTTTGCGCTTCGCCGATTACAGCTTGGCTTGCAGCAGCGCCTCGAGTTTTTCCTGGTCGCGGGCAAACTGACGGATGCCTTCGGCCAGTTTTTCGGTGGCCATCGCGTCTTCGTTGGACAGCCAGCGGAATTGCGCTTCGTTGAGGCTCAGGCGCGCTTCGCCAGCATGGCCTGGAGCGAGTTTGCGCTCCAGCTTGCCGGTGTCGGCCGCCAGTTTCTCGATCAGGTCCGGACTGATGGTCAGGCGGTCGCAGCCGGCCAGTTGCTCGATCTGACTCAGATTGCGGAAGCTCGCGCCCATGACCACGGTCTTGTAGTCATTGGCCTTGTAGTAGTTGTAGATGCGCGTCACGGACTGCACGCCCGGATCGTCGGCACCGGTGTAGTCGTTGCCGTTGGCCTTCTTGTACCAGTCGTAGATGCGGCCCACGAACGGCGAGATCAGGAACACGCCGGCATCGGCGCAGGCAGCGGCCTGAGCGAAGGAGAACAGCAGGGTCAGGTTGGTCTGGATGCCTTCCTTCTCGAGGATCTCGGCAGCGCGGATGCCTTCCCAGGTCGAGGCGATCTTGATCAGTACGCGGTCACGGCCAACGCCGGCCTTGTCGTACAGCTCGATCAGGCGGTGGGCGCGTTTGAGCACTGCGTCCTGGTCGAACGACAGGCGCGCATCCACTTCAGTGGAAATGCGGCCGGGAATGACCTTGAGGATTTCCTGACCGACCGCGACGCCGAAACGGTCGCTGGCCAGGCCGACATCGCCCTTGCAGTCGCCGACGCTGGCGTTCAGCAGTTCAGCGTAAGCCGGGATAGCCGCTGCCTTGAGCAGCAGGGAAGGGTTGGTGGTGGCGTCGACCGGTTTGACCCGGGCAATCGCTTCGAAGTCGCCGGTGTCGGCCACGACGGTGGTGAACTGTTTGAGTTGTTCCAGCTTGGAAGTCATGAGCGTGCTCTGTCCTATGGGTCTGGTGACATTACCCGAGCGTCGACAGCCACTCAAGGGCATGTCGGCGTATCGAGCGCCCCGGCGGCAACAACCTGAAAACGGCTGTTTGAAAGGCGGGGCGCGTTATCGATCAATACGATGCCAAAAAGAACCACAGGTTCAAAGCAACCGACCCGCTGTACGGCTTAATCGGCGTTCAAATGCGTCGAGACCGCCGCCTGTGCCGGTTTCGGCTGGCCATCGGAGGTCAGCAGGCCGAAATTCTTCTCCCGGTCGTTGCTGCCCGACTCGCTGTTCTTCCATTCGTAAATCGACGTCAGCGGGATGTTGAGTTTTTTAACATCGGCGATGAACGCAGAGATTTTACTGGCTTGCCCTTCCGGCCCGCCGTTGGAGGAGAGCGCCGAGACGCCCCACTCACTGATGACCCCCGGCAGGCGGAAGTTTTGCTGGATGAAGGTTTGCGCGTTGCTGATCTGGGTCGCGGTCATGCCGTAGGGGTGATAGGAAATGGCGTCCAGGCATTCAGGATACGCGCCGAGGATGCTGTTTAGTGCCACGGTCGAGGCGGAGCCGGCCGTCGGCGGGCGGGCGAAACCGAATCCCACCAGGGGCGTCGATTGCGGCTTGCCTTGCAGCGTCTTGCACATGGCCGTCATGAACGGCACGAAGGTGTTTTTGAAGTCTCCGGTGGGCCAGTAGGTGTCGAGATCCGGCTCGTTCCAGATTTCGATCCCCACCAGTTGTGTGCTCCATGCTTGCTCAAGCCCGCTCACCGCGTTGGCGAACGCTTCACCGGCGGTTGTCAGGTCGCCGGTCAACGGCTTGGTGGCGCGCACAGTCATCAAGACTGGTAATCCGGCGGCTCGCGCCGCCGCGAACGCATCGCTGATCTGTTTCTGATAGGCCTTGGCGCCGAGGCTGTCGCTCCACACGCCGAAGCGCACGAAACTGAATCCCGCCGCCTTGATCTGCTCGGCGTCGGCCGGGGTGAAGTTCTGGATCTTGACCTGAACGCCGATGGTTCTGGCGGGCAGTGACGGGAACAACGTGCTGGCGTGAACCTGCGCGGTAGCACTGAGCATCAACAGGGCGGCGGCACCAAGATGTTTGAGATGTGCTGATTTCATGTCTGCTCTCCTGATGAGAATGACATCTAGCCAATTGTTATCTCGTTGCCTGTATTTCGATGACGAAGAGGGCGCGAAGTGCACGAATGTTATTTTTTGTCGGAAAACTTTCGCCTGAAAATCACAGTTATTTTTAGTCCGGTAATTCTGGTTGGGGGACTTTTAGAGGCCGTGGTACTTAATGCATCGGTATTAAGGGTGAATCTATTTCCGAGTGAAGGAAGGTCTTGCGGGTTCATTCGAATGTGCAAGGCATGTTGGCCGATTGACATTACACGGGAAAGTAAACCTTGTTCAAAAAGATTCTTGTCGTTTGCGTAGGCAATATCTGCCGAAGTCCGACAGCGGAACTTCTGTTGCGCAATGCACTGACACCCTCGGCGATCAGCGTGACCTCCGCAGGCCTGTCTGCACGGGTCGGCGAAGGCATGGAGTCGACCGCGCGCCGAGTGCTGGAAGACCGTGGGCACAGTGCCGAAGGGTTCACGGCGCGGCAACTGACAGCGGACATCGTCAATGAATCAGACCTGATTCTGGTCATGGAAAAACAACATGTTAATCAAGTACTGAAGATTGCCTCTCACGCCAGGGGCAAAGTGTTTCTGCTGGGCAAGTGGCAGAGCGAACGAGAAATACAGGACCCGTATCGTCAGGGGCAAGCCGCTTTTATTCATGCCCATGCATTGATTGAAGATGCTGTTAGCTCATGGGCGCAACGCCTGGCGCGTTGATGAATATTCTTCAGTTCAGTGAATGGTAAGAAAGACTTATGCAGTTACCGTCAGTAATCGGCACCCGCGACAACGATCAAGACAGTATTGATCTTCTCGGCATCTTCGGCAGCCTGATCGATCAGAAGTGGTTGATCGGTGCGTTCACCGGCGCGTTCATGATGACCGGTGTGGCCTATGCGATCTTGGCCACGCCGGTGTATCTGGCCAACGCGCTGGTACAGGTCGAACCGAAAAAGAACGACATGCTCGGTTTTTCCGACCTCAACAGCATGCTCGGCGGGCAATCGCCGTCGGTGACCGAAATCGGCATCATCAAATCCCGCGCGGTGATCGGCAAAACGGTCGACGATCTGCGCCTGGACATCGACGTCACCCCCAACACCTTCCCGCTGATCGGCGGCTTTCTTTCCCGGCGTTATCGCGGTGAGACCGAACTCAGCGTCGCGCCGCCGCGTTTTGGTCTGAGCAGCTACGCCTGGGGCGGTGAACGCCTGGAGTTTGCCAAGCTCAATCTGCCCAAGGAACTGCTGGGCAAGAAACTCACCCTGATTGCCGGCGAACAACATCGCTTTCAGCTGTTGGACGACAACGACAACCTGCTGGTCGACGGCGTGGCGGGCGAAGCCTTTGCGCAGGACGGCGTAGAAGGGCAGGTCGCGCAACTGTTGGCCAATCCCGGAACCCGTTTCGAAGTGGTGCGCAACCCACGAATCGTGACCATCCAGGGTTATCAGGACGCGCTGGACATCTCCGAGCAAGGCAAGGAGTCCGGCATCATCCGTCTGGCCTTGGCCAGCAGCGACGCCGCCGAAGCGGTGAAGATCCTCAACAAGATCGCCTCGCTGTACGTCGATCAGAACGTGCGCCGCACCTCCGCCGAAGCGGCGCAAAGCCTGGCCTTCCTGCAAAGCCAGTTGCCGCAGGTCAAACGCGATCTGGCCAAGGCCAGCGATGCGCTCAACGCCTACCAGACCCACGGCAAGACCGTGAACATCTCGCTGGAAACCCAATCGGTGCTCGGCCAGTCCGTGGCGCTCGAAACGCGGATTTCCGAGCTGAAACTGCAACAGGCGGAGATGGATCGCAAGTTCACCAAACAGCACCCGGCCTACCGCGCGCTGATGACCCAGATCGGTGAATTGACCCAGCAGCAGCGTTCGCTGGAAGGCAAGGTGCAGGACCTGCCGGCCACGCAGCAGGAACTGCTCAACCTGACCCGCGATGTCGAAGTCGCTTCGCAGATCTACACCCAGTTGCTCAACAAATCCCAGGAGCTGGACATCATTCGCGCCGGTGCCGTGGGTAACGTGCGCCTGGTGGATACGGCGGACGTCGACCTGACCAGCCCGGTCAAACCGAAAAAAGCCCTGATCGTGCTGATCGCCACCTTCCTCGGCGCCTTCGTCGGCGTGGCGCTGGTGCTGTTGCGTAAATCCCTGAGCAAGGGTCTGGAAGGGCCGGAAGCCATCGAGCAGCTTGGCTTGCCGGTCTACGCGTCGATTCCCTACAGCGCCCTGCAACAGGAAGAGGACAGCAAAAAAGTCCGGGCCAAAGTCGCGGCGGACACGCCGGCGTATCTGCTGGCCCTGCGCAACCCGACGGACCTGTCCATCGAATCGATCCGTAGCCTGCGCACCTGCCTGCACTTCGCCGCACTGGATTCGACCAACAACCGCATCATGATTTCCGGCCCGAGCCCGCAGGTCGGCAAGACCTTCGTCTCTTCCAACCTCGCGGCGGTCATGGCCCAGAGCGGGCAGCGCGTGGTGCTGATCGACGCCGACATGCGCAAGGGGCATCTGCACAAGACGCTGAACACGCCGATCACCAACGGCTTGTCGGATCTGCTGGTCAAGCGCTGCACCCTCGATCAGGCGATCAACAAGGTCGAGGTCGACAACCTGCACTTCATCAGCCGTGGCCAGGTTCCGCCCAACCCTTCCGAACTGTTGATGCACGCCAATTTCCGCGAACTGCTGGCGCAACTCAGCGAGCGCTATGACGTGGTGATCATCGACACGCCACCGCTGCTGGCCGTGACCGATGCGGCGATTGTCGGTCGCGAAGCCGGCATCAGCCTGATCGTCGCGCGGTTCGGGGTGAACCCGGCCAAGGAAATCGAAATGACGATCCGTCGTTTCGCCCAGAACGGTATCGAGTTGAAGGGCGCGGTGTTCAACGGCGTCGAGAAGCGTGCGGCCAGCTATTACGGCAACGGCAGCTATTACAACTACGAATACGCGTCCGACCAGTCCTGAAATTCAGCGACGGTCCTTACAGGCATGAAAGTGGGTGGGTTGTGAAAAAAATACTGCACGTGGCGGAAACGATCAAAGGTGGGGTGGCGACGGTCATCCGCACGATTTCGGCGGCTCCCGAAGACGGGCGCTATGAGCTGGTGTATCTGGTCCCGCTCGATCAGAAGAAAGAACTGCACGGCATCGATGCACAGCAGATCCGCACCTTCGCCCGAAGCGGGCGGAATGTGCCGTCGCTGCTGCGTTTTGCCTGGCAACTGGCGCGGGTCCTGCTCAAGGAAAAACCCGATGTGGTGCATCTGCACAGCACCTTTTCCGGGGTGATCGGCCGTTGCGTGTGCGTGCTCCTGCGGCCGTGGCGCAAGCCGAAGATCGTCTACTGCCCCCATGCGTTTTCGTTCCTGATGGAAAGCTCGCCGATCAAGCAGAAAGTCTATGCGTGGATCGAGCGGGTGCTGCAGAAGGTCACGGACAAGATCATCTGCGTCAGCCAGTTCGAGCTGGACAAGGCCGCGAAATTTGGCATCGAGCGCCAGCGCATGACGCTGATCTACAACGGCATCGATCACAAGAATGACGAACGCAAGGCCAACGATCCGGCACCGATTCATCTGCTGTTTGTCGGTCGCCTCGACTACCAGAAAGGCTTCGACGTGTTGCTCAAGGCCTACAGCGAAGCAAAACGCAGCGACCTGAAACTGACGGTGGTGGGCAGTGCGGTGAACGAGGACGTCGTCGAATGTCCGCCGCTGGACGGGGTGGAATACCTGCCTTGGGTGACGCCAACCGAGGTTCACGCGCTGTATCAGAAAGCCGATGCGCTGATCGTCCCGAGCCGCTGGGAAGGTTTTGCGATGGTGCCGCTGGAAGGCATGGCGCTGGGCCTGCCGGTGATCGCCAGCGACTGCACGTCGTTGCCCGAGCTGGTCACCCATGGCGTGTCCGGTTACGTGTTTCCTGCCGGCGATCACCAGGCGCTGGCCGATCGGCTGAAGAAAATCCAGAAGCCTGCGTTGTCGGCCCTCGGCATCGAAGGTCGGCGCATCGTCCGCGAGCGTTTCAGCGCCGCGTTGATGATCCGCCAGACCTACGACGTGTATTCCGCTCCCTCTTATTAAGTAGAACTCCGCTCATGAACGTAACGATTTTGCATGGCTACAGTGCCTCCAACTCCGGCGATGGTCTGCTGGTCGATCTGGCCATTGCGCTGGTGCAGCGCAACTTTGGCGAAGACACCGCGATCAGCGTCGTGGCTTCCGATCCGGACTCTTTCAAGTACCTGCCGCACCCGCGCTTTGATGCGCCGGTGATGGCGGCCAAGGGCCTGGGCCGGGTCAAAGAAGCGGTGTTCCTCAATCAGTCCTACGCAGGGCTGGCGGATCTGCTGAAAAAGACCGATCTGATCGTCGGCGTCGGCGGCGGCTACATGCGTTCGAAGAGTGCCTTCGAGCACATCAAGCTGAAACTCGGCCACGCCAAGCAGCTGGAAACCGCGATCCTCAGCAAAGTGCCGTCGGTGTACCTGCCGCAAAGCATCGGGCCGTTCCACGGCGACAGCGACAAGATTGTCGGCCACTACGCCAGCGCCGACGCGGTGTTCGTGCGCGATAACCGGTCCTCGGCGCTGTTCGATGCTTGCGAGAATGTCTACCGCGCGCCGGACCTCGCGGTGCAGGCGCTGGCCGGCAAGATCCTTCAGCAACCCAAGTTCACCCGCTGCGCCTCGACGCCGGCCACCGTATGCGTGGTGCTGCGCAAGCCGCCGGCGTGGAGCAAGGAAAAGAAACTCGCCTACGTGGCCAACCTGAAAGTGCTGCTGCAGCGCCTGAAGAACAAAAGCAAAGTGGTCTGCGCCGTACAGAGCGCCGTGCGCGGTAACGATGACGGCGCGTTCTATCGCGAACTGGGCATCACCGAAGACCTGCTGCCGTTGAAGGCAACGCTGGCCAAATACCAACCGGACCTTGTGATTTCCGTACGCCTGCACGGCGCGATCGAATCGCTGCTCTCGGGTGTGCCGGCGTATCACATCAGCTACGAACGCAAAGGCTTCGGCGCCTATCAGGACATGGGCGTCGAGGACTGGGTCATCAACGGCGGCGACATCAATGTCGACACCATCATCGACACAGTTTACGCGCCTGACGCGCTGTCGAATTTCGGCAAACGCCTGACCGACACCTGCCGCGAGATTGAGGCGAAAACCGTGGCCATGGACGACATCATCAAGGGCGTCATTCGATGATATTCCGGCTGTTGCTGCGGGGCGGGGCACTGGGCGCGAAGTTCTTGCTGGTGCTCGCCATCACCCATTACCTCGGTTACGAGGCGCTGGGTTTTTACGGCGTAGTGGTCGCGGCGTCGTTGATCGCGTCGAAGTTCTACAGCGTCGGTTTCAGTTCCGAAATCAATCGGCTGATCAGCGTGGGCGGCAGTTCGCGCCGGGTCGTGGACAAGGTGCTGCTGCTGTACCTGGCCGTGGGGCTGGCGTTGTCGGTGCTGACGGTGCTGATTTATTCATTGTTCCAGTCGGTGGAAGCGACCACCGCGCTGATCGCCTGCGTGACGCTGGTGCTGCTCACTGAACACTTGTCGTTCGAGATCAACTCGTTCGTGTTTTCCGCGCAGAAAGCCACGGCGGGTGCGCTGCTGTTTTTCATCAAGACCGGGCTCTGGGCGCTGCTGGCCGTGGGCGGGATGGCGCTCGGCTGGGTGTCCGCAATCGCCAGCGTGCTGTGGCTGTGGGTTATCGCCAACGTGCTGGTGATCGTCGCCGGTTACCTGATTGTGGTGAATGTTCATCGCGGGCGGGAAGAGGGAACCTTGGCGACGGCGGCGGTTTGGAAAGCCGGATTGCCGTTTTACCTCGGCACTGGCCTGATCGCGCTGAGTCAGTACGCCGAGCGCTTTCTGATCATCGACCTCGAACCCTACGCCAGCCTCGGTAAATACGTGTACGCGTGGTCGGCGGCCAACACCTTGCAGGCGCTGTCCTACGCTGTGGTGGCGGTGGTCGGCATTCCGCTGCTCGCCAAGCGTTATCAGGCCGATCAGCAACCGTTCACAGTCCGGCAGTTATTCGTGAATAAATGGGTCGCACGTTCGCTGGCGGTGTCGGCGGCAGTCGCGGTGGGGATTTATCTGTTCTTCAACGTGGTGCTCGATTACGTCGCCACCAGCGTTCCGCGTCCGGACAACGGCATCCTCGGCGTGCTGATTTTCTCCTTCGCCCTGCGCGCCATTGGCGACATCGTCTGGGGCGGCCTGATCGCCTCGAAAAACAGTCGGGTGTCCCTCGCCAGCGCGGCCATTTGTCTGTTGGTTTCAGTGCCGGTCAGTTACCTGCTGATCAAGCATTATTCGATCTACGGCGCGGCCTGGGGCAACGTCTTTGCGATCATCGTGCAGCTCGCCGTGATTGCGCTGCTGACTCGTGCCACGCGCGCGAAAAAGGCTGTCGTGTCATGGGCCTGAAACTGCCGTGCATCGAGTTTCGCGGCCGCCGTCTCGATTCCTCGCTGTCGTTCCTGATCCTGTTCACCGGGCTGTTTCTGTCCGTGGCGATGCCGCTGCTGGTGCCGCGCGATCCGGGCCCGGATGCGATGACCCTGTGGTCGTCCTATGCCCGGGCCGACAACTGTAATTTCTGGAACCCGTTCTCGCCGGATCGCTCGTCCTACGAGTGTTCGGCATTCCTGCTGCGGCCCACCGGGATCAACCTGACCAACGCCTGGGCCTACGGGATGTTCTGCAATTTTTTCCTCACGGCGATTCCCGTGGTGGTGTTCCGGCGCATGCCGCTGACCATCTTCGGAACCCTGTGCCTGTGGGGCATCGTGCGTTCGTTTTTCCTGGAAAACCTGACCAAGGAAATCATCGTGTCGGTGGCGGTCTTGAGCATTCTGTTCAGCTCGTTGACGCGTAAATATCGCGGCGGATTCTTCCTCTCGGCGGTGATCTATGGCGTGCTGATCCGGCCTTACTGGATTCTGTTTTCGCTGTCCTGGGTCGGCGTCTGCGTGATGAAAAAATACGTCTCGCGCACGACCTTCTTCCTGATGCTGTTCCTGTTCTACCTGGCGGTTGCGATGGCGATCCAGCTGGCGCTGGGCTTTCCGGTGTCGTCGATTCGCGCCAGCAACAACGAACTGCGTACGGCGGGCGAGGAGGGCTCCAAATCGCTGATCGTCTCGTGGCTCAGCGGCAGTGACTTCGTCTCGCAGGCCCTGGACTCGATGATCATTTTCTTCCGGTTGTCGTTCCCCGTTGAGCTGATCCTGCTGTCCGGGCCGGGTCAGGTGATCTTCGTGGCGTTGATGATCATGACTGCGCTCCTGCTGTTCAAAGTCATCACCTCGACCGATTACAAGGGCGCGCCTATCCAGACCAAACCCAAGGAACTGATCGCGATTCCGCTGGCGTTCCTGCTGGTCCAGGGCTTGTTCGAACCGGACTTCGGCTCGTTCGCCCGGCACTTTTCGATGGTGGTGCCGGTGTTGTTTGTGGGCCTGGGTCTGATGCTGCGGGCGAACAAACCGGTGAAGGTTGAATCAAGAATTCTGAATTGAGGCGGGTGCTTTATGTCGAGCAAGAAAAAGTCCCTGGAGATTGAAACCCTGCGCGGCCTGGCGTGCCTGTTGCTGGTGCTCTATCACGTGATCGGGCCGTTGGGCGGTGGTTTGAAAATCGACATCGGCTCGCCGTTCCGGGTGATCGCCGATTCGATGGTGTACGTGCGCATGCCGCTGTTCACCTTCATCTCCGGCTACATCTATTCCCTCTACAAGATTCGCGGCAATGACTTTTCCGCGTTCTTCAGCGGCAAGGTGCGGCGCCTGATCGTGCCGCTGTTTTGCGTGGGTGTGCCGTTCTCGGTGTTGCAGGCGGTGGGGCCGGGCGTGAACAAGGACGTCAGCGTGATGGATGCGTTGTTGTCGTTCTACGTGCCGATCAACCACTTCTGGTTTCTGCAGGCGGTGTTCATCATTTTCATGTTCGTCGGCCTGCTGGAATGGCGCGGGTTGCTGCGTACACCGACGCGCCTGTACCTGTTGTTCGCCTTCTCGGCGGCGGTGTTCCTGTTGCCGCCGTTTCCCGTGGATGCGTTCGGCATCAACGGGGCGATTTATCTGCTGCCGTTCTTCGTGGCGGGCATGATCGGCCAGGAGAAAGTCAGCGAGCTGAAGCAGACGTTCAAGGTGATCGGTCCGCTGGTGTTTGTGCTGATCTCGCTGACGCTGCTGTACGTGGCGTCGGTGGACCGCGAGCTGATCGTCGACCGCCGCAGCCTGATCGGCCTGGCGGTGGGCTGCGTGTCGTGCATTGCGTTGCTGTCGAGTGACATGCGCTCGAAGGCGCTGACCTGGCTCGGCGGTTACTCCTATGCGATTTTCCTGTTTCATGTGCTGTTCGCCGCCACGTCGCGCTCGATCCTCGGCCGCTTGGGCGTGAAAGACGAAAGCGTGCTGGTGTTCTGCGGTTTGACGTGTGGTTTGCTCGGGCCTGTGGTGTTGTCGATGATTTTCAGTCGGTTCAACTTCACTTCAGTGTTGTTTCTCGGCGAACGTGCGGCGACGAAAAAGAAACCGGCGGCGACCATCGCTCCGGTGGCGCAGACCCGATGAAGGAAGCGATTCATGCTGGCTGTTGATGAGGTGCCGCCGGTGGCGGCGTCGGTGGTGCAGGTCGGCGACGCTCGCGAGCGGTTTGGCCAGTGGCGCGAAGGCAAGGCCGGCAAGGTGTTGTCGATCTCGGTGATCGGTGACAGCTACAGCGCCGGGCAGGATTTCTACCTGAACAAACTGGTGCAACGGGTGGCCGGGGAGGTCGGGTTTGCCGGGCCGGGTTATGTCGGTTTCAACCACGGCGCAGCGCTCGGCGGCACGCATTTCAAGTACACCCGCAGCAGCGAAAAATACTTCGGCGGCGACTGGCAGGTCTCCGGCCTCGGCCAGGCCAGCCCCGACAGCCGCACGGTGACCGGCCACCCCGGCGCCTGGCTGCAAGTCGAGGCCAGCCCGACGCCTGCCATCAACACCGCAGTCACCCAGGCGAAACTGCTTTACCTCGGCAACGGTGAGTCCAGTGAGTTGCGTTATCGCTGGTCACCCTCCGCCGACTGGCAGCCGTTGAAACTCGCGGGCGAGGGCGTACAGGAAGTCCCGCTGTCCGCTACGTCGGCCGCCACCGACTGGGCCTTCAGACTGGAAGTGCTGAAGGGCGCGCCGACCCTGTTCGGCCTGTGGCTGAGCAACGATCAGGACGGGGTTCGGGTATCGAAACTGGCCGCGTCCGGCGCGGCATCTGCTGATTTCTATCACGACGATGCGCGCTGGCAGGCGCAGTGGAAAGCCGTGGTGTCGAAGATCCCCGCAGACATTTACCTGATCATGCTCGGTGGCAACGACCAGGGTTTTGGCGTAAAGCCCGAGCAGTATCTGCATAACGTTCAGGGTCTGGTCGGCATGCTCCGCGAGATTCAACCGGCGGCAAGCATCAACCTGATCCTGCGTCAGGACACCACCCGCTCCAGCGCCTATCCGATGTCGGCTTATGCGCAGGTCATCGAGCCCTGGGCCCGTGAGCAGCGTCTGGGTTACGCCAATCTGCAATGCGCGTTCGGCACCGACGTCAAACGCTACGCCGCAGCGATGATCGGGCCGGACAAGATTCATCCGGTGCCGGCCACGGGCGGGCGGGTGATTGCCGATTACTTCTATCGTTGGGTCGTGGGCGGACAGCAAAAAGTCTCGCCACAGGACAGCTGTGGCGAGACTTCGAAGTAGCCGTCAGTTGTCGAACAGATCCAGATGGCTCAGCAGCTCTGCGGTTTTCTGCGGCATCAACTGCGTCACGCAACGGGTTTCCACGTTGACGATGATCGCCGGGTCGTTGCAGCAAATCCGCACGCGAAAACGCCAGTCGCTGAAAATCACTTTCAGGCCGTCGCGGTCATCGACCTCCAGCGCCTGTTCGCCGTAGATCCGTTTCAGGTGGGCGAGCAGGGGATACGGATCACGCATCGGTCGGCGTATGTCCCCGGACGACGGAAACACGCCGAGGCGGTCGACCAGCAGCAGGGTGCCCAGCCACGGGCCATTGGCGCTGGGCAATGGCTGATGGCGGGATAACCAGCTCATCACCCCGAGGTTGTCCACCTCACGTTCAATCTCTGCGGAATGTTGTGCAATGTTCATGGTTGCCTCGTTG
This sequence comes from Pseudomonas sp. 9.2(2024), assembly GCF_039695385.1. Classification (NCBI taxonomy): domain Bacteria; kingdom Pseudomonadati; phylum Pseudomonadota; class Gammaproteobacteria; order Pseudomonadales; family Pseudomonadaceae; genus Pseudomonas; species Pseudomonas sp. 9.2(2024). The sequence continues at coordinate 4,447,960 of NZ_CP155585.1, read as the reverse complement.
GATGTGCGTGCGGCGATGAATCAGTGAGGGCCGCTCAGCGGCCCTTCAGATAGACGTTGTCGTAGCAGAAGTTGGTTGCCTGCAGGTAACCTTCGGCGTCGCCGCAGTCGAAGCGCAGACCTTTGAATTTGTAGGCCAGCACGCAACCGTTCTGCGCCTGTTTCATCAAGGCGTCGGTGATCTGGATTTCGCCGCCCTTGCCCGGCTCGGTGTCGGCGATCAGGTCGAAGATGTCCGGCGTGAGGATGTAGCGGCCGATGATCGCCAGGTTCGACGGTGCGTCTTGCGGGGCCGGTTTTTCCACCATGTGGTTGACCCGGTAGATGCCCTCGGAAATCGCCTCGCCGGCGATCACTCCGTACTTGTGGGTCTGGTCGCGCGGGACTTCCTGGATGGCGACGATCGAGCAGCGGAATTTCCTGTACAGCTCGATCATCTGCGTCAGTACGCCGTCGCCTTCGAGGTTCAGGCACAGGTCGTCCGCCAGCACCACGGCGAAGGGCTCGTCGCCGATCAACGGGCGGCCGCTGAGAATCGCGTGGCCCAGGCCTTTCATTTCCACCTGACGGGTGTAGGAGAACGTGCAGGTGTCGATCAGCTCGCGAGTGCCGGCCAGGAACTTCTCTTTCTCGGTGCCACGAATCTGGTGCTCGAGTTCGTAGCTGATGTCGAAGTGGTCTTCCAGTGCGCGCTTGCCCCGGCCGGTGACGATGGCCATGTGTTGCAGGCCGGCGTCCCGTGCTTCTTCAACGGCGTATTCGATCAACGGCTTGTTGACGATCGGCAGCATTTCCTTGGGCATGGCTTTGGTGGCCGGCAAGAAACGCGTGCCATAACCGGCAGCGGGGAACAAACATTTACGGATCATAAAAGTTTCCTGGTCATTCATGGCGCACTGCCATCGTTTATTGCAATAACGAAAGGTTGCAAGTTATTGAAGCTGTACTTTAATACCTGACTCGGGAGATGAGTGGCAAATAGCAATGAGTGTAAAACACGACAATGTTATGAGATGTCGGTTTGACACTTATTGGTTATTTTTAGTCGGCATCCGTTGATAGTGATGAATGCGCGGGAGTGCTAATAAGTACCAGGCAATACAGTTTGGCTTGTAAAAATATTTATAGCCAGTGATTGAACTGTTTTTGTTTCTGGTTGTTGTCGCGTTGTTTGTGTGAATCAAGACACACATTAAACAAACAGCGCTTGACACGCGAGTTGGCACTTTTCCCACTTATGGACCGCGCTATGAAGATTCTGGTAACGGGTGGCGCCGGCTATATCGGCTCGCACACCACACTTGCACTACTTGAAGCAGGTTATGAAGTTGTAGTTCTGGATAATCTTTGCAACAGCAGCGACGCCGCCTTGCACGCGGTGGAAGCCATTTGCGGCAAAAGTGCGCTGATGATTCGCGGGGATGTCTGTGACCGGGCCCTGCTGGACCGGATTTTCCAGCAGCACGCCATCGATGCCGTGCTGCATTTCGCCGGGCTCAAGGCCGTGGGCGAGAGCGTGCGCAAGCCGCTCGAATACTACGAAACCAACGTCAGCGGCAGCATCACGCTGTGCCAGGCGATGGCAGCGGCGGGAGTGTTCCGGCTGGTGTTCAGCTCGTCTGCCACGGTCTACGGCGAGCCGGCGCAGATGCCGATCCGCGAGGATTTCCCGACCGGCACTCCGACCAATCCCTACGGCCAGTCCAAGCTGATCGTCGAGAACGTGCTGCGCGACCTGTGCCAGTCCGAACCGCGCTGGAGCATTGCGCTGCTGCGCTACTTCAACCCGATCGGCGCGCATCACAGCGGCCAGATGGGCGAAGACCCCAACGGCATTCCGAACAATCTGGTGCCTTACATCAGCCAGGTGGCGGTCGGCAGCCTCAAGGAGTTGTCGATCTTCGGCGACGATTACCCGACGGTCGACGGTACCGGCGTGCGTGATTACATCCATGTAGTGGATCTGGCGGACGGGCACCTGAAAGCCCTGCAAACCATCGCCGACCGTACCGGCATTCATACCTGGAACCTCGGCACCGGCGACGGCTACAGCGTGTTGCAGGTGCTGCGGGCCTTCGAGCAGGCCTGCGGGCAGCCGGTGCCTTACCGGGTAATGCCACGGCGTTCCGGGGATATTGCCGAGAGCTGGGCCGACGCCTCGAAAGCGGCGAAGGAACTCGGCTGGAAAGCCACACGCAACTTGCAGGACATGGTCACCGACACCTGGCGCTGGCAATCGAATCATCCCCGGGGTTATCAGGGATGATGGCGTTTTAGTGCAATGTTAGTTTCAGTCAGGTTGTTAGATATCGTCGGGAAATTAGACTGGCAATGCCTTTTGCAAGTCCGTAGATATAAACCTGCCGTTCGACTTTTATCAGTTGTGTAAGACTGTGAAAGAACAACGGATCTTGTTCGCGCTTTTTGCGACTTGAACTCTACCACCTCTAACGAACACCCGATGTTAGGTGCGATGTTAGAAAGGAGTTGATATGAAGAAAGTGATGGCGATCGCCCTGTTGACGATGTTGAGCAACTGGGCCTCCGCAGCTGAAGCGCCGCTTACAGCAGTGACCAATGTATCTGGCAGTGTCGCGGCTTCTACAGCGCCTGCTGCCAGTACTGCCATGGTCGCCAGTGCTGTAGCGGCGTCCAACAGTGGTGGAAGTGCCAACGGCGGTACAACGGGTACCACCGGTACCACGGGTACAACCGGCACGCACAACTAACTGAAGTATCTGTTGGTGCAGTACAGGGTCGCCCGACGAAAGTCGGGTGACTTTGTTTTTGGATTCGCCCTTGAATAGCGTAGTGCCATTATGACCCGTCGTTTTTCTCTTTTATTGTTGGCAAGTATCGCTTTGCAAGGTTGCATGTTCTCCCCCGGCCAGTACCTGAGCACCAGTAGCATCACGCGCCAGGGCGCCAGCGAAAGCAGCCGGGTCGAGCTCATTCCGATCACCCCCAAGCTCATCGCCATGAACCGCGCCACGTACAAGCGTGAGTCGGTGCCGGCGGAGTTGTTGGCGACCCCGGCCGAATACCGCATCGGCAGCAACGATGTGCTGTACATCACGGTCTGGGATCACCCCGAGCTGACCGCCCCCTCGGGTGCGCAACAGCAGATCGACGCCAACGGCCGTCTGGTGCGCTCCGACGGCACCTTGTACTACCCGTACATCAAGGAAGTCCAGGCCGCCGGCAAAACCATCCAGCAGCTGCGTTCGGACATCGAGCAACGTCTCTCGGCGTTCATTGCCGAGCCGCAAGTGGATGTTGCGGTGCTGCGTTTCGCCAGCCAGAAAGTCGTGGTCTCGGGCGCCGTCACCAAGGCCGGCCCCCAGGCGATTTCGACCAACCCGCTGAGCGTGGTCGAAGCCCTCGGTTCGGCCGGTGTCGATACCAACAATGCCGACTTGTCCGGGCTGATGCTGACGCGCAACGGGCGGGTCTATCCGCTCAATCTCGACGCGCTCAATCAGCAGGATTCCGAATTGCAGAACGTCTACCTCAAGGGAGGCGATCAACTGTATCTGCCGTACAACGACAACAAGCGCATCTACGTGATGGGCGAGGTCAACCAGCCCCGTGCGCTGAGCTTCAAGACCGCCACCATGAACCTGTCCGACGTGCTCGGGTCGGTCGGCGGCTTGAGCCAGACCACCTCCAACGGCAACGCCGTGTACGTGATTCGCGGGGTGGAAAACCTCGACGTGGAGCCGGCGAAAATCTATCAGCTGGAAGCCGAGTCGCCGACCGCCATGGCGCTCGCCTCGCACTTCGAAGTGCGGCCTCAGGACGTGGTCTACGTCGGGCCTGCCAACGTGACTCGCTGGAATCGCCTGATCAGCCAGTTGGTGCCGTCGGCATCGATTGTCGGGACCGGGGCTTCCGCTGCGAAGAACTGGAGCGAATACAGTAACAACAGCAAATAAGGCCGCCGACTGTGAAAACGTTGAAAGTGGGCGTGTGCCTGATGGCGGCCGTGTTGCTCAGTGGCTGCAATCCGCTGATGAGCGCTTCGTTGAACAACCTCAAGTCCGCCGTCATCGGGCCGGATGAACTGGACGTGTCGGCGGAGCAGGTCGCGGGGGTCAAGTATCCCCAACTCAAACTGACCACGCCGTCCGGCTCCGGGGTGCTGGCGCTGGTGCGCGAGCGCGAGGACCTGCAGTTCTGGGTCGCCTCCGGCAAGCAGGTGCTGCTGATGCGCGACGGCCTGGCCATGCGCACTGTCGGCCTGGGCGTGGAGGGCGATCTCGACGGCACGCGCCTGTCCGATGACTCGCCGTTCAAACAGGGCCTGCATCGCATCACCGACGGCTACACCAGCCGCCGCTGGATCGACCTCTACAAGGGCCAGGAAGTCGGGATCATCGTCAACAGCCGCTTCTCCCGAAAATCCCTGGAAACCCTCGACATTCTCGACAAGGAATACTCCGTGCTGCGTGTCGATGAGCAGATTGACGCGCCGGCCATCGGCCTGCGCGCAACCAACCGTTACTGGGTCGATCCGGTGGACGGTTTCATTGTGCAGAGTGAACAGCAACTGACCTCGCAGTTGCGGGTCAGGATCGTGCAGCTGACCCCTGACCGCAGGCATCTGCCGTGAAGCGGCTCAGAGCGCTGTCGGCGTGTTTGATGTTACTCACTGGGATCAGCGAGGCAGCGGTTATCGTCAGCGGTGATGTCGCCAACCCGGGCCCGATCGAATTGCCGGCGGGCGGACGTTTGCGCGATGTGATCGGTGAGGCCGTGCCGAATGCCGAAGGCTACTGGCTGGCGGGCGTTCTGCTGCGTCAGTCGTTGCTGGAAGAACAGACGCGACTCAAGGTCGGCGTGCTGTTCGATCTGGACGTGCTGCAGCGCATGGCCATGCTGTTTGACAAGCCGAGTCGAGCGGCGCTGGCCCAGCGACTGGCCGAGCAGGTCCGGCAGATGCCGGTGACCGGGCGGCAGATCGCCGATCTCGATCCGGTGGCGGTGGAAGTCGGCTTCGCCCGCAACATCCGCCTCGACGATGGCGATCAACTGATCTACCCGAAACGGGTCGACGAAGTCGAAGTGCTGGGCGCCGTCGCCGAGCCGTGCCGTTTGCCTTATCAGCCGTTGCAGGAGGCCCGCGAATACCTGCAGGGCTGCACGTTGCTGACGGCGGACGCCGATGCCGACTATCTGTGGCTGATCCAGCCCAACGGCGAATCGCGGCGGGTCGGCATCGCCCACTGGAACCGCGAGAGCGGGCAGATGCCCGTGGCCGGCAGCAAGATTCTGGTGCCGGTGAAAAACGATGATCTGGATCCGCCTGTCCCTGAACTGAATCAGCAGTTGGCCGAATTGATTGCCACGCAGTTGGCTGAGGTGGTTCGTTGAATTTGCGTTTTGCAGCTGTGTTGTTATTGCCATGTGGCCTGGTGCATGCCGAGCCACGGATCACCCAGAATGATTTTGGCGGCGTCGGTCTGTTGCAGACCCCGACCGCGCGCATGTCGCCCGCCGGTGAGTTGAGCGTCAACGCCAACCGCACCGAACCGTACAGCCGATACAGCGTTTCGTTGCAGCCGCTCGACTGGCTGGAAGGTTCGTTTCGCTACACCGCCATCACCAACCGTCCCTACGGTTCCGAAGCGCTGAGCGGCAGCCAGAGCTATAAGGACAAGGCGGTCGACGCCAAGGTCCGGCTGTGGCAGGAAAGCCACTGGGCGCCGGAAGTGGCGCTGGGCTTTCGAGACATCGGCGGTACCGGTCTGTTTGCCAGTGAATTCTTCGTCGCAAACAAGCGCTGGGACAATTTCGATTTCAGCGCCGGCATCGCCTGGGGTTACATCGGTAATCGCGGCGATGTCGACAACCCGTTGGGTTCGATCAGTGACCGCTTCAACACCCGCCCTGACCTGGAGGGCACCGGTGACGTCAACGCCGGCTCGTACTTTCGCGGCAAGCCGTCGTTTTTCGGCGGTGTGAGTTACCAGACGCCCTGGGACCGTCTCAGCCTGAAGCTCGAATACGAAGGCAACGACTACAAGCACGAGCCCAAGGACAACATCATCAAGCAGGACTCGCCGATCAACCTCGGTGCGGTGTTCAAGGTGACCGATTCCGTCGATGTGAGTGCGGCCTGGGAGCGCGGCAACACGGCGATGTTCGGCATCACGTTCCACACCAATTTCGTCAGCCGCAAGGCCCCGGCCAAGACCTTCGACCCACCGGCCGAACCGCTGCCGGCGAAGGCGCCGAGCACGACGATGGAAGAGGTCAATTGGGCCGACGTGTCGCGCCGTTTGCAGCAGAACGCTGGCTACAAGGTCGAGCGCATCACCCAGCGCGATTCCGAACTGATCGTGTACGGCGAGCAGCAGCGCTATTTCCATTCGCCCAAAGCCGTCGGCCGCGCGAGCCGGATTCTCGACAACAGCGTCAACGACGACATCGACTGGTTCACCGTGGTCAACAAGCGCTACGACCTGCCGCTGGAGGAAACCAGCGTGCCCCGGCAGACCTTCCGCGAAGTGATCAACAACGAAGAACCGCTGGAATCGCTGCACCGCACCACCGAGATCAATCCGGCGATGCCGCGCAACGAGAAAACCCTCTACACCGAAGCGCCGCAGCACTTCAATTACGGCGTCGGCCTGGGCTTCAAACAGAACGTCGGCGGCCCCGATGGTTTGCTCTATCAGTTCACGGCGGATCTGGATGCCGAGTACCGCTTCAACCGCAACACCTGGTGGAACGGTTTGCTCAGTCAGAACCTGATCAACAACTTCGACAAATTCACCTACGACGCCCCCAGCGGCCTGCCGCGCGTGCGCACCGACTTGCGTCAGTACCTGACCACGTCGGACACCACCATGCCGCTGTTTCAGGTCAGCCACGCCGAGCAACTGGACAAGGATCTGTACGGCATGGTCTACGGCGGTTATCTGGAATCGATGTTCGCCGGGGTCGGGGGCGAGGTGCTGTTTCGCCCGACCGGCAAGCGCTGGTCGATCGGTGCGGATCTGAACTACGTGCGTCAGCGTGAATTCGACCAGGGTTTCGGTTTGCGCGATTACTCGGTCTGGACCGGCCACATCACCGGCTACACCGACCTGCCGTTCGACACGCTGGCCGCGGTCAGCGTCGGCCGTTATCTGGCGGGCGACTTTGGCGGCACGGTGGACATCTCCCGCGAGTTCTTCAACGGCGTGCGCTTTGGCGCCTGGGCGACGATCACCACTGCCGGCAGCGCCGAGTATGGCGAGGGTAGTTTCGACAAGGGGCTGTACCTGTCGATTCCGTTCGACGAAATGATGAGCATGTCGACCATGCGCCGCGCCAACCTGGTGTGGGCTCCGCTGACCCGTGACGGTGGCGCGCGGCTTAATCGCAGCTTCCAGCTGCACTCCATGACGGATAGTCGGGAAGGGGACATGTTCTACCGCAACTTCGGGAAGATTACTGAGTAGGTTCCGAAGAGCGGGAAGAAAAAGCGGGAGCCCGATGGCTCCCGTTTTTGTTTGTGGTGAAGGGGGATCTTGATCCAGCCATGATTGCGGTGGGAGTCGGTGTATTCCAGGTTCAAACCTGATGTTGAATGAACCGGCGCCTTCGCGGGCAAGCCCGCTCCCACAGGTTAGTGGGTGAGGTCGCAATCTTCAGCATTTCCCTAATCCCTGTGGGAGCGGGCTTGCCCGCGATGGCGTCTGTTCAGCCGACATCAAAACATCAGACTCTCCTTGGCCGCAGAGCCCTCCGCCAACCCCCAAATCCCGCCCACAAAAAAGGGGACTTTCGTCCCCTTGCGGTGTTGCCTTCTCAAGCCCTGCGTCTCAGTAAATATCCTTCGACAACAGGGTGAACGGCGTCTTCACCAGAATTTTCAGATCCAGCCACAGCGACCAGTTGTTGATGTACTTCAGGTCGATCTCGACACGCTTTTCCATTTTGTCGAGGGTGTCTGTCTCGCCCCGGCAACCGCTGATCTGCGCCAGGCCAGTGATGCCCGGTTTGATTCGGTGGCGGGCCATGTAGGCGAGGATCTTGCCCGAGTAGTAGTTGTTGTGCGCCACCGCGTGCGGACGTGGGCCGACCAGTGCCATGTGCCCTTGCAGCACGTTGAACAGTTGCGGCAGCTCATCCAGCGAAGTGCGACGGATGAAGCGACCGACCGCGGTAATGCGCGAATCGTTGCGGCTGGCCTGCTTGACGTCACGGTCATCGTGAACGCGCATCGAGCGGAATTTCCAGACCTTGATCACCTTGCCGTTCCAGCCATGGCGATCCTGCTTGAAGAACACCGGGCCCGGCGAGTTGAGTTTCACCGCCAGGGCCACGGCCAGCAGCACCGGGCTCAACAGGATGATGGCCAGCAGGGCGACGGTTTTTTCCACCAGGCTTTTGCTCAGCGCTGCGGTCGGGCGGCTGGTCAACGGGCTTTCGTTGAGGTAGATCGCCGGCAGGCCATCCACGACTTTCACCGAGTGGTTGAGCAGTGTCAGGCTGTTCAGATCCGGCACCCAGACCACGTCAACGTTGGCATCCAGCAAGTCCACATACATCGCCTCGATCTTGGCGGCTTCCGACAGCGGCAGCGTGATGTACAGGCGGCGGATGTCGTGGTTCTGGATCAGCTCGAGCAGTTCGTCCTGAGCGCCGACAACGCGCGGGGCGTCCGCTTCCAGCGACGCGGTATCGCCGTTGCTGACCAGACCAACCAGCGGCAGGTTTTCGTGCTGGCTCAACTTCTTCGCCAGGCCCAGAGCCAGTTCGCCGGTGCCGACGATCAGGGTCTTGTGTTCGCTTTTGCGCGAACGCTGGTAGAACTTCGAAAACGCATGCAGCGGTGCGTACAGCAGCGCCTGACCGAGGAAACCGTATACCGCCCACTCAAGGATGACCTGGCGAGAGAACAGCGCATCGGCCTTGCAGATGAAGGCGATGAACGCCAGCCCGGCCATGGTCATGAACCAGCCCATGAACAGTCGACCCAGCCCGGTCAAATAATTGTCTCGCTTTCGATACGCGCCGCTGAAGGTATAAGCCGGCACCGAGGCCAGTACCGCCAGGATCGTGCACATCCGATAGTAGAACTCGACGGTGCCAGTGTGCTGTTCGGCCAGTATGAACAACAGGGAAACAATGAAACTCTGTGCCAGCGCCCATTGGCCCCAAAAGGTCAGTCCCTTGAGGCCGGTGTTTCGATTGATACGAAGAGAAAGATCCATACGATATCCCCAAAAGACGTCCGTTCAGGTTTCGACAGTAGAAAACCGAGTTGTTAAGCAGACTTGTTATTGTTGTTTGAGTCAGTGTCCTGAGGTAACAACGCCGGAATGCGGAACTGTCGTCAGTCAATAGACTAAGTTATTGCCGGGGATGCTGTCTGACGAGTTCTAACAAGATGGCACAGTGCCAACTTATTTAAATTTACAATATTCAAACGTTAGAAAAGGTCGAAAGGCAGGGGGTGAATAATCAATATTGTGTTTGCTATCGTAGGTGGGGTCAGGAGGCGGGTATAACCAGGGAGGGGTGAAACCAAACAGAGTGCTTTTTTATTTTTGTAATCGCACTTGTATCTGTTTGTCTTGTAGTGAGGGATGTTGTTTAGGCAACAACTTCCTGGATCAGGCAATAACCGCGATTGCGCACGGCACGAAACAATCGTTCACCGTTGCTGGCGTTCTTGAATTTGTCTTGAAGACGGCTCAGGCACATTTCCAGTCCCCGGTATTGCTCCGGCTCGCGGCCGATGCTGAGGATCAGATCGTCGCGACTGACAACACGATCTTCATGGTGCAGCATCTTGCGCACCAGTGCGGTTTCAAGCCCGGTGAGACTGATCTCGACGCCTTCTTTCGTCAATGCACCCTGATCATTGTCCAGATGCCAGGCTTCGGTGCAGGGCGCGTCGGATTCGATCGTTCGGGAAGTGTCAGTAGGGTTTTCGGACATGGCCGTGGAATTGTGAAATGAATGCGCCGATTGTGCTGCCAGCCATTCCGATTCGAGGGTGGCCAATATGCGCTGGGTATCATGTTCAATGCTGGGTGCGACATGCTTCCTTGTGCCGCGTGGGTAAGTGAACTCCATCAGCATCGGAGTGGAAGAGGGCGAAGCAACACCTTCAATAAACATTTGTGCCTGAGACGTGCCAAACGAATTGAAACGCTCACTGGAGAGAATGCTCTCGAGTTCGCGTTGCGACGCTGAGCTGTTAGTCACGACAACAAAGTATTTTCTTGGGAGGGTCGTGCTGGTTTCCATGTCTCTCTCCTAAAGTACACACCAAATTTGGCGAAAAAATAATGGCAGGCGAGCAATGTTTTCCTCGGAATTAATCGATCAGGCAGGGTCTGGGCCCAAAGATGGCCTCGATAAGTTCCACTCGGTCTGCGTTAGAGTAATGGTTTATTGTTATGTTTAAGTGTTGCAGCGCTCATGCAATTGACAGCTTTTTATTAGATATGTGACGCGGTTAAAACTATGAGAAAGCGGATGTTTGAAGCGTTGCATCAGACGTTCCCTCGTATGCTGCAAAAGAGTGTTTCCCTGAATCAAGGAGTTGAGATCAACCCTCTCATCAGACGATAGCCATACCCGCGAATGCTCTGTATGGCGTTCGTACCGTACACGTCCTTGATTTTCCCACGCAAGCGGCTGATGGATTTTTCCAGCGCCCGAGGGTCGTAGAATTGGGTGTTCAGCCCCATGATGCTGGCGATTTCATCGTGGCTGAGAATGTGATTGCCGGTCTGCGCAAAGGCTTGCAGGATCTTCATTTCGGCAAAGGAGATATCGAGTTTCTTGCTGGTGTCCGAGAGGCAGATGCGGGTGGGGTCCAGCACCAGATTGATATCGCGTTGCCATTCTTCGCTGTCGAAGAACTCACCCAGCAGTTCCGCGCTTTCATCGGACAAGGTATTGAGTTTGATACAGAAGTCGGCACCGGCCAGGAAGTACTTGATCTTGTTGTGGGCGCCGCGACCTGTGATCACTGCACAAATAATCGGCTTCAAGTTGTCGTTGCGCAGGTTTTCCACCAGGGCAAGGTTATCTTCGAGTGCCTGAGGGCTGTCGATGATAATGAAGATCGCCCGATACAGGCCGTGATATTCGTTGTGCTGATATGAACTAATGTAGGCGTCGGCTTCAACAGCCACACCGCTCTGCACATGCTTTGCGATTAGCGCGCTAAAGTGTTCAGCCACGCCACGGGTACGACCCAGGGTGAGAACACCTGGTTCGTCGCTTGTGCGGCGCGGGCTTCTAGTCGCTAAGTTACCTGTGAGCATCATGCATTGACTCGAAAAGGTGCTGACATCGGGATGTTAAAGCACCGGTTCTCATCTGTGACTGACAATTGGTAACATTTGGACGAATTTTAGACGTGGCTCCCGAGTTTTCTAACAATAATTAAGCGATTCAAGCTTTTAGTTGATTTTTTCGGGGCTGTGAACTAACGGAATTGAGGCCGTTAGATGGTGGCAATATGGAATGGTGCCACTATTTTGTAATTATCGCGAGCTGTTTTTATGTCCCTTGGCCATCACTCAACTGCCTACGTATCAGAGCAGTGTGAGGTGGGTCACATTTTAGGGGCAGGCCTGTCTTTTGGCTATAACGTCGACAAGTTCACACACGGACGTTTATTAACATGCCTTGAGTGTGGCTTTTGATAAGACATATTCTCCGTCCCCGAGTCGGGCAATGGGTGTGCATCTGCCAATTGTTTTACTTCAGATACTCAATGCCTGAATGCATTTAACAGGGCGCCCGCAAAGAGCGTTCTGACGGAGGATTAATGGATTTACTGACCTTGTTCAAGGTGCTGATTCTTGGGGCGGTAGAAGGCCTGACCGAGTTCCTGCCCATTTCCAGTACGGGCCACCAGATTATCGTTGCCGACTTGCTGGAGTTCGGCGGTGAACGCGCCATGGCGTTCAACATCATTATTCAACTGGGTGCCATTCTGGCCGTGGTCTGGGAGTTTCGCCCGAAGATCTTCGAGATCGTCAAAGGCCTGCCGACCCAAAGTAATGCCCAGCGTTTTACCCGCAATTTGCTGATCGCCTTTTTCCCGGCGGTCATTCTCGGCGTGTTATTCGCCGACACGATTCATGAATACCTGTTCAACCCGATCACCGTTGCCGTTGCATTGGTCGTGGGCGGCATCTTGATGTTGTGGGCCGAGCAGCGGGATCATGTAGTGAGTGTCGACCATGTGGACGACATGAAGTGGGCCGACGCGCTGAAGATCGGTTGCGTACAGTGCCTGGCGATGATTCCAGGCACGTCGCGCTCCGGTTCCACCATCATCGGCGGTCTGCTGTTCGGCCTGTCACGCAAGGCCGCCACGGAGTTCTCGTTCTTTCTGGCGATGCCGACCATGGTCGGCGCCGCGGTGTATTCCGGCTACAAGTACCGCGAACTGTTCCAGAGCGGCGACCTGCCAGTCTTCGCCCTGGGCTTCGTCGTAGCGTTCATCTTCGCGATGATCGCCGTGCGCGGCCTGCTGAAGTTCATTGCGAACCACAGCTACGCCACTTTCGCTTGGTATCGGATCGGCTTCGGCTTGCTGATCCTTGCCACCTGGCAGTTCGGCTGGGTGAACTGGACGGCGGCCGCAGCCGCCTGATCATTGACTGCTGATCAGTGCGGCGACGGCGAGGTCATTCAATTCAGAGTCGGGCGAATCCTGACGAAACCGCTGCAAGGCTGACGTGAAATACGCAGCCTTCAGCATGCCGTCGCTGGCTAGATAAAGCCGCGCGTCTTCCAGCTCCTCGGGGGAGTAAACGCGTTTATGGCTGTCGGTGGTTTCTTGCGAGGCTGTAAAAGGAGTGAGCAGCAGGGAAGCAAGCGAGAAACCAGACAACTTGGTCACCTCCCATGGCGTATCGGTGTTACCCAGACACAGCCCGTCGCAGTGGGCCTGGGCATTAGGCGTGGCGCAAAACAAGGCAAGGAGGGTGCAACGCTTGAAACCAGAGAAATTCAACGCGGGCATAAACAAAAGACATCCTGTCAGTACATCAAAAGAATTACATCAGCGGGCAACAGTCAGTCGTTGCCCGCATATTCAAAGCATCGATCAACGACCCGCCAGCAACTCCGCCGCCTGATCCAGCAACGCCAGCGGATCCTTGGCCTTGTGGATATCCACCGACAACAACTGACGAAACTTGCGCGCCCCCGGAAACCCGGTGCCCAGGCCCAGCACATGCCGGGTGATGTGATGCATCGCGCCGCCGGCCAGCAAATGCTCGGCTATATAAGGCCGCAACTGCGCCAGCGCCTCGGCCCGGCTGATCACCGGCGCGGCACTGCCGAATAACTGCTGATCCACCTCGGCCAGCAGATAAGGATTGTGATACGCCTCGCGCCCCAGCATCACGCCGTCAAAGGTCTGCAAATGCTCATGGCAGGCCTCCATCGTCTTGATCCCGCCGTTCAGAATGAACTCCAACTCCGGAAAATCCGCCTTCAACCGCGCCGCCACGTCATAACGCAACGGCGGAATGTCCCGGTTCTCCTTCGGCGACAACCCCTCCAGAATCGCAATCCGCGCATGCACCGTAAAACTCGTGCACCCGGCATCCCGCACCGTGCCGACGAAATCGCACAGCTGCTCATAACTGTCCCGCCCATTGATCCCGATCCGATGCTTCACCGTCACCGGAATCGACACCGCATCACGCATCGCCTTCACACAATCCGCCACCAACTGCGGATGCCCCATCAGGCACGCCCCGATCATATTGTTCTGCACCCGATCACTCGGGCAGCCAACGTTCAGATTCACCTCGTCGTAACCGTGTTCCTGCGCCATACGCGCGCAAGCGGCCAGGTCCAGCGGGACGCTACCACCCAACTGCAACGCCAGCGGATGCTCGGCTTCGTTGTGACGCAGGAAACGCTCGTGATCGCCGTTGAGCAGAGCGCCGGTGGTGACCATTTCGGTGTAGAGCAGGGCGTTTTTCGACAGGATGCGTAGGAAGTACCGGCAGTGACGGTCAGTCCAATCCATCATCGGCGCGACGGAGAAACGGCGGGAAAGTGGGGCGGGTGTGGCGGAGATTGGGGGCATTGGGGGTACGGAATCGGTGTGGCTGGGAGGTGGGGGAGTTTATCAGGAATGGCCGGGAGGGGCTTGGGGAGGACCTGAACGCTGTGCTGACGGGGTTTGGTGCCTGAAAAGGGGCACTGATACATAAATCAGTCCCCAGTCTTCCCAGTCTTCCGGGCCAGTCCGCTATTGGGCATTGAAGATCTTCATTTCCATGATCTGCGGCATGAAAGGGTGAGCCGGCTGTTCGAGATGGACTGAGATATTCCCAGAGTTTCGAATGCCTCGGGTCATCGAGACTGGAACTCGTTACGACGTTACACCCATCTGCGCAGGCAAGGTGATAAATATAATAAATGGTTATGGCTAGAAAAAAATCTGTCCGGGAGCTATAAGTAAATGATTGCGCTTTTGAGTGAGAAAAGTTTGCCCGGAAACTTGATGTCTTGAAGGTGATAAATGGAGTTAAAAATTGCGTGGTGGAACACGGGGATGTCTCCGCCGACGACCAAAAAAAGTGCTAAAGGCAAGAGGGAGGCTAAAGGTTTTTTAACCGTGCTGCGGCATCTGCTTGTTGAGGATGAGATTGACTTGCTAGGCTTGTGTGAGGTCAGCCTGGTAGAAATATCCGCAATAAGTTTGCTGCTTGAAGGATTTGAAGAGAAGAATTTAAAAGTTGTTTCTCTTTATAGCGTTAGTGGTAATAGTGTTAATGATTTCTGCGTCATAATAAATGAGCGGAAAGTTGAGTACTTGGATCATCAATTTGTGAATAGGCGAGATGAGGCGCGCGTATTTTATAAGGCGGGGGTTAAAGTTAGGTTTCGCGTTTGTAATGAGTCGGTTTTTACTGTTTATTTGTCGCACTGGCAAAGTCGGCGTTCGGTGCCAGAGAAGCCGCATAGGGCGGAATTAGGAAGCGCCCTGAGGTCATCAATAAATGCGGTGTTTGAAATGGGAGGAGATAATTCCCACATTGTACTTATGGGAGATTTCAATGATGATCCGTACGAAGACTCAATGACGCATCATCTGAAGGCAACCCGTGATAAGAGTTTCGTTTTGGCGAATAAGCGCGTGTTGTATAATCCATTCTGGAGAGAAATGGGAGCCTTGATCCCCTATGTACACACTGATCGGCCATTATGGAATTACCCCTATGGCACCTGCTATTATAAGCAAGGCAAAGAAATGACCTATTGGAAAACGTTCGATCAGATGTTGTTTTCTTCATCGTTTTTTGGTCAGGGTAACTGGCATCTTTCGGAGGGGGCAACTAAAATTTACTCTCTAATTGAATTTGGGCGTTATTTTGATGATTGGAGTGTTGTTTCTGATCATTTGCCGGTTTCAACGAAGCTCATGAGGGTTTGACATGTTTGATTTCGTGGGAGCATTTAAGCGAGGCATTAAAGCCGCAAAGGAGCTTAATAAGTATCAATTAGAGATTGACGAGGTTTTCTTCGAACTTGCAGGTAAGTTTTTGGAGGCGACAGAAGGTGAGTTTGTTATAGAGCGTTTGAGCTCGTACGTATCAGGTGTTTCGGCGGCTTTAGATGTTTTGACTGGAACTCCACCTGTCTCGCAGGTGCAAACTAGTGGGGCGATTTTCATACGATCTACGAACGATGCTAATAAAAAGGCGAAGATTGCCAATTGGATTAAGCACCCTAAAGGTTTTACTTTTGTGCTGCAATTTGAGCAGCGTGAAATAATATCGAAGAGCAAGGTTGAGTTGGGTGCTGCATTGGAAGAGCTCTTGAGTGCTCCTGTTGTAGGTAAAACATATTTGAGTTTGCTGAACTCATCTCTAACTGATCGCAAAGAAAAAGAAGTTGTCAAAGGTCGTCCACTTAGAGTGGTGAAAGGGAGTGCAGTAGCAGCGGCAAAGCCCGGGGCAGTCTGGGCTGCGGCGAAACCAGCAGCGAAACCTGCGGCAGCCAAGGTAGCGGCTAAATCAGCAGCAAAACCTGCGGCAGCCAAGGTAGCGGCTAAATCAGCAGCAAAACCTGCGGCAGCCAAGGTAGCGGCTAAGCCAACAGTAAAACCTGCGGCAGCCAAGGTAGCGGCTCAGCCAACAGTAAAACCTGCGGCATCCAAGGTAGCGGCTAAATCAGCAGCAAAACCTGCGGCAGCCAAGGTAGCGGCTAAGCCAACAGCAAAACCTGCGGCATCCAAGGCCACGGCTAAGCCAGCAGCAAAACCTGCGGCAGGCAAGGCAGAGGCTAATTCAGCAGCAAAACCTGCGGCACCCAAGGCCGCACTTAAGCCGACAGCGAAAAAACCTGCGGCAGTCAAGCCACCAACTGCGCCTAGAGCAATCAAGCCAGCAGCTCCAAGCCCTGCATCAGCTGCGGTGCCAAATGCTGACGCGTTGGGTGACGGCGTAAATGAAGTGAAGCCCGGAAACCCTCAAAGTGAGCTTAATCCAGGGCTCTAAATGATCTGCATTGAGCCCATCAAGCTACGGCATTCTTATTTAGATGAAGGGTCAAATAAGGGGCGTAAGCCCCTTATTTATGCTGCACGCCCCATGAACAATAGGGGGACAGATCTATTCAATCCGGAGGCGATGGCTTTGGGCCTTGTCCGGGAACGGGGCAACTGGTGGGATCGGTGGTGCGGGCGGCTGGCTTTGACATGTGTGACGTCCTGTCAACGGATTTGGGACAAAAGGGACGGGACAAAAGCGGAACAAAAGGACAAAAGGGACAGATTTATTTGTTATTGACTTCTAGGTGATAAATAAATCTCTCCCCATTTTGTTGTGTTTTTTTATTTGTGCTAGTCTTGTAAGGGCTGCTCTTGTTAAGGGTCGATGATCGCATTTTAATTTTGTCCGTTTCTTAAGAACTCAAAAAAGCTTACGTGTTTTTTACTGTCTTTCAAATGTTTACGGTATTCGTTATCAAGTTGCATTAGAGCGGGGCTTCTCACAATTAATGCGGGGTGGGAAGTTTGTTTTGAAAGATTTTTTATTAAGCTAAGTGCTTTCTCTAGTATTTTTATGCATGCTAGAGACATGTTTGTTTTGTTCGACTGTTTAGATGATACCCATAGTTCTGAGCGATGTGTGCTTGTTTCCCAGTTAGGGTGAGTGGAGATTTTGGTTTTGTTAGTCGGGCGCAAAGTAATAGCGGACTTTAGGGTGGAGATTTGTGATTTTTGCGCATCTGAGAAATATATATTTTCGCTGGCGTTAACGAATTGTAGTAGGTTTAGGCTGTCCATGTCGTGCTGCTCAGTTATATGGGTGGTGTTTGATCTGCGATCCCCAGTCTTATAACATTCAGAGTCGTAGTAATATAATAGGATTGATGGCGATATAGGTAGGAAGATTTGTAGGCCTTTGCACGCAAGGCCGATGGCGCTCATGTAAGGAAGCTTTTCAAATAGTTGGTTGTAAAGAACTGCTGGGTTGTCAGATGTTATAAACTCTGTCCCTTCCTTTGCAATTAATATTTTGCACTTTAAGTCTAGAATAAGATGTAGGCCGGAGGTCGC
The DNA here is from genome assembly GCF_039695385.1 of Pseudomonas sp. 9.2(2024). Classification (NCBI taxonomy): domain Bacteria; kingdom Pseudomonadati; phylum Pseudomonadota; class Gammaproteobacteria; order Pseudomonadales; family Pseudomonadaceae; genus Pseudomonas; species Pseudomonas sp. 9.2(2024). The sequence continues at coordinate 4,430,407 of NZ_CP155585.1, read as the reverse complement.
GGTGGCTACTGAAAATGCACCGGCTTCGGTTATGGAGACTTTTAATTTTTCAATGTCGCTTTGGTTTAGAGATTTGTTCGCAGAAAGTAATTTTTTTGCAAATTTGTCAGTCATCTCATTTAGAGCATCTACTGCGTAGGTGGTTCTGCTGTGCTGAATTAAGACAAAAAGCATTAGGCGCATATGTTCTATTGTGAAAGGGCGGGGAGGTATTTTTTCTTTTATTATTGATCTAAATATTCTTGCGGCGACGCCTTCGATTCCGCCTAATGCTTTTTCGACTTTGTCGTCTTTTCCATAGAGATAGTCTTTGTAACACTGATTTTTGAGGTTTGCCTGGGAGATGGTTTTGTTGTGGGTAATGTTGAAAATGTTTATCGATAGATTGTTTTGTGAGAAGTTTTTTAAATAGAATTTAGGGACGTAATGATGTTTTTTATTTGCGGGCATAGGGAGGGCCTTGAGTGTTTTAAGTTTTTTATGGTGTTGTTGCGCTAGTGTTGACGGTTTTTTTGCTGGGTGATAATTGCCTCGATCGAACGGGGGGCAGATTGATTTTAAAATCAAAAGGAGACAGATTTATTTGTTTTGAGTGATGAATATATCTGTCCTCATTTTTTTACTGTTGAGTTGGCTATTTGTTTGTGCTTTTTAAGATTTCCTTCCAAATATAGCGATAGCTGTAACGAAGCCAAAGAATCTTCAGTTTGTCAAAATTTCGCCGCACCTTACTTCGTTGACGAGCTCGCAGTTCTTTTTCAATCTCGTCCAACAACCACTCATCTTTGAACCCCGTCCAAATTGGCGGCACTGGTGTCTCAAGATTGCCAAAGCACACCGGAGCCACTTCTGAATATAGTATGTCTTCAACAATTTTCAGATCGTAGGGTTTAATTCGCTCCGCGATGTATGCATAGTCGACTTCGTTGTCAACGAAGGCTTCAGCCAATGCTATCTGGATTTTGGCTTTATCTTCCGGAGTTAAAATACTTCCCAATGGGAAAGCTCCTCTAATTCTTCGTCAAAAGTATCCGCAACTACGCTTCCGGCAATGCCACCTGCCATGCTACCTATTAAAACCACAGCCACTGCGCATGCTGGTGCTGCTGGGCCGCAAATTGCGCTAACACCCAGGCCCGCAAGGAATCCGCCGGCGGCTCCCGCGCCAAGGATTGTTGCTTGTCGCGCGCTTTCTTTTACTTTGTTGTCAGCGTTCAGAATCTCGTAGGTAGCAAGGGCGGCAGTCATGATGATTCCAACCTTGCCCATGACGGTCATGATTTTTGTACCGGCTGTAAATTTGGCGTTGTCTCGGCCCGATCCTTCAAGGGCTTTATAAAGAATTTCTTTTTGCTGGGTCTTTGAAAGTTCGTTGTAATTTTTGTTGAAGCCGGTTCGAGATTTTTCATCAAGAATATCTGCGTGCGTTTTTCCGCCTTTTTTCTTTTTCTCGGCAACGGCTACGCCTTGGGCGGAGGTGAACTTACGATGTTCAAACATAATTTTGTTGCGCATTTCATTGCTGAATTTTGTACCGTCTTCAACGGTGATATTGCCAGCTCTAACGTCTGCCAATACCTGTTGCGCCATTCGTTTGATATTGCGCTGGTAGCTGGCGCGGACGCGTTCGTCTTTGATCGCGTCGATCGAAAAGCGTGTGGCAGCGCCTTCCATGCCCGCGATTGCCATTTCGAGTGGAGACTGGCTTAGGGTGTGCTCACTCTTGACAACATAAGAGCCGGTTACGAGGTACGGTTCGGTCATGAGAAGTCCTTATCCCAAGATATCTTTAAGCAGTGCATCAATGCTTGATGTAGTGCAGGTGTTTTCGTGCTCTGCAAATTCGAGCGTATGGCACATTTTGCCGGTTGGGTTGGCAAATCGGACTGTGTTATTTGAGTCGAAGGATCCAGTCATTGATGACCCGTCATCAAAGTGCGCGGTGCATGTGAATCCTTGATAGCTCTCAGAAGCTGGGATCTTAAAAGCGATCCAGTTCCCATGAATGATCATCGGCGTCGGTGGCGTAAACGGCGCAGGTGTATGTGAGTCGCCGATAATCACCGTTCCTGATCCTCCGATCACAACGTCTCCATGTGAACCGACTGTGCCAACCAGCGCGGCATTTTTGCCGTTGATGAATACAGTGCTGGATACGGCGGAGGCCAGTGCGCTGCCACAGGTACAGGTGTCGTCTTTTCGGGCGGCGGCGAGTCCGTCGAAGAATACGTCGGGGGATCCGGAGGCAATGGCTTTGGGGCCGTGTCCGGGGATGGGGCAACTGGTGGGATCGGTGATGCGTGCAGCGGGCTTTGCCATGTTTGACTCCCTGTCAACGGATTAGCTGGCACCGACTGTATCAGAGTTGCTTTGGTGGTTGCCTCACGGCGACGTGCCCGGTGTTGGTTATCCATCTAAACAGCAAAATCTGAGTGTGTTTAAACGAAGCTCTCTGACACTACTTTCGGCCCTACGCATCCTTGCGCCACCCCCTACACCTAAGACAGAATCCGCCGGCTTGTGCGTCTAGCACGCGGGTTTTATCGTCTCTACGTCACTGCAAACCAGTGATCGGGTTTGGTAGCCCGCTTCGTTCTAGACTCATGGCGTCACCGTGTGCAGCCCTTTTTCAGGGCTCGGATTTCATGGTGGTCATGCGTGGGGCTCATTCGTGGGCGCCGGGTTCTAGTGCGACCGGTCTACCAACCCGCGTATGGCCGCCACCCAACGTTTGGTAGCGAAGGGTGATGGTTCCTTTTGGTAATCGCGCTAGAGGATTCATCCATGTTCAAACCAACACCCAACCCACCAGAAACCGATCCAGTCTCCCCCTACAAATTCCCCGATTCACGAACCCTGAACGAAGCCGCCGAACGCGCCCTCGATCACTACCTCACCCCACAGCAACGGATCATGGGCAGCCACACCCAACATGACCCGATGTACTTCGCCAACCCGGCCTACGACACCGAATCCCTGCTCGCCAATGCCAGCGAATCCTTGGGTTCAGCCTCCGAAATGCTCAATAACTTCGCCGCCACCCTGGAACCCGCCCACCGCAAAACCGCCATCGGCATTGCGCAGTTGGTGATGTTGGGGTCTTTGGCGGTGAATCAGGCGCTGGATAACGTCGAGCCGAAGTAGATTCGGGCAACCCTTTGCGGTGGAGGGTTGATCGTCAGGCGTGGGTTCAACCTGAACCCACGCTGAAAACCCCACAAGTTTCATCTTCCCGCCACCCGCACAGGCCTACGATCCCTCTACAAGATCCCGACCCCACCCGAGCGCCACACACCATGAACAATCCACTCAAAGCGCTGTTGATCGTCGCCACCGTCTCGGTTTTAAGCGCCTGCTCCGGCTCCGGTGGCTTGACCACCACCAGTTGTTTCTCCAGTGACTGTCAGTCGCTGCAGGCGCGGAACGTGAATACGTTGAAGTTCGGCGGGAGCAATATCGGTAACAGTTTCAACCAGTACAGCTCCGGCCTGATGCATGACGATTGAGGGTTACTGGGCCGCGGGTACGGCGATCCATTCGCTCAGGACTTTCTGGTATTTGCCGGTGACTTTGCTCAGGTGCAGCCACTGGTCGACGTAGAGTTTCCAGCTGATGTCGTCGCGCGGCAGCAGGTAGGCTTTTTCGCCGTATTGCATGAACTGGCTCGGGTTGACGGCGCACAGGCCGGGTTTGAGTTTCTGCTGATAGAGGGCTTCGGAGGCGTCGGTGATCATCACGTCGGCCTTGTTGTCGAGCAGTTGTTCGAAGATGGTCACGTTGTCGTGCAACGCCAGTTGCGCCTTGGGCAGGAAGGCGTGGACGAAGGCTTCGTTGGTGCCGCCGGCGGGTTCGACCAGGCGTACGTTCGGCTGGTTGATCTGGTCGATGGTCTGGTATTTGGACTGGTCGGCGCAGCGCACCAGCGGGATTTTGCCGTCGACGTCGAGGGTGTTGCTGAAGAAGGCTTTTTTCTGGCGTTCGAGGGTCACCGAGATGCCGCCGACGCCGATGTCGCATTTTCCGGCCTGCATGTCCGGCATCAGGGTTTTCCAAGTGGTCTGCACCCATTCGACCTTGACGCCGAGGCTGTCGGCCAGGGATTGCGCCATGGCGATGTCGATGCCTTCGAATCCGCCGTCCGGGCGTTTGAAGGTGTAGGGCTTGTAGTCGCCGGTGGTGCAGACGCGCAACTGGCCTTGTTGCTGAATGGTGTCGAGGTGCGAGGCCGGTTCTTGTGCCTGGGCGGCGCCGGCCATGGCCAGCAGGCCGCAGAAGATCATCGTGCTTTTTGGAATTGTCATGGAGATCGGGCTTGTGCAGTGGGAGTGCAGGCCAGTGTAGTGAATGCGTTTGCCGGGTGTCACCCCGGTTCCGGGCTCAACGTGCCCAGCCACGCCACCAGTCCCACGATCAACAGCGCAATCACCAGCTCCAATGCCACGCTGCGGCGAAGGGCGTTTGCCGCGACTTGATGCTGGCCCGCGCGCAACGATTGCTCGAGCAACGGCCCGAGGTGGAAGCGGTTCAACGCGGCCAGCACCAGCATGCCCCCAAACAACGCAACCTTGATCGCCAGCAGAATCCCGTAGGTGCCGAGCAGGACTTCGCCCAGTGTCGGGCCGACGATGAACAGGTAATTCGCCACGCCGGTGACCGAGAGGATCAGCACAATCGCCGCGCCGACTCCTTCGAAGCGTTTGACGGAATCCGCCAGCGAACGAATGCGCACTTCGCTTAATAGAGCGTCGAGCCGCGCCATCAAGATCAGCGCGAGCATCGCGCCCAGCCACGCACCCGCCGCGAGCAGGTGCAGGATGTCGCTGAGCAGGTGCCACGCGTTATCCATCGCCCCGTGTCCGCTCCAGGCCAGGGAGGCGAGGGCGACGGCGCCGGCCATCGATGTCAGCCACAACCCCGGCCAGATCACCACGGCGATCAGCGCAATCATCCGCAGCGTCCACGCCAGCCCGACGTCGGTTTCCAGCACCATCATTTGCAGGTGCGGCCACAGCGCCGCGAACTCAGTTTCGCCACTCATGGCGCGGGTCATCAGCACCAGTCCCGCCACTGACAGTAGCGCCCCGATCAACGCCATCCCGCGCAGCATCGGCCGAAACCGCAGCACCGCGTCAACGCTGTACAGCCCGAACAACGCCAGTCCGAACAACAACAGCAAATCCACATACAGCGCCAGACGCAGGAGGATGTTGATCAGTTCAGCCATCGCTCACTTCACTTTGAACGTGACGTTGCCGGTGATCGGGTGCGTGTCCGACGACACTGCGCGCCATTCGACCTTGTACGTGCCGGCGGGTAGCGGTGCGAGCGGGGTGACGAGCATGGTTTTCGGGTCGCCGCCAGCGCTGACTTTGGCCTTCATCGGCATCGGCGAATGAGCCATGCCGGGCATTTCGGTCATCACCAGTTTGGCGCCGGAGAACTGGGTCAGCAGATCCTCCGAAAACCGCAGTTCGATCTTGCCGGGCGCCGCGCCGTCGGCACCTTCGGCCGGGGTCGACGACAGCAGTTTCGGATGGGCCTGGGCCAGGGTGCTCAGGAGCAAACCGCTGGCGAGGACGAGGGAGATTTTCAATGTGCGCATGCAAGACCTCTGGGTTGTTTTTTGATGGGATTCAGAACCACAGCCGCACGCCGAGGACGAGTCGCGCTTCGCTGCGATCCTCCCCTTCTTCCCGTGCGTAATCGGCGGTGTGGCCGTAGGTGCGGTTCCAGGTCACGCCGATGTAGGGCGCGAATTCGCGGCGGATTTCATAGCGCAGGCGCAGCCCGGCTTCGGTGTTCGCGAGGCCTGAGCCGATCCCGCGTTGCGGGTCGTTTTTGCCGTAGACGTTGAGTTCGGCGGTCGGCTGAAGGATCAGGCGATTGGTCAGCAGGATGTCGTAGTCGCCCTCCAGCCGCACCGCGCTCTGGCCGTTTTCGCCGAGGAACGCCGTGGCTTCGGCTTCGAAGTTGTACAACGCCATGCCCTGCAGACCGAACGCTGCCCAGGTTTGCGGGGCGCCGGGTTTGAAGTCCTGACGCACGCCGCTGACCACGTCCCACCAAGGTGAAATCGCATGACCCCACAGCGCCTGGATTTCCGCGTCTTCGGTCTTGCCGTTGCTGCGCTCGCCCTCGGAGCGCAACCACAGCCGATCGATGTCGCCGCCGATCCAGCCGGACAAATCCCAGGCCAGGGTGCTGGCATCGTCGGCGTCCTGCCATTCGAGTTTGTCGGCGAGGAAGTACGTGTTGATGGCGCTGTCGTGCACCTGATGCCCGGCGTGGCTGGTGAACACGGCGGCGCGGTCGGCGTCGGTCAGTGCCGGGATCGGTGTGCGGCTTTCGGTCGGCGCGGCGGGCTGCATCATGCCGTCGTCCATGCTTTGCATATCGCCCATCTGGCTGTGATCCATGCCCTGCATGTCGCTGGCGGCGAATGCCGGAGCCATCGACAGGAGCGACAACGAAAACGCGGCAAATCGGGTCATGGTCGGCGTCCTCATTCTTCCACCCGCACTTCGCGGAACATGCCCATTTCCATGTGGTACAGGAGATGGCAGTGATAGGCCCAACGGCCAAGCGCATCGGCAGTCACGCGATAACTGCGGCGCGTGCCGGGCGGCATGTCGATGGTGTGTTTACGCACCTGGAAATCGCCGTTTTCGTCTTCCAGATCGCTCCACATGCCGTGCAGATGAATGGGGTGGGTCATCATCGTGTCGTTGACCAGCACCAGGCGGATCCGCTCGCCGTACTTCAACAGCAGAGGCTCGGCGTCGGAGAACTTGATGCCGTTGAACGACCAGGCGAATTTCTCCATGTGGCCGGTGAGGTGCAGCTCGAGGGTGCGGCTCGGGTCGCGGCCGTCCGGGTCTTCGAAGGTGCTGCGCAGGTCGGCGTAGGTCAGCACGCGGCGACCGTTGTTGCGCAGGCCGAGGCCGGGGTCGTCGAGTTTCGGCGCGGTGGTCATGGCTTGCATGTCTACCAGCGGGTTGTCCTTTTCGCTGTCGGGGTGCGACTGCATCGGGCCCATGTTCATGCTCGAGTGATCCATGCCGCTCATGTCCATCGAACCATGATCCATGCCGCCCATACCCATGTCGTCCATGGTCACCAGCGGTCGCGGATCAAGCGCCGGCACCGGGGCCGACAAACCGGCGCGGGTGGCGAGGGTGCCTCGGGCGTAACCGGTGCGGTCCATGGCCTGGGCGAACAGGGTATAGGCGTCGGCGGCGGGTTCGACGATCACGTCATAGGTTTCCGCCACGGCGATGCGCAACTCGTCGACGTTGACCGGTTTGACGTGCAGGCCGTCGGCGGCGACCACGGTCATTTTCAAGCCGGGGATGCGCACGTCGAAGTAGGTCATGGCCGAACCGTTGATCAGCCGCAGACGCAGCTTTTCGCCGGGACGGAACAGGCCGGTCCAGTTGGTATCCGGGGCGTGGCCGTTCATCAGGAAGGTGTACGTGGCGCCGCTGACGTCGGCGATGTCGGTGGGATTCATGTTCATCTGCGCCCACATCGTGCGATCGGCGACGGTGGCGCCCCAGCCTTTTTCGCCGACGTCGTGGATGAAGTCGCCGACGGTGCGCTTGTGGAAGTTGTAGTAGTCGGACTGCTTTTTCAGGGTCTTCATCAGGCTGGCCGGGTCTTCGTCGGTCCAGTCGCTGAGCATCACCACGTAGTCGCGGTCGTACTGGAACGGCTCCGGTTCCCGGGCGTCGATCACCAGCGGCCCGTAGACCCCGGCCTGTTCCTGCAAGCCGGAATGGCTGTGATACCAGTAGGTGCCGTGCTGGCGGACCTTGAACTGATAGACGTAAACGCCACCCGGCTCGATGCCCTTGAAACTCAGGCCCGGCACGCCGTCCATGTTGGCCGGCAGCAGAATGCCGTGCCAGTGGATCGAGGTGCTGTCCTTGAGCCGGTTGCGCACCCGCAGCGTCACGGTATCGCCTTCGCGCCAGCGCAGCAGCGGGCCGGGCAGGCTGCCGTTGATGGTCTGGGCGGTGCGGTGCTGGCCGGTGAAGTTGACCGGGGTTTCGCCGATGAACAGCTCGAAGTCGGTGCCGCTTAACTCGTTGACCTGGCCGGGGCTATTCAAGGCCCAGACCGGCGTGCGCCACAGGCCGAGGCCGCCGAGCAGACCGCTGGCGGCGAGGCCTTTGACGAAGGTGCGTCTTGAGGTGGTGGAAGGCATGCGCTGGAAGTCCCCGATTGACTAATGACGGGGGAGGCTAACCAGCGGCAGCTTTCAGCTGGCTGAGGCGCGGATTACAGTTGTGTCAGGTTCAACCTACAGACCGAGCCCTTCCTGGACTACCAACAGCAGGTTGTTTTCCGTCAACGCAATCGCATCCAGCTGTTGCCCGGTCTCGAGCGTCTGCAACCACCAATGGCTTTCGCCGTGCTCATCGACCGTGCGCAGCAGCGATGCTTCGCGCCCCGGCAGGACGATTTGCACGCGCCCTGCGCCGTCTTCGGTGAAGCGGGCGATGGGGTCGAATGTCAGGCTGTGGTGGTTGGCTTCGATGATCAACTGGTCGATGGCGTAGTCGTGGGTCTCGCCGTCCGGTGAACTTTCGCAAACATGGGTAGGATTTCGCCGAATCTTCAGGCCTACCTCGGTGACCGGTTGCAACCAGCCTTCGATTCGGTGATACAAGGTGTAGACCTGAGCCGGCCAGCAATCTATCTCCAGTTCGGCGCAGGTGATTTCGTCAGCATGGGTGTGCCGGGTTTGTTTGAGTTTCGCGGCGAGTTCGTCTGCTTTACTCATGTCGGTTCCCTGTGGTGATTTCAACATCATCGTAGTCCTTTCAAAGTAATGCAGGTTTTGCCCTGCGTCATGCGCTTGCAACACGGGCATGACTCAATCAGCGTCTGGCCAAGTGATGGTCAGACCACAGAAACCACGGACGCACGCGTCCCAAGGAACGGGAACATGAAAAAGCTTTTTACAATTATGGCGCTGATTGCGCTGACGGTCGGTAGCATCGGCCTGAGTTCGGCACGCCAGTCGTCCGCCAGCAAGGCGGAATCGGTGGCGGGGGTATTCGATTACTACTTGCTGACGTTGTCCTGGTCGCCGACCTTTTGCCTGACCCACAAGGACGACCCGCAATGCACCGGCAAGGGTTACGGTTTTGTCCTGCATGGCCTCTGGCCGCAATACGCCAAGGGCGGCTGGCCGGAGTCCTGCCCGCCGCTGACTAACCTGTCGGCCGCCGAAACGGCCAAAGGCCTGACGCTGTTCCCGACCAAAAAACTGCTCGATCACGAATGGAGCAAGCACGGCACTTGCAGCGGCCTCGGCGCGATGGGCTATCTGGACGAAGCGGACAAAGCGGTGGGCGCGGTGAAAATCCCGCAAGAGTTGCAACCGTTCAGTAGCTCTTATTACTTCGAAGCGCAGGAAATTGCCGACCTGTTCCGCAGGAGCAATCCGGGCATCCCGTCAGACGGCATCGCCGTGATCTGCAACGGCCCGGAACTCTCGGAAGTGCGCGTGTGCATGGGCAAGGACCTGCAATTCGGCGCCTGCGGCAAGGGCGTGAAAACCCAGTGCCGGGCGGGGGATATCCGGGTGCCGCCATCGCGATAACGCAATCGGTTACTGGCCATAAAAAACAGGCGCCTTTTCAGGCGCCTGTTTTTTTGCAATCGGGTTTGATCAATGGAAGGACTTTGTTCATGCTGCGCGCCCCATGGATGATGACGCGATACTGCAAGGAGCTTTTCATGAGCGGAAAACCCGCTGCCCGAGTGACCGACCCGACGGCTTGCCCATTGCCGGGGCATGGCACCAGCAGCGGTAAGAAAACCTTATTGCTTCTTCTATTGACCATCTTGTGTTCAGCCTGCGCTAAAAACCATACGGTCCAGCCTGCAAATCTCAATTTTCTGACGATAGAGAGAGAACCCAGCAGCCTGTATTACGAAATTTACTACGCCTCTGATGTAAACCTTTTGGATCTGTTTGGGAGAGGAATGAGGGAAGGCGCCGCTTCGACAATGTTGGAGTGTGCACTGGGTGACGATCAGGACTTCTCTATCACTAACCGATTCAGATATTCGGCGTACGGACTGATTGATGTAGATGAGACCAACAAAGCCGGCGGGAAATACAACTACGTGACGAGTGCAACTTTAAGGCAAACCGTAAATAACGGTTCAACTCAGGAATTTCTTTCAATTCAGGAGTTGAATGGCCTGTTGTCCGGAAAGCTCCAGGTCCCCTGCAAAGTCGTCATTACCGCCTGGGGCTACAAACCCTACTACTCAAACACCATGAACCTCCCGGTCGCCGACCTGCTGCGCGAAGTCAACAAGCCCTGAGTTCAGCGCCATTCGGGGGGGATCAAGCAAATCCCCCCGCATCCACCCCCAATTCCCCCCGCAGAAACTCCACCAAACCCCGCTGCAATCCACTCAACACCCCTTCGCGGCTGACCAGCGCCAGCTCCGTCGGCGGCAATGGCGGCAAGTCCGTGCACACCCGATGCTCCGGCAACACCGCCGACGCCGGCAGCACCGAAACGCCGAGCCCTGAGGCCACCGCCGCTTGAATGCCGGTCAGACTGTGGCTGCCGAAGGCCACCCGCCAGGGGCGTTGCGCCACGTCGAGCAGGCGAATCGCCCGTTGCCGGTACAGGCAGCCTTGGGGAAACAGCGCCAGCGGCAACACGCCTCCGGAAGAATCGAACTCCACGCCTTTGACCCACACCAGTCTTTCCGGCCAGGTCGCCCAGGCGGGGCCGCTGTCGGGTTCGCGTTTGATCAGGGCGATGTCGATTTCGCCGCTGTCGAGGCGTTGGCGCAGGTCGAGGCTCATGCCGCTGACGGTTTCCAGTCGCGCTTGCGGGTGGCTGCGGGTGAAGCCGGCGAGGATCAGCGCCATGCGTCGGGCGTCGAAGTCTTCCGGCATGCCGATGCGCAGGATTTCCAGATCCAGATCGCTGGCCAGGGCTTCGCTGGCCTCGGCCGACAAGGCCAGCAGGCGGCGGGCGTAATGAATCAGCAGTTCGCCGTGCTCGGTGACGCTGACGTTCAGCCCGGTGCGGTCGCGCAACAGCAGCGCGTGGCCGACCAGGTCTTCGAGTTTGCGTACCTGTTGGCTGACCGTGGATTGGGTGCGGTGGACGCGTTCGGCGGCGCGGGTGAAGCTGCCTTCATCGACCACGCAGACGAAGGTTTTCAGCAGTTCCAGATCCAGCATGGCGGCGGCCTCGATATTTGTTTGGCAACTGACGGTCGGCTATTTATTTAATTTCACACTATCACCCCGAGTTCATAAGCTGAAGCCCTCACTTGCAGAGGAATTCCCCATGACCTTGATCAACACACCGCGCCCGCAATGGCTGACATTCGATTGCTACGGCACCTTGATTCAATGGGACGAAGGCCTGCGCGCCGTGGCTGGGCGGATCCTGAGCGAGAAGGGCGAACACCGGGTCGACGCCGGGCGCCTGATCGAGGTTTATGACCGCCACGAACATCGCCTGGAACAGACGCCACCGCACCGCTCGTTTCGCGAACTCAGCACTCTCGGCCTGCAACTGGCCCTGGAAGAACTGGGCCTGGCGAGTGCCAGCGAAGACAGTCAGCGCCTGGCCGCCGCGATTCCGCAGATGCCGCCGTTTCCCGAAGTCGTCGAGACCCTCGCGCAGCTCAAGGCCAAGGGTTTCAAGCTGTGCATCGTCTCCAACACCGATGACGACATCATCGCCGGCAACGTCGCTCAACTCGGTGGCCACATCGACCGGGTGATCACCGCGCAACAGGCCGGCGCCTACAAACCGGCGCCGCGGCTGTTCGACTACGCTCATGAGCAATTGGGCGTCAGCCGCGATCAGGTGGTGCACATCTGCGCCAGCCCGATGCTCGATCACACGGCGGCCCGCGACATGCATTTTCGCTGTGTATGGATCGATCGAGGGACCGGTCGTCAGTTGCTGCCGGACTATCGGCCCGACGCGATCCTCAACACGCTGGACGAAGTGCTGCCGCTGTTCGCGTCCCTTGGCTGGTCATAAAGGAGTTTCGCCATGGCCCATACCCTGACCGGCAGCGCCCGACCCACGCGTTGCGCCTCGTTGAACCTCGACAGCGAAGCCATCATCAGTGCTCGCCAAGAGCTGGCGGCGTGCTTTCAACTGGCGGCGCTGCACGGGCTGGAGGAGGGGATCTGTAATCACTTTTCGGCGATGTTGCCGGGCCACGATGACCTGTTTCTGGTCAATCCGTACGGCCATGCGTTTTCCGAAGTGACCGCGCACAACCTGCTGATCTGCGACTTCGCCGGCAACGTGGTGGACGGCGAGGGTCAGCCGGAAGCGACCGCTTTCTATATTCACGCGCGCCTGCACCATCGGCTGCCCCGAGTGAAGGTCGCGTTCCATACCCACATGCCGAACGCGACGGCGTTGTGCCTGCTGGAGGGGCCACCGCTGTTATGGCTGAGTCAGACCGCGCTGAAGTTCTACGGGCGCACGGCAGTGGACGAGCATTACAACGGGCTGGCGCTGGATGAGCGCGAAGGCGACCGGATTGCCGGGGTGATGGGCGAGGCCGACATTCTGTTCCTGAAAAATCACGGGGTGATTGTCGCGGCGCCGACCATCGCCGAAGCCTGGGACGACCTGTATTACCTGGAACGTGCCGCGAGAGTGCAACTATTGGCAATGGCCACGCAACGGGTGTTGAAACCGGTACCGCACGCGGTGGCGCAACGGGCGTACGAGCAGATGCGCGAGGGCGATCCGGAAAGTGCGCGGGCGCATCTGCACAGTGCGATGCGGCGGTTGGCGAGCCTGGGGTAAAAGCGAGGAAAACGGGCAGGCAAAAATAATTCGCGCCGCAGGTCATCCAATTGCCCTGCGCGCCGATAGCAACTGGGTCGGGATCGTAGCGGGGGCACTTGGTTGCCCCACACAACCCGGTGGGCTACGCTCACGAAAACAAGGGTTTCGGGCTTTTGCCCCTGTCGTACCTGCCCAGGACACGCTTTTGCCTATCCCCATTCACGATCCGAACCAAGCCCCCGGCGGCACCCTCAAGCGTTTGCCCCTGCGCAAGGCGGCGGTGTTGTTCATAGTGGCTGTGTGTCTGAGCCTGTCCGGCCTGTTGTATTTGCAGATCGAACAGTCGCGGCGCCAGGATCTGGCCAACGCACAGGTGTCGTCGGCCAACCTGACCCGGGCCATGGCACAGCAGGCTGAAGACACTTTTCTGGCAGCGGATCTGGTGTTGACCAGCCTGGTCGACTGGGTTCAGGACGATGGTTATGGCGCGGCGCAGAAGCCACGTTTGCAGAAAACCCTCGCGCGGCGGGTGCAGCAACTCGAGCAGTTGCACGGCATGTTTCTGTTCGACCGCGAAGGGCAGTGGGTGATTACCTCATTCGCGGATCTGCCGCGCGGCAATGGCGTGGCGGATCGCGAGTACTTCAAGTTTCACCAGCAGAACGTGTCGGGTGTGGCGCACATCGGCCCGGCGATCCGCAGCCGCGAAAACGGCGAGTGGATCATCCCGATCTCGAAACGGGTCAACGACCGCGCCGGCAATTTCCAGGGCGTGTTGCTGGCCGGGATCAAGATGTCGTACTTCGACAAGTTCTTCAAAAGCTTCAGCCTGGACGACAACGGCACCATGTTCCTCGGCCTGACCGACGGCACCTTGCTCGCTCGGCGACCGTTCGACGAGGCCCTTATCGGCACCTCGCTGGCCAAGGGCGAGATCTACCAGAAGTTGCTGCCCAATGCGTCCGCCGGCACTGCGATGATCGATTCGGTGGTCGATGGTGTGACGCGTCTTTATGGTTACCGACAGCTGGAAAGCTACCCGTTGGTGGTCGCGGCGTCTTCGTCCCGGGACACGATCCTCCAGGGCTGGTATGACCGGGCGTTCCAGTCCAGCGTGATCGTGGCGCTGGTGATGCTCGGCGTGGGGCTGTTTGGCTGGGTGTTCATTCATCAGGTGCGCGATGGCGAGCGGATCGAGAAAAACCTGCGCAAGGCCCAGCGGACGCTGGAGCAGATCGCCACCCACGACAGTCTGACCGGGCTGGCCAACCGGCGTCTGTTCGAGCGCTCGCTGGAGGTGGAGTTTGCCCGGGGCGCGCGGCAGTCGAGCCCGGTCAGCCTGATCATGCTCGATATCGATTTCTTCAAAAGCTACAACGATGCCTACGGCCACGTGGCCGGCGACCATTGCCTGACGCAGGTCGCGCAGGTGGTGAAGAACTGCTGCCAGCGCAAGTCCGATCTGGCGGTGCGCTATGGCGGTGAGGAATTCGCGGTGTTGCTGCCGGACACCGACATCAACGGCGCGCTGGCGATTGCCGGGCAGATCCGCCGCAGCGTCATGGACAAACACATCACCCACAGCGGCTCGCCCACCGGTTATCTGACGGTGAGCCTGGGTTGCTATGCATTTATTCCGCTGGGCAACGACAGCCCGGAGCTGTTCATCCAGCGCGCGGATGCAGCGCTGTATCAGGCCAAGAACGCCGGCCGCAATCGCGCGGCCGTGTTGTCGATGGACGTCGGTTTCGGCGAATTGCTACGTTCGGATCGCTGACAAAAAACGGTAGGGTTCAGACACAGGCCATGGCGTTTACCACGGCCTGCTCTTGTTCGTTCAGCCGCCAGTGCCACCGCCGGCACCGCCCGTGCCGCCACCGGCCGAACCGGTGCCACCTCCCGCTCCCGAACCCGAACCGCTGGCGCCGCCGTTGGTGCCGGTGCCGCCCCCCGCGCCGCTGCCGCCGGACGGCGAGCCCGGCGTGTTGTCGGGCGGCATTTGTGAACCACTGGTGGAGCCGGATTTGGTGCCCGTGGCATCGGCGCCGTCGTTGGCGGCGAATGTCGCGGCTGAGCCTGTGGCCAGCAGGCCGATCAACAACAGCGAGGTGAGTTTGCGCGTCATCATGGTCTGTCTCCGGAAAGGGGATTTACCTGATATTGGTCAGACGCGCCGAACCCTTGGTGCCGGCCGGATGACGAGCGGTCAGAAGTCCACGGTGGCCGAAACCTTCAGCGTACGCGGCGTGCCCTGGGTCAGGTAACCGCCGTTGGCCGAGGCCCAATAGGCTTCGTTGGCGACGTTCTCCAGATTGGCCCGCAGGGTGATCTGCTTTTCATCCAGTTTGAAGGCATAACGCGAGCCCAGATCGAAGCGGTTCCACGCCGGAATGCTCTGGGTGTTCGCGGCGTTCAGGTACTGGCCGCCGGTGCGCAACATCCGCGCGCTGAGGGCGGCGCCTTCGAGCCCCGGAATGTCCCAGTCGGCGCCGAGGTTGAACTGGAAGCGCGGCACCCCGACGGCGCGGTTGCCGTCATTCACGCCGTTGCTGCTGCCTTCCAGTTCAGTCTTCATCACGGTTGCGCCGCTGAGCAGGCGCAGGCCGTCGAGCGGTTCGCCGTAGACGTTGAGTTCCACGCCTTTGTTGGTCTGCTGGCCGTCGACCCGGAAGATTCCGTCCTGGGTGTAGCTCGACGGTTGCTCGATGCGATAGACGCCGAGGTTGGCGCCGTAGCTGCCCATGTCCAGGCGCACGCCGGCCTCGATCTGCTTGCTGCGCACCGGGGCGAAGGTTTCGTCGCGGTTGACCGCCGTGGTCGGCGGCGTCGGGCCCTTGGCCAGGCCTTCGATGCGGTTGGCGTAGAACGACACGTGTTCCCACGGCTTGATCACCAGGCCGTAGACCGGGGTGGTGATCGACTCTTCATAGCTCGAAGTGCGGGCGCCGGTGGCGGTGCTCCAGCCGTCGACTTTCAGTGCCTGGCGACGCACGCCGAGGGTCAGCAGGATGCGGTCATCGACGAAGCCGAGGGTGTCGGAAATCGCCTCGCTGCGCAGGATGTTCTTGCCGGTGATGCGCGGGTCGTTGATGTCGCTGGCAAACGAGGTAGGTGCTGGGCGCGGTTTGTCGGTGACGTTGTACAGGTTGGTGCTGTAGCGCCCGGCGGTGCCAATGGTTTCGAACGCCGAGCGCTGCTCGCCCCAGATGCCCGCCCAGCCGAGGTTCAACTGGTGCGTGACGGGGCCGGTGTCGAAGCGGCCGTTGAGCCCGGCCATGGCGCTCTGGTTGTCCTCGTCGTGGGGTGAATAGAGCATGCCGCCACGGGCGTTGCCGTTGAGGTCGGTAACGGTCAGCGACGAATAAACCCCGTTCTCGCGGGTGTGCTTGGCGCCGCCGGACACATAGGCGGTCCAGTTGTCGTTCAGGTCATATTCGGCGCGGGCCATGCCGAAGGTGTCTTCGAGTTGCGAATAGCTCCAGCTCTGGGCGTAGCTGGCGTTGGCGTGCGGCACCTTGGGGGCTTTTGTCAGGTTCGAATCGACATAGACCACCGAGCGGCCCTGGTTGATGACCTGCTTCTGATAGCCGAAATCGGTCGAGACCCGCAGGCGATCGCCGCGATAATCCAGGCCGACGCTGAACAGCGACGAGCGCTGGTCTTCGTCATCGACGGCAGTATCGCCTTCGCGCTGCATCAGGTTGACCCGCGCGCCGAAGCGGTTGTCCTCGCCAAAACGCTGGCCCAGATCCAGATGCCCGCCGACCCGACCGTCGGCGCTGTAATCGAGGGTGACGCTGCGGGTCGGCGTGTCCATCGCGCGTTTGGGTTGCAGGTTGATCCCGCCCCCGATGCCGCTGCCGCTCGGGGTCACGCCGTTGACGAAGGCGTTCGGGCCCTTGAACAGTTCGACCCGGTCCAGCGCTTCGACGGCAATGATCTGCCGGGGCAGCACGCCATAGAGACCGTTATAGGAAATGTCATCGGAGGCCAGCGGCAGGCCGCGGATCATGAACATCTGCGAGAAGTTGCCGAAGCCGTTGGACTGGCGCACCGAGGCATCGTTGAGCAACACATCGCCAACGGTCTGGGCCTGTTGGTCGGCCATGGTCTTGGCGGTGTAGCTGGTGACGCTGAAGGGCAGGTCGTTGACCTCCTGGTTGCCGAGCATGCCGATCTGCGCGCGCCGCGCGACCTGTTCGCCGCCGTAGGTATCGCCGCTGTCGTCGCGCAGGGCGCTGACGTTGGTGGCGCCCAGTTCCAGCGCGCCGTCCGCCGCGACTTTCGGGGCCACGGTGTAACCGTTGTGGCCGGTGCTGATCAGCTCGAAACCGCTGCCTTCCAGCAACCGGGCAAAACCGCTCTGCGCGGTGTAACTGCCTTGCAGGCCGGGGCTCTGGCGATTGCCCAGTTGCGCCGGATCGAACGACAGCGGCACGCCGACGCTGACCGCAAATTGCGCCAGCACATGGCTGAGCAGGCCGGGGCCGATGTTGACGGTGCGGCTGGCGCTTTCACTGACGCTGTCGGCGGCGTGGGCGGCGCTCGGCAGCAGTGCGCTGAAGGCCAGGGCCAGGCTCAGGTTCAGGGCCTTGAGCGCAAACGTGGCGGGGCGGGGCGATGGCATTGCGGTCATTCGGTGTTCCTGTCGGGGGCGTGGAATTGAAAGGTCTATCCACTCACCGGACGAGACGCGAAAAGGTATCAGTGAATACGGAAAATATTTTCCGAGGGCTCAGACACGCGGTTCCACCGACAGCCAATAGCGGGTCAGGCTGTTGATGTTCAGCGGCAGGGTATCGCTGAGCAAACGCAGGCTGGCGTCGGTGTCGCGCAGGGAAAACGCCCCGGACACGCGCATCGCCGCCACGTCCGAATGACAGCGCAGCACGCCCCGGCGATAGCGGCTCAGCTCTCCGAGCAATTCGTCCAGACGCATGTTGCTGGCCAGCAGCATGCCTTTGTCCCAGGCCAGGGACGCGGTGTCGAAGGTTTCGGCGCTGTCGAAGCTGTTGAGTTTGAAGCGCTGACGCTCACCGGCCTGGAGAATCGCACTGTGCTTGAGCAGTTGCGGGGTGATCTGAACCTGGCCTTCAAGCACCGACACCTGACTGCGCGAACCCTCGGTGCGCACGCAGAATCGCGTGCCCAGCGCGCGGGCCACACCCTGCGGGGTTTCGACAATGAACGGACGGGCGCTGGCGTCTGCGGCGGTGTTGATCAGCACTTCGCCGTTGAGCAGCAGGACGCGACGCTCCACCGGGCTGAAAGCGATGTCCACGGCGCTGTCGGTGTTGAGCACCAGTTGGGTGCCGTCCGGCAATTGCAGGTTCTTTTGTTCGCCGACGGCGGTGCGCTGGTCGGCGGTCCATTGCTGCCACGGTACATGCTGCGAGGCGATGCCCAGCGGCCCGGCCATCAACAGCAGGCCGAGGCGGGTAAGGGTCTGACGACGGCTCAGGCCTTCTTTGCGGGACGCGCGTTTCAAGGTCTGGATCGCGACGTTGGCCGGCACGCTGCGTAAATCCCCCAACAGCGCTTCGGCCCGTTGCCAGGCCATGGCGTGCTCGGCGCTGCGGCTGCGCCATTGGGCGATGGCCTGATGGTCGGACGGGGTGGCGGTGCCGGAATGCAGTTGCACCAGCCAGTCGGCGGCTTCGCCGAGAATCTGCGGGTTGATCATCGACGAATTCATCAGGCGACACTCAGGCAGGCAATGAACGCGGCACGCATGTGCCGTTTGACGGTGATCAGCGAAACCCCCAGGCGTGTGGCGATCTGCGCGTAGGTCAGGCCTTCGATCTGCGACAGCAGGAAGGTCTCGCGGGTCTGTTCCGGCAGTTCGCGCAGCAGCGCTTCGATGCGCCACAGGGTTTCGAGAATCAGGTAGCGGGTTTCCGGCGACGGCACTTCGGCGGCGGGCAGGTGCGCGATGGTTTCGAGATACGCGCGCTCCAGGTCCTGGCGCCGCCAGCGGTCGATCACCAGACCTTTGGCGATGTGCGTCAACAGCGCCCGGGGCTCGCTGCCCAACGGCTTGATCACCTGACGGGTGAGCAGGCGCAAAAATGTGTCGTGCGCCAGGTCGGCCGCATCGCAGCGGTTGCCCAGCTTGCGTTGAAGCCAGCCCTGCAGCCACCCGTGGTGTTCGCTGTAGAGCGTCTGGACTTGCTGATTCAACGGCTGATCGAGGGACGACATGGAGGGCAGGTACTCGTTTCGGGCGTCCGTTGCCAGAGATGCATTCGAGAGTGCGATTAGGGTGCAATTAAGAATTGATCGCATTCTAGTGGCGCGCAACGAGTGATGGCAATTGTCCTTTCACACTTTCTTTTCTGACACCAACGCAGTGGCCTACCCATCTTCCGGGAGATTGGCTATTTGCCGGTCCGGGCGCCGGGACTAACGTAGCCCCACATTCACTTGCCCCGGAGATCCCCGATGAAACCTCGTATCGATTTCTACACCGCGTCCCCCGATGCCCTGAAAGCGATGATTGCCCTGGAAACCGCCGTCTCGAAACTGCCGCTGGAAAAGACCCTGATCGAACTGGTCAAGCTGCGCGCTTCGCAGATCAACGGCTGCGCGTTCTGCATCGACATGCACACCGCCGACGCGATCAAGGGCGGCGAAACCCCGCGCCGGTTGTTCGCCGTGACCGCATGGCGTGAAGCGCCGTTCTTCACCGAACGTGAACGCGCCGCGCTGCTGTGGACCGAATCCCTGACCCAACTGAGCCTGACCCACGCCCCGGACGAAGACTACGAAGTTGTCGCTGCGCAGTTCTCGCCCCAGGAAATGGTCGACCTGACGGTCGCGATCAGCACCATCAACAGCTGGAACCGTCTGGGCGTGGGCTTCCGTAAAACCCCACAGGCCTGATCGATCAATGTGCATCGGCACTCGGCGCGGCCGGTGGTTGCACCTTGCGCATCAAGGGCACCATCGCCGTGGCGATGCCGAAGCACACCATGATCATCAGGAACGTGTCGCCGTAGGTTTGCGTCTGCGCTTCACGGTAGGTCAGCAGCCATAGCTGACGCAGGCTGGCGGTGAGGCCGACATCGCCGCTCTGACCCAACGCGGCAAAGTTGCCGCCGACCTGGGCCAGCCACTGATTCACCGCTTCGTTGCTGCTGTTCAGATGCTCCGCCAACCGGGTGAAGTGCAGGTTGGTACGGTCGTTGAGAATGGTCGCGCACGCGGCAATCCCGATTGCACCGCCCAGGTTTCGCATCAGGTTGAACAGGCCCGACGCATGCTTGAGCCGCGCCGGTGCCAGGCCACCCAACGTCAACGTTACCGCCGGCGGCACCGCCAGTTGCTGGGCGATTCCGCGCAGGGCTTGCGGCAGCAGCAATTCTCCGGCGCCCCAGTCATGGGTGATCGGACTGAATTCCCACATCGACAACGCGAACAACGCCAGGCCCGCCATCATGATCCAGCGCAGATCGATGCGATTGGCCAGAAAGGCGTACAGCGGAATCGCCATGATCTGGAACACCCCGGTGGAGAAAACCGCCAGACCAATGTCCAGCGCGCCGTACCCGCGCACCCGGCCGAGAAACAGCGGCGTCAGGTAAATCGTCGCGAACAGGCCGATCCCGGTGACGAAGGAAAAGAAGCAGCCGAGGGCGAAGTTGCGATCCTTGAGCGCGCGCAGGTCGACGATCGGATTAGCCACGTGCAGCGTGCGGCCGATGAAGGCCAGCCCTGCGAGTCCACTGATCCACGCGGTGGTCAGGATGGTCTGATCGCTGAACCAGTTCCAGCGCGGGCCCTCTTCGAGGGTGTATTCCAGGCAGCCGAGAAACAGCGCCAGAAACACCATGCTCAAATAGTCCGCGCCCTTGAGCAGCGACAACTCCGGCTGATCGATCTTGACCAGCATCGGCACCGCCACGGCGACGAAAATTCCCGGCACCAGATTGATGTAGAACAGCCAGTGCCAGGAGGAAATGTCGGTGATCCAGCCGCCGATCACTGGGCCTAATGTTGGCGCCAGCGAAGCCACGGCGCCGATGGTGGCAGCGGCGATTACCCGCTGTTTGCCGGTGAAGAAAAAGAACGCCGTGGTGAACACCAGCGGAATCATCGACCCGCCGAGAAACCCTTGCAGCGCGCGAAAGGCGATCATGCTCTGGATGTTCCAGGCGATGCCGCAGAGCAGGCTGGCGAGGGTGAAGCCGACCGCCGAGGCGCAGAACAGCCAGCGCGTCGAAAACACCCGCGACAGCCAGCCCGACAACGGGATCACGATGATTTCTGCGATCAGGTAACTGGTCTGCACCCACGCCGTTTCATCGGTGCCGGCGGACAACCCGCCGCCGATATCGCGCAGCGAGGCCGAGACGATCTGGATGTCCAGCAGCGCGATGAACATGCCGATGCACATGGTGGCGAAGGCGAACACTTTGGTCGCCGTCGCCATGTCGGCGGCATTGAATGGCTGCGCGGAGGCGGTGAGGGCGGTGCTCATGGCGCGCTGGCCACGGCGGTGGTTTCAGGTTGGGCACGGGTGTCGACTTCAGCCGTCACCGACAGGCCCGGACGCAGGTGGCCGAGCACGCCATCGGCCGGGTCGAGCAGAATCCGCACCGGCACGCGCTGGACGATTTTGGTGAAGTTGCCGGTGGCGTTTTCCGGCGGCAGCACACTGAACTGCGAACCGGTGGCCGGGGCGAGGCTGTCGAGGCGACCGTGGAATTCCTGGCCGGACAACACGTCAGCACGGATGCTCACGCGCTGGCCGGGTTTCATCCGCGCCAGTTGATCTTCCTTGAAATTGGCATCGACCCACAGACCACTGGCCGGCACCACCGACAACTGTTGCGAACCGGCCTGCGCATAGGCGCCGACCCGCGCGCGGCGGTTGCCGATCACGCCGTCGACCGGGGCGCGCAGTTCGGTGTAGCCGAGGTTGAGTTGCGCCAGATCCCGTTCGGCCCGGGCTTGCTGGAGGGCGGCGCGGGCCTGTTGTTTCTGGGTTTCGATCACGGTGAGCTGGCGCTGCGCGGCCAGCAGTTCGGCCTGGGCCTTGGCGCTCAAGGCTTGCGCGGTCTTGAAGGTGGCGTCGGCCCGTTGCGCGCTTTCTACCGAGACCGCGTTGGTGGTCACCAGACGTTTGTAGCGCGCGTTGTCATCCCGCGAACGAGCGGTTTCAGCGCTGGCGGCATCGATACCGGCACGGGCCTGACCGATCACCGCTTGCTGCAGTTGTTCGGTGGCGTCGAGGTTGGCCAGCAGCGCTTCTTCGGCGGCGACCGCGCCTTCGGCTTTGGCCAGATTGGCGCGGTAGTCGCGGGCATCGAGGCGGATCAGCACGTCGCCGGCCTTCACCTTCTGGTTGTCGCTGACCAGTACTTCCTCGATGTAACCGGCGACTTTCGGTCCGATCACCGTCACGTCGCCGCCGATGTAGGCATCGTCGGTTTCCTCGAGAAATCGCCCCGTGCCCCACCAATGCACGGCGTACAGGCCGGCGAACACCAGCGCGGCCAAACCCGCAGTGGGCAACAGCAGGCGTTTGAGCAGGGGAGGTTTGGGAGCACTGACCGGAGCGGCGAGATCGGGTTCTACGGTGGGCATGCTGGTCATGGCGTAATACCTGAAGAAGCGGAATGGCTATTACGACCGTAATATGACGCGAGTAATATTTTGTGGCAATTGATTTTTTCCGCCGATCGTCAGATGAAGACTGTCGAAAGAAGAAGCTGACCATTTGTTTAAGAAATGTAAGCGCCGTAGGAAGCGTCTTGCAATTGTGTAGGAAGGCTCTGACTATCACCGCTATTGATGGGGTGGCATTAAGCCAGTTGATTGCAAGGATGTTGAGTGCCGTATTCGCTTTGCGCTGTTTCTCGTAGTCGTTCCCTGCCGCGCCCGCTGTTGTCGGCCTTGTTGTTGAGTCTGTGTGCGCCCAGCGTTCTCGCCGCCGAAACTCCAGCCCCTGGCCAGGAAGTGCTGCGCCAGCAACAACTGCAACAGCGCGATCTGCAACAGCTGCAACTCGAACAGCGCAAGCGGCAACTGGAGCGCGGCGCGTTCGGCCCGACGCCTGCCACTCCGGCCATTCCTGAGTCGATCAAACCCGATGAGCGCTGCTGGCCCTTGAGCGGTACGCGTATCGGTGGTGTCACGCTGATCGGCAAAGACAAACTCAACGCCCGGATCAAACCGCTGCTGGCGCCGTGCATGGGCGTCGGCCAGATCAACCATCTGCTGGCGACCATTACCGCGCTGTACGTGGAGAAGGGCTACATCGCCAGTCGGCCTTACCTGAGCAGCGCGCCGGTAGCCGGGCAATCGCTGGATATCCTGATCGACGAAGGCTACATCGAGTCCATCGAACTGGCCGACCAGAGCCTGCCGGTGTCCCTCGGCGGTGCATTCCCGGGCATGCTCGGCAAGCCGCTGAACCTGCGGGATCTGGAGCAGGGTCTGGATCAGTTGAACCGCCTGCGCTCGCTCGATCTTACCGCCGACATCGCCCCCGGCAGCCAGCCCGGTGCGTCGAAAATCATCTTGCGATCGCGCACCTCGGGGCAGTCGCGCTGGAGCTTGGGCCTGGGCGTGGACAACCTCGGCAGCGCCAGTACCGGTCGTGATCGCGACACACTGAGCCTGACCCTCGATAGCCCGCTCGAACTCAACGACCTGTTGAGCCTCAGCGCCAGCGACACCCTCAATCAGGGCGACCGCTACAGCCGCAACGCCAGCCTCTATTACGCGATTCCCTACGGTTACTGGACGTTCAGCACTTTCGCCAGCCACGCCGAATACCGCGCGCCGTTCAAGCTCAGCACGCTGACTTTTCACAGCACCGGCATCACCGATCAACTCAGCCTGCGCGCCGACCGGGTGTTGTGGCGCGACCAGAGCCATCAGCTCAGCGCCAATCTGCAACTGGCGCACAAGGATGTCGACAGCTATCTGGAAAGCGTCCGCCTCGGCATCCAGAGCCCGACCCTGACCGTGGCCGAGGCCGGGCTCAATCTGTTCTGGCTCGACCGCGCGGTGTGGAACCTCGACGTCAATTACGCCCAGGGTTTGCGCTGGCTGGGCGCCGACGACGATGCCGATCGTCAGGTCAAAAACCTGCCCAAGGCACAGTTTCGCAAGTACCGCGCCGGCCTCAGCCAGTGGCGCAACGGCCAGCTCGGCGCGCAAGCCTGGCAATGGCAGAGCCAGCTCAATTTGCAGTACAGCCCGGATCCGCTGCCAGCCATCGAACAGTTGCTCGGCACCGACGATTCCGCTGTGCGCGGTTATCGGGTCAGCAGTGCGTCCGGTGCCAGCGGCGCGATCTGGCGCAACACTCTGCGCCTGCCGCTGCGCACCGATTTGCCAGTGCAGCTCACCCCGCGTGTCGGCCTCGACCACGGCTGGATCAAGGCCGATCACGGCGCCCCGGTTCAACGCCTGAGCGGCGCCAGCATCGGCCTCAATCTGGGCTGGAAAAACCTGCAAGTGGACGTCGATTATCAACGCAGCCTGAACACCCCGACCGGCCTGCACCGCGAGCCTGAAACCTGGCTGATGCGGGTCGGATTACAGATATGAACGTCAGTGAACAACAGCCATCGGACCTGAGCGCGACAGCCGTGGCCTTCAACTCAACGCGCAACGTGATGCCGCACTACATGGAGAGTTTTTTATGCCAATGAATACCTTTGCGTTTCATCTTTCCCCACGGGGCAAACTGCGTTGGGCCATCGCCAGCCTGTTCCTGGTCGCTCACCTGCCGGGCGCCATGGCCGGCGGCGTGGTGGTCGCGCCCGGCCCCGGCGGCACCGCGCAACTGCAGACCCAGGGCGGCGTCCCGATCGTCAACATCGTCGCGCCCAACGGCTCGGGGCTTTCGCATAACCAATTCCTCGACTACAACGTCGACCGACAGGGCCTGGTGTTGAACAACGCCTTGCAGGCCGGGCAATCG
This sequence comes from Pseudomonas sp. 9.2(2024), assembly GCF_039695385.1. NCBI lineage: Bacteria > Pseudomonadati > Pseudomonadota > Gammaproteobacteria > Pseudomonadales > Pseudomonadaceae > Pseudomonas > Pseudomonas sp. 9.2(2024). The sequence goes on along the minus strand of NZ_CP155585.1, from coordinate 4,405,660 downwards.
CAGCTCGCCGGGCAACTGGCGGCCAACCCGCAATTGCAGGGCCAGGCCGCGAGCGTGATCCTCAACGAAGTGATCAGCCGCAACCCTTCGGCCATCAACGGCGCCCAGGAAATCTTCGGTCGCGCCGCCGACTACGTACTCGCCAACCCGAACGGCATTTCGGTGAATGGCGGCAGTTTCATCAACACGCCGAACGCCAATCTGGTGGTCGGCCGGCCCGAGCTGAACGACGGCAAGCTGCAAGCCCTGAGCACCCGCGACGCCACCGGTCAGTTGCAGATCCAGGGCGGCGGGCTGCGTAACGGTGAAGGCTCGATCAACCTGATCGCGCCGCGCATCGACAGCCAGGGCGCAATCAGGGCTCGCGATCAACTGAACCTCACCGTCGGGCGCAATCAGATCGACTACGCCAGCGGCCAGGTGAAAGCCGTGGACCCGGCGGGCAACACCACCGATCAACGGATCGACGCCAGCCTGTTCGGCGCGATGCAGGCCGGGCGCATCAACATCGTCAGCACCGCTGAAGGCGCGGGCGTGAAGGTCGGCGCGGTGCAAGTCGCAGGACGTGACGGCGTGCAGATTCGTTCGGCGGGCGACTTGAGCGTCAGCGGTCAGGCGATTCCGGACAGCCTCGACGTGACCCGCGCCGGCATCCGCAGCAGCCAGGGCGACGTCGGCCTGCACAGCGGCAAGGACCTGACGCTGGCCGCCGCCGACGTCAGCGGTCGCGACGTGAAGGTCGATGCCAAGCGCAATCTGACCCTGACCACCGTCGAAAGCCGCAAGCTTCAGGAACAGCGCGAAAACTGGAACAACAGCACCATCGGCATCACCTGGGAAACTTACGAGCGCACCAAGACCGACAGCGATTCGCGCCAGCACGGCAGCCAGATCGTCGCCAGCCGCGACGCGCAACTCTCGTCCGGCAAAGACACCGAACTGAAAGCCGCCAAGGTCGACGCGAAGAACAACCTCAGCGTGCAAAGCGGCGGCGATCTGCGCCTGACCGCCGCCACTGAAAGCCACACCCAGACCGATCAGGGCAAGCACCGCAAACACCTGTGGAAAGCCGATTGGGACAGCAGCAGCGAAGAGCAGCGCAGCATCACCAGCCAGCTGAAGGCCGGCAACATTGCCCTGCAAACCGCCGCACTGTTGCGCTCCGAAGGCGCTGAATTGAACAGCGCCGGCGATCTGCAACTGGCCGGCAAACAGGTGGAAATCACCGCCGCGACCCGCACCAACCGCAGCAGCGACAACCGCTATTCCGGTGACCTGGTCGGCGGCGGTTTCTTCGGCAAGACCGGCGACGCCGACAAGGGCCAGACCCAGCATCAGGGCAGCAAGGTCAACGCGGCCGGCAAACTGGTGGTCAAGGCTGACGACGTACGCATCAGCGGCAGCCAGGTGCGCGGCGCCAAGGACGCGAGCGTGATCAGCGACAACGGTTCGCTGACCATCGACGGCGTGCAGGACACTTCGCACAGCAACAACCACGACAAGGACAGCAAGTTCTTCGGCATCACCAAGGACGAGTCCCGGCAGAACAGCAAGGACAGCACCACGGTGCGCAGCGAGCTGGCTTCCGACAGCAACCTCAAGCTCAAGAGCGCCAAGGACATCGAACTCGCTGGTTCTACGGTCAAGGCCGGCGGTTCGCTGACGGCGGATGCGGCGGGTGATGTGAAGGTGCATTCGACACAGAACACCCACGACAGCAGCAACAGCACGCAGACCCGTGGTTTCGACGCTTACGCCAAGGAGCAGACGGCGGAGCAGTATCGCGCCGGCGTGCATTACGAAGACAAGGCGCAAACCGTCACCGCCAACGACGTCACCCAGCAGGGCTCCAGCCTCAGCGGCGGCACCGTGCAAGTGAAGGCGGGCGGAGACGTGACGCTCAAGGGCGCCGAGGTGAAATCCACCGCCGGCGACACGACACTGAGCGGCAAGAACGTCTCGCTGCTGGCCGAGCAGGACAGCCACAGCACCTCGACCGAAACCCGCAGCACCGGCGGCGGGTTCTACTACACCGGCGGCCTCGACCGCGCCGGCAGCGGCGTGGATTTCTCGCACAGCACTTCGCAGGACACCACCGGCAAAACCACCGCGCAAACCACCGGCGTGCAGAGCAGCCGCAGCCTGAACATCAACGCTGACAAACTCGCCACCGAGGGCGCGCAACTGAAGGCCGGCAACGGCCTGAACGTCGCCGCTAACCAAGTGGACAACCGTGCCGCCAGCAACACCGAAAGCAGCACTCACAGCGAGAGCAACTGGTCGGCGGACATCGGCGCCAACGTCGAGTACAAAGACATCGCCCGGCCGATTGCCGGTGCGGTGAAAGACGTGCTCGGCGGCAAGGTGCCGGACAAGGACGCACTGACCAATCTCGGTCAGCCGAACGTCGGTATCGACGTGGCAATCGGTCATGCCAGCGCCGATAAAACCGAGCAAGGCAGCAACGCTGTGGTCAGCCGGTTCGACGGCAAGACCGTGGACGTGAAGGTCGGCGGCACGCTGCACGACCAGGGCACCCAGTACAACGCCAGCGCCGGCAAAGTGAACATCGGCGCCGACAAACTGGTGGCCGATGCCGCGAACAACACCCACAGCAGCACCGAAAAAACGGTGGATGCCAAGGTCGACGTGCGCGTCTACACCAAGACTGGTGAAGACGTGAACGTGGCCGGCAGCGGCGCGGGTGGCAGCAGCCAGTCGAGCAAGGATAGCTCTACGGCGGTGGTTGGCGGTTACGCTGGCAATCAGGGCGTGAGCATCAATGTCGGCGGCGATGCACAGTTCGAAGGCAGCCGTTTCGATGGCGGGCAGGGCGGTGTCAGCGTCAAGACCGGCGGTGATCTGGCGCTGAATCAGGCCAACGACCGTCAGAGCAGCGACAGCTCCAGCCTGCGTGGCAACGGTTCGCTGACCGTCGGCACTTTGCCGGGCACCGACGGCACCAATGTCGATCTCGGCGCCGGGTTCCAGCTCGATCACAAAGACAACCAGACCGCCGACAGCCAGGCCCACGTAGCCAGTATCAATGGCAACGGCCCGGTGCAATTGAGCAGCGGCGGCAATCAGGTGCAGCAGGGCACGAAGATCGACAGCGTTGGTGCTATCGACCTGAAAGCCGACGGCAAACTCGACCTGCAAGCGGCCACCGACTCGCACGTCGCCACCGGCAGCAATCTCGGCGGCGGCCTGACGGCCGGCGGCAGCAAAACCAGCAGCGAGAAGAGCCGCGATCAGGGCGGCAACCTCAGCGGTAATTTCAACATCGGTCGGGTCAACGAGAACACCCAGACCCTCAGCGGTGGCCAGCTTAACAGCCAGAACGGCATCGCCCTGAGCGGCAATTCGGTGCACCTGCAAGGCACTCAGGTCGGCGCGCCGAACGTCAGCATCGATGCGCAGAAGGGCGGTTTCGTTCAGGAATCCGCGCAGTCCAGCGACAACCGCAACAACTGGAACGTAGCGCTGAACGCCGGCGGCAATCTGAGCAAAAGCACACCGACCACCGCCGATGAAAAAGTCAGCAGCGATCACGGCTTCAATGCCGGGGCCAAAGTCGGCGTGGATTACCTGCAAGGCACCACCCAGCAGAATAGCCAGATCAAGGCTGACACCGTGGTGTTGAACAGCGCCGGTGATGCGAGCCTGAGCGGCGCGCGGATTGATGCGCGCAACGTCAGCGGCAATGTGGCGGGTGATCTGTCGGTCGAAAGCCGTCAGGACTCCAGCACTCACGCCAAGGTCGACGTGGATCTGAGCCTGACCGCCAAGAAAACCCCGGCCGGCGACAAGGGCAAACTCGCGGGCACCGACTACAAGCCAACGCTGAAAGCCGGAGGCGAATACGCGCACAAGGACAGCGTCAAACAGGCCTCCGGCATCAGCGCTGGTCAGGGTGTGAATCTCACCGTCGGCGGCGCTACCCAGCTGACCGGTGCGCGGATTTCCGCCACCGAAGGCAAGGTCGATCTGGGTGGTTCGAAGGTCAGCAGCACTGACCTGAGTAACCTCGACTACGGCGTAAAAGCCGGCCTGGATCTGCCGCACAAAACTGAAGAAAACGCACCGAAGGTTTCCCTTGAAAACGGCAACCTGAAAGTCGGCCCGGTGACCCTGAGCGGTCATCTGGACAGTCAGCCCCTGCAAGCCGGGATCGACGAAAAAGGCTGATTTACCGTCAGTGAAACCGGCGGGAGCGAGCGTGCTCGCTCCCGTTTCTGATGGACACCCGGCTCAAAACGGCAGCCACTGTCGTTTCCCGTCAAGTCGATGAAAGCATGCGCTCTACACTCGGGTGAAACCGGGAGGCCGCGCCATGCACGACAACGTCGAACACCTGAGAATCCAGCTGGCCTGCGCCCTGCGCTGGGCTGCGCGTTTGAACCTGCACGAATCCATCGCCAATCACTTCAGCGTGGCCACTTCGCAGGACGGTCGCGAGTTTCTGATCAACCCCTACGGCAAACACTTCTCGCGGATCCGTGCTAGTGATCTGCTGTTGCTCAATGCCGACGATCCGTCCAGTCTCGACTGCCCGGACTCCCCGGACAAAACCGCGTGGGCCTTGCACAGTGCCTTGCACCGCAACCAGCCCCAGGCCCGTTGCATCCTCCATACCCACAGCAGATACGCGACGACGCTAGCATGCCTGAAGGACTCGCGCCTGCCACCGATCGAGCAGAACAGCATGCGGTTTTTCGAGCGGGTGGCGATTGACGAAGGATTCGATGGCATGGGTCTTGGGGAAGAGGCGGAGCGGGTGAGCAGGCTGCTCGGTGACAAGCCGATCCTGCTGATGGGCAATCATGGATTGCTGGTCGCGGCGCCGAGCGTGGCCCAGGCGTTTGATGATCTGTATTACTTCGAGCGGGCGTGCGAGGTGTACATCACCGCACTGGCAACCGGGCGGGAATTGCGCGTGGCCAGCGATGAAGTGGCGCGCAAGACGTGTCGGCAATGGCTGGATTATCCGGGGTTTGCGGATAAGCATTTCAATGCATTGATGGGCATCCTCGACGAAGAGGAACCGGTCTATCGCCAGCTGAATTAGCGATGGGTTCTCGGATGGCTGATCCAGAACCCGCGCGGATTCGTGCCACAGTGAAATTGAGTTTGGCTGGAAAGAACAAATTGTTATAGCGAATGGGTATTGAATGACTGTCAGTTCTGACAGTGTGCAAAAAGCTGATAAGGGACGACGATTGGCTTGAGGCGCGTGGTTTCAATTTAACCTGTGCGAGCATCAAACCAATCAATTCATGGAGCAACAGAAATGGCTGATATTCATTTTAAAGACTTGTTTAACGGTGTGATTAACTGCAGCTCAAAACCTCAAATTAACGGCATTTCGGTAGAAGTGGGGGCGTTGTCAAATGAGGCGAAAGTGGGTGACGAGTTCATCGGCAAATTTCAGGGATGCAGTGATTCCGAAGGTGAGGTACCCATCCAGGGCGCTTCGACATCATTGAGCCGAAATGTAACACGGGCTGACATCGAGAATGGCTCCGTTGATTGCTTTAAGGAATGGAACAAAATCAAACTCATTGGAAATGGCTCGGTTCGTTATAACTACCTGATCAATGGCGTAATGGGGAACACTGCATCGGTAGTGGTCCGGTTAATGAATTCAAGTGGTCAATCGTGCGACGAGGTCCGAACGCACAACTGAACGTCCGAGTTTCAACAATGCCTGCCTGTTGCAGGCATTTTTTTGCCAGCAAGGCTTGCGCAACGTCACGGGTGAATGGCCGCTCTTCGTTTCAAGGTGCCTTGCTCAACGGCTGGCGCATCACCGGCGCGCTCCATGCCTGACGCCGATCCTCGCTCGGCGGGCAGCCAAAGCGTGCGCGGTAGGTGCGGGAGAAATGCTCCAGTGAGCCAAACCCGGAACACGCCGCCACCTGGGCCACGCTCATCTGCGTCTGTTGCAACAGGTTGTGCGCCCGGGCCAGGCGCAGGGTGATGTAGTACTTGAGCGGCGAGAGCCCGGTCTGATGCTTGAACTGGCGCTCGAGTTGACGACGTGACAGGCCGACTTCGCTGGCAATTGCTTCGCAGTCCAGCGGTTCTTCCAGAGCCTTTTCCATCAGTTGCACGGCACGGCGGATCTTGTTGCCGTACATCCCGCTGTTGCCCAGACCGCCGTCGAGCTGATTGTCCGCCGGGGCGCGCATCTGGCCCATCAGCAGGTGCAGGCCGATTTCCCGGGCCAGATCAGGATCGATGCGCTGGCCGATCCAGCCCAGCAGCATGTCGAGAATGGTAGTCGCGCCGGCGCAGGTCAGGCGCTGGCGTTCGAGGGTGTAGAGCTGCGGTCGGGCGCGGACCTTGGGGTAACTCTCCTGAAAACCCTGCAGGTTGTCCCAATGCACCGCCGCTTCGTAGCCGTCGAGCACACCAGCGGCGGCCAGCAGTTCGGTGCCGGTTTCCACGCCGATCAAGACCGCGCCGAACAGCGCCTGCTTGCGCAGCCAACTCTTGAGCGCCGGATTGCGGCTGTGTTGATGCACCTCGAAACTGGCCAGTACCACGCAGGCGTCGAAGGCCTGCTCGTTGTTCAAGCCAGCTTCGGCGATGCTCGCCTGACCGTTGCTGGCCGTCACCGGGCCCGGCTGCAACGACAGCAACGTCCACTCGAACAGCGTGCGCTGGCTCAACCAGTTGGCGATGGCCAGCGGTTCGAGCACTGCCGCCAGACCGAAATTGGAAAACGCCGGCAGCAACAGCACCGCCACTCGCAGCGGTGCTTCATTGCGCGGTACAGCTTCAGCGGATCGGGTCATCGCCATCTCTGCTTCATCGTTGTTCGGTCTGCCAGTGCGGGTTGATCCACACCGGTACATCGAGGGCTGGCAACGGCGTGAGGTTACGGATCAGGTCGCTGGCCTTTTCCGCGATCATCACCGTCGGTGCGTTAGTGTTGCCGCTGACGATCGCCGGCATGATCGACGCGTCCACCACCCGCAAGCCGTCGAGGCCATGCACTCGCAGTTGCGGATCGACCACCGCTTCAGGGTCGCCCGCCGGCCCCATCTTGCAGGTGCCGCTGGCATGGTAGCCGGTTTCCGTAACCTGCCGCGCCCAGGCATCGAGTTCGGCGTCGGTCTGCACCGAACGGCCCGGCACCAGCTCTTCGCCCTTGAACGGCGCCATCGCCGGTTGCTCGATGATTTCCCGCACCAGCCGAGCGCCGGCGCGCATGTCGGCACGGTCCTGCGCGGTCTTCAGGTAGTTGAACAGAATCCTCGGCGGCCGCCGCGGTTCGGCGCTGTGCAGGGTCACGCTGCCCAGGCTGGTGGGGCGCATCAGGTCGATGTGGATCTGGAACGCGTGGGTCGGCACCAGCTCGACGCTGCCCGGTTGCACCGCCAGCGGCATGAAGGTCAGTTGCAGGTCCGGGTGTTCGACACCGGCTCGGGAACGCAGGAACGCACCGGCCTCGAAGTGATTGCTCGCCGCCAGGCCGTCGTGACGGACGAACCAGCGCGCGCCAATCCACCATTTACCCGGCGCGGTGGTCCAGCGATACAGCGACACCGGTTGTTTGCAGCGAAATTGCACCACCGCGTCCGGGTGATCGTTGAGGCGTTTACCGACGCCGGGCAGGTCGTGCACGACGCCGATCCCGAGGTCACGCAGTTCCGCCGCCGGGCCGACGCCCGAGAGCAACAGCAACTGCGGCGAATTGATCGCCCCGGCCGTCAGCAACACTTCCCGGCGAGCGCGGACGGTGTTCGTTTCGCCGTTCTGTTCATAATCAATCCCGACCGCTCGCCGGCCCTCGAACAGAATGCGTAGCACCAACGCATCGGTGACCACGCGCACATTGCCCCGAGCCAGTGCTTCGCTCAGATAACCGCGCGAAGCGCTCCAGCGCCGACCGTTGCGTGTAGTGCGATCCACCGGGCCGAAGGCTTCCTGACGATAGCCGTTCAAGTCCTCGCTGACGCCATAACCGGCCTCGGCCCCGGCCGCGATGAACGCCGCGCACAATGGTGTTTCTACATCGCCGGGAGTGACGTGCAAATGGCCGTCGCCGCCGCGATAGTCATCGCCACCGCCGGCGTGAGTCTGCGCTCGCTTGAAGTACGGCAGTACCTCGCGATAGCTCCAGCCAACGCAGCCTTGCTCGGCCCAGCCGTCGTAATCCCGGGCATGGCCACGGATGTAGACCATGCCGTTGATCGACGATGAACCGCCGAGGGTGCGGCCTCTCGGCGTGCCGATTCGGCGGCCGTCGAGGTACGGCTCGGGCTCCGACTGATAACTCCAGTTATAGCGCGACCCACCCACCACAAGGCCCACGGCGGACGGCATGTCGATCGTCCAGCTCTTATCCTCGGGCCCGGCCTCCAGTAGCAGGATGCGCACGTTAGGGTCTTCGCTCAGGCGATTGGCTAATACGCAACCGGCCGAGCCGGCGCCCACGATCAAGTAATCAAACCCGGTTTCGTCCATGGTTTGCTCCGTTCAGACAAATGACGAGGGAAGGGCGGATCAGTCCACGCAATGGCCGTGAATACCGTTGAACACCAGACGATGAAAGTGATGCACCAGATGCTCGCTTTCATTGCTGCGCTGGGCGTCGATCATGTAGCGGCCCTGGTCGTAACCGAGCGAGCGCAGGCCCTTTTGCACCGAGATGTTCAGGGCGATGTCTTCGGGGCCGATGTCTCCGTTCATCCACTTCATGCACGCCGTGCTGACGGCGGCGGTTTCGGGGTTGCTGGAGTAGTAACCGAAGCGCAGCAGCGAGCGCTCGGCGTCGAGCGGAATCATGATGAACGAGCCGAGAAGCTCGGAGAACGGGAAGGTGTAGAAGGTGTTGTTCGGCCACAGGCCGATGTTGAAGAAACATTCCTGCGGGTTCAGTTCGCTTTTCAGCGGCACGCCATAGGCCTCGGTCGCCGACAGATTGGCCGGTGCGGCGTAGGTCCACCAGTTGTCGCGTTTGATCAACTGGTAACCCTTGAAATCGATCAGCCGGGCGAGGTCGATGTGGCACGGGCCGGACAGCTTGAAGTGATAGCCCTCGATGGAATTGTCCATGATCACTTTCCAGTTGGCCGGCACGATCACGTCTTGTTCCTCGATCAGATGCATGTCGGCCAGGTCTGGAAACACCCGGCGCATTTCTTCGTCGGCACCGGGGAACAGATCCCGCAGCGACGGCGCATTCGGATCGAGGTTGAAGTAGACGAAGCCGCCGAGTTCTTCCGTGCGCACCTGTGGAATGTTGAACTGCGCCAGCTCGAAATTCTTCATCCGCTCGCAACGCGGCGCACCGCGCAGGCTGCCGTCCATTTCATAGCACCACGAGTGATAGGCGCAGCGCACCACGCCGCCGGTAGTGCCACGGCGTTCTTCGAGCAGGCGATTGCCGCGATGCTGGCAGACGTTGTGAAAACCATGGATCTGCCCCTGCCGATTCTTCGCCACCACCACGCTCTGGTCGAACAGATCCGTGACGACGAACTGCCCCGGCTCGGCGAACTCACTGACATGCCCGGCGACATGCCAGGCCCTCATGAAAATGTTGTCGCGCTCGGCACGGAACAGGCTGTCGTCGTAGAAATAACGCGAGGGCAGGGTGAAGGCCTGCTCCGGATCCTGCTGATCCCAGGCGTCGACCGGACTGTGCTGCTTGCGGGTCTGGAAACTGTGCATGAGGCGATCTCCACGGCGTGTTGTTGTGGGATCTAATCTAGGGTGCGGCGTGAGGGTGGGGTTGATGGATTGCGACCAGTTGATGGGTGGAATGATCAATCTCAGGCTGTATCGGGGAGGTCTTGACAGCCCTGCGATAATGAAACTTCACCGCGATCATGACGCAGAGGAAGGTTTTCCATGGACAATCAAGCACTCAAGGCCTTGTTCGACCAGCAGTCCGCCGTCTATGACAAACAGTGGAGCGGCATTGCGCCCCTTCGTGATGCCCTGTATCTGCTGCTGGATTCAGTGTTCGCGGGCCTGCCGGAGAATGCCCGGATACTCTGCGTCGGCGTGGGCACCGGTGTGGAAATGGCCCATCTGGCGCAGCAGTTTCCCGGCTGGCAATTCACCGCAGTCGACCCTTCGGGCGCCATGCTCGACGTGTGCCGTCAGCGAGCGACAGAGGGCGGTTTTCTCTCCCGCTGCCATTTTCACGAAGGCTACCTCGATACGCTGACGGATGAATCCGGTTACGACGGCGCAACCTGTTTTCTGGTGTCGCAGTTTTTGCTCGACCCTCAGGTGCGTATCGACTTTTTCCGTGAGATTGCCCGTCGTCTGGTACCGGGTGGGATTCTGGCGAATGCTGATCTGGCCTCGGATACTCAATCCCCGGCCTATGAAGCATTGCTGCGTCACTGGATGACGCTGATGGCTTCGGCCCAGGTGCCGCCGCAAATGCTCGAACGAGCGCGCACGGCGTATGCCCGGGATGTGGCGATTCTGCCGGTGCCGCAGGTCGCCAGTCTGATCGAGTCGGCCGGGTTCGAGGCGCCGGTCCAGTTCTTTCAGGCGGGTCTGATGCACGGGTGGTTCTGCCCGCGCAAGGCAGGGATTGCCGCGGGTTAGAGCGCCGGATTGATAGAAGGAAACAGCTTCGTCGGCATTCCCGAGGAATCCATTGCTTCAGCTTAATAGGAAGCATTACTATTCACGCCCCTTTCTTCAGCACGCCGCAATGATCCCCATGCTGCCCCGCAGACCCGGCTTTCTCGAGCATTACGAAGAGTTGATCGGCACCTGGACCCGTCGCCTGCGCAATCGCTCGCAGGCCGAGGATCTGGCGCACGACACCTTTGTGCGGGTGCTCGAATCCGATTCGTCGGCGGTGCAGCAACCCCGGGCGTATTTGCATCAGACCGCGCGCAACATTGCGGTGGACGGCTATCGGCGTGAGGACCGGCGGGGCGCCATGGAGTCGGAGGCGATCGATCTCAGTGAGTCGCCGAGCGGCGATCCGGAGCATTACATGCATGCGATCCAGCTGGCCGATTCCATCGAACGTGCGCTCACGGAGCTTCCGGTCAACTGCCGACGGATTTTCGTCTGGCAGAAGATCGAAGGCCTGACCCAGGCGGAAATCGCCGAGCGCCTGGGCCTGTCCAAGAACATGGTGGAAAAGTATATGATCCGCACCCTGCGGCATCTGCGTGATCGCCTGGACGGGGCGCAATCATGAGCCGCGGCGTCTTTTCATCCCCAGCCAAACAGGACATTCCATGATGGATACTCGTGATTGCGCGTGCGGGCAAACAACGGTGCGCGATGACGCGGCACGCTGGTTTGTGCGTTTGCAGGAGCCGGCCGTCAGTGCCGACGAACAGCAGCGCTTCGACGCGTGGCTGAACGAACATCCCCAGCACCGTGACGAATTCCAGTTGCTCCAGGGCTTGTGGACGGCGGCGGATCTGCTGCCGGCGCCACGCCTCAAAGCTTTGTGCGAAACCCCGCCGGCGCGGCGCGAACGCCGTCCGTTGTTGCGTTATGCCGTGGCGGCCAGCGTGGTCGCGGTGGCGCTCGGGCTCGGTCTGTTCAGTGGCTTGAATCATCCGGCGGGTTACAGCGCTGAATTCGCCACGGTGCTGGGCGAGCGCAAGCATGTCGCGCTGCCGGACGGTTCGGTGATCGACCTCAACAGCCGCAGCCGTCTGCAGGTGCGTTTCGAGAAGGATCGGCGGCTCATCGAATTGACCGAAGGCGAGGCGATGTTCAGCGTCGAGCACGATACTTCTCGCCCGTTCGTGGTCGAGGCCGGCAGCGGCAAGGTCACGGTGACTGGCACTCGTTTCGATGTGCGCCGCGATGTGACGCAGACCCGGGTCGCGGTGGAGCAGGGCACGGTCAGGGTGCAGGGTCGTGGTGCGGCCGATGCCGATTTCATCAGCCTCACTGCCGGCCTCGGCACGCGGATCGATGCACAGGGCAAAGTAACGCCGGCCTACGCGGTCAACCCGGCGGAGCTGACAGCCTGGCGCAGTGGCAAACTGGTGTTCAACAACGCCAGCCTCAGCGAAGTCGCCGAGGAAGTGTCGCGTTATCGCGACAAGCCGCTGAAGGTCTCTAACCCCGCCGTGGCCAATTTGCGCCTGACCAGCGTGTTCAAATCCGACAATACCGATGCCTTGCTCAGGGCCTTGCCGAGCATCCTTCCAGTGGCCGTGCGCACTCTTGCCGACGGCAGCCAGGAAATAATTTCAAAATAAAATTCAGGTTTTTTTCGAGTTCGTCGTCTTCCTGTTCAACTGCAACTGGTTTGCATTAACAGCCGCACACTCTTGCGATCCACAGGACTCCGTTCGACGTGAAAACCTCCACCGCCAAAAACAAAAAATCCCCTTGGTTACCGCTGGCGCTCGCACTGGCGGTCAACGCCCCCGTACCGATGGCCCTCGCCGCCGAAGCCATTCACATCCGCGCACAGCCGTTGGGTCAGGCCCTGAGTGAACTGGGCCAGCAAACCTCGTTGCAGGTGTTTTTCAGCCCGGACCTGGTCGCCGGCAAACAAGCGCCGGCCGTGGATGGCAATCTTTCTCCGGAGCAGGCCCTGCGCCAATTGCTGCAAGGCAGCGGTCTGGATTATCAGATCAATGAAGGTTCGGTGACCTTGTCCCCAGCCCCGACTTCCGCCGCCAACGGCCCGCTGGAACTAGGCGTGACCGACATCAAAGTGGTCGGAGACTGGCTCGGCGACGCCGACGCCGCCGTGGTGCAGAACCACCCCGGCGCGCGCACGGTGATTCGCCGTGAAGCGATGGTCGAGCAGGGCGCGATGAACGTCGGCGACGTGCTGCGCCGCGTGCCGGGCGTGCAGGTGCAGGAAGCCAACGGCACCGGCGGCAGCGATATTTCGCTGAACGTCGGCGTACGGGGTTTGACGTCGCGCCTGTCGCCACGCTCGACCGTATTGATTGATGGCGTGCCGGCCGCGTTCGCCCCGTACGGTCAGCCACAACTGTCGATGGCGCCGATTTCTTCCGGCAACCTCGACAGCATCGACGTGGTCCGTGGTGCCGGCTCCGTGCGTTACGGACCGCAGAACGTCGGCGGCGTGATCAACTTCGTGACCCGCGCGATCCCGGAAAAAACCACCGGTGAAATCGGCACCACCCTGGAAACCTCGCAGCACGGTGGCTGGAAACACATCGACACCGCGTTCCTCGGCGGCACTGCCGACAACGGCATCGGCATGGCGCTGTTGTACTCGGGCGTCAACGGCAACGGTTACCGCGAGCGCAACAATGGCAACGACATCGACGACGTGATCCTCAAGACCCACTGGGCACCGACCGATCAGGACGATTTCAGCCTCAACTTCCACTACTACGACGCCAGCGCCGACATGCCCGGTGGCCTGACGCAAAAGCAGTACGACGACAAACCGTTCCAGTCCGACCGCGACTACGACGGCTTCAGCGGCCGCCGCAAGGACGTGTCGTTCAAGTGGATCCGGCAGATCGACGAGCGCACCCAGGCAGAAGTGCTGACCTACTATTCCGACAGCTTTCGCGGCAGCACCATCGCCGCCCGCGATCAGAAAACCCTCAGCTCGTTCCCGCGCTCCTACTACACGTTGGGTATCGAGCCGCGTGTTTCGCGTGTGTTTGACGTCGGCCCGACCACCCAGGAAGTCAGCGTCGGTTACCGTTACTTGAAAGAGGCGATGCACGAGCAGTCGAGCCGCCTGGCGCTGGTCAACAACGAGCCGGTGGTCACCAAGACCTCCGACGGTCATGTGTTCCAGGACCGTACCGGCGGCACCGAGGCCAACTCGGTCTACATCGACAACAAGATCGACGTCGGCAACTGGACCGTGACCCCGGGCATTCGCTTCGAACACATCAGCACCGACTGGCATGATCGCGCTGTGCTCGACACCGCCGGCAAACCCGTCCCCGAGAAAAACCGCAGCATCGAAAGCAACGAGCCGTTGCCGGCCCTGAGCGTGATGTATCACCTGTCCGATGCGTGGAAACTGTTCGCCAACTACGAGACGTCGTTCGGCAGCCTGCAATATTTCCAGCTCGGCCAGGGCGGCTCGGGTGACCAGACCGCCAATGGCCTGGAACCGGAGAAAGCCAAGACTTACGAAATCGGCACGCGCTACAACGATGACGTGTGGGGCGGTGAAGTGACGCTGTTCTACATCGACTTCGATGATGAACTGCAATACATCAGCAACGACGTGGGCTGGACCAACCTCGGCGCGACCAAGCACCAGGGGATCGAGGCTTCGGTGCATTACGATATGGCGGCGCTCGATCCACGCCTCGACGGCCTGACCGCCAACGCCGGTTTCACTTATACCCGCGCGACCTATGAAGGCGAAATCCCGGGCTTCAAGGGCCGCGACCTGCCGTTCTACTCGCGTCAGGTGGCCACCGTCGGCCTGCGTTATGACATCAACCGCTGGACCTACAACATCGACGGTTTCGCCCAGTCCAAACAGCGCTCGCCGGGCACCGGCGTGAATGCTGACGGCAGCTTCAATGGCAACTACATCACCGAAGGCACGGCGGACGGGCAGTACGGCGACATTCCGGGCTACGTGACCTGGAACGTGCGCGGCGGCTATGACTTCGGTGCACAGCTGTCGAACCTGAAGCTCGGCGCCGGGGTGAAAAACATCTTCGACAAGCAGTACTTCACCCGCTCCAGCGACAACAACTCGGGGATCTACGTGGGCACGCCGCGGACGTTCTTCGTGCAGGCCAGCGTCGGTTTCTGATCTGCACTGATCGTTCCCGCGTCTCGACGTGGGAACGATCCAGCTCAGACCTTCAGCGCTTTCCCGCCAATCGCCACCGCCACCAGCAACGTCGCCATCAGCCCGAAGGCGAAACTCAAACTGCTGGCATGGGCGACAAAGCCGATCACCGCCGGCCCTGCCAGAATCCCTGCATAACCCAGCGTGGTAATTGCCGGCACGGCGATGCTTTCCGGCATCACCGTCTGTTTGCCCACCGCCGTGTACAGCACCGGCACGATATTCGAACAGCCGGCACCGACCAGCGCATAGCCCAGCAGCGCGGCTTGCCAGCTCGGGGCGAACGTCGCCAGAAACAATCCCGCCGCTGCCAGTAGTCCGCCAAACAGAATGATCCGGGTTGCGCCCAGTGCGCGGACGATCCGGTCACCGGTCAAACGGCCGGCCGTCATGGTCAACGCGAACGCTGCGTAACCCAGCCCGGCATAGGCGGTGTCGATCCCGCGTTCCTGCGCCAGGAACACCGCGCTCCAGTCCAGCGCCGCGCCTTCGGTAAGGAACACGATGAAGCACATGCCGCCGATGAACAGCACGATTCCGTGGGGCACTGCGAACGCCGGGCCCGAGCTCTCACTGCCGTAAGGCAACATGTGCGGCACCGCCTTGAACAGCGCCGCGATCAGCACCACGACCACCACCAGCATCGCCGCCAGTGGCGACAACCCGAGACCGAGCAGGGCGCTCACACCCGCCGCGCCGACGATCCCGCCGAGGCTGAACAGGCCGTGGAACCCCGACATCATGTTCTTGCCGCTGGCCCGCTCGACGATTACCGCTTGCAGGTTCACCGTCGAGTCCACCGTGCCCAGTCCGGCGCCGAACATGAACAACGTGGCGATCAACGCCGGAATCGACGACACCGTCGCCAGCAACGGCAACGCCGCGCAGATCAGCAGCGTGCCGCCGGTAGCCACTTTTCTGCAGCCAAATCGCGTGGCCAGAATCCCCGCCAGCGGCATCGCCAGAATCGAACCGACGCCCAGGCACAGCAACAGCAACCCCAACGTGCCTTCATCGAGCCCGGCCCGCGCCTTGGCGTACGGCACCAACGGCGCCCACGCGGCGATGCCGAGCCCGGCAATGAAGAAAGCGATGCGCGTGGACATCTGTTGCAGACGTCCGGGTGCGAGGGGTGGCGGGGTGTTGATGGCAGTCATGAAACGTCCTTGGTCTTGCGGTCAATGGCGTGATGCAGGGCAACATCGTTGCACATCAGTCCATGGGCCGCGACCTTGAGTTCCCGATTCGGCTGATCGGTGACAGCGTTTCACTGCTCACGGATGCTTTGCGTCAACTTCAAAAAGCGCGGAACGACCGCCTCGGGCGGTGGCACCAGATCTTTCAGGCCGTCGGTGCCTTTCTGGAAAGTGAACATCTGCGCTGCGATCAGCGGGCTCGCGAGACCGCCGACATGGGCGATGGCGGACCAGGCGCGATCCTGTTCGGTGGTTTCCGGGCGCGGATCCAGACGCCAGCCTTCGAGGGTGGTCATGCGATCGCCGATGTAGAACTTCTCCGTGATCTTCGACTTTTTCCAGATTTCGGCGTCGTAACCGGGGCGGTAGTCGGTGTCGTAGGTGCCGTCGGTGGGTTTGGCGTGGTTGCCGAGTGAGGCGTTGATCAGGCTCATGATGACGTTGGGCGTGCTGGTGAAGCGCAGGCTGTTCTTGACACTGAAACCGGTTTTGCCGTCGTCATGGATAAATCCGTAGGGCATACAGACGCCGGGGCCTTCGGGCACTTGATAGAGGTCGCGGGCTTCGAAGCGCGCGGCAAGGTCCTTGATCCGTTGTGCGGAGTTTTCGGCGGGTTTGTTCATGTTGAAGTAGAACACCCGGTTGTTGCGCCAGAGCAGGAATTCGTAGGGGATATTTTCGCCGCCCATGACGTAGGAGTCGGGGATACCTAGATCGTGTTCGTATTTTTTTACTTTGGGTATTTGCTCTTCCAGTTTTTTGATTTGTTCCTCCTGCTTTTTCACTTGGTCACGGGAATAGTTCATCTCCTTGATCGATACCAAAAGGTCCTTGTTGGTTTCAAGCTTGTCCTCGAGGCGCTTTTTGTAGAGTTCGGTTTCGTGAACGATGGCGTTGCGTTGTCTTTCAAAATTTTCACGTGTCGTGGCATCGCTGACTCTGATGGTGAGTTCGTCAAAGTCATAACTAACGTAGTCGCCCACCGCATGCACATTCTTGGAAAATACGTGTCCTCCTGCACCTTTCATGTTGCTACGTTCGATAGCAAACGTTGCCCACTCGAATGCTTCCGGTGACTCGAATCTGGTACGTCCCAGGCATTCGTGCAGGGCAGGTTCTGCAAGTGCTGACTGACTGCCCAGCAGCAGAACTGCGAAGGAAAAGAAGATTCGGTTCATGAACTGTACTTACTTTGATGGGGCTTCATGTTCACGACCCGACTCTCACTGCTCACGGATACTTTGCGTCAACTTCAAAAAGCGCGGAATAACCGTTTCGGGCGGTGGCACCAGATCTTTCAGGCCGTCGGTGCCTTTCTGGAAAGTGAACATCTGCGCTGCGATCAGCGGGCTCGCGAGACCACCGACATGGGCGATGGCGAACCAGGCGCGATCCTGTTCGGTGGTTTCCGGACGAGGGTCAAGACGCCAGCCTTCGAGGGTGGTCATGCGATCGCCGATGTAGAACTTCTCCATGATCTTCGACTTTTTCCAGATTTCGGCGTCGTAGCCGGGGCGGTAGTCGGTGTCGTAGGTGCCGTCGGTGGGTTTGGCGTGGTTGCCGAGTGAGGCATTGATAAGGCTCATGATGACGTTGGGCGTGCTGGTAAAGCGCAGGCTGTTCTTGACGTTGAAACCGGTTTTGCCGTCGTCATGGATAAATCCGTAGGGCATACAGACGCCGGGGCCTTCGGGCACTTGATAGAGGTCGCGGGCTTCGAAGCGCGCGGCAAGGTCCTTGATCCGTTGTGCGGAGTTTTCGGCGGGTTTGTTCATGTTGAAGTAGAACACCCGGTTGTTGCGCCAGAGCAGGAATTCGTAGGGGATATTTTCGCCGCCCATGACGTAGGAGTCGGGGATACCTAGATCGTGTTCGTATTTTTTTACTTTGGGTATTTGCTCTTCCAGTTTTTTGATTTGTTCCTCCTGCTTTTTCACTTGGTCACGGGAATAGTTCATCTCCTTGATCGATACCAAAAGGTCCTTGTTGGTTTCAAGCTTGTCCTCGAGGCGCTTTTTGTAGAGTTCGGTTTCGTGAACGATGGCGTTGCGTTGTCTTTCAAAATTTTCACGTGTCGTGGCATCGCTGACTCTGATGGTGAGTTCGTCAAAGTCATAACTAACGTAGTCGCCCACCGCATGCACATTCTTGGAAAATACGTGTCCTCCTGCACCTTTCATGTTGCTACGTTCGATAGCAAACGTTGCCCACTCGAATGCTTCCGGTGACTCGAATCTGGTACGTCCCAGGCATTCGTGCAGGGCAGGTTCTGCAAGTGCTGACTGACTGCCCAGCAGCAGAACTGCGAAGGAAAAGAAGATTCGGTTCATGAACTGTACTTACTTTGATGGGGCTTCATGTTCACGACCCGACTCTCACTGCTCACGGATACTTTGCGTCAACTTCAAAAAGCGCGGAATAACCGTTTCGGGCGGTGGCACCAGATCTTTCAGGCCGTCGGTGCCTTTCTGGAAAGTGAACATCTGCGCTGCGATCAGCGGGCTCGCGAGACCACCGACATGGGCGATGGCGAACCAGGCGCGATCCTGTTCGGTGGTTTCCGGACGAGGGTCAAGACGCCAGCCTTCGAGGGTGGTCATGCGATCGCCGATGTAGAACTTCTCCATGATCTTCGACTTTTTCCAGATTTCGGCGTCGTAGCCGGGGCGGTAGTCGGTGTCGTAGGTGCCACGGGTTGGTTTGGTCGGATCGTTTTGCGAGGCATTGATCAAACTCATGATCACGTTCGGAGTGCTGGTAAAGCGCAGGCTGTTCTTGACACTGAAACCGGTTTTGCCGTCGTCATGGATAAAGCCGTAAGGCATACAGACGCCGGGGCCTTCGGGTACTTCATAGAGGTCGCGGGCTTCGAAGCGGGCGGCAAGGTCCTTGATCCGTTGTGCGGAGTTTTCGGCGGGTTTGTTCATGTTGAAGTAGAACACCCGGTTGTTGCGCCAGAGCAGGAATTCGTAGGGCGTTTCCTTGCTGCCCAGAACGTGGGAATCGGGGATGCCCAGGTCGTGTTCATAGGTTTTGGTCTGTCGTATCTGGTCTTCCAGTTTGGTGATTTCGTTTTCGTGGTTTTTGACGATGTCGGCGCTGTATTTCATTCGCTTGATCGTTTCCAGCAGACGCTCATTGGTTTTGAGATCTTCCTCTAAGTTTTTTTTATAGAGTTCGGTTTCATGGATGATGGCATTACGTTCCCTGTCGAAATTTTCACGGGTCGTAATATCGCTGACTCTGATGGTCAGATCGTCGTAGTTGTAACTAACGAAGTCGCTCACTGCGTGAACATTTTTCGAAAAAACATGGCCGCCGGCACTTTTCATGTTGCTGCGTTCGATCGCGAAGGTTGCCCACTCAAACTTTTCTGGCGACTGGAATCGCATGCGTCCCAAGCACTCTTGCAGCTTGGATTCAGCCCAAGCTGACTGAGCGCCAAGCAGCAGGCTGGTGAAGGCAATGATGACTCGTATCATGAATTGTGCTCATTTGAATGGGGCGTCTTGCTCGCGCTTGCGATGCGAACATCGTTCTTCTTATCGTCATGGTGAGCAATGATCGTCAGGTTCAATCCCGAATCGTTATTCTCACCTTTTGTCCAGTTGATAGGTAACGCCGTGATGAATCCTTGAATCCCGATAGGGGCGGGATACGTTTTTACTCCAGCCAAGGTCTTGCTTTCCCAAAAACCTTGTTCATGGGGCAATGGGTTCGATATCTGGCCGCCTTGATCGAGATACAAAGTTGAGCGATATGTCCAGGTTGGCCAGATTGGGGCTGGAAATCCGCTCTGGTACATTTGGATCGTGGATGATTCGATTACTTGTAATCGACTGAAATTTCGCGGGATAAAGCTGAAGGCAAGTTCATAAGCTTTGGTGTTGTCAGCAGCCTGATTCTGGATCGCTCTCCAGGTCTTTTCAGCAGCAGGCTGATCGAGAACTTCGTCCGAAACAGAAAAGTGAGCCACAGGGCCATTTTGCTTCGCCTGACTCATTCCGAAGTGCTTCTTCCACAAATCCTTGCGCAACTTATTGATTGTCTTCCCTACCTTCTGGTTGTGTTTGCCGTCCAGCTTGGCGTCAGTCGATTCGCTATCGCGCACAATGACTGCCAGCTCAGAGTCACGTGTCCCGCATTGACTGCGGTCATTGATGTTGGCGCTGCCGAGAATCGCTACACGATCATCCGCGATCAACAACTTGCTGTGCACGTAGATCTGTTCAGTGACCACGCGATCGCCAAGCGTATCCCAAGTGCGCAGGTTGAGCAGGGTCAAATATTTTGACCAGTCCTGTTGGGCGTAGACGGGCTTTTTGTTGGTATCCACCCGCTCAATAATCTTCCCGGCCTCTTCCTTGCTCGCCCCGCGATCCATCATGTCCTTCATCGCCATGTGCCGTTGAATGCGTTTGACCAGACTCTGTTCGCCAAACACCAGACTTTGCATGGTCAGGTGAACCTGGTGCATGAGGTTCAGCACGTTCAGCGCACCTTCCGGATGCACCGGCAAAATCAGGTACACGTGAAACGGACGGTTTTCGGCAATCGCCCGGCCGATGCGGTCGGCCAGCGCCTTGCCGATGGTGTTGGTGAGCTTCTGTTCTTTCCCCAGTTTCTGTGTCAGCCAGCCCTGTGCGTTGGTCTGCCAGATCGTCAGAAAACTTTTGAGGAAGGTGCGGGCCTCTTCGCCGGGTTCCTTGCTGATGGCGTTGACTTCTTTCCAGTCGATCTGGGTGAAGTCCTGGTCTTCCATCGCTTCACGCAGTTTGATCCGGGCGACGAAATTCTCGTTCAAGGTGGACGGGTCGCGCAGGCTGGCCATCGGGCCGGACAGTGGCCGGCCTTCCGCCAGTTCGCCCTCGTCACCGAAGTCGGTCTGGAAGAACTGGTTCTCGATGTAGATGAAGTGCTGGGCACTGGAAATGGTCTGCAGCATGGCGCGCAGGCAGTTGTCCTGGACCCCGCCCACGTTGAAACCCTCGGGCAGCGGCAGGTTGACCCTGGCCATGTCTCGACCCTTGGCTTCCTGAGTGGTCATCGCGGCTGAAGCGCTGCGCAGCACTTGCACGCTGACTCCGCCTTGCGCTGTCTGCGGTGGCGTCGGCAGGGTCGGGGCCTGATCGATCCAGACCGGTTTGGGCATGGGCAGCTTCAGGTTGATCTGATTGTTGAGATCCAGGTGATGGGGCAGGCCGGCGTCCCTGACCAGCGTGTTGACCCACTCCATCAGGGCGACGATGACCGTGGTTTTTTCCAGGCTCTTGATCTCGGCGATGTAAGCCTGTTGGCCGTTCCAGCGGTCGATGAAGTTGCGCGACAGGTCGTACACCGACGGCCCTTCGATGCGGCTATGAACGTCCTGCCACGGCATGCGCGGCTGATCCTTGTCTAGCCGGCTGTAATCTGCCGAAGCCAGCGGCTGCGGTTGGTGTTTGAGATATTCAAAGGGCTCCCGGTGATTGGCCACGCGGTCTTGCAGCAACGCGTAAAAGTGCCCGAGCAATGAAGTGGTCAATTGGCCGATGTTGTTCAGCCAACCCATTTTCTCTGCGGGCATCGCGTCGTAACCCTTGTCGCAGAACATCGCGACAAGGCGGCCGAGATCGGTCGAGTTCGTCCAGTTGTTGATCAGCTCGTAACTCTTCAGACGCACGGAAGCCTGCAAATTGCCGGCGCTGGTTTCGACTTCGCGAATCCACACTTGAGCCTGGCCTTTGAGCGGTTCGGCCAGCGGCAGGCGCGTCCAGTTGTGTTTGATCAGCGCGGTGATATTGCGGATGGCCGCGTCGGTCAGATATTCCCTGGGCCTGGCCAAAGGATCGATGGAGGACACGGACTCCTTCAGACTTTTGCCAGCCTTCATTGCCCGGTCCAGAACGGGCAGTGGGGGACTTGCGAAGAAGTTCTGAATCGCCGCGATGGCGTTGATCACGCTGGCGCGACGGGGCAACGCCAGTTTGATGTTGGTGTTTTCTGTGCCGACGGTCGTTTCGGCCAGTGGTTTGGACAGGTCGAACAGCGTGCCCAGCAGCAGACCGGCTCGACTGACGTGCTTGTTCATGTCCATCCAGCCCAGATGCGGGATCCCCGGGTTATACGCATCGTTACCCTGGCGGTCGACGGCGCTGAGGCTGAAGTTGTTGTCATCTCGACGACCGTAGGCCAGGTCGATACCGCCGACATAGCCGATCTTGTTGTCGATCACCACGCACTTTTGGTGATGGGAAAATGTCGAGCCCAGACCCTTCATGTCGCTTTGCTGGATGGCCGGGGTGCAGAAGGCGCGCGGCACTTTCAGCCCGGCGTTGAGCTGGAAAACCGCGAGCATGGTTTCGAAGTCATGAGTGCCGACGCTTGCCGCCGGGCTCAGCCACGGCATGACAAAGACTTTCAGTGTCGGGTGCGCCTGGAGGGAGTTGTACAAGCACTCCCACAAGGTCTGCTTGCCGTCCAGGGTCACATCGTAGTTGACCTGCCAGCCAGTGATGAAAATCGAGGTTTCGGCCTTGGCGATTTTCTTGGCCAGATCCTTGTAGTAATCCTCGCCAGTGGTGAAAAAACGTACCTGGTTGCCACTGCGCTTCGGCGCGAAGGCGGACTTGTCCTGTATGAAAAAGTCCGGCGCGTTGACGGCGGGCAGCGCTTTGCAGGCGGCCGTGTTGATCTGGCTGACTTCCTTGTGGCGAACGCCGTTGTAGGGGGTAGCGGAATCCGTCATGGTCATTCGTCCGTGCTGTGCAGGCGGCTGTACAAGTCGCCGTCGGTGAGCAAGTCCTGCTTGCTGCGTTCGTTGCTGGCGGTGTTGATGGTGCGGTGGTGGGTGCTGTCATGAAAGTCGAGGGCAGCGAGAGCGAAGCGCTCCTTGTCCGCATCCGCCGGTTCGTCATGCAGGGCCACGGGCACGCGTTGCCCCGGATAGCACAGCCACAACGGGCCGGCTTCGGCATAAGCTTTGGAGAGTTTCAGGCGTTGCGGTTCGTCGATATTGACGCGTCCGTTCTCGTCGGTCTGACCTTCGAGCAACGGTTGATCCACGCCGTCCTGGACGATCTGCCAGAGGGTGTGGGCCAGCGGGAAACCTTCATCGCCGGGCACATCGGTCAGGGTAATGTCGAAGAAGTATTCCCGTGGCTCGGGCTTGGTCGGCAATACGCCCGGTTGCGCGGGCGCCATGAGATTGCCGGCCTTGGCCGACGGCGCAGGGATCGGCAACAGCGGCATCAGGATCGCAATCCCGGAACCTGTTCCCGCCGAACCACCGGCATTGATCTTCACCACCGGCCCGACCACCGTGATGCCGCCGCCATCGAGTTTGATGAAGCTGCCACCCGCCTGGAGGGTCAGTTCGCTGCCGGCCTCGATGACCATTTTGTCCCCGGCCTTGAGGTGGATTTCCTTGCCTGCACTGGTCAACTGAGCGGTGCCGAGTTTGATGTGCTGGTCCTGGTTAACGGTCAGGTGATCGCTGGCTTTCACTTCCACTTTGCGATCGGAAATCGTGGTGCGGTGTTCTTCAGCCTTCAGCTCGGTGTAGGTGTTCTTCACCACAGTGTCGTGACGTTCATTCCCAACGCGGATCTTCTGGTCGTGTTCGACGTTTTCATCCCAGTCGCGCTGGGCGTGGATGAAGATTTGTTCGGCGCCTTTTTTGTCTTCGATGCGCAGTTCGTTGTAGCCACCGCCGCCCGGGGAGCTGAGGGTTTTGAAGACGCTGCGGGTTTTGTTCGCCGGCAGGGCGTACGGCACCGGGTTTTCCTTGTGGTACAGGCAGCCGGTGACGAGGGGCTGGTCGGGGTCGCCTTCGAGGAAGGTGACGAGGACTTCCATGCCGATGCGCGGGATGGAGATGGCGCCGTAGCGGTCGCCGGCCCAGGAGCTGGAGACGCGCAGCCAGCAGCTGGTCTTGTCGTCGGCCTGGCCTTCGCGGTCCCAGTGGAATTGCACCTTGATGCGGCCGTACTGGTCGCAGTGGATTTCTTCGCCTTTGGGGCCGGTGACCATCGCGGTCTGGCTGCCGAGCACGCGGGGTTTCGGGTGTTCGAGCGCGGGGCGGTAGAACACGTCCCACGGGGTGGCGAGGAAGGTGTTGCGGTAGCCCTGGTGGAAGTCATCCTTGTTGTCGGTGGTGTCGCTGGTTACCGACTCTTCGAGGACTTGCGGTTGTTTGCCTTCGTGGAAGATTTCGGTGAGCAGCCACAGGTCGTTCCACTCGCTGCGCGGGTGGTCGGACATTTCCATGAAGTGGCCGCTGACCAGTCTGGTCTGGTCGCCGCGACCTTCGGCCTGACGGTAGTCGGCGCGGTGGCGTTCGAGGGCGCGCTGGCTGAGGAACTTGCCGCGGGCGCGGTCGATGAAGCGGCCGGGGTAGTCGTAGTCTTCCAGATCCGGTTCAGCGTCTTTGCTATCAAGAGCGCCGTCCGGTTTGTACGCGGCCTCCATTTGCAGGCGCGGTTTCTCGAAGTCGTAATCGCGGCGGGTGGTGCGGCTGGTACGGGTTTCCAGGCGCAGCTTGAAGCCTTTGATCACCGGTTCTTCGGCGACCATGCCGCTGCCTTGCACGTACGCGGTCGGTTGGCCGAGGTTCGGGAAAACCGTCTGGTCATCGCCGAACACCAGCAGGTGGCCTTTCTGGCTGTGCTGGAAGTGGTAGTGAATGCCTTCTTCTTCGCACAGGCGCTGGACGAAGTGCAGATCGGTTTCGTCGTACTGCACGCAGTAGTCGCGATCCGGGCACGGCTGGCTGAGCTGGAAGCTGTAGGCGTTGCCCTTGATGCCGTGCTCGTCGAGGATCAGCGCGATGATTTTCGGCGCCGACATCTGCTGGTAGATGCGCTGGTTGGTGCGGTGATGCAGGTATTGCAGCTGCGGCACCAGCGAGACTTTGTAGCGGGTCAGGCGCTTGCCGGCATCGCCCTGGGCGACGCGGTAGATCTGGCCGTGGATGCCCGAGCCCTGCGGATCGAGGGCGAGGAACGCCTGTTTGTGCAGGAGTTTTTCCAGGTCCAGATCCGGGTTTTCGCTGACCAGTTCCAGGTCGAAACGAAACGGCTGGCTGATGCCTTCGGTGCCGGTGAACGACAGCACTTGCAGGTCGCAAACGTAGTCCTCAACGGTCAGGCTGAAGTGCGTTTCGTTGGCTGGACTGAACATTTGACGCTCCTTGAGGTGAAACTGAATCTCCTGAAAGTTCTAACCTCGGCGAAAGCCTGATCCAGAACCGAGTCGGATCATAAAGGCTTAAAGTTGCGCAAAAAGTTGCGCACATGCCCTGAAAGCCGCGGTTCATAAGGCCTGTTCGAAGTTGCTACGAGATGTTTCTTGGCAAAGTGATATCACTTTTGCTGATATTTCCACGTGATTGTGGATCCCGTCAGGCGATAGAGTGGAGCGCTGACAGCAACCTGAACGCAGGAAACGAGATGGCAACGTTTTACGATGCGCGCGGCAATATCTACGGCGTGGTTTCACCCCTACAGGTACGTGAGGCGGGCATCGACCTGCCGGCCAACGCACAAGAGGCGGCGTCATCCAGAGCCATCTGGAGCGAGCAGACCATCGCGACATTCTGCCAATGGCCTGATTCAATCCGGCCCGCCGGAGCCAGGCATCATCGCAGCGATGGCTTGCTGATCGGCCCTTTTCAGTCCTTGGCACCCTTTGATCTGCTGATCGTCAACACCGACGGCACGCTGGCTGAACGCAGCGGCAACGGTCTGACGATTTTTTCTCAGGCACTGCTTGAGCAGGGGCTGATGCCAGAGCAGGGCGCATCGTTGCAGGTGCATCACGACAAACAGGATGCGCAGTCGCCCGTGCCGATCTCGGTCAAGCCGGCTGAGGTCGCGGGCGTGCAGGGCTTCTGGCTGGATCTCGGGCAACCCGGATTCGGCCCGGCAGCCGTCAGTGCGCTCGGCGTTGAACCGGTGCCGTTCAATGGTGTGGAAATCAGCCGTGTTCGACCGTTGGCGCAACTCGATCCCGGCTGGGCACACAGTCAGTTCGTGAGAATCGGCAATCCGCACTGCGTGACGCTGCTGGAGGACGAGGCGGCATTGCCGAGCAACGAACAGATGCTTGAGTCGCCGCTGGCGGACAGTCTGACCGCCATCGCCTTCGCCGTGCCCACCGGCGCCGGCCAGCCGTGCCCGGCCGGGGTAAACCTGCAATGGGCGATACGTGCTGGCGATCAACGCATTGTGGCGCGGGTATTCGAACGGGGCGAAGGCCCGACCGCCTCATCCGGCACCAGCGCCAGTGCAGTGGCAAGCGCGGCGTGGCGGGTGGGCTGGGTGTCTGCGGGAGAAGTGCAGGTGGTGATGCCCGGCGGAACCGCGCCGATCCTGCTGGAGGAGCGCGACGGAGAACTGCTGCGAGTGCGCCTGTTCGGCACGGCGCACACGACAGAAAAGTGAAGTCCCTTTCATGATCGTCCCCCCGGGAACGATGGATCCCTTGGGCTTTACTGTGAGCCGGTTCGAGGCGGTTGTCGCCTGTCAGATCTGACAGGCTGGCTCTTTCGATTCGCGATAAAACCGGCGCGAGCAATAACCGCCACTCAACCCTCCACGAACTCCACCACCGGCATCTGCCGCTTCATCAGCACCTCGCCATTGCGGATCGAGTACAGCGGCAGGCCCTGGCTGCGGATCACTTCGTAGTCGCTGTCCGCCGACAGGATCAGCAAGTTGGCCGGGCGGCCCTGTTCCAGACCGTAGCGTTCGCCAAGGTGCATGGCCTTGGCGCTGTTGTCGGTGACCAGATCCAGCGCGCTCTGCAGGTTGCGATAACCGAGCATGTGGCAGATGTGCAGGCCGGCTTCGAGTACCCGCAGGATGTTGCCGTTGCCCAGCGGATACCACGGATCGACGATCGAATCCTGACCGAAACAGACGTTCATCCCGGCTTCGAGCAGCTCGTTGACGCGGGTCACGCCCCGGCGTTTCGGGAAGTTGTCGAAGCGCCCTTGCAGGTGAATGCTTTCGGTCGGGCAGGAGACAAAACTGATCCCCGAATGCCCGAGCAGGCGGAACAGTTTGGCGCAGTAGGCGTTGTCGTAGGAGCCCATCGCCGTGGTGTGGCTGGCGGTCACGAGGGCGCCCATGTCGCGGCTGCGGGCCTCTTCGGCCAGCACTTCGAGGAAGCGCGAATGCGGGTCGTCGGTTTCGTCGCAGTGCACGTCCACTAGGCAGCCGGTGCGCTCGGCCAGATCCATCAGGAACTTCACCGAGCTGACGCCCTGGTCGCGGGTGTACTCGAAATGCGGAATCCCGCCGACCACGTCAGCGCCCATGCGGATCGCTTCTTCCATCAGCTCGCGCCCGTTGCGGAACGATTCGATGCCTTCCTGAGGGAACGCGACGATCTGCAGGTCGATCAGGTGACGGCTTTCCTCGCGCACTTCGAGCATCGCCTTGAGCGCGGTGAGTTGCGGGTCGGTGACGTCGACGTGGGTGCGCACGTGCTGAATGCCGTGGGCGGCGAGGGTCTGAATGGTTTTCTTCGCCCGGGTCTTGGTGTCTTCCTGGGTGATGGTGACCTTGCGCTCGCCCCAGCACTCGATGCCTTCGAACAGCGTACCGCTCATGTTCCAGCGCGGCTCGCCGGCGGTCAGGGTGGCGTCGAGGTGAATGTGCGGCTCGACGAAGGGCGGCACCACCAGGTTGCCGCCGGCGTCGAGGTCGTCGGGGCCCAGGGTCGGCGCTTCGGTCTGGCGCGCGATGCTGCGGATCAGGCCGTCTTCGAGGTGCAATTCGTGCAGACCTTCCTGGTTGCGCAGTCGGGCGTTGATGATGTGCATCGGGCGAATCCTTTTATAGATCTTGTAGAGGGGCGGCCGCGTTGCGGGCGCCGAGCAGGCCGGTCACTGCGATATACGTTAACGCGGCAACGGCGATGCCGACCAGCGGCGCGACCCACGGCGAGCCGAACGCCGCGACGGTACCGGCCGCGTAAGCCGCGAGCCCCGGCCAGTTGAACGCCGGTAACCGTGCGTCGGCCAGACGCGGATAACGCCCGCGCCAGCGGTAGAAAAAGTCCGCCATGATCACGCCGCCAATCGGCGGGATCACCGTGCCGAGCAGGATCAGATAAGGCACCAGCATGTCGTACATGCCCAGCAACGCGAGCGCGGTGCCGATCACGGCGCCGGCCAGGGTCACGGTCTTGCGGCGACCGGTGCGCAGCAGGTTGCAGCCGGCGACGGCGAAGTTGTAGATGGTGTTGTCCTGGGTACTCCAGATGTTCAGCAACAGCATCGCCATCGCCGCCATGGCGAAGCCCTGCAACAGCAGCACTTCGACCACGTCGGGCTGTTGATAGACGATCGCACCATAGGCACCGATCAGCACCATCAGGCCGTTGCCGATGAAAAAACCGATCAGACTGGCCAGCACCGCGACCCGTGCCGAACGGGAAAAACGCGTCCAGTTGGTGGCCTGGGTCGCGCCGCTGACGAAGGTACCGAATACCAGCGTGATGGCGGTCGACCAGTCCAGCGAACCGCTGGGCACGACGCTGAGCAAACCGTCGAGGCCGCCGACTTTCACGGTCGCGACCCACATCGACAGCATCAGCAGCAACATCATCGCCGGCACCGCGATGTACGACAGAATCTCCAGCCCGCGATAACCGACATACGCCGTGGCGCAGAACACCAGGCCGAACAGCACCATCAGCCCCAGCACCGTGGCTTCGTTCAAATCGAAATACTTGCCGAGCACCACCGCCGCCGTCGCGGTGCCCCAGGCGTACCAGCCGATCTGGGTGAACCCGAGGATCAGGTCGCTGAGCTTGCTGCCGACTTCGCCAAAACAGAAGCGCCCCATCAGCACCGAATTCAGCCCGCTTTTGAAGGCGATGTAACCCAGGCCTGCGGCGTACACGCCGAGCAGCAGGTTGCCGATGATGATGACGGCGAGCATTTCGCCGAAGTTGAACGCCACGCCGAGCTTGCCGCCGGCAAACATGGTTGCGGTGAAGAAGGTGAAGCCCAGCAGCACCATCGCCGTGGAGGCCAGGCCTTTGCGCGCGTGCATCGGCACTTCACTGAGGGGGTAATCGTTGCCGGGATCGTTTTGCGTCATGGGGCGTTCCTTGCTGGAAAGGGGAGGACGCGAAGTGGTTGCAGCGGTCGTGCCAAACGCAATGTTGCGGGTATTTATAGACGAGGCACGGATGATCGGCGCGAAAGCAGTGCATCGGGCGCCGCACCGAACCATGTGGGAGCAGCTGTTCCCACAGGGTCACGGGATTGGATCAGAGGAACCGCAGCAGCGCGGCGACTATGGCTTCAGGCGCATCTTCCTGCACCAGATGCCCGGCATTCGGGACCGGATGAAACTGCGATCCCGGAATCATCTTGTGCAACTCACGCCCGCGTTCGATGGGGATCCACTGATCCTCTTCGCCCCAGAGAATCTGCACCGGGCAACGGATCGTCGGGTACAGCGGCTGCGCCTCCAGCGTGTAGCGCTGATCCATCTGCGCGATCTGCCGGTAGAACGCCGCTTGCCCCGGATCGCCCAGCCACGGCTGGACGTAGGGCGCCAGTTCATCGTCGGGAATATCCCGCTGGATCGCCCCGCGAATATAGGTCGGCACAATGGCGCGCTGGATGTAATCCGGCAGGCCGCCGAACGCCGCTTCATGCTGGCGCACGTGCTGCACGAACGGCGAACCCCAGGGTGTCAGCGCGACTGGGTCGATCAGGGTCAGGCTGCGGTAATCCTTGCCGTTGAGCAGGTGCGCGCGCAGCACGGTGGCGCCGCCGAAGTCGTGGGCGACCACGTCCGGGCGTTGCAGATTCCAGTGATCGAGCAACTGCGCAAGCAATTCGTTCTGCACGCCGAGGGAGACATCGGCGTCCGGTTGCTCGGATTGGCCGTAGCCCAGCAGATCGAAGTAATGCACCCGATGCGTGGCGAAAAAGTGCGGCGCGATGCGGTGCCACACGTAAGACGAGAAGGGCGTGCCGTGCACGAACACCAGCGGCGGGCCGTCGCCGCGCACCCCGTGGCGAATCTGTCGCCCGTTGAAATCAAAGATCTGATCCAGCAGCCAGTCCCTCATGGGCCTGTCCTCTTGGCGGGTTCGAGCCAAAAAGCATAGGCGTAAAAAAACCACCGGTCTCGGTGGTTTTTTTGTGTCGCGGGAATTACTCGCCGCGATAGATGCAACCGCTGGTGCAGGTCTCGTGGATGCGGATCGCACTGAGTTCCGGCAGCAGGGGCTTCAATTCATTCCAGATGAATTTGGCCAGCACTTCGCTGGTCGGGTTCTCGAGGCCCGGAATGTCGTTGAGGTAGTTGTGGTCCAGACGCTCGTACAACGGCTTGAAAATCGCTTTGATCTCGGAGAAATCACGGATCCAGCCGGTGTGCGGATCGAGGTCGCCGCTCAGGTGAATCGCCACTTTGAACGAGTGACCGTGCAGGCGTCCGCACTTGTGGCCGTCCGGTACGTGGGGCAGGCGGTGGGCGGATTCGAACGTAAATTCCTTGAAGATTTCCACAGTGATTTCAGCTCTGTTCAGATGGCGTTCGCCGCAGCGAATTCGGGCAGGCGGCGAGTTTATCAGCTTGTTCCCGGCTGTGCTGACTAAAGGGTCAGCAAGCGCTCGGCGAGGCGACCATTGGCAGTCAGTTCAAGGAACTCATCACCCAATCGGCGACTTTCGTCCATCGCCGCGCGCCAGTATTTCTGCCGGCTCGGCGCATCGCCCATGAAGCGTTTGAAGTCGTTACGGTCGGGGAGTTTGCCGTAGGGCAGGCGCGCCAGGTATTCCTTCGATGGCGCCAGCAACAGCACGTCCTGCAAACGCTCGACCGAAGCTTTGCGCCACGGCAGGGTCTTGTCGAACCAGCCCGGAATCACCCGGTCGGTGAAGTGCGGATACAGCACGATGCCGTCGCCGCTGTAGGGCAGGTCGAGGTGATAGTCCAGCAGACCGCCGTCGCGGAACGTGCCGGCACCGGCGCCCGGCAGGTCGCGCACGCCTTCCATGACCATCGGGATCGAACCGGACGCCAGCAGCGCCTGACGCAGGTTGCCGGCATCGAGGGCGACGAAACGTGACGGGAAGTCATTCAGCGCATGCACCGGCGGCGCCAGGCGCGGGTCGTGGATGATCAGCCGTTCGAAGTGCCGCGACAGCCGCGCACGACCCCGCAGGTTGTCGGCGATCACCGAGCCCAGCGCCAGCCCGAGCCGGCCGCGATGGTCGTCCGCCAGCCCGCCGTGGCTTTTGACCACCATGATGTTCAAGCGGTAATGGGCGTTGGTCAGAAGGCTGGTGTCGCGGCCGTCGAGCAGGTCATCGAGCATTCGCTGCGAACTGCGGCTGACGTCGCCGATGGTCACGCCTTTGTTGAAGTTCTGCTCGGTGTACAGATGACCGAGGCGGCGGATGCCTTCGGCGGCGTCCGGCAGACAAGCGCTGGCGAAGCGCCAGGAACCCACCGACGCACCGATCAGCGAACGCTCGCGCGGCGCCGCCGGCAGCCACTCGCCGAACAACGCCAGATCCAGCCCTTGAATCCCCAGCGCCTTTGGCCCGCCGGCAGCACCGGGCAGGGTGCCGACGTCGGCGGCGCTCAGGCCTTGGGCACGAATACGCGCCATGGCCCTGGGGCCGGCCTTGAGGGTGAGGGCAGGGAACTTGATGTGAATGGCGGTCATACCGGTCTCGATCGTTAGCAAGCGAAAGATTATAAGCACATGTTGCCGTGGCTGCAGGAGCAGGCCCAATGATGGCCATTCAGTTTCAGTTAAGTTCGCACCGTTAAGGTGCCGACCGTAGCGACACATAAAAATACGGAGACACCATGAAAACCCTGACTGCCCTGACCCTCGCCTCGATCATCGGCCTCGCCGCCAGCACCGTTCACGCCCGCGATCTCGGCCCGGATGAAGCCCTGCGCCTGCGCGACGCTGGTACTATCGTCTCCTTCGAGAAGCTCAACGCCACCGCGCTGGCCAAACACCCGGGTTCGACGATCACCGACACCGAGCTGGAAGAACAGTACGGCAAGTACATCTACCAGATCGAACTGCGTGATCCGCAGGGGCTGGAATGGGATCTGGAACTGGATGCGGTGAGCGGGCAAGTGCTCAAGGATCATCAGGATACGTAATGAAGGTTAATGTTCGCGCCACCCGCCGTACGGCATTGGCGCTGGTGATGTTTTGCTCGACGGCGATGGCCCGCGACCTGGGGCCCGACGAAGCCCTCAATCTGCGCAAGCAGGGCGTGATCCTGCCGCTGGAGCAAGTGCTGCAGCAGGCGATGGATCGTTATCCCGGCGCGAAACTGCTGGAAGTCGAGCTGGAAGAAAAACACGACGTCTACATTTATGAAGTCGAGTTGCTGACCGTCGAAGGTGTGGCCCGCGAGCTGCACCTGAAGGCCGACACCGGTGAACTCGTGAAAGACAAGGAAGATTGACCGATGCGCTTGCTTCTGGTGGAAGACCACGTACCGCTGGCTGACGAACTGCTCGCCGGCCTGCAACGTCAGGGCTACGCGGTGGACTGGCTGGCGGACGGGCGCGATGCGGTCTATCAGGGCAGCAGCGAGCCCTACGACCTGATCGTCCTCGACCTCGGTCTGCCCGGCGTGCCGGGGCTTGAGGTGCTGGCGCAATGGCGCGCCGGCGGTCTGACGATTCCGGTGCTGATCCTTACCGCCCGTGATTCCTGGGCCGAGCGCATCGAAGGCCTGAAGGCCGGTGCCGACGATTACCTGACCAAACCTTTCCACCCGGAAGAACTGTATTTGCGCATCCAGTCGCTGCTGCGCCGTTCCAAGGGCCAGGCCAACCAGCCGACGCTCAAGGCCGCCGGTCTGCACCTGGACGAGGGCCGTCAGTGTGTCGTGCGCGACGGTGCCGATATTCAGCTGACCGCCGCCGAATTCCGTCTGTTGCGCTACTTCATGCTGCACCCGGAGCAGATCCTCTCCAAAAGCCACCTCGCCGAACACCTCTACGACGGCGAGACCGAGCGCGATTCCAACGTGCTGGAAGTCCACGTCAATCACCTGCGGCGCAAGCTCGGCAAGAGCGTGATCGAAACCCGTCGCGGCCAGGGTTATCTGTTTGGCGGACAGGCTTCGTGAGATCGATCCAGCGCCGCTTGAGCCTGGGGTTGATCAGTGTGCTGGTGGTCGTCGGCGTGCTGCTGGCGCAAACCAGTCTGTGGTTGTTCGAAGTCGGATTGCAGCGCTATCTCGAAGCCGGCTTGCGTAACGACAGCGAGAGCCTGCTGGTGGCGCTGGTTCGCGGCCCGCAAGGCTTGCAGCTGGATGAGCGGCACTTGTCGCCAGCCTACCAGCGACCGTTTTCCGGGCATTACTTCCGCATCGATTTCGCCGACAGCCATTGGCGCTCCCGCTCGTTGTGGGATCAGGATCTGCCGCTGCTCGAACGCTCCGGCCTGCACAGCAACCTGCAACTGGGGCCGGACGGCCAGCAATTGCTGGTGCTGCGTTCGGACTATCGACGGCTCGGCCAGTCGATTTCCATCAGCGTGGCCCAGGATTACACGCCGGTGCGCGAGAGCTTCCAGCGCATGCGCCAGATCGGTCTCGGCCTCGGGCTGGCCGGGTTGCTGCTGATTCTGTTGCTGCAACGCCTGACCGTGCGCCGCGCGTTGCGTCCGCTGGAAAAGGCTCGTGAACAGATCGCCCAGTTGCAGCAGGGCCAGCGTTCACAACTCGATGAACAAGTACCGGCGGAACTGGAGCCGCTGGTGGCGCAGATCAACCATTTGCTGGCGCACACCGAAGACAGCCTCAAGCGCTCGCGCAATGCCCTGGGCAATCTCGGGCACGCGCTGAAAACCCCGTTGGCGGTGCTGCTCAGTCTGGCATCGAGTGAAAGGCTCGACGCGCATCCGGAACTGCGCAAGATTCTCAAGGAACAACTGGAGCAGGTTCAGCAACGGCTGAACCGCGAGCTCAACCGTGCGCGGCTCTCTGGCGATGCGTTGCCGGGAGCGCTGTTCGATTGCGACGCCGAGCTACCGGGGCTGCTGTCGACGTTGAACATGATCCATGGCGAGCATCTGGAGTTGAGTTACGTGGCACCGCCGGGCCTGCAATTGCCGTGGGATCGTGAGGATCTGCTGGAACTGCTTGGCAACCTGCTGGACAACGCTTGCAAATGGGCGGATGCCGAGGTGCGGTTGAGCGTGGTCGAAACGGCCGAAGGTTTTGTGCTGAGCGTGGAGGATGACGGGCCGGGGATTCCCGAGGCGCAGCGGGCTCAGGTGTTCAGCCGGGGAGCGCGGCTGGATGAGCAGACCCATGGGCATGGGTTGGGGCTGGGGATTGTGCGGGATATTGTCGAGACGTGGGGTGGGGTTTTGGTGTTGGGCGAAAGCGAGTGGGGTGGGTTGAACGTGGAGATTCAGTTGCCTCGGCGGTAGCCTTTAAAAGCCCCCTCACCCTAACCCTCTCCCGGAGGGAGAGGGGACTGACCGAGGCGGATGTATGGGATACATCGACCTGAAAGTCCTGAGTCGAACTCAGGTTTTGAACACCTTGGAGATCTGCTCCCTTTCCCCCTCGCCCCCTGGGGGAGAGGGCTGGGGTGAGGGGGATCGATTTAACTGACACCCCACATTCAAGAATCAAACCCGAAACTGATCCATCAAACTCTGCTGCTGATTCGCCAGGCTATTGAGCGACTGACTCACCCGCGCCGATTCATTCGCCTGTCCCGAGAGCGACTCCGTCACATCACGAATCGTCGCCACGTTGTTGTTGATCTCTTCGGCCACCGCGCTCTGCTCTTCGGCAGCGCTGGCGATCTGCAGGTTCATGTCGCTGATCACCGTCACCGCATCGCCGATCTGACGCAGCGCGGTCACGGCCTGGCCGACCTGTTCGACGCTGCCCTGGGCCTGACGATGGCTGTTGCCCATCGAGCCGACCACGTCCTGGGTGCCGTTCTGCAATTGCTCGATGACCTGACGGGTTTCTTCCACCGACTCTTGGGTGCGGCGGGCGAGGTTGCGCACTTCGTCGGCGACCACCGCAAAACCGCGTCCGGCTTCACCGGCGCGGGCGGCTTCGATGGCGGCGTTGAGAGCCAGCAGGTTGGTCTGTTCGGCGATGGCGCGGATGGTTTCCAGCACGGTGCCGATTTTCTCGCTGTTGGCGGCCAGGCCTTCGACCTGCACCATCGCTGCGCTCATGTCGGCGGCGAGGGTGTCGATGCTGGCGGTGGTGCGGTCGATCACGGTCAGGCCCTGACGGGTGGCGCGGTCGGCATCCTTGGCGGCTTCGGCGGCTTGCGCGGCGCTGCGGGCCACGTCTTGGGCGGTGGCGCTCATTTCGTGGGACGCGGTGGCGACCTGATCGACCTGACGGTATTGCTGCTCCATGCCGGCGCTGGTCTGAGTGGCGATGGCCGAAGACTGATCGGCAGTGTTGCGCGCGTCCTGCACCGAGCGTTTCACCTCGGCGATGATCGGTTGCAGCTTGTCGAGGAAGCGGTTGAACCAGCCAGCCAGTTGACCGAGCTCGTCCTTCTTGTCGTAGGCCAGACGGCGGGTCAGGTCGCCTTCGCCGCTGGCGATGTCTTCCAGCATATGGGCCACGCCGAGGATCGGTTTGGTCACGCTGCGGGCCATCAGCCACACCAGCAGCAGGCCGATCAGCGCGGCGAGCACGCCCAGGCTCAGTTCGATGAGGGTGCCCGAGGTGTTGCTGGCATCCAGTTGCTGCTTGAGCGCTTCGGCGCGGCTGACCAGCACTTTCTCCGGCACATCGAGCAGCACGCCCCACGACGGGCCGCCGGGAATCGGCTGGAACGGCGACAGCACTTTCAGTTGCGCGTTGCTGTGCAGGCTGCTGACGGTGTGGCTCGAAGCGAGCAGGCGCAGCAGCTCGGCGCCGCTGGTGGTGTCCACGGCATCCAGGCGCTGGCTGAGTTTATTGGCATCCGGGCTGTAACCG
Organism: Pseudomonas sp. 9.2(2024); assembly: GCF_039695385.1. NCBI lineage: Bacteria > Pseudomonadati > Pseudomonadota > Gammaproteobacteria > Pseudomonadales > Pseudomonadaceae > Pseudomonas > Pseudomonas sp. 9.2(2024). The sequence goes on along the minus strand of NZ_CP155585.1, from coordinate 4,369,725 downwards.
GCGAGCAGGCCGGCGGGGCTGATGATGCTCACGGCGGTCTGGCCGTCGTAGAGCTTCTTGCTGGCGCTCTGGCTGATCGCTTGCAGGCTGTTGAGGTTGATATCCACCGACAGCGACGCGATGACTTTGCCGTTGACCATCAGCGGGAACACGATGCTGGTCATCAGCACCTTTTGCCCGTCGATCACATAGAAGTAGGGTTCGATCACGCACGGCTTGAGCGTGGTGCGCGGGCAGGTGAACCAGGCGTTGGCGGCCTGGCCGGTGGGGCCGGTGCTGGTGTCGGTCATGTCGCTTTCCGGCAGGGCCATCGAGGTCACCTTACCCGGGGTCGGCTGCGACCAGTACAGGGCGAAGCGGCCCTTGTCGTTGCTGCCGAGTTCTGCCTGGCCGGCAAACAGTTCGTCCTTGCCGTCCAGCGCGTTGGCTTCGAACACCAGCGACAGGCCGAGCAGATCCGGATTGGCCTGCAGCGCCGATTTCACCTGACGGGTCATGTCCTCGCGCAAGTCGAAGGCATCGAGGAAGCGCTTCTCGGCCTGTTCGCGCAGGAACAGCACCTGACGCGAGAACCCGTGGCCATATTGATAGGCGTCCATGAACTGCTGGCGAATGCCCGCTGCCTGGACTTCGCCCTGGGATTCGATGCGGGCCTGGGCCGATTCGGTGAGCATTTCCATGCTCGAAGCTTTCACCAGTTCGGAACTGTGCTCCATGCGATACAGCGAAAGACCCACCAACAGGGTCACGATACCGGCCAGGCAGAGCCCGGCGAGCAGGGTGATTTTCCATTGAATGGAAAGTTGTCTGAGTGACATGGAAACGTCCTTATTCGATAAATATCTGAGACTTTGCACTGTAACGGCCGCGGTTCGGCTTTCTTTATGGCGTAAATGCAATAGGGCGAATTGACGCATGTTGTGGCGGATATGCCTTGTTCAGCGGATTGATCATGGAAAGTTACACAGTGTTGCGACCAGTCGCTTTGACACTGCGCCCGCGCTGCGGCACAGTGCGCGCCCTTCTAATAAGACCCTCTATGCAAATCCGCTGGCGACCCTCGTGGCTTGTCGGCCGGACTCATCCTGTCTGGCGGTGAATGGCTTTACCGTCGTGTTTTCGAGGTAGTGAAATGAATGCAGTGATTGCTGCGGTCGGCGTCATGCTGATCCTCAGCCTGTCCCGGGTGCATGTGGTGATCGCGTTGATCGTCGGTGCGCTGGTTGGTGGCCTGACCGGTGGTCTGGGCATCGACGCCACGCTCAAGGCCTTCAACAGTGGCCTGGGTGGCGGGGCGACAGTGGCGTTGTCCTACGCGTTGCTCGGCGCTTTCGCCGTGGCGATTGCCAAGTCCGGTCTGGCCCACGCGCTGGCCGACAAGGCTCTGGCGATGGTCGACCGCCAGCATGCGACCGGTGGCGGCAGCGTCAAATGGATGCTGATCGGCCTGCTGTGGGTGGTGGCGATCGCGTCGCAGAACATCCTGCCGATTCATATTGCGTTCATTCCGCTGCTGGTGCCGCCGCTTTTATATGTACTGACCAAGCTGCAACTGGACCGCCGGTTGATCGCCTGCGTCATGACCTTCGGCCTGATCACGCCGTACATGTTCCTGCCGGTTGGCTTCGGCAACATTTTCCTCAACGAGATCCTGCTGGCCAACGTTGCCCGCAGTGGCGTGGACATCAGCGGGATCAACGTCACCCATGCCATGGGGATTCCGGCGCTGGGCATGCTGGTGGGGCTGGGCATCGCCTTTATCAGTTACCGCAAGAAGCGCGTATACGACCTGGGAAAAATCGAGCAGGTCGAGCAGGTGGCAGTGCAGTACAACCCGCGCAGTCTGTTGATCGCCGGTGTCGCCATTGCCGCAGCTTTCATTATTCAGTTGCTGCTGGATTCGATGATTATCGGGGCGCTGGCCGGTTTCCTGATCTTTTCGGCGTCGGGCATCGTCAAATGGCGCGAGACGGATGACCTGTTTACCGAAGGCATGAAGATGATGGCGATGATCGGCTTCATCATGATCGCCGCTTCCGGATTCGCCGAAGTGATGAAGGCCACTGGCGAGGTGCAGACGCTGGTCGAGTCTTCGGCGTCGTGGATCAACCACAGCAAGGGCATCGGTGCGTTGCTGATGCTGCTGGTCGGTCTTCTGGTGACCATGGGCATAGGCTCGTCGTTTTCCACGGTGCCGATTCTGGCGGCGATTTTCGTGCCGCTGTGCGTGCAACTGGGTTTCAGCCCGATTGCCATTGTCTGCATCGTCGGCACGGCCGGGGCCTTGGGCGATGCCGGTTCGCCCGCGTCAGACTCGACCCTTGGCCCGACCTCCGGTCTGAACATCGACGGCCAGCACCACCACATCTGGGACACCGTTGTTCCGACCTTCCTGCACTACAACCTGCCGCTGCTGGCGTTTGGCTGGGTGGCTGCGATGGTCCTTTAACTCCCGTGATCGTTCCCACGCTCTGCGTGGGAATGCAGCCCGGGACGCTCCGCGTCCCAAAGCGTGACGCAGAGCGTCACAAGAGGCATTCCCACGCAGAGCGTGGGAACGATCGGCGTCGAGGTGTCGTTCTCAAGCTGCAGCTCAACTTTTGGTTACGCGTGCCGTTAAAGCCTTTAACCACGCCAATAAAACCAAAAGAGTGAGCCCCCATGCGCCTGAGTCTCAAGGCTAAAGTCCTGTCCCTTGCCGTCCTTCCGGTGCTGCTCTTTGCGCTGGTGATCAGCCTGACCACGCTGTTCATCCTTCAGGAACAGGCGCGCAATGAAGTCCAGCAGACCCGCGAACGCCTGCTCGGCGACGCCAAAGCCACGCTGGCCAGTTACGTCGCCGTGGCCATGACCACCATCAAACCGTTGTACGACGCCGCCGCTCCCGGTGACGCCGAGGCGCGGGCGCAGGTGATCAAGCTGCTGTCGAGCATCAAGTACGGCAAGGACGGCTACTTCTTCGGCTACGACTCCGAGACCGTGCGCCTGTTCAAGGCCAACGACCCCGAAGGCGTGGGCAAAAGCTTCAAGGACAACCGCGACCCGAATGGCGTTTACGTCAACCGCGATCTGGTGAAAGTGGCGAAGGACGGCACCCATTACCTGCAATACAGCTCGCCGCTGCCGGGCAACGCGCAAGTGCTGGTGCCGAAACTCGGTTACACCGAATACCTGGCGAAGTGGGACATGGCGGTCGGTACGTCGGTCAACCTCGATGGCATCGAAGCGCAAGTAGCGGTGGTCGAGGCCAAGGTGCAGGAGCGCATGCAGGGCGTGGTGCTGAGCATCGTCGGTGTGGCGGTGGTGGTGCTGCTGGTGATCGCGGCAGCGGGGATGTTGCTGGCCAACACCATCCTGCGACCGCTGACCCTGATGAAAGCCAACCTCGATGACATCGCGGCGGGCGAGGGTGATCTGACCCGGCGCTTGACCATCACCAGCCAGGACGAACTCGGCGAACTGGCCGGCTCGTTTAACCGTTTCGTCGACAAGATCCACGGCCTGGTGCGGCAGATCACCGAAATGACGTCGCAACTGACCGGTTTGGTGACGCAGGTATCGGATCAGGCTCAGCGCTCCGATCAGGCCATGGAGCGTCAGCGCCACGAAACCGATCAGGTCGCCACGGCGATCAATGAAATGTCCGCCGCCGCCCAGGAAGTCGCCAAGAGCGCACAGAACGCCGCCGTCGCCGCGCAGCAGACCGACGAAGAGGGCCAGACCGCCAAGCGTGTGGTGGCCGGCAGCATCAAGCAGATTCATGCGCTGGTGGACGACATCCGCAGCAGCGGCGTGTCCCTCGACAGCCTGCAGCAGGACGTGTCGTCGATTGTCGGCGTGCTCGGGGTGATTCGCTCGATTGCCGAACAGACCAACCTGCTGGCACTCAACGCCGCCATCGAAGCCGCCCGGGCCGGCGAGGCCGGGCGCGGGTTTGCGGTGGTAGCGGATGAAGTGCGGGCGCTGGCTTCGCGCACGCAGATCAGTACGCAGGAAATTCAGGGGATGATCGACCGCTTGCAGGCGGGGACGCAGTCGGCGGTTGAAGCGATGCGCCGTTCCAGCGAGGCGGGTGACGGCACGTCGGCGCAGGCCAATCAGGCGGGGGCTTCGCTGGATGCGATGGCGGATCTGATTGCGACCATCAACTCGATGAACGCGCAGATTGCCAGTGCCGCTGAAGAGCAGACGGCGGTGGCGGAAGAGATCAACCGCAGCGTGCACCAGATTGCGGTGGCGGTGGATAACGTGGCGGATGAGACCCAGTTGGGGGCGCAGACTTCGCGGAGTCTCGCGGAGTTGGGGCAGCGGCTTGGGAAGTTGGTGGGGCAGTTCCGGATCTGACCCCCAAAGGCCCCCTCACCCTAACCCTCTCCCGGAGGGAGAGGGGACTGACCGCAGTGTCTTGCGTCATACATCGACCTGAAAAATCGTGTCGATTATGGATTCACAGCCGATCGCTCATGTCGGCGTATCTCTCGAATATCCCCCGTTCGGTTCCCTCTCCCTCCGGGAGAGGGCTAGGGTGAGGGCCGGCTTTTGACTTTGGCGAGCTCAGGGCCTGTCCCAGTAGGGGACTTCGCCAAAGCACTCGATAAAAAAGTCGATGACCGTCCGCACCTTCACCGACAACCGCCGGCTCCCCGGCCACAGCACCGAAATCTGCTGCGGCTCGACACTGTTCGACACCTGATAATCCCCCAACACCGGCACCAGCGTGCCCTCGCGCACCGCCTCGCCGATCAGCCATGACGGAAACATCACCAGCCCCAGCCCTTGCACAGCGGCCTGGGTCAACGTGTCCGCATGGTTGCCGGTAATCGGGCCCTTGACTGCATAGGGTGTCCACTCGCCCTGACCCTGACGGAAGAACCAGCGCTGCTGACCGGTCGCGCCCTTGTAGGCCAGGCACTGGTGGCGGGCGAGGTCTTCGGGATGCCGGGGCGTGCCGAAACGCTTGAGATACGCGGGACTGGCCGCGACCTGAAACCGGTGCGGCGCGAGGATCCGCGCCTGCATGCTTGAGTCGTGCAGCGGGCCGATGCGAAACAGCAGATCGGCGCCTTCCTGCAGCGGATCGATGTAGTGGTCGGTCTGCTGGATATCCAGTTGCAGCTTCGGATAGCGCTCGCACAAACCGCCGAGCCATGGCGTCAGGTGGCGCTGGCCGAACACCACCGGGGCGTTTATCCGCACCAGGCCGGTCGGCTCGCTTTGCTGTTCCTGCAACGCCTGTTCGGCCTCTTCCAGTTGTACCAGCACCAGCCGGGCGTGGTGGCCGAGCATGCGCCCGGCCTCGGTCGGCGTGACCGCGCGGGTGTGGCGGTAGAGCAGTTGCTGGTTCAGCGCCTGCTCCATCAACTGGATCTGCCGGGAAATCGAGGAGGGCGCCACGCCCTCGCGGCGGGCGACTTCGGAAAAACTGCCGTGGTCGAGCACCGCCACAAACAGCCTTAAAGCCTTGAATCCCAGTTCGTTGAGCCCGTGCATCGTCTGTCCTGCTGTGCGAGTTGCGCAAAAGTGTTGTCCGGATGCTCCCATTTATCGCACAGCTGCGCCAGCCGATAATCCGCGCCATCGTTTCCTTCAGAGGTTTTTCAGATGCAGTCGTTTGATGAAGTGAGTGCCGCGCCGGCGCCGGTAGCGCGGCCTGGTTTGCGTTTGTTGCTGTTGCCGCTGGTGATTCTGGCTGGCATGGGTTTGTCGGTGGAGGCGGGGTTGCTGGGGCCGTTGGGTGAGCAGGTCGGGCATTTGTGGGCGACCTTGAGCATCTTCGGGGTGGGCTCGGCGATTCTGTTTTTGTTGTTGCTGTTTGCGGGGCCGCAGAAGGGGCCGGCGCTGACCGATCTGCCGCGCTGGCAGTTGATCGGCGGTTTTCTGGGGCCGATGTATGTGGTGGTGTTGACGCTGGCGACGCCGCATATCGGGATTGCGATGACGATGATTGCGATTTTGTCGGGGCAGGTTGGCAAGAGTGTGTTGATTGACCATTTCGGTTGGTTTGGGGCTACGCGCAAGAAGGTCAATGCTGAGCGGTGGCTGGCGTTGGGGTTGATTGTCGCGGCTTTGGTTTTGATTGCGCGGGGGTGAGTGATGAGTCTGGTTATTTTGTTGGCGGTGGTGGTGTTGGCCGGTGCGGTGTTGAGTGTGCAGGCGGCGATCAATGGGCGGTTGGGGGAGACCGTTGGGGTGTTGCGCAGCAGTTTGTTGACGTTTGTCGTCGGCGCTGTTTCTACGGGGTTGTTGATTTTGTTTTTTGAGCCTGCTCAGGCGGTGAGTTTGCTGGAGGTGCCGAAGTGGCAGTTGAGCGGGGCGCTGTTTGGGGTGGTTTATATGATGGTGATGGTGGGGGCGGTGCCTCGGGTGGGGACGGCTGTGGCGACGGTGGCGGTGATTGTCGGGCAGTTGGGGATGGGGATGTTGATTGATAATTTTGGGTGGTTGGGGAATCCGGCGATTGAGCTGTCTTCTAGTCGAGTTTTGGCGATGGTTTGTCTCGGGTTGGCGCTGGTTTTCATGTATCGCAGTAGCGTGCGGCAGGCTGATTGATTGAGTGAATATCCGTTTCTTCGGGGGTGGCTGCTTATGGTTCCGCCCTTACGGCGGGTCACTTTTTCCAAACGCCGAAAAAGTAACCAAAAAGGCTTTACCCTGACGTACGGCCCTCGCTGTGGCTCGGGTTCCTTCGCTCCGGGATTGATCCGGGGGCATCGCCTACGGTTTGCTTCGCTGCACCTCCTCTCGATGCATGCGGCTGCGCCGCACGGTCGCTGCGCTCCCACCCCCGGATCAATCCCTCCACTCAGCCTGCCGACGGGCGTTGCGATCAAAAGCGGTACTTGAGCTAACGCTCATCGTGGTCAGCACCTTCTACACTGGTAGCACGGCTTGTTCTTTCGGCCTCAGACAACCACCACCGAAGGAGTCTGTTCCATGGCAGATAGAAAATGCGATTGTCCGGGATGTCGTTGTACGATCAAGGAGGGTGAGCATTCTTATGTGGCGCACGGGAAGCATTATTGCTGTGAGGCCTGTGCGCATCATCACAAGAGTGGTGAGGAGTGTTCGGGCAAGGGGTGTCAGTGTGCGCATCCCAAGTAATCCTAGGTATTGAAAAAGTGGAGCCTAGTCGGGCTCCACTTCCAGTTTCAGGCTGTCGTCGTCCAGGCGTTCGGTGTGGCGGACGTTGCCTTGCAGGCGGCGGCCTTCGACGTTGACGACGATGGTTTTGGCCTTTTCGAGGTCTTCCGGCAAGGGGGCCGGGACGCGCAGGGCGAAGCGGTAGGGGTCGTTTTCGACGGGTTCCAGGCCAACCGGGCAGTCGACGCTTTTGGTGATGCGGCCAAAGAGGGTGTCCAGGCCGTAGTCCAGGTGCGCCGGGCTGTTGATGGTTGTCATGTGTAATCCCCCGAAATAGTCCCCGCCTGCGCGCAAGCTTAGCTTGCCGGTCGCCATGTGACGTTTTCCACGCCGAATTTTTCTGCCATCGGCTTGCTGGTCTTCTGCACTTTCTCCCGGCCGAAACGCGGGATGCGGCCGACCCCTGCGTCGCAGCTTGCCCAGTGCCACGCCTCGGTGTTGTCCATTTTGTCCGAGCGGATAATGAACGACTTTGGCGCGCCGTGAAGGGTGTAATCGATGACGTACAGTTTTGCGTTGTTCATAAAGCCCATCTTCCTCCCTGTGGTAATAGAAGGATCGCTGGGCTCCGGGAAAATTCACTCGGATTGTCCGACGGTATCTATCAATGGCAAGGGACGAGGCGCACTGGTTACCATGGCGCTCTCACCAACCCCGATGAATGCTCGCCATGGCCCTCGCTGCGCCCCCTGATTTGAGTGATACCGATGTGCCGGTGCAGCCGCTGGCGCGCACCTATCCGCGTGGGTTGTTTATCGAGCCGCACGAGCATGTGTGGGGGCAGTTGCTGTATGCGATGAGCGGGGTGATGTGGGTCGAGACCCCGCACGAGGCGCTGGTGGTGCCGCCGCAGCGGGCGGTGTGGTTGCCGCCGGGGGTGCCACACGGGATTCGGGTGGTGTCGGATTTGCAGATGCGCAATATCTACTTGCGCCCGGCGCTGGCGGCGACGCTGGATGAGACGGTGCAGGTGATCGAGGTCGGCGGGCTGCTGCGTGAGTTGATCGTCGGGCTGGTGGCGCAGGGCGACAGCGGCGATGCCGAGTACTACGAGGCACTGGTCGGGCTGGCGCTGCTGGAGCTGAAACGCGCAAGGCGTTCACAGCTGAAGATCCCGCTGCCTGACGATGCCGACCGGCGGTTGATGAGTCTGTGTCAGGCGGTGATGGCCGCGCCGTCGCTGGACATTCCTTTCGAGCAGCACGCGGAAAACGCCGGGGCCAGCGTGCGCACCCTGGCGCGGTTGTTCAAGGAAGGGTTGGGCATGGGCTTCGCCGAGTGGCGGCGGCAGGTGCAGTTGGCGACGGCGGTGGCGGAGTTGATCCAAGGTGTGCCGGTCAGCGCGATTGCCCGTGAGCTGGGTTACTCGCCGAGCAGTTTCAGCGACATGTTCCGCCGGGAACTGGGTGTCGCCCCTTCGCAATTCGATAGCGGGCCGCTTGCCGGCTGATTTGGCCGAAATTCAGAAGTCCTTGGCCGATGCCGGTCGCGACCTTTCCCTAGACTTTGCCCATTCCCTTTGTGTGGCGGAGTGATCCCATGAATTACCTGATTTCACTGGGCGTCGGTCTGGGTGTCGGCCTGCTGTATGGCGCGCTGGATGTCCGTTCTCCGGCGCCGCCGACCATTGCGCTGGTGGGCCTGCTGGGCATGCTGGCGGGCGAGCAGTTGTGGCCGATGGGCCGGCAACTGGTCAGTGGCTGGCTGTCCTGAATCCTGTCTTTTTCCTTCGGTGGAGATTTCCATGAAAGCATTGCAATTCGATAAAACCGGCGACCTGTCGTCCCTGCGCTTCGTCGAGGTGCCGACGCCGGTGCCGGACGCTGACGAGGTGCTGGTGCAGATCAGGGCTGCCGGCCTCAATCCCAGCGACGTCAAGAACGTGCTCGGGCGTTTCCCGTACACCACGCTGCCGCGTATTCCCGGTCGGGACTTTGCCGGTGTGGTGGTCGAAGGGCCGCAGGCGTTGATCGGTCAGGAGGTCTGGGGCACCGGGCGTGAGCTGGGTTTCTTCGCCGATGGCTCCCATGCGCAGTTCGTCAAACTGCCGGCCAGTGGCGTGGCGCATAAACCTTCGCACCTGAGTTTCACCCAGGCCGCCAGCCTCGGTGTGCCTTACACCACGGCGTGGGATGCGCTGGAGCGCAGTCTGGTCAGCGCCGAAACCCGTTTGCTGGTGATTGGCGGCGGGGCGGTGGCGACGGCAGCACTGGCGCTGGCCAGGGTGCGCGGCGCGCAGTTGCTGGCGGCGGCGCGGCGGCCGGAGCAGGTCAAGGACTTGCAGGCGCAGGGTTATCAGACGATTCAGCTGGATAAACCCGAGGATCTGGGTGCGCAGGTCAACGCGGTGTATCGCGGCGGCGCCGACGTGATTTTCGACACCACCGGATTCTGGCTGCCGGCCTCGGTGGCAGCATTGGCGACTTTCGGGCGGATCGCGATCATCGCTGCGCCAGTCGATGGGCATGTGCAGTTGCCGGCACTGGCCCTGTATCGCAAGGGCGGTTCGGTGGTCGGCATCAACTCGTTGCTGTATGGCGTTGAAGCCTGTGCGGCGATGCTCGAGCAGTTCGGCCGGTTCTTCGACGAAGACCTGCTGCCACTGCCGCAAGGGCTGGTGGAAGCGCCGCTGGCCGAAGGGCTGGCGCGCTATGCCGATGTGAATCAGGGCAGTGGCGACAAGGTCATCCTGATTCCCTGAGCGACACCGATGCATTAGATCGTTCCCACGCTCTGCGTGGGAATGCCTCAATGGACGCTCTGCGTCCGCTCTTTGGGACGCGGAGCGTCCCGGGCTGCATTCCCACGCAGAGCGTGGGAACGATCAGTCGATCAATCGATCAGGCTGCAGCGGACACCTCAGTCTTCACTTCCAGATTATCCAGCACCCGATTCATCGCCAGCTCACCCAGCATGATCAGTTGCGCAATCCCCGACAGCACATGCCGCTGCGGGCCATCCACCAGCCCGGCGAAGTCATTGGCCATCACCTTGGCCGAGGTCAGAGTTTCGCAGGCGTCGGCCAGCAGTTCTTCGTTGTCGATGCCGGGGGCGATGAGGTAGCGGGTGTTGTGTTTGAGCAGGGGTTTTCGGGGGAGCAGTGGATTGAGATAGTGATCGAGGGCGCGTTCGGCGGCTTCGTGGAATTTCTTGGAGTCGAGGGTTTCGTAGGGCGAGGTGGGGTCGGTTTCGGGTGGATTGGGTGTGGGTTTGATCATGGTGAAGCTCCTATAAGAGTGGAGCCGCCCGGAGCTGTCGCTAAACAGGAAGGTGGCGGCTGTACGCAGGTTAGCGAACCGGTTATAGGCACCCGGCAGACCCGAGGGTCTCCCGCATACAGCCACCATAGCGGAGTTGCAGACGTTGAGCCTGCGACAAAGCATGGAGCGCTGATGCACCTATTTATGATTCGAGTCGCTAAACCCGATCGCTGTTTTTCAGCGACCGCCAAACAATAGAACCCGCCCCCAAGGCGCACAAGCCGGCGGATTCTGGCGGATGCGTAGGCAAAGGCGCAAGGTCGCGTGGCTTTGCGGACATAATCTTCAACACTCTTCAACACTGCGTTGATTTGTGCCCGAAACGACAAAACCCGCCGTCCCGATCAAACGGGGCGGCGGGTTTGTATACCTGATGCGCTGTATTGTTCTGTAGGCGTCAACGCGAGCAGTCTCGCCAGTATGTTCAGCCTTGAAAGGGGCGGGATCAGAACTGATACCCGACCCCCGCGTAATACCCCCAGCCATTGGAACGCGCCCGGAAGTTGCCGTCGCCGAAGTTCAGCTCGCTGCCGTCCTCCCAGTTGCCGCCGTTGTGGAAGTAACGGCCGACCAAAGTGAAGCGCAAGTGGGTGAACGAGTACAGCAAGACGTTGGTCGCCACCGTGGCATTGGCGGTGCGCGCCGGGTTGTCCTTGTGGATGTCCGAGCCGAAATCGAAGTTGGTGAAGCCGATGTAGGTCAGCGAAGCGCCGTTGCTGAATTTGTCGATCGGCACGATGTACTTGAGCTGCGCGCGGTAGCCGTCCCACGAATATTCGTTGCTGGCCCCGTAGTTTTCCCACTGGTAGCGCCCGTACAGGTTGGCCGACAGATTGACCCGTGAATGGGTGTCGATGTCGGTGCCGAAGCCGCTGTACAGCGTGTTGGCGCGGTTCTCTTTGCGGCTGCCGTGGTCGTAGATCCAGTCGAACGCCACGTACCATTCCTTGAACGGCCCGATGGCCAGGCTGCGGCCGGCGAGGTAGTCGATGGAGATGCGCGGCTCGTGCTCCATGAACACCGGCGAGCCGTGATCCCACACGCCTTTGTCGTGGCTGTTGCCGATGTTGAAGATCTTCGGAATGTCGATGTAGCCGTACAGTTCGAACGGCCCCTTGCGCCCGAAGTACTCGTATTCCAGGTAGATGTCGTCGGCCGGTTGCGGGCCGAAGCTGATGTCCTTGCTGCCGATCAGCATCAGGTCCTGGTTGTACCAGTCCGACAGGTACGCGCCTTTTTTCGGCGGGCTGGCTTCGGGGCTGAGGGCTTCGCCCTGGGCGGATTCATCGGGCAGGGCGGTTTGCGCCATCGCGGAGTGACTGAGAACTCCGGTAACGCCGGCCAGTAGCAGGGAAACAGCAAAGGTGCGCACACCGCGACGACGGTGGCAGGAGAAAACGTGCATTCAAAGTCCTTTTTGCGGATCAAGGCCCGGAACCATGGGGCCTGTACGGTTTTGTAACGAAAAGGCAGTCAACAGCGACTCGCAAACGTTTGCACAAGCCGTACCAGTTTCTCAAGTGGCTGAAAAATCGATTGATTCGCGGGTTTACCTGGCGGCTAGGTCAACTCCCCTCAAAAGCGTCTGAAATAGCCCTCAAGTCCTTGCTCAGAACGGCGGGAAGTATCGACGCGGGGCCTTATCGCACAAAAGTATTAACACTATTTAACCGGTGCCCCATCGCAGGGCATCAACTAGCGTGTGTCTGGAATGGGACGGTTTATCTGATGACCGTCATACGCTTGATACGCGTGTTGGATCTTGCCGCAGTTGCACGCCTTCAAGGACGAAATCGGCCACGAAAGGAGTAACCCGTGGAAGCAAGGTTTGGTGTCGCCCTCGTTTCGCGTTTTTCCCCACTGTCCCTTGCTGTGCAACTGAGCGTCGCCGGACTCTTGTTCGGTGGTGTCAGCGAGCAGGCGTTCGCCACCTGCTCGGCGGCGGGCTCCACGATTACCTGTTCGGGCGTGCCGACCCTGCCGCTGTTTCTCAATGACTACAGCAGTGCCACCAGCGGCCTGACGGTCAACGTCAACTCGGGCGCGCAGATGAATGCGACGCTGGGCGGCAAGGTCATCAACCTGACTGGGGCCAATATCACCCTGAACAACTCCGGCACCGTCGACCCGGCCTTGCTGGGCCTGGTGTCGATCCTCAGTGGCGGTGCATTCATCGGCACCGGCGCGACCAGCACGGTCAGCGTGGTCAACAATGCCAGCGGGATCATGCGTGGCACGGGGATGTTGCTCGGCCTCAACCTGACCAGCATTGACGGCCTGGCTATCGGCGTGAACAACGCGGCGGCGGGTACCACGACCATTACCAACAACGGCACCATTACATCCACAGGGCTGTCGGTCGGCGGCATCACCCTGGCCGATACCCCGGTGGTCGGGGTGTATGGCGGCTCGCAAGTCAACATGACCAACAGTGCCAGCGGCACGATCAACGGCCGGATTGCGTTCGAGACGTCGGCAGCAGGCAACACCTTCACCAACGCCGGTAACATCACCGGCGGTGTGTCGATGGGCGCGGGCAGCACCAACACCTTCTACGCGATCACCGGTTCCAGCGTTAACGTCGGTGACGGTGTGCAAGTGTCCGTCGGCCTCGGTGGCCTGGTCGGCATCAACCTGACCTTCGCCCCGACCGGCACCATCGATGGCGGCGCGGGGGGCACCAACACGCTGATCCTGCAAAACCCGATCGGCGTCGGTGGTGGCGTCACCGGGACCGGCACCGCGTCCAGCGCGACCTACGTCAACTTCAACAACCTGACCCTCAACAGCGGCACCTGGACCTTGCAGGGGCCGTTGGTCAGCGGGGCGACCACACTCAATGGCGGTGTCGCGCAGTTCAACGACAACGCCGCGTTCGGCAGCGGTGTGCTGACGTCCAACGGCGGGATCCTCCAGGCCAGCAACGCGGGACTGTCGCTGGCCAACCAGATCAATCTGGGCGCGAGCGGCCTGACCCTGCAGGGCATCAACGGCACGACCCTCAACGGCGTGATTTCCGGTACTGGCGGCCTGACCAAGATCGGCAGCGGTCAGCTCAACCTCAACGGCATCAACACTTACACCGGCAACACTGTGCTCAACGGCGGCACAGTGCTAGTGGGTAATAACTCGGCATTCAGCACTGGCGGCATTACGGTCGGCGGCGCTTCGAGCATCTCGGCAACGACGCCGATTTCGCTGGCCAACGCGATCACGCTCAACAGCACCCTGACCGCAACCGGCACCGGAGCGCTGACCCTGGGCGGGGTGATCAGCGGTACCAGCAACCTGACCAAGACCGGCAGCGGCAGCCTGACCCTCAACGGCATCAACACCTACACCGGGAACACCAGCCTCAACGCCGGCACCTTGCGCGTCGGCAACAACAACGCCCTGGGCACCGGTGTCCTCAACACCAGCAACGGTACCAGTCTCGACAGCACCGGCAACGTGACGCTGGCCAACAACGTCGGTATCACCGGTACGTTGAACGTGCTCGGCAGCAATGCCCTGACCCTCGCCGGCGTCGTGTCCGGCACCGGGGCGATTACCAAAAGCGGCAGCGCCAGCCTGACCCTGACCGGCAACAACACCAACAGCGGCACCACCGTGCTCAATGGCGGCAGCTTGCTCGTCGGCAGCAACACCGCCCTCGGCACGGGCGCGTTGAACGCAGCGGCCGGCACTACGCTGGATGCGACCACCGCCGTGACCCTGGCCAACGCGGTGGCGCTGGCGGCGGATCTGACCATCGGCGGTACTCAGGCGCTGGGCTTGAGCGGGGTCATCAGCGGCGCCGGCAACCTGATCAAGAACGGCACCGCGAACCTGACCCTCAGCGGCAACAACACCTTCTCCGGCGGCACGGCACTGAATGCCGGGACACTGATCGTCGGCTCCAACACCGCGCTGGGCACCGGCGCGCTGACCACGGCGGCGGGCACCACCCTCGATGCCAGCACCACTGTGGCACTGAGCAACGCCGTCGCCCTCGGCGGCAACCTGAACATTGGCGGCAGCGCCAACCTGACCCTCGGCGGCGTGGTCAGCGGCAGCGGCGGGCTGACCAAGAACGGCGCGGCGAACCTGATTCTCAACGGCACCAACACGTTCCTCGGTGCTATTGCGTTGAACGCAGGCACCATTACGGCGGGCGCCAACGCTGCGCTCGGCAGTGGCAATATCACTGTCGGCGGCGCGGCGACTCTCGACAGCAATACCGCGGTGACGCTGAACAACAACGTCATTCTCAACAATAATCTGGCGATCGGCGGCAGCAATGCACTGACCCTCGGCGGCGTGATCAGCGGCGCCAGTCAATTGATCAAGAACGGCACGGCAAACCTGACCCTCAACGGCGCCAACACCTTCACCGGCGGCGCTGCACTCAACGCCGGCAGCCTGACCGTCGGCAACGGCGCGGCACTCGGCACCGGCACGCTGACCGTGGGCGGGTCGGGCGGCACGCTCAACAGCAGCGCCAACGTGACGCTGAACAACGCCATTGCCCTGAACGCCAACCTGACCGCCGGTGGCGCTAACCCGCTGACCCTCGGCGGCGTGATCAGCGGCGGCAGCAACCTGATCAAGACCGGTGCTTCGACCCTGACCCTGACCGGCAACAACACCTACACCGGCGCTACTTCGCTGAACGCCGGGACGTTGGTGGTTGGTTCCAACACCGCCCTCGGAACCGGCATTCTCAACGCCGCCAACGGCACCACACTGGATGCCAGCACAGCGGCGAGCCTGGCCAACAACGTCAACCTCGGCGGCAACGTGACCATCGGTGGCAGCAACGCGCTGACCCTCGCGGGCGTGGTCTCCGGTGTCGGCGGCCTGACCAAAAGCGGCCCGGCCGATCTGATCCTTAACGGCGCCAACACCTACTTCGGCAACACCGCGCTGAACGTCGGCAAGCTGATTGTCGGCAGCAATACCGCACTGGGCAGCGGTGTACTGAACGCAGCGGCCGGCACCACGCTGGACACCAACACCGCCGTCACTCTGGGCAATCAGGTCAACCTCGCCGGTGCGATGAACATCGATGGCAGCGCCGATCTGACCCTAACCGGAACCGTCGCTGGCGCCGGCAGCCTGGTGAAAAACGGTGCGGCTAACCTGAACCTCAACGGCACCAACACCTACGCCGGCGGCACCACGCTGAACGCCGGTACGCTGACGGTCGGCAATAGCTCGGCGCTCGGCACCGGCGCCTTGACCGTCGGCGGTGCGGCCACCCTCGACAGCAGTTCGCCGCTGGTCAGCCTGACTAACGCGGTCGTGTTGAATGCGGCCCTGAGCGTTGGCGGCACACAGAACCTGACCCTCGGCGGCGTGCTCAGTGGCACCGGCCAACTGGTCAAGAACGGCAGCGCCAACCTGACCGTAAACGGCACCAACACCTTCAGCGGCGGCACCACCCTCAACGCCGGCACCCTGACCCTCGGCGCGCCCGGCGCATTGGGCAGCGGCACGCTCACCGTCGGTGGCGCCGCGACGCTGGACAACAGCAGCGCTTTCACCCTCGGCAACAACATCACCCTCGATGCCGGGCTGACCCTGGCCGGCAACAACGGCCTGACTCTCAGCGGCGTGATCGACGGCGCCGGCAGCCTGACCAAGACCGGCCTGGACGACCTGACCCTCAGCGGCAACAACACCTTCACCGGTGCGCTGAACATTGCCGCCGGCAGCGTCACCACCGTGAGCAGCGGGGCGCTGGGCAACACCTCCGGCGCCAACGTCAGCGCCGGCGCCAGCCTCAATCTGGGCAGCAACGCCAGCCTCAACGGCCTGAGCGGCAGCGGCAGCGTGCAGATCGGCGGCGGCAACACATTGACCGTGGGCGGGGTCAGCAGCACCAGCACCTTCGACGGCGACCTCAGCGGCAACGGCGGCCTGACCAAGGTCGGCACCGGCACCCTGAACCTGACCGGGATCAACGGCATCGTCGGCAACACCGCCGTCAACGGCGGCACCCTGAACCTCAGCGGTTCGCTGGCCAGTGCCCAGGTCAACGTCAATACCGGCGCCACCCTCACTGGTAACGGTTCGGCGCTCGGCGCGATGACCATCAACAGCGGCGGTCACCTGGCCCTGTCGTCGGGTAATACACTCTCGGCCGGATCATTGACGCTCGCAGCCGGCAGCAATGTCGATGCGGCGCTGGGGACGCCATCGACCACGTCACTGATGAACGTCGGCGGCAACCTCACCCTCGACGGTAATCTCAACGTCACCGATGCCGGTGGTTTCGGCGTCGGTGTGTATCGTCTGTTCAACTACACCGGTGCCCTGACCAATCTGGGCCTGGACGTTGCCAGCGTGCCGGTCGGTTATGGGCTGGGCGATCTGGTGGTGCAGACCGGGGTCGCCAATCAGATCAACATTCAGGTTTCGGCGCCGAATTCGGACATTCGTTACTGGGACGGCAGCCAGACCATCGCCAACGGTACTGTCGATGGCGGCAGCGGTACCTGGAACGGCGCCGGCACCAACTGGACCGACGCCAATGGTCTGGTCAATCAGACCTGGGCCGGCGACTTCGCGGTGTTCCAGGGCACGGCCGGCACGGTATCGGTCAATGGCACGCAACTGTTCACCGGCATGCAGTTCCTCACCGATGGCTACAACGTGGTCAACGGCACCTCGGGACTGCTGACCGCCGTCAACGGTGCCGGCGGCACCACGGCGATGCGCGTTGATCCCGGCGTGACCGCCACGGTCGGCGTGAACATCAACGGCAGTGGCATTCTCAATAAACTCGACAGCGGCACCCTGGTGCTCAATGGCGCCAACAGCTACACCGGCGGCACGCAACTCGATGGCGGCAAAATCGTGGTCGGCAACAACACCGCGCTGGGCAGCGGTGCGTTGATCGCCAATGCCGGCACGCAACTGGACAGCAACACCGCCGTGACCCTGGCCAACGCAACCACGCTCAACGGCAACCTGACGATCCTTGGCAGCAACGCGCTGACCCTCAACGGTGTGATCAACGGTACCGGTGGGCTGATCAAGAATGGCGCGGCCAACCTGACCCTTGGCGGCAACAACGCCTTCCTCGGGCCGGTGGCACTGAACGCGGGCGGTCTGATTCTGGCGTCGAACAGCGCGCTGGGCTCGGCCACCCTGAACGCGGCGAACGGCACTACCCTGGATGCCAGCAGTGCTGTCACGGCGGGTAACGCGATCAACCTGGCGGGCAACCTCGGTATCGTCGGCAGCAACGATCTGACACTCAGCGGTGCGATCAACGGCGCCGGCAGCCTGACCAAGAACGGCGCGGCCAACCTGATCCTGAGCGGGGCCAACAACTTCCTCGGCGGCGTCACCCTCAACGCCGGCACCCTGACCGCCGGCAGCAACGGCGCTCTCGGTCTGGGCAACCTGACCGTGGCCGGCGCTTCAGCGCTGGACAGCAACACTTCGGTGTCGCTGGGCAACAACGTAGTGCTCAACGCTAACCTGACCAACACCGGCACCAGCGACGTAGCGCTCGGCGGCGTGGTCAGCGGCACCGGCGGTCTGATCAAGAACGGCGCCTCCAATCTGACCCTCAACGGCATCAACACCTATAGCGGCGGCACCACGCTGAACGCCGGCACCGTGACCCTCGGCACCTCGGCAGGCCTGGGCTCCGGCGCAGTGACCGTGGCGGGCGCTTCGACCCTCGACACCACGGCGCCGCTGGTGCTGGCCAACAACCTCAACGTCAATGCTAACCTGAGCGTGGCCGGCAACAACAACCTGACTCTCGGTGGCGTGATCGCCGGGGCGGGCACCCTGACCAAGAACGGTCTGGCCGACCTGACGCTGTCCGGCAACAACACCTTCAGCGGCACCTTCGACGTGCAATCCGGCAGCCTGACCACCCTGGGCAACTCGGCACTGGGCAGCAATGCCGGGGTCAATCTCGGCGCTGCGGCGACCCTCAATCTCGGCGGCTCCGGCAGCCTCGCCAGCCTGACCGGCAGCGGCACCGCACTGATCGGCGGCGGCAACACGCTGAGCATCGGCGGCAACAACGCCAGCAGCATTTTCGGCGGTGTGCTCACCGGCACCGGCGAACTGAGCAAACTCGGCACCGGCACGCTGACCCTGACCGGCCTCAACAGCCTGACCGGCAACACCACGGTCAACGCCGGCACCCTGAACGTCAGCGGCTCGCTGGACAGCGCCAGTGTGCTGGTCAACAGCGGCGGCACCCTGACCGGCGGCGGCTCGCTCGGTGGAGCCGTGACCGTGGCGGATGGCGGTCATCTGGCCGGCGCCACCGGCAGCACCCTGTCGGTGAATTCGCTGGTGTTCAACGCCAACTCCAACTTCGATGTCGGCCTCGGCACACCGGTGTCCGGTGGCGGTAACCCGCTGGTCAACGTCGGCGGCAACCTGACGCTCGACGGTACCCTCAACGTCAGCGACATCGGCGGCTTCGGCAGCGGCGTGTACCGGTTGATCAACTACACCGGCGGCCTGACCGACAACGGCATGCTGATCGGCACCGTGCCGGGCAGTGTCACCCCGGGCGATCTGACCCTGCAGACCGCGCTGGCCAACCAGATCAACCTGCTGGTCACCGCACCGGGCGTTACCGTGCAGTTCTGGGACGGCAATCAACTCGTTGCCAACGGTTCGGTGGATGGCGGCAGCGGCACCTGGGGCACCGGCACCACCAACTGGACCGACGTCAACGGCACCACCAATCAGGCCTGGACCAACAGCTTCGCGGTATTCCAGGGCACGGCGGGCACCGTCACGGTGAACGGCGCGCAAACCATCACCGGCATGCAGTTCGTCACCGATGGCTACAGCCTGCAGAACGGCACGGCCGGTTCGCTGAATCTGGTCAACGGGTCGCTGGGCAATGCCACCGTGCGGGTCGATCCGAACGTCACCGCCACCGTGGGCGTGGCGCTCAACGGCGCCGGCACACTGGGCAAATACGACACCGGCACCCTGGTGCTCAACGCCGCCAACGGCTACACCGGCGGCACCGCGCTCAATGGCGGCAAAATCGTGGTCGGCAACAACTCAGCCCTCGGCACCGGCGTGTTGACCGCCGCCAACGGCACGGCGCTGGACAGCAACGCAGCGGTCAGTCTGGCCAACGCCGTGGTGCTCAACGGCGGACTCACCGTCGCCGGCTCCAACGCATTGACCCTCGACGGTGTCGTCAGCGGCAGCGGCAGTCTGATCAAGACTGGCGCCTCAAGCCTGACTCTCAACGGTAGCAATACTTACAGCGGCGGTACTCAACTGTCCGGCGGCTCGCTGATCCTGGGCAACAACAGCGCGATCAGCAGCGGCGCTCTCAGCGTGCTGGGCAACGGCACCCTCGACAGTACCTCTGCGCTGCAACTGGCCAATGCCATCAACCTGGGTGCGGAATTGACCCTGGCCGGCAACCAGAACACCACGCTGATCGGTGCAATCACCGGCAGCGGCAGTCTGGTGAAAAACGGCAGTGGCGACCTCGTCCTTAGCGGTGCCAATACCTACAGCGGCGGTACGACGCTGAACGGCGGCAGCACCCGTGGCGACACCAGCAGCCTGCAAGGCGCCATCGCCAACAACGCGACGCTGACCTTCGAGCAGAACAGCGACGGCAGCTACACCGGCAACCTGACGGGCGTCGGCACACTCAACAAAACCGGTACCGGCGCCTTGCTGCTGACCGGCAACAACACCTTTACCGGCAACACCGCGGTGCAGGCCGGTTCGCTGAACGTCAACGGTGTGTTCAACAGTGCCAGCGTCAACGTTGCCAGTGGGGCGGCGATCGGCGGCAGCGGCGTGTTCGCAGGCGCCGTGCAACTGGCCAACGGTGCGACGCTGACGGGCGGCGGCGCTGCAACGCCGTTGTCGGTCGGTTCGCTGGCGTTGTCGTCGGGCACCAACCTGGACTTCACCCTCGGCTCGGCCGCCAGTTCCACCACAGTGGTCAACGTCGCCGGCAACCTGACCCTCGACGGCACGCTGAACATCAGCAATGCCGGCGGCTTCGGCACCGGGGTCTATCAACTGTTCAGCTACGGCGGCAGCCTGACCGACAACGGTCTGGTCTACGGCAGCCTGCCGGTGTCGGCGGCCAACCTGACCCTGCAGACCGCGCTGGCCAATCAGGTCAACCTGCTGGTGCAGAACACCCCGGGTGAAGTGCAGTTCTGGAACGGCGGCACCACCAACCCGGACGGCAGCATCGGTGGCGGCAGCGGCGTGTGGGGGCCGGGCACCAACTGGACCGATCCGAGCGGTACTCAGGCGTTGGCGTCGAACGGTCAGTTCGCCGTGTTCGGCGGGCAGAGCGGCACAGTCACGGTGCAAGGCAATCAGAACTTCACCGGGTTGCAGTTCCTCTCCAGCGGCTACAGCCTGGTTCCAGGCGCTGGCGGTACGCTGACACCGGTCAACGGCCCGGGTGGCAGCCTCGCTCCGGTGCGGGTGAATGCCGGTGGCAGCGCGGAAATTTCCGCACCGCTGGTGGGCAGTGGCGGTATCGAGAAACTGGATTCCGGCACTCTGGTCCTCAGCGGCGCCAACACCTACAGCGGCGGGACCACGGTCAGCGGCGGTACGCTGATCGGTAATACCACCAGCCTGCAGGGCAACATCCTCAACAACGCCTCGCTGGTGTTCCAGCAGAACGCCAACGGCCAGTTCAACGGACGCCTCAGCGGTGTCGGCGCCCTGGCCAAACGCGGTGCCGCGCGCTTGCTGCTGACCGGTGATCAACCCTTCAGCGGCACCGTGGCGGTGGATCAGGGCGTGCTGCAAGTCGGCAGCCGTGCGGCGCGGGCGTCCCTCGCCGGCCAGGTCACCGTGGCCAATGGCGCGGGCCTGAGCGGTAATGGTAGCGTCGGGTCGGTGGTCAACCATGGCGTGGTGGCTTCCGGTGGCGAGGACGGCACCTTGAGTGTCGCCGGCAACCTGACCAACGCCGCCGACGGTGTGCTGGCCCTGACTGTCAGCTCGCCGACCGCCACTCCGCTGGCCGTCGGTGGTACCGCGACTCTGAGCGGTGGTCTGCAGGTCAACAGCCTGGCACCGTTCACCGGCAATACCGTGTACTCGCTGATCACCGCCGGTGGCGGGGTGACCGGCACCTTCAGCGCCGCCGACCTGCCGCAATACGCGTTCCTCAATACTGCGCTGGTGTACGACGCTAACGCGGTGAACCTGGTGGTCAGCCGCAACGGCAACTCGTTCGTCGACGTTGCCGCCACCCGCAACCAGCGCAATACCGCTTCGGCGTTGATGCGCAACGGTGCGGCGGGCGCTGCGTTGCAGAACGAAATCATCAACCTCAGCGTGGCGGGCGCACGTAACGCCTTCGACAGCCTGTCGGGGGAAATCCATGCCAGTACCGCCAGCGCAGTTCTCGAGGATTCGCGCTACGTACGGGACGCGGTCAACGACCGTATGCGCCAGCCATCGTGCAGTGCACCGGATGATCCACGCCGCGCCCTGGCCCCGAGCGACAACCAGCTGAGCAGCAACGGCTGCCACGGCGAAATGGTCGGCTGGGCCCGCGCGCTCGGCGCCTGGGGCGAGTCGGACGGCGACAGCAACAGCGCGAAACTGGATCGCAACCTGAGCGGTTTCATGCTCGGCACCGACAAGCAGCTCGACGACCAATGGCGCGTCGGCATGGCCGCCGGCTACACCCGCAGCGATCTGGATGCCCATGATCGTCGTTCGAATGCCACGGTCGAGAGCTACCACCTGGCGGCGTACCTCAACTCGCAATTCGATGCCTTGGCGGTGCGCCTCGGTGCGGCGTACAGCTGGCATGACATCGAGACCAAACGCGACGTCAGCGTCGGCGCCTACAACGATCGGTTGAAGGCCAATTACGACGCCCGCAGCGCCCAAGTGTTCGGTGAAGTCGGCTATGCCATCGAAGCGGCCGGGATTGCCCTGGAGCCGTTCGCCGGCCTGGCGTACGTCAACTATGACAGCGACAAGGCCAAGGAGAAAGGCGGAGTGGGGCGCCTGCGCGCCGAGTCCGATCAGGACATCACCTTCTCGACCCTGGGCGTGCGCGCCGGCAAGGTCATCACCCTGGCCAACGGCGGGCAGTTCACCCCGCGCGCGGCTCTCGGCTGGCGGCATGCCTTCGGCGACACCAAACCTGACGCCGACCTGACCTTCATCGACGGCGGCGCCTCGTTCAACACCCAGGGCGTGCCGATTGCCAAGGACAGCGCGGTGGTCGAAGCAGGCGTGGACTTCCAGATCAGCCCGACCGGCAAACTCGGCATCGGTTATTCGGGGCAGCTGTCGAACGAGAGCAACGACCATGCGATGACCATCAGCTTCAGCCTTGGGTTCTGATTCAGGAGCGAAGCACTTCAGCCGCCCGTAAGGGCGGCTTTTTTTTGCCCGCCGACCCCTCTGCTAAAATCCCTCCCACTGCCTCCCGGAGACTGCCCCATGACCGAGCCCATCCGTCTGACCCAATACAGCCACGGCGCCGGCTGTGGCTGCAAGATTTCGCCCAAGGTGCTGGAGGTGATTCTGGCCGGCAGCGGGGCGCAGAACCTTGATCCGAAACTGTGGGTCGGCAACGCGTCGCGCGATGATGCGGCGGTGTATGAGATCGATGCCGAGCGCGGGGTGGTGTCGACCACGGATTTCTTCATGCCGATCGTCGACGACCCGTTCGACTTCGGTCGCATCGCCGCCACCAACGCCATCAGTGACATCTACGCCATGGGCGGCGATCCGTTGATGGCGATTGCGATCCTCGGCTGGCCGGTCAACGTGCTGGCGCCGGAAGTGGCGCGAGACGTGATTCGCGGCGGACGTGCGGTGTGCGATGCGGCGGGGATTCCGCTGGCCGGCGGGCATTCGATCGATGCACCGGAGCCGATCTTCGGTCTGGCCGTCACCGGGCTGGTGGAAAAGCGCTTCATGAAACGCAACGACACCGCCACCGCCGGTTGCCTGCTGTACCTGACCAAACCGTTGGGCATCGGCATCCTCACCACCGCCGAGAAGAAGGGCAAGCTGCGCCCCGACGACATCGGCGAGGCCCGGGACTGGATGTGTACGCTGAACAAGCCCGGCAGCCGTTTCGGCAAACTGGCCGGGGTCACTGCCATGACCGACGTCACCGGCTTCGGGCTGCTCGGGCATCTGGTGGAAATGGCCGACGGCAGTCACCTGACGGCGCGCATTTTTTATGACCGGGTACCGCGTCTGGCGAGTGTCGAGTATTACCTCGAGCAGGGCTGCGTACCGGGCGGCACCCTGCGTAATTTCGACAGTTATTCGGGCCGCGTCGGGCGGGTGCAGGAATTGCACAAGCGGGTGCTGTGCGACCCGCAGACCAGCGGCGGATTGCTGGTGGCCGTGACCCCCGAAGGCAATGCCGAATTCCTCGCCGTCGCTGCCGAACTCGGCCTCGCGCTTGAGCCGATCGGTGAGTTGATCGGGCGACAGAGCCACGCGGTCGAGGTGAATTGATGTCCATCGACGTCACCGACTACCGCGACATCTTCCTCAACGACCGGCCGCTGATGGACGCCCGTGCGCCGGTCGAGTTTCACAAGGGCGCGTTTCCCGGGGCGCTCAATCTGCCGCTGATGAACGACATCGAGCGGCAGCGGGTCGGCACTTGCTACAAGCATCACGGTCAGCAGGCCGCCATCGAGCTGGGCCATCAATTGGTGTCCGGCGCGGTCAAGGCCGAGCGTCTGCAAGCGTGGGCGGAATTTGCCCAGGCGCATCCCGACGGGTTTCTTTATTGCTTTCGTGGCGGCCTGCGCTCGCAGATCGTCCAGCAGTGGCTCAAGACAGAAGCCGGCATCGATTACCCGCGTATCGGCGGTGGCTACAAGGCGCTGCGGGGTTTTCTGATCGACACGCTCGAATCCGCCCAGGCCGACTGTGATTTCGTGTTGCTGGGCGGCATGACCGGCACCGGCAAGACCGAAGTGCTGGTGCAACTGCGCAACAGTGTGGATCTGGAAGGCCATGCCAATCACCGGGGCTCGAGTTTCGGCAAGCGCGCCACCGGTCAGCCGTCGAACATCGATTTCGAGAACCGGCTGGCCATCGACTTCCTGAAAAAACGTGCGGCCGGCATCGATCAGTTTGTGCTGGAGGATGAGAGCCGGGTGGTGGGCAGCTGTGCGCTGCCGCTGTCGCTGTATCAGGGCATGCAGCAATACCCGATGGTCTGGCTGGAAGATCGTTTCGAGCAGCGCGTCGAGCGGATCCTGCGCGATTACGTGGTGGATTTGTCCGCCGAATTTCAGGCAGTGCATGGGGACGAGGGTTTCGGGCGGTTTTCCGAGCGGTTGCTGGACAGCCTCGACAACGTGCACAAGCGCCTGGGCGGCGAACGGCATCGACGGATGCGGGTGTGGATGGAAGAGGCGCTGGCGGAGCAGAGCCGCAGCGGGGCGGTGGATTTGCACCGCGCGTGGATCGAGGGTTTGCTGCGCGAGTATTACGACCCGATGTATGTGTTCCAGCGCGAGAAGAAGGGCGGGCGGATCGAATTTGCCGGGGAGCGGCAGGCCGTTATCGAATATTTGCGTCAGCGAATCAAACCCCAGGCCTGACGGGGCCCGAGCGGGCCCCGGGCAAACTCAGGTCGGACAGCTTTCCTGGCCGTTATCCAGCCCCTGTTTGTAGCTGTGGCTCTGCAGGCTGGCCTTGCCGTTGTGCCAGGTCAGGGTCAGCACGTACAGCGAGTCGTAATCGCTGGATTCCCAATCTTCGGTGATCTTCTGCTTCTCGCCGACGGCCTTGCCCGCGACCTTGTTGATCAGCTCCGGCAGGTAGCCGTGGGACCACGCGGTGTAAATGGTCGAGTTGTGGTACTTGTCGTCGGTCAGTTCCCGGGCCAGGTCGCTGGTGTCGTTGGCCGAGAACTCGATGTTCACCGGCAGGCCGAGCTTGATCGCCGCCGGGCTGATGGTCATCAGCGGGCGGATGTAGCTGTAGGAGTTGTCCAGCTCGCCTTCCTCGACATTGCGCGTCGGGTTGGCGGCGAACACATAGTCGGCCTTGCCGAATTTTTCCGGTAGCAGGGTCGACAGGTCGATCGCCCGGTTCAGGCCCTGGCAGTTGAGCTGGCCGAGACCACCGGCGGGTTTCTCGGCATGGCGCAGGAACACCAGGGTCTGGGTGCCGTCCACCGGTTGCGCACGGCTTTCGCTGGATTCCAGCGACAGGAACAGCGCGCTGACTGCCAGCAGGGTGGGCAGGGCCACATACGCGCGATGTTTGAAGCGGTTGGCGACTTTCATCAAGTTCGTCATGGGATAAGGCGTCTTCAGTCTGTTCGGTTAAGGCTGACAAACCTCTGCACCGGTGCGTGGGCGCCGGGTGTTTTCCCTGTCATCACTGGCTTGCTTGGAGCCCCCTGAGGCCCGTTTGGTTCGATTCGGTTACGTGCGCGGCACTTTAGCGTTCAACCTGCGCTATTGAAGGGAAGGTTAACCACAGGATGTTGCGGATTTAAGTAAGCCGGCGGGCGAGGGCGTAAAGAACCCGAGCCAGAGCGCTGATCGTGGATTATGCTCAGGCCTTTCATTTTGTGACTGGATGCTACACATGACTGATCTGTCCGCGTTCCCGATCACCCAGAAATGGCCGGCGCAGTACCCTGACTGGATTCAGCTCTATTCCCTGCCGACCCCCAACGGCGTCAAGGTCTCGATCATGCTCGAAGAGATCGGCCTGCCCTACGAGCCGCACCGCGTGGGCTTCGACACCAATGACCAGATGTCTCCGGAATTCCTCTCTCTGAACCCGAACAACAAGATCCCGGCGATCCTCGACCCCCACGGTCCCGAGGACAAACCGCTGCCGTTGTTCGAATCCGGCGCGATCCTGATCTACCTCGCCGACAAGAGCGGCCAGTTGCTGGCCCAGGAAGGCGCGCTGCGCTACGAAACCATTCAGTGGCTGATGTTCCAGATGGGCGGTATCGGCCCGATGTTCGGCCAGCTCGGTTTCTTCAACAAATTCGCCGGCAAGGACTACGAAGACAAGCGTCCCCGTGACCGCTACGTCGAAGAAAGCCGCCGCCTGCTCAGCGTCCTCAACACCCGCCTGGAAGGCCGCGACTGGATCATGGGCGAGCGCTACACCATCGCCGACATCGCCACGTTCCCGTGGGTGCGCAACCTGATCGGTTTCTACGAAGCCGGCGATCTGGTCGGCATCAACAACTTCCCGAACGTCACCCGGGTGCTGGAGCGCTTCCTGGCGCGGCCGGCCGTTGTGCGCGGCCTGACCATTCCTTCCTGACCCTGTTGCAGCCGGGTGCGCAGATTGTTGCGTGCCCGGTAATGCACTGTTGATTGATCCAGGTTTGTACCCCGTCCCTCGCAAGGCATAAGCTTCGCCCCCTACGACTTTCGTCTCATCCGCTGTTTTCAGGAAAGGCCCCATGTCCAGTCAGTTCCCCGAAGCACGTCCACGCCGTCTGCGCCGCAATGCGAGCCTGCGCAGCCTGTTCCAGGAAACCGAGTTTTCCCTCAACGATCTGGTGCTGCCGATCTTCGTCGAAGAAGAGATCGACGACTTCGTGCCGATCAAGAGCATGCCCGGCGTGATGCGTATTCCCGAGCGCAAACTGGCCGGCGAAATCGAGCGTTACGCCCGGGCCGGGATCAAGTCGGTGATGACGTTTGGCGTGTCTCATCACCTGGACGCCAACGGCAGCGACACCTGGCGTGAGAACGGTCTGGTGTCGCGCATGTCGCGGATCGCCAAGGACGCCGTGCCGGAAATGATCGTGATGTCCGACACCTGCTTCTGCGAGTACACCGATCACGGCCATTGCGGCGTGATGCACAACCATGAAGTCGACAACGACCAGACCCTGATCAACCTCGGCAAGCAAGCGGTAGCGGCAGCCCGTGCCGGTGCCGACGTGATCGCGCCGTCGGCGGCGATGGATGGCCAGGTGCGGGCGATTCGCCGGGCACTGGACGACGCCGGCTTCACGCAGATTCCGATCATGGCCTACTCGACCAAATTCGCCTCGGCGCTCTACGGCCCGTTCCGCGAGGCCGGCGGCAGCGCGCTGAAGGGCGATCGCAAAAGCTATCAGATGAACCCGATGAACCGCCGCGAAGCCCTGCGCGAATCGTTGCTTGACGAGCAGGAAGGCGCCGACGCGCTGATGGTCAAACCGGCCGGCGCGTACCTGGACATCATCCGCGACATCCGCGAAGCCTCGAACCTGCCGCTGGCGGCGTATCAGGTCAGCGGCGAGTACGCGATGATCAAGTTCGGCGCCCAGGCCGGGGCCATCGACGAAGATCGCGTGGTGCGCGAAAGCCTCGGTGCGATCAAGCGCGCGGGCGCGGATCTGATCTTCACCTACTTTGCGATGGACCTGGCCCTGGCCGGGATCTGATCCTTCAGGGACAACTGAAAAACGGCCGGATCCCGTGATCACGGAAATACCGTTCGATCACCTTCGGATCCGCGCTGTTGTCGGCAATCGCCACGTAGGTATCCGGGCGCAGCAGGTAAAAGCCGTTGCGCCCCAAGCCCGCCGTTTCAAATGCCGGGCGCCAGTCGAACACGTGCAGCGGCAAGTGATGTTCATTGCACCAGGCGATCATCTCGTCGCTGGTGTCGCCGTACACATGCACCTGCCAGCACGGGTGGCGCAACGGCTCGTAATTGTCCCCCTCGCCATCATGGGCCCACGGCAAGCGGTCACCGCCGTGGACATGCCCGGCCACGCCTTCGCTCAATGCCATGCCCCGATAGTTGACGGTGATTTGCGACACCGTGCGAAACAGGAATTCGCGGCTGGTCTCGAACGCGGCCATTTTCGGAATCAGGAACGGTGCCAGTCGCGTGCGCAACAGATCGGCCATGCGGCCTTCGGCGGTGACGAAGCTGAAAACTTTGTCGGTGGTCGACACCAGTCGCCGGGCGAAGGCGATGCGTTCGGTTTCGTAGCTGTCGAGCAGTTTGGGCGTGGCCGCGCCGCCGAGCACTGCCGCGAGTTTCCACGCCAGATTGATCGCATCGCCGATGCCGGTGTTCATGCCCTGACCGCCGGCCGGGCTGTGTACGTGCGCCGCATCGCCGAGCAGAAACGCCCGGCCTTTGCGAAAGTGATCCGCCACCCGATGATGCACTCGGTAGGTGGAGAACCAGTTGACGTCCTCGATGTGCACGTTCAGATGTTCGATGGCGCGATTGCTGACATCCGAGAATTCCAGGGTTTCGGCGCGATCCGCACGTTCGTCGCGCACGGTGCCGATCAACCGCGCACGGCCTTCGCCGGCCAGCGGGAACACCGCCAGAAAGTCCGCCTCATCCAGATCCAGATGCAACTCGCCGTTGAGCGCCGGGCCGCTGGCCCGCACATCGGCGACGTAGAAAATCTGCTGATAAGTGCCGCCGGGAAAACCGGTGTCGAGGGTTTTGCGCACGACCGAACGGGCGCCGTCACACCCGGCCAGATAGCAGGCCTGGCAGATTTCCTGCTCGCCATCCGGCAGGCGCAAATGCGCGGTAAGGCCGTCGCCGTTTTCGGTGAAACTCTCCAGCGTCGTGTTGCGCTCGACGGTCACGTCGTAGTCTTCGAGGCGGTCGATCAGCAGCCGCTCGTGTTCGTCCTGCGGGTACATCTCCAGAAAGGCATAGGGCGTCAGGCCTTCACCGATCCGGTTCAGCGGCAGCTGCGCCACGGGTTTGCCCTTGACCCAGAAATTCGCCGCGGCCACCCGGTGACCGTTGCGCACCACCGCGTCGGCCAGATCCAGTTGCCGGTACAGCTCAAGGGTGCGCGCCTGCACCGCCAGCGCCCGCGACGTGGTGCCCGGAGCGGAAGCCTTGTCGATGATGCGCACGCGCACGCCCAGTTTGCTCAGCCACAGGGCCAGCACCAGTCCGGTGGGGCCTGCGCCGATGATCAGAACATCACTGCGGTTCATGGTCTGTCCTCCTCGCGTGTCCTGATCCAAGACTTGCCACTGAGTGTGCAGCAGCAAGTATGGATCAGACGGCGAGGGCGGCCAGTCGGCCTGCCAAACGGGGCGATGGAACAGCGCCGCCGGCCCGCAGTCCTATCCTGCACCCTGCGATTGAGCGTAGGGTTAACCCGGCTCAACGGACTGGATGAAGCGTTATGCACACCCCTCGATTAATCGTCAGCCTCGCCGCGCTGCTGGTACTGGCCGGTTGCGCCGGTCAACGCAGCGAAGAACCGGCGCCGCGCCCGCCCGCCGAGGTCAAGGCGCAGATCGTGCGCCTGCTGCCGGCAAAAACCGTCGACCGTCAGGGCTGGGCCACTGACATCTACGCGGCGTTCGCCGCCCAGGGCATCAGCCCGACCACACAGAATCTGTGTTCGGTGCTGGCCGTCGCCGAGCAGGAATCCACCTTTCAGGTCGATCCGCCGGTGCCCGGACTGGGCAAGATCGCCCGTGATGAAATCGACCGCCGCGCCGCCAAGGTGCATATCCCGAGCCTGTTGATCAGCGGCGCCTTGCAGGTGCGTTCGCCCAACGGCAAGACCTACAGCGAACGCCTGAGCGCCGCCCGCAGCGAAAAGGAATTGAGCGCGATTTTCGACGACTTCATCGGTTCGGTGCCGATGGGCCGTACGCTGTTCAGCGGTTTCAACCCGGTGCACACCGGCGGGCCGATGCAGGTCAGCATCGAATTCGCCGAGAAGCATGCCAAAGACTATCCGTACCCGGTGGACGGGACGATTCGCCGCGAGGTGTTCAGCCGTCGCGGCGGGATGTATTTCGGCATCGCCCATTTGCTCGGTTATCCGGTGAGTTACCGCGAACCTTTGTACCGCTTCGCCGATTTCAACGCCGGCTGGTACGCCAGTCGCAACGCGGCGTTTCAGAACGCGGTCAGCCGGGCGTCGGGCATTCCGCTGGCGCTGGATGGCGACCTGATCCGCCCGGGCGCGATCATGCCGGGCAGCACGGAACTGGCGGTGCGCACCCTCGGCAAATCCCTGGGCATGCGCAATCCGGTGATCCGCGATCAACTGGAGAAGGGCGATAGCCTGGCTTTCGAGGAGACCAAACTGTATCAACGGGTCTTCGAGCTGGCGGAGCGTGCGGAAGGCAAGTCATTGCCCCGTGCGGTGCTGCCGGGCATCGTGCTGCAGAGCCCGAAGATCACCCGCAAGCTGACCACGGCGTGGTTTGCCAAACGGGTCGACGAGCGTTATCGGCGCTGCATGGCCAAGGGCTGAGGACGATCAAAAGGGAATAAAAAAACCCGGCTGACGGGAGCCGGGTTTTTTCTGGGTTGTTGCGATCAAGCCATTCATTCAGGCAACGCGGCGTTCGATCAGACGATCCGAACCACCTTCGGCAACACGGCGTTCGATCAGACGATCCGAACCACCTTCGGCAACACGGCGTTCGATCAGACGGTCCGAACCACCTTCGGCAACGCGGCGTTCGATCAGACGGTCCGAACCACCTTCGGCAACGCGACGTTCAATCAGACGATCCGAGCCACCTTCAGCAACGCGACGTTCAATCAGACGATCCGAACCACCTTCGGCAACGCGGCGTTCGATCAGACGATCCGAGCCACCTTCGGCAACGCGACGCTCGATCAGACGATCCGAACCACCTTCGGCAACGCGACGTTCGATCAGACGATCCGAACCGCCTTCGGCGATCATGGTGTGGGCAGGTTTGGCGGCAAATGCGTTGAAGGCCAGAACCGAGAGGGCAATGCTGAGGATGACTTGGCGTTTCATGATGGTGTGCTCCGGGGGTGTTGTTTGTTTGGTATGGAGCCGATGTTACGCCCGGGATTTTTTAAGAGAACTTCATTGACGTGATGGTGAACATCGACGCCGATGATGGTTTGTCACAGCACCTTCACTGCGCGGCCGATTGCCTGGATCGGCCCGGTAGGTTTGCCGATCGGCGAACCGGTGGCGCCTTCCAGCGTCAGCTCGAACAACTGGTTCGGTTGCAGCGGCGGCAGCTTGTCCAGCGGGATCGACAGCGCCTGGCCCGGTTTGACCAGCCCCAGCGACACCGGACCCTGCCAGCCGTCGGCCTTGGTCCAGAACTCCAGCGCCTTGTCGGCCGGCACCTCGACCACGCCCAGCGGAATCAACTGGATCTCCCGTGGACTGCTGGCCTGTATCACCCAGCCCGGCGCCTTATCCTGCGGGGCGACCAGCACCACCAGAAAGCTCGGTTTCGGTGTGGTCTGGGTCAACAGGATCGAACCCAGCAACAAAGTCGCGGCCAACCCGGCAGCGCTCAATCCGCGCCACAGCGACAGGCGATTCCACCATGAAATCTCGGGCGCCACTTTATGGGCGAGTTGCCCGACACTGCGTTCGATGCGCTGCCACAGCTGCGGCGAGGGCTGATGCGCCGGGGCGAGGTCGGTCAGCTCCAGCAGACGCCGCTCCCAGGCATCCACCGCCGTTTGCAGCTCGGGCTCGTTGGGCAAGCGTCGTTGCACTTCGGCGCGCTCTTGGGCCGAGAGGGTGCCAAGCACGTATTCGCTGGCCAGTTCATCGCGTTCCTGCGCCGATTCGGTGGTCATCCCATGCACTCCCGCAACGCATTGAGGCTGCGTTTGATCCAGGCTTTGACGGTGCCCAGCGGCGTGTCGAGGCGTTGGGCGATCTGCGCGTGGCTGTAACCGTCGACGTAGGCGTGAAGGATGCAGCGGCGGCGTTGCGGTTCCAGTTGATGCAGGCAGCGATGGATGCGGGTCGATTGCGCCAGCGCATCGAAGTCGTCATCAATCGCCAGAGATTCGTTGCTGTCGTTCAACGGCGTTTCCCGGTCGTGATTGCGCAACACATTCAACGCCAGATGGCGGGTCACGCTGAACATCCAGCCCCGGGCCGAACCGCGCGCCGGATCGAAACCCGCCGCGCCGGCCCAGATCTTGATGAATGCGTCGTGAACGATGTCTTCGGCCAGCGCCGTGTCGCGCACCAGACGTCGGGCCACACCGAGCAGCCGCGAGCTTTCCTGCACATACAATTCGCGCAGGGCCCCGCGCTCGCCGCGGGCACAGGCGGCGAGGCGGGCTTCGTAATCGAACGCGGTTTCGGGTAATGGCATGTCCTGCAATCTAGCAAGCATCGAGCAAACGTCCAGTCAGGCTCAGTTCGCGGCCCAGAAAATGTAGTCGGCCTGGTACTTCACCACTTCCTGTTTGCCCTTGTTCGCCGCCGTGCATTCGCTGCCCGGCGCCACGCCGCCCTTGAGCGCGACGCGCTGGATGTAGCTCACGCCGCTCATCGCGCCTTTGCCCTCGGCGGGGTTGGCCTTGACCAATTGATAGGGCAGGTTGCCCGGGCTCGACGGCGCGACGGCCAATTGCGTGCCGGTGACTTTCGAGCCGTCCTTTGCCTGCCAGGTGGCGGGCGGGCCGAAGTAGGTGCCGACCTGTTTGCCGCTGCGATCGTTGAGCACCGCTTTGGGGCCGACGAACACCCACTCGGTCTGGCCGGCGGCATTGGCCTTGTCCCGGCATTCGTAGGTGATCTCGCCGACCCCGGTGGTTTCCATCGCGATCTTGTGACCGTCCGGCACCTTGATCGCATCGGGATAACTGCTTTGGGCAAAGCTTGTCGAGGCGACGGCGAGCAAACCGGTGAAGCCGATCAGTTGGGTGATGTTCATCAGTGTTTCTCCGAAAAAGGGTAAACCGCTGACAGCCGAAAGGGGGCTGTTACAGGGACTACCCGTGACGGAGGCGTTTGGATGCAATGGCCGGAAAATAAATCTGAAAGCACTGAAGGTCAGATTGCTGGAACCCGCTCACCCCCGGTTTTTGCCAATGCCAGGCCGGAGGCTTTCAGCAGTTCCTGGGTATAGACATGCTGCGGCGCCGCAAAAATCTGGCGCGACGCTCCCTGTTCCACCACCTTGCCGTCCTTGATCACCATCAAATCGTGCGCCAGTGCATGCACCACCGCCAGGTCATGGCTGATGAACAGGTACGTCAAGCCATGGCGGATCTGCAACTGCCGCAATAATTCCACCACCTGTTTCTGCACCGTGCGGTCCAGCGCCGAGGTCGGTTCGTCGAGCAGAATCAGCGCCGGTTCCAGCACCAGCGCCCGGGCGATGGAAATGCGCTGGCGCTGGCCACCGGAGAACTCGTGGGGATAGCGATGGCGGCTCTGCGGATCGAGGCCGACTTCCTCCAGCACGCGGATCACCGCCGCTTCGCGTTCTTCGGCCGTGCCGATGCCGTGGGTCAGCAGGCCTTCGGCGATGATCTGCTGCACCGACATCCGTGGGCTGAGGCTGCCGAACGGGTCTTGGAACACCACCTGAATCTGCCGGCGCAACGGGCGCATCAAGCGCTGATTGAGCAGGCTCAAATGCTTGTTGCCGAAGCGAATCTCGCCCTCGGATTCCACCAGCCGCAGAATCGCCTGGCCCAGCGTCGACTTGCCCGAGCCGGACTCGCCGACAATCCCCAGGGTCTTGCCCCGTTGCAGACGGAAACTCACGCCGTCCACGGCCTTGATGTATTCCTGGGTGCGGCTGAACAACGACTTGGGCAGCGGGAACCAGACTTTTAGATCATCCACTTCCAGCAGATTGTGATCGTAGCGACTCGGCACCGGTGCGCCGGACGGTTCCGCCTCGATCAGCAGGCGGCTGTAAGGATGCTGCGGGGTGCGGAACAGCGTTGCGCAGTCGGCCTGTTCGACGATTTCCCCGTGGCGCATCACGCACACCCGTTGGGCGATGCGTCTCACCAGATTGAGGTCGTGACTGATCAGCAGCAGCGACATGCCGAGGCGTTGCTGCAACTCGATCAGCAGCTCGAGAATCTTCTGCTGCACGGTCACGTCCAGCGCCGTGGTCGGTTCGTCGGCGATCAGCAATTGCGGCTCGTTGGCCAGCGCCATGGCGATCATCACCCGTTGCCGCTGGCCACCGGAGAGCTGGTGCGGATAGGCCTTCAAGCGCTGCAACGGCTGGCGAATGCCCACCAACTCCAGCAGCTCCAGCGTGCGCTGGCGTGCGGCGCGACCCTTGAGCCCCTTGTGGATCTCCAGCACTTCGCTGATCTGCTTTTCCACCGTGTGCAGCGGGTTCAGCGAGGTCATCGGCTCCTGGAAAATCATCGCGATGCGGTTGCCGCGCAAGCCGCGCATCTGCTGCTCGCTGGCATGCAGCAAGTCCACGCCGTTGTAGCGGATGCTGCCCGTGCTGCTGACCGTTTTGCCCGGCAGCAAACGCAGGATCGAGTGGGCCGTCACCGACTTGCCCGAGCCGGATTCGCCGACCAGTGCCAGGCACTCGCCACGGCGGATGTCGAGGTTCACGCCGTGCACCACTTCGTGCCCGGCGAAGGCGACGCGCAGGTCGCGGATTTCAATCAGGTTGTCGGTCATTTCAGCTCCGGGGATCAGGATCGCGGATCGAACGCGTCACGGCAGGCTTCGCCGATAAACACCAGCAGGGACAGAATCAGCGCCAGGGCAAAAAACGCCGTCAGCCCCAACCACGGCGCTTGCAGATTGCGCTTGGCCTGGCCGATCAGTTCGCCCAGCGATGCGGTGCCGGCGGGCATGCCGAAGCCGAGAAAATCCAGCGCGGTGAGGGTGGCGATGGCGCCGGTCAGAATGAACGGCAGGTAGGTCAGGGTGGAGGTCATGGCGTTGGGCAGAATGTGCCGGCGCATCAGCTCGCTGTCCGTCAGGCCCAGCGCCCGCGCGGCCTTGACGTATTCCAGGCTGCGCCCGCGCAGGAACTCGGCGCGCACCACGTCCACCAGTGCCAGCCAGGAAAACAGCGCCATGATCCCCAGCAGCCACCAGAAACTCGGCGAGACGAACCCCGACAAAATGATCAGCAGGTACAGCACCGGCAATCCCGACCAGATCTCCAGCACCCGCTGCCCGAGCAAGTCGACCCAGCCGCCGTAATAACCCTGCAACGCCCCGGCGACGATGCCGATCAGCGCACTGACGGCGGTGAGAATCAGCGCAAACAGGATCGAAATCCGCGTGCCGAAAATCACCCGCGCCAACACGTCCCGGGCCTGATCGTCGGTGCCCAGCCAGTTGCTGGAGGACGGCGGACTCGGCGCCGGTTCAGTTAGGTCGTAATTGACCGTGTCGTAGCTGAACGGGATCGGCGGGAACAGCATCCAGCCGCCCTGATCCTCGATCAGTTTGTGTACGTAATTGCTCGCGTAATCCGGCTGGAACGGCAGTTCGCCGCCGAAATCGGTTTCCTGATACTCGCTGAGGATCGGGAAGTAAAAGGCGTTGTGGTAGCGGATTACCAGCGGCTTGTCGTTGGCGATCAGTTCGCCGCCGAGGCAGATCAGGCACAGCCCGATGAACAGCCACAGCGACCAGCGCCCGCGACGGTTGGCCTTGAATTGGGCGATGCGCCGCCGGCCCAGAGGGGAGAGTGTGAACATCAGGCAGTCCTCGCCGAGAAGTCGATGCGCGGGTCGAGCAGGGTGTAGCAGAGGTCGCCGATCAGCTTGATCAACAGGCCGAACAGGGTGAACAGGAACAGCGTGCCGAACACCACCGGGTAGTCCCGCGACACCGCCGCTTCGTAGCTCATGCGCCCGAGGCCGTCGAGGTTGAAGATGGTTTCGATCAGCAGGGAGCCGGCGAAAAACACCTCGATCAACGCCGACGGCACACCGGCGACCACCAGCAGCATCGCGTTGCGAAACACATGGCCGTAGAGCACGCGTCTTTCGGTCAGGCCCTTGGCGCGCGCGGTGATCACATACTGGCGGCTGATCTCGTTGAGGAAGCTGTTCTTGGTCAGGATCGTCAGCGTCGCAAAACCGCCGATCACCAGCGCCGTCACCGGCAACACCAGGTGCCAGAGGTAGTCGCCGACCTTGCCCCACAGGCTCAGGCTGTCGAAATTGTCCGAAACCAGCCCCTGCACCGGAAACCAGTTGACGTAGCTGCCCCCGGCGAACACCACGATCAACAGGATCGCGAACAGAAACGCCGGCATCGCGTAACCGACGATGATCGCCGTGCTGCTCCAGACATCGAATGCGCTGCCGTTTTTGATCGCCTTGCGAATGCCCAGCGGGATCGAAATCAGGTAGGTGATCAAGGTCGCCCACAGGCCGAGGGACAGCGACACCGGCAGCTTCTGCACGATCAGATCCGTCACTTTCGCACCGCGAAAGAAACTGCTGCCCAGGTCCAGTTGCGCGTAGTTTTTCAGCATCAGCCACAGGCGTTCGTGCATCGGTTTGTCGAAGCCGTAGTGGTGCTTGATCTCTTCGATCAGCGCCGGGTCCAGGCCTCGGCTGCTGCGCCCGGCACCGCCGATGGCGGTTACCTCGCTGGCGCCGCCCATGCTGTGCCCGCCGAAACCTTGCAGGCGGGCGATGGCCTGTTCCACCGGGCCGCCGGGCGCGGCCTGCACGATGACGAAGTTGACCACCAGAATGCACAGCAGCGTCGGGATGATCAGTAACAGACGTCGACTCAGATAACGCCACATGTCACTGGCCCCCCGCGAGCTGGCGCAGGGCGCTCATCTGCTGATTGGTCAGCGGCTTGGCCGAGACCTCCCACCAGGTATCGAGGCCTTCGCTGTAAATCGGCTGCACCGGTGGCCTGCCGAAGCGGTTCTGAAACACCGTCGGCGTGCCTTTGGAGTAGTAGTTGGGAATCATGTAGTCACCCCATTGCAGCACCCGGTCTAGGGCGCGGGCGTAACGCACCATAGCGTCGCGGGTATTGGCCTGGACCAGGCCGTCGATCAGCCGGTCCACCGCCGGGTCCGCCAGCACCATCGAATTGGAACTGCCGACCTGCGTGGCGCTCTGCGAGGCATACAGGCTGTACAACTCGCGGCCCGGCGAGACGATCGGATCGCCGCTGCGCGGGAAACTGGTGACGATCATGTCGTAGTCCCGGGCGTTGAGCCGGTTGATGTACTGCGCTGAATCGATACGCCGCAGATTCAGGGTGATGCCGATCTGCGCCAGGGTGCGTTTGTACGGCAGCAGCATGCGGTCGAAACCGCCCTGGCCGTCGAGGAAGGTGAATTCGAAGGGCTCGCCGGCGGCGTTCACCAGCCGGTTGTTTTTCGGCGTCCATCCGGCTTCGGCCAGCAGCTTCAGGGCCTGCAACTGCTTGTCGCGGATGTAGCCGCTGCCATCGGTTTTCGGCGCCTGATAGACCCGGCTGAAAACCTCGTCCGGAATCTGTCCGCGCAGCGGTTCGAGGATCGCCAGTTCGCCGGCGTCGGGCAGGGCGGTGGCGGCCATTTCACTCTTCGGCCAGTAGCTGTTCTGGCGCACGTAGAAGCCGCGCATCATCTGCTTGTTGGTCCACTCGAAATCCCACAGCAGGCTCAGCGCCTGACGCACGCGGCGATCCTTGAACAACGGGTTCTGCAGGTTGAACACGAAACCCTGAGCGCTGGTCGGTTTGTCCGGGGCGAGAATCGCCTGTTGCAGGCGACCGTCACGCAGGGCCGGGCTGTCGTAGCCGACCACGTAACCGGACGAGGAAAACTCGCGGTTGTAGTCGAACGCCCCGGCCTGCAGCAGTTGTCGGGCGACGTCGGTGTCGCCATAGAAATTCACGGTCAGGCTGTCGAAGTTGTACATCCCGCGACTGACCGGCAGGTCTTTGCCCCACCACTGCGGGTCACGCTGGAAACTGATGCTGCGTCCGGCGTCGACCTTGCTCACCCGGTACGGGCCGCTGCCCAGCGGAGGCTCGAAGCCGCCGCCGTTGGCGAAGTCGCGGGTCTTCCACCAGTGCTCGGGCACCGGCCGCAACGACGCCAGATCCAGCGCCAGGGTACGGTTGAGGTTGTTCTTGAAGGTGAAGCGAATCTGCCGCGGGCCTTCGATCAGCACGTCCTGCACGTCGGCGTATTGCTGGCGATAACTCAGGCTGCCCTTGGTCATCAACAGTTCGAAGGTGTAGCGCACGTCCTCGGCGGTGATCGGCGTGCCATCGGCGAAACGCGCCTCGGGATTCAGGTTGAAACGCACCCACAGACCGCCGGGATCGCGCTCCATGGATTGCGCCACCAGACCGTAGACGGTGTAGGGCTCGTCCAGCGAACGGAACGCCAGCGGCGAATACACCCAGTCGTTGACCTGCACCACGGAAATGCCCTGATCGGCATACGGGGTGATGTAGTTGTACTGACCGATCTCCATCGAAGCGCGGCTGAGCGAGCCGCCCTTGGGGGCATCGGGATTGACGAAATCGAAGTGCTGGAAACTGGCGGGGTATTTAGGCGCCTCGCCGTACACCGTCATCGCGTAGCTGCCGCCGGCCAGCGCAGATGACGCGTTGCACAGCAGCGCGCTGCCGAGCAGCAGGCCGGCCATGTTGCGCATGAATGTCATGAAGTCGTTCCTCTGAGCCGGAAAAACCCGAAGCGGCGGCAGGCCGCTGCGGGATGCGAATTCGCAAGGGGAAGGGGCCGGCCGGAGTCTTGCGCGGCCCCGACCGGGACTCAGAAGTGGTACGTCATGCGCGCAAACAGCGTGCGGCCCAGCGGATCGGTGTAGCGCGGGTCATAACCGCTCTGGAAGTTGTAGGCCTGGTTGGAGAACGGCGGATCGCGGTCGAACAGGTTCTTCACCCCGGCATCGACGTCCAGCACCTTGTCGAAGGTGTAGCCGGCCGACAGGTCCCACACCGAATACGACGCGACCCGCGCGTTGGTCTCGCGGTCGTAGTCGTTGTAGCCGGTGGTGAAGCGGTTGGTCAGCGCCGCGCGGGCTGCACCGAAGGTCCAGGAACCGGTCAGGTTGTGTTTCCAGCGGGCAATCACACCGTCGCCCTTGAAGTCGCCGACCTTGTCGGTGAACGGGCCCTTGATGGTGCTCTGGAAGTCGTACTCGTCGACATAGGTGCCTTGCAGGCCCAGGCCGAATTGACCGTACGGCGTGTTCGGGAAGCGATAGTCCAGCGACACATCGACGCCGTTGGTTTCGACGATGCCGAGGTTGGCGTTGCCGGTGACGATGTAGTTGAGCGTGCCGTCGGCGTTGCGCACGAAGCGGTCAGGGTAGCTGCCGGCCTGATCGAACACGGTGGATTCCGGGAACGGCTGGATCTGGTTGGAGATGTGAATCCACCAGAAATCCAGGCCCACGGACAGATTGCTGACCGGCTGATAGACGAAGCCCAGCGTCACGTTGCGCGCCTTCTCCGGGGCCAGGTCTTCGTTGCCGCCGATCTGGTTGAGGAACTGCTGACCGCAATCACGCCCGCCGTTGCCGCCCGGTTGCACCACGCCGCCGGTACACAGCACCGGGTCGTTGTAGTAGCCCTGGGTGAAGGTGATGCTGCGCGGCGAATACAACTCATACAGCGACGGTGCGCGGAAGCCTTCGCTGTAGGCGCCGCGCACCACCAGCTCCTTGAGCGGCTGATAACGGAACGAATATTTCGGGTTGGTGGTGCTGCCGAAGTCGCTGTATCTGTCGTGACGCACCGCAGCGGACAATTCCAGGCTGTCGAGCACCGGCACGTTGATTTCCGCGTAGGCGGCTTTCACGCTGCGGTCGCCTTCGACGCTGCCGGCCGGGTCAATGCCCAGGCTCTGGATGTCGCCGGCGAAGGCTTCGAAGTCCTGGTGGAATTTCTCTTTGCGGTACTCGCCGCCCAGCGCCAGACCCGACGGGCCGGCACCGAACCAGTCACCGATCTCGCGGCTGATCCGCCCGTCGAAACCGGCGACCCGACCGACCGCCGTGGAATAGGCGCCGTGGTACGCGGCCTGATCGATGTATTGCTGACCGGCGCTGGTCTGCGGGCCAAACGGGTTGAGCAGACCGCTGGCCAGACCGTCGATCATCGCCTGATCGCTGACGTAGCCGCTGGTGACGCTGGAGACGATCTTGTTCTGGTTGTACGAGGCGCCGACGTTGTAATCCCAGCCGCCCACCAGACCGTCGAAGCTCAGCAGAAAGCGCTGGCTGGTGTTCTGGTCTTTCGATTCGCGCGGGCCGGCGGCGGTTTCGCGCCAGTTCACGTCCACCGGTTGCGTCGGATCGAGGGCGAAACCGGTGGGCGCCGGGGTGATGCCGTTGCCGGGGTAGTAGGGCGAGGACGAATCCAGGCTCAGGCCGGTCAATGGCGCTGGGCCAATAGCGGTGGCGTTGTTGTTGCGCGACCAGAAGTATTCGAGGTTGACGTTGTGGTCGTCGGCCAGTTTGCCGGTGGTCTTGCCGAAGAACGACGTTTTCTCGGTCTGCGGCACCAGGTCGATGTATTCGCGGGTGCTGAAGCGGCAGAGGCCGTCGCGGGCCACCAGGTTGGGGCCGTTGCAATTGCTGTTGGCCAGCGGGTTGGTGGCGTTGCCGTTCTGGCTGTAGTTGCCGGGGAACGCAGTGCCGGAGGTCTGGTCCAGGCCACGGCCGGGCACATAGTCGCGGGCGAAGGAGCGGTCGTTGGCGTCGAGGTTCTGCTGCTTGTTGTAGTTGAACACGCCGAGCACGTTGAAGCGGTCCTGCTCCAGATCGCCGTAGCCCCAACTGGCGCTCATGTCCTTGGTCGCACCGCCGCCACTGTGGGTCGGGGTTTCGCCGCCGAGGGTGAGTTGGCCGTCGGTCATGGATTTCTTGGTGATGAAGTTGATCACGCCGCCGATGGCGTCGGTACCGTACAGGGCCGAGGCGCCGTCGCGCAGCACTTCCACGCGCTCGATCGCGGCAAACGGGATCATGTTCAGATCCACCGCGCCGCCGGCCGAGTTGGTGCCCGACAGGGCGTTGTTGGCCAGTCGGCGACCGTTGAGCAGCACCAGCGTTTTGTTCGCGCCGATGCCGCGCATGTCGGCGAACGATGCACCGCCGGTGGCCGCGCCGACCGAGCCTGCACTGTTGTTGATCGACTGGCTGCCGGTGATGCGCTGCACCAGTTCGGCGGTGGTGGTCACGCCCTGTTTGCGCAGTTCATCGGCCTTGAGCACGGTGATCGGCACCGCCGTTTCCGCGTCGACCCGACGGATCGCCGAACCGGTCACTTCGACTCGTTGCAGTTGCGTGGTCGGCGCGACCACCGCAGCGGCGGCCGGGACGCTGTTGTCGTCCTCGGCAGCCTGAACCCCGGCGCCCATCCCCATGGCCACCAGGTACAACGGAACGAAACGGTGGCGGGAAATCGTCGCCACCAAGGGTTTGAGCGTGAAGCGTGGAGTGTTCATCAGCATGGTTGTTTCCGACTTTGTTAGACGTTTATCGAAATGGCCTTGTGAGCCCTCTTTGCACGGAGCACGGTGGTGCCGCGCCGCGAAAACCACTTTCTTCAAGCAAGCCGATCCCCTCCGAAGACGCGCTGCGTTTTTTCGGTCGGCCGATTGCGACGGGATTCAACGAACGGTGTCGGGCGCGTCCCTCACTGCGCGCCCGGCACCGCCGTCAGCGGGTGGTCATTACCGATATCTTGGTGATGCCCGAGCGCTCGATGGACGCCATGGCTTTGGCGACCTGGCCGTAATTCACGGCGGAGTCGGCCTGCAGCTGCACGCGTACGTCGGCATCTTTGGCCTTGACCTCCTTGAGGCTGGCCTCCAGTGATTCCGGCGCCAG
Organism: Pseudomonas sp. 9.2(2024); assembly: GCF_039695385.1. Taxonomy (NCBI): domain Bacteria; kingdom Pseudomonadati; phylum Pseudomonadota; class Gammaproteobacteria; order Pseudomonadales; family Pseudomonadaceae; genus Pseudomonas; species Pseudomonas sp. 9.2(2024). Next base: position 4,327,789 of record NZ_CP155585.1, on the reverse strand, counting down.
CTCGGTCTTGGCCAGGAAGAACTTGCCGTCCTGATCGACGCTGACCACCACCGGGTCTTTCTTTTCGGCGGGAGCGACGGCGTCGGTTTTTGGCAGGTTGACCTTGATCGCGTTGGTCATCAGCGGTGCGGTGACGATGAACACCACCAGCAGCACGAGCATCACGTCCACCAGCGGCGTGACGTTCATTTCGCTGAGCACTTCATCGCTGTCTTGAGTGGAAAAGGACATCAGCTGGCCTCCCGCACGGCGGCCGTGGATTTGGCGATGGCCTGGCGGCTGATGGAGAAAGCGCTGCGCGAGGCGAGGGCGTCGAAGTCGTGGGCGAAGTCATCCATGTCCGCCGAGGCCAGTTTCAGGCGCCGCAGGAAGAAGTTGTAAATCAGCACTGCCGGCACCGCGACGGCAATCCCCACACCGGTGGCGATCAGCGCGTGGCCGATCGGCCCGGCCACGGTTTCCAGGCTGGCCGAACCGCTGGCGCCGATGCTTTGCAGGGCTTCCATGATTCCCCACACGGTGCCGAACAGACCGATGAACGGCGCGGTGCTGCCGATACTGGCGAGGATCGCCTGGCCGTTTTCCAGCGAGCGACGTTCCTTCTGGATCTGCTGGCGCAGGTTGCGCTCCAGTCGGTCGGAACGGTTGATGGTGTGTGCCAGTTGCTGGGTGGTGCGCGGGGACTCTTCCACCAGCAAGGCTTCAAAACCGCTGCTGGCGATCCGCGCCAGCGAGCCCGGATACTGGCTGGCGTGTTCGGCGGCGGTGAGCAGATCCGGCGCGCCCCAGAAGGCTTTGCTGAACTGCTTGTTCTGGGTTTTCTGGCGCAAGTATTGCGCCGACTTGACCAGCAGGATCGCCCAGCTGACCACGGAAAACAGCACCAGCCCCCAGAGCACGCCGGGGACAATCATCGAAGACAGAGAATCGTTCATGGCTACACCTCGCTTGCGTTAATCGGTTGTGAGTTCGGTTGTCGCGCCGTCATTGCGGCAATTTGAAATCGATGGTCTGGGTGGCGAAGCCGTCGATCGGTGTGTCGCCGCGCTTGGCCGGTATGAACTTCCAGGCCTTCACCGCCGCGACCGCCGCGTCATCCAGTTGCGGCTTGCCGCTGGATTTGGTCACCGTCACCGAACCGGCGCGACCGTTGGCCAGCACCTGAATCCGCAGCACCACGCTGCCTTCCCAGTTGCGCCGCAGGGCCAGCGACGGGTATTCCGGCGGCGGGTTGCCGAGGCTGGCGAGGCCGGAAATCGCCGCCGACTCTTTCACCGGGCCCGGTGCCGCCGCAGGTGCAGGAGGCGCACTCGGGGTGGCCGGAGCGGCAGGCGCTGCCGGTTGCGCAGGGGCGGGCGGCGCTTTCGGCGGCTCGGCCTTTTTCACCGGTTTGGGTTTCTCGACCGGTTTCGGTTTTTCGATCGGCTTGGGTTTCTCCACCGGTTTGGGCGGCGGCTTGACCGCGTCCTCGTCTTCCACCGGTTGTTCCGGTTCGGGCGGTGGCGGTGGTGGGGGCGGCTCCGGTGTCGGCGGGGCCGGCGGTGTCGGGCTGGTGAGCTCGACGGTCATTTCCGGAATTTCCGGTGGCGTCGGCAGCGGTTCGGCCCGCGCCTGCTGGAAAAACCACCAGGCGCCGCCGTGTATCAACGCCGACACCGCCACCAGCAACAGCATCTGTTGTTTGTTCAGGCCGCCGGGCTGCGAAGTGTTGGCCTTAAACACGGGCCGGCCCGCAACCGACGGGAGCGGCGCTTCCCGCAAGGGCCCCGGCGGACTTCTGTGCTTTACCGCATCGTTCATTAAAGCTCCCTCGGGTGGATGAAGGGCAATAAGGTGCCGTTCGAACAACACAGCGTTGTTCGAGTGAGTGGTCGCAACTTTCATACAGGTGTGTAGAAGCCGATAGTTGAACTATCTATTGAACAGGGCTTGTGCAGCTTATTGCTTCAGTAACGTCGACTTCGATGGTTCATTGATCCGGTCCGTGGCTGTTCTTTTATAAGTGAGTGTGCAATTGAGTGGCGAACATCGTTCTTGCCCTCATGGTTGATGCAATAGCAACCGCTGTGCCAAACAGTAAACAAATGTGTAGCGGTTATTTCACGGATGATACGTATGTCGCATTTATATAAGTTTCATCAGGCACGCCGGTTTTCATGGGCGCATAACCTCCCGACGGCCCTGTTTGCAGGGCTTTTTCAAAGGCGAGACAGGCCTGGCGCGGTATCGCGCTGTTCAGCGAGATAGAGCGGCTGTTCTCGTGTCGGCCAGGACGCGTGATGGTGCGTGGCGGACTGATTTGGTGCGGGTCAGTGTTTTAGCGGGTCACAGGCGATGTTCCTTGTTTTTGTCTAAATAAAATCGGCTCTGGATAATGATTGATAGTGCAGTTTTGGTGCGCTTTGGACATTAACGCCGAACAGCAAAAGTTGTATCGGTGTGCTGTCTGAAAGTTATTGTCGAACAATGTGTTGTTGCATTCATTAATGCAGCGCGCACGCAATGACTTTCTGCGTGCTATTTAAAAAATAAATAGTGCAGGCGTTCAGGTAATAAAAGGAATGCACGGACAGTTCGCAGGACGAACACGGCGCAGGTACAGGGGCACGGAGAGAAGAGTGTGGCGCAGCAGATGAAGATTCACGCGGTGAACTCCTTGTTGCCAGCTCGGATACGCGAACTTTTGGTTCGGTATCGCACCTTACAAGAACGCGGATAGCGTTCGCTGATTGCTCTTGGTGCGGGATGGGCACCGCCAGCGCTGTTTTGCGAAATCAGGGATTCGCAAGCTGCCGATGAATGCGCAATCCGTGCCAAATTCGATACAACAGCTATAAATAGGGCCAGGCAGGATGCCTTTCGCAGTGGAGGAGGGGATATGTATCAGCTCTACGGACATCGCAATTCAGGGGCGGCGGCCATCGAGGCGGCGCTCGAGCTGTGTCAGGTGGCTTACCGCTTCATCGATATCGAGGCCAGCGCGGAAGCGGCGCAGGAGCTGGCGCGGCTCAATCCGCTCAAACAGATCCCGACCCTGCAACTGCCGAACGGCAGTGTCATCACCGAAAGTGCGGCGATCCTGATTCATCTGGGGCAAAGCTTTGCGCAATCCGGCCTGCTGCCGGCCAACGGCGCTGACCGCGATCAGGCGATTCGGGGCCTGGTGTACATCGTCAGCAATTGCTATGCGGCCATCGGGATTATTGATTACCCGGAACGCTGGCTGGTGATGCCGGACGAGGCCTCGCGGCAGAATTTGATGGCGGGGGCGCGGGAACGACTGCACTGGAGCTGGGAGGTGTTTGCCGATCAGTTCTCGGCCGAGCTGTACCTGGACGATGAAACACCGGGCGCACTGGATGTGCTGGCGGCGGTGGTCACGCGCTGGGCCGGTGCCCGCGAACACCTGCGCCAGGCCCGACCCGGTTTCCATGCGTGGCTGCAGCGCATCGACCGACACCCGGTGCTGGCGCCGGTCTTTGCGCGGCATTGGCCCGGCTGATCACTCCCCGCGAATGTACTGCTCCAGCTGTTTGATCAGCTCGGCCTGTTCGGCAATCGCTTCCTTGACCAGGTCGCCGATCGACAGCAGGCCGATCAGTTTGCCGTTCTCCACCACCGGCAAGTGACGCAGGCGTTTGTCGGACATGATGCCAAGGCAAGTGTCGACGGTCTGGTGGGTGTCCACCGTGATCACGTTCGCCACCATGATGTCGCGCACCGGCGTGCCCACCGAGGAGCGCCCGTGCAGCACCAGTTTGCGCGCGTAATCACGCTCGCTGATGATGCCCACCACTTTGTCGTCTTCCACCACGAGCAGGGCGCCGACGTTTTTCTCGGCCATTTTCATCAGCGCTTCGAGCACCATGTGATCGGGTTTGATCTGGTGCACTTCCTGATTTTTCGGATCTTTGAGCTTGAGCAGCTGGGCGACGGTTTTCATGGCGGTTACTCAGGTGTTGTCGTTGTTCTCCAAGCATCGTAGACGCAGGCGCGCAGGGCAAGGCCGCAAAACGGCAGATAACACGCAAAAAACGTCATTTGACCGGGTTTTTCATGGCGAGGCCTTTGTCACGGGTGGCGGCAATGCCGCGTAGAATGCCCGTCTGAATCAATTCCTGAGGTTGCAGTGGTGGATTTACAGCAGGGCTTCGTCCTGACCCGGCATTGGCGCGACACCCCGGCCGGCACCGAAGTCGAGTTCTGGCTGGCGACCGACGCCGGGCCGCGCCGTGTGCGCCTGCCGCATCAGCCGTCGGTGGCATTCATCCCTGCGGCGCAGCGCGAGCAGGCCGAGCGGGTGCTGGCGGACGAAAAGAACGTCGAACTGCGCCCCCTGGCCTTGCAGGATTTCGAGCATCGCCCGGTGCTCGGTCTGTATTGCCAGCAGCACGGTCAGTTGATGCGTCTGGAGACCGCGCTCAACCGCCACAGTGTCGACGTCTTCGAAGCCGATGTGCGACCGCCCGAGCGCTACCTGATGGAGCGTTTCATCACCGCGCCCGTCTGGTTCAGCGGCACGCCCGACGCCGACGGTGTGTTGCTCGACGCCCACCTCAAGCCTGCGCCTGACTATCGTCCGCAACTGCGGCTGGTCTCGCTGGACATCGAAACCACCGAGCAGGGCGAGCTGTATTCCATCGCGCTGGAAGGCTGCGGCGAACGGCAGGTGTACATGCTCGGCGCACCAAACGGCGATGACAGCCTTGTCGACTTCGACCTCGAGTACTGTGAATCGCGCACCCTGATCCTCAAGAAGCTTAATGACTGGTTTGCCCGCCACGACCCCGACGCCATCATCGGCTGGAATCTTGTGCAGTTCGACCTGCGCATCCTTCACGAACACGCCCGGCGTCTCGGCGTGCCGCTCAAGCTCGGGCGTGGCGGCGAGGAAATGCAGTGGCGCGAACACGGCAGCCGCAATCACTACTTCGCTGCAGCGGCGGGACGGTTGATCATCGACGGCATCGAATCCCTGCGTTCGGCGACCTGGAGCTTTCCCTCGTTCAGCCTGGAAAACGTCGCCCAGACTTTGCTTGGCGAAGGCAAATCCATCGACAACCCGTACCAGCGCATGGACGAGATCAACCGCATGTTCGCCGAGGACAAACCGGCGCTGGCCAAATACAACCTCAAGGACTGCGAACTGGTCACGCGGATCTTTGCCAAGACCGAGTTGCTGAAGTTTTTGCTGGAGCGCGCCAGCGTCACCGGCCTGCCGGCGGATCGCAGCGGCGGCTCGGTGGCGGCATTCACGCATTTGTACATGCCGCTGATGCACCGTCAGGGTTTTGTAGCGCCTAACCTCGGCACCAATCCTCCGCAGGCCAGCCCCGGCGGGTTTGTCATGGACTCGCAGCCGGGGTTGTACGAATCGGTGCTGGTGCTCGACTACAAGAGTCTTTATCCGTCGATCATCCGCACCTTTCTGATCGACCCGGTGGGGTTGATCGAAGGCTTGCAGCATCCGGATGACAGCGACTCGGTGCCGGGTTTTCGCGGCGCTCGTTTCTCTCGCACCCGGCATTGCCTGCCGTCCATCGTCGCCCGGGTCGCCGAGGGCCGCGAGACCGCCAAGCGCGAACACAATGCGCCGTTGTCCCAGGCGCTGAAGATCATCATGAACGCCTTCTACGGCGTGCTCGGCTCCAGCGGTTGCCGGTTTTTCGATACGCGGCTGGCGTCATCGATCACCCTGCGCGGCCACGAAATCATGCTGCGCACCCGACAGCTGATCGAGGCTCAGGGGCATGCGGTGATTTATGGCGATACCGACTCGACCTTCGTCTGGCTGCGTCGCCCCCACGGTCAGGAAGAAGCGGCGACCATTGGCCGGGCGCTGGTTGCGCACGTCAACGACTGGTGGCGCGAGCATGTGCGTGAGCAATACGGACTGGAAAGCGCCCTCGAATTGCAGTTCGAAACCCACTACAAGCGCTTCCTGATGCCGACCATCCGTGGCGCGGAAGAGGGCAGCAAAAAGCGCTACGCCGGTCTGGTGACCCGCGCCGACGGCAGCGAAGAAATGGTCTACAAAGGCCTGGAAACCGTGCGCACTGACTGGTCGCTGCTGGCCCGGCAATTTCAGCAGGAACTGTACGAGCGGATCTTCCAGCGCAAGCCGTATCAGGATTACGTGCGCGAGTACGTGCGCAAGACGTTGGCCGGCGCGTTCGACGAACGACTGGTTTACCGCAAGCGCCTGCGCCGCACCCTCGACGACTACGAACGCAACGTGCCGCCCCACGTGCGCGCCGCACGGCTGGCGGACGATTACAACGCGCAGCACGGTCGCCCGCGCCAGTACCAGAACGGCGGCTGGATCAGCTACGTCATCACCCTGGCCGGGCCCGAACCGCTGGAAGTGCGCCGCGCGGCCATCGACTACGACCACTACATCACCCGCCAGCTGCAACCGGTGGCGGATGCGATCCTGCCGTTTGTCGACGACGATTTCTCAACCCTGATCGGGGGACAACTGGGCCTGTTTTGAGTCCAGCAGTTGCAGGGTCCATTCGTCCTGAATGCCGTGGAAGTAACGCTCCAGCGCCTGATGCCAGAGGCTGTCGTCGTCGGCGAACTGGGCGAACAGGGTCATCGATGAGTGGAATTTCAGGTCGTCCGGATGGCCGAAGATCTCGGCAATCGAACGCTGCCGCACATTCAGTACAAGCTGCGCACACGTGCGCAGCCGGGCGCCGAGCAGCTCATGGGCCAGATAGGCCTTGGCCTCACCGGCCGAGCCGATGGCGAACCGCCGCGACATCTCGCTGCCCCCGAGCCCGGCGAACTGGGGGAACACAAACCACATCCAGTGGCTGCGCTTGCGGCCCTCGCCGAGCTCGCGCTGGACCCGTTCGAACACCGGGTCTTGGGCGAGCACGAAGCGTTGCAGATCGAACGGGTCTTCCTGATCAGTGCTTCTCATGGCGAAGCCCTCTGTCAGTCGGCGGTGGCTCAGACCATGGCCAGCCGCTGCTTGCGTTTTGGCGCCTGAAACACCTGGTCCAACGCCGCCAGATCCCCGGCCTCGAGTTGCAGCTGCGCGGCTTGTGCATTGAGCTGCACGTGTTCCGGGCGCACGGCCTTGGGAATCGCAATCACCCCATCCTGACGCAGAATCCACGCCAGCGAAACCTGTGCCGGGGTCACGCCGTGACGAGCGGCAATCTGTTTCAGCACCGGCTCGGCAAGCATGGCGCCGCCCTGGCCGATCGGGCAGTACGCCATTAGCGGCATGCGCTGTTGCTGGCACCACGGCAGCAGGTCGAATTCGATGCCGCGTTCTTCCAGGTTGTACAGCACCTGATTGGTCGCGCAGACCGAACTCGACAGTTCCTCAAGATCATCGACATCGAAGTTCGACACGCCCCAGCGACCGATCTTGCCGTCCTCGCGCAGACGCTCGAAGGCTTCGACGGTTTCTTCCAGCGGATACTGGCCGCGCCAATGCAGCAAATAGAGGTCGATGTAATCGGTGTCGAGCCGGCGCAGACTGCGCTCGCAAGCCTGGGGAATGCCTTTGCGGCTGGCGTTGTGCGGGTAGACCTTGCTCACCAGAAACACTTGATCGCGCAGGCCGGCGATGGCTTCGCCGACCACGCTTTCGGCACCGCCCTCGGCGTACATTTCGGCGGTGTCGATCAGGGTCATGCCCAGCTCGATGCCGCTGCGCAGGGCCGCGACTTCACGCTTGCGCGCCGAGCGGTCTTCGCCCATGCGCCAGGTGCCCTGGCCAATCACCGGAACCTGCACGCCAGCCAATTCGAGGGTACGCATTCAAACCTCCTTTCTGAAACGGTCGATACCTTGGGTGGGCAGCAGGATAGCCCACGGGTTCCGTCCGGTTCCAGAAAGGAGGCCAGGTGCTTACTTGGCGGAGAACTTCAACACCACGCTCTGGGTGTAGGTCTGGCCGGGATCGAGGCGGGTACTCGGGAAGTTCGGCTGGTTCGGCGAATCCGGATAGTGCTGAGTCTCCAGGGTGAACGCGCCCCAGTGCGGATAGACCTTGCCACCTTTGCCCTTGACCGTGCCGTCGAGGAAGTTGCTGGTGTAGAACTGCACGCCCGGTTCGTTGGTGAACAGCTGCAAGTGGCGACCGGATTGTGGGTCGCTGACTTCGGCGGCGAGTTTATTGACGTCACCCTTGGTGTCCAGCGCCCAGTTGAAATCGAAACCGCCCTGTTTTTCTTCGGCGAATTTCAACTGCGGATGGTCGGCCTTGATGTGCTGGCCGATGGCGGTCGGTTTGGTGAAGTCCATCGGTGTGCCGGCCACGGGCGCCAGTTCGCCGGTCGGGATCAGCTTGGCGGTGACCGGGGTGTAGTGACTGGCGTGCAGGGTGGCGACTTGCTTGAGGATGTCGCCATTGCCGGCGCCGGCAAGGTTGAAGTAGCTGTGGTTGGTCAGGTTGAGCACAGTGGGTTTGTCGGTGCTGGCCTTGTAGTCGATGCGCAGCTCGTTGCTGTCGGTGAGGCTGTAGGTCACTTCAGTGGTGAGGTTGCCGGGGAAACCCATTTCGCCATCCGCCGACAGGTAGGTCAGGGTCACGCCGACCGAATCCTTGTCCTTGGTTTCCTTCGCCTTCCAGACCTTTTTGTCGAAGCCCTGAGTGCCGCCATGCAAGGCGTTGGTCTTGTCGTTCTGCGGCACTTGATAGCGCTTGCCGTCGAGTTCGAAGGCGCCGTCGGCCAGGCGATTGCCGAAGCGGCCGATGGTCGCGCCGAAGTACGCGGTGCCTTTCTGGTAACCCTGCACATCGTCGAAACCGAGGACGATGTCGTCGAGCTTGCCGTGTTTGTCCGGCACCTGCAGCGCCTGCAAGGTCGCGCCGTAGGTGATGACGGTGGCTTGCATGCCGTGGCTGTTGCGCAGGATGTATTGTTCGACCGGCGTGCCGTCATTGGTTTTGCCGAAGGCTTTGTGTTCGCTGGACAGACCGGCGGCCTGGGCGGTGAGGGTGGCGATCATCAGGGACAGTCCGAGGCCGCAGAGTGAGTGTCGGGATTGAAGCATGGGTTGACCTTCCTTTTTGTTGTTGTTTTGAAAATCTTTAAATAGTCATGCTAATTAATGGATGAGTGGGAATTTATAGCGGATTAAACGATTAATGCAAAAATAAAGTCGGACTTAATGCCTTAAGCAGTTAGCGCCGAAGGTCGGGAATCCACGCCGGCACTGCACTTTTGCGAAATCCCCGGCTCTATCCATGGCCAGGGTGCGGTGACTTCCGCCGCACAGGAACGTGTCCGTCAAAGAATTCATGCCGAGAGTTTTGCACCCCATCGCTGCATTCATTTATCGCCCGTGCCTGCTGCTGGCCTGCCTGTCGACGCTGTTGCTCGGCGGTTGCAGCCATCAGGACGGCAACAATTTCATCACCCAGATGCGCGAGGGCAGGCCTCAGGAATTTCTCCAGACCAGCGTCGATCGCATGGCCACACTGGCGATGCGCGACAACCTCGACAGCCTCTATCGCTTGATGGGCAAGTTGTACCTGCGCAACCCGGACGAGCTGCGCAAATCCGGGTTCCTCGACGTCAAGACCGCGGTCAAACAAGTGCGGCTGGCCATCGAGCAGCAACAGCCTTTGCCGACCCTCGGCGGCAAAAAAGACCTGGCGGCGCTGAGCTATGCCATGAGCCCGGAGTTCCTCGGCGACCGGGTCGGCGCATTCATCTATGCGATCGGCAGCATGCTGGTCACCGCTCACGGCAATCGCACCGAGTTTTACATGACCGATGCGATCAACCCGACCTTCGTCAACAACGCCGCGCGCAACATCGAGAAAGCCACGTGGATCCTCGCCCAGCGGCAGAACAAGGAAGGCCAGCCGCTGCTGTTTTCCAACGAAATTTCCGAGGAGGGCAGCAACCTGAGTTTCGCCACGGAGTTCGGTAAAGTCGTGGCGCGTCTGGATCTGCTGACCCAGATGCTCGACGAGCGCTACCGGCGCATTGGCCTGAATTACGCCCAGAGCCTGCTGTTTTTGAATTTTTTGCCAGTGCAGTGAGCCAAGTCGGTTAGAGTGGCGGACGATCGTGTTTGTATACAATCCGTCGTCCGATTTGACTCAAAGGGAGCTGCACCTGTCATGACCGACCCCGCAAGCGCCGATTACACGAGCCTGGAACGTGCCACCCGCACCGACAAAATGCCTTACGCCGCGTTGTTGGCGTTTGCCATGACCGGCTTCATCGCCATCCTCACCGAAACCCTGCCGGCCGGTTTGTTGCCGCAGATCGGTGCCGGCCTGAACGTCAGTGAAGTGCTGGCCGGGCAACTGGTGACGCTGTATGCGCTGGGCTCGATTGTCGCGGCGATTCCGCTGACGGTCGCCACCCGTGGCTGGGGGCGCAAACGGGTGCTGCTGATGACGGTCGGCGGGTTTCTGCTGTTCAACACCATCACCACGTTTTCCAGCCATTACGGTTTGACCCTGGCCTCGCGGTTTCTGGCCGGGATGGCGGCGGGGCTGTCGTGGGGGATCATGGCCGGTTACGCGCGCGGGATCGTGCCGGTGCATCAGCAGGGGCGGGCGCTGGCGATTGCCATGCTTGGCACGCCGGTGGCGTTGTCGCTGGGCACGCCGGCCGGCACCTGGCTGGGCAATGTGATCGGCTGGCGCGCCTCGTTCGGGATCATGTCGGCATTGGCGCTGGTGCTGGCGGCGTGGATCGTCATCGCGGTGCCGGATCGTCCGGGTCAGGCCCGCGCCGAGCGTTTGCCGCTGATGCAGTCGCTGCGTTTGCCCGGCGTGCGCCCGGTGCTGTTCGTAGTGCTGACCTGGATGCTTGGCCACAACATTCTCTACACCTACATCGCGCCGTTTCTGACGCAAGCCGGTCTCGGCGAGCGGGTCGATCTGGTACTGCTGGTCTTCGGTCTGTGCTCGCTGCTGGGGATCTGGATTATCGGCCTGCTGGTGGATCGCTGGCTGCGCGGGCTGGCGCTGATCAGCCTCGCGGTGTTTGCCGTGACCGCACTGGTGCTGGCACTGGTCGCGCCGTCGCCTTGGCTGATTTATGCGTGCATGGCGGTGTGGGGCCTGTCGTTCGGTGGCTCGGCGACGTTGCTGCTGACTGCCGCAGCGGACTCCGCCGGAGAACATGTGGATGTGGTGCAAGCGATGCTCACCACTTCGTGGAACGTGGCGATTGCCGGCGGCGGATTGTTCGGTGGTTTGCTGCTGGACCGGGCAGGGGCGATGTCGTTTCCGTGGGCGTTGCTGATCCTGTCGCTGATCGCACTGGCCACGGTCTGGCTGAACAGCACTCACAGTTTCAAACCGGGCCGACGACAGCACTGATGCTGAAGAAATGGCATAACGATAGATCCTATCGATATAGGGCGTTATAAGAAAACTGGTTATCCTGCGGGCCGGATTTTTCCTGTGGTTTGTCTGGACGTCTTAATGGAATTGGCAAATTTCGGCCTGGTGATTGCCGGGCTGGTCGTGGGGTTCATCGTCGGTATGACCGGTGTCGGCGGCGGTTCGTTGATGACGCCGATCCTGCTGTGGTTCGGTATCAATCCGGCCACGGCGGTGGGCACGGATCTGCTGTACGCAGCCATCACCAAATCCAGCGGCGTGCTGGTCCACAGGAAGAACAAGAACATCGACTGGGCCATCACCGGCTGGCTGACCCTGGGCAGTGTCCCGGCGGTGGCGATGACCTTGTGGTTCCTCAGCACCCTGCACACCGCACCGGACGCGATGAACGCCATCATCAAGCAGGCCCTGGGCTTCGTGCTGTTCGCCACGGCGCTGGCGATTCTGTTCAAGAAGCGCCTGCTGGAATTCGCCCACAAACGTGCCGGCGGCAACTACAACCCGAGCGGCGCGCGCCTGAATGTCATGACCGTGATCACCGGTCTGATCCTCGGCACCATGGTCGCCCTGACGTCCATCGGCGCCGGCGCTCTCGGCACCGTCGCGCTGTTCATCCTCTATCCGCTGCTGCCGACCCGTCGTCTGGTCGGCACCGAAATCGCCCACGCCGTACCGCTGACCCTGGTCGCCGGCCTCGGCCACGCGAGCATGGGCAACATGGACTGGGGCGTGCTGGGCTTTCTGCTGGTCGGCTCGCTGCCGGGCATCTGGCTCGGCAGCCACCTGACCGGCCGCGTCTCCGATGAACTGCTGCGCCCGTGCCTCGCGACGATGCTGGTGTTGATCGGTTACAAGCTGGCGTTCTGATCGAGCGCGCGCTTCATCACCGTCACCGGCAATCCGTCGTACTCCGTTTCTTCCAGCACCTCCCAACCCAGCCGCGCATACAGCGACTGCGCGGCATCGGTGTACAGGTACAACTGCGGCACGCCCAGTGCGGCAGCTTCCTCGACGATGCGGTTGACCAGTTGCGAGGCGATGCCGCGACCACGCTGTTCGGCCTTCACGTAGACCCCGGCCAGCCACGGCGTCAGTTGCGGACGGGTGTCCATGTCGCGGTCGATCAGCAGCGCACCGCCGAGCAGTTTTCCGTCTTCGATCGCCACCACCACGCTGGGAATCGCACCTTTGCCGCAGGCGGCGCGCATACGTTCGGTGCGGCTGGCGAGGGTGTCTTCGGGTTTGTATTGGCCCCATTCCTTGAAGTTGAGTTCGGCCAGTTCCTCGATCAGTTGCGGGTGATGGCAGAGGTAGTCGATGTGCATGCGCGTTGAACTCCATTTCACAGGTTGAACAGCCACCCTAATGCGGTCATAAAAGGTAATCAAATGCGCGACATGATCGCGCCCGACCGGTTGCGCAAAATCGGTGCTGACCTAAGCTTTGGGCAAGGCGAAACACTTTTGCCGGGCAGCCCCCGGAACAATCGCCGCGATGCGCAATCATTAGAGCGTGGATATCAAAAGGAGATGCGCATGCTCATCAGGTCACTGACCCTGACACTCTTGCTGGCGATTGCCGGCCCCCTGTTCGCCGCCGACGGCGATTCCCCTCTGGACGTCGACAAGGGCATCAACCGCCCGGTGATCGTGATCGCTTCCAGTACGGTCGATTCTTATTGGGTCAGCCTGAAAAAAGCGCTGGACGACCCGGCCAACAAACAAGGCATCGCCGACCGCAAGATCAAGGTTTACACCATCCTGAGCATGAGCGGACAGGTCGATGGCAAAAGCCTCGAGCAGCAGCAAACCATGGCGCTGCTGCGCTCGCTGAAGCTGGGCGCCGGGGCGTATCCGAAAGTCTTCCTGGTGGGCAAGGATGGCGAGACCAAACTGACGGCTTCGGGGGAGGAAACCGCGGCGGTCGATTTGAAGAAGATCTTCGACACGATTGATGCGCTGCCTGCCGCCGAGAAAGAAACTACTTCCACCGTGGTCACCGCCCCGGCCGCTGCAGAACCGGCGCCGGCCAAGGGCGCGAAAGGGACAAAACCGGCGAAGCCGAACAAACCGGCCAAGCCGCCGGAAATGCCGGATGATTGATTGAGGCAGGCTCTGAATAAAAATGGCGAACGTTATCAAGCGTTCGCCATTTTTTTTGCCCTCGGTGTTTTGATCTGAAGATGACCGCAGGCGGTCATGGAGGACAATCCAACACTGTTCTGCGATGCAGGTTCCTATGGTTTTGATCCGCATCTGACTGGCATCGAGTTTTCAAAGGCTATTGCGCTCGTAGAGCTCGTCGTCATTCAGCACGTAAACCAGAGCATCTTTTGCTTCGCTAACGATCAAGGGAGACTGGGTCGTCAGCACGAATTGGCAGTTCGGAAATGTTTTGCTCAATTGCTGGATAAAGTTGAGCTGCCATTCCGGATGCAGATGAAGGTCCACCTCATCGATGAGGACGATGCCTTCGCCGTGGAGCGGATTGTCCAGTGACGGGTTCATCATGGCCAGTCGGCGGGCGATGTCACCGATCAGCGCCAGCATCGATTTTTCGCCTTGCGACAATTGGGCGACACTGAAAGTGACGCGGTCCTTGTCGATCGCCATGTGCAGGCGAGGTTGTCGCTGTATTCGCAGGTTGGTGAAGCCCGGCATGAAGGCCGTGATGGCGCAGCGGACGGCCGTCAGTTGGGAGTCACGGGACGAAGCTTTGAGCTCGGATAACGTCTTCCAGGCTTCGCTTTCAGGACCAAACTTTTGAGCTATTTCGTTCAATGCGGAATCGGAAATACCGGACTCGTTTTCGCTGTCTTCGCGCTCTCGAAACCATTCAAAGAAGCCACGAAAGTCGGTGCTGTGTTTCTGTGAGTCGTCGTAGCCCGCCAGTTGATCGAAGGTTTGTCCGCTTTTGATTTTCAGCGGGATTTCGAGAACCGATCGCTCCACCGGATAGTAGGCGATCAGGGGGAGTGAGGCGTTGTCATCGGCTGTCAGCAGGGCGCGGTAGTGATCGGCGAGCAGATTTACGTCTTCCAGGGAGCTGCTCAGAGCCGTTTTCCCTTCCTGCTTGCTGTGTAACATACCCCATACAAATACATCGTCTTCTTCATCGGGATCAGACTCGGGATTGACTCGCGGATGTGCAGGTTCTGCTACCGCGATCGAAACGATGGCAGCCGGGGTCCCGTTGCGAATATCGTCTTCTGCAATATGGCTGCCATTGCCTTTATGGGTGCGAATTCTTGCTATCAACCAGCTCAGGCAGGTGATGAGCGCTTTCAGCAGGGTGGTTTTACCGGCGCCGTTGATTCCCACGAACACGGTAACGTTGGAATGGGATCCGTCGACAGGAGCCAAATGAACGGTGATGTCATTGAACCGACCTACATTCGTGAGTTTGAGGCTGTCGATCTTCATTCATTCCCCTCTGTGTTTCAGTCGGTCAGGTGCTTGGCGAACGTCATTTCATCCGCGATAACCCGGCAATGCGGTGCAGTTTAGATGCATCTCTTTCAGCCGGTCACCTTTGAAAATCATTGCTGAATGTGCCCGGAAATTTACGCGGCAACACCCTTCAAATCCGTCGGAAGTTTCCTTCAAACCGCAGCGGCGTTGGTGAACTGGTGGCTTGAGTCGTACGCCGATAATCTCATTGGGCCGCTGCAAAATCAGCGGTCGGATGTGGAAGTCCGGGGATGACAGGGAAGCGTATGTGCGCCTGTGACCACATGTTGGTATTTTTTATGCCACCATCGTTGTTTATGGCAGCTATGCGCAGGAGCACTTTCAAGTGCACCGGGTTTCTCTGACCCCGGACTTCCACACCTGCGCAAAGCTGCCACCCTCTCGTGGAAGGGAGTTCGGCAGTTTCTCTCTTAATGTCAGAGGTATTCACACATGAAAAAAACAGATCCAAACAGGCCGGAAACTCCCACGAATTCAGATTCCCCCGAACACATCTCCAACCCCAAACCCCGCTACATCCCCATCACCGGCATCGACTGCCCGATTCCCTGTCTCCTGATCGACCGAGAAGCCCCGTTAGACGTACTCCACGGCACCGCCGCCTACCGCTTGCGCTGCGTGACTCAACTGCTGGAAACACTTTCATTGAGCGACGGCACCGGCCACGACGCTTTGCTGCTGCAGGACTTCGCCCGGGTGCTTGCGATCCCGCTGCGCGACAGTTGCGATCTGATGGATGTACTGGGCTGGAAGCTACAGGCGTAGTTTTTCAAACCCCCAAACAAAAACGGGCGACCTTCTCAGGTCGCCCGTTTTTTATGGCGTGATTACCGGGTCAATTCACCCAGAATCCTGTGCGCAATCTTCACCCGCTCTCCATTCGGGTAATTGCGGTTCGCCAGAATCACGATACCGACTTTCTTCGACGGCACGAACGCGACATACGCGCCGTAGCCAGCGGTGGAGCCAGTCTTGTTCAGCAGTACGTTCGCCGGTTCAGGCTGTGGCGGATTCAGCCATTTGACCTTGTGCGGTTCCATGGCCATTGGCGTCGAGTTGCCGTCCAGCAGGCGGTCGAGGCTGATCGGGTAGGTGTAGCGTTCCCAGCCCAGGCCCTGGGTCATGTCGCCGACGGTGTAGTAGCCGGTGTGGGTGAGGGCGATGGCTTTTTGCAGGGGGGTCTCGAGTTTGGCGGTATCGAGGTTGGCTTCGACGTATTGCAGCAGGTCGGCGGCGCTGGTTTTCACGCCGTAGGCCTCAGCGTCCAGTGCACCGGGGCTGACTCGAATCGGTTTGTTGTTCTTGTCATAGCCTTGGGCGTAGAGCTTTTGTTCAGACGCCGGCACTGATAGGAAGGTGTGCTTGAGCCCGAGTTTCGGCAGCAGGGTTTCGGTCATGACCTGATTGAATGGCTGACCGAGGCTTTTTGCGGCCAGGTAACCGAACAGACCGATGCTTGGGTTGGAATACAGGCGATGGCTGCCGGCCGGAAAGGTCGGTTTCCACTGTTGGTAATAGCCGAGCACTTTGTCGGCGGAATCCGCGGCGTTCGGGAATTGCAGCGGCAGGCCGCCGGCGCTGTAGGTGCCCAGTTGCAGCAGGCTGATGTGGTCGAAGGCGCTGCCTTTCAGTTCGGGCCAGTGCTGGCTGGCCTTGTCGGAGAACTCCAGTTTGCCGCTGGCCTGGGCGTAGGCGGCGAGGGTTGCGGTGAAGGTTTTGCTCACCGAGCCGATTTCGAACAGGGTGTTTTCATTCACCGCTTGCCCGGTGCTTTTGTCAGCGACACCGTAGTTAAAGTAATGTGCCTTGCCGTCGACGGTCACGGCCACGGCCAGCCCCGCAATGTCCTGTTGTTGCATGACCGGGGTCACGGTGGCCTTGACCAGCGCCTGCAGCTGATCGTCGGTTTGCGGGGCGGCCAGGCAGGTGGCGGCGCTGAAAAAAAGTCCGAAAGCGCTGTAGGACTTGAGTTTGTTCAGGTTGATCGAAGACATGCGTGAACCACTCTCCATGAGTGTTGATGGTGTTATCCCGCTACACTGCGAGCGTTTTCCGTCGGGCCGGCTGATCGGCGCCGCCAAATCTAGGCAGTCCGGCGTCTTTCGACAAACGATGAAAACTCGGATGAGCCATTAGAAAAATTTGGGACCTGGCATGATTCGACCTCAATTGCCCTTGAATGCATTACGCGCCTTTGAAGCTTCTGCGCGTCACCTGAGCTTCACCCGTGCGGCGGTGGAGTTGTGTGTAACTCAGGCGGCCGTCAGCCATCAGGTCAAAAGCCTGGAAGCGCAACTCGGCGTGATCCTGTTCAAACGCCTGCCCCGTGGGTTGATGCTGACCGGCGAGGGCGAAACCCTGCTGCCGGTGCTGACCACGTCGTTCGATCATATCGCGCAGATGCTCGAGCGTCTGGCGGGCGGGCAATATCGGGAAATGCTCACGGTCGGTGCGGTAGGCACCTTCGCGGTGGGCTGGTTGTTGCCGAGGCTGGCGGACTTTCAGGCGAAACATCCGCTCATAGATTTGCGGCTGTCGACCAACAACAATCGGGTGGACGTCGCCGCCGAGGGGCTGGATTACGCGATCCGGTTCGGCGCCGGAGCGTGGCACGGTATCGAGGCGACCCGTTTGCTGGAGGCGCCGTTGTCGGTGCTCTGCGTGCCGGAAATCGCCCGGCAATTGCACACGCCGGGGGATCTTTTGCAGCAGCGTTTGTTGCGTTCCTATCGCACCGATGAGTGGCCGGAATGGTTTCACGCGGCCGGTCTGGCGACCCATGCCGCGCCGCCCCAGAGCATCGTGTTCGACTCGTCGCTGGCGATGATGGAGGCGGCGTTGCAGGGTGGCGGGGTGGCACTGGCGCCGCCGTTGATGTTTGCCCGGCAACTGGCGGCGGACCTGATCCGCCAACCCTTTGCCATCGAAATCACCACCGGCAGCTACTGGCTGACGCGCTTGCAGTCACGGCCTGAGACGTCGGTGATGGCGGCGTTCAGACACTGGTTGCTGGAGGCTGCGCAGGCTTAGCGCACCAGGCACGGCTTCTTGTTATCAAACGTCCAGCCCGGAATCAGAAACTGCATCGCCACGCTGTCATCCCGCGCGCCGAGCCCCATGCCTTTATAGAGTTCGTGGGCCTTGGCCACCTGATCCATGTCCAGCTCGACGCCTAGCCCCGGTTTCTTCGGCACTTGCACGCAGCCGTCGACGATTTGCAGCGGTGCCTTGGTCAGGCGCTGGCCGTCCTGCCAGATCCAGTGGGTGTCGATGGCGGTGATGTCGCCCGGTGCGGCGGCCGCGACGTGGGTGAACATCGCCAGGGAAATGTCGAAGTGGTTGTTGGAGTGCGAGCCCCAGGTCAGGCCCCATTCGTGGCACATCTGCGCCACGCGCACCGAACCCTGCATGGTCCAGAAATGCGGGTCGGCCAGCGGGATGTCCACCGACTGCAACTGGATTGCGTGACCCATTTCGCGCCAGTCGGTGGCGATCATGTTGGTGGCGGTTTTCAGCCCGGTGGCGCGGCGAAATTCAGCCATCACTTCACGGCCCGAATAGCCGTTTTCCGCACCGCACGGGTCTTCGGCGTAGGCCAGCACATGATGCTGGTCGCGGCACAGACGGATCGCTTCTTTCAATGACCACGCACCGTTCGGATCGAGGGTAATGCGGGCGTCGGGGAAGCGTTCGGCCAGTGCGGTCACCGCTTCGATTTCCGCATCGCCGCTGAGCACGCCGCCCTTGAGCTTGAAGTCCTTGAAGCCATAACGCGCGTGGGCAGCCTCGGCCAGGCGCACCACGGCGTCGGCGGTCATGGCTTTCTCGTGACGCACGCGGAACCAGTCATTGTCGGCATCCGGTTCGCTGCGGTAGGCGAGGTCGGTTTCCCGACGATCGCCCACGTAGAACAGGTAACCGAGCATCTTCACTTCATCACGCTGCTGGCCTTCGCCGAGCAATGCTGCCACCGGCACGTCGAGATGCTGGCCAAGCAGGTCGAGCAGGGCGGCTTCGAGCCCGGTGACCGCGTGAATGGTGATGCGCAGGTCGAAGGTTTGCAGGCCACGGCCACCGGCATCGCGGTCAGCGAAGGTCTGGCGTACCTGGTTGAGGATCTTCTGATACGTGCCGATCGGGCTGCCGACCACCAGACTGCGGGCGTCCTCCAACGTCTGGCGGATGCGTTCGCCGCCGGGTACTTCGCCGACGCCGGTGTGGCCGGCGTTGTCCTTGAGAATGACGATGTTGCGGGTGAAAAACGGCCCGTGGGCGCCGCTCAGGTTGAGCAGCATGCCGTCGTGGCCGGCCACCGGAATGACTTGCATCTCGGTGATGATCGGGGCTTTGGCGATGTCGTGTGCGGTCATTTGGGATTGTCCTTTCAAGCGTGTTTTGGCGCGGCATCGGCCACGACGACGTCAGGTGCGGATTTGGGTGTCATACGGGCGGCGAACACGATGATCGCGGCAATGATCGAGGTCGCGGCCAGGCCATAGAGGCCGCCCTGGATCGAGCCGGTGTGTTGTTCCAGCAAGCCGAACGTGGTCGGAGCGACGAAACCGCCGAGGTTGCCCACCGAGTTGATCAGCGCGATCACGGCAGCGGCGATCCGCGCATCGAGATAGGCCTGCGGGATCGGCCAGAACAGCGACGACGCGGATTTGAAACCCAGTGCGGCAAAGCAGATCGCGACGAAGGCAAAGATCGGCCCGCCGGTGGTGGACATGAACATCCCCGCAGCGGCGATCAGCAATGCAGTGGCGACCCACGCCTGCTGGTGTTTCCACTTCGCCGAGAATGAGGCGAACGCATACATGCCGATGATCGACAGCAGCCACGGAATCGAGTTGAACAGGCCGACCTGGAAGTCGCTCATCTCGCCCATCTTCTTGATGATGCTCGGCAGCCAGAACGTCGCGGCGTAGATGGTCAATTGAATGAAGAAGTAGATCAGGCAGAACAGGATGATCTGGCGATCCTTGAGCAGTTTGCCCAGCGACGGCCGGATCGGGGTCGCGGCTTCGCGGGCTTTCTGTTCATCGTCGATCGCTTTGACCAGCGCATCCTGCTCGGCGCGGGTCAGCCATTTCGCATCGTGGGGTTTGGCGTCGAGCCAGAACCAGACGAATACGCACAGGCCAACCGAGAACATCCCTTCAATGAAATACATCCACTGCCAGCCGTGCATGCCCAGACCTTCGATCTGCAACAGCAGACCGGACAACGGGCCGGAAATCAGCGAGGCCACGGCCGAACCGCTGAGGAAGATCGCAATCGCCTTGCCGCGCTCGGCCCCCGGCAACCAGCGGGTGAAGTAGTAGATCACCCCGGGAAAGAATCCGGCCTCGGCCACGCCCAACAGAAATCGCAGGATGTAGAAGTGGGTTTCGTTCTGGATGAACGCCATGCCGGCGGCCACCAGGCCCCAGGTGAGCATGATGCGGGTCAGCCAGATTCGCGCGCCGACCTTTTGCAGCAGCATGTTGGAGGGGACCTCGAACAGCGCGTAACCGATGAAGAACAGTCCGGCACCGAAACCGTAGGCCGCGGCACCGATGCCGAGGTCGTGTTCCATGTGGGTGCGGACGAAGCCGATGTTCACCCGGTCAATGTAATTAACGATGAACATGATGACGAACAGCGGCAGGACGTGGCGTTTGACTTTGGCAATGGCGGAGGACAGCACGGAATCGGCGCCCTCGTTCATCCCGGCAATGGATGATTTCACTTGGTTTTCTCCCACTCGTTATTTTTATGCGGGGTGTGGCTGGGTGCTGCGTTGTTGATAGACATCATACAACTAGATTTTTTTGTCCTACAAGCGGGTGTGCTCAATCAAATTTGTCTACGGGAGGCGGTTTTTATGCTTTTTAAGATTTAAAGTGCCTTGTTTGTTGGCTTTGGTAAGGGTTGTATTAAATATGGCAGAGCATTCTATGCCAGTGATCGTGAGGCGATTGTTCGGCGCAGTGGAAAATTTTCTAGCTAAAATCGAGTGTTGTCATACAAGTTGAGCCCCGAAATTCATAGGAGCTCATACAAGTCATCGCCGCCAGTGCTACGATCGGTTTGCCTCGATCACCGGAACCGACCATGCAAGAAGACCTCGACGCTCCCGCTCGTAAACGCGCGCACAACCTGGCCCATGATCTGGTGGAAAAACTCACCCAGAGCATCCTGCTCGGCCAGATGTTGCCCGGTGACAAGTTGCCGTCGGAAAACTCGATCGTTCAGGAACACGGCGTCAGTCGCACCGTGGTGCGTGAGGCGATTTCAAAATTGCAGGCGTCGGGGCTGGTGGAGACGCGGCACGGGATCGGCACCTTCGTGATCGAGCGCGCTCAGGAGCAGGGGCTACGGCTGAATGTCGACACCGCGCTGGGCGTGCGCAGCATTCTCGAATTGCGCATGGGGCTGGAGACGCAAGCGGCGGCGCTGGCCGCGCAGCGCCGAACCGAGCAACAACTGGGGCAGATGCGTCAGGCGCTGGACGACTATCAGCGTCTATTGGCCAACAACGACAGTTGCGTGGAGGCCGACCGGCGCTTCCACCTGCTGATTGCCGAAGCCACCGGCAATGTCTGCTTCACCGAAATCATGCAGCACCTGGGCAGCGCAATGATCCCGCGCACCCGGGTCAACGCGGCCGAGCGCGGGGCGGTGGATTTGAGCAAGCTCGGGCAACTGGCGAATCTGGAGCATGAGGCGATCCTTAACGCGATCAAGCGTCAGGATCCGGATGCGGCGCGTGCGGCGATGTGGCTGCACCTGACCAACAGTCGCGACCGGTTTTCAGCCACGAACTGAAGCCGCTGGTCCGTTCGATAGCACGAGCCTAAACAGCGCCGATATCGCGCATCAACAAGCCGAAGCGCAAATCCACCGCATCCGGAATCGGCAGATACACCGTATGCCCGTCCCCCGGCGCCACGTCGATGGCTTCACCTTTCAGGTTCTGCAGTTCATGCAGATCAAAATGGAAGTTGCCCTTGGGCGTCATCAGTTCCAGATGATCGCCCAGTGCGAAGCGGTTTTTCACCTTGACCTCGGCCAGTCGATCCCGGCGCTCGCCGGTCAGTTCACCCACAAACTGCTGACGCTCCGACACTGAGCTGCCGTTCTGATAGTTCTGGTATTCGTCATGCACATGGCGGCGCAGGAAACCTTCGGTGTAGCCGCGCTGGGCGAGGGATTCCAGATCGGTCATCAGGCTGCGGTTGAATTCGCGACCGGCCACCGCATCGTCGATGGCGCGGCGATAGACCTGGGTGGTACGTGCGCAATAGAAGTGCGATTTTGTCCGGCCTTCGATCTTCAGTGAGTGCACGCCCATGCGGGTCAGCCGTTCGACGTGCTGCACCGCGCGCAGGTCCTTGGCGTTCATGATGTAGGTGCCGTGTTCGTCTTCGAATGCCGGCATCATCTCGCCGGGACGGTTGGCTTCCTGCAACAGGAACACCTGATCGGTGGGAGCGCCGAAGCCGAGGGTCGGTTGCGGTTCGAAGGTCTGCACGATCTCGCCGAGCTGGTTTTCAGTGGCCTCCTGCGCCGAATATTTCCAGCGGCAGGCATTGGTGCAGGTGCCCTGATTGGCGTCGCGCTTGTTCATGTAACCCGAGAGCAGGCAGCGGCCGGAATAGGCCATGCACAGCGCGCCGTGGACGAACACTTCCAGCTCCATGCCCGGCACTTGCTCGCGGATTTCGCCAATCTCTTCCAGCGACAGTTCTCGGGACAGGATGATCCGGCTCAGTCCTTGTTGCTGCCAGAACTCGACACTCGCCCAGTTCACCGTGTTGGCCTGCACCGACAGGTGGATTGGCATGTGCGGAAAGTGTCGGCGTACCAGCATGATCAGTCCGGGGTCGGACATGATCAGCGCATCCGGCGCCATCTCGATCACCGGCGCCAGGTCCTTGAGGAAGGTCTTGAGCTTGGCGTTGTGCGGCGCGATGTTGACCACCACGTAGAAGCGCTTGCCCTGGGCCTGGGCTTCACGGATGCCGAGCGCGAGATTGGCGTGATCGAACTCGTTGTTGCGCACCCGCAGGCTGTAGCGCGGCTGGCCGGCATACACTGCATCGGCCCCGTAGGCGAAGGCGTAGCGCATGTTTTTCAGGGTGCCGGCGGGGGCGAGCAGTTCGGGGGTGAAGGAGGTCGTCATGGCGGCGTCGGTCGCAAAAGCGCGGCAGGGTAGAGCAGTTGCGCCGAGGGTTTATTGATCTGGATCTATGCTCCATGAAGAAACAGGGCACTCGTGCTGACGCTGGTTGACTAAACGGGACGGGCGCGGGTGGCGCCTGACTGACCTGGACCGGACATGAACCAAAAGAGTCTGCAATTCAAATCCCTCACCGTGCTGCTGTTTCTGGTGACGGTCGCTTTTATCTGGATCCTGCTGCCGTTCTACGGCGCGGTGTTCTGGGCGGTGATCCTCGGCATCCTGTTCGCACCGATGCAGCGCCAGTTGCAACTGAAATTCGGCTGGCAACGCAATCTCACATCGCTGTGTACTTTGAGCATCTGCCTGGTGATCGCGATCCTGCCGGTGATCGTCATCAGCGTGCTGCTGGTGCAGGAAGGGGCGACGCTTTACGACAATATCGAGAGCGGCAAGCTCGATATCGGCGCCTATCTGGCGCAGTTCAAGCACAGCCTGCCGCCGTACTTTCAACACTTGCTCGACCGCTTCGGCATGGGTGAACTCAATGCCTTGCGCGAGAAGATCGTCAAGGCTTCCATGCAGGGCAGTCAGGTGCTGGCAAGCCAGGCTTTCAGTTTCGGCCAGGGCACGTTCGAATTCGTGGTGAGTTTTTTCATCATGTTGTACCTGTTGTTTTTCTTCCTGCGCGACGGCGCCGAACTGGCGCGCAAGGTGCGCACGGCGATACCGCTCGAGGAGCATCACAAACGTCGTTTGCAGCTGAAATTCAATCGGGTGGTGCGCGCGACGGTGAAGGGCAATCTGCTGGTGGCGATCACGCAGGGTGCGCTGGGCGGTGCGATTTTCTGGTTTCTCGACATTCCCAGCTCATTGCTCTGGGCGGTGCTGATGGCGTTTCTGTCGTTGCTGCCGGCGGTGGGGGCGGGAATTGTCTGGGTACCGGTCGCGGCGTACTTTCTGCTCAGCGGGATGATCTGGCAGGGGGTGGTGCTGGGGTTGTTCGGGGTATTCGTGATCGGTCTGGTGGATAACCTGTTGCGCCCGATCCTGGTGGGCAAGGACACCCGGATGCCGGACTACATGATCCTGATCTCGACCCTGGGCGGATTGGCCGTCTTCGGGCTCAACGGCTTTGTGATCGGGCCGCTGATCGCGGCCCTGTTCATGTCGAGCTGGGCGCTGTTCATCGAGAGCAAACCGAAAGTGCAGCTGCCTTAGGCCTTGAACGGATCGTTGACCAGTTGCTGCGACAGTGCCTGGGCGGCCGGCAAGGATGTGAGCGGGCCGCTGACCGGCTCGCCGTCGCGAACCAGATACCAACAGGCGAGCAAGCCCAGCTCTCTGAGCGATGCGGGAACGGCGCTGCCGATAACGGACATGATTTGAACCTGAGCCATGAGAAGTACCTCCATCAATCTATGGAGCTACCTTAGGGAATTGGCCTTTTCAGGAACAATCAACGCTTTCGATAGTGGTCATTGACGCCAGTGAGGACTGGCTCAATCCACCACTTGATCGAGCATGTGCACAATCTCGTGTTCGTTGAGAAAACCCTTGCGCACCAGGTTTTCCGCCAGCAGCGAGAGAAACTTCGCCGTGCGGTGGCCTTCCAGGTGCTTGAGTTCGGTCAGGGCGTTGTAGACCTTGCTCGAGGTGCATAAACCGACGATGCGGTGCGGATTCTGTGTAGGCATTCAAGTCGTCCTTGTTGTTATCAACCTGTTGTTTGCGGACGGATTCAGAGTGCGGTTCCGTCATGACAAATAGATGACCGTTTGTGTTTTGCCCCCGACGGTCGAGTCCATCATGCCGACTTTAGCGGTTGAAACTGTCCTCACAGCGACCTTGGCGAGATTTTTTCAGACCTTGGCCGACGGACGGTTGGCTTTTATGCGGCAATAATATGCGCGCAATAAAAAGCCCCGCTCTCAAGCGGGGCTTCGTGTGCCGGTTACCAGCGCGGGCCACCGTAGTAGTGTGGCCGGCCGTAATAACCGCGCGGCGGGCCGTAATAGACCGGGGCCGGTTGGACGTAGACCGGTTGCTGCACATAAACCGGGGCCGGCTGATAGTAGACCGGTGGCGGCGGTTGCTGCACGTAGACCGGTGCCGGTTGAGCGTAAACAGGCTGTTGGACGTACACCGGCCGATCCTGGTTGATGAGCGCCGAGCCGATGATGGCCGAGCCGACGATCGCACCAAATACCGCCGGGCCCTGCCAGCCACCGCCGTGGGCTTCTGCCTGACCCGTGATCGCGAATGCACCAATCAACAAGGCCACGATGGGGAGTTTACGAATCATGATAATTCCTCGGTTCTTCGACCCGGCGTCCGAACCTGCAACAGGCTCGGGATGGCGCGGGGATACTTCTAAGACAGCAACATTTTGAAAAACAGCACGGCCGCTAGGTAAATTTTGTGTAAGGTCTGTACCGGTTTATTTACCGGACTTCTGCCATCGGCTGTGATGCCCGGAACAGACCGCCTTATGATCGTTCAGAACCCGATGGCCTGGCTAATCCCGTCCATCCGAAAGTGCATTCGAAGGAGCCTCCCATGCAGATGAACCCCAACAAAGACACCCAATTGTGCATGTCCCTGTCTGGGCGTCCCGGGAATTTCGGTCTGCGTTTTCATAACCATTTGTATGAACAACTGGGCCTGAATTTCTACTACAAGGCATTCAGCAGCCAGGACCTGCCCGGTGCGGTCGGCGGGATCCGCGCGCTGGGAATTCGCGGTTGCGGCGTATCGATGCCGTTCAAGGAAGCGAGTATTGCGCTGGTCGATGAACTGGATGCTTCGGCGGCGGCGATCCAGTCGATCAACACCATCGTCAACACCAACGGCCATCTCAAGGCCTACAACACCGATTACATCGCCATCGCTCAGTTGCTGGAAACCCACGCGGTGCCGAAGGGCTCGACCTTTGCCCTGCGTGGCAGCGGCGGCATGGCCAAGGCTGTGGCGAGTGCCTTGCGCGATGGCGGTTACAAAAACGGTTTGATCGTGGCCCGCAACGAGCGCGCCGGCCGTGCGCTGGCGGATTCACTCGGGTATCGCTGGCAGGCGGAACTGGGTGACGAGCGCCCGCAGATGTTGATCAACGTGACTCCGGTCGGGATGGATGGCGGTCCGGAAGCGGGTCAGCTTTCTTTTGACGTGGATGTGATCAAGTCTGCCGACACCGTGTTCGATGTGGTGGCGATCCCCTCGGAAACCCCGCTGATCGTGCGCGGTCGTGCCGAAGGCAAAAAAGTGATCACCGGGCTGGAAGTGATCGCGATCCAGGCGCTTGAGCAGTTCGTGCTGTACACCGGCGTGCGGCCGACGGTCGAGCAGTTCGATGCGGCGGTGGCGTTTGCCCGTAGCTGATGGAGCCTGAGCAACGGCATATCCGCCCGGATTTGCCGTTGCCTATACTGCCGGATCAGCAAGTACAGACTTGCTCATCACAAAAGCCGAGGTTTGCATGCATCCGCCCATTCTCAACCTGAATGACGTCGAACTCGAACCGCTTCCCGAAGCCCTGTCCCCCGAGGGCGAAACCGCCGGACGTTATCAGCAACGGTTCGCCCGGGTCGGTCAGCAACTGGGCGCGCAGAAACTCGGTTACCGCTTGTATGCGTTGCCGCCGGGCATGCGCGGCAGTCCGTTTCACAGTCATCGGGTCAATGAGGAAATGTTTTACGTGGTGGCCGGGGAAGGGGAGGTGCGCCTCGGCGCCGAACGTTTCCCGATCCGCGCCGGTGACGTGGTCGCCTGTCCGCCGGGCGGCCCGGAAGCCGCGCATCAGATCATCAATACCAGTGCTGCGGAGCTGCGCTATCTGGCGGTCAGCACCCAGCAGCAACCGGAAATCTGCGAGTACCCGGATTCGAACAAATACGCGGTGATGGACAACTTCAGCGTCGATGCCGAAGGCAATGCCTCGGGATTCGTCGCGGTGGCGCGGCAGGCGGACGGGGTGGATTACTGGGACGGCGAATAACGCCGCCCCGGTGCGCTTATTCTTCGAGGCGGGCCAGACGCTCTTCCAGTGCCGCAATCCGCGCCTCCAGCTCTTCGATGCGCTCCACTGACACGCCGCTGGCAGCCCCGCGATCACTCGGGTTCTGGCGCGCCGCGATAATCGCCTCGATGTCCGCAGGATCGCCCAGCGCGTGGGTGTAGCGATCTTCGCGCTGGCCGGCCTGACGCGGAATCAATACCGCCAGCTCCCGGGCGATCAGGCGCTCCAGCTGATGCACCACTTGTTCTGAATCTTCGAACTCATGCATGCGACCGCTGCGGGTCAGCAGTTCGTTGACGGTCTGCGGGCCGCGCAGGAACATCAACCCGGTCAGGATCAATTGCGCCGGCACCAGCTCCAGCGCCTTGTCGACCTTGTGCTCCCAGCGGTCGGCGCGACTGCCCATCACCAGTTTGGCGAAACCGCGGCTTTCGAGAGCGCGCAGGCTCTGGCCGACCTGACCCTGGGTCAGGTTCATCACCGGTTCCCGGCTGGTTTTCTGGTTGCAGGCCAGCACCAGCGCGTTGAGGGTCAACGGGTAGGTTTCCGGGCTGGTGGCCTGTTTCTCGATCAACGAGCCCAGAATGCGGATTTCCGTGGCGTTGAGCCGTGGTTCGTCGGAGCGGGTTTCAAATTCGGTGGTCATCGCGCGTTCCCTCTGCAGTCGAAGGCGCCTAGCCTAATCCTTGCTGGATAAAAGACAAGCCGCGCCGCCCTGCGAGCATGGCTATAATCGCCCCCACGATTCAACCAGCCACCACGTGAGACTGCCATGACCATTTCCCTGTACGCCGCATCCGTCCCGGTTTTCCAACAAATGCTCAACGCCCTGAGCGATGTGCTGAAAAAGGCTGAAGCCCACGCCACCGAGAAAAACATCGACCCGAACGCCTTCCTGCAAGCGCGTCTGTACCCGGACATGTTCCCGCTGGTGCGTCAGGTGCAGATCGCCGTGGACTTCGCCAAAGGTGTGTCCTCGCGTCTGGCCGAAATCGAAATCCCGAAATATGACGACACCGAAACCACCTTCGCCGAGCTGCAAGCGCTGATCGCCAAGGTTCTGGCCTTCATCGGCGAGATCAAGCCAGAGCAGATCAATGGCAAGGAAGGCATCGAGATTGTGACTCGTCCGGGCACCCCGAAAGAGAAGCGCTTCAGTGGCCAGGCTTACCTGCTGAGCTACGGCCTGCCGCAGTTCTTCTTCCACGTCACCACCACCTACGCACTGCTGCGTCACAACGGTGTGGAAGTGGGCAAGCGCGATTACATGGGCGCGTTCTAAAACGCTGCGCAATAAAAAGCCCGCCAAGGTTTGCGCCTTGGCGGGCTTTTTGTTGCGTCGGTTTTTTATGCCGGGCGCTGGGTTTTCTGCTCTTCGCCCAGGCACGCGGCGGCGGTGAACAGCACGTCGGTGGAGGAGTTCAGCGCCGTCTCGGCCGAATCCTGCAGCACGCCGATGATGAAACCGACGGCCACCACCTGCATGGCGATTTCGCTCGGGATGCCGAACAGGCTGCACGCCAGCGGGATCAGCAGCAGCGAACCACCGGCCACGCCCGAGGCACCGCAGGCGCAGATCGCAGCGACGACGCTGAGCAGGATCGCGGTCGGGATGTCCACGGCAATGCCCAGGGTGTGCACGGCAGCGAGGGTCAGCACGGTGATGGTGATCGCCGCGCCTGCCATGTTGATGGTGGCGCCGAGCGGGATCGATACCGAGTAGGTGTCTTCATGCAGGCCCAGACGCTTGCTCAATTCCAGGTTGACCGGAATGTTCGCCGCCGAGCTGCGGGTGAAAAACGCGGTGATGCCGCTTTCACGCAGGCACTGAAGCGTCAGTGGATAAGGGTTGCGACGCAGCTTCCAGAACACGATCAGCGGGTTCATCACCAGCGCCACGAACAGCATGCAGCCGAGCAGCACTGCCAGCAGATGCGCATAACCGATCAATGCACCAAATCCGGAGGTGGCCAGGGTCGATGCCACCAGGCCGAAAATACCCAGCGGCGCAAAACGGATCACGACCCGGACAATCACTGTCACGCCATTGGACAGATCGCCCAGCACTTCGCGG
Organism: Pseudomonas sp. 9.2(2024); assembly: GCF_039695385.1. Classification (NCBI taxonomy): domain Bacteria; kingdom Pseudomonadati; phylum Pseudomonadota; class Gammaproteobacteria; order Pseudomonadales; family Pseudomonadaceae; genus Pseudomonas; species Pseudomonas sp. 9.2(2024). Next base: position 4,298,731 of record NZ_CP155585.1, on the reverse strand, counting down.
GTGGTGTCGCCGGCGTGCCGGATCGCCACGCCCATGCCGATGGCCCAGGCCAGAATGCCGATGAAGTTGGCGTTCATCAGCGCGCTCACCGGGTTGTCGACCACGCTCAGCAACAGGCTTTGCAGCACTTCACTGATGCCGCCCGGCGCGCTCACCGCAATGTTGTCGGTGGACAGCACCAGATGCGACGGGAACATCATGCTGGCAATCACCGCGACCACGGCGGCGGCGAAGGTGCCCAGCAGATACAGGAACAGGATCGGCCGGATGTGGGTTTCCTGGCCGTGCTTGTGGTTGGCGATCGAGGCCATGACCAGCACGAACACCAGGATAGGCGCCACGGCTTTCAGGGCCGAGACGAACACTTTGCCGATGAAGGCTGTGCCTTTGGCCGCTTCCGGCGCGAACAGCGCAAGGGCGATGCCGGCAATCAGGCCGATCAGGATCTGGGTGACCAGGCTGAGGCTTTTAAGACGTTGCAATAGAGAAGGGGATGAAGCGGTCATAACGGCATCTCTGTTTTTATAGGGTGCAAGGTTACGTGATCCGGGCGATTGATCGGGGGCAGGCCACGGACACAAACCGAAAGGACTGACGCGCCAGCCACACCGTTAAACGGGTGGTTGAACAGGGTGTACGTTTTGCAGGGCGCGGACTTTATCACAGCGTCGTCCGGATCCTTCAGACCTGTGACGATCTGCCACCGGATCGATCTACAAGTTAGACAGGTTTGTGCAAGTCACCCGGGAAACACTCTGTTAAGATTGCGCATCCTTATTTTCAAGTTCTGCCAGCGGGCCTTCGGGTCAGCGCTGGTGTCGTCGTTTTGCTGGAGTTCCTCATGCTGTTGCCCATCCTTCTGTTGTCCGCCGCCGGGTTCACGGTGCTGACCACGGAGTTCGTCATCGTCGGCCTGTTGCCGGCGATTGCTCGCGACCTGGCCGTCACCATCCCGCAGGCCGGGCTGCTGGTGACTCTATTCGCTTTCACCGTGGCAATGTTCGGTCCTTTCTTGACCGCATATTTCGCCCGTTTCGAGCGCCGCAAACTGTTCATCACCATCCTGATCATGTTCGGTCTGGCCAATACCGTCGCGGCATTGGCGCCGAACATCTGGGTCATGGCGATTGCCCGACTGATCCCGGCGCTGGGGCTGCCGGTGTTCTGGGCGCTGGCCAGTGAAACGGCGGTGGACATCGTCGGCCCGGACTTCGCCGGTCGCGCGATCGCCAAGATCGGCTTCGGCATCGTCTGCGCCACCGTGTTCGGCATTCCGGTCGGCACGCTGATTTCCGATGCGTTCGGCTGGCGCAGTGCGTTCGCCATTCTGGCGGTGATCGCGTTCGCCAAGGCGCTGCTGCTGTTTGTCTATCTGCCGAAAACCAGTCTGCACCAGCATCAGGTCAGTTTCGCTTCGCAGTTCAAGATCCTGCGCAGCCCGCTGATGCTGGGCCATGTGCTGCTGTCGATCCTGGTGTTCAGCGGCATGTTCACCGCCTACACCTATCTGGCGGACATCCTCGAGCGTCTGGCCGGCTTCAATGGCACCGTGGTCGGCTGGTGCCTGATGGGCTTTGGCGCGGTCGGTCTGATCGGCAACTCGTTGGGTGGTCGTGCGGTGGATCGTCATCCGCTGATGGCCTCGGTGATGTTCTGCGCGTTCATGATCCCGGGGATGGTGGCGCTGGTGCCGAACATCAATTCGTCGCTGGGTCTGGCGGCGGCGATGGGCATCTGGGGCGTGACTCAGGCGGCGCTGTTTCTGGTCAGTCACGTGCGCTTGATGAAAGCCGCACCGGAAGCGCCGGCCTTCGCCGCGTCGCTGAACATTGCCGGGGCCAACCTCGGGATTGGTCTGGGCGCGATCATTGGCGGTCGAGTGATCGACAGCGCCGGCCTCGGCTTTGTGGGCTTCGCCGCTGCCGGGTTCATTCTGCTGTCGATTTTCCTCGCCATGGTGTTGATGGTGCTCAAGCCGCGCGACGTCTGCGCTCCGGCTTAAAACGCTGTAAACAGCTCGCGTCGGGCACCTTCGGTAATCGCTTTGATGCCGGGGTGCTTGACCTTGCGCTCCACCGAGATCGCGTAGAACGACTCGCTCACCGCGTCGGTCTGGCCGATCAACTCGACGCCGTACTGGCGCTTCACCTCATCGGCAATCACGCTCGGGCCAATGAAAATCCCGCTGCCGGATTGGCCGAACGCCTGCATCAAAGCGCTGTCATCGAACTCCCCGACAATCCTTGGCTGAATCTGCTGCTCGGCGAACCAGCGCTGCAAACGGCTGCGCACCACGGTTTCCGCGCCGGGGATCAACAGTGGTGCACCGTGCAGGCTGCGCGGGAAATCCTGTCCGTATTGCGCTGCCAGTTCGGCGGTGGCGAAGAAACTGATCCCGCATTCCCCGAGTTTCTGGCTGTAGCCCTTGATGTCCAGGTGCGAGGGCATCGGGCTGTCGGAGATCACCAGGTCCAGACGCTGGATCGCCAGATCCGCCAGCAGGCGTTCGAGTTTGTCTTCGCGGCAGGTGATGCGCAGTGGCTCGCTCAATTCCATGGTCGGCGCGATCAGGCGATAGACGATGGATTTGGGCACCACATCCGCCACGCCGACCCGGAACAGGATCTGCTGTTCATTGGGCTGGGCGCGCAGCATCAGCTCCAGTTCGCCGCCGAGCTGGAACATTTGCTCGGCGTAGGGCAGGGCCTGGCGCCCGGCCTCGGTGAGCTCCAGTTGCCGGCCGACCCGTTGAAACAACTCGATGCCATAGGTCTGTTCGAGCAGGGAAATCTGCCCGCTGATGGTCTGCGGCGTCAGGTTCAGTTGCTCGCAGGCGCGCACGATGCTGCCGGTCTTGGCCACCACCCAGAAGTAATGCAGTTGTCGGTAATTGAGCATGGGGTTCGGTCCGTCAAATACAGTTCGTATAAATCGAAGTATAGCCGCTAAAAATACGAATTTTCCTGAAGTGTTTGTCTCCCTAGAATGCCCAGCCATCGACGGCCGGTCTGTACGGCGCTGTCTGTTCTATCGAGGGAAGCAGCATGAAACTAAAAACTACGGCGTTGTTGATCGCGTCTTTACTGGTACTGGCCGGTTGCGACCAGGCCGAAAAGAGCGCCCAGCAACTGATGGGGCAGGCGGCTGAAGCGGCCAAGCAAGCCATCGACGACACGCATAAAGCTGCCGAAGAGGCGCTCAGCGATGCCACCGGCAATCTGATCAGCAAGAAAGAACCGAAAGACGACGAAGAAAAATCCGAATCGTCCTCCCAGGAAATCTAAACCGTCTTACACAGAGTCAGGACTGACCCATGGAATATCTGTTAGAACTCGCCGCCAGCCCGACCGCCTGGATTGCCTTGGCCACACTGGTGGTGATGGAGATCGTGCTTGGCATCGATAACCTGATCTTTATCTCGATCCTGACCAACAAATTGCCCGAGCAGTACCGGCAGAAGGCTCGCCGTCTGGGGATCGGCATGGCGCTGATCATGCGTCTGGCCTTGTTGAGCACCATCGCGTTCATCGTTCAGCTGACCGCGCCGGTCATCGAGATTCTCGGCCACGCGTTCTCCTGGAAGGACATGATCCTGATCGCCGGCGGCCTGTTCCTGTTGTGGAAAGCCACCACGGAAATCCATCACAGCATGGACCCGGCACCGGAAGATCCGAAGACCGCGACGTCGAAGGTGACTCTGGGCTTCGCCGCCGCCATCGGGCAGATCCTGATGCTGGACATGGTGTTCTCGATCGACAGCATCATTACCGCTGTCGGCATGACCGAACACTTGCCGATCATGGTGATTGCAGTTGTTGTCTCGGTATTGGTGATGCTGTTTGCGGCTGATCCGCTGGCCAAGTTCATCAACGACAACCCGACGGTGGTGATGCTGGCTCTGGGCTTCCTGATCATGATCGGCATGACGCTGATCGCCGAAGGCTTCGGCGCCCACGTACCAAAAGGTTATGTGTATGCCGCCATGGCGTTCTCGGCTGCGATTGAAGTGCTGAACATGATGTCGCGCCGTGCCAAGCAGAAGAAACTGACTGCCGAAGCGTAAACGCTGGAAAACCAAAGGCCGCCTGAACTCGCGAGAGTCCAGGCGGCCTTTTTGTTTGTGTCGGTTACGGAAAGTCAGTGCGCGGTGGCGTGACGGGCGTCGTGTTTCTCGATCTTCCTGGTCGGTGCAGGTTGTACCGGGTGGTGATGGCGGCGGGAAATCCGCAACACGCCCCACAGCATGGCGGCGGCAACGGCCAGCCAGCCGGCAATCAGCATTACGATGGTCATGGTCAGGCTCATCTGTGCCTCCTCTTTGCCCTGCGTCGGGCGCTCTTTCTTTGGCTCTTGTCTGAGTGACAGTCTAGTCGCTGGCGTGTTTCAGGCTATTGACCAAAGGTCGGTGGTGACCAATCAGTTCGCTCTATGCAACCGATGCATCTGCCGCTTTGGGCTATACCGCAGCGTGGCGCCGTCCTATGATCCTCGACCAAGCCGGAACACGATGACCGGTAACTGATCAAGAGAGTGACGATGGTGCAGCTATTTTCCCGGATTCGCGCGGCGCTGCTGGTGGCCGGTTGCGTGACAGCATTGGTGGGGTGTGCGGGCAGTGTGGCGCCAGAGGTCAAGCGCCTGCCGGAGCGGGTCGAGCTCAGCGGCACCTTCTATCGCGGTGAGGCCTATCAAAGTGGGCCGCAAGTGCTGGCCAGCCTACTGTCGCAGCAGGGCATCGTGATCACGCCGGGTCTGCTGGAAAAACCGCTGCACTTGCCGGGCGCCGAGGACAAGTTGCAACAGAATTTACAGGACCTCGCACGTGAATACGGCATGGTCGTGTATCCGCTGGACAGCAATCTGCCGGCGCTGCTGACTCAAGTGGCGGCCGGGTATCCGGTGATGGTGCGTTTCAGCGAGGGATCGGCGTTTTGGGCGGAGCCGCGTTACGCGATCCTGTCCGGCTACGATCGTCTGAAACAGAAAGTGTTGCTGCGCGCGGGGATGAATCGCCGTGAATTGATGAGCTTCAGCTCGTTCGAGGCGGCCCTCGAAAAATCTGGTGGCTGGGCGGTGTTGATCCAGAAGCCGACGCAGGTTCCGGCGGCGGTCGATCAACAGCGCTGGCTCAAGGCCGCCGATGCACTGGCGCAAGCCGGGCAGGAGCGGGAAGCGGCGCAGGCGAGAAAGGCGCTGGCACAGCACTGAGGTTCCGTTCGTCGCTTGTCGGGCACCCTGGCGGGGGATGCGCTTCTGAACTGTAGCGTCCCGTGTTTTACGGGCCTGGTATCAGGAGATGAACATGGCAATCCCCAATTCACCCAGCGGGCCACATTCTTCCGAGCATGGCAGTGGCGACGACTTGGGTTTCGATCCGGACTCGCCTGACCTGGACGATCCGCAAGTCGATCCCATTGGCCCGGCGAAGGCGCCGAAGGATGTGCAACCGGGCGATGATCCCAAGCGTCCGGCCAAGCCTTACGATCCCTTGGCTGATCTCAAGCCTTGAAGCGAGGTGCGTATGAGTACCGATTCGAGTTTCGACGACCACAAACCTGACAGTGTGCCCACCACCCCTGAGCCGGAAGTTGATCCGGTGCTGGATCCGGACAGCCCCATGCGCGATCCGCTGGCGCGTCCGGCGGTGGTCACGCCAGAGCATTCCCGCGACTCGAGTGCCGGTGACGGCATTCCCGATGACGACAAGATGCCGTTGCCCAACGACTGACTGCATAAATGAAAAAGCCCCGATGATTCGGGGCTTTTTCATGGGTGACGGATTACTTGGAGGCTTCGATCACTCCGCTCTGGCGACTCTTGAGGTTTTTGTCGGCCTTGTATTGCTGAGCCACGGCCGGGACGTTGGCACTCTTGCCGGTTTCCACCCAGCTGCGGATGCGGCTGGCATCGGCGAAGTGGGTGTATTTGCCGAACGCGTCGAGAATCACCAGGGCTACCGGACGGTTGGCCATGCGGGTCACCAGCACCAGGCAGTGACCGGCCGGGTTGGTGAAGCCGGTTTTGGTGATGCGGATATCCCAGTCAGCCTTGTTGACCAGGTGATCTGTGTTGCGGAAACCCAGGGTGTAATTGGGTTTGCGGAACGAGACGGTCTTTTCCTTGGTGGTGGTCAGCTCGATGAGCAGCGGCTGTTTGTGCGCAGCCACCAGCAACTTGCTCAGGTCGCGAGCGGTGGAAACGTTGCGCTCGGACAGGCCGGTGGGTTCCACAAAGTGGGTGCTGGTCATGCCCAGCGCCTTGGCCTTGGCGTTCATTGCGGCGATGAATGCAGCGTAACCGCCCGGGTAGTGGTGAGCCAGGCTGGCGGCGGCGCGGTTTTCCGAGGACATCAGGGCAATCAGCAGCATCTCGCGGCGGGGCAGTTCGCTTCGCAGTTTGACGCGGGAAAACACGCCTTTCATTTCCGGTGTGCGGCTGATGTCGACGTCAATCCATTCGTCCATGTTCTGGTGCGCTTCAACCACTACCAAACCGGTCATCAACTTGCTCACGGAAGCGATGGGCACCACCACGTCCGGGTTGCTGGAATAAATGACTTTGTTGGTCTGCAGATCCATCAGCAGGGCGCTGCCGGAGGCGATCTTCAATTGCGAAGCGTCTCGAGGGGCAGCGGTGGTTTCGGCGGCGTTGACCGTTGGCGTGAGGAGCGTGCCTGAAAATGCAAAAACCAGGCTCAGGATGGACAGACGAATATTCACGCGGGCGAACTCATGAAGGTTGGAAATGCCGTATTTTGTAACGGCCTGTGTCGTAAAAACGACGCATTTTAGGAGTATGGCTGAAGAACTGTCGATGGTTGTTTGAAGGGCATGAAAAAGTCGTGAAAAGCCCTGTAAAAATAGGGGTTTCCGGCGAACGGTAAAGGTTTTTTCGAGGGCATGAAAAACCCCGCACAAGGCGGGGTTCTCGGAGTGTGGAAAACGCGACTCAGGCGTGCAGGGTTTCTGCCGCGTAGAGGGTGTTTTCCAGCAGGCAGGCGCGGGTCATCGGACCGACGCCGCCCGGGACCGGAGTGATCCAGCCAGCGCGGGGCAGGGCGGTTTCATAAACGACGTCACCGACCAGTTTGCCGTCGTCCTGACGGTTGATGCCGACGTCGATCACGATCGCGCCTTCCTTGATCCACTCGCCCTTGACCAGGCCCGGCTTGCCGGCGGCCACGACCACCAGATCGGCGCGGCCGACGTGGCCGGCCAGATCCTTGGTGAAGCGGTGGGTGACGGTCACGGTGCAACCGGCCAGCAGCAGTTCCATCGCCATCGGGCGACCGACGATGTTGGAAGCGCCGACAACGACTGCGTCCATCCCGTACAGATCGGCACCGGTGCTTTCCAGCAGGGTCATGATGCCCTTCGGGGTGCACGGGCGCAGCAGCGGAATGCGCTGGGCCAGACGGCCGACGTTATAAGGATGGAAACCGTCGACGTCCTTGTCCGGGCGGATGCGCTCCAGCAGTTTGGAGGCATCCAGGTGCTCCGGCAGGGGAAGTTGAAGCAGAACGCCGTCGATTGCCGGGTCGTCGTTCAGTCGATCGATCAGATCGGTCAGCGCTTCTTGAGTGGTTTCGGAAGGCAGGTCGTAGGCTTGAGAGAGGAAGCCGACCTCTTCACAGTCTTTACGCTTGTGCGAGACATAAACCTGAGAGGCAGGATCGCTGCCGACCAGGATCACCGCGAGGCCGGGAGTGCGCAAGCCTTGCTCGCGACGTTCGGCTACCCGTTGGGCGATCTGCTGGCGCAGGCTGGCGGCGATTGATTTGCCGTCGATTAGTTGTGCAGTCATTGCGCGTGATTAACCATCGAGAGGGGAAAAAAAGAGAACGCATTCTCGCATGTCAAACGGTGAGGGCAAAGGCGCTTGGTCAGCAAATTCCCCTAAGCCCTTTAATTAAATGAATTTTTTTCAAAAAGGATTTGACGACCTTCAGGTCGCTCTATACTATTCGTCGCACTTGTCGGGCACAGCCTAGCACTGGTTAAGAAGGTCGAGCGAAATCAACGTTTTGCGAGACTGGAAAGCACTTAGTTTGTAGTCCTCCAAGGGTACAGCTAACAAGGCGCCCGTAGCTCAGCTGGATAGAGCATCCGCCTTCTAAGCGGATGGTCGCAGGTTCGAGTCCTGCCGGGTGCGCCATTAGGCAGCATTGGCACAAGTAACGCGATATGGTGGGCGTAGCTCAGTTGGTAGAGCACGGGATTGTGACTCCCGTTGTCGTGGGTTCGATCCCCATCGTCCACCCCATATTTCGAAAGGCGCCAGATGTAACAGTCTGGCGCCTTTGCTTTAAAAAGCTTCATCCGCGGATGTGGTGGAATTGGTAGACACACTGGATTTAGGTTCCAGCGCCGCGAGGCGTAAGAGTTCGAGTCTCTTCATCCGCACCAATCAAAGCTTCATTCATGCCGTTGGCCGGGTGAAGTTCTACAAAGAAGTTGTTTGGCTTCTTTGGCACGCAATATGGTGGGCGTAGCTCAGTTGGTAGAGCACGGGATTGTGACTCCCGTTGTCGTGGGTTCGATCCCCATCGTCCACCCCATATTCCGAAAGGCGCCAGATTTAACAGTCTGGCGCCTTTTTTGTTTTACGGTTTCGGATTTTGGCGGCTGCAGGTTTCGGGTCGCAGGGCAGGGTGCTTCGTCGTATCAATGTTGCTCGATGATGCTGCGCTGCCTGCCGGTCTTGCTTGCGAGGTCGGCTGTCAGGGAGATGATTCAACCGCCTCTATATATAGAAGAGGTTGGCGCAGAGCCCTGGCTTGAATTGGCTGTATTTGCTAACAGGGCGAGGCGCAACCGTTTGTCCCCGCCTTCAAATGGCCTGCTGTTTTTTTACCCGTTTTCAGTAGGGTGACTTCTTGAGTTTGACCTACTAGAATGCTTGCCCTTGATTCTTGGGTCGGAAACGGCCGGCTAACGTCTGTGCAACGAGGAATATCCATGCAAGTTTCTGTTGAAAATACTACTGCTCTTGAGCGCCGCATGAGCATCACCGTGCCGGCTGAGCGCATCGAGACTCAGGTCAACAAGCGTCTGCAGCAGACTGCCCAAAAGGCCAAGATTGCTGGCTTCCGTCCAGGCAAAGTGCCAATGAGCGAAATCAAGCGCCGTTTCGGTGCTGATGCGCGCCAGGAAGCGATCGGCGACGTGATCCAGTCCTCCTTCTACGAAGCTGTGGTTGAGCAGAAGCTGAACCCGGCCGGTTCGCCGTCGATCGAGCCTAAGTCGCTCGAAGCTGGCAAGGACCTGGAATACGTAGCCGTATTCGAAGTGTTCCCCGAGTTCACCGTTGCCGGCTTCGAAGGCATCACCGTCGAGCGCCTGAGCGCTGACGTGGCTGACGCCGATCTGGACAAGATGCTGGACATCCTGCGCAAGCAGAACACCCGTTTTGAAGTAGCCGATCGCGCTGCCCAGAACGAAGACCAGCTGAACATCGATTTCGTTGGCAAGGTTGACGGCGAAGTGTTCGCTGGCGGTTCCGCCAAGGGCACTCAGCTGGTACTGGGTTCCGGCCGCATGATCCCTGGCTTCGAAGAAGGCCTGGTTGGTGCTAAAGCCGGCGAAGAGCGCGTTCTGAACCTGACCTTCCCAGAGGACTATCAGAACCTGGACCTGGCTGGCAAAACCGCCGAGTTCACCGTGACTGTAAATACCGTTTCCGAGCCAAAACTGCCTGAGCTGAACGAAGAGTTCTTCGCTCAATTCGGCATCAAGGAAAGCGGCATCGACGGTTTCCGCACCGAAGTTCGCAAGAACATGGAGCGTGAACTGCGTCAGGCGATCAAATCCAAGGTCAAGAATCAGGTAATGGACGGTCTGCTGGCCACCAACCCGATCGAAGTGCCTAAGGCTCTGCTGTCCAACGAAGTTGATCGTCTGCGCGTGCAGGCTGTTCAGCAGTTCGGTGGCAACATCAAGCCAGACCAACTGCCGGCCGAGCTGTTCGAAGAACAAGCCAAGCGTCGCGTTGTACTGGGTCTGATCGTTGCTGAAGTGGTCAAGCAGTTCGACCTGAAGCCAGACGAAGCCCGCGTTCGCGAAATGATTCAGGAAATGGCTTCGGCTTACCAAGAGCCTGAGCAGGTCGTGTCCTGGTACTACAAGAACGAGCAGCAACTGAACGAAGTCCGTTCGGTTGTGCTGGAAGAACAAGTTGTGGATACTGTTCTGCAGAAAGCTAGCGTGACCGACAAATCGGTCTCTTACGAAGAAGCGGTCAAGCCGGTAGAAGCTCCAAAAGCCGACTGATTGTTTTTGCGTTAGAAGCACACACCATAAGCCAGCCTTCGAGCTGGCTTATGCGTATTCAAGACATGACTATTTGGGAGTGACTGCAGAGCATGTTCCGTAATTCCTATATTCAGCAGAACTCTGATATCCAGGCCGCCGGCGGCCTGGTCCCGATGGTTGTCGAGCAATCTGCTCGTGGCGAGCGCGCCTATGACATCTACTCGCGTCTTCTCAAGGAACGAGTGATCTTTCTGGTGGGTCCTGTAGAGGACTACATGGCCAACCTGATTTGCGCGCAATTGCTGTTCCTTGAAGCGGAAAACCCGGACAAGGACATCCATCTTTACATCAACTCCCCGGGCGGTTCGGTGACAGCGGGCATGTCGATCTACGACACCATGCAGTTCATCAAGCCAAACGTATCGACTACCTGTATCGGTCAGGCGTGCAGCATGGGCGCATTCCTGCTGACGGCCGGTGCACCTGGCAAGCGTTTCTGCCTGCCGAACTCGCGCGTGATGATTCACCAGCCACTGGGCGGTTTCCAGGGCCAGGCATCGGACATCGAAATCCATGCCAAGGAAATCCTCTTCATCCGCGAGCGTCTGAACACGCTGATGGCCAAGCACAGCGGCCGTACGCTTGAAGAAATCGAGCGCGACACCAACCGCGACAACTTCATGAGTGCAGAAGCTGCGAAGGAATATGGTCTGATCGACGAAGTGATCAACCAGCGCCCAGCTTAAAATAAGCAGCTCAAAATAGGCTTGGTCGGCGCGTCTGATCAGCGGCGGGCTTGAAAAAGCCCGCAATAGCCTTCATCTTGTGTTGCAAGCCTATCGGATTTGGATCGAACGAATGACTGACACCCGCAACGGCGAGGACAACGGCAAGCTGCTCTATTGCTCCTTCTGTGGCAAAAGCCAGCATGAAGTGCGCAAATTGATTGCCGGCCCCTCGGTCTTTATCTGCGACGAGTGCGTCGACCTGTGCAATGACATCATCCGCGAGGAGGTGCAGGAAGCACAGGCCGAAAGCAGCGCGCATAAATTGCCTTCGCCTAAAGAAATCAGCGGCATCCTTGATCAGTATGTAATTGGTCAGGAACGTGCCAAAAAGGTTCTGGCAGTAGCGGTGTACAACCACTACAAGCGTCTGAACCAGCGTGACAAAAAGGCTGACGACGTCGAACTCGGCAAGAGCAACATCCTGCTGATCGGCCCGACAGGCTCCGGTAAAACCCTGCTGGCCGAAACCCTGGCCCGCTTGCTGAACGTTCCGTTCACCATCGCCGACGCAACCACCCTCACCGAGGCGGGTTATGTGGGTGAAGACGTCGAGAACATCATTCAGAAGCTGCTGCAGAAGTGTGATTACGACGTAGAGAAAGCCCAGATGGGCATTGTCTACATCGACGAAATCGACAAGATTTCCCGCAAGTCCGACAACCCGTCGATTACCCGGGACGTTTCCGGGGAAGGCGTGCAGCAGGCCTTGCTCAAACTGATCGAAGGCACGGTCGCTTCGGTTCCGCCGCAAGGTGGCCGCAAGCATCCGCAGCAGGAATTCCTTCAGGTTGATACCCGTAACATCCTGTTCATCTGCGGTGGCGCATTCTCCGGTCTGGAGAAGGTCATTCAGAACCGTTCCACCAAGGGTGGCATCGGTTTCAACGCAGAAGTGCGCAGCAAGGAAGAAGGCAAGAAAGTCGGTGAGTCCCTGCGTGAAGTCGAGCCTGACGACCTGGTCAAGTTCGGTCTGATCCCGGAATTTGTCGGTCGTCTGCCGGTCCTCGCGACGCTGGACGAGCTGGATGAGGCTGCGCTGATGCAGATTCTCACCGAGCCGAAAAATGCCCTGACCAAACAGTATGCCAAGCTGTTCGAGATGGAAGGCGTGGATCTGGAATTCCGTTCCGACGCGCTGAAATCGGTCGCCAAGCGTGCCCTGGAGCGTAAAACCGGTGCCCGTGGCCTGCGTTCGATTCTCGAAGGTGTGCTGCTCGACACGATGTATGAAATCCCCTCGCAGTCCGAGGTGAGCAAAGTCGTGATCGATGAAAGCGTGATCGAAGGCAAGTCCAAGCCACTGTATATCTACGAAAACAGTGAGCCGGCTGCCAAGGCTGCACCGGACGCGTAAGCGCCCGGTCTGCCGGAACAAAGAAGGGGCCTTCGGGCCTCTTTTTTTTTATGTCGTTTTTTACATCCGCTTTGCGCTTGTTTTTTTTCAAGGCAGCCCCCATCTTGGTTTCAAGCTTAATTCCATCTGATTACGGCCATATGGCCGCCGTAGAGGCGAAATCATGAAGACCACCATCGAATTGCCTCTCCTGCCATTGCGTGATGTCGTTGTGTATCCGCACATGGTTATCCCGCTGTTCGTGGGGCGCGAGAAATCCATCGAAGCCCTCGAGGCCGCGATGACGGGCGACAAGCAGATCCTGCTGCTGGCCCAGAGAAACCCGGCTGACGACGATCCCGGTGAAGAAGCTCTCTATCGCGTAGGTACCATCGCTACTGTTCTGCAGCTGCTCAAGCTGCCTGACGGCACCGTCAAGGTTCTGGTCGAGGGCGAGCAGCGTGGCGCTGTCGAGCGCTTCAGCGAAGTCGATGGCCACTGCCGTGCCGAAGTCTCGCTGATCGACGAAGTCGACGCCGCCGAGCGCGAATCCGAAGTGTTCGTGCGCAGCCTGCTGTCGCAGTTCGAACAATATGTGCAGCTGGGCAAGAAAGTCCCGGCTGAAGTCCTGTCGTCGCTCAACAGCATCGACGAGCCTGGCCGCCTGGTAGACACCATGGCCGCGCACATGGCGCTGAAGATCGAGCAGAAGCAGGAAATCCTCGAAATCATCGATTTGTCGGCCCGGGTCGAGCACGTTCTGGCCTTGCTGGACGCCGAGATCGACCTGCTGCAAGTCGAAAAACGCATTCGTGGCCGCGTCAAAAAGCAAATGGAGCGCAGTCAGCGCGAGTACTACCTGAACGAGCAGATGAAGGCCATTCAGAAGGAGCTCGGCGACAGCGACGAAGGCCACAACGAAATCGAAGACCTGAAAAAGCGTATCGACGCTGCCGGTCTGCCGAAAGATGCCCTGGCCAAGGCCACTGCCGAGTTGAACAAGCTCAAGCAGATGTCGCCGATGTCTGCCGAAGCCACCGTGGTGCGCTCGTACATCGACTGGCTGGTTCAGGTGCCGTGGAAGGCTCAGAGCAAGGTGCGTCTGGACCTGGCCCGTGCCGAAGACATTCTCGACGCCGATCACTACGGCCTCGAAGAGGTCAAGGAACGCATCCTTGAATACCTCGCCGTGCAGAAGCGCGTGAAGAAAATCCGTGGCCCGGTGTTGTGCCTGGTCGGTCCTCCGGGCGTGGGTAAAACCTCGCTGGCCGAGTCGATCGCCCATGCCACCAACCGCAAATTCGTGCGCATGGCCCTCGGTGGCGTGCGTGATGAAGCGGAAATCCGTGGTCACCGTCGGACTTACATCGGTTCGATGCCAGGAAGATTGATTCAAAAGATGACAAAAGTGGGTGTGCGCAACCCGCTGTTCCTGCTCGATGAAATCGACAAAATGGGCAGCGACATGCGTGGCGACCCGGCGTCGGCGTTGCTGGAAGTGCTCGATCCTGAGCAGAACCACAACTTCAACGACCACTATCTGGAAGTCGATTACGACCTTTCGGATGTGATGTTCCTGTGCACCTCGAACTCGATGAACATTCCGCCGGCGCTGCTGGACCGGATGGAAGTGATCCGTCTGCCGGGTTACACCGAAGACGAGAAGATCAACATTGCGGTCAAGTACCTGTCGCCGAAGCAGATTGCAGCCAACGGCCTGAAGAAGGGCGAGCTGGAATTCGACGAAGAAGCGATCCGCGACATCATCCGTTACTACACCCGCGAAGCCGGTGTGCGTGGCCTCGAGCGGCAGATTGCCAAGGTCTGCCGCAAGGCGGTCAAAGAGCACGCGCTGGAAAAACGCTTCTCGGTAAAAGTGACAGCTGATCTGCTGGAGCATTTCCTCGGCGTTCGCAAGTTCCGATACGGTCTGGCCGAGCAACAGGATCAGATCGGTCAAGTGACCGGCCTGGCCTGGACTCAGGTGGGCGGCGAACTGCTGACCATCGAAGCCGCCGTAGTGCCGGGTAAAGGTCAACTGATCAAGACCGGTTCGCTGGGTGACGTAATGGTCGAATCGATCACTGCGGCCCTGACCGTGGTACGCAGCCGTGCCAAGAGCCTGGGCATTCCGCTGGACTTCCACGAGAAGCGTGACACGCACATCCACATGCCGGAAGGCGCTACGCCGAAAGACGGCCCGAGCGCCGGTGTAGGCATGTGTACTGCGCTGGTGTCGGCTTTGACGGGTATTCCTGTGCGCGCCGATGTTGCCATGACCGGCGAGATCACCCTGCGTGGTCAAGTCCTTGCCATTGGCGGTCTGAAGGAAAAACTGCTGGCCGCTCACCGTGGCGGAATCAAGACAGTGATTATTCCGGAAGAGAACGTGCGCGATCTGAAGGAGATTCCTGACAATATCAAGCAGGATCTGCAGATCAAACCGGTTAAATGGATTGACGAGGTCCTGCAAATTGCGCTGCAATACGCGCCGGAGCCCTTGCCGGATGTGGCTCCGGAGATAGTTGCCAAGGACGAAAAACGTGAGTCTGACTCTAAGGAAAGAATTAGCACGCATTAATACGCTTTTGCCTGGGGGGCTTCCTTGACAGCTTTTTAGAGCCCTTGTTATAAAGCGGCTCTTAAGTGTCTGTAGGCCATTCAGCACTCGTTTTTGCTTTCACCAAAAAACTTAGAATCATACTCAAATAGATATAAGGGGACTTAGAGTGAACAAGTCGGAACTGATTGATGCTATCGCTGCATCCGCTGATATCCCGAAAGCTGCTGCTGGCCGTGCGCTGGACGCTGTAATCGAATCCGTCACTGGCGCTCTCAAGGCTGGCGACTCCGTTGTTCTGGTTGGTTTCGGTACTTTCTCCGTGACTGATCGTCCAGCTCGCATTGGTCGTAACCCACAGACCGGCAAGACTCTGGAAATCGCGGCAGCCAAAAAGCCAGGTTTCAAAGCCGGTAAAGCCCTGAAAGAAGCCGTCAACTAAGTTTGATTCAGGTTTTTACCCATCCGGGTCGGGGTCATGCCTGACTTGGCAGCGGAGCGGTAGAGCAGGCGGTTGGAATAGCTGCCTGTCACACCGGGATCGAGGGTTCGAGCCCTGTCCGCTCCGCCAGTTACGAGAAGGCGCATCCTCGGATGCGCCTTTCTTCTATCCGGATTCTACCCACGCTCCACGGTTGCCTAATTTTGAAGTTCAACCGTTTCTGGGGGACGCATGCTGCAGAATATCAGGGACAATTCACAAGGCTGGATTGCCAAGACCATTATCGGAGTCATCGTTGCACTGATGGCTCTGACCGGTTTCGACGCCATTTTCCAGGCCACGACTCACAAGAATGAGGCGGCCAAGGTCAACGGTGAAGAAATCAGCCAGAACGAGCTGAGCCAGGCGGTGGATATGCAACGCCGTCAGCTGATGCAACAACTGGGCAAGGACTTCGACGCTTCCTTGCTGGACGAAAAAATGCTGCGCGAATCGGCCCTCAAGGGTCTGATCGATCGCAAGCTGCTGCTGCAAGGCGCAGAACAATCGAAATTCGCTTTCTCCGAAGCGGCCCTGGATCAAGTGATCCTGCAGACGCCTGAATTTCAGGTCGACGGCAAGTTCAGCTCCGACCGTTTCGATCAGGTGATCCGTCAACTGGGCTACAGCCGCATGCAGTTCCGCCAGATGCTGGCTCAGGAAATGCTGATCGGCCAACTGCGCGCCGGTGTGGCAGGCAGCGGTTTCGTGACCGATGCTCAGGTGCTGGCCTTCGCCCGTCTGGAAAAACAGACCCGCGATTTCGCCACGCTGAACATCAAGGCTGACCCTTCGGCCGTGAAGCTGACCGATGACGAGGTCAAGGCTTACTACGACGAGCACGCCAAGGAATTCATGACCCCGGATCAAGTGGTCATCGATTACCTGGAGCTGAAGAAGGCTTCGTTCTTCGATCAGGTCGCCGTCAAGGACGAAGACCTGCAGGCGGCGTATCAGAAAGAGATCGCCAACCTGTCGGAACAGCGTCGTGCTGCGCACATTCTGATCGAAGTCAACGACAAGACCACCGAAGCTCAGGCCAAGGCGAAGATCGAAGAAGTCCAGGCGCGTCTGGCCAAGGGCGAGAAATTCGAAGCGCTGGCCAAGGAGTTCTCGCAGGATCCGGGTTCGGCCAACAACGGCGGTGACCTGGGTTATGCCGGTCCTGGCGTTTACGATCCGGCCTTCGAGAAAGCCCTGTACTCGCTGAACAAGGATCAGGTGTCCGAGCCGGTTCGCACCGACTTCGGTTTCCACCTGATCAAGCTGCTGGGTGTCGAGGCGCCTGAAGTGCCGACGCTGGCCAGCCTGAAAGACAAGCTGACCCGCGAGCTGAAAACCCAGCAAGTCGAGCAGCGTTTCGTCGAGGCGACCAAGCAACTGGAAGACTCTTCGTTCGAAGCATCCGACCTGGCCCAGCCAGCGCAGGACCTGAAACTGACCGTGCACACCTCCAAGCCGTTTGGCCGTGAAGGTGGCGAAGGCGTTGCAGCCAACCGTGCCGTTGTGACTGCTGCGTTCAGCACCGAAGTGCTGGAAGAGGGTGCCAACAGCACCGCCATCGAGCTGGATCCGGAAACCGTGATCGTGCTGCGCGCCAAGGAGCACCTGAAGCCTGCTCAATTGCCGCTGGAAAGCGTGGCCACCGCCATTCGCGCCCAGTTGACCAAAGAGCACGCCAGCGCGGCTGCCAAGACCAAGGCGGAGCAACTGATCGCCAGTCTGCGTGATGGCAAGAACCCGCTGGACAAGGCGGTGGACGGTCAGAGCTGGAAAGTTACCGAAGCAGCAAACCGCGCTCAGGAAGGCGTTGATCCGGCGGTGCTGCAAGCGTTGTTCCGCATGCCGAAACCGGCCGCGAAGGACAAGCCGACCTTCACCAGCGTTACGCTGGCGGACGGCAGCCTGACCATCGTGCGCCTGAACGGTGTGAACGAAGCGGCGGCTCCGACCGATGAAGAGAAAGCGCAATACCGTCGCTTCCTCGCATCGCGCGTGGGCCAGCAAGACTTCGCGGCGTACCGCAAACAGCTGGAAGCCGAAGCCGACATCAAGCGTTTCTGATGCCTGGCTGAGCCGCAAGACCCGAGCCCCGGATGCAAATCCGGGGCTTTTTTATGCACGCTATCCGGCGTTCGGGAAATCATGGCTCCGGGCATTGGTGGTCGCATACAGAGTCAGCAGCAACAGACCCGCGACAATCCACGGGTAACTCCCGACGCCCAGGTTGTTCAGCAGCAGACCGCCCGCAAGCCCGCCGCCGGCAATGCCGACATTCCATAGAGTCACCAGCATCGATTGCGCGGTATCGGCAGCCTCCTTGGCAGTTTTCGCCAGGGCTGTCTGCAACAGCGAGGGCATCGCGCCGAACGCCAGACCCCAGACGGCGGTGGCGGTGTAGACCACGCCCGGCGATTCGCGCCACAGGCCCAGTGCGATCGCTGACAGCAGGAACAGCATTGCACTGACCAGCGCCAACTGACGCAGCCAGCGATCAATCAGACTGCCGACGATCCACAGGCTCAGTACTGACGCCAGGCCGAATACCAGCAACACTCGGTCGATTTCTCCGCCAAGTCCCGATGGCTCCAGAAATGGCGCGATGTAGGTGTACAGCAGGTTGTGCGCGACGACGTAGGACAAGGTTACAAACAACACGGATCGCACGCCCGGCAGGGTAAACACCTGGCGCAGTGGCAGGCGTTTGCCGGCGCGTTCACCGGCGAAGTCCGGTACTTGCCAACGCACCCAGATCACCAGCAGCACGGTCAGCCCGGTCATGATCGCGAAGCTCAGGCGCCAGCCGACCGCCGTGCCCAGCAGCGTCCCGGCCGGAATGCCCAGCGACAGCGCAAGGGGTGCCCCGAGCATGGCCACCGTAATGGCCCGGCCTTGCAAGTGGGGTGCGACCATCCGGCTTGCGTAGCCGGCCAGCAACGCCCACAGCAGCCCCGCGAATACGCCCGCGATCAAGCGTGCAATCAGGGTCAGCCAGTACAGCTCCGACAGCGCAGTGATGCTGTTGGCAATGGCGAACCCACCAATGGCCGACAGCAGCAGCGGGCGTCGACGCCAACCCCGGGTGGCAATGGTGAGTGGAATGGCCGCCAGCATCGAACCAATGGCGTACAGCGTGACCAGTTGCCCGATCAGGGCCTGAGAGACATCAAGCCCCGCGCTCATCTGTGGCAACAGGCCGGCGGGCATCGCCTCGGTCAGCACGGTGATAAATCCGGCGGTGGCCAGTGCGAGCAATGCACCCAGCGGTAATCGTTCTGCGGGCTCGACGGTGCCGGCGAGCGTGGGGGAAGTGAGTGGCGCATCGTTCATGGGCGGGTTTCCATTTTGCCAAAGGAGACGAAGGCCATAGGGTAGGGCGCTGCACATTCGGGAAAAACAGGTTAGGGTTCCGAACATCTCGGACAAGAATGTCGTGAATCAGGGAGGGATAAATGGACAGCCTGGGCAGTATTTCGGTGTTCGTGCAGGTGGCGGAAACCCGCAGTTTTACCGAGGCCGGTCGCTTGCAGGGCGTGTCTTCGTCGGCGGTCGGCAAAAGCATCGCCCGCCTGGAGGCACGGCTCAATGTGCGGTTGTTTCACCGCACCACTCGCAGCATCACGCTGACCAGCGAAGGCGCGCTGTTTCTTGAACGTTGCCGCAAGATCCTCGCGGAGGTCGAAGCGGCTGAATTTGAAATGTGCGATGCCGCAGCGGCGCCTCACGGCAAGTTGCGGGTCAGCCTGCCGCAGGTGCATGACCTGGTGATGCCGGTCATGAACGAGTTCATGGCGCTGTATCCGCAGATCGAGCTGGATCTGGACCTGACCGATCGCATGGTGGATGTGGTGGACGAAGGTTTCGATGCGGTGATCCGAACGGGTAAACCGCGAGACTCGCGACTGATGGCACGACCGTTGGGCGAGTTTCATATGGTGTTGGTGGCCAGTCCCGCGTATCTGCGCGAGTGCGGCGAACCTCAGACCCCGGCCGAACTGACGCAGCACGCCTGCCTGCGCCATACGTTTCACGCCACGGGCAAACTGGAGTCCTGGCCGCTCAAACGCGAGGAGGGCGCGCCCGAGCCGACCCTGCCGACACGTCTGGTCAGTACCTCGATCGAAGCCGTGCGGCATGCGGCGCTGGCGGGCATGGGCATCGCCTGTCTGCCGGACTTCATGATCCATGAATCTCAGCAACAGGGTCGCCTGCAGCGCGTACTGGAGGAGCATCTGCAGCACGTCGGGCAGTTCTGGGTTTTGTGGCCGTCGAGCCGGCACGCAACTGCCAAATTGCGGGTGTTCATCGATCATTTATCGGCGCGACTTTTTCCTGTCGCTCATGACCGGTAGAGTTGTAACTGTTTTAAGACACTAATCCATACGCCGCGGGGCAGCGATCTGTTGCACAATACGCCCCGGACCGTTTTCCCTCAGGATGTTTAATGTTGAATTCTATTCCCGTGCGTTTCATCGGGTTGGCGTTGTTGCTGACCGCCGCTGCCGGCTGCTCCAAGGACAAGCCCATCTACGAGCATGAGAATTTCGACGACTCCGGCACCTTTTCGCGCAATTACCCGGTGACCGACACCGCCAGTTGCGAAGCGGCCCGCCGAGCGTTGCTCAGCCAGGGCTACATCATTACCAGCAATGACCCGAAACTGGTCAGCGGGCACAAGAGCTTCCAGCAGACCGGCGAAACCCACCTGGAGATCAGCTTCAACGTGGTGTGCGCCGATGATGGCAGCGCCGGCCATCACGCCACCGTGTTCGCCAACGCCCTGCAGGACCGCTACGCACTGAAGAAGACCAACAACTCGGCCAGCCTCGGTGTCGGAGTGTTGGGTTCGGTGTCGATGCCGATCGGCTCGTCTGACGATTCGATGGTCAAGGTCGCCAGCGAAACCGTGTCGTCGCAGAAGTTCTACG
Organism: Pseudomonas sp. 9.2(2024); assembly: GCF_039695385.1. Lineage (NCBI taxonomy): Bacteria > Pseudomonadati > Pseudomonadota > Gammaproteobacteria > Pseudomonadales > Pseudomonadaceae > Pseudomonas > Pseudomonas sp. 9.2(2024). The sequence continues at coordinate 4,278,391 of NZ_CP155585.1, read as the reverse complement.
AGCGTTTCTTCACGCTGGTCGAGCTGTTCCTGCCGGCCGATGCGAAGAAAACCGCGCACATCACCGAGAAACCGAAGACCGACCTGGGTGTGCCGGAAGCCAAGGCGACGCCGGCTCCGCTGGCTCCAGCCCCTGCGGCTGAACCGACCCCGGCCCCAGCGCCGGCCGCTGAGCCCGCTGCGGCACCAGCGCCTGCAGAAGCGGCCCCTGCCAGCTCCGAACCTGTAGCACCGCCGGCCGAAGCTGCACCGATCACCCCGGCGCCAGTTGCCGAGCCTGCGCCTGCGACGGAAACCATCACGCCGCCGGCCAACCCGACGGACATGCCGCCGCCCTCCGAGCCGATTCCGGCCATGCCTGCCTCCGGTCAGTAAGCTTTACGCCACGCCTCCGACCTCTGTCGGACGCGTGGCGTTTTGTTATCTCCCTTGAGCTTCTTCCTGCCAGCCCTGTCGAAAAATTTCCCGCGATAAATTCCTGACCGCCTGCTACGTTTATTTCATGAAGGACGCGTTTCATTTTTCCTTCACACGGGCACTTTATGCTCGAGGCACTGGTCATTTGTTCCAGGCCATTTCAAGCAAGCAGTAGGGGGATTACGCAATGGATGACTATCAAGAAGAACTGCTCGAATTCCAGGCCTTTGAGCTGGATTCACCAGAGCCTGCGGAAGACGCCACCGAGCTGTGAGGCGTCAGCCTGTCTTGCGGTGACTGCGGCGAAATTCGCCCGGTGTCTGGCCGTTCCAGCGCTTGAAGGCGCGCTGGAAAGCTTCGGCCGAGGCAAAGCCCAGCAGGTAGGCAATTTCACCGAATGCCAGTTCGGTGTCGCGGATGTAGGTCATCGCCAGATCACGGCGGGTGTCATTGAGGATCGCGCGAAACTGCGTGCCTTCCTCGGCCAGCTTTCGCCGTAACGTCCAGGTCGGCAGCTTCAGGCGTGCCGCCACTTCTTCCAGGTCCGGTTCCCGGCCGCCATTGAGCAATGGCCCGAGCAATTGCGTGATGCGTTCACGCAGGCTGCGGGTGCGGGTCAATTGCTCCAGTTCCCGTTCGCACAGACCGAGCAAATGTTTCCAGGTGCTGGGGCAATGCTCCGGGTTGCGTTGGGCCAGGCTGGTGAGGCTCAGACGCAATTGATTGTGTTCGGCGCCGAACTGTATCGGGCAATCGCCCAGCACCGCATAAGCGTCGCGATAATCCGGGCTATCGAATTCGATCTCGATCCGCTCGGTGCGCAAGGGCTCGGGGCTGACGCTGGACAACTGCTGCAGCCAGCCGGCGATGATCGAATCCACCACAAAGCGGTTGTAGGCGTTGTACGGGCTGATCGAGTAGAAGCGCAGCCACGCACCGCTGGCGTCTTCGTGGAAACTCGACTGGCCGCGATAGTTGGAGCCGTACAAGGGTTCGAAGCGAGTCAGGCAGCGAGCGGCTTCGCGCACGGTTGGCGCCTGCGCGGCGGTCACACCGGCCAGCCCGGCCTGACTCAGGCGACTGAGCCGGCCCATGCGCAAACCCAGTGCCGGATCGCCGGTAAGCTGAATCGCGCCATGCCCCAGGCGCATGTAGCGCGGGATCGACAGGCGCGCCCCGGCTTCGGCCAGTCGTGCGGCATCCAGGCCGTACTGCTCGAGCAATGGCAGCGGATCGACGTCATGGCTGCGCACGGCATCGGCCAGGCTGTGGACGAAGCCCACCGACAGATCCCCGAGACGCATGGGCTGCGGTTTCATGGGTTACAACCAGAGGTTCAGCAGGCGCGCGCCACGGGCTTCGCTGTCAGCGAATTGCTGGCCGTTGCTGCTGAGGAAACTTTGCCCGGAACTCGGTTTGTCCCAGAACTGCCCGCGCAGAAACACACTCATGCCGGCCAGCGCCTTGCTGGCCGACGGTTGCGCGGTCAGGGTCAATTGGTGCCAGGCCTGGCCCTCGCTGACGGCTCCCGGTTTCAGGCTGACCGAGTCCGGCACGCTCAAGCCTTTGTAACCCTTCCACGGTTGATCCCACACGCCATGACCTGTGATCAGCGCCGGGACCGCAATCAGTTGCGCGCCTTGCTCATCCAGTTTGCGGTAGTTGTCCGGATACCAGCTGTCTCTGCCGATGAGCACGCCGAGGCGCCCGGCCGGGGTATCGACCACATTGATCCGGGAAGCCTCGCCGGAGCTGTCGTCCTGATCGAAGATCGGGCGCATCTGCCGTTGTGGCTGGCCGAGCGGGGCACCGTCGCGGCCAAACACTACGGTGCTGTTGTACAGCTCACCACTGCCGGTCTTGAGCCGGCCATCGATGATGTTCGGTTCAGGCAATACGATCGAGCCGGCCACCAGGGTGATGTGGAATTCCTTGGCCAGGCCACCGAACAGCGCCTGATAGTTCTTGGCCATGTCCCGGGATTTCATCCGCAGGTGCGCGTCATCCAGACGGCTGCTGCCCTTGGCGGCGAGCCAGGCGCGAGCAAATTGCACCGGATTGCTCGCGGCCAGCCAGTTCATCGCTTCGGCGAGGGTGGCGGCCTGGTACAGCTCGTCTTTCTCGCCGCTGATCATCAGCCAGGTGCCGACATGCTCGGGCAGGATGACCACGGTTTTATCATTCAACAGCCCCTGATCCTGCGCCTGCTGCAAATAGGCGGCGAGCTTGCGGTGCAGGCGTTCGGGGCTTTGGTAGTCGGTGGGGAACAGCTCGGGCTGGATGCCCAGCAGGTTGCCGCGATCGGCGGGCGTGCCCTGATCGACCGCCAGTTTGATCCGCAGGTCCGACAGGTAATGACCGGCCGGGCGGTCAGCCGCCCACATGGCGTAGAAGGTGAGCGCGGCGATGAGCGCCATGGAAAAAGTCAGGTACAGAAGTTTGCGCATGAAATCCAACAACAACCGGGTACAGGGTGTGCGGACAGGGTAGGGCGCCAGCCCCGGCTTGCCAAGGGGCGCTGCGCATTTGGATCAATAACTTGTCAGTTTCGGTCATTGAGTGACAGCGATGCGACTCCTAATCTGTCGAGCATGACTGACGGGGGACGCAGAGCTCCCGCATTTTCCGTGATCGCTGCTGTGGAGTTAACGATGACCGCCACTCAATACCCGCACCTGTTGGCCCCGCTGGACCTGGGATTCACCACGCTGCGCAACCGCACCCTGATGGGCTCGATGCACACCGGCCTTGAAGAGAAGCCGGGTGGTTTCGAACGCATGGCGGCGTATTTTGCCGAGCGTGCCCGTGGCGGTGTCGGCCTGATGGTCACCGGCGGTATCGGCCCGAACGACGAGGGCGGTGTGTACTCCGGCGCAGCCAAGCTGACCACCGAGGAAGAAGCGCTCAAGCACCGCATAGTCACTCGCGCTGTGCATGATGCGGGCGGCAAGATCTGCATGCAGATCCTCCACGCCGGCCGTTATGCCTACAGCCCGAAACAGGTCGCGCCGAGCGCCATCCAGGCGCCGATCAACCCGTTCAAGCCCAAAGAGCTGGACGAGGAAGGCATCGAGAAGCAGATCAGCGATTTCGTCACCTGCTCGGTACTGGCCCAGACCGCCGAGTACGACGGCGTGGAAATCATGGGCTCGGAAGGTTATTTCATTAACCAGTTCCTCGCCGCCCACACCAACCACCGCACCGACCGTTGGGGCGGCAGCTACGAAAACCGCATGCGCCTGCCGGTGGAAATCGTACGCCGCGTACGTGAAGCGGTCGGCCCGAACTTCATCATCATCTTCCGTCTGTCGATGCTCGATCTGGTGGAAGGCGGCAGCACCTGGGAAGAAATCGTCACCCTGGCCAAAGCCATCGAGCAGGCCGGCGCGACCCTCATCAACACCGGTATCGGCTGGCACGAAGCGCGGATCCCGACCATCGCCACCAAAGTGCCGCGTGCGGCGTTCAGCAAGGTCACCGCCAAGCTGCGTGGCTCGGTGAGTATTCCGCTGATCACCACCAACCGTATCAACACCCCGGAAGTCGCCGAGCAGATCCTCGCCGAAGGCGATGCCGACATGGTCTCGATGGCGCGGCCGTTCCTCGCCGATCCGGACTTCGTCAACAAGGCAGCTGAAGGCCGCGCCGACGAAATTAACACCTGCATTGGTTGCAACCAGGCCTGCCTCGATCACACCTTCGGCGGCAAGCTCACCAGTTGCCTGGTCAACCCGCGTGCCTGCCACGAGACCGAACTCAACTACCTGCCGGTCAAGCAGATCAAGAAGATCGCCGTGGTCGGTGCCGGTCCTGCCGGTCTGTCCGCTGCCACCGTGGCCGCCGAGCGCGGGCATCAGGTGACCTTGTTTGATTCGGCCAGCGAAATCGGTGGCCAGTTCAACGTCGCGAAACGTGTGCCGGGCAAGGAAGAGTTCTACGAAACCCTGCGCTACTTCAAACGCAAACTGCAGACCACCAACGTCGAGGTGTGCCTGAACACCCGCGTCGACGTGGCGAAACTGGTCGAGGGCGGTTACGACGAAGTCATCCTGGCGACCGGCATTGCGCCGCGTCTGCCGGCGATTCCGGGTGTCGAGAACGCCAAGGTGCTGAGCTACCTGGATGTGTTGCTTGAGCGCAAACCGGTCGGCAAGCGTGTGGCGGTGATCGGTGCCGGCGGTATCGGTTTTGACGTCTCGGAATTCCTCGTCCATGAAGGCGTGGCCACCAGTCAGGATCGCGCCGCGTTCTGGAAAGAGTGGGGCATCGACACGAATCTGGAAGCCCGTGGTGGCGTGGCCGGGATCAAGGCTGCACCGCACGCACCGGCGCGCGACGTGTTCCTGCTGCAACGCAAGAAATCCAAGGTCGGCGACGGTCTGGGCAAGACCACCGGCTGGATTCACCGCACCGGTCTCAAGAACAAGCAGGTGCAGATGCTCAACAGCGTCGAATACCTGAAGATCGACGACGAAGGCCTGCACATCCGCATCGGCGAAACCGGCGAGCCGCAAGTGCTGCCGGTGGACAACATCGTCATCTGCGCCGGCCAGGATCCGCTGCGCGAGCTGCACGACGGTCTGGTCGAAGCCGGGCAGAACGTGCACCTGATCGGCGGCGCCGATGTGGCGGCCGAACTGGATGCCAAACGTGCGATCAATCAGGGTTCGCGTCTGGCCGCCGAGCTCTGATCCACCCTAGAATGCCGGCTCTTTGCACAGAGCCGGCCTTTATGTTTCTGCCTCCCACCGACTGGCTACCTCAAGCCCCCCTCGAAGCGCTTCATCTGGACTGGCTCACCGCCGCCGGCATTGAAGTCGCGATCCTGCGTCTCGACCGGATCGATCCGCTGATCAGCGGCAACAAGTGGTTCAAACTCGTCGAACATCTCAAAGCCGCCGACCGCGCGGGCGCCGAAGGCATCATCAGCCTGGGCGGTGCGCACTCCAATCATCTGCATGCACTGGCGGCTGCGGGCAAGCGTCTGGGATTCGCAACGGTCGGGCTGTTGCGCGGGCATCCGCAGGACACGCCGACGGTCAGGGATCTGCAGGATTTCGGCATGCAGCTGCACTGGCTCGGTTACGGCGGCTATAGGGCGCGGCACGAGCCGGGGTTCTGGCAGCCGTGGCTTGCGCAGTATCCGACGCTGCATCCGGTGCCTGAAGGGGGCGGCGGGTTGCCGGGCGCGCAGGGCTGCGCGGCACTGAAGGATCAGGTCAGTCAACAACTCGGCAAGCTCGGCTGGGACGACTACCACGGTTGGTGGCTGGCCTGCGGCACGGGCACCACGCTCGCGGGATTGGTGTTGGCCGAGGCCGGACAACATGCGGTGTACGGCGCAATGGCCGTGCCCGACGATCACGGCGTCGCGGCGAATGTCGAGGCGATTGTCGGTGAGGCCGGGCACTACGAGCTGATCGACGCCAGTCGTGGCGGTTTCGCCAAGGTCAATCCGGCGTTGCTTGAATTCATCGCGCAAACCGAACAGGCCAGCGGCATTCCCCTCGAACCGCTGTACACCGGCAAGGCCTTGCTGGCGCTCAAACAACAGATCGAGACGGGCCGCTTTGCCCGGGGTTCACGCTTGATCTTCGTCCACACCGGCGGCTTGCAGGGCCGGCGCGGATTCGACGGTTAACCCTGGCTGCGCTTGGGCATCATCCGCAGCAACGTGTTATCACGCACCACGTAATGGTGATAGATCCCCGCCAGCGCATGCAGGCCGATCAGCCAGTAGCCGATGGTGCTGATCAGCACATGCCAGTGCTCGACGTCTTTGGCGAACACCTTGTCTTCATTCACCAGCAACGGCAGGTCGAAACCGTAGAACATCACCTGATGACCTTCGGCGCTGGTGATCAGCCAGCCGAGAATCGGCATGCTGATCATGAACAGGTACAAGGCCCAATGCATCAAGCGTGCGAGGGTGGTTTGCCACTGTGGCGAGGCCGGGAAGATTTTCGGTGCCGGGCCCAGGCTGCGGGCAAACAGGCGAAACCAGACCAGCACGAACACGGTCAGCCCGAGCATGTAATGCACTTCGCGGATCAGCGTGCGACCGCCACTGCCCTTGGGAAACAGCCCGCGCAATTCCATGCTGGCGTACACCAGCACCAACAGCACCAGCATCAGCCAGTGCAACAGGATCGACACGGTGCTGTAACGGGATTCGGAATTTGTCCACGGCATACGGCGTTCCTCACGGTTCAGGGCTCAAGCGTGCCGTTCTGCGACGGCATGCCTTAACTGTAACCCCCTTTGGCGCGTTTGCCCGAGGCTAAAAAAGCTTTCACTGAGCTGAGTCAGCGATTTGACTGAAAACGCCCATGAAAAAACGCCAGTGTCGGGCAGACACTGGCGTTTTTGTTTGCGGCAGACGGCGCTATCAGCTGCTTTGCGGCATCTCGCCGTTGGCCAGGCGCTTGTTGATGTCGGCAATCACTTCCGGCAGATCGGTGATGGTGTCGATCATGTAGTGCGGGCGCGAACCTTCGAACAGCGCGTGAATGCGCTTGCGCTCACTGGCCAAGGCGTCGCTGCCCAGTGCGCGATAGCCTTCGTAATCCAGGCCCAGCGCGTTGCCGGAGCAGATCAGCGCCACGGTCCACATGCCGGCGCGACGGCCTTCGAGAATGCCCGGCACGGTGTCGTCGATCTTCACGCAGGCGGCGACATCGTCGATGCCCAGCGCAATCACGTTGGCCAGCGCCTGGGCTGGCCATGGGCGGCCGTTCGGCACTTCGTCGGTGGCGACGACGTGGTCGGCGACGTAGCCGTTGGTGGCGGCGAGTGCCACAACCTTGTCCATCACCTGCTTCGGATAACCCGAGCAGGAACCGATCTTGATCCCTTGCTGACGCAGGTTGGCGATGGTCTCCAGCGCGCCGGGGATCAGCGCCGAATGCTCGGCGATTTTCTCGATCTGCAGCGGCATGAAACGGTTGTAGATCGCGGTGACGTCATCGTCGGTCGGGGTGCGGCCGAACGCCTTGCGATAGCGCTCGGCAACCTGCGGCTGATCGCACAGGGTGCGGATGTGATCCCACTTGCCCATGCCCATCGGGCCACGGGCCTCTTCGATGGAAACCTGGACGTCGAACTCGGCGAAGGCTTCGACGAAGATCTGGGTCGGTGCGAAAGAACCGAAGTCGACCACGGTGCCGGCCCAGTCGAGGATGGCGGCTTGCAGCTGGGTTGGGTTGTTGTAGTTCATGGCAAAAATTCCTGTGATAACACGCAATTCGGAGTTCGCTGTCCCTGTGGGAGCGGGCTTTGAGGTGTGGTTTAAATCTCTAATACTTCCATCTCGCGCAGCACTTCACCCACCGCCGCGACGGCTTCGCGCATCTGCGCCGGGGTGACGTGGCCGATGCAGCCGACGCGGAAGGTTTCGACCTGGGTCAGCTTGCCGGGGTAGAGGATGTAACCCTTGGCCTTGACCCGTTCGTAGAAGTCCTTGAACTGGTAGCGCGGATCTTTCGGTGCGTGGAAGGTCGCGATGATCGGCGCCTGAATCGCAGCAGGCAGGAAGCTGCGCAAGCCGAGTTTGCCCATCTCTTCCATCAGTGCCTGGCAGTTGGCGGCGTAACGCGCATGCCGCGCCGGCAGGCCGCCTTCTTCGTTGTATTGCAGCAGGGCTTCATGCAACGCGGCGACCACGTGGGTCGGCGGGGTGAAGCGCCATTGGCCGGTCTTTTTCATGTAGCTGTGCTGGTCGAACAGGTCCATCGCCAGCGAATGCGAATTGCCGGCGGCTGCGGCCAGAGATTCCTTGCGGGCAAACACGAAGCCCATGCCCGGCACGCCTTCCAGGCATTTGCCGGACGCGGCGATCAGCGCATCGAACGGGACTTTCTGCGCATCCACCGGCAAGGCGCCAAAGGAACTCATGGCATCGATGATCAGGTGTTTGCCGTGTTGCTCGACAACCTGGGCGATCTCCGGCAGCGGATTAAGAATGCCGGTGCTGGTTTCGCAATGGATCAGCGCGACGTGGGTAATGTCGCTGTCGGCGCGCAGCAGGCGGTCGACGTCAGCGGCAGTGGTCGGTTCGTCTTCAGCGGTTTCAAAGGTGCTGAACGAGCGGCCAAGCACTTCGCAGATTTTCGCCAGACGCTTGCCATAGGCGCCGTTGATCAGCACCAGCACCTTGCCGTCGCGGGGGACGAGGGTGCCGATCGCGGCTTCGACAGCGAAGGTGCCGCTGCCCTGCAAAGGTACGCAGTGATGGCTGTCGGCGCCGTTGAGGATCGCCAGCAGTTGTTCGCACAGGCTGGCGGTCAGTTGGTTGAAGCGGTCATCCCATGAACCCCAGTCGACCATCATCGCCTGGCGGGTGCGGGCCGAGGTGGTCAACGGGCCGGGAGTGAGCAGGATGGGTGCGGCAGTACTCATTCGTGTGTCCTCGCGATAGCGCTGTGGGATGAAGCTACGGGGCCTACGTTGCAATTCGGCGGATCATCAATCAAATTGTTTGTTGTTATGCCAGCCATCAGTGAGGGTTATTCATGAACCTGTTCCAGCTCCGCGCCTTCGACGCCGTGGCCCGGGAAGGCAGCTTCACCCGTGCCGCCGCACGCTTGTTCATCAGCCAGCCGGCGGTCACCGGGCACATCAAGGCGCTGGAGGAGCATTACCAGATCACGCTGTTGCGACGGACGGCGCGCCGGGTCGAGCTGACAGAAGAGGGCATCAAACTGGCGGCGATCACCCGGGCGATGTTCGGTATGGCCGAAGAGGCGCAGGCGCTGCTTGAGGCTAATCGGCAATTGCTGACCGGACGCCTTGAGGTGGCGGCGGACGGTCCGCACATGGTCATGCCGATGCTTGCCAGCCTGCGGGCGTGTTATCCGGGGATTACGGTGAATCTGCGGTTGGGCAATGCTCAGGAAACGTTGGCGGCGTTGTTGTCCGAGCATGCCGATGTGGCGGTGCTGACCGAGGTCGAGCCACGCAAGGGCCTGCATCTGCAAGCGCTGAGTGAATCGCGGATTTGCGCGCTGGTGCCGGCCGCGCATCCGTGGGCGACGCGTTCCGGCGAGGTCAGGCTCAAGGAGCTGGATCAGGTGATCATGGTGTTGCGCGAGCCGAGTTCGATTACCCGGCGCACGTTTGATCAGGCCTGTGCGCAGGCGTCGGTCAACCCACGGGTGTTGCTGGAACTGGACAGTCGCGAGGCGGTGACGGAAGCGGTGGCGGCTGAGTTGGGGGTTGGGGTGGTGTCATCGGTGGAGGTCAGTCATGACCCCCGTGTCGTCGCAATTCCCATCGCGGGAGAAGGGCTGGTGAACCGGCACATGATTGGCTGCGTGGAGCGGCGGCGAGAGTTGCGGTTGATTCAGGCGTTTTTCGGGTTGGCGCCGGTCTGAACAAGACTTTCGCGAACCATCTCGAGAAATGTCGCCACTACCCGCCGCGAACTCTGCTCGCGCAGGCACACCAGTGTCTCCGTCAATCGGCGGGTGCAATCGGTGATCGGCAGCGCGCAAACCCGTGAGTCCGCACCAAACTCCGCCGCCGACACCACACCCACGCCAATCCCCACCACCACTGCCTCCCGCGCCGCTTCCCGGCCTTCGACCTGAATCGCCGGGCGGATGCGGAAACCGGCGCGGGCCATTTCTTCTTCCAGGGTCTGGCGGGTGACCGAGCCGTGTTCGCGCAGCACCAGCGGCGTGTCGTCCAGATCCTCCAGGCAGATCGATTCACGCTCGGCCCATGGATGATGGCGCGAGACGAACGCCACCATCGGATCGTTGCGCAGCGGCACGCACAGCAGGCGTTCATCGCTGACATCGCGCCCGAGCAACGCCAGATCAGCCTGATAGTTGAACAGTCGAAACAGCGATTCATCGGTGTTACCGGTCTCGATCTTCACGCTGATCCCCGGATAGCGCTCACAAAACCGGGCAATCTGCGGCAGCACATGCACCGGTGCATCCACCGCCAGAATCAGGCTGCCGGTCTGCAAGGCCTGAGATTCCTGCAGCAACTCTTGGGCTTCGGCCTCGACCACGAACAAGCGCTGGGTGATCGCCAGCAAGCGTTCGCCCAGATCCGTCAGGCGCACCGAGCGCTTGTTGCGATGGAACAGCAACACACCGAAGCGTTCTTCCAGCTTGCGCACCTGGTCGGAAATCGCCGGTTGCGTCAGATAAAGCCGCTCGGCGGCCTTGGTGAAGCTTCCGTGCACGGCCACGGCGTGAAAGGCTTTGAGCTGCGCGTGCGAAACCGACATGGCTGATTCCTCGTTTACAGGCGATGTTCAGTAACAAGCTGAGCTTATGTGTGAAATACGATAAATCGATTTTATTTATTAAACAGTAATTGCTTTGATCGGCTCACGCCAACGCTGACTGCCCGGTCGGGCAGCGACGCTGGCCATGAGCCTGTGCGTGCAACACCAGGACTCATCTGACCGGTATCGCCGAAGGGACGGGGTGATATCGCAGTGCTCAACAATAAAAAACACAGGCGTTTACTCATCGATTCTGCCGGCACACTCACACCCTGAGGTCAGAACCACAATGAACAAGCACATCGGCACCATTGCGCGTTGGCGCATGCAGATCTTCGCTGTCACCTGGCTCGCTTACGCCGCGTTCTATTTCACCCGCAAAGCCTTTTCGGTGGCCAAACTGGGCATCGCCGAAGACCCCAGCTTCACCCTCGACAAAATGGCCATGGCCAACCTCGACGCGATTTACCTGGCGGCCTACGCCATCGGCCAGTTCACCTGGGGCATGCTCGCCGACCGCTTCGGCCCACGGGTCGTGGTGCTTGGCGGTTTGCTGATTTCCGCTGCGGCAGCGCTGGTGATGGGCAGCTTCGCCACCTTGCCGATCTTCGCTACCTGCATGCTGATTCAGGGGCTGGCACAGTCCACCGGCTGGTCGGGGCTGTGCAAGAACCTCGGCAGTTTCTTTCCTTCCGAACAACGCGGGCGAGTGCTCGGGTTGTGGAGTTCCTGTTATGCATTCGGCGGTCTGGTGGCCTCGCCGTTCGCCGGTTGGTGGGCCTACACGCTGATTGGTTCGTGGCACGCGGCGTTCATTTCCAGCGCCGCAGTGGTCGCGGTGGTGGCGGTGTTGTTCTTCATCTTCCAGCGCGACAAACCGGAAGACGTCGGCCTGCCCGCCGTAGAGCCAGAGCCGGTCATCAGCGCCGAGGAAGCCGAAGCCAACAGCAAACTCAGCGTGTGGGAACCGCTCAAGGAAATCCTGCGCAACCGTACGGTGCTGGTACTCGGGCTGGCGTATTTCCTGCTGAAACCGGCGCGTTACGCGATTCTGCTGTGGGGCCCGGTGATCGTGTTCGAACAGATGCCCTCGGTCGGCAAGGTCGGCGCGGCGATCATCCCCACGGCGTTTGAACTGGCCGGTCTGCTGGGTCCGATCATGATTGGCCTGGCCTCGGACAAACTGTTCGGTGCCCGACGCATGCCGGCCTGCGTGTTGAGTCTGCTGGCGCTGACCGTGACCCTTGCGCTGTTCATGGGCGCCTTGCACACCGGCAGCGTGATGCTGGTGGTCGCACTGTTGTTCGTCATGGGCCTGACCCTGTACGGCCCGGACTCGATGATCAGCGGCGCGGCTGCGATCGATTTCGGCAAGGCCAAGGCTGGCGCCACGGCGGCGGGATTCGTCAACGGCTGTGGCTCGGTCGGTGCGGTGCTCGGAGGTTTGCTGCCGGGCTACTTCGACTCGGTGACGGTGTTCATCGTGTTCGCCGGTTGTGCGCTGTTCTCGGCGCTGGTGCTGATTCCACACTGGAACAGCCGCCCGGTCGGCGTCATGGAGCCACGTGCCTACGTGCCCAATCGTGCCCTGACCATCAAACCCCTGCGTAACTGAATAAACCCTGCCTCGCGGCCTGCTGCGGCACTCGCGGCAGGCTGTGCCGTGGCCGACTGACTGGAGAACTTTCATGAGACCGTTTTGGCTGGAGCAGGCTTTGCAGCTCGACACCTCCGAACCTTGCCCGCCGTTGCAAGGCGACGTGCGCACCGACGTGTGCATCGTCGGCGGCGGTTACACCGGGTTGTGGACGGCGATCATGCTCAAGCAGCAGAACCCCGAACTCGATGTGGTGCTGATCGAAGCCGACATCTGCGGCGCCGGCGCCAGTGGGCGTAACGGCGGTTGTGCGTTGTCGTGGTCGGCGAAGTATTTCACCCTCGAGCGGCTGTTCGGCGTCGAAGAGGCGGTGCGGCTGGTCAAGGAGTCGGAGCGCAGCATCCACGCCATCGGCGAGTTCTGCGAGCAGTACGGCGTCGATGCCGATTACCGACTCGATGGCACGCTTTACACCGCCACCAACCGCGCGCAATGCGGCTCGACCGATGCGGTGATTGCGGCGCTCGAGCGCAATGGCATCAACTCGTTTACCCAACGGCCGGTCGCCGATGTACAGCGCATGGCCGGTTCGGCAAAACATCTGGAAGGCTGGTTCTCGCCGGCCGCCGCCAGTGTGCAGCCGGGCAAACTGGTGCGCGGCTTGCGCCGGGTGGCGTTGCAACTGGGCGTGCGGATTCATGAAGGCACGGCGATGACCGGGCTGGAAGAGGGCCGTCCGGCTCGTATTCACACGGCGAACGGCTGCGTGACCGCCGACCGCGTGGTGCTGGCGATGAACGCGTGGATGGCCCGTGCTTTTCCGCAGTTCGAGCGTAGCGTGGCGATCGTTTCCAGCGACATGCTGATCACCGAACCGCGTCCGGATCTGCTGCAGGAAATCGGTTTGACCAGCGGTGTCACCGTGCTCGACTCGCGGATTTTCGTGCATTACTACCACAACACCCCGGACGGCCGGATCATGCTCGGCAAGGGTGGCAATACCTTCGCTTACGGCGGGCGGATGCTGCCGGTGTTCGACCAGCCATCGCCCTATACCGGATTGCTCAAGCGCAGTCTTGATGACTTCTTCCCGGCGTTCGCCGATGTGAAAGTCGACGCAACCTGGAACGGCCCTTCGGATCGCTCGGTCACCGGCCTGCCGTTCTTCGGCCGGATGAGTGCCAGCGGCAACGTGTTCTATGGTTTCGGCTATTCCGGCAGTGGCGTCGGGCCGTGCCACATGGGCGGGCAGATTCTCGCCTCGCTGGTGCAGGGCCTCGACAACCCGTGGACGCGCTCGCCGCTGGTCAATGGGCCGCTGGGCTATTTTCCGCCGGAACCGATCCGCTACCTCGGCTCGCTGATGGTGCGCAACGCCATTCGCCGCAAGGAGCGCGCCGAGGATCACGGTCGGCGGCCCCGGCACCTCGATGTGCGTCTGGCGAAATTTGCGGCGGCGGCGGGCAAGGCCGACAAAGGTTGATCGTCAGCGCGGCGGGGCGGAGCGGTTGAGCAGCCAGTCGAGCAAGAGGTCGTCGTCGGGCTCGGTTTCTTTCGGCTGTGCCGGTCGGGGTCGGCGGACGTCGAGGCAGAGGATCGGCCGGTCGGGATCGCTGTCGAGAAAACTCACCCAGACCTCGCTGCCGGCGCAGGGCAGATCTTCCCGAGGCAGGCCGCCGCCGACGTGGGGCATGACCACTGGCAACCACAGTCCTTCGCTGGCGGTGGCATCAGGTTGGTCAGGCCATAACCGCACGGCGATCCGTCCCTGATCGTCCACCTGCGCCGGTTGCCCCGGCGCGCCAAGCACTTGCGCCGGCTGATACCCCGGAATGCCCGGGCGCGGTTGTTTCGGCGGCGGGCGAAACGGGGTCGACCAGGGCAGCGCGGTGAAGTCGTTGTGATAGCGACGAACCGTCGGCACGGGATCGAGAATCGAAGGTTGCTGGCCCTGATGACGCAAATCGGTGATCAGCCACTGCTCGTTGAACGCGTTTACCGGGTGCTCCATGACTTGCAACAGACGCCCGCTGAGCAGTCGCGGACAATCGCTGCGGCCCTGAATCGAGCGCGACCGGCAGCGTTGGCGTTCCAGCAGTCGACGACTGCGCTGGGCCGCGTGACGTTGTGCAGTCGGCAGAAATCCCGGTGGGGCGACGGGACTGCCCAGCGTGTGATTGGCGGCCTCCTGGCCCGTAATCGAATGCCCTCGCTCACGCACGCCGGCAGGAATCTGAGGCAGCACCGCCTCATGGCGCTGGAACAGGCTGCTGAGGCCGGTTGCCGGCGCATCGATCTGCGTGTTGAAAGCAATCGCCGTCGGTTGCTGCGGCAGGCTCAGACTGTCATCGGCGAACACCACCACATGGCCGTCCGGCTGATGTTCGAAGTGATAGTGGATGCCTTCCTCCTCACAAAGCCGTTGCACAAAGGCCAGATCGGTTTCCTCGTACTGAATGCAGAACGGCCGCGGCGGGTAGTGGCCGACGGTCATCTCGATCCGGTAGCTGTGGGCAGGCAGGTGATGTTCGCTGAGCAGTTGCTCAAGGATGGCCGGCACGTTCAGTTGCGTGAAGACCCGGCGTACGGGATGTTGCTCCAGCGCTTGCAGATGCGGCATCAGCACCAGTTGATAGGCGATCCGGTGCGTCGCGCGGTGTTCACAACTGGCACTTTGGATGATGCCGTGAATCCCGTGGTCGTCATCCAGGTGCAGAAACGCCGCCTGATGCAGCAGCGTGCCGGGTGACCAGGCGGGCGCCAAACCCATGACTTCGATTTCAAACCGAAAGGGCTGATTCAGCGCTTCATGACCGCTGAAGCGCAGGACCGGCAGGCTTATCCCGCCTTCGGCCAGGGTCAGCGAAAACGGACTTTCCTTGTCATTGAGCATTCGGGCGGGCTCTGTTCAGGCAATACGGGCCACAGAGGGTACGAAAACACGACGTTGAATGGACGTGGCAAACCGGTTTTTCAGAATCGCCCTACAAGGCGCGTAGAAGATGTCGATGCGCATCGGAATTTTTGGTCGATTGCCGACTTTAGGCCGTATAAACTTGGCGCCATGCGTCGGCCAATAGATGTCTCGGCGCCACAGATCAAGAGAGTGAGTAATGGGCGCACAGTGGAAGGTTAAACACAAAGAAGCGGCAGCCAACGCCAAGGGCAAGATCTTCGGCAAACTGGTGAAGGAAATCACCATTGCTGCGCGTAACGGTGCCGATACCGCCACCAACGCACACCTGCGTCTGGTGGTCGAACAGGCCAAGAAAGCCTCGATGCCCAAGGAAACCCTGGACCGCGCCATCAAGAAGGGTGCTGGCCTGCTGGGCGAAACCGTTCAATACCATCGCGTGACCTACGAAGGTTTCGCACCGCATCAGGTGCCGCTGATCGTCGAGTGCGTGACCGACAACATCAACCGCACCGTGGCGGAAATCCGCGTGGCGTTCCGCAAGGGCCAACTGGGTGCTTCCGGTTCCGTTGCCTGGGACTTCAACCATGTCGGCATGATCGAAGCGTCGCCGGACACCCCGGACGCCGATCCTGAGATGGCCGCGATCGAAGCCGGCGCCCAGGATTTCGAGCCGGGCGAAGAGGGCGCGACCCTGTTCCTGACCGACCCGACTGATCTGGACTCGGTGCAGAAAGCCCTGCCGGAACAAGGCTTCACCGTGCTGTCGGCCAAACTGGGCTACCAGCCGAAGAACCCGGTCAGCGGCCTGAGCGACGAGCAGATGGCTGAAGTCGAGGCGTTCCTCGAAGGCCTGGACAACCATGACGACGTGCAGGACATGTTCGTCGGTCTGGCCGGCTGATTTTTCGAGTCAGTAACACCGCAATCGCGAGCAGGCTCGCTCCCACACTTGATCAGTGTTGTTCCCCTTTACAGGGGTGATACAAGTCGATCGTGGGAGCGAGCCCGCTCGCGATTGACCGCGCAGCGGTCATTACTGTTGCAGCACCTCAACGATCTCGCCAAACCCCGGCCGCGCCAGCACTTGCGGCTGACAGCAGCGCTGTTCCAGGGCTTCCAGCACCTGTCGCTGTTCATCGCTCAACCCCGAGTCGATGCGCGCCAGCAGTTCCCCCAGCAGAATCCCGAACGCCCGCACTTCGAGGCGTTGCAGTGCACGGGTTTCAGGCGTGTCCGCCGTGGCATGGAACGACGCCGCACCAAAATCCCCCAGCAGACAGTCGCCCTGATCGTTCAACAGAATGTTGTGTCCGTAGAGATCACCGTGGGTGATGCCGTGACGATGCAGATGCCCGGCGACCGACGCAATGCCCCGGGCGATGCGCAGGGCAACATCGGCACTGAAACGGCAATCCTCGGCATACACATCCCGTGAACAGGACGCCAGGCTCGGCAACCCGGCGAGGTTGCGGTAACTCGGATCGATCAACTGCATCACCAGGCCTTGCTGGTCATCGGGATGCTGGTCGATGCGGCCTTCGACGCGGATCAGGTTCGGGTGCAGCCCGGCGGTGATGCACGCGTTCATTTCATGCAGCGGCGAGCCGTCGCTGGTCATCTCGCCCTTGTACAACTTGACCGCCACTGGCGTGGCCGGCTGATTCGCGGGCAGCCACTGCGCCCGGTAAATGACCCCGGAAGCGCCTTCGCCCAGCCGTTGCTCCAGCTGCAGCGCCGACCAGTCGATCAGGGGCGCTTTGTCGAGGGCGGCGGCATCGGCTTCGGTTTCCAGCGGATTGCCGGCGTAGGCCAGCCAGGTCAGGCTCGGCAGGGTCAACAGCCATTGCGGCAACTCGGTCAACTGATTGGCGGCGATGCGGATCAGCTCCAGCCGATGGCACTGACTCAGTGACGGCGGCAGGGTGCGCAGGCGATTGCCGGCAAGCATGAGTTTTTGCAGCAACGGGCGCTCGCCCAGTTCCGTGGGCAGGGTTTCGATGGCGTTGTCGGTCAAGATCAGCCAGCGCAACTGCGGCGGCAGCGCCGCGCCGGGTATCTGAGTGATGCGGTTGGCCTTGAACCCGATCATCGTCAGCGCCTGGCACTGACCCAGGCACGCCGGCAATTGGGTGAACTGATTGTCGGAGCAGAACAGCACACGCAGGCGCGTCAGACGATGCAAGTCGTCCGGCAGGCTGCTCAGGGCGTTGCCGCTCAGATTGAGCACTTCCAGCGTGTCAGCCAGGTTGAAAATCTCCGGCGGAAATTCACTCAGGCCTTCGGCCAGATCCAGCCGGGTGATGCCCGACAGCTCGCCAGCGCGCAGTTGTGCAAGGGTGTGCATGAAAAGGATCGCTTTCGAGAAGGCGCGGGGCGCCGGAAATGGGCCGCATGATAACGGCAAATCAGCCCTGTTCGTGCACTTCGCGCAATTGCCCGAGCCGGCTGCGGGTGCGGGCCAGATCGATGGCCTGGCCGCCGAGGCTTTCGTGTAAGGGGAGTTGGCCGAGCAGGGTCAGGTGTTTGTCCTGGTCGTAGAGCACGTCGATCAGGTTGATAAAGCGCTGCTGGGCGGCGATCGAACATTCGCCCAGCTCCGGCAGTTCGTCGATGATCCAGTGGTCGAAGCGTCGACACAGTTCCAGATAATCCATCACCGCCGTGGGCTGTTCGCAGAGGTCGTTGAAGGTGAAACCGATGCGCCGGTCTTCGCACAGCCGCGCCTGCAAATGCCGGCTGCCGACCGCCAGAGGCAACGGCGTGGCGTCGAGTGGCGGCAGGTTCAAGGCGAGGCGCTGCGCCGGGGTGGCCGGCCAGACGTAATGGCCCTGGGTGAACATTTGATGCGCATGCCGGCGCGCCTGGGTGCGGTAATCGTGCGGGCTACCGACTTCCATGACCTGCATGCGCGCATTGATCAGGTCGATTACCGGTTTGAACCGCGCGTGGTACAGCGGGTTGGGCAGCAAACCTTCGGGCGGGTAGTTGGAGGTCACCAGCAACAGGATTCCGCGCTTGAACAGCGCCTTGAACAGACGGGTGATGAGCATCGCATCGCCGATGTCATGTACATGAAATTCATCGAAACACAGCACCCTACAGTCCGTCAGCAACGCGTCGAGGGTGACGGCGAGGGCGTCATCGCAATCGCGGTTCTCGAACATGCCCTGATGCAACTGGGCAAAGAACCCGTGGAAGTGCAGGCGGCGTTTTTGCTGGATCGGCAGCGCCTGGAAAAATCCATCCAGCAGCCAGCTCTTGCCGCGCCCGACCGCTCCGTGCAGATACAGACTGGGCGGGGTTTTCGCAGGGGTGCCAAACAACAGGCCGGCCTGATGGGCCATGCAGTCGATGACCCGCTGCTGACTGTGGCTGAGGGTGTAGCCCTGGCCATGGGCCTTTTGCCGGAAATAGTCACGCACCGATTGCGCGCTGGCGGCGCACTGGCCCGCGTTTGTAACGGAGCGTTTGCCGAAGAAATGGCGCAAGGCTGACCAGCGCTGGGTCAGACGCGAACGGTCGGGCGGTCGGGCGGGCACAGCAATCACTCCGTCATCATCGGGCCGGCTCCCGCGAGCGCGGCGGGGTAGTTTAACCAGACGGGTAGTTTTGCTTCCACTGCGCCTTATCGTTTTTCCGCAGAGCAATCTGCGGCGTGTACAGGATTTTTCAACGCTTTAAATCGACGTGTTGCCAACCTTTCGAAACAAATCCCGGCGGCTGACTGGATCCAATCGACTGGCGCAATCGGCGTCCGTTGCTAACCTGAAACACTGTAACGACAGAGACGCTGTCGCCATCAAGGAACGGGCGGTGAATGCAGGGATGGTCTGGGCATTGCTGGGCGGACTCGCGATACCGGTTCACGCCGCCGACCTTCAGGTCGAGGTGCGGGTCGATGTGCAGCGCGGTTGCCAGTTGATCGGCCAGCAACGCGAGGCCGGTATCGAGCAACTGGGCGTGCTCGATTTCGGCACCACGGCGCGGCTCGACGACCGGGACGGGCCACTCGGTGCGGCGCTGACCAATTCGCGTCTGCCACGCCTGGAATGCAACCCGGACACCCCGTACCAGTTGCGCGTCGATGGCGGCCTGCACGGTGGCATTGGCGAGGTGCGTTATATGGCGGGAGAGGCCGGCAGCAAGCCGATTCCTTATCGCCTGTATCAGGACCCTGCGCGGCGGGTGCCGCTGGTGGTGGATGTGCCGGTCAGTGGCCGGGTGCCGGACAGCGGCACGGTGGACTTGCCGTTATACGGGCGGATCGAGCGGATGGCGGAGGTGCCACGGGTCAGCCGGTATTCGGATCTGGTGAAGGTGACGGTCACCTGGTGATCGCGGAGTTTTTCAGCCATTCGGTGGGGCCGGGTGGTGCAGGGAAGGGCGTTCAATGACGAGCGCAGTGGTCGAGTAATCCTGAAGGAGTAGGGGCTCAATGATGGGCAGACACGGGCGGGTAATCGCCGCAGCCACATTGCTGTTGTTCACCGAGACCGCGGCAGCGGCAGTCAGTGGGCAGATCCTTGCGCGGCTGACGCTGATTGCCGGCTGCGAGGTGACCAACGCTACCAGCCCCGCCAGCCCGGTGGATGGGCTGGGCTCTCTCGATTTCGGCCAGCAGGGCCCGACCTGGAACGCACCGATCAAGGCCAGTCTCAGCGAAGCGGGCAGCGGCCAGCTGAATGTCGCCTGCAATCCTTCGGTCACC
Organism: Pseudomonas sp. 9.2(2024); assembly: GCF_039695385.1. Taxonomy (NCBI): domain Bacteria; kingdom Pseudomonadati; phylum Pseudomonadota; class Gammaproteobacteria; order Pseudomonadales; family Pseudomonadaceae; genus Pseudomonas; species Pseudomonas sp. 9.2(2024). Next base: position 4,258,513 of record NZ_CP155585.1, on the reverse strand, counting down.
GGGTTTACCGTGACCATCGACGGTGGCGCCCATGGCGACGGCACCACACGCCGCCTGAGCAACGGGCGCCAGACGCTCCCTTACCAGCTGTTCCTCGATGCCTCGGGCAGCCAGAGCTACAGCATCGGTCAACAACACAATTTCGCTGTCACCAGCGGCGCACAGATACCCATCCCGGTATTTGGCTCGGTGGTGGCGAACACCCGTGCGGTACCGGCCGGTGTCTATACCGACACCCTGACGGTGACGCTCGACTGGTAACCCCGTAGAGGACGGACACCATGCGTACGATTGCATCAAGGATAGGTTTGTCGTTGCTCGGCCTGACGCTCGCTTCCAGCGTCAATGCCGCCACCACGGTCACCGGCCAGATCACCTCCAGCCTGATCCTGATCAGCAGTTGCCAGGTCAACGGTTCCGGCGGTTCTACCGGGCTGAACTTCGGTGCGTTGAACTTCGGCACCGCCAACAGCCTGTTCACCACGGCCACCGGGCAGGTGCTGGGCGGCGGGGGCGGGGCGTTGTCGATCCTGTGCTCGGCCGGCACCACGCCGACGGTCAAGGTCCGCGCCGGCGCCCATGACGGGCTCTCGCCGGGTGGTACCCGCGCGTTGTACGACGGGGTTGCCAACTATGTGCCGTACGATCTGTACACCGACGCCGGGCACTCGCAATTGCTGGCCATCGACGGGGTGATCAACCTCGCCGCCAGTACCGGTGTGGCGCAGACCGTGAACATCTACGGTCAGGCGGTGGGCAAGGCCGGGCTGCCGGCGGGCACCTACACCGACACGATTTCCGTTGAACTGACGTTCTAGTGTCATGGGCCGACATCGCTGTGCGGCGCTGCTTCTGCTGTGTGCGGGCAGCTTGCCGCTGCCGTTGGCGGCGGTGACCAGCCAGAGTTTTCAGGTCAGTGCCACGGTGACACCGGGTTGTCTGGTGGTGGGGGGCGTATCGAACTATGGCGGGCTGAATTTCGGTTCGCGTTCGGCGCTGGCTACCGGCACGGTGCAGGTCGCGTTGACCGGTGGCGTCACGCTGCAATGCACGCCGGGGGTGGCGCTGAACATGACGGTCGATGGCGGCCAGTACAACAGCGGCGGGCGACGCATGCAGATCAGTGGAGGCAGCGCGAAGGTGGCGTATGCGCTGTTTCGCGATGCGGCGTACAGCCAGAGCCTGGGCATCGGCCAGAGTGTGGCAGTGGCCTACAGCGATGCGAACAACATCAGTCTGCCGATCTACGGTCAGGTGCAATTGCCGGGCAATCAGCCCGGGGGGACATACAGCGATGTGTTGCAGGTGCAGCTGTCGTGGTGATGTGAAATGACAAGGAGCAGGTTTATGGGGTTTTTCACGTCACGCTATTCGTCCGTTTGTTGCGCCGTGCTGGCGCTGGTCATGTTCGGGACGCTCAAGGCCCAGGCCGCCAGTTCGGTGCTGATCTGGCCGATCGATCCGGTGCTGGAGGCCGATCAGCAGGCCAGTGCGCTGTGGCTGGAAAATCGCGGCACGGAAACCGCCAACCTGCAGATCCGCGTGTTCGGCTGGAGCCAGAGCGGTTTCGAAGAGCAATACCGCAATCAGCGCGAGGTGATCGGCAGCCCGCCGGTGGCGAAGATCGAGCCGGGCCAGAAGCAACTGGTGCGCCTGACCCGCACCAAGGACGTGCCGCCAGGCCAGGAACTGGCGTACCGGATCATCATCGATGAAATCCCCTCGGCTCAGCCCCCCGTTGCCGAAGACGGCAAGACCGCTGCGGCGATTCGCTTCCAGATGCGCTACTCGGTGCCGCTGTTCGCCTATGGCGCGGGTTTGTGGAGCAAGGAAGACAGCGCCCGTCAACGTGACCCCAAGGGCATCGGCCTGCCGCAACTGAGCTGGCGCACGGTGGCGGTGGAGGGGCGTCCTTATGTGGAAGTGCGCAATCAGGGCGCGGTTCATGCGCGACTGACCGACGTGGCCATAAAGCAGGGCAGCCAAAGCAAGCCGCTGGCCGAGGGATTGCTCGGCTACGTATTGCCCGGCGCGGTAATGCGCTGGCCGGCACCGGGACCGGTGACGGGAGAGCTGGCCGGGCGGATCAATGGCGCGGCGAAGGTGCAGAGCATTCCGCCGGCGCGATAGCCGTAGCGAGTCATGTCGAAGTGATCAGGCTTCGGCGCCAGCGGTTTCAGGAGGAATCAGTCCATTGACGGACGTAACACGCTAATGAGTCCAGGATGGGCTCGACGTATTCAGCGTCCGTTGTGGCTCATGACCGGCGCGTGGTGCCTGATGTTCATTCATCCATCCGGGGCCGGCGAATTGCCGCCGCCTCCCAGCGGCATGGAGGCCGTCAGCGATGCACAGTTGTTTCTGGAACTGGTGGTCAACCAGATGAATACCGGCCGGGTGGTGGCGGTGGAGCAGCGCGGCGGGCGCCTGTTCCTGCCGGCCAGCGTATTGCGCGACACCGGCATGAAGCTGCCGGAAGAGGCGGGTACCGAAGTCGATCTCGACGGCCTGCCGGGCCTGCACAGCGATTACGACAGCGTCAGCCAGCGACTGCTGCTCGACGTGCCACCGGACTGGCTGCCGGAGCAGTTCATCGGCAACCGTGAAGTCTATCCGCGCACCCCGGCGCTGAGCAGTTTCGGCGCGTTGTTCAACTATGACCTGTACCTCAATGACACCGACGACGCCGGCACCTATCTGGCGGCGTGGAACGAAGTGCGGGTGTTCGACAGTTGGGGCACGTTGTCGAGCACCGGGCAATATCGCCGTACGTTGTCGGGGGATGCGGTCAGCACGCTGGACAACGGCTATCTGCGTTACGACACCACCTGGCGCTACTCCGATGATGAGCGGATGCTGACCTACGAGGCCGGGGACCTGGTCAGCGGCGCCTTGCCCTGGAGCAGTTCGGTGCGGCTGGGCGGCGTGCAATTCTCGAGGGATTTTGCGGTGCGCCCGGATCTGGTGACCTATCCGCTGCCGCAGTTCGCCGGGGAAGCGGCGGTGCCGTCCTCGGTGGATCTGTTCATCAACGGCTACAAATCCAGCAGCACCGACCTGCAACCGGGGCCGTACACCCTGACCAACATTCCGTTTATCAACGGCGCGGGTGAGGCGGTGGTGGTGACCACCGATGCGCTGGGCCGGCAGGTGTCGACCACGGTGCCGTTCTATGTCACCAGCAGCCTGCTGCAAAAGGGCCTGAGCGATTTTTCGGTGGCCGCCGGTACGCTACGCCGGGATTACGGCCTGAAGGATTTCAGCTATGGGCCGGGCGTCACCTCGGGCAGTTTGCGTTATGGCGTCAGCGACACCTTTACTCTGGAGAGTCACGCCGAGGCGGCGGATACTCTGACGCTCGGCGGGCTGGGCGGTAACTTGCGGCTGGGCAATTTCGGGGTGCTCAACAGCGCGATCAGCCAGAGTCGTTTCGACGGCGATGGCGGTCAGCAATTGAGCCTCGGTTATCAATACAGCGGCCAACGCTACAGCTTTTCCTATCAGCGTTTGCAACGCCGCGACCGTTACGCCGACCTGACCGTGGTCGACAGCCCTTACACCACACTCAGCAAGCGCAGTGAGCAGGCGACCCTGAGCCTCAATCTCGAACGCTGGGGCAGTCTCGGCGTCGGGTATTTTGACATTCGTGCGGCAGACGAAACGCGCACACGGTTGCTCAACCTGAGTTGGAGCAAACCGCTGTGGCGCAACAGCAGTTTCTACCTGTCGGCCAACCGCGAAATCGGCGACAGCAACTGGGCGGTGCAGGCGCAACTGGTGATTCCGTTCGACCTGCGCGGCAGCCTGGCCATCAGCAGCGAACGCAGCAAGACCGGGCAGACGCAGCAGCGGGTCAACTACAGCCGCGCCGTACCGTCCGAGGGCGGGGTGGGCTTCAATCTCGGCTACGCCAAGGGCGACGGCGCCGATTACCGCCAGGCCGACCTGACCTGGCGCCTGCAATCGGTGCAATTGCAGGCGGGCGTCTACGGCACGTCCGACGCCGAAACCCGTTGGGCCGATGCCAGCGGTTCGCTGGTGTGGATGGATGATCAAGTGTTCGCTGCCAATCGCATCGACGATGCGTTCGTGGTGGTCAGCACCGACGGCTACGCGGACATTCCGGTGCGTTACGAGAACCAGCAGGTCGGCCAGACCGACCGTAACGGCCACTTGCTGGTGCCGTGGAGCAGCGCCTATTACCGCGGCAAGTACGAAATCGATCCGCTGAACCTTCCGGCCAACGTACGCAGCCCGAATGTCGAACAGCGTGTAGCGGTGCGCCGGGGCAGTGGCTATCTGCTGGAGTTTCCGCTGAGCCGGGTGATCGCCGCGAGTATCGTGCTGGTGGACGCGCAACAAAAGGAATTGCCGCTGGGCAGCGGCGTGCTGCACGAGCAGAGCGGTACGCGGACGGTGGTCGGCTGGGATGGGCTGGTCTATCTGGAAAATCTTCAGGCGCAGAATTCGCTGCGGGTGACTCTCGCGGACGGCAAGACCTGCAAGGCGCAATTCAGCGTCGACCTGCAGCAGGATGAAGTGCCGCTGATCGGCCCGCTGGTGTGCCAATGATCCGGGCGCGGTTTGTTTTGTGGCTGCTGTTGCTGTTGCCGGGACTGGCGCAGGCGCTGTGTTCGGTGGTCACCACCACACCGGCCGGGTTCGGGAACATCAGTTCGATCGCCGTGCGCACCACCTCGCAACCCAGTTCTACCCTGAACGGAGGCTTGAGTTGCACCGGTTCGCTGCTGTCTCTGTTGACCAACAATGACCATTTCTGGGCCACCGTTACCTCGACCCAGAGCGGTTTGCTCGGCCCCACCGGCGACGTGATCGGTTACACGGTCTACGCCAACAACAGCACCAGTTACCCGCTGACGCGCGGTACCGCCTATGATTTTGCCCGCAACGGTATCATCGATGCCTTGGGATTATTGGGCGGTACGGTGCCGAAAACCGTTCCGCTCTATTTCGGGACCACCATCGGCAGCAATGTGGCGGCTGGGATATATACCGAAACCCTGAGCATTTTCTGGAACTGGAATTATTGCTCGGGCATCGGTGTCGGCGGGCTTTGCCTGGGCCGCGACATCAACAGCGGTACCACGACACTGACGGTCAACCTGACGGTGTCCAACGACTGCACCATCACTGCCCCGAACATCGCTTTCGGCAGCGCGCCGGTGGTCAGCGCGTTCACCCCGGTGACCGGGCAGACCATCAACCTCGCCTGCACCAAGGGCAGTGCCTACACCGTGGGGCTGAACGACGGGCAGAATGCGCTGAGTGTCGGCGGACGGCGGCGGATGATTTCCGGCAGCAACTATCTGGCCTACGACATTTTCAAGAGCGCCGGGACCACCCGTTGGGGCAGTGTCGGTGCGGCCCGTCGGGCCAGCAGCGATGCCGAGGTCAACCCCGGCAACGGGCTGGGCACCGGCAGCCAGATCTTCAATTACAACGCGAAAATCTACACCGACCAGACCACACCACCCGCTGGGACCTATCTGGACAATGTGGTGCTGGATGTGGGGTTCTGAACCGGCTAGAAACTCACGGATTGCTTGAGCATTTTCGCCGCCGGGGTATCGGTCGGGCTGACCATTGCGTAGTTGTAGCCCTTGCCGGACCAGTACTCGGCCTGCAGATCCCCGTCCTGGCGGCTGCCCCGGGGCAGAAAGGTATTTTTAGGTCCCGGTGGGCGCACGTAGAAACTGACCTTGTGCCCGCTCTGGTCTTCATACATCACCATCGCCGCCGGGCCTTCATCGGTGCTCAGCAGACGGCCGCTGACCGGTGCAAAACCGGCCGACGTCAGGTCCGGCAGGCGATTGGCCTGAGTGAAATAACGGTCGAGCCAACGCTGGATATCGCCGTCACCATCGACCTTGTAGTCCGCCGGCAGAAGCCCTTGCTGGGCGATCAAACGGTACGCCTGCAAGGCATCCGTCATCGGTGCCGGGGGATGAAACACAGTCATGTCCCGGGCCTTCCAGCCTCCGACACCGCCGAGGCTGACGGCAATCAGCAGCACCGCCGCGCTGGCCCACTGGCGGCGTGACTGGCGTTTGAGGCGCTGACGGATCAGCGCCGGATCAAGGTCAGGATTGGCCGGTTGTTGCAAGGCACCGCCGAGGGCGGCGCGCAGGTGCTGGGCGTCCTGTTGCCAGGCGCGAACCTGCGCCGCTTCGTCCGGATGGCTGGCGAGCCAGGTTTCCAGCACATGCCGGTCGGCCTCGCTGAGCTGGTGGTCGACGTAGGCGTGCAGGTCACGTTCGTTGGGGGGCAGACTGATCATTTGAGTATCCGCAAGGAAGGGCTGCTGATTTCCCCGTCGCTGAGCTGGCGCAGGGCCTGGCGAGCACGGGACAGGCGCGACATCACGGTGCCGGTGGGGACGTCGAGAATCTCGGCGACCTCCTTATAAGTCAAGCCTTCCACCGACACCATCAGCAGCAGCGCGCGCTGTTCGGTGGGCAGTCGGTCGAAGGCCTGCAGGGTCGATTGGGCAATCACGGTACGTTCCACCGAGGGCTCGGCGTCGTCGCGGCCGGTGAAGAATTCGAGCATCCGCGCATAACGCCGCGAACGCCGATGCGCATCGAGGAATTGCCGGTACAGGATCGAAAACAGCCAGGCCCGCAGATCGCCGTCGGCGCGTTTGTCGCCCCAACCCGACAGCGCCCGCTCGAGGCTGGCTTGCACCAGGTCGTCGGCGCTGCTGCTGTTGCGTGTCAACGACAGCGCGAAGCGGCGCAATCTGGGGATCAGATCGCGTAATTGCTCGTCGAGTGTATTCATGACAGGGACATGCTCTGGGCCAGAAGCGCGGTAGTGGTAGGAAAGACGCCTCTCGACACAGCTTATTCCATTCCAGGAGTTGAAAGATTTCATTACTGGCGACGTAGGAAAGTTCGCCGCGTTCTGTAGTGCGTGTAATGGATTCAAATCTCCCGGCTCAACCCGTCCGACAAGCGCAAGCAGCCATCGATGTCGCCAACAGGCAATCGATGGACGAAGCGGCTGAAACGATGATTTGAGCAAAAGGGATGTTTGAGATGCATGCAATCGTAATGAATACCCCAGCCACACCGAGTGCAGTACCTGACTGGCGGACATTCGGCTGCGGCCCGGTGGCCGAGCCCGAGTTCTCGTTGATCCACCGTGCGATCAAAGCGCGGGCGGCGACTCATCCGCAGCATGTGGCCGCGCGTTTTCAGGGGCAGAGCCTTACCTATGGCGAATTGAACCGCCAGGCCAACCGGTTGGCCAGATTGTTGTCGAGTCATGGCGTAGCCCCGGGCGATCACGTGGCGCTGTTTGTCGAACGTTCGATCCCGATGCTGGTGGGCATGCTCGCGACCCTGAAGGTGGGCGCTGCCTATATTCCCCAGCATGTCGGCATCACCCCGGCCACGCAGTTGAGCCACATCATGTCGATTGCTTCGACGCGGGTGGTGTTGACGCTTTCAACACTGGCCCACGGGATTCCGCTGACGACCGGGCAGCATTGCATTCATCTGGATACGTTCATCGACACGCCGGGCTTGGCCGCCGATGACGTGAATGTGGGGGCGAACATTTCGTCACCGGATGCCCTGTGTTTTGTGCTGTTTACGTCCGGCACGACCGGTCAGCCCAACGGTGTCAGGGTGACCCAACGCAATGTCTGCAACATTCTGCTGACCGGCCCCGGCAATCTCGGCATGGGGCCGGGCATGAACGTCGGGCAGATTCTCAATATCGCCTTTGACATGGCCGCCTGGGAAATCCTCGGGTGCCTGGCCCATGGCGCGACGCTGCTGATCCGGGGCAAGGACATTGCCGAAACCGCCGAGCAGTGTGACGTGCTGATCGCGACCCCATCGATTCTCGCCACGCTGGATCCGGAGCGCTGCAGTCAGGTGAAGGTGGTGGCCCTGGCCGGCGAACCGTGCCCGCAGCCCCTGGCTGATCGCTGGGCGTCCTTTTGCGATTTCTACAATGCTTGCGGCCCCACAGAAACCACTATCGTCAACACCATGCAGCATTACCGAGGCACGGGCCCGTTGACGATCGGCACGCCAACGCCCAACAACACCGTGTATGTGCTGGATGAAACGGGCCAACTGTGCGCGCCGGGTGAGCAGGGCGAAATGTGGGCCGGTGGCGACTGTGTGACGGCCGGGTATCTGGGCAATCCTGCCCTGACTGCCGAGCGTTACCGCCTCGATCCGTTTCTGGGACAGGGCCGCATGATGTTTCGCACCCGTGACCTGGGGCGCTGGACTGCTGACGGCGAACTGGAACACTTGGGCCGGGTGGACGATCAGGTGAAAGTCCGGGGCTTTCGCGTTGAGCTGGACTCGGTGTCGGCTGCGCTGGAGTCTGCACCGGGCTGCGAGCGCGCGGTGACCTTGAAGTTCGATAACCGTCATCTGGTGGCTTTCGTCTTTCCTGCATCCACGGACACCGATGTGGCGCGACGCCGTTGCGAGGAGCGTCTGGCCTATTACTGCGTGCCTTCGATGATTCTGCCGGTGGATGACATCCCGCTGACTTCAAGGGGCAAGGTCGACAAACGCTTGTTGCTTGAGCGGGCACAGGCGCATCAGGCGCAGCTCGCTGCCGCCCGGCAGGAGGCGGGGCAATGAGTCAGGTCGACGACGCTTTTGCCCTGCCACCGCGACGTCCGCTCTGGCGGCGCCTGGGAACGCTGCCGCTGTTTTCACATTACAACCGCCTGGTTGCGCTGGTGTTGCTGGCGAACCTCGGGGCGCTGGTGTACGGGATCACCGTCGGACAGTGGTGGTCGGCCTCGGAGGTTGCGTTGGAGGCATTGTCGCAGCTGGTGTTGGCGAACCTGTCGATGGCGATCCTGATTCGTCAGCAATACTTGATCAATCTGCTGTTCTGGCTGGCGACCCGGGCTCCCACGTGTTGGCCGCTGGCGATTCGTCGCTCGCTGGCCAAGGTTTATCACTTCGGCGGTTTGCACAGTGGCGGGGCGATGGCCGCGATTGTCTGGTTCGTTGCGCTGCTCGGCTCGATGATCTGGCAAAGGACCGACGGGGCAGGTGGGGTTTCGCTGACGCTGCTGGCCATCAGCGCCGCGCTTCTGGGGTTGTTGCTGCTGATGGCGATCATGGCGTTGCCGGGGATTCGCTCACGGTTTCACAACGCTTTCGAACGCACCCATCGGTTCGCCGGTTGGGCGGCGCTGCTGCTGTTCTGGGGCATGACGCTGGTGTTTGCCCGGGATCGTCATCCTGGCGCCGACTTGGCGCAAGTACTGTTGACGTCCGTTTCATTCTGGATGCTGCCGCTCCTGACACTCAGCATTGCCTTGCCCTGGCTGCGCCTGCGCAAGGTGCCAGTGACGCTGGTCAAACCGTCGTCGCATGCGGTGATTGCCCGGTTCAATCACCACACACCGTTCGCCGGATCCTCTACCGCAATCAGTCGCCATCCGCTGTGGGAATGGCACTCGTTTGCCAACATTCCTGCACCGGACGAACAGGGTTTTCGCCTGATCATTTCCCGTGCCGGCGACTGGACCGGTGAACTGATCGAGCAGCCGCCGAGCCATGTCTGGGTCAAGGGCATCACCACGGCAGGCGTCGCCCATATCGAAACCCTGTTCAAGTCAGTGGTGTACGTCGCCACCGGCAGTGGCATTGGGCCGGTGCTGCCGCATCTGCTGGCGCGGCAGGTGCCGATCCACCTGATCTGGTCCACCCGCAGCCCGCGCGAGACCTATGGTGATGCGCTGGTGGAGGAAATCCTGCAGGCACAACCCGATGCCCATATCTGGGACACCGACCGGTTGGGCAAGCCGGATCTGGTGGCGCTGGCGTATGCCGCCGTTCGAACCCACGGCGCGGAAGCGGTGATCTGTATTTCCAATCAGAAGCTGACCGAGCGAGTAGTCGAGGAAATGGAGTCCCGGGGTATTCCGGCCTACGGCGCGATCTGGGATTCCTGACGGCGCGTCGGTGTTTTTCCACTCACTCCGCTATTCAAAGAGATTGCGATGAACCTATTGATTGAACGACACGGCCCCGTGGTACTGATCCGCCTCAACCGCCCGCACGCACGAAATGCGCTGGATACATCACTGATGCGCGAATTGCTGGAGGCCTTGCAACCGCTGGACAGTGATCCGGGTGTCGGATGTTTCCTCATCACCGGTACCCGGGATTATTTCGCTGCCGGAGCCGACATCAAGGAGATGTACGAAAAGTCCTGCCTGGAAATGATCGAGGAAGACCATTTCGCCGGCTGGGATGCGTTTGCCGCTCTGCGCACGCCAAAAGTCGCGGCGGTGGCGGGCTTCGCATTCGGAGGAGGATGTGAATTGGCAATGATGTGCGACGTGATCGTGGCGGCCGAGTCCGCGAAGTTCGCATTGCCGGAAATCACTCTGGGGGTGATGCCGGGCATGGGCGGTACGCAACGCCTGACCCGGTTGATTGGCCGCGCAAAAGCCATGGACATGATACTGACCGGTCGCACACTGTCCGCCCGTGAGGCCGAACAGGCAGGGTTGGTGTCGCGTGTGACAGACGCCGATCACCTGTTGGAGCAGGCCATGGACATTGCACAGCGCATCGGCGGATTTCCCCGCACGGCGACACGGGCTGCCCGGGAAGCGGTGGACCGGGCGTCAGAGTCGGGATTACGCGAGGGCATTCTGTTTGAACGACGCTCGTTTCACGGCCTGTTCGCGACACCTGGACAGAAGGAGGGCATGCAGGCGTTTCTGGAAAAACGCGCGCCGCGTTTCGATCAGATTTAGCCGGCCGCGATTGGACTCCGACGCCACTCCATGAAAGAAACTACAGTTCAGAGGGAATAATCCTACGAGGCGTGCGTCTCATAGCACCTTTCCCTATGGCCGATGGCCCTGGAGTCTTTCATGGTTGATCGCAGCTCACCGCCCGGCGGGCCTCAACGCCCGCCACTGAGTGCCGCGAACCTGGTGTTGCGTCTTGGCGGAATCGCCGTAGTGGTCGCAGCCCTGGCCGGGGCGTTTGCCTACGTCCATGGTTCATTTGACCCACAACGCCTGACGCCAAAAGCGTTGGTCGATGTGCTGGAAAAGAACAACGGCGTGCATCCCGGCTTTCGCCGCAATCACGCCAAAGGTGTTTGCGTGATCGGACATTTCGAGAGCAGCGGCGAGGCTCGCGCGTATTCTGTCGCGCAAGTGTTCAATGAGCCGCGCACGCCGGTGGTCGGGCGCTTTGCGTTGCCAGCCGGCAGTCCGTATGCGCCGGACAGCGCCGTACCGATCCGCAGTCTGGCGCTGCGTTTCACTCAGGCAAACGGCCAGCAGTGGCGCACCGGGATGAACAGCATGCCGGTGTTCCCGGTCGGCACGCCCGAGGCGTTCTATCAGTTGCAGCAGGCGCAATCGCCGGATCCTGCCACCGGTAAACCGGATCCGACCAAAGTGCCGGCATTTTTTGCCTCACACCCGGAAGCCGTACCGTTTCTGACCTGGATAAAAACCGCCAAACCGTCGGCCAGTTACGCGACGGAAACCTACAACAGCGTCAACGCGTTCTATCTGGTGGATGCCAGCGGCAAGAAGCAAGCGGTGCGCTGGAGCATGACGCCTCTGGCCCAGGACGCTGCCGGTGCGACTGCGCCTGAAGGTAGCGATTTCCTTGAGAAAGACTTGGTGCAGCGCCTGGCCGAAGGGCCGCTGCGTTATCAGTTGAACATCACCTTGGCCAATGCCGACGATCCGGTGAACGATGCGAGCAAGACCTGGCCTCCCGGTCGCAAGGTGTTGAACGCCGGCACCCTGGTGCTGGAAAAGACCCAGCCGCAACTCAGCGGCGAATGCCGTGACATCAACTACGATCCGCTGGTGCTGCCGGCCGGCATTCAGGGTTCCGACGATCCGTTGCTGGCCGCGCGTTCGGCCGGTTACGCCGATTCCTACCTGCGTCGCACCAGCGAAGTCAGCCAACTGCCAACCGGCAAAAAGGAGGCTCGCCCATGAGCACGCAACCGACTCATTTCAATCCGCTGGCGCGCTTGCTGCACTGGCTGATGGCGTTGATGATCATCGCGATGTTGTTCATCGGCGCCGGCATGGTGACCTCGGTGTCGGCGCGGCATGAATGGTTGATCAATCTGCACAAACCATTGGGCATCGCGATACTCGCTTTGGTGATCGTGCGCATTCTGGTGCGACTGGGCACTCGCCAGCCGCCGCTGCCGGCGGATCTGCCGGGCTGGCAGGTGATGGCGGCCAAGGCCTCTCATCTGTTGTTGTATGCGCTGATGTTGGTGTTGCCGCTGCTGGGCTGGGCGATGATCAGCGCGGCGGGGGATCCGGTGATGCTCGGCACGTCCCTGCAATTGCCGTCGATCGTGCCGGCGGATGCGCAGGTATTTGCGTTGCTGCGCAAGGCTCACGGGTATCTGGCGTATCTGCTGTTCCTGACCGTGCTGCTGCATTTGGCGGCGGCGCTGTTCCATGGCTGGGTGCGCCGCGACGAGGTGCTCGACAGCATGCTGCGGGGACGCAATCGCGGTTGATCGTGTGTCAGTCCGACGTGGCGAGGGCGCAAGCCGCCTCGCCACGTTTCCGGGTGGCCAGCGTTCGCCACCAGTACAGCAACGCGACCATATTGATTGCGGCACCCAACCCGCAGACGCCCGGCCATCCTGCCCAGGCGTACATGGCCGTCGAGGCGATTGAGCCCAAGGCGCTGCCAATTGAATAAAACAGCATGTAACCGGCGGTCAGTCGGCTCTGCGCCTCTGGGCGGACGCTGTAGATCATGCTCTGGCTGGTGACGTGCACGGCCTGCAAGCCCAGATCCAGAGTGATGACGCCAAGCAGTAGTGCCCATAATGAAGTTTGGGTGAGTGCGATCGGCAACCACGAGCCCAGCATCAGCAGCAGCGACAGACCGCTAACCCATTGCCCCCATCCTCGATCCGCCAGGTGTCCGGCTCTGGCGGCGGCGAGTGCACCCGCCGCGCCGGCGAGTCCGAACAATCCGATCTCACTGTGGGAAAGCGACAGGGGCGGGGCGGCCAGCGGCAACACCATCGGCGTCCACAGCACCATGGCGCTGGCGAAGGTGAGCAGGGCGAGGATCGCCCGTTGGCGCAGCACCGGTTCTTCACGAAACAGGCTGAACACTGAGGCGATCAATGCCACGTAATGCGTGGTCGGTCGTGCTTCTTCCTCCTTGGGCAACACCCGAAACAGCAACACAGCCATCACCAGTGTCAATCCCGCTGACAGCAGATAGATCGAGCGCCAGCCGGCCAGATCAGCCATGCCGCCGGCCACCGTGCGCGCCAGCAGAATGCCGACGACGATGCCGCTGGTGATCACGCCGACCACCTTGCCACGTTGCGCAGGGACGGCAAGGGTCGCGGCGTAGGCGACCAGAACCTGGGTGACCACGGCCAGCAGGCCGGTCAGGGTGACGCCGATCAGTAGCCAGGCGCTGTTCGAGGCCAGAGCGATCATCAGCAAGGCTGCGGCGGACAACAGCGTTTGCGTGACGATCAGCCGCCGGCGGTTGAGCAGATCGCCGAGGGGTACGAGCAATAACAGTCCGAAGCCGTAACCGACCTGAGTCAAGGTCATGACGATGCCGATGCTGCCCGGCGACATCTCGAAGGCTTCGGCCATCGCATCCAGCAGCGGCTGGGCGTAATACACGTTGCCCACCGCGAGGCCGCAAGCGATGGCGAAGAGCAGCACGACACCTTTATCGAGTGTTGCAGTTCTCATGTCCCGGTTCCTTTCAGGTTTCAAGTTGAAACTTGAATGACGGTAAGTAATCCGGTTTTGATTTGCAACCTGATTGAGTAAAAGTCGGCGCAAAAAAAAGATCGCAGACAGGCTGCGATCTTTTTTGAAGCGAAACTCAGGGGCGATCAGCGCAGGGTGTCGACCATGTCCGCGATGGTGGTCAGCACGTCCTTGCCCAGTTGCTTCGAGCGCTTGCCCGACCAGCCGGTGAGCGGATTCGGCGCATCATCGTGATCCTTGAACGGCATTTCCAGGGTCAGCGACAGGCAGTCGAACTTCTGGCCGACGCTGTTGCAGGCCAGGGTCATGTTGGCCTGGCCCGGTTCATCGCGGGTGTAGCCGTACTTGGTCTGGAAATCTTTGGTGGTGTGCTTCAGGTGGCTGCGGAAGTGTTCTTCGAGTTTCTCGATCCGCAGGGTGTAACCCGGATTGCCTTCGCAGCCGGCGGTGAACACGTGGGGAATTTCTTCGTCGCCGTGTACGTCGAGGAACAGATCGACGCCGTACTTTTCCATTTGCTGTTGTACGAAAAGTACTTCGGGGCTGACTTCCTGACTGGCGTTCTGCCAGGCGCGGTTCAGGTCCTGGCCCATGGCGTTGGTGCGCAGGTGACCGTGGAAGGCGCCGTCCGGGTTCATGTTCGGCACCAGGTACAGATCGGCGCTGGCCAGCAGTTTGTTCAGCACTGGATCGTCATGATGTTCCAGGCGTTCGATCACGCCTTCCATGAACCACTCGGCCATGTGCTCGCCGGGATGCTGCTGGGCGATGATCCAGATCTTGCGGCGACCTTCGGCGCCAGTGCCTTTGCGCAGCAGTTGAATGTCGCGGCCTTCGACGCTTTTGCCAGTGGCCAGCAGTTCGGTGCCGGCCTTGGTCAGCGCCTGCTCGATCAGCCAGTCATGACGGCCACGGCTGTAGGGCTCGAAGTAGGCGAACCAGGCGTGGGTCTGCTCGGCTTCGAGGCAGAAGCGCAGGCTGTCGCCTTCGAATTGGGTCGGAATGCGGAACCAGTTGACGTGATCGTAAGAGGCGACCGCCTGATAGCCGGTCCAGGCTTTGTTGTAGGAGGACTGACTGGCGTTGACCAGACGGAACCAGTGTTCCTGATGAACGTGCAGGCCGCTGGCCTTGAAGTGGAACCACTGGAAATGGCCGCTGCGGGTATCTGGCCGAATTGCCAGAACCGGGTTGAGCGGATTGCTGATGTCGATGACTTGGATGTTGCCGCTGTCGAAGTTGGCGCTGATGTCGAACGAAGATTTGGCCACGGTCATAATCGGTTCCTGAATATGATTTTTATGGCGGCTACTTTACACGCAAGACAGGGGTGAAACCGAGGGAAATTGCGGGTTGTGGCGGGGGGCGTCTTCCGTGACGCGGATGCAGCTTAGTGGCTGTGCGATTGATTCTCAAGTGCTAATTGGCATTACTTTGCCCCAATGCGGCCGGGGTCCGCTTGCCAAGCAATATTCTTTTGATATCATCCGCGCCATTGAATTTGCGGCACCTACAGACTTCATTAGCCTGAAGACACAAGCCAGAAAACTGGCAAAAAAAAGACCCGGCAAAAAGCCGGGTCAAAAACCGTGATTAGCCTGATGAGGAGATAGTCCAGAAGACCGACCTAAGGTCTCTGGTCCATCGACTGATCTTGCGACCAGTTGCTTGCAATAATAATCATTATCATTTGCAAGTCAAATGTTTTTATCTGCGCGATTGGAAAGTTCTTTCCTGTCCGTCCGAACTCCCGTCTTCAGCGAACCGCGCCATCGAGCGAGTGATCGACCATCGCTCGTGCCATGTCCACCATGTGCACGACTGAAAACGCCAGATCCCGATTGACGCCCTGTAAGCCATCCGCAGCCTTGAACGCCGTGGCTGCTGCGCATCGCAGCAGGTCGGAGGCGTGGACCAGGGATTCTTCGCCACTCAGATTGCTGTTCACGCCGAAGAAGCGTTCCTCTGCATCCGGTTCTGACACAGCTGGTTTCAAGTAATAGTCCAACGCCCGTTGCGCAGCGGCACACCCTTGCGGGGAGGTGAAGGTTGTGTCCATTTGCAGGTCGGGCAAGTCTTTGCTGGTGATATTCATGGGGAAAGGTCACTCCTTGGTCGATTCAAATCCGTGACCCAAGAATAGTACTATCAGTATTTGTGACCAGAATTTAAATACTACAATATGTGTTTTGCCGGCCGCAGGCGTCCACGTATGGTGCCGCACATGGATAAATGGATTGAGTTGGTCAAGGCCAAAATGAGTGAACTCAACGTCACTCAAGTCGAACTCGGCGAGCGCGTCGGCATGTCTCAGGGCGGTATCGGCCATTGGCTGAACAAGCGCCGCGAGCCCGGCATCACGCAGATGAACCGCGTGCTGAAAGCGCTGGGTATGGAGTATCTCGAAGTCGCGGTGGTGATTCGTGAGCCGCAGGTCGATGCGGATGACGAAATGCCTCTGGCGCAGAAGTACAACCCTTACTTTCGCTATCCGGTCAGCGAGTGGAATACGCCGGTCGAGGCCCGCGAGAGCCAGCCAGCGTATTCGAGTGCCAAGGACAAGCGACGTTTCGAACTGACGGATTACCACGCCCGTGGCCCGGCGTTCTGGCTGACGGTGACGGGTAACGCGATGACCGCACCGACCGGGCAGAGCATCGGCGAAGGGATGATGATCCTGGTGGATCCGGCGCTGGAAGCCGAGCCGGGCAAACTGGTGATCGCCCAGTGGCCGGACAGCGACGAGGCGATTTTCCGCAAGCTGATCGAGGAGGGCGGCCAGCGTTACCTGGTGCCGCTCAATCCGACCTGGCCGAAAGCCTTGTTGACCGAAGAGTGCCGAATCATCGGCGTCGTGGTTCAGGCAACGGCCAAATACTAGTCAGATCGATCCTCGCGAAGCGTAGGATCGATCCACCTTTCAAGCTTCCTCCAACTCGACCAGTGCGCTGCCTTCGCTGACCATTTCGCCTTCCTGGCAATACAGCGCCTTGATCACGCCGGCATGGGGCGCGCGGATGCTGTGCTCCATCTTCATCGCTTCCAGCACCACCAGTTGCGCGCCGGCTTCAACCGCTTGCCCGGCCTCCACCAACACTCGAACGATGCTGCCGTTCATCGGCGCAGTCAGACCGCCCTGATGGCTGTGACTGGCTTCGACAGCGCTGATCGGGTCATACGTTTCAACGCGTCGCAACTCGCCGTCCCATTGCAGAAACAGAACCTCTCCACGACGAATCGCCCGCAGCTGCCGACGCAGCCCGTCGTGCTCGAGTATCAGTTGTTCACCGATCAGTTTTGCACTGCCGCCAGCACCGAGCGTCAACGCCCGATCCTGCCCCTCGCAACTCAAATGAAGTGCGATTTCACGAGGCAACCCCGCGCGCAAACCACTGTGTAGCGCCCAAGGCGAAGCCGGATCATCCGCCCGAGCTGTCTCCGGCAGGCTCTGCGCAAAAGCCTGCGCCGCCGCATTCCAAAATTCATCGCTCAGCGCAGCAGGTGTTGGCAGCAACTGATCCTGATAACGCGGAATGAACCCGGTATCCAGTTCCGCCGCCGCAAACGCCGGATGCCCGATGATCCGCCGCAGGAAGTTGATGTTGGTCTTCAACCCGCCAATCGCAAACTCGTCGAGCATGCTCAGCAGCCGTAAACGCGCCTGCTCACGATCTTCGCCCCAGGCAATCAGCTTGCCGAGCATCGGGTCATAGAACGGCGAAATCTCATCGCCTTCCTCAACACCGCTGTCCACACGGCGCCCCGGTCCTGCGGCGGATTCTCGATACAGATCCAGACGCCCGGTCGCCGGCAGAAAATCATTCGACGGATCTTCCGCATACAACCGCACTTCAATTGCATGCCCGTTCAGCGGCACTTGATCCTGAGTGATCGGCAACGCTTCGCCACGGGCGACGCGAATCTGCCAGGCCACCAGATCGAGCCCGGTGATGGCTTCGGTGACCGGGTGTTCGACCTGCAGTCGCGTGTTCATCTCCATGAAGAAAAACTCGCCGCGAGCGTCCAGCAGAAACTCCACCGTGCCGGCGCCGACGTAGCCGATGGCCTGCGCCGAACGCACCGCCGCTTCGCCCATCGCTCGACGCAGTTCCGGGCTCAAACCCGGTGCCGGCGCTTCTTCGACGACCTTCTGGTGCCGGCGCTGGATCGAGCAGTCGCGCTCGTTCAGGTACAGGCAATTGCCATGCTGATCGGCGAATACCTGGATTTCCACGTGGCGCGGCTTGAGCAGGTATTTTTCCACCAGCATCCGCGAATCGCCGAACGATGACTGCGCTTCACGCTGGGCCGAGGCCAGCGCTTCAGCCAACTGGCTGACGTCCTCGACAACTTTCATACCTTTACCGCCACCGCCAGCGGTGGCCTTGAGCAGCACTGGATAACCAATGCGCTCGCAAGCATCGCGGAAGGTGTCCAGATCCTGAGCTTCGCCGTGATATCCCGGAACCAGCGGCACGCCAGCAGTTTCCATCAGGGCCTTGGCGGCGGATTTGCTGCCCATCGCGTCGATGGCCGAGGCGGGCGGGCCAAGGAAAATCAGGCCGGCGGCTTCAATGGCGCGAGCAAAACCAGCGTTCTCCGACAGAAAGCCATAACCCGGATGAATCGCCTGAGCGCCGCTGGCCTTGGCCGCTGCGATCAATTTATCGATTTGCAGATAGCTGTCGGCCGCTTTGCTGCCGCCCAGATCGACGCGGATATCCGCTTCACGGCTGTGCCGCGCTTCACGGTCGGTGGCGCTGTGCACGGCGACGGTGGTCAGGCCCAGCGCCTTGGCGGTACGCATGACCCGGCAAGCGATTTCGCCACGGTTGGCCACCAGCAGGGTGGTGAGAACAGGTGCGCTCATCAACGCGGCTCCTTGGTGGTGGTTGCGGCTTGCCAGCTCGGTGGACGTTTCTCCAAAAACGCCCGCAGACCTTCCTGGCCTTCCGGGCTGACACGGATGCGGGCGATGGCGTTCTCGGTGTAACGGCGCAGGGCCGGGGTCAGCGCGCCGTTGCCGACCTCACGCAGCAGATCCTTGCTGGCGCGCATGGCGGCGGGGCTGTTGAGCAGGAGGTTGTCGATCCATTGCTCGACTTTCTGTTCAAGTTCGGTTGCCGGATAGCTTTCCGATAACAAACCGATTTCCCGCGCCCGCTGCCCGCCGAATCGCTCAGCCGTCAGCGCATAACGCCGCGCCGCGCGCTCGCCGATGGCTTGCACCACAAACGGACTGATCACCGCCGGCGCCAGGCCAATACGTACTTCCGACAGGCAGAACTGCGCATCATCGGCGCCAATCGCCATGTCGCAGCAACTGATCAGACCCAGCGCGCCGCCGAACGCCGCGCCTTGCACCACGGCCACGGTCGGGATTTTCAGTTTGGCGAGGTTGTACATCAGCTCCGCCAGTTCCCGGGCGTCGTCGAGGTTGGAGTGGTAATCGAGTTCGGCCGATTGCTGCATCCAGGCCAGATCCGCGCCAGCGCTGAAGTGTTTGCCGCGTCCGCGTACCAGTAAAAAGCGCAGGCTGGCATCGCTGGCGACCTTGTCCAGCGCCAGGATCAGTTCGCGGATCATCTCGGCGTTGAACGCGTTGTTCTTTTCTTCGCGGCTCAGCCACAGGGTTGCGAAACCCCGTGGATCGCTGTGCAATTCGAGGGTGTTGAAGTCGCTCATGAGGTTCTCCCGATCACATCCGGAACACGCCGAAGCGGCTCGGTTCGATAGGTGCGTTCAACGACGCGGACAAGGCCAGGGCCAGCACATCGCGGGTCTGCGCCGGGTCGATGACACCGTCGTCCCACAGCCGTGCGCTGGAGTAGTAGGGGTGACCCTGCTCTTCGTACTGGTCGAGAATCGGTTGCTTGATCTCGCTTTCCTGTTCCGCACTGAACGCCTGACCGCTGCGTTCGGCCTGCTCGCGCTTGACCTGAACCAGCACGCCGGCCGCCTGTTCGGCGCCCATCACGCCGATCCGAGCGTTCGGCCACATCCACAGGAAGCGCGGATCGTAGGCCCGCCCGCACATGCCGTAGTTGCCTGCGCCGAAGCTGCCGCCGATGATCACGGTGAATTTTGGCACCTTGGCGCACGCCACGGCGGTCACCAGTTTGGCGCCGTGTTTGGCGATGCCGCCGGCTTCGTATTTCTGGCCGACCATGAAGCCGGTGATGTTCTGCAGGAACAGCAGCGGGATGCCGCGCTGGCAGGCCAGTTCTATGAAGTGCGCGCCTTTTTGCGCGGCTTCGGCGAACAGGATGCCGTTGTTGGCGAGGATCGCGATCGGGTAGCCGTGCAGATGAGCGAAACCGCACACCAGCGTCGTACCGAACAAAGCCTTGAATTCATCGAACACCGAACCGTCGACCAGTCGCGCAATAACTTCGCGCACATCGAACGGCTGCTTGGCGTCCGCCGAAACCACGCCGTACAACTCATCGCTGGCGTACAGCGGCGCAATCGGCGTGCGCTGCTGCACTTCGCCAAGCTTGCGCCAGTTGAGGTTGGCGACGCTGCGGCGGGCGAGGGCGAGGGCGTGCTCATCGCTTTCGGCGTAATGGTCGGCGACCCCGGAAATCCTGCAGTGCACATCGGCCCCGCCGAGATCTTCGGCGCTGACCACTTCACCGGTCGCGGCTTTCACCAAGGGCGGGCCGGCGAGGAAGATCGTCGCCTGATTGCGCACCATGATCGCTTCGTCGGCCATCGCCGGCACATAGGCGCCGCCGGCGGTGCAGGAACCCATGACCACGGCAATCTGCGGAATGCCCATGGCGCTCATGTTGGCCTGGTTGAAGAAGATCCGCCCGAAGTGCTCGCGATCCGGAAACACTTCGTCCTGACGCGGCAGGTTGGCGCCGCCCGAGTCCACCAGATAGATGCACGGCAGGCGATTCTGCTGGGCGATCGTCTGGGCACGCAGGTGTTTCTTCACGGTCAGCGGGTAGTACGAGCCGCCTTTCACCGTCGCGTCGTTGGCGACGATCATGCATTCGACGCCTTCCACGCGGCCAATGCCGGCAATCACGCCAGCGGCCGGCACGTCTTCGCCATACACGGCGTGTGCAGCCAACTGGCTGATTTCCAGAAACGGCGAGCCCGGATCGAGGAGGCGGTTGATGCGTTCACGCGGCAGCAGTTTGCCGCGCGAGGTGTGACGTTCCTGAGCTTTCGCGCCGCCGCCCTGAGCCACTTGGGCGAGCAGGGTGTGCAGGGCGTCGACTTGTTCGAGCATCGCCGCGCTGTTGGTGGCGAACTCCGCTGAACGGGGGTTGAGCTGGGTATGCAGGATAGCCATGGACAGCTCCGTTTAGCGGGTTTCGTTGAACAGTTCGCGACCGATCAGCATGCGACGGATCTCACTGGTACCAGCACCGATTTCGTACAGCTTGGCGTCACGCAGCAGACGACCGGCCGGGAATTCGTTGATGTAGCCGTTGCCGCCAAGAATCTGGATCGCATCCAGGGCCATTTGCGTGGCGCGTTCGGCGGTGTAGAGGATCACGCCGGCAGCGTCCTTGCGGGTGGTTTCGTTGCGCTCGCAGGCCTGGGCCACGGCGTAAAGGTAAGCGCGGCTGGCGTTGAGTTGGGTGTACATGTCGGCGACTTTGCCCTGGATCAGCTGGAATTCGCCGATGCTCTGGCCGAACTGCTTGCGGTCATGGATGTACGGCACGATCAGGTCCATGCACGACTGCATGATCCCGGTCGGGCCACCGGACAGCACGACGCGCTCGTAATCGAGGCCGCTCATCAGCACTTTCACGCCGCCGTTGAGCACGCCGAGGATGTTTTCCTCCGGTACTTCGACATCATCGAAGAACAGCTCGCAGGTGTTGGAGCCGCGCATGCCGAGCTTGTCGAACTTGTTGCTGCGGCTGAAGCCTTTCCAGTCACGCTCGACGATGAATGCGGTGATGCCGTGCGGGCCTTTTTCCAGGTCGGTCTTGGCGTATATCACGTAGGTGTTGGCGTCTGGGCCGTTGGTTATCCAGGTCTTGCTGCCATTGAGGACGTAGCGGTCGCCGCGTTTATCGGCGCGCAATTTCATCGAGACCACGTCGGAACCGGCGTTCGGCTCGCTCATCGCCAGAGCGCCGACGTGTTCGCCGCTGATCAGCTTCGGCAGGTATTTGGTTTTCTGTTCGTGGTTGCCATTGCGGTTGATCTGGTTGACGCAGAGATTGGAGTGGGCGCCGTAGGACAACGCCACGGAAGCCGATCCACGGCTGATTTCTTCCATCGCCACCACGTGCGCCAGGTAGCCCAGACCAGCGCCGCCGTACTCTTCCGGCACGGTGATCCCGAGCAGGCCCATGTCACCAAACTTGCACCACAGATCGGCAGGGAACAGGTTGTCGCTGTCGATCTGCGCGGCACGGGGGGCGATCTCCTTGGCGACAAAGGACTGAACCTGATCGCGCAGCATGTCGATGGTTTCGCCGAGGGCAAAGTTCAGGGATGGGTAGCTCATGGGTCACCTTTTGGCTTTTTTGTAGGGTGGGGAGAAGGGCGTTTCAGTTCTCACCTTTACGTTAACGTAAGCCTGTGACGAATGGCTGTCAATCACCCTTTACGTTAACGTCAACTTGAGCGAGAGTAGAGCCAGTTCTGAATGGTCGGAGCTGCCGCAGCTCCGTTCCAACACCCACTAATAAAGACAATAGGGGTCGTCATGGATCAACCCAGTGCAAACCCGCAGCGCAGCTATACCCGTGGTTCCCAGAGCAAAGCCTTGCTGGCGATGACCATCGGGCAGAAGTTCGACGAGACCGTCGCGCAGTACCCGGACGGCGAGGCGCTGGTGGTGCGCCATCAGCAGCTGCGTTACACCTGGCGGCAACTGGCCGACGCGGTAGACGTGCATGCCAGAGCGCTGCTGGCGTTGGGTTTGCAGACCGGTGACCGACTTGGCATCTGGGCGCCGAACTGCGCGCAGTGGTGCATCGCTCAGTTCGCCACCGCGAAGCTCGGCGTAATCCTGGTCAACATCAACCCGGCCTACCGCAGCTCCGAACTCGAATACGTGCTCAAGCAATCCGGCTGCCAATGGTTGGTCTGCGCCGGGGCGTTCAAGAGCTCCAACTATCACGGCATGTTGCAAGGCTTGCTGCCGGAACTGGCCGAGCAATCCATCGGCGAACTGCGCAGCGAGCGCCTGCCGGAGTTGCGCGGCTTGATCAGCCTCGATCCGCAGCCGCCTTCGGGTTTTCTCCCGTGGTCGCAACTGGCCGATCTGGCCGCCAGTGTCTCGCCAGCACAATTGCGTGAACGCAGCGACAGCCTGCACTTCGATCAGCCCGTCAACATTCAGTACACCTCCGGCACCACCGGTTTCCCCAAGGGCGCGACCCTCAGTCACTACAACATCCTCAACAACGGTTACATGGTCGGCGAAAGTCTCGGCCTGACCGCTGCTGATCGCCTGGTGATCCCGGTGCCTCTGTATCACTGCTTCGGCATGGTCATGGGCAACCTCGGCTGCATCACCCACGGCAGCACCATGATTTACCCCAACGATGCCTTCGATCCGCTGCTGACCCTGAGCACCGTCGCCGAAGAAAAAGCTACCGCGCTGTACGGCGTGCCGACCATGTTCATCGCCATGCTCGATCAGCCACAACGTGCCGAATTCGACCTGTCGACCCTGCGCACCGGGATCATGGCCGGCGCGACTTGCCCGATCGAAGTGATGCGACGGGTCATCAGCGAGATGCACATGAGCGAAGTGCAGATCGCCTACGGCATGACCGAAACCAGCCCCGTGTCCCTGCAGACCGGGCCATCGGACGAGCTGGAACTGCGTGTCACCACCGTCGGACGTACCCAGCCGCAACTCGAAAGTAAAATCATCGACGAGGCCGGCAACCCGGTGCCACGCGGCACCATCGGCGAACTGTGCACCCGTGGCTACAGCGTGATGCTCGGCTACTGGAACAACCCGCAGGCCACCGCCGAAGCCATCGACGCGGCAGGCTGGATGCACACCGGCGACCTGGCGAGCATGAACGACGAGGGTTACGTGTGCATCGCCGGCCGCAACAAGGACATGATCATCCGTGGCGGCGAAAACATTTACCCGCGTGAACTGGAAGAGTTCTTCTTCACCCACCCGGCGGTGGCGGACGTGCAGGTGATCGGCATTCCATGCTCGCGTTACGGCGAGGAAATCGTCGCCTGGATCAAATTCCACCCCGGCCACAGCGCGACCGAACAAGAGCTGCAAGCGTGGTGCAAGGAGCGCATCGCCCACTTCAAGACGCCGCGTCATTTCAAGTTCGTCGAGGAATTTCCGATGACGGTGACCGGCAAGATCCAGAAATTCCGGATGCGTGAGATCAGTATCGAGGAGTTGCGTAGTAACGAGGGCTGACGATTAGAGCTTTCGAAGCCAAGGCGCGGACCCTGGCTTCGAAAGCAGCGCTTATTGCTTTACTTCTACATTTTCCAACGCCTGATTCACCGCCAACTCCCCCAACATCACCACTTGCGCAATGCCCAGCAGAGTCTTGCGGTTCGGCCCTTCCAGCAGGCCGGCAAAGTCACCGAGCATGACCGTGGCTGAAGCCAGGGATTCGCAGGCGTTGGCCAGCAAGGACTCCGTGTCGGTTTGCGGGTTGACCATGAACATGTCGTTGGGGGTGTAAGGCGTGGCCATAATCTGGGCTGCGGGGGTCAAGTAATAGTCGAGGGCGCGTTCGGCGGCGTCGTGGAGCTTTCTTGAATCGGGAAATTCGTAGGGGGACACCGGATCTTCTAACGGTGGAATGACGGTCTTGGACATCAGCTGGAACTCCGGAAAAGAGTCGCTTGAGGATTTTTATCGACGGCTGCCAGGCAGTGAGGGGACAAGCCCCTCACCGGGGCGGCAACTACCGCGAGACGTGATGGTTGTCCAGCACACGATTGACCAGCAGCTCACTCAGCATGATGACCTGCTGCAGTATCTGCATCGCCTTGCGCTGCGACGGATCGACGGTGTTGCCGAGATCCCGGGCCATGTCACTGGCCGACGACAGCGTTTCGCACGCTTCGACCAGCAGCGTTTCGTCATCCATCGTTGGATTGACCAGGTAGATCTTGCCCGGCTTGCGCGATGGCTTGGACGTCTTCTGCGCCCCAGGATCGAGGTAATGATTGATCGCCCGCTCGGTTGCCGATTTTATGTTTTCGGCTTCCAGTGCGGCGTCGTAGGGGATTGAATCGGTATCTGGTGGGTTTGGTGTGGCTTTGAACATACGTGTAACTCCTATCGCAGATCTCAAGGAGCCATCACCCACGCTACCAAACGATGGGTGGCGGCCATACGCGGGTTGGTAGACCGGCTGCAATAGGAACCCGGCGCTCACGAATGAGCCCCACGCATGACCACCATAAAACAGAGCCCCCAAAAGGGCCTGCATACGGTGTTGCCATACAGCTATTACAGACGGGCTACCAAACCCGATCACTGTTTTTCAGTGACAGGGAAACGATATAGCCCACCCCATAGCCGCGTAAGCCGGCGGATTCTGGCGTACGCGTAGGCAACGACGCAAGGTGTTGTAGCCCTTATGGCGTAACGGTTCGTGTACTTTAAACGCGCATGCGGCGTCGTGTTTACACACAGCGAAAGCCGTGAACCCACCGTGTTTTTGTTGGGATTACTTGTATGTGGGGCTGGATGTTGAGGCACGGCATCAATTGCCTTATTGAGATCATGCCGAGTAAGCGCTTGCAGGAAGATCGAGATGGGGGGAGTTCCGTCGCGGACAATTTCAGAACACCAGACAGCACAAAGGGGAGCCGAAGCTCCCCTTTAATTTTGTCGTCGCGTGCTCTTTTTTATTATTGAGGGGCGGTCTGTTGTTGTTTTTGGCAACCGTGGCCCTTTACCGCTGTTTTTTGGCGACCCCCATCCGGGGTCAAGAGCAAACGTATTTTTTTGAGCGCTGATCTGCTTTCTCGTCTAGCGATCCAACCGATTCGGGAGCTACCTGAAGGTAGTTTTATTGTTCTCTGCCCGGTTGCGGGTCATTCCAAGGAATACCCTGAAAAGCACACCTTCTCCAAAAAAATCTGTTAGCTGCGTCTCTGCCGTGTTGTTTTTGTTATGTCAGAGTCGGTACGTCTTATTTTTATTGGTTTGCTGCTTTTTATTCTTGTTATGCCATAGAGATAGCAGAAGCCGTGCCAACTTTTTAAAACCCTTGTAAATCAAGGGCTTGAGATTTTTGAAGGATTTATCCTTCAGGCAAAACCAGACAATTTGTTTCCGTGTTACTCGCTTGTGCCCACGTTTCGCGCTCGGCGGTAACACCATCCCCTCACTGTGCGCTGCGAGCCTTGGCCACGCGCGAACCGGTCGGGCGGCCCAGCACGGAGCTGATCTGCTGGCCGGCGGCAATCAAGGCGTCGAGGTCGATACCGGTCTCGATGCCCAGGCCGTTGAGCAGGTACACCACGTCTTCGGTGGCGACGTTACCGCTGGCGCCCTTGGCGTACGGGCAGCCGCCGAGGCCGGCGATCGAGCTGTCGAACACCGCGATGCCTTCCAGCAGGCTGGCGTAGATGTTTGCCATGGCCTGGCCGTAGGTGTCGTGGAAGTGGCCGGCGAGTTTCTCTCGCGGCACCTGCTTCGAGACCACTTCGAACAGCCGGCGGGTGGCGCCCGCAGTGCCGGTGCCGATGGTGTCACCCAGCGACACTTCGTAGCAGCCCATCGCGTACAGCTCGCGGGCGACCATGGCCACTTGTTCCGGGGCGACCTCGCCTTCATAAGGGCAGCCGAGCACGCAGGACACGTAACCGCGCACGGTAACGCCGTGCTGTTTCGCCGATTCCATGATCGGCGCGAACCGCGCCAGGCTTTCGCTGATCGAGCAATTGATGTTGCGCTGCGAGAACGCTTCGGACGCAGCGGCAAACACCGCGACTTCCTTGACCCCGGCGGCCAGCGCATCCTCAAAACCGCGCAGGTTCGGCGCCAGCGCGCCATAGGTCACGCCGGGCTTGCGCTGGATCTGCGCGAATACATCAGCGGAACCGGCCATCTGCGGCACCCACTTGGGCGAAACGAAACTGCCGACTTCTATATAGCCGAGGCCGGCGGCGCTCAGCGCGTCGACCAGTTGCACCTTGTCGGCGACGCTGATTGGCTGGGCTTCGTTCTGCAGGCCGTCACGGGGGCCGACTTCAATCAGGCGTACTTGGGAGGGGAGGGACATGGCGTTGACCTGTTGTAATTGTCGGGAGGCTACTGCGCGACTTGCTGACTCTTGAGCGTCTGCTCCAGCGCCTGCACACAGCGTTCTTCGGCGGTGTCGAGTTCCAGCTTCATCTGTTCGATGTCCAGCAGTTGCTGTTCAAGCTGTGCCCGGCGCTCGCTGATTTTCGCCAGCATGCTGTTGAGTTGTTTGGTGTTACCGCTGGAAGGGTCATAGAGCTCGATCAGCTCGCGGCACTCGGCCAGGGAAAAACCGATACGCTTGCCCCGCAGGATCAGCTTCAGGCTGACCTTGTCGCGTGGCGAATAGATGCGTTCCTGGCCTCGGCGCTCAGGGCTGAGCAGGCCTTGTTCTTCATAAAAGCGGATCGCCCGGGTGGTGATGTCCAGCTCGCGGGCGAGGTCGGAAATGCTGTAGGTCTGGCTGCTCATGAAAGCGCTCGAAGAAGGGTCTTGGCGCTAAGCTAATGGCAGGTTGACGTTTACGTCAAGTAGCGGGCGCCTGCAGCTTGTCGAGCTTCTTCTCGTGCGCTGTCACTTGCTGGCACAACTCGATCATCTGCTCGCGCATCCAGCGGTTGGCCGGGTCCTGATCGGTGCTTTCGTGCCAGTACAAATGGGTTTCCACCGGCGGCACATCGTTGACCGGCAGATTGAACGCATGCAGGTCATGGCGCCGGGCGAAACGCTCCGGCACGGTCATCACCATGTCGGTCTGCTGCAACACCTGGGACGCCATCAAGTAGTGCTGCGAGCGCAGGGCGATCTTGCGCTGGATGCCCATCTTGCCCAGCGCCAGATCGACATGGCCCAGACCACTGCGCCGGCTGGAAATATGAATGTGGGTCAGCGACAGGTAATCGTCGAGGGTGAATTTTTCCTTGGTCGCCAGCGGATGACCCTTGCGCATGGCGCAGACGTAACGGTCTTCCATCAGCTTGACGTGGCGCACCTGTGGGTCGGTGTTGAGCGGCGCGTCCACGGCGAAATCGAGACGCCCGGCGGCCAGTTCCTTGGTGGTTTCCCGGCGCTTGGACAGGAAGCTTTCGATGATCACCGTCGGCGCCAGGCGACGCAGGCGCTGGAACAGTGGCGGCAGAATCACCGCCTCAGTCAGGTCGGTCATGCTGATGCGGTAAGTCTTGACTGCTTGCGAGGGGTTGAAAATGCGGCTTTCCTGAACCGAAACCCGCAACAGCGACAGCGCGTTGCGCACCGGGCCGATGATGTTCTGCGCCATGGGCGTCGGCACCATGCCCTGGGCGGTGCGTACGAAGAGCGGGTCGTTGAAGGTCTCGCGCAACCGCGCCAAAGCGTTGGACACCGCTGGCTGGGTAATGCCGACAATCTGCCCGGCGCGGGTCAGGTTGGCTTCGGTGTAGATCGCGTCGAAGACGATGAAAAGGTTGAGGTCGACCTTGCTCAGATTCATTACGCGGCTCTCTTGTTATAGGTGAATGGCGCGGGTCAGGGCGGCCAGGAAAATCAATCAATCATATATCGGTGATGAATGTTTATACACGCCGAGAATAGGCTAGGTAAATTATCAACGCTGTTCTAGCATCGATTGCATGACTTAAACAACCTGCCGAAAAAAGGTAATTGCTCATGGATTTCGCTTATTCGCCCAAGGTGCAAGAACTGCGTGAGCGCGTGACCGCGTTCATGGACACTTACGTTTACCCGGCCGAAGCCGTGTTCGAACGCCAGGTCGCAGAAGGCGATCGCTGGCAGCCGACGACGATCATGGAAGAACTCAAGGCCAAGGCAAAGGCTGAAGGGCTGTGGAATTTGTTTCTGCCTGAGTCGGAGCTGGGTGCTGGCCTGACCAACCTCGAATACGCGCCGTTGGCGGAAATCATGGGCCGTTCGCTGCTCGGGCCCGAGCCGTTCAACTGCTCGGCGCCGGACACCGGCAACATGGAAGTGCTGGTGCGTTACGCCAACGAAGAACAGAAACAGCGCTGGCTCGAACCGCTGCTGCGCGGTGAGATCCGCTCGGCGTTCGCCATGACCGAACCGGACGTTGCGTCCTCCGACGCCACCAACATGGCCGCCCGCGCCGTGCGCGATGGCGACGAGTGGGTCATCAACGGCAAGAAATGGTGGACCTCCGGCGCTTGCGATCCGCGCTGCAAGATCCTGATCTTCATGGGCCTGAGCAATCCCGATGCCCCGCGCCATGCCCAGCACTCGATGATCCTGGTGCCGGTCGACACCCCCGGCGTGAAGATCGTCCGTCCGCTGCCGGTGTTCGGTTACGACGATGCACCCCACGGTCACGCCGAAGTGCTGTTCGACAACGTGCGGGTGCCGTACGAAAACGTCCTGCTCGGTGAAGGACGCGGCTTCGAAATTGCTCAAGGTCGCCTTGGCCCAGGCCGGATTCACCACTGCATGCGTTCGATCGGCATGGCCGAGCGTGCACTGGAACTGATGTGCAAACGTTCGGTGAGCCGTACTGCATTCGGCAAACCGCTGGCGCGTCTGGGCGGTAACGTCGACAAGATCGCCGACTCGCGGATGGAAATCGACATGGCACGCCTGCTGACCCTGAAAGCGGCGTACATGATGGACACCGTGGGTAACAAAGTCGCCAAGAGCGAGATCGCGCAGATCAAGGTCGTGGCGCCGAACGTCGCGTTGCGGGTGATCGACCGGGCGATCCAGATTCATGGCGGGGCAGGGGTGTCGAACGACTTCCCGCTGGCCTACATGTACGCCATGCAACGCACCCTGCGCCTGGCCGACGGCCCGGACGAAGTGCACCGCGCGGCGATCGGCAAGTTCGAGATCGGCAAGTACGTGCCGAAGGAAATGCTGCGTAGCGAGCGCTGATTACAGACATTCCGCGTCAGCCCTGATCGTTCCCACACTCTGCGTGGTAACGCAGCCATGGACGCTCTGCGTCCACTGTGACGCGGAGCGTCACGGTATGCATTCCCACGCAGAGCGTGGGAACGATCAGCGTACTGCGTGGGAGCGATCACGGCTCTGCGTGGGAACGATCGGGGAGGTTCAGTAAACCCAAACCTCAACCCGCCGATTCTTGATCCTGCCTTCATCCCCGCTGTTGGTCGCCACCGGCATCAGCGCGCCAAACCCGCGCACCTCGCGCAATACCACGCCGTTTTTCACCAGCTCCCTGCGTACCGCCATCGCCCGCAGCTTCGACAGCAAATCCGCTCGCGCCGGGTCGTCCTTGGCGTCGCCGAATCCCACCAGTGTTACCGCGCGGTCGGTCTTGTCGTGGTGCTTTATATAGTCGAAAACCCGGGCCAGATCCTGGCGGGCCTTGTTGTCGAGGCTGGCGCTGCCTTCTTCGAAACGGAAGTTCACGGTCAGACGCTGGGCGTGGCGGCTGAGGGATTGATAACCCTCGGGCATCAGCGCATTCGGCGTGACGGCGATGGCCTGCACGGTCTGGGCGATAAAACCGTTGGCCGCGACAATCGCCTGGCCCTGACGACTCTGCGCAAAGTCCACCAGAGCTTGCGCCCATGGATTCTGATTGTCGGGCGGCAAATAGAAAAACAAGCGCCGAGACAGCGGATAGTCTTCGGTAGCGATCAAACTGGCCAGTGGCAGCATCGCCAGGGATTGCCCGTCGACAATCGCCACGGCTTTGGCCTGACGCACATAGGGCAGGCCGATGAAACCGATGGCCTGCGGGTCGGCGCTGACGGCGTCGGACAACTGCTCGCTGGATTCAAACCGTTTCGCGGCATTGCTCAGGGATTTCCCACGACGGCTGAGGACAAGTTCCTTGAAGGTGTCGTAGGTGCCGGACTGATCATCCCGCGCATATAAATGAATCGTCCCACCCTTGCCGCCGATGTCTTCCCACGTCTTCGCCTCGCCACTGAAGATTCGCGCCAGTTGTTCGGTGTTCAATTGATTCAGCGGATTGTCGGGATGAAGGATGATCGCCAGGCCATCGATGGCGATGACCTGCTCGGCGTCGGGGCTTTTCAGATCGCCCCGGGCTTGCAGGTTCAGCAGTTCGCTGTCCTTGATCGGGCGCGAGGAGGCGGCCAGATCGGCGCTGGCGTTCTTGAGTGCAGTGAAACCGGTGCTCGAACCGTGGGCGGCGATCTCCACCACGACCCTCTGGCCTTGGGCCGTCAGGCCGACGACCCGCTGTTCGTTGGCGGTGTCCGGGGTTTCGCTGTGGACTTTCAACAGCCCCTGATCTTGCAACAGGCCTTCCACCAGCGCTGGGCCGAGCGCCGCGCCGATGGTGTTGGAACCCTGGATGCGCAATACCGGGCCGTTCTCGGGAATGGGCAACGCCGCAAACCCAACCTGCAGCCAGGCGCTCAGGAGAAAGATGAACAGAACACGCAGGGTCATGCCGGCACCGATTGCAGCCAAGGGGATTGCCGGGGAGATTAAGTCAGTGAGGTTGCTGAAAGATGACAGGGCAGAAGATCACAACTTCTGGCTGTGATCTTCTGCTTCAAGCGGGTCAGCTCAATTCCAGCCAGATCGGCGCATGGTCCGAAGGCTTTTCCATCCCGCGCAGTTCATAGTCGACGCCGGCGGCTTTCACCCGTGGCAGCAAACCGTGGGACGCCAGAATCACATCGATGCGCAGGCCACGTTTCGGCTCGTCTTCAAACCCGCGGCTGCGGTAGTCGAACCAGCTGAACGTGTCGGTCACGTCCGGGTTCAGGTGACGGAAACTGTCGGTCAGGCCCCAGTTTTTCAGGCGAGCCATCCACTCGCGCTCTTCCGGCAGGAAGCTGCATTTGCCGGTTTTCAGCCAGCGCTTCATGTTGTCCGGGCCGATGCCGATGTCGCTGTCTTCCGGAGAGATGTTGACGTCACCCATCACCACCAGCGGCTGTTCGTTGTGGAACTGGCTTTCCAGCAGGGCTTGCAGATCGCTGTAGAAGCGTTGCTTGGCGGGGAATTTGGTCGGGTGGTCGCGGCTTTCGCCCTGTGGGAAATAGCCGTTCATGATCGTCACCGGCACGCCGTTGGCGTCGGCGAACGTGCCCCAGATAAAGCGTCGCTGCGCGTCTTCTTCATCGGTGGCAAAGCCCTTGTGCACAGCAATCGGTTCCTGGCGCGAGAGCAGGGCGACACCGTAATGGCCTTTCTGGCCGTGGAAATACACGTGATAACCCAGGGCCCGCACTTCTTCCAGCGGGAACTGGTCGTCGTGGACCTTGGTTTCCTGCAGGCCGATGACGTCCGGCTGATGCTTTTCGATCAGCGCCGCCAGCTGATGCGGACGGGCCCGCAGTCCGTTGATGTTGAAGGAAACGATCTTCATGGTCGGCAGTCCTGGCAAAAGGGCGATGCTAGCTGACATGTAGGATCTGGGCCAGCGTGGCGGTAGTCCATATGCGCTGCTAATGTCTTTCGGGTGTGGGAACGATCCCTTCAGCCCAAGGCTCGTATAACAAGAACGGGGCCTGTTGAGTCCCGTCCAGGGAGAATCACCGTCATGCCTGAAACCCAAACCGCCATCGCCGACATCCACATGCTCGACCGCGGCTATTCCCGGGAAGCGCGATCCCTTCTTTATCAGGCTTACCGCCACGAGCCGACCTTCGCTTACCTGTTCGAAGCCGAGCGTCCGGGTTACGAACAACGGGTGCGCGCCACGGTACGGGAGCTGGTCAAACAGCATTTTTTGCAGGATCTGCCCGCCATCGGCCTGTTAGTCAACGATCGCCTGATCGGTATCGCCCTGATTGCACCGCCGCAACGGCGTCTGGGTGTTACCGAGAGTTGGGCCTGGCGTTTGCGCATGGTGCTGAGCACCGGTTTCCGTTGCACCCGGCGTTATCTGGAGTATCACGCTGCCGTTGAAGCCTGCGTGCCGACCGACTCGGTGCACATGCTGCCGCTGCTCGGCGTGCATCCGCAATTTCAAGGCAAACACTTCGGCGAACAGCTGCTGCAAGCGGTGCACAACTGGTGCGCGGTGGACGAAAGCTCCCAAGGCGTGATCCTCGACACCGGCAACCCGCGTTACCTGGAGTTCTACAAGCGTCAGGGGTACGAGGAAATCGGTGAAGTGGCCGTCGGCCCGGTGCGCGAGCACGTGTTTTTCCACGCCAACCCACAGGTGTTACAAACAGCAACGGGATGACCGTCGAACTTTTGGGGGAATTTCCTGTTCTATCACGCTCCCAAGCCCGTGATAGCATCCGCGCCTATGAAGTTTCCAGGAAGATTTACCAGTGGCGTGCTCATGCTGTTAACCAGCTGCGCGGCGCTGGCGCAAAGTGAATTGGATGTGCGGATCAAACCGTCCAACGATGAACTCAAAGCCAATATAGAAGGCTATATCGGCAGCCTCGGCGATCGTGACGAAGAAGCCTTGCAGCGCTTCAGTCGCGGCGCCGAAGAGCAGGCGCGCAAGGCCGCCCAGGCCTTGGGTTATTACCAGCCGCAGATCGAAAGCGACGTCAAGGGCGGTGAAAAACCGCGTCTGGTGCTGAACATCGATCCCGGCGAGCCGATTCGCCTGCGCAACGTGACCGTGCGTGTTGACGGCCCGGCGGCCTCTCTCAAATCCTTTCGAGTCCCGAAAAGTGACGTGCTCAAGCCCGGCGCGGTGCTCAACCATGGGCGTTACGAAGACGCCAAGCGTTTGATCCAGAACCAGGCGTCGCGCTATGGCTTCTTCAGTGGCCGTTTCACCAGCCAGAAATTGATGGTCGATCCCCGCGCCGGAGTCGCCGACGTGGAATTGATCTACGAAAGCGGCCCGCGTTACGCGCTGGGCAAGGTCAGCTTCGAAGGCGACACCCCGTTCGACGAAGACCTGCTGCAACGCATGGTGCCGTTCAAGGCCGGCGAGCCGTATGACTCCGAGCTGATCGCCGAACTCAACCGCGACCTGCAATCGAGCGGCTATTTCGAAGGCGTGCGGGTCGACGCCGCGCCGACCGCCGCCAAAAACGACGTGATCCCGGTGGACGTCAAACTCGACACCCGCAAGCCGCGCACCATGGGCCTGGGTCTTGGTTATTCCACTGACGTCGGCCCGCGAATCAAGGCCAACTGGACCCGCCATTGGGTCAACCCGCAGGGCGACAGTTATGGCTGGGAGGCCGAACTGTCGGCGCCACGGCAAAACGTCGGCCTGTTCTACGACATCCCGCTGGACCCGCCGTTGACCGACAAACTGCGCTGGGCCGGCGGTTATCAATATGAAGACATCGACGGCTCCGACACCTTGAGCAAGCTGCTGACCTTCGGCCCGGAGTGGCACAGCAAATTGCCGAGCGGTTGGCAGCGGGTGATCTCGCTGAAATGGCAGCGCGAGGAATACCAGCTCGGCGACGACTCCGGCCTGAGCACCTTGCTGATGCCCGGTGTCAGCTATTCCTACCTCAAGAGCGACAACCGCATCGATCCGCACAATGGCTATCGCCTGACCTTCGAAAGCAAGGTTGCGAAAGAAGGCCTAGGCTCGGACAACAACCTGGTTTACGGCACGGCGCTGGTCAAAGGCCTGACCACCGTGTTCGACAAGCACCGCTTGCTCGGCCGGATACAGGTCGGCGGCAGCGCCACCAACGGCTACAAGTCGGTGCCGCCTTCACTGCGCTTCTTCGCCGGTGGCGATCAGAGCGTGCGTGGTTACGACTATCAGAGCCTGTCGCCGGAAAACTCCGAGGGCGACCGCATCGGCGGGCGCTACATGGTGGCCGGCAGCGTCGAATATCAATACTCGATCGCCGAGAAGTGGCGCGTGGCGACTTTCGTCGATCAGGGCAACTCCTTCAACAAACTCGAACTGCCGAACCTCAAGACCGGGGTCGGTATCGGTGTGCGCTGGGTTTCGCCGGTGGGGCCGATCCGCCTCGACCTGGCTCATGCGCTCGACGACGATGGCGGCATCCGGCTGCACTTTTCCATGGGGCCTGAGCTGTGAAGCGTGGTTTGAAAATATCGGCGCTGGCGCTGTTGTCGCTGGTGCTGCTGATTGTATTGAGCATTACCGCTGTGCTCGGAACGCAGGCCGGCAGCCGTGGGGTGCTGGGTCTGGTGCCGGGCCTGAGCGTCGACAATTTCCAGGGTCGCCTCGGCGGGCAGTGGAGCGCCGATCATCTGCTGTGGCAGCAGGACACTAGCCGCGTCGAACTGAGCAAACCGATCTTCGAATGGTCGCCGCTGTGCCTGACGCGCATGACGTTGTGCATCCAACAGCTCAAGGCCGATACCGTCGGCCTGCAATTCCCGCCGAGCGAAGAAGTCACTGAAAGCGGTCCGATCACACTTCCTGATCTGCAATTGCCCGTGGCCATCGAGCTGGGCGACGTGCAGGTCGGCAGCCTGTTGTTCAACGGCAGCGAAGAGTTGAAAGGCCTGCAACTGGCGGCGCACTGGACCGCCAAGGGCATGCAGATCGACAGCGTGAAACTGCAACGCGACGAGTTGAGCCTGAACCTGTCCGGCCTGTTGCAACCGACCGGCAACTGGCCGCTGAACATCACCGGTGATCTGACCTTGCCGTCGCCGGCACCCGAACCGTGGACGCTGGCGCTGAAAGTCTACGGCGACCTGCTGAAAACCCTCAACCTGCACGCCGACAGCCGTGGCTACCTCGACGGCCAGTTGAGCGGCGAGCTGCAACCGCTGGTAGAAGACCTGCCGGCCAAAGTGCGGATCACCTCGGAGGCTTTCAAGCCGAGCGCCGATCTGCCGGATACCCTGCAATTCAATCAACTGGTATTGACCGGCGAAGGCGACCTGAAGAACGGTTACCAATTGCTCGGCAATGCGACACTGCCTGCCGAAAAAGGCCCGGTGGCGTTGCTGCTCAAAGGCAAGGTCGACGCCAAAGGCGCGCAGATTGCCGGCCTCGACCTGACGGCCAGCGACAAGCAAAGCCTCAAGCTCACCGGCAATGTCGACTGGAGCAAAGGCCTCAGCGCCCAGGCCAATATCAACTGGCTGGATTTTCCCTGGCACCGGCTCTATCCGGAGATCGACGAGCCGCAGGTCACGTTGCGTACCTTCACCGGCGAAGTCTCCTACACCGACGGTCAGTACCTCGGTAATTTTGCCGCCGCTGCAGATGGTCCGGCGGGGGCGTTCAGCCTGAGCAGTCCGTTCAGTGGCAACCTCAAGCAGATCTTCCTGCCGCAACTGAAACTCGAAGCCGGGCAGGGCAAGGCCGAAGGCCATGTGAACGTGCAGTTCGCCGATGGCATCGCCTGGGACACCGCGCTGGAACTGTCGGCGCTCAACCCGGCCTATTGGGTCGCGGAGCTGCCGGGCACCCTGGCCGGTCCGTTGAAGAGCAAAGGCGAAATGAAAAATGAACGCCTGAGCCTGAATGCCGACCTCGATCTGAAGGGCAAACTGCGCGGGCAACCGGCGATCCTGCAAGCCAAGGCTGACGGCGCTGGCGAGCAGTGGAATCTGAATACTCTGCAAATCCGTCTCGGCGACAACAGCATCAACGGCAAGGGCAGCCTGCAACAGAAGCTCAACGGGCAGATCGACATCAAACTGGCGCGTCTGGCCCAGCTCTGGCCGCAACTGCGCGGGCAGATCAACGGTCGGGTCGATGTCGCCGGTACGCTCAAGGCGCCGCAGGGCAAGCTCGGCCTGCAAGGTTCGCAACTGGCGTTCCAGGACAACCGCCTGCAAAGTCTCAACCTCGATGCCACCCTCGACAGCGCGCAACGGGCGAAAATCGATCTGAAGGGCAGCGGCATCCAGGCCGGCGACACGTCGCTGGGCACCCTGACCGCCAGCGCCCAGGGCGATATCAAAAACCAGAAACTCAACCTCGACCTGCTCGGGCCGAAGCTCAAACTGGCGTTGGGTCTGGACGGCAATCTGGACAAGGGCAACTGGCGCGGGCGTCTGGCCAGCGGCGACATTCAGGCCGGCGGCCAAGACTGGAAGCTGCAAAACCCGGCCAAACTCGAACGTCTGGCCGACGGCAAGATCAACTTTGGCGCCCATTGCTGGATGTCCGGCAATGCCAGCCTGTGCGGTGAAGATCAACGCCTTATGCCGGAGCCGAAGCTGCGTTATCACCTCAAGCAGTTCCCGATCGAAAGCCTGGCGCAGTGGTTGCCGAAGGATTTCGCCTGGCAGGGCAAGCTCAACGCCGACCTGCAACTGGACCTGCCGGCCAGCGGCCCGAACGGCCAGATCAGCGTTGATGCCAGCGGCGGCACCTTGCGCATGAAGGAAAAGGATCAGTGGGTCGACTTCCCGTACCAGACCCTCAAGCTCACCAGCAAACTCACGCCCAAGCGCATCGACACTGATCTCAACTTCGTCGGCGGCAAGCTCGGTGAATTGATGGTGCAGGCGCAGATCAATCCGCTGCCGGCGAGCAAACCGGTCAGCGGCTCGTTCCGCCTCAGCGGACTCGATCTGTCGGTGGCACGGCCGTTTGTGCCGATGGTCGAGAAACTCACCGGGCGCCTGAACGGCAGCGGCACGATTTCCGGCGGGCTGCTCGCGCCGCTGGTCAACGGCACCGTGCAGCTTAGCGACGGCGAAGTGTCCGGGCCGGAGTTGCTGATCGAGCTGCAAGCGTTGCAACTGCAAGCGGTAATCGCCGGTGAAGCCGTGCAATTGAACGGCGGCTGGAAAAGCGGCAAGAGCGGGCAGGGCAGTCTGAACGGCAACATCGCCTGGGGTCAGGCGCTGGTGGTGGATCTGGCGCTCAAGGGCACGCAATTGCCGGTTACGGTCGAGCCCTACGCGAAACTGGAAGTAGCGCCGGACCTGAAGATTTCCATGGCCGGCGATGAGCTGGCGATTGCCGGCAAGGTGCTGGTACCGAAAGGCGAAATCACCGTGCGCGAACTGCCGCCATCGACGGTGAAAGTCTCCGATGACACGATCATCGTCGGCGCGCAGACCGAAGAGGGCAAGCCGCCGCTGGCGATGAAAATGGACATCGACGTGGTGGTCGGCCAGGACAAGTTGAGCTTCGCCGGGTTCGGCCTGACCGCCAACCTGCAAGGCCAGGTGCACATCGGCGACAACATGGACACCCGTGGCGAGCTGTGGCTCAACGACGGACGCTACCGCGCTTATGGTCAGCGCCTGACGGTGCGTCGCGCGCGTCTGCTGTTTGCCGGGCCGATCGATCAGCCGTATCTGGACATCGAAGCGATCCGCCAGACCGATGATGTGATCGCCGGCATCCGCCTGAGCGGCAGCGCCGAGCAGCCAACGACGCAGATCTTCTCGGAACCGGCGATGAGCCAAGAGCAGGCGCTGTCCTATCTGGTACTGGGGCGTCCGCTGAGCACCACCGGCGAGGACAACAACATGCTCGCGCAGGCGGCGCTCGGTCTGGGTCTGATGGGCAGTTCCGGGGTCACCAGCAGTCTGGCCAGTGATTTGGGCATTCAGGACTTCCAGCTCGACACCCAGGGCAGCGGCAACACCACCAGCGTGGTGGCCAGCGGCAACATCTCGGAAAAACTCAGCCTGCGTTACGGCGTCGGCGTGTTCGAGCCGGCCAACACCATCGCCTTGCGCTACAAGCTGAGCAAGAAGGTATACCTCGAAGCCGCCAGCGGCGTGGCCAGTTCGCTGGACATCTTCTACAAGCGGGATTTCTAGCCCGCGTTCCCCCTGGCCGGATCGTGTCACCACGATCCGGCTTTTTTCTGGATGTATTAGACTGACCGCAGCTTGAAGGGCGCCGTTTGCGGCTGCCCGAAACGCCCCGGGGGCGCCAATGGTTCGTTTGAGTATGGTCTTGCTCGGTCACGATTTTGTACGCCGGCGCTGGTCAGCCCTGGCATTGACCGGCGTTGTCTGGGGCGCGGCCGGAGTGGCCATCTTCATCGATGCGCTGGACGGCGTTCTGTATTTTCCGCTGCATGTGTTCGGCTATCTGTTGTTGCTCGAAGCCCTGATCATTCTGCTGGTGCCGGCCCCGAAAACCGGCACAGCGGCGGTTTTGCGCAAGGCTCGCGGTCTGGCGTTTCTGCTGCTGGGGCTGCTGATCGTCGACCGACAGCATGCTGCCGGTGTGATTCTCGCGGTGCTGTTCGGTGCGGCTTTTCTGCTCGATGGCGGTTTTCGACTGGCGGCTGCGGTGGTGGTGCGCTTTGTCGGTTGGCGAATGTCACTGCTGGTGGCGCTGTTCGAGATCGGTTTTGGCGTGTTCATCCTCGAACCGTATCCGAGCCTCTACAAGGGGACGGTGCCGTTCTGCATCGGCATGAGCATCTTTCTTTCGGGCTGTGCCTTGTTGCAGCAGGCATGGCGGTTCAAGAACAGACCGTCGCCGGTGACGCCTTCCCCGGTCCATGCCCCTGCATGCAACAGCGCAATGGTGATCCATGTCTGGACACCCAGCGGTACGGTTGAAGACACCCTGGTGCGCAACCGCTTCCTCAATCGTTATATCGCGGCGGTCGATATCAACGGCGTCATCTCTGCCGGCCACGCGGCACTGGAATGTGGGCCGGACATTTACATCAGCCATTACCCGCTGGACGATATCGATCGCTCGGCGGGGGATTTCGTGCGGTTGCTGCGAGCTACGCCGAACAACGACGTGGTGGGGCGGTTTCTGCCGGACTATGCGAGCGAAGTGGCCGACTGGTGCCCGTCGTCGGTTCAGGTCAGCTTCGCGCACTACGACGCCGCGCGGCTTCAGGCGTTCTGGGCGGCCTATCGACAGACCACCACCTACAACCTCACCAGCCGTAATTGTTCGAGTGCTGTCGCGCACAGCCTTGAGGCAGCCCTTGAAGGCGCGATGAACCGGGGGCATTCGAGCATGCTGGATTTCGCCCGGGTCATCATCAGTCCCGAATTCTGGGTCGCGGCCCAAGTGCGCAAGCGCGCCGAGGCCATGGCCTGGACACCCGGCCTGGTGCTTGATTATGCGCGGGCGTTGCATGCCGCCATCGAGCCGGCACCGCCGGGCTGGCACGGCATTTACGCGGGAGCCAGGCGCGCCTGCGGTTATGTGGCAACTGCGTTGCGTGGGCGTGAAGTCCATCCCCTTCAGCCACCACCGATGAATCATCCCTCCGACAAATCCTGACGGGCTCTGCACCGAGTTGCTGCCATCGCGAGCAGGCTCGCCCCACATTGATCCGTGTGTGCGTGAGATCCCCTGTGGGAGCGAGCCCGCTCGCGATGGCGTCTGCACGGACGACAGAAAAACCCAGTCCACTGGTCAACTAATTACAAAGCAACCTAACTATTACGTTGACATTCGCTGCCTAGGCAGTAACATCTCGACATACATTCACTGCCTAGGCAGTTATTAGGTGAGCACATGAAGCATTTCACCCCAGATGAATTCAAGCATTGCCATCTCGGCCTGTTGCTCGGCCGTGCCGCTTTACTCAAGGACAAGATCATCGACACCCACATGGAACCCCACGGCATCACCGCCGCGCAGTTCAAGGTGTTGATCATCATGGCCCAGTTCGGCGTCGACACCCCGGCCGAGCTGTGCCGGCACCTGTCGCTGGACAGCGGTTCGATGACTCGCATGCTCGATCGTCTGGAGCAGAAAGGTTTCCTGGTTCGCCAACGCAGTGAAGGCGATCGCCGTCAGGTGCAACTCAAACTCACCGAGCAGGGCCAGCAACTGGCCGATCGCCTGCCGCACATCGGCGCCGACGCCATGAATGAACTCGCCGGCGCCGTGACCCCGGACGAGTTGAAAACCCTGGAATACATCCTCAAGAAAATTTTGCTGGCAGCCGGTGACCCGATCACCATCCAGCGGTTAGGTGAACACAATGAGCGGTAAAACCTTGCGCAGCAGCCTGACACTGGTGCTGTCGGCGATGATCCTCGCCGGTTGCGCCAACTACAGTGGCCTCGATACCCAGGGTACCAGCCTCGATGCGAAAACCCTGCAAACCGGGCAATCGCTCAACGGCGTCACCCTGTCCCAGGCCGCGTGGCCGAAGAGCGACTGGTGGACCAGCCTCGGCGATCCGCAGCTCGACGGTCTGATCCGCGAAGCCCTGAAAGACAGCCCGGACATGCAGATCGCCGACGCCCGCGCCCATCAGGCCAGCGCCGCCGCGTACGCCGCCGATGCCGAGCGTTATCCAACCCTCGACGCCAGCGCCGGCATCAGCCGTTCGCGTCTGGCCCGGGATCAGGATCCGCTGGGGCAGGGCGGGGCTTACTCCACCGTGCGCAACATCAGCGCCGGCTTCAATTACAACTTCGACCTGTGGGGCGGTCAGCGTGACGCCTGGGAAGCCGCACTCGGTCAGGCCCGCGCCGCCGAAGTCGACCGTCAGGCCGCGCAACTGACCCTCGCCGCCGACGTGGCCCGGGCCTACAGCGATCTCGGTCAGGCGCACATCGTTTATGACCTGGCCAACGAAGACCTCAAACGCACCAAACAGATGCTCGACCTGAGCCAGCGCCGCCTGAGTTCCGGGATCGACAGCCAGTACCAGTTCCAGCAGACCCAAAGCCTGGAAGCCAGCTCCGAAGCCAGCCTGATCGACGCTGAAAAGCGCCTGAACAGCGCCAAAATCGCCCTGGCCGTATTGCTCGGCAAAGGCCCGGATCGCGGTAACGAAATCGCTCGGCCGAAAGTCCTGCAAGCCAGCGCTGTCGCACTGCCATCGGTGCTTCCCGCCGAACTGCTGGGCCGTCGCCCGGATCTGGTCGCCGCGCGCTGGCGTGTCGAGGCGGCGAGCAAGGACATCGATTCGGCCAAGACCCGCTTCTATCCCAACTTGAACCTGTCGGCTTCGGCCGGTGCCGAATCCTTGTTGGGGGACGCGATGTTCGGTTCCGCCAGTCGCTTCTTCAACATTGCCCCGACGATTTCGGTGCCGATCTTCGATGGCGGACGCCTGCGCGCCAACCTCGATGCCCGTGACGCCGATTACGACCTCGCCGTGGCGCAGTACAACAAAAGCCTGGTGAAAGCCCTGGGCGATGTCAGCGACACGATCAACCAGTTGCGCGACATCGGCCGGCAGATCGGCGCCCAGCAGCACGCGACCGAGATTGCCCAGGACTCTTACAACACCGTCGTCCAGCGTTACGGTTCCGGCATCGGCAACTACCTGGACGTGCTCAGCATCGAGCAGCAATTGCTGCAGGCCCAGCGTCAGCTGGCCAACCTGAATGCCGAGCAGATCGACCTGTCGATTCAACTGATGCAAGCGCTGGGCGGCGGCTTCCAGGGGCAAACCCTGACCGCAGCCAACGCCACCCCAGCCACGCCGCACAACTAATTCAAGGTACTTGTCATGGCCACTGCCGAAAACACACAAGCTCAAGACAACGCCCAGGACACTGGCAATCCGCGCAAACGCAAAGTGATGCTGCTGGTGCTGGCCGTTGTGGTTGCCCTCGCCGGTGCCGGCGTCTGGGCGTATCACGAATTCATCGGGCGCTGGAGCGAAAGCACCGACGACGCCTACGTCAACGGCAACGTGGTGGAAATCACCCCGCTGGTGACCGGCACCGTGGTCAGCATCGGTGCCGACGATGGCGATCTGGTGCATGAAGGCCAGGTGCTGATCAACTTCGACCCGAACGACGCCGAAGTCGGCCTGCAAAGTGCCAAGGCCAATCTGGCCCGCACCGTGCGTCAGGTGCGCGGCTTGTACAGCAACGTCGACGGCATGAAGGCCCAGGTCAATGCGCAACAGGCCGAAGTGCAAAAAGCCCAGGACAACTTCAACCGCCGGAAAAACCTCGCGGCCGGCGGGGCGATTTCCCAGGAAGAACTGTCCCACGCCCGCGATGACCTGACCTCGGCGCAGAACGCCCTGGCCAATGCCAAACAGCAGCTGAAAACCACCAGTGCGCTGGTCGATGACACTGTGGTCTCGTCGCACCCGGACGTGATGGCCGCCGCCGCGCAACTGCGTCAGGCCTACCTGACCAACGCACGCGGCACCTTGATCGCGCCGGTCACCGGTTATGTCGCCAAGCGCACCGTGCAACTTGGCCAGCGTGTGCAGCCGGGCACCGCGCTGATGGCGGTGATCCCGCTGGATCAGCTGTGGATCGACGCCAACTTCAAGGAAACCCAGCTGCGTGACATGCGCATCGGCCAACCGGTGGAGATCGAGTCGGACATCTACGGCAGCGACGTCAAGTTCAGCGGCACCATCGACAGTCTTGGCGCGGGCACCGGCAGCGCGTTCGCCCTGTTGCCGGCGCAGAACGCCACCGGTAACTGGATCAAGATCGTGCAACGTGTGCCGGTACGGATTCACGTCAACGCCGAAGAGCTGGCCAAACACCCGCTGCGCGTCGGTCTGTCGACCAATGTCGAGGTCAACCTGCACGACCAGAGCGGTCCGGTACTGGCCCAGCAACCGCCGCAAAAGGCCTCGTTCAGCACCAACGTCTACGACCGCCAACTGGCCGAAGCCGACGCGATGATCACCCAGTTGATCCACGACAACAGCGCGGCGGTCAGCAAGACCGCGCAACGCTGATCCCATCCTGCGGGAGCGAGCTTGCTCCGGGCGGTGTTCCGACGATGGCGATTTTCAATTCAACAGTTTTGTTGGCTGAACCGCCGTCTTCGCGAGCAGGCTCGCTCCCACAAGGGCGGCTGCGTCATTAACGGACGCAGCGTCAATCAGGTTCCAAAGGATTCGCGATGAGCAATAACGCCTCTTTTACGCCGCCCAGCCTGTTGCTCAGCACCATCGGCCTGTCGCTGGCGACCTTCATGCAGGTGCTCGACACCACGATCGCCAACGTGGCGTTGCCGACCATTTCCGGCAACCTCGGCGTGAGTTCGGAGCAGGGCACCTGGGTCATCACCTCGTTCGCCGTGAGCAACGCCATCGCGCTGCCGCTCACCGGCTGGCTGAGCCGTCGCTTTGGCGAGGTGAAGCTGTTTCTGTGGGCCACCATTCTGTTCGTGCTGGCCTCGTTCCTCTG
Source organism: Pseudomonas sp. 9.2(2024) (assembly GCF_039695385.1). Classification (NCBI taxonomy): domain Bacteria; kingdom Pseudomonadati; phylum Pseudomonadota; class Gammaproteobacteria; order Pseudomonadales; family Pseudomonadaceae; genus Pseudomonas; species Pseudomonas sp. 9.2(2024). The sequence goes on along the minus strand of NZ_CP155585.1, from coordinate 4,214,666 downwards.
CGGTATTTCCACGTCTATGCCGGAACTGATCGGCTTTCGCGTGTTGCAAGGCCTGGTGGCCGGGCCGTTGTACCCGATGACCCAGACACTGCTGATTGCGGTGTATCCGCCGGCGAGGCGGGGCATGGCCCTGGCGTTGCTGGCGATGGTCACGGTGGTGGCGCCGATTGCCGGGCCGATCCTCGGCGGCTGGATCACCGACAGTTACAGCTGGCCGTGGATTTTCTTCATCAACGTGCCGATCGGGATCTTCGCGGTGATGGTGGTGCGCCAGCAGCTGGCCAAACGCCCGGTGGTCACCAGCCATCAGCCGATGGATTACGTCGGGCTGATCACGCTGATCATCGGTGTGGGCGCGCTGCAGGTGATCCTAGACAAGGGCAATGACCTGGACTGGTTCGAGTCGAACTTCATCATCATCGGCGCGGCAATTTCGGTGATCGCGCTGGCGGTGTTCGTGATCTGGGAAATGACCGACCAGCATCCGGTGGTCAACCTGCGGCTGTTTGCCTATCGCAACTTCCGCATCGGCACGCTGGTGCTGGTGCTGGGTTATGCCGGATTCTTCGGCATCAACCTGATCCTGCCGCAGTGGTTGCAGACCCAGATGGGCTACACCGCGACCTGGGCCGGTCTGGCGGTGGCACCGATCGGCATTCTGCCGGTGCTGCTGTCGCCGTTTGTCGGCAAGTACGCGCACAAGTTCGACCTGCGTCTGCTGGCCGGGTTGGCGTTCCTGGCGATCGGCCTGAGCTGCTTCATGCGTGCCGAGTTCACCAACGAGGTGGACTTCCAGCACATCGCCCTGGTGCAGTTGTTCATGGGGATTGGTGTGGCGCTGTTCTTCATGCCGACCTTGAGCATTCTGATGTCGGACCTGCCGCCGAGCCAGATTGCCGATGGCGCTGGTCTGGCGACGTTCCTGCGGACACTGGGCGGCAGCTTTGCGGCGTCGTTGACCACCTGGATCTGGATTCGCCGGGCGGATCAGCATCATGCGTATATGAGCGAAAGCATCAGCACTTATGAGCCGGCGACTCGCGAGACTTTGCATTCGCTGGGTGGTGCGAGCCAATCGGCCTATGCGCAGATGGATCAGATCCTCACCAGTCAGGCGTACATGCTCTCCACAGTGGATTACTTCACGCTGCTGGGCTGGGGGTTCATGGGGTTGATTCTGATTGTGTGGCTGGCCAAGCCGCCATTCGCAGCCAAGGCAGGGCCGGCGGCTTCCGGGCACTAAGATCAAGAGCTTTCCCTCACCCTAACCCTCTCCCGGAGGGAGAGGGGACTGACCGAGGTGGATATTCGGGTTACACCGACCTGAAAGTCCGAGTTGAACTCAGGCCTTGAAGTGCAGACTTGCGAAACAGAGTCGAGCTCAGATTCTGAAAACTACGAATATCGGCTCCCTTTCCCCCTCGCCCCCTTGGGGGAGAGGGCTGGGGTGAGGGGGTAGCGATCTTCAGCCGTGCGGCAATGCCAACGGTGGCGCAAAATCAAACGGCGCCAACGCAAACCCGTTCTCATCCACCTGTAACGCCCAACCCTGACGATCCCAATCCCCCAGCACAATCCGCTTCGCCGCCTGATCGCCGATCTGCAACTTGTGGATCGCCGGGCGATGGGTGTGCCCGTGAACCAGGGTTTTCACCCCGTATTCCTGCATGATCCGCGGAATTTCCTCCGGCGTGACATCGACGATGTCATTGGCCTTCATCCGCGTCTGTGCCCGGCTTTCGCTGCGCAACTTGCGCGCCAGCTTGTGTCGGGTGCGCAAGGGCAGGTGGCGCAGGATGAACAGGCTCAGCGGGTTGCGCAGGTAGCGGCGCAGCTTCATATAGGCTTCGTCGCGGGTGCACAGGCTGTCGCCGTGCATCAGCAGCACCGGTTCGCCGTAAAACTGCACGACACTCGGGTCCTTCAACAGCGTGCAGCCGGCCTGCTTGCAGAAGGCCTTGCCGAGCATGAAGTCGCGATTGCCGTGCATCAGAAAAATGGCCGTGCCGCTGTCGCTGAGTTCGCGCAGGGCCTGGCAGATGGAACGCTGGAAGGGGGTCATGGCGTCGTCGCCAATCCACGCTTCGAAGAAGTCGCCCAGAATGTACAGCGCACTCGCCGAGCGGGCGCGTCCGGCGAGCAAATCCAGAAACGCCCGGGTAATGTCCGGGCGCTCCTCTTCCAGATGCAAGTCTGAAATCAGCAATATCACGCTTCGATGATCTCGGCTTTCTCGATGATCACGTCGTCTGCTGGTACGTCCTGGTGGCCTGCCTTGGACGTGGTGGAAACGCCTTCGATCTTGTCGACAACGTCGGTGCCCGCAACCACTTTACCGAACACGGCATAACCCCAGCCCTGAGCGGTCTTGGAGGTGTGGTTGAGGAAGCTGTTGTCGGTGGCGTTGATGAAGAACTGTGCCGAGGCCGAATGCGGATCCATGGTGCGAGCCATGGCCAGGGTGTACTTCTCGTTCTTCAGGCCGTTGTCGGCTTCGTTCTGGATGCTCGGGCTCTTGTCTTTCTTTTCTTTCATGCCTGGCTCGAAACCGCCGCCCTGGATCATGAAACCTTTGATGACGCGGTGGAACACGACGTTTTCGTAGTGACCCTTTTTCACGTACTCGATGAAGTTGGCCACGGTGATCGGGGCTTTTTCAGCGTTCAGTTCGATGAGGATGTCACCGAAGTTGGTGGTCAGTTTTACTTGAGTCATGATCGCTACTCTTTATAAGGAATTCGTGGGTATTGGGACATTTGCGCCCTTTACCGGTTCAGCCCGTGAGGGCCAAGGTGCGCAGTTTAGCGTGACAGGCGCGAATTTCGAGGCTGTTTTTCCAAATCCCTGCGATTAAATGCACTCCTTTATAGGGCCTGCTCTGTCAGCCCCTTGACAGCATCGGCTATGATAGCGGCTTTGTTTTGTCTGGCCCCCTCTGCGGCCGCGCACATGTAAGTCAAGGATCCTATGAGCAAGCCCACTGTCGACCCTACCTCGAATGCCAAGTCCGGCCCTGCCGTGCCGGTCAATTTCCTGCGGCCGATCATCCAGGCAGACCTGGACTCGGGCAAGCACACGCAGATCGTCACCCGTTTCCCGCCTGAGCCCAACGGCTACCTGCACATCGGCCACGCCAAGTCGATCTGTGTGAACTTCGGCCTGGCCCAGGAGTTCGGCGGCGTCACTCACCTGCGTTTCGACGACACCAACCCGGCCAAGGAAGACCAGGAATACATCGACGCGATCGAAAGCGACGTCAAATGGCTGGGCTTCGAATGGTCCGGCGAAGTGCGCTACGCCTCGCAATACTTCGACCAGTTGCACGACTGGGCCGTCGAGCTGATCAAGGCCGGCAAGGCCTACGTCGACGACCTGACGCCCGAGCAAGCCAAGGAATACCGCGGCAGCCTGACCGAGCCTGGCAAGAACAGCCCGTTCCGCGACCGTTCGGTGGAAGAGAACCTGGACTGGTTCGCCCGCATGCGCGCCGGCGAGTTCCCGGATGGTGCCCGCGTACTGCGTGCCAAGATCGACATGGCCTCGCCAAACATGAACCTGCGCGACCCGATCATGTACCGCATCCGCCACGCCCATCACCACCAGACCGGTGACAAGTGGTGCATCTACCCGAACTACGACTTCACCCACGGTCAGTCGGACGCCATCGAAGGCATCACCCACTCGATCTGCACCCTGGAGTTCGAAAGCCATCGTCCGCTGTACGAGTGGTTTCTCGACGCACTGCCAGTGCCGGCGCACCCGCGTCAGTACGAGTTCAGCCGTCTGAACCTCAACTACACCATCACCAGCAAGCGCAAGCTCAAGCAACTGGTTGACGAGAAACACGTCAACGGCTGGGACGATCCGCGCATGTCCACGCTGTCGGGCTTCCGCCGTCGTGGCTACACCCCGGCCTCGATCCGCAATTTCTGCGAGATGATCGGCACCAACCGTTCCGACGGCGTGGTCGACTTCGGCATGCTCGAGTTCAGCATCCGTCAGGACCTGGACGCGAACGCCCCGCGCGCCATGTGCGTGCTGCGTCCGTTGAAAGTCGTGATCACCAACTACCCGGAAGATCAGGTCGAGAACCTCGAACTGCCGCGTCATCCGCAGAAAGAAGAACTCGGCGTGCGCAAGCTGCCGTTCGCCCGTGAAATCTACATCGACCGCGATGACTTCATGGAAGAGCCGCCAAAGGGCTACAAGCGCCTGGAGCCGAACGGCGAAGTGCGTCTGCGCGGCAGCTACGTGATCCGTGCCGACGAAGCGATCAAGGGCGCCGACGGCAACATCGTCGAGCTGCGTTGCTCGTACGATCCGGACACCCTGGGCAAGAACCCTGAAGGCCGCAAGGTCAAGGGCGTGATCCACTGGGTGCCGGCCGCTGCCAGCATCGAGTGCGAAGTGCGTCTGTACGATCGCCTGTTCCGTTCTCCGAACCCGGAGAAGGCCGAAGACAGCGCGAGTTTCCTGGACAACATCAACCCTGACTCACTGCAAGTGCTGACCGGTTGTCGTGCCGAGCCTTCGCTGGGCAATGCACAGCCGGAAGACCGTTTCCAGTTCGAGCGCGAAGGCTACTTCGTCGCGGATATCAAGGACTCGAAACCAGGTCAGCCGGTATTCAACCGTACCGTGACCCTGCGCGATTCGTGGGGCCAGTGATCAAGTCTTAAGGAAACACCGTGCTTACGATCTACAACACGCTCACCAAGAGCAAAGAAGTCTTCAAGCCGCTGGATGGCAACAAGGTGCGCATGTATGTCTGCGGGATGACCGTGTACGACTACTGCCACCTGGGCCATGGCCGCAGCATGGTCGCGTTCGACCTGGTGACCCGCTGGTTGCGGTTCAGCGGTTATGACCTGACCTACGTGCGCAACATCACCGACATCGACGACAAGATCATCAACCGGGCCAACGAGAACGGCGAGTCGTTCGAAGCGTTGACCGAGCGCATGATCGCCGCGATGCACGAAGACGAAGCGCGCCTGAACATCAAGAAGCCGGACATGGAGCCGCGCGCCACGGATCACATCCCTGGCATGCACGCGATGATCCAGACCCTGATCGACAAGGGTTACGCCTACGCCCCGGGCAATGGCGACGTGTACTACCGCGTCGGCAAGTTCATGGGCTACGGCAAGCTCTCGCGCAAGAAGATCGAAGACCTGCGCATCGGTGCGCGGATCGAGGTCGACGAAGCGAAGGAAGATCCGCTGGACTTCGTGCTGTGGAAAGGCGTCAAACCGGGCGAGCCGAGCTGGGAATCGCCGTGGGGCGCAGGGCGTCCGGGCTGGCACATCGAGTGCTCGGTGATGTCCACCTGCTGCCTCGGTGAGACCTTCGACATTCATGGCGGCGGCAGCGATCTCGAGTTCCCGCACCACGAAAACGAAATCGCCCAGAGCGAAGCGGCCACCGGCAAGACCTACGCCAACGCGTGGATGCATTGCGGCATGATCCGGATCAATGGCGAGAAGATGTCCAAGTCCTTGAACAACTTCTTCACCATTCGCGACGTGCTCGACAAGTACCACCCGGAAGTCGTGCGTTACCTGCTGGTGTCGAGCCACTACCGCAGCGCGATCAACTACTCGGAAGACAACCTCAAGGACGCCAAGGGCGCACTGGAGCGTTTCTACCACGCGTTGAAAGGCCTGCCGAACGTGGCGCCGGCGGGCGGCGAAGCGTTCGTCGAGCGTTTCACCACGGTGATGAACGACGACTTCGGCACGCCGGAAGCCTGCGCGGTGCTGTTCGAGATGGTGCGTGAGATCAACCGTCTGCGCGAGAGCGATCTCGATGCAGCGGCCGGTCTGGCAGCGCGCCTGAAAGAACTGGCCAGCGTTCTGGGTGTGTTGCAGCTCGAAGCCGATGACTTCCTGCAGGCCGGCGCCGAAGGGCGTGTCGATGCAGCTGAAGTCGAGGCGCTGATCGCTGCGCGTCTGGCGGCACGTGCCGGCAAGGACTGGGCCGAATCCGACCGCATCCGCGACCAGCTCACCGCCATGGGCGTGGTGCTGGAAGACGGCAAGGGCGGCACGACCTGGCGTCTGGCTGACTGATTGCTGCGCCTGCTACAAACAAAACCCGCCTTGTGCGGGTTTTTGTTTGGCTGCGAGAAGAGCCCCTCACCCTAACCCTCTCCCAGAGGGAGAGGGGACTGAATGGGGGATATTCAAGAAATACGCCGACCTGAAAGGTTTTCTCCGAATCCATAATCGACGCAATCTCTCAGGTCGATGTAGAACGCCAGACACCTCGGTCGGCTCCCTCTCCCTCCGGGCGGTCCGACGTTTCGGGAGGGCTGGGGTGAGGGATTGCTTTTGACGTTCGCGTAGGTCTTGATGTCGGCAACGCGCTCAGCCGGATGCTGAGCGGCGACGATTCGGAATGAAGACATCATGGCAAACCACTATCGCGAACTCCTGACAACCCCCGGCGCAACCGGGTTGGTGCTCGCGAGCTCCATCGCCCGACTGCCCCAGGCAATGATCGGCATCGGCATCATCACCATGCTGGTGCAGCAGACCGGCGTTTACTGGCTGGCCGGCGCAGTCGCCGGTACGTTTACCCTGGCCAATGCGCTGCTCGGCCCGCGCATCTCGAAACAGGTTGATCAGTATGGCCAGAGTCGCGTGCTGCCCGTCGTCACGGTGTTCAGCATCGTCATGTTGCTGGCGCTGATTGTGGCCGTGCACCTGAGGGCGCCCGCTGCGTTGTTTTTTGTACTGGCGGCACTGGCGGGGACAATGCCGAGCATGCCGTCGATGATCCGCGCACGCTGGACGCAGCTGTTTCGTGGCAAGCCGCAGCTGCACACCGCTTTCTCGCTGGACACAGTCCTCACCGAACTGGCCTACATCATCGGCCCACCCCTGGCGATCGGTTTGAGCGTGAGTTTCTTCGCGGAAGCCGGGCCGCTGGTGGCGGTAGGGCTGCTGGCCGTCGGCGTGACGGCGTTTCTCATGCAGCGTCAGACCGAACCGAAAGTGGTGGCCAGCAACCGGAAAAACAGTGGTTCAACCCTGCTGATTCCCGGCGTTCGCACCATTGTTCTGGCGCTGCTGGCGATGGGGGTTATTGGCGGGTCGATCGATGTCGCCGTTGTGGCCTTTGCCAATGCGCAAGGCTGGCCATCGGCTGCCACCTTCATTCTTGCCGCCTATGCATTCGGCTCGCTGGTGGCGGGTCTGACCTTCGGCGCGTTGCGGGTTTCGCTGGCGATTGAAAAACAGTTCTTTATCGGGATCCTGGTCACGGCAGTCACCGGCGTATTGCCGGTGTTCTCACCGGACGTTTATGTCCTGTCCGCGATGCTGTTTATCGCCGGCATCTCGTTCGCGCCGACCATGGTTGTAGTCATGAAGCTGGGGACGATCATCATCCCGGCAGCGAGGATGACCGAAGGCCTGACATGGATGACCACCGGAATCAGCATCGGCGTGGCGCTCGGCGGCATGCTGGCGGGGCTGGTAATTGATGCCTGGGTCGCACGGGCAGGGTTCGGCGTTGCGATAGCCGCAGGTTTGATGATGATGGTTGTAGTGTTGATGGGCCTGCGGACGTTGGCGGCGGCATCGGCTGCGCCTGTTGAGCCAGCCGTTTCGGTCTGATCCGCTATGAAGGCGCTCAGCTCTCAAGCTGCCGCAATCGCTTGTACAGCGTATTGCGGCTCACCCCCAATCGTCGCGCCAGGTGGGAAATATTCCCGCCGGCCAGTTGCAACTCCCGGTTCAAAGCCTCGGCATCGTTCAGATCGATGCCCAGCGGCTCGGCCACTTCCACCGGCTCCATCTCCAGATCGACAAAAAAGTCGTCCGGCAAATGCTCGGGTCGAATCGGTTGTTCCTCGGCCATCGCCAGCGCCACCTGCATCACACTGCTGACTTGGCGCAGATTACCCGGCCACGGGTGTCGTTCAAACAAGTCCAGCACCTCGCGACTCAATCCCGCCCACTGCGATGGCTCGCGATGCTGTTCCCACAACCGCTTGAACAGCGCCTGCTTGTCACTGCGCTCGCGTAGCGGTGGCAATTCCAGAGTCAAGCCGCCAATGCGGTAGTACAAGTCCTCGCGGAAGCGCCCCAGTTGCACCTGTTCCCTGAGCGAACGGTTGGTGGCGGAAATGATCCGCAGATCCACCGGAAACAGCTCGCTGCTGCCCACCGGTTGCACGCAACGCTCCTGCAACACCCGCAACAGGCGGGCCTGGGTCGGCAGCGGCATGTCGCCGATTTCGTCGAGGAACAGCGTGCCCTTGTCGGCCTTGCGGATCAGTCCGATGCTGCCTTTCTGGTTGGCGCCGGTAAACGCGCCTTTCTCGTAGCCGAACAGCTCGGACTCCACCAGTTCGGCGGGGATCGCCGCGCAGTTGACGGCAATGAACGCCTGTTTGCTGCGGGAGCTGGCCTGGTGCAGGGCCTTGACGAAGACTTCCTTGCCGACCCCGGTTTCCCCGTGAATCAGCAGCGGAATGTCCTTTTCCAGCAGGCGTTCGGCCTGGCGCACGGCTTTCTCCACGCGACTGTCGCCGAAGTGCAAAGTGCTCAGGCTGATGGCCGTAGGTACGACGACTTTCGGTTCAGTGGCTCTGGTTTCAGCAAAGACCCGCGCCTGAACCGGTGCCTGTTTAGGTCTTTTCAACAAACACTGGAAACGATTGCGCCCGGAGGTCTGCAAGGCGAACGGCAAACCGTCTGGCTGATTGATCAACTCCAGCAACGACACCTTGAACAGACTTTCAACGCTGACCCGCGACAAGCGCACACCCAGCAGATTGTCGGCCCGACGGTTGGCCGATAGCACCTGACCGCTCTCATCAAAGATCAGCAGCCCGGCCCACTGGCTGTCGAGGTTGTTCAACCCGGTGTTGAAGGTCAGTTGAAAGTGCTGGCCATGGAACAGGTTGAGGATCAGCCGGTTCTCCACGGTCTGGCTCATCATCTTGACCATGCCGAGGGTGTGCGACGGTGGCAGATAGCTGTCGCTGGACACATCGAGTACGGCGATGACCTTGCGCTCGGCATCGAAAATCGGTGCGGCGGAACCGGTCATGAAACGGTTGGCCTTGAGAAAGTGTTCATCGTGTTCAATGTGCACCGCCTGCTCGCAGGCCAGCGCCGTGCCGATGGCGTTGGTGCCGCTGGCGCGCTCGACCCAACTGGCGCCGGCCTGAAAACCGCGCGCCAGATTCGGCTCGATAAAGCGCTGGGTGCCCCAGGACGTCAGCACCTGGCCTTGATTGTCGGCCAGCATGATCAGGCAGTTGGAGTTGCTCAGGATGTTCTCGTAATACGGCAGCACTTCCTGGTGAGTGGTCTGCACCAGCGAATGATGACGGTCGAGCAACTGCGCGATGCCGGCAGCGGGCAACTGATCGAAGGCCGGGGCGCTTTGATGATTGAGACCAAAGGCGCGGCAACGGGACCAGGAGTCCTGGACGATGGCGTCATGGGAAAGCGGCGGGGCAGGTGCGGCCATGATTGGCAGTCTCTGAAGGGTGCCTTGTTGTTTTTGTTATGGCTCGTTCGACGAGCAAAAAGCATCCATAGAGTGTTGTTCACTATTGTTCATTGTCAATCGCCCGACTGTTCAATTGTTCAGTCGCGACTGTTCACTTGTGTTCAGCTACGAACCCCGGTTTGCGTGGCCTCCAGCGAATTTTCCGGTAAATCAACAGCTTGCCGTTTCTGGCACGAATGTCGCTCTACAGGACAGGTCGCTTGACTCCAATAATAAAAAGGCCGAGCCATGTCACTCACCCTGGAGCACGTCAGCCGTACCGTCGAGGGCCAGACCTGGATCGACGATGCGAGCCTGAAATTCGAACCTGGATCCTTCAACGTTTTGCTCGGGCGCACGCTGTCCGGTAAAACCAGTCTGATGCGCCTGATGGCCGGTCTGGACAAGCCCGACAGCGGCCGCATCCTGATGAACGGCGTCGACGTCACCCAGCGCCCGGTACGTCTGCGCAACGTGTCGATGGTCTATCAGCAGTTCATCAATTACCCGACCATGACGGTGTTCGAGAACATCGCGTCGCCGCTGCGCCAGGCCGGGATCTCCAACGAGCAGATTCAGAGCAAGGTGCAGGAAACCGCGAAGATGCTGCGCATCGAGAAGTTTCTGAAGCGCTATCCGCTGGAGCTGTCCGGCGGTCAGCAACAGCGCACGGCCATGGCCCGGGCACTGGTCAAGGATGCCGAACTGATTCTGTTCGACGAGCCGCTGGTCAACCTCGACTACAAACTGCGCGAAGAGCTGCGCCAGGAAATGCGCGAGCTGTTCAAGGCGCGCCACACCATCGCCATCTACGCCACCACCGAGCCCAACGAAGCGCTGGCGCTGGGCGGCACCACCACCATTCTTCATGAAGGCCGGGTGATCCAGAGCGGCCCCTCGACCGAGGTCTATCACCAGCCACAAACGGTGCTGGCCGCTGAATTGTTCTCCGAACCGCCGATCAACCTGATGCCGGGGCGCATCGCCGGCAACGAAGTGAGTTTCGCCAACTTCGTGCACTTTCCGTTGAACGTCGACCTGCGGCCGGTGGGCGAGGGCGAGTTCCGCTTTGGTGTTCGCCCGAGCCACATCTCATTGGTGCCGAGCAACGACGACGACCTGGAACTGGCGGTGACCGTCGAGGTGGCGGAAATCAGCGGTTCGGAAACCTTCCTCCACGTGCGCAACGAGCATTTCCTGCTGGTGCTGCATTTGCCGGGGGTTCACGAATACGACGTCGATGCGCCGATCCGCATCTATATCCCGACTCATAAACTGTTTGTGTTCGATGCGCAGGGCCGTCTGGTGCAGGCACCGGGCCGGCGCGTCGCGAGGGTTGCCTGATGGCCGAAATCCGTTTGCAGCACCTCGCCCACAGCTACAGCAAAACCCCGAGCGGGCCTGAGGATTACGCGATCCGCGAGATGGACCACATCTGGGAGCAGGGCGGCGCCTATGCCTTGCTCGGTCCGTCGGGTTGCGGCAAGTCGACCTTGCTCAACATCATTTCCGGTCTGCTCAGCCCGTCCCAGGGTCATGTGCTGTTCGACGGCAAAGCGGTCAACGACCTGACCCCGGAAAAGCGCAACATCGCGCAGGTTTTCCAGTTCCCGGTGGTCTACGACACCATGACCGTGTTCGACAACCTGGCCTTTCCCTTGCGCAATCAGGGCCTGGCCGAAGCGAAAGTACACAGCAAGGTGCAGGAAATCGCCGAAGTCCTCGACCTGCAGAACCTGTTGAGCAAAAAGGCGCGCAACCTTACTGCCGACGAAAAACAGAAAGTTTCCATGGGCCGTGGCCTGGTGCGCGATGACGTGTCGGCGATCCTCTTCGATGAGCCGCTGACGGTGATCGACCCGCACCTGAAATGGAAACTGCGGCGCAAGCTCAAGCAGATCCACGAGCAATTCAACATCACCATGGTCTACGTCACCCACGATCAACTGGAGGCGTCGACCTTCGCCGACAAGATCGCAGTGATGTATGGCGGTCAGATTGTCCAGTTCGGCACGCCACGGGAATTGTTCGAGCGGCCGAGCCACACCTTTGTCGGCTACTTCATCGGCAGCCCGGGGATGAACCTGATCGAAGTGCAGCCGCAACCGGGCGGGGTCGGTTTCAATTCGACTCATCTGCCGCTCTCCGACGGCTTGCAGCGCCATATCGAACACGGTCAGTGGAAAAATCTGAAGGTCGGCATCCGTCCCGAGTTCGTTCACGTGTGGGACGAGCCGTTCGATGACGCGATGCAGGCGCGGGTCGTACATGTCGAAGACCTCGGCACCTACAAGATCATGACCCTGGATCTGGACGGCGCGCCGCTGAAAGTGCGTCTGGCCGAGGACAAACCGGTGCCGCAGGGCACGGCCTACATCAGTTTTCCGGCGCAGTGGCTGATGGTCTATGCCGACGAGTTTCTGCTGGATGCCACCGACAGCGAGGTACAGCCATGAACAAGGTGCAGAACAACAAAGCCTGGTGGCTGGTGTTGCCGGTGTTCCTGCTGGTGGCGTTCAGTGCGGTGATCCCGATGATGACCGTGGTCAACTATTCGGTGCAGGACATCTTCGACCAGTCCAGCCGCTACTTCGTCGGTGCCGACTGGTACAAGCAGGTGCTGCTAGATCCGCGTCTGCACGACTCGTTGCTGCGCCAGTTCATCTACTCGGCGTGTGTGTTGCTGATCGAAATCCCCCTCGGCATCGCCATTGCGCTGACCATGCCGACCAAGGGCCGTTGGTCGTCGGTGGTGCTGATCGTGCTGGCGATTCCGCTGCTGATTCCATGGAACGTGGTCGGCACCATCTGGCAGATTTTCGGCCGCGCCGACATCGGCCTGCTCGGTTCAAGCCTCAACGCCATGGGCATCAGCTACAACTACGCGGCCAACACCATGGACGCCTGGGTCACCGTGCTGGTGATGGACGTCTGGCACTGGACTTCGCTGGTGGCGCTGTTGTGTTTCTCCGGGCTGCGGGCGATTCCCGACGTGTACTACCAGGCCGCACGCATCGACCGGGCCTCGGCCTGGGCCGTGTTCCGCCATATTCAGTTGCCCAAGTTGAAGAGCGTGCTGCTGATCGCGGTGATGCTGCGCTTCATGGACAGCTTCATGATCTACACCGAGCCGTTCGTGCTCACCGGCGGCGGGCCGGGTAACTCGACGACCTTCCTGAGTCAGACCCTGACCCAGATGGCCGTAGGCCAATTCGACCTGGGGCCGGCGGCGGCATTCTCGCTGGTGTACTTCCTGATCATCCTTCTGGTGTCCTGGCTGTTCTACACCGCCATGACCCACAACGATGCCAACCGCTGAGGCCCGGCCATGAGCAAAAGAAAGCTGATCCCCCTGCTGCTCTACATCCTGTTCCTGCTGGTGCCGATCTACTGGCTGCTGAACATGTCGTTCAAGAGCAACACCGAAATCCTCGGCGGACTGACCCTTTTCCCACAGGATTTCACGCTGGCGAACTACAAGGTGATCTTCACCGACCCGAGTTGGTACACCGGCTATATCAACTCGCTGTACTACGTCAGTCTGAATACGATCATTTCCCTGAGCGTGGCGCTGCCGGCGGCCTACGCGTTTTCGCGCTATCGCTTTCTTGGCGACAAACACCTGTTCTTCTGGCTGCTGACCAACCGCATGGCGCCGCCGGCGGTATTCCTGCTGCCGTTCTTCCAGCTGTACTCATCGATTGGCCTGTTCGACACCCACATTGCCGTGGCGCTGGCGCACTGCCTGTTCAACGTGCCGCTGGCGGTGTGGATCCTCGAAGGCTTCATGTCCGGGGTGCCGAAGGAAATCGACGAAACCGCCTACATCGACGGCTACAGTTTTCCCAAGTTCTTCGTGAAGATCTTCATACCGCTGATCGGCTCCGGCATCGGTGTGACGGCGTTTTTCTGCTTCATGTTTTCCTGGGTCGAACTGCTGCTGGCGCGCACGCTGACCTCGGTGAACGCCAAACCGATCGCGGCGGTGATGACGCGCACGGTGTCGGCGTCCGGCATTGACTGGGGCGTACTGGCGGCGGCGGGGGTGTTGACTATCCTCCCCGGCATGCTGGTGATCTGGTTCGTTCGCAACCACGTGGCCAAGGGCTTTGCCCTGGGCCGGGTCTGAGGAACTGATGATGGAATGGATGAGCTGGACCGTCCCGACGGCGGCGTTTTTCATCGTGATCGGGTTGATCCTGGTGGGCATGACCACCTGGGAATTGCGCTCGCCGAGCATCTTGCGGCGAGGGTTTCTGCCGATTGCCACCACCCGTGGCGATCGCTTGTTCATCGGTCTTCTCGGCAGCGCCTACCTGCATCTGCTGGTAATCGGCGTGACCGACTGGAGCATCTGGGTAGCGTCCGCGTTGTCCCTGGTGTGGCTGTTGGCTGTGATGCGTTGGGGCTAGTCGAATCGCTCGGCAATCTTGCTCCGAAAACCTAACAGGAGGTCTCTATGTTCGATAAGAAAAATAAGCTGCGACATAGCATTTCATTGGCAGCCATGCTGGCACTCAGCGGTTTGAGCGCGTCCGCCTGGGCCGACGCCTACGAAGATGCCGCAAAAAAATGGATCGGCAGCGAGTTCAAGCCGTCGACCCTGACGGCCGAGCAGCAACTCGAAGAACTGAAGTGGTTCATCAAGGCGGCCGAACCGTTTCGCGGGATGGACATCAAGGTCGTCTCGGAAACCCTGACCACCCACGAATATGAATCCAAGGTGCTGGCCAAGGCCTTCAGTGAAATCACCGGCATCAAGCTGACCCACGACTTGTTGCAGGAAGGCGACGTCGTGGAAAAAATGCAGACGGTGATGCAGTCGGACAAGAACATCTATGACGGCTGGGTCAACGACTCGGACCTGATCGGTACGCACTTTCGCTACGGCAAGACCGAATCGATCACCGACCTGATGGCCAACGAAGGCAAGAACTTCACCTCGCCGACCCTCGACATCAAGGACTTCATCGGCATCTCTTTCACCACCGCGCCGGACGGCAAGATCTATCAATTGCCCGACCAGCAGTTCGCCAACCTGTACTGGTTCCGCGCCGACTGGTTCGAACGCGCCGACCTGAAAGCCAAGTTCAAGGAAAAGTACGGCTATGAACTGGGCGTGCCGGTGAACTGGTCGGCCTATGAAGACATCGCCAAATTCTTCAGCGAAGACGTCAAGGAAATCGACGGCAAGCGTATCTACGGGCATATGGACTACGGCAAGAAAGACCCGTCCCTGGGCTGGCGCTTCACCGATGCCTGGTTCTCCATGGCCGGTGGCGGCGACAAGGGCATTCCCAACGGCTTGCCGGTGGACGAGTGGGGGATTCGTGTAGAGGATTGCCACCCGGTCGGCTCCAGCGTGACCCGCGGCGGCGACACCAACGGCCCGGCGGCGGTGTTCGCCACCACCAAATACGTCGACTGGCTGAAAAAGTACGCGCCACCGGAAGCGGCGGGCATGACCTTCTCCGAGTCCGGCCCGGTACCGTCCCAGGGCAACATCGCCCAGCAGATCTTCTGGTACACCGCGTTCACCGCCGACATGACCAAACCGGGCCTGCCGGTGGTCAACGCCGACGGCACGCCGAAATGGCGTATGGCGCCGTCGCCGCGTGGACCGTACTGGGAAGAGGGGATGAAACTCGGTTATCAGGACGTGGGCTCGTGGACCTTCATGAAATCCACGCCTGAGAAACAGAAACTCGCGGCCTGGCTGTACGCGCAGTTCGTGACCTCGAAAACCGTTTCGTTGAAGAAAACCATCGTCGGCCTGACGCCGATTCGTGAATCGGACATCAACTCGCAAGCGATGACCGATCTGGCACCGAAACTCGGTGGTCTGGTCGAGTTCTACCGCAGCCCGGCCCGCGTGCAATGGACCCCGACCGGCACCAACGTGCCGGACTACCCACGCCTGGCGCAACTGTGGTGGAGCCACATCGCTGAGGCCGCCAGCGGCGAGAAGACCCCGCAACAGGCCCTCGACGGTCTGGCCAAGGATCAGGACGCGATCATGACCCGTCTGGAACGGTCCAAGGCCCAAGCGGTGTGCGCACCGAAAATGAACCCCGAGCGCGACGCGCAATACTGGTTCGACCAACCGGGCGCACCAAAACCGAAGCTGGCCAACGAGAAGCCGAAGGGCGAAACCGTGAGCTACAACGAACTGCTCAAGTCGTGGGAGGCGGCACGCAAGTAAGCGCTTTTGCGGGACGGAACGGCACCTTCGGGTGCCGTTTTTTTAGCCCTCGATTTCACGTTTCACCGCCCGGCGCACCGCTTTAAGGAGGGCGTTTTCAAAGGCGTTGTGCCCGGCGTGCAGCAGCCGGCAGTGGATGTTCATGCGTTGCCTGAGCCAGCGCACGCTGGCCATGCCATGGGTATCGCGGATGCCCTGGATTAGCAGGGTGTTGTCATCGAGGGTCAGGTCTTCATCCTTTGGCGTGAAGCAGTAGTTCTGCAGGTGGTAATGCAGTTCCAGACGAATCGCGAGCACGGCTTCCTGATCGACGAAACGCTCCAGCGTGTCGGGGCAAATCGCCTGCCCTGTGCGACGTAGAACAGCGTTCAACCATTCGATGGCGGCGCGGCGTTGTTGCAATGGACAGCCTTCGCCGAGGATCCGGTAGATGTCCCTGGCACGGTGGCTGGGCGACATTTGAGGCGATTGCGCCAGCCCGTCATTGAGTACCTGATCGTAGGCCCGGACATTGTCGGCAAACGGCACGAATACCGAGACCAGCGTAGTTTTCAGCAGGTGCTGCGGATAGCGCTGTTGGTACTGGATCGCCAGCCAGCTACCCCATGACACCCCCAGCACGCTGATTTTTTCGAAGCCGAAATGCTGGCGCAGGGCATCGATGTCTTCGACACACTGCCCGGTAGTGTTATCCCGAAGTTCGCCGTAGGGCGTCGAGCGTCCGCAACCTCGTTGATCAAACAGGATGATGTCGAACCGGCCCGTGTCGAAGAACTGCAAATGGTGGCGGCTGATACGCCCGCCGGGACCACCATGGATAAAAAACACCGGTTCGTGTCCCGGAACACCATGCCGTTCCCAATAGAGTTGATGGCCGTCGCCGGTCGGGTAATAACCTCGGCTGTGCAGGGAAAAACTCATGGCGCCGGAACCGTCAGACGATAGAACTGGAACAGCTCGACCTGCCCGGGCCGTGCCGCGACGCTGGATTCAAGTTTCAGGTGGTGGAGGGAGGCGAGCCAGGTGACCGAAATCAACACCGGGGTGTGCCCGAAAACGAGGATCGTGCCGCCGGGCTTGACGCAGCGGATCAGCGATTCGAATGCGGCCTGGGCATCCCGTCGGGTCAAGACTTCGGCGTTGAGGAACCGCAGGACCAAGACATCGCAGCGAATCCCGGAATCGAAAGCTTCACTCGCCTCCAGCACGTCGAATTCGATGGATGTTCCGCTGTGCCAGCGCCTGGCGTGTTCGATCATCGAGGCCGAACGGTCACTGCCCAGGCACAGACAGTCGGGCAGGGCGCGGGCGAGGTGGGCGATGAACGCGCCGGTCGAACAGGCCGGGTCGTAAATCAGCGCGCCTTTTTCAGTGATGGCCTGGAGCAGCCCGGCGCAGTATTCGCGCAAGTGGTGTTCGTCAGTGTTCAGCTGTTCGGCCAGTGATTCGTTGCATTGCCAGAAGTCTGCCGGGCAGACCGCTTCCCGGCCCGCCTCATCCAGCAGCGGAAAGGGAAACAGGACCTCGCTGTCAGCCTGATGCAAGGCGTGCTCGAAGAACTGCGCTTTGTCTGCGGGGGAGACCGTCCGATAGCCGATCGACAACCCGTCATCACCCCACAATGAGTGGAGGTGCGGGCCAAACAACATGTCGGGTTTGAGCGCACTGCCGGCCTGCCACCGGAAATGCCGGTCACGCTGCAGGAGCTTGCGGCCGACCCAGAGCTCATCGTTCACCCGCAGGAAAAAAACGTGGTGCAGTCCGCTGCCTCGTGGTTCGAGGAAGTGGCCAACCGTGCCGTTCTCGTTGAGGTAAAGGCGCATCGAACGGGCCAGTGTCAGTTCCCGGGTGCGATCGAGTCGGTTCATACGGCTGGCCTCTCCAGCGTACGGCCTCGGGCTTGCGGAATGACGACGTTGCCGCTGGAGACCACGAAGAAGCGTTCCAGTCCGGGGATCACCACGTTGAGCAGGGTGGTGCCGAGCTCGGTTCGCTGCAGGATGGCGGCCCCCAGCGTACGGCCATGAATCCGCAGGTCTTGAGTCAGCAAGTACAGTTGGTTTTCCACCGACAGGTATTTAGCGGAATCCGGCAGTCTGATTTCGTGTTGAACGCAGCGATGCAGGAGCGTCTGCGGATCGAACTGCGCACAGCGCAGCAGTCGCGGGAAGGGCTGCAGATTGCGCAGCGCATTGTTCAGCGTCTGTCGGTATTCGGGTTCGGCGGCGCTGAGTTGCAATTGCACCAGTTCAGTGAGCGCCCGCCACGCCGCGTGGCGCGGGTCGAGGGAGCTGCCACTGCCGAATACCTGTGGGTGAGCGCCCGGCTTCGTGGTGAGGGCCAGAAAAGTCCGGGTCGTGAACTCGGTGCTGATATCCACCAGCACGATTTCGCCGTCGATCTCCTGTTCGGCATCGGCCCACAGACGACCGAGTTCGTCGCTTTCAGTGAGACGCGCCACCCGCCGCAGTGGTGGATGATTTTCGTAGTAAAAATGGTTGAGCAAAAACAACGACACGGCGTCGCGCTCGATGCATTCGTTGGCGGCGTGCAGCATCGCTTCGTTGTAAGTGGCGCCAATCGCGGTGCCGCTGTTGCTGGCGTAGCGCTGCACGGCGCGGTAGTCCGCCATATCCGGTGACGAGGGCAAACGTGAACCGTTCGGCGAGGTCAGCGCCACCGGATAGGAAAACCGGTCATGCCACGGCGGACAGACATAGGTCCGGCAGGTGATGCGCACGTTTTGCTGGCAAGTGAGCCTGTGCAGAAGCGAGTCATCGGCAAACACCGGCGTGTCTTTGAAATAGCGTTCCGTCTCGTGGTGAACATCGTAGGTACAGAGCTCATCCGTCCAATAGTGCTCGAGCGCTTCATAGAGCGCGCCCAGGTGCGCCTGATCCGCATAGCCCTTGCCGGAGCCACGGGCATGACGGTTGTCGCTGCCATGCAGACTGGCCTGAACGGCAACCACTTTGCTGCCGAGGGTGCGGGTGTGTGGTGTGAGGCCCAGGCGTGAAAGTTCGGTGTGAATACGCCGTTCTGCCTGAGCGGCCGTGAGCTCACGCTCAGCCAACGTTGTCTTGTCCATGATTCCCTTCCTGGAAAGCCCGCGAGGGCGCAGGGCCCCCGCGGGTTCTGTCACTCGGCGTTGAGTTCCGCCTGTTCTTCCTCGGTCAGTTGCAGCGCTTCGATCTGCTCTGGCGAGGGTGCTTCCTGCTCTTCCAGTTCATCGATAGGGTTTGCGTTCAAGCTGCCCATGTAGCCCATGATGTTGCTCCTTGGTTGTTGTTTGGGAGTGCTGTTGCAAGCACGAACCGAATCTAAAAGGGCGGTGAGGGCGGGGTCAAAAATGTCCGGACGTTTCCAGCTGCGGGTTTCAGCGGTGTCGAAATACGTACTGATAAAACGTGAATTGACGCCGGGCGGATGTGTTTCTGGGGGGCAGCACTGCGTGGCAACGGGCGAACCATGCGAAAGGAGTCAGCGGTTTGAGGCGTTCTGTCGTGTGCCGCTGTCGGACGTTTCAGCGCGGGGACGACGCAAATTCGTACTGAAGGATTTACGGAGATGGATGCAGCACTTGTGCGGTGATTTTTCCCATGAGGTTTGAGAAAACACCGCACAAATCGGCTTGACGGTTCAGTGCCGTTCCCGGTGCATCACAGGAAACACCAGACTGAACACGGTCATCGCCCCCGGACGGCTTTGAACCTGCGCGGAGCCCTGATGCAAGGTCATGATCGAATGCACGATGGCCAGCCCCAGCCCGGTACTGCCCTGTGAACGGGTGCGACTGCTGTCGACCCGGTAAAAACGGTCGAACAGATACGGCAGGTGCTGCGCTTCGATGCCTGTGCCGGGATTGCTCACCCGCAGCGACACCTCGTTCGGCGTTTGTTCGATGAACAGCGAAACGGTCTTGCCGGACGGGCAGTGGCGCAGGGCATTGGACAGCAGATTGGAAATCGCTCGCTGAATCATCAGCCGGTCGCCCGATACCTGAGCGCTGCCGATGACCTTCAGATCGATCTGTTTGTCCTGTGCCGTCAGGAAAAACAGATCCGCCACTTTGAACGCCTCTTCCTCCAGCGCAATCGGCTCGAACGAGGTGTGTGCCGCAGGCTGGCTCGCCTGGGCCAGGAACAGCATGTCCGAAACAATCCGCGCGACCCGCTCCAGCTCCTCGGTGCAGGACACCAGAACGTTGGTGTATTCCTCGACCGAGCGCTCTCGCGACAGCGTCACTTGGGCCTTGCCCATCAGGTTGTTGATCGGCGTGCGCAGTTCGTGGGCCAGGTCATCGGAGAACTGCGACAACTGCTGCACGCCGCTGTCCAGTCGATCGAGCATGACGTTGATGCCCTGCGCCAGTTCGCTGAGTTCCTGGGGCATGTTCAGCACCGACAACCGGTGATCGAGATCCTGCGTCGTCACTCGTGCCGCCACTTTGCGAAACTCCCGAAGCGGGGCCAGCCCTCGTTGCACCGCCCCCCATGCGGTCAGGCCGATGAATACCAGCAGCAATGGCAAAGCCATCAACGTCGAGCGCAAATAAGCACTGAGCAGAGCCTGATCGTGGGCGTTATCCATCGACAGCAGCACCGGTACGTTGCTGCCGTCCTTGAGGCGAATCAGCTTGGAGACGGTGAGAAACTTCGCGCCTTCAGCATCGGCGCTGTCGGTGTGGGTCAACTGATCGGTGGTCGCCCGAACTGCCTTCAGTTCAATCCGTGGATCGGTCAGGCCCGAGCCGGACTTGAGCAGCGGGGTGCGCAGGTTGTTCAGGTCGTAAATGGTCAGGGTCAGGTTGTCATGCCCCATGACCTGATCGAGCAGAATGTGCGGCTTGGCGCTGATCTCGCCGGTGTCGAAGTACAGCGTCAGGCTGTGCTCGACCTGTTCCAGCTTCTTTTCCAGGCTGTCCCGGGACAACGCATTGAGTTCATGGGTGAGTGCGAAGTAGGCAAGAATCGCCAGGAAAACCACCAGCAGCGCACCCAGGATGCTCACGGTCAGCCCCAGTCGCAGCGACAGACTGGCCGGCTTCATTCCCGGGCCTCCAGCACATAGCCGACACCGCGCAGGGTGTGGATCAGTTTGCTGTCGAACGGGTCGTCGATCTTCGCCCGCAAGCGACGGATCGAAACTTCGACCACGTTGGTGTCGCAGTCGAAATTCATGTCCCACACCAGCGAGATGATCTGGGTGCGGGTCAGCACTTCGCCGGACTGGCGCATCAGCAGGTGCAGCAGGGCGAACTCCTTGGTGGTCAGGTCGATGCGCTGCGTGCCTCGAAACGCCCGGTGACGGCCCGGATCGAGTTCCAGATCGGCGACCTTGAGCACCTGCGGCACCGGGATGTTTTCGCTACGGCGCATCAACGTGCGTACCCGCGCCAGCAGTTCCGGAAACTCGAACGGCTTGACCAGATAATCATCGGCGCCCAGATCCAGACCGCGGATCTTGTCCGCCAGCCGCCCGCGTGCGGTGAGCATCATCACCCGGGTGGAGTGGGTGCGACGCAGTTGTTCCAGCACGCTCCAGCCGTCGAGTTCCGGCAGGTTCACATCGAGAATGATCAGGTCATAAACCTGTTGTTGCGCCAGGTGCAAACCATCCGCGCCATTGACGGCGTGATCAACGATATAACCACTTTCGGTCAGGCCCTGATGCAAGTATTCGGCAGCTTTAAGCTCGTCCTCGACGACAAGGATTCGCATGATGTTTCACCACTTTTGATGAATGGGTATTTAAGTAAGTGAGTCTGGAAGTTGCAGTTTTTGCAGGGACTTCCTGACGGACTTTTTAACTGGATGGCGTGCACGGTAAAGGCTGTAGTGACTACAGAGTCAACGCCTGAGCCCTTTAAATCGGCCATCCGCGACAGCCTGTCGCAGCGAAATGGTCGGTTTTTGATGACTTCCATTTCGGCAAGTGCTGTTCGGCGGATAACTAACGCGTATTTGTTTCTATCTATTGCAATAAAGCCATTCGAACTTCGAATCCTAGAGCAAAACAACTTCGATAAACCGTGGATAACGGATTTGTAATGTTCACGTCACCTTGTCGATAAGTTCAAAACCCTACCGTGGCGCCATCAACGATTCTTGATTGAAGGAAGCCTTCCATTGCCCGGTTTAATTGAACTGACGGCGCGATCACGCCTGAAAAAAACCGCCAGCGGCCTTTTGTTGCTGGCTTGTACCAGCCTAGCCAGTGCATCGACCCTGACGCTGGATCAGGCGCTGCAAACCGCCTTCGCCGGCAACCCGGATCTCGCCGCCGCGCAGTGGGAAATCGGCATTGCCGAAGGCGACCGCAAACAGGCCGGGCTGATCCCGAATCCCGAAGTGTCGTGGGAGGCCGAAGACACCCGGCGCGAATCGCGCACCACCACGGTGATGCTCAGCCAGCCGATCGAGCTGGGCGGCAAGCGTGGCGCGCGGATTGAAGTAGCGAGTCGTGCGCAGGATGCCGCCGGCATCGAGCTGGAGCGCAAGCGCAACGCACTGCGCGCCGACGTGCTTCAAGCGTTCAACGGTGCGCAAACCGCGCAGCAACGTTTGCAACTGGCCCGGCAGTCGCTGCAGCTCGCCGAGCACGGTTTGCGTGTGGCACAGGGGCGGATCGAGGCGGGCAAGTCGTCGCCGGTCGAAGGCACGCGGGCGCAAGTGCAGCTTTCGGAAGTGCGCCTGGAATTGAGCCGCGCCGAGCGCGATCAGGCCAATGCGTACCAGCAGTTGGCACAGGTCATGGGCGCACCGTTGCCGACGTCGACTACGGTGCAGACCGCGACTCAAAGCCTGCCCAGCGTACCGCTGCCCACCCGTTTGCTTGAACGCTTGAATGAGACGGCGGAGCTGCGCCTGGCCAGGTTGCAGATCGACCAGCGCGAGGCGTCGCTGGGGCTGGAAAAGTCCCAGCGGATTCCCGATCTCACCGTCAGCGTCGGCAGCCAATACAGCGAAGCCGAGCGCGAGCGGGTCAACGTGGTGGGGCTGTCGATGCCGATTCCGCTGTTCAACCGCAATCAGGGCAACGTGCTGGCGGCGGCGCGGCGTACCGATCAGGCGCGTGACCTGCGCAACGCCACCGAACTGCGTTTGCGCACGGAAATCCAGACCACGCTGGCGCAATGGCAGACCGCCAACGGCGAAATCCAGGCATTTGACAGGACCATCCTGCCCGCCGCGCAAAGTGCGGTGGACAGCGCCACTCGCGGTTTCGAAATGGGCAAGTTCGGCTTCCTCGACGTACTCGATGCCCAGCGCACATTGATCGCCGCTCGCAGCCAATACATGCAGGCGGTGAGCGAGGCGACCGACGCCCGGGTCCGCATCGAACGCATCTTCGGCGACCTCAGCGCCAACCCTTGAATTTCAACTTTCTGATCACTGCGCGATGGTTTGGCGCAGAGGAGTTTCCATGGACAAAAAACTGATCGTGGTCGCTGCGGCGACGTTGGCGCTGGGCATTGGCCTCGGCGTGATGTGGAGCGGCAATGCGTCCATCGATGCGCATGCCGATGAAGCGGCGGAACACGCCGATCACGCCGAAGAAGGCGCCGCCGCTGACGGCGAGCACGCCGGAGAAGGGCACATCGAATTGACTGCCGAGCAGATCGCGGCGGCGGGGATTCAACTGGCCGCCGCCCAGGCGCATAGCTTCAGCCTCGGCCTGTCGTTCCCCGGTGAAGTGCGTTTTGACGAAGACCGCACCGCGCATGTGGTGCCGCGCGTGCCGGGCGTGGTCGAGTCGGTGTCGGTCAATCTCGGGCAGTCGGTGAAAAAGGGCCAGTTGCTGGCGGTGATCGCCAGTCAGCAGATTTCCGATCAGCGCAGCGAGCAGGCAGCCGCGCAACGCCGCTTGGCCCTGGCCCGCACGACGTTCGAGCGCGAGAAGAAACTGTGGCAGGACAAGATCTCCGCCGAACAGGATTTCCTCCAGGCACGTCAGGCCCTGGAGGAAGCCGAAATTGCCGTGAGCAATGCCCGGCAAAAGATCAGCGTGCTCAGTGGCAGTGTGGTCGCCACCGGTGGCAATCGCTATGAACTGCGGGCGCCGTTCGACGGTGTGGTAGTGGAAAAGCACCTGACGCCGGGCGAGGTGGTCGATGAAACCACGGCGGCGTTCACGCTCTCGGATTTGTCGCGGGTGTGGGTCACCTTCGGCGTGTCGCCGAAGGATTTGAACAAGGTGCAAGTGGGCAAACCCGTCACCGTCAGCGCGGCGGAGTTGAACGCCGAAGTCAGCGGCACCGTGGCTTACGTCGGCAGCCTGCTCGGCGAACAGACCCGCACCGCGACCGTGCGCGTTACCCTGGAAAACCCGCAAGGTTCGTGGCGACCCGGCCTGTTTGTCACCGCGCTGGTCGCCACCGACAGCCGTCAGGCCAAAGTCGCCGTACCGGAAACCGCAGTCCAGACCGTCGAGGACAAACCCACGGTCTTCGTCCGCACAGAAGATGGCTTCAAGGCCCAAGCGGTAGAGCTGGGCAGTCGCGCGGCGGGGCAAGTGGAAGTCACCGCCGGACTGGAGCCTGGCGTGCAAGTCGCGAGCGCCGGCAGCTTCGTCCTCAAATCGGAGCTGGGCAAAGCCTCGGCCGAGCACAGTCATTAATCGCGGAAGACTCCCATGTTCGAACGCCTGATCCAGTTTGCCATCGAGCAGCGCATCATCGTGCTGCTCGCCGTTCTGCTCATGGCCGGCCTCGGCATCGCCAGTTATCAGAAGCTGCCGATCGACGCCGTGCCCGATATCACCAATGTCCAGGTACAGATCAACACCGGCGCGGCCGGGTTCTCGCCGCTGGAAACCGAGCAGCGCATCACCTTTCCGATTGAAACCGCGATGGCCGGCCTGCCGGCGCTGGAGCAGACGCGCTCGCTGTCGCGTTCGGGGTTGTCCCAGGTCACGGTGATCTTCAAGGACGGCACCGATCTGTTCTTTGCGCGGCAATTGGTCAACGAACGATTACAGTCGGCCAAGGAGCAGTTGCCCGAAGGCGTGGAAGCGGTGATGGGGCCGATTTCCACCGGTCTCGGCGAGATCTTCTTATGGACGGTCGAGACCAAGGAAGGCGCGCTGAAAGATGACGGCACGCCCTACACGCCGACCGACTTGCGGGTGATCCAGGACTGGATCATCAAGCCGCAACTGCGCAACGTCCCCGGCGTGGCCGAGATCAACACCATCGGCGGTTTTGCCAAGGAGTACCAGATTGCGCCCGACCCGAAAAAACTCGCGGCCTATAAACTGACCCTCACCGATCTGGTGACGGCGCTGGAGCGCAACAACGCCAACGTCGGCGCCGGCTACATCGAGCGCAGCGGCGAGCAATTGCTGATTCGCGCGCCGGGCCAGGTGGCGAGCACCGAGGACATCGCCAACATCGTCATGGCCAACGTCGACGGCACGCCGATCCGGATCAAGAACGTCGCCACCGTGGACATCGGCCGCGAACTGCGCAGCGGCGCCGCCACGGAAAATGGCCGCGAAGTGGTGCTCGGCACGGTGTTCATGTTGATCGGTGAAAACAGTCGCACGGTTTCCCAGGCCGTCGCCGCGAAGCTCGAACAGATCAACAAATCGTTGCCCGCCGGCGTGATCGCGGTGCCGGTGTACGACCGCACGCATCTGGTCGACAAGGCCATCGCCACGGTGAAGAAGAACCTCGTCGAAGGCGCGATTCTGGTGATCGCTATCCTGTTTCTGTTCCTCGGCAATATCCGCGCTGCGCTGATCACGGCGATGGTGATTCCGCTGTCGATGTTGTTCACCTTCACCGGCATGTTCAGCAACAAGGTCAGCGCCAACCTGATGAGCCTCGGCGCGCTGGACTTCGGGATCATTGTCGACGGCGCGGTGGTAATCGTTGAAAACACCCTGCGCCGACTGGCCCATGCGCAGCAGCATCACGGGCGTCTGCTGACGCGATCCGAGCGTTTCCATGAAGTGTTTGCGGCAGCGAAAGAGGCGCGGCGACCGCTGATTTTCGGCCAGTTGATCATTATGGTCGTGTATCTGCCGATCTTCGCTCTGAGCGGCGTCGAGGGAAAAATGTTCCACCCGATGGCGTTCACCGTGGTCATCGCGTTGCTCGGCGCCATGCTCTTGTCCGTGACCTTTGTGCCGGCGGCGATTGCGTTGTTCGTGACCGGCAAGGTCAAGGAAGAAGAGGGCGTGGTGATGCGTGGTGCACGTCGCGTGTATGCACCGGCGCTGGCCTGGGTGATGTCGCATCGTGCTGTTGCCGTGGGTGCGGCGCTGGGCGTGATCGTCCTCAGTGGCGTGGTCACCAGCCGCATGGGCAGCGAGTTTGTGCCGAGTCTCAGCGAAGGCGATTTTGCCTTGCAGGCGTTGCGCGTGCCGGGCACCAGCCTGACGCAATCGGTGGATATGCAGCAGCGGCTGGAAACGTTGATCCTCAATAAAGTGCCGGAAGTCGAGCGCGTGTTCGCCCGCACCGGTACTGCGGAAATCGCCTCTGACCCGATGCCGCCGAACATCTCCGACAGCTACGTGATGCTCAAGCCCAAAGAGCAATGGCCTGACCCGGGCAAGTCCCGCGAAACCCTGATGGCCGAACTGCAACAGGCCGCGGCGACGCTGCCGGGCAGCAACTATGAACTGTCGCAGCCGATCCAGTTGCGCTTTAACGAACTGATCTCCGGCGTGCGCAGCGACGTGGCGGTCAAGGTGTTCGGCGATGACATGGACGTGCTCAACGCCACGGCGGCGAAGATTGCCGCCGCGATGCAGAAGGTCGACGGTGCGTCCGAGGTCAAGGTCGAGCAAACCACCGGTCTGCCGGTGCTGACCATCAACATCGACCGCGACAAGGCTGCGCGTTACGGGCTCAACGTCGGTGATGTGCAGGACACCATCGCGGTGGCCGTCGGCGGGCAGAAGGCCGGGACGTTGTATGAAGGTGACCGTCGATTCGACATGGTGGTGCGGTTGTCCGACGCCATGCGCAAGGACATCGACGGGTTGTCGGCGCTGCTGATTCCGGTGCCAGCGGCGGGTGGTGATGCTTCCAGTCAGATCGGTTTCATTGCGCTGAAGGACGTTGCCAGCCTCGATCTGGTGCTGGGGCCGAATCAGGTCAGCCGCGAAAACGGTAAGCGCCTGGTGATCGTCAGCGCCAACGTACGTGGGCGCGACATCGGTTCTTTCGTCGCCGAGGCGGGCGAGGTGATCGAGCGCGACGTGCAGGTGCCGGCGGGTTACTGGACCACCTGGGGCGGGCAGTTCGAGCAACTGCAATCAGCGGCCAAGCGCTTGCAGATCGTGGTGCCGGTGGCGTTGCTGCTGGTGTTCGGGCTGCTGTTCATGATGTTCAACAACCTCAAGGACGGCTTGCTGGTGTTCACCGGGATTCCGTTTGCGCTGACCGGCGGGGTCATGGCGTTGTGGCTTCGGGACATTCCGCTGTCGATCTCGGCGGGCGTCGGGTTTATCGCGCTGTCCGGTGTGGCGGTGCTCAACGGGCTGGTGATGATCGCGTTCATTCGCAACTTGCGGGAGGAAGGCCGGTCGTTGTCCGAAGCGATCCATGAAGGCGCGCTGACGCGATTGCGCCCGGTGTTGATGACGGCGCTGGTGGCGTCTTTAGGCTTCATTCCGATGGCTCTTGCGACCGGCACCGGGGCCGAGGTGCAGCGACCGCTGGCGACGGTGGTGATTGGCGGGATCCTGTCCTCGACCATTCTCACGCTGCTGATCCTGCCAGCGCTGTATCAGCTGGCGCATCGTCGGGACGAGGAAGCGCTTACGGCTGCCTAGTCACTTTTTACCTCAACAACAGGCCCGCCATTGCGGGCCTTTCTACATGACGGATATGTAATTTCGGCGCCACCGTCACGAAAGGTTCGGATTGTTACCTTGATCCCGTCAGTGACTTGAATGAGGAATCAATGATGAAACTTGCACAGATTGGCGCGTTTGCCGTGGCTCTGATGATGTCTTCGCTGGTGTTGGCCGAAGGTGGCGGGGATCGCACCTTCGACCGAATGATGACCGCCAACGACCGTTCCATGGAGCTATATGTCGCCAGGGAAAAGGCCCGCGACCCGGTTGTCGTCAATGAGAAGAAAGACGACACCACCAAGGACCTTTAAAAACGCCGCGCTGGAACAAGCCTGTCGTCCGAATTCCGATGCCGGGCTTTTTTGGAGGAATTGAACATGAAGTGGATCAAGTGGATGACCTTCGCCGGCGCCATGGCGATGTCTGTGAATGTGCTGGCCGAAGGCGGTGGTGATCGAACCTTCGAGCGAGCGTTCAGCGCCAACGCCAAGGCCATGGAGCAATACGCGGCCGAACGGGGCAAGGCGGCGCCCGTGGTGAAGGATTACGAATACGGAATGAAGCTTGATGTGGTGAAAATCGTCAGCGTTGTGAAGCCCCAGCCCGCTTGCGCCGTCGTCCCCACTGCGATGACCTATGAGGATTCGAACGGGCAGCTCAATACGCTCAAGTACAGCGTGGCGGGTGCTTGCCGAAACAGCGGCAGCTGATGCTGCGCACTTTCACGGTGTGCACCCGGCCATTGTGGTCATGCGCGGAAGACCTTGGCGTCTGCCGCGCTTTTGCGTTTGCGGGTTATTTGACTGGCAATGGCTCAGCAGTCGCGCCGGCAGTTACCGCAGGCGCTTCATGGCTCAGTTTGCGGCGGGCAATCTCTGCTCCACGCTGGCGCAGGGGCGTTTCGATAAAGCGGTAATTGAGCTCGCTCAGCACTACCAGCAAAACCAGAGACGTCGCTAACAGCTCAAGGGTAAAACGCCCGTCCAGGGGCACGCCCTGACTGGCGGCCACACGGGTCCAGATCTCTGTACTCAGGTGATTGGTGAAGACGTGAATCACGTAGAGTCCATAGGATCGCGAGCCGGCCCACTGCATGAAACCGCGCATGAAGGCCGGGCAGTAGATGTAACCCTTCTCGTAACTCGCCAGCCAGACAATCAGCACCGCGACGAGCGCGACCATGCCGACGGCAATCGGCATGGCTATCAGTTGTATGGCGACAGCACCCAGCATGTAGAGCAGAAACAGCGTGCAAAACATGGATCTGGTCGAACTCTGCCCCAGCTCACGCGGTTCGATCTGCCGATAGAGGCGGGTTCGGGTAAACAGGCACAGGAGAATTCCCCAGAGCATTGCGTCCAGGCGGAAGTACGTGAGGATGCTCATGGGGTGGCCGAAAGGATTTCGATCCACACCAAACTGCAAGGCAATGAGCGCGAACAGGACGATGACGCGCCAGCGTGGCGACGTTATGAACAGCAGAAAAAACGGAAAGACGAAGTAGAACTGCTCCTCCAGCGCCAGGCTCCAGTATTGGGGGCTGGAACCCAGCAGTGATTGGTAATGAGCGATGTTGCCAGTGAATGTTGCTACGGCAGTGAAACTGCGCAGATTGTCGTACCACGAGCCGAAGGCGTTCGACTGGTTGAACACAATGGAAAACAACAGCGGGAGGAGAATCCAGAGCCACGCAGTGGGCAACAGCCGGTAGGCGCGCCGTAGCCAGAAACAAGCGGCGGCCAGCCCCGGCTGGCCTTGCGCGCGGTGTTTGTCGAAATAGTCCAGATAGGCCTTGCTCACCACGAAACCGGAAATGCAGAAGAACAGATCGACCCCGGTCCAGGGCATGAAGACAGAAAAGATCCTCAGCAGCGTATCGGCGTGAAACGGCAGCATCATGTTGACGTGGCTCAAGAGGGTCATGGCGACGGCCGCGCCTCTCAAGTATTCGATTTCCAGGTTTTTACGCGCGCTCATCGATCCCTCGTTGTTCTTGTTTTTCAGCGCTGGCGAAGATGGCAGGTGACCGCTTGTCCGGTCAAGAAATCGATCTGTTATTTGCGGAACAAAAAAAAGCGCCCCGAAGGACGCCAAAGGATTCACCTCTTACCAAAGGAGCAAGGAGCTTCTAAAGGTGAATGGGCATTGCTCGTAAAACTCAGAGAATCGCCAGCGGGTATTCGACGATCACCCGTACCTCATCCAGGTCCGACTCAAATGCCGTGGCTCTGGTCGTGGCCTGGCGCAGGCGCAGCGACAGGTCTTTCATCGAACCGCTCTGCACCACGTATTTGACTTCGATGTCACGCTCCCAGCGCTTCTGGTCGGTCAGTGGATTGCTGTCGGCATCGCGGCGCATGTACACGGCGTTGGCGTTGGAGTAATCGGCGTCGGTGCCGCGTGCATAACGGGTCATGAACGACAGGCCGGGCACGCCGTAGGGGGTCATGTCGAGGTCGTAGCGCACCATCCACGAACGCTCTTTCGGCGAGTTGAAGTCGCTGTACTGGATCGAGTTGTCGAGGAAGATCGAGTCGGACTGGCGCAGGTAGTCGAAGTCGTCGTTGCCGTTGTTGCGCTGGTGGGAAAGGGCGACGGAATGCGCGCCGAATTTCACGCCGACGCGGCCGCTCCAGATGTTGTTGTCGAACTCGCCGAGCAATTGTTTGCCCTCGTCGACCGCCTTGTAGTAATTCAGGCCGCCGAACAGCGACAGGTCATCCGACAGCGGATACGTCCAGGCGGTGCCGGCGTAGTACTGGTTCCAGGCATCTTTGAGGCGGCTGGAGTACAGGCTGAAACTCAGGTTTTTGTTCAGCGCGTAATCGCCGCCGCCGTAAGCGATCCACGGCGAGTTGACCGGGCCGGCATAGAAGGTCGCGAAGTTCTCGCGCAGGTCGCTGGACACCGGTTGACTCATCGCATGCAACCGGCCGCCCTGGATCGACAGGCCTTCGACGCTGTTGTTGGTCGCGGTCACACCGCGAAAGCTTTCCGGCAGCAATCGCGAATCACCTGCCGCGACCACCGGGTTGGCCGGGAACACATCACCGACTTTCACCACCGTATCGAAGGCCCGCACTTTGGCGGCGCCGCCGACCTTGGTGTATTCGTCCCGTGCTTCACCGTCGCTGTTGACCGGCAACACATCGAACGAACTGCGGCCACCGTTGCGGCCGTCGCCGGTGTCGAGCTTCAGGCCGATCATCGCAAATGCATCCACCCCGACCCCGACGGTGCCCTGGGTGAAACCGGATTCGAACTTACCGATGATGCCGTGGGCCCAGGCTTCGGAGTATCCATTGCCGGTAGGGCTGGACTGACCGTTGCGGTGATCACGGTTGAAGTAAAGGTTACGGTTGAGCACCGTCAGGCTGCTGCCTTCGATAAACCCTTCGGGTTTTTCTTCTGCAAACACCGAGGACGGTCCGGCGCCGACGACCACTGCCAGAGCGGCCATCGATATTTTTGTGTTGTTAACCATCAATCACTCCTTGGGTTCGGCAGAACGGGAACGAGCTTCGGCGTGGGTTTTATTGTTCGACGGACAAGGGGCCCGCCGGCATGGTCGCCGGGTGACATCGTTGCAGGCTGCAGATAACGCGGAGGTGATTGGGGAATTACAATTTTGTCAGGTGGGGCGGGCGAAACTCACACACAGGGTGGGTCTGATCGTTCCATGTATGCAAATGTTCGTTTCTACCGTTCGAAGCTATCCAGCACGTCTTCTGGCAGAGAGGTATCGATGTCATTGGGAAGTGTGAGTTGGCCCTTCATGGTTCCGATCCGTTGGGCGCGCGTTTTTTTCAAGGTGACTTTGTCTTTGCGTTCTTCGGCTAACGCCTTTAGGCCGTCCATCAACTCTGAAAAAATATCTCGCTTCATGGTTTCTGGATCTCCACTTGATGGGTGACTTTCGAATTTAACGGCATAGGCCAACTGCGTGATGTCAGCCGTTGCTCATCGTTTTGAAGGCAAATTCCTAAAAAGGGGAGGGCGTTGAAAATCAAAATCCCACAAAAACAAAAACGGCACCCGAAGGTGCCGTTTCTGTTTCTAGCCAACTATCGCTGAGCGATCAGCCCGCCAGGCCCGATTGCTGAACCAGGGTCAGCAGCGGTTGTGGGTAGACGCCGAGGAAGAACGCAACCACAGCGATCGCCAGCAGCATCACGCCGCCTGCTTTCTGTTCCCAGTGCAGTTGGGCGTCGTGGCGGCGCAGGTTCGGTTCGATCAGGTACAGGGTGACCATCACGCGCAGGTAGTAGAACACGCCGATGGCGCTGCCCAGAACCAGGGAACCTACCAGCCACCATTGGTGCGACTCGACACCGGTAGCGATGATGTAGAACTTGCCGATGAAGCCAGCAGTCAGCGGGATACCGGCCAGGGACAGCATCATCACGGTCAGTACGGCGGTCAGGTACGGACGGCGCCAGAACAGGCCGCGGTACTCGTACAGCGCGTCTGCGTCACGGCCGTTGTACGGGGAGGACATCAGGGTGATCACGCCGAAGGCGCCGAGGCTGGTGATCACGTAGGTGACCAGGTACACGCCGATGGCTTCCACCGCCAGACCCTTGCTCGCCACCAGTGCGATCAGCAGGTAGCCGAAGTGCGCGATGGAGGAGTAACCGAGCAGACGCTTGAGGTTGCTCTGGGTCAGGGCCAGCAGGTTACCGAACAGGATCGAAGCGATGGCGATGATGGTCAGCACGTTGCTCAGTACGCCACTGCTTGCGGCAGGGGAGATCTGGAACAGACGAACCATGACCGCGAACACAGCCACTTTCGACGCGGTGGCGAGGAACGCGGCCACCGGTGCCGGAGCACCTTCGTACACGTCCGGCGTCCACAAGTGGAACGGTACCAGCGACAGCTTGAACGCCAGACCGATCAGCATCATGCCCAGGCCCAGTTGTGCCAGCGAGCTTGGCAAGCCGGTCGCGGCCAGGGCCTGACCGATACCGACGAAGCTCAGCGAACCCGAGTCTGCGTACAGCAGCGCCATACCGAACAGCAGGAACGCGGAACCGGCGGCCGACAGCACCATGTACTTGATGCCGGCTTCCAGCGAACGCTTGTTGAAGAAGGCGTAGGCCACCAGACCGTAGACCGGCACCGACAGCAGTTCCAGACCGATGAACAGGCCGGCCAGGTGCTGCGCGCTGACCAGAACCAGGCCACCGGCGGCGGCCATCAGGATCAGCAGGTACAGTTCTTCACGGTTGCCCGGGTAACCCGAACCGCCATCGCCGAGGTAGGCGTGGGCGAGGGTGACGCAAGCGAGGGTGGCGACCAGGATCAGCGCCATGTACAGGCAGGCAAAGGTGTCGATCTGCAGCAATGGAGTCACGGCCAGAGGCGCGACTTTCAGCGCTGGCAGGATCGACAGCAAGGCCAGGTTCAGACCTGCCACCGAAATCAGGAAGGTCTGCGAGTGGTTGCGGCGCCAGGCGATTGCCAGCATCACCACGATAATGGTGAGGCTGGTGATCAACAGTGGCGCAAGCGCAATAAAGTGTTGAATCGTGAATTCCATAGCGCTCTTACCGGGCCGAAGCGAGTTGAGTGAAGGCGGTGCCGAGCCACTGCTGCACGCCATGCATCGTGGCGGCAGAAGTGTCGAGGAACGGTTGCGGGTAGACGCCGAGGTAAATCAGCAGTACCGCAAGGCCCAGCACCATGATCAGTTCGCGACCGTCCATGCCGTGCAGGATCGAATCCGATTTGGACGGACCAAAGTAAGCGCGGTGGATCATGATCAGCGAGTAGACCGAACCGAACACCAGACCGGAGGTGGCAATCGCGGTGATCCATGGAGCACTGGCGAACGTACCGATCAGGATCAGGAACTCGCCGACGAAGTTACCGGTACCCGGCAGACCCAGAGAGGCGGCTGCGAAGAACAGGCTGATCGCCGGCAGGTAAGCGATACGCGACCACAGACCGCCCATCTCACGCATGTCACGAGTATGCAGACGCTCGTACAGCTGACCGCTGAGGATAAACAGTGCCGCCGCCGACAGACCGTGCGCCAGCATCTGGATCACGGCACCTTGCAGCGCCAGTTGGCTGCCGGAGTAGATGCCGATCAGTACGAAGCCCATGTGGGAAACGGACGAGAAGGCGATCAGACGCTTGATGTCGGTTTGCGCGAAAGCGAGGAACGCACCGTAGAAGATCCCGATCAGACCGAGGGTCATGGCGATCGGCGCGAATTCGGCCGAGGCGTTCGGGAACAGCGGCAGGGCGAAACGCAGCAGACCGTAGGCCGCGGTTTTCAGCAAGATACCGGCGAGGTCGACGGAACCTGCAGTCGGCGCCTGGGCGTGAGCGTCAGGCAGCCAGGAGTGAAACGGAACCACTGGCAGCTTGACCGCGAAGGCGATGAAGAAGCCGAGCATCAGAATGTACTCGGTGGTCATCGACATCTTGGTCTTCAACAGATCGGCGTAGTTGAAGGTGATCACGCCGGTGCTGTTGTAGTTGACCAGGACCAGACCGAGGATCGCCACCAGCATGATCAGGCCGGAAGCCTGAGTGAAGATGAAGAACTTGGTCGCGGCGTAGATACGGGTTTTCTTGCCGTCCGAAGAACTGTGACCCCAGAGCGCGATGAGGAAGTACATCGGCACCAGCATCATTTCCCAGAAGAAGAAGAACATGAACAGGTCGAGGGCCAGGAACACGCCGACAACGCCGCCCAGGATCCACATCAGGTTCAGGTGGAAGAAGCCAACGTGACGTTGAATCTCTTTCCACGAGCAGAGTACCGACAGGATACCCAGCAGACCGGTCAGCAGGATCATCAGCAGCGACAGGCCGTCGAGGGCCAGGTGCACGTTGATGCCGAAGCGCTGGATCCAGACGTGCTTGAACTCAAGCGCCCAGGTCGGATCGGCGCCAGGCGCCGGAGCAAATGAATAGTCACCGTGGGCCCACAGCCAGAGGCCGAGGGCGAGTTCCAGGGTCATGGTCAACAGCGCAATCCAGCGGGGGAGGGTGGCGCCGAAGCGCTCACCCAGCCAGCACAGCAGGCCGCCGATGAAGGGGATCAGGATTAGCCAAGGCAGAATCATGACGGGCTCGTTTCCTTTCGCAAATTCGCAAGGTTCATATCAGACCGCTACCAGCACGACAGCGCCGATGACCAACACGGCACCAGCAGCCATCGAAGCAGCGTACCAACGCAGTTGACCGGTTTCGGTACGGCTCAGGGCGGTGTGACCACCCTTGGCCATGCGCGGGATCAGACCGATGGTCTGGTCGAGCGGGTCTTTGCGCAGCATGTGGCTGATCGCAAGGTACGGCTTCACGAACAGTTTGTCGTAGATCCAGTCGAAGCCCCAGGCAGCGAACCACCAGGCCGAAAGGAGACGGCCGATGCCGCTGTTGGCAATCGCGGTCACGAAGCGACGCTTGCCGAGGAACAGCAGGGCCGCCAGCAGGATACCGGCCAGGGCGATGGCGCCCGAAGCGATTTCCAGACTGTGCTTGGCTTCGCCACCGGCATGGCCAACGCTCTCGGGCAGTACGCCGTGCAGCGGTGGAACGATCATGGCGCCGACGAAGGTCGACAGCACGATCAGCACCGACAGCGGCAGCCAGTGAGCGATGCCGTGACCGGCGTGGGCTTCGGTCTTGGCTTCACCATGGAACGCGATGAAGATCAGGCGGAAGGTGTAAAGCGACGTCATGAATGCGCCGACCAGACCTGCGTAAAGCAGACCGTGGTTGCCGCTGGCGAACGCTTCCCAGAGGATTTCGTCCTTGGAGTAGAAACCTGCAGTCACCAGTGGCAGGGCGGCCAGAGCGGCACCACCGACGATGAAGCTGGCGTAGGCCAGCGGCAGTTTCTTCCACAGGCCGCCCATCTTGAAGATGTTCTGCTCGTGGTGGCAGGCAACGATCACCGCACCGGAGGCAAGGAACAGCAGGGCCTTGAAGAAGGCGTGGGTCATCAGGTGGAAGATCGCGCCTTCCCAGGCGCCAACGCCCAGCGCCAGGAACATGTAGCCGATCTGGCTCATGGTCGAGTAGGCGAGGATACGTTTGATGTCGGTTTGCACCAGTGCTGCAAAACCGGCCAGTACCAGGGTCACACCACCCACGATGCCGACCAGGTGCAGGATGTCCGGCGCCAAGGCGAACAGACCGTGGGTACGGGCGATCAGGTAGACACCGGCAGTCACCATGGTTGCGGCGTGGATCAGTGCCGAAACCGGGGTAGGACCGGCCATCGCGTCCGCCAGCCAGGTCTGCAGCGGCAGTTGCGCCGATTTACCGACCGCACCACCCAGCAGCATCAGGGTCGCCAGCACGATCCAGAAATCGCCGACCTTGAAGTGCTCAGGCGCCTTCACCAGCAGTTCCTGGACGTTCAGCGTGCCCAGTTGCTGGAACAGGATGAACAGGCCGATCGCCATGAACACGTCGCCGATACGGGTGACGATGAAGGCTTTGAGTGCGGCGTTACCGTTGTTGCGGTTGCTGTAGTAGAAGCCGATCAACAGGTACGAGCACAGGCCCACGCCTTCCCAACCGAAGTAGATGAACAGCAGGTTATCGCCCAGGATCAGGAACAGCATGCTGGCGATGAACAGGTTGGTGTACGAGAAGAAGCGCGAGTAACCGTCTTCGCCACGCATGTACCACGATGCAAACAGGTGGATCAGGAAGCCGACACCAACGACCACACCGAGCATGGTCACGGACAGACCATCCAGGTACAGCGCGAAGTTAGGCTGGAAACCTTCCACCGACATCCAGCGCCACAGCACCTGGGTGTAGACGCCACCTTCCGGTGGCGCGACGTTGAATTGCCAGATCACGTAGGCCGCGACGATGGCAGACAGGCCGATGGAGCCGACACCGATCAGCGCCGACAGGTTTTCCGAGAAGCGGCCGCGCGAGAACGACAGCAACAGGAACCCGATCAGAGGGAATACGAAAGTCAGAAAGAGTAGGTTCATCCGCGCATCTCACTGGCAGCGTCGATATCGAGCGTGTGGAAGCGGCGATACAGTTGCAGCAGGATCGCCAGGCCAATACTGGCTTCGGCGGCTGCAAGGCTGATCACCAGGATGAACATGATCTGTCCATCCGGTTGCGCCCAGCGGGCGCCCGCAACGATGAAGGCCAGTGCAGAGGCGTTCATCATCACTTCCAGACTCATCAACACGAACAAAATGTTGCGGCGGACCATCAGGCCGACCAGACCAAGGCAGAACAGGATGCCGGCGACGGCCAATCCATGTTCGAGAGGGATAGCAGGCATGTCTTACTCCTTCGCCTCGTTACGGCCCAAATGGAACGCCGTGACGGCTGCAGCGAGCAGCAGCATCGAGGCGAGTTCGACCACCAGCAGATACGGACCGAACAGGCTGATGCCCACGGCTTTTGCATCGACGGTGGTGTGGCCGATGGCCTGACCGCTCTGGTGAGCGAACAGCACATACAGCAGTTCGGCCAGCAGCAGGGCGGCGAGAATGACCGGCCCCGCCCAGATCCCGGGCTTGAGCCAGGTGCGTTCCTGCTGAACCGAGGCCGGGCCCAGGTTCAGCATCATCACCACGAACACGAACAGCACCATGATGGCGCCAGCGTAGGCGATCACTTCCAGCACGCCGGCGAACGGAGCGCCGAGTGCGAAGAAGGTCATGGCCACGGCGATCAACGAAATGATCAGGTAGAGCAGGGCGTGCACAGGATTGGTGTTGGTGACCACACGCAGTGTGGACACAACAGCGATACCCGATGCGAAATAGAAAGCGAATTCCATCGTTCTTCCTTAAGGCAGCAAGCTCTTCACGTTGATCGGCTCGGCTTCGTTTTGTGCGGCGCCT
Organism: Pseudomonas sp. 9.2(2024); assembly: GCF_039695385.1. NCBI lineage: Bacteria > Pseudomonadati > Pseudomonadota > Gammaproteobacteria > Pseudomonadales > Pseudomonadaceae > Pseudomonas > Pseudomonas sp. 9.2(2024). Next base: position 4,177,295 of record NZ_CP155585.1, on the reverse strand, counting down.
TTCGGCTTGCCCGCAACGGCCATACCTGCAACACGATAGAAGTTGTAATCAGGGTTTTTGCCGGGGCCGGAGATCAGCAGATCTTCTTTCTCGTACACCAGGTCCTGACGTTTGAACTCGGCCATCTCGAAATCCGGGGTCAGCTGGATCGCGGTGGTCGGGCAGGCTTCCTCGCAGAGACCGCAGAAAATGCAGCGCGAGAAGTTGATACGGAAGAAGTCCGGGTACCAGCGACCGTCTTCGGTTTCAGCTTTCTGCAGCGAGATGCAACCCACCGGGCAAGCCACGGCGCACAGGTTGCAGGCTACGCAGCGTTCTTCGCCATCGGGGTCACGGGTCAGGACGATGCGACCACGGTAGCGTGGTGGCAGGTAGACCGGCTCTTCCGGGTATTGCAGGGTGTCGCGCTTGCGAAAGCCATGGCCGAAGACCATGACCAGGCTGCGCAACTGGGTACCGGTACCCTTAACGATGTCGCCAATATATTTGAACATGGGTCAAATCCTCACTGAACCGCAACCGCAGGCGTGTTCCACAACACGATTGCAGCGGTCACCAGCAAATTGATCAGGGTCAGTGGCAGGCAGAATTTCCAGCTGAAATCCATCACCTGGTCATAACGCGGACGCGGGATGGAAGCGCGCAGCAGGATGAACAGCATGATGAAGAACGCGGTCTTCAGTGCGAACCAGACGAAGGACAGTTGCGGCAGGATGCCGAACGGACCGTGCCAGCCACCGAAGAACAGGGTGACCAGCAGCGCCGAGATCAGGATGATGCCGATGTATTCACCGACGAAGAACATGCCCCATTTCATACCGGCGTATTCAATGTGGTAACCGTCGGCCAGTTCCTGTTCCGCTTCCGGCTGGTCGAACGGGTGACGGTGAGTCACGGCCACGCCAGCGATGAAGAAGGTACAGAAGCCGAAGAACTGCGGAATGATGAACCACAGGTTCTGCGCCTGGTACTCGACGATGTCGCGCATGTTGAACGAGCCGACCTGCACCACGATGCCCATCAGGGCCAGGCCCATGAACACTTCGTAGGACACGGTCTGCGCCGAGGCACGCAAGCTGCCCAGCAGGGCGAACTTGTTGTTACTCGACCAGCCGGCGAACAGCACCGCGTAGACCGACAGACCGGCCATGGCGAAGAAGAACAGCAGGCCGATGTTCAGATCCGCCACGCCCCAGGTCGGGGTGATCGGGATGATCGCGAAAGCGATCAGCAGGGCGGACATGGCCACGACCGGTGCCAGGGTGAAAATCACCTTGTCGGCAAACGGCGGGGTCCAGTCTTCCTTGAAGAACATCTTCAGCATGTCGGCCGCGATCTGGAACATGCCGAACGGGCCAACGCGGTTCGGACCGTAACGGTCCTGCCACCAGCCCAGCAGGCGACGTTCGACAAAGCTGAGCAACGCGCCTGCGACCACCACGGCCAGCAGGATCACGATGGCCTTGATGACCGTCAGGATCACATCGATCACTTCAGGGGTGAACCAGGTCATTGCGCTGCCTCCTGCAGACCATCAACGGTTTGGCCGAAAATCGCCGGCGGAATGCCTGCCAGACCAGCCGGCAGTGCAACCAGGCCAGCGCCCAGCTCTTCATTGATGCGCAGCGGCAGACGCAGGGTCTGGCCGGCAACATTGAGGCTCAGCAATGCGCCGTCGTTGACGCCCAGACGGTCCGCTTCGGACTTGGCCAGTGCTACGTAGGCGGCCGGGATGCGTTCCTGGACCGGAGCGGCTTTCGACGAGTTCTCGTCGCTGCCGAACAGGTGGTAGAACGGCACGGCTTGCCAGGTGCCCTGGGCCGGGTTGAACGCGCGCGGAACACTGGCGAACCAGTTCAGCGAATCACCGGTGCTCTCGATCAGGCGGGTGCCCGGATCGCCAGCGCGCAGGTGACCACCGACTTCGTCCTGGAACTTGTTCCAGGCTTGCGGCGAGTTCCAGCCCGGCGACCAGGCGAACGGCACTTGCTGACGCGGTTCGGCGGAGCCCGAGTAACCTTCCATCGAGAAGGCGAACGCGGTGTCCTTGTCTTGCGGGGTGCGTGGTTCGTGAACGCTGATGTCGGCGCGCATCGCGGTGCGACCGGAGTAACGCAGCGGCTCACGCGCCAGTTTCAGACCCTTGATGCGGAACGAGGCGGACGGAGCGGCGTCGACGATGCGCGCCAGTTGCGGCGTGCTCGAAGCAACGGCAGCGGTCACGTGGTCGAGTTGCGTCCAGTCGATCGGCTGGTTCAGCAGGGTGGCGCGCAGGGCGTGCAGCCAGCGCCAGCCTTCGTGGACCAGAATGCTCGCGTCCATGTATTGCGGGTCGAAAACCTGGAAGAAGCGCTGGGCGCGACCTTCCTGGCTGACCAGCGTACCGTCGCCTTCAGCGAAGCTGGCGGCTGGCAGAACCAGATGCGCGCGATCGCTGGTGGCGGTCTTCTGATGGTCGGCAACGATCACTACTTTCGCAGCGTTCAGTGCCGCATCGACCTTGGCCTTGGCGGTGCGGGTGTACAGATCGTTTTCCAGCACGACGATGGCGTCGGCCTTGCCGTCGATGACCGCTTGCAGCGCGGCATCAACCGATTCGCCACCGAGCATGGCCAGGCCGAGGCTGTTGGCTTCCGGCACGATCAGGCTGATCGAACCGTTCTTCTCGCGCAGCTTCAGGGCCTTGGCGATGTTCGCAGCGGCTTCGATCAAGGCTTTGGAGCCCAGCGAAGTACCGGCGATGATCAGTGGACGCTTGGCCGCGAGCAGTGCGTCGGCGATGCGCTTGGCCAGTTCCAGGGCTTCGGCGTCCAGACCTTCAACGGCAGGGGCGCTGGCGTCCAGGGCGTGAGCCACGGCGAAACCGATGCGGGCCAGATCGTCCGGAGCGGCGTGTACGCATTCTTCGGCGATGTCGTCGAGCTTGGTTTCAGCCAGGCTGGCGATGAACAGCGGGTTCAGCTCGTGCTGACCGATGTTCTTCACGGCGGCGTCGAGCCAAGGCTGGACGCGCATGGCTTCGGCCATGTCTTCGGCCTTGCCTTTTACCGACTGACGCAGGGCCAGGGCCATGCGGGCAGCGGTCTGGGTCAGGTCTTCACCGAGGATGAACACGGCGTCGTGGTCTTCGATGTCGCGCATGTTCGGCACTGGCAGCGGGCTGTCTTTCAGCACTTGCAGGACCAGACGGATGCGTTCCAGCTCGGAGGCTTCGATACCGGAGTAGAAGTGCTCGGCGCCGACCAGTTCACGCAACGCGTAGTTGCTTTCCAGGCTGGCACGCGGCGAACCGATACCGACGATGTTGCGACCGCGCAGCAGGTCAGCGGCTTTGTCCAGCGCAGCATCCAGGCCAAGCTTGGTGCCGTCGGCCAGCAGCGGCTGACGTGGACGGTCGGTGCGGTTGACGTAGCCATAACCGAAACGGCCACGGTCGCACAGGAAGTACTGGTTCACCGAACCGTTGTAACGGTTTTCGATGCGACGCAGTTCGCCGTAACGCTCGCCCGGGGAGATGTTGCAACCGCTCGAGCAGCCATGGCAGATGCTCGGCGAGAACTGCATGTCCCACTTGCGGTTGTAGCGCTCGGAGTGAGTCTTGTCGGTGAACACACCGGTCGGGCAGACCTCGGTGAGGTTGCCGGAGAACTCGCTTTCGAGGGTGCCGTCTTCAACGCGACCGAAGTACACGTTGTCGTGGGCGCCAAATACACCGAGGTCGGTGCCGCCGGCGTAATCCTTATAGAAACGCACGCAGCGGTAGCAGGCGATGCAGCGGTTCATTTCGTGGGAAATGAACGGGCCCAGTTGCTGGTTCTGGTGGGTACGTTTGGTGAAGCGATAACGGCGCTCGTTGTGGCCGGTCATCACGGTCATGTCTTGCAGGTGGCAGTGACCGCCTTCCTCGCACACAGGGCAGTCGTGCGGGTGGTTGGTCATCAGCCATTCAACAACACTGGCGCGAAACGCCTTGGATTCTTCATCGTCGATGGAGATCCAAGTGTTGTCGGTGGCAGGGGTCATGCAGGACATGACGATGCGACCACGGGTGTCGTTCTCGTCGGTGTACTGCTTGACCGCGCACTGGCGGCAGGCCCCGACGCTACCAAGCGCGGGGTGCCAGCAGAAATAAGGGATGTCGAGGCCCAGCGACAGACATGCCTGTAACAGGTTGTCTGCCCCGTCGACTTCGAGCGCTTTGCCGTCTACGTGGATAGTGGCCATGGTTCAAAGGTCTTCGTTGGCCCGGTGTCAGCGGGCGTGGCTAATGGAATCTTGTTATCCGTCCGAATCCAGTCAGCCCCGAAAGGCGTCATCGGACGAAAGGCGAAGGGCACGGACCCTTCGCCTTTTCTAAGCGTTTACGCGCCGACTACGATCGGCTTCGCCAGAGGCGGGACGGTGGCGCTTGCAGGCGCGATACCGGCTTCGAACTCTGGACGGAAGTATTTGATGGCACTGCCCAACGGCTCCACGGCACCCGGTGCGTGAGCACAGAAGGTCTTGCCCGGGCCGAGGAAGTTGACCAGACCCAGCAGGGTCTCGATGTCGCCTGGCTGGCCGCGACCTTGTTCGATCGCCATCAAGAGCTTGACGCTCCATGGCAAACCATCACGGCACGGGGTGCAGAAGCCGCAGGATTCGCGAGCGAAGAACTGCTCCATGTTGCGCAGCAGGGACACCATGTTGACGCTGTCGTCCACCGCCATGGCCAGGCCGGTACCCATACGGGTGCCCACTTTGGCGATGCCGCCGGCGTACATTTGTGCGTCGAGGTGTTCCGGCAACAGGAAACCGGTACCGGCGCCGCCTGGCTGCCAGGCTTTCAGCTTGAAGCCGTCGCGCATGCCGCCGGCGTAGTCTTCGAACAGTTCGCGACCGGTCACGCCGAATGGCAGTTCCCAAAGGCCAGGGTTCTTGACCTTGCCGGAGAAGCCCATGAGCTTGGTGCCCATGTCTTCGCTGCCGTCGCGGGCCAACGATTTGTACCAGTCCACGCCGTCGGCAATGATCGCCGGCACGTTGCACAGGGTTTCAACGTTGTTCACGCAGGTCGGCTTGCCCCACACGCCAACGGCGGCAGGGAAGGGTGGTTTGGAGCGCGGGTTGGCGCGGCGACCTTCGAGGGAGTTGATCAGTGCGGTTTCTTCACCGCAGATGTAACGCCCGGCGCCGGTGTGGACGAACAGCTCGAAATCGAAGCCGCTGCCCAGGATGTTCTTGCCCAGCAGGCCGGCAGCCTTGGCTTCTTCCACGGCACGGTTCAGGTGCTTGGCAGCGGTGGTGTACTCGCCACGCAGGAAGATGTAGCCACGGTAGGTTTTCAGCGCGCGGGCGCTGATCAGCATGCCTTCGATCAGCAGATGGGGCAGTTGCTCCATCAGCATGCGGTCTTTCCAGGTGTTCGGCTCCATTTCATCCGCGTTGCACAGCAGGTAGCGGATGTTGATGGATTCGTCTTTTGGCATCAGGCCCCACTTCACGCCAGTGGGGAAGCCTGCACCGCCGCGACCCTTGAGGCCGGCGTCTTTCACGGTCTGGACGATGGCGTCCTGATCCATGTCGGCGAAGGCCTTGCGCGCAGCGGCGTAACCGTTCTTGGCCTGGTACTCGTCGAGCCACACGGCTTCGCCGTCGTCACGCAGGCGCCAGGTCAGCGGGTGAGTCTCGGCCGAACGCTGGATGCGGTTGGCCGGGCCGAAAGAAGTCAGGGTCATACGTAGCCCTCGAGCAGTTTGGCGACGCCGGCAGGCTGGACATCGCCAAAGGTGTCGTCATCGATCATCAGCGCCGGTGCCTTGTCGCAGTTGCCGAGGCAGCAGACCGGCAGCAGAGTGAAGCGACCGTCGGCAGTGGTCTGACCCAGGCCGATACCCAGGTTGTTCTGGATTTCGCTGACCACCGACTCGTGGCCGCCGATGTAGCAGACCATGCTGTCGCAGACGCGAATGATGTGACGGCCGACCGGCTGACGGAAGATCTGGCTGTAGAACGTGGCCACGCCTTCAACGTCGCTGGCCGGGATGCCAAGGATCTCGCCGATGGCGTACAGGGCGCCGTCCGGCACCCAGCCGCGTTCCTTCTGAACGATCTTCAGGGCTTCGATCGACGCCGCGCGCGGGTCTTCGTAGTGATGCAGCTCGTGCTCGATGGCCGAGCGCTCGGTTTCACTCAAGGTGAAACGGTCTGTCTGGATAAGCGTGCTGTTCATGCTTAGCGGTCCACGTCGGCCATAACGAAATCGATACTACCCAGGTACGCAATCAGGTCCGCGACCATGCTGCCTTTGATCACCGAAGGGATCTGTTGCAGATGCGGGAAGCTCGGAGTACGGATCCGGGTACGGTAGCTCATGGTGCCGCCGTCGCTCGTCAGGTAATAACTGTTGATGCCCTTGGTCGCTTCGATCATCTGGAAGGATTCGTTGGCCGGCATGACCGGGCCCCACGAAACCTGCAGGAAGTGCGTGATCAGGGTTTCGATGTGCTGCAGCGTGCGCTCTTTCGGCGGCGGCGTGGTCAGCGGGTGATCCGCCTTGTACGGGCCTTCCGGCATGTTGCGCAGGCATTGGTCGATGATCTTGACGCTCTGGCGCATCTCTTCGACGCGAACCATGCAGCGGTCGTAGGCATCGCCGTTGGCAGCCAGCGGTACTTCGAATTCGAAGTTCTCGTAGCCGGAGTACGGACGCGCTTTACGCAGGTCGAAATCGCAACCCGTGGAACGCAGGCCGGCACCGGTGACGCCCCATTCCAGGGCCTCTTTGGTGTTGTACTGGGCAACGCCGATGGTACGACCCTTGAGGATGCTGTTCTGCAGGGCGGCCTTGGTGTATTCGTCGAGGCGCTTTGGCAGCCATTCAACGAAGTCTTTCACCAGTTTTTCCCAGCCGCGCGGCAGGTCGTGGGCGACGCCACCGATGCGGTACCAGGCCGGGTGCAGACGGAAACCGGTGATGGCTTCGATCACCGTGTACGCCTTCTGGCGGTCGGTGAAGGTGAAGAACACCGGAGTCATGGCGCCGACGTCCTGGATGTAGGTACCCAGGAACAGCAGGTGGCTGGTGATCCGGAAGAACTCGGCCATCATGATGCGGATGACGTCGACCTTCTCTGGCACCTTGATGCCGGCCAGCTTCTCGACCGAGAGCACGTACGGCAGGTTGTTCATCACGCCGCCGAGGTAGTCGATACGGTCGGTGTAAGGAATGAAGCTGTGCCAGGACTGACGCTCGGCCATCTTCTCGGCACCACGGTGGTGGTAACCGATGTCCGGAACGCAGTCGACGATCTCTTCACCGTCCAGTTGCAGGATGATGCGGAACGCACCGTGAGCCGAAGGATGGTTCGGGCCCAGGTTGAGGAACATGTAGTCCTCGTTCGCCCCGGAACGCTTCATGCCCCAGTCTTCAGGACGGAAACGCGCGGCTTCTTCCTCAAGCTGTTGCTTGGCCAGGTTCAGGCTGAACGGATCGAATTCGGTGGCGCGCGCCGGGAAGTCCTTGCGCAGCGGGTGACCTTCCCAGGTCGGCGGCATCATGATGCGCGACAGGTGCGGGTGACCTTTGAAGTCGATGCCGTACATGTCCCAGACTTCACGCTCGTACCAGTTGGCGTTCGGCCAGATGCTGGTGACGGTCGGCAAGCTGAGGTCGCTCTCGGACAAGGCGACCTTGATCATCACGTCACTATTACGTTCCAGCGACATGAGGTGATAGAACACGGTGAAATCGGCACCGCTCGGCAGCCCTTGACGCTTGGTGCGCAGACGCTCGTCCACGCCGTGCAGGTCATAGAGCATGACGTACGGCTTGGGCAGGTTGCGCAGGAAGGTCAGGACTTCGACGAATCTGGCGCGAGCCACCCACAGCACCGGCATGCCGGTGCGGGTCGGCTGAGCGGTGAACGCTTCGGCGCCAAAACGGTTGTTCAGTTCGACGACCACATCCTGGTCGTCTGCCTTATAAGGCGGGATGTACAGAGCACTGCCTGTAGTCATGGTTATTTTTTCGCTTTCGGTCAACGTAAAGAATGAAGCCAGCTTCTCGTTTCTTTGAAACAGACTGGATCAGACTTCGTCAGGGCTGCGCAGGTTGGTGACTGCGATTCGCTGTTCGCGGCGCTGTTCCTTCTGCGAAGGCATGTCGGCGCGATAAACGCCTTGATCGCCAACGACCCAGGAAAGTGGGCGACGCTCCTGGCCAATGGATTCCTGCAACAGCATCAAGCCTTGCAGAAATGCTTCTGGACGGGGCGGGCAGCCAGGTACGTAGACGTCAACGGGCAGGAACTTGTCCACCCCCTGAACCACGGAGTAGATGTCGTACATGCCGCCGGAGTTGGCGCACGAACCCATCGAGATCACCCACTTGGGCTCGAGCATCTGCTCGTACAGGCGCTGAATGATCGGCGCCATCTTGATGAAGCAGGTCCCGGCGATAACCATGAAGTCGGCCTGACGCGGTGATGCCCGGATAACTTCGGCGCCGAAGCGCGCGATGTCGTGGGGCGCCGTGAAGGCGGTGGTCATTTCCACGTAGCAGCACGACAGACCGAAGTTGTACGGCCACAGGGAGTTCTTACGTCCCCAGTTGACCGCGCCACTCAGCACGTCTTCCAGCTTGCCCATGAAAATGTTTTTGTGGACTTGATCTTCTAACGGATCGGAAACGGTTTCCCGCTGGCCGATCGGATACTGCTCGTTAGGAGCATCGGGGTCGATTCTGGTGAGATTGTATTGCATTGCCAAAGCCTCATTGTTTCAGCTTCGCCTGCCGCTTGCGACGAGCTTCCGGAGCCCAGTCAAGGGCGCCCACTCGGAACAGGTAGACAAGACCTGCCAACAGAATTGCTATGAAAACGAGAGCTTCGACGAATCCGGTCCAGCCGCTTTCGCGGACGGACACAGACCATGCAAAGAGAAAGAGGGCTTCGATATCGAAGATCACGAACAGCATCGCGACCAGATAGAATTTGGCTGAGAGCCGCAAGCGGGCGCCACCGGTAGGTAGCATGCCGGACTCGAACGGTTCGTTTTTGCTGCGGCCCCAGGCTTTTGACCCGAGGAGGCTGGAGACGCCGAGCATGAAGGCACACAGGCCGACTACACCCAGAAGGAAAATGGCAAAGCCCCAGTTGTGGGCCATGAGTCCTGTCGCTTCGGGCATGCTGGAAATCCTTAACAGAGAGCAAAGGTCTCTGAGCTTGATAAAGAAATAAGGCAGTGACGATATGTCGCAGCAATCAATCGCGCTGATTTTATGGCTAAACACCCTGCAAGTAAAATTCCTATAGCGAAATTATTTATTGGAATAAGGACATAGCGCGCCTCGAAGGGCCCGCAGCCCATGCGTTGCGGGCATTAGCCGGAATTTCACGAATTATGTTTTGTAGGAAATGTAACGAACATAGTTGCCGCTAAATGATAATTGATATCGTTTGGAGTGGTTTGGTAACTGTTTAACGGGTCAGTAGTTGGGAAGTTGTCTTATATGCGCGTTACTGCAAGTAGCGGCGGCGCCCGTTTTAGCCGATTTTTGCGATGCGGATACCGCTCTGGATCAATGTTTTGCCTGACAGGTTGTGCCAATTCCTGAGGCGCCCGGAAAACCGCAGGCAAAAAAAACGCCCCGAACCAGTCGGGGCGTCAGTTTTTCGGCAATGCGGTTAGCTTTCTATACGGTCCGCAAAGGCCGTTCGCTCAGGCGAAGTCGATCAGTGGAACTGTTCTTCTTCGGTCGAACCGGTCAGCGCGGTCACCGAGGACGTGCCGCCCTGGATCACGGTGGTCATGTCGTCGAAGTAGCCAGTGCCCACTTCCTGCTGGTGAGCCACGAAGGTGTAACCCTTGGCGGCGTCAGCGAATTCCTGCTCTTGCAGCTTCACGTAGGCGGTCATGTCGTTGCGGGCGTAGTCGTGCGCCAGGTTGAACATGCTGTGCCACATGTTGTGAATGCCGGCCAGGGTGATGAACTGGTGCTTGTAACCCATGGCGGACAGTTCGCGCTGGAACTTGGCGATGGTCGCGTCGTCCAGGTTTTTCTTCCAGTTGAAGGAAGGCGAGCAGTTGTACGACAGGATCTGGTCCGGATATTCCTTTTTGATCGCTTCAGCGAAACGACGGGCTTCGTCCAGGTCCGGCTTGGCGGTTTCGCACCAGATCAGGTCGGCGTACGGCGCGTAGGCCAGGCCGCGGGCGATTGCCTGGTCCAGGCCTGCACGAACCTTGTAGAAACCTTCCTGAGTACGGGTGCCAGTCACGAACGGCTGGTCGTACGGGTCGCAGTCGGACGTCAGCAGGTCGGCAGCGTTGGCGTCGGTACGGGCCAGGATGATGGTCGGTACACCGGCAACGTCGGCAGCCAGACGAGCAGCGGTCAGCTTCTGTACGGCTTCCTGGGTTGGAACCAGAACCTTGCCGCCCATGTGGCCGCATTTCTTCACGGAAGCCAGCTGGTCTTCGAAGTGAACGCCAGCGGCGCCTGCTTCGATCATGCTCTTCATCAGCTCGTAGGCGTTCAGCACGCCGCCGAAACCGGCTTCGGCGTCAGCCACGATTGGCGCGAAGTAGTCGATGTAGCCATCGTCGCCCGGGTTCTTGCCGGCTTTCCACTGGATCTGGTCGGCACGACGGAACGAGTTGTTGATGCGCTTGACCACGGTTGGAACCGAGTCCACCGGGTACAGCGACTGGTCCGGGTACATCGATTCGGCGGAGTTGTTATCCGCAGCGACTTGCCAGCCCGACAGGTAGATCGCCTGGATACCGGCTTTGACCTGCTGCACAGCTTGGCCGCCGGTCAGGGCGCCCATGCAGTTGACGAAATCTTTCTCTGGGCGGAAGGACGGCTTGGCACCCTGGGTGACCAGGTTCCACAGTTTTTCGGCGCCCATTTTTGCAAAGGTGTGCTCTGGTTGAACCGAGCCACGCAGACGGACGACGTCAGCAGCGGAGTAATTGCGAGTCACGCCTTTCCAGCGCGGGTTTTCAGCCCAGTCTTTTTCAAGGGCTGCAATTTGCTGTTCGCGTGTCAGTGCCATGGAGATAAACCTCGTCGCGTCTTTATGAAAAGTTGTTCTGCGGTGGAAAATTCCTTGCGCTCGCTGACCAGAAGCTTAGGTGGTCAGGTCGGGTTCGGCGGGGCAGGCGACGGGATGAACGATGGGCTCGAGGGGAAGTGAGCAGGTAAAGGCGAACTGGCGGGCGCATTCGGGCGTCGTGGGCCTTTATACGAACTACAGTGTAAAGCCGGGTTACCTAATTACGCTTCCGTCCCTCGGGACAACTTCGTTCCAGTCGGCAACCTCGTCAAACACACCTTGTGGGCGGTACAGACACGAAACGGCTCGCGGGGATGGTTGCGAGCATCGCTTCGAAGGCCCTTGCCAGGGCCTCTGATTAGCGGGAGCGAGGCCATCATGCCTTCGCTTTTTTGGCTCGTCAAACGTTTTGTAGTGCTTTTTTTCAAGCACTACATCTTTCGTCTAATACGACTAATCAGTCAGTTTTCGGTGCTTTAGTCCAACGTGTCGACTTTCACCCGCAACGTCATGTCATCCCGGCCTTGAGTCGAGTAGCTGCGGGCCAGGCCCTGTTTGTCGGCCTGAGTCTGGCGATTTACGCCAGCGAGGGTGATCCACTCGCCCAGACGCCCGGTGACAGTTGTGTCGGTGCTTTGCACGTTCACTACATCGGGACGTTCCTGGCTCATGCGGTCACGGTTGGTACTGATGGCCAGGTGAACGGTTTCGCCGGTGACGCTGGCGGTGACATAAAACCCTTGGGTGACGTTGCGATATTGAGTCTGGCTGCTGTAATCGCCGTAGGAGTTGGTCTGGCTGCTGGTGATCGGCACGCTTTGGCCAACCTGGATCAGCGCCGGTGCGCCTTCGCTGGCCTGGATCTGCTGAATGCCGCCGTCACGGCTGGCAGTGCTGCGACTGATGATGCGGGTTTGCGCGCCATTGACCGAATAGCCTTCATCGCCACGACCGTTGTTTTCGTTGGTGTCGACCGTGATCAGCAGGCGCTTGGGCGCGGTGTCGAGTTGCGAGAGCAGGTCCTTGAGTTCTTCGATCTTGCCGGGTTCAGCCTTGACGATCAGTTGGTTGCCATAGGCGCTGACCTGGCCGTCCTTGCCGATGAAGTCTTGAGCCACCGGCAGCATGTCGGCGCTGGTGTGGTATTTGAGGGGCACGATTTCTGTGGCTGCCATCACCGAAAAACTGCAGCCGAGCAGCAGGGTGGTGAGCAGGGTGCGTAGGGACATGTCCGTTATCTCCGCTTTCGAAAGGCTTGATATTGCCAGTTTGTCGGCCCGGGGTGGGGCAAGTTGAATCCTAGACAGCAAAACGCCCCGGCATCGTGAGATGGCGGGGCGTTTTACGTGATCGTTCCCACGCTCCGCGTGGGAATGCAGCCAGTGACGCTCTGCGTCACATGCCGCAAGGGACGCGGAGCGTCCCGAGAGGCATTCCCACGCAGAGCGTGGGAACGATCGGCGCCTCGGTCTTAAGCTGAGTGACGAACCATATCGACATGCGGAATCCCGGCTTCGAGGAATTCCTCGCTGACCAGGTTGAAACCCAGGCGCTCATAGAACGCCGTGGCCTGTACCTGGGCGCTGAGCATCTGCTGCTTCAGGCCGCGTGCTTCCGCTTCGGCAATCACCGTTTGCATCAGCGCATCGCCGACCTTCAGGCCGCGCCAGTCCTTCAGCACCGAAACCCGGCCGACATGCCCGTCGGGCAAGAGGCGGGCGGTGCCGATCGGAAAGTCGCCTTCGAAAGCCAGGAAATGCACCGCCGTGGCGTCATCAGCGTCCCACTCAAGCTCGGGTGGAACCGATTGTTCGGCAATGAACACCGTTTCGCGAATGCGGCGGATCTCGGCGTTGTCCTTTTGCCAGTCTGCAACACGTACGCGAATCTTATTCATCGTCGGCGAACCCCAGGCTTCCCTGTTTGACCAGTTCGCACAGCAGGCCGCGACCGTCTTCGTCGCTCAGCCAGTCACCGAGATTGTCTGTGTGCAGGGCGTCGGCAGAGCAGATCAGCTTCAGCAGTTCGCGCAGCTTGCCCGGCAGGTAACGGCTCTGACCGCTGGCGAACAGCAGCAGATCGTCATCGACGTCCGACCACGCCAGACGCGCGCTCGGGTTGCGGATCAGGATGGCACCGTCTTCGAGCGCGCCGAGGAGGTCTTCTTCCTCGACTTCTTCCGGGCCGACCACCAGCTCTGGATAACGCGGCTCGGTCATGTACTGGCCGAACCAGGTCAGCAGCAGGCGTTCGTCGCTCATGTGTTCGGCGAGCAGCGCTTTCAGGCGGCCGAGTGCATCGTGCTGGATCTGATGTGGATCATCGCTGACCGGCTTGGCGTCGGCGTCGGTGTAGCGCTCTTCGTCAGTCAGGAACTGGCTGAGGAAGTCGGTGAAGTGGGTCAGCACTTCAGCGGCGCTCGGTGCGCGGAAGCCGACCGAGTATGTCATGCAGTCATCGACGGCAACGCCGCAGTGAGCCAGGCGCGGCGGCAGGTAGAGCATGTCGCCCGGTTCCAGGACCCACTCTTCGGTCTCGTGGAATTCGGCGAGGATGCGCAGATCCGCGTGTTGCAGCAGCGGGCTTTCGGAGTCGCACATCTGGCCGATTTTCCAGTTGCGCTTGCCGTGGCCTTGCAGCAGGAACACGTCGTAGTTGTCGAAGTGCGGACCGACGCTGCCACCCGGAGCGGCGAAGCTGATCATCACGTCGTCGACGCGCCAGCTCGGCAGGAAGCGGAAGTTCTCCAGCAGCTCGCTGACTTCCGGCACGAACTGATCGACCGCCTGCACCAGCAGGGTCCACTCGCGCTCCGGCAGTTTGCTGAATTCGTCTTCGGCGAACGGGCCGCGACGCAGTTCCCAAGGGCGCTCGCCGTGCTCGATCACCAGGCGCGATTCGACTTCTTCTTCCAGGGCCAGGCCGGCGAGTTCGTCGGCGTCGATCGGGCTTTCGAAATCAGGAATCGCCTGACGGATCAGCAGTGGTTTTTTCTGCCAGTAATCGCGCATGAATTCGCGCGCCGTAAGACCACCCAGAAGTTGAAGAGGAATATCGGGATTCATATGTAACCTATTGAAAAAAAGCATTTTTCAGACGGGAATAAAAACGCCCGGCGCGGCCGGGCGTCTCAAACGGGTCAAGCAGTCGATCAGATGCGTTTGGCTTGCGCTACAGCGTTTCCGATGTAGTTGGCCGGCGTCAGTTGCTTGAGCTCGGCTTTCGCAGCGGCCGGCATGTCCAGGCCATCGATGAAAGTCTGCAGCGCTTCAGGGCTGATGCCCTTGCCGCGAGTCAGTTCTTTCAGCTTCTCGTACGGATTTTCGATGTTGTAGCGGCGCATCACGGTCTGGATCGGCTCGGCCAGGACTTCCCAGCAAGCGTCCAGATCGGCAGCGATCTTGTCAGCGTTCAGCTCGAGCTTGCTGATGCCTTTGAGGCTCGCTTCGTACGCGATCACGCTGTGGGCGAAGCCGACACCGAGGTTACGCAGCACGGTGGAGTCGGTCAGGTCACGCTGCCAGCGGGAGATTGGCAGTTTGCTCGCCAGGTGCTGGAACAGTGCGTTGGCGATGCCCAGGTTGCCTTCGGAGTTTTCGAAGTCGATCGGGTTGACCTTGTGCGGCATGGTCGACGAACCGATTTCGCCGGCGATGGTGCGCTGCTTGAAGTAACCGAGGGAGATGTAGCCCCAGATGTCACGGTCGAAGTCGATCAGGATGGTGTTGAAGCGCGCAATGGCGTCGAACAGCTCGGCGATGTAGTCGTGCGGCTCGATCTGCGTGGTGTACGGGTTGAAGCCCAGGCCCAGCTCGTCTTCGATGAAGGCGCGGGCGTTGGCTTCCCAGTCGATCTGCGGGTAGGCCGACAGGTGAGCGTTGTAGTTGCCGACAGCGCCGTTGATCTTGCCCAGCAGCGGAACGGCAGCGACCTGAGCGATCTGGCGCTCGAGACGGTAAACCACGTTCGCCAGCTCTTTACCCAGGGTGGTCGGCGAAGCCGGCTGACCGTGGGTGCGCGACAGCATCGGCACGTCGGCGAAGCGGATGGCCAGTTCGCGGATGGCGTTGGCGGTCTGGCGCATCAGCGGCAGCATCACGTCGTCACGGCCTTCGCGCAGCATCAGGGCGTGGGACAGGTTGTTGATGTCCTCGCTGGTGCAGGCGAAGTGGATGAATTCGCTGACCTTGGCCAGCTCAGGCAGCTTGGCCGCTTGCTCTTTGAGCAGGTATTCGATCGCTTTTACGTCGTGGTTGGTGGTGCGCTCGATCTCTTTCACGCGCTCGGCGTGCTCCAGCGAGAAGTTTTCGGCCAGTTCATTCAGAACGGCGTTGGCTTCGGCGGAGAAGGCTGGCACTTCCGGGATGCCGGCGTGAGCCGCCAGGCGCTGGAGCCAGCGCACTTCAACCAGAACGCGGGCACGGATCAGACCGTACTCGCTGAAAATTGGGCGCAGGGCCTGGGTTTTGCCGGCGTAGCGGCCGTCAACAGGGGAAACCGCAGTGAGCGAAGAGAGCTGCATGGGGTGTTCTCGGACAGTCGGGCAACGAAATGGGGCGCGTATCATACATGAAAAAATCCGCCGGTCCGTCGCCAACTGACCGGCGTATTACGCGTTACAGACTACAAAGCTTTTATTGCGCGGCGATTTACTCGCTGCGCATCAACGGATACAGCTCTTTGAGCAATTTGCGTCGGCTGACGACCAGCTGCCAGCGGTGACCGCCGAGCTGACGCCACAGGCGTGCCGAACGAATGCCGGCGAGCAGCAGAGCGCGAATCTTCGAGGCGTTGCTCGGCTGCTGCAGATTGCGCATGTCGCCATGCACCTGAATGCGCTGGCGCAGCGTGCTCAGTGTGTCCTGATACAGCGCACCGCAGGCCGCGATCACATTTTCGTGGGCCGGGCCGAAATGCTCGACCTGCGACTGGATCTGCGGCAAGCGCTTGCCGATCACGTCGAGCATGTCGTTGCGCTTGGCCAGTTGTCGCTCAAGGCCAAGCATCGACAGGGCGTAGCGCAGCGGTTCGCGTTGCAAGGTGCTTGGGTCGCGCTCGAGGGCGCCGATCAGCGCGCGGTAACCCTCGCGCAGGTTGATATCGTCGCCGCCGTAAACATCCAGGGTATCTTTCGGGTCGCGAACCAGCAGGCTGCCGAGCATGCAGCTCAGGCCGGCCTCGTTGGTCTGGCCGGTCTTGGCGATCCGGTCGACCAGCACGGCGGCGAGAAACACGCCGCCCAGAGCGGTCAATTGCTCCTGAGTCGGGCTCATGCCTGGCCGCTCCACGGCTCGGCGACTTCGATCACGCCGCCACCGAGGCAGACTTCACCGTCATAGAACACCACCGACTGGCCCGGCGTGACCGCGCGCTGCGGCTCGTCGAACACGGCGCGATAGCCGGTTTCGGTTTTCTCAAGGGTGCAGGCCTGATCGCTCTGGCGATAACGAACCTTGGCAGTCAGGCGCAGCGGCTGGCTTAGATCGATCGGGTTGACCCAATAGATTTCCGAAGCGAGCAGGGCGCTGGAGAACAGCCACGGATGGTTGTTGCCCTGACCGACGATCAGCTCGTTGGTGTCCAGATCCTTGCGCAGCACGTACCACGGCTCGTCGCCGGCGTCTTTCAGGCCGCCGATGCCCAGGCCCTGACGCTGGCCGATGGTGTGGTACATCAAGCCGTGGTGACGGCCGATGACTTCGCCTTCGGTGGTCTTGATCTCGCCCGGTTGTGCCGGCAGGTATTGCTTGAGGAAATCGCTGAAGCGACGCTCGCCGATGAAGCAGATCCCGGTGGAATCCTTCTTCTTGGCGGTCGCCAGCTCGTATTTCTCGGCAATCGCGCGGACTTCCGGTTTTTCCAGCTCGCCGACCGGGAACAGGGTCTTGGCGATCTGTTCGCCGCCGACGGCGTGCAGGAAGTAGCTCTGATCCTTGTTCGGATCCAGGCCCTTGAGCAGCTCGGTGCGGCCATCGATATCGCGGCGGCGCACGTAGTGGCCGGTGGCGATCAGGTCAGCGCCGAGCATCATGGCGTAGTCGAGGAACGCCTTGAACTTGATCTCGCGGTTGCACAGGATATCCGGGTTCGGCGTGCGGCCGGCCTTGTATTCGGCCAGGAAGTGCTCGAACACGTTGTCCCAGTACTCGGCGGCGAAGTTGGCGGTGTGCAGCTTGATACCGATCTTGTCGCACACGGCCTGGGCATCCGCCAGGTCGTCCATGGCGGTGCAGTATTCCGTTCCGTCGTCTTCTTCCCAGTTCTTCATGAACAGGCCTTCCACTTCATAGCCCTGCTCGATCAGCAGGAGAGCGGAAACGGAAGAGTCCACGCCGCCGGACATGCCGACAATGACGCGCTTCTTGGATGTGTCAGAAGGGGCTGGATCACGCATAGGGATTCAATGAGTGTCTTGAAAAAGGACGCGATTCTATCAGGCTCACGGCCTCAAGGCTAAAGGGAAGGGCGGATCAGTTCGAGGCCGAAGCGATTGCCGGCCAGATAATCATCGATGCAACGGATGATCAGCTCGCTGCGCCAGTTGTCGCGCTGGGCCAATAATTCGTCGCGGGTCAGCCACTTGGCGCCGACGATGCCGTCGTCGAGTTGATAATCCGGGTGATGTTTCACGGCTTTGGCGCTGAAGCACACGCGCTGGTAAGTCACGCCGTTGCTCGGGGCGGTGTAAAGATAAATGCCGACCACGGCGGTGGGTTCGACGTCCCAGCCGGTTTCTTCGAGGGTTTCGCGCACGGCGGCTTCGATCAGGGTTTCTTCCGGATCCAGATGACCGGCGGGCTGATTGAGCACGTTACGCCCGGCCTTGTGTTCCTCGACCATCAAAAAACGCCCGTTGTCCTCGACGATGGTGGCGACGGTGATGTGGGGGAGCCATTGCATTGATTGAATCTCCTGAGCGATAGGCAGAAACACAAACCCCGGCGCAAGGCCGGGGTCTGTGATGTTCCCTTTACAACCTTATACCAGCGCAGCGATGGCCGCGTTGAGGGTTGCGCTTGGGCGCATGGCCTTGCTGATCAGCTCGGCATTGGCGTGGTAGTAACCGCCGATGTCCACTGGCTTGCCTTGAACGGCGTTGAGCTCGGCAACGATGGTCGCTTCGTTCTCGGTCAGGGTCTTGGCCAGAGTCGCGAACTGCGCTTGCAGTGCAGTGTCTTCGGTCTGGGCGGCCAGGGCTTGTGCCCAGTACATTGCCAGGTAGAAGTGGCTGCCGCGGTTGTCGATGTTGCCGACTTTACGCGATGGCGACTTGTTGTTGTCGAGGAACTGGCCAGTGGCCTGGTCCAGGGTCTTGGACAGAACCAGCGCTTTCGGGTTGTTGTAGTTCACACCCAGGTGCTCGAGAGACGCGGCCAGGGCCAGGAATTCACCCAGCGAATCCCAGCGCAGGAAGTTCTCTTCGACCAGTTGCTGCACGTGCTTCGGAGCCGAACCGCCGGCGCCGGTTTCGAACAGGCCACCGCCGTTCATCAGCGGCACGATCGACAGCATCTTGGCGCTGGTGCCCAGTTCCATGATCGGGAACAGGTCGGTCAGGTAGTCACGCAGTACGTTGCCGGTCACCGAAATGGTGTCCTTGCCTTCGCGGGTGCGCTGCAGGGTGTATTTCATGGCATCGACCGGCGCCATGATCTGGATGTCCAGACCAGCGGTGTCGTGATCCTTCAGGTAAGCCTGAACCTTCTCGATCACCACGCCGTCGTGGGCGCGCATCGGGTCCAGCCAGAAAATGGCTGGCGTTGCGCTTGCACGAGCACGGTTGACGGCCAGTTTGACCCAGTCCTGGATCGGCGCGTCTTTGGTCTGGCACATGCGGAAGATGTCGCCGGCTTCAACAGCCTGTTCCATCAGCAGGGTGCCTTTGCTGTCGGTTACGCGAACCACGCCGTCGGCCTTGATCTGGAAGGTCTTGTCGTGGGAACCGTACTCTTCAGCCTTTTTAGCCATCAGGCCAACGTTTGGCACGCTGCCCATGGTGGTCGGATCGAAAGCGCCATTGGCTTTGCAATCTTCGATCACGGCCTGGTAGATGGTGGCGTAGCAGCGATCCGGGATCACAGCCTTGGTGTCGTGCAGCTGGCCGTCGGTGCCCCACATCTTGCCGGAGTCACGGATCATGGCCGGCATCGAGGCGTCGACGATAACGTCGCTCGGCACGTGCAGGTTGGTGATGCCTTTGTCGGAGTTGACCATCGCCAGCGAAGGACGAACGGCGTAGACCGCCTGCACGTCGGCTTCGATCTGGGCTTGTTGTTCGGCCGGCAGGGATTTGATGCGGGCGTACAGGTCGCCGATGCCGTTGTTCAGGTTGAAGCCGATCTCGGCCAGCACGTCGGCGTGCTTGGTCAGGGCGTCGTTGTAGAACTCGGCAACGATCTGGCCGAACATGATCGGGTCGGAGACCTTCATCATGGTGGCTTTCAGGTGAACCGACAGCAGCACGCCTTGTTGCTTGGCGCTGTCGATTTCAGCGGCGATGAACGCGCGCAGAGCCTTTTTGCTCATCACGGAGCAGTCGAGGATCTCGCCCGCCTGAACGGTGGTTTTTTCTTTCAGGGCGGTGGTGGTGCCGTCTTGGGCGACCAGCTCGATTTTCACGGTGTCAGCGGCGTCGATCAGGGCCGCTTTTTCGCTGCCGTAGAAATCGCCGGTGCTCATGTGAGCGACGTGGGACTTGGAGTCCTTGGCCCAGGCGCCCATTTTGTGTGGGTGCTTGCGAGCGTAGTTCTTGACCGACAACGGCGCGCGACGGTCGGAGTTGCCTTCACGCAGAACCGGGTTCACGGCGCTGCCCTTGACCTTGTCGTAGCGCGCCTTGGCGTCTTTGTCGGCGTCGCTGGTCACGGTTTCCGGGTAGTCCGGCAGGTTGTAGCCCTGGGCCTGCAGTTCTTTGATCGCGGCTTGCAGTTGCGGAACCGAGGCGCTGATGTTCGGCAGCTTGATGATGTTGGCTTCAGGCGTAACGGCCAGGTCGCCCAGTTCGGCGAGGTGGTCGGCTACGGCTTTGTCGCCCAGTTGCTCGGGGAAGCTGGCCAGAATACGTGCTGCAAGAGAGATATCGCGGGTTTCCACGGCGATATCGGCCGAGGCGGTGTAAGCCTCGATGATCGGCAGCAGGGAATAGGTGGCGAGGGCTGGAGCTTCGTCGGTGAAGGTATAGATGATCTTCGAGCGGGTGGGCATATTCGGATTAACTCTCTCTTCTTTGCTAAAGCGTGCGCAGAAACTCGAGGGGCGCCGGGTAAGCGCGTTCGTTCAAAGTCATCCATGAACCGAATGTCGAGAATCTTCGCGGTGATGTTGGGTGCATCAGTAGAGCGTCAAGCAGTCGGACTGCGGTAACAACCCGACCAATCAGGCGGAAAGTCTCGTGCTAGAGAGGCCAGCCGTCGTGACCCTTTGGTCAGCGGGCGGCATTATACATAGGTAGCTGGCAATCTGCCGATGGTTCATATGCAACGATTCTCGTCCATTGGTCTAAAGGTCGCAGGCCGGGGTGGGGCGTAGAGTCGCCGTGAATGCTTGAGATTGGCGCTTTTCCCTTTGCTTTCAGGCTTGTACGAACCGAGATGTGGTCGCGCCCGGAACAGAGGGTTTGCGTGTTGATTTAACTGGGTTACGCTCGAACCAAGCCAGATGTTCAATCCAAACAATGGAGTTCAGCATGGGTTACAAGAAGATTCAGGTTCCAGCCGTCGGCGACAAAATCACCGTCAACGCAGACCATTCTCTCAATGTCCCTGATAACCCGATCATTCCCTTCATCGAAGGTGACGGCATTGGCGTCGACGTCAGCCCTGTGATGATCAAAGTGGTTGATGCTGCCGTAGAGAAAGCCTACGGGGGCAAGCGCAAGATTTCCTGGATGGAGGTTTATGCTGGCGAAAAAGCAACTCAAGTCTATGACCAGGACACCTGGCTGCCCCAGGAAACCCTGGACGCGGTCAAGGATTACGTGGTTTCCATCAAGGGCCCGCTGACCACCCCGGTCGGTGGCGGCATCCGCTCCCTCAACGTTGCCCTGCGCCAACAGCTCGATCTCTATGTCTGCCTGCGCCCTGTGGTGTGGTTCGAAGGCGTGCCAAGCCCGGTGAAAAAGCCTGGCGACGTCGACATGGTGATCTTCCGCGAGAACTCCGAAGACATTTATGCCGGTATCGAATGGAAAGCCGGCTCCCCTGAGGCCACCAAGGTCATCAAGTTCCTGAAAGAAGAAATGGGCGTCACCAAGATCCGTTTCGACCAGGATTGCGGCATCGGCATCAAGCCGGTTTCGAAAGAAGGCACCAAGCGTCTGGTGCGCAAGGCCCTGCAATACGTGGTGGACAACGACCGCAAGTCGCTGACCATCGTGCACAAGGGCAACATCATGAAATTCACCGAAGGTGCCTTCAAGGACTGGGGCTACGAGGTGGCGAAGGAAGAATTCGGCGCCGAGCTGCTCGATGGCGGCCCATGGATGAAATTCAAGAACCCGAAAACCGGCCGCGAAGTCGTCGTCAAGGACGCCATCGCCGACGCCATGCTCCAGCAGATCCTGCTGCGTCCGGCCGAATACGATGTGATCGCCACCCTCAACCTCAATGGTGACTACCTGTCCGATGCGCTGGCGGCGGAAGTGGGCGGTATCGGTATCGCGCCGGGCGCCAACCTGTCCGACACCGTGGCCATGTTCGAGGCGACCCACGGTACTGCGCCGAAATATGCCGGCAAGGACCAGGTCAACCCGGGTTCGGTGATTCTGTCGGCGGAGATGATGCTGCGCCACCTGGGCTGGACCGAGGCGGCCGACCTGATCATCAAGGGCACCAATGGCGCCATCAAGGCCAAGACCGTGACCTACGACTTCGAACGTCTGATGGAAGGCGCCACGCTGGTGTCTTCTTCGAGCTTCGGTGAAGCGCTGATCAAGCACATGTAAGAACGGCAGCTGCAACGAAACCGCCCGGCTCGAGTGATCGAGCCGGGCGGTTTGTTTTCTGGCAGGTGTTCGGGTTGCTTCAGCTGGTCACTGATTGGTGATGAGCGGCTGCCGAGGCGGCATCTTTTGCGGCTTCGACATTCTTGATTTCTGTAGCGTGAAGGCCTTTGGGGCCTTGTACGATCACGAATTCGACGATTTGCCCGGCTTTGAGGGTTTTGTACCCGTCCATCTTGATGGCGGAAAAATGGGCAAAGAAATCGATATCCTTGCCGTCCTCGTCCTTCCCCTCGCGGGATTCGGTATTGATGAAGCCGAACCCCTTGGCATTGTTGAACCATTTCACCTTGCCGACAGCCATGCTCAAATCCCTCTGCAACAGTCTCCATCGCTGGAGTATCATCCAATTCATCCGCAGTCGAATCCGTTAAAAAGATTGACTCCGCGGATCTTTTTTCCCCACTGTGGGTTCTATTGGTTGTAACACCGTTTTCCCGATAGTCAAGGTGACCGGGCAGTCGGAGTTGAAAACGTGTCAAGCCGCCCCCACCACTGTATTTGCACAACTGACGAACCTTTCTTTCCATGCATGCAATCAGCCAGATTCGACTAACATTCAATCAGGATCGCCCGCTTCTCCAAAAGGATCTTCCACAGGAGCACGACGACGATTCGGCAGGCGTTGCTGTTCAGGAAGCAAAGCCTGCGTTACAGGCGCCGCCGATGTACAAGGTGGTTTTGTTTAATGATGACTACACACCGATGGATTTCGTCGTCGAAGTGCTCGAGGTGTTTTTTAACCTGAATCGCGAGCTGGCGACCAAGGTCATGCTGGCCGTCCACACAGAAGGGCGGGCAGTATGTGGAGTGTTTACCCGCGACATCGCCGAGACAAAGGCCATGCAGGTCAACCAGTACGCCAGGGAAAGCCAGCATCCGCTACTCTGTGAAATCGAGAAGGACGGTTAATCGCCGACCACTTGGGTATGAGGTGAAGCTATGTTAAACCGCGAGCTCGAAGTCACCCTCAATCTTGCCTTCAAGGAGGCACGTTCGAAACGTCATGAATTCATGACCGTCGAACACCTGCTGCTGGCCCTATTGGACAATGAGGCTGCCGCCACCGTATTGCGTGCCTGCGGCGCAAACCTCGACAAACTCAAGCACGACCTGCAGGAGTTCATCGACTCCACCACGCCACTGATCCCCGTCCATGACGAGGATCGCGAAACCCAGCCAACCCTGGGCTTCCAGCGTGTGCTGCAACGTGCTGTCTTTCATGTGCAGAGCTCGGGCAAACGCGAAGTGACCGGCGCCAACGTGCTGGTTGCAATCTTCAGTGAGCAAGAGAGTCAGGCGGTGTTCCTGCTGAAACAGCAGAGCGTTGCACGCATTGATGTCGTCAACTATATCGCCCACGGCATTTCCAAAGTGCCGGGGCATGGCGATCACTCTGAAGGTGAACAAGATATGCAGGACGACGAGGGCGGTGAGTCTTCTTCTTCAGGCAATCCGCTGGACGCTTACGCCAGCAACCTCAACGAACTCGCACGCCAGGGCCGGATCGATCCGCTGGTCGGGCGTGAAACGGAAGTCGAGCGTGTCGCGCAGATTCTCGCGCGCCGTCGCAAGAACAATCCGCTGCTGGTAGGCGAGGCTGGCGTGGGTAAAACCGCGATTGCCGAAGGCCTGGCCAAACGTATTGTCGACAACCAGGTGCCGGACCTGCTGGCCAACAGCGTCGTTTATTCCCTCGATCTGGGCGCTCTGCTCGCGGGCACCAAGTATCGCGGTGACTTCGAGAAGCGCTTCAAGGCGCTGCTCAACGAACTGAAAAAACGTCCGCAGGCGATCCTGTTCATCGACGAAATCCACACCATCATCGGTGCGGGTGCTGCGTCCGGTGGCGTCATGGATGCCTCGAACCTGCTCAAACCGCTGCTGTCGTCTGGCGACATTCGCTGCATCGGCTCGACCACGTTCCAGGAATTCCGTGGCATCTTCGAAAAAGACCGTGCCCTGGCGCGTCGCTTCCAGAAGGTCGATGTCGTCGAGCCGTCGGTGGAAGACACCATCGGTATCCTGCGCGGCCTGAAAGGGCGTTTCGAACAGCACCACAACATCGAATACAGCGATGAGTCGCTGCGCGCCGCTGCGGAACTGGCTTCGCGCTACATCAATGACCGGCACATGCCGGACAAGGCCATCGACGTGATCGACGAGGCGGGCGCCTACCAGCGTCTGCAGCCGGTCGAGAAGCGTGTGAAACGCATCGAAGTGCCTGAGGTCGAGGACATCGTTGCGAAAATCGCGCGGATTCCGCCGAAGCACGTCACCAGCTCCGACAAGGAACTGCTGCGTAACCTCGAGCGTGACTTGAAGCTGACGGTGTTCGGTCAGGACGCGGCGATCGATTCGCTGTCGACTGCGATCAAGCTGTCTCGTGCCGGGCTCAAGTCGCCTGACAAGCCTGTCGGTTCGTTCCTGTTCGCAGGGCCGACCGGTGTTGGTAAAACCGAAGCCGCGCGTCAATTGGCCAAGGCGTTGGGGATCGAACTGGTGCGCTTCGACATGTCCGAGTACATGGAGCGTCACACCGTATCGCGTCTGATCGGTGCGCCTCCGGGGTATGTCGGTTTCGACCAGGGCGGTCTGTTGACCGAAGCGATCACCAAGCAGCCGCATTGCGTATTGCTGCTCGATGAAATCGAGAAGGCGCATCCGGAAGTCTTCAACCTGCTGCTGCAGGTGATGGACCACGGTACGCTGACCGACAACAACGGGCGCAAGGCGGATTTCCGCAATGTGATCGTGATCATGACCACCAACGCCGGTGCTGAGACGGCGGCACGTGCTTCGATCGGTTTCACCCATCAGGACCACTCGTCTGATGCGATGGAAGTGATCAAGAAGAGCTTTACGCCGGAATTCCGCAACCGTCTGGATACCATCATTCAGTTTGGTCGCCTCAGTCATGAGGTCATCAAAAGTGTGGTGGACAAGTTCCTCACCGAACTTCAGGCGCAGCTGGAAGACAAGCGTGTGCTTCTGGAAGTTACCGATGCGGCGCGCAGCTGGCTGGCGGCCGGTGGTTACGATTCGGCCATGGGCGCTCGTCCGATGGCGCGTCTGATCCAGGACAAGATCAAGCGTCCGCTGGCGGAGGAGATTCTGTTTGGCGAGCTGGCCGAGCATGGTGGTGTGGTTCACATCGACATCAAGGATGGTGAGTTGACGTTTGACTTCGAGACCACTGCAGAAATGGCCTGACGGCTGGTAAGTGAAAAGGCGCCTTCGGGCGCCTTTTTATTGTCTGCGGTTTTTATTTTGTGGGCATATCCGTTGCTTCGGGAGCTGCCGCTGGCGGTTTCGCCCTTACGGCGAGTCACCTTTTCCAAACGCCGAAAAGGTAACCCAAAAGGCTTCAACCCTGACGTACGGCCCTCGCTGTGGCTCGGGTTCCTTCGCTCCGGGATTGATCCGGGGGCATCGCCTACGGTTTGCTTCGCTGCACCTCCTCTCGATGCATGCGGCTGCGCCGCACGGTCGCTGCGCTCCCACCCCCGGATCAATCCCTCCACTCAGCCTGCCGACGGGCCCTGCGATCAAAAGTGGTACTCGAGCTAACGCTCATCGTTTTGAGTGGAGAGGAGCGGGGCGTGTTCGGCTTTGGTTTTGTGGTGGGTTTACCCCTCACCCCAGCCCTCTCCCTGAGGAGAGGGAGCCGATTTGTGGGCTTTTCAAAACTTGAGTTCGACTCGGTATTGCACGTCGGCGTAGCTCTGCCATACACCTCGATCAGTTCCCTCTCCCTACGGGCGGTCCGACGTTTCGGGAGGGCTAGGGTGAGGGGCTCTTGATCTGGCTCTTGATCTGCTTTTGATCTTTAGTCCCTTCGGCAGGCCGAGCGGAGGTGTCCATCAGGGGGTAGGCGCGCAGCGCCGTGCGGCGAAGCCGCATACATCGAGAGGAGGTGCAGCGAAGCAAACCGTAGGCGATGCCCCCTGGTGGACACCGTAGCGAGGGAACACTGAGCCTAAGCGAAGTGCCGTACGCCGGGGCAAAAGCCTTTTGGTTCCTTTTTGGCGTTTGAAAAAGGGACTCGCTGTAAGAGCGAAACCATAAGAAGCCGTTACCGCAGCAACGGATATACACTCAAAACTCAAGCGCAAACCCAAAACCCAGACAAACAAAAACGCCCGGCAAATGCCGGGCGTCTTGTATCGACTTGATTAGCGAGCGCGGTAAGTAATACGCCCTTTGCTCAAGTCATAGGGCGTCAGCTCGACGCGCACTTTGTCACCGGTAAGAATACGAATGTAGTTCTTGCGCATCTTGCCGGAAATATGCGCGGTTACGACGTGCCCATTTTCCAACTCCACACGAAACATGGTGTTGGGCAGGGTGTCGACGACAGTGCCTTCCATTTCGAAGCTGTCTTCTTTCGACATGCAGTAAAGCCCTCGGTATCCAATGAATGGCCCGGTGCAACTGCGCCAGGCAAAAGCGGCGTGCATTGTGCCCGAAAAATGGGGTTTACGCCAAGGGGTTTAGGGTTTGCGTTTAGTTCAGGACGACCCAGCGCTGATTGATCAGCAGTTCGATAGGCCGATATTGGGTCTTGTAGTTCATCTTTTTGCAGTTTTTGATCCAGTAACCCAGATACACCGCCTCAAGCCCCAGCCGCTGGGCTTCGGCGATTTGCCAGAGGATTGCGTAACGGCCCAGGCTGCGGCGTTCCTCCGTCGGCTCGTAAAAGGTGTAGACCGCCGACAGGCCGTTGGGCAGCAGATCGGTCACGGCAACTGCCAGCAACCGTCCGTCGAGCCGGAACTCGTAGAACCGTGAGAAGGGCAGGTCGCGTACCAGAAAGGTCGAGAATTGATCGCGGCTCGGCGGGTACATGTCGCCATCCGCGTGGCGCTGTTCGATGTAGCGCTGATAGAGGTCGAAGTACTCTTCGCTGAACGCCGGCTTGACCGGGCGCACCTGCAAATCGATGTTGCGCTTGAAGATGCGTTTCTGCTGACGGTTGGGGTTGAACTGAGCGACAGGAATGCGCGCAGGCACGCAGGCATTGCAGTTCTGGCAATGCGGGCGGTACAGATGGTCGCCGCTGCGACGAAAGCCCATTTCTGACAGGTCTGCGTAGACATGCACATCCATGGGCTGGCTCGGGTCGAGAAACAGGGTCGTCGCCTGTTCCTCGGGCAGATAACTGCAAGAGTGAGGCTGAGTGGCATAAAACTTCAACCGCGCCAACTCGGTCATGATCAACCCTCAAGGGTAAGCTGGTGAATTAAGTGTAAGCCACGCGCGCAAAAGTCGCTCAGCAAACCCAGGTCGCATGATTGGGTTGATCGAGGTGTCGGGCCAGATAGTCGGCGAATGCAGAACGGGAAATTGCCCGGGCGCCAAGGCTTTGCAGATGATCGGTAGGCATCTGGCAGTCAATCAATACGAAACCCGCCTGTTTCAGATGTTGCACCAGCGTCGCAAAACCGTACTTGGACGCGTTGTCCGCGCGGCTGAACATCGACTCGCCGAAGAACAGCTGCCCCATCGCCAGGCCGTACAGGCCGCCGACCAGTTCGCCCTCATCCCAGACTTCCACCGAGTGAGCAAAACCGCGCCGATGCAATTCGATATAGGCGTCCTGCATCGCCTCGGTGATCCAGGTGCCGTCGGCGTATTCCCTGGGAGCGGCGCAGGCGTGGATCACGGCGTCGAAATCCTGATCGAAGGTCACTTGATAACGCTGTTGGCGCATCAATTTGCCGAGGCTGCGCGAGACGTGCAGTTCGTCGGGAAAAAGCACGGTACGCGGATCCGGCGACCACCAGAGAATCGGCTGGCCTTCGGAAAACCATGGAAAGCAGCCGTGACGATAAGCCTGGATCAAACGATCGGCGGACAGGTCGCCACCGGCCGCCAGCAATCCGTTGGGATCGCGCATGGCCTTTTCCAGTGGCGGGAAAGTCAGTGAATTGCGTTGTAACCAAGTCAGCATGGCGTCCAGGCTTGCAGAAGGGGAGGGCGGTGGGCGCTGGGCCCGAGGTAAAGTGTGCCGGGAAATGACGCGAATGTCCTCCACTGAGGTGCTGTGTTTTGACCTCTGCAACTTGAGCATCCGAATGCGGTCGTAATCGGGCGTTGCACCGGTGCGGGCAAGGTTGCCGATGCCAATGTGTTGCACTCAGGGGAAATGAGGCGCGAATGCTTCGCTACGTTCATCAAATACACCTCATAAGCCTTTGTCACAAAAGGTAATGCATGCTCAAATTGAACGCCGGGTGTTGTGCGTTTGGCTATGCTTGAACCTGGGGCCTGGAAGCATGGCATCGAACGCGCAAACCCGTACAATGCCGGGCTGTTACAGAATATTCGCCGCGTGCCGTGTTTATAAAAGGCGGGGCGCAGTGTTAAAAGTAGTCTCCGTTGCGCCCGTCAATTTTTTTACCTGCCTGGATTGGGCAGTTTTTTATCGTCATTCAATAGATGGACGCGCCTCTGGCGCAGGAAAAGAAGCGTTTTGAAGAAATCCACGGAAGCACCAAAAACAGTCGTTCCGCTCTGGCGTCAACAGTTGCACTACCGGCTCAAGGAAGGTGCATTGATTGCCATCGGTGCCTTGTGCCTGTTCCTGATGATGGCGTTGCTGACCTACGGCAAGGATGATCCGGGCTGGAGCCACAACAGCAAGATCGACGACGTGCAGAACTTCGGCGGTCCGGCCGGTTCCTACAGCGCCGACATCCTGTTCATGGTGCTGGGTTATTTCGCCTACATCTTCCCGTTGCTGCTGGCGATCAAGGCGTATCAGATCTTCCGTCAGCGTCACGAGCCGTGGCAGTGGAGCGGCTGGCTGTTCTCCTGGCGCCTGATCGGCCTGGTGTTTCTGGTGTTGTCCGGCGCTGCGCTGGCACACATTCATTTCCATGCCGCCACCGGTCTGCCGGCTGGTGCCGGTGGTGCGCTGGGCGAAAGCCTTGGTGATCTGGCCCGTAATGCCCTGAACATTCAGGGCAGCACGTTGCTGTTCATCGCACTGTTCCTGTTCGGCCTGACGGTGTTCACTGACCTGTCGTGGTTCAAGGTGATGGACATCACCGGCAAGATCACCCTCGACCTGTTCGAACTGTTCCAGGGCGCGGTCAACCGCTGGTGGTCGGCGCGCACCGAGCGCAAGCAACTGGTCGCGCAACTGCGTGAAGTCGACGATCGCGTGCACGACGTGGTTGCACCGACAGTCACCGACAAGCGCGAGCAGGCCAAGGTCAAGGAGCGTCTGATCGAGCGCGAACAGGCTCTGAGCAAGCACATGTCCGAGCGCGAGAAACAGGTTCCGCCGGTCATCGCCCCGGCCCCGGTCAAGGCGCCGGAGCCAAGCAAGCGCGTGCAGAAAGAGAAGCAGGTGCCGTTGTTCGTCGACAGCGCCGTGGAAGGCACCTTGCCGCCGATCTCGATTCTCGACCCGGCTGAAAAGAAACAACTCAATTATTCGCCCGAATCCCTGGCGGCGGTCGGCCACTTGCTGGAGATCAAGCTCAAGGAGTTCGGCGTCGAAGTCACCGTGGATTCGATTCACCCCGGTCCGGTCATTACCCGTTACGAAATCCAGCCTGCTGCCGGCGTGAAGGTCAGTCGTATCGCCAACCTGGCGAAAGACCTTGCACGTTCGCTGGCCGTGACCAGTGTGCGGGTGGTGGAAGTGATTCCGGGCAAGACCACGGTCGGTATCGAAATTCCTAACGAAGACCGGCAGATCGTGCGCTTCTCCGAAGTGCTGTCGACGCCTGAGTACGACAACTTCAAATCGCCTGTCACCCTGGCTCTGGGCCACGACATCGGCGGCAAGCCGGTCATCACTGACCTGGCGAAGATGCCGCACCTGTTGGTGGCCGGTACCACCGGTTCCGGTAAGTCGGTGGGCGTGAACGCGATGATCCTGTCGATCCTGTTCAAGTCCGGCCCGGACGACGCCAAGCTGATCATGATCGACCCGAAAATGCTCGAGCTGTCGATCTACGAAGGCATTCCGCACCTGCTGTGCCCGGTCGTGACCGACATGAAGGACGCCGCCAACGCCCTGCGCTGGAGCGTGGCCGAGATGGAGCGTCGCTACAAGCTGATGGCGAAGATGGGCGTGCGAAACCTGTCCGGCTTCAACGCCAAGGTCAAGGAAGCCCAGGACGCCGGCGAGCCCCTGAGCGATCCGCTGTACAAACGCGAAAGCATCCACGATGAAGCGCCGCTGCTGCAGAAGCTGCCGACCATCGTCGTGGTCGTGGACGAATTCGCCGACATGATGATGATCGTCGGCAAGAAGGTAGAAGAACTGATCGCCCGTATCGCCCAGAAGGCGCGTGCGGCCGGTATTCACCTGATTCTTGCGACTCAACGACCTTCGGTGGACGTGATCACCGGTCTGATCAAGGCCAACATCCCGACACGGATGGCGTTCCAGGTATCGAGCAAGATCGACTCCCGGACCATCATCGACCAGGGCGGCGCCGAACAACTGCTCGGTCACGGTGACATGCTTTACATGCCGCCGGGCACCAGCCTGCCGATCCGGGTTCACGGCGCCTTCGTGTCCGACGATGAAGTTCACCGGGTGGTGGAAGCCTGGAAGCTGCGCGGTGCGCCGGAATACAACGACGACATCCTCAACGGTGTCGAAGAGGCGGGCAGTGGTTTCGAAGGCAGCAGCGGCGGCGGTGACGGCGACGATCCGGAAGCTGACGCGCTGTACGACGAAGCCGTGCAGTTCGTGCTGGAAAGCCGTCGCGCCTCCATCTCCGCTGTACAGCGCAAGCTGAAGATCGGCTACAACCGTGCCGCGCGCATGATCGAAGCCATGGAAATGGCCGGGGTCGTGACGTCGATGAACACCAACGGTTCCCGCGAAGTACTGGCCCCTGGCCCGGTACGCGACTGATTCGATACCCTGATCCAAATGCAATGGACGGTGCATGAAGCGCCGTCCACTTTCCCACGAGTATTCAAGAGGACTCCCATGCGTCTTATCCGCATGTTGCTGCCGGTACTGGCTCTGACCACCCTCACGGCTCACGCCGATGACAAGGATGTGGCTCGCCTGACCCAATTGCTCGAAACATCCAAGACCCTGACCGCCAACTTCTCCCAGCTGACCCTCGACGGCAGCGGCACCCAGTTGCAGGAAACCACCGGCGACATGACCCTGCAGCGTCCGGGCCTGTTCTACTGGCACACCAATGCGCCAGCCGAGCAGACCATGGTGTCCGACGGCAAGAAGGTCACCCTGTGGGATCCGGATCTGGAACAGGCCACCATCAAGAAGCTCGATGAACGTCTGACCCAGACCCCGGCCCTGTTACTGTCCGGCGACGTGTCGAAGATCAGCCAGAGCTTCGACATCAGCGCGAAAGAGGCGGGTGGCGTGATCGACTTCACCCTGAAGCCGAAAACCAAGGACACCCTGTTCGACAGCCTGCGCTTGTCGTTCCGCAACGGTCTGGTCAATGACATGCAACTGATCGACAGCGTCGGCCAGCGCACCAACATCCTGTTTACCGGTGTGAAGGCCAACGAAGCGGTCCCGGCATCGAAGTTCAAGTTCGACATCCCGAAGGGTGCCGACGTGATCCAGGAATAAACACAGAGGTTTCAACGGTACGTGATGGATCTGTTTCGCAGTGCACCGATTGCCCAGCCACTGGCCGCCCGTTTGCGGGCGACCAATCTGGATGAGTACGTCGGTCAGGAACACGTGCTCGCTCGCGGCAAGCCTTTGCGCGAAGCGCTGGAGCAGGGTGCCCTGCACTCGATGATCTTCTGGGGCCCGCCGGGCGTGGGCAAAACCACCCTGGCGCGGTTGCTGGCGGAAGTCTCGGATGCGCATTTCGAAACGGTCTCGGCGGTGTTGGCCGGCGTCAAGGAGATCCGTCAGGCGGTGGAAATCGCCAAGCAGCAGGCCGGCCAGTACGGCAAGCGCACGATCCTGTTTGTCGATGAAGTGCACCGCTTCAACAAGTCTCAACAGGACGCCTTCCTGCCGTACGTTGAAGACGGCACGCTGATCTTCATTGGCGCCACCACTGAAAACCCTTCTTTCGAACTGAACAACGCATTGCTGTCGCGGGCGCGGGTCTACGTACTCAGGAGCCTCGACGAAGCGGCGTTGCGCAAACTGGTGCATCGCGCGCTCACTGAAGAGCGTGGTCTGGGCAAGCGACATCTGACCCTCAGCGATGAAGGCTTCCAGATGCTGCTGTCCGCCGCCGACGGTGATGGCCGGCGCCTGCTGAACCTGCTGGAAAACGCCTCGGACCTGGCCGAAGACAACAGCGAGATGGGCACCGAGCTGCTGCAAAGCCTGCTCGGCGACACTCGCCGGCGTTTCGACAAGGGCGGTGAAGCGTTCTACGACCAGATTTCCGCGCTGCACAAATCGGTCCGCGGCTCCAATCCGGACGGCGCGCTGTACTGGTTTGCGCGAATGATCGACGGCGGCTGCGATCCGCTGTACCTGGCCCGGCGCGTGGTGCGCATGGCCAGCGAAGACATCGGTAACGCCGACCCGCGCGCACTGAGCCTGTGCCTGGCGGCGTGGGAAGTGCAGGAGCGACTTGGCAGCCCGGAAGGTGAGTTGGCAGTGGCTCAAGCTATTACGTATCTGGCTTGTGCACCGAAAAGCAACGCGGTGTACATGGGCTTCAAGACCGCGCTGCGCGCCGCCGCCGAACACGGCTCGCTGGAAGTGCCGCTGCACCTGCGCAATGCGCCGACCAAATTGATGAAGCAATTGGGTTATGGCGACGAATACCGTTACGCCCACGACGAACCGGACGCCTATGCAGCCGGCGAAGACTATTTCCCGGAAGAACTCGACCCGATTCCCTTCTACCAACCGGTGCCGCGCGGCCTGGAGTTGAAGATCGGCGAAAAGCTCAACCACCTCGCCCAACTTGATCGTTTAAGCCCCCGGCAGCGGAGAAAATAGTGGTTCCATTGATCGTTGCAGTCTCCGTCGGCGGGATTGCCGGCACCCTGTTGCGCTTCGCCACCGGCAATTGGGTCAACGCCAATTGGCCGCGGCACTTCTATACCGCGACGCTGGCCGTTAATATCGTGGGCTGTCTGCTGATTGGCGTGTTGTACGGCCTGTTTTTGATACGCCCGGAAGTACCGATCGAGGTACGTGCCGGGTTGATGGTCGGCTTCCTCGGGGGGCTGACGACTTTTTCATCCTTTTCACTGGATACGGTGCGCCTGCTGGAAAGCGGGCAAGTGCCGCTGGCCCTGGGCTATGCGGCCATCAGCGTATTCGGCGGGCTGCTCGCGACCTGGGCCGGCCTGTCCCTGACCAAACTTTGATAACGAGAAACCGACATGCTCGATTCCAAACTGTTACGTAGCAACCTCCAGGACGTAGCGGACCGCCTGGCTTCCCGTGGCTTTGCCCTGGATGTCGCGCGCATCGAAGCGCTGGAAGAACAGCGCAAGACCGTCCAGACCCGCACCGAAGCACTGCAGGCTGAGCGTAACGCGCGCTCCAAATCCATCGGTCAGGCCAAGCAGCGCGGCGAAGACATCGCGCCGCTGATGGCGGACGTCGAGCGCATGGCGGGCGAACTGAGTGCCGGTAAAGTCGAGCTGGACGCGATCCAGACCGAACTGGATTCGATCCTGCTGGGTATTCCGAACCTGCCGCACGAATCGGTACCGGTCGGCGAAGACGAAGACGGCAACGTCGAAGTACGCCGCTGGGGCACTCCGACCGCTTTCGACTTCCCGGTTCAGGACCACGTGGCCCTGGGCGAGAAGTTCGGCTGGCTCGATTTCGAAACCGCCGCCAAGCTGTCCGGCGCACGTTTCGCCCTGCTGCGTGGCCCGATTGCCCGTCTGCACCGCGCACTGGCGCAGTTCATGATCAACCTGCACGTCACCGAGCATGGCTACGAAGAGGCTTACACGCCTTATCTGGTTCAGGCCCCGGCGCTGCAAGGCACCGGTCAACTGCCGAAGTTCGAAGAGGACCTGTTTAAGATCGCGCGCGAAGGCGAAGCCGATCTGTACCTGATCCCGACCGCCGAAGTGTCGCTGACCAACATCGTGGCCGGTGAAATCGTCGATTCGAAACAGCTGCCGATCAAGTTTGTTGCCCACACTCCGTGCTTCCGCAGCGAAGCCGGCGCGTCGGGTCGTGACACTCGCGGCATGATCCGTCAGCACCAGTTCGACAAGGTCGAGATGGTCCAGATCGTCGAGCCATCGAAGTCGATGGAAGCGCTGGAAAGCCTGACCGCCAATGCCGAGAAAGTCCTGCAACTGCTGGAGCTGCCTTACCGCACTCTGGCGCTGTGCACCGGCGACATGGGCTTCAGCGCGGTCAAGACGTACGACCTGGAAGTGTGGATCCCGAGCCAGGACAAGTACCGTGAAATCTCGTCGTGCTCCAACTGCGGCGACTTCCAGGCCCGCCGCATGCAGGCGCGTTTCCGCAACCCGGAAACCGGCAAGCCTGAGCTGGTGCACACCTTGAACGGTTCCGGTCTGGCGGTCGGTCGTACCCTGGTTGCCGTGCTGGAAAACTACCAGCAGGCCGACGGTTCGATCCGTGTGCCGGACGTGCTGAAGCCGTACATGGGTGGCCTTGAGGTCATCGGCTAAATGAAATATCTGCCGCTGTTTCACAACCTGCGCGGCAGTCGTGTGTTGGTTGTCGGTGGGGGGGAGATTGCCTTGCGCAAGTCCCGCCTGCTGGCCGATGCCGGTGCGCTGCTGCGGGTGGTCGCACCTGAAATCGAAGCGCAACTGCGCGAACTGGTTGCCGCCAGCGGTGGCGAATGCCTGCTGCGTGGCTACGCCGAAGCGGATCTGGACGGTTGCGGGCTGATCATTGCCGCCACCGACGACGAAGCGTTGAACGCGCAAGTTTCCGCCGATGCTCATCGGCGCTGCGTGCCGGTCAACGTCGTCGATGCTCCGGCGTTGTGCAGCGTGATTTTTCCGGCAATCGTCGATCGCTCACCGCTGATCATCGCGGTCTCCAGCGGCGGCGATGCGCCGGTGCTGGCCCGGCTGATCCGCGCCAAGATCGAAACCTGGATTCCCTCGACCTACGGCCATCTGGCCGGTCTGGCCGCGCGGTTTCGCGATCAGGTCAAAGGCCTGTTTCCCGATGTGCAGCAACGTCGCGGTTTTTGGGAAGACGTGTTCCAGGGGCCGATTGCTGATCGGCAACTGGCAGGACAGGGCGCCGAAGCCGAACGTTTGCTGCAAGCCAAGATTGACGGCGAAGCCATGGTTACGACCGGTGAGGTGTATCTGGTGGGCGCAGGGCCGGGTGATCCGGATCTGCTGACCTTCCGCGCCTTGCGCCTGATGCAGCAAGCCGATGTGGTGCTGTACGACCGCTTGGTGGCTCCGGCGATTCTTGAGCTGTGCCGCCGCGATGCCGAGCGTGTCTACGTCGGCAAACGTCGCGCCGATCACGCCGTGCCGCAGGATCAGATCAACCAGCAACTGGTGGATCTGGCCAAGGCCGGCAAGCGTGTGGTGCGGTTGAAGGGCGGGGATCCGTTCATCTTCGGCCGTGGCGGCGAAGAGATCGAAGAACTTGCAGCCCATGGCATTCCGTTCCAGGTGGTGCCGGGCATCACGGCGGCCAGCGGTTGCGCGGCGTATGCCGGGATTCCGCTGACTCATCGCGATTACGCGCAGTCGGTGCGTTTCGTTACCGGTCACCTGAAGGACGGTTCCACCGATCTGCCGTGGGCCGACCTCGTCTCGCCGGCGCAGACGCTGGTGTTCTACATGGGCCTGGTGGGGTTGCCGGTCATCTGCGAGCAGTTGATCAAGCATGGTCGCGCAGCTGAAACGCCGGCCGCGCTGATCCAGCAGGGCACCACGGTCAATCAGCGGGTCTTTACCGGCACGCTGGCCGACCTGCCGCGTCTGGTGGCGGAGCATGAAGTGCATGCGCCGACGCTGGTGATCGTCGGCGAAGTGGTGCAACTGCGCGAGAAACTGGCGTGGTTCGAGGGCGCTCAGGGTCAAATCTGACGACTCTGAAGGGATCGTTCCCACGCGGTGGGAACGATCCTGCTTTCAACCTCTGCGCCAAACCCCTTTCCCGCCCAACCGGTCCCGGTCATGGGCAACAGTGAAATCCTGCTCCGGCCCCTTCGGTACAACCCCGGTCGGGTTGATGGTCTTGTGGCTGCCGTAGTAGTGATTCTTGATGTGCTGGAAATCCACGGTCTCGGCAACGCCCGGCCACTGGTACATCTCACGCAGCCAGTTCGACAGATTCGGATAATCGCTGATCCGCCGCAGATTGCATTTGAAGTGCCCGTGGTACACCGCGTCGAAACGAATCAGCGTGGTGAACAAGCGCACGTCCGCCTCGGTCAGGTATTCGCCCGTCAGATAACGGTTGGCGTCCAGCACTTGCTCCAGATGATCCAGTTCGGCAAACACATCATCGAAGGCTTCTTCATAGGCATTTTGCGAGGTGGCGAACCCGGCGCGATACACGCCGTTGTTCACGGCAGGGTAGATCCGCTCGTTCAGCGCATCGATTTCGCTGCGTAACGGTGCCGGGTAGAAGTCCAGATCGTTGCCGGTCAAGTCATCGAACGCACTGTTGAACATGCGGATGATCTCCGCCGATTCGTTGCTGACGATGCGCTTGAGCTTCTTGTCCCACAGCACCGGCACGGTGACGCGGCCGGTGTAGTCGGCGGTGTCGGCGGTGTAGCGCTGGTGCATGAAGTCGAAGTGGTCGAGTTTGTCGCCGGTCGAACCGAGGTTCTGATCGAAGGTCCAGCCGTTTTCCAGCATCAGCCAGCTGACGACGGAAACGTCGATCAGGCTTTCCAGGCCTTTGAGCTTGCGCAGGATCAGCGTGCGATGAGCCCATGGACAGGCGAGAGAGACATAAAGGTGGTAACGCCCGGCTTCGGCAGCAAAACCACCTTCACCACTCGGGCCCGGCTCGCCGTTGCGAGTGACCCAGTTGCGGCGCTGCGCCTGTTCGCGCTGGAACGCGCCGTCCTTGCTGCTTTCGTACCACTTGTCCTGCCAGCGGCCGTCGACGAGTAAACCCATGATCAAGACTCCAGAAACCAATAATCGTTGGAGCCGAGTCTATTCCGATGAGTTCGAACAAAAAGCGCAAAGATCGGGCGTTAATGATCGGTTAAATCGATTTGTCCCGCGCGGCCCAGTATTGCTCGGCGGTTTCGAAAGCCTGTTCACGGCTCTGGCCGAGGCCGCGCAGCGCCAACGCCATGGTCGAGATCAGCGCCATTTGCGGATAGCTGTCGACCACATCGCCACGCCAGACGGCCTTCAAATGCTCGATATCCAGCGAACCCGGTTTGACATGACGTTGCGCCGACAACTGCGGCCATTCCTCGTCCCAGCTCTCGCCGCCAGTGGTGCCGTACAGATGGCTGTCGGCATCCGGGTTGATCTCGATTTCGCCGCCGTCGCCCTTGATCACGATCGCCGTGTCGCCGAGCAGACCGCTGGCATCGCGGTGCACCGCTTGATAGCCGGGGTGGAAAATACTCTGCAAACCGCAACGTGCGCCCAATGGATTGAGAATCCGCGCCAGCGAGTGGATCGGCGAGCGCAGGCCGAGGGTGTTGCGCAGATCGATCATCCGTTGCAGCTGCGGCGCCCAGTCCACCAGCGGCATGAACGCCAGGTCACCGTTATCCAGCGCCGCGCCGACCTGTTGCCAGTTGCGGCACAGCGGAATGTTCAGCTCATTGAGCAATTGTTCGGAGTACAAGCGCCCGGCGGTGTGCGCGCCGCCGCCGTGCATGAAAATACGCACGCCGTGCTGCGCCAGGCACTTGGCCGCCAGCAGATACCACGGCAGGTGACGCTTCTTGCCAGCGTAGGTCGGCCAGTCCAGATCGACCTTCAGCGCTGGCGCCTGCAAACGTTCGCGCAGCGCCTCGGTGAATCCAGCCATTTCCTCAGCGCTTTCTTCCTTGTGCCGCAGCAACATCAGGAACGCGCCGAGCTGGGTTTCTTCGACCGCTTCGTCGAGCACCATGCCCATGGCTTCCCGGGCTTCCTCGCGGGTCAGGTCGCGGGCACCGCGCTTGCCCTTGCCGAGGATGCGCACGAACTGGGCGAATGGATGCTCGGCGGGCGTTTCGAGGGTCAGCGCTGGATAGTCGGTCATAGGCAATTCGTCGGTTTGGGCAGGCCCGCCAGTTTCGCGGCGAGTTTGGCAGGGGTGCCTTTGAAAAGTCGGTTCAGGTGCAGGCTGTTGCCTTTCTCCGCGCCGAGCTTGAGCGCGGTGTACTTGATCAGCGGCCGGGTGGCCGGTGACAGCTGGAATTCGGCGTAGAAGCTGCGCAGCAATTCGAGGACTTCCCAGTGTTCCGGGCTCAGTTCGATGTCTTCGGCAGCGGCGAGGGCGCTGGCGACTTCGGCCGACCAGTCGTTGAGGTCGACCAGAAAGCCGTCCTTGTCCAGTTCAATGGCGCGGGCGCCGACGGTCAGCGCATTCATAGCCAGCTGTTGACCTTGTCGTGGTGGATCGACAGCTCGACGAAGGCCGGGTAATCGATGGCTTCGGCCCAGTCCGGAATCTGCACGGCACGGGCTTGCGCGTCTTCGGCCAGCACGAACAATTTCACCTTGCGTGATTCCAGCGCACTGAACGGCGCAGTGGCGGGTTGCAGCGCATAAACGGCATCGCCCGACAGCAACAGCGCATCGGCAGAACCGAGCAGTCGCAGGCAACTGGTCAGGCGTTCGTCGCCGAACGGGGAATGGGACAACACATGCAAAGTCGACATCAGAGGGTGATCACCTGGTCGTAACGGTCAATAAGGGCGGTGATTTCATCGGCGGCCAAGGGCTGTGCCTCGTCCAGCGAACGATCGCCGAGGCCGCGAACACTGGCGCTGTCGGTGCAGTAGAACAGCTCTTCGACGCCGAACATCGGCAGCGCTTGCAGGTTGGCGCTCAGGTCTTTCTGTTGCAGGGCCTTGGCGTTTTGCCCGGCGGCCAGTTGCAACACGCCGTCGTCGAGAAACAGCAGACCGATCGGCAGATCGAAGGCGCCACCGGCGAGCACGATGTCCAGCGCTTCGCGGGCACCGGGGCCGGACCACGGCGATTGACGGCTGATAATCAGAAGGGATTTGGCCATGTCATGCGCCTCCGAAACAGATGAGGCGGTCGGCATCCTGCACCGCGTCATGCAACTGGCCGAGGCCGGACAACTCCCACGGCGCGCTGACGGCCACGGCGTCACGCTGATAACGCCCGGCTTCCTCGGCATTCAACACGCCACGGCGCAGGGCGGCGGCGATGCACACCACGCCGTCGAGGTTTTGTTCGCTGATGAAGGTTCGCCACTGCTTGGGCAGATCCAGTTCGTCCTGCGGCGTGACCACGGCGTCGGACGCGTTGTGGACGCCGTCCTGATAGAAAAACAGCCGGACAATCTCATGCCCGCCGGCCAGCGCGGCCTGAGCAAACAGCAGGGCGCGGCGCGAGGAGGGCGCATGGGCGGCGGAAAACAGCGCAATGGCGAACTTCATGACGGACTCGATCAGCAAAACTGCGGCCATGATAAAGCTTTCTCGGCGGGGCGGCGAAGCGGATGTTTCCCGCGCCCGTCTCGATGCGAGCAGGTGTCCTTCAGCGTGGCATGTAGCCCAGTTGCCAGCGCCGCGGAATCTTCAGGGTCAGCAGCCCCAGTACGGCGGCGAACAGACCGCTGACCAACATCGCCTTGAGTCCCAGATGATGTTCCAGCACCGCCCCCAGAATGGCGCCGACCAGCATCCCGCTCCACGGCACCAGTTGCACCCGCCAGCCACTTCGCCGTTCGCCGAGCACCCACCGGCCCAATCCTCGACCGAATCGGGACAGGGCGCCGGTGACGTACGTCAGCCCGACCGGCAGACCGTTCACTTCTTCCACCGCTGCGTTGAGCATGCCCATCGCAATGATCGCTGCCAGCAGGGCCGGCAGTTGCGTGTCAAAGGGCCAGGCTGCCAAACAGAGCAGAGCGGCGATGGATAGCAGCAACGGCAGCGCCCGCCGACCACCCAGCCGGCTGACCACGACTCCGAGGGCATTGCCGACAATGAACGTCGCGACCAGCAGGATCAGCCTTAACGTCAGTGCGCTGTCGCCATCGCTGATCGCCACCGCCAGCCGCGTGGTGTTGCCGCTCATGAAGGAAACGAAATCGCCGCTGGCCATGAAACCTATGGCGTCGGTCATGCCGGCCAGTACCGAAAGGCTGGCAACCAGCGCCAGCCCCACACGGCCGCGCCATTTCTGTATATGAAGATGTCCGGGGCTGGCGCGGTGGGTCGAGGTGGAAGGCAGCATCGAGGCAGCGTCCTTGAGCGGGGTTTACGGTTCTATGCCATACAGATCGCAATATTCCAGCCAGTCCATGCCGGCCATTTCCGCCACTTCGCGATGCACTTCCAGGCGTTGCGCCTGATACTCCTCGGGCGTCGCGGCGGTGAGTTGCAGCGTCAGTTCCCAGGCGAACAAACCCTGGCTTTCGGCCTCGGCTTCGAAGGCTTCGTGCAGACGTTCTTCGCGGTACTGCGCCTGGGTTTCGCCCTTGGCCTGGGCCAGCAGCGGGTTGAGGTGGTCAAGGGCTTCGCGCAGTTCCGGGCGCGCATCGAGAAACAGTTTCAGGGCCTGTTCGTGTCGCTGGTCAGTAGGCGCCATGGGCTTTCCTTGTAAGGCTGATGACCGTTAATGTGC
Organism: Pseudomonas sp. 9.2(2024); assembly: GCF_039695385.1. NCBI lineage: Bacteria > Pseudomonadati > Pseudomonadota > Gammaproteobacteria > Pseudomonadales > Pseudomonadaceae > Pseudomonas > Pseudomonas sp. 9.2(2024). The sequence goes on along the minus strand of NZ_CP155585.1, from coordinate 4,136,558 downwards.
CGCAGCGGCCGGCATGTGTCGCGCTCTAAATGCAGTAAAGCAGAACGATTTTTGGCGTTGCGGTGATACAGTCCGCTTTTTTCCGAATGAGCGAATGCAATGCGAATGCTGATGGTAGCGCTGGCGGCAACCCTGCTGGCCGGTTGCGCGGGTTCGGCGATGGAAGACGCCCGCACGCAAACCCCTTACAAGACCCTGAATTCGGACAAACCCGAAAAAGTCGTGGCCCAGTGCGTGCAATTCGCCTGGCAGGACGAAGCGGTGTTCGGTGTGGACGCGGCGGCGTATCTGCAACCGGGCAAGAAGGGCGGTTCGACGGTCTATACGCGCTCGGCGGAGTCGTTTGTCGACTTGACCACGGATGCGTCCGGCACGGTTTTGAATTACTACGCGCAGAAGGATGATTTTGTGGCCAAGCGCCGCTTGGCAGCGCTGGCGACCTGTCTGTAACGGGCAGTTGAATGCGTTGAAATTTGCGACCCTCGCCAGCCTGCGGGCGAGGGTCGCTGAATTCAATCAATCAAACGCTTCTGGAAGAAGTGCCGCTTGTGCCCCAGCGGATAATCCACAATCTCGCCACACTCGGTATACCCCAGTTTTTTGTAGAACCCGGGCGCCTGAAAATCAAAGGTATCGAGCCAGATCCCCACGCAGTCTTTTTCCCGAGCGAATTCCTCGACCATGTTCATCAGCTTCGAGCCGATGCCCTGTCCCCGGCCTTCTTCCGGCACCGCCAGCAACTCGATAAACAGCCACCGATAGAACGTGTGCCCATAAAGGCCACCAAGGATCGCGTCGTTATCGTTGCGCACCAGCAACGCGACCGGTTCGTACAGCGAAGGCCCGGCTTTGGCGATGTTGTGGGCACGCAGGGGCGCCAGGATGGCTGCGCGCTGTTCTTCGGTAGGGTCCTGTGACAGCTCGATCCGCAACGTCATGTTGTCTTCCTTGTAGTAATGAATCGGCAGCCTAGCGCGCCGCAGCCGATTGAAGCAATCGCTTGGAACCGTCGCTGCTGCGCCGGGGTCTAGCCCTTTAGGGCGTCCATCCGGAACGCGTTTGCCTGGGAGATTCCATGAACATTTTCGAAGCCCTGCGTGAAAGCCACGATCGTCAGCGGACCTACGCGAAATCGTTGATCAAGACCAGCGGTGACACCCCGGAAAGGGTCGAGGCCTACAAGCAACTCAAGGCTGAGCTTCAGGCTCACGAAACGGCCGAAGAGCGCCATTTCTATATCCCGCTGATGGAGTTCGACAACGGTGTCGACCTCAGCCGCCATGCCATCGCCGAGCACCATGAAATGGACGAAATGATGGAGGAACTCGACGAGACCGAGATGTCCAGCCCGGCCTGGCTGGCCACCGCGAAAAAGCTCTCGGAGAAGGTCCATCACCACCTGCAGGAAGAGGAGCAGAAATTCTTCCAGATGGCCGGCAAGCTGCTCGACGACAAGCAAAAGGAACAGCTCGCCGGGCAGTATCAAAAGGAGTTCGAGGCGCAGCTTCCCTGAGCCGGTGAATGCAGGTTTTTGTAATGACGCGGTGTAGTCTTTTTGCCATGCGACGGGTGAGCGTCGTCGCAATGTACTGTGTTTATATACAGTGTTTTCGGCGTTTTTCGAGTTTCGTCGAGGCAGACTGCGACAAAACCGCCGATGGACAAAAAATCCCCCTCCGTTAGCTTGAAGGCCTCTCCTCGGACAGGAGAGTTCTTAAATCAACGGAGTGAAAAACATGAACCAACCACAAGCTCAAACCCAACTGCGACACGGTCGCGTCATTTCCCCTGCAAGCCGCGGCGCGGTGGCCATCGAGCAAGGATTGCTCGGCGGCTGGCAGGTCAATGAAATGGAAGGCGGCAAGAACTTCCCGGCACTCGCGGCCGGTCCGTTCCCGGCGCCCTTCGAAAGCGACAACCCGAGCGTCGTACCGCCGGCTGACGGCTATATTCTCAGTGGCGGCAAGAACGACGCACGTGACTGTGTGAACTTCACCGCAGAAGAAATGAGCAAGAAACTCGGGCGTCCGTTCTCCTGGCCGCTGCTCAATGTCACCCCCGGCCAGACCCTTGAGGTCAAATGGGAGTACACCGCGCCGCACACCACCCGCGGTTATCGCTGGCTGATCACCAAGGATGGCTGGGACCCGAAACAACGCATCACCCGAGCGCAACTGGAGGCGCAACCGTTCGCCGAGGATTTCTATCCGCAAGTGCCGTACTACAGTCATTCGGCGGAATTGAAAGCCAAGGTCAACCACGCCGTGAAACTTCCGGGCAACAAGCAGGGACATCACGTCATCGTCCTGATGTGGATCGTCGCCAACACCGGCAACGCCTTCTATCAGGCCTTCGATGTGGACTTCAAATAAGCCCGCAACGTCAAACCCACACGTTCTGAAGGATTAGAACATGTCAAACATCGACTTCACCCTATTGAAAAACCAGGCCAGCGACGCGGCGTCGCTGATACCGAGCCTTGCCGGCAAGAAGATCCTCATGGGCTTCTGGCACAACTGGCCGGCCGGCCCGAGCGACGGTTACCAGCGCGGTCAGTTCGCCAACATCGCCCTGGAAAACGTGCCGAAGGAATACAACGTGGTCGCGGTAGCCTTCATGAAGGGCAGCGGGATTCCGACCTTCAAGCCGTTCAACGTCTCCGATGCCGAGTTCCGCCGTCAGGTCGGCGTGCTCAACAGTCAGGGGCGGGCCGTGCTGATTTCCCTGGGCGGTGCCGATGCGCACATCGAGTTGCGCGCTGGTCAGGAGCAACCGCTGGCCAATGAAATCATCCGTCTGGTGGAAACCTACGGCTTCGACGGCCTGGACATCGATCTTGAACAGAGCGCGATTGATTTCGCTGCCAACAAGACCGTCCTGCCGGCCGCGCTGAAACTGGTCAAGGATCACTACGCAGGCCAGGGCAAACATTTCATCATCAGCATGGCACCGGAGTTTCCGTACCTGACCGCCTCCGGCAAATACGTCGGTTACCTGCAGGCGCTGGAAGGCTACTACGACTTCATCGCTCCGCAGTTCTACAACCAGGGTGGCGACGGGGTCTGGGTGCCGGAAGCCAATAACGGCAACGGGGCGTGGATCGCCCAGAACAACGACGCGATGAAAGAGGACTTCCTCTATTACCTGACCGAGAGCCTGGTGACCGGTACTCGCGGCTTCACCAGGATCCCGGCAGACAAGTTCGTCATCGGCCTGCCGTCCAACGTCGATGCCGCTGCCACCGGTTATGTGATCGACAAGACCGTGGTCGGCAACGCGATGAAACGCCTGGCGGTCAAAGGGCATCCGATCAAGGGCCTGATGACCTGGTCGGTGAACTGGGACAATGGCACCAGCAAGGATCGCGTGCCGTACAGCTGGGAATTCAGTCGGCGTTATGGACCGCTGATTCACGGGGCGCCGTCTGCGGCCCAGGGCGCTGATGCAGCAACGGTAAACGTGGCTCATCAGTAGTCAATGAAGGAAAAGCCCGGTAGCGCTGCCGGGCTTTTTTTTCGTCGGCGGTTCGCATCATTTCACCTACCATGGCCATCTTCCGATGACAAAAAAGGATCAGGCGTCATGTCCAACACAGCCGAGCGGGTCAACATCGTCGATACCCAGGTGTTGTCCCACGACTGGTATCTGCTCAAGAAAATCACCTTCGACTATCACCGTAACAACGGTGACTGGCAGCGTCAGACGCGCGAGGTCTACGACCGTGGCAATGGCGCGGCGATCCTGCTGTTCAACCGCGAGCAACGCACCGTGGTGCTGACCCGGCAGTTCCGCCTGCCGGTGTTCGTCAACGGTCACGACGGTTTGCTGATTGAAGTGGCGGCCGGACTGCTCGAAGGCGCGGCGCCGGAGCAGCGCATACGCGACGAGGCGGAGGAGGAAACCGGTTATCGCGTGCATGACGTGAAGAAGGTGTTCGAGGCTTACATGAGTCCGGGTTCGGTGACCGAGAAGTTGCACTTTTTCATTGCCGAGTACGATGCTTCGTCAAAGGTCAGTGAAGGGGGCGGTCTGGAAGAGGAAACAGAAGAACTTGAAGTGCTGGAGTGGCGTTTCGACGACGCGCTGGCGGCGTTCCAGCGGGGTGAAATCTGCGATGCCAAGACCATCATGCTGTTGCAGTATGCGGCGATGAATAACCTGTTTGGCGGTTAGAACAAGTCACCGGTTTTACCGATGTCTGACCACTGGCCACCTTCCAGGGTCAGCAGACGCTCCTTGGCTTCCAGGCCTCCGGCAAAACCGGTCAGTTTGCCTGAGGCGCCGATGACCCGATGGCACGGCGCAATGATCGAGATCGGATTGCGCCCGTTCGCCGCGCCGACGGCGCGCACCGCACTCGGGTGGCCGATCTGTTCGGCGATCTGGCTGTAGGTGCGGGTTTCGCCAAACGGAATGGTCAGCAGCGCGGCCCAGACCTTTTTCTGGAACTCGGTGCCGGCAAAGTCCAGCTCCAGATCGAACGCGTTTCGCGTTCCTGCAAAATATTCTTCCAGCTGTCGCGCGGTTTTCATCAACACCGGATTGTCCGGTGCTTCGCTCATCGGTCCCAGTCGCACTCGGTTCGGTTTGTCGTTTTCCCAGAGGATGGCGGCCAGACGTGAGCCGTTCGCGACCAGCTTCAACTCGCCGACGGGCGAGGGCAGGGTGATGAACGTATAGGCCATGGGAAAAACTCCGGGACGGGGGTGAAAACTGCGCCCAGCATACTGCCGGATCAGGGAGGCGCAAACCGTAATCGCGACCATACTGGCTGATGCTCTTGAAGCGCTTTCCTACCTTATAAAAAGAAGAGACCGACTCATGAAGTACGAACCTTTTGCCAAATCGCTGATGGCGACCTCATTGGCGCTCAGCTGCCTCATGGCTCACGCCGCCTCGGTTGCCCCGGTCGCCGCCGAAAACGGCATGGTGGTCACCGCCCAGCACCTGGCCACTCACGTGGGTGTCGACGTATTGAAAAGTGGCGGCAACGCGGTGGATGCGGCGGTCGCCGTGGGTTATGCACTGGCGGTGGTTTACCCGGCGGCGGGCAACCTCGGTGGTGGTGGTTTCATGACCATTCAACTGGCGGACGGGCGCAAGACCTTCCTCGACTTCCGCGAAAAAGCCCCGCTGGCCGCGACGGCCAACATGTACCTCGACAAGGACGGCAACGTCATTCCGGACCTGAGTACCCGTGGCCACCTCGCGGTCGGCGTTCCGGGCACTGTGTCCGGCATGGAGCTGGCGCTGAGCAAGTACGGCACCAAACCGCGCAAGGAAATGATCGCCCCGGCCATCAAACTGGCGGAAGACGGGTTCGAGCTGGAACAGGGTGACGTCGAGCTGCTGGAATACGCCACTGACGTGTTTAAGAAGGACATCAAGGATTCCGGTGCGATCTTCCTGAGCAACGGTGAGCCGATGCAAGTCGGGCAGAAACTGGTGCAGAAGGACCTGGGCAAAACCCTGCGCACTATCTCGGAAAAAGGCGTCGACGGCTTCTATAAAGGCTGGGTGGCCGACGCCATCGTCACGTCCAGTCAGGCCAACAAGGGCATCATCACCCAGGCCGACCTCGACAAATACAAGACCCGCGAACTGGCCCCGGTGGAGTGCGACTATCGCGGCTATCACGTCGTATCGGCACCGCCGCCAAGCTCCGGCGGGGTGGTGATCTGTCAGATCATGAACATTCTCGAAGGATATCCGATGAAGGATCTGGGCTTCCATTCGGCCCAGGGCATGCACTATCAGATCGAGGCGATGCGCCACGCCTATGTGGATCGCAACAGCTATCTGGGCGACCCGGATTTCGTGAAGAACCCGATCGAACACCTGCTGGACAAGAATTACGCGACCAAGCTGCGTAACGCGATCCAGCCGCAGAAGGCCGGTGTGTCGGCGGAACTCAAACCCGGCGTCGCGCCTCATGAAGGTAGCAACACCACGCACTATTCGATCGTCGACAAGTGGGGCAACGCTGTATCGGTCACCTACACCCTCAACGACTGGTTCGGCGCGGGCGTGATGGCGAGCAAGACCGGGGTGATCCTCAACGATGAAATGGACGACTTCACCTCCAAGGTCGGCGTGCCGAACATGTACGGCTTGGTGCAGGGCGAAGCCAACGCCATCGCTCCCGGCAAGGCACCGCTGTCTTCGATGAGCCCGACCATCGTCACCAAGGACGGCAAGGTGGTGATGGTGGTCGGTACGCCGGGTGGCAGTCGCATCATCACCGCGACCCTGCTGACCATGCTCAACGTCATCGACTACGGCATGGGCCTGCAGGAAGCGGTCGATGCGCCGCGCTTCCACCAGCAGTGGATGCCGGAGGAAACCAACCTCGAAGACTTCGCCGCCAGCCCCGACACGAAGAAGATTCTCGAGAGCTGGGGCCACAAGTTTGCGGGCCCGCAGGACGCCAACCACATCGCCGCGATTCTGGTCGGTGCACCGTCGTTGGGTGGCAAACCGGTCGGCAAGAACCGCTTCTACGGCGCCAACGATCCACGGCGCAACACCGGGTTGTCATTGGGTTACTGAGCAGAGTAAAAAGGGGGCGGGCACACGTCCGCCCCTGTCTCAAGGACCGATCAAGGAAGGCTCACCATGACCACCGCATTGCTGATCATCGATGTCCAGCGCGCCCTGTGCACAGGCGAATACGAGTGCCACGACGCAAAACGGGTAATCGACACCATCAACGGCCTCAGCGCCCGCGCTCGCAAGTCGGGCATTCCGGTGGTGCTGATCCAGCACAACGAAAAGGATAGCCCGTTCGCTCACGGTGCCGAAGGCTGGCAACTGGCTGACGGCCTGGTCACCGCGCCCGGCGATCTGCGCGTCGACAAGACCGCCAACGACTCGTTCTACCAGACCAATCTGCAGAAACTGATCCCCCGGGAAGACTTCGACCGCCTGGTGATCTGTGGCATGCAAACCGATTACTGCGTCAACGCCACCGTGCGCCAGGCCCATCAACTTGGCTACGACGTGGAGCTGGCGGCCGACGCCCATACGACGGTCGACAACGGCAACATGAGCGCCGAAGACATCATCGCCGAACACAACAAGGACTGGGCGCACCTGACCGGTTCCGTGGCGCGGATCGATGTTAAGCCGGCGACCGAGATCACATTCTGATGCTTGCTTGTACAAGAGCCCGGTTGCCCGCGAGCAAGCAGTGAAAAATCCAGAGCATCGATAGCCCGGGCCCGGCATACTGCCGCCGCCTCAGGAATGGAATCCGTCGATGCTCGTTTTCAATCTCCGTCACGCTTTGCTGCTGACGTCTTTCGTATTTGCTACCGCCTCCCACGCTGCCAGTTTTGACTGTGCTGGCGCTTCCAGCCCGGTTGAAAAAGCCGTTTGTGCGGATCCGTATACCTCGAGTCTCGATGAGAAACTCGGGGCGCTCTGGCGGACAACGTTGGCGCAGGTGGCTGACCCGCAAGCGCTCAAGGCCGATCAAAGAGCATGGTTGAAGAACCGCAGCCTTTGTGGCGCTGACCCGGCGTGCTTGGCTCGTGAATATCTGATGCGCCTGACTGAGCTGAAATATGCACCCAGAACGTTCTCATGGGATGCCACCTGGCAGTTGATTCCTCACGGGGTGAACTCGGCATCCGAAGTGATCATCAAGCGTCAGGACGCCACACACGTCCGCTTTGGGATTTCAGCACAGGAGGGCGCCAACTCTGGTGAACTGGAAGGTGTTGCTGTGTTGAACGGTGATGAAGCCCGTTTCGAAGAGGGTAGTTGCACGCTTGTTTTTCGAGCGATCAATGGTGTACTGGACGTCACACAGAATGGCGATGACGTTGATTGCAGTGCCGGTATGGGTTTCTTTTACTCAGGTCGTTATGTGGCGGCTGACAAACCACTTTCGATGAATTACAACCTGTTGAGCCTTGGACTTGCTCGTACGCAGCAAGAGGATCAGGCGATGCATAAACTGCTCAACGGTGATTATCAGACGCTGGTGGACCGTACGAGTACCATGACCGTCGGCGACCCGGCGGTTGACGTGCCTGATGCAGAGGTCATCGAGATGTGGGTGCGCGGACTGGGCAATATGAACGCGGCCATTCTGATGCGTGCGGCCAGTCACCGTTTCTGGGTGCTGATGTTGGTATCTGATAAAGAGGGCCGCACGCGAGCCCGTTACTACGCCAATGTACCGGAATGGAAAAAGCGCCTGCCTGCTCAGTTCCAGGCATGGTACGAGCGGATGGAAGGCGACCGCGCACTGCCGCTGGATTTCATGCCCTGACGCTTCAAGTCGTAAACAGCACGCCGCGGATTTCCTCCGCCCGCGGCGCCACCACCCCCTCCAATACCAACCGTGTAATCGTCTCCGCCGCCACCGCATAATCCTCATCCTGCGGCACCTCCCGTCCGGTGATGCGCCCCATCTGCCAGCCAATGTTGGTGTAGGTGCGCGTCGCCGACCAGATGAACAGCATCAGATGCTCGGGATCCACCGGCGCCAGCAGCCCGCGGTCGATCCAGCTGCGCAGGCACTCGACATTGCGCCGGGCTTCGCCGTGCAGCAGGTCGCGGCATTCGTCGGGCAACTGGCTGCCGCCGAGCAGCAACTCACCACTGAAAACCTTGGCGATTGCCGGATGCTCGCGGGCGATGCGGATGCGGGCGGCAACGTAGGCGCGCAGGCCAATCAGTGGGTCGTCGCTTTCGCGCAGCACCGCCGAGGCTTCCAGCAACGGTTCGACAAAGCCGAGCAGCACTTTGCCGTAGAGGTTTTCCTTGCTCTGGAAGTAGTAATAAAGATTGGCCTTGGGCACACCGGCGCGGGCGGCGATGTCGCGGGTCTGGGTCGCGTCGAAGCCGTTGGCGGCGAATTCTTCACTGGCGGCGGCCAGGATCAGTTGCTGGTTGCGTGCGCGGATGCTACTCATGGACGGCATGGAGGGTCTGGCCATTTCGGGTTCGCAATATACAAAACTATATAGCGATTAAGCCAGCGAACTCGCTCCTCAGCGCTATGCTGGTTTCAATTTCAGTAACCTCAGGAAAGTGACAATGACCCTTCAGGCACTGCGCGCCACGACGATTCACCTCGACGCGGTGGCGAAGCTGTTCGACGGCTATCGCGGTTTTTATGGCCAGCCGTCAAATCTCAAGCAATCGCGGGCCTTCATCGCCGAACGCATGGCCGGCAATGAATCGGCGATTTTTCTGGTTGAGGATGAAAGCGGTGAGGCGCTTGGATTCGTCCAGCTATACCCGACGTTTTCTTCGATAGACGCCCATCGCACCTGGCTGCTCAGCGATCTGTTCACTACGCCAGCCGCCCGGGGCCGTGGAGTGGGGCGATTATTGATGAACACCGCCCGCGACTTTGCCATCGAAACCGGCGCCAAGGGCCTGGTGCTGGAAACCGCCACCGACAATTTCACAGCCCAGGGTTTGTACGAATCACTCGGTTGGATACGTGACACTGGCTATTACACCTACCTGCTGGACTTGCGGCAGGGGTGATCCGGTCTCAGCCGACCTGAGCCAGCAACCGCTCGATCTGCGCCAGCTCCCAGGTGCTGAGCAGGCTGACCGGGTCGGTGCCGAAACGCTGAGTCGTGTCGAGTCGCCACACCCGATCTTCCGGGCAGCGGCATTGCAGGCAGTGGTGCAGGCGCTGACCGTCAAAGTCGAGCAACAGCTGCCAGCCGTCGATCTCGACCGAGATCTGGCCGGGCCCGGATTCCTGCGCAATACGCTGTAGCGCGCAAACCTCCAACGCCGCATCGCGCAAGCGCTGGCAGACTTCGCGAGTGGATAGCGGTGACATGTTCAAACCCGTTGATCGATGAAGCGCGCAAGCATAGAGCGCCAACCCGTTCCTGTCAGCGATTGCTAGCCCACGCCGGTGCATTTGCGTAACATCCGCAACCCTCTTTTTCCGCGGCGCTCTTTTGCGCCAATGCATGCGGCCGCGCCTGTCGGCCGCTCTGTCAGGTAAGCCATGAAACCGATTCGTCTGCGCGCCGATGTCCTGGCCGGACTCACCACCTCGTTTGCCCTGTTGCCCGAATGCATTGCGTTTGCGCTGGTGGCCCACCTCAATCCGCTGATGGGCCTGTACGGCGCCTTCATCATTTGCACGCTGACCGCGCTGTTCGGTGGCCGGCCGGGCATGGTGTCCGGAGCGGCCGGTTCGATGGCGGTGGTGATCGTCGCGTTGGTGGTGCAACACGGTGTGCAATATCTGTTAGCGACGGTGTTGCTCGGTGGCTTGATCATGATGGCGTTCGGGCTGCTGCGGCTGGGCAAACTGGTGCGCATGGTGCCGCACCCGGTGATGCTCGGGTTCGTCAACGGTCTGGCGATCATCATCGCGCTGGCGCAACTGGAGCATTTCAAGAGCGGTGAACAGTGGCTCAGCGGCACGCCGTTGTACCTGATGACCGGGCTGGTGCTGCTGACCATGGCCATCGTATATATATTGCCGCGCCTGACCCGCGCCGTGCCGCCGGCGCTGGTGGCGATTCTCGGCGTCGGTTTGCTGGTTTACCTGCTCGGCCTGCCGACCCGCACCCTCGGCGACATGGCGCACATCGCCGGCGGCTTGCCGACCTTCGCGCTGCCGGACATCCCGTGGACGCTGGACACCCTGCGCATCATCGCGCCTTACGCGATTCTGATGGCGCTGGTCGGCCTGCTGGAAACCCTGCTGACCCTCAACCTCACCGACGAAATCACCGAAACCCGTGGCTATCCGGATCGCGAATGCGTGGCGTTGGGTGCGGCAAACGTAGTCTCCGGTGCCTTCGGCGGCATGGGTGGTTGCGCGATGATCGGTCAGACCGTGATCAACCTCAGTTCCGGCGGGCGCGGGCGTTTGTCCGGGGTGGTGGCCGGGGTTTTGATTCTGCTGTTCATTCTGTTTCTGTCGCCGCTGATCGAGCGGATTCCGCTGGCGGCGCTGGTGGGCGTGATGTTCGTGGTGTCGCAGCAGACGTTTGCCTGGGCCTCGTTGCGGGTGCTGAACAAAGTGCCGCTCAACGATGTGCTGGTGATCATCGCGGTAACCACCATCACGGTGTTCACCGATCTGGCCACGGCGGTGCTGTGCGGGATCATCATTGCCGCGCTGAATTTTGCCTGGCAGCAAGCGCGCGAGCTGTACGCAGATGAACATCTGGAAGCGGACGGCAGCAAACTCTATCGCCTGCACGGTACGCTGTTCTTTGCCTCGACCACGCCGTTCCTCAATCAGTTCGACCCGGCCAGTGACCCGCAACGGGTGACGCTGGATTGCCGGCACCTGAGCTTTGTCGATTACTCGGCCATCGCCGCGCTGAAAACCCTGCGCGAACGTTATGCCAAGGCGGGCAAGCAGTTGCAGGTGTTTCATCTGTCCGAGCGCTGCAAGAAGTTGCTGAAACGCGCCGGGGTCGATCACGACTGAGATCGACCCCGATCACTGGTCAGGCATCGATGGCGGGGAAGTCGATATCGGTCAGCGCCACGTTGTTCAGGTAGTTGGTGAGGGTTTGCGCGGCGACGACGGCGATCACTTCGATGATCTTCTTGTCGTCGATGCCGGCAGCGCGGGCGGCGGCAATCTGCTCATCGTTCAGATGACCACGGGTTTCGGTCAGTTGATGGGCGAGGGTGGCAAAAGCATTCAACCGACCGTGACGCGCTTCGATGATTTCTTCTGCTGCCAGCCCGGCCTTGCTGGCGAACAGGGTGTGCGCCGCCAGGCAATAGTCGCAACCGTTGACTTGCGAGGTGGCCAGATACACCGCCTCTTTTTCCTTGGCGCTCAGTGAGGTCTTGCCCAGAGTGGCGGAGATTTGCACGTAGGCATCCAGCGCGACAGGTGCGACGGCGAGGGTCTTGAACAGGTTGGGCAGGAAGCCGATTTTTTTCTGCACGCCTTCGAGTGTCGGGCGAGTGGCGTCGGTGGCGGTTTCGAGGCTGAGAGGGGCGATGCGGCTCATGGTGATTCTCCGAAATTCCGGTGCGAAGTGCGCCGGGGATGGAGTGAATGCTACGGAGCGCGGCTGGTGCTTTGGGTGCAAATCGTCGAGGATATGCGACAGATCGTCCAAACCTGTCCTTGCGAGAATCAGTCATGGATCGCCTTTCTACGTTGCTCAGCCACTTCGGCGTCAATGCCGGCACCTTCCACAGCGGCACGTTCTGCGGGGTGAGCGCCTACGGCGGCGATCAGGTGTGCGGGCATGTGCACCTGTTGCAGGCGGGGGAGCTGTTGCTCAAACCCGGGAGTGATCCTGAAATTTCGCTCAACGAACCGACCCTGATCTTTTTCCCCCGTCCCATGGCCCATCGCTTGTTCGCCGATGAAGGCATGGGCACGCAACTGGTGTGCGCTTCGCTGACCTTCGACGGCGGTGCGGGCAATGCTTTGGCGGCAGCGCTGCCGGATTATCTGGTGCTGAAACTCGCCGACCTCCCGGAAATGGCCAACACCCTGGAGTGGCTGTTCAAAGAAGCTTTCGACGGACACTGCGGGCGCGAAGCGGTGATGGACCGATTGTTCGAATTGCTGGTGATTCTGTTGTTGCGCCATTTAATCAGCAGTCGCAACCAGCAGCCGGGCATGATGGCCGGGCTGGCCGATCCGAAGATTTCCCGAGCCTTGAACCTGATGCACGACCAACCGGCCAAGGCCTGGAGCGTCGCCGAGCTGGCGAGTGCCGCCAATCTGTCCCGCGCCGGTTTCGCCGAACACTTCCGGCGGGTGGTGGGGCAGACGCCGGTGGATTATCTGGTGAGCTGGCGGATCAGCCTCGCGCAGAAACGCCTGCGTGAGGGACGGCCGATTGCGTTGATCGCCGAAGAGGTCGGTTATGAAAGTCCGTCGGCGCTGGCCCGGGCGTTTCGGCGCAAGACCGGACTCAGCCCGCGAGAATGGAAATCCGGCGCGAGCTGAAAACTATTTGGCGAATTTCTTCGCCCCGGCCACGCACAGGATCACCCCCAGCGTCACCACCAGCATGCTCACGCTGACATGTTCATGCAGCAAGGTCGCGGCCAGTGCCAGGCCGAAAAACGGCTGCAGCAATTGCAGCTGCCCGACCGCCGCAATCCCGCCCTGAGCCAGCCCGCGATACCAGAACACAAAACCGATCAGCATGCTGAACAGCGAAACGTACGCGAGGCAAACCCACGCCGACACGCTGATACCGCTGAACGAGGCGGGCGCCAGCCATACGCTCAGCACGGCCATCACCGGCAACGACAGTACCAGCGCCCAACAGATCACCTGCCAGCCGCCGAGGGTGCGCGACAGTTTTGCGCCTTCGGCGTAACCGAGGCCGCAGGCGAGGATCGCTGCCAGCATCAGCAGATCACCGGTGGGCGAGGCGGTCAGGCCTTGTGAGATAGCAAAACCGACCACCAGCGAACTGCCCAACACCGAAAAAATCCAGAACACCGGACGCGGCCGCTCACCGCCGCGCAGCACGCCGAAAATCGCCGTCGCCAGCGGCAGCAGCCCTACAAACACAATGGAATGCGCCGACGTCACGTATTGCAGCGCCAGGGCCGTTAACAACGGGAAACCCACAACCACGCCCAGCGCGACGATCAGCAACGACAACCACTGATCCCGCGCCGGACGCCGTTCGCGAAACAGCCACAACAGGCACAACGCCAGGGCGCCGGCGATGGTCGCGCGGATGACGGTGAGAAACACCGGGTCGAATTCCAGCACCGCCAGCCGCGTGGCAGGCAGCGAGCCGCTGAAGATCACGACGCCGATAAAGCCATTGATCCAGCCGCTGGTTTTTTCCAGGGCCGGGGTGCCGAGTTGGGTGGTTCGTTCCATACGCATTGCGCTCAGTGGTGGGTTGCGTTGAAACAATCCTAGGGACGAGAATCAGTACAATCAAAGAATTGTCATGGATACAGCCCGACATGCCGCGCTCCCGTTACAAGACCCTCGTCGACACCTATGCCGCCGACATTCGCTCCGGTCGCCTTTTGCCCGGCACTCGCTTACCGACTCACCGGCAACTGGCAGCGAACGAAGGGCTGGCGCTGGTCACCGCCTCGCGCGTATACGCCGAGATTGAGGCCATGGGCCTGGTCAGCGGCGAAGCCGGGCGCGGCACGTTTGTGCGGGAAACGTCGTTGTTGCCGGGGCAGGGGATTGACCAGAAGGACGTCGCGGTCGGCATGATCGATCTGAACTTCAACTACCCGTCATTGCCGGGGCAGGCCGAGCTGCTGCGCACCGCGTTGCGGCAACTGGCGCTGTCCGGCGACCTCGAGGCGCTGCTGCGCTATCAGCCCCACGCCGGTCGCCAGCATGAACGGGCCTCGGTGGCGCGGCACCTGCAAACACGGGGTTTGAGTGTCGACGCCGAGCAGGTGTTGATCGTCAACGGCGCCCAGCAAGGGCTGGCGGTAACGCTGATGGCGCTGCTCAAACCCGGTGATGTGATCGCCGCCGACGCCTTGACCTACTCCGGATTCAAAGTACTGGCCGAAGCGCTGCACCTGGAAGTGGTGGCGATTCCCGTCAATGAGCAGGGCCCCGATCTGGCGGCCCTCGACAAACTCTGCCGCCAACGACCGGTGCGTGCCGTGTACAGCATGCCGACCCTGCACAATCCATTGGGCTGGGTAATGCCTCTGGCACAGCGCGAGGATTTGATCGCGATTGCCCGCCGGCATGATCTGACGATCATCGAAGACGCGGCCTACGCCTTTCTGGTCGATAACCCGCCGCCCCCGTTGGCCGATCTCGCGCCGGAACGCACGGTCTACGTGTCGGGCCTGTCGAAAAACATCGCCACCGGCCTGCGTGTCGGCTTCATTGCCGCGCCGGTCGAGCAGGTGGCGGCGCTGGAGCGGATCATCCGCGCCACCACCTGGAACACCCCCGGCGTGATGACCGCCATCGCCTGCGGCTGGCTCGACGACGGCACCGTCACCTTCCTCGAAGCACAAAAGCGCAGCGACGCCCAAGCCCGGCAAGCACTGGCTGCTCAGATCCTCGAAGGTCTCCCGACCGTCAGCCATCCCTCTTCGTATTTCCTTTGGTTGCCGCTGCCGGAAGATGTGCGGGCCGACCACATCGTGGTCGAGTTGATGCACGAGCAGGTTTCCGTCACCACCGCAGAACCCTTCACCGTGTCCACCCATGTGCCGCACGCGATTCGCCTGGCGCTGGGATCGGTGGACATGCTTGTCCTGCGTCAAGCCTTGCTCAAAGTTCGTCAGGTCGTGGGCGCCTACCTGTAGCGCAACTGCCGCGCACGATTACCCTTGGCGCCGCCGAAGATCTGGAATTCCCCGATGAAAAACGCTGCATTAACGCTCGCCCTGATCCTCAACGCAGGCCTGCTCAGCACGCCAGCACTGGCTGCCGGTGACGCCGAGGCCGGCGCCAAAATCTTCCCGCGCCTGTGCGGCGGCTGCCACCAGGTCGGCGAATCCGCCCGCCCGGGTTTCGGCCCGGAACTCAACGGCATCATCGGCCGCCCGGCGGGGACGTCGGCGAATTACGTGTATTCCGACGCGATGAAAAACTCCGGCCTGACCTGGGATCGTGAAACGCTGACGAACTATCTGAAGGATCCGAAGGGCGTGGTGCCGGGGACGCGGATGATCTTTTGGGGGCTGAGTGATGAAGAGAAGATCGATAATTTGTTGGCGTATCTTCAGACGTTTTCTCAGCAATGAAGCGTCTGTGCGGGAGCTGCGCAATGCAGTTCCCGTTCACTGTGAAGAACTGCCAGCAGCGATTGCCCGGTTGATGACACGGTTCTGGACCCGATTGAAGACCAACACCTGATTCAATCGCGGGTCAGCCGAGTCCGTTAACTTCGGTGAGTGACGTCTGGCAGGCTACGCGATTACGACCCTCGGCTTTCGCCTGATACAACTGTTGATCAGCACGTTTGAGCAGTGCTGTCGGAGCGTTGTCGGCCGGGTCGGCCAGGCCGACACCGATGCTGACCGTCACCGCGCCGGCCGCTGGAAAGGTCGCCTCGGCAATCGCTGACCGAATCTTCTCGGCGACGATATCAGGCGTATCGGGCTTGGCGATTTCCGGCAGCAGCACCGCAAATTCTTCGCCTCCGTAACGGGCGACAAAATCCGTGCTCCGGATGCTGATCTGGATCAGCTGCGCCAATTGCTGCAGTACGTCGTCGCCGGCTGCATGGCCGTGAGTGTCGTTGATGTGCTTGAAGTGATCGGCATCAATCAGAAGCAATGCAAACGGCCGCCCGGTACGACGAAACAACAGGCTGTATTCGGTGAGTTTTTCGTCGAAGCGGCGACGGTTGTAGACACCGGTCAAGCCATCGTGGGTAGCGAGGTTCAGCAACTCGGCGTTGGCCAGGGTCAGGGCCGCCGTGCGTTGGGCGACGGTGGCTTCGAGCGAAGCGTTGGTCTCTTGCAGCTCACGCTCCTTGGCAAGCAGCGACTGGGTCATGGCATCGATGGACTGGCCGAGCTGGGCAATTTCCCGCACGGGATGCCGGAGCGGAAAGTCCGCACCAGGCTGGTTGTTCTGCACTTTTTGGGCTGAACGCGCGAGGTGCTCGATGGGTCGGCTCAGGTACAGCGCCAGGTAATACGCAACCAGTCCGAATGCCACGGCGGCGAAAACCCCCAGCAACAGCAATTTATAAAACAGCAGTCGCGCCGGTTGCAGCGCAGTGTCCAGTGGTTGACGCACGGCAATCGACCACGACAGCGCGGTGCCCGTAGGCGTCGGCACAGTCACCTCGCTGGTCAGGTACCCGTTGCCGACGACCCAGCCCGGGGACTTCTGATCCTTGGCCGGCATTTGTTGACCAACCAGCGCTTCCGGGTACAGCACCTTGCCGTCGTGATCGATGATCAGCGCTTCGATATCCGGCTCCGCCCCCTTGTGCGACATCGCTGCCGATTCGACGATGTGCGTGACCCAGCTCCAGTGCGCATGGGCGCCGAGCACACCGATCACCTGCCCATCGGCGTTGCGGATGGGCGCGGCGAAGTCGATGAAGCGCAGTGGCTCGCCGTTGGGCAGACCCGGCAACAGTTTCGCCAACAAAACGGCTTCGTGCGGATCGCCGGTGTATTCCCCGCGCAGACCGGCCTGAAACCATGGGCGCTGTAGCACGACCTGACCTACCAGCAAACCGTTGACTGCCTGATGCACACGCCCCTGAGCATCGGTCACCCCCATCCACGCATATTCGGAGCGGGCTTCGGTGCGCAGCTGCATCGATTTGAGAATTGCCGGATTGTCCAGATCGCCGCGTTCCAGATGCGGCGCCCGGCTGAGCAGATAGACCTCCAGTTGCCGCTCGCGCAACTGCTCGCCCAGCAGTGTCGCCGCCGACCGCGCGGTACTCAGCAGCGCATTGCCGCTGGCGCGTTTCATTTGCTCAGTGGCGATATCACCGACGTAAAAGCCCACGCTCAATAGCGTCAGCAGAGACAAACCGGCAAACCAAAGGGTCAGGTGGCTGCGCAGACTGGCTTTGAGCATGGAGAAATGTCTGTTTTTATTGAAGTGGCGCCATGGTATGCGACATCGCGGACGGGCTGCCAGCAAGGCGTTTAATGAAAGTCTGCCGAGGCCGATATCAATGAGCCACTGCGTTCGGTAAAGTGTGCGCCGCCCGAGAGACGGATCCCGGGCGTTTTCCCATGGAGTCTCGCAGTGAAATACCTCAGCAAAGTAGTCGCCGCCGCACTGTTCGGTGTGGTTCTGGCAGGTTGCACCGGCACCCCGATGAACACCAGACATTACGACAGCAGCCAATACACCGTGATTGGCCACAGCGAAGCCACTGCCACCGGCCTGATGCTGTTCGGCGTGATCCCGATCCGGCAGAACAGCCGTTTCGTCCGTGCGCAAGAGGCCGCCATCCAGGCCAAGGGCGGCGATGCCATGATCAACACTCAGATTCAGGAAAACTGGTTCTGGGCATGGGTCCTGAGCGGCTACACCACCAAGGTCTCCGGTGACGTGGTCAAACTGAAAACCGTGCAATAAGCACCGGTTGGACGTGAAAAAGCCCGGCTGATCAGGCCGGGCTTTTTGTGAGCGTTACGATGTGAACACGCTCTTGTCATGAGAAAAAAGGGAATAGGGCAGGTATGGAAGCGCAAGAGTTATATTCTTTTTTACGTGATCCTCGGTTGCTCAAGTTAATTGAGTTGAACAAGATTACCGACGATATGTTTGAAGTTTTGAAGCTGTATGAAAATCAGAACTCCCGAATGTTGGAGTGGTGCATGACTCCGAATGAGGGGCATTCGCAGGGTGATGCGGTGATTAAAGATTTTCTTGAAGCTGCTCATGCCGCCAGTGATGATTGCATTCGGGATAATAAGAAGTTCTTTGCAAAGTGGACGCCCGGAAAGATACGCACAACCAGTTTTGGTGCTGCTTTTTTAACTCGTGAACTTCATATAAAGACGAACGGTGGGGCCGATAGTGGCAGGCTTGACCTGTTTCTTTTGGATCCGCTAAATAAGATATTGATAACCATTGAAAATAAAGTTAAATCTTCTTTGACCTCGGTACAGCTTGATAAATACGTGCAGGCTGTGAAGGGGGAGTTAGGAAAAAATAAAACATTTGCTGGCTATGATTTTGCTTTCGTCGTGTTGGATAAAGATCTGGATGCATATTCTGAAGCACACTTGGCTAGTCTAGGCAATCGGTGGGCACTCTTAGATTATCAATGGCTGGAAGCTTCTGCCAATAGGGCTAGGTTTCAGGTGGATCGGGGAAATGCATCGGCGCAGTTGTTGGCATCTTATTGTCAAAGTGTAACGAAGTGGGAAAGCCCGGTAAATACGGAGATTTCGGAACTGTCTTCAGATATTGTATTGGCTCATCCTAGTGTTATCGGTGCATTAAGGGAGTTGAAAGGACATTCCATTACACGTTGGGTAGCAAATTCCTTAGATGGAGTGCTTGGTGAACTAATCTTGTTTCGTGCGCAAAATAGAACGGTTTGTGAACGATTACTCAATATTCGTGGCGTAGCCAGTATGCTGCCAAGCATCATCAAAGCTATCCCTTCGCTGACGCCGGATTGTATCGAAGAGGGTAGTTACTGGATTTGTCTTATGCCGCCAAAATTTCAGTCGGTAATGAGCGGTGGAAGCTGGGCGGTTTTTCTTGAACTCTACCGCGTGACAAAAGCTTCTACAAAGTCTGCGCCGGTATTTAATGTGCGTTTGGTCTGGCGTCGGAGCGAGTTTGATAGTTCAAAATGTAGTGAGTTGGAACTGCGAACAATCTTTGATAAGGATTTTCCTGGTTTGAAGAAGTTTGCTTCTTCAGACACACGGAGAGTTTTGATTGCTAAGCATGTATCCTCTGTTGAGTCGATAAAGCACCTCGTGAGGTCGATAGAGATTTTAGAGAAGGGTATTGATCAATATCGTATGTGAGTCATAGGCACAGCCGTTGTAGCGAAACATAAAGCCCGGCTGATCAGGCCGGGCTTTATGTTTGTACAGCGGTGGAACACTTGACTCATGCGACGCGGCGTCCGATCAGGCGATCCGCACCACCTTCTGTCACACGGCGTTCTTGCAGACGATCCGAACCACCTTCAGCCACACGGCGTTCGATCAGACGATCAGCGCCACCTTCGGCAACGCGGCGTTCGATCAGACGATCAGCGCCACCTTCAGCCACGCGACGTTCGATCAAACGATCAGCGCCACCTTCAGCCACGCGACGTTCGATCAAACGATCAGCACCACCTTCAGCCACACGACGTTCGATTAAACGATCCGAACCACCCTCGGCCAAACGACTTTCAATCAACCGATCCGAACCGCCTTCGGCGATCATGGTGTGGGCGGGTTTGGCTGCAAAAGCGTTGACTGCAAGAACCGAGAAAGCGATGCCGAGAAGGATTTGGCGTTTCATGATCGTGTGCTCCAGGGGTGTTGTTTGTTTGGTATGGAGCCGATGTTACGCCGCGGATTTTTTATGAGAACTTCATTGAACTGATGGTGACTATCGACGCCAGCAATGAATGCCGTTATCGCGGCATGTGTTTGATTTCATTGGCCAGCTCGTAGGCTTGCTCACGGAGTTCGGCAAATTTTACATTCAGTTCGCCATAGCCGCGCTTCCAGGCAAATGCACCGTTGATGCTGGTTTGTCCGAGCACGACATCATTGAAGGACCCCATCCCGCCATAGGCCGAGAGCAGCCACGTGATTCCGGAATAATCGGAGTCCAGCAATCGTGCGCGAGCTTTTCGCATCCACGCGCTCCAGTGCGCTTCTCCGTCGCTTTCCAAAACACTGATTAGCTCATTCAGTACCTTGATCAGCGTTTCGGTTTTCGGGCCCATGTTCAATGAGTGCTCCTTTTGATGAGGCGTAGATACTCAACCAGTGACGGCTTCAAGACTCCGAAGAGTGAGCGTTGCGCAAAGAGCGAT
Source organism: Pseudomonas sp. 9.2(2024) (assembly GCF_039695385.1). Classification (NCBI taxonomy): domain Bacteria; kingdom Pseudomonadati; phylum Pseudomonadota; class Gammaproteobacteria; order Pseudomonadales; family Pseudomonadaceae; genus Pseudomonas; species Pseudomonas sp. 9.2(2024). The sequence goes on along the minus strand of NZ_CP155585.1, from coordinate 4,116,135 downwards.
CAAACAAGCTGACGCTTCACGTCCAACGCGATCGAGGCAAAGCCTTTACCTTTGCCCGGATTAGATGTCGAAGTATTTTGCATCGATGAGACGTCCTCCCAGCGATCCACGGACTCAATGTGTTCATGGGAGGCGTCCGTATCGATTTCAAATGCGATGAAACATTCGTTTTGATCCAGCAAAAGTCCGAACAGGCGAGGCATGCCGGGAAAGTCGATTTCCAGTTCCAGCACGATGGACGAAGACCAATCGATGCCTTGGGATTCTCCGTACCGAGTCAAGGCGACAGGCACACCCCGTTTGCGCCATTCACTGACGCAAAGCATCAAACGATGCGCAACGACTGCGTTTTGCTCCTGCACGTTGAGCTGTTTTTTCTTCAGTAGTCGTTCAATGTCCATGGGAAACCTGAAATTCGCAGCGTCGGACTGGGAGCTTACCCAGCAAACGCAAAAAACGCGCGCAAAGAAAAGCCCGGCTGATCAGGCCGGGCTTTTCTATATGCGCAGCTTACTTATGCAACACGACGTTCGATCAAACGATCAGCGCCACCTTCAGCCACACGGCGTTCGATCAAACGATCAGCGCCACCTTCAGCCACACGGCGTTCGATCAAACGATCAGCGCCACCTTCAGCCACACGGCGTTCGATCAGACGATCCGAACCACCTTCAGCCACACGGCGTTCGATCAGACGATCCGAACCACCTTCAGCCACGCGACGTTCGATCAGACGATCAGCGCCACCTTCAGCAACACGGCGTTCGATCAAACGATCCGAACCACCCTCGGCCAAGCGACTTTCAATCAACCGATCCGAACCGCCTTCGGCGATCATGGTGTGGGCGGGTTTGGCTGCAAAAGCGTTGACTGCAAGAACCGAGAAAGCGATGCCGAGAAGGATTTGGCGTTTCATGATCGTGTGCTCCGGGGTGTTGTTTGTTTGGTATGGAGCCGATGTTACGCCGCGGATTTTTTTAGAGAACTTCATTGAGTCGATGGTGACTATCGACGCCAGCAATGAATGCCAGGACCCTTGTTCTAGGGCACCAGCGGCCGAATGCACAGCTCTCCGGTGGCGCGGGTCAGGGCCAGATCATGCAGCGCATCACGGGTCAGGCCGGTACGCGCCTTGGCCAGCCACGCCGGGCAGTTCGGATCGTGACGGTAGGGTGTGAAGTCGGCGTATTGCTGCAGCAGACGGGTTTGCAACTCGTCCAGACGCGGGCGAATCTGCTTGCCCAGATCCGGTCGCGGCGTGTCCGGCGCGGCACCGGCCGCTTGCCATTGTGCGAGCAAACCGTACTGCACCAGTTTGTTGGCCTCCATCTGCGCGGCAATCAATTGCGCGACGTCTTCCGGATCGAGCTTGCGTTCGGCAGCCAGCTTGCGGGCGTTGTCGATCACCTGCGCCTCACGGGGACTGTCCTGGATCGGCTTGCCGCTGTCCCATTTGGTCAGGGCGACGAGGTCGCCGATGTTCAGGCGTTCGTTCAGGGTGTTCACCAATCCTTGCACCACTTCGGGCGAGCGCGCGGGGCCAGCGTGGACGCTCGTCGCCAGAGCGGTCAATAAGGTGCAACTCAGCAGAAACGGGGAACGGCGCATGGGAGGGATTCACTTCCTGTCGTGATGGAGAGGCTTTGCAGATTGGTCGGGGTGCAGATTACGAAGTTTTAATGCAAACGGGTACGACCTGAACCGCATTGCATACCTTAGACTCTGTCATCAGCTCCCACCCGAGACGGACCCTCAATGCAAACCCCCGCTCAATCCCCCCTCTGGAAAACCTACCTGCTGTTCCTGGCCCCGATGGTGCTGTCGAACTTCCTGCAATCGATGTCGGGCACGGTCAACAGCATCTACATCGGCCAGATGCTCGGCACGCAGGCGCTGGCGGCGGTGTCCGGGATGTTTCCGATCATCTTTTTCTTCATTGCGCTGGTCATCGGTCTGGGCGCCGGGGCAGGGGTGCTGATCGGTCAGGCGTGGGGGGCGCGTGAGTCGCATATGGTCAAGGCGATTGCCGGTGCGACGTTGTTGCTGGGGGTGTTGATCGGGCTGGTGGCGGCGGTGCTGGGCAGTGTGTTTGCGCGTGAGGCATTGCAGGGTTTGGGCACGCCGGCGGATGTGCTGGATGATGCGGTGGCCTATGCCCGGGTGATGATGTGGACCTTGCCGGTTGTGCTGGTGTACGTGTTGTTCACCCAGTTGTTGCGCGGGGTGAGTGACACGCTGTCGCCGATGCTGGCGCTGTTGCTGTCGACCGTGGTCGGGCTCGCGCTGACCCCGGCGTTCATTCGCGGCTGGTTCGGCTTGCCGCAACTGGGGATTCAAAGCGCGGCGTTCGCCGGTCTGGCCGGTACGCTGGCGGCGATGGCGTGGCTGTCATGGAGCCTGATCCGCAAGGGCCATCCGCTGGCGCCGGATCGCGAGTTCTTCGCGGCGCTGCGACTGGACGGCGCGATTCTCGGCAAGGTGTTGCGCATCGGTCTGCCGACCGGGGTGCAGATGATCGTGCTGTCGCTGTCGGAGCTGGTGATTCTGGCGCTGGTCAACCAGCACGGCTCGCAGGCGACGGCGGCCTATGGCGCGGTGACGCAGATCGTCAACTACGTGCAGTTTCCGGCGCTGTCGATTGCGATCACCGCGTCGATCCTCGGCGCTCAGGCGATCGGTGCCGGACGGCTGGAGCGGATGGGGCCGATCCTGCGCACCGGGTTGTGGATCAATGTGTGCCTGACGGGTGGTTTGATCCTGGCGGGTTACCTGTTGTCGCACTGGTTGCTCGGGCTGTTCCTGACCGAAGACTCGACCCGGGAGATGGCCGAGCATCTGTTGCACATCATGTTGTGGAGCCTGTTGATCTTCGGTTTCCAGGCGATCATCGGCGGCATCATGCGCGCCAGCGGTACGGTGCTGGTGCCGGTGGGCGTGGCGATCATCTGTGTGCTCGGCGTGCAGTTGCCGGCGGCCTACTGGCTGGACGGGCAGTTCGGTTTGCAGGGCGTGTGGATGGCGTTCCCGATCGCGTATCTGGGGATGCTGGTGTTGCAGACGCTGTATTACACACGGGTCTGGAAGCATCAGAAGATCGAGCGGCTGGTGTGACGAAGCGTTTAGGGTCGACATTGGCGGGGCTGGCGCAAGTGACGGATGTTTGCTTAAGTCATTCGAGCCCCATCGGGCACCGGAGCATTGCATGTCGATTCGATTGTTGTTGGCGGCCGCGTCTTGCCTGACCTTCATCCCTGCTGCGAATGCGGTGGAGTACACCCGGGTCAACACCACCGCCAGCCAGATCAGTTTCACTTACAGCCAGATGGGCTCGCAGATGTACGGCACCTTCGGCAAGTTCGACGCGATGCTGGATTTCGACAGCGACAACCTGGCCAGCGCCCGCACCACGCTGCACATCGACCTGACCAGCATCGACGCCGGCAGTGAAGATGCCAACACCGAGTTAGTGAAACCGGCGTGGTTCGACACCAATAAATTCCCGGTGGCGGTGTTCGAATCGACCCGCTTCAGCCCGGCCGGCGACAACCGTTATCTGGTCGACGGCCACCTCACCCTCAAAGGCATCACCCGTGAGGTGCAGGTGCCGGTGCAACTCAAACCCGACAGCAGCATCGGCATTTTCGACGGCGAACTGGTACTCAAGCGCGACGAGTTCGGCCTTGGCGCGGGGGAGTGGGCGGACACCGTGGTGTCCAAGGACATCGACATCAAGTTCAAGGTCGTTGCCCCCGCGCAGTGAAGGGCCTCAATACGCCCGCCAATGTCCCGGCATCCAGCGCCATTGGTTGCCGGCCCAGCGGTAATGCCCGGCGACCCAGTGATAACCCGGCGCAGGCATGACCGGAACCACTTCGACGATCGGTGGTGGCCGATGCGGGCGAACCGGTTCGACGACACAGCCCGACAGGGTGATCGCCACCAGCGCGGCAGCGAGCAAGCATTTCATTGTTTTCGCGCAACGCAGAACGTTCATGGCAGCTCCTCAAGGCGTGCGTCGGAAAATGAACGCAGCTGAAAAATTGGACGCCAAATCGGCGAAAGATCCGTTCTCGGGCAGATGAAATTTTTGTCAGGCTTGCACAGGGTATGATGTCGCGGTTCGCCGGTCGCTCAACCTACCCGGCAACTTGTGTTTTACCGCCGGAGTTCCCCCGCCATGCCCCGCATCACCCACTACAAATCCCCATGCCCCGAAGGCGTCAACAGTCAGATCCTGCAGATGGTGGTCGACAACCTGACCGACATCAGTGCCATCGGCCTCGGCCCGAGCAACCTGTTGTACAACGTCTATCAGTACGCGGTCGGCTACGAGGTGCATCTGTATCTGGAGGCGTTGAACGGCGAGAAGGGCACTGAGGTGGAACTGCTGGTGGCCACCGATGACGATGATCCGGAGCAGGTGATCGGCTTCCTGTTGTACCTGCCGGTGCAGGGTGATTGGGAGGCGTGCAACGTGGCCTATCTGGCAGTGCGCGAGGGGCATCGACGTCAGGGCGTAGCCCGTTCGCTGATCGCGGACATGGTGGCGCGTTACCCCCATGCCGAGCTGACCTGCAGCGTCGGCAAGGTGCCGTATTTCGAGGCGCTGGGCTTTGAAGTGCTGGGCCAACTGGAGACGCAGGTGCTGATGAGCACCCGGCACTATCGCAGCAACGGGCTGCGCGGTTTTATCGACACGACGCCGATCTACCGTTCGCTGGAAGTGCAGCAGATCCACACCTACTTGCTGCAAAAGCACGGCAAGCGGGCAATGCTCGATGCCGAGAAACAGCGCGACCGGCATCTGGATCAGGTCACTCGCCGCACCGAAGAATTTGTTCGTCAGCGTCTGACCGTTCACTGATCCCTTCCCTTTGAAACGACGAAAGCCCTTGTTGCGATCAGCGCAGCAAGGGCTTTTTTGTGCCGGTGATTTCAGGACAGTTTCACGTTCATGGTGATCCGCGCCGTGAACACTTTCTTGCCTTCGGCGTCGTGGACATCCACCGGCACGATCTTGTCGCCTTCGGTCTGCCAGTCCAGTCCTTCGCCGTTGGCCACGGCGGTCACGTCGGTCTTGGCCTTGGCCAGGTATTCGACGGTCATGCCTTTTGGAATCCAGCGCGCGCCGGCGGGAATCGACACGTCGGTCATCATCCCGGCCGCCAATTCGGCAGCGTTGCACAGGGCGATTGCGTGCACGGTACCGAGGTGGTTGGTGATCTCGCGGCGAAACGGCACTTGCACCTGCGCCGAACCTGCCCGCAACTCGGTCACCAGCGGATTGATGGTGCTGAAGTACGGCGCGACCTGGCAGGCCATTTGGCTGAATGCCTGGGAACCGACGCTGTTGAACATGCTGAGAAACTGACTCATGGATGAAGCCTCGCAGTAAATGGATTTACAGAATCATGTTCCGTTACAGAATATTGTTCTGTAACGGAACGGTATTCTGTCCGCGGGAAATCTGTCAACCTGTGCGTGTTTCGATCATCGGCACGGATGTGCCCTTTACCCGGATTTTCAAGGCTCATGGACACCGCAGATCTACTCGAACGCAGCTACCCCGGCCGCCGCGCCGAACTCAAGCGCGACATCTTTCGCAAGGCCCTGCGCCTCTTCAACGAGCAGGGCATCGAGGCCACTACCATCGAAATGATCCGTGCCGAGTGCGACACCAGTGTCGGGGCGATCTACCACCATTTCGGCAACAAGGAAGGGCTGGTGGCCGCGCTGTTCTTCACCGCGCTGGAGGATCAGGCGCGCCTGCGCGACGCCTATCTGGCTGACGCGACGACCACCGAAGAGGGCGTGCAGGCGTTGGTCTACAGCTATGTGGATTGGGTCGAGAACCAACCGGAATGGGCGCGGTTCCAGTATCACGCGCGTTATGCCGTGACCCGGGGGCCGCACAAGGATGAACTGGCCGAGCGCAACAAGACCCGCAATCTGGGCCTGCGTACCTGGCTGGCCGAGTCCGGGCGCGTGGCTGAGCTCAATGAATGCCCGGCGGAACTGCTGCCATCGCTGATCGTCGGTCAGGCCGACAGCTATTGCCGCGCGTGGTTGTCCGGGCGAGTGCAGGGCAGTCCGAAGGCTTATCGCGAATTGCTGGCCCAGGCCACGTGGCGTTCGATCCGCCGCGAACCCGAACGCTGATTTTCAGAGACAAAAAAAGAGCCTCAAGACTCTTTGATGGGGAGGAAGTAGAGCCCGCGAGGCTCAAGATGCGCATGAAGCCAGGTGCGGGCTTGATTGGGGTTCAGAGCACCCGCACCTACGCAACGGCTTGGCGGACCAAGCGACTGCGTAGTTCCATCGTAGGAAGGTGGGCTGATGCGCTCAAGTACCGTCAGTCACCTGCCTGGGTAGCGCGTGCGGCGGCTCTTTCGACCATCGCAATGATGGTTGCCAACAGCTCGTCACGGGCCTGTTCGGCGCTGATTTCGTCGGTGGCGGCTGCTTGCGACAGGGCTTCGGCGGCACCGAGCATGGCGCGTAATCCTGCCTGAGCGATCTCTGCTCCGTCAGCGAAAGGCGAGAGCACGCTGCGGCACTTCTCCAGAAAGATCGCCTCGTATTCGCGCTTGATCCTCTCCAGTTCCGGCGTGCTTGCCAAGGCGGCAATCACTCCCGGAATCTCGTTGCCCTGGGTCAGCACGCAATCGACATACGCCGTCGCAATCACTGTCGCAGTGCCGCTCAAGGTCGCTTCGGCATTGGCCAGCGCCGCGTCCATCAGCGCCGTCTGGCGCCGGTCGAAATCCTGATACAGCGCCGCGAGCAGACCGGCGCGGGTGGTGAAATGGTCGTAGACCACCGGTTTGGTCACGCCGGCCTTTTCCGCCAGATAGCCGAGGGTCAGGGCATCGGTGCCTTCTTCGCGAATCAGTTGCCAAGCCATGTCGAGCAACTGGCGCTGGCGGTCTTCCCGTGACAGGCGTCGACGGGGTTGTGCGGGTTCTGGGATTTCAGTGGTTGACATCGCTTATATACCAAACGTAACTTACTGAAGATAACTTACTAGTAGTAGATTACCAATCGTAGCTTTTCGCAAGGGTAAGCCCTTGGTCAGCAATCACCAACCGGAGATTTCCCCATGCACGCATTGATTGTTGTCGATCACGATGATCCACGTTCGCTGACCCACGCGTTGGCGCAGCAGATTGCCAAAGGCCTGTCGGAAAGCGATCCCTCCAACACCTTCGAAATCGCCGACCTGCACGCCGAAGAATTTGATCCGCGCTTTGGCGTGGCCGACTGGGCGGTGCATCACCGCGAATCCGCGCCACCGCAAGACGTACTGGACGAGCAGGCGCGCATCGACCGAGCCGATGCGCTGGTGCTGGTTTATCCGGTGTTCTGGTGGTCGATGCCGGCGCTGCTCAAGGGCTGGATCGACCGGGTGTTCAGCAATGGCTGGGCGTACGATTTCGACGGCGACAAGACGCTGAAAAAACTTGGACGATTGCGCGTACACCTGGTCGGACTCGGCGGAGCGGATGTGCGCACTTACGAGCGCCACGGCTACGGCGCGGCGATGAAGACGCAGATCGATCACGGGATTTTCGATTACTGCGGGGCGACGGTGGCGGGCTCGGCATTGTTGCTGGAGTCCGAGTCGAGCGATCCGGCGATGCAGTTGCAGGCGGCGCGCGAACTCGGACTTGGGTTGTTCCGCTGAATGTCAGCGAGCGCCCGGCCAGCCGGCTTTTTCGAGAGCTGCGAGCAGGGTCCCGGCATCCAGCCCCGGCACCGAATGCCCGTTGCCTTCGGTGCTGTCGCTGGCCAGCAGGGCGTTGATGATCGCCTCTTCAACCGCCTCGGTCGCCGCCAGGAACAACTCGCTGATGTGATCGTTGTTCACCATCTGCAAGCCGTCGCAAGTCGACGCGCCTTTGCCTTCGTAAGCGGCGGGCGGGATATGACCGTTGCCGGTGGCGAAGGCGATGAAGATGTCGCCGCTATGATCCTCATTGCCACCGCCAGTACGCGCCAGACCGAGGCTCGCCCGTTGCGCCAGTCGCGTGCATTGATGCGGTAACAGCGGTGCATCGGTGGCGAGGGCCACTACGATCGAGCCCATGCCCGGATGTGGCAACGAAGCGCGCAGGAACGGCGAATCCACCTGTTCCATATATCGCCCGACCGGGTAGCCATCGACCCGCAATTCGCTGCGAATCCCGTGGTTGGCCTGGACGATGGCACCCACTGTCCAGCCACCCTGAGCCTTGCTCAAGCGGCGTGATGCGGTGCCGATCCCGCCCTTGAATTCATGACAGATCATGCCGCTGCCACCGCCCACCGCGCCTTCCTGCACCGGGCCGTCAACGGCATTGCTCATCGCTTCGGCCACATGCTTGGGCTTCACATGAAAGCCGTTGATGTCGTTGAGCAAGCCATCGAAGGTTTCCAGCACCACCGGCATGTTCCAGTAGAGCCGACCGTCGTCCGGTTGCTGCGCGCGATCCAGTTCGATCAAGGCATCGCGCACCACGCCGAGGCTGTGAGTGTTGGTGAAGGCGATCGGACTGGTCAGCAGGCCGGCTTCGCGAATCCACTCCAGTCCTGTGGCGTCACCGTTGCCGTTGAGTACGTGGACGCCGGCGAAACACGGTTGTGCGTTGGTCGAACCGGCGCGTGGTTCGATCAGGGTGACGCCGCTGCAAATGTCACGACCGCTGGCAGTGCGGCCGCGTACGTTGCTATGGCCGATTCGTACGCCGGGTACGTCGGTGATGGCGTTGAGCGGGCCGGGTTGCATTTGACCGATGCGGATATGGAGATCGCGGGCACGTGGTTTCATTGATGTTCTCTCTGTTGAAGGCAGTGATTCGAGGGCTTTTATTGACCGTTCTTGACCTTGCTCCACACCCGCGTACGCACCCGTTCGGTGGCTTTGGGCAAGGGTTCGAGGGTGTACAACGTGGCCATCGCCGTGGCTGACGGGTACACCGCAGGATTGTCGCGGGTGGCCTGGGCAACCAGCGCCGTGGCGGCGCGATTGCCGTTGGGGTAGGACAGGTGATCGCTGACCGGCGCAATCACATCGGGCCGCAGCAGGTAGTCGATGAACGCGAGACCCTGAGCCGGATGCGGTGCGTCCTTGAGCAAGACCAGTGTGTCGAACCACACCGGCGCACCTTCCTTCGGCAGGCTGTACTGAATCTTCACGCCGTTGCCGGCCTGCTCGGCGGTGGTCCTGGCTTCGAGCATCGCGCCGGACCAGCCGACCGCCACGCAGATGTTGCCGTTGGACAGATCACTGATGAATTTCGAGGAGTTGAAGTAGGCAATGTGCGGGCGCAGTTTCAGCAGCAGCGCTTCGGCTTTCTGATAGTCCTCGGCGTTGGTGCTGTTCGGCGGCAGGCCGAGATAATGCAGCGCGACCGGGAGCATTTCCGACGGCGAATCGAGCATCGCCACACCGCATTCGCCGAGCTTGGCCAGGTTCTCTTCCTTGAACACCAGGTCCCACGAATCCACCGGGGCCTTGTCGCCCAGCATGGCGCGCACCTTGTCGACGTTGTAGCCGATGCCGTTGGTGCCCCACAGATAAGGTACGGCGTACTGGTTGCCGGGGTCGTTATTGGCCAGTTTGTTCAGCAGGTCGTTGTCGAGGTTCTTCCAGCCGGGCAGTTGGTCGCGGGGCAGCGGGGCGAGGGCGCCGGCCTTGATCAGGGTCGGCAGGCTGAAATTGCTCGCCACCACCACGTCGTAGCCGCTGCGGCTGGTCATCAGTTTGCCTTCCAGGACTTCGGCGCTGTCGAAGGTGTCGTAGACCGGTTCGATACCGCTGTCACGCTTGAAATCATGCAGGGTGTTCGGGCCGATGTAGTCGTACCAGTTATAGACATGCACGCTCGGCGCATCGGCTGCCTGCGCACTCAGCGCCGCGGACAAAATGCCCATCAGACCCAGGTTGATATACCCACGATGACCACGCATGATGCGGCACTCCTGGCCTGTTGGCAGGCCGGTGATGAACAGGAGTGGTCAGCCTATCGGGCGGGCCGCGCCGCACCCATTCCCATCATGGGTTACTCAAAAGGGGTAGAGCGTGGACGCGTTGCTGCAGGAATTGCCGGTGCACCAGAGCCTGGCGCGGGTGTTCGCCACGGTCGGTCAGGACGGTTTCTGGCGGGCGCTGGTCGATACGCTGCGGTTGCTGGTGCCGTTGGACAATGCGCTGGTGGCGGTGATGCAGACGGGGCGCCCGCCGCAATTGCTGATCGACTTCGACAGCCAGGGTCGCGCCGACGAGCAGGAAGAACTGGCCGGTTACTGTGCCGGCATGTACCTGCTCGATCCGTTCTATCAGGCCGCCTGCGCCGGGATCGCCGATGGTTTGCACAGCCTCGCGTCGGTTGCGCCGGACCAGTTTCTGCACAGCGAGTACTACCAGAGTTACTTCCGCTCGGTGGTCGGCGCAGATGAGCTGCAATTTCTGGTCAACCTCGACGACGGCGTGCTCGGATTGTCGATGGGCCGTTCGACGGCGTTCAGTTTGCAGGAGCAGGGGCGCCTGCTCTGCGTGCGGGATTGGGTGCTGTCAGCGATGCGTCGGCATGTGCAGTTGATGCCGCCGCAAGGTGCGGCGGTCGAGGCGCCGGTCGGCGATATTGCGGCGCTGCTCGACCGCTTCGACGCCCGTCTGACCGCGCGCGAGATCGATACGGCGCGTCTGATTCTCCAGGGCTTTTCCAGCAAGGCCATCGCCCAGCACATGAACATTTCGCCGGAGACCGTGAAGGTGCACCGGCGCAATCTCTATCACAAGCTCAACGTCACCGGGCATGGCGAGTTGTTTGCGCTGGTGTTGCGGCCGCGCTGAGCGGGTCAGCCGATCTGCTTGAACAGCAGCGCCTTCAGACCGCTTTCCGGGTCGATATCCGGAAACTCCGGCGGATTTTCCAGCCGCTGCTCGAAGCGCAGGCTCGGCGCTTCCTGGGTCACGCCGTCGATCAGGAAGTCGGAGCCGAACGAAGGGTCGTTCATGCACGCCAGCACGCTGCCTTGGGCAGTCAGCAATTCCGGCAGACGACGCAGCACGCGCTGGTAATCCTTGGTCAGCAGAAAACTGCCTTTCTGAAACGACGGCGGGTCGATGATCACCAGATCATAAGGGCCGCTGTTGATCACCTTGCCCCAGGACTTGAACAGGTCGTGGCCGAGGAAACTCACCTTGCTCAGGTCATGCCCGTTCAGCCGGTGATTGTCGCGGCCCCGGCTCAGCGCGGCGCGGGACATGTCGAGGTTGACCACATGGCTGGCGCCGCCCTCGATGGCCGCCACCGAAAAGCCGCAGGTGTAGGCGAACAGGTTCAGTACCCGTTTGCCCGCCGCCTGTTCGCGCACCCAGTTGCGGCCGTAGCGCATGTCGAGGAACAGCCCGGTGTTCTGCTTGCGGCCCAGATCCACCCGATATTTCAGCCCGCCCTCGACGATGGTCATTTCGTCGATCTCTTCACCCAATACCCATTCGGCGGTGCTCTGCGGCAGGTAACGGTGCTGGATCAACAAAGTGTGGGCGCCGGACTGCTGCCATGGCTCCGAACCGGTGATTTCCAGCAGCAGGCGCTTGAGGTCGTCCAGCTGCGAAGCCTCGGGCTCCTTGAACAGCGACACCAGCACGACGCCTTGCAGCCAGTCCACGGTGACTTGCTCCAGCCCCAGCCAGCAACGCCCGCGCCCATGGAACAGGCGCCGGGTTTCGGCGGGTGCCGACGTCAGCGCGGTGAGCAGGTGGGCGTGGAGAACGGCGAGGGCTTGAGGGTTCATCAATCAGGATCGGCCAGCAAAAGGGCGCGCATTTTAACCGCAATTACGCGGCGGCGACTGCCCGTTGACCCAGTGTTATCGAAAAGACCTGTATCAAAAATGAATTTCTGTAGAAGGTGCTGCTCATACCTGATAAGCAGCGGATTCAAGCCGCTAAATCGTTCATGCAATTCAGGGAGTGCCAGTTCATGTGTCCAATTTCGACGTCGAGCGCGCACCTTCCTGGCGGATTGATTCTGGTAGTCGAGGACGATCCGTTGATTCTGGAGTTTCTGTGCGAAATTCTTCAGGAGGAAGGTTTCAAGGTCGAACCGCAGACCAGTGCCGATGCGGCTTCGCAATACCTGGAAGAGCACGCGCCGGAAGTCGCGCTGCTGCTCACCGACATCACCATGCCCGGCACCCTCAACGGGGCGGACCTGGCCAATCTGGTCGGCGAGCGCTGGCCGGACAAACCGGTGATGGTCATGTCCGGTTATGAAACGCCGGAAACCTCGGGCGTGAAGCATCCGGTGGCGTTCATCAAGAAGCCGTGGGCCATCGGCCAGTTGCTCGACTGTGTTGACGGTGCGTTCAAATCCAAGGCGCCGCGTCTGCACTGAAGCGTCCCGCAAGTGCTACATTGCCGGGCATCGTTGCCCGGCCCCTTGCGAGGAAGTGATCTTTTGTCTTCTCACGATGCTGTTTTCAACCGCGCGTTCGGCGCGTTCCTGTTCGACATGGACGGCACCGTCCTCAACTCCATCGCCGCCGCCGAGCGGATCTGGTCCGCCTGGGCCGTGCGCCACGGGGTGAACGTCGAAACGTTCCTGCCGACCATCCACGGCGTGCGCGCCATCGACACCATCACGCGTTTGAACCTGCCGGGCGTGGACGCCGAAGCGCAAGCGGCGTTCATCACCGAGGCGGAAATCGAAGACGTCGAAGGCATCGTCGAGATCCCCGGCGCGGCAGCGTTTCTCAAATCGTTGCCGGCGGATCGCTGGGCCATGGTGACCTCGGCGCCACGGGATCTGGCATTGCGGCGGATGGCGGCGGCGGGTATTCCGGAGCCTGCGGTGATGATCACCGCTGAAGACGTGACCGCCGGCAAACCGGATCCGGCCGGTTATCGACTGGCCGCCAAACGCTTGGGCCTGGAACCGGCGGACTGCCTGATTTTCGAAGACGCCACTGTCGGCATTCAGGCCGCTGAAGCCGCCGGTGCGCCGTTGATGATCATCACCACGACTCACCAGCATCCTCTGGAAACCGTACACGCGACCATCACCAGTTACCGCGACATTGCGCTGAGCATCGACAGCGACGGCCAGTTGCGCCTGCAACGTCAATAAACTCCGGGCACCAAGCGCCAGCTGCGGGCGCAATAGGCGTCGTATTCGGCACCGAACTGCGTGCGCAGCAGGGCCTCTTCGGAGTGGATGCGGGCGATCAGCGGGATCAGCGTCAGCGCCGCGAGCAACAGGCCGACCACCGAGCGAAACGCCAGCGCCCAACCGATCGCATTGATCACCAGCCCCAGATAACTGGGGTTGCGCAGATGCCGGTAGATGCCTTCGGTGACCAACCGGTGCCCCGGCTGAATCGCCACCAGCCCGCTGAACCGATGGCCGAGCACAAACACCGGCCACAAGCGCAATCCACCCCCAACGATAAACAGCAACGCGCCCAGCCAACGGGTACCTTCGCGGCCGATGGTCCAGAAACCGATGCGGTCGCAGTAAGCCGGCAGAAAGGCACTGACCAGTCCGATCACGGCAAACGCCGGAATCACCCAGCGATTGGCCCGGTCCTCGCGTTCGCCGGTACTCAGGTTCACTTCCGTAAAGAGCGAAGCCACCACCATGGCCAGCGTGGCCAGTGCCACCACGACCAGAGCGCCGTGAGAAAAGAACACCGCCACGCCACCGATGCCCCACATCGCCAGGCCCAGATAGGCGAGGGTGGCGAGCACTGCGACCACGGTCATTTGCGCAGACATTTTCATAAGCACCTCACGGCTGTTCCGTTCAGTGTAGATCCCGGCACGATCCCCGGCGTTTAGCTGGTGGCAGGGGCGTGGACTAAACTTCAGGCAGAGACGTTCCGATCATCCGAGCCGCCGCTTCGCGAGTCCGCCATGCTGCACATCCGCACGCCGCTGATCCTCCATCCGACCCTGTCGACCGCTTCCCGGCGCATCTGGCTGAAGCTGGAAAACCTGCAACCGTGCGGCTCGTTCAAGCTGCGCGGGATGGGCTTGTTGTGCAGTCAGGCAGCGGCGCAGGGCAAGCGCAAGGTCGTGTGTCCGTCCGGCGGCAATGCCGGACTGGCCACGGCGGTGGCCGCCGTCAGCCTGGGCCTGCAAGCCTGCATCGTGGTGCCGCACACCACACCGGAAGCGACCCGCGCGCGTATTCGCCGCACCGGCGCGGAGGTTATCGTCCACGGCAAAGTCTGGGACGAGGCCAACCAGCGAGCGCGGGAACTGGCCAGCGCGGCAGACACCGAATACGTGCCGGCCTTCGACCACCCGGTACTGTGGGAAGGGCACAGCACGATGGTCGACGAAATCCTCGACGACTGCCCGCAGGTCGATACTGTGGTCACGTCGGTCGGCGGCGGTGGTTTGCTGGCGGGAATTCTCACCGGGCTGCTACGGCATGATCGCCGAGACTGCCGCATCATCACCTGCGAAACTACAGGCGCTGCCTCGTTCGCCGCCGCCGTCCAGGCTGGCCATCCGGTGCGTCTGAGCCGTATCGACAGCGTCGCCACCTCCCTCGGCGCCGCCCAGGTGGCGGCTTGGCCGGTAGAGCATATCGGCGAGTTCGATCATGAGTGTCTGGTGCTGTCAGATGACGACGCGATCATGGGCGTGGTGCGTTATGCCAGTGATCTGCGGCAGTTGGTGGAGCCGGCGTGCGGGGTTTCGCTGGCGGTGGCGTATCTCGACCATCCGACGCTGGCGGGGGCGCATGATGTGGTGGTCATTGTTTGTGGCGGGGTGAGTATCAGTGCGCAGCTGGTGGCGGGGTGGGCGCGGTTGGGATCTTGAATGCTCATGGATTCCGTGTCGACCGCTGGCCCTCACCCCAGCCCTCTCCCGGAGGGAGAGGGGGCCGACCGAGGTGTCTTGAGAGGTACATCGACCTGATGCACCGAGTCGATTATGGATTCCAAGCATTGGCCTGAGACACAGATTCGATTATGGGTTCCGGGACTGTCGTGCATTCTGCGTCGACCGTTGGCCCTCACCCCAGCCCTCTCCCCGGGGGAGAGGGAGCCGACCGAGGTGTCTTAAGAGGTACATCGACCTGAAAAACCGAGTCCATTATGGATTCCAAGCATCGACCTGAAAAACCGAGTCGATTATGGATTCACCGCAGATTTTTCAGGTCGATGTATTCCGACAATATCCCCCGATCGGCTCCCTCTCCCTCCGGGAGAGGGCTGGGGTGAGGGCGCTTTTCGGATCAGGATCGCGCTCTCAAAACCTCCGCAACCCGCACAATCTGCTCCAGCACATCCCCCATCTGCCGAATCACCTCCAGATTGCTGAACCGCACCACCTCAATCCCCAGCCGCTGAAGATAAACCGTACGCCGCCGGTCATGAATTTCTCCCGCCTCCTCAAAATGCTGCCCCCCATCCAGCTCCACCGCCAGCTTCAATTCCACACAATAGAAATCCAGCACAAACGGCGGAACCGGCGCCTGCCGGCGAAATTTCAGCCCCGCCACCTGCCGCGCCCGCAGCTTCTGCCAGAGCAGTTGTTCGCAATCCGTCTGGGAGGTGCGCAAGTGGCGGGCAAACTGGCGTTGTTCGAAAGTAGGGCGATTTTGCATGCTTCACGTCCTTGTGAAGTGGGATGAAAAAGTCACTGTAGACCAAGCCAACCCTCAGTGCCGGATCAACCTGGTTATAGATTCACACCAGATTTTTCAGGTCGATTTATCGCGTCAATATCCCTCGATAGGTCCCCTCTCCCTACGGGCGGTCCGACGTTTCGGGAGGGCTATTCAGGCGGCGGAAATATCGGACCCGGTCAACACTTTACGAAACGTCTCCACCAACGGCCGTAAATTGACTCGGTGCCAAGCCGCCCACAACGGCGTGGTGAACGCCAGCCACGGCACTTCCCGCAGCACCACGCCCGGCGGTGCGTTATGGCTCAGGCCTTTCTGGATCATCGCGATCCCCAGCCCCGAAGCGACCAGCCCCAACGCGGTAAACGGCTCGGTGGCCTGCATCCGTACATCCGGGGTGAAGCCCGCGCGAATGCAGGCGCTGACGAACTCATCGTCAGCGCCTTGGCGAGGCTGCACGCCGATCCATTCCTGATCGGCCAGATCCGCCGGGGTCAGCGAGGGCAGTTGGTTGAGAGGGTGATGTTCGGGCAGCGCCAGCAGCATCGGGTCGTCCAGTACCTGAAAGCCCAGCAGGTCCGGGTCGTCGATCGTCGGCGGTTCACTGACCAGCGCGATATCGAGGCTACGCTGACGCAGGCCTTCCAGTTGTTCGGCGGAACTCAGGTTGTACAGCGCGACATGCACGTTGGGCCGGTCGACCCGCAGCACGCGCAAGGCGTTGGGCAAGACCCCGGCGTGCATCGCGTTCTCGATGTAGCCGATGCACAGGCCGCCTTCTTCGCCACGGCCCAGGCGTTTGCCGAGAGATTCCAGGCGGTTGGCGTGGGTCAGCAGGGCGCGGGTTTCGGCGAGAAAGGTCTGGCCGTCGCGGGTCAGGCGGATGCGCTGCTGGCTGCGTTCGAACAGGGTCAGGCCCAAGCGCTCTTCCAGCTGGGCGATCTGTCGGCTCAGGGGCGACTGGGAAATGTGCAGGCGCTCGGCGGCGCGGCCGACGTGTTCTTCCTCGGCGACGGCGACGAAGTAGCGCAATTGGCGGATGTCGATCATGTCAGACCTTCAGGGACTCAAGTGCTGCGGATTATGTCTTGGACGGTCTGAGTGGCGCAATCTAGGATCTGCTCAACGGTCAACACCGACCACGAACTACGAGGACAGCATCATGAGCTTGAAAGACAAACTTCCCGGCCAACTCGGCTTCGGCACCGCGCCGCTGGGCAACATGTTCCGCGCCATTCCTGAGGAAGAAGCCCAGGCCACCGTGCACGCGGCGTGGGATGCCGGCGTGCGTTACTTCGACACCGCGCCGTTCTACGGCTCGGGCCTGTCGGAAATCCGCCTCGGCGAAGCACTGTCCCGCTACAAACGCGACGAATATGTGCTCAGCACCAAGGTCGGCCGGGTGATTCTCGATGAAGTCGAAGACGCCGCCGCCCGGGATCTGGGCGAGAAAAGCGGGGTGTTCGAGCACGGTCGCCCGAACAAGATCGTCAACGACTACAGCGCCGACGCCACCTTGCGTTCGATCGAAGACAGCCTCAAGCGTCTGAAAACCGATCGCCTCGACATCGTCTGGGTCCACGATATCGCTCAGGATTTCTACGGCGACCAATGGCTCGAGTATTTCAATCAGGCACGCACCGGCGCCTTCAAAGTCCTGACCCGCCTGCGTGAAGAAGGCGTGATCAAGGGCTGGGGCCTGGGCGTGAACAAGGTTGAACCGTGCGAGTTGACGCTGGACCTGACCGAGGCGCAGCCTGACGGCTTCCTGTTG
The DNA here is from genome assembly GCF_039695385.1 of Pseudomonas sp. 9.2(2024). Taxonomy (NCBI): domain Bacteria; kingdom Pseudomonadati; phylum Pseudomonadota; class Gammaproteobacteria; order Pseudomonadales; family Pseudomonadaceae; genus Pseudomonas; species Pseudomonas sp. 9.2(2024). The sequence goes on along the minus strand of NZ_CP155585.1, from coordinate 4,098,732 downwards.
GCCGGCCGCTACACCTTGCTCGACCACGACCGCGCTCTGCAGCGCTTGATGGATTCGGCCCGGGCGCAGAACGTTGAAATCGTGGTCGGCGGCCCATACAGCTCGGGGATTCTGGCCGGTGGCGCGCACTTCGAATACCAGAAAGCCAGTCCTGAAATCGTTGCCAGAGTCGAGCAGATCAAACGCATCGCTGCCGCCTACGGCGTCGATGTCAAAGCGGCTGCACTACAATTCTCGCTGGCCAATCCGGCCGTGGCGGCAGTGATTCCCGGCGCGAGCAAACCGGGGCGCATCGCTGAAGATGTGGCGGCGCTGTCGGCGGTCATTCCGGCCGGTTTCTGGCAGGCCATGCGTGAAGCGAAACTGGTGTCCGAACGTGCACCATTACCCATCGACGAGGTGAAAGCATGAAGATCGATCTGAGCGGAAAACTGGCGATTGTCAGCGGCAGCACGGCGGGCATCGGTTTGGGCATCAGCCAGTCGCTGGCCGAGGCGGGCGCCACGGTGGTGGTGATCGGTCGCGACGCGGCCAAGGTCGAGCAGGCGCTGGCAAGCATTCGAGACAAGGTGCCGGGCGCGCAACTGCGGGGTCTGACGGCGGATCTGGGCACGGCCGAAGGCGCGCAGAAACTGTTCGCCGCCGAACCGAAAGCCGACATCCTGGTGAACAACCTCGGCATCTACAACGCCGTGGATTTCTTCGACGCGCCGGACGATGAGTGGACGCGCTTCTATGAAATCAACGTGATCTCCGGCGTGCGCCTGTCGCGGCATTACGTGCCGGCGATGGTCGAGCAGGGCTGGGGGCGGGTGATCTTCCTGTCTTCGGAATCCGGCGTGGCCACCCCGGCCGACATGATCAACTACGGCGTGACCAAAAGCGCCAACCTCGCGGTGTCCCATGGCCTTGCCAAACGCCTGGCGGGCACCGGGGTTACGGTCAACGCGATCCTCCCGGGGCCGACCTTCACCGACGGTGTCGAAGAAATGCTCAAGGATGCCGCCGCCGAATCTGGGCGCAGCCTGCGGGACGAGGCTGACGCCTTTGTGCGCCGGGCCCGTCCGAGCTCGATCATCCAGCGCGTGGCGGATGTCGAAGAGGTCGCGCACCTGGTTACCTACATCGCTTCACCGCTGTCTTCGGCCACCACCGGCGCCGCTTTGCGGGTCGATGGCGGCGTGGTCGACAGCCTGACTATCTGAACTTATCGAGAGAGACTTTTTATTTATGGCAACAGCATCAGCAACGATCGACATCCCGGCTTCGGCCGATCAGGTCTGGCAATTGATTGGCGGCTTCAACACCTTGCCGGACTGGCTGCCGTTCATTCCCAACAGCGAACTGAGCGAAGGCGGGCGTGTGCGCACCCTGCAAACCGCTGACGGTGGCGTGGTGGTCGAGCGTCTGGAAACGTTCGATAACGCGGGCAAAACCTACAGCTATTCGATTCTGCAGGCACCGTTTCCGGCCACCGATTATCTGGCGACGATTCGTGTTGAGCCCCAAGGGCAGGGCGCGAAGGTGACGTGGTCGGGACGCTTCACGGCCAAGGGCGTGACTGATGAGGAAGTGGTGGCGCTGTTTAGAGGGATCTATCAGGGCGGGCTCGAAGCGCTGCGCGCCAACTACCCCGCCTGAGTTTCTGCAAGAACCCCTTGTGGGAGCTAGCCTGCTAGCGATAACGGTCGATCATTCAACTATTCATTGACTGACACGCCGTCATCGCCAGCAGGCTGGTTCCCACATGGGGAATACATGAAGTTCAAGACTGTGAAATCAGACTCTGCCGACAATCCAGCACCAGCTTCGCCCCGCCCAGATCGCTGCGTCCCACCTCAAGGCTGAACCCATGCAGGTTGACGATCGCCGCGACGATCGACAGTCCCAGACCAAAGCCGTTCTGCAATTGCCCGCCCTCGGCGCGGTAGAACCGCTGGAACACCGCCTCCCGTTCCGACTCGGGAATGCCGGGCCCGGAGTCATGCACTTCGATCCGCGTATGCCCCGCATCATTGACCCCGCGCAACACCACCGTGCCACCGGCCGGGGTGAACTTGATCGAGTTGCTCAACAGGTTCGCCAGCGCTTCAAACAGCAACGCCCGATCGCCGTTCAGCATCGGCAGCGTTTCAGGCATGTTCAGCTCGAAACGCAGCTCGTCGTCTTCGGCCAGCGGCAGATAGAACTCGTGCAGTTCCTGCAGCAACAACACCGGATCAAGCTCGACAAACCCCGAGCGCCGCTGACGATCCTCAAGCTCGGAAATCCTCAGCAACCCGCGAAACCGCGCCATCAGCGTATCGGCCTCGGCCAGCACCAGATCCAGTTGCACCGCTTCCGGCGAGCCTTCGCCGGCCTGCTGCTGCATGCGATACAACTGCGCGCGCAAGCGGGTCAGCGGGGTGCGCAGGTCATGGGCGATGTTGTCGCACACGCCTTTGACTTCGTTCATCAAGCGCTCGATGCGATCGAGCATGGCATTGACGATGGCGGCGAGCATGTCCAGCTCATCTCGGCGATTGGACAGTGGCAAACGGTGGGTCAGATCGCCGGCGACAATCGACTGGGCGCTGGCCTGGATCGCCCGGATCCGCCGCAGCGGCCGACGACGCAGCAGATGCCAGCCGATGATCCCCGGCACAATCGTCAGCGACACGCCCCAGAGCAGCGCATGCAGAATGATCTTCGTCACCGCGAACAGCGAGCCGTTGTCACGCAGCAGCACCAGCCAGCGACCGTCGCGGGTCGGGGTGGCTACCGCGTCGCAGCTGTCGGCGGGCAGGGTCGGGTCGTCGGAGTCGGCGCATTCGCTGAGCATGTGGATCTTGCCGTCCAGCGGCAGGCCCTCGGGGATCCTCTGCAACGCGCCACCCAGGTAACGGTGCTGAGCGTCGAACAGACCGTAGGCGTCGATGCCACGAATGTCGAACGTCATGCTGGCGGCGAGCGCGTCTTCCAGCTGATCGCCGCGAAAGTGCGAAAACAGATGCTGACGTTGCATCAGCGAATGTTTGGCCAGATTGTCGAGATAACCGGACACCTCGAAGTACATGACACCCATGAGGATCGCGCTCCAGGCCACGAACAACGAACTGTACAGCGCCAGCAAGCGGCTGCTGGAGGAGCGCCAACCGTCAGACGGGTTCGGCAATGACATAACCCGAGCCTCGCACCGTGCGGATCAGCGGGACATTGCCCGGCGGGTCGATCTTCTTGCGCAGGCGGCCGATGTGCACGTCGATCAGGTTAGTGCCGGGGTCGAAGTGATAGCCCCAGACTTCCTCGAAAATCATCATCCGCGACAGGATCTGGCCGCTGTTGCGCATCAGGAATTCCAGCAATTTGTACTCGGTCGGCAACAATGTCAGCACCTGCTCGGCGCGTCGGGCTTCGTGGCTGATCAGGTCGAGTTGCAGGTCCGCCACCTGCAACGTGGTCGGCTGGGCGCCGTTGCTGTTCTGGCGACGCAGCAACACTTCGACCCGGGCGGCCATTTCATCGGTGGCGAACGGTTTGGTCAGGTAGTCATCGCCGCCGGCGCGCAAGCCGCGAACGCGCTCGTCGACATCGGAGAGGGCGCTGATCATCAGGATCGGCGTGGCCACGCCCATGGTGCGCAGGGTGGTGACGATGGCCAGGCCATCAAGCTCCGGCAGCATGCGGTCGAGGGTGATCAGGTCGTAGTTGCCGCTGACGGCGCGGTCCAGGCCTTCACGGCCGTTGTCGACCCAGTCCACGTCGAGGCCGTGGCTGCTCAGTTCGGCGACAATTTCCCGGGCGGTCACGGCGTCGTCTTCGATGGTGAGGATGCGAGTCATGGTGGGCCTGCTGGTCTGTTCAAACGCAATGGCAGCATTTTGCCAAGATTTTGCGCCGGCGCTTTAAATTAACTTTCATGTTTTAGCGGATACAAACGCCACGGCCGGGCTTTTGTGCCAATGCATAAAACCCGCTGTTATCGACCCGTTGTTGCAATTTGCATGGTCTTAGGAAGTTCAGACTTTTTAAGCTATTGAATTCAAACGATTTATTTAATGTGGGCGACTGGCACGGTCACTGCAATTCCTCTGTTGACGAGTTGTAACACCATTTTTCATGCCTGGAGCACTACAACAATGAATAGATCCTCTGATGGGTTTTATCCTGCCTACGAAGGAGAGTCGAGCAACGTCTCGGGGGTGTCCTGGGGCGCGATCTTCGCAGGGGCTGCCGCTGCGGCGGCACTGTCGCTGATTCTCGTGCTGCTGGGCTTCGGTCTGGGCTTCTCCGCCGTTTCACCGTGGGCCGGGGAGGGCGTCAGCGCCAAGGGCCTGGGCATTTCCACCATTATCTGGCTGGCGGCCACGCAAATCATCGCTTCGGGGCTCGGCGGCTACATTGCTGGTCGCTTGCGAGTGAAGTGGGCCAACATGCACGGTGACGAGGTGTATTTCCGCGACACCGCCCATGGCTTCCTTTCCTGGTGTGTCGCGACGCTGGTCACCGCAACGCTGGTGGTCGGCTCGGTCAGCAGCATCGTCAGCGGTGGCGTGCAGGCCGGTGCGAGTGTTGTCGGCGGCGCTGCCGGTGCCATGACGCAAGCGGCCGGCACAGCGGCCGGCAACACCGACAGTGACCAGTACGGCTACTTCGTCGACAGCCTGTTCCGCGACGATCGTCCCGCCGCCGTCAGCGATGACGCCGCCCGTGGCACCGTAACCCGGATCTTCGCCCAAAGCCTGGCCAACGGTCAGCTCAGCGCCGAAGACCGTACCTACCTCGCACAACTGGTCGCTCAGCGTACCAACCTGACCCAGGCCGACGCCGAACGTCGGGTCGATGAAATCTACGCCCGTACCCAGAAAGCCATCGCCGACGCCAAGCTGAAAGCGCAACAAGCCGCCGACACCGCCGCCAAAGTCGCTGCCTGGACCACGCTGTGGATGTTCATCGCACTGTTGGCCGGTGCGTTCTTCGCCAGCCTCTCGGCCACCTTCGGCGGTCGTCGCCGGGATGCGGTCGAGTACGTCGAAGTCGAAACCTACACCACGACCACGCTGCCGCCAGTCCGTTAATCAAGGAGAACCACCATGCGCTCACTACTGCTGTTTTTCCTCGGTGTTCCAATCCCGATCATCATCCTGATCGCCCTGTTCGTGCACTGATTCCTTGAGGCACATGCCTTGGCCGCTTCCACCTTCGGGTTGAAGCGGCTTTTTGCTTTCTGCGCGGGGCCGAAGGCGCAGAACCGACCAGTCATTTCCATGGCCTGGATCAATATTCGTCGGCGCAATATCCCCTACCGTGAAATTTCCAGGCCCTTGCCGCTGGATCGACTACATTGCTTGCGCGCACTTTGCTGCGCGAGCGGAACCAACCTGCCGGCCCGATAGAGAGATAACACCCGACGTGCCGGCGAGGTGTAGTGCAGCAAGGAGCTGTTTCAACCTCACCTGAACCTTTCACGGATGATCATTGCAATGCACTGCCTAGAAAGAACCTTCGATATCCAGCCTTTGGCGCAGGCGGATATGACTGTCCACATCAACGGCCAGCCGGTCACCGCCGCCATCGGCGAAACCGTGCTCAGCGTCATTCAGTCCCTCGGCGTGCGCCAGGTCGCGCGCAACGATCACAACCAGATCAGCGGTGCCTATTGCGGCATGGGCGTGTGCCAGTGCTGCCTGGTGAAAATCAACGGCCGGCACAAGCGTCGAGCCTGCCAGACCGTGGTGCGCGACGGCATGCTGATCGAGACCCAGGTCAACCGCATTCACGGGCAGGAGGTGGTATGAGCCAGAATCCGGTGATCGTAGGGGGTGGCCCGGCGGGAATGGCCGCGGCCATCGAACTGGCCCTGCACGGGGTGCGCTGCACCTTGCTCGAAGAAGCATCGCGCCTGGGTGGCGTGGTCTATCGCGGGCCGCTGCGTGACGGCGTGCAGCTGGATTATCTGGGGCCGCGCTATTCCGAGGCGTTGGGCAAACTGCACGGTGATTTTCAGGAGCAGTCCGGGCTGATCGACGTGCGCCTCAACCACCGCGTGGTCGGCGCCGAAGGCACGCGCTCGCTGGTGGTGCTGGACGGCGACGAGCGACTGCACGAAATCGAATACCCGCAGTTGCTGCTGGCCGCCGGTTGCCATGAACGCAGCGTGCCGTTTCCAGGCTGGACGCTGCCCGGCGTGATCATGCTCGGCGGCCTGCAATTGCAGATCAAAAGCGGCGTGGTCAAACCGCAGGGGCCGGTGGTGATCGCCGGTACCGGGCCGCTGTTGCCGCTGGTGGCGACTCAGTTGCATGCGTCGGGTGTGAGCGTGGCCGGGGTCTACGAGGCCTGCGCGTTCGGCAAGATCGCCAAGGAAAGTCTGGCACTGCTGAACAAGCCGCAACTGTTCCTCGATGGCTTGAGCATGCTCGCTTATCTGAAACTGCATGGCATCCCGATGAACTACGGCTGGGGCGTGGTCGAAGCGCACGGCGAAGGCGAACTGAAAAGCGTCAGCGTGGCGCCGTACTCGGCAACGTGGGAGCCGGACATGAGTCGCGTCGAACGCTTCGAGGCGAAGACACTCGCGGTCGGCTACGGCTTCATTCCGCGCACGCAACTGAGTCAGCAAATGGGCCTGGATCACGGCTTCAGCGACGACGGTTACCTGCGCGCCAATGCCAATATCTGGCAGCAAAGCAGCGAGCCCCACGTGCATCTGGCCGGTGACATGGGCGGGATTCGCGGCGGTGAAGCGGCGATGCTGGCCGGCAAGATCGCGGCGACCTCGATCCTGCTGCAACGCGGCGTGCTGGAAGAAGAGCTGGCGCGAGTCCGTCGCGACCGTTATCTGGGCAAACTCAAAGCCATCGTGCGCTTCCGCGCGGCGGTGGATCGCTACACCGAACGCGGCGTCGGGCAAACCGCATTGCCGGCTGCCGACACGGTGATCTGCCGTTGCGAACACGCGACCCGCGCCGACATCGACCGCGCGCTGGAGCAGGGCGTGCAAGACATCGCCAGCCTGAAAATGCGCACCCGCGTAAGCATGGGCGACTGTCAGGGGCGGATGTGCGTCGGCTATTGCAGTGACCGCTTGCGACAGGCCACCGGGCGCAAGGATGTCGGCTGGCTGCGGCCGCGTTTCCCGATTGATCCGATTCCTTTTTCCGCGTTCCAGTCCCTCGGCACGGAGGCCGTTTCCCATGAGTAAGTTCTATGACGTGGTCATCGCCGGCGGCGGTGTGATCGGCGCGTCCATCGCCTACCAATTGTCCAAGCGCAAAGGCCTCAAGGTTGCGCTGATCGACGCCAAGCGCCCGGGCAACGCGACCCGCGCTTCGGCCGGTGGTTTGTGGGCGATTGGCGAGTCGGTGGGATTGGGTTGCGGGGTGATTTTCTTCCGCATGATGTCGGCCAACCGCAAGCGCGAAACCCAGGGCGCGGCGGTGGCGGTTGACTCCAGCACACCGCACATCCTGCCTCCGTCGTTTTTCGATTTCGCCTTGCAGTCCAACGCGCTGTACCCGGCGCTGCACCGCGAGCTGCGTGACAATCACGGGATGGATTTCAAGTTCGAAAAGACCGGGCTCAAATTCGTGATCTATGACGATGAAGACCGGTTGTACGCCGAGCACATCGTCGGCTGCATTCCGCACCTGGCCGATCAGGTGCGCTGGCTGGATCAGGCGGCATTGCGCGAGTCAGAGCCGAGCGTCAGCCATGAAGCGCGCGGGGCGCTGGAGTTTCTCTGCGACCACCAGGTCAGCCCGTTCCGCCTGGCCGACGCCTACACCGAAGGTGCCCGGCAGAATGGCGTGGACATGTACGTCAACACCAACATCACCGGCGTGCTGCATCACGGCTCGCGGGTGACTGGCGTACAGACGGCCGAAGCCGGGGTGTTTCACTGCAAGACCCTGATCAACGCAGCGGGTGCGTGGGCAGCGGACTTGAGCGAGTGGGCCACGGGCATCCGTATTCCGGTGAAACCGGTGAAAGGCCAGATCCTGCTGACCGAACGTCTGCCGAAAATCCTCAACGGTTGCCTGACCACCAGCGATTGCTACATGGCGCAGAAGGACAACGGCGAAATCCTGATCGGCAGCACCACCGAGGACAAGGGCTTCGACGTCACCACCACCTGGCCGGAAATCGCCGGGCTGGTGCAGGGCGCGGTGCGTTGTTTGCCGGAACTGGCGGACATCAACCTCAAACGCACCTGGGCCGGGTTGCGGCCGGGCTCGCCGGACGAATTGCCGATTCTCGGGCCGATGGCCGGGGTGGAGGGGTATCTCAACGCCTGCGGGCATTTCCGCACCGGGGTGCTGACGTCGGCGATCACCGGGGTGTTGCTGGACAAGCTGGTCAACGATGAACCGCTGCCGCTGGACATCACGCCGTTTCTGGCGGACCGGTTTGAAGTGGTGCCGGCCAAAGAAGAGAGGGAGCTGGAGATAGCCTGAGCCTGCTGGCTCCCATCTGATCGTTCCCACGCTCCGCGTGGGAATGCCTCAAGGGACGCTCCGCGTTCCAGCTCTGGAAGGGACGCGGAGCGTCCTGGGCTGCATTCCCACGCGGACGGTTCGACGTCTCGACGTGGGAACGATCAGCAAGAACTCAGGACTTGCCCGATTGTTCTTCCAGTTGATCCGACTCGAACAGCCGGGCCAGTTCCGCCCGCGCTTCCTGGGCGGTCTGCAGCACTTTGGCCGCGTCGTCGTACACCGCGTGTTGAGCTTCCAGCACCTGTTCGTCATGGTGCTTGAAGCGCTTGATCCGCGCATCGGCCTGAGCCTGGGTCAAGCCAAGGCCAACCAGGGTGCGGCGGCTCATTTCCAGACTTGAGTAATAGGTCTCCCGGATCGGATCGGCCCCCACATCCACCAACCGATGAACATGCTGCCGGTTACGCGCCCGGGCGATGATCTTCATGTCTGGGTAGAGCTTGCGCACGATCTCGGCGGTCTTGATGTTGGTTTCCGGATCATCTGTGGCAATCACGAAGTACTCCGCTTCACCGACCTTGGCCGCACTGAGGATTTCCGGACGCATCGGGTCACCGTAGAACACCGGTACGCCACCAAAACTGCGCGACAGTTCGATGGTTTCCACCGAGGTGTCCAGCGCCACGAACTTGATGTTCTGCGCCCGCAGGATCCGCGCCACGATCTGCCCCATACGGCCCATGCCGGCGATCACTACCCGTGGGGATTCGGTCTCGATCTGGCGGAATTTCTCCGGCACTTCCACCGGCTGCACCTTCGGGCTGACCAGCCGTGCGCAGACCAGCAGCAACAGCGGCGTGACGGCCATCGACAGGGTGATGGTCAGCACCAGCAGGTCGTACAGACGTGGTTCAAACAGGCCTTGATCGCGGCCAATCTTGAACACTACGAAAGCAAACTCACCGCCTGCCGCCAGCACGATGCCGAGGCGAATCGCGCTGACCTTGTTCAATCCACCCGCCAGACGCCCGACCACAAACAGCAGCGGCAACTTCAGGGCGATCAGCAACAGCGTCAACCCCAGCACCGTGATCGGCGCGCTGAGCAGCAGGCTGAGGTTGGCGCCCATGCCGACGCTGATGAAAAACAGCCCCAGCAGCAGGCCCTTGAATGGCTCGATCTGCGCTTCCAGCTCATGGCGATATTCCGAATCCGCCAGCAGTAACCCGGCGAGAAACGCGCCCAACGCCATCGACACACCGACCATGTCCATCAGCCACGCGGTGCCGATTACCACCAGCAACGCAGTGGCGGTAGACACCTCCGGCAGACCGGTTTTCGCCACGATGCGGAACACCGGACGCAGCAGATAACGTCCGCCGATCACCACCACCGCGATGCCGCCGAGCACCTGCAAACTGTGGCGCACGTCGTCGGCGGTGCTGGTGTGGTGATCGACCCCCGCGAGCATCGGCACCAGCGCGATCAGCGGGATCGCGGCGATGTCCTGGAACAGCAGAATCGCAAACGCCAACCGCCCGTGGGGGCTGGTCAGTTCCTTGCGCTCGGCGAGGCTTTGCAGGCCGAATGCGGTGGACGACAGCGCCAGGCCCAGGCCCAAGACAATCGCGCTGTTCAACGGCTGACCGAACACCGACAACGCCAGCACCCCGATCACCGAACCGGTCAGCAGCACCTGCGCCAGACCCACGCCGAACACTGATTTGCGCATCACCCACAACCGTCGAGGCGACAGCTCCAGACCGATGATGAACAGCAGCAACACCACGCCCAGTTCCGAGATATGGCTGACGCTTTGCGGATTGCCGATCAGGCCCAGCACCGACGGGCCGATGATCACCCCGGCGAACAGATAACCGAGCACCGCGCCCAGTTGCAGACGCTTGGCCAGGGGAACGGTGAGCACGGCGGCGAAGAGAAAGACGACGGCGGCTTGCAACAGATTGCCTTCATGGGGCATGAGCGGAACTCCAGTAACGCGGTACGGCGGGGGGCGACAAGGATAAAGGCTGAAATGATTGCAGATCCAGCGCAGAGCCTGATTGAGCAGATGTGCTTCTGTAATAATTTGCATCAATTGGTTACATTTATAGCCTCAGCGAATCAATTCCTTCGAGTCTTTCATGGCCATCAACTTCGACCTCAACGACCTGCAAGCCTTTCGCGCGGTGGTCGAGCAGGGCAGTTTCCGCAAGGCCGCCGACACCGTGCGCCTGTCGCAACCGGCCCTGAGCCGGCGCATCGAAAAGCTCGAAGACGCCCTCGGCGTGAAGCTGTTCGAACGCACCACGCGCAAGGTCAGCCTGACCCAGGCCGGACGCGGTTTCATGCCCAGCGTCGAACGCTTGCTCGACGATCTGGACGTCGCGTTGCTCGGCATCAGCGAAGTCGCCTCGAATCGGCAGGGCCACGTAACCGTCGCTTGCGTGCCGTCGGCGGCGTATTACTTCATGCCGAGCGTGGTCGCGCGTTATCACCAGCAGTTTCCGCGCATCAAAGTCAAAGTCCTCGATTCCAGCGCCCACGACGTGCTGAGCGCGGTGGTCAATGGCGAGGCGGATTTCGGTCTGAGTTTCATGGGCACCCAGGAGGCGGGCGTGGATTTCGAACCGCTGGTGCAGGAGAGCTACGTCGTTGCCTGTCGCCGCGATCATCCGCTGGCGGGGCGCAGCAGCGTGACCTGGGACGAGTTCTACCGGCAGGATTACATCTCGCTCGACAAGACTTCCGGCAACCGTTTTCTGCTGGACCAGGCGCTGGCCAAAGTGGTGCCGCAGCGCCCGAGCATCTGCGAGACGCGGCATGTGACGACCATGATCGGTCTGGTGGAAGCGGGGTTGGGGGTGGCAGCGGTGCCGCTGATGGCGATGCCGGCGGCGGATCATCCGATCCTGACGCGGGTGCCGCTGACCGAGCCGCAAGTGATGCGCAGCGTCGGCATCATCAAGCGCCGGGGTCGTACGCTGACCCCGGCGGCACTGGAACTGGAGCGGCTGGTGGTGGAAATGAAAGTCCAGCCGCCGACGGTCAGCGCTTGACCGAATCCAGCCCGGTGGCCTGCACGTCGGCCTGGGCAGCGGGGGCGGCCAGATAAGCGAGCAACGCCTTGGCTTCCTGCGGATGCTGCGCACCCACCGGAATCCCCGCTGCAAACCGCGTTACCGACTGCACCGATTCAGGAATCTTCGCCACAAAACTCACCCCCGGCACCGGCAGCAATTCGCTGACCTGCTGGAAGCCCAGTTGATAGTCGCCAGTGGCGACCACCGAGCCGACCGGGATTTTCGGGATCATCTTCGCCTTGGGTTTCAGCTGATCTTCGATTCCGAGTTTCTTGAACAGTTGCTGCTCGATGTACACGCCGCTGGCGCTGTCGGAGTAGGCCACCGACTGGGCGTCGAGCAGGGTTTTCTTCAGGGCGTCGACGTTGCTGATGTCCGGTTTCGGCGCGCCTTCGCGCACCACCAGGCCGATCCGCGAATCCGCCAGCTCCACACGCGAAGCCGGGTCGACCTTGCCTTGCTTGATCAGATCATCGAGGGCGTAGCCGACCATGATCACCACGTCGGCCTTTTCACCACGGGCGAGGCGATTGGGGATTGCCTCCGGCGCCTTGCCCATCGACGGGCCGAGTTGGGTGTCCAGCGTGTTGCCGGTGGCGGCGGCGAATTTCGGCCCGAGGATCTTGTAGGCGGCGGTGAAACCGCCGGAAGTCATGACCCGCAGTTCTTCGGCCTGGGCCGCAACGTTGAACGCAAGACCGGCGAGCAGGGCGGTAACGGTAAACAGTTTTTTCATGGTGATGTTCTCAGGCAGTAACAGGTTGCAGACGACCGCCGGCCCGGCGATACAGATAAAGCGTCGCGCACAATGCGCAGAGCGCGCCGATGCTCATCCAGTAACCCGGTGCGGCTTTGTCGCCGGTGTACTGGATCAGGAAGGTCGACATCGCTGGAGTGAATCCGCCGAACACGGCAGTGGCGAGGCTGTAAGCCAGGGAGAAACCGGCCACTCGCACTTCCACCGGCATGATCTCGGTCAGCGCCGGAATCATCGCGCCGTTGTACAGGCCGTAGATAAACGACAGCCACAACAGCGACAGCAGCATGTGACTGAAGCTCGGCGCCTGCACCAGGTACGACAGCGCTGGATACGTGGTGGTCAGCGCCAGCAGCGCCATGGCGATCAGCACTGGACGGCGGCCGACGCGATCGGACAACGCCCCGCCAATCGGCAGCCAGAAGAAGTTGGAAACACCCACCAGCAGCGTCACCAGCAACGCATCCGATGTGCTCAGGTGCAGCACGGTTTTGCCGAAGGTCGGCGCGTACACAGTGATCAAGTAAAACGCGGTGGTGGTCAGGGCGACCATCAGCATCCCGCCCAGTACCACGCCCCAGTTCTGGCCGAGGGTGCGGAACACTTCCTTCATGCTCGGACGGTGTTTACGGGCGGCGAACTCCTCGGTTTCCGCCAGATTGCGTCGCAGAAAGAAGATGAACGGCACGATCATGCAGCCGACGAAAAACGGAATACGCCAGCCCCAATCGGCGACCGCTTCCGGCGCCATCCATTGGTTCAAGCCGTAACCGAGCGCGGCGGCGACGACGATGGCCACCTGCTGACTGGCCGACTGCCAGGCGGTGAAAAAGCCTTTGCGACCGGGCGTGGCGATTTCGGAGAGATACACCGAAACCCCGCCCAGTTCCGCACCGGCGGAGAAGCCTTGCAACAGCCTTCCGATCAACACCAGCGCCGGGGCGAACAGACCGATGGTTTCGTATCCGGGCACCAGCACAATCAAGATCGTGCCGCTGGCCATGATCGACAGGGTGACGATCAGACCTTTGCGCCGACCGACGTCATCGATGTACGCGCCGAGCACGATGGCCCCCAGCGGACGCATCAAAAAGCCTGCGCCGAACACTGCGAAAGTCATCATCAGGGACGCGAACTCACTGCTCGCCGGAAAGAACACCGCCGCGATCTGCGTGGCATAGAAACCGAACAGAAAGAAGTCGAACTGTTCGAGGAAGTTACCCGAGGTCACCCGGAAAATGGCGCCGGCCCGCGAGCCGCCGTGTGGGATTGAGGCTGTCATAGAAAAGTACTCCACCGCTTTTATGACGTGCGCGACGGGGAGGCGGCGCACGGTTTTTATTGGGGCGGATAGTGGCGCGCAGGGATCGATTTGTTAATTGCATTGTTGGCATGGATTGATGTGCTATGCAGATCAATGGCGTGCTATGGCAGCTGTTTTGGCGTCGCTGCCTGTACGGTTCTGGCTACCATCGAGTCTTGCGCTGGTGCGGCGATGTTCACAAAAGTCCCGTCCCAGTCAGGGTCTATCCTGCGAATGCGTTCACGCAGATCCGGATGGCCCGAGAGCAGAAGAGAGCTGGAAGTGCCAGGGCCGAAAAACAGGTGGCTGAACTCGGCGGCACGGGCGGCCTTGAGGGTCGAGCCCATTTTATACCCGCCGATTTTCTTCAGTGCCCCGACGATACTGTCGGGGTTGCGGGTGTATTGCACGGCGGTCGCATCGGCCAGGAATTCGCGTTGCCGGCTGACTGCAGCCTTGATCAGGTTGCCGAAGAACGTCCCGGAGAATCCGACAATGCACAGCGCAGTGCCAAACATGCTGACCAGAATGGTCGGTTGCTTACGATTGGCAGATGAATGTGGTGTGTCCTCAAGACCGCGCAAGAGATGGTTTCCCGCCAACCCGATCACCATGATCCCATGGACGATCGCTACCAGTTGAGTGTTCAGGCGCATGTCGCCGTTATAGATATGGCTGAATTCGTGGGCGATCACACCTTGCAGTTCATCGCGTGACAAAAGACTTATCGCACCTTGAGTGACGCCAATCACTGCATCCTGAGGAGCGAGGCCGGCAGCAAATGCATTGATGCCCAGATCTGGCAGCAGATACACGGGAGGGACTGCGGTGCCGGACGCCAAGGCCATTTCCTCCACTACGTTGACCAGGCGGCGCTCTTCCAGAGTCCGCGCGTCATGGTTGATCAGACGACCACCCAAACGGCGCGCGACCACTTTGCCGCCCCCTTTCAGTTCGATGTATTTGACCAGCCCGCCGAGCAACACAACACCCGTTACCAGCGCTGCAATGATCGCGAAAAACTGCCAGTTTTCCGCAAGATCCTCGAGCGTTTTGCCGTACGAGATCGGCAGAATCAGTAGCATGAAGGACACAAGAACCAAGCCGAGTACGGCGAGAAACATCAGGATCACGAGCTGCACCGAGCGACGTTTGGCCCGGCACTGTTGTTCAAAGAAATTCATCTAGCCATCCGTGGACGTGGAGTCTGAATCAATCCGCCGTTGCCGCCATCTGATCAGGCAACGGTTTGCCCGCTGCGGCAGCCGTCGTAAAACTCCCGTCCCACTGCGGATCGATCCGACGAATCCGCACGCTCAGATCAGGGTGGGTCGCAAACATCCGGCTCAGCCAACCTGATCCGCCGGTGCTGAAAAACAAATGACTGAACTCGGCGGCACGGGGCGATCTGATTACCGAGCCTTGTGCATGGGCGCCGATTTTTTTCAGGGCACCGACAATGCTTTGCGGATTGCGCGTGTACTGCACCGCGCTGGCATCAGCGAGGAACTCATGCTGACGACTGACTGCGGCCTTGATCAGATTGCCGTACAGATTCCCGATAAACCCGGCCACGCACAACGCGGCACCGAGTGCAAAAACCACCAGCATCAATCGCACGTCGCGTTTGTCGCGCTTGAGCAGGCTGGCCATTATGTAAGTGCCAGCCAGCCCCAGCATCAACAGGCCGTGCACCACTGCCACCAATTGCGTGTTTAGGCGCATGTCACCGTTGAAAATGTGGCTGAATTCGTGGGCGATCACCCCTTGCAGTTCTTCCCGGGTCAGCAGCGTCACCGCGCCACGGGTCACACCAATGGCCGCGTCCTCCGGTGTAAATCCGGCCGCGAAGGCGTTGATGCTTTCGTCCGGTAACAGATACACCGCCGGCATGCAGGTGCCGGAGGCAATCGCCATTTCTTCGACGACGTTCATCAACCGCTGCTCGTCCAGGGTACGCACATTGCCATTAAGCAGGCGGCCACCCAGTTTCTCCGCGACGACCTTGCCGCCCGCCCGCAGTTGCCGATATTTCAGCAGACCGCCAATCACCACGATGCTGCTGATGAACGATGCGATAACGGCCATTGCCAGAAACGCGTCCGCCAGCGTGCCAGTCCCGCTCAGGTAATCCTCAAAACCATTGAAGACGAAGGGCAGGCTGGTCATCCCGATCAGCATGACAATCGCCAGAATCATCATGCACACCAGCCGTTGCGTCTGGTTTCGGGCCTGGGTTTGTCGTTCGAAAAAGTTCATCGGGCCATCCATGGAGAGCAGCAATCAGAAAGAAACGTTGGGCGCGGTCTTGATGGCCAGCGTATCGGCAAACTTCAACGGAACCGCATCCTCGCGATGGCCAAAACTGGCCGCCAGCAGCACCGCCGGAAAGCTCTGCTTGAGCGTGTTGTAGGCCATCACCGCATCGTTGAACGCCTGCCGCGCGAAACTCACCTTGTTTTCGGTGCTGCTCAGCTCTTCGCTCAGTTGTTGCATGTTCTGCGAGGCCTTGAGTTCCGGATAAGCCTCCAGCGTCAGGTTCAAGCGACCCACCGCGCTGCTGAGTGCGCTGTCCGCCCGCCCCAATTGCGCGATGTTCTGGGCGCTGCCCGGTTTCGCCTGTGCAGCCTCAAGTCCGGCCACGGCGGCATTGCGTGCGGCGATCACCGCTTCAAGGGTTTCGCGCTCATGGGCCAGATAACCCTTGGCAATGCTGACCAGATTGGGGATCAGGTCATAGCGGCGTTTGAGCTGCACTTCGACCTGGGCAAATGCGTTCTTGATCTCGTTGCGCCGGGCAACAAGCTTGTTGAAAAGATTGACAGCGTAGAGCCCCAGCAGCGCAAGCAATACCAGATTGACGATGAGGTAGATCTTCACGGTGATGTCCTTATTCACTCGGCAGGGGCGCGCGATCTTATCGCAAATGGATGCCGTTGACTGTATTCGCCCGGTGGCGGACGAGCCCGGATCGCGTTCCGGGGCGCGACTACAATCTCCGGTTCAGCTTCATCAAAAAACAAGGAATGATTCCAGAGCCGCGCAGTCGGAGTTCAGGTATCACATATCTCAGGAGGTTCACCGATGAACAACAAGACCCTAATCGCCAGCCTGGCCCTCGTCGCCGGCATCGCCGGGATCAGCCCTCTCGTTCAAGCGGCGCAAACCTCGAACGACACCGTCGAACAATCACCGACCGGCAACCGCGAACTGAACGTCAACGACCGCGCCCCGGACATTTACCAGCGCAGCGAAAAAGCCATCAAAAACTGGAAACAGAAAGGCCTCAAGCAGCCGGAACCGCAGGCGCAGTGGGTACAGATCAACGATAAATACGTGATGGTGATGATCACCAACGGGACGATTGTGGCGATTCAGCCGGTGGAGCGCTGACCTCAAGCAACAATTGGCCATGGACGGTTGATTGCATTCGAGCGCCGTTCCGGTAAAACGCGAGGGGCGTTTCGAGTGACTGGATGTCAGGAGCAATAGGTTGGATAAGAAACCCCTTTACCGCAAAGAAAATACGACCACCCATAACGTCCGTCGCAACAATCCCGGCGGACATTACCGGCATCAGCGAAACACCAAGGCTGAAATCCACAACGAGGCCACACGCGGCTCGATGCATGGGATCCAGCACCGTGGCTTCGATTACACGCCCTTGTTTCGCTTTTTGCTGTCGCGTGTTGGCGGTGATTGGGACGAGATTTTCAGTGAAGCCGTGTCGCGGCTGGATCGGCAAGAGCCGGTGTTCTGGATGGTCGCTGTGCTTGAAAGTGACCGGGAAGAAATAGTGCGGCTCGGTGAATCGAGTTACTTCAATGGCCTGTATGTCGATGAACAGAAGCGCCTGCAAATCGTCAATCCCGCCCTGAAAGCCGAAGACATGACGCCCTACTGCCAATGCTGCACGCATACCTTCAATGGCGTTGTGTTCGGTACACCCGAGCGCTGAAATTCAATCAGCCCGGCCATGACTCAGCGTCTGCCCGCCGCCCAACCGATACTGATTGTTCCCACTGCGTTTGGCCTCATACATCGCCAGATCCGCAATGTGCAGCAACCGGTCCATGGTCGGTGCGTGGTCGGGGAAGACGGCGACGCCGAGGCTGGTGCCGATGTGGCGTTGGTCGTTGCCGATGGGAATGGGCGGGGACAGTTCGATGAAGATCTTCTGGCAGATGCTGCGCGCTTCGTCCTGCAGGTTCAGACCGGGGGCGAGGCCTTGCAGGATGACTACGAATTCGTCGCCGCCGATCCGTGCGACGGTGTCGCTGACCCGCAGGATGCGTTTCAGGCGCGTGGCGGTGGTGATCAGAACGCGGTCGCCGGCGGCGTGACCGTAGCGGTCGTTGATCGCTTTGAAGCCGTTGAGATCGATAAACACCAACGCCACCCGCGTCTCGGTCATGCGCGCATGTTCCAGTGCTTCCGATAGCCGTTCTTCCAGCACCAGCCGGTTGGGCAGTCCGGTCAGCGGGTCGAAGTGGGCCAGGTGCTGGAGGTAGCTGGCCGAGGCCTTTTCTTCGGTGATGTCGCGTACCACACCCATCATCTTGATCACCGCGTCGTGATCGTTGCGCACCACATTGCCGGTTTCCCGCAGCCAGCGGATTGTGCCGTCGGGCCAGACCACGCGGTACTCCTCGTCGTGGTTTTCGCCGGTCTCCAGGCATCGCAATTCCCCCGCGCGCACCCTGGCGCGGTCATCGGGGTGTACGCAGGAACAGAACAGCGCGTAGGAGGGCGTCACTTCGCCGATCTTGAAGCCGAACATGCCGAATATTGCGTCGGACCAATAGAGTCGATCCGTGTCGACTTCCCAATCCCAAGTGCCGATCCGCGCAAAATACTGGCTGCGCTTGAAGCGGTCGGCGTCGCCATCCTGACGGATGTTCTGGCCCTCGGCGGCGCGGGTGAGCAGTTCGCGATACTCGGCGAGTTGCTGACGAAGCGCGCGCACTCGGCGGATCAGAACGGCGATCACGACCAACAGCACAACGACAATGGCGAAGCTGATCCAGAGTTGAGTCATTCAAGCGTCGCTGTCATGGCGTATCGATCAGGATTGGTAGCGGGTGGCCATCATCCATCACGGCCGACGTAGGGTCAAACGGTTGCCAATGGCCGGTATTTCTGGGAAAACGGCGGCCAGCGGAACGATAGAGTGAATGTTATGAATGATGAACTGCAGATAATCGATCTTCAGACCGGAGACGGAAAAGCCGCCGTCAAAGGCGCGTTGATCACCACCCAATACACCGGTTGGCTGGAAGACGGCACCGAATTCGATTCGTCCTGGAGCCGGGGCAAGCCGTTTCAGTGCGTGATCGGCACGGGCCGGGTGATCAAGGGCTGGGATCAGGGGATCATGGGGATGCAGGTTGGCGGCAAGCGCAAACTGCTGGTGCCGGCGCATCTGGGTTATGGCGAACGGACGATGGGCAAGATTCCGCCGAATTCGAATCTGGTGTTCGAGATTGAGTTGCTGGAGGTTTTGACGCGGGAGGATTGAAGCTCGTTGGTGAGTACGTTGTGATGAGGGGCGTTCCTGATCACAACGTCCTGCATGCAAGGGCCCGATGAATCAGGTAAATGCCTCAATGTCGTCAAGCGTGTCTGCGATCACGCCTTCCAGGGAGGGGAATCTTGTCTTTGCTTCTTCCAGGGCCGCGAAGGCAATGTCTTTGTCCAGTTTGCCGTGCCTTCGAGCAATGTGGCCCAAAGCGGTAATGGCAGATGCGACAACCGACTCATTGCTGCTGGCGAAATACTTCAGGCAGGTTTGCTGAGCCCAGATTCTGTCTGATTCGTTCAAGCCAATAGAAATCAATCCAGCGACAACATTCCTTTCCACGCCGCTTTCAAGAATCCTCACTGCTTCATCGTGGTTCACTGTTGGTTCTTGATAGAAAAGACTCAACTATTCCCGAACCCCGATAAAAAGATCTAGTTCAGTTGGTAGGTGTTCATTAAGGACTGAAGCGATTTGCCGGACCTGACCGTCATTCAATAACCATTCTCCGGCCTCGCTTTCTTCTAGGCTTTCCCAACCCAGCAACGCTAAAACCGCAGCTTCTGCCTCAGGCTTCACCGTCAGTTCGAACTTCAAAGAGTCGTCCTCTTCATCACCTTTCAAAAAGCCACTTATCCATAAAAACATTAAAAGCCTCCTATATTTACTTGGGGGTTAACCTTGTTATTGGAGAGCTAGGAAAACACTGAACCCGCTGCCTCCCTTCACGGAGGCAGCGGTTTTTTTCTTGCCTTGTGCCCTGGGTGTTACGCAGCCATCGCCATCTCATCCAGCGTCGCGGCAACCGTGCCGGTCAGGCTTGGAAATCTGCGCTTTACGCTGGTGAGTGCCGGCAGCAGGCGGTTGCGGTCCAGTTCGCCATGGTCGCGGGCAATCTGGACGAGGGCGGTGAGGGCGGCGCTGACGATGGATTTCCGTTCACTCTCGAGCAGTAGCAGGCAGGCTTTCTGGGCCCATTGGCTGTCTTTCTCGTTGAGGCCGATGGAGATCAGGGCGGCGACGACGTGTGCATCGGATTTGCTTTCCATGGGGTGTTCCTCAGGTCGTGGCATCGAGAGTGTCCAGCGCCCGGTTCACGGCGAGCTCGCCACACATCACCACTTGGGCGATGCCCAGCACGGTGCTGCGGTAGGGCGGGTCCAGCAGCGCGGCGAAGTCGCCGAGCATCACGCTGGCCGAAGCCATCGACTCGCAGGCGTGGGCCAGCAGGGCATGTTGATCCAGGTCGGGGGCGACCAGGAACATGCGGCCGGGGCAGTGTTGTTTCGGGGCGGTGGGTTTCAGGTAATGGTCGAGGGCGCGCTCGGCGGCTTCGTGGAGTTTTTTTGAGTCTGTTGTGGAGTAAGGAGAGGTTGGGTCGGACTCGTTGGGTACGTCAGTTTCGGGTGGATCGGGAACGTATTTGAACATTTGCTGGGTAACCTCAAAATGAGGCTGACACGTTCTTGCGACTAAACAATAGGTGGCAGCTGTACGCAGGTTAGTCGACCAGTACCCAAGCATTACCGGCGCACCCGAAGGCGCCCTGCGCACAGCTACCATTGAGTACAGGCGTAGAGATACCTGACTGAATGACAGTTTGCGAACTTGAGAAAAAGCACCGAGCGACTAAACCCGTTCACTGACCATTCAGTGATGCGAATCAAGTTACTGGCAGGCCCCAAGCTGCACAAGCCGGCGGATTCTGGCGTAGTTGTAGGCAAAGGCGCAAGGCGATGTAGCCTCTCGGATGAGGGCAAAATGATGCTTCATTTTTCAGTCCGCCATCGCGAGCAAGCTCGCTCCCACAAGGGTTCTGCGTCGGCATATCAGGTGCGCTGGCTCGCGAATTTCTACTTTGTGATACCAAATGTCAGATAAGCCAATTCAAACTTGATTTATATCGGTTTCGATATAGTCTGCTGGTATGTGATCGCTGCCATTCCTTGCAACACACCTGTGCAACACGATTCCGTCCGGGCTATTACGCTTTTCCTTCCAACACAGGAGAAGCCAATGCCAAGACACAAGGACGTGGTATTTGTCGGGAGTGCGCTCAAGGATCTGAGAGCTTTTCCCCTCGATGCTCGCAGAGCTGCCGGATTCCAATTGGATCTGTTGCAGCAGGGTGACGAACCCTTTGACTGGCGCCCCATGAAGACCGTCGGGCGGGGCGTCAATGAAATCCGAATCACCGAGGATTCAGGAGCGTATCGAGTGTTTTATGTGGTCAACCGGCCTGACGCGATTTATGTGCTGCACGCCCTGCAAAAGACCACGCGCAAAACCGAGACGCGAGACATAGAACTGGCACGGGCCAGATACCAGGAAATAGGTTGAACCATGACGGATCATCAAAACTCTTCCCAGCGTTTCGCAAGCGTCTGGGATGCACTGGAAGACACGCCGCAGGAAGCGGCCAACATGCGCCTGCGGGCCAAGCTGATGCGCACGTTGTGCGAAACGATTCGTGCCTGGGAGCTTCCGCAGAAGGAGGCGGCCAAGCGTCTAGGCATCACCCAGCCGCGCCTCAACGACGTACTCAACGGCAAAATCGACAAGTTCTCTCTGGATGCGCTGGTCAACCTGTCGGCTGCAGCGCAACTGGACGTAGACCTCTGCTTCTCGTCGTCCTCGCCACTGCAATGGGCCTGACAGACGAGGGTTCTCAACGATCCTGCCTCTGAAACACCTTCCAGAGGCGGTTGCCGACTGACGCTCCGCCTCAATCCTTTCACGTCAAAAATTCAAGCTGCGACGGATGGTCGAAAACAGGCCTTGCCCCTCTCGATCGGAACAGCGACTATGCTCGCCATATAGGGGTAGGAGGTATAGGTATGTCGCACACGCACGAACACAAAGGCGAATTGCTCAACCGGGTCCGGCGTATTGCCGGGCAGGTTCAGGCGGTTGAACGGGCGCTGGAGTCCGAGGCCGATTGTGCCAAGACGTTGCACCTGATGGCGGCGATTCGCGGCGCGGTCAATGGCTTGATGGAGCAGTTCATCGAGGCCCACGCCCGCGAGCATGTCGCCCGTCCCGACCTTAGCGACGAAGCCCGCGCCCAGGGCGTGGAAGAGTTGCTGCTGGCCATCCGCCGATATTCCAAGTGAGCGCCGACATCATGACCCTCAAGGTTGATGACTTTTCCCACAACCACCAGTTTCTCGGTGCTTCGCACGATGAAAACGCCCGCCGCACCCTGTGGGTGGTGGTGCTGACTTTCGTGATGATGATCGGCGAAATTGCCGCCGGTTATCTCACCGGTTCCATGGCATTGCTGGCCGACGGTTTCCACATGGCGACCCACGCCGGCGCCTTGGGCATCGCGGCGGCGGCCTATGGTTTTGCCCGGCGTAACGCCAACAACCGACGCTACAGTTTCGGCACCGGCAAGGTCGGCGATCTGGCGGGTTTTGCCTCGGCGATGGTGTTGGGGCTGGTGTCGCTGGGGATTGCCGGGGAATCGGTTTTCCGTCTGTTCCAGCCAACCAGTGTGGCGTTCGGCGAAGCAACCTTGATTGCCGTGGTCGGCCTGGGCGTCAACCTGCTCAGCGCTTTTCTGCTGGCCGGTCACCACAGCCATCACGACCACGGCCATAGTCACGACCACAGCCACGATCATGGCCATCACCACCATCACGACAACAACCTGCGTTCAGCCTACGTGCACGTATTGGCGGACGCGTTGACGTCGGTGCTGGCGATTGCCGCGCTGCTGGCCGGGCGCTATCTGGGCTGGGTGTGGATGGACCCGGTGATGGGCATCGTCGGTTCCATCGTCATCGCCAAATGGGCCTGGAACCTGATGCGCGACAGCGCCGCCGTGTTGCTCGACACCACCGATGAACCCGTGGCCGAGGAGATCCGCGAACTGCTGGAAACCTCCGATGATGTGCGCATCAGCGATTTGCACGTCTGGCAGGTCGGCCCGCAGGCGCGGGCGGCGATTGTCAGTGTGGTCGCGGTGGCGGGCGTGACTGCCGACGCGATCCGTGAGCGCTTGGCGCCGGTGCATGAACTTTCGCACCTGACCATCGAATTGCGCAACGCTTAAGGCTGCACCTCGCTGAACATCGGAATTCTCCCATTCAGCGAAGGCCGGTAGTGCCATGCGAATCGCCCCGGATCGATGTCGCGGGCGAGGATTTCAGTGAGTGTGGCGCTGGCGATCGTCATTGCCAGCATCTGTCCGGGACATTGATGCCGACCGCTGCCGAACGTGAAGCTGCGGCGATTCGGGCGATCCGGCATAAAGCGATCCGGGTTTTCATTGAGTGCCGGATCGCGATTGGCCGAGGCCAGCAGCACCAGAATCACGTCACCTGCTTCCAGCCGCACGCCGTCGATTTCACAGCTGTTCGCCACAAATCGACGGGTGTTCTGTACCGAAGGATCGAAGTGCTGGACTTCAGCCAGCAACGAATCCACTGACGCCGCGCGTAATTCAGGCTGACGCTGCAACGCCACCAGCGCATTACCGATAAGCCCGGCGGTGGCTTCGAATGTCTGCGAACAGAGGCCGATCAGGTTGGCGAGCAGCACATCCTCCTCGCCGACAAAACGCTGTTGGATGTCGGCGAGAAACGGATTCGGATCCGCCAGCAATTCAATAAAGTAACCGCGCAATTGCTCCGCCGCCCGATGGGCTGCGGCCAGTTGCAGGTCATTGCTCAGTGGCGACAGACACGCCGCGAAATCCGCCGTCAGTTCACTGATGACCCGCGCCTGCGCCGGGGTGAATCCGAGCAACGATGCAACCACGCACACCGGGCCGCGAAACATGGCTTTATAGAGGCCGTCGGAATCATTGGTGATCAACCGCGCGGACACCAGAGCGCTGACTCCTTCCCGATCAAAGAGCCCCAGCGGAGGCTCAATGGCCGAACGCGGGCAACGCTGAGCTTCACCGTCATTCATACGCATCAAGAGGCCAAACACCTTGCCCGCCATGCCATCGGCGATGGCTTTGGGCACCGGCTCCTGCACCGGACGCACCCTGCAATCCGGATGCGCCAACACCGCGCACACCGCGCGGGCGCTACTGGCAATCCACAGTTTCAGTCCGTGATGAAAAGTCAGCCCGCCCGCTGCGCGCAGTTCGGCGTAGTAGGGGTAGGGATCGGCGTGAGTCGCCGCGATGATCGGGTCCATGGATCGCAACCTTGTCGGTGGGGAAAGTGTTGCTACTATCTCCAGTCCTTGAGGGCGATGATTCGTCCGGGAGCGAAATATGCACGCAGAACATCAAGACATCGGCGTCTCGCAAGTGGCTGCCGCCATCGCGGAGCCGGCGCGGACCAAAATGCTGTGCTCGCTGATGGACGGCCACGCCCGCACCGCCACCGAGCTGGCGACCCTCGCCGACGTCAGCGCCTCGACCGCCAGCGCTCACCTGGCCAAGCTCAAGGACCTGGCGCTGGTGCGCCTGCACGTGCAGGGCCGCCACCGTTATTACAGCCTCGCCGACAAGCGCGTGGCCCAGGCGCTGGAAGCGCTGATGGTGATCGGTCAGAACCCCGCACCGACCTTCAAACCGCACACGCCGGATCGCCTGCAATTCGCCCGCACCTGCTACGACCACATGGCTGGGACGCTGGCGGTGTTGTTGCATGACCGGTTACTGGAGGGTGGTTGGCTGGTGGAAACCGACGAGCAGGTTTATCGCCTCAGTGAAAGCGGGGAGGCGTTTTTTGAAGGGCTGGGCATTGAGGTCAAGGATCTGCCGACGATGCGCCGCCGCTTTGCCTGCCCGTGCCTGGACTGGAGCATGCGTCGGCCACATCTGGGCGGTTCGCTCGGGGCGGCGTTGTTGCAGGCTGCGTTGAAGCGCAAATGGGTGACGCAGGATCTGGACAGTCGGGCGCTGACGTTGACGGTGCAGGGGCGCCGAGAATTGTCATCGCGCTGGGGGCTGGTTTTGCCCGAAGCCGGGCGGGATTCGTCAGGTCGCCAGTTGGCTGATTCCACGCCCGGATCGGTGCATGCGCGTTAGCTCAAGGTGTATCCGCTGTCGACCACCCAGTCCTGACCGATGACGCCGCGTGCGCCATTGCCCAGCTGGAACAGAATGACGTCGGCCACTGCCGCAGGTTCGAGGAATTGTCCGCCCAATAGTCGTTTGTTGACGCCTTGGGCCACGTCGCCGAGCGCTTCGTCACTCAGGCCCAGCGTTGACCAGATCGGCGTTGCGGTCGGGCCGGGGGAGACACAATTGATGCGCACACCGTGGGGTGCCAGCTCGACCGCGAGGGTTCGGGCGTGGGCGATCAATGCTGCTTTTGATGCGATATAGGCGGCCAGTCCCGCGAAACTGATTCCGGCCAGAAAAGTACCGATGAACACCACTGACGCCTTGTCTGCAAGGTGCGGGCGCAGGGCGGCCAAGGTGTTAAGGGCGCCGGCGCCGTTCACTGCCCATTGGCGATCGAACGCCGAACTGTCGAGCCCGTCGGCGAGTTCTGCGATACCGGCATTGGGCACCACGAAACTCACCGGGCCCAGACTCGCAGCTTGCTCGGCCAAGGAGGCAAGGTCAGAGGCTTGAGTGACATCGCCGGGTTGCCAGACCAGTTGCTGCGTATACCGCTCAAGCAGTTCGGCCAGTGCGCCGAGTTTTCGCGACATGGCCAATACGCGCGCGCCTTGATCCAGCAGACGCTCGGTCGCGGCCAGGCCTATGCCTGAACTGGCACCGGTGACGACGGCAAGCTTGCCCTGAAAAACATGATCCATGTTCGACTCCCGTTTTGGTCTTCAGCCAAATGGCTACGGGGAGTCAGTCAATTTTCGGGCCATGCCGGACAGCCTTTGATATCAAGGGCTGCGTAGGGTTGATAGTCATTATGACGCTTGTGGGGTCGAGTCAATCTGACTGCTGCTGAGTCAAATTGACCTGACTGCTGCGGTGCGACATTCCGACGAAGAGCGGCATTGCACCTTGTGTGAGCCAATCGCTGTCTATACTGTATATGCGAACAGTATCGAGTCCGTGCCATGCAAATCATCGACAAGCTCAGCATCCTCGCCGACGCCGCCAAGTACGACGCTTCTTGTGCGAGCAGTGGCGCGCCCAAGCGCAGCTCCGAGGGCAAAAGCGGGCTGGGATCAACCGATGGCATGGGCATCTGCCACAGCTACACGCCGGACGGGCGTTGCGTGTCGCTGCTCAAGATTCTGCTGACCAACTTTTGTCTCTACGACTGCCAATACTGCGTCAACCGGCGCTCCAGTGACGTGCCGCGTGCGCGTTTCACGCCCGAGGAAGTGGTGACGCTGACCCTGGATTTCTACCGGCGCAATTGCGTCAGCGGGTTGTTTCTCAGCTCGGGGATCATTCGTTCGGCGGACTACACCATGGAGCAACTGGTGCGCGTCGCCAAGCTGCTGCGCGAAGAGCATGAGTTCCGTGGCTACATTCATCTCAAGACCATCCCTGATGCGGATCCTGCGTTGATCGAAGAGGCCGGGCGTTATGCTGACCGTTTGAGCGTCAACATCGAATTGCCCACCGATGCCAGCCTGCAAACTCTCGCGCCGGAGAAGCACATCGGCTCGATCAAGCAGGCGATGAACACCATCTACACCGGTGTGCAGACCGTGCTCAACGAACCTCGCGCACCAAAGTTCGCCCCGGCCGGGCAGAGCACGCAAATGATTGTGGGTGCCGATGACACCGACGACAGCACCATCCTGCACAGCGCACAGGCGCTCTACGGCAACTTCCGTTTGCGCCGGGTCTATTACTCGGCCTTCAGTCCGATTCCCGACAGTCCTAAAAGTGTGCCACTGGCCGCACCGCCACTGATGCGCGAGCACCGCTTGTATCAGGCGGATTTCCTGTTGCGCGGTTATGGCTATACCGCCGATGAGTTGCTCACGGGGCCGGGCAATCTGGCGTTGGACATCGACCCGAAGCTGGCCTGGGCGCTGCAGAATCGCGAGGTGTTTCCGCTGGACCTCAATCGCGCCGAACCGGCGTTGATTTCACGCATTCCCGGCATCGGCTTGCGCACCACCGAACGTCTGGTGGAACTGCGTCGGCAGCGGCGCATTCGCTACGAAGACGTGGCGCGCATGCGCTGTGTGCTGGCCAAGGCCAAGCCGTTCATCATCACCAGCGATTACCACCCGCAGCAGGCCGAGGTCACTAGCCAGATGCTTTATCAGCAGTTGCGCGACCGACCAATGCCGCAACAGATGGGGCTGTGGTGATGATCAATCTCGACTGCGACGACCTGTTCGACACCTGGCGCCAACAGGCGCGCTGGCTGCTCAGCCATGAAATCGATCCGAGTCTGGTGAGCTGGGCGTCGGAAGGGGTAAGTGATCTGTTTGCCAGTGACGTGTCAGTGCCCGAAGGGCAGGGGCCGTTTCAGGCACGGATTCCGCGTGCTTTGCTCGACACCCTGGAACAAGCATCTCGTTACCGGGGCGATCAACGCTGGAGTCTGCTGTATGAAGTGCTGTGGCGAGTCAGCCACGGTGACCGCACGGCAATGATGGCTGGCGACAAGCTGGGCAGCGAGTTGCAGCGGCGGATCAAGCAGGTGCAGCGCGAAGCCCATCATCTGCATGCGTTCGTGCGCTTCATCGAGCGCCCGCCAGAGCTGCCGGGCCCGCAATACGTCGCATGGCACGAACCGGCCCACGACATTCTGCACAGCGCCAGCGAACACTTTATCGGGCGCATGGGCCGGCATCGCTGGCTGATCGCCACGCCTCGCGACGGGGTTTATTACGATGGTGAACAACTGATCCATGAACGTCAGTGTCCGCTGGAGTGGCAGCAACTGGCGCAGAATGTCGACGATCCCCACGGTGACTTGTGGCTGACGTACTACAGCCACATCTTCAACCCGGCGCGTTTGAACGAGAAAGTCATGCAGGGGCATTTGCCGACGCGGTTCTGGAAGAACCTGCCGGAAGGAGAGCTGATTCCCGGATTGATTACCCAGGCGCGAATGGGCAAGCAGCAGAACGGACAGGCGAGCGGGATTGCCGGTCGCGCGGGCAAGCGGATTGCCATGAAGGCCACCGAGCCAAACGAATAAAAAAGCCCCCATCGATCACTCGATGGGGGCTTTTGTGCATCTGGCCGTCAGGTCAAACCTTGACGATCCAGCCTGCTGGCGCTTCGACGTCGCCAGTCTGTACGCCGGTCAGCTCTTTGTAGAGCTTCTGGGTCACAGGGCCGACTTCGGTTTCGCTGTGGAACACGTGCAGGTGGTCGTTGTAGCTGATGCCGCCGATTGGGGTGATCACCGCCGCAGTACCGCAGGCACCGGCTTCCTTGAAGTCCGACAGCTTGTCGATGAACACGTCGCCTTCGACCACTTCCAGGCCCAGACGGGACTTGGCCAGTTCGATCAGCGACAGACGGGTGATGCCTGGCAGTACCGACGGCGAGTTCGGGGTCACGAACTTGTTGTCGTGGGTGATCCCGAAGAAGTTGGCCGAACCGACTTCTTCGATCTTCTTGTGGGTCAGCGGATCCAGGTAGATGGCGTCAGCGAAGTGCGCTTTCTTGGCCTGGGAGCCCGGCATCAGGCTGGCGGCGTAGTTGCCACCGACCTTGGCGGCACCGGTGCCTTGTGGAGCGGCGCGGTCGAAGGTGGAGATCTGGAAGTTGTGCGGGGTCAGGCCGCCCTTGAAGTAGGCGCCGACCGGGATCGCGAATACCGAGAAGATGAACTCCGGTGCGGTACGCACGCCGATGTTGTCACCCACGCCGATCACGAACGGGCGCAGGTACAGCGCGCCGCCGGTGCCGTAAGGCGGGATGAAGCGCTCGTTGGCGCGAACCACTTCCTTGCACGCTTCGATGAACTGCTCGGTGGACACATGCGGCATCAGCAGGCGGGCGCAGCTGCGCTGCATGCGCGCGGCGTTCTGGTCCGGACGGAACAGGTTGATCGAGCCGTCCTTGCAACGATAGGCCTTCAGGCCTTCGAAGCATTGCTGGCCATAGTGAAGGGCAGTGGAGCCTTCGCTGATGTGCAGCACGTTGTCTTCGGTCAGGGTGCCTTTGTCCCACTCGCCATTGCGAAAGTACGACAGATAGCGTTTGTCGGTCTTGATGTAGTCAAAACCCAGCTTGTCCCAGTTGATGCTTTCGTTACCCATGACACCCTCTATCACTGAACAACCGCCGAAGCGGTTCAAGGCTTCTGACGTTTTTTTGGATGGGCACAACAATACTTCATTCTTGAGCGGTTTCGCAGCCCGAAATCTCTGCCTTTGATCGTTCCCACGCTCTGCGTGGGAATGCAGTCCGGGACGCTCTGCGTCCCAACAGCCGAACGCGGAGCGTCCGTGGAGGCATTCCCACGCGGAGCGTGGGAACGATCTGCGACCGAGCGTTACAGGTGCAACGCGTGGCCGAGGGCACGCAACGCCGCTTCCTGCACCGCTTCGCCCAGGGTCGGGTGCGCATGGATGGTGCCGCCGATGTCTTCCAGTCGCGCGCCCATTTCCAGGCTTTGCGCGAACGCAGTCGACAATTCCGATACCCCGACACCCACCGCCTGCCAGCCGACAATCACATGATTGTCCCGACGGGCGACCACCCGCACGAAGCCGGTTTTCGATTCCAGCGTCATCGCCCGGCCATTGGCCGCGAACGGGAAGTTCGACACGATGCAGTCAAGTCCCGCCGCCTTGGCCTCGTCCGGGGTCTTGCCGACGACCACCAGCTCCGGGTCGGTGAAGCACACGGCAGCAATGGCGGTCGGGTTGAATTCGCGGGTCTTGCCGCTGATCAGCTCGGCGACCATTTCGCCCTGGGCCATGGCGCGGTGGGCCAGCATCGGCTCGCCGCTCAGGTCGCCGATGGCGTAGACGTTGCGCATGCTGGTCTGGCAGCGGCTGTCGATCTTGAGCGCCGAGCCGTTCATGTCCAGGTTCAGGGCTTCAAGGTTCCAGCCCTGGGTATTGGGTTTGCGACCGACGGCCACCAGCACCTGATCGGTTTCCAGGTTCAGGGTATCGCCGTTCGGATCGCGCACCTGCAACGTGCCGTCGAAGCCCAGCACGCTGTGCTTGAGGTACAGCTTCACGCCCAGTTGCTTCAGCGCGTCGTGCACCGGTTGGGTCAGTTCGGCGTCGTAGGCCGGCAGGATGCGATCCTGCGCCTCTACCACGCTGACCTCGGCGCCGAGCTTGCGATAGGCAATGCCCAGCTCCAGACCGATGTAACCACCGCCGACCACGATCAGGCGTTTCGGAACCGACTTCGGTGCCAGCGCCTCGGTGGACGAAATGATCGGCCCGCCAATCGGCAGGATTGGCAGATTGACGCTTTTCGAACCGGTGGCCAGCACCAGATGCTCGCACTGGATGCGGGTGTCGCCGACTTCCACGGTCTTGCCGTCGATGACCTTGGCCCAGCCGTTGATGACCTGAACCTTGTTCTTCTTCAGCAGCGCGGCGACGCCGGTGGTCAGGCGATCAACGATGCCGTCCTTCCACTCGACGCTTTTAGTGATGTCGAGGGTCGGCGCCGAAACGCTGATGCCCAGTGCCGAATGCTGGTTGTGATGCTGAGTCTGGTGAAACTGTTCGGCCACATGAATCAGTGCTTTTGACGGAATGCAGCCGATGTTCAGGCAGGTGCCGCCCAGCGATTCGCCCTCGACCAGAATGGTCGGAATGCCCAGTTGCCCGGCGCGAATGGCCGTCACGTAACCGCCGGGGCCGCCGCCGATGATCAGCAGCGTGGTGTTCAGAGTTTGCATGCCATCACTCCACAAACAGGGTCGCGGGTTGTTCGAGCAAGCCACGAATGGCCTGGATGAAGAGCGCCGCGTCCATGCCGTCGACCACGCGGTGATCGAAGGAACTGGAGAGGTTCATCATCTTGCGGATCACCACCTGGCCTTTGACGACCATCGGGCGTTCGACGATTTTGTTGACGCCGACGATCGCCACTTCCGGCAGGTTCAGCACCGGGGTGCTGACGATGCCGCCGAGGGCGCCGAGGCTAGTCAGGGTGATGGTCGAGCCGGAGAGTTCATCGCGGCTGGCTTTGCCGTTGCGGGCGGCGGTGGCGAGGCGGGAGATTTCCGCCGCGCTGTCCCAGAGGCTGCGCGCTTCGGCGTGACGCACCACCGGCACCATCAGGCCGACATCGCTTTGGGTAGCGACGCCGACATGCACCGCGCCGAGGCGGGTGATGACCTGGGCTTCGTCGTCGTAACGGGCGTTCATTTGCGGGAAGTCGCGCAGGGCGACGACCAGTGCGCGCACGAGGAACGGCAGCAAGGTCAGCTTGCCACGACTCGCGCCGTGTTTTTCGTTCAGGTGGGCACGCAATTCTTCAATCGCGGTGACGTCGATTTCTTCGACATAACTGAAGTGCGCGGCACGCTGAGTGGCATCCTGCATGCGCTGGGCAATCTTGCGGCGCATGCCGATAACCTGAATCTGTTCTTCATCGTTGCGCTGAGCGTACGCGGCAGCGACCGGCGCCGAAGCGTTCGACTGACCTTGCGCCAGATAGGCGTCGAGGTCTTCGTGCAATACGCGACCGGCCGGGCCGGAACCGCGCACCAGACGCAATTGAATGCCCAGGTCCAGCGCATGCTTGCGCACGGCCGGCGAGGCGAGCGGACGCTCATCGGCTTCGCGAGCAACCATCGGGCCCTGGCAAACGGCAGCTGCCGGACGTGGTGCGGCGGGAGCAGGTTTGCTTTCAACGACAGCTTCAACTTTGGTTGCGACTGGAGTTTCTTTCGCCGCCACAGGCGCCGGTTTGTCCGACTCCTTCAGATTGCCTGCGCCTTCAACCTCGATGCTGATCAGAATACTGCCGACCGCCATCACTTCACCCGGCTGACCGCCCAGCGCAATCACCTTGCCGTGGACTGGCGACGGAATGTCGACCATTGCCTTGTCGGTCATCACATCCGCCAGCACCTGATCTTCAACGACCAGATCGCCGACCTTGACGTGCCACTGCGACAGTTCTACTTCTGCGATGCCTTCGCCGATGTCCGGCATCTTGATAACGTGCGTGCCCATTCAGACCTCCATGACCCGTTTCAGTGCCGCGCCCACTCGGGACGGCCCAGGGAAATACGCCCACTCCTGCGCGTGCGGGTAGGGGGTGTCCCAACCGGTGACGCGTTCGATCGGCGCTTCCAGGTGGTGGAAGCAATGCTCTTGCACCAGCGACACCAGTTCGGCGCCGAAACCGCAGGTGCGGGTGGCTTCGTGAACCACGACGCAACGGCCGGTTTTCTTCACGGATTTGACGATGGTTTCCAGGTCCAGCGGCCACAGGCTGCGCAGGTCGATGACTTCGGCGTCAACACCGCTTTCTTCAGCCGCAACTTGCGAGACGTAAACGGTGGTGCCGTAGGTCAGCACGGTCACGTCCTTGCCCGGACGGGTGATGGCGGCCACGTCCAGCGGCACGGTGTAGTAACCGTCCGGCACTTGCGCGGCGGGGTGTTTCGACCACGGTGTTACCGGGCGGTCGTGGTGGCCGTCGAACGGGCCGTTGTACAGGCGTTTCGGCTCGAGGAAGATCACCGGATCATCGTTTTCGATGGAGGCGATCAGCAGGCCTTTGGCGTCATACGGGTTGGAAGGCATGACCGTGCGCAGACCGCAGACCTGAGTGAACATCGCCTCGATGCTCTGGCTGTGGGTCTGGCCGCCGTAGATGCCGCCGCCGCAAGGCATGCGCAGGGTCATCGGCGCGGTGAACTCGCCGGCCGAGCGATAACGCAGGCGGGCGGCTTCGGAAATGATCTGGTCGGACGCCGGGTACACGTAGTCGGCGAACTGAATCTCGGCCACCGGACGCAAACCATAAGCGCCCATGCCCACCGCGACGCCGACGATACCGCTCTCGGAAATCGGCGCATCGAACACCCGCGAGGTGCCGTACTTGGTCTGCAGGCCTTCGGTGCAACGGAACACGCCGCCGAAGTAGCCGACGTCCTGGCCGAACACCACAACGTTGTCGTCACGCTCAAGCATCACATCCATGGCCGAGCGCAGGGCCTGGATCATGGTCATGGTGGTCGTGGTCATGGCGGTTTCCAACTGAATATTGTTGTTGTGATCGTTCATGTCAGATCCCCAACTGCTGACGCTGGCGCTTCAAGTGCTCCGGCATCTCTTTGTAGACGTCTTCGAACATGGTCGCGGCGCTTGGAATCTGGCCGCCGGCCAGGGTGCCGTACTGTTCGGCCTGTTTCTGTGCGGCGATCACTTCGGCTTCGAGCTCGGCGCTGACGGCGGCGTGCTCTTCTTCCGACCAGTGGCCGACCTTGATCAGGTGCTGTTTCAGGCGGGCAATCGGGTCGCCCAGCGGGAAGTGGCTCCAGTCGTCAGCCGGACGGTATTTGGACGGATCGTCGGAGGTCGAGTGCGGGCCGGCGCGGTAGGTGACCCATTCGATCATGGTCGGGCCGAGGTTGCGGCGAGCGCGTTCTGCAGCCCAGGCGGAGGCGGCGTAGACCGCGTAGAAATCGTTGCCATCGACCCGCAGGGAAGCGATGCCGCAACCGACGCCGCGTCCGGCGAAGGTGGTGGCTTCACCACCGGCGATGGCCTGGAAGGTCGAGATCGCCCACTGGTTGTTGACCACGTTGAGGATCACCGGCGCACGGTAAACGTGGGCGAAGGTGAGGGCGGTGTGGAAGTCCGATTCGGCGGTGGCACCATCGCCGATCCAGGCCGAGGCGATTTTGGTGTCGCCCTTGATCGCCGAGGCCATGCCCCAGCCCACGCCTTGAATGAACTGAGTGGCGAGGTTGCCGGAAATGGTGAAGAAGCCTGCGTCCTTGACCGAGTACATGATCGGCAGTTGACGGCCCTTGAGCGGATCGCGCTCGTTGGACAGCAGTTGGCAGATCAGGTCGACCAATGGCACGTCGCGAGCCATCAGAATGCTTTGCTGGCGGTAGGTCGGGAAGCACATGTCGTCGATGTTCAAGGCCAGGGCCTGGGCGCTGCCGATGGCTTCTTCGCCAAGGCTCTGCATGTAGAACGACATTTTTTTCTGACGCTGGGCGACCACCATGCGGTTGTCGTAGATCCGGGTCTTGAGCATGGCGCGCATGCCTTTGCGCAGGATCTCGACCGGCACGTTTTCAGCCCACGGGCCGAGAGCGTTGCCCTGGTCGTCGAGCACGCGGATCAGGCCACGAGCCAGGTCGGCAGTGTCGGCCGGTTCAACGTCGATGGAAGGTTTACGCACCGTGCCCGCATCGGTCAGATGCAGGTAGGAGAAATCGGTTTTGCAGCCTGGGCGGCCCGAGGGTTCAGGGACGTGCAGACGCAGCGGTTCATACGCTTGAGTCATGGCTTCTACGCTCGATCTTGTGAATTTCTTGTAGTGAGCTGGCAGTCATTCTTCGATAAAAGAAATCTTGTCCTACAACAATCATAGGCCCGGGCAAGAAGAATATTTCTCTCTGTTTCGTTGCGCTGAAGATCATTTGCAGATAGAAATTCTGCATAAACATAAAAAACAGGTGGTTTTGTCTCATGCGCAAACTGGACCGTACCGACATCGGCATTCTCAACAGCCTTCAGGAGAACGCGCGCATCACCAACGCCGACCTGGCCCGTTCGGTCAATCTGTCGCCGACGCCGTGCTTCAACCGGGTCAAGGCAATGGAAGAGCTGGGGCTGATCCGCGAGCAGGTGACCCTGCTGGATGCCGACCTGCTGGGGCTGCACGTCAACGTGTTCATCCACGTCAGTCTCGAGAAGCAGGTAGAGGAAGCGCTGCAGCATTTCGAAGAGGCGATTTCCGACCGCCCCGAAGTCATGGAGTGCTACCTGATGGCCGGCGACCCGGATTATCTGATCCGCGTGCTGGTGCCGACCATTCAGGCGCTTGAACGCTTCATGATGGACTTTCTGACCAAAGTCCCCGGCGTGGCGAACATCCGGTCAAGCTTTGCCCTCAAGCAGGTGCGCTACAAAACGGCACTACCATTACCGGCCAATGGCCTGATCCTCGGGAGCTGAGTGCTCAGCCCTGATCAGAGATCGGCATAGCCGTAATCCAGACTTGCCGTGTTCAAGGTCTGTTCCACCCTGAAAGGCTGAAGCCAGGGCGCAGGTTCATTGTCCGGATTGAACATCAGCGTTGAACCGAGCATCCCGTGTGGTGCGTTCTCGGGAAATGCGATCACCGGCTCGGTCGGGTGTTTGCGCTTCCAGCGCTCCCAGAGAAAGTCGAGATAACAGTGGTGCAAGAAGAACAACGGATCGTTGGGAGAGGAGGCTTCGCCCATGTTGCCTCCAACCCAGGCATGCACATCGTTGTGCATCATTTCCGTCAGATTTTCCCATCCGGTCGGTTCGAGCCAGTAGGGCGTTCTGTTCAATAAGGTTTCGACATCCAGCGCAGAGGGGAGCGGTGAGGGGCCTGCTCCGAAGTTGCGCCGCAAGCCAGGATCTCCTGTCTCACCATCCCAGACCTTTATGCCGAATAAACGACGCTCGAGGGCAAACGGGCCAATGGTTACCCGCTGGTTTTGCGTCGGGTCGCCGTCTCTGCCCATGAAATCGTCAGTAAAGGGGTCATCCGCACCATTCATGCTCCAGTTCCAGTACGGCAGCGTGATGGTCGGGTTGTCTGCGGCGGCTTGCAGTTCAAGCTCGAACTGGCGAATCAGGACGCGATGCCAGGGAAAAAATAAAGGGGTTCCATGGGGGTTGGGGAAGATCGGGTTACCTCGTCCCATGGAATTCTTGTGGATCTGTACAAAGTCATCGTAGCGACTCTGCTGGC
Source organism: Pseudomonas sp. 9.2(2024) (assembly GCF_039695385.1). Classification (NCBI taxonomy): domain Bacteria; kingdom Pseudomonadati; phylum Pseudomonadota; class Gammaproteobacteria; order Pseudomonadales; family Pseudomonadaceae; genus Pseudomonas; species Pseudomonas sp. 9.2(2024). The sequence continues at coordinate 4,062,895 of NZ_CP155585.1, read as the reverse complement.
CCGGGCGCAGCACGCTGGGCGTCTGGTTTTTCAGTATCAGAATGGCATTTACGAAGGCGTGTTTCTGTTCCGGCGTCAGGTCGCGATGGTTACGGCGAATATCCATATTGCCAAATCTCCATGGGTTGATTACCCCATGAAGTCTGCCTGTCAGCCAAGATTACGCCCAGTTCATGGGGTCCGACGTGCCAGGTACGAATCCCCTTGATTCGAATTGCTTCACTGATCTTTTCTTACACGGTGTTGATCGGAATCTTCAGGTAAACAACGCCATTGCCTTCCGCCGGTGGAAAATTTCCTGCGCGCACATTCACCTGAATCGCCGGCAGCAACAGCGTTGGCATGCCCAGCCCTGCATCGCGCTTGGTGCGCATCTCGACAAACGCGGCTTCATCGACGCCGTCATGCACGTGGATATTGCTTTTGCGCTGTTCGCCGACGGTGGTCTGGCACTGCGAGTCGCGACCTTGCGGCGGGTAGTCGTGGCAGACGTAGAGCTTCACGCTGGCGGGGAAGGCCAGCAGCTTGTGAATCGAATTGAACAATTGATGGGCGTTGCCGCCGGGAAAGTCGCAACGGGCGGTGCCGACGTCGGGCATGAACAGCGTGTCGCCCACCAGGATCTGTTCGCCGTCGATCAGGTAAGCCATGTCCGCCGGGGTGTGGCCGGGAACGTGCAGGGCGGTGGCCTTGAGATTGCCGATCCGGAACGACTCGTTCGGCGCGAACAGGTGATCGAACTGCGAGCCGTCGACGCGAAATTCCGGTTCCAGGTTGAACAGCGCCTTGAACACGTTCTGCACTTTGCTGATCGATTCGCCAATCGCGATTTTCCCGCCCAGTTCCCGGCGCAGATAAGGCGCGGCGGACAAGTGATCGGCGTGGGCGTGGGTTTCCAGCAGCCACTGCACTTGCAGGTTATGGGCGTGCACGAAGGCGATGATCTTGTCCGCTTGAGCCGTGCAGGTGCGGCCGGCGGCGCCGTCGTAATCAAGCACCGGATCGACGATTGCGCACTGCCCGCCGTCGGCCTCGTAGACCACGTAGCTGTAGGTCGAAGAGGCGGGGTCGAGGAAAGCTTCAATCAGCGCGGGCATGTACGCGGTCCTGTGCAGGAAGGTGAAAAGTCAGGTTGCAACACTTTATGTAAACACATAATGTCCGCAGCTTAAGTGACGTTGAAGGCATCCTGCAAATGCAATCCAGTCTGACCGAATGTGAAGTCGCCCAGCTGAGGGCCTCGGCCTCCAAGGCCTGTTCACTGCTCAAGGCATTGGCCAACGAAGATCGGCTGCTGATCCTGTGCCAGCTGACCCAGGGCGAGCGCAACGTCGGCGAGCTGGAGAAAATGACCGGCGTGCGTCAGCCGACCCTCTCCCAGCAACTGGGCATCCTGCGCGATGAAGGGCTGGTCGCGACCCGTCGTGAAGGCAAGTACATTTTTTACGGTCTCGCCAGTCACGAAGTGATCCAGGTGATGAAAACCCTCTCTGGACTCTACTGCGGAGCCGTGCTCAAAAGCTGGGCGCAATAGACCCGGCTATCCTTGCGTGCAGCCATAAGGAACAAACAATGAACGATCAACACTGGGGCCCATCCATCAGTGCGGACATCGTGGTCATCGGCGGCGGCACTGCCGGCATCGGTTTTGTCGCGAGCCTGCTCAAGCGCGATCCCGGCCTGAAAATCACGGTGATCGAGCCGAGCACCCTGCATTACTACCAACCGGCGTGGACGCTGGTCGGCGGTGGCGCCTATGACGCCAAAGACACCGCCCGACCGATGAACAAGGTGCTGCCGCGCCAGGCCACCTGGATTCAGGCCGCCGTGACCGGCATCGACCCCGACCAGCGCCGTCTCACCCTCAACGATCAACGCACCATCACCTATCAGAACCTGATCGTCTGCCCCGGCCTGCGCCTGGCGTGGGAGAAGATCGAAGGCTTGCAGGACAGCCTCGGCCAGCACGGCGTCACCTCCAACTACAGCTATCAGCACGCGCAATACACCTGGGATCAGGTGCAGAAACTGAGCGGCGGCAAAGCGCTGTTCACCCAGCCGCCGATTCCGATCAAGTGCGCCGGCGCGCCGCAAAAGGCGCTGTATCTTTCCTGCGATCACTGGCTTAAGCGCAATGTGCTGAGCAAGGTCGAGGTCGAGTTCAATCTGGCCGGAGCTGCGTTATTCGGTGTGCCGACCTTTGTGCCGCCGCTGATGAAGTACATCGACAAATACAACGCGCGGCTGGCGTTCAATTCCAATCTGGTGAAGGTCGACGGCCCGGCGAAAACCGCCTGGTTCGACGTCAAGGATGCGGAGGGTAACGTCACCCGCCAGGCCAAGACTTTCGATCTGCTGCACGTCGTTCCGCCGCAGGTTTCACCGGATTTCATCGCGCAAAGTCCGCTGGCCGATGCCGCCGGCTGGTGCGAGGTCAACCCGCACACCCTGCAACACCCGCGCTATCCCGAAGTGTTTGCCTTGGGCGATATCTGCGGCACCACCAATGCGAAAACCGCCGCGGCAGTGCGCAAGCAAGTTGTGGTGGTGGCGGAAAACCTGCTGGCCCTGCGCAAGGATCTGGCGCTGCCACTGAAGTACGACGGCTACGGTTCCTGCCCGCTGACGGTGGAGAAGGGCAAGGTGATCCTCGCCGAGTTCGGCTATGGCGGAAAACTGCTGCCAACCTTTCCCCTCGACCCGACCGTGCCGCGCCGCTCCGCGTGGTGGCTGAAGGCGACGTTGCTGCCGTGGTTCTACTGGAACGGCATGCTCAAGGGCCGCGAATGGCTGACAAGCCTGTCCAGGATCGACTGAGAACACTCTATGTTGCTGGCAAGCCTGTTTGGCGTGGTGATGGGATTGATCCTCGGTCTGACCGGGGCCGGCGGCGGGATTCTCGCCGTGCCGGCGCTGGTGCTCGGGCTGGGCTGGACGATGACGCAGGCGGCGCCGGTGGCGTTGTTTGCGGTGGGTAGCGCAGCGGCGGTCGGCGCGATCGATGGTTTGCGCCATGGTCTGGTGCGTTATCGCGCGGCGCTACTGATCGCGGCGCTCGGCGCGGTGTTTTCGCCGGTGGGCATCTACTTCGCCCATCAGTTGCCGGAAAAGGTCCTGATGATCCTGTTCAGCCTGCTGATGGTGATGGTGGCGTGGCGCATGCTGCGCCGCGAACGCCAGCAGCAGGGACCCAGCGATCATGGCCACGCCAGTTGGGGCCAGAAGAACTGCATGCTCAATGAGCAGACCGGCCGTTTCGACTGGACCGCCAAATGCACCGCGACCCTCGCGGCACTGGGCGCGGTCACCGGCGTGGTGTCCGGGTTGCTGGGGGTTGGCGGCGGGTTTCTGATCGTGCCGGCGTTCAAGCAACTGACCGATGTGCAGATGCGCGGGATCGTCGCCACGTCCTTGATGGTCATCAGCCTGATTTCCGCCATCGGCGTGATCGGCGCGTTCCATGCCGGGGTGCGGATCGATCATCTTGGCGCGTCGTTCATCGTGGCCAGCATCGTCGGCATGATCATCGGCCGCAAACTCTGCGCGCGGGTGCCGGCGAGGACGTTGCAGGTGGGGTTTGCCAGCGTATGTCTGGTGGTCGCCGCTTACATGTTGCTGTGTGCGTGAGACAAAACCTGTGGCGAGAACCAGGCGCCCTCGCCACAGCGTCAGCGTTACAACACCAGATGCGGTAACCACAGCGACAGCGCTGGAACGTAGGTCACCAGCATCAGCACCAGGAACAGCACGGCGTAGAACGGCAGCAGCGCCTTCACCGTACTTTCGATACTGACCTTGCCCACCGCCGAACCCACGAACAGCACGGCTCCCACCGGTGGCGTTATCAGGCCGATACCGAGGTTGACCAGCATGATCATGCCGAACTGCACCGGGTCGACGCCGATACCGAGGATCACCGGCATCAGGATCGGCGTGAGGATCAGGATCAGCGGCGCCATGTCCATCACGGTGCCGAGCAACAGCAGCATGACGTTGATGCACATCAGGATCACGTAGCGGTTGTCGGACAGGGTCAGGAACAGCGTGGTGATCTTCGCCGGGATCTGCATCAGGGTCATGATGTAGCCGAAGCTGGCGGCGAAGCCGATCAGGATCATCACGATGGAAATGGTGCGCACCGTGCGATGCATCAGTTTCGGCAGCTCACTCCATTTGTAGTCGCGGTAGATGAACATGGTGACGAAAAACGACCACAGCACGGCGATGGCCGCCGACTCGGTGGCCGTGAAGATCCCCGACAGAATCCCGCCGAGAATGATCACCATCGCCATCAGCCCCCACAGCGCTTCGCCGCAGATCTTCAAGGCTTCGCGCATCGGGATCACTTCGCCCTTGGGGTAGTCGCGTTTGCGCGCAAAAATCAGACACAACACCATCAGGCACGCGCTCATCAGCAGACCCGGCACCACGCCGGCCATGAACAGCGAAGCAATCGAAACGGTGCCGCCGGCGGCCAGCGAGTAGAGCACCGAGTTGTGACTCGGTGGAGTCAGCAGAGCCTGCACCGAACCACTGACGGTGACCGCTGTAGAGAATTCCCGAGGGTAGCCTTTGCGCTCCATTTCCGGGATCAGCACCGAACCCACCGACGCCGTATCAGCAACCGACGACCCGGAAATCGCACCGAAAAAGGTCGAGGCCATGATGTTGACCAGCGACAGCCCGCCACGCACGAACCCCACCAGCACCCCGGCGAACGCCACCAGCCGTCGCGACATGCCGCCCTCGGCCATGATCGCGCCCGCCAGCACGAAGAACGGAATCGCCAACAGGGAGAATTTGTTCACCCCGCCCGCCACCTGGATCATCAAGGCCTGAAACGGGATGTCGATCCACCATGCGCCGATCAGCGCCGACAGCCCGAGCGCGTAGGCAACCGGCATGCCGATCAGGATCAGTGCGATAAAACTGCCCAGCAGAATCAATGCGTCCATCAGGCAGCCCCTTCGTTTTCTTCAACCAGGTCGAACCGCACCACGCGGCGATTGCTTTGATCGCCGAGCAACAGTTTTTCCAGCACGAAAATCAGCGTCAGCGCACCACCCACGGGGATCGGCATGTAGGTGATGCCGACCCGCAATGTCGGCAGGGCGCTCATGAACTGGTTCCACGTCGACAGGCACAGCTTGGTGCCCCAGATGGTCATGAACAGGCAGATGGTGCCCATGAGCACTTGCGAAATAATGCTCATGGTTCGGCGCATCTTCGGTTGCAGGCGATCGGTGACCATCGCCACCGCCATGTGCGCACCGGCGCGATAGCTGGCGGCGGCGCCGATGAAGGTGAAGACCATCATCAGCAGGATGGCGGTGGGCTCCGGCCAGCTTGAACCGGTGCCGAGGACGTAACGGGCGAACACGCCCCAGGGAATGATCAGGGAAATGGTCAGCACCGACAGACCGGCGACCCAGATGCAGGCCATGTAAATCCGGTCATTGATGCGCAGCAGCAAATTCTTCATCGGGTTCCACCGTAACCGGGCAGGCGTGAGCGTCGAGCGACGCCAGCGCTGCCGGGCCTTGTATTGAGGGCAGGGAGGTTACTGAACGGCTTCGATGCGTTTGATCAGGTCGACGTAGGGCGCGCCGTATTTTTCGCGGATCGAAGCGGTGGCCTCGTAGAAGGGTTTCTTGTCGACGGTGATGAACTCGACGCCGGCGGCCTTGAGTTTCTCTTCACTGCTGGCCGACTTGGCATCCCACAAGGTGCGCTCCTGGGCCTGCGCAACCTTGGCGGCTTTTTTCACCAGGGTCTGCTGATCGGGGCTGAGTTTTTCCCAGGTGATTTTCGACATCACGATGGGCTCGGGCAGGATCAGGTGCCCGGTCAGGCTGTAGAACTTGGCGTTCTGGTAGTGGTTGTGTTCAAGCAGGGTCGGCGGATTGTTTTCCGCGCCGTCGATGACGCCGGTCTGCAGGGCACTGAAGATTTCGCCGGTGTCCATGGCAATACCGTTGCCGCCCATGGCGTTGATCGTTTCGATGAACATCGGGTTGCCCTGCACGCGGATTTTCATACCCTTGAGGTCTTCGAGGCTGCGCACCGGTTTCTTGGTGTAGATGTTGCGCGTGCCGCCGTCCATCCACGCCAGCGCCACGAGGTTGAATTCGGAGTTAGTGATCTTGTCGAGGATTTCGTCACCGATTTCACCGTCGATGATCTTGCGCATGTGCGCCTGATCACGGAACACGAACGGCATGTTGAACACGTTCACGTCCGGCACCACCGGACCGACGATACCGAGGCTGACGCGGGCCATCTGGATGGCGCCGACCTGAGCCTGTTCGACCACTTCCTTTTCCGAGCCGAGCACGCCGCCAGGAAACATTTTGAAGGTCAGCTTGCCGTCACTTTCGGCAACCAGGGTCTTGCCCAACTGTTCTTCAGCGACCACGGTCGGATAACCGGCGGGATGGATGTCGGCGAATTTGATTTCCAGCGCATGGGCGGCGCTGCCGAAGGTGAGCGCGAGGGGGAGAGCGGCGGCGAGCAACGTGCGTTTGAAGTCCATGAGGGGTTCTCCAGTCTTGTTATTTTTGTGTTCAAGGCACAGCGATGCAGCAGGGGGTTACAGCAGGTCGTCGAACAATGGCTCCGGCAGGCCTTTGACGCCGGGGTTGAGGGCGAACACGCCGCCGGCCAGCGATTGCGGATCCTGGTCGTCGCCGGGGCGGATCGAGGTCACGAACAAAGTGTCCATCCGGCTGCCACCGAAGGCGCACATGGTGGGTTTTTTCACCGGTACCTGCAGCGAGCGGTCAAGGCGACCGTCGGGGGTAAAACGATGGATCAGGCCGACATCGTTGGCGCAGATCCAGTAGCAGCCATCGGCATCCACGGCAGCGCCGTCGGGACGGCCGTAAAAATGGTTCATGTCCACGAACACCCTGCGGTTGGAGGGTGTGCCTGTCTCGGTGTCGTAATCGAAAGCCCAGATCAGTTGCACGTTCGGGTGCGAGTCCGACAGGTACATGGTTTTGCCGTCCGGGCTGAAGCCCAGACCGTTGGGCACGATGAAGCCATCAAGCTGTGCCTCGATCACGCCTGTTTGCCCGGCACCGTAACGATAGAGCCGGCCCTCGGGCAGATTCAGGCCCATGTTCAGCACCATGCTGCCGGCCCAGAACCGGCCCTGACGGTCGCAGCGACCGTCGTTCAGACGCATGTCCTGACGGCTGTGTCCGACGCTCGCCAGTTGCTCGCTGTCGAGGCTGCCATCGCTGTGCGGTTGCAAGTGAAAGAACCCGCTCTCCATACCGGCCACCCAGCCGCCCTTGCTGTGGCGGGCGAGGCAGGCAAGCATTTCGGGAGTCTTCCAGGCATGGACGTGGCCAGTGTCGGCGCTCCAGCGTTGCAGACCACCGTTGGGGATATCGACCCAGTACAAGGCGTTTTCCTGTGGCACCCAGACCGGGCTTTCACCGACCGCGTTGCGGGCGTCGACGATCAATTCGGCTTGCATACTCATTCCCTTGGTTTGTGCTTTTGGAGACGGACAAGCGCAGCGATCAATCGCCGAACGGGCCGGCCGCAACGAAGGCGCCGCCCTGATAGATCCGCGCCGGGTCATCGCTGGCGGGCATCGGCTGCGCCTCGACCTTGTCGCGAAACACTTCGGACGTGTCTTTGGCCTCGAAACCGAGGTGGCTGGCGAAGCGGTTGTCCCACCACACGTCCTTGTTGGCGGACATGCCATAAACCACGGTGTGGCCGACGTTGGGGGTGTACAGCGAACGTTCGAGCAGTTGAGTGAGGTCGTCGAAGCTCAGCCAGGTGTGCATCATTCGGCGGTTCTGTGGTTCGGGAAACGACGAGCCGATGCGGATGCTGACGGTTTCGATGCCATAGCGATCGAAGTAGAAACTGGCCATGTCTTCGCCGTAGGACTTGGACAGACCGTAGTAGCCGTCGGGGCGGCGAGCGGAGCTGGCGTCGAGGTGTTCGTTCTGTTTGTAGAAGCCGATGACATGGTTGGAGCTGGCGAAGATCACCCGCTTCACACCGTGTCGGCGTGCCGCTTCATAGATATGGAACACACCGCAGATATTGGCGCCGAGGATTTCTTCGAAGGGGCGCTCCACCGAGACGCCACCGAAGTGCAGGATCGCATCCACGCCTTCGACCAGTTGATGCACAGCGGTTTTGTCAGCGAGGTCGCAGAGCACGATTTCTTCGCGGTCATCGATGGCCGGGGCGAGGGCAGCGATGTCCGACAGGCGCAGTACGTTGGCGTAGGGGCGCAGACGTTCGCGCAAGACTTTGCCCAGGCCACCGGCGGCGCCGGTCAGCAGCAGGCGATTGAACGGAGTTGGGGCGGTGGGGGTGGACGTCATGGCAATCCCTTACACGTTGTTATTAGGTTTGTTGTAGGTTGTCGTATGACTGCGCTGAAGTATCGGTAGGGTTTCCGGAACTTGTCAACGCGACTTTCGGTGTAAGTGACGGAAGGCCGATTCACCCTCCGTTCACCCCATGCCGGGGTTTACAACAACGAAATCGGGTAACTGATGAAGATCCGGTTCTCGTCGAATTCATTGGTGCTGAAGTCCCGGCGAATCGTCGCGTTGCGCCATTTGACGTTGAGGTTTTTCAGCGGACCGCTCTGCACGGTGTAGGCCAGCTCCGACTCGCGCCCCCATTCCTTGCCATCGGTGATGGTGCCGGTGTGCACGTTGTCGCCGCTGATGTAGCGGTTCATCAGCGTCAAGCCGGGGACGCCGAGGACGACGAAGTTGTAGTCGTGGCGGATCTGCCAGGAACGCTCCTGCGCGTTGTCGTAACTGGCGTTGTAGCTGTCGTTGGCCAGGGTGCCGCCGCTGGTTCCGTTGACGCGCATCCAGGCATCGTCGCCGCTGAGCTTTTGCAAGCCGATGTAGAACGTGTTGCCGCCGTACCGGGCCGAGAGCATGGCGAATGCGGTTTTGTTGTCGAGGTCGCCGGCCTGGGCGCTGCCGTCTTCCTTGCCGGTGAAGAATCCGAGGTTGGCGCCCAGTGTCCAGTCGCCCAGCGGCTGGCTGTGGCTGAGGTTGAAGTACTGCTGCTGGTATATGTCGCTGAGTTCGGCGTACCACACACCGACAAGGGTGCGTTTGTCGTTGAAGGTGTATTCGCCGCCACCGAAGTTGAAGCGGTCGGACGTGAATGCGCCGCGGCCGTTCATCGACATGTCTTCCATGCTCGCGTCGTTACGCGGGCTGTTGCCATGGAACTGGCCACCGTAAAGGGTCAGGCCATTGATTTCGGTAGACGTGATCTGGCCGCCGCGAAAGGTCTGGGGCAGTGATCGACCATCATCCGAGCGCAGGATGGGCAGCACCGGCATCCATTCACCCACCTTCAATTCGGTCTTCGACACCTTCGCCTTGAGCGCTACACCCAGACGCCCGAAATTGTCCGCCGGGCGCCCGTCATCGTGGATCGGCAGCAGCTGCGTACCGCCCGTGCCTTTGCCGCCATCGAGCTTCTGCGAATACATGCCCAGCACGTCCAGGCCAAACCCGACCGTGCCCTGAGTGAAACCGGATTTGGCGTCGAGGATGAAGTTCTGTGTCCACTCTTCAGCCTTGCCCTGCGGATAGTTCGGGTTGACGAAGTTGCGATTGAAGTAGGCGTTGCGCAGGTTCAGGGTGGCTTTGCTGTCTTCGAGGAAACCCTCGGCATCGGCGCTCATCGGCAAGGCGAGGGCGAGACTGCCGCAGCCGATCAGGCTCAGGGTGGAACGCGGGCGGGGGATAGAAAAACGGGACGTGCGAACGGAATTGCGGACGAGTGTGCTCACTGTGACGCTCCCTGTTTCATTTGTTGTTTTTATTATTTGTTATACGTCGTCGTACAACGTGGTTGCGGATATTTGCGAGGTTTTCCGGAAAAGTCAACAGGGCGTCGTACGATGACTTCCCGTGAGCGAGCAGCCCTCCAAATGCTGTGAGGAAGGCTGCTTCGGGCCGCTTTTATTGGTTGTAGAGCGCCTCCGTGTTATCGATCAGTGGATTTTTTTCGGTCAGCACGATTTGTGCGATCTGATCCTTGCGCATGAAACTCACCTTCGGATGCGACTGGGCGTACCGGATAAAACGCTCCATGGCCTCGACCATCGCGGGCGTGCCGCCAATACGGTCGTGCAGGCTCACCGACATCATCCGCCGCTTGCTCGCGCCTTCGGCGTAGAGGCGATCAAATTCCAGCACCAGTTGCTGATAGAACTGCTCGGCGGAGTAGTGACGGCCCTCGATCAGCACGATGTCGTTGTTGCGCAGGGTGTACGGCACCACGGCGAATTTGCGCCCACGGACCATGGTCACGAACGGCTCGTCGCGGCTGACGTCGTCGATGTGATAGGTGAAGTTCAGATCCTGCAGCACCTTCAGCGTATTGGGGCTGCGGCGCAGCCAGTTGGCGTTGTAGCCGACTGAACGCTGGCCGGTGATTTTCTCCACCGCTGCGACACCGTCTCCGATGAACTGTTTTTCCTGGGCGTAGTTCATGTTGTACGAATCGGCCCAGCGCATGCCGTGGGCCGCCAGTTCATGACCGCGCTCGGCAATCGCCTTGGCCAGTTCCGGGTGCTTGAGCGCCGCTTCGCCGACCACGTGGGAGGTCACTTTGATGCCGGTGCGATCCCACAGATCGAGCATGCGCCACAGGCCTTCCTTGTAGCCGTAATCAAACCAGGTCTGTGCCGGCAGGTCCGGGTAGCCTTTTGGCAGCGGTGTGCCGGAGAACGGGCTTTCAGCGCCTTCGGGCTGGCCGCCGGTTTCGAATTGCATCGACACCGAAATCACCAGTTGCGAGCCGTCCGGCCACGGGCGTTCTTGGGCAAAGGCGAGGGCGGGCAGCAACAGCGTGGCGGCCAGCAGGTTTTTCAGCAGACGCGGGGAGCGTTGCCAGCGGGGAGTGGTCATATCGGGCACCTTGCAGGTTGAGAAGTGAAGCAAGGTTGGCATTCGCCAGGCCCGGGAAAAATCCGCTGCGGGCGAGATGACTTTTAAACAAAATTTACGAATTGCGATGCACGAATTTCTGGTGGGAGCGAGCAGGCTCGCTCCCACAGGGATATGTGTTTGGCTGCAGTTTTGCGGCAAACTCAAGCCATCACCGTATAAGGCCAATCAATGAACCAATACGCCCCGCGCAACTGGCAGCCGCACGAGAAGCCCAGTCTGCCCGGTTCCCCCTCGACGCCGCTGCATTCCAACCCCAAGCGCCTGGCTTATGCGCTGGTGGGCGTGCTTGTGGCGGTGACCGGTGGGCTGGGTAATGCGCTGGTGGTCGCCAACCTGCCTTACCTGCAAGGCGCGCTCGGGGCGACCACGGCGGAGATGGCCTGGCTACCGGCGGCGTACGTGATGACCAACGTGTCGATGAACCTGCTGCTGGTGAAGTTTCGCCAGCAGTTCGGCTTGCGCGCGTTCACCGAGGTGTTTCTGGTGCTGTATGCGCTGGTGACCTTCGGCCATCTGTTCGTCAATGACCTGAATTCGGCGATTGCCGTGCGTGCGGCCCACGGCATGGTCGGCGCGGCGTTGAGCTCGCTGGGCCTGTATTACATGGTGCAGGCGTTCCCGGCCAAATGGCGGATGAAAGCGCTGGTGCTGGGCCTCGGCACTTCACAGCTGGCCTTGCCGCTGGCGCGACTGTTTTCCGAAGACCTGCTGCAGATCGCCGAATGGCGCGGCCTGTACCTGTTTGAGTTGGGCATGGCGTTGCTGTCGCTGGGCTGCGTCCTGATGCTCAAACTTCCGCCGGGTGACCGGTTCAAGACCTTCGAACCGCTCGACTTCCTGACCTTCGCGATCCTCGCCAGCGGCGTCGCGCTGTTGTGCGCGGTGTTGTCCTTGGGGCGGATCGACTGGTGGCTGGAAGCCGACTGGATCGGTATCGCCCTGGCCGCGTCGATTGCGCTGATTCTCGCGGGGCTGGCCATCGAACATAACCGCAGCAACCCGATGCTGATGACCCGCTGGCTCGGCAGCGGGGTGATGATCCGCCTGGCGCTGGCGGTGATCCTGATTCGCATGGTGACCTCGGAGCAATCCACTGGCGCCGTGGGCTTCATGCAGAACCTGAACATGAGCAGCCAGCAGCTTCATAGCCTGTATGTGGTGATGCTGATCGGAAGCGTCGCCGGGCTGCTGACCAGTGCGCTGACCATCGACCCGAAACACCTGTTGATGCCGCTGATCATTTCGCTGGCGTTGATGGCCACCGGCTCGATCATGGACAGCTCATCGAACAACCTGACCCGCCCCGGCAACCTGTATTTCAGCCAGTTCCTGCTGGCGTTCGGCAGTACCTTTTTCCTCGGCCCGACCATGGTGCTGGGCACGCGCAACGTGCTGACCAACCCGCGCAACCTCGTGAGTTTTTCGGTGTTGTTCGGGATCTGCAACAACCTCGGCGGTCTGATCGGCGCGGCGTTGCTGGGGACGTTCCAGATCGTGCGCGAGAAGTTTCATTCCAGCCACATCGTCGAGCAACTGGTGATGTCTGATCCCCGCGTCGCCGCCCGGGTGCAGAGCGGCGGGTCGGCGGTCGGTTCCGTGATTGCCGACCCGAGTCTGCGCAATCTGCAGGGCATTCGCAGCCTGGCCAACGCCGCTACCCGCGAAGCCAACGTACTGGCCTATAACGATGTGTTCATGCTGATCGCGGTGATCGCGATCCTGACCATGATCTGGATTTCCATCCGTGCGCTGTGGCTGATCAGCACCACCAAAGCCGTCGCCCCGACACCTTCCGTACCTTCCAGCGGTGCCACTTCTTCATGACCGAACCGACTACCACGACCACCAATGCCATCGCCGCCACCCCTGAAGGTGTGGCGCCGCCGTCATCACCGAACACCGAGCCGCGCTCGTTGCGGGTGCGGATCATCTCATCGCTGGGGTTTGCCGCGATTGCTATCGTCGGCGTGCTGATCGTGCTTTACGCCTGGCAGCTACCGCCGTTCAGCAGCGCAGTTGAGACCACCGAAAACGCCTTGGTGCGCGGTCAGGTGACGATCATCGGCCCGCAGCTCAGTGGCTATGTGTTTGAAGTGCCGGTGCAGGACTTCCAGTTTGTGAAGGAGGGCGATTTGCTGGTGCGTCTCGATGACCGCATCTATCAGCAACGCCTCGATCAGTCGCTGGCGCAACTGGCGGTGCAGAAGGCCTCACTGGCCAACGTGGTGCAGCAGCGCAACAGCGCCGAGGCGACGATCAAGTTACGTCAGGCGGTGGTGGCCGACAGCGAAGCGCAGCTACGCAAAAGCGAGGCGGATCTGCGACGCAACAAAGCGCTGGTCAATGACGGCTCCGTGTCCAAGCGCGAGATGGACGTGGCGCTGGCCGCCAACGCCCAAAGCATTGCGGCGGTGGCGCAGGCCAAGGCCAATCTGGAAATCGCCCGGCAGGATCTGCAAACGGTGATCGTCAATCGCGGCTCTCTGGAAGCGGCGGTGGCGAGCGCCGAGGCGGCGGTGCAGCTGGCGCGGATCGACTTGTCCAACACTCGGATCATTGCTCCACGTGACGGTCAGTTGGGGCAGATTGGCGTGCGCCTCGGCGCCTACGTCAACTCCGGGGCGCAGTTGATGGCGCTGGTGCCGAACCAGAAATGGGTGATCGCCAACCTCAAGGAAACCCAGATGGACAATGTGCGCGTCGGGCAACCGGCGAGCTTCACCGTCGATGCCTTGAACCACCGCAAATTCACCGGCCACGTGCAGCACATCTCGCCGGGCACCGGTTCCGAATTCGCGTTGTTGCAGGCCGACAACGCCACCGGCAACTTCGTGAAAATCGCCCAGCGGGTGCCGGTGCGCATCACCATCGATCCAGATCAGCAGGAGAGCGAGCGTTTGCGGCCGGGGATGTCGGTGGTGGTCAGCATTGATACGGCGGCGGGCGACACCCAGAAACACTGACCTCAGGCGGCGATCATTGGCGGCAGGGTGCCGAGCACGGACACCGCCGCCACGGCGCCGATCCCCAGCAGCCATTCGAGCATGACGCTGTGCTTGAGGGTGTCGAGCCGTTGTTCACAATCGTTGATCCGCACGCGATTGAACAGCGCCAGTGCAAGCATGCCGGACACCAGCAGCGCCTTGATCAGCAGTATTAGGGCGAATCCCGAGAACAGCGGTGTCGGCCACCATTGGCCGGTGAGCACGCGCACGTTGATCAGCCCGGTGATCAGCAGGCCGGCGACCAGTGCGTAACCGAGTCCGCTGAAACGCTGCAAGATTTCGCGCATGTCTTTGTCAGGTTGGCGCAGGATCATCACCAGCATCAGCAGCCCGCCGAGCCAGGCGCCGACACACGTCAGGTGAATGACTTGATTGAGGATCAGCATTTGCCCGCTGAAGCCATCGAGCATCGCCCCGTGTCCGACCGGTGCCAGCGTCATCAGCAGCAGCGCGCTCAGGCCCAGCCGCAATGGCCGGTTCGAACGCCACGGCGTAAACAGCAACGCCAGCAACAGCGCATTGATCAACAGATGCCAGCGCCAGACCTGACCGAAAAACGTATGACCGAGAACCAGCTCGACGGTGGCCGGATCAAAAGCGGCAGCCGCCGAACCGGCCATGCTTGCAGTAATCAACAACGCCCAGATGACGCCGCTGAGCAGGGCAATCGCCACCAGCCAGCGAGCCAGTCGCGCCAACTGCCGATCCAGTGCCGGCGCTTCACCCTTGAGCAGCAGCGGCCGGAACAGCCAGGCCCCGAACAGCATCAACACCACGATGAAATGCAGGAACCGGCACAGCACCAGCGCTTCACTCATGAATTACTGGCCAACCTTGAACTGATAGGCGCCTTCGCTTTTGTGCGTGTCGACCGACACCGCATGCCATTCGACCTTGTATTCGCCAGCGGTCAGTGGTGCTTCGGGGGTGACGATCAGGGTTTTCTTGTCACCTTCGGTGGTCAGCGGTTTGACCGCCACCGGCTTGCCGTCGTGGGTCACGGTAACTTTGGTGAAGCTGGCTTCGACGCCTTCGGAAAACACCAGGCGCAGATCCGCCGGTGCCGCGACGGTGCTGTCGGCGGCCGGGGTCTGGCTTTCCAGATGGGCGTGGGCGAAGGTCTGGGAAGTGACGATCAGCGAGGCCAGCAGCGCGCCGGTGGTAAACAGTTTTTTCATCGACATGGAAAGATTCCTTTCAGTGAAATGGCGGGCTGAGTATAGAACCTGGATCACAGGGCTTTCAGGCGCATGTGAATGACCGGAAAGGGCCGGCCTTCGCCGTCGAGTGCCGAGCGGCCGATGTCTTCGAATCCGTAGTGCCGATAGAAGCCGTGGGCTTGCGGGTTCTGTTCGTTGACGTCGACCTTCAGCAACGGGCGCCGGACGTGGTCGAGCAAGCGGCGGCCGATCCCCTGGCCACGGTAAGCCGGGTCGATGAACAGCATCTGCACAGTGTCATCGTCGGTAGCAATGAAGCCTGCCTGGGAGTGATCGGGGTTCTCGAAAACCTGCACATCCAGCGCAGGCAGGTAGGTGTCACGCACCAGCGGGAACAGCCGGTGAATGTCATCTTCCGGGAGGAAATCGTGGGTGGCGCGGACCGAGCGCTCCCACAGTGCGGCGAGCTGCGGATCATCCGCAGCGATGCGCTTTCGAATGGTCATAGACAGATCCTTCAGTGTCTGACGGGGAGAAGGAGGGCGATCCTAAACCAGAAAAAAGCCCAAGTGTGTGAAGAATCGTTCTCGGCTGTCGCCCCTTGCCCAGAGCGGATGCTAGTCTTCAACAACGTTGTCTTCAGGGAGCCCTCATGGGCAATCACAAGATCGAAATCCGCCGCACCAACGTCGACAAGATCCTGCTGGCGGCGGAAAAAGTCTTCGCCGAAAAAGGTTTCGGCGGCACCGCCATGGCGGACATCGCGGCTGAAGTGCAGCTGCCGCGATCCAACCTGCATTACTACTTTTCGACCAAGAGCGAACTGTACAGCGCAGTGCTGTTCGACCTGCTGGAAGTGTGGAAGCAGGACGCGCTGTGCTTCGAGATGTTCGACGATCCGCGCGTGGTGCTCAGCAGCTACATCCGCGCCAAGATGAACCACTCGCGCAGCCGGCCTTACGGGTCGAAAGTCTGGGCCAATGAAATCATCCACGGCGCGCCGACATTGGGCGAGGCGCTGGATGTGAGCCTGTACGACTGGGCGAAGATGAAGGAGGCGAAGATCCGCCAGTGGGTGGAGGACAAGCGGATTCTGCCGGTGGAGCCGTCGAGCCTGCTGTACATGATCTGGGCGTCGACGCAGCACTATGCGGACTTTGATCATCAGGTGAATATTTTGAATGAGCATCAGCCGCTGTCGGACATGCAGTTCGAGCGGGCGGTGCAGACGGTGACCAGCGTGATCTTGCGGGGGATTGGATTAGAACCTTGAAAGTCAAAAGCTGGCCCTCACCCCAGCCCTCCCGAAACGTCGGACCGCCCGGAGGGAGAGGGAGCCGACCGAGGTGTCTTGCGGGTTACATCGACCTGAACCAGCGAGTTGATTATGGTTTCAAAGCCTTGTTCCGGCCGTTTCGGTTATGGATTCACAGCGTAGTTCTATCTGTTTCGGTTATGGATTCAACGCAAAACTCTCACGTCGGTGCAGTTCGTCAGTATCCCCCAATCAGTCCCCTCTCCCTCGGGGAGAGGGTTAGGGTGAGGGGACTTCTGGATCAGCAGGCAATCTAGACAGCAACGTGATACGGATTCCTCGGATCATGATTCCAGTCCAGAAACGGCTTGCCCGTCTCCATCGGCACCATCTCGATGCAATCCGCCACCGGGCAGGTGATCTGGCACAGATTGCACCCCACACACTCATCATCGATCACTTCATATGTGTGCGTGCCATCGGCCTGTTTCAGGCTGCTGATGGCCTGGTGTGAAGTGTCCTCGCAGGCAATGTGGCAACGCCCGCAACCAATGCACGCCTCCTGGTCGATCTTCGCAATCACCTGATAATTGATGTCCAGGTACTTCCAGTCCGTGGTATTGCCCACCGCGCGCCCGGAAAACTCGGCAATGCTGGCGTAACCCTGGCTGTCCATCCACCGCGACAAGCCATCCTTCATTTCATCGACAATCCGGAAACCGTGCAGCATCGCCGCTGTGCACACTTGCACCGCGCCGCTGCCCAAGGCGATGAACTCCGCCGCGTCACGCCAGCTGCCAATGCCGCCAATGCCGCAGATCGGCAGGCCCTGGGTCTGCGGATCACGGGCGATTTCCGCGACCATGTTCAGCGCGATCGGCTTCACTGCCGAGCCGCAATAACCGCCGTGGGTACTTTTGCTGCCGACGGTGGGCAGGGCGACCATGTGTTCGAGGTCGACGCTGGTGATCGAGTTGATGGTGTTGATCAGCGACACTGCATCGGCGCCGCCCCGATGCGCGGCGCGGGCGGCGACGCGGATGTCGGTGATGTTCGGTGTGAGTTTGACGATCACCGGCAGCGAGCAATAGGTCTTGCACCAGCGCGTAACCTGCTCGACATACTCCGGCACCTGACCGACCGCCGCGCCCATGCCGCGCTCGGGCATGCCGTGGGGGCAGCCGAAGTTCAGCTCGATGCCGTCAGCGCCGGTGGCTTCCACCAGTGGCAGGATGTGTTTCCACGACTCTTCGACGCACGGCACCATCAGCGACACGATCAGCGCGCGATCCGGCCAGTCCTTCTTCACCTGGGTGATTTCCCGCAGGTTGATTTCCAGCGAACGGTCGGTGATCAGTTCGATGTTGTTGATGCCCAGCACTTCGCGGTTGGCGCCGTAGTGCGCCGAATAACGCGACGACACGTTGACCGCCGCCGGGTCTTCACCCAGGGTTTTCCAGACCACGCCGCCCCAGCCGGCCTCGAAGGCGCGCACCACGTTGTAGGCCTTGTCGGTCGGCGGCGCGGAGGCCAGCCAGAACGGATTGGGGGCTTTGATACCGGCGAAGACAATCGAGAGATCGGCCATTTACGCAGCCTCCACATTAAGCATCAGTTGAGCGTTGATCGCCTCAGCGGCGCGCTTGCCGTGTTGCACCGCTTGCACGGTCAGGTCCTGATCGAGGCTGGTGCAGTCGCCGCCTGCGTACACGCCGGGGATACTGGTGCGCAGGTTTTCATCGACCTGGATGCGTTCGCCCTGACGCTTGAGTTCGCGGGCCAGCGGGTCGGCGAGGGCGCTGCCGTCGAAGGCCTGACCGATGGCTTTGAAGATCGCATCGGCGGCCAGTTCGAACGTCTCGCCAGTGGTTTGCAGGCGACCATCCACCAGATGGGTGCGGGCGAAACGCATGCCGCGCACCTTGCCTTGCGCGTCGAGCAGCACTTCGTCCGGTTGCGCCCAGGTCAGCAGTCGCACCTGATTGGCCTTGGCGATGTCTTGTTCATGGCCGGTGGCGCCCATGTCCGCCGCGCCACGGCGATAGACCAGATTGACGTCGCGGGCGCCGAGGCGGGCCATTTGCACGGCCATGTCGATGGCGGTGTTACCGGCGCCGAGGACGATGCAACGTTCGGCCAGCGGCAGTTGCGACAGGTCATCGGCCTGGCGCAATTCGCGGATGTAGTCAGTGGCGGCGAGCAGGCCGGGGGCGTCTTCGTGGGCCAAGCCGAGTTGCTTGCTAGCGTTCAGGCCTAGACCGAGGAACACCGCGTCGAACTGTTGGTGCAATTCGCTGAGGGTCAGATTCTCACCGAGTTTCTGGCCGTGGCGGATTTCGATGCCGCCGATCTGCAGGAGGAAATCCAGTTCCTTCTGCGCGTAGTCGTCGACCAGTTTGTACTTGGCGATTCCGTATTCGTTGAGCCCGCCAGCCTTTTCCCGTGCCTCGAAAATCACCACGTCGTGACCATGCATGGCGCTGCGATGCGCGCAGGACAAACCCGCCGGGCCGGCACCAACCACGGCGATGCGTTTACCGGTGGCGGCGGCGCGCTGGAACGGGTGCTCGGTGAAGTGCGCGTTGTCCACGGCATAGCGTTGCAGCAGGCCGATCAGCACAGGCGCGCATTCGTGGGCGTTGTTGCGCACGCAGGCTTGCTGGCAGAGGATCTCGGTCGGACAGACCCGCGCGCAACTGCCGCCGAGGATGTTTGCCGAAAGGATTTTCTGCGCGGCGCCTGGCACGTTGTCCTGATGGATATTGCGGATGAACGACGGAATGTCGATCTCACTCGGGCACGCATTCACGCACGGCGCGTCGTAGCAATACAGGCAGCGCGAGGCTTCCAGATGCGCCTGACGGTCGTTGAGCGGCGGCGCCAGATCGGTGAAGTGGCCGGCGAGGGCGGCCGCACTTTCGTGCGGGTGCGGGAGATGGTTCAGGGTCTCGATCACGGTTTTTTGCCTCACGGTTATTTGAGGTTTTCTGCCTCTGTCGGGCAGTGGTTTTTTGATCGTTCCCACGTCGAGGCGTCGAACCGTCCGCGTGGGAATGCCTCAAGGGACGCTCCGCGTCCAGTGACGCGGAGCGTCACGGGCTGCATTCCCACGCAGAGCGTGGGAACGATCTGATCAGCGCTTGACGGCCGCAGGCCTGTGCAACTCAGCCCGCTTGCTCAGCAAATCAAACACCGCCGGATACGCCGGCCGTTCGATATACCGCCCGGCCCCACGCTCGGCGCGCAGGTCGCCGTCGGCCCAGACTACCCGGCCCTGGCTGACGGTATGGCTTGGCACACCGGTCACGGTCTTGCCTTCGAAGATGTTGAAGTCCACCTGCTGATGGTGGGTCTTGGCGGAGATGGTGCGAGTGCCTTGCGGATCCCACAGCACCAGGTCGGCATCGGCGCCGACGCGGATCGCGCCTTTGCGCGGGTAGAGGTTGAAGATCTTCGCGGTGTTGGTGGAGGTGAGGGCGACGAAGTCCTGCATCGACAACCGTCCCGAGTTCACCCCTTCATCCCACAACACCGCCATGCGGTCTTCGATGCCGGCGGTGCCGTTGGGGATCTTGCTGAAATCGTCGCGGCCGGCGGCTTTCTGCTCGGCGCAGAAGCAGCAATGGTCGGTGGCGGTGGTGTGCAGATTGCCGCTTTGCAAACCATGCCACAGCGCGTCCTGATGCCCGCGCGGACGGAACGGCGGGCTCATCACGTAACCGGCGGCGGTCTGCCAGTCCGGGTGCTGGTAGACGCTGTCGTCCAGCAGCAGATGCCCGGCCAGCACTTCGCCATAGACCGGTTGGCCCTTGCTGCGGGCGTAGGTGATTTCGTCGAGGGCCTCTTTTGTCGAAACATGCACCAGGTACAGCGGCGTGCCGATGGTTTCAGCGATACGGATCGCCCGGCTCGCGGCTTCGCCTTCAACCTGTGAGGGCCGAGACAGCGGATGCGCTTCCGGCCCGTTGATGCCCTGGGCCATCAACTTGCGTTGCAGGTGATAGACCAGCTCGCCGTTTTCCGCGTGTACGGTCGGCACGGCGCCGAGTTCCAGGCAGCGCTCGAAGCTCGCCACCAGCGTGTCGTCGGCGGCCATGATCGCGTTCTTGTAAGCCATGAAATGCTTGAAGCTGTTGATCCCGTGATGGCTGACCAGCTCGGCCATTTCCTCCCGCACCTGCTCGCTCCACCAAGTGATCGCGACGTGGAAGCCGTAGTCGGAGGCGGACTTTTCCGCCCAGCCGCGCCACTGGTGAAACGCTTCGAGCAGCGACTGCTGCGGATTGGGAATCACGAAATCGATGATCGAGGTGGTGCCGCCGGCCAGGCCTGCGGCGGTGCCGCTGTAGAAATCTTCGCTGGCCACGGTGCCCATGAACGGGAGTTGCATGTGGGTGTGCGGATCGATGCCGCCGGGCATCAGGTATTGGCCGCTGCCGTCGAGTACTTCGGCGCCGGCGGGAACATCCAGGTTTTCACCAATGGCTTTGATCACGCCGTCAGCGCAATAGACATCGGCGCGGTAACTTTCATCATGGGTAACAACGGTGGCGCCACGGATCAACAGAGACATTCCGAGTTCCTCGCAGGCATGACCGACTTGTGCCGGTTCTAGTGTTTTATTGTTTGCAGCGCCAAATGCGTAATCTTGTCAGCGCTGTCAGGAATAGACGCTAGTCGCAGTTCTGCAATTGATCAAGATTATTTTTTATAAGCTTATTATTGTTTTAAATCGTTGATAAATAACGATAAAAATACAAAATCACCAAAATGGTGAGGCGCTTCACCATTTTGACGCACTTGACAGGTTGGAAATATGAGCAAGATTTCCTATGTGAAATCAGCCGCTTGAAGTTGAGCTGCGGGTGACGCGTTCTGAAGAAAAATAATGCAGTGCACCAGATTGAGTCCTGACAGTTCGGACAACTTGCCTGGCATTTAGCCTGAGTGTTCAGTCAAGTTTTCGCGGCCTCACAGGTGAATAATTAAAACTGATAAACATCAGTCGGTTACAAAAAAATAGAAGCACGGCCCGATGCGCAAGCGGGGCACCCGGCACGTTTATTGATGCCGCCGCTGACACCATGGCCGGTGCATGAAAGTTGTCAGTTCCTCCGGCCATCGTCCGGCTCGCACCTGCGTGTGCAGCCGCCTGATGAGCAAAAAAATAATCAGAAGAACAGTGGAGCGGCCATGCAACAGAACAGATCGCAAGTGACCGAGCGCGACGGCTTGTTCGAACTCGAAACCGGCAGCGACGTCCTCGACAGTCCCCGTTACAACCACGACATGGCACCGACCAAGGTGCGCGAACGAACCTGGAACAAATGGCACATCACCGCGCTGTGGGTCGGCATGTCGATCTGCGTACCGACCTACACCCTCGGCGGCGTGCTCACCGCGTATTTCGGCCTGAGCGTCGGCGAAGCCTTGCTGGCGATTCTGTTTGCCAACGTCATCGTCCTGATTCCCCTCACGCTCAACGCGTTTCCCGGCACCAAGTACGGGATTCCGTTTCCGGTGCTGCTGCGTTCGTCATTCGGGATTCTCGGCTCCAACGTGCCGTGCCTGATCCGCGCGCTGGTGGCGTGCGGCTGGTTCGGCATCCAGACCATGTTCGGCGGGCTGGCGATTCATCTGTTTCTCGGCTCGGTGTTCGACGGCTGGAAATCCCTTGGCGGGACGGGGGAGGTCATCGGTTTCATGATTTTCTGGGCGCTGAACCTGTGGGTGGTGATCCGTGGCGCCGAGTCGATCAAATGGCTGGAAACCCTGTCGGCACCGCTGCTGGTGGCGGTCGGCATCGGGTTGCTGGTGTGGGCCATGCCGAACGTGTCGATGACCGAGTTGCTGGCGATTCCGCCGAAACGTCCCGAGGGCGCGAGCGTGGTCAGTTACTTCGCCGCCGGGCTGACGGCGATGGTCGGTTTCTGGGCCACCCTGTCGCTGAACATTCCTGACTTCAGCCGTTATGCCCGTAGTCAGAAGGATCAGATCCTCGGGCAGATTTTCGGCCTGCCACTGACCATGTTCCTGTTCGCCGCACTGGGCGTGGTGATGACCGCCGCCTCGGTGAAACTGGTGGGCGTCAGCGTCTCGGATCCGGTGACTTTGATCGGCCATATCCAGAGCCCGGTGTGGGTCGCGGTGGCCATGGCACTGATCATCATCGCCACGCTGTCGACCAACACCGCCGCGAACATCGTTTCGCCGACCAACGACTTCCAGAACATCGCGCCCAAGGTGATCAATCGCACCAAAGCGGTGATCCTCACCGGGTTCGTCGGCCTGGCGCTGATGGGGCATGAACTGCTGAAAAAGCTTGGGTTGATCGTCTCCGATGTCAGCCTGGAAACCGTGTATTCGAACTGGCTGCTGGGCTATTCCAGCCTGCTCGGGCCGATTGCCGGGATCATGGTGGTGGACTATTTCCTGATCAAGAAACAGCAACTGGACCTGGCCGGCCTGTACCGCGACGACGTGTACCCGGCGTGGAACTGGGCCGGGTTCATCGCCTTCGGCGTGCCGGTGGTGCTGACCCTGCTGTCGTTGGGCAGCAGCGCATTCAGCTGGTTCTACAGCTACGGCTGGTTCACCGGCTCGGCGCTGGGCGGGTTGATCTATTACGGGTTGTGCGCGATGCGTGCGACGCCGGTGGCCGTCAAATCGCCGATGTAATTCCCATAAGAACTGCCTGAGGAGACCCCCATGAACGCAGCCGTAGACGTTCTGCAATCGACCCATCAGCACATCAACCGCGACCGCTTGTGGGCGTCGCTCATGGAGCTCGCCAAGCTCGGCGCCACGGTCAAGGGCGGGGTCTGTCGCCTCGCGCTGACCGACCTCGATCGCCAGGCCCGCGACCTGTTCGTGCAGTGGTGCAAGGACGCCGGTTGCAGCGTCACGGTCGATGAAGTCGGCAACATCTTCGCCCGTCGCCCCGGCCGTAACCCGAACCTGCCACCGGTGATGACCGGCAGCCACATCGACACCCAGCCCACCGGCGGCAAGTTCGACGGCTGCTTCGGCGTGCTGGCCGGGGTCGAGGTGCTGCGCACCCTCAACGACCTCGGCGTGGAAACCGAGGCACCGCTGGAAGTGGTGGTCTGGACCAACGAGGAAGGCTCGCGCTTCGCCCCGTGCATGATGGGCTCCGGCGTGTTCGCGGAAAAATTCACCCTCGAAGAGACCCTGGCCAAGGTCGATGCCGACGGCGTCACGGTCGGCGAAGCACTGAACGCCATCGGCTACGCCGGGCCGCGCAAGGTCAGCGGGCACAAGGTCGGCGCCTATTTCGAAGCACATATCGAGCAAGGCCCGATCCTTGAGGACGAACAGAAAACCATCGGTGTTGTGCTCGGCGCACTGGGGCAGAAGTGGTTCGACCTGAAACTGCGCGGCGTCGAAGCCCACGCCGGTCCGACCCCGATGCACCTGCGCAAGGATGCTCTGGTCGGCGCCTCGGTGATCGTCGGCGCGGTCAATCGCGCGGCGCTCGGGCACCAACCCCACGCCTGCGGCACCGTCGGTTGCCTGCAAGCCTATCCGGGTTCGCGCAACGTCATTCCCGGTGAGGTGCGCATGACCCTCGACTTCCGCCACCTGGAACCGGCACGCCTCGACTCGATGATCGCCGAGGTCAAGCAAGTCATCGAAGCTACCTGCGAGGAGCACGGCCTGACCTATGAACTGACCCCGACCGCCGACTTCCCGCCGCTGTACTTCGAAAAAGGCTGCGTCGAAGCCGTGCGCGGCGCCGCCAAAGGTCTGGGCCTGTCGCACATGGACATCGTCAGCGGCGCCGGCCACGACGCGATTTTCCTCGCCGAACTGGGTCCGGCCGGGATGATCTTCGTACCGTGCGAAGGCGGCATCAGCCACAACGAAATCGAAAACGCCGCGCCGGACGATCTGGCGGCCGGCTGTGCGGTGTTGTTGCGGGCGATGCTGGCGGCTTCTGCGGCGGTGGCCGGGGGACAACGCGCTGCCTGACGTTCATTAATCGTTCATGAAAATGTGCGACGTTGCCGCCCCTGAAAAGGAAGTCAGGGACGCGCAATGTCGCTCATAAAAGTCATCACCTCAGGCTCGGCGTATCTGGACATCGACGCCTACGCCTGCTGCATCGCCTACGCCGAACTGCTCAACCTGCAGGGCATTTCGGCCCGCGCCGTCAGCAGCGCAAAACCCAATGCCAGCGTTTCGACAACCGTGCTCGGCTGGGGCGCTGTTTTGCACGACTACCGCCCGACATCCAGCGATGAGTTTGTGCTGGTCGACGTATCCGATTACCACTATTTCGACCCAATGGTCGCGCTCGATCGGGTGGTGGAAGTCATCGACCATCATCCGGGCTTCGAACAGCATTGGGCACAGACACTCGGATCTGCCGCCGACATCTGCCCGATCGGCGCGGCGGCGACGCAGGTTTTCCAGCGCTGAAAAGCCACAGGATGGCTGTCGAGGATCAGCGAACAAAGCGCCGCGCTGCTGGCCACGGCGATTCTGGACAACACACTGAATTTCACCGGGCAGATGACCACGGCGGCGGACATCGACGCCTATGCTGAACTTGTACCCCACGCAAAACTCACGGAGGACTGGCCCGAGCAATATTTCCTCGAATGCCAGACCGCTATCGAATCAGACATCTGCGCCGCATTGGCCGCAGACTTGAAACGGATGAAACCCGACAGCCTCCTGCCGCAGGTCTTCGCTCAAATGACGGTGTGGGACGCCGATGCCTTGCTCGAAAGGCATCGCTCGACGATCAACGATGGGATGGGCGGGCAGGGCGATGACTGGTTGCTGAACGTCATCTGCATCAGCCAACGCAAAAGCTGTTTGCTGGCCGAACCCGTGGTCAGCCAGCAGAAGTTGAGTCGTTTGCTGCCGGTGGAATGGCAGGCTGGATTAGCGGCTCTAAAGCCCTCGATCTTGCGCAAGGAGTTACTGAGTCTGGGGCTGAGCGCAAACTCAGGCGGGTGAAGTGATTATCCGGGATTGCCGGTTTTACTCGCCGCACTCTTACGCCGTTCAACGCCTTTCGGATTGCCAACGTCCAGCAATCGTCTTTCCACCAGCACATTCTCGAGCGCCTGGCGTTCGGCCGGCGCCATCTCGTGCTCGCGCTTTTTCAGCTCCAGCAGGATGGGGCTGGACCAGGTGCGATAGGTCTGTTCGATGAGGCGGCTGGATTTCATCAGTCTCTCCTTGATCAAGAGCCCGATCTTGCTGGTTGGGGCTCAATCCGATGAGGTACTAACGTTAGTCGACAAAACCGCAAGGCGCTAATGCTAGGTTTTTATGGAGGGCGTTGGTGAGCTTGTGAAACGCGCATGAGTTAAACAGGCATATTTCCTGTTCATTAATGGAGTAAATCTAGAGGCTCGACTGTAGGAGCGAACATATCTCTACCTTTGATCGAAAAAGCAGTTTCAAAATCCCCCCTTGTCGGTGAGTATGGCCTCTGTTTGTTTCATCGAATTTTCCATGGAGAAGTGGTTCATGACCATCAAGATCGAGGGAGTGATCGCCAGCAAGATTGGCTTTGCTTCTCACCAAAATTCTGTCCCGGTCCTCAGAGAACTGACCGTACACAACGATGGTGAAGCTGATTACAGCGATCTTGAACTGGAGCTTGTTGCGGACCCTCCCTTCCTTGAAGGCAAGACTTGGCGTCTGGATCGATTAAACAAAGAGTCGACGCTGCATATTTCAGAACGAAATTTGAAGCTGAATGCCGCTTATCTCGCCGATCTGACGGAGAGCCTCAGCGCGACCCTTTCGCTGCACCTACGTTTCAATGGTGAAGTTCTCAATAGTCAAATCTTCCCGGTTGAGCTTTTGGCACGAAATGAGTGGGGGGGCGTTAACTCCATGCCAGAGCTTCTACCGGCGTTTGCAATGCCAAATGACCCTGCGGTAGATCGGATACTCAAATCTGCTTCTGATGTTCTGCGCCGAGCTGGCAAGGCAGATGGCATCAACGGTTACGAAAGTAAGTCCAGAACCAGAACCTGGGAGCTCACGTCCGCAATATGGTCCGCAGTCTGCGGACTTAAATTGAGCTACGCACTACCACCGGCAAGCTTTGAGACTTACGGTCAGAAAGTAAGAACTCCGAGCCTCATATTGGAGGGTGGTGTTGCAACGTGCCTGGACACAGCATTGCTTTTTGCCGCAGCACTGGAGCAAGCCGGACTGAACGCACTTCTGTTGCTGACGAAAGGTCATGCTTTTGCAGGAGTTTGGTTGCAGCCCCAAGAGTTTTCTCAACTGATTACAGATGAGGCGTCCGCGGTACGAAAGCGTATCGATCTGAAAGAGGCCCTCGTATTTGAAACCACTCTCGCAACACAATTTCCTGTTCCAGGTTTCAGTCAGGCGATTAGTACAGCTGAAAGACAGGTCAACGATGAAGATTTCATCATGGCCATTGATATGCATCGAGCACGCATGCAGCGCATCCGTCCTTTAGCAACGTCAATTCCCGCGTCTAAATCAGATGTGATTCAAGAGGCGGAGACACCACTCGAGGCATTGGAGATTGCGCCACAATTACCGGGCTTTGATGTAGAGATTCTTACTGAGTCAGAATCTCCCGCCGGTAAGCTTACGCTGTGGCAACGCAAGCTTCTCGACCTGACTACTCGAAATCGACTTTTACACTTGCCGGATAGTGCTAAAGGCGTTCGCTTGATCTGTCCTGAGCCCGCTGAGCTGGAAGACCAACTGGCCAGCGGCAAGCGAATCAGGATCGTGTCTATACCGGATCTGGAGGCTGGAGGCAGAGATGCGGCACTCTATGAGCAACAAAATCGAGAGTCGCTCAGAGATGAATACGCTCGCAGTGCATTGTCTCGTGGTGAGGTACTGGCCACGCTTGATAAAACCAAGCTCGAAGTAGCGCTGATTGACCTGTACCGGAAAGCTCGCAGTGATCTTGATGAAGGCGGAGCGAATACTCTCTTTCTTGCACTCGGGTTTTTAAAGTGGAAAAAGTCGGCAGACGACCCGAAAACCTATTCCGCTCCTTTAATTTTGCTACCCGTAAAACTTGATCGTAAAAGTGCGTTGTCTGGCGTGACAATGACTTTGCTTGAAGATGAGCCTCGCTTCAATTTGACTCTGCTCGAACTGTTAAGACATGACTTTGAACTTGTTATTCCGGGGCTTGAAGGTGAACTTCCCTCCGACGACAGTGGCATTGATGTCGCTGGGATCTGGAATACAGTGCGCCGTGCAATCAGAGACGTGCCGGGTTTTGAGGTCACCACTGAGCTCGTGCTGGGAACGTTCTCTTTCGCGAAATATTTGATGTGGCAGGATCTGGCTGCTCGCTCTGAGCAGCTTTTGAAGAGCCCGATGGTCAAACATTTGCTGGAAAGAAGTGTCGGCGGTGATGGCTTTGCAACGTCGGGGGAGTTTCCACAGCCTCACGAGCTGGATAGAAAAGTCAGCCCGGCCGATCTGTTTACACCGTTACCTGCTGACTCCTCCCAACTGGCTGCAGTTGTTGCCTCCGCCAGCGGTTGTGATTTCGTTCTTGATGGACCTCCCGGCACCGGTAAGTCCCAAACCATCGCCAACATGATTGCCCACAACCTGGCTCTAGGTCGCAGGGTCTTGTTCGTAGCAGAAAAAATGGCCGCTTTGGACGTTGTCTATCGTCGGCTTGAAGAAAAAGGACTAGGCGAATTCTGTCTTGAGCTGCATTCCAGCAAAACATCCAAGGTTGAAGTACTTAAACAATTGGAGCGGGCTTGGGATGTTCGCGATGCGTTGACCGCTGAAGAGTGGGCTGTCGAAACGGCAAAACTGCACAAACTACGAAATCGATTGAACGAAGTCGTGGGAACCTTGCATCGTCGGCAACCTAATGGATTAACAGTCCATCAGGCTATAGGTCGTGTCGTACGAGATGGGCACGCCGCGTTACCGCATATTGCATGGCCAGAGGGAACGTCTCACGACGCGGAAGAGTACGCGCGCCTGCGTGATCTTGCCCGACGTCTCGATTTGAATAGTCAGGCTGCCCGCGATCTGTCAGCTGACTTCTCGCCCATCTCTCCCACCGAATGGTCAAACGGCTGGCAAGAGTCGATCGCTGCAGTTTCCAGGGAGCTGCCGGGAGTCATTGAGCGGCTGAAGATTGCCTGTAACAACTTGTTGAGAGCCACCGATCTTCCCCTAGCCGTTTCGAGTGAGGAGGAAATCGAACGTTTTTGCCAGTTTGTTGCGCTCTTGGTAGATACGCACGGTATCGATCTCTCTTTTGCATTCACGTTGAATGCAAGTGCCAAGATCGTTGCAGCCAAGAAAGCTGTGCAGATCCTCACAAATTACCAAGAAATTGAACACTCGCTGTCGGTGCGCTACGCCTCAGAAGCCTGCCGCACCATCAACCTCGAACAAGTCAAAAGCGATTGGGAAACTGGCAAGACCAAGTTTTGGTTCCTCGCGACTTTGGCCAAGAAAAAGGTGGGTAAAAACCTTGCGGGTCAGGGCGGAGTGGTTGGCTTTCCGGACGTTGAGCAGGATCTTGCCAGACTCTTTGAAATGCGTGATCTGCTCATCTCGCTGGACAGCTTGTCTGCAGATTTAAACGCTGTGCCTGGGTGGAGCGGAGTTTCAAGTGATCAATCCGCGATGGCGGTAGCTTGGGAGCTCGCTGAACGCTTGAGAACGTTGATCAGCTCGCGCGCAGAGTCCCCTGAAGATCTCATTGCACTGCGGGGGGCCACACAAAAGCTCGTCGTTGAAGCCAATGAGTTATTAGGCGGGGGTGGTTTTATCGCAGCAGCGCTTCACCAATTAAAAGATGCATTGGAAGCGTTCAGTCAAACGAGCAAACGCTTCTATGAACTGAGTAATCGCCCGATAGAGGGCAAATTAACAATTGAGTCATTGCTCGATGCGGCCAGTGCTATTTCTCGGCATGAGTCAAAGCTGAAAGGCTGGTGCGATTGGTGTCGGGTGCGTGAAGAGGCGATAGCGTCCGGGCTTCAACCGTTAAGTGATGCATTGGCAATTAAAGGGTTGCCAGAGGGCGGTACTGTAGACGCATTCGAAACATCTTACGCACGCTGGTTTGCAAGGGTGATGATCGACGCGGACCCTCTGCTTCGTAACTTCGTGCCAGCGGAGCACACTAGCGATATTGAGGCGTTTGTACGTCTGGATGAGGACCTGTCCAAGCTTACTGTTCGATATATTCGAGCGAAGCTGTGTGGATTGATCCCGTCGAAAAACGAGATCGGTAAGCAAGGTGGTTTCGGCATCTTGAAGCACGAGCTGCAAAAATCACGTCGGCACAAACCCGTGCGACAGCTTGCTGTTGAGATGGGCGATGCCATGTCGAAACTCGCTCCTTGCATGCTGATGAGCCCTCTATCGATTGCGCAGTATCTTCCAACAGATCTCGCACTTTTTGACTTGGTGATATTCGATGAGGCCTCGCAAATTGCTCCATGGGATGCCATCGGGTCGATCGCGAGGGGTAAGCAGGTGGTCATTGCGGGTGATCCACGTCAGATGCCTCCAACCAATTTTTTCAATCGCGCCGCGTCTGCCGCAGAGGATGATACTGCTGAGGACATGGAGAGCATCTTGGATGAGTGTCTGGGCGCAGGCATCCCAAGTCATAGCCTCAGTTGGCACTACCGGAGTCGCCATGAAAGCTTGATCGCGTTCTCGAACCATCGCTACTACGACAGTAATCTCATTACCTTCCCTGCGGCTGAAACGCGTGCAAGCGCTGTGGAGTGGCGACGTGTTGATGGCGTCTATGCGAAAGGCAAGGGCAGGCACAATCAGGCCGAGGCCGAGGCCATCGTTACCGAGACTGTGAAGCGTTTGATGGATCCGGCGTTTGTTGCGAGCGGTCATACGATTGGGATCATCACACTCAATAGCGACCAGCAAAGACTGATCAACGATCTGCTGGATAGGGCGCGGCAACAGTTCCCGCAGATCGAGCCGTTCTTCCAGCATGACATTGCTGAACCCGTCGTCGTAAAAAACCTGGAGACAGTCCAGGGCGATGAGCGCGATTTGATCATGCTTGGTATCGGGTATGGCCCAACCGAGCCTGGTGCGCAGGTTATGTCGATGAACTTCGGTCCATTGAACAAAGAAGGCGGATGGCGTCGTTTGAACGTGGCGATAACCCGCGCGCGCAGGGAGATGATGGTTTTCTCCTCTTTTGATTCTTCAATGATTGATTTAAATCGCACCAACGCCCGGGCTGTTCGTGATCTGAAGCACTTCATTGAATTTGCTCAGAGAGGGCCGAGGGCTCTTGCTGAGGCAGTGCAGGGTTCAGTGGGCGGTTATGACTCACCTTTTGAGGAAGCAGTTGCTCATGAGCTGAGACGGAAAGGCTGGCAAGTCGTGCCGCAAATAGGCGTATCACGTTTCCGCATTGATTTAGGCATTGTCCATCCAGACAGACCCGGCGATTACCTGGTTGGTGTTGAATGTGATGGTGCCACCTATCACAGCGCGGCGACCGCGCGAGATCGCGACAAGGTTCGTAGCGCAATCCTGCAAGGTTTGGGCTGGAAGCTGGTTCGGCTCTGGTCGACAGAGTGGTGGATTGATAAGTCCGGCGCGCTGGATCGCTTGCATGCATCGCTTGAGGCTCTTTTGGAAGAGTCGCGTGCATCGGCTCTTGTTAGCAAAACAGTTGAGCAAGAGTCCTCAATACCTCATTTGTCGTTAGTGCATAGTGCTCCACTGGCAAACGACGTAGAGAAAGAGGAAGTTTCTGCTGTATCAGAGGGCGATGCTACTGATGAACGACCTCCCGAACTCAAAATCGCGAAGTCGTTCACGTTGCACGCCTCACCCGCAATCAAAGATGAATATCGTGTCACCGACTTCACAAGCGTCGGCGACAGAATCAATGCTGAGGCGTTTTACTCGCCTGAATATGATGCAGTTCTAGCCGAACTGATTGCACATGTGTTGTTGCAGGAGGCTCCGATCCTCGATTCAGTATTGGTACAGCGCGTAGCCCGGGCACATGGTTTTCAACGCTCTGGCCGTCTCATTCGAGAACGAGTTCTAGATCTGACAGAGCAAAATCATCATCTGAAAACTGATCCGGTTGATGGTCAATTTGTTTGGCATTCCCAAAGTGATATTGCGGGTTGGAACAAATATCGGATACCTGCGACATCGGATGATGGCAGGTCGGTGGAGGAGATCGCCGCTGAGGAACTACTGATGGTTGCGTCTTTGATTTCCGCCGGCGACATGCCTTTGGAAATTGCCAAAACTTTCGGCGTGAAGCGTTTGACTGGAGCAGCGCGTGAAAGGATAGAGCTGGCAATCAAGTCGATGTCAGATTTGTGATTTTTTAAAGCACTACAACAAAAGGAGAGCATGGTGTTTGCCAGCTCTCCTTTTTATTGCCTGTTTACACAGTCGACTGAAAGTCTGCCATCGCTGGCAAGCTAGCTCCCACAGGGTTATGCAGTGGGTTTGTGTTAATCGTCGACCTTCATCATCGCCTGCACACCCTCCCAGGCCTCGGCCCGCATCCGCTCGATATCCAGCCCCGGAATCACGCCGTTGTCGACGACGATCCGCCCACCCACCAGGCTGTATTTCACGGCAATCGGCTCACCCGCGACGACCGGTGCGACGGCGCTGTCGTGGAAACCGTAGAAGCGTGGGTGGTCGAGACTGTACATCACCAGATCCGCTGCCTGGCCGACTTCCAGCGTACCGACCGCGCCGAGGCCGAGCACTTGCGCGCCGCCGGCCGTACCCCAGTGGATGACGTCTTCGGCGGTGGTGGCCGAGGCGCCTTGTTCGGCGCGGTGGATCAGCCAGGCGGTGTTGGCTTCGCCGACCATGCTTCCGGATTCGTTGGAAGCTACGCCGTCGACGCCGAGGGAGATCGGCACGCCGGCTTCATACATCTGCGGGATTGGCGCGACGCCGCTGCCCAGCCGGGCGTTGCTCACCGAGCAGTGGGAGACGCCGGTGCCGGTCTGGGCGAGCATGCGGATTTCCCCCGGTTGCAGGTGCACGGCGTGGGCGAACCAGACGTCCGGGCCGAGCCATTCGTGTTCGGCGACGAATTCCACCGGCAGGCAGTTGTACTTGTCGCGACAGAAGTTCACGTAGTTTTCGGTTTCAGACAGGTGCGTGTGCAGGCGCAATCCCATGCCTCGGGCGGTGTGCGCCAGTTCGCGCAACAGCGTTGGCGGCAGCGAGAAGGTCGGCGTGGTTGGCGCCACCACCACCCGGCGCAGAGCATCCGGGGTGTCCTGGTGGTAGCGCGATTTCAGCCGTTCGATATCGCCGACCATTTGCTCCAGTGATTCCGGTTGCAGCGCGGTTTTCGAGAAGCCTGGGTGTGCGCTCGCCGACTCCAGCGCACCGCCACGGCAGAGCACGAAACGCAGGCCGAATTCCTCGGCGAGGTCGAACAGCAAGTCGCCGGTCTCGGTGCTGCCGTGGGCGTGGTAGAGGTAATGGTGATCGGCGCAGGTGGTGACGCCGGACAGCAGTAGTTCGACCATCCCCAGCCGTGCGGCGATCCGCGCCAGTTGCGGGGTGAAGCGGTTTAGGCGCGGATAGGGCACGCTGGCCAGCCAGCCTTGCAGGTCCTGATTCAAGCCTTCGGGCACGGCTTTGAGCAGGTTCTGGAACAGGTGATGGTGGGTGTTGATCCAGCCCGGGTAGACCACCGAATTTCGCGCGTCGATCACTCGTTCACCGGGTTGCGGCTCAAGGTTGGCGGCCATTTCCGCGATACGGCCGTTGACCACGCGGATGTCCACGGCGCCGGCCCGGGCACGGGGGCCGCGCAGACCGGTCATCACCGCCACCGGGTGCTTGATCAGGATGTTTTGAAGTTGAGTCATGGGCAGCTCCAGTCAGAGGATATGCGAGGCGGATTTGCCGGGTGTGGTTTCTGGCACGCTGACGCCGTTGAGCGCCGCGTTGAGCAGCACCGACACCAGGCAGGCGATGACCACGCTGCTGTGCAGGAACGGCTGTGACCACTCGGGCAGTTGTTTGAACAGGGTAGGGGCGAGCACCGGCACCAGGGCGGCGGCGATGGTGAAACCGACGATCAGCACGTTGTAGCGATTGCGTTCGTAATCGACCTTGGCCAGGGTCTGGATGCCCGCTGCCGCGACCACGCCGAACATCGCGATGCCGGCACCGCCCAGCGCGGCGGTCGGCATCGAGGCGATGATCGCCCCGGCTTTCGGCACCAGCGCAATCGAGCACATCAACAGACCGCTGATCGCCACCACCCAGCGGCTGCGCACGCCGGTCAGGATCACCAGACCGACGTTCTCCATGAAGGCAATGAACGGAAACGCGGCGAACATCCCGGCGATGGTGCTGGCCAGGCCATTGGCGCGCAGGCCGTTGATCACCTGTTTGTCTTCCACCGGTTTGTCGACGATGTCGCCGATGGCCACGAACAGCCCCATGGATTCGACCATCTGCACGATCATCACCACCACCATGGTGGCGATGGGGATCAGACTGAAGGTCGGCAAGCCGAAGTAGAACGGATAGGGCACGGTCAGCCACGGCGCGTCCTCGACGCTGTGAAAGTTGCCCATGCCCAGACCGTAAGCCAGACCGGCGCCCACCAGCATCCCGACCAGCACTGCCATGTTGCGCAGCAACGGGCTGCCATAGCGGTTGACCAGCAGGATGGTCAGCAACACCACCACGGCCACGGCGAGAAACGCCGGCGCGCCGAAGTTGCTCGCGTTGCGCCCGCCGCCGACCCATTCATAGGCAATCGGGAACAGCTGCAGACCGATCACCGTGACGATGCAGCCAGTTACCACCGGCGGGAAAAACCGTCGCAAGCGGCCCACGAACGGCGCGATCAACATGGTGAAAATCCCCGCACCGATCACCGCCCCGCAGACCCCGGAGAACCCCACCTCCGGGTTGCTGCCGATGGCGATCACCGGCCCGACGCTGCTGAACGCCACGCCTTGCAGAATCGGCAGGCGTACGCCGAACTTCCAGAAACCGACGGTCTGCAACAGGGTGGCGATGCCGGAGCAGAACAGCGTGGTGCTGATCAGCACCACCGTGTCGGCGTGGGACATCTTCAAGGCACTGGCAACAATCAACGGCACGGCGATGGCGCCGATGTACGAGACGGCCATGTGCTGCAGGCCGAGGGTGAGCATCTGTCGCACCGGCAAGACGCGGTCGACAGGGTGGACGGTGGAGGAGGAACTGGCTGACGACATGGGGAATCACCTCTAGCTGTTGTTATTCGGTACAGAGGGGTATTCGTTCTGTGTGCCCGGAACCGCCATCCACCGGCTCCGATGCCGGGTTTCAGCCGGCCAGGCAGGCGGCGAAGCCCTGGTTCAGCGCCGCTCGATCCAGGTCGCGGCCGATGAATACGATCTTGCTTGAGCGCGGCTCGCTGCCCCACGCGGTCGAAGCGCGGAACTCCACCAGGCTGTGCACGCCTTGCAGCACGTAGCGCTGGTCTTCGTTGGCCACCGTCAGCACGCCTTTCATGCGGTACAGGTTGTCGGCTTGGGAACTGCGCAACTCGCTGATCCAGCGGTGGAAGGCCATCAGGTTGACTGCGCCGTCCACGGCGATGCCCACTGAGGACACGCTCGGGTCGTGCTCGTGATCGGGCTCTTCAGCGTGATGGTCATGGTCGTGATGGTCATGCTCGTGGTGATCGTGATCGTGCTGATACGCGCCGATTTCCATCAGCTTCTGCGTGCATTCGAAGGCGCCGATGCCGAGGATCTTCGACAGGTCGATCTGTGCGTGGGTCGAGGTCACCAGATCCGCCGTGGCGTTCAATCCGCGGATCTTGCCGCGCAGGGTTTCCACCTCTTCGGAACTGACCAGATCAACCTTGTTGATGACGATGCGGTCGGCGCAGACGATCTGATCCACCGCCTGATTGTCGACGCCGTCCAGTTGCAAATCTTCCAGATGCTGGGCGATGTGTTTGGCATCGACCATGGTCACGATGGCGTCGAGCTCGACTTCCTCGGCGATCGGGTCGTTGATGAAGAAACTCTGGGCCACCGGGTACGGGTCGGCCAGGCCGCTGGTCTCGATCAGGATGTGGTCGAGCCGCACCGGACGCGCCACCAGTTCGCGGACGATCCGCACCAGGTCTTCACGGACTTCGGCGGTGCAGCAGACGCAGCCGTTGACCATTTCGTAGATCTCTTCGGTCTCGGAACTGAGCACCAGATCGCCGTCGATGCCGACTTCGCCGAACTCGTTTTCGATCACCGCGATCTTGCGACCGTGGTTCTCCTTGAGGATGTAATTGAGCAGGGTGGTTTTGCCGGCACCGAGGAACCCGGTGAGGATGGTGACCGGGATTTTGGTGTTCGGGGTCGGGGCGTTGAAGGGGGTGTTCATGTGAGGCTCCTTGGTATTGATAGACCGGTGCACGATGAAGGGGAGTGAGGCTGGATTTGGCTGGGGGCCGGAGTTTCACCCCAGCGCAGCGCAGTGCCGGCATCGAGGCCGAACAGGTCGAGGACGCGGCCGAGGCTGTGGTCGACCATTTGCGCCAGGCTGTCTGGGCGGGCGTAGAAGGCCGGGACCGGCGGGGCGATGATGCCGCCCATCTCGGTGACAGCGGTCATGTTGCGCAGGTGGGCGAGGGTCAGTGGCGTCTCGCGGGCCATCAGCACCAGGGTGCGGCGCTCCTTGAGGGTGACGTCGGCGGCGCGGCCGATCAGCCCCGATGAGGTGCCGGTGGCGATCTCCGCCAGCGTCCTCATTGAACACGGCGCGACCACCATGCCCAGGCAGCGGAACGAACCGCTGGCGATCCCGGCGGCCACGTCGTCGGCGCGGTGGTAATGGCTGGCGAGGGCGGTGACGTCGGCCAGTTTGTAGTCGGTTTCGTGGGCCATGGTCAGCAGCGCGGCGCGGCTGATGATCAAGTGGCTTTCGATGTTCAGCTCGGCCAGCAACTCCAGCAGGCGCACGCCGTAGATGAAGCCGGACGCGCCGCTGATGCCGACCACCATCCGCTGGCGGTTCACGATGGCAGACCTTCAAGCAGTTGCCGCGCGCGTTCGAGCACGTCCTGATCGAGCTGTGCCTTGATCCCGTCAAACCCAGAACCGCGCGTGGCATCCAGGCCCATGCGCGACGTGGTGCCATTGACCGAGGACGACGGGTCCAGCGGGCTGCCGGGCAAACCGTCAATCGTGAAGATGTCGAGGTGCGGCTGGAAGTGAGTGGCCAGTGCCCACAGCACCTGGCTGTCGTCGGTGAGGTCGATATCGCTGTCCACCGCGATCACGGTTTTCAGGTACGGATCCCAGCCGAGCAGGGCCAGCATGATCTGCCGGGCCTCGCCGTCACGGCTTTGATCCAACGCCACGTAGCAATGAAAATGCGTACCGGAGTTCGGGTAATGCACGGCGGTGACGGCGGGGAAACGTGCCTTGAGCTTCTCGCTCATTTCCGCTTCGCGAGGCAGCCGCGCCAGGGTCAGGTGCTCGGCGTAACGTCCGCCCATCACGTCCACCAGCCAAGCGTCCTTGCGCCGCAACAGGGTATCGACGCGCAGCACGTTGTTGGTCGAGCGATCCGAGGAGTAGCCGCTGAACTCGCCGAACGGGCCTTCTTCGGCATAGGCCGTCGGGTCTATTGCGCCTTCGAGCACAAACTCGGCGTAAGCCGGCACGCCGATGCCGTAGCGCGGAGTCTTCACCAGTTCCAGCGGCGCACCGAACAGCCCGCCGGCCACCGCGCGTTCATCGCTGCCATAGGGCAGCCGTGCAGCAGCGGCGAGCATGAACAGCGGATGCGCGCCGACCACCATGGCCACGCGCAGTTCTTCACCGCGTTCGCGGGCGGTCTGCAACATCCGCCACAGATGCCCGCGCGAGTGCAGGCTGGTAGCCAGGGCCTGACGGGCGTGACGCATCGAGCGGTGGTAGCTCATGTTGGCGATGCCGGTCTGCGGGTCCTCGGCGATGATGATCGCGTTGGTAATGTACGGGCCGCGATCACTGTCGAAATGCTTGAGCATCGGCAGCAGCGCCAGGTCCAGGGTTTCGCCTTCGAAGACTTCGTCGAGCACTGGGCCGGTTTCGACGTAGCGCGGCGCGATCGGCTGGTTGGCGCGGGTCTGGAAGGTTTCGTGCAACTGCGCGGCACTGACGCCGAACAGCCGGGCGATGCGCCGACGGGAGGCGAACAGATTGGTCGCCACCGGCACACCGAGGTTGCTGACGTTTTCGCAGATCAGCAGCGGATCGCGACCCTGGGCGGCGAGGGCATCGACCAGGGCGGTGACGTCCTGATCGGCAGAAAGGGGTTGGGTGATGGTCAGCACATCGTCCGGGTACTGGCGGCGATAGGCGTCGATGAATACGTGAAAATCCTGAGAGTCGCCGAGCGTCGAACGGGTCATGGTTTCACCTCGTAAAAAGCAGGCGCGCAGGGGTGAGGCTGGCGTTCGATCGACAAGCCGTTGGCCTGCCGGTCGAGCGAACGCCGGGTCATCTTCGCGCCTGTAAAGTCGCTGTGTGGCTGGGTTGAAGCCGGGTCAGACCCTGTTTAGAGATAGGTCGTGGTCAGACGAATGTCCGCTTCGGCCAGATCCTTGGGCGGCGGGGTCGGTTCGATCCCGCACAACCGGGCGATGTTGTTGCCCAGGTAATCCTCAAGGTGATCCTCGTCGATCCCCAGGCCCTGCGGCGCCGGCGAGCACAGCACTTCCAGCTCGCGCAGCCACATGCCCGGTTCGTTCGGCGGCGAGTCAGTGCCGAACACGATCTTGTTGCGCGGCAGCTCCTTGGCGAACTCGACGATCCGCGACTGGAAGCACCAGCCGGATTCGCAGTACACGTTCGGCGTGTCCATCGCCATCCAGAACGCTTCGAACGAGTAGTTGCCGCCGGTCTGGATGCCGAAGTGACCGATGATGAAATTGACCATCGGGAACTCGCGGATGATCGGGTAGAACATCGTCGGAATGGTGTACGGGCCGTCACCGGTGTGGATCAGCACCACGATGTTGTACTTGGCGCAGACCTTCATCGCCGGACGCAGCCAGTCGAGTGCGCGATCCGGGCGATAGCCGTGCATGTTGGCGTGCAGCTTGAGCATCTTGAAGCCGTATTCCTTGATGTGGAATTCCAGCTCTGCCGCACCGTTTTCCGGTCCCCAGCGCGGGTTGAAATTGAAGTTGCCGATGAACCGGTCCGGGTACTTCACGCACAGTTCGGCGACGTACGACATGTAGTCGCGCACGCCCTCGCGGCCACGGCGGTTGCCGTCGCGATAACCGGTGTTGCCCGGTGGCGGCTGGATGAAACCCATGTCGATCCGGCGCGGCTTGCCGTTGATCATGTACGGGCCGTCCATCAGCTTGAGCATGCGCTCGCCGGTGAACGGTTCGCCGGTGTGGCGCCAGGCCTCGTCGACCAGATTGGTGGGGTGCAGATGGGTGTCGATGATCATCGGTTCAGCTCCTGGCCAGTTGGGTGGTGACGGGGCGCTTGAGTTGCGCCTCTGCTTCGGAAACGGAACGCGGCGGCGGGGACGGCTCGAGGCCGATCATCCGTGCGGTGTTGTTGCCCAGGTAGTCTTCGAGGGTGTCCTCGTCGAGGTTAAGGCCCTGCGGCGGCTCGTGGCAGAGCACTTCGAGCAGGCGCAGCCACATGCCCGGTTCGTTCGGCGGGGTGTCGGTGCCGAACAGGATCTTGTGGGTCGGCAGGACCTTGGCGAACTCGACGATCCGCGATTGCAGGCACCAGCCGGACTCGCAATAGACGTTGGGCAGCTCCATCGCCCACTGCATCGGTTCGAACACGTAGACGCCGCCGGTCTGCACACCGAAGTGGGCCATGATGAAATCGACGTTGGGGAACTCCTTGATCATCGGCACCCATTCCGACGGGATGCTGTAAGGCCCGTCGCCGGTGTGCAGCTTGACCGGGATGCCCAGCTCGGCACATTTCTCGAAGGCCGGACGGACCCAGTCCAGCGCGCGGTCAGGACGGTAGGCGTGCATGTTGGCCTGCATCTGCACCATCTTGAAACCGTGTTCTTTCACGTAACGCTCGATCGCCTCGACGCCGTTTTCCACGCCGCAGCGCGGGTTGTAGACGAAGCAGCCGATGAAACGGTCCGGGTAGGTCTGGACCATTTTCAGGGTGTAGGCCATGTAGGCGTCGATGGATTCGCGGCCCGACAATTCGCCGTCGGTCCAGGTGTAGATGGTGTTGCCCTGCGGCGGCTGGATGAAGGCTTTGTCGATGCGGCGAGGCTTGCCGTTGACCATGTACGGGCCATCCATCATCTCCAGCAGACGCTCGCCGGTGAACGGGTCACCGTCATGCCTCCAGGCGAGGTCCACGAGATCCGTGGGATAGCAGCTGATATCGATGATCATTGAAGTCGATCTCCTGATAGCGGGGAAGGGAGCCTTGCGGCTCACAGCATCCACGTCCCGGGCAATCGGCCGTTTCTATGCGCAGCACTCGCGCATTCCCTCGCCTGTTCGCATCCGGCCCGGGTGGGTGGTTGCTTGAGGCGAGTATTGGAAGGCGGGGGAGGGTTCGTACAATATTAATTGGGTGGGGTGGTGATACTTCTGGGATATAGGGGAAGATCAAAAGCCTGCCCTCACCCTAGCCCTCTCCCGGAGGGAGAGGGGACCGATCGGGGAATATTGATGAATGACACCGACGTGACAGTTCAGCAGTGAATCCATAATCGACTCGGTCGTTCAGGTCGATGTATGACGCAAGACACCTCGGTCAGCTCCCTCTCCCACCGGGAGAGGGCTGGGGTGAGGGTTGGTTTTCGAGAGTACTCAGGGCCAACTGTTTGATGATCTCAACCACCGGCGCGACCCGGTCAGCCTGCCCATGCGGCCACACCGCATACAGGTTGTAATGCGCCGCAATCTGCGCCTCGTTCAACGCCACCAGCCGCCCGCTGCGCAACGCATCGGCAGCCAGTAATCCACGCACCAGCCCCGCACCAACACCCGCTTCAGCCGCCGCAATCAGATTCGCCGCATTATCGAAAATCACCCGCGCCGGCGGTTCGGTCGGTGTCATCCCGGCCGCATCCAGCCATGGAATCCACGACCTGCGCGTATACCCCAACAGTGGCAGTTCAAGAATCTGCGCCGGGCTCAGTGGCACCTGCAAACCCTGCCGCTCAAGCAACGCCGGAGACGCCACCGCCAACACCCGATCCCCGCAAATCTGGGTCATCTCGCAATCATCCCAATCGCCATAGCCATAGCGCAGCGACAGGTCTACCCGCTCGAACGTGCTGCGATCACTGCGCGGCATCGACAGGATTGTCACTTCGTAATCCGGCAATCCGTCGAGCAATTGCGGCAGGCGTGGATTGAGCCAGCTCTGCGCCAGTTCGCTGTCCACATCCAGGGTCAGTCGCTGGGCCACGCTGCGGTTTTTCACCGAGGACAACGCGCGGTCAATCTGCGCCAGGCCATCCGACAACACGCTGGCAAACAGCTGCCCGGCGTCGGTCAGGTTGCTGCCGCCGCCTTCGCGCACGAACAGCGGCTGGCCGATGAAGTCTTCCAGGGCGCGGATCTGCTGGCTGATCGCGCTGTGGGTCAGGTCGAGCTTGCGTGCGGCACTGGAAAAACTGCCGCTGCGCGCCGCGTGGATGAACGCGCTCATGGACTGCACCGACGGGTATCGCTTGTACATGTTGTTAGTCCTGCTTACACCGGTTGGCAGAAATCGTCGCTGGCCGCGCGTTGCCGGGGGTTCCAATAATCGGTCACCAGGCCCGCACAAAGACGGGCCGCTCTTTTGGAGCCTGACAATGATTGCATTCACGGTTAACGGCGAACGACGCGAGCTGGATGAGGCGTCCCCCTCCATGCCCTTGTTATGGGTGCTGCGTGATCAGTTGAAACTCACCGGCACCAAGTTCGGTTGCGGCATGGGCCTGTGCGGTGCCTGCACCGTGCACCTGAACGGCGTCGCGGTGCGTTCCTGCCAGTTGCCGCTGGCCGCCGTCGCGGGCCACAGCATCACCACCATCGAGGGCCTGTCGCCCAGCGAAAACCATCCGCTGCAACTGGCCTGGGTCGCCGAAGATGTGCCGCAATGCGGCTACTGTCAATCCGGGCAGATCATGTCCGCCGCCGCACTGCTCAACACCGGCGCACCGGTCAACGATGACTCGATCCGCAACGCGATGTCCGGGAATATCTGCCGTTGCGGCACTTACGGGCGCATCAACAAAGCGATCAAACGTGCGGCGAATGCGCCGAAGGAGGCGTGATGAGCCTCATCGACGGCACGCTTCATGAACCCTCGCGCCGAGTGTTTCTCAAGCAGGCGGTGACGGTGGCGTCCGGTCTGGCGATTGCGCTGTACCTGCCTTCCGGTGCGGCGGCGACTGAAGCGAAAACCTCGGCCACTGAATTCGAACCCAACGCCTGGGTGCGCGTGCTGCCCGACGGCACGGTGAAACTGGTGGTGCACAAGCACGATTCCGGCACCGGCACCCAGACGGCTTTGGCCGCGTGCGTGGCCGAGGAACTGGACGTGAACCCGATGACGGTGCAGGTCATCACCCCGGAAGATCCGTTCTTCGACACCTACATTCATCCGGTCTGGAAAGTCTTCTCCACCGGCGGCAGCACCAGTGTGTCGCTGGAGTACGATCGCTTGCGCATGGCTGGCGCCACGGCGCGGGTGCTGCTGATCAGTGCGGCGGCGCAGCAGTGGAAAGTCAGCCCCGACAGTTGCTCTACCGAGGAAGGTCGGGTCGTGCATGCATCGAGCAAACGCAGCCTCGGCTACGGCGAACTGGCCGGCGCGGCGGCGCATCTGCCGGCACCGACGAACGTCACGCTGAAGGATCCGGCGCAGTTCAAATACATCGGCAAGTTGCGCCACAAACGCGATGCGGCGGCCAAGGTTTGCGGGCGTTTCAAGTACAGCATCGACGTGCAGTTGCCGGGGATGCTGGTGGCAGTGATTCAGCGCGCACCGGTGGTGGGCGCGAAGGTTGTCGCCGTGGATTCGGCGGCAGCCTTGCAGGTGCCTGGCGTGCGCAAGGTGATCGCTATTCCCGGTCGGCCGGACGTGCTCGGTGGCAACCTCGAAGGCGTCGCGGTACTGGCCGAAACGTTCTGGGCCGCGCAACAGGGACGCAAGCTGCTGGAGATCAAATGGAGCGATTCCCCGCTGGCCGGCTTCGACAGCGCCGATCTGGCCAGGGCGCAGATCGCAGCGATCAGCGACCCGGCAACGCAAACCGTCAAAGCCATGGCCCAGGGCGATGTCGCGGGACGATGGCCGGGTGCGGCGAAGCTGCTCGAAGCCGATTACACCATGCCCTACAAGGTGCAGAACCCGCTGGAGCCGATCTGCATCACCGCGCAGCTCAAGGACAAGGCAATCACCTACTGGGGTGGCGTGCAGGTGCCGTCGTCGGCGCTGGAAGCGGCGCAAACCGTGTGCGGCATCGGCAAGGAAAAAGTCACCATTCATGAGCTGGTGTCCGGTGGCAGCTTCGGTGCGCGGGAAGCCAAATACTGGTTGTTCGAGGTCGCGTATCTGGCGCAGAAGACCGGCGTGCCGGTGAAACTGCTCAACAGCCGCGAAGACGAGATGCACGCGCTGTTCAATCACCCGGCCACGCTGCATCGGGTAAAAGGCGCGCTGGATGCCCAAGGCAAACTCACCGCGCTGCAACTGCACGCGGTGTCGCCTGCCTCGCCGGAACAGTGGGAGCCGGGCTATTTCGAGCGTCCGGATCACATGGATTACAGCACCACCGAAGCGATCACCGCGTGGGACTTCGCCTACCGTCCGCCGCACCTGGAGCTGAACTGGGTCAAACACGAAAGCAACGTGCCGAGCGGTTGGTATCGCTCGGTGAGCTTCATTCCCAACGTGTTCGCCGTGGAAAGCTTCATGGATGAACTGGCCCATGCGGCCGGCAAAGATCCGCTGGCGTTCCGGCTGGCCAACATGCAGGAGCGGCCACGGCATGTGGCGGTGTTGAAGCAGGCCGCCGAACGCGCCGGTTGGGGCCAGAAACTGCCGCCGGACACGGCGCTGGGGATCGCCACCAATCAGGGCTACACCAGTTTCATCGCCGTGGTGGCGCGGGTCGCGAAAGTGGACGGCAAGGTGCGGGTCGAGAAGCTGACCTGTGTGGTCGATTGCGGTCTGGCGGTGTCGCCCGGCGGGGTCGAGGAGCAGATTTACGGCGGATTGATGTGGGGCCTCGGCCACGCGCTATTCGATCGTCTCGACATCCAGCAGGGCAGAGTGGTGCAGAGCAATTTCCACGACTATCGCGTCACCCGCATGTCCGACATGCCGCCGGTGGACATTCTCGTGCTCGATGGCCAGCCGGACAAACCGGGCGGCGTCGGGGAGCTGGGCAGTCCGTCGGTGGTCCCGGCAATTGCCAATGCGCTGTTCAGCCTGACCGGGGTGCGTCAGCGTTCCACGCCACTGAACCTGGGGTAAGTCGCCATGGACCTGCGTTTGCTGCGGTACTTCATGGCCCTGGCCGATGAGCTGCACTTCGGTCGCGCCGCCGAACGGCTGCACATCTGCCAGCCGCCGCTGAGCCAGCAGATTCGTTTGCTGGAGGAAGAACTCGGCACGCCGCTGTTCGAGCGCAGCCACCATCGGGTCGAGCTGACAGCGGCGGGGCAGATGCTCAAGGAGCAGGCGCCGCTGG
The DNA here is from genome assembly GCF_039695385.1 of Pseudomonas sp. 9.2(2024). NCBI lineage: Bacteria > Pseudomonadati > Pseudomonadota > Gammaproteobacteria > Pseudomonadales > Pseudomonadaceae > Pseudomonas > Pseudomonas sp. 9.2(2024). The sequence continues at coordinate 4,018,794 of NZ_CP155585.1, read as the reverse complement.
TGTTCGAGCAACTCGAGCGGGCGCTGGACCTGACCCGCCAAACTGGTCGCGGGCAACTGGGCGAGCTGGAAATCGGCATGATCAGTTCGGTGATGGTCGGCGTGCTGCCCAAGGCGCTGCACCTGTTTCGCGAGCGCTATCCGCAGGTGACCTGGCGTTTGCATGAAATGACCCCGGCGGCCCAGGTCAAGGCGTTGAAGGAAAAACGCATCGACGCCTGCGTGTTCCGCGTCGGTTATGACGACCCGCAATTGCGCAATGAATTGCTGATCCATGAACCGATCCATGTGGTGATGCCGCAGGATCACCCGCTGGCCCGACGCGAGGTGCTGGCGCCGGCTGATCTGGCGCAGGAGCCGTTTGTGGCGCTGGAATTGAAGCAGTCGCGGTTCGCCAATTTTCTCTATCAGTGCTGCATTCAGGCCGGGTTCACTCCGCAGATCCGCCAGCAGGTGATCGAGGTGCAGACCTTGCTCAGTCTGGTTCGCGCCGGGTTTGGCGTGGCGCTGTTACCCGCATCGATCGAGCAGTTGGCTCCCGCCGGACTGGTGTTCCGGCGCCTGACCCCGGCGCTGCCGCAAGTGCCGCTGTACGCGACGTATCGGGCGGACGATGCCTCGCCGGTGCTCAAGCTGTTTCTCGATACGCTGCGCGAGCTGGTCGATCACTCATCGCGGTAATCAGGGACAAAGTTGCCCGGCACGATCACAACCGCCTGCGGTCGTAAACTTCACATGCGCGAACTTGTGGAGAACCAATGAGCCGGGACGTCCTGACCACCGAAACCAATCGCCGTCAGTTGCAGCAGATCATTGCCGGGCTGTCCGACGGGGTGATTCTGCTGGAACTCGACCAGACGATTCTCTGGGCCAACGAAGCCGCGCTGGCGATGCATGGCGTCAGCCGGATCGGCGAGCTGGGCAACAACGCCGGGGAATACGTCGAGCGCTTCAACCTGCGCTATCGCAACAACCACACGCTGACGCCGGAGCAATACCCGATCAGCCGTGTGGCGACCGGTGAAACGTTCAGTGATGTGCTGGTGGAGGTTTCCTCGCGCAGCGATGAAGAACGTACCTGGGTGCACAGCGTGCGCAGCATGGTGCTGACCGATCGCGACGGCGACATCGAGTCGCTGGTGCTGATCATGAGCGACGTCACCGACTGGGCCAACGCCGAGCAGCGCTTCGAAAAAACCTTCAACGCCAACCCGGCGCCGGCGGTGATCTGCCGCCTCAGCGATCTGCGTTACATCAAGGTCAATCCGGGTTTTCTGGAAATGACCGGCTACACCCGCGATCAGGTGATCGGCGTTTCGACCTATGAGCTGGATATTCTCGAACAGGCCGAGCGCAAGGACCTGGCGATCCAGCGCCTGCGCGATGTCGCGACGATCCCGCAGATGCAGGCCGAGCTGCGATTGCCGGACGGTGGCATTAAACAGGTGATCGTCGCGGGGCAGCCGCTGGTGCTCAATGACGAGGATTGCATGCTGTTCTCGTTCGTCGACATGGAGCTCAGGCATAAGGCCGAAGTCGCCCTGCGCCAGAGTGAAGAGCGGTTCGCCAAGGCCTTTCGTCTGACGCCGGTACCGATCCTCATTTGCAGCGCCGATGAGCAGCGGCTGATCGACGTCAATCAGGCCTTTCTTGATACCCTGGCTTACGAGAGCGACGACGTGCTCGGCAAGACCGTCGCGCAACTGGACTTCATCGATGAACCGGCGGAACGCGCCCGGTTACTGGCGGCACTGGAGAAAACCGGCCGCGTTGACCGCGTCGATATGCGGATCCGCAGGAAAGACGCCGAGCTGCTGGAGTGCGCGATGTCCGCCGACACCGTCAACATCCAGGACGCGGTGTGCTATCTGCTGGTGCTGATGGACATCACCGAGCGCAAGCGCACCGAGCTTGAGCTGGTGGCGGCGATTGAAGAGGTGATGAAGGATGCATCCTGGTTCAGTCGGACGTTGATCGAAAAGCTGGCCAATGTGAAGAAGGTCAACTCGCCGCAGCTGCCGAGCGTGTCGTTCACCGATCTGACGGCCCGGGAGCGTGATGTGTTGGCGCTGATCTGTGAGGGGCTGGCGGACAAGGAGATTGCTGCGCGGCTGAAGCTGGCGCCGAACACGGTGCGCAATCATGTGGCGACGGTGTATTCGAAGCTGGATGTGCACAGTCGCAGCGAGGCGATTGTCTGGGCTCGCGAGCGCGGGTTGTTTTCGGGGGGCGGTCGGGGGCAGCGGTAAGGTGCAAATGCACTAGTTCATGGGGTGCAAATTCGGGTGTTTGATCGGGCGGGGTGTTCTTAGTCTGTTGAGGTGCGATGCATTTTTTTGGTGATCGTGTCTTTTTGGAACCTGCTAATGGATCAGCCCTTTATGAATGTGTTGTTGGTTGTTGAGTCTGGTTGTGTGGAGCTGGCGCGATGATTTATCTGGCGCAGTTGCGGGCTCGGCTTGAGCGTAGTTTTTCGCCGTTGGCTTGTGAGTGTGTGGTGGATGGGGATCATTCGCTGACTGTGAAGCTTTATGAGCCGGTTTCGGGGCGGGTGGATCTGGTGATTAGTGGGTTGAGTCTTGGTGCCTTGCGAACTCCGGAGGCGGTGGATGCTTTGATCGATGAATTGCAGTATGAGCTTGAGAGTAATTCTCTGCGATCGCCCAGTTGAACTTGGCGGCCTTTGGGCCGACCAGGTTTTTGTTCGGTTTGGGTGAATATCCGGTTCTTCGGGTGCAGCCGCTGGCGGTTTCGCCCTTACGGCGAGTCACCTTTTCCAAACGCCGAAAAGGTAACCCAAAAGGCTTTACCCTGACGTTCGGCCCTCGCTGTGGCTCGGGTTCCTTCGCTCCGGGATTGATCCGGGGGCATCGCCTACGGTTTGCTTCGCTGCACCTCCTCTCGATGCATGCGGCTGCGCCGCACGGTCGCTGCGCTCCCACCCCCGGATCAATCCCTCCACTCAGCCTGCCGACGGGCCCTGCGATCAAAAGCTCTACTCGAGCTAACGCTCATCGTGGTGAGTGGTGAAGAGCACGAAGCCGACGTGTGTGCTCTTCAAAACCTGAGTTCGCCTCGATGGTTCAGGTCGATGTATCTCGAATCAACAACCCCGTAGGCTCCCTCTCCCTCTGGGAGAGGGCTGGGGTGAGGGCTGGCTCTTGAGGTTGTCCTCGATTTTTCGGAACCCACGATCCATTCTGTAAACCCACCCCAAAATCGACAGCCAATTCCCCCCAATCCCACCATTTCACTGGCACTCACCCCCCACTGGTCTATAAGGAATGAGTGGTTCGGTTTCCATAACCGGGCGTTGTCCTGCTCGGCGACGGGAGTTTTCTTCCATTCATCGCGGGTCATCCTATGAACAATCCTGGGAAACGCGTGTGTTTTTCGTTGTTGTCGGCTGTCGGTCTGGTGCTGCTCAGTGGTTGCGCCAGTCCTCCACCCCCTCCGCCGGCAGCACCGCCTCCGCCGCCTGAGCGGACTTGTCAGGTCATGGAAAATACCGAGGTCGCCGGTGATGCGTATGCCGACGGGCAAGTGACTCGACACATCACCAAGACCCGTTGCGTCACTCAATAAGCCGTGCGCCTGTGAAGGCGCGGGTCGAGTGGATTGTGCTGGTGGCCGATCTGGTCGGTACGGCGGTGTTTGCGGTTGAAGGCGCGATTGCGGCGATGCGCAGTCAGCTTGATCTGCTCGGGGTGATGGTGATTGCGTTCATCGTTGCGCTCGGTGGCGGGGTGACGCGTGATCTGTTGATCGGTGCGACGCCGCCCAAGGCTGTGGCGGACTGGCGCTATCCGGCGCTGGCGTTTGCCATGGGCGGGGTGGCGTTTGTTTTTCATGAGCAGGTGCTTGGGTGGTCCGGTTCGATGCTGATCGTGCTGGATGCGGCGGGGTTGGCGTTGTTTGCCGTGGCCGGGGCGCAGAAGGCGTTGAATTTCGGGATCTCGCCGTTTGTGGCCATGCTGATGGGCACGATTACCGGGGTCGGTGGCGGGGTGCTGCGTGACATTGTGCTGGCGCGAGTGCCGGTGGTGTTGCAGGCGGATTTGTATGCCAGTTCGGCGTTTGTTGGCGCGGCGGTGTTGATTGTCGGGCGCAGGCTGGGTGTGCCGCCGGTGGCGGCTGCGTTGCTGGCGGGGGCGGCGTGTTTGTTGTTGCGGTTGTTGTCGGTGCATTTCGGCTGGCAGTTGCCGAAGGTTCTGGAGGCATGAAAAAGGCAGCCCTTGGGCTGCCTTTTGTTTTGCGTCAGAAGCGGATCAGGACAGGAAACCGCCGTCCACGTTCAGCGACACACCGGTGGTGTAGCTCGAGGCGTCGCTCGCCAGGTACAGCACGGCGCCGGCCATTTCGCTTGGGTCGGCTACGCGCTTGAGCGGGATCTGCGTCAGGGCCTGTTTCAGGATCGCGTCGTTTTTCACCAGCGCCGAGGCGAACTTGGTGTCGGTCAGGCCTGGCAGCAGGGCGTTGCAGCGGATGCCGAATTGCGCGCATTCCTTGGCGAAGACTTTGGTCATGTTGATCACGGCGGCTTTGGTCACCGAGTAGATGCCCTGGAAGATCCCCGGCGAAATGCCGTTGATCGACGCCACGTTGATGATGCTGCCGCCGCCGTTTTCGCGCATCAGCTTGCCGGCTTCCACCGACATGAAGAAGTAGCCGCGAATGTTCACGTCGACGGTTTTCTGGAAGGCGCCGAGGTCGGTGTCCAGCACGTTGCAGAACTGCGGGTTGGTCGCGGCGTTGTTGACCAGGATGTCCAGGCGCCCGAACTGTTCCTTGATCCCGGCGAAGACCTGGCTGATCTGTTCCATTTCGCCGATGTGGCAGGCGACCGCCGTGGCCTTGCCGCCGGCGGCGATGATGGCGTCGGCCACGTGTTGGCAGCCTTCGAGTTTGCGGCTCGAAACGATGACGTGGGCCCCTTGCTGGGCCAGCAGTTTGGCGATGGCTTCACCGATGCCACGGCTGGCGCCGGAGACGAAAGCGATCTTGCCGTCGAGGTCGAACAACTGAGTCTTGGACATGGGATTCCCTTGTAGTAAGCCTTGTTATAACGCCGTCATCAGAGGCTGGATTTGGCAATGACCTGCAGGCTCATCTGCTCCAGTAGTTTGTTCATGTGAATGAACTGCGCGAAGCGTTTGTCCTGGGTCTGGCCATGGAAGAAGCGGTAGTAGATCTGCTGCACGATGCCGGCCAGGCGGAACAGGCCGTAGGTGTAGTAGAAGTCGAAATTGTCGATCTGGATGCCCGAACGCTCGGCGTAGTAGTCGACGAATTCGCGGCGGGTCAGCATGCCCGGCGCGTGGCTTGGCTGGCGGCGCATCAGTTGCACCGGTGCCGGGTCGTCGGCCTGGATCCAGTAGGCGAGGGTGTTGCCCAGGTCCATCAATGGATCGCCGAGGGTGGTCAGTTCCCAGTCGAGTACGCCGATGATCTGCATCGGGTTGTTCGGGTCGAGGATGACGTTGTCGAAGCGGTAGTCGTTGTGCACGATGCTGGAGGTCGGGTGATCGGCCGGCATCTTGTCGTTGAGCCAGGCTTTGACCTTTTCCCAGTGCGGTGCGTCCGGGGTCAGGGCTTTTTCGTAACGCTCGCTCCAGCCTTTGATCTGGCGGGCGACGTAGCCTTCCGGTTTGCCCAGATCGCCGAGGCCGCAGGCGTTGTAATCGACGCGGTGCAGTTCGACGAAACGGTCGATGAAGCTCTTGCACAGGACTTCGGTTTTGGCCGAGTCGAGGCCCAGCTCCGGCGGCAGGTCCGAGCGCAGGATGATGCCCTTGACCCGTTCCATCACGTAGAACTCGGCGCCGATCACCGAATCGTCGGTGCAGTGCACGTAGGCTTTCGGGCAATACGGGAAGCCATCGCGCAACTGGTTGAGGATGCGGAATTCGCGGCCCATGTCGTGGGCGGACTTGGCTTTGTGGCCGAACGGCGGACGGCGCAGGACGAATTCCTGGTCCGGGTATTCCAGCAGGTAGGTCAGGTTCGACGCGCCGCCGGGAAACTGGCTGATCTGCGGCGTGCCTGTCAGGCCCGGAATGTGCGCCTTGAGGTACGGATCGATCAGGCTGGCATCGAGTTCTTCGCCAGAGCGGATACGGGTGGACTGGTCAGTAAGCGCCATGCTTATCCCTTCTGCTTATTTTGGAGGCCAGACATCATTGGCTAATCTAATGGCGCGCTCGGGTCGTCACAAGCGCGGTTCGGTCTTATAGGTTAGCGTGTTGGACGATAATCACCTTTGGGAATGTGCGCGCGGGGCCGCTGGCGACTAAGGTTTAGCGCGTATGCCTTGTTCACGAAGGAGCTTTGAAATGGGCTGCCCGCAAGTCTGTGCCAGCGCCACCCTGCAATGCAGTTTCGGTGCCGCACCGGCGGTGCTCAACGTGCTGCCGGTCAACCGCACGCTGACCGGCGGGATGCCGGCGGCGAACATCATGGATCACATTCCGCTGGTCAACGTCACCACGTTCGGCATGTGCATGAGCATGGCCAACCCGATGGTCGCCGCCGCCACGGCTGCAGCATTGGGTGTACTGACGCCGATGCCGTGCATTCCGGCGACCGCCACGCCGTGGATCCCCGGCGGTGCGCCGACCTTGCTGCTGGGCGGGATGCCGGCGATCGATGCCAACAGCACGTTGATGTGCAACTGGGCGGGGGTGATCAAGATCGTGATGCCGGGGCAGATGCAGATGTTGATTCCCTGAGCTTCTTCGCTTGTCGTTAAATCCATGGCCCTCACCCCAGCCCTCCCGAAACGTCGGACCGCCCGGAGGGAGAGGGAGCCGACCGAGGTGTCATTCGGCTTACATCGACCTGATCGACCGAGCCGATTATGGATTCAGCGCAAATCTTTCACGTCGGTGGAACTCGCCAATATTCCCGAAACGGTTCCCTCTCCCTCCGGGAGAGGGCTAGGGTGAGGGGGCTTTTCAGGCCTGCTGCGGATCCGTCCATTTGCGAAACCACCAGCGCACCCGGGAAATCGGTTTGCCATCGGCATCCAGCGGCCGCCCGTCCTCGGCAAACCCTTGCTCCGGTTCCATCAACTGCCCATTCAGATAACGCGCATCCACCGCCGGCTTGCCGTTGGGATGAAAGCGCTGATAGCGCCCCTCACGCACGCCATCGCGATAGAACTCGGCCTCCGCCACTTGCCCGTCCGGAAAGTAATTGAACGCCTCGCCATGCAACAACCCGCGCCGATAGCTGGCCTTGCGCTGCAACCAGCCTTCGGGCGCATAGAAACTGGCGATACCTTGCAGCTTGTCACGCACAAACGGCATCTGCGCCGAAACCTTGCCATTGGGGTGATAGAGCAGGGACTTGCCCTGCAATTCGCCCTGGCTGTAATTCAGATCCGCCTGCGGGCGCCCGTCATCCTTGATGTTCAACGGGCCATCGAGTTGACGGTCCTGCAAACGACCCTTGAGGTGTTTGTCATCCTGCTGCAGATCCAGTGGTGTGATCGCCATGGCTTCTCCTTGTCAGTTGACCTGCACCAGCCCGCCCTTGATGGTCAGCATGCCGCCGCCGTCCACGGTCTGTGAGGCAGCGCCCTTGTTGGTCAGGCTGATGCCGGCGTCGTTGGTCAGCGTGGTTCCGGCCTTGTTGTCCAGCGAAGTGCCGGCCTGATTGGTCATGGCGGTGCCGGCCTTCTGGGTGATCGAGGTGCTGGCGGACGTGGCCAGATCCGCGCCGCTCTTGATCGTGAAACTGCCGCCGCTTTGCAGGGTGAGGGTGCCGCTGACCTTGATCGTCAGGTTGCCGTCGACCGTCAGGCTGTAATCGCCGGTGACCTTGTCGGTGTAGTTGCCGCCGGTGCTGTGGTTCTGGTCGGCGCCGACCTTCACGGTGCGGCTGTCCTTCACATCGAGGCTGTCGCTGCCGGTCTGGATCGTCACGCTGCGTTTGCCTTTCTCCAGCGTGACGGTTTCGTCGCCTTCCTTGACCGTGCGGGTGCGGGCGTGCTGCACCGTGAGGGTTTCGTCGTGGCCGACGGTGGCGGTGGTGTCGTTGAGCACGTTGATCTTCAGATCTTTCTGCGCTTGCAGGAACACCTCTTCGGCGTCCTTCTTGTCCTCAAAACGCAGTTCGTTGAAACCACCGCCACCCTTGGACGATTGGGTCTTGATTCCGGATTGGGTCTGGTTGGCGGGCAAGGCATAGGGCAGGGCGTTGTCACCGTTGTACACGCAACCGGTGACCAGCGGCCGATCCGGATCACCGTCGATGAAGGTCACGATGACTTCCTGACCGATCCGCGGCACGAACTGCATGCCGAAGCCCTTGCCGCTCCACGGCAGCACCACGCGCACCCAGCAGGAACTGGTTTCATCGTTCTTGCCGTCGCGATCCCACGGGAACTGCAACTTGATCCGGCCGTATTCGTCGGTCCAGATTTCCTCGCCGGACTTGCCGACTACGATGGCGGTCTGCGGGTGCATGCGCGGTTTGGGCGTGAGGCGTTGCGGACGAAACGGCGTGGCCTTGGGGATTGCTTCGAAGCGATTGCGATAGCTTTCGTGGCTGGCGTCATGGGTCACCCGAGTGACGACCCAGTCGATGTTCAGGCTCGCGTTTTCGTGGCCGTCGAGGGTGAACCAGTGGCCTGGAATCAGCCAGCGGCAGTCGCTTTCGCCAACAAAGCGTTTCTCTTCACTGCGAAGCCCGTCGACCCGCTGTTTGGTCAATGCATCGCCCCGAGCCTTGGCGTTGTAACCGCCGGGATGCTCGTAGATCGAACGCGGTCCGGCCACGGCTTCGGCCTGGCCATAGAGTGAAGTGGTCGGCGTGGTGAACTCGTAATCCGTCGCCTTGTACACCTCGGCCACCGCTTGCAGACACACCTGGCCTGAGCGGATGCCGTGCAGCTCGCGCTCACCCAATTGCTGACCCAGATACTTGACCTTCGGCCCGTTGGGGATCTGTACGAAAGCATCGTTGCTATCACCCAGCACCAGCGTGTGCTTGCCGTCCTCGTGGGTGAAGAACCAGAAAATGCCTTCCTCCTCCAGCAGGCGCGAGACGAAGGCGAAATCGGTTTCTCCGTACTGCACGCAGTATTCACGTGGGGTGTAACTGCCGGTCAGTGAGAGTTTGAAATCGGTGAAACCGTGAGCTTTGAAGATTGTGGTGACGATGTCGGAGGTGGTGAGGTTCTGGAATACGCGGTTGTTGCTGGCCAGGGTCAACCACCAGAGCCACGGTCTTAAAACCAACTGATAGCGCTCGGCGGTGGCATCGGCAGGCAGTTGGCGAATTTCAGCGACCAAGGCATCGAACGGGCGCAATTGAGCGTCGTTGTGCAGGGTGGTGGTGACGTGGGTGGCAACGGCGCTGGTGAGGGTGAGCGAGGTACCGTCATTCAATCCGTTGAGGGTTTGAACGCCGAGGTTGTTCAGGGTTTCCTCACCGGAGAGCGACTCAGGGTAAAGCGCCGACAGCGAGGTGGCGGTGAGGGAGAGCGTAGTGTTGCTGTCGGTGGAGCGGGGCATCCGCATTGCCTCCGATCAAGAATTCGCAAAAACAAGTTGTGAGGATGCGATGCCATGTTGAACTTTGATGACCTGCATTGGCGTCCCGTGGGGGCAGCTCCATCCATTGAGTGAGTCAGATACTTTTTTCAAATATTTTTTCTTGACGCTGACAAACACCATGACCCGATCGCGGCTGTCCGTCTGTGCGCGGATCACACTGGAGGTAAATATCCAGGACTGAGTTTTTCGCTGTTCGGGTCTGGAGCCAATGAGTGTTTGATAGACGGTTTCACGAACATTGAATCGGCCGATTTCATTGGTATTGCAGGCAGCGATCAGTGTGACCGCGCGCTCAGGAGGGCTCAGCCTTATCTCGTGTTCGAGTGTCGGGAAAATATCGAAGCTCATAGTCACCTCACGATGCCCAGCAGCCTTGGGCGACATGTTTCGGGCTACCTTCGTGAAACTTGTACACGCCGTTGAGAATATAGAGCGGTCCAGTGTTCCAGCCTTCACCATGCTCCGTCAAAACCCGATATATCAATGGGTAATTCAACTTTCCAGGTGCTTCTGCGTAGAAAAAGTCGATTCGTAAAGATTCCGGGCAGGGAAGCGGGCAGTAAGGATTGTTGGCAGCCCCGGATGTCGAACCACCGGGTGCAACTTGCGCAACCAAGTAGCGCGAGGTGTCGTACTGTGCGGTGACTTGATACACAAACTCGATCCCGGGATTCTTCTTCACGTACTCGTAAACCATGGCTTCGTACTCATACATGATTGGATGGTTGCTACCTTCGGTCAGTGTTACCAGATTCCGAAGATCGGTTCCGCTGCCGCCCAGCTTGTTTCCAATCAGATGCCCTCGTTGATGATGTTCCGGGCAAGTACCGGACACGAATCCCGGTGGTCGCAAGGACTGATCCGGACCCGAGCCGCCGGTCATGTTGGTCGATGTCAAAGTTGCCTTTGCATAAAGAGGCACCGTGACGTTGCTACCGTTTACGTTGACAGTGGTGGATTTGTATTCCGGATTCAATGGCATTGGCGTTAGTCCCGTTAAAGGCCTGCAATCTTGAAAATTTACCAATAGGCTTGCTGCTCTCCTGAAGGGGACGGATTTATTTGTTTCGCATAAATAAATCTGTCCCCTTAAATCCCCTAAATCCCCTGAACGTAGACGTTGGCGACTCTGTTGTGATGGGCTGACCAGCCTCAAGTGAATTCCATGAGTTCTTCTTCTGCGCTTGTCGTGACCTTGCCGGCGCCTTCATACACCGTTTTGAAAACAGTGAAGTCAGTCGAGGAAAAAACGTGGGGGGAGAACTTTGGCGCCGCCCAATTGGTAGGTGATTGTCGTTGTGGTCGCAAATTACCGAATTCAGCTTCGTTTGGAAAAGAAGGATCAATCTGATTCGCCGACAGCGTTTTAACCTTGCTGAACCAGGCGCTGCACTTTGCGCATGCGGCTTTTTTACCGCCCAGATTTCCCTTGATAACGGGTTTGAAGCCACTGCCGATAATCAAAGCTCGCATCAGCGAAATTTCCGCATGGTAGCCATCATTCTCTACATATTGCAGGGCATGCGGTGTTGGAGGAGTGTTGGTTATTTTTGTTATCGGGCTCAGCACCACCGTACGTGGCAATGGTTTCTGCTCTTTGAATGCCTTGACCAAATTCAATAGGTTATTGAGTTGTTTGGTGTTGAGGCGGGGGTTGTAGGTCAATTCAAGAATTTTTTCGGCGACCTTTGCCTTTTCCTCCGCGGTCTTGCTGGGCATGTTGGTAACGTAAAGTTTGGTGTCAGGAATGATCGGCGCGCGATCGAGAAACTTCCATCTGACCAGTTTGGAGTTTTCGTCTGTCGCCCAATTGCCATTTTTATTACCAACCTGATTGCTCTTCAGCCAGCTTTCCTGCAACTCGTATTCCGGGATGTTCTGATTGATCACTCGGTCCGTTTCCGAGAACAACACATGGAGAATTCTGGCCGCTTCCATGAGTGCATTACTACCACCGGGGTGTATGGCGGTTAGAAGCACCTCACAGGCGGCAATCAATGACTCGCCATTTTTGTTCGCTGCAACATAAATGGTACTTTCACCAGGGTGAGTGTAGGCCTGTACCTCTTCCGGGCTCTTGGTGGTGACATGCTGCCCGATGACACCCAGCACAACACTGAGGATGCAGAGATGGTTGGGATTGTGCGGTGACAAAACGTTGATAACAGGTCTCTGTTGAGGCGCGCTGGGTAACGGCATTCCATTAACTCCTGTATTTTTTTAGCTTTCAATGACAGTACGTCATTTACTCCAACACCCACTCCGCCAATTTCCCTGTCACCTGCGTCATCAGCACGTTCTCGACATCCCGCGCGCCTGCCGCACTGCATTTGGCGAGCACCGCTTTCACAATTCCCGAATCGAACTCGAACTGCTTGCCCGTCGCAGCCTTGTAACGGCCGCGCAATTTCTCCAGCTTCGCCAACACAATCCCTTCCAGCGTCTGCTCATCCAGCGGCCGATACGCGACCACCGTCATGCGTGCCAGAAACGCCGGGCGGAAGGCTTGCAGGAGGACTTTGTGCAGTGCTTCGTTGAAGGCTTCCGAGCCGAGTTGTGCAGTCGGTGTATCGAGCAGCAACTCGGCGCCGACATTGCTGGTGGCGAGCATCACGGTGTTCTTGAAGTCCACCACCAACCCCGTCCCGTCTTCCATCAAGCCCTTGTCGAACACGTTGTAAAACGCTTCCAGCACATCCGGATGCGCCTTTTCGATTTCATCCAGCAACACCACCGAATACGGTTTGCGCCGCACGGCTTCGGTCAGCACGCCGCCGCTGCCGTAACCGACATAGCCGGGTGGTGCGCCCTTGAGCTGGCTGACGGTGTGGGCTTCCTGATATTCCGAGAGATTGATGCTGATCAGGTTGCGTTCGCCGCCGTACAAGGCATCGGCCAGCGCATACGCGGTTTCGGTTTTGCCAACGCCCGTGGGGCCGACCAGCAGAAACACGCCAACCGGTTTTTGCGGATCGGTGAGACCCGCACGATAGGCCTGCAATCGTTGGGCGATGGTGTTGAGCGCAGTGCTCTGGCCCATCACTCGCAGGCCCATGCGTGTGCCGAGGGTGCGCACGGCGTGGGCTTCGTCGGCGAGCATTTTGCCGACGGGGATGCCGGTCCAGCCGGCGATCACGGCGGCGACGGTTTTGCCGTCGACCTGTTCGGGCACCAGCGGATCGTCCTGGCGAATCGCATCGAGCCCGGCTTCCAGGCGCAGCAGTTCGGCGGCGAGGTGATCGATGCGGCTGTCGGTGGCTTCATCCGGTTTGTCGCTGTCGGCGCGTTCACTGAGGTCAAGTAATTCGCGGCGAGTGTCGAGCAGTTCACGCACCGCCACGCGCTCTTCACTCCAGCGGGTTTCAAGTTCGCGGATGGCCTGGACGTTGGTCTTCGATTCGCTTTCCAGCAGGGTGATGCGCTCGCGGTGATCAAGCCCCGTGGCCTGTTCCCGGCGCAGGCGTTCAACTTCTTCTTTGAGGCTTTGCTGACGGTGGCGCAGGCTCTCCAGCGGTGGCGGCACGTCGTGCTGGCCGAGGGCGACCCGGGCGCAGGCGGTGTCGAGGACGCTGATGGCCTTGTCCGGCAACTGGCGGCCGGAGATGTAGCGGTGCGAGAGTTTCACCGCTTCGTGGATCGCGGCATCCAGCACTTGCACGCCGTGATGCTGTTCGAGTTTGGCGGCGACGCCACGTAGCATTTCCACGGCGGTGGTTTCGTCCGGCTCTTCCACCTGCACCAGTTGGAAGCGGCGGGCGAGGGCCGGATCTTTCTCGAAATATTTTTTGTATTCCATCCAGGTCGTCGCGGCCAGCGTGCGCAACTCTCCTCGGGCCAGCGCGGGTTTGAGCAAGTTGGCCGCGTCGCTGCCACCCTCGGCACCGCCAGCGCCGATCAGCGTGTGGGCCTCGTCGATGAACAGGATGATCGGCTTGTCGGCGCTGCGAACCGCGTCAATCACACCTTTGAGCCGCTGTTCGAATTCGCCTTTGACCCCGGCCCCGGCCTGGAGCAAACCAAGGTCGAGCACCCGCAAACTGACTTCCTGCAACGACGGCGGCACATCCCCGGCGGCGATGCGCAGTGCCAGGCCTTCGACCACGGCAGTTTTGCCGACTCCGGGTGCGCCGACCAGAATCGGGTTGTTCTGCCGGCGTCTCAGAAGAATGTCGACGCACTGGCGGATTTCGCCATCGCGACCGACGATCGGGTCGATGCGCCCGGCATGGGCGTCGGCGGTCAGATCCTGGGTGTATTGATCGAGCACCGAGTCTTGCCGTGGCGTTGGACTCCCCGAAGACACAGAGCGCGGGCCTACGTGCTCACGGGAGTTTGCCGTCCATTCCAGCAGGTTTGCGCGCAGCGCTTCTTTCGGAATTCGCAGCAATGACGACGCGCTGTTGAGCAGCAGGCTGCGGCGTTCGTCGCGATCGATCAGCGCCAGCAACAGCAAGCCGGAACGAATGCTGTCGATGCCCAATACACTGGCCTGCACCACCGCGTCTTCCAGCAATCCCAGCGTGTGCGAAGACAGCGCAGGCGTGCGGGTGCTGCCAGACTTGAACAGGTCCAGCGCCTTGTTGATCTCCGCCGTCAGCGCATCACGCTCCAGCCCGAAGCGCGGCAGCAGGAAAGCAAAATCGCCGCCCTCGATATCGAGTAGTTCCAACAACAGATGCTCGATCTCGACAAAGTGATGCCCGCGCTGCAAACACCGTTGCGCGGCACGTTCGAGGGCGCGGCGGTTGTCCGGGTTGAGGCGTCCGATCAGGCTGGCCAGTTCCATTTCAGGTAATCTCCAGCTGACGCAGGCGGGTTTCGATCCGTTGCACGGCGAGGCTGGTCTGGCGTTGCAGGCCACCGTTCCAGCTCAGCAGGGCCGGGGTTTGTCGGCCGAGTTGCAGCGGCCCCGCACCGCGCACCAGCAGCACCAGTTTCACGTCCAGATCCGGGCCGAAATACAGCGCAGCAAGGCTGGCCAGTGCCGGATGCGCTTCGCCTTCCGGCAGGAATCGCGCGGCCTGCGTCGATGGCAGCGGCCCCAGCGTCAGACGAATTCCGGCATGTTCATCCCAGACCCGAGTACCGGCGACAGCACTGCGGCCGAGCTGCAGATTGCGTCCGCCGGCCTTCATGACGCTGCGGCTGGCACGTGGAATCTCACGCCACGCCCCCTCGTAAGCGCTCAGTTCCACCGCCACGGAAAACTGCTCACGGACAATCGCCGCAAACCCCGCCAATGACCGGCGGCCATCGGCGTACAACGCGGTGCAGGCCAGAACGGCGCAGTCGGGAATCGCCTGGCGTTCCTGCAAGGATTTTGGCAGCAAACCGGTCAGCGCCCGCAATTGCGCCTGCACGGGCGAAGCGCCGGGCGTGGTGAAACCGAGGGCGATCCGGTGTTTGCGCATCACCTTGTACAGCATGCTCAGCAGCCGATGCTGGAACAGGTCGAGGAACTCGGCGGGCGCGTGATCCTTGGCCCGCGCGCGTTGTTGCAGCCATTCCTGATAGGCGTAAGGCAGCGGGCCGTCGGGGCCGCCGAGGCCGAACATCGGCGAGTTCAGGGTCAGCGGTTCACCGGGGTTTTCTTCCAGGCTTTCGATCTGGCTGGCGGCGAACAACGGCGTCAGCGGCCCGCGCAATTTCAGCGCTTCGGCCTGTGGCGATGTACCCGAACCAAGGGCGTCGGCCTGGGGCTGTTCGCGCTCCAGCAACAGCAACGCCTGCAACCATTCGAACGCCTGTGGATCACGGCGCAGGCGCTGGCTCAGGGTCAGAGCGACAGGGGCATGCCGGCTTGGGGTTGCCATGCCTTGACCTCCTTGTCTGCCTGCATGAGCACCGTGCGCACAAAGCGATTGGCCGTGGCGTACACCGAAAAGAATTGCGCGAGCACCGCTGAAAACAACACCGCGCTGCTGCCGACGAAATGCTGTGGATCAAGCTGCAATTGCACTTCAAGCCCGTTGCGCCAGCCGCGCCAGGCGTCGGCGCCGACATGGCCGATTACTCGTTCGCAACCGAGACTCAGCAGACCTTCAATCTGGCGCAGGGCGCTGGCTTCATCGCGCAGGTTGTGCAGGGTCAGGATTTCCTTCAGCGCATCCAGTGCCTGCGGCCCTTCGACCAGCGACAGATGATTGAGGGTCAGTTGCGAGACCAGCCGCCAGCGCGAATCACCGTCCAGACGCGGCAGGCTCTGCGGGCTCGGGGGATTGCGCAGGCGTGCCCACGCCACCGGGCCCGGCCGTTCGAAACCCAGCGGTGTACCGGCGGGCAGGCTCTGGGCCAGATGCCGATTGGTGCAGAGCAGTTCGGCGGTCAGGCTGTAATCGGGCAGATCGGTCTGCGGTTCGAAACGGGTGTCGACGACGCTGACCAACAGATCGCTGCCGAGCCGGTTCGGCGTCTGCCCGTTGACCCGCCGCGCATGCCAGTAACGTTGCCGGTCACCGCTGCTGTGCTGGCTGCCGAAATACGCCGGCAGCCGCTGCACACCGCTGGCGGAGCTGGCGCGCACGCTGCGGATGCTGTGGATCTCGACGCTGTTTTCCCGGTGGCTGTCGGCGATCAGTCGATACTCACTGCGGGTGCCGTCCGGGCGCAGCGGCTCCGAAGTGCGCGGGAACAGGTTGATCAGCGGCGCGCAGCCCAGCGCTATATCGCTGGCCTGCAAGTGCAATCGGCCGGCCGGGGCCCGGTCAAAAACGATGTACAGATACAGCGTCTGGCTGTCACTCGAAACGCCAGACAGTGGCAGATCAAAGAAGTGGAATTTGTCCGGGAACGCGAAGTACTCGGCCAGCAGGCGCATACCTGGATGCACGCCGTCTTCGTCCGGCAGCAGCACTTCGTCGTCGGCGAAACCGATGATCTTCGGCAGGCCTTTCACGCGGGCGGGAATGCTCCCCGGCGAGCCGGCCAGCACCTGCACCGCGTGGGCGCCGAGCAGGTCATAGAGGCTGGCGTTGACGACCGGTGACGCGGCCAGGTGAATGCGCAATTGTTCGATGCCAAGTTCCGACCACTGGCTGTCGCCGAGGCAATGCAGGCTCAGACGCAACGCCGAACGGGACTGCGCAACGCCAGTTAGCGCCTGCGCCTCATCGCTGCCCAGCAACAAGGCTTCGCTGATTTCTATCGGCCACAACCGCACGGCAGCACTGGTGCGAAAGTGAATGCTTTCGCCCTTGCTGGTGGTGACGAACAGCGGCGTGTCCCGGGGCAGGGGATAGCCGCCGTCGAGGTTGCCTTTGCTCGGGTCCGGTTCGAACTGGACGATCGCGCACGACGGCAACGGGCGCATGGCCAGGGGATAAAGCTGTTCGAGCAGCGCGTCGCTGAATTCGGCGTAGTCGTCATCCAGCCGCCGTTGCAGGCGAGCGGCGAGCAGGGCGAAACCTTCCAGCAATCGTTCGACGTGCGGATCGGGGCATTCGCCGGGGGACAGTTCCAGCCGTCGTGCGACTTTCGGATAGCGTTCGGCAAACTGTCCGCCGGCATGTCGCAGCCAGGTGAGTTCGCGCTGGTAGTAGTCGAGCAATTGCGGGTCAATCGAGTCGCTCATGGCGCACCTCCAGCCCTTCGTTGCCGGGCTCGATGACAAATGCCACCGGCCAGTGCTGCGAGCCGCTGCGCAATTCACCGGTCAGGCGAATGCTCAAACGCTGCGGGTGCTCGGGCAGGGGATTGACCTGAACCTCGCCGAGCAGCAGGCGTGGTTCGAAATGGGTGATGGCTTCGCGAATGTCCCGCGCCAGACGACGCCGGTCATCGCTGCGTTGTTGTTGCAGGGCGCTCCAGTCGGCGATGCCGTAATCGATGACGCTGGGCGGGGAGGTGAGGGGGCGCGGGCCACGGCGGGTGTTGAACAGGCGCCCGAGCTCGGCGTGCACCGAGTCGAGCAAATCCTGCCGATCGAACTCCCGCGCCTCGTCGCCCTCGCTCGAGGCGAGGCGTTCGAACAGCGGTGGAAGGAAGCCGGTGCCTGCCATGGCCGCGCCGCCGGGTTAGCTGACGAGCTTGTTGGCGGCCATGTCCCAGGTCGAGGCCGCTGTGCCTTCCTTGGTGCCGTCGTCTTTCTGCGCGGTGAGTTCCCATTTGATCTTGGTGAAGTTCAGGGACAGGGTTTCCACCGGTTTGCCGCCGGTACCGCCACTGACGCTGACGTTGGAAATCACCACGTTGGTCAGGGTGTAGATGATGAACGGCAGCAGTTGCCCGCTGCCTTCGGCGGCGTTACGGCCGATGGTGATCTTGGCTTCCGGGATCGGCTTGCCGGCGCAGCAGTATTCGTTGAGGGACGGTGTGGAGGTGTCGACGAATTTGGTCAGGGTGAACTCGCCGACGTGAGGCTTGCCGGAGGTGCGCTCCGAGTTGCTGACGTCGTTGGTGACTTGCATCGCCACGTTGTGGCTGTAGGACATGACTTCGATCTTGTCAGCGTAACCCTCGAGCAGGCTGTCGCCTTTGATGTCGCCGCCGAGGTCGAGAATGATTGCATCCATCGCTTGAAACTCCTGAAAGGTGTCGTGCCAGGCAAACAGGGGCGCGCCCGCAGGAAATCCTGCGGGCGCAGGCAGGTCAGGCGGCTACCGGTGGCGGCAGGGTCGCGACCAGGCGGATCGACGCGGTCAGCTCTTCGAGCTGGAAGTGCGGCCGCAGGAATACCGTCGCGCGATAGGCACCAGGCTTGCCGGCGACTTCGGTGACGTCCACCCGCGCTTCACGCAACGGGTACTGCGCCTTGATTTCCTGCGGTGCGTTGTCGTTGATCAGCACGTAGTCGGCGATCCAGTTGTTGAGGTAGGTCTGCACGTTGTCGCGGGTCATGAAGCTGCCGACCTTGTCGCGCATGATCACCTTCAGGTAATGGGCGAAACGCGAGGCCGCAAGCACGTACGGCAACATCGCCGAGATCCGTGCGTTGGCGTTGGCCTCGTTGGTGTTGTAGACCTTGGATTTGTTGGTGGTCTGGCCGCCGAAGAACACCGCGACGTCGCTGTTCTTCTTGTGGCACAGGGCGATGAAGCCGAGGTCGTTGAGTTCCTTCTCGCGGCGGTCGGTGATCGCCACTTCGGTCGGGCATTTCAGCGACAGATCACCGGAGCTGGTGCGGAAGGTGTGCGCCGGCAGACCTTCAACCGCGCCGCCGCCTTCAGCGCCACGGATCGCCGCACACCAGCCGTATTTGGCAAAGGCTTCGGTGATACGTTGCGACAGCGCCCACGCGGCGTTGCCCCACAGGTATTTGCTGTGGTCGGTGCCGTTGGTGTCCTCGACGTAATTGATGCCTTCCACTGGCGAAGTGTCCGGGCCGTAAGGCAGGCGCAGCAGGAAGTGCGGCAGCACCAGGGAGACGTAACGCGAGTCTTCGCTTTCGCGGAACGAGCGCCACTTGATCAGCTCCTGGCTCTCGAACACTTTCGACAGGTCACGCGGCACCGCCAGTTCGGTGAAGCTGTTCATGTCGAACAGGCGCGGGCTGGCGGCGGCAATGAACGGCGCGTGGGCAGCGGCGGCGACGTTCGACAGTTTCTCCAGCAGGCCGATGTCCTGCGGGTGCCGGCCGAAGGTGTAGTCACCTACCAGCAGGCTGAACGGATGGCCACCGAAGGTGCCGTATTCCTCTTCGTAGATCTTTTTGAATAGCGCGCTCTGGTCGAACTCGACGGCTTTTTCCAGATCGTTCTGCAGCTCTTTCTGGGTCACGTTGAGCAGGCGCAGTTTCAGCCGGGTGCTGGTTTCGGTGTTCTGCACCAGCATGTGCAGGCCACGCCAGGACGCTTCGAGTTTTTGCAGGTCCGGGTGGTGCAGCACTTCGTTGAGCTGGGCGCTGATCAGCTCGTCGATCTGGCTGATGCGGTCGTTGATCATCGCCACGGTGTCCTTGTCGATGGCCATGCCTTCGTCCAGCACCTGGGTGGCGAATTCCGCGAGCATGTCGCGGGCGTAATCCTGCTGACTGTCGTCATGGGCCATGCGGCCCTCGGCGATGATTCGATCGAGCAGGGATAAAGTCTCGGCGGCAGCATTTTCGCTGGCTTGATTCTGGGCGGCGGCGGGCATGGCGAATTCTTCCTCGGTCAGGTGGACGATCAGGCTTGCGGTTCGGCCGGAGCTTCGGCATCAGCGGCCGGGACAGCGGTGTCCGGGCGGGCCGACTTGATCTCTTTCAAGCCTTCGGTGTTGGCGATGACGTCGCGCAGCAGCTTGTCCAGATCGTCATTGCCGTCGAGTTTGGTCAGCAGGTCGCGCAGGCGCTGGCGGGCTTCGAACAGGCGCCGCAGCGGCGTGACTTGCTCCACCACCTTGACCGGGTCGAAGTCGTCGATGTGCTTGAAGTTGAGTTCGATGTTGAGCTTGCTGTCGTCGCCGCTGAGGGTGTTGTTGACTTGCAGCGTGGCGCGGGGCGCGATGGAGGCGAGGACGTCGTTGAAGTTGTCGCGGTCGATTTCGGTGAAACGGCGTTCGGTCAGTTTTGCCAAGGGTTCGAGCGGCTTGCCCGAGAGGTCGGCCAGGATGCCGACTACCAGCGGCAATTCCTTTTTCTCGATGGCGTTGCCGATTTCGACGTCATAGGTGATTTGCACTCGGGGCGGGCGAACCCGGTCGAGCTTGTGCTGGGTACTTTCTGCCATGTCGGCGGACTCCGATGCGATGAGCGGGCGCAATGCATCGGGGAGGCCCGTTCATCGCTTTCCCTTGCTGGACCACAGGTTAGAAAGGGTGGCAGATGACCTGTCGTTCCTTTGACAAACCTTCCTCATTCGGCTGTAGGAACCGAACTACCCAAGACGCTAGAACAGGTCTATAAAAATGCAAGCGAAAAACTTTTTTGGACTGACTGGCGAAAAGGAAAATTCATTTTGTCTGCACGACTTTTTCTAACGATCGGGTTTGCGCTGCTCGCCGGCTGTTCGTTTTTCGGGCCGAAAGTCGATCTCGACAGCCTGACCCTCGACGTCGCCCCCAAGGCCAATGACGACACCCCGATCGCCGTGGATTTCATCGCGGTCAACGATCCGGATCTGCTCAAGCAATTGTCGGGCATCAGTGCCCGCCAGTGGTTTGCCGAGCGCGAGCAGTACCAGCGCGACTATCGTCAGCTGATGAGCGTGTGGGGACTGGAGCTGGTGCCGGGGCAATTCATCGACCGCCAGCCGTTCCCTTTGGGGGGCAAGCGGGCGGCTGGACTTTTGGTCTTCGCCAGCTATAACACTCCCGGAGCGCACCGCCTGCGGCTGGACGATCAGAGCGACGCATGGCTCAAGTTCGACAGTCGCGAGATGAGCCTGGTCAGCAAGGAAAACTGAAACACACCGTCCGCCGCCGGTTCGCGGTGCAGTCGAAGGGAGTCGTATGAGTCTGCTACCTGACGCGGTCTGCTGGCATGAAGGCATGCAATTGCTGCCACAGCATTTTCAGTTGCAGGGCCTGCGGGCCGAGGCGCTCGGCGCGCATCTGGCTCAGGCGTGCAATCCGTGGTTTTTTGGCGTCAGCCACATGGAGTTCGACCCGTCGGCGATGAGCGCCGGGGTGGTGCGGGTGCTGTCGTTGCAAGGGACGATGCCGGACGGTTTACCGGTCAATCTGCAAGTCGGCGTTGACCCGACGCTGGAGCTGGACGTCGCTGCCGCGATCGACGCCACGGACGATGCGACGGTGACGGTTTATCTGGCGATCAGTCCGCTGTGGCGCGCCGGACAGTTGCTACCACTCAAGGGGCGTCTGCAATCGGTGGTCGGCGAGGCGTTACCGGATCTTACCAGCGGTGAATTTCCTGAATCGATCACGGTGTGGCGTCCCAATCCACGGCTGTGTACGCAACTGAACAAAGCCGATTCGATCTGCCTGCCGCTGCTGAAAATCCGCAAGGAGGGCGGCGGTTTCCTGCCGTTGCCGTATACGCCGCCGACACCGGTCCTGTTGCCGGAATCGCCATTGGGTCGACGGGTGGCCGGGCTCTGCGCGCGGGCGCGGGAGAAGTGCCTGTTTCTCGGCGGGCGATTGCGCCAGGCGCTGCAGGCCGGCAATCAGGATGACGCGCTGGAAATCCGCCGGCAGATGACGGCGTTGTGGGCGCGGTTGCCGGAAGTGGAAGGGGCGCTGATCAGCCGTGTCGCTCATCCGCAAAGTGTTTATGTGCAACTGCTGGGACTCGCCGGTGCGTGGTCGGCGCTGGATCCGCTGGCGGGCGTACCGGCCTTTGCGCCATTGGATTTTCTCGAATTGCAGCGTGGTTACGAACCGTTGCTCGACTGGCTGGAAAACACCCTGGAACTGATCCGCGCCGGTTACCGCAGCATCGCGTTCGAGCGCGGCGAGCAGAGCTTTTCCATTCAGTTGCCGGACGAGCAACCGAGCCAGCGTCTGGTCATCGGCCTGCGCATGCCCAACGGTGCAAGCGAGCAGGCAGCCGGCGAGTGGTTGCGGGGCGCGATCATCGCTTCGGCGCCGTACATCGCGTTGCTCAGCCGCCAGCGCATGAGCGGTCTGACGCATCAGGCCATGAGCCGCAGCGAGCAGGTGGCTTACAGCGTCGGCGACGACACCCGGTTGTTCGTGGTGACCGCCGAAGGCAGCTGGTTCGACGCGCAACTACCGCTGATGATCGCCGCGCCGGCCACCCGGCTGACCAGCAGTCCGTGGCAAGTGGTGTTGTTTGTCGCCCAGAACAGTGAACGTGCCTGATCACACAAGGAACGTCGTATGTCGCAAGGAAGTGCCGCAAGCCTCGGGTTGCAGGACGCTCCGCTGAGCAGTGCGTTCCGCCAGACGTGGCAGCAGTGGTCGCAGGACTGGAGCCAGTTGCCCAAGGACAGCGAGGACGAAGCGGCGCTGGTCGAAACCGTGGTCGAACTCTCGACCCAGGCTTCGCAACGGCTGTGGCGTACCGCGTTTGCCCGAGTGGGCGATTCGGCGACCGCACAGGTCAAGGCGTTGGTGTATGCCTTTGTCGCGCTGGTCGATGAGACCCTGTTGTTCAGCCCGTGGCCGGGCCAGAGTGCCTGGCAGGAAAAACCTTTGGAGTCGCGACTGTATTCCAGCCGTCAGGCCGGCGAGCAAGTGCCGGCGGCGATCCAGACCTTGCTCGATGAACAGCAGCCCACCACTCGCGATCTGGCCAACGTGTATTTGCAGTGCCTGATCCTCGGTTTCCACGGACGCCTGCGCGGTGAGCAGGGTCAGGTGCAACGGGAAAAATGGCGGCGGGCCCTGTTCACGTTTGCCTGGCAGGACGAGGCCGATTACGCGGGTGTCAGTCAGCGACTGGTTCAGCCTTCGCTGGCGACACCCTTGCAGTTGCCGGTGCGCACGGCGTTGCCCGATGGCTTTCGTCTGGCGCTGGGCATTCTGGCGATGATTCTGCTGCTGACCGGGCTCGGGCAGTTTCTGTGGCGCGACATCCGTCAGGAACTGGAGCCGGTGTTGCAGGCGCCCGACACGCTGACGGCGCCGGAGCAAGACTCATGAGTACCCTGACGATCGTGGCCTGGGCGGTCGCCATCCTCCTGCTGCTGGTGATCATCGCGGTGGCGGTGTGGTGGCTGCGCACCCAGAGCGGCGCGGCGATCCGCAGTTTCTACGCCGCCGTGCGGCACATGGAACAGGAGCAGGGCGCCCACGACCGTTATCAGATGCCGTGGCTGCTGATGCTCGGCGATGAAACCCAGGGTGCGCAACTCGCCAGTCAGTGGCGTTTGCAACCCACCGACAAACCGGCGTGGTTCGGCCGTTGGTGGTCGGACTCCGAAGGCGCGGTGCTGGTGGTGCCGCAGGCGCTGTTTCTGCCGGAAGACGGCATGCACCTGCAACGCGGCGGCTGGTGGCGCCTGCTCGGGTTGATCCTGCGCCTGCGCAGCAAGCGGCCGCTGGACGGGGTGATCTGGACGGTACCGGTCAGTCGGCTGAGCAATCTGGAGCAAGCCACGCAGCTCGGTCTGGCGGCGCGTCGGCGTTTCATCGATCTGTTGCAGCGCTTTGGTCTGAGCCTGCCGGTGTACGTGGTCATCACCGGGCTGGAAGAGCTGCCGGGATTTCAGGAGCTGATCAGCGCCTTGCCGGACGAGGCCCGCGATCGCACCTTGGGCTGGTCGTCGCCCTATGCCCGCGATGCGGTGTGGCAGGGGCAATGGAGTGATCAGGCGCTGGATCGGCTGCACCGTGCGGTGGCGGAAGCGGTGATCGAAATCGGCACTTTGTCCGGGCATCTGAGTGCCGATCTGTACGCCTTGCCGGAACGTCTGGAAACCCTGCGCCGTGGTTTGCAGAACGTGCTGGAGCCAGTGTTTCAAGGCAACGCTCAGGGCGAAGCACCGTGTTTTCGTGGCGTTTACCTGACGGCCAATCAGCCGGCCGACGATGCGCTGGACGGTTTTTCTGCCGATGACAGCGGCCTGCAGCAAAGTGCGTTTGTGCGTCAGTTGTGGCGCCAGCGAATCGTCGGCGAACGCGGACTGGCCCAAGGCGTGCCGCGCCTGATGCGCTTGCGCCAGCGCTGGCAGCGAGTCACCGCCGGGGTGGCGCTGGTGGTCGGTGTGGTCTGGGCGGTGGCGATGCTCTGGGTCTGGCAGGCGTCGGTCAAGGACGCCCATGAACTGGCGCGGCTGCTGCAAGGCGCGCAGAAGAATTACGTGGCGGTCACCGACGACGAGCATCGGGTCGAGCCGACCCGGCGCAACGTGCAGAACTTCTGGCGGGTGCTGGAGCGGGCACCGCACTGGCACTACGTTTCGCTGGCCTTTCCGACGTCGTGGTTTTCCTCGCTGGACGGGCGACTCGAACAGGAAGTGTTCAGATCGACCCAGCGCCACATGCTGCAACCGCTGCACGATCTGCTGGTCGCGGAGCTGGCGAAAATCAAGGCGATCCGCGCCACCGACCGGCGCACCAGCGTCGAAAGCGAAGACCCGGCGCAGTGGCAGAATTATCAGAAGGCCACGGATCTGGTCGAGCGGGCCTTGCGTCTGGAACAACAGAACCAGTTGTTCGCCCAAGTGCAGAACAATCAGCGGACACCGCTGGAGGATTTGGCGCAGCTGAGCAACAGCGCGCTGTCACTCAACCTCAACGCCGGCACCTTGCCCCATGCCGCCTACTACAACCGGCTGCTCGCGGCCAATGATGGCGGCGACTTGCAGTCGCTGGATCTGAGCGTTGAACGGCCGTTGATCGTGAGTAATTTCACCGGGCTGATGGAGCGCTGGCTCGATCAGTATTTTCTGGCCGACAACTTCGTCAGCAAGGCCGGTTACCTGAAATTGCATCTGGAACAGCTTGAAGCCGGGAGTGGCAACAGCCTCACCGAACTGGAAGACCTGCGCGCGCTGATCGACGACCTGCAAGCGGCGATCGCCCTGACCAACTCGACCTGGAGTCGCGGCAAGGGCCAGGAGCTGGTGCCAGGTTATCGCGAGTTTCTCGACAAGGTACGCAAGAGTTCATTGCTCGGCCCGGCGGTCGAACAGCATCTCGATGCGCAGGCCGGCAAGTTGCAGCAGAGTTTTCGCGATCAATGGATCGCCCAGGTGGGGTCGCGGGGCAATCTGCTGGTGCAGCAGGGCAGCGGGCAACTGGCGTTGCAGGATCAGGTGGTCAAGCTCAACAACGCGGTGCAGGCGCTGTTCAAGCGTGACTTCGTCTCGATTGCCCTGCGCGCCAGTCAGGACAGCGTCAACAGGCAGGGTCAGACCGTGGACGGCGATGACCTCAACGAGTCGCTGAATTATTTCGCCAGCTACAAGAGCTACGTCGCCGAAGAGTTGCCGCGCATTCCGCCGGCCTATCGCGAAGCATTGCTGCAAGCCGCCGAAACCGCCGCCGCGCAAGCGATGTGGTTGAGTCTCAAGGATCACGATGACCAGACTCATCCCTACGCGGTGTTCAACGTGCAGGCCGTGCAGGCGATGAACCTGCAAAAAGCCTTTATCGAAGTCCATCGCAGTGATCTGGCGGCACGTCTGCAAGGGGCGCTGAACCGCCGGGCGATGGCGCAGATCGTTGGCGGGCTGGATGAAATCACCGCGCAGCCGCTGTTCGGTGGCCGCACGGAAATCAGTCAGTGGGACGGCTCGAAAAACCTCGGCCTGCAACTCTACGGCGCCAGCGACGTGCAGGATCTGAAACTGAGCCTCAAGCAGCAATTCAACACCATGCTCGGCATCACCGAGCGTCGCGCTCCGGCGCTGGAGTGGCTGAAGACCCAGCAGGGCAATCTGTCGGCGCTGGATTACGAGCGCGTGACCCAGTTCAGCGCGCTCAATGACGAATTGCTCAAGTACAAGGATTCCAACCCCGCCAGTTCACCGGCGCAGATCGAGCAACTGGTCAGCCGCGACTTCATTGAAATGGACACCGGTTCCTGCGTGCAGGTGTTGCAGACCGCCAATCTGACCGGCGGGCGCGGCACCCTGGCGATGCGGGCGGTGGAGTTGCAACAGTCGGCCCTGCAACGCTGCCAGTTTCTGCAACAGCAACAGGCGGCCGCCGCGTGGAACGAGCTGGCCACCTACTTCAATCAATACCTGGCCGACCGCTTTCCGTTTGCCAACGGCGTGCAGGCGCAGGATGCCGACCCGGCGCGGGTCCAGCACTTTCTGGAAATCATCGACAAGCGCTTGCCGGTGGCCCAGGCCGGACTGGTCCTGAGCCAGACCCCGGAGCGGCTGGCGGCAGAAGATTTTCTCAACCGGGTGAAGCAGGCCAGCGTCTGGCTGACGCCACTTTTCGTGCGCGACAAGAGCGGGATTCTCGGCGTCGAGCTGGACGTGCGCTGGCGCACCGACCGCGAAGAGGAGAAGGGCGCCGATCAAGTGATTGCCTGGGGCTTGCTGGCCGGCAATCAGCAGATCAGCTATCCCGCTGCCGATCAGCCGAACCTGCGCTGGATGCCTGGTCAGCCGATCCGCCTGACCTTGCGCTGGGCGCGCAACGGCAAGGAGCGTCCGGTCAATGACCCGCTGCAACCGAACCTGGTGGTGCGCGATCTGGAGGCCGGTTGGGAGTACGGCGGGCCATGGTCGCTGCTGCGCCTGATGCGCGCGCATTTCTCGGTGCAGCGCCAGCCGAGCATGGATTACACCGACTTTCCGCTGAGCCTGCGTCTGCCGGTTACCGCGCAGAACGACAGCGTCACCAGCGAATTCACCCGGATGTTCGTGCGCGTGTCGCTGATGAGCCAGGGCTCGAAACTGCCGTTGTCGATTCCACCATTGCCGACCCGCGCGCCGCGTTCACCGTTCCAGGTGACCGGCACCACCGCCGCCCTTGAAGTCCAGAAGGAGGATTTGTGAGCCTGCCATCGACCCCGTTGCCGGACCTGATCGATCAGTTGCTCGCGCCCATCAGCGACGACGCGCCCTGTGGTGCGGATCTGCGCTATGAGCGCGAGTACGACCAGTTGCGCGATCTGCGCCGCGAGGACGACGCGAGTTTGCCCACGGGTGTCTGGCAGTCGACCCTGAAACGCGCCAACTGGCCGGAAGTCGAGCGGCTGACCACCACGTTATTGCTCGAGCGCAGCAAGGACCTGATGCTCAGTGCCTGGCTGGGCGAGGCCTGGCTGCATTTGCAGGCACTCGATGGACTGCCGGGCAGTCTGGCGCTGATTGCCGGTCTGTGTGAGCGCTATCCCGAACATCTGCATCCGCAGGCCGACGACGGTGACCAGTCGTGGAGAGCGATTCCGCTGGAATGGCTAGTGCGTCGCTACAGCGAAGTGTTGCTGACCCGGGTGCCTTTATTTGGCGCCAACAACAGCGATTTTGAGGGCTACACCCTCGAAACCTGGCGGCGGATTCAGGTGCGGCAGGTGCAGGCCAACGACTCCAAAGGCGCCAAGGCGTCGGCCGAAACGGCGCGCAGCGAGCACAAGAAACTCATCGAGCAGGTGCGTGCCACGCCCATGGCGTTCTGGCTGCGCCATCAAGGCAATCTGCTGCTGAGCCTGCAACACCTGCAGCGTCTCGATGACTGGTGCGATGCGTATCTGGGAGATCAGGGGCCGGGGCTCGGGCCGTTGCAGGACACCCTTCAAGCGTTGTTGATACTGGTTCAGGAGTTCATCGCCATGCACCCACAACAACCACTGTCGGCACCGCCGCCTGCGCCGGTCGCAGTCTCACCGGTTGAAGCGTCTGTCGCGGCCACGCCCGAAGCCGCGCCAGTGCCGCGCGAACCGGCCAGTCGAGAAGAGGCTTATCGGCAATTGCTGCTGATCGCCGAGTACCTGGCCCGCACCGAACCCCACAGCCCGGTGCCGTATCTGATCCGGCGCGGGGTGGAGTGGGGCAACAAGCCGTTGAGTGAGTTGCTCGGCGAGCTGATTTCGGCAGACGCCGAATCCCGGCGTCTGTGGACCTTGCTCGGCGTGCTTTAGTGCACGCGCTGGTTGTTGAGTTTCGGCGGCAACTGGAGCGGCGTCAGCACCGGTTGTCCGGAGAAGAACGCCACCAGATTTTTGCCCACCAGCTCCACGGTGCCTTGGGTGGCTTCCGGTGACAACCCGGCGACGTGAGGGGTAAGAAGCACGTTGCTCAGGCCCTTCAGCGCATCGGGTACTTGCGGTTCGTGATCGAAAACATCCAGCGCTGCGCCGGCGATTCGCCGCTGTTCCAGCGCGCTGATCAGGTCGGCGGTGGCGATAACACTGGCGCGGGCAATGTTGACGATAAAACCGTTGGGCCCCAGGGCATCGAGCACCGGGCGGGTTACCAGATGCTGGCTGCCGATGCCGCCGGGCGTGGCGACCACCAGAAAGTCCGAGGCCCGGGCCAGTTCGGTCGGGGTCGAGCAGAACGCGTAAGGCACGTCACTGCGCACCTGACGGTTGTGGTAGCTGATCTCCATGTCGAAGCCCAGGCCTGCGCGTTTGGCAATCGCCATCCCCACTGCGCCCAGACCGAGAATCCCCAGGCGCTTACCGGCCAGCGACGGGCGCATGATTTTCGGCCACTCGCCCCGACGCACCGCGGCATCGCAGCGCGGAATGTCCCGCACCAGCGCCAGCAGCATCGCCATGGCGTGGTCGGCCACCGACGAAGCGTTGACACCGGCGCCATTGGTCACGGTCAGACCACGGTCGCTGGCGGCCTGCAGGTCGACCTGCTCGTAACCGGCGCCGATCACGCAGATGATTTTCAGCGCGGGCAAGGCCGCGATTTCTTCAGCATATAAACCCAGCGGGCCACGGGTCAGCACTGCGTCGATCCTTGCCCCATGGGTGGCGATGGCTTGCGCGCGCTCGGCAGGGGTCGGCGCGAGAATCAGGTGAAAACCCTGACGTTCGAGGATCGGCAAATAGTCATTGATGGTTTCAACCAGTACCAGAACGGTGGCGGGCATTGCTCGGCTCCTGTGATCGTCGGTATTCGGGCGCAAAAGTCGGTTCAGAGTGCTGATTCCAGAGCGGTTTGGCAATGGCTGGCACGGCCCCGCATCAGGCAGTGTAGGAGCTGATGCGGGGAGCGCGCGGGTGCTTCGTCAGAAGGTGATGTCTGCGCTGGTGGTCACAGGATCAGGTCACGTACTGGGCGATGCCGTTGCCGAATGACCAGTTCTCTTTTTTCACTTCCACCAGATTGATGAACACGTCTTCCTGACGCACGGCCAGTTGCTGGTTCAGGTTGCGCGCGATGGTCTGGAACAGCCGTTGTTTCATTTCTACGGTGCGGCCTTCGCTGATGGTCAGCTGGATGAACACGATGCCGTCGCTGCGCTGGATCCCCAGGTATTGCGGGTCATAGACGAAGTGCTGGTCGTCGTGCTCGGCCAGCACCTGGAAATTGTCGTGTTCCGGCACATTGATCTCGCTGCGCAGGGCGGCGTAGATCACTTCGCCAATGCGTTTGGCGAACGTCGGGTCCGGGTTTTTCTTGATGTCGACGCGGACGAGGGGCATGGGATGGCTCCACAGGCGAGGGGACTGGACGGGGATGTCAGTCAATTCGCCATTGGGTATAGCCGAAAAATGCCAGACGGTGAGGTTGTTTAAAAACGTTAGGAAATGGACGCACCGTCCTGCGGGATTTACGGATGTTGCCTACGAGTGCTGCCGGATTCATCCGCTATACGGCGGGGTGAGAAGCGCGGAATTATAGAGAGCAGGACGGGATGCGTTCTTCATGACGAAGCAGTAATCCGGACGGAAATTGCCATCAGCCAAGGAAGGCCAATGCTTCAGAACAACCGCGAAAACCTGGAACTCGACAGGCTGCATAACGAAACGCGAAAACTGATAGCTGAGCGGCAGAAGCTTATGGCGGAACAGAAGAAGCTGAAGTGGGAGACGTATTTTTATCCAGTTGCGGTGGTGGCCGGCGTGTTGACGGCAAGCGCGGCATTGGCAGGCGTCTTTTTCAAGTTTTGAGCGTTCGTTTTCGCAATCTTCAGACACATGACTCAAAAGGAAATCAACATGAGCACCTATGACGCCAAAGCCAGAATGGAACAACTGGAACGGGAACACGATGAGTGGGCCGAAAAAATACGTATCAAAGACAGGAAAGAAATGCGCCCGATCTGGGGGTTGATGGGTCTGGGCATCTTTTGCATGTTCCTCGGCTTCATATTGGCCCGATCGATCTGATCGGGCTTTCCCATGGCTCATTCGGCGCCGGTGCATGTCATAAAACGACATGTCGCGTATCTGGCGCCGACAGGCTTTTTCCCAAAAGCGACAAGCCTCCGATCTGCTCCGTACAACCATTCCTCAGCTAAGTCTTTGCTTCTGCTCATTTATCGCGGAGAATCGCGCCCCTGTTTCGGCCGGAGCATGTCTGTCGGTTTTTTCCGACGCGTCCTGACCGAGTGGCAAGTGACCGGAATGCGGAGATCCGACCGGATGAATGATCAGGCCAATAGCGTCGAACAACGCTTTGAGGCGGTAGCACCAGCCGAACTGTCGAGCTGGAATCGCCATGACACTACCTGGATGTTGGGACTGTTTGGGACGGCCATCGGCGCCGGTACCCTGTTTTTGCCGATCAACGCAGGTCTGGGTGGCTTCTGGCCGCTGGTGATCCTCGCGCTGCTGGCCTTCCCGATGACGTTCTACGCACACCGCGGCCTGACCCGCTTCGTGCTTTCCGGTCGCGAAGGCGCCGACATCACGGACGTGGTGGAACAGCATTTCGGCATCAAGGCCGGCGCGCTGATCACTCTGCTGTACTTCTTCGCGATCTTCCCGATCCTGCTGATCTACAGCGTCGGCCTGACCAACACGGTCGCCAGTTTCCTCGAACACCAACTGCACATCACGCCGCCACCGCGCGCGCTGCTGTCGTTCGTGCTGATCCTCGGCCTGCTGGCCGTGGTGCGCTGCGGCGAGCAAGTGATCGTCAAGGCCATGAGCCTGATGGTGTATCCGTTCATCGTCGCGCTGCTGTTCCTGGCGGTGTACCTGATTCCGCACTGGAACGGCGGCATCCTGACCACCGCTTCGCAAGTGCCGGCACCGTCGGCGCTGCTGCACACGCTGTGGCTGGCGATTCCGGTGATGGTGTTCTCGTTCAACCACTCGCCGATCATCTCGGCATTTGCGGTGGATCAGAAGCGTCGTTATGGCGTTCACGCTGACGAGCGCAGCTCGCAGATCCTGTCCCGCGCCCATCTGCTGATGGTGGTAATGGTGCTGTTCTTCGTGTTCAGCTGCGTACTGACCCTGTCGCCGGAGCAACTGGCGGAAGCCAAGGCGCAGAACCTGTCGATCCTGTCGTACCTGGCCAACCACTTCAGCAACCCGACCATCGCGTTCGCGGCGCCGCTGATTGCGTTCGTGGCGATCTCCAAGTCGTTCCTCGGTCACTACATCGGTGCCAGCGAAGGCCTGAAAGGCTTGATCGTCAAAAGCGGCAAGCGTCCGGGCGCCAAGTCGCTGGATCGCATTGTGGCGGCGTTCATGCTGGTAGTGTGCTGGATCGTGGCGACCCTGAACCCGAGCATCCTCGGCATGATCGAAACCATCGGTGGCCCGGTCATCGCGGCGATCCTGTTCCTGATGCCGATGTACGCGATCCGCAAAGTGCCGGCGATGGCCCGTTATCGTGGGCAGATGTCGAACGTGTTTGTCACCGCAGTGGGGCTGGTGGCGATTTCGGCGTTGATCTACTCGCTGACTGCTTGAGGTTCAACACAGGATCCCGTTTGATCTTGTGAAACAGAAAGGTCGACCTGCCTCGCAGGTCGGCCTTTTTTGTGCCTGTATGGTTTGTGGTTGATCGTTCCCACGTCGAGGCGTCGAACCGTCTGCGTGGGAATGCCTCTTGTGACGCTCTGCGTCACGGTTCGGGACGCAGAGCGTCCTTGGCTGCATTACCACGCGGAGCGTGGGAACGATCAACGCGGGGATAGGCCTTACTCGGTAGGCATAAAAAAAACGCCGCTCATCTCGCGATGGGCGGCGTTTTTCATTGCGTTGCAGCGTTAGGCTTGAACGACAGGGATCTTGGCGTTCGCAGCAGCTTCACGGAACTCGGCAATCTGATCGAAGGACAGGTAGCGGTAAACGTCGGCCGCCATGCTGTCGATCTTGCCAGCGTACTCCATGTACTCCTCGACGGTCGGCAGGCGACCCAGGATCGAAGCAACGGACGCCAGCTCAGCCGAAGCGAGGTAGACGTTCGCGCCGTCGCCCAGACGGTTCGGGAAGTTACGGGTCGAAGTCGACACCACGGTGCTGTTCGGCTCAACGCGTGCCTGGTTACCCATGCACAGCGAGCAGCCTGGCATTTCCATGCGGGCGCCGGCCTTGCCGTAGATGCCGTAGTAGCCTTCTTCGGTCAGTTGGTGAGCGTCCATCTTGGTCGGCGGCGACAGCCACAGACGGGTTGGCAGCTG
Organism: Pseudomonas sp. 9.2(2024); assembly: GCF_039695385.1. Classification (NCBI taxonomy): domain Bacteria; kingdom Pseudomonadati; phylum Pseudomonadota; class Gammaproteobacteria; order Pseudomonadales; family Pseudomonadaceae; genus Pseudomonas; species Pseudomonas sp. 9.2(2024). The sequence goes on along the minus strand of NZ_CP155585.1, from coordinate 3,986,396 downwards.
ACCCTTGACCTGATCCAGCAGCTTACCGGCAGCGCGGAAGTGACCGATGTTGGTCATGCACGAACCGATGAACACTTCGTCGATCTTCTCGCCAGCAACGCTGGACAGGAGACGGGCGTCGTCCGGGTCGTTCGGCGCGCACAGTACCGGTTCGCTGATGTCGGCCAGATCGATTTCGATGACTTCGGCGTACTCGGCGTCGGCATCGGCTTCCATCAGTTGCGGGTTGGCGATCCAGGCTTCCATCGCTTGGGCACGACGCTCCAGGGTACGCGCATCGCCGTAGCCTTCGCCGATCATCCAGCGCAGCAGGGTGATGTTGGACTGCAGGTACTCGGTGATCGACTCTTTCGACAGCTTGATGGTGCAACCGGCAGCCGAACGTTCGGCCGAGGCGTCGGACAGTTCGAACGCCTGTTCCAGGGTCAGACCTTCCAGGCCTTCGATTTCCAGGATGCGGCCGGAGAAGGCGTTTTTCTTGCCTTTCTTCTCGACGGTCAGCAGACCGTTCTGGATGGCGAAGTAAGGAATGGCATGAACCAAGTCACGCAGGGTGATGCCAGGTTTCATTTTGCCTTTGAAGCGCACCAGGATCGATTCCGGCATGTCCAGCGGCATGACGCCGGTGGCAGCGGCGAACGCGACCAGACCGGAACCGGCCGGGAACGAGATGCCCATCGGGAAACGGGTGTGCGAGTCACCACCGGTACCGACGGTGTCCGGCAGCAGCATGCGGTTCAGCCACGAGTGGATGATGCCGTCGCCCGGACGCAGGGAAACACCGCCGCGGGTCATGATGAAGTCAGGCAGGGTGTGGTGGGTGGTTACGTCGATCGGCTTCGGATAAGCCGCGGTGTGGCAGAAGGACTGCATCACCAGATCAGCGGAGAAGCCCAGGCACGCCAGGTCTTTCAGTTCGTCACGGGTCATTGGACCGGTGGTGTCCTGAGAACCTACGGTGGTCATCTTCGGTTCGCAGTAGGTGCCAGGACGAACGCCTTTGCCTTCTGCCAGACCGCAAGCCTTGCCGACCATTTTCTGCGCCAGGGTGAAGCCCTTGGTGCTTTCAGCCGGTGCTTCCGGCTTCTTGAACAGGTCGAACGCTGGCAGACCCAGTTCGGCGCGAGCCTTCTCGGTCAGGCCACGGCCGATGATCAGCGGGATACGGCCGCCGGCGCGGACTTCGTCCAGCAGGACCGGGGTCTTCATTTCGAAGGTGGTGATGACTTCGTCGGTACCGTGCTTGCAGACTTTGCCTGCGTGCGGGTACAGGTCGATCACGTCGCCCATGTTCATGTTCGATACGTCGAACTCGATTGGCAGTGCGCCGGCATCTTCCATGGTGTTGTAGAAGATCGGAGCGATTTTGCTGCCGAAGCAGAAACCGCCAGCGCGCTTGTTCGGCACGTAAGGGATGTCGTCGCCGAAGAACCACAGCACCGAGTTGGTCGCCGATTTACGCGAGGAACCGGTACCGACCACGTCACCGACGTAGGCGATAGGGAAGCCCTGGCCGCGCATTTCTTCGATCTGCTTCATCGGGCCGGTCTTGCCTTGCTCGTCCGGAACGATGCCGTCACGGGCCATTTTCAGCATGGCCAGGGCGTGCAGCGGGATGTCGGGACGCGACCAGGCGTCTGGAGCAGGGGACAGGTCGTCGGTGTTGGTTTCGCCGGTCACCTTGAAGACGCGCAGGCTGATCTTGTCGGCCAGCACAGGGCGCTTCTTGAACCACTCGCCGTCAGCCCAGGATTGCAGCACGGCCTTGGCGTGAACGTTGCCGTTCTTGGCTTTTTCAGCCACGTCGTGGAAGGCATCGAACATCAGCAGGGTGTGCTTGAGTTCTTCGGCGGCCACTGGTGCCAGCTCGGCGTCGTCCAGCAGTTCAACCAGGGTCACGATGTTGTAGCCGCCCTGCATGGTGCCGAGCAGTTCTACAGCGCGTTTCTTGTCCAGCAGAGGGGAGGAGACTTCGCCCTTGGCCAGTGCGGAGAGGAAACCGGCCTTGACGTAGGCGGCTTCGTCCACTCCTGGTGGTACGCGATTGGTGATCAGGTCAACGAGGAAAGCTTCTTCGCCAGCCGGAGGATTCTTCAGCAGCTCGACCAGGCCTGCAGTTTGTTCGGCGTTAAGCGGCTGGGGAACGATACCCAGGGCTGCACGCTCTTCGATATGTTTGCGGTAGGCTTCAAGCACAGTTATTACCCTCATCAGTGGTCCCAAATGGGTGTCCGGGACGCTCATCCCGAAATGCTCGTACTCATGCGCTGCGTGGCGTTGTGGGCCGCTTAGCCAGAATTACCGGGCATTCCTTACAGAAGCTGCTTTCAAAGTTTTACGCCTGCAGAACGGGGAGCTGATGAGGGTTGGCGTTGGGCTTTTCCCCGCTGGAAAAACCCTACGCCAACACCGCTCTGAAGGAACGACTGTGCTCGTGACGCTTTGAAAACAGCTTCTAACGGACATTGGCGCCTAAAAAGGCTGGCTGATTCTACGGCAAAAAAAATTTAAAGGTAAGTCGCGCTCTATTGGACTTTGGTTGCGTTGTGCGCGGCTCGGGCAAACCTTGATCCAGCGCTTGCCCCTGACGTTTGAGGGGTGATGAATGGCGGACAAAGGGCTAACATGCCGACCTGTTCCGCGTTTCAAGTGTTCTGCCCATTTATGCCCAATCAGACCATCAAGACCCCCTGCGTCGGCCTCTGCTCCACCGTTTACGGTGATCTGGTGTGCCGTGGCTGCAAGCGTTTCCACCACGAAGTGATCCATTGGAACGGTTACAACGAGGAAGAAAAGCGTGCGGTGTGGCTGCGTCTTGAGCAATTGCTGTCACAAGTGATGGCGAGCAAGGTCGAGGTCTTCGACCCGGCGCGCCTGCGTCTGCAACTGGAACAGCGCAAGATCCGCTTCGTGCCGCATCAGTCGGAATATTGCTGGGCTTATCAACTGATCGCCCGGGGCGCGCGGGTGATCATTAATCTGGAAGCCTACGGAATGGTATTGCTGCCGGAGTTTCGCGACTGGAACCTGCCGGAACTGCGCGATGCCATTGATCGGGAATTTTTCCTGCTGTCGGAAGCGCACTATCAGCGCTACATCGCACCCGGTTTCCTCAAGGACGCCCTCGGCGACTGACCTATTGCTATCGCTGGCAAGCCAGCTCCCACAATAATGGTGTAAAGCTCTCCCTGGAGTGCACACCTAAGTCCCTGTGGGAGCTGGCTTGCCAGCGATAACGGCCTTACAGGCGCCCTAATACTTAATGCTTCACCGCCAACTCCACCAAATGGTCTTCAACCTCTTGGGGTTTGAGCACCAGCACATCACTCTCCAATTGATCCAGCACCTGTTCGGCCGTATTGCCGATCAACGCCCCCGACACACCGCTGCGCGCCACGGTGCCAATCACCGTCACCGCCGCCTGCAGCTTGTGCGCCATGAACGGAATCAACACATCCGCCGGGCCTTCCTCGACGTGCAGGTGAGCGTCATCGATGTCGAATTCAGCCTGAAACGCCCGGCATTGTTCGCGATAGCGCGCCTCGATGGTTTCCTTGAGCTGGAACGTCGGGTCGGCCGCCGACAGCATCGGTGACGGATGAGCGGTAATCACGTGCAGATGCCCCTTGGCCAGGCTGGCAATGTCGAACCCATGGTCGATGATCGTGGTGTGCAGATGACGGTGTTCGCCATCGGCATTGCCCACGTCGACCGCTGCCAGAATCACTTTGTCCTTCCACGAACCGGCGGTTTTCACCAGCAGCACGGGAGTAGGGCAGTGGCGCAGCAGTTTCCAGTCCGCCGGGGTCAGCAGGGCCTTCTTCAACGAGCTGTCGGGGAAGTGCTGCTTGATCACCAGTCCGCAGCCTTCGGCCTGCTGCACGTCGATGATGGTTTCGTGCAGGCTCTCGTTCCACGCCTGTTCGGTGGTGACGCTGTAGCCGTCCGCCAAAAGCGCGGCCTTGAGCACGCTGAGCATGCCGGCGTGATCGTGCTTCTTGTCGCAGACCAGCAGGTGCAGATGGGCCTGGGTCACCCCGGCGATCAGCTTGGCGCGCTTGAGCGCCAGGCTTTCCGCGTGTTCAGGTTCAATGACCACCAGAATGCTGCGAATGGCTTGCATGAGTGAGTCTCCAGCAATGAAAAGGCACGGCGTTGCACAACTATAGTTGCTGCGCATCCGTCTGCGACTTGATGCATATCAACGCAGGCCGCTGGTGGTCTGCGGGCAGGCCGGTATAATCGGCGCCCTTCGCTCGAACACCTTTTGACCGTGAGCCCCATGATCCTTCCCGAAATCCACGAATTCCTTGGTTGCCGCACGCCTGACGCCTGGGTTGAAGCCGCGCTGGCCGATCAGGAAACCCTGCTGATTGACCACAAGAACTGCGAGTTCAAGGCCGCCAGCACCGCGTTGAGCCTGATCGCCAAGTACCATTCCCACGTCGATCTGATCAACATGATGTCGCGTCTGGCCCGGGAAGAACTGGTGCACCACGAGCAGGTGATGCGCATCATGAAGCGACGCAAGATCGAACTGCGCCAGCTGCACGCCGGCCGTTATGCCTCGAGCCTGCGCAAAGTGGTGCGCAGCCACGAACCGGTGAAACTGGTCGACACCCTGGTGGTCGGCGCCTTTATCGAAGCGCGCAGTTGCGAGCGATTCGAAGCGCTGGTGCCGCATCTGGACGAAGAACTCGGCAAGTTCTACTTCGGCCTGCTGAAAAGCGAGGCCCGGCATTTCCAGGGCTACCTGAAACTGGCTTACCAGTACGGCGACGCCAAGGACATCGCTCAGGTGATCGAGAGAGTCCGCGCCGCCGAGCAGGACCTGATCGAGTCGCCGGACGAGGAATTCCGTTTCCACAGCGGTGTACCCGTTGTGGCATGAATTGTTAAAAACTCTTAAGAGTATGAAACATCAACGAAAACCGGCCCAAGTGGCCGGTTTTTGCTGCCTGCGATAAACGTCTCGCCATTGAATGCCCGCATAATGTTGCCCACTTCACAAAGCGGTTGGCGGCGGTTGTTATGGATAACCTGGGTTTTGGCAGAGTCCTGCTGGTGGAAGACGATGAGCGGCTGGCCACGCTGATCGCTCACTTTCTCGAACAACACGGCTACGAGGTTCGCACGGTGCATCGCGGCGATCTGGCCGTGGCCGCGTTTCTCGAATTCAAGCCCAAAGTGGTGGTGCTCGACCTGATGCTGCCGGGGCAGAGCGGCCTGCACGTGTGCCGGGAAATCCGCAGCGTGTCGGACACACCGATTGTTATTCTGACGGCCAAGGAAGATGACCTCGACCATATTCTGGGCCTCGAGTCCGGGGCCGACGACTACGTGATCAAACCGATCAAGCCACCTGTTTTGCTCGCGCGCCTGCGTGCCTTGCAACGCCGGCAAGTACCGGAAAGCGGCGTAGTGAGTTCGCTGGAGTTCGGCAATCTGATCATCGACCGCAGTTGCCGCGAAGTGCGTCTGGCGGGTGAGCTGATCGAACTGACCACCATGGAATTCGAGCTGCTGTGGCTGCTGGCCAGCGCCGCCGGCAAGATCCTGTCGCGCGATGACATTCTCAACCGCATGCGCGGCATCGCCTTCGATGGCCTCAATCGCAGCGTCGACGTGTACATCAGCAAGTTGCGCAACAAACTCAAGGACAACCCTCGCGAGCCGGTCTGCATCAAGACCGTGTGGGGCAAGGGTTATCTGTTCAATCCGTTCGCGTGGGAGTTGTAGATGCTGCGGTTATTTCTCGGGCTGTTTCTGGTGATGACCGTCGGGCTGGTGGCGGCGCTGCAAACCGTCGAGCACACCTTCAACGCTTTGCTCGACAACCAGATGCAGGCCTACAACCGTGAGGCGGTTCGCGGCCAAGCGTGGTCGCTGGTCGAACACATGCGCGACCAGCAGGGCGCGGCGCGCGAGGCGCAACTGGAAGCCTTGCGGCCGCACTACGGGCTCACGCTGAGCCTGGTCGAGGCTGACCAGTTGAAACTCAACGATCAGGAAAAAGCCGAACTGGCCCAGGATGTGTTGGTGATCCGCGATGACTACACCCAGTTCATCAGCAATATCGACGGTGGTTCGCAGTTGCTCAGCATCAAGCTGCCGCCCGAGCCGAGCCTGATGCCGTTCTACATTGCCGGGGCCTATATGATGTTGGCGGTGCTGCTCGGCATCGTTTTGTACTTCTGGGTTCGCCCGCACTGGCGCGATCTGGAAAAACTGCGCCTGGCCGCCGAGCGCTTCGGCGACAACGACCTCTCGGTGCGGATCCAGCTGTCCAAACGTTCCAACATCCGCGACCTCGCCGGTCACTTCAACCTGATGGCGGCGCGCATCGAAGGCCTGATCGCCAATCAGCGCGAACTGACCAACGCGGTCTCCCACGAACTGCGCACGCCGATTGCCCGGTTGTCGTTCGAACTCGACCAGCTCAAGCAACAACCGGACGCCAGCCAGAACCGCGAACTGATCGCCGACATGTACGCCGACCTCGGCGAGCTGGAAGAAATGGTCTCCGAGCTGCTGACCTACGCCAGCCTCGAACGCGGCGCGACGGTGATCACCCGCGAAAACATTCAGGCTGCCAACTGGCTCGACAGCGTGGTCGGCAGCGTGGCGCTGGAAGCCGAGGCCGCCGGGGTGCAGCTGTTGATCGTAGATTGCCGGGTCGATGAAGTGCGGATCGAACCGCGGTTCATGGCGCGTGCGGTGATCAATCTGCTGCGCAATGCCATTCGTTATGCCGAGCAGCGGGTCGAAGTGTCGCTGGTGCGCATCGGCGATCAGTACGAAGTTCAGGTCAACGACGACGGGCCGGGTGTGCCGCTGGCAGGCCGGGAGAAAATCTTCGAACCGTTCTCGCGCCTGGACGCCAGCCGCGACCGCCGCACGGGCGGCTTCGGCCTCGGTCTGGCGCTGGTGCGGCGGGTGTCGCAATCCCATGGCGGGCAGGTCGAGGTCGGCGATTCGCCGTGGGGCGGCGCGTCGTTTCGCATGACCTGGGCGCATCTGGATTGATGAGTCTCCCTCCCCGGAAGGGGAGGCAGTCGATTAACTGAGCACGTAGTCCACCGGTTTCAGCGCCGGCGGCAACGGCTCAGTCCCCAGCTCCGAGAGAATATCCCGCTCGATACCCCGCACCAGCGCATCGGTCGGCAAATCGTTTTCATCCCGGCCGAACGGGTCCTCCAGCTCATCGGCAATCGCATCCAGCCCGAAGAAGGTGTAGCTGACAATCGCCGTGAACAGCGGCGTCAGCCAGCCCAGCGGTTCTGCCATGGCGAACGGCAGCAGGATGCAGAACAGGTAAATCGTGCGGTGCAGCAGCAAAGTGTAGGGGAAGGGCAGCGGCGTGTTCTTGATCCGCTCACACACGGCCTGCGCCTGGGTCAGGCTGGTCAGGTGATTGGCCAGCAGCATGTAGCGCCATTCGCTGAGATCGCCTGATTCGTGCAGATCGGAGCATTGCTGACCCACCGTCTGCAGGATGCGCCCGCTGTAATCCGGCACCTGCGCATCGTGCTGCGGGGTGATCCATTGGGCGCTGGCGGCGGCTTCGTCTTCCCGGCGCAACCGCGCATTCAGTGCATGGGCGAAACCAGCGAGGTTGAGCAGCAACAGGCGACGCTGGGCCGATTCGCGGATCACGTGAGTTTCGCGGATTACCGAGCGCACATGAACGATCACTTCGCCCCAGGCCTTGCGCGCTTCGTACCAGCGGTCGTAGCAGGCGTTGTTGCGAAAATTCATGAAGATCGAGAGCGACAGGCCGAGCAGGGTGAACGGCGTGGCATTGACCTTGGTGAAGTTGCTCGGGTGGAGCATTTCCACCAGCACGATGGCCGACGCCAGCAGCGTGACCATCAGGGCGCGCAGGGCGATGCGCTTGGCAATCGAGCCCTTGAGGGTGAAGAGAATGGCGAATTGATTGACCTTGGGTCGGATGATCATGCGGCTCTCTGCCTTGAAAACGTGGCGGATCAACCGCCGGTCATGTTCATGAAACGCACCACTTGCACGTCGTCGTTCACTTCAAAGTTGTGCCGGTAAGGCTTGAGTTTCATCGCTTCAATGATGGCTTTCTCCAGCCGTTCCGGTTGGCCTGGATGGGCGCGCAGTACCGCCTTCAAGTCCACCGAATGCTCGTTCCCCAGACACAGTAGCAAACGCCCCTCGACGGTCAGACGCACCCGGTTGCAGGTGCCGCAGAAGTTGTGGCTGTGGGGGGAGATGAACCCCAGCCGGATGTGCGGCGCTTCCGCCAGCCGCCAGTAGCGCGACGGGCCCTGAGTCGACTCAGCGGAGTCGATCAGGGTGTAGCGCTCGGCGATCTTTTCGCGCACCTGGGTGCTGGAAAAGAACGACTCGGCGCGGCTGTGTTCGCTGATGATCCCCAGCGGCATTTCCTCGATGAAGGAAATGTCCAGATCCCGTTCGATGGCGAACTGCACCAGATCGTTGATCTCGTGATCGTTGCGGCCCTGCATCACCACGCAGTTGAGTTTAGTGCGGGTAAATCCGGCGGCGCGGGCGGCGTCGATGCCGTCGATCACCTGGGCCAGGTCACCGGTGCGGGTCATCTGCTTGAAGCGCGTGGCATCGAGGCTGTCGAGGCTGACGTTGAGGCGTTTGACCCCGGCGTCGAACAGCGGACTGGCGAGTTTGTCGAGCTGCGAGCCGTTGGTGGTCAGGCACAGTTCGCGCAGGCCGGGCAGGGCGGCGATCTGCTTGCACAAGCCGACGACGCCGGGGCGAATCAGCGGCTCGCCACCGGTCAGGCGGATCTTGCGGGTGCCCAGCGCAACGAAGCCCTGCGCCAGTTGATAGATCTCCTCCAGCGTCAGCACCCGTTGGCGCGGCAGGAACTGCATGTCTTCGGCCATGCAATACACGCAGCGAAAGTCGCAGCGGTCGGTGACCGACATGCGCAGGTAGTCGACGCGGCGGTTGTAACCATCGATCAAGACGCGCTCTGACATGACAGCCTCGCTTGGGTGAAATCCGCTATTGAAGGGATTGGGTCGGCGCAGGTTATGAGCAACTTGAGACAGCGTCCAATCACTCTTAATGACCGGCCGATTGATGCTGTCGATGATGAAATAATTATTCCGGGTTTATCGCTTGTTAGTTTTGCAAGTGCCCGTATTTAAAGGGTTTAACGCCGTGATAGATGCTTTCGATAACGCAGTCATTAATAGCGATTAGACAAGTTTTTGCAGCGGTTCCTATCCTTGGCCCCGTCAAACGAAACGACCGCTCTTTTAACTTGAAAGTCAGTCGTCGCTGTTTAAACCCGATCAGGTTTTTGCCTGTGTGCATCGTCATGGAGAAGTCCCATGTCACAAGTCGACCGTTACAAACCCTACAAGGGCGCCGCTGCGGGTTGGGGCGCTGTCATCAGCCTCACCAAGAACTGGTTGGGCAGTGAAAACGCCCTGAAAAACATCCGCGCCATGCTCAAGACCAACCAGAACGGCGGCTTCGACTGCCCCGGTTGCGCCTGGGGTGAAGCACCCGGCGCGAGCATGCTGAAGTTCTGCGAAAACGGCGCCAAGGCGGTGAACTGGGAAGCCACCGGCCGCCTGGTCGATCCGGCGTTCTTCAACAAGTACACGGTCTCGACCCTGGCCGAACAAAGCGATTACTGGCTCGAATACCAGGGCCGGATCACCCATCCGATGCGCTACGACGCGCGGGTCGACCGCTATGTGGAAACTACCTGGGACGATGCCTTCGCGCTGATCGCCAAGCACCTCAAAGGCCTGAAATCGCCTCACGAGGCCGAGTTCTACACCTCGGGTCGTGCCAGCAACGAAGCGGCGTTTCTCTATCAGTTGTTCGTCCGCGCCTATGGCACCAACAACTTCCCGGACTGCTCGAACATGTGCCACGAAGCCAGCGCGGTGAGCATGGGCGAGAGCCTGGGCGTCGGCAAAGGCACGGTGGTCTATGAAGACCTGCACCACGCCGACGCGATTTTCGTGATCGGCCAGAACCCCGGCACCAACCACCCGCGCATGCTCGAACCGCTGCGCGAAGCGGTGAAGCGTGGCGCGCAGGTGGTGTGTATCAACCCGCTGAAGGAGCGTGGGCTGGAGCGTTTCCAGAACCCGCAAAACCCGATCGAGATGCTCAGCAACGGCTGGGAAGCGACCAACACCGCGTACTTCCGCCCAGCCTTGGGCGGCGACATGGCGATGATTCGCGGCATGGCCAAATTCCTGCTGGAGTGGGAGCGCGAAGCCCAGGCCATCGGCGGCGAACCGGTGTTCGATCACGCCTTTATTGCCGAGCACACGTCGGGCCTCGACAGCTACCTGGCCGAAGTCGATGCCACGAGCTGGGAGCATATCGTCGAGCAGTCCGGCGTGCCGCTGCATGACATCGAACTGGCCGCGCGCATGTATGCCCGGGCCAAGAGCGTGATCATGTGCTGGGCCATGGGCCTGACCCAACACGTGCACTCGGTGCCGACCCTGCAGGAAGTCATCAACCTGCAACTGCTGCGCGGCAATGTCGGCCGTCCGGGTGCCGGGCTGTCGCCGGTGCGCGGCCACAGTAACGTGCAGGGCGACCGCACCATGGGCATCAACGAACTGGCCCCGACCGAGCTGATGGACGCCCTGGAAAAACGCTTCAACTTCAAAGTGCCGCGGATGCACGGCCACAACACGGTCATGGCGATTGGTGCCATGGAACGTGGCGAAGCCAAGGTGTTTATCGGGCTCGGCGGCAACTTCGCTCAAGCTACGCCGGACACCCCGCGCACCCACGCCGCGATGCGCAAACTCGACCTGAGCGTGCATATCTCGACCAAACTCAACCGCAGCCATCTGGTGACCGGGCGTGATGCGTTGATTCTGCCGTGCCTCGGCCGTACCGACATCGACGTCCAGGCCGAAGGCCCGCAAGGCGTGACGGTGGAAGACACCTTCAGCATGGTGCACTTGTCGTTCGGCCAACTGAAGCCGAAGTCGGCCCATCTGAAATCCGAGCCGGCGATCATTGCCGGGATCGCCGCCGCCACTTTGGGCAAGCACCCGATCGACTGGGAATGGGCGGTGGGCGACTATGGGCGCATCCGCAACCTGATCGCCGACGTGATTCCGGGCTTCGAGAATTTCAACGAGAAGCTGCTGATCCCGGGTGGTTTCCACCTCGGCAACAACGCTTCCGACCGGATCTGGAAAACCGAATCCGGCAAGGCCCAGTTCACCCCGTGTGTGCTGCCGGAACATCTGATCAGCGAAGGCGTGCGCAACCTGCCGGTCAAACCGCATCTGATCCTGCAAACCATGCGTTCTCACGATCAGTACAACACCACGCTGTACGGCCTCGACGACCGTTATCGCGGTGTATACGGGATGCGCGACGTGGTGTTCGCCAACGAGCAGGACATCCGCCGGCTCGGTTTTGAACCGGGACAGAAGGTTGATCTGGTAGCGCTGTGGGATGACGAGCGTGAGCGTCGGGTCAGCGGTTTCACCCTGATCGCCTACGACATTCCGGCCGGGCAGGCTGCCGCGTACTACCCGGAAACCAATCCGCTGGTGCCGCTGGAAAGCTACGGTGACCGCACCTACACACCGACCTCCAAGTTCGTGGCGATCCGCCTCGAAGCGGCCGAGGCGAGCAACCTGATCCCGTCGTCGGTGGCGTAGCCGACTCACGCGATCCAACCCTTTTGCATTTTGACTGGCTGCAGGCGTTCGCGCCTGGCGGTGGCCCGGCCGTGTGCTGCCGCTTTTCAGCCTGGATGAGGACATCATCATGTTCAACCTGGAGGCACTGGACCTGGCGCGAATTCAATTCGCGTTCACGGTTTCGTTCCACATCATTTTCCCGGCGATCACCATTGGTCTCGCGAGTTTCCTGGCGGTGCTCGAAGGCCTGTGGCTGAAAACCCGTAACGACACTTACCGCGATCTCTACCACTTCTGGTCGAAGATCTTCGCCGTCAACTTCGGCATGGGCGTGGTCTCGGGGCTGGTCATGGCGTACCAGTTCGGCACCAACTGGAGCGGATTCTCTGACTTTGCCGGCAGCGTCACCGGGCCGTTGCTGACCTATGAAGTGCTGACCGCGTTCTTCCTCGAGGCCGGGTTCCTCGGGGTGATGCTGTTCGGCTGGAACCGCGTCGGCCGAGGGTTGCACTTCTTCGCCACGGTGATGGTCGCCATCGGCACGCTGATCTCGACCTTCTGGATTCTTGCCTCCAATAGCTGGATGCAGACTCCGCAAGGCTTCGAAATCGTTGACGGTCGAGTGATGCCGCTGGACTGGCTGGCGATCGTGTTCAACCCGTCGTTTCCGTTCCGTCTGGCGCACATGGCGATTGCCGCATTCGTCGCCACGGCGTTCTTTGTCGGCGCTTCGGCGGCCTGGCATTTACTGCGTGGCAACGACACCCAACCGGTGCGCAAGATGTTCTCCATGGCGCTGTGGATGGCGCTGATCGTCGCGCCGATTCAAGCGGTGGTCGGTGACGCCCATGGCTTGAACACTCTGGAACACCAACCGGCAAAAATCGCCGCCATCGAGGGCCACTGGGAAAACGCCGACAACGGGCCGACCCCGCTGGTGCTGTTCGGCATCCCGGACATGCAGGCGGAGAAAACCAAATACGCCATCGAGATTCCGTACCTCGGCAGCCTGATCCTCACCCACAGCCTCGACAAGCAGATCCCGGCACTCAAGAGCTTCCCGAAAGAAGACCGGCCGAATTCGACCGTGATTTTCTGGAGCTTCCGCGTGATGGCCGGGCTGGGCATGTTGATGATTCTGGTCGGCGTGCTGGGGCTGGCGTTGCGGCGCAATGGCAAGGTCTACCGCCATCGCGGCTTCCAGCGGCTGGTGCTGCTGATGGGGCCGAGCGGCCTGATCGCGCTGCTGGCGGGTTGGATCACCACCGAGGTCGGGCGTCAGCCGTGGGTGGTGTACGGCCTGATGCGAACCCATAACGCGGCGTCTCATCACTCGGTGGCGCAGATGAGCACCTCGCTGGCGCTGTTCGTTGTCATCTACTGCTCGGTGTTCACCGTGGGCATCGGCTACATGATGAAACTGGTGAGCAAGGGCCCGCAGCCGCACCACGAGCATCCGCCCGAAGGCACCCAGGTGCAGACCCCGCGCCGGCCACTGTCGGCGGTCACCGACAACCTCGAATCCGCGACCCGGATCCACTGAAAAAGGAGCGTTGAGTCATGGGTATTCAAGGTATCGATCTCTCGTTGATCTGGGGCGTGATCATTGCCTTCGGGGTAATGATGTACGTGATCATGGACGGCTTCGATCTGGGCCTCGGGATCCTGTTCCCGATGATCAGCGACGAGCAGGAACGCGACGTGATGATGAACACCGTCGCACCGGTCTGGGACGGCAACGAAACCTGGCTGGTGCTCGGCGGCGCGGCGTTGTACGGCGCGTTTCCGCTGGCTTACGGGGTGATTCTGGAGGCGCTGTATCTGCCGCTGATCTTCATGCTCGCGGGGCTGATTTTCCGCGGTGTGGCGTTCGAGTTTCGCTTCAAGGCGCCGGCTGAAAAACGTCATCTGTGGGACTGGGCGTTCATCGGCGGTTCGCTGCTGGCGACGTTCTCCCAGGGCGTGGTGATCGGCGCGTATGTGTCGGGGATTCCGGTGGTGGATCGGCAGTTCGCCGGTGGCGGTCTCGACTGGCTGGCGCCGTTCCCGCTGGTCTGCGGCGTCGGTCTGGTGATTGCTTACGCCTTGCTCGGCAGCACCTGGCTGCTGGTCAAGACCGAAGGCATGCTCGAATCGCGGATGCGTCACTACAGCCGTCCGCTGGCGTGGCTGCTGCTGGCGATGGTGGTGGTGATCGGCGTGTGGACGCTGCAACTGCACCCGGAACTGGCCGGCCGCTGGTTCAACCATGCGCACCTGACCGTGTTTGCCGGGCTGGTGGTATTGGCGGTGCTGGCGTTGTTCGGTCTGTTGCGCTCGCTGCGTCAGCGCCACACTCACTGGCCGTTCGTGTTCACCCTGGTGCTGATGTTCCTTGGTTACATCGGGCTGGCGCTGAGCATCTGGCCGAACATCATCCCGCCGTCGGTCAGCCTGTGGGCGGCGGCTTCACCGGCCACCAGCCAGCTGTTCGCCCTGATCGGCGCGCTGTTCATCCTGCCGGTGATCCTGATGTACACCTTCTGGAGCTACTACGTGTTCCGCGGCAAAGTGAGGATTGGCGATGGCTACCATTGATTCGCGTGAGGTGAAATCCAGCCCCTGGTACAAGCGTCTGGGCTGGCTGCTGCTGATCTGGTTGGGCAGCGTGGTCTCGCTGGCGGTAGTGGCGAGCCTGCTGAAGCTGGCGATGTATGCGGCGGGGATGAGAACCCACTGAAAACAAAAAAACCGGAGCCTGGCTCCGGTTTTTTATTGTGCGGGATTTACTCCCCGCCAAACATCGCAGTCCAGTAAATCCCGGCGCTGCTCTTCGGATCGACTGCGTAGGCAGCGCCCAGTTCGCGGTACTGCGGGTTCATCAGGTTGGCACAATGGCCGGGGCTGGCGAGCCAGCCGGCGACGACCTTCTGCACCGTGTCCTGCCCGGCGGCGATGTTCTCGCCGACCTGCTGGCCGCTGTATCCGGCCAGTTCGGCGCGGTCGCCGGGAGTGCCGCCGTTGCGGTCCTTGTGGTCGAAATAATTGTTGTTGGCCATCTCGCGGCTATGCTCCTGGGCAACGCCACCGAGCACCGAGTTCCACGCCAGCGGCGCTGTCGCTGCGAATGCCTGACTGCCGCACTGGCGCGGTTGGGCGCGGGCGGCGTTGAGTTGTTCGAGGAGTTTCTGGCCTTCCGCCTGACCGTCGCCGAGGCGGGCGGACAGCAGTGGTCGGGCGAGGGTGATGCGCCAGTCACGGTCGGCGCGACTGACGCCGATATCGACGAACTGCGGATCCAGCACCACCTGACAGAAACTCTCCTGAATCGCCTTCATCGCCGACGCCGCATCCCTTGGCCCGTTCAGGGTAATCGCCTGCACGTTGACCATCGGGTAGCGAGCGCTGGACATCGCCTGCTGCAAATCCACCACGCCGCTGGCCGGCAGAATCAGGCGCGGATCGGCCGACAGCGGCGGCAATTCGCTGGACGCCTGGCTGCCACAACGCTGCGGCTGGCTGCGGTAGCTGTTGATCGATTCGATCAATTGCGACTCGTCGGTGGCCATGGCCGAAGTGGCCAGCGCCAGGCCCACGGACAACGCGGCGAGTCGCAGAACGGATGGCATGAAGCGCATGGAAATCTCCCTTGGGCTGAGTGCGCACATCATGCGCGAAAGGGCCCCGGTTCGTGCAATGTCTTTTTCTTCACGACGCGGATTTTTCTGCGGAACGATGCCGTGAAAATTGCCGTCTACACTTCGCGAAGAGCCCGGGATCCGGGCGTCTCAACCACGTAACACTTTGCCCGCATCGGGCCCTGCCGGAAGAATGATCATGCAATTGAACGGGTTGCTTTGCTGTCTTGCGTTGACCTTGCTGAGCGGCGCGGCACTGGCCACCGATCAGGCACCGATCAAGGAAAAGGCCGAAGCGAAAGCCGAGGTTCTGGAAGAGAAGGCCGCCGACAAACCCGACGCGCCCCCGGCACCCAAATCCGAAGCCATCACCCCGACCGAAGCGCAGGCGGTCGACCCCGCTGGCGCCGCTCCGCTGGACGACCCGATCACCTGTCTGGCGCGCAGTATCTATTGGGAAGCCAAGGGCAAGGACAATGCCGACATGGAAGGCGTGGCCAGTGTGGTGATGAATCGCCTCGGGCATGACGGCTTTCCGGGCACGGTGTGCGAGGTGGTCAAGCAGGGCTCGGAAACCAAGAGCTGCCAGTTTTCCTGGTGGTGCGACGGGCGTCCGGATCAGGTCAAGGAAGATGCCGAATACGCGCTGGCCAAGGAAATCGCCGGCAAGGCGCTGAACCGCCAGCTCACCGACCGCACCCATGGCGCCCTGTATTTCCACGACCGCAACGTTCATCCAAGTTGGGCCAAGGAATACAGAAAAACCGCCGAGACCAGGAAATTTCTGTTCTACAAACCTGCTGGCGGGGATGCGCGTTAGGCGCAAACTTCGCGCACACAATGGCGCAACCAGCGGTGCGCCGGGTCGGCGTCCATGCGCGGGTGCCAGAGCATCGACACGCTGATGTCCGGCATCCGGAATGGCAGGGCGAAGCTGTGCAGGCCCGTGCGCAGTTTGCTGGTGTGACGTTCCGGAACGGTGGCGATCAGGTCCGACTCACGGACCAGCGTCAGCGCCGCCGAAAATCCGCCGAATGAAGTGACGATGTCCCGCGTCAGGCCTAAGGCGAGCAGCGCTTCGTCCACCGGTCCGCTGCTGCGCCCACGGCGTGACACCAGAATGTGCTGGCCCGAAGCGAAGCGTTTGGCGCTGATCTTTCCGCTGCTCAACGGATGCCCCTCACGCACCACGCCAATCCACTGATCGTGGAACAGGATGCGGCTGTGGAGCGTCGGGTCGGTGCTGTCGTCGACCACGCCGGTTTCCAGATCCACCCGGCCTACGCGCAGCAGCGTGCTGTCCTTGTCGGCTTTTTGCACAAAGCGCAGGCGCACGCCAGGCGCCTCTTCGGCGATGCGGGCGAGCAGGGCGGCGGCGAAGGTTTCGACAAAACCGTCGGTGTTGCGCAGGGTGAAGGTGCGCCGCAACTGGCCAGGATCGAGCACTTCTGCCGGGCGCAAAACCGCTTCGGCCTCCTGCACCAGATAACTGACCCGGTCGCGCAGCTCCAGCGCACGCGGGGTCGGCACCAGTCCGCGACCGGCGCGCACCAGCAGCGGATCGCCGGTGGTTTCCCGCAGCCGGGCCAGCGCCCGGCTCATGGCTGACGGACTCAAACGCAGGCGCTCGGCGGCGCGGGCGACGCTTCCTTCGCTCAGCAGCACGTCGAGGGTGATCAACAGGTTCAGATCCGGTGCATTCATGACGTGGCGTTCCATGCAGGTATCAAGTGCGAAGCATGCGTCTTGCGCCTTGTATTGTCGAGGCTCAGGCTGTGTCGCATGACCTTTGCCCTGTGAGCCCCCCATGCACCGAGAACCCCTGAGCCCTTCAGCCTGCTGGGCGTTGACCAGTCTGGCGCTGTCGATGTTGATGCCGTCGCTCGATACCAGCATCGCCAACGCCGGATTGCCCACGCTGGCGGCGGCATTCGATGCGACGTTTCAACAAGTGCAGTGGATCGTTCTGGCCTACCTGCTGGCGATCACCACGTTGATTGTCAGCGTCGGGCGGCTCGGTGACGGCTTCGGTCGACGGCGCTTGTTGTTGATCGGCATCGGCATCTTTACCGCTGCTTCGCTGGCTTGCGCACTGGCGCCGAGCCTTGCCTGGCTGATCGGTGCGCGGGCGGTGCAGGGCCTCGGCGCGGCAATCATGTTTGCGCTGACGGTCGCGCTGGTGGCCGATGCGGTGCCCAAATCCCGGGCCGGCAGTGCGATGGGGTTGCTGGCCACGATGTCGGCCACCGGCACCACCCTCGGGCCGTCGCTCGGTGGGCTGTTGATGGCGCATGTCGGCTGGCAGTCGATTTTTGTGATCAACGTGCCGTTGGGATTGCTCAATGCGTGGCTGGTGTATCGCTACCTGCCGAAGGATCGGAGCGTGCGCTCGGGTGTTGCATTTGATTATCCCGGCACCGCCGTATTGATGCTGACGCTGGCGGCCTATGCACTGGCGATGACGGTTGATGGATTCACCACGACGTTGCTGTTGCTCAGCCTGTTGGGCGTGGGGGTATTCATCCTGGTCGAGAAGCGGAGCAAGGCGCCGCTGATTCATCTGTCATTGTTCACCGACACGCGAATCAGCAGCAGTCTGGCGCTGACCTTGCTGGTCACGACGGTGATGATGACCACGCTGGTGGTCGGGCCGTTTTACCTGAGCCGAGGCCTGGGTCTCACCAGCACGCAGGTAGGACTGGTGCTGTCGATCGGGCCGTTGCTGGCGGCGTTCAGCGGCGTACCGGCCGGGCGGCTGGTGGATCGTTTCGGCGCGCGGCGGATGGTGCCGGGCGCGTTGTTCGGTCTGGCTTGCGGTTGCGGTCTGCTGGCGCTGTTTCCGGTGAGTTTCGGAGTGCTTGCATACGTGCTGCCGATCACGGTGGTGGCCTTGAGTTATGCGCTGTTCCAGGCTGCCAACAACACCGGGTTGATGTCCGGCGTTGCTCAGGATCAGCGCGGCGTGGTCTCGGCCATGCTCGGGCTGTCGCGCAATCTGGGGTTGATCACCGGGGCGGCGGCGATGGGCGCGGTGTTTGCACTGGCCACGGACGATCCGACTCAGGCACCGGCCGAAGTTATTGCGGCCGGGTTGCACATGACTTTCGGCGTGGCCTCGGCATTGATGTTCGCGGCGTTTGCGCTCGGTGCCTTCACGCACCTGCGTCTCGCGTCTCCCGTGCCGGAAAGAACAGTTCAAAGCAGGTGACGCCGTCGGCGCTGCTGACGCTGTAGCGGCCCTGATGCAATTGCATGATGGTCGCGACAATCGACAGGCCCAGTCCGTTGGATTGGGCCGAACGCTCGCGGGACGGATCGACGCGGTAGAAGCGCTCGAACAACCGCGACAGATGTTCCGCCGGAATGGTCGCGCCCTGATTGCGTACCCGCAGGTAGCTGCCGTCCGCTTCGGCGATGGCTTCGACCTGCAGCGTCGAATCCGCCGCGCCGTACTTGATCGCATTGGCGCACAGATTGGCCAGGGCCCGACGCAGCAGCATCGGTTCGGCCCAGATCACACCGCTGCCACTGGCCTCGATGGTGACGCCGACATCGGCGGCCAGGCCTTCGAAGTAATCGGCAATGCGTTGCATCTCATCGCCGGCGTCCAGTTCCTGCCGCTGGCTCAGCGCGCTGGCCGGGTCGGTGCGGGCGAGAAACAGCATGTTGTCGAGCATCCGCGCCAGCCGTTCGAGTTCTTCGACGTTGGAGGCGAGCAACTGCTGATAGGCGTCCACACTGCGGTTCTGTTGCAGCGCGACCTGGGTTTCCCCGAGCAGGTTGTTGATCGGTGTGCGCAGTTCGTGGGCCATGTCGGTGGAGACTTGGCTCAGTTGCGCAACCCCTCGGTCGAGCCGGTCCAACATCGCATTGAAGGCTTCGATCATCGGCTGCAATTCCCGAGGCGTGCCGTGGCGGTCGAGGCGTTCGCCGAGGTTGGCGATGCCGATCCCGTGGGCGTGCCGGGCAATCCGCCGCAACGGCAGCAGTCCGCGATACACCAGCAGGCAGCCGACCAGCGCCAGCACAATCGCCGCCAATGATGCGAGGCCGTACACGCTGAGCCGGTAATTGGCGAGCATTGCCGTGCGCTCGGTCATCAGGCGTCCGGTGAGCACCTGCAGGTTGCCCAGATCGCCCGAGTCGATGGTCGCCGCCACCGCCGAAAACGGCACACCGTCGACGCTCGGCAAGTGCTGTACATCGCTCAGGGCCATCGGGTGATCGATCGGTACGGCGGGCAAGTTCGGAGTGGCGAGGTTGCCGGGGTTGACCACCAGCAACGGCGGCTGGCCGGGTGCGCCGATGGTCAGCAAGGCTTCGCGGTTGCCGAGCATGTTCTGAAACAGCGCCGGCTTGTTCTTGATCAGTTCCAGGGTGTTGCTGTCGTTGAGGAAGGTGCGCAACTGATCGACGCGACTGACCAACTGGATGTCGTCGCGGCGAATCAGAGCTGCTTCCAGTTGGTTGTACAGCGCCGCGCCCAGGCCTGCCAGCGCCGCGAAGGCAAGCACGGCGAAGACCAGCGCCAGACGCAAGGTCAGGGAATAAGTGCCGGCGATTTTCATGGCTGGGTATCGAAGCGGTAGCCGATGCCGCGCACGCTGTGGATCAGCTTGAGCGGGAACGGATCGTCGATTTTCGCCCGCAGGCGGCGCACGGCGACATCGACCACATTGGTGTCGCTGTCGAAATTCATGTCCCACACCCGCGAGGCGATCAGCGAGCGCGACAGCACTTGCCCGGTGTGGGTGGCGAACAGTTGCAGCAGGGCGAATTCCTTGTTGGTCAGGGTGATCCGGTTGCCGGCGCGGGTGACTCGGCGCTTGAGCACATCGATCTGCAGATCGGCCACCTGCAATTGCTCCTCTTCATGGATCGGCCCGCGCCGGGTCAGGGTGCGCAGGCGCGCCACCAGTTCGGCGAAGGAAAACGGCTTGATCAGGTAATCGTCGGCGCCCAGTTCCAGGCCCTTGACCCGGTCGGCAATGTCGTCGCGGGCGGTGAGGAACAGCACCGGCGTGTCGGTCTCCTTGCGCAGCCGGCGCAGGACTTCCCAGCCGTCCATTTTCGGCATCATCACGTCCAGCACGATCACGTCGAAGTCGAACTCCAGCGCCAGGTGCAGACCGTCGGCGCCGTCCCGGGCCAGACTCACGCTGTAGCCCAGTTCCTGCAGGCCGTTGAGCAAGTAGTTGCCGGCCTTGGGTTCGTCTTCGACAACAAGGATATTCATGGGCACTGCGCCTCAATGGTCGTTGGTGCAGCCGCTGCCTTGCACTTGATAGTCCAGCACATGTTCACGGCCCTGGTGGTCGAGGTAGTTGAGTCGCGCGGGGATCACGCCGCAAGCCTGGGAAATATCGGTGCTGGAGAGGACTTTGTCGACATCCAGGTGCACGAAGAAACCGGTTTTGTCATGAATGACGGCAGCGTCCGGTGCAGGGGCGGCGAACACGGAACCGGTGGCGAGGAGGGCGGTGAAGGCGAGGATCAGGGTTTTCATGATGGGTCACTCGAGTCGTTGAAGTTGATCGGCGTTTGGGCCGGGACAACTTCAAGCTACCGGGCGATCCGCTCGGCAAACCGACAACTCGATGACAAATCTGTAATAAACCGAACCTGTGGGAGCCAGCGCACTCCCACAGAGTATTCAGCTGGCGTGCGTGCTGAGAATGCTCGCGATCTGTTGTGGCTGGCAGTTGAGGTACGGCGAGGATTTCAGCCACTGCTGATCCGGGTACCAGGAGAACATGAATTGGCCATTCTTCAGACTGTCGATCACCCGTTTGGCCACCTGCGGTCGCACGGCCGGGCAACCCTGGCTGCGGCCCAGACGGCCGGTACGTTTGCTCCAGAACGGGTTCACGTAGTCGGCGGCGTGGATCACGATGGCGCGGTCACGGGCCATGTCGTTGACGCCCGGTTCCAGACCGTCCATGCGCAGCGAGTAACCGTGGGTGCCCTGGTAACTTTCCTGGGTGCGGAACAGGCCGAGGCTGGACTGAAAACTGCCTTCACGGTTGGAGAACCGGGTGGCGAAGTTTTCCCCGGAGTTCGAGCCGTGGGCGACCAGATCGCGCAGCACCAGTTTTTTCCGGGTCAGGTCGAAGATCCACAACCGACGCTCGGTGGACGGCTGCGAATAGTCGATGATCGCCAGGTGACGGGACTGCTTCGCGCCGTTGTTGATCGCACATTGCATGGCGTTCAAGGCACCTTTCAGCGCCTGGGGATTGAGTTCCGGAGCGGCGTGCGCGAGGCTGGTGTACAGAACCGGCGAAGTGGTGCCGGCGGCAAAGGCTGGACTGGTCAGCACGCCAATGGCGGTGGCAGTCAGCAGAAGTCGGCGCAAAAACGTCAACATTTAAAGTGAGTCTCCACTTGCTACTTGTTTGGCACTTAGGCTCCTGACGTCCAGTCGTTCCCGGCAAGCCCGCGAATCGGGCCTGACTGTGCACCGCACCTGAGGTAAGGTTGACCGTCAATCAAGACGGCCATGGATTGGAGTAAAGCAGTTGTTCAAAAAGTACGCATGCTACTTGAGCATTTGTTTGCTCGCTGCGCCGTTTGTCGCTTGCGCCGAAGAGCCGTTGCCGGGACTCCCGACGCTGCCGCCCGTGCCGACGGAAATGCCCATCGAGCCACAGAGCCCGCTGCAGGCTGCGCTGATCAGCCTGCCCCAGGCGTGCCCGACGATCGGCACCAGCCTCAACGGCCCGGCGCTGGATCAATTGCGCGCATTCTACCAGCAGCAGGACTGGCTGCCGGTGTGGGCCGATGGCGGGCAATTGCCGGCCTTGCATGCGCAATTGCAGCTGTTGGCCGACGATGGCCTGAATCCGAAACGCTATCCGGTGGCGCTCACCGCCCCGCAGGACGGCGAACTGTGCGCCGACATCGAGATCAGCCGTTACTACCTGCAAGCCCTGCAGGATCTGCATTACGGCCGCCTGTTGCAATCGCACTTCGAACCGCTGTGGCATTCCGACGAAACGCCTCGCGACCGTCAGGCTGAATTGCTGGCGATCGCCGTGCCGGGCGTGCACAACGTTCCGGCTGCCTTCGATCTGGCCCGACCGCAGCTGGCGCAGTATCAGAATTTGCGCCATCTCTACGCAGCTCAACGCCTGAAAGCCTTGCCCCAATGGACGTCGGTGGGCAACGGCCCGTTGCTGCGTCCGGACATGGAAGACAAACGCGTGCCGGAACTGGCCCGCCGGCTCTACAGCGAAGGCTACCTGAGCAGTGTGGTCGGCACGCCGGACAACGCTTATCACGGCGTATTGGTGGAGGCGGTGAAGAGCTTTCAGGCCAACCATTCGTTGCAGGCCGACGGGGTGGTCGGGCCGGGGACGATTGCCGAACTCAACATCAGTCCGCTGACCCGCCGCGAACAGTTGCGGGTCAACCTTGAACGTTTCCGCTGGATGGCCCAGGACATGGAGCCGGACGGTTTGTTGGTCAACGTCGCCGCTGCCGAGCTGACGCTTTATCAGGGTGGCCTGCCGGTGTGGCAGACCCGCACCCAGGTCGGGCGCGCCGAACGCCAGACCCCGCTGCTCAAATCCCGGGTCACGCGCCTGACCCTGAACCCGACCTGGACCGTGCCGCCGACCATCTGGAAGGAAGACAAGCTGCCGGAAATCCGCAAGGACCAGACCTTCCTCAGCCGCCAGAACCTGCAAGTGCTCGACGCCAACGGCCAGCCGCTGGCCGCCGCCGACATCGACTGGGACAACCCCGGCAACATCCTTCTGCGTCAGGACGCCGGGCCGCGCAACCCGCTGGGGCAGATGGTCATTCGTTTCCCCAACCCGTTCTCGGTGTACCTGCACGACACGCCGAGCAAGGCGCTGTTCGACAAGGGGCCACGGGCGTTCAGTTCCGGCTGTGTGCGGGTCGAGCATCCGATGAAACTGCGCGATTTCCTGCTCAGCCCGGCGGAGAAGGCGCGCACCGACACCTTGCTCGCCACCGGCACCACCCATGAATTCCGCCTGAGCAATCCGGTGCCGATCCTCATGACTTACTGGACGGCACAGGTCGATGGCCAGGGTCGCGTGCTCTACGCGCCGGACATTTACAGCCGAGACAGCGCGTTGCTGGCGGGGCTGGACCGGGCGCATTGATCCTCAGCGGCTGGCGCGTTTCCAGAAAAACCGCGCCAGCCACGCATCCACGCTCAACTTGCCGGCCCCGGCAAATACGAGCGGCACCAGCGAAGCCAGGTAGATCGCCGGCAGCTTGAAGTTACCGAAGCCCTTGTTGGTGATCGCGTAACCCTGGGCCAGTTCACTCAGCGATGACCAGTCCGCCGGCCAGTGCACGGCAGCGGTGGCGACGACGGTCACGACAATCAGCGAAATCGCCGAAATCCGCGTGCCGAATCCGATCAGGATCGCCAGCGCGCAGATCAGCTCTGCCCACATCGACAGCTCCCAGTTCAGCGTCGCCGGCAAGTGGTCGAAGGGAAACGGGAACCGCTCCTGAATGTCTTCGAACCAGTTCTGGCCGTTGAATTTCTCCAGTCCCGATTCGAAAAACTCCCAGGCGATGAACAGGCGCAAGGTCAGCGGCGCGAGCCACTGGCCGGCGCGGTTGAGGTTCCAGTGCAGGCCTTTGACGGCCGACGAGAGAGCTGTGGTCATGGGAAGGCTCCATTCATTCAAAAGAAAACGGGGCACCAACGTGCCCCGTGAAAAGGGTTACTCGCCGGCGCCGCACTTGCCTTCGCCGCATTTGCCTTCCGAGGTTTTTTCCGCCGAGTCGGCCTTGGCCTGGGACTGGCTGTAGCCGTGATCCAGTTGCTTGACGCTGAACGCTTCGGAAGCCGAAGCCGCGTTGGACAGGGCCAGGCCACCGGCAAGCAGCAGGCCGAGGGTCAGGGAGGTTTTCGAGCGCTTGGTCATGGTGAATCTCCGATGCGATGTTTGAGTTCAAAGGCTTGATCGGGGCTGCCGATCGACAGGTTCATTTGAGCGCCGGGCTGTATCGCTGATGTGTCGCGAAGGGCCGGATTTGTGCGCGGGATGTGTCGGGCGTCGGGCCGTACACACTGCGATACAGAGCGCCGGTGTGATTCGATTGCCGGGCGCAGCGTCTAGCCACGGTGTCCCCGCAATCCCATGGGGCGAGACTTCGGAACCCGGCATGCAAGCGCTGTTGAACGAGATCCTTGACGCTGTCCGGCCCCTGATCGGGCAGGGCAAGGTGGCTGACTACATTCCCGCACTCGGCACCGTGCCGGCCAATCAATTGGGCATCGCCGTGTATGGCAACGACGGCGAGATGTATTGCGCCGGCGACGCCGAGACGCCGTTCTCGGTGCAAAGTATTTCCAAGGTGTTCAGCCTGGTGCAGGCCATCGAACATTCCGGCGAGGCGATCTGGGAGCGTCTGGGCCACGAGCCATCCGGCCAGCCATTCAACTCGCTGGTGCAGTTGGAGTTCGAACGCGGCCGTCCGCGCAATCCGTTCATCAATGCCGGGGCGCTGGTGATCTGCGACATCAACCAGTCGCGCTTTGCGGCACCGGCGTTGTCGATGCGCGATTTCGTGCGGCGGCTGTCGGGCAACCCGCAGGTGATGGTCGACGGCAAGGTCGCCGACTCCGAGTACCAGCACCGCGCGCGTAACGCAGCGATGGCTTACCTGATGCAATCCTTCGGCAATTTTCACAACGACGTCGAAGCGGTGCTGCGCAGCTACTTCAGCCACTGCGCGTTGCGCATGAGCTGCATCGACCTGGCCCGGGCGTTCTGCTTCCTGGCCAACGACGGTTTCTGCAAACACAGCGGCGAACAGATCCTCAGCCGACGCCAGACCCAGCAAGTCAACTCGATCATGGCCACCAGCGGCCTCTACGACGAGGCCGGCAACTTCGCCTATCGCGTCGGCCTGCCGGGCAAGAGCGGCGTCGGTGGCGGCATCGTTGCGGTGGTGCCGGGGCAGTTCACGGTGTGCGTGTGGTCGCCAGAACTGAACACGGCGGGCAACTCGCTGGCGGGGATGGCGGCGCTGGAAATGCTCAGTTCGCGGATTGGCTGGTCGGTGTTCTGAGCCCGTGTTGCTTTGAGGGAGGCCAACCTATACATTTTCCGGCCGCCCTCAATATGGTGAATCCGCTCCATGTCTCTCGCGCTCGAACGTCTCGTCGCTGGCACGCCTATCCCTTTCGCCGGTAACCGCGTCACCGTGGTCAGCCCCGAACTGGCCGAGCGTTTCCGACCCGGCGACCACCTGTTGGTGGAGCAAGTGAGCGGCGAGCTGTTGCTGATTCCGGTGGTGGATCAGCAGGCCGCATCGGTGGCGATCGAGCGTGCAGCGGCGGCGTTTACCGCGTTGTCTGCGGTGCCGGATGAGGCCATCAGCCGCTTCTTCGATCTGTTTGCCCAACGTCTGGAAAACCCGGACGCCTGGGCACTGATCGAAACCGCCAACCTCGCCGACATCGAACGGGCCAAGGCGCGCGGTCGTTCCACCACCCGGTTGCTCGCCGACGAGCGCATGCGCCGCGACATGATCGCCGGCCTGCGCGCCTGGCGTGATGCGCCGGCCACCCGTGGCAAAGTGATCAGCAGCGTCGAGCATGACGGCTGGAAGGTCGAGCAGGTGGTGTCGCCATTGGGCATCGTCGCGTTCGTGTTCGAAGGCCGGCCAAATGTCTTCGCCGACGCCGCTGGCGTTCTGCGTACCGGCAACACCGCCGTGCTGCGCATCGGTAGCGATGCGCTGGGCACCGCGCAAGCCATCGTCACCCACGCCCTGAACCCGGCGCTGGCCGATGCCGGTCTGCCGGCGGGTGCGGTGTCGCTG
Source organism: Pseudomonas sp. 9.2(2024) (assembly GCF_039695385.1). Classification (NCBI taxonomy): domain Bacteria; kingdom Pseudomonadati; phylum Pseudomonadota; class Gammaproteobacteria; order Pseudomonadales; family Pseudomonadaceae; genus Pseudomonas; species Pseudomonas sp. 9.2(2024). The sequence goes on along the minus strand of NZ_CP155585.1, from coordinate 3,960,310 downwards.
GTGGAGAGCGTCAACCACGCCGCCGGTTGGGCGATGTTCGCCGACCGGCGTCTGTCGCTGGCGGTGGCCCGTGGTTCGGGCCGTGCGGTCAGCCAGTTGGGCAGCATCGCCCAGCAGGCCGGTACCGCCGTCAGCCTGCACGGCACCGGTGGCGCGTGGTTGATCGCCGATCGCGATGCCGACGCCAAGCGCTTTGCCGCTGTGGTGCGTAACTCGCTGGATCGCAAGGTCTGCAACACCTTGAATGTCTGCCTGATCCAGCGCGAGCGTGCTGCCGAACTGGTGCTGCTGTTCCTCGATGCCTTGCAGCAGGCCGGTACCGCGCGCGGTCAGGGCTGCAAATTGCACATCGTCGAAGGCAGCGAAAGCTACCTGCCGAGCGATTGGCAGAACGCGACGGTCGAGGTCTATCGCGCCGAGGGTTACCAGACCGAAGCCCTGGCCGAGCCCTTGCCGAAAGCGCAATTGGGCCGCGAGTGGGAATGGGAAGAAACCCCGGAAACCAGCCTGATGATCGTCGACGATCTGGATCAGGCCATCGCGCTGTTCAATCGCTACAGCCCGCAGTTCACGGTGTCGCTGATCAGCGAAGACGCGGCGGTTCAGGAGCGTTTCTACAGCGCGGTCAACGCGCCGTTCGTGGGCAACGGGATTACCCGTTGGGTCGATGGCCAGTACGCGCTGAACAAGCCGGAGCTGGGGCTTTCGAACTGGGAAAGCGGCCGGTTGTTTGCCCGCAGCGCGATTCTCTCCGGTGACGGTGTGTTCACCGTACGCAGCCGCATGACGCAAATCGATCTGGGCGTAAAACGCTGAACAGAACAACGCCGCGCCCGTCGCAATGACGGGCGCGGCGTTGTGTTTTCAAGCAGCATCGACTGCCTGACCGTACACCGCGCACGTCGACGGTTGCTCGGCCAGCGAGACGAAGGTACGGCGGTCGGCACTCAGCGCGTCGATCGAGCCGGTCTCGATGTCGTAGACCCAGCCGTGCAGATTCAGCAGGCCTTTCTCCTGGGCCAGGCGCACGCTCGGGTGAGTCTGGATGTTCGCCAGTTGCGCGATCACGTTTTCCCGCACCATCGAACTCAGTTTGGCGGCGTCGTTGGCGTGCGGTCGCGATTCATTCACCACTTTCGCCGACTCGGCGTGTTGCAGCCAGCCGCTGACGGCGGGCAGGTGATCCATGCATTTGCACTGGGCGATGGCGGTCATCGCGCCGCAATCGGAGTGGCCGCAGATCACGATGTCGGTCACGCCGAGCACGGCGACCGCGTATTCCACCGTCGCCGAAACCCCGCCCGGATGCGGGCTGTAGGACGGCACGATATTGCCGGCGTTGCGGATCACGAACAGCTCGCCGGGCTCCTGCTGGGTCAGCAGTTCCGGGACGACGCGGCTGTCGGAGCAGGTGATGAACAAGGTGCCCGGGGTTTGGGTGGTCGCCAGGTGTTTGAACAGTTCGGTGCGTTGTGGAAACGCCTCCTTCTGGAACTTCAGGAAGCCTTCGATCAGGTTTTTCATGGTGTGTCCTCTCAGTTCGAACAGCCGGTGCCGAATTCGCTGTATTGAAGAATGTGTTTTGCGCCGTGGCTGTCGAGGTAAGTCATCTCGACCGGCACTACGCCGCAGACGTCGGCGACCGGGGTGATGCTCACGACTTCAGCGATATCCAGAGACATGCCGTAGCGGTAAGCGACGGCTTCGTCATCGGCCTGGGCTTGAGTGCAAAGGCCGGCGAGCAGGGCAAGGGTCAGCAGAATTTTTTGCATGGGGCAGCCTCCAGGCAGATGTGGTGATGACTTGGCAAATCAGGTTTGGAGGGGCCCGCACGCGGGGTGCGGGCCCGGAGGGGTCAGAACGGACGCAGCGGGAGGAACTTGCCGTCGAGGGTGACCACGGCGCGGGAACCGCCTTCAGGGTCTTCGACTTTCTTGATGTCGAGCTTGAAGTTGATCGCGCTGATGATGCCGTCGCCGAACTGCTCGTGAACCAGTGCTTTCAGGGTGGTGCCGTAGATCTGGATCATCTCGTGGAAGCGGTAGATGGTCGGGTCGGTCGGCACACCGTCGAGGCTGCCGCGCAGCGGGATGATTTGCAGGGCGGCGACGTCTTCGGCGCTCAGCTCAAGCTTGTCGCCGACCACTTCGGCGGCGGCTTTCGGCAGTGGATGCTGGCCGAGGAGTGCGGCGGTCACGTAGGCCAGGCTCAGGCCGGTGCCGTCGGCCAGATCCTGCCACGACAGGTTTTTCTGAGCCTTGGCATCCAGGGCGCGGGTGGTCAGGGCGATGCGGCTGTCGTTGTAGGCTTGGGATTGCATGGTGCTTCTCCTTTCGGGGTTGGCTTGCTGTGTGGGATTCATCTTCTGCCGATTGATCAATAGCGTCCAAGACCGATATACAATGCAAAGCATAAGCACTGCCTATAGATGGAGCGTCCCATGCTGCTGCGACATTTGCGATACCTGCTGGCCGTGGCCGATCACGGCGGCTTCACCCGGGCGGCCGAGGCGCTGCACGTGTCGCAGCCGACCCTGTCGCAACAGATCCGCCAACTGGAAGAAAGCCTCGGTGTGGATCTGTTTGATCGCACCTCGCGCTCGGTGAAGCCGACTGATGCCGGGCAGGCCTATATCGAATGCGCGCGACGGGTGCTGGTGGAGCTGGAGGCGGGCAAGCGCGCGTTGCATGACGTGAAGGATCTGTCCCGAGGCTCACTGCGCTTGGCCATGACCCCGACGTTCATGGCGTATCTGGTCGGGCCGCTGGTGCGCGATTACGTGGCGCGGTATCCGGGGATTCACCTGGAGATTTTCGAGTTGTCGATGGACGACATCGAGGCCGGGCTGGCGGATGACTCGCTGGATATTGCGATTGCCTTCACGCCGGTGCGCAATCCGGACATTGAGTGCATTCCGGCGTTTGTCGAGACGTTGGGGGTGATGGTCGGGCGTGAGCATCCGCTGTACGACAGCTCATCGGTGTTGACCCCGGATGACATCGCGCAGCTGGATTTCGCCTTGCTGGCGCCGGATTTCATCACGCGGCTATCGATTGACGAGTATTTCCGTCAGCACGGCATCACGCCCAAGGTGCAGATCGAGGTGAACTCGGTGAGTACGTTGCTGGAAGTGATCCGGCATGCGCCGATTGCGACCATGTTGCCGGAGGCGATTGCGACCGAGGACCGGGCGTTGCGCCGGTTGCTTGTCGAAAGCGAGGCGCCGCAGCGGGGAGCGGCGTTATTGCGGCGCCAGAATAACTATCACAGTGCGGCGGCTGAGGCGTTCATGAAGCTGGTGCTGGAAACTCGTTCATGAGTTTTTTTGCGAGCAATAAAAAGGGCCTGCTTCGTTTTCGAAGCAGGCCCTTTTGTTTATTGAAGTTTTAACTTAGCAGAACCGATCAATCACCCGAACTTCGTTCTTGTTCTGCATCGAGTCCCACGCCTGTTTCAGCGTCTGCAGAACATTACCGATGAAGTCCTTGTCGGCCGCGGCTTTCTTGCCGACATAGCCGTGGCCGCGGCGGTACATCTTCAGGCGGGCCAGCAGGTTCTGGTTGTTCCGGTCGAACTCTTCTTCACCAGCATGGGGCGACAGGCAGTCGATATGGACCTGACCCGACTTGCTGATCCACAGAATATGGCTGTCGTGGCTGTCTTTTTGCGCCGCGAACATACGAGCCAGTTCTTCGATAGTAGGTTGATTGTTCAGATTCATGATATTGCCCCTTGACCAGTCTGGTGATCTTTCAAAGTTGATTCGCTAATACAGGTAGCCCATCGGTTAGTTGATCCCTGGCACCGAAACCAGGACGTCAGCGGTCGCCCGTGTGAAGTACGGGGTCATGCGTCTGTTGCATGTAGTCGTGTTGAATAACTGCTACGCAATAGCGTCACAACGAGGAGAAGCAGCGAAAACCGGGAGGCTCCTTGACGACGTTTTCAGGGTCGACCACAAGCGTCTTGAGAATTTTCGCCAGCGCTTCTCGTCCTTGTACTGGACGTTCAGGCCAGGTCAGCTTCTTCAATCTGCCTTGTGGGCAGCGTGTATCCGGAAAAAACAGCTCGGCGGTCAGACGAGCTTGCTCAAGCGTGTTGCCAGTGCTCCCGATCGGGGAGACGTCTGCATCATGCAAAAGCAAAACGATGCCGTCAACGGTTTTGTAGTGATTATTTTTGGTCACTACATATTGTCGGACAAAGTCATTCTGGAATGAAAAAAGCGGCGGTCAGGCAGCGGGAGAGAGGCTGCGCAGGCAGTAGAACGTGCAGGGATAGCCGTCCACTGTTTTGGTCTGGCGGGTAAAGTAGCCGCCGCTCAGCTCAGGGATGAGCCGGGCCCAGAACCGCTGTGCAGGCAGGTTGGCGTCGACATGGAAAATCTGCCATCGACCGGGCAGGTGGCTCAAGAGGGCAGAGGCGACAAACTGCGCGACGCCTTGGCCACGCCAGCGTCGGCTGACGAAGAAATAGCCGATGTTGTAGTCGGCGCCTTCGATGAGGAGGTGGTCATCCACGGTCACGAATCCCGCCAGTTCACCGTCAACGTGGATCAGGAATGGCCGCGTCGCCGGCTGGCGCCAGTAATCGTCTTTCAACTGGATCGGGAAGAACCCATGCCCGCCGAGCTTCAGCGGCAGCCACTCGCTGAAGTCATAGGTGTAGAACTGCATCAGGTTTTCGAGGGTGTCCAGTTCGTCACGCCGGGCGACGCGCAGTTCGATGACAGACATGCGGCTGCCTCCTGACCATCACTGCAGAAACAGTAGCGTGCAGCGGGCTATTTGGCTGCCGGTTTTGCCGCACGCTTGCTGGTTCCGGTGGTTTTGCGCCGGGTGGTCTTGCGTTTGTTCTTCCATGGCGCAGCGGCCTTACCGGCAGGCGGCGGGCCGCTGATGGTCAGGCTCAGTCCGGCGCAGCGGGTCACTTGTTTGCTCATCCACGCGGCCTGCTTGGTGACGAACTCTTCCAGACTCATTTCGCCGCTCTGCACCATGTCCAGCGCCTGCTCCCAGATCGCCGTGGTGCCGGGGTCGGCAATCGCGCGCGGCACGGCGTCGATCAGGCTGAACGCAGCGGGTGTGGCGGACAGCGCCTTGCCGTTCTTCACCAGATAACCGCGATCCAGCAGCCCTTGAATGATCGAGGCGCGGGTGGCTTCGGTGCCTATGCCCGTGGTGTCCTTGAGTTTCTGCTTGAGCAGCGGATCTTCCACCAGTTTGGCGACGTTCTTCATCGCCTTGATCAGGTCGCCTTCGGTGTAGGGCTTGGGCGGCTGTGTCCACAGGTCCTTGAGCTTCACGTCCGCCACGGCGCATTCGGCACCTTGGGTCAGCGTCGGTAGCGTTTGCGGCGCGGGGGCTTCTCGGCCCTTGGCCGGGGCCAGCGCTTCGGGCAACGCGCGTTTCCAGCCCGGCTCGATGATCTGCTTGCCAACCGCGCGCAAGGCTTCCCCGGCGCAATCGAAATCGGCCTGGGTGCGGTCGTATTCGTGATTGGGCAGGAACTGCGCCAGATACCGTGCGCGAATCAGCGTGTAGACCGCGCGGTGCTTGCCGGTCAGGCGCTCCATGTTTTTCGCAGCAGCGGTCGGGATGATGCCGTGGTGGGCGCTGACCTTGGCGTCGTTCCAGGCGCGAGAGCGGCGCTGTGGCTCCAGATGCTCACGCAGCGCTTCGAGGCTAGGGTCGGCCTGACGCAACGCCGCGAGAATCCCCGGCGCCTCGCTGTGCTGGCTCAGGGGCAGGTAGCCGCAATCGCTGCGCGGGTAGGTGATGACTTTGTAGGTTTCGTAGAGGGCCTGGGCGATGTCGAGGGTTTCCTGGGCGCCGAGACCGAGTTTCTTCGAACAGACTTCCTGCAAGGTGCCCAGATCGAAGGGCAGGGGCGCCACTTCGCGCATGCGTTCGGTGCGCAGCTTGATCACCCGGGCGCTGGCAGCGCTGCTGATTGCGGCGGCCGCTTGCTGGGCGAGGGCTTGATTGAGGCAGCGATCCTGATCGTCACAGGCATCGTTTGGCGCACGCCATTGCGCAGTGAATGGCGTGCCGTTGTGCAGTAGTTGCACGTCGATGGCCCAGTACGCGACCGGCACGAAATCGGCAATGCTGCGGTCGCGATCCACCACCAGTCGCAAGGTCGGCGTCTGTACCCGGCCCACCGGCAGCACGCCTTGATAGCCCGATTGCCGGCCGAGCAGGGTGAACAGCCGACTCATGTTCATCCCGATCAGCCAATCCGCCCGCGAGCGCCCGAGTGCCGAGTGATACAGGCTGAAGGTTTCAGCACCCGGTTTGAGCGACGCCAACGCCTTGCGAATCGACGCTTCGTCCAGCGCCGACAGCCACAAACGGCGGATGGGTCCGCGATAGCGGCAATGCTCGACCAGCTCCCGGGCGATCATCTCGCCCTCGCGGTCGGCGTCGGTGGCGATGATCAGTTCGCTGGCCTCGCCGAGCAGGCGCTTGACCGCCTTGTACTGGCTGGCGGTACGCGGCTTGACGGTCATTTTCCATTTGTCCGGGATGATCGGCAGGTCGGCCAGCACCCAGCGCTTGTATTTAGCGTCGTAGGCGTCCGGCGGCGCGGTTTCCAGCAGGTGGCCGATGCACCAGGTCACCGTGACATCCGTTCCCAGCCAGCAGCCGTCGCCCCGACGCTTGGCGCCGAGCACGGCCGCAATATCCTTGGCCTGGGAGGGTTTTTCACAGAGGTACAGCCGCATAACCACCGTCGTCGATCATTGCCCGAAGAGGCGCACAGGATGGCCTGAGTCGGGCGATCGGGCAACTTTTATCTGTATGGATATACAGATAAAAAGATTGCCGGTCATGACAGCCGCGTCGGGGCAATCCGGGACGCTATCGAGAAATTGATTAGCGCCCCCGTTGGCGGCTGTGGCAGGTTCAATCTGCCTGACAAGGCGAGTGACAGGACGATCTCGCCAGAAGATCGCTGTTTTTCTGTCTGACACTGACTCTTCAGAAACAAGGACGTACACCATGTCTCAACCTTTCTCTCAGGCCAGCGGCGCCTTCACTGCTGTCGACACTTTCAGCCACCTGTACGACCGGGGCACCGGCAGCGTCAATGGCAAACCGTCGTTCACCGCCGACCAGGCCGCCGACGAAATCCTGCGCAAGGGCATGTCGTGGCAGGACAAGAATGCCGACGGCAAGATTGATCTGACCTACACGTTCCTGACCGACAAACCGTCGAATTACAACCCGAAACTCGGCAACTTCAGCGAGTTCAGCGCCCAGCAGAAAGCCCAGGCCGTGCTGGCGATGCAGTCGTGGTCGGACGTGGCCAACGTGACCTTCACCGAGGGCAAGGGCGGGGACGGTCACATGACCTTTGGCAACTACGACGTCAGCACCGGCGGCGCGGCGTTCGCCTACCTGCCGCAGGGCAGCAGCTATGACGGTCAATCGTGGTACCTGATCAACGATCAGTACCAGGTCAACAAGACTCCGGACACCAACAACTACGGGCGTCAGACCCTGACCCACGAAATCGGCCACACCCTCGGCCTGTCGCACCCGGGCGCCTACAACGCCGGCAACGGCAACCCGACTTACGGCGACGCCAAATACGCCGAAGACACCCGTGGCTACAGCCTGATGAGCTACTGGAGCGAAGCCAACACCGACCAGAACTTCAGCAAGGACGGCAGCGGTGCCTACGCCTCGGCACCGTTGATGGACGACATCGTCGCGGTGCAGAAACTCTACGGCGCCAACTTCGAAACCCGTGCCGACAACACCGTGTACGGCTTCAACTCCAACGCTGATCGCGACTTCTACAGCGCCACCTCGAACACCTCGAAAGTGGTGTTCTCGGTGTGGGACGGCGGCGGCAATGACACCCTGGATTTCTCCGGCTTCAACCAAAACCAGAAGATCAACCTCAACGAAGGCTCGTTCTCCGATGTCGGCGGTCTGGTGGGCAACGTGTCCATCGCCCACGGCGTGACCGTGGAAAACGCGATTGGCGGTTCGGGCAATGACCTGTTGATCGGCAACAGCGCAGCCAACGAACTGATCGGCGGTGCCGGCAACGACATCATTTACGGCGGTGGCGGCGGTGATTCGCTGTGGGGCGGTGAAGGCGCAGACACCTTCGTGTTTGGCGCGGCCAGCGACTCGACCATGACCGCGCCGGACTGGATCATGGATTTCACCAGCGGCCTGGACAAGATCGACCTGTCGGGCATCGTCGGTTTCGCCTCGGGCGCAGCCACGCTGAACTTCGTCAGCGGCTTCACCGGGCACGCGGGTGACGCGATCCTCACTTACTTCGAACAGACCAACCAGACCAGCCTGATGATCGACCTGACAGGCCAGGGTTCGGTGGACTTCGCCGTGGGTGTGGTGGGGCAGGCCGTGGCGACCGATATCGTCGCCTGATCTGAAAACGGAAAATCTGAAACGAAAAAACCGCAGTCCTTCGCAGGCTGCGGTTTTTTTGTTCTTGGACATCGCTCTACGACAGTGAAATCCGTTACTGCTCGGTCTCGAGGATCGACGTGGCGTGGGCATTACGTACTCTGGCAAACCACCAGAGAGCCGCCACGCCCAGCAGCGTCGCCAGCACGGCCAGAATCAGAATCACACGTTGCGTCCCCAATGGCGCGGCGAGCAGTGCGACCAGCAGACCGGCCAGCGGTTGCGACAAGTTGTTGAGCAGGGTGATCACGCCCACGGTCTTGCCGAAGTCCTGCGGGGGAATGACTCGCTGGCGAATGCTGCGCATGTAAACGTTGAACATCTTGTCGAAACCGACGATCAGCAGGAAACCCAGCACATAACCCGCCAGGTTCGGGCTCAGGGCGCTGATGAAGGCGCCGGCGGCGAGCATCGAACAGGCAACGCCACCCAGTACGCGCAACGGCAATACCACCCGGGCGAGGAAAAACAGAATCACGATGGTGGTCACCGCGCCAGCCGCTTGCAGCACGGCGTAGTCGTCCTTGCCGGCGCTGTATTGACCGAGCACCATGGCCGCCGAAGTGGCCAGGGTGACCCCGACAATCAGGTTGACCCCGACTGCCAGGGTGATGATCTTTTTCAGCTCCGCCAGTTCGCGGATATGCCTGAAAGCGATGCGCAGAGGCTGCAGCCAGATGTCCTGATGCTGCTCGAACACCTCCAGAGTGATACGGCTGAAACGTTGCCACACCAGCATGCTGAGGTCGGCCAGCAGGAACAGTCCGGCCACCCACAGCACCACCCAGTGCCAAGCCGAAAACTCCAGCAGCAATGCCGCCACCAAGGGCCCCAGAACCAGTCCGGTCTGGTCGGCTATCTGCGAGTAGGAAAGGGTTTTGGTGTAGCTGTAGTGCTGGAAAATATGCGGCATCAGCACTTCGCGGGCCATGATGCCCTGAGTCGTCAGCACGCCGCATAGCGCCGACAGCACCACCAGCCATGCGATACCGCCGAAGACGGCATAAAGCCCTACTGCCAGCACGCAGAGCAGCGCCCGGTAGACCTGACTGATGTGCAGGATTCTGATGGGCGAGAACTTGTCGCACAGGGCCCCGCACAGCGGAAACGCGAGAAAGCGCGGCAGCGACTCGACGAAGAATGCAAGCCCCGCCCAGGACGCGCTGTTGGTGGTCTGGAATACCACCAACGGCACGATGAACAACAGGATCTGGTCCGCCAGCCGCGACAGGAACAGCGAGATGAAAAAAGCCAGGTAATCCTTGCGCATGATGACTCCTGTCGGTGGGCGTTTTGGGCGTGATATGAAACCAGAATCCGCCGCCTCCGCAATCGGCGGTCATATCTGATCGGAGAAAAACCGTTCGGCTGCGAACCCGACGAGATTCCCCCGCATGGGTTATACCTGAACCGGTGCCTTCGCCGCAGTCAGGAGAAACCGATGAAAACTTCCGGTCCCAGTCCCGTCATCACCATCGCCGAGCAGCCAGGCTGCCTCCTTGTGAAATTCCACGGCATACAAGTCGCCGCCTCGGCCCGAGCCCTGGTGCTGCTCGAAGCCAATTACCCGCCGGTCTACTACATCCCGCGCGAAGACATCGACGAGAAGTACTTCGCCCGCACCGACCACACCACCTACTGTCCGTACAAAGGCGACGCCAACTATTTCAGTCTGCAAGTGCCGGGGCATGAAGGGGCGAATGCGGTGTGGACGTACGAAAATCCGAAGATTTCGGTCAGCCAGATCAAGGATTACGTGGCGTTTTATCCCGATCAGGTGAGGTTTGAGTTGCTGGAGGCGGAGGTTTGAGACGGCCGACTTCATGCACTTGGTCGGCAGTCGCCAACAGCATTCAGTCAGGATTTTTTGCCCGCTTCGGCATTCAAAAACAGCAGCGCGATCATCGGGTAGCGCTTGTTGTCGTGACTCGGGGTTTTTTGAGCTTTGGCAGGACAGACCCAGGCTAGCGCATCACTGGTCAGTGCCCGAAGCATTGTCTGGAAGGCTTCAATCTGATCAGCACTTGCCAGACTGCCGAGCGAATAGGGTGCAATAAATACGGCGCCCAATTTAGGCTCGTTGTAGTCGAGCCTGGCGGCATCGACAGTCGCTAATTTGCATTTACTCAAGATCCAGTCGCGGGCGTACGCCAGATTATCGATCGGCACGTAAGCGACTTTGGCTTCAATGCAAAAACCATTGCTGTCGTCGGCAATGTATAGGTCGTTACGGCCGATCGATGAGGTCTTTTCGTTCGCCTCCGTGGCGATCTTGCTGATCTGATATTCCTCGATGGCAGTCCAGTCGGCTTTCCAGGCTGCACCGGCGAGGATGCTTACGTTGGCCTGTTCGTTGTACCAGTAGGGGAGATCATCGCCGTCCCACACATCGATGTAGCGCTCGGTGCAAGTGATCCAACTGTTCAGCACGGGATCGAGTGGCTGTAAGGTTGGGCAAGCAATGTGTATATATTGATCGTTCATCGAGACGATGATCCTTGTCATTTGACGACGTTGGTTAGAAGAGGTAGCTGAAAAAGCCTTTGGATTGTCGAGCGCTGATCTCACGCGCGAAAAGATTGCGGGTCGATTTGAAGAATGATTGTTCCGCATTGAAGTTGTTTTGTTCGGTGGTCCTGAATAGAAGATTGAGTTCGACGACCGGCTTGGCGTAAACAGAAACCTCTTCAAGCATTTTTTGTTGATCCGCTGATGATTCAGCGTCAGAGGAGGCAACTTTGCGCAGGAGCGCCATCATATCGTTGCTGTTGCTTGCTTCGAGGTAAGGCTCCATGGAGAGCTTCATCTGCTTGTCGATTTGTTCTATCGATTTGTCCCGCACACTTGCCAGTCTTTTGAATTTTTCATAGGTGCCTGTCACCAATGCGAGTTCTTCATATTTGATGTAGAGGTCGGTGCGGCATTGACGTACCGCAGTGGACAGTTCTTTGCTGCTTTTGGCCAGTTCTTCATTGGTTTTGTACAGGGCTCTGGGGACTGCATCGTAACCGGGCTTCGACGCCAGTTCCGGATGGGTCAGAATGTGCTTCAGCTCATCAAACTGTAATTGGTAGGAGCCCGCAAGCTTGCCGTATTGATCTGCCAGTTCCAGATGCTTGGAAGAGCAGGAGGCGTGCAGCGCCCGCATCGGCCGGTAATAGCTGTCAATAATGTCTTTTTTGTCGCCGAGGGAGCTCTTGTAACCTTCGAGGATGCCGCTGAAGAGGAAGGAGCCCAAAAGCACCGGTACGATGGCTTGGCCGAACCACGCAAGGAATTTACCACCTCGATTTGTTTTGCCAGGTTTGTTGTTGTCTTCGGCATTGTCGGGTGACGTATCGGGCGTCGACAAGTTGGCCATTTTCCTGATCCTTTAGGAGGGGGTGAAGTAATGAAGGAAGGGAGCTGCATTAAGTGATGATGGATGATATGTAAGTGCCACTATGCTGTCGATGGCAGAGGAACATCCACAAAAAATCCGCTTCAGGCCTGACCTGAAGCGGATCCGTTGTGCCAATCAGTTCTTGTCCAGATCGATATTCTTAGTCTCCCGCAGACAGATCATCCCCACCACCAGGCTCACCCCGGTAATCAGCACCGGGTACCACAGCCCGTAGAAGATATCCCCGGTGTACACCACCAGCGCAAACGACACGGTCGGCAGGAAACCGCCGAACCAGCCGTTACCGATGTGGTACGGCAGAGACATCGAGGTGTAGCGGATGCGGGTTGGGAACAGTTCGACCATCAGCGCCGCGAGCGGGCCGTAGCACATGGCGGAGATGATGATCAGGCCGACGATCAGGGCCACGATCATCGGTTTGTTGATCTGCTGCATGTCAGCCTGTTGCGGATAACCGGCGAGGGTGATGGCACCGCGCAGTGCCGCTTCGTCGAAGCCGTCGAGTTTCACATCGCCGACGCTCACTTGCACCGTGCTGCCCGCCGGCGCGGTGACGCTTGAGTAGGGCAGGCCTTGCTTGACCAGGAAGGTCTTGACCTTGTCGCACGGGCTGTCGAATTTGGCCTTGCCCACCGGATCGAACTGGAAGGTGCAGGTCGCCGGGTCAGCCACCACGGTGATCGGTGCCTGACGGCTGGCGTGGTCGATGGCCGGGTTGGCGTAGTGGGCCAGGGATTTGAAGATCGGGAAGTACAGCGCGGTGGCCAGCAGCAGGCCGAGCATCAGCACCGGTTTGCGCCCTACCTTGTCCGACAGCCAGCCGAAAATGATGAAGAACGGCGCGCCGATCACCACGCTGATGATCAGCAGACTGTTGGCCACCGCCGGGTCCATTTTCAGGAACTGGGTGAGGAAGAAAAGCACGTAGAACTGCGCCGCATAAAAGGTCACCGCCTGGCCGGCGTTGATGCTGAACAGTGCGATCAGCACGACCTTGAGGTTTTCCCATTTACCAAAGGATTCGCGGATCGGTGCCTTGCTGGTTTTGCCTTCCTCTTTCATTTTCAGATAGGCCGGCGACTCATGCAGGCTCAGGCGAATCCAGGTGGAAATGCCCAGCAGCACGATCGACAGCAGGAACGGAATACGCCAGCCCCAGACTTCGAACTGATCGCCGGTGAAGTAGCGGCAACCGAGCACCACCAGCAGCGACAGCAGCAGACCGAGGGTGGCAGTGGATTGAATCCAGCTGGTGTGGAAACCGCGTTTGCCGATCGGCGCGTGCTCCGCCACGTAAGTTGCGGCGCCGCCATATTCGCCGCCAAGGGCCAGGCCCTGCAGCATGCGCAACACAACAAGAATGATCGGCGCGGCGATTCCGATGCTGGCGTAGGTCGGCAGCAGGCCCACCGCGAAGGTCGCTACGCCCATCAGGATGATGGTCGCGAGGAAGGTGTATTTGCGCCCGATCATGTCCCCCAATCGACCGAACACCAGCGCCCCGAACGGCCGCACGATGAAGCCTGCGGCAAACGCCATCAGCGCGAAGATGAACGCCGTGGTGTCGTTGACCCCAGCGAAGAACTGCTTGCTGATGACCGCCGCCAGGGCGCCGTAGAGAAAGAAGTCATACCACTCGAACACCGTCCCCAGGGACGAGGCGAAGATGACCTTTCGGGTATCGGGGCTGGCGTCCGTGCTGCGCACGGCGTCCAGCGGTTGAGCGTGTTCTGACATATCGGTATCCCTCACAGTGATTGTTTTTGTTGTTTCCACTGTCGGCGCCGACCTTGTGGGCGTGCGCCGCTGTTCCTTTGGTCAAGAGAGTGCGGTCAGTGCTTTTTCTTCGGCGGGAAAACTCCGGGCGGTTGGGGTGAGAATCAGCTGTGCCGCTTTTTCAGCAATCATCAGCGTAGGCGAACAAGTGTTGCCCGAGGTAATGCGCGGCATGATCGACGCATCGGCAATCCGCAGGCCCGGTACGCCGTGCACGCGCAACTGCGCATCGACCACCGCGTCCGCGTCATTGCCCATGCGACAGGTGCCGACCGGGTGGAAAATCGTCGTGCCGATTTTCGCCGCCGCTTCGTGCAATTGTTCTTCGGTCTGCAGGCTGGCGCCGGGCAGGTATTCCACCGGGTTGAAGGCTTGCAGGGCGGGGGCGCTGACGATGCGCCGGGTCAGGCGAATCGCATCGGCGGCCACGCGCAGGTCTTCGGGATGGCTGAGGTAGTTGGGTTGGATCAGCGGGGCTTCTTGCGGATCGGCTGAGCGGATCTCGACCCGGCCCCGGCTCTGCGGCCGCAAATCACACACCGACGCGGTGAACGCAGGGAAGCTGTGCAGCGGTTCGCCAAAACGCTCCAGCGACAGCGGCTGCACGTGATATTCGAGGTTGGCCGAGGTCTGTTCCGGCCCGGATCGGGCAAACGCGCCCAGCTGACTCGGCGCCATCGACAAAGGCCCGCTGCGGTCATACAGATAGCGCAGGCCCATGCCCATCTTGCCCCACACGCTGCCAGCGATCTGGTTGAGGGTGCGGGCGTTTTCCAGTTTGTAGATCAGCCGCAGTTGCAGGTGATCCTGCAGATTGCCGCCGACGCCCGGCAGCTCATGCACCACGCCGATCCCGAGCTTTTCGAGCAGCGGACGCGGGCCGATTCCGGAGCGTTGCAGAATGCTCGGCGAGCCCACGGAGCCGGCGCACAACACGATCTCCTTGCGCGCCTTGAAACTCTTTTGTTGACCTTGCCAACGGGCGCTGACTTTCGAGGCGCGGCCGTCTTCAAACAGAACGCGATCCACTTCGACTTCGGTCAATACCGTGAGATTGGCCCGATCGCGAATCGGCTTCAGAAACGCCTTCGCCGCATTCCAGCGCACCCCGGCCTTCTGATTGACCTGAAAGTAGCCACAACCCTCGTTGTCGCCCTGATTGAAGTCATCGATGCTGGCGATGCCGCTCTGCTCGGCAGCACTGCGGAAGGCATCGAGAATCGGCCACGACAGGCGCTGGCGTTCGACTCGCCACTCACCCTTGTCGCCATGAAAGTCCGCCGCGCCGGCAAAGTGGTTTTCGCTCTGCTTGAACAGCGGCAGCACGTCATTCCAGGCCCAGCCCGGATTGCCCTCGGCGGCCCAGCCGTCGTAGTCGTTGGCCTGGCCGCGCATGTAGATCATGCCGTTGATCGACGAACAGCCGCCCAGCACCTTGCCGCGCGGATAACTCAGCGCGCGGCCATTGAGGCCCGGTTGCTCTTCGGTCTTGAAGCACCAGTCGGTGCGCGGGTTGCCGATGCAGAACAGGTAACCCACGGGGATGTGAATCCACGGGTAGTTGTCGCGCCCGCCGGCCTCCAGCAACAGCACGCGCTGCTGTGGATCCGCCGACAGCCGATTGGCCAGCAAACACCCGGCCGGCCCGGCACCGACCACGATGTAATCGAATTCATCGAGGGAAGTCTGCATTCCCTGACCTCGCTTATTGTTTTTGTTGTCGGTCATCCTAGTTGTTAGCTTTCGTCAAAAGAATGTTAGTTTTTGCGCAGCCGCTGTGCGTTTTCAAACAGCGCTTCCTGACGATAGCCGACAAGGACAAGCCATGTTCGACTGGAACGACCTGCGGTTCTTTCTCGAGTTGCAACGCAGCGGGCGCTTGCTCACTGCTGCCCGCCGCCTGAACACCACTCACGCCACCGTGGCCCGGCATATCGAGGCCATCGAAAAAAGCCTCGGCACCGCGCTGTTCGTCCAGCACGCCCAAGGCTACGAAATGACCCCGGCGGGGGAGGCGCTGCTCAAACATGCCGAAGCCATGGAAAACGTCGCGCTGCTCGCCCAGGAAGAAATCACCCAGTCCACCGCACCGCTGGGCAAGATTCGCGTCGGCGTCACGGAAGGGCTGGGCATCATGTTTTTGGCCAGCCGCATGATCGGGTTGTTCGAACGCTATCCGGGGCTGGAAGTGGAACTGGTGGCGGTGCCGCGTTTCGTCAGCATCCTCAACCGCGAGGCGGAAATCAGCATTCACCTGGAACGGCCGGCAGCTGACATGCTGGTCACCCGCAAACTCACCGATTACCGGCTCGCGCTCTATGCCAGCCGCGCCTATCTCGACAATGCGCCGCCGCTGCGCAGTCGCGAAGATCTCGGACGACACGCGTGGATCGGCTACGTCGATGATCTGCTGTTCAGTCAGGAACTGATGTTTCTCAACAGCTTCTGTCGCAACCCGCGTGTTGTGTTTCACAGCACCAGCGTGATCGCGCAGCAGCAGGCGGCGCGCTCAGGTCTCGGCATTGCAGTTCTTCCTTGTTACATGGCCGCGTCGGACCCGGATCTGGTGCCGCTGTTGCCCGATGAGAGCATCGAGCGCAGCTACTGGATCAGTACGCGGCGCGAGTTGCACAAGTCGGTGCGGTTGCGGGTGGTCTGGGATTACGTGGTGGGGTTGTGCGAAGGCGAGCGCGAGTTGTTGATGGGCCAGTAAAGAAGCTGTTTCATGCAACTAAAACGCTTGGCAAAAGGTCATTCGATTTGCGGAGGTTGAGTCATCTCGCAGAACCTCGACAACGAAGACGTTACCCGTGGCCACTCACCTCGATCGCCGCAATAACCTGTCCCTCGACAGCCTGAATTTCTTCCTCGCCGATGTGCGTGACGGGCTCGGTCCTTATCTGGCGATTTACCTGCTGGCGGTTCACCACTGGGAGCCGGCGAGCATTGGTCTGGTGATGACGATTGCCGGGATCGCCGCGCTCATCACGCAGACCCCGGCAGGCGCACTGGTCGACAGCACTCGCTTCAAACGGTCGCTGATTGCGATTGCCGCGCTGGTGGTCACCGCAAGCTGTCTACTGCTGCCGTTTGTGGCGTCGTTCAGCCTGGTGGCGGTGACGCAAGCCATCAGTGCCGTCGCCGCTTCGATCTTCGCGCCAGCCATTTGCGCGATCACCCTTGGCATTACCGGGCCTCGTGCCTTCACGCGAAGAACCGGGCGCAACGAAACTTTCAATCACGCCGGCAACGCCTGCGCCGCGTTGTTGGCCGGTTTGTCCGCGTACCTGTTCGGCCCGGTCGCCGTGTTTTATCTGATGGCGGTCATGGCGCTGGCCAGCGTGATTGCCGTTTCGTTCGTATCGGCAGACGCGATTGACCACGATCTCGCCCGAGGCCTGAATCCCAGCGAAACGGGGCAGGGCAAGCAGCCTTCGGGCTTTTCCGTGTTGCTCACCAACCGACCGTTGCTGATATTTGCGATTTGCTGCGCGCTGTTTCATCTGGCGAACGCGGCGATGTTGCCGCTGGTGAGTCAGAAACTGGCGCAGGCCAATCTGCAAATGGCCACGCCGCTCACGTCCGCCTGCATCGTCGCGGCGCAACTGGTGATGGTGCCGGTCGCGCTGCTGGTGGGAGCGAAAGCGGATCTGTGGGGACGCAAGCCGTTGCTGCTGGCGGGGTTTCTGATCCTGCCGTTGCGTGGCGTGTTGTATGTGCTGTCGAACGATCCGTGGTGGCTGGTTTCGGTGCAGTTGCTCGATGGCATCGGCGCGGGGATTTTCGGCGCGCTGTTTCCGGTGGTGGTGAAAGACCTGACGCAGGGGACCGGGCATTTCAATGTCAGTCTCGGGGCGATTTCAACGGTGTTCGGTCTGGGTGCTGCATTGAGCAACAGTCTGGCGGGCATCGTGGTACAAGAGGCCGGTTACAGCGTTGCGTTCCTCACCTTGGCGGGGGTGGCGATGGCGGCGCTGGTGCTGCTTTGGGTGGCGGTGCCGGAGACGGTGTCGCGCCCCGATGCCGACTCAATCACCCTGCAAGGCAGGGCGCCGCCGATGGTTGCGCCTTGACTCAAACGGTCTCAAGACCTGGTCAACCAGCGGGAATCGACAGCGTCGCCCGCAGGCCTCCCTCGACCCGGTTTTCCAGGGTGATCCGCCCACCCAGACGGGTGGCGATGGTATTGACGATGGTCAGCCCCAGGCCCGCGCCCTCGGGATTGCCCCGGCTGTAGAACCGTTCGAACAGTCGTGCCCGGTCCGCTTCATCGATACCCGGCCCCTGATCTTCAACGCTCAAATGGTAAAACCCGTCGGCCCGGGTCAATTGCACGCTGATCACGCCTTGCTCCGGGGAGAAGTTGGCGGCGTTGGTGATGAGGTTGTTCAGGGCAATGTCGATGGTGGCAGCATCGGCGAACGCTGGAAAAGGTTGTTCGTTGACGTCGAAGGCCAGTTCCAGATGCTTGCTCAGCAACCATGGCGTGAGTTGCACCAGACTGTTGCGCACGGTGTCGCCAAGGTCGATGCGTTGGTTGGCAGGCGCACTGGCCTTGGGTTCGAGGCGGGCCATGGTCAGCAACTGATTGACCAGTCGGCTGGTTCGATCCACGCCGGCAATCAGAAACTCGAGTGACTCGCGACGTTCCTGCTCGGTGCCGGCTTCCAGCAGGTTTTGCGCGTGTACCCGCAGAACCGCCAGCGGCGTGCGCATTTCGTGGGCGGCGTCGGCGATGAACCGGCGTTCCCGACCGAGCACTTCCTGGATCTGCGCAAGCATGCGGTTGAGCGCGGCCTGCATCGGTTCCAGTTCGCTGGGCAGCGGCGTCAGTTGCAGCGGTTCTAGGGAGCCGCTGTGCCTGGCGCGTAGCGTCGCCGCCATATTGGCCAGGGGCTTGAGCCCCCAGCCGATGGCCAGCCAGATCATCGCCGCAAGAATCAGGCTGCCGATCACGTTCGGCCACAGGGTATGGCGGACGATCCGGTCAACCAGATCCGCTCGCACGTCACCGCGTTCACCCACCCAGATGCGCAAACCGTTCTGTCGGTCTTCCAGGACAAACGCCCGCCAGTGGCGCTTGTTCAAATCCACCACATCACTGAAGCCTGGCTGGATCGGCGGCGTGCTGAAGGAGGGCGCGCTGGCGGTATGCACCAGGACCTCGCCCTTGGCATTCCAGACCTGAAAGGCGAGCTTTCTCTCGTAGGGATGGCCGTCACCCTTGGGCACGGCTTCAGCCAGGGCCGAGTTGAACGCCCGATAAAGATCCGCGTGCTCCTGCCCCGGCAACGGCATGCGCATCACACCTTGCAGCAACCGTGCGTTCTGCGCCAGTTGCGCGTCGTAGACTTCGGCGATTTCGTGGTTGCTGTCGTGCAGATTGAACAGGCTGAGCACGGTCAGACCGGCGAGCATCAGGCCGATGATCAGGGTCAGGGTGCGGCGCCGGATCGAGGTCATCGGCGCTCCTCCACCAGATAACCCACGCCACGGATGGTGCGGATCAGGTCGGTGGAGAATTTCTTGCGCAGGTGATGAATATGCACTTCGAGAGTGTTGCTTTCGGCTTCTTCGTTCCAGCCGTAAAGCAGTTGTGTGAGGTGGTCGCGGGTCATGACCCGACCCGGCGGCGAGAGCAGTTCGTGCAACAACTGATATTCCTTGGGCGTGAGCACCACCGGCTGCCCCAGGTAGCTGACTTGCTGGGTGCCGGGGTTGAGGCTGATGCCGGCATGTTCGATCAGCATCTGCGCGCGTCCGGCACTGCGTCGCAGCAGGGCGCGCAGGCGGGCCTTGAGCTCGGCCAGGTCGAAGGGTTTGATCAGATAGTCGTCGGCGCCGGCATCCAGCCCCGCGATGCGGTCTTCGGTGGCATCGCGGGCGGTGAGGATCAGCACCGGCAGGTTCGAACCGCTGCCACGCAGACGACGCAGGACTTCGAGCCCATCCATGCGCGGCAGGCCGAGATCGAGCACCGCCAGATCAAAGGTTTCGCTGAGCAGGGCGTGCAGGGCGCTGCTGCCGTCCTTGAGCCAGTCGACGGTGTAACCCTCGCGCCCCAGCGCCTGATGAATGCCCTCGCCGAGGGCCACGTCATCCTCGATCAGTAATAAACGCACACGGACTCCTGTCAGTCGAGTTTCTTGTTCACGTCCACCAGCAACGCGGCGATCTCTTTGCGGCGCCCGGCGTCGGCACTTTCCCGGCCTGGGCGTGGAGCGGCTTGCAGGGCCTTGAGCAGCGCTGCTTTGGCTTCAGCGTAGCGTTTTTGACGGTAAAGGTGATCGCCCCAGAAGTACAGACTGTCGATGCCGTCCGGGTTGAGTTGCAGGGCTTGTTTGAGCAGTTGTTCAGCCTTGTCGCTGTCGCCGAACCCGATCGGCCATCCCGGTACCCGATCGTACAGCGCGGCGAGGCTGGTGTAGGCCGAACCTTGCAATGCCTTGGGGTCGAGGTTCAGGGATTTTTCCAGATCGGCTTTGGCGTCCTTGGCTTTGCCCAGGGCCCCGAGCCCGCCCTCGGCACCGGCCCAACTGCTGGTGACAATGCCTTTCCAGATCCAGGCCTCGGCGACGGCCGGACGTTCGGTGGCGAAGTGCGTTGCCTGGACGGCCAACTGTTCAAATGCAGCGGCGCGCTGTTTTTCCGGTGTTTCGTACTGGATGTGCGCCCAGCTCTGCTGGATGCTGTTGAGGCGTTGTTGATCGGCAGCGTCCAGCGCCCAGACACTTTGACTGAGGGCGCCCAGCAGCACACAGGCGAGAATTTTTTTCATGGTTTCGGCGTCTCGTTTTCAGGTTTTTCACTCAGGCGACGGATCAATGGCAATTGCTTGCGCAGACCGCGATCCACCAGATTGGGCAGCAGGCTGTTGAGGCGTACGAAAAAGCGCTCCGGCCAGCCCAGATAGAGGTCTCGGCGATCGCCGGCAATTGCATGGATTACGGCATTCGCGACGGCTTGCGGGTCGTCGACGCTGGATTTGAGTGCGTCATTCAAGGCTTGGGCGGCGGGGCTGTTCATGGCGGTGCGCGTGGCGCGGGGCGCCACGTACAACACACCGACCCGGGTATCCGCCAACTCTCGGCGCAAGGCCTCGGAAAATCCGCGCAAGGCAAACTTGGTCGCGCAGTAACTGGCATAACCTGGATAACCGATCGAACCATAGGTCGAGCCGACGTTGACCACCATGGCACTGTCGGCCTGCTTGAGCAGCGGCAGCAACAGTTTGGTCAGGCAGATCGGCGCACCGATGTTCACCGCCAGCATGGCGTTGATGTCGCTGTCGTCGAGCTGTTCCAGCATTGCGAAATGATTGACCCCGGCGGCGTTGATCAGCAGGTTGATGCCGCCGATGGCCTCGGCGGCGGCCAGCACCTTGCGCCGGTCGCTGAGGAACGTCAGATCGGCGGCGACCCAGCACAGGTTCTGCGGGTAAAGGTCGAGCAACGGGCGCAGCGATTCCTGATGCCGCGCGACCGCCAGGACCTGCGCACCGGCAGCGCACAAGGCACGCGTGATCGCTATCCCGATGCCGCCGCTGGCACCGGTCAACACCACACGGGCTTCATGCAGCTGCATGTTGAGCCTCCGCGTCACGGGGCAGGCCGCGGAACATGTCGGTGTAGAGCCGATAGACGACTTTCGAGGCATGGATCACAGCCGCCTGGTCGGCCGGATCTTCCAGCTGATTCATCAGCCGGCGATAGGTTTGCATGTGCTCGATGTCCAGCGAGCCGTGGGAACTGAGGTAGCTGAACGCCGTTTCCGGCAGGGCCAGACGCTCGCGGATACTGCCCGCGGCGTGGGTGGCCAGGGCGATGCTGGTGCCCTCCAGCACGTTGACCATGCCAAACAGGCCCACCGGATTGCCTCGGGCGATCAGGTCGTAGAGAAAGCTGACCATCAGCTCGATCGGCAGCGACGGCTGTCCGTCACGCACCGCGTTACGGTCACCGCCACAGGCCTCGATGTCGTTGAGCACCCATTGCTCGTGGCCGTATTCGTCCTCGATGTATTCGCACACGGCTTTGCGCAGCCATTCCAGGTGCGTCGGCAGGCGTGCACCACAGGCCATCATCAGAGGTACGGTGTGACGCACGTGGTAGTAGGCCTGGGCGAGAAACGCGCGATAACTTTCAAGGCTGACCTTGCCTTGCAGCGCATCGAGAATGATCGGCAGATTGAACAGCTCGTGGCGTTCCTGGTGCGTGGCTTCTTGCAGGGTGTCGAAAAAACTCATGGTGCGGATTCCTCGGAAAGGGCGGATTCGGCAAGCACGGCGCGGTACTGCGCGACGATTGCCTCGCGGCGCGGGCGACCGTTGGCGGTGAGCAGGCCGTTGGCGGCCGTGAAAGGTTGTTTGAGACGTGTCCAGTGATGCACCTGGGCGTAATCGGGCAAGGCCTCGTTGGCAGCGGCGACGGCGGCGGCGAGCTGAGCATCGGTGCAGTCCGGACGGTGCGGCCAGAGCAGGGCGTGGTTGTGCGGCAAGGCTTCGCCATACACAAAGGCCTGGGCGATGTGATGACGCTGGGTCAGTTCGGATTCGACCCATTCCGGGTTGACGTTGCGGCCGAAACTGGTGACGAACTGATGCTTCTTGCGGCCCTTGAGGTAGAGAAAACCTTCCGGGTCGAACTCCCCCAGATCGCCGCTGGGCCACCACTCATCGGTGTACGCCGGTTCGCCAAGGTAACCGAGCAGGGGCGAGCCTTTGATCAACACCTCACCATCTTCGGCCAAGCGCACGTCGACGTGGGGCAGGGGCCGCCCGACGCTGCCCGGACGTCGAGCCCCAGGCCGGTTGAGACAGACAACCGAGGCGCATTCGGACAGGCCGTAGCCTTCGTAGACCGGCAGGCCGACCCGTTGCGCGCGGTGCAGCAGATCCTCGGATACCCGTGCGCCACCAACGGCGGCAAAACGCAGCGATTGCGGATCGAAGGCTTTCTGTTCGGCAGCGCTGACCAGTAACAGCAGCAATTGCGGCACCAGAATCAGGCTCTCGGGTGCCCGGCTGGCCAGACAGCCCAGCAAGCGCGGCAGGTCGACGCCGCTGGCGCCCTGGATGCCCAGGGTTTTCTGGCTCGGCACGCTCAGCGTCGCACCGGCGTACAGCGCCGCGTAACAGCCGAGGTTCTCCAGCAGGATCGCCAGCGGCAGCAACGCCACGTGATGTTGAGGGGCTGTGGGTTTGCTGGCCTCTTCCAGCTCCCGAGCGACCCGCAGCAGACTGTCGGCGCTCAGGCACACGCCCTTCGGTGTACCGGTGGTCCCGGAGGTAAACGTCAGTTTGGCGGTGCCGACTGGCAGGCGGTTCGGGCCTTCAAAGGCGCGGCACCAGAATTCACCGCGTTGTTCATAACCGGCGGCCAGCAATTCTGGCACCAACTCCGGTTCGGCGATCACTCGCTCGGCCTGGCTTTGCTCTAGGCAATGGGCACGCTGCGCGGGGCTGAAAAAGGGCGGCAGCGTCACGCAGGCCAGACCTTCAAACAACGCCGCCAGATCCCAGAGTATGGCCTCGACGCCGTTGTCCAGCGCCAGGGCGATAACCTTCACCTTTTCATCGCGCAGGCGCTGCTGGCGGTACATCACCTCGGCGTACAGCGTCGTGTAGCTGATTTTCAGCGTGTCGCCCCATAACGCCAGGGCGTTGTCATTGCGCCCTGCATGGCTGCGCAGGGTTTCCTGGAATCGTTGGCGTTCAAGCGACATGGCAGGCTCCTTCGACAGAAGTCGGCAATCCCAGCCGACTGAACAGACCGATGTTGCGCAGATGGATGAAACCGGAGCGGATATTGCCCACGTGCACCCAGGGTTTGCTTTCGTAGTAACTGCCCCAGTGGTGACGGTCATCGCCCAGACGCTCCGGGTCAGCGGCGCACAGCGTCACCGGCTTCAGACCCAGGCGATGGAAGCTGTTGACCAGCCCGATATTGCCGGTGAAGGTCACCCATTCCAGACCGCCCATGGCCAACAGATAAGTGATCGCAATGATGCTCAGGCGCGCGCTGCCGGTGTCGTTGGCGGCAAGGTTGCCGACTTCGACAATCGCGCTGCGCTCCACCGGATGGTCTGCCGCCGCGCTGATCAACGGCTCGATCGGTTCATCCAGGTAACGTTCGAGAAAAAGTGGTTCAAGGTGCGCACGACGTACTCCAGCGACCGCGCACAAGTCCCCGGAGTCGTTGTGCACACCAAACAGTTCAGGCATGAAATGGCGGATATCGGCGCCGTGGGCCTTGCGAAAACGTTGTTGAATAAACGCTTCGAACGCCGCCCGTTGAGCGTCGCCGGGTTGGGCGCTCGACAGCTGCATCTGCGTTGTTTCGCCTTGGCCAAAACGCAGGGGCAGGTGGATGTTCCAGTCAGAATCGGGCATGGGCTGAACGCCTCCCTCAATAGGTTTGAGTGGAGTATCCGGACCATTTCTTAACGAAGTCTGAAGGTGAAAAAAGGTTAACGAACGACGGATCTTCAGATTGTCTTAAGACTGTCACGGCAGTGTGACGCCGTCGGTTCGCCCGGCAACCGGATCGAGACAGCCGAACGAGTCGGCCGTCGCTTACAACAATCACGAGGCAACTATGACCCGCGACATGGCCGCACCCCATTATGGAAAACTGTCGATCACCTTGCACTGGCTGATGCTGGCGCTGTTCGTGGGCGTGTATGCCTGCGTTGAAATCAAAGGCTTCATGCCCCGAGGCAGCGAAGCGCGGGGCCTGTTAATGGGCCTGCACGGGATGTTCGGCGCGAGCATTTTCGTTCTGGTGTGGGTGCGCCTGTTTGGCCGCCTGACGCCGCGTCCGCCGATCACCCCCAAACCGCCTGCCTGGCAGACGGCAATCGCGCACCTGATGCACCTGGCCCTGTATGGGCTGATGATCGCCACCCCGGTGCTGGCCTGGCTGATGCTCGCGGCCGGCGACAAACCTTTTCCGTATTTCGGCTTTCATGTGCCGGCGCCGGTGGCGGTCGATCCGGATCTGGCCAAGCAGATCAAGTACTGGCACGAGCTGATCGGCAATGCCGGTTACTGGCTGATCGGCCTGCACGCCGCTGCCGGACTGTTCCATCATTACTGGGTTGGCGACGACACCCTGGACCGGATGCTGGGCGGGCGCAATCGCTCCTGAGGACCAGGCCCGCTCAGTCAGCCAGGTGTTCCGGCGACACCACCCATACGCTGCACGGAATCTTGTACAGCAGGTGTTCTACCGTGCTGCCGACCAGCCGGCCTGCGCCGCGATGGCCGACGCGGCCCATGACGATCATGTCGATGTCATACCCGCTCGCGTAGCTGCACAGCACCTTGGCCGGGTTGCCCATGACCATGTGCTGACGCTCGTCCGGAATGCCGTTGCGCTCGGCCAGTTCGCGAAAGGCGGCAGCCTGGGCATCGAACAGGGACTTGGCGGAGCTGGAGGAGAAGAACGCCGAGGCATTGTTGAAGCCGAATTCACTGGCGCTGATTGATGACAGATCATGGGCATACAGCACGTCGAGTTCGGCATTGCACAGGCTGGCCAGTTTGGCGGCCTCGCGCAGGATCCGGTCGTTGAAGCCGGCGTACTGCCCGTCACGGTGGAACGGGTCCACGGCGGCCAGGATCTTGCGGGGCAGGGCATGCCCGACATGGCTGACGAAATGCAGCGGCACCGGGCATTCGCGCAGCAGGTGAATATCCAGCGGGGTGAACATCAACCGTGACAGGAGCGATTCCGGCTCCAGCGCCTTGATCAACGCCGCCATGGGCTGTTCTCTGAGGTGAATGAGGATTTCCTGTAAGGGCCGTTCCACCCACACCACTTCCGTGGTGACGGTGACCCCGAGCTTGCGCATCGAATGCGCCCGTTCTTCGAGCCACTGACGATGACGCTCGATATAGCCGATTCGCATCTGTTCCAGTGCTTGCTCGTTGACCATGCTGGCGGTCGCCAGACCTTCCAGATAATCGAAAGCCACGATGTGCAGGGCCGCGCCCGCCGCCTTGGCCAGTGCCGCTGCACGGTCGAAGGCAGGGTTGTTTTCCATCAGGGGTGAGGCGACCAGCATGTAACGCGATTGCTCTGACATGACGACTCTCCTTTGGCAGGACACTTGAACCGATGGTTACAGGCTGCGCCAGGCGCGGGGTGGCCGTTTGATCTTTGTCAAACAACCGATGGTCGGCAGAACGCCGTCAGACGGGTGGTCAATCGAGGTGGATGTCGTCGATTGTTGATCATTATCAAACGCTGGCCAGACCGTGCGGCGCAGGCTGGGTTACGAGTCGAATCCCTCAGGAGAATGCTCATGGCCACCATGAAAGCCGCGATTTTCGTCGAGAACAATCGCATCGTGCTCGACGACAAGCCGATCCCCGAAGTTGGCCCGCAGGACGCTTTGATTCGAATAACCACCACGACTATATGCGGTACGGATGTGCATATCCTGCGCGGCGAATACCCGGTGGCGCAGGGTTTGACGGTCGGTCACGAGCCGGTGGGCTTCATCGAGCGTCTGGGATCACAGGTGCGCGGGTTTGTAGAGGGGCAACGCGTGATTGCCGGCGCCATCACTCCCAGTGGGCAAAGTTATGCTTGCCTGTGTGGCTGTGGTTCTCAGGACGGGCCGGACACTCGTCATGGTTTCCGGGCCATCGGCGGGTGGAAGTTCGGCAACACCATCGATGGCTGCCAGGCCGAATACGTCTTGGTGCCCGATGCCATGGCCAATCTGTGTCCAATACCGGACGGCCTCAGTGATGAACAAGTGCTGATGTGTCCTGACATCATGTCCACCGGTTTTTCCGGTGCCGAACGGGGCGAGGTGAGCATCGGCGACAGCGTCGCCGTATTCGCCCTCGGCCCCATTGGTCTGTGTGCAGTCGCCGGTGCCCGGCTCAAAGGCGCCAGCACGATCATCGGTGTCGATGCGGTGGCCGAACGCATGACGGTAGCGCGTCGATTGGGGGCCACGCATGTCGTCAATTTTCGCGAGGGCGATGTGGTCGAGCAGATCATGGCCCTCACCGATGGGCGCGGTGTCGATGTCGCGATCGAGGCACTGGGCACACAAGGTACCTTTGAATCGGCGTTGCGCGTGCTGCGTCCGGGCGGCCGCTTGTCGAGCCTGGGTGTTTACTCGAGCAACCTGCACATACCCCTCGACGCCTTTGCGGCCGGGTTGGGCGATTACAGCATCGTCACCACCCTGTGCCCCGGCGGGAAAGAGCGTATGCGGCGTTTGATGGCGGTCGTGCAGAGCGGCATGGTTGACCTGTCACCGCTGGTGACTCACCGATTCAAACTGGATGACATCGAAGCAGCCTATGACTTGTTTGCGCACCAGCGTGACGGGGTGATGAAAGTGGCGATTACACCGTGAAGGTGCAGGTCCTGCCGCTCACGGGACGAGCACGATCGCGCCGTTGAATTGCCCGGCGCGCAATCGCTCCAGTGCCTGATTGGCTTCTTCGAGCGCAAACAGGGTGGTGTCGCAGTGCACCGGGGCGTGCTGCAGCTCCGCGAAAAAAGCCGTGCCATCTTCGCGGGTCAGGTTGGCCACCGAGCGGACGCTGCGCTCGCCCCACAGCAGCCGGTAGGGGAAGGCCGGAATGTCACTCATGTGAATTCCGGCGCAGACCACGCCCCCCCTTTGGCCGTGACAGCCAGCGCCAACGGCACCAGGGCCCCGACCGGGGCGAAGATCAGACTGGCATCGAGCAGGTGTGGCGGTGGCTGATCCGAAGGCCCGGCCCATTCGGCGCCCAGCGATCGGGCGTAGCGCTGGCCTTCGCTGTCATCCGGTCGTGTAAAGGCATACACCTTCTGTTTGCGTGCGCGTGCGACCTGAATCGCCAGATGCGCCGCAGCCCCGAAACCGTAAAGCCCCAAATGGCGCGCCTCCCTGGCCATTTGCAATGCGCGAAAACCGATCAGCCCTGCGCACAGCAGCGGCGCAGCCTGGGTATCGGAAAGGGTTTCAGGAATGACCAGGCAGAAACGGGCGTCGGCCACGAGGTACTCGGCATAACCACCGTCGAGATGGCAACCGGTGAACTGGGCCTTGTCGCAAAGGTTTTCCCGGCCCGTGCGGCAAAACGAACACTGACCGCAGGTTCGGCCCAGCCAGGGAACGCCGACCCTTCGGCCGACCCATTCGGGCCCGACATCGCTACCGACGGCCGAGACGGCGCCGACCACCTCATGCCCCGGCACCCGTGGCAACCGTGCCTGAGGCAACTCACCGTCGACCAGATGCAGATCGGTACGGCACACCCCGCAGGCCAAAACCTTGATCAACAACTGGTGTGAGCCGGGCGTGGGAATGGGCCGCTCTTCAAGTATCAAAGGCTGGCCGGGGCGGTGCAGAACCATGGCGCGCATGACGTCACTCCCGTCGGCAGGGTCACCGCAGGTGACGATGGCAGCCGACGATCAACTGCTTGAGCCCATCCATGTTCTGAATGGTGACGTCGCGGCCGGTGATTTCCACCAGCCCCATGTCGCGCAGGTGGGCGATGCCGCGACAGATGGTTTCGAGGCGCAGGCCCAGGTAAGAGCCGATCTCCTCCCGACGCATCTTCAACACAAAGCAGCGCGACGAATAACCACGAGAGTTCAAGCGTTGCGACATGTTCAACAGGAACGCTGCCAAGCGTTCATCCGAGCTCATGTTGCCCAGCATCATCAGCATGTCGTGATCGCGAACGATCTCCCGGCTGAGGATCTTGTTCAGGTTGTGCTGCAGTGATGGCAGCTCCCTGGCCAGTTTTTCCAGATGACCGAAATGGATGGGGCAGACTTCGCTGTCTTCCAGCGCGACTGCATCGCAGGTGTGCAGATCCGAACTGATGGCGTCCAGACCGAGCATTTCACCGGCAATCTGGAACCCGGTGACTTGCTCGCGACCGTCGATCGACAGCACGCTGGTCTTGAACGAGCCCAGCCGCACGGCATAAAGCGAGCGCAAGGGGTCGCCGGCACGGTAGAGCGCCACACCTTTTTTGACCTTCGATCTCTGCACGATCAGCGTGTCCAGACGCTCGATTTCCCCACCGGTCAAGCCGAGCGGCAGACAGAGCTCCAGCACGCTGCAACTGGAGCATGCGGTTTTGAGATGCTGGTCGTGGTACGCGCGAGTTTCTGCCACCAGGAAACCCTCCCCGTCACCTGTTGAGCATAGTTCTCAAGGCGCCTTGGACACGCAAAAAGTGTCGTGAGCCCAGCTGAAACGACGAACGGAGCCGTTGCTGTCGAATATCCAGGCGTATTGGAAATGAGTCATGCATCACTGCTGTGACGCAACGCCGACTCAATTGATAAAAATCAGTACTGCGCACGAACGCCGCCAGATACTTGAACGACAGCATTGCCTGTTGTGACCACGCTGGGGGACGTCATGCATCAAGCCTTTGTGCGTGCTTCGACGCCCGGGTTCCGGCACAGGAAATGAAGTTTGCAATCTTCCAGATACACGTTTCGGGGAGAGGCACGTGATGCTCAAACTCAAACGCATTCTATTGATAGCCCCGGGTGAAATGATCCTGACCCCGGCCTTTGAACGCGCCTATGCGCTGGGTGGTGCGAGCGGAGCGCTGTTGCACATCGTCGCGTTCGATTATGTCCCGGTGCTGGCAGCGGCCGGGCTGTTTGCACCGGAAGCAATGGCCCAGGCGCGGGAAGGGTATCTGCAAGTGCATCGGCACTGGCTGGAGCAGCAGGCCCGCTTCAAACGATGCATTGGCTTGAACGTTACTACTGAAGTGGTCTGGGCCAGATCGAACCTGGCGCACGTGCTTGAGTACGTGAATGACTTTCATCCGGACCTGGTCATCAAGGATACCCATTACGTCCCGGCACTCGACCGCGCCTTTCATCGCCCGCTGGACTGGCACTTGCTGCGCGAATGTCCGGCACACCTGCACCTGGTGACCCACGCCGGGCATGCCAGGCCAATGAAAATTCTTGCGGCGGTCGATCTGTCGCATCTGGAAGAACTGACGCAAGGGTTGAACGACCGGATACTCGACCTCGCTTCCACACTGGCGGCCGGCTGCGACGCGACGCTGCACCTGCTCAATGTCGGTTGCTGGGCGGTTATGGGTGATGGGGCCGCAAGTGTGCCGACAGGCAGCCTGGATGGCAGTCTGAAAGGTGCAATCGAGGACGCCCAGCAAGAAGCTTTCGAAGCACTCGCCGAACGCTATGGCATCCAGAGTTCATGCAGACACTTGCTGACCGGCATCCCGCAAAAGGTCATCGGCCTGTTTGCCCGGCAGCACGCTTTTGACATGGTGGTGCTGGGCACGCTGTATCCCGACGGCAAACACCGGTTCATCGGCAGTATCGTCGAGAGCGTGTTGAACCAGGCTCCCTGCAGTCTGATGATCGTCAAACCGCCGCAGCCCTCCGAGTGAAAGTCAGCGCTGTCAGGCCTGCAGTTGATAAAAATCAACGGCTCCCGAGCCAGAAGGAGCGCTCAATAGTGCTCCTCTGAGCGTTCAAGGAAACGGCCATGCGAATCACATTTCTGGGTGCTGCGGGCACGGTGACGGGCAGCAAGTATTTGCTGGAACATCATGATCAACATGTACTGATCGATTGCGGCCTGTTCCAGGGCTACAAGCAACTGCGATTGCACAACCGCGACCCGTTCCCGCTCCCTCTCGGCGGTCTTGACGCGATTGTACTGACCCATGCCCATCTTGATCACAGCGGCTATCTGCCGGTACTGGTACGCAATGGTTATCGCGGCCCGGTCTACGCCACGCCAGCGACCTGTGAACTGGTAAAGATCCTGTTGCTGGACAGTGGCCGATTGCAGGAAGAAGAGGCTGAGTTCGCCAATCGGCATGGCTTCTCGAAGCATAACCCGGCGCAGCCGCTTTACACCGAGCAAGATGCGGCACAAGCATTGAAACTGTTACGGGCGGTGGAGTTGCGTCACAAGGTTCAAATCATCCCCGGCATGATTATCGAACTACACTGCGCCGGGCATATCCTGGGCGCAGCGACGGTCACGGTGGTTGCCGACGGACAGTCCCTGGTGTTTTCAGGGGATCTTGGCCGACCGGATGATCCCTTGATGCTAGCCCCGGAAACGGTCGAGCAAGCAGACTTTCTGCTGGTGGAGTCAACGTACGGCGACCGCAGGCATCCAGCCGAATCACCGCATCAACAGTTGGCCGAGGTCATTAACCGTACTGCGTTGCGCCGAGGCATCACGCTGGTGCCATCGTTCGCAGTCGGACGTGCCCAATTGCTGATGTACCACCTGTATCAATTGAAACGCACAAAAGCGATTCCCGATCTTCCTGTCTACCTGAACAGCCCCATGGCTACTGATGTCACGGACCTGTATCAGCGATTTCGCAGCGAGCACAAATTGTCTGCGCAGGACTGCGACGGCATGTGCCATGTCGCGAAGTTTGTCCGGACGGTCCAGGACTCGAGAGAGCTTGATCAACTGCGCACGCCGGCAGTGATCATTGCTGCCAGCGGCATGGCGACGGGAGGGCGGGTCGTCCATCATCTCAAGGCGTTGGCTCCCAACCCGCTCAACACATTGTTGATGCCGGGCTTTCAGGCCGGTGGCACCCGTGGGGCGCAGATTGTCGCGGGCGCTCCCAGCGTACGCATCCATGGCAGGGACGTACCCATCAACGCTGAGGTGGTACCCAT
This sequence comes from Pseudomonas sp. 9.2(2024), assembly GCF_039695385.1. Classification (NCBI taxonomy): domain Bacteria; kingdom Pseudomonadati; phylum Pseudomonadota; class Gammaproteobacteria; order Pseudomonadales; family Pseudomonadaceae; genus Pseudomonas; species Pseudomonas sp. 9.2(2024). The sequence goes on along the minus strand of NZ_CP155585.1, from coordinate 3,929,003 downwards.
GCAAACCCTGTCGGCGCATGCTGACACCGATGAAATCATGCAGTGGTTGCGTGGATTCAAGCGGCCGCCGAATCACACCTTCGTGGTACACGGCGAACCCAATGCATCCGATACGTTGCGCCGCCGCATCAGCCTGGAACTGGGATGGTCGGTGTCGGTGCCGGAGTATCGTGACAGCGTGGATTTAGGCGAAACCGATGCCCCAGAGCATTCGCGACTCTGATGAAAAAGCCCCCGCCGTTATCGGGCGGAGGCTGTCAGGCGGTCAGTCGGCCTTGATCGGCACGACCTTGTCCGCCTTCATGGCTTCGGGCTTTTTCGGCAGGGAAATGTTCAGCACACCTTTGCTGAAGCTGGCTTCGATCTTCTCGGCATCAACGCCCTTGGGCAGATTGAATACTCGCTCGAAGGAGCCGTAGTGACGCTCGCTGAGGTGATAGCCCTTCCTTTTTTCCTCCTTGTCCTCTTTCTTCTCCCCCTTGATGATCAGGTTGCCGTTGGACAGCTTGAGCTCGATGTTCTTTTGATCCATGCCGGGCAACTCGGCCGTGATCTCGAAACTCTTGTCCTTTTCGGTGATGTCCACGGCAGGCAGGCCGTGGCTGCTCAGTTCGCGCCGCCAGAAGGGTTCGACATCGAACAGTCCACGGCTGAACGGCGACAGCGCCGAACCGCGATTGAAATCTTCGAACAGGCGATCAACCTGTTGCCGGAGTTTTTCCAGAGGGCGCCACGGGTCTGATGGCAGGGGCAGCTGGCTCGATTTGTCCTCGGGATGGATCGGCATTTTTTTCACGGAATTGCTCATTTTGACGACTCCTCTCAGATGAAGGGCAGGCTGCAAATGTCCTGTACGCGAGTCCACCCTGGAAAAAAAATACGGCGCGGGCACTGGCCTCAAAGCGTCAGTGCCCCGGTCCACAGCATCCAGCCGGCGAAGGCCGCCGCCGTCCAGATGATGATCAGCAGTCCCGTTTCGGGGCCGTTGAGCGGTTGTCCCTGGCGCGATTTCATGCTGGCCAGGTAAATCAATGAGCCTGGGGCATAGAGCAAAGCGCTGAGCAGCATGTATTTCGGCCCGGCGGCGTACAGCAGCCACACGCAGTACAGGGTGGCGATCAGGGCAATGGCCACGTCGCGTATTTGCAGGCCCAGATGTCCCTCGTAGGTCTGCCCTTGCCAGGCCAGCTTCAGCGCATAAAGGCCGCTGAACAGGTACGGCAGCAGAATCATCGATGTGGCCAGGGAAATCAGCGCCAGGTAGCTGGCGCTTGAATACAAAGTCAGCAACAGAAACAGTTGAATGCAGCCATTGGTGATCCACAGGGCGTGATTCGGCACGCCACGGCTGTTTTCCTCGGCCAGTGCGCCCGGCATGACGTTTTCCCTGGCTGGCGTGAATACCGATTCCGCCGCCAGCAGTGTCCAGGCGAGCAGGGCTCCGCCCACCGAGATGATCAAGCCGATGCTGATCAGAACGGCTCCCCAAGGTCCTGTCGCAGCTTCAAGCACACCGGCCATGGATGGATTTTTCAGGGCTGCCAGATCCGGTTGCCTGAGAATGCCCAGCGACAACAGAGACACAGCAATCAGCAGCAACAGGGTGATGACAAAACCAATAACCGTGGCGCGTCCGACATTGGCCCTTTCTGCCGCCCGGGCGGAAAACACGTTGGCGCCTTCGATGCCGATGAATACCCAGACCGTCACCAGCATTGTGCTTTTGACCTGGTCAAGGGTGCTGCCCAGCGCCGGCGAACCCCAGAAATCAACGCTGAATGTTTGCCGTTGAAAGGCCGCCATCACCAGACCGATAAACAGCAGCAGCGGCACAATTTTGGCCACGGTTGTCAGCGCGTTGGCCCGTGCCGCCGTGCGCATCCCGCTGAGGATCATCCAGTGCAGCGACCACAACACCACAGACGCCCCGACAATCGCCGCCGTGTTGTTGCCTTCGCCGAACAGTGGAAAGAAGTAACTTAACGCGGCAAACAGAATCACCAGGTAGCTGACGTTGCCGATCCATGCGCTGATCCAGTAGCCCCAGGCCGAATTGAAACCGAGATATTCGCCCCCTAACGCCCGGGCGTAGGCGAACACGCCGTTATCCAGATCCGGTTGGCGGTTGGACAGCGTCTGGTAAACCAATGCCAGCGAGAGCATGCCGACACCGGTGATCAACCAGCCAATCAGAATCGCCCCGGCGCCCGCGCTGGCCGCCATGTTCTGCGGCAGGCTGAAAATGCCGCTGCCGATCATCGAACCGACCACGAGTGCAATCAGCAGGCTCAGGGACAGCCGTTTGGTCTCGACTTTTTGCAGACGGCCTGTCATCGGTTGACCGGTGGGAGGAACAGTTGAATGCGTGCCTTGCAAGTGCGTAGCCATGGGAGCCTCCGGGAAACGAGGTGGTATGCACTCACCGAATGCGTTGGCGTGAATGCTGACTCTAATTTCTGCGGGAACACTCAGACGCCGTTTGATCTAGATCAGAAAGAACAAACACCGTGTTTTTGCCTGGGCGCCGCCACGATGTGAGCGCTGACACAGGGATTACCCTGACCGTTTGCGGCGTGGATTGTTGATCATTATCAAGTGTCGGACACGTAGCCCGGCGCAGTCTGGTTCAGCGCCCACCCCGGTACATGACTGCGATGTTCAGCCTGACGCTGAGGCGCAATAGCATCGGCGACAGCCTATTCATGGCGAGCTCACGACACTGCTTCGAAGAACGTAACGGTGACTGCATGACGGATTGCTTTCGGCGATTGGAGGTGATGATGAACATTGAAATCAGTGGACCGAGCGACGATCAATGGATCGTGCGAATGGATGCATTCGTGGTCAGGTTTGACAGCAAGGTCGCTGCGCAATCTTTTGTCGATCAGCTCAAGGCACGGATCGATGCGCCTCATGTGTGGCCAACGATTGTCGATACAGCGCCGGTTGCACGACCCAGGGTCACGCGCGCCGGTGACCCCGTCGCGCTATGAACGACGCACTGGGTCTGGCGGGGGCCGCCGCAGCGCTGGGTATCGGCATGCTGGTCGGTCTGGAGCGCGAGCGGCATAAAGGGCGCGGCGACAGCCGTGCCTGTGCCGGGTTGCGCACGTTCGCGATCACGGCGCTGCTGGGTTACGTCGCGATGCAAGTGGGCGGCGCACTGCTGTTGGGCATTGTGGGCGGCTGTCTGGCGCTGCTGATCAGCGTGGCTTACTGGCGCAGCCTGAGCACTGATCCGGGGCTGACCAGCGAAGTGGCCTTGCTCACGGTGCTGGTACTGGGCGCGCTATGCGGCACAGCGCCGGAACTGGCAATCGCCATTGGCGTGGTCATGGCGGGGCTGCTGGCTTACCGGCAGAAACTCCATCACTTCGCCCGCAGCCAGTTGAGCGAAGCGGAGATGCGCGATGGGTTGGTGCTGCTGATCGCAGCATTGGTGGTGTTGCCGCTGACGCCTGACCGGTTCATCGGTCCCTACTCGGCACTCAACCTGCGCACCCTTTGTACATTGACCGTGTTGCTGATGGGCGTCGGCGCCATCGGGCATATCGCCATGCGCACGCTGGGTGTGCGCTACGGCTACGCGGTCAGCGCCATCGCGTCCGGTTTCGCCTCCAGCACCATGACGATTGCGGCGATGGGGCATATCGCCCGCAAAGACCCGGAGCACCTCAAGGTACTGAGTGCGGCGGCCCTGCTGTCGAACCTGGCCATGGCGGCGCAGGTCGCGCTGATCCTCGGCGCGGTCGACACCGCGCTGTTGCCGCACCTGTGGGGGCCGTTGCTGGCCGGGTTTGGCGTAACGCTGCTGTTCAGCCTGGGCCTGCTGTTCCCCAGGCCCGCGGTCGCTGCGAACCAACCGATCAAGGTCGGCGGGGCGTTCAATCTCAAGCTCGCGCTGGCGGTCACGTTGACCATGGCCGGCGTGACGTTTTTGTCTTCGTTGATGCTCGATCACTTTGGCGAGGCGGGCGTGATGCTGACTGCCGTGCTAAGCGGATTCGCCGATGCCCATTCTTCCACGGCTTCAATCGCCACGCTCGCCAAGGGTGGCCTGTTGGCTTACAGCGCCATTGCGCCACCCGTGTTGCTGGCGGTCAGCAGTAACGCGTTGAGCAAGTGCCTGGTGGCCTGGATCAGTGGCGGACGACGCTTCGCCGCGTATGTCATACCCGGTCAGATTCTGCTGACCGCTGCCATGTGGGCCGGTCTGCTGGTGGATCGAGCGACGATTTGACCGGACACTGACAAAAATCAAAGTGCTCGTCGGTAAAAGGGACAGCCTGAGACTCATTCCCTGCCATCGCTCAATGCCGAGGTGCACCATGACACAGGAACCCCGCCTGCTGCTGATCGCTCCGCCCGCCATGCACCACACGCCGGCATTCGATCGTGCCTTGGCATTGGCGCAGGCGCTGCAAAGACCGCTGCATATCGTGGCATTCGATTATTTACAGGCGCTGGCAGTGGCCGGGCTGTTTGCCCCCGAACAGGTGGCCGTGGCCCGTGACGCCTACCTGGAGAAGCATCGCCATTGGCTCGAAGAACAGGCAACACGGATGCGTGGACACGGGATCGTTGTCACGAGCGAAGTGGTCTGGGTCCAGGACCCTTACGCGGAGATTCTGCAATTCATCAATGAGATACCGTTGGTGGTGATCATCAAGGATGCTCATGAAGAGTCGGCCTTGAAACGGGTGTTCTTTACTCCGCTGGACTGGCAACTGCTGCGCGATTGCCCGATCCCGGTACACCTCGTGACCAACGCCTTGAACCCTCGCCCCCGTCATGTTCTGGCGATCATCGACGTGCTGCGCAGCGAAGATCAGGATCTGGTGTTCAACGACCAGATTATCGATGCCGCATCGAAGCTGGCCGAGGTGTGCAATGCCCGGCTGCAGTTGTTGCACGTTTACGATTGGACCGCCGCCTATGCGCAAGACTTCGGGGTCGGCGCGTTGCCACTGGCCACCGGTATCTACGAGGCACTGGGCACGGCGCAGCATGAGGCGTTTGCCGCGATGGCCGAGCGTCATGGCGTGTCGAAGGAGTGTCGTCATTTCATCGAAGGTGCGCCGGTGCCGGCCATTTGCCGATTCGTCGAAGAGCAAAACGTCGACATGATCGTGGCGGGTACGGTGCAGCACCTGGGTCTGACCAAACTGCTGGGCACCACCGCCGAACAACTCTTGCACCGGGCACCGTGCAGTGTGTTGGCGATCAAGCCGGGCAGGGGACTCTAGCGTCGGAGCACCGGCGATCGCCCGTACTGACGTTCGCCGGCGGCAGAGGCTACAAGTACAGGCTGTGAATGACCTGGCGGGGATCGTCAGGGTCATTGTGCCGTTCAAACCCCAGCGTCCGGGCCAGGTCACGCATCGGGGCATTACTGGCAGCATCGACCGAATACATCCGATGCATTCCATTCTTGCGTGCCGCCGAGATCAGGTGCTCCATCAACAGGGTCCCCAGTCCCAGGTGCGTCCATTCATCGGCGACGGTAACGGCGCATTCGCACTCGTGTTCACCCGTGGCGGCATAGCGGCTTACGCCGATCTCGATCAATTGGCCGTTGTCGTGCACCAGCGCGACGTAGGCCAGGCGCAGGCGATTATCGGTGTCCATCAATTGATCCAGCATCGTGCCCGACGGTTCGTTGATCTGCGCCAGAAAGCGCATGTGTCGCGACTCCGGAGACAAGCGTTTGATGAACGCATATTCGCGTTCCCGATCCTTTTCCGAAAGGGGCCGGATCAGCACATGGCGACCGTCCCTGAGTGCTTCGATCCAGTGTTGCCCGGCGATCGAGGCATAGGCATTGGCGGCTCGTTCGTTGTGGTCTTTGACGGTGAGCATGAGGAGACCCTCCTTGCGGTTTTAAAGACGGGTGCGGGACACAGCGCCCTGCAGTCGCTTTCTTTCTACGCCGCTCAATGGGCAGGAATCTGATCTGGGTCAGAGACCGGCGATGTTGAATGGTCCGAAGTTGATGTAAATCAACTGCGCGCCAGTCGCGCAGGCTCAGTCTCAAAGCCTGCGGTTGTCTTGCGGAGGTGTGTAATGGGGCAATATCAACGTTTGCTGCTGGTCGCCGACCAGACCCTGCATCAGACGCCCGCCATGCTGCGCGCGGTGGCGCTGGCCAAGGCGAGCGGGGCGGCGCTGGACGTTCGGGTCTTCGCTGAACCGGCACCCGTGGTTCACCTGTGGGAGGACAAAATCGATGAGGTCGGGTATCAGCGCTATCTGCGCCACCACCGTCGCTGGGTAGCCGATCAGCTTGAGCTACTCTCGGAACAGGGACTGAAGGTGACGGTGAACGTGGTGTTCACCACCCACGCGCTGCTGGATATCCTGCGGGCTGTCGCAGACCTCAAACCTGATTTGCTGATCAAGGATGTGACGCTCGAACCCCTCCTGAAGCGGGTTTTCATAACGCCGCTGGATTGCCATTTGCTGCGCGAATGTCCGGTGCCCGTGCATCTGGTCAACGAGGTCCGTTACAGCCTGCCGCATCGGATCGTGGCGGCCGTGGATCCGTTCGATCCCGAGACCCAGATCAGCGGTCTGAATGACACCATCATTCAGACTGCCAACGCGCTGGCCGCGCAATGTGACGCGCCCATGCACCTGCTCTACGCTTATGACCTGTCACCGGCCTTCAATGGCGACGCGCCGCTGGTCGGTGCCGGATGGGGAGTGGATTTTGTCGAGGAGCTGCGGCAGTCCCTGCATCAGGCGTTCATCAATCTGGCCGATCGCTACGGGATCCCGCCTGAGCGACGCCATTTTGTAATGGGCCTGCCAGTGCCTGTCATCAGCGAGTTTGTCGAGCAATACGTGGCGGATGTGGTCGTGATGGGCACGGTGCACCGCGCAGGTATTGATCGGTTGATGGGCAGCAATACTGAACGGGCGCTGTATTCGGTACCCGGCAGCATCCTGGCGGTGGGGCCGGTCGTTCGAACCGAAGTGCGACGTCCTGGATCTGACGAGAGGTCTCTATGAGCCAGTATCAACGGTTGTTGCTGATCATCAATCCGCTCCTGCGCGAGTCCGCTGCGATCAACCATGCCGCGGCGCTGGCCAAGGCCAGTGGCGCGCGCTTGCACATATTGGCGCTGATTCCCTCGCTCGACGGTTTGTCGCTGCTGGAAACAGGCAACCGGTCACAGGCACGCGAAGCATTTCTTGAGGAACACCGGCAGACGCTGGAAGCCCGGGCGGTCAATCTGCGCGGCAGGCGGATCGAGGTGACCACCGAAGTGGACTGGGCCGCTGATGTGGAGCAGCGCATCCTTGATCACGTCAAAGCGTATGGGCCCGATCTGCTGATCAAGGAAATCGAACAGGTGTCGACCCTCAGGCGCGCGTTTTACACGCCGCTGGACTGGCAATTGCTGCGCGATTGTCCAGTCCCTGTGTATCTGGTGGGCGGAAGCGGCTATGTATTGCCTCGTAAAGTGCTGGCGGCGGTCGAGGTGTCGGATATCGAGTCCGCCGACAACTCGTTGAACGAGCAGATCATCCGGCAGGCCAGTGCCCTGGCCATTCAGTGCGACGCCGAGTTGCACTTGCTCTATGCCTGCGATATTTCCGCCGCGTACCTGGCGGACATGGGAGGATTACCCCTGGCCGAGCTGACTCGGTCACTGCGCGAGGACCTGCAAAAATCGTTTCTTCGACTGGCCGGGCAGTTCGGTGTGGCCTCCAGTCAGCGGCACTTCGTTGAAGGCCGGCCAGTTAGCGTACTGAGCGAGTTCGCCGACGAACAGCATGTCGATGTCATCGTGATGGGAAGAGTTCGCAACCGGGGCTTGAGCAAATGGTTGGGCAGTACCACCGAGCACATTCTTTACCAGGTACCTTGCTGCGTTCTGGCGGTTTGACGAGCGTTGCCGGGCTCTCGGCAGGCGAGATGCTTTCCGTTGGTCAATCAGCGTATTGACATATCGAACAATCTCGATATTCTCGCCGCATGGACCTGATCGAAGTATTCAAAGCACTCTCAAACCCGGTACGGCTTGAAATCCTGAAAGGCTTGAAAGACCCCGTAAAGAACTTCCCTCCGCAGGACGAGGGCGACGTTCACACGGTGGGCGTGTGTGTGAGCAGTATTCAAGAGGGCATCGGACTCTCGCAGTCAACGGTGTCCGGTTATCTTGCAACGCTGCAGCGTGTGGGCCTGGTTGAAGTCAGGCGCATCGGTCAGTGGACCTACTACAAGCGCAATGAAGCCAACATCAGCGCCTTGGCCGAGGTCATAGGGAAAGAGCTGTAAAAAAATTTACCGCGTGATATCGAGATATCTCGATATCCCTTATTATCGATACGAGGATTCAATATGAAAGCGATGCTGCTTGAATCATTTGGCAACCCGGAATCGTTCACACTTTGCGACGTACCCAAGCCCGTGCCGAAAGCGGGGCAAGTGCTGGTCCGGGTACACGCCACCTCGATCAATCCATTGGATTATCAAGTCCGACGCGGCGACTATCAGGATCTGGTGCAACTGCCGGCCATCACCGGACATGACGTCTCCGGCGTCGTCGAAGCGGTCGGCCCCGGCGTGACGGCTTTCGCACCGGGCGACGAAGTCTGGTACACGCCGCAAATCTTCGACGGTCCCGGCAGCTATGCCGAGTACCACGTCGCATCCGCCAGCATCATCGGCAAAAAGCCTTCCTCGCTGAGCCACCTCGAAGCGGCCAGCTTGAGCCTGGTGGGCGGGACGGCGTGGGAAGCGCTGATCGTGCGGGCGGCGCTCAGAGTGGGGGAGAGCATCTTGATACACGGCGGCGCAGGCGGCGTCGGACACGTCGCCATCCAGCTCGCCAAAGCGATGGGCGCCAAAGTGTTCACCACCGCGAGCGAAGCAAACGCCGAGTTCGTCCGCCGTATGGGCGCCGATGTGATCATCGACTACGAAAAGGGCGACTACGTCGACGCCATCCTGCGAGAAACCAATGGCCTCGGAGTGGACGTGGTATTCGACACCATCGGCGGCGACACCCTGTCGCGCAGCCCCGACGCCCTCGCACAACTTGGCCGCGTGGTCTCGATCGTCGACATCGCCCGGCCACAAAACCTCGTCCAAGCCTGGGGCAAGAACGCGAGCTATCACTTCGTGTTCACCCGCCAGAACCGCGGCAAGCTCGATGAATTGAGTGCCCTGGTGGAGCGCGGTCAACTGCGACCACATGTTGGCGCGGTGTATTCGCTTGCGGAGATTGCGCTGGCCCATGCTCGGTTGGAAAGTCACAACAACGGTCTTCAAGGGAAAATCGCGATTGCGGTTGAGCCGTCGCTTCGGGCGGGTTCTGCGGGGGATGCGTCATGATTTATGAGATCGCTTTGTTGCCCGTTTATAAAGAACGTGTTGATGAGTTCAGAGGTGCATTTGCCGAGGTTGCGGCTTTGCTCCGCCGCGCGAATGGGTATGGCGGGCACATGCTTGCGCAGGGGATTGAAACGCCGGAGCGGTTCAATTTGATCGTGCGGTGGGAGTCTCTTGAGGCTCATACGGAGTTTGAGGCGGGGGAGGATCACAGGGTCTTTATGTTGGGGCTGGAGGGGTATTTTTCGGAGGCGCCGCAGGTTTATCACATTGAGGGGGCGGCTTTTACTGCGGGTGGAGATGATGGGGCTCTTTGGCCCGGAAACTGAAACTTGCGTTTGTGATGAGGGCGCCGGACTGGGTGACAGTCCGGCTTTTGTCCGGAATTAAACGCTCTGCGCTTTGGTTGTTTAAATCAGTCCTGCTGTCACACCCGGATGCCCACAGCGCCTTGCGCCGTCCCCTACACCTAAGACAGAATCCGCCGGCTTGTGCGTCTGGCCCCCCGACCGTAACTTGATTCCCGTCACTGCCCATCAGTGATCGGGTCTGCAAGCCCGCCGGAAAACCAGTCGCACAGCCTGCCAAAAGGACGCTCGTTCGCGCCCGCGCAATGGCGGCTTTGTGCGGGAGACCCTCGGGTCTGCCGGGTGCCTGGTTTCCCGGTCTTGCAGACCCGCACATGGCTGCCACCCATCATCTGCAAGTGATGCTGGTAGCTCCTAATCAAAATCAGGAGTTTCACCATGATCAAACCGACACCGAACCCCCCGGAAACCGATCCGGTTTCACCCTACAGATTCCCCGACTCCCGAACCCTGAACGAAGCCGCCGAACGCGCGCTCGATCATTACCTCACTCCGCAGCAACGGATTATGGGGAGTCACCACAAGCACGACCCGATGTACTTGGCGAATCCGGCGTACGACACCGAATCACTGCTCGCCAACGCCAGTGAATCCCTCGGTTCGGCCAGCGAGATGCTCAACAACTTTGCGGCCACGCTGGAGCCCTCTCACCGTAAGACTGCGATAGGGATTGCGCAGATTGTGATGCTCGGGGAATTGGCGGTGAATCAGGCGTTGGATAACGTCGAACTGAAAACTTAAGGCTGTATTTCAGTAAAAAGGGAGCAGATTCACTACCTGAATCTGCTCCCTTTTTTGTTCGTTAAGCTCAACCGTTGGCGTTTGCTCTCTTTTCCGCCGTCACGATGCAAGCCTTGTAGAAATTGGAATGGAAATCGCTGATCGCTTTCTGTTGCAAACTCTCGCTTGAGTATTGAGGAATCTCGTACGCCTCGCGAATCAACGACTTGAACACCTCACCCACATACTCGTTCTGCTTACCTGCCGCTTCGGCCAGTTCCATCACCGAAGCCATGGGCACGCCTTGCTGCCTGGTTTTCATGACCTGTTTGGCCGAGTTTTCTATTCGTTGGCACTCTTCTAGCTCTTCCTGCGGCACAGGAGAGGCAAGGGCGGAAAAACTGATGGCGAAGGTTACTGCTGCTGCCAGACATTGTTTGTGCACGAGGTGTCGTCCCTGGTTTTGAGGCTGAACCATATCATTCGTGGCTCGGCGCCACCATTGCAGGCAGGGAGAAAGAGCGCCAGGTGCTGGCACGCGGCCACGCCTTGCGCCCCCCGATTTCCGCTGTCACCCTTCGGCCCGTTCTTCAAGGATCAGAAGAAGGAATCAAGGATTGAGTGGCTACATTCCCAACCCGCCTAAAAACTATCGCAACAAAGGAACCGACCCCGTCGATATTCATGCCCAGCGTTGGGCTGAGTATGAGAAACACGGGAAGGAACCGGCATCTGCACGTGAAAAAATTGGCATAGCCCTGCGGATCGGAGTGTTCTTCGATGGTACGGGGAATAATGCCAATAATGCTGCGGCCGGGCTTCTGTGTGGTGCTCATCATCCGATTGCGGCTCAAGATATTGATGCCAGTTGTAAGCCGTTCATGAAAGATCCGGACAGCAGCTACGGTAACGACACCAGCAATGTGCAGAAACTGAGTGACTTGTATTACGCACCTCAGAAAGCCGAAGGAGACGGCTCGCAGAAGCAAGCCTTTCGCATGGTGTATGTCGAGGGGATCGGTACTCGCTCAGGCATGGAGGACAGCACGCTTGGGGCCGGCACTGGTCGAGGTGAGACGGGGGTTGCAGGTCGTGTTCAGCTTTCGTTTTCAGAGATCAAACTGCGTATTGAAGGGGTACTGGCTAGCCATCCTGAGAGCGAAATTACTTCTCTGACATTCGATACGTTCGGTTTCAGCCGTGGAGCTGCTGCCGCTCGGCATTTTGCCAATGAAATTGCACGCGGAAAGCAGGGCCCTCTTGGGGATGTGATGCGCAGTAGTGCGAGAGGATTTAGTTCTACTTTCAATGATCAATACAAAAGCAGCATCAACATGGGCTTCATTGGTCTGTTCGACACCGTACCCTCGATTGCCGGATGGTCAAATCTGGGCAATATCAAAAGCCCTGTTGCCACTGGCATCAGGTTGTACCTGGATCGTCGCTATTTCTCTGATGTCGTCCAGCTGACTGCCCGCGATGAATGCCGGGCGAATTTCGCTTTGAGTCGCGTCAAGCCCGATCATTTGGAAATCGTTTTACCGGGAGTTCATTCCGACCTTGGTGGTGGTTACCTCGAAGAAGCACAAGAGAATGTACTCGTCAGCCCCATGCAAAGCTTGGACGTGTCGCAGAATACTGATGTTGTGACAACCTCGATTTATCGTGATGCAGAGATAGTGAAGGATCAGTTGCTTGCCAAAGGTTGGCCTGCGGAAATGCTGGAGATTGTCACGCCAGCTGCGTTGCCCTTGCCTAATGCGTTACAAGATCGGCTCAGTCCGCGCCTAAAACGGGTGTACGCCGCCGTCCAACTAAAACGTCCGGTGAGTGGCATGCTCTCCCGGGTGTACCTGCGCTTGATGCACCAGTTGGCGAAAGAGAAGGGCGTTCGCTTTAAAGACATTCCGGATACACCGGAATTGGCTGTTCCTTCAGAGCTTCAAGCGTTGTGTGATCGGTTCTTGGCGGGTGACTACAGCGTTACTCCGCAAGAAGAAAAGCTGTTGAAACTGAAGTACATTCACACGTCCGCAAACTGGAACCACCCCCTTGGCCGCAGAGATGGCAGCGGAATGAGCGCGGTCTATATCAATGCTCCTACCGCAGACTCAATTCGCGTACAACATCCTCACGTACCTGACTGGACGCTCTGGTAATGAAATTACTCGTCACTCTGTTTTGCGCGTTGTTCATGGCTGGCTGCCAGTCTGCTGACCCGCTATCAGGCAAAAACGACCCCAAATCCGAATGGTGGGAATTGGCATTCATCGAACCTGATTACATGCAGGTTTGGGTGGAGGACAGTTCTGTGCAGGACGTTACCGGCAAGGTCTACTTCAAGGCCAATGGTGGCTCCGCAGCCGGTGGCGAGCCAGAGGACGGCACCGAGTCGGCTCGCGGCTGGTCAATAGTGGACGGCAGCGGGAAACGAGTAGTGGGTGCCGATCTTCCCGTTCGGATATATGTACGATGGCAGTCAATCGTTGAAAAGAAAACCTGGCAAGCCTGGGTGGATATTCCAGAACATGCCAGGCAATTGATGTTGGAATCCACCAGCAAACGTTGCCCGCAAACACCTGAACGAGAGGCGCGGTTTATGGCGTCGGTTTACTTGGGGCTGGCGCCCGGCGGGGTGGTGCAGGCTTGGGTTAAAGACTCGTGTCATAAGGCGATCAAGGTCGCTCGGGCGAAAGCAGAGATTGAGCCGTTAGGGCCTAGTCAGGGTAAGAACCAAGGACGTTACGCCTATCCGGTCAGTGAAAAATCCAAGCGTTATATCGACAAATTCGGCATTCCGTATGGCAGTTGGTAATTCTTGGGAAACGGGGGCGAGTCGGAAAAGATAGGGCGGCTCTTTTGATAAATAGATGCGTCCCATTTTTAAATCTGCCCGCATTCCTCCCTGACTTATTGAACAAGCTGCCGTATCCCCAGAGACAAAATCAAACCACCGCATAATTGATCAATAGCTTTTTTCCTCCTTCGATACGCTGACGCGATGTCAGGTTGCGAAAGAGCGATTGCGACCATTCCATACCAAGTCATTGAAACCACCACTACGACTGCCAGCATCGACAAAAACGTGCTTGTTGACACGTGGGCGGGGGCTGCCGCTGAGAAAATAGCGGCGTAGAAGGCCATGGATTTTGGGTTGCCGATGTTCGTGATGACTCCCTGAATGAACGACTGCCGAAAGTTTCCGACGGCAGCATCATTATTGGGGGCAAGCGCGGTCTTTCCGGCATTTAGCAACAGTCGGAGTCCAAACCACATCAGATAGGCGGCCCCCAGAACTTTTACGATCAGCGCCGCCCAAGGAAACGCAGCAAATACAACGCCGATACCTGCTATTGCACAGGTGGCCCAGAGTAAGTTGACCAATACAATGCCTGCCACCAAGGCCAAGGCTTCTGGCCGCGACGCAGCTACCGCTTTGTGGACTACCGCAACGAAATTGGGTCCTGGAATAACGACACCGGCCAGGTAAACCAAAAAAACTGTCAAAACAGCGAGACCATCGATCATGTGCGTTCCTTTGCGAGCTCAGTAGTTGGAGAGGTTATCATTCGGTTCAAGATCCAACGTACCTGCTACTTTCGGTTGTCATCCGATGAGCAGACCATTTTTGACGCTTATTAAGTGATGATGTCAACGGCAGTACTCCCCAACCGCTCCCCATTAACTACCACATGCACCGTATGTACCCCCGCATAGTGCTTGCGCGTAGTGAAATCCTTAATCACCTGTCGCCGCGCCACAACCTCACTCCCAAACCCCGCCAACTCCAACGTCTTCAACTTGAAAACCTTGGCCGAAGTCCCGCCATTCGCCTTCACATAGTCAATCGCATAATCAATCACCAACCGCTGTTCAACTGGCACCAACGATCGCACGGTAAACGACAGAGTGATCGTATCCCCAAGCCGCACAACCGCCGGCTCCACCTTCACATCCAGCAATTCAACCTCAGCCTTCGCCCCAGCGCCTATAACTGTGAGCGCCCGAGAATTCCCCTGTTTGATCAAACTTCGTAGCGCATGTTTGGCAATCCACGCCGTGTGTTTGTTCTCCAGCGACCACCCCTCAACTGTATCCAGCACCCACTCCGGATGCTCTTTGGTCACGTCATTCAAATGATTCGCCACGGACTTGCGCACGTACAAACTTTCATCGGCTTTCAACCGGTCAAGAATCCCGGCGGCCAAGTGTGGATCAGCCTGCACCGGTTCCAGCCGAAACGACCACGGCAGGCGAGGGCGGCTGCCTTCGCTGGCGAGTCTTCGAACGTGGTGGTTTTCGTCTTGGGTCCAGTCGTGCATCAGTTCCAGCGAGCGTTCCAGGTCGCTGCGCAGGAAGTGGCGGATGGCGAATTCAGAGGAACCGAAGGTGGTGAAGTATTTCAGGGCCTCCATGGAAGCGTCGAACGCGTGCGCGCCGTAGCACGCGACGTAGTGCGGCAGGCACATGCTGACGAAGCCGCTGTTCAGTCGCGGGGCAAGTTCGCGCAGGACAGCGAGGGAATCTGCGTAATCCAGCGGTAGCACGTGATGCAGGCTTTCGCTGACGCGGGCCATGCGCTGCATGACGGAGAGGTCGGCGAGGCCGTCGTTGGCGTGCTTGAGAAACGCCTTGGCCTTGAACGCCGGGTACACGGCGCTCATTTCTGTGGCGATGTGTTGCAGGCGTTCGGCGTTGAAGATTTCTTTGAGGGCCGGGGCGGCGGTTTCGGTGGCGCTCATGGTCAGGTCATCGGGGTGTCGATGAACGCCTGGGTGCTTTCGGCGTACGCGGTGTATTGGGCGATGCGCGGGAAGTGATCGGCGTCGATCTGGTCGGGGACGACGAGGCCGGTGAAGCTCCAGGCGACGGCGAGAGTGATGCCGTCCTGCTGGAGAGGGCCGTCGGTGGGCAGTGGGTGTTTTTCGAGTTCATGTTCAAGGGCGGTGAAGGCGGCGGCGAGTTGGCCTTCGACGCGTTTGACCCACGGCTGGTATTGAATGTCGGCCGGGCGCAGGTTGCGTTCGTAGTAGAGCTGCACGGCTTTTTCGCAGGCGGCGAGGCCGAGACCGATCAGGCGCAAGGCTTTGGCGCGTTGCGGCAGGTCGGCGGGCAGCAGGGTTTTGCCGGACAGGGCTTCGAGATAGTCGAGGATCAGGGTCGAGTCGATCAGCACTTCGCCGTCATCAAGGATCAGGGTCGGCGCCTTGACCACCGGGTTGATCTGCTGGAAACGTTCGAAGTGGCGGAACACCGAGACCGGGTCGTGTTCCATTTCGACCCCCAGGCATTTGGCAGAGATCGCCACGCGGCGCACGTAAGGGGAGTCCAGCATGCCGATCAGTTTCATGACGCGTTCCTTCAAGTCGAACCGGGGAGGGCATAACGTAGCCGAGGTTGGGGGGATTTGTCAGTCTTTGCGAGGGGAGGGTTTTGCGTTCAGTGACCGTAACGAATTGCGACAAAGCGCCGCTCGTCCGACGTTTGTCTTCTATATACAGCCGCTCGACTGAATTTCTTGCTATAAACGCACTCCGATGAGCGCTGTGAAGCCTGTGTCAGAGCAGTTTCCGGGCCTTGTCGGACAAATTCCCGGTATTTACAGTTGCTGAGGCCTCAAACGGGCCTTAGACTGCCGCCCCTTCGTAAATTGAGTGCCGGGTGGCGTTTGCAATAAACGATGCCTTTCCGATGACCGCAGGCGGTTCGCCGGAACGCTCCCTAATTCGCCTTAATGCACGTTTTTTATAGAGATATCAATGACAAAGGACAAGTTGCTGGCCATGCCGGCAGATGACTACATGAATGCCGAGCAACACGCTTTCTTTCAAGAGCTGTTGCAGAACATGAAAGTCGAAACCCATGAGCGCATTGAGCAGAACCGTATTGCCATCGAAAGCCTGGACACCCCGGCTGACCCGGCGGACGCCGCATCGGTGGAAGAAGAGCGCACCTGGCTGGTAAACGCGATCGATCGCGACCAGCGCATGCTGCCGCAACTCGAGCAGGCCCTTGAACGTATCAAGGAAGACAGCTTCGGCTGGTGCGACGACAGCGGCGAGCCGATCGGCCTGAAACGCCTGCTGATCAGCCCGACCACCAAGTACTGCATCGAAGCTCAAGAGCGTCACGAGCAGATCGACAAGCACCAGCGTCAGGCCTGATTCCTGAGGCGACCCCTTCAATGCGGGTCGTCGCGAAAAGATCGCAGCCTTTTGCAGCTCCTAAGGGAACTGCAAAAGGCTGCGATCTTTGCTTTTTCTCGTCTGCCGGAAAGTCCCCGCACCATTCCATTGACCTGCCACAGACCCACGACTAACGGACCATGGATAATGGCGTTGTAGTGGCGTTTAATGCAGTCACAACAATGAGAACAAGCGTGGGGTAACAAAATGACGAGAGATGGATCTCTGGTTGCGGCTCTGCCTGCACCAGTTGTTTTGCCGAAGAATCGCTGGCTGACGCCGACCCTGCAAAGCATCGCTCTGATGCTGTTGCTGGCCGGAATGAGCCTGGGCGAATGGCCGTTGTACGTCGGCATGCCGCTGGCGGTGCTGATCGTCTGGCTGCCGCGCCTGCGTTCCCGGGCGGTCCCCGATGCGCAACCGATCGATAGCAATAACGCGATGTCCGAGCTGACTCGCGACCTTTCCTACACCACCAGTCATAACGCGCTGTCAGCCGCAGGCGTGGCGTTTTCCGTCAAGGAGCTGGCCGGCAAGCTGCAATCGCAACTCGACGCCGCCGCGCAGATCGTCAACAACGCCGAAGTCATGATCGCCACTGAGCAGGCCACTTCGCAGCTCAGCCGTGAAGCCTTGGGCGCTGCCAGCGAAGCCCATCACAGCAGCGCAGCAGGGCGCACCGAGCTGGTGGATTCCATTTCGCGCATGCATCAGCTCAGCCAGCGTGCCAATGCCAGCCGCGAACTGATCGAAGCCTTGAGCCAGCGCAGTGATGACATCCAGCGCGTGACACTGGTGATTCAGTCGATTGCCAGTCAGACCAATCTCCTGGCATTGAACGCCGCCATCGAAGCGGCCCGGGCCGGCGAGCACGGTCGCGGTTTTGCGGTGGTAGCGGATGAGGTGCGCGGTCTGGCGGCCCGTACTGCAACGGCCACTGGCGAAGTGGGCGAGATGGTCGCCGACATCCAGCAACGCACGGCGCAGGTGGTGGAGCAGATCCGCCAGCTCTCCGACGATTTGCACACCGGCGTCGAGCAGGTCGAACACACCGGCCAGCACCTGGAAAACATCGCGCGACTGGCTGCCGGCGTAGAAACCCAAGTCGGCGAAATCGCCCGAGGCGCGGAAACCAATCGTGAACAGCTCGACAGCCTGTTCACCGCCATCGAGCAGATGCGCAGCGATCTGGCGATCAGCGACCAACAGACCCGGCACCTGGCCGAGGCCGCCGTGCAAATGGAAGGGCAGGCGGAAACCATCAGCGAACGTCTGGCCGAAGTCGGGCTGGATGACTATCACCAACGCATCTACGACCTCGCCCGCGAAGGGGCCAGCCAGATTGCCGCGCGGTTCGAGGCCGATGTCGAGCAGGGACGCATTAGTC
This sequence comes from Pseudomonas sp. 9.2(2024), assembly GCF_039695385.1. Lineage (NCBI taxonomy): Bacteria > Pseudomonadati > Pseudomonadota > Gammaproteobacteria > Pseudomonadales > Pseudomonadaceae > Pseudomonas > Pseudomonas sp. 9.2(2024). Next base: position 3,911,003 of record NZ_CP155585.1, on the reverse strand, counting down.
TTGAAGACCTGTTCGACCGCCAATATCAACCGATTCCCGACACCCAGCCCGCCAAGTTCCAGACTCGTTTCGATCGCTACACCGATCAGGTGCTGCCGGCCATTCAGGAACCGTTGCTGCCGCGCCACGAAGGCCTGGTGTTCGCCATCGCCTGTACGCAGCAGGGTTACGTGCCGACCCACAATCAGGCATTCAGCCAGCCGCTGACCGGGGATGCACAGGTCGATACCGTGAACAACCGCACCAAACGCAAATTCGCCGACCGCACCGGCATCCGCTGCGGCAGCCATCAGCAACCGGTGTTGTTGCAGACCTACACCCGCGATACCGGCGAGCTGATGCACGACCTGTCGGTGCCGATCATGGTCAAGGGCCGTCACTGGGGCGGGTTGCGTCTGGGCTACAAACCGGAAAAGCCGCGCTGAGCCATTGTTGCCGGAACTGCAATTAAGCTGTGCAGCGGCGTTGCTGTTTCCTCTTGATCCAAATCATTAACATGCCCACATAGTTAGGTTGCTAATGAAGTTGGGAGGTCAACATGCAATGCAGAGTCGATGTCGCGGTGATGATCGGCAGCGGTGTACCCGCCGGTCTGCGCGCGATGGGGCAAAGTGTCTGCTGGGTGGTGCTGCTCAATGGCGAACGCCGGGGCACTGCGTTTGCAAGTCGTAACGAGGCGGAAGAGTGCAGGGCCGCATGGCTTGCGCAATTGAGCGCTGAAACCGGTGACAGCCTGCACTGATCAAGATTACTTGCCCCGGTGCAGGCGCACATTCAGCTCATCGACCATGATGGCTTCCTCGCCATCGGCCCGCAGCCACTCCTTGAGCATTTGCGCCTGTTGTGGGCTCCAGAAGTCGGCGTCGATCAGCTTGGTATCGGCATCCAGCGGATGGGCTTCGATGAAGTCGTCGATCGCCGTTTCCTCCGAAGGCAGCCCTAATTGATCGAACAGGGTGGTCAGGTTGTAGGCAGGCAGTTCCATGGTGTACTCCTTGAAGGATGGCGGGGTCGGTCACTCTCTTTATCTGAGGTGCTCGCTGGCCAGGAGTTCGATTCGCGATTCCAGTGAACGGGCAAGGGCGCAGGCGGCGTTGTGATTCTCGCGGAAACCTCTGACAAGCCCCGTCGACTTTTCCCTGATATGGAAAAAGCCGTTGCCCGCCGGGATTACCTGGAACAACGGTTCCCGTCCGCAAGGCTCCATTGCAGGAACAGTCTCGAAGGCTGAAGTGTTCAAGGCAAAGGCAGGTTCGTGAGTCACGGCAAAATGCGTCATAGTGCACATATGAAGTCCTTTTCATGGATTGACCCGCATTTACTGGCCACTGCGGGTAGTCGCGAATAGCATCGCTGCTCTAGAATCGCCAACACCTGTTGACGGCATGGCGTTATCTAAAGCAATTTTTTGCGTGCGATATGTCGGAAAAGTGCTTTTCTTGGTGAGTTTTTTCCCTAAAGTTCGTAGTCAGTTTTCTCTGGCCGGCCGTGAGGCGTTTTCCTTCAACATTTGGAGAATGTCTTTGCAGGTTTCGCGGGTGGCATTCCAGTAGTCTTGTGGACCTCGCGTTGGATGAGCACTTCGCTCGCTCAGGCGTATATTCGAGTCATTGTGCAACACCTTCGGCCTGGCCGACTTTTACTGCCGTGCGCGCTTTTCGCGTACGGCACTCTTTTCAAGTGTGGGGATGTTTCTTTGGCAGTCAGTAACCTCGATATGCATGCTTTGTTCGTGCTGGGTGATTTGCGGGCAAAGCTGGTCAAGCAGTTTCAATCGCGTTTTGTTTACATCACCGAGCAAAACGCCGAAGGCATTTACGTTGCCGAGATCGACACCGAAAGCGCATTGGTGGTCGATGACAAACCTGGCCTCAAGCTCAAGGTCGGTGATCATTTCAGCGCGTCGGTGCTGCCGAGCCGTGAAGGCGGCAAGATGGACATCCGCTTTCGCGAAATCAAAATGACTGTGTACGGCTTGGGCGACTACGCGTTCGTCACCACGGCCGACGGCCATGCCATTGTGTTCAAGGAAGGCCACAGCGCGGTCACCGTGTTCGCCGCCAATGAACAACTGCAGGAAGGCCTGACCAAGACCCTGAAAGCCGTCACCGCCAAAGCCGCCAAGTGGCGCAAGGGCGAACTGGTGACCTTCAAGGCCAGCGAGTGAGCCGCGCCGATTTCCATTTGCAGAACCTCGACAGCGCCCGTGAAGAAGCACGTCGATTGTTCACTGCAAAGGCCGAAATGAAGAGCGCCTGGCTGGGGTGGGTCGCCTCGCAGATCTACGCCTTGCAGCCTGCGGAATACGCCAGCATGGTCAGACGCGAGCTGAAGAACCTGCAGGAAATTTCTGAAAAGTAGCCTCATCCGTGTCATGCCCCTGAAAAAGCAGGAACCTCGTCTACAGTCAGTTGACTGAGTATTCAGAGGCTTGCGGTCTTCTGTCAGGCCATCCTGCTATTGCTGTGAACAGCACGAGGTGCAAAAGCATGAACGGATTTCGACGGTTGCTGGCCGCTGGCCTGACCTCCTTCGGCTTGATGACGGCGGTGCCTGCGGTGAGCGCGGCACAGGCGCCGATCCACTTTGCCGACCTGAACTGGGAAAGCGGCAGCCTGATCACCGACGTCCTGCGGATCATCGTCGAGAAGGGTTACGGCCTGCCGACCGATACCTTGCCGGGCACCACCATCACCCTTGAGACTGCGCTGGCCAACAATGACATTCAGGTCATCGGCGAAGAGTGGGCCGGGCGCAGTCCGGTATGGGTCAAGGCCGAGGCCGAAGGCAAGGTCGTCAGCCTGGGCGACACGGTCAAAGGCGCCACCGAAGGCTGGTGGGTGCCGGAGTACGTGATCAAGGGCGATCCGGCCAAAGGCATCAAGCCATTGGCGCCGGAGCTGCGCAGTGTCAGCGATCTAAAGAAGTACAAGGACGTGTTCAAGGATCCGGAAACCCCGAGCAAGGGACGGTTCCTCAACAGCCCGATCGGCTGGACATCGGAGGTGGTCAACAAGCAGAAGCTCACGGCTTATGGCTTGCAGGATGATTTCGTCAATTTCCGCAGCGGCTCCGGTGCGGCACTGGATGCGGAAATCAGCTCATCGATCCGTCGGGGCAAACCGGTGCTGTTCTATTACTGGTCGCCGACCCCTCTGCTCGGTAAGTTCAAGCTGATCCAGCTGGAAGAGCCGCCTTTTGATGCCGAGGCCTGGAAAACCCTGACCGACGCCGATAACCCCAATCCGAAACCGACCCGTTCACTGGCCTCTAAGCTGTCGATCGGGGTGTCCACGCCGTTCCAGAAGCAGTATCCGCAGATTGCCGAGTTCTTCGGCAAGGTCGATTTTCCGATTGATGATCTGAACAAGGCGCTGGCCGAAATGAGCGAGAAACACACGGCGCCCCGGGATGCGGCGGTGGCGTTCATGAAGGCGCATCCGGATGTGTGGCAGGCGTGGTTACCGAAGGATGTGGCAGATAAGGTTTCAGCTGATTTGAAATAGAGGCCGTAACGATGGGCCTTATCGCGGGCAAGCCCGCTCCCACAGGTTTTTCGGTGTGCTCTGAGCTTTGAAAACACATCGATTCCTGTGGGGGGCGGGCTTGCCCGCGAAGCTTTTAGAAGCGGGTTTGCACAGCCAGCTCAAAGGTGCGCGGTGAGCCGAGGTAATACGCCGGCGACACATGGGCGAACTCGGCATACACCTCATTCGTCAGGTTGCGCACCCGCCCGGTCACGGTGGTGTGCGAATCCACCTGGTAGCTGAGGAAGCTGCCAAACAGCGTGTACGACGGCACGGTCATGGTGTTGGCATTGTCGGCGAACACCGACGCCACATACCGCGCATCGACCCCGCCTTGCCATTGCGGCGAGAAATCATAGGTCAGCCATAGATTGCCGACCCGGTCCGGCACGTTGGTCGGTGTGTTGCCTTTGCGGGAAACCACTACGCCGGCGGCGTTCTTTTCGTTGAACTCATCGTATTGCGCATCGACCCAGGCGAAGTTGCCTTCGGCCAGCAGCTTGTCGGTGATCCGCAGCGAGCTGGCAATCTCGATGCCCTTCGAAGTCTGCTGGCCGACCGGAATGCTGCTGGTCGGGTCCAGTGGATCCGTCACCGCGAAGTCTTTGCGCTCGATGGTGTACGCGGCCACTGTCGCCGAGCCGCGCCCGTTCAGGTAGTCGAACTTGCTGCCGATTTCCCATTGCTTGCCGGTCGAGACATCGAAGTCCTGGGTGCCATTGGGCTGCTCGGCGGCGGTGCTGTATTGCACGTAGACATTGGCAGACGGAATGAACTGGTATGTCAGGCCGACGCGCCCGGTGACCGGCTCCCAGCTGCGCTTCAAATGACGCGGGTTGCTCGCGGTCACCGTGCGATGGTTGGTCACGTCGAGGTCGATATCGTCGTACCGCAGGCCAGTAAGCAGCGAGAGCTTGTCAGTCAGTGCCAGGCGGTTTTCGGCAAACAGCGCTTTGGTGGTGATTTCGTTGGTCTTGTCGCTGACGAAACCCGGCATCGTTCCGGGAATGTCATAGAAATGCCCCGGTCGGTAGTTGTTCGGGTTCACCGTGCTGGCGCCTTTGACGTTCAGCGGCGAGTTGGTGGTCTGGTTTACCTTGTACTCGAATCCGCCGGACCAGGTGGTGTCGAGGCCGAACAGGCTGTTGTCGTGGCGCAGTTCGAACTGGTTGCCGTTCTGCTCGCCCTGGTGCCGAACCTGATAGGCAGTGGAGCGGTTCACCGCGCTGTTGTCGGCGTTGTATTGATAGGTTTCCAGGTTGCGGTAATCACGCTGGCTGTCGAGGTGATAGAGGGTGTTGCGCAGGGTGGTGCTGTCGTTGATCCGGTAGTCGATGATCGAGCGCACCCAGATTGTCCGCTGCTCGTAGCGCCCATCCTCGACGTTGTAGTTATTGAAGCGATTGTGCTTGTCGATCTTCAGTTCGCCGGCCTTGGGGTTGAGCACCGGCGTGCCCCAGTACGGGCTGTCCTCGTGTTCGTCCTGATATTCCAGGGCCAGGGTGTGCGACAGGTTCGGCGTCAGGTCGCTGAGCAACGAGAACGCCAGGCTCCAGGCATCGCGCTCCTGGCGGTCGATGTAGCCGTTGCTGGTGTTGTGGCTGACGTCGAGACGCGCGTAATGCTGCACCTCGGCGCCGGGTTCGGTCAGCGCGTGGTTGAGGCCGAATGCGGTTTCGGTAGTGTCGTAGGTGCCGTAGCTGACCCGACCTTCGATGGCTTGCTCGTCGCGCGTGGCCAGTTTGGTCACGTAGTTCAGCGAGCCACCGACCGAGCCAGCGCCGTTGATCAGTGACGACGGACCGCCCACCAGTTCCACCCGGTCATAAATCCACGAATCCACGGGCCGTGCCAGTCCGCCGGAAACGTTGACGCCGTTGAACATCTGGGTGATCTGGCTGCTGGTAAAACCGCGATAGGAGACGAACCCGCCAAAGCCCGGCGGCGCACTGGCGTTCACCCCCGGCAAGGTGTTGGCCGCGTCCTGAAAGTTTTGTGAACCGTGACGTTCGATGTCATTGCGGTTGGCAATGGCCACCGAAGCGGGGGTGTCGCGCACGCTGAGGCCGAGGCGCGAGGCCATGCCGCTGGACTGGTCGAGGCTCAGGCCCGGTTCGACGCCGGATTCGCCGTCAATGGTGATCGGCGCCAGATCCACGGTGGATTGCGCCCAGACGTTGACGGACAGGCAGCCGCAAAGGCTCGCCAGCAAGGTAAGTTGTTTCATCGATTGAATCCTGAATGCTTGTCTAGGAGTCAGCGCACAGGCGAACGCCGCGCGTTGGCGCAGTAGGCTGACAAATCAAAAAGGCAAGGACACTCAGGCGAGCGGCGGGGCGCGAGGGTTGGCCGAAGGCCAGATGAAGCGGGCAGGGAGGTCGGCGCTGACGATGACCGGCAGCGGCGGGCTGTGTTGTTCAGGCAGGATCGCGAGGGTCAGGCTGGAGTTGAACGCCGGGCCCATGCCGCCTGTGGAGCACAGCGGACAACCGAAGGCCTTGGCCAGGGTCGGCAGTTTTTCTTCGGCGGGATTCGAGGCGAGCGGCGCCTGGGTGCTCGGGTCGACGGCGCAGAACTGGCCGCCGATACCGTTGAGCTGCATGCCGACCATTTGTCCGTGACCGATGCTGCAGGCGAACACGTTGAACAGGACGCAGCAATAGAGCATCCATGCCAGCAGTGAGCGATCGGTACGGGTGAATTTCATGGGGCGGCACTTTACCGCACCGCCGACCGGTCGTGCACATGGAAAAATGCCGACTAGGATGTTTTGTTCAAATCCCTTTAAAGGATTCTCGACCATGACCTTTGTGTTGGCTCAATGGCTGGTGACGATATTTGCGGTGATCAGCCTGATGCATGTGTATTGGGCGATGGGTGGGCAGTGGGCGGCCGTGGCAGTGGTGCCGCAGGTTCCGGTGGACAACGGCGGGCTGACGCTCAGGCCGGCGTTCAAGCCGTCAGGCTGGATCACGCTGGTGGTGGCGGCAGCTCTGCTGCTGATTGCCGCACTGGTGTGCATGCGAGTGGGGTGGTGGCTGCCCGCCGTGCATCACTGGGCGCTGCAATGGGTGATCAGCGCGATTGCGCTGCTGATGTTTGCGCGGGCAATCGGCGATTCGGAGCTGGTGGGGTTTTTCAAGGAAGTGAAGGGGTCGCGATTTGCCCGGCTCGACACTTGGGTTTACTCGCCGCTGTGTCTGATATTGGGAGCCGGGCTGTTGGCTGTCGCCTGGATCTAACTGCCGGTTTCAGTACGCCGGCTGCTGACCTCGGCCGGCACATCATCCCCCGCCATGCGCTTGCGGAACAATGCCGCCCGCGCCAGCAGCAGGGTGGTCACTGGCACGGTGATCGACAGCAGAATCGGGATCAGCCATGCGTGCAGCACCGGCCCGGATTTGAGCGCGGAAAAACAGATGATCGACGCCAGCGCCACGCACCACGCGCCCAACGTCGAGGCCAGCGCCGGCGGGTGCATGCGCTGGAAGTAATCTTTCATCCGCAGCAGGCCGGTCGCGCCGATCAGGGCGAACACGCCGCTGAGGACCAGCAGGATCGCCACCGGGATTTCCACCCAGAGAGACAGTTCAGCGTTCATTCGATCACCTCGCCACGCAGGAGGAACTTCGCCAAAGCAAACGAGCCGACGAAGCCGAACAGCGCGATCAGCAGCGCCGCTTCGAAGTAGGTGTCACTGGCATAACGAATCCCCAGGGTCAGCATCATCAGCATGGCGACGATGTACAGGTAATCCAGCGCCAGTACCCGGTCTTGCGCCGACGGGCCTTTGAACAGGCGCACCAGCGTGAGGACCATGGCCAGGGAAAACAGGAACAGCGTCAGCAGAATCGCGTTCGACAGCAGCGGGCTCATTCGAAAATCTCCATCAATGGCCGCTCGTAAGTGACCTTGAAGTGCTGGATGAATTGCGCTTCGTCATCCAGATCCCACACGTGCAGCAACAGAATGCTGCGATCCAGCGCCAGCTCCGACCATACCGTGCCGGGCACGACCGTACAGATCATCGACAGCGCCGCCAGACCGTTGGCATCGCGCAGGTCCAGCGGCACCTTGATGAAGCGTGAACGAAGCGGCCGACGACCGGCGTTGAGTACACCCCAGGCCACCTGCAGATTCGAGACGATCACGTCACGCCCGACCAGCAGAAACAATCGCAGGATCGTGCCCGGGCGGCGGATGTGAATTTGTTGCGGGCGCAGTTTGCGCATCATCAGCGGGGCACAGAAACCGAGTACGGCACCCAGCAGCAGGTTGCCCGGGCTGACCGACAGGTTCAGCACCAGCCAGAGCAACCACAGCGCAAGCGACAGCCACGGCGCAGGGAACAGACGCTTCATGGTTGCACCTCCAGCAGCGCAGCCTTGGCTTCCGGGCTCGGCACGGCGCGGGTGCCGAGCACCGCCATTACGTATTGCTGCGGATTGTTCAGCGCATCGGCTGCTGCCTGGGTGTAACGCAGCAGCGGTTCAGCCTTGAAGGTCAGCGCGATGCTCAGCCCGAGCAGCAGGAAAATCGGCGTGCATTCCAGTTTGCGCAGCAGGGGCGACGGGCGCTCTTCGGGCGACCAGAAGCGCTGGATGCCCAGGCGCGAGAACGCCATCAGCGAGCCGAGTCCGGTGAGGATCAGCAGGGCCAGCAACGCCCATGCGGCATTCGAGATCGGTTCGCCGGCGCCGAGGCCCAGCGGGTTGAGCAGGGCGCCGATCAGGCTCAGCTTGCCGATGAAACCGGACAGCGGCGGCATACCGATAATCAGCAGCGCGCAGGCAATGAAGCTCAGGCCGAGGAAGGCCATGGTCCACGGGATCACCTGACCGACCACGGCTTTCTGATCGTCGTCGAGGTTGATGCCCTTGACCGGACGCTGCCACTCCTGCGGACGCGGCAGCAGTTCGTTTTCATCTTCCAGCGGCACTTCGATGGCGGTACGCGAGCGTTCGATCAACTCAGCCAGCAGGAACAGCGCGCTCAACGCCAGGGTCGAGCTGACCAGATAGAACAGCGCGGCGCCGATCAGATTGGGTTGGGCAAAACCCACGGCCGACAGCAGGATCCCCGCCGACACCAGAATGCTCAGGCTAGCCATGCGTTCCAGGCGTTGCGCGGCAATGATTGCCACGCCCGCACCGGCCATGGTCGCCATGCCGCCGTAGATCAGCCAGTCACCGCCGAAGTAAGCCGAAGCGCCCGCTTGGCCCGAGAACAGCAGCGTCCACAGACGCAGCAAGGTGTAGACGCCGACCTTGGTCATGATCGCGAACATCGCCGCCACCGGCGCGCTGGCCGACGAGTAGGCCGGTACCAGCCAGAAGTTCAGTGGCCACATGCCGGCCTTGGCCAGGAACGCCACGGCCAGAATCCCTGCGCCAGCGTGCAGCAGGCCTCGGTCGGCTTCCGGCACCAGCGGGATCTTCAGGGCCAGATCCGCCATGTTCAGCGTGCCGGTCACGCCGTAGATTAATGCCGCGCCGATCAAAAACAGCGACGAGGCCAGCAGGTTGATCGAAATGTAATGCAGCCCCGACGACACCCGCGCCCGGCCCGAGCCGTGGAGCAGTAAACCGTAGGACGCGGCGAGCAGCACCTCGAAGAATACGAACAGGTTGAACAGGTCCGCCGTCAGGAATGCGCCGTAAAGTCCCATCAACTGAATCTGGAACAAGGCGTGGAAGCTCGACCCCGCGCCGTCCCAGCGGGCCATGGCGAAGAGCAGGGCGCTGACGCCAATGATTCCGGTCAGCACCAGCATCAATGCCGACAGACGATCGACCACCAGCACGATGCCGAACGGCACCTGCCAGTTGCCCGGCAGATAAACCCCAATCGAACCGGGAACGCCGGTGGTCTGGGTCCATTGCAGCAGCATTACCGAGATGCCGAGGCCGAGGAGGCTGGAGAACAGGTTGATTTTCGCCTTCAGTGGTCGGTGCTTCTCGCCGAGCATCAGCATGATGGCGGCGGTCAGCAGCGGCAGCAGGATCGGTGCGGCGATCAGGTGAGTCATCGCCGTCATTCCTTGGGCTCCCTTCCGTCAACGTGGTCGGTGCCGGTCAGGCCCCGTGAGGCCAGCAGCACCACCAGAAACAAAGCGGTCATGGCGAAGCTGATGACGATGGCCGTCAGCACCAGCGCCTGGGGCAGCGGGTCGGTGTAATTGAGCAGATCCTGCGGCACGCCGTCCTTGATGATCGGCTCCTTGCCGATGAACAGGCTGCCCATGCTGAAGATGAACAGGTTGACGCCGTAAGAGAGCAGGCATAGGCCCATCACCACCTGGAATGTCCTTGGCCGCAGGATCAGCCAGACCCCGGACGCGGCGAGCACGCCGATGGCGATTGCGATGACTTCTTCCATCAGACGGCTCCTTTGGCGGCAGCGGTTTTGTGGCCCCGGACCGATTGGTGGGCGAGGGCGGTGAGGATCAGCAAGGTCGAGCCGACCACCACGGCGTAGACGCCGATATCGAAGAACAGCGCGCTGGCGATATGGATGTCACCCAGCAGCGGCAGGCTGAAATGCCAGGTGTGGGTGGTGAGGAACGGATAACCCACCACCATCGCCCCGAGGCCGGTGACGGTGGCGAACAGCAGGCCGGTGCCCATCCAGCGCAGTGGGCGCAGGCTCATTTGCGCCTCGACCCACTGGGTGCCGGCGACCATGTATTGCAGGATGAACGCCACCGACATCACCAGACCGGCGACAAAGCCGCCACCCGGCTGGTTGTGCCCGCGCATGAACAGGTAGAACGACACCACCAGCGCAATCGGCAGCAACAGACGCACCAGCACCGCCGGCACCATCATGAAACCGAGCGCGGTGTCGCTGGCCGAGCGCGGGTTGACCAGATCGGTGACCACGTCGGGGGCGAGCAGGCGCTGCTGGGCCGGCAGTTGCAGGCTTTCTTTCGGCGGGCGGAAGCGACGCAGCAGGGCGAACACGGTCAGTGCCACGGCGGCCAGCACCGTGATTTCGCCAAGGGTGTCGAAACCACGGAAATCCACCAGCATCACGTTGACCACGTTGCTGCCGCCGCCCTCGGGCAGGGCGCGGCTCAGGTAAAACGAGGAAATGTCGTTCGACGTCTGCCGGGTCAGCATCGCGTAGGACAGCAGCGCCATGCCGCCACCAACGGCAATCGACAGCAGCAAGTCGCGCAGACGCCGTACCCGCGCCTTGCGCAGGCTGCTTGGCAGCGGCGAAACCTCTTCGATCCGCCGTGGCAGCCAGCGCAGGCCGAGCAGGATCAACACGGTGGTCACCACTTCGACCACCAGTTGCGTCAGGGCCAGATCCGGCGCCGAGAACCAGACGAAGGTCACGCAGGTCATCAGCCCGCAGACACTGACCATGGTCAGGGCGGCGAGACGGTGATACTTGGCTTGCCATGCGGCGCCGAGGGCGCAGGCGATTGCCAGCAGCCACAGGGTCACGAACACGATCGAGCCAGGAATCTTCGGCCGATCGCCCCAGCTCAGACTGCTGTGCAGCATCGGAATCAGGCCGGCCAGCACTGCCGCCAATACCATCAGGAACAGCTGGGCTTGCAGACGCTTGGTGCCGATCCGCCGCTCCAGCCGCCGGGCCAGACGCATCATCGCCACCAGACTGCGCTCGAACATTCGCTTGCCGTTGAGGCGGCCCGCCAGCGGCGGATACTTGAAGCGGCCGCGCTTGAGCTGGTTGCGCAGTAGCAGATACAGCACGATGCCGCCGGACATGGCGATCAGGCTCATGATCATCGGTGCATTGAGGCCGTGCCAGATCGCCAGGCTGTATTCCGGCAGCACGCCACCCACCACCGGCAAGGCGGCAGCGGCCAGCAACGGGCCTACAACTTGTGCCGGGAAAATCCCCACCAGCAAACAGGTGAACACCAGCAGTTCCACCGGCGCACGCATCCAGCGCGGCGGTTCGTGCGGGGTGTGCGGCAGGTCGGTGGCGGTTGGGCCGAAGAACACATCAACGGTGAAGCGCAGCGAGTAGGCAACGCTGAACATACCGGCAATGGTCGCGATGATCGGCAGGCTGGTTTCAACCCAGGCGGTGGCGTTGATGAACACGGTTTCGGCGAAGAACATCTCCTTGGACAGGAAACCGTTGAGCAGTGGCACGCCGGCCATGGAGGCACTGGCCACCATCGCCAGGGTGGCGGTGAACGGAATCAGTTTGAACAGGCCGTTGAGTTTGCGGATGTCGCGGGTGCCGCTTTCGTGGTCGATGATCCCCGCGGCCATGAACAGCGAAGCCTTGAAGGTCGCGTGGTTGAGAATGTGGAACACCGCCGCCACGGCGGCCAGCGGGCTGTTCAGGCCGAGCAGCAGCGTGATCAGGCCGAGATGGCTGATGGTCGAGTAGGCCAGCAGTCCTTTGAGATCGTTCTGGAACATCGCGCAGTACGCGCCGAGCAATAGCGTGGCGGCACCGGCGCCGCTGACGATGTAGAACCATTCTTCGCTGCCGGACAGCGACGGCCACAGCCGGGCCAGCAGGAAAACCCCTGCCTTGACCATGGTCGCCGAATGGAGGTACGCCGAAACCGGTGTGGGCGCCGCCATCGCGTGCGGCAGCCAGAAGTGGAAGGGGAACTGGGCGCTTTTGCTGAGGGCGCCGATAAGAATGAGGGGAAGCAGGATGGGGTAGAGGGCATGTGCGCGAATCAGATCGCCGGCGGCCAGGACCTTGTCCAGGTCATAGCTGCCGACCACATGGCCGAGGATCATGACCCCCGCCAGCAGACATAATCCGCCCGCACCGGTGACCATCAACGCCATGTACGCACCACGGCGCGCGTCGTGGCGGTGGTGCCAGTAGCCGATCAACAGGAACGAGAAAAGGCTGGTCAGCTCCCAGAAGAACACGATTTGAATCAGGTTGCCGGAGATCACCAGCCCGAGCATGGCGCCCATGAACGCCAGAAAGAACGCGAAGAAACGCGGCACCGGATCGTCCGGCGACATGTAATAACGGGCATATAAGGAAACGAGGGTGCCGATGCCCAGCACCAGCATCGAGAACAGCCAGGCGAAGCCGTCCATGCGCAGGACGAAGTTCAGGCCCAGGCTGGGCAGCCACGTGAATTCTTCGCGGATCACGCCGCCGTGGGCGATCTGCGGGTATAGCAGCGCGACCGAGACAGTGCCGATCAGTGCGACCAGACCTGCCAGCAGGGATTCGGCGTTACGTGCGTTGTGCGGCAGCACGGCTGCCAGACAGCTGCCCAGAAAAGGCAGAAGCAGTAGAACTATCAGGGACATAGGCTTCTAATCTGCGGAAGTTTGTGAAGCATCATACGTGCCAGCTCCCGGATCGCCAAACGCGAGGATGTCTCTGAATCCTACAAAGTAGCCGTAAAACCCCGTTTAGCCTTCGGTCTCGTGCTCCAATTCTTCCGTGACCGTTTGTGTCTCTTTGCCTTTGGTCTTCAATTCACTGACGATCACTGCCGCCACGATCAGCCCCGCACCCACCAATGCAATCGCTGGCAAACGCTCCCCCGCGATGCGCCCGACGATTCCGGCCCACACCGGCTCACCGGCGTAGATCAAGGTCGCTCGGGTCGGCGAAACACTTTTCTGCGCCCAGTTCATCGCCACCTGAATCGCCGCACTCATCGCGCCCAGGCCCAGAGCCGTACTCAGCAACAGCCACGAGAAGTCCGGAATCGCCTCGCCGGTCGGTACCACCATCAAAAACGACAGCACCGAAGTCGTCGCCAGTTGCACAACGGTTACGCGACGCACATCGACCTGCCCGGCATAGTTGCTGATCAGGATGATTTCGGCTGCTATCGCGATGGCGCTGATCAGCGTGGCGATTTCACCGGGGCTGAAATTCAGCGAAGCACCGGACGGCCCGGAAAGCAGCATCAGCCCGGTAAACGCCAGCATGATGCCAATGCTCGGCATCAAACCCGGGCGCCGGCCGAGAACCAGCCATTGCAGCAGAGGCACGAACGGCACGTACAGCGCGGTGATGAACGCCGACTGGCTGCTTGGAATGCTCTGCAAACCGACAGTCTGCAAACCGTAACCGAGCAGGATCGCCACGCCGATAAAGGCACCGGCCTTGAGTTCGAACAGGGTCAGCTCACGCAGGTGCTTCCAGGAGAACAGCGCAACGATGCCCGCGGCGGCAGCAAAGCGCAGGCCGACGAAGAACATCGGACCGCTGACGGTCATCGCGTGCTGCACCAACAGAAAGGTGCCGCCCCAAAGCATGGTGATCAGCACCAGCACGCACTCGGCTTTGCTGAATCGGGAAAACCGCAGGGAAGATTGGGAGGGATTGGCTGACGTCATGACCTTGCGCACTTTTAAGGAGGAGACGCACAATGCGCCAAATGTTGCGCAGTATACTGCCCAACTCCAGCCAGTGAGCAATATAGTGCACAAAGATTCCGTTCAGCGGGCTTCGGTCCTGCAACACGTCAGCCAGAACGTCCGGCGCCTGCGCCACGCCGCCGACATGAGCCAGACGGCCCTCGCGGAAAAGTCCGGGGTCAGCCGGCGGATGCTGGTGGCCATCGAGGCCGGCGAGAAGAATGTCAGCCTGACCACCCTCGACCGCGTCGCCGAAGCCCTCGAAGTGGCCTTCAGTGATCTGATCCAGGCCCCGGACAATCGCGATCCCGGCCGGATCAACGAACTTGCCTGGGCCGGCAGCATCCCCGGCAGCAAAGCCGTTTTGCTATCCAAGGCCAATGCCACCCGCGCGGTGGAGCAGTGGGAATGGTGCCTGCAACCGGGTGAGGTCTATCCCTCGCAACCGGACGCCGAAGGCTGGAGCGAGCAGATTTTCGTGTTCGAAGGCTGCCTGACGCTGATGCTCGGCGATCAACCCCAGCGCATCGCCGCCGGGGAGTTTTTCATGTTCGCCAGCAACCAGCCGCACACCTATCGCAATGACGGGGAAGTGGCGGCGCGCTTCGTGCGCAATGTGGTGATCTGACTGTTGCAGGGCCGACAGCGGATAAACAGTTTGCTCCATCCTGCGTGCAGACTGCTTTAGGTTGTTATCTCAATCTATTGATAAATAAAGAAAATGTATTCAGGCATGACTCCTGCTATGGGTTCTGGATCCTCATCCGGAAACCACGGAGTCGCCTCACATGATCGCTTCAAATCAAACCGCTAAACGCCTCCTGAACATCGGGAGTACCGTCTGATGCCCCGCGAAATCCGTCTCAACGCCTTCGACATGAACTGCGTCGGTCATCAGTCGCCGGGCCTGTGGGCTCACCCTCGGGATCGCTCCTGGCAGTACAAGGATCTGGAGTACTGGACCGATCTGGCGAAAATCCTCGAGCGCGGCAAGTTCGACGGTTTGTTTATCGCCGATGTGCTGGGCATCTACGACGTGTACAACGGCAATGGCGAAGCGGCGATCCGGCAGGCGGCGCAGGTGCCGGTCAACGATCCGTTGCAGTTGATCCCACCGATGGCGCTGGTCACCGAGCACCTGGGCTTCGGTCTGACCGCTTCGCTGTCCTTCGAGCATCCGTATCCATTCGCACGACGCCTGTCGACCCTCGATCACCTGACCAAAGGCCGTGCCGGCTGGAACATCGTCACCTCTTATCTGGAGAGCGGCGCGAAGAACATCGGCCAGCAAGCCCAGACCGAACATGACGCACGCTACGACTTCGCCGAAGAATACCTCGAGGTCTGCTACAAACTCTGGGAAGGAAGTTGGGAAGAGGGCGCGATTCTGCGCGATCGCGAACGGCGGATCTTCAGTGACCCGAGCAAGATTCACGAGATCCGCCACCACGGGAAACACTTTCAGGTGCCGGGCATTCACCTTTGCGAACCGTCGCCGCAGCGCACGCCGGTTCTCTATCAGGCGGGTGCTTCCAGCCGGGGCAAGCAGTTTGCCGCCGAGCATGCCGAATGCGTTTTTGTCGCTGCCCCGTCGAAAGTGCTGCTGAAGAAAACCGTGGCCGACATCCGCCGCCGCGCCGCCGAGGCCGGGCGTGATCCGTCGAAGATCCTGATTTTCAACCTGCAAACCGTGATCCTCGGCGAAACCGACGCCAAGGCCAAAGCCAAATTCGAAGAATACAAATCCTGGGTCAGCTACGAAGGCGCGATGGCGCTGATTTCCGGCTGGACCGGCATCGACTTCAGCCGCTTCAAACCGGACGAACCGCTCAGGCATGTGCACACCAACGCGATTCAATCGGCGGTCGAGGCGTTTTCCACGGCGGATCCGAACAAGGTCTGGACCCCCAACGAACTGGCCGACTGGGTCGGCATCGGCGGGTTCGGCCCGTTGTTCGTCGGCAGCCCGGAAACGGTGGCGGACCTGTTGCAGGAATGGGTCGACGAAACCGACGTCGACGGCTTCAACCTGGCCTACGCGCTGACCCACGAAACCTTCATCGACGCCGTGGAATTGCTGGTGCCGGAGTTGCAGAAGCGCGGTGTCTACAAGACCGAGTACGCGCCGGGGACCTTGCGCGAGAAGCTGTTTGGCGAAGGGCCGAGACTGCCGGAGGTTCATCCGGGCAGCGTCTATCGAAACCTCGGCGAGCTGCATCGGCAGGAGAAAAAAGTCGCGTCCGTCTAGACGCCTTCGCGGCGTCTGAATGACACTGCCTTGAGCAAACCCTCTGCAGCGAGAACGGCATGACTCAAACCGATACGACCGCACTGCGTCACGCCGACATCCTGATTGTCGGCGGCGGCCTCAGCGGCACGATGCTGGCGGTGCAATTGCTGCGTTTGCCGGGGCGCAGAAAGATTCTGGTGATCGAGCCCCGGGCCGAGCTGGGCCGGGGCGAAGCGTACAGTGCGGTGGAACTGGGCCACACGCTTAACGGCAACGCGGCGCGGATGAGCGTCGATCCGGACAATACCGATGACCTGACCCAGTGGCTGACCGCTCACATCGCCGGTGGCGGCTGGCCGGAGTCGGATCAGCAACATGTGCCGGTCAGCGAACTGTTTCCACCTCGGGGGCTGTTTGGCGTGTATGTGCAACAGCGTCTCGCCGAAGCGCAGCAGGTTGGCGCGCAACACGGTTCTACGGTCGAGCATGTGCGCACCGAAGTGGTCGATGTTCAGGCCTCCAGTGATTCCGTGCAGCTCACCTTGAGTAACGGTCAGCAATTGCTCGGGGCTTTTGCCGTGTTGGCGACCGGGATGTTCCCGGCTGCCCGCACCCCGCAAAAAGAATCCAGTGGTCTCAACGCGGCGGCACTCGATCCGTGGGATGTCGCGGCAATGCGCCAGCTCGATCCGCAATCGACGGTGCTGATCATCGGTTCCGGCCTGACCATGGTCGATGCCGTGGTGTCACTGGAGCAGGCCGGGCATCGCGGGCCGATCGAGGTGTTTTCCCGGCACGGGTTGTTGCCCCATGTGCGTCGGCAACCGCCCGCGTGGGTGGACTTCCTCGCCGAGGATCACAGCATTCGCACACCACGCCAGTTACTGCGCGAATTGCGCCGGCATTGCCGCGACGCCATCGCACAGGGCATCGACTGGCAGGCGCCGCTCGACACCGTGCGTGCGCACATCGGCCGGTTATGGAGTCAGGCCAGCGATGTGCAGCGCCGGCAATTCGTGCGGCATGTGCGGCCGTGGTGGGAAAGTCATCACCATCGTTCGCCGCCGCTGAGTGCGGAACTGGTCGAGCGTCTGCACCGGGAAGGGCGATTGCGCATTCATGCGGCGTCTTACAAGGGTCTTGAGCCTGCATCGGGCGACGGCGTGAGTATCCTCATTCGCCCTCGCGGCGAGGCCGAAACCCGCGTGCTGCAGGGCGCGGCGTTGATCAATTCCAGCGGCATCGAATACGACTGGCGCCGGGTCGCGCGACCTTTGCCGCAGCAGTTGCTGGCGCGCGGTCTGGTTCGTCCAGGGCCGCTGGCACTGGGGATCGCGGCAGAGGTGGACGGTGCGGTGCTGGATGTCGAGGGCCGGGTCTCGAACCGCCTGTTTGCCATGGGCCCGCCGTTGCGTGGCATGTGGTGGGAAAGCACCGCCGTCACCGATGTGGCGTTGCAGGCCAAGGCACTGGCCGCGCGACTGGTTCGCTGATGCCCAAATGCAAGAAACCCCGCTTCGGCGGGGTTTCCTGTTTCTGGCAGCTCAAACCGATCACTCAGTAGCGCTGATATTTGGAACCGAATTCCGGACGGTTTTCTGCGACGTACAGTTTGGTCTGTTCGGCGTTCTGTTGCAGTTTGAGGCCGTCTTTGTGTTCGGCATCGATGCTGACGGTATCGACGTTCAGGGTGCCGGACTGGCCAACGGTCGCAGCCGCGACAACCGGGGTGCTGGCGTGTGGGGCGGCGATGGCGGAGGTGGCGCCGATCAGGGAAACGATGAAGCCGAGTGCGATGATGTCTTTCATGATGTTGCTCCAGAGAGTGGGGAGAAGATGGGGCCCACTGTAGTGCTGGAGGGTTTTGATGTGAAAACACCTTTGCGCATAGTTGTTATCGAAGGTGTTGATGCGCGATCAGCGCGGTAGGGTATTGCTCAGCCAGCGCTGGCGCAGCTGCTCCAGACGGCCATCGGCCCGCAATGTATCCAGCGCCTGCTGCCAGCGTGCGACCTGTTTCGGATCGGTTTGCGGCGAAAAGGCTATGTAGGTGTTCTGTTTCATCAGCGGGATCTGGTACTGCAAGCGTCCCGGCTCCATGCCTTGTTCGCGGGCGAGGGCGGCCTTGGACCAGGTATCGGAGACCACGAAATCGGTACGCCCCAGGCTGAACAGTCGCATCATCTGCTCCGGGGTTTCCACGCCGTAGAGGTTGTTCAGGTCTTGCCCTTGCAGATAGCTGTAGACCAGCCATTTGCGCGGCACGGTGATCTGGCCCAGGTGATCGGCTTCACGCAGGCTGTGCACGGGAGGCTGGAGATTGTCGCGGGCGTACAGCGCGGTTTCGACTTCGATCAACGGCCCGACCCATTGATAGCGATCGTCGCGGTCGTCGGTACGCAGTACGGTGAATACGCCGGTGTCGGGGGTGTCGCTGGCCATGCGCAGGGCGCGCAGCAGCGGGACTTGTTGCAGATGGATACGATCGCCGGTCTGGGTCGCCAGGGCCTTCACCACGTCCACACCGAATCCCGCGAGCTGATTGCCTTGCATGAAATGCAGGGGCGGGTGGTTGTCGGTGAGCAGTTGCAGGTCCGCCGCAGTGGCCGTCAGGGCCAGCATTGACAGCAGACAGGCGGCAAATCGTTTCATGGATCGTCCCTGAACAAATCAATCGCGCAGCTTAGTACGAGCCATGACGGCTGTCGTGGGGAAACAGCGGGCTTTTGTGTCAGAGAACAAGGCTTATCGGTAGTGAACGCTGCGGGGGCAGAGCGCCCCCGGCAGGAATCGACAACGGCGGTACAAACGATCAGTAACGCTGGTACTTGGAGCCGAACTCGGGACGGTTCTCGGCGACCAGTACGCTGCGGGCCGAACGTTCGCGCAGTTCCTGTAAGCGATCGGCACCCCCTTCGGCGACGCGTTCGCGCAGCTCTTGCAAGCGGTCCGCACCGCCCTCGGCGACGCGCTCACGCAGTTCCTGCAAACGATCCGCGCCGCCTTCAGCCACGCGTTCGCGCAGTTCCTGCAAGCGATCCGCGCCACCTTCGGCTACGCGATCCTTCTGCAGGTTTTCCGAGCCGTATTCGGCAACCAGCGGCTGGGAGCTGGCGGACGCCAGGTCGGCCAGGGCCAAACCGCTGAACAGGCTGATTGCGAGTACCAGGGATTTCGAGGACTTGAACATGGTGCTTCTCCTTGCGTTTGAGATGAGTGAACCAGTGCTTTCTGGTGGGTTCATTCAAACGCGAGGGTGTATCGCTGATATGTGGTGTTGCGGCCCGAAAACGCGGGTTACGTATCTGCGCGGCGAATTTATACAGAGCGATACAAATCCGTCAGGATTCGGCGAGCATCTCCACGGCGAAGGAGAAAACATAACCCTCGTTGCGCACGGTCTTGATGTAGGTCGGCTCGCGGGAGTCGTCCAGCAGACGCTGGCGCAGGCGGCTGACCAGCAAATCGATGGAGCGGTCGAACAGGTCCGCGTCGCGACCCTGGGTCAAATTCAGCAACTGGTCGCGGCTGAGCACCCGTTGCGGATGATCGAGAAACACCCGGAGCAGGCGATATTCGGCGCCGCTTAGGGCGACCATGGTGTCGTCTTCATCGAGCAGGTGGCGGGCGGTGGTGTCCAGGCGCCAGCGGCCGAACGCGAGCAGGCGTCCGGTTTCGGTGATCAGCAGATTGGGCGGCAGCATTCGCGTGCGGCGCAGCACGGCGTTGATCCGCGCCAGCAATTCGCGGGCAGCGAAGGGTTTGGTCAGGTAATCGTCGGCACCCATTTCCAGGCCGAGGATGCGGTCGGTCTGGTCGTCGCGGGCGGTGAGCATCAGGATCGGGATCGCCTTGTGCTTGCCGGCGCGCAGTTCGCGGCACAGCACCAGCCCGTCATCGCCGGGGAGCATGATGTCGAGCACGATCAGGTCGACCGTGTTGGCTTCCAGAAAACTGCGCATCTGCCGGCCATCGGCGACCACGGTGCTGCGCAGGCCGTTCTTGGTCAGGTAATTGCCGACCAGCTCGCGGATCTCGCGGTCATCGTCGACGATCAGGATGTGGTTGATGTGATCCATGGTTCGCTCTTTTTATAAGGAGTGCCCGAAGCGTTGCGCTTCGGGCACTGGTCGCTTTTAGTCAGGACACCACGCGATAGCACGGCACATACGCCGCGCCGCCCGGCAGTTTCATCCGGTGCTGGGCGACGAAGGCTTTGAGCAGCAGATCGAGGGGCTGCATGATCGCGGCGTCGCCACGGATCTGATACGGCCCGTGTTCCTCGATCAGGCGGATGCCCTTGTCCTTGACGTTGCCGGCGACGATCCCGGAGAACGCGCGGCGCAGGTTGGCCGCCAGTTCATGGGGCGGCTGATCGCGGTGCAGCTTGAGGTTGGCCATGTTTTCGTGGGTCGGATCGAACGGGCGCTGGAAGCCTTCGTCGATCTTCAGCAGCCAGTTGAAGTGGAACGCGTCGGCGCGTTCGCGGCGGAATTGCTTCACGGCCTTGAGGCCCGCCGTCATCTGCCGCGCCACTTCGGCCGGGTTGTCGATGATGATTTCGTAGTGCTTCTTCGCCGCTTCGCCGAGGGTGGCGGTGACGAAGGCGTCCAGTTGTTCCAGGTATGGCGCGGCATGTTTCGGCCCGGTCAGGATCACCGGGAACGGCAGGCCGGCGTTGTCCGGGTGCATCAGGATGCCCAGCAGGTACAGGAACTCTTCGGCGGTGCCGGCGCCGCCCGGGAAGATGATGATGCCGTGGCCGACGCGGACGAAGGCTTCCAGGCGTTTTTCGATGTCCGGCAGGATCACCAGCTCGTTGACGATCGGGTTCGGCGCTTCGGCAGCGATGATGCCCGGCTCGGTCAGGCCGAGGTAACGGCCACCGTGAATCCGCTGCTTGGCGTGGGCGATGGTCGCGCCTTTCATCGGGCCTTTCATCACGCCGGGGCCGCAGCCGGTGCAGATGTCGAGGCTGCGCAGGCCCAGTTCATGGCCGACTTTCTTGGTGTATTTGTATTCTTCGGTGTTGATCGAGTGGCCGCCCCAGCACACGACGATTTTCGGCTCGACGCCCGGACGCAGGGTGCGCGCGTTGCGCAGCAGGTGGAAGACGTAGTCGCTGATGCCTTGGGAGGTGCTGAGGTCGATGCTCAGGGCATCGAGTTCGTTTTCGGTGTAGACGATATCGCGCAGGGCGCTGAACAGCATTTCCCGGGTGCTGGCGATCATTTCGCCGTCGACGAAGGCGTCGGCCGGGGCGTTCAACAGCTCCAGGCGCACACCGCGATCCTGCTGGTGGATGCGGATTTCGAAGTCCTTGTAGGCTTCAAGAATGGTTTTTGCGTTGTCGACATGGGCGCCAGTATTGAGGATGGCCAGGGCGCACTGGCGAAAGAGGGTGTAGGTGCTGCCGGTTCCGGCCTGGCTCAGTTGCTGAACTTCACGTTGGGAAAGGGTTTCGAGGCTGCCTTTTGGGCTGACCGAGGCATTGATTACGTGTCGTTGGGTCATGCAGTGATCCTTAAAACGATGTCATTGCCGGCATGGCCAATGGCATCCGAATAGTGTGTATCCATGAATGAAGATGGCACGATCTGCGTGGTATCGCCATGTCCCCGTTGGACGTTGAAAAGATGAAAAGGCGCACCAGCATAGCTAAATCCGCCTCAGAGGCGATAATGCGCAGCCTCTTTTTAACTCAAGCCATGGAAGCCTGTCGCGATGTTCGAGATTCAACCGATCGATGCCATCACTTATCGCCAGCAGACCCGGCGCAGCACGCTGATCATTGCGGTGCTGTTTCTGGTGCTGGCGATGGCGTTTTCGACGGCGGCGGTGGCGCTGTTCGGCGAGCCGGGCGGGGATAACCTGCGGTTCAATGTCGGCGGGGTGTTTGGCGCATTTCTGCTGACAGCGGCGTTGCTGCGCGGGCGTTTCTGGAATCAGACCTGGATGGCCCCGGCGGTGTACGGCTGGCGGCTCAAGCGCAGCCTGATGAGCGTCACCAACGTGATGCATCAGGTGACGGCAGCGGTGGAGAAGGGTGATCCGGTGGCGATGAAGGTGCTGTGGTTTTATCACCTGGGCCTGACACAGATGCATGAACTGGACGGCAATTCCAGCGATCACGCGCAATTGCACAGGGAAGTCGAAGCGCACAAGTCGCGGATGGAGGCGCTCGGTCTGGACACCGATCAGAAGCGCCTCGATCCGGCCTGGCTGGAAACCTTGAAAGCGCGCTAAAACGGAATGCGCGCGGCACGCCGCAGTTTCCAGCGGCGGATCAGACGCCCGTAGACCAGCAGGTTGACCACCAGCACCACGCTGCCCAGCACCAACTGAATCTGCGGGGTCAGCCCCGCCGGGTAGATGATCGGCCAGATGTAATGTTCGATGAATCCGCCGGCGTATTCGGTCTGCCCGGCGGCGTGGCGCATCAGGTTTTCCCAATAGGTCAGCGGACAGGTCAGGTGCAACACCTCGACCGCCACGCCCCAGGCCGCCGCCGGCAAATGCAGCCACATCAGCCGCGGCCACTTGAGCACCAGCAGCCCGCCGAACAGCACGAACAGAATGAACAGCAAATGAAACAGCACCAGCCCGTCGGCGGCTATTCGATACAGCATGTCGTCTCCCTGACGCGTGTGTGAATGGTTGTCATGTTACGCCGGTAAACGACTGACGGAAGGAAGGATTTGCGCCAACTGCGCAAGATTGTTCAAGCCATGAACGGGCGTTTGCTGGCAGAGTCCGGGGCCTTGTCTCACGGTTGAAGCGTGTTATGTCTGACTCATTAATGCCGCGCAGTGCCTTTCTTCGCGGAGCCGCGGCGATCATGCCGTTATCGCTGGCCACCGCACCCTGGGGGCTGCTGGCCGGCTCCATGGCGATCGAAGCCAACCTCACGCCGCTGCAAGGGCAGGGCCTGTCGAGCATCGTGTTCGCCGGCGCTGCGCAATTGGTGGCGATCGGCATGCTCAAGGGCGGCGCGGGGATTTTCTCGATTCTGCTGACCACGCTGCTGCTGACTTCGCAGCATCTGCTTTATGGAATGAGCATGCGCCACGTGATTTCGCCGTTGCCGGGGCGCTGGCGTATCGGTCTGGGCTTTTTGCTCACTGATGAACTGTTCGCTCTGACCAGTCAGCATGATCGTCAGCAGTTCAACCGCTGGTACGCCTTGGGCGTGGGTCTGACGTTTTACATCGCCTGGAACCTCTTCACCCTGGCCGGCATCGTGCTCGGCAGCAGCATTCCGGGGCTTGAGCATTTGGGGCTGGACTTCTCGATTGCCGCGACCTTCATTGCCCTGATCACCCCGGTGGTGCGCAATGTGCCGACGGTGGTCTGCGTGGCGGTGTCGCTGTTCTGCTCGGTGCTGTTCAGCTACTGGCAATGGGGTTCGGCGCTGGTGCTGTCGGGCCTGGCCGGCATGACCGCCGGGTTTATCTGCAACAAGCTGTATCGGGAGCGCACATGATGGTCTGGGCAGTGATTTTCGGCATGGGGATTCTGGTGTTCCTCAACCGTTACGTGTTTCTCGAACCGCGCCTGCCGGTGCGTTTGAGCAGTAACGCGCGGCAGTTTCTCGGGTTTGCCGTGCCGGGCATGTTGACCGCGATTTGCGGGCCGATTGTATTCATGCCGGACAAACAACTGAATCTGCAGTGGGATAACCCTTATCTGCTGAGCTCACTAGTGGCAATCGGTCTGGTGATCTACACGCGTAATACATTGCTTAGCATGCTATTGAGCATGGCGTTCTTCTTTCTATTGCGCTGGTGGCTTTAAGTTCTACGCTTAATGGATGAATTCCATTAGCGAGGTGAACATGGCAACCGAGCAGAAACGTCCCGAAAAAGATGACGAGCCGAGCGAAGAAGAGATCGAGCGGGAGAAACACAAGGAGCAGACCTGGAAGCATGACGACAGCCGCGAGTTGTCCGACCGTGATCAGGAACGCCCGCTGAAACCCTGAACGCCACAACGAAAAAGCCCCGCGATTGCGGGGCTTTTTCGTTTCATCAAAGATCGTCCAGCTGCGTGAAATCGGGGTGGGAGGCCCGATAACCCAAGGTCTTGTCGATCCAGGCATTCAGCTCGTTGACCATCACCGGCGGGTGGCAGGGATAGTTTTCGAGGGTGGCGCGCAGGATGCGGTCGATATCGGGTACGTCACGCAGGTTTCGAGTCTTTATGTAGTGGCCGATAAAACAGTCGAGTTGAAAGCGTTCTGTCGTGGACAGATGAATACACTCCAGGCCTGTGACCTGTTTGATTGCAAAATCGTCGCGCAACTTAGTTCTCTGCAAGGCTTGTTAAGTTTGTGGGGTATTCCTGGGTTTGCTGACTCTTTGGTCAACTGGTATGCCAAAAGGAAATGCGGCGCGCATGCTATCCGTAGTGTTTGTAAATGTATGTATGACGGTTGAAATGTCAGACAGGCGGTTAGTTCAATCAAACGACTGTTTATGTTGAATGTTTCGCGTTTGAAACACCGGGTGTAACGCGCAGGATTCAATTCGTGAATTCCTGCTCTTGATAACGCACCGCATCGGCACTTATTTACGTCACCGCTTCAATCAATTCAGACCCCTGATTGCGGGCGTTGCCCACCGCTTTGCCGACTTTGTGCCATTGGAACGCTTCGCTGGGTTCGGCTTCAAACAGCAGCATCTGCTCGGCGCGCTCGGTGGGCGTGGCGGGATCGAGCCATTCCTGTACCCGATCGGCGTGCAGCACAATCGGGCGACGGTCATGCACATCGAGCAAGCCACCTTCGCTGTCGGCGGTGATGATGACGAAGCCGTCGTCTTCCCGTGAGGGTTCGCCGGGTATCGGAAACTGGCCGATGGCGGCGCAGAAAACCGGTTGATGGTCGGCGCGACGAATCAGCCACGGCTGTCGGCTCTTGTCGGGTGCATCGACCCACTCGAACCAGTTGTCGACCGGCACGATCAGTCGATGGCGCCAGATCGCTCGAAAGAACGGCCCGTGGGCGACTTTTTCCACCCGCGCGTTGATTGGCGCGGCGCGATCCTTGGCCCAGTGCGGGCGCCAGCCCCAGCGCAGATTGTCGGCGTATAGCCGTTGTTGGTGCTGATGGAGGATCGCCAGTGACGTGGTGGGCGCAGCGTTGTAATGCGCCAGCGGTGCGTCGCCGACGTGATTGATCAGCGCATCGGGAATGCTCAGCACCGCGACAAAATCGTGGATGCCACGGTATTGCGACAGTCTTCCGCACATCGGCCGATCCTCCGGCGAACCAGCTGCCTGAAGGCTTCAGTTTAGTTGCACGGTTCAATCCTTGCTGCCCTGGCCGGTGAAGGCGTCGCGCCAGACCAGCCAGCGGCGTTCCAATATGGCCAGCAGGCCATCGCTGAGTTTGCCGAGCAGTGCCAGGACGATGATCGCGGCCAGCACGATGTCCGGTCGCGAAGTCTCGCGACCGTCACTGAGCAGGTAACCCAGCCCTTTGGTCGCCGCGATCAGTTCGGCCGCCACCAGAAACATCCACGACAGGCTCATGCCGCTGCGCAATCCGGTAAACAGACCGGGCAGGGCAGCTGGCAACAGAATCCGTCGCACCAGTTGCAGCGGACTGAAACCGTAGATATGCCCGACCTCCACCAGTTTGCGGTCGATGTTGCGAATCGCCGCGACCACGTTGACGTAAACCGGGAAGAACGCGCCGATGGCGATCAGGACGATTTTCGAGGTCTCGTCGATCCCCAGCCACAGCAACAACAGCGGCACCCAGGCCAGGCTGGGAATCGAACGCAGCGCGGCGAAGGTCGGTTCCAGATAGGCCTCGGCTTCGCGGCTGAGGCCGACCCATGCGGCGAACACCAGCGCCAGACTCGCGCCGATGGCAAACCCCAGCAGCACGCGAATCAGACTGGCGCCGATGTGTTTCCACAAGGCACCTTCGGCCAGATCTGTAAGGGTCAGGGCAATCTCGCTCGGCGCCGGCATCTGGTAGGACGGCAGCCAGCCGATGCGTACGATAAATTCCAAGGCGATCACGATCAGCAATGGCAGGGCCAGGCCCTTAAGGCGCCGGCGCCAGAGCGGATTCAGCAGTGGGAGTTTTCGCCGTGGTGCCGACAAGGCGAGGCGGGCGGGCAAGTCGTTGCTCATGGACGGTTCTCCGCTCACGACAAATCCGCGACGGGCGCGGACTTGTCATGAGCCTGATCGGTTACTGGGCGGCGGCGACTTGCTGGAAACCGGTGTCGATCAACTGATCGATGACCTGATCGACATTCACCCCACGGCGCACCAGTTCTTCGGAGACCAGAATCGGCGCGGCGGCTTTTGAGGCCAGCACGTCCCTGGCGGTCAGTTGCGGGCTGCTCAGGTCGGTGCGCGACAGTTGCAGCTTGGCCACGTCCAGCGGCAGGCCGGATTCGCTGGCGAGCAACTTGGCCAATTCTTCGGGGTTCTTCACCGACCACTCGCGGGCCTGCTCATAGGCCTTGATCACGGTGTCGATGGTTTGCGGGTGTTGCTTGGCGTATTGCTCGGTAACGCTGACCACGCCGTAGCTGTTGAAGTCGCGATTGCGGTACAGCAGGCGCGAACCGGCCTGCACCTGGCTGGCGGCCATGTGCGGATCGAGGCCGGCCCAGGCGTCGACATCGCCTTTCTCCAGCGCGGTGCGGCCGTCCGGGTGTTGCAGGTGCACCAGTTCCACATCGTCCTTTTTCAGCCCGGCCTGTTGCAGGGTGCGCAAGGTGAACAGGTACGGATCGGTGCCTTTGGTAGCGGCGATTTTCTTGCCCTTGAGGTCGGCGACGGACTGGATCGGCGAGTCCTTGCGCACCACCAGCGCGGTCCATTCGGCGCGGCTGTAGACGTAGACCGATTTGATCGGGCTGCCATTGGCGCGGCTGAGCACGGCAGCGAGGCTGGCCGACGAGGCGAAATCCACGCCGCCGCTGTTGAGGTACTCCAGCGAGCGGTTGCTGCCCTGGCTCAGCACCCAGCTGACTTTGCTCTGGGGCAGGGCTTTTTCCAGGTAGCCCAGATGTTTGAGCGCCAGGCTGACCGGCGAGTAATAGGCGTAATCCAGATGCACTTCGGCCGGCGGCGCTTCGGCAGCGTGGGCGAAAGGGTGCAGGCTCAGGGCGACTGCGCAGGCCGCGAGCAGCGTTTTGACGCGGGAAAACGGTAAGAGGGATTTCATGGGCACGCTCCGGCAAGGCAACAGATTCTTATGTCCAAAAAGATACTTTTATCGAATGCTTCCTGCATGAATGGAATATTGCAGGCTCTGTGCCATGTGCGCCTTGTCCCGTATTTACGGGGTCTAACGCCGGTTTTGCAGGTTTGAAGTGTTGCAGGGAGAACACTGTGCCGAGCCACTGTTGCTCGGCCAACAGTGCGGCGGGAAGGTGCTGAGCTTATGCGCTAATCGAATTTCAAATCTGATTTGTAAGAGCGTTATGGTCTATAAAAATCCCTCTGCAGGACTCGCCATGAAGCTCTCACGTTTCCTACGCGCCGCGTTGACCAGCGCACTGTTTGCCACGCCATTGACCTACGCTGCCGAACCCTTGGTCCTGCACGTCGGCGACCAGAATTACTACAACATCCGCGCGTCCATAGAGGCGTCCGGCGTGTTGAAGGACGCGCCTTACACGGTCGACTGGAAACACTTCCAGGCTGCCGCGCCATTGGCCGAGGCGTTGCAGACCGGATCCCTGGATCTGGGTTTCCTGGGGGATTCGGGGTTTCTGTTTCTGGCTGCCAAACAGGCGCCGGTGAAACTGATCGGGGTGTCGCGACAGAACCCGGACACCATCGCCCTGTTGGTGCCCAAGGATTCTCCGGTGAAAACCATCGAGGACCTGAAGGGCAAAAAAGTCGCCTACTGGCCGGGTGCCTGGAGTCAGCAATTGACCTTGCGGGCACTGGAGCAGGGCGGTTTGCCGGAGAACTACGTCGACTTCGTCAAGCTGATGCCGATCGATGCAGCGGCGGCGCTACCGCAAGGCAGCATCGATGCGTTCCCGGTCTGGGAACCCTACATTTCCCAGCAGATCGTGTTCTCCGGTGCGCGGCCGATTCTCACCGCGAAAAACCTGATGCCGGGTTTGAGCGCCATCGCCGCGTCTGCGCCGTCCATCGACAGCAAGCGCGAAGCGATCGCCGATTTCCTCGGGCGCCTGAAGCAGGCCCGGGCCTGGGTCGACAGCCACACCGACGAATACGCCGACCTGTGGGCGAAGAAAGCCAACCTCGATCAGCAGGTTTCGCGGCACTGGTTGCGCCAGGCGCACATGACGGTCGGCCCGGTGGATCAGCAGGCCGCCGCCGATCTGCAAAGCACCGCCGACTTCCTGTTCAAGGTCAAGGCGCTGCCGGCTCCGCTGGCCACGGCGGGGATCATCGACAGCTCGTTTCAACAGGCACTGGCACGCTGAGCGAGCGCCGGAACCAAACCCTGTGTATCTTTATCCAACCTCGGCCCATCTCAATGGGTCGCAGGGAGGCAGCAGCGGCGAAGGAGTTTTGCCAATCGACAACATGACCGCAACGGTCGGGCTCAAGGCAAAACATGACACAGTGGTTCAAGCTTTTCTGCGCGATGGCGGTGGCCGTCGGGCTGGCCGGGTGCATCGCCGCTCCCATTGAAATGACCGCGCAGACAGAAGCCCGGCTCAAAGAGCAGGCGCCTGTGCGCTTTCTGTTGACCTTCGATGACGGGCCCAGCGCTTCCAGTCTTTTCAACCCCACCGACACCGTGCTCGACAGCCTCAAGGACAACCCGCTGCAGCCGGGGATCAAAGCGGTGTTTTTCGTCCAGACCCGCGCGCCGCGAGCGGGCAACAGTGAGATCGGCCGGCAGGTGATGCGCCGCGAGCACGCTGAAGGGCACATTCTGGGCTTTCACACCGCCACCCATTGGCACACCAATCATCGATTGCTCGACCCGGATGAGCTCGAAACCACGTTGACCAACGGCTCGGCGGACATCGCGGCAATTTCCGGCGCGCCGCCGACGTTATTGCGCCCGCCGTTCTGGAACTACGACAAACGCACCTTCGCCGCCTATCAGCAGCACCACATGCAGGTTTTGCTGACTGATCTGAGCGCCAACGACGGCAAGATCTGGGGCTTCAACGCCAGCCCCCGGCGGCGGGCGAACATGCTGCGTCAGCTGTCGGAAGTCCGGGAACGGATTGCCCTCGGTGAATTGCCAACGGTGGACGGGGTGATTCCGGTGGTGGTGACCTTCCACGATCTCAACCGCTACACCGCCCGCCATACCCGCGAGTACTTGCAGATTCTGCTCGACAGCGCCGCCGCCACCGGCGTGCGACTGGCGGACAAACCGTTCTATGAGGATCGCGCAGCACTGGAAAAAGCCGCGCTGGCGCGCACGGTGGGCGAGTCGTCGAAACCGGTGAATCTGCCGGGGATCTGGAACTGGATTTGGGACCATGACGCCCATTGAGAGCGGCGACTTGAAGATGTGAAGCGGTTGGCAAATTTTGCGGGTGTCGGTGAGAGCAAGGCGACAAAAGCTCATCTATGCTGATCGGGTCGCCCGAGCCTGCGCCTGTGAGGCGTGCCCCCCATGATTGCCATTGCCGACATTTGCCGCATCGTCGAATCCGGCTTCTCGCCGCTGTATTGCGATTGCACCGAAACGGCGCAGGGACTCTTGCAGATCAAGGTTTACGAACCCGACAGCGGGCGGGTCAACCTGTTGCTCAACGGGGTGTCTCCGGAGCATCTGGTCACCATTCGTGACATCTCCAATTTCATCGGTGAATTGCGCACTGAGATGAGCGCCGGACGCCGGGCATTCGCCGGTTGAGGGTCAAAGGCGTCGCTGAAAGGCGCGGACGATGCTCAGCGTGGCGTCACTGACGTTCAGATTCTGCACCGCATCCAGCGGGTGCCAGAGACAGTCGACGATTTCATTCAGCGGGCGAACCTGATCGATGTTCAGCACCGATGCCTCGTAGACGTGGTGGCGGGTGCTGCCGTTCTGCAATTCCATCAGATAAAGCATGTCATCGCTGTCCAGCCCGGTTTCCTCCTTGAGTTCTCGGACGGCGGCTTGCGCGCGGGTTTCTCCCGGTTCGACGGTGCCCCCCGGAAGCGTCCAGCGGCACCTGGGTTTGCGCACCAGGAGAATGTGTCGATCCTGTTCGCAGATGACGGTTGCTCGTACTTTCATGTGTTACCCGATTGCCGGTTGTCATAAATCTGTCATGAATTAGCAATATTTGGACCGCTACCGGTTTAGAGCTTCTGAGTGCCTGGAAGCGGCAAAAGTGCCGGAGACTTGACGCGGCCACGGTGCGACGTCCGGTCGGCACGACTGCGTGTTGCGGGTGTAAGGTGCAAAAGTTCGTTAGAAGACAGGAGGTGCCTATGAGCATGGCGATGCTGAACAAAATGCACATGAATGGCTACGACGTACTCAGCGTGAACAACGGCCCGTGGCGGGTCTGCACGCAGGGTGACCGGCTCGCTTCGTTTGCCAGTCGCGAAGAAGCGCTGGCCTACGCCGCTGCGCTGCCGGGGTACAAAAGCCGTGTACGCGGTCGCAAGACAGGCTGAAGGCCTGTGGAGAAAAAGCCCCGGATGTCCGGGGCTTTTTGTTGTGGACCGGGTGGGTTTCAGTGGACTTTGGTTCGGCTGATGGCGCGGGCTTTCACTTCCCGGGCATACAGTTGCAGGCGTTCTTCATCGCTTTGCAGCACTTCGCAGGATCGCAGTACCGCCTGGGCGTCCGCCTCGTTGCCCGACTGACGCAGTTGCTCGGCGATGCGCTTGAGGTCCACCGCCGACCATCTCAGGTCCGATGCCACGCTTTGCAGGTCACGCTGAAGTTCGTGTTCGTATTCATTGAGCCGCATGATCACCTCCGGAACATTCTCGGTAAAACAGAGTAGCCGCATTTTTCCGGTGTGGGGCAAGGTCTTCTGTCGGTGAGCTGAATGGCCCGGTTTTCGGGGAGTACCGGCAGAGCGCTACGATGGATGTCCGAACAGTTACAGGGTACATTTGCGTTTTTTCAGATGAAGGAATCACTATGCGGATGTTGATCGGAGGGATGCTGATGGCGGCATTGGCCGGTTGTTCGTTGCCTGCGTCACTGGTGCCGGGCGAGCCGAATGTCAGCAAGACCAGCGACAAGACTCCCAAGGACTACGCCGCATGTGTATTGCCGCTATGGCAGCAAGACGTTGCCAAGACGTCCCAGACAGCGATTTCCAATGGCTACCGGATCACCGCGCCGAGCATCGTCACCGCCGACGAGATTCTCGATGTGGTCAAGTACAAGGACGGCAGCCGCGTTTCCCTGTACCAGGGGCCGCCGTGGGCGAAGTCCGGGTCGTTGCGCAAAGCGGTGCGCGACTGCCTGTAATGGCGAAATAAAAAAAGCAGAAACCGAAGATCGGTTTCTGCTTTTTTTTGCCTGCTGATCGGGCTCAGTCCGAGATGTCGGTGAGCGGAATGCCGGCGCCGCCGGTCTTCTTTTCCCGACGATCCTGCATCCAGTCTTCCACCTGGCTGTTGAACCCTGCCGGTGCCTTGCGCCCGACCTTTCTGGCGATGTCGAGGATGGTCTGTTGGGCGAGGGCTTCTTCCATACGCTTTTGCGCGGTCATCATCGCGGCGTGAATCGAGCAGGTGCCGTCCAGCGCCCAGTCCGGCGGCGAGCCGTCGAACAGCGCGCAGCGTCCGCGAATGTCCCGGCATTCGAAAATGTTCTTGGGGCCATCGATGGCATTGACGATGTCGAGCAGGGTGATTTCGTCCGCCGGACGCGCCAGAGTGAAGCCGCCGCGCACACCGCCGGTGGATTCCACCAGTTTGCCTTTGGCCAGTTTGGTGAAGATCTTCGCCAGGTAATCCAGCGGCACCCCTTGCAGCTCTGCCAGGTCACGCACGCTGGCTTCACGACTGTCACCGCCGCTGCCCACCAGAAAGGCCAGGCAGTGAATGCCGTACTCGACCCCCGCACTGTAAAGCGACATAACTATCTCCGACTGTATTTGTCGCCGATGTTATCAGGGTTGTTCGTGGCAAACAATTCGGGAACGCTTTGGTTTTTTGGCTATGAGGATCCCGTTTTTCTTGGTTTTCAGCTAAATCAACGAGTTAAATAGGGTGGTTCAGTTCAATCTGAGCTATCGAAGTTTTCGATGCTAATTATCACAAAATCTGACTTGTCGGATTTAAAGGCGACCAATACAGTCGCCGTTATCCGGTGAGCAGCTTTCCTCGCTGCTGAAAAGTTAAAGCGTGTCCGCTCCCGATGATGTGAATCCTTCAACCTCATTCAGTGACTTGGCTTCGTGCCTGGAGAGAACAATGAAACAGCACATTCTGGTAGTCGGCGCAGGTTTCGGCGGCATGTGGACGGCGTTGAGCGCCACGCGTCTGGTCGACATTCACAATCGGGACAACATCGACGTAACCGTGTTGGCGCCGCAAGCCGAGCTGCGCGTTCGTCCGCGTTTCTACGAGCCGAATGCCCACACGCTGGCTGCGCCGCTGGGCGATCTGTTCGACGCGGTTGGCGTCAACTTCATCAAAGGCGCGGCGAACACCATCGACGTTCAGGCGAAAACCGTGGGCTACACCGACGCAGCCGGTACGCAGCAGGTGTTCAACTACGACAAGCTGGTGCTGGCCTCCGGCAGCGGTCTGGCCCTGCCGGACACCCCGGGCGTGGCGCAATACGCTTTTGACGTCGACCAGATCGAAGCTGCGATTCGCCTGGAAAACCACCTTGATTCGCTGATTGGCCTGCCTGAAAGCCAGGCGCGCAACACCGTGGTCGTCGCCGGCGGTGGTTTCACCGGCATCGAAACCGCCACTGAAATGCCGGCGCGTCTGCGGGCCGTGCTGGGCGATGATGCCAATATTCAAGTGATCATCGTTGATCGCGGGCAGAAAGTCGGCGCATCCATGGGCGAAGCGATCAGCGTGTCTATTGCCGAAGCGAGCGAAGAGTTGGGCGTGGAATGGCGACTGGGTGTGTCGGTGCTGTCGGTCGATGAAAACGGCGTGACCCTGTCGGACGGCCAGCGTATCGAGGCAAAAACCGTGGTCTGGACCACCGGTGTACGCGCCAGCTCCCTCACCGAGCAGATTCCTGCCGAGCGTGATCGCCAGGGCCGTCTGCACGTTGATGCCAACCTGAAAGTCATCGGCCAGGACGACATCTTCGCCACCGGCGACGTGGCTTACGCGGCCACCGACGACATCGGCAACTTCGCCCTGATGACCTGCCAGCACGCGATTTCCCTTGGTCGTCACGCCGGCAACAACGTCGCAGCGCAGATCCTCGGGGTCGACCCGACGCCGTACAGCCAGCCGAAATACGTGACCTGCCTCGACCTCGGCGCCTGGGGCGCGGTGTACACCGAAGGCTGGGATCGTCAGGTGAAACTGGTCAAGGAGGAGGGCAAGTCGCTCAAGACCCAGATCAACACCCAGTGGATCTACCCGCCGGCGGCTGACCGCGCGAGCGCGCTGGCGGCTGCGGATCCGATGATTCCCGTGGTCGCGTAAAACGACGTGTCGCAGACAATCCCGCCCGGTTGACGCTGGGCGGGATTTTTTTTCGTTCAGATTCCGCAAACCCCTCCGCTAAGGACCACCCGACCGAATTCGGCGTTGGCCTCCTGAGGTGTGATGGCGAACAACTGGTCGAGGCGAATTTCCTGTTGCGCGCCCTGTTGTTCGATCACCAGAAATTCTTCTTTGTCACTGCTGGTTCGCGTGGTCACGGCCCGGGCCATCAGCCGCTGACCGTCGATCAGTTCGATGTCCAGCTGATAGCCGCGCAGGCAGGCGATTTCCAGGTAGTCGTGCAGATCACAGTTCAACGGCTGATAACGGGTCATTGCGTTACTCCTCGAAACCTTGCAGGGTGATGATGAAATAGCCGTCTTCGGCGATGGCCTTGGCGACCTGCGGATTGGCCGGCTCGCTGTGGCAGAACAGACACTGGCTCTGGGAAATGTCTTCGTCCTGCAAGCCGTTGTCCATCAGGAACTGCCGAGCGTAGGCTTTCGCTGCTTCGGCTTCGCGATCGGTCAGCACGTCGAAATGAAGATAGCGGCCATCTTTGGTGCGCACGTGGGTATCGAATACTTTGACGAACATTATTGGCTCTCCTGCATTTTCCAGGTGCCGGGCAGCGAGAGGTTGCCCGAGGCGATGTCGTAGACGCTGCTGACACACAGCAGTGGGTTGTGCAGGTCGGCATTGACCTTCAGCGCTGCGGTGACGCCGTCATAGTTGAAGCTTTGCGGGAAACCGACGGCAGCCAGCGGCACGCGGATCTGCGCGGCGTTCTGTTTCACACTCAGGTCGTAGCCGGGGGAGTCGATGTAAATCGGCGCGCCGGGCCAGGTCGCAGGCAGTTTCGGTTTGGCATCCTTGGGGATGTCGCGCACTTTCAGGCCACCGGGGCCGCAGCTTTCATCCTTGCTCAGAACCACCCAGTGCGAGTGCCAGAGGCCACCATCGTTGTCCTTCTTGCCATCCTTGTTTTCATCCAACTGCGGGGTGTCATCGAAGTCCGGATGCGAGGTCAGAGCGAGGGCGAGAATGCCTGAGTTCGCTTCAAAACCGACGGCGCCGCTGTCGAGGCTGGTGGGCCAGACGTAGCTGTAGACCTCGGCGCCGGCGAATGAACCCTTGGCGGTCGGCACGCGGCTGCCGGCCTTGCCATCGACCAATTCTTCGAAGACCAGGGTGTTGCCGTCCTTGAAAACACGGGTGTGGACCAGATCGAACGCGGCGTCGGTTTTACCGGGTTCGCTGTGAATGCCTTCAGGTCCGTGGGCCCAGGCTTGTGTTGCCAGAAGCGTGCTGATGGTCAATGCCAATGCGCTTTTCATGGAATGCCTCGATGTGCGTTTAAGTTTCGAATCGACACCGCAATCCTAAGGTGGCACTGTTTTTTGTCAATAAGGTTTTTAAACGATACTATTTATCGATCCCATTGAAACAGGCGATGACCGTGTTGTTTGACCTGCTGGAAAGATTGTCGAGCCTGACCCGGGTGTGGTTTCGCGAGCACCCGCTGCTGGCCGAACTGCAACCGATTCAACTCAGCGCGCTGCTGTATCTGGCGCGTTGCAACCGCTATTCGAATACGCCGCTGGCGGTCACCGATTACCTCGGCCTGACCAAGGGCACCGTGTCGCAGTCGCTCAAGGCGCTGGAGACCCATGGTTTTCTGACCAAGGTTCCGGACGCCCGAGACAAACGCAGCGTGCATCTGGAATTGACGACCACTGCACGCGAGCTGATCGACGCAGTGATGCCGCCGGATTTCCTGAGCAATGCCGCGCAACGCATGGGCGCGCGTGCCGGCGATCTGGAAGGCTTGTTGCTGGAGTTGCTGCGCAACATTCAACACAGCGAAAACGTACCCAGTTACGGGCTTTGCCGGACTTGTCGCTTCCACCAGACATCGACTGCCGGCGCCGTCTGCGGATTGACCGGCGAAGCGTTGGCCCCGCCGGAAATCGAACTGATCTGTCGCGAGCATCGGTTACCTGAAGAAATCCCTGTTTAATCTTCTTTGTGCCACGGCTGTGACTAATCCTCACGGCTCCCTGTTTTCTCTACGATGCGTAATGCCCCGTGACACTTGATCGCAAGCGTCTTTCCAGCGTGCACTAGGCTTTGAATGCCGGCCCATTACGGGCCGGCATTGCTGTTTCTGGAGGATTGTTTTTGATTCAAGGAGCGACCGATCATGGATGATCTGGTGAAAGAAGTGATTCCGCTGTTGCAGTACCTGATCCCGGGGTTTGTCTCGGCCTGGATTTTCTACACCCTGACGGCGTTCAAACGGCCGGATACGTTCGGGCAGATTGTGCAGGCGTTGATTTTCACGTTTGTGATTCACGGGATGGTGTTGGGGGTTGGAGCGGTTTGTGTGTGGGTGGGGGAGAAGGGGTTTTCTGTAGGGAAGTGGGATGCGAAGGCTGAAGCGTTGTGGGCATTTTTTGCATCGCTGGTACTCGGGTTGTTGGCCTGTTGCCTGTCAGCGAATGGCAAGTTACATGGTTGGTTGCGCAGCAGAAACGTCACGAAACAATCTTCCTACCCCAGTCAATGGTTCAGCGCATTTGCGAAATATGATCGCGTTATCACCCTGCATTTGGATGATGAAAGGCGCGTTCTAGGGTGGCCGGTGGACTGGCCACCCGAGTCAACCAGCGGGCAGTTTGTGATGCAGTATCCCTGCTGGATCAACGAGGATGGAACGGAGGTGCCTATTAGTGCGGAATTTTTGTTGATAGATTCCACAAGGGTTAAATGGGTTGAATTCAGCCCTGTATCAGAGGGTTCATCATGACCGCCAGAGCATCACAACCAATACCGCCACATATAAAGCGTCTTTTTGTAGGGCCGGACGGAAAGCGGCTGGAGAAACCATTGATCGAGGCATCAAAGGCACCTCCTCCGCCGAAGTACCCTCCATATCCTCATACCCATTCCTAGCCCCATCCATCCTTCACCGCCCGGCGAATGCCCTCCAGCAACATCGCAAACGCCGGGTTGTCGTTGTTCTCCCGCCAGATCAGATGCAGCTCGCTC
The DNA here is from genome assembly GCF_039695385.1 of Pseudomonas sp. 9.2(2024). NCBI lineage: Bacteria > Pseudomonadati > Pseudomonadota > Gammaproteobacteria > Pseudomonadales > Pseudomonadaceae > Pseudomonas > Pseudomonas sp. 9.2(2024). Next base: position 3,874,302 of record NZ_CP155585.1, on the reverse strand, counting down.
TGCACCCCTTCGCCCAGATCGATCTCGCGAAACACCACATTCCTGAACACCACACTGGTCGCGCAACGCGGCACCAGCGCCAGCCCCATGCCCGCGTTGACCAGCGCCAGAATCGTCAGCGAAGACCCCAGCCACTGCACGTAATCCGGCGCGACCTGGGCCGAGCGCAGCATGCCGGTCAGCAATTCGTTGAACGGCGGATAGGCCGCGTGGGAATACATCAGGAACGGCTGCCCATCCAGATCCTTCACTGAAACGTCGTCTGCCTCCGCCAGTCGATGGCCGCTCGGCACCGCCAGCACAAACGGCTCGCGCACCAGGCATTCGGTGGCGTAACCCGGCTCGAGCAACGGCGCGCGGACGATGCCCAGGTCGATGCGACGGGCACGCAGGGCTTCGTGTTGCTGATAGGTGTTCATTTCAGTCAGGTCGATCTTCACCTGCGGCTGCTTGAGGCGCGCCTCGGCGATGACCTTGGGCAGAAACTCGTACACCGCGCTGCCGACAAAACTGATGTTCACCGAACCGATATCGCCCTCGGCAAAGCGCCGGGCGGTGACGGCAGCCTGTTGCGCGCGTTCGAGCAGATTCTGCGCTTCGATGAAAAACGCCCGGCCGGCGGCGGTGAGCGCGACACTGCGCGTGCTGCGGGTAAACAGTTCGACGCCCAGATGATGTTCCAGTAACTGGATCTGCCGGCTGAGTGGCGGCTGGGTCATGTTCAACCGCTCGGCGGCGCGGCGGAAGTTGAGTTCGGTGGCGACGGTGGTGAAGCAGCGCAGTTGGGTCAATTCGAACATTGATCTAATCCAGGTATCAATCGAATGCCAGGTTAGATTAGACGGGATCAATTGCCCCGTCCATGATCGCTCTACGCCTCAAAGGCCACCGCTATCCCTACAAAAACAAAGATCGGGAGTCGCCCCTTGAATACCCTCCAGAGTCCGCCGGACATCACGGTACTCGCCCGCGCCGCTGCCAAGGTCAAGCGCCATGTGCTGCCGTTGTTCGTGGTGATGTTCATCGTCAATTACATCGACCGGGTCAACATCGGTTTCGTGCGCAGTCATCTGGAAACCGATCTGGGTATTGGCGCCGCTGCCTATGGCCTTGGCGCCGGTTTGTTTTTCATCGGTTACGCCTTGTTTGAAGTGCCGTCCAACATGCTTCTGCAACGCTACGGCGCCCGCGTCTGGCTGACGCGGATCATGTTCACCTGGGGCGCAGCGGCGATGGCCATGGCGTTCGTCAAAGGCGAAACCAGTTTCTACGTGCTGCGCTTCATCCTGGGCGCTGCCGAGGCCGGGTTCTTCCCTGGAATCATCTATTACTTCACCCAATGGCTGCCGGCCTCGGAGCGCGGCAAGACCATGGCGGTGTTTCTCAGCGGTTCGGCGATTGCTTCGGTGATATCCGGCCCGGTGTCCGGCGCGCTGTTGCATATCAGCGGTCTGGGCCTGCACGGCTGGCAATGGATGTTCCTGATCGAAGGCGCCGCGTCGGTGGTGCTCTGCGGGTTTGTCTGGTTCTGGCTGCAATCCCATCCGCGCCAGGCCAAGTGGCTGAGCGAAGAGGAGCGCGAGGCGCTGGTGGCCGCGATCGCCGAGGAGCAGCGTGCCCGCGAAGCAACCCACGTCGCCAAACCTTCGATGTTCAAACTGTTGGCTGACCGGCAGATCGCGCTGTTCTGCTTCATCTACTTCTCTATCGCCCTGACGATCTACGGTGCCACCTTCTGGCTGCCGAGCATGATCAAGAAAATGGGCAACCTCGGCGATTTCCAGGTCGGACTTCTCAACTCGGTGCCGTGGATCATTTCCATCGTCGCGATGTACGGCTTTGCGGCGCTGGCCGGCAAGTGGAAATTCCAGCAGGCGTGGGTCGCGCTGACTCTGGTGATCGCCGCGTTCGGCATGTTCATGTCCACCACCGGAGGGCCGATTTTCGCCTTCGTCGCGATCTGTTTTGCGGCCATCGGTTTCAAGGCGGCTTCGGCGCTGTTCTGGCCGATTCCGCAAAGCTATCTGGATGCGCGCATCGCGGCGGCGGTGATCGCGCTGATCAACTCCATCGGCAATCTGGGTGGCTTCGTTGCGCCGACCGCGTTCGGTTTTCTGGAGCAGACCACCGGCTCCATCGAGGGCGGCCTGTATGGTCTGGCCGCAACTTCGCTGGTGGCAGCAGTGGTGATTTTCTTCGCCCGCATGGCGCCCGGCACCAAAGGCAAAACCCCGGCAAAGCCTGAACCCGAGACCGCCGTTGCGCCGACGGCCAATCCGGTGGCGAGCCACTGATTCCGACTCAACAGGAGCGTCATTTTGAAAATTACTCGTGTCACCGTCACTCCGATCGCTTTCCGTGATCCGCCGCTGCTCAACGCCAGTGGCATCCACGAACCGTTTGCCCTGCGCTCGATCATCGAGATCGAGAGCGACAACGGTTACATCGGCCTCGGCGAAAGCTATGGCGATGCCCCGGCGCTGGCGATCCAGCAACAGTTGCAATCGCAGTTGATCGGCCTCAATCCGTTCAACCTCAGTCAGTTGCGTCGCATCGTTCAGGCCACGGTCGCTGCCAACAAACCGGCCAGTCTGGCGGGTGCCGAACTGGCGCCCGGTTCTCACGCCAGTAAAGCGGTAAGCAATGCGTATTCGGCGTTCGAAGTGGCGTTCCTCGACTTACAGGCGCGTTACCTGAATGTGCCCCTGGTGGATCTGCTGGGTGGGGCGGTGCGTGATGAAGTGCCGTTCAGTGCCTACCTGTTTTTCAAGTATGCGCAGCACGTTGATTCACCGTACAAACCGGACAACTGGGGCGAGGCGCTGAATGAACAGCAGATCGTCGCCCAGGCCGCGCGAATGATCGAGGCTTATGGCTTCAAGAGCATCAAACTCAAGGCCGGCACGTTGCCGCCGGAACACGAAGTGGCGTGCATCAAGGCGCTGAAAAAGGCCTTTCCCGGTTATCCGCTGCGCATCGATCCCAACGGCAACTGGTCGCTGGAAACCTCGATCCGCATGGCCGAGTTGCTGGGTGATGACCTGCAGTATTACGAAGACCCGACCCCGGGCCTCGAAGGGATGGCCGAACTGCACAAACGCACCGGGCTGCCGCTGGCGACCAACATGGTGGTCACCGATTTCGACGAATTCCGCCGTAGCGTCGCGTTGAACAGCGTGCAGATTGTCCTCGCCGATCACCATTACTGGGGCGGCCTGCGCGACACCCAGACCCTGGCGAAAATGTGCGACACCTTCGGCCTCGGCGTGTCGATGCATTCCAACTCACACCTGGGCATCAGCCTGATGGCGATGGCTCACGTGGCGGCCGCCGTGCCGAATCTGGACTACGCCTGCGACACCCATTACCCGTGGCAGGAACCGGATGAAGAGGTGATCAAGGGTGGCAAACTGCCGATCGTCGACGGCTGCGTGAAGATCACGCGTGCACCGGGCCTGGGGCTGGAACTGGATCACGATCAACTGGGCAAGCTGCATGACCAGTACCTGACCTGCGGCATTCGCCAGCGCGATGATGTGCGGCAGATGCAGCGCTACAAACCTGACTGGAAAGCGCTGAAGCCGCGGTTCTGATCGAGCAAAACCAGAGGGCGCCAAACGGCGCCCTCTGTTGTTTCAGAGCGTACGCATCAACCAGTCGCGAAACGCCTTCAGCGACGCCAGCGACTCATTGCGCGCCGGGTACACCAGGTAATAGCTGCGCCGGCTGCTGATCGGTTCGCCCAGTTGCAGCAGCTCGCCGTTGTGCAACTCATCCTCCACCAGAATCCTCGGCACCAGCCCGATGCCGATATTGGCGCGCACCGCCTGGATCAGGTGCGAGGTCATCTCGAAACTCGGGCCGATGCGCATGCTGCGATGGGGCAGGGCGTGATGGCTGAACCACTCGGACCAGGCCTGAGCGTTGCTGCTGACGTTGAGCAGCAGTTGCCCGGCGATATCCTTGTCGGCAGTGAGACGTTCGGTATCGGACAACTGCGTGCTGGCGATCACCACCAATTCTTCAGTGTGCAGGCGGTGGGCGGTCAGCCCCGGCCAGTCACCGCCGCCGACGCAAATCGCCGCGTCGATTTCGCTGGTGTCGAAGTCGATCGTTTCGATGCGTGAATGCAGGTGCACGGTCATGCCCGGGTGCGCGGTGTAGAAGTCCTTCAAGCGCGGCAGCAGCCATTTGGAGCCGAAGGTCGGCAGGGTCGCCAGGCGCAAACTGTGAATCCCCGAGCCAAACGCCATGGCCTGCAAGGTCGCACTGCGGATCTGCCCGAGGGCTTCGGACAGCTCGCGCTGGTACATGCGCCCGACGTCGGTAAGGATCACCCGCCGGCCTTCGCGGCTGAACAGGCGCATCCCGAGCATCTTTTCCAGTATCTGCACCTGACGGCTGACCGCACTCTGAGTCAGCGACAGTTCGTGAGCGGCGCGGGTGTAGCTTTCATGGCGTGCGGCGGCTTCAAATGCCAGCAGCAACGACATCGAGGGAGTGAGGGTTCGCGGATTCATTCGTTTTAGTCATGGATTGCGGGTCGATTTTACGGTTGTCCCGGTGTCACTCTGCAATGAACATAAGGCCTATGAGATGGCGGGAGCGTGACGCAATCATTCATTGCGCACAACTGTTCACCGCCACACGGCCCGTTTTTGACCGAGATTGCCCTTCCGATGATTGCCCAGCTGTCGCCTTCCACCGCGCTGAACACCGATTACCAACAGTTTCTCAAAGCCCTTGAAACCGGCGGTTTTCGCGGCGAAATCAGTGCCGACTACGCCAGCCGCGTGGTGCTGGCCACTGACAACTCGATCTACCAGCGCTTGCCGCAAGCGGCGGTATTCCCGCGTGACGCCGACGACGTGGCGCTGCTGGCGCGCCTGATCGCCGAACCGGCGTACCAGAAAGTGGTGATCACGCCTCGCGGCGGCGGCACCGGTACCAACGGCCAGTCGTTGACCGATGGCATCGTCGTCGACTTGTCGCGGCACATGAACCGCATCCTCGAAATCAACGTTGAACAGCGTTGGGTGCGGGTGCAGGCCGGTGTGGTGAAGGACCAACTGAACGCCGCCCTGAAATCCGCCGGGCTGTTTTTCGCCCCGGAACTGTCGACCTCGAACCGTGCCACCGTCGGCGGCATGATCAACACCGACGCCAGCGGCCAGGGCAGCTGCACTTACGGCAAGACCCGCGACCACGTGCTGGAGTTGAACATGGTCCTGCGCGGTGGCGAGCGCTTGCACGGCCGCCCGCTGGAAGAAAGCGAACTGGCAGCGGAATGCGCCCGCGAGGGCCGGGCCGGCGAGGTGTATCGCTGCGCGCGGCAGATCATCGATGAGCAGCGCGAGCTGATCCGGGAAACCTTCCCCGATCTCAACCGCTGCCTGACCGGCTACGACCTCGCGCACCTGCGCGAGGCCGACAATCGTTTCAACCTCAACAGCGTGCTGTGCGGCGCCGAGGGTTCGCTGGGGTTTGTGGTCGAGGCCAAACTCAACGTATTGCCGATCCCCAAGCACACGATGCTGGTGAACATTCGCTACGCCGGCTTCATGGATGCCTTGCGCGATGCCCGGGCGCTGATGGCGCTCAAGCCGCTGTCGATTGAAACCGTCGACTCCAAAGTGCTGTTGCTGGCGATGCAGGACATTGTCTGGCATGGCGTCGCCGAGTACTTTCCGGAAAGCGCCGAGCGGCCGACGCTGGGGATCAACCTGGTGGAGTTCTGCGGCGACGATCCCGAGGAGCTGCAACGCCGGGTCGAAGCCTTCGTCCAGCACTTGGGCAACGACGCCACGGTCGAGCGACTGGGGCATACGCTGGCCGTCGGGCATGCGGCGGTGAATCGCGTCTACGGCATGCGCAAACGCGCAGTGGGTCTGCTCGGCAACGTCGCCGGTGAAGCGCGGCCACAGCCGTTTGTCGAAGACACCGCCGTGCCGCCACAGCACCTGGCCGAGTACATCGCCGAGTTGCGCGACCTGCTCGACAGCCACCAATTGCAGTACGGCATGTTTGGTCACGTCGATGCCGGCGTGCTGCACGTACGGCCGATTCTCGACATGAAGGATCCGCAACAAGCTGCACTGGTGCGCCCGGTGTCGGACGGCGTCGCCGCGTTGACCCAGCGTTACGGCGGCCTGCTGTGGGGCGAGCACGGCAAGGGCCTGCGTTCGGAATATGCGCCGGCGTTCTTCGGTGAGTTGTACCCGGCGTTGCAAGCCTTGAAGGCGGCGTTCGATCCGTTCAACCAGTTCAACCCCGGCAAGATCGCCACGCCGAACATTCCCGGCGCTGTATTGTTGAAGATTGACGAAGTGACCCTGCGCGGCGAACTCGATCGGCAGATCGACGAAAAAGTCTGGCAGGACTACGGCGCGGCGATGCACTGCAACGGCAACGGCGCCTGCTACAACTTCGATCCCGACGACGCCATGTGCCCGTCGTGGAAAGCCACCCGCCAGCGCGCGCAATCGCCCAAGGGCCGCGCTTCGCTGATTCGCGAATGGCTGCGTTTGCAGGGCGAGGCGGGTGTTGATGTGTTGGCCGATGCCAGCCGCCGTCCGCCGTTTTTCAGCACATTGCTGCAGCGCTGGCGCAACAGTCGTGCGCAGGAACAGGACTTCTCCCACGAGGTGTACGACGCCATGGCCGGCTGCCTGGCGTGCAAGTCCTGCGCGGGGCAGTGCCCGGTGAAAGTGAACGTGCCGGACTTCCGCTCGCGGTTTCTCGAGCTGTACCACACCCGTTATCTGCGGCCGGCGCGGGATTATCTGATCGCCTCGCTGGAGTACACGATTCCGTACATGGCGCGGATTCCGTTGCTCTACAACGGCGTGATGGGCGCCTCGTTCAGCCGGCGCTTGATCGAGCGCCTTGGCGGCATGGTCGATGTGCCGTTGCTCAGCCGTTTCGATTTTTATGCGGCGATGCGTCGCTGGCAGGTTCAGCCGGCGTCGGTCGAGGTACTTTCGGCGCTGACCCAGGCGCAACGTGAACGCAGCGTGGTGCTGGTGCAGGACGCGTTCACGCGGTATTTCGAGGCGCCGCTGCTGGCGGATCTGATCGAGCTGATTTCGCGTCTCGGTTATCAGGTTTATCTGGCGCCGTTCTGTGCCAACGGCAAGCCGCTGCACGTGCAGGGTTTCCTGTCGGCGTTCAATCGCGCGGCGTTGCGCAATGCCGGGCAGTTGCGCGCGCTGGCCGAGATCGGGGTGCCGTTGGTGGGGCTCGATCCGGCGATGACTCTGGTCTATCGCCAGGAATATCTGAAAGTGCCGGGGATGGAGAAATGCCCGGAGGTGGCACTGGTGCAGGAGTGGTTGCTCAAGGTCATGCCGGAGCAGGCCGATCAGCGCCGCGAGGACACCTTCCGCCTGCTGGCGCATTGCACCGAGAAAACCAACGCCCCGGCCGCCACCCGGCAATGGGAGCAGGTGTTCGAACGTGTCGGCCTGAAGCTGGCGACCCAGGCCACCGGGTGCTGTGGGATGTCCGGTACTTACGGACACGAAGCGCGCAATCGCGAGACGTCGGCAGTGATCTACGAGCAATCCTGGGCGAAGCAGATCGAGGCGCCGGTGGAGAAGGGCGAGGCGCTGGCCACCGGGTATTCCTGCCGCAGTCAGGTCAAGCGCCAGGCCGATCAACAGCTGCGTCATCCGTTGCAGGTCGTGCTGGAAATCCTGCGTACAGCGTGATCGCTATTTGAGAATCGCTGGCGATTGGATCGGTTTTTCATGTTATAAGGTAACGCAAATTATGCGACCGCTTTCGGGCGGTCGCATCGATCAACCTTTCGATTGCGATACCTCCATGACGATTGCGGTTCCCCGTTCTGCCCCCTTGGCGACTGGCCGGTTGCTGTCCATTGATGCGCTGCGTGGCCTAGTGATTCTGTTCATGTTGCTGGATCACGTGCGCGAAACCTTTCTGCTGCATCGACAGGTCAGCGACCCGATGGACATCGCCAGCACGGAACCGGCGCTGTTCTTCAGCCGCACCCTGGCACATCTGTGCGCGCCGGTGTTCGTGCTGCTGACCGGGTTGTCGGCGTGGCTGTTCGGCGAGAAGTACGACGGCAAGGCTGACGTCAGTGCCTTCCTGTTCAAGCGCGGTTTGTTTCTGGTGGCGCTCGAATTCACCCTGGTGAATTTCGCCTGGACGTTCCAGCTGCCGCCGACCGTGATCTACCTGCAAGTGATATGGGCGATCGGCCTGAGCATGATCGCGCTGTCGCTGCTGGTCTGGCTGCCACGCTGGCTGCTGCTGACGTTGAGCGTTGCGATCATCGCCGGGCACAACCTGCTCGACGGACTGCACTTCCCGACCGAGTCGGCACTGCACGTGCCATGGGCAATCCTGCATGACCGCGGTTGGATCGAGGCCGGCGAGACTTTGCGTCTGCGCACCTCGTACCCGTTGTTGCCGTGGATCGGCGTGATCGGGCTGGGTTACGCGCTGGGGCCGTGGTTCGCTCGCGCAGCCGATGCCGGCGTGCGCCAGCGCCGTTTGTTGATCGGTGGTGTCGCCGGGCTGCTGGGCTTTGTGGCACTGCGGCTGGTCAACGGTTACGGCGAGAAACCCTGGGCTTTCGGTGACAGCGGTGTGCAAACCCTGATGAGCTTTTTCAACATCACCAAATACCCGCCGTCGCTGTTGTTCATCACGTTGACGGTGAGTGTCGGGCTACTGCTGTTGCTGGTGTTCGAGCGCGCGCAGGATCGACGCTGGATTCGCTGGCTGACGGTGTTCGGCTCGGCGCCGATGTTTTTCTACCTGCTGCACCTGTACGCGCTGAAGGTGCTGTACCTGATTGGCGTGGCGCTGTTCGGGCTCAATCAGGGCACCTATTTCGGTTTCTCGTCGGTGACGGCGGTGTGGCTGGCGGCGATGGTGCTGGCGGTCGCTTTGTTCCCGGCCGTGCGCTGGTTTTCGGCACTGAAGGCCCGACGCCGTGACATCGCCTGGTTGAAGTATCTGTAGAACGGCTCAGCTCGTTTTGCCCTCGCGGGCATTGCGGACGAAGTCGATAAACGCCTTGAGCGGCGCCGGTACATGGCGTCGGCTCGGGTAGTACAGGTGCAGGCCGGGATAGTACGGACACCAGTCCGCCAGCACCTGCACCAGCCGTCCGCTCGCCAAGTGCTCGCGAGCCATGTCCTCGAACACATAGGCCAGTCCCAAGCCCTTCAACGCCGGGCCGATCATCAGGCTGACATCGCCCAGGGTCAGCGGGCCGTTGACCTCGATTTCCTGTTCTATACCACCCCGTTCGAATTCCCAGCGGTACATCGAGCCGCTCGGGAACCGATGTCGGATGCAGGGAAGGGCATGCAAATCTTCAGGTTTCTGTGGCGCGGGATGTCGTTCGAAAAAGCCGGGCGAGCCGACCACCACTGAACGCAGATTCGATCCGATGGGCATCGACACCATGTCAGCTTCCAGCCGGTTGCCGAAGCGTACACCTGCATCGAATCCGGAGGCGACGATATCCAGCAGCGCATCGCTCTCGACTACTTCCAGACGAATATCCGGGTAAATCTTCAGAAACTCGCTGGCTATAGGCAGCAGCACCAGCTCGCACGCCTGGCGCCCGGAGGTAATGCGCAGATTGCCCGAGGGCTTGTCGCGAAAGTGATTGAGGTCTTCAAGCGCATCTTCGATATCGCGAAACGCCGGTTTCAGCCGCGCATACAACCGTTCGCCCGCCTCGGTCAGAGCCACGCTGCGGGTGGTGCGATTGAACAGGCGCACGCCGAGGCGATTTTCCAGCGCTCGCAATGAATGGCTCAGCGCCGACGGCGTCAGGCCCAGATCCACCGCTGCACGGCTGAAATTCAGATGCTGGGCAATGCAGAGAAAGATCGACAGATCCGCCGTGGACGGGTTTTTCATTTGTGAGCACCTTTCACAAAGTTATGCAAATTTGTTGGGATTATCACATCAGTAGCACGGCTTTAAAGTCGACTCAACTCATCAAGAAGGCCCGGCAATCTCGCCCGGGTCACCGACAGGAGGAGTTGATATGCGTACCTGGCTGATTACCGGAGCTTCCCGTGGTTTTGGCACCCTTATCGCTGAGCAGGCCCTGCGTGCCGGTGACGCGGTGGTTGCCACCGCCCGCAACCCGCAAGACATCACCGACCGCCTCGGCGATCACCACAATCTGCTGGCGGTGCGCCTTGATGTCACCCGCGAAGAAGAAGCCCACCAAGCGGTGGCAGCAGGCATCAAGCGCTTCGGCCGCATCGACGTGCTGATCAACAATGCCGGCTTCGGCGTGCTGGGCGCCGTCGAAGAAACCAGCGCCAGCGAAACCGAGCGCCTGTTCGCCACCAACGTGTTCGGCCTGCTCAACGTCACCCGCGCCGTGCTGCCACATATGCGCGCCCAGCGCAGCGGAAGGGTCATCAACATCTCGTCGATTGGCGGTTATCAGGCCTACGTGGGCTGGGGCGTCTACGGCTCGACCAAGTTCGCGGTAGAAGGCATCAGCGAAGCGTTGCATCAGGAGCTGTCGCCGCTGGGCATTCATGCCACAGTGGTCGAACCGGGCTTCTTCCGCACCGACTTCCTCGACGAACAATCGCTGATCAAGACCGCGCTGGTACTGCCGGACTACGACGAAACCGTCGGCAAGATGCGCACGTTTGCCGAAGCGGCCAACCATGCACAACCGGGCGATCCGCTGAAGTTTGCCGAAGCGATGCTGGCGCTGGTCAACGCCCCGAACCCGCCGCAGCGGCTGGCGCTGGGCAGCGACACGATTGCGCGAATCGAAGCGAAGAACCGCTTGGTGGCGCAGGAGTTGGCCGAGTGGAATGAGCTGGCGTTGTCCACGGATTTCAAGGACTGACCTGGCCCCTCGTTGAAGCTATCGCAGGCTGCGCTCTATTGATCGCAGCCTGATTTTCTTTTCATTGGATGAAATCATGACAAACGTCTCCCAACACACTGGCGCGCGCGACAAGCTGCTGATCCTCGCGGCCATTTGCCTGTCGGCGCTGGTCCTTCCGTTAAGTTTTACCGGTGGCGCGGTGGCGACGCCGGCCATTGGCCGTGACCTGGGCGGCAGCCCGGTGGCGCTGACCTGGATCACCAATGCGTTCATGTTGTCGTTCGGCAGTCTGCTGATGGCGGCGGGGGCGTTGGCCGATGTCTATGGACGCAAGCGCCTGTTCACCGGCGGCATGCTGTTGTTCACCGCAGCGTCGATTGCCCAGAGCCTGGCACCTTCGGTGTTCTGGCTCGACGTGTTGCGGGCGATTCAGGGCGTAGCCGGTGCGGCGGCGCTGGCCAGTGGTTCGGCGGCGTTGGCGCAGGAATTCGAAGGCCATGCGCGCACCCGTGCGTACAGCATGCTCGGCACCACATTTGGTATCGGGCTGGCGTTCGGGCCACTGGTGGCCGGGGCGTTGATCGAGGCGTTCAACTGGCGCGCGATCTTTGTGTTCACTGCGCTGATCGGTGTAATCGCGATGGTTTTCGGCCTGCCGCGCATGCGTGAAACCCGCTACCCCGACGCCAGCGGTCTCGATTGGCCGGGCACTGTGACGTTCAGCTCGATGCTGGCGCTGTTCACGTTCGGTGTGATCCAGGCGCCCGAAAGCGGTTGGGGCAGTCCGTTGGTGGTCGGTCTGTTGGGTGCTTCGGCGTTGTTGCTGGCGCTGTTCGTCTTTATCGAAATGCGCGTCAAACGTCCAATGCTCGATCTGACGCTGTTCCGCTTTCCGCGCTTCGTCGGCGTGCAGATGCTGCCGATCGGCACCTGCTATTGCTACATCGTGCTGGTGGTCATGCTGCCGCTGCGCTTTATCGGTGTCGAAGGCTTGAGTGAAATCGATGCCGGTCTGCTGTTGCTGGCGCTGTCGGCGCCGATGCTGGTGGTGCCGATGCTGGCGGCGTCCATGACCCGGTTTGTCTCGGCCGGCATCCTGTCGGGCGTGGGCTTCCTGATTGCCGCCGTGGGGCTGCACTGGCTGAGCCTGTACAACGTCGGCGAGCCGAAATTTGCGCTGGTGGTGCCGATGGTATTGATCGGAATCGGCGCGGGTCTGCCGTGGGGCTTGATGGATGGACTGTCGGTGAGCGTGGTGCCGAAAGAGCGCGCCGGTATGGCGGCCGGGATTTTCAACACGGTACGGGTGGCGGGTGAAGGGATTGCACTGGCGAGCGTGGCGGCGATTCTTGCCTCGCTGCTGCATACCGATCTGCAGTCAGTGGCCAGCGGTGCAGACGCCGCGCTGATTGCGGAGACCGCCCACCGGGTGACCACGGGCGACATGGCGCATGCGATCAACACGGTTCCGGGCCTGGCCAATGAGCGTCTGGTTCAGGGTTACGCCTCGGCGTTCCAGTATATGCTGCACATCCTGACGATCATCACCCTGGTGTCGGCGGCTGTGGTGCTGGGGCTATTAAGCAAGGATCGGACGGTGTCGGAACCCCAACAGGCTGCGGCATAAATGAAAAAGCCCGGAAGCGCAAAACGCTTCCGGGCTTTTTTCATTGGATCAACGGCGATCCAGCCACACCGTCTGCGCATTGCAGAACTCGCGAACGCCGAAGTGCGACAGCTCACGGCCGAAACCGCTTTTCTTCACGCCGCCGAAGGTCACGCGCGGGTCGCTGGCGGAGTAGCCATTGATGAACACGCCGCCGGTTTCCAGTTCGCTGGTCAGTTGCTGGGCCAGGGCGACGTTGGCGGTGTAGATCGTGGCGGTCAGGCCGAACTCGCTGTCGTTGGCCAGGGCCACGGCGTGGGCGCAATCGCGGGCGGTGATGATCGAGGCCACCGGGCCGAACAGTTCCTGCTTGAACGAGGTCATGCGATCGGTGACGTCGGCCAGTACGGTCGGCTCGTAGTAGTTGCCCGAACCCTCTACTTTGCCGCCGCCGAGCAGCAGGGTGGCGCCTTCTTCCAGGGTGTCGCGCACTTGTTGATCCAGTTCGTCGCGCAGATCGAAACGGGCCATCGGGCCGATGTAGTTGTCGGCGGACAAAGGATCGCCCATCTTCAGCTGGCGGGTGGCTTCGACGAATTTGCGGGTGAATTCTTCAACCACACCTTCTTCGATGATCAGGCGTTTGGCGGCGGCGCAGACCTGGCCGGAGTTCTGGTAACGACCGATGACTGCGGCTTGCACGGCTTCGTCGATATCGGCGTCGTTGAGCACGATGAACGGGTCGGAACCGCCCAGCTCCAGCACGCATTTCTTCAGCGCGGCACCGGCCTGTGCGCCGATGGCCATGCCGGCACGGACGCTGCCGGTCAGGGTTACAGCGGCAATGCGCGGGTCAGCAATGGCGGTGGACACGCCTTCCGGGGTGACGTTGATCACTTCGAACACGCCATCGGCAAAACCGGCGCGGGTGAAGGCGTCGCGCAGCAGATAGGCGCTGCCCATCACGTTCGGCGCATGCTTGAGCACGTAGGTGTTGCCAGCGATCAGTGCCGGGACGGCACCGCGCAGCACTTGCCAGATCGGGAAGTTCCACGGCATCACGGCGAGGATCGGGCCGAGCGGACGGTATTCGATGCGCGCCTTGCCGCCTTCGACCAGCGTCGCTTCGGCGTTGAGCATGGCCGGGCCGTGTTCGGCGTACCACTCGCAGAGCTTGGCGCATTTCTCGATTTCGCCACGGGCCTGGGCGATCGGCTTGCCCATTTCCTGGGTGATCATGGTCGCCATGGCTTCGCTGCTGTCACGCAGCGCGCCGGCCAGCGCAGTCAGGGCGCGGGAGCGATCTTGCAGCGGTTTGCGTTTCCACTTGTTGAAGCCGAAGGCGGTGCGGGTCAGTGCAGCGTCGAGGGCTTCGGCGGATTCGAAGGCGTAGTGACCGATCTGCTCGCCGGTGGCGGGGTTGATCGAGATGGCGTGGGTCTGGCTGGAAATCGGGCTCATGGCATCGTCCTGCGAGGTCAGTGGATGCGCTCAGAGTAGGGTGGCGTTTGGTTTCTGGAAACTGAATAATAAAGAGCGTTTCTTTCACGATTGGAGAATGACTGTGGATCTGGTGCAACTGGAAATCTTCAAGGCCGTTGCCGAGCACGGCAGCATCAGTGCTGCGGCGGCGCAGATCCATCGCGTGCCGTCGAACCTGACGACCCGCATCAAGCAGTTGGAGGAAGATCTGGGCGTCGACCTGTTCATCCGCGAGAAAAGCCGCTTGCGCCTGTCGCCGGCCGGCTGGAGTTTTCTCGAGTACGCACGGCGCATTCTCGACCTGGTGCAGGAAGCGCGCGCCACCGTCGCTGGCGAGGAACCGCAAGGCGCGTTCCCGTTGGGGTCGCTGGAAAGTACGGCGGCTGTGCGGATTCCCGGTTTGCTGGCGACCTATAACCAACAACACCCGAAGGTCGATCTGGACCTGTCGACCGGGCCGTCCGGGACGATGATCGACGGTGTGCTTTCCGGGCGCCTGGCGGCTGCGTTCGTCGACGGCCCGGTCCTGCACCCGGCGCTGGAGGGCATCCCGGCGTTCGAAGAAGAAATGGTCATCATCTCGCCACTGCATCACGGGCCGATCCAGCGCGCGGCGGACGTGAACGGCGAGAACATCTATGCATTCCGCTCGAACTGCTCCTATCGCCATCACTTCGAAAAATGGTTCAGCACTGATGCTGCCGTGCCCGGCAAGATTTTTGAAATGGAGTCTTATCACGGCATGCTCGCCTGCGTCAGTGCCGGCGCCGGCCTAGCCCTGATGCCGCGCAGCATGCTGCAAAGCATGCCCGGCTGCGCGACGGTCAGCGTATGGCCGCTGGCGTCGGATTTTCGCTATCTGACGACGTGGCTGGTATGGCGGCGGGGTACGGTTTCGCGCAGTCTGAGCATGTTTGTGCGCTTGCTGGAAGAGCGCGGTGTGGTGCGCGCAGAAGAGAATTGACACGTTGTGTCATGGTTGTATCTTAGGCGTCCTGTTTCGCAATATAAAAAACTATACAGCGCTAACGATTAGCCAGAAGGAATCAGCGATGACCACAGCCCTGAGCGGAAAAGAAGCGGTAGGTGAGCGTTTTGTGCTGGAAACCATGCGCCACGCCCAGCAGTTGACCTGGAAGGCCGTGGACGAGATCGCCAAGGCGATCAAACCCGGGATGCTCGAGTCGGAAGCCCATGCACGGGGCAAGGAAATCCTCGTTGAGCTGGGCATGGACCGGATCTGGCATCCGCTGCTGATCCGCTTCGGCGCCAACACGTTGAAGACCTTCAAGGAGCGTTCCGACGGCGATCCGGTGCTGGGCGAGAACGACATTTTCTTCATCGACATGGGCGTGGTCTGGGAAGGTCACGAAGGCGATGCCGGGGCGACGTATGTCACCGGTTCCGATCCGCAGATGATTGCCTGCGCAGCGGCCTCTAAAGAACTCTTCGACAAGGTCGAAGCCTTCTGGCGTCAGGGCGTGACCGGTGTCGAGCTGTACCGTTACGCCACCGATCAGGCCGAGACGATGGGCTGGAAGCTGAATCTGGACATCAAGGGCCACCGGGTCAGCGATTTCCCTCACGCGATTTATCGGGGTGGCAATCTGGGTGACTTCGATCAGGCTCCGAATGCCGGTGTGTGGATTCTGGAAATCCAGATTGAACACCCCGAGCTTCCGTACGGTGCTTTCTATGAAGACCTGCTCATCTGATTGAAAAGCTTGCCCGGTTCGGTGATTCGCCGAACCGGGCATTTTTTATTGGCCGTCTATGCTGCGGGGCAGGTCGAGCGGATTACCGTCGCGCAACACCTCCGGTAGCAACGCATCCGGAAAGCCCTGATACGCCACCGGCCGCAAAAAGCGCTCGATCGAGGTCATGCCGACCGAGGTGAAGCGGCTGTCCGACGTGGCCGGGAATGGCCCGCCGTGTACGGTGGCGAAGGTCACTTCCTGCGGATGGGCGAAGGCGTTGACCACGATGCGTCCGGTGCGGCGTTCGAGGATCGGCAGCAGACGCCGGGCCAGATCCAGATCGCGGTCTTCAAGGTGAATGGCTGCGCTCAGTTGGCCCTTGAACGACCGCGCGACCGCCAGCAATTCTTCCTCATCGTTGACCGTTACCAGCAACGCGGCCGGACCGAACACTTCATGGGCCAGCGCCGGTTCGCCGAGCAGGCGTTGACCGTCAACTTCCAGCAGCGCCGAGCGGCCTTCAAATCGGCCATCCGCTGGTGCGCCGACTGCCACCAGCTTCGCCCCCACGCTTTCCATCGCCACCAGGCCGTTAACGTATGACCCGTGAATCCCCGGCGTCAGCATCGTACGCGCTGGCGCTTCGCTGATCCGTTTGATCATCGCATTGCGCAGCGCTTGCAGACCTTCGCCTTCAATCGCGATCAGAATCGACGGACACAGACAGGCCTGCCCGACATTCACCAGCATCCGCTCGATAAAGCCATCGCCGATTTCGCCGCCACGCGCGGACAGCGCTGCGGGCAAAATGAACGTCGGGTTGACGCTGGTCATTTCGGTGAAAACCGGAATCGGATCAGGCCGCAACTGCGCGCGACGATAAAGCGCCATGCCGCCCACCTCTGAACCGGTGAACGTCACCGCTTTAATCAAAGGATGATCGACCAGCGCCTCACCGATGGCATTGCCGCCACCGCGCACCATCGAAAAAACACCCTCGTGCAAGCCATGCTTCTGCACCGCTTTACGGATGGCGCTAGCCTGGATTTCCGAGGCTCCAGGATGCGCGTTATGCGCCTTGAGAATCACCGTCGCACCGGCTGCAAGTGCCGACGCGGTGTCGCCGCCGGCCACCGAATAGGAGATCGGAAAATTGCTCGCACCGAAGATCGCCACCGGGCCGATGGCAACTTTCTGCAGGCGATGATCCATCCGTGGTCGCGGCTGGCGATCAGGTTGCGCCGGGTCTATCGCCAGTTGCAGAAAGCGCCCCCTGCGCACCACCTCGGCGAACTGACGGAACTGGGTCGCAGCTTTGGCGGCTTCGCCTTCCAGTTGTGCATGGGGTAGGCCGGTTTCCAGCGCGGCCCGGGCAGCCATTTCTTCGCGCACGGCGTCGAGGTTGTCGGCGATGCTTTCCAGAAACGCCGCACGTTCGGTCAGCGAGGTGTGGCTATAGCTATCGAATGCCGCGTCGGCGAGGGTTGCAGCCTGATCGACTTGCGCCGCGCCGCCGAAGGCAAAATCCGGCTCGATCAGCGTGTTGGTCGCTGGATTCAGCGCCTTCATCGTGCCCTCGGTGGCGGCGACGTCAGTGGCGCCGATCAGCATGTGGCCGGTCAGAGTCATTTTGCGTCACCTTGCGACTGAAGGTTGGCAATCAGTTCGTTTGTAGTGGTGATGACATGGGCGAACGTCGGGCCGTTGAGTTCATGGGCGGCGTGCATCATTTCCTCTTTGAACGCGGCGGTGGCATCGCGCACCAGCGTGACGTGATAGCCGAGTTCGGACGCATAGCGGGCGGTGGCTTCGATGCAGGTATTGGCCAGCAAGCCGACGATGATCACGTGGGTGATGCCTTGCTGTTTCAGGCGAAAATCCAGGTCGGTGTTGGCGAAACCGCTGGAGCCCCAGTGTTCCTGGACCACGATGTCGCCGTCCTTCGGCGCGAAATCCGGGTGCCATTCGCCACCCCATTCGCCGCGCGCGAAGTGGTGCATGTGCATGATCTTTTGTTGGGTCGGGGTTGGATGATCCCAGTTCTCGTAGTCGCCTTTTACCCAGCGGTGATGCGGTACGATGACGACCGGAATCGGCAGGGCCCGCACGGCGCGATCGAGTTTGCGCAGGTTGTCGAGCAGGCCGTTCTGCTCGGCCATCGGTTTGAGCAGCGGAAAGATCTTGCCGCCGTCCGAGAGAAAATCGTTGTACGGATCGACCAGCAGGTAGGCGGTTCTGTCGAGCGGATAGAGAGGTTTCGACATGACGATGTACTCCGGCAATGAGAGTGATCGATGCTCAGGGCTTGTTCCCGCATCGTGTTGATATGATAATCATAGTAACTATGAAAGAGGCAAGCCCTGATGGCTGTAAACGATAGTCTTCCCGACACGCTGTGCCCGATTTCCCGGGCCGAGGCGATCGTCGGCGACCGCTGGACGGTGCTGGTTTTGCGCGAATTGTTCATGGGCAGCCATCGCTACGACGAGATCCTGGCCCAGACGGGCGGTACGCCGCAGATGGTCGCCGCGCGTCTGAAAAGCCTGGAGGCGGACGGGCTGGTCGAGCGCCGCTTGTACAACGAGCGGCCGAAACGCTACGAGTACCACCTCACCGCGAAGGGCGAGGCGTTTTACCCGGTGGTGATTGCGTTACGTGCCTGGGGCGAGACCTGGTGCAAGTCGCCGGAGGAAGGGCTGGCGGTGAACATGACCCACAAGAACTGCAACCACAGCGCCGGCCTCGGGCCGCTGTGCGATCACTGCGGTGAAGTGCTGCGCCGTGAGGATCTGATCAGCCAGCCGCAAGAGGCGTACGCCGCCGAACGGCAGGCGCGGCGTGAGGCGTTCAAGGCGAAATAGGCGATTCCAGCCAACGCAAAAAAGGCCCTCACTTTCGAGGGCCTTCGTGTATCAGCGCAAAACGGATGACTTACAGATTGTTCACCAGCTTTCCGGAAGTCAGCCGCCGACGATAAGCACTGTCACGAGTCGCCAGCCAGAAATACAGCGGCGAGGTCACCAGCAAGCCAACCAACCACGACAGGTCCGCACCGTTGATGTGCGCCGACACCGGGCCGACGTACAGCGGCGTGTTCATGAACGGAATCTGCACCGCGATACCGATCGCATACGCCAGCAAGGCCTGCGGGTTGTAGCGGCCGTAGATGCCGCCATCGACCTGGAAGATCGAGCCGATGTCGTACTGGCCTTTGTGGATGGCGTAGAAGTCGATCAGGTTGATCGCGGTCCACGGCACCAGTACGACCAACAACACCAGCACCATGTCGACGAAGTGGCCGATGAAGTCTGCCGACGCGCCGACCGCAGCGAAGCAGCAGGCCAGCAGCACGATGATCGAAATCACCGCGCGGCTCTTGGCGGTCGGGATCCAGCGGTAAGCGAAAGTCTGCACCAGGGTGATCAGCGACAGCACCGCGCCATACAGGTTGAGGGCGTTGTGGCTGATGACGCTGAGAAGGAACAGCACCAGCATCAGCGGGCCGATGGCGCCGGTGGCGAGTTTCACCGCGTCCATGGTGTCCATTCCCACGGGGGTTGCCAGCACAGCGACGGCGCCGAATATGAACGACAGGCTCGAGCCCAGCGCCGATCCCAGATAGGTTGTCCAGAAGGTCGCCGCCACCGGCACGTTCGCCGGCAGGTAACGCGAGTAGTCCGACACGTACGGCGCAAACGCGATCTGCCACAGCGCCGCCAGCGAGACCGTCGCAAGCCAGCCCGAAAGGTTGAAGCTGCCGCGCGTGAGGAAATCATCGGTCTGGATGTGGGTGAGGATGTAGCCGAAGCCGACCACGATGCCGATTCCCAGGACCCAGGTGCCGATGCGGTTGAGCACGTGGATGAAGCGGTAACCGATGATGCCGATGATCCCCGAACCCAGCGCGCCGATGACGATGCCGACCGGCACCGGAACGCTGTCGACCACGCCATGCAGGGACTTGCCGGCGAGCACGATGTTGGAGGCGAAGAAGCCGATGTACATGACGCCGGCAATCAACACCACCAGCAGCGCGCCGAGGGAGCCGAACTGCGCACGGCTCTGGATCATTTGCGGGATGCCCATCTGCGGGCCTTGCGCCGAGTGCAGCGCCATCAGCACACCGCCGACCAGATGGCCGACCAGAATGGCGACGATGCCCCATACCAGATTCAGGTGAAACAGCTGCACGCCGAGGGCGCCGGTGACGATGGGCAACGGCGCAATGTTGCCGCCGAACCAGAGGGTGAACAGATCCCGGACCTTTCCGTGGCGATCTTCGGGCGGCACGTAGCCGATCGTGTGTTTTTCAATGAGCGGTGCAGACGTTGATGCAGAGGTGGTCATGACGAACTCCAAGGCAAGGACGAGTACGTGGACGTACTTCAGTGAGCGCCGGCACGGACGGCGCATTTCTTGTTGGGGTTGATCATGGGCAAGGAAAGGTGAGAGATAAATTAGTAGTTTTGTTGCTTCAGGCGTTAAAAAAACGAGGCTCTCCGGTCAGCGGAAAACGCTCTGTTCCGGTCGTTTCAGAGCCATGAACGACAACGCAGCTGACCTCCATCGGAGCAGCTGTCTGTCGGTGTTATTGCAGCTCGGCTGCAGACCTGAATCCTGCAGCCAAGGCCGTTTTTTCAGACGCGAATCGACGCCAGCATCCGTTGCAGCATCTCATCGCAAGCCGTGAGCTGATCGACGCTGACGAACTCGTCCGGCTTGTGCCCCTGATCCATGCTGCCGGGGCCGCACACCACTGTGGGAATCCCCACCGCATCGAACAATCCGCCTTCAGTGCCAAACGCCACGGTGCCGAAATCGTCCGAGCCACAGAACGTGGCGATCAATTCCGCAGCCTGGCTCCGGGCATCCGTCGCCAGCCCTGGATAGGCCGACAATTCACTGAAACGGATATCGCTCTGCTCGCTGACGGCCCGCATGCGCGGCAGCATTTGCTGTTCGGCATAGGTCTTGAGTTGCTGCGCGACGACCGCCGGATCCTGCGAGGGCAGGGCGCGGATTTCGAAGTCGAAACGGCAATCGGCGGGAACGATGTTCAACGCCTTGCCACCGTTGATCACGCCGGTTTGCACCGTGGAGTACGGCGGGTCGAAACGCGGGTCGAGGTGTTCATCCTTGAGTTGCCGGCCGATGCGTCCCAGCTCGCCGATCAGCTCGGCGGCGCATTCGATGGCGTTCACTCCGAGTGGCGCGTAGGCCGAGTGACAGGCATGACCCTGGACATCGCAGCGCACAGCCAGTTTGCCCTTGTGCCCAAGCACCGGTTTGAGTTCGGTCGGCTCGCCGATGATGCACAGCAGCGGTTTGACCGGACGTCGCTCCAGCACCTTGAGCAACGAGCGCACGCCGAGGCAGCCGACCTCTTCGTCGTAGGACAGGGCAATGTGCACCGGCATACGCAGCGGTGCTTCGAGCAACGACGGCACCAGCGCCAGCACGCAGGCGATGTAGCCCTTCATGTCCGCCGTGCCGCGACCGTAAAGCTTGCCGTCACGCTCGCTGAGTTCGAACGGCGGCAGCGTCCACGGCTGGCCATCGACGGGCACCACATCGGTGTGCCCCGACAACACGATGCCCGGCTGATCGGCCGGGCCAATCGTGGCGAACAGATTGGCCTTGCTGCGCTCATCGTTGTAGATCAGCTCGCACGGCACATCGAAACCTTCGAGGTAGCTGCGCACGAAATCGATCAATTGCAGGTTGGACTCGCGGCTGGTGGTGTCGAACCCCACCAGCGTCTTGAGCAACGCGACGCTGTCGCTCATCGGTCGTCTCCGGCAACCCCGTAGCCCGGCGCCTTGGCCGGATCGAGGGCGCGGTCGATGTAGTCCTGCAACTGCGGGCGATAGGCGTCCCACAGTTTTTGCAATTGACCGATCGGGTCTTCATCGGCCCAGTCGACCCGCAGGTTGACGATGGGCCAGGTCAGTTCACCCACCACGACCACGGCTGCCGAATGCACCGGACCTGCTTCACCGCCCAGGGCCTGGGCGGCGTGCAGGGCGTTGATCAGGCGATCGGCCAATTGACCTTCGCCTTCTTCGAACGCGCTGACCATGGCTTCGATCACCGAGCGCCCGGCGAGCATGTTGCCCGCCGCCACGCATTGCTCTCCCGACACGGCGTTGTGCACGCCCAAGGTTTGCGCGCCGCTGAAATGCGCGGTCTGGCCGAGGTGGTTAATGGCCGTGATCTGCCGGTACTGACTGTAGCCGTTGCGGGTCAGCACCTTGTCCAGCGCCGCCTCGGGCGCCAGACCTTGCTCCATCAGGGCGAGCACTTCCGGGCCGAGCGACGGCAGAGTGATGTTCTGGCTCGACACCGCACCAACCCCCGGCAACAGCCACGGGCAGCGGGCGCCGACGGCGATGCTGGAGGAGCTGATGGCGATGCCGAACTGACCGGTTTCGGGGCAGCGGGCGGCGATGGAAAATGTCATGTGTGGCCTCCTTTCGCTAAGGTCGAATTACTCGGGAATCACCGCAACCACATCAATTTCCATCAGCCACTGCGGCTGACCCAAAGCCGACACCACCAGCCCGGTGGAGATCGGGAACACGCCCTTCAGCCATTTGCCGACTTCCTGATACACCGGCTCGCGGTAGCGCGGGTCGATCAGGTAAGTGGTGGTCTTG
Organism: Pseudomonas sp. 9.2(2024); assembly: GCF_039695385.1. NCBI lineage: Bacteria > Pseudomonadati > Pseudomonadota > Gammaproteobacteria > Pseudomonadales > Pseudomonadaceae > Pseudomonas > Pseudomonas sp. 9.2(2024). The sequence goes on along the minus strand of NZ_CP155585.1, from coordinate 3,852,012 downwards.
ACGATATGGCTCAGGTCGCTGCCGGCCTCTTCGAGCAGTTGCTTGACGTTGCGCATGGCCTGTTCGGTCTGCGCGCGCGGGTCGCCGAGACCGACCAGTTCACCGTCGAAATTGGTCCCGACCTGACCACGGACATACACGGTGTTGCCGGCGCGCACGGCCTGGCACAGGTCGTTGTCCAGGGTCTGGTTCGGGTAAGTGTCCTTGGTGTTGAACATGCGGATGCGGGTGTGGGTTGGCTGACTCATGTGCGGCTCCTGACGAATTCGGACCCGGCGCGACGGGCGCCGGGATTGAAGAGGGAAATCAAGCGTCGACGGTGTCGACAGCGTTGTTGTGCAGCGCGGCTTCGCGTTGTTCGGCATCGCGATAGGCCAGGTATTTGCGCTGGGTGGCGATGTGGTCGGCCACGTGTTTGGCGTCGTGCCACACGCCCCAGATGAACGACGAACCGCGTCGCGACTGCCACGGCAGACCGAGGAAATACACGCCCGCTTCGCTGGACACGCCGCGCTGGTGCTGCGGCTTGCCGTTGTCGTCGAAAGCGGCGACTTTCAGCCACGAATAGTCCACCGCAAACCCGGTGGCCCAGATGATCGAGGTGATACCGGCGGCGGCCAGATCGAGATCGGCCAGCGGGTTTTTCACGCATTCAGGGTCCGGATACGTTTCGCGGGCTTCCGGTTCCAGCGGCAGATCGAGGCCGTTGCGTTCGATGTAGGCGTCGGCGGCATCCAGCAGCGCGAGGTAGTTCTCGTCGCCACGCTTGAGGTTGTCGCGCAGGTCCTGTTTGAAGGTCACCACGCCGTCGCTGAACGATTCGGTGACGCCGACCAGGGTCATGCCGCGATGGGCCAGACCACGAAAATCGATGGTGCGGCCACCGTGGGCACCGCTGACGGCGATGGTCACGTGCTCGCGGCCGGGTTTCATCGCGGCCTGATCCCACTCGCCGAGGACGCCCAGCCACCAGCAGAAATCGCGGTTGCGGTAAGCGCGAGGAGGGCGGTCATGAGCGCCGACGGAGAGGTAAACCTGCTTGCCCGAGCGCTGCAATTCATCGGCGATCTGTACGCCCGACGAACCGGCACCGACCACCAGCACTGCGCCGGCCGGCAACTGCTGCGGGTTGCGATAATCAGCCGAGTGAATCTGCAGCAGACGCTCATCTTTCGGTGCAATGGCCGGGATCACCGGACGCTGGAACGGGCCGGTGGCGGCGACGACGCGGGCCGCTTCGATCACGCCCTCGGAGGTCTCGATGGTGAAGCCCGGGCGACCGACATTACGCACTACGCTTTTCACATCGACGCCGGTGCGGATCGGCGCGTTGAATTTCTTTGCATACGCTTCGAAGTAATCGGCGACACGTTCCTTGTGGGCAAAACCGTCCGGATCGACATCATCGAATTCCATCCCCGGAAACCGGTCGTGCCACGCCGGACCGTTGGCCACCAGCGAGTCCCAGCGCCCGGTGCGCCAGCGTTCGGCAATGCGGCTGCGCTCCAGCACCAGGTGCGGCACACCGAGTTTGCTCAGGTGTTCACTCATAGCCACACCCGCTTGACCGGCGCCGACAACAAGCGTGTCTGTTTTTATTATTTCAGTGGTCATCTCTGATCCCTTCTCACGAGGCCGTTGGATTCAGGTCGCTGTCGACCTGTTCTCTGTGCTTGGGATCAGACTAGGGAGGGGGTGGTTATCGGTAAAATATTATTAAGCTGGCATGTGAAGATAAAAACGTGATGCAGAGGCCTGAAAGCTCCGTAAATACGGGGCTTCACCTTGGCACCGGAATCCGGGACAACAAAAAAAAGGACCGCCGACAGGATAGTCGACGGCCCTTTTCAAGGCGTGTTCAGATCACAAGGACTCAGCGATCGAGAAACGCCAGCAGGTCTTCATTCAATTGCTGCGCATGAGTCACCGCAAAGCCGTGCGGCGCACCTGCGTAGACTTTCAGTTCAGCGCCCTTGATTTGCGCGGCCGCTTGTTTGCCGGTGGTTTCGAACGGAACAATCTGATCGCCATCGCCGTGAATCACCAACGTCGGCACATCGATTTTCGCCATGTCCGGGCGGAAGTCGGTTTCCGAGAATGCAGTGACGCAATCCACGGTGCCTTTGAGCGAGGCCAGCAGAGCGATGTTCAGGGTTTGGGTCAGCACGCCATCGGAGACTGTCTGACCCTGATTGGTGCCGTAGAACGGGGCATTGAAGTCCGCGATGAACTGCGCACGATCCTTCAGCAGGCCAGCCTTGATTCCGTCGAACACCGACTTGTCGACGCCTTCGGCAAAGTCCGGTTTCTTGCCGAACAGCGGTGTCACCGCGCCCAGCAACACCAGTCCGGCAACGCGCTCGCTGCCGTGGCGTGCGATGTAGCGGCTGACATCGCCGCCGCCCATGGAGAAGCCGACCAGGGTCACGTCACGCAGATCCAGGTGCTCGATCAGTTGCGCGATGTCATCGGCGAAGGTGTCGTAGTCGTAGCCGGTCCACGGCTGCTCGGAACGGCCGAAGCCACGACGGTCAAAGGCGATGGTGCGATAGCCGCGGCTGCTCAGGTATTCCATCTGGTATTCCCACATGTCAGCATCCAGCGGCCAGCCGTGACTGAACAGCACGGGCTTGCCGCTGCCCCAGTCCTTGAAATAGATCTCGGTGCCGTCTTGGGTCGTGAACGTGCTCATGAAAACTCCTTGGGTGTGGGCCTGCGAGGATGCCGTGATGGCAGCGTTCACTATCGCGACAAAGGGCATTGGCCACTTGTACGCAGGTGCTAAGTTTCGAGCCGCACGCGTTAACGATTTGACGGCATGAGTTGTAAGATGCAACCGCATCGAACCTGCCGTTTTGCCGGAGACACCCGAAATGAAGCGCAAAAGCCTTGCGGGCAATGCCTGCCCGATCGCCCGGACACTCGATCTGATCGGTGACTGGTGGTCGTTGCTGATCATCCGCGATGCGCTGGAAGGCATCAGTCGTTTCAGCGATTTCGAGAAGAGCCTGGAAATCGCCAAGAACATGTTGAGCACCCGGCTCAAAGGGCTGGTCGAGCGCGACATCCTGCGCTTGGTGCCAGCGTCCGATGGCAGCGCTTACAAGGAATACGTGCTGACCGAAAAGGGTCGTGCGTTGCAAACTGTGATCGTTGCGTTGTCGCAGTGGGGTGGGGAGTTCATGTTCGAGCCTGGCGAGCCGGGGTCGGTGATGGTGGATGCGCAGAAGCGTCAGCCGATCAGGAAGCTTCAGTTGCTGTCGGCCGATGGTCGGGTGCTGGCGCCGGAAGATGTGGCGACGAAACTGGCGGTTGAGCATTGAGATGATGTGATTCACCGATTCCGGAAGACTTTTACTGATGCCGCTGGTCGGCAATACATATTTAGTAATGACAAAAATTGACGTCAGAATAGTGGCTCATTACTATCGCGCCACTATTCTGATATCAGTTTCCGTCTCGAGGGATCGAACATGTCCTCACCCGCCCTCGTGGCGAGGTTGTGCCTGGCTTTGCTATGCCTTTCTCCACTCCAAACCGCACTTGCAGCACCCACCCCCGGTGAAACCGACCTGATCCGCGAACGCCAGAATCGTCTGCTCGAAGAGCAGCAGAGGCGGCTCGAAGAGCTCAAGGATCTGCCCGGTAAAGAGGCCAAGCCGGCGCAGCCGGAAGCCCCCGCCGACACACGTTGCTTTCAGATCAACGACATCGAGCTCAAAGGCGCCGACAGCCTGTCGGAGAACGACAAGAGCCGTTTGCTCAAGCCCTACATCGGCCAGTGTCTCGGTGTGCCTCAGCTGAATGAAGTGCTGAAGGTCATCACCGATCACTACATCGAGAAGGGTTGGGTGACCAGCCGTGCTTATCTGCCACAGCAGGATCTGTCCGGCGGGCACCTGAAAGTGCTGGTGGTCGAAGGCAAACTCGAGGGCTTGAAAGGCGCCGACAACAGCAAGCTCTCTGAGCGTGAGTTGTCGATGGCGTTTCCCGGCAAGGCCGGTGAGCTGGTGAACCTGCGCGAGATCGAGCAAATGGTCGATCAGCTCAATCGCCTCCCTTCCAACCAGGCCAAGATGGAGCTGTCGCCAGGCAAGAACGTCGGCGGCAGTGAGGTGCTGGTCACCAACACCCCGCAGAAACCATGGCGCGCCGGACTGTCGCGCAGCAACGATGGCCAGCGCAGCACGGGTGAGCAGCAATGGGGCACGACATTCGACTGGGACAGCCCGCTGGGTCTGGCTGATCAGTTGAGTCTGCGCGGCGGTCACGATGCGATGACCGATCACCAGCACACCTCCAACAACGCCATGCTCAACTACAACCTGCCGTGGGGCTGGTGGAACTTCAGCTACACCTACAGCCAGAGTGAGTACCGCTCGCAAATCGCGGCCAACGGCTACAACTTCAAGCAGACCGGCGACAGCGAAAACCATCAGCTGCGCGCAGAGCGGGTGATCCACCGCGACTCGGTCAGCAAGACCTCCCTCAACGCCGGCCTGTCGTATCTGCGCACCAACAACTTCATTGAAGACAGCAAGCTCAAGCTGAGCAGCAACCGCATCAGCGAAGCGCAGTTCGGCTTCAACCACGGGCGGCGTATCGGCAGCGCCTTCGTCAACTTCGACGCCGGCATGCAGGAAGGCATCGGTGCATTCGACGCTCAGGGCAGTCACGACCCGGGCCCCGGCGAGCCGGATGCGCGTTACCGCAAATACACCGCAACCCTGAGCTATCTGCAGCCATTCAAAGTGTGGGGCGAGTCCTTCACCTTCAGCAGCCTGATGACCGGCCAGCGCAGTGAAGACGTGTTGTTCAGCCCGCAACGTACCAGCCTCGGCGGGTCGTCTTCGATCCGTGGCTACAAGGATCAATCGCTGTCTGGTGACAGCGGTGGCTACTGGCGCAATGACCTGCGCTGGTCGCGCCCGATCAACGCCGAATGGCTGCGCCCGGTGTTCGCGGAATACGGCACCAGCCTCGGTTACGATCAGGGCGTGATCCGTGGTGACCGCTACAACGGTGACCAGCATGGGCGCATGTCGAGCAACTCGCTGGAACTGTTTGCCCGGGGCGAACACGTTGCGGCCAGCGTGACCTTTGCCCACTCCCTGGAACGCCCTGACGTGCTGACCGAGCGCGAAGCGCCGATCTATTTCCGCGTGGATTTCTTCCTCTAGTTTTTGCCCTTTCCGAGATTCTGATATGGACTTCCGCCAACTGGCCTTTCTGGCCAGTCAGCCTTCTGCTGCCGTAAAAAACCGTGAACACTTCTGGGGCATGCCCAAACGCGGACTGGCGTTCCTGCTGGCCAACGTCATGTTCTGGCAGCCGATGTGGGCGCAGGCAGACGGAATCGTGGTCAGTGCGCCCGGCACCACGCTCGACCGGGCAGGCAATGGCGTGCCGATCATCAACATCGCCACGCCCAACGGTGCGGGTCTTTCGCACAACCAGTTCCACGATTACAACGTGGATGCTCAAGGCGTCATCCTCAACAACGCTACGAGCCGCACGCAGCTGACGCAGATCGGCGGAATCATTCTCGGCAACCCGAACCTGCGCGGTGCGGCGGCGCAAACCATCCTTAACGAAGTCAACGGTGGCAGTCCGAGTCAACTGCGCGGTTACACCGAAGTGGCGGGGCAGTCGGCGCGGGTGATCGTGGCCAACCCGTATGGCATCAGTTGCAACGGCTGCGGCTTCATCAACACCCCGCGTGTGACATTGACCACCGGCAAACCTGTGCTCGATGGCGCGGGTCGACTGGACCGTTTTCAAGTCGATCAGGGCAGCGTCTCCATCGATGGCAAAGGTCTGGATGCCAGCGCTGTCGACAGCTTTGAAATCCTCACCCGCAGTGCGCAGATCAACGCGCAGATCCACGCCAAACGCCTGAACATCACCACCGGTCGCAACGATGTAAACGCCGAAACGCTCAACGCCACCGCGCGTGCCGATGACGGCAGCGCCAGACCGCAACTGGCGATCGACTCTTCGGCGCTGGGTGGGATGTACGCCGGGGCGATCAAACTGGTGGGCACCGAGGCCGGTGTCGGCGTGAAACTGGCAGGCGAACTGGCGGCCAGCGCCGGGGATATCCAGATCGACGCCAATGGCCAACTGACGTTGGCGAAGGCCACGGCCAGCAATGCGGTCGACATCAAGGCCAACAGTCTTGAGGCGCAGCAGGCCGTTTACGCGGGCACGCAATTGACCGTGCAAACCGCTAAGGATCTGGTCAACCAGCAAAGCCTTGCCGCCAGGGACAGCGTTCGCCTGACCAACGGCGGCACATTGACCAACGCCGGCGTGATTGAAGCCGGAGTGAATGCGGATAACAGCCGTAACAGCAATGGCGATGTTTCCATCAACAGCGGCTCGGTGAGCAACCGTGGCAGCGTATTGGCCAGTCGCTCGCTGAGCGCAAGTGCCGCAGGTGTGCTCGATAACCAGAACGGTATCGTCCAGGCCAAAGACGTCGCGCTAAGCGCCACTCGGTTGCTCAACCAAGGGGCTGACGCCCGGATTTACGGCGAGACCAGCCTGGCCTTCAACGTCCCGGCATTCGTCAACCTCAGTGGTCTGATCCGCTTCGCCGACGGCCAGGCGGCAACGCTCTCCGTCGACAGTCTGGACAACCGCAAAGGTCGTATCGAAATCGCCGGCGGCAGTCTGAAACTCAATGCGCGGGCGCTGCAAAACGATGACGGCAAAATCATCGCCGGACGTCTGGATATCGATACCCGGCTACTCGACAACGCTGGCGGCCTGATTGCTGCCAGCCAGGGCGAAACCAAGGTCGTCGCCCACGAACGTCTGAACAATGGCAAAGGCAAGATCCAGGCAAAGACCGACCTCGTTGTGTCGGGCGCCGAGTTGCTCAATCAGGGCGGCACATTGGCCGCCGATTCGATTCGGATCACTGGCACCCGACTGGATAACAGCAGCAAGGGTGTCATCAGTGCCGAAAACGGCAATCTTGATCTGGCACTGGATCAGGGCTTCGATAACCACGCTGGCAAGCTTCAAGCCTCGGATCGATTGAGCGTCGCTGCCCAGAGCATAGACAACCGTAATGCCAGCCTGACCGGCAAAACCCTTGAGGTCACCAGTCGCGGCAAACTCGACAACTCCCAAGGCACGATTTCATCGGATGACAGCGTGCTGGCCAGCGAAGACCTGGACAACACACAGGGCCTGATTCAGGGCAACACGACACTGAACCTGACCGCACGCGATCTGGACAACACCAACGGCCAACTGCTCGGCGGTGTTGTCGATGCGACGCTGGACAATCTCACCAGCAATGACAAAGGCGCGATCAGTGCCGAGACCGGCAAGCTCACGCTGGTCGTCAACAAGCACCTGAACAATGCCTTGGGTCGACTGCAAGCCAGCCAGGGGGACGTGGATGTTCACGCCGGCAGTATCGACAACCGTAAAGGTGTGGTGGCCGCGCAACAGCTGCTGTTGGTCGCTCGCAACGGTCACATCGATAACCGTGGCGGGCGGGTGATCGGCGATCGCCTCAACCTGCAAGCGGCCAGCCTCGATAATGGCGAGGGTGGTCTGCTGGCGGCGGGTGTTGATGGCGCTCGCCTGATTCTCAAGCAAACCGTCGCCGGTCAGTCGCAACTGCTCAATCAAAAGGGCCGGATCCAGAGCGATGCCGACCTGTACATCGAAAGCGATACGGTCGACAACAGTGCCGGTGTGTTGCTGGGCAAAACCATCGAAGTCAACGCCACGCAGCTGAACAACAGCGACAAGGGCGGCATCGTCGGCACGGGCGGCGACATTGCGCTGAAAATCGCCGGGGTCTTCAAAAACGTCACGGGCGTGGTCGACGCCGCCGAGCAACACCTGCTGCTCGAACAACTGGTCGAACTCGACAATCGCGGCGGCACATTGCGCGGGCAGCGCCTGGACATCACCAGTACGTCCATCGACAACCGTGATGCGGGCCAGATTGTTGCCGGTAGTGATGGTCTGAAAATCGTCGGCAGTACCGTACTGAATCAGCAGGGTGCGATCCTCGCCAATGGCAGCCACGCAGAACTCGCGCTGGGCACCGGCAACCTGCAAAACCAGGGTGGCACGCTACAGGCTGACACGCTCGACATCACCAGCGCCGACCTCGACAACAGCGTGGTCAACGGCAAGGCCGGTTTGATCTCCAGCCTGCTGGGCGATTTGCAGCTGACCGTGACACGCCTGATCAACCATGGCGGCAAGCTCTTCGGCAAAGGTCAGGTCACTTTCGATGGCACCCGTCTGGATAACGCGGGTGGTGAGATCAGCGGCAATCGGCTGGGTCTCGAAGCGGTCGGCCAGATTCTCAATCAGGGCGGACTGATCGAGTCGGCGACGAATCTGCAACTGATCGGCGACCAACTGGATAACAGCGCTGGCGGGCAGATACGCGCACTTGGCGGCACCTTCAGCAAGATCAAACTGAACGGCAATCTGAACAACCAGAACGGCGCCATCGAGATCGGCAGCCAGGATCTGCAGCTTGGCGGTGCCCAGCTCAACAACCTCAGCGGCAGCGTTCGTCACGCCGCGCAAGGGTTGTTTGACCTGGATCTGAATAACCTGACCGGCACGCAGGGCAGCCTCACCGGTCTGGGCAAAGGCGTCTGGGATGTCGCGGCGGTTAATGGTGTGGGCACCTGGCAACTCAATGGTGGGCTGACTTACACCAGTTCGCAGGATTTGAACCTTAATGTCGGGGATCGCATCGCCAGTGCTTCGGCGCTGAACCTGAATGTCGCCAATCTGAATAACGCCGGGCAACTGCTCAGCGATGGCGATCTGACGCTGACCCTTGGCGGCAACCTGATCAACAGCGGTCGAGTGTCGGCTCAGCAGAAACTCACCATCAACGCCAACGACGTGATTCAACAGGACGGGCGGCTGGTCAGCGGTGGCGATACCGTGATGACCTTGCGTGGCACGCTGGACAACCTCGGTCGGCTGATCGCCAACCAGAACCTTACGGTGACGGCTGCCCGGATCGACAACAAAGGCACCCTGGGCGCCCAGGGCAATCTGGAATTCAACGCCGCCAACGGCATCTCCAACGGAGCCGATACGCTGCTGTTCAGCGGCGGCACGATGAAGTTGCATGGCAGCAGCCTGAGCAACTATTACGGCGATATCTACAGCCGGGGCAATCTCACGGTCGACGCTGTGGGTGGTGGTCGTGCTGCGTTGTTCAGCAACTTGTCGGGGACGGTCGAGGGCGAGGGGGATATCGACATCAATGCGATGTCGGTGGAAAACGCCAAGTCGGTTTTCGAAATGTCGCAGGGCGGCAGTTCCGGCTCCATCAGATGGATTTGCGGGCAGCATTGCGGTGGCCACGATGGCTGGAAAAAAGGCACGATCATTATTGATCGGACCTATAACGATGTGGTTCTCAAAGACTCGACCGCATCACGCTTCGTCGCGGGCAAAAACCTGACGATTCATGCCGGCAATGTCGAAAACCGCTACAGCATGATGGCTGCGAACGGCAGCCTAACGGTAACCGCCGACCGCTTGTTAAACCTCGGCGCGGAATCGCGCTCCGGCACTTCGACAGAATCGATTGGCACGCCTGGCAGGATCGACAATAGTCTGTGGGATCGGATGGAGTTCATCGAAGTCCCGGCGTTCAACGCGCAGACGCAGCAGGGGAATTTCGATGAGGCACGCTTCAACGAGTTGGTCGCCGTTACCAATGACAGTCGCTTCGCTCACCCTGAGAACGTACAAATAAAGTGGTCTCCCAATGGCAACACCTTGTATCCGGCCACCCTGCAGGCGGGAGGAACGGTAAGCCTCAACGTCACTGACTCCATCCAGAACGGCAAGCTCTACAACAATACTTACGATCAGCTCACCGGAAATCTGGACAGCGAAAAAGCCACCGGTGTGGGTGTCGTCGACATCAATCTGGGCAAGCGCAGCAGCGCCGCCAGCGTTCAGGTCGCCAAGGACGTCACTCGCATCGAAAAGGTGGATGCGGACGGCGTAAAGCAGATCAGCTTCGTCCCGGTTGATTTCCGTGGAGTACCGTTTGCTGCAGTAGATCCAACCGCGTCTTCGACATTCAGGCTTCCGAAAGGCCCTTACGGCATGTTCGTGCAGAGCCCGAATCCGCAGAGCCGCTACCTGATCGAAACCAATCCGGAGCTGACTCAGACCGCGCCATTCATGAGCTCGGACTACCTGCTGGGTAAGCTCAATTTCAACGCCGATGAGGCCGCTCGCCGCCTCGGCGACGGTCGCTACGAATCGCGTTTGATCAGCGATGCAGTGTTGGCTCAGACCGGCCAGCGCTTTCTGGCCGGTGGCTTGAACAACGATTACGAGCAATTCCGTTACCTGATGGACAACGCGCTCGCCAGCAAAAACGAGCTGAATCTGACGGTGGGTGTCACCCTGACGTCGGAGCAGGTGGCGGCGCTGACGCATGACATCGTCTGGATGGAAGAGCGCGTCGTCGATGGTCAAAAAGTACTGGTGCCAGTGCTGTACCTGGCTCAGGCCGAGTCGCGCAACGTGCGCGGCGGCAGCCTGATTCAGGGGCGTGATCTGGAAATGATCGCCGGCAACGACCTGGTCAACGTCGGCACTCTGCGGGCCACCAACAACCTCACGGCAGACGTCAAAGGCAGCCTTTATAACGGTGGTCTGGTCGAGGCTAACGAACGCCTGAGCCTGATGGCCACCGACAGCATCCGCAATGCGCTGGCCGGTGATATTCGCGGTAATCAGGTCAGCCTGAGCACCCTCAAGGGTGACATCGTCAACGACCGGACCGCCGTGACTTACAGCCCGGGGCAGGGGTTGCGCACGTCACTTGACGACGGCGGCAACATCAGCGCCCGCGATACGTTGAGCATCAAGTCCGGCCGTGACTTGACCAACTCCGGCACGATCAACAGCGGCGCCGATGCAGACCTGAGCGCGACCCGCGACATCAACTTACTGGCGGTTCAGAACGTCAACGAGATCCACACAATCGAGAACGGCGGACATCGCTCGACCGTCACCACAACCGTGGAAAACCTCGCGTCCAGCGTGAAAAGTGGCGGCAACCTGAAGCTTGACGCCGGTCGCGACATCAACGTCCTCGCCAGTACGGCACAAGCCAAAGGCGATCTGCTTGCCGACGCGAAACAAGACTTGAACATGGCTTCGGCGAGCGACGAACACAATGTCGAAACCAACAGCAAAAGTGGCAAGAAACGCGTCCACGAAGAAGACAATCACACCGTCCAGAAGGCCGCTGAGTTCATCGCAGGCGGCGACGTAAAAACCGCTTCCGGTCGCGATACCACGTTGGTGGCGAGCAAGATCAGCGCGGGCAATGAAGCCTATGTGTATGCGGGTAATGACCTGAGTCTGCTGGCAGCGCAGAACAAGGATTACACCCTGTACGACATGAAGGAGAAGGGTGGTTTCGGCGCCAAGAAAATGCAGCGCGACGAAGTTACCCAGATCACTCATGTGGGGAGCGAGATCAAGACCGGGGGCAATCTCACGCTGGTTAGCGAGGGGGATCAGCGCTATCAGGTGGCGAAGCTTGAAAGTGGCAAGGACATCACGCTGGACAGTGGTGGGGCGATTGTTTTTGAAGGGGTGAAGGATTCTCACGACGAGAGCCATACCAAAAGCGATGGAGATGCTTTTTGGACTTCGTCAAAAGGCCGGGGCAATAACGATGAAACGCTGCGTCAGAGTCATCTGATCGCATCTGGAAAACTTACGATCAAAGCTGTAGACGGGCTGAAGATCGATATCAAACATGTCGATCAGCAAAGCGTGCACCAAGCCATTGACGCAATGGTCGAGGCCGATCCTCAACTTGCTTGGCTCAAGCAGGCAGAAGCGAGAGGAGACATCGACTGGAGGCAAGTCAAGGAAATCCACGAGTCGTTCAAATATCAAAACTCGGGGCTTGGGCCAGCTTCGCAACTGATCATTGCAATCGTGATGGCAGCGGTTATCGGTCCGATGTCGAGCATGATTCTGCAATCCGTTGCGGTTACCGCAGCGACAAAGGCCGCCGTCAGCACCATCGACAACCGAGGCAATCTGGGCAAGATTGCAAAGGATGTAACCTCCAAGGAAGCGCTTAAAAGCTATGTCGTGGCGGCAGCAACCGCAGGCGTTACCCAAAGCCTCAACTACGACCCAGGCGCAATTGGACTGAATCCCGAGAGCTTGAAGATCGTGGCGATCAAGGTGAGTTCGGATGCCTTGATCAAAACCGCTGTTTACGGCGGCAGCCTGAAAGACAATTTTGCGAGTTCTGCAGTTGGCACCGCTGCGGCCATCGGTGGCGCCTATGGGGCCGGGAAAATCGGTGATCTTTCCCTGAAAGACGGGAGCGTTGGGAAAATCCTCCTGCACGCCGGATTGGGCGGGTTGCTGGCTGAGGCCACGGGCGGTGACTTCCGTACGGGTGCCATCGCGGGGGGCGCCAACGAAGTGTTGATCGGTCTTCTTGGAGAGAGGCTCCTTCCTAAAAATCTCGTAAAAGGAAGCGCCGAATACGCTCAGGCTCAGGCGAACCTGCTCGCACTCTCGCAGGTCGTGGGTGTGTTGGGAGCGGCAGCTTCCGATGGCGATCTGGGCGTCGCAGCGACGGTGGCGGCAAACGCAACGCAATACAACTTCCTTGGGAAGCACGACAAGGCGGAACGTGATAACGCACGTGAGGAGTTCAAGGAAACAGGAGCAATAGATCCTGCTAAGCGGCTGGTGCGACTGGAGGGTGCGGATCACCGAAGTGATGATCTGCTCGCCAAGTTCCGCCTGGACAGAAATTCTCTGACACCACAGGAGCGCACGGAGTTAGCAGCTTACCTCCAAGTGTACGCCGCCCAAGAGTTGGAAAACTCGACGGTGGCAGAGGTCAATGCCCGGGTCAGCAAGCTAATCAGCAATGGCCCCGAGAACCCGGAGCTGTACCGTTACGCCGGAACCACCGAAGCCAAAAATGCTTTTGCCGATGCTCAGCGTGCCATTGCAGGTGGATGGTTCGATCAATTGGTCTGGACTCGGACAAAAACTGAAAACGAACTGATCTTCAGGGACGCTCAAGGTTATTTACGCATCAATAACGAACTGCAGGGTTTGTCGAATCTTGGAAATCCGGCAATTTATGGACTGACCGGTCCATTGGGCTCCAGCATACGTATGGCGGCAGCGGCCAATGGTTTACTCCAAATAGGTGTAGGAACAAACCAGGCGTTCAACGGCGATCTTTGGAACGCAGCTGGAAATATTGTCATTGGGGCTTTGGGGGTTGCCAGTGCGGGACTTCCTGGTACCAAACTGCCTAACAACGCAACAACGGGGTTAATCTCCGAAACGGGTCAATACACACGACCTGCCGAGGCAGTAGGCTTATTTGATCGAACAGTGTTACACGCTCCTGCAAATGATAAGTTTTATGAGCGGGCGACCCAAGAATTACTGGATGCTATCAATGCGATTCCTAGCAATACCCAAGCATCTAAAGTGGCAACTATGATTAGTGCCTATGATCCTGTATCAGGGAAGATTGCGGTAGGGAGCAGTAATGGCAATATTAGAGCTGATATGTTGGATGTGCGAACCGTTAACTATATAGAAACACAACTTGGTGTGAAGGTCGGTGAGATCACAAACCTCTGCCGCAATGCTGCTGGTGCCTGTGCTGAAGTCTCGGCGGTTGACAAATTAGTTAGGATGGGTGTCAATCCTGCTGAAGTGAAATTTACCAGTGCTCTGCGCCCCCGTATTGTTAGAGATGAGGGCGGGATTACGAAAAATGCTATAATTGACACCTGTGCGAACTGCAGTGTTACCTGGCCGGAGGGAAAGTGATGTCGCTGAATAAAGACTGGCAGCCTAGTTTTGGAGAAATAATAACTTGGTTCGCCATGGATAGAAATGGGTTGATAGCAGTTATGGTCAATAACTGTTTTGGTCGCCTGCCTTCTGCATTGTTGGAAGTTCCAGACTTGGAGGCAAAGCTGGATAGCATAAACGAGTTTATGTGGGAGGAGTCGTCAGACTTTTTTGATTATCCGAAAAATAAAGTAGGCCGTACTTTGTTGGATATGTACTCATTTCGCAGATATCGTAATGCCCGTTCGCGCATAGATGTGGAATTAATAGTTTCAGAGAGGTCGGGATTTGATAAAAAGCTTTCAGAGTATTCAATTCCGTCAATTAAGGGGTTTTACATTTACCATGCAGTTGAAAGCTCTGCTCCTGGTGAGGACTATCCGGTCGGATACGAAGGAGAGACAGTTGTTGGGGATTATTTTCGGTTTTTAGTACCAACTGTACATGGGGGAATCGAAGATTTTCCCGAGGATTTGAGGTCATTAGTTTTAGTCTCGGATAAGCTGGATTTTACCTCGGATCAGATTGTCGCGAGCGATTCGATTGACTTGTTGTTTTAAAAGAAGAAAGAAGAAGGGGGGGCGGATTTATTTATTTTAATAAATCTGTCCCCTTTTGTTCGAGGCGACATAGCCGCTGCCGCAGAAAAGGCTGAGTTGAAATCTTTAACCGTAAGCGCTATAGATGATAAAACAGGATTGCCGAAAAACTACTACTGGGAGCCAGGTATGAAGTCTATTAAGGAGAAAAAATAGATGGTGATCGGAGGGTATACGCTTAGTCCTGAATACGGTAGATTACAAATACCTCTTGTTAATCAGCCGACTATGGAAGATGTTAAATCCATTATATTTGAGTATAGCAAGTTCGATGGCGTGACTTCGTTGTCTATTACCCCTGCACCTGAAGCTGGGCCTTACGAGATTAATCTTTATTCTGATTCTGGAAACTACCTTCTAATGTTAAATCAATACCTGGATGATGGGGAGCACGTCGTACGTACCCTTAATAATGCGTCAGCTGGAACACAACTGATTGACGTTTTGGGTGATTGCTATCAGGCGAGTTTGATTACAAGAGATATAGGGATTGTTATTTCTTGTTTTCAAGAGTTTTTAAGCACTGGTGATGTAAGTTCATTAGTGCTAAGTGTTTGATAGAGCAGGGGATTGATAGAAAAGGGGGGGCGATTTAATAAATCTGTCCCCTTTTGTTGGTAGAGGGGTCTTTAGTTATGATGTTTGTAATGATGGAGGATATAAGCTGGTAGCTAAGCCGGTCGTTCCTTTGCAGTTGTCGGATCTCCCAAGCCAAGTGAAACATTGTATTTTCCAATCCTCAATGCAAGCTCTTAGCATAGTTTCGCCGTTGGATATTGAGCTCAGACACAATCCTGCTAATGGAACGATTGATGCGTAAACCCCAAAACTCAATGGTTGCAGCGCTTTTCAAGTATCGCCACGGTGTGGGTGTTGCCTTGCTGGTGGCGGCACTTGTAAACGGTTATTTTCAATTCAATGGCAGCTGGGGACGTTTTTTCACTGTACTCGCGGTTCAGCTGTGGTTTGCGCAAGGGGTCTACTGCTATTTTTGCGGTGCGAGTATTTCAATTGCCCCAGGTGGATTGGGAAGAGATGCAGATCCCGAGTGGCGTGCGGCTTTGGCGGCCTTTGCCTTCTTTCTATACGCCGTATTTTTCTTTCTGGATTACCAGTATTAGCGACTGATCCGGCAGAGTCATCGTTGCCTCCATCCCTGAGCTGAACCGCATACGAAAACGCCCCGAACATCTCGGGGCGTTTTTGTATGCCGGGCGGCAGGTCTATCTGAACGCCGGCACCACATGCTTGATAAACAACTCCAGCGACTTCTTCTTCTCCGCATGCGGCAAACTGTTGTCGCACCAGAAACTGAACTCATCCACTCCAAGTTCCTGGTAGTACTTGATCCGCGGAATTATCTCTTCCGGCGTGCCGATCATCGCCGTTTTGTGCAGGCTCTCCAGCTCAAACTCCGGACGCCCGGCAAATTTCTCTTCCGGGCTCGGTGCGAGGAAGCCGTTCACCGGCACTTCCTTGTTGCCGAACCACGCATCGAACGTGCGATAGAAACGTGAGATGGCTTTCGCGCCGACCTTCCAGCCTTCCGGGTCATCCACTGAATGCACGTGGGTATGACGCAGCACCATCAATTGCGGACGCGGCACATCCGGGTTGTTGTCCAGCGCAGTCTGGAACTTGTTCTTCAGATCGAGAACTTCTTCGTCGCCCTTCATCAGCGGTGTGACCATCACGTTGCAGCCGTTGGCGACGGCGAAGTTGTGTGAGTCCGGGTCGCGGGCGGCGATCCACATCGGCGGGTTCGGCTTTTGGATCGGTTTCGGCACGCTGGTGGAGGTGGGGAATTTCCAGATCTCGCCGTTGTGGGCGTAGTCGCCTTGCCACAGCGCGCGCACCACCGGGACCATTTCCCGTAGCGCCTGACCGCCGCTGGAGGCGGGCATGCCGCCGGCCATGCGGTCGAATTCCACCTGATAGGCGCCTCTCGCCAGGCCGACTTCCATCCGGCCGTTGCTGATCACATCGAGCAGCGCGCATTCACCGGCGACCCGCAGCGGATGCCAGAACGGCGCGATGATGGTGCCGGCGCCCAGGTGAATGGTGGTGGTCTTGGCCGCGAGGTAGGCCAGCAGCGGCATCGGGCTCGGCGAGATGGTGTATTCCATCGCGTGGTGTTCGCCGATCCACACGGTGCTGAAACCACCGGCCTCGGCCATCAACGTCAGTTCGGTCAGGTCTTCGAACAGTTGACGGTGGCTGACGCTTTCGTCCCAGCGTTCCATGTGTACGAACAGGGAAAATTTCATGACGCTACCTCGAATCTCTTGTGGTCGGCCGGTCGCTTGCCGGCCTGTTTAAGTGCAATCGTGCGGATCAGGCGAAGGCGGGCAGGGCGCCCATCTTGCCGTGGCAGTACACCAGCGGGCCGGCGTCCTGCTGAGGGACGATGAGGTTTTTCACCGCGCCGACCATGATCGCGTGGTCGCCGCCTTCGTATTCGCGCCACAGCTCACATTCGATGATAGCTGTCGCATTGGCCAGGATCGGGTTGCCCAGTTCGCTCAGCGTCCACTGGATGCCCTGCGCCTTGTCCTTGCCTTTGCGGGCGAAGGCATAGGCTTCGCTCTGCTGACCGCCGGACAACATGTGAATGGCAAAGCGTTTGTTCTTGATCAGGACGGGGTAGGAATCGGAACTGTAGTTGGGGCAGAACAGCACCAGGGCCGGATCCATCGACAGCGAGCTGAAGGCGCTGGCGGTCAGACCGACGATCTGGCCGTCGTCATCCAGCGTGGTGATGACGGTAACGCCGGACGGGAACGAGCCCATGACTTGTTTGTAGACGGCAGCATCGATCATTGGTCAATCCTCGAGTGCGGTGGAGCGTGTTTTTATGTGTTTGTGGGTCTGATGGTATACCGTAATACATCGATTGCAAGCGCTTTTTTGGTGAAACGATAAACGTGGTTCATCCGTCGAAAACTCAGCATTTACGGGGCTTTTCTCTAGCCGTGAACGCTGGCTATCAGGGAGGATGCCGGATCAGATGCCGTCGTAAACAGCGGATCAGTCTTGTGAAAATGTTGGAATACCATAATATGGTCTGCATCTGAGGGGCGACCACAAAGCACCCCCGGTTTGGCTTCATACAACGATAAGAACAGACCCAATCGAGTTCATTTTTATGTCCCAGATGTCCCGGCAAGATCCGTTGATCGAGAATCACACGGTCGACTACGTCCCACTCGCGGAACGCCACGGGAAGGCCCGCGACCTTTTCACCCTATGGTTCAGCACCAACATTGCGCCACTGCCAATCGTCACCGGCGCCATGGTGGTTCAGGTGTTTCATCTCGACCTGTTCTGGGGGCTGCTGGCGATTGCGCTGGGGCACATGATCGGCGGGGTGGTGATCGCCCTGGCGTCGGCGCAAGGCCCGCGCATGGGCATTCCGCAGATGGTCCAGAGTCGGGGTCAGTTCGGGCGTTACGGCGCGCTGTTGATCGTGTTCTTCGCGGCGATCATCTATATCGGCTTCTTCATTTCCAACATCGTGCTGGCCGGCAAGTCCATCGTCGGCATCGCGCCGTCGGTGCCGGCGCCGTTGAGCATTCTGATCGGCGCCCTCAGCGCCACGACCATCGGCGTGATGGGCTACAACTTCATTCACACGCTCAACCGCATCGGCACCTGGGTGATGGGCAGCGCGCTGCTCGCCGGTTTCATCTACATCTTTGCCCATGAGTTGCCGGCGGACTTCTTTACCCGTGGCAGCTTCAATCTTTCGGGATGGCTGGCGACGGTATCGCTGGGGATCATCTGGCAGATCAGCTTTTCGCCGTACGTCTCCGACTACTCCCGCTACCTGCCGGCGGACATCGGGATCAGCAAGCCATTTATCGCGACTTATCTGGGCGCCACACTGGGCACGATTCTGTCGTTCACCTTCGGCGCGGTGGCGGTACTGGCGACGCCGGAAGGCACTGAGGCGATGGCGGCGGTCAAGCAGTCCACCGGTTGGCTGGGGCCGATTCTGATGGTGCTGTTCCTGCTCAACATCATCAGCCACAACGCGCTGAATCTGTATGGCGCGGTACTGTCGATCATCACCTCGATCCAGACCTTCGCCAGCCAGTGGACGCCGAGCATCAAGGTGCGGGTGATCCTGTCGAGCGTGGTGCTGGCGGGATGCTGCGTTGTAGCGCTGGGCGCGTCGGCGGATTTCATTTCCGAATTCATCGGATTAATTCTGGCGTTGCTGCTGGTGCTGGTGCCGTGGGCGTCGATCAACCTGATCGACTTCTACCTGATCAAGCGCGGCAGCTATGACATCGCCTCGATCTTCCGCGCCGACGGTGGCATTTATGGGCGCTTCAACCTGCACGCGATCATTGCCTACTTCATCGGCATTATCGTGCAGCTGCCATTCGCCAACACGTCGCTGTACGTCGGGCCGTACGCCAATCTGGTGGAAGGCGCGGACCTGTCGTGGCTGGTCGGCCTGATCGTGACATGCCCGCTGTATTACTGCCTGGCGACCCGTGGACAGACCCAGCAGAGCAGGGCGGCGCGGTTGGGTTTTACCGACTGATCCTTCGCAGGCTGCTCAAACAATGCCCGGCACTTCGTCGGGCATTGTTGTTTCCGCATCCCGGCGGTCATGCAAATTGGCCGTTTCGATCCCCTTTTGGCCAACGGGCTACTGTGCCGCGTCTACGCTGTCAGGAAGAATCGAAGCCACAACAAAATGCTGCACCTTCCTTGCCCTTGGCTGATTTGCTAGCCGCTGCCGTGTACAGAACATAAAAACCATCGACTCACGCTGCATTCGGGGAAACACAACATGGTCACGATGAAACGCATTCTGGGCGCTACTGTTTTCGGGCTGACGCTGCTGGCCAGCGCCGTACAGGCCGAACAGCGCGAACTGCGGGTGTACAACTGGGCGGATTACATCCTGCCGTCGGTGCCCAAGGATTTCGCCTCCAAAAGCAACATCAAAGTGACCTGGGACACCTTCGACACCAACGAATCCCTCGAAGCCAAGCTGCTGACCGGCAACTCCGGCTATGACCTGGTGGTGCCGTCGAACCAGTTCCTCGATACCCAGATCAAGGCCGGCGTGTTCCAGAAACTCGACAAGTCCAAGTTGCCGAACTGGAGTCACCAGGACCCGGCGCTGCTCAAGCTGCTCGACGCCAACGACCCCGGCAACCAGTACGGCGTGCCCTACATGGTCGGCACGGTGCTGATCGGTTTCAACCCGGCCAAGGTCAAGGCGGCGCTCGGCGAGAATGCGCCGGTGGACAGTTGGGACCTGGTGTTCAAACCGGAGAACATGGAAAAGCTGAAATCCTGCGGCGTGGCAATGCTCGATTCGCCGTCGGAAATCCTGCCGCTGGCCCTGCACTACCTGGGCCTGGACCCGAACAGCCAGAACCCGGCCGACTATGAGAAAGCCAAGGACCTGATGCTCAAGGTTCGCCCTTACGTCACCTACTTCAACTCGGCCAAATACATGACCGACATCGCCAACGGCGACATCTGCGTGGCCATCGGCTACTCCGGCAGCTTCTACCAGTTCGGCAATCGGGCCAAAGAGGCGGGCAACGGCGTGGTGGTCGACTGGCGCTTGCCGAAGGAGGGCGCGCCGATCTGGTTCGACACCTTCGCCATTCCGAAGAGCGCGAAGAACGTCGAAGAGGCCCACGAGTTCCTCAATACGCTACTGGATCCGAAGGTCATCGCGTCGATCAGCGATTTCCTCGGCTACCCGAATGCCAACAAGGATTCGCTGCCGCTGATCAACAAGGAAATCACCGGCAACCCCAACCTGACGCCGACCAGCGAAGCACTGAAGAAACTTTACGTGGTGCAGCCGTTGCCGCAGAAACTGGAGCGGGTGCGGACCCGGGTGTGGACCAGTATCAAGTCGGATAAATAAGCTCAAAGCCGAGGGAGCGAATCCGTTCGCTCCCTCGGCCGTTATTTCGCCTGACTTTCTTCGGGCGACTTGTCCTTCGTCAGGATCAGACTCAGCACCACCGACGCCAGAATCAGCCCGCCGACGATCGCCAGCGACCACTCCACCGGCATGTGAAACCACGGCATCACCGTCATCTTCCCGCCGATGAACACCAGCACCAGCGCCAGTCCGTACTTGAGCAGATGAAAGCGGTCGGCCATGTCCGCCAGCAAAAAGTACAGCGCCCGCAGGCCCATGATCGCGAAAATGTTCGAGGTGAAAATGATGAACGGATCGGTGGTCACCGCGAAGATCGCCGGGATGCTGTCAACCGCGAACATCAGGTCGCTGGCCTCGATCAGCACCAGCACCAGAAACATCGGCGTGGCCCAGCGCACACCGTTCTGCAGCACGAAAAAGCGCTCGCCGTGAAAGCCGTTGGTGATCCGCAGATGCCCGCGCACCCAGCGCAGGAGCGGGTTGTTATCGAGGTCCGGTTGCTGCTCGGCGAACACCAGCATCTTGATCCCGGTGATGATCAGGAACACGCCGAACACATACAGCAGCCAGGTGAACTGCGACACCAGCCATACGCCGGCAAAGATCATCCCCGCGCGCATCACGATTGCCCCGAGCACGCCGTACAGCAGCACCCGGCGCTGCAACTCAGGCGGCACGGCGAAGTAGCTGAAGATCATCACGAAGACGAACATGTTGTCGATCGACAGCGACTGCTCGATCAAATAACCGGTGAGGAATTCCAGGGTCTTGACCTTGGCGATTTCGGGACCGAATTCGCCGTTGAGATACCACCAGAGCAATCCGGCGAAGGCCATCGCCAGCATGCACCAGGCGATCACCCAGGATGAAGCTTCACGTACCGAGACCCGATGCGCCTTGCGCCCACCGAAGACGAACAGGTCGACGGCCAGCATGGCGAGGACAAAAACGATGAAGGCGACCCACATCCAGGGTTCGCCGATGTTGATGGGGTGCATGCCGTTCTCCCTGTCTTTATGTTTTTCGGGGTAGACGGGGCCATGCTAGTAGGAGCTTTCCGACAAAGAAAAATCGTTTATTTCGTGGGTATTGTTCGTTAAAAGCGAAGTGTCGAGTGGCGCGGCAGGCTCGGGTAATACTTCATTCGATACTTCTTTGCTAACCTCGCTGTCGAGTCAGTCCACCAATCCGGGAGCTACGATCATCGACACGCCAGATCCTCAAGCCGTCTGCAGCCCGATCACCAGCGCTGCCATATTCATCGTGGCGACCCTCAACGCCGAGGCCGAGGCCGCCGAAAAAGTCCGTGGCTGGTGCGCCGATATCGCCGGCCTGACGCGCTCGGTGAGCAAGCGCGTTCCTTCGGGCAACCTGTCCTGCGTCTGTGGTTTTTCGTCCAGCGCCTGGGATCGCCTGTTCGGCAGTCCGCGCCCGGCGTCCTTGCATGACTTTCGCGAGTTCGGTGTGGAAGGGCGCCGCGCTGTTTCCACTCCTGGCGATCTGTTGCTGCACATTCGTGCCGATCAGATGGACCTGTGTTTCGAACTGGCGACGCAGTTGATGTCGGCGCTGGATGGCGCCGTGACGGTGACCGACGAGGTGCAGGGTTTCCGCTATTTCGACATGCGCAGCATCATCGGTTTTGTCGACGGCACGGAGAACCCGGTCGGCCGCAAAGCCGAGCATTTCACTCTCGTGGGCGATGAAGATCAGGCGTTCAGTGGCGGGAGTTACGTGCTGGTGCAGAAGTACCTGCACAACATGAAAGCGTGGAACGAATTGTCGGTCGAAGCGCAGGAACGGGTGATCGGTCGCACCAAACTGTCCGATATCGAGCTGGACGATTCGGTCAAGCCGAGCAACTCCCACAGTGCGCTGACCACCATCACCAAGGACGGCGAAGAGGTGAAGATCCTGCGCGACAACATGCCGTTCGGCCGGCCCGGCGCGGGGGAGTTCGGCACTTATTTCATTGGCTACGCGCGTTCGCCGGAGCCTTTGGAGCAGATGCTGGAGAACATGTTTGTCGGCAAACCGCCGGGCAACTACGACCGGTTGCTGGACTTCAGCACGGCGGTCACCGGCAGTCTGTTCTTTGTGCCTTCGGCGGATTTACTGGAAGAGTTGGCAGAGCGATAAAAAAACGGCGGGATCAATTGATCCCGCCGTTTTGCATTTACTTGCCTGCCGCCAGCGCTGGCGTGCGTGGCGGTACCAGACGCCTGGAACCGGTCGCCTCAAACGCCGCTGCCAGACGCAGCAACGTCGAGTCGTCATAGGCGCGACCGGCAAACGTCAATCCCACCGGCATGCCGATGTCGGCCATCACGCCCATCGGCACGGTGACGGTCGGCACGCCGAGGTGGCGGATTGCGAGGTTGCCGTTGGCGACCCAGATGCCGTTGCTCCAGGCGATGTCCGCCGAGGCCGGGTTGACGTCGGCGTCCGCCGGGCCGACGTCGGCGTTGGTCGGGAACAGCACGGCGTCGAGGCCGAGGCGATCCATCCAGTCTTCGAGGTCGAGCTTGCGAGTCTTCTCCAGGCCGCGCAGGCCGTCCGGCAGGGTCGGGATCTGATCCCACGGCGTGATGCCGCGCTGGGCCATGCGCACGTATTCGTCCATGCCGGCAGCGAGGTCGCCTTCACGGTTGGGCAGGGTGCCCGGGTCGTGCGGGAAGATTTTCGGCCCGTCGACGTCTGCCAGACGGTTGAGTTTCGGGTCGCCGTTGGCGCGCAGGAAATCATCGAAGGCCCAGGCCGACAGGTCCCACAGTTCGTGGTGCATGAACTCTTTGGAGACGATGCCGCGATTGAACACGGTCGGCGCACCCGGACGATCGCCTTCGCAGTTGGAGACCAGCGGGAAATCCACTTCGATCACTTCGGCGCCGGCGGCTTCGAGGGCCTGACGCGCCTGTTTCCACAAATCGATCACCGAAGCGCGGGTGTTGATGCGTTGCCCGGTCGGGCCGCCGATGCCCGGTTCTTCGCTGGTGCCGGCTTCAGGGTCGGCGTTGATGTACATGCGCGGCACGCCCAGGCGTTTGCCGGCCAGTGCATCGCTCTTCACTGCCAATTCCAGATAGGAAGCAGGACGCACCGAAGCGACGCTCGGGATCGGAACCCAGGGTTGCAGGCGCCACAGGTCGCCACGGGTGTCGGTGTCTTCGGCGACGACTACGTCGAGCACTTCCAGCAGGTCGGCCATGGTACGGGCGTAGGGCACCACCACGTCCATGGTCGGCGTCAGCGGCCAGTTGCCGCGCACCGAGATCACCCCGCGCGACGGCGTGTAGGCGCACAGGCCGTTGTTCGACGCCGGGCCGCGACCGCTCGACCAGGTTTCTTCTGCCAGACCGAAGGCCGAGAAACTGGCAGCGGTCGCGGTACCGGCGCCGTTCGACGAGCCGGAAGCAAACGGCGCGGTCAGGTAGTCAGCGTTGTACGGGCTTTCGGCGCGGCCATAGACGCCACGCTGCATCCCGCCATTGGCCATCGGCGGCATGTTGGTCTTGCCCAGGCAGATCGCACCGCCCGCACGCAGGCGCTCAATGGTGAACGCGTCGCGCTGGGCAACGAGATCGGCGAAGGCCGGGCTGCCGGACGCGGCGGTCAGGCCTTTGACCAGATAGCTGTCCTTGGCGGTGTAAGGGATGCCGTCCAGCGGGCCGAGGGTTTCGCCCTTGGCGCGACGGGCATCGGAAGCTTGCGCTTCTTTCAGCGCTTCAGGGTTGCGCACGATCACTGCGTTCAGGGCAGTGGCGGTGTCCGGGCCGTCAAAGGCGTCGATGCGCGCCAGGTAGGCCTGGACCAGTTCAACTGCCGTGGTCTGGCCGGATTCGAGCGCCGCGCGCAATTGGGCAATGGAAACTTCAGTGACTTCGATCATGCTGTTACCGCCGACAGGTTCGCTAAAGGGTGGTTGATCATTGTTATCGTCGAAAGATGTCAAAGATTCTTGATGGGCGAAACTCTACCCTGAAATTTGATCAATGGCATGCATAAAGTCGATAAATATCGGTTAATTTCATCGGAAAAACTCTCCCGGTGTTTCACCGAACTGTTGGCGAAACGCCGCGATAAACGCCGAGGTCGAGTCATAACCACAGGCCAAAGCCACGTCGGTGACGCGTTCGCCGCGTTCCAGCGGTGTCAGCGCACCCAACAGACGCAGGCGCTGGCGCCAGGTGCGGAAGGTCAAACCGGTGTCGCGCAGGAACAGCCGAGTCAGCGTTTTCTCGGTTACGCCGAATTTTTCGCTCCAGTGCGCCAGGGTGGTCTGCTGTTCCGGATGTTGCTCCAGGCTCTGATAGATCTGGCGCAAGCGACTGTCCTGCGGCAGTGGCAGCATCAGATCGATGGGCGGCGCCTCGGCCAGTTGATCGAGGATCACCTGAGCCAGGCGCCCGTGCGGGCCGCTCTGGTCATATTCGACAGGTATCTGACTGAAGGCCCGGATCAGCTCACGCAAAAGATCACTGACGCCGAGCACGTGACAACGCTCCGGTGCCCAACTGGCGACGCTGCAATCGATGTACAGGCTGCGCATTTCCGTGTGCGGCGAACTGAATACCCGATGCGGCATGCCCGCCGGAATCCACACCGCACGCTCCGGCGGCGCAACGAAACGACCGACGGCGGTCTGTACTTCAAGCACGCCCTGGATCGCGTAGGACAACTGCACCCACGGATGACTGTGGCGGCGGGTCAACGCGCGATTGGGCAGAGATTCGGTGCGTCCGTAGAGCGGGCGCGGCAGGCTGGGCAGCCCGGGAATGCTGCGTCTGACGCTTTTGTCGTGTCCTTTTGGCGGCATCTGTGGTTTCTTCGGCGTTAGTCGGTAATTTCCAGTCACGTTAGAGTCGCTGCCACGTACTGGCAACCCCCGGATGAACAAACCATGACGCGCCCACGATTTTTGCCCGACAACTTCACCCTGACCCTGATCGGTGTGGTGCTGCTGGCCAGCTTCCTGCCCGCCAGCGGTCAGGTCGCGACCGGTTTCGGCTGGCTGACCAACATCGCCATCGCGCTGCTGTTTTTCCTGCACGGTGCCAAGCTGTCTCGCGAATCGATCATCGCTGGCGCCGGCCACTGGCGCCTGCATTTGCTGGTGTTCGGCCTGACTTTTGTCCTGTTCCCGCTACTGGGGCTTGCGCTCAAACCGCTGTTGTCGCCGCTGATCGGTGATCAGCTGTACATGGGCATGCTGTACCTGTGTGCGCTGCCGGCCACGGTGCAATCGGCGATTGCTTTCACCTCGCTGGCGCGGGGCAACATTCCGGCGGCGATCTGCAGCGCGGCGGCGTCCAGCCTGTTCGGGATTTTCCTCACGCCGCTGCTGGTGACGCTGCTGCTGAACGTCCACGGCGACGGCGGCTCGACCCTCGACGCGATCGTGAAAATCAGTGTGCAACTGCTGCTGCCGTTCATTGCCGGTCAGATCGCCCGTCGCTGGATCGGCGCCTGGGTCGGTCGCAACAAGAACTGGCTGAAGTTCGTCGATCAGGGCTCGATTCTGCTGGTGGTCTACGGTGCGTTCAGCGAAGCGGTGAACGAGGGCATCTGGCACCAGATTCCGGTGATCGAACTGCTGGGGCTGGTCGTGGCGTGCTGCGTCCTGCTGGCGCTTGTGCTGCTGGCGTCCACAGTGCTGGGCAAACTGTTCGGTTTCAATCTGGAAGACCGCATCACCATTCTGTTCTGCGGCTCGAAAAAGAGCCTGGCCACCGGTGTGCCGATGGCGCAGGTGTTGTTCGCCGGCAGCACGATTGGCGTGCTGATTCTGCCGCTGATGCTGTTCCATCAGATTCAACTGATGGTCTGCGCAGTGCTGGCGCAGCGCTATGCGAAACGCCAGGAATCGGTGCCTGAACTGATGGCGCAGGTTGATCCTTGATCCTCATCGAGCGGGCCAGCGGGTATGCAGGAACTCCTGCAAAAATTCGGTGAAGGCCTTGACCTTGGAAGTCATGGCGGCGCGCTCCTGCACACAGGCATAGATCTCGAGCGGCGCGGCGCTGGCAAAGGTCGAGCCGCCCGGTTCGAATAAAGAGACCAGTTGACCACTCTCCAGATAGGGCGCGGCAACGAATTCCGCCAGTCGGGTGATCCCGGCACCATGAGCAGCCATTTGCGCCAGGGCGTCGATATCGTCGCTGATGGCGGTCGCATTGATCCCAGCCTCAAAGCGCTGACCCTGCTCAACGAACCACCAGCGCAGTAACCGTCCGTCCAGCGGATAGCGAAACGCCAGGCAGGCGTGTTGCTGAAGATCCGCCGGAGTCGACGGGCGACCGGCCTTTTGCAGATAGTCAGGGCTGGCGCAAATCACGAACGGTACCGTCGCAACCTTGCGCGCGATGATGCCGTCTTCCAGTTGCGGCTCAATGCGCAGACTCAAGTCGATACCTTCGTGGAGGTGATTGATTTTGCGGTCGGACGTCGAGAGCTCAAGCGTCAACTGCGGGTAGCGTTCGGCGAAACCGGCAATGACCGGGGCCAATACATGGCGCCCGAACCCGGCGGTGGAGGCGATACTCAAGTGTCCCTGGAGTTGCGTCTGCGCGTGGCTGATGGCGCTCTGCGCGGACTCCAGATCGAGCGCGATACGTTTTACTTTCTCGAAATACACCGAACCGCTCTCCGTCAACGCCATGCTGCGGGTGGTGCGTTGCAGCAGGCGTGTGTCGAGGTGATTCTCAAGACGACCAAGGGTCTGACTGACGGCGGCGGCACTCACCCCGAGGGTTTTGGCGGCCCCGACAATCGATCCCGCCTCAACGACTTTGATAAAACAATCGATTGCACCCAAGAGGTTCATGCGTGGATCCTGGCAAAGACAAATTCATAAGATTTTGTTTATAAAGTGCTCACGGCAATCAGTCTAGTTACGGGTTGGCAGACTTGTTAGGGTGCTCGGCGCCTATCCACTTCGGTCAACAAGGACTGACATGAATCAGAGACTCTCTCCAAGAAACACAGTATTCAGCCCGCGCAAGCTGTCGGCCCGTGCCATGCCGTACATATTCGCGTTGTACATGGCGATCATCATGGCGTTTCTGATGTCGCTGGTAATCACCGCCTCCAATTTCGGAATTGATGCCGATTACCTTAGCAATACGCTGCACGCCTACAAACTGGCGATGCCCGTGGCGTTTCTGTGCATTCTCGTGGTCCGGCCGATTGTGGTGAAACTGGTAGCACTGACCGTCCACCCGCAAGGCTGAACTGGAGGCAGGCTACAAGGCCCCGGAGTATTTCACCGCCGCCGCTGCCCGCGACGGCACGTTGAGCACCCGCAACAACGACGACACATGAATCCGCACCGTGAACGGCGAAATATCCAGTTCACGGGCGATTTCCTTGTTGGTCTTGCCTTGGGCGATCAGCCGCAGCACCTCTTGCTGACGCGGGGTGAGGGCGGTACCGGTGTCCAGCGGCAGCAGGCCGGACGGGGCGAATTTCACCAGTACCTCACCTTCACGAATCGCCCGGATCGCCTGACCCATCTCATCGGGTGCGATGTTCTTGCCGATAAAACCATCGATGCCGGCGGCCATGACGTCGCCGATCAGCGCTTCGTCATCGACCATCGACACCACGATCAGGGTGGTTCGCGGCAAACGCCGGCGCAGTTCCGCGAGCTGGCTGACACACGTCAGGCCGGGAAAACGCAGGTCGAGGATCAAGGTGTCGGGCTCATCACCGGCCGGCAGCAGGGCGAGCACGGCGTCGAGGTCGCCGGCCTCTTCGATCAGGGCTTCGGGCAGCAGACGCTGGACGGTGCGCAGCAACGCTTCGCGAAACAACGGGTGATCGTCGGCTATGATGATTCGGCACGCCATGGCGCAACCCTCCCTGGGTCTGCATTGCTCATGGCATGCACCTTAGCATCGGGCGAAGGCATTGCCTGTTGATTCGTGCGTTTATGACGACTGCTGCACAAGGACGTTCCCCCATGAAGTTCGAAAAGAACACCGAGCTTGACCAGGCCAATCTGCGCATCATCATCGCCAGCATCGCGCTGGTTTACATGGCCGTGCTCGGTTTCCTGCCGGGCCAGCGCTTCGATACCTATCTGCCGGTGGTCACTTACATTTCCCTGTTTTTGCTGGCCTCCGTCGTGCTGCGCCAGGCCATCGTGCGCTGGCCGGGACATTATCCGGCGCGGCGGATTTTCGGCATGCTTCACGATTACACCGGCACCAGTTTCGGGCTGGTGGTCGGCGGCGAGGCGGCGTTGCCCATTTATGCCGTCATGGTCTGGGTCAATCTCGGTAACGGCATGCGCTACGGCTCGCGCTACCTGGCGATCGCCACGGTGCTGGCATTGCTGGCGCTGCTGGCGGTCTATCGGTTGACGCCGTACTGGCAGGCGCAACCGTTCATGGTGTTGATGCTGATGATCACCAGCACGGTGATTCCGGTGTATGCGCACCTGCTGCTGGAACGCACGCGCAAGGCGTCCGAAGAGGCGGTCGCCGCCAACCTTGAAAAATCACGGTTCCTGGCTCAGGCCAGTCATGACCTGCGTCAGCCGATCCATTCCATCGGACTGTTTACCGCGTGTCTGCGCGAGTCGCGACTGGGCGAAGAGGAGCGGCGGCTGGTGGACAGCATCGACCGGTCGCTGCTCAACGTGTCGCAGCTGTTTCGTTCGATTCTTGATCTCTACACCCTCGACAACGGGCGGATTCTGCCCCGCTCGCAGACGCTTGAGCTGGGTGAATGGCTGGCGGATCTGATCCGCCAGAACGCCGAAGCAGCACGCTGGGCGGGTGTCGAACTGCGCTTGCGGCCTTGCGAACACTGGGTGCGCACCGATCCGGCGTTGCTCGCGACGATGGTGCAGAACGTGCTCTCCAACTGCTTCAAATACGGTGCGCACCGGCCGGTGCTGATCGGTGTGCGCAAGCGCGGCGCAGGGTTGGCCATCGCGATCTATGACCGCGGTAACGGCATCGCCGAAGAGCATTTGCCCAAGGTGTTCGAGGAGTTTTATCGGGTTCGCCAGTTGCGCGACAAGGACGTCGAAGGCGTGGGTCTGGGGCTGTCGATTGTCCGGCGTCTGGGGCAGTTGATCGGTGTTGATGTCGCGATCCGCTCACGGCTGGGGCATGGCACGGCGGTGACCTTGCATGGACTGCCGCTGGCGCCGCCGCAGGTGCCGGTCAATCGTGAAGAGGTTCGGCAAATCGGTTTGCTGACGGGGTTGAAGGTGTGTCTGGTGGAAGATGATCGCAACGTTCTGCTGGCGACTTCGGCGTTGCTCGAGCGCTGGGGCTGCGTTGTGCAGGCTGAGCTGAGCGGGCAGGGCCTGGTCACGGACTGCGACATCATCGTTGCCGACTATGACCTCGGCTCCCACAGCACCGGTATCGAGTGCATCGACGAGGTTCGCCGTCAGCGCGGTTATGCGGTCCCGGCCATGATCATCACCGGGCATGACATCGAAAAAATCCAGGCGGCCCTGCATGACCGACAGATCGCCATTCTGTCCAAGCCGGTACGCCCGGCCGAGCTGCGCGCGACCCTGCGTGCGCTGCGCGACCGGCAGACCGAAGCGGTCAGCGCTTACACAGATAGTCCTGCGTGATGGTGGTTTGCAGGCAGTTGTACTGGCCCATGGTGCGGCAGATGTTTTTCTCCGAGCCCGATACTTCGGCGCTCTTGTAGCCCCAGACCTTGCAACGGCCTTCAGCCGTGGCCAACCCTTGAGCGGCGGAGGTTTGCCCGCTCTCGAACTGGCCCAGTTCATAGGAGACCTGGACAACGCCGTCGGTCTTGCTGCCGCCGGTGGCTTCCCATTGTTTTGGGGTGGCGCAGCCGGTCAGAACGACGGCCGCGAGGCTGAGGGTGGCGATGAGTGTTTTCATGATCGAGCGCAATCCTTTACCGGATGAGAAGAGGCATTTGAACGGTTTTTCTGCACCGGATTATTGGTACGGAATCGGCGACGCGCCTTTGGGCAGGCAAGACAGCGGAGGCGTCATGATGCCCATGCTGGCCACCGCGATGATCGCGCCGCTGGGCAACTCGCAGTTGTATTCGCCGGCGGCGGTGTAGGCGGTGTAGTAGGTCAGGGTGCTGTCATTGCGGATGTTGCCGATCTTGGTGACGGGTTGGCCGATAACAGTCTGGGCGCGTTCGCGCATGCTGTCTTCGGTGGGTTTGGCGGTCTGGCAACCGCTGGCGCCGAGGAGCAGGGCACCGAGAACCGTGATCTTGGCGAGGCTGAGCTGCAGTTTCATGGTGTTTCTTCCTTGGTGTTGTTGTTTTTCCAGGCACAACGATCCCGCGCACTGCACAGCGGCAATGCTGGGAAGCGTCGGGGGTTGCGAGGGAATATAACGCCAGGGATCGGGGTGGTCGATTAGCACAAATGTGCTAGTACGGCGCAACCAGCGGTGGGCTGGTTGCGCCGATAGCGGTTATTGAGGACTGTTGAACTGGTCCGAATAGCTGCCGCTCATGAGGGCGGAAGCCACCTGGTCGGAGCCGACGCCTGCGCGGGAATAGGCGAGCCGGTTGGCACCGACTTTGTCTGCGCCATCGGCGGCGAGGGCGCCGGCGCCGACGTGGTCGGAGCCGTCAGAAGCTACTGCGCCGGCGCCGACATGGTCGGAACCGTCAGAGGCGACCGCTCCAGCGCCAACATGATCGGAACCGTCAGAGGCAACGGCCCCAGCACCTACGTGATCGGCGCCGTCAGAGGCGACTGCACCTGCACCAACGTGATCGGCGCCGTCAGAAGCTACAGCTCCAGCGCCAACGCGATCCGCGCCATCAGAGGCGACAGCGCCTGCACCGACATGATCGGAACCGTCAGAAGCAACGGCCCCTGCGCCGACATGGTCTGAGCCGTCAGAGGCAACTGCTCCGGCGCCGACGTGATCCGCGCCATCAGAGGCGACAGCGCCTGCGCCGACATGATCGGAGCCGTCTGAAGCAACGGCGCCAGCACCGACATGATCTGCGCCATCAGATGCGACTGCACCAGCGCCAACATGATCGGCACCATCAGAAGCAACCGCCCCCGCACCCACATGATCCGCCCCATCCGACGCCAATGCCTGCGCCTGCGCTGCCCAGACATTGGGCATTGCCACCGTTGCCGCAACTGCCAGGACGAGGCCCGGCCAAAGCGTGTGCTTCATGATTTTCTCCACGCCCCATCAGCCAAACAGCAACCGAGCGTTACCCGTCATTCGTTCATTGACGGAAGGCTCGTCGGCCCGGGGTCAACCAGATTGGTGAATGGCACGGGGGCACCGGAAGGTGCACGGGTGTCGACGGTTTACAGGAAATCTGGACAGCGAACTGAAAAGTATAGTTCGCCCTCGGCGGAAGGCAGGCTGAAGGGTCGTGAAGGCGATAGTCGGTTCGCTTCCTTGAAGGCCTGCGCTAGAAAACAATCAGTCTAAAAACCGCGTAGCGCAATGTAGCGTGTTTGCTAGGCTCAAGGATGTAGGCGAAGACGCAGACTGATGCGCAAGCGGATAGCGAGGAAGCGTTGGGCGCGTTCCGAAGGGTACACGGTTAGAAAGAACCCCGCGCTGGGTTCCAGCCCTTATGCCGTGTGAAGCAGCAGAGCACATTGCCTGTACTGTGGGAGTCCTGAGAAACCTCGTAAGCCAGAGACCAGCACTGGCCGCCTACTCAAACACCAAAGCCCGCCTTGTGCGGGCTTTGACGTTTTCGGGCGTTAGATACTGGCCAGCGCTTGCGCCAGATCCGCACGCAGGTCTTCGATGTCCTCGACGCCCACCGACAGACGCACCAGGCTGTCACCGATGCCGAGCTTGGCACGGGTTTCGGCCGGGATGGTCGCGTGGGTCATGATCGCCGGGTGTTCGATCAGGCTTTCCACACCGCCAAGGCTTTCGGCCAGGGCGAAGATCTGCACGTTCTCCAGAAAGCGCCGGGCGCCCGCCAGATCACTGTTCAGATCCAGGGAAATCATCCCGCCGAAACCACGCATCTGACGCTTGGCCAGTTCGTGCTGCGGGTGCGATTCCAGACCCGGGTAGTAGACGCGTTTGACCTGCGGCTGCTGCTCCAGCCAGCGCGCCAGCTCCAGCGCGTTGCTGCAATGACGCTCCATACGCAACGCCAAAGTCTTCACGCCGCGCAGGGTGAGGAACGCGTCGAACGGGCCGGAGATGGCGCCGACGGCGTTCTGCAGGAAGCCCAGACGCTCGGCCAGCGCAGGATTGTCACCGACCACCGCGATCCCGCCGATCACGTCGGAGTGACCGTTCAGGTATTTGGTGGTCGAGTGCAGCACGATGTCGAAACCCAGTTCCAGCGGCCGCTGGATCCACGGGCTGGCGAAGGTGTTGTCGGCCACGCAGAGGATCCCGCGCGCCTTGCAGATGCGCGCGATGGCGGCGAGGTCGGACAGACCCAGCAGCGGGTTGGTCGGGCTCTCCACAATCACCATGCGCGTGTCGTCCTGTAACGACGCTTCGAACGCCGACAGATCCGCCAGATCGACGAAGCTGAAACGATGCCCGGCACTGCGCTGGCGCACCTTGTCGAACAGGCGGAACGTGCCGCCGTACAGGTCATTGCCGGAAATGATGTGCGAGCCGGCGTCGAGCAGTTCGAGCACGGTGGAAATCGTCGCCAGCCCGGACGCGAAAGCGAACGCCTGGGTGCCGCCCTCCAGATCCGCCACGCAGCGCTCCAGGGCAAAACGCGTCGGGTTGTGCGAGCGGCCGTAGTCAAACCCCTTGTGCACGCCGGGGCTGTCTTGCAGGTACGTCGAGTTGGCGTAGATCGGCGGCATCAGCGCGCCGGTGGTCGGGTCCGGCGTTTGCCCGGCGTGGATCACGCGGGTGGCGAAGCCCTGTTGACGGGCGTTCTTGTCGTGCTGGCTCATGCCAGGGATCTCCGTAATTGATTGAGCATGTCGACGCGGGTGATCAGGCCGTGGAAGCCTGAAGCGTCGGCGATGATGGCCACCAGGCCGCTGCTGAGCACGGCTTCCAGTTCAGCCAGCGTGGCGCCGGGGGCGAGGGTTTGCAACTTGTCGGTCATCGCGCTGGACACGGGTTTGCTGAAGAGCGAGGCGTCTTCGTGCACGCGCACCAGAATGTCCGACTCGTCGATCACGCCGACCAGTTGCTTGCCATCCACCAGCACCGGCAGTTGCGAAACATCTGCCAGGCGCATGCGCTGGAAGGCGGTCATCAGCGTATCGTCCGGTCCGACGCTGACGACTTTGCCGTCTTCGAAACGTCGGGCAATCAGGTCGCGCAGGTCGCCGTAGCGTTTGCGCTGCAGCAGGCCCTGATCGGTCATCCACTGGTCGTTGTAGACCTTCGACAGGTAACGGGTGCCGGTGTCGCAGACGAAGCTGACCACGCGTTTCGGCTCGGTCTGTTCGCGGCAATAACGCAGCGCGGCGGCCAGCAGGGTGCCGGTGGACGAGCCACCCAGAATGCCCTCGGCTTTCAGCAACTGACGGGCGTGATCGAAGCTCTCTTCGTCGCTGATCGAGTAGGCGCTGCGCACGCTCGACAGGTCGGTGATCGACGGAATGAAGTCTTCGCCGATGCCTTCCACCGCCCAGGATCCGGCGGTGCCCAAGTGCTTGCTGCGGCTGTATTCAGCCATCACCGAACCGACCGGGTCGGCCAGGACCATTTCAAGGTCCGGTTGCACGCGTTTGAAGAAACGGGTCAGGCCGGTCAGCGTGCCGGCCGAGCCGACGCCGACCACGATCGCGTCCAGGTCATGCTCGGTCTGGGCCCAGATTTCCGGCCCGGTGCTGCACTCGTGGGCCAGCGGGTTGGCCGGGTTGTTGAACTGGTCGGCGAAGAACGCGCCGGGAATGTCCTTGGCCAGACGCGCGGCGACATCCTGGTAGTACTCGGGATGACCCTTGCCGACATCGGAGCGGGTGATGTGCACTTCGGCGCCCATGGCCTTGAGGTGCAGGACTTTTTCGGTGGACATTTTGTCCGGCACCACCAGCACGACGCGGTAGCCCTTGGCGCGGCCGACCAGGGCCAGGCCCAGACCGGTGTTGCCGGCGGTGGCCTCGACGATCGTACCGCCCGGTTGCAGGCGACCATCGCGTTCAGCGGCGTCGATCATGGCCAGACCGATGCGGTCCTTGATCGAACCGCCGGGGTTCTGTGATTCGAGTTTGAGAAACAGGGTGCAGGGACCGGTATCGAAGCGGGTGACTTGTACCAGCGGCGTATTGCCGATCAGCCCAAGTACGGCAGGGCGTGAATCCTTTGACATCTCTTCACCTCTTTGTGGTGTTGATCGCGTTCCATTCGCGGGGAAAAAGCTCGCGTGCAACATAGGCTCAGACATGAGCTGTCGCAACCTTTAAACGGCCGGAAATACAGCCATTTCGATCTAACGATAGAACGAAATCGGAGAGGGGAAGGAAGTGATTTGCAGGGGTTTATACGCAGGCGTCATCGAGTATTGAAAGGGCGTCTTCGGCGTCACGAAGCGCTTGATCCGGCAGTGAAAATCCTGCAACGAAAATCGCTCAGTGGTTGCTCATCAGACCGTGCAGCACACCCAGCCTCAGACCGGGTTCGGACGGCACCATTTGCGAGATCCCGAACACTTTGAACGCTGCCAGCATGACCACCAGACCGCCGGGCAGAATGCTCTGGCGGTGGGGTTGCAGGCCGGCCAGTTTCAGCTGTTGAACATTGCTGACTTCCAGCAGGCGCAACGACAACCGCAACAGGCCGCCGTAGGTGATGCCGCTCTCGCCATGATCGTTCAGGCGATTGGCCTTGAGCACTTTGGCGAGCATCCGTGCGGTGCCCGAAGAGCCGATCGTCTGCTGCCAGCCCTGGGCGCGATAACGGCGGGCGACTTTTTCGAATTGCAGGATGGCCACCCGTTCGGCTTCTTGCAGGGCGCCGGCGGAAATTTCACCGTTGCGAAAGTAGCGCGCGCTCAAGGTGCCGCTGCCGATGGCAATGCTTTCGGTCAGCAGCGGCTGCGAGCCCTGGCCGAGAATCAGCTCGGTGGAGCCGCCGCCAATGTCGACCACCAGACGCATGTCATCGGCGACCGGCAGGGTATGGGCCACACCGGCGTAGACCAGACGCGCTTCTTCATGCCCGGAAATCACATCGATGCGAAACCCCAGATGCCGTTCCGCGCTGGCCAGAAACAGCTGCGCATTGTCCGCCTCGCGCACCGCGCTGGTGGCCACCGCACGCACACGACCGGGCTCGAAACCGCGTAGCTTCTTGCCGAACCGCGCCAGCGCCTGCCAGCCGCGATCCAGCGCCATTTCGTCGAGTGCCCGGCCGTCGAAACCTTCGGCCAGTCGCACCGGTTCGCGCAAGGTTTTGACCTCCTGAATCATGAAGCCCTTTCTGCTGCGCACCGACTGGCCAATCATCATGCGAAAGGCATTGGAACCGAGGTCGATGGCGGCAAACAGCGAGGTGTCTTCTTTCATGGGGATCCTTGCAAATCATCCGTCGGGAGGCGCGGGACGGTTTGCGAGGATTCTGCCGTGGGTTCGATGACAACCTGATGACGCGGGCGGGGCGGCTCAGTGAATTCATCGCTGTCATGACACTGTCATTATCGGCTGTCCATACTTTGCCCCAATACATCGCGTGCTTTTCATGATTCGGCTGCCTTCCGGGCAGCTTTTTTTTGCCCGGAATTTACCGGGCGCGCAAAATTTGCAATCCCGGACGATGCACGATTAATATACGATCCATATACACTTCGTATCGGATATTGCCATGGGCATCGTAAAGATTTCAGAGGACATGCACGAGAATCTGCGCATCTCCAGCAACGCACTCAGCCGCTCGATCAACGCGCAGGCCGAACACTGGATGCGCATCGGCATGCTCGCCGAGCTGTATCCCGACCTTGATCACCACGCCATTTGCCGGTTGCTGATTCGCGCCGAGCAGTCGGGCGGTCTGGATCTGCAGCAAGTCTGCGCACTGGCGGATGCTGCGCAGAACACCTCGGGCAAAGAGGCGATCAAGGCATGAGAAACCCGATCAAGATCAACACCCAGGCCGAAATCGCCCAGTCCCGCGAGGCCGGCAGACTGGCCGCCGAGGTGCTGGCGATGCTGGTGCCGCACGTCAAGGCTGGCGTCACCACCGATCAGCTCGATCAGTTGTGCAACGACTACATCGTCAATGTGCAGAAGGCGATTCCGGCCAACGTCGGTTATCACGGCTTCCCGAAAACTGTTTGCGCGTCGGTCAACGAAGTGGTCTGCCACGGCATTCCTTCGAAGCGTGTGCTGAAGGACGGCGATATCGTCAACCTCGACATCGCGGTGATCAAGGACGGCTGGTTCGGCGACACCAGCCGCATGTACGTGGTCGGCGAGCCGACGCCCGAGGCGCGGCACCTGATCAAGACCACTTACGACGCGATGTGCGCCGGTATCCGCGTCGTTCGGCCGGGCGCCACGTTAGGTGACATCGGGCATGCGATCCAGACGTTGGCGGAGAAGGAAGGTTTCAGCGTGGTGCGCGAGTATTGCGGGCACGGGATCGGCAAGGTCTATCACGATGAACCGCAGGTGCTGCATTACGGTTATCCGGAGCAGGGCTTGAAGCTGAAGGCGGGGATGATTTTCACCATCGAGCCGATGCTCAATGCTGGCAAGCGGCATGTGAAGAGCCTGGCGGATGGCTGGACGGTGGTGACCAAGGATCAGTCGTTGTCGGCGCAGTGGGAGCACATGATTGCGGTCACTGACGACGGGTTTGAGGTGTTGACGGCGTGGCCTGACGAAATTGATGGGTTTGCGCCGATCAACTGATACCGAGTCGCCTGCTGGCCCTCACCCCAGCCCTCCCGAAACGTCGGACCGCCCGGAGGGAGAGGGAGCCGATTGGGGAATATTGGAGAATTACGCCGACCTGAAAACTCCGCAGTGAATCCATAATCGCCGCCGACCAGAATGCTGTGCCAAATCCACAATCGACTCGGTTTTTCAGGTCGATGTACAGCGCAAGACACCTCGGTCGGCTCCCTCTCCCTCCGGGAGAGGGCTGGGGTGAGGGCGGGCAGGCGACTCGGTGTTAATGAGCCCCCGCCGCTTTGTTCAAATCGCTCTCAGCCCACTCGGTATAGACGCAAGCATCCGCCGTCGCCCAACGCACTCGAACCGGATCTCCAGCCTTCAGCGGCATCCCCGCCGCTGACAACGCCTTCACCGTCATCGAAGTCCCGCCCGAAGTCACCACACTGCAAGTCTGACTCTCACCCAGAAACAACACCTCGACCACCTTCGCCGAAACCTCGTTCCAGCCCGCCGCCAACGGCTCACTCGCCGCCTGCTGCACACTCAACGCCAACGCCTTCTCCGGACGCACCATCAGCAAAACATCCTGCCCGGTCTGCAATCCAGCGGTCAGGCGAATCGACAGCGCCTGCCCCTCAAAATTCGCCGCCGCATTACCCTGCGCCTTGAGCTTGAGAAAGTTCGAGTTACCCAGAAACGACGCCACAAACGCATTTGGCGGATTCTGATAAAGGTCATAACCGCTGCCGAGCCCGACAATCTTGCCGTGACTGAAAATCGCGATGCGCTGGGACAGGCGCATGGCTTCTTCCTGGTCGTGAGTCACGTAGACGATGGTGATGCCGAGGCGGCGGTGCAGCTGGCGCAATTCATCCTGCAAGTCTTCACGCAGTTTCTTGTCCAGCGCGCCGAGCGGTTCGTCCATCAGCAGAATGCGCGGTTCGTAAACCAGCGCCCGGGCGATGGCGACCCGTTGCTGCTGGCCGCCAGACAGTTGCGAAGGGCGGCGATGGGCAAATTGTTCGAGCTGCACCAGTTTCAGCATCGCATCGACGCGTTTGTCACGCTCGGCTGCAGCGAGTTTGCGGATCGCCAGCGGGAACGCGATGTTGTCGCGTACCGACAGATGCGGGAACAGCGAATAACGCTGGAACACCATGCCGATGTCGCGCTTGTGCGGCGGCACGTTCACCAGCGACTGGCCGTTGACCAGGATCTCGCCGCTGCTCGGGGTTTCGAAGCCGGCGAGCATCGACAACGTGGTGCTTTTGCCCGAGCCGCTGGAGCCGAGAAAGGTGAGGAATTCACCGTCCTTGATGTCCAGCGAAATGTTGTCCACGGCCGCAAAATCGCCGTAGTGCTTGTTCAGGTTGCGCAGGCTGACCAGGGGTCTGTCGTTCTGCTGGGATGCGTCTTTGATCACGGCACTCATGTCGTACTCCTGGGCGCTCAGGCGCTGATTTCGTTGCGCCGGCGCAGGGCGGCGGCGATCACCATGACCAATACCGACAGGCCGATCAGCAGCGTCGAGGCGACGGCGATCACGGGCGTCAGGTCCTGGCGCAGGGTGGTCCACATTTTCACGGGAAGGGTTTGCAGGGTCGGGCTGGCCATCATCACGCTGAGCACCACTTCGTCCCACGAAACCAGGAAGGCGAAGAGGGCGCCGGCCACCATCCCCGGGCGGATCGCCGGAAAGGTCACCTTGAACACCGCTTGCAGGCGTGACGCACCGCAGATCACCGCCGCGTCTTCAATCGACTGATCGAACAGCTTCAGCGAGTTGATGATCGAGATAATGGTGAACGGCAGCGCGACGATCACATGGCTGACGACGAAGGCGAACATCGTCCCGGTGTAGCCGAGCTTGAGGAACAGCGCGTACACCGCCACCGCGATGATCACCAGCGGCACGATCATCGGCAGGGTGAACAGACCGTAGAGCATTTCCCGGCCGGGGAAGCGTCCGCGCACCAGCGCAAAGGCCGTCGGCAAACCGAGGGCGACGGCGCAGATCGTGGTCAGCACCGCGACCTTGAGGCTGGCCAGCGCTGCGCTCATCCAGTCGGCATTGGAGAAGAACTGCACGTACCATTTCAGCGTCCAGCCCGGTGGCGGGAACACCAGCCACTGGGACGAACCGAACGACAGCAGGACGATGAACACGATCGGCAACAGCAGGAACAGGCCGATCAGCCCGGTGGTGAAATACAGGCCGAAGCGCATCCGGCGACTCATGGCATTGGGCGTCAGGAGCATGTCGGCTTACCTCGCGTTACTGGCGCCAACCGGGGATTCCGGTTGCAGCTTCAGGTAGACGTAGAACAGCACCAGGGTGATGACGATCAGCAACGCGGCGCCGGCGCTGGCCAGGCCCCAATTGAGGAACGACTGCACCTGCTGAATGATGAATTCCGGCAGCATCATGTTCTGCGCCCCGCCCAGCAGCGCCGGGGTGACGTAGTAACCGAGCGACATCACGAACACCATCAGCCCGCCGGACGCCAGACCCGGCCGGCACAGCGGCAGGAACACCCGGAAGAAGTTGGTCCACGGGCTCGCGCCACAGATCGAGCCGGCCTGCAGGATCATCGGGTCGATGGCCTGCATGGTCGCCTGCAACGGCAGCACGATGAACGGGATCATGATGTAGCTCATGCCTATCACCACGCCGGTCAGGTTGTGCACCATTTCCAACGGCTGATCGATGATGCCCATCGCCATCAAGGCTTTATTGATGACGCCCGAAGCCTGCAACAGCACCAGCCAGGAATAGGTGCGGGCGAGGAGGCTGGTCCACATCGACAACAGCACAATGTTGAGGATCCAGCGGCCCCAGCCCCGTGGCACCAGGGTGATTGCCCAGGCCAGCGGGAAGCCCAGCAGCAGGCTGAACACCGTCACCAGTCCCGCCACCGAAAAGGTGTTGAACAGCACCCGGGCGTAGGCCGAGTTAGCGAACAGTTGCTCATAGTTGCCGAGGCCCGGCACCGGTTCCAGCACGCCGCGCAGCAACAAGCCAATCAGCGGGGCGAGAAAGAACAGACCGAGGAACAACAGCGCCGGCGCGAGATTGCCGGCGCCGCGCCAGCGTTGCTTGAGGGACGGGGCTTGCGCCATTGCACTCGCCTTGCCTGACGCCGGGCCGGCAGCGCTTGCGGCGCTCCCGGTGGCAGTGGAGGGACGGGACGCGGTGGCCGCCATTTTCATTTGACCAGCCATTCGTTCCACCGTGTCGCGATGGCCGGACCGTTCTTGGCCCAGTACGCGAAATCAAGAGTGATCTGATCCTTAGCGTAGGCAGTCGGCAGGTTCGGGGCCAGCGTCGAGTCCAGACGCGCCACGCTGTCGACGTTGACCGGGGCGTAGGCGGTCAGGTTGGAGAAGTCCGCCTGGCCTTTGGCACTGCTGGCGCTGGCCAGGAACTTCATCGCCGCGTCCTTGTTTTTCGCGCCCTTTGGCACGACCAGAATGTCGGCCATGACCAGGTTCTGTTTCCAGCTCACGCCGACCGGTGCGCCGTCTTCCTGCAGGGCGTGGATCCGGCCGTTCCAGAACTGGCCCATGCTCGCTTCACCGGAGGCCAGCAGTTGCTGCGACTGCGCGCCGCCGCCCCACCAGACGATGTCTTTCTTGATGGTGTCGAGTTTCTTGAAAGCGCGATCAAGATCCAGCGGGTAGAGCTTGTCGGCCGGCACGCCATCGGCGAGCAGGGCCAGTTCAAGCACGCCGGGGCTTGGCCATTTATAGAGGGCGCGTTTGCCGGGGAAGGTCTTGGTGTCGAACAGCGCGCTCCAGTCCTGCGGCTTGTTGGCGCCGAGCTTGCCCTCGTTGTAGCCGAGGACGAAGGAGAAGAAGAACGAGCCGACGCCGTAGTCGCTGACGAAACGCGGGTCGATCTTGTCGCGCTGGATCTGTTTGAAATCGAGGGGTTCGAGCAGACCTTCGGCGGCGGCGCGCAGGGCGAAGTCGGCTTCGACGTCGACCACGTCCCATTGCACGTTGCCGCT
Organism: Pseudomonas sp. 9.2(2024); assembly: GCF_039695385.1. Classification (NCBI taxonomy): domain Bacteria; kingdom Pseudomonadati; phylum Pseudomonadota; class Gammaproteobacteria; order Pseudomonadales; family Pseudomonadaceae; genus Pseudomonas; species Pseudomonas sp. 9.2(2024). The sequence continues at coordinate 3,810,801 of NZ_CP155585.1, read as the reverse complement.
CTCGACCATGGCCTTGAGTTTGCCGTAGTCGGTCGGGCCGTCCTGCACGACGGTGATGCCGCTGGCCTTGCTGAACGGATCGGCCCAGGCCTGTTTCTGCGCATCCTGGGTGCTACCGCCCCAGCTGACAAAGTTCACACTCTCGGCGGCCATCGCGGCCTGACCGGTCACGCTCAGCAGTCCCGCAAAAAAGATCGCGGTTGCAGCTTTGTTCAACACCATTTTTACGCCCTCATTGTTGTGTTTTTGAGCGGGCTTGCGTTGTTGCCCGCCTGTCGGGAGCAGTAGCTGGACGGTTTTTCAGGTCGTCCGGTCTATGGAATATCATATTATGGTATTCCAAGCTTTGTGCAAGCACTTTGCCTTACCGGCTATCTGGCAAACAGGGTCATTCGGTGAATGGAATGCTCTCAACCACCTCAAGATCGTACCCAGTCAACCCGGCATATTTTAGCGGCGGGCCCAAGTGGCGCAGCTTGCCAACGCCCAGGTTCTGCAGAATCTGCGCCCCAGTCCCGACCTCTGAATAGATCCGCGATTGCGAGCGGCTGAACTGCCGAGGCGGCTGAGTCAGTTGCGGAACTCGCTCCAGCAGCGCCTGGGAAGACTCATGATTGGCCAGCACCACGACCACGCCATGCCCCTCGGCCGCGACCCGTTGCAGTGCTGCCCACAACGTCCAGTTCGTCGGCCCGCTGTACTCGGCACCCACCAGATCGCGCAGCGGATCGATCACATGCACGCGCACCAGCGTCGGCTCTTCACGGCGCAGCTCACCCATGACCATCGCCATGTGCACCCCACCCTCGATGCGATCTTCGAAGGTGATGAGACGGAACGTGCCATGCACCGTCGGCAACTCCCGTTCGCCGATGCGCTCTATGGTGTGTTCGGTGCTCAGGCGATAGTGGATCAGGTCGGCGATGGTGCCGATCTTGATCCCGTGCTTGCGCGCGAAGACTTCCAGATCCGGACGACGGGCCATGGTGCCGTCGTCGTTCATCACCTCGACAATCACCGAGGCGGGCGTGAAACCCGCCAACCGCGCCAGATCACAGCCGGCCTCGGTGTGGCCGGCACGGGTCAGTACGCCACCTTCCTTGGCGCGCAGCGGAAAGATATGGCCGGGCTGCACCAGGTCTTCAGCGCGAGCATTCGGCGCCACCGCAGCGGCCACCGTGCAAGCGCGGTCGGCAGCAGAAATGCCGGTAGTCACACCGACCGCCGCTTCGATGGAAACCGTGAACGCCGTGCTGAACACGCTGCCATTGCTCGGCACCATCTGCTCCAGCCCCAGACGCTGGCAATGATCGTCAGTCAACGTCAGGCAGATCAGCCCCCGAGCCTCACGGGCCATGAAACTGATCGCCTCGGGTGTGCAACGATCGGCGGCCAGCAGCAGGTCGCCTTCGTTTTCCCGATCTTCGTCATCGACCAGCAACACCATTTTGCCGAGGCGATAATCTTCGATGATTTCTTCGATGCTGTTGAAGGCCATGCTGGACTCTCGATGTGGATGAATTTCGTGGTATACCATAATACAGAATCAACCAAGAGGTCACTATGAAGGCGTACTGGATTGCACACGTGGACATCAACGATCCCGATCACTACAGCCAATACACCCAGCGCGCGCCGAAAGCGTTCGCCGAGTTCGGCGCGAAGTTTTTAGCCAGAGGCGGGCGCAGCGAAGCAATGGAAGGGCGGGCGACGCCACAGCGCAGCGTGGTGATTGAATTCGACAGTTATGAGCAGGCCGTGGCGTGCTACCGCTCGGCGGCGTATCAGGAAGCGAAGAGCTATCGCGAGGAATGGGCGAGGGCGGAGATTGTCATCGTTGAAGGGATGGCGCCGTAACGTCTTGCTTGTAAACCCGCAGGAACTACAGAATCGAACGTGGCCGCGATCTTTTGATTTTTTTCTGGATCAGGAGATCGTCCGCCGGACGGAATTTAATGCCTGCGGGTTTGCACGGTGTGCTCTAAGGGAATATTGATGCGCATGACAAAAGGAATGTTTGCAGGTAGGCGAGTGGGCCTCTGGCTAGTGGCTGCTCTATTGGTAAATGCAGTCTTTCTGGCTTTTCTGATTTTCGGGAACAGTGCGAAGGGACGCGATCTGGAGATGGTTAAAACCAAAGAACCCCTGCTGATCGAGGGGCAAGGTGGCGATGACAATTACTATGTCCTGCCGATGGGGACAACGCTATATCACGATAAAAGCTTTCCTGAAGGGCACGATCGTTATGTGGTGTATCTGAATCACAAAGGTGCCATTGCCCACGAAGAAGTCCCAATGAAGCCTGAATATGGCGGATCTTTTATCGATCCTCTTTGGCTCTCCAATATTGATGCCGATACCTTGAAGGACATTTTCAAGCGTTTCCCGCTCTCCAAGAAAGACATCTCCGCTGCTCTCAAAGCCAATGAAATCACCAAAGATGATTTGGCGGATATCATTCGTGCGATGCCGGATTGAGTGAGCAACTGCCGAGGACCCGGATCCAGCTCTGCATCTCTGGCAAGTGACGTTTAATCAACGCATGAAATGAATCTTGCCGCTGTCGTCATTGCCCATGTACATGCCATACACCCCGGCCTGGCGTTCCTCGATGTAGCGTTCGAGGATCTGCCGGATCGCCGGGTAGTAGATCTGCTCCCACGGGATGTCTTCCGGGGCGAAGAATTTGCAGGCGAGGGTTTCCGGACCGTACTCGCCAGTGATTTCCAGCGCGAGGGCGCGGAAGATGATGTAGACCTCGCTGATCTTCGGCACGCTGAAGATCGAATACGGCGAAACGATTTCCGCGCGCACGCCGCTTTCTTCCCAGACTTCGCGCAGGGCGGCCTGTTCGGTGGTTTCGCCGCTTTCCATGAAACCGGCGGGCAGGGTCCAGGTGCCGGGGCGCGGGGGAATCGCCCGTTGGCACAAGAGGTATTTGCCGTCCTGCTCGATGATGCAGCCGGCGATGATCTTCGGGTTTACGTAGTGGATGTAGCCGCAACTGCGGCACATCAGGCGCTCGTGCGTATCGCCCGGCGGCACCTGCTGACCGAGGTCGGCGCCACCGCATTTCGGGCAAAAGCTCGGGCTGAACATGTCAGTGACCTATGCGCGGTTCTTTCAGCGCGATGGGCAGGGTGATCGGTGGAGTGGCGCCGGTCTCTTCCTGTTTGCGCTTCAGATAATCGAGGGCCACGGCGGCTGCGGCGCGAACGTGATCGACGCACGCCTGATGCGCCGCCAGCGGATCGCCGCTCTTGATCGCCTCGACCATTTTTTCCATCTCGTGATTGCTGGCGCCGCGACGGTTCTCCTGGGACACCGACGTTGCGCGCAGGTAGCTGATGCGCGCCTGCAACTGCCGCAACTGAGTGGCCGCGACATGGTTGCCCGAGCCTTCCAGCAGCACGTCGTAGAAACCCTGCACCGAGTCGATCACCTGTTGCAGTTCGCCATCCTTGAGCGCCTTGCGGTTCTCGTCGAGGGCTTTTTCCAGGGCCTTGATGTCCTTGGCCTTGGCGCGCAGGGTGAACAGCTGGACGATCAGGCCTTCGAGCACGCAACGCAGTTCATAGATGTCGACGGCATCGGCGAGGGTGATGATCGCCACGCGCGGGCCCTTGGCGTCGGCGAATTCCACCAGACCTTCGGATTCGAGGTGACGCAAGGCTTCACGCACCGACGTACGGCTCACGCCCAGGCGATCGCACAGATCGCGCTCCACCAGGCGATCGCCCGGCAGCAGCTGGAAGTTCATGATGGCGCTTCGCAGTTTATCCAGCACGATTTCGCGCAGGGTGACGGGGTTGCGATTGACCTTGAAGCTGTCGTCGAGTGGCAGGCGTTTCATGGGGTCCGCTCTTTAAGGTGGCTGTCCATGCCAGAGGGGCATCAAAACAGCCGAGGGGTTAACTGGAGGCCTCGGCGTCGGCTTCGGCGAAGGCTTCACGGGCGAGCCGGAAACTGTCCACGGCTGCCGGGACGCCGCAATAAATACCGACCTGAAGCAGAATTTCGCGTATTTGCTCACGACTCAGGCCGTTACGCAAGGCGCCGCGCACATGCAGTTTCAGTTCATGCGGGCGGTTGAGCGCCGAGATCATCGCCAGGTTGATCATGCTGCGCTCCTTGAGCGACAGGCCTTCGCGTCCCCAGACGTGACCCCAGCAGTATTCGGTGACCATTTCCTGCAGCGGGCGGGTGAAGTCGTCGGCGTTCTCGATCGAGCGCTGCACATAGGCTTGGCCCAGCACCTGGGTGCGGATCTTCAGGCCTTGCTCGTACTTTTCGTTGCTCATGTGTTTCTCCGCTCAACCCAGTGTCGGCAAAGCGCCGAGCTTGCCCTTGTGATAAATCATCGGCGTCACCGGTTGCTCCGGCAGGATCAGGTTCTTCACCGCGCCAACGATGATCGCGTGGTCGCCACCGTCGTATTCACGCCACAACTCGCACTCGATGATCGCCGTGGCCTTGGCGAGGATCGGGTTACCGAGCTCGCTCAAATGCCACTCGATGCCGTTGGCCTTGTCCTTGCCTTTGCCGGCGAAGGCGTAGGCCTCGGCGGTCTGGTCGGCGGACAGCAAATGGATCGCGAACTTCTTGCTGTCGCGCAGCACCGGGTAGGTGTCGGAAGCGTAGTTGGGGCAGAACAGCACCAGCGCCGGATCAATCGACAGCGCACTGAAGGCGCTGGCAGTGATGCCGACGATGCCGCCATCCGGGTCGAGGGTGGTGACCACCGTGACCCCGGACGGAAACGAGCTCATGACGTCTTTGTAAATGCCGGGTTCGATCATGTCGCAGGACTCCTAACGCATCACAAACGGATCAGGCATCGGCGCCTGGGAGAGGTTGATCCACACCGTTTTCAGTTCGGTGTAGGCCAGCACCGAATCGATGCCGCTTTCGCGTCCATAGCCACTGTTCTTGAAGCCGCCGATCGGTGCCATGGCCGACACCGCGCGGTAGGTGTTGACCCAGATAATCCCCGAACGCACGTCCCGGGCCAGACGATGGGCGCGGCCCAGGTCGCGGGTCCAGATGCCGGCGGCGAGGCCGAACTGCGAGTCGTTGGCGATCGCCAGCGCTTCGGCTTCATCCTTGAACCGGATCACCGAAGCCACCGGGCCGAACACTTCTTCCTGCATGATCTTCATCGAATTGCGATCGCATTCGAACAGCGTCGGTTCGTAGAACCAGCCGTCACCGACGCCGCTCGGGCGCTTGCCGCCCAGACGCAGACGCGCGCCCTCGGCGATGGCATCGGCCACCAGACCTTCAACCACCGCCAGTTGCTGCGCGGTGGCCATCGGGCCCATTTCGCTGCTGTCGTCCTGTGGGTTGCCGATGCGTATGCGCTGGGCGCGCTCCACTAGTCGGCTGACGAATTCGTCGTAGATTTCATCCTGCACCAGCAGTCGCGAACCGGACACGCAGCTCTGGCCAGACGCCGCGTAGATCCCGGCGATGGCGCCGTTGATCGCGCTGTCGAGATCGGCGTCGGCAAAGATGATGTTCGGCGACTTGCCGCCCAGTTCCAGCGATAGCTTGGCAAAGTTCTCGGCGCTGCTGCGCACCACATGCCGGGCCGTGGCCGCGCCTCCGGTGAAGGCGATCTTGCGGATCAGCGGATGGCGGGTGAGGGCGGCGCCAGTGCTCGGGCCGTAGCCGGTGACGACGTTGACCACGCCCGGCGGAATCCCGGCTTCGAGGGCCAGGCGCGCCAGTTCGAGGATGGTCGCCGAGGCGTGCTCCGACGGCTTGATCACGATGGTGTTGCCCGCCGCCAATGCCGGTGCCAGTTTGATCGCGGTCAGATAAAGCGGGCTGTTCCACGGAATGATCGCGGCGACCACGCCCATGGCTTCGTGCACGGTGTAGGCGAACAGATCGGGTTTATCCAGCGGCAGGGTGCCGCCTTCGAGCTTGTCGGCAAGGCCTGCGGTGTAGTGGAAAAACTCCGGCAGATAACCGACCTGACCCCGGGTTTCGCGGATCAGCTTGCCGTTGTCTCGGCTTTCCAGCTGCGCCAGTTGTTCCTTGTTTTCAGCGATCAGGTCACCGAGACGACGCAGCAATTTGCCGCGCGCGGTGGCGGTCAAACCACGCCATGCCGGGCTGTCGAAGGCGGTCTGCGCGGCTTGCACGGCGCGTTCGACGTCGGCCTCGTCAGCGTCGGGCAGTTCGGCCCAGGGTTCGGCCAGCGCCGGGTTGAGGCTTTCGAAAGTCTTGCCGGAGAGGGCGTCGACCCATTCTCCGCCGATGCACATCTGGAAGCGTGCGAGTGTCATGCAACGATCCCCTTTATATGGTTTTGTCGGGCGTGTGCGGTGTCGAGAAATTCCAGCAGCGTCTGGTTCACCAGCCGTGGCGACTCTACCGGCATCATATGCCGTTGCTCCGGCAGCACGGCAACCTTCGCACCGGGAATGCGCGCGGCCAGCTGCTCGGCCATTTCCGGGGTCGATCCGGGGTCCAGCTCGCCGGTGGCGATCAGCGTCGGCGCCTGGATGCTGCCCAGGTCGTCGGCGCGGTACATGTCCTGGGTGGCGAACAATTCGTAGGTGGTCAGGTAACCCTGCGGATCATTGCCGGCCAGGGTCTGGCGGATCGCGGCGATCTGCGCCGGGTTGGCCGCTTGATATTCACGGCTGAACCAGCGCGACAGTGCCGCTTCGGCATTCGCGTCGGGCCCGTGTTCGGCAGCTTGAGCGGTGCGGGCGATGACGCCGGCGCGTTGCTCTTCGCTGCGGTTGAACACGCTGTTGAGCACCACCAGGCTTTTCAGGCGGTCCGGGTAATGCAGGGCAAACGCCCGCGCCACCAGACCGCCCATGGAAAAGCCGATCACCGATGCCTCGGGCAATTGCAGGTGGTCGAGCAACTCCAGCAACTGATCGGCATAGCCGAGCAGGGCGGTGCCGCTGGCCGGTCGCGGGCTGGCGCCATGGCCGAGCATGTCGTAGGCGATCACCCGGTATTGCGTGGCCAGGCCAACGATCTGGCCGCCCCACATTTCTTTGTTCAGGCCTACGCCGTGGATCAACACCACGGGTTGGCCAACGCCTGTCGCCAGATAACTGGTGCCGGCCGGGGTGAGTTCAGCGGTGAGCCGAATCATGGAGCGCTCCTGCAATGCCTTTTTTATTGTGATTACTGGGCTTTTTCGGCGGCCAGTTCTTCCAGATCGATGTAGCGGTTGCCGATGCGCGGGTGCAGGCGACCACCGTCGGCGCAACCGAGCACCACGACGATTTCGTCGGCGCGGGGGGCGTCTTCGATCTGCATTTCCAGGGTTATGTAGTGCGAGCGCAGGCCTTCGTCGTCCTTGTGCATCATCGGGATCTGAATCGAAGTGCCCGGACCGCCGCGCTTGTTGGTGAAGCTCAGGTAGCTCTTGGCCTTGACCGCTTCGCGATAGTGATTGCCGAAGCGCAGGGTGTGGATCACCGCCGACGCGTGCTCGATTTCGCCGTCGGCGCCGACCACCGCGGCTTTGCCGTAAGCCTCGATCTTCTCGGCACCGCCGATGATGCCCACCAGACGCTCGACCATCATCGCGCCGAGGTCGGAGCAATTGGCGCGAATCTGCGGCTTGAGGTCTACGACAAAGCCGTTGCCGACCCACGGGTTTTTCATCACGACGGCCAGGCCCACCATGGTCACCGGGGTGTCGGAAGCCTTGCCGCCTTCAATGAAGGTCTCTTCGACATAGCTGACGATCTTGCGAATTTCGAAACTCATGAGCTGCTCCGTAGGGGATAAAGAGTGTCTGTGCGTCTGATGGTATACCATAATACCGATCGTGCAAGCCTCCCATTCGAATTTGTACGAGATCAGATGGACGGCATGCGCAAGCGCCACGCCATTCAGGGGCGGCAGTTCAAATGTTTAGAGGCGTTGATCGGATAAGCGGAAGGCTTGGGATAACATTGTCCGATCTGAGAGAAAGGACGCTCGCGATCAATGCTCCCCTACATTGCTACCTATTTGATTTTCGCTTTCGTACTGGAAGTGGCCAGACGCTGCATGGATGGCCCGATGTTTGTCAGAACAGGTTCGAAACACTGGCCCTGGAAGCTCAACTACAGCATTCGATGGTGGGGGGTCGACGAGTATCTGGCGGCGCTGACCCTTGTGTCGCTGGCGCTGCTGCTGTTGCTCGCTTTATGGACCAGGCTGGGCAGCCCTGCGGATCTGAGTGTGGTCTTGCAGGTATGGGTCACCCTGTGCCTGAGTTCATTGGTCCTCTCGATCAGATATTTCAATCTGGTCGCCAAATTCAGGGAAAACTTCTGGTGGCTGGCCCTCACCGCGGCCTTGATAACGTTGGGTATCGGCCAGTTTGCGAGTGCCTGGGCTGACTATTTCATCGTTCACTACACGCGAGTCGAAGCCACCCAGTTTCCCGTCGCACAAAAGACGCTGACGTTGCTGATACTTGCATTCACTTGGCTATACGCCGCGACGATGCTGGGCAGTCTCATTGTCATCGTCACATATATGTTCATGAATGAAGTGAAGCCGACATTCCGCGAGTCGGCGAAGCGCGATCCTCTGTCAGCGCCGTTCTGGAAAAAATACAAATCCGGTCGAAGCCACATTAGGCGCGCGACCATGCGCTGGATTGTCCTCGGCGTGTCTCTTTTCACCGTCAGCAGTTCATGGAGTGTGTGGGTTTTTGTTCTCAAACATGTCGAAGAAGGTGTTCAGGAAGCTCTGGTATTCGCCTCGTTTCATCTTCATCCGCGCGAATGCGCCATCCCCGGGATGCCCCATGGCGCCAGAGCGGCATTGATCAGTGAAAAAAAAGCGGTTGTCGCAATTCCCGGGGCCAAGGGTTATGTCTTCGAGACTATGCCTTGCGACATGCAGTCGATCCGGGTTCTGAAAGATGACGCGGCTCAGAGGTTGAAGCTGGATGATTATTTTTGACGAGGGGCCAGATGCGGGTTCATCAACCCGGCGAATACCCCTCCATTCGCTCGCAACCCCGCTCCTTCGCGGTTAACAAAAGATAACGTTGCGCCGATTGTCAGACGTTTCGAATGCCCGATAGGATGAGCCAGCTTCCGAAGGGGCTCTGGATGGCGGGTTTCAGGACTATGCTTGTGACCAGGCAGTCACCGTGAGCACCCTTGCGGCGCCCTTAAGGTCCATGACCAACAATAATAAACAGGGGAAGGTCTATGAGTCGTTGCCGCCCGCCGGCGTTACGCAACACCGCGTTGCTGGCCACAGCACTCTCTCTGCTGGGCTTTGCCACATTGTCGGCGCCGGTTCTCGCCGCCGAAGCGCCAGCCGACGTGGTCTATTCCACCGAATCGGCCAAGGCCTCGAAAAGCCTGATGCTCGATGTCGTTCACGCCGGAACCCGGCTGGTGGCGGTTGGGGATCGCGGGCACATTCTCTATTCCGACGATCAGGGCAAGACCTGGACCCAGGCCAAAGTGCCGAGCCGCCAGTTGCTGACCGCCGTGTATTTCGTCGATGACAAGCACGGCTGGGCCGTCGGCCACGACGCACAGATCCTCTCCAGCGAAGACGGCGGCCTGACCTGGACCAAACAGTTCGAAGACCTCAAGCGTGAGTCGCCGCTGCTCGACGTCTGGTTCAAGGACGTCAACAGTGGCCTGGCCGTAGGTGCCTACGGCGCGCTGCTGGAAACCACCGATGGTGGCAAAAACTGGGAAGACGTCAGCGACCGCCTCGACAACGAAGACCAGTTCCACCTCAACGCCATCGCTTCCGTAAAAGACGCCGGCCTGTTCATCGTCGGTGAGTCGGGCAGCATGTTCCGCTCCGCCGACTGGGGCCAGACCTGGGAAAAACTCGAAGGCCCGTACGAAGGCTCGCTGTTCGGCGTGATCGGTACGGCGCAGCCGCAAACCCTGCTGGCCTACGGTCTGCGCGGCAACCTTTACCGCTCCACCGATTTCGGCAGCACCTGGGAGCAGGTCGAACTGAAAGCTGCGCGCGGTTCGCTGGAGTTCGGCCTGTCCGGTGCCACACTGCTCGAAGATGGCTCCATCGTCATCGTCGGCAACGGCGGCTCGGTGGTCAGCAGCAGCGACAACGGCGAAACCTTCAGCGTGTTCAACCGTCCGGATCGCATCTCGCTGTCGTCGGTCACCGCCGCCGGCAACGGCAATCTGATCCTGAGCGGGCAGGGTGGCGTGCGGGTCACTACTGCGAACGGCGCCGAGCTGGGCAAATGAGCCGAATCAATAATAAGAAGGCGGGGCTATGACTTCCTTGAGCACTCATCATCAGGACAAGGCGACGTTTCTTGAGCGCCTGATCTTCAACAACCGCCCGGCAGTGATCGTGATCTGCCTGCTGGTCAGCATTTTCCTGTTCTGGCAGGCCACGCTGATCCGCCCGTCCACCAGTTTCGAAAAGATGATCCCGCTCAAGCATCCGTTCATCGAGAAGATGATGGAGCACCGCAACGATCTGGCGAACCTGGGCAACACCGTGCGTATTTCGGTGGAAGCGAAGGATGGCGACATCTTCTCCAAGGAGTACATGGAGACCCTGCGTCAGATCAACGACGAGGTGTTCTACATCTCCGGCGTCGACCGTTCCGGCCTCAAGTCGCTGTGGAGCCCGAGCGTGCGCTGGACCGAAGTGACCGAGGAAGGTTTTGCCGGCGGCGAAGTGATCCCGCAGAGCTACAATGGCTCCCAGGACAGCCTCGATCTGCTGCGCAACAACGTGCTCAAGTCCGGTCAGGTCGGGCGTCTGGTGGCCAACGACTTCAAGTCGAGCATCGTCGACATCCCGTTGCTGGAGTCCTACCCGGACCCACAGGACCAGGGCAAGCTGCTGGCGCTGGACTACCGCCAGTTCTCCCATGAGCTCGAAGACAAGATCCGCAACAAGTTCGAAGCGCAGAACCCCAACGTCAAGATCCACATCGTCGGTTTCGCCAAGAAGGTCGGTGATCTGATCGACGGCCTGGTGATGGTGGTGATGTTCTTCGGCATCGCCTTCGTCATCACCCTGATCCTGCTGCTGTGGTTCACCAACTGCCTGCGCAGCACTGTGGCGGTGTTGAGCACCACGCTGGTGGCGGTGGTCTGGCAACTCGGGTTGATGCACTTCTTCGGGTTCGGCCTCGATCCCTATTCGATGCTGGTGCCGTTCCTGATTTTCGCCATCGGCATTTCCCACGGCGTGCAGAAAATCAACGGTATCGCCCTGCAATCCGGTGAGGCGGACAACGCGTTGACGGCCGCACGGCGGACATTCCGTCAATTGTTCCTGCCGGGGATGATCGCGATTCTGGCAGACGCCGTCGGCTTCATCACGCTGCTGATCATCGACATCGGCGTGATCCGCGAGCTGGCCATCGGCGCTTCCATCGGCGTGGCAGTGATCGTGTTCACCAACCTGATCCTGCTGCCGGTGGCGATTTCCTATGTCGGCATCAGCAAGCGCGCCATCGCCAAGAGCAAGAAGGACGCGCATCGCGAGCATCCGTTCTGGCGTCTGCTGTCGAATTTCGCCAACCCGAAAGTCGCGCCGATTTCCATCGCCCTGGCGCTGGTCGCCTTCGGCGGCGGTCTCTGGTACAGCCAGAACCTGAAAATCGGTGACCTCGACCAGGGCGCGCCGGAACTGCGTCCGGACTCGCGCTACAACAAGGACAACAACTTCATCATCAGCAACTATTCGACCAGTTCCGACGTGCTGGTGGTGATGGTCAAGACCAAGTCCGAAGGCTGCTCGCGCTATGAAGCCATGGCGCCGATCGACGAGCTGATGTGGAAGATGCAGAACACCGAGGGCGTGCAGTCGGCGATCTCGCTGGTGACCGTGTCCAAGCAGATGATCAAGGGCATGAACGAGGGCAACCTGAAATGGGAAACCCTGTCGCGCAACCCGGATGTGCTGAACAACTCAATCGCCCGGGCCGACGGCCTGTACAACAACAGTTGCTCGCTGGCGCCGGTGCTGGTGTTCCTCAACGACCACAAGGCCGAAACCCTGGATCGCGCCGTGCATGCGGTGCAGGACTTCGCCAAGGAAAACAACAAGGAAGGCCTGGAGTTCATCCTCGCGGCTGGTAACGCCGGGATCGAGGCGGCCACCAACGAGGTGATCAAGAAGTCCGAGCTGACCATTCTGATCCTGGTGTACATCTGCGTGGCGGTGATGTGCATGATCACCTTCCGCTCGTGGGCGGCGACCCTGTGCATCGTGCTGCCGCTGGTGCTGACCTCGGTGCTGGGCAACGCGCTGATGGCGTTCATGGGTATCGGCGTGAAGGTAGCGACGCTGCCGGTAGTGGCGTTGGGCGTGGGCATCGGCGTGGACTACGGCATCTACATCTACAGCCGCCTGGAAAGTTTCCTGCGTGCCGGTTTGCCGCTGCAGGAAGCCTATTACCAGACCCTGAAATCCACCGGTAAAGCGGTGCTGTTCACCGGTCTGTGCCTGGCCATCGGCGTGTGCACCTGGATCTTCTCGGCGATCAAGTTCCAGGCCGACATGGGCCTGATGCTGACCTTCATGCTGCTGTGGAACATGTTCGGTGCGCTGTGGCTATTGCCGGCACTGGCGAAGTTCCTGATCAAGCCGGAGAAACTGGCGGGGCAGAAGGGAAATTCTCTGTTTGCTCACTGATCCGGTTGGCTGAAATGAAAAAGCCGCAACCTTGAAGGGTTGCGGCTTTTTTATGGTGTGAGAGCAAAAGCCCCCTCACCCTAGCCCTCTCCCAAAGGGAGAGGGGACTGACCGCAATGTCTCGCGTGATACATCGACCTGAAAAAACCAGTCGATTATGGATTCAAAGCAAATCGTTCACGTCGGTGTAGATCGTCAATATCCCCGGATTGGTTCCCTCTCCCCCTGGGAGAGGGCTAGGGTGAGGGCAGGCGGACTAAAGGCTTACGAAAGATCCGCCCCAAGCACAACACTCAAGGCGCTGCGCGCATCATCCAGCTGCACCAACGTCGCATGCCGAGCCCCCAACGCATCCCGATTCTCGATCGCCGTCAAAATCGCCTTGTGCCGAGGCAACGCCAGCTCATGCAGATTCGGCCGCTGATTCGAATGCTTCAACGCCTCGGCAATCGCCACCGCAAGCATGTTGCACAGATTGGCCAGCAAATCGTTGTGGGTCGCATCGGCGATCCGGCTGTGAAAGTCCAGATCCGGTTGCAGCAAGGCTTCCGGGGTCGGCGCCGCTTCCATGCGCTGGTAAGCCTCGGCAATCGACGCAATGTCGGCATCGGTGGCGTGCTGGGCGGCGAGGGCGGCGGCGGCGGGTTCGATGATGCTGCGCACGCTGGTCAGGACGTTGAAGAACTCGTTCTGCGGGCTGCTTTGCATCAGCCAGTGCAGCACGTCCGGGTCGAGCATGTGCCATTCGCGGCGTGGCTTGACCACGGTGCCGACGCGCGGTTTCGAATACACCAGGCCCTTGGCGACCAGCACTCGGGTGGCTTCGCGCAACACCGGCCGGCTGACCGCGTATTCCTCGCAGAGCAAGGCTTCGGCGGGCAGCTTGTCGCAGGGCAGAAAGCGTCCGGAAACAATCTGCATGCCCAGTTCCTGGACGATGCGCGAGTGCATGCTTTTACGGTCGGAAGGTTTGCGGTAATCCATGGGGAGTGGCGCGATCCTGAGCGATGGAGATGCCGCGCATCATAGCAGGCACGGCGTAATCTGGAGCGAGGCAATGATCGTTCCCACGCTCCGCGTGGGAATGCCTGAAGGGACGCTCTGCGTTCCAGTTCTCGAATGGGACGCAGAGCGTCCCGGGCTGCATTCCCACGCAGAGCGTGGGAATGATCAGGGCAGGGGGACGGCGGTGTTAGTGGGAATGGCGGGGGACTTCAGCCCCTCGGCAACCTACCAGGAAGTCGAAATCGCAACCCTGATCCGCCTGCAGCACATGGTCGATATACAGCTGACGATACCCACCCACCAACAATTGCTGCGGCGGTTGCAGATCCGCCATGCGCGCCGCCAGTTCAGCGTCCGGAATGTCCAGATGCAAACGCCCGCTGGCGCAGTCCAGCTCGATCCAGTCACCTTCCTTCACTGCCGCCAAAGGCCCGCCGGCCGCCGCTTCCGGCGCGACATGCAACACAACGGTGCCGTAGGCTGTGCCGCTCATGCGCGCATCGGAGATACGTACCATGTCGGTCACGCCCTGCGCCAGCAGCTTGGCCGGCAGCCCCATGTTGCCGACTTCGGCCATGCCCGGATAACCCTTCGGCCCGCAGTTCTTCATCACCAGAATCGAGTTGGCATCGACGTCCAGTTCCGGGTCGTTGATGCGCGCCTTGTACATGTCGAAGTTCTCGAACACCACCGCGCGGCCACGGTGCTGCATCAGCTCCGGCGTTGCGGCTGACGGTTTGAGCACCGCGCCCAGTGGCGCGAGGTTGCCGCGCAACACGCAGATGCCGCCGTCGGCGCGGATCGGATTGTCGAGGGTGCGGATCACTTCGTCTTCACCGTAGATCGGCGCGTCCTTGGTGTTCTCGCCGATGGATTTGCCGTTGACGGTCAGCGCGTTCGGATTCGGAATCAGATTGGCTTCGCCGAGGCGGCGCAACACTGCCGGCAATCCCCCGGCGTAGTAGAACTCTTCCATCAGGAAACGCCCGGACGGTTGCAGGTCGACAATGGTCGGCATGCCGCGACCGATGCGGGTCCAGTCGTCCAGATCCAGCTCGACACCAATGCGCCCGGCGATGGCTTTGAGGTGGATCACAGCGTTGGTCGAACCGCCAATGGCCGCGTTGACCCGGATCGCGTTTTCGAAGGCTTCCTTGGTCAGGATCTTCGACAGTTTCAGATCCTCACGAACCATCTCCACCGCACGCATGCCGGACATGTGCGCCAATACATAACGCCGCGCATCCACTGCCGGAATCGCCGCGTTGTGCGGCAGGGAAGTACCGAGTGCTTCGGCCATGCAGGCCATGGTCGACGCAGTGCCCATGGTGTTGCAGGTGCCGGCCGAGCGGGACATGCCGCCCTCGGCCGCGAGGAAATCGTCAATCGTGATGGTGCCGGCCTTGACCTGTTCGCTGAGCTGCCAGACCACGGTGCCGGAGCCGATGTCCTTGCCTTTGTGCTTGCCGTTGAGCATCGGCCCGCCGGTGACGACGATCGCCGGCACGTCGCAACTGGCTGCGCCCATCAGCAGGGCCGGGGTGGTCTTGTCGCAACCGGTCAGCAGCACCACGCCGTCAATCGGGTTGCCGCGAATCGCTTCCTCGACGTCCATGCTCGCCAGGTTGCGGGTGAGCATGGCGGTTGGGCGCAGGTTCGATTCGCCGTTGGAGAACACCGGGAATTCCACCGGGAAGCCGCCAGCCTCGATCACCCCGCGTTTGACGTGCTCTGCGATCTGGCGGAAGTGCGCGTTGCACGGGGTCAGTTCCGACCAGGTGTTGCAGATGCCGATGATCGGCTTGCCATGGAACTGATGGTCGGCGATGCCCTGATTCTTCATCCAGCTGCGGTACATGAAGCCGTTCTTGTCGGCCGTGCCAAACCATTGGGCGGAGCGCAGGGTGAGTTTCTTATCAGACATGATCGATTCTCTTATTGTAAGACTATTGTTTGCGAGCTTCGGCTAAACATATGCGCAAAATCGTCGATTTGGAAGTGTTGTCGCATAATTAGTATTACTATATAGTCGTTTTCGACGGAGGGATGGCCCTGGCGATTTTCCGCGAGAGGCGTTCCCCGAGGTTCCATAAAAACAACAATCGGAGACCGATCTCATGAGCCAGGAACTGCGTCTTGTCCGGCGCATCACGCTGAAACTGATTCCCTTCCTGATCCTGCTGTACCTGATCGCCTATGTGGATCGCTCGGCCGTCGGCTTCGCCAAGCTGCACATGGGCGCCGACATCGGTATCGGCGATGCTGCCTACGGCCTCGGTGCCGGGCTGTTTTTCATCGGCTACTTTCTGTTTGAAATCCCCAGCAACCTGATGCTCGAACGCTTCGGCGCGCGGCGCTGGTTTGCGCGGATCATGATCACCTGGGGCGCGATCACCATCGGCATGGCCTTCGTCCAGGGCCCGCACAGTTTCTACGTGATGCGCTTTCTGCTCGGCGCGGCGGAGGCGGGGTTCTTTCCCGGCGTTCTGTACTACATCACCCAATGGTTCCCGGTGCGCCATCGCGGCAAGATCCTCGGGTTGTTCATCCTGTCCCAACCCATCGCGATGATGATCACCGGCCCCGTTTCGGGCGGTTTGCTGGGCATGGACGGCATCCTCGGCCTGCATGGCTGGCAGTGGCTGTTCATCGTCATCGGCACCCCGGCGATCCTGCTGACCTGGCCGGTATTGCGCTGGTTGCCGGACGGCCCGCAGCAAGTGAAATGGATGGATCAGGCCGAGAAGGACTGGCTGACAGGCGAGCTGAAAAAGGACCTGCAGGAATACGGCCAGACCCGTCACGGCAATCCGCTGCATGCGCTGAAAGACAAACGCGTGCTGCTGCTGGCGCTGTTCTACCTGCCGGTGACCCTGAGCATTTATGGCCTGGGCCTGTGGCTGCCGACCCTGATCAAACAGTTCGGCGGCAGCGATCTGGTGACAGGTTTCGTGTCTTCGGTGCCGTACATTTTCGGGATCATCGGCCTGCTGATCATTCCGCGCAGCTCCGACCGTTTGAATGATCGCTACGGCCATCTCGCGGTGCTTTATGTGCTGGGCGCGATCGGCCTGTTCCTCAGCGCCTGGCTGTCGTTGCCGGTGGCGCAACTGGCGGCGTTGTGTCTGGTGGCGTTTGCGCTGTTTTCCTGCACGGCGGTGTTCTGGACGCTGCCGGGGCGGTTCTTCGCTGGTGCCAGTGCTGCAGCCGGGATTGCGTTGATCAACTCGGTGGGCAACCTCGGCGGTTACATCGGCCCGTTCGTGATCGGCGCGCTGAAGGAATACACCGGCAACCTCGCTTCGGGCCTGTACTTCCTGTCCGGGGTGATGGTGTTCGGGCTGATTCTGACGGGTGTCGTCTATCGCTTGCTGGAGCGCAAGCATGTGCTCCCGGTCGAGCAATTTGCAGCGAGTGCACGGGGTGCGACGCGTACCTGATTTCGATCCAGGATTTGTTTTAACAGGAGAACATCATGCATCTGGTTCAATTCGAATTGAGTAGCGGCGAGCGCCGTGTCGGGGTGGTCGAGGACGGCCTCGTGCGTGAAGTACAAGATGCGCGCACGGTTCGCGATCTGGCCCTGGCCGCGATCGAGGCCGGCAGCACCCTCGCGCAGCAAGTGCAAACCCTTGGCCTCGGCATCAGTCACGATTACGCCGAATTGCTGGCCAAACTGCGCATTTTGCCGCCGCTGGATCACCCGGACCCGGCGCACCTGCTGGTCAGCGGCACCGGCCTCACGCACCTCGGCAGCGCCTCGGCCCGGGACAAGATGCACCAGCAGGCCGGTGACGAAGCGGCGATGACCGACACCATGCGCATCTTCAAGTGGGGCGTGGAGGGCGGAAAACCGGCGGCGGGGCAGGCCGGTGTGCAGCCAGAATGGTTCTACAAGGGCGACGGCAGCATCGTTGTGCGTCCCGGTCAGCCGTTCCCGCTGCCGCCGTTTGCCGAAGACGCCGGCGAGGAGCCAGAAATGGCCGGGCTCTACATCATCGGCCACGACGGCAAGCCGTATCGCCTCGGTTTCGCGGTGGGCAACGAATTCTCCGATCACGTCATGGAGCGCAAGAATTACCTGTATCTGGCCCACTCGAAACTGCGCAGTTGCAGCTACGGCCCGGAACTTCGCACGGGTGAATTGCCTCAACACCTGGCGGGCACCAGCCGCATCCTGCGCGACGGTGAAGTGCTGTGGCAGAACGAGTTCCTCAGCGGTGAGGCCAACATGTGCCACAGCCTGGCGAACCTCGAATACCACCACTTCAAGTACAGCCAGTTCCTGCGTCCCGGTGACGTGCACATTCACTTCTTCGGCACCGCGACCCTGTCGTTCGCCGATGGCATTCGCACTCAGCCGGGCGACGTGTTCGAGATCAGCCAGGCCGAATTCGGCGCACCGCTGGTCAACGGCATCGCTCCGGTCGCAGCGGCATTCGAACCGGACAGCATCGGCACCCTTTAAGGAGATCCCATGACTCAGATTCTCGGTCACAACTACATCGGCGGTCGTCGCAGCGCGGCGGGCAACGTCAAGCTGCAGAGCGTCGACGCCACCACGGGCGAAGCACTGCCCCACGATTTCATTCAGGCCACGGAAGCGGAAGTGGACGCTGCCGCCAAAGCCGCTGCGGCGGCGTATCCGGCGTATCGCAGCCTCAGCGCCGAACGCCGCGCGCAGTTTCTCGATGCGATTGCCGATGAGCTGGATGCGCTGGGCGATGATTTCGTCGCCGTGGTCTGTCGCGAAACCGCACTGCCGGCCGGGCGGATTCAAGGTGAAAGAGGGCGCACCAGCGGCCAGATGCGCTTGTTCGCCAAAGTCCTGCGACGCGGTGATTTCTACGGTGCGCGCATCGACCTGCCGTTGCCGGATCGTCAGCCGCTGCCACGTCCGGATCTGCGCCAATACCGCATCGGCCTCGGCCCAGTGGCGGTGTTCGGTGCAAGCAATTTTCCGCTGGCATTCTCCACCGCCGGCGGCGATACCGCATCGGCGCTGGCGGCCGGTTGCCCGGTGGTGTTCAAGGCCCACAGCGGTCACATGGCCACCGCTGAACTGGTTGCCGATGCGCTGATCCGTGCAGCAGAAAAAACCACGATGCCGGCCGGTGTGTTCAACATGATCTACGGTGGTGGCGTCGGTGAATGGCTGGTCAAACATCCGGCCATTCAGGCGGTAGGTTTCACCGGTTCGCTGCGGGGCGGACGGGCGCTGTGCGACATGGCCGCCGCGCGGCCTCAGCCGATCCCGGTGTTCGCCGAGATGTCGAGCATCAACCCGGTCATCGTGCTGCCCGAGGCCCTGGCCGTGCGATCGGAAACCGTCGCCCGCGATCTGACCGCTTCGGTGGTGCAGGGCTGCGGTCAGTTCTGTACCAATCCGGGCCTGGTGATCGGCATCCGTTCGCCACAGTTCACCGCATTCGTTGAGCAAGTCGCGGCGCTGATCGGTGATCAACCGGCGCAAACCATGCTCAATGCCGGGACCCTCGGCAGCTACGGCAAAGGCCTGGAAAAACTCCTGGCCCACGCCGGCATCGAGCATCTGGCGGGCAATCCGCAACAGGGCAATCAGGCGCAGCCGCAGTTGTTCAAAGCGGATGTTCGCCTGCTGATCGATGGCGATGAAGTGCTGCAGGAAGAGGTGTTCGGCCCGACCACAGTGATTGTCGAAGTGGCCGACAAGGCGCAGTTGAGCGCGGCGTTGCAGGGCCTGCACGGGCAACTGACGGCGACCATCATCGGCGAGCAGACGGATTTCGAGCGCTTCCCGGAGCTGACGCCGTTGCTGGAACAGAAGGTCGGGCGGATCCTGCTCAATGGTTATCCGACCGGTGTCGAAGTCTGTGATTCGATGGTTCACGGCGGTCCGTATCCGGCGACGTCCGATGCTCGCGGTACCTCGGTGGGGACGCTGGCGATCGATCGATTCCTGCGTCCGGTGTGCTTCCAGAATTACCCCGATAGCCTGCTGCCGGAACCGCTGAAAAACGCCAACCCGCTGCGTATTCAGCGGCTGGTCGACGGCAAGCCATCGCGCGAAGCCCTCTAAGCCCCATGCCATGATCGTTCCCACGCTGCGTTTCGTTGATCGTTCCCACGCTCCGCGTGGGAATGCAGCCCGGGACGCTCTGCGTCCCATTCGAGAGCTGGAACGCGGAGCGTCCCTTGAGGCATTCCCACGCAGAGCGTGGGAACGATCAAGAGCGGGGCTTTGAGCTATCATTGGCCCTTTCCCCCTGAAAGACATGATTGCCATGACTGCCGTAACCGACACCCTTCTCAACGCCCTCGAACACTGCGGTATGGTCGAAATCGACGGCCTGCACGCTTTCGAATTCGCCCTCGACGAAGACGACAACCTGCACATCGAATGCATCGATGGCCGAACAGCCAAGCACTGGGAATTCACCCCGGCTCAGGTGGCGGCGGCGACGTTTGATGAAGACCTGCAGAGCTGGTTGATCGTCGGTTTTTCCAGCGACACCAAAACCGTTGGCGAACACCGTCTGGTGTGCCTCGGTGACGTACTGAGCAGTGCCGACGACGAGGATGAAACTGAATGAACATGCGTAAATTCTGGCCATTGCTGATGGCCGGCAGTGTCGGCGCGATGGGCCTTTCCAGTGCCTCGGCCGAGAGCTTCCAGTTTTTGGTGGGCTCCTACACCGCCGGCACCAGCGAAGGCATCTACCGGATGAACTTCGACAGCGCCACCGGCCAGATCGCCGCCAAACCGCTGCAAGTGATCAAGAGCGAAAACCCGTCGTGGCTGACCCTTTCGAAGGATCAGCACCGGGTGTTCGTGGTCAACGAAAACGGCCCTGGCCAGAAGGATCCGGTCGGCCGCGTCAGCAGTTATTCCATCGATCCGAAGACCCACGCGCTGACCCTGATCAATCAAGTGCAGAGCCTGGGCAACGAGCCGACCCATTCGAGCCTCAGCGGCGACGCCAGCCATTTGTTCGTCAGCAACTACTCGGTGGTTGAAGATCCGGGCGGCACCCTCGCGGTGTTGCCGGTCGGCAGCGACGGCAAGCTCAAACCGGTGGTGCAGATGAGCGCGCACCCGGCAAGCCGGGTCAATCCCGAGCGTCAGGCCTCGAACCACGTGCACTCGACGGTGTCCTCGCCGGACGGTCGTTACGTGTTCTCCAATGACCTGGGTGCGGACAAGGTCTTCATCTACCAATTCGACCCGAAAGCCAACCCGGAACTGCCGCTGACCCCGGCGAAAACCGCGTCGGTGCAACTGCCAGCCGGCAGCGGCCCGCGTCATCTGCTGTTCAGCGCTGACGGCAAACATGCCTGGCTGACCATGGAAATGAGTGCTCAGGTCGCAGTGTTCGATTACAAGGGCGGCGTCCTGACCCAGACGCAACTGGTCGATCTGGCTGCCGGCCAGCCGACGTCGGACAAAGCCGCCGCCGCGCTGCACGCGTCCGCCGACGGCAAATTCCTTTACGTCAGCAACCGTGGCACCGCCAATCAGCTGCTGGTGTTCGCCATCGACCCGGCCAGTGGCCAGCTCAAGGAACTGCAACGACGTTCGGTGGAAGGCGATCACCCGCGTGAGTTCAGCCTCGATCCAAGCGGCAAATTCCTGCTGATCGCCAACCAGAAGAGTAACCAGATTGTCGTGGTCGAGCGCGACGGCAAGACCGGTTTGCTGGGCAAAACCGTGCAAAAACTGCCGATGGACGCCCCTAGCGATCTGAAGTTTCTCGTGCGTCAATAAGCCGCAGGCCCCGGTCTGCGGGGCCTGAAGCTATGTATTAATCCTGCTGATAACAGGTAATGTTGCAAAGCATTTCAAGCGATCGACCCTCGAGCGTTAAGTTTGCTTCACGGCCCAACCGGGCAAGCAAGCCAACTGAACACGAGGGTTACCGCCATGAACTTCAATCTCTTCTCGATCATCGCCGCTTCCGCCATCTCCGCCACCGTGGCTCTGCCAGCCAGTGCCAACGTTGAAATCAGCGACAAAAAATCCCACACCCAGAGCTACACCGAGAAATACCTGCAACAAAGCGCCAACTTCTACGCCGCGCTGGATCACAAAGCTCAACACTGAAATTTCCGTCACGCCCTGGAACTGCCCAAGGCTGCGATCCTTTGATCTTGTTTCTCAAAAAGCAAAATCAAAAGATCGCAGCCTTGGGCAGTTTTTTGCCTGCGCAACGACCGACGATAGCTATTTTCAAACGGCGAGATAGACCGGCTAAATAATCAACGAAGCTGATGGTTACTATGGAAAACCCTGAGTGGTTACCCCGGCTTTTTTGATCGATTCTGTGGACCTCGAAACATTGTCCACGGAGCACACATCATGGCCAGTTCAATCATCACTTCCGCCAAACGCGGCGCCTACGTGGCCATCGGTCTGTACCTGGTCATGGTGCTGTTTGTCAGTCTGGCGTCGCAGTCGCAACACAGCTTCGAAGCACCAATCGACGTTGCACATCCCGGCATCCAGTTCGAACTCCGCTCGCAAAACGCGACGGTGGATTCAGCTGAACTCGCGGGAGTCGGCGGAGCATGAAAGGCTACAGACTCTGGGTCATCGCCGGGCTGGCGTTCATGACCAACGGCGCTTCGCTTTTGGGATTCGGTCAGGGCTCGGTCGGTGGACTGGCCCGGGCCATAGAGGCCAACCACAACATCGCGCATAACATCGAACGGGCCAATGCGCTGGGGCTGCTGGCCGGCAATCCGCCGGTGAAAACCCCCAGCGGATTTCTCGGTCCGTTCGAAGTGGATTGCTCGGCCATCGGCATGTGTGAAGTGCTGGCGTAACGCGCCTACTTTTTCATGATGCCGGTGAACAGCTCCGACTCCAGAAACCGCTGCAACCAGGTCTGCAACCGCACGTAAGGCGTCTGCGCAAACCAGTCACGATCCACGTGAGCGAACTGGCGAACGAACGGCAACAGCGCGATATCGGCCAGGCTCGGATGATTGGTCAGCAAGTATTCGCGACCCTCGAGCAACTCATCCAGTTTCTGCAAGAACAGAGCACCTTCCGCCCGATAAACCTCCATCGGCTGTTCCGGATAACGCTCGGCGTACTTGTAGCGATTCAAGTGAACCTTGAACACTTGATCGTTGGCTTCGATCAACTTGGCGATCCTTGAATCGCCCCCCAGCAACCACTCATCCGGATCGTTCTGCGCCAGCGCCCAGCGCATGATCTCCAGACTTTCATCGATCACCTGACCGTCCGCATCCAGCACCGGCACCGTGCCCTTGGGCGAGATCGCCAGCATCTGGGCCGGTTTGGCTTTCAGGCTGACTTCAACGATCTCCACCGGCACACCCGAATAACGCAGGGCCATCCGCGCCCGCATCGCGTACGGGCAGCGGCGGAAGGAATACAGCGTGTTCATTTCACCTCCAGTGTGCTCAAACCGTTGCCCTGGCGCTGTACCTGAATCTGCACCGGGATCCGCTCGTGCATTTCCTGCACGTGGGAAATCACCGCGACCTTGCGGCCCTGAGCCTGCAAGCCGTCGAGGGCGTCCATGGCCAGTTGCAGGGATTCGGGGTCGAGGCTGCCAAAACCTTCGTCGATGAACAGCGATTCGATCTTCAACGTGCTCGACGCCATCGAGGCCAGGCCCAGGGCGAGGGCCAGCGACACCAGGAAGGTTTCGCCGCCGGACAGCGAATGCACCGAGCGCAGTTCGTCGCCCATTTCGGTGTCCATCACCAGCAGGCCGAGCATGCTGCCGCCACGCTTGAGGCGATAGCGCTTGACCAGTTGCCGCAGCTGCACGTTGGCGTGATGCACCAGCAGGTCGAGGTTGTAGGCCTGGGCGATCTTGCGGAAGGTGTCGCCGGTGGCCGAGCCGATCAGCGCATTGAGCCGCGCCCAGCGCTGATACTCGGCATAGGCGTCGGCGATCTGCTGCGCGAGCGCCTGATTGGCGTTCTGGCGCCGCTGGTCTTCGGCCTGCTCGGCGCGCAGTTCGGCGCATTGCTGTTCGCTGGCCGTGCACTGGTTTTGCAGGTCGGCGAGGGCGCTGGCGAGTTGTTCGGCATCCAGATTGCCGTTGTGCTGGGCCTGATGATCGCGCAGGCGCTGATCGCGTTCCTGCAACAACACCTTGGCCTGTTCAACGGCTTTTTCGTTGCGCTGCAAGCGCTGGCGCAGTTCATCGACTTGCGCGTCATCGACCCGCAGCAGGTCTTCGAGGCCACCGTCATCCAGCTCCGGATGGCGTGCGCGCCAGTCGGCAATCTTGCCGGCCAGATCGCGGTCTTCGCTTTCCAGCGCTTGCAGACGCTCTTGCTGCGCTTTCAGTTCGGCGGCGATTTGCACGAGCTGCGTACGCGCGTCCTGCAGCGCCTGAGTCGTCGTGGATTCGGCGTGGCGCGCCTGTTCTACCGCCTGTTCCAGTTGCTGCTGCCAATGCTCGGCGCAGGTGTGATCGCCCAGCAATTGCCCAAGCTTTTCTTGGCTTGCCTGTTGTTGCCCGGTCAGCGCGTTGAGCTGCTGTTCAGCGTTTTGCAGCTGCTGCGCACGGCCCTGTTGGCGATCCTGTTCTTTCTCAAGCGTCTGCTGGCGTTGTTGCTGCTCGGCCATTTCTTCCTTTTGCTGATCGACTTGCGCCAGACGTTCGGCAATCTGCCGGTCAAGCTGCATGAAGGTCGCGGCCGGTTCGGCGCGCAGGGCTTCGAGGGTGTCGCTCGGCAGCAGTGTGGCGAAGGCCGCCAGTTCTTCATCCAGACGCTGGCGATCAGCACTCAGCTCGCGCTGCTGATTGCTCAGGTGCTGCGACGCTTGCTGGTGCGCCGTCTCGGCCTGACGCAATTGCTGGGTCAGCCGCGCCGCATCCCGTTGCAACGTGAGCAGGGCGGTCTGGCGCTGTTCGTCCTGGGTGATGCTCTGGTTCAGTTGATCGTTCTGGCGAGTCAGCCACGCGGCGCGCTTGTCACTGTCCTGATTCAGCAACGACGCAGCCAGCGGATGCGCCTCGATGCTCGGCGTCAGCGATTGTTGCTGAGCAGCCAGTTGTTCCTGCTGTTGCAGCAACTCTTTCTGTTGGGCAATCACGCCACCGACGCTGGCACGTAGCTCGGTCAGTTTTTCTTTCAACTGATCGACCACTTGCTGCGCGCTGGCCTGCTCGCTTTCGTCGTGACGACCCAGGCTTTGGAGCAGGGCTTCCGGCTGGTGATACGGATGCTCGTTGCTGCCACAAACCGGGCACGGCTGGTCGTCTTGCAACTGCGCGCGCAACTCTTCGACACTGGCACTGCGGGCCAGACGCTGACGTTCGAGCAATTCACGGGTGACGTTGAGGGTCTGTTCGGCGACAGTCAGCTCGGACTTGGTTTTCACCCCGTCCTGGGTCAGGCGCTCGCGCTCCTGTTGCGCATCGAGCTGACGCTGTTGCAGTTCGGCACTGCGTTTGTCCAGCTCCTGCTGACTGGCCCACAGGCGCGTCAGGTCTTCAATGGCGCGCAGTTGCTTGCGGTTGTCCTGCAACAGAGTGCCGAGGATGCCGATCTGTTCGGCGACCGCGTCCGGTTCGGCACCAGCCTCCTTGAACAATACTTCCAGCTGTTGCTTCTGCGTGGCGAGCGCTTCGCTGGCGCGAGTGGCGTTTTCTTCGAGGGAAGCGAGTTCGCTTTGGCCCTTGTTCAATCGATTGCCGATCAGCATCAGTTGCTGCAAGCGGTCGCGATAGGCATTCCACGCTTCGCTCAACGGTGCCAAGTGAGCGCTTTGCTCGAGATCGGCGGCGATACGTTGCAAGCGTTCGGCGACCTGTTTCTGCTGATCGAGCAGGGTCTGGATTGTGCCCTGGCCCTGGGCGCAGGCTTGCTCAGCGGCTTGCTTCGCTTCGGTGCCGGTTGCGACATCCTTGGCGAGGCGGGCGAGGGTGCTTTGCTCCTCGAACGCCTGACGCAACAGCGGCGCGCCTTCGCTCTGCTGCGTTTGCGCCTGGGTCAGGGCAATCTGCGCTGCGGCGAGATCCTGTTCCAGTCGAGTCTGGCGCTCAGCCAGTTCGCCTTGTTGCTGGGTGTGCGCGTGGATCTGTGCGGCCAGCGGCGTCAGCTGGGTATCAAGTTCGGTTTTGCGGGCGAACTGGTGCCGTTGCGGGGCAAGTTGTTCGAGGCGGGTGAGCTTCAGACGCTCACCGGCCAGCGACTCCCGTTCGTGGTCGGCGCTGCGCAGTTGTTCGGCGGCGGCCTGTTGCGAGTCTTGCAGCCGCAGCAGTTCCTTGAGCCAGTCATGCTGCTGCTCGATTTGTTTGAGCTGCGCCTGCTGCAACTTGAGTTGTTGCTGGGCGGCATTGAAGCGCTCGTCGAGTTCTGCGCGAGCCTCGGGGGCCAGCGGGGTCACGCCGGTAGCCTGATCCTGCAACTGCTTGTGGGCTTCGCGGGCCTCCTTGGTCTTGTCGAATGCGCGGCGGCCGAGGCGGGTGTAGAGCGCGGTATCGGTGAGTTTTTCCAGCAGTTCGCTGCGGTCGTTATCGTCGGCTTTGAGGAACGCACTGAATTCGCTCTGGGCCAGCAGCACGGCGCGGGTGAATTGTTCGAAGTTCAGGCCCAGCGCGGCTTCAAGCTGAGTCTTGTACTCGCCTTTCTGGCTGGCGAGCAGTTGATCCTGATCGATGTCGCGCAGGCTCTGACGGCTGGCCTGCAACTTGCCGCCGGCCTTTTCCCGAGCGCGGTTGGCTTCCCAGCGCGCGCGATAGCGACGGCCATCGACGCCGACAAAATCCACCTCGGCAAAACCTTCACCCGTGCCGCGACGCAGCAGGGTGCGCGGGTCGCCAGTGGCGATTTCGCCGTCGGCGTCCGGCACCTTGGCGTCACGCCCGGTGTTGTTCAGACGCGGCACGGCGCCGAATAGCGCCAGGCACAAGGCGTCGAGCAGGGTACTTTTACCGGCGCCGGTCGGGCCGGTGATCGCGAACAGGCCGGCGCTGGCCAGCGGTTCGGCGGTGAAGTCGATCTCGAACGGGCCGGCCAGCGACGCGAGGTTTTTCAAGCGAATGGCGAGAATCTTCATGTCTGCTCGCCCTCCATCTGGACGTCTTGCAGCAGCTCGGCGAAGTCCTTGAGGGTTTGCTCATCGACCTCGCTGCCGTAGTTGTCGAGCCAGGCGCGGCTGAACAATTCCTGCGGCGTGAGCTGGTCCAGTTCGATCAGCGCGCTGCCGTCCTCGGCGCCGTCAGCGCCCCGGTTGCCGGCG
This sequence comes from Pseudomonas sp. 9.2(2024), assembly GCF_039695385.1. NCBI lineage: Bacteria > Pseudomonadati > Pseudomonadota > Gammaproteobacteria > Pseudomonadales > Pseudomonadaceae > Pseudomonas > Pseudomonas sp. 9.2(2024). Next base: position 3,783,950 of record NZ_CP155585.1, on the reverse strand, counting down.
TATTCGGCGGCAATTCGCACCAGTCGCACAGCCTTGCCTTGCAGGGCGCTTTCGACCTGATGGCGCAGATCCGGCTGCGGTTCGTCGAGGCGCACCCGCACTTCCAGCCACGGCTGGCGCTGGGTTTCGGCCAGCAGGTCGATGTTCGGCAGGTCCGCCAGTTGCAGCAGGATTTCCGCCAGCGGCGCAGGGCCGAGGCGTTGCAGATTGACCGCGCGAGGGATCAGTTTTGGCTCGACGCTGACCAGGGTTTCGCCGTCGAGCACGATGTCGAGAATCTGATGTTGATAGGCGATTTCCGAGAACGACAACGGGATCGGCGAGCCGCTGTAGCGAATCCGTTCTTCGCCGTTGACCTTCTGCGGCTTGTGCAAATGACCTAGCGCGACGTAGCTGATGCTCGGCCCGAACAGGCTGGCGGGCAGGGCTTCGGCGTTGCCGATGATCAGGCTGCGCTCGGAGTCCTCCGACACCGAACCACCGGCCATGTGCGCGTGGCTGATGGCGACTAGTGCCTGGCCTGGTTGGCGCTTTGCGTTCGCCGCTTCGATCAGCCATTCGTGCACTTGACCGATGCCGCGCAGATAGTTGTCGCCCAGATGCGCGCCGGTCACTTCGGCAGGCCGCAGGAACGGCAGCGCCAGGCACCACGCGGCGATCTCGCCGGACGCATTCGGCAGCGGCAACAACAGACGCTCCGCATCCAGTTGTCCGTCATCCAGCCACAACACCCGGCCCAGCGCATGGGTGCGCAAACGCCGCATCAACGGCGCGGGCAGTTCGATCCGCGAACCGGAATCGTGGTTGCCGGCGATCATCACGATGGTCAGCAACGGCTGCTGTTCGTGGGCGCTGACGATGAAATCGTAGAGGCGTTCCTGGGCTTTGACCGGTGGATTGACCGTGTCGAAGATGTCGCCGGCAATCAGCAGCACGTCCGGCTGCGCCAGCTTCAATTGGCGCAGCAGCCACTCGAGAAAACAGGCGTGCTCGAAATCGCGTTCCTGGCCGTGCAGGTTCTGCCCAAGGTGCCAGTCGGAGGTGTGAAACAGACGCAAGGCTGACTCCGCAATATAAAGAGGTGATGGCCACCGGGATGAGAGGGGCGGCGAAAGAGGGGAGAGTTTACAGATTATTGCGCCAGGAGGCGCTGACCCTGCCCGGGGACGTCAGTTGAAGGGTATTTGACGGCATGATGACCGTTCGTCGGCAACGCCGGGTCGTCGCATCCAATAATTGACGCCAAAATAGTGGCCATCTAATATCGCGCCATTAATTTGATATCAGTGTGCCGCTACGAGGGAACGAACAGGCGTTCATGGCTTTTGCCGTGATCGTCCGGGCAACGCTTGATCGCCTTGCGCAACTTTCTCCCTATCCGATTTTGCTCTGACGGGCGCCATCCGCAACCCCGTCGGGATCGTCGCGCCTGCCTTCAAATCGCCCATCCTGCCTGTGCATTGAGACCTTTACATGGACGTTCGTCAGTTCTCCTTTCTCGCTCGCCTGCCATCTGCCGCCGTAAAAAGCCGTGATCAGTTCTGCGGTATGCCCAAGCGCGGACTGGCGTTTTTGCTGGCCAACGTCATGTTCTGGCAGCCGATGTGGGCCCAGGCCGACGGCATCGTGGTGGCCAACCCTGGCACCACTCTCGATCGCGCCGGCAATGGGGTGCAGATCATCAACATCGCCACGCCCAATGGCAGCGGTCTGTCGCACAACCAGTTCCATGAGTACAACGTCAGCGCGCAGGGCGTCATCCTCAACAACGGCTCGAACCAGGCTTCGTCCACCCAATTGGGCGGGTATGTCATCGACAACCCGCACCTGAAGAACAGCGGATCGGCGCAGGCGATCCTCAACGAAGTCATCGGTGGCAGCCCGAGCCAGTTGCGCGGTTACACCGAAGTGGCGGGGCAGTCGGCGCGGGTGATCGTCGCCAACCCTTACGGCATCAGTTGCAACGGTTGCGGTTTCATCAACACGCCCCGCGTCACCCTTACCACCGGCAAACCGGTGCTGGATGGCAGCGGTCGCCTCGACCGTTTTCAGGTCGATCAGGGCAGCGTCGCCATCGAAGGTGCCGGGCTTAATGCAACCAATGTCGACCGCTTCGAAATCATCACCCGCAGCGCGAAGATCAACGCCGAGATCCAGGCGAAAAACCTGACCATCGTTGCCGGGCGCAATGACGTCAACGCCGACAACCTCAACGCCACCGCCCGCGCTGACGACGGCAGCGCCAAACCGCAACTGGCCATTGACTCTTCGGCGCTGGGCGGGATGTACGCCGGTGCGATCAAACTGGTCGGCACCGAAGCCGGGGTCGGGGTGAAACTCGACGGCAAACTGATCGCCAGCGGCGGTGACATCCAGCTCGACGCCAACGGCCAGCTCAGCCTGGCCGAAACCTCGGCCACCGGCGCGGTCAACGTCAAGGCCGCCAGCCTGGAGACCCGCTCGGCGGTCTACGCCGGCACCTCGCTGAACGTACAGACTCAGGGCGATCTGACCAACCGACAGACTCTCGCGGCGCGGGACAGCATCAGCCTCAGTGCGGGCGGTCAGTTGACCAACGCCGGGGCCATTGAAGCCGGGGTCAATGCTGATGGCAGTCGCAATGCCAATGGTGATCTGAGCCTGAGCGCGCAAAACATCGACAACCGTGGCAAGAGCCTGGTGGCCAGCCGCAATCTGGCGGTGAATGCCGCGCAGGTGCTGAGTAACCAGGGCGGCACGCTGAGCGCTGCGCAGATCGCAAGCATCGTTGCAGGGACACTGGACAACCAGAATGACGGGCGTGTGCTGAGCAAAGGCGCGCTGAACGTGACCGCCAGTCAAGTGCTCAACAGCCAAGGTTTGATCGACGCAAAGGGTAACCTGACGGCCACGATCGGTCAGTTGAACAACAGCAACGGCCAGGTTTCGAGTTCCGGTATCACTCGACTCAGCGGAACCTCCGTCAACAACCTCGGCGGCCAAATCCTGGGTGATCTGGGGCTTAACATTGATCTCAGTGCCGCGCTGGACAATCGCGACGGCATGCTCGGTTCCGGCGTTGCTCTCGATCTCAAGGCCGGTAGTCTCGATAACCGCGACGCCGGGGTCGTGGTCAGCGATGGCGGTCTTGTGGTGCGGGTCAGCGGTCTGCTCGACAACCGCAACAAGGGCGAAATCACTGCCAAGGGCGCCATTGACGCGCAGGCCGGTCATCTCGACAACCGTGACGGCAAAGTCATCGGCAAAGGAACGCTGGCACTGCGCAGTGATTCGGCAGACAACCGTGGCGGCGCGCTGCAAGGCGACGGGCAACTGACGCTGAACGTCGATCGACTGGATAACCGCGACAACGGTCTGATCATCGGCAAGGCTGGCATCACATACGCAGGCACGCGCCTGGACAACAGCAGTGGCCTGGTCAGTGCTGTCGGCCCGGTGGGTATCAAGGCTGGCGAGGTGCAGAACGCCAAAGGGCGGATCTCCAGCCAGGGCGACTTGACCGCGACCATAGGCCTGCTGCAACAGCAGGGCGGCGCACTGGTCGCACAGGGCAACCTGAGCCTGACCGGCACCACACTCGACAACCGTAACGGCGGGCTGATCGGCACAAAAAAAGCGCTGACTCTCGCGGTCGATGACATCGATAACCGGGCGGGCGAGCTATCTGGCAGCCTGTTGCTCAACATCAAGGGCCAGCGGCTGGACAACAGCGACGGTGGCAAGGTTCTCGCAGCCAGCGATCTGGAACTGGCGGTTGCCCGGTTGATCAACCAGAGCAAAGGCATGATCGTCGCCAGTGGTGCGACGAAACTGACCGGCAGCACGCTGGATAACACCGGTGGCTCGTTCGATAGCTTGAAGGGCCTGGTCATCACACTGGACGATGCACTGCTCAACGGCCAGGGGCTCATCAGCAGCGAAGGCACGTTGACCATCAATGCCGGCCGTGTCGATAACAATGCCGGCAACCTGACCAGCGCCGGCGCCCTGGCGTTGACCAGTCTTGGCGCGCTGCTCAATCAGGGTGGCTCCATCAGCACCGACAGCACTCTGAAACTCAAGAGCGCCAGTCTCGACAACAGTCACAGCGGTCTGATCTCCGGCAAGGACAACAGCCGGATCGACAGCGGCGATGTCGACAACAGTCAGGGCGGGCGCCTGATCAGCGGTGGAACGCTGGACTTCACGGCGGGGCAGGTGAACAACGCTGCAGGCCGCATCGCCAGTCAGCAAGCCATGACCATGTCGGTCACCGGCCTCGATCAGCAGGGCGGTGAACTGTTCAGCAAGACCAGCCTGAGTCTTGATTTGAACAACGGCCAGTTGAACAACCAGAACGGTTTGATCAATGCGCCCGGCGAATTGCTGCTCAAGCAACTCAATGGCGTGAACAACCAGGGCGGCGAAATCTCCAGCCAGCAAGCCTTCGCACTGACCGCCCATGACCTGGACAACAGCAACGGTAAACTGCTGAGTCAGCAAGGCTTGACCGTACGCATTGCGCAGGCGCTGAACAACGCCAAAGGCGTTATTTCCGGGGCATCGCTGGACAGTCACAGCGCCAGCCTCGACAACAATGAAGGCTTGATCAGCAGCCGTGGCCCACTGACGCTGACGACCGACAACACCCTGGATAACCAGCTCGGTACGGTGATTGCCGACGGCAAACTCGAACTGACGGCGCAGACGCTGGACAACCGTGGCGGCAGCATCGCCGGCAAGTCGGATGCCACCGTACAGGCGAAAAAGCTCGATAACCAGGACGGCCAGTTGATCGCCACCGGCGTCCTCAAAATCGATGCCGACCTGCTCGACAACCGTCAGGGCGGACTGCTCGGCTCGACCAAGGCGATGACCTTGAACGTCGACGACGTGGATAACCGCGGCGGTGAAATCAGCACCAATAGCGATCTGCAGGTGACCGGCAAAAAACTCGACAACAGTGACGCCGGCAAAATCTTCACCGGCCAGTCGTTGACGCTGACCGTTGAGCAACTGATCAACCGCAACAAGGGCCTGATCAGTGCCAGCACTTCGCTCGACCTGCACGGCGATTCACTGGACAACAGTGGTGGCGAGTTGCTCAGTCAGCAGGCCATGGCTCTGACGCTGAGCGGTGCATTCGACAACAGCCAGGGCAAGGTCAGCAGCGAAAGCGCCCTGACGGTCAAAACCTCGCAACTGACCAACATCAAGGGCAGCCTTTCCAGCGCTGCGGACCTGACAATCGAGAGTCGCGGCAGCGTTGATAACCAGGGCGGGGCGGTGGTCACCGATGGGGCGCTGGTGCTCGGCAGCACCCGCCTCGACAACCGTCAGGCAGGCACACTCAGCGCCAAGGGCGCGGCCAGCGTCACCACAGGCGACTTCGACAACAGCACCGGCAAGCTCAGCAGCGCCGACACCCTGAACCTTGTCGCGGGAAAGGTCACCAACCGCGATGGCGGGCAGATTGGTAGCCAGGGCGCTTTGACGGCGTCGGTCACAGGGCTTGAGCAACAGGGCGGCAAGCTTTTCAGCAACACTCGCCTGAGCCTGGACATGAACAATGGCCAGCTCAATAACCAGAATGGCTTGATCAATGCCCCCGGTACGTTGCTGCTCAAGCAGCTCAATGGCGTGAACAACCAGGGCGGAGAAATTTCCAGCGGTGAAGCCTTTACCGTGGCGGCGCAAAATCTGGACAACAGCAATGGCAAATTGCTGAGCACCCAGAGCCTGACGCTGCGCATCGCCCAGGCACTGGACAACGTCAAAGGCATGATCGGTGCGGCATCGATCGATGCCCGTGCCGGCAGTCTGAACAGCAGTGGCGGCAGTCTGGTCAGCCGCGGTGATCTTGACCTGACTGTCGATGGCCTGCTGCGCAACGACAGCGACGGCCTGGTGAGTGCGGCGCAAGCGTTGCGTATTCGCAGCGCCGACCTGAACAACCAGGGCGGTGTTTTGCAGGGCATCGGCGGCGTCACGCTCAATGCCATGGCCCTGAACAACCGCGACAAAGGCTTGATCAACAGCCAGGGCAGTCTGTCCCTGACGGCGACAGCGCTGGACTCCAGCGATGGCGGCGAAGTCTCTGCCGGCGGCGACATCGACCTGACCTTGACCTCCCTGACCCAGAACGGCGGGCGCCTGCTGGGCGACAAAGCCGTTACCGTGGATCTGGCCAATGGCGACCTCGACAACACCAATGGTTTGTTGACGGCCAAGGGGCCGTTGACCCTCAAGCGCCTGCGCGACCTGAACAACCAGGGCGGTGAAATCTCCAGCAGCCTGGGTTTCGACGTCATTGCCCGGGCGTTGAACAACAATGCCGGCAAGATCATCAGCGGCGAGAAACTGAAGCTCAGCGGCACCACCCTGACCAACCAGAATGGCTTGCTCTCGGGCTGGCAGCAGTTGAACGTCAGTGGTGACAGTCTGGACAACCGCGCCAACGGCACGCTCTCAAGCCGCAACGGTGACGTGTCGGTCGATCTCAAGGGCGCTCTGCTCAACAGCGGTAACGGCGCTCTGGTTTCGCAAGGCAGTCTGACCGTCAATGCCGGCAGCCTCGACAACAGCGACAAAGGCATCCTCAGCAGTGCGGCAGGGCAGACCCTCACGCTCAAAGGCGCACTCAACAACAATCAGGGCGGCCTGATCGACAGTGGCGCCGCACTGGACATCACCAGCACTGCACTGACCAACGTCGGTGGTTCTATCAACGCGCTCCAGGCGCTCACTGCCAACGCTACGAGCCTGGATAACAGCGGGGGCAAATTCGCGGCCAACGGCGCGATCAACCTGAACCTGTCGGGACAGCTGAACAACAACGCCGGCAAACTGGCGGGCACCGGTCCGGTCGTGATCAAAGGCGTCAGCGATCTGAGCAACCGCAACGGCCAGCTCGCCAGTCAAGGTTCGCTGCAACTGCTGACCGGCTCGCTGGACAACGGTAGCAAAGGCACCATTGCGGCCAAGGATGGCTTGTTGATCACCGCCAGCGCCGCCGTGCGCAACGATGCCGACGGCTTGATCTACAGCCAGACCGGCAGCCTGCAACTCAAGGCGGCGAGCCTGGCCAACGGCAAAGGTTCGATCCAGAGCCAGACCGGCCTGACGCTCGACGTTACTGGCGATCTCGATAACCAGAGCGGAAAAATCATCGCTCAGGAAGGCGACGTGACGGTCGGTGCGGCCAGCATCGATAACCGCGGCGGGATTCTGTCCAGCATCAAGGGTGCCCTCGAGGCACGTACCGTCGGTGTCCTGCGCAATGGCTTCGACCTGAACAACAATCGCCAGGGCGGCGTCATTCAGGCTCAGGGCCTGAAACTGTCGGCACTGGCCGGCCTGAACAACAATGGCGGGCGCATCTCGGCGCAAGGCGCCGACGCGAACATCACCACCGCTGCATTCGATAACCGTAATGGCGTGATCTACGCCAAAGGGCTGGTTGGCGTAAGCGGCACGAGTCTGGACAACGGTGCCGGGCAGATCGCCGCCGAGCGCATCGATTTTGGCTTGAGTGGTGCGCTGATTAACGGCGCGGGTGTCATTGAAAGCAACACCCGACTGACCGTCAAAGCGGCCAGCGTCAATAACCAGAGTGGCCGACTGCGTTCGCTGGGCACCTCTGGCAAGACCGAATTCCAGATCGGCGGCCTGCTGGATAACCGCAATGGCGTGCTGGAAACCGCGAACACCGACATGACCCTGGCCGTCGGCAGCTTCCTCAACGGTGGCGGGCAGCTCAACCACGTCGGTCGCGGCAAGTTCGATCTCTCCACGACCAACGTGATCGGTGCCGGCGGCAGCATTACCACCGGCGGCCTTCTGGATTTGACGGCCGACACCTGGAACAACTCCAGCGTGATTCAGGCCGGGCGATTGAACGTGAACGTCCGCCAGTTCAGCCAGAGCGCCAGCGGCAAGCTGCTGGCCTCCGATCTTCTGCAGATACGTGGGGGCAACTGGACCAACGACGGACTGCTCGCCAGTGATGGCCTGATTCATATGCAACTGACCGGCGCCTATGGCGGCAACGGGCGTATGTCGAGTCAGCGTGGTCTCAACCTGAGTGCAGCGCAAGTCAACATCGGTGGTGCCGGCAGCATCGCCGCTGGCGGATCGTCGACGATCAGTACCGGTGGATCGCTCGTCAACTCGGGCCGCATCACCTCCAGTGAAGATCTGACCGTGAACGCCGGCAGTGTCGCCAACTACGGCACGTTGGGTGCGGCGCAGAACCTGAACATCAACACCCCTTCATTGCTCAATGACCGCGGGTTGATCTTCAGCGGCAAGGACATGACGCTCAGTGTTGGCAATCTGACCAACCAGCATGGTGATTTCTACGGTCTGGGTAATGTTGTTGTCGGTGGTTACGGCGGTGCAGCGAGGGCGGCAGGCGTCTACAACATCTCCGGTTCCATGGAGAGCGGTGGCGCGTTCACGATGAATGCCGATGTCTTCGAAAACCGCTCCGAAGGCCCAGTGATGTCGGGTGACCGCAAACTGGTCTCTGGCTACATTGCCAATATTTGCAACGACTGCCGCGGCGGGACATTCGTTTTCACGCTTTCGGCTCATGAGCTTTATCAAAGTACTGACACTGATACCAGCGCCTCTGCCGTATTGAATGTAGGCAAGGACTTCGTTTTCCAGGGCGGGACTTTTCTTAACAGCAAAAGCACCGTGGCTGCCGGCGGCAATATCAGCATCACGGCCGACAGCCTCAAAAACATTGGTGCCAAGAGCGGCACCATCGAACGTACAAGCACTTACGTCCTGACCATGGGAGCGGGCGATACTCCACGGTTTTTCGAAAGCGTCGTAATGCCTTACAACCAGCGCAACAATCCTGATTTCCCGTATGTGTATTACATCGATCCGGCGGGTGCTATCCGTAAAGCCATTCCGACATCCGGTCGTGTCAGAGAAGGGAACCGGGACGGCGAGTGGTACAACGTGGTGGGTCTCAAGGACAGTGAGACAGGCGCAACGGTCAGTGCGTTACGTGGCTATAACATCGCACTGCCTGGTTTGAACTATGGCTTTGAATCCACAACGCCATCTCTTTATGACAAGAATAATCTGGTCGAACTGCCCGCTCAGTTGACTCAGTACAAACCTGAGTCCGTCACTGAAGTCGCTGTTGACAGCACAGGTGCAGCGAGCACAGGTACAAGCCGCAATGCTGTCATTCAGGCCGGTGGCAACGTTTCGATCACCGCCGTCAAGGACGTGGAGAACAGCGTCATCCACCAGGATTACGGCGCTACTGGCGGTACCAACAAAGTCGCAGACACTCGGGTTGGCAACACCGGCATAGCGGTCATCAGGATCAACAGCCAGTTGCCACCGGAGCTGGCCCAGCAGCAGGTCAATCCACTGACCTTGCCGGGCTTCTCCTTGCCGGTAGGCGACAAAGGTCTTTTCCGTCTGAGCACCCAGGGGGGCAGTGACCTTTCTCCTGTAGTCGCTACAGGTCCATCGCCCACCTGGACAATGACCGGCGAGTCGGTCAAGGCCGAGCAGCATCTGGTCGCAGGCACCAGCGGCGGTCCGCGCAATTTGCTGGTCGATGCTCCTGCACCGGTCTCTGACAGCACGCGCGCCGTCGATACCTTTCGACGCGACCCGACCATGGTCAAAGCGGTCGCCAGCACGCTGGATGTGAACGTTCCGGTGAATCCGGCCGGTCCCGGCAGGGGCGGACGTGGCAATGACGCCCGGGAGTCGATCGACAGTCGCCCGGTCACCCGCGTGACGGGCCTGCCAGACACCAAGGCCCCGGCGAACGGCCACAAATACCTGATCGAAACCAACCCGGCGCTGACCGATCTCAAGTCCTTCATGAGTTCGGACTACCTGCTCGGCAAACTCGGTTACGACCCGGACCAGAGCGCCAAGCGTCTCGGTGACGGACTCTTCGAGCAGCGTCTGGTGCAGCAAGCCGTGACCGCGCGCACCGGCCAGGCCTTCATCGATGGCCGAAGCAACAACGAGGACATGTTCCGCTACCTGATGGACAACGCCATCGCCAGCAAGGACGCCCTCAACCTGTCGATGGGCGTGGGCCTCACTGCCGAACAGGTGGCGGCGCTGACCCACGATATCGTCTGGCTCGAAGAGCACGAAGTGAACGGTGAAAAAGTGCTGGTGCCGGTGCTGTACCTGGCCCAGGCCAACGGCCGTCTCGGCCCGACCGGTGCGTTGATTTCCGGTAAGGACGTGACGCTGATTGCCGGCGGGAATCTGGATAACGTCGGGACGTTGAAGGCGACGAATGATTTGATGGCTATCGCCGGTAACGACGTTGTCAACAGCGGAGTGATTGAGGCGGGAAATCGCCTGGATGTTCTGGCGGGCAATGATGTCGTCAACAAATCCGGCGGCATCATCACCGGGCGGGATGTAAACGTGACAGCGATTCGTGGAGACGTACTTAACGAGCGAACCATTACGACCCAGACCAATAACACCCGCCTCGCCTCTCAAAGTCATGACTTCGCCGACAGCGCAGCAAGAATTGAAGCGGCCAATGATCTGACGGTAATGGCAGGCCAGGACATCAATGTTAAAGGCGCAGTCATGCAGAGTGGCCGGGACATGACGTTCAACGCAGCTCGCGACATCAACGTGACGTCAGCGCAGGTGGCGAACAGCGTCTATTACGACAGTCGGCACAACAGCAGCAATGTCACTCAGTTGGGTTCGGAACTGGACTCGGGTCGCGATGTATCCATGCGCTCCGGCCGCGACATAACAGTCGTTGCCAGCAAGATTGACGCTGAACGCAATGTCGCGATGGCCGCGACCGGTGACTTGACGATCAGTTCGGCCGCAGATGAGGAGCACTCCCTGTCGAAGAGCAAGAAACTTACAAAGCAGGAAGATCACGTCAGCCAGGTCATGAGCGATATCAAGGCTGGTGGCAGTGTTGCAATGAGTGCAGGTGATGACATGGCGGTGATCTCCAGTCGCATCAGCGCCGGTGACGAGGCGTACTTGGTTGCCGGAGACCGACTGGACATTCTTGCCGCGCAGGACACTGACTACTCGTTGTATGACAAGAAGAAGAAAGGCTCATTCGGGTCCAAACAAACCAAGCGCGATGAGGTGACTCAGGTCACTCATATCGGTAGTGAAATCACGTCTGGCTCCAACATGGTTTTGGCAAGCGGTGGGGATCAGCGTTACCAGGCTGCGAATCTGCAAAGTGGTGGCGATCTCACGATCAACAGTGGCGGCTCAGTCACGTTCGAAGGTGTGAAGGATCTGCATCAGGAAAGCCACGAGAAGAGCAGTTCCAGTCAGGCCTGGACGTCCATGTCGGGTAAAGGCAGCACCGATGAGACGTTGAAACAGACCCAGATGACGGCCGCAGGAAAGCTGGCAATCCATGCGGTTGACGGGCTGAAAATCGATGTCAGACAGGTCAACCAGCAAACCGTAAGCGAAGCCATTGATGCGATGGTCAAGGCGGATCCGAAACTTGCGTGGCTCAAGGATGCCGAGCAACGGGGTGACGTGGACTGGCAACTGATCAAGGAAACCCACGAATCGTTCAAATACAGCAATTCGAGCCTGGGTCAGGGCGCGATGCTGGCAATCATTATCGTCATGACCGTATTGACCGCCGGAGCGGCAAGTGGTCTGGCGGGCACAATGGCGGGTGCGACAGCTGGCTCGGGCTCGGCAATGGCTGCGGGATCGGCGACCATGGCAGCGGGCTGGGGGAACGTTATGGCAACCAGCGTAATGACCTCGATGGCCGGCTCGGCGACGGTGAGCGCCATCAACAATAAAGGCAATCTGGGCGCGGTCGTAAAAGATGTCACCAGTACCCAGAGTCTGAAGGGCTACGCTACATCCGCCCTGACAGCGGGCATCACTTCCGGGTATCTGGATGAGGCGTTTGGTGCATCGACCAATCCCACAGCAGGAATCACGAAAGGATTCGATCTCGGAAAGTTGAGCGGCATTGGTGACTACATCAAGTATTCTTTGGCCCAAAGCGCGACACAGGCCGGAGTAAGCACCCTCATCAATGGCGGTAGCCTTGGTCAAAACCTGATGACAGCGATTGCATCGCAAGCCAATAACGTCGCCATGGCAACCGGGTTCAACTTTGTCGGCGATTACGTGAAATATCCAACAGGCAGTTTCGAAAAAGTACTGGCCCATACACTGATGGGAGGGTTGCTGGCTCAAATCACTGGGGGAGATTTCAAAACGGGTGCGGCAGCAGCAGGCGCCAATGAAGCGTTGAGTGGAATTCTTGATGGAATGACCAAGGGCGACAAGCAACTTGAACTAATGGCTTCTCAATTGACCGGTATTCTGGCGGCGACTGCCGTCGGAGGTGATGTACAGCTTGGGGCGGACATTGCCAAATACGCAACGGCGTTCAATCGTCAAGGGCATGAGGAGGAAGAGCATGCCAAGGAAGAAGAGGCCAGTAAGGGCGACTTCAAAAAGGAAAACCTCGATAAAGCGACTTGCTACATGATCCGGTGCTGGGCCCAGTATGAAAGGGGGAGTGCCGAGTATCGTGCAAATTACCTCACGGAGGCTGATATGGCCGGGCTCAGCAATGAGTTGACCTGGGCTGATGCACAGCGTGACAGGGGTTTGTTTGACTATACTTATTTTGATTCAGTCTCGGATTTTGCAACGCGTGATGCCTTTCCTCTGGGAGCCGATGCTCTTCAGGCGGGTCTCGGGGTGGGAACCGTGGTATCGGGTTTCAGTCTGTGCGCCACTGTTGCAGGTTGCGCCTTTGGAGGGCCTATGGCGACGATTGGAGCAGGTAACGCTGTAGAAGGCAGTAGCGGTTTTTATAACCACATCTTTGGTGATGAGCCCTTCCGATATAATCCTGTAAAGGACGCATTTTCATACTTTGGAGGTGAGTATGGATCTGCTGCATACAGCGGTGCGGATCTGTTCTTCAGTGCAGGGTCGGGGTTCGTAAAAGTACCTTTGAGAATATCGTCGGACGGACTAAAGAACACCAAGTCGCTATTCGGTGTGACAGTGGAAAAATTTGATAATAATTTCGTCGTGCCTGTTTTTGGTAAGACTTTGCCTTTCGGGAGCGCTCTGGGTATGTATCTGTATGGTGTGACTGGAAAGGCGTCTGACTTTTATAAGGAACTAAATAGTGGCAAGTAGAAATATATTCGCCAGATCGGTCGTTTTGTTGTGTGTCGTCTGGTTTGTGTTCATGGTGTCTTTGCTGCTTTCTCTTGTAGTGGTTTCACTGTTGATGGCGGCGCTATATGTTTTTTTCGAGCCTGATTTCAGGTTGGTATTCAAGTGTGTCGGGATTCCATTGGCATTGGTTCTGTCGGCGCGATGGATTTACAAGAACCTGGCTCGTGTGAAAGACTTTGCTGATGGGTGAAAGGTGCGAGGTGGAAAGGAAGGACGGATTTATTTATTGCTTACTGTTGTAAATAAATCTGACCACTTCTTGAGAGCAGCAAAGCACAAGCAGAAAAAGGGGCGGATTTATTTGATTAATAAATCCGCCCCTTTTTTATTTTTTACTGAGCTACTTCGGATAAAGCGGCGGCAACCCACTGTCCCCAACCGGATCCTGCACCCGCTCCGCCGTTGGAATCGTACGGATCGCCCGCCACAAATCCTCACCCTGCCAATGCTGCCCCGTCTCGCTGTACAGCGCGCCGTTCAAACCATCGAGCGCATCCGACAGCGGCACAAAACGCGCCGCCATATCCGCCAGGGTTTCCGGTTGCTGGCGGGCCCAGGCGTCGAGGGCCTGGCGGGTGGCGTGGGGGTCGTTGGCCTGGCTGGCGCGTTTGATGTCGTCGAGCAGGGTGCGGGGGCTCGGGCCGGTTTGCGCGGCGCGCAGGATTGCCGGCTGCCAGCGGGCACGCCACCAGAGGCCGAAGCCGAGCAGGGTGGTGCAGGCGAAAACGAAGGTGCTGAGTTTCCACCACCACAAGGCTTCGCTGTCGGCCGCGCTGAGCGGTTGCGTGCTGCCCGCCGGGGTGTCGACTTGCAGGCTCGGGTTGTTCGCCACCTGCAGGGTGCGCGCCGGCAGGCTGGTGTGTTCCAGGTGATCTTCGAAGGTGTTCCACCAGACCACGTCCACCGTTGGCAACTCGATCGAACCGCTGCGGCTCGGCACCAGTGCTTCGCGTTCTTCACGGCTGCCGATCAGGCCGCGGTCGCTGCTCTGGTTGTTCAGCACCGGTTGATCCGGATAGCGGCGCAGGCCGTTGGCTTCGGTGGCGGGCAGGGCGGGCAGTTGCGAGCTGGCCAGGCCTTCGACCTTGAGGGTCAGGCTGCGGGTCAGGGAGTCGCCGACCTGGGTGTGTTCCGGCTCCGGGTTCCAGCTTTCGCTCAGGCTCAGGCTGCGGGCCGGCAGCCACGGTGCGTCGCTGGGGTACGTCATCGGTTTCGGTTTGACCGTCAGCGAGGTGGCGGTGGAGCTGACGCGCATCAGTTTGCCCGGCTTCGGTCCCTGCGTCGTGGCGTCCTGCGAGGGCTGGGTGTCGACGAGTGTGGCGCTGAAAGTCTGCGGGGCGATGCTCAGCAAGCCGCTGTGCTGCGGATAGATCGCATAGCGCATCTCGATCACGCCATGGCGCACACCGTTGATGTCTTTTTCGTAGGTGCGCATGTCGCCCAGTTGCTCGATGCGCGCGTCGGCGATCTGCAACGGCGTCAGGCTGCTGTCGTCGTACAGCGACACCGAATGGTAGATGCGCAACGTCAGGATGGCCTGGGCCTGCACGTAGACGCTGGTCTGGTCGAGGCTGGCTTCGATGAACACCGGTTCGCGGGCATTGTTCTCTTCGCGGTTGTCACTCTCGATCACCTGCACGGTGATCGGCTGGCTCTCGACGTCGCCCAGTTTCAGCGGCGGGATTTCAACGCTGCCGTTCTGCTTGGGCAGCAACGTGATGATCCAGCGAGTGGTGGCGCGGTTGTCTTCGTTGAGTGTGTTCAACTGGTTGACCTGACGCGTGCCGCGCACTTCGAACAGCGGTTCCAGCGGGCTCAGATCCGGTTTGCCGAACTGCGTGACATCGTTGGATTCGAGGGTGAGTTCGACCGTCTCGCCGGAGTTCAGGCGACTGCGATCCACGCTGGCTGTCAGCTCGGCCGCCTGGGCGGTGGCCGTGCAGATCAGCAGGGGCAGCAAGAGAGCGGTGAAACGGGTCATCGAATGTTTTCCTGATCCTGATGTTGTTGCTGTTCGTACCAGAATTTGCGTCGCAGCAGTTCGCCCGGGTCATCCGGGATCTTGCCCAGCCATTGTTCCAGCGCCTGCTGTTGCTCGCCTTCGAGGTTGTCCTCATTGGGGCGCAGCAGCGGCGCAGTGTTCTGTTCCTCGCCCGGTTCGCTGTCCGGCAACTCGTTGGCACCCGGCAGCGGCGGGGTGGTCGGTGGCGGTTCGCTGGCGGACTCGCCGGTCTGCGACTCGCTTTGGGTTTCGCTTTTGACCGCTGGTGGTGGAGCGGTCGGTGGCGGCGGTTCATCGCCCGGTATGTTTGGCTGCGCCGGTTTGTCTTGCGGTTCGGCCGGCGGCGGGGCGTTTTTCTGTTTCAGCAGGTTTTCCACCAGCGCCTTGTTGGTCAGCGCCGGGCGCAGATCCGGCTGGCGTTCCAGGGCCTGTTCGTAGGCGTCCAGAGCCGCTTCCAGCTCGCCGCTTCTGGCCAGGGCGTTGCCACGATTGTAGTGGGCGTGGGCGTCATTGCCCTCGGCGAAATGCTGAGCGGCGCCACTGTAGTCGCCGGCCTCGTACAACGCCACCCCTTGCCATTGCGGATCTTCGAAATGCTTCGCCGCTTCGGCCGGGCGCTTCTGTTTGAGCAGATGCAGGCCTTGCTGATCGGGGCGCAGCCACAGGTCTTCGAAGTCGAAGGCATAGCTGGGTTGCGGCAATGCCAGCAGCAACGGCAGGCAGAACAACCAGCCACGCCGCCCGGCGCACGCGGCGAGCAACAACAGCGGCAACAGCAGCCAGTACCCCTGATCGGCCCAGGTGTCGAGGCGCACGGTCTGGCCATCGTCGCGCAGGCTGCGCGGGCCATCGAGCAGGCCGAGGTCGCCCAGATCGGACTCATCCAGCCGCGCGCTGCGGTACTCGCCGCCGACCGCGTTGAGGAAGGCGCCGAGGCCCGGGCTGTCAAGTTGCGGCACCCGGATCGCGCCTTGTTCATCCTTGAGGAAACTCCCGTCCTCCTGAGCAATCGGCGCGCCCTCAGCGGTGCCGACACCGAGCATCAACAACTGCGCCGATTGGCCGCTTAGTGCATTGCGAATACCTTGGCGTTCCTCTTCCGACAGCGAAGAGCCAATCAGCAGAATCCGCCCCTGACCCAGCGCTCCCTGCTTGAGCAGCGCCAGCGCCTTGCCAACCGCCAGATCGGCGCGATGGCCGCTTTCCGGCATCAGCGAGGGCTTGAGCGCGTCGAGCAGGTTGCGACTGGTCGCCAGGTCATCCGACAGCGGCACCAGCGTATGGGCGCTGCCGGCGTAAACGACGATGGCGGTCTGGGCATCGCTGCGCACTTTCAGCAGGTCGAACAGCTTGCGCCGGGCCTGTTCCAGTCGCGTTGGCGGTGAATCGGTGGCGAGCATTTCCGGGGTCAGTTCCAGCACCACCACCAACGGGTCGGCGGGTTTCTGGCTGGTTTGTTCGACCCGCTCCCAGCTCGGCCCGAGCAACGCCAGAATCGTCAGCAGCCAGGCCACGCTCAGGGCGACCCACGGCAGTTTGCTGTCGCGACCGCTGCCGCCACTGAGCAGCGTGGCGTGAAAGGCCGGCGGCAGAATCATCTGCCAGCGACCGGCGCGTTTCTGTCGGTGCCAGAGCTGCCAGATCAGCCAGCCGAGCGCCGGCAGCAGCAACAGCCACCAGGGACGGAACCAGTGCGGCCAGAGAGCGATCATCGGCGCCTCCGCAAACGCAAACGCTTGAGACGGTCGCGCCAGTCAGGCAGGGGGCTTTGCAGATACAGCTCCTTGGTAAACAGTCGTTGCAGCGGGTTGTCCGGCCACAACACACGGGCGACCAGTAACATGCTCAGCAGCAGCGCGAATGCCAGCGGCCACTGATACAACGCCTGCGCCGGACGGGCCTGGGTAGGTTGCTGAGTCACCGGTTCGAGCTGGTCGAGGGTGTCCTTGATCGCTTGCAGTTGCTGGCCGTCGCGAGCGCGGAAGTACTGGCCTCCGGTGACTTCGGCGATGGCCTTGAGTGCCGGTTCGTCGAGATCGAGGGTCGGGTTGCCGCCGAGCAACGCCGTGGCGCCGCTTTCTTCGGGATCGGCACCGATACCGATCGGATAGATTTTCACGCCTTCGCTGGCGGCCAGTTTTGCGGCGGTCAGCGGGTCGATTTCGCCGCCATTGTTGGCGCCGTCGGTGACCAGAATCAGCACCCGGCTCTGGGCCGGACGCATGCGCAGGCGCTTCAGGGCCAGGCCGATGGCGTCGCCAATCGCGGTGTTCTTGCCGGCGATGCCGATCCGCGCTTCATCGAGCCAGACCCGAACGGTGCGCCGGTCAAACGTCAGGGGTGCTTGCAGGTAGGCCTGGCTGCCAAACAGGATCAGGCCAACGCGGTCGCCATCGCGACTTTCGAGAAAATCACCGAGCAAATGCTGAACCAGCGACAGGCGACTGACGTCTTCGTCGTTCCATTGCATGTCCGGAAAATCCATCGAGCCGGACACGTCCACTGCCACCAGCAGATCACGACCGCTGGCGGCAATCGGCAGCGGTTCGCCGAGCCATTGCGGGCGGGCGGCGGCGATCAGCAGAAACAGCCACAGCAGCATGAACGGCGCTTGCTGGCGCCACGCTGGCAGGTTGGCCCGGGCGCGGCGGCGAGCGAGGCCTTCCAGGTCACCGAGGAAACTCACTTTCAGCGCCGGTTCGCCGCTGTCGGCCACCGGCAGCACGAGGCGCATCAGCCACGGCAGCGGCAACAGCAGAAAGATCCACGGCCAGGCGAACTCAAACATGTTTGCGGATCCAGGTGTCGACTGCCTGGGTCAGGCCGGCGATGGCTTTGTCGTCGAGCTTGCACTCGGGTTTGTAGGCGCCTTCGACGAGCACCATCCACCGGGTCAGGCCGGCGGCGGGGCAACGGTTGTCGAGAAACGCCAGCCATTTGCGGCCGTTGAGGGTATGGCTCTGGCTGTAGGGATAGTGGTTGCGGCACAGGCGTTTGAGCAGGCCGTTGAGCTGCTGCAGCCAGGCCCCGGCCGGGGCGCCGTCGTAGGGTTTGGGCATCTGCGCCAGTTCGGCGAGTGCGGCGATACGCACCGGATCGAGCGGCAGTTCGGCGCGCACGACCGGTTTTTTCTTGATCGGAATGAAACGTCGCAGCCGCCAGATCACGAAACCGATTACCGGCAACAGTAAAAGCAGCAGCCACCAGCCCGGCGCCGGCGGCCAGAAGGCAATCGGTGGCGGGGAGATCAGCGGTTGCAGTTGTTCGAGGCCGCTCATCGACCTTTCCCCGGACGTTGCGGGTTCAGGAACTCGCGCATCTGCTCGACCATTTCGCTCTGAGTGCTCAGCGGCATCAGCAGCACGCGCAGCTTCTGCGCGAGCAATTCCCAGCGAGCGATCCGCGCTTCGGCCTGGGCGCGGTAGGTCTGGCGCAGATCGAAATTGAGGGTGTCGAGTTCCAGCTGCGCGCCACGTTCGGCGAATCTCAGCAGGCCGGCGGCGGGCAGGGCGTGATCCAGCGGATCGGACAGCGGCAGCATCAACAGATCGCAATGGCGCGACAACAGGCTCAATTGCTGCTCGGCGCTGTCGGACAGTGCGCGCTCGTCGCAGATCACGATCACCAGACTGCCCGGTCGCAGCACTTCGCGGGCCCGGCGCAACGCCACGCCAAACGCATCGCGATCCGGCTCCCGCTCGCTGTGCAGCGATTGATTGACCTTCACCAGCCGGTTGAGCAGTTGCAAAAGGCTCTGCTTGCTGCGGCGCGGTTTGATTTCGTAATGCTCGTTGTCGCCGAACACCAGCCCGCCAACCCGGTCGTTGTGACCGAGCGCTGCCCAACCGATCAGCGCCGCAGCCTGCGCCGCCAGCACCGATTTGAACATCAGCCCGGAGCCGAAGAACAACCGCGTACTCTGCTCGACCATGATGAAAATCGGCCGTTCGCGTTCTTCATGGAACAGCTTGGTGTGCGGTTCCTGCGTTCGCGCGGTGACGCGCCAGTCGATGGTGCGCACGTCGTCGCCGGCCTGATAGACCCGCACCTGATCGAAGTCGACGCCGCGACCACGGAATTTCGAGTGGTGCAGGCCGATCAGCGGGCTGCGCTGGCTCGGCGTGGAAAACAGCTGCACTTCGCGCACGCGGTGACGCATCTCGATCAGCTCGGCGAGGCTGATGCGGATGCCCGGTTCGGACGGCAGGGAGGCGTTCATCGGGGTCAAGCGACGGCTACGACGTCGAGAATCCGTTGCACCACGCGATCCTGATCGATGCCAGCGGCTTCGGCTTCAAACGACAGAATGATGCGGTGACGCAACACGTCGAACAGCACGGCCTGGATGTCTTCCGGGCTGACGAAGTCGCGACCGGCCAGCCAGGCGTGGGCGCGGGCGCAGCGGTCGAGGGCAATGGAGCCGCGCGGGCTGGCGCCGTAGGCGATCCACTCGGCCATTTCCGGGTCGAACTTGGCCGGGTTGCGCGTGGCCATGACCAGTTGCACGAGGTATTCCTCCACGGCGTCAGCCATGTACAGGCCGAGGATTTCCTTGCGCGCGGCGAAGATCGCCTGCTGGCTGACCCGGCGTTCGGGCTTGGTTTCGCCGTTCAGGGCTTCGCCCCGGGCCTGTTGCAGGATCCGGCGTTCGACGGCGGCGTCCGGGAAACCGATTTTTACGTGCATCAGGAAACGGTCGAGCTGGGCTTCGGGCAGCGGATAGGTGCCTTCCTGCTCGATCGGGTTCTGTGTGGCCATCACCAGAAACAGCGGCGACAGCTCATAAGTGCTGCGCCCGACACTGACCTGACGTTCGGCCATGGCTTCGAGCAGCGCCGATTGAACCTTGGCCGGGGCACGGTTAATTTCGTCCGCCAGCACCAGGTTGTGGAAGATCGGGCCTTGCTGGAACACGAAGCTGCCGGTTTCGGGGCGATAGATCTCGGTGCCGGTGATGTCGGCGGGCAGCAGGTCCGGGGTGAACTGAATGCGATGGAACTGGGCTTCGATGCCCTCGGCGAGCTCTTTGATCGCTTTGGTCTTGGCCAGACCCGGAGCGCCCTCGACCAGCATGTGGCCGTCGGCGAGCAGGGCGATGAGCAAGCGCTCGATGAGTTTTTCCTGGCCGAGAATCTGCGTTGAAAGAAAGGTTCGCAGCGCCAGCAGCGCTTCACGATGTTCCATCGATGACTGTTCCTGGAAAGGGTGGCCACAGGCGTTCGGATAACGCCGGGGCTGGGGGCGTTACTTTAATCCATCGCAGGGGGTGGCGACTAACGGCATTTTGCGCAAAGTGCGGGAAATGACCGGGGCAATTGTTGGAATTTTGTAGGGCGGGGGAGGTGCGGTGTTCTTTCGGGCCCTTTCGCTCGCGAAAGGGCCGGCCCAGATGCCATCAAATCTGGCTGATATAGGTGCCAGTACCATCAAGAATGTTCTTCAGGGTTTCCTCGACTTCAGCCAGATCCACCATGTCCGGATTGAAAGTGATTTCCAGCACATCATCCCCGTTCAACGCATCGGCATCGGCTGCAGCGATTTCGATCTTCAACAGGGTTTTGGTCAAAGTGACCTTGACGCCATCAAGGGTCGACGGCTCGCCATCCAGCGTGATCTCCAGCTCGTCCTCGTCCGGGTAGCGGCTCATCAGGAACATGTCGCCCTTGTCGCTGTGGCAGCAGAGCATGGCCATGTTGTCTTCTTCGTCGTCGCACGGGTTGACGATCAAAAGGGCGGTGGTCATTTGCATGGGGAATTCCTGCCTCGGCGGGCTTGTTGGTCGCAATTGGGCGCGATTCTGCCAGCCCCCGGGAATTTCTGCATGTGAGAGTGTCAGAGGATGTGTCGTGAACGCGACACAGGTCAATGGTCATTCCTGGCACGCCTGTACCGTAAAAACGGGCATTCAGACCGGCGTTCCGCCCCATGAATGCTAGTGTTTACCGATGCGCAGGCCTTGGTTTACGTGCCAATGACCGAATATGTCGCAGCACCGCAAGCAGACACATTGTCGCACCCATTAAGCTGCGCAACGGATGAGCACCCGTAAAGGCATTGCCATGGCCCCGCGAGCGGCGCCGGGCAGTCGTTTTTGCAGATGCCCATTCATGGAAGGTGAATGTGACCTGAGTGTCTCGTCCAGCTTCACCCACCTGTCACCCTGTTTCCTCTGCCCGAGAATCAGGAACAGGGCGACGGAACGCCCCGAAAGGGGTTTTGCACGCGACGCTTTCCATCAATAACAAGCCCAAGCGGAGTACCACAGATGGCGTTCTTCACCGCAGCCAGCAAAGCCGACTTCCAGCACCAACTGCAAGCGGCACTGGCGCAGCACATCAGTGAACAGGCACTGCCACAAGTGGCGCTGTTCGCTGAACAATTCTTCGGCATCATTTCCCTGGACGAGCTGACCCAACGTCGCCTCTCCGACCTCGCTGGCTGTACTCTTTCTGCGTGGCGCCTGCTTGAGCGCTTCGATCACGCGCAACCGCAAGTGCGCGTCTACAACCCCGATTACGAACGTCACGGCTGGCAGTCGACCCACACCGCGGTCGAAGTGCTGCACCATGACTTGCCGTTCCTGGTGGACTCGGTGCGTACCGAGCTGAACCGTCGCGGCTACAGCATCCACACCCTGCAGACCACCGTGCTGAGCGTGCGTCGTGGCAGCAAGGGCGAATTGCTGGAAATCCTGCCAAAAGGCACCACCGGCGAAGGCGTGCTGCACGAGTCGCTGATGTACCTGGAAATCGACCGCTGCGCCAACGCGGCCGAATTGAATGTGCTGTCCAAGGAACTGGAGCAGGTCCTGGGTGAAGTCCGCGTCGCGGTCTCCGATTTCGAGCCGATGAAGGCCAAGGTGCAGGAAATCCTCACCAAGCTCGATAACAGCGCATTCGCCGTCGATGCCGACGAGAAGACCGAAATCAAGAGCTTCCTGGAGTGGCTGGTGGGCAACCACTTCACCTTCCTCGGCTACGAAGAGTTCACCGTTGTCGATCAGGCCGACGGCGGCCACATCGAATACGACCAGAATTCGTTCCTCGGCCTGACCAAGCTGCTGCGCACCGGTCTGACCAACGAAGACCGCCACATCGAAGACTATGCCGTGAAATACCTGCGCGAACCGACACTGCTGTCGTTCGCCAAGGCCGCGCATCCGAGCCGCGTGCACCGTCCGGCTTACCCGGACTACGTGTCGATTCGCGAAATCGATGCCGACGGCAAAGTGATCAAGGAACACCGCTTCATGGGCCTGTACACCTCGTCGGTGTATGGCGAAAGCGTGCGTGTCATCCCGTTTATCCGCCGCAAGGTCGAGGAAATCGAGCGCCGCTCGGGCTTCCAGGCCAAGGCTCACCTGGGCAAGGAACTGGCTCAGGTTCTGGAAGTGCTGCCGCGTGACGACCTGTTCCAGACTCCGGTCGACGAACTGTTCAGCACCGTGATGTCGATCGTGCAGATCCAGGAACGCAACAAGATCCGCGTGTTCCTGCGTAAAGACCCGTACGGTCGTTTCTGCTACTGCCTGGCCTACGTGCCGCGTGACATCTACTCCACCGAAGTTCGCCAGAAGATCCAGCAAGTGCTGATGGAGCGCCTGAAAGCCTCCGACTGCGAATTCTGGACGTTCTTCTCCGAGTCCGTGCTGGCCCGCGTGCAACTGATCCTGCGCGTCGACCCGAAAAACCGCATCGACATCGACCCGCTGCAACTGGAAAACGAAGTGATCCAGGCCTGCCGCAGCTGGCAGGACGACTACGCTGCCCTGACCGTTGAAACCTTCGGCGAAGCCAACGGCACCAACGTGCTGGCCGACTTCCCGAAAGGCTTCCCGGCCGGTTACCGCGAGCGTTTCGCAGCGCATTCGGCCGTGGTCGACATGCAGCACCTGCTCAACCTGAGCGAGAAGAAGCCGCTGGCCATGAGCTTCTACCAGCCGCTGGCCTCCGGCCCACGCGAGCTGCACTGCAAGCTGTATCACGCCGATACCCCGCTGGCACTGTCCGACGTACTGCCGATCCTGGAAAACCTCGGCCTGCGCGTGCTGGGTGAATTCCCGTACCGTCTGCGTCACACCAACGGCCGCGAGTTCTGGATCCACGACTTCGCGTTCACCGCTGCCGAAGGCCTGGAACTGGACATCCAGCAACTCAACGACACCCTGCAGGACGCGTTCGTCCACATCGTCCGTGGCGATGCCGAGAACGATGCGTTCAACCGTCTGGTGCTGACCGCCGGCCTGCCATGGCGCGACGTGGCGCTGCTGCGTGCCTACGCCCGCTACCTGAAGCAGATCCGCCTGGGCTTCGACCTCGGCTACATCGCCAGCACCCTGAACAACCACACCGACATCGCTCGCGAACTGACCCGGTTGTTCAAGACCCGTTTCTACCTGGCCCGCAAGCTGGGCAGCGAGGATCTGGACGACAAGCAACAGCGTCTGGAACAGGCCATCCTGACTGCGCTGGACGACGTTCAAGTCCTCAACGAAGACCGTATCCTGCGTCGTTACCTGGACCTGATCAAAGCAACCCTGCGCACCAACTTCTACCAGACCGACGCCAACGGCCAGAACAAGTCGTACTTCAGCTTCAAGTTCAACCCGCACTTGATTCCTGAGCTGCCGAAACCGGTGCCCAAGTTCGAAATCTTCGTTTACTCGCCACGCGTCGAAGGCGTGCACCTGCGCTTCGGCAACGTTGCTCGTGGTGGCCTGCGCTGGTCCGACCGTGAAGAAGACTTCCGTACCGAAGTCCTCGGCCTGGTAAAAGCCCAGCAAGTGAAGAACTCGGTCATCGTGCCAGTAGGTGCGAAGGGCGGCTTCCTGCCGCGTCGCCTGCCATTGGGCGGCAGCCGTGACGAGATCGCGGCCGAGGGCATCGCCTGCTACCGCATCTTCATCTCGGGTCTGCTGGACATCACCGACAACCTGAAGGACGGCAAACTGGTACCGCCGGCCAACGTCGTGCGGCATGACGACGATGACCCGTACCTGGTGGTCGCGGCGGACAAAGGCACTGCAACCTTCTCCGACATCGCCAACGGCATCGCCATCGACTACGGCTTCTGGCTGGGTGACGCATTCGCGTCCGGTGGTTCGGCCGGTTACGACCACAAGAAAATGGGCATCACCGCCAAGGGCGCGTGGGTTGGCGTTCAGCGCCACTTCCGCGAGCGCGGCATCAATGTCCAGGAAGACAGCATCACTGTGGTCGGCGTGGGTGACATGGCCGGTGACGTGTTCGGTAACGGCTTGCTGATGTCCGACAAGCTGCAACTGGTTGCCGCGTTCAACCACATGCACATCTTCATCGACCCGAACCCGGATCCGGCCACCAGCTTCGCCGAGCGTCAGCGCATGTTCGACCTGCCGCGTTCGGCCTGGTCCGACTACGATGCCAGCATCATGTCCGAAGGCGGCGGCATCTTCTCGCGCAGCGCGAAGAGCATCGCCATCTCGCCACAGATGAAAGAGCGCTTCGACATCCAGGCCGACAAGCTGACCCCGACCGAACTGCTGAACGCCTTGCTCAAGGCGCCGGTGGATCTGCTGTGGAACGGCGGTATCGGTACTTACGTCAAGGCCAGCACAGAAAGCCACGCCGATGTCGGCGACAAGGCCAACGATGCATTGCGCGTGAACGGCAACGAACTGCGCTGCAAAGTGGTGGGCGAGGGCGGTAACCTCGGCATGACCCAACTGGGTCGTGTGGAGTTCGGTCTCAATGGCGGCGGTTCCAACACCGACTTCATCGACAACGCCGGTGGCGTGGACTGCTCCGACCACGAAGTGAACATCAAGATCCTGCTGAACGAAGTGGTTCAGGCCGGCGACATGACCGACAAGCAACGCAACCAGTTGCTGGCGAGCATGACCGACGAAGTCGGTGGTCTGGTGCTGGGCAACAACTACAAGCAGACTCAGGCCCTGTCCCTGGCGGCCCGTCGCGCTTATGCGCGGATCGCTGAGTACAAACGTCTGATGAGCGACCTGGAAGGCCGTGGCAAGCTGGATCGCGCCATCGAGTTCCTGCCGACCGAAGAGCAACTGGCCGAACGCGTTGCCGAAGGCCATGGCCTGACCCGTCCTGAGCTGTCGGTGCTGATCTCGTACAGCAAGATCGACCTCAAGGAGCAGCTGCTGGGCTCCCTGGTGCCGGACGACGACTACCTGACCCGCGACATGGAAACGGCGTTCCCGCCGACCCTGGTCAGCAAGTTCTCCGAAGCCATGCGTCGTCACCGTCTGAAGCGCGAGATCGTCAGCACCCAGATCGCCAACGATCTGGTCAACCACATGGGCATCACCTTCGTTCAAAGGCTCAAAGAGTCTACCGGCATGACCCCGGCGAACGTGGCGGGCGCTTACGTGATCGTGCGCGACATCTTCCACCTCCCGCACTGGTTCCGTCAGATCGAAGCGCTGGACTATCAGGTTTCCGCCGATGTGCAACTGGAGCTGATGGACGAGCTGATGCGTCTGGGCCGTCGCGCTACGCGCTGGTTCCTGCGTGCCCGCCGCAACGAGCAGAACGCTGCCCGTGACGTCGCGCATTTCGGTCCGCACCTGAAAGAGCTGGGCCTGAAGCTGGACGAGCTGCTGAGCGGCGAAATCCGCGAAAACTGGCAAGAGCGTTATCAGGCGTACGTCGCCGCCGGTGTACCGGAACTGCTGGCGCGTATGGTGGCGGGTACGACCCACCTCTACACGCTGCTGCCGATCATCGAAGCGGCCGATGTGACCGGTCAGGATCCAGCCGAAGTGGCCAAGGCGTACTTCGCCGTGGGCAGCGCGCTGGACATCACCTGGTACATTTCGCAGATCAGCGCCTTGCCGGTTGAAAACAACTGGCAGGCCCTGGCCCGTGAAGCGTTCCGCGACGACGTCGACTGGCAGCAACGCGCGATCACCATCGCCGTTCTGCAAGCGGGCGGCGGTGATTCGGACGTGGAAACCCGTCTGGCACTGTGGATGAAGCAGAACGACGCCATGATCGAACGCTGGCGCGCGATGCTGGTGGAAATCCGTGCCGCCAGCGGCACCGACTACGCCATGTACGCGGTGGCCAACCGTGAGCTGAACGACGTGGCGCTGAGCGGTCAGGCGGTCGTGCCTGCCGCGGCGACTGCGGAGCTTGAGCTTGCTTGAGTAGCCGTTGAATGAAAAAGCCCCGCTCTCGAAAGAGGCGGGGCTTTTTCATGCCTGTGTTCGGCGATATTGATGTGTTGATGCACAGAACCAACCCCCTCACCCCAGCCCTCTCCCCCAGGGGGGGCGAGGGGGAAAGGGAGCAGATCTTCATGCTGTTCAAACCTGAGTTCGACCCAGGAATAACAGGTCGATGTATTTCGCCAATAACACTCGGTCAGTTCCCTCTCCCTCCGGGAGAGGGCTAGGGTGAGGGCAGCGGTCTAACTATCACTGCATACTAAGACCTTGTTTACGCTCGACCATCGACACGTTATCCGTCGACCTGGTCAATAAATTACTGAGCGACTGGTCAAACTTCTGCAACGCCCGAACTTGCACATTCTGCTGTTCATTAATATCCGCCACGATATCTTCCGAACGTTTGTAATCCGCCCATAACGGACTCAAGGCTCTGGCATCCGTTCCTTGGGCCGTGCCGATATAGTTGAACTTACCGTCATAAAAGTCCGCGCTCACATCCGCCTTGACGTCCGAACTGCGCGACGTAATCAACTGGCTGTGAGTGTCGACAATCGCCACCACATCCGGGTTGGCCGCGCGCAGGCTCTGCATGTCCGGGTACACCGTCACCGAGCCGAACTGGCGTTGCAGCGAAGCTTTCACCCAATCCACCGCCATGTCCGGTTTCGAGGTAGCGACGTAGGCGTCGTGGATCGGCTGCACCAGCAGGCTCTGGCCGAAACCGGTGCCGGCGTTGGCCTGGTAGTTGCGCAGGTAGTCGCGGTTGGTCTGGGTGCTCGGGCTGTAAATCACGCCCAGCGACACGCCCGGGCCGGCCTTCACGGTGGTCATGTGGCTGCGGCCCACCGGGTGGGGCAGCAGGGTGTCGAGCGACGATACCGCTTTGGGCGCTGTGGGTACCGAGCAGGCCGTCAGTGTCAGCAGTGAAAGGAACAGAGTGCTGGCGAACGCAGGTTTCATGGTGTTTCTCCCGTGAAACAACTTCAGTCGGAAAGTTTAAGTTGCCACTGTTTGTGGCAGTTGAATCAGACTAAACCTGTGGCGGTTTTATGAAACGACCAATCAGTGAAGTTATCAGGAAGCCAATAGTTTTATTTGCTGTAAGCCGGGCAGGTTAATTGCGGCCAGCATTAAAAACGCCCAAATCGACGATTTGAGCGTTTTTATTTATGGCTGACGTAACAGCAATCAGTTTTCCAGGGGGATCAATACTTTCTCATCGGGCGACAGCACCATGAACACCAGCAATTTGGCCGGTTTGCTCTTGCTGGCGTTTTTCGAGATCAAATGCTCGGAACCGGCCGGCTCATACCAATACTGACCCTTATTGTAGGTGATCGGTTGCTCACCTTTGACCTGGGAAACGATCTCGCCTTCCAGCACATACGCCATGGCTGTGCCGTCGTGTTTGTGGGCAATCGAAGCCTGGCCGGGTTTGTAATCGACCTCAATCATCATGGCTTTTTTGCCGGGCACGTTTTTCAGCATCTGATCCTGCAGCACCGAGATTTTCTCGGACGGCGAATCGGTGCCGTGGGCCAGTGCCGAAGCGCTGATGGTGAGGGCCAGAGCGGCGAGCGGGGCGGCAAGCAAGTGCAGGACTTTCATGGTGATCACCTGATAAGTGGGGGAGTCGGTCATCACAGTAGTCCGCGGGCCGGGGTATTCAAACGGCCAATACTCGTGAAGATCAGGTGACCAATCTGGGGGATTGCAGCGCATTCAAATACGCCATCGCTGGCAAGCCAGCTCCCACAGTTTTTTGTGTCGTTCATATGATTTGTGAACAATACAAAACCTTGTGGGAGCTGGCTTGCCAGCGATCGCGTCCGTAAGTCAAACGATCGGAAAGGAGTTGAAATCCACGCTATTGGCCAGACGGCTGTCGATCAGGTCGATGAAGCCCTGGGCTTCCGGGCGATTGAAATGCGCCTGCATTGCCGCTTCCGACTGCCAGCGGGCGCTGACCGTCCAGCGGTGGCTGTCCTCGGGGCAGCGGTCGACCATGTAGGAATCGCAGCCCGGCGTTTCGCGCAGGGTTTCGACGATCTTCTGCAACTGCTTGCCCAGCTCCTCCGATCGGCCGGCGGCAGCCTGCACCTGTACGGTGTTGATCACTTCGTTGGACATTGCTCACACTCCTGAATCAGGCCGGACGAATCCTGCTCATTGAGGGATAACGCTTGTGCAGGATAGGCCTGCACCCCCGGATCACCAATAACCAATCGGCGGTTAATCGTTTAGGCCAATCTAACCCACGACCTGTTGCAGAATGTCGCGCAGGCGGTCGAGGGCGATGTCTATGTCCAGCGTCTCGATGGCGCCGAAACCGAAGTACATCCCGCTTTTGGCCGGCTGCTGATAATAGAAGCCATCGATGGCGTACAGCCCGACTTCGACCTTTTTCGCCAGTTCGATCACCAGCGGCAAGTCGATCGGCACCTTGCAGAACACCGCCATGTGAAACCCCGCGCTGGGCGGCACGGCTTCCAGCCACGGCGACAGATCGGTGGCCATGCGCGCCAGAATCCGCTCGCGGCGCTGGGCGTAAATGGTATGGCAGCGGCGGATGTGCTTGAGCAGACACCCTTCGGCGATGAACTTGGCCAGCGCCCATTGCGGCAGGGTGGAGGCGTGCAAATCGGTGAGCTGCTTGGCGCGGATCACCGCTTCGAGAATCGCCGGCGGCAGGATCGCGTAGCCCAGTCGCAGCTCCGGCAGCAGGGTTTTCGAGAAGGTGCCGACGTAGGCGACGATGCCGCGCTGATCGAGCTTGTGCAGCGAATCGGTCGGTCGGCCTTCGTAACGGAACTCGCTGTCATAGTCGTCCTCGATGATGATCGCGCCCAGCTCATGGGCTCGCTCAAGCAGGGCCTCGCGCCGCGCCTCACTCATCGGCATGCCCAGCGGAAACTGGTGCGACGGCGTCACATAGATCAGCCGCGTGCCCTCGGGAATCCGCTCGACCTGAATGCCCTCGGCGTCCACCGGTACGCCGACCACCGTCGCCCCGTGAGTGCCGAACAGCAGCCGCGCCGGCGGATAACCGGGATCTTCCATCGCCACCAGACTGCCGGGGCGGATCAGCACCCGCGTGATCAAGTCCAGCGCCTGTTGCGCGCCGTTGCACACCACGATGTCCTCGTCCTGACAGTTCACACCACGGGAAAACGCGATGTGCCGGGCAATCGCATTGCGCAGCGCCGGCAGGCCTTCCGGCACGCTGTAAAAACCTTTGGAATTGGCCATCTGCCGCAGCGCGTGAGAGACGCAGCGGCGCCAGTCATCCTGGGGAAACTGGCCCTTGCTGGTAGCGCCGCCGATAAAGTCATAGCGCAGCGAACCCTCGAGCGTCGGATGCCGCAGGAACACCGGCAGATTGCGCCAGCTCTCGATCACCTCGGAACTGGCCAGCTCGGAATGGCTTTGCTTGCGCTGCACCGGCGTTGAGCGGGCGTTGACGTAAGTGCCTTTGCCGATTACTCCGGTCAGGAAGTTTTCGTAAGTCAGCTGCGCGTAAGTGTCGGAAATGGTCTTGCGCGAAATCCCCAGTTGCTCGGCGAGCAAACGGCTCGGCGGCAGTTGCGTGCCGGCGGCCAGACGCCCGGATTCAATGGCGTCGCGCAGTTGCCGGTACAACTGACCGGCCAGATCCTTGCGGCCATTGATCACGACATGAAGTTCCATACCGAGGGGGCTCTCCGGGCGGTTGAGTGTGCCGGCCAGATTACTCCCGAATGCAGTATCGACAGAAGTTGCGTAGTGCAAATCCCCCAAATTGGCATAGGGCCCTGTGGGAGCTGGCTTGCCAGCGATAGCGGTGTATCTGCTGACATCTATGTTGAATGTGATTGCCCCATCGCTGGCAAGCCAGCTCCCACAGGAATGTTGTTTTACTTGAATCAGTGGTCTGCCATTTTTTCGTGGAATTGGGGCTGTAACGGCGCCCAACCAGCGCCTACCGTGAAATCACTCTTCTGCTGCCCGAGGCCCGCCCATGTCCCCGCGTCTGGATTACTACAGCGCTTCACCCAAAGCCATGAAAGCGATGATTGCCCTGGAAGCGCTGACCAGCAGCCTGAGCATCGAGCCGCCGCTGCTGCACCTGATCAAGATCCGCGCCTCGCAGCTCAACGGCTGCGCGTTCTGCACCGACATGCATTCGGTGGAGGCGCGGCGGGCAGGGGAGACGGACCGACGGCTGTACGCCATCGCGGTCTGGCGCGACAGCGGCTTCTTCAACCTGCGCGAGCGGGCGGCGCTGGCCTGGACCGAGGCGGTGACGCTGCTGGCGGACAGCCGGGTGCCTGAGGATGTTTACCAGCAGGCGCGGGAACAATTCAACGAGACGGAACTGGTGGACCTGACCATGGCCGTCAGCACCATCAACAGCTGGAACCGGTTGGCGGTGAGCTTCCGCCAGATTCCCAGCGATTGATCACGAGCCGTTGATCGCTCCCACACTTTCGATCGTTCCCACGCTCCGCGTGGGAACGCCTCTAGGGACGCTCCGCGTCCAGTGACGCGGAGCGTCACGGGCTGCATTCCCACGCAGGAGCGTGGGAACGATCAGGTAAAAGTTAGTTCGGTGGCCGCTGCGGTTTCACCGACGTACCAAACGTGTTGCCCATCCGCGTACTGGTGGCCGCCGGCGTCGCCAGCCCCACCTGATTCGGCGGGCGTTTATTGACCGGCACATTCATCGCTTCCTGATTCTTCTGCGCAGCCGCCGCGCCATTGGGATTGTTGCCCATCTGCTGGCTCAGGCAGTCGTAATTCGGCGCCTTATAGCCACCCACCGTCACCTCGACACAGCCCAGTGGCTCCTCCGCGTGTGCACCGCCCAACACCGTCAGCAACAACCCGCCGAGGGCGACTTTCCAGACTGATTTCATGCCTGCCTCCTGGCCGGCCCGAAGGGGCCGCTCTGGCTCAAGAGTCTAGTGCAACGGCGGCGCCTATCCCGTGATGGTTTTTTTGCAGTGGCCGTCACACCAGATTCATAAACAGCCCTCAGGATGACGGTTTTCAGGGATACATCAGCCGTGCAGCGAGGCCGTGCCAGGGAGGATGTTGTGCGCTCAGCGCTCATGCGCCAGCTCTGTCTGGGGCTGCTGCTTGGCTTGTTTCTGAGCCGCGCCAGCGCCGACCCGATGCCGGCGACGATGCGCATGACGCTGCACATCCCGGCCCAGGAACTGGCCCGCGCCCTCGAACAGTTCAGCCGCGCCACCGGCATGGCGGTGCTGGTCGACAGCCAGTTGAGTCGCGGTCGACGCTCATTGGCGGTGGACGGTGAATTCACCGCCGCCGAAGCGTTGCGCCGGATGCTCGGCGGCAGCGGCTTGATGGCCAAGTACAGCCGCGACGACGCGTTCACCTTGCAGGTTGCGCAAGTCGAGGAAGTGCCAATGCCGGCGGAGAAACCAACCCCCGCCAGCGCAGCCGTCAACCGCAGTTACGCCACGGCGGTGCAGGCCGCGATTGAACGCAACCTGTGCCGTTCGCCGCTGACCCGGCCCGGCAGTTTTCGCGCGGTGTTGCAGCTGTGGATCGGCCGCGACGGCGTGGTGCAGCACAGCCGGTTGGTCACTTCGACCGGCGATGTTCGGCGCGATGCAGCGCTGGTAGACAGTTTTCACACGCTCAAAATCGACCGGCCGACACCCGGCGCATTGCGCCAGCCAGTCACGTTGCTGTTGTTACCCGAATCGTCAGGAAAGCGCATGGAATGCACACAATGGGAAGGAGTTTCCGGGGGATGAAAGACGCCGGACAAAGTTCGATGGTCCAGCTGTTCCTGACGTCCTACGAGGACTTTCGGGTGCGCCTGCGACGCCGTCTCGGCTCGGAGGACCTGGCCAACGACGTGCTGCACGAAACCTACCTGCGGGTCGACCGCATGGAAGCGCCGCCGAACCTGCTGCGGCCCAACGCCTACCTCTATCGCATGGCCCTGAACATCGCCGCCGACCGCCGCCAGGCCGATGCGCGGCTGCTCACCGGCAGCGAAGTCGAAGAACTGCTGCAAGTCAGCGACGAAGCGCTCGACCCGATGCGCGTGGTCGGCGGCCAGAAGGAAATTCAGTCCCTGCTCAGCGCCCTCTACGAACTGCCGGCCCGGCGCCGCCGGATCTTCATCGCCGCGCGCCTGGAAGAAGCGCCGCACCTGGAAATTTCCCAGCGTTTCGGCATTTCCACGCGCATGGTCGAGAAGGAAATCAAAGCCGCCCTCGGACACTGCGCTGCCAAACTGGAAAGAAAAGTGTTTCAGCGGTTCGGTCGCGGGGCCGGAAAACCGTCTAGTGAATGAAGCTCCCGATCAACCCGTCGAGTACCTGTGCGTTTGAACATCTTCCGTCTGACACCTGCCGAGCTCACGCCTGCCGAGCGTCTGCAAAGCGAAGCCCGCGACTGGCTGATCCTGCTGACCTCCGGCCGCGCCACGGTCGCCGATGCCCGAGCGCTGCGCCAGTGGTGCGCCCAAAGCCCCGAACACGCCCGCGCCTTCGAAGAGTGCAAGGCCTTGTGGCACCTGCTGCAACCGGCGGCCGAGGCGATGCAGGCACCACGCCGGTTTGGACGTCGGGCCTTTCTCGGCGGCGCGATTGCCGCGTCGGCGGCGTTCCTGCTGGTGCGCGGCACGATTCCGGGCGGGTTCTCAGGGCTTGGGGCTGATTACATCACCGAAGTCGGCCAGCAACGTCGCGTCGAACCGGCCGACGGCTTGAGCCTTGAATTGAACACACAGACCCGCATCAACCAGCGTTCGGTGGATGAGGGCGTGCAGGGGTTTGAACTGGTCAGCGGCGAAGTCGAAGTGCAGACCGCGCGACTGCCGATGGCGATGCAGGCCGGTGGTGGTTGGTTGCGGGCGAGCAGGGCGCGGTTCAACCTGCGCAACCTCGATCAACAGGTGTGCGTGACGTGCCTCGATGGCGCGGTTGAAGTGGAAGTTGAAGGTCGTAGCCTGCGCCTGGAACCGGGCCAGCAACTGACCTATGACGCGCAACAGGTCGGCACCGTGCAAAGCGTCGACACGGCGGCGGTGATGAACTGGCGTCAGCAGGTGCTGGTGTTCAACGGCGCGACCCTGAGCCAGATGATCGACGAGATCAACCGTTACCGCCCAGGCATGTTGCTGCTGCTCAACCGAGAACTCGGCCAGCGCCGCGTGCAGGCGCGGTTCTCCCTCGATCAACTGGCCGGCGTAGGCGCATTGATCCGCGATGCCTACGGCGTCAAATGCACCGAACTGCCGGGCGGTGTAGTCGTCCTCAGTTGATCACTGCAAGGGACCAATGACCTGCCGGTACTTCTCCGGCCCTTGCGGTGTCTTCCGAGTCAACCGCACCTCCAGCCCCAACGGATCCTCCCGCCGATTCCCACTCAACTGCCGCCACCCCTTGTCCACCTCCCAAACCCGCACCTGCAAATCACTCACCTCACCCAAAACCGCCACCCCAGCCGTCGGCGCCGGCAACGGATAGCGACTCCGCGCCGGCGCCACCGCGCGATACAACGTGTCCCCCTTGAGCCACCAGCGCACCCTCTGCAACGCCCCCGGCTGATCCGCCGCGCTACGAATGATGTCCAGCCGAAACCCCTTGCTGTCACTGCTGCGCACCGTAAGCGCAGGCGGGGCCGTCGCCGGTTCATCCTCC
The DNA here is from genome assembly GCF_039695385.1 of Pseudomonas sp. 9.2(2024). Lineage (NCBI taxonomy): Bacteria > Pseudomonadati > Pseudomonadota > Gammaproteobacteria > Pseudomonadales > Pseudomonadaceae > Pseudomonas > Pseudomonas sp. 9.2(2024). The sequence goes on along the minus strand of NZ_CP155585.1, from coordinate 3,749,902 downwards.
GTGCCGACCTTCTTCGGCTCCGTCAGCTCAATCCCGGCGCGCATCTCCACATCCCGCTGCATCTGATTCAACGCCCGCAACAGGCTGTCGCTCTGCTCACCACTGGCCTGCAAATGGCTGTCGGCGCGCGTGACACTGTCCAGCCCCTTCCAGGCAATCAGACTGACCACCGCCATCAACAAAATCGCGACCATCACCTCGATCAGCGTAAAACCTTGTTGTCTGTTCATTGCACGCTAATCCGGCCCGAAGCATCGCGCAGCACACTCAACCGATTGAGCCCGTCAGACAGCGTCAACTGCAGCGGCGGATTGATCCACTCAGCGTTCAGCACCACTTTCTGCTTCGGCTCCACCCGCACCTCCAGCTTCGGACTCTGCCAGGGACGCGGCCGCAACTGCGGGTCCCGATCGAAATGATCAAAACCCTTGCCACTGTCACTGCGCCGACTGAACCGAAACCCCCTGCCATCGCTCAACCACGCAATCGGCCGGCCATCGGCGCGGGCCTCAGCCTGGGCAATCTGCAGCAACTGCGCTACGCGCTCGGCATCCTTGCGCAGCAACTGCAACGGATCGGGCTTGATATTCAGACTGATCGCCGCACTGGCGATACCGATGATCACCAGCACCACCATCAACTCGATCAGCGTGAAGCCTTGCTGCCTGCACCGGTTCATCGAATGCGCACTCCCTTGCGTCCAGCCCCGTCCCAAAAAACCATCCTGCACGGCCAACATGTAAGGCGTGTGAAATAAAACCGTGAGAATTGCCGCGTAGTCTGGTCACCGGGACTAAAAGGAGATTCAGCCCATGAGATACACCGCACGCTTTTCACCCCCCCAAATCACCCAGGCCGCCGCACTGCTGGCCGCTCTGATCGGCATCGCCACCTGGTCATCCCTGCTCCTGACCACCGCCGAATCCCACACCCCGGCCGCCACCCCGCAACTGCTCGCGGCGCGCAGCGATAACCCCGCGTTGCAGTGGTTTTCCAATCGAACGGCGCCGGTGGAGATCAAGGTGAGTGGCGTGATGGCGGGGAGTCGCGGGGCGGTGGCGATTTTGAGTTTGAACGATGGGCCGCCGAGGAGTTTTTTGCAGGGGAACGGGTGAGTCCTGGGGTGAGGTTGGTGGCGGTGGAGGGGGATGGGGTGGTGATTGAGCAGGGTGGGGAGAGGGTGCGGTTGGAGGTGGAGAGGTTGGGGGAGGGGGTGGAGATGCCTAGGTTGGTGAGGCCGTGATTTTTTAGGGGATGCAGTTATTTTGGCGTCTCAGTCGGGTGGTGGGTACTGGGTCGCCGGGGATGTGCTTGATTGCTTTTGACCAACTGAAGGAAGCGGCCGCAGGCTGGCTCCAATAATGGATTGGGTATAGTTTTCTTTGAGCCCCCGAAAACACTGCACAAAACCTGAGGCAATACATCCCCGCGCCATTTTTTACCAATTCATGTTGCAATTCCTAACTGGAACACTAGTGAATGTCTGGCAAAGCATCGTATGCTCGTACAAAATCAGCCAGTAAGGAAGAATGATGAAGGTATTTATTAGCTGGTCAGGCGAAACCAGCAGACGTGTTGGAGACGCTCTAAGGAATTGGTTGCCCATGCTAATCCAGAGCATTACGCCATATTACACGCCGTCCGATATCGAAAAAGGCACTCGCTGGTCTAGTGATATCGCGGGTGAGCTCGACGCTTCAATGGCTGGCCTATTTTGTGTAACTAGAGAGAACCTCACCAGCCCTTGGCTAATGTTTGAAGCAGGTGCAATTTCAAAAAAAGTTGACGGCAGCATGGTCTGCCCAATCCTAATCGGCATTGAGAACAGCGAGTTAAAAGGCCCACTCAATCAATTTCAGGTCACACTATTCAACAAGCCCGATATAAGACGCCTAGTTATAGCACTAAATAATTCACTCAAAGAAAAGGCCGTGGATGAAAACGTCCTCAGCGGGCTATTCGAGAGACTCTGGCCCGAGCTTGAAGCGCAGGTAAATGAAATCCTTGAGGCAATGAAACGAGGAGCTAACAACCAACCGACGGCCCGCACCGAGCGCGAAATGCTGGAGGAGGTTTTAGAACTCTCCAGAGCCTTGGCCATACAGAAAACTGGCGGATTCAAGCTGCACAATGAGCTTAACGATCTAATCTCTAACTTCTTGGTCTCATTCCACTCTGTTTTTCACATCGATTGGGACCACTCATCCGCTTGCCTAAGCGAGTACAGTTACATCAGTCCGAGGGGAACATTTATTGAGCCTCAGGTCGAGGACGAAGAAAATAATTGGGCTAATCGAGCCCTTCTACTAAACACGTATCGCGCCCTAATAGAATTTATCGAAACAAATAAAGTAGATATTGATACTAGTATTTACAAGGCCAGAAGGCGACCGTAAAAGTTAATATCCAGCAGCACCCCAAACTCTGATTGTGCTGGACTATTAACCGTAGAATGCGACAAAGACCCATAATAAAAGGTCTTTGTCGCTATTTTTGATTGTCAGTTTGGTGCCCCAAGTGCATAGAGTGTCGCTAGGATTTTCTAGAGACTACCAGTATATTCGTAGACACACTGATGAATGGGATAAAACAGCGGTATGGGAGAGGCACACTGCGATCCGGCAATGTTACCCGTAATCCCAACTGGCGTATGCGGCGGGAACATATTAGCCAAGCGTTTACGACACGAATCGACCAATTGTGGCGTGTCTACTGCAGATAAGAGGATTCGAGCATCTTAGCAGCTAATCCATTGCACTCTTCCAAAAGCGCCGCTAACACGGATCGAAGCTTACTCGCGTCATATGCCCCTGATTCAATAGCGTCAGGGGTCGCGTTATAGAACGCCTTGGCGTAGCTATCTTTGAAATCGAGCGCTCCCTGATAAATATTCAACGACTCCTTGTAATTCGTCCAGGTTACCTGCGCTGGGGGCCGGTCATTCAGTCTAAGATCGAGATAGCATTCGATAGCGGCTGCGCAACCATTAATATCAGCATTCTCAACGCCACTTGGTCCTTTTGCCGGAAAGTTTCGCAATTCATCCAGGTCAGGGAGAACCATCGCCCTCATGTTCACTGGGAACTTGAAGCGTTGAAGAAGATTTCTGTAAGTATCAACACCCTCGGCGTCGTTATCGAACAAGAAAATTACGCGATTGTGAACGTCAATTTTTACCAAGCCTTCGGCAAACTTGGATAAATTCCCTGTGCCGGAGAAAGGGTGGCGCTCCTCGATGTCGATGAATCGAAAAAAGTCTTCAATATCTGGGCGCAGAAGCGCGAGTCCATGCTTCAAAATGTGAGTATCAGATGTACCTTCAGTCGCGATCAGATAGGTTTGGGTTCGACGTGCGTTGCCAATAAAATCCTCGTTTTTAGCCCAGCCAGCGTTGACGAAACAGCCGTAATCCCAGACTACGTCTTCTCTCAAGTTCTCAGGGTTTTCAGCAAGAACTCGTAGGATTGCATATGGGCTGAGGAACTCTATCAATGAACCGAAGTGACTGAGCTCAGAATAGCCACCGATTTCTCGAAAAAAATCACCCTTCGGAAGAAGAGATGTCGTTGGATCAGCCGCAAAACGCCCCTCTCCCTGACTGTGCTCTATGTCGTAGTGAACGACATATTCGTCACTGAGATCTTTCAACGCATAGGTCTTTATAAAGGCGATGAATTGGTCGAAGGTTAAGCGGTCTGAGCTTGGCTCTCTTGTTTCCAGTCCCTCAGCTTTTTCGATTTCGAACAGTTCCTCGAATTGTTCGCGGTCGAACTCCACCTGCTTATCATATTCCGACCTCACTGCTGCCAACGTATACCCGAGCAGTTCCAGCCGCGAAACCATTGAACCTAGATTTCGGCAAAAGCAAAGATCCATCTGCTGAAGGTCTCTAGAGCTGGACGCTTCGTCGTAATCAATATCGCGATGTCGGCGGTGTCGGCGGTCTTTCTCTTGGAAGAGCATACCGTGATCCATGCCCATGTGGCCCGTGTTGTAAGTGAGGTTGAGATCGGCCACAGACAAAGTGATTGGTGTGCTCATTTAGATTTCAGTACCTGGACTTGCTTGTGATTGATGTGCCTGGGTGGCGAGTCAGAGACGTATCCAGTGTAGTCCCCAGTTCGACGATCCCAAACATTCGTGACATGGAATTATTGGAATTTAAGGGGACTGATTTATTTCTAGGAAGTAAATCAGTCCCCTTAAGTCGTAAGTCGCAGGCCAGGTCAAGCGTAGACTTCCGTTACCTATCCCAATCCCAGATTGTCAGGCATTATCGAGCCAGATCGCTATGGCGATTTGCCAGTGGGCTAGGTGAGGCGGAGGATAAGGATGAAAGACTCATTTTCACGGCGTAACGGTTTCTCGCAGGTCGATGAAGCCGAAATCACTGTCCGGGAAGACGCACCGCAAGCGCTGCAGGAGTATCTGATTCAATTGAGCTACGAATGTGGTCTCAAGCCATCAGATCTGCGCCAAATAATCTGCCAGACGTTGAAGGTCTTGCCCGACAGGCAGAACTGGAGTGAGAGGCCCAATATCCACGAGGAAAACGTTCAGCGGCTTGAGCAGTGCAAGTGGTTCAAGGTGTATGACGTCATTGAGCGGCTCGATGATTACCTAGGCAACCGTAACTATGACTCTGGCGTGTACGAGCACTTCACTACAGAGCTGAACGAGTTCTTCATTGAGCACGGCATAGGGTGGAAGCTGCTGGATGGTCGCATCGAAATCCGTGGCTCTGAATCCTTTGAACAGGTTTTGAACTCGGCGAAAGAAACTGAGCATCAACATGGGCACGTCACGGCCAGCAAAGAATTACACCAAGCGATTGCTGATCTTTCACGCCGACCGTCTCCAGACCCGACGGGGGCGATACAGCATGCCATGGCTTCGCTGGAGTGCGTCGCTCGGCAGGTTACTGGCGACCAACAAGCGACCCTCGGGAAAATCATGAATGATTCCCGAACTCTGATTCCAGCGCCATTGGATCAGGCTGTCATCAAAACCTGGGCGTATGCCTCGGAGTTCGGGCGGCACATCCAGGAAGGGCGTGAGCCGTCTTTCGAAGACGCAGAGCTCGTAGTTGGCCTGTGCGCCTCAGTCAGCAGCTATTTGATCAAGAAATCGAAGTGACTTAAGAGGGTTCACAAGATGATCTGGGAGAGCTGGTACTGGAAACAACCGCTGCTACAGATGGCAGATCGTCTTGAGCACCTCAAAACGGCCAGTGCCCTGTCTGATGAAGAACTTTCCCAAGTGGAACGCGACATCTTCATCGGCTTCTACTCCGTCAGGAAGCTCCTAGAGGCCCCTGCCAAAATCACCGACGAGACCCGCCACCGTTCTATCCCCCTTCATAAGCATCCAAACCTGAAGCGCGTGACTTGGCGTAACAGCCACCGCCTAGATGAGCTCTACGACCTCTCCAAGGCCAGTCAGGAGGGGCGAGACGTTATGTTTGTATGCGGGCGGATTATTCATAGCTTCGTTTTCGCGCCTTGTATGTCTGAGGGGGGCGGACTGGACGGGGCATTCTTCAGCTCAGATCTGGACAAGGATAAATGCCTGTACTTCATCAGTATCGATGAGGTGATTTCGTTATTTCGCCAAGTTGGGAATGATGACCCTTGCAACATTAAGTGGTCTCGTGATCCTGAGACAGGAAAGGAGACGCTTATCGTGAAGTGACCGTAATGAAAGGTGCCAAGTGGACGGGGAGTTCATTCGATCGCGTAGTGACGGACGATGGATGGTGCTGCACCCGTTGAACGATCCTGACTGACCTAATTGCCTGGGAGGCATGGCTAGCGGGCGAGGGAAAAGGGGACTGATTTATTTCCAGAAAGTAAATCTGAGACTCATCTGGCCTGCCTCCCCACCTCATGGAGATGCCGCAGTAAGGCCTCGATAAACACCAACGTTTAAAAAGACATCTCCAGACACTCTCTCAGGCTACACACCCTTGCGCCGTTGCCTACAGCTACGCCAGAATCCGCCGGCTTGTGCGCTTTGTACCTGGTCTTTATCGTCTACGTGTCGCTGGCAACCCAGCGACCGGGTTTAGCGACCCGACCAGGTATAAGTTCAACGACGCTCCCGTTTCTCGCAGATTTTTGCGATGACGATATGGTGGCTGTGCGTGGGAGACCTTCGGGTCTGCCGGGTCTTATACCTCTCGGTTCGCTAACCCGCGCACAGCTGCCACCCTTACTTGTTTAGCGACAGGTGTTGGTGGTTCCACCAGGTATAAAAATGGAGCTTCACCATGATCAAACCAACACCCAACCCGCCCGAAACCGACTCGGTTTCCCCCTACGAATCCATCGATTCCAGAAAACTCCACGAAGCCGCCGACCGCGCGCTCGACCATTACCTATGTCCGCCCGGCTCCACGCCGCCCCCACGCAGAACCCGCGGGATGTATGCCGTGACTGCGGACAACAAAAACGAAGAACTGCTGATTGATGCCAGTGAAACTCTCGCTTCGGCCCAAACCATTGCCCAAAACATCGCCAGTCTGGTGCCGGCTTCGCAGCGTCGGGCGTTGGTGGGCATTGCGCAGTTGATCATGCTCGGGGAGTTGGCGGTGAATCGGGCGTTGGATAATTTGCAATTGCCGGTGAAGCAGACCTCAGGATCACCTGCTGATTAAGCTGGTGCCAATTCTGGCGCCTTCGCGAGCAAGCCCGCTCCCACGGAATTTATGTTGATCACAGATATTGTGCAGGGCGCTGAAATCTGTGGGAGCTGGGCTGGCAGAGAGGGCGATGGCACACGCACTTTCTGACGCCTAGCCGTCAGTGGAAAAAGGGGATCGATTCATTTCAATCGATCCCCTTTTTGTTGCTTAACCCGCGTCGCCGCTATTTGGCTCTGAAGGCGCATCCGGACATTCATTGCGCCATCGCGTAACCGTCATGCCTTTGAGTTGCTCTCCCATGGTGTCGACACGCAAGCAGGCGCCTTTCTTTGAATAGAACAGTATGCAGCGCGAGCTATCAAAAGAGCAGGTATCGACCTCCAGGAAATCGCGAGCAGCCAGCTCCCGCTCGACACCACTGTATTCATAGCCATCGCGGGTGTGCATCCGGGTTGGTTTCCATCCTTGTTTGATCAACTTGGACCTGGCCGATACCAAGGGCTCATCGACGGCGATGCCTGCTGGCCCGTGCTTGACGTTTGTCGCTTGCGAGCCGCCGGCAAACGCAAAGCTTGTACCTGTGCAATACATTGCGAAGAGCAGGAGGGTTGGGGTCTTCATTTGATCGTTCCACAAAAAGGAACAGATTTCTGTTCCCTTTGATTTCTGGCTTCAATCCTTTTCAGGGCATTTGAAGTTCCAGGAATAAATCTTCATGTCTTTGACTTCTTCGCCGACAGTTCCTACACCTAAACAATCACCGTTCTTGATGTAGTTGAAGCTGCAGTAACGGACGCCTTCCGTGCAAGACTCGATTTCACTGAAGCCTTTTCTTTGGATGACGCTTTCAACCCCGAACCCACCGGAGTGGGTGGGATTTGGCTTCCAGCCATTTTTGATCAAGGCTTTTCGGGCTTTCGAAAATGGCATTCCCTCTTTGATAGGAAGATCTGCTGCGCTGGAAAATAAACTGACGCAACATAAAAGGCTGATGGCTAATATTTTTTGTTTCACTTATCAGTACCGCCAAAGAAAAGGGGACGAGTTTATTTTCACTGGAGGGTTTCTGATAGAGTCCGCACTCGTTCAATCCACTGACAGGGAGTCAGGCACATGGCAAAGCCTGCCGCACGCATCACTGATCCAACCTCCTGCCCGATGCCCGGGCATGGCCCAAAGGCTATCGCCTCAGGATCCCCCGACGTGTTCTTCGACGGCCTTGCTGCCGCCCGTAAAGGAGATACCTGTACCTGTGGGAGTGCACTGGTTTCGGGTGTTTCCGCTACGGTGTTCATCAATGGCAAAAACGCTGCGCTGATCGATACCACAGGTTCGCATGGCGACGTTGTGATTGGTGGTTCGGGGACAGTCATCATCGGGGATTCGCATACTCCGGCACCTTTCATTCCTCCTTTACCTCTCATCATTCAGAAACGATTCGGGCAGTCGTTCAGTGTTACCGACAGTGAAACGGGTAAGCCATTGGCGTTTCGTGACTATGTTGCGACGGTAAATGGCGTCGAGACCAAAGGCGTCACCGATGCTGATGGCATCGCACACATCAAAACGCCGACGCCCAATGCCCAAATCTCACTTCACATCACGTTCAATGCCCCAGCTCGAACGCTTCATGAATTTTCGGAGAAACAGTAATGGCCGCCAGTTTTGCGACACAGGCAACTGCTCAGGAGATTAAGCCAGGCGAGTTCATGTGCCCTATACCGGTGGCTGTGAATGATCGGGCGGCTACTCGTGAGGCGATCATCAAACGGGTTCGGGATTTGAAGGTCACGTTTGTTGAGCGCTCGTCCTGGAAAGCGTTGGATGGCAAGAAGGATATGGTCAAGGATTGGGACTACACCATGATCGCTTTACACCACGCCGGACGTAGTCATAGCTGCACGCCGGGAGCGGAGCAGATGCAGGAAATCCAAAAAGGACACCTGAGTCAGAAGTACGACGATATTGGCTACCACTACGGCATTGATTGCACGGGGCAGGTTTTTGAAGGTCGTGACATTCGGCTTCAGGGCTCAAGTGTTCTGAAATACAACACAGGGCTGATTGGCATCGTTCTGCTGGAAAACCTGACGACACCGGAGGAGGGTGGCGATTGGGTCGCCAAAGGTCGGGTGGCTCTGGATAGCATCGGTTACAGCACCACAAACGTTATTCCCAAAGAGCAAATCTTTTCTCTGATGCACCTGATCGACGCATTGAAAAGCGTTTTTTTTATCAAGAATTTTGGTGGCCACCGGGAATATCCAGGGCAAGGCTCTGAAGGGAAAATTTGCCCCGGCAACATTGGAATGGAGCTGGTCAGAAATATCAGAGCTCAAACCCAACTGCTTCCACCGCCGGCGCCACAGCAATGAAAAAGCTTTTGATCGCAGCAATCCTCGTCTTAGTAACCGTGCTCTATGTCGGCTACTACGAAGCTCTTGAGGACGGAGATATCGAGACCATTGTCTTCATCAAAAAGCATCCGACGTTTCAGATGAAGTTCTACAACATCCACGCGAACGATGGAGAGATCAGGAAGGTAGAACGCCTGACAGCAGAGGAGCGGGGGTGGATTATTGATTACTGCAGGTATCGTTTGGGAATCGACACGGACCTGAAGACTCAGGATGACGTCGAGATGTGTCGCAAAAAATAGAAATGCTCATTTGGCCGAGGTCGTCAGTCACACCTGACAACCTCGGCCATTTTCTTTTCGTCTATTGAGCTACAGCTCTCAGACGCTTACGCCTTCACCTCAACATGATCCAACGCCTGATTCACCGCCAGCTCGCTCAACATCACCAACTGCGCAATCCCGATCGCAGTCTTGCGATGGGCAGGCTCCAGCGTGGCCGCGAAGTTGTTGAGCATTTCGCTGGCTGATCCCAACGATTCGCTGGCGTTGGCCAGGAGGGATTCGGTGTTGTACGCCGGGTTGGCCAGATACATGGGGTCGTGTTTGTGGTGGCTGCCCATGATGCGTTGTTGTGGGGTGAGGTAGTGGTCGAGGGCGCGTTCGGCGGCTTCGTTCAGGGTTCGGGAGTCGGGGAATTTGTAGGGTGAAACCGGATCGGTTTCGGGGGGATTTGGTGTCGGTTTGAACATAGATGAAACTCCTCATGCTTCAAAAAGGGAGGCCATCCAATTTCGCTACCAAACGAAGGTGGCGGCCATGCTCAGGTTGGTAGACCGGCACATGAGGAACCCGGCGCACCCGAAGGTGCCCTGTGCATGACCACCATAAAGCCGAGACGAAAAGACGCCACGAATGGTGATGCTGTGCAGAACTCATGTGCGGGCTACCAAACCCGATCACTGTTTTTCAGTGACCCGGAAACGATAAAACCCGCACCCCAGACGCACAAGCCGGCGGATTCTGGCGTAGTCGTAGGCAATGACGCAAGGCGTTGTAGCCTTGAGGAAGTAACGGTGGGTGTCTTTAAACGGGGTCGTGGGAATTGATTAAACAGGTGAAAAAAGAAAGCCAATTTTCCTGTCTGGAAATGGATCTGGCTTCGCTCATTCAGTCGCTCCCCTGATTTTTCTTGCGGTGTAAGAAATGACGGCTATCAAAAAATTCTTGAGCTCCCACGCCCAAGCGCCCGCGAGCATGCAGATAACCAGAAAATGAAAATATTGATGAAATTCTGTAGAGGGCACTTTCTGTACGCTTTTCCCGACCAGTCCAAGCGTCATCAGGCTGATGCAAAAAAAGCTCAAACACCGTAATGCGAGATAGCAGAGGTCTTTGATGCTGGTCGTGTACACCCAGCTTTTCGCAGATTCAGAAAACAGGGCAGCCCACCCCAGATGAAACACGCTTGCGTAGATGAAGCTCAGGCTTAGACGTTGCGACACATCAGCGCCGGAGCTGAGGTAAAACTCCGAATAGAAATGGTCGAGAGAAATGCCTACCGGACGAAAGAGGTCGAGGAGGGGAAACAGGGCAACCCCGCCGGCGAGATAGATAGCAAAAAAAGCGATGATTTTCATCCTGCACTCCATTGCTTCGTAAACGGCATCGGTTGATGATTTTTCGTCCGGGGGAATTCGAAAGCATAGTCACCCTTGTCACATCCGTTTATTGGCCTGGGAGCGAAATCTCAGCCTGGTCTATAGCTCCTGTTTTCGGCGTGCTGCTGATCCCCGGGGCTTCATTCCGATTCATATCAACTTACACCACCGCCATTAGGCGGCGCGCAGTGATGGAAATGAATATGCACAAATGCATTGACTAACTATGCATTAATGCATAATCTTGCTTCCAGCTGGTTCCGCAAGCCGTCTAAAAACAAATCTCTCCAACCCCACCGCAACCTGTCCTCAACATCTCAGGTTGCCACCAAGCCCCGCCAGACGCGGGGCTTTCACTACGCAAAAGGATTTATGCCCAATGACAGCAAACACCACAAACCTCGCCGCCCAGATTGATTGCATCACGGTCGATACCCTTGATGATCTGTACGCCGTGAGTTCGGCCACGTACAAAAAGGTTTCAACGCTTGGCTTTCATGCTCGCGGTGATGGAGGGCACGCCGAGTATGTTTTGGACCCAACAGGCACCGGCGGCGCTAGTCCCATGGTTATTAACGCGAACGATGGTGGCCGTTGGAAGTTGATGCACGACGGTGATGTCACCGCTGAGCAGTGTGGCTTCAAGCGCGATGGCAGTGTGAATAAACAAGACGACTTGAACCCGGCGATTGCAGCAGTCACTGCCGCAGGCGCGAGAATCGTGTGGGGGTACGGCACTTACGTCTGTGAGTTCATCCAGATCATTCCTAACATGTCCTGGGTTGGCAAAGGGCAGTTCTTTACCATTCTCAAGGCCAATGGTGGCTTGAACACGGATTTCATTTCTTCGAATTTCAACGTCAACACGAACAACGTTTCGATTGTCGGTATGCAGTTCGACGGCAACCGGGCCAACAACACCAGCGGAAACACCTTTGCCCTCAAAGGCGCCAAGCAGAGCCTGCGACAGGTCACGATAACGCAGTCTGCCTACCATGGGCTGGTCACTGATTTCGACATCGTTGATGGTGAGCGCAAGCTCGGTTTTGAAAGTACGTATGAAGACATCCTGATTGACACAACGGGTCGCCATGGCTGGTTGTACAACGGCCCGACCGACTCCTCGATGACTAACGTCACGTTGCTGGACTGTGGAGTTTCCGCGGATAACTCCTTTTTTGGGTTGTACGCGAGCAGGAACTTCAGAGCGGATAACCTGCATCCCTGGAACCGTTCTTCTACCAGCAATGTTCCAGCGGCGTCCGTGTATATCGATAAATCGGCACCCGGTTGTACAGCCGTCAACTCACACTTTGAGGGCGGTCACTGTCCGCTCAAGATTATCAGTAACCAGAACACTTTCAGCGCCTGCGATTACTACGCGACCCGTGGCACCTATTGCATTGAAAACTATGGGACGGCGAACAAAATCAGCGGTGTGCTTGGCGCGACAGCGGCGGCGGTGAATCCTAATTACATAGGTATTCGGATGGAGGGGGCCGGTAACATGGTTGAACTCACCGACGGTGGATGTGTGAACGGCGCGATCGACTTTAAGGGCAGCCAAGGCGGCAACTTTGTCAGGATTTCTGGTTACAGAAGTTCGGGTGTTCTGCGTACCGACGTTCTCCCCCATCCGGCAGACGACGTGCTTCTCGTCATTCTCGGTGCAGGCGGCGGGGTGCTTTCAAAACCCTACTCGGCTTGATAAACGGGAGGGTCAAGAGCGGCCCTCACCCTAGCCCTCCCGAAACGTCGGACCGCCCGTAGGGAGAGGGGACTGATCGAGGTGTCTTGCGCTTTGCATCGACCTGAGAGACCGAGTTGATTATGGATTCAACGCGGTACGTGCAAGTTGGTTTAGATCTTTAGGTGGGTGTCGGAAATATCCTACGCTGATTCATTTGCCATCGAGGGGGCCGATATTTAAGGCGGGCTCGGGCTAGGGATTCTCGGGGCGGCTAAGCAACGTCTCCAGCCTCGCCAACGCCGGCCCCTCCTGGCTGCGATCAAACACCTGCACCCCAACCTTGAGCAACCGCCCATTCTCCACCCCTCCAATCACCTGCTCACACCGCAACAACAACCTCCCTTGATCACACTCAACCGCCTTAACCCCCATCGGCAATCTTCCCTCTAACCGCAGTTCAGCCATCCGACTCTGCGCCGCAATCATCGCAATCGAACGATCCCGCAAAACCCCGCTGCTCTGCGTCATCAAACCCGCCACGCGCACGGCGGCGGACATGGCGACGGCGATGATCGCCAGTGCGACGAGCACTTCAATCAGGGTGAATCCGGCTTGCGGGGAGGGGGTGCGCATCGGGGTCTCGGGCGGTCGGGCAGCCCTTGACGCTAACGCCCGTGCTTGACGGCTTGACGACGAAAACACCCGAGGATTTTCAACATCCCTGACATATCTTCTTGCAACACTGCGCGTCGAATCGAATCAAGCCAGGGAATGACGAGATGGATATCGCGCAATTCAAACAGCCCAATCGACCGAGCCGGATGCCCCGTGGGCAGCAGGGTTTCACGCTGATCGAGATCATGGTGGTGGTGGTGATTCTCGGGATTCTGGCGGCGATGGTGGTGCCCAAGGTGCTCGACCGGCCGGATCAGGCGCGGGCCACGGCGGCGAAGCAGGACATTGGCGGGTTGATGCAGGCGCTGAAGCTGTATCGCCTCGATCACGGCACTTACCCGAGCCAGAGCCAGGGCCTGAAAGTGTTGGTGGAGCGGCCGGCCGATGCGAAGAACACCAACTGGCGCTCGTACCTGGAGCGCCTGCCGAATGACCCGTGGGGTCGTCCTTATCAGTACCTCAATCCCGGTGCCAACGGCGAGATCGACATCTTTTCCCTCGGCGCCGACGGCCAGCCTGACGGCGATGGCGTGAATGCCGACATCGGTTCCTGGCAGTTGTAAGGCCGGTCATGAACAGCCAATCGAACCAGCAGGGGATGGCGATCATCAGTGCGCTGCTGATTGCGGCGGTGGTCGCGGTGATCGCCGCCGGCATGCTGACGCGCCAGAGCGTTTCGACCCGGGCGCTGGAAGCCGAGCAACTGCGCGTGCAGGGCCGTTGGCTGTTGCACGGCGGGTTGGAGATCAGTCGGCAATTGTTGTGGGATGCGCGGCAGCGCGATCCGCTGACCCGACTCGATCAACCTTGGGCGCAGTTGTTGAACACCCAGGGTTTCGAGGGGCGGCTGGAGGACGAGCAGGGCAAGTTCAACCTGCGCAATCTGGTGGCCAACGAGCGGATCGATGATGCGCAGGTGCAGGCGTTCGAGCGCTTGTGCGAGTTGATTGGTGTCAGCAGCGGCTTGAGCCGGCGCATCAGTCAGCGGGTGATCGGTTCTTATCCGCACCTGTTGAATGCCCAAGTGGTGGACAAGCCTGTGGCGAAAAACACTTTCGACAGCGGGCGCGCCACGTCGCCGTCCGCGTCGCGCAAGCCGCAATCACCGACCTTGCCGATGCTGCGCACGCTTGACGATTTGCGCAGTGTCGACGGGGTCAACGATGCGCTGTTGGCGAAACTGGCGCCGTACCTGACGGTGATTCCGGCGACCACCTGGCTCAACGGCAACACCGCCACGGCGCCAGTGCTGGCGGCTTATGTGCCGGGTTTGTCGCTGGAGCGGGCGCAGGCGTTGATCAATGAGCGTGACACCGGGCGCTGGTTCATCAATCGCGGGGATTTCGTCAATCGCCTGCGACTGCCGCAACTGGAGATCACCAGCGTCAAGGTCGGCATCACCAGCGACTGGTTCCGGCTGCGTGGGCAGGCGCGGCGCGATCAGCGGCGGGTCAGCCTCGATGCGTTGTTGCATCGCAGTGAGGATCGGTTGCCGCAAGTGATCTGGTCGCGGGTGGGCGTATGAGCCAGTTGCGCGTGAGTTTGCCGCCGCTGGCGGAGCTGGGTCTCGACAGTGAAGTGGATTGTGCGTGGCTGGATCGTCAGGGGCAGGTCACACGCCAGGAGCGCGTGCGGCTCGGCGCGCTGCCGAAGCAACCGTTGGCGTGCTTTCTGCACCCGTCGGACAGCCTGTTGGCGAGCATTGATCTGCCGCCTCTGCCTGCGAACAAAACCGCTGCGGCGGTGCAATGTGCAGCGCAGGCCTTGATGCTCGGCGACAGCGCCGAGATGCACATCGCTCACAGCGCTCGCAATGAAAGCGGCCAGGTGCAGATTGCCTGGGTAGCACGCAAGGATTTGCAGCACCTCGGGCAGTTTGGTTTGAACCTAAAAGGCCTGTACCCGGCGGCCTACAGTTTGCCGGTGATGGCGGGCGGCGTCGGTTGCCTGCACGACGATCATCTGTTGCTGCGCCACGGCCCGAATGCGGCGCAGGTGCAGCCGATGATCGACGAGGCATGGTTGCTGGAAACCGGTCTGCCGGCGCACTGGATCGGTGATGGCGCACCGGAGGCGGTGCAATCGACCTTGGCCGACACGCAGCGAAACGCCGGCCCGTTGCCGAATTGGGGCCTGCACGGCGGCCTCCAGCAACCGGGCACCGAACATCGCGGCTGGGGCAGGGCGCTCGGTTGCTGTGCGCTGGCACTGGCGGTGTGGGTGATCGGTTTGAACCTGTACGCCGCCCGCGAGGCCGGGCAGGGTCAGCAGCTCAAGGCGCAGATGGCGCAACGGGTGAAGCAGTCGTTCCCCGAGTTGCCGGTGATCCTCAATCCGCTGCAACAGGCGCGTCAGCAAATCGCGGCTCGCCAGCAAGGCGCGGTGGATGCGCCGGGGCAGGATTTCACGCGGCTGGTGTCGCAGGCCGGCAGCGGCATGCCGTCCATGGCCGGTACGGTGCAGCGGCTGGAGTTTGTCGACGGCGCGCTGCAATTGAGTCTGCTACCCGAGGCAAGGCGTTCGGGCAACGACAAGGACTGGCAAGGCACGCTGGCCCAGGCCGGCATCAGCATCAGCCCGAATGACGACGGCTGGGTCCTGCGCCCGGCCGGCGAGGCGACCGCTGCCACCGACAACGACGACAGCAGCGGAGCCGAAGATGAATAGCCCATCGCTTGCGAAATACCGCGCCGGTTGGCAGCGCTTCAATGCTCAGATGCAGGCCCGTTGGCAGCCGTTGGCCGTGCGGGAAAAACGCATGGTCGTCGGCATGGCGGCGCTGTTGCTCGGGCTGTTTGTGTGGGTGGCGTTGGTTCAGCCGCCGCTGAAGAAGATCGCCGCCTCGCAAGTCGAAACGCCGAAATTGCGCGCCCAGGCCGAAGCGCTGGAAGTGCTGTTGCGCGACGTCAGCGTGCGCCCCGACGGGCAGAACCTGGAGCAGTCGCTGCAGCAAACGTTGCAGGCCAGCGGACTGGGCGGCCATTACCAATTGGCGGCCGCGTCCGCCGGCTGGCAGTTGACCTTCGACGCGGCACCGGCCGACGCCGTGCTCGACTGGCTGCTGAGCCAACCGCGGAATTTTTCACTGCAAGTGGTCGAGGCCCGTCTGCAACGCGCAGACGACGCCGCGACCGATGACACCGCCGGCACTCTGTCGGGCACCGTACGCATGGATCAGGCGCTGGGCGCTAAGGAAGCTTCATGAAGGGGTCAGGATCCAAACGCATGGCGTTGCCGATGCTGTTGATGGCATTGAGCGCGTGCAGCAACACCACACCACCGAATCAACCGCCGCTGCTGGTGGACAGCGAACTCGGTCGGCCGTTGGCCAACACTCAGCGCAGCGGCGACGCGGTGCTCGACCGCGAGCGTGCGCAGGCTCAGGTCAAACCGGCGCCGAAGCAATTGCACAACATCACCGAACGCGCCCGCAGCGGTGGTTCGGCGCGGGGCACGACGTTGCCGGCCAATCCGTTGGGCGATCAACCGGTGACGCTGAATTTTGTCGACGCCGATATTCAAGCGGTGGTGCGGGCGTTGTCGCGCTCCACCGGCCAGCAGTTTCTGGTCGATCCTCGGGTCAAGGGCAACCTGACGCTGGTCTCCGAAGGCCAGGTGCCGGCGCATCAGGCCTACGACATGTTGCTGGCGGCGTTGCGCATGCAGGGTTTCAGCGTGGTGGACGTGGGCGGCGTAGCGCAGGTGGTGCCGGAGGCCGACGCCAAGTTGCTCGGCGGGCCGATCTATAGCGCCGACAAACCGGCCGGCAACGGCATGCTCACCCGTACGTTCCGCCTGCAATACGAGAACGCGGTAAACCTGATTCCGGTGCTGCGCCCGATCGTCTCGCCGAACAACCCGATCAACGCTTATCCGGGCAACAACACCATCGTCGTCACCGACTACGCCGAGAACCTGACGCGGGTCGCGCAACTGATTCAGGGCATCGACACCCCGAGCGCCATCGACACCGACGTGGTGCAGATCCAGAACGGCATCGCCGCCGACATCGCGCCGATGGTGGCCGACCTGCTCGATGCGCCGGGCAACGACCCGACGCAGAAAATCGCGGTGATCGGCGACCCGCGCTCCAACACCATCATCATCCGCGCCGGCAGTCCCGAGCGCACCGAGCTGGCGCGTAACCTGATCTACAAACTCGACAACGCCCAGAGCAACCCGAGCAACCTGCATGTGGTGTACCTGCGCAACGCCCAGGCCGGCAAGCTGGCCCAGGCGCTGCGCGGATTGCTCACCGGCGAGAGCGACAGCGGCACCAGCGACAATGCGCGCTCGGTGCTCAGCAACATGGGCAGCTCCACCAACTCGGGCGGTGGGCAGAACGGCCAGAGCGGTACGCAAACCAACGGCTCCACTTCGACCACCAACAACGGCAGTACTGGCGGCAGTTATGCCCAGGGCAGCAGCGGCACCAGCGGTAGCGGCAATGCGCAAAGCAGCGAACAGAACGTCGCGTTCAGCGCTGGCGGCGTGACCATTCAGGCGGATGCGACCACCAACACCTTGCTGATCTCCGCGCCGGAACCGCTGTATCGCAACCTGCGCGAAGTCATCGACCTGCTCGACCAGCGCCGCGCGCAAGTGGTGATCGAAAGCCTGATCGTCGAAGTCGGCGAGGACGACGCCAGCGAATTCGGCGTGCAGTGGCAGACCGGCAACCTCGGCGGCAAAGGCGTGATCGGCGGCGCCAACCTCGGTGGTTCGGGGATCAACGTCAACGGCAAGACCAGCCTCGATGTGCTGCCGCAAGGCCTGAACCTCGGCTACGTCAACGGCACCGTCGATATCCCCGGCATCGGCAAGATCCTCGACCTGAAAGTGCTGGCCCGGGCGCTGAAGAGCAAGGGCGGCACCAACGTGCTGTCGACGCCGAACCTGCTGACCCTGGACAACGAGGCGGCGAGTATTTTCGTCGGCCAGACCATCCCGTTTGTCAGCGGCAGCTACGTCACCGGCGGCGGGGGCACCAGCAACAACCCGTTCCAGACAGTGACCCGTGAAGAGGTGGGTTTGAAGCTCAACGTGCGGCCGCAGATTTCCGAGGGCGGCACGGTGAAGCTCGACATTTATCAGGAAGTCAGCAGCATCGACGAACGCGCTTCGGCGGCGGCCAATTCGGCGGGGATCGTCACCAGCAAACGCGCGCTCGACACCAGCATCCTGCTCGACGACGGGCAGATCATGGTGCTCGGCGGTCTGCTGCAGGACGGCTACAGCCAGAGCAATGACGCGGTGCCTTGGTTGTCGAGCATTCCGGGGATCGGCGCACTGTTTCGCAACGAGCGTCGCTCGATCACCAAGACCAACCTGATGGTGTTCCTGCGCCCGTACATCATTCGCGACAGCGCGGCGGGGCGCAGCATCACGCTGAACCGCTACGACTTCATGCGCCGCGCTCAGGGCGGTCTGCAACCGGAGCGCAGTTGGGCGATGCCGGACATGCAGGCGCCGCAATTGCCGGCCACTGCCCAAGGCGTGCCGGCGCCGGTGTCCGGCCCGCGCGCGACCATCAAAGCGGTGCCGCTGCAATGAGCGCATTGCCTTACGCCTGGGCCAAGGCGCAGCGGATTCTGCTGCGCGACGGCGTGCTGACGGTGTGCCCGTCGACGCCGGGCTGGTCGATCAGCGAGGTACGACGGCAGTTCGGCGCGGCCAGGCTTGAGCGGGTGCGCGATGACGAACTCGACGGTTTGCTCGCCACGGCCTACGCCGACACCGGCAGCGCGGCGGCGGTGGTCGGCGCGGCGGAAAACGAAGTCGACCTCGACCGCCTGATGCAGGACATGCCGGAAATCACCGACCTGCTCGACACCCAGGACGGTGCGCCGGTGATCCGCATGATCAACGCCTTGCTCACGCAAGCGGCGCGGGACGAGGCCAGCGATATTCACATCGAACCGTTCGAAACCCATTCGGTGGTGCGCTATCGGGTCGACGGCACCCTGCGCGACGTGGTCTCGCCGCGCAAGGCATTGCACGGTGCGCTGGTGTCGCGGATCAAGATCATGGCGCAGCTCGATATCGCCGAAAAACGCTTGCCGCAGGACGGGCGCATTGCGTTGCGCGTGGCCGGGCGGCCGATTGATATTCGCGTCTCCACTGTGCCCACCGGTCATGGCGAACGGGTGGTGATGCGTCTGTTGGACAAGCAGGCCGGGCGTTTGCATCTGGAAACCCTGGGCATGGACGCGCAGGTGCTGGCCAAGCTCGATCACCTGATCCGCCAGCCCCACGGCATCGTGCTGGTCACCGGCCCGACCGGTAGCGGCAAGACCACCAGCCTCTACGCGGCACTGGCGCGGCTGGATGCGAGCACCAGCAACATCCTCACCGTAGAAGACCCGGTGGAATACGACTTGCCGGGCATCAGCCAGATTCAGGTCAACGCCAAGATCGACATGACGTTTGCCCTGGCATTGCGGGCGATTCTGCGGCAAGACCCGGACATCATCATGATCGGCGAAATCCGTGACCTCGAAACCGCGCAGATCGCGGTGCAGGCTTCGTTGACCGGTCACTTGGTGCTGGCGACGTTGCACACCAACGACGCGGTGTCGGCGGTCAACCGCTTGGTCGACATGGGCGTCGAGCCGTTTCTGCTGGCCTCGTCGATGCTCGGGGTGTTGGCTCAGCGGTTGGTGCGGCGACTGTGCAATCAGTGCAAACAGGAAGACCCGGCCACGCCCGGCACCTGGCGCCCGGTCGGTTGTGCGGCGTGCAATCACACCGGTTACAGCGGCCGGACCGGCATTCATGAGTTGTTCTGCATCGACGACGACATCCGCACCCTGATTCACCAAGGGGCAGGGGAGCAGGCGTTGCGCGCAGCGGCGAGCAAGGCCGGGATGTTCAGCCTGCGCGAGGACGGCGAGCGCTGGATTCGCAGCGGTGCCACGGCGCCGGAAGAAATCCTTCGTGTGACACGGGACGCCTGATGAATCGCTATCGTTTTGAGGCCGCCGATGCCAGCGGCA
The DNA here is from genome assembly GCF_039695385.1 of Pseudomonas sp. 9.2(2024). Lineage (NCBI taxonomy): Bacteria > Pseudomonadati > Pseudomonadota > Gammaproteobacteria > Pseudomonadales > Pseudomonadaceae > Pseudomonas > Pseudomonas sp. 9.2(2024). The sequence goes on along the minus strand of NZ_CP155585.1, from coordinate 3,729,882 downwards.
AGATCGAATCCGGGCATCTGGAGGCGGACAGTCAGGGCGCCGCGTTTGGCGTGCTGCGCGGGCGTGGTTTGACGGCGTTGTCGGTGGAGAAGGAAAGCAATGTCTCCCAACATGGCGGTGGTGGAATGTTCAGCGCCAGAATGTCGGACAACGATCTGGCGTGGGCCACGCGGCAACTGTCGAGCCTGCTTGGCGCCAGTCTTCCACTGGAAGCGGCGCTAAGTGCCACGGTCGAACAGGCCGAGAAAAAACACATCGCCCACACCCTCAGCGCCGTACGTGCCGACGTGCGCAGCGGCATGCGCCTGGCCGAAGCGCTGGCGGCGCGACCACGGGATTTTCCGGAGATTTACCGGGCGCTGATCGCGGCGGGCGAGGAGTCCGGTGATCTGGCGCAGGTGATGGAGCGGCTGGCGGATTACATCGAGGAGCGCAACAACCTGCGCGGCAAGATTCTCACCGCGTTCATCTATCCGGGCGTGGTCGGGCTGGTGTCGATCGGCATCGTGATTTTCCTGCTCAGCTACGTGGTGCCGCAGGTGGTCAGTGCGTTTTCCCAGGCGCGGCAGGATCTGCCGGGGCTGACTTTGGCGATGCTCAATGCCAGTGATTTCATCCGTGCGTGGGGCTGGTTGTGTGCCGGGGTCATGGCCGGTGCGTTCTGGAGCTGGCGCCTGTATCTGCGCAATCCGGCTGCGCGCTTGAGTTGGCATCACCGGGTGTTGAAGTTACCGCTGATCGGGCGCTTTGTGCTGGGGCTGAACACGGCGCGGTTCGCCTCGACGCTGGCGATTCTCGGCGGTGCCGGGGTGCCGTTGTTGCGGGCACTGGAGGCGGCGCGGCAGACCTTGTCCAATGATCGCTTGAGCCTGAGCGTCAATGAGGCCACCGCCAAGGTGCGCGAGGGGGTCAACCTGGCAGCAGCGCTGAAAGTGGAGAACGTGTTCCCGCCGGTGCTGATTCACCTGATCGCCAGCGGCGAGAAAACCGGTGCGCTGCCGCCGATGCTCGAACGCGCTGCGCAAACCCTGTCCCGCGATATCGAGCGCCGGGCGATGGGCATGACCGCGTTGCTGGAACCGCTGATGATCGTGGTGATGGGCGGGGTGGTGCTGGTGATCGTGATGGCGGTGCTGTTGCCGATCATCGAGATCAACCAGTTGGTGCAGTAGTTTTCTCAACTTTTTTTACCGGCGTCTTATCTCACCCGAGCGCCAAAAACAGCATCCTCGGGTTCTCCTTTCTGTCATCTGCAACGGCCCTTCAAGGGCTGTGGCCGATTCCCTCGAAAAGCTTGCCGCAGACACTCCGCACAACCCCCGGAACACCCGAGAAAATCCCTCGAAAAACAGCCTGCACCTCCCGAGGTTTTTTCCTTTATCTGTCACCGGAAACTGCGAATTTCTCAGTGCGACTTAACCACGGACCCCGCTTGCGAAGGTCGGCGGTGAGTCCTCCCAGTGTCATGCAAGTCCCCTGAAAACCTGTGTTCACAACCAACGTTGAAAAGGAGATTCTTCATGTTCAAGCGCACTCTGATCGCAGCTTCCCTGACCGTCGCTGCCCTGGCTTCCGCCCAGGCCATGGCTGCCAACGTAACCGGTGGTGGCGCGACTCTGCCTGCCGCTCTGTACAAAGGTTCTGCCAACAGCATCTTGCCAGCCAACTTCAGCTACCTGGGTACCGGTAGCGGCACCGGCAAGACCGCTTTCCTGACCAACAACTCGGCACTGTTCAACACCACCGGTTCGGTTCACTTCGCCGGTAGCGACTCGATCCTCAGCGCTTCGGAAATCAGCACCTACAACACCAACTTCGGCGCTTCGTACGGCCCGCTGATTCAACTGCCTTCGGTGGCTACTTCGGTTGCTATTCCGTACAAAAAATCCGGTCAGACCGCTCTGAACCTGACCAGCGCTCAGCTGTGCGACGCCTTCTCCGGCGCCAAAACCACTTGGGGTGATCTGCTGGGTACTTCCGATACCACGCCGATCCGCGTTGTTTATCGCAACGTTTCCAGCGGCACCACGGAAATCCTGACCCGTCACCTGAACTCGATCTGCCCGACCAAGTTCGCCACCAACTCCACCTTCGCCAGCGCTCGTCTGCCAGCCGGTTCGACCCTGCCTTCGACCTGGGTAGGCGTTGCCGGTACTGCTGACGTGGCCACTCAAGTCAACGCCGTTGACGGCTCCATCGGTTACGTTGGTCCGGACGGTGTGAACGCCGCCAGCAACGCCGTGGTTGCTCGCGTCAACGGCGTACAGCCAACCACCGCCAACGTTTCGCTGGCTCTGGGTTCGGCGACTCTGCCAACCGCGCCTTCGAACCCTGCCCAGTGGGTACCGGTCGTTCCTAACCCAGCCAGCGGTTACCCGATCGTGGCTTACACCAACTTCATCTTCGGCCAGTGCTACAAGGACGCCACCGTGGCCGCTGATGTCAAAGCTTTCCTGACCACCCACTACAGCAACCCGGGCAACAACGCTGCCACCATCGCTCACAGCTTCACTCCGGTTCCAACCAACTGGAAAGCGGCTGTGACTGCCAACTTCGTCACCAACACCTCGGGCAACAACCTGGACATCAACAACGCCAGCGTCTGCAACGCTGTCGGCCGTCCTTTGTAAGCCTCGCTTCACGGCAATGAAATGGCAGCAGCCTTCGGGCTGCTGCCATTTTTTTTGGCCGATCTACACCTCGTTCATGAAGTTTGTGTGACATCCGTTCGGTCGCGGCCCCCGCCAACCGCCTATGTCGTAACAGCAGGGGCAAGCCGACCTGCGGCCTCATGTGGCAAACAAAAAGGATCTCGTAGTGATGCTCGCTCGCCCATCCCGTCGCAGTACCCGTGTTCAGCCTCAGCAGCGCATGGACGCCGATCCGGCGCTGTGGTTGCTCAAGCCCCTGGCGCAGGCGATTGCCTTGTGTCTGGTGGCAGGCAGTGCCGAGGCGGCGACTGCGTTCAGTTCGGGATGGTTCGCCGCCAAGGGCGCGGCGCAACAGGCTGCCGCAGCGCGCCCGAGCGTGGGCGGATTGCCGGGGATGACGCCACCGCTGGCGCAGCAGCAAAAGGCCAACCAGCAGTTGCAGCGCTCGATTCAGACCCTGAACAACACGGTGGCCGCGATTGCGGCGCAACAGGCGGCGCAGGCGGCCGGTCGTGCGGCGGCGCTGGGCACGGTGCAGTTTGTGCCTGATGGTCTGGGCGAGGGCGGTCTGAAGGTCGATAACAGCCTCACGCAAGGTTGGCAGAACGCCAAGGGCCCGCAGCAGACTCAGGTTGATGGCAAGACCACGGTGAAGATCGAGCAGACCGCCGACAAGGCGATCCTCAATTGGGAGACCTTCAACGTCGGGCGCAACACCACCGTCGATTTCGTCCAGCAGTCGAACTGGGCGGTGCTCAACCGCGTCAACGATCCGAATGCGCGGGCCAGCCAGATTCAGGGCCAGATCAAGGGTGACGGCACGGTGATGCTGATCAACCGCAACGGCATCGTGTTCAGCGGCACCAGTCAGGTCAACGTGCGCAACCTGGTGGCGGCGGCGGCCAACATCACTGACATTCAGTTCCGCGACCGCGGCCTGTATTTCGACAGCACCGGCAGCCAGCCGACGTTCACCGAGGCGGCCGGCAAAGTGCTGGTGGAGCGCGGCGCGTCCATCGAGACCGCGCGGCCGGCCAAATCGACCGATGCCGGCGGCTATGCCTTGCTGCTCGGCAGCGAAGTGCACAACGACGGCAGCATCAACACCGCCAAGGGCCAGACTGTGCTCGGCGCGGGGGATCGCTTTTACATCCGCAAAGGCTCGGGCACTGAGGGCAATGGCTTCTCGACGACGTTCGGCAACGAAGTCACGCCGGGCTTCAAGACCGGCAGCGCTGCCGGCAAGGTCAGCAACAACGGCCTGATTCAGGCCGCGACCGGCGACATCACCCTGACCGGCCATGAGGTCGTGCAAAATGGTGTGTTGCTGGCCAGCACCTCGGTCGCCACTCGCGGCACGATTCATTTGCTCAATCCGGCCACCGACACCCAGGGCAGCGTGACGCTGGGGCAGGGCAGCGCGACGGCGATCCTGCTCGACAGCAGCGATCTGACCGCCCTCGACAGTCAGCATCAGGCGGCGCTGACCGGCGTTACACCGAACAACCGGATTCGCAGCGATCAGTCGCGCATTGATATCCAGAGCGGCGGCAGCGTCGAGTTCCAGAACGGTTCGATCACCCTGGCCACGGGCGGCCAGGTTGCAGTGGCGGCGCAGCGTCGCAGTCTGGTGCGTGACGGCGCATTGATCGATGTCTCCGGTGCCATCGGCGTGAAAGTCGCGATGGAATCCAACAGCATCAAGATCAACGTCCAGGGCAACGAGCAGCGCGATGCTTCGGTCAATCGCGACAAGGGTGCGCTCAACAGCAATGACATCTGGGTCGATGTGCGCGAACTGGTTTACGTCCCGGCCGGCACCAACGGCTACGCCACGGATCGCTGGTACACCGCTGGTGGTCTGCTGGAGGTCGGCGGTTACCTCGGCACCCAGGGCCACAGCATCGGCGAGTGGATGGCTCAGGGCGGCATGGTCAGTTTTGCCGGCAATGACGTGGTGACCGAGAAGGGCTCGCTGATCAACCTGTCCGGCGGCACGCTGGATGTACAAAGCGGCGAGATTCGCCAGAGCTGGCTGCGCGGGGCCGACGGGCGCCTGTATGAGGTCTCAAAGGCACCGGGCGATCTGCTCTACACCGGGCTGTACAAAGGCTTTGAAGACAGCAGTGAACGCTGGGGTCAGACGAGTTATTACTACAACCCGTTGATTGCACCGTCCAGTCGTCAGGAGTCGGGTTACACCGTGGGTCGTGATGCCGGGCAACTGGTGATCGGCACCCGCAACGCTGTGCTCGAAGGGCAAATGCTTGGCGAGGTTTATCAGGGCGAGCGCCAGATCCAGGCACCGCGTGCCGTACTCGATGGCTATGCGCAGAGTCAGACGGCGCTGGCGCGGCGCGGGCAGTTGATTGTCGGCAGTTATGACCCGGCGTACGTGGCGGCTTCCGGTGGTTTGCTCTACGGCCTTAACCCTTTGCTCGAACAGGCGCAGATCGGCGGTGAGCGCCCGGTCGCCGGCAATGATCGGGATCTGACCGGCGCCGTATCCGATGCGCGCAACGGCAAGCTGTTCCTCGATGCCGGGCAACTCAGTGACTGGCAACTGGGCACGCTGAAAGTGGCGGCCAAGGAACGGATCAACGTCCAAGGTGCCGTCACCGTCGACAATGGCGGCGACATCACTCTTTACGGGCCGGACGTGCAGGTCAACGCAAACCTGACCGCGCGTGGCGGCAGCCTGCATCTGGGCAATGTGCTCAATCAGCTCAACACCGATCGCCTTACCGACACCCGACTCGTCGCGCCGACCGGCAAGGCTACCCGCGTGAGCGTGGCTGAAGGGGCACAACTGGACACTCGCGGTCTGTGGAGCAACCTGCGCACCAACCCGGACGATACCGCCAGCCTGGCGTATCTCGATGGTGGCGTGGTGTCGATCCGCAGCAGCGGCGACATCGAGGTCGGTGCCGGCAGCCTGCTGGACGTGTCTTCCGGCGGGGCGATTCTGGCCAATGGCAAGACCCTCGGAGGCAAGGGCGGTGACGTGACGCTGGAGGCCGGCGCCTTGACCGCGTCGGGTGACAGTCATCTGACTCTGGACGGCCAGCTGCGGGGTTACGGTGTGTCTGGCGGCGGCCGTTTGTTTCTGCAGACCGGCGATGTGCTGATCGGCCAGACCGACAAGCCGCAGGCCGATTCCGTGTTGCAGCTGACGCCGACGCTGTTTGAAAAAGGCTTCTCGACCTACAACCTGATTGGCCTGAACCGGATGGAAGTGACGGATAACACCGTCATTGATGTGTCGATGCCGGTCTATCGCTTCAGCGAGGCGGCCGCCAATCAGGTCAGCGGTGCCGCGCCGCAGCGGGCACTGGAGCTGTGGACGCCGCCGCTCTATCAGGAAAATCCGACCAAGGCCCAACTGACGCAGCGTGCCGGTGCCAGCCTGACGCTGCAGGCCGGTAGCAGCGAAGTCAGGTTGCTCGATCCTGCGCACACGACCCTGAGCCTCGGCCAGGGCTCGCGCATCAGCGTCGACCCCGGGCAGAGCATCAACTTGCGCGGCGCGGGACAGATCACCCTCAATGGCGAACTGAATGCCTGGGGTGGCACCCTCGACATTCGCCAGCAACAGTTCGGTTTGAACGACGTCGCCGACAACTCACAACTGGCTGACAACGCAGCGCACAACCGCTCGATCTGGATCGGCGAACACGCGGTGCTGGATGTGGCTGGCCGCGCGGCCACGGCGGTGGATGCGCTGGGTCGTACTTACGGGCTGGTGGGCAAGGGCGGCACGATCATCGTCGGCGGTGAAATCGATGCGAAAAAAACCACGGCAACGTCGGCCGACGCCTATGTGATCGTGCGTGAGGGCGCACGACTGGACGCGTCCGGTGCTCAAGCCACGCTGGATATCGCCGGGCAGGGCCCAACGCCGATAGCCACCGATGGTGGACGAATCAGCCTCAGCTCCTATAACGGACTGTTCATCGATGGCAGCCTGCGTGCAGTCGCCGGTGGTGCGGGCGCAGCCGGCGGGCGTCTGGACATTGCACTGGAAACGCCGCTCTACGACCTCAACCTCGCCGCCAATGAAGTGCGTACCGCCAGGGAAATCATCCTTGGACAGGACGCAGGCAAGTCCCTGCTGCCGCAGGATCTGCAACCCGGTGCCGCTGCTTCAGCCTTGCAATACGGTCGTGCCCGCCTGGGCGCCAATCAGTTGATGGCCGGCGGTTTCGACAACCTCAGCCTGCTGAGCAATGGTTTGCTGTCGTTCGACGGCGATGTCGATCTGCACAGCCGCCAGAGCCTGAGCCTGTATGCCGGCGCGTTGGCGTTGGCCGACGGCGCCAGAGAGACTGCGCGGATCAATCTGTCAGCGCCGTATCTGCGGTTGTCGGGGACCGGCAAATACTTCGACGCGCCGGGTTATCTGCGCCCGCGAGTCATGAACACTCCGACGACCCATGTGGCACCCGCCACGTTCAACGCCACGGCGGACCTGCTGGATCTGGGCAACAGCCTGTCGTTCGGCACGGCGGGGAAGATTGCGTCACTCAACGGTGCGGCAATCGAGGTCAGTCGGCGCGGCTTTGATCAGGTGACCTTGCACAGCCGGGGGGATCTGCGCTTTCTGGCTCCGACCGGGTACACCACTAAAACGGAGTTGTGGACGCCTGGGGACCTGAACCTGCAGGCCGCGCAAATCTATCCGGCCAGTGATGTCACTGCCGAGGTGCGGGTCGGTTATCAGAGCGTGCACCCGGGCGCCGACCCGGCGCGCACCTTGCGCATCACCCGCGCCGGGAGCGCCCCAGCCGCCGTGCCTTACTCGGTGTTTGGCGACCTGACGCTGGCTGCCGGGCACATCGAGCAGGGCGGCGTTATTCGTGCGCCGCTGGGCATGATCCGCCTGGGCGACGAGACCGTGGTCAACACCCATGACCTGCATTTGTTGCCGGGCAGTGTGACGTCGGTCAGCGCGGACGGACTGGTCATGCCCTATGGCGGCACCACCGACGGCATCGACTATCGATACGCTGGCAAATCGGTTGTGCTCAAGGGGATTACCGCAGAAACCGCCGGTGTAACGCTGACCTCGCGGTACGTCGATGTGCAGCAGGGAGCATTGATCGATTTGTCTGGCGGCGGCGACCTGCGAGGGGCCGGGTTTGTGTCCGGGCGGGGCGGCTCTACCGATGCACGCTTCAATCCGCTGGTGCGCAATGCCACCGACGGTTCGTTCAGCTTGCCAGGCCTGGCCAGCAATCCGGTGTACGCCATCGTGCCCGGCAATCAGAGCACCTACGCGCCGATGCTCGCCGAAGCGGGAGCGGTTGATCCGCGCATCGGCCAGCAAATCACCCTCGGCGCCGGCGTGCCGGGGCTGGCGGCAGGCACCTATACGCTGCTGCCCTCGACGTTCGCCTTGTTACCGGGGGCGTTCCGGGTCGAGGTCAACGGCCAGGCCGCAGCGGGTGTCACGCCTGGCGCGTTGCCTTTGCGCAATGGTTCATGGACCAGCTCGGGGTTGATGTCGATCGCCAACACCGGGCTGCGTGACAACCTGGCCAGCCAGGTCATCCTGACCTCGGCCGATGTCGTGCGCCGTTATTCGCAGTACAACGAAACCGGTTTTACTCAATTCGTCCGCAGTGACGCTGCACGGCGTGGCGTGCCACGGGCGTTGGCGCCGATGGATGGCAAGTCGCTGAATCTGTACTTGATGTCGGGCGCCGAGCAGGGTATTGCGCTGGATTTCGCCGGACAGGTGTTGTTCAAACCGGCCACTGGCGGCGTGGTCGGGACGGCGGTGGTGAGGGGCGCGCGGGATGTGGAACTGCTCGGCGACGGGCATCGGCGTACCGAGGGTTTCAGCGGCGTGTCGCTGTATGCCGACAGCCTCAACAGATTGGGTGCAGGCCGTCTGACCATCGGCGCGCAACCGGCGATCGATTACAACACGGCGGGCAATATCGTTTCGTTCATCGGTGATACATCGAATATCACCCTGCGTGAGGGCGCCATGCTGTCTGCGCCTGAAGTGCTGCTGCGTACCACCAGTACCCGTGGCAGCATCACGCTCGAAGCCGGTTCGGGGATCAACACTCTGGGGCGCGGCGACGCACCGTACGATTCATCCGCAGGCTTTATCTATGCTCCGGGCACGGCAGGTCTGCTGGTGGTCTCGAACGGTTGGACCAACGTGCTCGCGCCATCGTTGTCGACCCCTACCTCCGGCGCGGGGGATATTCGCATCGGCAACTGCCCGACGAACGCCTGCACCAACCCGACGCTGCTTTACTCCAATGGCAGCATCACGGCCGCCACAGACAAACAGTTCGAGCTCGACGAAACGGTACGCTTCGGTACTCGCCATCTGGCGCTGGCGGTGGGGACGATCAATGCCGGCAGTGCCGAGGCCTTGAGTGCCGCCGGCAGTCGTGTGCCGACCGGCCTGACCCTGAACCAGAACGTGCTCGACCGGCTGTTGCACGGTGATACGCAGTTTGGCGCTCCGGCCCTGGAGACCTTGAGCCTGACCAGTCGCGATGCCTTGAATTTCTATGGCAGTGTCAGCCTCGACACGCTGGATCGGCAGACCGGCGTCAGCAAACTGCAGAATCTGATACTCAGCACACCGGCCATTTATGGCTTGGGCCAAGCCGCAGACGTTGCGAGCATCCGCACTGCGAATCTGGTCTGGAACGGCGCCACGCAAGCGCCCGCTGCTGTCATCTCTGGCGGCGCCGGCACTGGTCAGGGCACACTCGACATTCAGGCCCAGCGTATCGAATTCGGCTACGGCCCCAACCCGCAGGCCAGTGGACTGGAGCAGAACGATCGCCTGGTGCTGGGCTTTGCCAACGTCAATCTGACCGCCAGCGACCACATCACCGCCAACCACAAAGGCAGCCTTGCGGTGTATCAGGCGCAAGGCGCTTTCGACCCGGTCGGGGGCTATGCCTACAGCGGCGGCAACCTCAACCTGCGCACCCCGTTGCTGACGGGGGAGGCGGCCTCGGTGAACCTGCTCAAGGCCGGTAACAACCTGACTCTCACGGGCGCCGGTACCCCAGCGGCGGCCAATGTCCTGGGCGCGGAACTGACGCTCGATGCGCGTAATGTCACGCTCGACAGTCGCATTGCTCTGGCCAGCGGCAAACTGGTGATCAAATCGGCAGAAGACCTGACCCTGAACAGTGGCGCTTACCTGGATATGGCCGGGCGTACGCTGGCGTTCAACGATGTGAACAAGTACAGCTGGGGCGGTGATGTGGCGCTGTACAGTAGCCACGGCAATATCCGTCAGCTCGCGGGCTCAATCATCGACCTGTCGGCGCAGAACAATCAGGCCGGCAATCTCAGCGCCATCGCCTTGGCCAGCGATGCCGGGATGGTCGATCTGCAGGGCCTGATTCTCGGCGCCAGCAGCGGCAGTTATGACGCGGGTGGCACATGGGTGCCGTACAAGGCCGGTGGCGTGGACATCCGCGCGCAACACTTGAATGGCGATCCGAGCCAGCAATTTGCGGCCCTTAACCAGCGCTTGAACGCAGGGCAGGTTTTTGGCAGCCGCAGCCTGCAACTCAAGCAGGGCGATCTGTTGATCGGCGACGGGCTCAAGGCCGGTGAGGTCAATGTCTCGGTGGACAACGGTAGCCTGACCGTCGCGGGGCTTGTCGACGCGAGTGGTTCAAGGGTTGGTTCGATTCGTCTGTCGGCGAAGAACGGCCTGACGGTGACTGGCAGCGCCGTGCTCGACGCCCATGGCCGTGTGCTGCGGGTCGACAGCTACGGAAAAATCATCGATGCACCGAACCGGGCGATGGTCGAGCTCAACTCCGGCGCCGGAACGCTGACGCTGGGCTCCGGCGCACGGATCGATCTGCGCCACGGCACCGACGCTGCACCGGGGCCATTGCCCGGGCAGTCCGATGGATTGCCGCGCGGTACGCTGGAGTTGAACGCACCACGTCTGGCCGGCGGCGACATCGCCATCGATGCCAGCGGCGCACTGAACATTCAGGGCGCCCGTTCGATCGGGCTCAATGCCACGCGCCGTTACAGCGATGCCAGCGACGGTGCAGACCCGGCGGCCAGCGGACGTCCGTATCAGGTGATCGATCAGGCCTACCTTGACCGCATCCATGGCGACAACACGGCGTTCATCGATGCCGCGTTGCTCAACAGCAACCTGCTGCAGAACAAACTGGCCGGCCTGAACAATGCGTCCTATGCCGATGCCTTCCATCTGCGACCGGGTGTCGAGATCGTCAGCAAAACCGCCGACGGCGATCTGGTGGTGCAGGGCGATGTGGATCTGTCCGGTTACCGCTATGCCAGTCTCAATCCGCATACGCAGAAAACCGCAGCCTATGGCTCTGGCGAGTCTGGCAGCCTGGTGATTCGCGCCGGCGGCAATCTCGATATCCACGGCAGCCTCAACGACGGTTTTGCACCGCCACCCGAGACGGTCGACGATGCGGGCTGGAAACTGTTGCCGGGGATTCAGCCGTTCGGCGGTGATCTGGTGGTGCCGGGTGCAGGCGTCACACTGGCGGAGGGCACGCTGTTCCCGGCGGGCGTCACGCTGAACTACGACGTGCCGCTGCAAGCGACGACCCTGGCCGCTGGCACGTTGTTGCCAACCGAAGCGACCTTGGCCGCGCCGTACACGCTGGGCGCCGGTACGGTACTGGCAGGCGCGGTTCACGATGCCTCGGGCCAGTTGATTTTTGCCGCTGGAACGCTGCTGACCGACAACGTCACATTGCCGGCCGGCAGCCGCCTTGGCGCGGGCATTCGCTTGAATGACGTCACGTCTGTCAAAGCGATTCGCTGGCCTAAAGGCGTGCCGTTGCCGGGGAGCGTCGAAGCCGGTACCAACGCGATCAAAGGCGTGCGCTTGAGTGGATCGCTGGCATTGCTGCGCGGTTCTTTGATTCCGTCGATGACCGATGTGGTGCTGGCCGATGGGACGGCCTTTATCGAGTTGCGGCCATTGAACGGCAACCAGCAGGGGCGCAACTGGGCCGTTGCCAGCCTGTTACCGGCCGGCAGCGCGTCCTGGTCGATGCGGGTGGTGGCGGGGGCCGATTTGGGTGCCGCTGATACGCGTGCGATCAAGCCGGTTTCCAGCGACGGCAATCTGCGTCTGGCCGACACTCATTACGGGCTCAAAGTCACTGAAAAGGCACCAACCCTGGTCTGGGGTGAAGGCAACCTGGGTGGCTTCACTCCGGGCGAACCAGTGCCTGACGAACTCAAGGAATGGTGCGACTGGGCACCGAACTCCTGCGTTTCTGCACCGCGATGGACGTGGGCACCGGACAACTGGATGGGCATGCCCCCGGGGTCACCGATAAGCGATGACGACGTGCTTGCCTGGTGTGGGTCTTTCCCTGAGCTGTGCGTGGAAAACAAACCGGGCATCACCGTCAGGACCCGCACACAGATGTTCAGCGTACTGCGTACCGGTACCGGGGATCTGGACGTGCTCGCCGCCGGTGATCTGAGCATGGACTCACCGTTCGGCGTCTACACCGCCGGCACCCAATCCGAAGAGATCGATCCGCGCTTCAACCAGCCGCGCGGACGTCTGTCGGACAACGGTTCGGTGCTGGGCAGTGCCGGCAGCGATTACGAGCGGTGGGTCACAGGCAACGACAGTCTGTATCAGGCCTGGTACCCGCAAATGGGCGGCAACCTGACCGTCAACGCCGGTGGTTCGATTTCGGGGGATGTGCTGGGTCGGCGTGGCCCTTCGGCAACCCTGGAAACACCTGAGCAAGTGCCCAGTGTGGCGGTGGGCAACTGGCTCTGGCGTCAGGGGACCGGCAACAGCGATGTGCCGACGGCGTGGTGGATCAACTTCGGCAGTTATGCGACTCAGCCGTTGCCGGATCAAGGCGTGGATACCGGGCCGTTCCTGGTTGGCTTCACCGGTTTCGGCACGTTGGGTGGCGGCAACATCAGCCTGCGCGCAGGTGCCGATGGGGGCATGGTCAAGGCGTTGGACGAAAACTCCAACACCAATCTTTACCCCCGTGGCCAAGGCTTGATCGTGGCGGTCGGGAGTACCGGGCGCGTCGGCGACGATGGACGGCTGCAATTGACCGGTGGCGGTGACATGGACATCCGCATCGGCGGTTCGCTCAATCCGTCGTTGCAGGCCCGGGCCGGCAACAGTGGCGTGGGAGTCCCCCGACACGACCTGCAAGGCGCTCTGATCAACCTGCGCGGCGCGGCCCGACTGACTGGCGGGGCGCTGGGTGGAATCAATCTGCAGTACGGCGCAGCCTCCTATGTGCAGGACCCACGCGAAGTCCGACCGTTTGACCCGTTCACATCCACCGCTGGCAGTGCCTCCGGCGGCCTGGTCTTGATCCCTGGCGACTCGGGCATGAGCCTCAATACCCGCGGCGACCTGGTGCTGGGTGGCGCGGCGGACCCGGGCCGGGTTCGGTTGCAGAACTCGACGCCGTTCACCACCGCTGACGGTGTTGTGCATGACGGGGGCGGATTGAGTGGTTTCTCGCTATGGACCGATCACACGGCTATCGATCTGTTTTCGGCTGGAGGCAACCTGACGCCAAGTACACAGCTGGGCGAGGTTGACGGGCAGGGGCCCATGATCGGGCGAAACACATCTCCCACCGATGGGCGCTTCGTATATCCGTCGATCCTGCGTGCGGTGGCGGCCCAGGGCTCGATTTATGCCGGGCCGTCGGCGACCTACATGCAAGGCAGCGGATTTTTGCCGGCCACAGCGTACTCCTTGTTGCTGGCGCCCTCGAAGGCAGGGCAACTGGAGCTCCTGGCGCAGGATTCGATCTATGCCGGTGGCTACGCAATCAACCAGTCAGGCGCCAGTCCGTCGGCCATCGCTACGCCATTCACGCCGGCCTTCAATGGCTACGGTAACAACACATCGAAAACGCCGATCATGACCAACCGTGGCAGTGATGGGGTTTCACCCGATAAAAACTTGCGATATCCGCTGTTTGCTTTCGGTGCCAACAGTTACTCGGGTTTGAGTGAGGTGCAGGCGCCCGCACGGTTCTATGCTTTGACCGGTGATCTGGTGGGGGTGCGCAGTGGTGAAACACTGACGTTCAGCCTCTCCAAACGTACCTGGTACGAGGCGGCCAGCCCTGTCTGGATGCTGGCAGGGCGCGACGTCGTGGCTTCCGGTACCTTTCTCGGGCAACCGACCACGGCGCCCAACGGCGAGATGGGGTTACCGAATACAGAGGGTGTCGCCTCGACCGGCAATCTGTTCGTGCACAACAATTCACGGGATATTTCCCGGGTCTCGGCAGGGCGCGACATCCTCTACAGCAGCTTCGACATCGCCGGCCCGGGTGTGCTGGACATCAAGGCAGGGCGCAACATCCTGATGGAGGACCGTGCCAGCATTACCAGCATCGGACCGATTCTGGCGGGGGACAACCGCCCCGGCGCCAGCCTGGTGATGCAGGCCGGTACGGGCGCACAGGGGGCGGACTATTCGCGGTTCATCGCCCGTTACCTGAACCCGCAGAACCTTGCCGACCCGAGCGTTTCCCTCAACGGGCAACCGGGCAAAGTGGTCAAGACTTACCTCGATGAACTGCAGAGCTGGCTGACCCTTGGCTATGGCTTCAGCGGCAACGCCGAACAGGCGCAAGCCTTCTTCGCTGCACTGCCGAGTACCGAGCAGGCGATCTTCGCCCGTCAGGTGTATTTCGCCGAGCTGCGTGCTGGTGGCCTGGAATACAACGATGTCGACGGCCCGCGCAAAGGCAGTTATCTGCGTGGTCGCAACGCCATTGCTTCACTGTTCCCGACCGTCGATGTGGCCGGCAATCCGATCCGCTATGACGGCGATATCACGATGTACGGCGGCGCAGGGGTCAAGACGCTGTTCGGTGGTGACATCCAGATGCTCACCCCGGGCGGTGGTCAGGTGTTCGGCATCGAGGGCGCGGCGCCGCCATCCACGGCGGGCATCATCACCCAGGGCTCGGGCAACATTCAGCTCTATTCCCAGGGCAGCATTCTGCTGGGACAGAGCCGGATCATGACCACGTTCGGCGGCTCGATCCTTGGCTGGTCAGCCGAGGGCGACATCAACGCCGGTCGCGGTTCGAAAACCACCGTGGTCTACACCCCGCCCAAACGCGTGTACGACACCTGGGGCAACGTGACCCTGTCGCCATCGGTGCCAAGCACCGGTGCCGGTATCGCCACGCTCAACCCGATTGCCGAGGTGGCACCGGGGGACATCGACCTGATCGCGCCGCTGGGCACCATCGATGCGGGCGAGGCGGGGATTCGCGTGTCGGGCAACGTCAACATCGCCGCGCTGACGGTGGTCAACGCCGCCAACATCTCGGTGCAGGGCAAGGCGACCGGCGTGCCGGTGGTCTCGGCGGTCAACACCGGGGCGATCACCTCGGCCAGTTCCGCCGCGTCGTCGGCAACCCAGGCGGCGGAAGACGTCGCCCGTCAGCAGCAAGCCGCGTCGCGCCAGAACCAGGCTTCGGTGTTCACCGTGCAGGTACTGAGCTTCGGCAACGAACAACTGGCCCCGACCCGCGACGGCGCCAGCCGCGCCCCGACACCGGGCTACAACCCCAACAGCCCGGTGCAGGTGCTGGGCGCCGGAGCGCTGGATGAACAGGCGAAACAGCAGCTGACCGAAGAGGAGCGGGGACAGCTGACGTTGTAAAGGACTCTCGTGCAGTACGCTTCGGGCGGCCGTTTGGCCGCCCTTTTTTTATGTTGCTGAAGTTGAGGGGTATTTTTGACGGGCGTGAAGCACCCTCAGTATTTTGATGTGTCCATTCACTCGATAGACCAGCAGATAGTTCGGATGAATCACCATTTCGCGAGTGCCAGGCACTCGGCCAGGTCGGAAACCATAAGGTATTGATGAAAGTCGCTGTGCTGCTGCACCCACCTTGTTTCTTAGCGAAATTGAAGCGTTGGTATTGTGTTGCTCGATGTATTTGAAGATGTCAGCCAGTTGACGCGAGGACTTGCTGCTCCATTCAAGCTGCAGCGAGGCGCTTCCTGCGTATCTCTTCCAGCATCTGGTCGAGCATTGCCATAACTTCATCATGGGGAATGCCAGGACTTGGATCATCCAGTGCATCCTGTATCTCTGCACGAAACCAGCGATCGTAGCTCTCTGCCTCTTCTTCGGATTCGAAGTCAGAGTAATACGGGGAAAGTAATAAGCTCATAGTGATCTCCGTGATCAATCTCGGCAGTTTAAGGGGGAATGGCCCATTGTCGTCACTGGCAGACGATGCACCCCATGAGCCCTTAAGGAACCATGAGGTAGCGGGACCCAGTATCTGCAAGTCCCCCTTTCAAATCTGCCGGACGTTTCCCATCGTTGTCCGGCAATCTCGACCGCCGCTGTAGGCCTATTCCTCCCCTCTGTTTTTCAGGTTTCCAGCCTACAAATCCGTGCGCGCCTTCCTACAAAATGCACTCAGAACGCATACGGAATGCTCACCTTCGCCCACAACATTTCCCCCTCTGGCCGGTTCTCCACGTCGAATTCCTTGGCCCAGCGGATCTCGGCGCTGGCGTACTTGAGGAAGGTGAAGTGCAGCGCCGGGCCGATGGCGAAGACCTTGCCGCGTACGCCGTCGTTCACGTCTTCGCCGGCGAATTGCACGGTGTGGCCGAACTGTTTGTCGTCGGTGGTCTGCTTGAGGTAGTAACCGTTGATACCGAGCATCAGGTCGTCGGTGATCTTGTAGCTGGCCGAGTAATCGAAGTGGAAGATCTGCCCGGACTTGTAGTCGGTGTCCTTGTTCTTCTCGTTAAAGCTGTAGGTGGTCTTCATCGACACCTCGGTGCGCTCGGTCGGCAACCAGGTGAAGGAGAACAGCGGTTTGTAGGTGTAGAAATTGTTGCTGGTGTTGGCCAGCCGATCCACGCTGTATTCGCCGGTGGGCACGGTGATTTCCACGGCGGCGCCGAGGGTCAGGTCCTTGCCCATGTCCCACAGGATGATCGGTGCGATGGTGGTATCGCCCATGCCTTCGCGGGTGTCGCTCAGGCCGAACACCGAGACTTCCTGTTTGAGCCACGGCTGGGCGATGTAACCGGCCAGACGTCCGCCTAAAATCCGCACCGGGCTCAGGTAATCGAGACGCGGGATGACGGCGGTGGATTCGATCTCGACATTCGGCACCTTGCCGCCGAGCGAACTGATGTTGAGCTTTCGTGACTTGTAGTGGTTGTAGTAGAGGTTGAAGGCGACCATGTTCTCCGGAAGGCTGTCGACTTCCAACGGCAGCATGAAAAAGCCGTCGGTGCCGGGGCCGATGTTGTCGACGCCGGCTTCGGTGGCCAGTGCTGGCAGGGTCGCGGCGCAGCCGAGCAGGCTCAGCGCCAGTCGCACAGGGAATGTCGCGCGGTTCGGGGTCATGTCCGTCCTCATTATTATTGTGTTTGGGCGCAACGCCGGCACGCAGGACGCCCGGCCACTATAGAAATAAGCCCTTGGCGCACGACAGGGCAGGGTATTGGCGGACACGTAAGGGGACTTCTGCGGACAGCCCGCCAACCCTGTGCTAACTTCCTTCGACATAACCGGTTACAAAAATAACAATTCAGCGTGATCCGGAATGTCAGCCTCCATGAACGTAAAAGTCCAAGACCCGACCTTCGAACTGGCGCTGGTGTCGCCATTTCTCCTGCAAACCCTGGCCGAAGTCGCCGCCAACAAGGGCATCGAGCCGCAGAGTCTGTGCCGTGGCCTGGGTTTTGATTTCGAGGATTTGCAGGATCCGGCGCAGAGGATTTCCTATCGCCAGGCCGTGGCCATGATCCAGCGTGCGCTTAAAGCGTTGCCCAATCAGGGGCTGGGCCTGTGGGTCGGTGCGCAGAATGTGCTCGGTACGCTGGGGCTGCTGGGGCACGTGCTGTCGCTGTGCAAGACCTTGCGCGATGCGTTCGAAATCGGGGTCCGGCATCAGCACACCTCCGGTGGGATCGTGGTTTCCAGCGTCGATGTGGTGGGCGATCAGGTGTACGTCGACGTTGAATGCCGGTTGCCGTTTGCCGAGGTGCAGGTGTTTGCGGTGGAAGAGTTTTTCGCCAGCCTGCTGGTCTATGGGCGGGCGCTGGTGGGCGAGACGTTCAAGCCGATTGCCGTGGAGTTCATGCACGCCGCGCCGGATTACCTGGATGAGTACCGGCGGCTGCTGGGGCCGGAGGTGCGCTTCGGGTGCCTGCACAACCGCATGCTGATCGACGTGCAATGGCTGGATGTGAACCTGCCCAACCACCATTCGCTGGCGCTGCGTCAGGCGGTCAAGTTGCTGGAACTGGAGGCGGCGCAGGTTCATCAGAAGCTTGATCTGATCCAGGCGGTGGAGCGGGCGATTGCGCGGGATCTGAGCCGGGGCAGTCACATTGAAAAGATTGCTGGTGACTTGAACATGAGCAGTCGTACTTTGCGTCGGCGGCTGACTGAACATTCGTTGACGTTCGAGGCGTTGCTGGAGCAAGTGCGCCAGGCGCGAACCATGAGTTTGCTGGCCAATCCTGAGATGCCGATTGAGCGGATTACCGAGGAAGTCGGCTACAGCGACGTGCGCAGTTTTCGCCGGGCGTTCAAGCGCTGGACGGGGAAGAGTCCGAGTGCGTGGCGCATGGAAAGTTCTGTGATTTGACTTGAGACCGATACCCCTCACCCCAGCCCTCTCCCCGAGGGAGAGGGAGCCGACCGAGGTGTCTGGCGTGATACATCGACCTGAACGATTTGTGTCGATTATGGATTCACCATCGTTCGTTCAGGTCGGCGTACCTCCTCAATTTTCCCCAATCAGTTCCCTCTCCCTCCGGGAGAGGGCTAGGGTGAGGGGGCGCTTTTGAGGCCATTCAACTCCACACAAATCCTCCGGCTACAGTTAAACTCCGCGCTCTTTCCAAGGAGTCGACATGAGTTACTACCAGCCGGGCATTCTCGCCACCCCAGTTCCGCCGCAAGCACGTCATCTGTTTTTCGCCCTCGAGTCGGTTGAAGCGCTGCCGCAGGCGATCGACAACCTGCTGAACCTGGTGGACGGCAAGTCGGCGGTGGTCGGTTTCGGTGAATCCCTGGCCAAGGCCCTGAATGTGAACATCGCCGGCCTGCGCAGCTTCCCGGCGCTGACCGGCGTTGGCGTGGAAAACCCGTCGACCCAGCACGCCCTGTGGGTCTGGCTGCACGGTGTCGACCGTGGCGATCTGCTCAATCGCAGCACCGCACTTGAGGCCGCACTGGCCCCGGCGCTGCGTCTGGTGCAGATGCAGGAAGCCTTCCGCCACAAGGACGGTCATGACCTCACCGGTTATGAAGACGGCACCGAAAACCCGCATGACGAAGCCGCCATCGCCGCCGCACTGCAAAGTGAAGGCGCCGAGGGTCTGGTCGGTGGCAGCTTTGCCGCGATCCAGCAATGGCAGCACGACCTCAAGGGTTTCCATGCGCTGTCCGCCGAGGACAAGGACAACATCATGGGCCGTCGCCTGAGCGACAACGAAGAGATCGACGACGCCCCGGTGTCCGCCCACGTCAAGCGCACCGCCCAGGAAAGCTTTGCCCCGGAAGCCTTCGTAGTGCGTCGTTCGATGCCGTGGATCGAAGGTGACCGCGCCGGCCTGATGTTCCTGGCGTTCGGCTTCTCCCTCGATGCCTTCGAAGCACAACTGCGCCGCATGAGCGGTCTGGAAGACGGCATCACCGACGGTCTGTACCGCATCAGCCGGCCGATTACCGGCGGCTACTACTGGTGCCCGCCGCTGCAAAACGGCCACCTCGATCTGCGCGCACTGCGCATCGGCTGAGGCACAAGAATGAACGTGGTGCGTTGGGGCATGATCGGTTGCGGCAGCGTCGCTGAACGCAAGAGCGGACCGGCCTTCTACAAGGCGCCCGGTTCGGCGTTGGTCGCAGTGATGGGGCGCCGCCTCGAAGCCGTGACCGATTACGCCGCGCGCCACGGCATCGATCGGACTTACACCGACGTCGATGCCTTGATCAACGACCCCGAGGTGGACGCGGTGTACATCGCCACGCCACCCGACAGCCACCACGCCTACAGCCTGAAAGTCGCCGCCGCCGGCAAGCATTGCTGCGTGGAAAAACCCATGGCCCTCAACGCCGGGCAAAGCCGCGAGATGCAGCAGGTGTTTGCCGATGCCGGCCTGCACCTGTTCGTTTCCTATTACCGTCGTTCACTGCCGCGTTTCCAGCAGGTTCGGCAATGGCTGGAGCAGGGGCGCATCGGCGAGGTGCGGCATCTGAGCTGGACGCTGACCAAGGCGCCATCGCCCAAGGATCTGGACGGTAGCGCAAACTGGCGCACCGATCCGGCGGTGGCCGGTGGCGGGTACTTCGCGGATCTGGCCAGCCACGGTTTTGACCTGTTCCAGTACCTGCTCGGCGACATCGTTGAGGTCGCCGGCTTCACCGCACGTCAGGCCGGGCTTTATGCGGCGGAAGATGCGGTCAGCGCCAGTTGGCGATTCGCCTCGGGTGCGTTGGGCATGGGCTGCTGGAGCTTTGTTGCGGACCGGCGCGAGGATCGGGTCGAGATCATCGGCAGCCAAGGGCGGATCGGGTTTTCGGTGTTCGACGAGCATCCGGTCGAGCTGCACGCCGATGAACACATCAGCCTGGAAATCCCTCACCACGAACACATCCAGTGGCACCACGTACTGGGCATGAATGCGCAGATTCGCGGTGAGTCGCAGCACCCCGCAGTCGCCGCCGAAGCCCTCAAGACCGATTGGGTCATGGATCAGATTCTCAAGCGCCACTGAAGGCGCGTCTAAGGTTATGCCCAAACAATATTTCTCAAGCTTGTCATAACGTCTCCAAGATCATGTCATAACTCGTTATAACAAGTGATCCCGTGATGACCGATAACGTTCTCTCTCTTGGCAGTGTCCCGCTGCACACCCAACTGCGCGACGTGCTGCGCGCCCGGATTCTCGACGGCGAATACCCGCAAGACAGCCAGATGCCGTCCGAAAGCGAGCTTGGCACGCTGTTCAAGGTCAGCCGCATCACCGTGCGCCAGGCCCTGGGCGATCTGCAGAAAGAAGGGCTGATCTTCAAGATCCACGGCAAAGGCACCTTCGTTGCCAAACCCAAGACCTTTCAAAACGTCAGCACCCTGCAAGGCCTCGCCGAATCCATGACCGGCCGTGGCTACGAGGTGATCAACCGCCTGCGCAGCTTCAAATTCATCGCCGCCGACAAACTGGTCGCCGAGCGTTTGCAGGTCGCCGAAGGCGAAATCGTCGCCCAGATCAAACGCGTACGCCTGATCAACCGCGAGCCGATTTCGCTGGAAATCACCTACCTGCCCAAAGCCGTCGGCGAGCGGCTGGAGAAGGCCGATCTGGTCACCCGCGACATCTTCCTGATCCTCGAAAACGACTGCGGCATCGCCCTCGGCCACGCCGATCTGGCCATCGACGCGGTGCTGGCCGACAGCGACCTGACCCAGGCGCTGAACGTCGAGGCCGGCTCGCCGATCATGCGCATCGAACGGCTGACCCATGACGCCAACGGCCGGCCGCTGGACTTCGAACACCTTTACTACCGTGGCGATGCGTTCCAGTACCGCCTGCGGATCGACCGGCAAAAAGGGGCCTGAACATGACCCGCAATACTCTCGAACAGGAATACGACATCGTCGTGATCGGCGGCGGCACTGCCGGCCCGATGGCCGCGATCAAGGCCAAGGAAAAGAACAAGGAACTGCGCGTGCTGCTGGTCGACAAGGCCAACGTCAAGCGCAGCGGCGCGATCAGCATGGGCATGGACGGCCTGAACAACGCGATCATCCCCGGCCATTCGACGCCCGAGCAGTACACCAAGGAAATCACCATCGCCAACGACGGCATCGTCAATCAGGCGGCGGTGTATGCCTACGCCACCCACAGCTTTGAAACCATCGAGCAGCTCGACCGCTGGGGCGTGAAGTTCGAGAAGGACGAGACCGGCGATTACGCGGTGAAGAAAGTCCACCACATGGGCGCCTACGTGCTGCCGATGCCCGAAGGGCACGACATCAAGAAAGTCCTGTATCGCCAGTTGAAGCGGGCGCGGGTGAGCATCACCAATCGACTGGTCTGCACCCGTTTGCTGACCGACGAGGAGGGCGCCGTCAACGGTGTGATGGGGTTTGACTGCCGCACCGCCGACTTCCATGTGATCAAGGCCAAGGCTGTGATTCTTGCTTGCGGCGCTGCCGGGCGCCTCGGTCTGCCGTCCTCGGGTTACCTGATGGGCACTTACGAAAACCCGACCAATGCCGGCGACGGTTACGCCATGGCGTATCACGCCGGGGCTGAACTGGCGAACCTCGAGTGCTTCCAGATCAACCCGTTGATCAAGGATTACAACGGCCCGGCCTGCGCCTACGTCACCGGCCCGCTCGGTGGCTACACCGCCAACAACAAGGGCGAACGCTTCATCGAGTGCGACTACTGGAGCGGGCAGATGATGTGGGAGTTCCACCAGGAACTGGAAAGCGGCAACGGCCCGGTGTTCCTCAAGCTCGATCACCTGGCCGAGGAAACCATTCAGAACATCGAGGAAATCCTCCACAGCAACGAACGTCCAAGCCGCGGCCAGTTCCACGCCAATCGCGGCACCGACTACCGCACGCAGATGGTCGAGATGCACATCTCGGAAATCGGTTTTTGCAGCGGCCACTCGGCGTCCGGCGTGTGGGTCAACGAGCGGGCCGAAACGTCGGTGAAAGGTTTGTACTCGGCCGGTGACATGGCCGCCGTGCCGCACAACTACATGCTGGGTGCGTTCACCTATGGCTGGTTCGCGGGCAACAACGCGGCGGAGTTTGTCGCCGGGCGCGAGTTCTCCGTGCTGGATGCCGAGCAGATCGAAAAGGAAAAGGCCCGGGTCTACGCACCGCTGGATCGCGAGCATGGTCTGCCGCCGGCGCAGGTCGAGTACAAGCTGCGGCGCTTCGTCAACGACTACCTGCAACCGCCGAAAGTGACCAAGAAGATGGAAATCGGCCTGCAACGCTTCAGCGACATCGAACGCGATCTCGACGAGATGAAGGCCAACAACGCCCACGAACTGATGCGCGCCATGGAAACGAGCGTGATTCGCGACTGCGCCGAAATGGCCGCCCGCGCTTCGCTGTTCCGCGCCGAAAGCCGCTGGGGCCTGTACCACTACCGCGTCGATCACCCGCAACGGGACGACCGCGAATGGTTCTGCCACTGCCACCTGAAAAAGGGCGAGGACGGGCGCATGACCAGTTTCAAGAAAGCCGTCGAGCCTTACATCATCCCGCTCGACGCCGAGGAAATGCAGGCTTACGATCGCCTTCGGGTCGGCGCTTTCGCCGCTTGATGCACCATTAGAGAGAGTCCGAACCATGGCCTATCAAGCCCAGGAAATCTTCTTCCGCTCCAACGCCCCCGTCACCGTGGACGAGGACAAATGCATCGCCGAAAAGGGCTGCACCGTGTGCGTCGACGTCTGCCCGATGGACCTGCTGGCGATCAACCCGGCCACGCAAAAGGCCTACATGGCCTTCGATGAATGCTGGTACTGCATGCCGTGCGAAAAGGACTGCCCGACCGGTGCGGTGAAAGTCGAAATCCCGTATCTGCTTCGCTAAAACGCTATCCGGCAACACCGGACGCCTGATTCAACACACCCCTCGTTTCCCACCGCGCCCTGATCGCGGCGGAGACGAACATCCTATAAATGATTCGAGGGGATTCAACCATGTTGCGTGCAGCAATCGCCGGTCTGGTACTGGCTTCGTTCACCCTGTCGGCCTCGGCCGAAACCATCCGCATTGCCATCGGCACCCAGGACACCACCATCAACTGCGCCGCCGGCGGTTTGTTGATTCGCGAGCTGGGCCTGCTCGACAAATACCTGCCTCACGACGGCGCCTACAAAGACGCCAAGTACGACGTGCAGTGGAAGAACTTCACCAGCGGCGCACCGCTGACCAATGAGATGGTCGCCGGCAAACTCGACTTCGGCGCCATGGCCGATTTCCCCGGTGCGTTCAACGGCGTGGCGTTTGAAACCGCCGGCAAACACAGCCTGTTCATCAGCGTGTTGTCGGGCAGCATCAAGGGCAGCGGCAACGGCATCGTGGTGCCGAGCGCGTCCGGCGTGCAGTCGCTGAGTGAGCTCAAGGGCAAGACCATTTCCGTGCCGTTCGCCTCCACCGCCCACGGCATGTTGCTGCGCGCCGTGGCGGAGCAGGGCTGGGATCCGCTCAAGGACGTGAACATCATTGCCCAGCCGCCAGAGGTTGCGGGCTCCGCGTTGCAGGCCGGCAAGATCGACGCCCACGCCGACTTCGTGCCGTTCGCCGAACTGTTCCCGAGCCGTGGCTTCGCCCGCAAGATCTACGACGGCGCCCAGGCCAATGCGCCGACCTTCCACGGTGCGCTGGTCGATCAGGCCTACGCGAAAAAGTACCCGGAAATCGTCGTCGCCTACCTGCGTGCGAGCATCGAGGCCAATCAACTGCTGGCCGCCGAACCGGAGAAATACAGCGAACTGATCGCCAAGGTCACTGGCGTCGATGCTGAGGTCAACTATCTGTTCCACGGTCCGCTGGGCGTGCAGACCCGTGACCTGAGCTGGAAACCGGAATATCGCCAGGCTGTGGGCACCGCGATTGACACGTTGAAGCTGCTGAAGAAGGCCGATCGCGGGCTCGATCTGAATACCTTTATCGACGATCAGTACATTCGTGCGGCGTTCAAGGCTTCGAATCTGGATTACACGGCGCAACTGGCCAACTACGCGCAGACGCCGTTGAAGTCGGTCGATGCGGCGACCGGGAAAGCAATTTCGGATTTCAGTCATGTTGCGGAAATCTGGGTGCGGGGGGAGGACAAGGTACGGCGGTATGCCTCGGCTGAAGAGGCGTTTACCGCACTGGCCGGCCTGAAGTCGGAAGGCAAGAACATCCGGGCGGTGTATGCCCAGGCCAGTGACAGCGGGATCAAGTTGCTGGCGGAGCAGGCGTGGTTTGCCAGTGATGCGAAGGGTCGCCTCAGCGCGTTTTTGCTCAAGGGGCAGGCGCAGCAATTTGCTTCGGCGCAGGGCGGGAAGGTGTTTGACTTCACCGATGCCACGACCCAGGCCGTGGCTGCACGTTAACAGCAGATCAAAAGCTCCCCCTCACCCTAACCCTCTCCCGGAGGGAGAGGGGACTGACGGTGTTGTTCTGAAGAGTTACGCCGACCTGAGATATCGAGCCGAACTCAGGTTTGAAAATCATGAACATCTGCTCGTTCTCGAGTCGGGTACAGGTTTTGAAAGGCTTGAAGATCTGCCCCCTTTCCCCCTCGCCCCCTTGGGGGCGGTCCGACGTTTCGGGAGGGCTGGGGTGAGGGGGTTCGATCTCAGTCATCACACGGAATTCCGATCCATGAAAATCCCGAAAGCCCGCTGGACCACCAGAGCAACCTCCATAGCGTTCTGCCTGCTCTTCTGGCAACTCGCCGCCAGCCACCACTGGAACCTCGGCCTCGTCACCTTCGCCAACGTGCCAACCCCGCTGGCCGTAATCGAAGCCGCACTCGGCCTCGGCGACTCCGGCAAACTCATCCAGCACCTGACCGCCAGCCTCGGACGGGTCTTCGCCGGCTACCTCGCCGCACTGGTGATCGGCATCGCCCTGGGCCTGGCCATCGGCCGTTCAAAGTGGGCCGAAGACCTGCTGCTGCCACCGCTGGAAGTGCTGCGCCCAATCCCCGCCGTCGCCTGGATTCCACTGGCCATCCTGATGTTCCCATCCTCCGAACTGTCGATGGTCTTCATCACCTTCACCGGCGCGCTGTTCCCGATCCTGCTCAACACCGTGCACGGCGTCGAAGGCGTCGACCCGCGTCTGATCGCCTCGGCCAAAAGCCTCGGGGCCGGGCGTCGGGCGATTCTGCTGGAAGTGATCCTGCCAGGCGCCGCGCCGAGCATCATCACCGGCCTCGCGATCGGCATGGGCACGTCGTGGTTCTGTCTGGTGACCGCCGAAATGATCTCCGGCCAGTTCGGCATCGGTTACTACACCTGGGAGTCCTACACCATCCAGAACTACGCCGACATCGTGGTCGGCATGTTGCTGATCGGCGTGTTGGGCATGGGCAGCAGCCTGCTGATCAAACGCTTGGGCGGGCTGTTCACGCCCTGGCATCGACCACGAGGAAAAGCCTGATGAGCGTGATGCAAACCCCGGAAGGGCGGATCGACATCCGTCAGCTATCCATCGTCCTTGGCGAAGGCCGGCAAGCCTTTGAAGCGGTGCAGGGGCTGGATTGCCAGATCGAACCCGGCCAGTTCGTGTGCATTCTCGGCCCGTCCGGTTGCGGCAAATCGACCTTGCTCGGTGCGCTGGCCGGGCATCTGCAACCCCATGGCGGACAGTTGAAAGTCGATGGCGCCGAAGTGTCCGGCCCGTCACCGCAGCGCGGCATGGTGTTTCAGCATCACACCTTGTTCCCGTGGCGCACGGTGCGCGACAACGTCGCGTTCGGCCTGAAAATGCGCGGCATCGGCAAGGCCGAGCGCCATCGCGCCGCCGATGAAATCCTCGAACTGGTCGGCCTCGAAGGCTTCGCCGAACGCTGGCCCGATCAACTGTCCGGCGGCATGCAGCAACGGGTGGAGATCGCCCGGGTACTGGTCAATCGCCCCCGGCTGTTGCTGATGGACGAGCCCTTCGGCGCACTGGACGCGCTGACCCGCCTGAACATGCAGGAACTGCTGCTGGACATCTGGACGCGGATTCGCACCACCGTGGTGTTCGTCACCCATGACATCGACGAAGCGCTGTTCCTCGCTGATCGCTTGCTGGTGATGAGCGCACGGCCGGGGCGAATCATCGAAGACCTGCGTCTGGATTTCCCCCGGCCACGCACCACCGAACTGGTGACCAGCCACGAATTCTCGCGCCTCAAGCGCCACTGCCTCGACCTGCTGCGCCACGACAACGACCGACCGCTGCCGCGCCTCAACCCGCTCGGCCTGCCTCCCGAAAACGCCTTGCCGAGATTTGCCCTGTGACTTCATTTTTTGCTGTGACCGATAACGACGACATTCTCGCCCTGCAACCACGCCTGACCGCTGATGACGCCGGTGTACGGCGGATTGCCCTGATCGATCTGGCCGACCTCGAAGAGCCGGACGGTCTGCTCTGGCTGGTCGAGCGCCTGGCCGAAGACCCGGCCGAAGAAGTGCGTGCCGAAGCGGCGCGTTTGCTGGAGGCCTGGGAAGACGAGCCGGTGGTTGAAGCGCTGTGCCAGGCGCTGACGGATCCGTCGCCAGCGGTGCAAGCCGCTGCGGCGCAGAGCCTGAGCCTGCTCAAGACCGAAGCGGCGGGCAGGGTGATTCTGCCGTGGACCGCCCATGCCGAAACCGGCGTGCGGATTGCCGCGTTCCGGGCCTTGCGCGAGTTGCGTTTCCCCGGCGCTGCACCGGCCGCGATTCAGGCGCTGAACGATGCCGACGCCAGCGTGCGGCGCGAAGCCGTCGGCGTGCTCGGCTGGCTCAAGCAACTCGACGCGTTGCCAGCCCTGGCCCGCCTGGCGAGTGATGACCCGGACACCGAAGTGCGCCGCGCCGCCACCGGCGCCCTGGGTCTGGCAAGTGACGCCGAAGTACTGCCCGCATTGCGTCAGGCCTTGCAGGACCAGGCCTGGCAAGTGCGCGAAGAAGCCGCGACCACCCTCGGCAAGGTCGGCCACACCGACGCCGGGCCGGCGCTGATCGAAGCCTTGGCCGACGACTACTGGCAGGTGCGCCTGCGCGCCACCCGCAGCCTCGGGCGCCTCAAGTACGTCGCTGCCCTCGACGCCCTGATCGACACCCTCGGTCATCGCATCAGTAACCTGCGCAAGGAAGCCGCGCTGGCCCTCGGCGAATTGAACGATCGTGGGGCGGTGGCGGCGTTGCAGGCCGCGCAGGACGACGGCGACCCGGAAGTGCGCAAAGCCGTGCGGATTGCCTTGAGTCAGCTGCAATGAATCCGCTGTCGGTCGGCAATTCCCAAAGTGAACACCGGTTACGGCTGAGCTGGCCGGATGGCCGCGAGCAGTTGCTCGACCATGCCGAACTGCGCCGCCAGTGCCCGTGCTCGCAATGCCGGGCATTTCGCCTGCGGGGCTCGCCGCCCATGGTTGACCCGCGTGTGCGGGTCATCGAATTGAACGCTCAGGGCTACGGCCTGCAACTGGTGTTCAGCGATGGCCATCAGCGCGGGATTTACCCGTGGGCCTATCTGGCGCAGCTGGAGGGGATCACTGTCCCGCCGTCATCGCCGGCCGGCAGCCATGGAAAATATCCAGCCCCGGCTGATACAGCGACGTCCTGACTTCGAACAACCCGAGCACCGAATGGAACAGGTTGTCGTGGCTCAGATCCGGCTGGCTGCTTTTGCCTTGCAGGCAGGCTCGGTCGATGCCCAGTTGCGCCAGGGTGTTGTTGCCGAACCACATCACCATCGGCACATGGGTCTGGGCTTCCGGCGCCAGCGCATAGGGCGCGGCGTGCAGGTAGAGGCCGTTCTCGCCCAGTGATTCGCCATGGTCGGACACGTACAGCATCGATGTATCGAGGTGGTCCTGATTGCGTTTGAGCAGCTCGATTACCTTGGCCAGGAAATGGTCGGTGTAGAGGATCGTGTTGTCGTAGACGTTGACCAGTTCGTCACGGCTGCAACTGCCCAGCTGGTTGGTGTGGCAGATCGGTTTGAAACGCTCCATGTCCTTCGGATAGCGCTCGTAGTATTCCGGGCCGTGGCTGCCGTCGGCGTGCAGGACGATGATCGCGTTGCCCTTGAGGCTGTCGATGTAGCCTTGCAGGTCGGCCAGCAGCGCCTCGTCGAGGCAGTTGTTGCCGTCGCAGAACGGCCCCGGCTGGTTCTTCGCGATGTCGCGGTTCGGCACCCGCAGGCAGGTGCCCTTGCAGTCGCTGTTGTTGTCCAGCCACAGCACCTGCACACCGGCCCGTTGCAGGATGTCCAGCAGGCCTTCGTAGGTTTTGCCTTTCTTGTCGCTGTAATCCTCGCGCGGGAACATCGAGAACATGCACGGCACCGACACCGCTGTCGAGGTGCCGCAGGAATGCACGTTGGTGAAATTGAGGATGTCGAGTTTGCTCAGCTCGGGATTGGTCTCGCGCTCATAGCCGTTGAGCGAGAAATGGTCGGCCCGGGCGGTTTCGCCGACCACGAACACCATCAGCGATTTCTTCTCGCGGGAGGCCGCCTTGGCGCTCATCACCGCGTCTTCGCCGATGGCCTGCACCACAAAATGCTTTTTGATCCCCAGCCGTTGCTTGGTGTATTTGCTGATCGCGTAGATGTAGTTGGTCGGGTTGATGAAGTGGGTGAGTTTGTCTTCCTCGCGAAAGATCGGCGCGTAGGTCGAATAGAACGCGCCCACCGAAGCGCCGATCACCAGCACGCAGGCCACAATCACTAGCACCTTGTTCAGCAAGCCCCGAAAGAACGGCCGATACACCACCGGCCAGCGCCAGATCAGCATGGTCGGCAACACGCCGAGCAACAGCACGTAAGCCAACAGTTTGCCGCTAAACAGCGCGGTGGCTTCCCCGGGGTTGGTTTCGAACACGTTCTGGATCATCACCGTGTCGATGGTGATTCCGTATTCGTTCATGAAATACGCCGCGCAGGCCGAGAGCAGGGCCACCAGCGTCAGCGCCGGTTTCAGCGTCCAGCGAAACGAGATCAGTGTCAGCAGCAGCGTGATCGCCGCCCAGAGAAACAGTCCGAAGGACGCGAAGAACGCCAGTTTGTGCGCGCCTTGCAAGGTAATCAGCGTTCCCAGCGCCTTCCAGGTCGCCAGGTTGTACAGCGCCACCAGTGCCAGCGAAAACAGCAGCACCAGGCGGGTCGGAGTGATGGACGGTAAACGCAGTCCTTTGCCCAAAGCCATTTCGATACTTTCCTCTACGTCAGTCGAAAACCCATGCGGTTACGCGCGTAACTGTAGAAGAGCATTGGTAAAAATTCCGTAAACATCCGGTAACAAAATCACGATAAGTGCAAAAAAAACGTGGGCGCCAGCAGGCCGGCTCCCACGGGAGATTTGCAGCAGGTCAGAAGGATTTGCTGACGCTGGCGACAACCGTCGCCGTGCACACGTCCTTGAAGCCCCAACTGCTCAGGCACTGGCTCTGCGAGAGGTCGGTGTCGATGTAGCTCAGGCCCAGCACCATGCCGGCCAGATTGTGGGTCAGTTTGACTTCCCACTCCCGGTAAGACTCTTCGCTGTGACCGGACGCCGAAAACATATGCGGGTCCTTGAAGTCCATGTTGCCGTAGCGCAGCTTCAGCCCGGAATCCAACGGCAATTCGGTTTCATAGCCGATGTAGCTATAGAGCGAACTCTGTTTGCTGTCGATGCCCGACGCATCACTGGAGTAATAGGCCGCGAGTTTCACGCCGTAAGCGCTGAGAATCGAGTACACCTCGCTCTGGTTGAACTGGCTCTCCTTGGGATACGCGTATTTGATGTAGCCCAGATCCAGGCTCACAGCCTCGGTGGCCTGCCACAGCCAGCCGGCGTAGTAATCGACTTCCTGACGGGTTTTCAGGTCGCCACCGAAATCGACGTTCGAGCTCCACGCGCCGAGATACAAGCCGTTGCTGTGGGCCAGGGTCAGACCGGCCTGTACGGCCGGATCGTTCTGGGTCTGGGAGATGCCGCGGGTGCGGTAGTCGCTGGCCAGGGTCAGGTCGACCAGCACCGCGAAATCATCGTTCAGGGGGATTGCGTGGCTGCTCAAGGGCAGCAGGCTCAAGGAAGTGAGGGCGAGCAGGGGCAAGGCTTTCATGTGAAGTCCCGTTGTTGTGGTTGTTATGGGCAGGAAGCGGGCAAGGCTGCGCCGGACCCCGGCGACGGGCGCGGGGTCGGGCAGCGGGTACGGCGATTGTTATTAGAGGGTAGGGGCGTAGACCTGACGGCCGGCGAACCAGGTTTGCAGGACCTGAGTGTCATGCAGGGCCTTGTCGTCGACGCTGAACACGTCGCGATCGAGCACGATGAAATCGGCCTGTTTGCCGGGGCTCAGCGAGCCGATCTGCTTTTCCAGGCCGATGGTTCGCGCGGCGTTGGCGGTGTAGGCGTAGAACATGGTTTCGCGGTCCAGGCGTTCGTCGGCGTTGAGCACGCCCAGCGGCCCGGTGCGGGTGATGGCCTGGGCCATGGCGTTCCACGGGTTCGGCGAGGACACCGGCCAGTCGCTGGCGCCGGCAATCGTCGCGCCTTGCTTGAGCAGCGAATGCGCCGGGTATTGATAGCGGAAAGCGAGGGCGCTGACGTAAGGCTTGATCATGTCGGTGGTGTAGTCGTCGGCGCTGGCCCACAGCAGTTGCATCGAGGCAATCACGTTCAACGGCTTGAAGCGGGCGAACTCCTTCGGGTTGACCATTTGCAGGTGCGTGATCGAGTGCGTTACGCCGCTCTGCCGGTCCTTGCGCGCCTGGGCGATGCCGTTCAGGGATTCGCGCACCGCGCGGTCGCCGATGGCGTGGATGTGCACCAGCCAGCCGCGCTGGTCGATGGCGCTGACCAGTTCGCCGAAGTGCTGCGGATCGATCAGCAGTTCGCCCTGTTTGTGCGAGTTGCTGTAGGGATCGATCATCGCCGCGCTCTGGGCCGGGTATTCGATCACGCCGTCAGCGAAGATCTTGATCCCCGGCAGCGTCAGGTTGGGGATGCCCTGAAACTGCCGGCGCACTTTGTCGAGGGTGTCGAGGTCGGCCGGGACGCTTTTCGGGTTGGCCACCAGCAGCGCGGCAACGTGGGCGGTCATGCCGCCGCTGTCCGACAGGGCTTTATAGGCCGGCAGCACGCCGACGGTTTTCTCGGTGGGCTTGAGGGCGAACACCGGCTCGCCCGGCGCGGCGTTGGCGGCGGGGTCCATCCACGCGGTGATGCCGAGGCTGTTGTTGAAGCGCACCGCCGATTGCGCGGCCTTGAGCATGTCGGCGGGGCTCGGCACCGGCATTTTCGAGGCGACCCGATCCCAGCCGGCGTCGACCACAAAGCCGTTCGGTTCACCGTTGGGCAGTTTGCCGATGGTGTCTTTTTCTGCGTCCGGCAGGTTTTTCAGCAGCGCGGCGTCGATGCCCGCACGCTTGAGCATGACGTTGTTGGCCCATGCGGTGTGGTGATCGCTGCCGGTGAACACCACTGGCACGTCGGCCCATTCGCCGTTATTGAAGATTTTGCCCAATGCCTCAGCCTTGGCCCAATACGCCGAGCTCATGCCGGCCACGCTCAACACATCGCCATGCCGGGCCTTGCCGTCGTCACGCCAGCCGCGCAGGCGTTTTTCCAGTTCATCCAGACCGACCACGTCGTCTTCCATGTTGGCCGAGACCATTTCCAGTCCGCCGAAAATCGCGTGGGAATGGCTGTCGATCAGGCCGGGCATCAGCGCCTGGCCTTTCAGGTCGATCACCTGGGTGCCGGGCTCGATCAAGGCCTTGATCTGCGCATCCGTGCCGACTTTCAGCACCTTGCCGTTCTCCACGGCCAGTGCCTGAACCTTCGGTTGAGCGCGGTCGGCGGTGAAAATCTTGCCATTGAGCAGCACCAGATCGGTGGCGGCCATGGCTTCCATCGAGGCAAAACTCACAGCGGCGATCAGCAGATTTTTTGTGAAATGCGGGATGAATCTTTTCATTGAACATTTCCTTGTTATTGCGTCTGATGGCCAGATTAGTGGCTGCCAACGCCCGACAGAACGCCTTCCTCACGAAAAACGTTTTTGCCTGAATGGAAAAAGCATGGACAAGCTGGGTGCACTGAAAATGTTCGTGGTCACCGCGCAGCTCGGCAGTTTCAGCCGCGCTGCCGAGCAACTGGGCAAGACCCCGTCGGCCCTGACCAAGGCGGTCAATCACCTGGAATCCGAACTCGGCGCGCGGCTGTTCGAGCGCAGCACGCGGCGGATCCTGCTGACTGAAATCGGTCGTCTCTATCTGGAAACCGCACGCCAGGTATTGCAACGGCTGGACGAGGCCAGCGAGGAAATCGAGCAGTTGCAGCACGGTCTGCGTGGCAGCCTGAAAATCACCGCACCGCTGGCTTACGGCCGGGCGTTTCTCGATCAGGTGTGTGACGGCTTTTTGCAGCAATACCCGCAGATCAGCCTGCAAGTGGATTTGTGCGACGAATTCGTCAATCTGCTGGAAAGCGGCTACGACCTGGCGTTGCGCGAGGGGCATGACGACTTGCCGGGGCTGATCGCCCGGGTGGTCGGCAGCAATCGCCTGGCGCTGTGCGGCAGCCCCGAATACCTGGCGCGCAAGGGCTTGCCGGTGACGCCGCAAACCCTCGATCAGCATGAATGGCTGCTGTATCGGCATCCGTTGCTCAGCCGCGAATTCTGGTGGGCCGAACGCGACGGCCAGCGCCTGAGCCTGGCGCAACCGGCGGCGCCGCTGTTGCGCAGTGACAATTACGATTTGCTGCTGGCCAGCGCCCTGGCCGGGCGCGGCTTGCTGCACACGCCATTGTGGAGCGCTGCGCCGTACATCGCCGCCGGGCGACTGGTGCGGGTCATGGCGGATTACGACATCGATCCGGACAGTTTTGGCCCGCACATTCTGGCGGTGTACCCGAGCCATCGGCGGGCGACGGCCAAGGTTGTGGCGTTTATCGACTACATCGCGGGGTTTCTGGCGGAGCGCGGTTTGAGCTGACTGGCGGTGCTTGTCAGGAAAATCCCACAGGAGTACAAATGTACTCCATGACGACTCTGACTCCCCGCCGTACCGCCATCCTGACCTTTATCCGCGAACGTATCGCCGAACACGGTCAGCCCCCAAGCCTCGCTGAAATCAGCGAGGCTTTTGGTTTTGCCTCCCGCAGCGTGGCGCGCAAGCATGTGCTGGCGCTCACCGAAGCCGGGTTTATCGAGGTCAATCCGCATCAGGCCCGGGGCATTCGCCTGCTCGGACAACCGGCGCGGCCCGAACTGCTCGAAGTCCCGGTGCTCGGCCGGGTGGCCGCCGGTGCGCCCATCGGCGCCGATGCTGACCTGCACAATCGGCTGATGCTCGACCCGGCGCTGTTCTCCCGCACGCCCGACTACATGCTGCGGGTGCAGGGCGATTCGATGATCGAGGACGGGATTCTCGACGGCGATCTGGTCGGCGTGCGGCGCAACCCCGAGGCGCTCAACGGCCAGATCGTGGTGGCGCGACTCGACGGTGAAGTCACCATCAAGCGCTTCGAGCGGATTGGCGATGAGGTTCGCCTGTTGCCGCGCAACCCGGCGTATCAGCCGATTGTGGTGCGGGCCGATCAGGATCTGGCCATCGAAGGGGTGTTCTGCGGTCTGGTGAGGCAAGGCTGATGGGTGCCGTCGTTGCGCTGGATACGCTGTTCAACGGCGGCCAGGTCTGGAAGGGCCGGCCTGCGCCACCCGCCGCCAGCCCGCAACCCACCGGGCACGCCGCGCTGGACGCAGCCTTGCCCAGTGGCGGCTGGCCGGAAGCGGCGCTGAGCGAAATCCTGCTGGCCGGGCCCGGTGTCGGTGAGTTGCAACTGGTGTGGCCGACATTGGCGCGGCTGTCGGCGGCGGGCGAGCGCATCGTGCTGGTGGCGCCGCCGTTCGTGCCATACCCGCAGGCCTGGGCCAATGCCGGGGTCGATCTGCGCCAGTTGTCGGTGATCCAGGCCAGCGAACGCGATGCCTTGTGGGCGGCGGAGCAATGCCTGCGCTCGGGCAGTTGCGGCGCGGTGCTGTGCTGGCCGCACAAGGCCGATGACCGCGCCTTGCGCCGTTTGCAGGTGGCGGCGGAAACCGGCCAGACCCTGGCGTTTGCATGGCGGCCATTGAGCGAGGCGGTCAACCCGTCGCCGGCCGCGTTGCGCATTGCCATCGATGCCCGCCCGGCGCAATTGCGCGTGCTCAAGTGCCGGGGTGGTCTGGCGCGCAGCGCACCGATTGCCTTCGCCGTGGGGCATTGAGGTCGCCATGCGCTGGGTTTGCATTCTGTTCCCGCAATTGGCCCTCGACGCCGTGCTGCGTCAGCGCCCCGATCCCGAGCAACCGTTGGCGCTGCTCAGCGGCCCGGCCCAGCGTCGGGTGCTGCAAGCGGTCAACCCGGCGGCGCGTGCACTGGGCTTGCGTCCGGGGCAGTCGATGACCGCCGCGCAGGCCATGAGCAAAGGATTCGCCACCGTCGATTACGATTCGGCCGAGGTCGAGCACTGGCAGCAGTTTCTCGCCGCCTGGGCCTATCGTTTCAGCGCCCAGGTCAGCGTGCACTACCCGCGCACCGTGGTGTTCGAGATCGAATCGAGCCTTGGGCTGTTCGGTTCCTGGGCGCAGTTCGAGGCGCGGTTGCGTACCGAGCTGACAGAGCTGGGCTTTCGTCACCGCATCGTCGCCGCGCCCAATCCGGTGGCAGCGCGGGTGTTGGCCAACGCCTACGACGGATTGGTGGTGCCCGACGGTGAAGCCCTGCGCCACCACCTCGGGCAATTGCCGGTCGACCGCATCGGCCTTGAACCGAGCGTGGCCACGGCGCTGTCGCGCATGGGCCTGCGTAACCTCCATCAGGTGCAGAACCTGCCGCGTCAGGCCCTGGCCCGGCGTTTCGAGGCGCCGATGCTCAAGCACCTGGACACGCTGTTCGGCGCACGACCGCTGGCGCTGGCGTTCTACCTGCCGCCGGATCGTTTCGACGTGCGCATCGAACTCAATTTCGACGTGCAGTCCCATCAGGCGCTGCTGTTTCCCTTGCGCCGCCTGACGTCCGATCTGGCGTCGTTTTTGTGCGGACGCGACAGCGGCGTGCAGCGCTTCGATCTGCACCTTGAACACGCGGGGTTGCCGGACACGCTGATCAAGGTCGGCCTGCTCAGCGCCGAGCGCGATCCGGCGATGCTCTTTGAACTGGCCCGTGGCCGACTGGAGCAGGTGCAGGTCGAAGCCCCGGTGCGCGGTTTTCGTCTGCGCGCCGAGGACTTGCCGAGTTTCGTGCCGCAGTTTCAGGAACTGTTCGACGACCGCCCGCAGCAGACCTTGCCCTGGGAGCAATTGCGCGAACGCTTGCGTGCGCGGCTGGGGGATGAGGCGGTGCAAGGCCTGCGTTTTCAGGCCGATCATCGACCGGAGTGCGCATGGCAGAACGCCGACGACAAACAGCGCTGCCCTGCATTGCCGGGCGTGCAGCGTCCGGGCTGGTTGTTGGGCGAACCGCAGTCCGTGCCCGAAGGTTCGGCGCGCATCCTCATGGGCCCGGAACGCATCGAGTCCGGCTGGTGGGACGGCGACGACGTGCGCCGCGACTATTACCTGATCCAGAACCGCGCCGGCCAGCAAGGCTGGGCGTACCGGGCTGTGGGTGAGGGCGGTCCGTTGTGGCTGCAGGGCTGGTTCGCGTGAATCAGGGTTACGCCGAACTGCACTGCCTGTCGAATTTCAGTTTCCAGCGCGGCGCGTCCAGTGCGCTGGAGCTGTTTCAGCGGGCGAAAAAACACGGCTATCAGGCGCTGGCGATCACCGATGAATGCACCCTCGCCGGGATCGTTCGTGCCTGGCAAGCGGCCAAATCCGTGGAGCTGCCGCTGATTATCGGCAGCGAAGTTCGCATCGAGAACGGCCCGAAACTGGTGTTGCTGGTGGAGAACATCGAGGGTTATCAGGCCCTGTGCGGTTTGATTACCCAGGCCCGACGGCGTACCCAAAAAGGCCAGTATCAAGTGCTGCGCGAGGATTTCAGCGAACTGTTGCCGGGATTGCTGGTGCTGTGGGTGCCGGATGCGGTCGATGAGGTGGAAGAGGGCCGCTGGCTGAAGCAGACCTTCGGTGAACGGCTGTGGCTGGCGGTGCAGTTGCATCGCGGGCAGAACGATCAGCAACGGCTGGCCGCACTGCTGAGTCTGGCGGATGAACTGCAGATTCCAGCCGTGGCCAGCGGCGATGTGCACATGCACGCCCGTGGCCGGCGAGCCTTGCAGGACACCATGACCGCGATCCGCCATCACGTTCCGGTGGCCGAGGCCGGGTTGCGCCTGCACCCCAATGGCGAGCGGCATTTGCGCAGCCTTGATGTGTTGCGCGAGTTGTATCCGCAGGCCTTGCTGGACGAGTCGGTGAAACTGGCTCGCCGCTGCACCTTCGACCTGAGCGAGTTGCGCTATCAATACCCCAAAGAGCTGGTGCCCGAGGAACACAGTGCCAGTTCCTGGCTGCGCCACCTGACCGAAGAGGGCATCGCCTGGCGCTGGCCGCAAGGCGCACAGCCCAAGGTGCTCAAGCAGATCGACGATGAGCTGAAGCTGATCGCCGAGCTCGGCTACGAAAGCTACTTCCTCACCGTGCACGACGTGGTGCGCTTCGCCCGGGAGCAGAAGATCCTCTGCCA
This sequence comes from Pseudomonas sp. 9.2(2024), assembly GCF_039695385.1. Lineage (NCBI taxonomy): Bacteria > Pseudomonadati > Pseudomonadota > Gammaproteobacteria > Pseudomonadales > Pseudomonadaceae > Pseudomonas > Pseudomonas sp. 9.2(2024). Next base: position 3,692,837 of record NZ_CP155585.1, on the reverse strand, counting down.
GGGCCGGGGTTCGGCGGCCAACTCGGCGGTGTGTTTTGCCCTGGGCATCACCGAGATCGATCCGGACCGCACCACGCTGCTGTTCGAGCGTTTCATGTCGAGGGAGCGCAACGAACCGCCGGACATCGACGTGGATTTCGAGCACGAACGCCGCGAAGAAGTCCTGCAATACGTGTTCCGTCGTTATGGCCGCCGTCGTGCGGCGCTGACGGCGGTGGTCAGCACCTATCACGCGGCCGGCGCGATTCGCGACGTGGCCAAGGCGCTAGGCTTGCCGCCGGACCAGATCAATGCGCTGGCCGACTGCTGCGGTCACTGGAGCGATCAAACCCCGCCCGTGGAGCGCCTGCGCGAAGGCGGTTTCGACTCCGAAAGCCCGCTGCTGCACCGGGTGTTGAGCCTGACCGGGCAACTGATCGGCTTCCCCCGGCACCTGTCGCAGCACCCCGGTGGTTTCGTGATATCCGAACAACCGCTGGACACGCTGGTGCCGGTGGAAAACGCCGCCATGGCCGACCGCACCATCATCCAGTGGGACAAGGACGATCTCGATGCCGTCGGGTTGCTCAAGGTGGATATCCTCGCCCTCGGCATGCTCAGCGCGATCCGCCGCTGTTTCGATCTGCTGCGCCGTCATCGCCATCAGGACCTGAGCCTGGCGACCATCCCGCCTGAGGATCGCCCGACCTACGACATGATCAGCCGCGCCGACACCATCGGCGTGTTCCAGATCGAATCCCGGGCGCAGATGTCGATGCTGCCGCGCCTGCGCCCGCAAACTTTCTACGACCTGGTGATCGAGGTGGCCATCGTCCGGCCGGGGCCGATCCAGGGCGGGATGGTCCATCCGTACCTGCGCCGGCGGAACAAGGAAGAAGAGGAAACCTACCCGTCCCCGGAGCTGGAAGTGGTGCTCAAGCGCACCCTCGGCGTGCCGCTGTTTCAGGAACAGGTGATGCAGATCGCGATTGTCGCCGCCGATTACAGCCCCGGCGAGGCCGACCAGTTGCGCCGTTCCATGGCCGCGTGGAAACGCCACGGCGGGCTGGAGCCGCACAAGGAACGGCTGGCCGCTGGCATGAAGAAAAACGGCTACAGCCCGGAATTCGCCGCGCAGATTTTCGAGCAGATCAAGGGCTTCGGCAGCTACGGTTTCCCTGAATCCCACGCCGCCAGTTTTGCCTTGCTGACCTATGCCAGTTGCTGGCTCAAGTGCCACGAACCGGCGGCGTTCGCCTGTGCGCTGATCAACAGCTGGCCGATGGGTTTCTACAGCCCGGATCAGATTCTCCAGGATGCGCGCCGCCATCATTTGCAGATCCGTCCAGTGGACGTGCGCGCCAGTGACTGGGATTGCAGCCTGGAGCCGATTGCCGGCGAGCAGCCGGCCATTCGCATGGGCCTGCGGATGATCAAGGGCTTTCGCGAGGAAGATGCGCGGAGCATTGAAAACGCTCGGGCGAGGGGGGCGTTTGCCGACGTCGCGGATCTGGGCGAACGCGCCGGGCTCGACAGTCGCGCTCAGGCGCTGTTGGCGGACTCGGGAGCGCTACGCGGCCTGGCCGGTCACCGCCATCGGGCACGCTGGGAAGTGGCCGGGGTGCAGAAACAGCTTGGGTTGTTTGCCGGGTTGCCGAGTCAGGAAGAGCCGGATGTGCTGCTGCCAACGCCGAGTGTCAGCGAAGACCTGTTCACCGATTACGCCACGCTGGGCACTACGCTGGGGCCGCACCCGCTGACGTTGTTGCGCAACGAATTGCGGGCACGGCGCTGCCGCAGTTCCCGGGAGTTGCTGGAGGTCGAGCACGGCCGGCCGGTCAGCGTGGCGGGGCTGGTGACCGGACGCCAGCGACCGGGTACCGCCAGTGGTGTGACGTTCGTGACCCTGGAAGACGAGTTCGGCAACGTCAACGTGGTGGTCTGGCGCGATCTGGCCGAGCGTCAGCGTCAGGTGCTGGTGGGCTCGCAATTGCTCAAGGTCGATGGCCGCTGGGAGCGTGAAGGCGAGGTGCGGCATCTGATCGCCGGACGCTTGAGTGACCTCAGCCCGCTGCTCAACGGAATTCGGGTGCAAAGCCGCGATTTCCACTGACACGCCGTAGTGATCGTTCCCACGTCGAGGCGTCGAACCGTCCGCGTGGGAACGATCGGCAGAGGACGGCTGCTAACCGATTTGCAAGCCAATTCACTGACGTCAAAAAAACCTGTCCTCACTGATGGCACTTTGGCATAATGCCGCCCCTTTCCCGATCCCCCACAACATCACCGTGCGGGGACACATCGAATTTCAGAAGGAATGCACAGTGAGAATGATCTCCCGGATGTTGGTCTCGGGCGTTGCGATTGCCGTTCTCGGCACCCTGGCCGGCTCGCTTTCCGGTTGCGCCACCGAAAGCTCCCGCGCATTGCCGGTGGCCAAGGTGGAAAGCGCCTCCCAGGCCTGGTCCGGTGTGCGTATCCCGATGGCCGTGGGCAAGTTCGACAACCGTTCGAGCTACATGCGCGGGATCTTCTCCGATGGCGTCGACCGTCTCGGCGGCCAGGCCAAGACCATCCTGATCACTCACTTGCAGCAGACCAACCGTTTCTCGGTGCTGGATCGCGACAACATGGGCGAAATCCAGCAGGAAGCGGTGATCAAGGGCCAGGCCCAGCGTCTGAAAGGCGCCGATTACGTGGTCACCGGTGACGTCACCGAGTTCGGCCGCAAAGAGACCGGCGATCATCAACTGTTCGGCATTCTCGGCCGTGGCAAGACTCAGGTCGCCTACGCCAAGGTCAACCTGAACATCGTCAACATCAGCACCTCCGAAGTGGTGTATTCGACCCAGGGCGCCGGCGAGTACGCCTTGTCCAACCGCGAAATCATCGGCTTCGGCGGCACCGCTGCCTACGACTCCACCCTCAACGGCAAAGTCCTCGATCTGGCCATGCGCGAGGCGATCAATCGCCTGGTTGATGGCATGAACGCCGGTGCCTGGAAACCGGGCAACTGATAGACGCCCATCGCAAGGAGCAACACACCATGAATCTGTCCCTGTCCCGGTCGCTGATGGCCCTGACTGCTGGCGCCTTGCTGGCCGGTTGCAGCAGCCCGCAAACCCTGTATCAGTGGGAAGGCTACCAGCCACAAGTCTACGAATACTTCAAAAGCGAAACGCCGAAAGAAGCCCAGGCCGAAGCGCTGGAAGCCGATCTGCAAAAGATCCGCGCCAGCGGCAAGCCGGTACCGCCGGGTTACCACGCTCATCTCGGTCTGCTGTACCTGAGCATGGGCAAGGACGATCAGATGGTGCAGCAATTGCGCACCGAGAAAACCCTGTTCCCCGAGTCCGGCACCTACATGGATTTTCTGCTTAAAAACGCCAAGACCGGAGACACCCAATGATCTCCCGTGCCTTGAAACTGCTGGCCGCAGGCCTGGCGCTGACCGTTCTCGGTGGCTGCGTTGCACCGAAGACCGTGGACTATTCGGCGTACAAGCAAGCGCGGCCGAAATCCATTCTGGTGCTGCCGCCGCTGAACACCTCGCCGGACGTCAAGGCGTCCTACAGCCTTTTGTCGCAAGTGACGTTCCCGCTGGCCGAAGCCGGTTACTACGTTTTGCCGATCACGTTGGTCGACGAAACGTTCCGCCAGAACGGCCTGACCACGCCGGATGACATCCATGCGGCGCCGGCCAGCAAGCTGCAGGAAATCTTCGGTGCCGACGCGGCGCTGTACATCACCGTCAGCGAATACGGCACGCGCTACATGGTGATCAGCAGCGAAACTGCCGTCACCGCGAGCGCCAAGCTGGTCGACCTGAAAACCGGCGTCACCCTGTGGACCGGTGCAGCCCGGGCGTCGAGCGAGGAGGGTAACAACAGCAACGCCGGTGGCCTGATCGGCATGCTGATCACCGCGGCGGTGAAGCAGATCATCAACAGCTCCACCGATGCCGGCTACCCGATTGCCGGTGTGGCCAGCAATCGACTGCTGTCGGCCGGTCATCCGGCGGGCTTGCTGTACGGGCCTCGGTCGCCGAAGTACGGCACTGACTGAAACCCAGGCTGCTGATCGTTTCCACGCTCTGCGTGGGAATGCCGCCATGGACGCTCCGCGTCCACTGTGACGCAGAGCGTCACGGTATGCATTCCCACGCGGAGCGTGGGAACGATCAGCACGGCGGCCCACCTCGGTGGGCCGTTTTTTTATTTGGCGGGCCAGAACCGCTCGCCACCCCCCGGCGCTTCCGTCCACGCTTGCAACGAGCGGGTCGGCAAATCGAAGTAATCCCGGGTCCGCGCATAACCATGCCCGCCCATGCGCCCGATCGCATCCAGCCCCAATTGATCGATGTACAGGGTTTTCGGATCGATCAACTCGTCGCGCACATGCGCCATCAACACCTCGCCAAAAATGATCTCCCGCGACTGACCGATGTTCAGCGCCATCATCCGCCGACATTCCAGCGCCACGGGTGCTTCGCCGATTCGCGGGCATTTGACCGAGGTGCCGGGGATCGCTGTCAGGCCCGCTGCGGTCAACTCATCGAAGCCCGGCGCGAACGGCACGGCGCAGACATTCATGGCTTCCACCAATGCATCGCTGACGATGTTGACGGTGAATTCCTGATTCATCTGGATATTGCGCGTGGTGTCCTTCGGGCTCTGATCGCCGTAGTTCTCGACGCCGAGCGCGAGAATGGGCGGGTCCGCCGACAGCGCATTGAAAAAGCTGAACGGCGCGGCATTGACCCGGCCTTCGGCATCGATGGTGGTGACCAGTGCAATCGGGCGCGGCACCACGCTGCCGATCAGAATCTTGTACTTTTCCCGTGGGCTCAGTTGGCTGAAATCGAAGCTGTGCATGGCAGTGTTCTCTAAAGAAGTGGATCGATGGCGCTCAATGGCGCCTCGGCGCTGTAGTCGTCGGCGAACGGAATGGCCGGCTGGAACAGGGTTTTCCAGTCCGGTCGGCCAAAGGCCCGGTCGCTGTGGCTGCGCATCAGTTTTTCGTATTGGCGCTGGGCCTGGCGTTGCAGAGTGGGGTAGTCGACGCCGTTGACCTGACCGTCGTGCATCACGCAGCGACCATCGATGTAACTGGCGATGCAGTCGTCGCCGCGCCCGGCCAGCAGCAGGTTTTTCAGTGGATCGAATAGCGGCCCCAGGTGCAGGCCGCGCAGGTTGAACACGGTGATATCAGCCTTGGCGCCGGGGGCCAGGCGACCGAGGTCGTCGCGGCCCAATGCCTTGGCGCCGCCGAGGGTCGCGGCGTTGTACAGATCGAGGCTGCTGGTCAGTGCCGAGCCGCCTTCCATCAAGCGGGCGATGTTCAGACCGTGGCGCATGTTGGCCAGCAAGTCCGCCGGCCAGGTGTCGGTGCCGAGGGCGAAATTGATGCCTTTGGCGCGATAACTGCCGAATGAGTTCAGGGCTTCGCCGTCACGGGCGAACACCAGTGGGCAGTGCACCAGACTGGCGCCGCCGTCGATGACCCGTTGCAGATCGTCATCGCCCGAGGTGTAGATGCCGTGGGGCAACAGGCTGCGCGGGTTGAGCAAGTCCAGCTGCTGCAACCAGCCCAGCGGCGTGGTGCCGCGCAACTGTTCGACCATCGCCACCTCACCCAGCGCCTGACAGCAATGCAGACGCATCGGCGCGTTCAGCTCGCGGCTCAAGGCGGACGTGCGCTGAAGCAGCGCCGGGGTGCAGGTCTGGATGCGATCCGGCAGCAGCGCACCGCGAATCAGCCCGGCATGCGTACCATCGAAATCCTTGAAAAACCGTTCGGCCGCATCCAGTCCCGCCAGGCCCCGTGCCTCATCCCAGTGATGGGCGAGAGTGCCGTCGGCGCGCCAGTAACTCATGCCGCTCATGTAGCAGGGGCCGAGATAGGTGCGCAGGCCCAGTTCGCCCGCCACATCGGCGACCGCCGCGAACTCGTCGTAGGTCTCCGCCCATTCGCGGTAGTACATCGAGGTGATCGGCATCGCCGTGGTGATGCCGTTGCGGATCAACTGGGTGAAGGCGTAGCGGTACTTGAAGACTTCTTCTTCGGGGCTGAACGACTCACGCGGGCCGGCCGCCAGATACTCCGCCGACCACATCCGGCCCATCGCGCGCTCGTCGCCGTTGTCCAGGGTCAGTACCGTGGAGTCGAGATCGCCGAGGGCGTCGAGGTCGATGAAACCGGGTCCGATCAGCGCATTGCCGTAGTCGATCCACTGATCCACCGGCCCTTGATAACCGCGCCCGACAAATTCGATACGCGATCCGCTGAATACCACTTCACCGTCACGCCACAGCACATGCTGCGTGCCGTCGAAGCCGACCACGCAACCGGCCTTCAGGCCGATCCGTTTCACAGACGGCTGCCCAGCAGACGACCGCCGCTGGCGATCAGTTCGCCGCCGCGATAGACCTGGCGCACAGGGCGCGAAACCACGGCTTCACCGAGGGTTTCGACCGGCATCAGCAGAAAATCCGCAGGCTTGCCGATGGCGAAGCCGTAATCCTCGATCCCCAATGCGCGCGCACCGTTCACAGTCGCGGCGTCGAACGCCGCCGCCAGTTCTTCGTCCTTGCCCAGGTCGAAACGGAACGCCAGCAGCATCGCCCGTTCCAGCATGTCGCCGTTGCCCATCGGCGACCACGCATCACGAATGCCGTCGGAGCCCAGACAAACGTTGACCTCGGCCTCACGCAACGCCATAAACGGCGGAACCGCGCAATCGGCCGGTGCCGAACTCATCAGCGAAATCCCCAGCGCCGCGAGGCGTTCGGCAACAGGTTTGACCTGGCTCCACGGCAGCATGCCGAGGCAATAGGCGTGGCTGATCATCACCCGGTTCTGCAGGTTGAAACGCTCGGTGTAATCGGCGATCCGGGCGATCTGCCACAGGCCCAGTTCTCCTTTGTCGTGCAGGTGAATGTCGACGCCACGCTGGAATTCGCTTGCCAGTTTGAACACGAAATCCAGCTGCGCGATCGGGTCGTTGTCGATGCCGCACGGGTCGAGCCCGCCGACGTTTTCCACGCCCAGGGCCATGGCTTCGCGCATCAGTTCGGCGGTGCCGGGGCGGCTGATCAGGCCGGTTTGCGGGAACACCACCAGTTGCAGGTCGATCAGGTCGTTGTAGGTTTCGCGCAGTTGTTGCATGGCCTCGACGTGGCGCAGGCCGAATTCCGGGTCAATGTCGACGTGGCAACGCATGGTCAGCGAACCCCGGGCGATGCAGTTTTCCAGCAGCGCGCCGGCGCGTTCGGCGATCGGCGCTTTGACTTCGCGCAGCACGCGGCGCTCGTTGCTGATGTAGTCCTTGAGCGTCGGGCCGGCGCTGTTCGGGCGCCAAGGCTGGCCGTACAGGGTCTTGTCGAGGTGGACGTGGCTTTCCACCAGCGGTGCGGTCAGGAGCTGGTTCTGGCCGTCGATGTCGGTGGCGGCCAGCGGGGTGCTGGAGGCCGGGCGGCGTCGGGTGAACTTGCCGTTTTCGATCAGCAGGTCTTCGGCGGGGGCGCCGTAGGGGCGGATGTTTCTGAGCCAGCGGGGGTGGGACATGGGAACCTCGGTGTTCTTTGAAATTTTTTCCCTCACCCTAGCCCTCTCCCTGAGGGAGAGGGGACCGAATGAAGGATATTGAAGAGCTACGCCGACCTGAATGAACGGCTCTGAATCCATAATCGACCAGGTCTTTCAGGTCGGCGGACAGCGCAAGACAACTCGGTCAGTCCCCTCTCCCTCCGGGAGAGGGCTAGGGTGAGGGGGCTTCCAGGCCGATCCGGGAGTTGGGCGTTCAGATAAACCAGCGATCCATGATCAACCCTTAAGCTTCGACCAGATCCGATCCTGCAGCTCTCGCGCCTTGTTGCTGCATTCCTTCTCCGGCCGCAGCCGCGAGGCGTATTCCTCGGGCATGTTGATCGCGTCCATGACCTTCCATTTCGCATCCAGCAACTGATCGCTCTGAATCCCGTTGGCATAGGCAATCGCGTTGGACACGGCCGCCGCGTTCTCCGGTTTCATCATCCAGTCGATAAAGATCTTGGCGTTGCCCGGATGCGGCGCGCTTTTCGGTACGGCGAAGTTGTCCTGGAACATTGCCAGGCCTTCTTTCGGGTACACGTATTTGATGGTGCTCTTCTGCAACGTGGCGCGGGCTGTCGAGCCGTTCCAGTTTTGCATCATGATCACTTCGCCCGAGGCCATGCGGTCGACGGTGTTGTCGGAGCTGTACATCTTCAAAAACGGTTTCTGCTTTTGCAGCAGTTCGAGGATGCGTTTGGCGTCCTGCGGGTTTTCCGTGCATTCGTCGACGTTCAGGTAATGGCTGGCGGCGTTGATCACGCTGCTGGAAGTGTCGAGGGCGGCGAGCTGGCCTTGCAGTTCCTTGCGCGGTTCGAAGAATTCTTTCCACGAATCATCGAGCTTGCCGCCCGGCACCCGGGCGCTGTCATAGGAAAACCCGGTGGTGCCCCACAGATACGGCGCCGAAAACTTGCGGCCCGGGTCGAAGCTCGGATCGCGGAACGGGCCTTTGACGTACTGGAAGTTGTTCAGGCTCGGGGCGTCGATTTCCAGCAGCAGATCCTGCTTGATCAGCGTCTGCATGATCGACTGCGACGGCACGATCACGTCATACGCCGCGCCGCCGGCCTGTAACTTGGCGAGCAGGGTTTCGTTGCTGTCGTAGCCGTCCATGGTGACCTTGATCCCGGTTTCCTTTTCGAACTTGGCCAGCAGGTCCACCGGGTAGTAATCGGTCCAGTTGTAGAAGAACAATTGCTTGGGTTCGGCGGCGTGGGCGCTGAACGCGGTGAAACAACTCAGGGCCAGACCGGAAATAGCCAAACGCATGCTTTTGGTTTTCATGAACAGAGCGCTCCAGGTTTATTGTTGTTTGCCGCGTTGGCCAAGCCAGAAGGCCAGCACCACGAGCACGATGGAAATCACCAGCATCAGGGTCGAAATCGCATTGATTTCCGGCGTCACACCAGCCTTGATCGCCGAGAAGATGTACACCGGCAACGTGGTCGAGCCGGGCCCGGCGACGAAGAAGGTCATGATGAAATCGTCGAGGCTGACCACGAACGCCAGCACCGAACCGGACAACACCGCCGGCCACAGCAGCGGCAAGGTCACGCGGCGGAACACCTGCCACGGGTTGGCGTACAGATCGTTGGCGGCCTCCAGCAGGCTCTTGTCCAGATCGTTGAGCCGTGCGCGGATCGGCAGGTAGGCGAACGGAATGCAGAAGCCGATGTGCGCGACGATCACCGTCATCAGCCCGAGCTTGATCCCCAGCGCCATGAACAGCAGCAGGGTGGCGACGGCGGTGACGATCTCCGGCAGGATCAGCGGCAGGTTGATCCCGCCCTCGACCATTTTCTGCCCGTAGAACGGCCGGTAAGTCGCCAGCGCCGCCAGCAGTGCAATGGTCGTGGCGCACACCGTGGCGATGGTCGCGACGATGATCGAGTTCAGCGCCGCCGTCTGGATCGACGGGTTGGCCAGGATCCGTCCGTACCAGGCGAACGAGAACTCGGTCCACACCGTCGCCGAGCGGTTGGCGTTGAAGCTGTAGGCGATCAACACCAGGATCGGAACGTACAGGTAGGCGAGAATCAGCAGGCTGATTTCCCGGGTCGCCGGGAGTTTTTTCAGGTGCAGAGAGATCATGCTTTCGCTCCCCGGTTCAGGGTTTTCGCCGCGCTGCGGCTGTAGAGGGCGTAGAGCACCAGCGACAACAGCAGAATCCCCAGCAACAGGAACGACAGCGAACTGCCCAGCGGCCAGTTGCGCGCGGTGCCGAATTGCTGCTGGATCAGGTTGCCGATCATCAGGGTCTTGCCGCCGCCAAGGATCGCCGGGGTGATGAAGGCGCCGAGGCTCGGCACGAACACCAGCAACGCGCCGGCAATCACCCCGGGCATTGACAGCGGCAGGATGATCCGGCGCAGCGCATGCCAGCGGTTGGCGCCCAGGTCATAGGCGGCTTCCACCAGACGCCAGTCGAGTTTTTCCAGGGTCGAGTAGATCGGCAGGATCATGAACGGCAGAAAGCTGCAGACCAGACCGACGCTGACCGCGAAGTCGTTGTAGAGCAGGGTGATGCCACCGGCGCTCGGAAACAGCGCGTTGAGGCTCTGGGCGACCCAGCCCTGTTCGCGCAGGATGATCAGCCACGCGTAGTTGCGGATCAGCAGGTTGGTCCAGAACGGAATGGTGATGAGCAACACCATCAGATTGCGTCGGCGCGGAGTCAGGCTCGACATCCACAGCGCCACCGGAAATCCGAACAGAAAGCACAGCACCGTGGTGCCGCCGGCCTGGAACACCGAGCGCAACAGCGCCTGGGCGTAGACCCAGTTCAGCTCCAGTTCGCCGTCGAAACCTTCCTGGAAAAACAGCTGCACGTAACTCTGCAGTTGCCATTGGGCCTGCCAGTCAACGCCGCCGTAGGTGTTGCGCGGCAGCAGGCTGATGTAACCCATGATCCCCAGCGGAATGGCGATCAGGGCGAGCAGGGTCAACACCACCGGGCTGAGCAACAGCGCGCGGTTGAGGGAGGGGGAAGTGCTGCTGACGCTCATCTCAGGCCTCCATCAACAGGCAGGCCTGGGGCGGTAAATGCACCGCCACGCGCTCGCCGACTGCACGACCACGGTTCAGCCCTTCGTTGTTTTCCCGCAACATGACTTTGATGTCGTTGTTCAAACGGCACTGGTACAGCGTCGCGGTGCCGACATACAGCACGGCCTCGATCACGCCGCGCAGATGATGGGGCTGATCCGCCGCGACCAGTTGCGAGCGCTCGGGCCGAAATGCCAGTTGCACGCTGTTGCCATTCACGCCCTGTGGCGGGCAGGGGATTTCCACCGGCATGCCGTTCGGCACGAAGATGTTTTCGTTGTGCTCGCCACGCTTGAGCTGACCGGGGAGAAAATTGATGTCGCCGATGAACTGGGCGACGAAGCGGTGCTGCGGGCGTTCGTAGATGTCGGTCGGGGTGCCGATCTGCAGGATCTTGCCGGCGGACATCACCGCAATCCGGTCGGACAGGGTCAGGGCCTCTTCCTGATCGTGGGTGACGAAGATGAAGGTGATTCCGGCTTCCTGCTGCACGCGCTTGAGTTCGACCTGCATTTCCTTGCGCAGCTTCAGGTCCAGCGCCGACAGCGGCTCGTCGAGCAACAGCACTTTCGGCTTCGGCGCCAGGGCCCGGGCCAGAGCCACGCGTTGCTGCTGGCCGCCGGATAATTCCGCCGGTTTGCGCCCGGCCAGGTGCTCCATCTGCACCAGCGCGAGCATTTCGTCGACCCGTCCCGGAATCGTCTTGCGATCAAGACCCTGCATCTCGAGGCCGAAGGCGATATTCTGCGCGACACTCATGTGCGGAAACAGCGCGTAACTCTGGAACACCGTGTTGACCCGACGCTTGAACGGCGGCAGGTGATTGACCGTTTCGCCCGCCAGACGGATCTCGCCGTCGCTGACGTGTTCGAAACCGGCAATGGTGCGCAGCAGGGTGGTCTTGCCGCAGCCCGAGGGGCCGAGGAGGGTGAAGAACTCGTTGTCGGCGATGTTCACCGATACGTTATCGAGGGCTGGCGCCAGGCCAGGATCATCAGAATACCGCTTGGATACATTACGCACTTCAATGGCTATTGGCTGACCCATAATGGTGCAATCCTCTAATTATTGTATGCAATATCTGAATGCAATTTAGAAATACCCGGATTAATCTGCTTGCGCAACCCCCCATTTCCCTGACTGAGTCGTTCGTCGGGCAGCGTTGCCAGCATTGAAGGAGTTTTTGAATGACCGAGAAAAAAACGGAAACCACGGTCGACCGCGTCTACCAAGGGGTTTACGAGGCGATCAGCAAGCGTTCGCTGCGTCCGGGTATGAAGCTGGGCGAGGCGTCGCTGGCGGAGTTGTTCAATGTCAGCCGCACGTCGGTTCGTGCCGCGCTCAAGCAACTGGAGGCCGACGGACTGGTCACCACCGAGCCCAATAAAGGTGCGTCGGTATCGTTGCCCAGCGATGAAGAGATCCGTTCGCTGTTCGAAACCCGGCGCCTGATCGAGATCGGCATCGTCACTGAGTTGTGCCGGCGAAAGGACTCTGCGGTGATGCAGGACCTGCGCGATCACTTGCTGCTGGAAGACGAGGCCCACGAAGCCGGCGATCACGAGCGGCTGATTCACCTGCTCGGCGAGTTCCACATCAAACTGGCCCGCAGTCTGAACAACCCGGTGTTGCTCGACTGGTTCCAGAAGCTGATTTCCCGCGCCTCGCTGTACGCCGCCGCGCTGGATGACGACAGCCACGAAGCTTGCCGCGACGACGAGCACCTGCGGCTGATCGAGTACATCGAGGCCGGCAACCAAAGCGCGGCGATCGAGCTGACCTGCATGCACCTGGACGGCATCCAGAAGGCGATTCTCGACGTCGCTGCGAAGATGAAGAGCGGCTACCATCCGCTCAAGCACCTGATCGAGGTCTGAGCATCAAGCCCAGGTGAAATCGGCTATACCTCTAATGAAACCATCGCTGCCCGACACGCTCGAAACAGACGGGCGTGGCGTTTGAACGCGCGGCGATAGAACCGGACCCACTACAAGGCGTTGAAGCAGCTGATGCAGTTTTTATCCGATAGCCATGGGTGTGACGGCTGGCAAGGCGAGATGGCCGGGCGCATTCGTGCGTTTGACTGGAGCAGGACTGATCTGGGCCCGCTCGAAACCTGGCCGGCCAGCCTGTGCAGCACGGTCCAGCTGATGCTGGCTTCGCCGCTGCCGATGGTCATGCTCTGGGGCCATGCCGGTTACATGATCTACAACGATGCCTATTCCCGATTTGCCGGTGGCCGGCATCCGTATCTGCTGGGGGTGCCGGTAGAACTGGGCTGGCCGGAGGTCGCTGACTTCAATCGCCATGTGGTCGACACCTGTCTGGCCGGCGGCACCCTGGAATATCGCAATAAGGTCCTGGTGTTGCTGCGCGATGGCGTACCCGAGGATGTCTGGCTCGATTTGTATTACAGCCCGGTGGCCAACGATGCCGGTGTGCCTTCGGGCGTCATGGCGATGGTGGTGGAAACCACTGAACTGGTGCTGTCCGAACGCTTGCGTCAGGCTGCCGAAGATGCCTACCGCGCCGACAACGAACGGGTGCGCCTGGCGCTCAATGCCGGGGCACTGCTTGGCTCGTTTGTCTGGGACGTCAGAAACAATGTGCTGTCGGCCGATGAGCGATTTGCCCGCACATTTTCCTTTCCGCCGGATCAGGACCTGACCAACCTGCCGCAGCACGTTACCGAGGCGCACATTCATCCCGACGACCGCAGTTGGGTGCAGGAATGCGTCGAGAATGCGGTGCGCACCGGCGAGCCGTACAACGCCGAATACCGCGTGATACGCGCTGATGGCAGTTTCCTCTGGGTGCTGGCCAGCGGTTGCTGCGAGTTCGACGAGCAGGGACAGCCGTTCCGTTTTCCCGGCGTGCTGATCGACATCCACGAGCGCAAGATCGCCGAAGAGTCCCTGCTCAAATTCACCCGCAATCTCGAACAACGGGTGGCTGATGAAGTCGGCGCGCGTCTCTCCGCCGAAGAGCAACTGCGCCAGTCGCAGAAACTCGAATCCATCGGCGGCCTCACCGGCGGCGTGGCTCACGACTTCAACAACCTGCTGCAAGTGATCGCCGGCAACCTGCACCTGCTGGCGCGACATGAACCGAACAACGCCAACGTCCAGCGCCGGGTCAGCGCCTCGCTGGCGGCGGTGGAACGTGGCGCCAAGCTGTCTTCGCAACTGCTCGCGTTTGCCCGGCGTCAGCCGCTGTCGCCGGCGGTGTGCAATCCCCGGCAGATCTTCGAAGGCGTCGGCGAGTTGCTGCAACGAGCCCTGGGCGAAACCATTCAGATCGACGTGCAGCTGCCGGAAGATCCGTGGCACATCAACGTCGACCGCAATCAACTGGAAAACGCCATTCTCAACCTGGCGATCAATGCCCGGGACGCCATGAAGGGCGAGGGCACCATTGTGCTCGGTGCCTCGAATCTCTCACTGGATCGGGCGTTCTGCTCGGGCAAGGGCATCGTGCCGGGGGATTTCGTCCGGGTTTCGGTCAGTGACAGCGGCGTCGGCATTGCCCCGCACATACTCGAGCAGGTGTTCGAACCGTTCTTCACCACCAAGGCCGACGGCCAGGGCACGGGCCTCGGCTTGAGCATGGTGTTCGGCTTCGTCAAACAGAGCGGCGGGCATGTCGAGATCGACAGCCAGGTGGGCCAGGGCACGCGAGTGCAGTTGTATTTCCCGCGCAGCCTGCGCCCCGTGCTCGATGACTCGCCGAGCGTCAATCATCAGCAAGCGGGTGGTCACGAGACGATCCTGGTGGTCGAGGACAACGAAGCGGTGCGCACCTCGGCCGTCGAGTTGCTGCGCGAAGAGGGCTACCGTGTGCTGATTGCCGGCAACGGCGATGCGGCCATGCAAATGTTGATGGAAGGCGCCCGGGTCGACCTGATCTTCACCGACGTGGTCATGCCCGGTCTTATCAAGAGCTCCGATCTGGCGGCGTGGGCCAAGGTGCAAGTGCCGCCGGTGGCCGTGCTGTTCACCTCGGGGCACACCCGCGACATCATCTCGCGCAACCACCAGCTCAGCCCCGACACCCATTTGCTCGGCAAACCCTATGGCCCCGAAGCACTGCTGCAGATGATCCGTTCCGTGCTCAGCACCTGAGCTCCAATCCCCTGACCAAGGCTGGCCCATGACTTCCAGACGCAATTCCAGTTCTGCCGCCGGCATGGTTCGCGTGCGCGGTGCCCGTGAACACAATCTGAAGAACGTGGACGTCGACATTCCTCGCGATGCACTGGTGGTGTTCACCGGGGTGTCGGGTTCGGGCAAGTCGTCGCTGGCGTTTTCGACGCTGTATGCCGAAGCCCAGCGGCGCTATTTCGAATCGGTGGCGCCCTATGCGCGGCGGCTGATCGATCAGGTCGGCGTGCCGGACGTCGATTCCATCGAAGGCCTGCCACCGGCCGTGGCCCTGCAGCAACAGCGCGGCACGCCGAGCACGCGCTCGTCGGTGGGCAGCGTGACCACGCTGTCGAGCCTGATCCGCATGCTGTACTCGCGCGCCGGCAGCTATCCGCCGGGGCAGCCGATGCTCTACGCCGAGGACTTTTCACCGAATACGCCGCAAGGCGCCTGCCCGCAGTGCCATGGATTGGGGCGGGTGTACGAAGTCACCGAAGCGCTGATGGTGCCCGATCCGAATCTGACCATCCGCCAGCGTGCTGTGGCGTCCTGGCCGCTGGCCTGGCAGGGGCAGAACCTGCGCGACATCCTGGTGACCATGGGCATCGACGTCGATATTCCCTGGCGCAAACTGCCGAAAAAGCAGCGCGACTGGATCCTCTTCACCGAGGAAACACCGACGGTTCCGGTGTACGCCGGGCTGACGCCGGAAGAGACCCGCGTCGCCCTCAAGCGCAACATGGAGCCGAGTTATCAAGGCACCTTCACCGGCGCCCGGCGCTACATCCTGCACACCTTCACCCATTCGCAAAGTGCGCTGATGAAGAAGCGCGTGTCGCAATTCATGCTCGGCAGCCTGTGCCCGTTGTGCGATGGCAAGCGCCTCAAGCGCGAGGCGTTGTCGGTAACGTTTGCCGGGCATGACATCGGCGAGTTGTCGCGCATGCCGTTGCTGCAAGTCGCCGAAGTCTTGAAACCGGTGGCGGACCCGAGCTGGCTGGAACACGCCGATGAAGCCGGCGAAACCCTGTCCCACAGCCAGACCCGCGAAGCCCGCCAGCAGCGCGTGGCCCATGGCGCCAGCGGCCACGCCAACGCGCCGGACGTGCGCCATACGCCGAACCTGTCGCTGGAAAAACGCCTGGCCGCGCAGCGCATTGCCGAGGACTTGCTGGACCGGGTCAGCACCCTGACCGATCTCGGGCTCGGATATCTGGCGCTGGAGCGCAGCACGCCGACCCTGTCGTCCGGCGAGTTGCAGCGACTGCGGCTGGCCACCCAACTGGGCTCGCAATTGTTCGGTGTGATCTACGTGCTCGACGAACCTTCCGCCGGCCTGCACCCGGCCGACGGCGAGGCCCTGTTCGAAGCGTTGCAGCGTCTGAAGGCCGACGGCAACAGCGTGTTTGTGGTCGAGCACGATCTGGACACCATGCGCCGCGCCGACTGGCTGATCGACGTCGGCCCGGCGGCCGGTGAAAAGGGCGGGCAGATTCTCTACAGCGGCCCGCCGCCGGGGCTGGCCGCGATCGAGGACTCGCAGACCCGCGCCTATCTGTTCGCCGAACAGCAACGGCCAACCCGCGCCGCGCGCAAACCGTCCGGCTGGTTGAAGCTCGACGGCGTCACCCGCAACAACCTGAATAACCTCAGCGCCGAATTTCCGCTGGGCTGTTTCATCTCGGTCACCGGCGTCTCCGGTTCCGGCAAGTCGAGCCTGGTCAGCCAGGCGCTGCTGGAACTGGTCGGCGCGCAGCTCGGGCGCAGCGTCAGTGACGCCGAGCCGGAAGAGCTCAACCTGGAAGACGATACCCCGACTGCCAGTACCGGCCAGGTCAGCGCCGGGCTGGAGTCGATCAAGCGTCTGGTGCAGGTTGATCAGAAACCCATCGGCCGCACCCCGCGTTCGAATCTGGCGACCTACACCGGGCTGTTCGACAACGTGCGCAAGTTGTTCGCCGCGACCGACGAGGCGAAAGCGGCGGGTTACGACGCCGGGCAGTTTTCCTTCAACGTCGCCAAGGGTCGCTGCCCGACCTGCGAAGGCGAGGGGTTTGTCAGTGTCGAGTTGTTGTTCATGCCCAGCGTTTATGCGCCGTGCCCGACCTGCCATGGCGCGCGTTACAACCCGGAGACCTTGGCCATCCTTTGGCAGGGCTTGAGCATCGCGCAGGTGCTGCAGCTTACGGTGGACGAAGCAGTGATGGTGTTTGCCGAGCAACCGGCGATCCGCCGTTCGCTGGAGGTGCTGCGTGATATCGGACTCGGTTATCTGCGCCTCGGGCAACCGGCGACCGAACTGTCGGGCGGCGAAGCCCAACGGATCAAGCTGGCCACCGAGCTGCAACGCAGCCAGCGTGGCGCCACGTTGTATGTGCTGGATGAACCGACCACCGGGTTGCACCCGCGCGACGTTGACCGCTTGCTGGAGCAGCTGGATGCGCTGGTGACGGCGGGGCACACGGTGATCGTGGTCGAGCATGAAATGCGCGTGGTGGCGCAGAGTGACTGGGTGATCGACATCGGCCCGGGTGCGGGGGATCAGGGCGGCAAGATCGTCGTGGCCGGGACGCCGCAGAAAGTGGCGGCGAGCAAGAAGAGCCGGACTGCGCCGTTTCTTGCCCGTGCCTTGAACCGATAACTGAGTCGCCTGGGCGGGCCTCATCGCGGGCTTGCCCGCGATGGCGGTGTGTCAGGTGCCGTCGAGCGTGCGGCGTACCTTGTCCAGCAAATGACTGATCTGGAAAGGCTTGACCAGCATGTCCATGCCGGCCCCGAGGAACACCTGGCGATTGATCGCCGTTTCCGCGTAACCGGTCATGAACAGAATCGGCAACCCTTCTCGCCAGCCCCGGGCAACGTCGGCCAGTTCGCGGCCGGTCATGCGCGGCAGACCGACGTCGGTCAGCAGCAGGTTGATCGACGGGTCGTTCTGCAAGCGCTCCAGCGCGGTTTCGATGTCGCCGACCTGGGTGCAGCGGTAACCGGCGTCTTCCAGCACCTCGGTGACGAACAGCCGCACGGCCGGCATGTCTTCGACGATCAACACATGTTCGCCCGCGCCTAGCGGATCAATGACCACCGGGGCCACATCGACAGCGGTCGGATCACTGGTGGCCGGCAGCATGATCGTCACTTCGGTGCCGCGCCGCGCCACGCTGCGGATGTGCGCATCACCGCCGGACTGGCGGGCGAAACCGTAGATCGTCGACAGCCCCAGCCCGGTGCCCTGGCCCAGCGGTTTGGTGGTGAAGAACGGCTCGAACACCTTATCGATGACGCTGTGCTCGATGCCGGTACCGTCATCGCGCACCGATAGCGCCACATAGGAACCATCGGCGAGGTTCGGGTCGCCGTGGGAATACGCCGCGTACGTGCTGACCCAGATATTGCCGCCCCGTGGCAATGCGTCACGGGCATTGATCACCAGATTGAGCACTGCGCTTTCGAGCTGGATCGGATCGACCAGCGCGATGGCAGGTTTGGTGGTCATTTCGAGCTTGAGGGCGATGCGTTCGCCGATGGTGCGCACCAGCAAGTCTTCCAGCGAACGCACATGGTCGTTGATATCCACCGGGCGTGTGTCGAGCGGTTGCTGGCGGGCAAAAGCCAGCAGGCGATGGGTGAGCGAGGCCGCGCTCATCGCCGAACTCAGGGCCGCTTCGGCGTAGAACTGGACTTTGTCCGGGCGCGCATCGGCGACGCGTTTCTGGATCAGTTCGAGGCTGGTGATGATCCCGGTCAGCAAGTTGTTGAAGTCATGGGCAATGCCGCCGGTGAGTTTGCCCAGCGCATCCATTTTCTGCACTTGCAGCAGCTGCGACTCGGCGCGGACCCGGTCGGCGACTTCCTTGGCCAGTTGTGTGGTGGTGTCGTCCAGTCGCGCAAGGTGCGAGCGTTCACGATGGCGGTGTTCGGTGACGTCTTCGACGAACACCAGGCTGAGCTCTGGCGTGCGGTACGGTGATATCTGCCACTGGGTTTCGCGGATCTCGCCCTGCACACGCATGTTCAGTGTGCCTTTCCAGCGTTCGCCGTCCACCAGTCGCAAGCGTAGCTCGTCAAGGATCGCGCTCTGATCCTCGGCGAAGCATTCACTGAGGGTCTGCGGGTCGCGGTTGTCCTGGATCAGTTGCGAGAAGGCGTGGTTGCACTCGTGGACTTTCAGGTCGGCGTCGAGCACCGCGATGGGCGCGGAGATGTTGACGAAGATCTCCCGAAAGCGCGCCTCGCTTTCGCGCAAGGCATTCTCCGTGTCGCGCACCCGCAGCAGGGTGCGCAAAGTCGCCAGCAGCACATCGGGATCGACCGGGTGAATCAGATACGCATCGGCCCCGGCATCGAGGCCGGTGATGATGTCGCCGGTCTGGATCGACGCGGCCGACACGTGGATCACCGGAAGCAGCGCGGTGGCCGGGTCGGCGCGCAATTTACGGACGATATCAAACCCGCTCATGTCCGGCAGATTGACGTCGAGAATCAGCGCATCAAGCGACTGACTGGCAATCAGAGCCAGACCTTCACCGCCGGTGCCGGCCTCGAGCACTTCGTAACCGTGGCGCTCCAGGCGTCGGCGCAAGGCGTAGCGGGTGGCAACGTTGTCATCGACGATCAACAGACGGATGTCATGTTTCATCGACGTTCTCCTCAGCAATCGCCAACGGAATGATCACGAAAAAGCTTGAACCCACGCCCGGCGTACTTTCGACACCGACCTCGCCACCGAGCAATTCGGCGAAGCGCTTGCACAGCGACAAGCCCAGGCCGGTGCCGCGCAGGCGTTTTTGCAGCGGTGAGTCGACCTGAGAAAAGTCTTCGAACAAGGTGCCGTGCAACTCGGGGGCGATACCGATGCCGGTGTCGCTGACCGCAAATCGCACTTTGTCCTGACCTTCCAGGCGTGCCGAGACCCGGACTTCGCCACGGGTGGTGAATTTCAGCGAGTTGGAAATGAAGTTGCGCAGAATCTGCGCCAGCTTCTTGTCATCGGTGAAGAGGCGCGGCAAACCCACCGGTTCCTCGAAAATCAGGTCCACGGCCGTGGCGTCGACAATCGGCCGGAACATCCCCCGAAGTGCGGCGAACAGATCGAACATGTCGAACCACGCCGGAGAAATGCTGATGCGCCCGGCCTCGATCTTCGCCAGGTCGAGCAGGTCGTCGACCATATCGCTGAGTTCCCGGGCGGCGGTGCTGACGAAGGCCACCTGTTTGTGCTGCTCGGGGCTCAGCGGGCCGTCGAGTTCGTCGGCCAGCAGGCTGTTGATGCTCAGGATCGAGCCCAGCGGGGTGCGGAACTCGTGGCTCATGTACGATAGAAAGCGGCTTTTCAGGTCGGACGCCTGGCGCAGTTGTTCGGCCTGGGTGTCGAGTTCGGCGTACAGGGCGAGCACGCCCTGATTGGTTTCGTCGAGTTCTTCGCGCAGTGCCGCCGATTCGCTCTGCAACTGGGCGATCAACGCGGCCTGTTCGGCGTTGCTCAGTGTCGGGGACTCAGCCATGGGCGGCCTCCAGGGCAACGACCAGCACCGTTACATCGTCGCGCCCGCGACAGAAGTCACGGTGCAGGACGGTGGCTATCACGGCAGGATGCCGATGCACCAGACCGGGGTAGTCTTGAAGGTTCCAACGGGACTGCAAGCCATCGCTGTACATGATCAATAGATGTCCGTTCACGTGAGCATAGTCAAAGGGCTGGGCTTTTCGGTATTGGCCGCCGACGATTCCGGGATGCGAGGCCAGTCCGCGCGACTTGTCGGAGGCGATCAGGCTGGCACCGATGTTACCGACACCGGTGAACGACAGACTGGCACGCCCGGCGTGAAACTGCGCGAATGCCACTGCGCCACCCCGGCTCCCGATCATCTCGCGGTGCATGTCTTCCATCAGCAGCGTTGGCGCACCGAACGGGCTCAGGGCAAAGGCTTTTTCCCCGGCACGGGCCGCACGCTCGGCGTCTTCACCATGGCCCAGACCGTCGACGATCAGAGCACTGATGTCACTGCCGTGAATCGCCAGATGCCAGACGTCGCCACAGGCCGGATCGTTGTGCAGAGAGTGCTGGCTGACACCATACGGCAGATCCGCCTGACGGTCGCTGCGCGGGTACAGACGAGCCAGCAGCACCGCGCCGCGATGATCGGCAAAAACATCGAAGACATCCGCCTGGCGTGCCACGGCGCCCAGGCCGATGCCCTGAGTACCGCCGGTGGAAAAACCATCGGCCATGCACGCGTCCAGATCAAACCCCTGAGCACGGTCGACCGCAATCATCTCGATGCCGTCGTCACCCTGACGCGGCAACAGACGCAAGTGAAGTTCGCCGTGCCCGGCATGCTTGAGCACATTGCTCGCCAGCTCCGTGGCCACCAGCGCGACGCGGCCGGCATCGCTTTCGCCAAAACCGTGGTGTTCGGCCAGACGCTGGGCCGTACGCCGGGCATGGCCGATCTGGCTGCTGTCCTCGATCACCAACACTTGGGTCAATGTCCCGCTGATGTTCATGTCCATCGGGTGATCGTTATGCGAGTGCCTTTGCCGGGCTCGGTGTCCAGTTCGAATTCGTCCACCAGCCGCTTGGCCCCGGTCAGCCCCAGGCCCAGACCGCTGCCGGAGGTCCAGCCATCGGTCATCGCCAGTTTGATGTCGGGAATACCCGGGCCTTCATCGCGAAAGGTCAGGCGCAGGCCGACCTTGTGGTTGTCATCGAGGATCTCCCAGTCCATGTCGCCACCACCACCGTAGACCATGGTGTTGCGCGCCAGCTCGCTGACGGCGGTCACCAGTTTGGTCAGGTCGATCAGGCGCATGCCGCATTCGGTGGCCAGTTTGCGCGCCTGTTGCCGGGCCAGCACCACGTCCTGCTCGATGTTGATCGGTTGGGTACCGCTGCTGCGCACGGTCATTGCTGGCGTACTCGTTCCTGCAGCAGTTTCATGCCGCGCTCGACATTCAGCGCGGTGCTGACGCCCGGCAGGTAAAGACCGAGCTCGACCAGGGTAATGGCGACCGCCGGCTGCATGCCGACCAGCATGGTTTCAGCGTCCATGATTTTCGACAGGCCGGAAATGGTGCCGATCATCCGGCCGATGAACGAATCGACCATGTCCAGCGCCGAGATGTCGATCAACACCCCGCGCGCCGAGGTTTTGCTGATGCGCTCGGACAGATCGTCCTGCAGGGTGAGGGCGAGCTGGTCGTGCATGTCGACCTGGATGGTCACCAGCAGGAAGTCACCCATCTGAAGAATCGGGATACGTTCCATTGTTCAGACCGTCTTGGTGAGGGTGATGCCCAGACGGGTCAGGGCCAGCTTCAGTGCGTCGGCCAGATTGGCTTTGGTGACCACGCCCTGCAGATCCAGGCCCAGATGGACGATGGTCTGGGCAATCTGCGGACGCACGCCGCTGATGATGCAATCGGCGCCCATCAGGCGGATCGCGGTCACGGTCTTGAGCAGGTGTTGGGCGACCAGCGTGTCGACGGTCGGCACGCCAGTGATGTCGATGATGGCGATTTCCGAACCGGTGTCGACGATGCGTTGCAGCAGCGATTCCATTACCACTTGGGTGCGCTGTGAATCGAGTGTGCCGATCATCGGCAGGGCGAGCACGCCATCCCACAGTTTGACCACCGGGGTCGACAACTCCAGCAGTTCTTCCTGCTGGCGCTTGATCACTGCTTCACGGGATTTCTGGAACGTGCGAATGGTGTACAGGCCGAAAGCATCGAACAGTTCGGAGATTTCCCAAAGCTGTTCGGCGAGCAGGGCGGGCTGGTTCTGGTAATGGTTTTGCAGCAGGGCGAACAGCGGGCCCTTGAGCGAGAAGATGAAGCTGGCGGTCTGCTGCGAATCCTGACCGAGCTGGGCGCGGCTGTGGGAGAGTTTTTCGAGGAACTGGCGCATGCCTTCCCAGCCCGGCGCGGTGATGTTGGTGCCGCTGTCGTTTTCCAGGCCGCTGACCACCAGTTGCAGGAATTCGCTGGTTTGTTGCTGTATGTCGTGTTCTTTGATGTTGCGGGTAGCACCGCTGGCTTGCAGCCCGTTGATCCATTCGCCCAGCAGTTGTGCCTGTTTGTTTTTCATCGCATCGAGTGTGCTGTTCTGCAGTGCTGCCATGTGCCTGTTGCTCCATTGCGAATTGGGGGCCGGTTCTTCGGAAAATGACCGGCGCGAAGTGAATGACCCTGGCCGTTCGAAATAGTTGTTCGTTCCCGCGAGGATATTTTTGATCTGCCGCAAGCAATGCACCGGTAACTCTAGTCGGCGTGGCCGGAAATGCTGATCTTTTGCCTGCAACAAGGCCCCAACGCAAAGAGGCCGCGTCCAATGGAGGCGGCCTCTTTGAGTACCTGGCGGTTACTTGCTGGGGTGTTTGGCCTGTAGCTCTTTGGCGGCGGCCAGGTGTTTTTCCAGACCGGGCAGCATTTTCTGCGCAAAGGCTTTGAGTTCGGTGGCGCCTTTGACCTTGTCATCGGTCACGGTGTTGGCTTGTTTCTTGAACAGCTCGATGGTTTCTTCGTGGGCCTTCACCTGATTGTTGGCATAGGCGGCATCGAACGACTCATCGCGCATGTCGAGGATTTTTTCCTTGGCCTGTTTGACCAGCGTCGTGGTATCCGGCACTTCGATGTCGTTGGCCTTGGCAATCGTCGCCAGTTCATCGTTGGCTTTGCCGTGGTCGGTGATCATCATGTTGGCGAAGGCCCTGATGTCGGCCGACTGACTCTTCTCCAGCGCAAGGCGACTGGTTTCGATCTCGGCGATGCCGCCGGCAGCAGCGTTGTCGACGAAGTCGTTGTCGGTGGCAGCAAAGGCCGAGCCCATGCCGGTGCTCAACGCAACGGCCAGAAAAAGATGACGCAGTTTGAATCCGTCCATTGGTGCTTCTCCACGCAGGTTTTTGTGAGCGTTATTCAATGGAGGGAATTGGTCGACCAAAGGTTTTATCGCATTTGCGAAAGGGCGACGAACGGGCACCGCTGGTCTGACAGGTGGTCGACAGAACCGGTCAACCAAGGCCATTCTGATACCTGGCCAGCGCAATCGGTCGCGTTGGCTACCGATCAACTGACGGAGGTGTTCCATGCCGGTGACCCATGATTTGTTACAGGACTTGAAACTGACAAAGGAAGAGATCCAGCAACGACGCACCGCGGATCCACATCTGGATGCACTGATCAACAAGTATTCCCAGGCGGACGCCGAAGTCGTCAAGGCCGAGACGGCGACCTCGGATGCGCCGAGCGACGACACCCTGAAGAAACTCAAAGAGAAACGCCTGCAGGTCAAGGACAAGATCGTCGAGCAGTTGCAGGCTCGAACCTGACCGTCAGTCGCGCCACCGGCCCTCGCTGGTGAAACGACTGGAACGACAGCCCCGACCGGCACCTCGAATGTTCAGAGTCTTCACATTGCGACTCTCAACGAGGTGCCTTATGAAAGATCCAAAATTCCCCAGTGAAGAGCAGGGTGCATTCGACCCGGTACCCACCCATCCCG
Organism: Pseudomonas sp. 9.2(2024); assembly: GCF_039695385.1. Lineage (NCBI taxonomy): Bacteria > Pseudomonadati > Pseudomonadota > Gammaproteobacteria > Pseudomonadales > Pseudomonadaceae > Pseudomonas > Pseudomonas sp. 9.2(2024). The sequence goes on along the minus strand of NZ_CP155585.1, from coordinate 3,668,576 downwards.
AGCCGAACAGTCCGGCGCACACCGTCCGTAATCCTGAAGAGGAACGCAAGAGCGAGGAAGTGCCGGAGGATGAGGATCCGGACAAGTTCGATCGATCCAGTAACTGACCGGCTGCCATCGCCTCACTTCAAGGCTGCCTCGAGAGGCATCCGCGCCATGTGCGTCGCCTTCAGCGAGCCGAAATACAACCACTCGCCATACTCGCGCACCGTGGTGATCGGCGAGTAATTGCCGGCGCTGGCATCCTGCAGATTGGCGATCACTTTGCCGTCCAGATCCAGGCCCAGCACGAACCCGCGCTTCTCCACCGGTTTGGGCAGTACAGTCATGGCCCGCACGATCATCTTGCGTACGAACGGGTGTTCAGCCGTGCGATCCAGCAGCGGATTGCGCGGTGTGTACAGCGCCACCCAGAAACGGTCCCGGCCGTTGAACGCGAGGTTGTCCGGTAGCCCCGGCAGGTTGTCGATGAACAGGTCATGGGTGCCGGCCTTGGGCCCGGTCAGCCAATAGCGGCTGATGCGGTAGGCGCCGGTTTCGTTGACCAGCACATAGGCGTCATCGGGGCCGAGCGTCACGCCGTTTGCGAATTCCAGTTTGTCGAGCAGCACGACGGTTTTGCCGGTCTGGAAGTCATAACGCAGCAGGCGTCCGTCGCCGCCATGCTCGATGATCGCTTCGCCATCGTGGCCGTAACCCCAGCGACTCGTGGCATCGCTGAAGTAGGCGTAATGCCCGGACTTGTCGATGGCCACGTCATCGGTGAAACCGAACGGCAAGCCATTGGCCTCGGTGGTCAGCGCCACCAGTTGACCCTGCGCATCGAGCGACAGCAAACCCTTGACCCCGTCGGCGATCACCAGCAAACCGTTGGGATGCCGCGCCAGCCCCAGCGGCCGGCCGCCGGTATCCGCCAGCACCTTGCGCTGCTGACCGTCGAGACTGGTGCGCAGCAGGCGTCCGTCGTGCAGCCCGGTGATCAGAAAGTCGTTTTCCAGCAGCAGCGCTTCCGGGCCTTCGATGTTGCTCGGGCCGACTTGCGCCGCACCCTTGAGCCGCTGATTGTCAGCGTACTGGCCTTCGGTCAGCGAGGGCGCCGGTTGCGGCGTCCAGGCCACGGGCTCGACCTTGGTCGGCATCAACAACAAAAAGGCCAGAACGCCGACAATCAGCAGCAACAGCAGATAACGCCATCTCACACGTGGGCTCCCGCGAGAGCGAGGTGCCGGGTCGCCATGTCACGCAGGGCCAGCATCGAAGCCGCCGATTCGCGCTCGATGCGAGGCTTGAGCAGCAAGTGGTTGGCAATGCGCAGGCCAATGCCCTCGAACTGATAATCGAGGGTTCGCACAAACCGAGTGGCATCGTTGTGCGCCGAGCATTCATAGGTCAGCCGCAACGACAGACCCTGATCACTTTGGGCCCGGGCACACCAGCGCCGGCCCGGCAGGTATTCGGTGACCTCCCAGCGCAAATGCCCCTCACGCCCGCCAGCGTGAATGTCCTCGTCGAATCGCGCACCGGCATGTAGCGCACCGCTGGGGCCGTCGATCTTCAGTGAAGACGGGTGCCACTCCGGCCAGCGACTGACGGTGGCGGCGTAAGCGAGGACGGCGATCGGATCGCCGGCAATGTCGACGGTGTGCTGCATGCGGGTCATCGGCGTTCTCGAATCGGTCAGAGGGGCGGTTTCCGGCTCCCAGTAGAGGGTGCCGAACAGGTAGTCCATCAGCGGAAAAACGATATTGAAATTACGCTCCTGCATGCGCTCGCGACGGTGATGCAGCTCGTGCAGACGGCGCATCTGGCGGATCCACGGCAGGCGGGTCAGCGGGTTCTGCGGCGGCAGATGCTCGCAGGCGTGAAACACTTCATAGGTCAGGTAACCGAACACCATGCAGCCGCCGAACAGCCCGGCCACATTGCCGTTGATCTGCGCGAACAGCCACCACAGGGGCAGGGTGATCACCAGCGTGTGCAGCACGATCAGCCAGGCGGGGAACAGAATCACCCGCCAGTCGCGGGCGCCGTCGTAGGTCATGTGGCCGGGGGTGAAAAAGCTGTGATGGTCGCCGGCATGTCGGGCGTAGAACATCCGCGCGAAGCTCTTTTTATGATGGCCGAGGTGGCGGTGAACCATGTACACGCCGAAATTGAAGAACAGCAGGGTCAGCGGCACGGTCAGCCATTCCAGCGGTTGCACCTGGTGCACGCTGCTCCAGAACGCGCCGATGGCCAGCACGCCGAACAGCAGCACGAACGCACCGTGCAGCCACGGGTTGTAGCGGGGATGGATCGCCGCACGGTAGCGGCTGCGAAAAGCCTCGGTGGTCTGCCTCACTGCGGTCACCTGCGGATATTGTCGTTATCCCGGCAGCGTAGCCGATCCCGCCGTTTGTGCAGGGCCAACCTTCAGGTCACAAGTGCCATGCTCCGGTGCATAGCGGCCGTCAGCTCAACGGGTTCCAGCGCTGCGACCAGTCGTCATCGGCCCTGATCACCTCGCGCAGCAGGTCGAACGCCTGTTGCAGGATCGCCGAGTCACGGTCGCGGGAGTAGACGAGGTAGGTCGGGTAGCCGAATTCCGGGGCTTTGGTCACCGGCTCCAGCGCGCCGCTTTCCAGGTAGGTGCGCACGACCCGGGTCCGGAAATAGCCGCTGCCGCCGTTCTCGAGAATGTATTGCAGGGCCAGCGGGCCGAGGTTGAAGCTCAGGGCGGCCTTGGCCTTTTCCGGCAGGGCGGCGTCGTGCTGGCGGCGGAAGTCCGGGCCCCAATCGATGTACACGTAGGGGGCAGGGCGGCCGGGCGTGGTCACCAGAATCAGTTTCTCCTCCAGCACCTGCTCGACCTGCAGTCCTGGCCAGTATTCCGGTTGATAGACCAGCGCGGCATCGAGTACGCCTAGTTCGAGCTGGCGCAGCAGGTTTTCGCCGTCGCGGATGTCCATGCGCAAGGCGTGGCCGGGGATTTTCTCTCGCAGCTCGGCAGCCCAACTGAGCATCAATGGGTTGCACAGGCTGACCTCGCCGCCGATGTGCAGCACGTTGTGATAGCCCTCGGGCAAGGGCAGGTCGCGGCGCGCGGCTTCCCAGGTCTGCACCAGCTGATTGGCGTAGACCACAAAGGCCTCGCCGTTGGCGGTCAGCCGCGCACCGGCGCGGTTGCGCACGAACAGCGTGCTGCCCAGCTGGCTTTCGAGTTTCTGGACGCGGGCGGTGATTGCCGTTTGCGTGACGAACAGCTTTTCCGCCGCCGCGGCGAGGCTGCCGTGGCGGACGATTTCCAGAAAGGTGCGGGCGAGGTCGATGTCCATGGGCGGGCCGGTGGTTGAGGTGCGCGCATTGTAAGGCAAAAGCGCCCTCACCCTAGCCCTCTCCCCGAGGGAGAGGGGATCGACCGAGTTGTCTTGCGCTATACATCGACCTGAAAGACCGAGTCGATTATGGATTCAAAGCAGATATTCCAAGTCGATGTATCTCGTCAATATCCCCGGATCAGTTCCCTCTCCTGGGGGAGAGGGCTAGGGTGAGGGGAAAAACAGGCACCGCCGATCAACTGACCAGATCGGTCTCAACCACCCGCGCCCATTCCTCCACCAACCGCGCCGGCGTACAGCAAGTCTTTCGCTTGTACACAAAGTTGCGGCACTTCTCGGCAAACTGATTGCGGTTGTACAGCATGTCTTCCTGCATCTCCTGCAACTCGGCTTCGCGGCACTGACGAATCAACACATGATCGACCCGCAACTTACGCTCCCGCACCGCTGCATAAGTCGGATCGCTCAGCACACTGTTGGCCCGTTGCAGCAGCCACAGCGAGAACTCGTCCGGGCAGCGCGGGCCGATTTCCTGAACCATGCCCAGTTGCAGCGCCTGCGCAGCGCTGACCGGCAGGCAGGCCTGGGTCAATTGTTCCGCCATGGCCGGGCCGACGGCGCGGGGCAGGCTGTAAGTCCAGTATTCCGAGCCGTACAGGCCCATGCTCTTGTAATGCGGGTTGAGCACGATGTCAGCACGGGCGAACACGATGTCAGCCGCCAGGGCGAGCATCACACCGCCAGCGCCGGCATTGCCGGTAACCCCGCTGACCACCAGTTGCCGTGCGCTGAGCAATTCTTCGCACACATCATCGATGGCCTGGATATTGGCCCAGGCTTCGGCACCCGGATCTTCGGCGGCCTGGATCACGTTCAGATGCACGCCATTGGAAAAACTGCCGCGTCCACCCTTGATCAACAGCACCTGAGTGTCGCGTGATTTGGCCCAACGCAGCGCCTCGACCATGCGCCGGCATTGCTCGGTGCTCATCGCGCCGTTGTAGAACTCCAGCGTCAACTCGCCGACCCGGCCTGACTCGCGATAACGGATCGGCTGATACGGCTCGTCGCTGAACGGTGCGTTGGCAATCGACCAGTCCAGCACCGGCACGTGCGCCAGTTTTCCGGCCAGCACATGCCGCGCCGGACGCTTGAAGGTTTCTTCGCCCGATTGCGGTTTGCGTCGCAGCGAGCCGATCCACAGGCTGTGATCACCGGTCGCCACCAAGACCGCGTCGTCGTGTACCGCGAGAATCTCGCCGGGCATGCCGGTGCGCTGATCGAGGTGCGCGTCGTACACGTAATACTTCCCGCCGGCGAGGCTGGCAAGTACGCCGGGCTGGCCGTCCGCCGCGTCGATGCAGCGCTTGATGAAGCGCGAACAGTCGTGCCAGCTGAAGGTGCGGTCGTCCTGTTTCATGTTCGGCTGCAAGCGCCCGCGCACTGTCGGATCGTTGTAATCCAGCGCCACCGGCTCGAAGCCGTCGATGAATTTCTCCACCACTTCACGGATGCAACGGATCGCCGCGTCGCTGACCCGACCGTTGTACAGCTCGGATTTACGCAGGCCCGTTGGCAAGTTGAATTCAAAGGTGGCCCAGACCGGGCCGGCGTCCATTTCCTCTACCGCTTGCAGGGCGGTCACGCCCCAGGACGGCAGCTCGCGCATGATCGCCCAGTCCAGTGCGCTGGCACCGCGATCGCCGACGATGCCGGGGTGAATGATCACCACCGGACGCTGCGGATTGCTCCACAGCGCGTGGGGAACGCGATCCTTGAGGAACGGACAGATCACCAGGTCAGCGCCGCTGTTTTCGATCTGCTCGCACACGGCGGCTTCATCGGTGAACAGCACCACGCTGGGTGAATGCCCGGCCTGACGCAGTTCCAGCCAGGCGCGTTGGGTCAGGCCGTTGAACGCCGACGATAGAAGAATGATGTTGAGTGATCGCATGATTGCTCTTCCTTGAAAGGTCAGCCGCAGGCTCCCGGTGAGCCGTCCGTGGCTATCGATGGAGGCGCAAGGTTAGAGACTGGCGTGGGGGGCGCCACTGATCGAGATCAACGTTGTGTCAGCCAATGTTGCCGTGCCGACGGCGTGCCTTATTCTCAAAGGTTTGTTGATCCTGATTTTTTATTACTTCAAATGTCTCAGGCGCTATAGCACAGTCGCACCCCTGATCACCGCCGGAAGATCCCGGCGTATCCATGGATTTTCGCAGCGGGTGGAGCCCGTTTTCAGGGAGTAAGGCATGGGGAGTCACAACCCGCATTACCAGGTCATCGGGCAAATGTTCCAAAAGGACTACCGATGGTTGTGCGCAGCGGTCAGCCGTACCCTCGGCTGCCCGCATAGTGCACAGGATATTGCTTCGGAAACTTTTCTTCGGGTCCTGGCGCTGCCCGATCCGCTGGCGATTCGCGAACCCCGCGCGCTGCTGACCACGATTGCCCGGCGGCTGGTCTATGAAGGCTGGCGCCGGCAGGATCTGGAGCGCGCTTACCTGCAAAGCCTGGCAATGGCGCCGGAACCGGTGCATCCGTCGCCCGAGGAACGGGAGTTGGTGATCGAAACGCTGCTGGCGGTGGATCGCTTGCTCAATGGTTTGTCGGCCAAGGCCAAGGCTGCGTTTCTCTATCACCAGCTCGACGGCCTGACCTACAGCGAAATCGGCGAACGCCTCGGCGTGTCCACCAGCCGCGTGCAGCAATACATGGTCGAAGCGTTCAAGCGTTGCTATCAGGCGATGCAGGCATGAGGCCGGACGAAACGCTGATCGACGAAGCCGCGCAATGGATGGCACTGCTGCAATCGGGGCACGTCAGCTTGCAGGAGCGTGCGGCCTTCGACGCCTGGCGCACGGCGGATCCACGGCATCAGCAGATCATCGAGCAAATGGGTGGCGGGCTGAATCTGCTGCGCCATTCGAACCTGCGCGGCTTGCCGCGTGAGAGTGTGCTGCACAGCTTGAATGCACCGTCCAGTCGATGCCGATTCCTCAGTGGCAGTTTGAGTGTGCTCGGTATCGCGGTGCTGGCCGGTTTGCTCGGTCGACGTTATGGCTGGTTGCCCGAGGCTGGCGAGTTGTCGACCGGTACCAGCGAGCGTCGGGAATTCACGCTGGAGGATGGCAGCGCTCTGACCCTCAATGCCCGCAGCCGCGTGGTGCCGCGCTTCAACAATCTCGAACGTTTGCTGGACTTGCGCAGCGGTGAGCTGCTGATCGATGTGGCGAAAAATCTGGCCCGACCGTTTGTGGTCGAAACCGAGCACGGGCGGATGCGTGCGCTCGGGACCAAGTTCCTGGTGCAGCGCGGTGACGATTCAACGCGGCTGGTGATGCTGCATTCACAGGTCGAAGTGGTCACCGCCAGCGGCGCGCGGCAAGTGGTGGAGGCGGGCGAAAGTCTACTGTTCAACAGGCAGGAAATCCTCGCGCTGGAACGCAGCAAAGGACAGGAAAGTGCCTGGGTGCAAGGGCGGCTTGAAGTGCGTGATCGCCCTTTGAGCGAAGTCATCGACAGCCTGCGCAGCTACCGTCGCGGCATCCTGCACCTGAGCCCCGAGGTCGCCGGTTTGCGCCTCAGCGGTCTCTATCCACTGGACGACAGCGACCGCACGCTGCAACTGCTGGAGCGTTCGCTGCCGATCCGCGTCACCTGGCACAACCCGTACTGGGTCAGCATCGAAGCACGGTTATAAATCCATAACTTCCCGGTCTATCCGTCCCCCTATAAAAAGCGCCGGCCCGCTGCTCATTCCCTGCAGACGCCTTCAACAGGGAAGCCCCTCGATGTTCTCATTCAAACAACAACAATTGTCCCGCCTGACGCTGGCCATCGTGCTGGCGGCGGGCATTGTCCCGACCACCGTTCTGGCACAAGACGCCGCCACTCAGGTGTTTACCTTCGACATTGCCGCAGGCGCTCTCGACGAGGTGCTGCTGGACATCTCGCGGCAGACCGGCGTGCCGATTTCCTTCAGTCAGAATCTGGTGCAGGGCAAGCGCAGCAGTGCGGTGCGCGGCGCATTGGGTGGCCGTCAGGCGGTAGAGAAAGCACTGATCGGCAGCGGCCTGCAAGTCGAGCAGGGCAGCCAGGGCCTGAGCATTCGCCCCGCTGATGCGCCGGGCGTCGCGCCGGTCAAGGCGGCTGCCGTGGCGCCCGCCAGCAGCGCCGATTACCGAATGGAAAAAGTCACCGTCACCGGCTCGCGGATCGCCCGGGCGCAGAGCGATGGTGCGACGCCGGTCAACGTCATCACCCACGAAGAAATGGAAGCGCGCGGCTACAAGAACGTCTACGACGCCCTCGCCACGCAAACCCAGAACACCGGCATGACCCAGGGCGAAGACTACGGCAACACCTGGCAACCGGCCGCCAGCGCCCTCAACCTGCGCGGTCTCGGGCCCAACCACACGCTGGTGCTGATCAATGGCCGGCGGGTCGCCGATTACCCGACGCCATACGACGGCAAGGTCAACTTCACCAACCTTGCGAACATTCCGTCGGCGATCATCGACCGCATCGAAGTGCTCAGCAGCGGCGCGTCGGCGATCTACGGTTCGGACGCGATTGCCGGGGTGGTGAACATCATCCTCAAGGACAAAATGAATGGCGTCGACGTCAATCTCAAGGGCGGCACCAGCGAGCGCGGCGGCGGTGACAACCAGCGTTTGCAGATCAGCGGCGGCGGCAGTTGGGGCGACTTCGACGGTTTGTTCGGACTTGAACTGACCAACCGCGATCCGATCTGGGCCGATGATCGCGGCTTCATGCAGAGCGGACCGCTGGCGGATGTCGGCTACCGTCGCGACCTGACCAACAATCGCTATCTGGGGCCAGGTTGCGGCGCCTATCAGGGCACGTTCGACAACAAGCTGTTCAACAGCGGCGGACGTTGCCGCACCGACCAGATGTACAACGATTACTGGACGGTGCAGACGCAAAAGGAAAACTACGACGGCTACACCCGTGGCACCTGGCATTTCAGCGACAGCGGCCAGGTCTTCGCCGATCTGATGTACGGCCTCGATCACATCCAGAACAACACCCGTGGCCCGAGCTTCACTTCGCCGGATTTCATCAACCAGAACAGCGGCAATCTGGAGCGTTGGTATCGACGCTTCGGCGAAGAGGAAATCGGTGGGCGCACCAGCAACAACAGCAAGTGGCGCGACACCTCCTGGACCGGCACCCTGGGCCTTTCGGACAAGATCGCCGACACCGGGTGGAACTATGAACTGGCGGCCAACCGATCCGAGTACAAAAGCGTTCGCACCACGCGTTACACGCCGCTGTCGTCGATCCAGGATTTCTACCTCGGTCCGCAACTGGGCACCCGCGACGGTTACCCGGTGTTCGCGCCGGATGCCTCGCGCCTCGACCGGCCCCTGACAACCCAGGAATGGGAGAAGTTTCGCGGCAACCTGACGCAGAGCAGCAAGTCGGTGTCCACGAGTTACAACGCTTCGGTCAACGGCGATTTGTTTGACCTGCCGGCCGGCCCGGTGGGATTCGCCGGGGTGCTGGAGGCGGGCAAGCAGGAATATCGCATCGACCCGGATGACAGCCTCAATGACGGCAGTTTCTACGGCGTGTCCCCGGCGCAAAGCTCCGGCGGCTCGCGCAAGCGTTACGCGGCCGGTGGCGAGTTCAGCATTCCTGTCACCGACACGGTGCTGGCCACAGCGGCAGGGCGCTGGGACCAATACAAATTCAGCGGCCGCACCGAACAACAGAAAACCTACAACCTCGGCCTGGAATGGCGGCCGGTGAACAGCCTTTTGGTGCGCGGCAGCTACGGCACCAGTTTCCGCGCCCCGGACCTGAACTACATCTATCAGTCCGACAGCAACGGCTACTACCCGGCACAGATCGACTATTACGGTTGCAGCCAGGGCGTGGAGGGCGCCTGTGACCGTGGGCGCGTCGATTACACCCAGAGCGGCACGGCGGATCTGGAATCCGAACGCGGCAAATCCTGGACCTACGGTTTCGTCTGGTCGCCGTCGCGCAATTTCGATTTCTCCACCGATTTCTGGCGAGTGGAGATCGATGACCTGCTGACCACCGTCGACGAAAACCGCCTGTTGCAGCAAGAGAACGAATGCCGCAATGGCACCCAGGACATCAACTCGGCCAACTGCCAGTCGACCCTGGCACGCGTCGATCGCAATCCCGGCAATGCCGCCGTCGATCCCAATCAGTTGCAGCGGGTGCGGGTGAACGCGATCAACGCCGCCAGCGAACGGGTCAGCGGTCTGGACTTCAAGAGCAACATCCGCTGGGGCGCCGGGCAGTACGGCGCGTTCAGTTCGGCGCTGGGCTACACCCTGGTGCTCTCGCATTACTACAAGGAATCGGACGAAGCACCGACCCAGGACTGGCGCACCTCGCGCACCAACTACGACTGGCGCAGCAAGGTCAACGCCAGCCTGACCTGGGATTACCAGAAGGCCACGGCAACGCTGATGGGGATTCGTTACGGCTCGGTCACCAACGGCGCGGGCGACGGGCGCCTGTCGCCGTGGACGGTGTTCAACGCCAGTGCACGGTACAAACTCAACGACCGGGCGAGTGTCGGGCTGACCGTGAACAACGTGCTCAATCAGGTCAAGCATGACGACTCGGCGGGCTGGCCGTATTACCCGACCGGCAACTACGACCCGTACGGGCGCCAGTGGTGGCTGGATGTGAGTTATCACTTCGGCAGTTGAGGACGGAATGGCGTCAGGCAGCGTCCTACGGAAGTTGCCGGACTTTGGGCGAAAACGGGGATATTTCCGACGACTTTTTAAGGTTGGCCGTCGGAAGCGTGATCTATAGCATCGGCGATGACATTGAAGTCGTTAACGGCCTTATCACTCAGGCCTCTGATAATGGATTGATCATGCGAACTGCACACCTCGAATACGAAACGCCTGCTTATTCCGCTCGCCATCAGTGGCGCGATGATCGTGCCAGGTGCCCCATGGAGGATGTCGCCTTGCCCAGCGCAAAAATGCCCCGGTTGGCGGGTTTGAAGAAAGTCGAGGGCAAGCCTGTCGAATTGCTCGTGCATGGCCGGAACATCGGTGATGACGCCCTGCTGATTATTCAGCTTACCGATGAGGGTTTCGAGCTGAACGACGTCGTCGACATGCTTTCAACCTCCGAGCTTTATCAGCAAGGCGACATGGTCAAACTCATCACTGGCAAGTCGGTCAGAACGGTAAGGCGGCTGCTGAAGGAAGGCAAACCGGTACGGCTTGACCCGCAGCAGAGTGTCATCGCCTACCAATATGCATTGGTGCTGGAGTTAGCCATTCGGGCCTTCGGGGGGCAACCACGGGCGGAGGACTGGCTGCAGAAACCCTCTACCTATTTTTACGGTCATGTGCCGCTGGGATTGACCCTGCATCCATTGGGTTTTCAGATGGTGGAGCAGTATCTGAGTCAGCTTATCTACGGGGTTTACCCATGAACCCATTGCCGTGGGACGAGCATTGGTATGCGTGGCGGCTGGATCGCGAGGTTTATGGAGGGACGTGGGACAGCGGGATGGGGTCAAAGCTCAGAGGCGGTCGATGGAACATACCAGGACGACGCGTCGTCTACGCATCCGTCGATCCTTCCTCGGCCATTCTTGAGGTGGCAGCCAACCGCAGTTTTGATGCCCTGGACAGCGAACCTTATGTATTGACGTGCTTTGAGGTCATCAGCGACGCAAAGGTGAAAATCGTGCAGCCCGAAGAAGTGCCGAACCCTTACTGGCTGAGCCCTGCACGGCCGTCACCCAATCAGCGATTGTTTGCCGACGCTTTACTGGCTGAACATCCGTTTGTGCTGATTCCGTCGGCGGCAACCCGGCATTCGTGGAACTTGCTGGTGAGTTGTGACCTGGCAGAGGGGCAGTTCAAGATGGTCTCGCAGGAGCGGTTCAGCCTTGATACCCGACTGGTCAGGGAAATGGCGTTGGTCTGATGCAGCGTCATGCTGCATTTTGCATAACCTCAGCACCCAACGGTCTAAATCGCGCTCTATAAATCAACATCCGCCATCGCACATCCCTGCATAAACCAAAACGCAGGGATGGCTGTTCATGATCCATTTTTCACCCGTTAAATCCCCTTTGAGCCTGGCCTTGCTGCTGGCGATCAACACGTTGCCGGCCATCGCTGCCGACAGCACGGCCAACGAGCCGACCACCCAACTGCAACGGGTCGAAGTCACCGGCACCGCGATTCGCCGGGTCGATGCTGAAACCGCTGTGCCGGTCACCATTCTGCGGGTCGAGGAGTTGCAGAAGCAGGGCGTGACCACCACCGAAGAGCTGGTCAACCGCATCTCGGCCAACCAGTCTTCGGTGGGCTCCGGGCGCTCGGTGGGGTCGAGCAGCGGCGGGGCGTCTTACGCCGACCTGCGGGGAATCGGCCCGAACAAGACCCTGGTGCTGCTCAACGGTCGGCGCCTGAGCAACAACGCGACCAATGCGATAAATGGCTCCGGCGTCGATCTCAACACCATTCCGTTCGCCGCCATCGACCGGGTGGAAGTGCTGCGCGACGGCGCCTCGGCGCTGTACGGTACCGATGCCATCGGCGGGGTGATCAACTTCATCACCAAGACCAGCCTCACCGAAGGTCAGATCAGCACGAACTACGACACACCGACCCATTCCGGTGGCGGTGAAAGCCGCAACTTCAGCGGCAGCTGGGGTTTTGGTGATTTGCAGGACGATCGCTTCAATGTTTTCGGTGTCGTGAGTTATGACAAGCAACAACGGCTGGCCGCCGAAGATCGCGGTTATACCTACAACTACCAACCGGGGCGTGGTCTTGATTACACCTCCGGCACGGCATCGCCTGCCAACTGGAGCCAGGGCAGCAACGCCACCAACCCATTGGCCGGTTCCGGTTGCAATGCGCCGGGGCTGCTGTCGCGCAATGGTATCTGCCGCCAGAGCCTGTGGAACTACCTCGATCTGGTGCCGGAAACCGAGAAGACCTCGGCCTTCGCCAAAGCCACCGGCAAGCTGTCGGACGAACACAACGTCAGCCTCGAATACTTCTGGGCCCGCAACGAAAACCGGACGCAGATCGGGCCCGGCACTCTGATGGGCAATCAGGTCAATCCTGGCACCGCGTTCTATCCGGGGAACGGCATTACGCCCGGCCCGAGCGGTTTTGCCCTCGACCCGACGCAGCCAGTGGACGTGAACTGGCGTGAAACCGCCGTCGGTGCCCGTCAGCATGAAGATGACAACACCGGTCAGCGTCTGCTGTTGAGCTTCGACGGCACGCTGGTGGGGTGGGATTACAACCTCGGCGCGTCGTACAACCAGAACAAGGTGGTCAACACGATTCGCAGTGGTTATGTGAACGACCGCGCCGTCAGCCAGGGCATCGCCGACGGTGTGATCAACCCGTTCGGCCCGCAGACGGCTGCGGGTTCGGCGTTGCTGGCGGCCAATGAGGTAGACGGCGATTACGCGACGGCGGTGGGCCGGGTCAAGGCGATTGACGGGCGTATCAGCCGCGAGATCGGCGACTGGTTCGGTGCAGGGCCTTCGGCACTGGCGCTGGGCGGTGAGTACCGCAAGGAAGACTTCCATCAGGATTTCGCCGCGTTTGCCGGCGACGTGCAGAGCCTGGGTGTGGATCCCAACGGCAGTGTGCAAGGGGATCGTAGCGTCTCGGCGCAGTACGCCGAAGTCAACGTGCCGGTGCTCGACAGTCTTGAATTGTCCGCCGCCGTGCGCCACGACAAATACAGCGACTTCGGCAGCACCACCAATCCGAAATACTCGTTCCGCTTCCAGCCGTTCAAGGAGCTGGTGGTTCGCGGTGCCTACAGTGAAGGCTTCCGCGCGCCGTCGCTTTACGAGTTGTACAACCCGAACTTCACCACGTTCACCGTGGCCAATTACAACGACCCGCGGCTGTGTGCCGGTGGCAACCCGAGCAACGGCGGGATTGCCAACCGCGACTGCGCTCAGCAGTTCTATAGCCGGACCGGCGGCAACCAGGATCTGAGCCCGGAAACTGCGCGCAACGTCACCCTCGGTTTCGTTTATCAGCCATTTGATCGCCTGACCACCGGGCTGGATTTCTGGTGGATTGACATCGCCAACCAGATCGCCGAATTCCCTGAATCGGCGGTGTTCGAGAACCCGGAGCTGTACCCGGAGCGCCTGATTCGCAAGCCTGATGGTTCCATCGATCACATCGTCACCGGCCTGGCCAACCTCGGCAAGATCAAGACCAACGGCGTCGACGTGAGCTTCGACTATCGCCTGCCGAGCACACCGTACGGCGATTTCGGCATCGGTCTGCAAGGCACTTACGTCACTCGCTACGACTATCAGCAGCAGCTCAAGGGCGACTACATCGACAAGCTCGGCGATTTTCGTGGCGGCGACTTTGCCTCGGCCGGCGCCGTGGCTCGTTGGCGTCACAGCCTGACCGGCAGCTGGAACTACGGCCCGCTTGGCGCGAGCCTGACCAACCGCTACACCAGCGGTTACCACGACTCGGATCGCGAGACTCACGATTATGTCGGTTCGTACAACGTCTGGGACGTGGCCGGTACCTACACCTGGCGCAAGACCCTGGCGGTGACCCTCGGGGTGAAAAACCTGTTCGACCGCGAGCCGCCGTTCAGCAACCAGACCTACACGTTCCAGAGCGGCTACGACCCGAAATACGGCGACCCGTTTGGCCGCACGTTGTACACGCGGGTTAATTACAAGTTCTGAGAATGATCGGTCAGGGCGGGTTTTAGTAACACATCGTTCTAAACCCCGCCCTATAAAAAGGCCCGGCCTGTTGCACATCACAGTCAGGCAGGCACGTGGTGAAAGGATCTGCCCATGTTTTCCAGAGTCATTCTGTTCAGCGTCGGTCTGTTGCTGAGCCCGGCGCTGTTTGCCGCGCCACAACACGCCCTCACGGTCTACGGCGAAGCCCCGAAATACGCCCCGGACTTCCAGCACCTGGCCTACGCCAATCCCGACGCGCCCAAGGGTGGGACCTTGCGCCGCTCTTCGCTGGAGAGCGGCCCGTTCGATCACCTGATTCCCTACATCGACAAAGGCACCGGCGTTGCCGACATCGACGGCTGGCTCTACGCGCCGCTGGCCTATCGCAGCAAGGACGAGCCGTACAGTGTCTACGGCCTGGTCGCCCAACGGATGGAGCTGGACGCGGACCGGCGCTGGCTGCGTTTTTACTTGAACCCCAAGGCGCGGTTCGAGGACGGCACGCCGATCACCGCTGAAGACGTGCGCTACACCTTCGAGCTGTTCACCACTCAGGGCAGCCTCAAGTATCGCCAACAGTTTCGCGATGTCGCCGAGGTGCAGGTCGAGTCGCCGACCCAGGTGCGTTTCGTGTTCAAGAACAACGAGAGCCGTACCTTGCCGCTGGATCTGGCGACGTTGCCGGTGTTGCCCGAGCATTGGTGGCGTACACGCAATTTCGCCGATGGCGCAGGCTTCGAGATTCCACCGGGCAGCGGGCCGTACAAGGTCAGCGCGGTGGACGCCGGGCGCAGCGTGAAATTTCAGCGGATCAAGGACTGGTGGGGCAGGGTTCTGCCGATCACTCGCGGGCTCTACAACTTCGATCAATTGAGCGTGGAGTTCTTTGCCGACACGGACGTGTCGCGACAAGTGCTCAAGGCCGGTGGCTTTGATTACAACCGCGAGTTCTCCGCCACCAGTTACACCATCGGTTACGCCGGGGCGGCGCTGGAGCAGGGCAAGTTGCTGCGCGAACACCTCGCACCCGGCGCCGCGCAAGGTGCCCAGGGGTTTGCGTTCAATCTGCAGAAGCCGATGTTTCAGGATCGTCGGGTGCGGCAGGCGATTGCCATGCTCTGGGATTTCGAATGGAGCAACCGGCAGATGATGCGCAGCATGTACCTGCGTCAGCGCAGCTTCTTTTCCCACAGCGCGTTGTCGGCCACCGAACTGCCGGATGCCGAAGAACTGAAAATCCTCGAACCGTGGCGCGGCAAGATTCCCGATGAAGTCTTCAGCCAGGTGTTCGAGGCGCCGCGCACCGACGGCAGCGGCAACATCCGAGCGCAGCAGTTGCAGGCCCTGAAATTGCTGGAGTCCGCCGGCTGGAAACCCCGGGGCGATCAACTGGTGAATGCCGCCGGCGAGCCGTTGCAATTCACCTTTCTCAACGGCCAGAAGGGCTTCGAGCGTCTGCTGCTGCCGTTCAAGCGCAATCTGGCGCAGATTGGCATCGGTTTCGATATTCGTCAGGTCGACACCGCGCAATACACCAACCGCGTACGCAGCCGCGACTACGACATGATCGTCGTCGGTTACCCGGTGAGTCAGGCGCCGGGGCGCGAGCTGTTCAATTATTTCGGTTCCGACGGCGCCGATGATCCTGGCTCCAACAACTACATGGTGCTGCGCGATCCGGCGGTGGATGCGCTGCTCGAAGGCGTGGTCCAGGCCGACAACCGTGAAAGTCTGCTGCGCCACGCCCATGCTTTGGATCGGGTGTTGCAGTGGGGCTACTACTGGATTCCCAACTATTACCCGCCGGGGATTTCCACGGTGTGGTGGAACCGTTTCGGTCGCCCGACGATTGCGCCGCTGTACGACGCCGGCCTCGACACCTGGTGGGAAATCAGCCCGACCGCGCTGACCGCGACGCAAATGCAGCAACAGCAAAAGGAGTACGCCCATGTGGGGTTATAGCCTGCGGCGTCTGCTGCTGATCGTGCCAACCTTGCTGGCGATTCTGCTGGTGAACTTCGTGATCGTGCAGGCCGCGCCCGGTGGCCCGGTAGAGCAGGCCATCGCCCGATTGCAGGGGATCGGTGTCGGCGCGCCGGTGGGTGCCAGTCATGTTGAAAGCGTTGGCGGCGAGTCCCGCGCGACCCGTGGCCTGGACCCGAAACTGGTGGCCGAGATCGAGCGCCAGTACGGCTTCGACAAAAGTGCCGGTGAACGCTTGTGGCTGATGCTCAAGAGCTACGCGCAACTGGATTTCGGCAAGAGCTTCTTCCGTGGCGCGTCGGTGACCGAGCTGATCTGGCAGAAGCTGCCGGTGACCCTGTCGCTGGGTTTGTGGGCGACGCTGATCACTTATCTGGTATCGATTCCGCTGGGCATCCGCAAGGCGGTGCACAACGGCTCGGCGTTCGATGTCTGGAGCAGTGCGGCGATCATCATCGGCTACGCGATGCCGGGTTTTTTGTTTGCGCTGCTGCTGATCGTGGTGTTCGCCGGCGGTACGGCGCTGGACTGGTTTCCGGTGCGCGGGCTGGTCTCGGACAACTTCGCCGAGCTGTCGCTGTGGGGCAAGGTCGCCGATTACTTCTGGCATCTGGTGTTGCCGGTCAGTGCGCTGGTGATCGGCGGTTTTGCGACGCTGACGATCCTGACCAAGAACAGCTTTCTCAACGAGATCTCACGGTTGTACGTGGTCACGGCCCGGGCCAAGGGCCTGAGTGAACGACAGGTGTTGTACGGGCATGTGTTTCGCAACGCGATGCTGCTGGTGGTGGCCGGATTGCCTCAGGCGTTGGTCACGGTGTTTTTCGGCGGCTCATTGTTGATCGAAGTGATCTTCTCCCTCGACGGGCTCGGCCGCCTGAGCTACGAAGCGGCGGTGTCGCGGGATTACCCGGTGGTGTTCGGTTCGCTGTTCATTTTCACCCTGTTCGGGCTCTTGATAAAACTGCTGGGCGACCTGTGTTACACGCTGGTCGATCCGCGCATCGACTTCACCGCGAGGACTGCCTGATGCCGACGCTTTCTCCAATCGGACAGCGCCGGTGGGCGCGGTTCAAGGCTCATCGACGCGGCTGGTGGTCGTTGTGGCTGTTTCTCGCGCTGTTCGGCCTGAGCCTGGGCGGCGAACTGGTCGCCAATGACAAACCGTTGCTGGTGACGTATCAGGGCGAGTGGTATTTCCCGGCGTTCAAGCGCTACACCGAGCAGGATTTCGGCGGCGAGCTGCCGTTCCAGCCCGACTACCGCAGTGCCCAGGTGCGTGAATTGATCGAGGGGCAGGGCGGGCGGATGTGGTTTGCGCCGATCCCGTTCGGCTACGACACGGCCAACTACGACCTCACTGAACCGGCCCCGAGCCCGCCCACCGCTGAAAACTGGCTGGGCACCGACGATCAGGCGCGGGACGTGCTGGCGCGGGTGATATTCGGCACGCGGGTCTCGCTGTTGTTCGCCCTGGCGTTGACGGCGGTGAGCGCGTTGATCGGTATCGCCGCCGGTGCCTTGCAGGGCTATTACGGTGGTTGGGTCGACTTGCTCGGGCAGCGTCTGCTGGAGGTCTGGTCGGGGCTGCCGGTGCTCTATCTGCTGATCATTCTGTCGGGCTTCGTCGAGCCGAACTTCTGGTGGTTGCTGGGGATCATGGCCCTGTTTTCGTGGCTGAGTCTGGTGGACGTGGTGCGCGCCGAGTTCCTGCGCAGTCGGGGGCTCGAGTACGTGAAAGCGGCGCGGGCGCTGGGTGTCGGCGATGCACAGGTGATCGTGCGGCACATTCTGCCTAACGCCATGAGTGCGACGTTGACGTATCTGCCGTTCATTCTGACCGGGGCGATTGCGACGTTGTCGGCGCTGGATTTCCTCGGCTTCGGCATGCCCGCCGGCAGCGCTTCGCTGGGGGAACTGATCGGCCAGGGCAAAAACAATCTGCAAGCACCGTGGTTGGGGCTGACGGCATTTTTTGCCCTGGCGCTGATTCTTTCATTACTCGTATTCATCGGCGAAGCCTGCCGAGATGCCTTCGACCCCAGGACTTGATATGCGTGAACATCTGATCGAAATACGCGACCTGCGGGTGGCGTTCAAAGGGCAGGAAGTGGTGCATGGTATTGACCTCGACATTTGCCCGGGCGAATGCCTGGCGCTGGTAGGCGAGTCGGGTTCCGGCAAGTCGGTGACGGCCCACAGCATCCTGCAACTGCTGGATCCGGGCATCACGCAGATCGACGGCAGCATCCGTTATGGCGGCGAAGAATTGCTGGGGGTGCACGAGCGCTATCTGCGGCAACTGCGCGGCAACCGCATCGCGATGATTTTTCAGGAGCCGATGAGCTCTCTAAATCCGTTGCACAACATCGAGCGGCAACTCGGCGAAAGCCTGGCGCTGCACAAAGGCCTGGCGGGCGCGGCGGCGCGCAAACGGATTCTGGAACTGTTGGAACTGGTCGGCATTCAACGACCGCGCGAGCGGCTGAAGGCGTATCCGCATCAACTCTCCGGCGGGCAGCGGCAGCGGGTGATGATCGCCATGGCGCTGGCGTGCGAACCGCAGTTGCTGATCGCCGATGAGCCGACCACGGCCCTCGACGTCACAGTGCAACGCAAGATTCTGTTGCTGCTCAAGGAACTGCAACAGCGGTTGGGCATGGCGCTGCTGATCATCAGTCACGACCTGAATCTGGTGCGCACCATCGCCCAGCGAGTGGCGGTGATGCGCGCGGGCGAAATCGTTGAGCAGTCAAGCTGCGAGCAATTGTTTCGCGCGCCGCAGCATCCCTACAGCATCGAATTGCTCAACGCCGAACCCGGCGGCGCGGCGCTGTGCCGTGATGCGGCGGAGGATTTGCTCGAAGTTCGCGATCTGCATGTGCGTTTTCCGTTGGGTGGCGGATGGCTGCGGGCCAAGTCGTATCTGCACGCGGTCAATGGCATCGATCTGAACCTGCAGCGGGGCAAGACGCTGGGCATTGTCGGTGAGTCCGGATCGGGTAAATCCACGCTGGGTCAGGCGATCCTGCGCCTGATCGACGCCGACGGCAGCATCCGCTTCAAGGGTGAGTCGCTTGAGCAACTGAGCGGCAAACAATTGCGTCCGTTGCGCAAACGCCTGCAAGTGGTGTTTCAGGACCCGTTTGGTAGCCTTAGCCCGCGCTTGTGTGTGGAGCAGATCATTGCCGAAGGTTTGCAGGTGCACAGCGACTTGAATGCGCAGGCGCGCGAGCAGGCGGTGATCGATGTACTGAAGGAAGTCGGGCTCGATCCGGCGACGCGTCATCGCTATCCCCACGAGTTTTCCGGCGGGCAACGGCAACGCATCGCCATCGCTCGGGCGCTGGTGCTCAAGCCGGATCTGATTTTGCTGGATGAGCCGACCTCGGCGCTGGATCGCACGGTGCAGAAACAAATCGTCGCGCTATTGCGCCGGTTGCAGGAGGAGCACGGGCTGACCTATCTGTTCATCAGTCATGACCTGGCGGTGGTGCGGGCGCTGGCCCACGATCTGATCGTGATGAAGGATGGCGAGGTGGTGGAGCGTGGGGAAACGGCCGGGTTGTTTCATTCGGCCCGACACCCGTATACGCGGGAGCTGCTGGCTGCATCGTTTGTGACACCTATCACGGCAGAGACGGGCAGGCAGGAGGCCAGCCTTTCGCCCACAGGGCAGATCCGGTAAATTTCGCGGTTCCGCTCATACAAGGATGTAGATGATGGCAAAACCTGCCGCGCGCCTCAGCGATCTCAATGCCTGCCCGATCACTGGACACGGTACCAACCCCAGCACCAGCGGTTCACCCAATGTGAACATCAATGGCATGCCCGTGCTGCGAGTCGGTGATACCACCGCCTGCGGTGACTCGGTCACCGAGGGCATCGGCAACATCCTGATCAATGGCAAGCCAATCGCCTTTCTTGGTAGCGCCACAGCCCATGGTGGAATGATCATTACCGGCTCCGGCGACGTTTTCGTCGGCACGCAGGTCGGTTCCGCGCCTTTCAGCCCGATTGTCACCGTGCCAAAACACAGTGAACGCTTCCAGCTGGTGGACGAAACCACCGGCGAAGCAATTCCCGACATGCTCTATTGCATCGAAACCGGCGATGGACAGCGCCTGGTCGGCCATACCGACAACCATGGCAATGCTGCGAGGGTATTCACTGCCGATCCGACGTCCATTGTTGTTCAGTGGGGCAAGGAAGCGGCCGCCCATCTGGATGCCCTGGGCATCGACTATTAAGGAGGGTGACGCGTGGCTGCACCAAAGAAGAAACAGGCCCAGACCACTGAGCAGCATGCGACGACTCAGGTCACGGGAACGCTGGCCCAGGACTATGTGACGGTGGTGGGGGCTTCCTACATGTCGACGATAGAAAACTGGCGCGGGCAGAAGGGCAATAAAATGCGCTTCATCAATCAAGGCATCCGACAACTGACGAAGTATCCCGAAGGCACACCAAGTTTTTCGAAACAGCGCGTCTTTCTGATTTTCAAGGATGACTACCCGCAAAACCTGCTGGCGGCCTTGAAGCTGGTAGTCGAGCGCGATCATGGCGCGCAATACCGGGAACTGGATTCAATATCCGGCCTAGTGGATTTCATCTTTACCCGGCAACGTCGCGGCAGAGAAATCAAACAGCTCGATTTTTTCTCCCATGGCGTAGTGGGTGCAATCGAGCTGGGATACGAGCTGGATAAGCGTGAAAGTTACCGATTGCGTGATGCCCAGGCAAAAATGTTCAAGCCGGAAGCGTTTGCATACGGTGCAAAGATTCACTCTTATGCCTGTCGCACCGGGCTGGGCATCAACGCCGAGCGTTGGGTGCTCGAGGGCGAAGACCCTCACTATGAACTCAGCCTCGCGCAGATCATGGCTAACGCCACCCGGACAACCGTCATGGCGTTTCCGCGACGCAGCAATTACGACACGACTTATGGCACCAACGCGGAGCGGCAATCGGTGCCCGGCACGCGTCAGCGGATGGCCTCCGACAGGGAGGCGATGGAAAGCTACACCCGCAAGAATATCGAGTATCAACGAAAGCTTGCAGAACACCGCAAGACAGCGAAGAACCCGACGGCTGAGCTTCCAGATGAAAAGGCTCCGCAAAAACCCCTTTCAACGGTTACTGATGAGGAGCGCAAGTTGGTAGCACATGAGGACAGCCGCAGTTTTCACGAGAAAACCGTGGGTTATCCGCTGGATGCGTTGGGTGCGCATCGTGATGTCCGTTCCGGGGATACCCCCACGGGTGTGCCCGCTCACCTTCTTGAGTACAGACCCGCTTGAGCATGCTGCGTCTATCGAGAAAGAACAGCCTCCTGCTCATCTTGCTGGCGGTGTTCATCACTACGGTTTTTTTTTATTACAGCAAGGAAGATCAAATGTCCGCCAGGGTAATGATGTATTACGGCGACTGGAGCCCTGAAGAAACGCGCTTTGACGCGACACGATGGTTCAGCTCGGGAATGTATCGACCGCGTTTGATGGGGACGCCTTCCGCACAGAGTCCTGTCACCATGCTGCGCACCAGTCCTGATCCGTTGAGGGGCATTTCGAATGACGAGTTTCTGACCAAAGTGCTGGTTGCGATGGAGGAGCGTTATCCGAAGGTGGATACAGAGGGGCTGGTTCTCGATACACCTGATCTTCGTCGCCAGATCCGATATGCCTACAGCGCGTTCTCCGAACCGGACAGACCTGTGGACTCTTATTGGTTGTTCGTGACTGTAGGGGGCGACACGTTTGTCATCACGATTGACTGGGATGTCAACGACAAAAAGATGCTGACTGGGTCGATGGCTGAGCATCTGGCTGAAGGAAGTGAAGCGGCCATTGCGTTTCGAGATATTCAGCGAGAGCTGGAAAGAGCGCCGGGTTCAACACGTTGATGGTTAGAGAAATCATCGGTCTCTGGAAGCACGAATCCCGCCAGAGGCGGGATTCGTGAATTGCTTCCGGGCGTTTATGCCGGGAACAGCTCGGACAGTTTCATCGACAGCATCATGTCGCCTTCAACGCGCAGCTTGCCGCCCATGAAAGCCTGCATGCCGTCGGTTTCGCCGCTGACGATACCTTTCAGGGTTTCGCTGTCCAGCACCAGCGTGCAGTTGGCGTCCGGGTTTTCGCCTTCCTGGATGTCGCAGGTGCCGTCTTTGACGATCAGGGCGTATTGCTTGTCTTCGTCAGTGATGTTGAAACCGAAGACCAGATCCAGACCGGCAGCGGCGGCTGGGTTGAACTTGGCTTGCATTGCTTTTACGGCATCAGCTACGGAGGTCATGGTTCGATCCTTTTTGGTTGATTGCAGCAGGGTCACAGTAATCCGGACTCAGCGAAACGTGATGAGTTCCGGGGCCTTCAGCAGTTGCAAATGTGCATGACTGTTGAAGGAAGCCAGAGCCACCTCGCGACCGCGGAACTTCAGCTGGTTGAGCGAGGTGTTGACGATTTGCCAGTTCAGTTCAAAGGCCTGTCGGGCAGGCATTTGAGTAATGAGGTGGAGCAGGGCGGTGATGGTGCCACCGGAGGTGAACACCGCGATTTTCTGGGTGTTGTCAGCCTGTTCGAGAATCCGCTGCAGTCCGGCCTGTACCCGTTCGACGAAACCCACCCAGCTTTCCAGGCCCGGTGTGTCGTAGGTGCCGGCGAGCCAGCGCTCGATGATCAGGGCGAAGATGCGCTGGAATTCGCCACGGTTTTGCGCGGCGTTGCGCAGGATTTCCAGTGCTTCGGGCTCTTCCGGCAGCATGGCCGGGAGCAGGGCGCGGATCACGGCGTCGGCGTCGAATTCGTTGAAGGCCGAATCGATTTCCAGTGCCGGAACCGGCAGGCCGGCGGCGGCGAACTGTTCCAGCGCGCTGTTGGCCGTGTGTTGCTGGCGGCGCAGGTCGCCCGACAGGCAGCGGTCGAAGCTGATTCCGAGTTCGGCGAGATGGCGGCCGAGGATTTCTGCCTGGCGTACACCGGTCGGCGACAGGACGTCATAGTCGTCTGCACCGAAGGAGGCCTGGCCATGTCGAATCAAGTAGATGCTGCCCACGTCCGCGTCATCCCGGTACGTTGAAGGTTGTGGCGAGGTTATGGGGATGACGGTGAGCTGTCAATGAAAAAACATACGCTTGTTTGAAATGCCCGTTCCAGCCTTGTTGCCAGAGGTTTCACGGCTGGCCGACCGGCTGGTGCATGGGTATGCTGGAGCCAATTCCCGCGTGTGTTTCATGACCGCGCATCGTTTGAAGGAGTCACTGTGGAGTTTTTCACTGAATACGCCAGTTTCCTGGCCAAGACCGTGACGCTGGTCATCGCCATTCTGGTGGTGCTGGCGAGTTTTGCTGCGTTGCGCAGCAAGGGCCGGCGCAAATCCGCGGGCCAGTTGCAGGTCAGCAAGCTCAACGATTTCTATAAGGGCCTGCGTGAGCGGCTGGAGCAGACCCTGCTCGACAAGGATCAGCTCAAGGCCTTGCGCAAGGGCCAGGCCAAATCCGAGAAGAAACAGAAGAAGAAACCCGACGCCAAACCGCGTGTGTTCGTGCTGGACTTCGACGGCGACATCAAGGCTTCGGCCACCGAAAGCCTGCGCCACGAGATCACCGCGCTGCTGACCCTGGCCACGCCGAAGGACGAAGTGGTCCTGCGTCTGGAAAGCGGCGGCGGCATGGTCCACAGCTACGGTCTGGCCTCGTCGCAACTGGCCCGCGTTCGTGAAGCCGGCGTGCCGTTGACCGTGTGCATCGACAAGGTCGCGGCCAGCGGCGGCTACATGATGGCGTGCATCGGCGAGAAGATCATCAGTGCGCCGTTCGCCATCCTCGGCTCCATCGGCGTGGTGGCGCAGTTGCCCAACGTCAACCGCCTGCTGAAAAAGCATGACATCGATTTCGAAGTGCTGACCGCCGGCGAATACAAACGCACCCTCACTGTATTCGGCGAAAACACCGAGAAGGGCCGGGAGAAATTCCAGGAAGACCTGGACATCACCCACCAGCTGTTCAAGAACTTCGTCGCCCGTTATCGCCCGCAACTGGCGATCGACGAGGTCGCCACCGGCGAAGTCTGGCTGGGCATCGCGGCACTGGAAAATAAACTGGTCGACGAACTCAAGACCAGCGACGAATACCTGGCCGAGCGTGCCAAACAGTCCGAGGTCTATCACCTGCACTACGCCGAGCGTAAGAGCCTGCAGGAGCGCATCGGCATGGCGGCCAGCGGTTCGGTGGATCGCGTGTTGCTGAGCTGGTGGAGCCGGCTGACTCAGCAACGCTTCTGGTAAACACCTCACACGCTCGTGAGCAATCAAACTCGCGGGCGTGCTGCATTTTCAGCGGAAGAAAGTGCGGTACATAGATATTTTATAGTTGCGTATTGTTGTTGTTTTACAGGTTGATTCATCAACTAATCAAGCTGTATTGAAAGAGTCTGAAACTTTATTCTGGATGCCCCTTTCAGAAATAAAGTTGCTAAACATGGATGTTGAAAAGAGTAAATTGATCTTGCCAGTCATGACGCCCGCTCAACAGGGTGTTTTTTTTGAATTGTATGAAAAACAGATTCCTGACTGGTTGCTTAAATCTTCAGAAACCGTTCGAAACGATCTCTATGAAAGTTTCAAGGCCAGTTTCAAATCCCGTCATGCCGCACTTGAGCAATTGCGCGCACTGAAATCCCCGCAGAGTTTTTGTACGCCACTGCTGGCCAAAGCCATGGCTGAGAAACTGGGCGAACCTTTCGAGGTCGAAGGGGCGATTTTTCAACATGTACGCTCAAAGTCCAGCCTGTTGGGATTGCGCAGGAAACTGGTGCTGCCGATCAATCGTGATTTGCTGACCGCTGCCTGTGAAAATTTCGAATTGTCGGAAACTCTGGCCAGCACCTATCACGAGAGTTCATTGCTGTATATCCCGCAGCGGATAACCGGGCGAAACAATAAGGTGTTGTCGATACAACCTCACGAGTTTGCCAGACTTTGTCGTTATCTGGATCTCGGTAAGCAATATCAACAGCACGTGGGGGATTTCTTCGGCACTGATAGCCAAGTCGCCAGTTTGCAGGAATCGTCTGTTGCCTGTTCCAGAGACCAGTTTGATGTCGAGCGGCATATCGCTTACATGCGTGGCCATATCAGTCTGGATGTGTACCGCATGCTTGAGTCGGTCAAGAACTCGGATTCTTCAATCACACTGGGCAACAACACCCTGGGTTATCAAAGCCTTGAAATGCTTGAGGTGCAGCTCAGAGGGCCGATGTTCATCGGCCCGGTCAGCGAACATGCGGATGGCGATTACCGTTGTGTGATCTATATGCCTGGTGATCCCGATCATCCTCTCAAAGAGTATCCCAGTTTCCAGAAGTTCGAGGTCGAGTTGAGCGGGCGTTTACGCGGCTCGCAGTTTCGCAGTTTTTTCACGCGCTTCATCCCGATGAAGGATCGCTCGGTTTTCCTTAACGGACTCGATGTACGTTTGTTGAAAGCGCGACCGAACCAGTTTCCCGTTTCCACGACCTTCCTTCCGCTGACAGGGCTCGATCTCCAGGGTGACGCAAGACACAACCTGTTTCTCGCGATCTTCCAGCACCGCGCGGCGCAGGTTCGGGCCGATACTCGCCTGCTGGTAGTGCCGACGGATGATGAAGATGAGAAAACCCGCCTTGCCAGGCAAGAGTCCTATAAAGCCATCGGGCTGAATACGCTGTTGTTCTTTGTGTCCTTCGTGCCGGTTCTCGGCGAGGTCATTTGTGCCGTCGCCGGAATACAGTTGCTCGGTCAGATCTACGAGGGCATCGACAGTTGGGCCCACGGTGATCAGGAACATGCCACCGATTGCCTGTTCGACACGCTTGAGAATCTGATCCTCATGGCGGGTTTCGCTGCCGGCGGTGTCGCGGTGGGTAAGGCTTACACCGTCGTGCGCTCGTCAAGTTTCATGCAGGGACTACGGCGGGTACCAGTTGGGCCAATGTCTTATCGCCTGTGGAATCCGGACATGACGGCTTACCGCCAGCGCGAGTCTTTGCCGCGCAGTTTTGCTGCGGATGCGCAAGGGCTGGTATGGCGCGCAGACAACCGCTATTTGCCGCTGGGTGCCAATGCGTACGCGGTGCGTCCGGTTACCGGCACCGGTTTGTGGGAGGTCCATGATCCGCACTTGCCCGGGCGTTATTCACCATTGCTTGAGACCAATGGAGCTGGCGCCTGGCGTCATGACTCCGAATTGCCTCACGAGTGGAGTTCGTTGACCTTGTTCCGTCGCCTGGGTTTTCGTGAAGAAAAGATTTCAGACCCCCGTGCCTTGCAAGCCATTGCAGTAAGCGGGATCGGCCAGGCAGCCATGCGCAAACTGTTCGTTGAACGCGGCAAGCCTATGGCGATGCTCACGGACTCGGTGAGACGCTTTCGTGCCGACTCCGACGTCAGCCAGTTCATGACGCAAATTGATACGCCCGCATCTGCGCCGCTGGCGGATGCCGATCTGCAACTGTATTTGCTGACAGGAGCAGGTCGCTGGCCACAGGACATGGCAGTCATTGTGAAAGACATCTTTGGTAATGAAGTGACACGCTATGGCGCAGACGAGGCTGTCCGCCAGGTCAACCTCACAGAGGGCGCGCTGCGCAACGGCCAGTTTTATACCCCTGTTCTGGCAGCACTCAGCGACAGTGAGCGTTCACACTTGCTGGGCTCGGCCACTGTGGAGTCGAAAAATCAGATAGCGTTATTGGGCAAACATATTGCCGGGCTGGCGCCGCGGATGCGCATGGCGATGATGGACCGGTTGTTCCGGCGAAGCGACGTCTGTGAGCTTTCCAGAGGCGAGCCGATCATCAAGGCATTCCCGGGGCTTTCAGCCAGTGTCGCCGACGAACTGGTGCAACATGCCGATGCGCGTGAGTGGGCGCAGCTTGAATCCGGCACCGTACCGTTGCGTCTGGCCGAGGAAGCCAGGCGCTATCAGCAGGTCCAGCGATTGAATCGCGCGTACGAGGGGTTATATCTGGACGCCGCCAGTGGGCGCGATGCCGACATGCTGGTACTCGACACCTTGAGCCATTTGCCGGGCTGGCCGGGCGATGTATTTGTCGAAATTCTGGACTGGGGTGTGTATGCCGATCAGCGGGCCGTCGTTGGCCCGAGCGATGCCCCACACAAAGTGCTTGTCGAAGCCTATGCCGAGCGTTATCAGGTCCAGGATGCGCGCAGCAATAGCGTCTCCAGTCATCCGTCACGCGACCGTGCGAATTTTTTCCAGGCACTGTGGGAAAGCCTTCCGGCCCACAGTCGCAAGGCCATCGGCGTTGAAACGGACATCGACGGCACGGGCTTGCGGGAGAAAATCACCGCATTGGCGCTGCAGCGGCGCGAAGCCTTCGCCAAGGTGCTGGAAATTGCACCGGCACACTCGAGTTACCGCTCCCCGATGGGGCTGGCAGATCAGCGGATCGAACAGGTCACCGTCGAGCAATCGGCACCTTCAAGCCCTTCTCAGGGCGTTTCGCCCGCGCTCGTGCGTCGGGCGCAGGAGTTGTATCCGACTCAATCAACCGCACAGATCAAACGTTTTGTGACCTCTCTGGGCGCCGACGAAGTATTGGCTATCAGGTCGCTTGAACGGTTGCGCGAGCAATACAGGACGATGGTGGAAACCCTGGAGCGCTGGACCCACCGCGATACGTATTATCAGGGTGAGGAAGGTCCGAGGCTCAAGGTCCCCGCCCATAGCAAGGCGCGGGCAATGCAAGCCATTTTGCGCGCGTGGCGCAAGGAAACCCGTCACACGGCGCACTCGGGGCATCCGACCTACAGCCTGACGCTCGATGCGGTGCCGTTAGGGCAGATGCCGGTTCTTATCGGCGATTTTTCCCACATCACCGCGCTGGAAATGAGCGGCGTGGGCGCCAGTGCAGGTCTGAATACGTTTCTGCGCAATTTTCCCGGACTCAGGGTGCTGAACCTGTCAGGTAACGGACTGACACGCATCCCTGTCGCGATCGGGGACATGCCGGGGCTGACAGGTCTGGATCTGAGCAACAACCGTATCCGGCTTACTCAGCAGACGATTGTAGAGCTGGCCGGCAAGCATCACCTGCGCACACTGGATTTGGGCTTCAACCCCCTCCTGGGGCGTACTCCGGACGTCAGTGCAATGCGTAAATTGCGCCACTTGAGCCTGCGAAACACCGGCATCACCGAATGGCCCGGAAATACCGATGCGCTTGCGCATCTGGAATCTCTGGATCTGCGCAACAACAGGATTGTCGAGATCCCGACGTCCGTCTTCACCTCCCGCGCTGTACTGAATCGCGGCACTACGATCGATGGCAATCCGCTGTCGACCGAGAGCCTGCAAGCCATCGCTGCGTACCAACAGTCACAAGGCATAAGTCTGGGCGTCATCACCACCGAGTACACCAGCACCGCACGACTGGCCGGTGACCGGGAAGGGGCGGGATGGGTAAACGGCTTGCCGACGGTGGAGATCGGTCGGGCCAAGCAAGTGTTGTCGTCACTGTCGGCTGACCCGGATTCCCGGGATTTTTTTGAAGTGCTCATGCAACTGCGTGAAACGGCCGATTACTCCAGAACCCGCGAACAGCTCGGGCAGCGGGTATGGAATGTGCTGGAAGCGGCCTGTGAGGATGATTCGTTGCGTCGCGCGCTGTTTCGCATGGCCCGCACAGGCTGGGTCAGTGCGCCCAATGTTGCGGGACTGTTCAGCGATCTGGAGGTCAGGGTTCTGTGTTATCGGGCAGCGGCGGCGGCCCGCACCGGTACCCAGACACTCGAAGGCGATCTGGTTCGTCTCTTGCGCGGGCTGTTCCGGTTGCAGCAGGTAGAAAAACAGGCGTTGCTCGATATCGCGCGCCGATCCCGCGCAGGAACTTTCACTCAACGCCAGGCACTGGATATCAGCCTGATTTATCGGGTGCGACTGGCGCAGCGCCTGGCGTTGCCGGCACAACCCACAGAGCTGAATGTGCCACTGGATGCCGAGGTGACGGACGCGCAGATCGATCACGCCTATCTGGAGGTCGTCAGGGCCGAGCAGACGGCGCAACTCTCGGAGTCAGTCAGCAGGCAGGAGTTCTGGGCCGAGTATTTGCTGGCGACACGCCAGGATGCGTTTACCAGCGTTCTGGATCGCAGTGCTCACGCGTTCGCGCGCCTGGAAGCGCAGGTCGGACTGTCCCGTGAAGCAGCCAGTCAGCAAATGACGACGATCTTTGACAACTTCAGGAATGAAAGCCTGGAACTGCGCAAACAGCTGACCAATGCGGCGCTGGCGAGGCATCCGGGTTTGACGTTGCCGGTCACGCCGGGGCCCGGCAGACTGGGAACGAGAGAGGGATAAAGCAGCGACCTCGAGCCCGCCAATGCGGGCTCGAGGTAGACGTACGATCAGCGGCGACGGAACAGCGGCAGCGGTTCGTCAGTGGCGGCCTGATAGGTCACCGAGAAGTCCTTGAGGCTTTCAAGGGCGTCGTACGGGTCTTTGTCCGCGCGCAGGGCGAAGGCATCGAAACCGCAACGGCGCATGTAGAACAGCTGGTCGCGCAGTACGTCGCCAATCGCCCGCAGTTCACCTTTGAAACCGTAGCGGTCCCGCAGCAGGCGGGCGTTGGAGTAGTTGCGGCCATCGGTGAACGCCGGGAAGTTCAGGGCAATCACCTGGAACTCGTTCACGTCGTCACCGATTTCTTCGGCTTCTTCGTCGGCGTCCAGCCACACACCCAGACCGCCGTCGCGGGCCTTGAGCATGCGGGCGTGTTCACGCCACAGCTGCAGCGGGACGATCAGGTCGTCGCAGTTGCTGATTTCGTCGATGTTGAAATCCTTGGGCAGCAGGTGCCAGGTTTCGTCGACGACCTCGTTGTTCTTAATGATTCGCTGCATAGACGCGTTCCTTGAAGAGGTCGATGCCAATACGCTGGTAGGTGTCGATGAAACGCTCGTCTTCGGTGCGTTGTTCCACGTACACGTCGATCAGTTTGGAGATCACGTCCGGCATGTCTTCCTGAGCGAAAGACGGGCCGAGGATCTTGCCCAGGCTGGCGTCACGGCTGGCGCTGCCACCGAGCGAGACCTGGTAGAACTCTTCACCTTTCTTGTCCACGCCCAGAATGCCGATGTGGCCGACGTGGTGGTGACCGCAGGCGTTCATGCAACCGGAGATGTTCAGGTCCAGTTCACCGATGTCGAACAGATAGTCCAGGTCGTCGAAACGGCGCTGGATCGATTCGGCGATCGGGATCGACTTGGCGTTGGCCAGGGAGCAGAAATCACCGCCAGGGCAGCAGATGATGTCGGTCAGCAGGCCGATGTTCGGCGTGGCGAAGCCACCTTCACGCAGTTCGCCCCACAGGGTGAACAGCTGGCTCTGCTCGACGTCGGCCAGAATGATGTTCTGCTCGTGCGAGGTGCGCAGTTGGCCGAAGCTGTAGCGGTCCGCCAGATCGGCGACGGCGTCGAGCTGCTTGTCGGTGATGTCGCCCGGTGCAACGCCGGTCGGCTTCAAGGACAGGGTCACGGCCACATAACCCGGCTTCTTGTGCGCCAGGGTGTTGCGGGTACGCCAGCGGGCGAAGCCCGGATGCTCCTTGTCGAGGGCGGCCAGTTCGGCGTCTTGATTGCTCAGCGCCTTGTAGTCCGGGTCGACGAAGTGTTTGGCGACGCGATGAACTTCGGCTTCGGTCAGCGTGGTCTGGCAGCCGCGCAGGTGTTCCATCTCGGCATCGACTTTCTGGGCGAAGACTTCTGGAGTCAGCGCTTTGACGAGGATCTTGATCCGCGCCTTGTATTTGTTGTCACGACGGCCGTAGCGGTTGTAGACCCGCAGGATCGCGTCGAGGTAGCTCAACAGGTCCTGCCAAGGCAGGAATTCGTTGATGAACGCGCCGACCACCGGGGTTCGACCCAGACCACCGCCGACCAGCACGCGGAAACCGAGTTCGCCAGCAGCGTTATGGACCGGCTCAAGGCCGATGTCGTGAACTTCGATGGCCGCACGGTCGGAGGTCGAACCGTTGACGGCGATCTTGAATTTACGCGGCAAGTAAGCGAATTCCGGGTGGAAGGTCGTCCACTGACGAACGATTTCGCACCAAGGACGCGGGTCAATTAGCTCATCGAACGCAACACCGGCGAACTGGTCGGTGGTGACGTTGCGCAGGCAGTTGCCGCTGGTCTGGATGGCGTGCATCTGCACGGTGGCCAGTTCCGCGAGGATGTCCGGGATGTCTTCGACCGCCGGCCAGTTGAACTGCACGTTCTGCCGCGTGCTGATGTGGGCGTAGCCCTTGTCATAGTCGCGGGCGATTTTTGCCATCATGCGCGTCTGACGCGAAGTCAGCTGGCCGTAAGGCACCGCCACGCGCAACATCGGCGCGAAACGCTGGATGTACAGGCCATTTTGCAGGCGCAGGGGGCGGAATTCTTCTTCGCTCAGCTCACCTGCCAGATAGCGTCGGGTCTGATCACGGAACTGCTTGACGCGGTCCTCGATGATCCGCTGATCGTACTCGTCGTATACGTACATATAAGTCCTGTTCTCAGGCTTTGGCCACTCGGAAAACGCTGCGTTTTCGCTTGCTGGAGTCCGATGGTTCCTCTGCAATTCTGCGCGCACGGCCGCGCACTCCCTGACGGAGCCGGGGCAATATACCCGTTTGCAGTTATGCGCAAAAGTGATGTTTGAGTATATGGAAAGAACCAAAACGCCTAACGAGAATTCCTTTCACCTAACCCACATTTGTCGTGCGGACAATCATCGTCTTAACTGTGGTCGAGTCTTTCTGCAATCACCGATAAAACCGACAAGAGGCGATGCAATGAGCAACCCAACCAAGGCAAGGAAAAGCGATAGCAGTGTCGATGCATGGGCCATTCTGTTCCTGATCATTCTGGTCGTTGGAACGGCGGTGTTCTGGGTCAGCCATCAGTAAAACGACTCGTCCGGGCCCCGCTTGCGACGATTGTCGGACAAAAGGCGGGATCAAGCGCCAAAGGCCAGGTGATCAATGGCTATAATGCGCGGCCATTTTTCCTTGGGCCCGGATGATTCATGTTCAAGCTTTTCCAACTCAGCCTGCTGCTGTTCGGCGCGGTTTTCGGTACCTGCGCGCGTGCAGAGTCGGTGCTGTTCCTGAATCCCGGCTCGACGCAGGAAGCGTTCTGGGTCAGCTACTCGCAATTCATGCAGGCTGCCGCCCGGGACCTGGGCATCGACCTGCGCATTCTCTACGCCCAGCGCCAGCCGGAATTGACCCTGGCGCAGGCGCGACTGGCCCTGCAGGGGCCTGAGCGCCCGGATTATCTGGTTTTCGTCAACGAACAGTACGTGGCACCGCAGATTCTGCGGATGGCCAATGGCAGCGGGGTGAAGCTTTTTATTGTCAACTCGGGTCTGACGCCCAACCAGCAGGCGCTGGTGACAGAGGCCGCGGATCGGATAGGCAGCCTGGTGCCCAACGACGAGGAGGGCGGCTACCTGATGATGAAGGAGCTGATTCGCCTGCATCCGCCCGTGGCGCCCGGTGAAAGCATCGATCTGCTGGCGTTTTCCGGCCTCAAGATCACGCCATCGGCGCAATTGCGCGAAAAGGGCATGCAGCGAGCGCTGGCGGAGAATCCGCAGGTGCGTTTGCGGCAATTGGTCTATGGCGGCTGGACCCAGCAACGGGCTTACGAGCAGGCGAAGCAGTTGCTGGTCCGCTATCCCGACGTTTCATTGGTATGGGCAGCCAATGATGAAATGGCCTTCGGCGCGATGCGTGCCGCGTCCGAGGCCGGCAAGGTGCCGGGCAAGGACGTGCTGTTCAGTGCGGTCAACACTTCGCCCGAAGCGTTGCAGGCGGTGGTCGACGGGCGCCTGAGCGCATTGCTCGGCGGCCATTTCACTTTGGGTGGCTGGGCATTGGTCGAGCTGCATGATCATGCGCAAGGCGTCGATCTGAATCAGTATGGCGGCCGTGACCGGCAGATTCCGTTGCTGCAACTGATCGACAGGGATCATGCCCGGCGAATCCTTGCCATGGGCGCCTCGCCGGACTACGGCGTGCACTTTCGCAAGCTCTCGGCGAAGGGCCGTCCGGTGTCGTATCGCTACCCGTTCAATCTGCAGACCCTGATGCATTAAGCCGTCAGACGCCCGCCAGATGCACCACCAGTTGCACAATGCCGAACAGCGTCAGGGCGAACACCGCCGTGAACGCGATGCCCAGAAAGATGAAATGGCTGGGCTTGCCGTGGGTGAAGTCCCTTGCCCGGTTCTTGCCGCTCTGCACCCCGAACGCCGCCGCCATGACGCTGTGCAGCATCTGCCAGAAGGTCGGTGGCTTGTTGTCGACTGGATCGTCCATAAATCCCTCGTCTGAAAAGTGTACCTCTTGAGCTTAGCCAATCCTGCGAATCGTGCGGAGCCGGTCACGCCAGAAGAAATCCATGGCAACAAATCGTCGCCCGTCGCGATAACTATCTAACGCAGTCCGGTTCGCCTGGCATGGTGTTCTGATGCTTTCATTCCAAGGAACGAGAGCATGTCTGAAACCTTTCAGCCGGATTCGAGCAGCGTCAAGCCTTCACGCCAGCACGTCACCCAAAGCATTCACGCAGCAATGCTCGAACAATCCATTCCCGACTGGCTGACGGAGGCTGCTTCCCATCGTCGTGCGTCGTTGAGAAACGCCAATGCCATTTTGCCGGACTGGTATCGGAAGGCCTCGTCTGGACAACGCAATGTTCTGAACGAGAGTTTTACGGCGAGCTTTCGCGCCCAGACACGATTGGACCACGCGTTGGCCGACATGCAGGGCATCCATGCGTTTGGCAAAACCCTGCTGTGCGCGATGCTCAAGGATCGTTTCAATGTCGAACTGGATGTCGAAGACACGTTTTTGCAGCTGATTCAACCGATCAATGCAGGAATATGGTCCACGGAGATCGGCACCTTCGAGGTGTCGAAAATGTCATTGCTGGAAGCCGCGCTGCACAATTTCGAAGCGGCCGAATGTGAGAGCGGTGCGTTTCACAAGCGGTCGGGATTTCTCGCCCGATTGCCGGCGGGGACTTTCAAGGCTGTGCGCACTTCGATGTCCGTCCGGCAATTCATGGTCGCCTGCCGCGCGCTGGACATTGGCGGCCAGTACCAGCGATACCTCAAGCATTATCTGTATTCCGAAAATCAGCCAGCCCATCAAACCCTGCGTGAACTATTCACAACGGCGCGCAGAGCAGCCTTGCGTGCGGCCGCCGAGCAGGCACTGCTGCAAGGAGATATCGAGCCTGCGGATCATGCATCGATCCAGGAAATCCTCGATGGGGAGCGCCAGCCCCTGCTTGGCGGCCGGCGTATCTGGTTCTGTGAAATGAGCCTGATGAGGCGTCGCCTGACCGGTTGTCTGTGGTTCGCAATCAGTGAGAGGTTCGAGGACCCTGAAGAACTGATTCTGTACATTCCCGATGATCCGCATCACCCCCTGAAGCGATACAAGACCTGGCAACTCGAAGCCTCCCTCAAACGGCGATTCACGGCCCGGAAAAGCGCGTCGTCCGATGACGGCTCGCCGACGCAATATCAACGATTTTTCAGCAGATTCGTAGCCTATGCCGACCGTGCGTACTACTTCAGTCAGTTCACTGACAATGCACCGGATGCCTCGTTCAGCAGCAGGGTCATGTCTTATCTTGCCCGGATCAATGACTGGATCAACGGGCTGAGCCCTTTACCAAACCCACTTGTCGATCTGGTGCCACCCGCGCCCGCGATCAGACAGGTTGCCAACCAGGATCCGTTTCTCGCCCCGGTCAACATGCCGTTCAAGGGGCAGCGCTTCTGGGATGACAACATCGACCTGTGGGATTACCTGTTCGAACGTCATCGCGAGCAACTGCTTGAAGATGCACGCAGTTACGCCGTGCCCGTGGAGGATGTCGATGCAAATGCTCGCAAGGCGCTGTTCGCGAAATTGCTGAACAGCGGCATGCTCGTGTTGAACACGGTTTCGATGCTTGTGCCCGTGCTGGGCGAAGTGATGATGGGGGTCATGGCTTGCCAGCTTCTGGAAGAGTCCATCGAGGGCGTGATCGAGGGGAGCGAAGGGGATCGACAGGCTGCCACCGCGCATCTGGTGGATATTGCAAGCAATCTGGCGTTGATCGCTTTGATGGGAGGCGTGGCAAAGGGGGCGGCCCGACTGAAGCCGGTCGATGCTGCCCCGGTTATCGAGGATCTGCATCCCGTCACGCGTCCTGATGGCCATGCGCGATTGAGAAAGTCCGATCTCGGAGGATATGAAAGCACGGTCCGCTTCGATCCAGGTGTCCGGCCCGATGCGTTGGGGCGTTACGAGATACAGGGCAGACACTTCATTCGGATCGAGGGCAAGACCTATGAGCAGGTGTATGACCGGGCGCTGGGGCGCTGGTGTATCAGGCACCCCGACAATCCGCATGCGTACCAGCCTGTCCTGACTCACAACGCGGCGGGAGCGTGGCGCCATACGCTCGAGAACCCGCTGAAATGGAGTCGGCAGACCTTGTTGCGGCGCATCGGACACATCACTGAAGCGTATACAGACGAACAACTTCTCACGATCGGTGAGATCAGCGGGGTCAGCGACAACGCGTTACGCAAGATGCACATGGATAATCTTTCGCCGCCTCCGGAACTCATGGATGCCTTGCGACTGTTCGATACTGATCGTGGTGTTGTGCAAGTCATCGAGCAATTGGCAGGCGATCTGGACATCGATCATCGCTATTTACACGCCTTGCCCTTGATCATCGAACTGCCGGGCTGGCCTGTCGGGCGCACTTTGAAGGTCTATGACACCCCCGACTTTACCGGGCCTTCCACCCGTTATGGTTCGGAACATCCAATGGAGGAGGTGGCGAATAAACCACCGATCCGGCTGAGCTGCAGCCATGTGCTCAATGGTGAGTTACCCGCCAGAATCCTGTCTGCCCTCGATGAGTCCGAGATATCCGCGTTATTCGGTGACAAGGAGGCGGGTGACCGGGTATGGCGACCTCAGGCTTTTCGGGATCTGCTGGCCGATTACGCCCGGACGAATCGTTCGACGCTGTTCGAAAGCCTGTACCAGGGCAGTGCCATCGCGGATCCCATGGTTGACAGGTTGCAGCGCGCTTACGCCGGACTCAGCGACGCCGCGGCGCAAGAGATTCTTCGCCACGTCAACGCTGACGACATGGCGATTTTGTACAGCACCGGGCGTATGCCGGACGCAATGCTGGAGGAGGCGCGATGGTATGCGCGGCGCGGTCGACTGGTTCGCGCGCTTGCCGGGCTGCACATGGAGCACATGATGTCGGCTGACACACGTCGTCTTGCCCTGCACACTTTGAGCAAGTTGCCTGGGTGGTCCGCTGATATGCAGCTCGATATCCGTGAGGGCCGCGTCGATGGCAGACAGATCGATTCCATCGGTCGCGAAACCGCGACTGTGCGAGGCAGCGTGGTCAAGAAGGGGCCGGTCTATCAGGCATTCAATGAACATGGTGTCGCGCTCAATGAGCTGCCGGTCTCGGGAAACGGTTTTTACGCTTCGGTCTTGCGCCTGCTGCCCGAGCCCTTTCGAAAGGCCCTCGGCTTGTCTGAAGCCGCCCGCGGGAGTGATCTTCAGCGAGCCATCACTGCTTACGCTATGGAGCATGCCGGCGATACGGCCACGATGCTAGCGCTGCACGGCCGCAGGACACTCAAGTTCAAGCCACCGCAGCGGATCAGAGAGCATCTGGTGGGTTACCACGCAAGCGGCGAAGGAGCGGTCGGGCTCTCCGGTCTGAACGCTTCGCTGGTCGTGAGATTGCTCAGCCTTTATCCGGATCTGAGCATTTCCAGGGCCAACGGCGTGCTCCTGAAGATGATTCGGACAGGCAAAAGCGATGCGCACATTCTTCAATTGCTGGAGGATCTGAGGCATCAATGGCTGGAACTTGAACAAACCCTGGACCATTGGGCCAATACCGGACCGAACCGGGCGCAAAAAGACCGGATCGCGACCCGCCTCAAAAGGTGCTGGCGAAAAAGGCCATTCGCCGAAGAAAACCCGACGTTGCGCCACCTGGATCTGGCCACTGATGAAGCATTGCCCGGTTTCTCGGCGGACTTCTCCCATGTCACGGTGATGCGACTTCAAGCGCCCCACGCCACCCTCGGACAGATGCGCGGATTCCTGCGCAATTTTCCCGAACTTGAATTCCTCGACCTCAGTGGCAACCACCTGGTCACCAACCCGATCCCTCGGGAGTGCTCTGCACGGCTGCTTGAGCTGGACCTTTCCGACAATCCCGTGAGTCGCCTGGATGTCACCGGGATGTGGCGTCTCGAATTGCTCGATTTGAAGGGGACGCGTCTTCAGGAATGGCCGCTCGGCGCTGACAATCTGCGCAACCTGAGATGGCTGGACCTGAGTAATACGTTGATTTCCGACATTCCACGGCAGGCCCTGGCCCGCGATGAGTGGGTGCTGAACATGAATCTGACAGGGACGCCACTGACCGATGACGCACGCTTGCAGTTGCGGGTCGCGCAGCAGCGATGCGAACTGGCGCTGGATCTGCCGCAGGGGTCGCTGGCGCAATTCATGCTCGAAGATGTGCCCGAGCAGGACAGTCGGCCGCTAGAGAACGGCACTCTGGTGGCTGGCCGGTTGATGCGTATACCCGCGCCAATACCATTCACGGATCATGTTCCGGCGTTTACCCGGCGTTTGCGCAGGGTGCATCCATCCCTGACCGAAGAAAAGGCCGAGGAAGTGGTCGAGGGTTTATTGCAGGACGCAAGCGTCGAACAGGTTAATGCGCGGATCGAAGACTGGAATCAGAGATTGGAGTCAATGACACGCCAGCTCAATGGCTGGATCTTTACGCGTCGATCAGGAAACACACTTTTTGGAGGGCACTGGTCGACGTCACAGGGTCGCCGGGAGGCCTCGCTCAGAATCATGGAGTGCTGGAGGAAGGGGCTGCTGGGGGCGGCGGCGCGTAGCGATCGAACGCTGGATCTGGCCAATATCTCCAGATTGGGAACACTGCCTCGACTGTCTCCAGAGTTTGCACACGTGGAAGGGCTTAGCCTGAGGGGGCTCGGTTTGAGCGGAGCAGACGTTCAAGAGTTTCTTCAGGCTTTTTCCCGGATACGCTGGGTGGATCTTGGTCTCAACGAGCTGAGTGCAGTGCCGTCGGTCATTGCTGGCATGGAGCGACTGGAAGAACTGGGGCTCATCGGTAACCGGTTCAACGATTTCCCGGCTCTTGTCGACGCATTGGGTCCCATGCCGCGGCTCAAATGGCTGAAGCTGAACTACAACCGTCTGACGGTTTTCAATGGAGTCACGGCCGAGCAATTACCGGCGTTGCGCTGGCTGGAGTTGAGCTTCAATCATATGAGGCAGTTCAACGGGCCTGTTAGCGCAACACTGGAAGTCCTTCATTTGAATGGCAATGACTTGCGCGAGTGGCCGGAAGGTGTGTTGCAGGCTGAGCGCCTGCTTTCGCTGAACCTGGAAGACAACCCGATAAGAGAGATTCCGCCAAGGGCGTTTGACGGAAACCACGACGTTTTGCTGGCGGGTACGCGAATGTCGCCCAACTGGCGTTCCTTGATGACGGACAGTCTGATTCGACTCAGGGCTCATCTCGACAGAGTGGGTGGTGAGCAGGTTTTGGGTATCAAGCGGGAGACGCTCGATTTTTGGCTTACCGATACCGAATTCGATCAGTTTGTTGGCTGGTCCGGCAGCGAGTCCGAACCTGGGGAGGAAGTCGGGTAACCCGAGCGTCACGGAGTCGAGCCCCTGTCTCAGTGCATCCGAGACAGGGGCTCTATTGCGTCAATCAGTTGTCGTAGCCGAGGTTCGGCGCCAGCCAGCGTTCGGTCAGGCTCAGTTCCTGGCCTTTGCGCGAGGTGTAGCTCTGCACCTGATCCTTGTCGATTTTGCCCACGGCAAAATACTGCGCCTGCGGATGGGCGAAGTACCAGCCGCTGACCGCTGCCGCCGGGAACATCGCGTAGTGCTCGGTGAGGAACACGCCGCTGCGACCGGCGCGCATTTCCTGGGCCTCAGGGTCGAGCAGGGCAAACAGCGTGGCCTTCTCGGTGTGATCCGGGCACGCCGGGTAGCCAGGGGCAGGGCGGATGCCGGAATACTGCTCTTTGATCAGCGCCTCGTTGTCGAGGACTTCATCCTTGGCGTAGCCCCAGTGCTCTTTACGCACCTGCTGGTGCAGCCACTCGGCGCAGGCTTCGGCCAGACGGTCGGCCAGGGCCTTGACCATGATCGAGTTGTAGTCGTCGCCAGCGTCCTGATAAGCCTTGGCCACTTCTTCGGCGCCGATGCCGGCGGTGGTGATGAAACCACCGACATAGTCGGTCACTTCGCTGTCCTTCGGCGCGACGAAGTCGGCCAGGGAGAAGTTCGGTTTGCCGTCGGTCTTGATGATTTGCTGACGCAGGTGATGCAGACGGGCCATAGGCTTGCCGTCATCGCCGTACAGCTCGATATCGTCGTCGTGCACCTGATTGGCCGGCCAGAAACCGAACACTGCACGGGCACTGATCAGCTTCTCGTCGATCAGCTTGGTCAACATCTCGCGGGCGTCCTTGTACAGCGAGGTCGCTGCTTCGCCTACCACTTCGTCTTCGAGGATGCGCGGGAACTTGCCGGCCAGATCCCAGGAGATGAAGAACGGCGTCCAGTCGATGTATTCGGCCAGTACGTTGAGGTCGATGTTGTCCAGCACGCGGGTGCCGGTGAAAGTCGGCTTGACCGGGGTGTAGGTGGCCCAGTCGAACTGCGGTTTTTTCGCGATCGCGGCGGCGTAGCTCAGGCGTTCGGTACGGGCGCTGCGGTTGGCGGTGCGTTCGCGGACGTCGATGTACTCTTCGCGGGTCTTCTGGACGAAACCGGCTTTCAGTTCCTTGGACAGCAGCTGTGTCGCCACGCCCACGGCGCGGGAGGCGTCGGTCACGTAGACCACCGCGTCGTTGCTGTACTTCGGCTCGATCTTCACCGCCGTGTGCGCCTTGGAGGTGGTCGCGCCGCCGATCATCAGCGGCAGGTGGAAGTCCTGGCGCTGCATCTCGCGGGCTACGTGGACCATTTCATCCAGCGAAGGAGTGATCAGGCCGGACAGGCCGATGATGTCGCATTTCTGCTCCTTGGCCACCTGCAGGATTTTCTCGGCCGGGACCATCACGCCGAGGTCGACGATGTCATAGCCGTTGCAACCCAGCACCACGCCGACGATGTTCTTGCCGATGTCGTGCACGTCGCCTTTCACGGTGGCCATCAGGATCTTGCCCTTGGCTTCCGGCTTGTCGCCTTTTTCCAGTTCGATGAACGGGATCAAGTGGGCCACGGCCTGTTTCATCACACGGGCGGATTTCACCACCTGTGGCAGGAACATTTTGCCGGCCCCGAACAGGTCGCCGACGATGTTCATGCCGGACATCAGCGGGCCTTCGATCACTTCGATCGGGCGCGCGAACGACTGACGGGATTCTTCGGTGTCTTCGACGATGTGGGTGGTGATGCCCTTGACCAGCGCATGCTCCAGACGTTTGTTGACGTCCCAGCTGCGCCATTCTTCGGTCTCGGCTTCCTTGACGCTGCCGTCGCCCTTGTACTTGTCGGCGATGGCGAGGAGGGCGTCGGTGCCTTCCGGCGTGCGGTTGAGGATCACGTCTTCAACGGCGTCGCGCAGTTCCTGCGGGATCTGGTCGTAGATCTCCAGCTGACCGGCGTTGACGATGCCCATCGTCAGACCGGCGCGGATCGCGTACAGCAGGAATACCGAGTGAATCGCCTCGCGCACCGGGTTGTTGCCACGGAACGAGAACGACACGTTGGACACACCGCCGGAGCTCAGGGCGTACGGCAGCTCGTCGCGGATGTAGGCACAGGCGTTGATGAAGTCCACAGCGTAGTTGTTGTGTTCTTCGATGCCGGTGGCTACGGCGAAGATGTTCGGGTCGAAGATGATGTCTTCCGGCGGGAAGCCGACTTCGTTGACCAGAATGTCGTAGGAGCGTTTGCAGATTTCTTTCTTGCGCGCTTCGGTATCGGCCTGGCCGGCTTCGTCGAACGCCATCACCACCACGGCGGCGCCGTAGCGCTTGCACAGTTTGGCGTGGTGGATGAACTGCTCGACGCCTTCTTTCATGCTGATCGAGTTGACGATGCCCTTGCCCTGAATGCACTTGAGGCCGGCTTCGATCACTTCCCACTTCGAGGAGTCGATCATGATCGGTACGCGGGAGATGTCCGGCTCGCCGGCAATCAGATTGAGGAAGGTCACCATGGCCTTCTTCGAATCGAGCATCCCCTCGTCCATGTTGATGTCGATCACCTGGGCGCCGGCCTCGACCTGTTGCAGGGCGACTTCCAGGGCTTCGGTGTAGTTGTCTTCACGGATCAGGCGGGCGAATTTTGCGGAACCGGTGATGTTGGTCCGCTCGCCGACGTTGACGAACAATGAGCTGCGATCAATGGTGAACGGTTCCAGACCCGACAGGCGGCAGGCCTTGGGAATGTCCGGAATCTGCCGTGGCGCGTAACCGGCGACAGCTTTGGCGATGGCTTCGATATGGCCCGGCGTGGTGCCGCAGCAACCGCCGACAATGTTGAGGAAACCGCTCTGGGCGAATTCTTCGATGACTTTGGCGGTGTCCACCGGCAGCTCGTCGTACTCGCCGAATTCGTTCGGCAGGCCGGCGTTCGGGTGCGCCGAAACGTGGGTGCTGGCCTTGTCCGACAGCTCTTCCAGGTACGGACGCAGTTCGCGGGCGCCGAGGGCGCAGTTCAGGCCCACCGAAATCGGCTTGGCGTGGGCCACGGAGTTCCAGAACGCTTCGGTGGTCTGGCCCGACAGGGTCCGGCCGGAGGCGTCGGTGATGGTGCCGGAGATCATGATCGGCAACTCGAAGCCCAGTTCTTCGAACACGCCTTGCACGGCGAAGATCGCGGCTTTGGCGTTGAGGGTGTCGAAGATGGTTTCGATCAGGATCAGGTCGGCGCCGCCCTCGATCAGGCCTTTGGTGGCCTCGGTGTAGTTTTCCACCAGCTCATCGAAGGTGACGTTGCGATAGCCCGGGTTGTTGACGTCCGGCGACAGCGAGCAGGTGCGGCTGGTCGGGCCGAGCACGCCGGCGACGAAACGCGGCTTGTCCGGGTTCTCGGCGGTCTTGGCGTCAGCGACCTTGCGCGCCAGTCGTGCGCCTTCTACGTTGAGTTCGTAGGCCAGTTCTTCCATGCCGTAGTCAGCCATGGAAATGCGGGTGGCGTTGAAGGTGTTGGTCTCGAGGATGTCGGCGCCGGCATCCAGGTAGGCTTTCTCGATACCGCCGATCACGTCAGGACGGGTAATGACCAGCAGGTCGTTGTTGCCCTTGACGTCGCTCGGCCAGTCGGCGAAGCGTTTGCCGCGATAATCCTGCTCTTCGAGCTTGTAGCTCTGGATCATCGTGCCCATGCCGCCGTCGAGAATCAGGATGCGCTCTTTGAGAGCTTGCTTGAGATCTTGAAGGCGAACGCTGCGATCGGACATTGGGACTACTCGAAAAAGACCATGACGAAGGGCCGGGATCATAACAAACCTGTGCGGTTTTAGAGCATGTCGAGCTTTTGCATGAATATCGCTCATGTTGGTACGGGCGTCATAACGGTAGAATCGCGGCGTTTTTCTTCAGGATCAGGATCAGGGACATGTCGTACCGCGTCATCAGCATTGCATTGCTGTTTTTAAGCTTTGGCGCGGCGGCGCAGAGTCCCGCTATTTCTTCTTCTATCTCCTACACCCGAGACATCCAGCCGATCTTCACCGAGAAGTGCGTGGCCTGCCATGCGTGCTACGACTCTGCCTGTCAGTTGAACCTGGGCAGCGGCGAAGGCGCGGCCCGTGGCGCGAGCAAGATGCCGGTCTACGATGGCGAACGCACCCAGGCGGCACCGACCACGCGGCTGTTCTACGACGCCTTCGGCAAACGCGCCTGGCAGCAAAAGGACTTTTATTCGGTACTCGACGCCCAAGGCAGTCAGGCCGCTCTGATGGCACGCATGCTGGAGTTGGGACACAAAACGCCGCTGACACCCAACGCCAAACTGCCGGAAGACATCGTGCTGGGCCTCAACCGCGAGAACCTGTGCGCGATGCCTGCCGAGTTTGACGGCTACGCCGGCGCCCATCCGAAAGAGGGCATGCCGCTGGCGGTGACCGGCCTGACCGATCAGCAATACCAGACGCTGCAACGCTGGCTGGCATCCGGCGCCCCTATCGACGAGCAAGGTCTGGCGCCGAGCACCAGGGAAGCGATGCAGATCGTCCAGTGGGAAAACCTGCTCAACCAGCCCGGCGCACGGGAAAGTCTGGTCGGGCGCTGGCTGTACGAGCACTGGTTCCTGGCGCACCTCTATTTCAAGGACGGCGAGCCGGGGCATTACTTCCAGTGGGTGCGTTCGCGCACGCCGACCGGCCAGCCGATCGATCTGATCGCCACGCGCCGCCCGAACGACGATCCGGGCACCCAGGTGTATTACCGCCTGTGGCCGGTGCAGGGCGTGATCGTGCACAAGACCCACATCACTTATCCGCTGAGCGCGGCGAAGATGGCGCGGGTCAAAAGCCTGTTCTACAACGGCAACTGGCAGGTCAATGCCTTGCCGGGCTATGGGCCGCAGAGCCGGGCCAACCCGTTCGCGACCTTCGAGGCGATCCCGGCGCAGGCGCGTTATCAGTTCATGCTCGATAACGCCGAATACTTCGTGCGCACCTTCATTCGCGGCCCGGTGTGCCGTGGGCAGATCGCGACCGACGTGATCCGCGACAACTT
Organism: Pseudomonas sp. 9.2(2024); assembly: GCF_039695385.1. Classification (NCBI taxonomy): domain Bacteria; kingdom Pseudomonadati; phylum Pseudomonadota; class Gammaproteobacteria; order Pseudomonadales; family Pseudomonadaceae; genus Pseudomonas; species Pseudomonas sp. 9.2(2024). The sequence continues at coordinate 3,624,682 of NZ_CP155585.1, read as the reverse complement.
CTGGGCGCTGTTCCAGGCACCGGAACACGACCTGTACATCACCGACCCGAACTATCGCGGCCAGGCCACGCCGTTGCTGGCCATGCCGGGGCAGAACGACGATGTCGGCAGTGTCCTGAGCCTGTGGCACAACTACCGCAACAAGCGAAACCAGTACGAAGCCCTGCGCCGTGACAGCTACGCCGACCTGCCGGCGCCGAGCTGGTCGACCCTCTGGGCCGGCAACGACAACGCCTTGCTCAGCATCTTCCGCCACTTCGACAGCGCTTCGGTGACCAAAGGCTTGATCGGCGAAGTGCCGCAGACCATGTGGCTGTTCGACTATCCGCTGCTGGAGCGCACTTATTACCAGCTGGCGGTGAATTTCGATGTGTTCGGCAATGTCTCCCATCAGGCGCAAACGCGCCTGTATTTCGACCTGATCCGCAACGGCGCAGAACAGAACTTCCTGCGCCTGATGCCTGCCGATTCCCGCGAGAGTTACCTCGACGATTGGTACCAGAGCAGCGGCCAGTTCAAGATGTGGCTCGATTACGAAGCCATCGACGACGACAAGCCGACTGCGTTGAAACTCGACGAGAAAGACCCGAAACGCGATTTCGCCATGCAATTGCTGGCGCGTTACGGCGATCTCAACGCGCGTCCGGATCCGATCAACCGCTGCGAAGATGCCTATTGCTCACGCCCGAACATCGACCCGGCCCTGCAGAACGCCGAGCAGGCGCTGAGTCGCCTGACCTCGCGCCCGGCAGCGGGCCTGAAAGTGATCGATCAATTGCCGGAAGCGACGATGCTGCGGGTCGAAACCCGCAGCGGCAAACGCGAGGTCTACAGCCTGCTGCGCAACCGCGCCCACAGCAACGTGGCGTTCCTGCTCGGTGAATCCCTGCGTTATCAGCCGGGGCTGGACACGCTGACGATTTATCCGGGCGTGCTCAGCAGCTACCCGAATTTCATGTTCAACATCCCGGCGGATCAGGTGCCGGCGTTTGTCGACGCCATGGAAAGTGCAAGGGACGCGGCGCAGTTCGAGAAAATCGTCGAACGTTGGGGCATCCGCCGCAGCCATCCGCAGTTCTGGTTCTATTTCCATGACCTGAGCCAGTACATCCACGAAACCGATCCGGTGGAAGAGGGCGTGCTGGACATGAACCGGTACGAGAATCTTTGATCGTTTGAGCGATGGCGGTTGTCCCAATCCTGTGAAGTACGGGATCGGGAGCGCCATCGATGTTGATTTCAGTGCAGGCCCTGCGAGCGCTCGCCGCGTGGGCGGTGGTCTGCCATCACTTCATGCAGATTTTCTTCGATTTCGAGGCGCGCGGGCCAATAGGGCAGCTGTTCATCGACAAGGGCGCCGTGGGCGTCGATATCTTTTTCGTGATCAGCGGGCTGGTGATTTTCCTGTCCACCGAAGGCAAGGCACTGCCGCCGGCGCGGTTTCTGTTGTATCGACTGTTCCGTATTGTCCCGGCGTATTGGCTCTACACGGTGCTCATGGCGTTGCTGGTGGTGTTCGCCCGGCCGTTGCTGCCGGATCAGACGGTGGACTGGAGTCATTTGCTGCTGTCGTTGCTGTTTATCCCGACGGAAAACCCCGGCGGCTACGGGATCTATCCGACCCTGAATGTCGGCTGGACCCTGAATTACGAAATGCTGTTCTACGTGCTGTTCGCCTGGGCGCTGCTGTTCCGGCTGCAAGTACGTTTGCTGGTGGTTGCGGCGCTGCTGTTTGCGGTGTGTCAGGCCTGGACCGGGTTTGGCTGGGTCAGCGAGTTTTATCGCTCGGACATCGTTTATGAGTTCCTGCTGGGGATCGGCATCGGCATGCTTTACCGTCGCGGCTGGATCGGGCCGGCGCTTTGGCTGCCCTTATTGGGGATCGGCGCGGCGTTGCTGGCGATCTATCACCTGCCGCCGGAACCCCGATTGCTGAACTGGGGCGTGCCCAGTGCGGTGCTGGTCATGGCCAGTATGGCGCTGGAGCGGCATGTCGAGCGCAACAGGCTGCTCAAGCTGCTGGGTGACTGTTCGTACTCGGTGTATCTGATGCACGTGCTGGTGCTGTCGGCCGGCGGTTATCTGGCCCGACGCTACGGGATCAACCCGTATTTGATGTTTGTCGTCTGTGCGCTGGCCATCGCTATCGGTTCGTGGCTGAGCTACGAATGGGTGGAAAAACGCAGTTATCAATGGCTTAAAGCGCGGATTGACGGTGAACCTGGCACCTAGCCGATTTGCGAACTATTCCTACGTAAATACTAGGACTTTGTGCCGCGCGCCGATTGGCGTAAACTCCGCCTCAAGCCTGCGAGGAGTCTCCATGACCGCTATTACCATTACCGACGCCGCCCATGATTACCTGGCCGATCTGCTCTCCAAGCAGAACACCCCGGGCATCGGCATCCGCGTTTTCATCACCCAGCCTGGCACCCAGTACGCCGAAACCTGCATTGCCTACTGCAAGCCGGGCGAAGAGAAACCTGAAGACACGGCGCTGGGGCTGAAAAGCTTCACCGCTTACATCGACTCGTTTAGCGAAGCGTTTCTCGATGATGCCGTCGTCGACTACGCCACCGACCGCATGGGCGGCCAGCTGACCATCAAGGCGCCAAACGCCAAAGTCCCGATGGTCAACGCCGACAGCCCGATCAACGAGCGCATCAACTACTACCTGCAAACCGAAATCAACCCGGGGCTGGCCAGCCACGGCGGTCAGGTCAGCCTGATCGACGTCGTTGAAGACGGCATTGCCGTGCTGCAGTTCGGCGGCGGTTGCCAGGGCTGCGGCCAGGCGGACGTGACCCTGAAGGAAGGCATCGAGCGCACCCTGCTCGAGCGTATTCCGGAGCTCAAGGGCGTTCGCGACGTGACCGACCACACGCAGAAAGAAAACGCCTACTACTAAGGTGTTCGCTGCGGCATGAAAAACGGCGCCCCGTGAGCGCCGTTTTTTTATGCGTGAGATTCAATTGATCGTTCCCACGCTCTGCGTGGGAATGCAGCCGTGGACGCTCCGCGTCCCATTCACGGTCTGTACAGGTGCGCATGCCCCGCGCGATACAGCGACGACTCGCTAAAGTGATCGCTACCCAACACCCGCCCTACCAGAATCAACGCCGTACGCCGAAACCCCTTCGCCGCCACCTTCTCGGCAATATCTTCCAGCGTCCCTGTCACCCAGTCCTGATCCGGCCACGTCGCCCGGTGAATCACCGCGATCGGGCAATCCGTGCCGTAATGCGGCAGCAGTTCGGCAATGATCTTCTCCAGATGATTGACCCCCAGATGAATCGCCATGGTCGCCCCGTGCTGCGCCAGGTTGCCGAGCTCTTCGCCGGCAGGCATCGCGGTCTTGTCGGCATAACGGGTCAGAATCACGCTTTGCGAGATGTCCGGCAGGGTCAGTTCGGCGCCCAACAGCGCGGCGCACGCGGCGGTGGCGGTCACGCCGGGAATGATCTCGAACGGAATATCCAGCTCGCGCAAATAACGAATCTGCTCGCCAATGGCGCCATACAGACTCGGATCCCCCGAATGCACCCGCGCCACGTCCTGGCCCTTGGCATGGGCGGTCTTGATCAGGTCGATGATCTGTTCCAGGTGCAGCTCGGCGCTGTTGACCAGGGTTTCAGCGCAATGACCTTCCAGCACCGCCGTCGGCACCAGCGAACCTGCGTAGATGATCACCGGGCAACTGCGGATCAGCCGCTGGCCTTTGACAGTGATCAATTCCGGGTCGCCGGGGCCGGCGCCGATGAAGTAAACGGTCATCGTTGGATCCTGTAGAAAAGGGGCAGGGCGGTGCTTCACAAGCCTTTCAGATGAAGAATGCTCATGATCGAAAGCGGGGATTATCGGGATTTTACGCCGCGCCGGCCAATGCCAGAGTTGCCTGAGCGTACTTTTGCCGGGAAATCAGCAGTTTTGCCGGGCCGCTGATCAACTGTTCGGCGAGCGCCAGAGCAGCACTTTCCGCTACGCCGTAGCAACCGGTGCGTTCGAAGGCGATCTGCGAATGGTGACTCAAACGTTGCTGATAACTGGCCAGTTCCTCGCTGCTGAAATACAGCAACGGCAGCGCCAGTTGGGCGGCGAGTTCCTGCAAACCGGGTTCATCGCGCTTGAGGTCGATGCTGGCGAGCGCCTTGACCTTCTCAAGATCAATTCGATGCGCCTGCAACGCCTGATCAAGCAATGCACGCAGCGTGCTGGCCGGGCAGCCGCGCTGGCAGCCCAGGCCGACCACGAAGGTCGGCGCTGCGCTGTCATTGGTCATGCGTGGTACTGACCTTCGCTTTTGCGGCGGAACAACCAGGCGCTGATCAGGCCCAGGGCCAGCCAGAACGCGACGTTGGTCAGCTGCGAAGCGATTTTGAACTGGGCTTCGAGGGCTTCCGGGGCGAGCATCGAATGCACTTCCGGTTGCGGCGCGCCGATCACGTGCGGCACGGCAAGGATCGCCACGCCGAGGATCTTCATCAGCCAGTTACGGCTGAACGCGATCAAGGCCAGGCCGACAGCGGTGGAGGCCGCAGTGCCGATCCACCACATCTGCCGCGAGGCCAGATCCGCAGCGGCAGTGCCCGGCAGCTCAGGTGGCAGGCCCATGGTCGGGGCGAGCACGAAGGTCGCGTAACCGGCCAGGCCCCAGAGCAGGCCTTGCGAAGTCTTGGTCGGCGCACGCAGGGTGTACAGGCCCGCCAGCATCAGGGCGAAACCCACGGCAACCACCAGATTGCCGCCGGTGGTGGAGACCACGCGCTGCCAGCCGTCTTCCGGCTCCCAGGCTTCGGCATCGTGGGTGTGGGCGGCGGTGCCGGCGGCGTGTTCGTGAACTTCGGCAACCGGTTCGGCTTTCTCGAAGGTTTCGGCCTGCAAAATCAGCGGCGAAACCCAGAAGCTTTGCAGCAACGTCAGGAGCAGGGCGGCCAGAAGGCCGGTGAAACCTGCGGTCTGCGCAATACGCTTGATCATGTCGTCAGGTCTCAGTGGCACGGGAACGCGGCGCTGTGGCGGGTATCGTGGGCGGCGTTGTGTACCGCTTCGATGTGCGAGAAACCGGCGAAATACACAAGGCACGCACCGAGAATCGACGCGCAGACGGCGGCGGTCAGGCGTTGGCTCAGGGTGGTGGTGCTGGAGATCTTGTCCGAATTGCTGCCGGTGCTGCTGATGATCGACATGGCGCTTCCCTCTGGAGTGTCAGCGGGTGAATAGAGCGCATGAAAACCCCTGCGGCCGGGCACGCAGAGGTTCGAACAGCGCCCGCCCACCGCGGGTTTGTTATGTTCAGTAACGCAAGACGCGCACTGTGTGTTGCGGGCCGGTCTCCGGGCTCACGAGGGGTTGGCGTCTGGCCGACCTGCAAGCGTCACCTTCCCATGCCTGTGGGCACAGTGGATCTGACGCTTCGCTCGCTTACCGTTGCGGGGGCAGCACCGGACTGACATGGCTTTAGAGTAAAGCACATGATTCACCGGTTTCCCGTTTCACCCTGTGAAGGGCACCCGTAACAAGTTGTGTAGGAGACCATGGGTTGGGGAATTTAGTCAATTTTGTGGGCAGATCCGTTGCTGTGGTAACGGCCTCTTAGGGTTCCGCCCTTACGGCGGGTCACTTTTGGCAAACGCCCCAAAAGTAACCAAAAGGTCTCTAACCCTGACGTACGGCCCCTCGCTGAGGCTCGTGGTTCCTTCGCTCCGGGATTGATCCGGGGGCATCGCCTACGGTTTGCTTCGCTGCACCTCCTCTCGATGTGTTTGGCTTCGCCAAACGGTCGCTACGCTCCCACCCCCGGATCAATCCCTCCACTCAGCCTGCCGACGGGCCCTGCGATCAAAAGCGGTACTCGAGCTAACGCTCATCGTGTTGAGTGGTGAGGGGCGGGTGTTCGGCTTTGGTTTTTTGGTGGGTTTACCCCTCACCCCAGCCCTCTCCCCGAGGAGAGGGAGCCGATTTTTGTGCTTTTCAAAGCCTGAGGTCGACTCGGTATTGCACGTCGGCGTAGCTCCCGCAAGCACCTCGGTCAGTTCCCTCTCCCTCCGGGAGAGGGCTAGGGTGAGGGGGCTCTTGATCTGGCTTTTGCTCTAGCTCTGGCTCTGGCTCTAGCTTTTGATCTTTAGCCCCTTCGGCAGGCCGAGCGGAGGTGTCCATCAGGGGGTAGGCGCGCAGCGCCGTGCGGCGAAGCCGCATACATCGAGAGGAGGTGCAGCGAAGCAAACCGTAGGCGATGCCCCCTGATGGACACCGTAGCGAGGGAACACTGAGCCTAAGCGAAGTGCCGTACGCCGGGGCTCAGCCTTTTTGGTTACTTTTTCGGCGTTTGGAAAAAGTGACCCGCCGTAAGGGCGGAACCCTAAGAAGCCGTTACCGCAGCAACGGATATGCTCACAAATCCCAAAACCAAAAAACAACGGCCATTGACCCATCACGAACCCATGCGTAGCCTTGCGCTTTCGAGGTTCTTCGGCCCACGCCGAAGCTAAGAAGGGAACGCGGTCCAAGCCGCGGCTGCCCCCGCAACTGTGAACGGTGCTGTTCGCTGCCACGCCACTGCCAACTCAATCCAGAGCCAGCGGGAAGGCGCAGCGAATACCGGGCCAAGGCCCGAACACCGTCAGCCAGGAGACCTGCCTCGTCACAGATTCTCACTTTCAACCGGGCGGGGTGATCCGGTGGCGAACTCTCCAGGCACGCACCCGCGTTGCCGGTCTCGTCCCGTATGCCCGCCACCTTGCCAAAGGGCATCCGATGAAAACACTGGCCAAACTCCCCGTCACCATCGTCACCGGCTTCCTCGGCTCGGGCAAAACCACCTTGCTGCGGCACATGCTCGACAATGCTCAGGGCCGCCGCATCGCGGTGATCGTCAACGAGTTTGGCGAGTTGGGCATCGACGGTGAAATCCTCAAGCAATGCACCATCGGCTGCACCGAAGAAGAAGCCACCGGCCGCGTCTACGAACTGGCCAACGGCTGCCTGTGCTGCACGGTGCAGGAAGAGTTCTTCCCGGTAATGCGCGAACTGGTGGCCCGTCGCGGCGACCTCGACCACATCCTGATCGAAACCTCGGGTCTGGCCCTGCCAAAACCGCTGGTGCAAGCCTTCCAGTGGCCGGAAATCCGCAGTGCCTGCACCGTCGACGCGGTGATCACTGTGGTCGACAGCCCGGCCGTGGCCGCTGGCACCTTCGCCGCGTTCCCGGATCAGGTTGATGCCCAGCGCAAACTCGATCCGAACCTGGATCACGAATCTCCGCTGCACGAACTGTTCGCTGACCAACTGGCCAGCGCCGACCTGGTGATCCTCAACAAGGCCGACCAGACCAGCCCTGAAGACCTTGCGCGGGTCCGTTTGGAAGTCGCCGAAGAGCTGCCGCCTGCGGTGAAAATCATCGAAGCCAGCAACGGTAGCCTGCCGCTGGACGTGCTGATCGGCCTCGGCGCCGGCTCCGAAGAACACATCGACAGCCGCCACAGCCATCACGATCACCACCACGGTGAAGGCGATGACGATCACGATGACCACGATCACGACGCCTTCGATTCGATCTCCATCGAACTGCCGCAAGCCGACGAAAGCCTGTTGCTCGACGCGCTGACGCAACTGGTGGTTCAGCACGGCATTCTGCGGGTCAAAGGCTTCGCGGCGATTCCGAACAAGCCGATGCGTCTGCTGATCCAGGGCGTGGGTACACGTTTCGACAAGCACTTCGACCGTCAGTGGGGCGCCGATGAGGTGCGCGTGACGCGTCTGGTGTTGATCGGTCAGGAACTGGATGCCGCTCAACTCGAAGCGCAACTACGCGCCGCGCTCAGCGTTTAAGCCATGCACCTGCTCAGGACCCAGCCCGGCGGTTTCGTGTCGGACGACAACATTGCCGACCTTGGACAAACCCCCGCCGAACTGGTGATCCTGTGCAGCGGCGATTCCAGCCTCGCGCTGCTCGCCGAAGCCGCGCAGCAACTGCCCGAGGATTACCCGAGCGTGCGGCTGGCCAACCCGATGCAGGTGCAGAACCATGCGTCGGTCGACCTGTACGTCGATGAAGTGCTGCGCCACGCCAAGGTGATTCTGATTTCGCTGCACGGCGGCATCGCCTATTGGCGTTATGGCGTCGAGCGGCTGGTCGAGTTGTCCGAGCGTGGCGTGCAGGTGATTCTGGTGCCGGGCGATGATCGGCCCGACCCGGAGCTCAGCGACCTGAGCACCGTCGGCGCGGAAGACCGCGACCGGCTCTGGCAGTTTTTGCGTCAGGGCGGCATGGGCAATGCGCTGGATTTCTTCCGCTGCCTGGCCAATCGCTGGCTGGCGCGGGATTACGTGTGGGGCGAGCCGCAAGCGCTGCCGCGCACGGCGATTTATCACCCGAATAAAAACACCGCCGCACTGAGTGACTGGCAAGCCGATTGGCTGCCCGGTCAACCGGTCGCGGCGGTGTTGTTTTATCGCTCGCATTTGCAAGCGGCGAACACGGCGTTTATCGACGTGTTCTGCCAACGGCTTCAGGTGGCGGGACTCAATCCGCTGCCGATTGCCGTGGCCAGTTTGAAAGAGCCTGGCTGCTTGTCGGTGGTCGAGGACTGGCTGGATGAGGTCCAAGCCTCGGTGATTCTGAACACCACCGGTTTCGCCCAGTCCAGCCCGGAAGCGCCGCATCTGCGGCCATTCCGTCGCAACATTCCGGTGATCCAGGCGATCTGCGCCCAGGACAATGAACCCGGCTGGCGCGAGAGCGAACAGGGCCTCGGTCCGCGGGATCTGGCGATGCACATCGCATTGCCGGAGCTGGACGGCCGGATCATCAGCCGACCGATCAGCTTCAAGGATCTGGCCTGGCGCAGCGAGCGCAGTCAGTCCGATGTGGTGTGTTATCGGGCCCAACCCGAGCGCATGGATTTCGTGGCCGAACTGGCGCGCCGCTGGGTCGAACTGGCGCGGGTGTCGAACGCTGAAAAACGCGTCGCGCTGATCCTCGCCAACTACCCGACCCGGGACGGACGCATCGGCAACGGTGTCGGCCTCGACACGCCGGCTGCTGCGCTGAATATCCTGCGGGCGTTGCAGGCCGAAGGTTATCCGCTGCCGGCCGAACTGCCGGACAGCGGCACCGAACTGATCCGGCAATTGCTCGGCGGCGTCAGCAATGACCTCGACACCCTTGATCAGCGCCCGTGCCAGCAAAGCCTGGCGATGAACGACTACCTGACGATGTTCAACGCACTGCCCGAAGCCAATCGCGCGGCGGTGCTGGAACGTTGGGGTTCGCCGCAGAACGATCCGATGTGCCGTGACGGGCGGATGATGATCGCTGGTCTGCGTTTTGGTCTGACCTTCGTCGGGATTCAACCGGCGCGGGGTTATCAGGTCGATCCGAGCGCGGTGTATCACGACCCCGATCTGGTGCCACCGCACGCGTACCTCGCGTTCTATTTCTGGCTGCGCCGGACCTACGGGGCTCATGGCGTTATCCACGTCGGCAAGCACGGCAACCTCGAATGGCTGCCGGGCAAGGGCGTGGGTCTGTCGGAGAATTGCTGGCCGGACGCGCTGCTCGGGCCGCTGCCGAATATCTATCCGTTCATCGTCAACGACCCGGGCGAGGGCGCCCAGGCCAAGCGTCGCACTCAGGCGGTGATCATCGATCACCTGATGCCGCCGCTGACCCGCGCAGAAACCTACGGCCCGTTGCGCAATCTGGAGCTGTTGGCGGACGAGTATTACGAAGCACAATTGCTCGATCCGCGCCGCGCCCGGGAATTGCAGCGCGACATTCTGCAACTGGTGCGTGACACGCAGATCGATCGCGAACTGCAACTGGATGCCGCCCTCGACAGCGATGCCGACGCGGCGATCTGGCTGCCGCGCCTGGACACCTATCTGTGTGACTTGAAGGAGTCGCAGATCCGCGATGGTCTGCACATCTTTGGTGAGTCGCCGACCGGGCGTTTGCGTATTGATACCTTGCTCGCGTTGCTGCGCATCCCGCGTGGCGATGGCAAAGGGGCGCAGTCGAGTCTGTTGCGGGCGTTGGCCAAAGCGTTTCAGTTGGGGTTCGATCCGCTGGATTGCGCACTGGCTGATCCCTGGGCCGGCCCGCGTCCAATGGAGTTGCTGTCGGTCAGCGACGAGGTCTGGCGCACGGCGGGGGATACCCGCGAGCGTCTGGAGCTGTTCGCGGCGCAATTGATTGAGCAGACACTCAACCAAAATCAAGCCTTGCACAATCCCTGTGGGAGCGGGCTTGCCCGCGAAGGCGTCGTGTCAGTCAATATCTCTTTCACTGACATATCGCTTTCGTCGGATCGCCGCCCGGGGGCAAGCCCGCTCCCACAGGGACCGCGCTGGGTTGAAGTCGGTGCAATCCTCGACAACCTGCGCGAAGTGATTGCCCCACGCCTCGATGCCTGCGGCCCGGCCGAAATGCACGGCTTGCTCGACGCGCTGAGCGGCCGTTTCGTCCCCGCCGGCCCGAGCGGGGCTCCAAGTCGCGGTCGTCTCGACGTACTGCCCACCGGGCGCAATTTCTATTCGGTGGACGTGCGTAATCTCCCGACCACCACCGCATGGCGAATCGGCTTCCAGTCGGCAACCCTGATTCTCGAGCGACACCTGCAGGATCACGGCGATCACCTGCGCCAACTCGGCCTCTCTGTTTGGGGCACGGCAACCATGCGCACCGGCGGCGATGACATCGCCCAGGCCATGGCGCTGATGGGCGTGCGTCCGGTGTGGGCCACCGGTAGTCAGCGGGTCGATGATTTCGAGATTCTGCCGCTGAGCCTGCTCGACCGACCTCGGGTCGATGTCACGCTGCGGGTCTCCGGATTTTTCCGCGATGCGTTTGCCAACCTGATCCGCCTGTTCGACGCCGCCGTACAAGCCGTGGCGGAGCTGGACGAGCCGGACGACCTCAACCCGCTGGCCGCCAAAGTGCGTGCCGAACGTGAGGCGCTGCGCCAGTCCGGGCTGGATGAAGACGCTGCCCGACGTCAGGCCGGCTGGCGGATCTTCGGTGCCAAACCCGGTGCTTATGGGGCGGGTGTGCAGGGGGCCATCGATGGTCGGCTCTGGCAAACCCGCGAGGATCTGGCCGAGGTCTACCTGAACTGGGGCGCCTATGCTTACGGTGGTTCCGACGAAGGCACTGCCGCCCGCGAGCAATTCGTCCAGCGCCTGAGCCAGGTGCAGGCCGTGCTGCAAAACCAGGACAACCGCGAGCATGATCTGCTCGATTCCAACGACTATTACCAGTTCCAGGGCGGCATGCTCGCTGCCGTGGAAAGCCTGCGCGGCGAAGCAGCGGCCAGTTATCACGGAGATCACAGTCAGCCGGATCTGCCGAAGATCCGCACCTTGAAAGAAGAACTGAACCGGGTCATCCGCTCCCGGGCGGCGAACCCGAAATGGATCGACGGGATCAAGCGCCACGGCTATAAAGGCGCGTTCGAACTGGCGGCGACGGTCGATAACCTGTTTGCCTTCGACGCCACCACGCAACTGATCGATGATCACCAGTACGCGTTGCTGGCCGATGCGTATCTGCTGGACCCGGCGACCCGCGACTTCGTGCGCGAGCATAATCCCCACGCCTTGCGCGACATGACCGAACGCATGCTCGAAGCGCAGCAACGCGGGATGTGGCAGGAACCGGGCGCCTACAAAGAGGCGCTGGAAAACCTGCTGCTGGACATAGAAGAAGAGAGCTGAGACTGAACATGACCGACACCCCGCATTTCCCGCTCTCCGCCGTGGTCGGCGCCGATGACCTGAAACTGGCGCTGTACCTGACAGCCATCGATCCGAAGATCGGCGGCGTGCTGATCGAAGGCCCGCGTGGCATGGCCAAGTCCACGCTGGCCCGGGGTCTGGCGGATCTGTTGGCCAGCGGTCAGTTCGTCACCTTGCCGCTGGGGGCGACGGAAGAGCGACTGGTCGGCACGTTGGATCTGGACGCGGCATTGAGCGACGGTCGTGCGCAGTTTTCTCCGGGCGTGCTGGCCAAGGCTGATGGCGGCGTGTTGTATGTCGATGAAGTGAACCTGCTGCCGGATCATCTGGTGGATTTGCTGCTTGATGTGGCTGCCAGCGGCACCAACCTGATCGAGCGTGACGGGATTTCCCATCGGCATTCGGCGAAGTTCGTATTGATCGGCACGATGAACCCGGAAGAGGGTGAATTGCGTCCGCAATTGCTGGATCGCTTTGGTTTGAACGTCGCACTGAGCGGTCACACAGCGCCGGTCGAGCGTGGTCAGATCATTCGTCGTCGGCTGGATTTCGACAGCGATCCGCAGGCGTTCTGTGCGCAGTGGGAAGCCGAGCAGCAAGCGCTGCGTCAGCGCTGCGAGAACGCCCGCAAGGTTTTACCGGGTATTCCGCTGGATGATGCGGCGTTGGCGCAGATCACCGAGCGCTGCTTCGCGGCTGGCGTCGATGGTTTGCGCGCCGATCTGGTCTGGTTGCGTGCGGCGCGGGCTCATGCGGCGTGGCGCGGCGCTGAAGTTATCGCCGAGCAGGACATTGATGCTGTGGCTGAGTTCGCCTTGCGTCATCGTCGCCGCGAGCAGTCTTCATCCCCTGCACAGCCACCGGCGCAATCGCCGTCTGGCACTAACGCCGAGCCGAGCGAAGGGCAGGGCCAGTGGGGCGAAATGCCGGCGCCGGCACTGGCTACCGGCGCACGCCGCGAAGTCCCTGTCTGGCCAAAAAAGCCTTAGGCATTCGCCCCCGGTCCGACGCGGGGGCGAATGCCAGACCCCGCGCCGGACGCCTCGATAACGGTCGCCAGGGCAAGCGTCACGCGGCTCGCAGTGGCTCGGTGAACTGGCCCGGAACCTTGCTCAATGGCCGTCCGAAAACAAGGGCGGATCTGCTGTTTCAACTGCGCACCCGCACGCCCCATGAACTGTGGCTGGTGATCGTCGACGCCTCGGCCTCGACCCGTCGCCATCAAGCCTTGATCGATGCCAAGGGCGTACTCGCGCAACTGTTCGACGACGCTTATCGGCAGCGCGCGCGTCTTGCGTTGTTGACCGCGAGCGGCGCGGCGCCGAAATGGCAGGTGCAAGGGCTGAAGGCCTCCAGCGGCTTGCGCGCGTGGCTCGATGGATTGGGCGCGGGAGGCGGCACGCCACTGATGGCGGCGCTGACGGAAGCCGGGCATTGGCTGGCGGTGCGGCGCAAGCGTTTCCCCGCCGAACAGCAACGGTTGCTGCTGATCACCGATGGCCGGTTGAAAGACTGTCCGGAACTGCCAGGGCTTGCGTGCCCGGGCCTGTTGATCGATATCGAGCGCGGGCCGATTCGCCTGGGCCGCGCGAAACAATTGGCGACAGCACTGGACGCCGATTACCGGCATATCGACGAGTTGTTGTCGGTCTGAGAGCTATGCTGCAGTGAGGCCAAATCACAGGGAGTGAATCATGCGCGTACTGGTCGCCAATCCGCAGGACGATTTTCGCGTCAAGGCCTACGCCGGCACCAACGGCGTGCTGCTCGCCATGGACCTCGCCGAACCCCGGCGCAAAGGCCTGCTGGGGTTTGCCATCGAAAAGCAGCAGGGCGACAAGCCGTGGCTGTTCCTGTTCAACAGCCTGACTTTTCCCGGCAAGGTTCACACGTTCCCGCAGTTTCACGCCACGCCGAGCGACAAGGCACCGTTGCAGAAATTTCGCTGGGCCGATTACGCGGTCAATCCAGGCATGACGATTAACTATCGCGTGCACCTGGCGTATGGCTCGCCGGATGCGCCGCAACTGGGTGAAGCGCTGGAGCTGACGATTTGTTCCGACGACGGTCATCCCGCCAATCAGTGCGTGATCTTCAACCGCGCCGTGGCTGCCAGTCAGGCGTTTCAGCGCAAATTTCCCGATCTCGACGCACAGATCAGCGCCAACAAAAACATGCCCATCGAAGCATGGCCCGATGCGGCGCGTCAGTGGCTGGAGAACGGCCTGCTCGGGCGTCTGCAGGGGTTTATCGAGCGTGCGGTGGACGGGCAGTGGGCGCTGGACATCGCGATCTACGAATATCAGTTACAAGCCATCATCGACACGGTGAACGCGGCGTTCGAACGAGGTGTTCAGGTGCGCGTGCTGTATCACGCCCGGCCCGACGACGAAGACACGACGATCAACGAAGCGAGCCTTGCGAAACTGCCGTCGACCAGCAAGCGCGGGCGGGTCACTCATAACATTTTCCATAACAAGTTCATCGTCCTCAGCCGCCTGGACGGAGGCGGTGAGCGCCAGCCGCAAGCGGTGCTGTGCGGCAGCACCAACTTCACCGCCAACGGCGTGTACCGCCAGGCCAACGTGGTGCATGTGCTGGACGACACCGTTGTCGCGGCCAGCTATCTGCAGACGTTCGAGCAGGTCTGGGCAACGCCGGCGGATGTCGGTGCCACCCGGGACTGGATCACCCAGCACAACCCGATGAACCCGGCGCAACCGCTGTTTGCCGGGTTCTCGCCGCGCAGTGGTGGTGCCGATCTGCGCGAGTTCGTCGACATCATTAACGCGGCGAGGAAAGACGTGCTGTTCGTCACGGCATTCGCCTTGCCCGACGCGATTCTCAACGCATTGCTCGGTCAGCCTCACGACGACATCCTGCGTTACGGCCTGCAAAATACGGTCAGCCGCATCACCGGGTTTCACGCTGACCGAACCGCTGAGTTCGCCGCCACCGCGCTGCTCAACACCGGGCTGGAAGGCTGGCTGAAAGAGAACATGAAAGGCCAGAAGGGCAACCTGCTGGTGCACACCAAGGCGATCGTCACCGACTTCACCAGCGACAGCCCGACCATCATCAGCGGCAGCCACAACCTCAGCACCTCGGCCAGCAACGGTAATGACGAGAACTACCTGATCATTCGCGGCGACACCGAACTGGCGGACCGTTACGGCCTTGAGCTGCTGCGCTTCTACGAGCATTACCGCTTCCGCTACTTCGCGAAAAAACTGGCGTTGAAGCAGGTGCAGCCGCTGGCGGCGAATGACAGCTGGACCAACGACTATTACGTCGAAGGGGATTTGCGTCAGCTGTCTCGCCTGCGGTTTGCCGGACGCTAGGGTTTATACATCCATTGCCTGACGGTACTGCCGGGTGCGGCGACTGAGATACAACCGGTCGCGAATCAGCGCCCAGAGTGCCGACACTTCGGGATGCGGCTGGCGACCCCGGCTCAGGCGGGCCATCTGGAAACGCACCACGGCCATGTTCGCCAGTGCGGCCAGCGGTTTGCGTTTCCAGCGGATCGGCGGCAGTTGCGGTTCGCTGTGGCGGCCTTCGCGCCAGTGTTTGACCAGACTCGGTTCGATGGCCAGCGCAGTGGCGATGCCGGCCATGGCGATACCGCTGTCGAGCACTTGTTCGACGATGGGCAGGCGCCGGATACCGCCGGTGACCATCACTGGCATGCGGGCCACACTGGCCAGTTCACTGGCCATCTCCAGAAAGAACGCCTCACGGGCCAGGGTGCGTCCGTCGCGGGCTTCGCCTTGCATCGCCGGCGCTTCGTAGCTGCCACCGGACAGCTCGAGCAGGTCGATTGGCTGTTCGTTGAGCCATTCGATCACATGACGGGCATCGTCCGTGTCGAAGCCGCCGCGCTGGAAATCCGCGGAGTTGAGCTTCACCGCCACGCAAAACTGTGGTGAAACGGCCTGACGCACAGCCTCGATCACCGACAGCAGCAGGCGCGCACGGTTTTCCAGCGAACCGCCCCAGCGGTCGGTGCGGCGGTTGGTCAGCGGCGAGAGAAACTGACTGAGCAAATAGCCGTGGGCAGCGTGGATCTGGATACCGCTGAAACCGGCTTTCTCGGCAAGCGCGGCACTCCTGGCGAAACGTTGAATGACCTCTTCGATGTCGTCCTCGGTCATCGGTTTGGGCTCGGCGAACAGTTTCGAGAACGAACCCATTTCCAGCGCCACTGCCGATGGCGCCAGCGCTTGCTGGCCCATATTGGCGAAGGTCTGGCGGCCGGGATGGTTGAGCTGAACCCAGACTTGTGCGCCTCCACTGCGGGCGATTTCGGCCCATTGACGGAAACGGTCCAGATGCCGCTCGTCTTCGAGCACCACGCCACCAGGGCCGGTCATGGCGCGGCGGTCGATCATGACATTACCGGTCAGCAGCAACCCGGCGCTGCCGTCGGCCCAGGCTTGATACAGGCGAAACAGTTCGCGGGAGGGAGCCTGGTCACGATCGGCGAGGTTTTCTTCCATGGCGGCTTTGGCGATACGGTTGCCGACGGTCTGACCGTTGGGCAGTTTCAAAATCTGGAAGGGCGACATTGCTTGACTCCTCATCAGTGATGGAGAAAGGCTAAGCTTAAAGTCAACTTTAATGTCAAGCAGGCAAATCGAGGCTGAAATGAAAATCGGTGAATTGGCGCAACGGAGCGGGCTGAGCGCATCTAGCATTCGCTTCTACGAGGCCCAGGGCCTGATTCCGAAAGTGGAGCGGCTGGGCAATGGCTACCGGCGTTACCCGCCGCAAGTGCTGCAAACCCTGAACATTATCCGCAGCGCCCAGCAGGCCGGATTTTCCCTGGAAGAACTCAAGCAGTTGCTGCCAACAGCCGGAACCGGCGAATTCAAGCACGAAGAATTGGTGGAAGGCCTGACGCGCAAGGTCGAGCAGATCGAAGTCATGCAGCAGCATCTGGCCCAAAGCAAGGCGCGGCTGCTGGAGGTGATCGACAGTATTCAATCCAGGCCCGAAGGCATGAGTTGCGGTGCGAATGCCGAACGGGTTCTCGCCGCGATCTATCCGGAATCCTGAGGCGACGGCGAAGGCGTACAGATTTTGAAATGATTTCCAGCTGTAGGAAAAGTCATCTGAGCCTGTACGCTTCAAGGCCTTTTTTCATTCAGGATTTGCATGAATACCCTCTCGGAGCCTCCCAGTTCTACTCAAAGAACAACGTTCCCTTCGCGCCATGGCGCGGTCTTGACGCACTCGCAGCATCCAGTCTTCCGACTCCCGACTATCGTTGATGGCGCAGCCTTCGAGCTTTCGCGCCGCACTTTGCCGTGTCCGGCAGCCTGAATTCACTGACGAGAGATAGAGACAGATTATGGAATGGTTAGCGGATCCCACGGCGTGGCTGGGCTTGTTGACACTGATCGTGCTGGAACTGGTGCTGGGTATCGACAACCTGGTGTTCATCGCGATCCTGGCGGACAAGCTGCCGCCGCATCAGCGCGATCGTGCGCGAATCATCGGCTTGAGCCTGGCGCTGATCATGCGTCTTGGCCTGCTGGCGAGTATTTCCTGGCTGGTCACCCTCACGGCACCGTTGTTCGAAGTGTTCGGCAAGAGCTTCTCCGGCCGTGACCTGATCATGCTGTTCGGTGGCGTGTTCCTGTTGTTCAAGGCGACCATGGAGTTGCACGAACGGCTGGAAGGCCATATCGGCGAGCGCTCGACCAACACCGCTTATGCGCTGTTCTGGCCGATCGTGGCGCAAATCGTTGTGCTCGACGCGGTGTTCTCCCTGGACGCGGTGATTACCGCTGTGGGCATGGTCGATGAACTGGCGGTGATGATGATCGCGGTGGTCGTGTCCATTGGTGTGATGATCGTTGCCAGCAAGCCGCTGACCCGCTTCGTCAACGCCCATCCGACGGTGATCATGCTGTGTCTGGGCTTCCTGATGATGATCGGTTTTGCCCTGACGGCCGAAGGCCTGGGCTTCCACATCCCGAAAGGTTATCTGTACGCGGCCATTGGTTTCTCGATCCTGATCGAGATCTTCAACCAGATCGCCCGCGCTCGTCGCAAGCGCTCGATGCAGGGCTTGCGCCCGATGCGCGAGCGCACGGCCCACGCGGTGATGCGTCTGCTGGGCGGTCGCAAACTGGCGGTGGAGGAGGTTGGCGAGGAAATTTCCGACTTGCTGGATAACGGTGAAGCGCCGAGTGCGGAGCTGTTCGACCGTCGCGAACGGGTGATGATCAGCGGTGTGCTGCAATTGGCCGAGCGACCGATCCGCGCCTTGATGACGGTGCGCGCCGATGTCGATCACATTGATCTGGCCGACGACGCTGAGGCGATTCGTACGCGATTGATGCATTCGTCCTACTCGCGCTTGCCGTTGATTCGTAACGGCGCGGTCGATGAGCCGCTGGGCTTCGTGCACAAGAAAGAGCTGCTCAAGGAATATCTGGCCGGCAACGAGCCGAACCTGGAACACCTGGCGCGCAAGACCGTCAATCTGCTGGACAGTTATTCGATCCTCAACGCACTGGAGCAAATGCGTGCGGCTTCGACCCACATTGCCTTTGTGGTGAATGAGTTCGGTGACTTTGTCGGCGTGTTGACCATGACCGACATTCTCGAATCGATTGCTGGCGAACTGCCGGATGCCAGCGAAATCGCCGGCCCGGACGTGGTCGAGGAGCAGGGCGGGTACATCGTCAACGGTGCGCTGAATCTGACCCGCATCCGCGAGCACACCGGTTTTCGCGCCGAGCCAACCGAGGATTACCAGACCCTCGCCGGGCTGGTGATGAGCCTGCTGGATCGCCTGCCGATGAAGGGCGATCGACTGGAACATGAAGGTTGGGGCATGACCGTGATGGCGGTCGAAGAACGTCGCGTGACGCGAGTATTGCTGGTGCGTGAGGCCTGACGGCCTCACTGATGAAAAGTGTACCGGTCCTTGCCGGTATGCTTTGACTCGTACAGTGCTTCGTCAGCCTTGATCAGCGCCTGGTTGAGGGTGTCGCCATCTTCGACCCGGGCCAGACCGATGCTGATGGTCACCGGGTGCCGGGTCGGTTGCTCACGCACCACCCGGCACAATTCTCCGGCCAGCGCCTCGACATCCTCGCGGCGCACACCGGCCAGATAGATCGCAAACTCCTCACCGCCCAATCGTGCATATTCGAAGCGTGACATCACGGTTTTGATGTCCGCCGCGATGCGCTTGAGCACCTCATCGCCGATGTCGTGGCCGTACACATCATTCACTTTCTTGAAGTTGTCGATGTCGATCATCGCCAGGTAATGGTCGTGTTCGCGCGGCACGGCTTGCAGGGTTTTTCCGGCGCGGGTCATGAATGAGCGACGGTTGGGAATTTCGGTGAGGGTGTCGTTATAGGCCTGGTCCAGCAACAGCTTGGACATGATGTAGTTGTAGAGCTTGGCCTCGCGCAGCTTCAAAAACGTATAGATCGTCAACCCGCAGAGAAACACGGCGTAAGCGATGGTCATCACGCCTTTGAGTTCGAACAGCCCGACTTCGGTACCAAAAAACGGATTGAGCACCAGCCATATCACCCCTTGCGAGGTGTAGAACGACCAGCGACTGATGGGCAGAACCGAAATGCTGTAAAGCATGCTCGAGGCGCCCAGCACCAGCCACGCAGGTTGAAAACTGGCGGGCAGGCCGTCGATCAGCAGTCGCACACCAACGGTCATGGCAACGACGAACAGGATGTTCAGGATGTCGAAATGGGCGGCCTTTCGCGTGAACAGCAGAATGACCGCCTGAATCGAAAACACCGTCAGAAACACCATCGATCGCCAGGTAAAACCCTGGCCTCCAAGGAAACTGACGATCAGATCGAAGACAATCCAGACACTGATGCTTGCCAGATAAATCAGCAGGCAGAATGTGTGCAGCCGCTCGAATTCATGCTGAATGAACTCGCTCCACAGTTCGGCGGGCGCGGTCTTCTTCAGGACTTCGTCTTCAATGGTTTTGTACATTGCTGCCCGGATGCTTGCGTTGATTATCGAGGATGACCGAACCCCACGGTCGGTAGCGCAGGGAAAACACCGCGTTCTGATGGCAGCCGGTCGAGGTCGCATCCGGGCTGGCCGGCTCGGCACGGAAGGGTTCGCCCTCGCGGCTGACCTGCCGGAAGGCTTCGCGCACGATACCCACGGAGCAGGGCAGTGCACTGGCGTAACCGTTGCGCACCAGCGGTGACAAACGACCGGTGCCCGCGCCGTCCTGCCACCAGATCTGCGCACCCGCCGCCGTCAATTCGCCCAGCCATTGACCGTTGACCGCCGGGGCCAGCTTGCCGGCACTGAAGGCGCTGACATGCAGCGGCGCATCCAGCTTCGCGGCAAAGTCCTTCAATTGGCGCTGAAGTGTGGCCCGTCGATCTGCCGCCAGAAAGTGCAGGTCGTCCAGTTCCAGCGGCAGATACCACCCGCTGACCTGCAGCTTCCAGTCCTGGCGGAGCTTCTGCTGCTGGGCCAGTGACTGGCCCAGTTGTGCCTGCCAGTAGGCGCCGAGACCGGCGCTGTCCAGTTCATCGATGCGTTTGTAGTAGGCCGGGTCCATCGCCAGGCCGAGCACCAGTTGCAGACCTTCCCGCTGAGCGAGTTTCAGGCTGTTGGCGAGCCAGCCATTGGCGCCGCCGAAGTCCGAGTCGCCATAGGCCGTCCACTGGACGATCACGGTTCGCGTGCCTTGCTTCGCGGTGTCTTGCCAGACTTTCTGCCACTGCGCCTGGGTCAGGCCGGCATCGACATTCAGCGGCTGATAGAAGACACGCTCATCGGCCTTGGCGACAGTGGCACTCATCAGCAGACACAAACACAACATCCATCGAGCCATCAGAAATTCCACTCCACGCCCAGCAGCGCACCGTTGCCGCCTTCATACAGATTGCCGCCCAGCGACTGTTGATATTCGGTGCGAACCGTCAGTTTCGACCGGTAGGCGTTGTAACGATCCTCGTCGTACCACCATTGCCAGCGCAGACCGACACCGGTGCGCAGGTCCTGGCGCCAGTCGTTGCTCGGGTCCTGGCTGGCAAACTCGAGGAAGCCGTAAGGCATGATCGTCTGGGCGCCACTGTCGGGAAGTTTCCAGGCGTGACCTTGCTGGAAGCGCGACAGCCACTGGTGATCGCCGGCCTTGGTCCACCACGCGGCGTCGAGGTAGAGAAAACGCTCGTCCCAATCGTTTTCATCGACCCGCCAGTCGTTGCGGTACTTGCCCTGATCGAGGAATGAGGCGGTGGCGCGCAGCAGGTAATCAGTGGTGGTGTGACCGTCCTTGCGGTGATCGTTGACCTGATCGAACAGCTTTTCCGGCACCAGCATCTGGCCGAGGCTCAGGCTGTGACTGTCGTCATCGTCGAGCTGGCTCTGCTTGTAGATCTCGCCGTAGAAGTTGATGTTCTGTGTGCCCCACGGTTTGTAGCGCAGGCCGACACCGGCGGCGAGGGACTCGGCGTAACTTGAGCGACCTTGTCCGCCCAGCAGGACGCGACCGTACACCGACAGCGTGCTGCCGGCGCGGCTTGGTTCTTCGCCCAAGGCGTGGTCCCACATTGCCAATTGCACATTCTGCGAATCCGAGCGACGGCGTGAACCTTTGCTGTCGTCCGGGCGCACGAAGTCGTTGGTCGAGATCCCGGCCGGCGACCAGGTGCTGGCAATCGTCCGGCTGTCACGCCGTGACAAGGTTTCATGGGCACGGCGCTGGCGATAACGGCGGGCCTCCATGCTGCCGTCTTCGTCATCGGCTGCCACCGGGTTCTGCTCCAGATCGATCACGCGGCGCAGTTCCTTGCGCGCGGAGGCGCTGTCTTCGACTTCGTCGTAGCGCCAGGCCAGGGTTTCGCCGAGACGGTAATCCTCGGGGAAATCCCGGGTCGCCTGTTGCAGATACGGAATCGCCGTGGCGCGCTCTTCGCGGGTTTCGGCACCGGCCAGACGCATGCCGTAGTCGGCGCGATAACGCGGGTTGTTCGGCTCGCGGCGTACCGCTTCGGCCAGCCACGCGGTGCTTTGTGGCAAGTCTCCGGCCTTTTGCGCGGTGACCGACGCGGCGTAGAAGTGCCCGGCATCCGGTGTCTGTTGCAGGGCCTGACGCTGACGTTGCAGTGCCTGGGCGTGATCACCCCGTGCGTCGGCGATGGCTGCGCCGAGGGCCCACTCATTGGCGCCGCGAGTGGTGCTTTGTTGCCAGTAGGTTTCTGCGGTCTGGCTGTCGCCGACATTCAGCGCGCTGCGACTGGCCGTCAGACGCGCGTTGTCGCTGAGTTCGGCGGTCGGGATGCTGCGCCAGATCGTCAGTGCACCGGCAGAATCACCGGCCGCTTCCAGGGCATAGGCCAGCGGCAGACGACTGCCGCGATCGCCGAGCTTTTCAGCCTGCTGGTAATAGACGACGGCTTCACCCGGGCGATCAGGCATGGCGCAGCGACCGAGCGCGCGGTAATCGCCAGCCGCTTGCGGGTGGCTGCCGATGGCTTGCTGCACGGCGTCGCACTGGCCGGTCTCCGCAAGTTGCGCGAGCAGTTGGCCGCGCGTGGCACCGTCCACCCGGTTGAGCAGGAGCGCCATGCGTCGCTGTTGCTCCGGCGTCGTGGAGGGCGCTGCGGCATACAAGCCGACCAGACGCTGCAACGCCGTCGCCGGCAAACGCCCGTCATGACGATCGAACGCAGATTCCAGCAACTGTTGAGCGTGCGCCCGATCACCGGCATTTACCGCAAGATAGGTGGCCTGATTGAGCGAGGAAAGATTGTCGGTCTGTCGGTAATGCAGTTCCCACAGGGTCTCCGCTTCGATCATCCGTCCCATGCGCTGCGTCAGTTCCGCACGGCGCTTGACGATATCGGGCGTCTGTTTCTGACCGGCCAGCCAGGCGTTGACTTCGGCACTGCGACCTTGCTCCTGCCAGATGTCGAGCACCTGTGTTTGTCGTCGACTGTCCCAAGGCTCCGGTAGACGGGTGCTTTGCAATAGATCCGAGGCTTGCAGGCGCTGGGCGAGTATCAGCCAGGTCTGTGGGTCGTCCGTCGGCGTACAGCTGCGCAGTTGCTTGAGTGCCGCTTCCGGATCCTGGCGCGACAGCCATTCCGCGGTTTCCAGGCAAGGCCGTTGCAGATCGTTGCTCAGGCGCTGCACGGTGGGCACGTCTTCGGTCTTGCGCGCCAGTTCCCACAGACGCTGACGCTGCGCCGGATCGGCGAGATCGCTGGCCGGCAGCGACTGCATCCAGCGTTGGGCCTGTTGCTCGTGGCCCATGGCGATGGCGCGGTCGACCATCGCCAGGCGAATGTTGCGTGCGGCCTCGGGACTCGGCGCCTGTTGCAGCAGTTGCTGCAGCGGCTTTTCATCGAGACGCTGCACGTAAGCGTTGGCCAGCCGTTGCCAGCCTTCGGCGTCCAGTTGTTTGCGTGCGGCCAGCGGCGCCAGTTGGTCGATGGTGCCGCTCCAGTCGCGCAATTGCTCCGACCAGTTGGCGCGGGCCAGGCGCAAGATGTTGTCGTCACCCTTGGGCGCCAGTTGTGCCAGCCAGTCATGGGCCTTGGCCGCGCCGCCGAACTTGGCCAGGCTCAGGCTGTAGGCCTGCCAGAGGCGTACGCGGTCATTCAGATTGCTGGTGGCCATCCAGCTTTCAACTTGCGTGCTGGTCGGCGGGTCCTGTTCGATCCAGGTCAGGCGCAGGTCGAGCAGGGCGTCGCTGTTGTCCGGCAACGCTTGCAGCGCTTCCTTGTAACGACGTTGCTTGGCCAGGGATTCCACCAGCAGTGCCCGGGCCTCGTCGTTTTTCGGGACCTTTTCCAGCAAGTGGCGCATCAGTCGTTCGACTTCTTTCCAATTGCCCTTTTTCGCCTCGCGATAGCTGCGGTCCATGTAGGGGTAGCTGCGGAACTGTTCAAAGTCGCTCAGCGGTGCAGCCTGCAGCGGATACGCGGTGCTCAGGCCCAGCAGCAGGCTGCCCATCAGCAAGGTTTGACGATGCACAGGCTTCATGCGACCTCCCGGACAATGCGGTAGGCGGCTTGCTGTTCGCTGGCCTGATCGGCCAGGGCCTGTTCCAGTACTTCCTGGGTAATCATGCCCCGGGAAATCAGGTGTTCACCGAGTGACATCTTCTCGGCATCGAAGTCGATCAGCGCCTGATTGAACAGGGTCGGCGGAACCATGCCGCGCACCTGCAACAGATTGCCCAGCAGCACTTGATGGCGGCTGACCCGTTCCAGCAGGGCTTCATCGTCCTGATGGCGCTCAAGCACTTCGAGCATATGACGCACTTCCTCATTCTGGCGGGGGCTGGCGTACCAGTAACGAATCCCCAATGTGACGCGGCCCTGAGGTGCGAGACGGCTGCGCACCGGGCGTTTCAATTGACGGCTGATGGCGCCGAGCGAGACCTGACTGACCGGGCCTTCGGAGGCCAGAATCAGGGTGTCGCCTTCTTCGGCCACCGGCAAAATGCCGTAGTGGGAGGCGACCCGGCGCGGTACGGCATCGATCAGGCGTTTGTCGAGCTTGAACGGATTGAGCGGCGCCCATTCCAGATCAAGCTGCTCGGCGAGGGTTTGAACCAGCTGAGTGCTGTCGATGTACTCACGCAGCAACAGTTCGCGGCCGAGTCGACGGCGTACGGGGCTGGTGATTGCCGCTTCCAGTTGCTCTTCGGTAAGCAGACCCTTTTCCACCAGTCGATGGCCGAGCGGCGTGCGCTGTGCCTTGGTCAGCGCCGGGAATTCATGGGTGGTCTTGTCCCAGGCCACACGTCGTGAGTCACCCATTTCCATGACCTGACGCAGGGCACGCAGGTTGGCGAAGAAATTGACGAAGTTGCTCCACATCATGCGCGGCGCCGACAGCAGACCTTCGACCAGACCGTAATAGCGGGTGACAAACCAGCCGCGCTGGAACAGGCGATTGAGCAGCATCAGGCCGTTGAGCCACAGCAGCACCGACAGCAGCGAACTGTCAGCGAGGATCGAGGGATAGCGCCACGAGTCCGGGGAAATGATCGTCACCGCCCACATCGCCAGCAGTACCAGGAACAGCAGGTTCACCAAAAAACTCAGCAGGTAGGCGATCAGCCCGCGACGGTCGCGCCACAGGAAGTAGTTGAGAAGACCCTTGCGGCTCCAGCCGAGGTTCTTGGTGCCCTGGAACACGATGCCGACAATCCACCGCGATTTCTGCCGGATTGCATGTTGCAGGTCGCGGGGAAAGTGTTCGCGGACGCAGATCACCTGGGAGAACTCGCGGTTCATCCCGAATACCCAGGGTTGCTCCAATGCCAGTTTCGGATCGCTGACCGAATAGCGGGCGAAGATGCATTTCATGCCTTTCTGCTTGAGGCGGAAACCGATGTCGTAGTCCTCGGTGAGACTCTGCACATCGAAGGCAATGCCATCGCCGTCTTCCAGCAGGGCACTGATGGCCTTACGGCTGAAGCAGGTGCCGACGCCGGCGCTGGGCACCTGGCCGGTGAGGGCTTCGCGGACGATCACGTCCTTGCCGTGGTTCTCGGCGAACTCATCGACGTAGTGCCCGGCGGTGAAGCCTTTCCACTCCGGCGCGTAGGGGTAGACCGGTATCTGGATCAGGTCTTTGTTCGGCAGCAGGTAGTTGTAGAGGCGCAATTCCATCGGCGAAATCACGTCTTCGGCGTCGTGCAGGATGAACCCGGCGAACTGGATTTTCGCCTCGCTCTCGAAGCGCAGGATCGCGTCGATGATGTTGTTCAGGCAGTCGGCCTTGCTGGTCGGGCCGGGGCGGGCGCACACCACTTTGTGCACGTTGGGGTAGTGCTGGCACACCGCGTCGACATCGGCCTGGGTTTCGGCATCGTTGGGGTAGGTGCCGACGAAAATCTGATAGTTCTCGTAGTCGATGGTCGAGGCGGCCAGACGCGCCATTTCACCGACCACGCCGACTTCGTTCCACGCCGGCACCATGATTGCCAGCGGTTTCTCGGGAATCGAATACAGGCGTTCCTCGTCGGCACGCTTGAATTTCTCGTAGATCCGCCAGCGCCGGATGAATTTGCGGCTCCAGTAAACGAGGTCGATGAACAGGTCATCGAGGCCGAGGATGAACATCAACAGGGCGAGGGCAATCGCCACATATTTGAGACCGAACAGCACATACGCGAAAAAATCGACCCAACCCAGACTCATACCCCTTTACCCGCCGCCGAGCGTGCGCTCAGCCAGGCGTAGAGGCGGTTGGAACAGATGTTGAGTGTGATGTCGGGCCACTGACGCAGAACCCGGGCCAGCGGGGCCATTTTGATGGCCTCCGGGCGAGTACCGAAAACCATCATGACATTAAAGGACATTGACCCCTCCTGGGACGAAGCAAGGCCGCGGCCAAAGGGCCGGCAGCACTTATCTCTTTCTGAGAAATAAAGAAAAGCAGCCGGATGGGAGCTTGTCCAATCCGGCTTCGAGGCTAGTTGTTACAGATCAATTGGAACGACGGTGCCATTTCCTGATGGCTCTTAGGTGGCACTTTCAGGAAAAGTTCCATCGTTTTGCGCGGGGGATGGTGCAGAGGGTGCTGAGGGTTTGGTGCAGCCAGGAGAGGGTGTGTCGGGGTTTGCGGCAAGTGGCGGGTGCTTTCACCTTGCCGATGTGTTCGGCGAAATGCTCATGAAGGGATCTTTCATCTCCAATGCCTTTGAGTTTTTTCCGCAGTTTCCCGTCCTGAAAGAAAAGCACCGTAGGGAATCCGTCGACATGAGAAATATTGGGCGACTTTTCCGCTTCGAGCATGTAGATGTTCGCCCGAAGTCGATAAGGCTCCGCGATTTCACGAAAAACCGGGCTGGCATAGGTACAGGCACCGCAGTGCTCGCTGTAGAAATACAGAATCACTGGACGCCATCCCTTCAACACTTTGCGGTAGGCGGGGTGCAACGTTGTGTGGGGGGGACGGGTTCTCATTGGAGCCTCCTGATCAATGAGTCTGGAAGGCCTTTGACGTTAAAGCAGGGCAAAACGGCGGTCTACTGTCAGAAATTACAGGTAGGTCCTACAAAGGATGATTTCGTCCTACTTTGATGCAAGAGCATTCCCTCAGAAGACTCAGGTCCGCAAAGGCCAGGCAGCTGGTATCGTTTTCAGACATTTATCAAAGGAGCTCCTGATGGGCAGCGACGCAGGTTTTAAAGCAGTTTCCGTAGTACAAACTGATGAGGAGCTTATGAATCGCCTTGAGGATCTGGAGCTGATAGCTCTCTGCAAGGAGTGGGAAAATGATCCGACCATAAAAGTTTCGATAGACGACCTTTGAGGTTGGTTCTCGGAAATAAACACTGCCCCTGAATCGATCACCCGTGCACCGACTGGGAACCTGCTACCCGCATTGTTGTAGCCAACGGTAGCGCACGCTCCGCTCTCTCACTGTTTCTCTATTTTTCCTATTTACGTATCTCTTTGATTCCTGTGAATTTTCAAACGGGTGCAGATTCCCCGCGAATCCTGTGGCACACTTTCTGCTGTCTATTCCGTAGTAACAAACCGTGTTCCGGTATAGCGGAATAAACAATTCTCTGGAGTGCTTGCCATGCATCGCCGACCTTCCTTGTTCAAAGCGTGTGTTTTTGTTCTCGCGGCTTCGTCCGCTGTCGTGGGTATGGCCCAGGCGGCTGACAGCAAGCTCGACAGCGTCCTGGCCCGTGGAAAACTGATTGTGGGCACCGGCAGCACCAATGCGCCGTGGCACTTCCAGGGCGCGGACGGCAAGTTGCAGGGCTTTGATATCGACATCGCCCGGATCGTCGCCAAAGGTCTGTTCAACGACCCGAGCAAGGTCGAGTTTGTTGTGCAGTCTTCCGATGCGCGGATTCCCAACCTGCTGACCGACAAGGTCGACATGAGCTGCCAGTTCATCACCGTCACCGCCAGCCGTGCGCAGCAAGTGGCGTTCACCCTGCCGTACTACCGCGAAGGCGTCGGCCTGCTGCTGCCGAACAACAGCAAATACAAGGAAATCGAAGACCTGCAGGCCGGTGGTGACGGCGTGACCGTGGCCGTGCTGCAGAACGTGTACGCCGAGGAGCTGGTGCATCAGGCGCTGCCCAAGGCCAAGGTCGATCAGTACGACAGCGTTGATCTTATGTACCAGGCGGTGAACTCCGGTCGCGCCGATGCCGCCGCCACCGACCAGTCTTCGGTCAAATACCTGATGGTGCAGAACCCTGGCCGCTACCGCAGCCCGACGTACGCCTGGAGCCCGCAGACCTACGCGTGCGCCGTCAAACGTGGCGATCAGGACTGGCTGAACTTCGTCAACACCGCCCTTCATGAGGCCATGACCGGCGTCGAGTTCCCGACTTATGCCGCGTCGTTCAAGCAATGGTTCGGCGTGGATCTGCCATCGCCGGCCATCGGTTTCCCTGTCGAATTCAAATGATCCCGTGAGAGTGGGGCGCCCTGATGCGCCCCGCTCAAGGTACTGTCGACCATGAACTATCAGTTGAACTTTGCCGCCGTGTGGCGCGATTTCGACACCTTGCTGGCGGGGCTCGGTCTGGGCCTCGAACTGGCGCTGGTGTCGATCGCCATCGGCTGCGTGATCGGCCTGCTGATGGCGTTTGCCTTGCTGTCCAGGCATCGCGCCTTGCGGGTGCTGGCATCGGTGTATGTGACGGTGATCCGTAACACGCCGATTCTGGTGTTGATTCTGTTGATCTACTTTGCGTTGCCAAGCCTGGGAATCCGGCTGGACAAGATCCCGTCGTTCATCATCACGCTTTCGCTGTATGCCGGGGCGTACCTGACCGAAGTGTTCCGCGGCGGTTTGCTGAGCATTCCCAAGGGCCAGCGCGAAGCGGGGCTGGCTATCGGTCTGGGCGAGTGGCAGGTGAAAGCCTACGTCACCGTGCCGGTGATGTTGCGCAACGTGCTGCCGGCGCTGTCGAACAACTTCATTTCGCTGTTCAAGGACACCTCGCTGGCCGCCGCGATCGCGGTGCCGGAGCTGACCTATTACGCGCGCAAGATCAACGTCGAAAGCTACCGGGTGATCGAAACCTGGCTGGTGACCACGGCGTTGTATGTCGCGGCCTGTTACCTCATTGCCATGCTGCTGCGTTACCTCGAGCAGCGTCTGGCGATCCGCCGATAGGAGGCTGCGATGTACGAATCCCCCAGTTGGTTGCATGAGTTGTGGATTGCCCGCGAAGCCTTGTGGCAAGGCTTTCTGACCAGCGTGCAGGTGTCGGCGCTGGCGATTCTGTTCGGCACGTTTATCGGCGTATTCGCCGGGCTGGTGCTGACCTACGGCAAGTTCTGGATGCGCGCGCCGTTCCGTTTTTATGTCGACCTGATTCGCGGCACGCCGGTGTTCGTGCTGGTGCTGGCGTGCTTCTACATGGCACCGGCGCTCGGTTGGCAGATCAGTGCGTTTCAGGCCGGCGCACTCGGGCTGACGCTGTTTTGCGGCTCCCACGTTGCCGAGATCGTGCGCGGTGCGTTGCAGGCGTTGCCACGCGGGCAGATGGAAGCCGGCAAGGCCATCGGCCTGACGTTCTATCAGTCCCTTGGTTACGTCCTGTTGCCTCAGGCACTGCGGCAGATCCTGCCGACCTGGGTCAATTCGTCCACCGAAATCGTCAAGGCCTCGACCTTGCTGTCGGTGATCAGCGTGGCCGAGCTGTTGCTCAGCACCCAGCAGATCATCGCCCGGACGTTCATGACCCTGGAGTTTTACCTGTTCGCCGGTTTTCTGTTCTTCGTCATCAACTACGGCATCGAATTACTCGGCCGGCACATTGAAAAGCGGGTGGCCCTGCCATGACTCAAGCTCAAGTTTCCAACGTCCAGAACGGTCAGCTCCTGCTGGACATCCGTGGCCTGCACAAACAATACGGCGCGGTCGAAGTGCTCAAGGGCGTTGACCTGAGCATGCAGCGCGGCAACGTGGTGACGCTGATCGGCTCCAGCGGCTCGGGCAAGACCACGCTGCTGCGCTGCGTGAACATGCTGGAGGAATTCCAGGGCGGGCAGATCCTGCTCGATGGCGAATCCATCGGCTATGACGAACTCAACGGAAAGCGCGTGCGCCACCCGGAAAAAGTCATTGCCCGTCATCGTGCGATGACCGGCATGGCGTTCCAGCAATTCAACCTGTTCCCGCACCTCACCGCGTTGCAGAACGTCACGCTCGGCTTGCTGAAAGTCAAAAAGATGCACAAGGACGAAGCCGTGGTCCTGGCCGAGAAATGGCTGGAGCGGGTCGGCCTGCTGGAGCGGCGCAATCACTTTCCCGGCCAGTTGTCCGGCGGTCAGCAGCAGCGCGTGGCGATTGCCCGGGCGATTGCGATGAACCCGAGCCTGATGCTGTTCGACGAAGTCACCTCGGCCCTCGACCCGGAACTGGTCGGCGAAGTGCTGAACGTGATCAAGGGCCTGGCCGAGGACGGCATGACCATGTTGCTGGTGACCCACGAAATGCGTTTTGCGTTCGAGGTCTCGGACAAGATCGTTTTCATGAATCAGGGGCGCATCGAAGAGCAGGGGCCTCCCAAGGAACTGTTCGAGCGTCCTCAATCGCCGCGGCTGGCGGAATTTCTCAAAAGCACGCGGTTCTGACTTTTCACTTTTTCAATCAGGAGAAACACCCATGAGCATTACTCGTTACGGCACCGGCAGCACCGCCGCTGGCGGCCAGCCACGTCCATTCGCCCGCGCTGTTGAGGCCGATGGCTGGCTGCACGTTTCCGGGCAGGTGCCGGCGGTGGATGGCGAGATCATTGTGGGCGGCATCGTCGAGCAGACGCACCAGACCATGAAGAACCTGATCGCGATTCTCGAAGAGGCCGGTTATGGCCTGGAAGACGTGGTACGCGCCGGCGTGTGGCTGGACGATCCGCGGGATTTCAGCAGTTTCAACAAGGTCTTCGGCGAGTACTTCAAGCCCGAACACGCACCGGCCCGGGCCTGTGTGCAGGCGAGCATGATGGTCGACTGCAAGGTCGAGATCGACTGCATTGCGTACAAGAAGAAGGCTTGAGTGATGTGGCGTCGCTGAGGCCATAGCCCCCTCACCCTGGCCCTCTCCCCCAGGAGAGGGGACTGATCTCTATCGATGCAGATTGTTGTGCCAGACGATGGCATTTGCATCGATACGGTCAGGCTCCCTCTCCCTCCGGGCGGTCCGACGTTTCGGGAGGGCGGGGGGTGAGGGCTGCGATCCAACTGACACAACGCCAAGGGCCAGTTACCATCCCGGCATCTTTTAAGGGAACCACAGAAATGACCGAAGACACCATCAAGCGCCGGGCACGCGGTCTGGACCGGGCGTTCGATATCCTCGATTTCCTCAAGGAAATCGGCCAGCCACTGCGCCCGAATGACATCGCCAACGGCATCGGCAGCCCGAAATCCACGGTCTACGAGCTAGTGGCGTCATTGCTCGAGCGGCGGATTCTGGAGCCGGTGGGCAAGGACGGTCACGTCTATCTCGGTCGTCAGCTGTACTTCCTTGGCCAGGCGCACTTGCGCCATTTCGACCTCAGTCGCGAAGCCGATCACGCCTTGCAGGAGATCGTCAGCCAGACCCGGGAAACCGCGCAGATGTGCCTGCTCAACGGGCGCAAATACACGGTGGCGCTGATGAAGGAGGGCGAGCGGCATTTCCGCATTTCTTCCGATATCGGTGAAAACGCGCCGATCCCGTGGACCGCGTCCGGGCGCCTGCTGCTGGCGCACTTGAGCGATCAGCAGATCAGTGACCTGATCGACCCAGACGATTTCATTCTGCCGGGTGGCGAACGCCTGCCGATGGAGACGTTTCTGGCGGAAATCCGTCAGGCCGGCATCGACGGTTTCTTCTCCTTCGACAGTGTCGCCGACACCTTCACCCATTGCTTCGCCGCCCCGGTCAAAGACCCTCAAGGCGTGGCCATCTGCACCCTGTGCATCGTCGCCCCGCGCGCCGATGCCAAGAACAATTACAACGACTATCGCCGGGTCTTGATCGAGAGCGCCAACAGCCTCGCCCGGCGAATCAACGAATAACCGCGCCTGCCTGCGGGCGCGACTGTGAGGAGTTCGACCATGACGACTGCCAACAACACTGCTGCCGTGGAAAAGGGCGATGCCGCCGTCGGCGCGCAACTGGTGCGTGACATCAGCCTGCCGGCGCTGGTGCTGCATCGCGAAGCGCTGGAACACAACATCCGCTGGATGCAGAAATTCGTCAGCGACAGCGGCGCCGAACTCGCGCCCCACGGCAAGACCAGCATGACCCCGGCGCTGTTTCGTCGTCAGCTCGACGCCGGCGCTTGGGGCATCACCCTGGCCAGCGCCACCCAGACCCGCGCTGCATACGCCCACGGCGTGCGCCGGGTGCTGATGGCCAACCAACTGGTCGGCACACCGAACATGGCGCTGATCGCCGATCTGCTGGCGGCCGATTCCGGCTTCGATTTCTATTGCATGGTCGATCACCCGGACAACGTCGCCGATCTGGGCGCTTATTTCGCATCGCGCGGCGTGCGGCTTAACGTGATGATCGAATACGGCGTGGTCGGCGGCCGTTGCGGTTGCCGCAGCGAGCAGGAAGTCATCGAACTGGCCAAGGCCATCGGCGCGCAATCGGCGCTGGCCCTGACCGGCATCGAAGGTTACGAAGGCGTGATCCATGGCGATCACGCGGTCAGCGGCATCCGTGAGTTCGCCGCCTCGCTGGTGCGCCTGGCGGTGCAGTTGCAGGACAGCGGCGCGTTCGCCATCGCCAAGCCGATCATCACCGCGTCGGGTTCGGCCTGGTACGACCTGATCGCCGAATCGTTCGAAGCGCAGAACGCTGGCGGGCGTTTCCTCAGCGTGTTGCGCCCTGGCAGTTACGTGGCGCACGACCATGGCATCTATAAAGAGGCGCAGTGCTGCGTGCTCGACCGTCGCAGCGACCTGCACGAAGGCCTGCGCCCGGCGCTGGAAGTCTGGGCGCACGTGCAGTCGCTGCCGGAGCCGGGGTTTGCGGTGATTGCCCTGGGCAAGCGTGACGTGGCGTTCGATGCCGGGATGCCGGTGCCGTTGCTGCGTTACAAGGCCGGCGTGCTGCCGGCAGTGGGCGACGATGTCGGCGCCTGCAAGGTGACGGCGGTGATGGACCAGCACGCGTTCATGACCGTGGCGCCCGGCGTGGAATTGCGCGTCGGCGACATCATTTCCTTTGGCACTTCGCACCCATGCCTGACCTTCGACAAGTGGCGCGTGGGGCTGCTGGTGGACGAGCAGCTGTCGGTGATCGAAACCATGGAAACCTGCTTCTGATGAACTCGCTCAGTGCATTGGGTCCGAACACCCCGCGCATCGCCCTGATCGGCGAATGCATGATCGAACTCCAGCAACGTGCCGATGGCAGCCTGCAACAGAGCTTTGGCGGTGACACGCTGAACACGGCGGTCTATCTGTCCCGCGCCATGGGCGACAACGCGCAGGTCGATTACGTCACGGCGCTGGGTGACGACAGCTTTAGTGACGCGATGTGCCGCAGTTGGGCCGACGAAGGCATTGGTCTGGATCTGGTCCAGCGTTTACCCGGTCGTCTGCCGGGTCTGTATTGCATCCAGACCGACGCCGCCGGCGAACGTCGTTTTCTGTACTGGCGCAACGAAGCCGCCGTTCGCGACTGCTTCACCACGCCGGCGGCCGCGCCGATTCTGGCAGCGCTGCCCGATTACGACGTGCTGTATTTCAGCGGTATCACGCTGGCGGTGCTCGGCGCGCAAGGTCGGGAAAAACTGATCGAGACCTTGATCGAAGCCCGTCAGCGTGACGCGCGAATCGTCTTCGACAACAACTACCGCCCACGCCTGTGGGCTTCGGTGGAAGAGGCGCGGGTGGCGTATCGCAGCGTGTTGCCCCATGTCGATCTGGCGTTGCTGACGGTGGACGACGAGCAGGCGCTGTTCCATTTCGAAGACTGTGACGCGGTGTTTGAAGCGTACGCGCAGATCGGCACGCCGGAAGTGGTGCTCAAGCGCGGGGCTGAAGCCTGTCTGATCCGTTGCGCCGGGGAAGCGTTCGAAGTCCCGGCGCAGAAGGTCGAGAAGGTGGTGGACACCACGGCGGCGGGGGATTCGTTCAGTGCGGCGTATCTGGCGAGTCGCTTGTCCGGCGCAAGCCCTGTGCAGGCGGCGGAGGCGGGGCATCGCTTGGCCAGTCAGGTCATTCAAGTGCCTGGGGCGTTGATCCCCAGGGATTGATGCCGATCCCTGAAGGCGCTGCCGAAAGCCGCGCCTTCAGGGCACTGGATCAGTCGCGGTAAAACACCTGCACCAGGTGATACCCGAACTTGCTCTTGATCGGCCCGTGCACGGTGCGCAGCGGTTTTTTGAAGATCACCGCATCGATCGCACCGACCATCTGCCCCGGCCGCACTTCACCCAGATCGCCGCCGCGCTTGCCGGACGGACAAGTCGAAAATTTCTTCGCCAGCACATCGAACGCTTCACCGTTGGCGATGCGTTGCTTGAGTTTTTCAGCCTCTTCGGCGGTCTTCACCAGAATGTGGCGGGCTTGGGCTTTCATCGTGCAATACCTGTAGCGGGGTGACGGCGGGGCGCGGATTATGCCTCAAGTCACGGGTTTTGGCTGATCATCGTGCGGATCTTGCCGGCCAGCTGTTCGATGGAAAACGGTTTGGCGACCATGTCCATGCCGTCTTCGAGGAAGCCCTGGCGCTCGGCGGCTTTCTGCGCGTAACCGGTCATGAACAACACCTTGAGCCCCGGACGATGCTGGCGGGCGATCTCCGCCATTTGCCGGCCGTTCATGCCCGGCAGGCCGACGTCGGTCACCAGCAGGTCAACCCGCAGGTCGGACTCCAGCAACGGCAGGGCACCCTTGGCATCTTCGGCCTCATGGGCGCGATAACCCAGCTCCTTGAGCAGGTCCATGACCAGCATGCGCACTGCCGGATCGTCCTCGACCACCACCACGGTTTCGCCAGTGGCGACAGCCGGAGCCTCGGCAACCGCTTCGATTGCCGGCAGCTCCGCTTCCAGTGCATACAAACGCGGCAAGTACAGGCGCACGCAGGTGCCCTGGCCCGGCAGGCTGTCGAGGCTGACGTGCCCACCCGATTGCTGGGCAAAGCCATAAATCATCGACAAGCCGAGCCCGGTGCCTTGCCCGATGGGTTTGGTCGTAAAGAACGGATCGAACGCTTTGGAACGTACTGAAGGCGTCATGCCGGTGCCGTTGTCGCTCACCGCCAGCATCAGGTAATCACCGGCCTTGATCGGTTCGAGGGTAGTGATGTCGTTGCCGTCGAGGTAGACGTTGGCGGTTTCGATCAACAGCTCGCCGCCGTCGGGCATGGCGTCGCGGGCGTTGATCACCAGGTTGAGCAGGGCGTTTTCCAGTTGGCTGACATCCGTACTGACGGACCATACGTTGTCGGCCAGGCGCAACTTGAGCTCGATCGGATCACCCTTGGTGCGGCGGATCAGGTCTTCCAGCGAGTGGATCAGTTCATTGACGTTGATGGTTTTGCGATCCAGCGACTGACGCCGGGAGAACGCCAGCAGACGGTGAGTCAGCGCGGCTGCGCGGTTGGCCGAAGACACCGCCGCGTCGGTGAAACGGCCGATCTCATCGGCGCGGCCATTGGCGATGTAGCGCTGCATCAGGTCGAGGCTGCCGATGATGCCGGTCAGCATGTTGTTGAAGTCATGGGCGATGCCGCCGGTGAGCTGGCCGACCGCTTCCATTTTCTGCGCGTGGCGCAAGGCATCTTCGGCGCGCTCGCGTTCGAACATTTCGTTCTGCAAGCGCTGGTTGGCCTGGGCCAGTTGCTCGGTGCGTGCACTGACGCGTTCCTCAAGAGTTTCATTGAGGTTGCGCAGGGCTTCTTCGGTCTTTTTGCGTTCGGTCTCGTCGATCACGAAGATGTAGAAACCGTTTACCGCACCGTCCGCGCCGTGACGCGGCAGGTAGTTCATCAAGGCATGCCGCTGGCTGCCGTCGCGGTGCGGCGTGTACAGGCTGAACGAGCAGGGCCGACCGGCGAGTGCTTCGGCGATGTACGGCGCCCGCAGGAAATAGGCCTCTTCGCCGATCACCTCACGGATCGTGCGACCGTACAGCTCTTGCGGCGTGAGCCCGTACCAGTCGAGGTACGCGGCGTTGTTCAGGCGAAAGCGTTCTTCGTGGTCGACATAGCTGATCAGGATCGGCATGGCGTTGATGATCAGTTGCAGCTCGGTCTGGCTTTGCCGCAGTGCCTGTTCGGTGTGCTTGCGTTCGGTCAGGTCCAGCGCCGCGCCGAGAAAACGTATCGGCCGGCCGTGATGATCCTTGTAGCAGCGCCCGCGGGCGAACACCCAGCGCAGCTCGCCATTGGCTTGCAGCAGGCGGTATTCCTCAGCGTATTCGGTGCCGTGGGTAATGCAATGCTTGATACTGCGGGCGATCATAGCGCGGTCTTCGGGGTGCACGCCGTGCAGGTACTCGCTGATCGGCAATTGACCGGCCAGGGCCGGATCGACACCGTGCAACTGGGCGAAATGCGCATCGGCGATGAAGCGGTCTTCGCCAATGTCCCAATCCCAGGTGCCGACCGCATCGGTGGCCGCCAGCGCCAGTTGCAGGCGCTCTTCGCTTTCGCGTTGGGCCTTGAGGCTGTCTTCGGAGCGCTGCTGCAGTTCCAGGGCGATGCGCCGGCGTTCGTTGGTTTCGATGGCGGTGACCAGAATCCCGGCCACTTGCGCGCTTTCGTCGCGGATCGGGCTGTAGGTCAGGTCCAGCCAGAAGTCGGAGTCCTGGCCGTCCCGTTGCAGGGTAAAGCGCCGTTCGCTGTAGGTTCGCACCTGGCCTTGTAGGACGGCGCTGTAAATCGGGTCGGTAAAGTCTCTAAGTTCCGGCCATATCTGGTGCGCCGGTTGTCCGAAAGCGTGCGGATGCTTGCTCCCGGCGAGCAGTGCAAAGCCGTTGTTATAGATCTGGGTGAGTTGCGGGCCCCACAACAGCAGCATCGGCATCGGCGAGTGAATCACGATGTCCACCGCGGTGCGCAGGCTCTGTGGCCAGGTGCCAGCGGCGCCCAGCGGGCTGCGGCTCCAGTCGGTGCGGGCAATCAATGCCTGGGCGTCGTTGGTGTTCGGTACAGCGTTCATCACATCAATCCTGGGCGTCGGTCGGTGAGGCGGCGTCTACTATCCTAGTGCGGTAGACGCTGTAAGGCACGTCGCGTCACGGCGCGGTCTTGTGTTCATTGAAAGCTTCGCAGGTGCTTTTGGCCATGGAAATCGATGCATTGCTCAAACAACTGGCGAGCCGCCACGGTTCGGATCTGTTCCTGTCCACGGGCGCACCACCCAGTGCGCGGTTCGACGGGGTGCTCACGCCCTTGAGCGAGCAGCCCTTCAAACCCGGTGAGGTGGCCAGTATCGCGGTCTCCCTGATGGACGCCGAACAACGACGGGAGTTCGACCGGGATCTGGAAATGAACCTGGCGATTTCCCGCACCGGGATCGGCCGCTTCCGGGTCAACATCTTCAAACAACGCAATGACGTGTCGATCGTTATTCGTAACGTCAAACTCGACATTCCGCGATTCGAAGATTTGAAACTGCCGCCGGTATTGCTCGATTCGGTGATGCTCAAGCAAGGCCTGATCCTGTTCGTCGGCGCCACCGACTCGGGCAAGTCGACGTCGCTGGCGGCGCTGATCGACCATCGCAATCGCCACAGCAGCGGGCACATCATCACCATTGAAGACCCGGTGGAATACATCCATCGCCACAAAAAATCAATCATCAACCAGCGCGAAGTCGGGGTCGATACCCGCAGCTTTCACGCTGCGCTGAAAAATACTCTGCGCCAGGCCCCGGACGTGGTGCTGATCGGCGAAATCCGTGATCGCGAGACCATGGAACATGCGCTGGCCTTCGCCGAAACCGGGCATCTGGTGCTGTCGACATTGCACGCCAACAACGCCAATCAGGCGCTGGACCGGATCATCAATTTCTTTCCCGAAGAGCGCCGCCCGCAATTGCTGCATGCCTTGGGCAATCACCTCAAGGCGTTCGTCTCCCAGCGTCTGGTGCGAACCCGGGACGGTCAGCGACGGGCCGCCGCCGAGGTGATGCTGGGCACGCCGACGATTGCCGACCTGATCCGGCGCAATGATTTTGGTGAGCTGAAAACCATCATGGAAAAATCGGCGGAACTGGGCATGCAGACCTTTGACGGTGCACTGTTCGCGCTGGTAGCAGAAGGGGTGATCGATGAAGACGAGGCCCTGAAAAATGCTGATTCGGTGAATAACCTGCGCCTGCGTCTGAAGCTGCACGCCGACACCATGCCGTCCCCACCGCCCTCGACCGGCGAGTGGGGACTGATGGACTGAACGGCGTCAGTCGCGAAGTTCAACCCGATCGCGAAACTGCTCAAGCGCTTGCGGATTGGCGAGGGCATCGGTGTTTTTCACCGGATCACCGTGCACCACATTGCGCACGGCCAGCTCCACCACCTTGCCGCTGATGGTGCGCGGAATGTCAGTGACCGCGACGATCTTCGCCGGCACATGGCGCGGTGTGGTGTTGGCGCGGATCACCTGGCGGATCTGCTGTTGCAGTGCCTCATCCAGCGTTAGGCCGTCCTTGAGGCGTACGAACAGCACCACGCGCACGTCGTCCTGCCACTGTTGGCCGATGGCTACGCTGTCCAGCACTTGCGGGACTTTTTCCACCTGCCGGTAGATCTCCGCCGTGCCGATGCGCACGCCGCCGGGGTTGAGCACAGCGTCGGAGCGGCCGTGAATCAGCATCCCGCCGTGGGGCAGTTGTTCGGCATAGTCACCCTGGGCCCAGACGCCGGGGAACTGGCTGAAATAGGATTTGCGCAGCTTTTCGCCATCGGGATCGTTCCAGAGTCCGATGGGCATCGCCGGGAATGGTCGAGTGCATACCAATTCACCTTTTTCGCCGATCACCGGTTGTCCGGCGTCATTCCACACTTCCACCGCCATGGCCAGGCTCTTGCCCATGATCTCGCCCCGGCGAACCGCCGACAT
Source organism: Pseudomonas sp. 9.2(2024) (assembly GCF_039695385.1). Classification (NCBI taxonomy): domain Bacteria; kingdom Pseudomonadati; phylum Pseudomonadota; class Gammaproteobacteria; order Pseudomonadales; family Pseudomonadaceae; genus Pseudomonas; species Pseudomonas sp. 9.2(2024). The sequence continues at coordinate 3,585,910 of NZ_CP155585.1, read as the reverse complement.
CGGGTTACCGTTGACGAAGCAGGACACGATGTCCGTACCACCGGACATCGAGGACAGGCACACGTCCGGTTTGAAGTCGCGATAAACGAAGTCATAACTCTGCGGCGACAGCGCGGAGCCGGTGCAAAGCAGGGTTTTCAGGTGGCTCAGGTCGTAGCTTTCGCGCGGCTTGATGCCGCTGCTTTCCAGGGTCGCGAGGAATTTCGGGCTGGTGCCGAACACGCTGACCTGCTCGTCGTCGAGCAGCTCCAGCAATCGCTCGTTGTCCGGATAAAACGGTGAGCCGTCATACAGCACCACCGCGCTGCCGACCGCCAGCGCCGAGACCAGCCAGTTCCACATCATCCAGCCACAAGTGGTGTAGTAGAACAAACGGTCGCCGGGGCCGAGATCGACATGCAGCCCATGTTCCTTGGCGTGTTGCAGCAGCACGCCGCCGGTGCTGTGAACGATGCATTTCGGCACGCCGGTGGTGCCGCTGGAATACAGCACGTACAGCGGATGATCGAACGGCACCGGGACGAACTGCGGCTCATCGCCCGGTTCATAGAAGTCGTCCCACAGCGTGACGTTGGCGGGTGTCCGGTAATCCGTGGCATGGGCCTGGGGTCGCGCGTAGGGCACGATGATCAACTGCTGCAAGGTCGGCAGTTGTTCGAGGATTTCATTGATCTTGACGGTCTGGTCGATCTCTTTGCCGGCATAGCGGTAACCGGCGCAGGTGATCAGCACTTTCGGTTCGATCTGGCCAAAGCGGTCGATCACGCCGTGGGTGCCGAAGTCCGGCGATGAGCACGACCAGATTGCGCCGAGACTGGTGGTCGCGAGCATCGCCACCAGGGTTTGCCAGGTGTTGGGCATGCAGGCGGCAACCCGGTCGCCGACCACGACACCGGCTGCTTGCAGACTGGCCTGGAAGCCGGCGACTTGCTGGGCCAGTTCGGCCCAGGTCAGCAGTTCACGCTGGCCGTTTTCCCCGATAGCGATCACGGCGATGGCATCGTCGCGTCGGCTCAACAGGTGTTCGGCGAAATTCAACGTGGCGCCGGGAAACCATTCGGCACCCGGCATTTTCAGGCCTCCACGCAGAACGGCGTCCGGTTGGGTGTGAAAACTGATGCCGAAGAAATCCACGATCGCCTGCCAGAACGCTTCGCGCTGGTCGATGGACCATTGATGCAGGGCCGGGTAATCGTCGAGGTGCAGGTGATGGCGTTGATTGATGAAGTGCCGAAAGCCGTCCATGCGGGACCGGGCAATGCGTTTGGCATCGGGCTGCCAGAGAATGTCGGACATGGTTTGCCTCTTATTGTTGGTCAGAAGGCTCCCACGACAGCGTGGGAGCGATCAATTGCAAGCTTATTGCGCGAGCCACCCGCCATCGATATTCCACGCGGCACCACGCACTTGGCTGCCGGCCTCGCTGCACAGAAACAACACCAGCTCACCCAGATGTGCCGGGGTGACGAACTCCAGCGACGGCTGTTTCTCGGCCAGCAGATCGTGCTGCGCCTGCTGCGGGTCGACACCCTTGGCTGCGCGATCGTCGATCTGTTTCTGCACCAGCGGCGTCAGCACCCAGCCCGGGCAGATCGCGTTGCAGGTCACGTTGCTGGCGGCGGTTTCCAGGCCGACCACCTTGGTCAGGCCGATCACGCCATGCTTGGCCGCCACATACGCAGCTTTACCGGTGGAGCCGACCAGGCCGTGCACCGAGGCGATGTTGACGATCCGCCCCCATCCCTTGGCGCGCATGCCCGGCAGGCTCAGGCGAGTGCTGTGAAACACCGACGACAGGTTGATCGCGATGATCGAATCCCAGCGCTCTACCGGAAATTCTTCCACCGCCGCGACGTGCTGGATGCCTGCGTTGTTGACCAGAATGTCCACGCCGCCGAACTCGCGCTCGGCATAGGCGATCATGTCGGCGATCTGCGCCGGGTCGCTGACGTCCGCCGGGTGATGGCCGACCTTGCCGCCGTACTGCTCGACTTCGGCGATCACCTTGGAGGCGTCGCCAAAACCGTTGAGGATCAGGTTGGCGCCGGCCTTGGCCAGCGTCAGGGCGATGCCCAGCCCGATGCCGCTGGTGGAGCCGGTAACCAGTGCGGTCTTGCCATAAAGAGTCGTCATCAATACCTCACACAATGCCAGTGGCGTAGAAAGTGCCGATCACCACGAAAACCGCCAGGGTCTTGATCAGCGTAATACAGAAAATGTCCTTGTAGGCCTCACGGTGGGTGAGACCAGTGACGGCGAGCAGGGTGATCACGGCGCCGTTGTGCGGCAGGGTGTCCATGCCGCCGCTGGCCATCGCGGCCACCCGGTGCAGCACTTCCAGCGGAATGTTGGCGGCGTGGGCGGCGCTGATGAATTGCTCCGACATCGCTGCCAGCGCGATGCTCATGCCGCCCGAAGCAGAACCGGTGATACCGGCCAGCAGGGTCACGGTAATCGCTTCGTTGACCAGCGGATTGGGAATGCTCTTGAGCCAGTCGGCCAGCACCAGGAAACCCGGCAACGAGGCGATGACCGCACCGAAACCGTATTCCGACGCAGTGTTCATCGCCGCCAGCAGTGCACCGCTGACTGCGCTTTTGCTGCCCTCGGCGAGCTTGCTTTTGATCGCTTTAAAACCGAACGCCAGCACCATCAGAATGCCCACCAGCAAGGCTGCCTGCACCGCCCAGATCGCCGTGAGTTTGGCGATCTCGGTAGTGACCGGCGCGGCCATGCCCGGCAGCGCGAGGCTGTGGGTCTTGCCGTACCACTGCGGAATCCACTGGGTGAACAGCAGGTTCATGATGCCCACCGCCAGCAGCGGCGACAGGGCAATCCACGGGTTCGGCAGCTTAAGGTCTTCGGCGGTTTCCGGTTCGTTGCGCAGTTCGGTGCCGTAGCCTTCACCGGCACGCTGAGCCTTGTTGCGTTGGCGCTGCAGGAACAGCATGCCGGCGCAGAACACGAAAATCGTGCCGATCACACCCAGCCATGGCGCTGCCCACGCCGTGGTGTTGAAAAAGGTGCTGGGGATGATGTTCTGGATCTGCGGCGTGCCGGGCAGGGCGTCCATGGTGAACGAAAACGCGCCGAGGGCGATGGTCGCCGGAATCAGGCGCTTGGGGATGTTGCTCTGGCGGAACATTTCCGCTGCGAACGGGTAGACCGCGAACACCACGACGAACAGCGAAACGCCGCCGTAGGTGAGCAGGGCGCAGACCAGCACGATCACCAGCATCGCCTGGCGGGTGCCGAGCAGACGAATCGCTGCCGCGACGATCGAGCGGGAGAAACCCGACAGTTCGATCAGCTTGCCGAACACGGCGCCGAGCAGGAACACGGGAAAGTAGAGTTTGATGAAGCCGACCATCTTCTCCATGAACACCCCGGTGAAAGCAGGGGCGACGGCAGACGGGTCGGTGAGCAGCACGGCTCCGAGGGCGGCGATCGGGGCAAAAAGGATAACGCTGTAGCCACGGTAGGCCGCGAGCATCAGCAGCGCGAGGGCTGCCAAGGCGATGATCACACTCATGGTGTGCTCCTTCGATTGTTATTTTTGTGGGTGGAACGGGTGTGGGGAGGCCTGAAGCGAGATCTGTGCCAGATAGTTAAGTTGTTGAAATAAAAGGAATTAATTTGATATTCGGCGGTAGTTTTGGAGTTTTTGTCTCTGTTTGGAGACTTCTATAACTGTGAGGACGATATCGCGGGCAAGCCCGCTCCCACAGTTGTACGCATTCCCCCGGGAGAGCGGGCTCGCCCGCGATGCTTTTAATGTTGTCTCTATATGGGGAATGGTGTCTCTCTATTGAGACTCCGCGATCCCCAGTGCAATCATTTTCTTGTAAAGCGTCGACCGCCCCAGTCCCAGCCGCTCAGCCGCCTCGATCACCTTGCCCCCGCATTGCGCGAGGGTGGATTGAATCAACTGCCGGTCAAACCGCTCGCGAGCCTGACTGAAGGTTTCGTTGGTTATTGGCTCTGAGAGAGGCACCAGCGTTCGCTCAACCGGTGCGAACGTGCCAATCGCGGCACGAATGTCATCCGCCGTCAGCATCAAGTCATCACTGAGCAGTGCTGCTCGCTCCAGCACGTTTCGCAACTCGCGGATATTCCCCGGCCACGCGTGCTGTCCCAACAGCTCCAGCGCTTCGCGGTTCAACTCGTGCTGACTGCGCAACTCCTCAAGAATCGCTTCACTGAGTGCCGGCAGATCATCCAGCCGCTCCCGCAGCGGCGGCACCTGAATCGGCAACACGTTGAGGCGGTAGTACAAATCCGCGCGGAACTCGCCGCGCTTGATCGCCGCTTCCAGATCCGTCGAGGTCGCGGCAATCACCCGCACATCGCTCTGGATTACTTCATTGGAACCGACAGGTTCGAATTCCTTTTCCTGCAACACCCGCAGCAATTTGCTTTGCAGCGGCAGTGGCATGTCGCCGATCTCGTCGAGAAAGAGCGTCCCGCCCTGGGCAATCTGCAACTTGCCGGTGCGGCCCTTGCGATCGGCGCCGGTGAAGGCGCCGGGGGCGGTGCCGAAGAACTCGGCTTCGAGCAGCGCTTCGGGAATTGCCGCGCTGTTGATGCTGACGAACGCTTTGTGCGCCCGAGGCGACGCGCCGTGGATCGCCTGCGCCAGCAGCTCCTTGCCGCTGCCGGTTTCGCCCAATAACAGCACCGGCGACTCGGCGCTCGCGCTGCGACGGGCACGGCGCTTGACCTCGAGGCTGGCAGCGCTGGTGCCGATGAAGTGGGCGAAGTTGTATTTGGTCTGGCGGGCACGCAGCAGCGAGCGGGTCGAGGCCAGCTCTTCCTGCATGCTCAGGTAGCGCTTGAGCATCGGCGACAGCGTGCGCAGTTCGTCGAACAGGGCAAAACCGATGGCGCCGATCACCGCGCCGGCGTCGTCATGAATCGGCAGGCGCATCACCACCAGCGGTTCTTTCGGGGTGTCCTGCATGTCCAGCAGAATCGGCCGCCCGGTGCGCACCACTTCGCGCAGCAGGCTGCCGGGGATCACGCTTTCGCAAGGCTTGCCGATGGCCCCGGCGGCGGAGTCGAGCCCGAAGCGCCGCGCATAGCGCTCGTTCATCCAGACGATGTTCGCGTCGCGGTCGACAATCACCGTGCCTTCACTGGATTGCTCGATGATCTCGAACAACGAACGGATCGCCAGCGTGCGAACCCGTTGGTAATCCTTGAGGCTTTCGGTGGTGTTCATCGATGTTGTTCCAAAAGAGAGAAGTCGCTGACCATACCGTTCGTCAGAATAGTATCGCCACCTGTAATTTCTGACAGTTGTCGGGATTTTCAATCAAGCGCTGAATGCAGGCATTCGGCGCCAACGGCCTGCCCTCGGTCGGTCATGCGCCTGCTATAAAACAGGAGCATGCACATGGCCAGTGACGAAGCACTACCCGAGTCGCAACCAGCACCTGACAACGGTGTATTGGCGATAGACCCGATCTACATTCCGGGCCAGATTCCAGAAATTCACGATGCTGATGGAACACCAAACCCGAATCGGGTGGGAGTCAATCGCAGCATGATTACCTCCAATGCCAAAGGTTTGCTGGTGGATGTATTTCCCTACTTAAACTCTGAGGCAGGAGACAATATCAGGATTTACACCAGCCTTAATCCCGGGACTCCTTTGCTGTCATTCAATCTTCAGGCCGGGCAGGAAAACGAAATCTCGCACGTATTTATTCCTGCACATTTGTTGCTGATGGGATTTCAGACTATCTGGTACGTGATCATTCGCGACAGTAATAACTGGGGTGAGTCTGATCCCCTGCTGGTCTTTATCAGAGTTACGCTTCCTGGCGGTACGGATCCGCAACCTGATCGTCCCGGACATTACCGCCTGCCGGGGCCCACATTGCTCAATGTTCCAGCGGGTGGAGTAACCCTGGAACTCGCACAGTCCGCAGAAGGTGTACAACTTTCCATTCCAGCCTATCTGAACATGCGTCCTTGGGACGTGAATGCGGTCTTTTGGGGCGGGTATGTTTTTTATGTCACCGTGAAGCCCGACCAGGTCGGCCAGGCGATCGTGAGCAAGGTGCCCCTGGAGGTGATCCTGGCAGCGGGCAACGGTGACCACATTCTGACTTATCGCCCGCACGATGAGGTGCACAACATCGCCAGTGATCACTCGCTGCGGACACCGGTGTATGTCGAGGTTGAAGTTGGACTTCTGCGGCCGGTAATACTTGAGGCCGTCCAGGTAGATCCGGCGACCGGCGAACTTTTTTACGACTTGAGTGTGGTGGGCACCAAGGATATTCAATGCGATGTCGTGACCCGTTCACCGACTTTTGCAGTGGGTGATACGGTCGAGCTGAATGTGTCGTGGATCAAGGATGGCACTGAGATAGCCATTTTTACGAAGGCAGGTACTGTTACTCAGATTGACAGCACAGTTAGATTCTTCTTGCCCAATAGCACTTTTACACGGCTGGCCAGAGAGCATATTTATTTCCGTTACAAGTTGATCAGTAAAAGTGACGGTTCCGTACAGCACTCGAGTCGCACCACGGTTTGGCTTGCAGGCACGGCAGTGAACTTGTCAGCGCCGAAATACCTGCCAATCAACGGTATCAAACTGGACCCAAACAAGGCAGCGACCGGAATTGTCTCTCCTGATCCGGCGATTGTGGCAATGTCCTGGGTGCACTTTTTCGCGGTCGGCATTGCACCGGGAGGCGTTGTAAAACTGTTTGATTCCGGGCGCCGGATCAGCAGTTCCCAAGTGTCCCGAGACATGACGTTTCCGCTTTCTCTTGCCTATATTTCCGGACTGGATGGCGGACAGCTTGATGGTTACTACACGGTCGGTTCTGCCAAGGATGATCCCTCGGCGGCCAAGTCACTGGTGCATTCGGTCCGGGTGGGCGAACCCAAGCCTGATCTGAGGGCAGCTGTGGTGGTGGACGCGGTCGATGGTGTGCTGGATCCCAAACAGTTACCGCCTTTTGCCGATGCCGAGGTTCGGGTCCTGCCATTCATTAACATGAAAGGGCATACGGTTTTCCTGTGGTGGCAATCGGATAACCCACAGGACTCCCAGCGCTATGAAGATTCAATCGAAATCGATGATCGTGATCTCGATATCCCGGTATCGTTTTATTTGTTCATTGATTGGCTCAAGGAACAGATCGGGTTCACAGTCACTATCGGGTACTCGGTTGAGCCTTCCAACGGTTCGGGGCCGGAGCGATTCGGAGCCGAGACGCAAGTTCGTATCGGGGCCGGCGCCGGCAAGCTTTTGCCAGCACCCAAAGCGCTCGAGGCCGACGCAAACGGGGTTGTCAATCCGGCGGACACTGCAGCCAAAGGTCTGTCCCTCGTCTGGGAAGGCGCCGATCTGAAAAGTGGCGATTATGTGAAAGGGGACTTCGATGGTGACGCGATCAATGGCGATCACCACTTCGAGAGGCCGATTTCGCAGAGCGGTGAAGGGAAACCTTTTACTTATCAGATTTCTCATCAATACGTTCTGGCCAATCAGGAAAAAGCAGTAAGAGTCACGTGCTCGGTCGAACGAGCAAATGGTGGTGAGGACTTTTCAGATGTCTTGCTCCTGCGGGTGCAACGCGCCGTGTTGCCCGTCATTGCCTTCGCCGAAGCGAAAGGCCCGAACCTGGACTCGATCAACCTGGACGATGTGCCGGCCGCCGGCGGCAGTGCGATTATCTACAAGACTGCGCAGCTCAAGTCCGGAGATGTGGTCAAGATCATCCTCAGCAATAATCCAACACCCATCAGCAAGACGGTCGGTGCCGCCGACGTAGGTCAGGATCTGACGGTGAGGATTCCGCATAGCTATTTCGCTCAGCACAACGGCAGCAGCTTCACTGCAAGTTACTCGATTGCACGAGCAACGGGCGGGCCGGACGAACCTTCGGCGTTCAAGAGTTTCAGCGTGCAGCGCGACATTGGCTCCGGCAAGTTCAAAGTCATGGGGGCGCGCCACAATTCCAATACCTATCGATCTTCCAGCCTCTCGTGCCGCCTGATTGCACTGGACTCACAGAAATTCGCACCGAAGTTGGTCGAGTGGAGTTACGTGGGTGACAACGTGTGGACGGCAGGCAGCGACTTCATTGATACGGATTCGAGTAGAGAGCTGCGTGTTCGCTCAACGACCGATTCGGTGACGCTCAACCCGGTAAATGTCTGTGGTAATGGTGTCGATGGCAATACGACGGGGGCGGCGTCGGTATCGGTGTTGCGCGATGTTCGGGTGTCAGCTGGCGGGGTAGTTGGCGGACGTGACCTGATTGCCGCCGGACATGCGAGCTATGGCGGAGCAGTCCCCGCCAACCTGTTGATCCAGGAAAATCTTAAAGCCCTGCACTGCACCGGTGGCGCCTACGCGATATTGACCGCCAACAACGACATTGCGGCATGGGGTGAAGCTTCCGGTGGCGGCAACCTGGGCGCGGTGAACCCCTCCGGGATCAAGGAACTGGCGAGCAACAGCTATGCATTCGCCGCACTGGATCTCAATGGCAGCGTGCGCTGCTGGGGACATGCATCCTATGGCGGCACACTGCCAGCCGGTGGCCTGAGCAACATCAGCAAGGTCTATAACGGCGGGTTGGCATTCGTGGCGCGCCGCAACGATGGCAGCCTGACCGGTTGGGGCTCGGCGGCGGCCGGTGGTGTGGCCAATCCGGCCCCGGGCATTACTAACCCGAAAAGGCTGATTTGCTCTTACCACGCTTTCGCCGGGATTACTCAGACCAATCGCCTGTTTGCTTTCGGGGATCCCGCTTACGGAGGCAACGCATCGAGCGTCGCCTCGCGCACCGACATCGACCGCCTGTGCTGCGCCAACGCACGAGCGTTTGTGGCGCTGAGTGTCACCAAAAATGCAGTTGCGTGGGGCGATGCAGCCTACGGCGGCGTACTGGCCAGTTATCCGGGCATCGCGACTTTGCGGTTTGTCGATGTGGTGTCGACCTGGCATGCATTTGCCGGTGTCACCGAAAACAATCGCGTCGCCGCTTGGGGGCAGGCACCTGCGGGGGTGGTGCCCGCCAACATCGCTGCACTGACCAACGTCATCACGATCGCTGGCACATCCCATGCGTTCGCGGTGCTCTGCGCCGACGGCAAAGTGTATGCGTGGGGCAATGCAGCGCTCGGTGGTGACACCTCTGCGGTCAGCGGGCAGTTGGTCAATGTTGTTGCCATCTACACCAACTCCCACGGTTTTATCGCGCTGACGTCGGATAACCGTGTGGTGACCTGGGGCAATGCGACTGCGCTTTCCGGCTCGGCGGTGTTCAACGGATTCGTTTCTCACCTGAAGTCATAGGGCGACAAACGCTGCACATGCCGGCTTGCGATTCAGATCAAGCAACCCTGTGTACTCGCTGCTACCTGTGGGCAGCGAGTGCCTGACCGACTCCGAGGTGAATGAAATGTCCGAAGATATCGTTGTAAATGCCATGCTGCCCGCGGCGATTGTCGACGCTGCGAAAGAAGATGGAACGATGGAACCAGTGCAGGAGGGCGAGACAGCTGTCCGGATGGCTGGCGTTTATCCGGGTATGGCGGGAGGACAAAAGGCGCATCTGTTCATCCAGCCCCAAGGGGCTGCGAAGAGCGAGATCGATGCCATCGCAATCAGGGCCAATCAGACCAGCGCCCCGTACCTCTTCGTAGAGCTTGCGGTCTTCGCCCAATACGTGAGTCAGGCAATCACTGTGTTCTGGGAAATCCGCTCAGGTACTCAACTGTTGCATACGACCCGCGAATTGACGCTTAAGGTCGAAGGTGGCTTCGAAGGTGAGCAAACGTTGGATCTGACGAGCCAGAACTACGGGGTTGTTGTCGGTAAACCGCCGGCCAATTCACCACCGTTCACCCGTTTCAGTCGAGTGGCCACATGGGGTGTCGAGCCGTACGCTTACGCCAGCAGCGACGCGAATGTTGTCACGGTCGATCAACAAGGCGAAGTGACGGCCAATGGCGACGGTGTGGTCATCATCAGCGCAACGGATAGCCTGGGCCAGACCAAGCATTACGTACTGACTGTCAAAGGCATTCTTCTTTTTCACTTCCTGACTCCCGGTGCTTCCTGGCAGGGCGCAAACGATGCATGTAGAGCGGCTGGCCTGGACCTGCCGTCCGAGCGTGAACTGACGCGACTTGTGGACACCTATCCCGAGCATCGAGGATCGCTGACCGATTTCTTCGGCTTCCTTCCGTATGGGTTCTGGGCTGGCGATCTGAGCGGCGCCAACACGGCGCCTGTCGTGAACCTGGACAAACCGATGGACGATGATCTTGACCCCAATCCTTCTTCGGCGGACCTGAACGAGCATCACCAGGCCATGGGTGTCAGTCGGTCTTGAAAGTCAATCCGATGGACTGACATCGGGAGGGAATCATGAACATCCATCGTCTGCTGACTGGCGGCACGCTATCGCTTTGCCTGCTGTTTGGTGAAATGGCCTGGGGTATCAGCGGCCCCCAGGTCGCCCAGCTACTCAATACACGCTATGCCAACGACACCGCCAGATGTGCGGGAGATACAGACCCGACCCATTGCAGCGGCGCAATGGTGCGCCGTTCGCAGACAAGTCCCGGGCGGCCGTTCTGGATGCTCAGTCCGCAGGCGATCGGCGCCGGTTACGAACTGTTCGCCTACGTGCGCAAGGACATTCCACGGGGAGCCGGTTTGTTGCAGAACGGCTTTGTGCTGACCGACACATTCACCGCTATTGGCCTGGGTAAACCGCTCGATGTGCTGCAGCCAGACTTGAACGGCAAGGTGCGGGTCAAAAACTGGGATGAGCAGGCACCCAGGGCGCTACCGGTTCAAGCGCTGTACTACGAGCGCAACTGGGCGCCTGCGCTGCTCGCGGCACAGCGCGATCAATTGGATTACTTCCAGCGGACTGGGGAATGGCTGCCAATTCTGCGACTGGATCTGGCCGATCCTGCACAACAGATCTTCGGCTTCAATCAGCAGGAGCAATTGTATTACGGCTATCAGATCGCCTCTCGACTCAATGCACGTTTTCGCGATACCTCGCCAACTTGCCGCGATGGTTCACAGCCGCTCAATTGCAACGGTGTGATGATCCGTGGTGTCGCGGCTTCCCCTCAGTTTCATGCCTGGGATGCCAGCCCCAACTCGATAGGCCGCAACGGTGTGTCGTGGTCATGGGCGAGGGCCGATGTAGGCATGACGCAGATCGCCGGGACGCAGGGCCTGATCCTGCGTGATGGATCAGCGCCATCAGCCTTCAAGCCTGTGTTGCGTTGTCTGTACCCGTTCAATGCCGGCACCAGCGGCATTCCGGATAGCTGCCGTCGTTATTGCGATTCAATCGGTGTGAACACCGTGGCGACCTATAACTCGCTCGGGAGTACCTGCTCCCTGAACATTACTGCGCCCCAGGTGCAATTGAGCAATGACGTTCGCAACCGTAATCCGGCGTGGAACGAGCTGATCATTGCCGTCTGGCCTCTGAACATGGCCAGCCAGCTTCCGTTGGAAGCGCTGTTCTTTGTCAGCGGGTCTGCGGGCTTGAAAGATGCCCGGTTCATCCAGCGAGATTTCTATCAGCAAGCCAGCCGAACGCTACCGATCATGCGCGTAAACCTGGCTGCGCTGCCCCCGTTTGTCTACGACCCCGCCGACCAGAACACGGAGTGAGAAAGCACAGTTGATGCACGGCTGATCTCACAAGGAGCGTTTGTCATGACTCACCTCCAGAACGCAATCAAGTGGTTGTATCTCGTTGCTCTGCTGTGCGTGTTCAGCCCGGCGGCCAGCGCGCTGAGCGGACCGCAAATCGCTCAGGTACTCAACAATCGTTATCAGCAGGTCATGGTCGACTGCCCGGGAGGCAATAGTGTGTATTTTTGCAGCGGCGTATTGCTGCGTCGTACGCAGAATTCGCCGACGGTAGATTTCTGGAAGCTCACGCCGTCGGCGATTGCTGATGGTGTGGTGCCATTCGAGTATTGGCGAGGCGATCGCGCGCCTGCGCCAACTGGCGGCGCCAACGGTTTTGTATTTGCTGATGTCTTTACTGCAATCGGTTCGGGCAAGCAATTGGACGTGCAGGCATCCGCGGTGAATTCAGAAGCGCTGGTCAAGATCTGGAACGATGCGCAACCGACCAGCATGGCGATACAAGCGTTGTTTTATGATTTGGCGACGCCAGGTGCATTACGTGGCGCGCAAAGGGATCAACTGGCGTGGTTTCGCGCCACGGGCGAGTGGATGCCGGTTCTGCGGCTGCAACGCGACGATGCGCTGCAAACCTTGTTCGGGTTCAATCAGCTGGATCAGTTGTATGTGGGCTATCAAGTGGCAGCGCGTTTGAATGCGCGGTTTGCTGATACATCGCCAACCTGTCGGGATGGGCGGGCGGCGCACTACTGCAATGGTGTGTTGATCCGTACGACGGACCAGTCGACGGCATTTCACTCGTGGAATCCGAGTCCGAACTCCGTGCGCGGCAATGGGGCCTCGTTCAGTTATCTGCGTGCTGACGCCGGCGTCAGCCGATTCTATAAATCCCAGGGTTTTGTCATCCGTGAACAGGCTGCACCAGCCGGCAATCCCATGAGTTTGCGCTGTGCCTATCCGTACGATGCCGGCACCGGCGGCAGTCCAGATGTTTGCCGCACGCACGGTGGGCTGTGCAGCGAGTTGGGTATCAACAGTGTCCAAGCTTGGGTTGCGCGGTACGGAGGGGCAGTCAATCGCTCATGTGCCTTTGACCTTGATCCCCAACAATTTCAGCTGAGCATCGATGTGCGACAAAATCGCGGCGACTATTTCGGATGGAACGAGTTCATGGTCGCGGCGTGGAATCAGAACAAACCCGCACAATTACCCATCGAAGCCTTCTTTTACAATGTTCAGGCACTTGTACCTTCCAGTGGTCTGACTGGCGCCCAATATGATCAGAAGGACTATTTTCAAGTGACCGGGCGCTATGTCCCGCTCCTGCGAGCAACACTGGGTGCCGCAGGCGGGCAGGTGTTCGTTTTCAATCCCCTGGAGCAGGGCCTCCAATAGCTCACCCCGGATGCGCCGCCGCCAACAGCTCTTTGGTATAGGGATGCTGCGGTGAGTCGAACACGTCATGGCTGGCGCCGCTTTCGACCACCTTGCCGTCCTTGATCACGATCATGTCGTGGGCCAGCGCCCGCACCACGGCCAGATCGTGGCTGATGAACAGATACGTCAGGCCATGTTTTTCCTGAAGCTGGCGGAGCAGGGCGACCACCTGTTTCTGCACGGTGCGATCCAGTGCCGAGGTCGGTTCGTCGAGCAGGATCAGCGCGGGTTTGAGTACCAATGCCCGGGCGATGGCAATGCGCTGACGCTGGCCACCGGAGAACTCATGGGGATAGCGATGACGGCTTTCGGGATCGAGCCCTACTTCCTTGAGCACGCGGATCACCTGGTCGTCGCACTCGTCGGCAGTGGACTGGCAATGCACTTCCAGCCCTTCGCTGATGATCTGCGCCACCGACATGCGCGGGCTGAGGCTCCCGAACGGATCCTGGAACACCACCTGCATCTGCCGGCGCCACGGCCGCATCTGTTTCTGGTCGAGGCCGTCGAGGGCCGTGCCCTGGAAGCGGATGCTGCCCTTGGAGTCGAGCAGCCGTAGAATCGCCTGGCCGAGGGTCGACTTGCCCGAACCGGACTCGCCGACGATGCCCAGCGTCTTGCCACGCTGGATGTTCAGACTGATACCGTCCACCGCGCGCAGGTATTGCTTGCGCTGGAACAACCCGCCGCCGACCGTGAAATCAACCCGAAGGTCATCGACTTCCAGAACGTTTTCGCGTTCGTCCCGGGGCAGTGCTTCGCCTTCCGGTTCAGCGTTGAGCAACACGCAGCTGTAAGGGTGTTTCGGTTCGGTGAACAGGGTTTCGCACGGCGCCTGCTCGACGATTTCCCCGGCCTTCATCACGCACACCCGTTGGGCGATGCTGCGCACCAGATTGAGGTCATGGCTGATCAGCAGCAGCGACATGCCCAGGCGCCGTTGCAGGGACTTTAGCAGCAACAGGATCTTGCGCTGTACGGTCACGTCGAGGGCGGTGGTCGGCTCGTCGGCGATCAGTAATTCAGGTTCGCAGGCCAGGGCCATCGCGATCATCACCCGTTGGCGCTGGCCGCCGGACAGTTGATGCGGATAAGCCTTCAGCCGTTCTTTCGGTTTCTGGATGCCCACCAGTTCGAGCAGTTCGAGGATTCGCGCCTGAGCTTCCTTGCCACCGAGGCCACGGTGCAGCAACAGGGTTTCGCCGATCTGCTTTTCAATCGTGTGCAACGGATTGAGCGAGGTCATCGGCTCCTGGAAAATCATGGCGATGCGGTTGCCTCGCAGATCGCGAAGGGTCTTGGGATCGGCGCCGACCAGTTCCTGCCCACGATAACGGATGCTGCCGGTGGTCCGGGCATCGCATTCGGGGAGCAGTTGCAGGATCGAGTGGGCCGTCACCGACTTGCCCGAACCCGACTCACCGACCAGGGCCAGGCACTCGCCGGGGCGGATGTCCAGGCACAGGTTGCGCACCACGGTCTGGCCATGGAAGGCGACGCTGAGGTCACGGATTTCGATCAGGTTGTCAGTCATATCAAATATCCGTTCATGAGCGCGGGTCAAAGGCATCGCGCAGCGCTTCGCCGATGAATACCAACAGGGAAAGAATCAGCGCCAGGGTGAAAAATGCGGTCAACCCGAGCCACGGCGCTTGCAGGTTCTGTTTGCCCTGACCGATCAACTCGCCCAGTGAAGCGCTGCCGGCAGGCATGCCGAAGCCGAGGAAGTCCAGCGCGGTCAGGGTCGAAATCGCCCCGGTCAGAATAAAGGGCAGGTAGCTCAGGGTCGCGTTCATCGCGTTGGGCAGGATGTGCCGGACAATCACCTTGCGATCGCTCAAGCCCAGGGCCCGGGCAGCCTTGACGTACTCCAGGTTGCGCCCGCGCAGAAACTCGGCGCGCACCACGTCCACCAGCGCCAGCCAGGAAAACAGCGCCATGATCCCCAGCAGCCACCAGAAGTTCGGCTCGACGAATCCCGAAAGAATGATCAGCAGGTAAAGCACCGGCAATCCCGACCAGACCTCCAGCAAACGCTGACCGAGCAGATCGACCCAGCCGCCGTAATAGCCCTGCAGGGCGCCGGCCGCGATGCCGATCAGGGCGCTGACGAAGGTCAGCATCAGGGCGAACAGGATCGACACCCGCGCGCCGAAGATCACCCGAGCCAGTACGTCACGCGCCTGATCGTCGGTGCCCAGCCAGTTGACTGAAGTCGGCGGGCTCGGTGCCGGTTTGTTGAGGTCGTAGTTCGGGGTGTCGTCACTGAATGGAATCGGCGGAAACAATAGCCAGCCACCGTCCTTGCGGATCAGCTTCTGCACGTAGTCGCTGCGGTAGTCGGCCTGGAACGGCAGTTGTCCGCCGAACTCCTGTTCGGTGTGGCGCTTGAATACCGGGAAGTACCATTGGCCCTGATAACTGACGACCAATGGCTTGTCGTTGGCGATCAGTTCGCCGCCGAGGCTAAGCAGAAACAGGCCGATAAACAGCCACAGCGACCACCAGCCCCGGCGGTTTTTCTTGAAGCGTTCGAAGCGGCGACGGCCCAGAGGCGAGAGCTTGAACATCAGGCGTTCCTCGCGGCGAAGTCGATGCGCGGGTCGACCAGCGTGTAGCACAGGTCGCCGATCAGTTTTATCAGCAGGCCGAACAGGGTGAAGATGAACAGCGAGCCGAACACCACCGGATAGTCACGGGACACGGCTGCTTCGTAACTCATGCGCCCGAGGCCGTCGAGGGAGAAGATCACTTCGATCAGCAACGAACCGGCAAAGAACACGCTGATGAACGCCTGGGGAATGCCCGACACCACCAGCAGCATCGCGTTGCGGAACACATGCCCGTACAGCACCCGGTTTTCGCTCAGGCCTTTGGCGCGAGCGGTGACCACGTATTGGCGGGTGATCTCATTGAGGAACGAGTTTTTGGTGAGGATGGTAAAGGTGGCGAACCCGCCGATCACCAGCGCCGTGACCGGCAACACCAGATGCCAGAAGTAGTCGGCGATCTTGCCCAGTGTCGACAGGGATTCGAAGTTGTCGGACACCAGACCGCGCACCGGAAACCAGTTCAGCGAGGTGCCACCGGCGAACACCACGATCAGGAACATCGCGAACAGGAATGCCGGCATGGCGTAGCCGATGATGATTGCCGTGCTGCTCCAGATATCGAAATGACTGCCGTGGTGCACGGCTTTGCGGATACCCAGCGGGATCGACACCAGATAAGTGATCAGCGTCGCCCACAGGCCGAGGGAAATGGTCACCGGCATTTTCTGCAGGATCAGGTCGGTGACCGTGGCGCCGCGGAAGAAGCTCTTGCCGAAATCCAGCTGCGCGTAGTTCTTGAGCATCAGCCACAGGCGTTCATGGGCGGGTTTGTCGAAGCCGTACTGTTTTTCGATGTCCTTGATCAGCTGCGGATCGAGGCCGCGACTGGCGCGGGACGTGCCGCTCATGGTCTCGCTCGCACCGCCGCCGACACTGGCGCCGCCGATGCCTTGCAGGTGGGCGATGGCCTGTTCGACCGGACCACCCGGCGCGGCCTGGATGATCACAAAATTCACCAGCAGAATGATCACCAGCGTTGGAATGATCAGCAGCAGGCGTCGCAGTATGTAAGCCCACATCAGTGCGGCCCTCCGGGTCTGCCACGGCTGATTTTCTCGGCCGTCATCTGCTGGTTGGTCAGCGGCGTGCTGCTGATTTCCCACCAGCTCTCGATCGCTTCGTCATTGCTCGCCTGCACGGTGGGAATGCCGAAGCGGTTCCACCACACGGTCGACGTGCCCGGCGGGTAATAGTTGGGAATCCAGTAGTAGTTCCATTGCAGCACCCGGTCCAGCGCATGGGCATAACGCAGCATGTCGGCCTGGGTCGAGGCGCGGATCAGGCCGTTGATCAAGGTGTCGACCGCCGGGTTCTTCAGCACCATGTAATTGTTGGCGCCGGGATCGTTGGCCGATGCCGAACCGAAGTAGTTCAACAGTTCGCCGCCGGGGGAGGTGGTGACCGGGTAACCGGTGACGATCATGTCGTAGTCGCGGCTCATCAGGCGATTGACGTACTGCGAGGAGTCGATGCGACGGATGTCGAGGTTGATGCCGATCTGTTTCAGCGTGCGCTTGTAAGGCAGCAGCAGACGGTCCATCCCGTTCTGGCTGACCAGAAAAGTAAAGCTCAACGGCTCGCCGCGGTCGTTGACCAACTGGTCGCCATCGGGTTTCCAGCCGGCCTGTTCCAGCAGTTCCAGCGCTTGCAGTTGTTTGTCGCGAATAATGCCGCTGCCATCGGTCTTCGGTGCTTCGAAGACCTGAGTGAACACTTCGTCGGGAATCTGTCCGCGCAAGGGTTCGAGAATCTTCAGTTCGGCGGCATCCGGCAACTGGCGGGCGGCCAGATCAGTATTGGAAAAGTAACTCTGCTGGCGGATGTACATGTTGCGCATCATCTGCCGGTTGCTCCATTCGAAATCCCAGAGCATGGCCAGTGCCTGACGGACGCGGCGATCCTGGAATATCGGCTTTTGCAGGTTGAACACGAAGCCCTGTGCCGACTGCGGTGCTTCGGTGGCAAGATGAGCCTTTTGCAGACGACCGTCGCTCAGGGCCGGGCTCTCGTAGCCGATGGAGTAGCCGGTGGCGGAGAACTCACGGTTGTAGTCGTAGGCGCCGCCGCGCAGGACCTGGCGGGCGACGTCGGTGTCGCCGAAGTACTCGATGCTGAAGTGATCGAAGTTGTACAGGCCACGGCTGACCGGCAGGTCCTTGCCCCACCAGTCGGGATTGCGTTCAAAGGTGATGCTGCGCCCGGAGTCGACCTTGCCGACCCGATACGGGCCGCTGCCCAGCGGCGGTTCATAGCCGCCACCGCCGGCGAAATCACGGGTCTTCCACCAATGCTCGGGAAATACCGGCAGGGTCGCGATGTCCAGGGGCAGGGTGCGGTTTTCGTTGCTCTTGAAATCGAAACGTACGGTGAGCGGGGCTTCGACTTCGACGCCTTTGACGTCGGCGAACTGGGTGCGATAACGCAGGCTGCCCTGGGTCATCAGCAAATCATAGGTGTAGCGCACGTCTTCGGCGGTAATCGGCTTGCCATCGGCGAAGCGGGCCTTGGGATTGATAAAGAAGCGCAACGACAGGCCGTCATCCGAGCGTTCCATTTTCTGCGCCACGAGGCCGTATACGGTGTAGGGCTCGTCGAGCGAGCGCTGGGCCAACGGGGAATACAGCAGGCCGTCGATCTGGCTGACGCCGATGCCTTTGTCGATGTACGGCAGGACATGGTCGAAGTGGCCGATCTCGATGGCCGAGCGGCGCATCGTCCCGCCCTTGGGCGCCCGGACGTTGGTGTAATCGAAGTGACTGAAACCGGGCGGGTATTTTGCCGGTTCGCCATAGACGGTCATCGCATGCTGCGGTGCGGCGTCCACACCGGTGATCCCGAGCAGCAGGGTCACGGCAGTGAACATCAAAGTCGGGAAAGCCAGTCGCATTGTCAGCCTTAAAGCCGGGTAATCGATAAGCGCAATTTGTACGCGAGCGGCGCGCCGTTCGCCAGCGGTGTGGTGTAACCAAAACAAAACGGCCCGCCATCAGGCGGGCCGTTGCACAGCAGGTCGGGCTGAAATCAGTCCTGGCGGCTGGTGACTTCCAGCAGGTGGTAGCCGAACTGGGTCTTCACCGGGCCTTGCACGACGTTGATCGGTGCGCTGAATACCACGGTGTCGAATTCCTTGACCATCTGGCCAGGACCGAACGAACCCAGGTCGCCGCCCTGACGGCTGGACGGGCAAGTGGAGTTGGCCTTGGCCACTTCGGCGAAATCAGCGCCACCTTCGATCTGGGCCTTGAGTTCGTTGCACTTGGCTTCGCTGGAAACCAGGATGTGGCGGGCAGTGGCTTTAGCCATGGGGAAACTCTCCAATCAAATCAGTAAAAGGGGGAGCCTACCGGATTCAGTGGCCTATTTCTCGCCAAAGTTCCATTCGCTCGTCTGATACCGGCCCCTAGAGATTAGCTGCTTGCAGGCGCAGGGCGTGTTCGATGTAGAGCTCGACGGGATCGTTTTCTGTGGTGCGCTGGCCGATGCCCCGACGCAGGCTGCGCAAATGGTCGAGCGGATAATCGGAGCGGATCACGGTGCCGAGGTGAGAGCTGAAACGGCCGACAAAACCGTCGTTCTGCGCGGGTTCTGTAATGAAATATTCCGACAGGGCCAGGCAGATGCCTTGCACCGGGTCGAGGGACTGCACGGTCAATTCCGGCACAACGCCACTCCACGAATAATAGCGAACGCCATCGACCCGCTCGGCACCCTGGCCACCCCAGGTTTCGGGAAGGCCCTGCGGGTATTTGTCATTGAATTTGCCAACGCCCTCTGTCGTCAGCGCGTTGAGTGCAGCCAGCGCATTGCGAGGCAGTTTTTCTTGCCCGCTGACCAATGACAGAAAGTCGGCAAACAGCGTGGCGACGTTCTGGGCAACGGCCTCCGGCAGTCGTCCGGGGATCAACGCCTTGCGCAGGAAGTCTGCCAGCTCCGAGCCGTGGTTGGGGCCGCTGACCGAAGTCACGGACGCGACCTTGTTTGGGGCAAGCGCTGCAGCATATCGAGCAGACAGTGCACCCTGGCTGTGCCCGATCAGGTTGACTTTGGTGGCACCTGTGCCTCTTAGCACACATTCGATTTGCGATAACAGTTGCTCGCCTCGCATTTCGTTGTCATGGACGGCCGACAAGTGTGGCACGAATACCTGTACTCCGGCGGCCTTGAGTGCCTGTTTGACGTCATGGAACAGTTCGAAAGGGCCGATGCGCTCGAATCCGAACAGACCATGCACCAGCAGAACGGGATAAAGAGTCGTTGCATTTCGTTGCATTTTTCGTCCTTGATCGCAGAGATTCATCGAAGTTGTCTGCGTGCCACTCTAAAACAGTCGCTGCGCTTGCGATGCCTGAAGAATCCTCCTAATGCGTTGGAATCTGGATCAGTGTGTGTATGAAATTTCACTTTTGAATGAGGTCCCGTTCTGAATATTTGGAGGGTTCTCGCCTTATCCAGCGTGTTTTTCCTTTTTTTGCCTACTCGCTTCAGTGCAGTTAACCCTGTCCCGCCGGGTGTGGGGCTGACATCGGGTGATCGATGAAGCGCGTTAAATAGAGGCTCTTTCACGCTGCTCTTCGGCGGCGTGTCACTTCCAGGGAATGGAGCAGCTAATGAACATGACGGATGCACAGGCAACAGCTTCGCGGGAGCGAGCCAATGGGATGGATGCTGAAAGAGTCGGGGCGTTCGAGCATTGTCATGCACGCGAGCAGTCTTTATCACTGCCCGTACCCTCAATCGATTCGTTGGAGGGTGCTGTCCTTGATCCCTCACTGAGCCGGGTTGTCGTGCGGATTGCTCCCTATCCGGGTATGGCATGCGGGGACCGGATCGTGTTGAGCTGGCGTGGCCACGATATCGAAGGTCTGCCTTATCACCATGAAATACCGCGATTTATCAGCGAAGCCCAACTGGGAAGGGCGATCGTTCTGGTCGTCCGGGGCGCACACGTGGCAGCGCTGGACGGAGGTTCGCTGGAGATGTTCTGGACATTGACCAGTGCCGCGCGGCCGGAACCAGTGATTTCCTTGCGCAGGCAACTGGATGTCGGAGACGTTCGGTGCAGCCTGCTGCCAGCCACTCTCGAGGATGCCGTTGGGGGCAGCCTCGACCCCGCACGTGTGATCGATGGGACATCGGTCACGCTTCAGCCTTATGCGGGTATGAGTGCTGGCGACCGGGTGCGGTTGATCTGGGAGGGGGCCGTGCAGGGAGCATCACTTCGAGACACGCTGATCGTCGAGTCCTTTGCTGTCGGTCGGCCTCTGGTGCTGGGGATCGCGCCCGAATTCATCACGCCGCATCTCGGCGGGGAGGTGGTGGTCCGATACTGTGTCGAACAGCAGAGCGGCGCGATTCGAGAATCAGGTGAGACTCGAATCAGCATCGCCCCTCTTGAAAGAGGTGTATTGGCGGCGCCCCAGGTACTCGAAGCCGATGACGGAGTGCTCAACGTGGAGGCTGCAATCGACGGCGTGAGTGTGCTGATCAGCGATGCGCGGGTGGAAGAGGGTGAGCTGGTTTATCTCAAATGCGACGGTGAGTCATTTTTCCACCGCGATGATCGCGAAATAATCAACGGAATGGCGATGCAGCCGTTGGTTTTCATCGTGCCGTATCGATTCTGGCGCGAACATGTGGACACCCTTGTGCAAGTGTCCTATTCGGTCGAGAGGCTTGATGATGTGAGTCAAATGTCCGGCGTGAAGCTGCTGCGAGTAAAGGGTTGATGTGTCGACATTGAGCATCGGCTGGCCCTCCGGGTGAATGACACACCGGAGGGCGGCTTGGCTGTCAGGACTGTTGTCGAATGCGTTGCGCGGCATCCAGCAACAAGCGTTCTGTTGCATCGAACCCGAGACAGCCATCTGTCACCGAAACGCCATAACGAAGCGACTCGCTCAGGGGCTGGCATCCCTCGAACAGGTGCGACTCGAGCATCATGCCGATCAACGAGCGGTTACCTTGCAGTCGCTGCTCCAGCACATCGTTGAACACGCCCGGCTGGCGGAGCGGGTCCTTGCCACTGTTGGCATGGCTACAATCGACCATAATCCGGCTCGGGATCTTCAGGCGGTTCAACTCGGTGTTGATGACGGCAACGCTTTCGCGGTCGTAGTTCGGCCCTTGGTGACCTCCACGCAGCACCAGGTGGGTGTCCGGGTTGCCCGGGGTCTGGATGATTGCCGGGTGGCCCTGGCTGTCTACGCCGAAATGGCGATGGGCATGGGCTGCCGAACGCATTGCGTCAACGGCGACGGTCAC
The DNA here is from genome assembly GCF_039695385.1 of Pseudomonas sp. 9.2(2024). NCBI lineage: Bacteria > Pseudomonadati > Pseudomonadota > Gammaproteobacteria > Pseudomonadales > Pseudomonadaceae > Pseudomonas > Pseudomonas sp. 9.2(2024). Next base: position 3,563,938 of record NZ_CP155585.1, on the reverse strand, counting down.
ACCGCCATCGGTGCCGTTCTTGAAGCCGACCGGCATGCTCAGTCCGCTGGCCATTTCCCGGTGGATCTGTGACTCGGTTGTGCGGGCACCAATGGCGACCCAGCTCAGCAAGTCATCGAAGTACCCGGCAGCCATGGGCTGCAGCAGTTCGGTGGCAATCGGGAGCCCGAGGCGGATCATTTCCAGCATCAGTTCGCGCGACAGCGTGAGGCCGGCAGCCATGTCGTCGCTGCCATTCAGATGAGGGTCGTAGGCAAGGCCTTTCCAGCCGACGGTGGTGCGAGGTTTTTCGACGTAGGCACGCATCACGAGCAGCATGTCATCACGGACTTCTTCGGCCAGGCGCGAAAGTTTGCTGGCGTATTCAAGCGCGGACTCGGGGTCGTGAATCGAGCAGGGGCCGACGATCACCAGCAAACGCGGGTCATGGCCATCGAGAATCGCGCGAACCGCCTGGCGGTGGGCGACGACTTGCTGGTTCAGCGCACTGCTCAGGGGCAATTGCTGTTTGAGTTGCAGCGAACTCGGCAGACGCAGGGTCAATGCTTCGTTGGCAGGGTTAAGGGTGGACAGTGGCAGAGCAGAAACGGACGAGTTCATATTCGGTCTTCCTGGGCGGACGGCGGGTGCTTCCCGCTCACTCGGCCCTACTGGGGTGTTCGACAATTGGCCGGATTGGCTACGTGTGTTGGCTTGCCACCTGTGGGTGACCGATCGGAGGCGGCAGGCTGTCCCGAGCGGAGGCTGGTAAATCGCCAGGCGGTAAAACTGTCGTAACGGTAATAAGTGGCGTAGTTCATTGGTTGAATCCTCAAAGTGTCTGGTGTGTTGCTGAAAAAATTAGGGCCTGAAAAAACAAAACCCCCGGTCGGGAGGCCGACCGGGGGTTGAGAAATCTCTGGTAGGCGACCCGTTCAAATGGGCGCCGGTTGGGTATCAGGCGCGCCAGTGGCTAAACCAATACCCAAAATAAAAGCTTGCAGGAGCAGCGCAGACGCCATTCGCCCGGGCAGCCGCAACCGAACGCGAGGCGCTGGCAGTACGAAGCTGTGAAAGGGCGTTGAACATGAACTGTCTCCAAAGAATGCGCCGAGCTTACTAGAGGCTGCTGCGCGTCAGCAATCAGAAAATGCTATTGAACGCGTAAGAGGGCCTCTATGGGTTGAGCGCCTGCAAAGGTGTGACACACTCTGCTTTCTGAACTTGCGCTCAAGGAAGGTGCGTGAACTTGACTAAGATCGAGGCAGGAATGAGTTTTGAGTTGCGCCAGGCAACGTCCGCCGACCTGTCGTTTGTACGAGAGCTGACTTGCCGAAACATGCTCCGCTACTACATTCACTATGACTTGCTGTGGCAGGACGAGGCGTTTGATGTCGCTTGGGCTGGCCGCGAAAGCTGGTTGATCCTTCGTGATGGCGAATTGACGGGGTATTTCAGTCTGAGTCGAGATGCGCGGGCTGTGTACATCCGAGAATTGCAGATCGTCGAAAGCGCTCAAGGCCAGGGCGCGGGATCCTGGGCGATCGATCAGGTTGTTGCGATGGCTCGGCGTGAGAGCCGCCCGGCCTTGCGCCTGACAGTTTTCAAAAATAATCCGGCGCAAAACCTGTATCGAAGAAAAGGAATGATTGTGCAGGGCGAGGACGAGTGTTTCCTGCGAATGCAGCTCGATTTCAGTACACCTGTGCTCTGAAACCCACGGCTGGCAAGCTCTCGATGAAAAGTTGAAACTTTTTATATGTTGCTTGCCGCTAGGTCTGCCCGGCACTTTTTGCTAAGGTGTCCGGCATCCCAATAAGACCATATCGCGAGGTGTCTGCTTGATTAGGGTGCTAGTGGTCGACGACCATGATCTCGTTCGTACAGGCATTACACGGATGCTGGCCGATATCGATGGCCTGCAGGTGGTAGGCCAGGCCGAGTCCGGGGAAGAATCCCTCATCAAGGCTCGTGAGTTGAAGCCCGACGTGGTGCTGATGGACGTCAAGATGCCAGGCATCGGCGGTCTCGAAGCCACGCGCAAACTGTTGCGAAGTCATCCCGACATCAAAGTGGTCGCGGTCACTGTGTGCGAGGAAGATCCGTTTCCCACACGGTTGTTGCAGGCCGGTGCGGCGGGGTATCTGACCAAGGGCGCCGGATTGCCGGAAATGGTTCAGGCCATTCGCCTGGTATTTGCCGGCCAGCGCTACATCAGCCCGCAAATTGCCCAGCAACTGGCAATCAAATCCTTTCAGCCGACCAACGATTCACCGTTCGATGCGTTGTCTGAACGGGAAATCCAGATTGCGCTGATGATTGTCGGCTGTCAGAAGGTTCAGATCATTTCCGACAAATTGTGCCTTTCGCCGAAAACCGTTAACACCTACCGCTACCGCATTTTCGAGAAGCTCTCGATCAGCAGCGATGTCGAACTGACGCTGTTGGCGGTTCGACACGGCATGGTTGATGCCAGCCTCTGACCATGACTGAAGCATTCGATTCGGGCGCCTTTCTTTCGACCGTCAGTGGGCGCCCCGGCGTGTACCGCATGTTCGACAGCGATGCGCGTCTGCTGTACGTCGGCAAGGCGAAGAACCTCAAGAAACGTCTGGCCAGTTACTTTCGCAAGACAGGCCTGGCGCCGAAAACCGCGGCACTGGTCGGGCGTATCGCCCAGGTCGAAACCACCATCACGTCCAACGAGACAGAGGCGTTGCTGCTCGAGCAAACCCTGATCAAGGAGTGGCGGCCGCCGTACAACATCCTGCTGCGCGACGATAAATCCTATCCCTATGTCTTTTTGTCTGACGGGCAATTCCCGCGCCTGAGCATTCATCGCGGGGCTAAAAAGGCCAAGGGCAAGTATTTCGGTCCCTATCCGAGTGCCGGGGCGATTCGCGAAAGTCTCAGTCTTCTGCAGAAAACGTTCTTCGTGCGTCAGTGCGAGGACAGCTACTACAAGAACCGGACCCGGCCGTGCCTGCAATATCAGATCAAGCGTTGCAAGGCGCCCTGCGTCGGATTGGTCGAGCCTGAGGTTTACGCCGAGGACGTGCGTCACTCGGTGATGTTCCTCGAAGGGCGCAGTCATGCGTTGACCAATGAGCTGTCGACGGCGATGGAAGAGGCAGCAATCAACCTCGAATTCGAACGCGCCGCCGAACTGCGCGACCAGATTGCCTTGCTGCGTCGGGTGCAGGATCAACAGAGCATGGAGGGCGGTACCGGCGACATCGATGTGATCGCTGCGTTCGTCAATCCGGGCGGTGCCTGTGTCCACCTGATCAGCGTGCGGGGAGGGCGGGTGCTTGGCAGCAAGAACTTCTTCCCACAAGTCGGGATTGAAGAAGAAGTGGCCGAGGTCATGGCCGCTTTCCTCGGGCAATACTTCATCAGCAGCCCTGAACGCGATTTGCCGAGCGAACTGATCGTCAACGTCGTGCACGAAGACTTCCCTGCGCTGATCGAGGCCATTCAGGCGCTGCGCGGACGTGAGCTGACTATCAGCCATCGGGTACGCGGCACACGGGCGCGCTGGCAGCAACTGGCTGTGACCAATGCCGAACAGGCGCTGGGCGCCCGGCTGGCCAACCGTCAGCACGTTGCCGCGCGTTTCGAGGCATTGGCAGAAGTGTTGAACCTCGATGAGCCGCCGCAACGGCTGGAGTGCTATGACATCAGCCACTCCAGCGGTGAAGCCACGGTGGCTTCCTGCGTAGTGTTCGGCCCGGAAGGGGCGATCAAGTCGGATTACCGTCGGTACAACATCGAAGGCGTGACCGCCGGCGACGATTACGCCGCCATGCATCAGGCCCTGACCCGACGCTTCAGCAAGTTGAAGGAAGGCGAGGGCAAATTGCCGGACATCCTGTTGGTGGACGGCGGCAAGGGGCAGCTGTCGATGGCGCGTGATGTGCTCAACGAGCTGGCTGTCCCGGATCTGATCTTGCTGGGGGTCGCCAAGGGTGCCACGCGCAAGGCGGGATTCGAGACTTTGTATCTGAATGATGCGGCGCACGAGTTCACTTTGCGGGGTGATTCGCCGGCGCTGCATCTGATCCAGCAGATTCGTGACGAAGCCCATCGCTTTGCAATCACTGGCCACCGCGCACGCCGCGGCAAGACCCGCCGCACGTCAACGCTGGAAGGCGTAGCAGGCGTCGGGCCAACCCGGCGTCGGGACTTGTTGAAACATTTTGGTGGATTGCAGGAGCTGTCTCGTGCAAGCATCGAAGAGATCGCCAAAGCACCGGGGATCAGCAAAAAGCTAGCAGAGTCGATTTATGCAAACCTGCATAGTGAGTAGAATGCCCATTCACCTCGTAGCCAGTTGTGCCGATGAATATCCCTAATCTGATTACCGTTCTCCGCGTCCTGCTCATCCCGATCTTCATTCTGTTGTTCTATCTGCCTTACCAATGGAGCTATCTGGCCTCAAGTTCGGTTTTCGCCTTTGCGGCGGCAACGGACTGGCTGGACGGCTATCTCGCGCGACGCCTGGAGCAGAGCACGCCGTTTGGTGCGTTTCTGGATCCTGTCGCAGACAAACTGATGGTTGCCGTTGCCCTGGTGCTACTGGTGCAAGAACACGGCAATCTTTGGCTCACACTTCCGGCGGCTGTCATCATCGGTCGCGAGATCGTAGTTTCGGCATTGCGTGAGTGGATGGCCGAGCTTGGTGCGCGGGCCCATGTGGCCGTGTCGAATCTGGGCAAGTGGAAAACTGCTGCACAGATGCTCGCGCTGGTGATCCTGCTGGCCAATCCAAAAGATTTCAGCTTTTGGGTTCTGGTCGGTTATGCGTTGCTGATGGTCTCTGCAGGCCTGACCCTGTGGTCGATGGTTCAATACCTCCGCGCTGCCTGGCCACATCTGAAGACCGATGTTGAAAAGAAATAAAACTTTTTTGAATCAAAGGGTTGACGGGGCATCTGGAATCTATAGAATGCGCCACACCAAGCGGGAATAGCTCAGTTGGTAGAGCACGACCTTGCCAAGGTCGGGGTCGCGAGTTCGAGTCTCGTTTCCCGCTCCAAGTTTGTACAACGTTTGTTGTTGCGCTACTGACAGCAAATGTTTTGAGGCCGAGTAGCAAAATGGTTATGCAGCGGATTGCAAATCCGCCTACGCCGGTTCGATTCCGACCTCGGCCTCCACTATAAACAAGCTCCGTAGATCCATGATTTACGGAGCTTTTTTATTTGCGTTGCACTGAAAGATTTAGTCTTTGAAACCGCAACTGCAAACTTGCTTCACCGGGAAGTGATGTATATATTTCCCCCTCTGCCGCCGACATGCAGTTCCTGTCAGGACTGTGAATCGTCGTCAGAACCAAGCAACGCCGCGCTACCGCCCGAATGGCGAAACTGGTAGACGCATGGGACTTAAAATCCCCCGCTCGTAAGGGCGTGCCGGTTCGATTCCGGCTTCGGGCACCATGAATATCAAGGGCTTGCGTGAGTTTACTCATGCAGGCCCTTATCATTTGCGCTCCGCAATTTCGGAGCCTGCTCCGCAACTCACTTGGTCGGGGTGACTTTCTTGCCGATCCTTTTCCGGGTGTCATTCTCCGTCGACACTTCGGTGGTGTGCCCGAGCTGCTCCTTGTTTTCCATAGCGCACAAGTATCGCGAAACGCGCACGGCTTTCTTTAACTCGGCCTAGCGTCGGGTTTTGTATTAAAGATTTCAGCTTTGCAGACGACATAGTGGTGTTAAGAACAATACGCCGGAGGAAAAAATGGGATTTTTCGACAAGGTCAAGGAGCTGGCTCTCAAAGCTAAATGCGGAGTCGGCATTCACGCCGGAGACTATGTCAAGGCTGTTAGTGGCCCGGCGTGTTTGCTGGAAAAAACATGCCCTGACTGTTTTGAGCATTTGACCAAACACAAGCATGAGTTTGGTGAGTTTACCTACAAGAACCATCATACCTGTACGATGATTCGCAACTGCGTACATTGCGAACACGAAGATTCAAAGGTGAAGCATGAAGATTTCGTCGAGATGGGCACAGATGATTTTTGCAAGGTGAAGGAAAAATGCATCAGATGCGGCTTCACTCAGGTGAAGAAGGAGGACCACTACATGACTGAGGTCTCCCGTAACGATACGCATAAAACGCTTTCGTGCATCCGGTGTAACAAGACCGAGACAAGGCAGTTAGAACGATACTGAGTTTGAAAACATCCAAAACCCGGCCACCGAGCCGGGCTTTTTATGCGCATGATTCTTGTCTGAACGCTGTTTTGAAAAGCCACCACCTTTTTCCCTTTCCTATCCCAGGTGTACTTTTCGGTCATTGCGAGCGAAGTGAGCTAGTGTTTCTTTCTGGCTCAACCGAACACAGGACAATGATGATGAAGCGACTGCTATTGAGCGTTTTGCTGATGTCTTCAGGCTTTGCTCAAGCCGGCATCCCGCTGTTGAACGCAACATGCCCGGGCAATATCGAGGTCCATGCTGACAAGGGCGGCCCGATCTATATCAACGGTAAAGAAGGGAAACTGAAGAAATTCAACGATAACGCCTTCGAAGCCAAAGGCAGTGGCGTGACCATCTCGCTGACAATCATGCCCGACGGCTCACCTGATGTTTCTTACACGGGCAAGAACAAAGCCAATGGGGTTTGTCAGGTGAAGGAAACAAAGTAATTCGGGTTGTTCCATTAATAAGCAATGATCAGCGGGGCGTTGAGCAAACAAAAAAATGGGCCGATTTAATCGGCCCATTTTTTTTGCTCAGACAAAAGTTTGCCCAGTAAACCCTCTAGGCAAGCGCTGAAGTCCGGCCATCGCGGTCAACCGCTCGATCCACTCCGAACGCCAGTCGGACGCGGAGTGTGCAGCCCTGGAATGGCGAGCCGCGCGCCGCGCCGCATTGCGCTGGTCTTTGCGCGCATCCTTGTATGCGTCGGTATTGCGGCAGCTGCGGCACTTCACACGATTGAGTTCGCTGCTGGAGGAGAGGTTGTTGCCCTTGTGCCCGCAGGCCAGGTGCCCGTCGACTTTGAAATGAATGACCATAAGACGTCTCCTTGGTGACGTGTAAAGGTATTGACCTCTAACGACCAAGGACGTTCTTTATTCGCGCACCGTGAATCGATGGCTTACCTGAAGCGTGGCAACGGCCGGTCGATCGGTTTGAGCGATGACAGGGTGCTGCGAATCAGCGGGGTATCCTTTTCGATATCGTTCAGCCGGTCGCGGATGCGCAGGGCGGTGGGGTGCCCGCCTTGATGGTCGACCCAGTCGGCGATCTCTTTGCAGGCCGCGGCCAGGCGTGCTTCGCGGGCATCGAGCAAGGTGAGGAGAGTGGTGATGGACTCTCTTTCGGACATGGAACACCTCCGTTCATTAATCCGCTCGGTGGCAGCAAAAAGCCCGCGAAGGGCGAGCTTTCTGCCGTTGGGGCGCTGCTCCTTCAGCTGGTTTGAGTATAGACCCGTAAATGACAGCTATCAGCCCGACGACTCGGGGGCGGTCACTCGCGAGCTGGCGGCGTTGAGCCGATGACATTCCTTGCGGGCGTCTTCTTCCCGATCGTAGCCATCGCCGATGAAACCGCCGGTTCGCGTGTCGCAGATGCGATACCAGCCCAGGGCTTCTGCGGGCTCATGGAGAGTCTCTCCGGCGCGCCGGCCATGGATGACGATCTTGTTGCAGCGCTTCACGACGAATATGTCTTCCATGGCGTCACCGCGGCTGATTCGTACCAGATCAACTATAGAAGCCCTGAGCAATCGTGCAAAAAATAGCCAAGTCAGTTCGTCGGGTGCAGTTGCCAGCCTAATGGGTGCCAGCGCAGATGGTGAGTCGGATTCAACGCCTCGAGGAAGTCCTGATCGTGGGAAACGGCGACAATGGCACCCGGAAATGACTGCAACGCCCGTTCGAACGCTTCCACCGACGGCAGATCCAGATGGTTGGTCGGCTCATCCAGCAGCAACAGCTGCGCAGGATCCGTTCGCCACAAGGCCAGCGCCAGTGCGGCTTTCAGGCGCTCGCCACCGCTCAACGAAACGCAGGGAGCCGTGGCGCGGCTTGCATCCAGCTGCAAGTGTGCGAGATAGCTGCGCAGGGTGCCCTCGGTCAGTGCAGTTCCTTGCATCATCAGCTGTTCGGTGATGGAACGCTGATCGTCCAGTTGCGCCAGTTGCTGATCCAGGAATGCGAATGGCACGTGAGTCGTGGCGGTTCCATCGACGGGTGTCAGTTCCCCGGCGAGCGCTTTCAACAGGGTTGATTTGCCACAGCCGTTGGGACCGCTGACAGCGATGCGCATCGGGCCGTGGATCGTAAGGCTCAGTGCGCCGTTTGACAGCCAGGGCAGCCGAGCGTCAACCAGCGAGCAGATCTGGCGGTTGTTCGGCACCGCGCTCCCGGGCAGGTTGATCAGCACGCTGTCCTCGGGTTGCACCTTGGCGTAAGCCTCGCGCACCTGGGCATCGAGCTCTGACTTGCGGGCCTGATGACCCTGACGTACATGCCCCATGATCTCTCGCGCGGCGCCCTTGATCGCCACGTATTCGAAACTGGCAATGTTGGCGGTTTCGGCGTTGCGCCGCGAGTTGGCGGCGTGGCGCTGTATCGTGTCGTGTTCGCGCCGTAGCCGAATCCGCTCTCGCTGGCGTTCGCTTCTGGCGTGGTCGAGGCGTGCCTGCGCCGCGGCTTGATGGATCCGCTGATGCTCGCGGAATGCCGAGTAATTGCCACCGAATTCGATAGCCCCCGACGCGCTCAACTCGACAATCCGCAGCATCCGGTCGAGCAGCTGCCGATCATGGCTGACGACGATCAAACCAGTGTGCCAGCGTTCCAGTAAGTTCATCAGCCATTGTCGTCCTGGTGCATCCAGATGGTTGGTCGGCTCATCGAGAACCAGCAGCGGAGCCTGACTCAAAAACGCGCCAATCAGTGCGATGCGCGCTTGCTGGCCACCACTGAGGTTTCCGGTCTCGTCGGTGAAGGCGACTTCGGCCAGGCCGGCGTCATCGAGCAGGCGGCGCAGACGGTCCGCCAGATCCCATTGTTCGCCAATGAGATCGAAATCCTCGACTGATCCGCAGCCCCGGTTCATTCGGTCCAGAGCCTGAAGAATCGCGGCGCTGCCGGTGGACTCGGCGACCGTCTCGCCGGGTGCAGCGACAAAGCTCTGCGCCACGTAGGTTGTCGCCACGGCGCGCGTCACGCTGCCGCTGGTGGGTTGCCATTCTCCGGCGATCAGGCGCGCCAGTACGCTTTTGCCAACGCCATTGCGCCCGACGATGGCGGTCGGGGTGTGATCGAATTTCAGATTGAGTGCAGTGAAAATCGTCTCGCCATTGGCGAACTGAAAACCCAGTTGATTCAGGGAGACGAGAGCAGGCGTACGCGAGACGTGAGTCATCGGCACCTCCAGAAAATGTCGTGAACACTGACACGCGCCATGAATGGCGTGTCGCGATTACATTTTTGAAGGCTTAGTTGTTCACTTCTGCGGTCGTCCCGGGGAGGTAGGAGGGCGTAGCCTAGTCGAGACGGCCGAAGGCTTCAAGGCGTGCCTGCCTGCTCGACCATCCGCTCAAGGAATAGCGCCAATGCGACTTCTTCCTTGCGCAGGCCTTTGCGGATGCGCGGCTTCGGCAGCTCGGCCAAGGCGCCGAGCATGAAATGCTCGACCACCGCCGGGTGGATGTAGCACTTTCTACAGACCGCCGGCGTGTTGCCCAGTTGGCGGGCGACGCCCTTCACCATCTCGACCACATGCCGCTTGGCCTCGGTCTCGGATTCCCATTGCAGCTCCCGCAGAACCGCCAAAGCGAGGGCGCTGCCGGCCCAGGTTCGGTAGTCCTTGGCGGTGAAATCCGCGCCGGTCAGGGTTTGCAGGTAGGTGTTGACGTCAGAAGAGCTGACGGTATGCCGCTCGCCATTTTCATCCAGATACTGAAACAGGTTCTGCCCCGGAATTTCCAGGCAGCGCTTGATGATCCGCGCCAGTCGCCGGTCCTTCACCGTGATCTGATGTTCGATGCCGCTCTTGCCGCGAAACTGGAACAGGATCGCGCTGCCGTTGACCTCGACATGCCGGCTGCGCAGGGTTGTCAGGCCGTAGGAGCGATTGTCCCGCGCGTATTGCGTGTTGCCGACGCGGATCAGCGTGGCGTCGAGCAGCGTGATGACCGTCGCCATGACTTTGTCGCGGCTGAAGCCCGGCGAGGCCAGCAGCGCCTCCAGCTGTTTGCGCAGTTTGGGCAGCGCCAGACCGAACTCACGCAGACGCGAATACTTGTCCGCGTCGCGCACTTCGCGCCAGCGAGCGTGATAGCGATATTGCTTGCGCCCACGTGCGTCCCGGCCGGTGGCTTGCAGATGGCCGCGCGGGTCGGCGCAGATCCACACGTCGACGTAGGCCGGCGGAACAGCCAGTGCGTTGATGCGTTTGATCTCGTCAGGATCGGTGATGCGCTGGCCTGCGGGGTCGAAATAGGCGAATTTTCCGCGCAGTTTTTTTCGGGTGATACCGGGCTGTGTGTCATCGACGTAATGCAGATCCGAAGGCAACACTTCGGTGAGCGCAGTATCGGGCATGGCGGACTTCCTTCGCGTCAAATCAGGCTGTTAAAGCCATTGACCGCACGCCATGACGGTCGTGCCCGCGGATTTACGCCAACACCGCGACGGCCTTGATCTGGGCCCACAATGACTGGCCCGGATGCACGCCAAGCTGATCCCGCGAGTAGCGAGTGATGCGCGCCAGCAACGGTGTCCCGCCGGCATCGAGGCGAATGAGCACGTGCGCGGCGTTGTCGGCCGGTTGTTCGCTGACGACCGTGACCGGCAGGCGATTGAGGATGCTGCTGAACTCACTGTTTTGCAGGGTCAGGCTGATGTCTCGCGCGTGAACCTTACATCGCAGTCTCTGGCCCGTCGTCATCGGCGCGTGGGTCACGCGAATGTTCAGTGACGAGTCCGGCAATCGCAGGGTAAGCAATTGATAGTCGGTATCGTAGCCGCTGACCTGGCCTTCGATGATCACCCCGGCGTCATTGTCCATGGCCAGGGGCAGGTCGAGTCGCGCCAGGGTTTCGCCAATCGGACCGCTGGCCAGCGCTTTGCCGTCGCTGAGCAACACCAAGTGATCGGCGAGCCTGGCCACTTCGTCCTGAGCATGACTGACATACAGCACCGGGATTTCCAGTTCGTCGTGCAGGCGTTGCAGGTAGGGCAGGATTTCGCTTTTGCGCTGACTGTCGAGGGCCGCCAAAGGCTCGTCCATCAGCAGCAGTCTGGGGCTCGTCAACAGCGCGCGGGCGATGCCGACACGCTGGCGCTCACCGCCGGACAAGTGCTGCGGATGACGATCGAGCAAGTGGCCGATCCCTAGCAGTTCTGTGGCTTGGGTCATGTCGACCCGGCGCTGTGCCTTGGCAATGCGCTTGAGGCCGAATTGCAGATTGGCCAGCACCGACAGATGCGGAAACAGGCTGGCTTCCTGAAAGACATAGCCGAGCGCGCGTTTGTGCGGCGGCACGAAAATGCCTTTCTCGCTGTCCTGCCAGACCTCGTCATTGATGCGGATAAAGGCCTGTGGCGCGCGTTCGAGCCCGGCGATGCAGCGCAGGCATGTGGTCTTGCCCGAGCCGGACTGACCGAACAGCGCCGTCACACCGCGACCGGGCATCTGCAGATCGACATCGAGGCTGAAGCCCGACCAAGCCAGTTTCAGACGTGCACCAATCATCGATCAGCTCCAGCCCGCGCGGGTCTTGCGGCTGGAATACAGCGCCAGCAACACCAGAAACGAAAACACCAGCATCGCCCCGGCCAGCCAGTGCGCCTGCGCGTACTCCATGGCTTCGACGTGGTCGTAGATTTGTACGGAAACCACCCGGGTCTTGTCAGGAATATTCCCGCCGATCATCAGCACCACGCCGAATTCGCCGACGGTATGGGCGAAGCCGAGGATCGCTGCAGTGATGAAACCGGGACGCGCCAGGGGCAGAATCACGCTGAAAAAGGTGTCCCAAGGATTGGCGCGCAAGGTCGCGGCCACTTCCAGTGGGCGAGTGCCGATCGCGGAGAAAGCGTTTTGCAACGGCTGCACCACGAACGGCATGGAATAGAGCACCGAGCCGATCACAAGGCCGGTGAAGCTGAACGTCAAGGTACCAAGCCCCAGCCACTGGGTGAAATGGCCAATGAAGCCATTGGGGCCGAGGGCCAGCAGCAGATAGAAACCGATGACCGTCGGTGGCAGCACCAACGGCAGCGCGACGATCGCGCCGATGGGGCCGCGCAGCCAGGAACGGCTGCGCGACAACCACAGGGCGATCGGCGTGCCGACGACCAGCAGGATCGCGGTGGTCAGGGACGCCAGTTTCAGGGTCAGCCAGATCGCCGCGAAATCGGCACTCGTGAGCGACATTTACAGGTGGTAACCGTAGGACTTGATGACCGCAGCGGCTTTCGGGCTTTTGAGGTAATCAACCAGCGCCTTGGCAGCGGCGTTGTCTTTGCCTTTGTTGAGGATCACTGCGTCTTGCTTGATCGGGTCGTGCATGCTCGCCGGAACGATCCACGCCGAACCGCTGCTGACCTTGCCGTCCTTGTAGATCTGCGACAGGGCGACGAAGCCCAGTTCAGCGTTGCCGGTGGACACGAACTGGTAGGCCTGAGTGATGTTCTGGCCTTCGACGATTTTGGCTTTGGTAGCTTCAGTCAGTTTCAGTTTTTCCAGCACCTGAGTGGCAGCCAGACCGTAAGGGGCGGCTTTCGGGTTGGCGATGGACAGGTGTTGGTACTCGTTTTTCTTCAGGACGTCGCCTTTGGCATCGACGTAACCTTCCTTGGCCGACCACAGCGCCAGGGTGCCGATGGCGTAGGTGAAGCGCGAACCCTTGACGGTATCGCCTTCTTTTTCGAGTTTTTCAGGGGTGGTGTCGTCCGCCGAGAGGAACACTTCGAACGGCGCACCGTTTTTGATCTGGGTGTAGAACTGGCCGGTGGCGCCGTACGCAGCGACCAGTTTGTGCCCGGTGTCTTTTTCGAAATCGGCGGCAATCGCCTGGATCGGCGCGGTGAAGTTGGCCGCGACAGCGACTTGCACTTCGTCGGCCTGCGCGGCGCCGATGGCGAATACCGCGAGCAGGGCAGGGGCAAAACGTGAGGCACGATTGATCATGTAACGGCTCCGTGGGTGGCAAGTGCAGTGGGCAGTTGTTATTGGAAGGAAGACTGCGCCGATGCGAGGGAGTGAAACGCTATATAGGGAAATATATAGCGAAATGCCGCCAAACGGGAAGCACTGCTTTTAAACCGGGTGAGAGCGCCACGCTCCTCACCCGTTCGGGTTCATCATCGCGTCAGTTTCGCCAGTGCGCCTTCCGCCAGTTGCCGGGTCAGTTCGGCGGTGCCGAGGTCCTTACCAAGTGTGAAGGCCTGGCCGGCCCAAAGGTTACTGAATTCGGCTTCACCCTTCGCGCGCAACGGCATCAAGGCACCGCCGGCCAGCGGAAAGGCGGGGGCCTTGTCCGACATCGGGCCCAGCTCGCGCATCACCCGATTGAGAATCCCCCGCGCCGGGCGCCCGGTAAACAGATTGGTCACCGCTGTCTCGCTTTCCTTGGCGGTGCGCAAAGCTTTGTGGTGAGAGGCACTGACTTTCGCTTCCGGGGTAAACAGATACGCCGTGCCGACCTGGACCGCCGAAGCTCCGAGCAGGAACGCTGCAGCCACGCCGCGCGCATCGGCAATCGCACCGGCAGCGATCACCGGCACACTCACCGCGTCGACCACTTGCGGCACCAGCGCAAACGTACCGACCTGACTGCTCAGGTCAGCGCTGAGGAACATCCCGCGATGGCCGCCGGCCTCGTAACCCATGGCGATGATCGCGTCGCAACCGTTCTGCTCCAGCCAGATCGCCTCATCGACCGTGGTCGCCGACGAGATGATTTTCGCACCGGTGGCCTTGACCCGATCCAGCAGGGATTTTTCCGGCAGGCCGAAGTGGAAGCTCACCACTTCAGGGCGAAACTCTTCCAGCACTTCGCAGGCGGCCGCATCGAAGGGCGCACGGTTGGACACCGGCGTGGGTGCATCGAAATCGACCCCCAGTTCGCGATAGTAAGGTTCCAGCAGGTTTTTCCAGTCACGGGCCTTTTGCTCATCGGCGGCCGGCGGTTGATGGCAGAAGAAGTTGACGTTGAACGGCTTGTTCGTGCCCTGGCGAATGGTCTTCAGCTCTTCGCGCAGTTGCTCGATGGTCAGCATCGCGGCCGGCATCGAACCCAGGCCACCGGCGTTGCACGCTGCGATGACCATGGATGAATTAGTGGCTCCGGCCATGGGGCCCTGGATGATCGGCAGTTCGATGCCGAACAGGTCAAGAATGCGGGTATCAGGCCATTGGCTCATGGAATAGCTTCTCCGACGACAAAACAGGGCAGGGACGGTAGCAGCCGGTTTTTTAACGCAAAGCCACCCCCATGACCAGCACAGATTTGTAGCTTGAACAGCCGGCGCCGGCTCGGCGTTCGGGCCCGATTGGCTAAAGGTCGAGTAGGGCAAAATGTTTCAGTGTGCTATTCCAAACCCTCGACATCCTGAATTCCACCCGTGAGAGGCAGTCATGTTCAAAGGCATTTTGATCGACAAAGACGACAGCGGTTATCGCGCCAACCTGCACGAGATCAACGACGAGCAGTTGCCGGAAGGCGATGTGACGGTTCACGTCGCGTACAGCACGCTGAACTTCAAGGACGGCCTGGCGATTACCGGCAGTAGCCCGGTGGTGCGCAAGTTTCCGATGGTGCCGGGGATCGATCTGGCGGGTACCGTCGAAGTCAGCTCGCACCCCGACTACAAGGTTGGCGATGCGGTGCTGCTCAATGGCTGGGGCGTCGGTGAAAACCACTGGGGCGGTCTGGCGCAAAAAGCGCGATTGAACGGTGACTGGCTGATTCCGCTGCCCAAGGCATTCACCGCCGCGCAAGCCATGGCCATCGGCACGGCCGGCTATACGGCGATGCTTTGCGTCATGGCGCTGGAGCGAAACGGCGTGACCCCGCAACAGGGCGAAGTGCTGGTAACGGGGGCCAACGGCGGCGTCGGCAGTTTTGCCATCGCATTGCTGAGCAAGCTGGGCTACCGCGTGGTCGCTTCGACCGGTCGGGTGTCGGAACACGAATACATGAAACAACTGGGCGCGGGCGAAATCATTGATCGCGCCACCCTGTCCGAACCCGGCAAGCCGCTGGCCAAGGAGCGCTGGGCGGGCGTCATCGATTCGGTCGGCAGTCACACGCTGGCCAATGCCTGCGCCAGCACCCGGGCCGAAGGCATCGTGGCCGCGTGCGGTCTGGCTCAGGGCATGGATTTTCCGGCATCCGTGGCGCCGTTCATTCTGCGTGGCGTGACGCTGGCCGGGATCAACAGCGTGACCCAACCCAAGGCGCGCCGCATCGAGGCTTGGGATCGCTTGGCGAAGGATCTGGATTTTACCCTGTTGCCGCTGATCAGCCATGAAATCGGCCTTGGCGAAGCTATCGACGCGGCACCGAAGTTGCTGGCAGGGCAACTCCGGGGGCGGGTTGTCGTTGATGTGAATCGCTGATTACTGTCGGGGTTTGCCTTCACGCTCGAGCAATTCGCGCTTGCGCTCCACGCCCCAGCGGTAGCCGCTGAGGTTGCCGTCGCTACGCACCACGCGGTGGCACGGAATGGCCACCGCGAGGCTGTTGGCGCCGCAAGCCTGAGCCACTGCGCGCACGGCTTTTGGCGAGCCGATTCGCAGGGCGATGTCCGCGTAGCTGGCGGTGCTGCCGACCGGTACTTCCCGCAGCGCCTGCCACACCCGCTCCTGAAATGCTGTGCCGCGCACATCCAGCGGCAAGTCCAGTCCGATGGCAGGCGCTTCGATGAAGCCGACGACGCGAGCGATCAGTTGTTCGAACTCGGCATCGGCACCGATCAGGTTGGCCCGGCGAAACTGGTCCTGCAGGTCGCACACCAATTGGTGCGGATCGTCCCCCAGCAGAATCGCGCAAATCCCGCGCTCACTCTGTGCCACCAGAATAGCCCCGAGCGAACATTGGCCGACGGCGAAGCGGATGTCGTTGTTCTGGCCGGCGGATCGGAAGTCGCCGGGTTTCATCCCCAGTACCTGATCGGCCGCTTCGTAGAAACGGCTGTTGGAATTGAAACCGGCGTCATACAGCGCTTCGGTCACCGAGCCGCCGTCCGCCAGACGCTGACGAACCCGGCGCGCGCGATGCGCGGCGGCATAGCCCTTTGGCGTCAGGCCGGTTGCGGCCTTGAAGACACGATGAAAGTGAAAGGCGCTCAGACCGGCGGTTTCGGCAAGATCGTTGAGCGCCGGCAGGCTTTCCGACGCTTCGATCTGGCGACAGGCTTCCGCGACGGTGGCGGCGTGTTGCGCTGCGACTTCGGTCTGATCCTTGCTCGCCCGTTTGCTGGGGCGATAACCCGCGGCTTCGGCGTCCTCGGCGGTGTCGAAAAACTCGACGTTCTGCGGTTTCGGCAAGCGCGCCAGGCTGCTGGGGCGGCAATAGATGCCGGTGGTTTTCACGGCATAGACAAACTGGCCGTCCGCCCGAGGGTCGCGTGCGACGACAGCGGCCCAGCGTGGATCGTCTTCAGTGTTCAGCGAGGTGGAAAGCGTTTTCATGATGGAGAGTCCGTTGACCTGTTGAATTTCAGGTTAACCAGTGCCACCGGCCGGAACACTCCGACCCTTGCGGTCAAACTTTGCAGGATTATCCGGCGGTGCGAAACGTCAGGTTGAAACGCTGTTCGCCCAGGCGCGGGTGCCGGCCGGGTTTGATCGGCAGGATGCCGTGATAGCGCAGCCGGTCTACGCCGCCCCAGATCACCATGTCGCCGTGCAGCAGCGAGATTTTCTGGCTCCTGTCGCCGCGTGCGAAACCGCCGAACAGGAATGTCGCGGGCAAGCCCAATGACAGAGAAACGATCGGCGCTTCGTAGGCGTTTTCGTCTTTGTCCTGATGCAACGACATCTTCGCGCCTGGGACATAACGATTGATCAGGCAGGAATCCGGCATGAAGTCGGCAAATCCGGCGCGTTTCGCTGCGGCCTGGGCCAGCTCGCGAAACACTTCGGGCATGGCTGGCCAGGGTTGGTGGCTCACGGGATCTTCGGATGAATAGCGGTAGCCGCTCCGATCGGTGATCCAGCCCAGTAAGCCGCAACTGCTGGTGGCCACCGACATGCTGAAGCCCCCGGGCGTCATCATGTGGCGCAACGGGGCGCAGGCGATGATCGATTCCAGGGCCGGCAACAATTGCTCGATTTGCGGCAGGGCAAACCCGCGCAGCACCCAGGACTGCTCGCCGATCTGTTCGGCGCGTCGGGGCTGCTCGGGTTCTGTGTCGGCGAACAGATCAAAGATGGTTTGCATGATCGTCAGGTCGCGTCGTGGAAAATGATGCCCAGAGTATGCCGTGTTCCGCTGTGCAGTCGGCTGACGCCGTGGCGCATGGTCACCCGATAGTCACCGCGCACGCCTTTGACCGGTCGCTGATTGACGGCAAAGATCAGCGCGTCGCCTTTTCTCAGGTCCATCACGAGTGGGCGCGACTGCATTCTCGGACGTTGCTCGGTCATGACGAATTCGCCACCGGTGAAATCAGTCCCGGGTGCTGACAGAAGAATCGCCACTTGCAGCGGAAAGACATGTTCGCCGTACAGATCCTGATGCAGACAGTTGTAGTCCTGCGGACCGTATTGCAGCAAGAGCGGGGTAGGCCGCAGTTGACCGGCGGCATGGCAGCGCTCGAGAAACTCGCTGTGTCGCTCTGGAAAACGTTCCGGCAGACCCATTCGCTTATGCCAGCGGTTGGCCAGAGGCACGAGGCGTGGGTAAAGCGCGCTGCGCAGGCGTTCCACCACGGGAGGAAGCGGATAGCGCAGGTATTTGTATTCGCCGCGCCCAAAGCCGTGGCGGGACATGATCACCTGTGACCGAAACGGTTCGCTGTGCGTGTAAAGCGCACTCAACCGATCGCAGGTCTGCGGACGCAGTAGCGTGCGGATGACGGCGTAACCGTCCTGATCCAGTTGCTGCTCCAGGGCGATCCAGTCGAGCGCATCGAGCGGGGAGGCGGGTGAGGGTGACATGCTGATTCCTTGGCGTACATTCAGGTATCAGTCTGGGTCGTCCACCCGGCCGCAACACTCCGCCGCTTGCGGTCGAATTTCGTCCGGGTCTTACAAGGCCTTGCTGACGCTGATGTCGCTGATCACATCGTCGCTCTGGCCGTGCAGAGCATCCAGTGCAGCTTTGGCTTCTTCCGGCGTGCCATTTTCCAGCTGGGCGAACTCGAAACGGCGCTCACCGTTGAGTTTGTACTTGATCACGTATTTGGTCGTTTGGGCCACGTTGATGCTTACCTGTCTGCGTTGGCGGAACCGCTCAGCTGAGTTTGGAGCTCGAGCGGCGAATGATCTTGATCGAGTGCGTCAAGGTCGGTTTGCGAGTCACGCTGATCGCGCGGCGGTTGACGGTGTCGATGGTGATGTTCCAGAAACCGGTGCTCGGCGCGGTGATACGGGCCGGGAACGTGTCGAAAGCGCCGCCGTGATAGGTGTGACGGCCGCCATTTTTGAAGCTGCGGAAGTTGGCGTCGTTCATCAAGCGGATGTTGCAGGTTTGCGAGCATTGGATGACGACGATGTCGTCTTCGTTGAGGTGCTCGCGCTGGTGAATGAATTTCATGGGCGCCTCCAGAAGGGCTTTTTCTACAAAATCAAAACGATAGCATTGTCGATTGGCGCAGTTTATCAGCCCGGACGGGTTATTATCCGGCCGTCGGGCGCCGCTTTGACAATTAAAAACAGATATTCACGATTTGATGTGGGTTAAATGCAGTGAGCCTCGGAGAAAAACGGCATTCGTGCTGTCGGAGGGTCTTTATTGGAGGTTTTGTATGAAATGGGGTGTGGTGATTCTGCCGTTGGCATTGGCAATGGGTGGTTGCGCAAGCGTTTCGGAAATCAATGAAACGCTGCCAACCATGAACGTCATTTCCGGCAAGAAACCCCATGAATATGCTGAGTGCCTGGCCGAAAAGCTGTCCGACAGCCGGGGTGCCTTGCAGGTCGAGCGACACAAGGATGAGGTTCGGGTCATCGTTCCAGGCAAGCTGGGATCGGGTCCGGCCGCGGTGTTTGACATCGAGGATCGCTCCGGCGGCAGCAGCATCAAGCTGCATGAGCGAATGTCCAATGTGCCGCTGCGCCCCTGGGATGTGCGCAAAGCCGCCACGGCCTGTATTTCCGGCTGATAGACTGTCAGCAGTCAGCATTGATGCCGTCACAGCGTTGCTGTGGCGGCATTGTCATTTCTGGAGAGGTGAATGAAGAGAGAGCAGGTGCGGGAGCGACACAAGGAAGGGCTCATTGCGGCGACCCATGTGATCCAGAACCCGGCGAATCCGGGGGAGTGGATTGTGTTTTTCAAGAAGAGCGCCGGCCGCAGTTACTTCCTGGTCGACGATAACGACGAAGTCGAGTCCTTCAACCGGCTCGACGACCTGATCGAGGTCGTGCGCGGGCTGGGGATCAAGTTCGCCGAAATTCATATGTAAGGCTATTTACACACGACCACCACGCTGCGGTTTTTGTAGTTGCCGACGTCGACGCCCAGTGTCTTGTCGTCTTCCTTGGGCGCCGGTGTGCCGTCGGTCCCGACGATGCGGTAGCCGGTTCCGGCGCAGGACGCGTCAGCCTTTTCATAGCAGGTGGCCCAGGAATTGGCTTCACCGGAACAGTCGATGCTCAACCCTTGTTCGCCGTTGTTCAGGTAGGTGGTCTGCGAGGTAGCGCAACCGGCCAGAGCCACGAGCGCAATCAAGGGCAGGAAGTTGATGCAGGGGCGGTTGATCATGGCGATGTCGTCTTCGAGAGGGAGAGGGGTAGACGCTATGACAGCGCCGACATGAAAAGGTTATAGCGATTGGCCAGTTCTTTGTGCGAAGCCCAAAAAAAGCCCTGCGCGAAGGCAGGGCCGTGATTTGCAGTCGTCGATCAGTCTTGATCCTTGCCGCGACGCTTCGGTGCAGGAGGCGTGTAATCAAGCACCGCGGCCACTTCAATCGCCATCGCTTCAGTGGGCAACGGACCGGACACATCTTCGCCGTTGGCGGCGGTGATATGCCACTGGCCATCTTTCGCCTTGGCGACGGTGTACCCATTGATGATTTTTGCTGCGGACATCTAGCGGCCTCGTTGGCTGGTTCAAAGGCGTCATGATAACGGTAAATCGGCGAACGGGCGCAGGTCGATGCGGTGTTCCGGCATCTTTGGGCTACGCTGAATGCGCAGCCTCCGTGTGCGGATTGAACTATCTGCCAGATTATTTCTCTATGTTGACATCGGTTAGCCAGTGCGGGGCATTGTAAGGTGCACGCCGCCTGATTAGACTGCGCCGAAACTCGTACACACAGCCCTTTCAAGGACTTATATGATCAAGAAATGCTTGTTCCCAGCAGCCGGTTACGGTACTCGCTTCCTCCCAGCGACGAAGGCCATGCCCAAAGAAATGCTGCCGGTGGTAAACAAGCCACTGATCCAGTACGGCGTCGAAGAAGCTCTGGACGCTGGTCTGACTGAAATCTCCATCGTGACCGGCCGTGGCAAGCGCGCCCTGGAAGACCACTTCGACATCAGCTACGAGCTGGAAAACCAGATCAAGGGCACCGACAAGGAAAAATACCTGGTCGGTATCCGCAAGTTGTTGGACGAGTGCTCGTTTTCCTACACTCGTCAGACCGAAATGAAAGGCCTGGGTCACGCGATCCTGACCGGTCGCCCATTGATCGGTGACGAACCGTTCGCTGTGGTGCTGGCGGACGACCTTTGCGTCAACCTCGAAGGCGACGGCGTATTGACCCAGATGGTCAAGCTGTACAAGCAGTTCCGCTGCTCGATCATTGCCATCCAGGAAGTCGATCCGCAGGAAACCAGCAAGTACGGCGTGATCGCTGGCGAAATGATCCGTGACGACATCTATCGCGTACACAGCATGGTCGAGAAGCCAAAGCCGGAAGACGCGCCGTCGAACCTGGCGATCATCGGCCGCTACATCCTGACCCCGGACATCTTCGACCTGATCGAACAGACCGAGCCAGGCAAGGGCGGTGAAATCCAGATCACAGACGCCCTGATGAAACAAGCCCAGAACGGCTGCGTAATGGCCTACAAGTTCAAGGGCAAGCGTTTCGACTGCGGTGGTGCAGAAGGCTACATCGAAGCAACCAACTTCTGCTTCGAGAACTTCTACAAGACTGGCAAGGCTTACTGATAAAGCCTGATCTGCCTGTACGAAAAAGCCACCTTCGGGTGGCTTTTTCATTTTCCGCCCCTATATCGGCAGGAGTGCTTGCCCAACGGACGACGGCGGGTATGCTGATCGCCTGCCGAGGAGATAGAAATGGCCTACGATTTTGACCTTTATGTGATTGGCGCCGGTTCCGGCGGTGTGCGGGCTGCGCGTTTTGCTGCCGGGTATGGTGCGAAAGTGGCGGTGGCCGAGAGCCGTTATCTGGGTGGTACTTGCGTCAACGTCGGTTGCGTACCGAAAAAACTGTTGGTGTACGGCGCCCACTTTGCCGAAGACTTCGGACAGTCCTCGGGTTTTGGCTGGAGCCTGGGCGAGGCGGATTTCGATTGGGCCACGCTGATTGCCAACAAGGATCGCGAGATCAATCGCCTGAACGGCATTTATCGCAATCTGCTGGTTAACAGCGGCGTGACGCTGCATGAAGCCCACGCGAAAATCGTTGGTCCGCACGAAGTTGAGGTCAACGGCGAGCGCTACACCGCGAAGAATATTCTGATCGCCACCGGTGGCTGGCCGCAGATCCCGGAGATTCCGGGGCATGAGCATGCGATCAGCTCGAACCAGGCGTTCTTCCTCAAAGAACTGCCCAAGCGCGTCCTGGTCGTCGGCGGCGGTTACATCGCCGTCGAATTTGCCGGGATTTTCCATGGCCTGGGCGCCAACACGACGTTGTTGTATCGCGGGGATCTGTTCCTCCGTGGTTTCGACGGTTCGGTGCGTAATCATCTGAAGGAAGAGCTGACCAAGCGCGGTCTGGATCTGCAATTCAATGCCGACATTGCCCGCATCGACAAGCAATCCGACGGCAGCCTGAAGGCCACCCTCAAGGATGGTCGCGTGCTGGAAGCGGATTGTGTGTTCTACGCCACCGGTCGGCGTCCGATGCTGGACAACCTGGGGCTGGAAAATACCGATGTGCAGCTAGACGACAAGGGTTTCATCAAAGTCGACGAGCAATATCAAACCACCGAGCCGTCAATTCTGGCGCTGGGCGATGTCATCGGTCGTGTGCAGTTGACGCCAGTGGCGCTGGCTGAAGGCATGGCGGTGGCGCGACGTCTGTTCAAGCCTGAGCAATACCGCCCGGTGGATTACAAGATGATCCCGACGGCAGTGTTCAGTCTGCCGAACATCGGCACCGTCGGCCTGACCGAAGAAGAAGCGCGGGAAGCGGGTCACGACGTCGTGATCTATGAAAGCCGCTTCCGGCCGATGAAGCTGACCCTGACTGATTGCCAGGAGCGCACGCTGATGAAGCTGGTGGTCGATGGCAAGTCCGACAAGGTGCTGGGCTGTCACATGGTCGGGCCGGATGCCGGCGAGATCGTACAGGGGCTGGCAATCGCGTTGAAGGCTGGCGCCACCAAGCGTGACTTCGACGACACCATCGGGGTACACCCGACGGCGGCCGAAGAGTTCGTCACCATGCGTACACCGGTCGGCGCTTAAGTCTTTTTCGGTTCTGCTGCGTCTGGCGCTGCCGCAGCGGTGGTGGCCAGGCGCAGGCTGTCTTGCGCCTTGGTCAATTCCTTTTCCAGTGACTGATTGAGCTGCGACTGTTCGTCGACGTTTTGCTTGAGCGTCTGGCTTTCCAGCAACGCCACGCGCAGGCGTTCCTGGAGGAGGGTGCGTTCGCTGTCGACGCGGGACGCTTGCTCCAGCAATTGATCCTGACGCTGATTGCTGTGCTTGAGCTGATCCTGCACCAAGCTCAGTTCACGCACGGTGCCGCGATTTTCGGTCAGCAGGCGCTCGTTGTCGCGGTGCAGCTGGGTGATCTCGTCCTGGCGTACCAGCGCACTTTGTTGCGCCTGACGCAACTCCATCTGCAACTGCTGCACCTGGCTTTCGTGACGGCTTTGCTCCTGCTCTCGCTGTTCCTTGATGGCGTTGCGGTAGTGTTCAAGCGCATCGCGGGCGTGCAGGTGTTTCTCTTCCAGCGAGCGGATCTGCTCATCCTTGTCCTGCAAGCGCAATTCAAAATCGGCCAGCGCCTGATTCAGTCCGGCATTGCGAGTCTGCTCGGTCTGCAGCATCGAGCGGGTATCGCTCAAGGCTTCGGATTCCTTGGCCAGCGCGGCGGCCTGGATGTCGTGCTTCTTCTCCAGTTGCGCGTGATCCTGACGAAGCTGATTCAGCTCGTCCTCCAGTGCCTGACGCTGTTGCTCGTACTGCTCGCGCGCCTGATCAATCGGCTCCTGCGCCTGTTCTTTCAGGCGTTGGGCAAGGCGCGTGACGAGTGCCAGCAGCTCGTCATCGATAGGTTCTGCTGAAGGATCGGCCGGTTCGCTGCCGTCATCCAGCTCCTTCAGGTAGCGATGAATCGTGGTTTTGGAACCCGTATTACCCAGCTCGATGCGTACTGCGTCGATGCTGGGGTGTTCGCCACGGGCGAGGATCGCTGTGCGCGCGATCTGAACTACTGCTTTGTTAACGCCGCCACGGGCCATATCTGCTCCTACCATTTCGTACTGTGGTACATGCCACCAAAGTACGCAGTGTACCATGTTGAAAATAAAGTGAAACAAGCACCGATAAACGGGCGGGATATACTGGTATTACCCCATGTGAAACCCCTAAAATCGGTTTCCGCACAAACCCTCATTACGCCACGAGAAAATCAGCCCATGAGCGATATCGATCGCTACCTGCAAGCCGCCACCCGTGACAACACCCGTCGCAGCTATCGTGCGGCCGTCGAGCATTTCGAAACGGTATGGGGTGGGTTCCTGCCCGCGACAGCGGACAGCATCGCGCGGTATCTGGTGGCGCATGCGGGCGTGTTGTCGGTCAACACGCTGAAGTTGCGTCTGTCGGCGCTGGCGCAGTGGCACAACAGTCAGGGCTTCGCCGATCCCACCAAGTCGCCGGTGGTGCGCAAAGTGTTCAAGGGCATTCGCGCCCTGCATCCCGCGCAGGAAAAGCAGGCCGAGCCATTGCAGCTGCGCGACCTTGAACAGACAGTTGCCTGGCTTGAGCAGGAAATGAAAGACGCCCGGGAACAACAGGACCGGCCGCTGCTGCTAAGAGCTTGCCGCGACCGCGCGTTGATCCTGCTGGGCTTCTGGCGTGGCTTTCGCAGCGATGAATTGTGTCGTGTGCAGATCGAGCATGTGCAGGCGCACGCCGGCAGCGGCATCACCCTGTACCTGCCCCGCAGCAAGGGTGATCGGGAAAACCTCGGCCAGACCTATCAGGCTCCGGCGTTGCTCAAGCTATGTCCGGTGCAGGCCTATATCGAATGGATCACTGAAGCGGCGCTGGTACGGGGCCCGGTGTTCCGCGCCGTCGACCGCTGGGGCAATCTGAGCGAGGAGGGCTTGCACGCCAACAGCGTGATTCCGTTGCTGCGCCAGGCCCTGGAGCGCGCCGGGATCTCCGCCGAGCGCTACACCAGCCATTCCCTGCGACGCGGCTTCGCAACATGGGCCCACCAAAGCGGCTGGGATCTCAAATCGTTGATGAGTTACGTGGGCTGGAAGGATATGAAGTCTGCCATGCGCTATGTTGAAGCGAGCCCCTTTCACGGGATGGCCCGGATTACGGATAAGCCGCTGTCGCCGTAGATATCGTTTTCTTCTATTAATACAGTCCGCTAATAGCGAAAACAAATCAGCAGCATCAGGTTTGCCAATGAGCCATCCGTCGAGTGACTGGGTAGGATTCACCCATCGAATTCACAACCCTGACGGAGAGTCATCAATGCCTATCATCAACAGCCAAGTAAAACCGTTCAAAGCTACCGCGTTCAAAAACGGCGACTTCGTACAAGTCTCGGACGCTGACCTGAAAGGCAAATGGTCCGTAGTGTTCTTCTACCCGGCCGACTTCACTTTCGTTTGCCCAACCGAGCTCGAAGACCTGGCTGACAACTACGCCGCCTTCCAGAAACTGGGCGTAGAGATCTACAGCGTTTCGACCGACACCCACTTTGCCCACGCTGCCTGGCACAACACTTCGCCAGCCATCGGCAAAATCCAATACACCATGATCGGCGACCCGACTCAGGTCATCTCCCGCAACTTCGACGTGCTGATCGAAGAAGCTGGTCTGGCTGACCGTGGCACCTTCGTGATCAACCCTGAAGGCCAAATCAAAATCGTTGAACTGAACGATGGCGGCGTTGGCCGTGACGCTTCCGAGCTGCTGCGCAAAATCAAGGCTGCTCAGTACGTCGCTGCTCACCCAGGCGAAGTTTGCCCGGCCAAGTGGAAAGAAGGCGAGGCCACTCTGGCTCCGTCCCTGGACCTGGTCGGCAAGATCTAAGTCTGTGACACACGCAATGCAGGGCGGGATTCCGCACCTACTTAAGTAAGCTGCACCGCCCAATAGAAAAGCCCGGGCGAGATTCGCTCGGGCTTTTTTTCGCCTCAAATAAAGTCAGGAGATCGCCCGTATGTTGGACGCCAATCTTAAAGCCCAGTTGAAATCGTACCTGGAACGGGTCACCCAGCCGATCGAGATCGTTGCTTCACTCGACGACGGTGCGAAATCCCGTGAAATGCTCGATCTGCTGAAAGACGTTGCCAGTCTTTCGCACCAGATTACCTTGATCGACAGCGGCGACGATGCACGCAAGCCGTCGTTCTCGATCAACCGCCCGGGTGCCGATATCAGCCTGCGTTTCGCCGGTATCCCGATGGGCCATGAATTCACTTCGTTGGTGCTGGCCCTGCTGCAAGTCGGCGGCCACCCTTCGAAGGCCAGTGTCGAAGTGATCGAACAGATCCGCTCGCTCAAGGGCGACTTCAACTTCGAGACTTACTTCTCGCTGTCCTGCCAGAACTGCCCGGACGTCGTTCAGGCGCTGAACCTGATGGCCGTGCTGAACCCGAACATCCGCCACGTCGCCATCGACGGCGCGCTGTTCCAGGACGAAGTCAATGATCGCAAGATCATGGCCGTGCCGAGCATCTACCTCAACGGCGAAAACTTCGGCCAGGGCCGCATGGGCCTGGAAGAAATCCTCGCCAAACTCGACACCGGCGCCATCGAGCGTCAGGCCGAGAAAATCAGCGCCAAAGAGTCTTTTGATGTGCTGGTAGTCGGCGGTGGCCCGGCGGGTGCTTCCGCGGCGATCTACGCCGCACGTAAAGGCATTCGCACCGGTGTTGCAGCCGAGCGCTTCGGCGGTCAGGTGCTGGACACCATGGCCATCGAGAACTTCATTTCCGTGCAGGAAACCGAAGGCCCGAAACTGGCGACCGCGCTGGAAGAACACGTCAAGCAGTACGACGTCGACATCATGAACCTGCAACGCGCCGACAAGCTGATCCCCGGCAAGAATGGCGAGCTGCATGAAGTCCGCTTTGCCAGCGGCGCGACCCTCAAGGCCAAGAGCGTGATTCTGGCGACCGGTGCACGGTGGCGTGAAATGAACGTGCCGGGCGAGCAGGAGTACCGCAACAAAGGCGTGGCGTACTGCCCGCACTGCGACGGCCCGCTGTTCAAAGGCAAGCGTGTGGCGGTGATTGGCGGCGGTAACTCCGGCGTCGAAGCGGCCATCGACCTGGCGGGTATCGTCTCCCACGTGACCCTGCTGGAGTTCGACGTTCAGCTGCGCGCCGACGCCGTATTGCAACGCAAGCTGCACAGCCTGCCGAACGTCACCGTGATCACCAGTGCGTTGACCACTGAAGTCACCGGCGACGGCCAGAAGGTCAACGGCCTGCGCTACAAGGATCGCAATACTGACGAGCTGCGCACGGTCGAGTTGGAAGGGATCTTCGTGCAGATCGGTCTGCTGCCTAACACTGATTGGCTCAAAGGCACCATCGAGCTGTCGCCGCGCGGCGAGATCATCGTCGACAACCGCGGTGAAACCTCGATCCCCGGCATCTTCGCTGCCGGTGACGTGACCACCGTGCCGTACAAGCAGATCGTGATTGCAGTGGGCGAGGGCGCCAAGGCTTCTCTCAGCGCTTTCGATCACCTGATCCGCACTTCGGCTCCGGCGTAAATCCCGGGCCTGAAAAAGAAAACCCCCATCAGTGATGATGGGGGTTTTTCTTTGCGGGGGGTGCTTTCTAGCCAGGTTCAGCTTTACAGCGGTGCCGGCTGGATGATCTCGACCCAGTAGTCATCCGGATCCTTGATGAACGCCAGACTCTTCATGCGGCCATCGGTCAGGCGCTTCTGGAAGTCGCAGCCCAGTTCTTCAAAGCGTGCGCAGGCAGCGACGATGTCCGGTACCGAGATGCAGATGTGGCCGAAGCCACGCGGGTCGGTGTTGCCGTTGTGGTAGGCAAAGTCCGCGTCGTTTTCGGTGCCGTGGTTGTGGGTCAGTTCCAGGATGCCGGGAATCGACTTCATCCACTCGGTGCGGGCAGCGGCGTCGGCCGGGATCTGCGATTTGTCGACCAGGGCGAGGAAGTACAGGCTGAATTCAGCTTCCGGAAAATCACGCTTCTCTACCAGCGAGAAACCCAATACACGGGTGTAGAAGTCCAGCGACTTGGTGATGTCTTTGACGCGCAGCATGGTGTGGTTGAACACGAAGTTGCGGGTTGCGCTGTCCGGGGTGGCGGTGACGCCAGGGAAGGTGTTCAGTTCTTGCAGGCTCATGGGCCCTCCGTAACAAATTGGGGCGAGTGAATGGGCGCAATGATACGCATGCCTGGCAGCATCGCCAAACCGAAAGCGCGGGCTTGCCCTGTGAGCGGGCGGGCCTCAGACTTTACGGCTCAATCCGCGAGTGCCTCTGGTAATGATCCGACCGTTCAAATCGCTGTTCGTTTTCCTGGGTTTTTCCCTGCTTGCTCTGCCTGCCTTTGCCGAGGCGCCGAGCATCACCTGGCCGGCTGGCTGGGAAGTCGAGGCGCTGCCTGAAACCTCCCCGGAAGTCTCCCGTCAGCGGGCAGTGAAGACTGACGCCGATGGCAATCAGGTGATGGTGATGGAGTTGACGATGACCCGCGTGGAAAGCGGCCATCAGGTCAACTTGCAAGGCGTGTTGCTGGAGATGCGCAAGTCGGTTCAGAAAGACTTTTTCCAGAGCGGTTATCAGAGTGTCTGCAACAAGGTTCACGCGAGTACGCTGGGCTCGCTGACCGCGCTTGAAACCACTTGTACGGTGACTGAAAACGGCCGCCATGTGTTGTCGCAAACATTGGTTGCAGCGGTCGAGGCGGATAAGGCTTACGTACTTTCGTATGCAGGGCAGGCAGAGGTTTATAAGGCGAGCGGCGACGACATAGTGGCTGCGCGAAACAGCTTGAAATTCTAGTCGTCTGTTCGTGGCCGGTCTGGTGTTAGATACCGGAACTGATTAAACATAAAGTTAACTCCGGCTAACGGGGCAACATTCGGAAGCATAGTTTCAGTGCGAGAGCGGTTTGAGACTCAACTTTCCCGCCAGAAAAATCGTTGTATTTGTTAAATATTGTCCAAAAAAAAGCCCTGCATATGCAGGGCTTTCATGTTTGCGAGGGATTAACCGCGCAACCAGGAATCAACGGTAGCTGCACCGTATTGTTCCTTCCAGGCCTTTAGGCCGCGATGGTTGCCACCCTTGGTCTCGATCAGCTCGCCGGTGTGCGGGTTCTGATAGACCTTGACCACGCGAGCGCGGCGGGTTTTAGGTGCGGCGGTCGATTGCAGACCGGATTTCGCCGGGTTCGGATCGAGAATGGCGATGATGTCTTTCAGGCCTTTGCCGTAGGTTTTCATCAGCCCCTGGAGCTTTTCTTCGAATTCGATTTCTTTCTTGAGCCCGGCATCGTTCTTCAGCGATTCCAGCTGCTTGAGCTGCTCCTGAAGGGCCTTTTCAGCTGCACGAAATTCAGCGAGTCTGGACAATATCTTTACTCCAATAGTGTGTTTGGCTGATACCAACCGCAAACAAAGCTATAAGCCAAGAGCCTTGAAGCGACTCGGTGATAATGGCTCACCTGCCCATCTTGCAACAGGTAAGAAAAATTGTAGTAGTTAATGCGACAAGAGTAAATCCTGACTTTTTCTTCATGTAACAATAACGCTGTTTTGTATCAATTTGGTGCGCGCTGTCGGCGAGTCTGGATTTATCCCGTCAAGTTAATGATGAGTTAATGCTTCGATGAAGTCTGCAGCCGGCATCGGTTTGCCGAAAAGGTAACCTTGCAGAAAGTTGACATGGTGAGCGGCCAGATAATCACACTGGGCTTGCGTCTCCACACCTTCGGCCACGATGCCCAGATCCAGTTTGGTAGAAAGCTCGATGATGGTGTCCAGAATGTGCCGCGACAGGGCATCTTTATCGATCATGGCCACGAATGTCTGATCGATCTTGAGGAAGTCGACATTGAAGGTCCTCAAATAGCCGAGGCTTGAATGACCGGTGCCAAAGTCGTCAATCGCGATCTTCACGCCCATTGCGCGCAGTTGCGCGAACAGTTGATGGGTGATGTCGGACGGCTCGATCAGCTCGCGTTCGGTCAGCTCCAGTACCAGGCTGATGCTGCCAGGCTGGAACGCTGACAAAAATTCACGGCAATCTTCAACCAGCTCCAGATCGTGGCAGTGGCTGGCGGTGATGTTGATGCCGATGTGGAAGGGCGCGGTAAAGGTCGATGACAGCGGCCCCAGCACAACAGCCGTTTGTTGCATCAAGGCGCGGGTCATCGGCACGATCAACCCGGAGTGTTCGGCAAAGGGAATGAACAGGTCCGGACGCACCAGCCCCTCCTTGGGATGTTTCCAGCGCATCAGCACTTCCGCGCCCGACCAGCGTTTGCTGTCGCCGTGCACCACCGGTTGAAAATAGGGAATGAATTCACCTGCTTCCAATGCCCGAAGCATTTCATGGCTGGGCGAGGTGGAGCGCTTCTGAACGATGTAGCCGATCGTTCCTGATACGGCGCCGAAGAACATCAGCAGACTGAACAGCGGCGGATACTCGTCTTTCATGTAGCGCCAGGTTTCGCCTTCCGGAAAAGCCGCTGTCACCGAGAATGCATAGTGTGATGAGTGCAAGATACTTTGCGCCACGGGCAACGCGGGCAGGGCCCCCTGATGCACTTTGCCGTCGGCGGAGAGCCAGTTGTTGCCGACTTGCAGCAACAACAACGTGTGCCGGCCGATCAGGCGCAGGATGTTGCTCAGGTGATAGCCGTCCAGCGTGCTCAGTGCGCCACCGCGTCCCTCGCTCAGGCGATACACCAGCAGCGCGGTGTTTGGCGTCACCGGGTTGCCGTTCATGAGCCACAACTTGCCTTGGGCGTAGTCGCCGGGATTCACGACTTCCTTGAAGTCGCCGAACAGCGAACTGCAATAGAGGTTGTCGTCCCACACCAGATTGGTCGAGCGCACAAACGGGCGGCGGGTGACTTGTTCGCGCAGGGCCAGTTTAACCGTCTCGCAGGTCTGGCCGGCCAGCGGCAGCAACTCCCGGGCGGCCTGGGCAGTGTTGTCGAGCATCAGTTCGAACTGCCGCAGGGCTTCATCGGCGGTGTGTTGCGAACTCTGCTGAAGGGCGCGTCCGGCCTGCATATAAAGAATCACGCTGCCGAGTACGATCGGCAGCAAGCCGCACAGCAATGTCACGATAATCCGTGTGCTGCGCTTGCGGCGGGGCCTGACGGTCAGTGGCATGGGCGCATCCTGTCGCGGTGGAGTGGGGCTCTTGATGGCAGGCGAAGCGTGCGCGCAAAGCCCGAGGTCTGAGCCCATGATAGATGGCCAATGACACCTGCGCCGCTCAACGATAATCCAGCCGGGTTGCCAGCTGAATGAATGCCAGCGTGGCAGGCGATGCCTGGCGCTGGTCCAGCACCGCCAGGCCGACCTGCCGGGTGACTACGGGGGACAGCGGTCGCTTGATGTATCGCGGTTCCGGATCGAAAGGCAACGAACCTTCGGCCACCACGGTCATCGCATCGCCCCGGCCCACGGTGTCGAGCGTGCTGAGCAGCTGCGAACAGCGATAGCGGATGTTGGGGCTCAACCGCGCGGCGTTGAACAGGCGCGAAACCAGTTCCGACGAACCCGCCTCGGTCAGCACAAACGGATCGTTGCACAGGTCTTTAAGACTCACTGAGTCGTGCGCCGCCAGCGGGTGACCGAGCGGAAGAAGGGCGACCATCTGATCTTCAATCAAGGTGAACGTGTCGAAGCGCTCCTCGGGCAGCACCACAAAACCGATATCGATCCGCCGCTCCTCCAGCCACTGAATGACCTGCCGATCCGGGCCTTCATCGATGTGCACTTCGATCCCCGGATGCGCCTCGCGATACTGCTGAAGAATCCGCGGCAACAATTTGATCGAAGACGTCGGCCCGAACGAGCCGATGCGCAGCGTGCCGCGTTTCATGCCGCGCGCATCCGCCGCCTCCTGACGCAAGGTGTTCGCCAGCCCAAGCATCGCCCGTGCCCGCAACAGCAGTTGTTCGCCGATGTCGCTCAGTTCCACTTGCGATTGATGCCGGCGCAGCAGCTCGACGCCCAGTTCCTGTTCCAGCGACTTCAATGCATGAGACACCGCTGACTGGGAAATTCCCAGACGATGGGCGGCGAGGGTGAAGCCGCGCAGTTCGGCCACCAGCGAGAAAATTTCGAGTTGGGTCAGGGTCATGAGTAAAGACTCATTTTACGATGATGAGGAATCAATCGAATGATACGTCATCCGTCAGTCTCATCGTTGGAGCGTTATGAGTTGTCATGAACCTGTTCGTCCGGTCGCCTCGGACATGCCCGTCTATTTGAACCTGGCCTTGGTCACCATGATCTGGGGCGGAACGTGGGTGGCCGGGCGTTTTCTGGCCGGCAGCCTGAGCCCGGTGTTTGCTGCCAGCCTGCGGTTTCTGCTGGCCAGCGTGGCGTTGCTCGTGTGTTTAAGGCTCGCTCGAATACGGTTGGCGCGGCCTACGTTCAGGCAATGGCTGCAACTGGCCCTGTTGGGGTTCTTCGGAATTTTCTTCTACAACCTGTGCTTCTTTTACGGGTTGCAATACATCAACGCTTCCCGGGCCTCGTTGATCGTGGCGCTGAATCCGGCGGTCATTGGTCTGGCGTCATGGCTGCTGTTCAAGGAGCGGCTGAGCCCGTTGAAGGTGACCGGCATCGCAATCTGCATCGGCGGGGCGGGTGTGGTGATCGTCAGTCGCAACCCGCAGCTGTTGAGCGAAACGCCGGACGCGTGGATTGGCGATCTGCTGATCCTCGGCTGCGTTTTGAGCTGGGGCGTCTATTCGCTGTTCTCTCGCGGCCTGAACCAGAGCATCGGTCCGGTGCAGACCGTGACCTTTTCGATTCTGCTGGGCACCCTGATGTTGTGGGCGCTGGCCCTGAGCCGGGGCGAAGTGGACGTTGCAGCGCTGGCGGCACTTGGCACACGCCAATGGCTGAGCCTGGCTTATCTGGGCGTACTCGGTTCGGCGCTGGCCTACATCGGTTACTACGATGGCATCCGTAAAATCGGCGCCACGCGTTCCGGCGTGTTCATTGCGCTCAACCCGCTGACCGCCGTGCTGGCCGGTGCAATCCTGCTGGGTGAACAGCTGACGCTGGCCATGTGCCTGGGCGGCGTGCTGATTCTGGCGGGCATCTGGCTGTGCAACAAACCCCTTGCACCGGCCGGAAAAAAGCGGATTTTATAGAGAGGGCAGACAACCCTATTTACGCTGTGTAGAATCGGGTTACGCATACAATAATAATCGTCTTCTGGCAGCAGAAGCCTCGCCCGCAAGAGCCTTGGGTCGACAATGAAGATATTCGGGTTTCAACTGATCTACGGTGACTTCCTCGCCCGCAGTGTGCGTGGCATCTCCTGTGCGCCACCCACCGGTCTCAGCATTACTGACAAATAACTCTGGTTAATTGATAAGAATGATGAGGCGCCAACCATGGCAGATTTATACGAAAACCCAATGGGCCTGATGGGCTTCGAGTTCATCGAGTTCGCATCGCCGACACCTGGCACCCTGGAGCCGATCTTCGAGATCATGGGCTTCACCAAGGTCGCGACCCACCGTTCCAAGAACGTGCACCTGTATCGTCAGGGCGCGATCAACCTGATCCTCAACAACGAACCCCACAGCGTTGCTTCGTACTTCGCGGCCGAGCACGGCCCGTCCGTTTGCGGCATGGCGTTCCGGGTCAAGGATTCGCAGAAGGCCTACAACCGCGCACTGGAACTCGGCGCCCAGCCGATCCACATCGAAACCGGCCCGATGGAACTGAATCTGCCGGCGATCAAAGGCATTGGCGGTGCGCCACTGTACCTGATCGACCGTTTCGGCGAAGGCAGCTCGATCTATGACATCGACTTCGTGTTCCTCGAAGGCGTTGACCGCAACCCGGTCGGTGCCGGCCTGAAGATCATCGACCACCTGACCCACAACGTGTATCGCGGTCGCATGGCCTACTGGGCGAACTTCTACGAGAAGTTGTTCAACTTCCGCGAAATCCGCTACTTCGACATCAAGGGCGAATACACCGGCCTGACCTCGAAAGCGATGACAGCGCCG
This sequence comes from Pseudomonas sp. 9.2(2024), assembly GCF_039695385.1. Lineage (NCBI taxonomy): Bacteria > Pseudomonadati > Pseudomonadota > Gammaproteobacteria > Pseudomonadales > Pseudomonadaceae > Pseudomonas > Pseudomonas sp. 9.2(2024). The sequence continues at coordinate 3,530,158 of NZ_CP155585.1, read as the reverse complement.
GACGGCATGATCCGCATCCCGCTCAATGAAGAATCGTCGAAGGGCGCCGGGCAGATCGAAGAGTTCCTGATGCAGTTCAACGGCGAAGGCATCCAGCACGTGGCGTTCCTCACCGACGACCTGGTCAAGACCTGGGATCAGTTGAAGAAGATCGGCATGCGTTTCATGACCGCGCCGCCGGACACCTACTACGAAATGCTCGAAGGCCGCCTGCCGAACCACGGCGAGCCGGTGGATCAACTGCAATCGCGCGGCATCCTGCTCGACGGTGCGTCGGATAAAGAAGACAAGCGTCTGCTGCTGCAGATCTTCTCGGAAACCCTGATGGGCCCGGTGTTCTTCGAATTCATCCAGCGTAAGGGCGATGATGGTTTCGGCGAAGGCAACTTCAAGGCACTGTTCGAATCGATCGAGCGTGACCAGGTGCGTCGCGGTGTACTCGCTACCGAGTAATCCGCACCAGATGTAAAAAAGCCCGGCCTGCAATTGTGCAGGCCGGGCTTTTTATTGCGCGTCTTATGGGCCCCGCTGGCGCATCAGATGCTTGAAGCCTTCAAACACCAGCACCACCACGGCGAGCCAGATCGGGATGTAGGTCAGCCATTCTCCGGGCTTGATGCTCTCACCCAGCAGCAGCGCCACGCCGAGCAACAACACTGGCTCTACGTAACTCAACAAACCGAACAGACTGAACGGCAGAAGGCGACTGGCAATGATGTACACCACCAGCGCCGACGCACTGATCAGGCCGAGCAGCGGAATCAGCCATGTCAGCGCCGGGTACTGATCGAACACGCCGAAACCCTGTTCGCCGCCGCGCACAAACCAGTACGCCACCGGCAGCATCAGGGTCATGTCGACCCACAAACCGCCGAGGTTGTCGGTCTTGAGGTATTTGCGCAGCACGAAGTACAGCGGGTAACCGACGACCACCACCAGCGTCGCCCAGGAAAACCCGCCGACCTGATACAACTCGTTCAACACACCGAGGCTGGCAAAAAAAACCGCGACTTTTTGCAGGTATGACAGGTTTTCGCCATAAGCGATGCGTCCGGTCAGGACCATGGACAACGGCAGCAGGAAGTAGCCCAGCGACACATCGAGGCTGTAGCCGTTGAGCGGCGCCCACATGAACAGCCACAACTGCACGCCCAGCAGCGCTGACGAAAGAATCAGGCCGCCGATCAACTTCGGCAGCGCAGGGATCCGGCGCAGCAGCTCCAGCACCCGCCGCCATTCGCCGGAAACCAGCATGAACACGGTCATGCAGGGCACGGTCAGCAACATCCGCCAACCGAAGATTTCCACGCCGCTCAACGGGGTGAGCAACGAGGTGTAGTAATACATGACGGCAAACAGCGTCGATGCTGTCACCGATAAAGCAATGCCTTTAGACAAACTGTCCTCGCGGGGGTGATGGTGAAACGGGGCGCGCAGGATACGTGGTTTTTGTGCTGAATATTGGCCGAGTGATCAATATTTCCAACATTCGACACAGGTCCCGTGAGAGCGGGAACCTGTGTCGAAGCATAGGTGCTTAAGCCTGATGCGGTTTACGCCCCGACACAAAATGGCTCACATCATTAAACCCCGGCGTAGAAGCATGCCCCGGCGTCACCAGTGAGTCGATAAACGCTTCATCCTCAGCCGTAATCTTCACCGCCTGCGCCTTGGTGTACGCATCCCATTGTTCTTCAGTACGCGGCCCGACAATCGCCGACGTCACCGCGCCGTTGTTCAGTACCCAGGCAATTGCGAATTCAACGATCCCGACCCCACGCTCCTGGGTGTATTGCTGAATCTGCTGGGCAATGCGCAACGATTCCACCCGCCATTCGGTTTCCAGAATCCGTTTGTCCTGACGCCCGGCACGGCTGTTGGCGTCCGGGGTCACGTCCGGTGCGTACTTGCCGCTGAGCACGCCACGGGCCAGCGGGCTGTAAGGCACCACGCCAAGGCCGTAAGTCTGGGCGGCGGTGATCTGCTCGGTTTCGGCCTGACGGTTGACGATGTTGTACAGCGGCTGGCTGATCACCGGGCGATCGACGCCTAGTTTGTCCGCCACGCGAATCACCTCGGCAATCCGCCAGCCGCGATAGTTCGACAGGCCCCAATAACGGATTTTGCCCTGGCGAATCAGATCGCCAATCGCCGAAATCGTCACTTCCAGCGGCGTGTTGTGGTCTTCGCGGTGCAGGTAATAGATGTCGAGGTAGTCGGTGCCGAGCCGGGTCAGGCTGGCCTCCAGACCGTTGAAGATGTGCTTGCGGCTCAAGCCGCTGCGGTTCGGCACGCCATCCACCGGGCCGAAACCGACTTTGGTCGCCAGCACCCATTCATGCCGATGACGGGCGATGGCTTCGCCGACGATCTCTTCCGAGCGGCCGTTGGTGTAGACGTCGGCCGTGTCGATGAAATTGATGCCCTGATCCCAGGCCTTGTCGATGATGCGCAGCGAGTCTTCCGCGCTGGTCTGTTCGCCGAACATCATCGTGCCGAGGGTGAGGGTGGACACCTGCAATCCCGAGTGACCCAGTGTGCGATAGCTCATGCCGAAATCCTTTTGTCGGTGGGAAAGCTTCCATCAAATACCAGAAGCGCCCGGCGCGGCAAAGTGAATTTATCGGCGTAATGCCTCGCAGCGCTCGCGTAAAAACACCTGCAGCACCTTGACCCGTTCCGACACCTGCACCCGGTGCGGGCACAACAGATTGAACGGCACACTCTCGCCATGCCAGTCATCGAACAGTGTCATCAGTCGCCCGGCACGCACGTCTTCGGCCACGTCGAGCCAGGCCTTGTAGGCGATTCCGTGCCCTACGAGGGCCCAGCGGCGAGCGACTTCACCGTCGTCGCTGAGGTAGTCGCCGCGTACTTCGACCTCGACGGTTTCGTCTTCGCGATGGAAGCGCCAGGTGTTGTAAGGCCGACCGTTGCGCAGATAGAGCAGGGCGCTGTGCTCGCTCAATTCGGCAGGATTTTGCGGTGTGCCGTGGCGCTCCAGATACGCGGGGTTGGCGCAGGCCACACGCCGATGCTCAGGCAGAATCGGCAACGCCACCAGCGTCGAATCACTCGGCACGCCGAAGCGCAGCGCCACGTCCACCGTTTCGCGAAACAGATCCGCATGCCGGTCATTGAGCAGCAATTGCAGTTGAATGTGCGGGTGCTCGCGCTTGAAATCGTCCAGCCACGGCAGCAACACATTGCGCCCGAAGTCCGACGGCGCCGCCAGTTGCAGCACGCCGCTCAAGCCTTCGGTCTGCTGCTTCAGTGCCTGCTCGCCCTCGGCCAGTGTCGCCAGCGCCAGACGCACGCTTTCCAGATAGCGCCGGCCTTCTTCGGTCAGGCGCATGCTGCGGGTGGAGCGGGCGAAGAGGCGTATGCCGAGGCGGGTTTCCAGGCGTTTCAACGCGATGCTGGCGGCTGCCGGCGTCAGCTCCAGCGCCCGAGCGGCGGCGGAGATGCTGCCGGAGTCGGCGGTGCGGACGAAGATTTCCAGATCGAGGATTGAGCTCATTAGTAAAAATCCGTTGAAGATCCTTGGCGTTTTGCGGGATTTTTCCGGGATTGGCAAGCGCAGATACTGAAATCCTGAATAACCGCAGGAGACAGACATGACGTGGACATTTGATCATCTTGCTTTCAACACCGCTGACGGTCAGGCGCTGCAGGACGCTTTTGGTGGGTTGTTGGGATTGACGCCGGGGCGCCGGCCGCCGTTTCCGTTTCCCGGGCGGTGGTTGTATCAGGATGGGGAGGCGTTGGTGCATGTGATTGAGCAGCCTTTGTCCGAGGACGCTGCTTTGAGCCACATCGCGTTTCGTACTGATGAAGACGCGGCGGTGGTTTTGAAGCGGGTGCAGGGCAGTGGGTTGCCGTATCAGGTGGCGCAGGTGCCGGAGGACGGGGTCTGGCAGATTTTTGTGCAGATGCCGGGGGGAGTGGTTCTTGAGTTGGACGCGAAATCGGGTGGTTAGAATCAAGAGCGCCCTCACCCCAGCCCTCTCCCGGAGGGAGAGGGAGCCGAACGAGGTGTTCTCACAAGTTACGCCGACGTGAAATACCGAGTTGAACTCAGGCTTAGAAAAACACACCTCACGACTTATACCGACGTGGGATATTGAGTCGAACGCCGGCCTTGAAAAGCACCGAGATCGGCTCCCTTTCCCCCTCGCCCCCCCTGGGGGAGAGGGCTGGGGTGAGGGGGTAGGTTCTCAAGTACACCGCAGTGTTTAAACCATGCGTTTAAAGGACACTTCCAGACACGCACCCAGGCTACACGACCTTGCGCCGTTGCCTACGACTAAGCCAGAATCCGCCGGCTTGTGCGCTCAAGGGCCGGGTTTTATCGTTGTCCCGTCGCTGAAAAGAACAGCGATCGGGTTTGGTAGCCCGGGTCTTTAAGTGCAGAGTGCTCCATTTTGTAGAGTCTTTTGTCTCTGTTTTATGGTGGTCATTCGCAGGGCACCTTCGGGTGCGCCGTTTCTCCTAAGGCCCGGTCTACCAACCTGCGTCTGGCCACCACCATCGTTTGGTAGCGAGTGTGGTGGCTCCAATAAGCGCCTTAGGAGTTTCACCATGATCAAACCAACACCCAACCCACCCGAAACCGATACAACCTCACCCTACGAATCCCTCGACTCCAAGACCTTCCACGAAGCCGCCGAACGCGCCCTCGATCACTACCTCAATCCGCTGCTCCCCAGAAAACCGCTGCTCAAACCCAACACCCGCTACCTCATCGCCCCCGGCATCGACAGTGAAGAACTGCTGGCCGACGCCTCTGAAACCCTGACCTGCGCCAAAACCATGGCCACCGATTTCGCCGGACTGGTGGACGGCTCGCAGCGGCACGTATTGCTGGGCATTGCCCAACTGATCATGCTGAGTGAACTGGCGGTGAACCGGGCGCTGGATAATCTGGAACTCAAGACTGAAGCACCGCTGTAGCTAGATCCAAAAGAAAAACGGCCCGAAAAGGGCCGTTTCTGTATTTCGACTAATGCTTAAGCCCGCAACGTCCGCGTCATCCGCAGCGCCAGCAGACTCCCGCCAACAATCACACCCGCCAGCAGATACAACGCCGCATCGGTCGACCCAGTGCTGTCCTTCACCCAACCAACAAGGTAAGGGCTCAAGAACCCCGCCATCTGCCCCATGGAGTTGATCAACGCCAACCCACCCGCCGCAGCACCCGCGCTCAGCATGGCAGTCGGCACTGGCCAGAACATCGGCAGACCGGTCAGCGCGCCCATGGTCGCAATGGTCAGACCAAGAATCGCAATCGCCGGATTCGCCGCGAAGTTCACCGCAATCAACAGGCCGACAGCGCCCATCAACATTGGCACCACCAAATGCCAGCGACGTTCTTTACGCAAGTCTGCCGAACGACCCACCACCAGCATGAACACCGCCGCCAGCAGATACGGAATCGCACTCAACCAGCCAATCACGAGGTTGTCGCTGAAGCCGAGGTTCTTGATGATCGACGGCAGCCAGAAGTTGATCGCGTACACGCCGCTCTGGATGCAGAAGTAGATCAGGCCAAACGCCCAGATTGCCGGGTTCTTGAACACCGCGATCAGCGAATCGGATGTGGTTTTCGGTTTGTTCGCCAGGTCTTCTGCCTGATCCGCTTCCAGCACCGAACGCTCATGTGCGGTCAGCCACTTGGCGTTGGCGAAGTTGTCGCTGAGCAGGAAGTAGGCGAGTGCGCCCAGCACCACGGTTGGAATGCCCTGCAGCAGGAACATCCACTGCCAGCCGGCCAAACCACCCTGGCCGGCGGCGAAGTGGTTGAGGATCCAGCCGGAAAACGGGCTGCCGAGCAGGCCGGACACCGGGATCGCCGACATGAACAGCGCCATGATCCGGCCACGGCGGAAAGTCGGGAACCACTGCGAGAGATACAGCACAACACCCGGGAAGAACCCGGCTTCAGCCGCGCCGGTGAACAGGCGCAGGGTGTAGAACTGGGTCGGTGTGGTGACGAACAGCAGGCAGGTCGACAGCGTGCCCCAGGTGATCATCATCAGCGCGATCCAGCGCCGTGGGCCGAATTTGGTCAGGGCCAGGTTGCTCGGTACGCCGCACAGCACGTAGCCGATGAAGAAGATACCGGCCCCGAGGCCGTACACGGTTTCGCTGAATTTCAGCGCGTCGAGCATCTGCAGTTTGGCGAATCCAACGTTGACCCGGTCGAGGTAGTTGAACAGGTAGCAGATGAAGATGAAGGGGATCAAACGCAGAGTGATGCGTTTGTAGACGGCATTTTTATCGTCATCGATGGTCTGGGCGGCAGCGGCGCTCTGCGACATGGCGGCTCTCTCTTTATTATGATTTTTTGCGATGCAAAGGTTAACGTTGATCGCCCTGAGAGTCTCGGCCACCTTTGGCCGGATTGTCTTTGTGCCTGAGCACAGGGTTTGTTGCCAGACCCTGTGCGGGTGAACAACCGTCCGCGCCTGTTTTCAAGGATTCCAACCCTTATGTTCGAACTCGATCACGACCTCGCCCAGGACATCGTCGACCGGGCCATGGCCATTTTGCCGTACAACGTCAACGTCATGGACAGCCAGGGCTTGATCCTCGGCAGCGGCGAGCCGGAGCGGATCAACACCCGCCACGAGGGCGCGCAACTGGTGCTGGCCAACGGGCGGGTGGTGGAGATTGACGCGCAGACGGCGGTGCATCTGAAAGGCGTGCAGCCGGGGATCAATCTGCCGCTGTTGCTCGATCAGCGTTTGATCGGCGTACTCGGCATCACCGGCGAGCCGGAGCAGCTGCGTACTTACGCCGAGCTGGTGCGCATGACCGCTGAAATGCTGGTGGGCCAGCGCAACCAGCAATCCGAACAGCAATGGCGGCGGCAGCGTTGCGATGACTTGCTGGCGTTGCTGTTGAGCGAAGCGGGGGATTCGCCAAGGCTGGTCGACGAGGCCCAGCAACTCGGGCTCAAACCGCAACTGACACGAGTGCCGTATCTGTTCGAGTTGGGCCTGGAACACGGACCGGGGCAAACCGTCGAGGCGCTGAGTGCCTGGCTGATGTCGCGCTATCCCGACAGTTGGTGTGTGAGTTCGGCCAAGTCGTCGCTGCTCTGGTGCCGGCCGGCCAGTCAGAACGTCGAGCATGATCGCCTGCTGGAAAAACTCGATGGTCTGGGCTGGAACATTCTGCGCATCGCAGTGGGCGGGCAGGCCGATGGGCTGGCCGGGTTGCGCCGTTGCTATCGAAGGGTGGGCGACTTGCTCGCCTATGGCCGCGAAGTGCTGCCGCGCTCACGCCTGCTGACCCTCAATCGCTATCGTTTGCCGGTCATGCTCTGGCGTCATCGCAACGATGATGCACTGGATGAACTGCTCAAACCGTTGCGCAAGGTCATCGCCAAAGACAGCAACGGCCAGTTGCTCGCGACTTTGCGCAGCTGGTGCGATCACGACGGGCAGAGCCAGGCCTGCGCCGATGCCTTGGGCATTCACCGCAACAGCCTGCGCTACCGGATGGAGCGGATTGCAGAGTTGAGCGGGGTCGATCCGCTGAAGCTCGACGGGATGCTGGCGTTGTATCTGGGGGTGCAATTGCTGCCACAAACCGACGATTTGTCGAAATGAACAATAAACGCCTGCACGACTTGTGCAGCGGACAGGCGTCAACGCACAAGGCGACTGGCAGCATGAGGGCATTGGAACTGGAGAATTCGTATGAAAATCGTCATCGCCCCCGATTCGTTCAAGGACAGCCTGAGTGCCCAAGGCGTTGCAGAAGCCATTGCGTTGGGCCTGGCGCAGGTCTGGCCGCAGGCGACTCTGGTCAAATGCCCGATGGCCGACGGTGGCGAAGGCACGGTGGAGTCGATTCTCGCCGCGTGCGTAGGCGAACTGCGCCGCACCCGCGTGCGTGGCCCGTTGGGCGCAGCAGTTGAAGCTGCATGGGGCTGGTTGCCGCACAACCACACCGCAATCATCGAAATGGCTGAAGCCAGCGGCCTGCAACTGGTACCGCCGGGGCAGCGTGATGCGTGCATCAGCAGCACGTTCGGCACCGGTGAACTGATCCGCGCTGCGCTGGATGCCGGCGCACAACGCGTCATTCTGGCCATCGGCGGCAGCGCCACCAATGACGGCGGCGCCGGCGCGATGCAGGCGCTGGGCGTGAAACTGCTGAATGCTCAAGGGCAAGCTCTGGTGCCGGGCGGATTGGCGTTGGCGCAACTCGCACGCCTGGACCTGAGCGAACTCGACCCGCGTCTGGCTCACGTCCGTTTCGACATCGCCGCTGACGTCAACAATCCACTGTGCGGCCCCCACGGCGCTTCGGCGATTTTTGGCCCACAAAAGGGCGCATCACCGGCGCAAGTTCAACAACTGGATCAGGCCCTCGGCCACTTCGCCGGACTCTGCGCGCAGGCGTTGGGCAAGGACGTACGCGATGAACCGGGCAGTGGTGCCGCAGGTGGGTTGGGCTTTGCCGCCAAAGCGTTTCTCGGCGCACGCTTCCAGGCCGGTGTCGAAGTCGTCGCAGAACTGGTCGGACTGTCCGACGCAGTGAAGGGCGCAGATCTGGTGATTACCGGAGAAGGGCGCTTCGATGCCCAGACCCTGCGCGGCAAAACCCCGTTTGGCGTGGCGCGGATCGCCAAGCAACACGGCGTACCGGTAATCGTCATTGCCGGTACGTTGGGCGAGGGCTATCAAGCGCTCTACGATCACGGCATCGACGCTGCATTCGCGGTCACCAGCGGCCCGATGTCCCTGGAACAAGCCTGCGCCGAAGCCCCGCGCCTGTTGCGTGAACGTGCAACAGATATTGCTCGCGTATGGGGTATGGCAGCTCCAGCCTGACCTGTCAGTCATCATCTGAAGCGAAGGGTGTTTCACCGCTGAAACACCCGCAACACTTTGAAAAATATTTCATCTTTCCCCGCAATCTTCCTCAAGCCTGGCCGATACAGAAGTCAGGCGCACACAAGACTTCTTAAAACAGTGACGCCGGACTGAAGCCCGCCCCAAGGGCCAGTGATCACGGCATGGACGCTCGTAGTTTCATTCATCCGAGAGTCCTCCTATGTCCTTGCGTAATCTGAATATCGCGCCCCGTGCCTTCCTCGGTTTTGCTTTTATTGCCTTGCTGGTGATCGTGCTTGGCGTGTTCGCCGTCAACCGCATGTCGATCATCCGTCAGGCTTCCCTGGAGATGGACTCGACGCAGTTGCCAAGCGTCACCCAACTCGCCGTGGTCACGGAAAACGTCTTGCGTCTGCGCATTCTGTCGTTCCGCATTCTGGTCAACCGCGAACCGGCTGGTTTGCAGGAAGCCCAGACCCGCATCGGTGTGCTGGTGGACAAGGTGCGCGCTGCCCAGGCCAGTTACGCAGTCCTGCCGGCCGGCCCGGAGGAACGCGCGTTATATCAGGAGTTTTCGACGACTCTCGACAACTATGTGCAAGCGCAGAACCAGATGATGGAGCTGTCGCGCCAGGACAAGCTCGACGAGATGCGCGCCCTCATCAACACGAAGATCAAGGACGGCACCGACAAGATGGGCGAACAGCTCAACAAGCTGATTGCAATCAACGCCGCCGACGCGAAGACCGCTTCCACTCAGGCGGGTGAGTATTACAACAGTGCCATTACCGGCATTGTCGCCGTGGCCGTGATTGCCGCGTTGCTGACCGTGCTGTTGGCCTGGCTGTTGACCCGCAGCATCGTCACCCCGCTGAACCGCGCCGTCGCTGCCGCACAAACCATCGCCGGCGGCAACCTGACCAAAGTCATCGAAATCGACGGCAAGGACGAACCGGCGCGCCTGCTTGAAGCGCTGGCGGCGATGCAGACCAACCTGCGCAAAACCATCGAACAAATCGCCGGCTCCGCCACGCAACTGGGCGCCGCCGCTGAAGAACTCAGCGCCGTGACCGAAGAAGCGTCCCGTGGCCTGCAACAGCAGAACGACGAAATCGAACAGGCCGCGACCGCCGTCAACGAAATGACCGCTGCTGTGGAAGAGGTCGCACGCAACGCGGTGTCGACTTCCGAAGCCTCGAACCAGTCGACCCACGCTGCCCGTGAAGGTCGCGACCAAGTGGTGAAAACCGTCGATGCGATCCAGACCATGACCCACGACGTCCAGAACACCGCGCAAATGATCGAAGGCCTGGCCGCTCAGGGCCGCGACATCGGCAAGGTGCTGGACGTGATCCGCGCCATCGCCGAACAGACCAACCTGCTGGCGCTCAACGCCGCCATTGAAGCCGCCCGTGCCGGTGAAGCGGGTCGCGGTTTCGCCGTGGTGGCGGACGAGGTTCGCGCCCTGGCCCATCGCACTGCGCAATCGACTCAGGAAATCGAAAAAATGGTCGCCGGCATCCAGAACGGCACCGGCGAAGCGGTCGAATCGATGCAGCAAAGCAACCAGCGCACCCAGACCACCCTGGAAATGGCCCGCGCCGCCGGTGTTGCACTCGAGCAGATCACCCAATCGATTCACCAGATCAACGAGCGCAACCTGGTGATCGCCAGCGCTTCGGAAGAACAGGCGCAGGTGTCCCGCGAGGTCGATCGCAACCTGGTCAACATTCGCGACCTGGCCACCCAATCAGCTGCCGGCGCGAATCAAACCAGCGCCGCGACCCACGAACTGTCGCGTCTGGCGGTGGATTTGAATGCGATGGTGGCGCGCTTTGTGATTTGACCTAGGGTGAAGGCTGGAGACCGCGCAATCAGGAGACGTACATGCGCTATTCAGCCTTGACCCAACGAATCGCCGGGGAGGGAGCAGCAGCCTGGCGGATTCACGACCGAGCGCTGGAGCTGCGCGCCGAAGGGGTCGATGTGTTGCTGCTGTCGGTGGGTGATCCGGATTTCGATACGCCGCTGCCGATCATCCACGGCGCCATCGACAGCCTGTTGGCGGGCGATACGCATTATTCCGAAGTGCGCGGCCGGCTGGAGTTGCGCAGGCGCATCGCCGAGCACCATCGGCAACGCAGCGGCCAGGACGTCGATGCCGAGCATGTGATCGTGCTGCCCGGCGCGCAATGCGCGGTGTATTCGGTGGCGCAATGTCTGCTGGATCCGGGCGATGAAGTGATCGTCGCCGAACCGATGTACGTGACTTATGAAGGTGTGTTCGGTGCTTGCGGAGCTACCGTGGTGCCTGTTCCGGTTCGTCCGGAAAACGGCTTTCGCGTCGATCCGGCGGATGTCGCGACGCGGATCACTCCGAAAACGCGAGCCATGTTGCTCAACAGTCCCAACAATCCCTCCGGTGCGAGTCTGTCGCTGCTGATCTGGCAGGAGCTGGCGGCGTTGTGCATCCGTCATGACCTGTGGCTGATCAGCGATGAGGTCTACAGCGAATTGTTATACGAAGGCGAGCACGTCAGCCCGGCGAGCCTGCCGGGCATGGCCGAGCGCACCGCGACCATCAACAGTCTGTCCAAATCCCATGCGATGACCGGGTGGCGGATCGGCTGGATGATCGGGCCGAAACCCTTGGCCGAGCATTTGGTAAATCTGTCGCTGAGCATGTTGTTCGGTCTGCCGGACTTTGTGCAGAAAGCGGCGCAGATCGCGCTGGAGAAAGATCTGCCGGAAGTGATGCAGATGCGCGAGGAATACCGGTTGCGTCGGGATCTGGTGTGCGAGCGGTTGCGTGGTTGTCCGGGGTTGTACCCGATCAAACCGGATGGCGGGATGTTCGTGATGGTCGACGTGCGCCAGACCGGGCTCGGCGCGCAGGATTTTGCCGAGCGATTGCTGGAGGGTTATGGGGTTTCGGTGCTGGCAGGCGAAGCGTTCGGGCCGAGTGCGGCGGGGCATATTCGCATCGGGCTGGTGGTGGATCGGGTGAAGCTGGCGGATGCGTGTTCGCGGATTGCACTGTGCGCTGCGCAGCTTCTCCAGGTGCGCAGCGCCTGATCGCTTTCGCTGATCGTTCCCACGCTCTGCGTGGGAATGCCTCCGGGGACGCTCCGCGTCCCATGTGACGCAGAGCGTCACGGGCTGCATTCCCACGCGGACGGTTCGACGCCTCGACGTGGGAACGATCAATCAAGGGAGGGGGTTCACCAGATTGGCGGGGCTTTCTCCTGCCAACGCCGCCAACAGGTTCTCAACAGCACACCGCGCCATCGCCTCGCGCGTCTCATGGGTCGCCGAGCCCATGTGCGGCGTCGCCACCACGTTGTTCAGCTGCAACAACGGCGAGTCATGATTCAGCGGCTCACGCTCGAACACATCCAGCCCCGCCGCGCGAATCCGGTTATGGCGCAAGGTTTCGATCAGCGCGGCCTCATCCACCACCTTGCCCCGGGAAATGTTGATGAAGATGCTGTCCGGCCGCATCAGCGCAAACTGTTCCGCGCCAATCAAACCTTCAGTCTGCGCCGTCAACGGCAAGGTCAGACAGATGAAATCCGCCTCCTGTAACAGATTTTCCAGGCTGCGGTACTGCGCATCAAAACGTTCTTCAACCGCCGGTTTGCGCGACTGGCTGTGATAGATCACCGGCATCCCGAACCCGAAATGCCCGCGCTGCGCCAACGCCTCGCCAATTCGCCCCATACCGATGATGCCCAGCGTCTTGCCGTGCACATCGGTGCCGAAATGTGCCGGCCCGATGCTGCGATGCCAGTGACCGCCGCGCACCATGTTCGCCAGCTCCACCACGCGCCGGGCGATGGCTAGGATCAGCGCGAAACCGGTGTCGGCAGTGGTTTCGGTGAGCACGTCCGGGGTGTTGGTCAGCATGATCTTGCGGCGGGTCAGGTAGTCGATGTCGTAGTTGTCGACGCCCACCGAAACGCTGGAAATCGCTTCAAGCTTCGGCGCCAGATCGAGCAGCGCCGCGTCCAGTTTCAGGCTCGCGCCGAGCAAGCCGTGGGCACCGGGCAGGGCGTCGCGCAGTTTCATCAGGCCATCGGCGTCGAGGCTGTCGATCAGTGTCACATCGACCTGTTCCTCAAGACGCGCCATCAATTGCGGCGACAGTTTCTTGTACAGCACAACCTGCTTTTTCATCGCAGTCATCTCTCTATCAATTCAGGAATGAGCCGGCTGCGGACGCGGTGCGACGCGCTTGGCCGTCACCCGGTCGCTCGCGCCGGGTTTGAGAAAAATCGTCAGCACCACCGAGAGCATCAGCGCGCCGCTCATCAACAGGTACGAAGCGCCGGGCGAACCGGTGGAGCTGTTCAGGTAACCGACCAGATACGAACCGCCGAAAGAACCGAGGGCGCCCATGCTGTTGATCAGAGCCATGGCGCCACCGGCGACGTTGGCCGGCAGGATCTCCGGGACGATGGCGAAGAACGGCCCGTACGGCGCGTACATGCAGGCGCCGGCAATCACCAGCAGCGTGTACGACCACCAGAAATGCTCCGCGCCCAAGGCGTAGGAGCCGTAGAACGCCACCGAGGCAATCAGCAGCGGCGGCCAGACGAAACGTTTGCGCTTTTGCAGTTTGTCCGAGCCCCACGACACCAGCAGCATGCCGATCACTGCCGCCAGATACGGCAGCGCCGACAGCCAGCCTGCCTCGATCATGTCCATCTGCGCGCCGGCCTTGAGGATCGACGGCAGCCACAACACGAAGCCGTAGACGCCGATGCTCCAGCAGAAAAATTGCAGCGCCAGAATGATCACCTTCGGCGAACGGAAGGCTTCGGCGTAGTTCTTCACCGCTTTGATGCCGACCTGTTCGGCCGCCAGCGCGCTTTCCAGATCGTGCTTTTCCTGCTCGCTGAGCCACTTGGCCTGGGCCGGACGATCATCGGCGAGCTTCCACCAGATGAATGCCCAGAGCACCGCCGGCAAGCCTTCGATGATGAACATCCAGCGCCAACTGAAATGCTGCACCAGATAGCCCGAAACCACCGACATCCACAGCATCGTTACCGGGTTGCCGAGGATCAGGAAGGTATTGGCCCGCGAACGTTCGGCGCGGGTAAACCAGTGGCACAGGTACACCAGCATCGCCGGCATCACCGCCGCTTCGACCACACCGAGCATGAAGCGGATGACGATCAGCCAATAGGCGTTGGAGACCACGCCGGTCAACGTGGCGAGCCCGCCCCAGAGGATCAGGCTGACGAAGATCAGCTTCTTGACGCTGTGCTTCTGCGCGTAGATCGCGCCGGGCACCTGGAAGAAAAAGTAGCCGAGGAAGAACAGCGCGCCGAGCAGCGAGGACAGGCCCGGGGTGATCATCAGGTCGGCGGCCATCCCGGACGCGGCGGCGAAGCCGTAATTGGCGCGGTCGAGGTACGCCAGGCTGTAGGTGATGAACACGATCGGCATGATGTACCACCAGCGGCGGGTGGCGAGGGTTGCGGTTTTCATGGTCTTGCTCCTGAGCTTGTTGTTTTTGTCGCAGCAGGTTCAATGGTTTATTGCTTGCTCGTTCCCACGTCGAGGCGTCGAACCGTCCGCGTGGGAACGCCTCCGGGGACGCTCGGCGTCCCATGTGACGCAGAGCGTCACGAGCTGCATTCCCACGCAGGAGCGTGGGAACGATCAGCGGTGAGTTCGGATCGGGTCGGCAAACCCTCCATGTCGCCACGGCTCTGCACCGCACGACTGCCAATCCAGTTGGCGCGTCTGACGGCTTCGGGAAAACTCTGATGCTCCAGCAGGGCGCTGATCATCCCGACCGCAAATCCATCGCCGGCACCGACCGTATCGACCACGGTTTCAACCGGCACCCCGGCGACAAAACCCTGATCCAGATGCGTGCGGTAATACGCACCCTGCGGCCCGAGCTTGATCGCCACTGCTTCGGCACCCTGATCGAGATAGAACGCGGCGATATCCGCCGGATCTTCAAATCCGGTCAGCAGCCGGCCTTCGCTCAACCCCGGCAACACCCAGTGGGCGAGGGCGGCGAGGCGGTTGATCTCGCGGATCATCTCTCGCTCGCTGGCCCACAGGCTCGGGCGCAGATTCGGGTCGAACGAGACGCTGCGCCCGGCGTTGCGCATGCGGGTCATCAGTTCACGGGACATTTCCCGGGCCGATGCGGACAGCGCCGGCGGAATGCCAGTGGCGTGCAGGTGTCGGGCGCTTAATAACGTCGGGTTGATCGACTGCGATGACAGATGACTGGCTGCCGAGCCGCGACGGAAGTATTCGACCGTCGGATCGCTGCCGTCATCGTTGCGCGACTTGAGCTGAAAACCGGTCGGGTGCGCGTTGTCGACTTCGACATGGCTGCAATCCAGGCCTTCGCGGGCCAGGGTTTCGACGACAAATCGTCCCAGCGAATCGGCACCGACACGGCTCAGCCAGGCCACCTTGAAGCCCAGTCGAGACAGTCCGATGGCGACGTTGCTGTCGGCCCCGGCAATCCGCTTGTGAAACTGCTCGACGGAGGCCAGATCGCCGCTCTGTTCAGCGACAAACATGGCCATGGTTTCGCCGAACGACAGAATATCGATCTCAGACATGAGCAGGCTCCAGGCGGGACTGGCCGAGGCGGGTGAGGGCGGCGACGTGTTCGGTGGTGAGTTGCACCAGGTCTTCGCCCTGCAACGGGTATTCGGCGGCGCGCATGACCCCTTGGGCCATGTGCCGCAGCAGTTGTTCCCACAGATGCAGGTCAGTGGCGGCGGGCGGCACCGCGACCAGTTTGCCGTCGGCACGGCGGGCCACGGCTTTGCAATGCACGTAGCCGACGTGACGGCCCAGCAGGCGTGCGGCACTGGTGGCGGACTGGTCTTGCCACTGCCAGTTGCCGATGTCGAACGTCATCTTGATCGGCAGGTTGTGTTGCTCAACGGCGGCGAAGAAACGCTGGAACGGTTCGATGCGGCCGCCGTGCAAGGTCTGGTCGTTCTCCACCAGCAGTTGTACCGGGCTTTGCGCAAGGATTTGCGCCAGCGTCTGCAGATCGTTGTTGTCAGTGAAGAAACCAAGGGAAACCTTCAGCCACCTCGAGCCGAACGCTTCGGCGTTTTGCAGCGCGGTGATGAGTTCCGGATTGGGCCGCGACTGACCGGCTAGCCACAGTTCGGTCGGTGAGGAATAGATGCTTTGCAGGCCTTCAGCCTGTGTGGCAGCGGCCAGTTGCTCGGGGACTTCGTTGGTCAGCAACTCTTCGCGCCATTCGATGCGATGGGCGCCGGCAGCGGCCAGCACTTCGATGAAAGAGCCTTGGCCGCGACGGCGAACAAGATCGGCGCCGTAGCTGGACAGGCTGATGGAAACGGCAGGTTTATTCATTGTTATCTACCTCTGAAACCGGTTTCATTTTTGTTCAAAAAATTTTGGGTGGCCCCGCAGGGCCTTATTCTGCCTTGCTGCGCGTCGAACCGCGCTCAATCAGCACCGGTGCAAAATCCAGCGTCCGCGCCGCTTCATCATCCCCACGCAACCGCTTGAGCAAGCACTCAAACGCCCGCGCACCAATCTCCTCAGTCGGCTGAGCGAGGGCAGTAATCCCGCTGCCCACCAACGGATACCAGTCCAGATCATCCAGCGCGATCAACCCGACATCCTCGAACAACCGGCCGCCAATCTCGCGCAAGGCGAGGGTGCAAGCCAGCGCCGCCACGCCGTTGGCGCAGAACAGGGCTTTCGGGCCCGAATCAGGTGCGTTCAAAAAGGTTTGAAGATCGTTCGCAAGACTCGAACCGGTTTCCAGCACCGCGCCACGCATGTCTTTGCGCTGACCAATCTGCTGCTGAAAACTGCTGACCCGCTCGATCCGCGAACTGGTGCCGTCATAGGGTTCGGTCACCAGCAGCACATTGCGATAGCCACGCTGCTGAAGATGTTCGAGCGCCATCTCGATGGCCTGCGGGTTGTTCAATCCGACCATGTCACTGTCGAGCCCCTCGACCTTGCGATCCACCAGTACCAGCGGCATTTCCCGCTTCAGCCCATCCAGCTCATCCCGATGATGGCCCAGGGTGTTCACGATCAGCCCTTCGATGTTGTACGAGCGCAGCAGCGCCAGGTGCTGGCGTTCCTGCTCGTCATCGCGGTCGGTGTTGCACACCACCAGGCTGTAACCGTGCCGGCGGCAGGCGGTTTCCACACCGTGCATCACGGCAATCGAATAAGGGTTGCGGATATCGGCCACCAGCATGCCGATCAGGCGGGTGCGGCCGCGTTTCAAACCACGGGCCATTTGATTGGGGCGATAGCCGAGTTCGGCAATCGCCTGCTCGATGCGCTGGGCAATGGCATCGGAGAGCAGGGCGCGGTCATCGCCGATAAAGCGCGAGACGCTGGCCTTGGACACGCCAGCGTGTTCGGCGACATCGAGCATGGTCACGCGGCTGCGCTGGGCGGCGGAGAAATCGTTCACGGTTGAAAAAGCCTTTTTATTGGAATTGTTCGAGTCAGCACGGCAAGGCTGAAACCGGTTTCAGATAACCGCATTAACCATCGCTTCGTCAAGCCCGAGAGGATCTGAATCAGAAACAGCTGAAGGGTCAATTCCGACCAGCGGTCATCAAACCTGTCAGATCTGACAGTAGGCGAAAGCGCGGTTACTGCGTTTAATTTCTTCCGAAGCAAAGTGTTTTTTACGCCTCTGGAGAACAGTGGATGAGCGCCAAAAAATCCATCGGGACATTCGCCTTGCCGTTGACCATCGACGGGGTCGGCGCCGACAAAGTGCTGCCCCTGGATGCGCATATCAACGGCGTCACACTGCAAATCCCGCCGTGGGTTGCACCTTCGATCATTCCGGGCAGAAGTGATTTGCTGGAGATCTGGGTACTTGAGCCCGGGGCAACATCCGAGACGCGTTTCTACAACAACCTGTTTCCGGTTCCGGTGGTCTTTCCGGGCACGATCCACCTGCCTGCGCAGTACTTGCAAAAGACAGGCGACATCACGTTGAGGTACCGGGTGACCTCCGGCGACACCAGTAATGAAGATGACTCGATACCGCAAGTGTTCATCCTCAAGCGCCCGGTTCCGGTCAAATTGAAAGAGGTGGTTTATCCCGACGCGAACCTTTGGGGCTGGCTCATGTGTTTAACATTCCCGGCGATCTGGGATGTGGTGGTCGTGCGGGTTCCGGCGCAACCGGGAACGTTTCTGGCGAATGATGAGTGCGTACTGAATTGGGAAGGCTGCACGAGCCTGAACGGTGTCAACCCAATTCCGGGCACAGCGCTACGAATTCGAAAAACGCTGTCGCAACAGGAAGCGACCTCTCCCCAAGGGTTCGATTTCAGACTCGACAGTAGCTACTACGTCCAATACATCAAACCGATCGAATTCGGATCTGCGATGTGCACCTACACCCACTACCGAAACGGTGTTGCGCTGGCCAGTTCATATCCGGAATTCGTGAAGATCGACAGGCGCCTTTCCGGGAAACCGCCTTGCGGTCCTTGAATCAAGCAGTCCAAAAAAGCAGTGAAAAGCGATAGATCCAACAAAACGTTGGCAGAACGTCAATCCCAGGAACACGCAGCCCGCAGTCGCGAAATTCTTCATTGGGAAACAACGTTGATGGTTCAACAACACACTCATCGATGGAGTTCACGAACATGAATATGCAGGCTAAAACGGGTGGTGGTGCTCTGGCGTTGCCGCCAACGATTGTGGATCAGTTGGCAGATGGTCGACTGACGTATCAACAACTGAAAGTTGATAAAAAAGTGACCTTTCAGTTGGCGGACGTTGATGACAAAACTCCGGATGGTGCGCACCAAATTCAACTGTATATCTTTCCGGAAGGGGCGCAGCTGATACCGGGAGATCCGACTTATTTAGTGGACACTAAGCTTAAAGCCAGCCAGCCAGGAGGTGACTGGACTTTTCCGGTCAGTTTTGACCGGACCGACACGCAGCTCAGTATCTTCGTCGACAAGTTCTCGGCTAGCGGGGATTACAACAAGTTTTTTGCAGCGTTCGTTATCATTGACGCATTCGGGAACCTCGACAACTCTCAACCGCATCTCGTGATCCTCATCGACCTGACTGCACAATGGCAGCGCCAACCCGGCACTGGCAATGGCACCGGCAATCGGCCGCCGCAGATCAGCCTGACAGGTTTGCCAACCCTCATCGATGACGCTTGGTTGAACAACCCTGCCAACGCTGGCGGCTTGAACATCACCATTCCAACGGGCTGGACAAAATTCGAACCAGGCCTTGATCTGGTCAACTTCTTCATCTCCCAACTCACCACATTCACCGGCATGCAAGGTGAGGGCGCTGTTGTTGCAGATTTGCCGGTGCGGCCTGACGGCGTTATCAATATTTCACTGGTCATTCTGCAAGCGTTGAAGGATGGCGCGTATTTTTACTCCTACAACCTAGAGGATGCCGCGGGCAATATCAGCAACAACGCACCCATCACGCTGCTGTTCAATCGGGTCAGCGCACCGGCCCCGGTGCTGGGTATTCCAAGGATTCCGGCGACCGGTATCAACGGTCAGACGCCCATTACGCTCGCATCATTCAAATCTGATCCAGATGCAGTGGTAATGGAGATCGATTTCCCGACCAACTCGTTGCAAGATGACCGAATCCTGCCGCATATCATGGATTCGAAGGGTATTGTCCATGATCTTGCGGAACAGACAATCCCGGCGCCAGGCACTGCCGGGCCGCTGAAATTCGTGATTGATTACGCCTTTTGGGCGGTGGTCTTCGGCGACCCTAACCGGGACACCGAAGAGCAGGTCGAGTACTGGTACGAATTGATTCGCTCGACGATTACACCGAATCCGGTTTCCACGCCTCAGCAATTTGCTACTGTCGATTTTGCATACGCCGGGGATGAGCAGCCGAACCTTCCTGAACTGGAAAACCCCAATGCCATCCCGGTGATCGTTCAGGGTGGCGGCACGCCTGTGCCTGCACCCAACACGCTTGGCCCGGCTCAGGCCGGTCTTGATGCAACCATGATCTGGAACTTGTGGACAAATCCTCTGCGGCCGATTACCGGTCGAGAAATCGTCACGTTCTTCTATCAGGGCAAACAAGTGGGTCAGCCTGTGGGCGTGCAGGTTGGCGCGACGAGGGTCACCACGCGATTGCCTTGGGCCGAGATTCTGTTGGAAGGGAACGGCACCGGCGCTACCGCGCGCGAGGCCTACATTGTTGTCTCCTACCCCGGCAGTTCAAACGCGATGACGCAGACGCCTGTTACGCGTGTCAACGTGACAGCGATCGTGATCAATCTGCCGGCGCCGAAGATTGTCGTTTCGGCTTTCAGAACCCCCACCGGTGCGGTGGTTCCCGAGAGCTTCTTGATGTCCGTCAACTGCCCGTGTCTGGATCACCCGGCTGTCGCGAACGGACCGATGCCGCCGTATGAGGCTACACGCAGACTGCGGATCAGGGTCGAGCGGGATGCCAACATCCCGACAGGTGCAACGGTTGCGTTAAAATTTGAGGGGCGGACGACCAACGGAGCTGGCGGGACGGTGATACCCAACACGCCATTCACAGATTCCAAGCCCATGCCTGCAACGGGCCCTCTGGAATTTGACGTGCCATACACCAATGTCCGTCCGATCCAGCTGCCGAGCCCCGGCCCTGGCCAGCGTCCGGCGACTCAATATGCGTACATCGAGTATGGGGTCAACGGCATTACAGCGTCGGTCATCGTCCCTGTCGCGCTCTTGAACTCGAGCCTGGTGTATTGCGACCAGAACCGTCCTTGATCGTGCATCAACAGTACTTCGAGTGAAGTTTCCTGCGATGGGGACGGCAGTCAATACCGTCCCCATCGTGGGAATCGAAGTCAGATACGGGTGCTCTTACGGGACAAGGGGATAAGTCGTACGAAGATGGAGATTAGTCCTACATATCCCTCGGAAAGTTATCCGTAGTCTGGCGACCGCTTCAGTTCCGGCTCGCAACTCGTTTGAGTCGGACGCTCGTTCCTCACGGAATGTAATCGAGTAGGACTCAACCATGTCGCCCAAATTGAACACCCCGTTTCAGAAAACCTCGATCAGCTTGGGAATTTTGTCCCTGCTGCCCCTATTGATGAATTCGCCGCTCACCCAGGCGGGTACCGTTCCGGCGGGTACCATGCTTGCCATTGACGGCACGACGCCGGTGCAAATCTGGCAACTTCAAGACAACGCCATCCTGAATGCCACCAATGCCACGACACTGGAAATGAACAGCAATCCCGGTGGCCTGATCAATCTGACGGGCTCGAATGTCAACGCCGCAGCGGTCTCGGGGATTTCACTGGTCAACGCCAGCGCAACTCTGGACAACTCAACGGTTAACAATGCCACTGGCATCGGCATTTCGGCAGTACGCAATAACAACAGCGTAGGCGGTTCAAGCGTGACGCTGCGTAATGGCTCAGGTGTTCAGGGCTTGACGGGGGGCATTGCGGGCAACCGATTCAGCGTCATCAGTCTGCAAAACTCCACCGCCGAAGGCACTGGTGCGAACAGCTTCGGGATCAGGATGCTGGAAGGTTCACTGTCGGCCACCGGCAGTACGATTAGCGGCGGTCTTAATGGCGTGACGGTTGGCACTGACACTCAGGTGAACGCCGTTATCCCGACCAAAATAATTCTGGACGGCACTCGTGTCGAAGGCCAGACCGGCTCGGCACTGGTGGTCGGCATCAACGCGCCGAATTTCCCGACAGTGGCAGACATCGAAGTGCGTAACCGTTCGACGCTGGTGGCCGGCAACAACACGTTGCTTGAAGTCCGACAAGGTGCTTCGGCTGGATTCCTCGTCGAGAACAGTGACCTGACCGGTAACGTCACGGTGGTTTCGGGCAGTTCCGCGAATGTCACGTTGCAGAACAATGCGTCGCTGACCGGTGATCTGCAAAACGTCACGACCGCGGTGTTGAACAATCAGGCGCGCATGACCGGCAATGTGCTCGGTGCTTCGAGTGTGGCGCTCGACAACGGCTCGACCCTGACCGGCAATCTCGGCAACGTCGCCACGGTGACGATCAACAATCAGAGCGTCATGAACGGTGACGTCAATGCTTCTGCCAATAGTGCTTCGAGTCTGACGCTGGACAATGCTGCCACGCTCACCGGCCAGGTGAACAATGTCGCCAATTTTGCGATCAACAATCAGGCGCTATGGCAGATGACCGGCAGTCAATCGGTGAACAATCTGTCGCTGGGCAATGGCGGCACGGTAGGTTTCGGCACTCCTCAGCAATACTTTCAATTGAACGTCGCCAACCTGTCGGGCAACGGCACGTTCCGGATGGGCACCGACTTCAATCAGGGTCTCAGCGATCTGCTGAATGTCACGCGCAGTGCTTCCGGCTACCATCAGTTGCTGGTCACCAGTTCCGGTCTTGATCCGGTCAATGACTCGTCCATCAAAGTGGTGCAGAGCGTGGCGTCAGGCGCGCAGTACGGCCTGGTGAACAACCGTGTCGACGTAGGCGCATTCACTTATCTTCTGGTGAAGAAGGGAGATGACTGGTTCCTGCAACCGGACAAGACTGTTGTCAGCACACCGACACGCGCCGCATTGGCCATTGCCGGTACAGCCCCGACAGTGACCTATGGCGAAACGGTTCTGCTGAACAACCGCATGGGTGATTTGCGGGTCAATGGCGGGCAAACGGGCGGATGGGTGCGCTCTTTCGGCAGCCAGTACAGCATCAGTAACAATGCTTACGGAAATGGTTACAAACAACGACAGTATGGTTTCTCGATGGGCGTCGATACGCCGGTGCAAATCGCCGGCGAGCGTGTACTGCTCGGTGTGTTTGCCGGTTACAGCAAATCCGATCTGGATTTGAGCCGCGGCAGCTCCGGGGAAATCGGCAGCACCTCACTCGGTCTTTACGGCACCTGGCTGGGCGACAGCGGTTACTACCTGGACACGGTGGCCAAGCTCAATCACTTTCGCAACAAGGCCGACGTGATGCTGAGTGACAACACCAAAACCAAAGGCAGTTACAACAGTCTGGGTGCAAGCGCGTCGGTGGAGTTCGGCAAGCATATTGAGTTCGCGGATGGCTATTACATCGAACCGTTCACCCAATGGCAGGGAGCCTCGGTGCAAGGCAAGGATTTTCGTCTGGACAATGGTCTGAGTGTCGACGCTGATACAACCCGTTCCATGCTGGGCAAGGCGGGCCTGAACTTAGGGCGAGGCATGAAACTGGCGGATGGCAGTGTCCTGCAACCCCACGTGCGGGTGGCTGCCGTACATGAGTTCGTCAAAACCAACGAAGTGCGGGTCAACGACAACAAGTTCAACAATGATCTTTCCGGCACGCGCTTCGAAGTGGCCGCCGGCGCATCCTGGACCCTGAATGACCGCTGGCAGCTGCACGCGGAGCTGGACACCAGCAAGGGCGACAACGTCACCAAAGACTTCGGTGTGAACATGGGGGCGCATTACAGGTTTTGAGGGAACGGAAACTAAAAAGGGAAGCGATGGCTTCCCTTTTTTGTGCCTGCGGCTGCATCACTTCAAGACTTGAAAACCTCCCTTCAACTGGAAGGTAGTGCCATCGGCGTTCTCCAGCGTCACATTGAAATCGGCCGCGACATTCTTTTGATCGCTCGCAGGCTTGATCTCGATGTCACCTGAAATGCCTTCACTGATCGCAGTGCCGTCTTTATAGCTGACGGCTACGTCAGAGCGGCTGGTCAAGACATGTTTCCCGATCGGGAAACCATCGGGGACGATCAGGGTAAGTTCACGTGCCGGGTTTGTTTTGGCTTTCGTGCCCGAAGGTGGCCGATCAATGGCGGTTATCTCTACCGCGTCGATTTTGTCAGGGCCGACCTTTTTGGTTTCAATCAGTCGGGAAGAGGCAGTGAAGTCCGCGACAGGGGCTCCACCGTTGGCGAAAGCTTTTGCGGTCACAAAATTACCGGGGGCAAAACTGGTGCGTCTGATCACAGCGTTCATGAATTGGATCTCCGTTCACTTTGGGGAAGTATCCAAAGGCCATTGGGCCCTAACTCTGGATGCATCATAAAAGCGCGATTCAGGCGATCTGTACACTGTCAGACTTGACAGGTTACAGCCCTTGAAATCTGTGAGCGAATAGCCACTGACGCCAGCCCTCAGCCAAACAATCCGGCGGCGATGTTGATCGAGAAACCCAGAATCGCTGTGTTGAATACGAAACCGATCAGCGACTGCGCCAGCACGATCTTGCGGATCTCCCGCGTGGCCACGCCGACATCCGCCGTCTGCACCGCGACGCCGATGGTGAACGAGAAGTACAGAAAGTCCCAGTAATTGGGCGTCGTCAGGCCTTCGGCAAAGCGCAGCGCCGGCTCTTTGCCGTCCCAGGTGTAAAACAGCCGGGCGTAGTGGACGCAGAAAATCACCCCGATCAGCAGCCATGAGCCAATGACCGTCAGTGCGGTAAAACCGTAGTGCATCAATTTGTGGTGGGTATCCAGATCCTTGCTGCCGACAAGTTCCAGGGTGATGGCCGCCAGGCTGGCCAGCGCCGCAATACACACCACGAACAGCACCAGCCCGGCGTTTTCATCTTCGACGACGGCGATCTGCTTGACGTCCGGCGCCTTGGCCCTGGCGGTGAGCCAGAGCATCAGCGCCAGGTAGGTCCAGACCCCGGCATTCCAGCCAATGAGTATTTTACTGATGACGGAATCGGCGGGTACCAGAAGGCCGACGGCAAGGCCGACCAGGAACGCGGCAGAGAGGCGAGGGTGGGTGCGGGCGAGGAAGCGCATGGGCGGCTCTTTGTTGACGGCGTCGAGCAAACCATAGCATGGGTGTGGGTTCTGGCTGGCGCGGAGGACTGCAAAAAGAAACCTTGTGACTCTGTCAGCATCGACAAGAAGCCCAAGGTTTTTATGTTTCAGAAGGATGGGCGGGAAGCTGGATCAGTTATGGATCTGAAGCTTGCCTTTGGAGACTGTCACGGTTTTTGGAACAGCGTCACCGTTCTGGCCGAGGAAGTCGAACTCGGCTTCAATTTGCCCCTTCTCCGAGCCGGCAACAGGGAAGCTGAGAAAGGTGACTGTCCCTTGAATCGCTTTGTAAAAAGGATCGATACCAAGCGCGAGTCTTTCCACGAAAACCGCTCTGACCAGACTGACATCCGTATTCAAGTCGTAGGGGGTATTCAAACTGGCGGTTTGCACCACATTCAGAACAATACTCAGACTCCGTTGAGGACGACTCGGGCCATCAATCCACCATTCTCCCCTGGCTGACCAGGCCTCTTGTTTGAAAAGTTGATCGTATTGAGTCGTGAGGAGAACCGTTTCTGCCGTGTAGCTATCCTTCACTGGCGGCTCCAGGCCATCGACGTCAGCGGTCAAGCTACCTTCGGACACTGGTTGAGCAGCACTCATGGTTTTGCTCTCCCTTGGTCGTTCGGCACCAGATGCAGTTCTCCGTTGACAGTCACTTTCTCCTTTCCATCCTGCGACACCGCAACGAAGTCGAACGTTGCCATGGCTTCATCTTTAGCGGCGTCCACGGTGACAGTGACTGTGCCGCTTTGCGCAAAGAAAGGCGCCTCGACAGAGCTTGATGTACTTTTCCACCAGCTGCCTGACGCTTGGCGATCAGGATCGGCGAAATCGAAGGTCTGGTTTTCCATATCGCCCTTGTTTATGAAATTCAGGGCAATGTTTCTGCGTTCATTCGGCCATTGCACCAACGAGGCCCACCCCTGAAGGGAGCGGCCGATACCCAATGAGTAGAACTTTTCTTCTGCGTTAAAATTCCGGAGTTCGGGATCGCTCGTGGTGGCTGTGAATTTGCCATCTGCATTGCCCTTTACATTCGTCATGAGAAGCTCCTGATTCAAGTCAAACCGCTAAGTCAAACGTGACAGGAGCTAGCCTAAGTTTTTGGAGCAATTGGCGAACCTGTCAACTTTGACAGGTGTAAAAACCTATCGGCTTATAGCGAAACTTCATTTTTTGCCAGCCCACCGGGCTACGGCTTTCACCACCACCACAAAAAAAACCGGCACAAAAATCACCGCCAACGTCGCGGTAATCATCCCGCCAATCACCCCGGTACCAATCGCCTGCTGACTCGCCGAACTCGCACCCGTGGCAATCGCCAGCGGCACCACGCCCAGAATGAACGCCAGCGAAGTCATGACGATCGGCCGCAACCGCAGACGCGCCGCTTGCAGCGTAGCGTCAATCAGGTCATGCCCTTCGTTATACAGACTCTTGGCAAACTCGATGATCAGGATCGCGTTTTTCGCCGACAGGCCGATGATGGTGATCAGGCCGACCTTGAAGAACACGTCGTTGGGCATTCCGCGCAAAGTCACCGCCAGCACCGCGCCGAGTACGCCCAGCGGCACAACGAGCAGCACGGAGGTCGGGATCGACCAACTCTCATACAACGCCGCCAGGCACAGGAACACGATCAGCAGCGACAGCCCGAGCAGAATCGGCGCCTGACTGCCGGACAAACGTTCCTGCAACGACAGACCAGTCCATTCCTGACCCAGGCCTTTCGGCCCCTGAGCCACCAGCCGTTCGATTTCCGCCATGGCTTCGCCGGTACTGTGGCCGGGTTTAGGCTCGCCGGAAATTGAGATCGCCGGGTAGCCGTTGTAGCGGGTCAGCTGCGCCGGGCCCTGGGTCCATGTGGCTTTGACGAACGCCGACAGGGGCACCATTTTTCCGGCGTCGTTGCGCACATGCATTTTCAGCAGGTCATCGACCTGACTGCGACGGTCACCTTCAGCCTGCACGACAACGCGTTGCATCCGCCCCTGATTGGGGAAGTCGTTAACGTACGAAGAGCCAATGGCGGTGGACAGCACGGCGCCAACATCGGCGAACGAAACCCCCAGGGCATTGGCCTGCTTGCGATCCACTTCCAGCTGCACTTGCGGTGCTTCGGCCAGCGCGCTTTCACGCACGTTCATCAGGATCGAGCTTTTCTCGGCGGCTTCCAGCAACTGGGTGCGCGCCTCCATCAAGGTCGCATGGCCGAGGCCTCCACGATCCTGCAGGCGGAACTCGAAGCCGCTGGACGTACCGAGACCGTCAACCGGCGGCGGCAGCACGGCGAACGCCACGGCGTCCTTGATCTGGCTGAGGGCGATGTTGGCGCGGTCGGCAATCGAGCTCGCCGAGTCGTCGCTGCCGCGCTGCGACCAGTCCTTGAGCGTGGTAAACGCCAATGCGGCGTTCTGCCCGCTGCCGGAGAAGCTGAAACCGAGAATCACAGTGCTGTCGCCCACGCCCGGTTCGCCGGCGTTGTGCGCTTCGATCTGCTCGACCACCTGCACCGTACGGTTCTTGCTCGCACCGGGCGGCAGTTGGATGTCGGTGATGGTGTAACCCTGATCTTCAACCGGCAGGAACGAGGAGGGCAGGCGCGCGAAGCACAGGCCCAGACCCACCAGCAACACAACGTAGATCAGCAGATAACGACCGGTGCGTTTCAGCGCGTAACCGACCCAGCCTTGATAGCGATCGGTCAGTTGCTCGAAGCGACGGTTGAACCAGCCGAAGAACCCGGTTTTCTCGTGGTGTTCACCCTTGGCAATCGGCTTGAGCAAGGTTGCACACAGTGCCGGGGTCAAGGTCAGGGCGAGGAAGGCCGAGAACAGAATCGAAGTGGCCATCGACAGTGAGAACTGGCGATAGATGACGCCCACCGAACCCTGCATGAACGCCATCGGAATGAACACCGCGACAAGCACCAGCGTAATGCCGATGATCGCGCCGGTGATCTGGGTCATCGCCTTACGCGTCGCTTCTTTCGGCGACAGGCCTTCGGTGGCCATAATCCGTTCGACGTTCTCCACCACCACGATGGCGTCGTCCACCAGAATGCCGATGGCCAGCACCATGCCGAACATGGTCAGCACGTTGATCGAGAAACCCAGCGCCAGCATCGTCGCAAAAGTACCCATCAACGCCACCGGCACCACCAGCGTCGGAATCAGTGTGTAGCGGATGTTCTGCAGGAACAGGAACATCACCGCGAACACCAGCAGCATCGCTTCGCCGAGGGTATAGATCACTTTGGTGATCGAGACCTTCACGAATGGCGACGTGTCGTAGGGAATCTTGTATTCCACGCCCGCCGGGAAATAGCGCGACAGTTCATCCATCTTCGCCCGGATCAAAGTGGCGGTGCTGAGCGCGTTGGCGCCCGGCGCCAGTTGCACGCCGACGGCGGTGGATGGCTTGCCGTTCAGACGGGTGCCGAACTGGTATTCCTGGCTGCCGATCTCGACCCGCGCCACATCCTTGATGCGCACGGTGGAGCCGTCCGGGTTGGCCTTGAGCACGATGTCGGCGAACTCTTCCGGGGTCGACAGTTGTCCCTTGACCAGAATCGTCGCGGTGATTTCCTGAGTGCTCGGGTTTGGCAGATCGCCGATGCTGCCCGCCGAGACCTGGGCGTTCTGCGCGACGATGGCGGCGTTGACGTCGGCCGGCGTCAGGTTGAAACCGATCAGCTTCTGCGGGTCGACCCAGATCCGCATCGCCCGTTCGGCGCCATACAGCTGGGCCTTGCCGACGCCGTCGATGCGCTTGATCTCGTTCATCACGTTGCGCGCCAGATAATCGCTGAGCGCTACGTCGTCGAGCTTGCCGTCGCTGGAGGTGAGGGTGATCAGCAACAGGAAACCGGCGGAGACTTTCTCCACCTGCAAACCTTGCTGGTTGACCGCTTGCGGCAGGCGCGACTCGACCACTTTAAGGCGGTTTTGCACGTCAACCTGTGCCAGTTCCGGATTGGTGCCCGGCTGGAAAGTGGCCTTGATGGTGGCGCTGCCGAGGCTGCTCTGCGATTCGAAATACAGCAGGTGATCGGCGCCGTTGAGCTCTTCCTCGATCAGGCTGACCACGCTTTCGTCGACGGTCTGCGCCGAGGCGCCCGGGTACACGGCATAGATTTCGATCTGCGGCGGCGCGACGTCGGGGTATTGCGCGACCGGCAATTGCGGGATGGCCAGTGCACCGGCCAACAGGATGAACAGCGCGACGACCCAGGCGAACACCGGGCGGTCGATAAAGAACTGCGGCATAGAAGAGCGTCCTGCTTACTGACCAGAGGTCTGGGCAAGTGGAAGAGGGGTGTCGTCGACCTGCACCACTTCGCCCGGACGGGCGTGTTGCAGGCCTTCGATGACAATGCGGTCGCCGGCCTTCAGGCCGCCGGTGACGATCCAGCGGTCGTTCTGCACGGCACCAAGCTGAACCGGCTGCTGGGCGACGCGCATCTGATCGTCGATGGTCAGCACTTGGGCCACACCGGCGCTGTCGCGCTGCACCGCGCGTTGCGGCACGGTAAGGCCGTGCTGGATCACGCCTTGTTCCAGGCGCACGCGAACATAGCTGCCGGGCAGCAGATCGAGATCCGGGTTGGGAAACTCGCTGCGCAGGATGATCTGGCCGGTGCCCGGATCGACGGTGATGTCACTGAACAGCAATTTGCCTGGCAGCGGATAAAGGCTGCCGTCGTCCTGGATCAGCGTGGCCTTGACCTGATCCTGGCCGACCTGCTGCAACTGGCCGGACCGGAATGCCCGGCGCAGTTCGTTGAGTTCGCGGGTCGACTGGGTGAGGTCGGCGTGGATCGGGTTCAGTTGCTGGATCAGCGCCATGGGCGTGGTTTCGTTCTGGCCCACCAGTGCGCCTTCGGTCACCAGCGCGCGACCAACGCGGCCGGAAATCGGCGCGGTGACGGTGGCGTAACCAAGGTTCAACTTCGCGCGCTCGACGGCAGCCTTGTTGGCGGCCACGTCGGCGGCAGTCTGCCGGGCATTGGCGCGGGCGTTGTCGTAATCCTGTGCGCTGATGGCCTTGTCGTCGATCAACTGGGCGTAGCGCTGTTCCTGCAGTTTTGCCTGGAACGCGTTGGCCTCGGCCTTGCGCAGGGCGGCTTCGGCGCTATCGAGGTCAGCCTTGAACGGTGCCGGATCGATGCGGAACAAAACATCGCCCTTTTTCACGTCGCTGCCTTCGCGGTAGGTGCGTTGCAGCACGACGCCGGCGACCCGGGCGCGGACTTCGGCAATGCGCGGCGCGGCAATCCGCCCGCTGAGTTCGCTGCTGATCGACAGGGGGCGCGCCTCAAGGGTTTCGATCCGCACGGTGGCCGGCGGCGCCTGTTCCTCGGCGTTCGAGGATTTATCACAGGCACTCAGCGTCAGCGCCAATGCGATCAGGCCGAGCCCGGCCAGCAGATTCTTCGACATGTACAACCCCCAATATTGATCTGCGCATCCTACGGACAGTCGCCGAGGGTAGCGGTGAAGCTTTGTAGGCGCTGTGTGAAATTGTGTAAGGGTTTTGCTCCGGGACGAGTGAGGGCGTATATCCTTTACGCCTTGATATTTATTGCGACAGATAAAGCACCGCGAGCAGGCTCGCTCCCACAAGGGATTGCATTCCAAATGTGGGAGCGAGCCTGCTCGCGATAGCGGACGATGGGTCGCCACTGTATTTCTGGATCACCTCAATGCCCAACATTCTTCTGGTCGAAGACGACACCGCCCTCGCCGAACTGATCTCCAGTTACCTCGAACGCAACGGTTACTCCGTCAGCGTGATCTGCCGTGGCGACCATGTGCGCGAACGGGCGCGGCTCAATCCGCCGGATCTGGTGATTCTCGACCTGATGCTGCCGGGCCTCGACGGTTTGCAGGTCTGTCGCCTGTTGCGTGCCGATTCGGCCACGCTGCCGATCCTGATGCTCACCGCCCGCGACGACAGCCACGATCAGGTGTTGGGCCTGGAAATGGGCGCCGACGATTACGTCACCAAACCCTGTGAGCCGCGCGTCCTGCTGGCGCGGGTCCGGACTTTACTGCGGCGCAGCAGCCTCGGCGAGCCGATGACCGCCAACGACCGGATCCTGATGGGCAATCTGTGCATCGACCTGTCGGAACGCACGGTGACCTGGCGCGAGCAACCGGTCGAGCTGTCCAGCGGCGAATACAACCTGCTGGTGGTGCTGGCCCGTCATGCCGGCGAAGTGCTGAGCCGCGACCAGATCCTGCAACGTCTGCGCGGCATCGAATTCAACGGCACCGATCGCTCGGTGGATGTGGCGATCTCCAAGCTGCGGCGCAAGTTCGACGACCACGCCGGCGAGGCGCGCAAGATCAAGACCGTGTGGGGCAAGGGTTATCTGTTCAGCCGTTCCGAGTGGGAATGCTGATTCGATGTTCAGAATCCTGTTTCGCCTCTATCTGGTGACGATCGTCTCCTACAGCGCGGCGATCTATCTGGTGCCGGATCTGGTGGTGATGGCGTTCAAGCAGCGATTCGTCACCTACAACCTCGACTATTCCCGAGGCCTGCAATCGCTGATCACCAAGCAGTTTCGCGCGGTGCCGCAGGATCAGTGGCCAGCGCTGGCAGCATCGATGGACAAGGATTTTCAACCGCTGCACATCGTGCTCGCCCGTATTGATGACCCTGGCTTTACCGCCATCGAGCAAGAGCGGCTGCGGCGTGGTGAGAACATGGTGCGGGTGGGCGACTGGGGCTGGCGCACGCTGGCGGTCACGCCGCTCAACGACGAAATGGCGGTGCAGATGGTGGTGCCGCCGGATCCGATGGACGTGAACCTGCTGTACTGGAGCATCAACGTGCTGATCGGCGCCAGTCTGCTGGCGTGCCTGTTGCTCTGGTTTCGCCCGCACTGGCGCGATCTGGAACGCCTCAAGGGCACGGCCGAACGTTTCGGCAAGGGCCATTTGAGCGAGCGCACGCAGATTGGCGCAAGCTCCAACATCGGCAGTCTGGCCAATGTGTTCGACACCATGGCCGGCGATATCGAAAACCTGCTCAACCAGCAGCGGGACCTGCTCAACGCCGTGTCCCACGAATTGCGCACGCCGCTGACCCGCCTGGACTTCGGCCTGGCGCTGGCGCTGTCCGATGACTTGCCGCAAGCCAGCCGCGAACGCCTGCAGGGGCTGGTCGCGCACATTCGCGAACTGGATGAATTGGTGCTGGAGTTGCTGTCCTACAGTCGCCTGCAGAATCCGGCGAAGTTGCCGGAGCAGGTCGAAGTGTCGCTGGACGAGTTCATCGACAGCATTCTGGGCAGCGTCGATGAAGAACTGGAATCCCCGGAAATCGTCATCGATGTGCTGCTGCACAATCAGCTGGAACG
Organism: Pseudomonas sp. 9.2(2024); assembly: GCF_039695385.1. Classification (NCBI taxonomy): domain Bacteria; kingdom Pseudomonadati; phylum Pseudomonadota; class Gammaproteobacteria; order Pseudomonadales; family Pseudomonadaceae; genus Pseudomonas; species Pseudomonas sp. 9.2(2024). Next base: position 3,498,116 of record NZ_CP155585.1, on the reverse strand, counting down.
CTTCTCCCTCGACCCGCGCCTGACGGCCCGGGCGATTCAGAACCTGCTGCGCAACGCCATGCGCTACTGCGAAAAACGCATTCAGATTGGCGTGCAGGTCTGCCCGAAGGGCTGCGAGATCTGGGTCGATGATGACGGCATCGGCATTCCGGAAGACGAGCGGGAGCGGATTTTCGAGCCGTTCTATCGACTGGATCGCAGTCGCGATCGGGCGACCGGCGGGTTTGGCCTGGGGCTGGCGATCAGCCGGCGGGCGCTGGAAGCGCAGGGCGGGACGTTGACGGTGGAGGGTTCGCCATTGGGCGGGGCGCGTTTCAGGCTTTGGCTGCCAACCCCGACCTGATGATCGCTGAGGTCCCACCCAGAGCGCTGATCGTTCCCACGCTCTGCGTGGGAATGCCGCCCAGGACGCTCCGCGTCCTTTGTGACGCAGAGCGTCACCGTATGCATTCCCACGCGGAGCGTGGGAACGATCAGCAAGTCGGTCAAAGCAGTTCAGTGGACTGGATCAACCCAACCCCAGCTACCTGCATCCGCTCGATCGCCGACGCCAGCGAGCCGTTCAAATCAATCGCCCGGCAAGCATCCAGCACCACAAACGCATTGAACCCCGCCGCCCGTGCATCCAGCGCGGAGAACATCACGCAGAAATCCAGCGCCAGGCCAACCATGTACACCGTGTCGACCCCGCGTTCCTTCAGATAACCGGCCAGACCCGTGGTCGTGACGCGATCCGCTTCCAGAAACGCCGAATAGCTGTCGATGTCCGGGTTGCAGCCCTTGCGGATGACCAACTGCGCGTGGGGCAGATCGAGTCCCGAGTGAAACTCGGCACCGCGTGAACCCTGAATGCAATGATCCGGCCACAGCGTCTGCTCACCGTACGGCAGTTGAATCACGTCGTAAGGCTGGCGGCCTGGATGGCTGGAAGCAAACGAAGCATGCCCGGCCGGGTGCCAGTCCTGGGCAATGACCACTTGCTTGAACTGCCCGGCGAGCCGGTTGATCAGCGGAACGATAAGGTCACCTTCGGGCACGGCCAACTGGCCGCCGGGAATGAAGTCGTTCTGCACGTCGATGACCAGCAGGGCTGTGCGTGGAGAAATCGGCATAAATCCATCCTTCGTGGAAAATCACCCGAGCAGCATAGTGACAAAATTCTTTAAACGTTCAGCTGGGTCTTAAACATTTTCGCCATCTCCTCCAGCTCGTAAGCCGGGTGGTGGCCGATCAGCATCCAGGCGTGTTCGCGTTCGGTCCAGTAAACCACGTTCATCCCGTGCCGGCGTTCATGGGCCAGCGGCTGGCTGCCGCTGTTGGTGCGCGTGACGCATAGCGCCAGCGGGCCGTGGGTGGCGTCGAGCCAGGTCATCTGGGCGATGGGCACGCCGTCATACTCGAGCAATTGCGCGCGTTTGAACTGTGCGCCCGGCAGTTTCAGTTTCGCCGGCGACAGGCTCACGCCCAGCCGCGCATCGACGGTTCGCAGCTGCGCCAGTTGCGAGGCTTCGTCGGTGGGCAGATGTTCGAGGGTCTGCGGCACATACAGCGCCATGTAATCGCCCACCAGCTCGCGCCAGTTGTGCGATTGCTGCGTTTGCCAGGCCAGGAACAAGCGGTCCGCCGCGACACCTGCGAGCGCCACGCCCGCTGCTGCGGCGCCTATGAACCAGCGCCGGCTCAAACCGGGCTCCTGCGGTGACGGCGCGGCATCGAGCCGGGCCTGCAAACGGCCGAGCGGCGCCTGTTGGGCCAGTTCGTCGTAGGCAGCCTTGAATGGCAGGTTGCTGCGACTCAGCCATTGCACGCGCAAACTCAGCAGCGGATCGTCGGCGATGAGGCTGTCGAGTTGGCTGCGCTGTTCGCGGTCAAGTTCATCGTCCAGATACGCCACCAGTTGCTCGTCGGAAGGCGCATTCATTGCCGGTCTCCTGCGGGGCTGTTCGGTACCGCTTGCAGCGGCGGGTATTCGGCCAGTTTCAGGCGCGCGGTGGCCAGCCGGCTCATGACCGTGCCGATCGGCACTTGCAGGATCTCGGCGACTTCGCGGTAGGACAGGCCCTCGACGTAGGCCAGATAAACCGTTTCGCGCTGGGTTTCCGGCAGCGCATCGACCCGGCGGATCACCTGTGCCGCCATGACGTGGGTTTGCGCGGCGTATTCGCCATCGAACGTCAGCTGGCTGTCGGCGTCCGTCACGCCCTGGCCCTGGCGCACCCGGCGGGCGCGCACTTCATTGAGCCAGATCGAATGCAGGATGCTCAGCAGCCAGCGATCCATGCGCGTGCCGGCCAGGTACTGGCCCGAACGCTCGAGCGCCCGCACGCAGGTGGCTTGTACCAGATCCTCGGCCACGTGCCGATTGCGCGACAGCAGCAAGCCGTAGCGCCACAGGCGCGCCAGGTGTTGCCCGAGTTCGGCTCTGAAGGCCTGATCGCTGAAAATGTTCGCCTCCGCGTGTCGTGTCAGGTTTTCGATGAATCGTTGATGGCTTCGGCCAGGTCCCGGTATTCCTCGCAGGTCGTGCCGCAGATCTTCTGGATGTGCTGCAACTGCTCCTGCGCCAGATCGACGCGGCCCTTGATCACATAGGCTTCGCCCAGGTATTCGCGGACTTGCGCGTACTGCGGATCAAGTTTGACCGATTGCAGGTAGTAACCGATGCCTTCGTCGGTGCGCCCCAGTTTGCGCGTGGCGTAACCGCGATAGTTGAGGGCCTTGGCGGTGTTCGGTTGTTCCAGCGTGTCGAGCAGGGCCAGGGCTTCTTCATAACGGCCGGCCTTGGCCAGACGGTAGGCGTAGTCGGTCCGGTCGGCGTCGGGCACCAGATGGCTGGTCTGCATCACGCACTTCTGGGTCTTGGTGTCGAACACCTGGCCTTTGGGGCAGTTGGGTTTCTGCACCGGCTCGTCTTCATCGCCGTGGGCCAGGGCCAAAGGGCTGGACAACATCGCGGCCACCAGCAACGGGGCGGCGAACATAACGGAACGGATAGTCATGGGCAAGGCTCCACAGGGGGTCATGTTTCACTTTGAACACCGCAGGGTGAAAATTTATTCATTGCTTTGTCAGGCTTTGTTAAAGGAAAGCCCTTTTTCCGGCGCTATGCTCGTCAGCATTCGTTGTCGATCTGCAGTTCTACCATGGGAGTTTGGCCATGAAAGATCAGGTTCACCACGCGGCCGCCAGCGGCTACAAAACCGCTGCCGACACCTACGTCAAAGGCCGGCCCGACTATCCGCCGGCCGTCAGTGAATGGCTGACGGGCACGCTTGGCCTCGATGGCCACAAGACCGTTATCGACCTCGGCGCCGGCACCGGCAAGTTCACCGGACGGCTGGTGGCGACCGGCGCCCAGGTGATCGCCGTGGAACCGGTGGCGCAGATGCTGGAAAAACTGTCGCTGGCCTGGCCGCAGGTGCTGGCCGTCAGCGGTACGGCAACGGGTTTGCCGCTGCCCGACGCCTCGGTGGATGCCGTGGTCTGCGCCCAGGCCTTTCACTGGTTTGCCAGCACAGAAGCGCTGGATGAAATCGCCCGGGTACTCAAACCGGGAGGCAAGCTGGGCCTGATCTGGAACCTGCGCGACACCCGGATCGACTGGGTGCCCAAGCTGGACGCCATCGTCAATGCGCTGGAAGGTGACACACCGCGCTTCTACACCGGCGAATGGCGCAAGGCCTTTCCCCATCCGGCGTTCGGGCCGTTGCAGGCGCAGCACTTTCAGCATGGCCATACCGGCTCGCCGGAGGATGTGATTTTCAACCGGGTGCGCTCCACCAGTTTCATTGCGGCGTTGAGTGACCAACAACGTGCGAAGATCGACGAGCAGATTGCTCAACTGATTGCCGGCGAGCCGCAGTTGCGGGGCAGGGAAGTGGTGACGGTGCCTTACGAGACCGCCGCCTTCGTCGCGGTGAAGAACGGCTAGAGTCCCGCATTTGGCCGAACCGCCGTGCTGATGCCTTGTTATAGTTCGGGCCTCATTTTCAGCCCGGTAAAGGACTTCTGCCATGACTCAATACACCGCCTTCAGCGTCGAACTGGCCGACAACATCGCCCATGTGCAGATCAATCGTCCGGAAAAGATCAACTCGATGAACGCCGCGTTCTGGAGCGAAATCGTCGAGGTGTTCCAGTGGATCGACGACACCGACGAAGTGCGGGTGGTGGTGCTCAGCGGCGCCGGCAAACACTTTTCCTCGGGCATCGACCTGATGATGCTGGCCGGCGTGGCCAATGAGCTGGGCAAGGACGTTGGCCGCAATGCGCGCCTGCTGCGCAAGAAGATCCTGACCCTGCAAGCATCCTTCAATGCGGTCGACAATTGCCGCAAACCGGTACTCGCGGCGATCCAGGGGTATTGCCTGGGCGGCGCCATCGATCTGATCGCCGCCTGCGACATGCGCTACGCCGCCGAAGACGCGCAATTCTCTATTAAAGAAATCGATATCGGCATGGCGGCTGATGTAGGCACTTTGCAACGGTTGCCACGGATCATCGGTGACGGCATGCTGCGTGAGCTGGCTTACACCGGTCGCACCTTTGGCGCCGAAGAAGCGCGCAGCATCGGTCTGGTCAATCGCGTCTACAGCGACAAGGACAGCCTTATCGAAGGCGTGATGGACATTGCCCGGGACATCGCCGGCAAGTCGCCGATCGCGGTCACCGGCACCAAGGAAATGATCAGCTACATGCGCGACCATCGCATCGACGACGGTCTCGAGTACGTTGCCACCTGGAACGCCGCCATGCTGCAATCCAACGATTTGCGCGTGGCCATGGCCGCCCATATGAGCAAACAGAAACCCGAATTTCTGGATTGAGAAACCATGACATCTCGCTGGACCACTGCAGTACTGGACACCGATCAACCCGGCGGCTGGGCCGTGGCGCGCAGCCCCGAGGGTTTCCTGTTCGATGACAACGGCGCGCTGTTCCCGCGGGAATGGCTCAAGCGCCAGGACTTGTCGATCCTTGCCGAGCACGGTATCGGTCATCTCGATGGCGAGCCGGTGTATCTGCTGGAACTGCGCAGCACCAGCGAGGTGCCGGGTTGCAACTGGAAAGGCCTGCGGGCGTTCATGCTCGATGGCGATCACACGATCTACAAAGTGCTGGGTTATGCCGCGCAAATCGGGACGTGGGCGCGCGAACACCGTTTCTGCGGCAATTGCGGTCAGGCCATGACCCAGGTGCCACGGGAGCGGGCGATGTATTGCCAGCCGTGCGACCTGCGCAGTTATCCGCGGATTTCGCCGAGCATGATCGTGCTGGTGACCCGTGGCGATGAAGTGCTGCTGGCGCGCTCACCGCGTTTCGTCACCGGGGTCTACAGCACGCTGGCCGGGTTTGCTGAACCGGGTGAGTCGGCCGAGGATTGCCTGATCCGCGAAGTGCGCGAGGAAGTGCAGATCGAGGTGAAGAACATTCAGTACATGGGCAGCCAGTGCTGGCCGTTCCCGCACTCGATGATGCTCGGCTTCCATGCCGAATACGCCGGTGGCGAGATTGTCTGCCAGGAAGACGAGATCGAAGACGCCCAGTGGTTCAACGTGCACGATCTGCCGCCGTTGCCGGCGTCCAAATCGATTGCCCGTTACCTGATCGACGTCTACGTGGCGCGGCGCTTAGGCCACGCTGAACCAGTGCTGCCAGGCTAGACGCACGGTCAACCCCAGCACCACGGTGATGAACACCGGACGAATGAACTTGGCGCCGCCGCTGATCGCGGTGCGCGCCCCGAAGAATGCGCCGACCATCACCGACAGGCCCATGCTCAGGCCGATGATCCAGTCCACCTGCCCGGAAAACACGAACACCGACAGCGCCGCAATGTTGCTGACGAAGTTCATGCTGCGCGCCACGCCGCTGGCCTTGACCAGATCGATCGGGTACAGCAGCAGGCTGCTGACCGTCCAGAACGCGCCAGTGCCGGGGCCGGCTACGCCGTCGTAGAAACCGAGGCTGAAGCCCTGGGTCGATTGCCACTTCTTCTTGATCGGTGCGTCGCTGTCCAGCGGCGCTTTCGGCGTGCCGCCAAACAACAGGTACAGGCCACAGGCGAAGACGATCACCGGCAGCATCTTGTTCAGCCACTCGGCGGGCAGGTAATGGGCGACGACGGCGCCGGTCAGCGCACCGACCAGCGTGCCGACGATGGCGTGCATCCACTGCCGTGGGTGAAACAGCTTGCGTCGGTAGAAGGTGAAACTGGCGGTGGCCGAACCGAAGGTCGAACTCAGTTTATTAGTGCCCAGCACCAGGTGCGGCGGCAGGCCGGCGGTGAGCAACGCAGGCGTGGTCAACAGACCGCCACCGCCGGCGATGGCGTCGATGAATCCGGCAATGAAAGCGACAAGGGCCAGAACGGCCAGGGTGGTGAGGTCAACGCTGAGTTCGAAAGGCATGGAATCGGCTTATTTCGGCAGGGCGCAGAGCTGGGCTGCGGGGAGGGCAGTCATGTTACTCATTTCCGAATGTTGCGGCGACCCATAAGACTCGACCAGCGACGGCTCAACTGTTGCCCACCCAACACGCACCCAACAATTCACCCTCTCACCATGCATGCCGATTTCCGGAGAAACCAATAAAACCGGGTCTCCCGCCGCTGGCACGCTTGCTGCTCTGGCTTACTCAACTTCATCAACTGTCCCGAGGACACGCCAATGAGTCAGCAAGCCGTGAAATTTGCCTACTGGGTGCCGAACGTCAGCGGTGGCCTGGTGGTCAGCAAGATCGAGCAACGCACCGATTGGGGCATCGACTACAACCGCAAACTGGCGCAATTGGCCGAGGCGGCGGGTTTCGAATATGCCCTGACGCAAATCCGCTTCACCGCCGGTTACGGCGCCGAGTTTCAGCATGAATCGGTTGCCTTCAGCCACGCGCTGCTCGCGGCCACCAGCCAACTCAAAGTCATCGCCGCCATCTTGCCCGGCCCGTGGCAACCGGCGCTGGCGGCCAAACAATTGGCGACCATCGATCAACTCACCAACGGCCGGATTGCGGTGAACATCGTCAGCGGCTGGTTCAAGGGCGAATTCCAGGCGATTGGCGAGCATTGGCTGGAGCACGACGAGCGCTATCGTCGTTCTGAAGAGTTCATCCGTTCATTGCGAGGGATCTGGAGTCAGGACAACTTCACCTTCCGTGGCGATTTCTATCGCTTCGACAATTACAGCCTCAAACCGAAACCGCTGGGCCGCCCGGAAATCTTTCAGGGCGGCAGCTCCCGTGCCGCACGTGACATGGCCGCGCGGGTATCGGACTGGTATTTCACCAACGGCAACAGCGTCGAGGGCATCAAGGCGCAGGTCGACGACATTCGCGCCAAAGCGGCAGCGAATCATCATTCGGTGAAAGTCGGGGTGAATGCTTTTGTAATCGCCAGGGATACCGAGGAAGAAGCCAAAACGGTGCTGGCGCAGATCATTGATCAGGCTGACCCGGAAGCGGTGAATGCGTTCGGTGATGCGGCGAAACAGGCGGGCAGGGCGTCGCCGGAAGGTGAGGGTAACTGGGCCAAATCGACCTTTGAAGATCTGGTGCAGTACAACGACGGCTTCAAGACCAACCTGATCGGTACGCCGCAGCAGATTGCCGAGCGCATCGTCGCGTTGAAAGCGGTGGGGGTTGATCTGGTATTGGCGGGGTTCCTGCATTTTCAGGAAGAGGTGGAGTATTTCGGTCAGCGGGTGTTGCCGCTGGTGCGGGAACTTGAGGCCAAAGCGCAATCGGCCCGGACTGCCGAATTCGCCTGAAAATCCCTCCTGCATACTGTGCAGGAGGGATCGGCTACTTAATTACAGACCCAGCTCGGACAATCCCGGATGATCATCCGGGCGCCGGCCCAGCGGCCAGTGGAATTTGCGTTCGCTTTCCTTGATCGGCATGTCGTTGATGCAGGCGTAACGCTGGAACATCAGGCCGTTGTCGTCGAATTCCCAGTTCTCGTTGCCGTAGGAACGGAACCAGTTGCCCGAGTCGTCGTGCCACTCGTAGGCGTAGCGCACGGCGATGCGGGTGTCGGAGTAGGCCCAGAGTTCCTTGATCAGGCGGTAATCCAGTTCCTTGGCCCATTTGCGGGTCAGGAAAGCCTTGGCTTCTTCGCGGTTGTTGGCGAATTCGGCGCGGTTGCGCCATTTGGTGTCCAGGGTGTAGGCCAGCGACACGCGCTCCGGGTCGCGGGAGTTCCAGCCATCCTCGGCCAGACGAACTTTTTCAATGGCCGATTCGCGGTTGAACGGTGGCAATGGCGGACGAACTTCGGCTGCAGTAGACATGTTTGTCTCCCGATCTATTAACAGTTAAACAACTTGTCAGGCTTATTAAGGTGTTACAGGTCCAATAACTTTCGCGCCATGCATTGCGCATTATCGGCGGCACTGTGATCACCCATCACAAGCGCTACGGTAATGGCACCGTCAATCAGGATCAGCAGCTGTTTGGCCAACAGTTGCGGATCCTCGGCACCATGTTCGGTACACAGCTCGCACAGGTAGTCGAGCAGTTTCTGTTTGTGGTCTTTGGCGACCAGGCGAACCGGATCCTCGGGATCGCCGGTCTCACCGCTGGTGTTGATGAAGGCACAGCCCCGGAAACCTTCCGAGGCGAACCAGCCCTTGAGCACGGTAAACAGGTTGAGCAGACGATCGGCCGGGGTTTCGGCCTGATCGACGGCGCTTCTGTACCAGTGCATCCAGCGCACGTCTCGTCGTTGCAGGGCGGCGACGGTCAGCTCCTCCTTGTTGGCGAAGTAGCGGTAGATACTCTTTCTGGAAACGCCGGCGGTTTTCACCAGAAGATCCATACCGGTGGCAGCGATGCCACTTTTGTAGATCAACTTTTCGGTGACATCCAGAATGATGTCTCGGGTCGTGTCGTTGCTGGTGATTTCGTTCATGTGGCGAACAGTAGAACGATCGTTCTCCTTGGTCAAGCAGTTATTTTATGATCGCTCTCGCGTTCTACTTGATCGTTCCCACGCTCTGCGTGGGAATGCCTCAAGGGACGCTCTGCGTTCCAGCTCTGGAAGGGACGCGGAGCGTCCCGGGCTGCGTTCCCACGCAGAGCGCGGGAACGATCAATCAGGCGGGAAGACCCGAAGGAGTTGATGGTGTAAGCTCTCGGTTCTTCGGATTCGACCCATTGCGAGCCCTATGCCGTTGCTTTTCAAACGCTCTCTGCTGCCCAAACTGCGCAGCTTTCCGCTGACCGCCGAGGCCGTGACGATCCTGCCCGGCGCCGCCGATTTCCGCCGTTGCCTGCTGGAGAAAATCGCCCAGGCGACCCAGCGCATCTACCTCGTCGCGCTTTATCTGCAAAACGATGAAGCCGGCCAGGAAATCCTCGATGCCTTGCACGCCGCCAAACTCAAGCGTCCCGAGCTTGAAATCGCGGTGGTCGTCGACTGGCTGCGGGCCCAGCGCGGCTTGATCGGTGCCGGCAAACAGCCGGGCAACTCGGTGTGGTATCAGGAAATGACCCGCACCCACCAGAGCGTGGTGCCGGTCTACGGCGTGCCGGTGCAGACCCGCGAGTTGTTCGGCGTGCTGCACCTCAAAGGCTTCGTGATCGACGATTGCGTGGTCTACAGCGGTGCCAGCCTGAACAACGTCTACCTGCACAAGTTCGACAAGTACCGTTTCGACCGTTATCACGTGCTGCAAAGCCGCGAACTGGCGGACTCGATGCACCATCTGGTCAAGCACGGCCTGATCGAATCGAAAGCGGTGCATCGCCTCGACCTGCCGAACCTGCCGACCACCCGCAGCCTGCGCAACGACATCGGCGATCTGCGCAGCCGCCTCAAATACGCGGCGTATGACACCAGTGCCGGCAGCACGGCGCATACCGGTCTGTCGGTCAGTCCGTTGCTCGGCGTGGGCAAGAACAACCCGCTGAACCGGGTGATTCTGGAGCTGATCGCCAGCGCGCAGAAGCAGCTGACCATCTGCACGCCGTACTTCAACCTGCCGCTCGGCGTGATCCGCGAGATCAACCGGGCGCTGGCCCGCGGCGTGAAGATCGACATCGTGGTCGGCGACAAGACCGCCAACGACTTCTACATCCCGCCGACCGAGCCGTTCAAGGTGATCGCCGCGCTGCCGTATCTCTACGAGATCAGCCTGCGCCGTTTCGCCAAGCGTCATCAGCGCAACATCGACAGCGGCCAGTTGAACCTGCATCTGTGGCGTGAAGGCGACAACAGCTATCACCTCAAAGGCATGTGGATCGACCAGCGCTATACGCTGCTGACCGGCAACAACCTCAATCCGCGGGCGTTCCGTCTCGATCTGGAAAACGCCTTGCTGATCGATGACCCGAAAGGCGAGTGGCTGGAACCGCGCCGCGTGGAGCTGGAAAACATCTTCGTTCACACCACGCGGATCGCACGTTTCCAGGATCTGGAAGCCTTGCCGGACTACCCGGCGGGCGTGGCCAAGTTCCTCAAGCGCGTGAGCCGGGTGCGGGTCGAGCGGTTGCTCTATCGCATTCTCTAAAACCGGCCCACAAAAAATCCCCCGAACGCAGCAAGCGTCCGGGGGATTTTTTTATGCGCGGACTCAGTTCAGCCCGAGTTTGCCACGCAATGTCGACAGGTCTTCAGCCAGGGTATTGACCGGGCCGACCAGCGCCTTGCGGTCGTTGTCCTTCACCTTGTCGTAAGTCTCGAAACCGCCGTCCTTGGTCTTGTACTTCGCCAGGATCTTGTCCACCGTGGCGAAGTTCTTGTCGACTTTGGCAACGAAGGCCTTGTCCTGTTTCTCGATCTGCGGACGGAACAGGTCGACGATTTTCTTCGCGCCGTCGATGTTGCCCTGAAAGTCGTACAGGTCGGTGTGGCTGTAGCGGTCTTCTTCACCGGAGATCTTGGTTGCGGCGACTTCTTCGAGCAGCGCAGCGGCGCCGCCGACGACTTTTTCCGGCGGGAAGGTCAGGCCGGCGACGCGGGTCTGCAGGTCCTTCACGTCCTTGTTCAGGCCATCGGCCAGGGCGTCCAGATCCTTGGTGCTCTTTTCCGAGAACAGCGAGTATTCGATGCGGTGGAAACCGGTGAAGTCTTCGGCTTTCACGCCTTGCTCGTGGTCGTCGACGCGGGAGTCGATGGACGCGTCTAGGTCACTGAACAGCTCGGCGATCGGCTCGATCGACTCGTAATAGACGCGGGTCGGTGCGTAGAGCTTCTGTGCGGTGGCCAGGTCGCCTTTTTTCACCGCGTCGGTGAACTGCTGGGTGTGGCTGGCCAGTTCATCCAGTTGTTCGGTGACGTAGATCTTGTAGTCCGACACCGGCCCCACCAGATCCAGAGGCGCGGTCGCGGCGAACGCCGACAGCGGGGTGTTGAGCAAACCTAGGGTGAGCAATAACGCAAGTGGCGTCTTTTTCATGGGGGCGGCTCCTGTTGAATGCTATGCAGTTGTTTTTGGTTGAGTAGCGTTGAGCAGCGAGCGACCAATGAAATCCTTGTCGCCCGTGACACCCGGCAGGGTGAAGAAGTAACCGCCGCCGACCGGCTTGAGGTATTCCTCCAGCGGCTCGCCGTTGAGGCGGGTCTGCACGGTGATGAAGCCTTTTTCCAGGTCGGCCTGGTAGCAGATGAACAGCAGGCCCATGTCGAGCTGGCCATTCTTGTTCACGCCGTTGGAGTAGTTGAACGGACGGCGGAGGATCAGGTTGGCCTGGCTCGCGGCGGTGCGCGGGTTGGCCAGGCGGATATGCGCGTCGAGTTTGGTCAGCTTGCCTTCCGGATCCTTGCTGTAATCCGGGACTTCGGTTTCATGGCTGGCGCCCATCGGCGCGCCGGTGGTTTTGACCCGGCCGATGATGCTTTCCTGTTCCTGCAACGGCGTGCGGTCCCAGCGTTCGACGAAGTTGCGGATGATCCGCACCGCCTGATAACTGCCGTGGGCCGCCCAGGCCGGTTCGTCGCTGCCCGGTTGCACCCAGACGATGCGGTCCATGGCCTTGCCGTCGTTGGAATCCGGGTTGGCCGAACCGTCACGGAAACCCAGAAAGTTGCGCGCCGATTGCGCCGGCACACCGGGTTTGGCAGGGGCTTGCGGCGGCACGCTGCCTTCCTGTTTCCAGCGCACCAGCAGCAGGTCCGGCAGGTTTTTCACGATGTCGCGCAGGGCGTGGATGTTGGTGTCGGCGGTGTTGGAGCAGAACTGCAGGCTCAGGTCGCCGTGGCAGCAATCGGCTTCCAGCGCATCGTTAGGGAAACCGACCATGCGCACCAGACGCTTGGGTTTGGCGGACGCGAGGCCGAAGCGCTCGTCGAACAGCGATTCGCCCACCGACACGGTGATGGTCAGGTTGTCCGGTGTCACCACCGGGCCGAGGATGCCGGAGTCCGGCGGCGGCAGCTTCGGATCGATCTGCGCCACCGGGCCGCCCTTCATCAGAAATGAGATGCGCTCGTTGAGGGTGCGGAACAGACGCTCCAGGTCTTCACGGTCGCTGGCCAGCACATCGAACGACACCAGCATGCCGGCCGCCGGACGCGGGGTGACGATGCCGCTCTGGTGCACGCCGTGAAAGTCGTGGTGATCCTGGGTCTTGTCGCTGCTCGGCGCTTCGGTGACTTGCGCAGGGGCAGCAGCCATCGCCGGGCAGCTCAACGCCGTGCCGGCCAGTGCGACGCCAGCGGCGCCCATGCCCATCAGTACTCGGCGACGTTGCAGGTTGAAGTGTTCGGAATCGTTCATCGGTATTCGTCTTCTGCTACAGGCCGGAGAGGCCGAGGGCGGGATCAATGTTGTCGAGGGCGTCGGCCAGGGCCTTGGCCTTGTCGGCGATCTGCTTGCGTTGCTCACCGTTGACGGTGTCGTAACTGGCGTAGCCGTCCTTGACCTTGAAGCCGTTGAGCGTGGTATCGAAATCAGCCAGCGCGCCGTCGATTTTCGGCAGCAGGTCGGCGGCGGATTTGCTCAGCAGCGGGCGCAGCAGTTCGACGACTTTGTGCGCGGTCTCCTGATTGGCCGCGAAGCCGTTGAGATCGCTGTGGCTGTAGCGTTCCTCTTCGCCGCTGGCGGCGCGCACGTCGGCGAGGGTGTTGAGGTTGCGCACGACGATTTCCACCAGTTGCTCCGGCGGCAGCGACTGGGCCAGCAGCTGTTGTTTCAGGGTGGTGACGTTGTCGAGCAAGCCTTGGGCAATGGGCGTCAGATCATCGAGTTTGCGTTGCTGGAACAGCGCGTATTCGAGACGGTGGAAACCGACGAAGGCCGGATCCTGCTCGCGTTTTTCGAAGTAATCGGCGCGGGCGTTGATGCTGTTGTCCAGCTCCGCCAGACGTTGTGCGGCGGGGGCCAGACGCTGATACGCGGCGCGGGCCGGCAAATACAAAGCCTGGGCCTGGGCCAGATCGCCGCTGTCGATGGCTTGATTCAGCGCCGTCACGGCTTTGATCAGCGCGCTGCCCTGGCTGGCCAGATACACGCGGAACTCCGACAGCGGCCCGACGAAGGCAACCATCGACGGCTTGGCCTTGGCGGCGGCATCCGAAGCGGCGGTCGGCGTCACGTGCAGCGTGCCGCGCGGGTTGCTCAGCAGGCCACAGGTGATGGCGTAGTCGCCGGGTTGCAGGTTGGCGTTGATCACCTGGCTCAGGCCCGGCGCGATGTTCTCGCGTTCTTCGATCACCAGCACGCCGTCGAGGATTTCCCATTCCACCGCCCGGTCGGAGCGGTTGACGATGCGAAAGCTGGCGTGGCCGGCCGGCACCGTCAGGGCGTTCGGCTCGCAACTGTGCGGATGGATGTTCACCACCACTTCGTCACGGTTGTGCTGACGTTTGGCGGCGGCCATTTTCGAGGCGTAGTAGAACAGGCCACCGGCGGCGATCATCACGACCACCGAACCGGCCACCGCCCAGCGCAAGGCGCGGGGAGGCGAGGCCTGAGGAGTATTAGGCTTTGACATGAAGGCCCTTATTGGCTGGAAACGGAAGACGATTGGGCAGCGGGCTTGGGTGCCGGCATGAAGAACATGACCAGCGCCACCAGCAGATAAATCAGGTAGGCGCCGAGGGTGCTGACGGTCGGCGCGTCCTGATAACCGAACATGCCGGCCAGCACCGAGCCCAGCGGGCCATCCATCGGCAGCGTCGCGCTGAAGTCGAAGAGCACGGTTTGCAGGTGGTTCCACACCCCGGCCTCATGCAGGGCCTGTACCGAGTTGGCGAGAATCCCGGCAGCGACCACCAGAATGAACAGCCCGGTCCAGCGGAAGAACGCCGACAGGTTCAAACGCATGCTGCCGCTGTAGATCAGGAAGCCGACGACAATCGCCAGGATCAGGCCGAGCAGGGCGCCGATCGGCGCGGCCGCGCCTTCGCTCTGCTGGAACACGGCAAGCAGGAAGAACACGGTTTCCAGACCTTCCCGGGCCACGGCAAAGAACACCATGGCGATCAGCGCGATGACCTGATGTTTCGAAGAAGTCAGCGCATGATCGAGGGACGCTTGCAGCGAATGCTTGATCGAACGCGCCACCTTGCGCATCCAGAACACCATTGAGCTGAGAATCCCCACGGCCACCAGCCCGACCACGCCTTCGAACAGTTCCTGCTGCTTTTGCGGGAATTCGGCACTGACCAGTTCCAGGCCACCGCCGACCAGCAAGGCCAGCGCGGCGGCGAGAAAAACCCCGATCCACACCGCCGGCATCCACTGGCCACGGCCGGTCTGTTGCAGGTAGCTGGCGATGATGCCAACGATCAGCGCGGCTTCGATGCCTTCGCGCAACATGATCAAAAAGGGAACGAGCATTCGACGATCACTGTGTAACGAAATGAGGTTACAAGTTGTAACATTATGAAAGTCATTCTCACATGGCATTCATTGACATTTAGCTGAACCGGAGCTGAACGAGTCTGAACATCCACGCCACCGAGTCAGCTGCGCTAAGATGCCCGCCACTCGAACAACAACAGGATTGCGCGCGTTCCATGTCGGAAAAAGACACCATCGCCATTCAACTGGTGCGCGAAGCACTGCTGCAAAGTTGTGCCCCGGGCGTGGCCACGGAAGAAGTCTTGAGCAAGGTCGGGATCGATCCGGCGTTGCTGGCCACCGACGACGCCCGCGTCCCGGCCAGCCAGTACGCGCGGTTGTGGCGCCTTTTGGCCCGGCGCGGCGATGACGAATTCTTTGGCATGGACCCGCGCAAGCTGAAATCCGGCAGCCTGGAATTCCTCTGCCGCAGCGCGATGGCCCAGCCGAACCTGGCCGCTGGGTTGAGCACCGGGTTGAATTTCCTGTCGTTGATGCTCGAGCGCCTGCCGGCGCAACTGGTGCATCAGCAGAGTCTGGCGGAAATCGTGCTGCTGGAAGACGACCCGGAACCGCGCCGCGCCTTCACCTATTTCACTTACTGGATGATCGTCCACGGCGTGGCGTGCTGGCTGGCGGGGCGGCGGATTCCGATCCTGGCCATCGAGCTGCGCTGCCCGGCGCCGGATTTCTGTGATGACTATCGGGTGATGTTCTCGGAAAACCTGCGTTTCGACCGGCCGCGCACGCGGATGATCTTCGCCGCCGACGTGCTGGATCTGCCAATCAAGCGCAGCGCCGAGGAATTGAAGCGCTTTCTGGCCCATGCCCCGGCCAACATTCTAGTGAAGTACCGCGACCCGGAAAGCCTTGCGAGCCGGATCAAGCAGGATCTGCGGCAATTATCCGCAGATAAGTGGCCGGAAACCGACGCGCTGGCCCAGCAGTTGTGCATGTCGGCCTCGACCCTGCGCCGGCGTCTGGCGGAAGAAGGGCAGACCTATCAGGGCCTCAAGGACAGCGTGCGCAAGGAACTGGCGATTACTTGGCTGGCGGAGCCTTCGATCAGTTTTGCCGAGATCGCCACGCGGCTGGGGTTTGCCGATGCAAGCTCGTTCTACAAGGCGTTTCGCAAGTGGTCGGGGACCAATCCTGGGCACTATCGCAGCTTGATCCTCAACGAAGCGGTCTGATCCACCGCTGACTCACCGCCCACCGCCAACTCTCGTTCCCACGCTCTGCGTGGGAATGCCTCAAGGGACGCTCCGCGTTCCAGCTCTGGAAGGGACGCGGAGCGTCCCGGCTGCATTCCCACGCAGAGCGTGGGAACGATCACATCCTCGAATCCACGCAAACCTTGGCCAAACCAGTCATCCACTTTGAGGGCTTTGACCATTGCCGCAGACGGCGTGCGGCGCGAGTATTCCTCTGTTGTTTACGGTTCCCCAACCTAATAAGAACAGAGGGATTCTGGCAATGCGCGATTACTTGTCTGCCACCAAACAGTTTGATTATCAGCACACCGTGGACGCCGCCCTCAGCGGCACGCTCGAGGCGCTTAACGCCTGCGTCGAATGTTGTGACCGCCACGCCTTGCCGGGGCGTATCGCGCTGTTCTGGGAAGGCCGCGACGGCGCCAGTGCGACGTATACCTTTAGCGACCTGCAGGACAAAGCCGCGCGTTTCGCCAATTTCCTTCTCGCCCAAGGCGTGCAGAAGGGCGACAAAGTCGCCGGCCTGCTGCCGCGCAACATCGAATTGCTGATCACCGTGTTCGCCACCTGGCGCATCGGCGCGGTGTATCAACCGCTGTTCACCGCGTTCGGCCCCAAAGCCCTTGAGCATCGCCTGAACAGCTCCGGCGCCAAAGTCGTGGTGACCGACGCCGCCAACCGGTCGAAACTCAGCGAAGTCGCCGACTGCCCGACGCTGGTCACCGTTGGCGGCCCGAAAGGCCAGGGCATCGTCCGTGGCGATTTCAGTTTCTGGGCCGAGCTGCCCAACCATTCAAATGTCTGCGAACCGGTGATGCTGACCGGCGAAGACCCGTTCCTGCTGATGTTCACCTCGGGCACCACCGGCCCGTCGAAAGCGCTGGCGGTGCCGCTCAAAGCCATCGTGGCGTTCCAGAGCTACACCCGCGATGCCGTGGATCTGCGCCCGGAAGATGCGTTCTGGAACGTCGCCGATCCGGGCTGGGCCTACGGCATCTATTTCGGTGTCACCGGCCCGTTGTCGATGGGCCATCCGATCACGTTCTACGATGGCCCGTTCACCCTCGAAAGCACTTGCCGGGTGATCAACAAGTACGGGATCACCAACCTCACCGGTTCGCCCACGGCGTATCGCCTGCTGATTGCCGGTGGCGATGAGTTCGCCAAATCGATCAAGGGCAAGCTGCGCATTGTCAGCAGCGCCGGCGAGCCGTTGAACCCGGAAGTGATCCGCTGGTTCGCCGACAACCTCGGCGTGGTCATTCACGACCACTACGGCCAGACCGAGCTGGGCATGGTGCTGTGCAACCACCACGGCCTCGAACACCCGATCCACCTCGGCGCCGCCGGTTTTGCTTCGCCGGGCCATCGCATCGTGGTGCTCGACGAGCAGAACAACGAACTCGGCGTCGGCCAGCCCGGCATCCTCGCCATCGACCGCACACAGTCGCCGATGTGCTGGTTCGCCGGTTACCAAGGCGCGCCGACCAAGGCCTTCGTCGGCAATTACTACCTGAGCGGCGACACCGTCGAGTGGAACCCGGACGGCAGCATCAGCTTCGTCGGCCGCAGCGATGACGTGATCACCACGTCCGGCTACCGGGTCGGCCCGTTCGACGTGGAAAGCGCACTGATCGAACACCCGGCCGTCGTCGAGGCAGCAGTGGTCGGCAAGCCCGATCCGGAGCGCACCGAACTGGTGAAAGCTTTCGTCGTGCTCAACCCGCAATACCGCGCGGAACCTGCGCTGGCCGAAGAACTGCGGCAACACGTGCGCAAGCGTCTGGCCGCGCATTCATACCCCCGTGAAATCGAATTTGTCAGCGAGTTGCCGAAAACCCCGAGCGGCAAATTGCAGCGCTTTATCTTGCGCAACCAGGAAATCGCCAAGGCTCAAGAGGCCGCGGCGCACAACGTTTCAGCTTGAATCCAAGGAAACAGTCATGCAGATCGAAAACAAGGTTTTTATCGTCACCGGCGGCGCATCCGGCCTGGGTGCCGCCACCGCTGAATTGCTGGTGAGCGCCGGCGCCAAAGTGATGCTGGTGGACATGAACGCCGACGCCGTCGCCGCCCAGGCCCAGCGCCTCGGTGCGCAGAGTGTGGTGGCCGACATCAGTAACGAAGCCGCCGCCGAAGCCGCCGTGCAGGCGACCGTTAAAGCCTACGGTAGTCTGAATGGTCTGGTGAACTGCGCCGGCATCGTTCGCGGCGAGAAAATCCTCGGCAAGAATGGCCCGCACGCCTTGTCCAGCTTCGCTCAGGTGATCAACGTCAACCTGATCGGCAGCTTCAACATGCTGCGTCTGGCAGCGGCAGCGATTGCCGAAAGCGAAGCCAACGCCGACGGCG
The DNA here is from genome assembly GCF_039695385.1 of Pseudomonas sp. 9.2(2024). Lineage (NCBI taxonomy): Bacteria > Pseudomonadati > Pseudomonadota > Gammaproteobacteria > Pseudomonadales > Pseudomonadaceae > Pseudomonas > Pseudomonas sp. 9.2(2024). The sequence goes on along the minus strand of NZ_CP155585.1, from coordinate 3,479,770 downwards.
AACGCGGTGTGATCATCAACACCGCCTCGGTTGCGGCGTTCGATGGCCAGATCGGTCAGGCTGCGTATTCGGCGTCGAAAGGCGCAATCGCCAGCCTGACCCTGCCTGCGGCCCGTGAACTGGCGCGCTTCGGCATCCGCGTGATGACCATCGCCCCGGGCATTTTCGAAACCCCGATGATGGCCGGCATGACCCCGGAAGTGCGCGACTCGCTGGCGGCTGGCGTGCCGTTCCCGCCGCGTCTGGGCAAACCTGCCGAGTACGCCGCGCTGGTGCGGCATATCATTGAAAACAGCATGCTCAACGGCGAGGTGATCCGTCTCGACGGTGCCTTGCGCATGGCCGCCAAGTAAGGAGGATTTCCCATGACCATCTCCAACGATCCGATTGTCATCGTCAGCGCCGTCCGCACCCCGATGGGCGGTTTTCAGGGCGAACTGAAAAGCCTGACCGCGCCACAACTCGGCGCCGCTGCGATCAAGGCGGCGGTCGAACGTGCCGGTGTGGCCGCCGATGCGGTCGATGAAGTGTTGTTCGGCTGCGTATTGCCGGCCGGTCTCGGCCAGGCGCCTGCGCGTCAGGCTGCGCTGGGCGCGGGGCTGGATAAATCCACCCGTTGCACCACGGTCAACAAGATGTGCGGTTCGGGCATGGAAACCACCATTCTGGCCCACGACATGCTGCTGGCCGGCAGCGCCGATGTGGTGATCGCGGGCGGCATGGAAAGCATGTCCAACGCGCCGTATCTGCTGGATCGCGCCCGTGCCGGTTACCGCATGGGCCACGGCCGGGTGCTGGATTCGATGTTCCTCGACGGCCTCGAAGACGCCTACGACAAGGGCCGCCTGATGGGCACCTTCGCCGAGGATTGCGCCGAAACCAACGACTTCAGCCGCGAGGCTCAGGACGCCTTTGCCATTGCCTCGACCACCCGCGCCCAGCAGGCGATCAAGGACGGCAGCTTCAAGGCCGAGATCGTTCCGCTGACCGTGACCGTTGGCAAAGAACAGGTTGTGATCAGCAACGACGAGCAGCCGCCAAAAGCCAAACTGGACAAGATCGCCTCGCTGAAACCGGCGTTCCGCGAGGGCGGCACCGTAACCGCAGCCAACTCCAGCTCGATTTCCGACGGCGCCGCTGCGCTGGTGCTGATGCGTCAGTCGCAAGCGCAGAAACAGGGTCTGAAACCGCTGGCGGTGATTCACGGCCACGCAGCCTTCGCTGACACCCCGGGCCTGTTCCCGGTGGCGCCGATTGGCGCGATCAAGAAGCTGATGAAGAAAACCGGCTGGTCGCTGGATCAGGTCGATCTGTTCGAAGTCAACGAAGCCTTCGCCGTGGTCGGCATGGCGGCGATGACCCACCTGGAAATCCCTCACGACAAGCTCAACATCCACGGCGGCGCCTGCGCCCTGGGCCATCCGATTGGTGCGTCCGGCGCGCGGATTCTGGTGACTTTGCTCTCGGCCCTGCGCCAGAAGGGCCTGAAGCGCGGCGTCGCGGCGATCTGCATCGGCGGCGGCGAAGCCACGGCGATGGCCGTCGAGTGCGTCTGAACCCGAGTTAAGGATTTGCCATGATTCCCAATGACGACCAGCAACAAATCCGCGACATGGCCCGGCAGTTTGCCGAGGAACGGCTGAAACCGTTCGCCGCCGAGTGGGATCGCGAGCACCGCTTCCCGAAAGAAGCCATCGGCGAAATGGCCGGGCTGGGCTTCTTCGGCATGCTGGTGCCGGAGCAGTGGGGCGGTTGCGACACCGGTTACCTGGCCTACGCCATGGCCCTGGAAGAAATCGCCGCCGGCGACGGCGCCTGCTCGACGATCATGAGCGTGCACAACTCGGTGGGTTGCGTGCCGATCCTCAAGTTCGGCAACGACGACCAGCGTGAGCGCTTTCTCAAACCGCTGGCCAGCGGCGAAATGCTCGGCGCTTTCGCGTTGACCGAACCACAGGCCGGTTCCGACGCCAGCAGCCTGAAAACCCGCGCGCGGCTGGAAGGCGATCACTACGTGCTCAACGGCTGCAAACAGTTCATCACCTCAGGGCAAAACGCCGGAATCGTGATCGTGTTTGCGGTGACCGACCCGAGCGCCGGCAAACGCGGGATCAGCGCATTCATCGTGCCGACCGACTCGCCGGGCTACAAAGTTGCCCGCATCGAAGACAAGCTCGGCCAGCACGCCTCGGACACCTGCCAGATTCTGTTCGAAGACGTGAAAGTGCCGGTGGCCAACCGGTTGGGCGAGGAGGGCGAGGGCTACAAGATCGCCCTGGCCAACCTCGAAGGCGGCCGCGTCGGCATCGCTTCGCAATCGGTGGGCATGGCCCGCGCCGCGTTCGAAGCGGCGCGCGATTACGCCCGTGAACGTGACACCTTCGGCAAGCCGATCATCGAACATCAGGCCGTGGCGTTCCGCTTGGCGGACATGGCCACCCAGATCGCCGTGGCGCGGCAGATGGTGCATTACGCCGCCGCCCTGCGCGACAGCGGCCAACCAGCGCTGGTCGAAGCGTCGATGGCCAAACTGTTCGCCTCGGAAATGGCCGAAAAGGTCTGCTCCATGGCATTGCAAACCCTTGGCGGTTACGGTTACCTCAACGACTTCCCGCTGGAGCGCATCTACCGCGACGTGCGGGTCTGCCAGATCTACGAAGGCACCAGCGACATTCAGCGCATGGTCATTTCGCGCAATCTTTGAGAAGGAATCTGCACATGAGTTACGAAACGATTTTGCTGGAAACCCATGGCCGCGTCGGCTTGATCACCCTCAATCGCCCGCAGGCGCTGAATGCGCTCAACGCGCAACTGGTCAGCGAAGTGAATCGCGCGCTCGATGGTTTTGAAGCCGACGCGAACATCGGCTGTATCGTCATCACCGGCTCGACCAAAGCCTTCGCCGCCGGCGCCGACATCAAGGAAATGGCCGATCTGACCTACCCGCAGATCTACATGGACGACCTGTTCAGCGACAGCGATCGCGTAGCCAACCGCCGCAAGCCGATCATCGCGGCGGTCAACGGTTTTGCCCTGGGTGGCGGCTGTGAACTGGCGTTGATGTGCGACTTCATCCTGGCCGGCGACAACGCCAAATTCGGCCAGCCGGAAATCAACCTCGGCGTGCTGCCGGGCATGGGCGGCACCCAGCGCCTGACCCGCGCGGTGGGCAAGGCCAAGGCCATGGAAATGTGCCTGAGCGGCCGCATGATCGACGCGGTGGAAGCCGAGCGCTGCGGCATCGTCGCGCGGATCGTGCCGAGTGCCGAGTTGCTGGATGAGGCGCTGAAAGTCGCGGCGGTGATCGCCAGCAAATCGCTGCCGATTGCGATGATGGTCAAGGAAAGCGTCAACCGCGCGTTTGAAGTGAATCTGACTGAAGGCGTGCGCTTCGAACGCCGCGTATTCCATGCGGCGTTTGCAACGCAGGATCAGAAGGAAGGGATGGCGGCGTTTGTGGCGAAGCGGCCTGCCGAGTTCCAAGGCAAATAACGCGGCGCCCTCAAAAGCCCCCTCACCCTAACCCTCTCCCAAAGGGAGAGGGGACTGACCGAGTTGTTTTCGGGAGTTGCACCGACCTGAGCTACCGAGTTGAACTCATGCTTGAATAGCGCGGGATTGGTGTCTTCGTTTGGCAATTCCATAATCGACCGGGATGTTTCAGGTCGATGTCAGACCTGAGACACCTCGGTCGGCTCCCTCTCCCTCCGGGAGAGGGCTGGGGTGAGGGAAAGGGGCCGACACGGTCACAACTGATAGTTCTTCAACTCCCGAGCAATCACCATCCGCTGTATCTCGCTAGACCCCTCATAAATCTGGGTAATCCGCGCATCCCGGTAGTACTTCTCCACCGGATAATCCTCCAGATACCCATACCCGCCATGAATCTGAATCGCTGACGAACACACCTTCTCGGCCATTTCCGAAGCAAACAGCTTGGCCTGTGAAGCCTCCGACAGACACGGTTTGCCCGCCGTACGCAGCCGCGCCGCATGCAAAATCATCAAGCGTGCTGCGTTGATCTGCATCTGCATGTCCGCCAGCAGGTTGGCGATGCTCTGGTGCTCGACAATCGCTTTGCCGAACTGCACCCGATCACGGGCATAACCCAGCGCCGCTTCGAACGCTGCGCGGGCGATGCCCAATGCTTGCGCCGCGATACCGATACGTCCGCCTTCCAGGTTGGAAAGGGCAATCGCCAGACCTTTGCCGCGTTTGCCCAGCAGGTTCTCTTCAGGAATGCTGCAATTGTTCAGCGTCACCGCGCAGGTGTCGGAGGCGCGGATGCCCATCTTGTGTTCGGTCCGGTCAACGATGAACCCCGGCGTATCGGTCGGCACCAGAAACGCCGAGATCCCGCGCTTGCCCAGATCCGGATCGGTCACCGCAAACACGATCGCCAGTTTCGCCCGTTTGCCATTGCTGACAAATTGCTTGGCGCCGTTGATTACCCATTGCCCGTCGCGCAGTTCGGCGCGGGTGCGCAGGTTGTGCGCTTCGGAGCCGGCCTGGGGCTCGGTCAGACAGAAGCAGCCGATCACTGCGCCGCTGGCCAGATCCGCCAGCCAGGTCTGCTTCTGTTCTTCGCTGCCGTAGTTGAGCACCGGCCCGCAGCCCACCGAGTTGTGAATGCTCATGAACGCGCCGGTGGCGCCGTCACCGGCGGAAATCTCTTCCACTGCCAGCGCATAGGCCACGTAGTCGACGTACGTGCCACCCCATTCCTCCGGCACCACCATACCCAGCAGGCCGAGTTCGCCCATCTTCGCCACCAGGGCGTCATCGATCCAGCCGGCCTTTTCCCAGGCTTGCGCGTGGGGGGCGATTTCGCCACGGGCAAAGTCCCGGGCCATGTCGCGGATCATTACCTGGTCTTCTGTCAATTCGAGATCGTGCATGGCTCAGCTCCCGCTCTCTTCGAAACCGTGGAAGAAACTCGCGACCTGCTCGGCGTGCAGCGCGGCAAGGGTCGGCGGATTCCAGCGTGGTGATTTGTCTTTGTCGATCAGCAAGGCGCGGACGCCTTCGATCAGGTCGCCACGTTCGAACCATTGGCGATCCAGATGCAGTTCGAGGGCGAAGCAGTGTTCCAGGCTCAGGTGCCGGCCGCGACGCAGCATTTCCAGGGTCACGCCCATGGCCAGCGGCGAGCGGGTTTCCAGCAGGTCGGCGGTGGTGGTCGCCCATTCGTGGCTGTCGGCGACGGTCACGGCGCGCAGTTGCTCGACGATGCTCGGCACGTCAGGCAAGGCGAAGAAATGGTCGATGGCCGGGCGCAAGGCCTCAAGCGGCGCATCCGGCAGGGTTTGCACGGCGTGGCGGGCCAGCAGGTTTTGCAGATCCTTCAGCGGCGTATCGTGCCACTCCAGGTGATCGAGCTGTTCGTCGAGGGTGCCGAGTTTGCTGCTCTCCAGATACCAGTCGGCCAGCCCGCAATACAGCGCATCCGCCGCACGGATCTGCACGCCGCTGACGCCCAGGTAAATCCCCAGCTCGCCGGGAATCCGTGGCAGGAAATAACTGCCGCCGACATCCGGGAAATAGCCGATCGCCACTTCCGGCATCGCCAGACGGCTCTTCTCGGTGACCACCCGCAGATCGGCGCCTTGCACCAGACCCATGCCGCCGCCGAGAACGAAACCGTCCATCAGCGCCAGCACCGGTTTGCGGTAGTGGTGGATCGTCAGGTCGAGGGCGTATTCCTCGACGAAGAAATCTTCGTGCAGCGTGTCGCCGCTTTTATGGCTGTCGTACAGGGATCGAATGTCGCCACCGGCACAGAAGGCTTTCTCGCCGGCACCGCGCAGCACGACCGCGTGAATATCGGCATCAGCGGCCCAGGCGTCCAGGTGTTGCTGGAGCTGGCGCACCATGTCGAGGGTCAGGGCATTGAGGCCGGCGGGGCGGTTGAGGGTCAGATGACCGATGTGATTGCGAACCTCGGCCAGCACTTCGTGTGGCGTGGCATCCATGGACGAAGTCCGCGGGGATGAAGCCTGAGCAGTCATCACTAACTCCCTGCTTTTATTGTCTTTATTCGAGAAGCTCGCGCGCGAGCGTTACCGGATCGTAACAGTGCAAATTTGCCGTGTACAACGGGGATATGTGCACGGGCTGTCTGCATTTTTACCTTAGGCCAAATGCACGCGATCGCGGCTTCTTTTCAATCGACAACGCTGACAGGGACTGGCTCTGGACTCAGCGGAACACCTGGCCAATGCTGCGCCGCTTGGCATGCAGTTCACTGGCATGAATCAACTGCTCCAGATCCTCCGGCGTGACATCGATGAATGCCTCCATATCGGCCAGTGCCAATTTCAGATCCTCGGCCGTGATGGACTGAATATCCACCGGGGCCACAGCCGGCGCGGGTTCGGCAGGGCGTTTCGGGTAGCGGATGCGGGTGAGGTTGTTGTAGGCCAGTGCGGCCAGCAGCAGGCACGCGGCGCTGAGCATCACCGGTTCCAGGGCTTTCCAGTCCATGGCGATGGTCATCGGGTCGGCCAGCACCATCGTCAACGCGACGGCGCCGGCCGGTGGGTGCAGGCAGCGTAGCCAGCACATCAGGATCAGCGCCATGCCGGCGGCGAGGCACGCACTGCCCAAGGTTCGGCCGAGGACGTGGGCCACCAGCAACGCAACGACGCCTGCGCACAGGTAGCCGCCGATGATCGACCATGGCTGGGCGAGGGCGCCGGACGACACCGCGAATAGCAAAACCGCCGAAGCGCCCAACGGGCCGATCAGGTGGTAGGCCACTTCAATGCCGAACACCTGACTGCACGCCCACACGCTGAACAACGTGCCCAGGGCCATGCCGATGGCGGCGCGGCTCCATTCGGTGGGGCGGGTGTTGATGGCGGCGGGTAACCAGCGAGCGAGCATGCAGAATCGATCCTTTGCGAAATTCAGGGCAAAAAAAAGGACTTGTCCGTAAACGCGGAAAGTCCTTCGAAGTGTTCCAACTATTGGGGGAGGAACGCGCACAGTGTGCCAAGCAATCACGATGCTGACAAATTCATATAAATGCAGTTTCAGTGCATTATTTATGCAGTAAAGCCACGCGTCGCCCGCTCATGAAACAAAGGAAACCGCCCATCGCCGTCAATGCGCTGAGCGCATAGAACATGGTCGGCGCCGGCGTGTGCATCAGCAGGAAGCCGCAAATTACCGGGCTCAGCGCGCCACCCAGCGCCGCCAGATTCTGCGCGCCGTAATAGCTGCCGCGCAGTTCTTCCGGGGCCAGGGTGTCGACGAACAGGAATTCCGACGGGTAAATGATCATTTCGCCGAGAGTGAAGATGAACATCGCGATGCACCACGTCACCAGGCTGTCGGCGAGGCTGAAGCCGATCAAACCGAGGATGAACAGGCTGGTGCCGGCAGCGATCCAGTAGCGCAGTTTTTCCCGGTTGAGGAAACGACCGATCTGGTATTGCAGCAGGATCACCGCGATGGCGTTGCAGGCGAGCAGGGCGGCCATGGTTTGCAACGCGCGCTGCGAGTCTTCGACCACCAGCAGGTATTGCGACAGGTACAACGTGAAACGCCCGTGAACCACGGTGCTGAGCAAACAGCCGCAGGTGAACATGATCAGCGTGCGGTCGTTTTTCAGGGTGATCAGCGTTTTCAGGAAGCTTTGCGGCTGGCCGATGGCGGCGACCGGGCTGGCGTCCTTCGGGATGCCGATCATCAGGAAGATGCTGCCGAAGGCGATGCCAGCGGCTATCAGGAACGGCGCAATCGGGTACACCCCGGCGATCACCACACCGAGCATCGGGCCCGTGGCGTAGCCGATGTTGGTCAGGGTATAGCGCAGGGAAAATGCCTTGGCCCGTTGGCCCATGGGCAGGTTTTCACTGAGGATCGCCTTGGAGCCGATCAGGAACAGCGCCGAGGCGGTTTCGGTGATGACCAGGGTGGCGGTCGTCAGGTACAGGTCTTTGGCGAATGTCAGCAGCACGAAGCCGATGGCGCTGGAGAGCATCGCCAGAATCAGCAACCGGCGCTTCTCGAGCCGGTCGATGATGTAGCCGCCGTACAGCGCGAGCAGGGTGGCGATGAACACCGCGATGCCCAGCAACAACCCGACATCCTGTTGGTTGAGGCCGAGCTTGTTGCTCAAAAACAGGGTGAGCAACGGACTGGTGATGGCGCGGCTGACGACGATGGTCAGCGAGACGATCATCAGGCGGCGGATAACGAGCGAGTAGGTGGCCACGGAAAATCAAATGTCCTTATTCGGTTAACAGGTGCTCGAGATCGCGCACGGAATCCAGCGTTTGCAGTTGCCGCAGCTGCGCCAGTAACGGCTCGGCCCTGACCGGAGAAATGACCCGCAACGCCAGACTGAAAAACTTCTCCTCCAGCGCCGCCTCGCTCAGCGGATTGCCCGGCGCGCCCAGCGGCACCTCGACACACAGGCTCGCCTGACGCCCGTCGCGGGTTCGAACAATGACCAGCGGCTCGCCATCCTCCGACAGACACTCATCCACTTCAAGGCGAATGCGCATCAGCCAATGGGCAATGCGCGGATCGTCGCGCGGCTGTTCGTCGTAAGCCTCGAGTCGGCAATGGCCGTGCACCAGTCGCGCGGCGAGGGCGTAGGGCAGGCTCATCTGCGCGGCGGCCAGACTTTGGATGTCGCGACCGCCGCACATGTCGAGCAGAAACCCGCACAGGTGCACCTGGATGTCTTCAACCTGATCGGCGCCAACCTGCAATTGCTCCAGCAACAAGCCGAGCGCATCGATCGCCGAATGAGTGCCACGGCAGGCGGCATAGGGTTTGATCGAACAGCGCGCGAGTTTCCAGACCTGTCCCAATTCGGCATCCAGCGCATCCGGCTGCGCGCTGCCCGGCGCCAGGGTTTTGAGAAACCCGCCCCAGACATCCTCGAACAACACCGACGGCCCGCTGACGCCTTCACGGGCAAAACGCGCCGCGAGCAAACCACCCTCGGCCGCACGACCGCTGTGCAGTTTCTTGCTTTGCGAACCGTCATGGATGAACGCCCACAACCCGCCGCTGAAACTGCCGGCGATGCCCAGTGCCGACACGGTTTGCCCGACATCCAGCGCAAAGATCCGTGCACAGGCCGCCGCCGCGCCGAACACGCCGCAGGTGGCGGTCGAATGCCAGCCGGCGCCGTTGTGTGCCGAATAACTGCCGCAGGCTTCCAGCACCCGCCGGCCGATTTCGTAGCCGATCACCACGGCGGTGATGAACTCGTGACCGTCCACCGACCGATCCACCAGTGACAGCGCCGCCATCACCGCCGGCAACACCACCGCGCCCGAGTGATCGCAACCGCCGGTGTCGTCCAGCTCCAGCGCATGGGCGGCGATGCCATTGAGCAATGCCGCATGCCCCGCGCCGACCCGCAACGATGAACCCCAGACCAACGCAGTGCCGGGTTCGGCGCCGAACACCTGCCGCGCCTGAAGCGCCACCGCGCTGTCGGCCCCGGCCAGTGCTGCGCCGAAGGTGTCGAGAATGTGTCGCTTGGCCTGTTCCACCAACGCTGGCGGCAGATCTTCAAACCGTGTGTCGACGCAAAACTGCGCCAGCCGCTGCATGCGTTCGGTCATACGAGGTAGTCCCGATAGTGGCGCTCATACACCGACGCCGGATGATCCTGCGCGACCGGCGCCGCCGTTTGCGCCCACCACTGCGCGACTTCGGCACCGGTGGCGATCCACACGCCGTCATGCTGCTGAATGCCTTGCAGCAATTCCCGCAGCACACCGATACGCCCCGGCGTGGCGATGATTTCCGGGTGCAGGCGCAGCACGTAGCACAGGCCGAAACGGTGGAATCCGGCGAAGTCCATTTGCAGGTTGCCCAGGGTATGGCTGTAGGAGGCGATCCGCGATTGCGCCGGCGGCACGGCCGGGCTCAGATTGAAGGCGAAGTAAGGCTCGTCTTCCAGTTCGTAATGCAGCGGCAACTCGACCACTTCAGGCGCAGTTGGATGCAAGAACGGCAGGTCATCGCCACGCCAAGATGACGACCAGAGAATGCCGTGAGCTTTCAAGGCTTCGATGAATCCCGGCGCACCGTTGCCCGCTGGAATCCGGAAACCGGTTGGATGCACGCCGGTCAATGCTTCCAGCGCTGCACAGCCCTTGGCGACTTCCGTGCTTTGCGCCGCCAGATCCAGCGTGTCGTAATCCTGATGGCGGTAACCGGCGCAGGCGATTTCATGGCCGTCAGCCTGGATGGCCGCTATGTGCTGCGGATTTTCCTCGGCAACGATGCCGGGCACGAACCAGCTGCTGCGCACCCCGAGTTCCCTGAACAGGCCGAGCAAACGCTCGACGCCGCGTTGCGTGCCATAGCGCCATACCGAGAGCGTCTTGTCGCGCCCGGCGACTTCCGGGGCCTGGGTGAGAATGCCGTGGATGTCGTTGTAATCGACGGTCAGCACCACCGCGCAGCGTTTGCCGGCGGGCCAGAGGTTGTCAGCGTCAGCCATGGTGATGCTCCTTCAGCCACCAGCGGGCGACGTCGCGGCAGGTGGCGAACCACACGTCATCGCGCTGGCGCATGTGTTCGAAGAGTTTCTCCAGCAACAGGATGCGCCCCGGTTTGCCGGTGATTTTCGGGTGGAACAGGGTGGTCAGGCACAGGCCTTCGTCCATTGCGCCGTCGTACTCGCGTTGCCAGTTGTCGAGGGTCAGCTCGTAGCTGGCGGTGCGGTCGAGCCCGGACGGGAAGTTCGGTGCGCGGGTGTAGGCGAGGGAGGCGTAGTCGTCCATTTCCCAGCGGCCGGGGATTTCCACCAGCGGCGTGTCGTGGCCGGGGACGTTGACCAGATACGGGCGGTCATCGCCGCGCATGCTGCTGGAATAGATGACGCCGTTGTCGGCCAGCATCGCCGGGGTTTCCGCGCGCCAGTCGCCAGACGGGGTGCGAAACCCCTCGGCGCGGATGTGCAGGTATTGCCAGAAGACGTCGCGGGATTTGTTCATTACGGCCTGCTGCTGGTCCAGCGTCAGGGCGTAGAAGGATTCGTGTTTGTAGCCGTGGTAGGCGACTTCATGGCCGCGCTCGACGATGGCCTGGCATTGCTTCGGCCAGTTTTCCACGACCCACGCGGGGACGAAAAAGGTGGTCGGGATCTTGAAGGCGTCGAGCAGGTCCAGCAGGCGTGGCAGGGCGCGGTAGGGGCCGTAGCCGCCGAAGCCGAAGTATTCGGGTTTGTGCCAGATCGAGCCGTTGAGCATGGCATCGCCGGTCGGGCCGTCGAGGTCGAAGGCCAGGGCGAGGCAGGCTTTGTGCTGGTCGGGCCAGGTGGGTTGGGGTGAGGAGGACATCACAGCGCTCCGATACTCATCTGTAGGAACTGCCGAAGGCTGCGATCTTTGTTCGGGACGCGGAGCGTCCCAGGCTGCATTCCCACGCAGAGCGTGGGAACGAGCAATCAAAAGATCGCAGCCGGGCATCAGTGGCGAAGCGTTACTTGCCCGCGTTAATAGTCACGTCCTTGATCGCACCCAACTCCAGATCCCACTTCTTCAGAATCGCGCCATAGCTGCCGTCATCCACCATGCTCTGCAACGCCACCTTCACCGCTTCACTCAGCTCAGGCTTCTTCTTGCTCACACCCAGGCCGGTGAACTGCACGGAGATCGGTTGGCCGACCGTCTTGTACATGTCCTTTTCCTGAGTCTTGAGGTACGACAGGGTTTCACTGCCCTGCATCGCCGCATCAATGCGGCTCTGACGCAGTTGCGCACGGGCGTCGGCCGAGCCTTCGGTGCCGATCACGTTGATTGCAGGTTTGCCGGCCGCTTCACAGTTTTCCTTGCTCCACGCGGCGATTTCCGCCGGGAAGGTGGTGCGGCGGCTGGTACCGACTTTCTTGCCGCACAGGTCGATGATCTCGTTGGTCGCCGCATTCTTCTGCAAGGTGTAGAACTGCGGGCCGCTGGTGAAGTAGTCGACGAAGGTCACGCTGGCCTGACGCTCGGCGGTGTCGGTCATGCCTGACAGGACCATGTCCACGCGGTCGGTGGTCAGGGCGTTGATCATTTGCTCGAAGCCGGTTTCCTGCCACTTGATCTTCACCCCGAGGCGTTCGGCCAGGGCGTTGCCCAGGTCGTAGTCAAGGCCGGTGAGCTTGTTGGTGGCCGGGTCCTTGAAGTCCATCGGCGGATAGTTGGGCATGATCGCGACGACGATCTCGCCTTTCTCCTTGATGCTGGCCGGCAACTCGGCGGCCACGGCGAAACCGCAAGACATGAGGGAGGTGAGTACTGCTGGAATGACGAAGTTCTTCATGGACGTTCTCTTATGAGTGTTGTGAAGGCCAAAGGGGCCTCAGGTTCGAACGGCAGAAATGAAGCTTTGGGTGCGCGGGTTTTGCGGACTTATTAGTATTTCTTCGGGGCTTCCAGCCTCCACGATCTGCCCGCCGTCCATGAACACCATGCGGTTGGAAACCTCCCGGGCGAAGCCCAGTTCATGGGTGACGACGATCATGGTCATGCCGGTCTGCGCCAGATCGCGCATCACCGACAGCACCTCACCGACCAGTTCCGGGTCGAGTGCCGAAGTGGGTTCATCGAACAGCATCAGTTTGGGGCGCATGGCCAGGGCGCGGGCAATCGCCACCCGTTGCTGCTGACCGCCCGACAACTCGATCGGGTAGCTGTTGCGTTTGTCGGCCAGGCCGACCCGGGCCAGCAGTTCCAAGGCTTCTTCGTGCGCCTCCTTGGGCGAACGCTTGAGCACCTGGCACGGGCCTTCGATGATGTTTTGCAGCACAGTCATGTGCGGGAACAGGTTAAAGCGCTGGAACACCATGCCGGTGGCCAGGCGCTGACGGGCGATCTGCGACTCGTTGAGTTCGTGCAGCTTGTGCCCGACCACGCGGTAGCCGACCAGCTCGCCGTCGACCCAGAGGCCGCCCTTGTCGATCTTTTCCAGCTGATTGACGCAGCGCAGCAGGGTGCTCTTGCCCGAGCCGGACGGGCCGATGATGCACAGCACTTCGCCTTGCTCTACCTCGATGTTGATGTCCTTGAGCGCGTGGTACTGGTCGTAATATTTGTTCAGGCTCACGGCCTTGACGATGTTTCTCATGTTCGACTCCTCAAGAACGCTTGCCGGCGCCGCGAGCGAAACGACGCTCCAGACGGCTTTGACCGAAGGACAGGACGGTGACGGTGGCCAGGTACCAGATACCGGCGACGATCAGCAGCTCCATGACCCGGGCGTTGGCGTAGTAAATGTTCTGGGCGTTGTAGAGCAGTTCCGAGTACTGGATGACGCTCGCCAGCGAGGTCATTTTCACCATGCCGATGAATTCGTTGCCGACCGGCGGAATGATGATCCGCATGGCCTGGGGCAGGATGATCCGGCGCAGCGCCTGCAGGCGTGGCATGCCGATCGACTTGGCGGCTTCGTACTGGCCGGTGTCCACCGAGAGCAGGCCGGCGCGCACCACTTCAGCGGTATAGGCGCCCTGATTGATGCTCAAGCCGAGCAGGGCGGCCACGAACGGGGTCATCAGGCTCACGGTGTCGAGTTCGAACAGGCCGGGAATGCCGATGGTGGGGAAGATCAGCGCCAGGTTGAACCACAACAGCAGTTGCAGAATCAGCGGCGTACCGCGAAACAGCCAGGTGTAGGTCACGGCCACGTAACGCAGGATCGGGTTGGCCGACATGCGCATGATCGCGGTGATCACCCCGAACACGATGCCCAGCGCCATGGCGAGTACGGCCATGATGATCGTGTTGAACAGGCCCCACATGATTGCTTCGGAGGTGAGGAACTGGCCGATGTACGACCATTCGATCTTGCCTTCGGCGAAGGCGCGCACCAGGCCGATGATGGCGATCACAATCAACGTGGCGAAGAAGATCCGCCCGTAATAACGCCGTGGCACATGCTGGTACTGGGTAATGTCGAACTGGTTTTCCGCCAGTTTGCGCTCCGCCTGGAGTCGTTCTGCCTGAGTCTGGCTCATGGTGTTTCTCCGTACACTGTACTTTTCGATCAACCCCCTCCCGGTGGGAGGGGGACCCGGCTTAGAGGCGGAAGCCCTGGTAGTTTTCGGTCCACTGTTGCTGCGCGGCGAGGGCGGTTTTCAGTCGGCCGATCTGCTCGCGCACCTGTTGCGGTGCGGTGCCTCCCCAGCCGCTGCGGGCAGCGATGGCGGCTTCCAGGGTCAGGCTGTCACGCACGTCTGCCGTGAGGCGCGGGTCGATCTCGGCCAGCAGCGCCGGCGAGGCTTCCCACAATTCGAGGTCGTGTTTTTCGCAGGCCTGCACCAGTGCGCCGGTGATTTCGTGTGCCTCCTTGAACGGCACGCCGCGCACCGCCAGCCAGTCGGCAACTTCGGTGGCGAGGGTGAAACCCAGCGGTGCCTGACGGCGCAGTTCCTCGACGTTGACGGTCATGGTCGCGACCATCCCGGCCATCGCCGGCAGCACCAGCAGCAGGGTGTCGACGCTGTCGAGCACGCCGTTCTTGTCTTCGCTCAGGTCGCGGTTGTACGACAGCGGCAGGGATTTGAGCGTCGACAGCAGACCGGTCAGGTTGCCGATCAGACGGCCAGCCTTGCCCCGGGCCAGTTCGGCGATGTCCGGGTTTTTCTTCTGCGGCATGATCGAGCTGCCGGTGGCGTAGGCGTCATCCAGATCGACCCAGCGGAACTGGCGCGACGACCACAGGCAAAACTCTTCGGCCAGACGCGAGATGTTTATCCCGAGCATGCTGGCGATGAACAGGAATTCGGCGACGTGATCGCGGCTGGCCACGGCGTCGATGGAGTTTTCGCAGACCCCGGCGTAACCCATTTCCTTGGCTGACTGCTGCGGCTGACGAGCGATCGCGGAACCGGCCATGGCCGCAGCACCGAGGGGCGACAGCGAAGTGCGCGCGTCCCAATCCACCAGACGCTGTACGTCACGCAGAATCGATTGGGCGTGGGCCAGCAGGTGATGGGCGAACACGATCGGTTGCGCCTGCTGCAAGTGGGTGAAACCCGGGCAGATGCTCTCGACGTGCTGCTCGGCCTGATCCACCAGCGCTGTTTGCAGGGCCAGCACTTCCACGGCCAAGGTGCGGACGTGATCCCGCAGGAACAGGCGCAGGTCGTTGGCAGTCTGGTCATTGCGCGAACGGCCGGCGCGCAGCTTGCCGCCCAGTGCGCCGAGGCGCTCGGTCAGCAAGCGCTCGATAAAGGTGTGAACGTCTTCGTCGTCCAGGGTCGGGGCGATGCGCCCGGCAGCGAAATCGGCACCGATGCCGTCCAGGGCTTCGATCATCGTGCGGGTTTCCTGCTCGTCGAGCAGGCCGGCACGTTGCAGTTCCCCGGCGTGGGCCTTGGAGCCGGCCAGATCGTAAGGCGTCAGGCGGAAATAGCGCTCGGGGCAACGGGACAGGGCCGCCAGGGCTGCGGACGGGCCGCTTTTGAAACGGGCACCCCAGAGACGGTCGGTGGTTTGAGACATTTGTTGTTTTCCTCGTCGGTAACGCGAACTGAAATCGATGTGCCGGGCCTGTCGAGCACGCTGAAAAGTGAGCAGACGGAATCAGGCCAAAGCAGTTTTCAAGAGGGCAGTTGCAAAGAGACAAGAGCTGATCGAAGTGTCAGCTTTTAATATTTGGCGATCAGTGAGTTGGCACTGATGTTCGGGATTTTCTGGCGGTTGCCAAGGCTGGTTTTCTGTGATCATTATTATTAGCCGGCGATGTTTTTGTTGTTGGACACAGATTGTTGAACATTGCGCCAGAGGTAAATCAGCATTATGGAAACCCCACTTTCCAATTCCGGAAACCCACCGGTCAAAACCGCTCACCGGGCACCTTTGGCCCTCAGCGGACTGGATTTCAAACTGCTCAAGGTGTTCAAGGCGGTGGTCGAGGCCGGCGGCTTCAGCGCGGCGCAAAACGAGCTGAACGTGGGCCTGGCCGCGATCAGCAAGCAGATCTCCGACCTGGAAATCCGCATTGGCATGCGCCTGTGTACCCGGGGCCGGGAAGGGTTTCACCTGACCGAAGAAGGGCGTCTGGTGTATCAGGCGTCGATCGATCTGTTTGCTTCGGTCGACAACTTTCGGGATCGGCTTAGTTCGGCACAGAACGAACTTATCGGCGATCTCGGAGTAGGGGTGATCGACAATACGATTAGCGACGATAATTCGCCGTTAGTTGCTGCGCTCAGAAAGATAAATGAACATTCGCCGAAAGTAAGATTTCAACTTCAAGCCACCCAGCTGGATGAAGTTGAAAGAGGCGTAGTTGAAGGGCGCTTAGTTGCCGGAATAGTCCCGGTTTATCAAAAGCGTGAAGAGTTCGATTATTACCCGCTCTATGAGGAACGCTCGCAGGCTTACTGCGCCGTCGGCCATCCGTTGTTCGAGATGCCGGCGGAGCAGATGGGTGGCAACGTGCTGCAGGATTACGAGTGCATCAACCACCGCTATGCGATCCATCGCGACAAGCTCAACTTTGCCCGCTACGACAGTTTTTCCGCCTCGGCGACCCAGGTCGAAGCGGTGGCGTTGCTGATCAAGACCGGGCGTTTCGTGGGCTTTCTGCCCCGGCACTACGCCGCCACGCTGGTGGCCGCCGGGCAGTTTCGCGCGGTGTGCCCGGAGCTGATCCACTTCGACACGCCGTTCAATCTGATCCTGCGGCATAACACCGTGCGCAGTCCGTTGGTCAAGGCGTTCGCCCAGGCACTGGGGGTTGATCTCAAGGCAACGGCGTGAGGATCAGACGCATAGCGCAACGTCGCTCGCCGGGCAATCCGTGAGTGATTTCATCGCGCAATACATCGCGCAGACGTGCGTCCGTGTCTTCGGTGTTCAATAGCGCAAAACCCATGCGTTGATAGAACGGCGCATTCCACGGCAAATCGCGAAAGGTCGTCAGCGTCACCGCCCGAAGTTGCCACAGACGCGCCTGTTCAATCGCCGCCAACAGCAACTTGCGACCGACGCCCCGGCCCTGAAAGTGTTGGCTGACGGACAGTTCCTCAATGTGCAACTGTTGGTCGACAGTCACCGCCTTTAAAAAACCTGCAAGTTGCCCGTCGTTGTTTTCCGCCACCCACATTTCGCCCCGTTCAATGGCCGGTAAATGCGCCGACGCCTGCGGCACGGCAGCACCCGCCAGCCAGGCCAGTGAAGGGTCGAGGCGAAACAGCGCGGCGGCCGAGCGCTCGATGGCGGGGAGGGCGATGGCGTCGGCTGCATGGGCCTGTCGCACGGTAAAGGTCATCAGTCTGCGGTCCCTCTCGAAATCACGTCGCGCAGGTTAAGGCGTCAGCCACAGCAACACATAATCGTTTTTGTCGAAACGCCCGCTCAGCACCGGCTGCAGCGTTCCGAGCGGCGTGCCTTGCAACGCCTGGAAGTCACTGCGATCCATCATCAGCCACGCCGGCCCCTTGAGCGCTTCGAGCGCTTGCGTGGTTTCAGTGAACAGCGGTTGCAGATCCTGCTCGACGTTGACCATGAACTTGATCGCCTTGGCGTCCTTGCCCATGCCGTGCAGCACCAGCGGCGCGGGTTGCGCGTGGATCCGCGCCAGCGACGCCTGGCTGAAGGTTCGCGTGTCATACAGCTGGCGCTCCACCGGCTCGAACACCAGCGCGTACGCCGACCAGACCGCCAAAACAGCGCTGAACGCGAGGACTTCGGTTCGCCAGCGCGGCAGCCACAACCGCGACAACGCGGCCAGTTGCAGCAATCCGAGCACGATCATTACCGGCATCAGGTCGGTCAACGTCTGGGGAAACCGTCGCTTCGCCACCCACAACAAGACGATCAACAATGCGGGAATCAACAACCACAATCCCTGCATGCCGACGCGCAGCCAGGCAAACACCCGACCATGCAACACCTGAAACGGATACGCCGCAATAATCGCCGCCATGGGCAGCATCGGCAGCAGATAACGGGCCTTTTTCGCCTGTGGAATCGACAGCCCGAGCATCACGATCAACCCCGCCGCGGCGCAATATTGCACCAGGCGCAAGGCCGGGCCGCGTTGCCGGGGCTTGCTCAGCCAAGCGGCCGCGAGTGCCAGTAACGCCAGCGGATACGCCAGCGCGTAGTTGCCCAGTGAGCTGGTGAAGTAATACAGCGAACCGCTGACGCCTTCGCTGCCGTCCATGCGCCCCATGAACTGCATGCGGATCACGTCCTGACGAAACGCCGGCCCGCCGCTGACTTCCGCCAGCCACAACAACAGCCCGACGCAGGCCGCCAGCAACAGCGAAGCCAGCACACCGAAGGTCAACAGGCGCGACCATTGGCGATCCAGCAGGTAGTAACTGCACAGCATGCCGGTCGGCACCACCAGCCCGATCGGCCCGCGAATGCCGAACCCCAGCAGCAACAGAATGAACACTAGCGGCCAGCGTCGAGCGGCAGCGAAATGGTCGTGGGCATAGCCGAGGTAGAACACCGAAAACGCCACGGCGGCGAGCATCAGGTCCTGCGACACCGCGCGGGTTTCGCTGATGAAGGTGCTGGTGAGCATCAGCAGCGCGATGCTGACCACCGCCCAGCGCACGGATGCGGGCGCGAGCAAGCGATACATCAACGTGACGATCACCGCGCCGGCGACAGCGCTCGGCAGCCACGCCGTCAGGCTGTTGACCGTCCCGAACGGCAACGACAACAGCCAGATGAACGAAGTCGAGAGCGACGAATAATCGGCGTACGGCTCACCATAGGTGGTGGGAAATACACCGGGCCCGTGCCGGAGCATTTCCTGGGCGAACAACACGAAGCGCGAGTCGAAACCGATGGGCGCCTGCCCGTACACGCCGGCGATGAACAGCAGAAACGCCAGCAGCCCTGCGATCAGGGACTGCCGGCGCAGGGCAGGGGTTAAACCGATCAAGCCACGTCCGAGGCGTGCGGCCATTGCTGCAACGGAATCGGCAGGGAGCGCGATTCGCCACGGCCCATCGGGAAGTAATGGAAGCCGTTGCGGGCCAGGCGTTCGGCGTCGTACAGGTTGCGGCCGTCGAAGATCACCGGGGCCTTGAGGCGTTGCTGGATCAGGTCGAAATCCGGCGCCTTGAACTGCTGCCATTCGGTGCAGATGATCAGCGCGTCGGAACCGGCGAGTACCGATTCCGGGGTGCCCATCAGCATCAGTTTCGATTCGTCCGGGTACAGATGCTGGGTTTCCTGCATCGCTTCCGGGTCGAACGCCCGCACACTGGCGCCAGCGGCCCACAGCGATTCCAGCAGAACCCGGCTCGGCGCATCGCGCATGTCGTCGGTGTTCGGCTTGAAGGCCAGCCCCCACAGGGCGAAAGTCTTGCCGCGCAGTTCGCCCTTGTAGAACGCGTTGATTCGTTCAAACAGCTTGTGCTTCTGCCGCTGGTTGATCGCTTCCACCGCTTGCAGCAAATCGCTGGAGCAGTGCGCCTCTTCGGCACTGTGGATCAGCGCGCGCATGTCTTTGGGGAAGCATGAACCGCCGTAACCGCAACCGGGGTAGATGAAGTGGTAGCCGATGCGGCTGTCGGCGCCGATGCCCTGGCGCACCGATTCGATGTCCGCGCCCAGGTGTTCGGCCAGCTCGGCGATCTGATTGATGAAGCTGATCTTGGTCGCCAGCATGCAGTTGGCGGCGTACTTGGTCAGCTCGGCGCTGCGCAGGTCCATGAACATGATGCGGTCGTGGTTGCGGTTGAACGGCGAATACAGGTCGCGCATCACGTCGCGCACTTCTTCGCGCTCGCAGCCGATGACGATCCGGTCGGGCCGGCGGCAATCGGCGACCGCCGAACCTTCCTTCAGAAATTCCGGGTTGGACACGATATCGAACTGCAACAGGCGCCCGGCCTTGATCAGCGCCTTGTCCAGGTGGGTGCGCAAGGTGTCGCCGGTGCCGACGGGTACGGTGGATTTCTCCACCAGAATCAGCGGTTGTTCACGATGCCGGGCCACGGCGTCGCCTACCGACAGCACGTAACGCAGGTCTGCCGAGCCGTCTTCTTTCGACGGGGTGCCGACTGCAATGAACGCGACCTTGCCGTGCTGCACAGCGAGTTTTTCATCGCAGGTGAATTGCAGGCGCCCGGCGTCCAGGCCCTCGCGGACCAGGCTGGCCAGCCCCGGCTCGAAGATGCTGACGTGACCCTGGCGCAGCAGCTCGACCTTTTTTTCGTCGATGTCCATGCACACCACGTCATGGCCGACTTCGGCCAGCACGGCGGCCTGCACCAGGCCGACATAACCGCTACCAAACACTGTGATTTTCATGGCGAACTCCTCAATTCGGGCGCACGGGCCGGACGAGTGTTGATGGTGATGACCCCGAGCATGACCAGCGCCACGCCCAGTGATTTGGAGAAACTGAAGGATTCGTTGAACAGCGGAAGGCTGGCCGCCAGCAGGTACACCAGCGCGTAGCTGATGCTCAGCAGCGAATAGGCCCGGCCCAGCGGCAGATCGCGCAGGGCGGCGAGCCAGCAGAGCATCGACAGCGCATAGGCGAAGATCGCCGCGAGCACCACGGCCAGCGCAACTGAATCGACGCTTTGTACGGACAGCCACTGATCCGGCCGGGGCAGACGCGTCATGCTCCAGCGCATGCTCAGTTGCGCCACGCTGACCAGCAGCACGCTGGCCAGGGCGAAGAAGATTCCACGACCCTGGTTCATGACTGTTGCCCCAAAAGCGCCACGCCACCGATTACCAGAAACACGCCGAACCAGTGTTGAACGTCGACGGGCTCCTTGAACACGAAGCGGGCGATCAGGGTGATGATCACGAAATTGAGGCTGAGCATCGGGTAGGCGATGCCGACGGGCAGGCGCTGCAACACCAGCAGCCACACCAGCAGACCGGTGCCGAGGGCAAACAGGGCCAGCCACAACCACGGCGAGCGCAGTTTGCGCGACCACGGCAAGCTCGCGCCGCGCCAGCGCTCGACGGCGAATTTCTGCGCGACCTGGCCCAGGCAGGTCAGCAGGCAGGCGAGCAACAGCAGCCACAGGCTCATGACGCCTCCTGCGGAAGAATCACGATCACCAGATTGCCTTGCTCATAACGAACGCCGTCCTTGGGCAGTCTGTCGAGTTCGTCCAGTTCGTCTTGCCCCTTGACCCGCATCACCACGCCGACCGAACCGGTCTTGCGGGCTTCGCGCATCCACTGTTGCACCTGATCGGTATCAACCCGCTGTTGAATGCCATCAGGATAGGCAAGGCCATATTTCAATTCGCCTATCGTGTTGTACATCGCCACCTGCGGGCGTTTGACTCGCCAGGACAGGGCCGACGCGGCGCCCAGGTCGTTGCTCAACAGGTGCGTGGTGGCCGCCAGTTCTGTTTGGTGGGCGAGCACGAACTGGTCAGGCATCTTGTTCGCCACCACCGATTTGGGCAGTGCCGCCGGCAGCAGCGCGATCAGCAGCAGGCTGCCCACCGCCGGTGCTGCCCAGCATTGCAACGGGCGGAAGGCTTGCAGCAGGTTGCTGATGATCCAGCCGGTCAGGGCGATGAACACCAGCACCAGACTGTGCAGTTCGTGGTCGTACAGCGGACGCTTGAGCTGCACGTAAACCAGCCCGATCAGCGTGACGATGCCCAGAAACAGGTTCAGCAGACCATTGAGGCCCAGCGCCCGGCCTTGCTCCACACGCAAGCGATCGGCCAGCGCGTGGCCCAGCAGCAACGCCAGCGGCAGCAGGCACGGCAGGATGTAGGTCGGCAGCTTGCCGTTGCTCAGGCTGAAGAACAGCAGCGGCATCAACAGCCACAGGCCGAGAAACGCGATGCCGGTTTCGCGGCGGGTCTGCCAGGCCTGCTTCAACGCCACCGGTAGCATCCCGACCCACGGCAGACTGAACGCCACCAGCAGCGGCAGATAGAACCACCACGGCGCGTCATGCTGGGCATCGTCGCCGGCAAACCGGCGGATGTGTTCGTGCCAGAAGAAGAACCGCCAGTAATCCGGTTCCTGACCGTGCACCGCCAGCACCCACGGCAGGCTGACGATGATCGCTACCGCGATGGCCACCGGGCCGTACAGCAGCAATTCCTTCCAGCGCTTTTGCCAGAGCATCCACGGCAAGGCGATCAGCACCGGCAGCAGCCAGGCGAGAAAACCCTTGGTCATGAAGCCCATGCCGCACGCCAGTCCCAGCACCGCCCAACCGGCGATGCGCTGACCAATGGAACGGCTGTCGAGGGCAAACCACAGCGCCACCAGACTCAGGTTGACCCAAAAGGTGAATTGCGGATCGAGGTTGGCGTAACCGGCCTGGCCGGCGACGATGACGAAACTCATGTAGAGCAGGGCGCAGACGAAGCTTTTGCGCGGGTCATTCCACAAACGGCGGGCGATGAGGAAGCACAGCAGCACGCTCAGCCCGGTGCTCAGGGCCGAGGCAAACCGCACGCCGAACAGGTTCTGGCCGAACACGGCCTGCCCGAGGGCAATCATCCAATAACCGGCCGCCGGTTTTTCGAAGTAACGCAGGTTCATGAAATGCGGCGACACCCAGTTGCCGCTCAGCAGCATTTCCTGGCTGATCTGCGCATAACGGGTTTCATCGGGAATCCACAGACCATGACTGCCCAGCGGCAGCAGATAGGCGAGCAGGAAAATCCCCAGCAACAGCGGCAATGCCCAGCGTTTGCTCATGCGCCTTGCACTCCCAGCCAGCCTTCGCGGCCTTCGAGGGCACCGCGTTGCACACGGCCGACGGGCAGGGTGTTGAGAAACTCGGGCAGCAAGTCGCCCAGCGGTTGAAAGTTGATGTTTCGCTGGCGTGCGTCGGCCAGCAGTCGACGAAAATCTTCGGCCATCAGAATCCCTTCTACTTCGGCGTGAATGGTGTAGACGTTGAGGTTGTCCGGGCGGAACCGGTCGAGGATGAAGGCGTTGAAATCCTTCGCCGCCACAGTCGTCCCGACCACTTCATCGAAGGTCGGCAAGTCCACCGGAATCTGCGGCGCACCGACCGAGCCATCGGCCAGCAATGGCCGGAACAGCCGCTGCCCACGGCAATCGCTGTTGTAGCGAAAGCCGAAGGCCTGTTTGGCTTCGATCACACGCTCGTCCGCACGCCAACCGGCG
The DNA here is from genome assembly GCF_039695385.1 of Pseudomonas sp. 9.2(2024). NCBI lineage: Bacteria > Pseudomonadati > Pseudomonadota > Gammaproteobacteria > Pseudomonadales > Pseudomonadaceae > Pseudomonas > Pseudomonas sp. 9.2(2024). The sequence continues at coordinate 3,456,698 of NZ_CP155585.1, read as the reverse complement.
GCGGCCGAACACATGACTTTTTCGCCGAGGATGTCGCTCAAGGTGTCGACGCCCTGACGGATCTGCTCGACCAGTTGCGCATCGCTCCAGCGCCCGGCATTGGCCTGCCAACCGTGGTGATCCCAGGCGTGCAGACCGACTTCGTGGCCGGCGGCCCGGGCCTGACGCATCAGATGCCCGAGGTCGCGGCCGATCGGTTTGCCCGGCCACGCCGTGCCGGCCAGCAGGATGTCCCAGCCGTACAGGCCAGCGGCGTTGGAGCGCAGCATTTTCCAGAGAAACTGCGGACGGATCAGGCGCCACAGGTGCCGGCCCATGTTGTCCGGGCCGACACTGAAGAAAAACGTCGCCTTGATCTGCGCTTCATCGAGAATTTCCAGCAAGCGCGGCACGCCTTCGCGGGTGCCGCGAAAGGTGTCGACGTCGATGCGCAAACCGGCCTGCATCATCGCTTGCTCTCGATTTCGGCCATGGCCTCACGCAGGAAGAAATCCAGCGTGTTGCCGATGGTCTCGCGCATTTCCACGGTCGGCGTCCAGTCCAGCAGGCGCTTGGCGTTGGCGATGCTCGGTTTGCGGTGCTCGACGTCCTGGTAACCGGCGCCGTAGAACGCCTTGCTTTCCACGTCGCGGAAACCGGCGAACGGCGGGAAGTTGGAACGCAGCGGATGAGCCTCGAACTGGCGCAACAGTTCTTCGCCCAACTGACGAATGCTCGCTTCGTTGTCCGGGTTGCCGATGTTGATGATCTGGCCGTTGCAGACGTCGTTGTCGTTATCGATGATCCGCGCCAGCGCCTCGACGCCGTCGGCGATGTCGGTGAAGCAGCGTTTCTGTTCGCCGCCGTCGAACAGGCGGATCGGCGTGCCTTCCACCAGATTGAGGATCAATTGGGTGATGGCGCGGGAGCTGCCGATGCGCGCCGAGTCAAGGCGATCCAGCCGTGGGCCCATCCAGTTGAAGGGACGGAACAGGGTGAAGTTCAGGCCCTTGGCGCCGTAGGCCCAGATCACCCGGTCCAGCAGTTGCTTGGACACCGAGTAAATCCAGCGCTGCTTGTTGATCGGGCCGACGATCAGGTTCGAGCGGTCTTCGTCGAAGTGCTTGTCCTGGCACATGCCATAGACTTCCGAGGTAGACGGGAAGATCACGCGCTTGTTGTATTTGACGCAGTAGCGCACCAGTTTCAGGTTTTCTTCGAAGTCGAGTTCAAACACTCGCAGCGGGTTGCGCGTGTATTCGATCGGCGTGGCGATGGCCACCAGCGGCAGCACCACGTCGCATTTCTTGATGTGGTACTCGATCCACTCCGAGTGAATGCTGATGTCGCCTTCGACGAAGTGAAAACGCGGGTGGCTGCGCAGGCGGTCGATGGCGTCGGAGCCGATGTCCAGGCCATAGACTTCGTAGCGCTCGTCACGCAGCAGGCGCTCGGACAAATGGTTGCCGATGAAACCGTTGACGCCGAGGATCAGCACCCGTGTACGGCGCGGGCCACGGCCGGACTCGGCACCGCGCAGCAGCGAACCGTCCACCAGACCCAGTTCATTGGCCAGTTGCGGGCCGCTGAGGTACAGGCCGTTGTCGTTGCGCTGGCCGGCGTTGATCACCAGCGAATCTTCACCGCAGGCGATGCGCAGCGGATCGACACTGATGACCCGGCCCGGCGCCTGGCCTTCGTTGCCCTTGACCACGTCGGCGTTCCACACGATCAGCTTGTGCTCGCCCACGGCGCAGAAGGCGCCGGGGTAGGGCTGAGTCACGGCCCGCACCAGGTTGAACAGTTTTTCGGCCGGTTGCGCCCAGACCAGTTTGCCGTCCGCCGGGGTACGGCGACCGAACACGGTGGCTTTGGATTCGTCTTGCGGGGTTTCGGTGATTTTGCCCTGAAGCATCGCTGGCAGCGCGTCGCGCAGCAGGTCGTTGGCGGCCGTGCGCAGTTTGCCGTGCAGGCTCAGCGCGGTGTCGCTGCGTTCGATGGCCACGCGTTGCTGGGCGAGGATGGCGCCGGCGTCGGCACGCTTGACCATGCGATGCAGGGTGACGCCGGTTTCGGTTTCGCCGTTGACCAGCACCCAGTTGGCCGGGGCGCGGCCACGGTAGCGCGGCAGCAGGGAGCCGTGCAGGTTGAACGCGCCTTTTTTGGCGGTGGCCAGCAATGGCTCGCTCAGCAGGTTGCGATAGTAGAAGGAGAAGATGTAATCCGGATCGAGCTTGGCAATCCGCTCGATCCACAACGGGTGGTTGGCGTCTTCCGGTGCATGAACCGCGATGCCTTTGTTGGCGCACAGTTGCGCCACCGAGGCGTAGAACGCGTTTTCCTGCGGGTCATCGGCATGGGTGAACACCGCCGCAATGTCGTAGCCGCTGTCGAGCAGGGCTTGAATGCCGGCGCAGCCAATATCGTGGTAGGCGAAGACAACGGTTTTTGCGCTCATGAGAGAACCTGATCAGACGAGGAGTTGGAAGTAAGGCCGTCAACGGTGATGGCGGGGGCCGGCGTGGCGGGGTGCCCGCGCAGGACCTTTTCGATGAAGAATCGCGGGCGGGCGCGCACATCGCTGTACATGCGCCCCAGGTATTCGCCCAGCAGGCCCATGCCGATGAACTGGCCGCCGGTGAACACGAACAGCACGGCGAACAGCACGAACAGGCCATCGCCGGCCCATCCGGCACCAAAGGCCAGGCGCAGGACAATCAGCGCCGCCGCGAACAGCACGCCGAGCCCGGCCATGGCGAAGCCGACGATGCTCAGCAGGCGCAGGGGCGTGGTGGTCATGCAGGTGATCAAGTCGAACATCAGGTTGATCAGGCGCATCGGGCTGTATTTCGAATCGCCGTGTTCGCGCTCGGCGTGGGCCACGGTGATTTCCGTGGTGTGGCGGGCGAAGCTGTTGGCGAGGATCGGGATGAACGTGCTGCGTTCGCGGCAGGCGAGCATCGCGTCGATGATGGTGCGGCGGTAGGCGCGCAGCATGCAGCCGTAGTCGCTCATGGCGACGCCGGTGGAACGTTGCACGGCGAGGTTGATGAGTTTCGACGGATAGCGGCGCAGGGCCGAATCCTGACGGTTGCCGCGCACGGTACCGACCACGTCAAAGCCTTTTTCGGCCTCGGCCACCAGGCGCGGGATTTCTTCCGGCGGGTTCTGCAAGTCGGCGTCGAGGGTGATCACCACGTCGCCCTTGCACTGTTCGAAACCGGCCATGATCGCCGCGTGCTGGCCGTAGTTACGGTTGAGGATGACCGCCACGAACGGGCTGTCTTCGACTGACGCGGCGTCTTCGAGCAATTGTGCGGAGGCATCGCGGCTGCCGTCGTCGACCAGCACGATTTCGTAGTCATGCCGCAATTGCTGGCAGGCGGCCTGGGTGCGGCGCAGCAGCTCCGGCAGGCTGTCTTCTTCGTTGTAGACCGGGATGACGATCGACACGCAATGAATCGGATAAGGTCTCACGGGCGTTTCCCCATCAGGTGTTCAATGGCCCCGACGACCCGGTCCAGATCCTGATCGGTCATATCGGGAAACAAGGGAATCGAGCACAGCCGCGCCGAGTTCCACTCGGTGTCGGGCAGGGACAGGTGCGGATCACGCTGGCGATACCAGGTGTGCAGGTGGGTGGCGATGAAGTGGATGCCGGTGCCGATGCCTTGCTCCTGCAAACCCTTCATGAAGGCTTCGCGGTCCATGCCGCAGCGCTCGCTGTCGATGCGCAGGATGAACAGGTGCCAGGCGTGGGTTTGCGCGTAGGCAGGCACCGCCAGCGGTTGCACCGGCAGGCCTTCGAGTTTTTGCAGGTATTGCGTGGCCAGTTCGGTGCGACGGGCGTTGATCGCGTCCAGACGCTCCAGCTGCACCAGGGCAATCGCGGCGTTGATATCGGCCAGGTTGTATTTGAAACCGGGCTCGATCACCTGGGCCTGGGGTTTGCGGCCGTGGGTCAGGCGGTCGTACGCATCGACGCCCAGACCATGAAACTTGAGCATGCGCACGCGGTTGGCCAAAGCTTCATCATCGGTGACGAACATCGCGCCTTCGGCGCAGGTCATATTCTTGATCGCGTGGAACGAGAAGACCGCGGTGCCTTGCGAACCCACGTGACGGCCCTTGTAGCGGGTGCCAGCGGCGTGGGCGGCGTCTTCGATCACGGTGATGCCGTGCTTGTCGGCCAGGGCGTAAAGCGGATCGAGATCGAAAGCAGCGCCGGCGTAATGCACGGGAATGATCGCTTTGGTGCGCGGGGTGATGGCGGCTTCGATGCGCGCGGCGTCGGTCATCAGGGTGTCGCGGTCGACATCGACGAACACCGGCGTGGCGCCGAGCAGGGAAATCATGTTGGCGGTCGAGACCCAGGTCTGCGATGGGGTGATGACTTCATCGCCGGGGCCGATGCCCAGCGCCAGCAGGGTGATGTGCATGCCACCGGTGGCCGAGGACAAGGCCACGGCGTGCCGGCATCCGATGTACTGGGCAAACTGTTCTTCGAGGGCCTGGTTTTTCGGCCCGGTGGTGATCCAGCCGGAGCGCAGGACTTGCTCCACGGCGGCAATTTCTTCATCACCGATACTGGGGCGGGAGAAGGGGAGAAACGCCTGACTCATGCACACCTCATTGCAAAGAAAAAAGAAATAGATCCATTGAATAATTGGATCCAATCAAAGCGTAGACGCGAAAAAATCCTTTGCATCAATAAGTTGCCAAGACGACATAACGTCGGGTTCGGTTGACTTTTCAGGCATTGCCCGGCAGCTTGGGCAGCGCCGGCACAGGACTCAGTGGAATTAAGGTTATGCCCGTTTTTGTGAAAGGAACATGAAAAACCGGTCGGCGAATCGTTTATCTGAAACCCATACAGCCACTGTTCAGACTTCTACCGTTTATCGCGGTTTTTAGTAGAAAAGTCCTACGGAAGTGTTCCCCTTATATTAAGAATGTTGCAGTTGTTAGTTGCTGTGTTGAACTGCTTTTACTCAAGGCCCGACGTTTGATTGACTTACCCGTTGCATCCCCCGACACCCTGAAAACCAACCCGATGACCGTGTATCTGGCGCGTCTGGCTCCCTCCAGCCAACTCACCATGCGTTACGTTTTGCAAGATGCCGCCGACCGACTCGGTTTCGAAGACATGAACGTCGAAGACATTCCGTGGCACGCGCTGCAACCGGAAGATGTCGTTGCGTTAGTCGCTGCATTGCGCGCCGACAATTACGCACCGAATACTTCTTCGCTGTATGTAAACGCCATTCGCGGTGTAATGAATGAAGCCTGGCGCATGAGTCTTATCAGCCAGGACCATCTATTGAAGATGCGCTCGGTCAAAGGCATTGGCGGCACGCGACTGTCTCAGGGGCGCAATCTGAAGCGCACGCTGATTCATGAATTGATGGAAGTCTGCGCGGCCGATCCGCGACCACAGGGTTTGCGTGATGCGGCGGTGATTGCGCTGTTGTACGGCACTGGGATGCGCAAGTCGGAGTCGGTGGATCTTGACCTGAATCAGGTCGACTTCACCGAACGCAGTCTCTTTGTCACCGCCAAGGGCAATAAACAACTGATCAAGTACGCGCCGGCCTGGGCGTTCGCCAAACTCAATGCCTGGCTGGAGTTTCGCCGGTCAGAGCTCAAGGAAGGTGAGAGCGACGACGCATTTCTGTTCAACCGCATCCGCCGTGGCGGCCATATCACCCGCGAGCGCATCACCAAGCACGCGATCTATTACATCGCCCGCCAGCGCGGGACCCAGGTCGGGGTGAAGATCATGCCCCATGATTTCCGGCGTTCGTTCATCACTCGGGTGATTGAGGAGCACGACCTGTCGATTGCCCAGAAACTCGCCCATCACAGCAATATCCAGACGACTGCCAACTACGACGTGCGCGACGACAACGAGCGACGCCGCGCGGTGGATCGCTTCGACTTGTAGGCATTGCGTTTCGATCAGGAGGCGGGCGGGCAGCCGCGTGAGCCGGTGGAAGCCTGACTGATCAACGCAGCCAGGCGCTTGACGTTGTTCTGCTGGGCCACCACCAGATCGTCGATGGTCGGCCCGGACGGGGTTTGCAGCAGCGAGCGGCAGGCGAGCAGGGCGTCGTCTCCGGTGTTGGCCTGGCGCAGGCGCCATTTGACGTCGATCAGCCCGTATTGGCCGGGTATCGAATCGAAGCGTTGCACATCAATGCGCACCGAGGTCTTGCGCGGGCCGCCGGCATTACTGAGCTGATCCACCAGCGCGCTGCGCAACTCATCGCTGAGGCTGGCGCCCCACCATTCGGTCTCAAGGATTGCCAGGCCGCTGTTGCCCTGGCGGATGACGATCTGCGGCCGGTCGACCTGCGGCGGCACGCTGATGCCTTCGATGGCGATTTCCGAACCGGCGCGGCCGGTCATCGGTTGCGTCGGTGTCAGGGTGTGAAAGCTGATCGGGGCGCTTTTACAGGCGCCCAGCAGCAGGCCGATCGCGAGCACGGTGAACTTCAGCGGTAAAGCCATGGGACAGCTCCTGTGCTCAATTGCGCGGCGGCCCTTTTAGGTCCAGTGGCGCGGCGTTGTCGGGGCGGCCGCGAATCAACGATTCCGGATGACGGCCCAGATAATCGGACAGTTCACGCAACGAACGCGACATGCGCCCAAGCTCGTCGAGAGTCTCGGTCAGTTGTTCGCGTTGCGGCGAATCTTCGGCCAGGGTCGAGCTGGCCGACTGCAGGGTCTTGCTCAGGTCGGCGAGGGTGTTCTGCACGCCGGGCAGGGTCCTGGCATTGAACTGGGTCAGGCCTTTGCGCAATTCCACAAGGTTGCTGTCGAGGTTGCCGGCAATCCGTTCCACCGGCAGTTTGTTGAGCTTGTCGATCATCGCTTCGAGTTTTTCCTGCAACTGTTCGAGGCTGCCGGGGACGGTCGGAACGCTGATCGGGCGGGCGGTCGGGTCGAACGCGACTTTTTCGGCTTTGGGGAAGAAATCCAGCGCGATATACAGCTGCCCGGTCAGCAGGTTGCCGCTGCGGGCCTGGGCGCGCAGGCCGTTGTCGATAAAGGTGCCGATCAGACGCACGGCGGCGGCTTCGTCGTCCGGATTGTGCTCGAGTACCTTAAGCATCTTGACGTGAGCCTGACCGAGGCGTTTCGGGTAGATCACGATGCCGACGTTGAGCGGGAAGCTGCGTTTTTTCGGATCGAAGTCCAGGTTGACGCTCACTACCCGGCCGATTTCGATGCCGAGAAACTCCACCGGTGCGCCGACTTTCAACCCGCGCAGGGCCTGATCGAAACGCAGGGTCAGGTATTGCGCCTTGCCGTTGGGCGGGGCGAGGGCGGTTTGCTGGTCGTCGAACAGGTCGTAGGTTCTTTCTTCGGCGGCGGCAACGTCGTTGGGGCTGTACTCCGGCGCGCGGAAGGCGATGCCGCCCACCAGCAAGGTCGACAACGATTCGGTTTTCACCGCAAAACCGTTGGCGCCGACGTTGACGTCAATGCCGCTGGCGTTCCAGAACCGGGTGTTTTCCGTGACGTAGGCGTCGTTTGGCGCATGGATGAACACTTCGATGTTCACGCCTTTGCCATCGGCGTCCAGCGCGTAAGCCACGACCTGGCCGACCGGGATCTTGCGGTAATAGACCGGCGAGCCGATGTCCAGCGAACCGAGATCCGAGGCATGCAAATTGAAGCGTTTGCCCGGCTCGCCGTAGGTGATCGGCGGCGGGTTTTCCAGGCCTTTGAAGTGTTTTGCGCGCGAATTGGACTGACCGATATCGGCGCCGATGTAGTCGCCGGACAGCAACGTGTCGATGCCCGAAACACCGCCCGCACCGATGCGCGGGCGCACGACCCAGAACTGCGAGTCTTCGCGGGTAAAGGTTTCGGCCTGCTTGGCCAGTTTGATCGTGGCGTTGACGCTTTTCTGGTCGTCGCTCAGCTCGACGTCCGTGACCTGACCGATGACCACGTTGCGGTATTTGACTTCGGTCTTGTTGGCGGTCAAGCCGCTGCCGGTCTTGAAGGTGACGATGATGCTGGGGCCTTCCTGCATCAGGTTGTGCACCACCAGCGAGATGCCCACCAGCACCGCGATGATCGGCACGATCCACACCAGCGAGATGCTGAAACGCCGGGTCTTGACCGGCGCCTGGCCGGGCGCTCGCGGTTGATCGGCGGCTGACGACTCCATCCATGACCTCCAGGGTGTGTTGGGCACTGAGCGTCAGGAACGCAAAAGCACTTCATCAATATAGAAGTGCTTCGCGATAGAGCAAATGTGCAGGGCGCTTTAACCGGCAGGCCTCATCCCAGCAGGTCCCGCAGGCGATACCAGAACATGCCCAGTGCCAGCAGCGGCGAGCGCAGCGCCGGGCCGCCGGGGAAGGTCATGTGCGGCACGCCGCTGAACACGTCCATGCCCTGACTGTGGCCGGCATGAATCGCCTCGCCCAGCAGCTTGGCGCACCAGTGGGTGACGTTGAGGCCATGGCCGGAATAGCCCTGGGCGTAGAACACGTTCGGGTGCTGCTTCAAACGGCCGACCTGCGGGAAGCGGTTGGCGGTGATGCCGATTTTGCCGCCCCATTGATAGTCAATGCGCACATCCGCCAGCTGCGGGAAGACCTTGAGCATCTTTGGTCGCATGTAGGCGGCGATGTCCGCCGGATCCCGTCCCGAGTAATGGCAGGCGCCGCCGAACAGCAAGCGCCGGTCCGCCGAAAGCCGATAGTAGTCGAGGCCGACTTTCTGGTCGCACAGCGCCAGATTTTGCGGAATCAGCTCGGCGGCGCGTTCCGGCGACAGCGGTTCGGTGGCGATGATGTAACTGCCGGCGGGCAGGACCTTGCCGCTGAGTTGCTGTTCGAGTTCTTCCAGGTGCGCGTTGCAGCCGAGCACCAGACTGCCGGCGCGCACGGTGCCGCTTGGGGTGCGTACTTGAACGGTCGCGCCATGGACGATTTCCAGCACCGGGCTCTGTTCGAAAATCCGCACCCCGAGGGACGCCGCCAACCGCGCTTCACCCTGCACCAGGTCGAGCGGGTGCAAGTGGCCCGAACCCATGTCGATCAGGCCGCCCTTGTAGACACCCGCGTTCACCACTTGCTGACGAATCAGCTCAGGGGCAACCAGCCGCGTTTCATGGCGGTAACCCAGCTGCGCCAGGCTGTCCTGCTCGGCCTTGAAGGCGTCGAACTGCGCCGGCGTGTTCGCCAGCTCACAGAAACCCCAGCGCAGGTCGCACTCGATGGCGTTGTCGCTGATGCGCTGGCGCACCAGCTCCACCGAGTCGATCCCGGCCCGGTGGAGGTAGCGCACGCCTTCGGCGCCAACATGCCGCGAGAAACCTTCGACGTCATGACCGATCCCGCGAATCAGTTGTCCGCCATTGCGCCCGCTGGCGCCCCAGCCGATGCGCCGGGCTTCGAGCAGAATTACCGAAAGCCCGCGCTGCGCCAGTTCAATGGCCGTGTTGACGCCGGTGAAACCACCGCCGATTACGCAGACATCGGCGATCAGGTCACCCGCCAGTTCCGGATAAGGTGTGCTGGCCCGGGCCGACGCGGCGTAATAGGACTGGGCGTGTTCCTGGGTGTACTGATTCATTTGTTCGACTTCACTTTGCTCCAGGACCGGGTCATCAGACGCATGATCGACTGGGGCGGGGTAGAGGAGATGTAGAGCTTGTCGAGGACTTCCTGAGACGGATAGACCTCGGGATTGTTGACCAGCTCCGGATCCATGTATTGCTTGGCCGCCGGGTTCGGGTTGGCGTAACCCACCGAGGCGCTGACCTTGGCGATCACTTGCGGATCGAGCAGGTAATTGATGAAGGCGTGGGCTTCCTTGGTGTTGCCGGCATCGGCGGGAATCGCCAGCAGGTCGAACCACAGGTTCGCGCCTTCCTTGGGAATCGAGTAAGCGATGTTCACGCCGTTCTTGGCTTCCTTGGCGCGGTTGGCGGCCTGGAACACGTCGCCGGAATAACCGAAGGCCACGCAGATGTCGCCGTTGGCCAGATCGGACACGTATTTCGAGGAGTGGAAATAGGTGATGTACGGCCGGATGCTCAGCAGTTTCTCTTCGGCCTTCTTGTAGTCCTCGGGTTTCTCGCTGCGCGGGTCCATGCCCATGTAGTTGAGGATGGCCGGGAACACTTCATCGGCCGAGTCCATCATCGACACGCCGCACTGGGTGAGTTTCTTCAGGTTCTCCGGTTCGAACAGCACGGCCCAGGAATCGATGTGATCGATGCCCAGCACTTGCTTGACCTTGTCGACGTTGTAGCCGATGCCGTTGGTGCCCCACAGGTACGGCACCGAGTGCTCGTTGCCCGGATCGTTCTTCTCGAGCAGGGCCAGCAGTATCGGGTCGAGGTTTTTCCAGTTCGGCAGTTGCGAGCGGTCCAGTTTGAGGAACGCACCGGCCTTTACCTGACGGGCGAGGAAGTGGTTGGACGGCACCACCACGTCATACCCGGTGCGACCGGCGAGCAGTTTGCCTTCGAGGGTTTCGTTGGAATCGAAGACGTCGTAGATCACCTTGATCCCGCTGGAGGACTGGAAGTCGGCGAGGGTGGTTTCGCCGATGTAATCGGTCCAGTTGTAGACGCTGACCTGGGGTTGGGCGAGGGCACCGGCACTGCACGCCAGGGTCAGCGCGGCGGGGATCATGGATTTCAACAGACGCATATCGACACCTCTTCGATTGATCTTCCCATGCTGATCGTTCCCACGCTCCGCGTGGGAATGCAGCCCGAGACGCTCCGCGTCCCAAAGCGGACGCAGAGCGTCCATTGAGGCATTCCCACGCGGAGCGTGGGAACGATCGTTGGGTTGGGTTGTTTTTATTTTGGTTACACGCTCAGCAACAGGAACTCCCGCTCCCAGGAGCTGATCACGCGCTTGAAGTTTTCATGCTCGGCGCGTTTCACCGCGACGTAGCCGCGCACGAACTTGCTGCCCAGGTATTGCGCGACGGTGTCGCACTCTTCCATCTGGGTCAGGGCTTCTTCGATGGTGATCGGCAGGCGCAGGTTGCGGCGCTCGTAAGCCCGGCCTTCGACGGCGGCGCTCGGATCGATGCCTTCGACCATGCCGATGTAGCCGCACAGCAGGCTCGCGGCGATGGCCAGATACGGGTTGGCGTCGGCGCCGGGCAGACGGTTTTCAACCCGCATCGCCTCAGGGCCGGAGGTCGGCACCCGCAGGCCGACGGTGCGGTTTTCTTCGCCCCATTCGACGTTGACCGGTGCCGAGGTGTCCGGCAGGAAGCGGCGGAACGAGTTCACGTTCGGCGCGAACATCGGCAGCACCTTCGGAATGTACTTCTGCAGGCCGCCGATGTGATGGCGGAACAGGTCGCTCATGCTGCCGTCGGCATTGGCGAAAATTGGCTGGCCGCTGGCGATCTCGACCACGCTCTGATGCAGGTGCATGGCGCTGCCGGGCTCGTCGCCGATCGGCTTGGCCATGAAAGTCGCGGTCACGTTGTGCTTGAGGGCGGCTTCACGCAGGGTACGCTTGAACACGGTGATCTGGTCGGCCAGATCGAGCGCGTCGCCGTGGCGGAAGTTGATTTCCATCTGCGCCGGGCCGTCTTCGTGGATCAGCGTGTCCAGGTCCAGGCCTTGCAGTTCGCACCAGTCGTAGACGTCTTCGAACAGCGGATCGAATTCGTTGGCCGCGTCGATGGAGAACGACTGACGACCGCTTTCGGCGCGACCGGAACGGCCCAGCGGTGCCTTCAATGGCAAGTCCGGGTCTTCGCAGCGCTGGGTCAGGTAAAACTCCATTTCCGGCGCCACGATCGGCTTCCAGCCTTTGTCGGTGTACAGCTGCAGGACTTTCTTCAGTACGTTGCGCGGTGACAGTTCGATCGGGTTACCGAACTTGTCAAAGGTGTCGTGGATGACGATGGCAGTCGGCTCGATGGCCCATGGAATCACGTACACCGCGTCGCTCACCGGCTTGCAGACCATGTCGATGTCGGCCGGGTCGAGCAGGTCGTAGTAGATGTCGTCGTCGACAAAATCCCCGGTTACCGTTTGCAGCAGCACACTTTCCGGCAGGCGCATGCCTCGCTCATGCAGGAACTTGTTGGTCGGTGCGATCTTGCCGCGGGCGATGCCGGTCAGGTCGCTGACCACACATTCCACTTCGGTAATCTTGTGATCTTTCAGCCACGTGAACAGCTGATCGAAAGGGGCATTCATAAAGACCTCGTCGTTGGTTTTGTTGACGCGGGGGAAAAGCGATTTCATCTTTCGCAGACTTCCCCTGTGGCGCGTTGACGACTATCTTGGGCGGGCCTTGCCGTTCCATCTATCCACTTTCAGCAGCACCAAAGCGCACCAAAAGAGTGCGCAAGGTCTCCCATGACAACGTGTAATCCGCTACAGGTTCAAGCGTTCAACACCGCCGATGTCACCGAGCAAATCCGCGCCACGCCGGGTTGGGTTCAGCATTACCAGCAGATGTCGCCGGGGCATTTCGCCGGGCAGATCCGTTATCTGGATTTGCAGGGTGTGGAGGTTTACGAAGAACAGATGAACACCCGGGTCGAGCAGAATTTCAGCGCGCCGGAAGGCTCGCTGGCGTTCTGTTTCGATCGCAGCGACAACGCGCTCTATCTGCTCAATGAAGAGAGCCGCAACATCTGGATCACCCCGGAGAACTATCAGGAAATCGCCGTGGTGTTCGGCCCGGAATTCGTCCAGCGCAACGGCCTGGACGTGGCCAGGCTGGAAGGTCTGTTCATGGCTCCGCTCAATGGCGCGCAGAATGGATTGTTCAGCCGCTGGTTAAGCTCGACTCTCACGAAGTTGTCGCAAACCCTTGATCAGCCAAGCAAAGAAGCGCTGACCCAGCAATTGCTCGAGGACTGCCTGTTCATACTCGACAACGCGAGCGTGTGCCTGGACGGCGGTGGTTTGCAGCGCCGCGCCGAAGAGCGAATCACCCTCAAACGCGTAGGGGAGTGGGCGGCGGATTCACCGGAAGAAACCCTCAATCTGCTGGAGCTGTCGCGGGTGGCCGGGGTTTCCCTGCGTCAGTTGCAGCAGACCTTCAAGGCGTACACGGGGATGTCGCCGAGCCATTGGCTGCGTTTGCGCAGGCTCAACAGTGCGCGGCGGGAATTGCTCAAACGCTCGCCGGCAGATACGACGGTGGCGGAGGTCGCAATGAACTGGTCGTTCTGGCATTTGGGCCGTTTTTCAAGCAGTTACCGGGCGATGTTCAAGGAGTTGCCGAGCGAGACCTTGAAGCGCTCATCGTCGATGTGACGGGCACTCTGCACCACAAAAAAAAGACGGGAGAGGTTTCGGTATTCGCCGAAATCTCTCCCGTCTTTTTCATTTATCGATAGGCCGATGTTGCCAAGCCTGTTGCGCAGCCGACTAACCAACTCTGAGACGTTTGAAGGAGGATGAAAGGGATCTTTTCATCAGTCTGGCCATCGGGGTTTCTATTTCTTTATGGATGACATGGGAGGCACCTATCATCAAAGCGAGGGTGCCCCACAGCAGCACGTGAGGATTCACAGCCGGATAAGCCATATTGAAGATCATGAAGCCGATCATTTGATGCAGCAGGTAAAGCGGGTAAGTCAGGGCGCCCAACGCTGTCCAGTCGAACTTGCCCAAGGCTGCCGTTTTACGCGTCGAGATAAAAAGAAACGTCATGAAAAACAGGGCAATGACACCGCAGATAATCAAGGAATCGTATTCGGTCGAATATTTCAGCTCGATCGACTCGGCCCAGGTGATCGCGTTGAAGCTGGCCAATGCCTGCGCAGCCGCCAGCAGGGAAATACGCGCTTTGGTAAAACCCTTGTCCCAGATGATGTAGAACGTCGCGCCGGCGACGAAATAGGCCGCGTAGTCGGTGATCAGGACCGAGCGCAGTTTTTCGAAAGCAAAGACTTCCGCTGCGGCCGAGATCAGCAGCCAGAGCACAAGGAAGTTTTCTATTTTCTCTATCTTCTTGAAGGCCAACAGGACGGCGATCATCAGGTAGAACTTTATTTCGACGAACAGTGACCAGTAGACCCCGTCGATGGGTGGGACACCGATCAGGTCGCCGAGGAATGTCATGTTGATCATGTATTGATAAAAATCAGCCGAAAATCTTGGCTGACCAATGGCCAGCGTGACGAGAAAAGTGATCGTGCAGCACACCCAGAAAGCCGGGCAGAGGCGGATGACGCGGGAAATGAAAAACGCTTTGAGATCGTTGTTCGAAGCCGTCATCAGGATCACGAATCCGCTGATCATGAAAAACAGTTCGACGCCCAGGTAACCGTATTTGGCAACGTCAGCCAATAGCGGATAGGGCATTACCGACATATCGCCCCTCGCATAGCCGCGAAACGCATAGTGAAAAAACACCACGGCGATCGCGGCGAGGAAGCGCAGCAAGTCCAGTTCGTTCAGTCGTCGCTTGTTCATGTACAGGCGCTCCAGACTCGTCAGCGCGGATCGATCACTGAGGACTGTGTCGTGTGACATCCGACTCAAGGCCAAAGCGGCGTAGGGTGCTCAAGGACTGCGTAGCCACATGCGGATGTAATCGACTTCGAACGTGGAGGGCAGGTCAGCATCGTCGACCACGCCGAACCATTTCCACATGGCCTCACTGTCAAAGACGATCTGCATGGGGTAGAAAAAGTGTTTGTTCTTCGACTCCCTGACCAGTACGCCATCGACGTACCAGCGCAGGGTGTCGGGCTGCCAGTCGAAGCCGTAGACATGAAAGTCGCCGGCCAGCCGCCAGGGGCTGGTCCAGGTGCTGCCGTCGGCGATATGTTCGGTGCTCTGTGGCGTGGCCCAGAGGTGGGCGTTCATGTTGTAGGCGCGGTCCGAGGCCGCCTCTTTGGTCTTGCCGCCGATTTCAAAGATATCGATTTCGGTGGCGTTGTCGGCCATGCCTGTCCACGCCAGCCAGAACGCGCTGGAAGCCGCAGAGTTCATGGGTTTGGCTCGTGTTTCGTAATAGCCGTAGAAGCCACGTTCGAGGGTACGAACCATCGCCGAGGTGTAATCCTTGAAACCTAGCTGCACGTATTTCGGCGGCAGGGTTTCCTTGCGAAAGACAATCTTCAGATAGCCGTTGCCGACGCTGGCATTGCGCTCGGTGAACAACGCCGGCTTGCGTCCCAGCGACTCGTTGCCGATAGCATTGTTGACGTGCCAGCGCGTGCGGTCGAGGGTGGTGCCATCGAACTCGTCGGACAGCGTGGTGTTGAGCAACCACCGGCCGGCATTGGCCTGATCGGACAACGGCAGATCCGGATGGATGTGGGACGGCAGAGCGTCCAGCGGGCCCACACGTGTCCAGGTATCGGCCTGAACCGGTATGGCCACGGACCACTTGTCCGCCAGGTACCGAAATACGCGCTGGCGCTCCGCGAGCGAGGCAAACGGCCGGTCATACACCAGGACTTCGGCGATGTCGCCGCGAAAGTTTTCGGCATTGCCGACGGCATTGCGCCCCACGCCATACGGTCCCAGCGGGACGTCCTGCAGCTCAAGGACAGAAACCGTCGGCTCATAAGCACCGGTTTGCGGAAGGCTCACGGCGAAATTCGGCAGCACGTTATCGTTGCTGGCGGCCTGCGGTCGTGAACTGAACAAACGTTGCCAGGGATCGACCCCGGCCTGTTCCGGCAACCGCCGGGACACGATCAGTACAGTCGCAGGCCCTTTCGCGGTGCGCAGGGTCCGGCCGAGCAATCCAGAGTTGCCGCTCAAGCGCACCACCGAATGGCCATTGAGGCTGTTCTCCATCCGTTGTGGCGGCGAAGAAGCGCCATCGACGGTCGCGTCATTGGCCTTGCCTGACTTGTCGCTCCAGCGCTGGAGACGGTTCTGCGCATCCAGAGTCACTGTTGACGCATCCGCCGCGTCCAGCCACAACATGAGCCCGGTGGTCGGCACCGCAGGAGGTGCCTGCGCGGCGTTGCTGATCAGCGAAACTGAAAACAGCACGGCCAACAGACATTCTTTGAACATCGGCATCACTTCACCGCAATGGGTGCCGGAATCTTGAATGAAGATTGATATCCCTGCGGATTGCACGACTGCCAGCGCCAGGTATCGGTGATCATTTGTTCCAGGCCACGCAGCGCGCTCCAGCCCAGTTCGCGTCCTGCCTTGGCGGGATCGGCCCAGCACTTGGCGATGTCACCCGCGCGTCGAGGGACGAAACGGTAGGGAATGCTGATGCCGGTGATGTCTTCGAAGCTGTGGATGATTTGCAACACGCTGTAGCCAACGCCCGTTCCGAGGTTCCAGTAGTGAATGCCGTTGGCGTGCTGCAGCACCTGCAGGGCCTTGAGGTGACCGATGGCCAGGTCGACCACGTGGATGTAGTCGCGCACGCAGGTCCCGTCCACCGTGGGATAGTCGCTGCCGTACACCGTGAGTTCGGGTATCCGGCCTATGGCAACCTGGGTCAGGCACGGCAACAGGTTGTTGGGGCGGCCCCGCGGGTCTTCGCCGATCATTCCGCTTTCGTGGGCGCCGATCGGGTTGAAGTAACGCAACAATCCAATGCTCCAGCGCGGATCGGAGTTGCACAGATCCGTCAGCAACTCTTCGATCATCAGCTTGGTGCGGCCATAGGGATTGACCGGTTTGCCGGTGCCAAAATCTTCGGCAATCGGCGTGCGCGTCGGCTCCCCGTACACCGTGGCTGACGAGCTGAACACCAGCCGGAATACGTTATTGCGGGCCATCGCCTGACACAGGCCAAGCGTGCCGGCAACGTTGTTGACGTAGTAATCCAGCGGCTTGCGCACGCTTTCTTCGACGGATTTGAGACTGGCAAAGTGCACCACGGCCTCGATGTCGTGCCGGCTGAAGATATCGTCGAGCAGGACCGGATCGCGAATATCGCCCTTGATGAAGTCGACGCGGGTCAGGGTCAGTTGCTCAAGGCGCCGGATGCACTTTCGACAGCTGTTGCACAGGTTGTCGAGCACCAGCACTTTGTGGCCGGCGTTAATCAGGGCTAGCACAGTATGCGAGCCGATGTAGCCGGCACCGCCAGTAATCAACGTGGTTTTGCGCATGGTGAGGCCTTCCTGTCTCAGGGCTGAACTCAGCGGGAGGTGAAAACCGATTTGAATTCCTGCGGCCAGTGCGGGTGCAGGGCGCTGTAACCCACGGCATAACTCAGTGCGCCGAGCACGACGCTGCCGATCAAATGCACGTAGCCCTGGAGACCCAGCTGCGGTAGCACCAGCAGCACGGTTGCAGCCATGACCAGGGAAGCGATCACGCTGCGGTAACTGGCTTCGAAAAAGCCACGCCAGCTGTAGCCGATCGCCGTGTTCAGGCCGCGGATTTGCAACGGCGTGATGACCAGCATGCGCGCCAGCAGAGCGACGGCTGCTGCCATGCCGCCGTACAGGTTGCCGAGGGTGTAGACCAGCGCCAGGGCCAGCGCGGTGGTCAGCACTTCGGCCTTGATCGTGAGGTGGCTGCGGTTGACCGCCACCAGTGCGGTGGTGGCGTACATGGCGCTGTTGCCGATGGCGGCCGTGCAAGCCAGTACTTGCAGCAGCGGGATGGCCTCTGCCCATTTGGCGCCGAAGATCAACAGGATCAGGTCGTTTGCCGTGAGTGCGAGCCCGATGAACAGGGGCGTCAACACAAACCCGCTGACGGCGGTAGAATCGCCAACGATCCCGATCAATCGTTTGGGCTCTGCGCTGCGCCGGGAGAACGCCGGCAGCGCGTAGCTCAGCAAGCCGTTGTAGATTGCGGTGCGTGGCAGTTCGATGATGCGCATCGCCATGTTGAACATGCCGACAGCGTTCGCCCCGGCGGTGATGCCCAGCACCACGTTGACCCCGCGCTGCAGGGTTTGCGAGCTCAGTGCGTTGATGGCCACCGGTGCGCCTGACCTCAACAATTCACGCAGGATCGGACCATCGATGTAAAAAGGGATACGTCGCGGGTCGGCGCGCATCAACACAATGATCGACATCAATTCCATGATCAGCGCCTGGGCAATGACCGCCCACGCACCCAGCCCCCAAAGCGCAACGGCAATGCCACCGACTCCCCCCGCCACTTTGCCCAGCAATGTGCGCGAAGCCAGCATCCTGAAGTTGCTGCTGCGGCGCATCTGCGCCACATAGACCCGCGCCATCATGGTGAACAGGATCTTTATCGAGGCTATCGCCGTCATCCATTGCAGCACCGGGTCGGGGGTGTACAGCATGACCGCGCCCGAAATGACGCCAATGCTCGCCAGACTGACCAGCACCGCCGCCCAGTAGGCGGTGCAGATGTGCTTGTCTTCCAGCCGCTCAAGCCGTACCAGCGGGTCTTCCAGCACCGACGAGTACACCAGGCCGATCAGTTCGACGATGGCAATGATGACCGTGCCCACACCCAGCTCGGCAGGCGACAGCAGCCTGGCGTAGGCGACAAAGGTAATCATCGACAACAGGATCAGGCCGAATTTCTCGGTGAAGATCCAGGTCAATGTCGTCAGACGGTGGTTGGCCATGGCGGATACCGTATCAATGAGCCGTGGTTGACGCCGTTGCCTTGCGCAAGGTTCTGGCGCGGGCATAGAGGTAGCGCAAGGTCGGTTTGCCGCTGGCGAAGATCAGGGCCTGCCAGGAGCAATCCAGCATTCGCCGGTACACGCCGAGGACCTGGTCATGCTCGCCGCGTCGGGAAAACGCCTCGAGAAAATCGGTGTGGTTGCCCAGCACGAAATCGATCCGCTGCTGCCGGGTCAACTGCGCGCCGTAGCGGGCGAGGTACACCTCGATGAAGCGGATTTTGTTCTGGTAGTACTTTTTCGGATTCGCGGTCATGTTGCCGCCATTGACCGTGCGCTCCAGCAACACCTCCGGCACCGTGTGGATCTCCCAATGCTCGGCGATCCGGGTCCACATGAAACGGTCTTCGGAATAACGCAGGCTGGCATCGAAGCCGCCCAGTTGCATGATCACGTCACGTTTGACCAGCGCGGTAGAGACGCCATTGACGACGTTGGCATGGATGAAATCGTAGAAGTGCCTGCCGTTCTTCAACCGGTCGTCCAGCTGGCGCCTGCCATCGCTGTAATTGACTTGTGCATAGCAGTCGATCAGCCCCACCGGCCGGCCCTGGCGGGTGAGTTCGTCATACAGTGCCAGCTGTAACTCCAACTTTCGCGGATGCCATTGGTCATCGGCATCGAGCATTGCCACAAACGTTTCTTCGGAGTGCCGCATCCCATGATTACGGGCGCTGGCCTGGCCTTCGTTGGGTTGCTGTAACAGCGTCAAGCGAAACGGCGCGACAAAGTCTCTGACTCGCTGTGGTCCGTCATCGGTGGACCCGTCGTCGATGACGATGACGTGATCGGGCAGTCGGGTTTGCCGGGCCAGGGAGGTCAGTGTCTGCTCGATGCTTTCGGCGCCGTTGTACATCGGAATGATGACGCACACTGAATCTGCTGAACGGGGAGCTTGGTTTGGCACGGTGATTCTCCTTGGGTTACGCGCGGGCGGAATCGCGCGGCAGTGCGCTGCCCGACGAACGCTGACGCAGCGCTGCCGGTGAGGATTCGGGGTAGGTCGCGTGGTGGTGCCGGAAGGTCAGGGCCAGCGTGCAGAACACCAGAAACTCGGCGGAGCGGTAGTTGGGAATTACGTACGCCACATAATTGGTGACGACGAACAGGCCGATGATGACCAGCGCACTGGCACGAAACCGGGCTGCCTGATTCGCCGTCACGGCGCGGTATTGCTTGAACAGTGCCTCACCCAACATCAGCGCCAGCGCCGTCAGCTGGATGAGGCCACCGTTGAGCAGGGTCTCCATGTAGCCGCTGTGGGCGTTGCCGATATAACCCCAGCGGGTGATGAACGCATCGGCATCGGGGCTGGACCAGAAGGCGCCGAAGCCGTAGCCCTTGAGAAACTGGCTGTCGATAAAGGGCGCGAGCAGCTCCCAGATCAACGTCCGATCGGTCAGTGACGGGTCGCGACCGGCCATTTCCAGCAGCACCGCAAAGTTGCTGTACAGAAACAGACAGACCAACAGGTATAGAAGGGTGCATCCGAGGAACAGCAGCTGTGAGCGATTGATGCCCAGGCGGATCATTGTGAGGAAGTACCAGTAGCTGATCGTGCCGGAAATGATCAGCGCCACGCCGGTGGCTGACTGGGCAAGCAGGATCGCGAGCAGCGAAAAGAACGAACAGAAGAGCGCCCAGCGATTGCGCTGCCGGATCATCGGCAGCAACAGCACGATGGCGATCGCGTTGAGCCGGGCGCCGGCATTCTTTTCGGCGAAAACGCCTTTGAATGCGCCGTCGCGAATCCCCCCTGAGAGAAACGCCACTTCAGGCATGACCACAGCGAGCAACAACCCGATCAGCGCCGCTATGCCGATGGCGCAACCGAGCATGAAGGTGATTTTTTCGAGGGAGTAGTTATAGGCAAGAAAACCGGCGAAAAACACCACGCCGAGCAGGGCGATGAACCGCTTGAGGCTGAGCATCGGGTCGTGGGACCAGCCGATCGACGCGATGACGCAGAGCAGAAAAACCAGCAGGAAGAAGTTGCTGCGATAAAAGGTCTTGCTGAGGAATACCTTGTTGCGGATGAAAAAGAAGAGCGGCACCAGCAGCGTGATAAGGCCGCAGACCTGATTGGCGACGTTGCCTTCGAGGTCTTTATTGATGTCGCCAAAGCTCGCGGCACTGCCCAGACCGAGGACAAAAGTGATCACTTGTATGTAAAACAGGATCCCGAACACGGTGAAGGCGTCGCGTAACGTCGAATACCTGATCGTCAGTGTGCTCATGATGACGGGCTCCCGATCAACGCTTTGAGGTAGGTCTGCACCGCACTGGCACTCATGAATCGTGCGGCCGCATCAAGGCGTGACTGACGCTGCAGATCGCGCGGAATGGACAGTTGCTCGGCGATGGCCTGGGCCAGGGCGATCGGATCATCGACAGCGACAAGCGGCGCCACCACGCCGCCGCTGAGAATCTCCTGAGGGCCATGGGGGCAGCGGGTCGCCACCACCGGCGTACCCGTGGATAACGCCTCGACCAGCGCGTTGGGGCTGCCCTCGAAACGCGACGAGAGTACGAAGCAGTCGGCTGCGGCCACTTCTGTCAGGGGATCATCGGCATAGCCCGGCAGATCGAAGCGCTCCGCCACCCCCAGCTGTTTCGCCTGTTCAAGCAGTTCGGCCCGGAGGGCGCCTTCGCCAAAAATGATCAGGCGGGCATCGCGATCCGGCAGTGCGGCGAATGCTGTGATCAGCGTGTCGAAACCTTTTTGCGGTGCCAGGCGCCCCACGGCGACGATCACCGTGCCGGACTTTTCCAGCAGCCAGCTGTGGCGGGGCAGTCCCGGTGGCCTCTCGCGAAAGTCGTTGTCGAGCACCGGGTTGTCGGCAATGGTCACGTCCTGGCGTCGGGCGAGGGTGGTATCGACCAGGTCCTGAGCGACGCCGCGCGAAACGCAGATCACCGGATTGGGAATCAGCCGATACAGCAGCGGTGCCACCCGATATGCCATGCGCACCATGAAATCGGGGTTCACGTGCCGGTCATGGGAAAAGGCATTGCGCTCGCTGACGTGCAGCCGGGCCAGCGTGCCGGACAGTGCCGCCGCGACGATCGCCACCACGTTGACGTGGGTGAGGGCTGCCAGTTGGGCATCAAAGCGATTGGCACGCAGGAATCGCGTGAGTGCCGGCACCGCACGGACGCTGCGCGGACTGTGCAATTCAATCTTTTTCACACGCGGGTCGAGATGCGCTGCGTGAAGGCCGCCGCCGGTGAGCATCAGCAATGTCACGTCATTGCCCGCATCCACCAGTGCCTTGGCGAGCCGCGCCATCATTTTTTCAGCACCGCCGGCGCTGAGGTCATGGAGGATGATCAGTAACTTTTTCATTGATTCCAGACCTGGTAATACGCCTGCGCCGCGTACTGACTGGTGTACGGGCGCAGGGTGGCAGTGAGCGTCTTTTCGCCGGGAGCGATGTGACCTGAGGTCAGGTTGCGCAGCATGCCGTCGGCCAGTGCCTGTACGTCGTTGACGATCACCAGTTGACCGAGTCGGCCATGGTCCAGCAGTTCTCTGGGCCCGGTCTCGCAATCGCAGGCCAGCACCGGCGTGCCCAGCGCCAAAGCCTCGATCAGCACGGTCGGCATGCCTTCCTGCAGGGAGCTCAGAATGAACAGTCGGGCCTGCCTGAGCACGGGATAGGGATTGCTCAGAAAACCACTGAAGTGCACCCGTTGTGCGATACCCAATTGCCTGGCCTGGGTGACCAAGGCTTCGCGCAATGGGCCATCGCCGACGATCACCAGATCCGGCAGCGCCGCGCTGCGCAGCGCCAACGCGTAGGCATCGAGCAGCAGATGAAACCCTTTGGGTTCGACCAGACGCCCCAGACTCAGCCAGTAGTTGCGGGGCAAGTCGGCGGGCCGGGGCGCCCGGGCGGCTTGAAACAGTTGATCGGTGACGACCGCGTTGGGGCAATAACGGATGCGCTGTCGCCCCCAAGGCACGGCATCGGCAAGGGTCTGGCGCAACGCCGAGGACACCGTCACCACCTTGCCACTGCCACACAGGTACAAGGCGTAGAGCAGACGCAGGCTTGAGGGGCCGGTTTTCTGTTCGCTGCAGTCGAGGGTCGCATGGCGGCTGTAGATGACCTTGCAGGCACTGCCCAGGGTGGCGAACCACGTGCAGAGGTTGGCCTGCTCCTTGGCGGAAATGAGGTGGGTGACACCTTCACGCCGTATGAGCCGGCGCAGCAAAACGATGGACTTGAACAGGCCGACGAGGCCGCTGCCGCCACCGCTGAAGCATTGAATGTCCCGGGTGTCGGGCATGTCCGCGTTCATGACGAAAAAGCTCACGCGCCGGCCGTCCTTGAGAAACTGCTCGGACAACCGTTGCTGAACGCGCTCGACGCCACCGCCGGGCTTGAAATCCTTGAGGGTAAACAGGATGTGCATGGTCATTCCCCAACGCTGATGGCGACTTTGTGTCGAACGATCATGTTCAGCAGGTGCAAGAAGTTGCTCGGGTAATCGATGAGGTAGCGTTTGATCGTGTGGGGCTCGCGGTACATGCGATAGAACGCGCGCAAGTGCAGGCGATTGATCAGCGCCGGGTAGTACTGCCGCGTCGCCAGGGCTTCTTGCCGGATGAACCCGCCACAGCTGAAGGCGACCCCGCGAAAGCCTGCGCGCAGTGCATCCTGCTCGAACTGCTCTTGCCGTCCGGCGCCCAGGCCGACGATCAGAATGTCCGCTGCACTGCGACAGATGTCGTTCCGAATGCCTTCGGCCTGGGCGGCGTCGAAATAGCCGTTGTGATAGCCGGCGATGCTCAGTTGCGGATAAAGGCTCTTGATCTTGCTGATGAACAGGTCGAGTTCGGCTTGTCGGGCGCCGACGAAATAAACCCGTTTGCCCTGTTGCTCGGCGCTGCGCAGCACGACGTCGGCGATCGAGGTGAAGTCGAAGCTGACCCGGCCAATCGGTCTGCCGGTAATGCGAGACATGAAGGTCGACATCAGCATGCCGTCGCAAAAATAGGCAACGCTGCTCGGGTTCTGCTCGAAAAAACTGCCGATCGAGGCAAAGTTGATGAAGGAATAGGCCTGGTTGGCCTCCAGTAATTTCGCCGAGTACTGCCCGACTATCTCCAGTTTGAACATGGCGCGGCTCCTCTCAGAGAACTGAAGGGGTCTGCCGACCCACGGAGACGTAGGTGAAACCGCGTTTGCTCAAGCGCTGCGGATCGAACAGGTTGCGTCCGTCGAAAATCAACGGCTGTTTGAGCAACTGGCTGAGCCGGTCGAAATCCGGCGCCCGGAACGATTGCCACTCGGTGACGATGATCAGGGCGTCGGCATTTTTCAGCGCCGCCTCCTTGGTGCCTGTCAGGGTCAGGTCATCGCGCGAGCCGTAAAGGCGCTGGGCCTCTTCCATGGCTTTCGGGTCAAACGCCTGCACGCTGGCGCCGGCTTGCCACAAGGCCTCCATCAGTACCCGGCTGGGGGCCTCGCGCATGTCGTCGGTATTGGGTTTGAAGCTCAGCCCCCACAGGGCAAACGTCTTGCCGCGAAGGTGACCGTCGAAGTGATCGAATACTTTGCGATAGAGGCTGGCTTTCTGCTCCTGATTGCGCGCCTCCACGGCCTTGAGCACCCGGGCGTCGATGTCGACACCGTCGGCCGCGTGTATCAGCGCCTTCACGTCCTTGGGAAAACACGAGCCGCCGTAGCCCAGACCTGGGTAGATAAACTGGTAACCGATGCGTGGGTCGGCACCAATGCCGTGGCGCACCTTTTCGATGTCGGCGCCGAGCCTTTCGGCGAGGCAGGCCATTTCGTTCATGAAGCTGATCTTGGTCGCCAGCATGCAGTTGGCGGCGTATTTCGTCAGCTCGGCGCTGCGAACATCCATGACGATGATTTTTTCGCGGCTGCGATTGAACGGCTCATACAGTTCGCGCATGACTTCTTCGGCACGCGGGCTGTCGGTGCCGATGATGATCCGGTCCGGGCGCATGCAGTCTTCGACCGCACAGCCTTCCTTGAGAAATTCCGGGTTTGAAACCACGTCGAACGTCAGATCGCCGCGACCGTTGTCGGCCAGCACCTGCTCGATACACGCTCGAACTCGGTCCCCCGTACCGACGGGCACGGTGGATTTGTCGACGATGATCTGGTGCCGATCCATGTTCAGCGCGATGGTCTGCGCCACGCTCAGCACGTATTGGAGATCCGCTGAACCGTCTTCGTCGGGCGGTGTGCCGACGGCGATCAACAGCACATCGCCATGGTGAACGGCGTCCACCAGGTCTGTGCCGAACCGCAGTCGGCCGCTTTGGTAGTTGTCGCGCACCAGGCTTTTCAGGCCGGGTTCGTACAGCGGCAGCGTGCCCTCTTTCAATGCCTCGACCCTGCCGGCGTCGACGTCGACGCAGAGCACGTTGTGGCCGACCTCAGCCAATGCAGCACCCTGGACAAGGCCTACGTAACCAATTCCGAATACGCTCACATTCATGGTCGAACCTCAGGTCGTCGTGACGGTTATCAACGGTCGGGCAGGGGAGCGGCAGACGCGGGAAAGGGGCTCAGTAGATGTTTTTCGAGAACAGCGTGAAGGGGGTCTTGATAAGGATTTTGATATCGAGCCACAGCGACCACTGGTTGATGTAGTTGAGGTCCTGGGCGACGCGCAGCTGCATTTTTTCCACGGTCTCGGTTTCGCCACGATGGCCGGTGATCTGGGCCAGCCCGGTGATGCCCGGCTTGAGGCGATGCCGGGCCATGTAGGCGCGCACCTTGCCGGTGTAATAAAGGTTGTGGGTGACGGCATGCGGGCGGGGCCCGACCAGGGCCATGCGGCCGGATAGCACGTTGAACAGCTGTGGCAATTCGTCGATGGAACTGCGACGCAGAAAACCGCCGATCGGCGTGAGGCGATCATCGTTGCGGGTGGCCTGTCGTACCTGCTGGTCGTCGTGGACGTGCATCGAGCGAAACTTCCAGACCTTGATCACTTCGCCGTTGCAACCGTGACGGTTCTGCTTGAACAGCACCGGGCCGGCGGAGGTCAGCTTGACGGCTATGGCCACCACCAACAGCACCGGGCTGAGCAGAATAATCGCCAGGGCGGCGAGGCTTCGCTCAAACAGATCCTTACAAAACAGGCTGGCGGGGTGCGAACTGATCAGGCTCTCGTTGAGGTAGATGGCCGGCATCCGCTCGATTTCCGAGATCGAATGGTTGAGCAACACCATGCTGCCGAAATCCGGGATCCACACCACGTCGACGTTCATGTCCAGCAGGTCTATGTAGAGGGCTTCGATGGTGGCGGCATGGGCCATCGGCAGCACGATATAGACGCGGCGCACTTCCTGGCCCGTGATGATCTCGCGGATGGCGGAAACGTGGCCGAGCAACGGCAGAATGCTGGGGGCAGGGCCGCAGCTGTCCTCGGCGGCAATGAAGCCCAGCACCAGCGCGCGGTTCGGTCGGGACAGCTTTTTCGCCAGTTCATGGGCCGTCGGGCAGGTACCGATGATCACCGAACGGCGCCCGTTGCAGACCTTGCGCGAGTACAGGCGGGCCAGGTAATGCAGGGGCAGAAAGCTCAAGGCCTGAACCATGAAACCCAGCACCGCCCAGACCATGATCACCTGGCGTGAATAAATGGCGCTGGTCTGGGTGAAGAACGCAATCGCCGCCAGTACGGCCAGCAGGGTCAACCACCCGGCCAGCAACCTGCCAAGCCCGACCAGCAGGCCATGGCGTTTGTGGTAGACCTGCATCACGCTGTAGATCGGCACCGAGCCGAGCACCGTCAGAATGATCAGGATGCGGTATTCACTGGTCAGACTGCCGACGCGCCACTGCACGAGCAACATCAACAGCGCCGTCACCAGCGACAGCGCGCACAGCCACTGGCCCCAGAACGTCAGGCCTCGGCGGTGTGTCATGTGAGCGGTATAGAGCGAAGTCATGGGCTTAACCTCAAGGCAGCATTCATGCATCAGCGCGAATCGAGCAGGCACGGCGTGCCTCCCGATGGCTTTTCCGTAGCTCGGCGGAGGTGAAGCGAGTAGTGCGTTGGCAGAAGAGGGCGTAGCGGCGGGCGTATGCGCCCGATGGTTACCTGGGCGCGAAATCGTAGTTATAGAACGCCCGGGAATGGTGGTAGCCGTACTTGCGCGCCTTGCGCAGGTCGACCTGGTTGAGCACCGTGCCAAAGACCGGCACATGGCTTTGTTGCAACATGGCAATCCCTCGCTGAACCTGGCTGATCGAGGTGCTGTCAGCCTTGACGACATAGATCACCGCATCGGAATGTCTGGCCAGCAACAGCGCGTCACTGATCATCTCCGCAGGGGGTGAGTCGATAATGATGTGGCGATACCTTGATCTGAGCGCCTCGAGCATGCGCGCCATGCGCGGCGAGCTGAGCAAATCCTGTGGCGGCGGCTGAACCGGGTTGAGCGGATCGCCAGGGGACGGCAGGCGTGGCGCAACGAACATATCCAGCGACGGTGGCAAGACCTTCCCGGCCGGCAGCATGTCCAGATTGCCCACTGAAACAATGCAGTCTTCAAGCCTGGCCGTGCCGGCAATGACATTCGCCAGTCCGGGGCTGTCCGGTGGGAAATCGAAGTTCAGCGACAGGGTTGGCTGACGCATGTCGGCATCGATCAGCAACACGCGTTCCAGCGGTGTCAGCGAACTTGCGAGGTTGGTGGCGATGGTGCTTTTGCCCTCGCCGGCAACCGTGGAGGTCACGAGCACCACCTGCGAGGGCTTTTCGCTGCTTTGCAGCATCAGCCAGGTACGCAGGTTGCGAATGGTCTCGGAAAAGCGCGGGTTGTCGTTGTCCTCGAACAGGCGCGCCAGTTGCCGGCGACTTTTCTTTATCACCAGCGGCACGACGCTGAGCAGTGGAACATTCAACACGCTCTCGATCGATTCGTCGGTTTTGAAGGTATTGCTCAGGCTGTCGAAAAGCAGTGCCAGCCCGACGCCGATGACCGCAGCGATCAGCCCGACGATAGCGACAATCAAAGTCTTGCGCGGTTTGCTCGCGTCGACAGGAACGATGGCCGGGTCGACGATGCGCACTTTCGTCGAATCCATGTCGGCGGTGGCCGTGGTTTCTTTCAGGCGGGTGACGAAGGTTTCATACAGCGCGCGCGTGCTGTCGACTTCACGCTGGAATTCGCGCAACTGAAACTCTTTGCGCGCGATATCCTGGATCTGCGCCTTGTTGCTGTTGAAGGATTGACGCAGCGACGCTTCACTCGCGGTGGCGAGCTGGTATTGCCGCTCGATACCGGCCACCACTTGCTGCACCTGCAATTGCAGACTGGTGGTGGCGGTACGCAGCTCGGTTTGTGCGGAAATCAGGCTCGGGTGCTTCGGACCATAGCGCCCGGCCAGTTCATCAACCTTGGCTTGGGCCACAGCGCGATCGGCCTGGAATTTCTGCACCAGAGGGTTGCTCAAGACCGCCGGTACGCTGGAGAGTCGGCTCAGATCGCCGTTGCCCAGGGCCTTCGCCTGCCGGTACTCGCTCTCGGCTTCAGCGCGGTTGCGACGGGCATCGACCATGCGATTGCCGGTCATTTCCAGTTCGTTGGCGCTGATGGTGGCAACGCCGCCAACATCCACCAGACCTTGTTCTTCGCGGTAACCCTGGAGTTTTTTCTCGGCCGCCCGCAGGTTGTCGCGCAGCTTGATCAGACGTGTGTTCATCCAGGCCGTGGTGGTTTGCGACGATTTCTCGCTGGTATCGAGCTGGCTGTCGGTAAAGCCCTGAGCCAGCGCGTTGGCCGCCGCCGCTGCGAGAACAGGGTCTGGCAACTCGACTTCGATTTCGAGCAACTGGCTTTTGCCAACGAACTTGACGCTGGTGTGCAGCATGAGGTTCTGCGTGACCTGGTTGAAAACGTCTGCTTCAGTGAGTGGCTCTTTCTTTTGCGGTAGATATCGACCTAGCCCCGGGATCCATTGATCAAGGTCCAGATCGGCCAGCCATTGGCGCGGAGCAAACCAGGGCTTTGGCTGCTGGCGCGGATCGGTGACCGGGTGAGTCGTCAGCCCGAGTTTTTTCACCGCGCGTTCGGCAAGGTCCCGCGATTGCAGGAGCGCCTGCTGGGTCTGCAGGTAATCAGTGCCGCTGCTACCTGATTCCTTGACTTGCTGGAAGGACATCAGCGGAGGCGTTTTGTCGTTGAACAGCAGGGTGGTGCTGCCGATGTATTGCGGCGTGATGCTGGAAACTACGGCGGCCGCCAGTGCGCAGCTCAGCAGAACCAGCCAGCCGATGCTCCATTTGGCGCGCCAGATGACCCTCCACAGATTGAGCAGATCCAGGGTGTCCTTGTCTTCGCCGTGCTGCGGATGCAGATGCGCTTGAAGAGGACGTTCGACGTAGTTGCTTGGGCTGTTGTCCATGATCAGAAAAAGCCTTGTGCAATGGAAATGGTATCGCCGGGGGCGATCGTGGTGCTTCGCGTGATGTTGTCGGTCACGGTGGCGCCACCATCGCCGCGCAAGATGGTCACTCGCTTCATCGAGGCCCGTTCGGTCAGGCCACCGCCCAGCGCGATGGCCTTTTCCAGTGTCAGTCCGGGCACGAACGGATAGCTGCCGGGCTTTTTCACTTCGCCATTGATGTAGAACGAGCGGTATTCGATCTGGCTGAGACTGACTTTCGGGTCTATCAGATAACCCTGCTTGAGCCCGTCGACGATGATTTTCTCGACCTGACCGGGGGTCAGTCCCTTGGCGGATATTTCGCCGAGGAACGGGTAGGAAAAGGTGCCGGCATCACTGAGCCGGATCTTTTTCATGCTCAATTCCGGCTCACCGAAAACGATGATTCGCAACACGTCGCCGGCAGCGAGTTTGTATTGCGTATCGGGATCTGCCGCATAGGTGTGGGGCAAGAGAAACAACGCGAACAAAAGGACAAGTGTGCGAGTGTTCATGTCGAGACCCTCTTAAAGGCTGACGTTGAAGCTGATCTGGAACACGTTGCGGGTGAAGCTTTCATTGTCGGCATCGGAATCGTTGTCGCGGTACCGATAGCCCAGTTCGATATCCAGCCAACGGCGCATGGCGTACACCACGGCCAGGTTGTAGTCCTGAAGATTGTCGGTACGGCTTTGGCCTTCGTAGACATAACGCCCGTAACCGGCCTGGGCCACGGTAGTAATCCGTTCAGTCCAGCCGTGACGCCAGCCGACCTGGGTAAACGTCGACTTCACGGCATCCGCGCCGTCGTCACCCTCGGCGAGGGCCTGGCGAGCGACGAAGGTGAATGTCGAATAGGTCCGCGGTTTCCATTGCAGATCGACTTGCCATGTCGGGTTGTCGAGGTCTTTGGATTCACTGTTGTCGAAGTTCTTTTTCTCGTAACCGACGCGGACTTTACCCGTCGTGCGTGCCGTGAAATCCCATACGGCACCGGCCATGACGGCGTCGGATTTACTGCTGCGCGGGCTGTTGGCCTGCTGGTAATCAAAGTCGGTGTGGTTATATTCCACCAGACCCCGCGTGTTGCTGCCGATGCGGTGATACCAGGTGCTCGTCAGGGCAGTGGTATTGCGTTCCTTGTCGTCGTTGATGCCATCGGCGTTGTCGTAGCGCAGTTGTGCGTAACTGGCCCCGAGATCGATTTGGTTGTCAGCGCTTTTCGCCCCGAAGGTGTAGAGACCGCCCACCCGTTTGTTGTTGAGTTTGTCGTTGATGCCTTCGACTGCCGTCGATTCCGTGCGCTCCCATTTGCGGTATTCAGCGTCGAGCTTCAGACGATGCCGGTCAGTGAACTCCATGATGCTGTCCGCACGCACGCGTTGTGCCGTGTTCGAGGCATCCGACTCGTCGTGATAAATGTAGCGAGTGGGTTGCCAGATCAGTCGCGTGGCACTGTTGCGATCCTCGGCCTTGAGCTCGAAAGAAGGCGCCAGTTTGGTGACCATGGAGGACTGTTTGCTGTTTTCCAGTTCGCGAAAGTTGTCGTCATAACTTTCCGAAAACAGGAACGATGGCGTGAAGTCGAATCCATACACATCAATGGCTTGCGGATTGATGCTCCAGGCCATTTCGGGATAGAGACAGGCCATCATCAGTGCGACGGGGCATCGTGACTTCAAAGCCATGTTATAGCTCCTGAGCAAGGGCATATAAGGCAAGTCGTTAGTTGTAGGGGTGAAAACCGGCTTGTTGTCGTTCAATCACGCTGAGTGGCAGGCAGACCGGCTGCTCACGGTTGAGAAACTGCAAAAGGATCATCACGCGGTCGGTTCCGTGCAATCCGAGGAACACGCCCTCCAGTGGCGCGAGCGGGCCGCTGACGATCTGCAGATTCTCTCCGGGTTTCAGCGCTTCATCCGGCTCCGACAACGTTGATTCGAGGCAACGTGCACGCAGGTGTTCGATGACGTGCTCGGCCACTGTTGCGGGACCATGGTTGAATTCGACGAAACGACTGACTCCCCGAGTAGAGCGCAAGGGTGCCCAGTTGTCGTCACGACTGAGTTGGATGAACAGATACCCGGGAAAGAGGGATTCCTGGACTCGCTGTCGTTTCCCGCGAATGACGCGTTCACTGACGAGTTGGGGGTGAAAGACCACGTAATTCTGTTGCAGCAGGTTGAGGTGGGCACGCTCATCCTGACGTGGCTTGCATTGTAAAAGGTACCAATTAGGTTGGTCCGAGCTGATGACTGGCATGCTTGTAAACTCTTTGATGATCGAAAGTTTATGGCAGGCAGAAGCTCTATTGATGGCTAAGTAAGGGCAGTCAGCGAAAGTATTTTTTTATTATGGGTTTGTGGAGTGTTTCAATGTTGAATCACAAAGTGTTTCATTGGTGTGCATTGAGCAGTGAAGTTTCGCTCTGTTATGCGGCACCTCTGGAGGAATCATCGGTTCAACTTTTTAGAAGGCAAAGCTACCGCACGGTCTGTTCATGCAGGCTTAAGGTTAGGTAACTAAGTAGTTGTCCCTGAAGCGGCAGGGCGCGAGTAAGTGATTGCTCGCGCCCTGTAAAAAATCAACCTTGGTAGTTATCGGCCAGACTTTACGGTCTGTCAAACGTTAGCAGTCAAAAAACACGCCATCCATCCAGTAATGGTTCTACCGATGGATAACCAACTGTTTTTTAATGACTTATTCTTTTGGCTGAACGGTAGCAACTTTTTCTGCCTGTTATGGTCGCGACTATTATTTAGATCGAAAGCTTTCCCCACTATTGGGTGCTGTTATAAAACCTGGACTGAATAAGTCATTCAGCGCTATAACTTATCGCCTGTCGGCTTGTGTGGAGCAGGGATTATGACCGTTCTTGTTACAGGCGCTGCGGGCTTTATCGGGTATCACGCGGTCAAACGATTGGTGCAGCAAGGCCAGGAAGTTGTCGGTATCGACAACCTTAACGATTACTACAGTGTGGATCTCAAACAGGCGCGGCTTGAACAGTTGAGCGGTCTGCAGAGTTTCAGTTTTGAAACACTGGATATTGTCGACAAGCCTGCCTTGATGGCGTTATTCAAAGCGCACGATTTCACCGAGGTGGTGCATTTGGCCGCTCAGGCGGGTGTGCGCTATTCGCTCGACAACCCGGACGCCTATGCGCAATCGAACCTGGTGGGGTTTCTGAATGTGCTGGAAGCCTGCCGACATTATCCGCCCGCGCATCTGGTCTACGCGTCGAGCAGCTCGGTATATGGGGCCAACAGCAAGTTGCCATACAGCGTCGATGATGCGGTCGAGCACCCTGTATCGCTTTATGCCGCCACCAAGCGAGCCAATGAGCTTCTCGCCGACAGCTACTGCCATCTTTACGGCTTGAAGGCCAGCGGCCTGCGCTTTTTCACGGTTTACGGGCCCTGGGGCAGGCCGGATATGGCGCTGTTCAAATTTACCGAAGCCATTCTTCAGGGACGACCGATCGACATCTACAACCAGGGTCAGATGGCGCGGGACTTTACTTACGTCGATGACGTTGTCGAAAGCATCGTCCGCCTGTGTCCGAAACCGCCAGCGCCGGAGAAGGAGGCGAGTGGCGTGAACCGGATTTTCAACCTGGGGCGCGGCAAACCGGTCGCGTTACTGGATTTCGTCGACTGCCTTGAACAGGCACTGGGCATAAAAGCCCAGCGCAATCTGTTGCCGATGCAGGCAGGCGATGTCATCAAGACCTGGGCTGATGTTTCGGCATTGGAACAATGGATCGGGTTTTCTCCACGAGTGGAAGTTGCAGAGGGTGTGGCGCAGTTTGTGAGTTGGTATCGCCAGTACTATCGGATTTGAGCGGCGCTTTATGCTCCTGGAGTACGGTCATGAGCCGAGACCCACCCGGTTG
Source organism: Pseudomonas sp. 9.2(2024) (assembly GCF_039695385.1). NCBI lineage: Bacteria > Pseudomonadati > Pseudomonadota > Gammaproteobacteria > Pseudomonadales > Pseudomonadaceae > Pseudomonas > Pseudomonas sp. 9.2(2024). The sequence continues at coordinate 3,423,828 of NZ_CP155585.1, read as the reverse complement.
TTGCGCATGATCGAAAAATTAAGCGCCGCAGCGACACACAGCCAGGCCAGATAAGGAAACAGGATCAACCCGGTGATCACATCCAGGCGCAGGGCCAGGACCACCATCACGGCGACGACCAGCCACAGCAGTACGAGAATGATCATCGCGGCAACGATCCGCTGCGCGCCGAAAAACACCGGCGTCCACAGCGTGTTCAGGGCAATCTGCGCCGCCCACAACGCCAGGACCATTTCGCTGCCGGGAATCATCGTCAAACGGTAACCGACCCAGGCCAGCAGTAGATAGATCGTCGTCCACGCCACCGGAAACACCCAGTTGGGTGGGGTGAACTTCGGTTTGTTGAGCTGCGCGTACCATTGGCCGGGCTTGAAAACCATGCCGGTGGTGGCCGCTGCACCGCAGGCGATCAGAAAAATCAGGAAATTCACCATTTATCACTCCTTGGCCGCAGCCAGTCTGCCTGGTTTATTCCGCCGCAGCGGTCGTTCATTCGGATCTTGAGCACATCAGTTCACTGACCCGCGCCACCAGCGTGTCGACCGCGAAAGGCTTGGTCAGCACCTGCATGCCGGGCCCCAACTGGCCGGCGCCGATCACTGCGTTTTCTGCGTATCCGGTAATGAAAAGTGTCGTCAGATTCGGCCGGATCTCTCTCCCGGCGTCTGCCAGTTGTCGGCCGTTCATGCCACCCGGCAGGCCGACGTCGGTGATCAGCAAGTCGATATGCACATTCGATTGCAGCACCTTCAGCCCGGCAACGCTGTCGCCTGCTTCGAGCAGGTTGTAGCCGAGATCGCCAAGCACTTCGGTCAACAAGGCGCGCACAGTCGGTTCATCGTCCACCACCAGAATGGTCTCGCTGGCCTTGGGTACTACCGCCGGCGCGATATGCTTGTCATCGTGATTCTGCACGGGATCGCCACGGTGACGAGGCAGGTAGATGCACATCGTGGTGCCCTGATCGACCTGCGAGTGCACGCGCACCTGACCGCCGGACTGTTTGGCAAACCCGTAGATCATCGACAAGCCCAGCCCCGTGCCCTGGCCCAGCGGCTTGGTGGTAAAGAACGGGTCAAAGGCCTTGGCGATCACATCCGCCGACATGCCGGTGCCGGTATCGCTGACGCACAGGCACACATATTCACCCTCGGGCATATCCAGCGCGCCGGCGGTCTCGGCGTCCATGATGCGATTGGCCGTTTCGATGGTAATGCGTCCGCCGTCGGGCATCGCATCGCGGGCATTGATGCACAGGTTGAGCAATGCGTTTTCCAGCTGACTGGCATCCACCAGTGTCGGCCAGAGCACCGGCGAGCCAATGGTTTCCAGAAGAATGCTCGGGCCCACGGTGCGCTGGATCAGTTCGGTCATGCCGGTCATCAGCATGTTGATGTCGGTGGGTCGCGGATCGAGGGTCTGGCGTCTGGAGAACGCCAGCAGGCGGTGGGTGAGGGCGGCGGCACGCTTGACCGCGCCCTGTGCGGTGACCATGTATTTGTCGACTTCGCTCAACCGGCCCTGACTGATCCGCGTAGTCATCAATTCCAGTGCACCGGAAACGCCGGCCAGCAAATTGTTGAAGTCATGAGCCAGGCCTCCGGTCAGTTGGCCGACCGCTTCCATCTTTTGCGACTGACGCAGTTTTTCCTCCGCTTGCATCAACTCGGCGGTGCGCGCTGACACCCGTTGTTCGAGTGTGTCGTTGAGCGCACGCAAGGCGGCGATAGCCCCGTCGCGCTCTGCCTCGACGGTGCGGCGTTCCTCGACGTCGATCAGTACGCCGGGGAAGCGCAGTGGTTTGTTGTCATCGGCACACTCAACGCGACCGTTGGCTTCGATCCACTGGTATCTGCCGTCCGCGCGGCGCACACGGTACTGATGGGAATAGGCGCCACCGCGGCCAATGGCTTCGTCGATCGCCGTGGTCAGGCTATCGCGGTCGTCGGGGTGCACGCTGGTGATCACCTGTTCGAGGCTGAGGCCTTCGCGCCCCAGACTCGGGTCGAGGTTGAACACCTGGGCGAAGCCTTCGTCGATGGCAAAACGGTCGGTCAGCAGATCCCAATGCCAGGTACCGATAATGGCGCCGGCGGCGAGGGCCAGTTGCACGCGCTCGACGTTCTCCCGGGCGATCGCCTCACTGGCGCGCAAGCGCTCCTCGGCGTCGCGCCGTTCGGTGACGTCGTTGAACAGGATCGCGATCTGCCGGTCGGCCGGATCGCCGACCCGCACGGCACGCACATCGAACCAGCGTTCGAAGGTATTGGCGTAATTCTCGAAGTTCGCCGGCTCCCCGGTCTTGGCCACATGGCCGTAGGTTTCGAACCAGAAGCGCTCAAGATTGGGCGCGAATTCGGTCACCCATTTACCGCGCAGGTTGACCCCGCACTGGCGCTCGAACGCCGGGTTGGCTTCAACGAAGTAGTAGTCGACAGGCTCGTCGTTGGCGTCGAATTTGACTTTGACGATGGCAAACGCCGATTCGATGGTTTCCAGAATGGTGCTGAAACGCTCTTCACTCTCGCGCAACGCCGTTTCGGCACTGCGCGAGCGCGTGAGGTCAAGCATCGCGCCGATCATGCGTTCGGCCTTGCCGGATTGATTGCGGATCAAGTGACCTCGATCGAGCACCTCGGCATAGGAACCATCCTGACAGCAGAATCGATACTCCGCGCTCCATGTCGTGCCGTCGCCATCGATGGCGGCGCGGATCGATGTCAGCACCCGCGTCTGATCTTGAGGATGGATCCGCGCGAACCGCCAGTCGCCACTGGGATCAACGTTCTCCAGCGCGAAACCGTACGCCTGTTGCAACGCCTGGTTCCAGATGATCTGGTTGGTTTGCAGGTCCCAGTCCCACACCGCATCGCTGGTGGCCATTACGGCCAGTCGATAGCGTTCCTTGGTTTCGATTATGGCGCGCCCGAACAGATGTTCCTGAGTACGGTCGCGGAGAATTTTCACGAAGCCCAAATGAGTCTGGTCTTCATCGTAGAGCGGCATCAGCTCGCCAGAGGCCCAGAATCGCTCGCCGTCCTTACGCAAATGCCATCGCTCATCGTAGGCACGGCCTTCGACAAGGGCGCGCTGCATTTCCTGTTCGACGCGGCCGGCGGCGCGGTCTTCAGGGGTGAAAAAGCAGGATGCGCTCTGACCGCGAACCTCTTCGGCGGACCAGCCCAGCACGTTGGTCGCGCCGCAGTTCCATTCCGTGATGTATCCGCCAAGGTCAGTGACGACCATCGCGAAATCCACTGCACTCTCGAAAACCGCCCGCTGCCGCGCCTCACTACGAGCGAGCGCGGCCTGACTGGCTTGCAGTCGCGCCGTGATGTCGCGCTCATCGTCGGCTTCAGTGCTCTGCAAGGCGGCGCGTAATCGCTTGACCTCGGACTCGAGCGCTTCGCGACTAAGGTGTTTGAGGGTGTCCATCTCGCCTTCTTGGTTGAATTTTTCAGGGGCCGATTCAGAGTGTCGGGCATGACCGACAGGTGCCGTCAATATCGGGAAGCGTTGTGGCTGCTGATCCGTTGACAGGTTGCTTCGTCGTTAAGTTTCACTGATGGAGCAAGGTCGTTTTGGGTGAACGCTGATTTCAAATCGATTCGCTGTCATCCAGGCGGGCCAGCAACGACTGGCCGCGTTGCCACAGTGCCTCTTGCTTGGCCTGCGGCATGCGGTCGAGGTTCCTGTACATCATGGCCATGCGCTGATTGCCGCGCAGCAGTTCGCCGTGGCGCATCAGGAAATGCCAATACAACGAGTTGAACGGGCAGGCATTGTCCGCCGTGCTTTCGCTGACCTTGTACGCGCAACCGCGGCAGTAATCCGACATGCGATTGATGTACTGGCCGCTGGCGCAATAGGGTTTGGAACCGAGATAACCGCCATCGGCGTGCATGACCATGCCCAGCGTGTTGGGCAGCTCGACCCAGTCGAAGGCGTCCATGTAGATCGCCAGATACCACTCGCAGATCTGGCTCGGCGCGATACCGGCGAGCAGGGCGAAGTTGCCGGTGACCATCAGCCGCTGAATGTGATGCGCGTAGGCGTGCTGCAAGCTTTGCCCGATGGCATGGCGCATGCAGTTCATTTGCGTCTCGCCGGTCCAGTAGAACTCGGGCAGCGGCCGGGTGTTGCCAAACGAGTTGCCCAGTGCGTAATCAGGCATCTTCAGCCAGTACACGCCCCGCACGAATTCACGCCAGCCGATCAATTGCCGGATGAAGCCTTCGGCAGCATTGAGCGCAATGCTGCCGGACCAGTACGCCGACTCCACGTCGCTGCACAATTGGCGCAGATCCAGCAGGCCGATGTTGAGTGCTGCGCTGACGCGTGCGTGGAACAGGAACGGCTCATCACTGGCCATGGCGTCCTGGTAATCGCCAAACCCGGCCAGACCGTAATCGAGAAAGTACGCCCAAAGAGCCTGCGCATCGGCATGGGTGACGGGATAGTTGAAGTCATCGAGCGCACCGTAGTGTTGGCTGAAGCGCGCTTTGACGAGTGCCAATACTTCGGCGGTGATGGCGTCATTACTGAAACGCGCCGGGTAGGGCGCTTTCACGCTTTTGGGCAGGGCCTTGCGATTCTCCGCATCGAAATTCCATGCGCCCCCCACCGGCGAGCCGTCGCCATTGAGCAACAACCGGCTCTTGCGACGCATCTCCCGGTAGAAAAACTCCATTCGCAGTTGTTTCTTGCCCTTGGCCCAAGCGGCGAACTCTTCGCGACCGCACAGAAAACGCGTATCGGCGTGCCAGTGAATTGGCAAACCGCATTCCTTCATCGATTGCTCCAGCCGCCAGTCGCCACACTCGGTGACGTGCACTTCTTCGGCCTGCAACAGCGCTTGCCAGCGATGCAATTCACCCGGCACCGAACCGCTGTTTTCCGGATCATCCAGCCTGACGTATTCAACGCGTACACCCTGGTCTCGCAACGCCTGGGCGAAATGGCGCATGGCGCTGAAGATCAGGGCAATCTTCTGTGGGTGGTGGGGCACGTGGCTGGCTTCTTCCATGACCTCAACCAGCAACACCGTGTCGCGCTCGGCATCGAGTGCCTGTAAGGAAGCCAGGTCGAACGATAACTGGTCGCCCAGTACCAGGCACAAGCGGCGGGTAGTGTTCATTTTACGGTTCATTGGCTTGCTTCGGCGCCCTGGCGGCTGAAGAACAAGGTCACCTGGCCGACTTCCACACCGAACTTGGACATGCTGGTGCGGTTGATCAACGTGTCCTCGTCCATCAGGTACATCCAGTCGTCCATGCTCATTTCATAGGTCGAGTCGTCGACCGGTACGTTCAGCCGATAACGCCAGTGAAATGTGTTGCCGGCAACCTGGCCTTGGGCAACCCCTACGACATCACCGGCGCGACCACTCCACCGTCCCTGGCCCTCGGGCGTCAATGTCCATACGCGGTGTTGGCGAGTACCGTCGCTATACAGAAAACGCTCGTCGAGAATCAGGTTGTTGCCTTCGCGACGGCTGACAATGTTGACTTCGAAGCGCTTGGTCACTTCGCCGCCGCGCTTCTGAAACATTCCCCAGGCCTTGACGGGCTGGCTGAAAAAACGCTGCAGATCGAGTGCCGGTTGTTGATCGGCATAGTGGGTGACATCCACGCTGGTGCAGCTTGCGATGCTGAGTAGCAGTGTCAGTAACAGCACTAATCGAGTCATTGCTTTACTCCCTGATGGCAGAGGGGGTCGAGGGACCGCGCTGGAGAGGGTTTCTTGTACGCCATGAAGCGCGCGTACAGGGTTGCGGCCGTCTAATTTCGCTTTCCCGCTGCAGTGTTGCGCGACATGGCGGATCAGCACCCCAAATAATTGTACGAGGACGGTATTTCTGTATAGGTTTTGTTCACGATAGGCGGAAAAAAGCCACCTGACAATCAAGTGGCAATTTTTTCGCGCAAATGCGCAGAACCGACATCACAAGCTGAAGGCTTGCCTGGGTAGCGGGGAGAGGGCGCGAATAGTGTTCACTGTGGTTTGCGGTGCTGTCGCCAGCAGGCGGAAAAAGGCCCGGATTCCTCCGGGCCAGTCATGCACATCAGTGCGAATCGGCCTCGCTCGCAGCCTCGGCAGCGGATCTTTCCCTGCGCCTCTGGAGCCAACTGTAGAACGCATGCACGGGATGAAGGACGGCGGTGAGTACGCCGAGCAGCAGGATGGTGAAAAGGATGATCAGTGGGATGCTTTCGTGCGAGAACATGGTGGGTTACTCCTGTAGTCACTATGTCGTAACCCGCAGACTAGACGCATCGAATCCTGTTTTCGATGAATGAATGTTCATCCTTGAACGCTTCGGGTGTGTTACGGCGAATCCTCCGGACGCATGGTCAGGATAATTTTTCCGACATTCTCTGAAGACTCCATTCGCCGGTGAGCATCGGCAGCCCGCGCTAGCGCAAATGTGCTGTCCACCACCGGTTCCAGGCTCCCTGCGCCGTCGAAACGATCGAGCCAATGCTCACGGAAGCGCTGGATCATGGCGTGCTTTTCCGGTTGTGTGCGGGATTTCATCACCGTGCCGATGATTTGCAGATGCCGATAGAGGATGTGTTCGAGCTCCACGCTTACCTGGCCGCCACCGCCGAGAATCCCGACTTGCACCAGTCGGCCACCGTGAGCAAGCGAGGCAATGTTGCGTGCGAAGTAGGGTTCGCCGATGAAGTCGATGACAACATCGACCCCTCGACCCTCGGTCTTGTCGGCAATGACTTGGGCGAAGTCCTGGGTCTTGTAGTCAATCGCGACGTCAGCCCCCAGATGTTCGACACGCGATAACTTGCTGCCCTCTGTGGTGGCATACACCGTGGCGCCGGTGGCGTAGGCCAGTTGCACGGCTGCGGAGCCGACACCGCCGGCCGCCGCATGAATCAACACCGAGTCGCCGGACTTGAGGCGAGCCAGGTGCATCATCGCTTCATGGGCGGTGACGAACACCTCCGGGATAGCCGCTGCGTGTACATAATCCAGCTGCGCGGGGATCGGCATGGCCATGCGGTAGTCGATGCGCGCCAGTTCGGCATAGGCGCCACCACCAACGACGCCCATCACTCGGTCTCCTGCGGCGTAGCCGGTCACTTCGCTGCCTGTCTGGATCACCTCGCCAGCGATCTCCAATCCGATGATCAGCGAGTCACCGAAATTCGGATGCCCATAACCACCGGTGCGATGGGTCAGGTCGGCACGGTTCACGCCAGCGGCGTAAACCCGCACCAGAAGGTCGGTGGGGCGGACTTCGGGGTCGGGCGCATCGACGAGCTCCAGGACATCTGCGGCGCCGAATTCTCTGATGTTGATCGCTTTCATAGCGGGTTCTTCTCCGAGTCGGAAAACGTGGCATTGGCGATGGCCGATGCAGTGATGGCGCCGGGAAAACCCACATAAAACGCCAGGTGGGTAATCGCTGCGGCAATTTCGTCCAGGCTGACGCCGTTGGTGATTGCCCGGCGCAAGTGAGCGGGCAATTCTTCTGAGTGACCGCCGGCGATCAACGCCGGCACGGTAATCAGGCTGCGGTCGCGGAGTGACAAGGCAGGATCGGCCCAGATCTGCGGATAAAGCGTTGCGTCGACGAAATCCGACAGCTTGGGCGTGAAGGCCCGGGCCGCTTCGCGAGGACTGCTGAAATTGATCGTGGACATGGGAGCTCCCTTAAACCTGACTGATGAATTTGTGGGTGAGGTAGTGCTCGATGCCTTCAACACCGCCTTCGGAGCCGTGACCACTTTCTTTCATGCCGCCGAACGGAAGCTCGGTGGCGACGATGCGGTACTGGTTTATCCCGATCATTCCGGCTTCCAGTCCGTCGGCCACGTCGATGGCTGTTCGTGCATTGGAAGTGAACGCATAGGCCGAAAGGCCATACGGCAATCGATTCGCTTCTTGCAGGCCGTCGGCCAGCTCGTCGAAAGGCATCAACACGGCGATGGGGCCGAAAGGTTCTTCGTGCATGATTCGGGCGTTCATGGGCACGTCTGCCAAAACGGTGGGCTGGAAGAAAAAGCCGTCTCCGGGAAGCGCCTCGCCACCGACCAAGACCCGTGCGCCTTTCTCGACGGCATCGGCTATCAATTGCTCCATCTTGACCAACTGCCTTGGGTTGGCGAGCGGGCCGACCTGAGTCTGTGGATCGAAGCCGTCGCCGATTTTCAGGGCTTTGGTGGCCGCGACGAAGTGATCGACAAACGCTTGATAGGCGCCACGCTGAACGATGAACCGGGTCGACGAGATGCACACCTGGCCGGTCCCGCGAAAGCGGTTCGCGACACCCTCTACCGCGGCTTTTTCGATGTCCGCATCTGCAAATACCAACACCGGGCCATGACCTCCCAGCTCAAGGGTAATGGGCTTCACGCCCTCGGCGGCGCGGGCCGAGAGCAACCTTCCAATGGGCACGGAGCCTGTGAATGTCACTTTTCGAATGATCGGAGAAGCAATGAGCTGGCTGGACACCTGATCCGGTACGCCGAAGACCACTTGCAGCACGCCTTTGGGCAGGCCTGCGTCGTCCAGCGCCCGTGCCAGGGCCAGCGCGGTGGAGGGACTTTCTTCTCCGGGTTTGAGAATCACGCTGCAACCCGCCGCCAGGGCCGCCGACAGTTTGCGGGCAGGCGTGATGGCCGGAAAATTCCACGGCGTGAAAGCTGCGACCGGGCCAATGGCCTGGCGTTTGACCAGTTGCAGTACACCGGGGCGGTTGGCAGGTACAACACGGCCGTCGATGCGCCGAGCGCTTTCGGCGAACCATTCGAAATACTCTGCGGCTCGCACCACTTCATCCATGCTTTCGCTCAGTGGCTTGCCTTCTTCCAGGGTCATCTGCGCTGCAATGTGCGGGGCTCGTTCCAGGATCAGATCGGCGGCGCGCTTGAGGATTTTCGCGCGCTGGTCCGGCACCGTCTGCCGCCATTGTTCGAAGCCCACTCGGGACACTTCCAGGGCGCGGTCAAGGTCGCCGGCAGTGGCGAGGGGAACACGTCCGATTTCACGCCCGGTCGCAGGGTTGACGACGGCTGCCGTAGAGCGACCTTGCGCATCGATCCATTCACCACCGATGAAAAGATAAAGCTGATCGTAGGAGTTGTTCATGGTGTGGCCTTTGGTTGGTTGTCAGGGACGGGCAAGCGCTCCGTGAAACCAAGTCTATGGAAGGTGAGTCGCTTGATTTAGCCGGCCACGAGGGAATCATTGTTGTCCCCAGAGGTAATATCGGTTGCCGGGGGGGAGGGTGTAGCATCCGCACTTGTCTCGAGCGGATTGCAGGTCTGAAGGACGATCAGGATGGATAAACTTTCAAATATGTCGGTGTACATAAAAGTGGTCGAGATGGGCAGTTTCACGGCCGTTGCGAACCATCTGGACTCCACTGTCGGCAATGTCTCGCGCGCCGTCTCGGCACTTGAAAATGTGCTCGATGCGCGTCTGTTGCAACGATCTACCCGACGTCTTTCGGTGACCGACGCGGGTCGTCGGTTCTACGAGCGATGCATCAAAATCCTGGCTGACCTGGAAAGTGCAGAAGCCGAAGCGAGCAATGCAGCCTTGAAGCACAGAGGAACCTTGCGCGTGCACTGCGTACCTGGACTCGCTCGGCACCTGGTGACCGGCGCAGTGCTGGCGTACCGCGATGAATTTCCGGACGTCACCGTGGATTTGATGCTCTCGCAACGCATGCCTAACCTGCTCGAGGACCAGTTGGATGTCTCGATCCTGATTGCTCGTACGCTGCCGGATTCAGCGTATGTCAGTCAGAAGATCGGCGTCAGTCATTGCGTACTGGCAGCGTCGCCCGAATATCTGGATCGACACGGAACCCCGACCACGCCTGACGAACTCAGCGCTCATCAATGCTTGCTGCTCGGAACGGTGGACTATGTGCGGGATGAGTGGCAGCTCAAGAGCAAATCGGGTGACGCGACCTTCGTTCCCACCGGACCGAGCTTCAGCGTGAATGACATGGACGCGATGGCTATTGCCATTCGGGAAGGGGCCGGAATCGGCTTGTTGGCCGGATTTACTGCCATCGATGATTTGCGCTGCGGAAAACTGGTGCGGGTTCTGCCTGACTACCATACGTACGAGCGCAACGTTTATGCCGTCTACACGTCACGACAGTTCGTCGATGCAAAAATCACTCGCTTTATCGATAGCCTGAAAGACCGCGTCGGTAGTCAGCTGGCAGCAACGGCTCAGGAACTTATCGGTTGAAAGACCGCAGGCAGCCTCGTTGATTCAGGGATGGCGAGCGGGATTGAATGCCGCGCATCCCTGGCTGCGCGGCGAGATATTGTTTCGATACTCACGAAGCGACCGCGAGATGAACGGCGTTTTTACACAGCAAACGCAGTCCCGCGAGTATTCACAAAAAGCGAGTAGATCGAGTGACTGCTTGCCATGAACAGCCTGTTCCCTTCGCGCCCCCCGAAGCACAGGTTCGGGCAGCGCTCTGGCAGCGAAATATGGCCGATGGCCTTGCCCTGTGGATTGAAAACCCGCACGCCGTCGAGTTTTTCCAGGTCAGCCCTGGGATCGCCATTGCCGCCCCAGCCGCACCAGAGGTTGCCCGCTTCGTCGCACTTGATACCGTCGATTGCCGCGTAGTCCAGCCCCTCGATGTGCTTGCGGCGCTCGCCCAGTGTGCCGTCTTCCTTCACGGCAATGGCCCAGATCAGGCGATTGGGTTTGGCGCGACCTTCGACGACATACAGGGTTTTCTCGTCGGGAGAAAAGCACAGACCATTGGGGCCGTTAAGGTCGTCGATCACCCGAGTGACCTTTCTGCTCTCACCATCGATGCGGTAAACGGCGTGCGGTTGGCTCGGGGTGATTTTGTGGCCTTCGTAATTGTTGCCAGTCTGGAATGGCGGGTCGGTAAACCAGATTGATCCGTCACTTTTGCAGACGATGTCGTTGGGCGAGTTGAAGGGCTTGCCATCAAAGCTGTCGGCCAGCACGGTGATCGTGCCGTTGTATTCGGTGCGCGTGACGCGGCGGCCTTCGCTGGTGGTGGTAGAGCCTTCGCAGACGATAAGCCGCCCTTGGCGATCCCGGCACATTCCGTTGGAGAAGTTCGAGTGTTCACGGTACACGGTGAAGGTCTCGGTGATTTCGTCCCAACGCATGATGCGATTATTAGGGATGTCGCTGACCAGCAAATAGCGGCCATCACCGACCCACACCGGTCCTTCGGCCCAGCGCATGCCGGTGGCGAGTTTTTCCACACTGGCGTTGAAAATACGCAAGTCGAGGAAGCTGTCGTCGAGGATGTGAATCAGTGGATCCGGGTAGCGTTGACTCAACGGTTCGGTGGCTTCAGCGAGACTGGGCAGCAAGGCAGAGCCGGTAGCGAGCGTGGCGGAAACAGCGAGGGATTTTTTCAGGAAGCTGCGGCGGGTATTGCCCTTTACCTGTTCGAGGCTTTCAGGCTTGGCGGACAGGGATGAGTCCATGTAGCAATCTCCGTGGTTTTATTTTTGTAGGGAGGCGTACTAATAACCTGTGATAGGACATCGTACAAGTTAATCGTTTGCTTGCCCCTACAGAGCATGGAGTGGAGCGCGCTTTGCTTAAGGGTGAGGTCTGGAATCCATATAGCCCAAGCGCAGCTTTTTATTCCCAAAACGAAGTTCATATTAATTTTATAGTGCGTTTTAATCTAATCAGGTTTTTCCTGATTGGAGCATTCGCACTTGAAGATCCCGACACATTTGACACTTGGCCTGGCGCTCGCCGTCAGTTGCGCTGCAGCATTTGCGGGGCCAACCCTTGATCGCGTGACGCAAAAAGGTGAACTCACCGGTGTCCTGATGGAGAGTTACCCGCCGTTCTCTTTTCTCAATGACCAGAACCAGCTCGACGGCTTCGATGTGGATGTCGCTAAAGCTGTGGCCGAACGGCTTGGGGTCAAGCTGAAACTTGAAACGCCTTCCTGGGACGTGATTGCCGCCGGGCACTGGAACGGTCGATACGACATCTGCGTGTGCTCGATGACGCCGAGCAAGGCGCGGGCCGAAGTGTTCGACTTTCCCGTGGAGTATTACCAGTCACCGGCGGTGATCGTGGTCAATGAAAAGGACAAGGACATTGCCACTGGCAAGGACTTGTCCGGCAAAAAAGTCGGTGTGATCAGTGCGTCGACTTATGAGGCCTATCTGAACAAGGATCTGGTCATTGAAGGCGCCGAGGACAAACCGTTGAGCTATCCGTTCGACAATGTCCAGATCGCGCCTTACGACAATGAAACCGTTGCCTTCCAGGATCTCGCACTCGGTACCGGCGTGCGCCTGGACGCTATGGTCACCAACCTGATCACCGCGCGTGAACGCATCGCTCAGGATCCGCGCTTCAAGATTGCCGGAGATCCACTGTATGCCGAACCGAACGTCGTGGCGGTCGAAAAAGGCGATGCGCAATGGAATGCGAAAGTCACCGAAGTCATCGCACAACTCAAGACTGACGGCACGCTAAGCAAAATATCCCGCAAGTGGATCGGTTCTGATATCAGCCAATGACAGCAATCAATCCGCATCCGGCCAAAGCGGCTGTTACCCCGCAAAAGCAGCCGCCACTGACACGTCAGCTGTTCGGTTTTCGCACGCGTCTGTATCTGACGTGGGCGGCGCTGTCGGGTCTGGGCGTGTGGTTTTTCATGCGCTTCGATCTGAAGTTTTCGATCATTCTGGAAAAGTGGCCGAACCTGGTCGGCCTGCATCTGGGGCCGAACGGGTTCTTGCAGGGCGCCGCGCTGACGATATTCCTGTGTTTCTGCTCGATCTGGTTTTCGTTATTGCTGGGCTTTGTCACCGCGTTGGCCAGGCTGTCGAGCAGCGCCGTGGCGTTTGGTATCGCCAGCTTCTACGCCTCGTTCTTTCGCGGCACGCCGCTGTTGATCCAGATCCTGTTGATCTATCTGGGGCTGCCGCAGCTGGGTGTGGTGCCAGGCGCAATCAGCGCCGGGATCATCGCGCTGTCGCTCAACTACGGGGCTTATCTCAGTGAGATTTTTCGTGCCGGCATCCTCGCGGTTGCCCCGGGTCAGCGCGAAGCAGCCGCCGCACTGAGCCTGAGACCCGCCGCAACATTCATCCATATCATCCTGCCGCAAGCCATGCGCACGATCATTCCGCCGACCACCAGCCAGTTCATTTCGATGCTCAAGGACTCGTCCCTGATTTCGGTCATGGGTGTTTGGGAAGTGATGTTTCTGGCGCAGTCGTACGGGCGTTCGTCCTACCGTTACATTGAAATGCTGACCACCGCAGCCGCCATCTATTGGCTGTTATCTATCGGTCTCGAACTGATCCAGCATCGCCTCGAACGCCATTACGGCAGAGGCTTCAAGCATCAGCGCTGAGCCATTCCGTTGAATGATTTCTTGCAGGAACCAAGATGTCCGATCCTAAACCTCTGCTGTTTGCACTCTATGAACAAGCCAGCGTCGGGTGCGGCGGTGCGCCGAGTCTGTGGACGCACCCGGCTGACGAACGCCTGGCGATCAACTCGCTGGGCTACTGGTCAAACCTGGCGCGGATTGCTGATCAGGCGCACCTCGATATGTTGTTCTTTGGTGATGTGCTGAGCTTCTACGATGTGCTGGGTGGCAACGCCGATGCGGCAGTGAAATGGGCGGTGGAAGCACCGGCCAACGATCCGTTGATGATCATTCCGGCGTTGGCGGCCGTGACGGAAAACCTGGCATTTGGTGTCACGGTGACCACCAGTTATGAGCACCCGTTTACCCACGCCCGGCGCTTCAGCACGCTTGATCACCTCACCAATGGGCGAGAGGGCTGGAACATCGTCACCTCTTACCTGTCCAGCGCCGCTCGCAATTTCGGGCTGGAGCAAATGATCAAGCATGACGATCGTTATGAGCGCGCCGAAGAGTTTCTCGATGTGGTGTACAAACTCTGGGAAGGCAGTTGGGCCGACGACGCCGTGGTTGCCGACAAGTCCCGCCAGCTGTATGCCAGAGGCGAGCGGGTGCGACCGATCAATCACAAGGGTGCGCACTATCGTGTCGCCGGGCCGCACCTGACCGCTCCGTCGCCGCAGCGCACACCATTGCTGATTCAGGCGGGCTGGTCGGGACGCGGTCGAGAGTTCGCCGCCAAGCACGCGGAACTGATCTTCATCGCCAAATCCAACCCGCAGGAAATCCGGCAGGGCCTGGAAGACATCTGGGCCCAGGCGCAGGCGCTTGGGCGTCAACGTGAAGACGTGAAATCGTTGACGGTACTGCGCATCGTCACGGCCAAAACCGAAATCGAAGCCCAGCGCAAATACGACGAGTTGCAAAGCAACTATCACTTGCAGGCACAACTGGTCAGTTACGCCGGCGACACCGGCATCGACATCAGCCGCTACGCCGACAGCGATGCACTCTCGACGCACACCGAAGGCCTGACCTCTTATGTGATGCGCCCCGATGGCAGTGGCAAGCCGCTGACGGCGGGTGATGTGAAAAAGCGCTTCGCCAGCGTTACCCGTGGCAGCGACCTGATTCTCGTCGGTACACCGCAGCAAGTCGCCGAGCGCATCGAAGAGCACGCGCGAATTTCCGGCACCAGCGGCTACATGCTCAACCCGTTGATCAGCCCGGGCAGTCTTGAGGACTTTGTCGAACTGGTTATTCCCGAACTGCAAAAGCGTGGGCTGTACCGGACTCAACCGCAGAGTGGCACTTTCCGCTCGCGGTTACGGGCAGATCACTCCAATCACCTGCCTGCGTCGGCCTATGGGGCTTCGTTCCGCTTCGACAAGGCGCTTTATGACTGACCCTATTTGACCGCATACACTTTGCGTACATAGCGCGTGCTTTTCCAGGCGCACGGTGCCCCGCGCGCAACAAACACGCTGTCGCCGGTATTGACGGTCACGCTCAAACCCTCAGGCGTCTGCAACGTTACGCTGCCTTCGATCAGGTACATCAGCTCATTGAGCTTGTGCGGGCGACCGTGACGTTCGTAGGGCGTCGAGTCCCACACGCCGACACGCAGATCGGTCGTGGCGTCTTCGAAGGCATTACGTGACCGGCATTGCGGTGTCGGACCGATCAGAATCTGTTGCTCTGGCGCGGCGGAGGGAGACAGGTGTGCCAGCGGATCAAGCAACGTCAGGCCGGGTGTCGCGGCTGCGGTGGCCATCGCGCAAAACGCCCACCGGGTGCCGGTCTTTGCTTCGATCCGCAGGGCCGTACCCCGGCCGATGACCGCGCTGGCGCCGACGGCCAGTTCCAGCGTCCGCTCCCGGGTTTTCAACGTCACATGCCCCGCATGGACTACGATCACCTCGGTGTGCGGGAAGTCCTCGATAACAAGGCTTGCGCCTGCTTCGACGATGCCTGCAGATATGCCGTCGCTCCCTGACCAGGCAACCTGACGTCCGGTCGGGAAAGGGTCTGCGGCGTTCAAGGGTTGCTGTTTGAAAGCGGTGTCGACGCGACTGCCATCGGCACGAGCCAACAGCATGATGCAAGGTTCGGACATACGGGTGAAGCTCCAGGTCTTGAGGGGATTTCTTGGGGGGCGACCAGCGCCAGCGCGATAGTCAGCCGATGGCTTGAGTGACCAGGGCAAACTGCCGAACGCCATGGTGTGCCTGCGGTGCTGCACCGCGGGACATTTGTGCCACGGTGTCTACTTTCTTCAGGCCGGCTGCTTCCAGCCAGTCGGAAAGGCCACAATCCGCTGGAATATCAATGCGCACAAAGGCATCCGGTATCCCGGCCAGCAATGTCGCGATCAGGTGTTGGGCTTGCTCAAGGTTTTCGGCGATCAGCGGGCCGATGCAACGACCGCGACCGAATGGGCGCAGCAGGGCGAAGGCCTGCAACTGACCGTCACGCACAATGCCCACCGAATGCTCGACGACGGCGAACAGATCGGTAAGCACCGCTCGCCGATCCAGTCCGCTCCCGGCATTGGCCAGTTCCAGCACCCGCGCATGATCCGACTCGCGCAATGGGCGGCATTCTTCACCGTCTGCCAATGGCCCGGGCAAAGGGGCTTGCGCCTGGCCCTGGTGCTGCTGAATCCGGCCAAACTCGACAAAACCCTGACTGGCATACAGCGGTGCGCCGGCCACGGTTGCATTCAATATCGCCGTGCTTGACTGGCAAGCCTGCAGCGCGTGTTCCATGAGCTTTCGCCCGATGCCCTGGCCCTGGTAATCGTCACTGACAATGACCAGGCCAATGGTCGTGAAATCACCTTGCGGACAGGCAAACGCGGTGCCGATCAAACGCTCGCCATCGAGTACGACAAAGCCTTCGCTGACCCGTTGCAGCATGGCCCAGTCGTCAAGTCGATGGGGCCACTTCAATTGCACGGACAGTGCATGAGCCTTGGGCAGGTCGTCGGCAGTCATCGGCCGATAGACGTAGGAAGGGAGCGGGGTGGACATGGCGATTCTCCGATCAAGAGTGTGCGCTGGCGCCGGGTTTTGCGCCGAGGTGAAGCCTGTATCCCATCTGGATGAAAGCCTGACAAGGGGGCAGGGAATATTCGGCAGATTCCGCGAAGCACGGTCCCGAAGACCACACTTACTACTTAATCCGGGCCTTGTGTCGGCAGCAAATGCTTGGGCCTTTTTACCCTATAAAAGGCTTGTACCGAGTCTCGTCGCTCAGGCGCAGGATGTAGGTTCAATCGCCTCGATTCAGAACCGGGCTGACCTGCGCCGCAGCAACTGATGCCAAGGCTGCGATGGGGCGCAGTTTCTGCGGGCAAAGTCGCTGTCGGAAATCAAAAGCGCCAGATAAAGGCCCATAAGTGCGCATAAACCGGGGCTTTGCCCAAGGCTGGAGCGCACCGCAAAGTCTGCTGAGTGGAATGACCAAAACGGTGATTTGTATCGAACGGAGGTCGCTTTTAACGCCATCTGCTGATTTCACGGTGTTGTAATGACGGTGTGCTGCAGCGTTGCATCGCTACTGCGCAAACCAGGCAAATGCTTGTAGCGCCATTGACCTCAACGAACTTCAGGAACGCACTCAATGAGCTTTCTTCGCCCCAAATTCATTACCTTCGACTGCTACGGAACGCTGACCAATTTCCACATGGGCACAATGACCCGCGAACTCTTCGCCGATCGCGTTCCCGCTGAGCAGATGGATCAGTTCGTCAAGGATTTCTCGGCCTATCGCCTGGACCAGGTCATGGGCGACTGGATGCCGTATGACGAGATTCTCAAGACCGCTCTGGCGCGTACCTGCAAGCGTTGGGGAATCGAATACCGCGAAGAAGGCCAGCTGTATTACGACGCCGTTCCGACCTGGGGCCCGCACCCGGACGTACCGGCCGGCCTGTCGAAAATCGCCGACAAGATTCCCTTGGTGATTTTCTCCAACGCCAGCAACAGCCAGATCATGTCCAACGTCGAAAAACTCGGCGCACCTTTTCACAAAGTCTTCACGGCCGAACAGGCACAAGCCTACAAACCTCGTCTGGCGGCGTTCGAGTACATGCTCGACAACCTCAACTGCGGCCCGGAAGACATCTTGCATGTGTCCTCCAGCTTCCGTTACGACCTGATGCCGGCCCACGACATGAAGATCAAGAACAAGGCCTTCGTCGCCCGTGGTCACGAAGTACCGGGCAACGCCTTCTACAGCTACCACCAGATCCCGGACATCGGCGGTCTGGCCGCACTGGTCGGCCTGTAACGACATCCTCATTGGCAAAGGCGGGATTGAACATGGGCAGTGAATCCTACTGGCTCGACAGCGCACCGGCCTTCACCGGCGCACAGCTCGGCGGTTTGCCCGGGCAAGTCGATGTGGCCATCGTCGGTGGCGGTTTCACCGGGCTGGCGGCGGCCCGGGCCCTGGCGCTCAAGGGCGCCAGTGTGGTGGTGCTGGAAGCCGGGCGGGTGATCGGCGAGGCTTCGGGACGCAATGGCGGGCAGTGCAACACGGGGGTGGCGCAGGATTACGCCAGCCTCAGCGCCAGCCTCGGTGCCGACCGGGCGAAAGCCTATTACCAGGCTTACGAAAGTGCCGTGCAAAGCGTTGTGTCGCTGGTCGAGCAGGAGCAGATCGCCTGTGACCTGCTGCGCAACGGCAAGCTGAAACTGGCGGCAAAACCGCTGCACTACGAAGGCCTGGCCCGCACCTGCGAGCTGATTCGCAACGAAGTCGATGCCGATGTTGAATTGCTGTCTGCCGAACAGACCCGCACCGAAGTCAACTCTGCGCAGTTCCATGGCGGCCTGTTGCAGCGCAATGGCGTGCAGATGCACGTCGGGCGTTTCGGCATCGGTCTGGCAGAAGCGGCGGTGCGTCACGGTGCACTGATCCATGAGGGCACCTCGGTGCTCGACTGGAAAGCCCGGGCCGGCGGTTATCAGGTCAACACCAGCAAGGGTTCGCTGCACGCCGGGCAGGTTCTGCTGGCGACCGGTGCCTGTCAGCACGGTGGTCTGGGCTGGTATCGGCGGCGAATCGTACCGGTGGGCAGTTTCGTGATTGCCACCGAGGTCCTGCCGCGGGCGTTGATCGATCAGTTGCTGCCGGGGCGCCGCGCTTATGTCACCAGTCGAATGATCGGTAACTACTTCCGCCTGACCCCGGATAACCGTTTGCTGTTTGGCGGGCGCGCGCGGTTTGCCATGTCCGACAGTGTCAACGATGCCAAGAGCGGCAAGGTGCTGCAGGCGGCGATGGTCCAGATGTTCCCGCAACTGGCCGGCGTCAGGATCGATTACTGCTGGGGCGGCCTGGTAGACATGACCTCCGACCGTTTGCCGCGAGCCGGCCAGCACGGCGGCGTGTTCCACTCGATGGGTTACAGCGGCCACGGCGTGCAGATGTCGGTGCACATGGGGCAGGTGATGGCCGATGTGATGGCCGGCAATGCCGAGGCCAACCCCTGGCGTGAACTCGACTGGCCGGCGATCCCCGGGCATTTCGGCAAGCCGTGGTTCCTGCCTTTCGTGGGCGCCTATTACCGCTTTCAGGACTATTTGCATTGAGCTGATGCTGTGGCTTTACCGTCGTTTGCGTTTCCAGGACGTTCCGGCCAACCGGAACACTTGAGCCTTCTTAATTTCGACAGGTAGCACTGAAATGACTGATCACAAGAACGACTCACCTCTGATCTCGGGCGAAGCAAGCCTGCGGGTGTTCGAAGGCCTCAATCGCGGCATGTCACGCCGTCACGCGTTGCAAATGCTCGGTGTGGCCGGCGTAGCGGCTGCCGGCGCCGGCAGCCTGTTTGGTGCTGCCGGCAAACTGTTGGCCGACGATACGGCGACGCCGGGCAAAGGCAAGCCGGGTGGGCGGATACGTGTCGCCGGCATGTCCAGCTCCACGGCTGACACCCTCGACCCGGCCAAAGGTGCGCTGTCCACCGACTATGTGCGGCACTACATGTTCTACAACGGCCTGACCCGTTTCGACGCGCACCTGGTGCCGCAACTGGAACTGGCCGAGCGCATCGACAACACCGATGCGACCCTGTGGACGATCACCCTGCGCAAGGACGTGACGTTCCACAACGGCAAAACCCTCAGCGCGGCCGATGTGGTGTTCTCGCTGTCACGACACAAGGATCCGCTGACCGGCTCCAAAGTCATGCCACTGATGGAGCAATTCGCCGAAATCAAGGCCACGGGGGCCAACGAAGTACAGATTCGCCTGACTGCACCGAACGCCGAATTGCCGTCGATTCTGGCCGTCTCGCATCTGCTGATCGTTCCCGAAGGCACCACCGACTTCAACCAGGGCATTGGTACCGGACCGTTCAAGGTCAAGGAGTTCAAACCAGGTGTGCGTTCGGTTGCCGCACGCAACACCGGCTACTGGAAGCCTGGCCTGCCGTACCTCGACGAAATCGAATTCATCGCCATTGGCGACGAGCCGTCGCGGGTCAACGCGCTGCTGTCCGGCGACGTGCACATGATCAACGAGGTCAACCCACGCTCCACCGACCGGATCAAGGCCAGCGCCAGACACCGGGTCGTTGATGCGCCGTCGGGCAACTACACTGATTTGATCATCCGTCAGGATCAGTTGCCGGGTCAGAACGCCGATTTCACCCAGGCGATGAAGTACCTGCTCGATCGCGAACAGATCAAGTCGGCGGTGTTCCGCGGCTTTGCCGTGGTCGGCAACGATCATCCGATCGCGCCCGGCTCGCGCTACTACAACAGCGACCTGCCGCAAACGGTCTACGACCCGGAAAAAGCCAAATTCCTGCTGAAAAAAGCGGGCATGGAAAACATCAGCATGGAGCTGTTTGCGTCGCCTGCCGCAACGGGTTCCGTCGATATCGCAGTGCTGTTGCAGCAGTCGGCCAAACAGGCCGGGCTCAAACTCGACGTCAAGCGCCTGCCGAGCGACGGCTACTGGTCCAACCACTGGATGAAGCACCCGATCAGCTTCGGCAACATCAACCCACGTCCGAACGCCGACGTGATGTTCTCGCAGTTCTTCCAGTCGAAGGCGCCGTGGAACGAGTCCGGCTGGAAGAACGAGCAGTTCGATCAGTTGCTGATGCTCGCCCGCGGCGAAACCGACGATGCCAAGCGCGGCAAGATGTATGCGGACATGCAGACTCTGGTGCACGACCACTGTGGCATCGGCATACCGGTGTTCATCAGCAACATCGACGGCGTCGATCAACGGATCAAGGGCTACGGCAGCAACCCGCTCGGCGGCTTCATGGGTTACATGTTCGCCGAGCAGGTCTGGCTGGACGCTTGAACAGAGCCGTCGAAATGAACGGCAAGCCAGGTGCAGGAGGGTAGGCGATGAATAGCAACACACTGTGGTTGATCGGTCGACGGCTGGGCGCCGCGATCGTGACTTTGTTGATCGTATCGATGGTCGTGTTCGCGATCACGGCGGTACTGCCTGGAGACGCGGCACAACAATCCCTTGGCCAGTTTGCCACCCCGGAACAGGTGGCGGCGCTGCGCCTGAAACTGGGGCTCGATCAACCCGGTGTGGTGCGTTACCTGCACTGGTTGATGAGCCTGCTCAGTGGCGATATGGGCGTGTCGGTATCCAACGCGATGCCGGTCGTCGAGCTGATGGCCGGGCGCGTACCCAACACCTTGATGCTGGCGGCCGCCACGGCGCTGGTGTCGGTGCCGGTGGCGCTGGTTCTCGGCATCGGCTCGGCGATGGGCCGGGGCGGGCGGATCGACAGTGTCCTGAGTTTCACCACCCTGGCCATGGTCGCGGTGCCGGAGTTTCTGGTGGCGACCCTTGCGGTGCTGATCTTTGCGGTAAACCTGGGCTGGTTGTCGGCGCTGTCCTACGCCAGCGACATCACTTCACCGTGGCAATTCATGCGCACCTACGCCTTGCCGGTGATGACGCTGTGCTGCGTGATCGTTGCGCAAATGGCGCGGATGACCCGCGCGGCAGTGATCGACCAGCTCGACAGCCCCTACGTGGAAATGGCCCGGCTCAAAGGCGTCAGTCCGATGCGCATCGTACTGCGCCACGCTTTGCCCAATGCCATCGGGCCGATCGCCAATGCGATTGCGCTGAGCCTGTCGTATCTGCTCGGCGGGGTGGTGATTGTCGAAACCATCTTCAACTATCCCGGCATCGCCAGCCTGATGGTCGATGCCGTGACCAACCGTGACATGGCACTGGTGCAGGCCTGCACCATGTTGTTCTGTACGGCTTATCTGGGTCTGGTGCTGATTGCCGACCTGTGCGCGATTCTGTCCAATCCGAGGCTGAGAAACCAATGAACAATCTCATTGTGAAATCGACGCCTGCGGCCCCCGATCTGTCAGCCGGCAAGGTGTCTCACGGTCCCGTGTGGCTGGGACTCATCGGCGCGGCCATCTGCGTTATCTGGTTGCTGGTTGCGTTATTCGGCCCGTGGCTGGCGCCGCATCCGGTCGGCGAGGTGATCTCGGGCAACGTGTTCGACAACATCAGCGCGGTGTACCCGTTCGGCACTGATTATCTGGGCCGCGACATGCTCAGCCGGGTGCTCGTCGGCGCGCGCTTCACCGTGGGCCTGGCGTTGATTGCGGCGGTGCTGGCCAGTGCGCTGGGCACCGGTTGCGCGCTGCTGTCGGTGGTGTCGCCGAAATGGCTGGACGAAGTGATCAGCCGCTTGATGGACGCCTTTATCTCGATCCCGAGCAAGATGCTCGCGTTGATCATGGTTTCGGCGTTCGGCTCTTCAGTGACCCTGCTGATCAGCACGGCAGTGTTGAGCTTCGCCCCGGGCGCGTTCCGTATCGCCCGCAGCATGGCGGTGAACATCGAAGCGCTGGAGTACGTGCAGGTCGCCCGAACCCGTGGCGAGCGGCGTTTGTACATTGCTTGCGTGGAGATCCTGCCGAACATGCTCAACCCGGTGCTGACTGACTTGGGCTTGCGGTTCGGTTTCATCGTGCTGCTGCTCAGCGGCATGAGTTTTCTCGGGCTGGGCGTGCAACCGCCGGATGCCGACCTCGGCTCGCTGGTGCGGGAAAACATCGGCGGCCTCAATCAGGGCGCCCCGGCCATCGTCATCCCGGCGCTGGCCATCGGCACCCTGACCATCGGCGTGAATCTGTTTATCGACAGATTGTCGTCGCGACGTAGTCGCCGCACGGGAGGCCATTGAAATGACCCAATTGATTCGAGTTGAAGACCTGCGCGTGGTCGCTTGCGGCGAGCACGGGGAAACCGAAATCGTCAAAGGCGTGAGCTTTGCCCTGGAACAAGGTGAAGTGCTGGCGTTGATCGGCGAATCGGGCTCGGGCAAGACCACCATTGCCCTCGCTCTGTTGGGGTACGCCCGACGGGGCTGTCGGTTGTCCGGCGGCGTGGTACAGGTCGGCGAGCACGACATGCTCGCGCTCAGCGAGCAGCAATTGCAGGGCCTGCGCGGTAATCGGGTGTCGTATATCGCGCAGAGCGCTGCGGCGGCTTTCAACCCGGCGAAGAAGCTGATCGACCAAGTGGTGGAGGGCGCCTTGATTCACGGCCTCGGCACCCGCGCCACCCTTGAGGCCAAGGCCATTGAGCTGTTCCGCGATTTGGCCCTGCCAGACCCGGATCACATCGGTCAGCGTTACCCGCACCAGGTGTCCGGGGGGCAATTGCAGCGGGTGATGGCGGCAATGGCGCTGATCAGTGATCCGTTGCTGGTCATCCTCGACGAACCGACCACGGCGCTCGATGTGACGACCCAGATCGACGTGTTGCGTGCGTTCAAGCGCGTGGTGCGTGACCGTGGCGCGACAGCGGTGTATGTGTCCCATGACCTGGCCGTGGTGGCGCAAATGGCCGATCAGATTGTCGTGCTCAATGGCGGCCAGATCTTCGAACAAAGCGCTACGGCGGCGCTCCTCAAAGGCCCGAGTCATGAATACACCCGCAGTCTGCTGGCGGCCGCGCGGCCGGACACGACGATCCGCCCACCTTGCGGAATTGCCGAAGAAACCCCGCTGCTGACCATTCGCGGTCTGACCGCCGGTTACGGCAACAAGAACACCCAGGGCATGCCGGCCATTCGTGTACTGGAAGACATTGATCTGACCGTGCGCCGGGGCCAGGCGATTGGCGTGATCGGCGAGTCGGGTTCGGGCAAGTCAACGCTGGCTCGCGTGGTGGCCGGCCTGCTGACGCCGGCATTGGGCGGGCTGACCTTTGACGGGCAACCGCTGGGCGGTTGTCTGTCCGAACGCAGCGACGAGCAATTCCGGCGAATCCAGATGGTGTTCCAGAACGCCGACACGGCGCTCAATCCGATGCACAGCATCAGCACGATTCTGAGTCGGCCGCTGAAGATGTATTTCAACCTCAAAGGCGCGGCGTTGCGCGAGCGTATCGGCGAATTGCTGGATCTGGTGCGCCTGCCGCGAGCCTTGGCCGAGCGTCGTCCGAGCGAGTTGTCCGGCGGGCAGAAACAGCGGGTGAACCTGGCGCGGGCACTGGCGGCCAAACCCGATCTGATCCTTTGCGATGAAGTGACCTCGGCGCTGGACACCGTGGTCGGTGCAGCGATTCTTGAATTGCTCCGCGACTTGCGTGAGCAGCTCGGCGTGTCCTACCTGTTCATCAGTCATGACATCTCCACCGTGCGCGCGCTGTGTGATGACGTAGTGGTGATGTACAGCGGCCATAAAGTTCAGGCCGGCAGCCGCCAGTCGTTTGCGCAGGCGCCGTTCCATCCCTACACCGATCTGTTGATTCACTCGGTGCCGGAGCTGCGCCAGGGCTGGCTGGAAACCTGCGGGACGACTTGCGGCGAACTGCCGCCCATCGGGCCCAAAGCCAATGTCGCCGAGCTGTGCACCTTCCTCAATCGCTGCCCGGTGCGCGTCGATGGCCTGTGCAACCGTACGGCACCCAACCGCCGAATCATCGACGGTGGCAGTGAAATTCTTTGCCACCACGACAGCGTCGAACTGCTGAAAACCCAGCGGGACGTGACCACCTTCAATCAGGGAGCCTATGCATGAGCGCTCGTTTTGTGAGACTGGCCGAGCAGGGCCGGGTGACCGTCGGGTTGACCGTGGATGGCGTGCCCATCAAGGCGTTGCAGGGCGACACACTGATGGTCGCATTGCTCACTCAGGGCGATGCGCTACGCCAGTCGGAATTCGATGCCGGTCGACGTGCCGGGTTCTGCCTGATGGGCGCCTGCCAGGATTGCTGGGTGTGGACGCGCAGCGGCGAACGTCTGCGTGCGTGCTCCAATGAAGTCCGTGAAGGGCTGGATCTCCTCACCACACAACCGGAGGCGACATGGCCACTGCACGGGTAGTTATCGTCGGCGCCGGCCCTGCGGGGATTCGCTGCGCCGAGACGTTGGTGAAGGCCGGCTTCAAACCGGTCCTGATCGATGAAAATCGCCGCGACGGCGGCCAGATCTATCGGCGCCAACCCGAAGGTTTCACCCGCGACTACCGCGCGCTGTACGGGACTGAAGCGGCCAAGGCGCGCGACCTGCACGAGAGTTTCGAGCGCTTGCGCCCACACATTGATTACCGCCCCGACACGCTGGTGTGGAATCTGGTGCCCAGGCAGTTGAGCTGCGTCAGTCAGGGTCACCATACAACGGTGGACTTCGACGCGTTGATCCTGTGCACCGGCGCCACGGACCGTTTGATGCCCATTGAAGGCTGGCAGCTGGCGGGCACCTACAGCCTCGGCGGGGCGCAGATCGCGCTCAAGTCGCAGGCGGTTTCCATCGGCCATCGCGTGGTGTTCATGGGCAGTGGTCCGCTGCTGTATCTGGTGGCCAGCCAGTACGTGAAGGCCGGCGCCAACGTCGCTGCGGTGCTTGATACATCGCCGATGAGCAAACGCATTGTCGCGCTGCCGAAGATGCTCGCGCGGCCCGGGGTGTTGTTTACCGGGATGAAACTGTTGGCGCAGTTGTACCAGGCGAAAATACCGGTGCATCTGGGGATCAAGCCGGAGCTCATATCGGGAGATGCCACTAGCGGCGTCAGCGGTGTGCGCGTGCGCTCAGCCAAGGGCGAAACCGTGGACATCGATTGCGATGCGGTGGCCCTGGGGTATCACTTGCGTCCGGAAACCCAGCTGGCCGATCTGGCCGGGTGTCGCATGCGTTTTGATGAAGCGTCCGGCCAGTGGTGGCTGGCGCTTGATGAAGAGGGCCGTACTTCGGTCAGCGGTGTGTACGCCGCCGGCGACGGGGCCAAGATTCGCGGTGCCGATGCAGCTGAACATGCCGGACGCCTGGTGGCGATGGCGCTGCTGGAGGATCAGCAACAACCGGTGGATGCCGGTTTTCGCACAGAGCAACGGCGCGCACTGGCGGTAATGGATCAGTTCCGCCTCGGTCTGGCGCAGGCATTTCCCTGGCCCGCCGAACAGGCCGGGGCGTTGCCGGATTCGGCGATCGTCTGTCGCTGCGAGATGATCAGCGCGGGCGAACTGCGCCGTACGGTCAGCGAAAAGGGTGCGTGCGAAGTCAATCGGGCCAAAGCTTTCAGTCGGGTCGGCATGGGCCGTTGCCAGGGCCGCTACTGCTCGCAGGCCGGCGCCGAAGTGATTGCCGCCGCGGCTGGCGTGAGTGTGCAACAGGTCGGTCGCCAACGCGGTCAGGCCCCCGTCAAACCGTTGCCGATGGTCATCATCGAGGAGCCGTCATGAACTCGCAGAAAAGTGATGTATTGATTATCGGCGGCGGCATCATGGGTGCGGCGTCAGCGTTTTTCCTGCGTCAGCGCGGGCACTCCGTGACGCTGCTCGAGCGCGACCAGATTGGCCAATACGCCAGCGGCGTCAACTTCGGCAACGTGCGGCGTCAGGGTCGTTATCTGGGGCAACTGGAGTTGGCCAACCGTTCGTTTGCGCTGTGGAAGCGCTTGCCGGAGCTGATTGACGACGATCTGGAATTCATCGCCAGCGGCCACATGCGTGTGTGTTACCGCGAAGACGAAATTGCCGAGCTCGAGGCGTATGCCGCTGCACCGGAGGCGGCCCAACTGGATCTGCAGGTCTATCGCGGCGCTGAACTGCATCGGCGCTTTCCGTTTCTTGGGCCGGACGTGAAGGGGGGCTCCTACGCGCCGCACGACGGTCACGCCAACCCGCGTCTGGCGGCGCCGGCATTCGCTCGGGCGGCGCGGCGGATCGGTGCGCGTATCGAAGAACAGACCGAAGTGGCCGAAGTGCAGAAAATCGGAAGCGAGTTCAGCGTCACCACCACCGATGGCCGGCAATATCGCGCCGCACAACTGCTGATCACTGCCGGCGCCTGGGGCGAGAAACTGTCCGCGCAGTTCGGCGAACCGGTTCCGCTGGACACCCATGGCCCGCAGATGGCGGTGACGGAACCGGTGCCATACGCCTTGCCGACGGTGATTGGGGTGTTCACCAAGATACCTGAGGAAGTCATTTATTTCCGGCAGATTCCGCGCGGCAACATCATCATTGGCGGCGGCTATCGCAGCAAACCGGACATGCTCAATCGCCGCGCTTATGTCGAGCCGCGCAGCATCCTCAACCAGATCCGGCAAATGCGCCGAATGTTGCCGGGTGTCGGCAATCTGAACATCATCCGGGTCTGGAGCGGCATCGAAAGCTATCTGCCGGACTCGCTGCCGATCATGGGGCCAAGCGGTACGGTCGATGGCCTGTATTACGCGTTCGGCTTCTGCGGTCATGGTTTCCAGTTGGGGCCGGGCGTCGGTGACGTCATGGCTGAGCTGATCAGCACCGGCAGCACTTCCACGTTGATCGAACCCTTTTCCATACGCCGGTTCGCCCCCTTGGCCGAACAACGGAGCAAAGCCTCATGAAACCCCGTGTACTGGAGATTCTCAAACGATTGATTGCGTTCGATACCGTGTCGTCGGAGTCGAACATGGCGTTGATCGAGTACGTTCGCGAGTTGCTGCTGAGCAAGGGCATCGAGTCGCTGATCGTCAAGGACGAAAGCGGCAAGAAGGCCAATCTGTTTGCCAGCACCGGCCCGAAAGACCAACCGGGCATTCTGCTGTCCGGGCACACCGACGTGGTGCCAGCAGCGGGGCAGGCGTGGACGGTTCCACCGTTCCAGGTGACGGAGCAGAACGGGCGGGTTTACGGGCGCGGCAGTTGCGACATGAAAGGCTTTATCGCGCTGGCCATCGACGCCATGCTTGAGGCTGCTGAACATTCCCTCAGCCGTCCGCTGCAACTGGCGCTGTCACACGACGAGGAAATCGGCTGCGTTGGCGTGCGGCGTTTGCTCGATGTGCTGCACCTGGCGCCGGTGCGGCCGTTCCTGTGCCTGATCGGCGAACCGACCAACATGCAGTTTGTGCTGGGGCACAAGGGCAAGGGCTCGTACCGCACCTATTGTCGGGGGCTGGAGGCGCATTCTTCGCTGGCGCCGCGCTCGGTCAACGCGATCCACGTGGCCTGCGATTTCATTGCTGCGTTGCGTGAATCCCAGCGTCAACTGCAGGAGCAGGGCGCCCGGGATGCCGATTACGACGTGCCTTACACCACCGTGCACGTCGGCCAGATCGGCGGTGGCCGGGCGCTGAATATCGTGCCGAATCTGTGCACGGTGGATTTTGAAGTGCGCAATTTGCCGGCCGATGATCTGGAACAGATTCTCGGCCAGATGCAGGAGCGTGCCGAGGGGATCGTGCGCGAGGCGCAGAAGCTCTCGAGTGTGGCAGCCATCGAGATTGAAACGGTCAACGTCTATCCCGGATTGGACACCCATCCGAGCGTCGAAGCGGTAAGGTTCCTGAAAAATTTCGCGGCGCCGGATACCGCGACGTCCAAGGTTTCGTTCGGTACGGAAGGCGGGTTGTTCAAGCAGCGTCTGGATGTGCCCGTAGTTGTCTGCGGGCCAGGTTCGATCGAGCAGGCGCACAAGCCCGACGAGTTTATCGAGATCAGCCAGATGGAAGCGGGGGAGCGCTTTCTGGAGGGTTTGCTCGGTTCGCTGAAGCGATAGAAAACAGCACTTCTGCTGTTCCACCGCCAATTTCAGCAGCCGACACTGTCCGCTACGCGCTTTCAGCATCCTTATCCGTCGAGTCTCCCTAGACTGGAATCTGTCTCGGATCAGGACTCGACCATGCTCAAGAATCGTTTGAAAGACCCCGGTCTTCTCGCAGAACTCGCTTATGTGAACGGCCAGTGGATCGGCGCCGATGACCGCGCGACCCTGGATGTCGTCGACCCGGCCAGCGGCGAATTGATCGGCCGCGTGCCCGCCATGCAAGGTGTGGAAACCCGACGCGCCATCGATGCCGCCGAGCGGGCCTGGCCCGCTTGGCGGGCACGACCGGCCGCCGAGCGTGCGGCGCTGCTGGAACGTTGGTATCAGGCGATGATCGACAACCTCGACGACCTGGCGCTGATCATGACTTGCGAACAAGGCAAGCCGCTGAATGAAGCCCAAGGTGAAATCCGCTACGGCGCGGGTTTCGTCAAATGGTTTGCCGAAGAGGCTCGGCGGATTTACGGCGAAACCATGCCGGCGCCCAGCGGCGACCGCCGACTGTTGACCCTCAAGCAACCGGTGGGAGTCTGCGCGGCGATCACACCGTGGAATTTCCCCAACGCGATGATTACCCGCAAGTGTGCACCGGCTCTGGCGGCGGGGTGCCCGATCATCGTCAAGCCGTCGGATCTGACGCCGCTGTCGGCGCTCGCGTTGGCGGTGTTAGCTGAGCGCGTCGGCATTCCGGCCGGGGTGTTCAATGTGCTGACCGGCATGCCCGCCGGGATTGGCGAAGAGCTGACCGGCAATCCGACGGTACGCAAGATTTCCTTCACCGGTTCCACTGCGGTGGGCCGTTTGCTGATGCGCCAGAGTGCCGAACACATCAAGCGATTGAGCCTGGAGCTCGGCGGCAACGCACCGTTTATTGTGTTTGACGACGCTGATCTTGAGCAGGCGATTACCGGGATCATGCTGAGCAAGTTTCGCAACGCCGGGCAGACCTGCGTCTGCGCCAACCGGATTCTGGTACAGAACGGCATTTACCCGCGTTTTGCCCAGCGTCTGGTCGAGGAAGTCGGCAAGCTCAAGGTCGGCAATGGCCTGCAAGACAACGTGACCATCGGCCCGCTGGTCAACAAGGCGGCCGTGAGCAAGGTGGCCCGCCACATCGATGATGCCTTGAGCCAGGGCGCGCAGTTGCTCTGCGGCGGCGTTCCCGAGGGTGACAGTCAATTTGTGCAACCGACGGTGCTTGGCGATGCCCACGCCGGCATGCTCCTGGCCAACGAAGAAACCTTCGGCCCGGTCGCGCCGCTGATGCGGTTCACCGACGAAGCCGAAGCCTTGGCGCTGGCCAACGCCACGCCGTTTGGCCTCGGCGCGTATTACTTCACTCAAGATTTGCGTCGCTCATGGCGTTTCGGCGAAGCGCTGGAATTCGGCATGGTCGGCCTCAACACCGGAATCATCTCCATGGAAGTCGCGCCGTTCGGCGGCATCAAGCAATCGGGGCTGGGCCGTGAAGGCAGCAAATACGGTCTTGATGAATACCTTGAAGTCAAAGCCTTCCACATCGGCGGCTTGTAACTTCACAACAACGGGGAGCCACAACTGATGAGCAAGGTCTTCAAGATCGCCGCGATTGCCGGCGACGGGATTGGCAAGGAAGTGCTGCCCGAGGGGCTGCGGGTGCTGGAGCAGGCCGCGAAAAAATGGCAGCTGGACTTGAGCATTGAAGTGCTCGACTGGGCGCATTGCGATTACTACCTGGAACACGGGCAGATGATGCCCGAGGACTGGTTCGAACAGCTCAAGGGCTTCGACGCGATTTACTTCGGCGCCGTGGGCTGGCCGGAGAAAGTGCCGGACCATATTTCCCTGTGGGGGTCGCTGCTGAAATTCCGTCGCGACTTCGACCAGTACGTGAATATCCGCCCGGTGCGCTTGTTCCCCGGGGTGCCATGCCCGTTGGCCGGGCGCGAACCGGGGGACATCGATTTCGTGGTGATTCGCGAGAACACCGAAGGTGAATATTCATCGGTCGGCGGCAAGATGTTCGAAGGCACCGAGCATGAGTTCGTGCTGCAGGAATCGGTGTTCACCCGCCGGGGTGTCGACCGGATTCTCAAGTTCGCCTTCGACCTGGCCCAGACCCGGCCACGCAAGCGCCTGACCGCAGCGACCAAGTCCAACGGCATTTCGATCAGCATGCCTTATTGGGACGAGCGCACCGCGCTGATGGCTGCGCAGTACCCGCAGGTGACGTGGGACAAGCAGCACATCGATATCTTGTGCGCGCGCTTCGTTCTGCAACCGGATCGGTTCGATGTGGTGGTGGCGTCGAACCTGTTCGGCGACATCCTCTCCGACCTCGGGCCGGCGTGTGCCGGAACCATCGGCATTGCGCCGTCGGCCAACCTTGATCCGCAGCGACGTTTTCCGTCGCTGTTCGAGCCGGTGCATGGTTCGGCGCCGGACATCTATGGGCAGAACATCGCCAACCCGATTGCGATGATTTGGTCCGGGGCGCTGATGCTCGATTTCCTGGGCAACGGTGACGAGCGTTATCGCGCAGCACACGACGGGATCCTGCAGGCGATCGAGCGGGTGATCGCCGAGGGCCCGATCACCCCGGACCTGGGCGGGAAGGGCTCGACCCAGGATGTCGGCAGGGCCATCGCCGAGTTCCTCTGAAGCATCGTCATCCTCTGCACGAGTGAGCCTGCTCGCTCGTGCAGAGGGTCTGAATCAGTAACCTTTGCTGCGGTCGATCTGACCGCTCATGGACTCGCCGCGCTCGAAGCGGCGGATGTTTTCCAGCAGGACAGCAAATGCGCTTTCCGGCTGGGTCATCGCCGCGATATGCGGCGTCAGCAGAATCTGCGGATGGCCCCAGAAGGGATGATCCGCCGGCGCCGGTTCGTTCTGCACCACATCCAGCAC
Organism: Pseudomonas sp. 9.2(2024); assembly: GCF_039695385.1. Classification (NCBI taxonomy): domain Bacteria; kingdom Pseudomonadati; phylum Pseudomonadota; class Gammaproteobacteria; order Pseudomonadales; family Pseudomonadaceae; genus Pseudomonas; species Pseudomonas sp. 9.2(2024). The sequence goes on along the minus strand of NZ_CP155585.1, from coordinate 3,392,479 downwards.
CGCGCCGCTCAGTTGCCCGCTGTCCAGCGCCTGGAGCAAGTCTTCTTCCACCAGATGCCCACCGCGCCCCATGTTGATCAGGGCCGCGCCACGCGGTAATTGCCGAAACAACTCACGATTGAGAATGCCACGGGTCTGCTCGGTCAGCGGCAATACGCAAATCAAAATGTCGCACTGGCTCAGAAACGCCGGCAGTTGCTCGCGACCGGCAAAGCACTCGACGCCGGCAATCCGATGCGCACTGCGCGCCCAGCCCTTGAGGGCAAAGCCCAGGGGCTGCAAGGTGGCGAGAATCTGCTGCGCCTGAGTACCGAGGCCCATCACCCCCACCCGACGCTGATGCGCCGGCTGCAGCAGGTGCGCCTGCCAACACCGCGCGATCTGCTGCTGGCGATAGCGCAACATGTCCCGGTGCAAAGCGAGCACGGCAAAACTGGCGTACTCGCACATGCCTTGGGTGATCCCGGGATCGAGCAGGCGCACCACCGGAAGACTTGGCGGGACACGGCTCAGGTCCAGTTGATCGACGCCGGCCGACAACGCGAATAACACCTGCAGATTCGGCAGCACCGTCTGCAGATCTTCTGGCGCCTGCCACGCCGCCAGGTATTTGATGTCTGCGGGATCGCCGATGTCCGGCCAGGCGCGCCATTCGATGTCCGGGGCATGTTCGGCGAACAGTGCTTTCCACCGTTCGCCGCGCACGGGGTCAGCTTTGTAGAGCAGGGCCATGGTCAATTCCTGAGGAGGTTGAAGGTGCTCCCATCATCGCCCAACCCCAGAGCAGGATCTGTCGAAAGCAGCGCTGCGAACACTGCGCGTCACCTCATATACGCACGCGCCCGGCAGATTCGGCGGCCTGAAGGAATCTGCCGTTTGGCAGGGTGAAAACAGTCGATCCGGATTTCTCAGGGGCCAAGTTCGGCGTAGTTCGTTACGCACAAGTCTTAATCTTAAGACCCTGTGTAACCACCTCCTGCATTCACTCCGGGCTGCCGGACTCACGAAGGGAAATGCCATGAACAGCCAAGTCGACCAAACGCCTCATTTACTCCGTCAGCGTGATCAGTTCGTGCCACGCGGACTGGTCACCGCTCACCCACTGGTGATTGATCGCGCCCAAGGGGCTGAATTGTGGGACGTGGACGGCCAGCGTTATCTGGACTTCGTCGGCGGCATCGGCGTGCTGAACATCGGCCATAACCATCCCAAAGTGGTTGCAGCGGTGCAGGCCCAATTGCAAAAAGTCTCGCACGCCTGCTTTCAGGTGGTGGCCTACAAGCCGTATCTGGATCTGGCCCAGCGTTTGTGCGAAATGATAGGTGGCGAGGAACATTACAAAGCGGCGTTCTTCACCTCTGGCGCCGAAGCCGTGGAGAACGCGGTGAAAATCGCCCGCGCTCACACCAACCGCTCTGCGGTGATCTCCTTCCGCGGCGGTTTCCATGGACGCACCTTGCTCGGCACCACGCTGACCGGCATGAGCCAGCCCTACAAACAGAACTTCGGGCCATTCGCGCCGGAGGTGTTTCACACCCCATATCCCAATGCCTATCGCGGCGTCACCAGTGAGATGGCGCTCAAGGCGCTGGACGAGTTGCTCGCCACCCAGGTTGCGCCGGAGCGGGTTGCGGCGATCATCATTGAACCCGTGCAGGGCGACGGTGGTTTCCTTGCGGCGCCGGCACCATTCCTCCAGGCATTGCGCGAGTTGACCCACAAGCACGGCATCGTGCTGATCCTCGATGAAATCCAGACCGGATTCGGCCGCACCGGCAAGTGGTTCGGTTTCCAGCACGCCGGCATCCAGCCTGATCTGGTCACCGTCGCCAAGAGTCTGGCCGGCGGGCTACCGTTGTCGGGCGTGGTCGGCAAATCTGAAATCATGGATTCGCCACTGCCCGGAGGCCTCGGCGGCACCTACGGCGGCAATGCACTTTCCTGCGCCGCGGCCCTTGCGGTGATCGACGCTTATGAAGAAGAGAAACTGCTCGAACGTGGCGATGCATTGGGCAAGCGTCTGCGTGAAGGTTTGCTGCAGTTGCAGCGCCGCCACCCGCAGATCGGTGACGTACGCGGCACCGGTTTCATGCTGGCCATCGAGCTGATCAAAGACGATGAAGCGCGCTCCCCGGACGCTGATCTGAACCAGCGGGTGATCGATGAAGCGCGCAAAGGTGGCTTGCTGGTGATCAAGTGCGGCGTCTATCGCAACGTCCTGCGCTTCCTCGCGCCACTGGTGACGACCGAAGCGCAGATCGACGAAGCGTTGCAGATTCTGCAGGCTGCATTGGCACGGGTATTGAACTGATGTCCGCCGGGTTCAGCGGCGCGGTCGCTGGCCAGCGTCGCTGAACCTTTTTGGCGCACGGATTGATGAAACGCATCATCGGAGGCTGTGTACACCATGGGGCTGACTGATTATCGAGCACTGCTCATCGATTGCGACGAAGTCCTGGTTGACCGTGATTCGGGTGTCTGGACAGCGCTGCAGCCGTTGCTCGACAGCCGGGGCGGGCGCCCGGACAAGGAACAGGTGCTGGGCGAATTTCGCGAGGTGGTGCAGGGACTCTATCCCCGCTTTGCCGAACTGGGCTTCAGTGGATTGCTGTGTTTTGCCCATCGCCAATTGGCCGAGCGCTGGAGCCTGAAAGCCAGTTGGGAGGAGGGCATGAGTTTCGCGCGCTCTGCTGCCAACTGGTCATTGTTCGAAGACGCACCGGGAGCGATGCTGTACTTGCGCAAGTTTTATCGCCTGTTGGTGGTGGGCGACCGGGATGCCGAGGATCGCGCCGTGTTGTGCGAGCATTTGGGGATTGTCGCCGATGACTTTATTTCGCTGGCCAGCGATCCGCTGCGGGACGAGGAATGGTTGAATGCCAACGAGCTGAAGCCGGTACACATTCTGCGGGTGACCCGACCCGCCGCCCGTGGCCCGGCGCTGACCGATGTATGTCTGATCGGGCGCGAACGGGGTAAACAACCGACCCCCTGCGCTGCGGATTATTGCATCAACAGCATGGCTGATCTGGTCGCACAGCATCAGCAGTGTTTACGGCGCTGATTTTGCTAGTAGATTGTCCTACAAATGGCAGTCAAGAGGTTCGCAATGGAAGGTTTAGTCAAACTGGACCGCATCGACATCAGTATCCTGGTTGAGTTGCAGAGGGACGGGCGCATGACCAATGTCAGCCTGGCCGATGCCGTGGGATTGTCGGCCAGCCCCTGTCTGCAACGGGTCAAGCGGCTGGAATCGGCCGGGTACATTTCCAGCTACAAGGCACACCTGAACCTGGCGAAGATCACCGAATCGGTAACGGTCTTCACCGAAATCACCCTGAGTGACCACAAGCGCGAAGACTTCGCCAAGTTCGAGTCGAATATCCGGCTGGTGGATGAAGTGCTCGAGTGCCATTTGATCAGCGGTGGTTACGATTATCTGGTGCGTTTCATGACGCGCAGTATTCAGCACTATCAGGAAGTGATTGAAAGCCTGCTGGATAAAAACATCGGCATTTCCAAGTACTTCAGCTACATCGTTATCAAGTCCCCGGTGCTCAAGGACGGTGTGCCGTTGCGCAAGTTGTTGCGTCACTGAAGCTCCCTACATCCATCAGGTGCGAACCAATGGGGGACAGCTGACTGTCCCCCATTGTGTATTAGCCACCAAAGCCGACGATGGCTTTGGTTTCCAGATATTCCTCAAAGCCGTAGACACCGAATTCACGACCATTGCCGGATCGTTTGTAGCCACCGAACGGGGCCATGGGATTCCAGGCCGGGTGGTTGAGCAGTACTTGTCCTGCGCGGATGCGTGAGGCAACGGCGCGTGCCTGATCAAGGTCGCGGGATTGAACGTGGGCGCTCAGTCCGTACACGGTGTCGTTGGCGATTGCGACAGCCTCATCGAGCGTTTCATAGGCAATGATGCACAGCACGGGCCCGAAGATTTCCTCCTGGGCAATGCGCATGCTCGAGTCGACCTCGGAAAAGACAGTCGGTCGGGCATAGAAGCCTGTTTCATGACCAGGCACGCGGCCTGGTCCGCCGCAGACGAGTTTGGCCCCTTCATTCAGGCCCGATTCGATCATGGCTTGCACGCGCTTGAACTGGGCCTCATTGGCTATCGGACCGAGTACCGTTTCTTCCGATTGTGGATCCCCCACGATGATCGCGTTGGCGGTTGCGGAGGCCAGTGCCTCGACTTCCGCCAGCCGGTCCCTGGGTACGATCATTCTGGTCGGGGCGCTGCAGGATTGCCCGACGTTGCGAAACGCCGTCATCACGCCCAGTGGCACGACGTTGGCGAAGTCGGCATCGGGCAGCAGCACGTTGGGTGACTTGCCGCCCAGTTCCTGGGTGACGCGTTTCACTGTAGGGGCGGCCGCCTGGGCGACCAGCGCACCTGCACGGTTTGAACCGGTGATCGAAATCATATCGATATCCGGGTGCGCAGCCATGGCGCCGCCGACCTCGGGGCCCGTGCCATTGACCAGATTGAAGACACCCGGTGGCAGGCCGGCGTCATGCACCAGTTGGGCGAAAAGAAGGGCGCTCAACGGTGACAGTTCGCTGGGTTTCAGCACCACTGTGCATCCGGCGGCAATTGCCGGGGCCACCTTGGCGGTGATTTGATAAAGCGGCCAGTTCCAGGGGGTGATGAGACCGCAGACGCCGATGGGTTCGCGTTCAATCGCGGTGCCGCCTTCAACCGTCTGGAAGCGATAGGTGGACAGCAGATCACGGGCAATCCGAACGTGTTCGGCCGCCAAAGGCACTTGCATCGCTCGGGCGAAACCGATGGCAGCACCCATTTCCAGAGAGAGCGCCTGCGCAAGCGACTCTTTTCGTTCAAGGATCAGGTCGTAAATCTTCCCAAGAAAACCCGCGCGCGTTTCGGCGGAGGTCGCAGACCAGCGAGGAAATGCCGCACGCGCTGCAGCGACGGCCCGATCAACGTCTGCGGCCGACCCGCTGGCAACCTCTGCAACTACGCTTTCAGTCGCTGGATTGACCACGGGCGAACTGCCAGGCGTTGCCGGCGAACACCAGCCTCCATTGATATAAAACTGTTGAGACGTATGCGAATCCACGGCGTAGGTATTCGAAGATTGTGTTGTCATCCAACTAGCTCCTTAAAGGACTGATGGGGGCTGTTAACAGCAGGGGAAGGGAGGGAAGAGCGGCGCCAGGGCACCGGTACATGCGGTGCCCTGTGGTTTGAATAAGCTAACAAAAGGGCTCAGTCGAAATATGCCGTTCTTGAAGTCGGCAAGGGATAATCTGCTGTATCTCAGGGGCGGACATTGTCTCTGTTTTATCTTTCCAACCTGACAGGTCGCACGCACTCATGCTCACCAACCTCTGGTACGTCGTTCTTCCATCGTCGCAGTTGACTGACGGACTGATGCCGGTTCGTTTGCTCGGACAGCCTTTTGTTGCGTTCCGTGATGACGCTGGCGTCGCTCACGTGCTTTCGGATGTTTGCGTGCATCGCGGCGGATCGTTGTCGGGCGGCAGAAGGGTGGGCAACAGTGTGCAATGCCCCTATCACGGCTGGCGATTTGGTGCGGATGGAGTTTGCACACATATACCTGCGCAGCCGGACCTGCGAATTCCTGCCAAGGCCCGCGTCGACGCCTATCCGACGCTGGAGCGTTACGGCTGGATCTGGGCATTTCTAGGGGACCTGCCTGAGCCTGAGCGTCCGCCGCTACCCGCACTCGACTGGATCGATGATCCTGCCGTGCGGGTGGTATCAGGCCATTTTGACTGGGAGGCCAGTTGGGACCGGATTATTGAAAACGGTCTTGATTTTGCGCATGCGCCGTTTGTTCATGGCTCAACTTTTGGCGATCCGGATCATCCCGAGATTGAATCGTTTGATGTCGAAAGCGATATGTGGAGCGGCAAGGCACAAATGCTTATGCGCAGGCCTGCGCGCAAAGGGCTGTTACGGCGCAAATCATCCACCGAGTTTGTCAGTGTGGTCACTGTGCCGGGGTTTCATTGGTCTGGTCCGTGTACAACGCTGGAGCTTGAGTTGCCGAATGGATGGCGGATCTACATCGTCTCGGCGCATGTCCCGATTGACGCCAATCGCACGCGAACCTGGTGGATGATGGGCAGAACATTCCTGCGTTCCCGACTGCTTGATCGCAGGTTCATTGCCAGCAATATCCGTATTTTCGAACAAGATCACGCTGTGCTGAAAAACGTGCGGCCCGAGCGCGTGCCGGACTCGTTTCAGCAGGAGGTTTCATTGAAATCCGATGCACTGCAGATTGCCTTTCGCAGAGGCGTGCTGGCACTGGAGCAGCGCGGCTGGCGTATCGATGAAGAACGTCTCGCGCGCACGTTTACGGGGCGTATGGCGTGCGCGGTTCCCAGCCCTGAACGTCGTCATGTTCGCGCTTGGGCGATTGAGCCCATTCCGTTGGTGGACGTTACCCGCGAACGAGAATAGAGGGGTGTCGATCTGGCACTCAGACACATGCCAGATACAAATGCCTTGCAGAATGGGACGGTACATCTGCAACGCCAGTCCAGAAGGAAACGCGCAAATGAAGTTCAAGCTGAATCTCTTCAACAATTGGGTACGCCAGATGGCACGCTTGATGGTGGGCATGCCTGATTACGATAACTATGTGGCACTCCGAACCGCCAGTCATCCAGGCGAGCCGGTAATGACCTACAAAGAATTTTTTGAGGAGCGGCAAAAAGCCCGTTACGGCGGACGGCAATGCACGACGCGTTGCTGCTGATTGGGTCCTCAGCGCGCTCGTCGTCCATCGCCTTCAGATGTCCTCCTCTATGACTTCCTGGGCGACGGCCTTGATTTGCTGCGGGTCATTGATGTCCAGCTGGACGGTGTCGATTCCCGGATTGGCCCGAGCAATCTCATCCAGCAGGGCCTGGCGACGGCCCGCGATGATGACCTGATTGCCGCGCTGGTGAAATGCCTCGGCCAAAGCGCGGCCAATGCCGGAAGCCTTATCGTCGACGGTCCCGTCTGGACGTCGGCAGGCATGACAGCCGCGCTGGACATGGCGTTGGGCATGGTGGAAAAGGATCTGGGCACCGACATGGCCAGGTCGGTGGCGCACAAACTGGTCATGCATCAACGGCGTTCGGGTGGGCAATCCCAGCATTCGGAACTGCTTGCGCTTGCTCCAAAGTCGGACCGTATTCAAAGCGCGCTGGAGTATGCGCGCACGCACCTGGACCGCGCGCTCAGCGTGGAGGAACTTGCCGACGTCGTGCACTTGAGTCCCAGACAATTCACCCGGGTACTTACTGCCGAGACAGGCCAGTCACCGGCCAAAGCTGTTGAAAGCCTGCGTCTGGAGGCCGCTCGCGTGATGATCGAGCAAAGTCGTCACAGCCTGGATCGCGTGGCGAAGGAAACGGGGTTTCGAGACCGTCGCCACATGCGCGAAGTATTCATGCGAGGGTTTGGCGTTCCGCCGCAGGCGGTTCGAAGGGATGCCAGGCGGATCGGCCAAGAGAATCCAGCTGATCGGGGCGATCATCCGTAAGCGCCCCGATCAGCCAGCAGCCAAAGCCAGGACTTGATTTGCGCGCAGACGGCGTCGGTGGAAATGCCGTAGCGATCATGCAGTGTCGGCAGTGCGCCGGCGTCGAGGAACGCGTCGGGCAACGCGATCTGCCTGAACGTCGGCGTCACTCCGTTGCGCAGCAGTACCCCGGCAACCGCTTCACCCAGCCCGCCAATAATCGAGCTGTTTTCTGCGGTAACCACCAGCCGGCCAGACTTGCGGGCCTCGGCGAGAATGGTCTGTTCATCCAGCGGTTTGATCGTCGGCACATGTAGCACGGCGACATCGACGCCATCAGTCTGCAGCGCCTTGGCGGCCTCCAATGCGCGCATGGTCATCAAACCGGTCGAGATGATCAGGACATCGTTACCGGTGCGCAGGGTCTTGGCCTTGCCGATCTCGAATTGATACCCGTACTCATCCAGCACCAGCGGCACGTTGCCGCGCAGCAGCCGCATGTAGACCGGCCCCTGATGCGCGGCGATGGCGGGCACGGCCTGTTCGATTTCCAGTGCGTCACAAGGGTCGACGATCATCAGGTTGGGCATCGCCCGGAAGATCGCCAGGTCATCGGTGGCCTGGTGGCTGGGGCCGTAGCCGGTGGTGAGGCCGGGTAATCCGCAAACGATTTTGACGTTTAGGTTTTCCTCGGCGATCGCCATGCAGATGAAGTCATAGGCGCGGCGCGAGGCGAACACCGCATACGTGGTGGCGAACGGTACGAAGCCTTCGCGGGCCATGCCTGCGGCCGCACTCATGAGCAACTGTTCGGCCATGCCCATCTGATAGAAGCGCTCGGGATGGGCCTTGGCGAAAATGTGCAGGTCGGTGTACTTGGACAGGTCAGCGGAAAGGCCGACGATGTCCGGACGCTGATCTGCCAGTGCAGCCAATGCATGGCCAAAAGGTGCTGAGCGGGTGGCTTGGCCTTCAGAGGCAATCGAGGCAATCATCGCCGAGGTGGTCAGACGCTTCTTGATCGGTTCGCCAGTCGAGGTCGGTGTGTTGGCGGCGTTGCTCATTGTTTTTTTCCTTCTTCAAGCGTGGTCAGTGCCAGATCCCATTCGTGTTCGTCCACGCGGATGAAATGGGTCTTTTCGCGGTTTTCGAGGAAGGGCACACCTTTGCCCATGGTGGTGTCGCAGATGATCACCCGGGGTTGGGTGCCAGGGTGGTGGCGGGCGGCATCGAAGGCTTCGACCAGTGCGCCCAGATCATTGCCGTCGACGCGCTGGGTGAACCACCCAAACGCTTGCCAGCGATCCACGATGGGTTCGAACGACAGGATCTCGCTGGAATGGCCGTCTGCTTGCTGGTTGTTGACGTCGACGATGGCGATCAGGTTGTCGAGCTTCCAGTGCGAGGCCGACATCACGGCTTCCCAGGTCGAACCTTCGTTCAGCTCGCCGTCCGACAGCAGGTTGTAGACGAACGATGTCGAGCCATTGCGCTTGAGACCCAGGCAGGCCCCGACGGCGATGCCCAGCCCCTGACCCAGCGAACCACCGGTGATTTCCATGCCCGGCGTGTAGGCGGCCATGCCCGACATCGGCAATCGGCTGTCATCCGAGCCGTAGGTTTCAAGCTCATCGAGCGGAATGATCTCGGCTTCGATCAGCGCCGCGTACAGCGCAATCGCGTAGTGACCGATCGACAGATAGAAACGATCACGCGGCTCCCACGCCGGGTCTTCGGGGCGATAGCTCAGCGCATGGAAGTAGGCGACCGCGAGCAGGTCGGCGGCACCGAGGGCCTGACCGACGTAGCCCTGGCCTTGCACCTGGCCCATGCGCAAGGCATGGCGGCGAATGTTGTGGGCGCGCTCGGCCAGCGTCTGGGGTGTTGTGAATGAAAGGTTGGCAGTCATGGTGAATTCTCCTGTGAATCAACGATTGACCAGAGCGGCGGGTATGCGCAGAACCAGCGAGGCGCCGATCAGCAATACGCCGGTGATCAGATACATGCCGATAGCGCTGGAGCCGGTGAGTGTGGTTATCCAGCCAATCAGGTAGGGCGAGCAGAAGCCGGCAAGGTTGGCGAAGCTGTTGACGGCGGCGATGCCGGCCGCGGCGGAAACACCGCCGAGCAGCGTGGTCGGGAGCATCCAGAACAGCGAGGTCGCGGACAGGATGCCGGAAGCCGCCAGGCACAGACTGAGAATGGACAGCATCACATTGCCTCCCATCAGCGCCGCGAGGGTCAGGCCGATGGCCCCGGCGATCATCGGCACGATCAGGTGCCAGCGGCGTTCGCGATGTTTGTCGCCACTGCGTCCGACCAGCAACATGGCGGCGATGGCACAGAGGTACGGCAGGCTGGTCAGCAGGCCGATCTTCATCGGATCGGAGACCCCGGCATTACGCACAAGGGTCGGCAGCCAGAAGGTGATTGCGTACTGCCCCATCACCACACAGAAATAGATCCCCGCGAGCAGCCAGAGGCGACGGTCACGAATGAATTCGCCCACGGACGCATGCGTCACTTTCTGCTGGTCGTCCTCCGCCAGCTCACGAGCGATCAAGGCTTTTTCATCGTCGTTGAGCCAACTGGCCTGATGCACGCCATCCTTGAGGTAGCTGAGCACCAGCAGGCCGACAACCACGGTAGGCACAGCCTCCAGCACAAACATCCATTGCCAGCCGGCCCAGCCGTGCATACCGGCGAAGTGGTTCATGATCCACCCGGAGAGCGGACCGCCGACCATGCCCGACAACGGGATGGCGATGAACCACAACACCGTCATGCGCGCACGCCGGTAGGACGGAAACCAATAGGTGAGGTACAGCAGCAGACCCGGCGCCAGGCCGGCTTCGGCAATGCCCAGCAGAAAGCGCAGGGCGTAGAACTGCCAGGCGGTTTCGACGAAGGCGAAGAGGGCGGAGACAATGCCCCAGGTGATCATGATGCGCGCGATCCACACTCGCGCGCCGACCTTGTGCAGGATGATGTTGCTGGGCACTTCGCAGAGAAAGTAGCCGATGAAGAACATGCCGGCGCCCAGTCCGTAGACTGTTTCGCTGAGCGCCAGATCGTTCATCATTTGCAGTTTGGCAAAGCCGACGTTGACGCGATCGAGGTAGGCGCACAGGTAGCACAGCATCAGGAACGGCATCAGGCGCCAGGCGGTTTTACGGTAGGCGTTGGAACGCACCGCCGAAACGGCTTCGAGCGACAGGGTAGTCATGATGGTCTGATCTCTTGTTTTTATTGACCGCCGGGCAAGAATGCCCGGCCGTATCATCGATCCAGAACCGCACGGGCCGCGAGGCCCGCCACGTGTGTCAGTGAATCAGCATGCCGCCGTTCACATCCAGGGTGATGCCGGTCAGATAGGAGGACAGGTCGCTGGCCAGGAACAGCGCCGCATTGGCCACATCCTGCGCCTCGCCCAGACGACCCAGCGGAATGCCGTCGATGATCGCGTGGCGGCGCTCGTCCTGCATCAGGCCGCCAGTAATGTCGGTGTGAATCAGGCCGGGAGCAATGGAGTTGACGCGTACGTTGTCCGGCCCCAGTTCACGCGCCATGGCCTTGGCCAGACCCAGCACACCGGCCTTGGCGGCGCTGTAATGAGGCCCGCCAAAAATGCCGCCGCCGCGCTGTGCGGAAACCGAAGACATGCACACGATGCTGCCGCTGGCTTGCTGGCGCATGAGCGGAATCACCGCCTGGGACATCAGCAACGTACCGCGCAGGCTGACGTCCAGCACCTTGTCGTAATCACCGGGGCGGATATCGAGGGTCTTGAGGGGTTGGGTGATGCCGGCATTGTTGACCAGTATGTCGATCCGGCCAAAGTGTTCGATGATGGTGGCGACAGCCTGCTGCACCTGAGACTCGTCGGCGACGTTGGCAGCCAGGCCGAGATGACCCTCGCCCAAAGAGGCAGCGGCATCGCGGGCAGCGGATGCGTCCAGATCCAGAATCACCACCCGGGCGCCATGTTGAGCGAAGGTCGTAGCTGTCGCGCGGCCGATACCACGTGCGGAGGCAGCACCTGTGATGATCGCGACTTTGCCTTGAAGAAGCATGGGAAAAAACCTCTGATTGTTGTTATTGAGTCGGTCCGTGCAGAACCGATGACTCAGCTTGTCTCCCGTAACGACCCTGAGCAATAACGCAAACTTCACTGGATGCTGAAAAAAATTCAGCACTCGCCAACATGCGATTGCAGTGTTTGAATAGCCGAACGCCCGGCCTCAGCCACTTGCAGCGGAATAACCATCATCATGAGTTCATCTGGCGAAGCACCGCCGATCCTGCCACCGCTGAAAGCCATTCAGGCCTTTGAGCAAACTGCGCGCTTTGGCAACGTCGCACGTGCGGCCGAAGTGCTGGACCTGACGCCCTCGGCAGTCAGTCACCAACTGGCCAAACTCGAGGCGATGATCGGGCGACAGCTGTTCCTCAGAACGGCGAGGGGAGTGACGTTGACGCCCGTGGGCGAGCAATACCTGTCCGAGATATCCGGCATCCTGCACAGCCTGGCGGTGGCAACAGAGCGTGCGACCAGTGATGTCAGCCTCGACTGCCTGCGATTGCATTCGTCACCCAGCTTCGGCCTGTTGTGGCTGATGCCGCGCCTGGAACAGTTTCGCGAGAGCCATCCCGACATTCAGCTCAATCTCTCATGCTCCTATGAATCGCTGCACTTCAGTCGGGACAAGATCGACGTGGACATCCGCCACGGCATGCCGAACTGGCCAAGTTTCGAAGTGCGCACGTTGCGCAACGAAAAAATCGCAGTCCTCGCATCACCCAAGCTTCTGGAAAAACGCCCCATCCGCGCCGTCGCCGACTTGCTGGACTGCAACCTGATCCTGTCGGAAGCGACGCTGATCAAGTGGCCGCAACTGTTTGCTCAACACGGGCTGTCGCGCCCTGAAAGCCCCTATACCTTGAGCTTTGACCGCTCCTACATGACCCTCGAAGCCGCCAGCCACGGTCTTGGTTTTGCACTGGAAAGCACGCTGCTGGCGCAGGACTATCTGGCGCGCGGCGAGTTGGTTGAAGTCATTCCCGGGCTGAGTGCCCCGATTACCGCGCACCACCTGGTTTTCCCGAGGGCGCATGCGGGGTTTCCCCGGGTGAGGCGTTTTCTGGAATGGATGCAGCGTGAGTTGGGGCATGACTTCAGTTACTGATGCTGGCGCGATCGGCGAGGTATTGGGCGTCATGTACAAACCTCAAAGCGTGGTGGTCTGCCCGTTGCGATCCAGTTCATACACTTTGTTGCCCTGCAATTTTTCCTTCAACCACCGCTCCGCCTTACCCAGCGGCCGCTGCCGCGCCCAAAGCAAATCCACACCAATCTGCCAGTCCGTATGCGGGTACGCCGAGAGCAGCAATTCCACCAGCTCACCCTTGGCCAGTTCACGCTGTATGAGTTGGCGGGGCAGGGTGGCCCAGCCGAGTCCGGCTCGGACCATTTCCAATAACGCCAGATAGCTTTCAGCCTGCCACAACTGGGTCGAACGCAGGTATTCGCTGCTCGGCAGTTTGCTCGCGTGGGCGCTGAAGGCCAGGCGGCGATGGACGTGCAGATCCTCGAATGTGACGTTTTCGAGTTGCGCCAATGGGTGGCGGGGATGGCAGACGTGCAGCATGATCAGTTTGCCCAGTTGCTGGAACGCCAGCTCCTTGGGGTAGCCGGGCTGCGAGAACGCCACACCGAGTACCGCTTCGCCGCTGCTGACCAGTTCGCTGACGTCGCCATGGACCGGATGACGAATGATCAGGTCGACAAAGGGGAACGCTGCTTCGAAAGCTTTGAGCACCGGCATGATCGGGCCGTACGGCGTTTCAATGGCCAATGTCAGGCTGGGCTCTACGTTGTCCGAGAGGCAGTCGGCGTGGGCTTCGAAGGTCATGCAGCGTTCGAGCACGGCTTCGGCCTGCACCAGTAATTTGTGACCGCTGGCGGTGAGGGCAGGGCTGCGGTTGCTGCGATCGAACAGGTCGACGCCAAGGTCGGTTTCCAGGTTGGCAATCGCTGCGCTGATGGTCGATTGGGTCTTGCCCAGTTTGCGCCCGGCGGCGGAAAACGATCCGCTTTTGACCACTTGGACGAACATCTGCAGTTGATCGAGTGAGAAGCGCAAGCGTTGAACTCCCGGTTCGAAATGAAGGTTTGGAGTGGCTAGCAGATGCCAGATTCATGCCATCGGAAAAAGCGATGGTTGCTAATTTGTTTCATCGCAATAAACGTTCAAATATGGCCCCGCGTCAAAACGATCTCCGGGGCGGATCCTCCTTTCAAACGCCCCGAGCATGCCCGCTATCTCAACAGATGCCGCACTTTCAGGAGCGTGTGAAATGACCACACAACGCATTCATCCGGTGGACGAGGTTTTGCCACTGCGCCAGTTGTTCACGTTTGGCTTGCAGCATGTTCTGGTGATGTACGCGGGAGCGGTGGCGGTGCCGCTGATTCTTGGCAGTGCGATGGGGCTGACCTCGGCACAGGTGGTGTTGCTGATCAACGCGAACCTGTTGACCTCTGGTGTGGCGACGCTGATTCAAACCCTCGGTTTCTGGAAGTTCGGCGCCCGCCTGCCGCTGATTCAGGGCTGTTCGTTCATTGCCCTGGCGCCGATGATCATGATCGGCAAGGAGTTTGGCCTCAGTCAGATTTTCGGCGCGGTGATCGCGGCGGGTTTTCTCACCATTGCGCTGGCACCGGTGTTCAGCCGCTTGCTGCGGTTTTTTCCGCCGGTGGTGATTGGCAGCCTGATCACCATTATCGGCATCTCGCTGATGCCAGCGGCGGCGATCTGGCTGGGCGGCGGCAATCCCGATGCGGCAGATTTTGGCAATCCCGCCAACCTGTTACTCGGTTTGGCCACGGTCAGTGTGACGCTGGTGATCTACGCCAAATTCAAAGGTTTCATCGGCAACCTCAGCGTACTGATTGGCCTGTTTGTCGGCAGCCTGATCGCAGCGGCTTGCGGCATGACTCACTTCAATCGGGTCAGCGAAGCGGCGTGGTTTGAGCTGAGTGCGCCGATGGCGTTCGGCGCGCCGGAGTTCGCGCCGGTGCCGATTCTGATCATGACCCTGGCGATGCTGGTCATCATGGCCGAGACCACCGGCAACTGCCTGGCGATCGGCAAATTGACCGGAAAACCGACCACGCAACACACCCTCGGCAACGCATTTCGCGCCGACGGCTTGTCGACCATGCTCGGTGGCTTGTTCAACAGCTTTCCTTACAACGCCTTCACCCAGAACACCGGTTTGATTGCGCTTTCCAACGTGAAAAGCCGCTTCGTCGTGGCCGCTGCCGGGGCAATCATGGTGCTGATGGGCCTGTTCCCGAAACTCGGCGCGTTGATCGCCGCGGTGCCGACGCCGGTGCTCGGTGGCTGCGCGATTGTGATGTTCGGCATGACCACGGTGGCGGGGATTCAGGAACTGTCACGGGTGCAATTCGAGGGTACGCGCAACGGCATTATCGTCGCCGTGTCAGTGAGTGTCGGGGTGCTGCCGATGTCCTTTCCGGCGCTGTTCGAACACGTCGGCCCGACCCTGAAACTGGTGCTCGACAGTGGAATTTTCCTCGGAGCGATCACCGCCATCGTCCTCAACGTTCTGCTCAACGATGAAAAAAAATCGACCGAAACCATCGGCGCTACATCGGCTGAACTGGCCGACTGACTTTTGTTTTCCACTGCCCTGGAGTTACCCATGAATCAATTGACTGAACTCATCCCGGCTGGCATCAGCGCGCTTGATCTGAAACTACTGCGCCAGACCATCGCCTTGTCCGAGGCATCGAAGCAACGCGATCGCCATCCGTTCGCGGCATTGGTGGCCGACCGCAACGGCAAGGTGATTGTCGAAGCGGGGAACAACTCGATGCCCCCGGAAGGTGATCCGACGCAGCACGCTGAGTTGGTGGCAGCGGCGGCAGCGGCAAAACTGCTGTCGCCGCAGGAGTTGGAACTGTGCACGCTCTACACCAGCGCCGAACCTTGCTGCATGTGCGCCGGCGCCGTGTATTGGACGGGGATCGGGCGGGTGGTCTATGCCTTGTCGGAGCATGCCTTGCTGGGTTTGACGGGGGACCACCCTGAGAACCCGACGTTCTCGCTGCCGTGCCGCGAAGTGTTCGCCAAGGGGCAACGCAAGGTCAGCGTGCTGGGGCCGATGTTGGAGGGGGAGGCCGCTGAACCGCACAGAGGGTTTTGGTCCTGACAGGTTTGAAACGAAGCTTGAGCGGTGTGAGGTCGCGCACTCGCCTGCAACGTCTGCGATAATGACGCCCCACTGAGGCGCGAAGGCATCGAGTGCTCGTCTCGGCATCCGGAATCAGGCTTTGGAGGACTTTATGCGTGACATTATTGATGGCTTTCTGCGGTTTCAGCGCGAGGTGTATCCACAACGCGTCGAGCTTTTCAGGCAGCTCGCGACAGAGCAAAACCCAAAGGCGTTGTTTGTCACATGCTCGGACAGTCGTGTAGTGCCAGAACTGCTCACACAGCGTGAGCCGGGTGAGCTGTTCGTGATCCGCAACGCCGGCAACATTGTGCCGTCATATGGTCCTGAACCGGGTGGTGTTTCGGCTACCGTCGAATATGCGGTTGCAGTGCTCGGGGTACGGGACATTGTGATCTGCGGCCACTCGGATTGCGGAGCGATGGGCGCGATTTCACGCTGCACGTGTCTGGATCATCTTCCGGCAGTTGCCAACTGGCTTCGGCACTCGGACGCCGCGAAAGCGATCAACGCGGCGCATGAGTTCGATACGCCACGCGACAAGCTCGATGGCCTCGTTCGTGAAAACGTGATCGCACAACTGGCGAACCTGCGCACCCATCCATCGGTGGCGCTTGCGCTTGAGCAAGGACGCTTGAATTTGCATGGCTGGGTCTATGACATCGAGGCGGGCTGCATCGATGCGCTGGATGGTGCAACTCGGCGCTTCGTCAAGCTTTCCGATTCACCGACCACCGTTGCCGTTGCTGCGCGCAATGCTGGTCAGTTGTAACTCGCGGAAGGACTGCACGTCGCTGATAACGAGAATTCTCTAAGCATGCGTTGAGTCAAGGGCTGGGCACCTTATGCCAAGCCACCGCAGCGTTAACTTGGCTACGTCGTACAAATGCCAGAGGGCCAGCGGTTGTATTGGGTGCATCCAATGCCTCGGTTCGTCGATTATGAGCAACACTGGAACATCATCCGAATCGCACCTTACGCCGAGAGTTAATCAGGCTCTTGGAGCGAGCTGAACCATTCGGCATAAGGGGAGTTGACGACCAGCCGCCGGTTGAAGTCAGGGCTTCCATCAGCCCACCAGACAGGCCCCCGTTCCCCGAGGGCCACTTTGGCCATTTGTACCTTTTCCCGAGCGCGCTTGAGTTGCGACCCGTCTTGCGCACTCTTAGCGTTCTTGACCTCTCGTCGAGCGGCCATAAGCGCATCGACAAGACGCTGGCGCACATCTTCATCCAAAGACGGGTTGGAACATCGCCATAGCTGGCCTTTGACAACAAAGTAGCGACCGTCTGGTGTCACTGGATGCATTCCTGTCTCCGACCGTTCAAAGAGCACTTCTCCAAAAATTCAGCAAGGACGGCTATCTAGGTTTTCGGGTAGGAAGGCGATTGGCTTGTTTGACTCCAAGCAGTATTCCCAGCATTAACGCAGCGCCTGCCGCCAGGAGGATTGGATACGGATGTTTACCTGACATCCGGACGCCCTCGACTCCGAGTTGATCGCTTGCCGGAGCAGGTCGATTCCGTGATGGCGATGGATTAAGACTGCTTGGACTGGCAGGGGAGTCGACATCTGCCCTGTACGGCATTTCGTTCAAGGGCAAACGCGCACCGTCCGCGAGAGTCAGGGTGAGGTCCTCGACAGTCCCGGCGAGTCGATCGGGAAACACCGGCTCACCCGTGGGATCAAGTTCATCGTAATAAAACTGCTTTCCTTCCAGCCAACCTATGGCCGTCATCAATTCCGGGCCAAGATAATATTTTCCGTCGAGGAAGAAACCCGGGAAATGTCGCGTGCGTTCGAGACTGTCTATGGTGTAGCGCTCGCCTGCCTTCATACCGGTTGCTGGGTCGATCATGATGAAATCCTCAGATTCGCTGGTGTTGCGATAGAGGACGGGGCCTGGCGCAACGTTCCATCGAGATTACCGAAAGGCTGTGCTTCGTCAGACCTTTTGAACCTAATTCGAAAACTGTTGCTCAACCGGGAAATGTAGGGGGTGGGTG
The DNA here is from genome assembly GCF_039695385.1 of Pseudomonas sp. 9.2(2024). Lineage (NCBI taxonomy): Bacteria > Pseudomonadati > Pseudomonadota > Gammaproteobacteria > Pseudomonadales > Pseudomonadaceae > Pseudomonas > Pseudomonas sp. 9.2(2024). The sequence goes on along the minus strand of NZ_CP155585.1, from coordinate 3,374,697 downwards.
AAATGAATGCTTTCAAGAATCAACTGACGCTTGAGCAGGAATCCAGATTGAAAGCCCTGGATGCCTGGCATCGTGCATTGGAGAACCGAGCGTTACGCATGGAGTGTCCCGATGCCTATCACGAGGAACTATTGCGCCAGTCTGATGAGATGCATCGGTTGGGTATGTTGACCGATTCCGAATGGCGTGACCTGAGAAGGGAGGCAGATGCGGCCTATCTGCGTGCGGTCGCCGGTGAGGATTATCACTGAGGTCATTCAGCTCATGTCTATTGCCGACGAAGCCAGGGCGATGTCCGACCCAGACAGCAATCCGATCACGGGTGCGGACCTGGGGGCGGGTGTGAAAGGCGAACCACAACCTTAACGACGTGACCGCACGCCAAAGGGCGTGCGGTTTTTTCATCTCAAGACAACAGGAGGGTGCGATGTCCGAGCCGTTGACCTCATCTGGCGCAACACTTCGCTCACGGTTTGTTCGGTTCTCAAAATCCGGATGGGGCGGGCTAGCCTTCTGGTCAATTCTGATTGGCGTGACGCTTTACTTGCTGATCAGCGGGTATGGTGCCTTCGTCGGCGCCAACAAACAAAATCTGCACTTTGCATTTCTCGGCGGCATGTCAGGCTTCGCTGCGACGGCCATAGGTGCGGTGGCAGCGATCGCGTTACGTGATATCGCCGCCAGAACGCAGGACATCATGCTGGGCTTCGCTGCCGGGATGATGCTGGCCGCCAGTTCGTTTTCGCTCATACTTCCGGGTATCGAAGCCGCCCAGGAGCTCTGCGGTAACCAGTTGCTCGCAGCCTGTGTCGTCGTTGCAGGATTGGGATTGGGGGTAGCGCTGATGATCGGTCTGGATCGCTTCGTGCCTCACGAACATGAGAAAAGCGGTCGCCGTGGGCCCGAGGTGCAGCGCATCAATCGCGTATGGCTGTTTGTTCTGGCAATCACGCTGCATAACCTGCCGGAGGGGATGGCCATTGGAGTGAGCTTTGCCAATGGCGACATGAAGGTGGGATTGCCGCTAACCACTGCCATTGCCATTCAAGACATTCCCGAAGGCCTGGCTGTGGCCCTTGCGTTACGCGTGACCGGGATTTCAGCGCTTCGCGCTGCGCTTATTGCGGTGGGCTCAGGGTTGATGGAGCCCATAGGCGCGATCGTCGGCTTGGGGATTTCGAGCAGCTTCGCATTGGGATATCCCATAGCGCTCGGTCTGGCGGCGGGCGCGATGATTTTTGTGGTGTCCCATGAGGTCATTCCCGAGACCCATCGCAACGGTCATGAGACACCTGCAACCTTGGGGTTGATGCTCGGTTTCGGGGTCATGATGTTTCTCGACACGGCTTTGGGTTGACCCTTTACCTCCCATCCCGCACAAGCAAGAAAGATCCGGCCATTCAGTTCAGACGCTGCTGCGGTTCGGTGTGATGAAAGGCATGCTCTCTGTTAATCCGCGAACCTACTATTTCCAGCGCGCAGCCTTGATCGGATGGACAAGCCTGCTTCGCTTTTCCCGGATGCTTCAACGCACGCTGATTCTTGCCGGCGACCGCGATCCGTTAATACAGGCGTACAACGGCCATATCCTGCGCCGCACAATCCGACGTTCAGAACTTCGCCTTCTGGAGGGCGAGGGACATTTCTTTGTGGTGACCAGCGCTGGACGAACTGCCGTCCTGGTCCGCGAATTTCTTCGCCGCCATTATGACGATGAAGAGAAGGCGCCGAGGATCACGATTTGAAACACCAAGGCTGGCCTGGAGCGCACACAGGTCAGTTAATCCGCTCGTTTCATCAATAGTCGCTCTGCACCTGATAAGGAAAAGGGGAGACCCGCTATCGCGCTGCTGCTAAAGCAGCGCCTCACGCGTGCTCTTCAAGCCTGCGCACATCACCCAACGAATCACGTTGCATCGACTGCAAGTTCTTTTCAATGGTTTCGCACAGTGCTTCCATTTGAATCTGGTGTTCGCTGTGGCGAAACGGGCTTTGCAGATCGGTGCCGATGCGTTCGATGGCCAGCAGCATGAATCCCACCACGGTCGACGCCAGCGGCGTGAACCAGCCCAGGGATTCGACCAGACCCACCGGCACGATCAGGCAGAACAGCGAAATAAACAGCCGCGGAAAATAGACGTAAGGGTAGGGCAGCGGGGTATTGGCGATCCGCTCCATGCCGCCCTGACTGTTGGACAGGTCGACCAGCGTCGACTCAAGCCGCGCCAGGCGAATACTGTCCAGATGCCCGGCCTTGTATTCCTTGGCGAGCAAAGTCGCGGAGCCGGTGAGAATATCGTTGGCAAAGTTATTGGTCGTGCCACTGCGGGCGAACTCTTCGGCGGGAATAAACGCCCGCACCTCGTCAGGACAAGGCTGGCCTTGCAGATGCGCGGCGAGGCAGTTCACATACGCGACGTGGCGGCGCAGCAGAGTGGATTTGACCGGATTCACCTCGCCGCCGGCGTCGTCCAGCAGCGTCAGCACCTGCCGGGCGAAGCTGCGGGAGTTGTTGATCATCGCCCCCCACAACGTCCGCGCTTCCCACCAGCGGTTGTAGGCGCTGCTGTTGCGAAAACTGATCAATACGATCAACGCCGAACCCAGCAAGGTCAGCGGCATCAGCGGCAGGTTCAGCTTGGCGTTGAGGAACAGCATGAAGTCTACGGTGACGGCGATGTCCCACAGCAGCAACCAGAACAGAGACCAGCCCACGTAGCCCAGGGTCTTGATGATCAGGCGGTATTTTTTGACGATGGCAGCTTTCAAACGGAAACCTCGTGGCGAGCAGTTTGCTTAAACGCTTAAGCTCGGACGATGCCTGGCACCGGCAGTTCCCTGAAGCAGCCAACCGTCAGTCAATCTGCGAAGCCCGGCCATCCGAATGGCCAATGCTTGCGAGAAAAATCCTCGTATCCCGATTGGACCGCAGATGAACCACGCGGGACCTGCGATACAGGATCGTTGTCGCTGTGCAGCACGTCCGGCGGTCGGCACGCAACAAACCACATCGCTTTGAAAAGCACCTCCGGGAACCGGGCGGGAAGGCCTAAGCTCATTCCAAAAAGATATTTATTTAATCTTTTTAAGATCGTTTAGCTTTTAACAAAAGAAACGTGCAGCGCCTCGCTTGCGGCGTTTTTTTGCCTCAGGCCAACCCTGTCCGCGGTCATCGCCCGAGGCTTTTGTCCATTTTTTACCCTGGAACGGCCACATATCTGGCCGTCAGCGGTTCGTTGCCGGGAGCCCTCGTGACACTTATTCAAACCTCTTTGGCAACGGTACAGGTCGACTTGCCTGAACGATTGGCCCCACCCATCGACGATAGCGCCGAGGAGGGCGATGTTGTCCTCGAACTGCGAGGCGTCACTAAAGCTTATCTGCGCAAGGGCGGATCGCCGTTGCCGGCTGTCAACCATGTCAGCTTGAAGGTCCGGCGCGGCGAAGTGCTGTGCCTGATGGGCACCTCCGGCAGCGGCAAATCGACCTTGCTTCGCCATATCAATCGTTTGATCGAACCCACCAGCGGTGAGGTCTTGATTGAAGGTCAGGCTATCAGCGGTCTGAGCCACAAAGCGTTGCGGGATTTGCGCTCGCGGCGAATCGGCATGGTCTTCCAGCATTTTGGTCTTTTGCCCCATCGCACGGTGCTGGACAACGTTGCGCTGCCTCTGGAGTTGCGCGGCGAATCCGAGGCCGTCCGGCACGCAGCGGCCACCCGACAGTTACAGGCGATGGGCCTTGAGGGATGGGGCGAGCATTATTCCCACGAGTTGTCCGGCGGTATGCAGCAAAGGGTCGGTCTTGCGCGGGCATTGGTGACTGATCCGGATATTCTCCTGATGGACGAGCCTTTCAGCGCACTGGATCCGACCATCCGGCGAGACCTGCAAAGCCACTTTCTGGCCTTGGTACGCGAGCGCGGGATCACCACGTTGCTGGTCACCCACGATCCTGCCGAAGCGGTCCGTCTCGCTGACCGGATAGCGGTATTGCGCCAGGGACGTCTGGTGCAATCGGGCACCCCGAAACAGCTGCTCGAGACGCCGGCCGATGCTGAGGTCGCGGATTTTTTCCGCGATTGCCTTCCAGCCGCACCGGTATTGCACGATGCCGGTGGCGCGGTACGTCAGGTTCCCGAAACGGCACCAAAGGAGCAACCGGTTCAGCCGGGCTTGCGCGGCTGGCAAGCCCTGTTGCTCGGGCCGGCAGCGCTGGCGGCGCGGGGCCGAGGCGGGTTGTTCTGGCTCGGGTTCGCCGCAGAACTCGCGGCCCTGGCCACTGCGGTGCAGGGCATTACGAGCGCATCCTGGATATCGGTCGTGGTGGGATTGGCAGTGCTGGCGGCCAGTCGTTTCACCGCGTATTCACTAGGCCGTCAACCGGTGCGGCGCGCCGTTTCGAGTTGGACGTTGCCGCTGGCGGTGCTGCTGGTCAGTCAGGCATTGGTGATCTGGCGCGTGTTGACGCCCGATACCACCCAGGCGTTCTTGCAGTTCCCGGCCAGCCGCCAGGCGCTGTTACTGACTGCACAGAGCCTGGATGACTTTATCGGTTGGTCACAGGTGACGTTCGAGAGCGCTTTTGTCGGCGTGATCGTTGCGGTTCGCACGGTCATTGAAGGAATCGAATCCCTGCTCGGTTGGCTGCCCTGGCCGGTTTGCGCGCTGGCGCTGGTATTGCTGGCATGGCGCTCGGCGGGCCTGGCCCTGGCGCTCACCAGCAGCGCAGCGTTGTTGTATATCGGCCTGTTCGGGTTTTGGGAGCGGACAATTGCCACGCTGGCGCTGGTTGGTTCGTCGGTGCTGATCGCACTGGTGATCGGCGTACCCACCGGCATTCTGCTGGCGAAGCGGCCATTTGCCCGCAGGCTGCTCACGCCTTTGCTGGATGTCATGCAGACCCTGCCGACCTTTGTCTATCTGATTCCCGCTGTGGCGTTCTTTTCGGTAGGCAAGACCCCGGCGGTCATTGCGACGGTGATTTTTGCCCTGGCACCGATGATTCGTCTGACGTCCCTGGGTATTCAGGAAGTCCCGAAGGATGCCGTGGAAGCGGCAATCGCCCATGGAGCAACCCCCTGGCAAACCCTGGTGAAGGTGCAACTGCCGCTGGCGCGAAGATCACTGTTGCTGGGGATTAATCAGACCATTGTCATGAGCCTGTCGATGGTGGTGGTTGCCGCCCTGATCGGCGCTGGAGGACTGGGTTACGACGTCATGACGGCGTTGCGCAATATCAAGGGCGGCGAGGGCGTGCTGGCCGGCGTGGCGATCGTGCTGTGTGCATTGATCCCCGATCGAATCATTCAATCGAGCTTGCGCAAGCAAGACCATCTGCATAACTGAACAGTGAGACTTATCGTGACAAAACATCTATTGCGTAACCTGAGTGCGGTCGCAGTGCTGGCTTCCCTGATCGTGCCGGCCAGCGTGATGGCCAAGGACAAAATTGTCATTGGCGAGCAGAACTGGACGGGGGCCATCGCCATTCAACACATTCTGGGTGAGGTGATCAAAAGTCGTCTGGACGGTGATGTGTCGTATCTCGCCGGGGACGTGCCGGTGCTGTTCAGTGCGGCGGCCAAGGGCGACGGGTCTGTGGATGTGCTGACGGACATCTGGCTGCCCAATCAGTCGGCGGCGTGGGCCAAGTACGTCACCGGCGGCACCCGCTCACTGGTGCCCAATGCTCACCCTTATGCCGGCGAACAAGGCTTCTACATTCCCGGTTATCTGCAAGACAAGTACGGCGTCAAATCGATCTACGACCTGAAAAAACCGGAAGTGGCCAAGCTCTTCGAGCCAGTGGGCGGCGGCAAGGCCGAACTGCTGGTGGGGCCGGCGGGCTGGGAGTCGACCTATATCGGCCAGATCAAGGCCAAGGATTACGGCTTCGCCGATAAATTCGAGTCCGTGTCGACGGAAGCCTCGGTGACTTACGCCAAACTGGCCTCGGCTTACAAAGCGCAACGCGGCGTGGTGTTCTACGCCTACACCCCTGACTGGATTTTCTCGGCCTATGATCTGCGTCGCCTGGAAGAGCCCGCGTTCGATGGCTACGCCCAGGACAACAAAAAAGAAGATCCTCTTTACAAGGCGGATGGCTGCTGGAAATTCATCAGCCCGACCGTCGATCCCGACTGGCTGAACAAGAGCCACATCACCTGCGCCTTCCCGGATGCCAAGGTGTACGTCCTGGCTTCCACCGCACTGCAAAAGCGCGCGCCGAAAATTGCCGAGTTCCTGCACAATTTCGCCATCGACCCGGCACAGTTGAACGGACTGATCCAGAAGATCGAAAAGGAGAAACAGCCAGCAGACGTCGCCGCCAAGGCCTGGGTTCAAGCCAACCCTTCTACTGTTGACCAGTGGGTTGCAGGGAAGGCGCAGCAAGTGAGTTCAGCCCAATGACCAGAGCGAACGTACGTGTGCTCGATGGCGGCATGGGGCGGGAGTTGAAGCGAATCGGCGCGCCGTTCCGTCAACCGGAATGGTCGGCCCTCGCGCTGATCGAAGCGCCCGAGTATGTGCTGCAGGCGCATCAGGCGTTCGTGAAAGCGGGCGCGCGGATCATCACCACCAACAGCTATGCGGTGGTGCCTTTTCATATTGGCGACGAGCGATTTGCCGAGCAGGGAAGAGCGCTGGCTGAGCGCGCCGGACGGCTGGCGCGGCAGGCCGCCGGCGAAAGTACCGATGCGGTCACCGTGGCCGGTTCGTTGCCGCCGGCGTTGGGGTCCTACCGGCCGGATCTGTTCGATCATCAGCGTTCAGTAGCGATCCACCGCGAACTGATTGCCGGATTGCGAACGCACGTCGATGTTTGGCTGGCCGAAACGCAAAGCTCCATTGCTGAAGTGCGGGCGGTGGCCGAAGCCCTCGGAACGGATCCCGCGCCACTTTGGGTATCATTCACGCTGTTGGACGAAGAGGGGCGGGAGCCGCGATTACGCTCAAACGAGGCCGTTGCCGATGCAGTTCGCGTGGCGGCTGGGCTGGGGGCCAAGGCGGTGCTCTTCAATTGCAGCCAGCCGGAAGTGATGGCCGCGGCTTTGATTGAGGCACGCGCTGTGATTGAAAACCTGGATCATCCTGTCGAACTGGGGGTTTATGCCAATGCTTTCCCCCCTGTCAGTGCCAAAGCCGAGGCCAATAGCGATTTGTTGGAAATTCGGCGTGATCTGGGCCCCGAGTCCTACCTGGACTGGTCGAAGTCATGGGTTGCCGCAGGGGCCAGCATTGTCGGCGGATGCTGTGGAATCGGCCCGGAGCATATCGCCCAGTTGCATTTGCACCTGCACTATCAAAATGGTGAGGAGGCCGCGCATGAGTGATTTTTCAGGCGACGTTCTGTCAGAGCAGGCGACATTCGGTGCCGGCTGTTTCTGGGGAGCGGAAGCTTCATTCCGGGCATTGCCGGGTGTGCTCGACACCCGTGTCGGGTTCGCGCGGTCAGACTTGGGTGACGCCACCCTGATCGAATGCGCCGCTTTTGCCGTCACGGCCGGGGCGTTGCAATTGCTCGGGTCGGCGAGTGGGGCAAGCCGAAATTGGCGCAAGAGTGAATCCACAGGAATACGGGCAGGAAAGGGTGTATAAAAGTGATTAAAATCGTCGAAATATAGTTAACTACGCTAAATAGATGTTTAGTCGAGTTATTACAGATCGTATTGAAACGATGGAGCAGGTCATGAATCCACGCCCGATTACTGCATCGAACCTGATTGCGTCACTGGACCTTGAGCCTCACGTCGAAGGTGGTTTCTTTCGCAGAACCTACCAGGCCGATCATCGGGACATGCTCGAAACCGCCGGTGGGCCGCGTTATCGGATGACGTCGATTTACTACCTGTTGACCGAAGAATCACCGGTTGGCCAGTTTCATTTCAACCAGTCAGACATCCTGCATTATTTCCATCTGGGCGATGCCATTGAGTACAGCTTGATCCTTGAAGACGGTTCACTGCAGACGTTGGTGATGGGCAACGATGTTCTAGCCGGACAACATTTGCAATTGCACGTACCGGGCGGAATCTGGAAAGCCTCCAGATTGCTGAATGGTTCGAACGGATTTGGTTTGATCAGCGAAGCGGTTTCACCAGGCTTTGATTTTGCCGATATGGAAATGGGGAACCGGCAGAAACTCACAGCGCGGTATCCGCAGCATCGAGTGCTGATTGAAAAGCTGACGCGTGACGAGGATTGAGCGCAGCACGTTTCAAATGGAGAGATCTGCAGGCACCAAGGATCAGGTCCTTTGAGAGCGATGCTGGAGATTGAAATGGTGTGCGCAACCGTGCTGACTTCGTAATACTTTGTTACGTGTAATGTATATTATGTTAAATGATGTGTCTGGGCGGAACTTTATGAACTCCCGCCTAAACCCATCTGATCCACCTCGGCAATCAGTTGAACAATTCATAGATCTCAGAAACCACCTGCATCGTCGCATCCTCGACCGTTCCTTCATTACGGCACAAAACCCAACCATGATCGGCAGCTGCTTGCTCGAACATCTCCGTACACGCGACATGCTCTGCGTGCTTTTGAATCACAGTACCGCCCAGTCCTCTGGATCGTGCCGTTGCCCTGGCCCATGAAACATCCGGCGTGGTGACGACCCCGACATGCAAGTCTGGCACCTGCACGTTTCGCTCGATATTCAATTGGAGAATCTCTGCAAACGGGACGGTATGGCGAAACGCGGCGTCAGACGGATACCAGCGATCGATCAAGACAATGCTGCCCAGCGGCTGCTTAGTCAGCACGTGCCGGGAGATCCAGCTACGGCTATCAGCAAAGCGCTGACACACAGCCCACTCCAGATCCCGGGAGGGATTTCTGGCAAGTTCGTTAACGAGGGCCATCGTGGCACCCCGGTACGGATCGCTTTTTCTCTCGCAAAGCCGGATGACTTTCTTGTTGTCGGCCCTCAGTACTGCCGTAACCGCTTCCAATAATGTGGTCTTGCCGGTTCCTTTTGGCCCATCCAGAGAAATAAACAGCGGACGATTCATTTTTCACACAACGATTGAGGCATTGATGACCACTCTATCCTCATTTCTGCAATTCGATCAGCTCATCCCTGCCCTTTGCCTAGACTTGCTTCCCAATGATGTTCGCCAGACCTTTCGACTGCCAGGGAATCACATAAGGAGCCACCCCATGTCAAAGCTATATCCCGGAATCGATCCTGAAGGGCTTATCGAGTACTCAGTGGTCTACACCGACCGCTCGCTGAACCACATGTCGCAGTCGTTTCAGGCCGTGATGAAGAACATTTCCCAGACCCTGAAACAGGTCTACAACGCCGAGGCCGTTGCGGTGGTTCCGGGCAGCGGCACATTCGGCATGGAAGCGGTGGCGCGACAGTTCGCCACCGGTCAGCAATGTCTGGTGATACGCAACGGCTGGTTCAGTTATCGCTGGAGCCAGATCCTTGACACCGGCAACATCCCGGCAGCCACGACGGTGCTGAAAGCCCGACCGGTCGAAACGGGTCGCCAGGCTGCCTACGCCCCGCCACCTCTGGACGAAGTGCTGGCAGCCATTGCGGCTTCGAGGCCGCAGATTGTCTTCGCCCCCCACGTTGAAACCTCATCAGGGATTATCCTGCCCGACGAGTACCTGCGGGCCGTCGGCGACGCCGTGCATGCGGTGGGTGGGCTGTTCGTGCTGGACTGCATCGCTTCAGGCACGCTTTGGGTTGATATGCACAAATGCGCCGTCGACCTGCTGATCAGCGCACCGCAAAAAGGCTGGAGCGCCTCCCCGTGCTGCGCCCTGGTGATGTTCAGTGCTCTGGCCCTCGAACGCATCGAGCAGACACAAAGCAGCAGCTTCGCCTGCGACCTGAAAAAGTGGCTGCAGATCATGCAGGCCTACGAACAGGGCGGACATGCCTACCACGCGACCATGCCCAGCGATTCCCTCGCGCGGTTCAACGACGTAATGAAAGAGACGCAGGTCTACGGTTTCGACAAGGTCCGCGACGACCAGCAGGTTCTGGGTGACCGGGTGCGCGCCATGTTGGCCGGCAAAGGCTTTAAAAGCGTGGCCGCAGCCGGCTTTCAGGCGCCAGGCGTCGTGGTGAGCTACACCGATGATGCCGATATCAAAAACGGTAAGAAATTTGCCAGCCACGGCCTGCAGATCGCCGCTGGGGTGCCGCTGCAATGCGATGAACCGGCCGACTTCCAGACCTTTCGTATCGGTCTGTTCGGACTCGAAAAGCTGCACAACATCGAGCGGACGGTCAGCACCCTCGAGCGGGCACTGGATGAGCTGATGGTTAGCTAAGCTTTCATCTCGGCCGCAGCCAATACTGTTCCCGCAGATCCTGTCTGGCGGGAACCACCAGGCCGTGATCAACCTGTCATAAATTCCATATCTGCTGGCAAATAGAGGACTTTTCTACCGTTTCAATAGCACCTGAGGTGCCGCGAAGACAAGGCCAGCGTCGATCCGTCGCACCATTGAGCGCCAAAACCCCTTTCATTCTGAATTAGTGATTTAACTAGGTAGTTACCTAACTATATAATGCCCTCCTCATTTCAACGGGACATTCAACGTGAAGCAGAGTCAACGCCTCTCGGGCATATCAACATTCATTCTGGTCGGGCTGGGCGTGATCATCGCCCTGCTCGGCCTGGCACTGGCCGCTGGCGGTGTGAAATTGGTCAGCCTGGGAGGCTCCTGGTACTTCCTGGTGGGTGGTCTGGCGATGACCATTTCCGGCCTGCTGATCGCACGCCGCAAGCCTTCCGGCGCCTGGCTGTTCGCAGCGTTTCTGCTGGGGACGGCGATCTGGGCAGTGATCGACGCAGGGCTGGTGTTCTGGCCGGTGTTCTCGCGTTTGTTCATGTTCAGTGCAGTTGGCCTGGTGGTTGCGCTGGTCTATCCACTGCTTAAACGCGCCAATGGCGACACTGCGGGCCGTGGTGCCTACGGTGTTGCCGCTGTTCTGGCGGTTGGATTGGCGGTAGCTGCCGGCAACATGTTCGTCGCACACCCGACCGTTGCCCCTACTGGCACCGGCCCAGGCCTGACGCCGGTCGAGCCGGAAAAAGCGCAGAAAGACTGGGCACACTACGGTAATACTGAAGGTGGCAGCCGCTTCGCCGCGCTGGACCAGATCAACCGCAGCAACGTCGACAAGTTGAAAGTCGCGTGGACCTACCACACCGGCGACATCGCCGAGAGCGACGGCAACGGCGCCGAAGACCAGCTGACTCCGCTGCAGATCGGCAACAAAGTCTTCATCTGCACCCCGCACAACAACCTGATCGCACTCGATGCCGACACCGGTAAAGAAATCTGGAAAAACGCGATCAACGCTCAATCCAAAGTCTGGCAGCGCTGCCGGGGCATGGCGTATTTCGACGCCAGCACCGCCGTCGCCAAACCGGCCAGCGCGCCAGTGAGCGAAACCCCGACCGCTCCAATCGCCAACTGCACACGTCGCTTGCTCACCAACACTATCGACGCCCGCCTGATCGCGGTCGATGCCGACACCGGCGAGTTCTGCCAGGGTTTCGGCAACAACGGCCAGGTCGATCTGAAGGCCGGTCTGGGTGATGTCCCGGACAGCTACTATCAATTGTCCTCCGCGCCGCTGATGGCCGGCACCACCGTGGTGGTTGGCGGTCGCGTTGCCGACAACGTGCAGACCGACATGCCGGGCGGCGTGATCCGTGGTTTCGACGTGATGACCGGCGCCATGCGCTGGGCATTCGACCCGGGCAACCCGCAGGATAAAAACGCACCGGCAGACGGCAGCACCTACGTGCGTAGCACGCCGAACAGCTGGGCGCCGATGTCCTATGACCCGGCGACCAACACGATCTTCCTGCCGATGGGCAGCTCGTCCACCGATATCTATGGTGTCGAGCGCAGCAAACTGGATCACACCTACGGCGCCTCGATCCTGGCGCTGGACGCCAACAGCGGCGAAGAAAAGTGGGTGTACCAGACCGTCCACAACGACCTCTGGGACTTCGACCTGCCGATGCAACCAAGCCTGATCGACTTCACCAAGGACGGAAAAACCGTGCCGGCGCTGGTGATCGGCACCAAGGCCGGGCAGATTTACGTACTCGACCGCGCCACCGGCAAACCGTTGACCGAAGTAAAAGAAGTGCCGGTCAAGGCCGCCAATATCCCCAACGAACCGTACTCGCCTACCCAGCCTAAATCGGTCGGTATGCCGCAAATCGGTGCCCAGCACCTGACCGAATCGGACATGTGGGGCGCCACGCCGTACGACCAGTTGCTGTGCCGGATCGATTTCAAGTCGATGCGTTACGACGGTCTGTACACCGCGCCAGGCACTGACAAATCCCTGAGTTTCCCGGGTTCGCTGGGCGGCATGAACTGGGGCAGCATTTCCACTGACCCGGTGCACGGTTTCATCTTCGTCAACGACATGCGTCTGGGCCTGTGGATTCAGATGATCCCGTCGCAGAATAAAGGCCAGGCAACCTCCGGTGGTGAAGCGTTGAACACCGGTATGGGCGCCGTTCCGCTGAAAGGCACGCCTTACGCAGTGAACAAGAACCGCTTCCTGTCGGTTGCCGGCATTCCGTGCCAGGCCCCACCGTTCGGTACGCTGACCGCCATCGACATGAAAACCCAGAAAGTCGCCTGGCAAGTTCCGGTCGGCACTGTTGAAGACACCGGCCCGCTCGGCATCCGCATGCACCTGCCGATCAAGATCGGTCTGCCAACCCTCGGCGGCACCCTGTCGACCCAGGGCGGCCTGATCTTCATCGCCGGCACCCAGGACTTCTACCTGCGCGCGTTCAACAGCGGCAACGGTGAAGAAATCTGGAAAGCGCGTCTGCCAGTCGGCAGCCAGGGCGGCCCGATGACGTATGTATCGCCGAAAACCGGCAAGCAATACGTGGTCATCACCGCCGGTGGTGCTCGCCAGTCGACCGACCGTGGCGACTACGTGATGGCGTACGCCCTGCCGTAAACCGCAGCGCCCTCCTTCACTTCACTTGTGCGCGGCACCTTCGGGTGCCGCGTCGTTTCATGTCCTTCGCTCTGGATTTCAGCAATGTCATTGGCTGTTCGCTTTTCTCACGCCGGCGTATTCACCGGCATGCTGTTCGGTCTCACCTGCGGCGCTGCCCTGCCCGCCCTCGCCGATACCGATTCGAACGTGTTCACCCGCAGCACCCTGACCGGCGACTGGGGCGGCCTGCGCCACCAGCTCGATAAAGACGGCATCAAGTTCACCGGCGATTACACCGGCGAAACCGCCTACAACGCCGACGGCGGCCTGCATCGCTCGGCGCGCTATTCGCAGAACATCAAGCTCGGCGCGCAGTTCGACCTGAGCAAACTGTACGGCGTCGATAACGCCGGCAAGATCCAACTGACCATCAACGACCGTCGCGGCAACAGTGCTTCTGAAGATCTGGTCGGCAACCGTTTGCCGATCCAGGAAAACTACGGCGGCCTCTACACCCGCCTGACCGAGCTGAGCTACGAGCGCAGCCTGTTTACCCCGGCACTGAACGTCAAACTCGGCTACATGGCCATGGGCAACGACCTCGGCGGGCTGGACAGCGGCATTCTCTGCAACTTCATGAACGCCGGTTTCTGCGGTCATCCGCTGAACATGTCCGGTGGCAGCGGCTGGACTAACTACCCCAACGCCCACCTCGGTGTACGGGTGAAATACGACCTCTCCCCTGCCTGGCAACTGCGCGTGGCCGCGTTCAATGTCGACCCGGAAAGCAACGGCAATTCCAGCCGCGCCTGGCACCTGGGCCCGAAACACACCACCGGCACGGTGGTGCCGATCGAGCTGGTCTACAAGCAGGCAGGCAAACTGCCCGGCGAGTACAAGGTCGGTTATTACTACGACAGCTCCGACGTTAAACGCATCGGCAGTGACAAGGAAGTGTCCGGACGCGGCGGCCATTACGTCCTGATCGACCAGGCCGTCTGGGCCTCGGACGCCTCTGAAGGTCGCAGCCTGCACGCCTTCGGCCAATATTCGGCGGCCAGCGAAGCAGCTTCGCCGTTCAGCAAGTGGTACGGCACCGGCCTGGTGCTGTACAAGCCTTTTGAGGGCCGTCCGCGCGACACCGTGGCGCTGGGCTATGGCCGCGCAGTGCCGAACCCGCGCAGCCGTGATGTGCAGCAAGACGCGGCGCTGGACAATGGCGCAGCGTTTCCAAACCTGGACAGCGCCGAGCAATTGATCGAACTCGGCTACGGCTACCAAGCCACTCCATGGCTGACGCTGCGCCCGAATATGCAGTACATCATCGAGCCGGGCGCGTTTTCCGGGAAGGACATCGACAATGCATTGGTGTTTGGATTGCAGGTGAAAGCTGCGCTCTGACGCCAAAGTTTGTCGACCACAAAAAAAGCACCCGAAGGTGCTTTTTTTGTGCGTGCCGCCAACCGAATCAACCCGTGAAGCTGGCCCGCGCTGCGTGCAGTTTCTTGTAGCTCTCGATCAGGCGCAGATGGCGATCCAGCCCTTCCAGCTTCATGCTGGTCGGCGTCAGGCCGTAGAAGCGCACGCTGCCGTTGACCGAACCGATCGCCGCGTCCATGCGCTCGTCGCCGAACATGCGGCGGAAGTTGGCTTCGTAGTCTTCCAGCTGCAGATCCTCGTCCAGCTCCATTTCCAGCACCACGTTGACCGCTTGATAGAACAAGCCACGCTCGACGGTGTTGTCGTTGTATTGCAGGAACGCTTCGACCAGATCCTTGGCCTGCTCGTACTTCTGCAAGGCGAGATAGATCAGCAGGCGCAGTTCGAGAATGGTCAACTTGCCCCATGGCGTGTTGTCGTCGAACTCGATGCCGATCAGCGTGGTGATGTCGGTGTAATCGTCCAGCTCGCTGTGTTCCAGGCCTTTGGCGAGGTTGCGCAGGCCGACCTTGCTCAGGTTGTGCAGGTTGAGGATGTCAGCACGGAATTGCAGCGCTTTGTTGGTGTTGTCCCAGATCAGGTCTTCTACCGGATAGATCTCCGAATAGTCCGGCACCAGAATGCGGCAAGCCTTGGCGCCGATGTGCTCGTAGACCGCCATGTAGACTTCCTTGCCCATGTCTTCGAGGATGCCGAACAGCGTCGCGGCCTCTTCGGCGTTGGAGTTTTCGCCGTTGCCGGAGAAATCCCACTCGACGAATTCGAAGTCGGCCTTGGCGCTGAAGAAACGCCACGACACCACACCACTGGAATCGATGAAGTGCTCGACGAAGTTGTTCGGTTCGGTCACGGCCTGGCCCGAGAAGGTCGGCTGTGGCAGATCGTTGAGGCCTTCAAAGCTGCGGCCCTGCAGCAACTCGGTGAGGCTGCGTTCCAGCGCCACTTCGAAGCTCGGGTGCGCGCCGAATGAGGCGAACACGCCGCCGGTGCGCGGGTTCATCAGCGTCACGCACATCACCGGGAATTCACCGCCCAGCGACGCGTCCTTGACCAGCACCGGGAAGCCCTGCTCTTCCAGCGCCTTGATCCCGGCGAGAATGCCCGGGTACTTCGCCAGCACCTCTTGCGGCACATCCGGCAGGGCCATTTCGCCTTCGAGGATTTCGCGTTTGACCGCCCGCTCGAAGATTTCCGACAGGCACTGCACCTGGGCTTCCGCCAGGGTGTTGCCGGCGCTCATGCCGTTGCTGAGAAACAGGTTTTCGATCAGGTTGGACGGGAAGTACACCACCTTGTTGTCCGACTGACGTACGAACGGCAGCGAGCAGATGCCGCGCTGGGTGTTGCCGGAATTGGTGTCGTACAGGTGCGAGCCGCGCAGTTCGCCGTCGCGGTTGTAAATGCCCAGGCAATATTCGTCGAGGATTTCCGCAGGCAACTCGTCTTTGGCGCCGGGCTTGAACCAGCGCTCGTCCGGGTAATGCACGAACTCGGCATTGGCGATCTCTTCGCCCCAGAACTGATCGTTGTAGAAGAAGTTGCAGTTCAGCCGCTCGATGAACTCGCCCAGCGCCGATGCCAGCGCGCCCTCTTTGGTCGCGCCCTTGCCGTTGGTGAAGCACATCGGCGACTGCGCATCGCGGATGTGCAGCGACCAGACGTTGGGCACGATGTTGCGCCACGAAGCGATTTCAATCTTCATGCCCAGGTCGGCAAGAATCCCCGACATGTTGGCAATGGTCTGTTCCAGCGGCAGGTCCTTGCCGGCAATGCAGGTGCCCGCGCCGGACGTGGACGCCGGCATCAGCAAGGCCTGGGCATCCGCGTCAAGGTTCTCGACTTCCTCGATCACGAACTCCGGCCCGGCCTGCACCACCTTTTTCACCGTGCAACGGTCGATCGAGCGCAGGATGCCCTGGCGATCCTTCTCGGAGATGTCCGCCGGCAGCTCGACCTGGATCTTGAAGATCTGGTTGTAGCGGTTTTCCGGATCGACAATGTTGTTCTGTGACAGACGAATGTTTTCGGTCGGGATATTGCGGGTGCTGCAGTACAACTTTACGAAGTAAGCCGCGCACAAGGCCGACGACGCCAGGAAATAGTCGAACGGACCCGGTGCAGAGCCATCGCCCTTGTAACGGATCGGTTGGTCGGCCACCACCGTGAAGTCATCGAACTTGGCTTCGAGTCGGAGGTTGTCGAGAAAATTGACCTTGATTTCCATGCGGGTTACCAGAATAGCGGGCTAAACAAATTGGCCGCCATTATCCGGCTTTTGAGCGTGAAGTCTTGTGCTTTTGCTTAGCGGGGCCTGAGCGGTCAGACACATTTGGCGAACTTCTGAACATCTCGAAGCTGAAGATGTTCTAGATTGAAGAAGTACCGGATCAAGGACGAGCAAATGGACATTTCCAGCCGTGCGACGCCGTTACCCACCCTGCAGGGCTCCGTCACCCGGCGTCTGGCCGTCGCGGTGGGTGCGCTGTTCATTGCCGGAGTGATGGCGGCGACCGCTGCGTTGCTCGGCATTGCCACTCAACTGGATGAGGATGACGTCAACGACGTGCGGTTCTATTCCGGCCGGGCGCTGGAAAACCGGATTACTGCTTCCAAGAACTACATCACCAGTTACGCCAACTGGACGACAGCGTATGAACGTCTGAGCGGTACGGTCGACACGAACTGGGCGTACACCGAGCAGAACATGGGCAAGACCCTGTTTACCAGCGACGGCTATGACGGTCTGTTCGTGCTGGATCGGGAACGCACCAAATACGCTGTCGTTCGCGGGCAAATGCTCGATGCGCAAATGCCCCAGTTCCTTCAGCTTTCGGCGAACAGTCTGGTTGAGCAAGTGCAGAGTCAGTCCGACCTGACCAAGCCCGTCAGTACTTATTCATTGTTTGAAGAATGGCCGGCGTTGGTCACCGCAGCGGCGATCCTTCCCAACGATGAGCGCCCGGTAGGCGATCCACAAAAGACCTCGGTACTGGTATTCGTCGACAAACTGACACCCACCAAGTTGCGCAAGATCGGCAGCGGGTATGGGCTGAACAATCTGTCGCTGGCACCGGACGACAGCATCGACCAGGGCCAGCCCCGCGTCCCGCTGGACAGCACCGGATACAGCCTCGTTGCGGATCTGGAGCGACCGGGCCTGCATCTGCTGTGGTCATTGTTGCCCACCCTCGGCTCCGCCTTGATTGTGTTGATGGCGCTGACGGCCTGGTTCTTTCGCCATGCATTGCGTTCCTCGCGCTATGTCGACAACAGTTTTGAAGCGATGCAGGCCTCGAATCAGGCACTGCTGGCGTCCAACCGCGCACTGGAAGCCAGCGAGGAGCGCTTCCGGGCGGTGGCCGAAGCCGCGTCCGACTGGATCTGGGAAGTGGATGAAGCGTTGTCCATCACCTATCTGTCGACCCGGTTCAGTGCGGTCACCGGCTATCCGCAGGCCCAATGGATCGGGAAACACATCGGGCACTTGCTTGTCTGCGACACCACGCCGCTGGATCTGTGGCTGAAAAAACTCGATGAGGAGAACAACGCCAGCGACCTGCGCTGCACCTACCGTGACCGCAAGGAACAACAGCGCCACTGCCGCCTCTCGGCCCGGCCCATCGTGGAAAGAGCGGCAGTCGTCGGCTATCGCGGCACGGCCAGCGACATCACCGATGAAGTCGCCGCCCATGCGCAGATCCAGCACCTGTCCTTGCATGACGCGCTGACGGGACTGCCCAACCGCAACAAACTGTCGCGCTATCTGGACGACGCTCTGCTGCTCAAGGAACACGCTCCGCCTGTGTCGCTGTTGATGATTGACCTGGACAATTTCAAGCCGATCAACGATTCGCTCGGCCACCCCGCCGGCGATGCTGTTTTGCAGGAGGTTGCCGGCCGACTGCGCGAATGCACGCGTGACCACGATATCGTCGCCCGTCTGGGCGGTGACGAGTTCGTCGTTGTGCTCTGCGGCATGGACACGCATCAGGAGATCGACAGGTTCTGCACACGCCTGATCGGCAGCCTGCATCAGCCCATCCTCTTCGAACAGCAACCGTTGCACATCGGCGCCAGCATCGGAATCGCCCTGAGCCGGCGTCACGGGTACATCGCCAGCGAGCTGATCCGCTGCGCGGACATTGCGCTGTACCAGGCCAAATCCGAAGGCAAGAACACCTGGTGCTATTTCGAAGCGCACATGAGCGATCAGATCCAGACCCGTCGGCAGATGGAGGACGACCTTCGAAGGGCCCTGACGAACAATGAGTTCGTGCTGCACTATCAACCCCGATACAAAGTCGATGGCAAGCAGATCGTCTCGGTCGAGGCACTGGTGCGCTGGCAGCATCCTGCCAAAGGCTTGCTCGGGCCGGATTTATTCATTCCGCTGGCCGAACAGACCGACCTGATTGTTCCCCTCGGTCGCTGGGTCCTGCGTGAGGCTTGTGAAACGGCACTGACCTGGCCGGCGGACATTCTCCTGTCGGTCAACCTGTCACCTGCGCAGTTTGCGATCAGCGATGTGGTCGAAGATGTACGCGAAGTGCTGGTCGGCACTCGCTTCCCGGCCAGCCGGCTGGAGCTGGAAATCACCGAGAACGTAATGCTCAACGACACGGACGGCGCGCTGACCACCATGACCGCGCTCAAGGAACTGGGGGTGCGCCTGAACATGGATGACTTCGGCACCGGTTATTCCTCCCTTGGCTATCTGCGGGCCTACCCGTTCGATGGCATCAAGATCGACAAACGCTTCATCGCGTCCATTAGCACCGGCGCCAATGATCGGGCGGTGGTACAGGCCATCATCGGACTGGGTAAAGCGATGGGGCTGACCGTGACCGCCGAAGGCGTCGAAACCGAGGAACAACTGGACATCCTGGGCAAGGATCAATGCAACGAAGTTCAGGGTTATTACATGAGTCGCCCGATCGACAAGGCGGCCTTCGCCAGTCTTCTGCAAACATCAAGAGTCGCTGTTGTCGATCCTTCCAGACAGCGAAAAGGCCGGGTGACCTGAGGACGCTGACTCAGCACATCCGCTCAATCGCGGCACGACGGTTTGCTTCAGTATCCGGCGACTTCCATCACGGCCGGTCACTGACACATGAAAGGTTTCATGCAACCGCGTTTCGCCCTGGCACTGTTGTATTGCGCAATGACCGACTCGGCATTTGCCAGCGGATTTCTCGACGACGCCAAAACCGAAGTGCTCAGCCGCAACTTCTACCTGAGCAACGACTATCGCTCGCCCTCTCCGTCCGGGAAAAACTACAAACAGGAATGGGCTCAAGGGTTTATCGGCACTTTCGCATCCGGTTTCACGGATGGAACCATCGGCTTTGGCCTCGATGCTCATGCCTTTTATGGTTTGAAACTCGATGGCGGCAAAGGGCATTCCGGCACGGGACTGTTGCCGGTGGACAGTGATGGCCGTAGCGAAAGCGAATACTCCAGCGCGGGTGGTGCGCTGAAGCTCAAGGCCTCGAAAACCACCCTCGCCTTCGGTGAAATGACCGTGGAAACGCCGGTATTCGACACTTCGGACAAACGCCTGCAACCGGAATACGCCACGGGGTTTCTGCTCGACAGCCGCGAGATCGATAACGCGCGTCTTGTCGCCGGGCGTTTCACTGCGTTCAAGAACCAGGACAGCTCCTCCGGCAGAGGCGACTTTCAGGGCTATGGCGCAAGTACCCAAGGTGAAAGCATCAGTTTTATCGGCACCGACCTGTTCAGCGACAGCCCGGTGGGCGGCGCGTTGTATGCGTCCGACCTGAGCGACACCTGGCGCCAGTACTACGCCAACCTGCATTTCAAACAGTCCGGTCTGTTGCTTGACGCCAACGTCTACCACACCCGCGACACCGGACAGGCGTTGGCCGGCGACATCGACAACACCGCGTTCAGCCTCTCGGGCAAATACACCTTCGGTGCCCACGCGGTCATGCTCGGCTGGCAACGCATCAATGGTGACACGCCGTTCGATTTCGTCGGCGGCGACTCGATCTACCTGGCCAACTCGATCAAATACGCCGACTTCAACGGCGCCAACGAACGTTCCTGGCAAGCACGTTACGACCTGGATCTCGGCGCCTTCGGCATTCCCGGGCTGAATTTCATGACCCGCTACGTCGCCGGCAGCCACATCGACGGCACCCACGCGCCCAAGGGCGGCGCCTATAGCCCGTTCGACGCGGACAGCGGGCAATACCAGCCGCAGCAAGGGGACGGCGGCAAACACTGGGAACGCGACATCGATCTGCGCTACATCGTCCAGTCAGGTGCGGCCAAGGATCTGTCGGTGCAGCTGTCCCACGTTTCGCACCGGGCCAACAGCGCCCAGGCGGGCGATGACATCGACCGGATCTACGTGGTGATCCAGTACCCGTTGGGCTTTTGAGGGACATTGGCGGAAGGCAGCCGGAGTCGAACCTGCCCGGGAACGGATGCCGTCCCCAACCGGGTTTGAAGCCCGGCCGCGCCACCGGGCGCGATTGCCTTCCATGAACTCAGTCCGCGCCGGGGTTGGCCAGCGCACTGTCGGAGCGGATTTGCCGGCCTTCGCCGACGCGCCGGGTCAGGCCCAGCCGATCGAAGTATTCGAGGATCTGAATACTGCGCTTGCGTCCCAAGCCTAGCGCATCGCGGAAGGCCGTGACTTCGATCTGCGGATTTTCTTCGGCCAGGCGCAGCAGCACCGCCGCCATTTGCCGCAGCGTGATATCGGTGACAAACAGGTCGCGCACCACCTGATGCATCACGCCAAGGCGCGCCAGTTTGCGCAGCAGCAAACGCACAGCCGCGTCTTCCTGACCAACGACTTTCGCCACATCACGAACCCACGGCGGATCGAAGCCGGCCTGTTCGAACAATGGCTGCAGCGCCTGCCACAGGGTTTCGTCATCGGCGCTCAGGCGCACCTGATGGTCGGGCAAATGCAGCCACGGGCCGCTGGCGACCAGGGAGCCGGCGCCGAGCAGTTCTTCCAGCAGGCTGATAAAGGTCGCGCGTTCGAGGCTCAAACCGCTGAAACGCCGCAGACGGTCGCGATCCGGGCCCATCTGATCGGGCTCCAGCTCATGAAAGCGCGCCAGTTGTTCCAGCAAGGTGAACTTGAGCATGCCCCAGCGCTGCGCATTGAACAGCACCGGGCCTTGTCGGGTTTCGATCAGGCGGACGTTGTCCGGCAGCGTCCAGCCGTCACGCGGACGATTGAACTGACGTTCCAGACGCTGCGGATCGAGGCCGCTTGCGCTGTATTCCAGTAGCGTCGGCAACGCCTGTTCCAGCTCGGAGCTGATCGCCAGCACACGCAGTTGCGCCAGCCGTTCCGGACTGCGGCGCTGACGGGCCGGGGCGAAGGGATCGAGCACACGCCCGCCGCCGAGCGTTCGCTGGGCGCTGGCATCACGCAGGATCAGCGGATCGCCGTGGACGCCATGCACCGGAGCGTTCGTCAGCAGTTGCGCAAACATGCGCTCGCCGGGCGCCAGGCTTGAACCCTCCAGCAAGGCGACCCGCGCGATCACATCTTGCGTGCCCAGATGCAGGTGCACCGGCTGGAAATGCTCGAAAACCCGCTCGCCCGGCAACAACCGGAATTCGATATCCAGCCGCTGGGTCGGCGCGTGCAGCCATTCGGCGAGCAACCATTGGCCGCGATGGATCTGCCCGAGTTCCAGACGATCCGCGCTGATGTTCAGGGCCACGCGCTGGCCGGCGAAGGCTTGTTCGGCGGCGTGATTCTGCGCGTGCAGGCCCCTGACCCGCACGGTTTTGCCCGCCGGGCCGAGGCTGAGTTTGTCACCCACGACGACCGAGCCCGAAAGCGCCGTCCCCGTCACCACGATCCCGGCGCCGGCGACACTGAACGCCCGGTCGATGGCCAGGCGAAAACCGCCTTCGCGACTGCGCTCCTCGCCTTCTATCTGCAGCAATGTCTGGCGCAGCGCATCGACGCCCTCGCCCGTCACGCTGGAAACCGTCAGCAACGGTGCTTCGGCATAGGGCCCGGGTGCCAGCAGGCTTTCAACCTGTCGGCGAACCTCTTCCACCCTGCCCGCCTCGACCCGATCACACTTGGTGATCGCCACCAGCGCCCGTGGAATGCCCAGCAGCTCGACAATCGCCAGATGCTCGCGGGTCTGCGGCATCACGCCGTCATCCGCCGCCACCACCAGCAATACCAGATCGATGCCCTGCGCGCCTGCGAGCATGTTGTGGGTGAATTTCTCGTGGCCCGGCACGTCGATGAAACCGGTCAGCCCGGCGCCGGGCGCCAGTTCTGCGTACACATAACCGAGGTCGATGGTCATCCCGCGCTCGCGTTCCTGCGGGCGGCGGTCGCCGGTTTGCCCGGTCAGCGCTTGCAGCAGTGACGTCTTGCCGTGGTCGATGTGCCCTGCCGTGCCGACGATCACGTTTGCAACTGCCCGAGTTGCGCCTGCCACGCCGGTTCATCGTCGAGTTGCCGCAGATCCAGCCACAACGCGTCGTCATCGATCCGCCCGAGCACCGGGATCGGCAAGGCGCGCAGCGCGGCTTCCAGATTCAGCAGGCAACGGCCGCGCAGGCGTTTCGATACTTGCGGGCGCAGGCACAGCGCTGCGCTTGGCAGGCGCGCCACCGGTTGGCTGCCGCTGCCGATCATGCCCAGCGCGGGCTCCGCCGTGACGATCCAGCCCTCGCCCAACAGTTCGGACAAGGTCGGTCGCAGGCGTTCGGCCTGGGCCAGAATCTCGGCTTGCGGTCGGGTCAACAGGCGCAGGCTCGGCAAACGCTCGGCCAGACGATCCGGGTCGCGATAGAGCCCGAGCACCGCTTCCAGTGCCGCCAGCGTCAGTTTGTCGACCCGCAACGCGCGTTTCAGCGGGTTCTTCTTGATCTTCGCGATCAAGTCCTTGCGCCCGACGATCACCCCCGCCTGCGGCCCGCCAAGCAACTTGTCGCCGCTGAAGGTGACGATGTCGGCGCCATCGAGCAGCGCCTGACGCACCGTCGGTTCCGCCGGCAGGCCCCAGCGGGTCAGGTCCAGCAGGCTGCCGCTGCCAAGATCTTCCAGCAACGGCAGGTCATGCCGATGGGCCAATGCCGCCAGTTCGGAAGTCGGCACCCGGGCGGTGAAGCCTTCGATGCTGTAGTTGCTCGCGTGCACGCGCATGATCAGGCCGCTGCGCGGGCCGATCGCCGCTTCGTAGTCGCGGGCATGGGTACGATTGGTGGTGCCGACCTCGTGCAGGCGCACGCCAGCACGGCTCATGATGTCGGGGATGCGGAACGCGCCGCCGATCTCGATCAGCTCGCCCCGGGAAATGATGCCTTCCTTGCGCGCGCCGAGGCTGTTGAGCGTCAGCAGCACGGCGGCGGCATTGTTGTTGACCACCGTGACGGCTTCGGCGCCGGTCAGCTCGCGGATCAGGCCTTCGATCAGATCGTCGCGGTCACCGCGCTTGCCGCTGGCCAGATCGAATTCCAGGTTCAAGGGATAGCGCGCCGCAAGTTGCACCGCTTCAATGGCTTCTTCGGGCAACAAGGCGCGCCCGAGGTTGGTGTGCAGCACCGTGCCGGTCAGGTTGAACACCCGGCGCACCTGACTGCGCTGCTTCTGGGCCAGACGTTCAGCAACCCTTCCGGCCAGCGCTTCAGGGCTGATTTCAACGGCGGTCAGTTGCCCCGTCACCACGGCTTCGCGCAAGTCATCCAGTAACTGGCGAAACCCCGTCAACAAGGCCTCGCGCCCATAACGCTCGGCCAAAGGCTGGCACGCGGGGTGGCGCAACAGGCTGTCAATCGACGGTAACCGCAGGGCAACACTTACGGACATCAGGCACTCCCGAAATCGAAATACGCCTGATGATGTTAGACCACCCTGCTTCTAGCGCAGCGCGGCCCGCTGAACCGGCACATAGGTTTGACTCAAGTCCGTCGCCCAGCCATCGAGCACGGCTTTCACGTTATCGGGCGTCATGATCTGTTTGTCGTTTTCCAGCGGCACGCCCTTGCCCTTGCGCACCACCTCGGCCACAACCTCCCCGGTCGAACCGTCCTCGAAGGACACTTCGGTGGCGATCTCACTGTCCCGGTCACGAATGCCGGTAGCGCTGCTCACCCCGGCCGCGACCAGTGTCACCGGCAGCCATTCATAAAAGCGCAGACCCTGAGTACTAGCGGCGACCTGGGTGATGGCCGGTTTGACGATCAGTGTGTTAGGGCCGGGTTTAGAAACCAGCGGCAGCACCTTGCCCAGCTCGAGCCTGAGGGCTGCGTCGTAGTAGTGGGTCACGCCCGACAAGGTACTTTGGGGAATGCGCTGCGACGGCTGGGGCCGGGGATAGAACTGGCTCGGCGCCAGGTAAACCTGGGTGTAACGCCCCCTCATCAGTGTCGGGCTGACCCAGCTCAGAATCTTGTGCCCCGAAGCGGTCTGCCCTTCCTTGAGCACGCTGTAATCCCGCAGAAACCCGGCCTGCGGCTCGGCCGGAAGCTTTTTGCTGCTGCACGCCGACAGGCTGAGGGTGGCGGCAAACAGCACGGCCAGTGAGCGATGGCTAGTCATCGATGGTGTTTCCTTGTTCAAGCGTGGACGTGGCTGTGCGGGGTGTTGTCGGAGCACTCGATGCGCAACTGGCCGTGGGTCATGATCCATTGGATGAATTCGGCGGTAGGAATCGTGTGCAGGTATTCGACCCAATGGGCCTCGGTCGGGCTGAACCGTTCGAAATAGCGGCGCAGGATCAACTGGCTCTGATCGTTCGTCAGCCCCAGGCACGTCTCTTGGAACAGGATCGGCGTGTCGGGACCCGGTGCGGTGGTGCGCTGGGTCAGGATCAACGGGCGCACGGCGCCATGGTCCCGGGTGATGTAGCCGCTGTTCATGTCCTTCATGTTGAGCCCCCTTGGTTGGAAGGCCTGCAGAGTGCCTGCGGATGTTTGCCCGACGATGTCCGGCTGATGTCCGCGCTGAAGGAATGTTGCAGGATTGAAATATATGACCGGCGCATCGAAATGGTTTTAGATGCGCTTCTTTTGGGTTCATGGATTGCGCAAACGTGAGCAGATTGCTGATCGTCGATGACGACGGGGAAATTCTGTCCTTGCTGAAGAAGTTCTTCGTTCAGCACGGCTATCAGGTCGATGTCGCCGCCCATGGCGAGGCCATGTGGGCGGCCATTGCGCAGGCACGGCCGGACACGATCATCCTCGACCTGATGCTCCCCGGTGAGGGTGGCCTGAGCCTGTGCCAGAAAGTCCGGGCGCAGATGGGCATCCCGATCATCATGCTCACGGCCATGGCCGAGCTGAGCGACCGGATCGTCGGCCTGGAATTGGGCGCCGACGACTACCTGACCAAGCCCTTCGCCCCGCAGGAGTTGCTGGCCCGGGTGCGCGCGCTGCAACGCCGGGTCGGTGAGAACACGCCGTCCGGCGCCGAGCCTTCACGCCCGGTCATGGCCTTCGCCGGTTGGCATCTGGACATCACCTGCCGCGAACTGCGCTCGCCCGAAGGCGTGATGATTCCGATGTCCGCCGGCGAATTCGACCTGTTGCTGGTGTTGCTCGAACATCCGCAACGCATCCTGACCCGCGAACAACTGATCGACCTGACCCACGGCCAGGGCCACGACGCCTATGACCGCAGCATCGACGTGCAGATCAGTCGGCTGCGGCGCAAGATCGAACCGGACAGCAAACGCCCGGACCTGATTCGTACCGTGCGCAACGGCGGCTACATGTTCACCGCCAAGGTCAGCCGCTCATGATCGGCCGGATGCTGCGGCGCGACACCCTCAGCCGGCGGATTGCCCTGACAATCGTCGCGGCGATGCTCGCTTCGCTGCTGCTCAATGCGCTGTTCGTTCAGGTCGCCGGCATCTGGGCCCGCCCACCAATCGAGCGCACCGGGCTGCTGGAGCAGATCGCCGCCACCACCCGAGTGGTCGAGGCCGCGCCGGCAAACTTGCGCCCGCAACTGGCCAGTGCCGCCAGCAGCCCGATACTTGAGGTGTTGTGGAAACCCCGTCGAGCCGACTTCGGTCTGCCGGGGGACGGCGAACAGGTCGAAGCCGGAAAAGTGCCGGCGCTGCGGCAATTGCTTGGCGATAACCGACAGATCGATGTGTTCAACCCCGATGACTGGCCTGCCGGCAGCCCTCGCGCGCATTACATGGCGCTGGTGCGGCTGGCGGATGACAGCTGGCTGTCGTTCACGCCGCCGGAGCGCAGTTGGGGCTTGAGCCTGAACGTGCGGATTGCTGTGATCGTTGCCCTGGGGCTGGTCGCCACCCTGCTGGTCGCCTGGCTCGCCACGCGGCAACTGGCCCAGCCGTTGCAGCGCTTTGCCCATGCGGCGCGGCGTTTTGGCGGGGATCTGAAAGCGCCGCCGATCCACCTCGAAGGCCCCCATGAAATCCGTCAGGCCATCGTCGCCTTCAACACGATGCAGGCGCAGATCCAGCATTTCATCGGCGAACGCACCCACATGCTCGCCGCCATCTCCCATGATCTGCGCGCCCCACTGACCCGGATGCGCCTGCGCAGCGAGTTCATGGAAGACCTCGATCATCAGGGCAAACTGATCCGCGACATCGAGGAAATGCAATCGATGATCAACGCCGCCCTGGCGTTCTTCCGGGAAGACACCCATCTGGAGCAATCCACCGCGTTCGATCTGTCGGAGTTGCTGCAAACCATCGTCGATGACTACCGCGACCAGCACATCGACATCGACTTCAGCGGCCCGGCGCATGTGGTGTACGACGGCCGGCCGCTGGGCATCAAACGGGTCATCGTCAATCTGTTGGATAACGCGGTGAAATACGGACAGCGACCCAGTGTGGCGCTGAGCTGCGATGACACGTCGATCCGCATCGAGGTCATTGACGAGGGGCCGGGAATTCCCGAGGACGCGCTGGAGCGGGTGTTCGATCCGTTCTTCCGTCTGGAGACTTCGCGCAACCGTGATACCGGCGGCGTCGGGCTCGGTCTTTCGGCGGCGCGAGGGATCATTCGTGAACAGGGTGGTGAACTGAGTCTGCGCAATCGCCGCAGCGGCGGCTTACGCGCACGGGTTGAATTGCCGCATCGCTGAGGCTTATTCGTCGCCGGGCGCCAGCAGCAGATTCGGCGCCAGGCGCTGATAGCCGTCCTGAGCCAGGCGCATGTCGAGCAACAGACTGCCCAGATCCGCCGACAGCGCCTCGCCCTCCCCGTCGTTTTCCAGATACAGCAACTTCAGATAGCTGTTGCAGCCCGGACAGACTTCGGCGCGCAACGGCGCCTGATTGGCGGCGTGGCGGTCATCCTCGAGGCTCAGGTATTCAAGCCCTTTGCTCTGCTCGCAATACACGCACTTGACCCGCACCACATGCCATTCGCAGGCGCACAGTGAACACACCAGATAACGCAGGCCGTTGTGCTTGCCGCGATGGCGGATCACCCCGGCCATGGCTGGCGAACCGCAGGCCGGGCACTGGCTGAGGCTGTCGCCGGGCGTCAGTTGCAGGTTTGGTGCATTGAGCAGCCAGTGACTCCACGCCGCTTGCAGCGCCGCCCCGAGAAACGGCACCAGCGCCGCCGGCACCAGCGAATACTGGCCGCTGACCAGCGCCACCGCCCAGGCGCGCAACTGGCCGGGGCTGGCAACGCGCAGCGTGGTCACGGCCTCGACCACCGCTGGTTGTTCGGGAGCGACATAGCGCTGGAGCAAGGCTCCGAGATAAAGCTGCCAGGTGTCCTCGCGAATCAGGGTGTCGGCGGCGAACGGCGGCATGCCGTGTTGCCGACAGACTTCCAGCCGCTGTTCATCGAGCGGCACGGTCGAGGGCGGGTCGTCGAAGATTTGCTGCTGGACACGGCACAAACCGGCGATCAAATGCAGGTAATCGGCCAGCGGATGACCTTCGGCCAAGCGCTCAAGGCGCTGGGCCCGCAACGTGAACAGGTTGTGCGGCGGCAGGTGCAGAAACGGCGGCGAACTGGCCGCCGCTTCGATTTCTCCGGGTTCGAGGATGGTTGGCAACTGTCAGCCCTTTTTCGTGACCGGTCGCTCTGGCGGATCTTTGCTGTCCACCTCGCGATACCAGAGTGCATGGTGTTTCCTGGCCCAGGCGCGGCTGACCCAGCCGTGCATCATCGCGTCCACCGAACCCTTGATCCAGATCCCGGCGTAGACGTGAACGATGATGCTCAGGATCAGCACAAATCCCGCCAGAGCGTGTAGCAACATCGCCCAGCGAATCGTGGTGATGCCGAAGTAATGACTGAAATACGCGCGCCAGATCACCAATCCCGTGAACAACAATCCGAGCATGCACAGCAGTAAAGTCCAGAACAGCAGCTTTTGCCCGGCGTTGTATTTGCCCACCGCCGGCACGGTCTCCTCGTCGTTGACCAGCACCCGGTCAATGCGCCGCAGCCATTTCCAGTCGTTGTCGATAAAGAAGTTCGAGCGCCAGAAGCGAAATACCAGGCCGAGGAAGAACACGAACATCAGCACGCCCATGAACGGGTGCAGGATCCGCGTCCACGGGCCGCCGCCGAACAGGTGGGTCAGCCAGAACATCGACGGATGAAACAGCGCCAGCCCCGACAGCCCGGCCATGAAGAACAGGATCGCCACCAGCCAGTGATTGGTACGTTGGTTGGCGGTGTAGCGCAGGATCGTCTTGTTGCTCATGGCCGGTCCTCCCCGCGTGGGTCAAAGGTGTGCACCGCCGGATCGACAACGTGCACCGAGGTGTCGGGCGGTTCGGGATGTTCATCTTCCTCGACCCGGTTCGGGCCGATCCGCACGTAATGGAAGAACCCGGCCAGCACCGCCGCGCCCATGGCCAGCAGGCCCAGCGGTTTGCTGATGCCTTTCCACAAGCCCACCAGCGGACTGATCTCGGGGTTGTCCGGCAGGCCGGCGTAGATTTTCGGGGTGTCGGCGTGGTGCAGCACGTACATGACGTGGGTACCGCCAACGCCTTCCGGGTCATACAGGCCGGCGTTGTCGAAGCCACGGCTTTTCAGGTCGACGATGCGTTCGGCGGCGTGGGTCTTCATGTCGTCCTTGGTGCCGAACACGATGGCGCCGGTCGGGCAGGTTTTCACACAGGCCGGTTCCAGCCCCACCGCCACCCGGTCCGAACACAGCGTGCATTTGTAGGCCTTGTGATCCTTCTGCGAAATACGCGGGATGTTGAACGGGCAGCCGGTGATGCAATAACCGCAGCCGATGCAGTGATCCTGATCGAAATCGACGATGCCGTTGGCGTGCTTGATGATCGCGCCGGGGCTGGGGCACGCCGCCAGGCATCCGGGCTCGGCGCAGTGCATGCAGCCGTCCTTGCGGATCAGCCATTCGAGGTTGCCGGCGTCGGTTTCGTGCTCGGTGAAGCGCATCAGCGTCCATGAATCGGCGCTCAGGTCCTGCGGATTGTCGTAGGTGCCGTGGTTGTGGCCGACCTCGTCGCGCAGCTCGTTCCATTCCGAGCACGCGACCTGACAGGCCTTGCAACCGATGCATTTGGTGGTGTCGATCAGCTTGGCCACCTGTTCCTGGCCGCGTATCGAAGGCGCCGGGGTCGTGGTGGCCGAGCGGGCAATGATGTCTTGGCTGGCCATCTAAAGATTCTCCATCAGAGTTTCTCCACGTTGACCAGGAATGACTTGGATTCCGGGGTCTGTGTATTGCCATCGCCGAGGAACGGCACCAGGGTGTTGGTCAGGTAACCGTGGCGCGTCAGGCCGGTGAAACCCCAGTGCAGCGGAATGCCGATCTGGTGCACCACCTGGTTGTTGACCTGCAACGGCCGGATCCTTTTGGTCACCACCGCCACCGCTTCAATGAACCCGCGCTTGCTGCTGACCCGCACCCGGTCGCCGGCAGCGATGCCCTTCTCCTTGGCCAGCACTTCGCCGATTTCCACGAACTGCTCGGGCTGGGCAATCGCGTTCAACTTGCAGTGCTTGCTCCAGAAGTGGAAATGCTCGGTCAGCCGGTAGCTGGTCGCTGCATACGGGTAATCCTTGGCTACGCCTAGGCTGTCCCACACCGAATCGAAGATCCGCGCCGCCGGGTTGCTGGTGGCTTTCTTGTTGTCCGGGTGCAGCGGGTTGATGCCGATCGGCGTTTCGAACGGCTCGTAGTGCTCGGGGAATGGCCCTTCGTTCATCTTGTCGACGGCGAAGAACCGCGCCACACCTTCGGGGTTCATGATGAACGGGTTCATCCCGGCTTCCGGCGGCACGTCGGCCTTGTAGTCCGGCACATCGGTGCCGCCCCAGGCCTTGCCGTTCCACCAGACCAGGCGTTTTTTCGGATCCCACGGCTTGCCGGCGACGTCCGCCGAGGCGCGGTTATAGAGAATCCGCCGGTTGGCCGGCCAGGCCCACGCCCAGCCCTGATGCTGGTGCATGCCGTAAGGGTCGTTGTTGTCGCGACGGGCCATCTGGTTGCCGGCTTCGGTCCAGCTGCCGCAGAAGATCCAGCAGCCGGACGCGGTGCTGCCGTCATCCTTGAGCTGGGCGAACCCGGCCAGTTGCGCATTGCCCTTGATCGCCGCGCCGGTGGCGTCGGTGAAATCGGTGGTGGCGTAGCCGTTGATCTCTTTGGCGATCTCTTCCGGTGAGGGCTCTTCGGCAATCTTGTACGGCCACGACAGCTTCAACAGCGGATCGGCGAATTTGCCGCCCTCGGCCTGATAACGCTCACGCAGGCGCAGGAACAGCGCACTCATGATCTGAACGTCGGTGCGCGCCTCGCCGGGGCCATCGGCGCCTTTCCAGTGCCATTGCAGCCAGCGGCTGCTGTTGACCAGCGAACCGTCCTCTTCGGCAAAACAGGTGGTCGGCAGGCGAATGACTTCGGTCTGGATGTCGGCGCTCTTCACATCGTTGTACGGCCCGACGTTTTCCCAGAACTGCGAGGTTTCGGTGGCCAGCGGGTCCATTACCACCAGCCATTTCAGTTTGGCCAGTGCCGCCATCACCCGGTTCTTGTCCGGCAACGCGGCGATCGGGTTGAAGCCCTGGCACATGTAGCCGTTGACCTTGCCCTGCCCCATCAGGTCGAACACCTTGAGGATGTCGTAGTTGGGGATGTCGAGCTTCGGCAAGTAGCTGTAGGCCCACTGGTTTTCGGCAGTGGCATTGGCGCCGTACCAGGCTTTCATCAGGCTGACGTGGAACTTGCTGTAGTTCTGCCAGTAGGACAATTGCCCCGGCCGCAACGGAACCTGGGTGCGTTTATGGATGTAGGCCGCGTAATCCTGCTCGGCGTCGGTCGGCAGGGTCAGGTAACCCGGCAGCGCGTTGGACAGCAGGCCAAGGTCTGTCAGGCCCTGAATGTTCGAGTGCCCGCGCAAGGCGTTGACCCCGCCGCCCGGCATGCCGACGTTGCCCAGCAACAGTTGCACCATCGCTGCGCTGCGTATTATCTGCGAGCCGATCGAGTGCTGGGTCCAGCCCAGCGCGTAGAGAATGGTCATGGTCTTGCCCGGTGCCGAGCAAGTGGCAATTTCCTCCCAGATCTTTTTCATCGCATCGACCGGCATGCCGCAGATCTGGCTCGCCAGGTCGATGTTGTAGCGGCTGTAATGCTGCTTCATCAGTTGATAGACGCAGCGCGGGTCCTGCAGGCTCGGGTCGACTTTGACGAAGCCGTCATCCCCCAGTTCGTAACCCCAGGTGGATTTGTCGGTGTAGCTGCGTTTGGCCGCGTCGTAACCGGTGAACAGCCCGTCCTCGAAGCCGAACCCGGCTTTGACGATGAACGAGACGTCGGTGTAGTTGCGCACGT
Source organism: Pseudomonas sp. 9.2(2024) (assembly GCF_039695385.1). Lineage (NCBI taxonomy): Bacteria > Pseudomonadati > Pseudomonadota > Gammaproteobacteria > Pseudomonadales > Pseudomonadaceae > Pseudomonas > Pseudomonas sp. 9.2(2024). The sequence continues at coordinate 3,342,509 of NZ_CP155585.1, read as the reverse complement.
ATTCGTGCTGGATCTTGTCCTCGGTCAGCAGGTAATTGATCAGCCCGCCCATGAACGCGATGTCGCTGCCGGTGCGGATCGGCGCGTAGTAATCGGCCACGGACGCGGTCCGGGTAAACCTCGGATCGACCACAATCAGCCGCGCGGCGTTGTGCGCCTTGGCTTCGGTCACCCATTTGAAGCCGCAAGGGTGGGCTTCTGCTGCGTTGCCACCCATCACCAGGATCAGATTCGCGTTGGCGATATCGGTCCAGGTGTTGGTCATGGCTCCACGGCCGTACGTCGGGGCAAGACTTGCCACCGTCGGGCCGTGTCAGACACGCGCCTGGTTATCGAACCCCAGCATGCCGAGACTGCGAACCACCTTGTGGGTGATGTAGCCCGCTTCGTTGGACGCTGCCGACGCTGCGAGGAAACCGGTGGTCAGCCAGCGATTGACCGTCTGGCCCTGGGCGTTCTGTTCGACGAAATTGGCGTCGCGGTCGGCCTTCATCAGGTCGGCGACGCGGTCGAGGGCTTCGTCCCAGGTGATCCGGGTCCATTCGCTGCTGCCGGGCTTGCGCACCTGCGGGTACTGCAAGCGGCCGGGGCTGTGAATGAAGTCCAGCAGACCGGCGCCTTTCGGGCACAAAGTGCCGCGGTTGACCGGGTGGTCGGCGTCGCCCTCGATATGGATGATGTTTTGCGCAACGTTCTTCGCGGCATCGCCCTGGCTGTACATGATCAAGCCGCAACCGACCGAGCAATACGGGCAGGTGTTGCGGGTTTCATGGGTGTGGGCAAGCTTGAAGTGGCGCACCTGCTCGGCGAAGGCCTGCGTCGGGGCCATGCCCAACGCGCCCAGGCTAGAGCCTGCAAGGCCGATACCGGCGACCTTGAAGAACTGACGACGGCTGAGATCCATCGTGCACTCCTGATCAGGTGGAACCCGGTACTGGTGCCGGGTTTGTTCTGGACAATCACGGTTGCGGCAGACGAGTGCCGACTTTTTCACTGTAGACAAAGCTCCCGCCGCTTGTGTGAAAACCGACCGTCGGCCATTCATCGGTCACAAGTTCGCGCCCACAGGGGATGGGGGTTTATCATCGCCGGCACGACCCATCTCCGCCTCAGAGACCGCGCATGACTTTCGATTTTGATCAGGTATTCGACCGCCACGACACCGGCAGCACCAAGTGGAGCCGCTATCCGGCCGACGTGTTGCCGATGTGGGTCGCTGACATGGATTTCGCCGCGCCGCCGGTGGTTATCGAGGCCCTGCAACAACGCCTGCTGCACCCGTTGGTGGGCTACAGCGTGGCCCAGGACAACCTACGTGAGGCCATCGTCGCCGACCTCTGGAACAAGTTCGCCTGGCGGGTCAAAACCCAAGAACTGATTTTCCTGCCGGGCGTGGAGTCGGGTTTCAACATGGCGCTCAAGGCGCTGGTGCAACCGCAGCAGAACGTTGTGGTGCAAACTCCGAATTACCCGCCGCTGCGCCATGCACCTGGCCATTGGGGCCTGAACAAGGTCGAGCTGGAATTCAACGCCCAGGCCGACGGCAGCTACGCCACCCCGCTGGACGCACTGCGTGAATCCCTGACCGGTGGCGGCGCCCTGCTGCTGAGCAACCCTCACAACCCGATCGGCAAAGTCTTCGGCCGTGAAGAACTGCAAGCGGTAGCGGACATCTGCGTGGCGCAGGACGCCTGGATCATCTCCGACGAGATCCACGCCGAGCTGTGCTACGACGGTCGCGTCCACATTCCGACTGCGTCCCTGAGCCCGGAAATATCCCGCCGCACCATCACTTTGATGTCGGCGAGCAAGGCCTACAACATCGCCGGTCTCAAGACTTCGTTCATGATCATCCAGGACGCCGCCCTGCGCGAACGCGTCAACCACGCCCGTTGCGGCATGGTCGACAGCGTCAACCCGCTGGGCATGGAAGCCACCCGCGTGGCCTACAGCGAAGCCGGTCCGTGGCTAGAGGCGCTGAAGCAGTATCTGCAAGCCAACCGTGACTGGCTGGTGGACGCCGTGCGCAGCCGTTTGCCCGGCGTGACCCTCAATGTGCCGCAAGGCACGTATCTGGCCTGGCTCGATTGCTCGGCGCTGGATCTGGACGATCCGCAGAAGTTCTTCCTGGACCACGCCCGGGTCGGCCTCAGCCCGGGCCTGGATTTTGGCGACCACAGCCAGCAGTTCGTGCGCCTGAACTTCGGTTGCCCGCGTTCGATGCTCGAAGAAGGCATTGCGCGGATGGAGCGAGCCCTCGAGTCCCGGTAATCAAGTCAGGGCAAACCCGAGCGTCAATCCGATCGAACTCAGCGCAAACGGGCCGGGTCAACCGGCCTACCTGTCCTGAGACCCGGAGATTGATGATGACCGACTATCCAAAACCCCCGTTCCCGAAACAGGCGCAGCCGGTTCCCGGCTCCCAGCGCAAGATGGAGCCCTACCCCGATTGCGGCGAGCAAAGCTACACCGGCTCCGGCCGGTTGGCCGGCAAGATCGCCCTGATCACCGGTGCCGACAGTGGCATCGGCCGTGCTGTGGCCATTGCCTTCGCCCGCGAAGGTGCCGATGTGGCGGTCGCCTATTTGAATGAACATGAAGATGCCAAGGAAACCGCGCGCTGGGTCGAACAGGCCGGTCGCCAGTGCCTGTTGCTGCCCGGTGACATTGCGCAGAAATCCCAGTGCCAGGCGTTGGTGGATCAAACCGTCGAGCGCTTCGGCCGCATCGACGTGCTGGTCAACAACGCGGCTTTCCAGATGACCCACGAAACCTTCGAGGAGATTCCCGACGACGAATGGGTGATGACCTTCGACGTCAACATCACCGCGATCTTCCGTCTGTGCCAGGCTGCCATCAAACACATGGGATCCGGCTCCTCCATCATCAACACCAGTTCGATCAACTCGGACATGCCCAAGCCCACCCTGCTCGCCTACGCCACCACCAAAGGCGCCATCGCCAATTTCACCGGTGGTCTGGCGCAAATGCTCGGCCCGAGGGAAATCCGCGTGAATTGCGTGGCACCGGGGCCGATCTGGACGCCGCTGATCGTCTCGACCATGCCGGATGAGGAAGTGCAGAACTTTGGCGGGCAAACGCCACTCGGCCGCCCCGGCCAGCCGGTGGAGGTCGCGCCGATCTATGTGCTGCTGGCGTCTGACGAAGCCAGCTACATCACCGGCCAGCGCTATGGCGTGACCGGCGGCAAACCGATGCTCTGAACCACTTGCCAGAAAAAGTGAACCGCTGGACAAGGCGACCTCTCCATACCTTCATGGCCCGTTCGGGTTGCAAGAGATCAGGAGGTCGTCATGTCTGCGCCTATTATCAAACTCTTCACCCAGCCGAACTTTGCCTGGACTGACATCCGCCGCGAAGAAGAGGCCCACCCGCGTCATTACCTTGCTCACCTGCTGTTGCTCGCCCTCGTCCCGGCGGTGTGCCTGTTCATTGGCACCACGTATGTCGGCTGGAGCCTGGCAGTGGGTGAAACCGTGAGGCTCAGCAGTGCCAGCGCCTTGCAGCTGAGTGTCCTGCTCTACGTCACCATCGTGGTCGGCGTGGCGATCATTGGCGGTTTCATCCGCTGGATGTCGCGCACCTTCGATGCGCGGCCGACGCTCAACCAGTGCATCGGTTTCGCGGCATACACCGTCACCCCGTTTTTCATCGCCGGGCTCGCTGGCCTGTATCCCAGCCGCTGGCTGGCTGTGCTGGTGCTTGGCGTGGCGTCGATCTATTCGACGTTTCTGCTGTTCGTTGGCCTGCCGACTTTCATGCACGAGCGCAAGGAACAGGGTTTGCTGTATTCGGCCAGCGTCTGGGGTGTCGCGCTGCTGGTGCTGGTGACGTTGTTGGTGTCGATGATTCTGCTTTGGTTTAACGTGCTGACGCCGGAATACCTGCGCACGACTGCGGGTTAGGCCGGTTATGTCGGGGCGGCATCGAACTGACCTTACGGGCCGCGCGTCATGAGCTTCATCATCTGGGTGGCGGTGCTCGGTGCCGTGCTGCTGACCCTGGCGCTGACATCGTCGTACCTGCGCTGGATGCCGGTGACGACCTCGGCTGTTTGCCTGCTGCTGGGTGTGGGCATCGGGCCGGCAGGGCTCGATCTGCTGAAACTGCCGCTGGACGAAGCCTCTTTGTGGATGGAACACCTGACTGAAGTTGCGGTGCTGTTTTCCCTGTTCGTCTGCGGTTTGAAGTTGCGTTTGCCATTGCGCGACAAGCGTTGGCGGATTGCATTCGGTCTGGCGGGTCCGGTGATGGTGCTGACGATCATCGGCGTCTGTCTGTTGCTGCATTTTGGCCTGGATCTGAATTGGGGCCCTTCGCTGTTGATCGGCGCGATTCTGGCTCCGACCGACCCGGTGCTCGCAGCGCTGGTACAGGTCAACGATGCGCGGGACGTCGACAGCGTGCGCTTCGGCCTGTCCGGCGAGGCCGGGCTCAACGACGGCGTTGCATTCCCCTTCGTGATCCTCGGGCTGTTGCTGCTGAACGGTGAAGGGTTTGCCGCCGAGTGGCCCGACTGGGTACTGCGCAGCCTTGTGTGGGCGGTTCCGGCCGGGTTGCTTTGTGGCTACTGGATGGGCCGTGGCATCGGTCGTCTGACCCTCTCGCTGCGCATCCGCAACGATGACAGCACTCTGAGCCCGAATGACTATCTTGCTCTAGCGTTGATTGCGCTGGCCTATGTGGTGGCTGAATCCATCGGTGGCTACGGTTTTCTGTCGGTATTCGCCGCCGGCCTCGGCTTGCGACAGGAGGAAGTCAAATCCACCGGCGCCCATCAACCACCCGCCGAACACATGGTGCAACCGGTTGTCGGTCATCAGAATGTCGAGCCGCAGCAGGCGGTGCACGGCGATACCGAGCGGCTGGAAGACAGCCAGGTGGCCGCCGGCATCATGATGGGCGACATGCTCGCCTTCGGCGGTCTGGTCGAGCGGGCGATGGAAGTGTTTCTGGTTACCCTGCTGGGCGTGGTGCTGGTCAGTCACTGGGACTGGCGGGCGCTGCTGGTCGGCGGCGTACTGTTCTGTGTCATTCGCCCTGCCTGCGTGGCTTTGATGCCGTGGGGATCGTTATTGGCTGGGCGCCAACGGTTATTGATCGGCTGGTTCGGCATTCGCGGGATCGGCAGTCTGTTCTACCTCTTCTATGCGCTGAACCATGGGCTGGGCGACAGCGTGGGCACGCTGTGTACCGACCTGACCCTGTCGGTGGTGGCGCTGAGCATTCTGCTGCACGGCATCAGCACCCAGCCGATTCTTGCCCGCTACGAGCGGCGTAAAAAACCGGTCAATCCTAAACGCGATGGCCGTTGAACGCGGTGGTGTTTCAGCCTCCCGGGTTGGTCACCTGAATGTAGAAGGCATAAGTGCCGAGCAACATCCAGAATGTTGCAAACATCCACGGCGTACGAATGGAAAACAGCAGTGACTTGCGATACCCCTTGTGGCTCGACTCCATTTCGCTGAACAGCGGCGATTCGTCATAAGCCAGACCCATCAGGGGTTCGCTGCGCAGCAATTCACTCTGCTTGAAATGCCAATGATCGATGATGTCGTAGGCGGCACGAATCCCCGGCCAGGCATTGAGCGAACTGAGCAGGCCGAGCAAGGCCAGGAACGGTGGCACCACCAGGGTGAACAACTTGCCCCACTCGGGGTTGAGGTTGGCCATGCAGGACGCGAAGGCAATCACCAGAAACGATTGCGCGGCCAGGTAGGCATCGGTGCGGTTGGCCAGGATGCTGGTTTCGTACTGGATTTCCCGTCGGTAGAAATCCAGCCGTTCCTTGGGTGAACCGAACATTTTGGCGTTATGTTCGTTGAGGGTCTCTTCGGCGGTCGGTTGGGTCAATATGCGTGGCACGATGGAACGCTCCGAAACAAAGCGTTTTGAGGCGCCACGTCTCGGACAAGTTCAGCCCGATTGTGCCTCCGGTTCACTTTATCGACTGGGCAATGATCTCCACCAGATTCAGTTGATTGAACGGTTTCGACAGCCGCGGCAGCCCTGCTGCAAAACCTTCGAGGCGCTCGGCATAACCGGTCGCGAGGATGATCGGCAGATCCGGCTTGAGCAGGCGCACGGCGTGAGCCAGTTGCGCGCCGCTCATCTGCGGCATGGCCATGTCGGTGATCATCAGGTCGATGACCTCGCCCTGATCGAACAGCTCAAGCGCCTGTGCACCGGAGGCGGCGCTGACCACCCGGTGGCCGAGGTCTTCCAGCAGCAGGACCGTGCTGGTGCGCACCAGACTGTCGTCGTCCACCACCAGCACGCTGAGGCGCGGCACCGTATCGGTGGACACCATCGGACCAAGCGGTTTGGCGACAACACCGTCGACGGCCACCGGCAACCACAGTTCAGCGGTGGTGCCCTGCCCCTTTGTACTTTTCAGAATGAAGCGGCCACCCAGTTGTTCGATGAAACCCTGGACCATCGACAATCCCAGACCGGTGCCCTTGCCCAAGCCCTTGGTGGTGAAAAACGGATCGCTCGCCGACGCCAGGGTGGCGGCGTCCATGCCTTCACCGGTATCGGTGACCCTCAGGCACACGTAGCGCCCAGCTGCCAGGCTTGTGTCGTTCTGTTCGAGCACCACTTCGGGCTCGGCACTGATCGTGACGTTGCCTCCTTCGGGCATGGCATCACGGGCATTGGTCGCCAGATTGAGCACCGCCAGTTCGAGTTGGTTGCTGTCGGCCAGCACCGCTTGCAGGTCTTCGGGAAACTGCGTTTCGATGCGGATCCCCGGCCCCAGTGAACTGCGCAACAGCCCGGTGATGCCCTGCACCAGTTTCGGGATTTCGATCGGTTCGGTCTTGAGCTCCTGACGCCGGGCAAAAGCCAGCATGCGCTGGGTCAGCGACACGCCGCGCAAGGCGCCCTGGGTGGCGTTCTCCAGCAGACGGCTGACTTTCGGGTCATCGCCCAGGCGTTTGCGCACGATTTCCAGGTTGCCGAGGATCACCGTCAGCAGATTGTTGAAGTCGTGGGCGATACCGCCGCTGAGTTGGCCGATAGCCTGCACTTTCTGCGCCTGGAACAGCGCTTCACGGGTTTTTTCCAGGGCCTGTTGCGCCTGGGTAGCCTCGGTGACGTCGCGGGTAATCTTGGCAAAACCGAGCAAAGTGCCGGTGTCGCCGCGAATCGCATCGACCACCACATGGGCCAGAAACCGCGTGCCGTCCTTGCGCAGGCGCCAGCTCTTGTTCTCGAAACGGCCCTCGCGCACCGCAGTTTCCAGGGCGCGCTGGGGTTCACCGGCGTCACGGTCTTCCGGGGTGTAGAACATCGAGAAATGCTTGCCGATGACCTCATCCGGCTTGTAACCCTTGATCCGCTGCGCGCCGGGATTCCAGTTTGTCACCCGGCCTTCGGGGCTGAGCATGTAGATCGCATAGTCGGTGACGCCCTGCACCAGCAGGCGAAACTGCTGTTCGCTCTGCTTGAGGGTTTCTTCGGCCATTTTGCGGTCGGTCAGGTCGCGGGTGATCTTGGCAAACCCGAGCAGTTGCCCGCCCGGGCTGAAAATCGGATCGATCACCACGTGGCACCAGAAGTGCGTGCCGTCCTTGCGTACCCGCCAGCCTTCACCCTCGAACCGGCCCTCGCGGATCGCCGTGTCCAGCGCCCGCTGCGGCAAACCGTTAGCACGGTCTTCATCGGTGTAGAACCGGGAAAAGTGTTCGCCGAGGATCTCCGCCTCTTCATATCCCTTGAAGCGCTTTGCGCCGGAGTTCCAGCTGGTAATGATCCCCTCGGGGTCGATCATGTAGATCGCATAATCGACGACCGCATCGATCAGCAAACGAAAGCGCATGTCTTCGATTGCAGCGGACTTCTTGTTCTCGCTCATCAGGCTTGGCTCAAAGCAGGTTTTCAATGACTGGAGTATGCGTCAAACCGGCGGTTTGGAAAGCCGCAAAAGCATACCGGGCCAGGCAAGGGGCAGCAGCTCATCGCTGGACATATCTGATGATCCTTGCGTAAAGCGCATTGAAGAGGAAATCCGGTACCTGCGTCGCGTATTGCGTTGCCTTGGACAAGGCCAGGTGGCACTCCCTGACCATTTCATTACGCTCGTTTTCGCCATTGACCGATTTGCTGAAAATGCGCTCATAGGCCTCGTAACTGTAAGGCGTGGATGTCGAGGTAATGGAAAGCTTGTGCTGGGTGTCCAGGGTGTATGTGCTGTGCGCGCGCAGGATCCGATCCTGCAAGGCACCCAGCCCGCGCTCGTACAGGAAAATCTGCGAGCCGCTGATTTTTCTGGCCACCGACTCCAGTGTGTACAGCACCGCATGAGCATTACCCAGGCTGGATTTCAGCGCCGACGGTTTGACGAAACGCTCAAGCTCGCCCTTTTCGAGGCTTTTGAACCCACGTTGGACACCTGAAATAAAGGCAAAGGGATAGTTGCAGGCGACCACGTGCACTTCCAGCTGATAGCCGGCGCTGGCGGCGTATTCAGGCAAGGCGGCAAATTGAATGGTGTCGAATGCGCACTCCAGAATGATGTTGAGTTTTTCCCTGAAGGCTCTTTCGAAAATCTTCTGGCACAGATCGCGGACGAAAGTCTCTGTGTGTTCGTAGGCATGCAATACGCCGATTTTGATCATTTCCTCATATTGCGGATGCCTCTCCCGATACTGGGGAAGGTAGAGGCGAACATGGTTTTGATAGCGACCGGAAGGCAGCAGGCTTTTTTCCAGCAGGTAGGTTTTGCCCGAACTTTGCACGCCGGCAGTGACCAGCATCCGGGGTGTGGTCTCGGCTGTTACTGCGGAAAACAGCGTTGGGCTGAGGGTGTCGAAAGCGGCAGTGACCTGCTCTGGCGTGTAGGTGTAGTGGTAGGCAGCGGCGACAGACATGCAGTGATTTCCTTATCTCGTCTTGAGGGATACCGGTGGCCGGTCCTTTGACTAAAGACCGGTTTTCGGACTTCATCAAAGACAAGATATTTACAACGTATATCACTGTTTTGTATGGGAATTAATCCTACAGTTAACGATGGAAATCACCCTGTTCAAATTCCCGGAAACGTACGTCAACCCGACAGGTTTCCTGCGCATTCACTCCCCTCCAGCGACCACCAGCGCGGCAGCAATTGGCGGATCCGGCTTTCGGCAAAGCGGTCATCGATCAGCATCACCACGCCGCGATCCTGCTGGGTGCGGATCACCCGTCCGGCGGCCTGCACCACTTTCTGCACGCCGGGGAACAGGTAGGTGTAGTCGTAACCGGCGCCGAAGATCGCGGCCATGCGCCGCTTCATCTGTTCATTGACCGGGTTGAGCTGGGCCAGCCCGAGGGTGGCGATGAATGCACCGATCAGCCGTGCGCCGGGCAGATCGATGCCTTCACCGAACGCGCCGCCGAGCACGGCAAAACCGACGCCCTGGCTGTGGGCGGTGAATTGATCGAGAAAGTCCTGCCGCGCGCCTTCGGTCATGCCCCGGGATTGCTGCCAGCGGGTGATGTGCGGGTGCCGCTCGGCCAGCAGCTGCGCGACCTGTTGCAGGTAATCGAAACTGCTGAAGAACGCCAGATAGTTGCCCGGGCGTTCGCTGAACTGGCGGGCGATCAGCTCGACAATCGGTTCCAGCGACGCTTGCCGGTGCGTGAAACGCGTGGAAATCCGGCTGACGATCTGCACCTGCAATTGTTCGGCGCTGAACGGTGACTCGACATCGATCCAGACCGTGTCGACAGGGGTGCCAAGCAAATCCGCGTAATAGTGGCGCGGGCTGAGGGTTGCGGAAAACAGCACGCTGCTGCGCGCCGCCGTCAGGCGCGGGCCGATGAACGCCGCCGGCACCACGTTGCGCAGACACAGTTGCGATAGCGGGCGTTTGCGCTCGAGGTCGCGCTTGCTGATGTCGAACAGGTAATGCGCGTCGAACAATTCTGCCACCCGGCCGAATTGCAGCATTTCGAAATAGAAATTCTGCAAGGCGCTGTCGAGCCCTTGCGGGTGATCGTTGAGGTAGTCGCCGATGCTCGCCGTGCAGGATGAGAGCGCCTGCAACAGTTTTTCCGGCGCCCTGTCGTAGGCCTGATACGGCGCCAACTGGTCATTGTGCAGGGCGTTCCATTCGCGGTTGACCCGCTGCAACGATTTTTTCAAGGCCTCGGGGGCGGTTTTGCGCACGCTGCCCAGCGTCGCCTGATCGAGAGTGGAGCTGTACATCTGCCGCCCGCGCTCGACCAGGTTATGCGACTCGTCCACCAGCACCGCAACGTTCCATTGATTGAACTGGGCCAGACCGAACAGCAGCGCGCTGAAATCGAAGTAATAGTTGTAGTCCGCCACCACCACGTCGGCCCAGCGGGCCATTTCCTGGCTCAGATAATACGGGCACACCGCGTGCTGCGCCGCGACGTCTCGCAGCGCGGCCTGATCCAGCAGACGTAGTTGGCTGGCGGCTTCGCGGGCAGCGGGCAAGCGGTCGTAAAAGCCCTGGGCCAACGGGCAGGATTCGCCGTGGCAAGCCTTGTCCGGGTGTTCGCAGGCCTTGTCCCGGGCGACCATTTCCAACACCCGCAGCGGCAAGGTTTCGCTGTGATCGAACAGCACTTGCGCCGCGTCCAGCGCCAGTTTGCGGCCGGGTGTCTTGGCGGTGAGGAAGTACACCTTGTCCAGTTGCTGCGGCGCCAACGCCTTGAGCATCGGAAACAGGGTGCCGAGGGTCTTGCCGATCCCGGTCGGGGCCTGGGCCATCAGGCAGCGGCCGGTGCTGACGGCCTTGAACACCGATTCGGCGAGGTGACGCTGGCCGGGGCGAAACGCGGCATGGGGGAAACCCAGCTGCTGCGCCGCCCGGTTGCGCGCGTCGCGGTGGGCCATTTCCTGTTCGGCCCACGCCAGGAACAGACCGCATTGTTGTTCGAAGAACTGCCGCAGCGCATCGGCGCTGAACGCTTCGACCAGACAGGTTTCCTTTTCCGTGACGATGTCGAAGTACACCAGCGCCAGATTGATCTGCTCAAGTTGCAATCGACAGCACATCAACCAGCCGTAGATTTTCGCCTGGGCCCAATGCAGCGAACGGTGATTGGCCGGTTGCTTGCTCAAATCGCCGCGGTAGGTTTTGACTTCTTCCAGGCAGTTCTGCGTCGGGTCGTAGCCGTCCGCCCGGCCCTTGACTTTCAATGGCCCGAATGCGCCCTCCAGCGCCACTTCGCTCTGGTAGGCGTCGTTGCGCCGGGACGCCACGGTGCGATGCCCGGCCATCCCCTCCAGCGCGGTCGGTGACGGGGTGAAGCGCAGGTCGAGGTCACCGGTTTTCGCGGTGAATTCGCATAACGCCCGCACCGCGATGCTGTAGCTCAAGCGCCCTGCTCCGCCCATTGCACGTAACACACGGCGACCGGCATCCGGTGCGTGTTGCAGAACTCCAGCCAGCGCAATTGGTTGTCCTGCAAGCGATCGCCCGGGCCTTTGACTTCGATCATCCGGTAGGTCTTGTGCTGTGGCCAGAACTGGATCAGATCGGGCATGCCGGCGCGATTGGCCTTGATGTCCAGCAGCAGACGGCTGAACCAGTGCTTGAGGTGTTCGGCCGGCAGACAGGCCAGCGCCTGCTCCAGCAAATCTTCATTGAGCGCGCCCCAGAACACGAACGGCGACTGCACGCCCCATTTGGCGGCGAACCGCGCGCGGATGGTGTCGGCATAGCGGCCATCGTCGAGTTCGGCCAGACAGGCCTGAAACAGCTCGGCGCGTCGGGGCTGGAAGTCTTCATTGAGGAGATCCACCGGCCCGCGCTGGAACGGGTGAAAGAACGCGCCCGGCAGCGGCGCGAAGATCGCCGGCCAGCACAGCAGGCCGAACAATGAATTGATCAGGCTGTTTTCCACGTAATGCACCGGGCCCGTTTCTTCGTGCAGGTGCGCCTGAACGTGATATTCCACCGACAACGCCGGATCGAGACGCGGCAGGTGCAGATCCAGCCGCTCCACCAGGCCGGGTGCCGTGCGTTTGATCGGCGGTCCGCCGAGCTTGCGCCGCAGGCGCGGCAATATCCGTTGCAAGCCCTGCTGTTCGGTGGCGGTTTCCGGCGCCTGCTCGGCAATGACCGCCAGTTCCAGAGCCAACGCATACTCGGCGCTGCGCTCCAGCACGCGGATCATCCGCAATCGTGCGCCGGGATAGGCGCAGTCGCGATAGATCTTCAGGGCCAGGGCGAATTCGCCGAGGCGCTCGCAGTATTGGCCGATCTGGAACAACAGCTTGCCGCGCCGGCGTTGCAGCCACGGGTTGTCGAAATGCAGCGCCGCGACCTGTTCGACGATCGGCTCCAGCGGCTCGCCGGCTTCGAAATACAGCTGGCAGTCGTGCAGAAACAGGCAGGCATCGACGTCGGCACGGCTGCGCAAACCCCGGGAATCGGCGCTGAACTCAACTTTTTCGTAGGTGAAGATGCCGAGGTCGGCGAGCACGAACTCCGACCAGTCCTGATAGAGGTTGCCGAAGAACATCAGGCGAAAACGGTCGCACAGGTCCATCAGCGTCAGGCTGAACAGCCGATCCGCCAGCGTTGGGCACCATTGCCGGAAAATGCGGGGCTCGGGGAATTGTTCGTGCAGCAGCGGCAGCCAGTCGACTTTCTTGCCCCGGGGCTGATCGATGGCCGGGCCAAAGGCTTGCAGGATCTCGGCCTTGAGCAGCACCTCGAACAGATCCGCCATCGACAGCGGCGCCTGTTCATCGAGCCAGCCCTGCTCCAGCAGTGGTTGCGCCGCCTCGGCGATGTCGCCGATTTCCGGATAATTCAGCTTGCCGGCGCGAAAATGCACGCCCTTGCGCATCACCATCCGCACCAGCAACCCCTGGGATCCGCGCGGCAGTGCCTTGAAGTCGCGGATGAAGCCGTGCTCCGCTTCGCTCATGACATCGGCGTAACGAAGCTCAAGCCAATCAAGCACCTGGCGGAAGTTGTTGAGGTAATAGAACGGATCTTCGAGGGAATTGGCAGTCACGGTGATTTCGGGGCCATGGCAAGCGAGTACTGGTTATGCGTACAGATACCAGCCTGCCCCGGCGGGCGCAAACGGAAAAAGATCAGTGGCACCTTCATTGCGGAATTTTTTCAGGTGGCCATCGAACTTTCTCCGGCGTAATGGCACCAACCGCGTTAGAGGCCGACAATGGTCGAAATGAACAGGAATGCTGCTTATGAAAATCAAGACTCTCGGGATCCCGTTGGCTGTTGCGGCCCTGCTGACGCTGGCCGGTTGCTCGACCCCGACGGTGGTCACCCTGCAGAACGGCACCCAGTACCTGACCGAGGACATGCCCGATACCAAAAACGAGGACGGTTTCTACGAGTTCAAGGATATTTCCGGCGCCAAGATCCGCGTGCGTGCCGACGAAGTGGCCACGGTGCGCAAGGAAGACTGACGGTTCCCCCATCAAAAAAAGGCTGCGTTCCTGGTGGAGCGCAGCCTTTTTTGCATTGATCAGCGGGGTAATGCCATGCCCGGGAGGGAACCGTCGCAGTTCAACGCGCGCTCGCCGCGCCGGACCATTTCTTCCTGCAAGCGCTGGCAGCGCTGACGTTCCTGCTGCGCCATGCGGTCGATGCTCAGGTTGCCGGTCATTTCCGGCTCATGGTCTTCGCCGATGCGAACGGTCACGAACGGTTGTTCGGGCTGGATATGAAAGCGGCTTTTCTCTTCGACGGGTTTGACGTCATCACTGTCGGCAGGTTTTGGCAGTTGATCGGTGGTGACGCCATAGCGGCTCAGAATCGAGCTGTGAGGCAGATCGGCCCAGGCATTGGCCGACAGCAGCGCCAGTCCCGCGATACCGATAAACCTCTTGAAACCTTTCACGTGTGAATCTCCTGTACTCGTTGGCGACCCTTACATGACGAACGTTGCCGTCATGGCTTTAGGCCGCATTTCCTGTTGGTGCAGGGATTGGAGTCAGGGAGTGGCTGGTGAGTCACTTTCAATACCGCGTTATCGTTCAATCGCGAGCAGGCTCGCTCCCACAAAAGGCCGGTACTCGGTCAAGAGTGGGAGCGATGTTCGACGTGCTCGCGAAGGCGCCCTTGCGGGCGCCACTAACGTCAGGCAATCACGATCCCGTCGCCACTCAGACTGTTCAACGCAACCCCGACCAGCGTGACCGAATCCGCGCCGAACTTCAGCACCGTATCCTGCCCCACCGCCGTGGCATGGGCGCGGAAGTCGTCGCCCGGCAACACGCCCTGCACGCCGAGGAACAGCAGTTTGTCGTTGGCGGTGTAACCCACCACGCGGTCCTGGCCGAACGCGCCGCTGAACAGGAAGGTATCCGCCCCGCCACCCGACTCCATCAGATCATTGCCGGCGCCGCCGACGAATACGTCGTTGCCCGTCCCGCCGATCAGATGGTCGTTGCCGTCCAGGCCGAACAGCCAGTCACCGCTGGCCTTGGCCTTGAGGGTGTCGGCGGCGCCGGTGCCCTTCACGCTCGACTCGTACTGGGTGACGTTGTTGCCGACCTTCAGTCCGGTCGCCGTGACGGTGTGGGTGACGTCGTCCTTGAACAGGCCCCAGAGGAAACCTGGCTCCTTGGTGACGATGCTGCCGATGTCGCGGGTGATGCTGATCCCGCCGTTGGCATCGCGGATGTACAGGTTGCCGGCGCCGTCGTTGGCGAAGTCGAAGGTATTGACCGACTTCTGCAACTCCAGGGTGTTGTTGCCCGAGCCACCCAGCAGGATGTTGTAGCCCCCGCCGTCGCGGAACGTGTCGTTGCCGGCGCGGCCTTCCAGATAATCGTTGCCGCTGCCGCCCTGGATCAGGTCGTTGCCGTCGCTGCCGATGATGAAGGTGCTGCCCTTGTGGGTTTCGGCGTTGCGGTTCAGGTCCTGCACCCAGGTGTTGGCCCGCGCCGGATCCGACAGGTTGGCGACGATGATCGTCGAGTCCTTGCTGGTCAGGTCGTAGAACTTCGATTCGATCACCCGGTTCATGCCATCGCCATAAGCGGTCGGCAGGTGCGAGATCCAGGTCGGAATGTTGACGATCGAGAACGGCAGCACGTTCCACGCCGCCGAAGCGTAGTGGTCGTTGAAGCTGACGATGTTGTCGGTCGCCGACTCCTTGGGCGCGTCGTGCACGCCGAGCGAGGCGCCGGTGAAGGTCGAGCCGTCGAGCGCGCGGAACACCGGATCGTTTTCGTAGCCGACGTTGAGCACCTTGTCGGTGCTGCTCTGGGTCGGCGAGGCGTAGGCGATGTAGTTGGAGTCCTGGAAGAACCCGCCCCATTTGCTGGTGCTCAGGTCCGCCATGCTGTTGACCGCCAGCCCGCCGAGGCTGTGGCCGCTGACCAGCACGTCCTTGCCGGTCAGGCCGTTGGCCTTGGCGAACGCCACCACATCGTTCATCAGGTTGCCGAAGGCTTCGCCGACATAGTTCTTGGCGTAATCCTTGGGCCCGAATGCAGCGAGCAAGTCGTTGATCACGTCACCGATGGAATCGCCGATGAGGATTTCCCGTGGGCCGCTGGTGCCGCGAAAGGCGATGCCGATTTCCGTCAGATGGCCCTGAGCGTCGTATTTGCCGAGGATTTCCACCTGAGCGCTGGTGTAGCCGGCTTTTTCGCCGAAGAAGGTGCCGCGGGCATCGGTCTTGCCCTCGTAACCCAGCTGCGAGGCAGTGATCGGGGTCCAGCCGGCTTTTTTCACCGCATCGAGCGCGGCTTTTTCCGAATCGGGGTTCCACGGAATGCCGGGGATCACGCCTTGGGAATCCGTGCCGCCGATCAGAGCGGTCACCAGCGTGGCCGGCAAGCCGAGGCCGAAGCCGTTGTGCTGATAACCGACGGCAAAGCCGTTATCGAGGTTGTGGTAGGAATACAGCGTAATGGCCATGGCGTCGCTGAACAGCGCCTTGGATTCCGCCGTACCGAAGTTCTTGTAGTCATACACACCCATTGCTGTTGCCTCTCTTTTTGTTGGAATTGTTCAGAGATAGCTCACAACCAGAACGCCCCTCCCGAGGCGCCCCGGAGCATTTCAGTACAACGTTCGTTTGTCAGGCGAAGACGAAACTCGAATCCGACAGGTTAGCCACACCGACCCCGACCAGCGTCACGGCAAAGTCGCCAATCTTCAGCACGGTATCGCTTCCGGACTGCGACGCGTGTTGCTTGTAGTCGTAGCCCTGCCCCGCGCCTTCGACGCCCATGAACACCAGTTTGTCGCTGCCCTGGTAGCCATTGATCGCGTCGAAGCCGAAGGCGCCGCTGAACAGGAAGGTGTTGTTGCCACCCACCGCGCTCATCACGTCGTTGCCGGCGCCGCCGACGAAGGTCACGTGGGCCTTGTCGCTTTGCAGGTGATCGTTGCCGCCCAGGCCGAATAGCCAGTCGCCGTCAGCGGTGGCTTTGAGGGTGTCGCCCATGGCGCCGCCGCTGAGCGAATGGTTGTACTGGGTCAGTTCGGCACCGTTGGCCAGGCCTTTGGCGGTGACGGTCCAGGTGATTTCCTTGCTGCCCCACCACGAACCCGACTCTTTGCTTACCAGCGCGCCGATGTCACGGGTCATGCTGATGCCGCCGTAGGCGTCACGCACGTACAGGGTGCCGTCGCCGTCGTTGGCGAAGCTGAAGTTCTGCAACGGTTTTTGCAGTTCGAAAGTGTTGTGGCCCTGGCCACCAAGCAGGATGTTGAAGCCGCCGTCGTCACGGAAACGGTCATCGCCGCCCAGACCTTCGAGGAAGTCGTTGCCCGCCCCGCCCTTGAGCCAGTCACCGCTGTCGGTGCCGATGATGAAGGTGCTGCCGGTGTGCGGCTCGCCGCTGCGGCCCAGATCCTCGACCCAGGTCTTGCCCCGCGATGCTTGCTCAAGGTTGGAGACGATGATCGTCGAGTCCTTGTGCGTCAGGCCGTAGAACTTCGACGCGATCACCCGATTCAGGCCGTCGGCATACCCCAGCGAGCTGTGGGCCGACCAGTTCAGCGGATTGGCGATGCTGAACGGCACCAGGTTCTGCGCGGTGGATGCGTAGTTGTCGTTGAAGTTGACGATGTTGTCGGTGGTCGAATCGTGCGGCTTGTCGTGCTTGCCCATCGACGCGGTACTGAACGTGGTGCCGTCGAGCACGCGGAACACCGGGTCGTTCTCGTAACCGATGTTCAGCACGTTGGTGCCGGTGCTGCTCTGGGTCGGCGAGGCGAACGAAATGTAGTTGGCGTCCTTGAAGAATCCGCCCCAATTGCTCGCGCTCAACTCCGCCACGCTGTTGACCCCGAGACCGCCGAGGCTGTGGCCGCTGACAAGTACGTCCTTGGCCGCAATGCCGTGGGCGACAGCGAACGCGGCCACCGATTTGAGCAGGTTGTCGAAGGCGTTTTTCGCGTACTGAGTGGCGTAGTCCGACGGGCCAATGGCAGCCAGCAGGTTGTTTTTCATGTCGCCGAAGGTGTCGCTGTAACCCAGCCCGCCGGTGCCCCGGAAGGCCACGCCGATGCCGATCAGCTTGCCCGCGGCGTCGTACTTGCCGAGCACTTCGGCTTCGGCGCTGGTGAAACCATCCTTCTCACCGAAGAAAGTACCCTGCGCCCCGACTTTGCCCTGATAGCCCAGCGCCGTGGCGCCGATCGGCTTCCAGCCAGTGCCGGGCAAGGCCTGCCCGGTCGGCGTGTAGGCATACAGCGTCAGGGCGATGGCGTCGCTGTACAGCGCTTTGCCGTCGGCGTTTTTGTAATCGAACAATCCCATGTTGTGCTCTCTCTTCCTTTCAAAAACGGCAGTTCTCGAAAGAACTGCCGCTACCCCTTAGAACTGCCAGTCCAGCGTCAGGCCCACACCGTGGTCCTTTTCGTTGGAGCCGATCAGCCCGTTATAGTCCAGGTTGACCCGGACATCGTGATTGAGCGCCAGCCCGGCGCGCACGCCGACTACCGCTGCATCTCGATCCATCGACACACTTTGCACGGTGAACGCACTGTTGCCATTGACGAAGGCCAAGTGACTGTCGGAATCCACGCTGCTCAGATTGTGCTGCCAGCCCAGGCTTGCGCCCAGTTCCAGCTGGTGTTTCTCCGACAGGGCAAACGTGCGCTTGGCCCGCACACCGAGGGTCGACAACACCACATCGCGGTTGTCTTCACCACCCTTCAGTGCGGCGGCATCACCCTTCTCGGTGAAGCTGTCGCTGTTGAGGTGCACGTAGGCCAGATTGGCGAACGGCTCCAGATTCATCGGTTGCAGACCCAGGTCGTAGGCCGCTTCGGTGAACAATTGCGCGGTGGTCGCATCGCGCTTGGTTTTCTGTTTGCCGCTGACGCCAGCGAATTGCAGGTCGCGTTTGACGTCGATGCGATGCCAGCTGTAAGCCGCACCGGCGGTCAGACGCAACGCATCAATCTGATGCCCCAGGTACGCGCCCAGGTGATAGCTATCGACCGAGGCGGACGAATGCGTACCCTCGCCCATGCTCAACGAGCTGTCGCTATAACCAGTAACGAAACCGAGACGAGTATCTTCAGCGATCAAACCGTCGACACCGGCCAGCAGGCCGCCGATGGAACTGGTGGAATCGGCGTATTTCGACCCGCCATCGCTCTTGCCCCAGGCGCCCAGCACTTTGAGCCAGGCGTTGCTGCGGTCATCGGTCGGCGCGCCGGCATCGAACAGATCGCGCTCACGCAGACGTTCGCCCACGGCATCGCGCAGGTAGCGGCTGTCGTTGATCAGCAGCGTGCCGATCGCCGGATGAATCTCGCCGGACAATTGCTGGAAGGCCTCCTGCGCAGCGGCCGCCGACGGCGACAGCAACAGGGTTTCGAACAACGCATTGCCGGCGCCGAGGCGTTCGGCGGCAGCACCGACTGCGCGCTGGTTCGGGGTCAGGCCGACACTGGCGAACGAGGCGCCGTTACGTCCAACCTCCAGTTGCACGCCACCTGATGAGTAATCGAGGGTGCCGCCGAGGAACGCATAGTTAGGCAGCACCTGACCAAAGCGCCCCTGAATCCCGCCTGCTGCCTGCAGAATGTTGAACTGACTGCCGAGCAGCGATTTCACGTCTTCGGTGGTCAACAGCGTCGGGCTGTTTTCCAGGGACAGACTGACGGTGGCGCCCTCAATTATGGCGGTGCCACCGGCGGCGATCCGGTCGCTGCTGGTCGGCGACACTTCCACCGCATAGGTCGAACCCGGTGCGAAGGTCACGTCACCCGCCACGTTCAAGGTGCCGATGGAATTGCCCGGCGCCACGGTGCCGCCGCTGTTGGCGGTCAGCGCGGCGATCCGGCCGTTACCACCGAGGATGCCGCCGTCATTGACCGTCACCGCCGATTGCAGCGAGCCATTGATTGCCAGTCGGCCCTGATTGACCAGGGTCGGGCCGCTGTAGGTGTTGTTGCCGGTCAGCACCAGAGTGCCGATGCCTTGTTTGGTCAGACCACCATGGCCGGAGATGTTGTTGCGCCAGGTGTCGAGCCCGCAGGTGATGTCGTTGCATACGCGTTCGGTGGGTTTGCCCGCATCGATGATTGCGCCGATGCCCGGCAGATCGGCCACGAACTGGCCGGAACCGTAGGCGCCCTGGATGCGGAATTCTTCGGGGATGTCCTGCTCGGTGACGAACATCGCCGGGCCGTCGATGCCCTTGCGCAGGTTGATCATGCCCCAGCCATACAGGGCGTCGATGCCCGGTGCGCCGAGGTCGGTGGCCGTGGTGCGCAACACGCTGGCGACCTGATCGCCGGACATGTACGGGAAGCGCTCCATCAGCACCGCCATGGAGCCGGCCACGTGGGGCGCGGCCATCGAGGTGCCGTTGTAGTTCTTGTAGCCGGTGGTCAGGTTGTCGGCGTTGGTGCCTTCGATGATCGAGCTGTAGATCTGCGTGCCCGGTGCCGAGACGCAGAAACTGGCGGTGTAGCCGCAGCGCGAAGAGAACGTACTCATGATGTACGGATTGGCGCTGGCCTGATCCGGGTTCCTTTGCAATGCGGCGACGGTGATCCAGTTCGGCGCGATGTCCGGCACGAAGTAACCGAGGCCGGCGATGGCGTCCGGGTTGTTCAGGTTGTAGTCGTTGCCCGCCGCGAAGATCGTCACGATCCCGCTGCGTGCGGCGGCGATTGCACCGTCGTAGGCGCCGCCGGGTTTGGTGCCCAGCAGTGTGCGGATCTCGTTGAACTGCAGTTGCGCGTCGTTGACGGTGAAGTGCGGGTACGCCGGGTCACGGCCGCCGAGGTCGAAACGGTCTGTGATGCCGATGCCCCAGCTGTTGTTGATGATCCGCGCGCCGCTGGCGATCAGCGCATCCCAGCCGGCCTTGTACACCGCGCCGTCGTTGCCGCGCACGATGCCGTCTTCCGGGCCC
This sequence comes from Pseudomonas sp. 9.2(2024), assembly GCF_039695385.1. Classification (NCBI taxonomy): domain Bacteria; kingdom Pseudomonadati; phylum Pseudomonadota; class Gammaproteobacteria; order Pseudomonadales; family Pseudomonadaceae; genus Pseudomonas; species Pseudomonas sp. 9.2(2024). The sequence goes on along the minus strand of NZ_CP155585.1, from coordinate 3,322,150 downwards.
GGGTCGCCGTTGTCGGCGCTGATGATCTGCGCGCCGAACGCCACGCCGTGCATCGGCCCGCCGTCACGGCTGCCGGCAGCGATACCGCCAACGTGGGTGCCGTGGGCGCCGAGTTTGCCGTCGGAACCGACCGAGGGCGAACCGTCATAGCGGAACGCGTCCCCCGCTTTGACCGGGATGTACGGGTCGGTGTATTCGCGGATCCCCGAGGTCACCAGGGTGATGACCTTGTTGCTGCCGGAAAACTCCGGGTGCGCGGCGTAGACCGGTTGGTCGAAAATTCCCAGTTTCACGCCTTTACCGGTGTAACCGGCGGCGTAGGCGTAATCCGCGCCGATGGCGCCCAGGCCCCAGTCGGCCTTGAACTCGGCACTGCGCCAACTGCCCGGATCCCCTGCCCGGCCGCTTTCCACGTAGGGCGCCGCGTGTGCGCTACCCCAGGTGGCCAGCGCGCAGAGCAAGGCGACGTTGAGAGTTTTCAGGCGAAAGCATCCACCCGATTGCGCGGGGGTGTTGTTGTTTTTCATCCAGCGACCTTCCTTAGTGATGTTGCGAAAAATCCGTGTGTTCAGCCCCGTGATCGTTCCCACGCTCCCGCGTGGGAACGCAGCCCGTGACGCTCCGCGTCACTGGACGCGGAGCGTCCCTAGAGGCATTCCCACGCAGACGGTTCGACGCCTCGACGTGGGAACGATCATCCGTGTGTCTAGAACTGCCAGTTCAGGCTCAGGCCCACGCCATGCTGCTTCTCGCGGCTGGCCAGTTGTCCGGTGTAATCGAGGTTCACCCGCACGTCGCGGGTCAGTGCCAGGCTGGCCTGCACGCCGACCAGTGCGGCGTCGCGCACCAGTGGCGAGCTTTCGACCGTGTACGGCGCGCTGCCGCTGGCAAAACGCAAATGCTGTTCGGAGTCGATGTCGGTCAGGCTGTGCTGCCAGCCCAGGTGTCCGCTCACTTGCAGCTTCTGCGCGGACGGCAGGTCGAAGGTCTTGATCGCCCGCACGCCGAGGGTGCTCAACACCGCGTCGCGCTGGTCGCCGCCGCTTTTCAGCGCGGCGGCGTCGCCCTTCTCGGTGAAGCCGTCGGTGTCGAGGTGCACGTAGGCCAGGTTGGCGAACGGCTCCAGGGCCAGCGGTTGCAGGTTCAGTCGATAAGCCGCTTCGCCGAATACCTGAGTGGTGGCGGCATCGACCTTGGCTTTTTGCCTGGCGCTGACGTTGCCGTACTGCAAGTCGCGTTTCACATCGGCGCGATGCCAGCTATAGGCCGCGCCGGTGCTCAGGCGCCAGGCGCCGATGTCGTGACCGGCGTAGGCGCCGAGGTGATAGCTGTCGACTTTGGCTGAGGAATGCGTGCCCGAGCCCATGCTCAGCGAGCTGTCGCTGTAACCGGTGACCAGACCGATGCGGGTCTGCTCGTCGACCGCTCCGTCGACACCGGCCAGCAGGCCGCCAATCGACGTGCTGTATCCAGCGGTGTCGTGCTGCGAATCGGTTGTACCCCAGGCGCCGAGGGCCTTGATCCAGCCGTTGTTTTGCGCGGCATTCGAGTCATGTAGGCGTTCGCCAATGGCGTCGCGCAGTTGCCGGCTGTCGTTGATCAGCACCGACCCGAGGGCCGGATAGATTTCGCCACTCAACTGTTGAAAGGCTTGTTGCGCGTCACCGGCGGTGGCCGACAACAACAGGCTTTCGTAAACCGAACTGCCCGCGCCCATGCCTTCCACGGCGGCAGCCACAGCACGTTGATTCGGTGTCTGGCCCACGCTGGCGAACGATGTCGCGTTGCGCTCGACATTCAAGCCGATGCCGTTGTCGCTGTAGGCCAGGCCGCCACCGATGAACAGATAATCCGGCAGCACCGCACCGAACCGCCCCTGAATGCCACCCGCCGCTTGCAGAATGTCGTACTGCCGGCCGAGCAGGCTTCTGGCCTCGGTGGTGCTGAGCAGCGTCGGACTGTTTTCCAGCGACAGGCTCACGGTGGCGCCGTTGATGGACGCAGTGCCGCCGGCAACGATGCGGTCGCTGCTGGTGGGAGATAACTCCACGGCGTAGGTCGAACCCGGCGCGAAGGTCACGTCACCGGCGACGTTCAACGTACCGATCGAATTGCCCGGTGCTACCCGGCCGCCGCTGTTGGCGGTCAACGCGCCGATCCGCCCGGATCCGCCGAGGGTGCCGCCGTCGTTGACGGTCACGGCCGAAGTCAGCGAACCGTTCACCGTCAGCAGACCGCCATTGACCGTGGTCGGCCCGCGATAGCTGTTGTTACCGGTCAGAACCAGTCGCCCGTCGCCGGACTTGATCAGACTGCCCTGATACACCCGACTGGCCGCCGCTGCATCGCGAGCCATGCCCACGGCGTAATCGGTCTGATCCTGTTGACTGGCGCCGGCCGATACGCCGTTCTGCCAGCCTTTGTTTTGCAGGGTTTGCTGCCAGGCGCTGTGTTCGGCGAGGTCTTCGCCCTGGCGCTGGATCAGCGCCTTGTCGCTGATGTCATTGCTCCAGACATCGCTCTGCCCGGCTGCCAGGTTGGCGTCGAACGCTCCGAGCAATTGCCCCGGACCGCGCATCGCCCGGTACAGGTTGGCTACGCCCCAGCCGACTCGCTCGGTGGGCGCGTCGGTCACCGAGCCATCGAGTTGCGTAGCCGTGGTCAGCAGCACTTCGAGAGCCTGCTGGTTGTTCATGTACGGGTAGCGCTCCATCACCAGCGCCAGTGCGCCGGTGGCGTGCGGCGCGGCCATCGACGTGCCGGACTTGATCGCATAACCGCCGTCGGGAATGGTGCTGTCGATCTTCGCCCCCGGCGTGGTGATGCACCAGTACTTGGCGATTCCGCACTGGTTGTACTTCTGCTGATTGCTTTGATCGAGTCCCGAAACCGCCAGCCAGTGACCTTCCAGATCCGGCTGAAAGTACGGCAGCGCCGAGCGCACGCTGGCATTCGGGTAACCGCTGTTGCCGGCGCTGAACACGTTGATCACGCCACGACGGGAAACGTCCGCCGCTGCGTCGAGCCAGGTGCCTTTGTTCCAGTGCTGGGCGTAAGCGGCGTGCAGATCCGTGAGGGTTCGATAGCTGACATCCGGCGGCTGGCTGCCCCAACTGTTGTTGATCGCACGCACACCGGCATCAGCCAGGGCGTCGTACACCGCTTTGAAGTAGCGCGGGTCCGGGTTGGGGCCGAACAGGAAACTGTCGTTCTTGTTGGTGTTGCCGACGTAGATTTGCGCGTTGTACGCCACGCCATGCATGCCGCTGCCGTCACGGGATGCGCCCATGGTGCCGACCACGTGGGTGCCGTGGGAGTCGTTGTTCGGGTTGAGGGTGCCGTTGACGTTGAACAGCGAGCCGTCGATATAGCTGCCGCTGGCCAGTACCGGGTGATAGCGGTCACGGGCGAACTCGGGATGGGCGGCGTCGAAACCGGAGTCCAGCGCGCCGATTTTCACGCCCTTGCCGGTAATGCCGGCGGCGTAGGCCTGATCGGCCTGCATCCGGTCCAGTCCCCAGTCACGCTGGAATTCGGCGCTGCGCCAACTGGCCGGATCGCCGGGTTGTCCGGATTCCAGGTACTGCGCCTGAGCCTGGGTCGAAGAAATCACAAGCAGCAGGGTACCGACCGAAACCGGCTTGATGCGTACGTCCATGTTCTCCACTCACTTTTATTGTTTTATGCAGGTTGATTCTGCGGTGTTGCCCATTCCCCTCACCCCAGCCCTCTCCCCAAGGAGAGGGAGCTGATCGAGGTGTCTTGCGTCATACATCGACCTGAAAAACCGGGTCGATGCTGGATTCGGTGACGCCCGATCAGGTCGGTGTACGTCCAAAATATCCCCCGATCAGTCCCCTCTCCCTCCGGGAGAGGGTTAGGGTGAGGGCCGCTCTGAAGCCATGCACATCAACGTCGAGCCACCCCAAACGCCTCATCCACCCGCGCCAGATCCTGTTCGCTCAAGGTGCCCGCGTAGTAATGCAACTTCGTCCAGGCCATGAGGTAGTCATAGCGTGCCTGGGCCAAATCACGGCGGGTGGTAAATAGTTGTTGTTCGGCGTTCAGTGCGTCGAGGTTGGTTCGCTCGCCACCGAGAATGCTTTGCTTGGTCGACACGACCAGCGCTTCGGCCGAGGCCAGGGCCTTTTGATAGGCGCGCAGCTTGTTGACCCCGGACAGGCACGCACTGAACTGGCGACGCAATTCGATCAGCGTCTCACGGGTCTTGCCGTCCAGTTCGTATTCGGCCTGTTCCATGGTGCGGCTGGCCTGGCGGGTCGAGGCCGACACGCCGCCGCCGGCATACAACGGCACGCTGACTTCGAAACCGATGGTGTTGGTTTCGTAACGCTGGTTGTAGGTGTTGCCGCTTTCCGATTCGTTTTGGCGCATCGTGGCGTAAGCGCTGACTTTCGGCAGGTGCCCGGCGCGGTTGCGCTCGACTTCGTACCGCGCCACTTCCACCGCCTGACGCTGCGACGCGAGGTTCGGGTTGTTGCTGACTGCCAGTTCGTGCCAGGTGTCGTAGTTGGCCGGCATCAAGGCGAATGTCTGGAAATTCTGATCCAGCGGTGCCAGATCACTGATGTCCATCGCCGGCACGCCTACCAATGCGCCCAACTCCCGTAGCGCGGCGTCCTGCTCGTCGCGGGCCTCGATTTCCTCGGCGGTCGCCAGTTCGTAACGCGACTCGGCTTCGAGGATGTCGGTGCGAGTGCCCTCGCCCTGCTTGAACATGTGCTCGTTCTGCTGGAACTGCTGCTCGTACGCCTTCTTCTTGGCCTGCGCGATGTCGATCTGATCTTGGGCAAACAAAGCCTTGGTGTAGTTGTCCAGTACGCGAACCAGCAGTTCCTGGCTCTTGCCGCGAAAGTTTTCGTCGGCAAACAGCGACTGGGCCACACCTTTGCGATACGCCGCGTAGGCTTCGTAGTCGAGCAACGGTTGTTGCAGGGTCAGGCTCGAGCCGTAGCTGCTGTAGTTGCGGTCATCGGTGCGATTGCGCGCGCGTTCGTCGAGGGACGTGGCTTTCGACGAGTTGCGGCCCTTGTTGTAGTTGTAACCCAGTTTCGGCAACAGGCCGGCGCGGCCGATGGCGCGGTTTTCAAGGCCTGCGTCGCGTTCCTTGATCGCGCCGAGGAACACCGGGTCATTGCGCAACGCCTGTTCGTAGATCTCGAACGGCCCCATGGCCGCCATTGCACTGTTGCCCGCGAGCAGCGCGAACGCTGCCGCCAGCATGGAAAGCTTATTCATACAGCCGAACATCCTTATTCTTCGGTCAACGCGGAACCGGCGCGGTCGAGCAGCGGCTTGAACAGGTAGTTGAGGAGTGAACGTTCGCCAGTGCGCACGAACATTTCCGCCGGCATGCCGGGCTTGATCACCAGACCGTTGAGTTTTTCCATGGCCTGATCGCTGACGCTGCTGCGCAACACGTAGTACGGCACGCCGGTTTTCTCGTCGACCATCTGGTCGGCGGAAATCAGGCTGACTTCGCCGGGCACTCGTGGCGTCTTGCTCTGGTTGAACGCGGTGAACAGGATGTCGACCGGCAGGTGTGTGCCGACCTTGTCGATCAGGTTGATCGGCAGGTGTCCTTCGACTTCCAGGCGCGTGCCTTGCGGGACGATTTCCAGCAGGGTTTCGCCCTGACGCACCACGGCGCCCTCGGTGTGTACGCCGAGGTTGACCGCCACGCCGTCGGCGGTAGCAAGGATTTCGCTGTGTTGCAGGTCGAAACCGGCGGAAGTCAGTTGCTCGGACAGCGTGACGCTTTTCAGTTGCGCGTCGGCCAGTTGGGTGCGGACTTCCTTCTGGTATTCCTCACCGTGCTGTTGCAGCTTCAGGCGGGACTCAAGAATGCCCTGCTCGACCCGGCCACTTTCGCCGGTGTTTTCGGCCAGTTGTTGCTGGACCTGCGACAACTGGCGCTGGTATTCCATCAAGCGGTTGCGCGGGATGTAGCCGTTGTCAGCCAGCGGTTGCAGGTTGCTCAACTGTTGTTGCAGCGAGTCAGCCTGCGCGTTGAGGTCAGTACGGGCGCGGCGCATGCCGGCCAGTTGCGCGGTGGCGCCTTCGATGCTGGCGCGCAGGGCGGCTTGCTCGCGGGAGAACGCTTCGCGGCGGCTGCTGAACAATTGCCGCTGGCCTTCCAGCACCAGTGCCAGGCGCGGATCGGCGTTGTCGCTCAGCTCGGCCGGAAACGTCACTTGCTTGAGGTTGTCACGCTCGGCCTGCCAGCGCGCCAGGCTGGCCCAGGCCATGCGGTACTGCGCCTGCAGCGATTGCACGTCGGCGGCGACCTGGGTCTGGTCGAGCCGGAACAGCGGCTGGCCCTGCTTAACAATTTCGCCTTCGCGCACCAGAATCCGGCTGACTACGCCGCTGCTCATCGACTGCACGGCTTTGCGCTTGCCCGACACCACCACGGTGCCCTGCACCGGAATGCCTTGATCCAGCGGCGCCAATGCCGCCCAGGTGAAGAAACTGCCGGCACCGACCAGCGCCAGAATCCAGCCCATGCGGGCGAAGAATTTTGCATCGCGCTCCGGGCGTTCGGTGATGTACGCGTGTTCCATCGTCGCTTCGTTTTGCGTGTTCATGCTCGCGCTGCTCATACACCCGAATTCCTTGTCGTCGGCTGATACTGTCGGCTCATGCTGAGCCCGGCCGGTGCTTGCGCAGGTTTTTCATTGTGTTGTGATGGGTTGCCGGGCTGATTGCCGGGCTGGTTTGCGGACAGCGCCTTGAGCACATCGTGGCTCGGGCCGAAGGCTTGCAGGCGACCGTCGTTGAGCACCAGCAGCTTGTCGGCCTGGGCCAGCACCGAAGAACGGTGCGTCACCAGCACTACGGTGGTGCCCTGGGCCTTGAGCTGCACGATCGCGCTGGACAACGCGGCTTCGCCGACGGTGTCGAGGTTGGAATTCGGCTCGTCCAGCACCACCAGGCTCGGGTTGCCGTACAGTGCACGGGCCAGGGCCACGCGCTGTTTCTGGCCGCCGGACAGACCGCTGCCATCCTCGCCCAGTTGGGTGTCGTAGCCTTGCGGCATGCGCAGGATCAGTTCGTGCACGCCGGCCTGTTGCGCGGCGGCCACAACCTTTTGCGGATCGGCTTCACTGAAGCGGGCGATGTTCTCGGCGATGCTGCCGCTGAACAGCTCGATGTCCTGTGGCAGGTAGCCGATGTACGGGCCGAGCTGATCGCGGTTCCAGCGGTGGATGTCGGCGCCGTCCAGACGCACCGTGCCGCCAAGCGCCGGCCATACGCCGACCAGCACACGCGCCAGGGTCGACTTGCCGGAGCCGGAGGCACCGAGCACGCCCAACACTTCACCGGCCCCCAGGTTGAAATTGACCATATGCAGAGTTGCGGCGCGCTGGCCGGGAGGACCGGCGCTGACTTGTTCGAAGGTGATCTGGCCTTTCGGCGCCGGCAGCGCCATGGCGTCATCGCTCGGCGGGAAGGCCTGCAGCAACGCATCGAGGCGACGGTAAGCCAGCTTCGCCCCGCTCCACTGCTTCCACACGGCGATCAACTGGTCGATCGGGCTCAGTACCCGACCCATCAGGATCGAGCCGGCGATCATCATCCCGGCGGTCATATCACCCTTGATCACCAACAGTGCGCCAAGGCCCAGCACCAGCGATTGCAGGCACAGACGCAAGGTTTTGCTCAGCGAGCTGATGACTGCGCCAGTGTCGCTGGCCTGATTCTGCAGGCCAAGAAAGCGCGAATGCACCTGGAACCAACGCTTGCGCAAGGCACCGAGCATGCCCATGGCTTGAATGGTTTCGGCGTTGTGCAGGTGGCTGGTGGCCAACTGGCTGGATTTCTGCGAGTAGCCGGCAGCTTCGCCCAGCGGCTTTTTGGTCATGTATTCGTTCAGGCACGCCAGCGCGATCAGCAGTAGCGCACCCGCCGTGGCCAGCACGCCGAGCCAGACGTTGAACAGGTAAATCACGAACAGGTAGACCGGGAACCACGGCGCATCAAAGAATGCGAACAGCGCAGGCCCGGTGACGAACTGGCGAATGTGGGTCAGGTCGCCCAGGGACTGCCCGGCGTTACCCTCGCCCTTGAACAGGTTGCGCTCGAAGGCCGCCTGATAGACCCGCAGGTTGAATCGGCGCTCCAACTGGCTGCCGATGCGGATCACGATAAAACTGCGCACCACTTCCAGCAGACCGATGAAGGCGAAGAAACCGACGACCATCAGCGACAGCATCGCCAGGGTGGTTTCGTTCTGCGAAGACAGCACCCGGTCATAGACCTGGAGCATATATATGGAGGGCACCAGCATCAGCACGTTTATCAATGCGGTAAAACATCCGACGCTGATCAGAATGCTTTTATAGTCACCCAAGGCCTTGAATAAGGGAGCAGTGGCTGGGGCCTTCGCCATCTTCATTGATTCTTCCTGAAATGATTGAACCCGCCCAAAAGTGACGAGCGCTCAATTGTTATTTCGCTTACCTGCGAGAGATGACTTGCAAGTACCCGCTTACATTTTCATAACAACTTTTTCGAATACTTATAACTGTCGGGTACTTCTTTATATTCGCTGCGTTATTGCTCGACACGCTTGAGCGTCACGATCAGACCCGACTTCAAAGTACTGGAATAAAGTCCGTCATGTTGTCGGCCGAAAAAAAGAATTCTGGAGCCTTCCTTGCCAGTGATCGAAAGACCGTCCGGATCGGGAAACCAGCCGATGGCGTTTTCCTGTAGCCAGGCGCTCAGACAGTCGGCGCCGTGGCCCAGTGTCTGGTTCGGCTCAAGGTCGATCTGGCAGGTGTTGGAAGGTTTGTCTTGCAGTGCCTGTGCTTCGGGAGCGTCATGGGCGGCGGTCAGCGTCGCCTGCCAGTGCCCGGCGAATACCGATGGATCTTCGAGTCTGAGGCTGCTTGCCATGGTTGTTTCTCCAGAAATCATCAGCATCGGCATGAAACAGGTGACTGCCATGCGGGAAAAAGGGTTTCGAATCATAGGAAATTTCACTCCGGCGTGTAGCCTTGCGCACGTAGCGAGACGAAGCAAGCGAAGAAAGCGGCGCATAACGCACCGCTTTCCCGTGTTACATCACGCCACGATATCGCTGGTGGCCGCCTGGCCAACGGTGCTGACCTGGAAATCAGCCACGCCGTGCCCGGAGAAGTCCACCGACAACAGGCTGTTGCCGCCCGAGGACGTCAGAACCGCATCACCCGCCGCGCCGGTGAAGGCGCTGACGAAGTGCAGGCCTGCGCCCTTGGTGATACCGGTCAGGTCGATTTTGTCGAGACCGCTGACGAAATCGAGGATCTGATCGATCGCACCCGGCTTGGAGTCAGAGCTGGCCGCGAACACAAAGGTGTCCGAACCTGCGCCGCCCCACAGCTTGTCCGCACCGCCGGCGCCCCAGATGATGTCGTTGCCGGCACCACCCTTGAGCTCGTTGGCCGCGCTGTTGCCGATCAGCAGGTCGTTGCCCGAACCGCCGATCGCGTTCTCGATGGTGACGCCCTTGGCGATGGACACGTTGCCCACCAGGCCGCCAACGTCGGAGAACGAGGCTTCATTGAGGTTGATCTTCTGGTTCTGGGTGAAACCCGAGAAGTCGAAGGTGTCCTTGCCGCCCGCATCCCACACCGAGAACACCAGCTTGTCGGCCGACGACGAGGCGCTGAGGAAATCGCGACCGGCGTTGGAGTTGAAGCCGTAGGTGGTGTCACCGGTACGGGTGGTGAGGTTGGCGCCGTAGAGCTTCTGGATCGCTGCGATGTCATCCATCAGCGGGCCGGAGGAATAAGCTTCCACGCCGCCCTTGCTGAAGTTCTGGCTGGTGTTGCTTTCGCTCCAGTAGCTCATGACGCTGTAGCCGCGGGTGTCTTGCCCGTAGGTCGCGTCATTGTAGGTCGGGTTGCCGTTGCCGGCGTTGTAGTCGCCCGGGTGCGCCAGGCCAAGGGTGTGGCCGATTTCGTGGGTCAGGGTCTGACGACCGTAGTTGTTCAGATCCGGATTTTTGTTTTGCGTGTAGCCACTGTTGATCAGGTACCACGACGTGCCGTCGTAACCGGCGCCAGTGCCTGGCAGATAAGCGAACGCTGCAGCGCCATCCTGGCCACCGCTGTAGTTACCGAAGGTCATGTGGCCGTCACCGCCCGAGGCTTTCTCGGTGAAGGTGACGTTGGCCACATCGGCCCAGGATTGCATGGCGAGTACGGCCTGGGCTTTCTGTTGAGCACTGAACTGACTGAACCCGGTGATCCCGTGCTTGTTCATCGTGCTGGACGATGCCGAAGTCAGGAACGTGTAGGTGAGTTCGATCTTGCCGCTGCCATCCTTGTCCTGGTAGGCAGCGCCGTCACGCAGCAACTGGGTTGCGGCCTGGTCGACGGAAAAAGAGGGTTTGCCATTGACCGTGAGGTTGCCGCCACGATCGTACTGATGGCTGAAGCTATTGATCTGGTTATACGCCGTGCTGGTTGCCGCCAGTGGTTCCGGCGCCGCGCCCAGCTGGAAAGCCTGTTCGGCGGTATCAATAGCGTTAGCTTTTACTTTCGACATAAACACACTTCCTTGTTTAGCAATGGAACAGTTTTTGTCCGATAGCGACAACCTCTGGCGAGATTGTCCTATCACTCGCCCAATGAAGGCGTAAGAAACCTGACACAATTTGAAATCTAACGTCTAGCGTTTTTTTGAGATCAAATTGAACTGTTCCGGAAAACTCCCGTAAACAAAGCGCGTGCTGCCGAAAGAAGTTTGTAAGTGTGGTGAATTTGCCTAATTGTCTGACGATTTCTTATTTAAATATTAAATATCGGTAAGTTGTTTTTTGTTAGCAACGTCTCACTTTGCTGCACTTTATCGGTGCAATGCCAGTGGTTTGATATCAAGTTGATCCAACAGAACATATTCAGGCGAGGGCTGTACCGCCCTCGCCTGTTTTCTTCAGCTGCCAGTACGAATCTTGTTCCACACCCGCGTGCGAATCCGGTCGATATTCAGCGGCATCGCTTCCAGTGCGAACAGCTTGCCCATCATTTCCGGGCTCGGATAAACCTTGGTGTCGTTCTTGATCGCCGGGTCGATCAGGCTGTCGGCCTGTTCGTTGCCATTGGCGTAGTGCACGTAGTTGCTGATGCCGGCCATTACGTCGGGCTGCAGCAGGTAGTTCATGAACGCGTAGCCGGCCTTCTCGTCCGGTGCGTCGGCGGGCATGGCGACCATGTCGAACCAGATGGCGGCGCCTTCCTTGGGAATCTCGTAGCCGATTTCGATGCCGTTCTTCGCTTCCTTGGCGCGGTTTTCCGCCTGCAGGATGTCGCCGGAGAAACCGACCGCCACGCAAATATCGCCATTGGCCAGATCGCTGGTGTACTTCGAGGAATGGAAATAGCTGACATAAGGCCGCACTTTCATCAGCAGCGCTTCAGCTTTCTTGTAGTCCTCGGGATTCTTGCTGTGATGCGGCAAACCCAGGTAGTTGAGCGCCGCCGGCAGCAGTTCCGGGCCGTTGTCGAGGATCGCCACGCCGCATTTCTGCAGTTTTTCCATGTATTCGGGTTTGAAGATCAGATCCCAGGAGTCGACCGGCGCGTTGTCACCCAGCACGGCTTTGACCTTGGCGATGTTATAGCCGATGCCGGTGCTGCCCCACAGGTACGGAAAGCCGTGTTCGTTACCCGGATCGTTGGTCTGCAAGGCCTTGAGCAATACCGGGTTGAGGTTCTTCCAGTTCGGCAACTGGCTCTTGTCGAGCTTCTTCAGCGCCCCGCCTTCGATTTGCCGCGCCATGAAGTGGTTGGACGGAAACACCACGTCGTAACCGGATTTACCGGTCATCAACTTGCCGTCGAGAGTTTCGTTGCTGTCGTAGACGTCATAGGTGACGCCAATGCCGCTGGCCTTTTCGAAGTTCTTGGCGGTGTCCGGTGCTATGTAGTCGGACCAGTTGTAAACCTTGACCGTATCCGCCGCCTGAGCGAGGGAGACGGCGAGCATCAAGGGTGCGAGTGCGAGGGTCTTTCGGATCATGGATCGATTCCTGTATTGGCTATTGTTGTTGGCAGGCAATCAAAAGGATCAAAACGTCAGAAAATCAGGACATAGGTCTTGCGCACGGTTTCTTCGATGTCCCAGATCCCGAGCGTGTTGGCCGGCAACATCAGTGCGTCGCCACCTTGTATGTGCAGGGTTTCGCCGCCGTCGTCCGGGGTGAACGTGCAGCGACCGGAAATGAAATGGCAGAACTCCTGAGCGGTGATCTGACGGCGCCAGCGACCGGGGGTGCATTCCCAGACGCCGGTCTCGACGCCGTCGTCGCGCTCGACGCTGGTGGTCGAGGCAATCGCCACCGGCGTGCCGAGCGGCACGGCCACCGGGTTGGATTCTTCCAGCTGCAACGTGGCGGTGTTCTTGAATTGGGTGATGCTCATGGCGTTACCTGTCTGCTAGTAAACAACGATTAGTGCATGAAACCTTCCATGAACCCGGCCACCTGGCTGGCAAGCTTGCGCCGCCAGGGCGCAGTCGCCGGGTTGGCCAGGGTCTGGTCTTCGTGGACGAAGCTTTTGATGATCGCGTTGTAGCCGAGCCAGCGGCACGGTTCCGGCTCCCATGCCCGCAGCGCGTGGATCCCGCCGTCGGGCAGCACCCACGGCTGATGCGTCAGCTCGGTGTCGCGCTCGAGAATCAGATCCGCAAGCGTGCGCCCACCCAGATTGGAAGCGCCGACACCCTCCCCGCCATAGCCGCCGGACAGCGCGATGCCGTTGGCCCGATCACAGAGCATGTGCGGCTTGAAATGCCGGGACATGCCGAGGTTGCCGCCCCAGGCGTGGGTGATCTGGACGTTTTTCAGTTGCGGGAACAGCTCGCCGAACAGGTAGCGACGCAGGTCGACTTCATCACGGGTCAGGTCGAAGTTGTGGCGCAACTTGCCGGCGAACTGATAACCGCCACGGGCGCCGAAAATCAGCCGGTTATCGGCACTACGCTGGCCGTAAGTGACCTGACGACTGAATTCGCTGAACGCCTGCCCCCGGCTGAGGCCGATTGCATCCCAGGTCGCGGCGGACAACGGCTCGGTGGCGACGATCAGGCTCTGCACCGGTAATTGATAACGGCCCAGCGGTGGCAGCGTGACGGAATAACCTTCGATGGCCGGGACGATCCAGCGGCTGCGCACGCTGGCGTTGTCGGTGCGCAGGCTGCCGGCCTGCCAATGGGTCACCGGGCTGTTTTCGTAGATCTTTACCCCCATGCCTTCGACGGTTCGCGCCAGGCCGCGCACCAGTTTCGCTGGGTGAATGGTCGCCACATGTGGCGCGAAGATTCCGCCGTAAGGTTTGGCGATGCGGATCTGCTGCGCCAGTTGTTCGGGGCTGAGCCAGCGGTAATCGTCGTCGGTCAGGCCCTGAGCGTGGAGCTTTTTCAGGTAGTCGCGAAGACTGGTTTCCTGCTCGGGATAACGCGCGGCGCAGTACAACACCCCGCCTTTGCGGTAATCGCAGTCGATGCCTTCGCGTTCGAGGACGACTTCGACTTCATCAGGGATGCTGTGCAACAGATCGAACGAAGCGCGGCGTTGTTGTGGCGAGAGGCCCGCCAGCAGGCGATCTTCACCCAGCAGATTGCCCATCAACCAGCCGCCATTGCGACCGGACGCGCCAAACCCGGCGGTTTGCGCTTCGATGATGACGATGTTCAGGTTTGGCGCCTGTTGTTTCAGGTAGTACGCCGTCCACAGCCCGGTGTAACCGGCACCGATGATCGCCACGTCGACGTCCAGATCCTGCGCAAGCGACGGGCGCGCGATCAGCGGCTCGTCGAGTTGGTCCATCCACAAACTGATAGTGCGCCACGCCGGCATGCAAGACTCCGCCAATCCAGGTTTCGATGGCGTCGATCCTAGAGGCAGAACTCAGGGATTGTCTTGCGCGCGTGTCCGCAAAGAAATTTGCTTCGCGTAGGCCTTGGGCGACTGGCCGGTGTGCTGGCGAAAGCAGCTATAGAAAGCCGACAGCGAATTGAAACCGGCGGCGAAGGCCAGTTCATCGATGCGCAACGGCGGCGTGGCGTTGTCCAGCGACTGCAATAGATGTTGCAGACGCGCCTGATTGACGTAGCGGTAGAAACTTTGCCCCAGCACCTGATTGAGCAAATAGGAAATCTGATTGCGGCTGTACCCGCACTCCTTCGCCACCCGCTGCAGGTCGAGCTCGGGGTCGAGATAAGGCTGCTGACGCTGGAAATACTGCTGCAAGTCATCGGCCATGAAACTCAACTGGCGCGGCGACAGCCCCAGTCGACTCACCGCCGGACGCTGGCTGCTTGTCGTCGGGCTATCGGCCTGCTCGCGCACCAGCGAAGCATATTCGTTGACCCGCCAGATCTGCCCGTCCTTGACCGTGATCGCTTCGCTGGAGCGAAACGACACCAGCCCGTTGCCGCCGCGCAATGTCACTTCGTACTGAATGAATGCGGTATTGCCGTCGATGCGGATGCGGTCGCAATGCTCCAGCGCTTCGTCGGATTCGCGCGGCATGCTGACCCGCACGTACTCGCGCAACTCGTCGAGGCCGAGCACGCGGTTCTGGAAAAAATCGTTGTACTGGATGTCCGGGTGGTACAGCGCCATCACGCCATCCAGGTCCCGGTGTTTCCAGCACAGGTGATAGCGCATGACCGTTTCGGCCGTGGCCCGCGTCTGTTCCGGGCCGTCATCATCGGCGTGCATAAGGGACTCTTGGAAAAAGAACCGAGCTTGCCCAACTTCTGGCGTTGCATCAACAACCCGACCGTAATGGCACTTTGGCGACGATTGGGTGGATCGTGACTTACATCAAAAGAATCCTCGCAATCGCTAAATGAACTGAAAATTCTCACAGGAATTTCACATTCAGATGCTACTTTTAAAGGCAGTCACCGGTTGAGCCAATGAAGGCTCTTCCCACCTAACATGAGCAAACGGAAGCGCTCGATGAAGAAGGCGGGCAACACATGAACAAAGGGTCAAGCAAAGTCACGTTTCCCAATGCCTGCCAGCTGATGCGCTGGCATTTTCATCCCATGGGTTTCGAGGCGACCATGGATGCGCCGGGCAGTCTGGTCGCGCGCCTGTTCGATCGGGCCAGCGGCGAAACCCTGATCGCGATCGCCGGCATTCCCTGTGCCACGGTCATGAACGCGGCGGATGTGGAGCGAATAATCGAAGCCGTCGAGGACGAACTGGAGACTTTCATTCCTCCGGAATCTCTCAAGAGTTACGCATAACTAGCTGATTTAAAATAAAAAGCCCGCTTTGTGCGGGCTTTTTCATGGACGTTGGTTTCAGGCCGTTTTCTTTTCCGGACGATGATCGACGAAGAACGGTTTGCCTTTGGCGACCCGGTCCGAAGCCCGGGGCATGTTGACTGCCTGCGTGTCTTGCGGCTCGACGTACCAGTAGCAATGGCTGACCGCACGAGTAATGCCGACATAGGCCAGGCGCAGGATTTCGTCTTTTTGCGCGCTGTCGTACGGCTCGCTGTCACCAGCCTTGCCCAGTCCGGCCATGCGATACACCTGATTCTTGTATGGCGAACTGGTCAGGTGCTGGCAATCGCCCAGCAGGAAGACCGCGTCGGCCTGGAGACCTTTGGCGCTGTGATAGGTCAGTTGTTTCAGGCGTCGGGACTCGTATGGCAAGCTCGAATCCACATTAACTACAGACTGAATATGCTGCTCTATCAACAACTTATCGCTGCTTTTTCGATAGAGCATCAGGATTGAATCGCCCTTTCGATAGTGTTCTGCAAGGCGCTGGCCGAGTGCCTGATCGTCGCGTTCCAGCACGTTGACTGGTTGCAACGGCCTCTCCTCGCCGCTGGCCTTGGCCTTCTTGCCCGGGATCGCCGGTGCCGCACGAACGATGTGTTCTGCCGCGTCGATGATGTGCTGATGGCTGCGATAGTTGTCGCTGAGCATCACCCGGGTCGTGCTCGGCGACGGGAATTCCTTGTTGAATTCCATGAAGTAGCTCGGCGAACTGCCGCGCCAGCCGTAGATCGATTGCCAGTCATCGCCTACGCAAAGCAGCGAGGATCGCTGTGCACCTCGTCCGACGTGCATGGCCGGCCCGCGACTGCGGATTTCCGAGAGGCTGGCGCGAATCCACGAGACGATTTGCGGTGAAACGTCCTGAAACTCATCGATCATCAGGTGCGACATCGGCCGCAGTAACTCATCGCTGAGCAGTTTGAAGTTTTCCGGTGAGTGCTCGCTGAACAGCGCGAACATGCGGTTGTAGGTCATGACCGGCGGTTTTTGATCCAGCAAATGGTCTTCCAACGCTCGCCAGAACAGGCTCAAGGCTTCGAAGAAAAACCGGTCCGGATCGTCCTTGGCGAAACTCATACGGCCAACGGCGTCCGGCACATCCAGGCCCAGGTTCTCGATGAAACCTGCGGCGGCGACAAAACAGTCGAGCAACGGCGCGGAAGCGAGCTCGCCCTTGACCTTGTAATCGAAGCCGGGACCGGCGCTGACATCGCCTGCCAGCGTGGCCAATAAACGCTTTGATGACTCGTAACTATCAAGCCAGATCAATGGTTTACGACAGAAAGCTTGAAACAGGGTGCGTTTGACTGCCCACTCCGCGCGTACCGTCAGCTTGGCGTTCGGACGGCAGACCTGCGGGTTTTCCCGAGGGTCGAAACCCAGAACGACCCAGGCGTCCAGGCTTGGAATGTAGCCGTGGCAATGGAACGAAGCACCGTTGATTTCGAAAGTCTCGCGGCTTGGTTCGATACCCTTGATCGGCCAGGCGCCGGCGCGGAGCCACATGTCCTCGATCATGTCGCACAGCTCTTCATCGCGCCGGGCCGCCAGCTCTGTCACTGCCACGCGCTTTTGCACGTCCGGGTGATCGCGTTCCAGCTCCTTGAGCTGCAAGGCGTGCCGGGACAATGGCTGGATCAGTTGCGCAAAGCGCGGGTCTTCCTTGTAGAGCCGGTGGTAGCAGGCGTTGAGCTGCTGGCGCTGTGCGTCGTTGATGCGCAGATCGAACGGATTGCTGTCGACGTCTTCATCCGCACCCGGCGCGCGCTGGCTGAGGTTTTCGAATGCCTGCAAGCGCTCGAACCCCGGCAGACTGCGAACCATCGGCAAAATGCGCGAGTGAAACGTACGCACCAGATCCCGCGCGTCTTTCTGACTGAGTGCCCGGCCCCACAATGCGAACAGTTCGATCAGTTTGTTGATGAAGTCCTTGCGCGACTCGCGGGTGAATGTCACCACGGTCATCGAATCGAGCTCGAAGCCCAGGTAGTGAGTCAGCAGCACGATCCGCAGCACCAGCGTGGTGGACTTGCCGGCTCCGGCGCCGGCAATCACCGAGGTTGACGGGGTATCGCTGAAAATCATTTTCCATTGCGCCACGCTTGGCTGGGCGTGGGCTGGCAGCAGGCGCGCGACATCGGCTTTCATGCGCTTCTTCAGTTCTGCGCTGAGCGGCAGACGCCAGTCGTCGAACAAGTGATTGTCGATACCCGGCGGGCGATGCTCGTTATTGCGACTGTCGCGGATCAACAAGACCTGGCGACCCTCCTCCAGCCCGTCAGCCTTGCCTTCCTTGTACCCGTAATCCACGCCGGCGGTATGCCCGCTGCGAAAGCCGTCGGCCTGGCCGTGCAACCACGAAGCCCGGTGCTGGGCGCGCAGTTGCGTCAGACCGTGGCCAAGAAAACGCGCCGCCAGGCGTTTGAACCAGGGCATCTCGGCCAAGGGACGAAGTTCGGGAGGAAGATCGGGGGTGTGTTGCGCCACGCTGACGGACTCCGGATGTGAGGCTGTTGAGGGCTATGGTGTCTGCATTTGCTTTTTTGTTCTAGCGAAATGCTTACAGGTCATTGGTTTAGGCGATGAATTGAAGGTGGGATGAGACGGTTTCGAGCCTTTTTCATATCAACCGATTCGATTGGAATGCCGCAGTTTTTACGCTTTTTCTCGATGGTTGACTGATAGATGATGGCTGCCATCAATCACCGGTCTCGCTTCGTGGCTCAGGCATCGCGCCCCATGACGAACCTTTTGAGGAGACGATCATGCTTGAACTCAGACCCTTCAGCTCGCTGGGCGGCGCCCATCACGGCTGGTTGGATGCCCATCACCATTTTTCGTTCGCCGAGTACTACGATCCGCAACGTATGAGCTGGGGCAACCTGCGCGTGTGGAACGACGACATCATTGCCGCCGGCACGGGCTTCCCTACTCACCCGCACCGCGACATGGAAATCATCACGTACGTGCGTGAAGGTGCGATCAGCCACCAGGACAACCTGGGCAACAAGGGCCGCACCGAGGCTGGCGACGTGCAGGTCATGAGCGCCGGCACCGGAATCGCCCACAGCGAATACAACCTGGAAGCCACGGACACCAAGATCTTCCAGATCTGGATTCTGCCGACCGAAACCGGCGCACCGCCGTCCTGGGGCGCCAAACCGTTCCCGAAAGGCGACCGCGAAGGTTTCGTGACCCTCGCCAGCGGCAAGGACGGTGACGATCAGAGCCTGCGCATCCGCGCCGACGCGCGCTTGGTGGCGGCCAATATCAAGGCCGGGGAAACGGCTGAATACCGTCTCGATGCCGGGCGTCGTGCCTATCTGGTTCCGGCCACGGGCGTCATTGAAGTCAACGGCTTGCGCGCACAAGCTCGAGACGGTGTGGCGGTGGCTGATGAACAGGTGTTGACCGTCACGGCGCTGGAAGACAGCGAGATCGTGCTGGTGGATCTGGCCTGATCGGCGAATCGCGGGCACAAAAAAGGGCGACCTCAGGGTCGCCCTTTTCCGTTGTCTGGATTTATTGGGTGCTGATTGCACCGTCTACCAGGGTTTGTGCTTCAGCCACCAGTTGCTTGAGGTGGCCGTCGCCGATGAAGCTTTCAGCGTAGATCTTGTAGATGTCTTCAGTGCCCGACGGGCGCGCAGCGAACCAGCCGTTTTCAGTCATCACTTTCAGGCCGCCAATGGCCTGATCGTTGCCTGGAGCCTTGCTCAGAATGCTCTGGATCTTCTCGCCCGCCAGCTCGGTCGAGGTGACCTGCTCCGGCGACAGTTTGCTCAGCAGCGCTTTCTGTTCCGGATTGGCCTTGGCGTCGACACGCACCGAGAACGGCTCGCCCAGTTCATCGGTCAGCGCACGGTAGGCCTGGCTTGGGTCGCGTCCGGTACGGGCAGTCATTTCAGCGGCCAACAGGGCTGGAATCAGACCGTCCTTGTCAGTGCTCCAGACACCGCCGTCCTTGCGCAGGAACGAGGCGCCGGCGCTTTCTTCGCCGCCAAAACCCAGCGAGCCGTCGAACAGACCATCGGCAAACCATTTGAAGCCAACCGGTACTTCATATAGGCGACGGCCCAGACGCTTGGCCACGCGATCGATCAGACCGCTGCTGACCACGGTTTTACCCACGGCAGCATCGGCGCGCCATTGCGGACGGTTCTGGAACAGGTAGTCGATCGACACCGCCAGGTAGTTATTCGGTGCCAGCAGGCCGCCGGACGGTGTGACGATACCGTGGCGGTCGTGATCCGGATCGCAGGCGAAGGCCACGTCAAAGCGTTCCTTCAGACCGATCAGGCCTTGCATGGCATGGCTGGACGATGGGTCCATGCGGATCTGCCCGTCCCAGTCGACGGTCATGAAGCGGAACGTCGAATCGACTTCCTTGTTCACCACATCCAGGTCCAGACGATAGTGCTCGGCAATCGCCGACCAGTAGCGCACCCCTGCTCCGCCCAACGGATCGACGCCCAGGCGCAGTTTGGCCCCGCGAATGGCATCGAAGTCGATGACGTTGATCAGGTCGGCGACGTAGGTGTTGACGTAGTCGTGACGGTGGGTGGTTTCGGCCTTGAGCGCTTGCTCGTAGCTGATGCGTTTGACGCCGGCCAGTTTGTTGGCCAGCAGTTCGTTGGCCTTGGCTTCGATCCACTTGGTGATATGGGTGTCGGCCGGGCCGCCGTTGGTTGGGTTGTATTTGTAGCCGCCGCTTTGAGGCGGGTTGTGCGACGGCGTAATGACGATGCCGTCGGCAAGGCCCGTGGTGCGACCACGGTTGTAGCAAAGAATGGCGTGGGAGACTGCCGGGGTGGGCGTGTATTCATCGCCTTCGGCGATCATTACGGTCACGCCGTTGGCCGCCAGCACTTCCAGGGCGCTGGCCCCGGCCGGGGTCGACAACGCATGGGTGTCGATACCGACGAACAGCGGCCCGGTGATGCCCTGGGCTTCGCGATACAGGCAGATCGCCTGGCTGATGGCCAGAACGTGCCACTCGTTGAAACTCAAATCAAAGGAACTGCCCCGGTGCCCGGAGGTGCCGAACGCCACGCGCTGGGTGGAAACCGAGGCGTCGGGTTGACCGGTGTAATACGCCGTAACCAGTCGCGGGATGTCGACCAACAGTTCTGCCGGTGCCGGTTTGCCCGCAAAAGGACTGAGTGTCATGCAAAACCTCTGAAATAGAGTGGTTCAGGAAATTACACCGGAGTTTACTGGCAGTTTGTCCGGAGTGCGATGGGGTCTATTGCGTACAAGCCGAGTGTTTGCGCGCATCTGTCCGCGGAGCCAGTCGCAACGCATCCCCAAGCAGTCCGACAAGTCTTAACAACTCGTGTTCCGTGCCACCGATCGCGCTCAAAAGCATGTGCTGCGCGTGCAACCCTCTGAGGCTGAACAACTCCCCCGGAGCAATCAGCACGTGCTGCTTGAGCAACCGTTGAAACACGGCATCCATCACGACCGGGCGCGCAGAATGCAGCCAGATTGTTGCGCCGCCATCAGGTTCCACGATTTGCAGAAAGTCGCCCAGACGCTCACGTATCAAATCGATCCATTGCGTTCGGCGCTCTCTGAGCAAGTGCTTGAGCACTGGCAGATGCTGGTCGACCCGCCCGCTCGCATAGAGCCGGGCAATGGCTTTCTGGCGGATCGGTGACAGGCGGAACGAACGCAGCAGGAAGTGACGCTGCAGGTCCGCACGCCATTGCCGCGACAGGACAAAACCGTAAGGTGCTTCGACCCCGATGATTTTTTCGAACATGGAAAACACCAACAGACGGTCGGGATCCACCAACTCGCGCAGCGGCTCCCCTTCGGCGTCGTCCAGCAAGTCGCCGTGGCAATCATTTTCCAGCAACCAGGTGCCATGACTCAGCAGCAAATGCGCAATGGCTTCACGGCTGGCCGGCGGGATACGACTACCGTGGGGCATGTTCAATCTGGAGGACAGCAGGATCAATCGCACCCGCTCGCTTTCAAGCAGTCTCTGGAGTTTCTGCGGATCGAATGCCCCGTCCGGCTGTAGCGGCAACTCGATCACCTGAACCTCGGCGGACTGGAAAAGGCGCAGGATCATCCAGTCACACGGCGATTCGATCACCACGGTTGCGTGGCGCAGCTCAAGGACGGCGATCAGGATTTCCAGCACTCCTCGCAGATCGGCACCGATGTAGACGTCTTCAGCGTGCCAGCAATGAGCGGCCGATGACGTGTAGCGCGCCGCCAGCAGCGTGCGCAACTCAAGCTCGCCGCAAGGCTGGACCGGCGTTTGCAGGTGCCGGGGATACTGGCGCAACAGCTCTCGTTCAAGCATCAGCAACGGACGATCGAGGGGCTGGATCGACGCCGGCTCATCGGCGCTCAATACCTGCATGCCAGTGCATCTGGCGTTGACGTACACCGTTTCCAGCAAATCACCGCCGCGTCCGGGCGGCATGACCGACGATGCAGGCTGCGCGAAGTACCCGGATTTGGCGACGGAATAGACCCGGCCTTCTTTCTCCAGTAGCGCGTAAGCATATTGAATAGTCGATATCGAAACGTTCAACCGCTCGGCCAGCTGCCTTAACGATGGCAGTCGAATCGCCCCTTGGTTGCCCGGCTCGCTGATCAGTTGCGTCAGGTAGCGATAGACCGCCTGGTAGGCAAAATCAGATTCTCTCGGCTCACTCATGAGCGTACGTCCGCAGAGGTGTCCGTGTGATCGGGCGACAAAATCCCATTCAACCTTCCGCCGAGCGGTCGCCCAGAGTGA
The DNA here is from genome assembly GCF_039695385.1 of Pseudomonas sp. 9.2(2024). Taxonomy (NCBI): domain Bacteria; kingdom Pseudomonadati; phylum Pseudomonadota; class Gammaproteobacteria; order Pseudomonadales; family Pseudomonadaceae; genus Pseudomonas; species Pseudomonas sp. 9.2(2024). Next base: position 3,300,078 of record NZ_CP155585.1, on the reverse strand, counting down.
CCTCGTGCTCGGGCAACTCCTGAGCTTGTGCGACGTGTTCGCCCATCCGGACAGCCCCCATTGCATATAACCGGCAGATCAGTCGCAGGGGCAAACCGCTGACATCAGTCATCCATTGCAAGACCTGCTCCGGCGCGTGCAAACCCTGCATGGCGCGGTGCAGGTCCGGCATGGCGACCAGCATGCCGGGGTGACAAGTGCGCAGGAATCGCTCGAGACCGGCACCGGAATTGTTGAAGGGAGCGAACAACAGACAAACCAGTTGCGACTCATTGATACTGAAATTCTTTTGCAGGGACGACGCTGCCAGCGACCGATGCTCGGCGAGATCTTTGTCGAACGTGGCAACGAAGCGTTCGCAAATCTGCTCGGGCGTGTTCCTGCGGCGCATCGTGGCCAGGCATTGCTGCAGATAGTCCGATACGCCGGCCTCGTAGGTACTCCCTTCGATGTAACTGGCTTGCAGTCCCTTCAAATAGCCGCCGATCAAGGGATCAGCGCACTCGCCGGGGCGGGCTTCAAGCATCATCTCGTCAGCCTGAAACCCGAGAAAATCGCTGAGCAAGGGCCAGCGCTCCTCCATTTTGCCGACGACCATATCGTCGATCCCGATATAGCTGGTGCGACGACAGGCTTCGAACTCGCCGAGCGGACGCCACGGCACCCGATCGTCTTGCGAGTAGAGTTCGCGATAACAATCGCCGCCGATGTTGTCGAGCAGACTGAACAGTTCATCGAACCCGCCGCCCTTTCGCGACAGATCGCCCATGCCGACCTTGCGCACTGCGCGGTCCAGCCCATCGAGAAACTGCTCCTGACGGTGTGCGCTGTCGCTACTGATCAATGCATCGACACCGTTGTTCCATCGGGCGACCTGGCCGTAGAACTCGGCGGTGGTCAAGTACTCGTCATCCCACAACGTCAGCTCCTCATTCCATCCACGACGATGCCCGACCATCAACAGGTCGATTCTGCCGGCTTCACGACCTTCATCGCAGACAGGTGTCAGATGGTTGAAAGGCAGAATCTCGCGATGATCGACCATCAACAGTTCGACCCTCGGATCGTCATGCAGAAACAGGGCGCTGAAACTGCGATGCAGATTGTGCAATGCCGAAGCCGGTAAGCCATTGCTCCGCAAGGTTGCGACCCGTAACTGGAACGTAGCCGGTGCACGCCCGGCAATGCTCAGCTGGGCAGCACGCAACAGGGCCAGGCTGTAGCTGCAATCTCGTGTGCCGGACTGAATCGTCATCACCTTGAATTCACCGATGCGATCCATACCTCCGGCAGCGACCGCCAGCCGCTGGATCAACAGCTGCAATGCCGTGCGCTCGGCACGGGAAAAGAAACTCAGCAGTCGTTGCAATACTTGCTGGTAGACATAATTCATTGCCTGATCATGGATCGTGCTCATCAGTACTTCACCCGGTATCAAAGGTTTTATATCGCACGGACGCAAATGGCGGACGCACAATCATTCTTCATTAATTAATAGACGCTGAAATGCTAACACTTAAGCTTTTGTAGTTATTTGAAACAGTTGAGCGCGCGGCATTTTAGAATCACGAAGGGCGTGACCGAAAGCCCCGTCGTTGCTGGGCTCCTTGCAAGGTCGAGCTTTCCTAGGAAACTTCTTACAAGCCCCTGCACATGATGAGCACAAGAAAAAAAGAAGGGATTACATGACACGCCTACAAACTTTAAACAAAAGTTTGAGATGCGATGATAAACAGCAGATTGATACTGCACAGAACAAATAGAATGCACAGACATAGCTCATTCCTTGAGATGAAAGTAGTCATTCAATTATCAGGGTCTGGAGGGCAATTAGAAGATACAGATCGAGAGCAAAAACCAGTTCAGTTGCTGAACGTCCCCAGGCGTATGGCCCAGGGGCTTCTCGATATCTGAAGGATTAAACGCACAAGAGTCCGTGCGACCACGGACTCTGATTGGAAGGGTCAGGCAGTTTCGATTTGCAGGGCAACCCGCTCGCGGCATGGGCATTCGTCCATGTAGCGGTGAGCTTCGACAAACTCGTTGAACGGAAACACACGAGTCTTGAGCGGCACCAGCACACGGTCGGCAGTGAGCTGGTTGATATCACGCAAGGCACGCTGCAAGGCGACGTGATCCTGAATGATGCCGAGCTCCGGTTTGCCGGTGAAGTTGCCGATGCAATGCACGAAGAACTGAATGTTCTTCTGGAATGCTGCGCAGGCCGGGAACGGCGTTTGGTTGCCGCCCTGCAGGCCGTACAGCACCAGACTGCCACGGGGTGCCAGCACATCGCCGAGCAGCGACATCTGAGGCCCGCCGAGACCGTCGAACACCACGTCGACGCCGCGGTTGTCGGTGATCTTGTTGATCCGCATCAACAAGTCTTCTTCTTCAGTGACGATCACTTTCTCGGCACCGAGCGACAGCAGATACTCACGTTCCTCCGCCGTTTTGGTGGCAGCAATCACCCGCACACCCAGCGCCTTGCCCAACTGGACGAAGGACGGACCGGCACAGTGGCTGGCGTCGGTCACCAGGGCGAACTGCCCGGGTTTGACCCGTGCCAGATCAACGTACCCGAAATAGGCGATCAACAGCGGCGTGTAATGCACGCTGGCTTCAATCGGGCTGAGCACGTCCGGATAACGGGTCAGCGCGGTGCGCGGCAGAACGATCAGTTCGCCGTAGACCGGGTAATCGTTGGGGCTCTCGGCCGGGAAGCTGGCCACCTTGTCGCCCACGGCCAGATCTTCGACGCCGTCGCCGATCGCCGTGACCACGCCGGCCATTTCATGACCAAGGCCTGAAGGCAGACGCGCCTGGGACGACGCCAGATTCTGGCGCCAGAGCGTGTCATACCAGCTGATGCCGATCGCCTCGACACGCACCTGCACTTCGCCAGGACCTGGCTGAGCAGCCGCATGCTCTTCGCATTTGAGCACCTCGGCTGGACCAAACTTGTGAAAACGGATCGTGCGGGACATCGCAAACCTCGTCAAAGTAACCTCTAATGCCATGAACTCTATCTGGGCTTTCCAGCCAAGACTATCAGTGGCTATTAATAGTCGACATGCCTGTCATTGATTCCGCAGCATGGTCAGCATTGAAAAAATCCATGAAAAAACTGCTGCCGCCTTCTCAGTAAAGCTGAATTACCCGGTGCAGACTACCAGCCTTTCCCCGTAAGATTCATGCCGGCCATTGTTCTCATATGGTCGCTCTCGTCAAGCTTGATGACTCTGCCAGGACTCCAGATGAATCGTAATGACCTGCGTCGTGTCGACCTCAACCTGTTGATCGTGTTCGAAACGCTGATGCATGAGCGCAGCGTGACCCGTGCGGCGGAAAAGCTGTTTCTCGGCCAGCCGGCGATCAGCGCAGCGCTTTCTCGCCTGCGTGGCCTGTTCGACGACCCTTTGTTTGTGCGCACCGGGCGCAGCATGGAGCCTTCCGCCCGCGCGGTGGAAATCTTCGCCCTGCTCTCCCCGGCCCTGGACTCGATTTCGACAGCCGTCAGCCGCGCAGCGGAATTCGACCCCGCCACCAGCACTTCAGTATTTCGCATCGGTCTGTCGGACGACGTCGAATTTGCGTTGCTGCCAATGCTGCTCAAACGCCTGCGCGCCGAAGCACCCGGCATCGTGCTGGTGGTGCGCCGCGTCAACTACATCCTGATGCCCGGCCTGCTCGCCTCCGGCGAAATCTCCATCGGCGTCAGCTACACCACCGACCTGCCGGCCAACGCCAAACGCAAGGTCCTGCGCCGCAGCGCACCCAAATTGCTGCGCGCCGATACTGTGCCGGGACCGTTGAGCCTCGACGATTACTGCGCCCGACCGCATGCGCTGGTGTCGTTCGCCGGCGACCTCAGTGGTTTCGTCGATGAAGAGCTGGAAAAACTCGAACGTAAACGGCATGTGGTACTGGCGGTGCCGCAGTTCAACGGACTGGGTACGCTGCTGGCGGGCACCGACATCGTCGCGACCGTCCCCGATTACACGGCGGAAGCGCTGACGGCGGCTGGTGGTCTTCGCGCGGAAGATCCACCGTTGCCGACACGCACTTTCGAGCTGCACATGGCGTGGCGTGGGTCGCAGGATAACGATCCGGGTGAGCGGTGGTTGCGGTCGCGGATTCAGATGTTTTTTGGGGATCCGGACAGTCTCTAGGCTTCCTTTGGGGCATCTCCTGGTTACGGACGAGTTCGAAGCGGTTTGGCAAACCGGATCAAAGGTGCAACGCGGGTTTGGCCTGGCGAACGCCATGGACAGAATGCACGCGGACACGCAGCGCAATCAGTAACGCGGCCAGCAGCATCAGCACGGCAGCCGCTACGAACACGGCTGCACTTCCTCCGAGGTTGAACATCGCACCGCCAGCGGCCGCGCCCGTTGCAATGGCGGACTGCACAGAGGCCACCACCATGCCCCCGGCGCTTTCCGCCTGATCAGGTACCGCGTTGGCGACCCAGTTCGACCACGCCACCGGCACTCCACCAAAGGCCAGGCCCCAGATCGCCAGCAGTACCGCCTGCCCCGGCACCGAGGCCGGCAACAGCACCAACGCCAGCGCTGCGACACCGACCAGCGCGGGCATCAACACCAGCGTCGCCAGCGGGTGGCGCTCCAGCAGCCTGCCGGCCAACAGCGTGCCGACGAAGTTCGCCGCACCGAACCCCAGCAGCATCAGCGACAACCCTTGCGGACCGATGCCGGTAGTCCCTTCAAGGAATGGCCGAACATAAGTGAACATCGCAAAGTGCCCGCTGTGCACCAGTACACAGCCGAACATGCCGATGGCGATGCCCGGACGCTGCAACACCTCGAAAACGGTGCGCAGTCTTGCCGGCCGGCGCGGCGCGAGGCGCGGCAGAGTGAGCGACTGGAAAGCCAGGGTCACCAGGCCTACCGCCGCCGCTGCAAAGAACGCGTTGCGCCAGCCATATAACCCGCCCAGATAACTGCCCAGCGGCACTGCCACCACCGTCCCAATGGCTATGCCGCTGAAAATGATCGACAACGCCCGAGGCAACAGAGCATTCGGCACCAGGCGCATCGCTACCGCTGCCGCCATGCTCCAGAACCCGCCAAGGGCAATACCCAGCAAGATGCGCATCAACAACAGCACCACGAAGCTGGAAGAAACGGCGACCAACAGATTCGAGGCGACCATCAACGTGGAAAAGCCCAGCAACACCCAACGTCGGTCGATGCTGCGGGTCAGACCTGGCACCAACAAGCCAGCGAACAGCGCCACCACGGCTGTTACCGTCACCGCCTGGCCAGCCAGCGCTTCGGACACTCCCAGTTCGGTAGCCATCAGCGTCAACAAACTTGCGGGAAGGTACTCAGCGGTGAGTAATCCGAACACACCCATTGCCAATGAGAAGACGGCCATCCACGCGGGCGTCGCAGGCTCTACATCCGCACCGACGCCGCAATGGCGGTCGGATACGGCGTTACATACACAGTTATTCATCGCACGGATCTCCCAATGTTCATTGCGAGCCGAGTCTAGGCGCTGAAAACTGGATGATCTATGATCCAAAGTCTCTACTTTTTGATCAAAACCCCTGAACGATGTCTGCAGACCAGTTTGCTCTCTCCTCGGACCTCATCAATGAGCTATTGCGCGGCATGCGCCTGCGTGGCGTTGAATACCGGCGTATCCAGGCGGGTCCAACGTTCGGATTGAGCTTCGCGGAAAAACCTGGGCACGCCTGGTTCCACTTCATGGCCGTTGGCAATGCGGTACTGCAAATGGAGGACGGCAACACCTACGCGCTGTCTGCCGGCAACGCCGTGTTCATCTCCCATGGCGCGTCCCATCAACTGTTTTCCCATCCGGACGTGCCTGTTCAAGACATCGACCGTCTAGACGGCGAAACCTTGGGTGACACCGTCAGCGCGGTGGATACCGGAGCGGATGCCAGCCCCACGCCGAGCACTATCTTGTTCAGTGGTTGCATGGAGTTTGAACTGGGCAGTATCCATGGGCTCGGCCGGCTGATGCCGGGCCTGATGCTGATTGATGCCGGTGGCCAGCGTTATCCCGGGCTGGTACCGATCCTGGCCACCATGGAGCGCGAGGTCAGCGCCGCCCGCGTGGGCTTTGCCGGCATCCTCGCGCGGTTGGCCGACGTGGTGGCCGCCATGGTCGTTCGCGGCTGGGTGGAATGCGCCTGCGGCAATGCTTCGGGTCTGATCGCCGCCTTGCGCGATCCACGCTTGGCCGGTGCACTGCTTGCGCTCCATCAACAACCGGGCCGCGACTGGACCGTTGCGCAGTTGGCAGAGCACTGTAATACCTCACGTTCGGTATTCGCGGAGCGCTTTCAGGTCACGATTGGCATGACTCCACTGCGCTACGTGACCGAACTGCGAATGCGGCTTGCAAGCCAGTGGCTGACGCTCGAAAGGCTGCCGATTGAAGAGGTGGCGCAGCGTTTGGGTTATACCTCCCAGGCTGCGTTCAGTCGTGCATTCAAACGTATTACGGGCAGGACACCGGGCTTGAGTCGCAAGGCGAGGCAGCCCGCGATTACTTGAAGTCGAGCGCAAGGAGTCGATGATCCTTGCCCCTGTCTCACTTACCGCCCGTTACGTCGAGGAATGTACCGGTAACAAATGATGCCTCTGCGCCAGCCAGCCATAAAATGGCCCGCGCCACTTCCTCCGGCTGCCCGCCTCGCCCCATCGGGATAGAGTCCTTTACCCGATCGACCCGCCCCGGCTCGCCGCCGCTGGCGTGCATATCGGTATAGATATGTCCGGGTCGAATACAGTTGACGCGTATTCCTTCCCGGGCGACCTCTTTGGCGAATCCGATGGTGAACGTTTCCAGCGCACCCTTTGATGCTGCGTAGTCCACATATTCATTCGGACTGCCCAGACGGGCCGAGGCCGACGACACATTGATCACCACGCCGCCCGCACCGCCGTGCCGCAGGGACATGCGCTTTACGGCCTGCTGGGCGCACAGTATCGGCCCGAGCGCATTGACCGCAAAGATGCGTTGCATGCGTTCGAAACCCAGGTCTTCGAGACGTGACTGTTGCGCCAGCACCCCAGCGTTATTGACCAGGACATCGATGCGCCCGAACGTGCGGTCGATCGCGGTAAAAAGACTCGCGACCTGCTCGGGATCGGCACTGTCGGCGCGCATCGCCAACGCCCTGCGCCCCATCGCTTCGACATCCGCCGCAACCGCCAGCGCGGCGGACTCATTGGCAACGTAACTGATTGCGACATCGTAGCCTTGGGCAGCAGCGAGTCGGGCGGTGGCGGCGCCTACTCCACGACTGCCACCCGTGATCAGAATCAGCGGAGCCTGCGAGACGTTGACCATGAAAACTACTCCTGAGCAAATAAAGCCGAATCAGCCGATGATGATCGCGCCGCTGGCGATCACCACACAGGCCAGCATCCGGCGGACGGTAAGTGTTTCGCCGAGGAACAGGTAGCCAAGCAGCGCCGCAAACAGCACGCTGGTTTCACGCAGGGCTGACACCGCGCCCAGCGGGGCTTCGTTCATCGCGTAGATAACGATTGCATAGGCAAGCAGAGAGACCAGCCCGCCCATTGCCGCAGCGAACATTCCGGGCCGGATCGAAAACAGGCTGCGGGCATCGCGCAAACCGATGTAGACCACCGGCATCAGCACGCCCCACAAGGTGCTCATCCACACCGTGTAGGCCAGCGGTGCACCGGAAAGCCGCGCGCCAATGCCATCGACCACGCTATATGCCGCGATAAAGCAGCCGGTTCCCAATGCGTAAGGCAGGCTGGGCACCGACAGCCTGCGTCCCCGAAAAGCCAGCGAAATGATTCCGCCTGACACCAGCGCAATGCCGAGCAATTCGCCGGGGGTGATGGTTTCGCCGGCAAACAATGCGGCGCCCAGCGTGATCAACGCGGGCGAAGAACCGCGCGAAATCGGATAAATCTGCCCAAGATCGCCGACCCGGTAACTGCGCACCAGAAAGAGGTTGTAGCCAACGTGCAGCAATGCCGACAGCAGTGCATATCCCCAGCTCCGAGGTGCAGGCGCCACCATGAACATCGCAGCGACTGCGCAGACTAAGGCGATGGCAACGCACATCACCGTCATCGACCAGAGCCGATCGGCACCGCCGCGCAGCAGCGCGTTCCAGCTGGCGTGCAGCAGCGCGGCGAACAGGACAAGGAGGAAGAGATGAGTAGGCATTGGCCATTTTAGGCAGCCCGAACGGCCGGATTACAGAGAAGACTCCTCACTGTGCCATGAGCGATTCTTCATACTTCAAACGAGCTCGCCCCGCACTTTAATTGCCTCGCTGAGTAACCACTCGCGAAAACTCACAATGTGCGGCTGTACCTCAACGCCCTTGGGACAGACGAAGTAGTAGGCAAGCGGTGACTGAAACGGCACATCGAACAGCCGCACCAGACGGCCATCGTCAATTTCCTTCTCGACATGCCCGCTGCGCACCAGAGCAATGCCATGGCCGAGCAAAGCCGCCTCGACCGTCATATTGGTATCGCCAAACCTGACGCTTTCCCGCAGCGGCAAAAACGCCAGCCCGACGGACTGGAACCACGCTTCCCATTTCGGCGCCAGTTCGGCACCGTCGCGAGCCAGCAGCGGCAACTGCAACAAACCGGCGGGACTGCCAGGCATTCCGACGCGTTGCAGTAGTTCGGGACTGGCCACCGGGAAAACCTGCTCACCGAACAAAAACTGTGAATACAGCCCGGGATAGTCGCCCTTGCCCAAGCGGATCGCGACATCGGCTTCGCTGCTGGCGAAGTGGATGACCTTGTCCGTGGTGTCCAATGACACCAACAGTTCCGGGTGCTGGCGGGCCAGGCTCGGCAAGCGTGGCAGCAACCATTTCAACGCAAAGGAATACGTCGTGCTGACGCTGAGCCGCACCCTGCCCTTTTGCTCGCGCAAATCGGCCAGCGTCGCCGTAAGGGTCATGAAGAACTCGCGCACAATCGGCGCCAGGGTAGCGCCCGCAGGCGTAAGGCGTAACGACTTGCCCCGTTCAAACAGCTGCACGCCCCAAAGTTCTTCCAGATGCCGCAGCTGATGGCTGACCGCGCTCTGGGTCACATGCAATTCCTGCGCGGCGGCGGTGAAAGTCGGGTGCCGGGTGGATACTTCGAAAGCCCGCAAGGTTGCGGTCGGGGGTAGATCTCTCATAAACACAGGGTCCGGGAATGGCAAAACATCGAGGCATGAGTATCAGGTCATGTTAGAGCGAAATGTTGTGGGTTGCCTGTTCCGGGTCACAGGACTGTTGATGTTGGCGTATTGCTCCAGCAGCCAGGCGAGGTCTTTGTAAACAAGCGCCATATGCTCCGCAAGGATGTCGAGGCTCGGTAACTTCAGCGGAATATTTAATCGCCGCATAATCCTCACCGCGCAATTTCGCCTGCGACAGTTGCCGATCACGCAACACAGAATTGTCATCGAATCGATTGATAGCCTCCTAACGAAAGGTGCATGCTAGAGGGCTTTCCTCGGGCTTATATCATTCCGAATGATAGTTACCTTCGTGTCATTCGATTCGTTTGCCATCTACCCGCCGAGCATCATCCGCCCATCTTCAATACATTGGCGGATGCATCCATGGAACAATCACTCAAACATTTGCGCTTCCCGTTGGCTCTATTGGCCGTGCTGGTGATGAGCGCGTGCGGCAAGACTCCGGAAACCGCCGCCACCATGCCCGCTGCCAAGGTCAGCGTGGCCAAGGTGCTGGAACAACCGGTCAACGAGTGGGACGAATTCACCGGGCGCCTCGAGGCGCCGGAAACCGTTGAAATCCGTCCGCGGGTCTCCGGCCAGATCGACGAAGTCGCCTTCACCGAAGGTGCGCTGGTCAAGAAAGGCGACCTGCTGTTCCAGATCGACCCGCGTCCGTTCCAGGCTGAGGTCCGCCGCCTCGAAGCTCTGGTTGCCCAGGCCCGCGCCAACGCCACCCGCAGTGAAAACGAAGCCGGCCGTGGCGAACGCCTGCGTGCCAGCAACGCCATCTCCGCTGAACTGGCCGACTCGCGCACCAGCGCTGCACAAGAAGCTCGTGCTGCTGTCGGCGCGCTACAAGCGCAACTGGATCTGGCCAAACTGAACCTGAGCTTCACCCGTGTAACCGCACCGATCAGCGGCCGCGTCAGCCGTGCCGAGATCACCGCCGGTAACCTGGTGACCGCCGACACCACTCCGCTGACCAGCGTTGTGTCCACCGACAAGGTTTACGCGTACTTCGACGCCGATGAGCGTGTGTTCCTCAAATACACCCAACTCGCCCGTCAAGGTCAGCGCGGTGCAACTACTCCGGTGTACATGGGCCTGTCCAATGAAGACGGCAACCCGCACCTGGGCCAGATGAACTTTATCGACAACCAGGTCAACCCGAAGACCGGCACCATCCGTGGTCGCGCGGTGTTCGACAACAGCGACGGCAGCTACACCCCGGGTCTGTATGCACGCCTGAAACTGGTCGGCAGCGGCACCTACAACGCCATGTTGATCAACGACGAAGCGGTCGGTACCGACCTCGGCAAGAAGTTCGTGCTGGTGATGGATGGCGACAACAAGACCGCCTACCGCGCCGTCGAACTCGGTCCGAAGATCGAAGGCCTGCGTATCGTGCGCAGCGGCCTGAACAAGGACGACACGATCGTCGTCAAGGGTCTGCAACGGGTTCGTCCTGGCTCCCCGGTTTCGCCTGAAGTGATCCCGATGGCCAGCGAGCAAACCATTGCCGCTCTCGCTCAACAACGACAAGCGCTGGAAGCCAGCAACCTGCCCAAAGTCGCACCTGCCAAAGGCGCGCCGGGTTCGGTTGTGAAGCTGGCTGCTGCGACCCCACGCGGTTAAGGGACGACAACTCCGATGAATTTTTCCCAATTCTTCATTTCACGGCCGATCTTCGCAGCGGTGCTGTCGCTGCTGATCCTGATCGCCGGTGCGATTTCGCTGTTCCAGTTGCCGATCAGCGAATACCCGGAAGTCGTGCCACCGACCGTGGTGGTGCGTGCCAACTTCCCGGGCGCCAACCCAAAAGTCATCGGTGAAACCGTGGCGGCTCCGCTGGAGCAAGCCATCACCGGCGTCGAGAACATGCTGTACATGTCCTCGCAGTCCACCGCTGACGGCAAGATCACCCTGACCATCACCTTCGCTCTGGGCACTGACCTGGACAACGCGCAGGTGCAGGTGCAGAACCGCGTGACCCGGACCGAGCCGAAACTTCCAGAAGAAGTGACGCGCATCGGTATCACCGTCGACAAGGCTTCGCCCGACCTGACCATGGTTGTGCACTTGACCTCGCCGGACAAACGCTACGACATGCTGTACCTGTCCAACTACGCGATCCTCAACATCAAGGATGAGCTCGCTCGCCTCGGCGGTGTCGGTGACGTGCAGTTGTTCGGTATGGGCGACTACTCGCTGCGTGTATGGCTCGACCCGAACAAGACCGCTTCGCGCAATCTGACCGCAACTGATGTGGTGACCGCGATTCGCGAGCAGAACCGTCAGGTGGCCGCCGGCCAATTGGGCGCGCCCCCTGCGCCGAATGCCCAGAGCTTCCAGCTGTCGGTCAACACTCAAGGCCGTCTGGTCTCCGAGGAAGAGTTCGAGAACATCATCATTCGCGCTGGCGATAACGGTGAAATCACTCGTCTGAAGGACATCGCCCGCGTCGAACTGGGTTCCAGCCAGTACGCCCTCCGTTCGTTGCTGAACAACCAGCCGGCCGTAGCGATCCCGATCTTCCAGCGTCCTGGTTCCAATGCCATCGAAATCTCGAACGAAGTTCGCGGCAAGATGGAAGAACTGAAGAAAAGCTTCCCGCAAGGCATGGACTACAGCATCGTCTATGACCCGACGATCTTCGTGCGCGGCTCCATCGAAGCGGTGGTTCATACCCTCTTCGAAGCACTGATTCTCGTGGTACTGGTGGTGATTCTGTTCCTGCAGACCTGGCGCGCCTCGATCATTCCCTTGGTGGCGGTGCCGGTATCGTTGATCGGTACGTTTGCGGTGATGCACCTGTTCGGTTTCTCGCTCAACGCCCTGTCGCTGTTCGGCCTGGTACTGGCGATCGGTATCGTGGTGGACGACGCCATCGTGGTGGTCGAGAACGTCGAGCGGAACATTGAACTGGGGCTCAACCCCTTCGATGCGACCAAAAAGGCCATGGGCGAAGTAACCGGCCCGATTATTGCCACGGCACTGGTGCTGTGTGCGGTGTTCGTACCCGCCGCGTTCATCTCGGGCCTCACCGGTCAGTTCTACAAGCAGTTCGCTCTGACCATCGCCATTTCGACCGTGATCTCGGCTTTCAACTCGCTGACCCTGTCGCCAGCGCTGGCCGCTGTGTTGCTTAAATGTCACGACGCACCGAAAGACCGCTTCTCGCGAGTGCTGGACAAGATCTTCGGTGGCTGGCTGTTCCGTCCGTTCAACCGTTTCTTCGACCGCGCCAGCCATGGCTACGTCGGCACCGTGCGCCGGGTCATCCGTGGCAGCGGCATCGCCCTCTTCCTGTACGCAGGCCTGATGGTGCTGACCTTCTTCGGTTTCTCCAGCACGCCGACCGGTTTCGTACCCGGCCAGGACAAGCAATACCTGGTGGCCTTCGCGCAACTGCCGGACGCCGCGAGCCTCGACCGCACCGAAGATGTGATCAAGCGCATGTCCGACCTGGCACTGAAACAGCCGGGCGTGGAAAGCGCCGTAGCGTTCCCGGGCCTGTCGATCAACGGCTTCACCAACAGCCCGAACGCCGGCATCGTGTTCGTGACCCTGAAACCGTTCGACGAGCGTAAAGACCCGAGCATGTCCGCCGGTGCGATTGCCGGTGCATTGAACGGCCAGTACGCCGGGATTCAGGAAGCCTACATGGCGATCTTCCCGCCGCCGCCGGTACAGGGGCTGGGCACCATCGGTGGTTTCCGCCTGCAAATCGAAGACCGGGGCAACCTGGGCTACGAAGAGCTGTACAAGGAAACCATGAACATTATTGCCAAGAGCCATAACGTTCCGGAACTGGCCAACCTGTTCACCAGCTACACCGTGAACGTGCCGCAGGTCGATGCCGCCATCGACCGGGAAAAAGCCAAGACCCACGGCGTGGCCGTCAGCGACATCTTCGACACCCTGCAGATCTACCTGGGTTCGCTGTATGCCAACGACTTCAACCGCTTCGGTCGTACCTATCAGGTCAACGTTCAGGCCGAGCAGCAGTTCCGCCTCGAGTCCGATCAGATCGGCCAGCTGAAAGTACGCAACAACAAAGGCGAGATGATCCCGCTGGCGACCTTCATCAAGGTCAGCGACACCTCGGGCCCGGATCGTGTGATGCACTACAACGGCTTCATCACCGCTGAAATCAACGGTGCAGCAGCCCCGGGCTACAGCTCCGGCCAGGCCGAAAAAGCCATCGAGAAACTGCTCAAGGATGAACTTCCGAACGGCATGACCTACGAGTGGACCGACCTGACCTACCAGCAGATTCTGTCCGGCAACACTGCGCTGTTCGTGTTCCCGCTCTGCGTGTTGCTGGCGTTCCTGGTACTCGCGGCTCAATACGAAAGCTGGAGCCTGCCACTGGCGGTAATCCTGATCGTACCGATGACCCTGCTGTCGGCCATCACCGGTGTGATCATTTCTGGTGGCGACAACAACATCTTCACCCAGATCGGCTTGATCGTACTGGTTGGCCTGGCGTGTAAGAACGCGATTCTGATCGTCGAGTTCGCCAAAGATAAGCAGGAAGAAGGCCTCGATCCGCTGGCCGCTGTACTGGAAGCCTGCCGTCTGCGTCTGCGGCCGATCCTGATGACCTCGTTCGCATTCATCATGGGTGTGGTGCCACTGGTGTTCTCCAGCGGTGCCGGTGCCGAGATGCGTCATGCCATGGGTGTGGCGGTGTTCTCCGGGATGCTCGGTGTGACCTTCTTCGGTCTGCTGCTGACCCCCGTGTTCTACGTGCTGATCCGCAACTTCGTGGAGCGCAGCGAAGCGCGCAAAGCGGCGAAGGCGAACAATCTTCAAAAGCCACTGGAGGCGCACCCATGAGTCTGAAAGTCTTCCTGCCGAGCCTGCTGGTGCTGGCCCTGAGTGCCTGCGCCGTCGGCCCTGACTACAAGACCCCGACGACGGAGGCGGCGAACATCACGTCCGCCACCGATGGCGCCGCCGGCCAGAAGAACTTCGACCGTTCGAAATTCGAAGGCATCTGGTGGCAGCAGTTCGACGATCCGACTCTCAACCAGTTGGTGACCCAATCGCTGCAAGGCAACCGTGAACTGCGCGTGGCATTCGCCCGCTGGAAAGCCGCCCGGGCAATCCGCGACGACGTCAGCAACGACGCAATGCCGACCATCACCAGCCGCGCCAGCAGCGACCTGGCCAAAGGTCAGATTCCGGGCCAGACCACCAAACGGGTCAACAGCGAACGCTACGACCTGGGTCTGGACATGGCGTGGGAGCTGGACCTGTTTGGACGCATCCAGCGCAATCTGGAAGCCAGCGACGCCGACCAGCAAGCGGCCGAAGCCGATCTGTACCAACTGCAAGTCACCATGATTGCCGAACTGGTGGACGCTTACGGTCAACTGCGCGGTGCCCAGCTTCGGGAAAAGATCGCCCTGGCCAACCTGAACAACCAGCAGGAGTCGCGCAAGATCACCATCAGCCTGCGTGACGCCGGCGTTGGCGATCAGCTCGATGTTGAACGGGCCGATGCCCGTCTGGCGTCGGTCGAAGCCAGCGTGCCGCAGTTGCAGGCAGAACAGGCCCGGCAGAAAAACCGCATCGCCACCCTGCTGGGTGAACGTCCGGACAAACTGACCGTCGACCTGAGCCCGAAAGACCTGCCGGCGATTGCCAAGGCCTTGCCGATCGGTGATCCGGGCGAACTGCTGCAGCGTCGTCCGGACATCCTCAGCGCAGAACGCAAACTGGCTTCGGCCACGGCGCGTATCGGTGTGGCCAAGGCCGACCTGTTCCCACGGGTCAGCCTCAGCGGTTTCCTCGGCTGGACGGCCGGGCGTGGTTCGCAGATCGGTTCCTCGGCGGCCAACGCCTGGGCACTGGGCCCAAGCATCACCTGGGCAGCGTTCGACCTCGGTAGCGTGCGGGCCCGTCTGCGCGGCGCCGATGCCGATGCCGAAGGCGCACTGGCGACCTACGAGCAGCAAGTATTGCTCGCGCTGGAAGAGTCGGAAAACGCCTTCAGCGATTACGGCAAACGTCAGCAACGGCTGATCTCGCTGATCCGCCAGAGCGAATCAAGCCGCAAGGCTGCCGACCTCGCCGAAATTCGCTACCGCGAAGGCACCACCGACTTCCTGGTGTTGCTCGACGCCCAGCGTGAACGTTTGAACGCCGAGGACAGTCAGGCCCAGGCCGAAGTGGATCTGTATCGCGGCATAGTCGCGATCTACAAGGCCCTCGGTGGCGGTTGGCAGCCAGAGGCGGTCGCCAGCAAGTAAAAGGTTTTTAAAGAGCTCCTTTGGTTGGCCGCAACCAACCAAATTTTTTGCCCCGCGTATCATTCGGTCGCGGGGCTTTTTTGTACCTGTCTTTCTCGGTTTTCCAGCACTGTGACCGTCGCCGTGGTGCCGGCTCTCAATCGATCCTTGCCTGCGTAATCAGGGTCGATGCCGATCCGCACCGGTACCCGCTGCGCCAGTTTCACCCAGGTGTAGCTGGGGTTGATGTTGGCCAGCAATCGACTTCCCGGGGCGTTTTCCCGGTCGGCAATGGCGAAGGCGATGCTTTGCACGGTTCCACCGAATTTTTCCCCGCTCATCAATTCGATCCGCACCCGATCACCCTCCTCGATCCGAGGCAATTTGGTTTCTTCGAAATAACCGCTGACATAAAAGGAGCCACTGTCGACCAGTGCCAGCAACGCACCGCCGGCCACCGCGTAATCCCCTTGACGGGTCAGCAGATTGGTGACGTAACCGCTGACCGGCGCTTCGACACGGGTACGTTGCAGATCCAGTTCGGCCTGGGTCAATGCAGCTATCGCCAGTTGCACGTTGGCTTCAGCCAGACCGAGATTGGCCTGATTGCGCAACAGATCGGCCTGGGCCACGGCCACGTCGGTACTGGACTTCTCCCACTCCTCCCCGGAAATCGCGAACCCTTGCTTGAGCGTGCGTCGCCGGCGTTCTTCGCTCTGGCGCTGTTTGAGCAACGCTTCGCTGGCGACAATCGCCGCTTGCGACTGCCCGAGCGTGGCCTTTGAGACCTCCACCGAGCGTTTCGCATGCTCGACCGCGAGGCTGTAACGAGCCGGGTCGATCTCCAGCAACAACTGGCCCTTGTCGACATGCTGGTTGTCCTGCACCGCCAGTGTGACGATGCGGCCCGAAACATCCGCCGACAGCGTCACCACATCCGCCCTCACCCGCGCATCCCGCGTCCACGGAGCTCGGGTGTAATGTTCCCAGGCAAACCAGCCAAGCACGATTGCCAGCAGCACCACTGCCAAGGTCGTCAATCGAGTGAGCAACGTCTTCAAGGTTTCAGGCTCCCATCAGCAAAATCAGTGTGGCGCACACGCAGGCGTACAAGGCGCCCTCGAACAGCGCCTCATGCCAGACAAAACGCAGGACGCCAAGCCGGCGCAAACCCCAGTCGAGCAGCAGAAAAACCGGTATGGCCAGCAACAAGGCCTGGGCGATAGGAGGCAAGTAAACGCCGCCGATCTCGAAATCAATGGGCAAGGACGGACTCTCCTTCAGAACGGTCGGGCTGCAAATGTTCGCCATGCCGCTCCAGAAACGACACCACGATCAACAGGGCCACTCGCATGCGAAACACCGACCATAGGTGTTCATGGGTGGCGACATGCAAGGCATCCAGCTCATCGCCGAGCGAATGCAGCGTAGTCAGCAACGGTGTCAGGCGCACATCCGGTCGGCCGGCGACGAAACGACCGGTCTGACGCAGCGCCGTCGACAGCTGCCGACCGAAAGCGTCCGTGAGCAAGGCGTTGTTCTGTGCCTGTTGCCTCAGTTGGTGCATGGCCACGCCCAGCGCCACGCAGGCGAGACTGATTTCATACAGGCGCTGCATGTCCCGATCGTTGGCGGCGGGTAACACGCCCAGCATTGAAGTCAGGCGATCGACCATTCGACTTTCGAAGGCGAATTGCTCTTCGTCGGTAGCCGGGCTTTTTGTCAGTTGATAGACCTGCTCCCGCGCCTCGTTATAAAAGCGCCTGATTCGAAAGGCCGGGCGAAAAGGGAAGATCCAGGCGTAGACAATCAAAGCCAGCATCGCCGCACTGACATAGGCCCCGGCGAATTCGAACCATTGAATGGCGGTGTTCTGCCCGGTGCCGACGTTCTGCGGACCGAGCATCAGGAAACTCGACAGCCCCAGCCCCATTCCGATACCGGCGGTGGCCGGGCTGGACAGTCCGACCGCGATCACATACAGCAAAGGCGCGAGCAACAAGGCCAACATTTCGAAATCACTGATCGCCGGGACCAGCATGAACTGATAAAACGCCGAAACCACCAGGGCCAGTCCCAACCCTCGCGCGTAACTCTGCGCAGCAACCAACGGGCGCGGAAACGTCGCCATCAGCGAACACAGAATCCCCACCAGAATCATCCCGCCCCGCGCGCCGTCCCAGGCGGTTTCGATCCAGATCAGTCCGGCCACCAGTAACGCGCTGAATGCGCGGATGGCGTTCATCGTCGCGAGCGTGAAATCCAGGTGCAAGGGGCTGGACTGGCCACGGAACATGCAGCTGGCCTCCCGGCCTTCCTGTATCGCATCGCTCAGTTCGAGAATCTGCTCCAGTTGCTGCAACAGCCGCGCCTGTTCCCAGCGCAATGCCCAGGCCAGCGAGCGCAGGGTTGCACTCATGTCTTCCGTCAGTTGTTCGGCCTTGTAGGCCAGCGCTTCGAATTGCTGTTGCAGCGCGACGAACTGGTGCCGCACCTCGGCTGGCAGTGAGCGTCCTTGCTGTGCGAGCTGATCAAGCAGTGCCAGCTCCTCGGCACGCAATTGCTGGATGTCCAGCGGCAGATCGCCCTCCCAGCGTTCGGTGAGCAGTTCCCGCTGGTGACGCAACGCGGTGAGGCGCGAGGTCAGCAGCATCAGCTGATTGCCCAGCAACAGCACCAGATTGTTGGCACTGCGCAGGCGTGGAGCATCGAAATACAAGTGCCGGCGCAGGCCTTCGAGGGCGCTGATCTCCCCCAGCAGCTGCATTTGCCGACGCTGAAAGTCCGCTTCGCTTTCTTCGGTGCGCAGCACGGCGGCGGCATGGATGGCGGCGAGCTTGATCACCTGATCAACCTTCGCGAAATAGTTGCGTGATACCGCCTCGGGCCGCGCCGTCAGCAGGCTGACCACGCATACGCACGCCACCGCCAGCAAGGTTTCGGTAACCCGGGTCACCGCCAGCAGAAAGGTGCCGTCCTGATCCGGAATCGCCAGCAGCGCCACCACCACGGCGGTATACCCGCTCAACACGAACGCCTGGGAACTGGTGTAGCGCAGCAACGTGCCGCCCGCCGTGCACAGGGCCAGCCACAGCGCCAGGGTCGTGATGAACGGCAACGGCGCCTGGGGAAAGATCGCCATCAGCACCACCGCCACCACCGCGCCAAGGGTTGTCCCGATGATTTGCCCGAAGCTGCGTGCCAGCGCCATCCCGGCCAGTGGCTGGCTGATGATCACCACGGCCATGATCGACCACTTCGGCTGATCCAGGTCGAACAGGAACGCCAGGTACAAGGTCAGCAATCCGGCGGCAATGGTGCGTAAACCAAACAGCAGCACGGCCTGGCTGGGGTGGATCACCGCCTTGAAATAAACAAGCAGGGATTGCATGGGTAGCCTCTTCGAAACAACTTCTGCAAGCGTAGACACTGCATGGAGGGCATGACGGCAAACAGAGTCGACACAAGCTGTAGGTCGATTCAACGCCTGTAGTAGGCCATATCGGGCAGAGGGTTTGACTCACGGCGCGAGCTGACAGAAGCTTGCGACCTTCGCTACAAAACGAAAGTTTCGGAAATTCGCATGCCTCAGTCTCGCCGCTATTTGCTCATCAGCCTCGGCCTTGTGTTGGTCCTGCTCGTTGGCTGGCTGTCTTTTCGCAGCACAGTGCCGGTTGTGCCAGAAGCGATCAGGCATGGTTACAGTGAAGCGCTGGACGCCGCTCGTGCCGGCCAGCCGGGGGCCGCGCGGGTTCTGTATCAACAGCTGGGACGTCCGGATTTGTCCGCCAAGCGGCGGGTCTGGCTGCATGCCGAACTGCCCAACTACCCGAGTCCGCAAGCCTTGAAACTGGCGGATGCCGATCTGCAGCATGAATCTCCCGACGTGCGAATGGCAGCCATCAGGAGCGTGACCGGTCTGGTGCCCGGTGGCCAGCGCAGCCTGCTGCTCGGCCCGTTGCTCGAGGATGAAGATCAGAACGTTCGTTTTGCGGCAATCAACGCCCTGCTCGGCTTGTCGCCGGATCAACTGGGCCTGTATTTCGCCCCGCTCCAGCAAGGCATCGATGTGTGGGAGCAGGCGCTCAAGAGTCAGCCGGAAAGCGCCGCCAACTACGTGCAACTGGCGCGCCTGTATCTGCACAACGCCGAGTTGAAACAGGCACAGGAAGCGCTGGAACAGACCTTGCGTCTCGACCCCGGCAACCTGCCGGCGCTGGTGATGCAGATCGAAGTGCTCGATCGTCAGGGTCAGAGCGACGCCGCGCGACAATTGCTCGCCCGACAATTGAAGGCCCAGCCTGACTCGGCTTATCTGCAACATGCGCTGGGACTCTGGCTGCTGCACCACGATCAACGCGAGTACGCCCTGCTCGGTTTGTCCAAAGCCGTGGAGCTTGAGCCCGATAACAAGGACTATCGCTACGACCTCGCCACGACCCTGCACAGCGCCGAAGAACTGGAAGCGGCGCAAAAGCAGTTGCAGGAAATCGTCCAGCGTCATCCTGCCGATCGTAAGGCGCGGGTGTTGCTGATCAACTACTGGAAAGAAAGCGGTCAGTTGCAGAACGTGCAGATTCTGCTGGCGCAGCTCGAACAGATGAACCCGGACGATCCCTCTTTGCAGCAAGGCCTCTAGCGGCCTTCTCGACATCCCGCAAGAAAATCGGAACCGTCGTCACGGCAAAAGGTCAAGTAAACAGGCAGTGCCAAAACGGCGTCCGGCGCCCGCTGCCGCGTTTCCCCTAGTCATGAGAGGGCATTTTTTGTCTACATCGAACGCGTTGATCAGTGCAAAAGCCGCCACCGGCATCGAGGGTCTCGACGATATCCTGGCTGGTGGTTTGTCCCGCAGTCATGTTTTCTTGCTGGAGGGCGAGCCTGGAACCGGTAAAACCACAGTCGCGTTGCATTTTTTGCTGGCCGGTGCCCGTGCCGGCGAACGTTCGTTGTACATCACGCTGTCCGAAACCGAGCGCGAATTGCGCCAGGGCGCGGCGTCCCACGGTTGGGAACTGAACGAAAACATCGAAATTTTCGAGCTGACGCCGCCCGAAAGCCTGCTCAACGCCGAGCATCATCAGAGCCTTCTGTACTCCTCGGATCTTGAACTGGGCGAAGCGACCAAGCAGATTTTCGAAGTGGTCGAGCGGTTCAAACCCACGCGGGTCGTGCTCGACAGTCTCTCGGAAATCCGCCTGCTGGCGCAAAGCTCCCTGCGCTACCGTCGACAGATCCTGGCGATCAAGCATTACTTCGTGCGCTACGACGCCACGGTATTGCTGCTGGACGACCTGACCACCGAATCCCTCGACAAAACCGTTCACAGTGTCGCGCACGGCGTGATCCGCCTCGAAGAACTGACCCCCAACTATGGCGCCGAACGCCGTCGCGTGCGAGTGATCAAGTACCGAGGCCAGAAATACCGCGGAGGCTTCCATGACTTCACCATCATGGGCGATGGCGTGCACGTCTTCCCGCGTCTGGTGGCGGCGGAGCACCGGGGCGATTACCCGCGGTTGCAACTGTCCAGCGGCATCAAGGAAATGGACGCCCTGCTGGGTGGCGGTATCGAGACTGGCTCCAGCACGCTGATTCTGGGCCCGGCGGGGACCGGCAAATCCTTGATCACCATGATTTTCGCGGCAGCCGCCGTGGCGCGTGGTGAAAAGGCCGCGCTGTTCATTTTCGACGAAGAACTGGGCCTGCTGTTCGAGCGCATGAATAACATTGGCATCGACCTCAAGGCCCTGCAGGCCACCGGCAATCTGCTGATCGAACAGGTGGATGCTGCCGAGCTTTCTCCTGGCGAGTTTTCCCACCGGGTGCGACGCTGCGTCGATGAAGGTGACATCAAGACCGTTGTGATCGACAGCATCAACGGCTATCAGGCCGCGATGCCGGAAGAGAACGCGCTGGTATTGCACATGCACGAACTGTTGCTGTACCTGAACCGCAAGGGCGCCGCGACGTTCATGACCGTCGCCCAGCATGGACTGGTCGGCGACATGCAGGCCCCGGTAGACATTACCTACCTCGCCGACACAGTGATTCTGCTGCGTTATTTCGAAGCCCTCGGCAAGGTACGCCGGGCGATTTCGATCATCAAGAAACGTACCGGCAGCCATGAATCGACCATTCGTGAATACCGCATTTCCAAGCAAGGCATGACCATCGGTGAACCGCTGGAAGCCTTCCAGGGTGTGCTGCGCGGAGTCCCCACCTACCTCGGCGCGAGTAACCCGCTGCTCAAGGATGACAACTTGTGACCCTCACCGTACCGCTGTCGGAACGGGCGTTGATTCTTGCGCCCCAGGGTCGCGACAGCCAAGTGGCGCTGATGATCCTCAACGAGGCCGGATACGGTGGCCTGATCACGCCCGATCTGGCCACCCTGTGCACCGAACTCGAGCCTGGCGCCGGGCTGCTGCTGATCGCGGCCGAGGCCCTGAATGGTCCGGAACTCGAAGGCCTGCTGCTGTACCTGGAGCAACAACCGGCGTGGTCTGACTTGCCAATTGTCTTGCTCACCCATCACGGAGGATCCGAACAAGGGCCCTCGTCGCAGCTCAGCAAATTACTGGGCAACGTGACGTTCCTTGAACGCCCTTTTCATCCGGCAACGTTGGTCAGCCTCATTTCCACCGCCCTGCGCGGGCGACGACGACAATACGAAGCCCGCGATCGCCTGATCGATCTGAGCAATAGCGAACGGCGCCTGCAATCGACCCTCGAAACCCTCGAGCAACAAGTCGAAGAGCGCACCGCACAGCTGCGGCACAACGAGGAAGCCCTTCGACAGTCGCAGAAGATGGAAGCGGTCGGCCAGCTCACCGGCGGTATCGCCCACGACTTCAACAACATGCTGACCGGCATCATCGGCAGTCTTGAATTGCTACGCCGTCGGTTGGCCCGTGGCCGCCTGGATGATCTCGACAGCCTGATCGACCTCGGTGTGACTTCGGCCAACCGCGCCGCCGGCCTGACCCATCGGCTGCTGGCGTTTTCCCGTCGCCAGTCGCTGGACTCCAAAGCCGTGCATATGAACGATCTGGTGCAGTCGATGGGCGAGCTGCTGCAACGCAGCCTCAACGAAAGCATTCAGCTGGACATGCGTCTGCACGAAAAATTGTGGGTGGCCGAGGCCGACCCCAATCAATTGGAAAGCGCCCTGCTCAACCTTGTCATCAACGCGCGCGACGCAATGCCCGACGGCGGCAATCTGGTGGTCGAGACGAAGAATCAGGTGCTGGATCGCGACTACACCGCGACCTATAGCAATCTTGAGCCCGGTGATTACGTCGTATTGAGCGTGACTGACAATGGCTGCGGCATGCCGGAAAGTGTCATCAATCGCGCGTTCGACCCGTTTTTCACCACCAAGCCAATCGGCCAGGGCACGGGGCTGGGTCTGTCGATGATTTATGGCTTCAGCAAGCAATCCGGTGGTCATGTGTCGATCAACAGCAAAATCGATGAGGGCACCACAGTCAAACTCTATCTGCCGCGCTTCCAGGGTGAATCACTGCCTCACGCACCGGTTGACATGGAGCAGGCGCCGGACGCCGTGGAAGGCGAAACCGTATTGATTGTCGAGGACGACCCGGCCGTGCGCGTGCTGGTCAGTGCGGTATTGAGTGAATTGGGTTACAGGTTTGTCGAGGCCGGCGACGCTGACGGTGCCATGCCGATTCTGGATTCGGAGCAACGCATCGATCTGCTGATCAGTGACGTCGGCCTGCCGGGCATGAACGGTCGGCAGCTGGCGGAAATCGGCCGGCAATACCGGCCAGACTTGAAGGTCCTGTTCATCACCGGTTATGCCGAGCACGCGGCGGTGCGCGGCGGCTTCCTCGACTCTGGCATGCAGATGATCACCAAGCCGTTCACCTTCGATCTGTTGACGGCGAAGGTGCGGGAAATGATCAAGAGCTGAGGCGGTTGACGCCTCAGGCCAGCAGTTCCTGAATCTTCTCCTGCAACACATCCAGATCGAACGGTTTTTCCAGGATCGGTGCCCGACGAGTGATCGGGCTGCCGGTCTCGCGGATTTCCTGCGGATAGCCGCTGATGAAGATCACCTTCAGATCCGGGCGCAATTTGACGGCAGGCTCGGCGATCTGCACGCCGGAGATCCCGCCAGGCAGGCGGAAATCAGTAATCAACATGTCCAGATGCGGCTTGCTCGCCAGAATCTCGAACGCCTGCTCGCCGTTTTCGGCCTGCAATACGCGATAGCCCTGGCCTGACAAGTAATCGGTCAGGACCATCAGGATCACCGGTTCGTCCTCGACGACGAGTACTACATCTTGTGCATCTACGCTCATGGGAAGCCTTTGTTCGGTCAATAGCTGCTGATACGACCGTGTGGTCACTCAGAGGTTGCGTTTGTTTTGCCGTTTTCCTGGAGCGGCAGACAAACGCGAAACAGGGCGCCCTCGTTGATCTTGCTTTCGACGACGATGGAGCCGCCATGGGCGGCGACGATCTGCTCGGAAATGAACAGACCCAGCCCGAGGCCGGCCACCACCGTCTTGGCGGAGACCCGTTCGAACTGTTGAAAAATGCGTTTCTGGTTCTCCTCGCTGATGCCGATGCCCTGATCCTGAACTTCGACCCGAGCCTCATTGCCTTCGCGATAAACCCGAACCTGGATCGGACTTTTGCCGCCATAACGCAACGCGTTGGTCAGCAGGTTCGACACCACCTGCTCGATACGGAATTCATCCCACTGCCCTTCCACCGGCTCGGTCGCGGTGAAGCTGACTTCGGTCTCGGCAGCTTCGATCTGCTGGGCGAAATTCTCCAGCAGAGTGCCCACCAGTTGCGCGAGATCGAAGCGACTCGGTCGGATCGACAGCTTGCCGGTGCGGATCCGCGACACGTCGAGCATGTCCTCGATCAGCCGGATCAGGCTTTTGATCTGGCGCTCGTCGCGGTCGACCATGGCGTGCATCTTGTCGAGGGTGAACGCGGCGGCGTTGTCCCGGGCCAGGTGCATCTTGCGCAGTTGGGTCTCGAGGATCAGGCCGTTGAGCGGCGTGCGCACTTCGTGGGCGACGATCGACATGAAATCGTCACGCATGCGCACCGCCTGCTCCAGTTCGCCCTGGGTGCTTTGCAGTTGCTGCAGCAGCGCTTCCTGTTCGCGACGACTCTGCTCCAGGGCTTCGACCTGTTGCTTCATCGCCTTGCTCTGGCGGTACAGGTCGACGAAGACGTTGACCTTGCTCTTCACCGCATGGATATCCAGCGGCTTGTGCAGGAAGTCCACAGCACCGCTTTCATAGCCTTTGAACGCGTAATTGAGTTCACGGCCGGCGGCGCTGACGAAGATGATCGGGATGTTTTTGGTTTTCTCGGTACCACGCATCAGCTCGGCCAGCTCGAAGCCGTTCATGCCGGGCATCTGCACGTCGAGGATGGCCATGGCGAATTCGTGTTGCAGCAGCAGCGACAGTGCTTCGTCCGCCGACAATGCTTTGTAGACGGTGCGATCCTCACGTTTGATCAGCGCTTCGAGGGCCAGCAGGTTCTCGGGCAGATCGTCGACGATCAGCAGTTTTGCCTGGATATTACTCAGCATGCGATTCGTTCCAGCTCGACAAGCAGACGGCCGATGCCGTTTATGGGAAGGATGTAATCCGGTTGATGCGTTTTCAGTGCCGCGCGAGGCATGGTGGCGACCTGCGCCTCGTCGGGGTCCTGCACGATGGTCAGGCCGCCCAGGCGTTTGACTTGCGCCAGGCCCCGTGCGCCATCGTGGTTGGCGCCGGTCAGCAACACGGCGGCCAGCGCCGGCCCATAGGCATCGGCGGCGGATTCGAACAGAAAGTCGATCGAAGGCCGCGAATGATGCAGGCGGTCTTCAAGGCTCAGCGACAGGCTGAAATCCTGTTCTACCGACAAGTGATAACCCGGCGTCGCGAAATACACGGTGCCGGGGGTGATGTCCTGCTTGTCGATGGCCTCTGCGACCGGCAGCGCCACTCGCCGGGCAAACACCTCGGCGAGCTGGCTGCGGCGCTCTTCCGGCAAATGCAGGACGATGATGATCGGCAGACCGAACCCGGCACGCAGTGAACCAAGCAAGGTCAGCAAAGCCTCAACGCCACCGGCGGAAGCTCCGACCACAATCGCCCCGACACGAGGCAAATCCGCTGCACTGTTCATGATTTACGGTAGATCCGTTCTTGTTTCACCAGCGGTTCGAACTGGTTGGAGTAGCCGGAAAAATCCAAAGTTTCCTTGCTGCCCAAGACCAGGAATCCACGGTGGCACAATGATTCATGGAACAACCCGAACGCTCGATCCTGAAGTTTTTTATTGAAGTAAATCAACACGTTACGACACGAAATTAATTGAGTTTCGGAGAATACACTATCGGTCGCCAGGCTGTGATCGGCGAAGGTCACGTTCTCGCACAGGCTCTTGTCGAAAATCGCGTAGCCATAGGCTGCAGTGTAGTAGTCGGCGAACGAGCGCTGACCGCCGGCCTGCTGATAGTTGGCGGTGTAAGCGCGCACGTTTTCCATCGAAAAGATCCCCTGCTTGGCCTTGTCCAGCGAGCGCGGGTTGATGTCGGTGGCGTAGATGATCGTGCGGTCGAGCAGGCCTTCTTCGCGCAGCAGGATCGCCATCGAGTAGACCTCCTCGCCGGTGCTGCAGCCGGCGATCCAGATCTTGATCGACGGATAGGTCTTGAGCAGCGGCACTACTTCCTGACGGATCGCCAGGAAGTGCGACGGATCGCGGAACATCTCGCTGACCGGGATCGTCAGCAATTGCAGCAACTGCATGAACGCCGTCGGGTCGTGCAGGACTTTCTCCTGCAAGGCCGAGATGGTCGCGCACTCGAACTGGCTCAGCGCGTGTTGCACCCGGCGCTTGATCGAGGCGCCGGAGTAATCGCGAAAGTCATAGCTGTACTTGAGATAAATCGCCTCAATCAACAGCCGCAGTTCGATTTCACTGTTTCGTTCAACGGGATTACTACGTTCCACTAAATGCGTTCCATCTTCGGCAACCACACGCGAATCAGCGAGAACAGGCGATCCAGGTCAATGGGCTTGGCCAGGTAATCATTGGCGCCCGCCTGCAGGCAGCGCTCCTGATCGTCCTTCATGGCCTTGGCCGTCACCGCGATGATCGGCAGCTTGCGCCAGCGCGGATCCTTGCGGATTTCCATGGTGGCTTCGAAACCATCCATTTCCGGCATCATCACATCCATCAGCACCAGGTCGATGTCCTCGACTTCATTCAGTTTTTCAATCGCTTCACGGCCGTTACGGCCGATCACCACGACTGCACCCTTGGTTTCCAGCGCACTGGTCAGGGCGAAGATGTTGCGCACATCGTCGTCCACCAGCAGCACTTTGCGACCCTCGAAGACCTTGTCGCGGCTGCGGGCGGTCTTGAGCATCTTCTGCC
This sequence comes from Pseudomonas sp. 9.2(2024), assembly GCF_039695385.1. Lineage (NCBI taxonomy): Bacteria > Pseudomonadati > Pseudomonadota > Gammaproteobacteria > Pseudomonadales > Pseudomonadaceae > Pseudomonas > Pseudomonas sp. 9.2(2024). The sequence continues at coordinate 3,273,172 of NZ_CP155585.1, read as the reverse complement.
GTTCATGGGACAACTGCGATTCGACTTTGTGCAGAAAGAGTGTGACCTCGTCCAGCAGGCGTTCCGGCGAGCGGGCGCCTTTGATGATGATCGAGCGCGAATACTTGCGCAGTTCGGCTTCTTCGTCGCGGGTCAGGTTGCGTCCTGTGTAGACAATGACCGGCGGGAACGAGCAGATATCCTCGGTCGACATGCGCTTGAGCAGGTCGTTGCCGAGCATGTCCGGCAGCTTCAGGTCGATGACCATGCAATCGAAGATCGTCGTGCGCAGCAGTTCCAGTGCGTCTTGCGCCAGGCCGACAGCAGTGATTTCGATGTCGTCATCACCGATCAGACGGGCGATGCTTTCGCGTTGCAGATCGTCGTCCTCCACCAGCAGCACGCGTTTGACCTTTTGGGTCAGCTTGGCCTCGAGACGGGCGAACACGTCCTTGAGCTCTTCGCGGGTAGTCGGCTTGACCGCATAACCGATGGCGCCCATGTGCATCGCCGCTTCGACGCGGTCTTCCACGGAAATCACGTGCACCGGGATGTGGCGGGTTTCGGCGTGTTCTTTCAGGCGTTGCAGAACGGTCAGGCCCGAATGATCCGGCAGGCGCATGTCCAGCAGGATCGCGTCCGGCACGAATTCTTTCGCCAGGTCGTAACCTTCATCGGCGCCGTGGGCGACCAGGCACTGATAGCCCAGTTCATGGGCCAGGTCGTAGAGGATGTGAGCGAAATTCGGCTCGTCTTCCACCACCAGAATGCAGCGGGTAGTGAACGGTGCCTTGTTGCGGTCGTCGTTGAAGCGCGGGATGTCTACGGGCGCCAAAGGCGAAACCGCTGCGACAGGCGCGATGACCGGCGCAGAGGCCGGCGGGCTGAAGGTCAGCGGTGCAACCGGCGTATCACCTGGTTCGTTGTATTGCTGCGGCAATACCAGCGTAAAGGTGCTGCCCTGCCCCGGCGCGCTGCTGACGCTGATCGAGCCACCCAGCAAGGTCGCCAGATCCCGGGAAATCGACAGGCCCAGGCCAGTGCCACCGTATTTGCGGTTGGTGGTGCCGTCGGCCTGGCGGAAGGCTTCGAAAATGCTTTCCTGCTGATCTTGCGCAATCCCGATCCCCGAGTCGCGCACAATGAAAGCGATGCGATCGTCCGGCTGGCCGGCGATGGTCAGGCTGACCGTGCCCTGCTCGGTGAATTTTACGGCGTTGGACAACAGGTTCTTGATTATCTGTTCCAGACGCTGGCGGTCGGTGAACAGAGTGATGGGCGCATCGGGCTGCAATTCGACGGTGAACGTCAGTTTCTTGTCCGCCGCCAACGGTTCGAACACGCTGCGCAGGCCATCGGCCAGGCGCGCGACACTGGTGTTTTCCGGCATCACTTCGAGTTTGCCGGCTTCCACCTTGGAAATATCGAGAATGTCGTTGATCAGGTTGAGCAGATCGTTGCCGGCGGAATAGATCGATTCGGCAAATTTGACCTGCTCGGCACTGAGGTTGTCCTGCGGGTTTTCTGCCAGCAGCTTGGCCAGGATCAGCGAACTGTTGAGCGGCGTGCGCAGCTCGTGGGACATGTTGGCGAGGAATTCGGATTTGTACTTGCTCGAACGCTGCAGCTCTTCGGCGCGTTCTTCGAGTTGTGCCTGGGCCTGATTGAGCTCGGTGTTCTTCTGATCCATGGCGTCGCGCTGCTCGGCCAGGGTCTGGGCCTGTTCGGCCAGTTGCTCGTTGGTCTGTTCCAGCTCGACTTGCTGGGTTTCCAGATGGGCCTGGGATTCCTTGAGAATGCGCGACTGCTCCTCCAACTCTTCATTGGCGGTTTTCAACTCTTCCTGCTGCACCTGCAACTCTTCATTGAGTTGCTGGGTTTCGGCCAGCACTTCCTGCAGACGCTGGCGATAGCGCGCCGCTTCGATGGACGTACCAATGTTGCCGGCGATCAGTTCCAGCAGCGCCACGTCGCGATCGGTGAGCGGACGCAGGAAACCGAGCTCGATCACACCGTTGACTCGTTCGTCATCACTGGTAGGCACCACCAGCACACTGTGCGGCAGGCCTTCACCCAAGCCGGAACTGACCTTGAAGTAGTCGGAAGGCACCGAATCGAGACGAATCAGCCGAGCCTGCTGGGCGACCTGCCCGACAAGGCCTTCATCGCTGTAGATCACTTGATTCTGTTGTTCCTGTTCGCGGGAGAATCCGTAAGTCGCCACGCGTTTGAGGCCGCCATGTTCCTCGCGCACATACAACGCGGCCACGGCGGTGCCGAGGTACTGGGCGCAGAATTGCAGAATATTGCGCCCCAGCAGATTGACCGTCAGTTGCCCCAGCACTTGCTCGGCGAGCTGGGTCTGGCCGTTGCGCAACCAGGCTTGCTGTTCCAGACGTTTTGCACTGGCCTCTTGCGCCGCCAGGGTCGCGCCATAGCTTTGCGACAGGTTGACCAGATCGCGCCGACCGACATAGGCCAGCAGACCGCTGATGCCGGCCACGAACAGCAGATAAAGGCTAATGCTCCAGATCGTGGTGCGGCGCACGTCTTCGTTGCGTGAAGCTCGCAGCAACTGCTCGGTTTCAATTACATCTTCGAACTGTTTACGTATTTCGTCGGTCAGGCGCTTGCCCTTCCCCGCTTTGACCGCGGACTTGTAATCACCGCTCGCGCGTTGCAGATCGATCATCGACTGCGCATACGTCGCCCACTCGGTTTGCAGCGCCTGAAGACGACGCAGGCGGTCGGTTTGAGCCGGATTGTCGGCAGTCAGTTCAAGCAAGGTATTCAGTGCCACGGCGATGCGGGGCTTGGCCGTCTCGTACGGGTCGAGGAAGTGCTCGTCGCCGCTGAGCAGATACCCGCGCATGCCGGTTTCCAGATCCACGGTGAGTTTCACCGCTTCGTTGGCGTTATTGATCACCCGGTCGGTGTGTTCCACCCACTGAATCACGGACAACAAATAGGTGATCAATGAGATGAAAAACACCGCACTGATCACGCCGACGCCCAACGGCAAACTGACGTTGCGGCTCAAGAGTTTGCGAAACCGTTGCTCATCAACCGAAGACGGAGAGGACATGTGGCAGCCTTGTCGAACTGGTGAAAACCAGGGAGTTTGCCCCAAAACGGCACCATGGATCCATTTTTCTCACAGCTTTAGTACTGTTTTCCCACAATTGCCTGCGCCTAATCCAAGGCCAACGGTTATCCTTGCCCCCCCCCGTTTGCGCCTATTCTTTTTTGTATCCATTCGGGAACTTGTGGCTATGCGCCACTTACTCATGCAAGAGCCCGGCATTTTTGATCGACCGGTGCCCCGTCCCCCATTCTTGAGAGCCGCCATTATGTCCAGCCCTGTGTCCACCATCCTTGTAGTAGAAGACGATGCCATCGTGCGCATGCTGATCGTCGACGTGCTGGAGGAATTGGAGTTCAAGGTCCTGGAAGCGGACGGCAGCGAACAGGCGCTGGAAATCCTCAAGGACGTGAACCAGCACATCGACCTGATGATGACCGACGTCGGCCTGCCGATCATGGATGGCCGTCAACTGGCCACCGAAGCCCGCAACATTCGCCCCGCCCTGCCGATTCTGTTTGCCAGCGGTTATGCAGAAACGATTGAAGTACCGAAGGACATGCACGTAATCGGCAAGCCTTTTTCCATTGATCAACTGCGTGACAAGGTCAAATCCGTACTCGGGCAATCCTGAACGCGAGACTTCAATACCTGAATGACGCTGTCACGCGCCCTGCCGGTGGTCTTCTTGCTCGGTCTTGCCCGATGCACACCCAATAAACACGGATCACCCGACACGTGGATTATGGTCTAATCCGCGCGCCTTTTTTCCGTCTCTTCGTTTCAGGAACCGTTTCTCATGAGTCAGCCCGCAACCAAAGTCCTCGTCATTGGTTACGTCTGGCCGGAACCCCGCTCCTCCGCTGCGAGCGGGCATGTGATGCAGATTCTCGAGACGTTCCTGCAACAGGGCTGGCAAATCACTTTTGCCAGCCCGGCCGGCACTGGCGAACACCGCGCCGACCTGACCGCGCTGGGCATCCGCGAAGTCCCGATCGAACTGAACAACAGCAGTTTCGACACATTCATCAGCGAACTGATGCCGGATATCGTGTTGTTCGACCAGTTCATGATCGAAGAGCAATTCGGCTGGCGCGTGGAGAAACATTGCCCCGATGCCCTGCGGGTACTGGAAACCTCGGACCTGCAAAGCTTGCGGCATGCACGGCATCAGCGGTTGAAGAACCGGCTGAAGCTCAGCGATGACGCCAACGACTTCGCTGAGCTATTTGCCCCGGCGCTGGCTGAAGAGTTCGAGCTGATGGCGGACACCGATCTGGCCAAACGCGAGATCGCCGCCCTGTATCGCTGCGACCTGAACCTGATGATCTCGCAGGTGGAAATCGAGTTGCTGGTGCAGCAGTTCAAGCTGCCGCCCGAGCTGTTGCACTGGTGTCCCTTGATGGTCGAGCCACCGAGTAAGCCAGCGAAACCCTTTGAGGAGCGCGCGCATTTCCTCAGTATCGGCAACTTCCGTCACGCGCCGAACTGGGACGCCGTGTTGTGGATGAAATCCACCGTCTGGCCGCTGATCCGCGAGCAACTGCCAAAAGCCCAATTGCATCTGTACGGCGCCTACACGCCGCCCAAGGCAGCAGCACTGCACAATGCCGCGCAGGGTTTTCACATCATGAACTGGGCCGAGGATGCGTTGCAGGTCATGTCCGATGCGCGCATCTGCCTGGCGCCCTTGCGTTTTGGCGCCGGAATCAAGGGCAAATTGATTGATGCCATGCTCTGCGGCACACCGAGTGTCACCACGCCGATCGGGGCTGAAGGCATGCATACCGATCAGCCATGGCCGGGGGCGATCTGCCGCACCGCGCAGGATCTGGCCAATGCCGCAGTGAAGCTTTATAGCGATGACATTGCCTGGCAAGCGGCCCGGTCCCATGGGCAAACGCTACTCGAGGACGTGTATCAGCAAGCGATACATGGTCCGGCATTAATCAACAAACTGTTGGACTGCCGTAAAAATCTTGCCCAACTAAGAAAGAACAATTTCACCGGCAGCATGCTGCGACATCATTCACACAAAAGTACGCAATACATGGCGCAGTGGATTGAAGCAAAAAACCTGAACAAGTAATTCGCTCTCGAAATGTATAAACACAAGAGCCAATAAATTGCATCAATCCATCGTTGGCAAATAAACAAATTAAACACTATAAACATCCTGCCTTCACCACTCTCATCATTTGAAAGTGGTGCAATCAATCAACTAGTGCAGGATGCATACATGATCGACAACAACAACTTCGCCACCCATGACTGGATGGCGGCGACACCTTCCATCGATTCTCTTTCCATTTCTGAGCTGGCGCTGCCAGGAACCCACAACGCCGGCAGCGACTGGCGCGCCGACTATCCAGTTTTCGGCCCACCCCGCCACTGGCTCGCCTGCCAGCATGATTCGTTCCACGCTCAGCTACACCATGGCGCAAGGGTGCTGGACATTCGCCTGATCTACGACTCCAAGGCAGAAGGCGTCGGCAAGTTTCGTGCTCACCATGGCGGGCACCGCAACTCCCGAACCCTGGGTAACCTGATCACCGACCTGGAAAGTTTCCTGAAACAAAACCCGGATGAGTTCATTGTTCTTGACTTCCATAGTCTGGATGGCAACGACTTCGATTATGTCTATTTCAATAACATGATGATTCACTTTCTCGGCCACCGTTTGATTCCGAGTCGAAATCTGAGTGCCAGCCTCGGCCAGCTTAAACAAATCAACAATGAGCAACGTATATTCGTTGCCGCCCGTTCGCACTGGCAACTGGATCGCAGCGTGTTCATCGATTACATCAACCATCAATGGTCGGGTAACGACCTGACCGGAACGGCGGAACTGAAGCAATTCATCGGCAATGTCCTGAAGTCCCCACCGGGCTCCTGGAAACCCTGGTCGTTGTCCGCCACCAGTTACACGGCGCTGGGCGGGCCGGTCGATATTCATAAGGAGTTGAACGAGTGGTTCGACCCGAACAACAGTGACTGGGCAATGAAGTGCAACGTGATCAACGTCGACTTCATCGAAGAGACCAGCATCGTGTCGTTCTGCCGGGCAGTGAATCAGACGAAGGCGCACCTGCGCCCTGCTGATCGCCTACTGGCGTAACGGCCGCGCAAAGAGGCATGATCGCCGGGCGATAACAAAAAAAGCGTCCGACCATGACCCGAACAGCCCGCGTCACCGACCCTTCCTATGAACTGATGGATGACCACAACGGGTTGTCCATCATCTATCGCCAGCATGGTTTCCCCTGCCCGCTGGTGCGCTGGCACTTTCACAAGGAATACGAGCTGCACCTGATCGTCGCCAGTTCGGGCAAGGTGTTCATCGGCGATTACATCGGCAACTTCTACCCGCAGACGCTGTTCCTGACCGGGCCCAATCTGCCGCACAACTGGATCAGCCAGGTGGCCGAAGACGAGGTGGTCGAGAAACGCGACATGCTGGTCAACTTCACCGATGAGTTGTTCGAAAGCGGTCATCAGGTGTTCGCCGAACTCAAGACCCTGGCGCCACTGCTTGAGCGTGCGCAGTACGGCATCGAATTCCGCTCCCCGCAGACAATCCGTCAGGCCATGACCCTGATGCAACGTATCGCCGATTCAAACGGCATCACCCGTCTCGGGCACTTTTTCATCCTGATGGAGTTGTTGGCGGCCTGCGACGACTACCAGCTGCTGTCCGGCGCGACCACCCCGCAACTGGCCGACGAGCACAACATCGACCGCACCAACCGCGCGGTGGATTACATCTTCGCCCACTACGCTCGCGAACTGCCGCTGGAGGAGGTCGCCGAGCACCTGGGCATGAAGCCGACTTATTTCAGCCGCGTGTTCAAGCAGGCCACCGGGCGCAACTTCATCGAATTCGTCAATCGCCTGCGCATCAGCAAATCCTGCGAACTGCTGGCGGACGGCGACAAACCGGTGACCGAGGTGTGCTTCGAGTCGGGCTTCAACAATATTTCCAATTTCAACCGGCGCTTTCAGCAGCTCAAAGGCATGACGCCGTCGCATTACCGGCGGCTGGTGGTGCAGCGCCTGACCGAGCAAAACCACGGCTGACCGGGCAAAACCTGTACGGATTCATGCCTGCCGCCCTGCTGAAACGCCCTTCCCTGCGTTTATCGCGCCAATCCCGAGTGCAAAAAAGTATCGATTCAAGTGCTAGGGATGATTTGTCAGCCCTGCGTCAGAAGGCTGTAATCAGTGCACATTCTTCCCCTGCCGGAAGAACACAAAAACAATAACTGTCCTTCTGCCCCCGCCGGGTGCAGAAAAGGAGTGCACGATGCAACCCACTGCAAAAGCTCTGCTGGCCCTCACCTGCATGACCCTCAGCAGCGTCAGCCTTGGCGCCCAGACCCTGACCATCGCCACCGTCAACAACAGCGACATGATCCGTATGCAAAAGCTCTCGAAAACCTTCGAGACCGAGCATCCGGACATCAAGCTCAATTGGGTGGTGCTGGAAGAAAACGTCCTGCGTCAGCGCCTGACCACCGACATCGCCACCCAGGGCGGTCAGTTCGACGTGTTGACCATCGGCATGTACGAAGCCGCACTCTGGGGTGCCAAGGGTTGGCTGGAGCCGATGAAGGATCTGCCGGCCAGCTACGCCCTCGATGACGTGTTCCCGTCCGTACGCGAAGGCCTGTCAGTCAAGGGTTCGCTGTACGCCCTGCCGTTTTACGCTGAAAGCTCGATCACCTACTACCGCACCGACCTGTTCAAGGACGCCGGCCTGACCATGCCGGAGCGTCCGACCTGGGAGCAGATCGCCGGCTTCGCCGAAAAGCTCACCCACAAGGACAAGGAGCAGTACGGCATCTGCCTGCGCGGCAAGGCCGGCTGGGGCGAGAACATGGCGCTGATCACCACCGTGGCCAACGCTTACGGCGCGCGCTGGTTCGATGAGCAGTGGAAACCCGAATTCAGCGGTCCGGAATGGAAAAACGCGCTGAACTTCTACGTCGACACCATGAAGAAATCCGGCCCGCCGGGTGCCTCCAGCAACGGTTTCAACGAAAACCTCGCCCTGTTCAACAGCGGCAAATGCGCAATGTGGGTCGACGCCAGCGTCGCCGGCTCGTTCGTCACCGACAAGACTCAAAGCAAGGTCGCCGATCATGTCGGCTTCACCTACGCGCCGCATCAGGCCACCGACAAAGGCTCGGCGTGGCTGTACTCGTGGGCGCTGGCGATTCCGACCAGTTCCAAGGCCAAGGACGCCGCCAAGCAATTCAGCGCCTGGGCCACCTCAAAGGAATACGGCGAACTGGTCGCCAAGACCGACGGCATCGCCAACGTTCCGCCGGGCACCCGCGCCTCGACCTACAGCGACGCGTACATGAGCGCCGCGCCGTTTGCCAAGGTCACGCTGGAATCGCTGAAAGCGGCCGACCCGAGCAAACCGACCCTCAAACCCGTGCCTTACATCGGCATTCAACTGGTGACCATTCCCGAGTTTCAGGGGATCGGCACTCAGGTCGGCAAGCTGTTCTCCGCCGCGCTGATCGGCCAGACCACGGTCGACCAGGCGTTGACCGCTGCCCAGCAAACCACCGAACGCGAGATGAAGCGCGCGGGTTATCCGAAGTAATCCTGCGAAAGCCTCTCCTGCCTCCTGCGGGAGCGAGATTGCTCGCTCCCGCACGGGATCTCCATAGGTCTGTATGACTCGGTTGTGATCACCATGAATACTTCAACTGCCAAAGCCCACATCGACCTGTCGCAGCCCCGGCGCAAAAACCGCGTGGCCAATCCCGGCTGGTTTCTGGTCAGCCCTTCGGTGGCCCTGTTGCTGCTTTGGATGATCGTGCCGCTGGGCATGACCGTCTATTTCTCGATGATCCGCTACAACCTGCTCGACCCGGGCACCAACGAATTCGTCGGGCTGGAAAACTTCACCTACTTCCTGACCGACTCCGGCTTCATGCCCGGCGCCACCAACACTTTGCTGCTGGTGGGCAGCGTGCTGCTGATCAGCGTGGTGTTCGGCGTATTGATCAGTGCGCTGCTGGAAGCCAGCGAGTTCTTCGGTCGCGGCATCGTGCGGGTGATGCTGATTTCGCCATTCTTCATCATGCCCACGGTCGGTGCGCTGATCTGGAAGAACCTGATCTTCCACCCGGTGTCCGGGATCCTCGCCTACCTCTGGAAACTGTTCGGCGCGCAACCGGTGGACTGGCTCGCTCACTACCCGCTGCTGTCGATCATCATCATTGTCTCGTGGCAATGGCTGCCCTTCGCGATCCTGATCCTGATGACCGCCATGCAGTCCCTCGACCAGGAACAGAAAGAAGCCGCCCGCCTCGACGGCGCCGGCCCGATCGCGATTTTCTGGCACCTGACTTTGCCGCACCTGGCACGCCCGATTGCCGTAGTCGTGATGATTGAAACCATATTCCTGCTGTCGGTGTTCGCCGAAATCTTCACCACCACCAACGGCGGCCCCGGCTACGCGTCGACCAACCTCGCCTACCTGATCTACAACCAGGCGCTGGTGCAGTTCGACGTCGGAATGGCCTCGGCCGGCGGCCTGATCGCCGTGGTCATCGCCAACATTGCCGCGATCATTCTGGTGCGGATGATCGGCAAAAACCTGACTGACAAAGCCTGAGGCCTGCCATGACTCTTCAACAATCCCGCCGGCTGCAAAGCCTGCTGCTCGGCACGCTGGCCTGGGCCATCGCGATCATCATCTTCTTCCCGATCTTCTGGATGGTGCTGACCAGTTTCAAGACCGAAATCGACGCCTTCGCCACGCCGCCGCAGTTCATCTTCACGCCGACGCTGGAGAACTACCTGCACATCAACGAGCGCAGTGATTACTTCAGTTTCGCCTGGAACTCGGTGGTGATTTCCTTCAGCGCCACGGCTCTGTGCCTGCTGATTGCGGTGCCGGCGGCCTACTCGATGGCGTTCTACGAAACCCAGCGCACCAAAGGCACGCTGCTGTGGATGCTTTCCACCAAGATGCTGCCGCCGGTGGGCGTGCTGATGCCGATCTACCTGCTGGCCAAGAGTTTCGGCCTGCTCGACACGCGCATTGCGCTGATCGTGATCTACACGCTGATCAACCTGCCGATCGTGGTCTGGATGGTTTACACCTACTTCAAGGACATCCCCAAGGACATCCTCGAAGCCGCCCGCCTCGATGGCGCCACCCTCGCCCAGGAAATGCTCCGCGTGCTGCTGCCGATCGCCAAGGGCGGCCTCGCCTCAACCGTGCTGCTGTCGCTGATCCTGTGCTGGAACGAGGCGTTCTGGTCGCTGAACCTGACCTCGTCCAAAGCCGCACCGCTGACCGCGCTGATCGCCTCCTACTCAAGCCCTGAAGGATTGTTCTGGGCCAAGTTGTCGGCCGTCTCAACCTTGGCCTGCGCACCGATCCTGATCTTCGGCTGGATCAGCCAGAAACAACTGGTTCGCGGCCTGTCGTTCGGCGCCGTCAAATAAGAATTCGCAAAAGGAGCGCCATCATGGCCAACCTGAAAATCAAGAATCTGCAAAAAGGCTTCGAAGGTTTTTCCATCATCAAGGGCATCGACCTTGAGGTGAACGACAAGGAATTCGTGGTGTTCGTCGGCCCGTCGGGCTGCGGCAAATCCACCCTGCTGCGACTGATCGCCGGTCTTGAAGAAGTCAGCGGCGGCACCATCGAACTGGACGGACGAGACATCACCGAAGTCAGCCCGGCCAAGCGTGATCTGGCGATGGTGTTCCAGACCTACGCGCTGTACCCGCACATGACCGTGAAGAAAAACATGTCGTTCGCCCTCGATCTGGCCGGCGTACCGAAGGCTGAAGTCGAGAAGAAAGTCGGCGAAGCGGCGCGCATTCTGGAACTGGGCCCGATGCTCGAACGCAAGCCGAAACAACTGTCCGGCGGCCAGCGTCAGCGCGTTGCCATCGGCCGGGCAATCGTGCGCAACCCGAAAATCTTCCTGTTCGACGAGCCGCTGTCCAACCTCGACGCCGCCCTGCGGGTACAGATGCGCCTGGAGCTGCTGCGCCTGCACAAAGATTTGAAAGCGACGATGATCTACGTGACCCACGATCAGGTCGAAGCCATGACCATGGCCGACAAGGTCGTGGTGCTCAATGGTGGCAAGATCGAGCAGGTCGGCTCGCCGCTGGAGCTGTATCACAATCCCGCCAACCTGTTCGTCGCCGGTTTCCTCGGCACGCCGAAAATGGGCTTCCTCAAAGGCCAGATCGTGCGGATCGATGGCGCGAGCTGCGAAGTCTCGCTGGAGGCCGGTACCCGCATCACCCTGCCGTTCAACGCGTCGAACCTGAGCGTCGGCAGCGCCGTGACCCTGGGCATTCGCCCGGAACATCTGGAACTGGCGCAAGCGGGCGACTGCACCCTGCAAGTCACCGCCGACGTCAGCGAGCGGCTGGGCAGCGACACCTTCTGCCACGTCAAGACCAACGCCGGCGAAGCCCTGACCATGCGCGTGCGCGGTGATCTGGCGAGCCGTTACGGCGAACAACTGAACCTGCACCTGGACGCCTCCCACTGTCATCTATTCGATGCCGACGGCGTGGCGCTGACCCGCCCGCTGCGCGCGGCCGCCTGATTTCGAGACTGACCCGATGAAACTGAACAAACAAAACCTCAACCGCCTGGCCGCCGAAGTGAAGCTTCCGGCCTACAGCCTCAGCGACACCCGCCAGGGCATTGCACACATTGGCGTCGGTGGTTTCCATCGCGCGCATCAGGCGTATTACACCGATGCGCTGATGAACGCCGGCGAAGCGCTGGACTGGGCCATCTGCGGCGTCGGCCTGCGCGCCGAAGACCGCCGCGCCCGCGACGATCTCAAGGAGCAGGATTACCTGTTCACCCTGTTCGAACTGGGCGACAGCGACGACACCGAAGTCCGCGTCATCGGCGCGATCCGCGACATGCTGCTGGCCGAGGACAGCGCCCAGGTGCTGATCGACAAGCTCGCGGATCCGCAGATCCGCATTGTCTCGCTGACCATCACTGAGGGCGGTTACTGCATCGACGACAGCAACGGCGAGTTCATGGCGCACCTGCCGCAGATTCAGCACGATCTGACGAACCCGCAACAGCCGAAAACCGTGTTCGGTTTCCTCTGTGCGGCGTTGGCCAAGCGGCGTGCGGCGGGCACTCCGGCGTTCACGGTTATGTCGTGCGACAACCTTCCACACAACGGCGCCGTCACCCGCAAGGCACTACTGGCCTTTACCGCTTTGCTGGATCCGGACCTGCGCGAGTGGATCGACACCAACGTCAGTTTCCCCAACGCCATGGTCGACCGCATCACGCCGATGACCAGCACCGCGCATCGCCTGCAACTGGCGGACAAACACGCCGTCGACGACGCCTGGCCGGTGGTCTGCGAACCGTTCGTGCAATGGGTGCTGGAAGACAAGTTCGTCAACGGCCGCCCGGCTTGGGAAAAGGTCGGCGTGCAGTTCACCGATGATGTTTCGCCCTACGAAGAGATGAAGATCAAACTGCTCAACGGCAGTCACCTGGCCCTGACTTATCTGGGCTTTTTGAAGGGTTACCGCTTCGTTCACGAGACCATGAACGACCCGCTGTTCGTGCGCTACATGCGCGCCTACATGGACCTGGACGTAACCCCACAACTGGCGCCGGTGCCGGGGATCGACCTGACCGAGTACAAGAACACGCTGGTGGCGCGGTTTTCCAATCAGGCGATTGCCGATCAGCTTGAGCGTGTTTGCTCGGATGGGTCGTCGAAGTTTCCCAAGTTCACTATTCCCACGATCAATCGGTTGATTGCCGATAGGCAGGAGACCAAGCGCGCGGCGCTGGTGGTGGCGGCCTGGGCGCTTTACCTGAAGGGCGTGGATGAGAATGGTGACACTTATTCGATTCCGGATCCTCGGGCGGCGTTTTGTCAGGCGTTGGTGGCGGAGGATGCGCTGATTACTGAGCGGTTGTTGGGGGTTGAGGAGATTTTCGGGGTGGCGATACCGCGTTCGCCTGAGTTTGTTGCGGCGTTCGAGTGGTGCCTGAATAGCTTGCGTGAAGAAGGCGTCACTCGGACTCTCGAGCGTATTCTGGCCTGAAAAGCCCCTCACCCCAGCCCTCTCCCAGAGGGAGAGGGAGCCGACCGAGGCGCACTGTTGAGGTACATCGACCTGAACGTTTTGAGTCGAACTCAGGTTTTGAAACCGATACAAATCTGCTCCCTTTCCCCCCTCTCCCCTCTGGGGAGAGGGCTGGGGTGAGGGGTGGCCCTTGATCTTCACCGCGAATCAACAGGTTCACTCATGAACAACCAACAACTATTCCTCGGCATCGACTGCGGCACCCAAGGCACCAAAGCCATCATCCTCGACGCTGTCAGCGGTCAAGTTCTCGGCCAGGGCGCCGCCGCCCACACGATGATCAGCGGCGCCAACGGCCGTCGCGAGCAAGACACCGCGCAATGGCTGGAAGCCTTCGCCCTCGCTACCCGCCGCGCTTTATTGGCGGCAAATGTCGACGGCCAGTCGATCCAGGGCATTGGCGTTTCCGGCCAGCAACACGGCCTGGTGCTGCTCGACGATCAAGGCCAGGTCCTGCGCCCGGCCAAGCTCTGGTGCGACACCGAAACCACGGCTGAAAACGACCGTCTACTCGCTCACCTGGGCGGCGAACAAGGCTCGCTGGAACGCCTCGGCGTGGTCATCGCGCCGGGCTACACCGTCTCTAAACTGCTGTGGACCAAGGAACAGCATCCAGACGTGTTCGCCCGCATCGCACGGATCCTGCTGCCCCACGACTACCTGAATTTCTGGCTCACCGGCCGTGCGTGCAGCGAATACGGCGATGCATCCGGCACCGGCTATTTCAACGTACGCACCCGCCAATGGGATTTGCAGCTGCTGCGCGACATCGATGCCAGCGGTCGTCTGCAATCCGCGCTGCCAGAGCTGATCGACGCCCATCAAGCGGTCGGCACGATCCTGCCGGCGGTTGCCGAACAGCTGGGGATCAACCCCAACGCACTGGTATCCAGCGGTGGCGGCGACAACATGATGGGCGCCATCGGCACCGGCAATATTCAGCCGGGGGCGATCACCATGAGCCTCGGTTCTTCCGGCACGGTGTACGCCTACGCTGAGGCACCGAAAGTCAGCCCGGACGCCTCGGTCGCGACCTTCTGTTCCTCGAGCGGCGGCTGGCTGCCGTTGATCTGCACCATGAACCTGACCAACGCCACCGGCGCGATCCGCGAACTGTTCAACCTCGATCTCGACGCGTTCAATGCCTTGGTGACCCAGGCCCCGATCGGCGCCGAGGGCGTAAGCATGCTGCCATTCCTCAACGGCGAACGCGTGCCGCCCCTGCCCCACGCCACCGGCAGCCTGCATGGCCTGACCATCGATAATCTGACCCAGGCCAATCTGTGCCGCGCCGCCGTCGAAGGCACCACCTTTGGCCTGCGTTATGGACTGGATCTGTTGCGCCAGAATGGTTTACAAAGCCGCAGCATTTGCCTGATCGGCGGCGGTTCGAAAAGTGCGGTGTGGCGGCAGATCGTCGCCGACATCATGAACACCCCGGTGATCTGCACCGAGCAAAGCGAAGCCGCAGCCCTGGGCGCGGCGATTCAGGCGGCGTGGTGCAAGTCGTGGTCGAACGGCCACGAAGACACCCTGGCCGATCTGTGCGAACGCTGCGTGAAGCTCGACCTGAACAGTGAAACCCTGCCGGTTGCCGCGAATGTCGCGGCGTTCCAGCAGGCCTATGAACGCTATCGACTGCATGTCGCAACCTTATAAAGAGCAAACAACTATGTACCTGGTGTGTGGCGAAGCGCTGTTCGATTTCTTCAGCGAAGACGATGCCGGCGGACAGGCATCGAAAGTCAATTTCAAGGCGATTGCCGGTGGTTCACCGTTCAACGTGGCGGTGGGTTTGCGCCGACTGGGCGTGGATTCGGCGCTGTTTGGCGGGTTGTCCACCGACTACCTCGGCCGTCGCTTGCAGCAAGTGCTGCAGGATGAAGGCGTACGCCCGGATTACCTGGTGGATTTCGCCGCGCCGACCACCCTGGCGATGGTCGCGGTGGGCGCCAATGGCTCGCCGCATTACAGCTTCCGTGGCGAGGGTTGCGCCGACCGCCAGTTGAGCCTGGCGCACCTGCCAACGTTGGGCCCTGAAGTGCGTGGTTTGCACTTCGGTTCCTTCTCGCTGGTGGTGCAGCCGATTGCCGATACCTTGCTTGCGCTGGTGCAGCGTGAAAGCGGCAAACGCCTGATCAGCCTCGACCCGAACGTGCGCCTCAACCCCGAGCCGAACATCGACCTGTGGCGCGAACGAATCGCTACGCTGGTGCCGTTGGCGGACTTGATCAAAGTCAGCGACGAAGACTTGAGCCTGCTGTACCCCGAACAAGATCCGGCGCGCGTCATCGAAGGCTGGTTGCAGCATCGCTGCCAGGTCGTGTTCCTGACCCGTGGCGGTGAAGGCGCGACCGTGTTCAGTCGCGCTCACGGTTCATGGTCGGTGCCGGCAACCTCGGTGAAGATTGCCGATACCGTCGGCGCCGGCGATACCTTCCAGGCCGCGCTGATCTCCTGGCTGACCGAGCATGAGCTGGATTCGGTGGAAGGCGTTCAGCACCTCAGCCGCGAGCAGATCGTCGGCATGCTCAGGTTTGCCGTACAGGCCGCCGCCCTTACATGCAGTAAAACAGGTCCGGATTTGCCTTATCGCCACCAGTTGACCTGACCGCGTAGACTGGCGCCCTTTTTTGCACGACGGGATGACGGCTTTTGAATTCGCGGCGCACGGTTGGACTGTTGGTATTGGCGGCACTGTTGACCGGTTGCGGAACATCGCCGCCGCGTTCGCCGGAAAACCTCTGCGAGATTTTCCGCGAAAAAAGTGATTGGTACGACGCGGCGCAAGTCACGCAAAAGCGCTGGGGCGTACCGATCCAGGTGCCGTTCGCGATCATGTATCAGGAGTCCGGCTACCGCTACGACGCCAAGACGCCGCGCAAATACCTGTTGTGGGTAATCCCGTGGGGCCGGGTTTCGACGGCCTCGGGTTATGCGCAGGCCAAGGATGAAGTCTGGTCCGACTACCAGAAAAGCACCGGCCGATATGGCGCCGACCGCGAGGACTTCGACGACGCCATCGACTTCGTCGGCTGGTACATGGACAAGACCACTTCGATCAACGGCGTGTACAAGTACGACGCCTACAACCAATACCTCAATTACCACGAAGGCTGGGGCGGTTTCCGCCAGAAGACCTACGCCAGCAAGGCGTGGCTGCCGCCGGTGGCGCGCAAGGTGCAGAACCGCTCGGACATGTACGGTCAGCAATACGCGGCGTGCAAGGATGATCTGAATCGCGGGTTCTGGAGCCGGTTCTGGCATTGGCTCTGACTCTCGGTGCTCTTTAGGACGCCTTCGCTGGCAAGCCAGCTCCCACAGGGATCTACGGTAACCACAACTTTAGAGAACGACGTAGATCCTGTGGGAGCGGGCTTGCCCGCGAAGGCGTCAGTTCAGACACCGCCGGCCTATGGGTTACAACACCGAAAAGTTGTAACTCACAATCAAACGGGTCTCATCCACATCCCGAGCAAACTTCTCGTAGTTGGTGCGGTAAGTCGCATTACGCAACCGCAGGCTGACATCCTTGAAGGTCCCGGTCTGGATCACGTACTTCAACTCGCTGTCACGTTCCCACTCTTTGCCTTCCTGATCGCTGCCCGGCACCTTGATGTGATCGCCATTCACATAACGGGTCAGGAAGCTCAGGCCGTTGATGCCGATCGCCTTGAAGTCATAGTCATAACGCAGCTGCCAGGAACGCTCCTGGGCAGCGGCGAAGTCGTTGACCTGCACGTAGTTCACCAGATACGGGTTGCTGCCATCCAGATACGGCATCGAGTTGTCACCGTTCATGCGTTGCCAACCGGCGCTGAAGGTGTGGCCGCTGATGCCGTAGGACAGCATGCCGCTCAACGCGCGGTTGTCGATTGAGCCCGCTTTCGCATCGCCGCTGTCGGCGCTTTTCAGCAAACGCAGATCGGCTTTCAACACACCGTCACCCAGCGGCTGATTGGCCAACAGACCCACGAAGTGCTGGCGATAGATGTCTTCCAGTTCGGCGTAGTGATACTGCGCGGTCAGGCGATCGTTGATCTTGTAGTCGAAGCCGTACATGTCGAAATGATCGGCGGTGGTGTTGCACGCATAACGCTTGTTCTTGCAGTGCACGCGTATGTCTTGCGAATCGGTCGAGTCCCGGGCGGTGTAGTTGTCCAGACGCGCGGCCATGAAGGTCAGGTCCTTCACCTCTTTGGAGGTCAGCATCGCACCGTTGAACATGGTTGGCAGCAGACGGCCGTCGTTGTACTTGAGCAATGGCAGATCCGGCAGCAGCGCGCCGTACTTCAGCACGGTGTCCGAAACTTTCACCTTGGCGGTCAGCCCCATCTTCGCGTACTGACCTTTCGAGCCGCGCGGGTTGTCGCCGCTGGACGGCAGCAGGCCGCTGTTGCTGCGATCCGGGCTGGAATCGAGCTGGAAACCCGCCATGCCCAGCGCATCGATCCCGAAACCCACGGTGCCTTCGGTGTAGCCCGATTGCAGATTGAGAATAAAGCCCTGCGCCGACTCTTCGCGCTTGGACGCGCCCTGATCACTGGAGGTGTGCCCGTCACGGAAATCGCGGTTGAAGTACACCGTGCGCGATTCGATCTTCGCCGTGGTGTCTTCGAAAAAACCGCTGGCCTGGACCTGTGCGGTAAAACCGGCGCACAGCACAAAGGCTCCGAAGCCAAGCGACTGGCGCGGGGTGATGAGGGGAAATGGGGGACGCATTGAAAACTCCAACAAAACAACGATTGCACAGAGGCGCAAACAACCAGAAATAGCTCCCGTCCCGGATCGATAAAGAACCGGGAGGCAGTGAACACGCGGGGGTGAACGGCAATGATGGCAGATGGCTTTGACGTGCTACAGGCGACTTTAGTCTGAAACTGACTGGTTGTTCCCGGGCGCGGTATTCGGCGTTCGCGACAGATTGGTTCGTCCGCAAGTGCCTGTTTTACTGGGCCAAACCGTGGGCCTAAGGGTTTTCCCTATGGGTTCTGACCACTGCCTCTACGGCATTTGCGCCTTGAACGAGGCGATTTAATCCTGCACCATCCGCCCACGCTAATCCAAAGGACGGAAATCAAGGCATGCTGGACGCCAACGCTACCCACATTACCCTCACGCTCGAAGGCGCTTCCGCCGACCTGCAAGTCCTCAGCTTCACCGGTCGCGAAGCCCTCAACGAGCCGTTCCGTTTCGACATCGAACTGGTCAGCGCCCGCCCCGATCTCAAACTTGAAGAACTCCTGCACAAGCCTGGCTGCCTGACGTTCGGCGCCACTGGTGAGGGCAAGATTCACGGTCTGGTGTATCGCATCGAGCAAGGCGATTCCGGCAAGACCCTGACCCGTTACAGCCTCAGCCTGGTGCCGCAACTGGCCTACCTGCGGCACAACCATGACCAGCAGATCTTCCAGCAACTGACGGTGCCGAAGATCATCGCCCAGGTCCTGGAAGATCGCGGCATTCTGGCCGACGCCTACAGCTTCCAGCTCAGCGCCGAGTACCCGGAACGCGACTACTGCGTGCAGTACGACGAATCCGACCTGCATTTCATCCAGCGCTTGTGCGAGGAGGAAGGCATCCACTTCCACTTCCAGCACAGCAGCAGCGGCCACAAACTGGTGTTCGGCGACGACCAGACCGTTTTCCGCAAACTGAAACCGGTCAACTACCAGCAAGACTCGGGCATGACCGCCGACAAACCGGTGATCAAGCGTTTCAACCTGCGCCTGGAAACCCGCACCAGCCGCGTCAGCCGCCGCGATTATGATTTCGAGAAACCGAAGATTCTGCCTGAAGGCGCGGCCAAATCCGCGTTCATGCCGGACCTGGAAGACTACGACTACCCCGGCCGCTTCACCACGCGCGAGCGCGGCAAGTTCCTCTCGACCCGTGCGCTGGAGCGCCATCGCAGCGACTACAAACTCGCCGAAGGCAAGGGTGACGAACCGACCCTGACGACCGGCCATTTCATGACCCTGGCCGAACACCCGCGCGCCGAATGGAACGATATGTGGCTGCTGCTGGAAATCTTCCACGAAGGCAAACAGCCGCAAGTGCTGGGCGAAAACGTCACCAGCGATGTCACCGACAACAAGAGCGATTTCCACCAGGGCTACCGCAACAGCTTCGTGGCCACCCCGTGGGACGCACACTACCGCCCTGCCCTCGAACACCCGAAACCGAAAGTCCTCGGCAGCCAGACCGCGATCGTCACCGGCCCCGCCGGCGAAGAAATCCACTGCGACCAGTACGGCCGCGTGAAAGTGCAATTCCACTGGGACCGAGAAGGCCAGGCCGACGACAAGACCACCTGCTGGCTGCGCGTCGCCAGCGGCTGGGCCGGCGCAGCCTACGGTGGCATCGCCATTCCACGGATCGGCATGGAAGTGCTGGTGACCTTCCTCGAAGGCGACCCCGACCAGCCATTGGTGACCGGCTGCCTGTACCACAAGGAAAACGTCGTCCCCTACGACTTGCCGGCGAACAAGACCCGCAGCACCTTCAAGACCCTGAGTTCACCGGGCGGCAAGGGCTACAACGAGTTCCGCATCGAAGACAAGAAAGGCGTGGAACAGATCTACATCCACGCCCAGCGCGACTGGGACGAAAACATCGAGCACGACCAGAAGATCCGCGTCGGCAACGAACGGCATGACACCGTCGAGGCCAATGTTTTAAGTGAATTCAAGGTCGAGGAACACCGCATCACTCACCTGGACCGCAAGAGCGAAATGCGCGCCAACGACCACCTGACCGTGGGCGTGACACAGCATGTGAAGGTCGGCACCGGTCAGTTCGTGGAAGCGGGCACGGAGATTCACTACCACGCCGGCGACAAGGTCGTGATCGAGGGTGGCATGGAACTCACGGCCAAGGCTGGCGGCAGTTTCGTCAAGGTTGATGCCGGTGGTGTGACCATCAGCGGTGCCGAGGTGAAGGCCAACACCGGCGGTGCTCCAGGGGTAGGTACTGGGATCAATATCTTGGCCCCCGTCATTCCCATTGCTGCCGCCATCGGAAGTGTTGGGCAGCTTTTAGAGCGAAAAATCGTTCCAGAGAAAACCGAACACGACCTGGACTTCCTTGTAACCAGCCAAGAGACAGGGTTACCACTGAAGAACTTCCCCTACGTGATTAAGACCTCCTCCGGCAAAAGCATTGTCGGTCGAACGAACGATGAGGGAAGAACAGCAAAAATCTCTAGCACGGAAGCGGAAACGGCCGTCATTGAAGTCTATGACGATATTCCGCCTATTAACCCTGGATGGGACGATTGAAATGGCCAAGAACAAGCCACTGACTACCGCTCAGAAACCACTCACGCCAAAAGCTGATACGGCGTCAGCGAAGGTTGCTGTGG
Source organism: Pseudomonas sp. 9.2(2024) (assembly GCF_039695385.1). Lineage (NCBI taxonomy): Bacteria > Pseudomonadati > Pseudomonadota > Gammaproteobacteria > Pseudomonadales > Pseudomonadaceae > Pseudomonas > Pseudomonas sp. 9.2(2024). The sequence goes on along the minus strand of NZ_CP155585.1, from coordinate 3,252,617 downwards.
ATGACAGCCGACGCCTGAAAGAAATCCGGAAACTGGTGGAAGCCAATAATCAATCCAAGATCGACACCAACACGGTGATCTGCCAGATATACATGGAATCGCATTTCGACCCCGAAGCCGGTCGTGGTAAGCACTCAGCCAGAGGCCTCATGCAAATGCAGGAGCCTGCGGTCAAGCAGGTCTATAAATACCGAAAGAAAAAAGAGCTCGGTCGGATGCCCAACCAAGCCCAGACAGACGAGGCCTTCAGTGCAGGGGCTGCTTTTTACGCATCGCCTTCTATTTGGGACGAGGCCGAGAACATCAAGATCGGCACGGAGTACATGCAATATTGGCTCGACATCTCAAGTTCCACTGAGGAGGCTTACAAGAAGTATCGAGGGAAATCGAATGGCGTTTACTACCGCAAAATCAGTGACTGTGCCAAAAAACTGGACGCCAATCCCAACTCGATGGATGTTCTGAGGAATACATTGAAATGATAAAAGCCGGATTCGCTTTTGTCCTCGCTCTAGTGTGCCTTCCTGCTTTCGCCGAAACGAAGAAAACGCTACTGGATTGCCCGCTTTCAGATGGAACCACTGCCTCACTGCTGTCCACTTCAAGTGAGGACGGGCAGCGACTCTTCGTAAAACTCAATAACCAGACAGAAACTGCCTTCACTGACATGCCCGACTCGGACTTCGTCGGTGAAATTGCATTGGCAAAATGCACGGGCTCCGTTTTGATCTACGCCATGAACTATGGCTCTCCCTATTTGAAGGGCGCCGTTTTACGCAAGAATCCAGACAGCGGAACGCTGGAACGCATCGATTTTGCCGAAAAGGCCCTGCCGGTTTCTTTGTACCTGAATGCTCGGGAGATGCGCCTGGTCATTCCCAACGATGGCTATGAAATCCCCGAAAAATTTGTCGTTTACGACTACATCACCCCAAAAGGCCAGCCGGAAGAACCCAAGGGAGTGAATACGGTACCCGATAAAAAAGGTTTCAAAGTCATCGATCTCAAATAATGACTCTGCGTTGGGCTTCGCGTTCTGTCGACCAGAAGGTCACTCCCCGTGAGAGTCCAAATTACTCTGCTAGCTACTTTGAACCGGCATAGGCACGGGCAGATAATTCAAGTTTTCTGCCCGTGAATGCTAGGCCGTCGCTCTAAAAATCAAACCGGCGCCTGCCAGTTCAACATTTTCTGCTGCGCAACCTGAAGCAAATCACTGCCATCCTGCGTCAGCAGGTACAGCGCATGGGTGATGTGGGGGATGTCCTGGACGTCGGCGTGTTTGAAGCACAGGCAGTGCAGGGTTTCGAGCAGGTCGGCTGCGGCGCGGATGCGTTGCACGGCGGCTTCGAAGAGGTCTTTCGGATTGGCTTGGGTGTCGATGACCAGCGGTGCGCTGTCGGTGACGCCGCTGTTGAGCGGGAGATAGCGGGCGGAGCTTAATTTCAGGATTGGCATTGGAATTACTCAAGGCAGCTTGAAAGTAACCGCCAGCACCGTGACCAAACGATGGGGAGGCGGACTGTGTACAGGCTTGGTCAACCGAGAACCACCTGACTCGGCTCGCCCGAAGGCGACCCTGCACACAGCCGCCACAGCAATGCACTCCACGGACACGAATGTTCGTCGGGGCGAATAATGGCACACATGCACAGGTGATTACGTTAGGTGACCAAACCTAAGTCGCTGATTTTGCAGCGACGCCAAACCATAACCGCCCCGCTCCAGCCCCCGAAAGCAGACAAGGCATCCACCCTTGTAGGAATCCGCCGAGACTCCCCCGCGAAACAATCCCCGCCCAGACAGCCGGCGTTCAGCCCGGTTAACCATCGCTTAACGCCGCGGTCAAAAACTCTACTGAACCGCACGCCCTCAGCCCTTGGCTGACGCCCAGTGCGGCAGGTTTGGCTGGCAATCCGCCGAACTCCATTTCCGTCGCACCGGAGTCCATCATGAACATTCGTCCGTTCCTGCTCACCACCGCCCTCGCCTGCACCGCGTTTGCCGGGCTGGCCCAGGCCAATGACACCTCCAAGGCTGTTCCCTATGAATACGGCATGCCGCTGCATGTCGCCAAAGTGGTTTCCCTGACCGAGCCGCAGACGCAGGAGTGCAAGGTCATCACCGCCGACATGAAGTATCTCGACAACACCGGCAAACCGGAAGAAATCAGTTACCGGAAATTATCTGACGCATGCAGCTTCCAGAACTGACAGAAAGCTCTGATTTGCGGCTTTGCGGTAGGCGAGCACGGGTCTCGAAGAGTATGCTCGGGGCCCTCCTCACTGCCGCAAGGATTCGCCATGCAGTTGTCGTTTCGCACGCTATCGACCCTCACCTTCTCTCTGTGTTTTCTGCTTTCCCTTGCATGGGCCTGGCGCCACAAGTGTTACTGGCGATCTGGAGCATCGAGTATTCGGAAGCAGCCGGATTCGTCGCACGGCGCAGTGCGGTGCTGTTTGCAGCCTTGGGGGTGATGTTTTATCTGGTGCGCAACGCGCCGGTGTCGATCGCGCGCAATGCGCTGAGCAACGGCTTTATCGTCGGCTGTTTTGGCTTGGCGGTGCTGGGGTTTGCTGAATGGCTCAACGGCCACGCCGGCCCCGGGATTTTGCTCGCGGTGCTGGTCGAGTTCGCGCTGGGCCTTGGCTTCTTGCAGGCCCGGCGCGTGACGGTCGAACTGGGTGAAACAGTCGGTTAGACGACTCGGGATCGCGGCACTGAATGATGGGTTGCCGTTTGTTGCGCAAGATCCGAGCGCAACCCGGCGATCAGGCCGTTGATTTCGCGACAGCTGTTCAAATGACTGGCATCGATGCCACTCACCTGCAGCTCAACCTGATCGGTCTGGTGATCGCCATACACCTTGACGGTCATCGACAGATCCGGGGACAGCGTGCATTGGCAGCGTTTCGGTAGAAAGCTGCTTTCTATGATGTTGCGGAGTTCCAAGGCAGACAGAAACATGGCGAAACCTCTCCTTACTGTGAGACTGCCAATCAAGTATTCACGTTGACCGTTGCCACGGCTTCCCACGGGTGTATCCCCGCTGAATCCCTGGGTTGTGACAAGCGGCTGTACTGCGAAATGCCCATTGGAGTGTAGGCGCCCAGACTCGGTGCGCCGCACCAAATCAACGCATAAAACGTGCCTTTCATCAGTTTGCATTCACCTCCTTGCAAATCAAAGGCTTGGAAAAAAGGCAGGCCACTGGCCAGTTGCAAAATGCAAGATTCGCTCGTGCAGGCACTGCAATTTGCAAGCGATCGGCGATTTGCATTCATTGGCCGTGACAGTGAGAATGCCCGTCAACCAACGTACACCCGCCAGGAGGCTTCAATGGGAAATTTCACGGTCCGCGCGACGGCCGGCCTGATGCTCGCCAGCCTGTCCACCCTCACCCACGCAGCCAAACTTGAAGACACCGCGCCTTATCCGAAGGCCGAAGCGGGCTTCACGCGTCAGGTCATCCACCTGCCGCAACAAGCCCAGGAAGAAAACTTCAAAGTAGAAATCCTCGCTGGCAAGACCCTCGAAGTCGACTGCAACCGCCAGCGCCTGGGCGGCACCCTCGAAGAGAAAAACCTCGAAGGCTGGGGTTATCCGTTCTACCGCCTGGAAAAGGTCAGCGGCCCGATGAGCACGCTGATGGCCTGCCCACCCGGCACCCCGAAAAAACGCGCGTTCGTACCGGTGATCGGTGACGGTTTCACCGTGCGCTACAACAGCAAGCTGCCGATCGTGATTTACGCACCGCAGGACGTCGAAGTGCGCTTCCGCATCTGGTCGGCCTCGGACAAGATTGGCGTGGCAATACCCGAATAATCTGCAAAGGAGCCGCAGCCTTGATTACCTGCCACGTCAGATACGTCATTGACCCCTATCAGTTGGACGCATTCGAGGCCTACGCCAAGACCTGGCTCGGCATCGTCGAACGGCTGGGAGGAACGCATCATGGTTACTTCCTGCCCTCGGAAGGCGCGAGCAATATCGCGTATTGCCTGTTCAGTTTCCCGTCGCTGGCAGATTACGAAAGTTATCGCCACATCGCTCTGACCGACCCGGAAAGCACGGCACTGGTGGCCGATCTGGTCGAAAAGAAGTTCATCATCAGCTACGAGCGCAGTTTTCTTCGCCCACTGCTGCCCTGAACGCTTCAACGCCGTTGGCAACTGCCAACGGCTGATAGCTGATAGCTGCGCAACTTGAAATTCCGACTCATCTGACCAAGGAAGGAATACCTGATGTCCATCGCCCTGCCCCTCACCGCTTTGATCGCCTTTGGCGGCTATACCGTTTCCGTGATGCTTCAGGCCGAACAGTCGCTGATCGACTTCGGCATCAGCCTGATGTCGCGGCCCGACACGGCGCAAGTGGTGATCGACCTCTACCTGCTGGCGACCCTGGCCGGCATCTGGATGTACAAGGATGCGCGCAAGCGTGGGCAGTCGGGCTGGTCGGTGGTGCCGTATCTGTTGCTGACGGCGGTATTTGTTTCGGTCGGGCCGTTGTTGTACCTGGTGGTCCGGGGCCTGCAGGATCGCGAGCGTTCGGCACCGGTCATTTCGCCAGACGCCTGAGCCCGAACAGCATCCCGCCCGCCCCCAGCAGCATCGCCGCCAGAAACAACGGATACGACACCCACCACGGCGTCCCGGCGGTCATCATGCTGAACTCCGACATGCCGCCGATGCTCGCAATCAGGTTGAGCGGCAGGAACACCACGTTGATCAGTGTCAGTTTGCGCAGCAGGTTGTTCATGCTGTTGTTCATCAGGTTGCCCCGGGCGTCGATCAGCCCGGAGAACACCGTCGAATAGATTTCCGCCTGCTTGTAGCACTGGTTGTTTTCGATGATCAGGTCGTCGATCAGGCCGATGGCTTCGCTGCCGAAATGCTGTTTTTCCGCGTGATTGCGCAACCGCGTCAGCACCGCGCCGTTGCTGTGAAGGGCGTTGATGTAATAGATCAGGCTTTCGCTGAGGTTGAACATCTGCACCAGATGCTGGTTTTGCATCGAGGCGTTGAATTTCTGCTGCAACTCCCGGGCGACCAGTTTGATCACCTTCAGATGCCCGAGGTAGTGATGGATGTTGTTGAACAGCAGATCCAGCAACACGTCCAGCGGCGTGTTCAGTGGCTGACGTGTGCCGACACCGTGCAGCGGCGTGTCGTCCGTGGCGATCACCAGCAACTGGCCCGGTGAGAACAGCAAACCGCAGGACGACACCTCGAACGCCAGGCTGCCGCCGCCGGAATAGTTTTCCGGGCGTTTCCAGATCAGAAACAAGTGATCGGGGTGAAACTCGATCCGCGACACCTCGTCCGGGTCCAGCGCCGAGGCCAGCGCGTGTTCATCGAGTTTGAAGTGACTGTGCAGCAAGTCGCGCTCGGCGGCGTCGGGGTCGCTGAACAGCATCACCTCGGCGTCCAGTCGCTCGACCCGCTGCAAACCGCCGTGATTCAGTGCAAAGCTGTTGATCATCGGCCGGTCACCAGGCCTGCCCGCGGCGTTTGAGTTCGAGACGCCGCACGAATTCTTCCAGCACCAGCGAATACAGGTCGTCCTGCAAATAAGCGTCTTCGATGCCGGCGTCGAGGTTCGGGTTGTCGTTGACCTCGATTACCACCACCTTGTCGCCGGCCTGTTTCAGGTCAACACCGTACAAGCCGTCGCCGATCAGGTTGGCGGTCTTCACCGCCAGTTCCACCACCGCGCGCGGCGCTTCGTGAATCGCCAGCGTGCGGCATTCGCCGTTGACGTCCTGGCCCTTGGCCTTGTGGTTGTAGATCTGCCAATGGCCCTTGGACATGAAGTACTGGCAGGCGAAGATCGGTTTGCGGTTGAGCACGCCGATGCGCCAGTCGTACTCGGTGTAGAAAAACTCCTGGGCCAGCAACAGCACCGAATGTTCGAACAGCTCGGCGGTGGCCTCCAGCAAAGCCTCTTGGCTCTCAACCTTGATCACGCCACGGGAGAAACATCCGTCGGGGATCTTCAGTACCAGCGGAAAACCGAGGCGCTCGCCGACCCGTTCGAAGTCTTCGGGTCGCTCCTTGTACAGGATTTCCGTAGCCGGCATGCCCAGTTGATGGCTGTTGAGCAGGTCGGTGAGGTAGACCTTGTTGGTGCAGCGCAGGATCGACGTCGGGTCGTCCATCACCACCAGACCTTCGCTTTCGGCCTTCTTGGCGAAGCGATAAGTGTGGTTGTCGACGCTGGTGGTCTCGCGGATCAGCAGGCCGTCGTACTCGGCCAGCCTTGCATAGTCCTTGCGTTCGATCAGCTCGACATCGATGCCCATGCCCTTGCCGACCCGCACAAAGTTTTCCAGTGCGCGGGCGTTGGACGGCGGCAACGCCTCCTGCGGATCGTGCAGGATCGCCAGATCATAACGCGCCACTTGCGGCGAACGCGGTACGCGCCAGATCTTGCGGCTGAAACCGTCCAGCGCATTGGCGAACTGATCTTCCTGATCGTCACGCAACTTGTGCAAGGCACCGGACTTTATGCCTTCGATATGCCATCCGTTAGTTCTGCGAAACTCAACTAACAGAATCGGGCACGGAAATACTTCAAACAATTGCCGGGCCAGATCCTGCAACGGCTCGATATGGGTCTTGCCGAAATAAAGTGTCAGCGTAAAACCTTCGGTATCGCTGTAAAGATGATGACTGAGGGCTTTTTCCAGGGTTTTATCCAGGTCATCCAGCGCCAGACCGTAAAGGGATTTTCGCGTCAGTTCGCTGATGGTGCGCACCGAAGGAATCACCTTGTGCCCGCGCGCTTCAGCCAGCAGCGAGCAGTAATAACCGTGCCCCAGATACTTGTAGCTGCGGCACAGGTTGATCACCTGCACCCGTTTTCCCGGCTCGCTGTCGGGTGGTTGTTCAAGGTATTCCTGGGCCGTCAGGATGTCTTCGCTGGGGAAATACGAGGCCCAGTCTTCCTTGCGTTCGACGATGATCAACACTTGACTGGAAGTCCTGATCTGCGGTTTTAAATAAGTTGCCGGTGGCAAATTTTGACTGGATACTTCGCGCCAATGACCCTGTACCGCTGACATAGAAATTGATCCGTTGGAGAACAAGACCTTTTCTATTAAGCACGAAGTTTTTCGAAAGTCCCGTTTCGTTACGCAACTTTTACGGTGGTCATATGAATGCTGTTTTTCGCCTGGCGGTGGTTGAAGATTTGCAAGCGTTGCTCACGCTGGAGATGCACTGTTTCACCACGGATCGGCTCACCCGCCGCAGTTTCCAATGGATGATCACCCGGGCCAACGGGCAATTGTGGGTGGCCGAACGTGAGGGCCAACTCGCCGGTTATGCGTTGGTGCTGTTTCATCGCGGCACCTCGCTGGCCCGACTGTATTCCATTGCGATTGCCCCCGAGGCGCGCGGCGGCGGTCTGGGCAAGCAATTGCTGCAACGGATCGAGACCTGTGCGCTCGATCACGACTGCGCCTACCTGCGGCTGGAAGTGCGCACCGACAACCCCACCGCCATCGCCCTGTACGAGCGCAACGGTTACCGACGCTTTGCCTTGATCCATGACTACTACGAGGATCACGCCGACGCACTGCGTCTGGAGAAACGCATTCTCCAGCACCGCGACTCACGCAACATCAAGGTCCCCTATTACCGACAAACTACCGACTTCACCTGCGGCCCGGCCTGCCTGCTGATGGCCATGGGTGCGTTGCAGGCCGATCGTTTGCTGGAGCGGCGCGAGGAATTGCAGTTGTGGCGCGAGGCAACCACGGTGTTCATGACGGCTGGCCATGGCGGTTGCAGCCCGCAAGGTCTGGCACTGGCAGCCTGGCGCCGGGGTTTCAAAGTGCGTTTGCAACTGAGCATGAGCGGGCCGCTGTTTCTCGATGGCGTGCGCGATGCGCATAAAAAAGACGTCATGCGCCTGGTCCATGACGAGTTCATGGCGCAACTGAACGACACAGACGTCGATCAGGTCATTGGCGTAACGCTGGACTTGCCCGCATTGCTGACCAACGGCGGTCAGCCCCTGGTGCTGATCAGCAGCTATCGCCTGACCCGGTCCAAATCGCCGCACTGGGTGATCGTCACCGACTGCGATGAAGACTTCGTCTACCTGCACGACCCGGATGTCGATCACAGCCAGCATCGTCAGCCCATGGACTGCCAGCACGCGCCGGTCAGCCATGGGGAGTTCGAGAAGATGTGCCGCTTCGGTCGTGGCAAGTTGCGGGCAGCGGTGGTGCTTTACGCCCGCTCGCCCGCATGACGCATTTATTTGAGTCCGACCTTGTACAGCGAACCATCGGACTCATCGGTCAGCACATACAGGTAACCGTCCGGCCCTTGGCGCACATCACGGATCCGCTGCTTCAGTTCGCCCAGCAAGCGTTCCTCATGCACCACCTTGTCGCCGTCGAACTGCAAACGGATCAGCTCCTGCGTCACCAGCGCACCAATGAACACGTTGTGCTGCCAGGGTTTGAAGCGATCGGCATCGTAGAAGGCCATGCCGGTGACGCCCGGGGATTTTTCCCAGACATGGTGCGGCCCTACCGTACCTTCTGCGGTTTTGCCCTTGGCTTCCGGGATCGGTTGCATGGAATAGTTGATGCCGTGGGTCGCCAGCGGCCAGCCGTAATTCTTGCCGCGCTCGATGATGTTCACCTCGTCGCCGCCGCGCGGGCCGTGCTCGTTTTCCCACAGGGTTCCGGTCCACGGATTGAGCGCGGCGCCCTGGGGATTGCGGTGGCCGTAAGACCAGATCTCCGGGCGCACGCCGGACTGGCCGACAAAGGGGTTGTCATCCGGCACCTTGCCGTCGGGGTAGATCCGCACAACCTTGCCTTGCAGCTTGTCCAGGTCCTGCGCGGTCGGACGGTCGTTGTTTTCGCCCAGGGTAATGAACAGGTAACCGTCGCGGTCGAACACCAGTCGCGAGCCGAAGTGGTTGCCGACCGACAGTTTCGGTTCCTGACGGAAAATCACGTTGAAGTCCTTCAGGGTTTTCAGGTCATCCGACAGGCGCCCGCGCCCCACCGCCGTCCCAGCCTTGTCACCCGCACCGCCGCCCTCGGCGTAGGACAGGTACACGAGGCGATCCTGTTTGAAATCCGGTGACAGCACTACGTCGAGCAATCCGCCCTGCCCTTTGGCCCAGACGTCCGGCACACCGGTGATCGGCGCGGACAGTTTGCCGTCAGCGCCTACCACACGCAGGTTACCGGGCCGCTCAGTCACCAGCATGCCCTGACGATCCGGCAGGAAAGCCAAGGCCCATGGGTGCTCGAGCCCTTGGGTAATCGTTGTGACCTCGAGGGTGCCCTGCTCGCTTTGCAGCTCTTTGGGAGCGGCAGCGAACGCCGGGCTAGTGATCAGTGCACTGGCACACAGGCCGGCCAGAAGTGTTTTACGCAACATGCACGATTCCTTTTGTTCGTGTGAAGGGCTGACAGAAGCGGTTCTGCCATTCAACGGTTGCTCCCGCTGTCACGGGCTGGAGGATTGGGGATGAAGGTGGGTGGCGTGCTCGGGACGGAGCGCAGCGGCTGGCCATTGCCGATGCCGCGGTTTTCCAGGGTCGGCGGGCGTGGTACGGGCACCGTGTTCGGCCCGCGAACAGGCGGAGCGCTGGGCTGGGTGCCCTGCATGCTGTTGGGGTTGGCCCGGCGGATCGGGCTGTTGTAGGGGTTGTTGCTGTTGCCGGTCGGACTTTGCGCCAGCAACAACGGTGAATGCGTGATTGCGCCCTCTGCGTGAACCAGACCACCAGTGAGGGCGAGCAATGCAATGCCAAGCAGGAAACGGTTCATGAACGGCCTCTTTCGATGCACGTGGATTAGAGCCTTCGAGTCCACGCTACGCCCAGGGTTCGGATTTGTTAACCCGTCACCGCTAAACAAGATGTAACACGGCTTGACCTGCCGTTTACCGCCGCACCCTGCAAACAACGGAAACTTTTACGCAGGGCCACGGGTCACCCGAACATCACTCGGAGAACAGCACCATGGCTCGGGCAATCTGGAAAGGCGCAATCAGTTTCGGTCTGGTGCACATCCCCGTTGCGCTGGTTTCGGCGACCTCGTCCCAAGGCGTCGATTTCGACTGGCTCGACAGCCGCAGCATGGACCCGGTCGGCTATAAACGGGTCAACAAGGTCACCGGCAAGGAAGTCACCAAGGAGCACATCGTCAAAGGCGTGCAGTTCGAAAAAGGCCGCTATGTGGTGCTCAGCGAGGAAGAGATCCGTTCGGCACACCCGGTTTCGACCCAGACTATCGACATCTTCGCCTTCGTCGACAGCGAGCAAATTCCGTTGCAGAACATCGACACGCCCTATTACCTGGCCCCGGACAAGCGCGGTGGCAAGGTCTACGCCCTTCTGCGTGAAACCCTGAGCAAAACCCAAAAGGTCGCCCTCGCCCGTGTGGTTTTACACACGCGTCAGTATCTGGCCGCGTTGATGCCCCTGGAGTCGGCATTGGTGCTGGTGAAACTGCGCTGGCCTCAGGAAGTGCGCAGCCTTGATGAACTGGCACTGGGCAGCGAAGTGACCAAACCGCAGTTGGCCAAGGGTGAACTGGACATGGCCAAGCGGCTGGTGGAAGACATGACGGCAGACTGGACGCCCGAGGACTACAACGACGAGTTCGAAAACAAGATCATGGCGCTGGTGGACAAAAAGGCCCATGAAGGCAAGATCGAAGACGTTGAAACCGTTTCCGGTGAGGAAGAGCGCAAATCGGCCGATGTTATCGACCTGACCGAACTGCTCAAGCGCAGCCTCGGCGGGAAAGCCACGGCCAAACCGGCGAAGAAGACCGCCAGCAAGGCAACACCAGCGAAGAAGACCAAAAGAGCGTCGTGAAAATGAAATCGGGCGACTGCCTTTCAACAGTCGCCCGATGCGTCAGATCAGAATAAAGATCGCCAGCAGTCCGCCGAAGATCGCCCACTTTTCCATGTAATAGAGCTTGCGATTGCGCTTCTTCAGCTCTTTGCCGCGCAGTCGTATCTTGTAGATTTTGGTAAACAATCGGTTGATGCCACCGGTGCGGTCACCCGCGTCGTTCGGTGCACCGGCCGCCGACATCACGGTACGGCTGAACCAGCCGTTGAACGCCGCTGCCCAGCGATACTTCATCGGACGTTCGACGTCACAAAACAGAATGATGCGATTCTGGTCGGTGGTGTTTTCTGCGTAATGAATGAAGGTCTCATCGAACATCACCGCTTCGCCATCACGCCAGTGATAGTTCTCGCCATCGACGTTGATGTAGCAACCGGCGTCGTTCGGCGTTTCCAGGCCCAGGTGATAGCGGTAGGAACCGGCGTAAGGATCGCGGTGACGCACCAGTTTCGAGCCAGGCGGCAATTCTGCAAACATCGCAGCCTTGATCGAGCCGATGCTCTGCACCAGTTCGGTAGTACGTGGGCACAGTTGCAGTGCCGACGGGTGGCTGTCGCCGTACCACTTCAGGTAGAAACGCTTCCAGCCGGTCTTGAAGAACGAGTTGAAACCGACGTCGTCGTACTGATTCGAGCGCTTGATCTCGCCGGCGCGCAGCAGATTGCGGCCTTCCTCGCGGATTTCTTCCCAGTGGGTCTGTAACGGAGTCAGGTCGGGAAAATCCTTCGGATCGAGATACGGCGTGTTGGGCTTTTTCGAGAACAGATAAAGGAAGCAGTTGATCGGTGCCAGAAACGAAGAGTGATCGCTAAGTTGTCGACCGAGCTTGTGGCGCACGCGACCACGCAGATGAACGTATGCAATGGAAATGACATATACAGCGGCAATGATGAGTTTCACGGAAATCGTCACACGTCAGAAGTGAGCAAACTGCGCGCCTTCAGGGCTGTGGCCCAAGGTCTGTGGCAGTGGTCTGAAATCAAAAAAAACGTCCCGGTGGCGCATCCTTGAGCCCATGCCGGACAAGGCATTGGGTGAATGGATGGCATTTTAGCCACAGTTTGTAACCAATAGTGAACACTCGTCTGTGAAAAACTGTCCCGCGATCGCGCCAAACGGCAATCGGGATGTCACCGCCCTATCGTTTAAAGAGCCAGACCAGTACAATCGCCGCCAAACTTTACGCGCCCCCCTTGGTTGATGACGGGATTGTCCCGCCTCAGCGCACTTCGACTCGGGCCAAGCGCTCCGGCTGCACCCTCGCTACTCAGCACGCTTCGCAGGAAAAACCTTTGATTTCTACAGCTAACATCACCATGCAGTTCGGCGCCAAGCCGCTGTTTGAAAACGTTTCGGTCAAATTCAACGGCGGCAACCGCTACGGCCTGATCGGCGCCAACGGTTGCGGCAAGTCGACCTTCATGAAAATCCTCGGCGGCGACCTCGAGCCGTCCGGTGGCCAGGTCATGCTGGAGCCGAACATTCGCCTGGGTAAATTGCGCCAGGATCAGTTCGCCTACGAAGAATTCACCGTGATCGACACCGTGATCATGGGTCACGAAGAGCTGTGGAAGGTCAAGGCCGAGCGTGACCGCATCTACTCGCTGCCGGAAATGAGCGAAGAAGACGGCATGGCCGTGGCCGAGCTGGAAACCGAGTTCGCCGAGATGGACGGCTACACCGCCGAATCCCGCGCCGGTGAACTGCTGCTGGGTCTGGGTATTCCGCTGGAACAGCATTTCGGCCCGATGACCGAAGTGGCTCCGGGCTGGAAGCTGCGTGTTCTGTTGGCCCAGGCACTGTTCTCCGATCCGGAAGTGCTGCTGCTCGACGAACCGACCAACCACCTGGACATCAACACCATCCGCTGGCTGGAAACGATTTTGACGGCGCGTAACAGCACCATGATCATCATTTCCCACGACCGTCACTTCCTGAACAGCGTCTGCACCCACATGGCCGACCTGGACTACGGCGAGCTGCGTCTGTTCCCGGGCAACTACGACGAGTACATGACCGCGGCGACCCAGTCCCGCGAGCAACTGCTGTCGGACAACGCCAAGAAGAAAGCCCAGATCGCCGAACTGCAAACGTTCGTCAGCCGCTTCTCGGCCAACGCCTCGAAAGCCAAGCAGGCCACTTCCCGTGCCAAGCAGATCGACAAGATCCAGCTGGCCGAAGTCAAGCCATCGAGCCGCGTGAGCCCGTTCATCCGTTTCGAACAGACCAAGAAGCTGCACCGCCAGGCCGTGACCATCGAGCAGATGTCCAAGGGCTTCGACGGCAAGACCCTGTTCAAGAACTTCAGCTTCACCGTTGAAGCCGGCGAGCGCGTGGCGATCATCGGCCCGAACGGTATCGGCAAGACCACCCTGCTGCGCACGCTGATGGGCGAACTGACCCCGGACGCAGGCACAGTGAAGTGGACCGAAAGCGCGGAGCTGGGCTACTACGCTCAGGACCACGCCCACGACTTCGAAGACGACGTCAGCCTGTTCGACTGGATGGGTCAGTGGACTCAGGGCGAGCAAGTGATCCGTGGCACCCTCGGTCGCATGCTGTTCTCCAACGACGAGATCCTCAAGTCGGTGAAGGTGATTTCCGGTGGTGAGCAAGGTCGCATGCTGTTCGGCAAGCTGATCCTGCAAAAGCCGAACGTACTGGTAATGGACGAACCGACCAACCACCTGGACATGGAATCGATCGAGGCGCTGAACCTGGCGCTGGAAAACTACCCGGGCACGCTGATCTTCGTCAGCCACGACCGTGAGTTCGTATCGTCCCTGGCCACCCGCATCATCGAGCTGAGCCCGAACGGCGTGACCGACTTCAGCGGCACCTACGACGATTACCTGCGCAGCCAAGGCGTAGTGTTCTGAGTCGAATCGAGCGGTAAACGGAAAGCCCTGTCCTTGTGACAGGGCTTTTTTTTTCTCATTGCTGATCGTTCCCACGCTCTGCGTGGGAATGCCTCAAGGGAGGCTCCGTGTTCCAGCTCTCGAATGGGACGCAGAGCGTCCCGGGCTGCATTCCCACGCGGAGCGTGGGAACGATCAACATGAGGACGTGAGTGCGTGGTGCGTGGAATCGATCGTTAGCCTGCTTTCTTTTATTTCAGCGCCACGCCATGATGCGGACTCTCCCACCGCCGCCCGCGAACGAGTTCTCATGTCTGCGCAGCAACAGCCACCGCAAAGCTCCATGGCGATCACCCTGCAGATCGTCTCCATCGTTTTCTATACCTTTATTGCCTTCCTCTGCATCGGCCTGCCGATTGCGGTGCTGCCCGGTTACGTGCACGAACAACTGGGTTTCAGTGCCGTGATCGCGGGGCTGGTGATCGGTTCGCAATACCTGGCCACTCTGCTCAGTCGGCCCATGGCCGGGCGCATGTCGGATACCGTCGGGACCAAACGGGCGATTGTTTACGGCTTGTCGGGGATCGTACTCAGCGGCTTGTTGACGCTTGTCTCTACGTTGCTGCAGGACTTCCCGCTGACGAGCCTGATCATCCTGATTGCCGGACGCTTGCTGCTCGGTATCGCGCAAGGGTTGATCGGCGTCGGCACCATCAGTTGGTGCATGGGTCAGGTAGGGGCGGAACATACCGCCCGCTCCATCGGCTGGAACGGCATCGCCTCTTATGGCGCCATCGCCATCGGCGCGCCGTTGGGTGTGCTGATGGTGGCCGACTACGGCTTTACCAGCCTCGGGATCGCGCTCTCGGTACTGGCCGCTGGCGCCCTGTTGCTGATCCGCAACAAGCCTTCGGTGCCGGTGGTGCGCGGCGAACGCCTGCCGTTCTGGAATGTATTCGGACGCATTGCACCGTTCGGCGCCAGTCTGAGCCTGGCTTCCATCGGTTACGGCACCCTGACCACCTTCATCACCCTGTATTACCTCAATCGCGGCTGGACCGGCGCGGCGTACTGCCTGACGGTATTCGGTGTGTGCTTCATCCTGTCGCGACTGCTGTTCATTTCAGCCATCGCACGTTTTGGCGGTTTTGCGTCCGCCATCGCCTGCATGGCCATCGAGACCGTCGGACTGTTGCTGCTGTGGCTCGCACCCTCGACCGCGTACGCCTTGATCGGCGCAGGCCTGGCCGGATTCGGTCTGTCGCTGGTGTATCCAGCGCTGGGCGTTGAAGCGATCAAGCAGGTACCCAACTCCAGCCGTGGTGCCGGGCTGAGTGCCTATGCGGTGTTTTTCGATCTCGCACTGGCGATTGCCGGCCCGTTGATGGGCGCGGTGGCGTTGAATCTGGGGTATTCGTGGATTTTCCTGATCGCTGCACTGCTGTCCGTCACCGGACTGGCGCTGACGTTATGGCTCAAGCGTCGGGCAATGGCCTGAGCCTTTACTGATCCGCCGTCTGCATCCCCGCGCGGGTCGGCCTGCCCAGAGCGTGGGAGAAGAACCGCCCGGCCTCGGAAATCAGGTTGCGATGGATGTCTTCGCGATCCACGCCATCGGCATCGGTGCACAGCGCCGGCATGGCGAGGATCTGCTCTTCGGTGCACGGCGCCATGAACACAAAGTGCCCTGCCCCGGCCAGCAATTTGAAGTCGGGCGCGGTCGGCAGCTTGCGCGCCAGGGCGGCGGCGTTTTTGTCGAAGGCCACCAGTTTGTCGCCGTCACCGCTGTAGAGCAGCACCGGCACGTGCACATCGGCGAGGGTGTGACGACCAAACTTGAGGCTCAGCGGTGCCATCAACAGCAGCGCATGCACGCGCGGATCGGCCACCGGTTGCAGATCGTCGCGATCGACAATCAACTCACCCTGGGTGTTGCAGGCGTCGCGGTCGTCCGGGCGTTCCTGGCAGTAACGGCGCAGACGATCCAGATCAGGCTGTGCGCCGGACAGAATCAACGCGGTCTCGCCGCCTGCCGAATAACCAATGACGCCAACCTGATCAGCATTCACGTACGGCGCGAGCATGCGGTCGCCCAACGTGGCGGTAATGGCTTCGGAAATCTGGATCGGCCGGCCGTAAAGGTTGCTCAGCGTACCGAGGCGGCTGTGATCCTTGGAGTTGTCGCCGGGGTGAATCACCGCCACCACCACAAAGCCCTTGCGTGCCAGTGACGTGGCCAGATCGTG
Organism: Pseudomonas sp. 9.2(2024); assembly: GCF_039695385.1. Classification (NCBI taxonomy): domain Bacteria; kingdom Pseudomonadati; phylum Pseudomonadota; class Gammaproteobacteria; order Pseudomonadales; family Pseudomonadaceae; genus Pseudomonas; species Pseudomonas sp. 9.2(2024). The sequence goes on along the minus strand of NZ_CP155585.1, from coordinate 3,236,611 downwards.
CAGCGCCAAGGGCGTGCCGGTGTTGCCGTGGGACAGCATCAGCATCGGGAAGCGGCCGATGGCGACTTTGGTGTCTTCGCCGGCCTCGACCGAATAGCCTTCGAGCAGGCTCATGTGTTCGCGATCGCTGGAGGGATAGAACGCGATGGCACGCATCGGTTGCAGGTCGAGCGGGTCGAGGAACGTCATCTCGTGATAGCCGACGCTCCAGCGTGGGTGCTGCCCGGGCGCAGCGTGCACTGAATTCAGGCTGCCGAGCAGGCAAATCAGTAACGCTGCACAAAGACGCATCATGGGATGCCCCACCCTGTTGTTACTCAATCGAAAGATCAGTTGTGTTCGACGCCCGAAATTCCGAGGTTCGGTGATCCGGCGCGGCGTTGCACTCAGACGTTGATCATCAGACTGCATAACCCGGGCCAGATTATGTAACAGTCGGAAACAAAAAACTCCGTATCTGGCCCTTGCGGATCCAGAATACAGAGTTTTTTTGGGTTTGCCTGAACAGGAGCTGTTCTTTACGCAAGCCTTACGCGGCGGCGAACAGTTGCTCGCTGATCTTCGCCTGAGCAGCGCTCATGGCGCTGTTGCGCACTTCTTCGCCATAGGCCAGGCCTTCAGCACGCACGACTTCGATGTCGGTGATGCCGAGGAAGCCGAATACCAGCTTCAGGTAGTCTTCGTGCGCCACGCCCGAAGCTTGACCTGCGTGGATGCCGCCAGCGGTGGACACGATCACCACTTTCTTGCCACCGCACAGGCCTTCAGGGCCGGCTTCAGTGTAGCGGAAGGTCTGGCCGGCAACGGCAATGCGGTCGATCCAGGCTTTGAGCTGGGTCGGCACGGTGAAGTTGTACATCGGTGCAGCGACGACGATGGCGTCGGCGGCGATGAATTCGGCCAGGGTGGTGGCGCTCAGTTCGGCTTCGTGCTGTTGTGCGGCGTTGCGCAGTTCAGCGGTGGTGCCGGCGGCAACCAGAGTGGTCGACGAGAAGTGGCTGATGGCGTCGGCGGCCAGGTCGCGGTAGGTCACGACAGCGCTTGGCTCGGCGGCTTGCCAGGCTTGAGTCACTTGACTGCTCAGCTGACGGGAAGCGGAGTTGTCGCCCAGAATGCTCGAATCGATGTGCAGCAGTTTCATGTGGAATCTCCTGGAATGAATCGCCGGTGGCGACGGAATGGAGACAATCCTACCGACGAAACCAATAGCTGATTAGACGGCAACAATGCGATAGTTTGTCCCACTGATAGAACAGTCGGATTTCCCCATGCAAGACCTCAACGATCTCTACTATTTCGCCAAAGTGGTCGAGGCTGGCGGATTCGCCGCCGCCGGCCGCTTGCTGGGCATTCCCAAGTCACGCCTTTCACGGCGCATCGCCGAGCTGGAAGAACGCCTCGGCGCACGCTTGCTGCAACGCACCACTCGCCAATTGAAGCTGACGGCAGTCGGCGAACGCTATCTGCGTCACTGTCAGGCAATGCTGCTGGAAGCGGAAATGGCCGACGAGACGGTCGCCAGCATGTCCAGCGAGCCTCGCGGACGCCTGCGCGTTTCAAGCCCTACCGGGCTGGCCCATGAAATGCTGCCAGTGGTGATCAGCAATTTCCTTGGCAAATACCCTCAGGTGCAGCTGGAAGTCACCCTGATCAATCGCCGGGTCGACCTGATTACCGAAGGCATCGACGTGGCCCTGCGCGTGCGCGAGCACGGCGATGAAGAACCGATGCTGGTGACCCGCCGCCTGCGGCAAGCGCAAATGGTGGTGGTGGCTAGCCCTTCCTTTATACAAGGCGTGGAAATCAATCATCCGCAAGACTTGAAGAACTTGCCGGTGTTAGGCGCTTTGGAAGCCGACCGCATGGTGCACGTGCGCCTGCTCGATCAGCATGGCAAGAGTTGCGATCTGGCGCTGGAGGCACGACTGGGGATCGACGATTTCATCGTGCGCAAGGCGTGTGTGCTGGCCGGCCAGGGTTTCACCCTGTTGCCGATGATGTATTGCGAAGCCGAGTTGAATAACGGCACGCTGGTGCAATTGTTGCCGGACTGGTCACTGCCTGGCGGCTGGCTGCAAGCGGTGTATCCGCATCGGCGCGGGGTGATGCCGGCGGTGCGCGCGTGGATCGATCATCTGGTCGAATCGTTCAATGCCTGTGGAGAACGGCTGTTATGAAACAAGGGAAGATGAGCGAGAAGGACGTCGCAGAGTTCTGCCTGGCCCTGCCCGGCGCCCGGGAAGATTACAAATGGGGTGGCGTGCGGGTGTTTTCGATTGCCGGCAACAAGATGTTCGCCTTGCAGGGATTGCGCGGTGATTCGCTGGCATTCAAGGTCGACAAGGACCTGTTTCTCGGTCATTGCGACCGACCGGGCATTCACCCGGCGCCGTATCTCGCCCGGGCGCAATGGATCATCATGCACCCGCCCTACCCGCTGCGCGCCGAGGAACTGCAAGGGTTGCTGCAGCGCTCCCATCAACTGGTGGTGAGCAAGCTGCCCAAGCGCGTGCAGATCGGGCTGTTGCTCTAGAACAGCGCCAACAGGTTGGAACCGAGGAACAACTGATCGATCCAGAACACCTGGTGCAACGCCACGATCATCCAGAACAGCACCTGAAACGACACCTTGCGCGTCTTGTGCCGGAAGACCTGCTGGGCGATCAACGCGCCAGGCCAGCCGCCGGCCAGTTCCACGGCGTGGAGGATGTTTTCCGGCGTACGCCAGGCGTCGGCGCGCGCCTTGCGTTTGTCCGCCCAGTACAGGAAAAACGCCAGCACGCTGACCAGCCCGTAAGCCGTCAGCGGTACCAGGGAAATCCCGCGCAGCCACATCGACAGCGAGCCGGACAACGGCAACGCGCAGACGATCAGCAGCACCACCAGCTTCAATTTCAGATGCTGAACATTGCCACCGGAAGGTCCGCGTTCCGGGCGACGTGCGCGGGAATCACTCATGGCTGGGCGGCCGTCCAGTCGACCCAGCCGAACTGCCAGGTCGCCAGAATCACCAGACCGAAGACGATCCGATACCAGGCGAACGCCGCGTAGCTGTGGCTGCCAATAAACTTGAGCAAACCGCGCACGGCGATCATGGCGAAGATGAAGGCCGTGACAAAACCGATGGCGAACACCGGAAAATCTGCCGGTACGAACAGGTCGCGATACTTGTAGCCCGAGTACACCGCCGCACCGACCATGGTGGGCATCGCCAGGAAGAACGAAAACTCGGTGGCGGTTTTGCGCGACAGGCCGAACAGCAGGCCGCCGATGATGGTCGAGCCAGAGCGCGAGGTGCCGGGGATCATTGCCAGGCACTGGGCGAAGCCAATCTTCAGTGCATCCGTCCAGCGAATCTCGTCGACCGTTTCGGCATGGACTTCATGCTGACGCTGTTCGGCCCACAGCATCACGATCCCGCCCACCACCAGCGCGGCGGCAACGGTGATCGGGTTGAACAGGTAGTGATGAATCAAGTCGGCGAAGATCACCCCCAACACCACGGCGGGCATGAAAGCGATCAGCAGGTTGACCGTGAAGCGCCGCGCACTCGGCTGGGTCGGCAAGCCGATGACCACGTCGAGAATCTTGCGTCGAAACTCCCAGACCACCGCGAGAATCGCGCCGAGCTGAATGATGATGTTGAACGCCATGGCCCGCTCGCCTCCGAAATCGAGCAAGTCGGCAACAATGATCTGGTGTCCGGTACTGGAAATGGGCAAAAACTCCGTCAGCCCCTCTACAACTCCAAGAATTAGTGCCTGCAAGGCCGTCCAAAGATCCATCAATCCCCCAGAGAGCGATGCGCAGCGGCATGCTCCGATAGTATTTTTTACGTTCACTTCGTTCAGCGTAGCTGGTTGTAGCTGTACCGATTCCGCACGCGCAGGATCCACACGAAACAGTCAAAATTCCGTGAAAAATCAATTTGGATTCAGGTTTTCACGCGCGGGGCCGAAATCCTAACAGACAAGTCGTAATCGCGCTGCCGCGTTCTACGACTTGGGTCGCGTATGCCCGGTCACCGAAACGTGGTTGGATGCTGGCGGTGGTTTATTACAAGAAAAAGAATCCGGAGTGACAGCGTTATGAACAGCTTGCGCAGTGTGTCGATCAGCCGACGCTTGTGGCTCATCTTGATTGTGGCGGTGGTCATGCTCCTGACGTTGGGCGTGTTGATGCTCAAGCAGATCCACGATGACCTGTATCACGCCAAGGCCCAGAAAACCCAGCATGTGGTGCAGACCGCCAGCGGTTTGCTGACCTACTACCAAGGCCTCGAAGCGGCAGGCACCCTGACCCGCGACGTGGCGCAGAAACAGGCGCTGACCGCGATCCGCGGCCTGCGTTATGACCAGAACGACTACTTCTGGATCAACGACCTCACGCCCGTGATGGTCATGCACCCGACCAACCCAAAGCTTGAAGGCCAGAACCTCTCGGCGATACGGGATCCGGACGGTTTTGCGGTGTTCAACGAAATGGTCGCCATCGCCAAGGCCAAGGGCGCCGGCATGGTCGATTATCGCTGGCCCAAACCCGGCGCCAGTGAACCGGTGGCCAAGACCTCCTACGTGAAACTGTTCGAGCCGTGGGGCTGGGTCATCGGTTCGGGCGTGTACGTCGACGACGTGCAGGCCGAGTTTCAGGGGCAGGTGATCAAGGCGTCGGTGGTCGGGCTGGTCATCGCGGTGATCATGGCGCTGCTGGTGATCCTGATCGCGCGCAGCATCGTCCGCCCGTTGCAGGAAACCGTGAACGCCATGGCCAACATTGCCAGCGGCGAAAGCGATCTGACTCGCAGCCTCGACACCCACGGCCAGGACGAAGTCACTCAACTGGCCCATCACTTCAATGCCTTCACCGCCAAGCTGCGCCGGGTGATCGGTGACTTGCAGGTGTCCGCCAGCGCACTGGGCCAGTCATCCAGCGATCTGGGCAACGACGCGGCGCAGGCCCAGCAACGCAGCCATCAGCAGTCGCAGCAAATGGAGCTGGTGGCCACCGCCGTCAACGAAGTGACCTACGGCGTGCAGGACGTAGCGAAGAACGCCGAACACGCCGCCAGCGAAATGCGTGACGCCGAAGCCCAGGCCCAGCAGGGCCAGATCAACATCGACGGCAGCCTGCAACAGATCGACAAGCTGTCCGGCACCATCGATCAGGCCGTCGAAGTCATTCGCACGCTGGCGACCGAAAGCACGCAGATCGGCAGCGTGCTGGAGGTGATCCGCTCGATCGCCGAGCAGACCAACCTGCTGGCCCTCAACGCCGCGATTGAAGCGGCTCGCGCCGGCGAACAGGGTCGCGGTTTTGCGGTGGTGGCCGACGAAGTGCGTTTGCTGGCGCAACGCACGCAGAAGTCCACGGCGGAAATCCAGACGATGATCGAACGCCTGCAAAACCACTCCGAAGCCGCCGTGAAGGTGATCGGCGACAGCAGCAAGGCTTCGCAACTGACTATAGAACAGGCCGGCCTGGCCAGTGCGAGCCTGAATGCCATCGGCCAGGCGCTGCGCAACCTCAACGGCCTGAACGCCTCTATTGCCAGCGCAACGCTGCAGCAGGCGCACGTGGTCGAGGACATCAATCAGAACGTCACCCAGGCGGCGGGCTTGTCCCACAGCACCGCGCTGGCGGCCGAACAGTCGAGCGTGGCGAGTGTGAAACTCGGCCAGCTCAGCGAACAACTGAACGGGCTGCTGCGCCAGTTCCGCGTCTGATAGCCCTTGCAGGTGGGAACTCGTTTCCCACCTGTTTTTCGGTACAATCCGCTCCCTCTTTTATTCCCCCCAAGGATTCTGCATGTCCGGGCTTGAACTGTTTGCCGCCGCTCTCGGCGTGATCGCCGTGTGGCTCACGGTCAAACAGAACCCGTGGTGCTGGCCGATCGGGCTGGTCATGGTGTCGCTCTACACTTGGGTGTTCTTCGAGGTGAAGCTGTATTCGGACATGCTGCTTCAGGTGGTTTATGCCGGGCTGCAAATCTATGGCTGGTGGCAGTGGACGCGGGCCGGAACGATGCATGACGGGCGCGAAGTCAGCCGGCTCGACAATCGCTCGATTGTGCAGGGGCTGGTGATCGGGGCAGTGGGCAGTCTGTTGCTGGGCGCGGCCATGGCCCAATGGACTGACGCTGCGCAACCGTGGCTCGACGCGGCGCTGACCGGTTTCAGCCTGGTCGCGCAATTCTGGATGGCCCACAAGCGCCTGCAATGCTGGGCGCTGTGGTTTGTGCTGGATGTGATCTTCGTCGGGCTGTTCCTCTATAAAGGGCTGTACCTCACGGCGGCGCTGTATGCCCTGTTCACCCTGATCGCGGTGCAAGGCTGGCGCGAATGGCGTGCCGATCCGGCGTTGCAACGATGAAAGTAATCGTTCTGACCGGCCCCGAATCCACGGGCAAGAGCTGGCTGGCGGCTGGAATCCAACAGCAGTTCGGCGGTTTGCGGGTGGACGAGTATGTGCGCTGGTTCATCGAGCAGAACCAGCGGGATACTTGCCTGGCCGATATCCCCGAGATCGCGCGCGGCCAGTTGCAATGGGAAGACGCGGCACGCACGCAGCAGCCGCAATTGCTGATTCTCGATACCCATCTGTTGAGCAACATTCTGTGGAGCCAGACCCTGTTCGGCGACTGCCCGCCCTGGCTGGAAACCGAATTGCTGGCCCGTCATTACGACTTGCACCTGCTGCTCTCCCCCGAGCAGATCGAGTGGACGGACGATGGTCAGCGCTGCCAGCCCGATTTCAGTGAACGGCTCGCGTTCTATCAGGCCACCCGGACCTGGCTGGAAATCCATCACCAACCCTTGCAGATCATTCAGGGCAACTGGCTCGAACGCCAGCAGCAAGCCTTCGACGCGGTCCGCGCCCTGCTCGCGGACTGACCCGGTTTTCGGGGCGTTTGCCCCGCCGCAGCCCCCTGTTTTGGGGCCAAAGTGTCCGTTCCTGAAACACTCTTTCGGGTGCAAAGTGCCCGTATCAGCGCCCTTCATGCCTTTGTCATCCGACTTGTTACGCGGTTGAAACACTGCCCTGCAAACCCTTGTTCCAGAGCTTTGCAATGGCTATGGGGGGCGGGGAAGGTCCTGGCCTGTTTCAGCGTTGAAACAGTTTTTGTATCAGCCCTGCGCTAATCCAACCCAAGGCACTGAAATTCAAAGATATTTCAAAAGCGGCACAGCTTTCGCTCTCTCCTTCACAACGCTGACCAGGCCAGCCCACTGAAGAAGGAATTGCCACCGTGGGAAATATCAAAAAAGCCTTTACCTGCCTTCTGCTGATCGGATCAGCCGCCAGCCCGTTTCTCAGTTTCAACGTTCAGGCCGAAGGCAATGGCGTGATCGTGCTCAATCGTGACGTCCAGCCGATCCCGATCGGCCGCAGCGGCGGCAAAGACCCGTACCCCACCACCGTCAATGCCAATCCTTCGGGCCGCATCGGTCAAGCAATGACCAGCACCGAACTCAACGACGGTGAATTTGCCAGTGTAGCCAGCGGCTCCTCGATTCGCGGCAGCATCACCACCCCGACTTCGAACATCCCCGGCATGAACACTGTAACCAACCCCAATGGTTTGCCAGGCATGGGAGGTGGTCACGGCGGCGGCGCCGGCGGCTCGATCTCCAATACCGTCAACCGTGCCATGAGCTCCGGTCTTGCTCCGCTGACCCGTATGGCTGGAGGCCAATAAATGAATCGCTCTCTGCTCCTGCTCGCCCTCCTCGGCTGCACCAGCGTCATGGCCGACCCAAGCTCTGTGAACAACGCGAACATTCAAGACACCGGCATCCAGTATCGCGGCAACTACAACGTCAACCAGGCGGCAGGCGACCAGATGCAACAGACCAATACCAAAGCAATCGCCATTGGCACCAATGCCAGTGCGACCACCAGTGTCATCCAGCACATCAACACACCCGCCGAGCGCACTGGCAATGCCAGCGCCACCATTGGCGGCAACTCTTTCAGCAATGGCAACGGAATCCTGGGCGTGAATCAGGGCGCCGGGGCCAACAACCAGATGGCCAACGTTACGCGCGTCAGCATCAGTGCTGCCCCGCAGAGCGTTGACGATAGCGCCCTTTCCCAACAGAACGTGGCGTTGTTACCGAGCTCAGGAGCAACTGGCACCTCACCCGGCAGTCGCCAGGTCACCACAAGTGATCAGGCCTTCACCGGCAGCCGAGGGGTAATCCAGGTGAACCAGAGTGCCGGGGTGGGGAACCGAATGGCTAACACCCTGAGCATCCGGGTCGCTGACTGACCCAAACAACAAAAGCAGTGCAATTAGAAAGTACCAACACTTAACCAACTAATAAGCACGACGGAGAAACACCATGAAACCTACAATGGCCCTCAAACCACTGGTTTTCGCACTCGCAGCAGTGATGGCAATCGCAGCACAGGCAGGCGGTCGTGATGATAATCACGGTCATGGTAACGGGCATGGCAACCATGAACCAAAAGGCCCAACCCTGGAACAACTGCTGCAAATCGGCGCTGGCGCCGGGGCGGCAGTGCTCGACACGCAAAGCAGCTCTGGCAACCTGGTCGGCAACCAAGGCACCAAAAATGATGCCTCCGTCCGCGACTCGGCCAATGGCACCAACGGCAACGTTGGCATGAACAACACCGCCGGCGATGGCAACCAGCAAGACAATGCCGCCGCTCTGGCCACTGCCGATGAAAGTTTCATCTTCGGCTCTGCGGTGTCGGTCTCCAGCGCAACTCAAGTCAACACCAACAACGCCGTTGCGAACTACTCCACCACAAACAACGCCAACCTCAACAACGTGGGTAACGGCGGTTCCGGCAACATTGGCGTGAACAACAGTGCCGGCAACTTCAACCAACAGAAAAACAACCTGGCAATTGCTGTATCGGGTGGTCGTGTAGCTAACGCCGCTGCTGCTGCGAACCAAACCTCCACTGGCCTGACCGTAGCCAACAACGGCACTCAAACCTACAAAAAAGATACCCTCACCGGTACTTTCGCCGGGGCTGGCGCGTTCTACGCGAAGGGCACTGCAAAAATCGAAGACGACGATCACGGTCATGGCGGATATGGCAATAACGACAGAGGCCATGGTGGCGACAAAGATCAAAAAGCCAAATTCGAAGCAGTGGGCGTCTTTGGCCTGGCAGGTGTGACCACTCAACAAGTGATGACCCCTGATGGCTGGAAAAACCCTGTGACCAACAACGCTTCCATCTCCAATGTTGGTAACAACTTCTCGGGTAACGCTGGTTACAACAACGCCGCTGGTGTTGGCAACCAACAAAGCAACTCGCTGTCCATCGCCGCAGGTTGCAAAGCCTGCATGTAATCGCGATCGAAACGAAAGCCCCGGAAACGGGGCTTTTCCTCAGTCCCAAAGGCGTATCGATCATGCGTAAGACTGCCCTCCTCGCTCTGCTTTGCTTCTGCGGCCTGACCCAGGCTGCCCAGATGCCCGTTGCCGCCCTGCCTGGCGGCACACTCGTCTACAAGAACGTGCAAAGCATTCGTGAGCGCAAGTTTGCCGACATCGTCGAACAGAAAACCGACTTCAGCTGCGGCGCCGCCGCACTGGCCACGGTATTGCGCCAGGCTTATTGGCTCGACGTCGATGAGGAGCACATCATCAAAGGCATGCTGGTCAACGCTGACCAGGACCTTGTTCGTACTCAGGGTTTTTCCATGCTGGACATGAAACGCTACATAGAAAGCATCGGCATGCGCGCCAGGGGCTACAAGATTCCGCCGGAAAAACTCGACGCAGTCACGATCCCGGTGGTGGTACTGATGGAAATTCGCGGCTACAAGCATTTCGTGGTGATGCAGCGGGCGGACAAGGATTGGGTTTACATCGGAGACCCGGTTTTAGGACACAAACGCTACTCCCATGATGACTTTGTCAAAGGTTGGAACGGCATTGTCTTTGCCATCGTCGGCCCCGGATATGACAAGGCCAATGCCTTGCGCAGCCCTCCGGTACCGGTGACGGCCAAAAACAAGCTGGATGCCTTCAACCCGGTCAAAGATGCTGAATTGATGGACTTCGGGTTCATACAGAGCGACTTCTTTTAATCGCCGATTACAAGAGTGGGGCTGGATGTCCCGGGAGCAGCAGATGAAAACCTCATACTGGCTGGCCGCCGCCTGCCTGGCAGCGAGCGCGTCAGGCTATGCCAATGCAGGATTCAAACCCATCGAAATCAAGGACCAGGAGCTCGCTGAGCTACGCGGTCGCTATGTCATGCCGGGCCGGATCATCAGCTTCGGTGTCGTCATGAGCAGTACCTGGCGCAACGCCAGTGGAGATCTGATCGGGGCCTCGGCCACGATGCAATTGCAGGCAGCTTCGCTAAAACCCGAATTCTACGTCTCGACCATCAAGGAACACGGCAATGGCAGTACCCCGGAACTGGGGACTGGCTCGGTCGTGGGTGGCGCGGGACTCAACTCCAGCCAGGGCGTGACGCAGAGTGTGCGCGCCGCTGGCGACGGCAACGCCGCCTACAACAACGTTGCGATCAACGTCAAAGAAGCCAGTCAGGCACCTGCACTGATGCCTGCCCAGGGCCAGGCCTTGATGGCCGGCCAGACCATTTCCGGCAGCAACGGCGCTGGCAGCGTCGCGGTTTCAGCCACAAATGGCGGAGTGCAAATGGCCATTCAGGCCTCCGGCAATCAGGGTACAGCCTTGCAACAGGTCGCCCAGGGCGGACTGCTGCAAAACACCCGTCTGCTGGGTAACGCGAACGTAGTCAACAACCTGACACAACTCAACGTTGTCCTTAACAATAACGGCATGAGTGCCGGCGCACTGGACTGCAACCTGACTCAACTCAGGGCACTACGCAACATCGGATATTGAACTACGCTGAGTCTCGATCATTGGGCTTAAAGGGACGGCTTATTCATGTATCGATCAGTATCACTGCGTGCTGCTGTATGTTTGAGTACTCTTCTACCCGCGGCGATGCTGCAAGCTGCACCCGACGCCGATGTAGAAGCCCTGAAACAGGAACTTCTGGAGCTTAAGCAACGATACGAAGTACAACAGAAAGCCCTGGCGGTGCTCGAACAACGGGTCCGCCAGGTCGAAGAGCAACCCGCCTCCCCGCCCCCAAAACGCTTGGCAAAATCGCCTTCGGACATGAAAGGCAACCGGGTGGCCGCAGGGACCGGGGCTGCAGCAGCGTCGGGGGGCGCCGCCGGGGGCAGTGGCGCGTCCTATGGCCAGTCGCTGGCCGACGATTCACAACCGGCACAGAGTGTGTCCAACCTGTACGACGAAGCCAGCGGCTTCTTTGGCGGCGGCAAGTTCAGCTTTGAAACCGGCGTGACCTATTCACGCTACGACACCCGCCAGCTGATTCTCAACGGCTTCCTCGCCCTGGACTCGATTTTCCTCGGCAACATCAACCTCGACCGGATCAAGGCCGACACCTGGACCCTCGACCTGACGGGACGCTACAACTTTGACAACCGCTGGCAGTTCGACCTGAACGTGCCGGTGGTCTACCGTGAATCGACCTATCAGTCCGGCGGCGGCAACGGCGGCGCCTCAAACGTCACCACCGAACAGGACGTAAGCCGCGAACCGACTATCGGCGACGTCAACTTCGGCATTGCGTACAAGTTCCTGGACGAGTCGGTCAATACCCCGGACGCCGTGGTTTCCTTGCGGGTCAAGGCGCCTACGGGCAAGGACCCGTTCGGGATCAAGCTGCGCCAGACCGATGCCAACTCGAACCTGTTCGTGCCTGACACCCTGCCCACCGGCAACGGCGTCTGGTCGATCACCCCGGGCATCTCGCTGGTCAAGACGTTTGACCCGGCCGTGCTGTTTGGCAGCCTGTCCTACACCCATAACTTCGAGGAATCGTTCGACGACATCAGCTCGACCGTCAACCAGAAAAACCCGGGCAAGGTACGCATCGGCGACAGCTTCCAGATTGGCGCGGGTGTTGCCTTCGCTCTGAACGAGAAGATGAGTATGTCGTTCTCCGTCTCTGACCTGGTGCAACGCAAGAGCAAGCTGAAACAGGATGGCGGGGATTGGGAATCGGTGGTGTCCAGCGACGCCAATGCCGGTTACTTCAACGTCGGCATGACCATTGCGGCCACCGACAACCTGACCATCGTGCCCAACCTGTCCATCGGCATGACGGACGATGCCCCGGACTTCTCCTTCAGCCTGAAATTCCCGTACTACTTTTAAACAGCAACATCATGAAAAGGCCCGCTGCGACTTGCATCGCAGCGGGCCTTTTCAGCTTCCTGTCTTCAGGAAGCACCGCGCCCTAGCGGATCTGGTGCTTGTGCAGCAAACGGTAGAAGGTCGGCCGGGAAACCCCCAGCACTTTGGCCGCCACACTGAGATTGTCACTGTGGCGGTTCAATACGTCGCACAACGCCTGGCGTTCGGCGCGGGTCTTGTAGTCTTCAAGCGTGCCCATCGGTGCAGCGATCGACTGTTGGCTGATCAGCCCCAGGTCTCGGGCCTCGATCTGCCGTCCTTCGGCCAGTACCAGACCGCGGCGTACGCGGTTGGCCAGCTCGCGGACATTGCCCGGCCAATCGTGCTTGCCCATGGCGATCAGCGCGTCTTCGCTGAAACTGCGCGGACGACGGCCGGTTTCGTGGCTGTAGAAATGGGAGAAATGGTTGGCCAGCATCGACAGGTCGCCGTGGCGTTCGCGTAAAGGCGCGGTGACTACTTGCAGCACATTGAGCCGGTAGTACAAGTCTTCACGAAAGCGTTTCTTCTCGATGGCAGCTTCGAGGTCGACGTGAGTCGCCGCCAGCACCCGCACATCCACCGGTATCGGCTGACTGCCGCCCACCCGTTCAATGTGTTTTTCCTGCAGAAAGCGCAACAGATTGGCTTGCAGTTCCAGCGGCAGATCGCCGATTTCATCGAGAAACAAGGTGCCGCCATTGGCTGCTTCAATACGCCCGACCTTGCGTTGATGCGCACCGGTGAACGCGCCTTTCTCGTGGCCGAACAGCTCGGACTGGATCAAGTGTTCGGGAATCGCTCCGCAGTTGATCGCCACAAACGGTTTGCTGTGGCGTTGCGACTGTCGGTGCAGGGTGCGGGCGACCAGTTCTTTACCGGTCCCGCTTTCGCCACGAATAAGCACTGGTGACTCGGTGGGCGCCAGTTTGCTCAGCAACTTGCGTAGCTCACGGATCGGTTTGCTGTCGCCGAGCAGCTCATGTTCCGGCTGATCCACGTGAATCGTGCCCTGACCGCGCAGGCGCGCCATGCCGAACGCGCGGCCAAGGGTGACCTGCACCCGTGACACGTCGAACGGCAAGGTATGGAAATCGAAAAACCATTCGCAGACGAAATCGCCGACGTTCTGCAAGCGCAGCACTTCCTGATTCAGCACGGCGATCCATTCGGTGCCGCTGCGGCTGATCAGCTCTTTGACGGCTTCGGGGCGTTCCAGGTGAAAAGGCTGTAACCGCAACAGGCCGACATCGCAGCTTCGATCGGCGGCATTTTCCAGGCTACAACTGTCGACGTCCCAACCCACGGCACGTAAACCAGGGAGCAATCGGTGACAGTCGTCGCACGGGTCGACGACCAATAAACGTCTTAATGCAGGCGCTTCGCTCATGACTGTTCCTTGGCGCCAAATTTTAGGAAATGATCGTAAAAACAGTCATTTGGCAAACCTGACTGTTACATTAGCAAGAATTTGACGGCGTCTTGTATCGATTGCTTATAGATGTACAAGTGAAGCAGTTATAAGAAGCCGGTTTATTAGTTAGCTATCGACTTGATTCTTTCGCCAGGCTTTCAAAACCTGTCTGAATATTGAGTGTATGAAAGAAAGTCGAAATTTCTTCAGATTCTGTGTGACCCGCCAGCGGGTTGCGTGCATCAGTACAAGTAACTCGCCGAACGGTAAGCCCAACCGACGGCACATCACTTGATTGGGCACTAATAGAGAGAAGACCCCATGACCGCCCCGCTCCGTATCAACGAAGCTCTTTTGATTGCCAACCGCGCATTTAAACCTTTTCAATGCGTCGCCTGGGCACCACAAGACGGCAATGGCGAACTGAGCCTGACCGTCATCGACCGCACCAACTCTCACATCGGTCGTACTCAGATTCCAAGCAGTGCCTACTCTGACCCGGCGCAACTTGAACACCTGCTGCAACAAGCCCGCGCCGAACTGAGCGAAGAAGGTTACGCGCTGCAATCGTGGTCGATGCCACACTGATATTTGCGGGCAATGCGGATGACGATCAAGTCATCCGCCCTCTTCTGTTAGTTGCGGTTATTTTTCCAACTTCAGTCTCTTTGTACAACTTTCCTCAATACTTTCGCGCCTGAATGCTTGGCAGGCTTGCGACTGGTTCAAAAAGACACTGTTCTGGCACAGTGCGACCCTCCACCTGTTAGTTCTGTCAGTTGTACTTGCGCGTATTCAGGGATTGAATGTTCCGCTCATGCAGTTACCCGTTCCGCCTCCCGGAAATCGGTCGACTCGCAAGGAGAAGCATGCATGTCATCCCAGATCGCCATAGCGCTGCCGACGCTTGCGAATAACGCCGGACAACTCGACAAGGCCTTTTCCAGCAACGGTGTGGCACAGGTCTACTTCTCCGGCAGTACGTCCAGCCTGACTCAGAGCGTGGCGCTCGATGGGCAAGGTCGGATTCTGGTCGCCGCCAAGGTGGGCACCGCTCAAGGCAGCCGTTTCGGTCTGGCCCGCCTGCTCGAAGACGGCTCGGCGGATCTGGAGTTCGGTTTTCAAGGCAGCGTGATCGGCCGGTTCGCTGCCGGTTTCGAAGCCACCGGCAGCAAGGTGCAGGTCTTGCCAGACGGGCGGATTCTGCTGGCGGGTCTGCACTACGAATCGGAACATCGCTCCCTGCCCGCCTTGGCTCTGTTCGATGCCCAGGGCCGCCCTGACCCGGATTTTGGTGACAACGGCCGGAAAATTGTCCGCCTACCCGGCGACCTGTCCATGGGCACCCGAGATGCCTGGCTCCCGCCGGGCGTTCCGGGCGCCGAAGCCTGTGATTTCGCGGTGCAGCCCAACGGGCATATCCTGCTGATCGCCAACCATCACTTCGAACTGGCCGATCACGTCGGCATACTGATTCGCCTCAAACCCGACGGCCGCCTGGATCCCTCCTTCAACGGTCGCGGATTCGTCATGGTTCGCCACTTGCTGCTCAATACCTGGCTCGGCGGCCTGCTGTTGCAAGAAGACGGAAGAATCGTGGTGGCCGGCTCCATCGATTTCCCACAGGAAGGCCTGCTCGCCCGCTATCTGCCGGACGGGCAACTCGACGAACGCTTCGCAGTAGACGGTTTTCTGGCCTTCAAAGTCCACGGGCGCAGTGCGCTGGTCAATCAGGTCATCGAATCGGCAGAGCATCTGCATTGTTTTGGCAGCAGTCGCGATCCGATTCGATGCATGGCGCAGTCCGTCCATGGCAACGGTCGGCCCGACCTGCACTGCAACGGTGGTCAGCCGCACCTGCTGGAAGTCGGCCCAAGCGGATGTCAGTGGAGCGCGGCACAAGTGATGCCGGACGAGCGCATCATCGCGGTCGGCGCGACGATCGGCGGGGTTGAAGCTGACTTTATCGTCGCCCGCTATCTGGCCAACGGCAGCCTTGATCGAAGCTTCGGTTCCGGTAATGGCTGGTTGCGTACGCGGCTGGGGCGCAGCCTCGATACCGCTACTTCAGTGGCGATTCAAACGAATGGCGAAATTCTGGTGGGCGGTTATACGCTGGATGGCAACCACCGTGCAGTGGTCGCACGTTATCTGAATCACTGATGCGAACCTTCCCACACTTGATCTTGCCCATCGCTTACGGCAACTTGCGCGCTTCTTAATACAAGGAGCAACCAATGTCCGGTTCGATGGCCCAGGCGTTCGCGCACAACTTTCTCGGGCATTCACCCCGCTGGTACAAGGCGTGCATCGTCGGGTTTCTGCTACTCAATGCGCTTGTGCTGTGGGCCGCAGGTCCCGTCGCCGCCGGATGGTTGCTGGTGATCGAGTTCATTTTCACCCTGGCAATGGCGCTCAAGTGCTACCCGCTGATGCCTGGCGGCTTGCTGCTGATCGAAGCGCTGCTGCTGAAAATGACCACGCCACAGGCGCTGTACGAAGAGCTGCAGCACAATTTCCCGGTGATTCTGCTGCTGATGTTCATGGTCGCCGGCATCTACTTCATGAAAGACCTGCTGCTGTTCCTGTTCTCGCGTCTGTTGCTGGGCGTGCGTTCGAAGGCGCTGCTGGCCCTGATGTTCTGCTTTTTGTCGGCGTTTCTGTCGGCGTTTCTCGACGCACTGACCGTGACCGCAGTGATCATCAGCGCCGCCGTGGGCTTCTATTCGGTTTACCACCGGGTGGCCTCCGGCAACGATCCGCGCCAGGACAGCGAATTCAGCGATGACCAGCATCTGCCCCAACTGCATCACGAGGATCTGGAACAGTTTCGTGCCTTTCTGCGCAGCCTGTTGATGCACGGCGCTGTCGGCACTGCATTGGGCGGGGTCTGCACCCTGGTGGGCGAACCGCAGAACCTGCTGATCGGCCATGAGATGGGTTGGCACTTCGCCGAATTCTTCCAAAAAGTCGCGCCGGTGTCGCTACCAGTGCTGGTCGCGGGACTGGTGACCTGCCTGCTGCTGGAGAAACTGCGCTGGTTCGGCTACGGCACGCTGCTGCCGGACAACGTACGCGTCGTGCTGGCTAACTACGCCGCTGAAGACAACGCCGAGCGCACCCCGCGCCAACGCGCCGCCCTGCTGGTGCAAGGCTGCGCTGCGCTGATCCTGATTGCCGGGCTGGCGTTCCATATCGCTGAAGTCGGCTTGATCGGCCTGATGGTGATCGTGCTGATCACGGCTTTCACCGGCATCACCGACGAGCACCGACTGGGCAGCGCCTTCAAGGACGCCATGCCGTTCACCGCGCTCTTGGTGGTGTTCTTCGCCGTGGTGGCGGTGATTCACGACCAGCAACTGTTTGCGCCGCTGATCCAGTGGGTGCTGGCACTTCCGGCCGATCAGCAGCCGGGGATGCTGTTCATCGCCAACGGTCTGCTGTCGGCGATCAGTGACAACGTGTTCGTTGCAACAATCTACATCACTGAAGTGAAACAGGCGTTCCTGTCCGGCCACATGAGCCGCGAACACTTCGAGACGCTGGCGATTGCGATCAACACCGGCACCAACCTGCCGAGCGTGGCGACGCCCAATGGTCAGGCAGCGTTTCTGTTTCTGCTGACGTCGGCGATTGCACCGCTGGTGCGCTTGTCCTACGGGCGGATGGTGTGGATGGCGTTGCCCTACACCGTGGTGATGGGATTGCTCGGCTGGTACGCCGTGAGTTACTGGCTGTAGAAACAACAACGGGAGCCCTGGGGCTCCCGTTGTTTTTATGCTTCGATCAGCGCGGCAAGAGGTACTTTTCGATGGCCTGCGCTACGCCATCCTCGGTGTTCGACCCCGTCACCACGTCGGCCTGACGCTTCACCGCGTTCTCGGCCTGCCCCATGGCAATCGACAACCCGGCAACATGGAACATCGCCGGATCATTGCCGCCATCGCCAATTGCAGCGGTCTGCGCCAGCGGCACGCCCAAATGCGCGGCCAAGGTTGCCAACGCAGCGCCCTTGTTGGCGTCCAGCGCTGTCACGTCAAGGTACACCGGTTGCGAGCGCGACACCTGTGCCAACCCTTCGACCTTCGGCAGCAACTGCGCCTCCAGTTCGATCAGCAGTTCAGTGTTGTTGCTGGTCGCCACAATCTTGTCGATACGTTCCAGATACGGCTCGAAGCTCTCCACCACCACCGGCGGATAACCGAGCCCGTGCTGCTCGCGCGGCACCATCGGCCCGTGCGGATCCTTGAGCAGCCAGTCGCCACCGCTGAACACCCAGATTTCGACATCCGGCTGATCGGCGAACAACGCCAGTGCAGTCAACGCTGCTGTGGCCGGCAGGTAATGCGCAACCAGAATGCTGCCATCCGGATTGACGATCGTGCCGCCATTGAACGCCGCGGTCGGCAGGTCGACGCCCAGCGCTTCGATCTGCTGCAGCATGGCTTTGGGCGGACGCCCGGTGGCCAGGCTGAACAGCACGCCCGCCTCGCGCAGCGCACGAACGGCATCGATGGTGCGCTGGCTCAGACTGTGATCGGGCAGCAACAGCGTGCCGTCCATGTCACTCAACAGAAAACGGATCGGCTCGCTCATCCGAGACCATGCCAGACGCGACCATCGCGAGTCAGCAGATCATCGGCGGCTTTCGGCCCGTCTTCGCCAGCGGCGTAGCTCTGCACGCTCGCGTCCTGTTGCCAGGCGTCGAGGAACGGCTGCACCGCGCGCCAGCCGTTCTCGATGTTGTCAGCGCGCTGGAACAGCGTCTGGTCACCGGTCAGGCAGTCGTAGATCAGGGTTTCGTAGCCGGTGGACGGCTGCATTTCGAAGAAGTCCTTGTAGGCGAAACCCAGCTCGATATTGGCCATGTTCAGCGCCGGCCCCGGCCGCTTGGCCAGCAGGTCGAACCACATGCCTTCGTTGGGCTGGATCTGGATACGCAGGTAGGTCGGCTGCAATTCGTCGACCTCGGTATCGCGGAACTGCGCATACGGCGCCGGTTTGAAGCAGATGACGATCTCGGTGTCGCGCACGCTCATGCGTTTGCCGGTGCGCAGGTAGAACGGCACGCCGACCCAGCGCCAGTTGTCGATCATCACTTTGAGCGCCACGTAGGTTTCCGTGGTGCTGTCGGGCGAGACGTTGTTCTCGTCGCGGTAACCGGATACCGGTTTGCCAGCGACTTCACCGGCGCTGTATTGACCGCGCACCGAGTTTTCCCGTGCTTCCTCGGTGGTCCAAGGGCGGATCGCACCGACGACCTTGGCCTTCTCGCCGCGCACCGCATCGGCGCCGAACGCCGCCGGCGGTTCCATGGCGACCATGGCCAGCAACTGGAACAGGTGATTGGGCACCATGTCCCGCAGGGCGCCGGTGTGTTCGTAAAAACTGCCACGGGTTTCGACGCCGACGGTTTCGGCGGCGGTGATCTGCACGTGGTCGATGTAATGGTTGTTCCAGAACGCTTCGAACAGGCTGTTGGAGAACCGGCTGACCAGAATGTTCTGCACGGTTTCCTTGCCCAGATAGTGATCAATCCGGTAGATCTGCTTTTCCGACATGACCTTGAGCAGGCAGGCGTTCAACGCCTCGGCGGTTTGCAGGTCGGAGCCGAACGGTTTTTCGATCACCACCCTTCTGAAGGCTTCCGGGGTTTCTTCGAGCAATCCGGCGCTGCCGAGACGGCGCACCACTTCGCTGAAGAAACGTGGCGCGGTGGCCAGGTAGAACACCGCATTGCCAGTACCGCTGTCGGCGATTTTCGCCGCCAGGGCTGAATAGGTGCTGTCGTCCAGGAAATCGCCCTGGACGTAGCTGATGCCTTTGGCGAGCTTGGCCCACAAGGCCGGATCAAGCATCTGATCGCCCTTGCCGACCTTCGCTGCCACTTCGGTGCGGATGAAGTCTTCGAGCTTTTGCGCGAAGGCTTCATCGGTGATGGCGTTGTGATCAACGCCGACGATCCGCAGACCCTCATCCAGCAGGCCGTCGCGACTCAGGTTGTACAGCGCCGGCATCAGCAGGCGCTTGACCAGATCACCGTGGGCGCCGAACAAAAACAGCGTGGTCGGTGGCGCGGGTTCTGCCTTGGATTTCCTGCGGATCGTATGGGTCATTTCTTCGGTGTCTCCACATGGCCGCCGAAGCCGAAGCGCTGGGCCGAAAGAATCTTGTCGCCGAAAGTGCCCTGACCGCGCGAGCGGTAGCGCGAGAACAGCGAGTTGGACAGCACCGGTACCGGCACCTTTTGTTCCATTGCCGCTTCAATGGTCCATTGACCTTCGCCGCTGTCGGCTACGGAGCCAGAGAAACCGTCGAGTTTCGGGTCGACCGCCAGGGCATCGGCGGTCAGGTCGAGCAGCCAGGACGACACCACGCTGCCACGACGCCAGACTTCGGCTATGTCGGCCACGTTCAGGTCGAAACGCTGGTCTTGCGGCAAAAGCTCGCTGGACTTGGTCTTGAGGATGTCGAAGCCTTCGGCGAACGCCGCCATCATCCCGTACTCGATCCCGTTGTGGATCATCTTGACGAAGTGACCGGCACCGGCGGGACCTGCGTGGATGTAGCCGTGCTCGGCACGGTGGTCATCGGACTTGCGGTCCTTGGTGCGCGGGATGTCACCCATGCCCGGCGCCAGCGCGGCGAACAGCGGGTCAAGACGCTTAACGGTCTCGGCATCGCCACCGATCATCATGCAGTAGCCGCGCTCCAGGCCCCAGACGCCGCCGGAGGTGCCGACGTCGATGTAGTGCAGGCCTTTCTCGGCCAGGGTCTTGGCGCGGCGGATGTCATCCTTGTAGTTGGTGTTGCCGCCATCGATGATGGTGTCGCCCGCCTCGAGCAGATTGCTCAGGGCTTCGATGGTGTCTTCAGTCGGTGCGCCGGCCGGCAGCATGACCCACACCGCGCGCGGCTTGGCCAGGCCTGCGACCAGTGCAGGCAGGTCGGCGACGCCGG
Organism: Pseudomonas sp. 9.2(2024); assembly: GCF_039695385.1. Classification (NCBI taxonomy): domain Bacteria; kingdom Pseudomonadati; phylum Pseudomonadota; class Gammaproteobacteria; order Pseudomonadales; family Pseudomonadaceae; genus Pseudomonas; species Pseudomonas sp. 9.2(2024). The sequence continues at coordinate 3,216,004 of NZ_CP155585.1, read as the reverse complement.
TAGAGCCCTCGGCGGCCAGGGTGTCGACAAAGGCGGTATTGCGGTCGTAAACAACGGTGGTGTGACCGTTGAGCATCAGACGTCGCGCAATATTGCCGCCCATGCGGCCCAGTCCAATAATCCCGAGTTGCATGTGCTGATGCTCCTTACTACAAATAAAAGTGTGTCAAAGGTATAGCCCAACGCGACTAATGGAGGTTAGTCCAGAGCGTCGGGTTGAAGTTTCCGTGCATTGTGCCCGATCCAGACTGATAACGTCGGGAAACGTGTCGAAGACACAACGACCATGAAAAATAAAAAAGTTCCATTCACGAGCAAAAGAAATCAAAATCGGCGCCGATAGCAGGTCAAGGCCCGAAACCGGGGCTGATCTGCAGTTGAGACACGCCATTTGCGAGGTGAGCAATGGGCACAGTACACACAGCAATGCCGCCACAAACCCTGTACGTCACCATCCGTCGCGATGAATTGCGACAGTTGAAAGATGAACGCGATCAGCTCAAGCAGGAACTCGCGCAATTGCGCCTGCTGACCCAAGGCGCCGAGCCACAGCCCTTGCCGCGCGTACAGCGCTCGCCCCACGCCTGATCTCCCCGCCCGCTTCGGGAGCGGCCATTGCCGTTCCCGACATGCTGCACCTCCTGCCTGTTTCGGCAACTAACAAAGTTTTCACATTGGCTTGTTGATACTCCGGCGCATTCTGGCCGTGCGTGTCTGCGCATGGCCTCCGTTCGTCGGGTTCATAAGCGGTTACATGAAGCGCCCGGCGGTGGATGTGACGACTGAGCTGGAGTGCTGAATGGCGGTGTTCAAACGCAGCAATACGACTGCGACAGGTTTTGACTGGGCCGGTTTTATCTGGCTGTTCGTGTTTTTCTGGTACTTCTCCGGTATCACCCAACTGCTGATCCAGTTGACGGGCACTTCAGGGTTCACGGGCTTTCGCCAGGCCTTCGTGATGAGCGCCGTGTGGCTCGCGCCGATGTTGTTGTTCCCCAAACGCACCCGTTTGCTCGCCGCGCTGATCGGCGTGGTGCTGTGGGCCTGCTCGATGGCCAGCCTGGGGTATTTCTTCATCTATCAGCAGGAATTCTCCCAGAGCGTCATCTTCATCATGTTCGAATCGAACGTGTCCGAAGCCGGCGAGTACATGACCCAGTACTTTGCCTGGTGGATGGTTCCGGCGTTCCTCGCACACACTGCGTTCGCGTACTTCCTGTGGACCCGCCTGCGTCCGGTGTACTTGCCCCGTGGCCGGGCACTCGTCGCCGCCATGGCGATTCTGGTGGCCGTGATCGGCTACCCGCTGGTCAAGCAGACAATGCGCACGGGCAGCCTTGCTGGCGGTTTCGAGAAATTCGAGACCCGCATCGAGCCGGCCGTGCCGTGGCAGATGGCCGTGGCGTACCACCGCTATCAGGACACCCTGGCCGACATGCAGGGCATGCTGCACAGCGCGAGCAAGATCCCGCCGCTGAAAAACCTCAAGGACTCGGGCGCCAACCAGCCGGCAACCCTGGTGCTGGTGATCGGCGAATCCACCAACCGCCAGCGCATGAGCCTCTACGGCTACCCGCGTAAAACCACGCCGGAGCTGGACAAGCTCAAGGATCAGCTGTCGATCTTCGACAACGTCATCACCCCGCGCCCTTACACGATTGAAGCGCTGCAACAGGTGCTGACCTTCGCCGACGAAGAAAACCCGGACCTGTACCTGTCCACGCCGTCGCTGGTCAGCATGATGAAACAGGCCGGCTACAAGACGTTCTGGATCACCAACCAGCAGACCATGACCAAACGCAACACCATGCTCACGACCTTCTCCGAACAGGCCGACGAGCAGGTGTACCTGAACAACAACCGCAACCAGAACGCCGCCCAGTACGACGGCGACGTGATCGAACCGTTCAACAAGGCCCTGGCCGACGCGGCGCCGCGCAAGTTGATCGTCGTGCACCTGCTCGGTACGCACATGAGCTACCAGTACCGTTATCCGCCGAGCTTCGACAAGTTCCAGGACCGCAACGGCGTTCCGGCCGGTGTGCGTGACGATCAGGTTCCGACCTACAACAGCTACGACAACGCGGTGCTGTACAACGATTTTGTGGTCTCGAGCCTGATCAAGGACTACGCCAAATCCGATCCGAACGGCTTTTTGCTGTACCTCTCCGACCACGGTGAAGACGTGTTCGACTCGGTGGGCCACAGCACCTTGGGTCGCAACGAAAACAAGCCGACCGCACCGATGTACACCATTCCGTTCATGGCCTGGGCGTCGCCGAAGTGGCGTGAAAACCACGACTGGAGTTTCGCCGGGGATCTGAGCCGCCCTTACAGCAGCTCGCACCTGATCCACACCTGGGCGGACCTGGCCGGTTTGAGTTTCGATGAACTGGATCGCACCAAGAGCGTGGTCAGCGACAGCTTCAAGCCGCGTCCGCTGTTGATCGGCAACCCTTACGAACGCGAACAGCGGGCCCTGATCGACTTCAGCCTGATGAAGCCGAAGAAACCCGCCACTGCGACCACGGAAGTGGTTCTGCAACAGTAACAAAAAGGGCCGGAAACGGCCCTTTTCGACATTTACAGCCGCACTGCCCCCTCCTTCCTTACGACCAGCACGCGTCATTCACGCGTGCAGCGTTCGTCCGATACGCCGTGGAAACACCCTGTAAAACCTACACTGAACGAGCGTTAACCTCTTGTTAATGCCCTCGACGGACACTGCGCCCCGAGGCCCTGATTCATGGACGAACGGCTCCGACATTTTTCGTAGGAGGCACCATGAAAACCACGACTGCAATTCTTGCAGGCCTGCTTACCCTCGCATCCGCCAGCGCATTCGCCGAAGGCGGCGCCGAGCGCATGAGACATTACTGGGCCAATTTCCCGGTTCATTCCGCACAGAGCCAGCAGGCTGAGGCGAAGACCAATGAACTCAAGGTTCCGGACGACCAGACGGCCCAGGTCACCGAGTCCTATCGCCCTTGAGCGAACGCTTTACCGATGGACCTGCGATGGCTCCGCTCTGGCCCCGCAGATGACAGTTGGGCGCCCTCTCCGGGCGCCTTTTTTTATGCCTGCAGATCCTTGATCCAGAACAGCATGCGCCCGTGACTGGGGTCGAACATGCCCGGCGCGAAGCCGAACTTGGCGTAGGAGTTTTGCGCCACGGCATTGCCTTCAAGTACTTCCAGAGTGATCTTGCAGCAACCGCGCTGACGGGCTATTTCCTCGACCTTGCGCAGCATTTTCTGGCTCAACCCCAGACCGCGAAACTTGGTCACCACCGACACATCGTGCACGTTGACCAATGGTTTACAGGCAAACGTGGAAAACCCTTCAAAGCAGTTCACCAGCCCCGCCGGCTCGCCACCGACGAACGCCAGGACGCTGAACGCGTGGGGCCGCTTGGCCAGTTCGGCGGGCAGTTGCTGCAACAGTTCGGGGGCAATGGGATGGCCGCCGCCCATCGGGTCTTCGGCGTAATGATTGAGCACCACACCGATGGCCTCGGCATGCACCGGGTTGGTGTAACTGGCTTGAAGCACAAGAATTTCTGCGGAATCCATTTCCTTCCTCGATCGCACGGGGCCCCGGCGCGTTTGATACACACTGATAGGCTCGGCGACCTTAGCGCGAGGCAGGCCCCGGCCACAACCCGACGTAATCAGTGGCCCCAGATGAGTTCTTCAGTCCAGCCCAGCTCGGCGAAATCCTCGGCTCGCAGACCGGATTCGCCGGCACAGAAAAACTCGTCCAGTTGCGGCGGTTTCACCGAGGTGCCGCTGAGCATCGCGTGGACCTGGCCACGATGATGGATCTGATGCTCGAAAAGGTGGGAAATCATCCGCAGACGACTGTCGTGTTGCGGCGTGTCGCGGGCGATGGTGACGATGCGCCCCAGATCGGCATCGCGCAGTTGCTCGCAGTAGGCGATCAGCCGACGGTCGACATGCGCCTGCTCATGCCGCAAGGCCTGCGCATCGGTGAAGGGTTCGTCAGCGTTGAAGAACACGTAGCAATCGGGATGCGGTTCGTCACCGCGCAACTCGCGCTCCAGCGCATCGACGTAGAACCAGTCGCAGGTCAGGATGTGATTGAGGGTCAGGCGGATGCTCGGGAAGAAACTGACCCGTGGCGCCGCCAGCTCCGTGTCGTCGAGCTGGCTCCAGGCCTTGGCCAGTCGATGGTTGGCCCAGGCGTTCTGATAAGCCATGGTCAGCAAATGGTGGGACAGTGGCTGAGTCATGTCGCGCCCTCCGTGTTTCAGGTTTCGGCGAAGCGTTGCAGCTGCATCTCCTGCAAGCGGCTGAGGGTCCGGCGGAACGGGAATTCCAGGTAGCCCTCGGTGTACAGCGCGTCCATCGGCACTTCGGCCTCAATGTACAGCGGCACCTTGCGGTCGTAGCACTCGTCGACCAGCGCGATGAACCGGCGCACGCCGTCGTCGTGCACCGACAACTGCGGCAATTCGCGATCGCCGGCCACTACCCGTTCCGCGCCGTCCTCGGTGCCACGGGCAATCCGCCCTTCGCGCTTTTTCGCGCTGAGGTTCGGCACCTCGCTCAACAGGATAGCCCGGTAGGTGTCGCACAGCGCGATGAAGTCCATGGCGGCGAACGGTTGCTCGCACAGATCGGCATAGCGGCACCACAGCACCGAATCGCCGGCCTGTACCACGTTCAAAGCACGGTAACCGACCGGCACCGGTTCGGCACTGACGGTCTGCCCGGCGGCCAATGCGTCGAACACCTGACTTAGCTCGCTACCCTGCCCTGCAGAGGCGACCCAATAGCGTTGTTCGACAGCGCCGGGATGCAAGCGGTGATCGTCGGCGCCATTCACCGCGACCACTTGCATGTGCTGCTTGATCGCGGTGATTGCCGGCAGGAAGCGATCGCGGTTGAAGCCGTCGGCATACAGCTGATCCGGCGGCAGGTTGGAGGTGCAGACCACCACCACACCTTCATCGAACATCACCTGAAACAGTCGTCCGAGAATGATCGCGTCACCGATGTCATTGACGAACAGTTCATCGAAACACAACACCCGCACCTCGGCCGCCAACTCACGGGCCAGGGCCCGCAATGGGTCGGCGATCCCGGTCAACTGAAAGGAACGCTGGTGCACCCAGCCCATGAAGTGATGAAAGTGCTGCCGCCGCGCCGGCACCCGCAAGCTCTGATGAAACTGGTCCATCAGCCAGGTCTTGCCGCGTCCGACCGGGCCCCACAGGTAAACGCCGGTGACCGAACGGGCACCGGCGTGCAGGGCTTCATGGCATTTTTGCAAGGCCCAGACCGCGTGTTCCTGGGCTTCATCCTGGATGAAGCCCTTGTGGTCGACGGCGTATTGCCAGGCGCTCAAAGGGGAGTCGAAAGTCATGCGCGGCAGTATGCCACGATGGCTACAGGGAAATATCCAGCCGAGCGATTTTGCCCTGTTCGTTGAGCCGGAACGTGTAGCGCAGCTCCAGCGGACTGCCGGGGAACGTTCCGGAGATCAGCCCTTGCACCAGCACCTTGCCGGTGCGCTGCTGGACGCCGAGTACTTCGACCCGTGGCTGATAGCGCTGGGCGGTGTCTTGCATCCAGTCGGCGATGGCCTGCGGGCCGACCTGATGATGGCCTTCATCGAACACATGGGCATCCTCGGCAAAAAAACTGCCGACCCGGGACGTATCGCGAGCATTGGCGGCGTTGATGTATTCAACGATGGCCGGGGCGAGGATCGAGGTGGGGTGGAACATGATTACAGCTCCTTTTTTCGGGTTCTGTCGCCATCCTAGAACAGCCCTGCGTCAATTCCTGTCAGGAGTGAAACGGCCATTTTCGTCCAGTTGCATCTGCCGCTGCCAGGTGCGCAACAGGTCGCTGCGCCGCCCCGGATAGCGCTCGCCCTGCAGGCTCGCCGCGGCAATCCGGTCGGTGCGAAAGGTGCGATAGGCGCCGCGCAATTCACACCACGCCACGATGATCCGCACCTCATTGAGAAAACCCAGCGCCAGTGGCCAGATCAAGCGCTGGCTCTGCACCTGCTGCGCATCGGCGTAATCGATGTGCAGCTTGGACTGATCGCGGATCGCGTGACGGAAAACGTTCAACGGCACCGCGTTTTGCGGAAAACCGTAACCCGGCGGCCCGGGCATGACGGTCGGGTTGCGCAGCGCTTCCTGGGCCTGCGGGTCCAGCACCGCAGCGATTTTCGCCAGCGCATCCGCCGCAGCCTTGCTCAGCACCTCGTCGCCACGCTGATCGACATAACGCAGGCCCAGCACGATGGCTTCGGTCTCGTCGGCGTTGAGCATCAGCGGCGGCAGAAACAGACCGCTGCGCAATACGTAACCGATGCCCGCCTCGCCATGGATCGGCGCGCCGAGTGCGGTCAGTTCGGCGATGTCGCGATAGAGCGTGCGTTCGGAGATTTCCAGCTCGCAGGCCAGCGTTGCCGCGGTCACCGGGCGCTTCTTGCCACGCAGCACTTGCAACAGGGTCAACAGGCGTGTGGTTCGCGACACGGTGTGAGGCTCCGGGCAAAAATTTGCCGGAGCTTAGCAGAGCCTAGTGTCAGAAATTGTCAGGAGCTTTCACCAGACTCGGAGGGGATCACGCGTCGACTTTGTGCCGGGCCGCATACAGGCAAAGCATCTCCATGGCCAGGGTTGCCGCCGCCAGCGACGTCACGTCCGCGTGGTCATAGGCCGGGGCCACTTCCACCACGTCCATGCCCACCAGATTGATCCCGCGCAGGCCGCCAAGGATCTCCAGCGCCTGCACCGTGCTCAGGCCGCCGCAAACCGGCGTACCGGTGCCCGGTGCAAAGGCCGGATCCAGGCAATCGATGTCGAACGTCAGGTACACCGGGTTATCCCCGACTCGCGCACGAATGGCCTCGACGATCGCCTCACAACCACGGCGATGCACCTGCCGCGCGTCCAGCACCTGAAAACCCTGATGATCGTCGTTGGTGGTGCGCAAACCGATCTGCACCGAACGCGCCGGATCCACCAGCCCTTCCCGCGCGGCGTGCCAGAACATGGTGCCGTGATCGACCCGCTTGCCACCCTCGTCCGGCCAGGTGTCGCTGTGTGCATCGAAGTGGATCAGCGACAGCGTGCCGTGCTTGCGCGCATGGGCCTTGAGCAGCGGGTAACTGATGAAGTGGTCGCCACCAAAGGTGAGCATGGCGCTGCCAGAGCTGAGGATGTGCTCGGCGTGGGCCTCGATGCTTTCCGGAATGGTGTGCGGCGAGCCGTAATCGAAGTCGCAATCGCCGTAATCGATCACCGCCAGATGATCGAACGGGTCGAACGCCCACGGCCAGTGCCGTTCCCAGGCAATCCCGGTGGAAGCCGCACGAATTCCGCGCGGCCCGAAACGCGCGCCGGGACGGTTGCTGGTGGCGGTGTCGAACGGCACACCGCTGACCGCCACGTCCACGCCGCGCAGGTCACGGCTGTAGCGCCGGCGCATGAAACTGGTGATCCCGGCGTAGGTGCTTTCGGCAGCAGTGCCGTAAAGGCTGTCACGGGTCAGGGCCTGATCGTTTTGCATGGGCACGTCCATCGGTGTGTTCCTGTTGTTATGAAGGGCTATTGGCGGCTACGGAAGGTGGTCCACAGGCGTGTGCGCTGGCGCATGTCCTTGAGGCTCATGCTGTGGTCGGCGTACAGCCGCTCGCGCACTTCGGGTTTCGGGAAAATGTCCGGATCGTTGCGCACCGCTTCGTCCACAAGCGGCGTGGCGGCCTGGTTGGCGGTGGCGAAGAACAGCGTATTGGTCAGCGCCGCCACGGATTCGGGGCGCAACATGAATTCGATGAAGGTGCGTGCGGCTTCGGGGTGCGGCGCGTCTTTGGGGATGGCGAGGTTGTCCTGCCACACCAGCGTGCCTTCCTTGGGAATCCGGTAAGCGACCTCAAACGGCTTGTTGGCCTTGCGCGCCTGATCGGCGGCCATGCTCGCGTCACCGTTGTAGGTCAGCGCCAGGCAGACGCTGCCGTTGGCCAGATCGTTGATCTGCCGGCCGGTGGCGACGTACAGCACCGAGGGCTGCAACTTCTGCAACAAGGCTTCGGCGGCGGCCAGATCGGTCTTGTCGGTGCTGTAGGGATCTTTACCGAGATAGTGCAGCGCCAGGCCGATCACTTCCTGAGGCGAGTCGAGAATCGCAATCCCGCAATCCTTGAGTTTGCTGGCATATTCCGGCTTGAACAGCAGATCGAGGCTGTTGAGCGGCACGTCCGGCAGCCGCTGTTGGACTGCCTCGACGTTCATGCCCAGGCCGAGGGTGCCCCAGGTGTAAGGCACGCCGTAGCGGTTGCCGGGATCGACCGCCGCCAGTTTTTCCAGCAGATCCGGATCGAGATTGGCGTAACCCTTAAGCCCTTCGTGAGGGATTTCCTTCAGCGCGCCGGCGGCCAAACCACGGGCCAACACGCTGGACGATGGCACCACCACGTCATAGCCACTGCCGCCCGTAAGCAGCTTGGTTTCCAGCACCTCGGAGGTATCAAAAGTGTCGTAGCGCACGTGGATGCCGGTTTCCTTTTCGAAGCGCTGCAAGGTTTCAGGCGCCACGTAATCGGCCCAGCTGTAGAGATTGAGGGTTTTCTCTTCGGCCTGGGCGGCGATGGAGACGGTAAGCAACAAAGCGGGCAAACACAGCTTGAAGACGGGAGCCATGACGAACACCTGACCGAAGGAAGTGGTGGCAGGATGCGCCGTCGGATACATTCGAGAAATATCAAGTTTGTTAACCTGACTTTATCCCGGAGTAATGTGATGCTCGGTCAGCTCCACGATGTCGATCTTCAGCTTCTGCGGCTGTTTCTCGGCGTGGTCGAATCCAATGGTTTCAGTGCTGCTCAAGGTGAACTGGGCCTGAGCCAGTCGAGCATCAGCCAGCAAATGGCCAAGCTTGAAACCCGTCTCGGCTATCGGGTGTGCAACCGTGGCAAGGCCGGTTTCAGCCTGACGCCCAAGGGCGAACAGCTGTTGATTGCCGCCCGGGCGCTGTTCGATTCGATCGAAACCTTCCGCCATCAATCCAACGGCGTCGCCGGACGATTGATCGGTGAAGTGCGGCTGGGTCTGTCGGAAGCGGTCGATCAGTCGGTGCTGCAACGAGTGGCGGATGCGATCCGGCGGTTTCGCGAGCGGGACGAATCAGTGCGTATCGAGCTGATCAGCGCCATGCCCGGCGAAATGGAGCGCCTGCTGCTGCAACAGCGGCTGGATTTGGCCATCGGTTACTTCTCCCAGGTGCAGAGCGCGTTCGACTACCGTGAACTGTTCAGCGAAACCCAGCATCTGTACTGCGCGCCCGGCCATCCGCTGTTTACCGACGAGGCGCCCGATGACGCCGCGTTGCAGGCCTGCGACCGGGTCGATCATCCCTACCGGTTCCTGCGCAGTGACGAGCCGTTTCAGGGCAAGGTCTGCTCGGCGCGCTCGGAACAGGTCGAAGGCACCCTCGCCTTCATTCTCTCCGGCAAGCACGTCGGTTATCTGCCCAACCATTACGCCCGCCAATGGCAGGACAAGGGCCTGCTGCGACCGGTGCGCGAAGGCGAGTTGAGCTTTGACGTGGCGTTCCACTTGGCCCGCCATCGGGCGCAGGTGCCCGGCGATGCACAGAAGGCTTTTGAAGAAGATCTGCTGTCAGCCTTTGGTCGAACCTGATCATTTTTTGGAACGCGGAGCGTCCCCGGCTGCATTCCCACGCAGAGCGTGGGAACGATCATGCGTTGCCCTCGCCTCCCGCTTACGGCATCCTGCGCACCCATTTTCCGACCCGGCCCCGCATTGCGGCACGCAAACCACCATGACCGTCTCTGAAAAAGCCCCGCGCAACAACGATCTGATCTACGGCCTCAACGACCGTCCGCACTTCACCGCAACGGTGTTTGCCGCCCTGCAACACGTGCTGGCCAGCTTCGTCGGCATCATCACCCCGACCCTGATCATGGGCGGTGCCCTCGGCCTGCAAAGTGAAATCCCGTACCTGATCAGCATGGCGCTGTTCGTCTCGGGCCTCGGCACCTTCGTTCAGGCCAAGCGCTTCGGCCCGGTCGGTTCGGGGCTGCTGTGCCTGCAAGGCACCAGTTTTTCCTTTATCAGCGTGATTCTCAGCGCCGGTTTCATGGTCAAGGCCCGGGGCGGCGGCACCGATGAAATCCTCTCGACGATCTTCGGCGTGTGCTTCTTCGCCGCATTCATCGAAGTGGTGCTGAGCCAGTTTATCGGCAAGTTGCGCATGCTGATCACCCCGGTGGTTACCGGCACCATCATCACCCTGATGGGCCTGTCGCTGATCAAAGTGGCGATGACCGACATTGCCGGCGGCTTCGGCGCGGCGGACCTGGGCGCGGCCAGCCATGTATTCCTGGCAGCGCTGGTGCTGGGCACCATCGTGGTGTTGAACCGGGTTGATGTGCCATTCCTGCGCCTGGGGGCGATTGTCATCGGCCTGACCCTCGGCTACGTGGTGGCGTGGCTGATGGGCACCGTGGATTTCGCCAATCTGCCGCAAGTGCCGGTGGTCAGCGTGCCGGTGCCGTTCAAATACGGTTTCAACTTCGACTGGGTGGCGTTCGTGCCGGTGGCGGTGATTTTCCTGGTGTCGCCGCTGGAAGCGGCCGGTGACCTGACTGCCAACTCGATGATTTCCCGGCAACCGGTCAAGGGCCCGCTGTACATCCGCCGAATCAAGTCCGGGCTGCTCGCCGATGGCCTCAACTCGGCCATGGCGGCGGTTTTCAACAGCATGCCGATGGTGACTTTCGCCCAGAACAACGGGGTGATCCAGCTCACCGGCGTCGCCAGCCGTTACGTGGCGTTCTTCATCGCCGGCCTGCTGGTGTTGCTGGGGCTATTCCCGATGATCGGCGCGGTGCTGCAACTGATGCCGAAACCGGTGCTCGGCGGCGCAGAGCTGGTGATGTTCGGCACCGTAGCCGTGGCCGGGATCAAGATCCTCGCCGAGGCCGGCCTGCATCGGCGCAACATGCTGATCGTGGCGATTTCAGTCGGCATGGGCCTGGGCATCGCCGCCGTGCCGGAAGTGCTGCGCGAACTGCCGCAGGCGCTGCGCAACATCTTCGAATCGCCGATTACCGTCGGTGCACTGTGTGCCATCGTGCTGAATATCTTCCTGCCGGAAGAATTCATCGAACTGGAAGAAGATGACTTCGACCCGGAAGCCTCTATCCTTCAGGTCATGGAAAACCCCGACCTGCCGGCCAAAGCTGAACCCGCATCAACGGTCGCTGTCGCACAGTTGAACCGTTGATCCTGTCCGCTCGATGAAAAAAGGGCTGATACCGGCGACGGTTCAGCCCTTTTTCAATGAGAGAGCATCAATGCGCCGCCTCCATGCCGTCATCCTGTCCCTGCTTCTGCTCTCCCTCAGCGCCTGCGCGCTGTTTCCCAACCGCGACCCGGTGAACATCAACGTGGTCGGCCTCGAACCGCTGCCGAGCCAGGATCTGGAAGTGCGCTTCGCGATCAAGCTGCGGGTGCAGAACCCCAACGAAACGCCCATCGACTACAACGGCATCGCGCTGGATCTGGAGGTCAACGGCCACTCCCTGGCGTCGGGGGTTAGCGATCAGAGCGGCTCGATTCCACGGTTCTCCGAAACCATCGTCAGCGTCCCGGTGAGCATTTCCGCGTTCTCGGTGCTGCGCCAGACCTTGGGCCTGAGCCAGACGCAAACCCTCGACAACCTGCCCTATGTGCTGCGCGGCAAACTTGCGGGCGGGTTGTTTGGCACGATGCGTTTTGTCGACACCGGCAAGCTGCGTCTGCCTCGAGCCAGTGCCGCAACCTGGTAAAGATGCGGTAGCCTGCAGCGTTTACTATCAGAAACATGGAAGCCGCAGGTTTATGGAAGACATCCCCACGCTGTACACCGAACGACTGATCTTGCGTCCACTTGAACTGGCGGACGCCGAGGCCATCCAGCAGCAATTCCCCCACTGGGAAGTGGTGCGTTATCTGAACGTCTTCGTGCCCTGGCCTTATCCGGACGACGGCGCCCTCACCTACCTGCGTGACATTGCGCTGCCTGCCATTGCAGCGGGCAAAGAGTGGCACTGGACGATTCGCCTAAAATCGGCGCCAGAGCAATTGATCGGCAACATCAGCCTGATGGACGAGCCGGACAACCACCGTGGGTTCTGGCTCGCCCCGGCCTGGCAGGGTCAGGGCTTCATGACCGAAGCCAGCGAAGCCGTGACCCGGTACTGGTTCGAAACCCTCGATCAACCGTTGATGCGCGTGCCGAAAGCCGCACCGAACCTTGGTTCGCGAAAGCTCTCGGAACGCGCTGGCATGCGCTTGATTCGCACCGATGAGGACGACTTCGTCGGCGGCCGCTTCCCACGGGAAATCTGGGAAATCACCCGCGAAGAATGGCGGCGCCGACAATCCGTCAAACCGTGAAACGCACGCCTGGCTTGGCCCGCTCATCGACGCTCAACTCGAACACATCCGGCCGCGCGTAGTGGCCGACCACGTCGTAGTCGTAGCGGGCGCGCACCAGTTCTGCGGTATCGATTTCGGCGGTGAGCAGCCCGGCCTCGCCGCGCAACGGCCCGGCCAGCACGTCGCCCATCGGCCCGACGATCACGCTGCCACCGGCAATCAGCGGCCGGTCCGCCGGCCAATTGGCGATCTCTACGCCCAGTTCATTCGGTGAGGCCTGCACCTGACAGGCGCTGACCACAAAGCAGCGCCCTTCGTGGGCGATGTGGCGCATGCTCACCTGCCACATCTCGCGCTCGTCCACGGTCGGCGCGCACCAGACCTCGATGCCTTTGGCGTACATCGCCGTGCGCAGCAGCGGCATCATGTTTTCCCAGCAGATCACGGCGCCGAGTTTGCCGACCTGAGTGTCGAGCACCGGCAGTGTCGAACCGTCGCCCTTGCCCCAGATCAGCCGTTCGGTGCCGGTAGGCATCAGCTTGCGGTGTTTGGCCACGAGTCCTGCCTGCGGGTCGAAATACAGCGCGGTGCAGTGCAAGGTGCTGCCGGCCCGTTCGATCACGCCTATCACCAGATTGGCCCCGGTGCGTGCCGACAGACCGGCCAGCGCTTCGGTTTCCGCACCGGGCACATCGATAGCGTTGGCGAAGTAACGGGCGTAGGCCTCGCGGCCTTCCGGCAAGCGGTAACCCAATTGCGTGCCGAAGCCCTCGCCCTTCGGGTAACCGCCGAGCAACGCTTCGGGCATCACCACCAACGCGGCGCCGGATTCGATGATCGCGGTTTCCCAGCTCAGGATCTGTTCCAGGGTCTCAGCCTTGCCACCGGGCAAGGCGCCGATCTGCAGGGCGGCAACGATTGATTTGGGCATGGCGGTCACTCCGTGAAGTTCAGGTGTTGCTCATTCTCCGGCGCCACGGGATCATGAATAAAGACCGATCCACTGCTGAATGATATGAGCCAGATGAATATCGCAACCGTCGACCTCAACCTGCTGAAAGTCTTTGAAGCCCTGCATGAAGAGTCCAGCGCCAGCCGCGCGGCGTTGCGCCTGGGCGTGACCCAGTCAGCGGTCAGCGCGGCCTTACGGCGGTTGCGCGAGGTGTATGGCGATCAATTGTTCGTGCGCACCGGCCGGGGACTGGCGCCGACGCTCAAGGCCAATCAGTTGAAACCGGTGGTCAGCGATGCGCTGAACAAGTGTCGGCAAAGCCTGGCCATGGTCGACCCGACGGCCAATCACTACGAAGGACGCTCGGTCACCGTGGGCCTCTCGGACGATTTCGAAATCGCCTATGGCCGCCGGCTGATCGAGGAAATCGCCCGCCGCGCACCGAAGCTGCGGTTGATTTTCCGCCAGACCCACAGCCAGATCGTCGCCCGGGCGCTGATGGAGCGCAGCATCGACCTGGCGATCACCGCCGGCGGGTTCGCCGAACGGCTGCTCAGCCGTCAGGTGTTGGGTGAAGGGGGTTACGCGTGTCTGGTGGATCCGGCGAGCCTGGCGCCGGGTCAGCAGCAGATCGATCTGGAGGAGTTCGTCACCCGCGAGCACCTTCTGGTGTCGTCGGGCGGTTTTATCGGGATCACCGATGAAGGGCTGGCGGCGCTGGGCCGCAGTCGCCGGGTCTGCGCCTCGACCACGCATTTTGCGGCGTTGCCCCATCTGCTCAAGGGCAGCGATGCGGTGGCGACCATTCCGACCCACGCCGCGCAGGCCATTGCTTCAATGAGCGGGCTGGCCCTGCTGCCCTGCCCGCTGGCGCTGCCGCGCTACCCGATCGAACTGGGCTGGCGCACCAGCACCCAGATCGATCCGGTGGTGCTGACGGTGCGCGAAGCGATTGGCGCCAGTTTCAGGGCCAAGTGATTACTTGTTGGCCGCCATCAGGCGATTGACTTCACTGCGTACCATGTTGGCGAACTCCGGTGGCGACATGCCGTCCAGTTCGGCGCGCACGAACTCGGCCCATTTGCCCTTGCGCTTGGAGCGCTCGCCGAACAACCGCGCGGCTTCGCCCTTGGCTTTGCCCAGATTGTTCTGCCAGAGTTCGAACAGTCGGGATTTTTCATCTTCCAGCGCGGCGCGCTCTGCGAGGGATTTGTCGGCCAGATTGAAACTCATCGGGAATTACCTGCTGCATGAAATGGCGACATCTTACACTCTGGACGGAAACCTCTGACGCTGGTTTTTGCTCCGGATGGAAAATCGCTGCAACTTTTCAAGTCGCGCCACACTCCATTGTTCACTGTCCATTCACCTGCAAGGAGTCACCCAATGGCCCGCAAAAGCGCCGTTCAAGCCGCTGAAGACCAAATCAAGGATCAAGCGTTCAGCGAACTTCAGGCTCTGATCGAAGAGTCGGACAAACTGCTCAAGAGCAGTGCTTCACTGGTCGGCGAGGAAGCGGAAACCCTGCGCGGACAAATCGCCCTGAAATTGCAGCAGGCACTGGATTCGGTATCCAGCGTGCGCGACCGCACCAAACCGGCGGTGGACGCCACCGAGAGCTACATCGGCGGTCATCCGTGGCAGACCGTGGCGATTTCCGCCGGGTTCGGTCTGGTGGTCGGATTGCTGCTCGGTCGCCGCTGAGCGCGAACAAAAAAGGCGAGCCCTCGGGCTCGCCTTTTTCATGCCCGGCACACACTCATTCGCCGGCCAGTTCACGCAACTGCGACAGGGTCTGTTGATCCAGTTCGATTCCTTTGGCCAGTGACTTGGCCCGCTGCAAATGCCGCCGATCACCCGGCAAGCGCTTGAGCCCCACGCTGTGCATCTGCCGCACAAGTTCCTGACTGCGTTCGGCAAAGCTTTGCCCGGCAGTCTTGCTTGGGTCGATCACGATCAGCAACTGACCGGTCCACGGGGTCTTGGCCCCCGGATGGTTCTTCCAGTCGAACTCGAACGAGAAATTGCCGCCGGTCAGCGCGGCGGCCAGCAGCTCGACCATCATCGACAGCGCCGAGCCTTTGTGCCCGCCAAACGGCAGCAATGCGCCGCCTTCCAGAATCGCTTTCGGGTCGCAGGTCGGCTGGCCGAGGCTGTCGACACCCATGCCCGCCGGCAGCTTCTCGCCCTTGCGCGCGGCGATCTGCACGTCGCCATGGGCGATGGCGCTGGTGGCCAGGTCGAACACGATCGGCGCACCGTCAGCCCGTGGCGCGGCAAAGGCAATCGGGTTGGTGCCGAACAATGGCCGGTCGGCACCGTGGGGCACCACGCAGGTCATGCTGTTGACGACGCTCAACGCTACCAGGCCTTCATCGGCGAAAGGCTCGACGTCCGGCCACAGCGCGGCAAAGTGATGGGAATTGCGGATCGCCAACACCGCGATCCCGGCACTGCGGGCCTTTTCCACCAGCAGCGCACGTGCCGCCGCCAGCGCAGGCTGGGCAAAACCGTTGCCGGCATCGACGCTGACGAATCCTGAAGCCACATCCTCGACTTTCGGAACAGCCTTGCCGTTGACCCAGCCGCTGTTGAGCGTCGAGACATAACCGGGGATCCGGAATACGCCGTGACTGTGCGCACCGTCCCGCTCGGCATTCGCGCAATTGGCGGCCAGCGTTCTGGCGACTTCGGCGGAGGTGCCGTGACGGGTGAAAATCCTTTCCAGCAATTGAGTCAGCTCGTCCAGAGATACCGTGGACGAGACCGCATGATCGTGTGGCGCAGACATCTGAAGCTCCAGAGTAATTATTGGAGGGAACAACAGCGAACGAACAACCCGCCTGAGGATTAACCATGGCCGGCCGGTTACCTGTCAACCCCGCAATATTTATCTACCACCTTCGGCCTCTTCAGCCGCCCTAGCCTTGCGTCTCGACCCACCCGCGTGCGCCAGCGCACGCTCCCGAGAGACTCGACAATGTCTGCCCCCATCAAACCCTTGTTGTTCCCCGAAGTCCTTGACTCCCCCGGTCTCTGGACCGAGCTGGGCAAGGCCCATGGCCTGTCGGAGCACGAATTCAGATGGCTCGCCCATGCAAAGCTGTCCACCCATGCCTTGCGCAGCCAGCAGACCCCGGCCATGCGCGCCGAGCACATCCTGCTCAATGTTGGCAAGGGAATGCCGCTGCCGTTGCCGGGTGCGTTCGTTCTCGGCGAGACGCCCGTCAATAAAGCCCAGATCCTGTACACCGTGTATGACGGCCTCAAGAAGTACCCTGACCGCGCCGACTTGAAACAACAGTTGGAGCGGCGACTGAACAATCCTGACGACCAGGCCAATCTGTTTGCGTTCCTGTCGTTGCCGCAACGCAAGCGGCTGTTCGATGCCGAAAACATAACGGTGTCGTTCAGCCTCATCGAAGGTGATGTATTCGATGAAAACACCGCGGCCATCCAACAGGGGCAAGTTCTGAATGCGCAGGCCATGCGTGCGGAGCTGGAGCAGTTGCCGACGCTCAATCACCTGCTGGAAAGCATTCTGGATGAATTGCTCAAGTCGCATTTCGGCAGCTTGCAGCAAAACCGTACTCGTGTCGGTTTCTACACCCTGGACGATGCCACCGGCGCCGATGCCGCGACGCCGACCAGACACTGGCTCGACTCCATGAGCCTGAGCGATGCGGTGCTGTTGCATTACCGGCATCAACAGTGGCCGACCGCCGCACTGCGGGAGTTCAGCAACCCAGGCAGATCGGTCACCAAAGGCGATCAAGCGCAATGGGAAGAGGCTGTCAAAAGCGCGTCCGGCATGTTGCCAGCGCTGCTTTTCCGGCAACTGGAACACTATTGGAATGCGGCATCTGCAGACGGCGCGCCGCGCCGCACGTTCTTCGCCGACGTGCTGCAAGACCAGGCACGCAGCGAATGGATGATCAAACGCGAAAGCGGCATTCTCGATGCAACACAGTTCAACGCACTGCATCAGCTGATAACGCACGACGCGCAAGGCCCGCAACGCCCTCTCACCGAAACCGTGCGGCTCTGGGAGCACGAAGCCAACTACGTCGAACTGGCGGGGTCGCTGATGATCAGCGCCAGCCAGGCATTTCTTTACACGCCGGTGCAGGGCCTGCAAGTTCTCACCGACTACAAAGACCTGAAACAGACGTTGCAGAGCAAGTTCATTGCCAAGGGCCACGAAGACGAACTCTACGGCCTGCTCAGCCTTGACGAGCGCAACCGGTTTCTGGGTTTCGACCAGCCGCAGGTGTCGGGAGACCGGATCATCGGAGAAATCTTCAAGATCCTCTTCGAATTGATCATCACCAAGCAGCGGCAAAACATCGAATACGCCTTGCAAGTGTTTCGCCACAGCGATGGCGCGGTGAATCTGCACGCCCTGTTCGACAAGAGCCTGGACATCCGCTCGATGATTCATGAGCGTTTGCTGGCGCTGGACAGTGCAGGTCGATGGAGCACGCATCCGGTGCTGGCAGGCAACCAGCAACCCTCTCAGGTACTGGCAGACAAGGCGCGCGCGGCGATCAAGACATTCAGCAGCGTCGAGGGCCCGCTTGTCGCGATGCTCGAAACACAACCCATGGCGCATCAGGAGGCCCAACGGCCGTTTCTCGAAAGCCTGAAGTCAACGCTTGCTCATGCATGGTTTATCGGTGTCACCGGCGAAGCCCGGTTGCGGGTGCTGGGCGACAGCCTGTCGGCCTCCGTACAGGCAATTGTCAACACCGTGATCAACGCTGATCAGCCGACCCGTGCGTTGCGGCACTCCCTCGAGGGCTTTCGCCCCGATGCCTATACACTCAGCCTTGAGTCTTCCGGTCAGCAGGATCTGCTGCCGCTCGCCCACTGCCTGCTGATGACCGAGCGCGGCGGCCTGGACGCCAGTCACTCCGGGCGGGCAGTGATCTGGACGCCCGCGCTGGGCATTGAAGTGTTCGACACTGTCGCCGCTGCACGGCGCATGCTCGATCAGCGGCTGCTGCACAGCGTGCAACGTCTGTCGTTACTGGAAAACCTGCTGCCCGCGCAGTTTCAGCCCCACCAGCGCTACACCCTTGGGGCATTTCAAATCATCGAACACAACGTGCTGCACAATCGCGTGCAATCGGCCATCGAGCATTTTCTCGGGCGCTGCGAGCAGGTGCGCACCCGCGTGAAAGATCCCGTCAGGCGCAACAATGCTCTGACGAAACTGCGCAATCAGGCTTTTCACACCAACCTCAAACTGGCGACCGCCCATGCCCGGGCCATTGCCACACAACAGACCTACCCGGCGTGGCTGGGCATGGCAGCGAACGCGGAACAGAAACTGCACGTCGAACTCATGGAGCAGTGGCGCCAGAGTGTCGTCGACGACAAGGACTACCTGACAGGCGTGCCGACGCTGGTCAGCCATGTCGAGCAGACCTTGAAATCACTGCTCGACAGTCGATTCCCCAAGAGCGGGCTCAATCCCCGGCACATTCAGATAACGCCCAATCTGGCGCTGGCCGGGCCCGCCAGAAACCTGGTCGAGTTTGCCCTCAATCACATCAACATCGCCCAGGGCACCGGTTTCAAGGTCACCTCGAGAACCACCCAGGCGCTTCCAGACGGGCTGAACCAAAGCGCCGTGACACAACTACTGCTGTCCCTGGCGATACCGACCACCTACAGCGACAAGGTCCGTGACGCGCTATCGACGACATCAGTGGCGGGTATGGGCCGACAGCAGGTTTTTTTCCGCCAGGCGCCCTGGCAATTGCTGCAACACGCTCATGCACTGAAACTTCAGCAGCATTTGTCCGAGAAAGCCTTCAGTTACATCCGCCAGGTACTGGACATGCCGGATGCCATCGCCCGCGCCGCCGTCGCCGGGACACACGCGATCGTGTGTCCGCTGTCATTGATCAAGACGGAAAAGGCCAACGCCGTCGAAACATGTGGACTGTATGTGCTGGCTCCCGGTACCGGGCACAAAGGCCCGTTAGTGCTTTATACCCCGTATGCGGAGCAGGCCTTTCACGAATTCCCCGATGAACAGGGTCTGATCGCCGCCCTGAATATTCCGGGGCTGCTGCAGAACCTGTTGTTCCGTCGTCTGCCACCCACACAACGCGCAACATTTCGCAGCCTGTTCGCCGACACCCTCGGCCAGACCAGTGAAATAACGCTCGATTACCGCCCGATCGGGGGCAACCTGCTGGAGCGGCTGTTTCAGGACAACCTCGATGTGTTGAAACAAATGCTCGGGTCGCAGAAAGACAGCGACGGGCAATCCGACTGGGACAACGCCAAAGTCCTGTTCAGTGACGAGATCAAACAGGTTACGGACATGTTGCAAGGCAAACTCGCCTATGGGCGCTTTCTCTGGCAAGCCTACGACGAATTCAAGGACTCGGCCGAAGCCCTGCAGAATCATCATTGGAAAAGAGCACTGAAATCTTTTATCGACGGCGCGGAGCAGATGGTGCTTGTCGGCCTTTTGCCGGAAATGTCGGCTGAACGCACGAGCGCCGAGGTCGGCGAACAGACGCTCGCAACCGGCACTGGAAAAGTCGAAAAACCGATTGCACCGACCTTGGCCGAGATCGAAACCACCTCGCCACAACGCACACGCCTGCAGCCTTTCGAGGCGACGGATGTCGCGCTCAAGGACCTCACGTACAGCGCGGCTCAGGGCGTCTATCAGAACGCCGCGAACAACCGCAGCTATGCGGCCGTTGATGGCAAGGTCTACCGGGTCGTCAAGCAGGGTTCGGCTTGGCAATTGGCCAAAGCTGAGGAACGCGGCCCGTTGCTGTTGAAAAACGGTTCGCGGATGGTACAGATCGCGCACGGCCAGACCGTTCATTTCGGCAAAGCCTTCTCCAGAATGCTGGAGCACAACAAATACACGCGCCTGCGCCGCACGATGCTCAACATCGAAGCGCACGGCATGGAAGAAATTACTCGACGCTACCCTGAAAAAGCGCGGGTACTCGGGCACGCAGTGGGGCTGGCCCGGGATTATGCGTTCAACTGCCTGCACAACCTGGCGATTCTGGACATAACCGCTGTGCCCGGTGGACGGGTCAACCGGTTTCTAATGGAGTTTTTTGATGTCCCGCGTCTCACAACGCAGATCCTGGCCAGGATAAAAACCGCGATCTTGCCGATCTGCAACGCCCTGGTAGATCCCGCTGATGATTTGCTCAACACCGACCGGTTCATCGTCGGTTCGACCAACTGGTTCCACGACGTGATTGCGTTTGTCCTCGATGGCGATCTGCAGAACAAGGTCCATTTCACCCAGCACTTTTTTGACCAGGACCTGGGTGACTACGTCCCGGTCGTTGCTCAAGGGTTTGATATTGACGGTCATGCGCAAGCCGAAACCCTGATCCACGAACTCGCCCATCAACTGAGCAACGCCTGGGATATCGCAACCGTACGCGGGCGTGAGCCTTTCTGTGACCTGATATCGGCGGTGACACCCGACGGTGCGAAGTTGCTCCGGTCGTTGCAGGACGAACGGAGAATGGCGCTGTCACTGGCCACACCCCGGGCACAACTGTTCGCGGAATGGAATCCGGATCGCGCGATCTGGATCGACTTTGACAGGATTCCCGAAAAAGAGACCACGGCTGCGGAAATTTTCAAGCAAACGAACAGTACGACAATGAACGAGGCGCGCAATGCGTTCATGGATCAGCAGTCATCGGATGCCCGGGTGGGTGTCATCCTGCACAACGCGGACTCGATCGCCCTGCTGATCTGCGAAGTCGGCCGCCAGCTGGATCCTGTCCCGACCGTCTGACCCCAAAAAAAAATGCGCAGGTTCGACACCTGCGCATTGCTCGACAACCGTGAGACTCAGTCCTTCTGGTCACGCAGGACGTTGCCCGAAGCGCCGTCGATGCGGAATTCGTACACCACACCGTCAGCCTTGCGCCCTTCCCCTTTCCAATAGCCGTCATTGTCGGCCTCGATCTCGTAGACCTCGACATAACCGGCCTTGGTCTTGACGATCTCGATGGCCTTCTCGATGGTGATCCATCCTGCGCCAGGACGGTCAGCCAGTGCCGCGCCTGCACTCAGAAGACTGGCGGTGGCGACGAAAGCGGCCAAGGTTCTTTTGATCATTTTTTCACTCCATTTGTGGTTAATGTTCACGAAACGTCCTGGTTTTTGGGGCGTCTGAGCGAAAAAAGTTCCACGTTTGATGGGTAATTGCCATGACGGTTGTTCTCGGCACCTCCCCCCCGAGGTTAGAATGCGGGAAATCAGGATGAGTCAATGACCCAGAACACCCTCTCGGAAGCCGAATACGATGCGATCACCGATGCCGCCGCGCATTGGTGCATGCGTCTGCACGCCGTCGATTGCACCGCTGAAGAGCGGCAGGCGTTCGACCAGTGGTGCGATGCGCACCCGCTTCACGCGTTCGAATATGAGGCGATGCTGGAGATCTGGGATGTCGCCGAACATTTGCCACGCCCGGAACCTGCGGTAGTCATACCGATCACTCCGCCGGCCCGGACGTGGCGCCAATACGCGGTGGCCGCCTCCGTTTGCGCGCTGGCGCTCCCGCTGGCGGCCTGGACCGGGTGGAATCTGGGGTGGCTGCCCAACAGCTATCAGCACTTCGCCGCCACCGACAATGTGCGCCACGTCACTTTGGGCGACGGCAGTCAGGTCGAGCTGAACCTCAACACCGAACTGACCTACAGCAATTACAAGGACGAGCGTCGCGTCACCCTGAAAAAGGGTGAGGCCTTCTTTGAAGTCAGCCATGACCTGAGCCACCCTTTCGTCGTCAGGGCTGCAGAAGGCAGGATTCGCGTCACTGGCACCCGTTTCAACGTCTGGATGTATGAGGATCAGGTGAAGGTCAACTTGATCGAAGGTTCGGTACTGGTCACCAGCAACGCTCAGCTGCCAGGCGATGGCTTGCGCCTCGGCCCTTCGATGCAGGCTCGCTACCGACACGGCGACTTCATGCCGCAAATCAGCCAGACCTATGCCAGCGACACTTCGCTGGCCTGGCGCAACGGCAAACTGGTACTCGACAACCTGGCTCTGAACGACGCGCTGCCGTTGATCAACCGTTACCTGGACAAACCTCTGATGCTTGCCGATAGCGCGACCGGATCGATCCGGGTTGGCGGCATCTACAACATCAAAGAGTTGAACAGCTTCGCAAGCTCACTGCCCAAAGTCCTGCCGGTGTTCCTGACCCGCAACAAGGACGGCAACCCGGTGATCAACCCGATGCCGCAGCAACCGCCAAAAAACTGAAGGCCGGTCCCGTGAGGGAGCGGCCTTCTGCTTTTGCGGTTATCGACGGGTTGAACAGCTGATTACTGCGCCGCGACTTTCCCCGCCTTTTCCAGATCATCACGCACGGTCTGCACCTGATACTGCGGATCTGCCTTGATCTGCTGCTCGGTGAATGGCAACACGCTCCACTGTTTCTTCGAGAACGCCTCGGTCTGGTCGCGGGAATACTTCGACGCCGGATCACTGGACAGCGAGAACGCCAGCAAACCCTGGGCATGCGGCCCCTTGTCGTCGAACGTCACGACTTGCAGGTAACTGGTGCCACTGACCACCTCCAGCTTGCCGTCTTCACGGGGCACGCTCTGGATCGCGTTGTAGATGCCCAGCGTGCCCGGGCCACCGTGAATCGGCGTTTGCTGTCCTCCACTGCTGACCACCTGCACATCGCCCCAACGGGTTTTCTCGGTCAGGCCCATTTTGGTGGCGGACTCGGCCGACGCCAGCATGGCCTCGCGCAGTGCCTTGGCCACTTCGGGCTTTTCAATGGCCAGTCCGCGCGGGGTGTGTTGCGCATCCTTCGGATCGAACGCCACACGCCAGGCCTGCGGCGATTCCTGCATCGCTTGCATGATGGTCTGGAAATGCACCAGCCCGATGCCCGACTCCAGATTCGCCCGGCCGTCCCACGCTTTCAGACTGCTGCACACCGATTTCAGCGCTGCCTCAGGCTGGGAAGCACAGAACTTCAACAGATCCGGCACCACCTGAGTCGCCAGGAACACCTGATCGTCCATCACCATGTGTTGCAGGTCCTGCACCGACACCGGGCCTTTCTTGCTCAGGGTCGCCAGACGATCCAGCGCAAAGCGCGAGCGCAGGCCCAGAGGCTGGCCGTCCTGACTGATCAGCGGCGAGAAGCCGGTCAGCGGTTGCGCCGGGTTGGCCAGCCACGCCGAGTCGTTGGAGTGCTGGACGAAGTCCTTGCGCAACAGTTGCGGCAGTTGGCTGGACGCGTAAATGCCCTTCTGTGCGGCTTGCGGGTCGATGTCCCAGGCGCAGGCGCTGTTGGAACCGTCGAGCACAATCATTTTCAAACCGGCGCGTGGGTCGCTGCATTTGGCCAGCTTGTCGGCACTGACATTCGGCACCACCGACAGGTTCATGTACAGCGTCTGGCCCTTGTCATCCACAGCCAGGGTGTTGACCCACGGGATGCCCTGGATGGTATGCACCGAATCCTGCAGATCCTTGAGATTGCCGGCGCGGTTCATGGCGTACCACTGTTTCAGCACCCGGTCGTTGTCGAGGTTGGCATCGCGCAGGCTATAGGCGTACTGATTGTTCCAGTCGAGCTTGCCAGGCCACTGCACGATCGGGCCGAACTGCGAACTGTAGACATCCCGCTGGACCGGCACGACCTGCCCGTCCGCCTGTTTGACCTGCACCGTGACCGTCTGCTTGTTCATCGGCAGGGACTGGCCGTCGAGCAGATAACGGGTCGGATCCTTCGGATCGAGTTGCAGACGATACAGGGTGAAATGCTTGGACGAGTCGACAGTGTGGGTCCAGGCCAGGTGCTGGTTGAAGCCGATATTGATCATCGGCAGGCCCGGCAGCGCCGCGCCCATCACATCCAGTTTGCCAGGAATGGTCAGGTGCATCTGATAGAAGCGCATGCCGCCGACCCACGGAAAATGCGGGTTGGCCAACAGCATCCCGCGGCCATTGAACGAGCGCTCACTGCCCACCGCCACGGCGTTGCTGCCACGATCCAGGGCGAAGCGTTGCTGGCGCGTTTCAGCCAGTTGATAAGCCCGGGCATCGTTTCCAATCTGCGCAGTGGCCTGCGGGGGTGTAGCACCTGCCAAGGCTTCGGCGAACTGGCCGACGCCGCCCTCGACCAGCAGGCGACGGGTCAGCTTCACCAGGTCTTCGGCAGCGATGTCGCGCACCCATTCGCCCTGGCACTGCTGGGGCAGTCCCTGCTGACGGCGCTCGGCCAGATAACGGTTGTAGCCGGCGGCATAACCTTCCACCAGATCACGCACTTCCACCGGTTGCGCCTGCCAGAAGGCATTCACGGCCTGCGGCGTGTTGAGCCACTGGAAGAACACGTCGCTGACGCGGTTCTCGCGCTCTTCGACTGTCAGCTGCTCCGGCCCGAAATACCGCGACCGCTCGCCATTGACCGTCACGATCTCGTTGGCCAGCAGACAGAGATTGTCGTGCGCATAGGCGTAACCGATGCCGAACCCGAGACCACGTTCGTTTTCCGCGCGGATGTGCGGTACGCCAAAACCTGTGCGACGGATATCGGCGCCGGTCTGGCCGGAAGGGCTGAACGCCTGCGCCGACAGACTCAGCCCGAGAAACAGGCCGGCAAGGGTCAGTCCGGTGAATTGCCTGGAAATAGTCACGCTCGCTCCTGATCGAAATGCCGAAGAGCGAACCGCCCGCCACCGTGAACACGTCGGGCCCGGCTCGCTCTGAAATCACCCACGCGTCACGCGCAATGAGCCTGTCCAGAAAACGAAGCCGCGGAAAAAAAATTTAGTCAGCCACACATCCGTCTCGAACCGTAATCACGGGGAAAAGACGAAACGACGACAAATTTTCTACATTTTTCGCTTCATGATTTGTCGAGCTGAAACGTCTTGTTTAGAGAGAGCACAAAAAACCTTTCCTGATCAGGCTCTGAAAGGAGTAATCGCATGTACAACCCACCCCTACCATCGGAAGGTAGCCAGACCCCACAAGGAGCGCCCATGGGTTCGCACGTCGACGTATTCGGGCAACGGGTCGAGCGTCACGGCAATGAGCGCATCCGTTTGCTGCTTAAAAGCTTCGGCCTGCGCACCAGTCTGATTCGCCTCAAAGTCATCGACACCCTGCTGGTCGCCGCCGAGGACGACCGTCGCCTGGGTGTGCGTGGCGTGCATAGCCAACTGCTGGATCTGGACATTCCGTTGTCCTTTCTCAGCGTGCGCGAAGTGCTCAAGCGCCTGTGCGCCGAAGGCGTGATCACGTTCAACGACGACAAGAGCTACAGCCTCCATCCCCAGGCTGCCGCGGTGCTCAACAACGATTGAAGCACCCGGCAGATGCCGTCAGGGCTTGACCTTGCGGCGCATCACGCCGTTGATCACCACGACCACCACCGCCACACCGATGGCGATGTACTGGAACGTTTGCTCGCTGAGCTTGCCGGCGTTTTGCAGCCAGGACAGGCCGAGCATGATCAGCAGTACGGCGACGGCGATCAGAATCGAATATATCAAGCGTTGCTTATGGGTCATTACAGGTTCCTGAACCGTTGGAATGTATCGGGTTTGTATCGGCATTGATGCCATGCGCATACCGTTTGACGGGGATGCGCCGCGGTAAACGGGGTCTCATGTTACAGCCGATGAAGAGCTTTGGCTTCAAACGGCGTTAACCATGAGGATCCTTGAAATGCTGCGTCGAATCACCTGGCTGATTCCTGTCCTTGCACTGCTCACCCTGAGCGGCTGCATTATCTTTCCCCACGGCGGCTGGCATGGCGATCATCGCCACTATGGGCCTGGCCCGGGCTATTACTACCATCGTTAAGTCATCTCACGGAAAGGATGCCAGCGTCCGTCCGTTCAAATGCAACAACGGATTTTAGCGTCAGGAAAAATGCCCACAGGAATGTGGGCTTTTTTTATCGATCGGCGATCAATGCTGTAGGGCGCTTCACCTGTGCAAGCAAGAAAGTGTCCCTCTGCAACATCACGCATAACGAAGTCACAGACCGTCACACCAACGACGTAGGAACAATGACTTCCCCTCCCTACCCTTTGCGCTCCCTCTCAACTGTCCAGGAAGCGCATGCAAAGAACTCTCATCAACCTCCCGCCGCGCCGGGCGCTCGGCTTCTGTCTGGCCATCACGCTGTTCGAATGGCTGACCTACATGGCCAGTGACATGGTCATGCCGGCCATGCTGACCGTCACCCGGGATCTCGAAGCCGATGCCGCTCACATCCCCAACGCGTTCAATCTTTACCTGATCGGCGGTGTCTGCCTGCAATGGCTGATCGGGCCGCTGTCCGACCGGTTCGGTCGGCGCCCGCTGCTGCTGGGCGGTTGTGCGCTGTTCGGCGTGACCTGTGCGACGGCTGTCGCCACGCCCGGCATCGAAGTGTTCAACGCCCTGCGCCTGTTGCAAGGCATGGGTTTGGGGTTTGTCGTAGCGGTCAGCTACCCCGCGCTTCAGGAAGTCTTCTGCGAGGCCGATGCGGTCCGCCTGATGGCGCTGCTGGGCAATGTCGCCCTGCTTTCGCCCCTGCTCGGCCCGCTGCTCGGCAGTCTGCTGCTGGAGTGGCTGAGCTGGCGCGAGTTGTTTCTCGGTCTGGGACTGATCGCGGCACTGACCTGGATCGGACTGCATGTCTGCATGCCGGAGACGATCGGCGTTGTCCGCCACGATGGTAGTCAACAAGCACCGATTCCTTTCTCATTTCGCCAGATCAGCAGTCGCTACCTTGCACTGCTGCGCAATCACCGGTTTGTCGGCATCTGCCTGGCGCTGGGCTTGATGAGCCTGCCGCTGATTGCCTGGATCGGACTGGCGCCGCTGCTGCTCGTCCAGTTACTGGGACTGACCACGCGCGAATATGCGCTGTGGCAGATTCCGGTGTTCTCGGCAGTCATTGTCGGCAATCTGATCCTTGATCGACTGCTGGCCTTGCGGGATCTGCCGCAACTGATTCGTCTGGCGCTCTGGCCGTTCTGCCTGGGTTTGCTGACCCTGATCGTCACTGCACTGAGCAGCCTGTCCCTTGCAGGCTTGATGACCGGCCTTGCGTTGTACGCCGTGGGGCTGGGCATGAGCAACGCCGCGCTGTACCGGCTGGCACTGTTTTCCAGCGATGACAGCAAAGGTCTGGTGTCTGCCGCGATCGGCATGATTTCGATTGCCGTGATGGGTGTCGGTGGTTCGTTGATCGCTGCCATCGGCGGCGGCACCCGTCTTGAATCCTTCGCCATCTTGGCAGCGCTGGGAGGTCTGCTCAGCCTGCCCCTGCTGTACCGGTTTCTGCCACACGTCCCGGCAGATTCCGCCTCTTCAACATAACGACAAGGACGCCTGATGATTCACTTCCCCCACAGCGACGCGCTCTGCGCGTTGACGCAACCCTATTGCCCGGATTCCGTGCCGGACGGACTGTTTAACCAGGCCATGGCCGAAATCAGCCGGTTTCACAGCCAGCACACTCCGGGATACGAACACTGGTTGAATGCCAACGGCCTGAACGCAGGTGACCTGGACCATCTGGATGACTGGTCACGCCTTCCGCCGATCTTCGCCAGTTATTTCAAGCGCCAGGTCCTGCTCAGCCCCACCGGGATGGACGCGCTGGAACTCACCTCCTCCGGCACCAGTGGCGAGAAAAGCCGCATGCGTTACGACGAACGCAGCCTGGGGGCGGCCCAGAACATGGTCGAGCGGATTTTCCAGCACTATGACTGGGACACCCCGCACACTCCGTGCAACTACCTGCTGCTGAGCTATGAACCCCAGGGCAGCATCAGCCTGGGAACGTCATTCACCGATCAGTTTCTATGCCGCTTCGCCCCCGTCAATCGTGTGGCCTACGCACTGCGCCGTACGGGCGGTGGTCATGAATTCGACGGCTTTGGCGTGATCGCTGCCTTGCAGTCCTTCGCCGAAGAAGGTTTGCCGGTGCGGATCTTCGGCTTCCCGGCGTTTCTCTGGCAGACCCTGCAACGCATGCAGGCGACCGGGATGGCTGATCTGCAACTGGCGCAAGGCTCGTTGACGCTGTTTGGCGGCGGCTGGAAAACCCACGCGGCGCAAGAGATTCCCCGCCAGCAACTGTACGAGCGCATTCACTGCCAATTGGGCATCGAGATGTCCCACTGCCGTGACGGCTACGGCGCCGTCGAGCATGCGGTGCCTTATCTAGAGTGTGCTCAGCACCGTTTCCATGTACCCGTCTACTCGAAGGTTTTCGTGCGCCATCCCGCTGACTTTACGGTTCAGCCTTACGGTCGTCAGGGCTTGCTGAGCTTTGTCTCGCCTTACATCTCATCGAGCCCCGCGCACGCGGTGGTCATGAGCGATCTTGCCACCCTGCATCCAGGCGCCAGTTGCGACTGCGGGCTGACCAGCGACTGGTTCGAACTGCATGGCCGCGCCGCCACCACGGCCGGTCGAAGCTGCGCCCTGGCCGCCTCTGAACTGCTGGGGAAGCATTGATATGTACCTGATCAACGGAAAGCTTCACAACGACTGCACTCTGGAATTCGCGCTGGAACAACTTTATCCGGATTTGCCACGACGGTTGGCCACGGCGCTCGACACGTCGACTGTGCTTGGCGCAGCAGCCACTTTTGCCGAACGTCTGCAAGACCCGCACAGGGCATTGCCCATCGATGCCGAGCAACGTCAGTCACTGATCGAGTTCTGCCAACCCGCTGGCCTTCGGTGCAAGCTTGAGCGCGAGCTCGGCGAGCAACCGGGCAGCCTGCGTCGCCTCGACTATCGCCAGTCACGCTTTGAACGCTGGAGCCCGCTGGGCCTGGTGGTCCACATCACCCCCGGCAATGCGCCGCTGCTGGCTTTCTGTGCGGTGATCGAAGGCCTGCTGGCCGGCAACGTCAACTGGTTGCGCCCCAGCAGCAGCGATCAGGGTGTGACGGCGCAATTACTTCATGAATTGGCGCAGTGCGATGCGACCGGCCAGATCGCCGCGCATGTCGCCGTCGTTCCGGCCAGCACGGCCCAGATCGGTCAACTGTGCCAACAGGCCAACGGCGTTTCAGCGTGGGGCGGTGAATCAGCACTGCAAGCCATCCGCCAGCAACTGGCGCCCGGCTGTCGCTGGATCGACTGGGGCCACCGCATCAGCTTCGTCTACCTGACACCGGCAGCGGTCACGCCGCAAGCCCTGGACGCCGTGGCCGATGAAGTCTGCCGCCTCGATCAGCAGGCCTGCTCCAGCCCGCAATGGCTGCTGGTGGACAGTGACGATGAAAACACTTTGCGTTCAATCGGCGAGGGCCTTGCCGAGGCGTTCGAACGCCGCGCCCGACACTGGCCAGCCCTGTTGCCGTCGATTCAGGAGGCCTCGGAAATCACCACCCGCACGGCGATGGCGCGACTGGCTCACAGCTTTGCCGGTGTCAGCGGTCAGGTCTGGCAAACACCGGACTGGCGCGTCATCTGGAGCCACGACCAGACACTCGGCCCCTCGCCGCTGTTTCGCAGCCTGTTGCTTAAACCCCTGCCGCGCGCGCAAGCCTGCGAGGTGCTCTTGCCTTGGCGAAACGTGCTGCAAAGCGCCGCGCTGATGTGTGCCGAACACGAAATGGCCGAACTGGCTCAAACGCTGATCGCTGCGGGCGTTACACGGGTTACCCCGGTGCAATTGATTCACGACGGCTACGAAGGAGAACCCCACGACGGTGTGTATGCCTTGCAACGCTTGAGCCGGCGCGTGTCGGTCAGCCTGCCGGCCACGGCGCTGATAACCCGCGCCACGCTTGATCTGCTGCCGACACCACCCTGCCTGGCCGATCTGCCGATCATGAGCAAGGACACCTTTGTCACCCGCCCGATCCATCCGGCGGCCCGCTTGTACTTCCGCTCCGGCGGCAGCAGCGGCACCCCGGCGTTGGCCGGCTACAGCTACCGCGATTTTGATCGACAGATGCGCGCCACCGCCGACGGTTTGTTCGCGGCGGGTCTCGACCCGAGCCGCGACCGGGTGATGAACCTGTTCTTCAGTGGCGGGCTGTATGGCGGTTTCTTCAGTTTTTCCAAAGTGCTGGAAATGTTGGGGACCACGCACCTGCCGATGGGCGCGCCGGCCGATGACGATTACCGCGAGATCGCGCAGATAATCATCGACCAACGCGTCACCGTGCTGGTCGGCATGCCCAGCACCCTGAACCGTCTGTTCCTCAATGAGCAAGCACGGCTGCGCGAATATAGCGGGATCGAAAAGGTCTTCCTCGGCGGCGAACACCCCGGTGAACAAAGCCTCGCGCTGATGCGCGACTGTGGCGTCGGGCTGATCCGATCGGCCGTTTACGGCAGTGTCGACGCCGGGCCGCTCGGCCATGCCTGCCCGGCCACCGGCGATGGCGTGTTTCATCTGATGAGCGATATCCAGCACCTGGAAATCGTCGAACTCGAGGCCGATCGGCCGGTGATCGGCGGTGAAACCGGGCGTCTGGTGTTCACCTCCATCGAACGTGAAGGGCAGGACGTGCAGCGCTACGACGTCGGAGACAGCGGCCGCTGGATTCCGGGCCTGTGTGACTGCGGGCTGCCCACGCCGCGTTTCGAACTGCTGCAACGTCACGGCAGGTTGATGCGCATCGGCACGGACTTCATCTGCCTGGCGCTACTGGCGGAGCACCTGCAGACCGAGTTCCAGCTGATCCTCGAACATGCCCCCGACGGACTCGAGCGCATGCGCTTTCGCAGTCCACGGCAACCCGATGATGTTCAGCGTCGCCTGCTGGAGTATCCGACGCTGGCCACGCTCATCCAGACGGGTCTTCTGACCGTGGACGTGGAGGTCTGCTGCAGCGACGGATTTACTCGTAACAAACACAGCGGCAAGACACCGCTGCTGATCGACAATCGGGGTGTCGGTCCCCGCGCAAACAGGCAAGGAGCCGCTCATGAACACAGGGTTTGAACTGCAAGAACTGGTCACGTTTGCACGAGAGCATTCGGGCTTTTATGCGAACCACTTCGCCGACGTTTCCCTGCCCGTCACATCTCTGGAACAATTGCCGGTGATTGACCCCGTTGCTTACTGGAAAGGCAGTCATGACCTCGACCACTGGCCCGTCATGACGGCGCCTTTGAATGACGCGCTGATCCTCAAAACGGGAGGAACTACCAGTGACGGCAAGTTTTCACTGTTCCGGCGCGAGGAATGGCAGACGCTGGTGGCGGACTTCGGTCGCAGTCTCGGCTCGCAGTTGAGCCCCGGCGACCGCGTCGCCAACCTGTTTTTCGTCGGCGACCTGTATGCCAGTTTCATCTTTACCCACGATGCGCTGGCGCATGTACAAACGGAGGTTATCGAGTTTCCCTTCACCGGCCATATCGACCCAAGTGTCCTGGCCGATGCGATTACCCGGCACCGGATCAACGTCCTGGCCGGTGTGCCTGCCCACCTGTTGACTTTCGCAGCATGGCTCGAACAACACGGCCGGGTTCTGAAGGAAGTCACCACCCTGCTCTACGCCGGTGAAAGCCTGTTTGATGCTCAGTTGCAGCGGCTGGCGCGAGTGTTTCCCCAGGCCCGGGTGGCCTCCATCGGCTACGCCAGTGTCGATGCCGGATTCATTGGCGCCAGCCATCGTGACTGTGCCCTGGGCGAGCATCGGATCCCCGAAAGTCACGGTGTGCTGGAAATTCTCGACGAGCACACCGGTGAAGTGATCGATGAATGCGACCGGGTCGGGCGCCTGGTGATGACCAATCTCACGCGCCGTTTGATGCCCCTGATCCGCTACCCGGTGGGCGATCGTGCTTGCTGGCGAGAGCCGTCGGGAACGCCCCGGCGCAAGTTCGCGTTGATGGGCCGCTGCGCCGACAGCCAGCGCGTGCGGGTGGGCATACTGAACCTGCTGCCGCAATCGATCGGCGACACCGTATGGCGCGTCACCGGCAGCGATGATTGGCAACTGGTGATCGAGCAGGACGGCGCCATGGATATCCTGAGCCTGCACTGGGCGCCGGACGCCCTGACACCTGCGAACGCTGAGGCCGACCAGACGCTGCACAGTGCCTTGATCGAAGACTATCCGTTGATCAAGCAACTGAGCGCCGATCACCTGCTGGTATTGCGGATTCGCTGCTGCAAGGTTCAGGAACTGGCACGCCATCCACGCTCCGGCAAGCGTCAACGTGTGCTCGATCGGCGCGTCTACAACGGCACTGGCCAGGAGCCTTGCTGATGGAAGCGATCACCCTGCGAGGCTACCGCACCAGTGACGCTCCGGCGGTCAGTCGCCTGTTCAGAAAGATCTACGGCGACCATTACGCCCAGCCGCATGTGTATCTGCCCCGGATGATCAGCCAGAACCATGCCGACGGCCGCTGGCACTCGTTGGTGGCGGTGGCGAACGGTCAAGTGGCTGGGCATTCCACATTGATTCTCGACAAAGAATCGTCCCTCGCCGAACTGGCACTGAGCGTGGTGGATCCGCAGATCCGTGGGCAAAACGTCGCCACGCAACTGAGTCGACAGTTGCTGATCCATGCGCAGGCGCTGGGATATCAGGGGGTCACGATCAAGCAAATGACCCATCATCCCTACACCCAGAAAATGGCTGCCGGCCTTGGTTTTCACAACACCGGCTTGTTGCCCGACCATGCACCGTCGCCCTTTGGCGGCGCGGTGACGGAATCGCTGGTAATGGGTTACGCCCCGGTCGATGGTTATCAGCGCCCGCTGCCGGCCTTGACCTGGCCGGACGAATGCCGTGAGTTCATGCAGCAGATGTGCGACGTGTTCGGAACGCGGTCGAACGTGTCGCCCTGGGTCGGCGCACCGGCGCAGCTGGAACAGCGATGGGGGCGATATGACGGGATTTTCAGTGAAGTGGACGACAGTTTGATCAAGCAGCTGCAACAACTGCCCGGACATTGGCTGATTTCGATCAGGCTCAGGCTGGCACAAGGGTTTGACAATGCCTGGCGCCGGTTATCGACGATGGGGTTCGTGTTCAGCGGGCTGGCGCCCGATGACAGAAGTGCAGGATGGCTGGCGCTTTTTCATCGCGGTTTCCAGCCAAAATCCTTGACGCTGCATTGCCCGCAGATGCAGCGGTTGCATGACGGGATGCAGCGGCAGGTCGCCTTGCGCCCAAAACTCCACGCTTGCGGCAATCGCCCATAAACGAAAGGGCCCGCCCCGTTACCGGGGCGGGCCCTGTCTATCATGCCTTGGCTTTGACACCTTGATCGGTAGGAGGCTTGCGCTCCCCGCCCTGACCGTAAGTCTGCAGGTTCTGCAGTACGTAAATGGCTTTCTTGTACTCGGGGATCAACGTATTCGCGTACTTGTTGCCCTTGAGATTGTTGTTCTGGATGGTATCCAGTTGTGTCGCGAAATATTCCAGCGCATTGAACTTGGCATCCGGATCCTTCTGGATGCCGAAGCGATCGAACTTGTCGCCGGCATTGAGCAAGGTCATGGACGTGATCTCGGAAATCAGGCCCCGGCTACGCAACATTGCACTGAGGCTGCCCAATTGCTTGGCTGAAACATTGGTGGGATCGAAACCCTTGATGTTCTTGTGCAGACCCTGCTTGTCCATCTCTGCGGTACTGATCGCGGTGGGGTCGTTGCCGACCAGGGCCAGCATCTGCTTGACCTTCACACTTTGAGAAACCGGTTTGCTCGAGCTTCCTGTATCTCGAACCAGCAAACCCGCCTTGGGTTGCCAGGCACCGGTATAGCCGATAGTCATGAGCAAGCTCCTTGCGAGGAAAACATGAAAAATTCCTTGTTGAACCACTTTTGAATTGCCCGGAGTATCGGCCGGCAAACTAATGGCACCAA
Source organism: Pseudomonas sp. 9.2(2024) (assembly GCF_039695385.1). Classification (NCBI taxonomy): domain Bacteria; kingdom Pseudomonadati; phylum Pseudomonadota; class Gammaproteobacteria; order Pseudomonadales; family Pseudomonadaceae; genus Pseudomonas; species Pseudomonas sp. 9.2(2024). The sequence goes on along the minus strand of NZ_CP155585.1, from coordinate 3,181,777 downwards.
CTCCTTTCTGCACTTTTTTACAATTTTTGTACATTCACGATACAAACCGGCAACAGCCCCGGAAATACGGGACTAGAGCGTTCATGACAATGTGATGAAAGTGGATTTATTGCTCTAATGTTCGGGACGGTTAGTTATCGTGTATCAGACCCGATACGTTCCTTTGGTCGGGATCGCCTCTTTTAGGACGAAAGTACCTAAAGCTTCCCGAAGACCCGACGATACGTTAGGAAACCCGCGCTGTTTGTTTCCCCTGCCCACAATAAGAATCCCTGCTCAAGGACCGGTTTCCATGCCCGCATTCCGCACCATTCAGGCTCGTTACACGCTGTTTCTGGTTCTGTTCATTCTGTTGTTGTCGGTGCTCACCGTGGTTGGCATCAGCCAATTGGTCGCGCCCAAGTTGCGCCACACCGAAGAGCAAGTGGTGCTCAACCGCATTGCTGAAGTGGCCGAGCAAATCCAGGGCGAACTGAACAAGGTCCAGGCGCAACAGCGCAGCATCACCCAGACCATCCCGCTGCTCGACAGCGCGGCCATCGACACCGTGTTGCCGGGGCTGGTGGATCAATACGGCGAACTGAAAGTCTTCGGCGGCGGCATCTGGCCGCTGCCCGGTCAGCGTGAGGCCGGACGCAACAAGTTCAGTACGTTCTGGCACCGCGATGCCTCCGGCAAACTGGCGGTGAACACCTTCTGGAACAGCGACGCGGCCCCCAACTATTACGACCAGAGCTGGTACAAGGGCGGCATGCAGACCCCGCGCGGCCAATGCGCCTGGGCCGCTGCCTATAAAGATGACGCCAGCGCCGAACCGCGCACCAACTGCGCCATGGCCATCCAGAAAAACGGCAGCGCCTGGGGCGTCTCGACCATCGACGTGACATTGGGCTTCTTCAACGAGTTGGTGGCGCGCAAGGAAAAAGACCTCAACGCCGAAATGCTGATCGTCGAGGCCGACGGCAAGATCATCAGCAACAGCTCGCGCATCAGCGGGCCGATCGTGCTGAAGAACATCAGCGAACTGGCCGGCGGCTCGACCTTCGCCAGCCAGGTCAAGGCCGGACTGCAAAATCGCGAGCAGGCGCAGCGCGTCGAATTCGACAACCACGGTGAAGCCAGCACCTTCTTCATGCGCCCGATCGAAGGCACCCCGTGGTTCCTCGCCACCGCACTGCCGACCAAAATGCTCACCGCCCAGCGTGACGACGTGCTCAGCAGCCTGAGCCTGCTGCAGATTCCGCTGGTGATCCTGCTGGTGCTGTTGCAGGTCTACGCGATTCGCCAACTGGTTTCGCGCATGAAAGCGCTGAAAGCCAACATCGATTCGCTGTCCAGCGGTGATGCCGACCTGACCCGGCGCATCACCATCCGCGCTGAAGATGAGCTCGGCGCCATCGGGCATTCGGTCAACACCTTTATCGCCTATCTGCAGAACATGATCGGCGAAGTCACCCAGGCCACTGGTGCAATGGCTTCGAGCCTCGACAACCTGCAGCGTACCTCGGCGCACACCAGTCAGATTCTGCTGCGCCACGCTTCGGAAACCGACCAGACCGTCACCGCCATCAACGAGATGAGTTCGACCGCTGAAAGCGTCGCCCAGAATGCCGCTGAAACCGCAGCCTTCACCCAGCGCGCCAACGAAAACGCCGACCGTTCGCGAGTGGTGGTTGGCGAAGCGTCAAGCAGCGTGGTCGCACTGATCGACGAAGTGGCCAGCGCCACCCACAAGGTCGAAAGCATGCAGCAGGACGCCCAGCGCATCACCGAAATCCTCGGCGTGATCGGCGCCATCGCCGGCCAGACCAACCTGCTGGCGCTTAACGCGGCAATTGAAGCAGCGCGTGCCGGAGAACAGGGCCGTGGTTTTGCGGTGGTGGCAGACGAAGTGCGTGCCCTCGCCGCCCGTACCCAGGCCAGCACCTCGGAAATCAACGAAATGTTGAGCCGTCTGACCCAAGGTGTGAGCTCGTCGGTCAGCGCCATGGAAAACACCCAGGCCAGCTGCCAGTCGGCCGCCGACGCCACTGCGCGAGTCAACAGCGGCCTCGACGAGATGGCCGGCTCCGTCAGCCACATCAACAGCCTCAGCACCCAGATCGCCACCGCCGCCGAGCAGCAAAGCGCGGTCACCGAAGAGATCAACCGCAGCATGGTGCAGATCCGCCACATGGTTGACGAGCTGGTGGAAAGCGGCCAGGCCAGCGAACTCAACACCCGTCAGCTGCTGGAAGCCAACAGCCGGGTGAGCGCGATCATGGGGCGCTTCAAGGTTCGCTGACGGTTTTGTCATCTTGCGCTCAGTGGCCTGTCAGCTTTGATCTACGATCTTGTTGGCAGGCCTGCCCCGTATCACTTGGAAACACTCCGTTGATGCCCGGCAGGAAAAACAGGTCAAAATGCCTTCCTTTTTTGACCGTTCCTCCTTTGATCCGAGAGCCCTCCATGCGAAACCACCTGCGTCTGGCCGCCCTGAGCGCCCTGTTCATCTCCTCCCTGGCGCAAGCCGCCGACCTTATCCCGATCGAAGTCCACCGCGACGCCAACTGCGGCTGCTGCAAAAAGTGGATCAGCCACCTGGAAGCCAATGGCTTCAAGGTCGAAGACCACGTCGAATCCGACATGAGCAGCTTCAAGCAGCAACACGGCGTTCCGCCACGTCTGGCGTCCTGCCACACCGCAATCATCAACGGCAAATTCGTCGAAGGCCATGTTCCGGCGGAACAGGTGCTGGCCCTGAGCAAACGTGACGACCTGCTGGGCGTTGCCGCACCGGGCATGCCGATGGGCTCGCCGGGCATGGAAATGGACGGCATGAGCGATGCGTATCAGGTGATCGGCCTGAAGAAAGACGGTGCCGATGTGGTGGTGGCGGATTACCCGGCCCATTGATGACGGCGGGTTATCTCGGGCTGTTCCTGGCCGCATTCGGTGCGGCGACGTTATTGCCACTGCAATCAGAGGCCGTGCTGGTCGGGCTGCTGGTCAGCGACCGTTATTGGTTGTGGGGGCTGCTGGCCGTAGCCACGCTGGGCAACGTCCTGGGTTCGCTGGTGAATTGGAGGCTGGGGCGCGGGCTGGAACGGTTTCAGGACCGGCGCTGGTTTCCGGTCAGCCCGAAGCACATGGCGCGCGCCCGCGTTCACTATCAGCGCTATGGTCACTGGTCCCTGCTGCTCAGTTGGCTGCCGGTGATCGGCGATCCGCTGACGCTGATCGCCGGGGTCATGCGCGAACCTCTTGGGCGATTCCTGCTGATCGTCACTCTCGCCAAAGGCGCCCGCTACGGGGTGCTGGCGATGCTCACCCTTGGCTGGCTCGGTTGAACGATCCGGCCCGGGGATTGCCTGTGTTTAACGTCGCCCTAATCCGGCCGTTCCAGCATCGGCCGATTTCTTGTGGAGTTGTCCTATGTCTGTGTCGCTGACCCGCTGGCTGCCCGGCCTGGTGTTGACCGCCGCCCTGCCCCTGCTTGCTCACGCCGAAGGCCCGCAATACGGGCCGGAGCTGCAAGGTTTCGATTATCCCTACACCCTCAAGCACTTTGCCTTTCAGTCCCAGGGCAAGTCGCTGCAGATGGGTTACATGGACGTCGCCGCTGATGGCAAGGCCAACGGACGCACCGTGGTGCTGATGCACGGCAAGAATTTTTGCGGCGCGACCTGGGACAGTTCGATCAAGGCCCTGAGCGAGGCCGGCTACCGGGTGGTCGCCCCGGACCAGATCGGTTTCTGCACCTCCAGCAAACCCGATCACTACCAGTACACCTTCCAGCAACTGGCGGCCAACACCCAGAAACTGCTCAAGGCGCTGGGCATCCAGAAAGCCACCCTGCTCGGCCACTCCACCGGCGGCATGCTCGCCACCCGTTACGCGCTGCAATACCCGGATCAGGTCGAGCAACTGGCGCTGGTCAATCCGATCGGCCTGGAAGACTGGAAAGCCCTCGGCGTGCCGTATCGCAGCGTCGATCAGTGGTATCAGCGCGAATTGAAAGTCACCGCCCAGGGCATTCGCGACTATGAACGCACGACCTATTACGACGGCCGCTGGAAACCCGAATTCGACCGTTGGGTCGACATGCTCGCGGGCCTGAGCAACGGCCCGGGCAAGACTCAGGTCGCATGGAACTCGGCGCTGATCTACGACATGATCTTCACCCAGCCGGTGTACTACGAGTTCAAGGACCTGAAGATGCCGACCCTGCTGCTGATCGGCACTTCCGACACCACCGCCATCGGCAAGGACATTGCGCCGCCCGAAGTGAAAGCCAAAATCGGCCACTACGAGGTGCTGGGCAAGCAGGTGGCAAAACTGATTCCTCAGTCCACGCTGGTGGAATTCCCCGGCATGGGCCACGCGCCGCAGATGGAAGAGCCGGCGAAATTCCACGAGGCACTGCTCGGCTGGCTGGACAAAACCAATCCCGTTCGTTGAAGAGGTAACGCTGATGGCGGTGCAGATTGCGGTGATCGATGACTGGCAGGACGTCGCGCGGGGCGTAGTTGACTGGTCGGTGCTCGACAGTCTCGGCGAAGTCACCTTCGTCCATGAGTACCCGGCGGACAACGCCACGCTGGCCGAACGTCTGGGCCAGTTCGAAGTGATCTGCGTGATGCGCGAACGCACACGCTTCGATGAAAACCTGCTCAAACGCCTGCCGAATCTGAAGCTGCTGGTCACCGGTGGCATGCGCAACGCGGCGCTGGACATGCCGGCCGCTGCTCGCCTCGGGATCAAGGTCTGCGGCACCGACAGCTATAAACACGCGGCGCCGGAACTGACCTGGGCGCTGATCATGGCCGCCACCCGCAATCTGCTGAACGAAGCCAATGCCTTGCGCGCCGGCCAGTGGCAGCAAGGCCTCGGTGGCGACCTGCACGGCAAGACCCTCGGCATTCTCGGGCTCGGCAGCATCGGTCAACGGGTGGCGCAGTTCGGTCAGGTGTTCGGCATGCGCGTGATCGCCTGGAGCGAAAACCTCACCGCCGAGCGCGCCGAGCAGGCCGGCGTCACTTATGTCAGCAAGCAGCAATTGTTCGAACAGTCTGACGTGCTGTCGGTGCACCTGGTGCTCAGTGATCGCAGCCGGGGGCTGGTCGATGCCCAGGCGCTGGACTGGATGAAGCCGACCGCGCTGCTGGTCAACACCGCGCGCGGACCGATTGTCGACGAGGCGGCGCTGATCAAGGCCTTGCAGAAACAGCGCCTCGGCGGTGCAGCCCTCGACGTGTTCGATCAGGAGCCGTTGCCGACCCTGCACCCGTTTCGCACCCTCGACAACGTGCTGGCCACGCCCCATGTCGGCTACGTCAGCCGCCAGAACTATGAGCTGTTCTTTTCGCAGATGATCGACAACATTCAAGCCTGGTCAGCTGGAGAACCGATCCGCCTGCTCAACTGAGCCTCCTCGCCTTCGCGGGCAATTCCTGCCCGTGAAGCAGCATCCGCTGTCCGCCCGCCAACACAACTGTGCGCACCGCAACAGTGCGCTCGCACTTTCCCGACGCCCAAAATCGTGACCGGCCGGTCACCATTTTGCATCATCAACCCTGCCAAACATGCACTTCGTCGGGGCGCCCGCCTTCCCAAAGCCACGGATTTCGTGAGCCCGCAACAGATTGTCGAACAATTCATCCGATTGCCCTGGCCCGCTCTAGGATCTGGCCTAGACTGGTTTTCGCGGGGTAAAACCGGCCGGTCATAAAGTCAAAAATTCGTCGAAACTTTTGCAGATCGCGGCGGGTCATCTGATAGGCAGGGCCAAAGCGACTGGTTCAAGTCTTGCAATGGCCCCCTCACCCATTCTGCTTGCACGTGTTGGGTAGCGTTTGCTCACCGATGCGTGGCGCGTTTGCGCCCGGCCACAGGACCTGGCCATGGACATCGCTTGTTCAAGACAAGAATCAGATCAAAAAAGACGGGAGATTCATATGATCAGTGCGGCATTGGATATTCAGGGAGAACGGGCTCATCAGCCGATGGGTGACTCGAGCACCGTAAGCGTTCCCGGCAGCCGATCGATCAGCGTCCCGGGCACCAAGACGCTGACGCCAGTGGCCAGTCAGAACCCGAACAAGAAGAAAGTGTTGTTCGTGACCTCGGAAATCGCCGATCTGGTGAAGACCGGCGGTCTGGGAGACGTCTCTGCCGCCCTGCCCCGCGCCATGGCGCACCTGCATGACGTCCGGGTGTTGATCCCCGGTTACCCGCAAGTGATGAACAGCGAGAATCCGATCCACATCATCGGCGAACTGGGTGGGCACGCCGCGCTGCCGCCCTGCAAGATCGGGCGCATGGACATGCCCGACGGTCTGGTGATTTATGTGTTGATCTGCCCTGAACTCTACGCCCGTGACGGCGGCCCGTATGGCGCCAACAACGGTCGCGACTGGCCGGACAACCACATCCGCTTCGCCCGTCTGGGTCTGGCCGCCGCCGATATCGCCGCCAACCTCGCGCAAATCCACTGGTGCCCGGATCTGGTGCATGCCCACGACTGGCCGGCCGGGCTGGCGCCTGCCTATATGCACTGGCGCGGGCAACGCACGCCGACCCTGTTCACCATTCACAACCTCGCGTATCAAGGCGTGACCAGCCTGGGCTCGTGCCCGGAACTCGGGATTCCCGCCCATGCCCTGCAACAGGAAGGCATGGAGTTCTACGGCAAGATGTCGTTCCTCAAGGCTGGCATGGCCTATTCGAGCCACATCACCACGGTCAGTGCCACCTACGCGCAGGAAATCACCACTCCGGATTTCGGCTGCGGTCTGGACGGTTTTCTCGCCGCCAAGACCCAGCAAGGTTTGCTCAGCGGCATTCCCAACGGCATCGATGAAAGCTGGGATGCCGCCACCGATCCACATCTGTTTGCACCGTTTGCCATCGGCGACTGGGAAGGCAAAGCGGTGAACGCCGCCCATGTGCGCGAACTATTCGGTCTGCAAGATTCCGAAGGCCCGCTATTTGCCGTGGTCTCGCGTCTGGTCTATCAAAAAGGCCTGGACCTGACCGAAGCGGTATCGGAATACATCGTCCAGAACGGTGGCCAGATCGCGATCATCGGCCGTGGCGAACCGGAAGAAGAACAGGCCATGCGTGAACTGGCGCTGCGCTTCCCCGGCCAGATCGGCGTGCGCATCGGCTTCAATGAAACCGACGCCCGCCGCATGTTTGCCGGCAGCGATTTCCTGCTGATGCCATCGCGCTATGAACCGTGCGGCCTGAGCCAGATGTACGCCCAGCGCTTCGGCTCGCTGCCGGTAGCACGCAACACCGGCGGGCTGGCCGACACCATTGAAAACGGTGTTACCGGTTTCCTGTTCAACGAATCGACCGCGGACAGCTACCGCGAAGCCCTGAGCCGCGCGTTCAAGGTGTTTGCTTTCCCCGACCTGCTGCACGCCATGCGTTGCCGGGCGATGGCTGCGCCGTTCAACTGGTGCAAGGCTGTCGAACCCTACGCCGAACTCTACGAACAACTGGTGGCCAAGGCGCTGGGTAAAACGCACCACAAATAACCAGGGAGGTTTTCAACGATGCCGTCACGGACACCTGAAAGCTGGCCCCACGGCGCGATCATGCTGGATGCCGAGCACACCCAATTCGCGCTGTGGGCGCCGGATGGATTTTACGTCAGCGTCGAGCTGGACAACGGCCAGTCCCTGCCCATGCTGCCCCAGGGCGAGGGCTGGTTTGTCATCAAGACCCGCTGCCCTGCCGGCAGCCGCTACCGTTTCAATATCGATGGCGAACTGGAGGTGCCCGACCCGGCCTCCAGGGCGCAGGACGGTGATCTCGACCGCCACAGCGTGGTGGTCGATCCGCACCGTTATTCCTGGCGCAACACTACGTGGCAAGGGCGCCCCTGGAATGAAGCGGTCATTTATGAACTGCATGTCGGCGCGCTCGGCGGATTTGCCGAAGTCGAGCAGCATCTCTCACGCCTCGCGGAGCTCGGCATCACCGCCATCGAGTTGATGCCGATCGCGCAGTTTCCCGGCGATCGGAACTGGGGCTACGACGGCGTGCTGCACTACGCGCCGCAGGCCAGTTACGGCACGCCGGAACAACTCAAACATTTGATCGACAGTGCCCACGGTTATGGCCTGGCAGTGATTCTGGACGTGGTCTACAACCACTTCGGCCCCGATGGCAATTACCTGCATCGTTACGCCAAGGGCTTTTTCCGCGAAGACAAACACACACCGTGGGGCGCGGCCATCGACTTTCGTCGTCGCGAAGTGCGGGACTTCTTCGTCGAAAACGCCTTGATGTGGCTGCTGGAATACCGCTTCGACGGCCTGCGACTGGACGCGGTGCACGCCATACAAAGCCCCGATTTTCTGCCTGAACTGGCACATCGTATCCGTCAGCAGATCGACCCTGCCCGCTACGTTTGGCTGACCATCGAGAACGAACTCAACCAATCCAGCCTGCTGGAGGAGAACTACGACGCGCAGTGGAACGACGACGGCCATAACGCCCTGCACGTGTTGCTGACCGGTGAAACCGACGCCTATTACGCGGACTACGCGCTGCAACCCACCGAGCAATTGGCCCGCTGCCTGAGCCAGGGTTTCGTGTTTCAGGGGCATATCACCCGCCACGGCGAACCCCGCGGCGAGCCAAGCGAGCATCTGCCCTCCACCGCATTCGTGCTGTTCCTGCAGAATCACGACCAGATCGGCAACCGTGCCTTCGGCGAACGCTTGCATCAATTGTCCGACCCGCGCGCAGTGGATGCTGCGACAGCGCTGCTGTTACTGTCGCCGATGATTCCCCTGATGTTCATGGGCGACGAATACGCCGCCGAACAACCGTTCCTGTTTTTCACCAGCCACCATGGCGAACTGGCGAAACTGGTGCGCGAAGGTCGGCGCAATGAGTTCGCGGCATTCAGTGCCTTCTCGGATCCGCACAAGCGTGAACAGATTCCCGACCCCAACGCCGAGCAGACCTTTCACGCCTCACAACCTCGCCTGACGGGTAACGGCACGCCTCGGCAACGGGAGACGTTGGCGCTGTACCGCCAACTGCTGCAATTGCGCCATCAATACATCATTCCCAACCTGTCCGGAACGCAGGCACTCGGCGCCCAGGTGCTGGGGCCCGGGGCGGTCAGCGCGCGCTGGCGGCTGGGCGATGGCAGCGAGCTGCGAATCGACCTGAACCTCAGCGATACGCCAGTGGTCAACCTTCCACAGACTGATTCGGTGTGGCTGTTTCGCCAGCCACCCGACACAGGCCTGTCGGATGAGGGGCAACTGCCCCCGTATTGCGCGCTCGTCAGCCTCACGGCCGCAACCCCTTTGCCACCCTTGGATGGAGAGCGCCTATGAGCGATGCGCAACTGGAAATTCTCGCCAGCCGAGCCGGCCTTGCCGTCGACTGGATCGACGCCAACGGGCGAGCGCAAAAAGTCGCCCCGGCGGTGCTGCGCAATGTGCTGACCGGCCTCGGCCACCCGGCCGGAACGGCCCAGGAAATCGACGCCAGCCTGCTTGAACTGCAACAGGTACAGGAAAATCGCCATCTGCCGCCACTGCTCACTGCCGATGTTGGCGTGGGCGTGGACCTGGCCCGTTATTTCGAACCCGAAACCCCTTGCGAGATTCACCTTGAAGACGGCTCGCGCCTGAGCCTCAAACTGGATGCCGAGGCCGTGCTGCCCGGCGAAATTCCGGTCGGCTACCAGCAAGTGCATATCGCCGATCAACAATTCACCCTGGCCGTGGCACCGGAACGCTGCTTCAGCGTGGGTGACGCGGTGGACAGTCCGATCCCGCGCGCGTGGGGCCTGAGCGTGCAGCTTTATGGCTTGCGCCGTCCCGGCGATGGCGGTTTCGGCGACACTCAGGCCCTGGAAGAACTGGCCCGGGTGGCCGGCGAGCGCGGCGCCGATGCCTTGGCGATCAGCCCGCTGCACGCGATGTTCAGCGCCGACACCGGGCGCTACAGCCCTTACTCGCCGTCCAGTCGGCTGTTTCTCAATCCGCTGTACGCCGCACCGGGCGCGATCCTCGGCGAGCGCGCGCTGCGCGATGCGATTGACGCAACTGGCCTGAACGATCAGTTCGAACAACTGGAAAACCTGAAACTGATCGACTGGCCGAAAGCCGCCGAGGCCAAACTGAAACTGCTACAAGCCTTGTACGACGGCTTCATCAGCGGCGAACACCCGTTGCACGCCGACTTCTCCAGCTTTCGTGATGCCGGCGGCGAAGCGCTGGAGAACCACTGCCGCTTCGAAGCCATTCAGGAGATGCGCGCCGCCCGTGGCGAAAGCCTCGACTGGCGCCAATGGCCGGAGCACTGGCACGACCCGCGCGGCGCCGCCCTCGGCGCGTTTGCCGAAGAATACGCCGAGCGCATCAGCTACTTCGCGTTCTGCCAGTGGTTGATCCACCGCTGCCTGGAACGCGCCCAGACCGCCGCTCGCAGCGCCGGCATGGGCATCGGCCTGATCGCCGACCTGGCGGTGGGTGCCGACGGCGCCGGCAGTCAAGCCTGGAGCTTTCAGGACGAACTGCTGGCCTCGCTGACCGTCGGCGCACCACCGGACATCCTCAATCGCTCGGGCCAGGGCTGGGGCATTTCCGCGTTTTCCCCGGAAGGTCTTGTGCGTAACGGCTTTCGCGCATTCATCGACATGCTGCGCGCCAACTTCGCCCATGCCGGCGGGCTGCGCATCGACCATGTCATGGGCCTGCAACGGCTATGGGTAATCCCCAACGGCGCACTCCCGGCGGACGGCGCCTACCTGTATTACCCGGTGGACGACCTGCTGCGCTTGCTGACCCTCGAATCCCATCGCCATCAAGCGATCGTGCTCGGCGAAGACCTCGGCACCGTACCCGATGGCCTGCGGGAAAAACTGATCGCCCGGGCCATGCTCGGCATGCGCGTGCTGTTGTTCGAACAGGACAACACCCATTTCAAACCCATCCTCGACTGGCCGGACAACGCTCTGGCCACCACCAGCACTCACGATCTGCCAACACTCAACGGCTGGTGGCATGGCCGCGACATCGACTGGAATGCGCGTCTAGGGCTGATCGATGCCAACGGCGAAATCGACTGGCGCCGTTACCGCCAACGCGAGCGTGAAGGCCTGCGCGGTGCGTTGAGTCAGGACCCGCAAAACTTTCGCGAGGAATCCCACGAGGCTGATCAAGTGGTCGATGCCGCTGTCCGCTTCCTCGGTCACACCCGCGCGCCGCTGGTGCTGTTGCCACTGGAAGACGCGCTGGGCCTCGACGAACAGGCCAACCTGCCCGGCACCATCGACACCCACCCGAACTGGTCGCGCCGCTTGCCGGCTACCAGCGAGGCGCTGCTCGACGGTGTCGACGCAGCAAGACGTCTGGAACTATTGGCGTGTGCCCGCCTTCAGGCAGCCGAGCGTGACCAATGAGTGCATTGCCTATCCAGATATTGCGCGCCACGGTCCGCCTGCAATTTCATCGCGGTTTCACCCTCGATCAGGCGGTGCCGCTGGTGCCGTACTTCGCCCGACTCGGCATCAGCCACATTTATGCCTCACCGCTGCTCGCCGCCCGCGCCGGCTCCATGCATGGCTACGACGTGGTCGACCCGACCCGGGTGAATCCGGAACTTGGCGGCGAGCCGGCCCTGCGCCGTCTGGTCGCCAGCCTGCGCGAACACGGCATGGGGCTGATCCTCGACATCGTCTCCAATCACATGGCGGTCGGTGGCGGCGACAACCCGTGGTGGCTCGACCTGCTGGAATGGGGCCGGCTCAGCCCCTACGGCGAGTTCTTCGACATTCAGTGGCACTCCCCTGACCCGTTGATGGAAGGCCAGTTGCTGCTGCCGTTTCTCGGCAGCGATTACGGCGTCGCGCTCCAGGACGCGACCCTGCCGCTGGTTTTCAACGCCGAGAGCGGCACGTTCCACGTCGAGCATTACGAGCATCACTTCCCGATCTGCCCCGGCGATTACGGCGAACTGCTCAAATCCGATGACGCCCCGAACAAAGCGCTCAAGGCCCTCGCCGACCGCTTCAGCGCGCTCAGTTATCAGACCGATGCCCGTTCGCTGGCCATCCCGCTCAAGGAAGAACTTCAGCAACTGGCCAGGAACCCGCAGATCCTCCAGGCCATTCAGCGCAACCTGACGCATTACGATTCGAAGACCGAAGAAGGTTTTCAACGCCTGCACCAATTGCTGGAGCGGCAAAGCTATCGCCTCGCGAGTTGGCGCACGGCGGCGGATGACATCAACTGGCGGCGCTTCTTCGACATCAACGAACTCGGCGGTTTGCGCGTCGAGCGTCCGGCAGTGTTCGAAGCGACCCACCAAAAGATTTTCCAGTTGATCGGCGAGGGATTGATCGACGGGCTGCGCATCGACCACATCGACGGTCTAGCCGACCCGCGCGGCTACTGCCGCAAACTGCGCCGTCGGCTCGACCATCTGGCGCCGGGCCGGCACTTGCCGATCTATGTCGAGAAGATCCTCGGCGACGGCGAAACCCTGCCCACCGACTGGGCCGTGGACGGCAGCACCGGCTACGAATTCATGAATCAGCTGTCGCTGCTGCAACACGATCCGGACGGCGAACATGTGCTGGGCGATTTGTGGAAGCGCCGCACCGAGCGTCCCGCCGCGTTTATCGAAGAAGCGCAACTGGCGCGCCAGCAGATCCTCAACGGCTCGCTGGCCAGCGATTGCGAAAGCGTCGCCCAGGCCCTGCTGCAAGTGGCGCGCGATGACCTGATGACCCGCGACCTCACGCTCGGCTCGATTCGTCGGGTGTTGCAGGCGTTGATCGTGCACTTCCCGGTCTATCGCACCTACATCACCCCGATGGGCCGCTCGGCGCGGGACAAGGTGTTTTTCCAGCAGGCCATGGACGGTGCGCGGCAGACATTGAGCGAAGCCGATTGGCCGGTGCTGAACTCCGTAGCCGGTTGGCTTGGCGGCCAGCCGTGGAGGCGCAAACCCCGTGGCCGTTCGCGCAAGATTCTGAAGCATGCCTGCGTGCGTTTTCAGCAGCTCACTTCGCCGGCCGCGGCCAAAGCCGTGGAAGACACCGCGCTGTATCGCTCGGCAGTGCTGCTGTCGCGCAATGACGTCGGTTACAACACCGAGCAGTTCAGCGCGCCGGTCAGCGACTTTCACGCGGTGAACCAGCAACGTCTGGCGAGCTTCCCCGATAACCTGCTGGCCACCGCCACCCACGACCACAAACGCGGCGAAGACACTCGCGCGCGGCTGGCCGTGCTCAGCGAACGCAGCCATTGGTATCCCGAGCAGATAGAGCTGTGGCGCGCGCTCGCTCGGCCGCTGCGCGATGACGATGAACTGCCGTCGTCGGCGGACGAGTTGATCCTCTATCAGGCGCTGCTCGGCAGCTGGCCGCTGGACCTGCGCGACGACGATCAGGCCGGTTTCGCCGACTACGCCAAACGCGTCTGGCAGTGGCAGCAGAAAGCCCTGCGCGAAGCCAAGCTGCAAAGCAGCTGGAGTGCGCCGAACGAGGCTTACGAAAACGCGGCTCAGGCGTTCACCGAACAACTGCTGCTGGCCCCCGAAGGCGAACTGCTGCGCGGTGCGCTCGCCAAGACCGTCAACAGCATCGCTGCCGCCGGCGCTCTCAACGGTCTGGCCCAAACCTTGCTGCGCATGACCGTGCCGGGGGTGCCGGATCTGTATCAGGGCAACGAGTTCTGGGACTTCAGCATGGTCGACCCGGACAACCGCCGGCCAGTGGACTACGCCGCCCGGCAGCAGGCGCTGGAGGCTCCCGCTCCGGTTCAGGAACTGTTGGTCAACTGGCGCGACGGGCGAATCAAGCAAGCATTGATCGCCCAGGTGCTGCGCCTGCGCGCCGACGACACCGAGTTGTTTCGCCAGGGTTCGTACCAGGCCCTCGAGGTACTGGGCAGCCAGGCGCACAACGTGCTCGCGTTTGCCCGTGAGCATGGGGAGCGACGGATCATCGTGATCGTGCCGATCCGTTGCGCAACATTGCTGGAAAACAGTGCTGTGCCGATGGTTGACGCGCTGCGCTGGGGCGATACACGGGTCGTTCTACCGTTCGACGCCTCTGACGAAAATCTGAAGGGACTTTTTTCGAGCACCGCAGTCACAAAAAACAGGGAGCTGCAGGTCAGCACCGCGCTGGGGGATTTCCCGGTCAATCTGCTTATCCAACACGTCTAGCAGCATGAGTTCAGTTCAGGAGCATTGCGATGAGTACCGACGATAAACGCATCCGCGAATTTGCCTATCAGATCTGGGAATCCGAAGGTAAACCCGAAGGCCAGGAATCGCGCCACTGGGAGATGGCGCGCAAACTCGCCGAAGCCGAGGCGCTGGCACCGAAAAAATCGCCAAAGGCTGCCGGCAGTAAAACCGCCGGCAAGACCGCCACCAGCAAAGCCGTTGATGGCAAGACACCTGCTGCCAAACCCAAGGCCACGACGGCCAAGGCCAAGCCTGCCGGTGCCGCGAAAGTGATTCCCCCGGGCGAAAAAGCCACCGAGAAAAAGCCCCGCGCGCCGCGCAAGCCGCCTGCGGTCTGACGCCCCCGAACCATTGATTTGAATAACCGTGTGCCGGGTTCGCTCGCCACCGAGGGCTCGTTCGTCCTCGAAAACTCGCCATTCCCTTGTGGGAGCGAGCCTGCTCGCGATTGCGGCTGGACATCCACCGCGGGTGTCAACAGGTACAAAGCCATCGCGAGCAGGCTCGCTCCCACAGAAGATTGATGTTCACCCCGACTTACTGACTTGCAGGAGCACCTATGACCCGTCCAAAGAAAGCCGAGCCCACCGCGCACGCCGAACCCTCGCGCATCCGTGAAGGCCTGCCCTTCCCGCTCGGCGCGACCTGGGATGGTCTGGGGGTGAACTTCGCGCTGTTCTCCGCCAACGCCACCCGGGTCGAGCTGTGCATTTTCGACGATGCCGGCGAAGTCGAACTCGAACGCATCGAGCTGCCGGAATACACCGACGAGATCTACCACGGCTACCTGCCCGATGCACATCCGGGCCTGATTTACGGCTACCGGGTCTACGGCCCGTACGACCCGGCCAACGGCCACCGCTTCAACCACAACAAATTGCTGATCGACCCGTACGCCAAGCAACTGGTGGGCGAGTTGAAATGGTCCGAGGCGCTGTTCGGCTACACCATCGGCCACCCCGACGCCGACCTCAGTTTCGACGAGCGCGACAGCGCGCCTTTCGTTCCCAAGTGCAAGGTCATCGACCCGGCCCACACCTGGGGCCACGACCAGCGCGTCAGCGTGCCGTGGGACAAGACCATCATTTACGAGACCCACGTGCGCGGCATCAGCATGCGCCACCCTTCGGTGCCGGAGAATGTGCGCGGCACGTTTGCCGGGTTGATGGTCGACGATGTGCTGGAGCACATCCGCAAACTCGGGGTGTCGACCGTCGAACTGTTGCCGATCCATGCCTTCGTCAACGATCAGCACCTGCTGCACAAAGGCATGACCAATTACTGGGGCTACAACAGCATCGCGTTCTTCGCCCCGGACCCTCGTTATCTGGCCAGCGGCAAGATCGCCGAGTTCAAGGAGATGGTCGCGCACCTGCACGATGCCAATCTCGAAGTGATTCTCGACGTGGTCTACAACCACACCGCCGAAGGCAACGAGCAAGGCCCGACCCTGTCGATGCGCGGGATCGATAACGCCTCGTACTATCGCCTGATGCCGGACGACAAGCGCTTTTACATCAACGATTCCGGTACCGGTAACACCCTCGATCTGAGCCATCCGTGCGTGCTGCAAATGGTCACCGACTCGCTGCGCTACTGGGCCAGCGAAATGCACGTCGACGGCTTCCGTTTCGATCTGGCGACCATTCTCGGTCGCTATCACGACGGTTTCGATGAACGTCACAGTTTCCTCGTTGCTTGCCGCCAGGATCCGGTACTGCGTCAGGTGAAAATGATCGCCGAGCCTTGGGATTGCGGCCCCGGTGGCTATCAGGTCGGCAACTTCCCGCCGGGCTGGGTCGAGTGGAACGACAAGTTCCGCGACACCGTGCGCGCGTTCTGGAAAGGCGACGACGGCCAGCTCGCCGACTTCGCCAGCCGCATGACGGCCTCCGGGGAAATGTTCAACCAGCGCGGTCGCCGGCCTTATTCTTCGGTCAACTTCGTCACTGCTCACGACGGTTTCACCCTTAACGATCTTGTGTCGTACAACGACAAGCACAACGAGGCCAACGACGAAAACAATCAGGACGGCAGCAACAACAACCTGTCCTGGAACCACGGCGTCGAAGGCCCTACCGATGACCCGGAAATCAACGCGCTGCGCCACCGGCAGATGCGCAATTTCTTCGCCACCCTGCTGCTGTCCCAAGGCACGCCGATGCTGGTGGCCGGTGACGAATTCGCCCGCACCCAGGACGGCAACAACAACGCCTATTGCCAGGACAGCGAGATCGGCTGGGTCAACTGGGACCTGAGCGAGGACGGCAAGGCGCTGCTCAAATTCGTCAAGCGCCTGATCAAGTTGCGTCTGGCCTACCCGATCCTGCGACGCGGGCGTTTCCTGGTCGGCGAATACAACGAGGATATCGGCGTCAAGGACGTGACCTGGCTTGCGCCGGACGCCACGGAGATGACCACCGAACACTGGCATGACGCGCAGAACCGCTGCATGGGCATGCTGCTTGACGGTCGTGCCCAGGAAACCGGGATCCGCCGCAAGGGTGCCGACGCCACGTTGCTGCTGGTGGTCAACGCCCATCACGACATCGTCAACTTCACCTTGCCGGAAGTGCCTGAAGGCAGTTTCTGGACGTGCATGATCGATACCAACCAGCCATCGATCCGTGGCCAGGAGCGTTTTGAATTCGGTCATGAGTACTCGGTCACCGGGCGTTCTCTGCTGCTGTTCGAACTGCAACGCGAAGAAGAGGACTGACATGGACTTGCCCGTCTATCTCTCACGGCACGCGCCGGACTACCGCGACACTGCCGCCCTCGGCCTGTGTCTGCGGCAACTGGTCGAGGCCGGCCTCGATCGCCTGCCGTTACCCGGCAGCGGTCGTACGCTGGAGCGCTGGCAACGGCTGTCCGAGGTCGGTGGGCATGATCTGGGGCTGTGCAAACTTTACGAAGGTCATACCGATGCGCTGGCAATCATCGAACAACTCGGTGGCTCGCCGACGCCCGGCAGCACGTGGGGCATGTGGGCGGCCGAACCACCGCAGGCGCGGGTGCGGGTCGGCCGCTCGGGGCAACTGGTGCGGCTGAACGGACGCAAGGCCTGGTGCTCCGGGGCGGCGGTGCTCAGTCATGCCCTGCTGACGGCGTGGGATGAGGACGATCGCCAGCAACTGGTGGCCGTGGCCCTCGACCAACCGGGCGTGACCGTCACCGATCAAGGCTGGCAAGCGGTCGGCATGGCGGCCACCGGCAGCGTCGAGGTGCTGTTCGACGAAGTCGAGGCGCAGGCGATCGGCGATCCTGGCGACTACCTGCAACGTCCGGGGTTCTGGCACGGCGGGATCGGGATTGCCGCGTGCTGGTACGGCGCCGCGAGGGAAATCGGTGAACAGCTGCGCCAGCAATGTGCCCGACGTGAAGAACCCCATTCGCTGGCCAGTCTCGGCGCCGTCGACAGCGCCTTGCACGCCGCAGCTCAAGCGCTGCGCGTCAGTGCGCTGGACATCGACAGCAATCCCCACGCCAACGCCGAGTTGCTG
Organism: Pseudomonas sp. 9.2(2024); assembly: GCF_039695385.1. NCBI lineage: Bacteria > Pseudomonadati > Pseudomonadota > Gammaproteobacteria > Pseudomonadales > Pseudomonadaceae > Pseudomonas > Pseudomonas sp. 9.2(2024). The sequence goes on along the minus strand of NZ_CP155585.1, from coordinate 3,164,057 downwards.
GCCCGCCGTGTACGCGCCGTGGTCGAAGATGCCGCCGAACAGGTCATTCGCGAGACAGGTCGGGCGCTCGGTGCCGGGCCGTTCTGCAAGGATCCGCACTTTGCCCGCCTGGCGGCCGACTTGCCGGTTTACCTGCGCCAGAGCCACGCTGAACGCGATCTGGCAGCACTGGGCCGATTGATTGCGCAGCACCCACGCGAGGGTTGGGCCCTATGAAGCGCAATCCGATTGTCGGCGAAGGCACCTCCCTGCAGGAATGGCAGAGCTCACGTCATCTGGCAGCGGTAGACAGTATCGACACTCTTGATCTGGTACCGCCGGGATCGCGAGCGGTGGTGATTGCGCCGCACCCCGACGATGAAGTGCTCGGTTGCGGCGGGCTGTTGCAACAGCTCGCCGCCGCGGGTCGCACGCTGCAACTGATTTCGGTCACCGACGGCAGCGCCAGCCATCCTGGCTCGGAGCGCTGGCCGGTGGAGCGCTTGAGCGTGGTGCGCCCGCAGGAATCCGCCGAAGCCCTGCGTCGTCTTGGCCTGCCCATGCATCAGGTGCAATGGCTGCGTGGCGGCTTCCCCGACACCCAGGTCGCCGCGCGCGAATCGATGCTGTGTGAATACCTGACCCGCTACCTGCAACCCGACGACGTGATCTTCACCACCTGGCGCGAAGACGGCCACAGCGACCACGAAGCCGTCGGCCGCGCCAGCGTCGAGGCTGCGCGCCGGGTGGGTGCAATTTGCCACGAGCTGCCGGTCTGGACCTGGCACTGGGCAACGCCCGAAGACGCCATCGTGCCTTGGGAACGGGCGCGCAAAATCCTGCTCAGCCCCGAACAGGTCGCACGCAAACGCCATGCGGTGCACGCCTTCGCCAGCCAGCTGGAGGGTGATCCCGACGCAGGCCTGGCCCCGGTGCTCAAACCCTATGTCATCGATCGACTGCTGCAACCGTTCGAGGTGGTCTTTCTATGAGTGTCGAGGATCGCTACTTCGAAGGCCTGTTCGCCGGCAATAACGACCCCTGGGGATTTCGCCAGCGCTGGTACGAGCAGCGCAAACGCCTCGTGACCCTGGCGGCCCTGCCCCGCCCGCATTACCGGACGATTTTCGAACCCGGTTGCGCCAACGGCGAACTGAGCGCCGCGCTGGCCGAACGCTGTGATCGGCTGTTGTGCTGCGACACAAGCGCCGCCGCGGTCAATCTGGCGCGTACCCGGCTGAGCCTGTTCGACCACGCCGAAGTCCGTCAATGTCGGTTGCCTGGCGACTGGCCGGCGGAAAAATTCGACCTGATCGTATTCAGCGAAATCGGCTACTACCTCGACCGGCAGGATCTGACGGAGGTCATCCATCGCATCAGTGATTCATTGACGGCAGACGGGCAATTACTGGCCTGTCACTGGCGCCCGGTTATCGAAGGCTGCCCGCTTAATGCCCGACAGGTTCACGACCTGATTCACGAACAGTTGCACCTGCCGCGAGTGGTCCTGCATCAGGAAGCGGATTTTCTGCTGGAAGTCTGGAGTCGCGAACCGCGTTCGGTGGCCGCGCTGGAGGGGTTGCGATGATTGGCATCCTGATCCCGGCACACAACGAAGAAGAGTGGCTCGATGACTGCCTGCACGCCGCCTTGCGCGCCGCCGGGCATCCGATGCTGGCCGGTGAGCCGGTGGAGGTCCTGGTGGTACTCGACAGTTGTACCGACCGTTCGGCGCACATCGTCAGCCAGTATCCGGTGCAGGCGCTGAGCATTGATGCCCGCAATGTCGGCCAGGCCCGGGCCATCGGCGCGCAACAACTGCTTGATCGGGGTGCTCGCTGGATTTCCTGCTCCGACGCCGACAGCCGCGTCGCCGAAGACTGGCTGGTGGAACAACTGGGATTGGGCACCGATGCGGTATGCGGCACGGTGACGGTCGAGCGCTGGCATGAAACGTTCGATGAAGCCGCGCAGATTCGCTATCACGGTCATTACCAGGCCTGTGAAGGTCACCGGCACATCCATGGCGCCAATCTGGGTGTCAGCGCGCAAGCCTACGTGCGCGCCGGCGGCTTCGAACCGTTGTCCTGTGACGAAGATGTGCAGCTGGTGCGCCAACTGGAGCTTTGCGGGGCCAGCATCGCCTGGAGCCATCGCCCGCAAGTCATCACCAGCGCCCGTCTGGACAGTCGCGCACGCGGCGGTTTTGGCGACTATCTGCGACAGTTGGCACAGACTGAATAAAAAAAAGCGGATCAGGTTGATCTGTGACGCGACGAACTGTCCTTCTTGAGCAATACTCTGCAGCGCAGCAATCCAGGGTTCGGAGCGCTGCAGGGCTATCCACCAGCCTTCACGGGTCGTACACGCCTCTCATGGCGCGCACGACTGAGGGCGAGACACAACAAGGATGTATCACTCATGAAACCGTTATCCCTCAGCGAGAGCGGCCTGCCGGCGCAGATCTGGAACAGTGCCGCGCAGCTCGACAACATTCCCGTCATCAACACCCACACATTGGTTCCACCCGGTGCCCGCGCCGTGGTCATCGCCCCGCACCCCGGCGATGAAGTGGTGACCTGCGGCGGCCTGCTGCAACTGCTTTCCAGCCTCGGCCATCCCTTGCAACTGCTGTCGATCACCGATGGCAGCGCCAGTCATCCGGGCTCTCGCCAGTGGTCGGAAAAACGCCTGAGCGTGTTCCGTCCACAGGAAAGCGTCGAAGCGCTACGCCGCCTGGGTTTGCCGATGCACAGCCTGAAGTGGGTGCGCGGCGGTTTCACCGACAACGCCCTGCACGATCAGGAATCTCAACTGACCGAATTCATCGCCCGCTACCTGCGTCCTGGTGATGTGGTTTTCAGCACCTGGTGTAACGACGGCACCGCTGATCATGAAGTGGTCGGCCGGGCCAGCGCCAAAGCCGCACAACAGGTCGGCGCCACCTACCACGATGTGCCGGTCTGGGCCTGGCACTGGCCGGAACGGGATCAGGCGCAGATTCCTTGGCACCGCGCACGCAAGCTGCGCCTCGATACCTGGACCGTTGCGCGCAAGAGCCACGCCACCCATGCCTACGCCAGTCAGCTCAATGGCGAACCGGCGATCGGGATCGCGCCGCTGCTGCCCAAGTCGATTCTGGAGCGCATGCGCCTGCCCTACGAGATCGTCTTCGTCGATTGACGGTCCGTCGGGCGCGGGCAGCCACTCAAAGTGAACTGCCCGCGCCCGGATCAGTCGCATGAACAGGCAGTCATGATTCAGAGGAGTGAACGTGTCCAGCGATCCCAAGCGTCATGCCGTCGACGCACAGACCTCGACCCCGTCCGCCATCCATCGCCTGCGGGTGCTGACGGTCAATACGCACAAGGGTTTCACCGCGCTCAATCGACGCTTCATCCTTCCGGAACTGCGCGAAGCGGTGCGCAGTACCTCGGCCGATCTGGTGTTTCTGCAGGAAGTGGTGGGCGAACACGAACGGCATTCCAGCCGCTACAACGAATGGCCGCAAACTTCGCAGTACGAATTCCTCGCCGACAGCATGTGGAGCGATTTTGCCTACGGCCGCAATGCGGTCTATCCCGACGGCCATCATGGCAACGCCCTGTTGTCGAAATACCCGATCCGCGAATACCGCAACCTCGACGTCTCCATTACCGGCCCTGAACGGCGCGGGTTGTTGCACTGCGTCCTGGATGTGCCGGGGCATGCCGAAGTGCATGCCATCTGCGTGCACCTGAGCCTGCTCGAAAGCCATCGGCAATTGCAGTTGCAGCTGCTCTGCCAGTTGCTCGAATCGCTGCCAGACGATGCGCCGGTGATCATCGCCGGTGACTTCAATGACTGGCAGTTGCAAGGCAACGTCGCCCTCGCCCGCCGCGACTACCTGCACGAAGCCTTCGAACGCCATCACGGCCGCCCGGCGAAGACCTACCCCGCGCGTTTCCCGTTGCTGCGACTGGACCGGGTCTACCTGCGCAATGCCAGCAGCCACGACCCGCGGATCCTCGGCAACAAGCCGTGGACGCATCTCTCGGATCATTTGCCGCTGGCCGTTGAAGTGCATTTGTAGCGCGATACTGACAGCTGTCTTCACCCAAAAAGCCACGCGAAACCGGTTGCCGCATTCGGTTTCGCAGACCGGCTGTCGGCTATAAAACGTCTCTGCCTCGCGGCTTTCACAGCCATTGGCTCTACAAACAAGCACTTAGATAAATGCGCAAAAACATAAGCTTGCATCACCCGTTTTGACCCGACCACTCATCGTCCAATTTCTTGACGCAAGGGCTCCGGTCTTCTTAGCTCTACCTTACTACCCCCGGAAATACTACTCGGGGCGAACCTCAGGCCACTCGTCAAAACGGGCGGCCTCGGGCTCGCCACGCTCCATTCGGTCGCCCCTCGTTCGGGGTAGGAGAGACGCCAAGGCGAGATACCACATGCGCTAGCAAGGTAGAACTCCATGAAAACCTCACTCACCTCACAAGAGATCAAAGTCACGTTCTGCACCGTTTCAAGTTCTATCTTGCTGTGCTCGTCCATGGAGGCGCAGGCGGGTCCTGTGGCGGACGAGGCGACGCCCTGGTATCGCCAGGACATTCCCGTCATGACCCTCCCCGCCACGGTCGTGACCCCGGGGCCGCAACGGCTGAGCTCACAGCCGGATCTGCGCGGCACAAACCTGATCACCGAAGACCTCGCGCCCTCGGCCTGGGATCAACTCTACGGACAGACGTCCCGCCAGGCGCAAACCGACGTCCTCAGCCCGGGCTTCGCCACGCCCGGCGCTGGCGACTTCAAGGGCCCCGCCGTGCTGACCCTGAAAAGCAGCAGCGGCCACACCCAGCAGGTCGGCCTGATCGGCGGGGTCAATCAGATCAAGGCCAATGGCAGCGGACTGATCACCAGCCGCGCCCTCGCCGATCCGAACACCGACACCCTCAACCTGCAAGGTCAGAGCCTGGGCGCCTACTACAGCTTGAGTGGCCCACAGGGCTGGCACGTTGACTTGTCGGCCAGTGGCGGTCGGGTCAGCGGTTTCAGTCGTAACGAGCAAGGTGCACGCCTGGCCACCGAAGGCAGCGCGATGACGCTGTCGGTAGAAGGCGGATTCCCGATCGGTCTGGGTGAAAACTGGGTGGTTGAACCGCAAGCGCAATTGATCAACCAGCGCATCACTCTGGATACGCCGTACGCAGGCTCGGGCAACGCCTCTTCCAGTGACATTACATCGTGGAGCGGCCGGGTCGGTGCGCGCTTGAAAGGCAGCTACGATCTGAACGGGTTGCCCGTTGAACCCTACGTGCGCACGAACCTGTGGCACACGGTGTACACCGGCGACACGGTGACGCTGGATCAGGTGGACAAGATCAGCAGCAGCCGCAAGTCCTCGACGGTGGAAGTCGGACTGGGGTTGGTGGCGAGAATGACGCCGACGGTGAGTGTGTATGTCAGCGCCGATTACAGCAGCGACGTGGATGACAACGATCTGAACGGGTTGATTGGCAGCCTGGGGGTCCGGATGCGCTGGTGACTTCTTCTGCATGATCGTTCCCACGCTCTGCGTGGGAACGATCTCGCGTGGGTCAGCCCTCGGGCTTGAGGATCAAAACTGCCAACGGCGGCAAATTCAGTTCCAGCGACAAAGCCTGCCCATGACTGGCCACCTCTTCGGTAAACGCACCGCCGCCGTTGCCATAATTGGAACCGGCATAGGTGTCGGCATCACTGTTGAGCAATTCCTTCCAGCGCCCGGCAAACGGCACACCGACGCGATACGACTGACGCGGCACCGGGGTGAAGTTGGCCACCACCAGCACCGGCGTGCCGTCCTTGCTCCAGCGCAGCCATGCGTAAACGCTGTTGATCGCATCGTCACCGATCAACCACTGGAAGCCTTGCGGCGCATCGTCCTGCTCGTGCAGCGCCGGTTCTTCGCGGTAGAGCCGGTTGAGGTCAGCGACCAGTTTCTGCACGCCTTTGTGTTCCGAGTACTGCAGCAGATACCAGTCGAGCTGCTGGTCGTGATTCCACTCGCGCCACTGGCCGAACTCGCAGCCCATGAACAGCAGCTTCTTGCCCGGATGGGTCCACATGAAACTCAGATAGGCGCGCAGGTTGGCGAACTTCTGCCAGCGGTCGCCGGGCATCTTGTCGATCAGCGAATGCTTGCCGTGCACCACTTCGTCGTGGGAAATCGGCAGGATGAAGCGCTCGGACCAGGCGTACACCAGGCCGAAACTCAACTCGTTGTGGTGGTGGGCGCGGTACACCGGATCCTGCTGGATGTAGTGCAGCGAATCGTGCATCCAGCCCATGTTCCATTTGTAGGCAAAACCGAGGCCGCCTTGTTGGGTGCTCTGGCTGACGCCAGGCCACGCCGTGGATTCCTCGGCGATCACCAGCGCACCCGGTGCCTCCAGCGCTACCACATCGTTCAAATGCCGCAGGAAGTCGATGGCTTCAAGGTTCTCGCGACCGCCATGACGGTTCGGCACCCACTCGCCGGCCTTGCGCGAATAGTCGCGATAGAGCATCGACGCCACCGCATCGACCCGCAGACCGTCAATGTGGAAATGCTTCAACCAGTGCAGCGCCGACGCCAGCATGTAGCCATGCACTTCAGTGCGGCCCAGGTTGTAGATCAGCGTGTCCCAATCCTGGTGGAAGCCTTCCAGTGGATTACCGTATTCGTAGAGCGCGGTGCCGTCGAATTGCGCAAGGCCATGGGCATCGGTCGGGAAATGCGCCGGCACCCAGTCGAGAATCACACCGATGCCGGCCTGGTGACAGGCATTGACGAAATCGCCGAATTGCTCGGGCGTGCCGTAGCGCGCGCTCGGGGCGAATTGCGACAGCAACTGATAACCCCAGGAACCGCCGAACGGGTGCTCCATGATCGGCATCAGTTCGATATGAGTGAAACCCAGCTCCTTCACATACGGGATCAAACGTTCGGCCAGCTCCGGCCAAGTGTACTGGCGCGCCACTTCACCCAGATCGTCGAGTTCGCATTGCCAGGAACCGGCGTGCAACTCGTAGATCGACAGCGGCGCATTGTGCTGCTGGCGCTCGCGACGGCTGCTCATCCAGTCCTGATCCTGCCAGTCGATCTGCAACGGCGAGGCGACTTTCGAGGCGGTGTCCGGCGGCAGGCTGGTGGCCAGCGCCATCGGGTCGGCCTTCAGCGGCAGAATACCGTGGGCGCCGAGGATTTCGTACTTGTACAGTTCCCCTGCTTGCAGGCGCGGAATGAACAATTCCCACACGCCAGACGGATGCCGCAGGCGCATCGGATGCCGCCGACCATCCCACACGTTGAAATCACCGACCACCGACACCCGTCGGGCATTCGGTGCCCACACCGCGAAACGCACGCCATCAACGCCATCGACGGTTTTCAGCTGCGCACCGAGGCAACTGCTGAGGTCGCGGTGATTACCTTCGGCGAACAGGTACAGGTCCATTTCACCGAGCAACTGGCCAAAGCTGTAAGGATCTTCCGCGACCTGTTCACCACCGGCCCAGCGAGTGCGCAACAGGTACGGCCGTGCGCCCTCGAAATGGCCGACAAACAGCCCCGGTGTTTCGGTGGCCTCCAGCGGACCGAGCTCTTCGCCACTGTTTTTATCGACGACAGAAACGCTCAACGCGCCGGGCAGATACGCCCGGATAAATTGCCCGCCGGCACCATCGCCGTGGGGGCCAAGAATGGAAAACGGGTCGTGATGTTCTGCGCGCACCAAAGCATCAATGTCTTTTGCAGTGGGCAGCAATCTTTCTTTAGCGTGACCCTGTTCCCTGTTCGAGAAACTCATGACTACTCTCCACCAAGATCGGAAAAGGGTTTGAGCCCCGTCAATAACCCGTACAGACCGTGCAGCGGCACGGGCAGCCAGGTGGGGCGATTTTCGGCTTCATAGGCCACTTCGTAGGCCGCTTTCTCCAGACCGAACAACGCCAGTGCGGCGTCGGCACCTTCAGGATCTTGCCAAGCATGATCAAGACTAGCTGCCGCTAGGCGATATGCCTGGAGAAATGCTTCCCGGGCTTCACGCAGGTAACGCTCCGTGACCCGCCGACGCGCGGCTTCGGCCTCGGGGCTGTTGTCGACGTTGTGCACATTCAGGGCCATGGCCGCGGCGTAATCGAAGGAACGCAGCACACCACTGACGTCCTTGTACGGGCTGTGCTTGCCCCGGCGTTCGGCCAGTGGCCGCGCCGGTTCGCCCTCGAAGTCGATCAGGTAGGCGTCGCCCTTGATCACCAGCACCTGCCCCAAATGCAGGTCGCCGTGCACGCGGATCCGCAAGCCGCCAGCGGACTGTTTGGCCAACTCCTGCACGTGGGCAAGGATGGTTTTCTTGTTGTCGAGCAACCGACCGACCAGCTTCTGATCCGCCGCGTCGAGTTCGCCCTGATGCTGCTTGAGCAACTTCAACGCATGCTCGACCTGCGCCGCGACATCCTTGCCGGTCGCCTGCGCATCCTTGGCCGAACTGACTTGCGGCGCGAAGTCCTGGTTGTCGCTTGGCGCTGCCAGCACCTGATGCATTTCCCCAAGACGCTGGCCGAGCATGCCGGCAAAATCCTTCAGTTCACCCAGGGCGTTGTAGTGTTGCGCCTGCTCGGACACGGCGTCCGCCAATTCATCGCGCAGCGCCCGTTCAAGGTTGTTCTGCGTCCATTCCCAGGCATCGCCCTGATTGCTCAGGTAGCCTTGGGCGATCATCAGCAGGTTGTCTTCGCCCTTCCCGTCCCGGCGAATCACCGAGCCGAGCAGCGGAGAGATATTGGCAAATCCGGCCGCCGTCAGGTAAGCGCTCATCTCCAGTTCCGGGTGTACGCCGGAAGCGACTTTGCGGATCAGCTTGAGCACCAGACTGTTGCCGATCACCACCGAACTGTTGGACTGCTCGGCGGACAGATAGCGCACTTCGGATTCCGCACCGAGGCCGAGTTTTTCCAGTTGCGACGTTGCCTCGAAACGGATCTCGCCCTCACTGGATTCCAGCACCGTTCCGCTCTGCATGCCTTCGAGCACCGCGCGAATAAACGCTTCGAGACTGAACGCATCGGTGATCAACCCGACCTGACGCACCCGACGCACTCGGGCCAAAGCCAGTTGTTGCGGCAACGCCGGCCCGACCTGATCTTCGGCAATGAAGCCGAACGGCAATTGATAACGGCTGGTCTGCCCGCCGCTCTGCACTTCGATTTCACTGAGCAGCACCGGATGCTGCGCGTCGCCGAAGCGCACGCCGTAGGCCAGTTTCACCTGGTCAATCGCAGCGTCCTTGCCGGCGAACCAGCGGCGGTTTTGCAGCCAGCTCGGCAGGATCGCCCGTTCGAGGGTGGCGCGGGACGGCGCTTCGAGCAGTTCTTCCATGCGCTTTTTCAGCACCAGAGTGGTGAAGTCCGGCAGGCTCTGCGCCGGCTCGACGTGCCAGCTCGGCATCTGGTTTTCCGCCGCCAGGCCGAACCAGTAGAAACCGTAAGGCGGCAGGGTCAGAAGGAAACTCAACTGGCCGATGGGCGGGAACGCGTTACCGCCGAGCATCTCCACCGGCACCATGCCGACGTAGGCCGACAGGTCGAGCTCAACGGCTTGCGCACTGCGGGATACGTTGGCCACGCACAGAATGATTTCGTGCTTGCCGTCCGGCCCGGTGTATTCACGGGTGTAGGCCAGCACCCGGCGGTTGGCCGGCGAAAGCATTTTCAGCGTGCCGCGCCCGAATGCCTTGGATTGCTTGCGCACCGCCAGCAGGCGGCGAGTCCAGTTCAGCAGCGAATGCGGGTCACCGGCCTGGGTTTCGACGTTGACCGATTGATAACCGTATTGCGGGTCCATGATCGGCGGCAGTACCAGACTGGCCGGATCGGCGCGGGAGAAACCGCCGTTGCGGTCGATCGACCATTGCATCGGCGTGCGTACACCGTCGCGGTCGCCGAGGTAGATGTTGTCGCCCATGCCGATTTCATCGCCGTAATACAGGGTCGGCGTGCCGGGCATCGACAGCAGCAGGCTGTTGAGCAGTTCAATGCGGCGGCGGTCGCGCTCCATCAACGGCGCCAGACGCCGGCGAATCCCGAGATTGATCCGAGCGCGACGGTCGGCGGCGTAGTAGTTCCAGAGGTAGTCGCGTTCTTTGTCGGTGACCATCTCCAGCGTCAGCTCATCGTGGTTGCGCAGGAAAATCGCCCACTGGCAGTTGGCCGGGATCTCCGGGGTCTGGCGCAGGATGTCGGTGATCGGGAAGCGATCTTCCTGGGCCAGTGCCATGTACATGCGTGGCATCAGCGGGAAGTGGAACGCCATGTGGCATTCATCACCATTCACACCCTCGGCGTCGGTGTCGCCGAAGTACAGCTGAGTGTCTTCCGGCCATTGGTTGGCTTCGGCCAGCAACATGCGATCCGGGTAGTTGGCGTCGATCTCGGCGCGGATCTGCTTGAGGACGTCGTGGGTTTCCGGAAGGTTTTCGTTGTTGGTACCGTCGCGCTCGATCAGGTACGGAATCGCATCCAGGCGCAGGCCGTCGATGCCCATGTCCAGCCAGTAGCGCATCACCGACAGCACCGCTTTCATGACTTGCGGGTTGTCGAAATTCAGGTCCGGCTGGTGCGAATAGAAGCGGTGCCAGAAGTACTGGCCGGCTACCGGATCCCAAGTCCAGTTGGACTTTTCGGTGTCGAGGAAAATGATCCGGGTGCCGTCGTATTTCTGGTCGTCATCCGACCACACATAGAAATCCCGCGCCGCCGAACCGGGCTTGGCCTTGCGCGCCCGCTGGAACCACGGGTGCTGATCGGAGGTGTGGTTGATGACCAGCTCGGTGATCACCCGCAACCCACGCTTGTGCGCTTCGGCAATGAACCGCTTGGCATCGGCCATTGTCCCGTAATCGCTGTGCACGCCACGGTATTCAGCGATGTCGTAACCGTCGTCGCGGCGTGGCGAGGGGTAGAACGGCAACAGCCAGATGGTGTTGACGCCGAGTTCGGCGATGTAATCGAGTTTGGCGATCAGGCCGGGAAAGTCGCCGATCCCGTCGTTGTTGGAATCGAAAAAGGATTTGACGTGAACTTGATAGATGACCGCGTCCTTGTACCAGAGCGGGTCTTTGATGAAGGTGGCAGCCTTGGGTTTCTTCGCCATGTGAAACTCCTGTTGAATTCAATAAGGGCGCCCTGCGCAGATCGCTGATCGCTGATCGTTCCCACGCTCTGCGTGGGGAATGCATACCGGGACGCTCCGCGTCCCAAAGCGGACGCAGAGCGTCCATGGCGGCATTCCCACGCGGAGCGTGGGAACGATCAGGAACCGATCAAGTCGATCAGGAAGAAGTGATCCGCCAGATTCCGAACGGCTGGTAAGCCGGGTCGATCCGCATGAACTGGTACTTGCCGTGCCAGTCCCAGCGATGGCCATTCATCAGGTCTTCGCCGTGGGTGGTGGCATCGTCCGGCAGGCCCATTTCCCACAGCGGGAGCTCGAAATTCGCTTCCTGAACGTTATGCGGATCGAGGCTGACGGCCACCAGAATGAAATTGCTGCCGTCCGCGCTGCGTTTGCCGAAATACAGAATGTTGTCATTCCAGGCGTTGTAGATCTTCAGGCCCAGATGGCTGTGCAGCGCCGGATTCTGCCGGCGGATGCGGTTGAGCTGGGCGATCTCGGCAATGATGTTGCCGGGCTGGTTGAAGTCGCGGACGCGGATCTCGTACTTCTCGGAATCGAGGTACTCCTCCTTGCCCGGCACCGGCGCCGATTCGCACAGTTCGAACCCGGAATACATACCCCACAAGCCCGAGCCCATGGTCGCCAGCGCCGCGCGGATGAGAAATCCGGGACGTCCCGATTCATGCAGGAACGCCGGGTTGATGTCCGGGGTGTTGACGAAGAAATTCGGCCGGTAGCACTCGCGCCACGGCGATTCATTGAGTTCGCTGAAATAGGTCGCCAGTTCGGCCTTGGTGTTGCGCCAGGTGAAATAGGTGTAGCTCTGGGTGTAACCGACCTTGCCCAGCCGCGCCATCATCGCCGGCGTAGTGAAGGCTTCAGCGAGGAAGATCACTTCCGGGTACAACGTACGGACATCGGCGATCAACCATTGCCAGAACGGCAGCGGCTTGGTGTGCGGGTTGTCGACGCGAAAGATCTTCACGCCCTCCTGCACCCAGCCGACCACGATGTCGCGCAATTCGACCCACAGGCTCGGAATCGCTTCCGGTGCGTAGAAGTCGACGTTGACGATGTCCTGGTATTTCTTCGGCGGGTTCTCGGCGTATTTGATCGTGCCGTCCGGCCGCCAGTTGAACCAGCCCGGATGCTGCTTGAGCCACGGGTGATCCTGGGAACACTGAATGGCGAAATCGAGGGCGATTTCCAGACCATGCTCAGCGGCTGCGGCCACCAGCCGACGGAAATCCTCGCGGGTGCCGAGCTGCGAGTGAATCGCTTCGTGGCCGCCCTCCTCGCTGCCGATCGCATACGGGCTGCCGGGATCGTCCGGGCCGGCGGTCAGGGAATTGTTGCGGCCCTTGCGATGGCTGCGGCCAATCGGGTGGATCGGCGTGAAGTACAACACGTCGAAGCCCATGTCCTGAATCATCGGCAGGCGCGCGTGCACGTCATTGAAGGTGCCGTGGCGGGCGGGATCGTCGGTGATCGAGCGGGGAAACAGTTCGTACCAGCTGGCGAATTCCGCCAGTTCGCGCTCGACGTCCACCGGGAATTCCGGGCTGAGACTCAGATAGGCGCGGTGATCGGCCTCGGCCATCAGTTGCGCACTGCGCGAGTGCAGAAACAACGCGACCTGCTCGGTTTCGAGCAGGCCGGACAATTCGTGGTGCAGGCCGGCCAGTTGTTCGCTGAGCTGACCTTCACTGCGCTCGGCGGCCTGTTGCACCATGGTGCGCCCCTCTTGCAGCTCGAGGCTGACCGGGACGGCGGCGGTGTGCTTTTTCTCCAGTTCGTACTGAAAACTGGCGAACTGGTCGATCCAGGCTTCGATCAGAAACAGATAACGGCCCACGCGCTGTGGCTGGAAAACGCCTTTCCAGCCGTTATTGCCCTGATCGGACATGACCTCGGTCTGCCACGACTCATCGCCCTCTTCGCGCCAGCGGATGCGCACCGCCAGTTTGTCGTGACCGTCGGCGAACACCTTGCTGGTGACCACGATCTCGCGGCCCGCGATCGCCTTGACAGCAAACTGTCCGCCGTCGAGGGTCGGCGCGGTGTTTTCTATGACGATGCGCGGCAACAGCAAGGCCTGCGACAGCGGTATATGCGGGTTGTAGCTCTGTTCCGAGGGTTTTTCAGCAGTCATTGAGCATCTCTCCTTAACGCCCCAAGGACGCTCGTTTGCCTGTTTGGCGGTCACGGCCGGGCCTTCGCCCGATGATGAACTCTCTCAGGTTCCGAGCGGCCGTCGCCGGGAAAAGTTCACAGGGATTTGCCGCGCTACAAAATCGGATCGATTTCGCAGTGAAGTGGTCAATCCACTTAAGCACGTCCCACGCCAAGTTCCACACGGAGGTTCACCCGATGACTATTCCGATTCCCGCTGAAACACCCGATCCGAACATCGATAAACCGACCCTGCCCGAGACCGAGCCGCAGCCGATTCCCGAACAGGAACCGCCTGGCACCACGCCACCACCGAAGGAAGAACCACCCACGACCATGCCGCCGGTAATCGTCTGATCAGCGTAGGTCGCTGTGGTCTTTCTCGATGCGGTCCTTCTCGATGTGATCCTTTTCGAAGACCCTGACGATCCGCGGCATGACACTGAATATTCCCAACGCGAGCAACGTACTGAGCACCGCCGTCGCCTCGCGGCCCAGACCGGCCGCGACGCCGATGGCGGCAGTCATCCACAAACCGGCGGCGGTGGTCAGGCCCTTGACGTGGCCTTCGTCGCCTTCATGATTTTTCAGGATGGTGCCGGCCCCGAGAAAGCCGATCCCGGCAATCACGCCCTGCACCACCCGGCTCATCGCGTCGGCCTGGGAACCGGACAATTGCGGTACCAGCACGAACAACGCCGCGCCAAGGGCTACCAGCATGTGCGTTCGCACCCCGGCAGCCTTGCCCTTGTGCTCGCGCTCAAACCCGAGAATCCCGCCCAATATCGCCGCCATCAGCAGGCGCACGGTGATCCGGGTCAGCTGCGACGCATCGCCGATGTCGGCGAATTCCGCTTGCAGGGTTTCCCACACTTCATGCCACCAGGCGTTCATCGGCCAGTCCTTGTTATGAGTTTATAAAGGATGGACAGCGCCGACCATTAATCGGTTGCGTAGAACGATCTGCAGAACCGCGCACCCAAATGATTCAGACTCCCGTGAAAAAAGGACAACCCCATGCCCCTTCGTATCGATGAAAGCAATCCGGAATCGAAAGTCTGTTTTTTCACCGTTGAAAACGGTGAGGAAATCCGGATCTGCGACACGCTGGAAGTCAGGACAGATAGCGAAAAAGCCATGTCGTTCGTCGAAGTGGAAGGACGGCGCATCTACGTCACCGAGGCCGAAGCAGATGCATTGACCGTCGCCGGCGCCCGGGATGGACGCAAACACCTGAAGGCCGACGACAGTGATTCGGTGATTTGACTGACCTCGATCAACAAGCGGCGCAGGCGTCTGGGATAGGCGTCTGCGCCTCGGCCCACGGGCTGCTTCAAGTTGTCGCAGGCGTTTGTGCGAAACCCATCTGATACGCTTTTTATTGAAATACCTGAGTCTGTTATGCAAACAGATCGGCGCTCATAGTTCCCTGGCCTGATGGAGGCTGATGAGCGAACGACCATGAGCGAACGAATCCCCGTCCGAACCGTAGAAGCATCTCCCCAGATAAAAAAAGTACCGGCGCGCCCAATGAAGGCGAAACACGCCACCAGCGACAACCAGATCTTCACCCGCAGCTTCACCGGCCTTTTCCGCACCCTGCGCATGAGCGGCGCGGGGTTTCTGTTCCTGTTGTTTTTCGGCACGGTGTGGCTGAACTGGGGCGGTCGTCAGGCGGTGCTCTGGGACCTTTCCGAAAGCAAATTCCACATCTTTGGCGCGACCTTCTGGCCGCAGGATTTCATTCTGCTCTCGGCGCTGCTGATCATCGCCGCGTTCGGCCTGTTCGCGATTACCGTGTTCGCCGGCCGGGTGTGGTGTGGCTACACCTGCCCGCAGAGTTCGTGGACGTGGATCTTCATGTGGTGCGAGAAGATCACCGAAGGTGAACGCAACCAGCGGATCAAGCTGCAGGCTGCACCGTGGAGCCTGAACAAACTGGCCCGGCGTGCGGCCAAGCACACGCTGTGGCTGGCGATCAGCGTACTGACCGGCCTGACTTTCGTCGGCTACTTCACCCCGATCCGGCCATTGGCCGAAGAGTTGCTGACCTTGCAGATCGGCGGTGTCAGCCTGTTCTGGGTGCTGTTTTTCACCGCCGCCACTTACATCAATGCCGGCTGGCTGCGTGAGGCGGTGTGCATGCACATGTGCCCCTATGCACGGTTCCAGAGCGTGATGTTCGACAAGGACACCCTGGCGATTTCCTACGACGTGGCCCGTGGCGAAAACCGAGGCCCGCGCAAACGCGACATGAAACCGGCCGAAACCGGCCTTGGCGATTGCATCGACTGCCAGTTGTGCGTGCAGGTCTGCCCGACCGGCATCGACATCCGCGACGGCCTGCAAATGGAATGCATCGGCTGCGCGGCGTGCATCGACGCCTGCGATTCGATCATGGACAAGATGAATTACCCCCGTGGCCTGATTCGCTATACCTCCGAGCGTGAGTTGCAGGGCGGCAAGACGCACTTGTTGCGCCCGAGATTGATCGGCTACGTCGCGGTGCTGGTGGTGATGATCGGCGCCCTCGCCCTGGCGCTGGTCGAGCGACCGATGGTGTCGTTGGACGTGACCAAGGATCGTGGTCTGTTCCGTGAGAACGGTCAGGGCCAGATTGAGAACATCTACACCCTCAAGGTCATCAACAAAACCCAGCAGCGTCAGGACTACAACCTGAGCCTGGTGGATGGCGACGGCTTCCAGCTGCAAGGCAAGACTGAGCTGAGCCTGGCGCCGGGCGAAATTGTCGATGTGCCGGTGTCGGTGGCGATGACCACGGAACGCGCGGCCAGCAGCTCGCAGACCTTGAGTTTCAAGATTGCCGACAGTGATGAGCCTGAGGTTTATAGCGTGGCGAAGAGCCGGTTTGTTGCGCCGATGAATCGCTGATCCCTTAGAATCGCCCCCTCACCCCAGCCCTCTCCCGGAGGGAGAGGGAGCCGACCGAGGTATCTGGCGCTATACGTCGACCTGAAATACCGCGTCGATTATGGATTCACTGCAGCATGTTCATGTCGGCGCAACTCTTAAGCATCCCACGATCAGTCCCCTCTCCCTCCGGGAGAGGGCTAGGGTGAGGGCTGATGCCACTGACCCACCACAAAAACACCAAACACCACGTACCAAGGCCCCCGATGAAACGCTACGAAAAATTCGCCGACGACATCGCTGAACTGATCCGCTCCGGCGTCCTCGGCCCCGGTCAGCGGGTGCCGTCGGTGCGCTACGCAAGCCAGACTTACGGCGTCAGCCCGTCCACGGTGTTCCAGGCCTACTACCTGCTGGAGCGTCGCGGCCTGATCCGTGCCCGGCCGCGCTCCGGCTACTTCGTCAACACCCACGCCCCGAGCCCGTTCTCGGAGCCGGTGATCAGCAGCCAGGTCAACGAGTCCACCAAGGTCGACGTCAGCGAACTGGTGTTCTCGGTACTCGAATCAATCAAGGATCCGAGCACCGTGCCATTCGGCTCGGCATTCCCCAGCCCGACCCTGTTCCCCCTGCAGCGTCTGTCCCGCTCGCTGGCCAGTGCCGCCCGGGAGATGGACCCGCGCATGGTGGTCACCGACATGTCGCCGGGCAACCCGCAACTGCGTCGGCAGATCGCCCTGCGCTACATGGTCGGCGGGCTGATGCTGCCGATGGAAGAACTGCTGATCACCAACGGCGCCCTCGAAGCGCTGAACCTGTGCCTGCAAGCGGTGACCGAACCCGGCGATCTGGTGGCCATCGAAGCCCCGGCGTTTTACGCCAGCCTGCAAGTGCTCGAACGCCTGAAGCTCAAAGCCGTGGAAATCCCCGTGCACCCGCGCGACGGCATCGACCTCGGCGTGCTCGCCCAGACACTCGAGCGGCACCCGATCAAGGCCTGCTGGTGCATGACCAGTTTCCAGAACCCGATGGGCGCGACCATGCCCGAGGCCAAGAAACAGGAGCTGGTGGAACTGCTGAAACAGCATCAAGTGCCGCTGATCGAAGACGACGTCTACGCCGAACTTTATTACGGGCAGCAGGCACCGAAACCGGCCAAGGCCTTCGACACCGAAGGCTTGGTGATGCATTGCGGTTCGTTCGCCAAAAGCCTGGCCCCCGGCTACCGCATCGGCTGGGTCGCCGCCGGCCGCTACGCGCAAAAGATCGAACGGCTGAAACTGATGACCTCGCTGTGCGCCTCAATGCCCGCGCAAGCCGCCATCGCCGACTACCTGCAACACGGCGGCTACGACCGTCACCTGCGCAAACTGCGCTACGCCCTGGAAGAACAGCAAAGCGCGATGCTCGCAGCCATCGCCCGCTACTTCCCGGCGCAGACACGCGTCAGCCAACCGGCCGGCGGTTACTTCCTGTGGCTGGAACTGCCACCGCAGATGGATTCGTTGAAGTTGTTTCAGATGGCGTTGGCGCAGGGGATCAGCATTGCGCCGGGGCCGATCTTTTCGCCGACCCAGCGCTTCAGGAACTGCATTCGATTGAACTACGGCAGCCCGTGGACCGAGGATGCGGAGAAGGCGATGGAAACGTTGGGGCGGATTGTGCGGTCGTTCTGAAAGACCGCTGATCGTTCCCACGCAACCAGTTCAACGCCTAGACGATGATCGTTCCCACGTCGAGGCGTCGAACCGTCCGCGTGGGAATGCCTCAAGGGACGCTCCGCGTTCCAGCTCTGGAAGGGACGCGGAGCGTCCCGGGCTGCATTCCCACGCGGAGCGTGGGAACGATCATTAACGGCCGCCGCCGAGATCGACAAAAGTCCCGGTGGCATAAGAAGCCTTGTCCGACAGCAACCAGACAATTGCCTCCGCCACCTCATCCGGCCGGCCGCCCCGGGCCATCGGAATCGCCGACTCCAGCTTGCTGACCCGATCCGGGTCGCCGCTCAACGCATGGAAGTCGGTATAGATGTAACCCGGACGCACCGCATTCACGCGAATCCCCTCGCCCGCCACTTCCTTGGACAGGCCGATGGTGAACGTATCCAGCGCGCCTTTGGACGCTGCGTAATCGACGTATTCGTTGGGCGATCCCAGCCGCGCGGCGACCGAAGAAACGTTGACGATGCTGCCGCCCTGCCCGCCGTGTTTGGGCGACATACGCAGGATTGCGTGCTTGGCGCAAAGGATCGGCGCCAGGACGTTGGTTTTCATGATTTTGAGAATGCGAAATTCGGACATTTCGTCGACCCGGGATTTTTGCCCCACGGTGCCGGCGTTGTTCACCAGGGCGGTGACGCGGCCCAGTTCGCTGTCGACCCGGTTGAACAGCGCGATCACTTCGTCTTCGATACTGACATCGGCGCGCACAGCGATGGCCGTGGCGCCGCGCTCACGCACCTGATCGAGCACGTGGTGAGCGGCCTGTTCGTCCGTCTGGTAATTGATGCAGATCCGATAGCCTTGCTCGGCAGCCAACAATGCAGTGGCGGCGCCGATTCCTCGACCGCCGCCGGTGATCACAATGACTTTATCCATGCTGGCCTTTCCCCCGATGCACACGTGACAGTCGGGGCAAGAATAACCGTCATTGCAGGGTTTTGCATGACCTGCGATTAGCGGCTCAGCTCACCGCCAATGGTTTGCCGCGCGCGATGTCCTGCAGGAAGCGATCCGCCGGCATCGGGTGACCGAGCAGATAACCTTGCAGCGAATCGCAGCCCAGTTGCGTCAGGAAATCCTGCTGCGAGTCGGTCTCCACACCTTCAGCCACGATGCGCAGCCCCAGTGCCTGACCGAGGGCGACGATCGCCGAGACGATAGCCGCGTCATCGCTGTCGTGTTCCAGATCGCGGACAAAACCGCGGTCGATTTTCAGCTCGTTGGCCGGCAGCCGCTTGAGGTACATCAGGCTCGAATAGCCGGTGCCGAAATCATCGATGGACAGGTCGACGCCCATGTCAGCCAGCTCCTGCAACACCGTCATGCTCGCATCGGCGTCGCTCATGGCAGTGGTTTCGGTGATTTCCAGGGTCAGGCTGTTGGCCGGCAAATGGTGGGTGGCCAGGGCCTTGGCCACGCTGCGCACCAGTCCTGAGTGGCAGAACTGCAATGCCGACAGGTTCACCGCAATCCGCCAGTCGGTGTAACCCAGCACGTACCATTCGCGCATCTGCCTGCAGGCTTCGTTGAGCACCCATTCGCCAATCGGAATGATCAGTCCGGTCTTCTCCGCCAGATCGATGAACTTGTCCGGCATCAGCATGCCTTGGGTCGGATGTTCCCAGCGCACCAGCGCCTCGGCACCGACCGGACGACCATCGGCCGCATGGAATTTGGGTTGGTAATGCAGGCTGAACTCGCCGTGCTCAAGCGCCGCCCGCAAGTCCTGCAGCAATTGCAGCTGCTTGCGGGCGTTGCTGTTCATCGAGGCGTCGAAGAAGCTGTAGCCGTTCTTGCCGCCGCCCTTGGCGTGATACATCGCGGCGTCGGCGTTCATCAGCAGCTCCTGAGCGTTCTGGCCGTTGCCCGGGTACAGGGCGATGCCGACGCTGGCGGAAATCTGCAGCTCATGTTCGGCGACCCGGAACGACTGCGCGATCAGGCCGACCTGACGCGCCGCCAGGCCCAGTGCATCGTTGGGCTCGGTCAGGCGCACCAGCAAGACAAATTCATCGCCGCCGATCCGCGCCAGCGTGTCGAGGCTGCGCAAGTCTTCACGCAGACGCACCGCCACTTCGCGCAGCAACTGGTCGCCCATGTGGTGACCGAAAGCGTCGTTGACCGGTTTGAAGCCGTCCAGATCGATGAACATCAGCGCAAAACAGCCGCCCTGTTCGTTGACCTTTTTCATCGCCTGGTTGATCCGGTCGTCCAGCAGCATGCGGTTCGGCAGGCCGGTCAGGGTGTCGTGCAAGGCCAGTTGGGTGAGTTCGCGGTTGGCGACGGTCAACGAATGGGCCAGATCAGCCGTGCGGGCTTCCAGACGCGCGTCGAGAATCGAGGTCAGCAGCGCGATGGCCAGCACCGCCAGCGTGGTGATCAGCACCAGATTGTCGAGGCCGTTGCCGTTCAGACCGCCGAGTGCCGCGCCGCAGAAACTCCCGTCGGGAAACCGCGCCGCCGCCATGCCGGTGTAGTGCATGCCGACAATCGCCACACCCATGACAATCGCCGCCCCGGCCCGAAACACCCGCACGTAAGGCGAGTGTTGACGCAGTCGGAAAGCGATCCACAGCGCTGCCGCGGACGCGCCGACGGCGATCAATAAGGAGGCGCCGAACAGTGTCGGATCGTAGTCGATGCCCGGTTGCATACGCATCGCGGCCATGCCGGTGTAGTGCATGGCGCTGATGCCGGCGCCCATGATCAATGCGCCAAAAGCCAGTTGCCAGGCTGGCAGTTTCGGCTGGCTGACCAGCCACAGGGCAAAACCGCAGGACAGCACGGCGATCAGCAATGAAAGCGCGGTGATTGAAATGTCGTAACCGAGGCTGATCGGCAGCTTGAATGCCAGCATGCCAATGAAGTGCATCGACCAGACGCCGATGCCCATGGCAAACGCCCCGCCGGCCGTCCACAAATGCACGGCGCGGCCCTTGGCAGTGGCAATGCGCCCGGTGAGATCGAGCGCGGTGTAGGAAGCGAGGATCGCCACACACAGCGAAATGAAAACCAGCGTGAAGGAATAGCTACCGATGAGCATGAGAATTCTCGTGACCACCCCGCCGTACTGCGTCCGTTCTCGGCGGGGCCAAATGCGCCGATTGTACTGATTGCGTAAAAGAATTCACTGACAAAGTAATCAAATGGCCATCAACCCGATGAAACGCTTGTTTGATCGTCTGACAGGGCTCTAATTCAGGGTCTTGAGAAGATCGTTACCAGCTCGGTTTCAGCGGTTATCAGTGGTTTCCAGCTGCCCGTCCCAACCACCGCCCAGCGCCGCAATCAACTGCACGCTGGCAATCAAACGGCTCTGCAGGATATTCAGGACAGTGCGCTCATTGCTCAACGCCGTCGCCTGCACCGTCACCACGTCGAGATAAGCAATCACCCCGGCCTTGTACTGGTTCTCGGTCAGACGCAACGAATCCCGTGCCGCATCGAGCGCTTCCTGGCGCACCGCCGCTTCGTCCTCGTACACCTTCAATTGCACCAGATAGTTTTCCACTTCGCGGAAACCGTCGAGCACGGTCTGGCGGTATTTGGCCACGGTCTGGTCGTACACGGCTTCGGTGCGGTCGACTTCGGCCGAGCGGATGCCGCCGTCGAACAGCGGCAGGGTCATTTTCGGCCCCACCGACCAGAAGCGGTTCGGCAGGCTGATCAGGTTCTGCGAGGTACTGCTGCTGTAGCCGCCGCTCAGGCTCAGGCTGAAGTCCGGGTAGTACGCGGCCTTGGCCACGCCGATGTTGGCGTTGGCCGCGATCACCGAGCGCTCGGCCGAAGCGATGTCCGGGCGGCGCTCGAGCAACTGCGACGGCAGACTCAGCGGGATCTGCGGCAGCTTGGGAATGTCCTGGGTTTCGGCAATGTTGAATTCGGCGGGCGGCTGGCCGGTCAGTACCGCGATGGCGTTTTCGAACTGCGCCCGTTGCCAGATCAGGTCGACCAGATCGCCCTGAGTGGTTTTCAGCTGGGTCTGTGCCTGCGCCACCGCGTCACGCCCGGAAACCCCGGCGTTGTACTGGTTCATGGTCATTTTAAGCGAGCGCTCATAGGCGGCCACTGTCGATTCGAGCAAGCGTTTCTGCTGATCGATCACCCGCAGTTGCAGGTAGTTCTGCACCAGTTCCGACTGCTGGCTCAAGCGCATCGCCGCCAGATCGGCGTAGCTCGCCTGGGCGCTGGCTTCATTGGCTTCAAGGCCACGACGCAACTTGCCCCAGACATCCGCTTCCCAACTCACGCCCAGTTGCGCGTTGTAAGTGTCACGGATACCGCTGGAGGAACTGCTCAGGCTCGAACTGCTGCTGCCAGTGCCCTGGCTGGAACGGGTCTTGCCGGCGCTCAGATCGACACTCGGGTAAAACGCTCCGCGCGCGCTGCGCACCAAGGCCTGGGCCTGACGGTACTGGGCTTCGGACTGGGCGACGGTCTGGTTCGAGCTGTTGAGTTTCTCGATCAGCTCGTTGAGCTGACGGTCGCCATACAGCTCCCACCAGGCACCGCGTGCCAGGGAATCGCTCGGGTTGGCCTGACGCCAGCCTTCGGCTTCCTTGTACTGGGCGATTTCGGCGGTCTGCGGGCGCCGGTAGTCCGGGCCGACGGCGCAGGCACTGAGCATCGCCACGCACAGCGACAGGCTCAGCAGACGCGAGCCGCGAACGGTAGCCAGATTGATAAGCGAACGGTCAGTCATAGCGGAGTTTCCAGAGCGGCATCGGTGCGCACGCCACGCCATTTGTTGAAACGATGGCGCAGCTTGTCGAGATAGAGGTAAACCACAGGCGTGGTGTAAAGGGTCAGCACCTGGCTGAAAACCAGCCCGCCGATGATGGTCAGACCCAGCGGCTGGCGCATTTCCGCGCCTTCGGCCCGGCTCAGCAGCAACGGCAAGGCGCCGAGGATCGCCGCCAGCGTGGTCATCAGGATCGGCCGCAAGCGTTGCAGACAGGCGCTGCGGATCGATTCCAGCGGCGCCATGCCTTGATGACGCTCCAGTTGCAGCGCCAGGTCGATCATCAGGATCGCGTTCTTCTTCACCACACCGATCAGCAGGAACAGCCCGAGCAGCGAGATCAGGCTGAATTCGCCGCCCAGTACATAGATCGACAGCAACGCACCGACCCCGGCCGACGGCAATGTCGACAGAATCGTCAACGGATGAATGTAGCTTTCATACAGCACACCCAGCACCAGATACACCGCCAGCAGCGCACCGAGGATCATGAACGGCTGGCTCTTCTGAGTGGCGGCGAAAGCGTCGGCTGTACCGGCCATTTTTGCGATCACGTCTTCGGGCAAGCCAACCTTGGCAATCGCCCGCTCGATGGCCGCACTGCCCTGCTCCACTGTCACGCCTTCGGCCATGTCGAAGGAAATGCTCTCGGAGGCGAACTGGCCTTCGTGGCTGACCCGGTCGTCTTCCAGGCTGTTTTCATAATGGGCGAAGGTCGACAGCGGAATCCGCGCACCGTCGGCGGTGATTACCTGAACCTGCTTGAGTGTCACCGGATCCTGGGCGTATTTCGGATTGACCTCCATCACCACCTGATACTGGTTGAGGCTGTCGTAGATCGTGGAAATCTGCCGCTGACTGTAGGCGTTGTTGAGCACGGCCGTGACCATGTTCATATCCACGCCCAGGCGCTTGGCCTGATCGCGGTCGACGATCAGCGTCACCTGCTGCGCACCGCGTCCTTCACGGGCGTCGATGGCAGTCAGTTCCGGCAAGGCGCGCAATGCGGTGACCACTTTCGGGTACCACTCGCGCAAGGCGCCCAGATCACCACTTTGCAGGATGTAGCTGTACTGCGAAGTGGTCTGCTCGCGACCGCCGCCGAATTGCAGGTCCTGGTCAGCCATCAGCATCAACTGCGCACCGGCCACCTTGGGCATTTCCTTGCGCAGGCGCTCGATGACCTTCTGCGCAGAGATATTGCGCTCCTTGATCGGTTTCAGGCGCACCAGCATGAACGCGTTGTTGGTGCCGTTGGTGCCACCAATGAACCCGGCCACACTCTCGACCGCTGCGTCCTTGAGCACGGCGCGGCGGAACACTTCCATTTTCGGCTGCATCACGCTGAACGACAGACCGTCGTCACCGCGCACAAAACCGATCAACTGGCCGGTGTCCTGCTGCGGCATGAAGGTTTTCGGCACCACCACATAGAGAGCGACGTTGACCCCGACGGTGATGATCAGGCTCAGCAAGGTCAGTCGACGGTGGCGCAACACCCAGTCGAGGCTGGTGGCGTATTTGCCGACCATCCAGTCGTTGGTGCGGCGGCTCCAGCGTTGCAGGCGGTTTTCCTCACCCGGCGTATGAGGTTTGAGCCAGCGGGCGCAGAGCATCGGGGTCAGCGTCAGGGAAACCACCAGCGACACCACGATGGCGGCGGCCAGGGTGATTGAAAACTCGCGGAACAGGCTTTCGATGATCCCGCCCATGAACAGGATCGACAGAAACACCGCCACCAGCGAGACGTTCATCGACAGCAAAGTAAAACCGACTTCCTTGGCCCCGAGGTACGCGGCCTTCATCGGTTTGACGCCTTCGTCGATGTGCCGGGAAATGTTTTCCAGCACCACGATGGCGTCGTCCACCACCAGCCCGGTGGCGAGAATCAGCGCCATCAGCGACAGGTTGTTCAGCGAGAATCCGTAGAGGTACATCACCGCGAAGGTGCCGACCAGCGACACCGGCACCGCCAACGTCGGAATCAGGGACGCGCGGAAGTTACCGAGAAACAGGAACACCACCAGAATCACCAGCGCCACGGCGATCAGCAGGGTCATTTCCGCTTCGTGCAGGGTGGCCTTGATCACCGGCGAGCGATCCATGGCCAGGTTCAGTTTGACGCTGGCCGGGAGCACTGCCTGCAACGCCGGCAACTGCGCCTTGATTTCGTTGACCGTCTCGATGATGTTGGCGCCGGCCTGGCGGTTGATCACCAACAGCACCGCCGCGTCATCATTGAAGAAACCGCTGTTGTAGCGGTCTTCCACGCCGTCGCTGACCTTGGCCACGTCTTTCAGACGCAGGGCCGCGCCACCGTTGTAGTGGATGATCAGCGATTCGTAGTCCTTGGCTTTCTCCAACTGGTCGTTGGCCTGGATCTGCCACAGGCGCTGCTCGTCCTCGACCGAACCCTTGGGCCGGCGCACGTTGGCTTCGGCGATGGTCTTGCGCACATCGTCCAGCGCCACGCCGTACTGGTTCAGCGCCTGGGGTTCGAGTTCGATGCGCACCGCCGGCAGGGAACTGCCGCCGATCTGCACTTCGCCGACGCCCTGCACCTGGGACAGGCTCTGGGACAGGATGGTCGAGGCCAGGTCATAGAGCTGGCCTTTTTCCAGCACGTCCGAGGTCAACGACAACACCATGATCGGTGCCTGCGACGGGTTGACCTTCTTGTAGGTCGGCATGCTGCGCATCCCGCTCGGCAGCAGGTTGCGCGAGGCGTTGATCGCCGCCTGCACTTCCCGCGCCGCGCCGTTGATGTCGCGGTCGAGGTCGAATTGCAGAATCACCCGGGTCGAGCCCTGGCTGGAGCGGCTGCTCATGGTATTGACGCCGGCAATGGCGCCGAACGAACGCTCCAGCGGCGTGGCCACGGTGGACGCCATGACTTCCGGGCTGGCGCCGGGCAGGCTGGCCTGCACCACGATCACCGGGAAGTCCATTTGCGGCAGCGGCGACACCGGCAGCAGACCGAAGCTCACACCGCCCAGCAGCATGATCGCCAATGAAAGCAGCATGGTTGCCACGGGGCGTTTGATGAAAGGACCCGAAAGATTCATAGGTGGCAACCACTAGCGACAAGCTGCAAGCCGCAAGCTAAAAACCTGTTCCGAGTCCGCTTTTCTCTTGCAGCTCGAAGCTTGACGCTTGCAGCTGTATTCACGTCGCCCTTCACGCAACCTCTCCTGTGCCGGACTTCGCCCAACGCCGTCCCAACCGATCAAAAGCCAGGTAAATCACGGGCGTCGTGAATAAGGTCAGCACCTGACTCACCAGCAACCCGCCGACCATCACCAGACCCAGCGGTTGACGCAATTCAGCGCCGGAACCGGTGGCCAGCATCAGCGGCACCGCACCGAACAGCGCAGCCAGCGTGGTCATCAGAATCGGCCGGAAACGCAACAGCGCCGCCTGATAAATCGCCTGCTCCGGCGCCATGCCCTGAGTGCGTTCGGCGTCGAGGGCGAAGTCGATCATCATGATCGCGTTCTTCTTCACGATACCGATCAGCAGGATGATGCCGATGATCGCGATCATCCCCAGGTCATTGCCACTGAGCAGCAACGCCAACAAGGCCCCCACCGCCGCCGACGGCAAGGTCGACAGAATGGTGATCGGGTGAATGTAGCTCTCGTAAAGCACGCCGAGCACGATGTACATGGTCACCACCGCCGCCAGAATCAGCAGCAAGGTGCTCGACAGCGATGCCTGGAACGCTTCGGCCGCGCCCTGGAACTGGGTCTGCACGCCGATCGGCATGCCGATGTCCTTCTGCACCTGCTCGATGATGTCCACCGCATGCCCCAACGCCACGCCGGGCGCGAGGTTGAACGACATCATCACCGCCGGGAACTGGCCGATGTGGGTGATCGCCAGTTGCGCCTGCCGCTCCTCGACGTGGGCCAGACTCGACAACCGCACCTGACCGCCATCGGTGGTCTTGACGTGAATCTGATCCAGCGCCTGCGGGCCGATCTTCTCCCCGGCCTGTGCTTGCAGCACCACGCGGTACTGGCTGGCCTGGGTGTAAATGGTCGAAATCTGCCGCTGGCCGAACGCGTCGTACAGCGCATCGGTGATGTTCGACACCGACACACCCAGCCGTGAAGCAGCGTCGCGGTCGATCACCAGGAACACCTGCAAACCCTTGTCCTGCAAGTCACTGGCGACGTCGGTCAGTTCCGGGCGCTGGGCCAGGGCCTCGACCAGACGGCCGCTCCACAGGCTGAGCAATTCAGAATCCGGCGACGACATGCTGAACTGGTATTGGGTACGGCTGACGCGGTCTTCGATGGTCAGGTCCTGCACCGGCTGCATGAACAGACGGATGCCGACAAGCTTGTCCAGCTGCGGTTGCAGGCGGGCAATCACTTCGGTCGCCGTCAGATCACGCTGGCCATGGGGCTTGAGGTTGATCAGCAGCCGACCGCTGTTGAGCGTGGCGTTGTCACCGTCGACACCGATGTAGGACGACAGGCTTTCCACCGCCGGATCCTCGAGAATCACCTTGGCCAGCGCCTGCTGACGCTCGCCCATCGCCGCGAAGGAAATCGACTGCGGTGCTTCGGAAATGCCCTGGATCACCCCGGTGTCCTGCACCGGGAAGAAGCCCTTGGGCACCACCATATAAAGGAACACGGTCAGGGCCAGGGTGCCGATGGCCACCAGCAGGGTCAGCGGCTGGTGCTTGAGCACCCACTGCAACTTGCGCCCGTAAGCGGCGATCATCCAGTCGATGAACGCACCGCTGGCACGGTAGAAACGGCCCTGCTCATGTGCTTCCGGCTCACGCTTGAGCAGACGCGCGCACATCATCGGCGTCAGGGTCAGCGAGACCACCAGGGAAATCAGGAT
Organism: Pseudomonas sp. 9.2(2024); assembly: GCF_039695385.1. Taxonomy (NCBI): domain Bacteria; kingdom Pseudomonadati; phylum Pseudomonadota; class Gammaproteobacteria; order Pseudomonadales; family Pseudomonadaceae; genus Pseudomonas; species Pseudomonas sp. 9.2(2024). Next base: position 3,136,528 of record NZ_CP155585.1, on the reverse strand, counting down.
CGCCACCGCCAGGGTGATGGCGAATTCGCGGAACAACCGCCCCACGACGTCGGCCATGAACAGCAGCGGAATCAGTACCGCGATCAGCGACAGGGTCAGGGAAATCAGGGTGAAACCGATCTGCTTCGCGCCCTTGAGCGCCGCCTGCATCGGGCTGTCGCCCTCCTCGATGAAACGCGCGATGTTTTCCAGCATCACGATCGCATCGTCGACCACGAAACCGGTGGCGATGGTCAGCGCCATCAAGGTCAGGTTGTTGACCGAGAAGCCGGCGAGGTACATCACGCCGAACGTACCGATCAGCGACAGCGGCACAGCCACCGACGGAATGATCGTGGCACTGGCGCGGCGCAGGAACAGGAACGTCACCATCACAACCAGTGCGATGGCGATCAGCAATTCATGTTGCACGTCGGTGACCGAGGCACGGATGGTCTGGGTGCGGTCGGTCAGCACGACTACGTCGAGACCGGCCGGCAGGTTGTCGGTGATGCTCGGCAGCAGCGCCTTGATCCGGTCGACCACCTCGATCACGTTGGCGCCCGGCTGACGCTGGATGTTCAGCAGCACGGCCTGATTCTGGTTGGCCCACGCCGCCAGACGCTCGTTCTCGGCGCCGTCGACGATCTGCGCGACATCCTTGAGCCGCAGCGGTGCGCCGTTGGCGTAGGCCAGGATCAGGTTGGCGTAATCCTTGGGCGAGGTCAGCTGGTCATTGGCGTCGAGCATTGACACCCGGGTCGGACCGTCGAAGTTGCCCTTGGGCTGGTTGACGTTGGACGCGCTGATCAGCGTGCGCACGTCCGACAGGTTCAGGCCGTTGGCTGCGAGTGCTTCTGGGTTGACCTTGATCCGCACCGCCTGACGCTGGCCGCCGGCAATGCTGACCATGCCGACGCCGCTGATCTGGGCGATCTTCTGCGCCATGCGCGTATCGACCAGATCATTGAGCTTGGGCAGCAGCATGGTTTTCGAGGTGATGGCCAGGGTCAGCACCGGGGTGTCCGCCGGGTTGACCTTGTTGTACACCGGCGGCGCCGGCAAGTCGGTCGGTAACAGGTTGGTCGCGGCGTTGATCGCGGCCTGCACCTGCTGTTCGGCGACGTCCATGTTGATGTCGAGGCTGAAACGCAGGGTCAGCACCGAGGCACCGCCGGAACTGGTCGAGGCCATTTGCGTCAGGCCCGGCATCTGCCCGAACTGGCGTTCCAGCGGCGCGGTAACGGCACTGGTCATCACGTCCGGACTGGCACCCGGATACAGGGTCATGACCCGGATGGTCGGGTAATCGACCTGCGGCAAGGCCGAAACCGGCAGCAGGCGATAGGCGATCAGACCGGCCAGCACGATGGCCAGCATGCTCAGCGTGGTGGCGACCGGGCGGAGGATGAACAGACGCGAAATGTTCATGCGCCCTTCTTGGCCTTGTCGGTGACGGCGGCGTCAGGCGCGGTGGCGGCGGACTTGCCTTGCAGGTGTTCGGTCGGAGTGGTCGGCACATCCTTGCTGTCGTTGACCACTTCCACTTCACTGCCTTCCTTCAGGCGGTCGGTGCCTTCCAGCACCACGCGGTCGCCGGCGGCCAGGCCTTCGGTGATCACGGTGTTTTCACCATCGCTGGCGCCGATCTTCAATTGGCGGATGGTGACTTTCTTGTCGCCGTCCAGCGCGTAGACGAAGGTGCCGTTGGTACCGAACTGGATGGCAGCCGATGGAGCCAGCACCACACCTTTCAAGGTGTCAGCCAGCAGGTGAACGTTGACGAACTGGTTGGGGAACAGCGACTGATCGCGGTTCTCGTAGCGCGCCTTGAATTTCAGGGTGCCGGTGGTCACGTCGATCTGGTTGTCGAGACTTTGCAGTACACCGGTGGCTTGCAGTTTCGTGTCGCCACGATCCCAGGCCTCGGCCGGCAGTTTGGCGCCGCTGCGGTAGCGGGCGAGTACGGTTTCCAGGCTGTTTTCCGGCAGGGTGAAGGCCACGCTGATTGGTTGGGTCTGGGTGATGACCGCCAGGAACGTGGTGTCGTTGGCCGCCACGAGGTTGCCGACGTCGAGCTGACGCAGGCCGACGCGACCGGCAATCGGTGCGCGGATCTTGGTGAATTCGAGATTGAGCTTGGCGTCGTTGACCGCCGCCTGATTGGTTTTTACGGTGCCGAGGTACTGGCCGACCAGCGCTTCAGCGGTGTCCAGTGTCTGCTTGGCGATGCTGTCTTCCTTGTAAAGACCGCGATAGCGTTCGACATCGACCTGGGCGTTCTTCAACTGCGCCTGATTCTGCAGCAAGGTGCCTTCAGCCTGGAGCAAGGCGTTCTGGTACGGGCGCGGGTCGATCTCCGCCAGCAGGTCGCCGGCCTTGACCATTTGCCCTTCCTCGAAATAGATCTTCACCAGCTCGCCGCCGACCCGGCTGCGCACATTGATGGTATTGAGCGCCGTCACCGTACCGAGGGCCTTGTAGTACAGCGGAAAGTCCCCGGTGACTGCCGGCGCCACGCGCACCGGAATCGGCCCGGCCGCCCCGCCGAAGCCCGGACGCATCATCCCCGAACGACCGGTATGGCCGGCCTGCGCCTTCTCGCCGCCCTCCTTGTGGGTCGAACCGGCGGGCCAGAATTTCCAGCACAGACCGGCAATGACCAGCAGGACAAGCAGGCTCAACAGCCAGCGACGGGAGTTTCGGGAAGACGATTGCATGGAGTGATTAACCATTGGGCGCGTGGGCTTCTTTTACGGGAGGCTGAACGATAAGCACTGGCCGGGATTTAGCAAAGCAGCTTTACCGGCAATTTACCTTCCACTTACGTTTCAAGGTGTGAGGCAAAACACTGATACACAAATGAAAACGGCCTGGACAGGGCCAGGCCGTTAACAATTGTAAAAGCGCTTACTTGAGAACGGACAGCGCCGCTTCGTAGTTAGGCTCTTCTGCAATTTCCTTGACCAGTTCGCTGTGCAGGACGTTGTCGTTTTCGTCCAGAACAACCACCGCACGGGCGGTCAGGCCTTTCAGCGGGCCGTCAGCGATGGCCACGCCGTAGTTCTCGAGGAACTCGGTGCCGCGCAGGGTCGACAGGTTTTGTACGTTTTCCAGGCCTTCGGCGCCGCAGAAGCGAGCCTGGGCGAACGGCAGGTCAGCCGAGATGCACAGCACTACGGTGTTGCTGATGTCGTTGGCCTGAGCGTTGAACTTGCGCACGGAGGTGGCGCAGGTCGGGGTGTCGACGCTTGGGAAGATGTTCAGCACTTTGCGCTTGCCGGCGAAGTCTTTCAGGGTGACGTCGGACAGATTGCCGGCTACCAGGGAAAAGGCTGGCGCCTTGGAACCGGCTTGTGGCAGTTGGCCGTTGACTTGAACCGGGTTGCCTTTGAGCGTGACTTGAGCCATGAACGGAGTCCTTCTTAACGTTGTTGGGAAAGCATGCAAGAGGCAGAAGTTAACCACGAAATTGTCCGACGACCTATGCCTGGACTGAAATTGTCATGTGCTGGCACGCAAAACTGGATACACATTCTCCAGTAGCCCCACATCCCCGCCCTCAAAGAGGGTGATGCTTGTTAAAACGCAAGTCTGCGTCTTTTCTTTAACGACCTGTCGATTCAGACCCCGGCCGTTCGACTAAGCCATGAATCCCTCACCTATCTGCGGAGAAACACCATGCGCTTCATGATCATTGTCAAAGCCAGCCACGACTCCGAAGCCGGCGTGATGCCCAGCGAGCAATTGCTGACCGACATGGGCAACTACAACGAACAACTGGCCAAGGCCGGCATTCTGGTGTCCGCCGACGGCCTGCATCCTAGCAGCAAAGGCGCCCGCGTACGTTTCAGTGGTGAAACCCGCAGCGTGATCGACGGCCCGTTTGCCGAGACCAAAGAGCTGATCGCCGGTTACTGGATCTGGGACGTGAAATCCAAAGAGGAAGCCATCGAATGGGTCAAGCGTTGCCCGAATCCCATGCCGGGCACTGAGTCGGAGATCGAGATTCGCCAGGTCTTCAGCCCGGAAGATTTCGGCGCCGAGTTCACCCCGGAACTGCGCGAGCAGGAAGAACGCATCCGCGAACAAGCCAAAAAACACTAAGGCCCCGAATCGGGAGCGTGAGCATTTTCTGCATGGCCGATGACGACTGAGCGAGACACGAGGACTTTTCGACGCGAAACAGGTAGGGTGCGCAACATCACAATGCCACCACTGGATCGCGTCGCGGTTGTTATGGAGTTGTCATCGCAATGAGTTGCTGGACCGTCCTTGGCCTGTCGGCCGACGCCGATGTGCGCACTATCAAACGCCAATATGCCGTCCTGCTCAAACAGACCCGCCCCGACGACGACCCCGAGGGCTTCCAGCGGCTGCGCGATGCCTATGAGCAGGCGCTGGCCTACAAGGAATGGCAGCAGTATCACGAGCAGAATCAGGACGAAGAGCAGGAACAGAGTATTGAAGAATCCTGGGACCTGACCGGCCTCACCGTGGTCGAGGTCGATGCCCTGCAACTGGCGACCCGCTCGCTGGATGGGCTCAGCGTTGAAGAGCTGAATCATCGCCATGCCGTCACCCTCGAACAGGGTTGCGCGCATTTCTTCGAAGACACGGTGCTGCATCATTGCATTGAACACCCTGAGACTTCGCAGACGCTGGTGGACTGGGCCATCCCGACCTTCTTCTGGTTCAGCGCCTGGCAACGCCTGGAGCTGGACGAAATATCGATTGACCTGTTGCTGGATCAACAACGCGCGCGCATTGCGCAACCGATGCGTGATGCGCTCGAACGGGAAGACGTCGACGGATTTCTCCAGGCCTATGCCCGCTGCGCGGATTTCAACTGGTTGGCGATTCAGCAACATCAGGAATGGTTCAACCGTGCCCTGAGCCATTTGCTGCTGGATGCGCCGGTCTGGTCTCCCGAGATTTTCGAACGGGTGCGCGCCGGTCAGGGCTGGCACGGCTGCACTGGGAATCCCTGCCCTGACGGCGAATGGCAACGCCTGCTGGCTCGCCAGAATGCGCCGCTTTTCCTGGCTCACCAGCAACAACTGGCCACGGAGCCCGCCGTCACCCCCGAACACCGCGCCGCCCGCCTGCTGCTGGGCACCGGCTCGTTCAGCGCCCGCCGCGCACTGGCCCGACGCCTGAGCGAAGACGACTGGGCGCAGTGTCGCAAGTTGAGTTCCGAGCTGTACGCCAATCACCCCAAGGTCTGCACACAGATGCCCGGCGGTACGGCTTTTTTCTGGCGTGACTGGGAGCTGAGCTTCAATGACTGGCCGACCTACGTGGGCGTGGTATTGGCCTGCCTGATCGGCGCGTTCACCCATTACATTCCGCTGGGCGTGCGGCTCAGCGGGTTGATCAACATCGTCATGATTTCGACTGTGGTGTTCGGCGTGATCGTGGCCGGGCTCAATTGGCTGGTGCACAACCTCGCCCATCGCGTATGGCGGCTGGATGACCGGCTCAGCGCTGCTCTTAGCCCCGGAGTTTTCAAAGACTCGCCGCCGTTCGGCGTGCTGCGTGACCTGGTGCCCGGCGCGTTGATGGTGGCCGGGCTCGGCTGGTTTTTCGGCCCGATTGCCGGCGGGGTGTACGCCGCGACCCTGACGACCTTCGGACTGGTTCGCCGCTGGCAGTCCAGGCCACGGGTATCCTGGGAAGAGAGCCGAACAGCCGTGAAAGTCGGCGTGACGATCCTCGGGATTGTGGTGCTGTCCCTCGTGCTCGGCGTATTCAAAGTGGTCGCCAGCCAAGGTACGGTCAATCGCAATCAGGGTCTGCAACCCTGGACCGAACGCCTGTGCAGCCGCTTGCCGGCCACCACCGCCGAATGCAGCGCACCGGCCACCGTTGAACAGTGGTACGGCAAGGAGGCGCGCCCATGACCACGAGAGTGATGTTTTGCGTCGGTATTTTCTTCGCGCTGGTGGTGATGGCGCTGACGAGTGCGACCCGCCCTTTCCTGCAACTCGATCTCTGGCTGGATGGGCGCGATGCACCGATCACCGCCCAGGCCAATGCCCTGAGCCCGGTGATCGCCTGCGTCAACCGGATCGACGTGCAATGGCGAGTGGCCTACGACCGCTACAAGAAACCTCAACCGCCCTTGCCCCGCGACCAGCGCTGGTTGAAGAGCCTCAATGATTTCGACGACAGCGACGCGTTCAATGTGCGAGACATTCAGCGCGATGTCTGCGGTCAGGGCCTCACGGAAAAACTCGAACTGCTGACCTGGCAACCAGATCTGACGCGACAGGCCAACGAGTACGTCCGGGCGCTGAATCACGTCACGACCACCATTGCCCCCACGCGATTTTACCGAGAAGCGAGCTTCACTTCGGGGTCGCAACAGCCCTCCCCTGGAGAACTGGCGGCGATCGAGCGCGTTTCACAGGAGTACATCGGCGCCTCGACGGCTCTGCGGCAAAGCCTGCTGCCGCTCGACTCCGCGCAACGTCCTGAACAGCTCAAGCTGATCGAGGCGCGTCTGGGCAGGGACATTCACTGGGACTTGCTGGCGTACATGATTCAGGCGCGGGAGACTGTCGACGTGCTCGACGAAGCGATGAAAAACCGCACGCTGACCCCAAAATTGCTGGCCGACACCACCGCGAAGTTGCAACAGGCGTGGAACCGTCGCGAACCCTGGCTCGCGCCGCGCACGGGTGGATTCCAGAACAAGACCGATGCCGCACGGGATCTGTGGCTGCGCATCGGCGAGCCGGGGCAAAGCTATCTCGAGGCGTTGAACACCCTGCAAGCAGACTGGCACAACCACGCTAAGCCCGAACGTTTGAGCGAGGACTACTACGCCGTGACCCGCCGTTACGACGGTTTGCTCAGCCATTACAACCGACTGGCGCGCGCCAGTTTCTGACGCCGTGCGCACGCCGGATCGCCCTCAGGGACGACCCGGCGCGCCGGTCTTACTTGGCCTTGAGCTTGAGGTAGGACTGATGCAGGTCCGACGCCCAGCCATCGATCACGCTTTTCACGTCATCGGCCTTCATCACCTGCGAATCGTTTTCCAGCGGTTTGCCAGTGCCCTTGCGCACCACCTGCGCCGCCACCTTGTTGGTGCCGCCATCGAGGAACACCGCCTCGGTCGCCAGCGTGGTTTCCTGATCGCGAATACCGCTGGCGGTGCTGACCGCTGCCGCCACCAACGCCACCGGAATCACTTCATAGGCATGCAGGCCTTCGGTCTTGCTGCTGACGGCGGTGATGGCCGCGCGCACCACAATCACGCCCGGCCCGGGGCCCGAGGCCAGCGGCAGGGATTTGCCCAGTTCACGCTTGAGCGCCTGATCGTAGTAGCTGGTGATGCCGTTGAGGGTCTGCTGCGGAATCTTCACGGTGGGTTGCGGTTTGGGATAGAGCTGGGTCGGTTCGACGTAGAAGCTGGTGAATTTGCCGATGTCGACTTTCGGGTCGATCCAGCGCATCACTTCGGCCCCCGACGGGGATTTGGCCTCCCTCAGCTGGCTGTAGTCCTTGAGGAAGCCTGAGTACTCGTCGGGTGCGACGGTTTTGCTGGAGCAACCCACCACGCCCAGCGTGGCAATGCACAGGGTGCTCATCATTACGGCTAGCTTCATGCTGTAACTCCTGTCGGAAGGCCGAATTTATTGCGTCGGGGGAGTTACAGGTATAGCTAAATTCGCGCCGTTTGCGATCAGAAACCCCAACATTGCACAACGTCGGGTCCGGACCTTTGAAAGGTCCGGACCATCACAGGTGCTCAAGGCTTTCTTCTACCAGCTCGAAGTCTCCCCACTCCTCAACGCCATCTCCCGCCGGCTGTTGGCCCGCATCGCCTTGATCAGCGACACCGTGCCCACCAGCAAAATCGCCGCGCCAAACAGAAAATCAATGTTGTACAGCTGGAAATCCTGCACCGGCCCCACCAGCACCGTGCGCACCACGCCGATCCCCACCAGCGTGGCAAGGAAGTCGATTCCCGGCTCATCGCGGTAGAACACCAGCAGCAACGGCAGGCACAGCACCAGCAGCATCAACAGCACCACAACCTTGAACGAGCCTTTGCGCTCGACGCTGAACGCGCATTCGTGGGGGCCGTAGGCCTTGTAGTCCTCGTCGCGGATCATCGAGTTTTTCTCGTTGATGTAGTCGGCGCGGTTGTACTTCTGGATCGGCGTGAAGGTGTTGGACATCTCCATCAGCGTGGTGATGTTCTTGAAGCGCAGGTCGATGCGCTCGCTGCCCTTGAGGTAATACAGCACCGGTTTGTAGCCGTAGCGATAGGTGTCGAAGGGAAATTCGGTGACCCGGCCCTGAACGCTGATCGGGCGCGATTCGAGTTCGGCGAAGGCGCTCTTGTCGGTCGAGGCGAGGTTGCGGCTCAGGGGCAGGACTTTCACCTGTTCGAGGAAGATCGGCGTGACGCCAAACGACCACTGCAACGGTTCCAGGCGCAGACGCAGCTCGTTGCGGCCCAGGTCATAGCGGTTGAAGGTACGTTCGGAGACCACCACCGCGCCGCTGAGCATGAACTCGCCGCGCAGGTTGTTGGTGATGCGCAGGGTCAGTTGATCCTTGCCCAGCAGCGCCGCTTCGGTGTTCGGCGGCGTGCCGCACCAGGCGGTGCTTTCGCCGACGCCGCCGAGCTGACCGCCACGGTTTTCGTTGAACACATAGATGTAACCGGCCCACAGCGTCACCATCAGCAGCAACGCGGTGATGCCCAGAATTTTTTTGCCCGGACTCACTGATCAGACTCCCTTCTTCGTTCCGTCGTCCAGCCGAAAACCCGCTGGCGACGGGGACTCTACCAAAAGGCCACCATCGACCCAAGGAAAAATCCCCGATTCATCAGGGTTCTAAGGGTTTCCCCTGCATCACCGGCGTCGGAACAACGGTCGCGGCTCGATCACCGAGCGCCCGTACAACACGCTCATCCCGGCCAGGCCCTTGAGCGCATCCTCGGCGGATTTGTCTTCGCGCACCGCGAAGCTGTCGAAACCGCACTGGCGCATGTGGCTGAGCTGGTCGCGCAGCACATCGCCGATGGCGCGCAACTCGCCTTTCCAGCCGAAACGGCTGCGCAGCAGATAGGCCTGGCTGTAGGCGCGGCCGTCGCGAAAGCTCGGGAAGTCGAGGGCGATCAGCGGCAGCGAGGTCAGCCATGGCAGCAGGCTTTCGACGCCGTCGTCAGGGCCGAGCCAGACCGCATGGGTCGAGGGTGATTCGAGCCAGTGGGCCAGCGGCAGAATCAACATCCCGGCGCTGAACTCTGTTTCTGGTGAGCGAATCAGCGTCCACGGATCATCCAGCACGATCCGCGCCCCACTCTCCTCCATGCGCAACAGATTGTTCATGCCGACACCTCCAGCGCTTTCGGGTAGACCCGCTCCTTGAACGGTTCCAGTCCGATGCGCGCCACGGTGTCGACGAACAGTTCTTCAGCTTCGCGATAACGCACGAAAGTGCCGATGATCCGCTCAATCACCTGCGGCACTTCGGCGGCGCTGAACGATGGGCCGATGACCTTGCCCAGTGCGCTGTTCTTGCCTTGCGCGCCACCGAGGGTGATCTGGTACCACTCGCTGCCGTTCTTATCGACGCCGAGAATCCCGATGTTGCCGATGTGGTGATGGCCGCAGGCGTTCATGCAGCCGGAGATGTTCAGGCTGATGTCGCCCAGATCATGCAGGTAATCGAGGTTGTCGAAACGCGCCTGAATCGCTTGGGCAATCGGGATCGACTTGGCATTGGCCAGCGCACAGAAGTCGCCGCCGGGGCAGGCAATGATGTCGGTCAACAGGCCGACGTTGGCGGCGCCCAGGCCCTGCTCTTTCGCCTGCTCCCACAGCGCGAACAGCTCGGACTTGGGCACGTCCGGCAGGACGATGTTCTGCTCGTGGGCGATGCGGATTTCGCCGAAACCGAAGCGCTCGGACCAGTCAGCCACGGCCTGCATCTGCGCATCGGTGACGTCCCCCGGCGGCGAGGCCAGACCCGGTTTGGTCGACAGCACCACGCTGGTGTAGCCCGGCACTTTGTGCGGTTGCACATTGCGCGCGACCCAGCGGGCGAACGCCGGGTTGTCGGCCAGGTGCGTGCCGAAATCCAGATCGGTACCCGCCAGTGTGCGATAGCTCGGCGGCACAAAAGCACTGGCGACCCGCTGGTATTCATCTTCGGTCAACTGCGCGGGGCCGTCCTTGAGGTGTTGCCATTCCTCTTCGACTTCCTTGGCGAACGCCTCGATCCCCAGCGCCTTGACCAGAATCTTGATCCGCGCCTTGTACTTGTTGTCCCGGCGGCCGTGGCGGTTGTAGACCCGCAGCACCGCCTCGACGTAGGACAGCAAATGCTGCCACGGCAGGCCATCGCGGATCTGCAATCCAAGGATCGGCGTGCGCCCCAGACCGCCGCCGACGATCACCCGCAGTAGCATCTGCCCGTCGCGGCCGGGGTAAAGGTAGAGGCCGATGTCATGCATCATGATCGCCGCGCGATCCTGTTTCGCCGAGCAGATGGCGATCTTGAACTTGCGCGGCAGGAACAGGAATTCCGGGTTGATCGTCGACCATTGCCGCAGGATCTCGGCCAGCGGGCGCGGGTCGATCAGCTCGTCCGCCGCGACCCCGGCGAAGGCTTCGGTGGTGATGTTGCGCACGCAATTGCCCGAGGTCTGGATCGCATGCATGTTGACCTGCGCCAGACGTTCGAGAATGTCCGGCACCTCGTGCAGCTCGATCCAGTTGAACTGCATGTTCTGCCGGGTGGTGAAGTGGCCGTAGCCACGGTCGTAATCCCTGGCGATGCTCGCCAGGGTGCGCATCTGTTCGGCACTCAGCGTGCCGTAAGGAATGGCCACCCGCAGCATGTAGGCGTGCTTTTGCATGTACAGGCCGTTTTGCAGGCGCAGCGGCAGAAACTCTTCTTCGCTCAACTCCCCGGCCATGAAGCGCTCGACCTGATCGCGAAACTGCGCAACGCGCTCGAACACCAGCGCCCGGTCGTAATCATCGTACTGATACATCGGCCTACTACCTCGTCAGGAACTTGCACGGATTCCTGTGGGAACGGGCGAACCCGAGATAGCGCCAGTTCGCGTCTGGCGCTATCTCGGGTTCGCCCGTTCCCACAGTATTTTCCCTGACTATGGACGAACGGCGCAGTGCACAACAGATTCACCTGAACGCATAAAAACCGTATCAGGGCGCGGCAGATGACCGCAGGCAGCGCTTTGATCTGATCCGCATAAATGAACAATTCCTGAGCCTGTTTTGTTTCCGGTGGGGTTTCTACAGTGCAGCTCGTGCCAGACCGGGTGGCCTGGCAAGACTTTGCAACCGTGGATGAACTGACCATGAGCACAGCAACAATCGGACAGGCTTATAACTACAAGGTCGTCCGCCAATTCGTCATCGCGACTGTTTTCTGGGGTGTCGTGGGCATGGCGATGGGGGTATGGATCGCCTCGCAACTGGTGTGGCCCGACATGAATCTGGACTTGCCGTGGACCACCTTCGGCCGCTTGCGACCGTTGCACACCAGCCTGGTGATTTTCGGCTTCGCCGGCAGCGCGCAATTCGCCGCCAGTTACTACGCCGTGCAGCGTACCTGCCAGGTGCGGCTGTACTCGGACAAACTCGCCGCGTTCACTTTCTGGGGCTGGCAATCGGTGATCGTGATCATGCTGGTCACCCTGCCGATGGGCTACACCACCACCAAGGAATACGCCGAGATCGAATTCTCCGGCGCGGTGTGGATGGCGGTAGTCTGGGTCGCGTATGCCATCGTGTTCTTCACCACCGTGGTGCAGCGCAAGACCAAGCACATCTACGTCGGCAACTGGTTCTTCGGCGCGTTCATCCTGGTGATCGCCATGCTGCACGTGGTCAATCACCTGTCGATTCCGGTGGACTGGTTCAAGTCTTATCCGGTGTACTCCGGCGCCACCGACGCCATGGTGCAGTGGTGGTACGGGCACAACGCGGTGGGTTTCTTCCTGACCACCGGGTTCCTCGGGATGATGTATTACTTCGTGCCCAAGCAAGTGAATCGGCCGGTGTACTCGTACCGGTTGTCGATCGTGCACTTCTGGGCGCTGATCACCCTGTACATCTGGGCCGGCCCGCACCATTTGCACTACACCGCGCTGCCGGACTGGGCGCAGTCACTGGGCATGGCGATGTCGCTGATCCTGCTGGCGCCGAGCTGGGGCGGCATGATCAACGGGATGATGACCCTGTCCGGCGCGTGGCATAAATTGCGCACTGACCCGATCCTGCGCTTCCTCGTCCTGTCGCTGGCGTTCTACGGCATGTCGACGTTCGAAGGCCCGATGATGGCGATCAAGACCGTCAACGCCCTCTCCCACTACACCGACTGGACCATCGGCCACGTTCACGCCGGTGCCCTCGGCTGGGTGGCGATGATCACCTTCGGCGCGACCTATCACATGGTGCCCAAGGTCTTTGGCCGCGAACGGATGCACAGCACGCCGCTGATCAACCTGCACTTCTGGCTGGCGACCATTGGCACGGTGTTGTACATCGCTTCGATGTGGGTCAACGGGATTACTCAGGGTCTGATGTGGCGGGCGATCAACGAGGACGGCACGCTGACGTACTCGTTCGTTGAAGCGCTGCAGGCCAGTCATCCGGGGTTTGTCGTGCGGTTTGCTGGCGGGGTGTTCTTCCTCAGCGGTATGTTGCTGATGGCCTATAACGTGTGGCGCACGGTGCGTGTGGCGGATGTTGCGATTGCCCATCGTGAAGCGCAGATCGCCTGATAAAGGGAGCCGGTCATGTTCGATGTTTTCTTGAATGTGTTGGGCGTGTTGTTTTTGTGGCTGGCGGTGGAGTACTGCTTGCGGCACGAGACGGCCGAGAGCCTGGATGAGGCGAGTCTGACGCCGTTTGCGGATGATCCGGAGGTGGCTCGGCGGGTGGAGTTGGCTACCGGTAAAACCGTGAAAGCGGTGGCGCCGGAGGTGGCGAAGCCGGGGTGGGTCAATCTCGAAATGTGAGGTGTGTCAGGGGCAGCCCCCTCACCCTAACCCTCTCCCGGAGGGAGAGGGAACTGACCGGGTTGTTTACTCGAAATACACCGACCTGAAATATCGAGCCGAACTCAAAAACTGAAAAGCCCCCGATCTGCTCCCTTTCCGTCGAACTCAATATTGAAAACGACACAAATCTGCTCCCTTTCCGCCGAGCTCAAAATTGAAAACAACGCAGATCTGCTCCCTTTCCCCCTCGCCCCCTTGGGGGAGAGGGCTGGGCGGGCGGCGTTCCGATGAGGGGGTAGGCTTTTGATCTTAGGTGCGGTCGCGGGGGATGAGGCTCTGCAGTTGCTGCGCGAGAAAATTCGCATCGAAGGCAAAGGTGTCCGGATCCTTCAACCCATTGGTCTTGCGCCACTGCCAATCACCATTGGGCAACCCCACCAACGAAACACTCCCATAACGCGCCGCCGTCAGCCCCACCACCGCCAGCGAAATCTGTCCACCGCTGCCCATCACATCCGGCACAAACTCCACCGGTTTGCCAGCAATCACGATGCTCAGTTTTTCAGTCTTGAAGGTTGAGGTCTCAACCGGTGTGCTCGGCCCGAACGCCACATAAGCCTCGCGACTGACCTCCAGCAACCCCGGCGCCTGCACCGGCTCCAGCCATTGCTGAATCTGCCCGAACAACTCGGTAATCCGTGTGGCCCAGGTCGCCGATTGCGTCTCGAACAATTGCTTCTTGTGCGCTTCGCTGTCGGCATAGTGGCGAAGCATTTCGCCCAGTTGCTGTACGTCGTCCATTGCGGTGTTCCTTCAAGGAGCGGTGCTGCGGACTTTGAGCATGGCAGATGCCGATGACGACCGTGCAAGTCATTTGCCTACCCGGTCGTCCCCTAGACCATTGACGGACAGAAGGTCAGCGTTTGCGCAGCCGCGCCATGCTCAAGGTGTCGACCCATTGCCCGTCACGCACAGCGTAATCGCGGAACAGGCCCTCGTTTTCGAAGCCGAACTTGCGATAGAGCCTGATGGCCGCCTCGTTGTCGGCGTACACCGAAAGTTCGACCCGGTGCAGGTTCATCCAGTTGTCGGCAATGTCCAGCGCCGCGGCCAACAGCTTCGAACCAACACCCTTGCCCTGCCACGCTACCGCAACGGCCATGCCGACACTGCCCGCGTGACTGCGGCGAATTCGCGAAAAAGCCTCCAGCCCGAGATGCCCGATCACCGCACCTTGATGCAACGCCACCAGTTTCACCATCCGTTCGTTTTCCGGCATCAGTCGTTGACGCCAGATCTCGGCAGACTGAAACGGCATCTGCAGCACCTGCCGGGTCACAGCCGGGTCGTTGTAAAGCGCGGTGACGCTTTCGATGTGGGATTCGCTGAAGCGTTCGAGGTGAATGGCGGGGTTGTGCTCAGGCATGAAAGATCCCTCCTGGATCAGTGCTTGGCCGGTCACTGTAAACCGCTTCTTCACGGATTCGCCATGACTGTTTAAAGCCGTTGACGGAAACGTCCGGCAAGCCACAACGCCTTGCGCCATTGCCTACGCATCCGCCAGAATCCGCCGGCTTGTGTGCCTTGGGGGCCGGCCCTATCGTTTCCGGGTCGCTGATGAATCAGCGATCGGATTTGACCGTCCGACTCAATCAAGGCGCGCCAGTGCCCAAGACCGGTTTCAGAAACCTTTCTGAATCCACGTGTCGCGGTGGCTGTGCGTGGGATACCTTCGGGTATGCCGGGTTCCTTGATTCCCGGTCGGTCAACCCGCGTACAGCTGCCACCTTTCGATTGACCGCGAACGGTTGCAGCTCCGTCTATCAAGGAGCTTCACCATGATCAAACCAACGCCAAACCCGCCCGAAACCGACTCCACCTCGCCTTACGAATCGGTGGATTCAAAGACCTTCCACTAAGCCGCCGAACGCGCCCTCGACCACTACTTCAATCCCCTGCTCCCCAGAAAACCGCTGCTCAAACCCAACACCCGCTACCTCATCGCCCCCGGTATCGACAGCGAAGAGCTGCTGGCCGACGCCTGCGAAACCCTGACTTCGGCCAAAACCATGGCCACCGACTTCGCCGGGCTGGTGGACGGCTCGCATCGGCATGTGCTGCTGGGGATCGCGCAACTGATCATGCTGGGGGAACTGGCGGTGAATCGGGCGCTGGATAATCTTGAGGTGGCGGCTGAGCCGCGCGTCTGAGTGCTGAAACCAAAACGGCCCCTTTACGGGGCCGTTTTTGCGTCTGCAGGAAACCGTTTACCGATGACCATTCGTCTTGAAATCACGCTCACCTGTCAGATCTGACAGGTGACGATGCTCCTCTTTCGCGGTGTCATGAACTTCGTCCCGAAGATGGCTATTTATCGCACGCCAGGAGAGCAACATGAGCATCAACGTCAATTCGACACAGATCACCGCCTTGCTCCAGCTGTATCCGATGGCAATCCCGGGCGCAGAAGAAAACCTGCAACCGCCGAAAACCTACGATCTCGGCATTTCCCAGAGCATTTATTCGCCAACCATCAAACTCTTCATTGTGATCGACCCGGTCAGGTTGTTTTCCACCTCCTTTACAGCAGGTGACTCCGTAAGGCTGTGGGTCAACAGCCTGGCGACATCCGTGATCAAGCTTATCAAGCCGGGCGAAGAGAACGACCGCATTTTTATGGACGCTCCTTGGGGAGTGTTGAAGGATGGCCTCAATAGGCTGTACTACGAAGTCACCCGGGTCAGCGGTAATAAAGATCAATCCACCCCGATACTGAATGTGCTGTTCAACAACCCGGTCTCCGGTATCACGGTCAGCCATCCGCCCAGCATTGTTCCGGGGCAGTCGCCTACCGTCACTTTAACCCGGAGCGACCCGCGCCAATTTGACGAAATGGAACTGACCATAGGCTCATGGAGTAAAACCATTCCCTATGTCCATCCTGCCAACCCGGTCACCTACAACCTGACGACCCTTGACCTCCAGCAGATCGGTGACGGTACTCGTACAGTGAGCGCCACCATAAAAGATCAACTGAGCAACCTCAGAGTTTCGCCTACGACCTCCATCCTCATCAGTGCCAACCAGCCGCTTATCGTTCCGAAGCTCATTTCCGTTCTTGACGCAACCGGCAACGATGTTCCAGAAGGGAATACAACGAGCAGCACCTCGCTGACACTCCACGGCGAGGCAAGTGCTGGGCGGCAGGTCGAAATCTATGACGGCAGCGGCCCAAGCGCAGTGCCGAAGGGCAAGGTAACGGCTGACCCGACGACAGGAACATGGGTACTGACGATCACAGTACCGTCGGGCGCACGGCGCCTGTATGCAAAATCGCTCTATCACCCGACTAATACCTATTCGAATGTGCGTAATTTGAAAGTGGTGGCGTATGTGGTGGTGGCGTTTCTCAATGGGCCTTACACCGCCACGGCGGGTGATCAGTTGGGAGGCATCGAGTTGAGTTTGACGCAGAACGGGCAGCCGATTGTGGGAATCATCAAGGTGACGTTGCCACAGGGAACAAGGTTTGCCGATGGGACGAGCACCAAGGACTTCACGACAGGAGTTGACGGAAAGGTAACGATTAACGGGGCAACAGCGGGTTCAGTGCAAGGAGTGTTTTCAATTACTGCGTCCAGCAGCGAGACCACGGTAAGTGCGGAATTGAGCATTCGGCCCCCCGATCTGGCTATTGATACGACCGAAATGGAATTGGACGGCGTCATGATAGTTAACCCCTATGGCTGGCCTACCAACGAAATGGCAGGGAACACGGCTACGCGTACTGCGACAGGGGGGGTGCCTCCGTACTCCTACATGTCAGCGAACACACTGGTTGCACAAGTTTCGAGCAGTGGCAAAGTAACGGGATTGAAAAACGGCATCACGAAGATTACGGTCACCGATGCTGCAAACCAGAGCGTTTCGTATTCCGCTAAAGTCTTGAATGTCTACCAGCTTCTCGTTAACAACGCCCTACTGACGGCAGATGAGGGGAAAACATGGATACAAAGCGTTGGAGGTGTAAATAGCTACAACATAATCCAATATGTAACGCCATCTTTGGTCAACCCCGTTCGTGATCTTTACGAAAACCGAATTTACCCTGACCCCCTCGGATCACGAATTTACCAGTACGTCGCAACACAGGTTAATTTTCTATGCTGGAATGGTTCAATCATTGGTGGTTTGGGGTTGCTTTATGGGGACAGTAAGAGGATCAGGGCATTCACTTGCATTCCGACTTGATGGCAAAAGCTAATAACAAAAGGAGACGGAAATATTTCAAAACAAAAAGGGGACGCATTTATTTACGAACCGCGTATCAGTGCGTAGCCGGTTACCTTAAACCGCTTCTTCACGGATTCGCCACGACTGTTTAAAGCCGTTGACCGAAACGTCCGGCAAGCCACAACGCCTTGCGCCATTGCCTACGCATCCGCCAGAATCCGCCGGCTTGTGTGCCTTGAGGGCCGGCTCTATCGTTTCCGGGTCGCTGATGAATCAGCGATCGGGTTTAGCAGCTCGGCAATTCTCAAGGCACGCTGGTTTCGCCATTTCTGTTTTATGGCGGCTTGCGTGGGGCACTTCGGTGCGCCGGGATCCTTGAGCCTGGTCTGCTAACCCGCGTACAGCCGCCACCTCATTCGTTTAGCAGCGATGGATGACGGCTCCATTTCTCAAGGAGCTTCACCATGATCAAACCAACGCCAAACCCGCCCGAAACCGACTCCACCTCGCCTTACGAATCGGTGGATTCAAAGACCTTCCACGAAGCCGCCGAACGCGCCCTCGATCACTACTTCAATCCCCTACTCCCCAGAAAACCGCTGCTCAAACCCAACACCCGCTATCTCATCGCCCCCGGCGTCGACAGTGAAGAACTGCTGGCCGAAGCCTGCGAAACCCTGACTTCGGCCAAAACCATGGCCACCGACTTCGCCGGGCTGGTGGACGGCTCGCATCGGCATGTGCTGTTGGGCATTGCGCAATTGATCATGCTGGGGGAGCTGGCCGTGAACCGGATGCTGGACAATCTGGAGGTGGCGGCTGAGACGCGCGTTTAAGTGGTGAAACCAAAACGGCCCCTTTACGGGGCCGTTTTTCTGCCTGTTCAAATCCTTGGAGATCTCTTCGGCACTCGACCGTTCATCTATAAACAGCCTTCACCTGTCAGATCTGACAGTGGTCGATGCAACTGCATGGTGCTTTGATGAAGCTCATCTCAATTGCCCCGCGAGCAGATGCCATGAACGCCACCACGTCGCCCCCCATCGCCATTTTTGCTCTCACGCCTCCACAAGTCCTCCTCAAGACTGACCCGGTGATTGGTGCGCATATCGGGGTCTCGATCGTCAATCACTACAAAGACCCTTTGGGGATGGCAGTGCTGTTCGGGCCTTGGCAAGGTCAGGATCTGTATGAAACCGTTCACTTGCACCTGAACAACAACCCAAAGCCGATCAGCAGTGAAATCGTATTCAGCATCAGCGACCCGGTGCTGTTACGCCTGCCTGCCGGTTTGCTGCTGGAGGACATCAACAGTTTGCACTGTACGGTTGAGCGTCTTTCAGGCAACGGCGACACGTCTCCCTCATTGACGGTGCTTTACGATGCTTTTGCTCCAGGTGGCGATGAACAGGTACCGGGGGGCGGACATTCGGCACTCGCCATCAACGCCACCCCCACCAGCGTGGACGCCTCACAAGCTGCACAAGGCGTACTGCTAACGCTGGATTATCCGCACAAACATCTCTATGACCTGATCACTGTTGATAGCGGCGGAGTAGAGACCAAACATCGAATCGAACCAACGCCGACCAACCCCAACCCCGACCTGACCCAGCCAATCACACTCACTCTGACTACACCGCACTTTGCCAAGGATCCGAACAATCCGCAGTTCCCGATCAAGTACAACGTGATCAGCCAGACAAACAATTACTCAGGAACAACACAGTTGGGCCAATTCAATGCACAGGATCATTGGTCGATTCCTTGTCTGATCGATGTGCATCTGGATTGGGCAGAACTGCTCGAGGCCATCCTTCAGGAAATCCTCGGAGAAAACGGTGACGATCCGAAAGAAGTCGATCTGGGCAAAATGAATGGCGGGCCATTGTGGGCGCTTATTCACTTGATCAATACGATTTGGCAGGCAGGGGATGAATGCGATCTGACTTTCGAGGCTTTGGTGAACGGGGTCGTGACGGCTACCCATCAAGTGAAGGTGCCAGTCATTCAGGTACCGGGACAATTGTCAGTGGATATTCCCAACGCCAAGGTCATTCCCGGCAGTACGGTGCAGGTGACATTCAAGCAGACCAGGGGAGGGAAAATTGTTGGTGTTTCCAAAACGGCGGAAGCACGGGTGGTAGGGGCCGGGTTACCTGAGTTGGAGATGGATGTCAGCCCGGTGCATTTGTCAGCTGAGCGATACTACGCTGATCAATTCCCCCCCCAATTTCCCGAGTATTTCTTTCCATCCGACCCGAAAAGCGCAAGTTACATCGATCGTAAAGCCACAGGCGGGGTTGGTACGATTATTTATGCTTCCAGCGATACGAACATCGTCTCGGTCAATCAAGACGGCAGGTCCTATGCTCGAGGAAATGGCGAAGCCATCGTTACCGCCACTGACGCTGCCAATCAAAGCAAGAGTTATAAAATCACTACATCCGGTACCGCACATCAGGTGGTTTTCCGATTCTGGACTCCTGGACTTAGTACCTGGAAAGACGCCTCGCAATTTGCAGTGGCCAGCGGTGGAAGGCTTCTCACTCTATCCGAGGTTCAAAGTCATAGTCGAAGCTTCACTCCCACGAAGTATCAGGACTCTGCATTCGGCCATGGAACATGGACATCCACACCTGGCACTAGTGGGGGGCAGCCAGCCTACTGGATTGGAAGATGGGATGGCGTGCATCATTTGCATGCAGATAATCCGACATTTCAGTCGATATACGTCTTCCTCATAACCAAGACATAACAACAAAAGGGGACGCATTTATTTATCAGACCCTGACCTCGGCCAAAACCATGGCCACCGACTTCGCCGTGCTGGTGGATGGTTCGCACCGGCATGTGCAGCTGGGCATTGCGCAATTGATCATGCTAGGGGAACTGGCGGTGAATCGGGCGCTGGATAATCTGGAGTTGGAGGCTGAGGCGCCGCTGTAGCCTGATCGCCTGATCGTTCCCACGCTCCGCGTGGGAATGCAGCCCGGGACGCTCCGCGTCCCTTCCGGAGCTGGAACGCGGAGCGTCCCTTGAGGCATTCCCACGCGGACGATTCGACGCCTCGACGTGGGAACGATCTATAAACCTGCGTGGTTATTCAAACCACTCCTGTCGCTCATTGAACGTTCGCCGAATCAACTCAACCAACGTCTGCACTTCGGCCACATCCCGCGATGAGGAATTAACCGCCAACCAAGCCTGCAACCGCATCGCCTCCTCAAACAACCCCGGCAACGCCACCAACCCGCGATCAAACCGGCTCATGTACATCGGCAACAAACCAATGCACGCACTGCAGCGAATCATCTCCAGCATCAGCTCATACGACTGCATCTGCACCACCCCAGCCAACCGCTGTTCGACCAGCTCATTCCACGGCCGAAAGCTGTCGATCTGCCGATCGTGCTGCCATTGCACCAGCATGAAATCGGCGAGGTCATCGGGGCTTTCCGGGCGTGCAGTCACGCGCGAATAGCGTTTGGCGATGTGCGGCTGGTATTCCAGTTGCGCCAGGCGTTGCGGTTCGCTGGTGGCGAAGGTCGGGCCGGGATGTGGGGTGTCGCCGTTGGCCAGCCACAGCACGATGTCGGCGCTGACGGCGCGCAGGGCCAGTTCGCTGTCGAGGGCGATGATCTCCAGGCGAACGCTGGCGTTGCGGCGCAGCAGTGCAATGAGGTCGCGGCCTAGGATGTCATGCAGGATCGATTCGGCGACGGCCAGCCTGATCAGCGGTTGCTCGATCACCGGCAGTTTGCGTTCGTGAGCCAAAGCGATCAGCTGCGCCTGCAATTGCTGGCCTTCGCGGGTCAGGCTGAGCGCGCTGCCCTGAAAGCTGAACAGCGCGCATTGCAGTTGCTGTTCGAGCTGCGCCAGTTGTTTGCGCAGCAGGGTCGAGCGCACGTTGAGGCTGCGAGCCGCCTGCATAAAGCAGCCGCAACGGGCGCTTACCAGAAAGTACTGCGCGACGTCGCCGTCGAGGGTCGCCGCTTGCGCCAGCCAGGGTTCGTCCTTGTCCCGGGGCCAGCGGAAATCGGCGCTGCTCTGTCGTGCTGCGGGTTCGGTGAATGACATCGATGACTCCCTGTCGATCTTTGTTTTGGTGTGCAGCGCTTAAGGTTTGCTCTCCAGCACCTTATTGAGCTCGGCCCCGTCGATACTCAGCGTCGCGGTATTGAGCATGCCGTCCAGATAGGCCTGGGCGATCTGTTCCTGACGCTGTGCCCGCAAGGCCTGGGTCAGTTGATCGCGCAACTCGTCGAGGGTCGCGGTGCGGGCCGGTTGTTGTTCGGTGAGTTTGATCACGTGAAAACCGGCGCTGCTTTGAACGGGATCGGAGACCGCACCAACCTTGAGCCGCGCCACCGCACCGCGAACTTCCGGCACCAGTTGCTGCAACGGTTGCAGGCCTGTGTCGCCGCCGCGTTCAGCGGTGAGGCGATCCTGGGAAAACTCCTTGGCCAACGCCGCGAATTCCGCCGGGCTCGACTGGGCTTTCTTGCTCAACTCCGTCGCCTGTTTGCGCACCACCTCAAGATTCTGTGGCTCATTCACCCCAAGGAAAATCTGACTGACCCGATACAGCGCGGGCGTCTGCCAATTGGCCTTGCCCGCGTCGTACGCCTGCTGCAATTCGGCAGCGCTCGGGTAATCCGCCGGCACCTGGCTCACCGACTGCAAATAGTCGCGAAACACGATCTGTTCGGTGGCGGCGCGGGTCTGCCGCACCACGTCCGGGCGCTGCGCCCAGCCTTGGGCATCGGCCTGTTCCAGCACGGCTTTTTCGGCCAGACGTGAACGAATCCAGCGCTCGAGCGCCTCACGATTACCGCGCAGTTGCTCGCGGGTTTGCGGTGGAACAGCCGCCAGCAACGCCTGCAATTCCTCCGGCGAAACCTGCTGCTTGCCTAATCTGGCTACTGCCGGTTCATTGTTCGCCGCAATCACCGGCGCCGGTTGCTGGGCGGCGACCGGGTCATTACCCGGCCGCACCACCAGCGCCACGGCGACCACCAACAGCGCCACCGCAGCGGCGCTGATTACCATGGCAGGTTTTGTCACAGCGCGACTTCCTCTTGCTCAACTTTTGGTGCCTGGGCAACGGCAGCGCTTTGGGTGAAATCACGCAGGTAAACGATGAACTCCTGAAGCAGGCGATCCCACAATTCCAGGTTGCCGCGCAGGTGGTCATTGCTGACGCCCGCCGCTACCACCACGTCCATTTCCATCACCAGAAACTCGCCCTGCAACGACAACCGGGCAAACCGGCGGGTCGCGTTCCACTGCTCGGCCACACCGGCCGGCAATTCACCCTGCACGCGCAAGGCGCAGCTGAAGGTGAAGTCGACGTAGCTGCCCTGCTCCGCCACCGCCGGGTTGCCGAAACGCACGGCATAACCGATGCCCTGGCTGGCGCTGAGCAACTGGACGATGCCGTTCTGTTCGGTCTGGTTGACGCGGTAACCGGCGGCTTGCAGTACGTCGGTCAGGGATTGCGGGGATACGTGGGAGATCAATTGAGTCATTACTTCTTCCTTGTCCATGAGTCTTTTAATCAGTGCGCAATCGCGGCTTGCGGCGCATCGAATTGAGTCTTGTACAGTTCGTCGCCAAAGCCCTGAGCCAGTTCATCGAACTTGACCCGGGCGCTGCCGGCGAAGGGCTGGCGGATCTTCATCACCTCGGCCACATCGATGTTTTCGTAGGCGGTGAGAATCTGCTTGGCCACGCCGTACATCTGCTGATTCTTGACCGAACATTGCTGCACTTGTGTGTCACGTTCAGCCAATTGCGCTTGAAGCTTAGACCGTTCTGCCTCTTTGGCACGGGCCATGACCAACAACTCGTCATAGGCTTTCTTGAATTTGCCGGTCTGCTCGTTGCTGGCCGCGACTTGCGCCTGGGCCTGGCTGTGCAGGCTTTGCTGCTGCCCGGCCAGTTGCTCGGCGAGGCCTTTGGCCTTGGCCAGTTCGGCGGTCAATTGCTTGATTTGCGCCTGCGCAGCCTTGGCTTCGTTCTGCGCCGCCAGTTGCGCGGCGCTGGCCTGGGCCTGCTGGCTTTGCAGGGTTTGCAACTGCTGGGTGGTGCTGCGCAACTGGGTGCGCAGGCGTTCTTCCATGCCTTCGGCGCTCGCCCCGGTGGCGATCAACATGCCGAGCCCAAGCCATAAACAGCGGATTTTCATAACCCTCTCCCGGCGCTTTAGAAGCGCGTGTTGATCTCAAGCTGCATGACGTCGATGTCGAACGGCGCGCCATACACCGCCTCCGAACTCAGCCAGCGGCCGGTGGCGTAGACGTTCTTCGCCAGACCGTAATTGCCGCCCAGGAAGTAGCCCTTGGCGTTGGTGCCGCCGAGGTGGAACGACGAGTCGTTGAAGCCGTCCGGCAAGGCATCCGGCTGGATGTACTTGTAGCCGGCGAACAGGTTCCAGTCGCCCTGCTTCTTCAGCTCCAGCGCGTTGCCGAGGGTGAACTGGACCATCCACGCATTGGCACCGCTTTCGATGTTGCCGTTGCTGTCGAGGTTGTTGACCAGTTGCCCCGCCGAACGCTTGCGCATGTCGCCTTCGTCGTAGCCGAGGTTGTGGATGTAGTTGCCCTGGCTGCGCAGTTTGAAGTCTTCCGGCAGGTCGGCGTCCCACACCACGTTGAGGTCCAGCAGGTTGAACTCGGACGCCAGGCCAACGAATTGCGGTTGCGGCGTGGTGGTCGGGTTGAGCGGGTTCGGCGTGATGTCACGCAGCAGGAACACGCTGTTGCCCTTCTGCATGAACGCTGCGCGGGTGCCGTCGCTGTCGCAGCCCGGTGCGCCGGCCCACGGTTCGCAAGGGCTCGATCGCTGGCCTTCGATGTCGTCGAAGCGGTAGTAGGCCAGCGCACCTTTCAAGCGGTTGTTGCTGTTGATCGCCCATTTGGCGCCGACCTGCGCACCGTACAGCCATTTGTTGTCGCTTTCTTCCTTGTCGAAGCCGTTGCTGGTGGTGGTGTCGTTGGTGTAATCCACCGGGAACGCGCCGACGGTGCCGAACACGCCCCAGTCGCGGCTGAGCTTGTGGTCGAAAATCGCCGCCACGCCGTCGAAGTTCAGGTCGTTGGAATACAGCATGTCGGTGGACATGAACGGGTTGGCGAAGCGGCCACCGGTCAGGGTCAGCTCATCCGACGGCTTCCAGGTCAGGTAACCCTGATCGAGCCAGATGTCTTTTTTCGAGAAGCCGCCGCCGAGGTTCTGGGTGGTCGACACCGGATTGTTGTCCGAGCCGGTGCCGATGCGGATGCCGGCGGTCCATTCCGGCGAGATCACCGCTTTCATGCCCAGGCGGGCGCGCAGGCGGAACAGGTTTTCGCGGTCTTCGCGGGTGTTGAGCAACGGCGGCAACGCGGTGCTGCTGTTGGGGTTCACGTCGTACGGGCCGTTGTTGTTGAGCTTGGCGAAGTCGACGATTTCGTTGCTGTTGCTGCCCGAGTAGTAGCGCGATTCGTCACGCAGGCGGATGTCGCCGTCGAAGCTGATGCGCGAAGCCCAGTCCGGGAATGTATTGGGCGCGGCCCAGTTTTCCTGCTTGGCGGTGGCCATCACTTCAGCCTTGACCTGATCGCGGATCTGGTCGCGCACCGCCGCCGGCACGTATTGCACCCGCACATCACCCGGTGCGGCGACCGGCCCGGCCGCCACAGCGGTAGACGCTGCTGCCTGTTTGGCCTGGGCCGCTTCGTTCTGGGCCTGGGCGATCAGCGCGTCGGCCTTGTCCTGTTTCAGAATGCCCTGCTCGACCAGCAAGCGGATCAGATTGATCGTGGCGTTCTCCGAGGGCGCAGGCGCTGCCGCGGCCTGACCGACCAGGGTCGCGATGACCATGCCGACCGCCAGGGACAATCGATTCACGTTGGAAATCATCTGCACACAACTCCTTTTCATACAGCTTTATGAATGCGGTTAACCCGGACGCCGCCCTTGCAGGGACATGCGCACAGGCAAGGTGATGGAGGCCGGTGGCCGCTCGCTCAGATGCGGCGCGTTACGCAATGCGGCCAGCACCTGACTGTCGATCTCGGGGTTGCCGCTGGACTTGATCAGCTCGACCCGGGTGATCTCGCCGACGCTGCTCAGCCACACATCGGCCTGCAGCGAAAACGCCAGGTTGCGCAGGTCGGGGTTCTCGCGCAGCAGCTTCTGGAAAGTGAACGCGAGGAACTGGCTGTAGGTGCCGTTGCCCAGGCGCCCACCGCCGGAACCGGCCATGCCGCCGCCCTTGCCCGCGCCGATGTTGAACGCGTCGCTGCCGCTCTGGGCGTCGCCGTCAATCTGCATCGGGTTGGCCAGGTCGTCCGCCGGCGATGGCGGTGCTTCTTCCTCGGGCTTGACCTCTTGCGGCTCGGGCGTCGGCTCGGGCTCGACGATTTTTTCCTCGACCGGGGTTTCCGGCTCCGGCGGTTTTTCCGGCGGCGGAGGTGGCGGTGGCGGCAACGGGATGATCGTCGGCACCTTCGGCGCTTCCCGGCGGATGCCGCTCATGTCGTTGGCCCACTGCCACAACAGGAATGCCGCGACGGCGCCCAACAGCAGCCCGGCGCCCCACTTCACGTAACGCAGTGGCGACTTCTTCACTGGCAAAGGCTCGATTGGCAGTTGTGCAGTCATCACTCAGCCCTGCGTCGGTTTGCCGGTAACGAGACCGACCTGGGACAGTTCGAGCCGGCGCAGCAGATCCAGCACTTCGATGACCTTCTGGTACTGCACCGTGGCGTCGCCGCGCACGATCACCGGGAAGTCCGGGTTCTGCGCTTTCTCGATGCGCAGGCGTTCTTCCAGCTCCGGCAAGGTCACCGGGTAGGCGTCAAGGAACACCTGGCCGCCGTCGTTGACCGAAATCGCCTTGGTCTTGGCCTCCGACAGCGACACGGCGGCGCTGGCCTTGGGCAGGTTGATCTGGATCCCGGAGACCTGCGCAGTAGCGGTGAGGATGAACATCACCAGCACCACCATCAGCACGTCCACCAGTGGCGTGATGTTGATGCTGTCCACTGCGGCATCTTCGTCATCGTCGTGGGAAGCATTTACGGACGCCATGTCAGTGCTCCTCAGGCCGGTACGGAGTGGTTGGCGTGATGACCGCGCTGATGCGCCGCTTCACTGGACTGGCCTTCGCCGTGCATCTCCGCCAGACGGGTGATGAACTCGTCGACGAACACGCGCATGTCGGCGCTGACTTCCCTGTTGCGGGTGATCAGGCGGTTGTAGCCAAACAGCGCGGGGATCGCGACGAACAGGCCCATGGCGGTGGCCAGCAACGCGGCCGCCATACCCGGCGCGATGGCGTTGATGTTGACGTCGCCGGCCATGGCCGTACCGAGGAACACCACCATGATCCCCAGCACCGTGCCGAGCAGGCCGATGTACGGGCCGCCGGCGATGGCGTTGGACAGGGTCGAAAGTTTCGAGCTGAGCTGCTGGTTTTCACGGGTGCGCACGCCGTCCATCGAGCAGCGGATGGCTTCGATGGTTGCGGCGGAAACGGACGAGGTATCGGCGCCCTGCTCGCGGCGGGTGCGGATTTCTTTCACCGCCACTTGATACAGGCGCCACAGCGGCGAGTGCTGCAAACGCTGGGCGAGTTGTGTGTCGTCGGCGAACATTTCCAGGCGGGTGCCGACCTTGGCGAATTGCACGCGGAAGTCTTCGTTGGCGGCGGTGACACGGCTGAGGGTGCGATTCTTGCGCAGCATGATGATCCACGACTGGAACATCATCAGCACCAGCACCGCGATGATCACCCAGGCATCCACCGGCACCGCGTTGAGCAGGAAGCCGAGGCTGCCGAAACCGAAGCCGGACTGTTCTTCATCGACGCCATAGGCGACCAGTTTCGACTCGGCACCCTGGGAAGTGGCGTCGGCCAAAAGCAGCGGCGCCGGGCGGGCGACTTTCGACAGCCGCAACTCGTCAATGGCGCCTACGAACGGCTGGAAAGGACCTTCATGAAGATCGGCGCCGATGGCCATGACCGAATTGAAGGCCGGCATCGCCTGAGCCAGTGCCGCGCCTTCGCGACCGTTGATGTACAGCGTCACTTTGGCGCCTTCAGCGGTCAGTGCGACGTGCTGCCATTGGCCCGGATTCAGCGGTTGCGTGGCGATGGCGCGCTGGCCGTCGATTTCCACAAATGGCACGCCTTGGTTCACACCAACCAGCAGGCTGTTGGCGCCTTCGCGGCGGGCCAGGATCAGTTGCTCGCCATTGGCCTGATCCAGACGCAGCCAGGCACTGAAGGTGAAAGCGCTGCCAGCGTTGTGCTGCAGCGACGGGCTGGCCGGAAACAGCAGCGGCTGGCCGCTGAACTGCAAGGCACGCCCTACTACGCCGTCGATGGCGGCGCCGGTCGCGCTCTGCGCGGTGTTGCCGTAAGCGGTGGTGTCTTTCGCCGGGGTGCCAGTAGCGCCGTCGAAGTGATAGAGCGCGGTGTAATTCGGATCGAACGTCAGTTGGCCGTTGCCGGTCGCCGGCGCCTTCTGGTTGCCGTAGTACATCCAGATGTCCTGACGCTGACCGCCCTCGACATTCGGCACATCAACCCAGATCAGCGCCATGCCCATCAGCGCATCGAAGCTTTCGATCTGGTGATTGAGCACGGTCTTGTCGTCGGCGGCGACGAAGCGCAGGTCCGAGCCGTCCTCTTTTACGCCATCAAACGTGAAGTTGCCGGTGTGCAGGCGCACCAGCAGCGCGGTACGACCGAGGGCCTGATTGATCGCGGCGCCTTGTGGCGTGGTGTCGACGGCGATCTGTTTGCGGTAATGCCAGTCGTCCTGCCACCAGGCCTGAGCCGTGGCCGGGAGCACGAAGCCCAGGCAGATCAACAACGAAAGGAAAAGGCGCTGCATGGAAGTGCTCCTTGTTAGAAAGTGGCCTGAAGGTTGAAGTGCAGGCGCGATTCCTGTTTCGAGGTGTTCGGCCCTTCGAGTAGCGGATAGCCCCAGTCGAGGCTGCCGGACAGCCATTTGCTCAGGCTGGCGCGGGTGCCGAGGCCGACGCTGGCCAGGGCGTAATTGGCGTCCTGGTCCGGCAGTTCGTCGCGCAGGTAGAGTTGCGCGCCTTCGGCGAAGGCATAGAAGCGCCAGTCCTGCATCCAGCCGCCGACGTATTTGGCCAGCGACGGTGTGCGCAGCTCTTCGCTCAACAGGAAGCCGTCATCGGCGGTGCGTTCGGCAGCCAGATAACCGCGTACCGAAGTGGCGCCACCGGCGGAGAATTGTTCGTTGGAAACCAGCGGCCCCGACGCCAGCTGGAACGCGGCTTTACTCGCGCTCTGCCAGTCGCTGTCGAAGGTCCAGGTAAAGTTGGTATCGCCCTTGAGCACGGCGAAACTCGGGTTGGCGCGGTAGCGTTTGTAGTCGAAGTCTTCGTCGGAACTGCCGTAGCCGAAGATGCTGCGAGTGGCCGCGACCAGGCTCAGGCCGAGGCCGAGCTGGCTCTTTTCGCTGTAGCGGTAGCCGTTGTAGGCAAAGGTGAACGGCGCGTATTTGAGCGGCACCTTGTCGCTCTCGCCGGACAGGGTCAGGCGTTCGTCGAAGTCCTTGAAGTCGATCCCCGCCGACAGCGAGTTCGACCAGTTGCCGCTGGACGGGATCGTGTAGATCGCCGCTACGCCGTAGGAATGGCCCTTGCCGAGCACGTTGCTGCCGCCGATGGTGGCGACGTTACTGTCGGACTGGTAACCGGAGAACTGCACACTCCAGCGCTCGGTCAGCGGCGCGGTGTAGGAGCCCGACCAGACCTTGGCGTTGTCGGTTTCCTGGGGTGCGGTGAAGAACGTCAGGTTGACGCTGTGCCCCAACTGCCAGAGGTTGTTGTAGCCGAGGCTGGTGACGGTTCGCAGCTTTTCGGTGTCGGCGCTGTAGTCGTTGTTCAGCCCAACGCTGGCGGTCCACGGGTTCTGGTCTTCGACCTGCAGGTCCACGTCCATGGTGCCGGGGCGCTGGCCTTCGCGCACCAGCGGCATCACCTGCCGGCCCGGGGTCTTGTTGAGTTGCGCCAGTTCGCCCTGGACCTTGGCGAAGTCCGGCACCTCGCCTTCCTTTAGCGCCGGGACGTTGTCGCGAATGTCCAGCGGCGAATAGTGTTTGGCGCCGACCACACGGACCCGGCCGACCTTGGTTTCGCTGACTTGCAAGTAGACGATGCCGTCGGCCACGGCCTGCTCCGGCAACTCGACGAACACCGATTGATAGCCGCGTTCCTGATAGGCCTTCTGCAGGGCATCCCGCGCGCCTTCGATATCGCTCAAGGCTTTTTGCGGGCCGAGGAACGGATACACCGCTTCTTCGATCGCCCGCGCATCGAGCACGGTGTTGCCGCGCACGAAGTATTCGTTGACGTCCACCAGACGCTGCGCTGCTGCGTTTTCGGCCTCATCGGCGAACGCCGGCTGCGCGCCGGCCGTCACCAGCAGCCAGCCCCACAGCGCCAGCCGTGACGTGAAAATCTGCTCCACACTACCCCCTGAAATTCGCGATGACCTGTTGGCGCTCATGCGCCTTGCGTGTGCGTCAGTTACTGGCGTTCTTGATTGCTGAAGTGCTGGCCCCGGTGTGCTTGCCCAGCCAGGTGTGCAGCAGCGCGAAGTTCAAGGAGAACTCGGGCATTTGCAGCAGCGCGCCGCAGAACACTTCACCGATGATTTTCTGGATGAGCTGCACCGCACGCGGCTCGTTGAGCAGCGTGGCGATGTCGCGACTGAGGACGTTGAAGCTCCAGACTTTCTGGTTCAGGCCAAGGCCGACGAACCAGCGGAACAGCAGGTTGTAATTGAGCTGTTCGTAGAGCTGCTGCTCGCTGGGCACCGAATACAGCAGTTGCAGCAGCAGGATGTGCATGACCGTCTGCGGGGCGATCAGCATGCCGGGCTGGGCATTGAGGTCGTGCAGGAGGTCGCGGTGGGCGTCGAGCAAATCGTCGATCTGCGGGCGCAGCAGCACCAGCGAATGACCCGGCGGAATGTAGCTGGAGACCTCTTTCAAGGCGCCCTGCCAGTCATCCTGCGACACGATCCAGACCCACGGCGCGCCGTAGCGATACACCGAAACCGGCTTCTTGCGCGCGGCTTCGACGATCTTCGACAGGCGTTGATCGAGTTCCTGCATGCCCACTTTCGAGTAGCGTTCCATAGTCCCCATTGCCTCACTCCCGGCGTCCCGCCTCGGCTTGTGAAAAGCGCCCCTCAGGGCCCCTCAAGCGCGTTACATAGGCATGACCGGACTGGCGATGTGCTACCGAACTTTTGTCATAAAAGCTTCATTACAGAAATTGATCGGGGAATTGCAGACAGCACAAATACTGTGGGAGCTGGCTTGCCAGCGATGGGGTCAGGTCAGCAACATTTACTTGGCTGACACACCGTCATCGCTGGCAAGCCCGCTCCCACAGGGTTATGGGGTGTTTTCAGAAAAACATTCCGTCAGGTGTAGACGGGCCAAATGTCGACGATCTTGCCGCCACGCACCGCCAGCAAGTCGCCGAATTGCAGGAGGACGGCTTCGGTCTGGGTCGGGCGCAAGAACACCTGATCCTCCACCGTCAGCCCAACGGCATTCGAGCCATTGACCATTTCCTGATTCGAACTGCGCCCGTAAACGCCATTGCTCTGCAATCCGGGCGGTGATTCGAATTCGGCCATCCAGTTACCGCCGTAGATGAAAAAGGTCTGCCGCTGGTTGGTGTCCCACCACGAAAACAGCCTCGACTTGTCATCTAGCGCCGGAATGTTCACCGCCCCGGTGCTTTTCAATACCGGCGTTGCAATGTATGCAGCCGGCTCGTGCTCGACCAGCGACGGCAAGTCGTAATGAGTCGGCTTGAGCATCGCCGTCCCCACCGACACTTCACTGCTCAGGCTTTCGTTTTCATGCATGCGATAACTCGGGCTGCCGGCCGTATTCAGGCACAAGCCGTCATGCCACAGCGCCGGGTATTGCTGTCGGGTGAAATCGACGCAGCGCTGATAAATCACCATCACCTTGGCGAACAGTTCCTCGGGCGAACCGAGAATCCCCGGCACGCCCATGCCCACGAACGGGTCGTAACCCATGAAGCCGGCGAACTCCAGGTGCTGCGGGTTGGCGGCGATCAGCGCGAGCATCTGCCCGAGCACGTTCACGTCACTGACGCCGCCGCGGTGCAGGCCGACGTCCAGCTCGATGTTGATCCGCATCCGCGTGCCCAAGCCCTGGGTCAGTGCGAGGTATTGCTGCAAGCGTTCGGGGTTGTCGATCAGCCATTGCAGTTGTTTCGCTGGGTCGAACGAGCCTTTGTGGGTTTGATAGAACAGCTCTGCCGAGCGTACCGGTAAGGGCTTGCCGAGCAGAATGTCGGACTGCGGGAACGTCACCGCATCGTGATTGAGAAACGGCTGATGAAACGACATCAGCCGCTGCGTCCCTGCCCTTTGGCCGATGTAACTGAGCAGTCCCGGTGACGGCAGGGATTTCTCCACCAGCCGCAACTGCTTGCCTGCGCGTTTCACCGAGCGCATTACCACGTCGATGTTGTGGTCGAGTCGATCCAGATCGATCAGCAACACCGGGCGCATCGGGCCTTTGGTCTTGAGCTCATTGTTCAGCGCCCGGAAATAGTCACTGTAAGGCCCGCCGCGATCGCCCGGTCGCAACCATGCGCCAACCCCCAGCAGCAAAGCGCCGACACCCAAACTCCCGAGCACGAAATTACGTCGATTGACCGCCATCAGCTCACCCCCAGAATCGACGACAGATGCCCGTTGAGAAACTTGCCGCTCGGGTCTAGCGCTTCGCGTACCTGAATGAATTCCTGCCAGCGCGGATAGAGCATTTGCAACGTGCGGGCATTGAGCGTGTGCAACTTGCCCCAGTGCGGGCGGCCGTTGTACTTCCAGAAGATCGGCTCGACGGCGGCGAAGAAGTTGTGATGGTCCATCTGGTAATGCTGGTGGACCGATATCGAGCAGCTGTCGCGGCCTTCGAACATGCTCAGCGGAATGTCGTCGGCCTTGACGTAGCGGTATTCGATGGGAAACCAGGTGCGCAGGTCCTTGTCGCGGATCAGTTTGAGAATCTCCCGCAGGCAGGCCGGGCCGTGTTCGGCGGGCACCGAATATTCCATCTCGTTGAAACGCACGGTGCGCACGTTGGCGTAGATGTCGAACGAGTCGCCGACCCGATCATCGAAACTCGCCAGATGCCGCAGGCTGTTGAGCAGCGAACTGCGCAAGTTCGGGAAATCGCTGCCGTACTTGTCGATCTTCTCGATCAGGGTCACGAACTCGTTGCCACCCTCCTCTTCAGGCGGAATCGGTGGCGTGGGCGGGTCGGTGGTTTCGTTAAGGGCAATCGACAAGGCGTAGTCGGAATGGGTGACGACGAGCATTTCCCAGTGCTGGTTTTCGCTCGTGTTCTTGTCCAGGTCTTCGAGCAGTTCTTCGGTTTTGGCGATCCACTGGGTTTCCCGCAGGCGATAGGCGGGGCGGTTTTGCAGGCGGATTTTGGTGGCCACACCCAGCGCGCCGAGGGACACCCGGGCGGCGTTGAACACTTCGGGATGACGCTGGCTGTCGCAGTCCAGCACCTCGCCACTGGCAGTCACCAGTTGCATCCCGCAGACGTGTGCGGAATAGGACTGGAAGGTTTTGCCGGTGCCGTGGGTCGAGGTGGAAATGGCCCCGGCGAGGGTCTGGTAATCGATGTCGGCCATGTTTTGCAGGGCTTGGCCGACATCCTTGAGCGGCACGCCCATGCGCGACATCGGCGTGCCGGCGGCGAATTCGGCTTGCAGGGTTTTCGGGTCGTGGTCGAGCAGGCCGTTGAAGTAGCTCAGCGACAGTAACGTGCCGTCAGTGGGCACCAGCGCGCTGAAGGAATGCGCCGAACCGACCGGGCGAATCTTGCCCGGTGCCTGCTGAATCACCGCCGTCAATTCGTCCAGATTCTTCGGCGCCACCCGCGCCGCCGGAAGGCAACTCTGCCCGCCCGACCAGTTGCGCCAGGGAATCAGTCGCGGCGCGCGCATCAGTTGGCCCAGCGCCGGATTGGAGGCCAGCGCGCTGAACGCGCCGACGATGCTTGCCCGTTGCAACAACTGCCGGCGTGTCAGATCTATCGGCATGCCAGGATCCTTATTGAGGGAGCGGCTGATCGGCCATGAAGCCGATCAACTGAAGGAATTGTTCTTCCGAGCACTCGACGCACTGGCCCATCGGCGGCATGCCGTTGTAGCCATTGATGGCGTGGTCGAGCAGCGTGTCGGCGCCCTGCTGGATGCGCGGTTCCCAGGCCTTGCGGTCACCGGTCAGCGGCGCATTCGCGGCGGGGTTGGCGTGGCAGAGCTGGCAGCTGTTGGCGTAGATCTGCGCCAGCGCCGGGTCTTTGGGAATGGTGTTGTTGGTGCTGGCCGGGGGTTTGGGGTCTTCGCCGCAGCCAGGCAGCGTCATGGCCAACGCCAGTAATAATGTGAGTCGGATTGCCCGCATAACGGCCTCGCTTATTGTTGTGGTCACACCTTAAGGCAGGCGGGTCGGCGGGTTGAGGGCATTGCGGGACATTGAGGGGGGCAAACGGGGCCAGCCCATTACCTGAAGACGATCGTTCCCACGCTCCGCGTGGGAATGCAGCCCTGGACGCTCTGCGTCCGCTTGGAACGCGGAGCGTCCCTTGAGGCATTTCCACGCAGAGCGTGGGAACGATCATGTGTGGATGCCCGCTCTGCTGTGCGGTTTCGCGTGACATTCGCGTGACATTTGCGGGTTTAAATTTCCGCGCATTCAGGCGTATAACCTGTTGAGACTTTTTGATCTGCATGCGGACATCAACACGGGGTAGCGACATGACCACAGCAAACATCCTTGGCAACCTGTTCCCTTCTGTCAGCGACATCCCGGAAAAATACCGCCTCGACGGTCAGGTCGAGCAACGCGAATACCTGGTCGATGGCGAGTTGCGCCGCTGGGACGGCCCGCTCGCCACCGTGCGCAGCCCGGTCTATCTGCATGGCGACAACGGCGATGAACAAGTGATCCTCGGCAGCACGCCGCTGCTGGACGCCGACACCGCCCTCACCGCCCTCGACGCCGCCGTCCGCGCCTACGACCGGGGCCAGGGCCTGTGGCCGACCATGCGCGTAGCCGAACGCATCCAGCACGTCGAGGCCTTCCTCGGGCGCATGCGCCAGCAGCGCGACGCCGTGGTGAAGCTACTGATGTGGGAAATCGGCAAGAACCTCAAGGACTCGGAAAAAGAGTTCGACCGCACCTGCGACTACATCGTCGACACCATCAATGCGCTGAAAGAACTCGACCGCCGCTCCAGCCGTTTCGAGCTGGAACAGGACACCCTCGGCCAGATCCGCCGCGTACCGCTCGGCGTAGCGCTGTGCATGGGCCCTTACAACTATCCGCTGAACGAAACCTTCACCACGCTGATTCCGGCACTGATCATGGGCAACACCGTGGTGTTCAAGCCAGCCAAGCTCGGCGTGCTGCTGATCCGTCCTTTGCTTGAAGCCTTCCGCGACAGCTTCCCCACCGGCGTGATCAACGTGATCTACGGCAGCGGCCGCGAGACCGTCAGCGCGCTGATGGCCAGCGGCAAGATCGACATTTTCGCCTTCATCGGCACCAACAAGGCCGCCAGCGACCTGAAGAAGCTGCACCCGAAACCACACCGCTTGCGCGCCGCGCTGGGGCTGGATGCGAAGAACCCCGGCATCGTCCTGCCGGAAGTCGATCTGGATAACGCGGTCAGCGAAGCGGTCACCGGGTCCCTGTCGTTCAACGGCCAGCGCTGCACCGCGTTGAAGATTCTGTTCGTGCATGAAGATGTGGTGGACAGCTTCATCGAGAAATTCAACGCCAAACTGGCCAGCCTCAAACCAGGCATGCCGTGGGACAGCGGGGTTTCGCTGACGCCGCTGCCGGAGTCGGGCAAGGTCGATTATCTGCATGGGCTGGTGGCTGACGCGCAGAGCAAAGGCGCCCAGGTGGTCAACCCGAATGGTGGCGAGTCGCGGGAATCGTTCTTCTATCCGGCGGTGCTGTACCCGGTGACGCCGCAGATGCGCGTGTATCAGGAAGAGCAGTTCGGGCCTGTGGTGCCGATCGTGCCGTATCGTCACCTCGATACCGTGATCGATTACGTGCTGGAATCGGACTTCGGCCAGCAACTGAGCATCTTCGGCACCAACCCGGTGGCGGTCGGCCGACTGGTCGATACCTTCGCCAACCAGGTCGGGCGGATCAACCTCAACGCCCAGTGCCAGCGCGGCCCGGACACTTACCCGTTCAACGGGCGCAAGAACTCCGCCGAAGGCACGCTGTCGGTACACGATGCACTGCGGGTGTTTTCGATCCGCACCCTGGTGGCGACCAAGTTCCAGGAACCCAACAAGGATCTGATCAGCGAAATCATTCGCGGGCGCGATTCGAACTTCATCGCAACCGACTACATCTTCTGAGGAGGAATCAGCGCTGAGCACTTTCAGCCCCCACCGCTGGCCGCCGCTGTTACGGCGGATCCTGCGGCCGTTGCTAGACCCGTATCGACGTTATCGCCATGCTCGAACGATTCACGCGGTGCGGGTCGCGTTGGGGTTGCTGGCGACAATCCTGCTGACCACCGGCATCAATCTGCCCCACGGCGAATGGGCGTCGGTGACCATGCTGGTGGTGATCGGCGGTTTGCAGCATCACGGCAACATCGGCAAGAAAGCCGCCGAACGCGCCACCGGCACCTTGATCGGCGCCGGCGTCGGTTTGTTGATCGTGGCGCAACAGGCGTGGCTGGGCATGCCGTGGCTGACCTATTTTGCGATGGCGGTGGTGTGCGGATTCTTCTCGTATCATGCCATCGGCAAGGGCGGCTACACCGCCCTGCTCTCGGCCATCACCGTGTTCATCGTCGCCGGGCATGGCGACAACCCGATCACCGACGGGCTGTGGCGCGGGGTCGATATCCTGATCGGTATCGCCCTGGCCCTGGCCTTCTCGTTCGCCCTGCCGCTGTACGCGGTGTACTCGTGGCGCTACAACCTGGCCGATGCGCTGCGCGATTGCGCGACGGTGTACGGACGGATTATCGGCGGCCAACCGGTGACCGCCGACGAACACTTGAAGTTGATGAACCGGCTGAACGCGGTGATGGTGCAACTGCGCTCGCTGATGCCGTCGGTGTCCAAGGAAGTCAAAGTCTCGATGACCGAACTGGACGCCATCCAGCGCAACCTGCGCATGTGCATCAGCACCCTGGAAATCCTCGGCAACATCCGCCCGGACGCCAACGACCCCGACGCCATGACGCACCTGCAAGCGGCGCTCAAGGCCGAACACCGGCACATTCGCGTGCAATTGATCGGCATGGCCCGAGCGTTGAAAACCGGTGCGTCCGGTCGATTGGGACGCCCGGTGGAATTGCCGGACGCCAGCCTCGACACGCCGGTCTACAGCCCGCTGGACGGCTACCGTTTGCTGACCCGGCAACTGGCGGCCAACATCGGCGAAATGCGCCAGCGCCTGGCGAAGACTGCGCCGCGCTGGAACATCTGAGATTTACTGCGCGGCCAGGCGCCGCGCCTTCAATCCCCAACCCTGTTGCATGCCGGCAGCGGCCAACAGGATCGCTGCCACGCCGATCCATTGCAGGGTTTGCAGTTGATGACCGAAGGCAAACCAGTCGACGAAAATCGCCGCAATCGGGTAGATAAACGACAGAGCGCCGGTCAATGCAGTCGGCAGTTTCTGGATCGCGCCGTAAAGCAGCACGTACATCAGACCGGTGTGGACGATGCCCAGCGTCACCAGACTGGCCCAGGCACTTGGCGCCTCGGGCATTGCTGAAAAATGCGCGAATGGCGCGAGCAACAGCACGCCGGTGCAGACCTGGATCAGCGCAATCAGATGCGGCGGCGTGCCGGTCAGGCGCTTGATGATCAACGCAGCTATGGCGTACAGAAACGCCGCCCCCAGCGCCAGCGCGATCCCCATCAGGTAATCACTTCCGCCCTCGCCCTGCCCGCCATGGGCACTGACGATGGCCAGCATCCCCATGAAAGAAATCGCCAGCCAGAACAGCTTCTGCAAGGTGATCTTCTCGCCTAGAAATAGCGCTGCCAGCCCCACCAACATGAACGGCTGCACGTTGTACACCGCCGTGCCGATTGCAATCGACGCCCGTGAATAGGAGGCGAACAGCAGCACCCAGTTGCCGACGATTGCCACCCCGCTGATCACCGCCAGCAGGAAGGTGGTGCGGGTCAGAATGCCGGGGCGCAGAAAGCCGAAGGCGGCGCAGATCAGCAGCAAAGTCCCGGCGCCGAACACGCAGCGCCAGAACACCACGTCCAGCACCGGTTGCCCGGACACCAGCACGAACCAGCCAATCGTCCCGGATATCAGCATGGCGGCGGTCATTTCAAATGAGCCGCGACGGATTGTTTTGTCCATCATCAATCTCCTTAATGTGTGGCAAAAGTATGCCAAGCGTGACCGGGGCTTCTCCAGCGCAAAAAGCAGGCTAAACTCGATTTCTACCTTTTTTATCGAGGGTGGTTTGCATCATTCGCCTAATGCGGGAGTTTTTGTATGACCGACGATATCGACCAGATCCTGATCGGGGCCTTGATGGAGGATTCACGGCGCTCGCTCAAGGCGCTGGCGCAGATCAGCGGTTTGTCTTCGCCGAGCGTGGCCGAGCGTTTGCGCCGCCTGGAAGAACGCGGCGTGCTCAAGGGCTACACCGTGGAGATTGACCCGAAGTGCTTCGGTTATCAGTTGCAGGCGATTGTCCGGGTGCGGCCATTGCCGGGGCAATTGCAGGAAGTGGAGCGGCAGATCATGTCGATTCCCGAGTTCACCGAGTGCGACAAGGTCACCGGCGAAGACTGCTTTATCGCCCGCCTGCATGTGCGCTCGATGGAGCAGCTGGACACCTTGCTCGACCGGTTGAATACGTTGGCAGAAACCAATACAGCGATCGTCAAGAAGACCCCGGTAAAACGTCGATTGCCGCCGATGGCGTGAGCGGCGTAGATTGAGTTTTTTCCGGCGAAGGATTGGCGGCATGAAAATTCAGGCAACGATGCTGGCAGCGTTGATGCTGGCTGGGTGCGGGACGGTGCAGACCGTAGCGTTCAGTGACAAGCATTCCACGGAGCAGTTGAAAGCGAACAAATCCTACTGCGGCGCTGTACCGCGCATCTACAGTGGCGTGACGTACGACTTCTGCATGCTGCACGCCGAAAAGCCGGATGACGTCGATGCGTTCAACTACAAGAACGCGACGCCGGGTCTGCTGGTGGACGCGGCCGTGTCGGGAGTGCTCGATACGTTGCTGCTGCCCTACACGATCTACAAGCAACAGGCCGATGGCAGCATCGTGATCAATTGATCGCTGCTCTCTTTTTCGCAGGCAACAAAAAACCCGCTTTCGCGGGTTTTCTGTTTATTGCAGTGCAGCGATCAGTCGTCGCGGCTCATGATGCCGAAGATCTGCAACAGGCTGACGAACAGGTTGTAGATCGATACATACAGGCTGATGGTCGCCATGATGTAGTTGCGCTCGCCGCCGTGGATGATGGCGCTGGTCTGGAACAGGATGCAAACCGAGGAGAACAGCACGAAACCTGCGCTGATAGCCAGTTGCAGGCCGCTGATCTGGAAGAACATGCTCGCCAGCGTCGCGCCCAGCAGGACGAAGAAACCGGCGGTGATGAAGCCACCGAGGAAGCTCATGTCCTTGCGGGTGATCAGCACGTAAGCCGACAGACCACCGAACACCAGTGCGGTCATCGCGAACGCGGAGCTGACCACTTCAGCGCCGCCCTGCATGCCCAGGTAACGGTTGAGGATCGGGCCGAGCAGGAAACCCATGAAACCGGTCAGGGCAAACGCCGACACCAGGCCCCAGGCGGAATCACGAAGCTTGTTGGTGAGGAAGAACAGCCCGTAGAAACCG
Source organism: Pseudomonas sp. 9.2(2024) (assembly GCF_039695385.1). NCBI lineage: Bacteria > Pseudomonadati > Pseudomonadota > Gammaproteobacteria > Pseudomonadales > Pseudomonadaceae > Pseudomonas > Pseudomonas sp. 9.2(2024). The sequence continues at coordinate 3,097,336 of NZ_CP155585.1, read as the reverse complement.
ATCAGCACCACGAAAATATTCGGGTAGCCGACCCGCATCTGCTGGGCCACGAACGCCATCACACCGCTGAATGCGAGGGTGAGCGCCAGTAGACCGTAAGTGTTGCGCAGGACGCGGCTAACCTCTAGCTGCTCAGCCTGCACGCTGTTGTGAACTGCGTAATCCTGTTCGCGCATGGCGACACTCCTGTTGGTTTGAAACGTTCAGTCGCAAAGATCATAACAGACGCTCTGTAACAAGCCATGCACAGAGTTTGACAGTGTGTTTCATTCAGGTATTATGGCGCCCGCAACGCAACGGAGGTGTGGCCGAGTGGTTTAAGGCAACGGTCTTGAAAACCGTCGACTGTAACAGGTCCATGAGTTCGAATCCCATCGCCTCCGCCATATTTGATACGACAAAGCCCTGATTATTCAGGGCTTTGTCGTTTCTGGCTTTCAGGAGTTTTGCTCTTCTCTTTATAGATCGTTTCCGCATCTTTTCGGCCATTTCCGCAACCCTACTTTTCAGACCGCCCTCCTCCCGTCAATTTCAATTGCCAAATTTAATGCGACAGACGAATTTTGAGTGGAGCAGTAGGCTGCTTTCGGCCAAAAGCGGACGCTAACTGCCATTCCTCATCCAGTGCTCCCAGACAGGAACCTGAACCAGTCATTTCAATGGGTCATAGCTGATCAACGTCTTTGGCTCCAAATACGCGCTCATCCCCCACCTGCCCATTTCGCGCCCAAGGCCTGAATGCTTGAATCCACCGAAGGGGGCACGCGGTTCGTGGGCCAGGGTGTTGATGAGCACGCGTCCCGAATCGATCTGACGGGCGACGTTCATACAACGTTCGGAGCTTTTTCCCAGCACCAGGGCGCTCAGCCCATAGTCCGTATCGTTGGCAATGCTGATCGCATCGGCATCATCCTCGTAGGGGATGATCGTCAGCACGGGGCCGAAAATTTCCTCACGCGCGATGCGCATCCGGTTGGTGGCATCAGTGAAGATCGTGGGCTTCACGAACCATCCGGCATGCAAACCTTCCGGGCGACCTTCGCCACCCGCCAGCAACCTCGCGCCTTCTTCGTGGCCGGTACGGATGTAGCGCTGCACCCGCTCCCATTGTTTCTGGCTCACCATCGGACCGATGTCGGTGTCGGCGTTGCGTGGATCGCCCGATTGAATCTGTGAGACACCCTCCTTCGCAATCCGCTCGAACTCTGCCAGCCGGCTGCGCGGCACGAGGATGCGAGTGCCCGCGATGCAAGCCTGGCCGCTGTTGAGAAATCCGGCTTGCAGCACCAACGGCATGACCGCTTGGAAATCAGCATCGTCAAGCACCACGGTGGGGGACTTGCCGCCCAATTCCAGCGTCACGCGCTTCATGGTGTCGGCACCGGTTCTTACCAGATGCTGACCGACAGCGGACGAACCCGTGAACGAGATCTTGGCAACGTCGGGATGACGGGCGATCTCCTCGCCAACCACATCGCCCCGTCCGTTGACGACATTGAATACACCCGGTGGCAGCCCCGCTTCGTGCAACGCTCTGACCACGACCTGCGTCTGCAACGCGCTCATCTCGCTGGGCTTGATGACAGCGGTGCAACCTGTCGCCAGCGCAGTGGCCAGCTTGTTGCAGATGAAGCCCGCATTGCTGTTCCAGGGCGTGATCAGACCGGTCACGCCCACAGGCGTCAGAATGACCCTGGCCACGCCGACCTGTTCCTCGAAATCGAACGCCTCCAGTGCATCGATTGCTTGCGCAATCACATCGGCCGGATAAGTCGCCATCCAGCGCCCGCGAACCGCAGGCGCGCCGTATTCCACGAGGATGGCTTCCAACAGTTCCTCCTCCCTTGCCGCCATGGCCCGGTGCATGCGTTGCAGTACCGCAATGCGCTCCCCCCGGCTAGTACGAGCCCACGCCGGGAACGCAACCTTGGCGGCTGCGATCGCACGCTGTGCGTCCAATGCATCGCCCAGCCGAACCTGACCGATGACTTCCTCGGTGCTCGGGTTATGAAGGTCGAACCATTCCTGACCGTGCGGAATGACGAACTCGCCGTCGATGTAGATATGTTCAATGAGTTGCATGGCGACTCCTCGCTCAAAAACGACTCGCCTGAATCGAGCCTCTGTGATGAAGTCTAAGAAGGGTTCATTATTCCGATAAGCCACCTTTTGGCTTATGAAGCATCCGCATATTCAGGACAATCCATGCACAGAACAGGAATGACCGAGCTGGAAGTGGTTCTGGCCGTGGCGCGCCGCAGCAGTTTTCGCGGCGCGGCACAGGAATTGGGCATGTCCACCACCGCCGTGAGCAGCGCGGTGGCCGGCCTGGAAGCACGCCTGAAAGTGCGCCTGTTCAATCGCTCCACGCGCAGCGTGGCCCTCACCGACATTGGGCAACGCTATGTGGCACGTATCGCCCCTGCGTTGGCGCAGATCAAAAGTGCCGGCGAAGAAGCCAGCCTCGGCCCTGATGAACCCAGCGGCACATTGCGCATCAATGCACCGCATGGCGCGGCCTACCTGCTGTTGGATCCGCTATTGAAGCAGTACGCTCAGCGCTATCCCGAAGTGCGCATCGACATCGTCAGCGAATCAAGCATGGTCGACATCATCGCCGGTGGCTTCGACGCCGGGATCCGCCTGGCGGAGTCTGTGCCGCAAGACATGATTGCCGTGCCACTGTCAGGTGACATCCGGATGCTCGTGGTAGCAACGCCCGAGTACCTCGAACGCCACGGCGTGCCCGAGCATCCGCGAGATCTGCTTACCCACCAGAGCATCTGCATGCGCATGGCCCACGGTGGCCTCTACCAGTGGGAATTGGAGCGCGATGGCCAAAAGCTGCAGATGGATCTGCCGGTGCGCTTCGCCTCCAACGAGTTGCTGGCCATCAAACAGGCCGTGGTGTTGGGCCTTGGCATTGGTTTCATTTCCGAGTGGTTCATCCAAGAAGAACTGGCGAGCGGCGTCCTGGTGCCGGTGTTGATGCCATGGTGCCCGTCGTTTGGCGGGTTGAGGCTCTACTACTCGGGCCATCGCTTCGTGCCGGCGCGATTGCGCGCACTGATTGAACTGGCGCAAGAGTTGCGGCCCACGGTGGTTTGATAATATTCCGCCGCCTTTTTATCGTCCCCCCTTCGGCCAAAAAAACACCCATCAGAAAGGACCGCTTTCGGCCAAAAGCGGACTCTCACGATAGCTGCTTTTTGGACGCCAGCGCACGACGCGGCGTCTGACCCAAAATGGATCTCAGTCGCGCGCTAGCTGTCGAGAAATTCAAACGACGAGTTTTAGCAGATTTTCCAACAGCTCTTTAAACTCAGCGCGATCTGTATAATTTTCCCGGTGCGTAGACCGGTGGAGGATCTGCTCAGCCGTCATCAGCGGCCAGAGTTTGTCGATCACATCGTCCGCTTTGATGTTCTTATCTCAGAACCCAATCTCAACGACGGCTATTTTCTCCTGCTCTCGCGATTGCTTGACTCGTAGAGTGTTGAAGGAAGAGATTTGCAAAAAAATATTCGTCATTTACATGTACCTTCCAGCAGCAAAGGACGCTTGATGAGAACCCCGCTACTCGCCCTTACCCTCGCAGCTCTATTGAGCGCATGCGCAATCCCTTACGAAACCCCGGAAGCCCGCGCCAATATTGAACGCGATCTGAAGCTCAGCGCAGACGAAATCGTCACTATCACCGAAACCAACTGGTGCTTATCTCCCTATGGTGATTTGCAAGTGTGCAGACCCAAGCAAGGCCTGGGTGTGCTGACCAAGAGCAAGCTAGTGCTGGCCTTCTATAAGGGCGGCATCTACCAGCAAGCTGAAGTCATCAACGCCAGCGATGTGCAGTGTGCCCACCTGCAAAGTGGCAGAGCCGCAGCCGATACCTTCTACCTATTCAGTGAACGTTGGGCCGCCATGCTGGCGCCAATTACCGTGGGAGGTGCTTTGGCCCTCGACAAGAAAGCCCAGTTCCTGAGCGTGCTAGTGCCGCCAAACACTGAGAGCTTCACGGCTGCGCAAGGAAATTTTATTCAGGTCACCGATCGCAAGAATTACTCGGCTGTGGCGGTACCAGGTACCAAAACCTATGTAGGAACCAGCGAGAGTATTCGCCAGATTTTTAATCCGTGTACGCAGGGAAAGAATCGCTCAGCCGCATCCTAAGTCCTGACCTGACCTTTCGAGTGAAACAGTCCCAGCAGCAATTGAAGCGCAAGTAGTTCAATGCAAGCCCGATGCGCCGGGCCTGTCGAGAGCCGACAGTCGGCTGCCGACAGTTACAGACACAACGAAAAAGAAGGGCTGCATTGGGTCGTTTTCTGCCTCTCGCGACGGGCAGAAAACGGCCAATAGCGGCCGTTCTGGAATGGCAGGAAACGACCGATAACTGCCTTCGATACGCGACTTTCGCCCGCCAGCGGCTCGATTGTAAGAATATGGCGGAGAGCTGCAAAACCGCCTACGCTTATAGAATGATTCCTCGAACGCCTTGCCCATCTGGTGGTATAGAGCCGAGAGATCTGACTTCCTTTGACCGTCCGGTTAACACCCACCCGGACCAACCCGCGCCTATCGCCAGCAACTGCCCCCTGAGTCCGGTCCACACGACCAGCAGTACGGCGCAACGGGTAAAAGCCAGACCCAGTCCCTTCACCTGCCGTTCAAAAGCGACCGATGCCGCAGCACCTCTGGAAACGGGGGCGCTGTTAACGTTCTGCCATGAGGTCAATCCGTATGTATCGGCCGAGCACGATTCCTTACCAGCAGCATCGAGGGTTCAGCCGAACCTTCACTCAGGGGCATTTGAGCCTTGGATTATTCTTTCCCATGGAGGCGTTCGACGGGGACACTCCGAGCATGCTCAACCAGGTCACACTGGCTAAAAAAGCCGAGGCGCTGGGCTTCTGCGCGCTCTGGTTTCGCGACGTGCCGCTTCGCGACCCTGGCTTCGGCGATGTCGGCCAAGTCTTCGACCCCTGGGTTTACCTGGGTTATATGGCCGCCCATACCTCGGAGATTGCACTTGGCACCGCCTCCATCGCCATCCCGCTGCACCATCCCCTGCACACGGCCAAGGCGTCAGCCAGCGTCGATCAGTTGAGCACTGGTCGCTTGATTCTGGGGGTTGCTTCGGGAGATCGGCCAGTGGAGTTTTCGGCGTTTGGCGTCGATCCCGAAAGGCGTGGAGAGATCTTTCGAGAACACTACGAAGTGATTCGCCGCGCCCACAGCACCAGTTTTGAGCCCATCCACTGGAGCACTGGTGAAATGCAAGGCGCAGACCTGATTCCGAAACCTACCACCCAATTCATTCCAATGCTCGTGACCGGCAACAGTCGCCAGTCACTGGATTGGATCGCGCGTGAGAGCAACGGATGGATCAACTATCCACGCATTCCGAACATGCAGCGGCTGGTCGTGGAAGATTGGCGACTGGAGGTCACGAAACAATGTGGCTCTGTGTACAAGCCCTTTACTCAGTCGCTGTACATCGATCTCGATGAAAATCCGTCCACGCCCCCCACACGTATCCATTTGGGTTTCAGACTGGGACGTTACCATCTACGGTTTTTGCTGGAGTCGCTTGAGGAAATCGGCGTGGACCACGTCATTCTCAATCTCAAATATGGCAAGCGCCCTGCGGCGGAGGTTATCGAGGAATTGGGTACGCACATCGTTGCGCAGTTCGGAGTGCAGCCGCGTCCGGCAGCGCATTGAACATCGGTCACTGCTACGCCGACGAATGCTCACTTGACGAAACCATAAGGTGTCACGGCGCGGATGACCTCCGGATCTACATCAATGATGGAGATCTTCGCGCCATGAGCGACCGGTGCCCGGCAAGCAATCTACCCTACCCAGCCTAAACCCGTGATGAGCACATTGCCTTGCAGATTCTGTGCGGCTTCCACGCCGTCCATGGACACGATTTGCGCGCGTATCCTTTCAGGGTAGCTTGGCCGCAAGGACGTCAACCTTCTCGATTGATGGCGGTTCGGCAAACAGCTCGGCAGCGTTTGTCATAAGCGCCGCCGCGACCTTGCCCGAAAGATGAGCCTGCCGGCCCGCTTCATCCGGAAATGCGTCAAAGATGCCAAAGGTAGACGGCCCCAAGCGGATTCCAAACCAGGCTGTAGTGGCTGGCTCCTCCTCCACTAAAGGAAGGCCGCTCAAGAGAAAGCGCTCCACCTCTTTCTCTTTCCCAGGTTTTGCTTCCAGACGAACGAACAACGCTACTTTGACCATGACGTGGCTCCTGTTGTTACGATGCGGCTGGTGCTATCTGGTCGCAATAGCTAAAAGGGGCATCCGGCAATTAACTATGGTCGACGACACCAGGATTACAAACCCAAAGAGACCAAGGGTAGCGTCGCATGTCGCTTGGACACTGAGAATGACGTAGTAGGCAGCGCGCAAACCGCAGACCAGCCGCTTGATCACTTTTCCCGAGCTGTGGCCTGATAATCAAGACTCAACGATATCTGAAATTCAGGAGAACATAACAGATCATGGTGACTGTCAAGCCGACCAATATGTACTCGACACGCGGTAGAAATATAACTAACCCACCTAAAGAAAACACGATCAAGGTGTTTTGCAGTATGTATTTCCTTATTCGACTCACAGCTATGAAATAGCCATATTGCTTCCCCAGGAAAAACAAGACCATGCCGGTGATCGACATAATCTGGAAATCGCGCATCGCAATGTCGTTCAGGATCGCATGCCTGATCAAATTTGCCAGAAGTGCCAGCCCCATAAAAAGAAAAAGGTGCGAGTAGATCAAGGCGTGCCCACTCATACTGCTTTGATGTTTGTTCAATAAGTAAAAACTATCAAAATAGATCCACCAGATACTGCAAATCATGATAAATCCGGTGATGGCCGCCATCACATTATAATAACCCCATTGAATGTTAGACAGGCCTCCGGAAAGGCTAATAATTGACTCCCCCAATAAGATTAGGGTGAGTAGACCTATGCGCTCAACCAAGTGTTCCGTGTGTGCTGGCAACGGTTTTAGTTTAGTCCAGAAAAATACAGGAAACAGAATATCAAGAATAATCCCAATATAAGCAACAAGGTAACGCAAGGGCGGGTCAAAAATAACGGATGAAAGGCTAATAACTGCGCTAACTAATAGGGCAAAACCAAGCCTTGAGGAAAGTTCGCCGCGAGAATCGAGTTTACTAATGGATGAAATATACATAACACTGATGATCGCTCGTATTCCAAAATAGCAGGCAATAATAAGCGGGTAGTTCACTTCCAGGTCTTCTCCGATCCGTGCCGATAGCACAATGAGCAGGAGCATTATGAATAATGTTGCCAAACGGTGAAGATTGCTGTCTGTATCGAACCTGTTGGAGTAAATCGTGTGACTGGACCAGATCCACCACAACGGTACAAAAAGCAGTAAGAATGTCCATAATTGCTTGTGTTCAAAGTGGCCGTCATGAACATGTCCGAGAGTGTGCGTAACCTGGCCTATCGTAACAACGAAAGTCAGGTCAAAAAACAACTCCAACCATGTGGCGTGTCGATTTTCTTCATAATACTTCAAAGATTTCATTAGTTGCCGGCTCCGTGTCCACCTCTTTAATGTAAAAGGAAGCTAACGTTGGTTTTTCCTCGGCTCCGATGTGGGTGATGCCAAGCCGATTTGGCTCTCTAGCGATTTCGTCCACGCACTAACAAAAGCTCAATCATCTGACTCATCCCGATGAACTCTGGAACTCCGTCATAGCGAAGCCCGTCAATGTAAAACGCTGGGGTGCCATTCACGCCGCTGCGTACACCGCCGTTGAAATCGGCTTGTATTTTGGGAATGTAAGTATCCTCTTGCATTGCAAGATCGAATTCCTCCTTGGGAAGGCCGTGTTTGAGAACGATGGCGCGATACAGCGGCAGGCCCAATCGATCCTGATTTTCGTACAATTCGTCGTGGGCCTCCCAGAAGAATCCTCGACTCCCGGCATACTCCGCGGTGACCGCTGCACCCAATGCATGGGGGTGAGCGGTGGTCAGAGGGAAGTTACGGAACACAAACAGCAAGTCATCGCGAAAATGCTGTTGCAGATTCTTGACCATCCAATACGCTTCACCGCAATAGGGACATTCATAGTCGCCAAATTCGACCAAGGTGACCTTGGCATGCGCACTTCCCTGGCGATGGTCGTTGGCACTTACCGGGACTTTGAGAGTGGCCATGTAATCACCTGTTAATTTTTGGTTGGCGTGCTTTGTGGCGAATTCACCAGAGCATCCAGCGCATCCAGAATGCCGTCCGCCCCAGGGTTGATTGCCATTGGTGAGACGTAGCTCCAGGCGACCACCCCCTCCTTGTCAATCACGAACAGTGCCCTCTTACAAACTCCGAGCTGGGACTCGTACGCTCCATACTGTCGTGCCACCGCCCCTTTGGGCTCGAAATCGGCCAGCAGGCTGAAGTGGAAATTTCGATCTTTGGCAAAGGCCTGATGACACCAGGCGCTGTCAACCGAGATACCCAATAGCACCGCACCGTATTCTCTGAAGGTGGGTAACAACTGGTTGTACAAGGTCAGTTGGTCACCACACACCGAAGTCCAGTCAGCGGGATAAAACGCCAGTATCACGGGATTTCCCTTTAGCTCACGCAGCGACAACTGTTGATCAGGGGTTGCGTGAAGAGTGAAGTCGGGCGCGACAGTGCCGGCCGGCAGCGGACCCTGAACCAGGTCGCCATTGGTTTTTTGTGCATCATCGAACTCTAAAGTATTCATTGCTTGAACCTTGATAGATGGGTGGTTGGGACGTGCTCAGTGGGATGCGACGTGCCCGACGGGATAACTCCATCCACCATCAAGGGGTTCAAAAAAAGACAACGCTGCCTCGATCTCAGCCTGAGCCTGAGTGATTTCGGCAGCGAAACATTCACGTTCCGCATCAAGGAACACAAGAAGATCCGCCGTGTAATCGCGGAATTGGATTAGGCCAGGTTGGCAGGGGAATGGTCAGATTCGCTCTGGCTCACCAATGACTATAGTCGTTGATGACGCTTGCCGTAGTCGCTGAACGAATTTTCGGTACCCTCAAGTGCCAACAACACTTACGCGCTTATCTTGCTGCCATTTCAGGCGGCGCTTTAACACGATGATTTTGGCAGCTATTTCGCCACTTCAGACAAATCTACATCTGCTTTCTGGACGACAACGGCTGCCCGTTACGACAAGCAGAAACCGACCAGAGGCAGACGACTCGGCCCCTTACCTCCAGCAGCCAGTCAAATCGTAAACATAAGTCTGTAACCAGCAGCTGGCTCGTCATGACCCGAGTCGGGCTGACGGAGTAGGTAAACCAGAGCTATTTATTCACCGGATGAGGGTTGGCCATCGCCAGCGAATATAGGGACTCGAGTCCGTCCCTTTTCGGTTCCACTGAGACAACAGCAGGGACTGCCAGCCAATTCGTCACGGTTTAACGAAATGATGACGGCAGAAAGCTATTATTGTTAAGTTTTCCAACCCCAAGCCGATAATCGCCAGGAGGCACAACTCGTACCCCGGAGTGGAGAAATCCGAATGTTGTCCAGCAGATCCAAGTCGTCAGAAGATTCCCGAGACGAGCGCTTCGACGGCCTGCTCCATATGGTCAGGCGGCAGTTCGGTGTCGTGGCCGTCCTGCTGACAACCGGCGCCCAGGATCTACAACGCTTTTGCGCTGGCGCCGGCCCGATTGTGCGCGACACACTGCCAGACCTCCGCATGCCGCTTCCCTCCGATGCCAATGCCCATACACTTCTGCTTGTACCCGATATCAGCCGCGACGAGCATCTGCGCAATCACCAACTGACAAAAACGTTTCCCTCGCTGCGCTTTCTCGCCGCCTGCCCACTGCAGGCGCCAGGTGGAGGGCAGCTCGGCCTTCTCTGTCTGCTTCACGACCAACCGCGCGAGCTCGATGCCGAGCAACAAAAAGGGTTGCAGGAGTTCGCTCAATTGGCAGTTGGGGCGCTGCTGCTGAAGGATTCGGATCGAGCGGAGTTTGAGCTTCCAAGCGAAAACGATCGACGTAAGGCGCTGGCCATCGCCACTAGCGGCACCGGTGTTTGGGACCGAAACATGCTCACCGGCAAAGTCAACTATTCCGATAGTTGGAAGGCCTTGCTGGGCTACACCAACAACGAGATCGGCAGCGACCCTGCCGAGGCCTACACCCGCATCCATCCTGCCGACTTCGCATACGTGCTGGCCGTCTACCAGGAGGCCATCGACGGGCGCACCGAGGTTTTCGAAGTCGAGCACCGATTACGTTGCCGGGACGGCAGTTACAAGTGGGTCTGCAGTCGCGGCAAGGTGGTCGAATTTGACGGTGCCGGCAAACCCTCGCGCATGGTCGGAACCACCACTGACGTCACTGCAATGTACGCCCTGTCGGAACAGATACAGCTGAACGCCGCTCTGCTGACCGACCTGACCAACGAAATCCCCGGCATGGTTTTCCAGAGTCTGCGGCAGTTGCATGGACAGTACAGCTTTTCCTTCGTCAGCATCGGGGCCCGCGACATTTATGGAGTGACGCCGGAGCAACTGATGCAGGATGCCGACATGCTGCACATGATCATCCATCCGGACGATCTGACTGCCTACCTCGGCTCCCTGGAAGCGTCTGCGACGGATCTCAATCCCTGGAACCTAGAATACCGGGTACTGCTGCCCGGTGGGGGCGCCGCTTGGCGTCATGGTGCTGCGCGTCCCAGGGCACTGGCGGACGGGAGTGTGCTCTGGCACGGCATCATCACCGATGTCACCGAGCGCAAGCTAATCGAAGCAGAACTGCAGGTGCTCGCCAGCACGGATTCCTTGACGCAACTGTCCAATCGTCGCCACTTCATGCAGCACCTCGAAAGCGAGTTGGCGCGTGTGCAGCGCTCTGCCGGCTATCCCGCGGTAATCCTGATGTTCGACCTTGACCACTTCAAAGCCATTAATGATCGCTGGGGACATTCGGTATGTGATCTCGCGCTTCAGCACTTCTCGGCCATTCTCTGCACACAGCTGCGCAGAACCGATGCTGCCGGTCGCATGGGCGGCGACGAGTTCGCAGTGGTGTTGAGCGATGCTTCCGTCGACGAGGCCAAAATCTTCGCCCAACGAGTCCAGGATGAGCTGGCCAGTGCGCCACTAGACCACGGAGACGAACGTCTGACACTGGCGGTCAGCGTAGGTATCGCCGCCCTCCATTCAGCCGATGTCAGGGCTGAGGCCAGCCTGTCGCGCAGCGACAAGGCGCTCTATTGCGCAAAGCGTGCCGGGCGCAACCGCATCGAATGTTATTGAAAGGTCGGGAGGGATTCAGACCTCAAAGCAGCGACATGCCAAGACGCAATGAGCCTCCAACGCCGCCTGAACAGCGACGATGATCATAATTTCAGCATGATTGGAAAAGCATCTAGTCTGTAGCGTTCCAGCGATCGTCTGCTTTTGGACGTGTCCTGCCTGTCACGACTGACCAGGTTGGCTGCGAAAATCCCAATTCAGATGAAAGTCGCTTTTCCATCAAGCGCAACCACTCGATTGCAGCTATGAAATTCAGGGCGATCATGAGCCTACCCAGAACGCCAGATAACCGGACAACTTCGTTTCCGCAAATAAGTATCCACCCCTTGATTTCAGAGGCTTCCAGAGCATTAATCAATACTGCCTAGCGGAAACGAATACAAGTTAAGGCATTGAAATATATGGATTAATCTTCGGACTTGAAAACCGTCGACTGTAACAGGTCCATGAGTTCGAATCCCATCGCCTCCGCCATATTTGATACGACAAAGCCCTGATTATTCAGGGCTTTGTCATTTCTGGCGTTCCAGAAATTCTGATGACATCAGGATGTTTTCCACAAACCGCAACTTTCACTCCCTTCTTCAGCGTTCTGCCGAACATAAAACACTCTTCATGTAATACGGGAATTAATCAAGATGACCCTGGCCGTGATGATGGCACCTCACTGATAGCTATCAGCCGAATGCTGCCTCCTGCGGACGACTGTCCTGGCCGAAACCATTTCATCTCTCACGACTGCCTTTGGACCGTAGCTCCCGCTCAATAATGGATAAGCGCGTCATCAAAGGAACTAGCCCAATATTGAAACGTCTGTTTGAATAACGGCATGATGCCAGCCAGCAAAAAGGCCGATGGCGCAGCTGATAACAACACAAGAATGGAGTGCGCGATGAGCCAAACCGACCAAATTTTTTCCTATTGGTGGAATACATCAGGCCCTTGGGTAGAAGAACCCAACGTACGCAGGAGTGGCACGAGCGGAGTGCAGCGAGTTCTGCATAACGGTGCGACTGTGTACGTTAAGCGTCAGACGGGTCATTTGTTTCGCAGCCTGAGATATCCTCTGGGGCGCCCCACTACCTTGCGCGAAGGCCGCGCGCTCACAAAGTTACTCCACCTTGGGGTCAACGCCCCTCAACCGGTTTACTACGGTGCGCAAAAAATCAAAGGGGTCTGGCACGGCATCTTGGTCACCAAGGACTTGAACGGTTTCCAGGATTTGGAATCCTGGTACAACGAAGGTGCAAAAAACCAATACACGCCCAAGCAACTGGACAATGTGCTCGAAATACTCGCGTCATTGATGGCACGAATGCATCTCGGCCGCTGGCAACATGGCTGCATGCGCTCAAAGCACATTTTTATCAAAGTTCGCAATTCGTCGAGCGATCCCGAGTTCGAGCTTGCGCTGCTCGATCTCGAGAAGTCCCATGGGCGAATTAGCTCATTGCGGGCAGCTCGGCACGACATTTTGCAACTCAGGCGCCATTCCTATTGGAGCGAACCGGAGTGGCAACACTTTCTTCGTCATTATGAAAAGCACCTGGGTCGACCAGTAATCACTCAGGGCCGTTCTTGAAAGCCCAACGAAGGCGGCAGGCGCTCACATCACATGAATGTCTGCATCGATCTGCCAGGTGAACCCAGGCCTCGATTTTCAGCACTGATGGCTACTCCGGTTTGACTGTTGCAGCCGGCGGCCTGGCGTCAGGACCGATTTTGAACCAGATCGAGTACATCGCGGGCAGGAACACCAGCGTCATGATGGTGCCGACGAGCGTGCCGCCAATCAGGGTATAGGCCAGCGTCCCCCAGAACACCGAGTGTGTCAGGGGAATAAACGCCAGGATCGCCGCCAGGGCCGTCAACAGTACCGGTCGCGCACGTTGCACCGTGGCTTCGACGACCGCGTGGAACGGATCCAGCCCTTCTTGCGCGTTGTGATGAATCTGGCCGATCAAAATCAGCGTATTGCGCATCAGGATCCCCGACAGTGCAATCAACCCGACCAGCGCATTGATGCCAAACGGCTGATTGAAGATGAGCAGTGTCGGCACCACGCCAATCAAGCCTAACGGCGAGGTCAGGAACACCATGATCATCGCCGAGATCGAACGGACCTGCACAATGAGGATGACCAGGGTCATGGCGATCATGATCGGCAACAACGGCAGGATCGCCTTGCCGGCCTTGCCGGACTCTTCAATCGCGCCCGCCTGCTCGATCCGGTAACCGGAAGGCAGCTTCTCGATGATCGGCTGCAGTTGCTTCAGCAGCGCACTGGAAACGTCCGGTGGCTGCAAGTCTTCGGCAATGTCGCCGCGCACGGTGATGGTCGGGGTGCGATCACGCCGGCGCAGGATCGGATCCTCCATGCGCACCTCAACCTCGCCGATCTGCGACAACGGGACCCGCTGCCCCGACGCACCGACCAAGGTGAAACCTTCGATTTGCTGTGGATCGAGCCGGACATCGCCCGCTGCCCGCCCCATGACCTGTACTGAACGAATATCCTCGCGCACCGCCGTGATCGGTACTCCGCTGAGCAGGAACTGCAATTGCTGTGCAACCGCAGTCGATGTCAGCCCCACTGCCTGCAGACGATCCTGATCCAGGTTGAAATGCAACGACGGAGTCAGCGGCCCCCAATCGGTATTCACGGTTCTCATCATCGGGCTGTCCTGCATCACACCCCGCACCTGCTCGGCGATCACGCGCAACTTTGCCGGATCAGGCCCCATCACCCGGTAGGCCACCGGAAACGGTGAATAAGGACCAAATACGATTTGCGATGCCCTGAGGCGCGCTTCCGGGGCGAGCCCTTGAGCCACCGCGTCACGAAAACGCAATTTGAGGGTTTCCCGTGCTTCCTGACTGTCGGTCAGTACAACGATCTTGGCGAACGACGGATCGGGCAGTTCCGGTGCCATCGCCAGGAAGAAACGCGGTGCACCCTGGCCGATATAGGCCGTGACGATTTTTGCCTCATCCTGCTGGCGCAGCCAGGCTTCGACCTTGGCGGCCGTGGCGCTGGTCTGCTCGATGGAAGTGCCGTAGGGCATTTGCACTTCGATCATGACTTCAGGACGGTCAGAGGTCGGGAAGAACTGTTTCTTCACCAGGCCCATACCCGCAGCGGCCACAAAGAACAGCACAATGACCATGCCCGCGACCAGCCATTTGCGGGCAATGACCCGGGTCAGAACCCGGCGGAAGCGGTTGTATCGCGGCGTGTTGTAGATCGCCGCATGTCCACCCTCCACCGCCTTGATATCCGGCAACAGTTTCACGCCCAGATAAGGGGTGAACGCCACTGCCACGACCCACGAAGCGATGAGAGCGATGCCCACGATCCAGAACATGTTGCTGGTGTATTCGCCGGCCGTGGACTGAGCGAAACCGTTCGGCAAAAAACCGATCGCCGTCACCAGGGTTCCGGACAGCATCGGCGCCGCCGTATGGCTCCAGGCATAGGCAGAGGCCTTGATGCGATCGTAGCCCTCCTCCATTTTCACCAACATCATTTCAATGGCAATGATCGCGTCATCGACCAGCAGCCCGAGCGCCAGAATCAACGACCCCAGGGTAATACGGTCAAAGTTTTTGCCGGTGGCCGCCATCACCACAAACACGATCGCCAGGGTCAACGGCACCGCAGCGGCGACCACCACGCCAACGCGCCAGCCCATGCTCAGAAAGCAGACGAGCATGACCACCAGCAGCGCGACAAAGAACTTGACCATGAACTCGCCAACGGCGGAGTCGATATTCACCGCCTGGTCGGTGACTTTCGAGAGGGTCATACCCAAGGGCATTTCCTCGTTGATCCTGACGGTCTCGGCATCCAGCGCCTTGCCCAGATCAAGACCGTTCCAGCCCTCACGCATCACCACACCGAGCAACAGCGCCTCTTCGCCGTTATTGCGCACCAGGAAGGTAGCCGGGTCTTCATAACCGCGTGCGACAGTCGCCACATCAGACAGCTTGAGTGTCCGCCCTTGCACGACTACAGGGGTGTCACGGATTTTCTGCAGCTTGTCGAACGCACCATCGAGGCGCAGAAAAACCTGTGGCCCGCTGGTGTCGATTGATCCGGCCGGGGTCAGTGCGTTCTGACTGTTCAGCGCGGCGAAAATGTCCTGCGGTGACAAGCCCAAGGTCGCCAACCGGTCATGCGAGAAAGAAACAAATATCCGTTCGGCTTGTTCGCCGATGATGTTGACCTTCTTCACCCCCGGCACATGCAACAGGCGCTGGCGCATGGACTCCGCATCGCGGACCAGCAGACGCTGCGGCTCGCCCTTGGCTTTCAGGGCGAACAGCGCAAAGGTCACGTCCGAATACTCGTCGTTGACCATCGGCCCGATGACGCCCGCTGGCAACTTGATCGCTTCATCGTCGAGTTTTTTACGCGCCTGATAGAACTCTTCCTGCACTTGCGAGGGCGGCGTGCTATCGAGCAACGAGACCATCGTGAAAGCGAGCCCTGGCCGCGTATAGGTTTCCGAGCGGTCGTACCATTTGAGTTCTTGCAGGCGTTTTTCCAGTGGCTCCGCGACCTGATCCTGCATCTCCTGTGCGGTCGCCCCCGGCCACGCCGTGATGACGGTCAACTGCTTGACCGTAAACGGAGGATCTTCAGCACGCCCCAGCTGGAAGAATGCCAGGGTGCCGGCAACGGCGATCAGGAAAATCAGAAAGACCGTGATCGAACGCTCGCGAACGGCGATGGCAGAAAGGTTGAATCGTCCCTCGCTCATGGACGACTCCCGGCAACGGTCGCCGCATCAGGCACGGGCATTCTTACTGCTTCGCCTTCGCGCAACAGGTGAGCGCCCAGCGCCACAATCTGTTCGCCGACCCGGAGATCGCCAGCCACTCGCGCCAGATCATCGCTCAAACCCAGCACTTTAACTGGACGCCAGGTCACGGTTGGCGGTGTCCCGGCGATGACCCACACGCCAGGACCTCGACCCGCGTCATAAAGCGCGGCGATGGGCACTTGTAACGACGCGCCAGGTGTCGAACCCTCGGCGATTCTGAGGGTGACAGTCGAACCTATCGGCGCATTGGCCAACGCGCCTTCCAGTACGTAGCGGGCCTCGAACGTACGCGTCGTGCGGTCCGCCGAATCCGAAAGCAACCTCAGTTTCGCGGTAACAGCACCCGAGGCGTCGCCATAGAGCGTGGCTTGCGCAGTGGATCCTGCTGCGGGGCGCAACGTCTCGGGCAAGTGCACGATGGCCTCGCGCTGCCCTGCCCGCGCCAGCCGAACCACCGGTTGTCCAGGGCTGACGACTTGTCCGGGTTCGGCGAGTGTTTCCACCACAACGCCGTCGGCATCGGCAACCAGCACCGCATAACCGGAAGCGTTGCGGGCAACGTCCGCCTGCGCTTCAGCGGCGCTGAGTTGCGCCTTGGCGGTATCTGCGGCGGCTTTGATCTGATCGTAGGCCGATGCGGAAATGGCGCCGGCGCTGACCAGAGTGCGATAGCGGGCTTCGTCATCGGCTGTCTGCCTGGCCCGGGCTCGTGCGGCGATGACCGACTCCTGCTGCGCGCGTGCCTGCAACCCCAGGTCGATGGGGTCGAGCCGCATCAGCGGCTGACCGCGTTTGACGCTCTGCCCCGTGTCAACCAGACGCTCGAGCACCTTGCCCGAAACGCGAAACCCCAGGTCGCCCTGAATGCGCGCCGTCACCACCCCCGTAAAAGATCGGGAACCGTCGCCCGCAGCCTGAACGGCGGTGAACCTGACCAGAGGCGCCTGTGTGCGCGGGTCTGCAACGGATGAGGAATCACCGCACGCCGCCAGGGCGAGTGGCAACAGGCATGCGGCAATGGGGGAAATTCGAAGCCGGCGCATAGGTTCACTTACTGAAATAGGATGACCATCATATTCTCATCTTTGTGACCAATATCGTCAACAGTCACATTCCATGAGATATTCGACGCTCCATTTTTTTCATTAATACCGTGATTGCCTTTTCAAGCCTTAATTGACACGTTGTGACCATTACGTAATATGGTCACGAAAATCTCGTTAAGGAACGCCGATGCCTCCCCTGCGCCCGATTGCTCTTTTGGTTACCGCCAGCCTCATGGCAGGTTGTGCGGTGGGTCCGGATTACCATCGTCCGGACGCCCCGCTTTCAGATCATTACCTCGGGCAGTCTGCTGTCGAACCGCGATCAGGATCGACACCGGACAGCCTTGCCGCCTGGTGGGAAAGCTTTAACGATCCGCTACTGAGCAACCTCATCGACCAGGCCTTGCAGCAGAATCTGGACCTTGCACAGGCATCAGCGCGCGTCACCCAGGCCAGGGCCGGCCTGGGCGCCGCCAATGCAGCACTGCTGCCCTCGGCAAATATCAGCGCACAGGCGGCACGCGCTTATCAGTCCGTCGAGACACCACTGGGCCAAGTCTTGAATTCAACACCCGGCTACGACCGTTACGGCAATGCCTACGAGGCCAATCTCGAGGCGGGCTGGGAAGTCGATGTCTTTGGCGGACTGCGCCGCGGGCGTGAGGCGGCACTGGCTGAGTATCAGGCCTCAGCAGCCGGTTTCACGGCGACGAGGCTGGCAATCGCTGCGCAAACAGCCGATATCTACATCACCCTGCGCGGATTACAGGCGCGGCTGGACATCGCCAACCGGCAAGTCGACACCCGGCGCGCATTGCTGGAGAAGGTTCAGTTGCTTTACGGCAAAGGGCTGGCCGCGGAGTATCAGGTGCGCCAGGCCGAGGGTGAGTTGTCGCAAGTCCAGGCGACCGTTCCGGTACTGCAAAGCGGTCTGGAGGCAGCCATGAATGCGATGGACGTGCTGCTCGGCACGCCTCCCGGCACTCACCGCACGCAACTGGCACGTGAGGGCGAGATTCCCGATGTGCCGTCGCTGACTGCGCTGGGTACACCGGCAGATCTGCTGCGGCGCAGACCGGACCTGATCGTCGCCGAACGCCGTCTCGCGGCCTCCAACGCGCGTATCGGTGAAGCGATTGCCGAGTACTACCCGAAATTTTCCCTCAGCGCCTTGCTCGGCAGCGCGACTGCCGTCTCCGGCGGCAATCTTTTCACCAGCGGCGCGAGCCAATCGAGCGCTGTCCTGGGTCTGCGCTGGAGGCTATTCGACTTCGGACGCATCAACGCCCGGATCGATCAGGCCAAAGGCCAGGAATCTGAAGCATTGGCCGCCTATCGCCAGTCGGTACTGCGCGCCACCGAAGATGTAGAGAACGCGCTGTCCTCACTGGTGAATCGGCAAACTCAGACCACCACCCTTACCGGCGGCGAAGCCGCGCTGACTCAAGCTCGCCAGTCCTCGTTCACCGCCTATGAAAAAGGCACCGCCAGCCTGATCGATGTCCTGCACGCCGACGAAACACTGTTGCAGGCCTCCGACGCCAGAGCGCAAGCGCGGACCGAATCGGCCCGTGCGGCGGTGGCGGTATTCAAGTCGCTGGGCGGGGGCTGGCAACCCACTGAATCACAACCTGTAGCGGCACGCTGAGCAGCACCACCAGATCGCTTTCAGGTCAGGGCATCAGGCTACGCAGAATGAGGTTGGAGGTCAGCGTGGGCGCTACCTCGATAAAATCCAGATTGTGCTGCAGCAGCAACGGGTTTACGAAGGGGCGCAAGGCCAGATGAATCGCTTCGACGGTCTCGTCCAGCGGGGTCTTGCGCTCGAACTCTCCGAGCTCTCGCCCTTCACGCACGATGTCGAAGATAAAGCGCTTGATCTGCTCCTCATACACCTGAGCACTTGGCCAACGCTCCGCTGCGGAGAATGCCGCGATGTCGTAAAGCTTGCGATCATTGAAGAACAGGTCCACACCCGTGGCAATCACGGTTTTCACCAGTCGACGGAAACGCTCGGTCGGCGAAATCCCCTCTGCGTTAACAGCCTGTTCGACCGCTGCAACCATTTGCCCCAGACAATTCGAGCAGATCGCTTCGCCGATCGCCTGCTTGGAATCAAAGAACTTATAGATGTACGCCTTGGAAAAACCGATGGCCCTGGCCAGATCGGAAACCGTGGTTTTGCCATAGCCGTTTTGGCTGAAGTGTTCATTGGCTGCCGCGACAATCTGATCACGAATCTCGTGATCGACTGGGCCACGTGGGCCGGGCGAAGATATGGATGGCTGATTCATGGGCGTAGCTTACTCACCCTGTCGAGGTCTTACAAATCGTGACCAATAGACTACATATTCACGAAAAACGGCTGTCTGAAACGGGCTGACGTTCAAGTCATCGAACAGGGTGGATCGGCCCTTCTACGGCGTTTCCACTTCATCGACCGGCAACACCGGCAATGAAGCAAACATTTCGGCGCGGCATACCTCAAGGATTTCATCCGCCAAGGCGGAATCATCCGGACAGGCGCGCGACAGGATGATTGCGCCGACCGCACGCGACAGCAAGTCGATCATTTTCCTTCTTCCCTCACCCTCCGCGGCATCCGGCCCTGTCGGATATTTTTCCCCCAGAGTTTGCAGGGTGCGTTCAATGCCTTCGGCAAACGTGGCTTTCACATCGTCCGACTGACGCGCCGCGTCGCCACACAGTGCGGCCATCGTGCAACCGCTGCCGCGTCCGTCGCGATGTTCTCGATTCACGTAGACGTTGATGAAACCGGGCACGTCGAGCGCCTGGGCGCCGGTCAACGATTTGCCAAGACTGCAGGCCGAGGCTTCGGCCATCAGGTCAGCCTTCGAGCCGAAGTGCTTGTAGAAGCCTCCATGGGTGAACCCGGCAGCCGCCATGAGATCGGCCACACCGACGCCATCAAAGCCACGCTCACGGAACAGCTCTGAGGCCGTCTCAACGATGTGTTCTCGATTGGCCTGCGCCTGGGCCTTGGTCACTCTCACGTGCAATACCTCGTGTTTAGCGGTAATTCCTGCGTCCGATGATACATAGATGTCGGCCATAATCAAAACCGTTGACAGTTTAGATTTCGATCATCATCCTAATTTCACACCCCACCGATCTCCATCAACGGGCACGGAAGATTCATCAGATGACCAAACAGACTCTGTTCACCCCTTACACCCTGGGCAGTCTCACGTTGTCGAACCGCGTTGTTCTCGCACCGCTGACACGCAACCGCGCAGGCCAGGGCTTTGTCCCCAGCGAATTCGCGGCCGCCTATTACAGCCAACGCGCCAGCGCCGGTTTGCTGATCAGCGAAGCGACGCAGATTTCCCGACAGGGCCAGGGTTATCAGGACACCCCCGGGATCTACACCCAGGCACAGATTGACGGTTGGCGCACAGTCACTGATGCCGTCCACGCCAAGGGCGGAAAAATCTTCCTGCAGCTGTGGCATGTCGGCCGCGTCTCACACGTTGACCTGCAAGAAAACGGCGCCGCACCGGTGGCCCCTTCTGCGCTGCGTGCCGCGACCAAAGTGTTCGTCAACAACCGCTTTGAAGACGTCTCCGAACCCCGCGCCCTGGAAACCAGCGAACTGTCGGGGATCGTTTCCGATTTCCGCCAGGCCGCGGCCAACGCGGTCGCTGCCGGGTTCGACGGCGTGGAGATTCACGGTGCAAACGGCTATTTGCTGGATCAATTCCTCAAGGACAACGCCAATCTGCGCACCGACGCTTACGGCGGTTCGATTGAAAACCGTGCGCGTCTGTTGCTCGAAGTGACAGCGGCTGTCATCAAGGAGATCGGCGCGGATCGCACCGGTGTGCGTCTGTCTCCCGTGTCGCCGGCCAACGGCGTGGCCAGCAGCGATCCGCAGGCGCAATTCAATTACGTCGTCGAGCAACTCGACGCCCTCGGCGTGGTTTACCTGCACGTGGTCGAAGGCGCGACCGGCGGCCCGCGTGACGTAGCCCCCTTCGATTTCGGCGCCCTGCGCCAGCGCTTCAAAAACACCTATATCGCCAACAACGGCTATGACCTCGACCTGGCGAACGCGCGGCTCGCCGAAGACCAGGCCGACCTGATCGCCTTCGGTCGCGCGTTCATTGGCAACCCGGATCTGGTGGAGCGCCTCAAGCAGGGCGCGCCGCTGTCCGCGTTCAATCCCGCCACCCTCTACGGCGGCGGCGCGGCGGGCTACATCGACTACCCGACGCTGGCTGAATCGAGCGTCAGCGCAAGCTGAGCGCGTTCTGTTTCTCACCTCCTGAAAGAGAGATACCCCATGAGCACTCGCCCTACTGTTCTCATCACCGGCGCCTCCACCGGCATTGGCGCCGTCTATGCCGAACGCTTCGCCAAACGTGGTCACGATCTGGTACTGGTCGCCCGCGATCAGGCTCGCCTGGACGCACTGGCAGCGCGCCTGCGCAGCGAGCACGACGTCGCCGTCGATGTTATCCCGGCGGACCTGACCCAACTCGCCGATCTGACCACCGTTGAAAGCCGCCTGCGCGACGACGCCCGCATCGGCATTCTCGTCAATAACGCCGGCGCCGCGCTGTCCGGCCACTTCGTCGACCAAAGCACCGACAGCGTCGCGCAACTGGTGGCCCTCAACACCACGGCGCTGGTGCGGCTCGCCAGCGCCATCGCCCCACGCCTGGCCAAGGCCGGCGACGGCGCAATCATCAACATCGGTTCGGTGGTGGGCCTGGCGCCGGAGTTCGGCATGAGCGTCTACGGTGCGACCAAGGCCTTCGTGCTGTTCCTGTCCCAGGGCCTGAGCCTGGAACTCTCGCCTCAGGGCGTCTACGTGCAGGCCGTGTTGCCCGCCGCCACCCGCACGGAAATCTGGGATCGCTCCGGCGTCGACATCAACACCCTGAGCGAAATCATGGAAGTGGGTGATCTGGTGGATGCCGCACTGGTCGGTTTCGATCGTCGCGAACCTGTGACCATCCCGCCGCTGCACGAAGCCGAGCGCTGGGATGACCTGCAGAGCGCACGCCAGGGCCTGCTGGGGCAAATCCGTCAGTCTGCGGTTGCCCAGCGCTATCAGACGCCACAGTGATTTTTTGCTAGCGAGCATTCGCGCCGGATTCGATGCAGGCACATGGCACTGCATCGAATCCTGCTGGCTTGCCGGAGTGACAATGAGTTCAATACAGACAAATTCCCGCTCGGGTTCGCCGACGTCATTCATCGACGCGGCGAACCAGTCGATCACGGTCAACGGCATTCCCTTCGCCTACCGCGACACCGGGCCCGCAACCGGCGTGCCGCTTGTACTGTTCAACCATTGGGGCGCGGTGCTGGACAACTTCGACCCCGCGATCATCGATGGCCTGGCGCAAACCAGACGCGTCATCACCACCGACTATCGCGGCATCGGCAACTCGGGTGGGACCGCGCCACTGGCGGTGGGTGAAATGGCCGACGATGCCATCCAGCTGATCAGGGCGCTTGGGTTGAAAACCGTGGATGTGCTCGGTTTTTCCCTCGGAGGTTTCGTCGCTCAGGACATTGCCCTCAAGGCGCCTGACTTGGTACGCCGGTTGATTCTGACCGGTACTGGACCGGCGGGCGGCACCGGCATCGACAAGGTCGGCACAGTGTCATGGCCATTGATCCTCAAAGGCTTGCTGACCCTGCGCGATCCCAAGTTCTACCTTTTCTTCACCTCGTCGGCCAATGGGCGACGGTCTGCCTCGCAGTATTTACGACGCCTCAAGGCACGCAAGAACAATCGCGACAAGGGCCCGACACCCCGCGCCTTCCTGCGGCAATTGAAAGCCATCACGGCGTGGGGCAAACAACCGCGGCAAGCGCTTGGGCGCTTGCGCACACCGACGCTGGTCGTCAACGGCGACAACGACATCATGGTGCCCAGCGTTAACTCGTTTGAACTGGCCAGGCTTATCCCCGACGCACAGTTGGTGATTTATGAGGATGCCGGGCACGGCGGGATTTTCCAGCATCACGCCGACTTTGTGGCCAAGGCGCAGGCGTTTCTCGATGCTTGATCACGTCACGCAGCAACACGGCAACCCACCGACTACCCTCCGTACAACCAGCAAGAGCCGCACCACGATGAAAGCATTTCTGATTGATGGCTATGGCAAGAACCCCGGACGCATTGGCGAAGCGCCCGCCCCCGCAGTCGGTGCCCACGACGTCTTGATCGAGGTCCATGCGAGCAGTGTCAACGTGCTGGATTCGAAGATCAGCAAAGGTGAGTTCAAGCTGATTCTGCCCTACGCCTTTCCGTTGATATTGGGCAATGACCTGGCGGGTGTCGTGGTTGAAGTCGGCCCGCAGGTGACACGCTTCAAACCGGGAGACGAGGTATACGCTCGCCCGCCCGAAGCGCGGATCGGGACGTTCGCCCAATTGATCGCCGTGAACGAAAACGCGGTCGCCCTGAAACCCGCCAATACCGACATGGCACAAGCCGCATCCCTGCCCTTGGTTGCACTGACCGCCTGGCAAGTACTGGTTGAAACCGCCCGGCTGCAAAAGGGCCAGAAAGTGCTGATTCACGCGGGTTCCGGCGGCGTCGGCACAGTTGCGATTCAGCTTGCCAAACACCTCGGTGCGTTTGTCGCCACAACCACCAGCACCGCCAATGTCGAATGGGTCAAGGCGCTGGGGGCCGATCTGGTGATCGACTATAAACAGCAGAACTTCGAAAATGTGCTGCGTGACTACGACGTGGTGCTGAACAGCCTTGGCGCCGACGTGCTGGAGAAGTCACTCAAGGTCCTGAAGCCCGGCGGTCAACTCATTTCCATCTCGGGCCCACCCACTGTGCAGTTCGCGAGGGAGCAAGGATTGTCCTGGCCATTGCAGCAAGTCATGCGCCTGCTGAGCCTTGGCATTCGTCGCAAAGCGCGCAAGCAGGATGTCAGCTACGCGTTCGTGTTCATGCGGGCCAATGGCGCTCAACTGCAACACATCACCGCGCTCGTGGAGGACGGGATCATCAAACCCGTGGTTGATCGCTCCTTCCCCTTTGAATCAACGGCCGAGGCATTGAAGTACGTCGAGCGGGGACGCGCCAAGGGCAAGGTCGTTGTTGCGCTCAAATGACCACGCCGCCTACTCATGAGTCGACCACAGAAACTGCACAGGTTTTACTGCTTGAGCGGTCATCAGCCGAGGTGATTTCGCCAGAGGAGCAGCAAGCGCTTCAACCGGATGATGTGCAGGTTCAACCACCCGTTATCGTTTGGCGCAGTTTGATGCTTGAGCCATGAGGAAGGTTGCAGGTGATCTCGTCAGGCTGTCGCGCTCGACTCGACAAGATGAATTTGCGTGGCATTGCGTCCGGCCAGCCAGGCCAGCACAGACGCGGCGACCAGGACAGCGGCGCTAAGCTCGAAGGTGGCTTTGTAGCCGCTCAAATCAAAGGCCAGACCGCCAATGATTGCGCCGCCGGCGATCGCCAGTTGGACGATGGCCACCAGCAAGCCGCCTCCCGCTTCAGCATCATCCGGGAGCGTTTGCGCCAGCCATGTCCACCAGCCGACCGGTGCGGCCGTGGCAACCAGCCCCCAGAGTCCGAGCAGCACGGCGGTCAGCACCGGCGATTTGCCGAAGCTGACCAACGCCAGCGCGATCACCGCCATGATCAGCGGAATGGCGGTCAGCGTGCGGTAGAGGCCGCGACCCATAAACCGTTCGATCAGAAAGGTGCCGATAAAGCCTGCCAGCCCCAGACCCAGCAGCATCAAAGACAATGTTGAAACACTGACACCGGTGACCCCTTCGAGAAACGGCCGCAGGTAAGTGAACAGCATGAACTGGCCCATGAAAAAGACGCTGACGGCGACCATGCCCAAGGCCACTGGCAATTGCTTCATCAACCGAAGAACGTTGCCGCTACCGACCTGGCGCTCGGCCTTGAAGGACGGCAGGCTGATCAGCAGCCACACGGCGGCAAGCACCGCGACCGGAACCACACAGAAGAATGCGCCGCGCCAGCCGATCAACGAGCCCAGAAAGCTCCCCGCCGGAGCGGCGATAACCGTGGCCAAGGCGTTGCCGCCATTGACGATGGCCAGCGCACGGGAAACCTGTTCAGGCTTCACCAGGCGCATGGCAGTCGCCGCCGACAGCGACCAGAAACCACCAATCGCAATCCCGATCAACGCACGTCCGAACATGAAGGACGGGTAGCCCGGGGCGAGTGCGACGACCGTTCCGGAGACGATCATCAGCAAGGTCAGGCCCAGCAGAAGCTGCTTGCGTTCGATGCGAGCGGCGACCGAGGCAATCAACAGACTGGTGATCAAGGCAAAGGCACCGGACACGGAAATCCCCTGCCCGGCCTGACCTTCGGTGATGTGCAGGTCCGCCGCAATCGGCGTCAGCAGGCTGACGGGCATGAACTCGGAAGCGACCAGAGCGAATGCGGCCAGCGACATCGCCAGCACGGCGCTCCAGCCGCCCGTTCTTTTAGAAGGTTTTGTAGAAGGTAACGTCATGAAAACTACCTGTGGTGCGAAAAAACGTAGGGGGGTGATGCGCAGGGACAAGCGGTTTGTCGCCCATCCGAGCACCGCCCCTGTAACAGATAGACACATTCTCCCGGTCAGTCCGGTGCTTCCCTAGTGCATTCCTCTTGAATGCTTGCCTGATCCTCTGGCGATGCAGGGTGATGGATAGGAAACGTCGCGCGCGCGCATTAGAGTTCGGTCAAAGGAGCGAGCCCACATGATCCCGACCCCTCAGCCCCAGGAATCACCTTTGGCACGGCACATCGACCCGCGTGTGAACGCACCGGGTGACTTCGCCACTTCGATACCCGGGCTGTCGCTGTTTCGTCGCGACCAGCCGGCGCCCCCCGTTGTGTGCATGATCGAACCCAGCCTGATTCTCGTGGGTCGCGGCGAAAAGCGCTTGTGGGTCGGCGGTGAGGGCTACAGCTATGACCCGTCGCGGTTTCTGGTCACGTCGCTGGACCTGCCCGCCAACTCCGAAGTAATGCTCGCCACTCCCGAATGGCCCTGTGTCGGCCTTGTGCTGAAACTGGATGTCAGCATGCTTGCCGAGGTCATTACCAAGAGCGGCTTGCCCGCGAAACGCCAGCCATCAACGGGTACGGGCGCTGCGATTGGCAGCCTGTCGTCAGCGTTGGAGGACGCGCTCGATCGCCTGCTGGCATTGCTCGATGAACCCGAGGCGATCCCGGTCCTGGCGCCGCTGATTCTGCGAGAAATCCACTATCGGCTGCTCCACACCGACCAAGGCCCGCGACTGCGGCAGATCACTGCCGTCGACGGTCAGGGTTATCGCATCGCCAAGGCCATCGACTGGCTCAAGGTCAACTACACCGATGCCCTGCGCATCGATGATCTGGCCGCGCGGGTGCAGATGAGCGCGCCGACCTTTCACCATCATTTCCGCCAGCTCACCGGCATGAGTCCGCTGCAGTACCAGAAATGGCTGCGGCTCAACGAAGCGCGCCGACTGATGCTGATCGAGCGCCTCGATGTGTCGCGGGCAGCGTTTGCGGTCGGCTATGAAAGCCCTTCGCAGTTCAGCCGCGAATACGGCCGTCTGTTCGGCACCGCGCCGAGTCGTGACATGGCCCTTTTGCGCGGGCAGCCCTTCGAGGCAGAAGCGCTCGGCACAGTCGCGAATTGAACGAAAACCGGTGATGCGCCTCGCCGCGTGTCACCGCTCATAACAATGCACGTCAACCGATGATCAAGCGGGTGAACCATGGAACTGCGAATCAACCAGAAGACCTATCAGGTCGATGCCGACGCCGATACGCCCCTGCTGTGGGTGATCCGCGATGATCTGGGCATGACCGGCACCAAGTACGGCTGCGGACTGGCGCAATGCGGCGCCTGCTCGGTGCTGGTGGACGGCAACGTCGTGCGCTCGTGCGTCACGCCGGTGGCGGGTGTGGTTGGTCGCGAGGTCACCACCATTGAAGCCATCGAAACCGACGACGTGGGCAAACGAGTCGTCTCGACCTGGGTCGATCTGCAGGTCGCCCAGTGCGGCTACTGCCAGTCCGGGCAGGTGATGGCTGCCACCGCGCTGCTCAAGCAGAACCCCAAACCGAGTGATGCGCAGATCGAGGCGGCGATGGTCAATCTGTGCCGCTGCGGTACTTACAACGCCATTCATGCCGCCGTGCATGAACTTGCCGGCAAGGGGGACGCGTGATGAACGTTCGTATCGACCCTTCACAACACGCTTCACTACTGGATCTGCACGAACCGATCAATGTGTCGCGCAGACGCTTCCTGACCGGTACCGCCGTCGGCGCGCTGGTGCTCGGCTTCGGTCTCCCACTCGGTTCGACACGCGTGCAAGCTGCAGCGGCGACGACGGCCGAGCGTGGCACGCAGGTCCCGGCGTTTCTCGAGATCCGTCCGGACAACCGCGTGCGTCTGCTCTGCCCGTTCATGGAAGGCGGACAAGGGACGTTCACCGCCATGGCGCAGATCGTCGGTGAAGAACTGGATGCCGATCCGGCGACCTTCCTGGTCGAAGCCGCCCCGCCCGGCGAGGCCTACGTAGTCATGGAGAACGGCATGCGCATCACCGGCGGCAGTATGTCGGTGCGCATGAGTTACCCGGTCATGCGTCGCCTCGGCGCCCTTGCCCGCGCCATGCTGTTGCAGGCCGGCGCGCAGCAACTGGGCGTGCCGGTAAGTGAATTGACCACCGAGCCTGGCAAAGTCGTGCACGCCAAGTCGGGCCGCTCGCTGGCCTACGGTGAACTGGCCGAGCGCGCGATGGATCTGCCGGTACCCGATCCGGCCTCGGTGAAGCTGCGCGATCCGAATCAGTTCCGCTGGATCGGCAAACCGGTGAAGCGTCTCGACGCTTACGACAAATCCACGGGCAAGGCGCCGTACAGCATCGATCTGAAAGTCGACGACATGCTGCATGCCGCCGTTCAACATGCCCCGCGCCTGGGGATGACCGTGGGCAACTTGCGCAACGAAGACCAGGTCAAGGCGATGAAAGGCGTGCATTCCGTGCACCGTCTGCCGGGTGCCGTGGCGGTGGTTGCCGAG
Organism: Pseudomonas sp. 9.2(2024); assembly: GCF_039695385.1. Classification (NCBI taxonomy): domain Bacteria; kingdom Pseudomonadati; phylum Pseudomonadota; class Gammaproteobacteria; order Pseudomonadales; family Pseudomonadaceae; genus Pseudomonas; species Pseudomonas sp. 9.2(2024). The sequence goes on along the minus strand of NZ_CP155585.1, from coordinate 3,069,074 downwards.
CGCTGGTGGCACGCCAAACGTGCCGTCGAGGCGATCCAGGTGGACTGGCAAGAGCCGACGGCCGACAGCAAAGTACGGCCGATGCCCGCCGACTTTTCCAGCGATGCCTGGTTCAAGCGCCTCGCCGAAGACAAGGGCCCGGCCAAAGATGATGAAAACGAAGGCGACGTGGCTGCGATGCTCAAGGGAAGCAAAACCCTGATCGATGCCACTTACCACAACCAGTATTTGAACCACGGCCAACTGGAGCCTCCGTCGGCATTGGCCCGATTCAATCCGGACGGTTCGCTGGAAGTCTGGCTGCCGAATCAGGCGCCGGACATGTTCCGCACCGATATCGCCAAACGCACCGGGCTCGATCCGTCACGCATCACCTTGCATTCGCCGCTGCTGGGCGGGTTCTTCGGTCGGCATTTCCTCTACGACTCGGCCAGTCCCTACCCTCAGGCCATCGCGCTGGCCAAAGCGGTTGGGCGCCCGGTCAAACTGATCTGGAGTCGCGAAGAAGAGTTCCTGCGTGACGTGCTTCGACCGGTGGCGGCGGTGAATTTCCGCGCCGCGCTGGACAACGAAGGCTGGCCGCTGGCAATCGAAGCGGTCAGTGCCACCGAAGGGCCGACCGAAGCCCTCGCCGGCAAGCAAGGTGAAAAGCTCGATCCGACCGCGCTTGAAGGCTTGTCGGGCAAGTCCTACGCGATCCCCAACAAACGCATCGCACAGATCTACGTCAAAGGCCCGGCGATGCTCGGCTACTGGCGTTCGGTGGGTAATTCGCTCAACGACTTCTTCTACGAGTCGTTCCTCGATGAACTGGCCGACAAGGGCGGCAAGGACCCGTTCGACCTGCGCCTGCATTTGCTGCGCGACAACCAACGGTTGACCACCTTGCTGCAAGCGGTGGGTGAACTGTCGGGCGGCTGGAAGCGCGGCCCGTTTACTGCCGAGGACGGCAGCCGACGTGCGCGAGGGGTGGCCATGGCTTCGCCGTTCGGTACGGAGACGGCAGTGATCGCCGAGGTGTCCATCGAGAACGGCCAGGTCAAGGTGCATGACATCTGGCAAGCGATTGACCCGGGCAGCATCGTCAACCCGGCGATTGTCGAGGCTCAGGTCAATGGCGCCGTGGCGCTGGGACTGTCGCAGACGCTGGTGGAAGAAGCCGTGTGGATTGATGGCAAACCCCGGGCGCGCAACTACGACTTGTATCCGATCCTGCCGCCTGCGCGGATGGCACGGGTCCATGTGCGCGTGGTCGAGAGCGGGGAAAAAATGGGTGGCATCGGTGAGCCGCCGTTGCCTGCCGTCGCGCCTGCTGTCGCCAATGCGGTGGCAGCGCTGACCGGTCAGCGGGTGCGCAGCCTGCCCATGAGCCGACATACTTTCACTTGATCAGCGCCGGAGCGTTCATGAATAACAGCCGATTCGCAAGAACCGCTGGCTGGCTGGCGGTGCCGTGCCTGCTCGCGGCAGGCCTTCTGGCCTGGTACGTCACCCGCGAGCCAGTCTCGCGCCTGGAGAACCATCAGATCGCCGTGGCCGACATCGACCCGGCTTTGGTCGCCCGTGGCGAATACGTCGCCAGGCTCAGCGATTGCGTAGCCTGTCACAGCGTGCCGGGCGGCGCGCCATTCGCCGGTGGGCTGGAAATGGCCACGCCGCTGGGCGCGATCCATGCGACCAATATCACCCCGGACACGGAAACCGGCATCGGCCACTACAGCTTGGCGGACTTCGACCGTGCCGTTCGCCACGGCGTGGCCCCCGACAGTCGCCGTCTGTACCCGGCGATGCCCTACCCGTCCTACGCCAAGCTCAGTGATGAAGACGTACGAGCGCTGTATGCGTTTTTCATGAAAGGCGTAGCGCCGGTCAAACAGGCGAACATCCCCAGTGCGATTCCGTTTCCGCTGAACCTGCGTTGGCCGATTGCGCTGTGGAACGGTGTATTTGTTGACGCCGAACCTTATGTGACCAAACCGACGCAGGATGAACGATGGAACCGCGGTGCTTATCTCGTGCAGGGCGCCGGGCACTGCGGCAGTTGCCACACGCCGCGCAGCCTGGCGTTCAACGAGAAGGCACTGGATGAGTCCGGCAAGCCATACCTCGCCGGCGCCCTGCTCGATGGCTGGTACGCCCCGAGCCTGCGTGATGATCACAACACCGGACTGGGCCGCTGGAGCGAGCAAGAGATCGTGCAGTTCCTCAAGACCGGTCGCAACCAGCACGCGGTGGTCTACGGCTCGATGACCGAGGCGTTCAACAACTCCACGCAGTTCATGAGCGATGACGATCTGACGGCCATTGCCCACTACCTGAAGTCGCTTCCCGGTGATCGCGAACGCGATGGTGCACCTTGGCAGTATCAAGCGGTTTCGGCAGCGCAACGTCTGGACTCGCCCGGTGCGCAGACCTACGTGACGCGCTGTGCGTCGTGCCACGGTCTGGACGGCAAGGGTCAATCGCAATGGATGCCGCCGCTGGCGGGCGCCACCTCGGCATTGGCCAAGGAAAGTGCCTCGGCAATCAACATCACTCTGAATGGTTCGCAACGAGTGGTGGCGGCCGGCGTACCGGATGCCTATCGCATGCCGGCCTTCCGTGAGCAGCTGTCGGATCAGCAGATCGCCGAGGTGCTGACTTTTATGCGCAGCACCTGGGGCAATCACGGCAACGCTGTGGATGCGAACACGGTTGGCAAACTGCGTGAGCACACCGATCCGGCCAGCAGCAGTCCGATCATCCTGCAGATGCGTTAAGACGAAATGGACGCGGTCGGGTTCGAAGCCAAGGGCAGTACGACAGAGACGATCCTCGCCACGCTGAAGCTTATTTGGGCTTACCGGGCAATACCGCCCCCAATACCTGTTTAGCCGTTTGCACGATGACACCCGCTTCGTCCGGGTCGCCCTTGAGCAGGGTAGTGGCGAATTTCTTCGCCTGTTCCAGCTTGATATGCGGAGGCAGCGGCGGCACGTTCGGGTCGGTCTTGAATTCGATGACGACCGGCACCTCCGAGGCGAACGCCTTTTCCCAGGCAGCGGCGACGTCTTCTTCCCGATCGACAAAAATGCCTTTGAGACCGATGGAGATGGCGAACAAGTGGTAAGGCACATCCGGAATACTTTGCGACGCTGTGAATTTCGGGTCGCCCTCCATCACGCGCTGCTCCCAGGTGACCTGATTCAAATCCTCGTTGTTGAACACGGCGCAGATCCACTTCGGGCTGTCCCACTGCCGCCAGTATTTGGCGACCGTTATCAGTTCGGCCATGTTGTTCATCTGCATGGCGCCATCGCCGACCAAGGCGATCACCGGCCGTTGCGGGAAAGCGAACTTCGCCGCGATCGCGTAGGGCACGGCGGCTCCCATCGAGGCCAGGCCACCGGAAAGCGAGCACTTCATGCCCTTGCGGATTTTCAGGTCACGGGCGAACCAGTTGGCGCAAGAACCGGAGTCGCTGGTGATGATGGCCTGCTCGGGTAACCGCGGGGACAACTCGTACACCACCCGTTGTGGGTTAACCGGATCGGCCTTGGCCATGGCGCGCTTCTCAAGGGTTTTATCCCAGCTCGCCCGCCAGCCTTCGATCTTTTTACGCCACTTGCGCAGCGGCTTGTGTTCGAGCAACGGTGCCAGTGCCGCGAGGGTCTCGGCTGCATCGCCAACCAGATTGACTTCCATCGGGTAGCGCAGACTTAGCATGTCGGGCTGCAAATCGATCTGGACCCCGCGCGCCTGCCCCTCCTTCGGCAGGAATTCGGCATAGGGAAACCCCGATCCGATCATCAGCAGGGTGTCGCACTCCGTCATCAGTTTGTAGCTCGGTTCTGTACCGAGCAGACCGATGCAGCCCGTGACCCAGGGCAACTCGTCCGGCAACACCGCTTTACCGAGCAGCGCCTTTGCCACTCCGGCGCCCAGTTTCTCGGCAATCGCAAACACTTGCTCGCTGGCTTGCAGCGCTCCGGCACCCACCAGAATCGCCACCTTCTCCCCTGCATTCAGCACGTCGGCGGCACGTTGCAGATCCGCGTCGTAAGGCAGCACCTTCGGCTTGCTGTAACCGATCCCGGAATGCGCGGAGCCATGGGCCCGCGCGGGGGCCTTGTACTCGATGTCCTGCAAGTCGTTCGGCAATATCAGCGCCGTCACCCGGCGTTCGCCGACCGCCGTGCGTACCGCGCGATCCAGTAGGTGCCGGACCTGCGAAGGTGCCGAAGCCTGCTGCACGAATGCTCCGGCCACGTCCTTGAACATCGAGACCAGATCCAGCTCCTGCTGATAATGGCTGCCCAGTGCCGTGCGCGCCTGCTGCCCGACAATCGCCAGCACCGGCATGTGGTCCAGCCGAGCGTCGTAAAGTCCGGTGATCAGGTGCGAGGCGCCGGGGCCGGATGTCGCGATGCACACACCCAGTTCACCAGTGAATTTGGCATGGGCGGACGCCATGAACGCCGCCATTTCCTCGTGACGCGCCTGGACGAACTCGATCTTGCCACCTGCCCGGCTCAACGCACCGAAGACGCCGTTGATACCGTCGCCGGGATAACCAAAAATTCGTGTCACACCCCATTGGCTCAGGCGCTCGACCAGAAAATCACCCACTGTCACCGTCATGTCCGACCTCATCTTTTCATTGCGTATGACATCCCGGTGCGCCGACATCCACGACACGCTCGGGAGATGTAAAGGTCTGGACAGCCTGGCGGACGGCGAAGTTTCGATTAGTTGCGCCCTTGATCCCTCCCACGCCGATACAGGCTACAGAGCGATACAAAAACTCCGCTGCACGACACATCTCGGGTACATGCCAATGCAAAAGTGTGAGCCATCGGAACCTCCGCTGTCCGACATCCCCCATCACTCAGGCAGGTATTTCCATGATCAATCAACTCGACACCGTGCTGTACACCGGCAAGACCCGCACCACCGGCGGGCGCGATGGCGCATCGCGCAGTTCGGACGGCAACCTGGACATCAAGCTCTCGCCACCCGGTTCAAATGGTAGCGGCACCAATCCGGAACAACTGTTGGCAGCCGGTTGGTCGGCCTGCTTCATCGGCGCCATGGGCAAGGCAGCCGCGGCACAGAAGATCAGGCTTCCGGCGGAGGTGGCGGTCGAAACCGAAATCGATCTGGGCAAGGCCGGCGATGCATTCTTTCTTCAGGCGCGCTTGAGTGTCAGCCTGCCGGGGCTGGAGCCTTCGGTCGCTCAGGCGCTGGTGGACGCTGCGCATCAGACCTGCCCTTACTCAAAGGCCACTCGTGGCAACATCGACGTCACCCTGCGGCTGATCTGAATCAGCCCTGTTTGATCCGAAAAACCGCCCGATGCACGGCTTCGGGCGGTTCTTTTTACAGGGTTGGAGCGATGCCGCTCCTCCGGTTCAAACAACCAGAGGAGCGAAACGGTCATTCAACGATTTACGCAAACGACGTCTCGTGCTCGCTTTCGTGGACGTAAATCCACGAGATTCCCGATGGCGAATCCGGGTCGAGGCGCATCAGCGCCGAGTCGACTTTCTTCTTGGTAATCCCGTTCTTGACCAGGTCGAAAACCGTCAGGAAGCAGTCACCGGGAAGTGGCGTGATCGAGAGATTGATGATGTGTGATTCAGGGCTTCCGGCACGTTTGCCGTGCAGCCCCCAAAGGCGTTCCCAGTAGTTCTCCCGGTCCATGATCTGACCATCCGTGAGCACCACCCGGAAATCATTCGCCAGGGCATCGTACAAAGGCTTGATCGCCTCTTCCGACTGGGAAGCCACGCCGCGCGACCACGGGAAAAAGAGGTTGTACCAGCGGTACACCTCGGCTTGCACCAGCGCTGTTTTATCGGTTGTTTCGGTGACTCGGCTGATTGCCATCTGCGTTCTCCTTAACGAGTTCAAAGGCGCGGGTTTCCGTTACGCATCGCCGGAGCGACGCTCCGCGCCTCATTCAAGATCCATCCTGAAATCAACGTCACGGGGCCAGTTCGAATTCGCTTCAATGACTTCAGAATTTCGCCTGTCATTTGGCTGACCCGGCCACAAAAGTAGACGCCAACCTGCTGGATTGCATAGGAAGCTGACAAACGGCTTTTCGGTTGGCTGTGCTGCAACGTCCGTACTTGAGCGGTTCGGTAATGACTCAAGCCCACCGCCCTCTCCCGTTGCGCAATTTCACATTTTTTTCACGAAGCGCTTTGTTGCGGTAAAAAACCCTGACACAATTATTGGCAATGATTCTCAACTGCTCTTTGTTTGCTATTTAAAATCAGGAAGCCTCAATGTCGCGTCCCATCTCGCAGAGTCGTTTCACCCCGTCACGCAACCTCCTGTCCATGGCCATCTGCATGGCCGTCATGGCCACGGCGCTGGCCGATGAAACCCGCGAGGTGCAAGACGCTGCCCCACCCGCCACCCTCGAACTCGGCGCGACTGCAATCACATCCACCCAACTGGGCAGTACCACCGAAGGCTCGGAGTCGTACACCACCGGCACCATGGCCACCGCCACCAAACTGCCGTTGACCCTGCGCGAAACACCGCAAGCCGTGACCGTCATCACGCGTCAGCGCATGGACGATCAGGCGATGACCAGCATCAACGACGTGGTCAACGCCACGCCTGGGCTGTTCCTCGACTACTCCAACGGCCCAGGCCGACAGGCCTATAAAGCCCGGGGTTTCAACATCGACAACCTGATGTACGACGGCATTCCAAGCGGCTACAACGGCGTGAACGTCGGCTCCCAGCCGAATCTGGCGATGTTCGATCGGGTCGAGGTGGTCCGCGGTGCGACCGGTCTGGTCACCGGTGCCGGCAACCCTTCGGCGGCGATCAACCTGGTGCGCAAACGGCCATTGGCCGAGCAGCGCGTCACCCTGACCGGCGCCGCCGGAACCTGGGACAACTATCGCGGCGAGCTCGATGCTTCCAGCCCGCTCAACGACAGCGGCACCCTGCGCGGCCGGGTGGTCACGTCCTACCACGACGCCAACAGCTTCATCGATGACGTCGACGAGCAACACAACCTGTTCTACGCCGTCACCGAAGCCGATCTGAGCGACGACACCACCCTGACCCTCGGTTTCTCGCACCAAAAGGACAGGACCAACTACTTTTGGGGTTCATCAATGATCGGCCTCGACGGCCATCACCTCGACCTGCCGCGCTCGTATAACCCCGGCACCTCCTGGGAAGACAAGGATCAGGAGATCAACACGGTCTTCGCCGAGATCCGTCAGCAACTGGCCAACGACTGGAAGCTGCAGGTCAACGCCAACTATTCCGAGCAGAACGCGCTGTTCTCCGGCTCGTACCAGTCGCGCTGGGTCAACGACACCCTGGCCCGCACGGTTTACCAGTCCAAGGCCGATGAAAACCAGGCAGGTCTCGACGCCTTCTTCAGCGGCCCGTTCGAAGCCTTCGGACGCAGCCATGAACTGGTGGTCGGCGCCAGCAAACGCATCTACGACCTGACCACCCACAACTACTCGCCGTACGACACCAACTGGCCGATCAACGCCGGCAAGCCGGACTTCGTCCACACCAACAACACACGTGAAGTCACCACTCAGGACGGCGTGTACCTGACCACCCGCCTGAGCCTGGCCGACCCGCTGAAGCTGATCCTCGGCGGGCGTCTGGACTGGTACGACTACGACAACCGCGATGGCGACGGCGATTACAAAGTCACCCGCAACGTCACCCGCTATGCCGGCCTGATCTACGAGCTGGACGACCATCATTCGGTGTACGCCAGCTACAGCGACATCTTCACCCCGCAGAGCAACAAGGGCACCTCCGGTAACCCGGTCAAGCCGATCGTGGGCAAGAACTACGAGGTCGGCATCAAGGGCGAATACCTGGGCGGCGCGCTGAACGCCAGCCTCGCCGTGTTCCGTGTCGATCAGGAAAACCGCGCGGTGCAGGTGTTCGTGCCGAACTGCCCGCAGTCTTCCTGCTATGACGCCTCCGGCGAGATCCGCAGCCAGGGTATCGACCTCGAGCTGCAAGGCGCGCTCACCGACAACTGGCAGATCGGCGGCGGCTACACCTACGCCCGCACGCACACCATCAAAGACGAGGCGAACCCGCAGAACGTCAACAAGCAGTTCGACACCGACACCCCGGAGCACCTGTTCAAGCTCACCACCCGCTATAACTTCCAGGGACCGCTGGAAAAACTGCGTGTGGGCGGCAACATCTCTTGGCAGAGCCGCATGTACAACGACATCGAACTGCTCGATGGCGGCAACTACCGCCTCAAGCAAGGCGCGTACGCCGTGACCGACCTGATGGCCGGCTACCGGGTCAATGACAACCTCGACCTGCAACTCAACGCCAACAACATCTTCGACCGCAAGTACTACTCCACCATCGCCAACTCCGTCAGCTACGGCGGCGACAGTTATGGCACGCCGCGCAACATGATGCTGACGGCCAAGTACACCTTCTAGGTCTTCTGAGCGCAGGGACGCGCCAGAATGTCTTCCAGAAAGTCGATGAACACATTGATACGACTGGAGCCCCGGTGATTGGGCAGATACAACGCATTGATGCAGCAGCTCGCATTACCGGGATTGACTTCATACCCCTCCAGCAGCCGCGTCAAACGACCGGCCTCGACATCGGCGCGCACCAGCCAGTCCGCCAGCAGGGCCACCCCGCGCCCCGCCACCGCCGCTTCGCGCAGGATATCGGCGTTGTTGCTTTGCAGGCGGCCATGGACATTGAGCTGGATGGTTTCCTCGTCGCCCTGGAACGTCCAGTGCTGGTGCGAACCACCGTAGTCGAAGCGCAGGCATTGATGCTCAAGCAAGTCACGTGGATGCGCCGGCACAGCGTGACCGCTCAGGTAATCCGGACTCGCCACCACCCAGCGCTGGAAGCCGCCCACGCGTTTGCTGACGATATCGTCACTGACCACCGACGATCCCAGGCGCACCGAGACATCGATCTGCTCGCTCAGCAGATCGCTGACCTGATCGCTCAACGACACACTGATTTCAAGCCCCGGATGGCGGTCGAGCAATACTCCCAGTTGCGGCGCAATGATCTGTCGGCCGAACTCCACCGGCACGCTGATGCGCAGGCGTCCCTGCGCCTCGCTGCCCCGGTCGGCGACAACCGCGTCGGCCTCATCGATGGCATCGAGAATGGCCACCGCTTTCTCGAAATAGGTTTGGCCGGCGACCGTCACGCTGGTGTTGCGTGTGGTGCGGTTGAGCAGGCTCGCGCCCAACTCGTGTTCCAGCCCCGCCACCTGGCGCGTCACCGAAGAGGTGGAGATGCCGAGTTTGCGCGCCGCCGAGGAGTAACCACCGCAACGTACGGTTTCAACGAACATCTTCAGTGCCAGCAACTTGTCCATAAGTGGAGCCCGATCGAAAGGAAACGGTGATGATTGTGCATCACCATTCGCCAATCGTCTTGTAGGACCGTGCTTCATCGGACTCAGCGGTGCCTGAGGTTCAGGCATCGGCCTTGCGGCTCAGGAACAGCGCCAGAGCCAGGGCCGGCAGCAACGCCACGGTCACGGCGGACAGGTTCCAGCCGAAATGCTCGTAGAGCGGACTGGCGACCAGCGATCCCAGAGCACCGCCGACGAAGATGCTGGTCATGTACACGGCATTCAGGCGGGCCCGGCTGTGCGGATCAATGGCGTACACCTCGCGCTGGCCCAGCACCATGTTCAGCTGCACGGCGAAGTCCAGCAGCACCGCGCAAACCACCAGCCAGATATAGCTGCTGCCCGGCAGCGCGGCGATCAGCAACGAGGCCGGCGCCAGCAACAGTGCCACGAGCGTCCCGCGCCGACCGTGCCCGGCATCGGCCAGCCGCCCGGCAATCGGCGCTGCGACCGCGCCGACGGCGCCGACCAGGGCAAATATCGCCACCTGTGCCTGACTGAAACCGTGGTGCCGCATCAACTCGATCGGTGCGAGGGTCCAGAACAGGCTGAAGCTGGCGAACAGCAAGCCCTGATACAGCGAACGCTGACGCAGAACCGCGTGCCGACGGGCCAGCGCAAACACCGAGCCGATCAGCGCAGCGTACGTCGCCTGATGGCTCGGGACGCGGCGCGGCAAGGCAATTGCCATGATCAGGGCGATGACAGCCATCAGCGCCGCTGCGCTGAAAAACACCCCGCGCCAGCCGAACACTTCCACCAGCAGACTCGACAGTGGCCGCGACAGCAGAATGCCCAGCAACAGGCCACTCATGATGTTGCCTACCACCCGGCCACGTGTTGCCTCGGGCGCCAGATGCGCGGCCAACGGCACCAGGATCTGCACCGCCACCGAAGTCAGGCCGATCAGCAAAGACAGGACAAGGAACATCGACGGCGAATGCGTCAGACCAGCGCACAACAGGGTCACGCTCGCCGCCAGGGTAAAGCCCACCACCAGCCGACGGTTTTCCATCAGGTCGGCCAGCGGCACCAGCAACAGCAGCCCCAGTGCATAACCGAACTGCGTGAGTGAAACGATCAGACTGGCATTGGCACTGGACAGGCCGATCTGCGGCGCGATCAGTTCGACGATCGGCTGAGCGTAATAAAGGTTGGCCACGACCGCGCCGCAGCAGAATGCCAGGAACGCGACCATCAGGCCGGAAAGAGAAGCGGATGGTTCGGCCTTGGCCGCCGCTGCCGGATTGCCCGTAAGCATGATGACACCTCAATGAGTTGGGAAAGTGACGCCAAGGCTAGGGGCTGTGCGGGCGTTCGAGTATCCATCCCTCGGGCAATTGAGTGATGCGCCAAATGCAACGACCCTCGGCGTTGCACTTGGCGCAACGTGCTATTGCGCGGTCCAGCAATACTCGGACGTTTGCACCTTCTCTACCCTTGGGCACCAGGCGCAGGGCTTTGCATCGGCGCCCTTCCCCGGTCGTTCAAGGAGTTGTCGAAGATGCCGAATCCGTCCCTCACGCCCACCGCGTGCCGCTTGGGCCAACGCTCATGAACGGCCAATTCATGAAATCCAGAGCACTGTGGGTCAGCGCGGCAGCCCTCGCGTCGATAGGTGCAATCGCGGCCCTGGCGCTGATGTGGCGGCCGGCAATTGCGCCGGTCGAGCGCCCGCAAACCTTCGATTCCGCACAACTGCAACGCGGCGCGCGCGTCGTCGAGGCGGGCGACTGTGCGGTGTGTCACACGCGGCCCGGCGGCCAATACCTGGCCGGCGGACTGCCTTTGGTGACGCCGTTCGGCACCCTCTACAGCACCAACATCACCCCGGATCCACAGACTGGCATCGGCCACTGGTCGCTGCCGGCCTTCGAGCGGGCGATGCGTGAAGGGATCTCCCGCGACGGCCACTTCCTGTACCCGGCCTTCCCTTATGTTCATTACCGGCGCATGAGCGGAGACGATATCGCCGACGCCTATGCGTACCTGATGAGCGGCCCCGCGGTGGACTCGCCGCCACAACAGAACCGCATGAACTTCCCGATGAACATCCGGCCACTGGTGTCGTTCTGGAACCTGCTGTTCCTGCATGGAAAACCGCTGACGCCGCTGGCGGAGCAATCGCAGACGTGGAATCGCGGACGTTACCTGGTCGAAGGTCCCGGTCACTGCGCGGGCTGTCATTCGCCGTTGAACCTGATCGGCGCCGAGAAATCCGGCGAAAACCTGGCCGGCGGCAGCGTGGATGGCTGGGACGCGCCGTCACTGCTGGGCATGGCGCACCGGGCAAACCCGTGGAGCAGCGAACAACTGGTGAGTTACCTGCGGGCTGAAGTAGTGGACGGACACGGCACGGCGGCGGGCCCGATGCGCCCGGTCAGTCTCGGTCTGTCGCGCTTGCCCGCAGAAGACGCCCAGGCGATTGCCGAATACCTGCTGAGTCTGCCGGCGAAAACCGCGATCAACGAAATTCCGAGCGCCAGCGCTGAACCTGCGGATCGATCCTCTGGCGCGCTGCTGTTCGCCAGTGCCTGCGCCGGCTGCCATGCCCAAGGCGCGCCGATGCGTGAAATCGACGGCCGCCCGGCACTGGATCGCACCTCGGCGCTGCAGTCCGCCAGCCCGCGCAACTTTGTGAAAACCGTACTCGAAGGCATCCCGGCAGAACCCGGCCAGCCGGGGCCGGTGATGCCCTCGTTCGCCGCCAGTCTCGACAACGCTCAACTCAACGCCCTGGCCGTCTACCTGCGCCATCAGGCCAGCCCCGACCAACCGTGGACCGACCTTCCTGCCACCCTCCAAGCGCTACGTCAGGAGACGAAATGACTCAGATCACCCTCAACGTCAACGGATCTTCCCGGGCTCTCGAGCTGGAACCCGACATGCCGCTGCTCTATGCGCTGCGCAATCACCTGGGCCTGAACGGCGCCAAGTACGGGTGTGGTCTGGGCCAATGCGGTGCCTGCACCGTCATCGTCGATGACCAACCGGTGTTTTCCTGCCTGACACCCTGCGCCGGCCTTGAAGGCAAAAAGGTTCGGACGGTCGAGAGTCTGGGAACCGCCGAACGCCCCGGCTCCCTGCAGCAAGCGTTCATCGACAAACAGGCCGCTCAATGCGGTTACTGCATCGCCGGCATGTTGATGCGTGCGCAGGCATTGCTGGAAAGCAATCCGCATCCCGATGAGCAGACCATTCGCGAACACATGTCCGTCAACCTGTGCCGCTGCGGCACGCACTTGCGCATCATCGAGGCGATCAACCTTGTCGCCCGGCAAAACGGGAGTGCGCAATGACAACGATCAATGAGGTCGATCAGAGTCGCCGTGCGTTCCTGCGCGGGGGCGCCCTGCTGGTAGCGTTTGCTTTGGTGCCGGTCTCACGCCGCGCCCTGGCCGACACCGAAGTCGATACCTTGGGCACTGTGGTGCTGGCACCGGACCTGCCCGGCAGCCTGCGCACCAACCCCTGGCTCGATGCCTGGATCCGCGTCGGCCCCGACGGCATCACCGTCTACACCGGAAAGGTCGAACTGGGCACCGGGGTCAAAACCGCGCTGCTGCAAATTGCCGCTGAACGCCTGGAGGTAGATCCGACCGCGATCAACCTGCTCACCGCCGACACCGCACTGACGCCGAACGAAGGCTACACCGCCGGCAGCCACACGATTTTCGACAGCGGCACGGCGCTGTTCAACGCGGCGGCGCAAGTGCGCGAGATGCTGCTGGAGTCGGCCGGGCGCAGCTGGAACGTTGCGCCGGCGCTGCTGACGACTCGCGACGGCAGCATTCTCGGCCCGACCGGGCAACGCATGTCCTACGCCGACGCCGTGCAGCATGTCGATCTGCACCACTATGCAAAATCCGAGTCGCCCTCGATGCCGCCGGCGTCGTTCAAGCTCATCGGCCATTCGCTGCCACGCCTGGATATCCCGGGCAAAGTCAGCGGCGGCGCGGCGTTCGTGCAGGACATTCGCCTGCCGGGCATGCTCCACGCCCGGGTCATCCGCCCGCCGCGTCCCGGCTGCACGCTGGAAGCCATCGATATTGAATCGATCAAGACGCTGTCGGGGGTGGTGCAGGTGATTCGCGACGGCAATTATCTGGCCGTGGTAGCGCGGGATGAATGGCAAGCGATCAAAGCCATGCGCCATGGATACGCCTCGGCGCGCTGGAGCGGCGGACAGGCGATTCCCGAATCGCGCGACATCCACACCTTGCTCAAACGCCTGCCTTCACGGCGTTATCCGATCAGCCATGAAGGCACGCCCCAAGGCAAAACCGACAACGAATATCGCGCCCGGGTGACCAAGCAGTACCTGATGCATGGTTCGATCGGCCCGTCCTGCGCCGTGGCCTGGTTCAAGGACGGCACCCTCACCGTCTGGACCCACACCCAGGGCGTGTATCCGCTGCGCGCCGGAATCGCCGAAATGCTGCGGTTGCCGCCCGAGCGCGTGCGCTGCATCCACACCGAAGGTTCCGGCTGCTACGGCCACAACGGCGCAGACGATGCCGCGGCTGACGCAGCGCTGGTTGCTATGCGCGTACCGGGCTCGCCGGTGCGGGTGCAGTGGATGCGCGAGCAGGAAAACCTTTGGGAGCCGTACAGCTCGGCGATGGTCAGCGAGGTGCAAGCCAACCTTGATGCGCAAGGTCGGCTGCAGGACTGGAACTATGAGCTGTGGACCACGCCGCACAACGAACGCATCGTCAACGCCGGGCGCTTGCTGCCCGCACGCCTGCTGGCCCGGCCGTTCGCTTCGGCACCCTCGGTGCCGATCGCCCAGCCTGAGGGCGATGGCGATCGTAACGCGGTGCCGCTGTACACCGTGGCCTCTTCGCGGATCGACATGAACTTCGTCACCGAAATGCCGTTCCGCACCTCGGCCATGCGCTCGCTGGGCGCCCACATCAACGTCTTCGCCATCGAAGCCTGTATCGACGAACTCGCCGCCAAGGCCGCAGTCGATCCGGTTGCCCTGCGCCTGGCGCACCTGACAGACCCTCGGGCACGGGCTGTTGTGGAACGGGTGCGCGATGCCGTCGGCTGGCCGCAAAAAAGCAGTGAACCCGGCGCAGGCCTTGGCTTCGCCTTCGCGCGTTACAAAAACATCATGGGTTACTGCGCCATTGCCGTGCGTCTGCGGGTGCATCCGCAGACCGGCGAAGTGCAGATCGATCACGTCGTCACCGCAGTGGACGTGGGACAGATCGTCAGTCCCGATGGCCTGCGCAACCAGGTCGAGGGCGGGATCGTGCAGTCCACCAGCTGGACGCTGTATGAAAAGGTCGCCTATGACGCCGGCGGCATCCGCAGCTACGACTGGAGCGGCTACCCGATCCTGCGCTTCTCGCAAGTGCCCAAAAAGGTCGACGTTCACCTGCTCGACCAGCCGGGGCAACCGTTTCTCGGGGCCGCCGAAATCGTCCAGGGCCCCATGGCCGCCGCCATCGGCAATGCCGTGGCGAATGCCACCGGACGGCGCTGGCTGAACCTGCCCCTGACCCGCTCGCAACAGCCTGCCTGAACCGCGCCACGTTGCATTTCACGCAATGCAGCGTGGCGTCGCGTGTGGATTATCAAGCGCCGGACAGCCGCTTAACGTAGGGCCATCCGGTGTCGGGCCAAATGTCCCGACACCGCCCTGCCGACCCTTTTCGAAGACTGGAGAACCCCCATGACACAACAACTGTTCCGTCCCATCGCCCTCGGCCCCTACACACTTCCCCACCGGGTGGCGATGGCGCCGTTGACCCGCTCCCGTGCCGGGCAACCGGGCGACATCCCGACATCCATGAACGCCGAGTACTACCGCCAGCGGGCGAGCGCCGCGCTGATCATCACCGAGGCAACGCAGATTTCCCGTCAGGGACAGGGTTATGCGTGGACGCCTGGCATCTACAACGACGAACAGGTGCAAGCCTGGCGCGAAGTCAGCAGCCAGGTACACGAGGCCGGCGGGTTGATCTTCATGCAGCTGTGGCATGTGGGCCGCGTATCGCACCCAAGCTTTCAACCGGACAACGCACTGCCGGTGGCGCCGAGCGCATTGCCGGTGCCGGGCAAGACCTTCATCGTCGATGCCGAGGGCAACGGTGTCTGGGGCGACGTGCCAGTGCCACGCGCACTGCAGGTTTCGGAAATCGCCGACATCATCAACGACTACCGCCGCGCCGCCCGCAATGCGCTGAACGCCGGGATGGATGGCGTGGAAATTCACGCCGGCAACGGCTATCTGCTGGACCAGTTCATCAACAGCAACAGCAACCAGCGCACCGACGGTTATGGCGGCCCCCTGGAAAACCGTGCGCGCCTGTTACTGGAAGTGGTGGCCGCCGTGGTCGACGAAGTCGGTGCCGACCGGGTCGGCGTGCGCCTGACGCCCATGGGCCGCTTCATGGGCATGGGTGATGAATCGCCGGAAGCCACGTTCGGCTACATCGTGAGTTCGTTGAACCGCTGGAAACTGGCCTACCTGCATCTGGTCGAGCCCGCCGTGGTCGGCACCGTCAAGGATGAAAACTTCGATCCGCGCTGGGACGCGATCATCGCTCAGTTGCGTGATGCCTGGGCTGGCGTGTTGATGATCGCCGGCGGCTACGACCCCGAGTCGGCGGAACAGGCCCTGGCCGACGGTCGCGCCGACATTATCGCGTTCGGCCGACCGTTCCTGGCCAACCCCGATCTGCCTCGGCGAATCCGCGAAGGCCTGGCGCTCAACACGCCGGACCCGAGCACGTTCTTCGGCGGCGATCAGCGTGGCTATACCGACTACCCGGTTTACGCCCACTGACCCGCTGAACAGCGGACGCAAAAAGGCCTGCCAGATCGGCAGGCCTTTTTTTCAGCGACCTTACTGCTTGAGAATCAGCAGCGGCTCGCCCTTCTTGACGATGTAAGTCGCCAGTTCCGAGCCTTTCTCGTTGCCGACGTTCCGGGCGATATGCGCCACACCCGCCGGGATGAACAGTGAATCACCCGCCTTGAGCGTCACCGGTGCCTGGCCTTCGAGCCGGTATTCGAACGTGCCGCTGATCACGTAAGCCACTTCCACGCCCGGATGCGCATGGTTGGGCGAGGTGACGCCCGGTTCGAAATCGACGCGAGCCTGGATCACCTCGCGATCCGCAGCACCCAGATCCTGACGGACCAGATCGGTACGGCTCAGGCCCTGCTGCCAGCTTTTTGCCGGGGCGGCGGTTTGGGTGTCAGCCGCCTGTGCGAGGCCGGTCAGCGAAACGAGTACGGCGGCAGCGGTCATCAGAAGTGTGCGGCGCATGGTGTTGTCCTCTTGGAAGTCGTGGTGTGTTGGCACCTACTTTGGGCGAGGCCTGTATGCGGGATGTGTCCTGATGACGGGGTTTGTTACCCGTTTGTGTACGGCGGCGCGATGGATACACGCTTATACAAAGGGTTTGGCCAGCACCTGCGATAGCCAGCCTCTGAACGCCACGATCTTTTTCGATTCGGCCTGATCGTGGGGCGTGACGAGGTAGAAGCCGGAAGCGGATTTCAAGCGCAAATCAAACGGCGCCACCAGCCTGCCCGCCCGCAGATCGTCATCGACATAGGTCGAGCGACCGATGCACACGCCCTGCCCGTCAATCGCCGCCTGCACCGCCATCATCGCCAGGTCGAAGGTCAATCGCGGACCCTTGGCCGTCAGCGGTGGCTGGCCTGCCGCGTGCAGCCAATCGTTCCAGTCATTGGCGGTCACGCCGCTGACTTGCAGCAAAGGGTGATGGGCCAGGTCCACCGGTGTATTCAACGGCTTGTCGCCGTTCAGCAGTCGCGGACTGCACACCGGAAAGATCTCGTCGGCCATCAACCAGTCGGCCCGCAGCCCCGGCCAGTTCCCGTCGCCGTAGCGGATCGCCGCATCGATGCCGCCCTTGCGAAAGTCCACCCACTCGGTGGAGGCGCTGATCCGCACATCAATCTCGGGATGCGCCTCGCGAAATGACGGCAGACGCGGCAACAACCATTTGGACGCCACCGACACCAAAGTGCTGATGGTCAGGACACTGTTGTTGCTCGATTCCAGCAGCTTTTCAGTCGAGTAGCGCAATTCAAGAAACGCTGAGCGGATGCCGGGCAAGTAAGCATTGCCCTCCTCGGTCAATGCCAAACCGTCCTTCAAGCGCATGAACAGACGCACGCCAAGCTCATCCTCGAGGCGACGGATCTGATGGCTGATCGCAGTTTGCGTGACGTTCAGTTCTTCAGCGGCGCGGGTGAAGCTCATATGCCGGGCGGCGCATTCGAAGGCGCGCAATCCATTGAGCGATGGCAGTCGGGGGAGCATATGACCTCTTAGAGTCCATGAGATTTTGTCATACGCTAGCACTGCATTTGTCCTTTGCGAAGCGGCGCGGCGATAGCGGATTCTGAGGCTCTACCTGCAAGGAGATCCCATGAAACTGTACTTCGCCCCCATGACCTGTTCGCTGTCGCCGCACATTGTGCTGCGCGAGCTGGAGCTGCCGTTCGAGCTGATCCGCGTCAACAACCAGACCAAGCAAACCGCCGACGGCCGGGACTTTCGCCAGATCAATCCGAAGGGCTACGTGGCCGCGCTGATGCTCGACAACGGTGAAGTGCTGACCGAAGGGCCGGCGATTCTGCAATACCTCGCCGACCTCGTACCCGGTCATTCGATGGCCCCGGCCAATGGCACCTGGGAACGCTCGCGCCTGCAGGAATACCTGAATTTCATCAGTTCGGAAATTCATGGAGGCAGCGCGCCGTTGTTCAGCAGCGAAATCCCGGAAACTACCAAAACGCTCTTCAAACACAAACTGTTCAAGCGCCTGGATTACCTGAACCGCATCCTCGCGACACAGCCCTTTATGATGCAAGTGTTCGGCGTAGCGGATGCCTATCTGTTTACGGTGCTGAAGTGGTTGCCGACATTCAGTATCGCCATCGAAGACTGGCCAGCGCTGGCGAGTTACATGTCGCGCATCGCCGAGCGGCCCAGTGTGCGGGCGGCCATCGCGTCAGAGGAAGCCACGCAACCGGTCGTCTGACATGACCGGTTGCGCCAAGCGCCCTTAATGGGCCGTCGCGCAGTCAGGCGCCCGACTCAGGATCGCTCGCCGGCAGGCCACGCGCCTCTCTGTCTTCATCATCCTTGGCGGTGCTCTGCGGGTTGGCGTCGGCGCTTCCTGAGCGGTTGCCGTCCTGCGGATGCTCGGATCCCACCGAATCGTTGGCCGCCACATCGCTCATGTCTTCTTCCAGTGGCGCTTCATCGTCCGGCGGCAAGGGGACTGGCGACTCATCCTTGCGGGGATCATGGCCGGTTTCATTGTCGGTGGTGCGCGTCACGGCCTGTTGTGACAGGTTGCCGGGTGCATTTTCATCAATGTCCATGGGGTTCTCCGTTCTGCTGCGGGATAGGGGTACCTGAACGTGTGAAACAAGCGCGTGCGGGTAAGTGCCCGTTGTTGGACGAATGGCACCCCGGTTGCCGAATGCCCCAGCGCTTCTATAGTGAAGGGGTTCAAGCCTTCCTTCCGTCGAGCGCCCCATGGCCAGCACCGATCAACTGATCATCTGCGAGCATTGCGACTGCGTGTACGAAAAAGTCGTGCTGGCCAAACACCAGAAGACCCTCTGCGTGCGTTGCGGCGCCGTGCTCCAGCGCTACAACAACCTGAGCGTGGAGCAACGGCTGGCCCTGAGTTTCACCGCGGCGATGCTGTGGCTGTTCGCCAATTTCTACCCGGTGATGAGCATCAGCATGAAGGGCCTGAAAAACAGCGCGACCCTGTGGGATTCGGTGCTGGCCCTGAGTCAGGGGCCGATCACCTTCATGGCGATGGTCGCGGCGATCTCGATCATCATCGCCCCGGCCTTTCAGTTGGTGCTGTTGATCTGGGTCTTGAGCTTCGCCCTCGCCTCGCGCCGTTCACCGGGGTTCAAGCTGTGCATGCGCTGGCTGGAAACACTGCGGCCGTGGAGCATGCTCGAAGTGTGTTTGCTTGGCGCGATGGTCGCGGTGTTCAAACTGGCGGGCATGCTCGACGTCATTCCCGGCATCGGCCTGTTTGCCCTGGCCGTGCTTAGCCTGTTGCTAATCCGCATCGCCGGGCGCGACGTGCGCGAACTGTGGGACATCCTATGAAACGACCACCGACGGCAACCGAACTCAACCTCTGCCTGTGCCACAGTTGCGGGCTGGCCTGCGACATGACTGGCGAACCGCACCAATGCCCGCGCTGCGACGCGCCACTGCACCGGCGCAAAACCAATTCGCTGACCCGCACCTGGGCCTACATGTTCGCCGCGCTGGCGTTTTACGTGCCGGCCAATCTGCTGCCGGTGATGAACACCACCCTGCTCGGCAGCGGCGCCGACAGCACCATCATGAGCGGCGTGCTGGAGTTCTGGGAACACGGCGCGTGGGACATCGCCCTGATCATCTTCATCGCCAGCATCGCTGTGCCGGGGGTGAAATTCGTTGCGCTGACCCTGCTGCTGGTCACCGTGCAACGGGACAGCCATTGGGCACGCAAGGAGCGTTCGAAGCTGTACCGCTTCGTCGAGCTGATCGGCTATTGGTCGATGCTCGATGTGCTGGTGGTTGCGCTGGTGGCGGCGCTGGTGAAATTCCAGGCGCTGGGGGATATCGAGCCTCGCGTAGGGATTCTGTTCTTCGGCCTTGTGGTGGTCTTTACGATGCTTTCGGCGATGAGCTTCGACCCGCGCCTGATCTGGGATAACGCGCCGGACGAAGAAACGGAAAAACCCCGGCACTCGACTGAACAAGTGCCGGGGCATCAAGCAACTTAAATCAGATCTGCGCAGTACCGCCGTCAACGAACAACTCGATGCCGTTGACGAAGCTGCTGTCATCCGAGGCCAGGAACAACGCAGCCTTGGCAATCTCGCTCGGCTCGCCCAGACGGCCGATCGGCACGATAGACGCCAGTTGATCGAACAGCCCCTGGGTGTGTTCCGCCGGCACCAGCCCTGCCAGACCTGGCGTGCGCACCGGGCCAGGGCTGATGGCGTTGACGCGGATGCGCCGTGGTTTCAAGTCCAGCAACCATGAGCGGGCGAAGTTGCGCACCGCCGCTTTACTCGCGCTGTAGACGCTGAAGTTCTCCGTGCCCTGCACCGACGTGGTCGACGAGGTCAGCAGAATCGAGGCGCCATCGCGCAGCAGCGGCAAGGCCTTCTGCACGGTGAACAGCGTGCCCTTCACGTTGGCGTCGAAAATCCGGTCGAAGTGCTCTTCGGTGATCGAGCCCAGCGGCAGCATGTCCCCGCCGCCGGCGTTGGCGAACAGGATGTCGAGGTGCCCGGCCTTGGCGGAAATCTCGCTGTAGATGCGATCCAGATCCTCCAGCTTCGCCACATCGCCCTGAATGCCGATGGCTCGCGGGCCGATGGCGGCGACCGCTTTGTCTAGCTCGGCCTGACGACGGCCAGTGATAAATACGGTGGCGCCCTGGGCGACGAATTCCTGCGCCGAAGCCAGGCCGATGCCGGTGGTGCCGCCAGTGATCAGTGCGATTTTGCCTTCAAGTCTGTTGCTCATGATGAATCTCCAGTAACCGTTTCGAGGTAGGTGACGGGTCGTAGGTGAGCCGTTGGAAGCGACTTTAGGCCGATCGATTGAATTGAAAAATCCGCAAAATCGGTTTTGTTTGTGCACAGACATGCACAATACTCAGCCGTGTCCAATCCACTGAGCCCGAACCGATGAATCAGTTAATGGCGATCCGCACCTTCGCCCGCGTCGTGGAAAGCGGTTCATTCACCAAAGCCGCCGACTCGCTGAACCTGCCGAAAACCACCGTCAGCAAACTGATCGGCCAACTGGAAAACCACCTCGGCGTACGCCTGCTGCAACGCACCACCCGCCGCCTCACCGTCACCGCCGACGGCGCTTCCTATTACCAATTGACCCAACAACTGCTGCATCAACTGGACGACATCGACCAAGGCTTCAGCCAGGCCCAGGGCCTGCCGCGCGGCAAGATCCGCGTAGACATCGGCGGCTCGACCGCGACGATGCTGGTGATCCCCGAACTGCCGAAGTTCTTCGAACGCTATCCGGACATCCAAATTGATTTGGGCGTCAGCGACCGCCCGGTGGACCTGATCAGTGAGCGGGTGGACTGCGTGATTCGCGGTGGTCCGCTGACCGAACAAACCCTGGCGGTACGGCGCCTCGGCGAAGTGTCCTGGACCACCTGCGCCACCCCCGATTATCTGCAACGCCACGGCACTCCGAGCCACCCGCTCGACCTGGCCAGCCATCAGCTGATCGCCTACCGCTCGGCCTCCACCGGGCGCATCCTGCCGTCGAACTTCCAGCGCAACGGCGAACGCCATCAGATCGAAGGCAAAGGCCTGATCAGCGTCAACGAGAGCAACGCGCACCTGGCGGCCGGCCTCGCCGGGCTGGGGATCATCCACACCTTCAGCTACACGGTCAGGACCGCCATCGAGCGCGGCGAACTGGTGCCGATCCTCGAGGACTGGCGTCCGCCGGCCTATCCGTTTCATGTGCTGTATCCGCCGAACCGGCATTTGAGCAATCGGGTGCGGGTGTTCATTGATTGGCTGGTGGAGCGGTTTGCGCAGGTCGATTGAGGTGCTGCGCGAGCATTGCTGACTTTTACGCAAAACACCTTTGACCCAGGGCCGGTTCTTCTCATGCCCGTTGCCACCGATACTGGCGGCCATTGACAGTCATGGGAAACCGCACAATGCAAACCGATTACGCTGCCTGGGCCTGGACGTCCGGCCAAGGGCTGGATGGCCTGACACTGACCCGCAAACCCCTCGTGCAACCCGGCCCCGGCCAAGTGCTGGTGGCCAACCGCGCCATCGCCTTGAACCCGGTGGACTGGAAGATCATCGAGTGGGGCCATCCCGCCTGGAGCACCGGCCGTGTGCCGGGTGTCGACGGCATGGGCGTGGTGGTCGCAGCCGGCGCCGGCGTGACACTGCAACCCGGCAGTCGCGTGGCGTATCACCAATCACTGGCGAGCGATGGCAGCTTCGCCGAGTACTGCCTGCTCGACGCCGCCACCGTGCTGTCGGTGCCCGCCGCGCTCGATGATGCCGCGGCGGCGTCACTGCCCTGCCCCGGTTTGACCGCGTGGCAAGCCGTGGAAAAAGTCCCCGCAAATGGCGCAGCCGATGTGCTGGTGATCGGCGCCGGCGGCGCGGTCGGCCTGCTGCTGGTGCAACTGGCAGTACAACGCGGATGGCGGGTCTGGGCGACCGCGTCCGGCGCGCATCATGCAAAGCTCAAGGCCCTGGGCGCAGTCGGCGTATTCGATTACCGCGAACCGGACTGGCAAACCGCACTCGCAACCAGCCTCGGCGAACGTCGTTTGCATGCCGTATTCGACACGGTCAGCGGCGCTCACGCGGCGAAAATGGCCGACCTGCTGGGCTACAACGGCCATCTGGTGTGCATTCAGGATCGTCAGGAAAGCGCGCCGCTGCCGGCGTTCACCACGGCGATTTCGCTGCATGAAGTGGCATTGAACAGCTTCCACGTCCACGCCAGCCTGCACGATCGCCAGACCTTGCGCCGCAACGGCGAGCAGTTGCTGCAAGCTCTGCTCGACGGCAGCCTGATCGGCCCGGCGCTGCAGATGTTCAACTTCGATGAATTGCCCCAGGCCTTGCGCGCCCTGAAGGACGGCGCGGGTGGCGGGAAATGGGTGACGCGATTGCCCAGCGCCTGACAAGCAACCACGGCCCGACTCCCTCGCAATCGTGCCGTTTCGTCTAACCTGACGTTGCACCCGACGATGATTGCCCATCGACGGGTGCATCGACCTTGATGCCCACGAAACGGAGAATTCCATGCTCAAGCGAACCCTGGCACTGACCGCTGGTCTGGCCCTGTCCCTGTCCGCCGTGCTGGCGCAAGCCGCGGAGGTGTTGAAGGTCAGCGCGATTCCCGATGAAGCCCCGACCGAGCTGCTGCGCAAGTTCGAGCCGCTGGGGTCTTATCTGGAGAAGCAACTGAACATGAAAGTCGAGTTTGTGCCGGTGGCCGACTACCCGGCGGTGGTCGAAGCGTTGGCCACCAACCGTCTCGATCTGGCCTGGCTCGGTGGCTTCACCTTCGTCCAGGCGCAGTTGAAAAGTGATCCAAAGGTCATTCCGCTGGTGCAGCGTGAGCAAGACGCCCAGTTCACCAGCAAATTCATCACCGCCGACCCGAATGTGAAAAGCCTCGCCGACCTCAAGGGCAAGACCTTCGCCTTCGGCTCCGTGTCGTCCACCTCCGGCAGCCTGATGCCGCGCTATTTCATGCTCAAGGACGGCATCAAACCGGAAAGCTATTTCAGCCGCGTCGGCTACTCCGGCGCCCACGACGCCACCGTCGCCTGGGTGCAGGCCGGCAAGGTCGACGCCGGTGTGCTGAACGCCAGCGTCTGGCAGAAACTGGTGGACGCCGGCAAGGTCGACACCCACAAGGTCAAGGTTTTCGCCACCACCCCGGCCTACTTCGATTACAACTGGACCGTGCGCGGCACCCTCGATCCGGCGCTGGCGGCGAAGATCAAAAAAGCCTTCCTCGACCTCGACCCGGCCAACCCCGAGCACAAGAAAATCCTCGACCTGCAAGCCGCCAGCCGCTTTATCGAAACCAGCCCGGACAATTACAAAGGCATCGAGGAAGCCGCCCGCGCCGCCGACTTGCTGAAATGACGCTGCGCCTCAAACAAGCTTTTCTGCACCACACCAATGGCGTGGAGGCCCTGCGTGGCGTCGATTTGCAGATCGAGGCCGGCGAACAGGTGGCGATCATCGGCCCGTCCGGCGCCGGTAAATCCAGCCTGCTGAACCTGCTGGCCACTGCGATTCGGCCCAGCAGCGGCGACATCGAAGTGCTGGGCAAGCGCGCCTGGCATTTGTCCGCGCGCCAACGGCAACGCCTGCGTGCCCGCATCGGCCTGGTGCATCAGGCGCCGCCGCTACCGCCCCGGCAACGGGTGGTGACGGCGGTGCTGGCCGGCAAACTCGGGCAATGGAGCCTGGGCAAAAGCCTGATCAACCTGCTGCACCCACTCGACGTGCCCGGCGCCCGCGCTGCACTGGCGCGACTGGATCTGGCCGACAAACTCTTCAGCCAATGCCAGCAACTGTCCGGCGGGCAGTTGCAGCGGGTCGGTATTGCCCGCGTGCTGTATCAGGCGCCGGAGGTGTTGCTGGCCGACGAACCGGTCTCGGCGATGGACCCGGTGCTGGCCGGGCACACGCTGTCGATCCTGTCGCGCCATGCTCGCGAGCACAACGTGACGCTGGTGGCGAGCCTGCACGCGGTGGAACTGGCGCTGTCGCACTTCCCGCGCATCGTCGGTCTGCGCGAGGGGCAGATCCTGTTCGACTGCCCGTCCGCGCAGGTCAGCCGCGACATGCTCGACACCCTCTACGCCAACGAACAACTGCAATCCCCGGCGCCCGCCGTCACCCCACTGATTGTGCAGATTCCGCGATGCTGAGCGCCGATACCCGCGACCCCGCCGCGCTGCCACGGTTGCTGCTGACCGGGCTGGCGATTGCCTTGCTGTGGCCCGGCATTCAGCTCAGCGAACTGGATCTGGGCGTGCTGTTTCACGCCGACAGCCAGAGTGAAATGGGCCGCTTCGTGTCGATGTTCTGGCCGCCGGCCCATGACCGCGAGTTTCTGCAATTACTGCTCAAAGCCACCCTGCAAACCCTGGCCATCGCCACCGCTGGCATGGCCCTGGCCCTGCTGCTGGCCGTGCCGGCCAGCCTGCTCGCCAGCCGCGCCCTGTCGCTGACCGCCGCCTCCCGCAGCGGCCGCCCGAGCCTGTTGGGCCGCCTGCTGCGCTGGCCGGTGCGCGGGCTGCTGATCTTCCTGCGCAGCGTGCCGGAAATCGTCTGGGCGCTGCTGTTCGTGCGCGCCGTCGGCCTCGGCCCGGCGGCGGGCGTGCTGGCCATCGCCATCACCTACAGCGGCATGCTCGGCAAGGTCTACGCCGAAATCTACGAATCCACCGACCAACGCCCGGCCCACGCCCTGCTCCAGGCCGGCAGCGGCCGCCTCGCCAGCTTCGCCTACGGCGTACTGCCCAACGTCGCGGCGGAACTGCTCTCCTACACCGTCTACCGCTGGGAATGCGCCATCCGCGCCTCGGTGGTCATGGGTTTCGTCGGCGCCGGCGGCCTCGGCCAACAGATCGACCTGTCGATCCGCATGTTCGCCGGCGGCGAAGTCGCCAGCATGCTCCTCACATTCCTCCTCCTCGTCCTCGGCGCCGACCAACTCAGCCGCCTGCTGCGCTGGAGGCTGGCATGAAACGCCTGATCAATTCGGTGCTGATTCTTGCCATTGTCGTGGCCGTCATTGCCTCGTTTACCTACCTGGGTCTCGACCTTGAAGAACTCGGCAGCGCTACCAGCCTGAAACAGATGGGCTTGTATGTGGCACGTTTCCTCAGCCCCGACCTGAGCGCTGACTACCTAAGCGCCATCTTGCGCGGATCGATGGAAACCCTCGCAATGTCCGCCCTCGGCACCCTCCTCGCCGCTGTACTGGGCTTGTTTTTGGCGCTCCCCGCCGCTGGCCGGTTTGGCTGGTTTTTTCAGAGTGCCGCGCGCCTGCTGCTCAATGCCCTGCGCGCGATTCCCGAACTGGTGTGGGCTGCGTTGATGGTGCTGGCGGCTGGGCTTGGGCCGAATGCCGGGACACTTGCGTTGGCCCTGCACACCACGGGCGTGTTGGGGCGGTTGTTTGCTGAAGCACTGGAGAACACACCGCCGGAACCGGCGGATGCGATTCGGTTGCAGGGGGGGAATCCGGTTTTGGCGTTCTGCTACGGCACCCTGCCGAACCTGGCGCCGCAGTTGCTGGCGTACTGTTTGTATCGGTGGGAGAACAATATCCGGATGGCCAGTGTGCTGGGGTTTGTCGGGGCTGGGGGGTTGGGACAGATGTTGTATGTGAGCTTGAGTTTGTTTCAGGAGGCGCAGGCGGGGACGGTGATATTGGCGATGTTGGTGCTTGTGTGGGGGGTGGATTCGTTGAGTGCTTGGAGTCGGGGGCGGTGGGTTAAGGCTTAGGTTGGATGGTCTTTGAAGTGGCTTAAAACAAATATTCGTCGAGGTCCGCGTCCGGCCAATAGCAGCCTTCAAATGACGTCAATCAAACCAAGCCAATTAATTACTATGTTTCAACGCGGGTGCAGACATGCACCCGCTTCAGCCGAAGATGTATACGCAGTCGTCAATGTTTTCTAATTCTTGCTGCGTGTATCGGGCGTTGCCATATTTTCGAATATCCTCTAATACTCCCCTGACAGGAACTGGCTGCGATGCGTCGTCAATCAACTCAATTAAGAACTGATAATCAGGGGCTTTCCCTTTGAGATACTTCTCTACTAGCTCTTTGAGTGCTATTCGAGCTTGCTGATCGGTTAGCATTGTTTCTCCGGAAAAACAGCCCCATTGGTCGCAATCGACAATAGTCGCCAGATGCCCTTCAGAGAAATCTTCGGTTGACAGAGACGACTTACGATTACCTTTGTTTGCACTTTTCAAGCTCGCTTTGACTTTCTAATGTCGTATCCAATCCAAGCCGATACTTGCAATAATCAATAACCAGACTTCGCTCCACCTCGCTTAGCTCACTCAATTTTTTATCATCGGATTCGTACGCGAAAATATTTTCAAACTCCATCTGAAATGTGGGACTTTTCTTAATAAAGAATACTTTTTCCGGATAAGCGTCCTCCATCTTTTCGTAAAAACCTATATAAAGCATGGCGACAATCGTGGTTGATAATATGATTAGCAGCGTTTTCATGATGAAGGCGGTCGCAAAAGTTTGGTTTTAATCCGAAGGTTTCTAACAAGCTCCATGCCGATATTACCAGGGCAAATTTTTCCTTCGCCGGCTTGCATGGGAAATTCACGGTGCCCACCTAACGTCGTCACCCTGAAAACGCTGGTCAGGGCCTGAATCAAGGTCAGAAGGGTATCAATTTGTATGGCAGGAATTTTCTGGTCCATGTTGCCGTTGATGCTTTCGAGGGCTTGGCGAGCAAAAGCGACCATATCGCCACCCTCTTCGGCGGTTGTCAGGTTTTCCAGTAAAACAATACCAATCACACCCGTGTTGTAGTTATGTACGCTTGATCCCTTGAACCGTATGTCACGTCCTTCAAAGACTTTACCCGTACAATCGATACCGTAGTGATAGCCGATATCATCAAACTTAGCCTGATGTTCACTCTGAATCGCGCGCATTTGTCCTGCACCAGCACCGCAGCCTACACTTCGTCCTGCGTGGTGAAGGGCGATCATCGAGTAGTCCCAGTCATCCACCATTTCACCTTTTGCTTTATGTGCTCCCCATGATGATCGTTCTACAAACTCGCACTTGTTTTTGCTGAGTAGTCTGATGATCGCTTCTCTAGTGGCAGCTCTATCATTGACGGTGATAATCGTGGGAGCAACTGGCACAGCGGGTTTGACTTCAGTCGCTTTTGCTTCAGTAGTAAATTGTTCAGCCATTCTGGGTCAGTCCGTTAGTTCGTTAAGCGTCCGAGCTGGAGAAGTGAAATCAATGCTAATGGAAATATTGGCATCTTTGGCTGGGGTTTTGATCTTTGCTATCCCGGCGCTGTCGGTAACACCTGTAATCTTTTGACCATTTACAGTGGCAGTGAAACTTCTTCCGACTAGAGGTTGACCAGTCTCGCTATCAACGATGCTGAAAGTATGCCCATAGGTTTTCTGCAGTAAAAGCGGGAGTGGAGGCGTGAACGGTGCAGGATTATGGGAGTCGCCGATGATCACCGTACCCGAACCACCAATAACTACGTCGCCGTGTGTGCCGACGGTTCCCACCAGCGCGGCATTCTTGCCATTGATGAACACCGTCGCAGACACTGCCGAGTCCAAAGCGCTGCCGCAGGTGCAAGTGTCGCCTTTCCTTGCAGCTGCGAGGCCGTCAAAAAACACATCGGGAGATCCGGACGCAATGGCTTTGGGCCCGTGCCCAGGCATAGGGCAACTGGTGGGGTCAGTTATGCGTGCAGCTGGCTTTGCCATGTATGACTTCCTGTCTACGATTTTTCCAAGGGCGACTGTATCAGAGTTGCGTAGAGCAGTGGCTCAAGGCATCGCTCTGGTGGGCATATCGGCGATAGCTTTGAATCGCCTATGGTTAGGCAGAGGTCGTTGAGCGGCAGCATTCGGCCAATAGCTGCCGCTAGTAAAAGAAAAGCGAGCACCCCGTTTTCTATCTGAGGGAGCGAATAATCATTAGAATTTTATTGTAATCGTTGTAACGAGTCCTAATTTAAAAAAGCGACTTCACTTCGTGAAAATCGTAGCACTCTAGAACAGGCTGACTGATCAGCATGAAAGGTGCTTCTGTATGATTGACAGATTTCAGTCATCGAACGGCTCATATGCTCGACCTTGTTCGGTTAGCTCATAAACACCATCACCAACATCTACGATTAGTTTCATTTTCATGAGTTCATCTATTGCATCAGTAAGATGATGCTCGTCAGGTAGTGTTTGGCCCAGAGTCACGTTTTTCATTGTCAAAGTGAAAAAATTGCCTTGGACCTTTGAGATTATTTGGGATGATTTTCTAATCGCAATTTCCAGTATGGAGTCGGCCATTCTTGATGGGGGTTTTCTGGAGTTTAAATCCATATCAGCCTCTACCGATTCTAAACGATCTGAAACCGCACCTAGAATGTTAAGCGCATCACTCACAGATTTTACGATTGTCAGGCTTTTCCCACAATTAACACTAGCGAATTCATCCCTAAGAATCTTCTTGTTTTCTGTGAACGTCTTATCGTTTGATACGATTATCAAATCCTCATCACAGAATTCAAGCAACTCCTCCCACAGTAGCTCGTCGCAAACCGAGTGTCTATCAGGTGATATTGGCGGATTTCCTAGTATCTTCCGCGTTTTAGCCTTGGTGATAAGCTTCTCTTCCGTTTCTATAAAAGTGCAAATTTTAGTAAGGTTTTCGTATGCATCAAGCACAGGATCGTCTCCCGGCTTAGGTTCAAGCATTGCGTTAATCTTCCTCTCCAACTCTTTTCCAAGCTTGTGAACCTCGGATTGTAGACGCGTTGCTTTTTGATGCTCAACCATGTCTCGCACCACCGCCGTGGTGAAGATCGAGATGGATGAGGTTTTCTTAATCTCTTTAGCAAGATTAATTAATTGCGCCGTTCGATTTCGCTGAAACTCTCTATACCCTTGCTCTGAAATTATGAGTTTGTCTTTTAGTTTTTTTAGCTCTTCAAATAAAGACAACCTATCACGCGCACCTCGATAAAAATCAAGATATATATTCGTATCAACAAATAGCTTTGTCACTTTCATTCCTCGCCAGCAATTAAATTACAGTTCCTTCCAAAAAAAGGAGCATATATCCCACACCAGTAAAAACTTTCTAAAAGGGTGAGCTAGGCCTCCGTCGGGCAGAGTATTGCAGTATCCATACTCCTCGCGACTTATACGTGTATTACAGGGGGTTGAGGGCATGGAAGCGGGATCTGGACTCCCAACAGACGTTTCCAGCAAGGGCATTAAGACTGTTATCACCTGATTACAGCATCTCTAAAGGTATGAACAGTATCAATCGCTGCACAACGCAAAAAGATTAGGAGACATTGACGGTAGCAATGGTACGTAAATGTCTACTCACGGACGTAGGCTTTTGGCCGGAAGACGTCAACCACAAACGACCGCTTCCGGCCGAAAGCAGTCGCTGATGCATGATTATTAATACCTAAACTAACAGCGCCATGTACTGGAAAAACTGGTGCTTTACTGACCATTAACGATTACGTATGTAGAAGCGAACCATATAGAGTCTTTTCCATTAATTTTATTCGCCCCTGATATATTAATATTCGAACTGAAGCTGCATTGTTGAATATCAGCTCCTTGCGCAGCATCTTTTGAGGACAAGGCTGAAAAAGTCACATAGTAAACACCGGGCTCCTTAACCGCAGCGAAGAAATTTAGATTTCGTTCGGATGCAATTGGAATCCTCAAATCGAAAAGAGGGCTATTTTTCACTTGTGGGTTGTTGGATATTTTCTCATAGAGCAGAGGGAAAATCGTTTTATCAGCCCGCGCTTGCCCCTCAAAATTGTATGAGATCCTGCTTACTGATAGAGAGTCCGGACAAAGTTTAAAGTAGATAGCTTCGTTACTGCTATTTTTAATAGTTACTGTAGGGGTTAGATAATACCCATCACTAGCTTTAACCACTGAAACTTTTACAGATAAAAATGTAGACTCTGTATCTTTAATTCGCTTTTGGATATCCGCAAGCTCTGCCAAAGCCCGATCTTTCTGCTGTAGTGCGTCAAAGGTATATGCCCCCCAGAGAAGTGTTGCAAGCGCGCAAGAGGCTATAACAAAATTATTATAAGCTTGATGATGTCGTAAAAAATCGTACACGCGTGCGTGCAGGACGACTCTAAAATTATATATGGCAAACGCTAGGGCGATTAATGCCCCAAAACAGATAATCCATACCCACATGGTCGACATAATCCCTACCTGCTTGAGTATCGCGGAGTGCCATCTTGAGGGAACAGTTCCGGAGAAGGTTCTTGGTCTACGAAGGATCGATTCTGACCAGCAGGCTTCACCCAAAGCGCCTGCTTAACAGCTTCCAGATCCACATTGTCCTTAACAACTGGAAGGTTTTGCGTAATCACCGGAGTTACATCTTCCTTGATTCTCTCCAGCTCCGCATCTGCGAAAGCAATGGATTGATTAAAAAGCAGCGCCAGCCCAACAAGAAAAGCAACACCTGAGCGTAGTGAATTTGATTTAAAACCGTACCATATATCTCCAGGCGACATCATCACCTGTTGCGAAGTAAGGACTAACAAACTTTCTCGATCAAAACGCTTCATCACATCGAGAAGAGTTTCTAGAGTTACTTGATCACTTGAAAGATCAAAGCCCTCTTTATCCCCAATCATCAGAGACAAAACCTGAAGCCTATCCATAACTTCTGACAAGTTTTTTAATGAATGATGACTAAGGTCGCCAGCCTGATTGACGCGAAGACTACTATAATATGTTCCATCACTTACAAAAAAAGCACTCAACCAATGATGGATTTCTTTTGAGTTATCCCCCAGAGAAAATATTGCTTGGTAAGCGTGAAAGCTTTTAGCCAAAGTTACGGGAATTTTACTGCGCTCAATTGGATCGCCCCACGTTACAGATCTTCTAACGATGAATCGTTCAGAGTCAGAAAACGCTTGACTAGCAACGTAAGGATCTCCGCTAATTATTCCAGGATAGATATTAGATCCCGACAAAGTAAATACTACATCGCCAATAGCCATCTCTTTTAAAAAAGAAAGGACTTGTCCCCGCACATTGATCGTTAGATTTGGCTCTATTGCATCACAAATTGTGAAGACATCTTCACCCTTAGCTTCACGAAGAACCTCAAAGACATCTTCGTCAGGGGTAGAGTTATCAAGATGCGCCATTGCAATGCAGCCCATCTCGAGGAAATTGTTGATAAATCTATACCTGGATCCAGGTCTCACTACCCAGCACTTTGACTTCAGATTTGCGTGTCTAACAACAATATCGGAATCTTGTAGATCGTCCATGGTGTGATTTAACCCGTCTATTTTTTGCGTACAAATTGGCGATGATAACAAAACTATAACGCCCATAAGATAATGTCAATATGCCTGCTCTAAAAATCGATGTCTTGTATGCTATAGAGGGCCAGATTCTGTTGTCGCACAATGCCGAACTACGAGCATAATTAATCCGTTGATTTTAAATAAATATCAACCCAGCATATTGGTGACTCAACGGTGGCGACGGGCGCGCCGCAAAACATTGCAAATAATTTTACTTTATTCTTTTTCCTCTTTGCCTAAGCAAGTCCGAAATGATTTTCCCTGTATATTTCCCCCTCATTTTTGCGACAAACAGAGGTTCAATATCTTGAGCAAACCCCATCAACCCTTGAAGATGGAGTATTGACTCCTCATCTAATTTATTTTGCACATAATGGTGAATCATCGAGCTAATTAATCGCTTCTTATCTCGACCTAAAGAAACATTGTTATCATTGGTTATAATTAGCCCAGTAATTCGGCGCTGCCTTTTCTTAGAGGCATACACTGTTTTTTCCGAATTTATTTTAAGTCTTGGATAGGGAATATTTTCAAGCACCTCCAAAATGAAGGCTTCCACGTCAAACATTACACCCTTATCATTCGTTGAGAACGTCAAATCATCGGCATACCGGGAATAGACTATACTTCGATCCCTGCACCAACCTTCCATTGCCAGATCAAAATAATACATTATTGAATTCGACAAAATTGGCGAGCTTGGAGCTCCAATACTTAGAGCAAGCCGCGAAGTAGATCGCTCTCTAACGCAACTGACTCGCGCGATATCCTTTATGCTTTGCGCTGTTAATTTCCCACATAGCACGTAAGACAAATGCTTTATCAAATCCAATTCAGTTATGGATCCGAAAAAGTTTGAAAAATCAAACTTAGCAATATAACTATTTTGCCTATGCCGCTCTGCGTTGTCCTTTATGCTTGAACCCTGTTTATATGCTGCAGCGCATTCGTGAACCGGAAGCTGAGCAAACAAACTTTCGATAAGAATACCTTGTATTACTTTGGTTTCTTTAGCGGGCTGTGCAATAGGCCTCATGCCACCAGATTTTTTGGGTATAAAATAACGTTTGTATGCATATGGTGCTCTTACTATCAGTCGAGCTACATCATGCTCAGACAAGGATAACACTTCTGACATATGCTTGCGAAAGTCATACAGGATCATTTATGGCCTCCCAGTTTCGCACGATCAATCGCTCTGTTTCGGTTCCTTTCTGCCGCTGTTATTTTATAATAATCAACACATTCAACACGCAATCGCAAAGGGTCAACAGCCATACCTGACTTTAAGACGAAGCGAAGGCTATGGAAAGTATCATCATCACATGCATAAAACGTTGAATCACTATACTCAATCTTTCTTACAAGTCTGAATTCCTGAAGAAGAAAAAGCTTTCGCCTTAGGTCGTCCCTATGCACCTCACGACCTAAGCTTCTTATTGAATCAATCAGCTCTTTTTCCTTAAGGGCGACAAACAATCTGAGCAATTCATAAATCAGCACAATAAGATGAATATTATTATGAACATTGAACGCCTGGGTTTTTTGAAGCTCTAATATTTCCGCAGCAATATCCTCAAGAACATCGCTTACTACATCATCAGATATGTCATTTGGAAATTTTGGACTCCAAGGATAAATTTTTACTCCTGTGCCATGCTTTTCTTTAATATGGCGAAGAATACCAAGATTGATAAATGAGCTAGCACCCGCATATTCTTCAGGAACAAAAACAATCAATTTTTTATTGAAGTCTGGCAACTGTGAAAATGCTCCCAGCTCAGCAATCGCACCTTCGCTTTCAACTGCGATAGCCACCAATGAGCACACACTACCGAGATCGGCTTCGAAATCCATCAGGTTTCTGAAGACACCATCTTCGTGCCAAGACTTTATTTCTTCGGGGCGGAATATATGCGGTGACACAGCCATTTGAAGCGCTTTGCGCTTCACTGCATCGCGAAGAGAACGGACTGGAGGCTCGTCAGCGTCCGCATGTTCCTTTTCCGGAACATGTCCCCCGCAAAGTAAAACGATTGGATTTTTTGAGAAATGAACCTTGCTCTGCTCAAGATCAACGTCTGCAAGAATTCTTTGTCGCGGATCCATGCGATGTGGGCTCTTTACCAAGAATCAGCCGCAGACAAGATCTGTGGACCGGAGTGAGCGAAGCGAGCGTAGGGCCGCAGATCTTGTCTGCGGAATAAAACAACGCAATGTAATTGAGTCTGGCGAAGCGCCTGACTAAGCAATGATGGAAACCATCAAGCTATGAACGCGTAAAGAGATGTCGAATCTAGATCAGAGTGCCATCACTGTCAACGGCTCGGTATTCTCCCCCAATCTTCATAAGACCAGACTGCTTTAGCGCAGGAGGTAGCCCTGCGGTCGCGTGCGAAGGTCCTCTTATGGCCGGTAGCGGTCGCTTGCCGACGTCCGCTTCTGGCCGATAGCAGACACTCCCAACGAAAAGAGGAGACGGATGTATTTTCCGATGAAGAGCTCACTTCTCTTGGCCAGTGAAGGCATTGTGATAGCATGCGTCCGCCCCCCGGAGAGGGGGAAATTTTCTACATCCTGCAAGGAATATGCCCCGTGAAAGACTTCGTCATCAGCGTCAACAACACCGTCCTCTATCTCTCTCTCGCATTCATCTGGCTGGTCGCTATCGTCGCGATTTTCACCAGTGGGTTCCTCCCGGCGCTGGGTATCTTCGTGGCCGGCACCCTGTGCTGGTGCATCATTTCCGGCTTCTGGTTCGTCCAGTCGGCGACCTACGAAGAACTGCGCAAGCTGAACGCCAGCAAAAACTGAAACATCAGGGTGGAGCCGTAGCGCCCCGCCCTACCCCGAGCGCTTGGTTCCGTGCCAAGCGCTTCTCTCTGCTGTGAACTACTCGCACGACCCCGCCTTCTCCGACCTCCACATCACTTCGCCCCCCTTTCCCTTTCAGCCGACGAGGGACCGGACTGTTTTCAGGAAATAAGCTCCCACCTTTGAGCGCTTAAACAGCTCCGTTTAAAGCAACCCGCCGTAACTTCCCCAAGGCTACAACGCCTTGCGTCATTGCCTACGACTACGCCAGAATCCGCCGGCTTGTGCGTCTACGACGCGGGTCTTATCGTTTCCCGGTCACTGAAAAACAGTGATGGGGTTTGGTAGCCCGAGACAAACACAAGATGCAGAGCACACCATCGCGGCGGTCAATCGCCCCGGTTTTATGGTGGCCATGCACAGGGCGTCTTCGGGCGCGCCGGTCTCCTTGTGTCCCGGTCTACCAACCTGCGTATGGCCACCACCCAACGTTTGGTAGCGAGTGGGTGATGGCTCCTGATGACGACACAAGGAGTTTCACCATGATAAAACCAACACCCAACCCACCCAAAACCGACCCCACCTCCCCCTACGAATCTCCCAACTCCAAAAAACTCCACGACGCCGCCGAGCGCGCGCTGGATCACTACCTCTTCCCCGCCGCCGGGATCATGTCGTCCTTGAACGAGCCCGAGCGGATGTACCTGGCCAATCCGAAATTCAACACCGAATGCCTGCTGGCCAACGCCAGCGAAAACCTCGGAGCGGCCAGTGAGATACTGAGCAATTTCGCCGCCACGCTCGATCCGTCGCATCGCAAGACGGCGATTGGTATTGCGCAGGTGGTGATGATTGCCGAGCTGGCGGTGAATCAGGCGCTGGATCACGTCGAAGTGGCGTAATCGGTCGGCTCCTGTAGGAGCAGTCAGTGGCTGCTTCTACAGCGAAATTTGTGTGGGATGCCTGGGTGCCCGTTCAGCTTTCACAATGCTGGATATGGTGAAATTTGGAGATTCAAGAATCAGACGTACCTCATGGCCCTCGAATCGCTGAGCCCTCTCCAGTTGATGATCTGCTGATAAGAGCCACCCAGAAATCCCATGCTTATTTACCCTCGCTATACTGCCGCGCAGCAGACGAAGGTTTAGCTGTTCAGTACCGATCTTTGTTTCTGGCGGTGCGAGGGTGTCTTGGGGGAAATGAGGTCGTGGAAAAATAGATGAAAAAGTTATTCCTTGGACTCTTGTTCGGAGTGCTATCTGTCTTGGCCGGTTGCGCAAAGGCTGAACCGCACTGTGAAGACTTCCTGGCAAAAATCAGCGACAAACCTGAATTTGTTGAGCTTCTGACGTGCACCCAGGACAGCGACATACAAGGGAAACCTTTGATTGCTCGCTACCGAGTAAAAGGCCTTGATGCGCTTGAAGCTGAACGATACATGCATCAGAGCTTCGGTCTGCCACAGCTTCAGCATATGTGTTGCGGATGGGATTCAGCACCGTTCTTCTATCGCGATAAAAAAACACATGTGGGGTACATGCTGGGTATGGGGTCCGAAGAAACGCCAATAGACAAAAGGGATTCGTGGTCAGAAATTAAGTATTTCTACATTAACGTTTCCCTCTTTACTGAAGACACCTAAACACAACGTCGCCCAACTCGGATTAACCAAAAAAGCGTCGCTAGTCGACGGCTGAATCTGGAAAGAGATTTCCTCCAGGCGGCTTCTGTAGCGCGTCCACCGCTGCTGCAGGAAAAAGCGCGGCTCAAGAGGTTATGGAATGCAAAACAGCCCGGGCCGACACCCTCGTTAACTACGAAGGGCGTCGGCCCGGGCTGTTTGCGTTTCAGTAAAGGGCGTTGAATTCGAACCACGCGGGGCCTTGATCCAATTACTGCATCGAATGCACTTATGAACTGCATTCAACCCAACTAGTGCTCACCACGCAGATCTTTAGACTTTCCCCACGATCAACGTAAGGGAGCGTTCAACATGGTCACCACCGCCGTCATCCATCAAACCGGTGAGCCTCAGGTCATTCAGCTTGAGCAATCCACCGCGCAAACACCCGGCCCCGGCGAGGTCTGGCTGGAGCAGTTGGCCATTGGCGTCAACCCGCTCGACTTGAGCCAACGTTCCGGTGCCGCGCCGTTGGCGTTGCCTTCCGGGTTGGGGCTTGAGGGCGCCGGACGTGTTGTGGCGGTAGGTGCCGATGTGACGAACGTGGCCGTCGGCGACCGGGTCGCCTATGCCACGGGCCCTGTCGGCGCCTATGCCAGCGCCCGCCTCTACCCGGCCAATCGGCTGGTGAAGATCCCCGACAGCCTGAGTTTCGAGGACGCGGCGGCGGTGCTGTTCAAGGGCATTACCGCGCAGTATTTGCTCAAGTCCACTTACCCGGTCGGGCCGGGTTCGACGGTGCTGATCTACGGCGCGGCCGGTGCGCTGGGGCAGATCATGGTGCCGTGGGCGAAGCATTTGGGGGCGTTTGTTATTGGCGTTGTGTCCAGCGCCGAGAGTGTCGAGCGGGCCCGGTTGGCGGGTTGTGATGAGGTGTTGGTGTTCGAGGCGGCGACGCTGGCCGACGCGGTGGTCGACCTCACCCAGGGCAAGAAAGTGGATGTGGTGTACGACCCGATTGGCCGAGTGTCTTTCGAGGCGTCGTTGAATTGCCTGCGTCCGCGCGGGTTGCTGGTGTCGTTCGGCATGGCGTCGGGGGCGCCGGCGCCGGTCGAGATCAGCACCTTGAATGCCAAGGGTTCGTTGTTCCTGACCCGACCGTCCCTCGCCGCCCACACCGCCACGCCGGAGGAATACCAGCAGCGTGCAAAGGACGTGTTGCAAGCGATTGACGCCGGTATTATCCAGCCCACTGTCGGGCGTCGCTATCCGCTGGCGGACGCCGCCCGGGCCCATGCCGATCTGCACCGGGGCGGTTTGCCGGGGGCGGTTGTGCTGGTGCCTTGAGTCTTTTTCGGGTCATCCACGAGGGTTGTCGTTGCATGGATCTGTTCGATAGCCGTCAGGCCGATGAAGTCGCCACCCTGCTTGCCCTGGCCGAGCACGGCTCGTTTGCGGCGGCGGGCCGGGCGTTGCAGCGCCATCCCTCGGTGCTGTCGAAACGGCTCAGCGCGCTGGAGTCGCGGCTGGGGGTGCGGCTGATCGAGCGCACCACCCGGCAATTGCGTTTCACCGATGAGGGGCAACGGCTGGTGGCGCGGTTCGGGCATGCGGTCAGTCTGATCGCCGAAGCGGAGCAAGATGCGCGCGAAGGTGCCGCCGAAGTTCGCGGGCGTTTGCGCATCGCCCTGCCGGCCGCCATGGGTCGGCTGTGGCTGGGCGATATCGTTTCGGCGTTTGCCCTGGCCCACCAGAACGTGGCGCTGGAGGTGGAATATGCCGAGCGCTTTGTCGATATCGTCGCCGAGGGTTTCGACGCGGCGATCCGCATCGGCGAGCTGGCGGACAATCGGCTGGTGGCGAAGAAGCTCTGCGATCACCGCCGAATCCTGTGTGCCGCGCCCAGCTACCTTCAACAGCACGGCGAACCGAAAACGCCGGCGGATCTTGCCGATCATCATTGCCTGGGATTTACCGGGTTGCATTCTTATCCCGAATGGCGGCTGACCCGAGGCGATGAGAAACACACTCTGAAAATTCGCAGCCGACTGGTCAGCAACGACAACGAAGCGCAGCTGTGTGCCGCGCGCATGGGCGTGGGAATTTTGGCCGGCGGCGACTGGCTGATGACCAACGACCTGCGCGAGGGGCGTCTGGCGCGGGTGCTTCCCGAGTGGCAACTGGATGCGGACACGGGAGTTTATCTGGTGCGGCCTTCGGCGCGGTTCAACACGGCGACGACCACGGCGTTCAAGGACTGGATCGAGGGCGCTTTTGCTGAAGGTGCGCCTTGGGTGACGCTGCCTCGCTGATTTGCAAACGGTGATGGGAAATCGTGTCGGCCTTTTTGCCCATTCCTGATGGGAATGCCCCCATAAAAAACATGAATTTTATTTAAAGCGTCGAATCTTTTAGCGTCGTCCACTCTGCATATGGAGATGACGCTATGAATGACTCAAGCCTGCGCCTTTACGTCGATGCTCAATTCACCAGTCCCTACGCAATGTCGTGCTTTGTGGCCCTTCGGGAAAAGGGAATCGAGTTCGAAATGAGTACCTTGGACTTGGACAAACTGGAAAACCAGGCCAGCGATTACGCCCGTCTTTCGCTGACTCAGAGAGTGCCTACCCTCGTGCATGGCGACTTTGCGTTGTCGGAATCATCGGCGATCACGGAATACCTGGAAGATGTATTCCCCCAGACAGCTGTTTACCCCCGGCACCCACAGAAGCGCGCGGTAGCGAGGCAAGTTCAGGCGTGGCTGCGCAGTGATTTGCTCCCGATCCGACAGGAACGCTCTACCCTTGTGGTCTTCTATGGTCAGAAATACGGACCGTTGTCAGCGTCGGCTGAGGCTGCCAAGCAAAAGTTGATTGATGTCGCTCAATGGCTGCTTACCGACAATCCGGACTACCTTTTTGGTGAATGGTCGATCGCCGACGTTGATCTCGCCTTGATGCTGAACCGATTGATACTCAACGGGGACACGGTGCCGGCTCAACTTGAGGATTACGCTCAACGCCAATGGCAGCGCAAGACAGTACAAGAGTGGATCAAGCTGGAACGACCTCGAGTTTAGGAAAAATGGGGACCGATCTACTAATCCCAAACGTGAAAATAGATCTGTCCCCATCAAGTAGGCCTCGTGCCTCTCTGCACTCTGGGGCGCTACAGCTCCAATGCCTTCGCCATGATGACCGTGCGCTCCGCCCCGTGAAACTCGTCTCGTACCTTTTCAAACCCAAGCGAAGCATAGAAGCCTTCTGCAGTGATTGAAGAAGGCACACGCAGCTGGTTCAGACCTGCATTGATGGCAAGTGATTGAATCCTCTCCATCAGGCGTCTTCCGACGCCCTTTCCTTGATGGCACGGATCGACAAACACACTTCGGACAATGTCGTTATCCAGACTCGCGGTTGCAACGATATGGCTGCCGGTTGTAGCTACGAAGACTTGACGCTCAGCCAACAGATGAAGGATCGCCGGGGGAGAAAAACTTCGCGCCACCTGCTCGATGATTTCGGCGGAGTAGTCCTGAACGTTGGATTCGCGCAAAGCACTGATGATCGTTCGACTGATCGCTGGCGCATCTGCATTCGTAGCGTTTCGAATCAGGTAATCCATTAAGGGCCGCTCCTTGCGCGTCATCAAAAAATGGGGAATACGAGCTGCTTTATATAAAACCCATCCTGGACCGGGAGTCGATCATCGTTTCGCGTATTGCCAGGTAAAGCTGACGATACGCCGTCACCAGTTGCGCCTGATTGAACGCCAGATTGCGCCCGCTGGGATTGGGCAGAATCCAGACGTCAGCGCCGCCGAACGTGTCCTCTTGCAGCCCCACTTGATCGACTTCTTGCCGGATACCCGCTGCCGCCAATAAGCCCGAATTGATTCCGCAGAACACCACGTAAAGGTCTTCGGTCAGGATGTCTTCAAGCCGCATATGCCCCTATCTCCCCAAACCGAACTTTGCCCGAGGCCCACATTCGATCCAGTTGGCAACTGGTCCGTGAATCGGCCTCGAAACTGTAACTGTTCATCTTGCAGACCGTGAGCGAAATTAAGGCCACTCCCCGCCCGAAATGAAGTGAGCACACGCCGTGGATCTGACCTTCACCACCCTCCTCGTCACCTTCGCCGGCGTGTTCCTGATCTGCTTCATGAAGGGCGCGTTCGGCGGCGGCTTTGCGATTGTCGGGATTCCGCTGTTGTCGCTGGTGATGGACCCGATCACGGCTGGCGGGCTGCTGGCGCCATTGTTCGTCGCCATGGATCTGTTCAGCCTGCGCTACTGGAAGCCTTCCACCTGGTCAAAACCCGACCTGAAGTTGTTGGTACCAGGTTTGATCGTCGGCATCGGCGCCGGCTATTTGCTTTTCCGGGTACTGGACCACCGCGCCATCGCCATCGTCATGGCGGCGATCACGCTGTTGTTTGTCGGTTTGTGGTTCAAAGCGGGCGGAGAAGTCCGAGTGCGGCCGCGCTCCTCACCCAAAGCCGTGGCTGCCGGCATTACTTCGGGTATCACGACGATGGTGGCGCATTCCGGCGGGCCGCCACTGGCGATCTATCTGCTGCCGCTGGGGCTGAGCAAACAGATGTATGCCGGAACGACCAGCCTGTTTTTCACCGTGGGCAATCTTCTCAAGGCAGTGCCATGGCTGCTGCTGGCCAAACCTACCGGCAATGTGCTGACGCTGATGCTCGTCAGCTTGCTCGCTGTACCCTGCGGCGTCTGGCTGGGTTGGCGGTTGCACGCCCGACTGGATCAACGCCAGATGTACCGCGCCTGCTACGGCTTGCTGGTGGTCACGGCATTGAAGCTGTTGTGGGATGGGGTCAGCGGATACCTTTCCTGAAGCGTTGCCAAAATCCAGTCCACAAACCGATCTGTGCCCATTATTCGCACTTCAGCGACCACAAATCCGTCTACGCTCCAGCCACCCCCTCTGGAGTGACCGCCATGATCCGCGCCCTGCTCACCGCTTCCCTGCTGCTGGCCATGAGTGTTCCGGCCCATGCGGACGTGACGCCCTTCCCCGCCTCGTTCCGCACTCAGGACATCGCCGTCGACGGTGCGAAAATCCACACGCGCATCGGCGGCAAAGGCCCGGCGGTGGTGCTGTTGCACGGTTTCGGCGACACCGGTGATATGTGGGCGCCGCTGGCGGCGGATCTGGCGAAGGATCACACCGTGGTGGTGCCGGATTTGCGGGGCATGGGCCTGTCGTCGATCCCTGCCGATGGCTACGATAAGAAGACTCAGGCCGGCGATATTCGCGCGGTGCTGGCTTCGCTGGGCATCGAGCATTCGGTGGTGGTCGGCCACGACATCGGCACCATGGTCGCCTTCGCCTACGCCTCGCGGTATCCCCAGCAGACCGATCGCCTGGTAGTGATGGATGCGCCCGTTCCAGGGATCCCGCCGTGGAACGAGATTGTTCGCTCGCCGATGCTCTGGCATTTCGACTTCGGCGGCCCGGACGCAGAGAGACTGGTGGCCGGGCGTGAGCGTATCTACCTCGACCGCTTCTGGAACGAGTTCGCCGGCGACCCGAAAAAAGTCGACGAAGCCACCCGCCAACACTACGCCAAACTCTACGCCCGCCCCGGCACCATGCACGCGGCGTTCGCCCAGTTCCGCGCGATCCGCCAGGACGCGGTGGACAACGAGGCGTCGATGAAGACCAAACTGAAAATGCCGGTGCTGGCGGTCGGCGGTGAGAAGTCCTTCGGCAACAATGAAGCCATCGTGATGCGTAATGCCGCCGACAACGTCACCGAATTGGTGATCGCCGGTGCGGGTCATTGGCTGATGGAAGAAGCGCCCGTCGAAACCATTCAAGCGATTCGCAGGTTTATTACGCAGTGACTGGCAAGCGAATTGGTGTCATCGGTACCGTTCAGCGCATCTCAGGCCACCGAGCCCAATCATTGACCGCATCAATAACAACCATTAATTCAATGAAGTTCTCATATCAAATCGAAAGCGTAGGATCTGCTCCATACCAACCCACTGCACACGGAGTACAGAACCATGAAACGCCAAACCCTCATCGGCATCGCCTTCTCGCTCTTCGCCCTGAATGCTTTTGCGGCGACTGAAACCGATCCATTGTTCAGTGATGCGGTTGCTGCTGCGACCCAGACTGATCCGCTGTTCAGTGATGCGGTTGCCTCTGCGACTCAAACCGATCCATTGTTCAGTGATGCGGTTGCTGCTGCGACCCAGACTGATCCGCTGTTCAGTGATTCGGTTGCCGCGACTGAAACCGATCCGCTGTTCAGTGATGCAGTTGCCGAAGGTGGTTCTGACCGTCTGATCGAAAGTCGTAACGCCTGAATGCCGGGTTTTACCGCAGTACCCGACGAAAGCCCGGCCTTATCCGCCGGGCTTTTTCATATGGGGACAGATCTATTTTTCAATCGAAGGCGCCATTCAGCACTTCATAAATCAGCCCGGTGGCCAGCGCGACCAGGATCAGATCGGTGCCGACCTGCTGCCATTCGTAGCCGTCGTAGTGCGGCAGTCTGCCGACCAGTCGACCATCGAGTTTCTTAGCTATCCCGGGCGGCAGTGGCTTGCCCCGCGCCAGGTTTTTCTGGATGCCGGGCGGCAACGCCGGGCCTGGGGTCCAGTAGCCACGATAGCCGTCCACAATCCCGATCACCCCGCCGCGATCGATACTCGGGCCGTGCCCCTGATAACCGCCCCCGCCTTTTTTCCCCTGATTGCCATGATCCTGGCTGTTATGCGGGTTGCCTTTGCCCTGCCCCTTTCCGTTGCCAGGATCGGCCAGCGCGGACACCGAAGTGCTCAACAGCGCAATACAGGTCGTGGTCGCAATCAACGTGCGTAAACCGGACATGGGTCGTTCCTTGAATGAATGGGTGTGTTTGGATTCTAGTCAGTTTTTTTTACAGGCATGGAGAGATGGCCCTGTCATCGCGGTCACGCGGCGACGCATCTGGAAACCGTGAGCCTCAGAAACATACGAATGGACACGACTGAGCGGTTTGTTCCGGCTGACTTTGCGTCCGGAATCGTGAAATCATTCATTTGACTTGCTTGCCTAAGGCAACTATATAGTTGCCTAAAGCAAACATATGAGCATCACGCCATGTCCACAATCACCGACCGCGCCGACATCGTCCGGCAGTTCAACCGTTTCTACACCCATCAGATCGGCGTGTTGCAGGAACACTTGCTGCAAAGCGACTACTCGCTGACCGAGCTGCGCATCCTCTACGAGCTCGCGTCCCAGGGCGATCTGACCAGCACCGACCTGCGCCAGATGCTGGGCCTCGACGCGGGATACATGAGCCGGCTCATCAGCGGTTTCGACAAAAAAGGCCTGATCCAGAAAGTCCCCTCCACCACCGACGCCCGCGCCAGTCAATTGCACATCACCGACCTCGGCCGCGAAATCCTCGCGCCGCTGGAGCAAGCCTCGCGGCAAGAAGTCATCACCCTGCTCGAACGCCTGTCCGAACCGCAGCAACAGCAACTGATCGCGTCGATGAAGCAGATCCAGACGCTGCTCGAGGGTGGTCAGCCAACGACCTATCTCCTGCGTGATCCGCAGCCCGGTGACATGGGTCTGGTGGTGCATCAGCAAACCGCGATCTACAGCCGTGAATACGGCTGGAATTCAGAGTTCGAAGCGCTGGTGTCAGAGGTCGTCGCCAAATA
Organism: Pseudomonas sp. 9.2(2024); assembly: GCF_039695385.1. NCBI lineage: Bacteria > Pseudomonadati > Pseudomonadota > Gammaproteobacteria > Pseudomonadales > Pseudomonadaceae > Pseudomonas > Pseudomonas sp. 9.2(2024). The sequence continues at coordinate 3,024,858 of NZ_CP155585.1, read as the reverse complement.
CCTGCGCGAATTCGACCCAGCCGGCGAGCGCTGCTGGATCGCGGAGAAGGACGGCAAGGTGGTGGGTTCGGTGTTCGTCATCCGCCACGACGAAACCACCGCGAAACTGCGCATGCTCTACGTGGATGCCAGTGCGCGGGGATTGGGGATCGGCAATCGGCTGATCGAGGAATGCCTGCGTTTTGCCCGGGATGTCGGCTACAAAAAGATGATTCTCTGGACCACCAGCAATCTGGTGGATGCCCGCCGGTTATACCAGCGGGCGGGGTTTGAGTTGGTCGAGGAAGAGCCGATTCACAGCTTCGGCAAGGATTTGGTCAGTCAGACGTGGGCGATTGCTTTGTGAGGTCTATGCCCAGTCTTTATAGCCAGGCAGAACGGGGCACAAACCACGGGTGATTGCGCCCGGAACGGCTCAGTGCGGACTGGCGGTCGGACGAACCACAATCTCACTCACATCGACATCGTCGGGCTGTTCGATGGCATAGGCGAGCGCTCGCGCAATGGCGTCTGCATTGAGCGCCACACGGCGGAAGGCTTTCATTTCCTCGCGGGCCACATCATCGGAAATCGTATCGGCCAGTTCGGACTCGACCACACCCGGGCACACCACGGTGACGCGGATCTTGTCCGTTTCCTGACGCAGACCATCCGAGATAGCCCTGACTGCGAATTTGGTCGCGCAGTACACCGCGGCGGTAGGAGAAACCGCGAGGCCACCGATCGACGAGATATTGATGACCTGACCGAAACCCTGCGCCTGCATGTCCGGCAGGACAGCGGCAATACCGTGCAATACGCCACGCACGTTGACATCGAGCATCTGGTTCCATTCGTTGACCTTCAACGAGGCCAGCGGAGACAACGGCATCACGCCCGCGTTGTTGATGATCACATCGACCTTGCCATGTTGGGTCTTGGCGAACGCCACGAAGGCGTGCATCGATTGCAGATCCGTAACGTCCAGTGCGCAGGCACTTGCTGAACCACCTTCGGCCTGGATCTCGCTGACCAGTCTGTCCAGACGCTCGGTACGGCGGGCACCGAGGACCACATGCGCGCCTTTGGCGGCGATCAACCTGGCCGCTGCTTCGCCAATACCGCTGCTTGCACCGGTAATCAGGACGACTTTGTTTTGAATGTTCGACATATCCGTAGCTCCTGCTGTCTGCATTGAGGTTCAGCACCGACCGCTGAAGACGCGTTCGTTGCTGCGGGGTACGTCGAAAAGATTAAGGGCGCAGACCTGTTCGACGCGTGCCGAAACCTGCGCAACTTTTGCCTATTCGTGTCTGTGTGCATCGCCTGCAAATTTGTAATGAAGCGCCGCTCACGCTCCACGGAACTCGCTGGGCGTTACGCCCACTTCACGACGAAAGACCTGCGAGAAGTGACTGGGGCTTGAGTAACCGACCTCCAGCCCGACGTCGATGATGCTAAGGCGGGTTTCCAGTAGCAGGTGCCGCGCACGAACCATACGCATGCGAATGAAGTACTGCGATGGCGACAGCCCCGTCGCCCGCTTGAACAGGCGGCTGAAGTGGTACTCGCTCAGCTCGGCAAGGCTGGCCAGTGTTGCCAGGCTGAATTCAGCGCTCAGTTGCGCGCGCATGGCGTCGGTGACTTTGCGCAGTTTGTAGGCTTGCAAGGCGTTGACCCGACGCCCGGGCTGGCTTTCAGCGAGATAGCTGCGCACCAGATGCACGGCCAGCGCCTGCGCCAGAGAGCGGGCGAAAAGCGCGCTGGGCGAGCGTTCCAATAGCAGCTCGGTGCGCAACTGCTCCATGACAAACGCGACGCGCCCGTCCCGTGCCCCTGAAACATCGCGCAAACGCACAGACCCGGCGTGCTGGCCCGACAGCTCTCGAGACGCTTGCTCGATCAAGGGCAGCCCCAGATAAAGATGCATGACTTCGAAGGTATCGCCTCCGTGCGTCTGCCAGCGCATTTCATACGGCTCATCGGAACTGGTGAGGAAAAAATCGCCGGCACTGACCTGCGCAGCTTCCCACTCGCCCCCCAATGCACGCTCCTCTACCGTCGCCGCCCCGGCCAGAACCAGAACGAGCAGCGGTTCCACCACTGCAGGCACGAGAATGGGCTCAGTAACGCTGCGATGGGTAAACAGCTGAATCACCACGTCCGTGATTTCCGGACGCGAGGGTAACGCCTGCGGTTCGCCTGGCAGGAACTCACCCATCGACTCGCCGTTGATGCGCAAGTCTCGAGAGGATGTCGACAACCCGTCCTGGGAGGTACGCCCGGTATTTGCCATGAACTCGTCCTTTTCAGATTCGGCTGTGCGAAGCCAGACAGGTCTCGGATGCTTGCCCGCACGCCGTGTCACGCAGACCGGCTCGATGATATCGGGCTTTTCCCGTGGGTTGAATCGAGCACCGAACCTCCCTCACTGACATTCAGCGCAAAACCCCGACAGCGTGGGCAATCTCACGAAAGCCGACTTTGCCTCGCTGCGAGACAGTAGGCCCGTCGCCGATGAAAGCGCCTCGCCGGCGCCAACACGGCTTATCCCTACTCGATCAAAAACGCTGGAGAACATCATGACCGACTTCAAGAACAGCACCCCAAACGAAGTGGCCGGTAAAGTCGCACTGGTCACTGGCGCGGCCAGTGGCATCGGCAAGGCCATCGCACTGCTGCTGCATGCCCGCGGCGCCCAGGTCATTGCTGAAGATATAAACCCTGAGGTCGAAGCACTGGCACGCCCCGGCCTGGTCCCCCTGGTGGCCGACATCACTCAGGACGGGGCAGCCGAGCGCGCGGTCGCCCTGGCCGTCGAGCAATTCGGGCGGCTGGACATTCTGGTCAACAACGCCGGCATTATCATCAATAAACTGGTCATCGACATGACCCGCGAAGACTGGGAACGCATTCAGGCGGTCAACGCCACGGCGGCCTTTTTGCATAGCCGGGAGGCGGTCAAAGCGATGATGCCCAACAAGTCCGGATCGATCGTCAACATCGCGTCCTACGCCTCCTATTTCGCCTTCCCCACCATTGCGGCCTACACCGCCTCCAAAGGCGCGCTGGCCCAACTGACGCGCACCCTGGCGCTTGAGGTCATTGGCCACGGCATCCGGGTCAATGCTGTCGGTGTCGGCGATGTGGTGACCAACATCCTCAACAATGTGGTCGACGACGGCCCTGCCTTTCTCGCCCAACATGGTGAAGCCGCACCGATCGGCCGCGCCGCCCAACCGGAAGAAATCGCCGAAGTGGTCGCGTTCATCGCCTCGGACCGGGCCAGCTTCATGGTCGGTTCGGTGGTCATGGCCGACGGCGGCATGACGGTCACGGCCGGCTGAGCCGCAGCACAAACGCGCCGCAGGACATGCCCGACCAACCCGAGAGGATCAGGCAAATCTGCGGCAGTTTCGTCCTAACACCGCTGCGCTCGGCTACGTAATCTGAAAGCACGCAACGGATGCAGACACAGGCCACGGCAGGCCGCTCAGATGAACAACGTCAATGAGGACTGAACAATGAAAAACGCAAAACGGCTTTCCCTTTCACTGGTGATCGGCGCGATGGTGGCCTGCGCGATCAACCTTTCCTCGACCAGCCTGTACCTGGCCGCTGACGGTGCTGATCGAACTCCCGGCATGCGCGTGAGTGAAGGTGGCAGTGACCGCACTCCGGGGTTCCGCGTTGCCGCTGATGGTTCGGACCGCACGCCAGGCATGCGCGTCACTGAAGGCGGCAGTGACTGCACTCCAGGGTTCCGCGTTGCCGCTGATGGTTCGGACCGCACCCCCGGCATGCGCGTAACTGAAGGTGGCAGTGATCGCACTCCGGGTTTTCGCGTTGCCGAAAACGGCTCTGATCGCACGGCTTTGGGCCGTATCGGCTCAGTCTGAACATCCGAGGAGAAAAGTGATGAAAGATGCCAAAAAAACCACTCAGGACCATCGTTACGCAGGCATGTGGGTTACCGCGGATGGATTCATCCGTCATGAGCTTCTGACGACTGGTCGTTACGACGAGGCCCGTGGTAAAAACAAGAGCGCCTATCAGGGCCGCTATGAACTGGTCGGTGATTACATCCAGTACTGGGACGACACCGGCTTCACCGCTGACGGCCACTTTCATGACGACGTGCTGTATCACGCCGGAATGATCCTGTATCGGCAATGAGTACTTTGATGATGTCGGGCGAATATCGTCTGCCTGAAAAGCTTCAGGCAGACGTTCATCAACACTTGTGAGAGCCTTGAAATGGAACAGAGCGATGCTTTCATCCTTCAAAACACAGCCGTCTACCGTGACGAACTGGTTCGCCTGCTGACGCAACGCTTTACCACACCCGGGATCTATGAGACCGCCATAGCGCCCCTGCATGTCATCCGTTTCGATGCACCTTCGGAGCTGATCCATACCGTGCACAAACCGGCACTTTGCCTGATCGTGCAAGGACAAAAGGAAATCGGCCTGGGTGACGACCAGTACCTTTACGACCCCCTCAGCTACCTGGTGGTTTCGGTCACCCTTCCGGTGTCCGGTCGCGTGCTGATGGCCAGCCCGGAGGCGCCCTACCTGTGTATCCGGTTTGATTTCGAGCCCACGGAAATCGCTCAGGTCATCGCCGACGCTCCACCGGCGGGCGTCCCGGACGAGCCGGAGCTTGGCCTTTTTCTTGAGAAAGTCGATGTGCCGCTGCTGGAAACCATGCTGCGGCTGGTCCGGCTGCTGGAAACACCGAAAGACATCGGCATGCTGGCACCGCTCGCCCTTCGCGAGTTGTATTACCGCCTCCTGCGGGGTGTGCATGGACGTCGTCTGTATGAGCTTGCCCTCGGCGACTCGCAAACGCGACGGGTAACCCGGGCAATCGATTGGTTGAACAACCACTACACCCAACCCTTGCGCATCGAAGAACTCGCCCGGGTCGCCAACTTGGGCAACTCCACATTGCATCATCGCTTCAAGGCGGTGACAGCCATGAGTCCGCTGCAGTATCAGAAACAACTGCGCCTGCAGGAAGCCCGCCGGCTGTTGCTCGGCGAAGGGCTGGATGTGGCGAGCGCCTGTTATCGAGTGGGCTACGAAAGCCCGTCGCAATTCAGCCGGGAATACAGTCGCCAGTTCGGGTGCCCGCCCTCCAGAGATGCCAGCCGGGTCCGGCATCCTGCGTGAACGCCTGGCCGGAGCCAGTTCAGGGCAGCAGAACGCCAGGGAAAGATCCAATACGACGGTTATTGAAGGAACCATCGGAGGTTGTTTAAGGGTTTCGGCCTTCGCTGTTTGAAGACACTCTGCGTTACTTCCTCAAGGCTACAACGCCTTGCGTCATTGCCTACGACTACGCCAGAGTCCGCCGGCTGCGGAATGAGTGTTGACCGAAGCTGCCATGGTGGATGGCAGCTATCGGCCAGAGCAAACGTTGCCGATTGTGACCAGGTCCAATCTCCAGTGTCCGCCCTCTTTTTATGTCGTGGAACAGGCCGTTCGCAGCGACAGAGACTTCAGATTTGCGACAAACCACCGTCGACCATCAGCTCCACGCCGTTCACATATCTGGCGTCGACCGAGGCCAAAAACAGTGCCGCGCTGGCGATTTCTTCAGGTTGTGCCATGTAGCCCAATGGCGTGATTTGCTCGACGTATTGGCGTAGTGCAGCGATGTCGCTCTCGCTCATTTTCAGCCCGTTGTCCATCAGCGGCGTGCGTGTGAAGCCAGGGCTCAACACATTTGCGCGGATTTTGCGGTCCTTGAGTTCGTTGGCCCACGTGCGTGCAAATGATCGCACCGCGGCCTTCGACGCGTTGTACAGACTCAATCCCTCCATACCATTGCTGGAGCAGATTGAGGCGGTCAAGACGATGGACGAATTGTCTTTCATCAAGGGAAGAAGTGTTTGAACGCTGAAAAAAACGCCTTTCACGTTCACGTCGAACATGGCGTAGTAAGCAGCCTCGCTGGTCTCTCCGAGGGGATTTTTCTCACAGATCCCGGCATTCGCGAAGACCGCGTCAAGCCGGTCGTCCCGCGCCTGGATTGTCGCTTTGAGCGCGTCGAGATCGGCTTGGCGCGAGACGTCGGAAACCACCGCGACAGCTTTGTCGCCGAGTCTGGCAACCGCCGCCTCCAGCATTACCGCTGCCCGTCCAGTGATGTAAACGCGTTTGGCGCCCTCGGCGATCAAGGCTTGCGCAATGGAAAATCCGATCCCCGTGGAACCGCCGGTCACTACGGCAACCTGATCGCTGAATTTTCCTGACATGTCTGACTCCTCGGTCGTTGATAAAGAGGTCGTCTGAAACGACCTTGCTCATGGTGAGCGTCATCGGAGTAGAGCGGCACTGACAGGAATGAACATTGATCGTGCAGTTTTGTAAGGCGAAAACGCAGGAGTGACTCCCTAAATTGGGACCCATGACTTGGTCCGAGCGGGCGCGAAGCCTTGCCTTTCACTTGTCGTCAAACCTGAGTTTCCCTACAGGATGCCTGTCATGTCTCGAATCGAAATCGAAGTGTCCGAACCCCGGCGCTGGTTGATGTTTGCCATCTTGCTCGTCGGTGCGTTTCTACCGCCCCTGGATTTTTTTATCGTCAACGTCGCGCTGCCCTCGATACAGGACGACTTGGGGACAGGTTCCTCTGCCGAGCAGTTGGTGATTTCTTCCTACGCGACGCTCTATGCCGTGACGCTGATTACCGGCGGGCGACTCGGCGACCTGTACGGTCGCGGGCGGATGTTCTTCCTTGGCCTGCTGGGTTTTGCCGCCGCGTCACTGATGTGTGGCGTGGCAGGTTCGCCGTGGATCCTCATCCTCGGACGAGCCTTGCAGGGGGTGACCGCCGCCGTAATGGCTCCTCAGGCGCTCGCATCGGTGCAGGCGATTTTTCCGGCGTCGGAAAGACCATTGGCATTGAGCCTGTACGGAGCCGTGTTTGGGCTGGCATCCGTGATCGGTCAGGCACTGGGCGGCTTTTTGATTGAAATCGACGTTTTGGGCATGGGGTGGCGGGCGATTTTTCTCGTTAATCTACCGATTGCGTTGCTGGTGATTGCGTTCGGCATCCCTGTGCTGAAAGAAACCCGTGCGCAGAATGCCAACAAGCTGGATCTGGTGGGCACAGCATTTTCGATGCTGACCCTGACCGCTCTGGTCGTGCCTTTGATTGAAGGTCGCGAGGCGGGATGGCCGTTGTGGGCATGGCTTTCACTGGCCGCCAGCCCTGTGCTGGCGGTATTGTTCTGGCGCTACGAGAACCGCTTGCACCGAACTGGTGGGACCCCCATCCTCGCACCGGCCGTACTGAAAGCGCCGGGCCTGGGGCGAGCGCTACTGGTCGCGCTTTGCTTCTATTCAATCGGTGTGTTTTTTCTGATGTTTTCGATTTACCTGCAAGGCGCGCTGCATATGACCGCGCTGCATGCCGGGCTGATTTTCCTGCCGTTCGGCGCTGGGTTTCTGCTCGGCCCCCTGTCGGTCCCTCTACTCAGACGCATCCTCGGGGGCTACGTGAATCCCATAGGCATGGGACTGGAGGTTTTCGGACTGCTATGGCTGGGCTGGCTCGTGTCAGTGACACCGACCACCCTCGCCCCGCCCTTCACATCACTCACGATCATCCTGTTCCTGATCGGTCTGGGACAAGGCTTGGGCCTGCCGACGTTGATGCGCATGGTCACGGGGCGGGTCGCGCCGGCGTATGCCGGAATGATCGCAGGCATCACCAGTGCAACGCTGCAAATCAGCACATCACTGAGCGTCGCGCTGATTGGCGGTGTCTTTTATACCTTGCTGGGAGAACCGGCTACGGCAGTCAGCATCGCTTACGCGTTCACTATCGCTGTACTGTGCATCGCCGTCTGTCTGGCCGTGGGAGCAGCTATAAGCCTGACGTTAGCGCGCCAGCCAGTGCATGTACCGGAGGTATCGGCTGTCCGTTTGACCTGAGGGGGCTACCCCGCGCCGATCATGCTGGAAGCGAGGTCGGCCAGCGCACGCAACCGGGACATCTGGCGCATGTCCTGGTGATAACCCATCCAGATGTCCCGCCCTGGTGGCGGCTCATCCTCATCCAGCAGGCGCAGTCCTGATATGGAGTCGCCGAGGACGCGGGGCAATACGGCAACGCCAAGCCCCTTCGCGCACATTTGCGCCTGAACTGTACGGCTGCTGCTGGTGAACACTGTGCGGGCCCGCGGATACCGCTGCTGCAACCAATGCACGTCGGGGTAATGAGCCTGGGCAACGTTCATGAGGATCAGCCCCAGGCCTTCACCGTCCGGCTGCGGCGCCTGAGCATGCAAAGCGGCGTAGAGTCCGTAAGTCAGGGTTGTCAGCTTGCGGTGGACGATGTCGGGTTCGGTGAAAGGCACGATCCGGAAGGCGATGTCGGCATCCCGGCGAGCGAGGTCGAACAGACGATGCCCGGCGATGACTTCAGGAACGATCAACGGATACCGTTGCACCAGTTCGCTCAGGACCGGCGCCAACACATGGCAGGCGAACCAGTCGGCCGAGGATATGCGCAACAGGCCTTCCGGCTGATCGCCATGTCCTGCCAAACGACGCTCGATGGCCAAGGCGCTGTGTTCCATGTCCTGCGCCAGACTGAGAATCCTCTCACCAACATCCGTGAGCACCAGCCCTTGAGCCGTCCGCAGGAAAAAGGTTTGCCCGCTGGTTTGTTCAAGCACCTGCAGGCGCCGCCCGACGGTCGGGTGACTGACCCCCAACTGCCTGGCGGCACCACCGAGCGAGCCACTGCGGGCAATCGCCAGGAAGACCCGCATGTCACTCCAGTCCATGCCCTCGTCCCATACTGAAAATGAACAATGAGGTTGCAACAATGGCCGTCCCGCAGCAATACCCTGAACCACGTGCTTCGAAGCCGTTATCAAGAGCAGTGGCTTTGAAATGAACGTTGGCTCAGTCGGAGCGGATCACCCTACTCGCCTTGGGCATCCACCACTTCGATTCGAGTGATTCCGACCAGACTCGCCTGCTCGATAATCTCCTCAGGTGTCGAGTCTGCGTCAGGCATGATCAGGCTGTTCTCGCCATCCCCGAAATGTAACTGCAACAAGTGCATGGCCGCGTCCTGAATGGGCAATCCAGGCTGCTTCAGTTCGAGCTGATGGGTACGGGGCTGGTCGTTGAACAGGTACGTGATCGTGTAATTGCGCATGGATGACACCCTCAGAATGGTAATCGGCACCTATCCTGACTGAGTGGTCAGCTTATAGTTCAAGCAGATGACTGTTCATGAATTTCGATCCAGTCACGTGATCTGATCAGCCTCGCGACAAGGACTTCAGACGCTCGACCAGTGCGGCTTCAAAAATGATGTACAGCCGTTCGGCATCGCCGGTACGCAAAGCTCCGCCGGTTTCCAGTCCCAGCACGAATCCATCCGCCCGCGCCCCTGCCTTGACAGCAATGATCATCGAATCTGCCCGGACAATCTGCGCCAGCAGTCGATCTGCTTCACGCTGAATCTTCTCGCCCAACACTACGCCTTCCACATCGCCACCCAATACCTTCAATTCGACATCCAATACACGACAGCGATAACCGCTGAAACCCAAATGATGGGTCAGGATCGTCCAGCCCGCAACAACAGCTCACATCGCCCTTGGGTCCACAGTTGGCGCGATCATCTACGACTTGTAATAGAACCCCCTCCAGAAAGGACGGTCTGCTCTTTTATGACCTCTCGGAAGTAAATCCAATGTCCGCGCAGCGCAACCTGGTAATACTCGCTCGGGGTGGATACGCCTCCCGCGGGATGCTCTATTTGATCATCGGTATATTTGCCTTGATGGCAGCCCATGACTCGACAAAACCGAAGGACAGTCACAAAAGCCTGGAGGCCTTGCTGAGCCAACCGTTCGGCTATTTTCTGGTGGGACTTGTGGTGGCGGGTCTGCTTGCATTTTCGGCATGGCGTGTCCTGCAAGCCGTACGCGATGTCGATCATCACGGCACGCAATTCAAGGGTCTGGTGATTCGTGCAGGCCTGTTTGCAGGAGGTTTGGTCAACGGTGCTCTCGCGTTCTTCGCATTGGGCCTGCTCGTGAGCGGCACCCGAAACTCGAGCCATTCAGGAGAGCAAACCAAGGATTGGCTGGCGCATCTTCTGTCGTGGGAGCACTCGAATTTATTGTTGTATCTGATCGCGCTCATACCACTGGGCGTTGGAGTGGCTCACATCATCAAGGGATGGAAGGCTTCGTTCGAAAAGTATTTTGAGGCCGACGACGAGGTCATGCGTTACGTCCGTCCGGTGTCACAATTCGGCCTGATCGCCCGCGGAGTCGTGTTTATAGAAACTGCTTTGCTGCTGGCAGTGAGCGGTTCCGCTTATCAAGCAATGGACCCACCCGGCATGAAGGAAGCGCTGGACGCACTCCAGAATCTACCCGCTGGATGGCTTGTCTTGATGGTGATGGCTCTGGGGCTGATTGCCTTCTCGGTTTACAGTTTCTCTGAAGCGTGTTGGCGCAAGATAAACATGGATGTGCCAGGCGTAACCAAATGAAAAGCCCGGCATTAAGCCGGGCTTTTGATCGCGCCGCAGGTCCGTCTATCTATTCGTTCAGGCCGCCATATTCGACCCGCTGAGGCTTTTCTTCAGTGAAGCTTTCATCACTTCCATTTCCTTGCCCAACTCCTCGAGCTTGGTATTGCCCAGCAGCTTTTTGGCTTGGGGAAACATCTCGGTTTCCTCTTCCTCGATATGGTGTTCCAGAAGCTCCTTGACCACCTTCACGCGGCCGGCAAACTCGGGCGTAGAAGGATCGGTAGACTTCAGGTCTGGCAATACCAGTGAATCTACCGTGCGATGTTCTTCCTTCGCCTCGTAATACATTTCATCCTGTTCCTTACCGCCTGCTTCCTTGAAAGCCGGATACAGAATCTGCTCCTCGAGCTGAGTATGAATGGAAATTTCCAGTTCAAGCTTGTCCAGCAACTCCGCCCGTTTTTTTAATGCGCGATCGGTGGATTCACTGAGTTGATTCAGAATGCCTTTAACTTTTTCGTGGTCAGTTTTCAGAAGGTCGATGGCGTTCATTTGAGGCCTCTATCACGGATTATTGTTAGCCGATCCAGCTCGGCAATTCTTGCGTTATTCCAGATAGATCTCGCATATTTTGTGCCAGCACCTCAGCTTTTAAATGGCATTAAACATCAACGGCTTGCGCAATATGATGGCCAAATATAAGCATGCACTCTGCATGAGCAGGGGTTGAGGTTCTTGCAAATAGCGGAAGTGAACCAATACACGGCAACGGCTGCGAGAGGTAATAATGATTGGAAATACAGGTGGAGGACGCTAGGGCCAGTAGCCCTAGCTGATATCACTTTTTCTTGTTCGCCGGTTTTTCTGCTTTGTCTGATTTCTTAGCTTTGGTTGATTTACCATCAGCTTTCTTGTGAGATTTTTTTGGTTCGGCATCTTTCTTCTTGTCTTTCTTTTCGGACGATTTGGCAAGCGCCGAGGCTGCCGCTGACTTTTTCGTCGGGGACGATTTTTTGTCTTTCAATTCCTTGGCATTTATCGAGGACTCACCTTTATTTTTCTTCTCTTCTTTAGCCACGTCGACCACCTCTCGAAGTGCCGGTATTGGCACATTGCCTATGAATTTTTCCACAAGCTGATCATTAGGCGAGAGCGTCCTGAAGCGGTTCAAATTATTTGATACCGTTAAATGGCTTCATATATAACCGAACCAGCAATTCGTCTTTCAAAACGTCAACGGAGATATCCATGAAAACCGCCCTGATCTCCGACACCCACAACCTCCTCCGCCCCGAAGCCCTCACCGCGCTCCAGGGTTGTGACCAGATCATCCACGCCGGCGACATCGGCAACCCGGAAATCCTCGCCCAACTGGCCAAAATCGCCCCCGTTCACGCCGTGCGCGGCAACAACGACCTCGACAGCCCGTGGGCCGAAAACCTTCCCGACCTCCTGACCTTCACCCTCAACGGCTGGCCAACCCTCCTCGTCCACGACATCGCCGACGTTCCCGCCGATCTCGATCCGGGCATCAGGCTCATCATCACCGGCCACTCCCACAAACCCCGCATCGAATGGCGCGGTGAGCGTCTCTACGTCAACCCCGGCAGCGCCGGCCCTCGGCGTTTCAAATTGCCGGTCACGCTGGCGATCCTCGAGATACAACCCGACCGCATCGAACCGCGCCTGATTTCCCTGCTGGATCCCCCTGCCTGAAACCGCTACCGTTACCGAAAATCCAACGGAAGCCCGTGCCGAAATTAGGCGACTATTCATTTTCAAGAATTGATGCGTCCGAATTCGCATTGAATTCGGCTATATCCACTTAAAAAAAAAGATCGGTTTGGTAGCCTGCTTACCTGTCGCACCGCTGCCTTCGTATGTAATTCTTTTGGCCTCCTTGACCATGCGTAAAGCGTCCTCGACGCGCCGCGTATCCTAGAGACCTAGAATGGCCACCTCCATATGGCCATCAACTCACCACTCTTTTATTGGGTCTAAGCTAATGGACCATTTGCCATTCTTCCTGGCTTATGCATTGACTGGAATATCCACAAAGACACCACCGGATCCAGCAAGCCGCTTATAAATACGGAGTCCCACGTATTTCGACCACCTCGAGCATCATCGATGGTATCTCGCTCCTTAATCAACGCCGCTTCCAATTCAATCAAAGTGCCTGGATTTTCCTCAAGGGACCTTATAACCAAACTTGGCTTTCGTATTAAGCTGCCCCACTGCGTGCTCAAATACCCAACAATTCCTGTTTTTAATACCACCTCTCGGACGTGAAACGAAACTGCTGAGTAATTGTGGTGCGCTGCATCAACAGAAAGCGCTACCGTTACTCTAGGAACAGGACCAAGATCTTCAAAGCGCGCGGTAATCAAACGTTCGGACAAACACCCATCAAAGTACGGGTGCAGAATTCTTTCATTCCCTACACCCATCAACGTTTCTTTTCGTAGAGAATTACACTGACATGCTTGAACAAGATTCTGGGAAAACACCGAAAACTCAGGGTAAATCTCTTTGGGCAACACGTGATCTAAAGTACCACTTAGCAAGGATCCACACATAGGGCAGCCCAAATACCTGCTTTTATCCCTCATTTCTTTTATATACTTCAACTCTTTAGGAGGCGAAGCATAGTGACCTTTCAAAAAGGCACCCGTTGCCGCAGAAATCCTTACAGGAGAAACGACAAAAGCATTACCTTCCGCAAAAATATACTGATTATAGTTATACCGAATAACCGAAAGTGAAGACCTGATCGCTGCGTGACTTTTTGTACGCAAATTTCCTGAAAGAGCGACGATAGCCGAAACATCATCATAGGAAGGCCGAGACAATTTATTCATTGGTTTTCGTCTCCAAGGCACGGCGCAACGAACTCAAAACCTCTAAAGAAAGCTTGTCTTTGTAATCGTCATACAACTCCTCCCACTGGTCATAAATCTCCAACAGTCGCCTTTCGACCTTCAACGCCAAATTTGATGGTTTATCTTCATTAAACACAAAATACGATATAGCCCCAACATCCGCCCCAAATGTCTGCAACGCAGTAACCGGCGTCTCGACACGCCCTTCACTGTTAACTCTAAGCACGGAAACCTGCTCGGGAAACACCTCTCTTACAAAATATACAGAGTGCGTTGCAATAACAGCTGCCGAACCCGTCAACTCAAGCAAGCGATCAAGCAAATCAACAAACTTGCTTATAAAACTAGGGTGCAAATGTGTTTCTGGCTCATCAAGCAATAATAGCGAACCGTTTTCCACATACAGACTGGCTTGAGCAGCAAACCTTAAAAATGAAATTTCACCACTGCTTAATGGATACCCCACACCATCAATAACTCTAACGGGGTCTTTGCGAGAATCAATAGACGCATAAATATTCAGCGCCCGCTCATCACCGTTGACGCTCAATTCCTCCAGCGCCACAAAACCTCCAACCTCGTCCTTATATTGAAGACAGATCTCTTGTCGCCTGTTAATGGCTTCCAAGGATTCCAAAAACAAATTCCACCTTGAAAAATCACCTAGGTATTCTTCCGAACGTAAAACCTGAATGATTGAATCTGAAACACGACCTCTAGCTCTTTGCGACGCGCCGGCCCGGTTAAGAGCGAATCTTTTGTACCAGACTCGCGAACGTTTTCGTCGATCGCTCGGGAACACCGACCCGGTTTCATTGGTAGGTGCAAACGCTAATATTCTATTAAATGTTGGACGCTGATGGGTATCAGCGTCCTTCAGATCCAGACTCCCCGTTATAGCTGAGTAAACTATTCTCCCCAGCGTCTGACTTTTTCCAACACCATTTTCGCCAATGACCACCGCAATGCGCTTGGGCAGTTCCTCATCGTGTCCAAACCTGAATAACATCTCATGCGGGTTTAACTTACCCGCTAACTGAAAGGTAATACTCAAGCTATTTGACATATTACGGAATCTCTCATATGCCTGACCGCGAAGGATCGAACCGGCATTATTGAACGCAAAAAAAGACTCCGTATTCCTCATGAAAGACTTTAGAAAAACATCAGACCCGCATGCCAAAGCCAACCAATTTGCTTGCGTTTTAAACTCGCCCAAAACCACCAGGTCATTTATCGATCTTAATATCAGAACCGCATTATCAACCCCAAATTCTCTAGACAATCTTCGGTAGGATTCCATATCGGGCAACATTGTAAAAAAATCATGCCCCATTGCAGCGGGCGAAACAACAGCGCTCCCGCCTTCCAGCAACTCATTCAACCTATCCACCCCATTCAAGTCCTTTGGGGAGTTTGTAATAAAACCGATATACCCATCAACCCTTACATCGCCCTGACCCTTCAAATAAATTAGAATTTTAACTTTCGTTCTATAACCGAAATCGTTCCACTTGTCTAACCCCGGCGAAATATAAATCACACTATCCCGCAGCAATTCCGACTCGGGCAACTCTTTATAAAAAACTACTTTTATATTCCTTGACTCATCAACCACTTGCTTCATCGTGAACTTCCTTTATTCACCTAACATTTTGGATGTTCTTCTGCGCCCCTGAAAAGTGAATGCCCTTCTCATTCAAAACACCCTTAGGCCCTCAAGCAAAAACTCAGCAGCGTGTTTTTTATTTTGTACTGCGACGCCGCATACAATTGAAAACGCAGAACTCCGACAGTTCAGTTTTTTCCGAACGACCCACTAACAGCCAGCGCATCCATATTTAAAACCGGGTAATAAAAAACAAAAATGGGTGTACTTATTCTGCGAACAATAAATACACCCCCATTAACATTAATTAAATTATTTAAACAGCGCCCAAACCTACATCTTCTTCGTGGACCCTCTTAAACATGAATTTCGATTTATTTTGATCAAACACATAAATTGCAGCGAGCGGAACCGCCGTTACCAACACACCAGAGAGCACATCAGCAACCGAGTGATTGAACAAATTCAACAGAGGCACACTCATCAGCGCCTTGGAAAGGGTGGTGGCAACGTAGAGTCCGATCACGGTGGTCGCAGCGCCAAACAGAATCACACCAATTTTTTCGTACTTGTCCTCAAGATTGCTCAGCATCACCCGAACACAGCGAACCGTTGAAAGCGTGCATTCCCGAATGATCGACAGGACAAGCGCTGGAAGCTTCACCAACATCGAAATCAATATCTGAGGAATTGAACTCAATACCCCAGCGATACCACCCTCGATACCCGCCTCCTTGGCACGCTGCATGATCTGACGCTCCTCGAATCGAGCATTCAGTTTGTTCGCCAATGCCATTCTCCGTTCGTCGAGCGAAGCCATGATTCCCTTTTTATCGGTGATCAGACCGCTCTGGGTGACGTCCTTGATCTCATCGACAAAAATATCCACCGTTTCAGTCACAATCAGACCGACGACTTGCTGAGCAGCCATTCGCGCGCCAGCGCTGGCCACGCTCAGCCCTATTTCCTTCATGGCCTCGCGGCGAAGGGCTGCGAGTTCCTCTTGCGCCTTTTCATACTTGGCCAGGGTTTCTTTCTCGCTAATCCAGACTTCTTTCTTATCAACGCCGACAATGAACATGATGCGGTCCGAATCATCTGGATCACGCGTACCTCGATTCTTGATGTACTGGACCAGATCCAAATCACTTTTCGAGCGATTCAGCGATTGATCGGCAAATATCAGATTCTCGCTGAAATTCATCGCCTCAATAATTTCCCCGTCGTCAGTCGCCAGACGCAGGATCATGTCCTGATAAATTTCTTTCTTTGGAATGATGTGTTCGATGTCTGTCGAAAACGGATCCAGAGTTTTTCCCTGTGCAGGGTCATAGCCATTTTCGAGTCTGTTGGCCTCTACTGCACCCGGCACCCCGGCAAATTTCTTGAGTCTCTCCTGGGTCTCGAAACGCTCATCCGCCAACTTCGAGAAATTCTTGTTTCCATGAAGCCAGTTGTCACCAGCAAACTCACCGTAACTCTGAGACAAGTTTGCATACTTCAACTCATTTGACCTGTCCAGTCCCGCTACCACCGGCGCCAGGCAAAATGCAGAGACAGCCCTGCGCAGGGCTTCCTGTTTGGTTTGCTCGAATATGTGATCAACATCCTTTGGCCTTACTGGCAGCTTGTCCTTGATCTCGGCAACGACTTGATCGGTATCTTTATCGATTTCCATCGTCTTTGAAAAATAGGCTGAGACTTTCTCGGAGCTGAAACTGGCGTATGATTTCGCGCGTTCGCTGGAGCTGGAGTAGGCCGAGCTGATACTGACGCTTACTTTCTCGTACGCTACTTTCGTACCATCACCGATCGCAATTGCCTTTTCTTTGGCCACCGTCACTACGGTGCTGTTCGCGGTGCTTTCGGCGACATCAGTGAGCGTGCTCCTGGTTGTTGAGTACATATCAACAGCACTGTCGGAGACCCTTTGCGAATACTCGATACTTTTATCCTTTGCATCGCTCAGCACGTCCTTGCTACTTGCCACCGCATCCGAAACCAAGTTGCTCAGCGAGTCGAATTTTCCCTTAAAAAAGCTCACGTCCTGCTCCTGTGTCGCGTTCAAGTCGACGCAGTATGCCATCAAATTAACATCATTCCAGCGGCACTGCTGGATCCCCCCGCCTGAAACCGCTACCGTTCCCCCATCCAGAACAGGGAACCCACGCACCATGTCCATAGCCGACAACCTTCTCGCCTTCACCCTCGCCGCCACGTTGCTGACCCTGACACCCGGCCTCGACACCGCGCTGGTGCTGCGCACCGCCACCGTCGAAGGCAAGCGGCAGGCGTTGCGTGCGGCGCTGGGGATCAATGCCGGTTGTCTGTTGTGGGGCGCGGCGGTGGCGTTTGGGTTGGGGGCGTTGATTGCAGTGTCGGAGCTGGCCTACAACCTGTTGAAGTATTGCGGCGCGGCATATCTGGCGTGGCTGGGGTTGAACATGCTGCTGCGCCCTCGCCGTTCGCTGGCACCGGCCGAGGCCGACGGCAAGCCGGGGGCGAACTGGTTTTTCAAGGGCATGCTGGGGAATGTGCTGAATCCGAAGATCGGGATTTTCTACGTGTCGTTTCTGCCGCAGTTCATTCCGCAAGGTCAGCCGCTGGTGCCGTGGACGTTCGGCCTGGTGAGCATTCACGTGGTGCTCGGGCTGATCTGGTCGCTGGTGTTGATTGGCGCGACGCAGCCGTTGTCCGGTTTTCTGCGGCGGGAAAAGGTGATTCGCTGGATGGATCGCACCACCGGGATGATTTTCGTGCTGTTCGCCGCGCGGCTGGCGTTCGGCAAGCGTTGAGGCGCCTGCGCTAAACACACCTTCGGTCGAGAGCTGCCACTTCATCAAACTCAAGACTTGCCCATCACATATGGATATCCGTATATTCGGACAACCATATGTTCTGAAGGCATCGTCATGCTCAACCCCGCCTCCGTTTTCAAATGCCTCGCCGACGAAACCCGCGCCCGGGCCACGCTGCTGATCACCCGTGAAGGTGAGTTGTGTGTCTGCGAACTGGTCTGCGCGCTGGACGACAGTCAGCCGAAAATCTCCCGCCATCTCGCGCAACTGCGCACCTGCGGTCTGTTGCTGGATCGTCGTCAGGGACAGTGGGTTTATTACCGGCTCAACCCTGATCTGCCGGCATGGATTCGCACGCTGCTTGAAACCACGCTCGCCGCCAACACCGCCTGGCTGGAAGAAAACAGCGCGCGGCTGGCGGCCATGGGCGATCGCCCGCTCAACACCTCCGCTTGCTGCTAAGCCTCAGGCTTTCGGGATTCCCATGTTTTTTGCTTTCGCCATTTTTCTGTTCACGATTGTGCTGGTCATCTGGCAGCCGAAGGGGCTGGGTGTCGGCTGGAGTGCGACGCTCGGCGCAGTGCTGGCGCTGCTGAGCGGGGTTGTGACTCTGGGCGATATTCCCACGGTGTGGGGCATTGTCTGGAACGCGACCGCGACGTTCATTGCCGTCATCATCATTAGCCTGTTGCTCGATGAAGCCGGTTTTTTCCAGTGGTCCGCGTTGCACGTCGCCCGTTGGGCAAAGGGCGATGGCCGGCGTCTGTTCGCCTTTACGGTGTTGCTGGGCGCGGCCGTTTCTGCGCTGTTTGCCAACGATGGCGCGGCGCTGATCCTGACGCCAATTGTGATTTCGATACTGCTCGCCCTGCGCTTCTCGGCGGCTTCCACTTTAGCGTTCGTCATGGCGGCCGGTTTCATCGCCGATACCGCGAGCCTGCCGTTGGTGGTGTCCAATCTGGTCAACATCGTTTCCGCCGATTATTTCGGCCTGGGCTTCAGCGAATACGCCTCGGTGATGGTGCCGGTCAACGTGGTTGCCGTGGCCTCCACACTGGCGGTGCTGTACTGGTTTTTCCGGCGTGACATACCCACACATTACTCACTGGATGACTTGCAGGATCCGCGACTGGCCATCCGCGATCAGCTGACTTTCCGGGTCGGCTGGATCGTCTTGGGGCTGCTCCTGATCGGTCTGTTCGCCCTGGAACCGCTGGGCATTCCGATCAGTGCGATTGCCGCAGTCTGCGCGGCGCTGCTGTTCGCGGTGGCGGCGCGGGGTCATGTGATTTCGACCCGGCGTGTACTGCGCGAAGCCCCTTGGCAGATCGTGATTTTTTCGCTCGGCATGTACCTGGTGGTGTACGGGCTGAAGAACGCCGGGCTGACGGATTATCTGGCGGCGGCACTGAATTATCTGGCCGGCACCGGGCTCTGGGGCGCGGCGCTGGGTACGGGATTTCTGACCGCCCTGCTGTCGTCCGCGATGAATAACATGCCAACGGTGTTGGTGGGCGCGTTGTCGATCCAGGCCAGTGATGCCGTCGGCGTGATACGCGAGGCGATGATCTACGCCAACGTCATCGGCTCCGACCTGGGCCCGAAAATCACCCCCATCGGCAGTCTGGCGACGCTGCTCTGGCTGCACGTGCTGGAGCGCAAAGGAATCCGCATCACCTGGGGTTATTACTTCAAGACCGGCGTGATGCTGACCCTGCCGATTCTGTTCATCACCTTGTCTGCCCTGGCCCTGCGCCTGAGCGTTTAACGCCTGTCTGGAAAGAGGATTCATCATGCGCGTTCTATTCATGTGCACCGCCAACAGCTGCCGAAGCATTCTCTCGGAGGCGATGTTCAACCATCTGGCGCCGGCCGGTTTCGAAGCAGTCAGCGCCGGCAGCTTCCCCAAGGGCCAGGTACTGCCGCGCAGCCTGACCACGTTGCAGGCGGCCGGCATTTCCATCGCCGGGTTGAGGAGCAAGGGCAACGAGGCCTTCGAAGACAACCCGCCGGACATCGTCATCACCGTGTGCGACAAGGCCGCCGGTGAAGCCTGCTCGGTGTATTTCGGCCCGGCACTGAAAGCCCATTGGGGGCTGGAAGACCCGTCGGATGTGCGCGGCGATGAACGCACCATCGACGCCGCCTTCCGCGCCACCCTCGCCCGAATCGAAACCCGCTGCCGAGCCTTCCTCGCCCTGCCCTTCGCCGAACTTGACCGTGATGCCCTCAAGCGCGAGCTCGACCGCGTCAGCACGCTGTAACCGGAGCCGACATGACCGACCTGCCCAACCTCGATCCTTCACTGGTTCAAACAACCACGCATGACGAAGGCGCCCACAAGCCGCGCATCCTTTTGCTGTACGGTTCGACCCGCCCGCGCTCCTTCAGCCGCTTGCTGGTAGAAGAAGCTGCCCGCCTGCTGGAGCACTTCGGAGCCGAGACGCGGATCTTCAACCCTTCAGGCCTGCCACTGCCGGATGATGCCCCCGGCGATCACCCGAAAGTCCAGGAACTGCTCGAACTGATGCAATGGTCCGAAGGCCAGGTCTGGTGCTCGCCCGAACGCCACGGCGCGATGTCGGCGGTGTTCAAGGCGCAGATCGACTGGGTGCCGCTGGCCCTCGGCGCGGTCCGCCCGACCCAGGGTAAAACCCTCGCGGTAATGCAGGTCTGCGGCGGTTCGCAATCGTTCAACGTGGTCAATCAACTGCGCGTGCTGGGCCGCTGGATGCGCATGTTCACCATCCCCAATCAGTCGTCGGTGCCCAAGGCCTATCTGGAATTCGACGAAGGCAACCGCATGAAACCCTCGGCGCTGTACGACCGGGTGGTGGACGTGATGGAAGAACTGGTGAAATTCACGCTGTTGCTGCGTGACCGACCGGACCTGGTGGATCGTTATTCCGAGCGCAAGGAGTCGGCAGAAGAGTTGATGCAGCGGGTCAATCAGCGCTCGATCTGAAGACCAGACCTCACAATAAAAAACCGGTGCGAACGTTCGCACCGGTTTTTTTCGTCGCCGGGTTACGGCTGGATGGAAGCATCGGCGCTTTGAGGTGACTTGTTTTCAGCGGGCAACCGTCGACGGCGCATCAGGCGATACGCCGCCGGTATGACAAACAGGGACAACAGCGGCGCCGTGACCATGCCGCCGACCATGGGCGCGGCAATGCGGCTCATGACTTCGCTGCCGGTGCCGCTGCCCAGCAGAATCGGCAACAGGCCGGCGATGATCACGGCCACGGTCATCGCCTTGGGGCGCACGCGTTGCACAGCGCCTTCGCGAATCGCCGCGACCAGTCCACGTTCAGAGTGGTCGCCGAGGCCTTCGCGCTCGGCCCAGGCGTTTTTCAGGTAGAGCAGCATGATCACGCCGAACTCGGCCGAAACCCCGGCCAGCGCAATGAAGCCCACACCGGTGGCGACCGACAAGTTGTAGCCCAGCAAATACAGGAACCACGCACCGCCGCTCAATGCGAACGGCAATGTGGCCATGATCAGTAGCGCCTCATCGAAGCGAGCAAACGTCAGGTAGAGCAGCACGAAGATGATCAGCAGCGTGGCAGGCACTACCAGTTTCAGCCGCGCATTGGCCCGCTCCAGAAACTCGAACTGCCCCGAATAGCTCAGGCTCATGCCGGGCTGCAATTTCACCTGTTCGCTGACGGCGTGACGCAGATCAGCCACCACCGAAGCGATGTCCCGCCCCCGCACGTCGATGTACACCCAACCGGACGGCCGGGCATTCTCGCTCTTGAGCATCGGTGGGCCGTCCGTGACCTTGATCTTCGCCAGCATGCCGAGGGTGATCTGGCTGCCCGAAGGTGTGTAGATCGGCAATTGCTCCAGCGCGCCGGGCGAATCACGCCACTCTCGCGGGTAGCGGATGTTGATCGGAAACCGCGCCAGCCCCTCGATGGTTTCCCCGACGTTTTCCCCGCCAATGGCACCCGCGACGATGGATTGCACATCGCTGATGTTCAGCCCGTAGCGGCCAGCGGCGTTGCGGTCGATATCCACGTCGATGTAGCGGCCACCGGTCAGGCGCTCGGCCAGTGCCGAACTGACGCCGGGCACACCTTTGGCCACCCGCTCGACAGCCTGGGTCGCGGCGTCGATCTGGGCCAGATCGTTGCCGGCGACCTTCACGCCGATGGGGCTTTTGATCCCGGTGGCGAGCATGTCGATGCGATTGCGGATCGGCGGAATCCAGATGTTGGTCAGGCCCGGCACGCGCACCACTCGATCCAGTTCTTCCACGAGTTTTTCCGGAGTCATACCCGGACGCCATTGATCGTGGGGCTTGAACTGGATCGTGGTTTCGAACATTTCCAGAGGTGCCGGGTCGGTCGCAGTTTCCGCGCGGCCGGCCTTGCCGAACACATGCTCGACTTCGGGCACGGTCTTTATCAGCCGATCGGTCTGCTGCAACAGCTGCGCGGCTTTTTGCGCCGACAAACCCGGCAAGGCCGAAGGCATGTACAACAGATCACCCTCGTCCAGCGGCGGGAGGAACTCGCCACCGAGCCGCGAAATCGGCCAGGCCGCGCTGACGAATACCAACAGCGCCACCAGCAAAGTGAATTTCGGCCGGCGCAGTACCACGTCCAGCGCCGGCTGATAGATCCGGATCAGCCAGCGGTTGAGCGGGTTGTGGCGTTCATCCGGAATCCGCCCGCGAATCCAGTAGCCCATCAGCACCGGCACCAGCGTCACCGACAATCCCGCAGCTGCTGCCATGGCGTAGGTCTTGGTGAACGCCAGCGGACCGAACAGCCGCCCTTCCTGGGCCTGCAAGGTAAACACCGGAATGAACGACAGCGTGATGATCAGCAAACAGAAAAACAGCGCCGGCCCCACCTCCGCCGCCGCGTCGGTCATCACTTGCCAATGACGCTCGCCCTTGAGCGCCTGCCCCGGATTGGCCGCGTGCCACGCTTCGATTTTCTTGTGGGCGTTCTCGATCATCACCACCGCCGCATCGACCATCGCACCAATGGCGATGGCGATCCCGCCCAACGACATGATGTTGGCGTTCAAGCCCTGATAACGCATCACGATGAAGGCGATCAGCACGCCCACCGGCAACGAAATGATCGCCACCAGCGAAGAGCGCAAATGCCAGAGGAAGATCCCGCACACCAGCGCGACGACGATGAACTCTTCGAGCAGTTTGTGGCTGAGGTTTTCCACGGCGCGATCGATCAGCTTGCTGCGATCGTAGGTGGTGACGATCTCCACGCCGGGCGGCAGGCTGCTTTTCATGTCATCGAGTTTGGCCTTGACCGCCGCGATGGTCTCGCGGGCGTTCTTGCCGCTGCGCAGGATTACCACGCCGCCGACGGTTTCGCCCTGGCCGTCCAGCTCGGTGATGCCCCGGCGCATATCCGGCCCGGTCTGAACCGTTGCGACATCGCCGAGAGTTACCGGCACCCCGCCAGCACCGAGTTTTAACGGGATCGCCCGAAAGTCATCAAGGGTTCTCAGGTAGCCCGATGCCCGTACGATGAACTCGGTTTCGGCCATTTCCAGCACCGCGCCACCGGTTTCCTGATTGGCCTTGCCGATGGCTTCGCGCACCTGCGCCAGGGTGATGCCGAGGCTGGCCAGCCGCACCGGATCGGGCTGCACCTGATACTGCTTGACCATGCCGCCGACGGTGGCGACCTCGGCGACGTTAGGCAGGGTCTTGAGCTCGAACTTGAGAAACCAGTCCTGCAACGCCCGAAGCTGCGCCAGATCATGCCCGCCGCTGCGATCCACCAGAGCGTACTGATAGATCCAGCCAACGCCGGTCGCATCCGGACCCAGCGCCGGTTTGGCGCTGACCGGCAATCGACTCTGGATCTGGCTCAGGTACTCCAGCACCCGCGAGCGCGCCCAGTATTGATCGGTACCGTCCTCGAACAGCACGTACACGAAGCTGTCACCGAAGAACGAATAGCCGCGCACGGTTTTCGCCCCCGGCACCGAGAGCATGGTGGTGGTCAGCGGATAGGTCACCTGATTTTCGACAATCTGCGGCGCCTGTCCGGGATACGGCGTGCGAATGATCACCTGCACATCGGACAGATCCGGCAGCGCATCGATCGGCGTGCTCTGCACCGACCACACGCCCCAGCCCGTGACGAACAGCGTTGCCAGCAGCACCAGAAAACGATTGGCGACGGACCAGCGAATCAGCGCGGCGATCATGGCTGACTCCCCGAAACGTTCCCGCTCGTTTCAAGCGGCTCGGCGACGATGCCCTTGAGGCTGGCCTCGGAATCGAGCAGGAACTGGCCGGACGTCACGACGTTCTGCCCTTCTGCCAAGCCGTCGAGGATCACCGTTCTGCCGGCGCTTTCCTGGCCGAGCCGAACCTCCACCGGGCGATAGTGCCCCGCGTCTTCGGCGAGCATGACCAAAGCCCGCTTGCCGGTGCGGATGACGGCTTCACTCGGCACCCACAATTGACTCTGCCCGGTTGATCGAATCAGCCGCACTTGCGCCGTCATCCCCGGCCGCAAGTGGCCATCGGCATTGGCCAGCTCGACCCGGACGCGCAGGGTTCGGCTGTCCGGGTTGGTGTCCGGCAGAATCGCGCTGACCGTTCCGTTGAATACTCTGCCGGGAAAGGCCGGCAGGCGCACTTCGACGGCCTGCCCCACGGCAACCGAACCGGTCTGCGATTCCGGCACCGCCACAGCGAGCCAGACACTGTTCAGCCCGTTGACCCGCGCCAGGGTTTCACCGCTCGCCACGGTCATGCCCGCCCGCACATCGAGTGCTTGCAGCACACCGCCCAAAGGGCTGGTGACCGTCAGTTCGGACTGCACCTTGCCGCTGCGCTCCACTTGAGCAATCAGGCTCGACGGCATCCCGGTCAGCCGCAAGCGCTGGCGCGCCGCCGCGATCAGGTCGGCATCGCCGCTGCGTCTGAGCGCCAGAAACTCGCTCTGGGCCGCCGTCCATTCCGGCACGAGGATATCGGCCAACGCCGCGCCAGCCGTCAGCACATCCCCCGGCGCTCGGGCGTAGACCCGCTCGACAAACCCATTGGTGCGCGCCTGGATCACCGCGACATCGCGCTCGTTGAACCCCAGCACACCGCTCACATCGAGGCTTGAGGTGAAGGCGCCGCGACTGACCGGCGCCACACGCAGACCGAGGTTCTGACTCAGCCCCGGATCAATGCTGACGGTCGCACTGCCCTCCCCGCCGCTGGCGTATCGGGGCACCAGTTGCATGTCCATGAAGGGTGACTTGCCCGGTTTGTCGAACTTTTGCTGCGGGTACATCGGGTCGTACCAATACAAGGCCTTGGGCTCGGTGCTCGGCGCTGGGGCTGAAGCCGGCACGCCCTTCATTCGCTGATAAGTCAATCCGTAACCGCCACCCACGCCCACCGCCAGCGCGAGGCCGGCCAGCCACACGCCGTTCCATTGTTTACGGTTCACAGGCTGGTCTCCCCATAAGCGAAATGCAGACGCGCAGCGGTCAGCGCGCGTTGTTCTTCCATGTCGATCTGTTTGAGGCGGGCCTCGATGAGTTCGCGGCGGGCGCTGACCACCGCATTCAAATCGCCCTGGCCGGCGCGATAACTGGCCAGGCTCAGATCGACTTTCTCTCTGGCCAGCGGCACCAGGCTTTCTTCGGTGCGGCGTACGGCCCGATCGAGGCGCTGGTAATCGGCCAACTGGTTTTCCAGTTGTTCGGTGTGCTCGCGGGACAGGGCCTCGCGCTCGGCTTGCAGTTGGCTGACCTCGGCCTGTCTGGCGGCGATTTTCGGGTTCTGCCGCGTCTCGGGAAACAGCGGCAGATCCCAGGAAAACTGCACGCTGACCATGTCGCCAAACTCGCGGCCCCGATGCTGGTAATCCACCTCCCAGCTCCAGTCGGACTTTTTCTCGGACACCGCCTCTTGCACCCTGGCCTGGGCTTCGCGGGTCATGGGGGCGAAAGCAGCCAGTTCGGGATGGTGTTGCAGTTGATGATTGAAGGTCGAGGCATCGACCGGCCACACGGGCAAACCGCCCTCGGGCTTGTCGTTGGCGGCGGTGCCGATCCAGCGTTTGAGCGCGGCTCGGGCCTGGGTGCGCTCGAGGGTCAGGTTGTCCTGTTGCTCGGCGAGTCGGGCCGCTTCCTGCTTAGGCGTTACCGCGTCGGCAGGTTGCGCGCGGCCACCGGCGATCTGCGCCCGGACGGTCTCGCTCAGCAGACGGTTTTCCTTGAACAAGTCTTGGAACAACGCTTCTTTGCGCTCGACCGAATAGCCGCTGATCCACGCCAGCGCCGTCGCCTGACGCACCTTCAAACGCTCGACACGGCGCTCGGCCGCCGCGCGCTCAATAGCGGCGTCGGCAACTTCGATGCGCGCCTTGCGTTTGTCTGCGTTGGGCATCTCCTGCCGGTAACCGACCATCTGCATGGTCATGAAGTCCTGATCGACGCTCCAGCGATCCGGGCCGCCCACGGGGTAGTTCTGCAAACCGAGCAACAACTTGGGATCGGGCAACTCACCCGCCGGAATGGCCGCGCTGCTGGCGGCCTGGATTTTCTGATCTTGTGCGGTCAGCGACGGCGCATTGTTTTCGGCCAGCCGCAGCGCTTGATCGAGTGTCAGCGCGGCGGCGAAACCCGGCCACGCGAGCACGCTTGCCGCAAGGCCGGCCACCAGAGGCCAACCCGTGCAATTGCACTTGAATGTCATGGTTACGATTCCTGTGATCGTCCACTGCGCGCGGCGAAAAACACGCGCACAGCCAAATCACTCCGCCTGGGCGGAATGAGCTTCGAGGGGGGACAGGAATCAGGTGCGGGGCGGTCGCCAGACCCCGGACGGGGCCGCTAGCGGCAGGGAATCACTGAAGAACGAATGCGTGACAGGGCTGAAAACGGTAACGGGCGGCTTGAGGATCGCGACTTGCAGCAGGCCGCCGGTCTTGCACTCCTGGCCGGGTTTGCAGGGGGAGCCATGGTCGGCAGGACTCTTCATGTCCTTGCAGCAATCCATGTTCATGCCGTCCATCATCGCCATGCCCATGGTTTGCATCGGGCACGGTTCTGTCGGTGCCTGCACGCCCGCCATCCCGCTGAGGGGAAGCGCCAGGCTGATCAGGAAAACGAGACAAAACCGCAGATAGCGTTTCATGGCCGGGAGTCTAGTCGTGAAAACGGGCGCCTACAATCGGCTGCCCAGCGATCCCACCGGACACGCATTAAGCCAGGATTAGCAGCAAAAAATGATGCAGCAGGCGCCCCATCACCTAACCTCAATGTTTGTGTGATCAACCGGAATCTCCCAGTCCCATGCGTAATGCATTGAAGTCATTGATGTTCATCGCTCTGATCCTGCTTGGTTCGGGGTTGGTGGCGGTGTCGGCCGCCGACGTGTCCGGCACACCGGATGTCAGCACCGGCGCCCCGCTCCCCGGCGTCACGCAAAGCGATCTGCAGGCCTTGCAACAGCGCCTCGACGGCCTCAAGCAGCAGATCTCGTCCGCCAACAATTACAACCAGCTCGAAGGCCCGCAGGATCGGGTGCAGACGTTCATTCTGGACATCGATCGGCTATCGGCCTCGCTGTTGCCGCAGCAGGCGCAATTGACTGTGCAACTGGGCGTACTCGGTGCCGCGCCGGCCGAAGCGGTCGCTGCCGAACAAGCCGATATCGCGGCGCAACGGGCGACGCTGATCGAGCAGAAAACCAAAGTCGATACGGCGCTGAAGAACCTCGCCACCCTCAAGCAAAACGCCACGGAGCTGATCACCCAGATCGCCGGTATCCGCCGCACCTTGCTCGAAAGCGAACTGACGCTCAGCACCCACAGCATTCTGAATCCCGGCTTCTGGGCTCCCCTTGTCAATCCGTCGGCGGATGACCGCCAGCGTCTGCGCTCTTTCGTCGATCAGGTGCAACAGACCGGCGCCGAAGCCTGGCAACCGGGTCAGCGACTTTACACCGCCCTGCTGGTGGTACTGGCCTTCGTCGTCTGGACGCTGGGTCGGCGACTGGCCGACCGCTGGCTGGCGTGGGTGTGCATTCACCGCATGCCGGAGGGTCGACTGCGCCGCAGTTCGCTGGCGTTCGCTTCGGCGCTGGCGACACTAGCGACCACCGCCATCGCCCTGCAACTGCTCTATTACGCCTGCACCCGCCATGTGCCGTTGCCGCCGATGCTGGCGACATTTTCCGATGAGTTCGGGAAAGTGGTTTATGCCTGCGTGCTGATCACAGGGCTCAGCCGCGCGTTGCTCTCGACCGAGCACCCGTCCTGGCGACTGCCGGCGGTGGCTGACCCGGTGGCGCTCGCGCTGCATCCCTACGCGCGGATCCTCGCCGCGACGCTGCTGGTGCTGGTGACGGCGGTGCAAGTCAGCAATGCCGCCGGCATGAGCAGTCAGATCGTGCTCGCAGGCAGAGGCATCATTGCGCTGGCGGTGCTCGGTATCGTCACCACGCTGCTGATGCGCGTCGGCAGGGTGCGCAAAACACTGGCCGCAGCCGGTGACACCCAAGTGGCGGGCAACACCTTTGCCGGGGTGGTTTACACCATCGCCACCCTGGCGATGGTGCTGTCGTTCGGCGCCCTGCTCACGGGTTACGTATCGCTGGCGCGGTTCATCACCTATGAACTGGTGTGGGCGTTTATCGTGTTTTCCGGGTTTTACCTGCTGATGCAGTTGCTCAAGGACAGCTGCGAATACTTCTTCTCGCCCCGCCACTCCAGCGGCAAGGCGCTGAAACAGCTGCTGGGGGTCGGCGACCGGCGCCTCGAACAGGCCTCGACCCTGCTGGCCGGTTTCGGTCGGGCTGCGCTGTTGCTGCTGGCGGTGATCACCCTGTTCGTCGGCGGGATCGGCACCACCCTCGGCCAACTGGCCAACAACATCGGCACGATCCTCGGCGGTGCCGGCCTGCGCAAACTGAACATCGTCCCCGGCCATTTGCTCAATGCGATGCTGGCGCTGCTGATCGGCATCTACCTGATCCGCGCCCTGCGCCGCTGGCTCGATAACGAATTCCTGCCCAAGACCGACATGGACCCGGGCATGTGCGCCTCGCTCAGCACGCTGTTTTCCAACATCGGTTATGCGGTGGTTATCCTGCTGACCCTGTCATCACTGGGCGTGCAATGGACCAACCTGGCGTGGATCGTCAGCGCCCTGTCGGTGGGCATCGGCTTCGGTTTGCAGGAGATCGTGAAGAACTTCGTCTCCGGCCTGATCCTGCTCACCGAACGCCCGGTCAAGGTCGGCGACCTGATCAGCATCAGCGGCGTCGAGGGCGACATCCGCCGGATCAACGTGCGCGCCACCGAGATCCAGCTCAGCGACCGCTCGATCGTGATCGTGCCCAACTCGCAACTGATCTCGCAGAACCTGCGCAACGTCACCCTCGGCGGCAGCGCCCAAGGCGTGGCGACGCTGGAACTGATGTTCCCGCTGGATATCGATCCCGAACAGGTGCAGAACCTGCTGTTCGACACCTACAAGGAACACGAAACCATCCTCGAAAAACCGGCACCGTTCGTGCGCTTCAGCAAGCTGACGCCGGACGGGATCACGTTGACGGTGACCGGTTATGTCGCCAGCCCGAGGATTGTCGGGACGACCAAGAGTGATTTGTTGTTCGAGATTCTCAAGCGGCTGGGGGCGGCGGGGATTGAACTGGCGAAGCCGCCGAGTACCTGAGGAAAAACCTGATGGGGGCGCTACGCGTGCTTGATCAGGCCTCAGGGGTTTCAATCGACTCTGGAGCCGCTTCCGCCGCCAGCTTCAAACGATCCGCCTTGCTGATGTACTTCGGTTTGTTGCTCTTGGGTGCCAGTTTGGCGTTGGCCTTTCTGGATTTTTCCTTGAAGAGCTGCTGCAGTTTTTTCTGACGGTTCATGGTGATTTGGCCTGCTTGAAAGTTGTTGAATGATATCAGCGTTGGGCCTGCTTCACCCCAGCACGTCAGTGATCCAGCGCACCTGCTGCTTCAGATCCTGCACCTTTTGCTCGCATACCCCATGCCGCGCCCGAGCGAAGTGGCTCAAGGTCTGCTGCTTATGCCGCAACCGATGCTGCCACTTGCTGACAAACGCCGGACTGCGCAACTGCAATTGCAGCGGCCCGAAGTACAGTTCCTCGGCGGTATACCTCACCGGCTCGCCCCACTCGGCCACGATGACTTCGTAGTCGAAGCGGTTCTCCCGCAGGACTTCCTCAACGAGGATGCGGTACCCGTTGTCCATCAGCCATTGGCGCAGCGGTTGTTCGCCACCGTTGGGTTGCAGGATCAGGCGCTCGCGACCGCTCAGGCGCGCCTTGCCGGCCTCAAGAATGTCGCGGATGGTCTCACCGCCCATGCCGCACACGGTAATTGCCGTGATCCCGTCCGCCGGCTCGACGGCCATCAAGCCATTGGCCAAGCGCACGGTGATCTGTTGCTCAAGATCGCTTTCGCGCACGGTGCGTTGCGCCGAACGGAACGGCGTCTCGGCCATCTCGCCCGCAACCGCCGCCGCGATCGCGCCACGGCGCATCAGTGCCACCGGCAGGTAGCCGTGATCCGACCCGATATCGGCCAGCCGCGCACCGGCGGGCACGTGCGCCGCCACCCGCTCCAGGCGCATGGACAATGTCTGTTCGTTCAACCGCAACCCCTTTCACTCTGAACGCCCGGCACTGGTGGCCGGATCGGGGCGCGATTCTGGGGGGCAACGGCTGGCAATTCAAATTTATGTGACCAATCGCGACGGCTACACCAACACCGCCAACCAAGCCGACAGCAACAACAAAACCGCCAGCACGGCATTCATGCGCCGCAATGCCCGTGGCGAGCCAAAGAACCGCGCACTGCCCATGCCCAGCAGCGCCCACGCCGTCATGCACGGCAGGCAGACCATTAGAAAAACCGCCGACAACAGCAGCATCCGCGCGCTGTCGTCGCCGTTGCCGCCAAACACACTTACCACCGCCACGGCCATCATCCACACTTTGGGATTGATCAATTGCAGGCCGGCGGCGCCGAATACACTGAAGCCGTCATCGGCCGCTGTCGCCGAGTCCAGCGACGGCGGCGTGCTGCGAAAGATCTGCCACGCCAGCCAGCTCAGCCACAACACCCCGGCCCAGGCCATCGCCTGTTGCACAAGGGGATAGCGCAACAAGGTTTCCCCCACGCCGAGGCCGACCACCAACACCACCAGCGCCGCCGACACACAGGCACCGAAGATGATCGGCACGGTGGCCGTCAGACCGCGCCGCGAGCTGTGGCTCATCACCAGAATATTGGTCGGCCCCGGAGTGATCGAGGCAACGAAGGAAAACAGCAGAAAAGGCAGCAACGATTCCATGACAGGACTCCCGAATCAAAACAGGAGACCATGGTCGCGGTTGCGCGGGGTTCAGTCTGGAAGGTTTGAGCAGCGCTTGCGGTAATCCGCCGGCGTCAGGTGATAGGCACGGCGGAACCAGCGCCCGAGATGGCTTTGATCGGCGAAACCGAGGGCGCTGGCGACGGTGGCGGGTGTTTCGCCACGCGCCAGCAACTGCCGGGCGCGGGCCAGGCGCAACTGAATCAGGTAGGCGTGTGGCGCCAGCCCGAAAGCGGCCTTGAATGCACGGGTCAGACGAAAGCGATCGACCCCGCAGGCCTGAGCCACGTCGTCCAGCCCGATGTCCTCGAAGGCGTGCGCATGCAGATAGTCCCGCGCCACTTGCGCTACCCGTGGCAGGCGCGGATCGAACGGTTGGCGCTTGCGCCAGTCGAGATGCGATGTCAGCGAACCGAGCAAGGTGTCGATGGCGGTCTGGCGCACGATGCGCAAGTCGCCTTGATGCAGGGCGTTGAAGGCCTGATTTATGGCCGTGGACAAGCGCGAATCCTGACTCAGGGTATCGGTGAACCCGAGCTGGCTGTTGTCCGGCGCATGCTCGAACAGCACCCGTAATTCGCGCTCCAGCCAGTGCGGGTCGAGGTAGAGCATGGAATAGGTGAAGCCCTCCTCCGTCGGCGCGTGCCCGTCGTGGATCTCTCCCGGTTCCAGCATGAAAATCTTGCCCGGCGTACTCAGATGGCGCACGCGCCGGCAATGAAACTGCTGCACGCCCTGCTCGGTGACGCCCACCAGAAAACTGTCGTGCCAGTGCGGATCGTAGGCATGGCCCTGGAAATGGGCACGAATCGACTCGATCCCGGTGTCGGCATCCTGAGACAAGTCGATCCAGTTGCGTTTGTCCACGCAAGGCTCCGAAGGCAGTGGTTGTTCGTCAAGGACGTCTACGTTACCGCGACTTTGCCGATGGGTTTAGAACATTTGTGCACGTGAGCCAGGCAGGCCATCCAGCAAATTTAATGAACCCTGAGTGTCACGGCCCGCCTAAGCCAAAGACCATCAGGAGGTAGCTCATGCAAATTGAAACCACGTGGATCGTACTGGCCGTCGTTCTTTTGCTCATTGAATTGTGGGCGATCAACCGGGTGCGCAAGAGTGAGGGGAAAGCCAGTAACAAAGGCGTCTGGATCGTATTGATCGTGTTTGTGCCGCTGTTCGGGCTGATCGCCTGGGCGCTGGCCGGGCCCAAGCACGTCACGCAGGCCTGAAGCCCAAGGCAAGCAGGAGCCCCGAACATTCGGGGCTTTTTGTTGGCCGCTGGTTTGTATCGCAGTGTGTACGAACGCCTCCCGGATACATGCCCGCGCATCAGCCAACGAAAACGGAAACAGCGCAGATACGTGGCCAGTCTTTAATGGGCTCCAGATTCGAAGGGTTCAGCCAACGCCCTGCCCTCACCGATTACCAAGGAGACTTGCCATGAAGCCTGCACTGCACACCGCCGTCCACACTGGAAAAAACCGTCGCCGCCTGCTGGGCCTGTCGATTCTAGCCACCGCGCTGCTGCAATTCGGCGCCTTCGCCCAAGCACAAACCGCAACGCCCGATCCGGTCAAGACCGAAGCCGCCAGCGTCAAGGCCGATCTACCCTTCGGCCCGCTGAAACACGTGAAGGCTGGCCTGCTGGACGTGGCCTACGCCGAAACCGGCCCGGCCAATGGCCCGGTGGTGATTCTGCTGCACGGCTGGCCGTACGACATTCACAGCTACGACGACGTCGCGCCGCTGCTGGCGGCCAAGGGTTATCGGGTGCTGATGCCGTATGCCCGGGGTTATGGCGACACGCACTTCCTGTCCGACAAGACCGTGCGCAACGGTCAACCGGCGGCGCTGGCCAGTGACGTGATCGATTTCATGGATGCGCTGAAGATCAAACAAGCCGTGCTCGGCGGCTACGACTGGGGCGCGCGTTCGGCGGACATCGTGTCGGCGCTGTGGCCGGAGCGGGTCAAGGCGCTGGTCTCGGTCAGCGGTTACCTGATCGGCAATCAGGCCGCCGGCAAGAACCCGCTGCCGCCCAAGGCCGAACTGCAATGGTGGTATCAGTTCTACTTCGCCACCGACCGTGGTGAGGCGGGCTACACCAAGAACACCCATGACTTCGCCAAGCTGATCTGGCAACTGGCGTCACCGAAATGGGCCTTCGACGATGCCACCTTCGACCGCAGCGCCAAGGCGTTGCAGAACCCGGATCACGTCGCGATCACCGTGTTCAACTACCGCTGGCGTCTGGGCCTGGTGCAAGGTGAAAGCCAGTACGAGGCACTGGAACAGAAACTCGCCACCGCACCGTCGATCAGCGTGCCGACCATCACCCTGGAAGGCGATGCCAACGGCGCGCCGCACCCGGCGCCCGAGGACTACGCCAAACGTTTTACCGGCAAGTACCAGTTCCGCCTGATCAACGGCGGCATCGGGCACAACCTGCCGCAGGAAGATCCAAAAGCCTTCGCTCAGGCGATCATCGACGCCGATCACCTCTGAAGCGGCACGCCAAACGGCTCGTCATTTGACGAGCCGTTTTTCTTTGGATGGGCGATAACCGAAATAGGCGCTGTAGCACTTGCTGAAATGGCTCGGCGACACAAACCCGCAGGCCACCAGCACGTCCACCTGAGACAGCTCGGTGTGTTGCAGCAGACGCCGGGCCTCGGTGATGCGCAGTTCCATGTAATAACGCTGCGGCGTGGTGCCCAGTTGTTCCTTGAACAGCCGTTCCAGCTGACGCCGGGAACGCCCGGCATAGACCGCCAGTTGTTCCAGCTCCAGTGGTTCTTCGAGGTTGGCGTCCATCAGCTTCACCACCTCACGCAACGGCGCGCTGACGCAGAGGTTCTCGGTCGGTTTGATCCGCCGGTAACGCGATTCCTCGAACGCCAGAATGTCTTCGATGCCTTCGACCAGCGCCTTGTCATGCAGGCCCTTGATCCAGTCCAGGGCCATGTGGAACGCGCCGGACGGACTGGATGCGGTCAACCGGTCGCGGTCGATCACGTAGGGTTCGCTGCTGACCTGAGTCGCCTTGGAAATTTCCGCCAGCGCCGGCCGATGCTCCGGGTGAATCGCACAGCGATAGCCTTCCAGCACCCCTGCCCGACCCAGGAACCACGCGCCGTTCCACAACCCGGCCAGGATCACGCCGGCCTCGGCGGCCATTTTCAGCAGGTTGATAAACTCGTCGCTTGCCTTCAATTCCGTGCGGTAACCGCCGCAGATCACCAGCAGATCCAGCTCCTGCAACACGTTCGTTTCCAGGCGCGCGTCCGGGCGGATCACCAGCCCCAGATCGCTGATCACTTCGCCGTCGCTGAGGCCGAAAGTTCGCGTGGAAAACAGTCCGGGGCGCAGCAGATTGGCGGTGACAAGGGTGTCCAGCGCCTGGGTGAAGGCCGGCAGGGAAAAATGCTCCAGCAGCACGAACCCGGTGCGGGTCATGCGTCCCGGCCCGCTGGCGGGCTCGTTCAGGTAGCGAAGGTTCTTGCCCTTCATGCCACCGCTGAATTGGCGTCGTTCGATCAAGGTGGGGTCCATCGTTTCGTTGTTATGGCGCCATGCTAACTGGCGCCGCAGCAAATTACTCGCAAACGACGCATGTACCCATCCAGAGATCGCTCCCACGCCGTTGACCTTGATCGTTCCCACGCTCTGCGTGGGAATGCCTCCATGGACGCTCTGCGTCCGGCGTTGGGAGGGACGCGGAGCGTCCCGGGCTGCATTCCCACGCGGAGCGTGGGAACGATCAGCGCGATCAGTGCTGAAACGAGCGAGCCTGCGTCCCAACGTCGCAGGCCCGGCACCTTGGCAAACGCTGCACAAGGCTTAAAATCGCGCCTCCTCTTGCAGTCGCCCGAACGGCGCCTGCCCGCAGCCATGACAACCCTCAGGTTTGAACAGCCGGCCACTTCCACGAAGTGCGCCTGGCTCAATCGTCCTGCCCGTTCGGCGGTCGTTTGTCTTCAACACACTTCGGCTTGGCACTCGCATGCGCAGAGGCGCACGTTCCGCTGTTCGATCACTTGAGGTTTTTATGACACCGCGTTTGCTGGCCATGGCGCTGGCGCCCCTGCTCGGGCTATTCATTGTTGCCCTGGGCAACGGCTTTCTGTCTTCTTTGACCACCCTGCGCCTGGGCGCTGCCGGCGAATCGGCAACGATGATCGGCATCGTGTCCTCGGCCTATTTCATCGGCCTGACCCTGGGCGCGATCTTCAACGACCGGCTGATCCTGCGCATCGGCCACATCCGCGCCTACAGCAGCTTCGCCTCGCTGATCGCCGCGACCATCCTGCTGCAAGGACTGTTTTATGACACCTGGGGCTGGGTCGTGCTGCGCCTGATCAACGGCTGGGCCACGGTCGGCGTGTTTCTGGTGATCGAGAGCTGGCTGCTGCTGGCCGGTGACGCGAAAATTCGCGGCCGTCTGCTGGCGCTGTACATGATCGTCCTCTACGGCGCCGGCGTGCTGGGTCAGGCGTTTTTGGGGAAAATCACCGGGCTGGGCGACACCGCGCCGTTCATGGTCGCCGGCATGCTCGCGACCTTGTCGGTGCTACCGATCGTGATCCTGCCGCGTGTGTCGCCATTGCTGGAACAGGTCGAACCGCTCAAACCACGGGCCTTGCTGGGCGTATCGCCCACCGGACTGGTCGGCTGCTTCGGCTCCGGCGTGACCATCGCGGCGATCTACACCCTGCTGCCGCTGTACCTGCAACGCATCGGCCTGAACGTCGGCGAAGTCGGCAGCATGATGGCCTGGACGATCCTCGGCGCGATGCTGCTGCAATACCCGGTCGGGCGCTGGTCCGACCGCAAGGATCGCCTGCAAGTGCTGACGGTGCTGTGCGCCGCATGCACCGTGCTGTCGCTGGTGATCGTGCTGGTGCCGCTGTCCTCGGCCATGCTCGCGGCGATGCTGTTCCTGTTGGGTGGCGGCGTGTTCGCGCTGTACCCGGTTGCGGTCAGCCATGCGGCCGACCGTGCGCCGGTCGAAACGTTGGTGCCGATGATTCAGGGCATGCTGCTGATCAATTCGCTGGGCTCGGCGATGAGCCCGCTGCTGATCTCCCCGGCGATGAACGCCCATGGCGAAACCGGCCTGTTCTGGGCCTTCGCGCTGGTCAACCTGGCCATGGTGACGTTCTTCTTCTGGCGTCGCGGCAAGCGTCCGGTGCCGGCCAACCCGGCCCCGTTTGCGGCGGCAGCGACGTTCTCGCCCACCGGCGCCGAGCTGCGGGTGACCGAGGATTTGCGTCAGGCAGCACAGGACCATCCGCCGATGGTCGATGCGTTGAGCGGCGAAGCGGCGCCGCAAACAGGATCGCGCTACGAAGCCAGCTGAGTTTCTGGCGGGCATAAAAAAACCGGTGACTTTCGTCACCGGTTTTTTATTGCCTGCTAATCAGTGCGGCGCGCGCGGGATCGTCTTCATCAGATCCTCAGGGCTGATATGCCCCACCACACTGCCCGGCTGCGGCAGATTCAGGATGTGGCCCTTCATCTTGCCGATCACGTGCATCTCGCACGGTTTGCAGTCGAACTTCAGGGTCAGCACTTCATCGCCGTGAATCAGCTGCATCGGCGCGACTTTGGTTTTCACGCCGGTCACGCCTTTGGCCTGTTTCGGGCACAGGTTGAAGGAGAACCGCAGGCAGTGCTTGGTGATCATCACCGGCACTTCGCCCGCCTCTTCGTGGGCCTCGTACGCGGCGTCGATCAGCTTCACGCCGTGACGGTGGTAGAAGTCGCGAGCTTTCTGGTTGTAGACGTTGGCCAGGAACGACAGATGCGCTTCCGGGTAAACCGGCGGTGGCGTGGTCTCGGCCTTGCGCGAACCGCGCGGGTGGGCGGCAACACGGGCGGCGGTCAGCGCTTCGATCACTTCACGGCGCAACGACTTGAGCTGCGAGTTCGGGATGAAGAACGCTTGCGGCGCATCCAGTTTGATCGAGGTCGCGTGGTACTCGGTGGTGCCGAGTTGGCCGAGCAGGTCGTGCAAGGTGTCCAGCGCCTGTTCCGGTTTGTTGGCGACGCCGAACGGGCCTTCCAGCGCAACGCTGGCGCTGATGCCCTCTTCGCTGGTCACGGTCAGCTCCAGACGCTCCTCACGCAGCTTCGCCAGCCAGCTCACGCCGATACGACGCTCGGCGGAAGTCTTGAGCAATGCCTGTTGCCAGTTGTGGTCGAGGTTGCGGTTCAGCGGATGGTTCGGGCGCAGCTTGTACAGGCCTTCCGGCATTTCGTTCGGCTCGACGCGGTAGCGATAGCGCTTCTCGCCCTCTTCCTCGAACTCGCCCTTGGCTTCGGCGATGTTGGCGCGGAACCCCACCACTTCGCGCTTGACCAGCACGTTGAGGCCGTCGCCGTTCGACAGCGGCTCGTGGGTGATGACCTGCATGTCACGCTTGCCGACTTTCTCGACCGTGCCCACCGCCAGACCGGTGAAGGTCGGCGAATCGAACGCACCGATGTCGATCTTGCGCTCGCTGACGAAGTAGTCGGTGCTGCCACGGTGGAAGGTCTTTTCCGGGTCCGGCATGAAGAAATGCGCGGTGCGGCCGCTGGAGGCGCGGGCCAGGTCCGGACGGTCGTTGAGCACGTCGTCGAGACGCTGGCGGTAATAGGCGGTGATGTTCTTCACATAGCCCATGTCCTTGTAGCGACCTTCGATCTTGAACGAACGCACACCGGCCTCGACCAACGCGCGGATGTTGGCGCTCTGGTTGTTGTCCTTCATCGACAGCAGGTGTTTTTCGTAGGCGATCACGCCACCCTTTTCATCTTTCAGG
Organism: Pseudomonas sp. 9.2(2024); assembly: GCF_039695385.1. Taxonomy (NCBI): domain Bacteria; kingdom Pseudomonadati; phylum Pseudomonadota; class Gammaproteobacteria; order Pseudomonadales; family Pseudomonadaceae; genus Pseudomonas; species Pseudomonas sp. 9.2(2024). The sequence continues at coordinate 2,986,916 of NZ_CP155585.1, read as the reverse complement.
GTGTACGGCAGACGGCAGGCCTGGGAGCAGTCGCCCCGGTTGGCGCTGCGCCCGGTCTGCGCGTGGGAAATGTTGCACTGACCGGAAAACGCCACGCACAACGCGCCGTGAATGAAGAACTCGATGGCGGCATCGGTTTCATCGGCGATTGCGCGGATTTCCTTGAGGTTCAGTTCACGGGCCAGTACCAGTTGCGAGAAACCGGCCTGATCGAGGAACTTGGCCCGCTCAAGGGTGCGGATGTCGGTCTGGGTGCTGGCGTGCAGCTCGATGGGTGGAATGTCCAGCTCCATCACGCCCAGGTCCTGGACGATCAGCGCATCGACGCCGGCATCGTACAACTGATGGATCAGCTTACGCGCCGGCTCCAGTTCGTTGTCGTGCAGGATGGTGTTGATGGTGGTGAAGATGCGCGCGTGATAGCGACGGGCAAATTCCACCAATTCGGCGATTTCGCTCACCTCGTTGCACGCGTTGTGGCGCGCACCGAAGCTCGGGCCGCCGATGTACACCGCGTCGGCGCCATGCAGGATGGCCTCGCGGGCGATGGCCACGTCACGGGCGGGGCTGAGCAGTTCCAGGTGATGTTTGGGCAAGGACATATGTTTTTTTAGTCAGGCTGTCACGGTCGAGGCGCGCATTGTAGCCGCGAAACGCGTGGGCGGCACGCCTGTGCTGCCGGGTGGCAGCCCTGCTCAGTGCAGAGCTGCCCTACCGAACCGCAAACTTAGGCCTTCGCGGCCATTGCAGTCACTTCCACCTTCATCCCTTCAACCGCCAGCGCCGCCACGCCAACCGCCGCACGCACCGGCCAAGGCTTGGCGAAGAAGCGCTTGTACACCTCGTTGAACGCAGCGCGATCAGCCATGTCGGTCAGATAAATGGTCAGGTGCAACACGCGGTCCATCGAACTGCCGGCCTTTTCCAACGCCACTTTCAGCGCCTGCAGCGTGCATTCGCTTTGCGCGGTGACGTCGCCCAGTTCCAGGCTGCCGTCGGCACGGGTCGGAATCTGGGTCGACATCAGGATGCCGTTGAATTCGGTCACGTCCGAAGAGATCGAGTCTGCATCCGGATCCGGGGTGTAGGTGATGTCTTGGTTGGCCATGGGAAAGTCCTTCGCTGGCAGTGAGGACGGCGCCATAGGGCGCCGTTTCGGGCGGCCAGTTTACAGACACGCTCGCCGGTTGGAAGACCAGACATCGAGTGTCAGCCTTGCGCCAGTATCCGCCGCAGCTCCAGCGCATTGCCGATTGCCGCGCCGCTGGCGGTGTTGTCGAAGATGCACCAGGTGTCGACGCCATCGACAGCCGCCACCCGCAAATCACCGGCGAGCGTTTTCAGATACGCCGAGTCATAGGGGCTGTAATAAATGCGCGGCGAACCGTGCAGGCGCCAATAACGCACGTTGGGCCAGCCGCTCGGACCCGCATCGGTGCTGATTCGCGAGGGATCGACCACCGCTTGCGCGATGCGATACGCCATCAACAGCAGTTCGGCGGCGGCCCAGGACTCGTGACGCGGTTCAAGCACCACAGCCCCGGAATAACGCTGGCGCAACTCGACCAAAAAGGCCTCAGCAAGCGCTTCGTCGAACGCCAGCGACGGCGGCAACTGCAGCAGCAGACAACCCAGGCGATCGCCCAGCCCCGAGCACTGTTCAAGAAATGCATCGAGCTCATGTTCGCAGTCCCGCAGACGCCGCTCATGGCTGATCGACTTGGGCACTTTCACGCAAAAGCGAAATCCGTCCGGCACCGACTCGGCCCAACGGGCGTAGGTTTGGCGTTGGTGCGGACGGTAGAAGGAGCTGTTGATTTCCACGCCATTGAGGTGTGCGGCATAGCGTTGCAGGTGAGTGCCCTGCTCCGGGAATGACGGCCAGTATTCGCGGGGCAGGCTCCAACCGGCGCTACCGATGAAGATCGCCGACGCACTCAAAACAGCACCTTGCCTGCTTCACGCATGAAAATTTCCACGGTTTTCGGGCCGATGCCGTCGAAGGCTTGCAAACGTTTTTCGAAGTCCTGGCGGCCGGCGCTCGCCTCGACCATGTTCATTACCCGCCCGGCATATTCTTCATTCAGTTTGGCAGCCAGCGCGAGCAGGCGCTCGGCGGTGGTTTCGTCGTAACGCACGTAATGCGCCTCGCCGAGCATCCGCACCAGTTCGCGGTGAGTGCAATGGCCGAGTTTGCGCGGCGTATCCCGCTGGTGTCGTTCAACGATCACTCGATAGGCTTCGGCGGCAATCTCGGCCTGGATTCGTTTGCCCATCAGGAAACTGGCGAGCAGCCATTTGAACAGCGCTGATTCGTTCAGCGGATGCAGGTCGATGTGCAAGTCTTGGGCGTTGATGGTTTTGGTCATGCAGCTTTTGAGCGAGGGGCGGCGTGATGAGTGCGGGGCTGGCGACGAATGGTTTTGGAGCTTAAAGCGTCAGGTTTCTCCTCGTCGGGCGATGATCGATAAACAGGTTTGAATCACGCCGTTTAAAGACATGTCGGAATGCTTCCGGATGCCTACAAATCCTTGCGCCAGAGCCTACCGCTACGCCAGAATCCGCCGGCTTGTGCGCCTTGGGGTCGGCCGGTAACTTGGATCGGGTCACTGATTTGCAGTGATCGGGTTTAGTAGCCCGTTGGTATTTGAAGAGTGCACAAGTGTCTGTCAGTCAGGTATTCCCATACCTGTATTTGATGGTGGCTGTGCGTAGGGTGCCCCCGGGCACGCCGGCTTTCTTCTTTTCCCCGGTCTACTAACCTGCGCACAGCTGCCACCACCCCTGTTTAGTAGCTCGGGTCTGGCGGCTTCAAAACAGGAAAAGAATGAACATGTTCAAAGTCACGCCAAATCCTCCGGTCACCGAACCGTCCAGCATCACCGACCCAACGTCCCCCTACGAATGCCCTGACTCCAAGAGATTCAACGAAGCCGCCAACCGCGCCCTCGACTACCACCTCGGCCCGATCTCAGCCCACATGATGGCCGCGCCCTACTCCCCCAACCGCCTCTACCAGGCCAACCCGGCCAGCAACAACGAATCCCTGCTCGCCGACGCCGTCGAAACCCTGGGCTCAGCCAACGTCATGCTCAACAACTTCGTCGACCTCCTCGAAGGCCCCCACCGCAAAACCGCGCAGGGCATCGCGCAGATCGTGATGCTGGCGGAACTGGCGGTGAATCAGGTACTGGATAACGTTGTGCCGACGGAATAAAACCCTTGGCGGCAGGTCTCTCCCTGCCGCCCCTGCATCAGTCGATCAATCCCCGCCACTGGATATCCCCCCAATCCCAATTATGCTCAATGAAACCCCGCCCTCCCGCGCGGGGCGGTGATTCTGTGCACGCTCCACGAAATACCTGAACCGGCATCCGCCACAGGCCTTGGGTACGCGACGTTGATGAAGTGCTCCGGCCTACAAAAACAAGCACGACGGAGAACACCCATGGCAGTACTCGACAGCATGTCCACAGGCAGTGCCCCGCACCACAGTGTCAGCCGGGAGGAACGCAAGGTCATTTTTGCGTCGTCGCTCGGCACGGTGTTCGAGTGGTACGACTTTTACCTCTACGGCTCCCTGGCGGCGATCATCGCCAAGCACTTCTTTGCCGGGGTGAACGAGACCACGGCGTTTATCTTCGCCCTGCTCGCCTTTGCCGCCGGTTTTGCGGTGCGCCCGTTCGGGGCAATTGTGTTTGGGCGACTGGGTGACATGATCGGGCGCAAGCACACGTTTCTGATCACGATCGTGATCATGGGTGTATCGACGGCGATTGTCGGATTCCTGCCCGGTTACGCGACCATCGGAGTCGCGGCGCCGATCATTCTGATTACCCTGCGCCTGCTGCAGGGCCTGGCGCTGGGCGGCGAATACGGCGGCGCGGCGACGTATGTGGCCGAGCATGCGCCCAAAGGCAAGCGCGGTTATTTCACTTCCTGGATTCAGACCACCGCAACCCTGGGCCTGTTTATGTCGTTGCTGGTGATCCTCGCCTGCCGTACCGCGCTGGGCACCGAAGCGTTCGAGGCCTGGGGCTGGCGGATTCCGTTTCTGCTGTCGATCCTGCTGCTGGCGGTCTCGGTGTACATCCGGCTGCAACTGAACGAGTCGCCGGTGTTCAAGAAAATGAAGGAAGAAGGCAAGTCGTCGAAAGCCCCGCTGACCGAGTCCTTCGCCCGTTGGGACAACTTGAAAATCGTGATCATGGCCCTGCTCGGCGGCACCGCCGGCCAAGCGGTGGTCTGGTACACCGGGCAGTTCTACGCGCTGTTTTTCCTGCTGCAAACCCTGAAGATCGACCCGCAGACCGCCAATCTTTTGATCGCCGGTTCGCTGCTGATCGGTACGCCGTTCTTCGTGATCTTCGGCAGCCTGTCCGACCGCATCGGGCGCAAGGGCATCATCATGGCCGGGTGCATTCTGGCGGCGGTGACCTACTTCCCGATCTTCCACGCGCTGACCCAGTACGGTAATCCCGACGTGTTTGTCGCCCAGGAGAAGAACCCGGTCAAGGTGATCGCCGACCCCGATCAGTGCGCGTTCCAGTTCGATCCGGTGGGCAAGGCCAAATTCACCAGTTCCTGCGACCTGGCGAAAACCATCCTGGCCAAACGGGCGATCCCGTACGAAAACGTGGTGGCGGAACCGGGCACCGTGGCCCAGGTACGCATCGGCGACAAGGTCATCGAAAGCTTCGAAGGCACCACCCTGCCGGCCGCCGACTTCAAGACCCGTAACGACGCGTTCACTGCCAGCCTCGGCACCGCGCTGAAAGAAGCCGGTTACCCGGAAAAAGCCGACCCGGCCAAGACCAATTACCCGATGGTCTTACTGCTGCTGACCATCCTCGTCATCTACGTGACCATGGTCTACGGCCCGATTGCGGCATGGCTGGTCGAACTGTTCCCGGCGCGCATCCGCTACACCTCGATGTCGCTGCCGTACCACATCGGCAACGGCTGGTTCGGCGGGTTCCTGCCGACCGTGGCGTTTGCGATGGTCGCGGCCACCGGGGACATCTACTACGGCTTGTGGTACCCGATCGTGATTGCGGTGATGACGGCGATTCTCGGGATCTTCTTCATGCCTGAAACCAAGGATCGGGACATCCATCACACCTGACCCCGCTTCGCTCGATGCTGTGCGTGACGTTCGCGCACAGCATCGAGCGTTGTCACATCGGCGTCATTCTCCCTTGGTAACGTCGTCGCGCCCCGATGCCCCGACCACCAAGGTGACCCTCCCGGTGTACTCAAGCCCGACGCGCCAGACCCTCATCCTGCGATCCGACAACATGGCCAGTGACGACTTCGGCGCCCTGTTCTCGCGAATGTTCGGCAACCGTTATGGCGACACACCACCGCCGCCCAAAGACATCATCATTGGCGGCGTTTACGGGCGGTACGAAGGCGTGAGTTTCCGGCGCATGCATTACCGGGGCGATTTCACCGTCGCCTTCCCCGAGCCGTTCGATGAAATCACCTTCGTCATTCCCACCGCCGGCAAGATCGTGTTCAACCATGAATCCGTGGGGCTGAGCGATGTAGGGCTGGCCATCGACAAGGCTGACCTGCGTTCGATGCGTTTTATCGACAATCATGCCCAGCACGGCATGTCGATCAGCCGTGCGGCGCTCACCGAACGGCTGTCGACCCTGCTGGGCAAACCGATCGTGCACAAGCTGCATTTCGAGCCGAGGGTGGATCTGAACAGCCCGGCGTTTCGGGGCATTCGCGCGCTGATCGATCTGGCCACCGGCACCGAGTTCGATCTGCTGCTGAACGCCGGTTCGCTGATGCCGTCACGGCTGCGGGAGATGCTGGTGGACGCGGTGCTGGAGGCGTGGCCGCACAATTTCAGCGAGGCCTTGCGCCGACCCGAGGCGTTGATTGCACCACGGCATGTGAAGCAGGCGATCGAGTACATTCAGGCGCATCCCGAGCAGATGGTCAGCGGGACGGATCTGGCGGGGTTGGTGAACGTCAGCCTGCGGGCGTTGCAGGAAGGGTTCCGGCGGTTCGTCGGCACCTCGATTGTCGCGTACCAGCGACAGGTCAGACTGGAGTGCGCTTGCGATGCGTTGAAACAAGGCCAATCGTCATCGGTGACCGACGTGGCCCTGCAATTCGGGTTCAGCAACGTCGGCCGGTTCTGCCAGTACTTTCAGGATGCCTACGGCGTGAGCCCCGCAGAAATGCGAAAAGGACTGCGCTGAGGCAATCCTTTTTCTTCACCTTCAGTTGATCAGAACTGATAACTGGCCTTGAGCGCGCCACTGAAACCATGGCTGTCGCCGCCACCGCTGGCACCGACTTCAGCGCCCAGGCTCAGAGCACCGAGATTGGCCATCAGGTTGACGCCGCCGCTGAACTGATCGCGGTTGTCGAACGCCGCACGTTGTTCGATATCCAGCCCCAGCATATGACCTTCGCTGTCGACCTGATGATCGCCCAGCACATGCTCGTAGCCGACCCGCACGCCCGGCACCAGTTGCCACGCGCCCATCGGCATCGGGGCGAACGAAACGTCGAGATTGGCCACGGCGCTGCGACGGGTTTCCTGAATGTCATCGACATTGAGGGCCAGTTCGCTGCCCTTCTCCTGGAAGCCTGACAGGTCCAGACGGCTGACCCGCACGCCGAGGCTCGGCTCCAGAATCACAATGTTCAGCGGCATCCGATAACCGAGTGCCAACGTGGCGCCGCTGAGATTACCGTTGGTGTCGCCCTTCGCCGAACCCAAGCCGCCGCCGAGGTCGCGCTTACTGTCGTAGTCGACGTAACCGGCGCTGAGGTTGGCATCGACAAACAGGCCACGTTCCAAGCTGGTGAAGTCATAACGGGCGCCAAGGTCGAGGAAAGTGAAATCGGTATCGGCCTCGCCACCTGCGCCGCCCACCGAACCTTTGCTGTAACCGATGCCGCCGCGAGCGCTGAGTTGTTCGGAAAAACGCTGGGTGACGCCAACCATCAGGCCCTGACTGTGTTCGTTGCTGCTTTGCGCATGGGCCGAGCCATCGGTGCCCAGGTAACCGGCGAGCGCGGTGTTCCACAAGCGGTATTGGCCGACTTTGAGGTCAGTGCCGCTGGCGAACGGCGCGGCGGCCTGCTCGATCATTGCGTTCTGACGCAGCAGGTAACTGGCCGCATCGGCGTGCACCTGACCGCCGACCGTGGACTCGACACCGCCCAGACTGCCGGCGTCGATGGCCGATTGCAGGTAATAGTTGTAGGCGCTGTAAGTGCCCGAGAGTTTACTGTTCTGCAACTCCTGCAACAGTTGTGCGCCAGCGGCGGCGTTGCCGATCAGCCCTGCCTGACCGGGCAGGCTGTTGTACTCGACCATTTTGCCTCGCAGCACATAGATGGTTTCCTGGGACAGACCCAGCCCCTGTTTGAGGTAGTTGTCCATGCTGCCGTATTGCGCGGTCACCTGATCCAGACCCGCTTGCAGGTAACTGGCCTCGACGCCCAGCAGCGGCGCGTAGATCGCGGCCATGCTCGGCGGCATCATCGCCAGGGTCTTGGCCACGCGGTCGGCGGTGTAGTCGTTGGTCGCCAGGTAGTTGCTCATGATCGTCGCGTTGTCGACCCCGGCGATGCTTTGCAGCACAGCGGCCGTCCAGCCGGTGCGATCCTTGCCGGCGGTGCAATGGAACAGCGCGGCGCCGTCGACGCCGGCCAGTTCGTTGAACAGCACGCCCAACTGCCCGCGCATGCCGGCGTCGCTGACAAACGCACGGTTGGTCTCTTGCATCATCGCAGTCGCTTCGGCCGCGCTTTTGAACGAGACCGTGGTGATGTTCGCCCCCGAGGTGGTGGCGCCGATGATGTCGATGTTCTGGTAGGTTGCCCCGCTGATCATCGTGTCCGGCGTGGCCGCAATTTCGCTTGGGGTGCGCAGGTCGTAAACGGCCTTGATGCCCAGACCGTTGAGGGTCGCCAGATCCGACGCCGTCGGCGTCAGCGCATTGGAGCGGTAGAACACACCGGCGCGCATCCTGCCGTCATGGGTCGTGGAGTAAGCCGTGGTAATACCGGCGACATCGCGGAAGTTGTCGATGCCTTGCAGGCGCGGGGTATCAAGGTCGGCCGCGTGGACGGCGGCGATGGACAGACTCAACACGGACAGCGAACACAGAAAACGTGGAAACACGATGCAGCCTCATTGAAAACCGGTTGGGCTGCCCACTATCTGCAAGGTAATGTGACTGAATATGACAAAACGTCGAAGACAGCCAATCCCGGCGCGATCTGTCCTTCGGCTGCGCGTTCTGTCCGTCAAACGGGCTAAATCCCTGCCGATATTTGACGTTTTTTTTGCAAGAGGCAGGGTAAAGTGCCCTCTCCGGCCATCCTGGAAGCAGTCAATGAACCTCCAAAGCCCTCAAGACGCCGATGATGAAATCCTCAATCAAGCGGCGCACTGGTGCCTGCGTCTGCAAGACGACAGCTGCACCCCTGACGAGCGTCAGGCATTTCAGCAGTGGATTCAGATCAGCCCGCGCCACGCCTTCGAATACGCGAAGATGCTTGAGGTCTGGGAATTGAGCGATCAACTGCCGGACGAGCGCGAAAAGTCGAAAAAGCGCAAGGCCTTGACCCTGCCGTGCAGCTTCGAAGAGTTTCAACGCAATCTGGCGCAGCGTAATTAGCCCTGCACCGGGATCGACGAAAACAGCAGTGCGCCCCACTCGAAGCAACGTTTTGTCCTTGAATCAAGGTTAGAATCCGCGCGGTTCGGCTAACAGTTTAAGGATGACCCCGCATGTCCACCCACGACACCTCCCTGCAAGACACCGCCGCCCCCGACGGCGTCTGCTTCGGCTGCGGCAGCAGCAACCCGCACGGCTTGCACATCAAGAGTTTCTGGCATGAGGACGGCGTGCACGTCATGGCCGAGCATGTGCCCGAGGCCAAATACTGCGGCTGGCCGGAGCTGGTCTACGGCGGCCTGATCGCCATGCTGGTGGACTGCCATTCCAACTGGACGGCGATGGCGTATCACTACCGGGCCGAGCAGCGTGAGCCCGAGACCCTGCCACGCATCAACTGCGTCACCGGCAACCTCGGCATCAAGTTCATCAAACCGACGCCAATGGGCGTGCCGCTGACATTGAAGGCAAAAGTCGAAGGTGAAGTCGGGCGCAAGACCCGGGTGATCTGCGAGGTCTACGCTGGGGATGTGCTGACGGCGGTGGGTGATTCGGTATTCGTGCGAGTGGATACCGAGCAGTTGGCAGCGGCGGCGCATGGACGGAATGAAGATCAATGAGTAACCGAGCAATAAACATTGTGGTGATTATCGCGATCAGCGTGATGGTGGTTGGCAAGCTGGAGTGGCTGACGAATTCGTATTTGCTGGCCCTGGCACAAGCGGGCGGTGATTTTGATCAGATGATTATCGACATCTGGTTTGGGGTGGCCTTTCACTCTCTGGTAGTGATCGTCGTGCCGCTGCTGCTGGCGTACTTCAAACAGACGCTTGCCAGTTATGTCGTGTTGATACTCGCGTTGTCGATCTACATTCTGCTCATCACAGGTGTCAATACTATTGCCCTGGTCATCGCCGGGCTAATGATCGCAGCAGTGGTATATGCGGTATTCACGCAATCGATCAACCTGATCCGGTACTTTCGCGCGAAGTGACCCGACTTACCGTTTACCTGGAGCCCCGGCCATGCCCGATCGCAAAATCATCATCCCCGACTCCATGAAAACCATCGTCGAACGCGCCGGTTACGCGCCGGCGGTTGTGGTCGGCGACACGCTTTACTGCGCCGGCCAGGTGGGCCGGACGGCTGACTTGAAGGTCATCGAAGACCCCGAGCAACAGTTCATTCGTGCCTGGGAAAACCTCGACGAAGTGCTGAAGGCCGGTGGCTGCACCTTCGACGATGTGGTGGAGATGACCACCTATCACGTCGACATGAGCCAACACATGCCGGTGTTTCGCGAAGTGAAAAACCGCGTGTTCCCCAAGGGCTTCTGCGCCTGGACTTGCATCGGCGTCAGCGAACTGGCCCATCCGGGGCTGCTGGTGGAAATCAAATGCGTGGCCGTGCGCAGGCGCGCTATACCTGAGTAACGCCATTGCCCCACATCGAGGTGTTAAACCATGAACTTGACCCTCTATTACCACCCATTGTCGTCCTACTGCCACAAGGCGCTGATCGCCCTCTACGAACACAGCGTCGCGTTCGAAAAACGCTTGATCGACCTGTCCAGCGAAGCCGAACGGGCCGAGCTTCAAGCATTGTGGCCGCTGGTCAAATTCCCGGTGCTGCGCGATCACGCGCGCCAGCGCACGGTGCCGGAATCGAGCGTGATCATCGAGTACCTGGATCATCAACCGGGGCAGTCGCAACGACTGATTCCCGAAGACTGGGAGACCGCACTGGACGTGCGTCTATGGGACCGGTTTTTCGACCATTACGTGATGACGCCGATGCAGCAGATCGTCGCCGACCGCATCCAGTCCGCCAATGGCGACCTGAGCAGTCAGCGAGCGCTGCTGGCCACGGCGTACGGCATGCTCGAACAGCAACTGGCCGACCGCGAATGGATCGCCAGCGCGGATTTCAGCCTGGCCGATTGCTCCGCCGCACCGGCCCTGTTCTATGCCAGCACGCTGGTGCCGTTCGCCGCCGAACAACCGCGGCTGAGCGCCTATTTCGAACGGCTGGTGCAGCGCCCGTCGTTCAGTCGGGTCATCGAAGAAGCTAAACCGTGGTTCGACTTCTATCCCTTTGCCGAGGCCCTGCCCCAACGTTTCCGCTGAGGCTCGGCCTCACGCCGGCTGGTGACTGGTCACGCAGTGAATCCCGCCACCACCGGCCGCGATGGCGTCGATGTTGATCTGCACCACGTCGCGGTTCGGGTAGAGCTTTTTCAGCAGGTCGAAGGCCTTCTTGTCGGCGTCCTTGTCGCCGAACTCCGGAGCGATCACCGCGCCGTTGATCACGAAATAGTTGATGTAACCGGCCGCGAAATCGTCGTTGTCCTTGTTGAATTTGGTGTTGCGCGGCTTCAGCGGTGGCGAAACGGTGTGGATCTGCAACGGACGACCGTCGGCGTCGGTGGCTTTCTTCAGGATTTCCAGGTGCGCCAGGGTGACCTTGTTGTCGTAGGAGCGCGGGTCGGTGTCGAGGTTGGCGATGACCACGCCGGGCGTGACAAAGCGCGCGTAGAAATCGACGTGTGCATCGGTGATGTCCTTGCCCTTGATGCCCGGCAGCCAGATGATCTTGCGCAAACCGAGGCGTGCTTTCAGTTCCGCCTCGACGTCAGCCTTGCTCCAGCCGGGGTTGCGGTTTTCGTTGACCCAGCAGCTTTCGGTCATGATCGCGGTGCCGTGGCCGTCGACTTCGATGCCGCCGCCCTCGCCCACCAGTTCACTGCGCTGGTAGGTCGCCTGCGCATCGGCCGCCACGCGCTTGGCGATCTTCGCGTCTTTAGAGTGCTGCTGCTTGTTGCCCCAGCCGCTGAAGTTGAAGTCCACGGCGCCGAGTCCGTTTTTGTCGTCGATGACGAAGTTGGCGCTGATGTCACGCATCCAGATGTCGTCGAGGTTGGCGATCTGGTAGGTGATGTTGGAGGTGCCGCAGATCTCTTCGGCCAGGCTGCGTTCGCCGCTGCGGCAATAGATGGTCAGCGGTTCGTAACGGGCGATGGCGCGGGCGATCCGGCCCAGCGCTTCCTGAACGTCTTCGGTGAAGTCTTCCCAGATCGCATCCTGCGCGCCGAAGGCCATGTAGGCGCGTTCGTGTTTGTCGCCCTCGTCGGGCATGAACCAGCGACCTTCGCCGGCCGCCAGTACCCGCGCCGGTGACAGACCGAGGCCCATGACGGCAGCGCCTACGCCGGCGGCGACTGAAACCTGTTTGATGAACTCGCGACGAGTCGGCATGTGTACGTTCCTGATGGGTAAGGGGCCGCCGGGGCGGCCCGGAAAAATCACTTGGCAGTGGCAGTCTTGAACTTGGTCCAGGTGCGCATGCGGGCGCGCATGTCGGCCTGGGGGATATCCTTGCCCGGTATCAGACGAGCATAGGTCGCTTCGTCGAGGTAGATGTCCGGGTTGTTGCGCATCGCCTCATCCACGTTCGGCCGGGCCTTGGCGTTGGAGGTCGGGTAACCGGTGAAATTGCTGATCGCGGCCATGTTCTCCGGGCGCATCACGAAGTTGATGAATTCGTAGGCGTATTCCGGATGTTTGGCATCGACCGGAATGGCCATGGTGTCCATCCACACCGTGGTGCCCTCACGCGGCACGCGGTACTGGAAGCGGGTCTGCTTGCCGGCGCTGTCCGAGGTGCGCTGAGCCTGGGTCATGTCGCCGCTGTAGCCGAGGGACAGACACAGGTTGCCGTTGACCAGATCGGTCACCGGTTGCGACTGGAACTTGCGTATGTACGGCCGCAGCTTCATCAGCAAGTCACTGGCCGCCGCCAGATCCGCAGGCTTGGCGCTGCGCGGGTCGCGGCCCAGATAGTTGAGCACCACAGCCAGTACTTCATCCGGCGAGTCGATCATCGAAATCCCGCAATCGGCGAATTTGGCCGCCAGTTCCGGTTTGAACAGCATGTCGAGGCTGTTGACCGGGGCGTCGGCCATGCGCTGTTTGATCTGCTCGGCGTTATAGGTCAGGCCGATGGTGCCCCAGGTGTACGGCACGGTGGCCTTGTTCGAATGCTCGTAATGGCTGCGCAGTTTTTGCAGGCCCGATTCGATATCGTTCATCGCGGTGATCTTCGAAGGATCCAGCGGCAACAGGCTGCCGGCGCGCATCAGCCGTTCGGCCACGGTGTCGCCGGGGAAGATCAGGTCGTAGCCGCTGCCACCGGACAGCATCTTGGCTTCCAGGGTTTCGCTGCCGTCCATCACGTCGTAGATCACCTTGATTCCGGTCTCGGCAGTGAATTTGCTCAACGTGTCTTCAGCGAAATAATCCGCCCAGTTGTACAGCCGCAAGGTCTTGTCTTCGGCGTGCACCGTCGACATCAAACCGGCCAGCGCAAGGCCCAGTGCACCCAGCAACCATTTGTGTGAAGTAGGCATATCAGACTCCTTGGGGATTCCAACGGGCGTTAAGGTGACGGCCGTCCTGGCTCAACAAGGCGCCGTACATTTCCGGACGACGGTCGCGGTAGATGCCCCAGCTCAGGCGATCTTCACGCATGGCTGCCAGATCCAGGCTTTGCACCAAAACACCGGTGCTGGCGCGGTCGGCTTCGGCGAGCATTTTTCCCTTGTGGTTGCAGATGAACGACGAGCCGTAGAAATTCATTTGCAGCGTCGCATCGGTCCCGGCCACTTCGCGGCCAACCCGGTTGGAAGCGATCACCGGCAGCAGGTTGGCAGCCGCGTGGCCACGCATGGTCATCTGCCAGTGGTCCCGCGAGTCCAGATCCGCGCAGCCCGGTTCCGAGCCGATGGCCGTCGGAAACAACAACACTTCGGCGCCCATCAACGCCATGCAGCGGGCAGTTTCCGGGAACCACTGATCCCAGCAGATGCCCACGCCGAGGCGGCCGAACGCGGTGTCCCAGACTTTGAAACCGGTGTCGCCGGGGCTGAAATACTCCTTCTCCTGATAGCCGATGGCGTTGGGGATATGGGTCTTGCGGTACACGCCCAACAGGCGCCCGTCGGCATCCGCCACGCTTAGGGAGTTGAAGTAGGCGTTGCCGGCCTTCTCGTACCAGCTCAGCGGCAACACCACGCCCAGTTCGCGGGCGAGCGCGGCGAAACGCGACAGCACCTGACTGTCGCGGTACTCCTCGGCCAGCGCCATGTGCTGATGGCTCTGCTCGATGCAGAAATACGGCGTGGCGAACAGTTCCTGCAACAGGATCACTTGCGCACCCTGCGCGGCCGCTTCACGCACCAACTGCTCGGCGCGGTCGAGGTTGCTTTTCAGGTCCCAGGTGCACGGCATCTGGGTGGTGGCGACTTTGAGCAACGTCATCGATCAACCCTCCACCGGCCAGGCTGGCTGTTGCTGGGTGATGCAGTGCACACCGCCGCCGCCATGGGCCAGATGATTGATCTGCACCGGCACTACTTCGCGGCCCGGGAACGCCTTGGCCAGGGTTTCTGCCGCGACATGGTCGGCCTCGATGCCGTACGCCGGCATGATGATCGCGCCGTTGGCGATGTAGAAGTTGGTGTAAGAGGCGCAGAACACTTCGGCTTCGGTGTCCACCGCATCGGTGGCTTCGTACAGCTCGATCAGCTCGAATTTGCGGCCCCGGGCGTCGGTGGCCAGCTCCAGTGCGCGGCGGTTTTCCCGCACGACTTCGGCGTACACCGAGCTGCGATCGTGCGTCGCGTCCACCAGCAACACGCTGGGGCGAGCGAAGGCGCAGACGCCATCGACGTGGCCGTCGGTCATGTCGCCGGTGACGTAATCCGGATCGCCCGGCAGCCAGATGGTCTTCTTCACGCCGAGCAGACGGCTGAAGATCTCTTCCATCTCGGCCTTGCTCACGTCGGGGTTGCGGTTGGGGTTGAGCAGCACCGATTCGGTGGTGATCAACGTGCCCTCGCCGTCCACATGGATCGCGCCACCCTCGTTGCTCAGCGCCGTGCCGAAGCACTCGCCGCCCAAGTGATTGAGCACGCGGCGGGCCAGGCTTTCGTCCAGATCATGGGCCGACTTGCCGCCCCACGCGTTGAAGCGCCAGCTCACCCCGGCCAGACCTTGTTCCGGGTGAACCACGAAGCTCGGGCCGGAGTCGCGGCACCAGCTGTCGTTGACGGCCAGTGGAATCAGTTCGATGTTCGGCCCGCACAAGGCTTTGGCGCGGGCGATGGCCGACGGATCGACGACCATTTTCACCGGTTCGAACCGGGCGATGGCATTGGCGACGCGGGCGAAATCTTCCTGCACCAACGGCAAAGTGACGCCCCAGCCCGACTCCCACAGGGCCTGATTGTGTGGCCAGACCATCCAGGTCGCCGCGTGCTTCACCCACTCTGCCGGCATCATCCAACCGCTGTTGTTGTTTTTGTTCTGCTGCATGGTAAAAAGCCCTTTGAGTTAAGCCATTGTGTTCAATGAAAACAGCCTTGGCGGCGTTGACGTGCATGCTAATGGCGGCCTGAAGGGCAAACAAACGATGGATTTAGCGGAAAACTGATTAGAGGAACTTATCGATCATGCTGAAACACTGGCCACCCCTCAGCTCGTTGCGCGGCTTCGAAGCCGCCGCAAGGCTGGGCAGCTTTCACAAGGCCGCCGAGGAACTGAGCCTCACGCAATCGGCCATCAGCCAGCAGATCCGCAGCCTTGAGGCGTATCTGGAGCAACCGCTGTTTTTCCGCAGCGGGCGCAGCGTCAGCCTGACCGACGCCGGCCACGATCTGCTCAGCACCACCCAGGCCATGCTGCAGCAACTGTCGGTGGGCATCCGGCGACTGGGGCAATACCAGAAACCCAATCAACTGGTGCTCAACACCACGCCGGCGTTTGCCCGGCACTGGTTGCTGCCGCGACTGGGGGATTTCCGCCGTCAGCATCCGAATGTGGACCTGTGGATTTTCAGCACCGATGAAGTGCCGGACATGGCGACCCAGACCATCGATCTGGCGGTGCGCGACGACATCAGTTCGCAGGCTGAATGCAGCTTCAAGGTGCTGCATGCCGACCGCCTCTACCCCGCGTGTCATCCGAGCTTGTTAAGCGTGCCGAGCGCCCAGCGGACGACGCTGCACGGCGAGCGGGAAATGGACTGGAGCCATTGGGCGGTGGAATCGGGGATCGATGTCGGCCAGCAGGATCAGGGCCTGAATTTCTCTGATCCGGGCCTGTTGTTGGACGCGGCGTGTTCAGGTCTGGGGATTGCGCTGGTCAGTCAGTTGCTCAGCCGTCAGGCGCAGCAAAACGGGCTGTTGCAGCCACTGGTGGAGCAAACCATTCGCGGCCCGAACTGGGCGATGCTGACGCACCGCGACAGCGAGAACGACCCGATGGCGCGATGCTTCAGTCAATGGCTTTCAACTCAACTGGCAGAACCCGAGCCGCCGGCTCAGACGGCCGTCAAATGACCTGCGCCTGGCCGGCCTTCCAGTCGCCCGAACAGTACGTAATGCTGATAACCGCTGGTGAACGCCCCGGCGGAAATCGCATTTCTGACGTCCTGGTTCAGCTCCAGATATTGCGCTTCGTCAAAGTGTTCGGCACTGACTTCACCACTGCGCCCGAGCCTGTCACTCTCGATCGGCAAGCCCATGATCGTGCGTCGCTGGAAGTCGATTATCCGGTTGACAGCGTGGCTCTGCAGCGGTCCCTGATTGGAGTGCCCCGAGTAGATGTGCAATCCGTTGTTCGCACAGCGATTGCACATGTCGACGCAGTTCGGCTGGGTGGACTTGAGCCTGGTCAGTTGTGCCAGCGGCATATCAAGGTACTTGCCCACCTGATATTCGGTCTGATTGAAAATGGAACAACACAGGATGGTGTTGCCATTGCAGTCGAGCACCAGCCAGTCATCCTTGAGCCCGCATGCCTGCTTCGGATAATGGCGAACCAGATTGACCAGGTCGTCGAAGGGTGGCAACGCGAGTCGCTGCAGGGTCTCGCGATCAGTGTCGGTCACCGACGGGTCGCGCTCGATCAGCGCCAGCGTCTTCTCCAGCGGCATCATCACTGAATACCCGGTCGAGAACTCGAAGCCCAGACGCTGGCTGAATTCGCGCATCAGCCCTTCTTCTTCCATGTTGTCGAGGTAGCGGTGGTAGTAGACCTCGATCCGCGTGTTCAAGCCATGTTGCTGCTTGAGCTCATGCAGTTTGATCATATTGGCCTTGACGACTTCAATGTCGCCGCCTACGTGCCCCTGCTCGTACGTCTGCTGATAAAACCCGGACAGCGAGATACGGAAGAACCATGGATTGGCGAGCATCGCTGTCTCCATGTTTTTCGCCAGATTCAAATTGGAACTGATACCGCTCTGCAAACCGGCGGCATTGATGATCTCGACAAACTCGCCGATGCGCGGGTGGATCAACGGCTCGGTCCAGTTATACAGAAAAATCGACTCGACCCCTTCGCTTCGGGCCTTCTCGACGATCTTCCTGAACATGTCAACTTGCATGGCTTTCTTGAAGTTGACGTTTTCCGAGTTGCCCATCGGACACGAGGGGCAGCTCAAATTGCACGCGCCGACAATATCGATGTACATATTCATTGCGAGTGAAGCTCCTTGATTGAATAGCGGTGCATCCAGACTTGCCGACTTTATTGATCGCCGATATTCGCTATTTTTTTGACAGTCCGGGAGCGCGGTCAGCAAGTTCCGCGCCATTGGCACGGGTGGCCATCAATTCCACGATCCAGTCGATAAATACCCGTAGTTTTTGGCTGATATGCCTGTTCGGCGGGTACGCAACGTACAGCGGCATCGGGTCAAGCGCCCAGCCCTCGAACAGTGCAACCAACTCACCTCGGGCCTCATGCTCCGCCGACATGTAACTCGGCAGCCAGAGCACACCCAGACCGGCAAGGCCTGCCGCCAGATAGGCGTTGCCATCATCGACCGCCAGAACATGCCGGCCCTTGATCAGCAGGTTTTCCGTGGCATTGCGCAAGGCGTAAGGCACCGGTCTGCCGGTGCGCGCCCAAAGAAAACCGACCACCCGGTGATGGCTGTTTTCCAGCTCACGGGGATGCATCGGGGTGCCGGCGCGGGCCAGATAACTCGGCGCGGCGTACACGCCAAGCTGAAGATCCGCCACCTTCCGGGCCATCAGTGACTGATCGCGCAGCTCCCCGCCACGGATAACGCAATCGACGTTTTCATCGATGATGTCGACGATCCGGTCACTGACGCCCATGTCGATCTGGATCTCCGGGTAACGCGCGTAAAAATCGGGCAGCGCCGGCACCAGAATCAGATTGGCCAAGGGGCTGGGCACATCGACCCGCAAGCGTCCCTTGGGCTGCGCCGCCGCACCGGGAAGACTGGTCTCGGCGTCGTCCATGTCCGCCAGCAACTTGATCACCCGCTCGTAATAGGCCGCGCCGTCCGCCGTGGCATTGACCTTGCGCGTGGTGCGGTTGAGCAACTTGACCCGCAGCCGCGCCTCCAGTTGCTGGACGAGCTGGGTCACGGTGGTCTTGCTCATGTGCAAGGTTTCGGCGGCCTTGGTGAAACTGCCCGCCTCCACCACCCGGGCGAAGGCTTGCATCGCGTCAAAACGGTCCATATCCCACCTCTGATAGCGGCTCGATTGTTTGGGATTTGCAAACAGTGATCGCCAAGGTTGCGCGTTTATCGCGCCGAGGCAAGTCCCTAGAGTTGCTCCATCACCGGTTTTCAACCCATTGAAGGAGCCCCCCCCATGACTAATGCCCAGCCAAAACGCGACGTGGTTTTTCCGCCGGGACGCCATGCGCTTTACGAGCGCAATCGTTATTCGCCGGCGGTTCGCTCCAACGGTTTTCTGTTCGTCTCAGGGCAAGTCGGCAGCCTAGAGGACGGCTCGCCCGAGCCGGATCTGAAACAACAGGTGCGACTGGCTTTCACCAACCTCAACGCGATTCTCGGTGCGGCCGGCGGCAGCTTCGATGATGTGGTGGACGTGACGGTGTTCATGGTCGATCCGCAATCGACCTTCGAAACCATCTGGGAAGTGGTGCCGGAGTTCTGGGGCGAGGCGCCGCACCCGACGATTACCGCAGTCGGCGTGACGTGGCTGTATGGGTTTCAGTTCGAGATCAAGGTGATTGCCAGGTTGCCGGAGGAGACACGGGCGTAGGCTTGC
Organism: Pseudomonas sp. 9.2(2024); assembly: GCF_039695385.1. Classification (NCBI taxonomy): domain Bacteria; kingdom Pseudomonadati; phylum Pseudomonadota; class Gammaproteobacteria; order Pseudomonadales; family Pseudomonadaceae; genus Pseudomonas; species Pseudomonas sp. 9.2(2024). The sequence continues at coordinate 2,968,145 of NZ_CP155585.1, read as the reverse complement.
GGCAATTGCTCACAATCCGTGTTCAACGGCTTCACCGAAGCGCTCTTGATGCCATTTCTGCGATCAATATTCTGTCCTCATGTTGTTTTTGCCCCGGACAGAAAAGAGCGCAAGCCATGCCCAGCCCGAGAACGCTGTACCAGAAGCACATCGACAGTCACACCGTCTGCACCCTCGACGATCAGGGCCACGTGCTGCTTTACATCGACCGCCAGGTCGCCAACGAATACACCAGCCCTCAGGCCTTCAGCGGCCTGCGCGAGGCCGGGCGTACGGTGTGGCGGCCTGCGGCGACGCTGGCGGTGGTCGATCATGTGAACCCGACCGCACCGAAACGCATCGCGACCATGCCCGACGCCGGGGGTGCGCGTCAGGTGTCGTACTTCGAAGAGAACTGCCGTGACTTCGGCATCGAGCTGTTCGATGTGCTGGACAAGCGTCAAGGCATCGAACACGTCGTGGCGCCGGAACAGGGCTTCATTTTGCCGGGCATGGTGGTCGCGGCCGGTGACAGCCACACCACCACTTACGGCGCACTGGGCGCGTTCGGTTTCGGCATCGGCACTTCGGAAATCGAGCACCTGCTGGCAACCCAGACGCTGGTCTACAAACGTCTGAAAACCCTGCGGGTGACGGTCAACGGTGAGCTCGGCGCAGGCGTCACCTCCAAGGACATCATCATGGCGCTGATCGAGAAGATCGGCGCGTCCGGCGCCACCGGTTACGCCATCGAATTCACCGGCCCGGCCATCAGCGCCCTCAGCGTCGAGGCGCGCATGACCATCTGCAACATGGCCGTCGAGGCCGGCGCCCGGGGTGCGTTCATGGCGCCGGACGACAAGGTGTTCGCTTACCTGCAACGCAAGCCGCGTGCGCCCAAGGGCAAGGTCTGGGAGCAGGCAATCGAGCGCTGGAAAACCCTGCACAGCGACGAGGGCGCGGTGTTCGATCGCGAAGTCATCCTCGATGTCGCCGCGCTGGAGCCGATGGTGACCTGGGGCACCAGCCCCGATCAGGCCGCGCCGATCAAAGGGCACGTGCCGGACCCGGCCGCCCAGCCCGATCCGATCCTGCGTCAGGGCCTGCAGCGCGCCCTCGACTACATGGGCCTGACACCCGGCATGCCGCTGAGCGAAGTGACGATCAGCCATGCCTTTATCGGTTCCTGCACCAATGCGCGGATCGAAGATTTGCGTGATGTGGCCCGCGTGGTGCGCGGCAAGCGTGTGGCGGCCCACGTACGAGCGATGATCGTTCCCGGCTCGACGCTGGTGCGCAATCAGGCCGAGGACGAAGGCCTGGCGCAGATCTTTCTCGACGCCGGTTTCGAGTGGCGGCAATCGGGTTGTTCGATGTGCCTGGCGATGAACGACGACGTGCTCGCGCCAGGCGATCGCTGTGCGTCGAGCACCAATCGCAACTTCGAAGGCCGTCAGGGCGCCGGTGCGCGCACCCACCTGATGAGCCCGGCGATGGTCGCCGCCGCCGCCATCAGCGGCCATTTGACTGACGTGCGCACCGTCGCGCTGGAGGCTTGAACCATGCAACCTTTCGACACCGTCAGCGGCAGTGCCGCGCCGTTTCTCGCGTCAAACATCGACACCGACGTGATCATGCCCAAGCAGTTTCTCAAGGGCATCGATCGTCAGGGGCTGGATCGCGGGCTGTTCTTCGATCTGCGCTTTCTCGCCTCCGGCGAACCCAACCCTGAATTCGTGCTCAACCAACCGGCCTGGCAGGACGCGGCGTTTCTGGTGACCGGCCCGAACTTCGGCTGCGGTTCCAGCCGCGAACACGCGGTGTGGGGCTTGAAGCAAGTGGGGATCCGGGCCTTGATCGGCACCACGTTCGCCGGGATTTTCTACGACAACTGCCAGCGCAATGGCGTGCTGGCGATTCAACTGGATGACGCGCAGTTCAAGCGCGTGGCCGAGGCGATCAGCGTCCCGAAGACAGCGCGAATCAGCATCAACCTTGCGCAGCAGATCATCGAGCTGACGGACGGCACGCGGATCGCGTTCGAGATCGATCAGTTGCGCAAACAGTCGCTGCTGCTGGGGCTGGATGCCATCGGCACCACGCTGCAACGCACCGAGCAGATCCGCGCCTTTGAAGCGCGGCATCTGGCGGACAATCCCTGGCTGGGTTGATGGCAAAAAAAAACGGGCGGTTCATTGAACCGCCCGTTTTCATTCCACAGACAAATCGCGGAAGTACTCTTCCAGAAATTCCACGCACACCCGCAATTTCGCCGACTCGCTGAGCCGGGTCGGATAGACCGCCCAGACATTGGCGCTCTGGGTGTAGCCGTCCAGCACCTGCACCAGCCTGCCCTGCTCAAGCATCGGTTTGACGTCCCACATCGAGCGCAACAGGATTCCGCCGCCGCTCAAGGCCCACTCCAGCACGATCTCGCCGCTGTTGGAGGACAACGGGCCATTCACTCGCACCGTTTCTTCCTGTCCGTCCTTGCTCAGGGTCCAGATACCGAACGCGTTGTTGCGCTCCTTGAGCACCAGACAATCGTGGTCTTTCAGATCTTCAAGAGACTGCGGCGTGCCGCGGCGTTCGAGGTATTCCGGCGTGGCGCACAGCACGCGCCGGTTGCTCACCAGTTTGCGCGCCAGATGCTGGCCCGGCAGGTCATCGCCGACGAGGATTTCCAGATCGAAGCCCTCGCCCACCAGATCGACCACCCGGTCGAACACGTCCAGCCGGATGTCGAGTTTCGGACACGCCCGGGACAACTGACTGATCGCCGGCGCCACATGATTGCGACCGAAACCGAAGCTGCTGCAAATGTGCAGCGAGCCCGCCGGCTGGTGCCGGGCCTGGGAAATCTCGCCGAGAAACTGATCGAAATCCCCCAGCAGTTTCTCCGCCCAGATCCGCACCCGCTCGCCATCGTCGGTCAACGCGATGCGCCGGGTGGTGCGGTGCAGCAGCTTGGTCGCCAGCGTGGTTTCCAGCACCGAGATGCGTTTGCTGACGTAGGCCGGTGAGAAGCCCAACTCGTCGGCGGCGCTGGCAAAACTGTTCTTGCGGATGACGGTGAGGAAGACCTTGAGGTCTTCGGGCAAGGGAAATTGGTCACGATTCGTGTTCATAGGCCGCATGCTTCCGCTGTTTATCACGCATTTTGCGAAGGATACCATCGAATCACCGCCTCGCCACCCGAGCCCGGTGCACCGTGGTTTCCCGTCAATCCTCGATAAAAACAAGCATGAGGACATGCGTCATGAGCGACTCCCTTGAGCAATCCCTGAACGTCGACGGCCCGCGCGCCGACGGCTTCATCCAGCGCCTGCGCACCTACGAGATCGGAGTGATCCCGCTGCCGATCTTCCTCGGCATCGCCGTGATCGTGTTTCTGTCGGCCCACCTCGGTTTTCTGCCGAAGAACATGATCGGCGGACTGGCCGTGATCATGACCATGGGCGTGTTCTTCGGCCAGATGGGCTCGCGTCTGCCGATCCTGCGGGAAATCGGTGGCGGCGCGATTCTGTGCCTGATGTTGCCGTCGGTGCTGGTGTTCTACGGCTTCTTCGGCGCGCCGACGATCGACGCGACCAAAATGCTGATGAAGGAAGCCAACTTCCTGTACTTCGTGATCGCCAGTCTGGTGGTCGGCAGCATCCTCGGCATGAGCCGGTTCATTCTGGTCCAGGGCATGATCCGCATGTTCATCCCCTTGCTGGCCGGCACCCTGGCCGCCGTCGCGAGCGGGCTGATCGTCGGCAAGCTTGCCGGCTATAGCGTCTACCACACGTTCTTTTTCATCATCGTGCCGATCATCGGCGGCGGCATCGGCGAAGGCATCCTGCCGCTGTCGCTGGCCTACTCGGCGATCCTCGGCGGCACGCCGGACATCTACGTCGCGCAACTGGTCCCGGCGGCCGTTGTCGGCAACATTGCAGCGATCATCTGCGCGGGTTACCTGGCACGGCTGGCGCTGGAACGCCCGGCCATCAACGGTGAAGGGGCGCTGATCCGGGCGAAAGCCGAAAACGATAAATTCAAGGTCAAGGATGAGTCCGCCACCGCCATCGACCTGCGGGTCATGGGCGCCGGGGTGCTGGTCATCTGCACCTTCTTCGTCCTCGGTGGCCTGCTGGAAAAGGTCGTCGGGATTCCGGGGCCGGTGATGATGATTCTCGCGGCGGTGCTGTTCAAATACGTGCGTGTGCTGCCGGAGAAACTGGAAAAAAGCGCGCAGTCTTTCTACAAACTGGTTTCCGCCGCCTTCATCTGGCCGGTGATGATTGGCCTTGGAATGTTGTATGTGCCGCTCGACAGCGTGGTGAAGGTGTTTTCGATCGGCTATGTGCTGGTGTGCCTCAGCGTGGTGGTGTCGATGACCGTCGCCGGTTTTTTCATCGGCAATCTGATGAAGATGTACCCCATCGAATCGGCCATCGTGACCTGCTGCCACAGCGGCCTGGGCGGCACCGGCGACGTCGCGATCCTGTCGGCCTCGAACCGGATGCCACTGATGCCCTTTGCCCAGATCTCTACCCGTATCGGCGGCGCCTCGACGGTGATCCTGGCGACGCTGTTGCTGGGGTTCGTTGCCTGAACAGAATCGGCTTGTTGCCGGTGAGCTTCCGGCGGTTCATCAACCCGGCTCCGCAGTTTTCCGCACGGTTGCCGCTAAAAAACTAGAACTCGCGCCAAAGCGCTGCATCCAACGTTTAAGCCAACGGAGGTCAGCGCCATGAACAACGACAGTAAAGCCCCACCTACCGATACGTCCGGCAAACCGGTCGATGTGGTGAAACGCGATCTTGAAGACCCGGACGACGACACGCGCGGCGTGGATGAGGTCATCACGCCCTCGTCGACCCGCACCAAGGAGCAGGACGCTGAGGAGTTGCAACGCAAGGTCGACGAAATCGAACGCAAGGTTGCGGACGGTAATTGATCGGTTCGTCAAACGCAGGTCTTTGCCAGGTTTTCGGGCTACATCGGTCGCGCCGGCTTGCATGGCGATCGCTGAAAAGCCCGAAAAACCTGACCGGCGATACCGTCCTGGAAATAAGTAGCTGTTTTCCCTGAAATTTATTGGTTTCAGGGGTTCACAGAACGCAAGAGCGCTGGTAAAGTGCCGCCCACTGTTGCAGAGGTCCTCCCGGGACTGAAACCAATAGCTACAGGGGCGTCGCCAAGCGGTAAGGCAGCAGGTTTTGATCCTGCCATGCGTTGGTTCGAATCCAGCCGCCCCTGCCATTTTTTCCTCGTTTCACCCTCCTCCGCGTCACCTCCGCCTCAACGGCAAATCACTTCTTTGAATTCAACGTAATCGCCGAACGCACCAGCGCTTTCAGAGCCTTGGCATTGATCGTGTCGTCTTCGTGAACATCTATCGCCCGCCGGGTATTGCCTTCCAGACTGACATTGAACAGTCCTGACGGATCCTCCATCGCCGCGCCTTTGGCAAAAGTCATTTTCACCACGGCCTTGTAGGTTTCCCCGGTGCAGATGATGCCGTTGTGTGACCAGACCGGAACGCCGCGCCACTTCCACTCCTCGACGACCTCCGGGTCAGCCTCATGAATGATCGCGCGGATCTCGGCCAGCTTCTGGCCACGCCAGTCATTCAGTTCCTTGATTCTTGCATCGATCAGCGCAGAGGGATTCTCAGTCGCCGCGCCGCTGCTGTCCTTCTTCATATCCTTGTTCTCCCGAAAACCTTTTCCGCTATCCAGCGTAGCGCCGACTGGGCGAAACGCCGGGCAAAAAAAAGCCCCGCAAGGTGCGGGGCAAAGAAATGGTTGGTTGCGGCCAACCAAAGGAGCATCGTCAAAAGCGTTAACCGTCAGGCGTTACAGGCACTCCTGGGCAGCCCGTTCAAAACTCGACGGAATGAAACTCGAAGCCAGCAAGTGGCGCTCATATAAAAACACCTTGCCGCCGTCCTGTGCCTTGTAGGCTTCCAGGACGTTGTCCGCCGCCACCTTGCTCGGCACCACGATCCGGTAGCTGCGCTGGGTCTGCGACACGGTCGGGTTCAGCGCACTGCCCTGCAGTTTCGGCACCACGCATTCGGCGTACTGGGCGGGCGTCTTGTGCGTCTGCAGGGTCAGTGTCGGGTCGTTTGGCGCAGAAGCGCAGGCGGTCAGCAACAAACTGGCAGAAGCCATGGCAGGGATAAAAAAGGCACGCATGGATAAAATCCTGAAAATAAAAAGTTCGGTTCTTCGGCAACGTTCAGTGTCACGGGCACTGCCGTTGCCGTTTTGCTTTAGGTGTTCAGCCTGCACTTACCAAGGCTTTGAGCGAGTCATCGAACTGCTTCAAGGCACTCAGTTGCAGGTCGCGCTGCTGTTCGATCCCGGCAGCGATTTCGGGCGCTGCCTTGTTGTGTACCCACACTGACGGCAGTTGCTTCTCCACCGCGCCTTCGGCCTTGCCGATATATTGCAGGTTGGCGTCGTAGAAGCGTGCGGCGAACCGCGCCTCGACCTGACTGTTGCGTTGGGTCAGCAGACGGTTGTGAGTGTCGAGCATCACCACCACGTCCGGATGAGCCTGCACCAGCGCAACGAGGCTGTCGTAGACGGTCACCGAGAGAAACTGTTGTTGCAGCGAACTCATCAGCCAGTCGATGGCCAGTTCCGGATCGGAGCTGTCGACGAAGGCGTCACGGATCCGCGCATCGAGCGCATCCTTGGCACCGTTCACCGCCACATCGTGGTAACGCTCGAGGTATTGCAGGTTGTCCAGAGTGTTTTCGCTGTACAGCACACCGACGGTTTGCGAGTGCTGCAGCGCGGCGCTGCTCCCGGCGACGGGCAGAAAATGGCACGACCTGGCGTCGTCTGCATAAGCCGGGGCTACGGTGGCGGCCACCCCGCCCATCAGCAGGGCGACTACAGCCAGTCGGGTCAAAGTCTTCATCGCGCAATTCCTTCAGCGGCGTGTTCGATGGAGGCGATTTTCCGCCCATCGGCGCCAAAGCAGAACTTGCGTTTCTTGATGGTCACTATTACTTGAACCAATAGTTGCGCGGCGTGCAGACTGCTGCACACTCAATCACAACGAAAACAGATGAGGATTACCCGTGCGAACCTTTGATCTGATCCGCGATGCCGTCCTGCCCGAATTCCGCGACCGGGTGGCCGAATACCTGGTCGAATACGAAACCGTGCTGGGCCAGTCAGCGAACGATTCAGAGTCGGTGCGGGCCGTGGCCAATCAGTTGCGCGGTTATCTGCGCGGCCTCAATACCACCCGAGTGCTGGGCATGGCGGATTGGGAAGAGCTCGACCGGCGCGTGCTGAACACCTGGCTAGCGCCCGCTTGATGACACGCTAGACTCTTCAGGCTGCGCCCGCAGCGCCAGACCTGGAGGTGTCCCATGAGCAATAACACCGAACCCACGACATTCACCGGCTGGGCCGCCACCTCGGCCGGCGCGCCGCTGGAGCGCTTCAGTTACGACCCCGGCCCGCTGGGGGATGAAGAAGTCGAAGTCGCCGTGGAGTACTGCGGCGTCTGTCACTCCGACCAGTCGCTGATCGACAACGACTGGGGCATCAGCCAATACCCGTTCATTCCCGGCCATGAAGTGGTCGGCCGCATCGTGCGCACAGGCCCGCAGGTGCGCGGCCTGGAAGTCGGCCAGCGTGTGGGGATCGGCTGGTACAAGGGCAGCTGCATGCATTGCTCGTCCTGCATCGGTGGCTCCCATCACCTTTGCGCCACCGCCAAACCGACGATCATCGGCAGCCATGGCGGATTCGCCGATCGGCTGCGCACTCACTGGGCGTGGGCGCTGAAACTCCCGGACAACCTCGACCCGGCCCTCGCCGGCCCGCTGTTCTGCGCCGGCTCCACGGTCTTCAATCCGCTGGTGGAATTCGACATCAAGCCGACCGACCGGGTCGGCGTGGTGGGCATCGGCGGGCTCGGTCACCTGGCGCTGCGCTTTCTCAATGCCTGGGGTTGCGACGTTACCGCGTTCACCTCTTCCCTGAACAAACAGGACGAAGCCAAACGCCTCGGTGCCCACAAAGTCGTCGCCTCCACCGACAGCGAAGCGCTGAAAGCGATTGCCGGCACTCTCGACTTTCTGCTGATCACCGCCAACGCCAACCTCGACTGGACGGCCATGCTCGCCACCCTGCGCGGCAAGGGCCGGCTGCACTTCGTCGGCATCGTGCCCGACGCGATTCCGGTGCACGTGTTCAACCTGATCCCGCAACAGAAATCCCTGTCAGCCTCCCCAGTCGGCTCGCCTGCCACGGCGGCGACCATGCTGGAGTTCTGCGCGCGGCATCAGATCCTGCCGCAGGTCGAGGAATTTCCGATGAGCAAGGTCAATGAGGCGGTTGATCATCTGCGCAGCGGCAAGGCGCGGTACCGGATTGTGTTGAACGCCAGCAAATGAACCCAGAGGCGCGCGAGTCAAAAACTCACGCGCCTTTTTTTGCGCTTGCTGAAGACCCATCAATATTTTTATACCTGCACGCCAAAAACAGAATTTCATTTATAGATACGCAATCCCTAGCCTCTCGCCATCGTCCACTTGCGAGAGGCTCCCATGCCATTTGTCATTTACATCTTCACCCTCAGCGCCTTCGCCCTCGGGCTCGCTGAATTCGTGCCGATCGGCCTGACCGAGGTCATGGCGCAAAGTCTCGGCGTTAACGTCGAGGCCACCGGCGCGACCATCACTGCCTATGCCTTGGGCGCTACCGTTGCCGCACCGATCTTCAGCGCACTGACCGCCAGTTGGTCACGCAAGAACGTAATGCTCGCCACCGCATTGGTGTTCAGCGCCGGCAGTCTGGCGGCGGCGTTTTCCAGCACCCTGACGCTGATGCTGATCGCCCGTTTTATCGCCGGTATGGGCCACGGTTTGTTCCTCGCCGTGGCGTCGAGCACCGCCGCGCGCCTGGCGGGTCCCGGCCGAGCAGGCAGCGCGGTCGCCGTGGTGTTTGGTGGTTTTACGCTGGCCATGGCCATCGGCGTGCCGATCAGCACCTATCTGGGCGGCGTGATGTCGTGGCGTCTGGTGTTGGCCGCCATTGCGGTGTTCGGTGCGATCGGCTTCTTCGGCCTGCTGTTCGGCATGCGCGATCCACTGCCGACCGCCGCCGACAGCGGTTCGGCACTCGATAGCCTCAAGGCATTGTTGAACCGGAAACTGTTGGCCGGTGCGCTGGTCACGGTGCTCGGTTACGCCGGCTCTTTTGTGGCCTACACCTACATCGCTCCGGTGCTGACGGATGTCACCGGCACCACCGCCGCCACCGTCGGCGTGTTCATGTTGCTGTACGGCGTGATGGCTGCGATCGGCAACGTGCTCGGCGGCAAACTCACCGACGCCTGGGGCGTCGACCGCGCGAGCGCCACGCTGATTGCCGGCATTGCGCTGGTCACCGCGGGCATGTGGGCGTTTTCCGGATCGTCGGTGTTGATGGGTGTGCTGGTGGCGTTGCTCGGAATGTTCAGCTTCGCGGCCGTACCGGCCTTGCAGGCGAGACTGATCGGGATTGCCGAACAGCATGCGCCTCACGCCCACGGCGTCGCTGCCGGCCTGAACATTGCCGGGTTCAACTCCGGCATTGCCCTCGGTTCGGTGGCCGGTGGCGTGACAATCAGCCAGATAGGCCTGAGCTATGTCGGCCTCACCGGCGCCGTGGTTTCGGCACTGGGCCTGCTGCTGATTCTCGGGCAGATGTCCGCGAGCTCCGCGCCGCGTTATCGTCCGGCTGACAACGCCTGACGAACCTTGCTTCGGGAAACGCTGCAACGGCGTTTTCCCGAGGCGAGCACGCCTGCCGCCCGCCATGGTAAAAACCAGATTCAGCCCCCGGACATCGCCAACCCATGAGCCATCTCACGCACCTGCGAACCTTCCTCGAAGCCTACCGCGCCAGGTCGTTTTCCAAAGCTGCCGAGCATCTGGGCATCACCCAGCCGGCGGCTTCGATGCACGTCCAGGCTGTGGAAGCGCTGGTGGGCAAACCGCTGTTCCATCGACTGCCACGAGGTGTCGAGCCGACCGAAGCCGCCGATGAGCTGGCCCGCTCGGTCGCGCCTTACCTGGACGGTCTGGAAAACAAGATCGCCTCGCTGCGCCCCGGCCTGCTCAAGGGCGGCACGATTCATCTGGTCGGCCCTTCGGATTTCATTCACTCGCAAGTCGCCGCCCGCCTCGCACCGTTGATGGATGAAGGATTCCTGCTGCGTTTTCACACCGGCACGAAAAAGCGCATCTACGAAATGCTCGAATCAAAACAGATCGATTTCGCAATCACCGCTTCCCTGCCCGACGAACAGACCCATGGGTTCGCCCATCTGCTGACCGAACGCATGCTGCTGGTCTACGCGCCGAGCCTGCTGGATCGCTTGGGCCAACACCCGACTCAGGAGCAACTGACCCAGGTGCCGTTGATTGCCTTCGACGAAGACCTCGCCCTGGTGCGCCCGCTGTGGTCGTCGATGTTCCAGATCGCCCCGCAACTGCAAGCGTCGCTGACCATTCCGGATCTGCGGATCATCAAAGACCTCGCCATCGGTGGCCACGGCTGGACGGTCCTGCCGGATTATCAATGTGCCGATGCGATTGCCGATGGCCGCCTGATTTCCCCGACCGTACCGGCTGAAGCGCCGGTCAACGTGCTGTACCTGGTGTGGCGCAAGAGCGCGTTGCAGAGTCCGAGCCGGGTGTATGTGCGGGACTTTCTGTTGAATGCATTCTCCCCGATGTGACAAACCAGCAAATAACCAGAAAGAATTAACAAATAAACAATCAGTATTTATCGTTATAAAAATCTCGGCGTACTCTCACCTCATCCCGTCATTGAACACAGTGAAGTGCGCCATGAAACCGACTGACAACCTGATCGACTTCGCCGTCTACCGCAAACGCCGTCACGCCCAGCAACAGGCCCGGCTGATGTGGGAAATGTATGCGCGCAATGCCGGTTATCAGGCTTGGCAGTGGGTGCAGGCCGCTCGTTCCGGCGAGACGCGTCAAGCGTGAACGCGCGTGAACCCTCGCGCTTTCTGGCGAGCGCCGATGAACCTGTGCTGGACCTGAACAATCTCGAATCCCTGGAAGAAGACCCGATCTGTGAACGCGTCGCGCAGAACCTGCAACGTCTGCGCGGCAAGCGGCATCTGTCGCTCGATGCCCTCGCCCGCCAGTGTGGCGTGAGCCGGGCGATGCTGGCGCAGATCGAATCCGGGCGCAGCGTGCCGTCGATCAAGGTGCTATGCAAAATCGCCAAGGGTTTGAAGGTGTCGGTGGCGGCGTTTCTCGAACATCGCGCGTTTGAAGGCGTGGCCGTGTTGTCGGCGAGCCAGAGCAAGCGGCTGGTCAGTGCCAGTGGCGCCTTTGTCAGCCGCGCGCTGTTTCCCTTTGATGTGGCGCGCCAGTCGGAATTCTATGAACTGCGCCTGAGCCCCTTGGGCGAAGATCAATCCGAAGGCCACGGCCCCGGCGTCCAGGAAAATCTGGTGGTGGCTCAGGGCGTGCTGGAGATCAGCGTCAACGACGAGCGCTATCTGCTGTCGACGGGCGACTCGATTCTGTTTTACGCCGACCAGCCCCATCGTTACCGCAACCCCGCCGACAGTGAAGCGGTGGCGTATCTGGTGGTCACTTACCCCGAACGCCTGGACTGACAAACAGACAACAAAAAGCCCGACCGGGAATCTCCCGGTCGGGCTTTTTCATGCGCTGGCGAAAATCAGCAGGTGCAGCACATCATCGGCATGCCGTTGCAGCTCATCATCATCGGCATGCTGCAGTCGTTCATCATCTTCATCATCAGGGCGCAGCAGTTCTTCATCATGTCCATGTTCATGCCCGGCATCGGCATGATTTTGCACATCATGCAGTCGGCCATCATGGTGCATTCCATCACGCACTTCATCGATGGCATCGGCATGCCCATCATCGGCATTGGCATCATCATGTTCATCATCGGCATGGCCATGGCCGCCGGGGACATGCACATCATGCTCATGTTGCCGCAATGCATCATCATCGGCATGCCGCAGTCCATCATCATCTGCATCATTTCAGCGCTGTTCTTGAACATGGCCATGTCCATGCCAGCGGCCGACATCATCTTGCACATCATGCCGTCGTCCATCATGTCGCAGCTCATGGTCGCCATCATCATCGGCATGCCCGTCATCGGCATCATCGGCATGTTGGCGTTCATCGGCATTTGCATCTGCATGGCGTTCATCATGGTGTAGCTCCCTGAGGATTAAGAACTGGATGAGAAGTTGATGGAGCGGATTCTAAGGATTGGGAAATCCGCAACAAGCTGTCCATCGAGCAGCAAAAACTGCTGTTCAAACGCTTCAAGTGCAGCGTTCCGTGCGACTTGAACCGTTGCAGCAGCAGAGTAGACGCCATGACAGATCCGGCTAATGCGGAAGCAGGTTTTTGAATGTCATGGATATGCGATCCAACACCAAGCAAATAACTTAAAGAAATAATCGTTCTAACCAGCGGGCATTATTTTCACTGTGTTTGCTTATTCCATTAGTTCAGCAACGATCCACTTTTTAATCTTTTATTGCTATTAACCCTCCCCTCTATAATTCGGGACAGTTCTTAACAATAAGGAAGTTCCATGCCGCAACGTTTACTACTGGCAGCACTGTTCCTGGCGGTCGCCGGGTGTGCCAGCCCTCCTCCGGTTTCCGTGCATACCAAGGATCCCGCCAGTTCGACCCTGCAAGGCGATGCCACACGACCCGCGCAGGCGCAATGGGTGCGCACCGAGTTGTACTTCTCGGTGGGGCCGCTGGAAGGCCAGGAAGGTGTGGTGAGCCCTGCGCGCTGGCGCGAGTTTCTCGATCAGGAAGTGACGACGCGGTTCCCGGACGGGTTCAGTGTGTTGGATGCGTATGGGCAGTGGAAAGACCACGACGCGAAAGTGCCCGAGCGGCTGGCGACCAAGGTGATCGTGATCCTGCACGAAAGCGGGCCGAAGCGTGAGAGTGACATTGAGGCGATTCGTTTGGCGTATAAGCGGATTACGGGGGATTTGTCGGTGCTGCGGTTGTCTCAGCCGGCGGCGGTGTCCTTCTGATCCGAGGTCTTTTGCAGAGCCTGCCGAGGTGTCGACACCAGGCGGCTCAACCCGGCCAGCAAGAACGCCCCCACCAGCAACACCCCAATCCCCAGAAAAGCGCCGAAACCAACCACCGTCACACTGGAATACAGCATGTACACGCACAGCCCGAAGAACAACAGCGGCAAAACCGGATAAAGCGGCACCCTCACCGGCCGGGGCACCTCAGGAAAGCGCCTGCGCAGAATGATCAACGCGAGACTGCTCAAACTCAGAAACAGCCAGTACACCGGCGTCAGATACTCGACCATGGTGTTGAAACCGCTCTGGGTAAAACTGCCAAACACCACCAACACCAACGCCACCGCCCCCTCCGCCAGCAACGCCTTGCGCGGTACACCGTCACGCTCGTCCCATTCGCCAAATCGTCGCAGTTGCGGCACATCGCGGGCGGCGGCGTAGGTGGTGCGGGCGCCGACCAGCAAGGTTGAGTTGATAGTGGCGATGGCCGCGATGCCGACCATCAACAGAATCAACAGCACGCCCGGGGCACCGAAGGCGCGGTTCAACAATTCCACCGCCGGCGCATTGCTCGCCGCCAGGCCTTCGAATCCCAGCCCCTGGACGAACGCCCAGTTCAGTGCCAGATAGATCGTCATCAGCACTGTCAGCGCACCGAGCATGGCGATGAAGATCCCGCGTCGACCGTCGCGCACTTCGGCGGACAATGTCGCTGCATCGCTCCAGCCGCCGAAGGCCAGAAACACGAAGATCATCGCCGCAGAAAACCCTGCCGCGCCGGTGTGTTCGGGCACGACCGGATCGCTGGGCAGCGCGGGTTCGATCCCTTGCCACGCCAGCCAGACTCCGGCGCTGGCAATGCTCAGGAACCCGAGAGCAAGCAGCCCGACCAGCACCGTCTGAGTCATGAAACCAATATGCTTGCCCGTCAGATTCAACAGCACCAACGCGCCAATGATCGCGCCGGCAAACACCCCAGACCCGTAATGTCCCAACGGCACGACCGCATTGAAGTAGTCGGCAAACATGAACGCCGACAACGCGATCCACCCGGTGTGCATCACCGAAAATCGCGACCAGGCAAACAGGAACCCCATGCGCTCACCATAAGCGGTGCGCAGGAAATGATAGTCACCGCCCGGATGCGGGAACGCGGTGGCCATCTCGGCAAAGCACAAGGCCCCGGCCATTGACGCCAGTGCGCCGAGCACCCAGACCCAATAGAAATGTTCCGGCCCGACGTTCAAGGCAACGGTCGGCGCGGTTTTGAGAATGTCGGTGGTGATGACCATGCCCAGCGTGATCAGCAATGCCTGGAACACCGGCAGGTGCCGCTTGGGGCCATTGGATTGAGTCATGAAGGTTCCCGCTGATGATCCGCCATCCATGGCGGAAAAGACTCAGAAGCCGTAGGTGGCGGTGGCGTAGTAATACGCGCCGTTGGTGCCGATCGGCGAGAGCACGTCGTACGGCAGGTTACCGCCGTAGTTGATGGCCGATCCGGAGCGTTCCGGGTAGTTGTCGGTCAGGTTGTTGCCACCCAGGGCGATGCTGAATTTCGGGGTGAATTTGTAGGTCACCTCGGCGTCCAGTTGCCACACTGCGCCATAGGTTTGCTCAGGCTGCGAGTCGCCGAAATCGAACACCCGAGTGGTCTCGCCCTGACGGGTCAGACGCCCGAGCAGGCCCCAGTGTTCGCTGGTCCAGTTGGCGGAAAACACGAAACGATCCTTGGGCGCGGCGTCGGTCAGGGTGTTGCGTTCCTCGACGCCGACCAGCGCGTCATTGCCAATCCCTAAGGCGGTCAGCTGCGACGGCGTGCCCTTGGTGCTGGTGACCTTGGTGTGGTTGTAGGTGTACGCGGTGGTCAGACCCAGTTGCCCGTCGTAGAACGGCTGATGGTAGTTGAGCACCAGTTCGGCGCCGTCAGTGCTGGTGTCGGCGGCATTGGTGAAGAAGTTGACGTCGTGCACGCCCGGCACGCCGAAGTTGTCGTTGATGTAGCTTTCCAGCGCGTCGCTGCCGATTCGCTGCGACAGGGTGATGCGGTCTTTGACGTCGATGCGGAACACGTCGAGCGACGCATCGAAGCGTTCGTTCAACTGGAACGTCAGGCCGAGGCTGAAGTTCTTCGAGGTTTCCGGATCGAGTTTTTCTGCGCCCAGGGCACGGGCAATCGGATCGTTGACCGACAGCACGCGGATATCGGTGAGCGTGCCGCCGTCGCCGAAGTTGCTGGTGGTGTTCTGGAAGCCGCTCTGGGCCAGCGACGGCGCGCGGAAGTTGTTCGACACCGCACCGCGCAACGCCCATTGATCGGTCAGCTTGTAGCGACCGCTGAGCTTGCCGGTGAGTTTGCTGCCGGCGTCGTCGTAATGTTCCCAGCGCGTGGCGGCATCGACGAAGAAACGGTCGGTGAGATCACCGGACAATTCGGCGTAGGTGCCGAACACGTTGCGATCCAGATCCGACTCTTCACTCGGGCGCAGACCGTTGGCGCCATCGGCCCCGGAGCCGATGTAAGAGGCTTCGTCTCCGGCAAAGGTCAGGTAGTTTTCGTAACGATATTCACCGCCCACCGCCAGCACGAACGAGCGGCCACCGAGGCGCAATTCGCGGCTGAAATCCAGGTTGGTGGTGGTCTGGCGCAACTCATAGTCACCAGTGTCGAAGCGGGTCGGCGAGTCCGCGCCGAGGCTGACGTTGAGGGTGCGGCGGGTTGCCGATTCGAAGCGGTTGCGACCGTGGGTGACGCTGCTGTCGAAATCCCAGTCGTCGCCGATCAGGCCTTTGTAACCGGCGGTGGCGGAGATGTCGGTGTTGTCGCCCAGCGATTGCGGCAAGTAGCCGTTGGGGTAGAACTGCGGCTGCTCGGACGGGTAGCGATAGAACTCGGCGCCGGTGGTGTGGCGTTCGTTGTAGGTGCCGAAGCTGTAGGCCTTGCCGCCAGCCAACGGCAATTCTCCGTTGAACCAGGCGTTGACGTCCCGCGCCACGCCGTCGCCCATCACGTAGTTGCGCTGGCCCGGGGTGTCGGCGAAACCGTCGTAGCCGGCGCGGTTGGTCGGGTTGCGATCCTTGTACTCGGTACCGCCGCGAATGAAGCCGCCCTCTTCGCCCAACCGCGTACCGATCTTGGCGGTGGTGACGCTGTTCTGGCCGTCGGTGGTGGTTTTGCCGATGGCGTCCTGGTGGGTGTGGTAGGCGCCGTAGCTGGTGGAGACTTCGCCGCCTTCGGGGGCGTCGTCGAGGATGATGTTGATCACCCCGGCAATCGCGTCCGAGCCGTACTGCGCACCGGCGCCGTCACGCAGCACTTCGATGCGTTTAATCGCGCTGATCGGGATCGAGTTGAAGTCCACCGGCGCCGTGCCGCGACCGATTTTCGACGAGTCATTGACCACCGCCGAGGTGTGCCGGCGCTTGCCGTTGACCAGCACCAGCACCTGATCCGGGCTCATGCCGCGAAGCTGCGCGGCGCGCACGTGGTCGGCGCCACCGGAGTTGGACTGGCGCGGAAAACTGAACGACGGCAACAGCGTCTGCAACGCCTGGCCCAGCTCGCCGCCACTGGCGCCGGCGGTCTTCAGGTCCTCGGCGGTCAGCACATCCACCGGCACCGGCGAATCCAGCACCGTGCGAGCGGTGCCGCGAGTGCCGGTGACCAGCACGGTACCCAGCCGTGTGTCATCGTCGACGCGCGCGGAAGTCTCTTCGGCTTGCGCAGGAAGTTGCCAGATTGCACTGACAACAGCGATGGCGAGTAATGGACGCGAACGGTGAATCATGCGACAGCTCCTTGAATCGCAGTTAATAACCGGCCGCTGCCGAATCATGAAGTGTCGGCAATCGGTGCACGGCAATTTCTGCTGTAGTTTTGATATTCAGAAAGGCAGCCAAGTGTGTTGAGCAACTATCGGCTGTTAGAGCGCAAGAACCCCAAAGTTAGTAGAACCCCCTGTTTACCGATCCTAGACGAGCGGTCGCACGCCGCAAAAGAACCAATAACGCTTAGGTTATGCCCGACGAACGGAGTGTTGCCTGAGCAACACTTGTGTTTGCGCAACAACATGAACACCCAACTAACCAACAACTAATCACGCACGAAAACGCACTCCACGTTGTTGTAGAGAGCGTTATTAATCTGTGTTTTTTCGGTGCGAAGTTAGATGCCGTCAGTCGAAGTCCTTTTCCCGCCAGGCATCTTCGGCAATATCCAGCGCATCGCCGCTGAAACGCTGTTCAATGAACGGATCGGCGTGCAAGTGAAAGCCGTTGCGCTCCCAGAAGCCCGGTTGTTCCTGATCGGTGAATTCGAGCCCGCGCAGCCATTTCGCGCTCTTCCAGAAGTACCGCCCCGCCACCACCAGCCGCAGCGGCCAGCCATGCTGCGCGGTCAGCGGCTGACCGTCGTAATGGGTGGCCAGCAGGCTGTCCGGGTGCAGCAGGTCATCGAGATGCAGGTTGGTCTGGTAATCGTGATCGGCGTGGGCCATGACGAAGGACGACGTCGGCCGGATGTCCAGGGCCTGCAACAGGTCTTGCAGGTGCACGCCGCTCCAGCGGGTGTCGAACTTCGACCAGCGTGTCACGCAATGAATGTCGCATTGCAACGAGCGTTGCGGCAGCGCTTGCAGATCGGCGTAGGTCAGCTCGACCGGGTTGGCCAAGGTGCCGAACAGGCGCAGCGACCACGTCGCCAGGTCATAGGCCGGCACCTCGCCTTCGTGCAGGATCGGAAAACGCTCCGTCAGCACCTGCCCCGGTGGCAGCCGTTCACCCAGCGCCACATCCGCTTTCGGCGAACGGCTCTTGCGCAGGCGCGCAGCCTTGTCGTGCATGGCGGCTCCTCAGTTCGCCACGGGAATCCACGGTGCCCGCGCGACATTGGCGGTGTCACCGAAGGCCGGCAGTTTCTGCCCCAAGTCCCGTACGTTTTTCACGTCCAGATCCAGCAGTTGCTGACGGGTGATCAGGGTCGGCGGCACCAGCACCTTGTGCCCCGGATTTTCCCCGGCAATCAGCATCGCCAGACTGCGCACGCTGATCGCCCCGGCCACTTGCGGATTGACCGCAGCGGTGGCGGCCCAGGCGCTGTCCGGTTCTTTCATGATCTGGATGTCGGCAGTGGAAATGTCGGCGCTGTAGATCTTCACCTTGCGGCTCAGACCGGCCTCGTCCACCGCGATCTTCGCGCCTTTTGCGAACTCGTCGAACGGCGCAAAAATCACGCTGATCCCCGGATTGGCCCGCAACACGGCGCTGGCCTGATCCGCCACCGAGTTGGCAATCGGCGGATTGAGCGTGCCGAAGCGCGCCTTCTCGACGATCCCCGGATTGCTCGCCTTGACCTGGCTCCAGATTTCGTCGCGGCGCTCCATCGGCGTGAAACCGCTGATGTAGACGTAACCGGCGTCGAAGCGGGTGCCGTTGTCCTTGACCGCTTGATCGAGTGCCAGTCGCGCCAGTGCATGGTGATCCTGCTCGACCTGAGTCACTTGCGGCGTGTTCAGGTCGACGTCGAACGCGACGACCTTGATGCCTTTGGCGAGGGCCCGATCAATTGGCCCTTTGAGGGTTTCCGCGAGCCCCAATTGCACGATGATCCCGTCGACACCGAGGTCGGCAGCCTGATCGATCATCTCGCCCTGGCTCGCCGCCTGTTGCCGCGCGTCGAACACCCGCAGGTTGGCGCCCAGCGCTTCGGTCTGTTTCTCCACCCCGCGCAGATAGGCTTCAGGGAAATCCCCGGAGAACAGATAGCCCACCAGCGCGATCTGTACCTGACCTTTATCGAACGGCGCCGGCGCACCGGGCAAGGCCTTGGCCTGGGCATTGAAGGCCAGCGCCGAGAGCAGCGCCCCGGCGAGGCAATGACGTGCGAACTGTTTGATTGAACCGTGCATGGATCTTTCCTTGAAGCATCAATGAACCGGCTCAGCGCGCCCGATGCGCGAGGCCGAAGGTGAACATCAGGGCCAGCACCAGCACCAGTCCCTTGACGAAATCCTGCGCGTAATACGGCGCGTTGAGCATGGTCAGGCCGTTGAGCAACGAGGCCACCAGCAGCGCGCCGACCAGCGTGCCGAACGCGTTGGGCTTCTTCGCCCCGAGCACGGCAAAACCGATCAGCGCAGCGCCCAGCGCATCGAGCACCAGACCGTTGCCGGAGCTGACATCGCCGCGCCCCAATCGCGCCGCCAGCAGCAAGCCGCCCAGCGATACGAGCAGCGCCGAGAGCACGTAAGCCAGCAACTTGAAGCGCTGTACCGGCGCACCGGCCAGACGCGCCGCCTGCTCGTTGCCGCCAATCGCATAGAACAACCGGCCGATGCGCGTGCGTTCGAGAAACAGCCACACCGCCACCGCGACCACCGCCGTGATCAACACCGGAACCGGCACGATGTCCCACAGTCGTCCTCGACCCAATGCCAGAAACACTGCGCTGAACGAACCCTCGGCTTCATCGCCGTTGGGTAAAGTCATGCCCACCGCAATCGAGCGTCCGCCCGTGGGAATCAGTTGCACGCCGATCACCAGGAACATGCTGCCGAGCGTCGCGAGAATGTCCGGCACACGCATCTTCACGATCAGCCAGCCGTTGAGCAGCCCGACCAGCGCGCCACCGGCCAGGCTGATCAGCACTGCCGGCACCGCGCCCCAGCCGAGCACCACCATCACGTAACTGGCGATCATCAGGCTCATGGCGGCCACCGCGCCGATCGACAGATCCAGCCCGCCCACGGCCATGGTCAGCGTCACGCCCAAAGCCAGCAGCGCGACAATCGACACCGATTGCAGAATGCTGAACAGGTTGCCAACGCGCAGGAACGCCGGTTCCGCCACACTGAAAAACACCACGATCAACGCCAGCACCCACAGCAGGCCGTATCGGATCAGCGCTTGCACGAAGCGCTCGGTCGGCGCCGGGGCGGATGACAACAGGGAACTCGAATCAGGCACTCGCTCTACTCCTTGGCGCGGCTTGAACAACAGAATTTTGCGGATCGCTGCCGGCCAGCGCCGCGACCAGGGTGGCGCGATCCAGCCCGGCACGCGGGTACTCGGCCACCACCGCGTGATCGCGCACCAGAAGGATCCGGTCGGCGATCTCCAGCGCTTCATCGACGTCCGAGCAGATCACCAGCGTGGCGCGGCCAGCGGCGCTATCGCGCAACAACTGGCCGATCTCGCGCCGGGCACGCACATCAACGCCCTGAAATGGCTCGTCGAGGATCAGCACCCGGCCCTCGCCAAGCAGCCAGCGACCGAGCACGACTTTCTGCTGATTGCCGCCGGACAACGCACTCATCGGCACATCGATGCCGGCGGTCTTGATTCCCAACGCTGAGACTTGCGCCTCCACCGCCGCCGCTTCGGCGCGGTTGCGGATGAAACCGCCACGGGTGAAGCGTTCGAGGAACGGCAAGGTCAGGGTTCGACGCAAAGAAAAATCCGGCACCAACGATTGGCTGGCGCGATCCTCGGCGGCGAAGAACACACCACTCTGGATCGCCTGCCGTGGCGAGCCCGGCTGCCAGTCAGCGCCGTCCAGTTGCAATGAGCCGGACACCGGTTTGCGCAGCCCGAACAGCACTTCGGCGATTTCGCTTTTGCCGGCGCCGAGCAATCCGGTCAGCACCACCACTTCGTTTTCGTGCAGGTTCAGATCAAAGGCCTGGGTGCGCGGCAGGACTTTTATGTCGCGCAGTTTCAGCACTTCACGCCCCGCCGCTCGCGGTGTGTAGACGTGAGCTTCCAGCGCCTGACCAAGCATCGCCTCCAGCGCCTCGGGCAATTGCCGGGCACTGAATTCACCGGCCAGTTGCCCGTCACGCAACACCACGGCGCGGTCGGCCACCCGTTGCAGATCGGACAACCGATGAGAGATGTACAGAATCGCCACACCACGACTGCGCAAGGTGTCGATCAGCCCGAACAGGCGCTGCGCTTCGGCATCCGACAGGGCCGCTGTCGGCTCGTCGAGAATCAGCAGGCGCGGTTGCAGGGCAAAGGCACGGGCCAGCACCACCAGTTGCCGTTCGGCCTGGCCGAGGTGCTCGATCGGTTGCTCGAGCGGCAGCACCAGACCGAGGCCGGCGGCGATGCTCGCGGCGCGCTCCAGCAGACGTTTGCGATTGAGCCAGAAGTCGGCGTCGGGGCGGCACAGTTCATCGAGCAGCAGGTTTTCCGCCACGCTCAATCCGGGCGCGATGCCTTCATTGATCTGCTGATGAACCGCGACGATGCCGAAGCGGCGCGCCGACAGCGGCGAACTGAAATGCCGGGGCTGGCCATCGATCCAGATCTCGCCGCCGTCGTGGGTCTGGCTGCCGGCGAGGATCTTCACCAGCGTCGATTTGCCCGCCCCGTTGGCGCCGAGCAGCGCCACCACTTCAGCGGGAAAAATATCCAGGCTGACCCGGTCCAGCGCCCGGTTCGAGCCAAAGGTCTTGCTCAGTTCACGTACACGAATCAGTGGTTCGGAGACCACGGCGACAGGCGCACCCATAAAATTCCTTAACGTCGATGAGCCAGCGAACGCACCAGTCGATCGCCCAGGCTTTGCACGCCCTGGACGAGGATGACCAACACCACGACGGTGGCGACCATCACTTCATTGTTGAACCGTTGATAGCCGTAGCGGATCGCCAGATCGCCCAATCCGCCGCCACCGATGACCCCGGCCATGGAAGAAAAGCCGATCAGCATCACCAGCGTCAGGGTGATGCCCGCCAGCAAGGCCGGCAGCGCTTCGGGCAACAACACTTTGAAAATCACATGGCGGATGTCACCGCCCATGGCGAGGATCGCTTCGATCCGGCCCTTTTCGACTTCGTCCAAAGCGTTCTCGACGATCCGCGCAAAAAACGGGAAGGCGCCGATGGTGATCGGCACCACGGCGGCGGTGCTGCCCAGCGTGGTGCCGACCACCAGCCGGGTCAGCGGGATCAGGGCAATCAGCATCACCACGAACGGCAGCGAACGGCCGAGGTTGATCACCGCGCCCAAGGCCTGATTGAGCCTCGGCAACGGGTACAGACCCTGACGGCGGCTGATGAACAGCAACACCCCCAGCGGCAAACCGATCAGTAACGTGAACAGCCCGGCGAGCAGCACCATGTACAGGGTTTCGCCAGTGGCGTTGAGCACCAGTTGCAGGATTTCATTCCAGTCGATCACGCGGTTCATGAGTGGGCCGCCCGTACGCCGTATTGCCGCAGAAAACTCAAACCGGGCGCGTCATGCCCCAGCGGCAAGCCGCAACTGGGGCGCAGTGAAGCACCGAGGGCGGACTGCGGATCGGCGAGCAATCGGGCCACCGGCCCCGCCTCCACCAGTTTTCCATTGGCCATGGACGCGGCGTGATCGCAGATCGACTTGACCACGTCCAGCTCGTGGGTGATCAGCACGATGGTCAAACCGAGCTGGCGGTTGATGTCGCGCAACAGCTCCAGAATCGACGCGGTGGTTTCCGGGTCGAGGGCGCTGGTGGCTTCGTCCGAAAGCAGATACGCCGGGCGCGCCGCCAGGGCCCGAGCGATGCCCACCCGCTGCTTCTGCCCACCGGACAGTTGCGATGGAAAGGCTTCGGCCTTGTCGCTCAAGCCCACCAGCTCCAGCAGTTCCCGAACCCGTTCATGGCGCTGTGATTTGGCGACTTTGGCGATTTCCAGCGGCACCGCAACGTTGTCGAACACGTTGCGCGAATGCAGCAGGTTGAAGCCCTGGAAGATCATGCCGATGCGCTGACGCTGGCGGCGCAGTTCGCTATCGGCCAGCACCGTGAGGTCTTCGCCGTCCAGCAGAATCCGCCCGGCATCCGGGCGTTCGAGCAGATTGAGGCAACGCAGCAGCGTCGATTTACCCGCGCCGCTGCGCCCGAGAATCCCGTAGATCGCCCCATCGGGAATGCTCAGCGACACCTGATCCAGCGCCGGGGTCGACGCTGACGGATAGGTCTTGCTCAACTGCTCGACGACGATCATGGCTTGACGTCCGCCACCGGGATCACCGAGCCCTTGAAATTCTCGGCGATGTATTTGGCGACTTGCGGCGAGGTCAGGTCCTTGGCCAATTGCTGGATGCGCGGATCGTTTTCCAGTTTCGGCGTGGTCACCAGAATGTTGGCGTAGGGGTTGTGTTCGGCCTTCTCCAGACCCAGCGCATCCTTGGCCGGCACCAACCCGGCTTCCAGCGCGTAGTTGCCGTTGATCACTGCCAGGTCCACGTCGTCCAGCGCGCGGGGCAGTTGCGGCGATTCGATTTCGAGGATCTTCAGGTGTTTCGGGTTTTCGGCGATGTCCTTGGGCGTCGCCTGATCGGCCGCCGGGTCATTGAAACCGGCTTTGAGTTTGATCAGGCCGTTGTCCTGCAACAGGTACAGCGCGCGGCTCAGGTTGGTGACGTTATTCGGTACGGCGACCGTGCCTTTGTCCGGCACCTGGGCGAAGGTTTTGTGGCGATGGGAATAGATGCCCAGCGGTTCGATGTGCACCGTGGCGGCCACCGCAAGTTTTTCACCGAGGGCCTTTTCCTGGGATTGCAGGTACGGCAGATGCTGGAAGTAGTTGGCGTCCACATCGCCGTGCACCAAAAGTTCGTTGGAGTTCACGCCCTGCGGGATTTCGATCACCTTGAGATTGAGCTGCGGATCGAATTTCTGGATGTACGCCAGAATCTGCGCATGGGGCACCGGGTCGGCGGCAACGCGCAATGGCTCCAGCGCTTGAGCGCCAAACGAAGTCACCAGCGCGCCGAGGACGGCCAGGGTCAGGCCTGCTTTTTTCAACACTGCTTTTTTCAACATGGGAAAAATCCTTTTGCAAGTGATAGATCAGGCGCTGGCGGTCTTGCGAAGCGGTGTCCGGGTATTCGACGCATCGGCGTAAAAGCGCTGCGCGACATCGGGATGGGAGCGCAGTCGGCCCTTCAGATAATTCCAGCCGACATCGCGGAACAACGGATTGAGCGGATCGCTGGCCGGACCCCGCGCCTCACGCAACAGCGCCGTCGGCAAGGGATAAAGCGGCACCACCGCATCCAGCTGCGCACCGAGGAAAAACGCGATGGACAGCCGCTCGCTGCCCACCGGTGGCGACACCACTCGATGCACCGTGGCGCGCAGGTAACCGTTGGTGGCCAGCTCCAGCAGCTCGCCGATGTTCACCACCAGCGTATTGTCCCGAGGCAGCGCATCGATCCAGCGCCCCTCTTCGATTTCCACTTGCAGGCCGGCCTGCTGGTCTTGCAGCAGGAAGCTGAGAAAGCCCGAATCCTTGTGCGCCCCGACGCCCTGATTGCTCGCCGTCGAGGCTTGCCCCGGATAGCGCATCAGCTTGATGTGTTCGTTGGGTTTGTCGCCGTACAACCGGTCAAAAGCGTCTTCAGGCAGCGACAGTGACTGGGCGAAAGCGCGCAGCAGACGCAGCGACATTAGGGTCATCGCCTGCTGCCAGTCGAGCAGCAGCGGCTTGAGTTGCGGCAACGCTTCGGGCCATTGATTCGGCCCTTGCAGCCGCGCCCACAGCGGACTGTCGGCGTTCAATGGCAAGACGTCGCGCTCGGCGCCCAGATCGAATTGCTCACGTTGATCGGGCTGGCCTCGAGTGATCTCGGACGCGGCGCGGTTATAACCGCGAAAGTGCGGCGAATTGATCATGCCGACGGCGGTTTTCTCGCTGTCGGGCAAGGCGAAGAACTGGCGCGCGTAGTCCTGCACTTGCTCGAGCAGGTTGGCGTCGATGCCATGGCCGGTCAGGTAGAAAAAACCCACATCACGGGCGGCGTGACGCAGGTCATCGAGAAAGGCCTGGCGTTGCGACGGCGTACCGTCGAGCTGGGACAGGTCGAGGATGGGTAATGCGGTGATATCTGAGGTGTGCGGCATGATTCACTCCCGTGTGAATCAAACCTGAAGAGTCCGTGATCGATTCAGCGTGTGCCGTCATGGCAATCGGGAGGTCTATCGGTTTGATGCTTTTGATTCGTCTATGGAACAAAACTAAACGATATTAAAAACACCGAACAAATATCTTTTTTGCATTAGCTTAGTTCCAACATTTTCCTGAAGAGAGGGAGCCATGGGCTCCCTCTCTTGCTGTCACGCTTCCTGCAACGCCCGTGGCCGTTGACTGCGCTGCTGCGCCGCCGCATCCGGCGCCTGCTGCAACTGGAAGTCGAACTTCAATTCGGCACGACGTCCCGCTGCATCCTCCAGAAACTCGACCTCCCCGACCAACCCTTCACGCGTCGCGTACGCAAAGTCATCCCACAGGTATTTGTCTCCCGACAGATTGATCTGCGTCGTCAGGTGCCGATGCCCCGGTGCGGAAATGAAGAAGTGAATATGAGCCGGGCGCTGGCCGTGGCGGCCGAGCAGGTCGAGGCATTCCTGGGTCGGGCCTTGCGGGTCGCAGCCATAACCGGAAGGCACGATGCTGCGGGCGCGATAGCGACCTTCGGCGTCGGTGATGATCCGGCGGCGCAGGTTGTAATCAGACTGGCTCTGATCGAAGAACGAGTACGTGCCCTTGGTGTTGGCGTGCCACAGGTCGACTGTGGCGCCAGCGAGCGGTTGACCCTGCGGATCGAACACCTGGCCTTCGAGGAACATTACGGTGGCGACGCCCTCCTCGCTGCCGTCGTCCATCCGGCATTCACCTTCGTACAGCGGCGCGCCGGCCACGTACAACGGGCCTTCGATGGTGCGCGGCGTGCCGCCGGTCAAGCCGATCTGGGCATCCTTGGCGTCTTGCAGCAGGTCGAGAAAATGCTCGAGGCCGAGGCCGGCCACCAGCAGTCCGGCTTCCGAGCGGCCGCCCAGGCGGTTGAGGTAATCGACGGCTTTCCAGAATTCGTCCTCGCTGATCTCAAGGTCTTCGATGATCCGGGCGGTGTCCTGCAACACTCGCAGGACGATGGTTTTCAGGCGCGAGCTGCCGCCATCGTTGGCGAAACCGGCGGCTTCTTCGAAGAATTTTTGCAGCTCGGCAGTGTGGGCAATCTTCACGGTCATGGTGTTCACCTCATCTTGTTGTTGTGGGGGCGAGTCCGGGCTCAGCGGTCGTCGGTGTGGATCGACGAGGGATGGCGGCAGAGGCCGTCGATCTCGATCTCCATGTAGGGAAACAGCGGCAGCAGCATCAGGGTGTCGTGCAGCGCTTCGACGCTGGGCACGTCGAACACGCTGTAATTGGCGTAGTGCCCGGCGATGCGCCAGAGGTGGCGCCACTGGCCTTCGCGTTGCAGGCGCTGGGCGAGTTCCTTCTCGTCGGCCTTGAGTTTTGTGGCAACGGCCGGGTCCATGTCGGCGGGCAATTTCACGGTCATTTTTACGTGGAACAGCATGGCGTTCTCCTTGGGGAATCAGTACCGGCGAAAGCGCGACAGGCGCTCTTCATCCAGCGTCAGGCCCAGGCCCGGGGTGCGTGGAATGTGCAGGTGAAAGTCGCGGTACTGCGGGCGCTCGGTGACGATGTCTTCGGTCAGCAACAGCGGGCCGAACAGCTCGGTGTCCCAGGTCAATTGCCTGAGCGTGAGGAACGCATGGGCCGAGGCCAGGGTGCCGACGGAGCCTTCGAGCATCGTGCCGCCGTACAGGGCGATGCCGGCGGCTTCGGCGATTTGCGCGGTGCGCAACACGGCGCGCGGGCCGCCGTTCTTGGCGATCTTCAGGGCGAAGACGCTGGCGGCGCCGTCGGCGGCGAGGCTGAACGCGTCCTCGACGCTTTCAATGGATTCGTCGGCCATGATCGGCGCCGGGCTGCGCTGGTTCAGACGAATCTGCCCGGAACGATTGACCCGCGAGATCGGCTGCTCGATCAGGTCGATGCCGTTGTCGCCGAGCACCTGACAGCCGCGAATCGCCTGGGATTCGTCCCAGTACTGGTTGACGTCGACCCGCACACTGGCACGCTCGCCCAGGGCTTTCTTGATCGCCACCACGTGTTTCAGATCCTGCTC
This sequence comes from Pseudomonas sp. 9.2(2024), assembly GCF_039695385.1. Taxonomy (NCBI): domain Bacteria; kingdom Pseudomonadati; phylum Pseudomonadota; class Gammaproteobacteria; order Pseudomonadales; family Pseudomonadaceae; genus Pseudomonas; species Pseudomonas sp. 9.2(2024). The sequence continues at coordinate 2,941,113 of NZ_CP155585.1, read as the reverse complement.
CAGCGGGTTGGCGCCGATCTTCAATTTGAAGATCCGGTGCCGCCGCGCTTCCAGCATTTGCTCGGCTTCGGCGATGTCGCGGGCGGTGTCGCCGCTGGCCAGGGTCCAGGCCACTTCGAGGCTGTCGCGGACCCGGCCGCCGAGCAGTTCGCTCACCGGCAGGCCGAGGCGTTTGCCTTGGGCGTCAAGCAATGCGCTCTCGATGCCGGACTTGGCGAAGGTGTTGCCCTTGGCGACCTTGTCGAGCTTGTGCATCGCGGCGTTGATGTTGTCCGCGTCCAGGCCGATCAGCGCCGGCGCCAGGTGCGCGTCGATATTGGCCTTGATGCTTTCCGGGCTTTCGTAGCCGTAGGCCAGGCCGCCGATGGTGGTGGCTTCGCCGACGCCTTCGACACCGTCACTGCAACGCAGGCGCAGGATCACCAGCGTCTGGTTCTGCATCGTGTGCATCGCCAGTTTGTGCGGGCGGATGGTCGGCAGGTCGACGATGATCGCCGACAGGTTTTCAATCAGGATCCGGTTCATTTCAGTGTCCATTCAAGCGTGATCAACCGAGGTCCCCGCCACCGACCGGCAGGGTTACACCAGTGATATAGGAGGCGTCGTCCGAGGCGAGAAACAGGATCGCGCCGACCTGTTCATCAACGGTTCCGTAGCGTTTCATCAGGCTGCTATCGAGGGTTTGCGCGACGATTTCCTGATACCAGGCCTGCTCCTGCGCGGACTGTTCGGCGGTGTTGCGCGGGATGCGCCGGGGCGGCGCTTCGGTGCCGCCGGGCGCGGTGGCGTTGACCCGGATCCCGCGCTCGGCGTTTTCAAAGGCCAGGCAGGCAGTCAGCGCGTTGATGCCGCCCTTGGCCGCGCCGTAGGGAACGCGGTTCAGGCTGCGGGTCGCAATCGACGACACATTGACGATCGCGCCGCGCCCCTGCTTGAGCATGTACGGCAAGGCGGCGTGACAGCACCACAGCGTCGGGAACAGCGAACGGCGCACTTCGGCCTCGATCTGCTCGACGTCGTAGTGCTCGAACGGCTTGGCCCAAATGGTGCCGCCAACGTTGTTGACCAGCACATCCAGGCGCCCGAACGTATCGATGGCGGCGCTCATCACCCGGGCGCAATCGGCGTATTGCTCAAGGTCGGCGGTCAGCGACAGCACGCCCTCGCCTTGCAGTTCGTGAACCAGTTCGGAGCGGTCGACAGCAATGACCTGCGCGCCCTCCTCCAGCAAGCGCTCGCACACCCGGCGACCGATGCCTTGCGCCGCGCCGGTGACCAGCGCGACCTTGTTGGCGAATCTGTTGTTCATGACAACCTCGCAATTCAGAAAGAAGACTCAGGCCGCCGCGAATTTCTCGTAGTAGAAGTTCGCCGGCGTGATGCCCTGTTCGCGGATGTACTGGCTGACCGCCTCGACCATCGGCGGCGGGCCGCACAGGTACACGTCGACATCGCCTTCGTTGAGGTGTCGCGGTTCGATGTGCTGGGTGACGTAGCCCTTGAGCGGGTGCTGACTCTGCGGATTGGTCACACAAGCGCCGAAGCTGAAATTCGGGATGCGCGCGGCGAAGGCTTCGAGGCGGTCAAGCTCGACGAGATCAAAATCGTTGGTCACGCCGTAAATCAGGTGAACCGGATGCTCGCTGCCCTGTTCGGCGATTTTCTCCAGCATCGCCGTGAACGGTGCCAGCCCGGTGCCGCCGGCCAACAGCAACAACGGTCGCTTGATCTCGCGTAGGTAAAAACTGCCTAGCGGCCCGGCGAGATTCAGACTGTCGCCGGCCTTGGCGAGCCCGGTGAGGAAGCTGCTCATCAGGCCGCCGGGGACATTGCGGATCAGGAAACTGACCTCGCCGTTCTTCTGCAACGAGCTGAAGGAATAGGCGCGGGATTGCTCGCTGCCCGGCACTTGCAGGTTGACGTACTGACCGGGCAGGAACGCCAGTTTGCTCAGGGATTCACCCTTGAGCGACAGCGCGATGGTGCTTTCGGAGAGCTGACGAACATCGCTGATCGACGCCTGATAACTCGCCTGTTCGGTCTTGCACACCTGCGAGCCGACCGGCACCCGCACCACGCAGTCGCTTTCGGCGCGCATCTGGCAAGTCAGGACGAAACCCTGGGCCAGTTCGTCTTCACTCAAGGCGTCTTCGATAAAGTTGTCGCCCATGTCGTATCGCCCGGCCTCGGCGAAACACTTGCAGGTACCGCAGGCGCCGTCGCGGCAGTCCAGCGGGATGTTGATGCCTTGGCGGTAAGCCGCGTCGGCAACGGTTTCGTGGCCGGAGGCCTCGATGAAACGGGTGACCCCGTCTTCGAAATTCAGTGCGATCTGGAAACTCATGGTGCACCTCGCTCACAGCGTCGAGCCCGGCTCGCCGCCGTCTCGATCAGATGTGGTAGATGTCGATGACCTGACGGACGTAATCGTTCTTCAGCACGACTTTCTTGGCCTTGATCAACGGCTGTTCGCCGCGCAGGTCGAGGGTGTAGAAGCTGGTGCCGAAGTAACTGTCGGTGACCTGATAGCGAAAGCTCAGGGTGTGCCAGTTGAAGCGCACCTGACATTGGCCTTCGCCCTGCTCGACGATCTCGATGTTGCTGAGATTGTGCGAGGTGCGGGTGTCGGGAATGGTTGCGCTGGAGCGCTCGGTCTTGATCCGGAACACCCGGTCTTCAAGGCCGCCACGGTTGCCATACCAGATCAGCGAGATTTCGCTTTGCGGGTCTTCGGTCAGAGTGTCGTGATCGTCCCAGGCCGGCATCCAGAAACTGGCGTCGGCGGCGTAGAGCTCCAGCCACTGATCCCACTGGCCGTCGTCCAGATAGCGCGCTTCGCGGTAGAGGAAATCGCGCACGGTGTCGTAGAGGTTGCTCATCACACAGCCTCCACGGGAATCAGATCCGGTTCGGTCGAAGCAGCCTTGAGCATGGTTTCCTGCCAGTACTTGTGTTGCAGCACGAACAGGCCTTCGTCCTCGGTGCGCATGCCGGACAACAAAGGTTTGAGGTCGATTTCCTCGGCCGCCGCGTCCGCGCCTTCGACCCAATGGGTCGCGCCACGGGACATGTCGTTCCAGCCGCGCCCGGCGCCGTAACCGGTCTGGCACGAGCGGAACTCTTCGAGGTCATCCGGGGTGGCCATGCCGCTGACATTGAAGAAATCTTCGTACTGGCGGATACGCTTGGCCCGGGCCTCCGCGCTTTCGCCTTTGGGCGCGATGCAATAGATGGTGATCTCGGTCTTGTCGACAGAGATCGGCCGGGCGATGCGGATCTGCGAGCTGAACTGATCCATCAGGTACACGTTGGGGTACAGGCACAAGTTGCGCGAGTTCTCGATCATCCAGTCGGCGCGGGCCTGGCCGAAGTCCCGCGCCAGCTCGTCGCGGCGCTCGTACGCAGGACGATCCTCGGGGTTGGCCCAGCGAGTCCAGAGCAGCAAGTGGCCGTGGTCGAACGAGTAGAAACCGCCGCCCTTCTTCGCCCAGCTGCCGGCGCTCATGGTCTTGATTTCTTCGCCGGCGTCGCGCTGCTGACGCTGGTTCTGGGTGGCGGCGTAGTTCCAGTGCACGGAGCTGACGTGATAGCCGTCGGCGCCATTTTCGGCGGTGAGTTTCCAGTTGCCTTCATAGATGTAGGAGCTCGAACCGCGCAGCACTTCCAGGCCTTCGGGTGACTGATCGACGATCATGTCGATGATCTTGGCCGACTCGCCCAAGTGCTCGGCGAGGGTTTTCACATCGGCGTTCAGGCTGCCGAACAGAAAGCCGCGATAGGACTCGAAACGCGCGACTTTGGTCAGGTCATGGGAGCCTTCGCAGTTGAAGCCTTCGGGGTAGCCGGCTTCGCTTGGGTCTTTGACCTTGAGCAGTTTGCCGCTGTTGTTGAACGTCCAGCCGTGGAACGGGCAGGTATAGCTGGAACGGTTGCCGGACTTGTGCCGGCACAACATGGCGCCGCGATGGCTGCACGCGTTGAGAAAGGCATTGAGTTCACCGGCCTTGTTGCGGGCGATGAACACGGGCTGGCGCCCCATGGTGAGGGTCAGAAAGTCGTTGGCGTTGGGGATCTGGCTTTCGTGGGCGAGGTAGATCCAGTTGCCTTCGAAGATGTGCGCCATCTCCAGTTCGAACAGCCGCGGATCGGTGAACATCTCCCGCTTGCAGCGGTAGGCACCCTTTTCGGGGTCCTCTTCAAGCATGGCATTGAGGTAGTCGATTCCCAGGGACATGGCCGGGGCCTCCATTGTTATTGTTCAGGCCAGGTCAGATTAGGGAGGCAACGCGGACGGCAATATCCGAATCCTGCAGAGCGCTATCCGTTTTGTGCAGGACGGCGCGGCAGGTGCTTCAGATTGTTTCGGGGCGGGAATTCAGTGGCGGCGTTTGAAGGTCACGGACGGCAATTCGCCGAACTGCTGGCGATAGCTTTCGGAGAAGCGCCCGAGGTGCAGGAAGCCGTAGTCCAGCGCCAGTTCGGTGAGGTTGCGCACCGGGCAGCTCGGGTCGTTGAGACAGGCATGAATGCGTTCCAGCTTGCGCTGGCGGATGTATTGCATCGGGGTCACGCCGAGCTGGCGTTCGAACAGCGCGTACAGGGAACGCGGGCTCATGTTCGCCTGGGCCGCGAGGTGTTCGGCGGGCAGATCCAGTTTCAGGTTGCGCTCTATATAGTCGAGGATCCGCTCGAAACTGACGCTCGGCGAACTCAGGCATTCACGGCTGACGTTGGTGTTCATCAGCGAGATCAGTTTGCTGCCGACGATCTGCGCGTAATGCTCCTGCACCCGCAGCAACGGATCGCTGGCTTCGGCTTCCTGGCAGATCATGCCCAGCAGGTTGGTAAACCCTTCCAGCTCGTCGAGCCGGTAATGATTGCGCAGAAACCGGATGCCCCCGGCAGGATGCAGCCAGCGCTGATCGTCGCACACTGACTCCAGCACGCTGACCGGCACCTTGAGGATGAATTTCTCGCAATCGTCGGAATAGGTCAGGTCGACCGGATCGTCCGGGTTGATCAACAGCAATTCGCCCGGCACCAGATGATGCTCGCGCTTGTGCCCGCGCCACAGGCAGTTGCCTTGCAGCAGGACTTGCAGGTGATACACGGTTTCCAGCGCCAGCGACGTGACGCGAACGCTGCCGCCATAGCTGATGCGGCACAGATCGAGGTCGGCGAGTTTGCGGTGGTTGAGGCTGGCTTGCGGGTGGGTGGTTTTGGACAGGCCGATGAAATGCTGACCGACGTGCTGGTTCACATAGTCGGAGACGGCGTACGGGTCAGCGTGGCGAAACACGCTGCTGCGGTCGCTCAGCAGGCGGCTGTCCATGGGCAAGGCACTCGATCTTGTCGTTATGATGATGGTCACGGTTTACGCCATCACCGGTCACAGTACGCCGGCTTGCCGGATCGGGCAATTGGACGAAGGTTCGGGTGTCCGGTGATCGAACGGTTTCATCGAGCAGCAGGTTCAGTGCAATGTGTGCCAGTAAAAATGAATGAATTCGTCTTCATACTCGGCGAAAAGCGAGACGATGAAGTCCGTTTTCATCGAGTACATCAATAACGCACCGACGAAACCGGAAGGTTCGTGCAGTGGTTGCTTGAGCGGTACGATCAGTTCGACCGCCCGTTCTGCCACCAATTGGTTGAAAACCTCTTCGGAAATCGGTTCAAACTGCGCGCCGCCAACGTATTCCGGGAAGCAGTGATCCCCACCTGGTTCACGTTCGTGCCACTCGGCATTCAGCCACACATTCAAGCCGTTCGTATGATGCGATTTGCTCACACGGGTAATTCGAATGTACTCCTGACCGCACGGAACGAGGAAGGCGCTCGATGGATACGTCAGGTAATAAAGACCGGGACAATCGTTGTGGCAGGGCCAAAAAAGCAGCTGTTGTCGCGTGAGTTGGTCAAAGTCGTTTCTGTCGAACATGAGAACCTTTGGCTGATAAAGGGATGAGCATACATTTGCAGCGCCAGAGTGCTTTTCAGGTAGCAGGACAATGCGCCCCTGCAAGGTGCACCCAACCCCTCAGAGCAAACTCCACGACACCCCGACATACATCGCCATGCCCTCACCCGGTGTGGAGCGTGCCGCGTCCAAGCCTTTATCGTCATAGCCCGGCGTAACGGTAGCGGCGTAGTGCTTGTCGGTCAGGTTGCGCATGTCCAGCCAGGTCTGCCAGTCGCCCTTGGGGGCGTTGTAACCGAGGGTCGCGCCGAAGGTGGCGTAAGGATCGGCGTAATAGCTGTTGGCGTAGTCCACTGCGGTTTTCGAGACCAGTTGCGTGTTGACGGCCGCGAAGAAACCTTGTGGAAAGTCGTAGCGCAACTCGCCCTGGTAGTAATGCATCGGCAGGCCCGGCAAGCGGTTGTCGCCGAAGCGGTCGTCGTCGCGGTAGTGGAAGTCGCTGAAGGTGTAGGCCTGACGCAGGCTCAACTTGCCGCCATCGCTCGCTGACCACAGGTTGCTGTTCAGGCTGGCTTCGACACCTTGGTGTACGGTCGGACTGGCGTTGAGTTCGTAAGGCGTGGTGGCGTTGGCGTCCGGCAACACCGAAAGCAATTCGTGGCGCACCTGAGCGTAGTACCACGCCAGGCTCCATTCGCCGAGCGCGCTGTCGCCGCGGCCGCCGAGTTCCAGGGTGGTCGCGGTCTGGTTTTGCAGCTTGACCGGATCGCGCTGGGTGCCGGTGGCGGCGCCGCTGCCAGCGGGGAAGCGTACGTTGGAGCTGTAGATCAGCGACCACGGATGCGGCGCTTCGACCGAGCGGCTGAGGTTGCCGAACAGTTGCAGATCCGGCGTCACCTGATAGCGCAGACCCAGACGTGGCGCGTAATCCCAGTCGCCAAGGCTGGTCTTGCCGCCACCTTCCGGGTAGGTGACCGCGCTTTCGCGTCGGGTGTAGATCGCGGCGAGGCCGGTGGTCAGCCACAGGTCGTCGGCGATTTCCAGGTCGTTGCCCACATGCAGGACAGAATCCGAACCCTGATAAGTGAAGTTGCGCATGTGAGTGCCCGGCGCATAACCGGCGGTATTGCCGGTGGGAATCCGCACCCGTTCGCTGGCACCGTCGTTGGGCAGGTGTTTGGTCACTCGCAGGCCCACGGTGCTGTTGCTCTCCATCCCCCAGAGCGTGTCGCGGCGCTTGTAGTCGAACGTGCCGCTGACATCGGTGTAGGCGACCTTCAGGCGATTGGGGCCTTCGCGCAGGTCCATCGGGTAATCGTGATAGACCAGACCGGTCTGAATGCTCGAATCGTCGTCGATGTAGTACGTGGTCTTGTTGCCGATGAAGGTGCTGCCGGGCTGATCGCGGCTGTCGTTGCGCGTCACGTAGGCCGGGTTGGCCGCGCGCGGATCGTGCTCGATGGAATGTTTGGTCACCCGGCCGGCGAGGTCGTTGTCGGTCTCGCGGTGACGGATGTAGAAGCGGGTTTCCAGATTCGGATTGAAGCGATAACCGAAGTTGGCGATCACGCCCTGGCTCTTGCTGGCGGTGTGATCCTGATAACCGTCGGAATGCGCGTCGGTCATCGACAGGTAGTAATCGAAATCGCCCAGCACCTGACCGGAGCTGACTTGTCGCTGGGCATAACCATGGCTGCCCATGACATAGCGCACATTCAGCAGTGGCGCGTTATACCCCGTGTGGCTGACGTAATCGACGGCGCCGCCGAGGGCCAGCGCACCGCGATCAAAACCGTTGGCGCCGCGCAGCACTTCAACATGGTCGAGCCACAGCGGCTCCAGCAGTTCATAAGGCGTGCCGCCGGGGCCGGTCAGCGGCAGGCCGTCGAGCATCGTGTACAGCCCCGAGGCGTGGGCGCCGGGAGCGCGGTTGATGCCCGAGCCACGGATCGAGATTTTCGTCCCTTCGTTGCCCGCCGACTGGGCATAGACGCCGGGCTGATACGCCAGCACATCCTGATTGCTGGCGACCCGGCCCTGCAAAGGCTGGCGCATATCCACCACGTTGCTGCCACCCGGCACCTCGGCCAGACGAGCCTTCGCCTCTTCCACCGACACATCTTCACCGCTCTGATCCTCGGCCCCGATCAGCACTTGCCCCAGTTCCAGCCCCTGGGATTGCGCCTTGAGCGGACAGACAAGGGCCAGTCCCAGCAAGGCAGCGGGCAGGGTTTTGAGCGACGGCATCGGGTGAACTCCAGACAGGCGGGAACGGACAGTGACAACTGCGACGTATGAAAGAACGAAGGAAACACATGGCGATTTTGTTTTTTGTCAGGTAAACAGGCGGCTGAAATTCGGGACATTGATTTGAACAAGGGAGATGCAGGGATGGCCGAAGAAGTTCTGAAGTCGAAAATGGTCAACTTTCTGGTGACCGATGCTGAACTGAACTACGAAGATGTAGGCGAGTTCTACGAGGTCGTGGGAAGCGGCAATGTCGGCGTACTGGCCGGGGTGCTCGAGGGATTCAGAAATCACTATGGCGGATTGTGGGTGGGCGGCAGAGTCACCGTCACCGAAAACGCCGTTCACTTGAATGCCAATGCCATGAACCGCATGGTTCAGGACGGGACACTGGATGTCGAGATACCGATGCCGGCGATCCGCAAGGTCACCGTCGAAGGCGGTTTCGTGACGAAGATCGTCCGTCTCGACACAGACGCCTACAGTGTCAAATTCCGTTGCTATGGTGCCAAGGACGTTGCCTCACTGATCGCCAAACAGGCCCTTTCGCAATCACTGAAACGCGCGCGGTAGTTTTGTCGCAAGACAACAGCGCCACCGGTCGTTGGGGTGGCGCCTGGATCACCCCGTCAATTCTTGCACTTGGCCAACACCACCTGACAGGTATCGGGCGTTCCGCCCGAGCGGCCGGCGTAGCGCATGCAGTTATTCATGGATTTTTTTTGCGCGATGCCCAAGGTCGCGCCCCAGGCAAGACCGCCCTCGCCTGACGTCGGCACCGCTTTGGCATAACAGCGATCACCGGTGGTCGCGTAGTGAGCCTTGCTCGAACAGGACGCCGTCAGCGTCAGCAGGATCGCGCACAGGCCATACGAGCATCGGCGTACCCAGAATTCGCTCATCTCGTTTCACCTGCAGCAAGTGGGGCTGACCTGTTCGGTCTAGCCGCAATGACTCGCAAACCGCTCATTACTCTGTCGCCTGCCGGTACTGACGCGGGGTGAACCCGGTCGATGCCTTGAACTGGCGAGTGAAAGCGCTGTGATCGGTGTAGCCGCATTGCAGCGCCACCTCGGTGATCGGCAGTTCGGTGTGCAACAGGCGATGGGCATGTTCCAGCCGCACTTTCTGGATCATCTGCCTCGGCGTCAGGTGGAAGACCCGTTTGCAGTAGCGCTCCAGTTGCGCCACCGAGATACCGGCGATCCGGGTCAATTCGCCCAAGGTGACACGCCGATTGAAATGCGCGCGGATGTGTTCGTCGACCGCCGCCAGGCGCTGGAACGCTGGATGTTTTTCGCTGGCCGATTGCAGGTCCACCGAAATCCCCGCGAGTCCGATGATCTCGCCGTCACGGTTGTACAGCGGACGCTTGTGCGTCAGGCACCAGCCCGGTTCGCGACTGCCGTACAGGTGCAGTTCCAGCTGATCCTCCAGCACGAAACCCTCTTCCAGCACCCGCCGATCCTGCTCGGTATAACCGGGCCCGAGTTGCGCCGGAAATACCTGCGCACTGGTTTTCCCGAGCAACGGTTTCAAGTCTTTCAGGCCGCAGCGCTGCACCAGCGTGCGATTGGCCAGAACGTACCGCGCCTGCACGTCCTTGATGAAGATCGCCGCGTTCGGAATCGCGTCCAGCATCGGCAACAGCGGTGCCACGCCGCCCAGCAGTGCGTCGAGGGTATGCGGCCGATGGCGCTCATCGTCCTGACAGAGGATCGCAAACGCGTTCTGCATGTGAAGGTCTTCCCCGGTGAGTGGATCGGCCTGAAAACGTGCCCGCCCGGAGGCGTGCGCGTGCAGATTGCAGCAACGTTTGCGGCGTGTCGAGCGCCGCTGTCTTTCTTCGCAACTGTGCCGATTTCGTCATCCGCAGCTGCGCAAAACATCAATCGCCCGACGCCCGATGAGTTCACTGTTTAGCCGTTCCAGTGACTCACACCTGCCTATCCAATAACTCACAAGAAGGCGATGCCATGTCAGGCCAAGGCAAGTTCAAAAAACAACTTTCATTGATCGACCTCACCTTTATCGGGCTGGGGGCGATCTTCGGTTCCGGCTGGTTGTTCGCGGCCAGTCACGTGTCGGCGATTGCCGGGCCGGCGGGGATTTTTTCCTGGTTGCTGGGCGGGTTCGCCGTGTTGCTGCTGGGCATCGTCTACTGCGAACTGGGCGCGGCATTGCCAAGGGCCGGCGGCGTGGTGCGTTACCCGGTTTACAGCCACGGGCCGCTGCTCGGTTACCTGATGGGTTTCATCACTCTGATCGCGTTTTCCAGTCTGGTGGCGATCGAGGTGGTTGCCTCTCGCCAATACGCAGCGGCATGGTTTCCGAGCCTGACCAAGGCCGGCAGCGGTGATCCGACCCTGCTCGGCTGGCTGGTGCAGTTCGGCCTGCTCTGTGTGTTCTTCCTGCTCAACTACCGCAGCGTGAAGACCTTCGCCAAGGCCAATAATCTGGTCAGCGTTTTCAAGTTCATCGTGCCGCTGCTGGTGATCGGCGTGCTGTTAACCTTCTTCAAACCGGAAAACTTCCAGGTTCAAGGCTTCGCGCCTTTCGGACTCTCGGGCATCGAGATGGCCGTCTCCGCCGGCGGCGTGATCTTCGCCTACCTCGGCCTGACTCCGATCATTTCGGTGGCCAGCGAAGTGAAAAATCCCCAGCGCACCATTCCGATTGCGCTGATCCTGTCGGTGCTGCTGTCCACGGCGATTTACGTGTTGCTGCAAACGGCTTTCCTCGGCGGCATCCCGACCGAATTGCTCGCCAATGGCTGGGCCGGAGTTTCCAAGGAATTCGCCCTGCCGTACCGCGACATCGCCCTGGCACTGGGCGTGGGCTGGCTGGCGTATCTGGTGGTGGCGGACGCGGTGATCTCCCCCAGCGGCTGCGGCAACATCTACATGAACGCCACGCCTCGGGTGATCTACGGCTGGGCGCAGACCGGCACGTTCTTCAAGGTCTTCACCCACATCGACGCGAAGTCCGGCATCCCGCGTCCGGCGCTGTGGCTGACCTTCGCCCTGTCGGTGTTCTGGACCCTGCCGTTCCCATCGTGGGAAGCGCTGATCAATGTGGTGTCCGCCGCATTGGTGCTGAGTTACGCAGTGGCTCCGGTGACCGTCGCCGCGCTGCGTCGCAATGCACCCGACATGCCGCGCCCGTTCCGGGTCAAGTGCATGGGCGTGCTGGGGCCGGTGTCGTTCATCATCGCTGCGCTGATCGTTTACTGGTCGGGCTGGAACACCGTGTCCTGGCTGCTGGGCCTGCAAATCCTGATGTTCGTCGTCTACCTGCTCTGCGGCCGCTTCGTGCCGACCGCCCACCTCAGCCTGTCCCGGCAGGTGCGCTCGTCCGCGTGGCTGATCGCCTTCTACGCGGTGACCATCGTCCTGTCGAAACTCGGCACTTTCGGCGGTCTGGGCATCCTCACCCATCCGTTCGACACCCTGGTCGTCGCCGCCTGTGCGATGGGCATTTATTACTGGGGCGCGGCCACCGGCGTACCGGCACACCTGCTGCGTCTGGAATCGGAAGAGGATGAAAGCGAGGTCGCTTCGCCGTCCCCTGCCTCCGCCGCCAACCCGCGCGCTGCCGGCGCTTACTGAAATCACTCAACGGGACCTGTCCATGAAACGAGTACACGTCATTGATTCTCACACCGGCGGCGAACCCACGCGTCTGGTGATGAAAGGTTTTCCAGATCTTCCGGGCCGCACCATGGCCGAGAAGCGCGATGCCCTGCGCAACCAGCATGACCAGTGGCGCCGCGCCTGTCTGCTGGAACCGCGCGGCAACGATGTGCTGGTGGGCGCGCTGTATTGCGAGCCGGTGTCGCCGGACGCCACCTGCGGCGTGATCTTCTTCAACAACGCCGGTTACCTCGGCATGTGCGGCCACGGCACCATCGGCCTTGTCGCATCGCTGCAACACCTGGGGCTGATCGCGCCGGGCGTGCACAAGATCGACACGCCGGTCGGCCCGGTCAGCGCAACGCTGCATGAAGACGGCGCCGTGACGCTCGGCAATGTGCCGGCTTATCGATTCCGTAAACAGGTGGCGGTGGAAGTGCCGGGGTACGGCCGCTTCCTTGGTGACATCGCCTACGGCGGCAACTGGTTTTTCCTGGTCTCCGAACACGGCCAGACCCTGACGATGGACAACGTCGACACCCTGACCGACCTCACCTGGAAAATGCTCAAGGCCCTCGAAGAGCAAGGCATCCATGGCGAGGACGGCGCAATCATCGACCACATCGAACTGTTCGCCGATGACGCCGAGGCCGACAGCCGCAACTTCGTGATGTGCCCCGGCAAAGCCTACGACCGCTCCCCTTGCGGCACCGGCACCAGCGCCAAACTCGCTTGCCTGGCCGCCGACGAAAAACTCGCGCCGGGCGAGCGCTGGGTGCAGGCGAGCATCACCGGCAGCCAATTCGAAGGCCGCTTCGAATGGGAAGGCGATCGCGTTCGCCCCTACATCACCGGCCGCGCCCACATGACCGCCGACAGCACGCTGCTGATCGACGAAACCGATCCGTTCGCGTGGGGCATCTGAGCCGCTGCGCTGCTTTTCCATACCTATCTGAATGACCGTTCCAAGGAGAACAATAATGAGCGACAACATCTTCACCGGCTGCATGCCCGCCCTGATGACCCCGTGCACCGCCGCGCGCAAACCGGACTTCGACGCGCTGGTGGCCAAGGGTCGCGAGCTGATCGACATCGGCATGAGTGCGGTCGTGTACTGCGGTTCCATGGGCGACTGGCCGTTGCTCACCGAAGCCGAGCGTCAGGAAGGCGTGGCGCGCCTGGTGGCCGCCGGGATTCCGACCATCGTCGGCACCGGCGCGGTCAACACCCGTGAAGCGGTGTCCCACGCGGCCCATGCGGCGCAAGTCGGCGCGCAGGGCTTGATGGTGATTCCTCGGGTGCTGTCCCGTGGTGCTTCGGCGGCGGCGCAAAAAGCCCATTTCGCGGCGATTCTGCAAGCCGCGCCGAACCTGCCGGCGGTGATCTACAACAGCCCTTACTACGGCTTCGCCACCCGCGCCGACCTGTTCTTCGAACTGCGCCGTGAATACCCGAACCTGATCGGCTTCAAGGAATTCGGCGGTGGCGCCGATCTGCGCTACGCCGCGGAAAACATCACCTCCAAGGACGATGCCGTGACCCTGATGGTGGGTGTCGACACCCAGGTCGTGCACGGCTTCGTCAACTGCAACGCCACCGGCGCCATCACCGGCATCGGCAACGCCCTGCCCCGCGAAGTGCTGCAACTGGTGGCCCTGAGCAAGCAGGCGGCCAAGGGTGATGCCAAGGCCCGACGTCAGGCCCGTGAGCTGGAATCGGCGCTGGCAGTGCTGTCGTCCTTCGACGAAGGCACGGATCTGGTGCTGTATTACAAACACCTGATGGTGCTCAACGGCGACAAGGAATACACCCTGCATTTCAACGAAACCGATGCGCTCAGCGACTCGCAACGCCGTTACGCAGAAGCCCAGTACACGCTGTTCCGTCACTGGTACGAAAACTGGTCGGCGGAACAGAACTTCGCCTGACCTGCCGCTGCGCTCAAGCCCGCCGCCACCCGCGGCGACGGGCCTTTTCGTGACCTGCTTTATTGATAAGGAATGCGCCATGACTCTGACGGGCCAACTGCTGATCGGACAGCAATCCCTCACCGGCGATCGCGACGTCATCCACGGGATCAACCCCGCCACCAACTCGCCTTTGCAACCGGCCTACGCCGGCGGCTCTGCCGAGCACGTCGAGCAGGCCTGCGCGCTGGCCTGGGCGGCGCTCGACGGTTATCGCGAGACATCGCTCGAGGCACGGGCCGAATTCATTGAAACCATCGCTGGCGAAATCGAAGCGCTGGGCGACGAACTGATCGACCGCGCCATGGCCGAAACCGGCCTGTCGCGCCCGCGCCTGCTGGGCGAGCGGGGCCGCACCTGCCAGCAACTGCGCCTGTTTGCCCGCACCGTGCGGGCCGGTGAATGGCTGGATGTGCGAGTCGACCCCGCGCAACCGCAACGCAAGCCAATACCGCGTTCGGATCTGCGTCAGCGGCAGATTCCACTGGGTCCTGTGGCCGTGTTTGGCGCGAGCAACTTCCCTCTGGCGTTCTCGGTAGCCGGTGGCGATACCGCTTCGGCGCTGGCCGCCGGTTGCCCGGTGATCGTCAAGGCCCACGGCGCCCATCCCGGCACCAGCGAACTGGTTGGTCGCGCCGTAGCGCGGGCGGTCAAGGCCTGTGGTTTGCCGGAAGGTGTGTTCTCGTTGTTGTACGGCTCCGGCCGTGAAGTGGGGATTGCGCTGGTCAGTGATCCACGGATCAAGGCGGTCGGCTTCACCGGTTCGCGCAGTGGTGGGCTCGCGCTGATCAAAGCGGCACAAGCCCGGCCCGAGCCGATTCCGGTATACGCTGAAATGAGTTCGATCAATCCGGTGTTGCTGTTTCCGGCAGCTCTGCAAAATCGCGCCGAGGCATTGGCCCAGGGTTTTGTGGCTTCGCTGACATTGGGCGCCGGTCAGTTCTGCACCAATCCCGGTCTGGTCATCGCCCACAAGGGGCCGGCGCTGGACGCCTTCATTGGCGCCACCACTGAATTCGTTCAACGCAGCCCCGCGCAGACCATGCTGACGCCGGGGATTTTCAATGCCTATGAGTCCAGCGTGAATGCTCTCGCGGAAAATACCCGGGCGCGCATTGCCGCCGTCGGCCAGCGCGCGACGGAACCGAATCAGGGCCAGGCTCATGTGTTCGTCACCAACGCCGCCGATTTCCTTGCTGATCATTCGTTGCAGGCCGAAGCCTTCGGCGCCGCGTCCTTGATCGTGCAATGCGCCAGCGACGCTGAGATCCGTCAGGTGCTCGAACAGCTGGAAGGCCAACTGACCGCCACGCTGCATCTGGATGACGAGGATCTGGAGCAGGCCCGCGCCTTGCTGCCGACCCTGGAGCGCAAGGCCGGACGCCTGCTGGTCAACGGCTGGCCGACCGGGGTCGAAGTCTGCGATGCGATGGTGCATGGCGGGCCGTTCCCGGCGACTTCCGATTCGCGCACCACCTCAGTGGGCACGGCGGCGATCCTGCGTTTCCTGCGCCCGGTCTGCTATCAGGATTTCCCCGACAGCCTGCTGCCCACCGCGCTCAAACACGCCAATCCACTGTCGCTGCGTCGCTTGCTCGATGGCCAAAGGGAAACCGCGAAAAATGCCGAATAACCCGCACGACATCGCCGTGGTCGGCGCCGGCATCATCGGCGTCGCGAGCGCCCTGCGCCTGGCCCGTCAGGGTTTGCGGGTGGTGGTGATCGATCCGCAGGAACCGGGCCACGGCGCCTCGTTCGGCAACGCCGGGCACCTGGCGACCGAGCAAGTATTTCCGATTGCCGACAGCTCGATCCTCAAACGCCTGCCCGCCATGCTCATGAACCCGATGGGGCCGCTGCGCCTGGACTGGAAATACCTGCCCCGCGCCTTGCCCTGGTTTGCGCGGCTTTTGCTGAACCTGCGCTCGGCGCCGTTCCAGCGTACCGTCGCCGGGTTGAGGGCGCTGAATGAAAGCTCGCTCGACGCCTGGCAGCGCTTGCTTCATGACATTCAGCGCCCCGACCTGCTGAAGATGGAAGGTTCGCTGCTGGTGTTCGAACGCCCCGACTCGCGTCCGGCCCTCGAAGCATTACAGCGACGCATGCAACAGCAGCAGGTGCCGGTCGATTGGTGGCAGGCCGGTGCGGTACGCGAGACCGCGCCGCAACTGAGCGAACAGATTCAAGGCGGACTGTTTTTCCCGAACACCGGGCACTTCATCGATCCCTACCGCGTCGTGCGTGAGTTGGTGGACGCGGCGAAAGCCAGCGGCGTGCAGTTTGTGAAACAGGCGGTTCAGGGCGGGCAACTGCATGAGCATGGCGTCAATCTGATGACCGGAACCGGCACCCTGTCAGCTCGCCAGGTGCTGATCGCCTGCGGCGCCCACTCGGCAAAACTCACCGCCGCACTGACCGGCAAAAACGTCCCGCTGGATACCGAGCGCGGCTATCACCTGATGCTGCCTCACGAACACAACCGACTGCCCTTCCCCGTCACCTCGCTGGAACGTAAATTCATCATGACACCGATGTCCGACGGGCTGCGCCTGGCCGGCACCGTCGAATTCGCCGGCCTCGAAGCCCCACCGACCATGGCCCGCGCCTGGCAGTTGCATCGGTTGAGCAAAGGGTTGTTTCGTGATGAGTTGAGTGTCGAGGCAGCCACGCCATGGATGGGATTTCGGCCGTCGCTGCCGGATTCGTTGCCGGTGATTGATCGGGTGTGTGACGGGAGGGTGTTCCTTGCGTTCGGGCATCAGCATTTGGGGCTGACGCAGGCGGCGGTGACGGCGGAGATGGTTGGGGGGATGGTATTGCCGTCGGCGCAGGACACGGCGCGTATTCTCCCGTCGAGCGAGCGCTACCGGCTGGATCGTTTTTGAGTGGCCGGCTATCGGGCGCCCTGCTGATATTCCCGGGGCGTACACCCGAACTCTCGGCGGAACACCGTGTGCAGGTATTGAGCGGATTTGAAACCGCACGTGCGGGCAACGTCCGCAATCGCCGTGTCGGTTTTTTCCAGTCCGCGAGTGGCCGCCGCCAGTTTGAAACGCAGAATCTCGTCATGCACGCTGCAACCACGCACTGCGCGAAAGTGCGACTCCAGCGAGGAACGCGACACGCCGACATAAGCCGCCACTTGCGCGGTCTTGATGCCCTGGCAGGCATATTGGCGAATGAACAGCAGCGCCTGCATCACGTAGGAGTTGCCCAAAGGTTGATGCAAGCTCGACACCTGCACGTTGATCGCTTCAGGCGGGATCAGGAAATGCTCGCCCGTTGACGGCTTGCCGTGGAGCATCTGGTGCAGCAGTTGCGCGGCGGTGCGGCCCATGGTTTCGGTGCCCTGGATCACTGAACTCAGGGGGACCCGGGTCAGGCTGCGGGTCAACGGGTCATTGTCGATGCCGATCAGCGCCACCTGCTCCGGCACGGCGATGCCGGCGGTCAGGCAGGCTTGCAGCAACTGCCGGGCGCGGGCATCACTGACTGCGATGATGCCAATCGGCTTGGGCAGGCTTTGCAGCCAGGCGATCAGCTGTTCGACGGCGCTGTCCCACAGCGGCGCGCTGGTCCCCATGCCGCGATAGACCTCGGCGTGCAAGCCGTCCCGCTGCATCAATCGTAGAAAAGCCTTTTCGCGCTCCTGGGCCCATCGGTTGGCCTGCGCCTCAGGCAGGCTGAAGCAGGCGAACCGTTGCAGCCCGGCCTCGATCAAGTGCTCGTAAGCCATGGTGATCAGCGCGTTATTGTCGGTCGCGACGTACGGGATGCCTTTGGGATAGGCGCGCTCATCCTGATAAGAACCGCCCACCGCCACCACGGGCAATTTGATGTCGGCCAGCGCCTCGCCAATCAGCGGGTCGTCAAAGTCGGCAATGATTCCGTCGCCTTGCCAGCGCTCGATGCCCTTCAAGCGGCAGAGAAAATCCTCCTCCAGAAACAGATCCCAGGACGCGCGCGTGCTGCTCAGGTAGTTGCCGATGCCGCTGATGATGCCGCGGTCATAGATCTTGCTCCCGTTGAACAACAGGGCGATGCGGTGAACAGGCGGTACGGTTTTCATTGTTTTCAGGCTTGTTCCGGGCCCCTTGCCGTAGAGGCGGTCTGCACAGACTAGGCGCGCAGAGGGCGAATCTCAATACGCAAAATCGCACTCCGTGTTGGTGATTTTCGTAATCGGCAGGCACAGGGCCGTTGCTAGTATCGGGACACGCCCAAGAACAACAACCAAGAACAACAAGGACATTGCCAATGCCGTACTTCCCCGATGTCGACCGGATTCGCTACGAAGGTCCTGCCAGCGATTCTCCCCTTGCCTTCCGTCACTACGACGCCGACAAGATCATCCTCGGCAAGCCGATGCGCGAACACCTGCGCATGGCCGCCTGTTATTGGCACACCTTTGTCTGGCCGGGCTCCGACGTGTTCGGCGCAGGGACATTCAAGCGCCCATGGCAACACGCCGGCGACCCGATGGAACTGGCCATTGGCAAGGCGCAGGCCGCGTTCGAGTTTTTCTCCAAGCTGGGTATCGACTACTACTGCTTTCACGACACGGATGTCGCCCCCGAAGGCCACTCGCTGAAGGAGTACCGCAACCACTTCGCCCAAATGGTCGATCACCTGGAACGCCATCAGGAAGAAAGCGGAATCAAGCTGCTGTGGGGCACTGCCAACTGTTTCAGCAATCCGCGCTTTGCCGCCGGTGCCGCCAGCAACCCGGATCCTGAAGTGTTCGCCTGCGCCGCGGCCCAGGTCTTCAGCGCCATGAACGCGACTCAACGCCTCAAAGGCTCCAACTATGTGTTGTGGGGCGGTCGCGAGGGCTACGAAACCCTGCTCAACACCGACTTGAAACGCGAGCGCGAACAACTGGGTCGCTTCATGCGCATGGTGGTCGAGCACAAGTACAAGATCGGTTTCAAAGGCGATCTGCTGATCGAGCCCAAGCCGCAGGAGCCGACCAAGCACCAGTACGATTACGACAGCGCCACGGTGTTCGGTTTTCTCCAGCAGTTCGGTCTGGAAAAGGAAATCAAGGTCAACATCGAGGCCAACCACGCGACCCTGGCCGGTCATAGTTTTCATCACGAAGTGGCGACGGCCGTCTCGCTGGGGATTTTCGGCAGCATCGATGCCAACCGGGGCGATCCGCAGAACGGCTGGGACACCGATCAATTCCCCAACAGCGTCGAGGAAATGACCCTCGTCACTTATGAAATCCTCAAGGCCGGCGGGTTCGGCAATGGCGGGTTCAACTTCGACTCCAAGGTGCGCCGCCAGAGCCTCGACGAGGTCGATCTGTTTCACGGCCACGTCGGCGCCATGGACGTCCTCGCCCTGTCGCTCGAGCGGGCCGCCGCCATGGTCCAGAACGATCAGCTTCAGCGGCTCAAGGACCAACGCTACGCCGGCTGGCAGCAGCCGTTCGGCCAGGCGGTTCTGGCAGGCGACTTCAATCTCCAGTCACTGGCCGAGCACGCCTTCGCCAACGAACTGAACCCGCAGGCCGTCAGCGGCCGGCAGGAAATGCTCGAAAACGTCGTCAACCGTTTCATCTATCGCTGATCGCCAAAGGGGACTGCGGGCGCTGTGACATTTGCGCGACAAATCTGTAGTCCGTTGCGTCAGCTGATTCTCTACAGTTCCATCAGCCCGATATTCATCGTCAGGCCGTGTCTTTCAAACAAAAATAAAAGGACGCACCACCATGAAGAATGTAAAACGCACGCTGCTGGCCAGCGCCCTGGCCCTGTTGTCGCTGCCGGTGATGGCCGACGCGGCCCATCCGAAAATCGGTTTCTCCATTGATGACCTGCGGCTGGAACGCTGGTCCCGTGACCGGGATTACTTCGTTGCGGCAGCAGAGAAAATGGACGCCAAGGTCTTCGTGCAGTCGGCCGATGCCAACGAGCAAAAGCAAATTTCGCAAATCGAAAACCTCATTTCCCGCGGCGTCGATGTCATCGTCATCGTGCCGTTCAACGCTACCGTGCTGACCAATGCGGTGGCCGAAGCGAAGAAAGCCGGGATCAAGGTCGTGTCCTATGACCGTCTGATACTCAACGCCGATATCGACGCCTACATCTCCTTCGATAACGAAAAGGTCGGCGAAATGCAGGCCAGCGGCGTGCTGCACGCAGCGCCCAAGGGTAATTACTTCCTGCTGGGTGGTGCGCCCACCGACAACAACGCGAAAGTGTTGCGCGAAGGTCAGATGAAGGTGCTGCAACCGGCCATCGACAAGGGCGATATCAAGATCGTCGGCCAGCAATGGGTGAAGGAATGGAACCCGACCGAGGCGCTGAGCATTGTTGAAAACGCCTTGACCCGCAACGACAACAAAATCGACGGCATCGTCGCCTCCAACGACGCCACGGCCGGCGGCGCCATTCAGGCCCTGGCCGCTCAGCAACTGGCCGGCAAGGTGCCGATCTCCGGACAGGACGCGGACCTGGCAGCGGTCAAGCGGGTGATCTCCGGCACTCAAACCATGACCGTTTACAAACCGCTGAAACTGATTGCCTCCGAAGCCGCCAAACTCTCGGTGCAACTGGCGCGCAACGAGAAGCCCGCCTACAGCTCGCAGTACGACAACGGCAGCAAAAAAGTTGACACCATCCTGCTCACCCCGACCCCGTTGACCAAGGACAACATCGACCTGCTGGAACAGGACGGCTTCTATACCAAGGCGCAGCTCGCCGGAAAGTGACATTCAGTGAGTGATGCCCCCGCAGGCGTTTTGCGCCTGCGGGATCAGTCCAGTATCTGTCGCTTATGAGTCTCTGCCATGTCCGACTTTCTGCTGCAAATGAACGGCATCGTCAAAACCTTCGGCGGTGTCAAAGCGCTCAACGGCATCGACCTCAAGGTCCGGCCGGGCGAGTGCGTCGGGCTGTGCGGCGAGAATGGCGCCGGCAAGTCGACGCTGATGAAAATCCTGTCTGCGGTCTATCCCCATGGCACCTGGGACGGTGAAATCCTCTGGGACGGTCAACCGCTCAAGGCGCAATCGATCAGCGAAACGGAAGCCGCCGGCATCGTCATCATTCACCAGGAACTGACGCTGGTTCCCGACCTCTCGGTGGCCGAAAACATTTTCATGGGTCATGAGCTGACGCTGCCGGGTGGGCGGATGAATTACCCGGCGATGATCCACCGCGCCGAAGCCCTGATGCGTGAACTGAAAGTGCCGGACATGAACGTGTCGCTGCCGGTTTCGCAGTACGGCGGCGGTTATCAGCAACTAGTGGAAATCGCTAAGGCCCTGAACAAACAGGCACGCCTGCTGATCCTCGACGAACCTTCTTCCGCGCTGACCCGTTCGGAAATCGAGGTGTTGCTGGACATCATCCGCGACCTCAAGGCCAAGGGTGTCGCCTGCGTCTACATCTCCCACAAGCTCGATGAAGTGGCCGCCGTGTGCGACACCATTTCGGTGATCCGCGACGGTAAACACATCGCCACGACCGCCATGGAAAACATGGATATTCCCCAGATCATCACCCAGATGGTCGGCCGGGAAATGAGCAACCTCTACCCCACCGAAACCCACGACATCGGCGAGGTGATTTTCGAGGCGCGCCACATCACCTGCTACGACGTCGACAACCCCAAACGCAAACGGGTCGACGACGTTTCGTTCAGCCTCAAACGCGGGGAAATCCTCGGCATCGCCGGGCTGGTCGGTGCCGGCCGCACGGAGCTTGTGACCGCGCTGTTTGGCGCCTACCCCGGTCGCCACGAAGGCGAAGTCTGGCTGGACGGCAAACCCATAGACACCCGCACACCGCTCAAATCAATCTGCGCCGGCGTGTGCCTGGTACCCGAGGACCGCAAGCGTCAGGGGATCATTCCCGACCTGGGTGTCGGCCAGAACATCACCCTGGCCGTGCTGGACAGTTTCTCGAAACTGACCCGCATCGACGCCGAAGCCGAACTGGGCAGCATCGATCGGGAAATTTCGCGCCTGCACCTGAAGACCGCGAGCCCGTTCCTGCCGATCACCAGCCTGTCCGGAGGCAATCAACAAAAAGCCGTGTTGGCGAAGATGCTGCTGACCAGGCCCCGGGTGCTGATCCTCGACGAGCCAACCCGAGGGGTGGATGTCGGCGCGAAGTACGAGATCTACAAGTTGATGGGGATGCTGGCCGCCGAAGGCGTGTCGATCATCATGGTGTCTTCGGAGCTGGCCGAAGTGCTCGGCGTTTCCGACCGCGTACTGGTGATCGGCGAAGGCCGGTTGCAGGGCGATTTCCTCAACCATGAACTCACTCAGGAGCAGGTGCTCGCCGCAGCACTCAGCCAGCCTGACAGCCATAACAATAAAGATCGGAAATCCGCGTAAATGAATCAGGTCAAACAACTTTTCACCCGCTACAAGATGCTCGCACTGGTGTTTGCCGTGGCGCTGATCTGGCTGTTCTTCAGCTGGCAGACCGAGGGCGGATTCCTGACACCGCGCAACCTCTCCAACCTGCTGCGCCAGATGTCCATCACCGGGATCCTCGCCTGCGGCATGGTGCTGGTCATCATCAGCGGCGAGATCGATCTGTCGGTCGGCTCATTGCTGGGCCTGCTCGGTGGCGTGGCAGCCATTCTCGACGTTGTCTATCACGTACCACTGCTGGCGAACCTGAGCCTTGTGGTGGTGTGCGGATTGCTGATCGGCCTCGCCAACGGTTACATGGCGGCGTACCTGCGCATTCCGTCATTTATCGTGGGGCTGGGCGGGATGCTGGCGTTCCGGGGGATTTTGCTGGGAATCACCGGAGGCACGACCATTGCGCCGGTGTCTCCGGAGCTTGTTTACATTGGCCAAGGTTATTTGCCACATGCAATCGGCGCCGGCCTGGGCGTCCTGCTGTTCGCACTGACGTTGTTCCTGACCTGGAAACAACGGCGCAATCGCGCCCTTCACGGCCTCGCGGCACACTCACTGGTGCGTGACGTGGCACGCGTGTTGTTGATCGGCGCGGTGCTGGCCGGGTTTGTCCAGACCCTCAACAGCTACGACGGCATTCCCGTGCCGGTCCTGCTTCTGTTGATTCTATTGGGCGGATTCAGCTACGTGACCAGCCAGACCGTGTTCGGCCGACGCGTCTATTCGGTGGGCAGCAACATGGAAGCGACGCGCCTGTCCGGTATCAATGTGCAGGCCGTGAAACTCTGGATTTTCGGGATCATGGGCGTGATGTGCGCCCTCGCCGGCGTGGTCAACACTGCGCGCCTGGCCGCCGGCTCCCCCTCGGCCGGCAGCATGGGCGAACTCGACGCCATCGCCGCCTGCTTCATCGGTGGCACCTCGATGCGCGGCGGTTCCGGCACAGTCTACGGCGCCCTCCTCGGCGCGCTGGTCATCACCAGCCTGGACAACGGCATGTCCATGCTCGACGTCGACAGTTACTGGCAGATGATCGTCAAGGGCAGCATTCTGGTGTTGGCGGTTTGGGTGGATGTGAGTACGCGGACCGGGCGGCGTTGAAATGAAGGCATCTCTGAAAATGCGAAAAGCCTCCTTTTGAAGGCAGGCTTTTCGTTACGCCTGGAGCTTTTCGATATCTAGGAAGGCATCAGCCAGTGCCGCTCAGTGGTCCACCCGAGAAAAACCTTACAACCCTCCCGCTCTTGGTGAGCCGAAGTCAACCGACACCCAGATACCGCCATGCGCAACCCGATCATGGCGGGAAGAAATCGTCCCTGAAATGCGCCGGATTGAGCGGCGAAGTGCACTTCAATGTTTCCAAGCACGCTCTCCAATCGAGACTGATCCAGCATCGACAGATAAAACATCATCTGGCGCCACGCATACGCGGTGTTTTTCAACATGACCAGACGTGCATGGTAGAACTTGATCTGCATCTGCTGCCGACTGCATATCCATTTGAAACATGCCTCGGCCATTGAACCCAAGCGATCATGTAACAGCGTCTTCAGGTCCAGATCATCAAACAGGATTGCCAGATTTTGCGTGGTCAATATCTGTTGCTGTTCGATGATCGTGCCGTTGTTCGCCGGGCTCCATCTACCGATATCGGCATTCGCCCGCCGCGCGCACAAACCTGCCAGCACACCACTGTTGCTTCGTGAATTCCGCTGCTTGGGTAGTGCAGCCAACTGATCCATATCGATATCGTAATAGCGTGCGTAAAGAGATCCGGCCATCAGCCGGACTGAACGCTTGGCAGCCTTCACGAACTTGCCGGAGAAAGCGCCCATGAAAATGTCAGCCGCGATCTCCTCTACGAAGGGAAGATCCAGCTTGGCCGATTCGGCAAGCGAGGAAAATTCCTGAAGCAACTTGTTTGGCAGAATGGCCTGAGGAAATGCAACAAGGGTCAATGCGGACGCCTCGACCAAAGCCTGTCTGGCACCTTCAATCGCGAGAGCGCCAGCCTCGTACTCGGTCTCCAGGGCTTTCACCCAAGGTAAATCATCGACTCTCACCTGACGCTGCATGTTCAGCAGCAATAGAGAGCGTCGACGCCTGAAAGCACGATAGGTAGCGACAGACAGTGCCCGCAGCGCTACGTCTCGATATCCGGCGCTACAGATTTGCGCCGTCATCGCTGGCAGCACTTTCGCCACGGTATCTGCGGATGTAATGACCCCATGTTCAATCAACTCTGCAACCGTTCCCTTTCGGCAGCGTTCGAGGCGTCGACGAATCGAAGGAGGAATGGTCTCCCCCTCCTTCAATGAATAAGCCTTCGCCTCTTCGTTGGTGATGGGCGTCAGTAACGGCGCGAAATCAGAGATGCCTTCCGAGACTGGATATCTCGCCAGTCGCGCGGAAGCAGCCTTGGCAATCAGATGGTGTGCCGAGGCTGATACGTGATGGCGCTGCTGTGCGCGCTTGCTGGAATGTTCTTCGGACTCAGGGTGTCCATGCTTGGCTACAAAGTCGTCGACGATTCTGCGAATGCGCCCAACCTGGCGCCCCGTTAGCGATGCAGGATCGATAGAGCATTGCTTGAGCAATGCCAGCAACTCCGCCGCCCGATCACTGGAGTTACCCGCGCGGCGGGGATCAGCCTCAGTGGCGATATCAAATTCTTTACCGAGCACCGAAGCGCGCTCGAACCAGCCTTCAGGGTAATGCCTGCAAGGCCAACCATCGTTGTACGTCAGCAGGAACAGCGAGACCGCCGTGTCGTAGAGGGGCAACCTGCGTTCAACAACATGCTTTTGGACGGTAAGACGAGGCTGGGGTAAGAGGTCGGACAGCCGCAGGCTGATTTGACCAGCATTGAAAACTTCAACTTCAGCCATCGAGAGTGGGCGCTCGTTGGCTGCCGCGGGAAAGAAACGCACTCGTTCGAAGAAAGGCGCGATCTGCTCGATCAACGTCCTGGCTTCTTCGACGCGTTGTTGCCCCAGAAACCAGGCCACTGTCAGCAAAGCGGCCTCTTCCGGTACATCGATCCGATAGTCTTCGTTCGTCAATCGCTCTTGCAGCGTTCTGACGCCTTCGTCTGAAAGATGCCACCTATTCAAATCGAGCCGTTCGTATCCCGCTCGAATGCCAGGAATCGATGACGCCAACAGGCGCTCATGAGCGGTCAACTCGCCACCGGCCAGAAGGTTGCCCGTTGCAAAGCCGCCAGTGGCCACTTCCAGCGTGATCCATTCTGGCAGGTTGGCAAACGGCGTCCGCGAGCCATACAGTGTACGGCCATGCATCAGGTTTTCGAGAACCTTTTGCCAGCGTTCGATCCTGGCAAGTGCTTTCGGACTGGCGTCATTGTCGCGTGCAGTAAGCGCGCGAGACAGTTGAAAGTGCGCATAACCGGCGTTTATTTCGCCGAACGCACCCGATTCACCCTCAGGCCTGGACATACTTCCTTGTGACCTACTATGTAGTGGGTCCGGGGGCTGGATTCGAACCAGCGCCCACCCGGTTAAGAGCCGAGTGTTCTACCGCTGAA
Organism: Pseudomonas sp. 9.2(2024); assembly: GCF_039695385.1. Classification (NCBI taxonomy): domain Bacteria; kingdom Pseudomonadati; phylum Pseudomonadota; class Gammaproteobacteria; order Pseudomonadales; family Pseudomonadaceae; genus Pseudomonas; species Pseudomonas sp. 9.2(2024). The sequence continues at coordinate 2,915,414 of NZ_CP155585.1, read as the reverse complement.
CTACCCCGGAACAGAGCGCGCATTGTCGATGAGTGGCGAAAGTATGTGAAGCTCGGATTCAGGGATTTTGTTGCGACAAATCTCTGATCGTTAAGCCTTCATCACTCAATGCAGCGCTTATCCAAACGCTACGCGCACAAAATCAATAAAACTCCTCAACTTCGGCGTCAGCCTCGGATCCGGCGCATACAGAAGATTCATCGGCGAAACCGGCACCTTGTACTGCGGCAGCAGACTTACCAGCGTCCCGCTTCTCAGCGAATCCTTGACCAGCTCCAGCGGCAGCATCACCACCCCCAGCCCCGCGACGGCCCCGGACAGTAACGGATCGCCCTGATTAATCGTCAATCGGCTTTTAATCGGTACATCGATACAGCCTTCCGGGCCTTCGAATCGCAGGTGTGAGCGGCCGTCCGAATAGGCGAACGCCAGACATTCATGCTCCTGAAGGTCCCAAGGCGTGGTGATGGTTGGGCGGCGTGCGAGGTAGGACGGTGCCGCGCACAACACCATTTGATAGGGCATCAGCGGCAGTGCCTTCAGGCCGCTGTCGGCGAGTTCGCCAATGCGAAATACAGCGTCGTATCCGCCGTCCACCAGGTCGACCAGTTCGTTCGACAGCGTCAGGTCCACCGACACTTGCGGATAACGAACCATGTACTCCAGCAGCTTCGGCGACAGCGTGCTGACGCCGAACGTGACGGGCGCATTGATCCGCAACCGGCCGCTGGGCACGCCCCGGGTCACGGCGGCCATTTCTTCGGCGGCATCCATGTCAGCCAGAATCAGCTTCGCCCGCTGATAGAAGGTGCGTCCGAAATCAGTCAGGCTTTGCTTGCGGGTGGTGCGGTTGAGCAGCGAAACGCCCAGATGCTGCTCGAGCATTTTCACTTGCTTGCCGACCATTTGCGGGGACAGGTTGAGCTCGTCCGCCACCGCGCTGAAGGAGCCCAGCTCCACCGCTTTGACGAAGGTGGCCATGAGTGTGAGGCGATCCATTGGAAACTCGTTGTTTCTAGTGTTGCGCCATCCTAGGCCTTTATCCGGAGCAGGCCAAAGCCTAAATTGGCGTCCATGGCACCGGCTCACGTCGGTGCAATTTCATCGATAACCGAGGAAGTACAGATGGCACGCATTGTCAGGATTCATGAATACGGTGACGCGAGCGTCCTCAAACTGGAAAACGTCGACGTCCCGGCGCCCGCTGCGGACGAAGTGCAGATCGAGGTCAAAGCCTTTGGCCTGAATCGCGCCGAAGTGATGTTCCGTAATCACGCCTATCTGCAGGAAGCGGAGTTTCCCAGCCGTCTCGGCTACGAGGCTGCCGGTGTGGTGGTGGCGGTCGGCGCCAACGTCAGCGAGTTCAAGATCGGTGATGCCGTCAGCCTGATTCCGCCGCTGGACATCGCGCGCTGGGGCACTTACGGCGAACTGGCCAACGTGCCCGCCCACCTCACCGTCAAACACCCGCAGAACCTGTCGTTTGAACAAGCGGCGGCGTCCTGGATGCAATACGTCACCGCGTGGGGTGCGCTGGTCGAACAGGCCAGATTGCAAAAGAACGATTTCGTGATCGTCACCGCCGCCTCCAGCAGCGTCGGCCTGGCAGCCTTCCAGATCGCGAAAATGGTCGGCGCCACCTCGATTGCCGTCACCCGCACCCGCGCCAAGAAACAAGCTTTGCTCGACGCTGGCGCCGCACACGTGATCGTCAGCGACGAAGAAGACATGGTTGCAGCCGTCATGGCGCTGACCGACGGCAAAGGCGCGCGGGTGGTGTTCGATCCGGTGGGCGGCCCGTCGTTCGAACCGCTGACCCAAAGCATGGCGCGCGGCGGCATCCTGCTGGAGTACGGTGCCCTGAGCCCGGAGCCAACGCCGTTCCCGCTGTTCACCGTGCTCGGCAAATGCCTCACCCTCAAGGGTTACCTCTACACGGAGATCGTCTCCGACCCGGCCATCCTGGCACGCGCCAAGACTTTCATCGGCGACGGGCTGGCATCGGGTGCGCTGCAACCGATCATTGCCAGGACATTTGCCCTGGATGACATTCAGGAAGCGCATCGCTTTCTGGAGGCCAATCAGCAGGTCGGGAAGATTGTCGTCACGGTTTGAGGTGACGAGTCCCCTGCTTTGCTGTTTGCGGTAGAAACGACGAAAGCCTGCTTTTTTCAAAGCAGGCTTTCGTCTATCCGGCATCCGGTTATTTCTGATGCGCCGTCAGCGCGGCATAGCCGTTCATCAAGTTGCGGTAGTTCGGGATGCGCTGGGACAGCAGGTTGCCCAGGCCTTCGATGTCGTTGCGCCAGTCGCGGTGCAGTTCGCAGGCTACCGAGAACCAGTTCATCATCTGCGCGCCGGCCTGGGTCATGCGGTTCCACGCGGCTTGCTGCACGGTGGTGTTGAAGGTGCCGGAAGCGTCGGTCACCACGAATACGTCAAACCCTTCCGCCAGCGCCGACAGGGTCGGGAACGCTACGCACACATCGGTCACGACACCGGCAATGATGATCTGCTTGCGGCCGGTGGCCTTGATCGCCTTGACGAAGTCTTCGTTGTCCCAGGCGTTGATCTGGCCTGGGCGAGCGATGTACGGCGCGTCCGGGAACATTTCCTTGAGTTCCGGCACCAGCGGGCCGTTCGGGCCTTGTTCGAAGCTGGTGGTGAGGATGGTCGGCAATTCGAAGAATTTGGCCAGATCGGCCAGCGCCAGCACGTTGTTTTTGAACTCGTTTGGCGAGAAGTCCTGAACCAGAGAAATCAGGCCGGTCTGGTGGTCGACCAGCAGAACCACGGCGTCGTCTTTGTTCAGGCGGTTGTAGGTTGGAGTGCTCATGTGTGAATCCCTTTTTAGTTGTGGAAGTGCGTTTGCGTTCAAGATGGGCACAGATTACTGACTCGCCTGAAAGCGATAAATCGCCTGAAAAGCGTTTCACCGTCAACTAAAAACGGACAATTCGCTCTAAGTGCCGAGCAGATCACACAGCCAGCCCGACCTTCCCTCCGATCCTTGTCATACTGTTCACTCGCTCACAACGACAGCCAGGGAATGTTGATGCCCGGACGCAACACGCAAGCGCCCACCCCAGATGAAACACCGCGCGCGCCTCGCCAAGGCGTGAAGGCCGGCTCGACCTTTCGCCTGACCGTCAGTTTCATGCTGATGGTAGTTGTGGCTTTTCTGACCGTCGAGAGCTGGAGGACGTGGCGCGATTACCGTTCGGTGTTTGCTTCCGCACGCGATTCGGTGACCAACCTCGCCCGCGCCACGGCGCAACACGCCGAGGACACCATCCGTCAGGTCGATGTGCTGACTGCGGGGCTGGCCGAGCGGGTCGAAGGCGATGGTTTGCAGAACCTGGATGTGGCGCGGATTCACAAGCTGCTCATCCAGCAATCGAAAATCATGCCGCAGCTGCATGGCCTGTTCATCTACGGCCCGGACGGCCAGTGGATCGTGACCGACAAGGAGGTCACGCCTGAGACGGCCAACAATGCCGACCGCGATTATTTCCAGTATCACCGCACCCATGAAGACCGGCGCGTGCGTATCGGCCAGGTGGTGGAAAGCCGTTCCACCCATGACCTGATCATTCCGATCTCGCGGCGTTTGAATAACCCCGACGGATCGTTCGCCGGCGTGCTGCTGGGGACGGTCAAGGTCAGTTACTTCGTCGACTATTACGGTGACTTCCGCATCGATGACAAAGGCGCGCTGGTGCTGGCGATGCGCGACGGCACGATCCTCGTGCGCCGGCCGTTCATTGCCTCGGTGGTCGGCAAAAGCCTGGCGAACAGCGAGATCTTCAAGACCTACCTGCCCAACGCCAATCAGGGCATTGTCCAGATCCGGGCGGTGGTCGACGACACCGAACGCCTTTACGGCTATCGCGCCCTGACCACCTACCCACTGGTGGTCGAGGCTGGTTTGTCCCGGGATTCCATCGTTGCGCCGTGGCGCCAGGACCTGCTGAAAAACGGGTTTGTGCTGGTGTTCCTGATTCTGGTGCTCGCCTGTTTCGGGCTCATCGTCCTGAGCCAGTTGCGCCAGCGGATGGCGATGGAACGGGAGATTCGCTCGGCGCACAAAACGATGCGCGACATGGCGCTGACTGACAGCCTCACCGGCCTCGGCAACCGTCGGCGCCTGGACGCGGCGCTGACGGATGAGATTCGCCTGGCCCGACGTCAGGGTTCGCCGCTGTCATTGATCATGCTCGATGTCGACTACTTCAAGCGCTACAACGACCAGTACGGCCACGCCGCCGGCGATGACTGCCTGATCGCGGTCGGCGACGGCATCCGCAAAGCAGTCAAGCGGCCTTCGGATCTGGCCGTGCGCTATGGCGGCGAGGAGTTCACCGTGCTGCTGCCCAACACCGACAGCGCCGGGGCGATTCAGGTCGCCGAAGATATTTTGCAGACCATTCGCTCGCTGGAACTTGAACATGCCGGGCATCCGCTGGGGTATGTCACTGCGAGTGCGGGGATTACCACGCGCTATCCGGTTGACGATGCGGTGACCCCGGCCACTTTGCTCAAGTCCGCCGATACCTGTCTGTATCAGGCCAAGCAGCAAGGGCGGAATCGCTGGTGTTCGGCGCAGGCATCGCGGCAAATCCAGCCGATTGCGGCGATGCCGCGGACGGATCGCTGAATGTGACTAAAACCAGCCAATTCCTGCGTCCTTCACGCACATAAGCAGCGTCCTACAGCAGCCGTCCCTCACGCCTGATTACGTGGGCACCCTCGCCTTCGATACCGTCTTCTGCCTGAACCGGACAGAACACAGACGATGCGAAGAAAAGGCAAAGGTACCGAACTCCGAAACCAAACGCTCAAATCAGAAGCCCGCAAACTTGCGCACGAAACGCTTTCCATGGATCCAGGAGCTCTGGCAGCCGGGATTGATGCTCAGTTGCTCAGGATCGACCCGATCACGCCCTTGGCAATCAACGCATACCATCAGTGGAGCGGGCCCATTGGATACCCATGGGATGATGTACTTGAGTGGAAAACAAAAGATGCAAAAGGTCTGGACTTGGCTTTCTGGTACGAAGATGAGCTGTGCGGTTTGTGCTATGCAACGCCACGAAAAAGCACAATCTGCATAAAAATCGTTCTTTTGCAGGGTCACACCTACAAGGCCCATACCCTGCGAGGCTGGATCGCACCAATGGCACTACTGACAACAGAGTTCTATGCCCGAAAGCTGGGATGTACCGAAATTGAAGTACAAGAACCTGACTCAGGTGCTATCTCCTACTACCAAACGCTTGGATTTTATTTTGACACGACTGACCGCCTTGTCTTTCCACTGGTCCACCCATAAGATCGACTCAAGCAACCCGGCACGAGAGGTGTCCATGAAACACAAGAAGCCAAAAGCCCAATCAGCGCCTGCTTCCAGACTTCGTGCCGAAGAACCCTGTTTGCCCAACAGGGTCTCCGCCAGTCAGCGGCATTTTTTGAAAGTAGCCGCAGCCTGTGGCAAAGAAATGGAGCCTGATGGTTGGCTCGCCGGTGGCAGAACCTGAATCCCGCTTTGAAAAAACCGCCTGATTGGCGGTTTTTTTTCGCTTCAATATTGGCGTGCCCCGCGCCGGGCGCTCCAAAGACAGTGACGTGAAGCAAAAGCAGGAGAATTCCGAAAGCCCGCACTTCATGGTTTATTTACCGACTCAACCTTGGAATCAGCCCACACTCCCTCATATCAAGAAACATCTGCGACCCACTCGAGAGGAAGGACATGCCATGACCACTCAAACCGAAACTGCCATTCTTGCCGGCGGCTGCTTCTGGGGCATGCAGGATCTGTTGCGCCGCTACCCCGGCGTGCTGCAGACGCGGGTCGGTTACACCGGCGGCGATGTGCCGAACGCCACTTATCGCAATCATGGCAATCACGCCGAGGCCATCGAAATCGTCTTCGACCCCGCCGTGATCAGCTATCGGCAGATCCTTGAGTTTTTCTTTCAGATCCACGACCCGAGCACACCCAACCGTCAGGGCAACGACCTCGGTCAGAGCTATCGTTCGGCGATCTATTACCTGAACGAGCAGCAACGCGATATCGCTGAAGACACTGCGGCTGATGTCGATGCATCGGGCCTGTGGCCAGGCCGGGTGGTCACTGAAATCGAACCGGCGGGACCGTTCTGGGAAGCGGAGCCAGAGCATCAGGACTACCTCGAGCGCATTCCGAATGGCTACACCTGCCACTTCATTCGCCCGAACTGGAAGCTGCCGAAACGCGGTTGAGGTCGAGAGGGGCTCGGTGCTGTAACCCGTTCATCTATTGCTGCAGCGACACCTGACTGCTTGTATCCTTGCGCGCGATGAGGACGAACGGCTGCCGTTATTGCCTTGATCCAATAGCCTCTGGAACGGAAAAACGGACTTTCCATAAGGTAGTGACGTGAAGCGAGATACGCACCTGGTTGTGCTTTTGCTGTTGGTTATCGGCTGTTCCCTGGCCTCACTGACTGTCTGGAAGGTGCTGGCCTCTCGAGAGCGAGCGCTGGAGGAAGTGGACGTTCACGGGTTGAACCTGACCCAGGCGCTTGTCACCTATTCCGAAGGCATTGTCCGCCAAAGTTCGGCGCTTTTGCTCGGGCTCGTCGAACGCCTGGAAACCGAAGGCAGTGGCCCCGTTCAGATCCAGCGGATCAGATCGCTGATCGACCGGCAGGAACCGCTGATGCCACAGCTCAGCGGCATCACCATCTACGACAGTCAGGGACGCTGGCTGATGTCGTCCAACCGGCCGATTCCGGCCGGGGCAAATAGCAGTGATCGGGCCTATTTCATTCATCACCGCGATGATCCCTCCCCCGAGACCTTTATCGGTCCGCCCATTCAGAGCCGCTCCAATCAGGAATGGGTCATCACCGTCAGTCGACGCTTCAATGATGCTCGCGGTGAGTTTGCCGGAGTGGTCGCGGTGACCTTGGGCATCGAAAACTTTCTGCGGCTGTTTGGAAAGATCGATGTCGGCCAGGAGGGTGCCATCGGGTTGTCTTATACCGATGGTACGTTGTTGGTTCGCTACCCCTTCCGCGAGCAGGACATGGGGCGCAATTTTTCAAAATCACCGATCTACGCCAAGTATCTGGTGGATCGCTCTGTCGGCACCGCCTCGTTCACCTCCAGCCTGGACGGTGTGGAAAGGCTCTACGCCTTTCGCAAAAGTGACCGGCTGCCGCTGATCACGACCGTCGCACTCGGGAAACGCGAAGCCCTCGCCGCGTGGCGAACGGAGGCGCTGCTATCGGCCGTGGTGGTGACGGGCCTGCTCGCGCTTACCGGTCTCATCGGTTGGTTTTTGATACTGGATATCCGACGCAGAACCCAAGTAGAAGCAGAGTTGATGGGCACTCAGCAGCAGTTGCTTTCGTCAAACAGGCAACTCGAGCTGTTGGCGATGAAGGACGCCCTGACCGGTCTGGCCAATCGACGCTGCTTCGATGTGACGCTGGACCTGGAGGCGCGACGAGCGCAGCGCGACGGCACGTCCTTGGCACTGCTGATGATTGATATCGACTACTTCAAACTGTTCAACGATTCCTACGGGCATGTTGCCGGCGACGATTGTCTGCAACGCGTTGGCAACGTCGTGGAGACGTGCGTGCGCCGTCCCTCGGATCTTGTGGCGCGGTATGGCGGTGAAGAGATGGGCGTCATCATGCCCAATACCGACAGCGAAGGTGCGCAGATCGTGGCGCAACTGATCCTCGACCGGTTGCAGCAAGCGAACATTTCCCACGAATCCAGCCCGTTGGGACGAGTGAGTGTCAGCATCGGGATTGCCACTGCCGCCGGTTCCCGACTCACCCCCGTGCAAGGTTTGATCGAAGCCGCCGATCAGGCGCTGTACAGTGCCAAGGCCTTGGGGCGAAACAGGTCGGTGAAACTGCCGGGCTTGATCTAGCCTTAAGTGAAACCACGCGGGAGAAAACCACCATGTCCCTCCCCGAGCCACTCGCGCTGACAACCCGTAGATGGAATGACTATGTATGGGGCAACGCAAAATGAAAGGGTCGTACACCGAGGGGCCTTTGGCGCGTCCTCCTTTTTGTCCTTGGTCCTTTGCTTGACGCTTGCAGCACCAGCCCAGGCTGACACCTGCCCTGCCGGCGAAAAACAAGTATGCCTCGACAGCTGCATTTGCCTGCCGGACCCGGAACGTCTGTCTGAAGACCTTTTCCGGATGGCGGCACCGGTCCTGGCGCAGGGCTTGACTCAGGCCCGCGCCGAAGCCGCCAGTACCGACATCAAACCGATTCCCCCGCTCATCCGGGAGCAACTGCTGCGCTGGTATGACCCCGGCGTCCTCGATGCCGTGCACTACAAAGTCACCAACGACGGCCAATACAACGCCGCCACGGCCATCCTGCAAAATCCGGATGTCGGTGCAGTGACGCTGATCGACATCATCCTGTTCCGCGACGCTGAAACCGCAGAACACAACGTCGCGCTCTGGGCGCACGAACTGAAGCATGTGCAGCAGTTTCAGGAATGGGGAGTCGAAGGGTTTGCGCAGCGGTATTCGCAGGATTTCAATGCGGTCGAGGCACCGGCGTATGCGATACAGAGCGAGGTCAGACGTTGGCTGCGAGCCGAAGCCCGATGATCGGACATCCCCTGCGTCCATGCCGGGGCCAACCCCACCGTTCAAGCACCAGAAAAACCCTAGGCCTCGCCCGCCGAAACCGCCGCCCTCGCCTGCCCATGTTGCCGCGTGGTCACCAGCCCGATAAACGAAATCGCCAGCGCCAGCCCAATGGTCGACGTCACTTCCAGACGATGCTCGGGCGTCACCATCATCACCGCCAGTGCGGCGCAGATGAAGACGATCACCAGCCACGTCAGCCACGGAAACAGCCACATGCGAAACGTCAGCTCGACGTTTTGCCGACGCAACATCCGGCGCATGCGCAATTGCGAAACCGCGATCACCAGATACACCAGCAACGCAATCGCGCCGGAGCTGGCGAGCAGAAACTGGAACAGCCCCGCCGGCATGAAATAGCTGAACAGCGTCACCCCGGCGCCGATCACGGTGCTGGCAATCACCGCTGCCCTCGGCACGCCCGCTGCAGAGGTAACCTTTAACGGTTGCGGAGCATCGCCGCGACGACCCAGCGAGAACAGCATCCGCGAGGAAATGTAGATCGAGGAATTCATGCAACTGGCCACCGCGATCAGCACGACCACATCGACCAGAAATTTGGCATTGGGAACGTTCATCAGCTCCAGCGCGCGCTGGTAAGAGCCGACCGACGCCAGCAGCGGATCGTTCCAGGGCACCACGGAAATCACCACGAAAATCGACAGCAGATAAAACACGCCGATGCGCCAGATCACCGAGCGCGTGGCCTTGGCGATGTTCTGCGCCGGGTTGCTCGATTCGGCGGCCGCGATGGTCACCGCTTCCGTCCCGATAAAACTGAACATGATGGTGATGAAAGCCCCGACCACCGCCGACAAACCATTGGGCGCAAACCCGCCGTGTTCCTCCATCAAGCGGCTCAAACCGCTGGCCTCACGCTCCGGAATCCAGCCCATCAACACCGCAAAACCCAGCCCGATGAACCCGATGATCGCCACCACTTTGGCCATCGCAAACCAGAACTCGAACTCGCCGTACTTGGACACGCTGAACAGGTTGGTCACCACCAGCAAAATGATCGACAGCAACGCGAACAACCACGCATCGACCTGCGGAAACCACTGATTCAAGACATGCCCGGCGGCCAGCGCTTCGATCGGAATGACCAGCACCCAGAACCACCAATACAACCAACCAATGGTGAACCCCGCCCAACGGTCGATGGCCTGATCGGCATAGGTGGAAAACGATCCCGTGTCCGGATGGGCCACGGCCATTTCACCGAGCATGCGCATGACCAGCACGACCAGCAGACCGGAGAAGAGATAAGCAAGCAAGACTGCCGGGCCGGCGGCGGCAATGGCGTGGCCGGAGCCGACAAACAGCCCCGCACCGATGATGCCGGCAATGGAAAGCATGGTGACATGACGCGGCTTGAAGCCCTGCGCCAACTGACCGTTCGAGTCCTTCGAGTTCAGACTATTCATTGTTTTTGTTGTTCTCTGGTGATCGACGTTTGGGCGTACTGACGACGTGTCAGGCGATCATCATTTCTTCCTGTTGCCCTGCTCCAGAGCGGCGCACCTCAAGCGCTGCAGCGTTACAAATCGGTCGGACGACGACGCAGGGCGATGAAATGATGCGTCACCTTACGTGCCTGGAGTTGATCGCAAATAGCCTGGGAGCGGCACGACGGTGTCTGATTTCGACATGGTGAATGGCATTCGGGCCCGTTCGAGAGCGCCATCACAGAATAAAAAAGGGGCGCTGATTTATTCAGGAAAAATAAATCAGTCCCCCCTTTTTCTGGCCGGTGTCAGCCCTTGGTCAGATCAACCAACGGTGTCTGCCGCACCTCGGTCTCCCGCCCGCCCTGAATGTCGCTCACCTGCTTCAAGGCCTTATCCACCGCCGCCTTATCCGCCAACAAGCTGTAGCTGATGCGGAACTGTTTGTGTTCCTTCGGCCCGATGGTGGGCACCAGGTTCAGTGGGCGCTGATAACGGCGGTTGTAGGAAAAACTCGTCCCCGGCTCCAGCCCGGTGACATAACCCTGACCTTGGGTATCGGTGTTCTTCCACAGGGAAAACACCGGCAATGTCTGCGTATTGAAGCCAACCGAAACGCCCAGGCTGCCAGCCTTGTTATGCAATATGGTTAACGTATCGCCCTTGGCATCGGCATACGGCACCACGTTGTAAACCGTTTCGTCGTAGTCCTTGGTCGGTGCGCGGTAGGTTTGCCATTCAGCCAAATCGCCCTTGGCTTTGTCGTTGAACGGCGACACCTGTTTCACCGGCGCGGCGAAACGAGCGCCCTGCTCCAGGAACGGGGTGCTGAAGTTGCTGTGGTACAGCGCCTGGTATTCCTTCGGATAGTCACCGTTGTTGGTCAGGGTGTCGTTGAGGGCGAACACTACGCTGCCGGGTTCCGTGACCAGTTCGGTGGCGACGGAGAAGTCGACTTTCTTGAACGCCTGCTCTTTCAGCTCACCGCGCAGGGTGATGGCGTACGGTGGCGTTTCATCGATGTGCAGGGTGACTTTGTTCGCAGGAATGTTGGCGGCCCGGCCGTGCAGGGTCAGCAGTTCGCCGTTGTCGACGCCGGGGTGGCCGACCCATTCGTATCCGCAGCGGGTCACCAGCTCGTTGAAACCTTCCAGCCAGCCCAGACCACCGCGGCCATTGAGTTCGATGAAGGACGGATTGACCACTTCCTTGACCGGCGAATCCCAGCCCATGCGCACATTGCCGACCGAGGCCTGCAAGACGTTCATTCCCCGTGTCGGCACCACCGAGAGCTTCATCGTGCCGTTATCGATGTCGACAATGCTGACGCCCTCCTGCCGACCACCATGCAAGGTGCGCAGGCTGACGCTGAAGGGTTTGTCGGTTTTCACGCCCAGTTGCTGGCTGGTGATCTGCCAGTTTTGAGCAGCTTTATCGGTGTCGAGCAGAACGTAATCCCAGGCCATGGCATGGGAGGCAGCAGACAGTGCGCTGAGGGCAACAACGAGTTTGAGCGGGGTCATGGGAGCAGCCTTTCTTGGAGTTGTGCCGTTTTTATAAACCTGCTGAAACGTTTCATCAAGCTATGTTTCCAGCCAGTCATAATGAAGCTGCGGAAAACGCTTTTGCAGCCATTCGATAAAAACCTGAACCTGGGGTGCCAAATGCGTCCGACTTGGGTAGAGCAACGAAACAGGGCGAGGAGCTGGCCGATAGGGCTTTAGAATTTCCACCAACCCGCGACTGGCCAAATGCTCGGCAACGGTAATCCCAGGCGCCTGGATTATTCCGAAACCCGACACACCACACTGGACATACGCATTCGACTCGGTGACGGTGATGCCGGCGTTACTCACAAAGGATCGATCCTGACCTTTTAACGTGAAATGCCAAGGCAATGTCCTGTTGTTCTGACCGGACAAGAAGTTGACGCCTCGATGGGAGACCAGATCGTCGAGTGTCGCGGGTTCCCCGTACTGGTGCAGATACTCGGGCGCGGCACAGGTCACCATGGTCGCCATTGCGATTGGGCGAGCGATCAAGGTCGAATCCGGTAGATCACCAATACGCAACGCACAGTCGACGCCCTCGCCGATCAAGTCGACAGCCCGGTCAGTCACGCCCAGAACCATGTTGATACCTGGGTAGGAGGCGGTGAATTCTTTAAGGCTTTTGATGAATTCCAACTGCGCGAAAGCGGTCGGGATATCGACACGAAGTCGGCCCGTGAGCGTTGCTCCGGATCGGTCAAACATTGAGGTCGCAGCAGAAATATCCGCCAAAATCTCCTGCACCCGCTCATAGAACCTCTCGCCCTCGGCGGTAAGGGCCACCTTTCTCGTGGTGCGCTGAAACAGGCGCACGCCCAATGACGTTTCCAGCTCCTGGATATACCGGGTGACCTGGGGCCGCCCGATGTCCAGCGATTCGGCGGCTTTGGTAAAACTGCCGAGTTCCGCAAGCCTGGCAAACAGTCGCATCGATTGAAGCAGTTCCATGTCGCTACCCTATGAACCCCGCTTGACCGCGAGTTGAACATGATTGTTGCTCAAGGATAGAACAATCATGTCTTTTGCCACGCATTTATTGCGCATCGTCAAAAGCGAAAAATGCATCCAAGGCAGAACCTGCTCTGGTTCAAGGCCATTAACGTGTATTTGGAGATTCGCGATGAAAGCGTGGTTATTGAAAGATTTCGGACTCGACAACCTGCAATTGGAAGAGGTCGCGACGCCGCAACCCAAGGCGGGCGAATTGCTGGTCAAGGTCGGTGCTGTCTCGCTCAACTTTCGCGACAAGGCAATCGTCGACGGCATTTATGAACCGCACATGGTGCCCAAACCACTGATCCCGGTGAGCGATGCCGCCGGCACGGTGGTAGCGATCGGTGACAACGTCACGCGCTTCAAAGTCGGTGATCGGGTCAACTCACATCTTTACTCACGGTGGCTGGATGGCGAGCCAGGCCCGAACGAACCCGATTACTGCTTCGGTTCACCGCTACCCGGCGGCTTGGCCGAATACATGATCATCCATGAAGACAGCGCCGTCGGTGCCCCGGACAACATGAGCGACGAAGAGGCGGCCACACTTCCGATTGCTGCGCTCACAGCCTGGTATTCGCTGGTGGACTTTGGACAGATCCAACCAGGCCAGACCGTATTGGTTCAAGGCACGGGAGGTGTGTCGATATTTGCCGTGCAGATCGCAACTGCGCTTGGCGCGAAGGTCATCGCAACGTCGAGTAGCGATCAGAATCTGCAAACCGTCAAGGGGCTGGGGGCCGTGGCAGGCATCAACTACAGAACGACGCCGAACTGGGCGGACGAAGTGCTGAAGCTGACCGAAGGCAAAGGCGTGGATTTACTACTCGATGTGGCCGGCGGCAGCGGCATCAATCAATCGGTCGCAGCAACCAAGGCATCGGGGCGCATTGCGCAGATCGGATTTTTAACGGGGCAAACCGTAGAACTCAATCTGATGCCACTCATTTTCCGCCAGACGACCATTCGCGGAATCGCCGTGGCGCCGCGCTCATCATTCGATCGAATGAACACATTCCTCAACCAACACAAGATCCGCCCCGTGATCGATCAGGTGTATCCGTTCGAGAAAGCACGTGAGGCTTATGAGCATCTCGCAAGGGGAGCATTTGGGAAGGTTGTGATCAAAATCGCTTGATAACCGTAAGGCGCCAATCTGGCGCCTTTTTTTTGCCTGCCTCAGCGCTCAGAGGTGTGGCTGATTTCGACATCGCGAGCCGCGATCAGAGTTCTGTAGCGCAGCCGATGCTGCACACAACAGATTACGGCTGGTTTCCAGAAACGAGTAAACCGGGCAGAAAGCCGCCGCGTTTAAAGCCTTTTTGGGTTTGTGTTTAGAAACGCCCGGCATTACTTCCCCACGGCTACAGCGTCTTGCGTCATTGCCTACGACTACGCCAGAATCCGCCGGCTTGTGCGTCTGGGGTGCGGGTTTTATCGTTTCCGGGTCACTGAAAAACAGTGATCGGGTTTGGTAGCCCGGATTACCTGTCGCATCGCAACACCAGATTGCAGGGACTCTTTCGTCCTCTGTTTTATGGTGGCCATGCGTAGGGCGTCTTCGGACGCGCCGGGTATCCAGGTGACCGGTCTACCAACCTCCGTATGGCCACCACCCTCGTTTGGTAGCGAGGCTGATGGCACCACTTTTTCACCCTGGAGTTACATCTATGTTCAAGCCAACACCGAACCCACCGGAAACCGATCCGGTTTCTCCTTACAAATTTCCCGATTCCCGAACCCTCAACGAAGCGGCCGAACGCGCGCTCGATCACTACCTCACACCGCAGCAACGGATCATGGGCAGCCATCACAAACACGACCCCATGTACATGGCCAACCCGGCCTACAACACTGAATCCCTCCTGGCCAACGCCAGTGAATCATTGGGATCCGCCAGCGAGATGCTCAACAACTTCGCTGCCACGCTGGAGCCTGCCCATCGCAAGACTGCGATCGGGATTGCACAGTTGGTGATGTTGAGTGAGTTGGCGGTGAATCAGGCGTTGGATCATGTTGAGGTGAAGAACTAACACCTTGCCGTCTGTCGCGGCTGATTAGTAGGGACACCTGAACAAACAACCGAAGCTGCCATATTAAATGGCAGCTATCGGTCAAAAATGTACTCTCACCAGATATCATTTTTTGGAACAAAATCAGAAAAACGGATCTACGAAATCAAGGGTGATTCACTTCTTAATGGTATCTACGAGCTTTGACATCGAGCCGAGCAAATTCTTTGTATTTTCTAAATCGACTTTTGTTCTTTCTAGATCCACGGTGCTCTGCCCTTTTTCTAGAACAAAGTTCCTCTCGGTTTTAGAGAACTCCCCAATCACCCTTGTAATTATTTCTTCATTACCGGTTCGCAACGCGCTATCCAACGAAACAAACTTTAGCTCGATATTCGTCAGCTCATTTTGAAAATATTTTATCTCACTTAATCCGGACTTATACAGCTTGAGGAAAAAAAATGAAAAAATCTCCACAAACAAACTTAAAGTTAGTCGAGGTGCGTAGTGACTTAACAAGGTGTCGCTAGTGAGCACGATGTTGCGATCTAACACTGTAGCAGTAAGTATACTCACTGCCGCAAGTGTAGTTAAAACCCCTATCACTAGATTGACATTGCCTCTGCGGCCTAGCGCTTCTAGCTCCGCCCTCAATCTTAGGCGCGTATTTTCTAACTGCCCTTGTATGCCAGAAGCCTGTGACTCAATCTTGAAGTGATCTGAGTATTTTTTTTCAATTTCTTTCAATACTGAATTCGAAGCGTTGGAAATTATGTCGCCTGTTATTTTTGCGACTATCAACTCCCTCTCGCTTTCAGGAAGCAGATCATCAACCTTTCTATTGTTGCGGGTTATATTTTCAAGTTTATTTATTTTTTCCTCTACATCCTGCAAGTCCTTCCTTTTTACAAAGGTGCCGTGAGACATCTCATTTCTGAGGACGCGCAGCTCATCCCTTAAGTAGCTGTCATCTTTCGAATCGAAACGATTTCCGCGCAAGTAGTTCATCAGTACAATAGCTGCTCCATAACCAGTAAGTAAGATGGAGGCAATAAATACTCCGGACTCGCTGAATGGAAGGTATTTAGAAAAATCACTTTTTGTAGCATATAGAAGAAAGCCTGCTCCGATTAGTGCATAACCAAGAGGATTTAGCTTTTTGAAAACTGAATCTAATACGCTCAATCAATTCTTCCTTTGTAGCAAAACGAGAAATATGCACCACGCGCGGAGAAGTAGGGCATCATTTATGCCAGCATTCATTACTAATGTGCAGCCCTTTTTATTACTAATCACCGCATGACATCAGCAGAATCAGCTGCAATTTCAGTGTTGCAAGTCAATTAAGGGCTGACGATGACCTTGATGTCCGAACCCGAGATACTTTTGATGTATGAGTAGCTAGTTCCCAAGACGGCCAACTGCTCCTTCGATACCTTCTTCGCTGATATCGCGGGTTGGACGATCACAAACTTGAAAATCAGCTCATGGTCGTGGCATTTGTTTCGCAGTATCTCCAGCTGCTGAGGGGTGCCTTTCAGAATTCTGTCGAAGTCCTTCAGCAGTGATTGCTGGTAACGATCCATCAGGCGGTTGAAGAACTTATCGCCCGTGTACAGCCATTTCACCGATCTCGACGCCTGACCGCATACTTCATATACGTCAGCGACTCGCGCCCCAGGCGCAGCCACACCATCTGTCATAGGACAGAACTTGCAGTGGTATAGGTCGACGTAGATAGCGTCTTGGTTCTCCCGAATTGCCACCAGATCAGCGATCTCGCCTTTACCGTCATCATTGAACACGATTGAGTAATCGTCAGCGATCTTTTCAAAGGTGAACCCTTGTACTGAATCCTTGCGTTGCTCTGCACGCATAGACTCCTGATGGATTTTCGTCGTTCCCCAATCCCAGGGTTCAAGCAAACTGGCAGGCAGTTTTACATCCATGCTGTTGAGCGAGTACTGAAGGTAGTTGCCCTGCACCATAGAACCGTCGACCTTGAGCAATACCAGCGGCTCTCCATCTAGGTAAGAATCCAGTGGCATTTCGTGGGGGTAAAGGATCTTCACACCTGGGCAGGAGGTCTTATATCCATCCTCCAGCAATTGGATGGAAATGGTGTTCAGTCGGCGCTCCTCGCCCTCGTTACTTGCAACAATGATGGGGATCTCTAACGTTCGCGCATCACTGTACTCAGGCTTACCAAGCTCGACATCGAGCAGGTTGAAAGTCTCTCCCTGAAAATACAGCGAGATCCTTTGCTCATTTTCGATCGCGATTGACACAGGCCAGTCGGCGTAGAACAGACCCTCCGGCCATCTGCTCTTGATTTGGTCGGCACGCATGACATTTTTGAGGACGTCACCAGGGTCGATGGTGTTGTCGTTGAGTTTGATTGCCATGCGCTTGCACCACTCGACCCAATAGTTGATCGGAGAGGAGTTCATCTCCCAGATCTTGCCCTTGTGCGAGCATCCCACGGTGGTTCGTTCTCCATCCTCAAAACCAGTGGCGAAAATGTTCGACTTTGTTGCATTACCTTTCTCTATATCGCTGATCACCTGGTTGATGTCGCGCCCCACATGCATCGTAAACCGCAGGTCTTTCCGGGCGCGGGACAGGCCAACGTTCTGCAGCTTCATCAGTTTGATGTCGTGGAGCGTACGGAACACCGGCTCACCATTGATGCGACGAGAGTCTTTAACAACCAGATTCAGGAAGCGGGTTGCCTGGGTATCGTCACCCGATGAGTGAATGAAAAGGATTTTCTGCGCCTTGTCATAGAACGCGATGTATAGGTTCCAGCTGGTATCTACGATTTCTTCGGTCTGAGCCCACCCAACCAGCGTCTCTCGACGAGTCACGGCAATGACAGTATCTGCCTGATCATTGATCGAAAAGTACTGCAGTGTCTCCCTGCGGCCATCCAAGCTCTGCGCCCGCTGCGGCGTCCAGTCTTTGGGAGAGACGTGATAAGCCACGGCGCTGATTTTGGGGCTCGGGTTCAACCCAAAGATCACCTGTGCATCGTCACCGTCAGCGAACTGCTCATTGAAGTCCGCCTTCTCAATTTCCCGGCTGACCTTTTTCTCACTCACGTTGCGAATGACTGCCCCCCAGTCAGCACTCTCCTTATAAAGGTCAGCCATCTGGTGGTCGGTTTTCTGATTAGCAATGTTCGCCACGAATTTGGCATCACCAAGAGCCGCATCCACCCGTGTCAGCCGGCCGATGAACTGAAGCGTTACTGCAGGGCTTTGGTGTTGATCATGAATTGCGGCGATTTTGAGCTCAGGCAGATCGAAGCCTTCCCCAAGCATGTCGACGCAGACAATAATTCGGTGTTTCTTCTTGACGATATCCGCCATCACCCTGGCTTGATTTGGCACCTTGCTGTGAATCAGAACTGGCGTTAGGTCGGCGTGCTGCTTGTAAATCTTAAACAAGTCTCTCGCACGCTTGTGCGACCTAGCCCGCACCATCATCAAATGGTTGTACCCAGCCTCGAGGTCAGCCCGGAGCAGCTCAACAGCCTTGTCTGCTATGGCCTGGTCGGACAGCTTGAGGTTGTATTCTCGTACCGGATGGAACTCGATGCCTTTGAAATAGCCATCAAGCTGCGCATCCCGGAGCGGGTAGTTGTAGATAATCTTTCCGGCCAGAGCCAGACCATCCTCCCGGAATGGCGTCGCTGTGAACTGAATACAAGGTTTGCCCCTGAAGGCGATTTTGATTCGGTTCCAACTTGCTGCGACGACATGGTGAGCCTCATCGATCATCAGGTGGCTGCACATGTTCACCAGCGCGCCCAAGGCGGCGTCTTCGAATAGCAGCAGGGCTTGGGGAGTGGCCACAATGATATTGGCAGTAGCTAATTCAGCAACCTGCGCCACAGACAGGTTCGAATCGATGGCTGCAACAATGGGGTTACGCGCCGCATCCGATACCGCCCCCACAGTGCGGAGCGTCTTCATCTCCGCGCACTTACCCACCAACTGCGTCCTGAGGGCATCCGAGGGGACTAGGATCAAGGTTCTGATCATCCTTGCAGCAATGATCAGTGCGAGCATGGTGTCGGTCTTCCCCGTACCGGTTGGCATGACAACTGTGGCGGTCGAAGACGGATCAACCACCAGGTGCCCTAAGGTTGCATAAAGCGCAGCCAACTGCGGCTTACGCAGGCCGTGCGCGTTCGTCTTGGGATCGTCGAGGTTGAAATTAAAGAGATGGCTTTGCCAGCTTTGGTACACGTCCAAATGCGTTGTGACTACATCGTCCATGGCGATTACCTGAAGACAGAAAGGACTTCCGGGAGGGGTGGCGATATGGTAGCACGCCCCCTATTGCTTGCATGCCTTAACCACATAAAAATAATGGCAAATTCGCCGAGCCCCGCACAGGATTACCGAGCGAGAAAAGGCGACGCATTTATTTGTAGGATCAACCGGCTGCTTTTGGCCGATAACAGTCACCTACAAGCGCTGTCACCCATCTCAAACCGCCCCACCGAAAACAACGAAAGATCCAGCTCACTCTCCCCCCGCAAACACCACTGCGCAAACGCCTCCCCCAGCGCCGCCGAGTGTTTGAACCCATGCCCGGAGCACGCCGACACCACCAACGTGTGCTGCAACCGTGGATGCTCATCAATGATGAAATGCCGATCCGGCGTGACGGTGTAGGCGCAAACCGCTGACTTCACTACCCGATCCGTCAGCCCGGCAATCCGCCCCTGCACCTGCTGCTCGTACATCTCGCGTTCTTCCTCGGCCGAGACTGTGCGATCCAGAGTCTCGGGCGTGGATGCGCTGTGATACTGCGCCGTAGCAACCTTCAAACTGCCCTCCCCCGGCAATGCGGGAAAGCCGTAGAAATCGTCGTCCGGGCCGTGTGTGAAGATGAACGTGGGTGAGTGGCCGACCAGTCCTGCGTCGGGCTCGGTCTCGAACCAGAACAGTTTTTGCCGATAGACGCTGAGCAGTTTGTCGAACGGTGCGCCGAGCAAGCCGCCCGCCCAGTTGCCGGCGGTGACCACCAGTTTGTCCGCCCGTACGGTGCGCTGGTCGGTGGTGACGGTGACGCCTTGTTCGTCCGAGCTGATGTGAGTCACGGTCTCGCCCTTATAGAGCGTGGCGCCGTGTTGTTCGGCCAGTCTGAGTTGCACGTCGATGCAGCGTTCAGGCCGTACAAAACCGCCTTCGGGCTCGAAGTAGCCAATGGCGTCGTCGCGCACCTGGGCAAACTGCGGGAAGCGCTGGCGGATCTGGGTAGCGTCGAGGACTTCATGTTCGATGCCGTAGGTCTGCGCCAGGGCGATGGTGCGCAGGGTGAAGTCGGTTTCGTCGGCGGGATCGAAGTCGGGGCTGGAGGTCAGCACCAGCAGGCCGGTCTGTTCGAATAGGGACTCGCCTGACAGCGCTTCCAGTTCGCGCCAGATGCGGTGGGAGTTGCGCACGATGGGCACGTATTGCGCGCCCTCGCCCACGGACAGCCGGGTGATGCGGGTGTCGCCATGGCTGGAGCCGAATGTGTGCGGCGGATGGTGGCGGTCGATGCCGACCACGTTGACCCCGGCCTTCGCCAGTTGATACACCGTGGCCGCGCCCATGGCGCCGAGGCCGATGACCAGTGCTTCGCATCGTTCCATGATTGATTTCCGCTCAGGCAAAAGAGCCACAGTGAAGCGGATCGGGCGCTGGAAAACAATCCGCTGAAAGCCGCGCTCTGGCAAAAATGCGGGAAGCGAGCTGATGGGCGTCCCACTTACTGTCAATCAGCCGTCTGTCGGTGCTAGCTGTAGTCGAACGAAATTTGATAGTCGTTTGTACTCAGAGCGATCTGGTGCTGAAAATACGGCTGAATGGTCGCAACCCACTTTTCGACAACGTTGAAGCTGCCATTATTGATGTTGCCCTCCACTGGAATGCCTAAGGCATTCAATACTGACTCATCATCCCCCAGATTTCTTGACGACTCCTCGCCTTGGAATTGCAGGGTTGCTGTGCGTACCACTCCAGTCTCAGTTCCAGTCCCATCTCTTTCTCACAAATATCTTTTTTGACGAAAAAAGGGACGGTGGCCACGTCCCCTTTGCTCTCCGCAGTATCAGTAATTCGCACAGGTGCCCATGAAATACTCCAGACCGCTCGGGAAGCTGACATTCAGCAGGGCTCCCAGTGCCGCTACCTGATCCTCGCGCAGTAACAACTCACCTGGTTCCAGCTCGGCCAGGGGCTTGGACTCAATGAGTTGTGCAACTTTTTCGTTCATTTCGCTACCGTCGATATCCAGCTCGAACTGCAGCGTGTCGTCTTGGACGTGACCGGGGTAAAAGCCGGTTATTGAAAGGAAGAGCATCGCTTGTTCCTTCATGAAAAAAAGGCCAAATATATTCTCGTGAATAGATCCGCCCCCTTTACTTTTTCTGTCTATACATTGCATGTCAGTTGGAAATAGAAATTTCGATCCTCAATCGACCTACCGACAAGCTCTTCGATTGCTTGCATTTGTGGCTGGCTCAAATCATAGCCTTCCCACCCCTGCGGTTCTTCTTTCCAACCCATGATGGCTTTGATTTGCTCATCACATCCCTGTGGCAATTCGATAACGAAAGCCTGGAAGTCTGTCTCGATGTCAAAAGCTTCTACTAAAAATCTCAAGGTTCAATGCTCCTTTTCTTGCCTTTTTTAGATTTTTTATTCTTTTTTGTTGATGTCGGCTCGCCTGTGTTCGGATCGAACTCTCCGAGGTGTTTACCTCTCGCATCATATTTTTCGACCGTACCGTGCATAGAGTCCCACTCAAGAATCAAGCCCTTTGCAGTTTTCCATCTTTTGCGCTTCGCCCCACCACCTTGTACAGACGTTTTACGGCCTACGATTCTTGCATCAGGAAAGGCTGGGAGCACGTCAGGAGCCGGATGGTACTCGTGGTCCCCCGCGTGGGTGCTGACAACAATGTATACCGGCTTAAGCCCCGACTCTGCGGGAAACACCAGAATGAAATCCCGATACTCCGGCGGATAAACCGGATTCACCAGAATCCCGTCCGCCGCTTTCGTCGGCGGATACACCCAGATATGCGGCGCCTGCGGAGCAGCCTCCAGTGCCGGAATACCGAGGATGTCGGAACCGTCCACGGCAGGCGTCCAGACCAGCTCAACACCTTCGCCAAGATCCGCAATAAACCGGCTACCACGTGCAGCGAACTGCACGACATCAACCATCTCCCAATCGCGATTCTTGCCGGTGTAGAAGCCGTAACCCTTGAGGCTGCCGTCGGCCTGCTGTTCAACGCGCAAGCGCACGCGGGTTCGGGCCTGTTTGAGGGCGAGCAACTGGTCTTCGGTATAGAGCGCGCTGTCGCCCAGGTTCGAGGGCATGAACATCGCCACCAAACCGAGCAACGGGCTGATGACAGCAGCAGAGGCCATCGCAGGCAATGCCTTGAACGCTTCACCCGCAAGGGCAAAAGTGCCCAGCCCCGCAGGAATGGCAGTGCCGCTGATTTTCTTGAGCTCAACCCCGCCGCTGCTATCGGCTTCCCGGCCACCGAGCAAAATCAGCTCGCCGTAATCCTTCAGGCTATCAGTCGGCACCATCCCCGAAGGATTCGAGTAATCGATGATCGCGTCCGGCAGCTTGCACGACTTGGCAAACACGCAACCCGCACGCACCGGCTCAGACTTGTTCGCCGCCACCTCACGGCTGCGCTCAAAGGCGTCCTGTCTCGCCAGCATGGCGTCGTACTTGTCTTGTCGGTCTTGCTGATCGGCCAGTTCGGTGGCCGTCATGTAGCGGTAAGTGACGTGATGCCCGTCGCCTGCCGGTGGGTTGGGAACCCGGGGAATGTCCTTTTGACCAGCCACTGATTGTCCTTTCGTTCATGCATCGACAGCCCCTCTCAAGGGGCCGCACGACGTTAACGAAGCAGGAAAATCGTGGCTGTAGGACGTATCTCTAAAGAGGTGGGGATTGTTCGACGTGAACGGATTGCATCTCGGCAACAACCGCCTCGATCACACACAAAGCCGTCGGTGACAGGCTTCTACCCTGCAAACTCACCACCCCGATTTCAGAATGAAATTCCGGCCTGTCCACAACATGAAGCTCGATCAAACGCCCCACCCGAATGTCTTCAGCCACGGCGCCATGAATGACGCCGAGGATGGTGTCGGTTGAACCAGCGACGGTTTTGAGCAGGGCCACGTCGTCGCACTCCAGCACGATGGGCAGCGCCTGGCGGGTGGAGATGCCGAGGGTTCGGGCGGTCTCGAGTTTCACGACTTCGGGCAAGCGCGTCGTGGCGATGCCATAGCCTTCTAGCTCGCCCATCGCCACTTTACGCCCGGCCAGCGGATGCTCCGGACGCACGAAGAAGCCTGCCGAAACCTGGCCCAGCGAGCGGATCAAAAGATCGGATTCCGCGGTGAAGTTACGGATATCGGCAACGAAGAATTCGATCCCTTCAGCGCGCAGCCGCGCTTCGAGAATCTGCCAGTTGTTCACTTCAACACGCAGGGTGACCGCCGGGTGATCCAGGCGCAGTCGCGGCACGACTTGATGCATCAACATGGCCGACGGGAACGGCCCGACGCCAAAAGCGAGGCTACCCAGTTGGCGATCGCTATAGAGCGCCATGTCCCGCTCCAGCGAGCGGGCATCGAACAGCAACCGTCGCGCCCGCTCGATCAGAAACGCCCCCGCCGGTGTCGGGCGGACGTCGCCGGTGTCGCGGTCGAACAGGCGCTGCCCGGTTTCGCTCTCCAGCGCCTGAATGCTGCGGCTCAGGGCCGGCTGGCTGAGGTGAACGCGTTCGGCGGCGCGGCCGAAATGGCGTTCATCGGCCAGCGCGAGAAGGTGTGACAGTCGTTTGAGGTCCATTCACCCGATGCTAGCGACGCATTATCCGGATGTAAACAATGCATTGGCTACATCGCCGCCCTGCCCCTAGGCTGGAGCGCATTCGACACTCGGAGAACAACAAGAATGAAACCGATCCTCTACACGATCATCGCCCTGACGCTGGTGTCCCTCGGCGGCTGCGACAACAAGCCCGGCGTCGCAGCCGGCGACGCCACGCCCGCCACGGCAGCGGTGATCCAGGCGTCGATCAAGGGCCTGGACCTCAGCGACAACCGGGACATGGAAAATGCCCAGCGCGGTTTCATCGCCCGCCCCACCGGCAAGATCCTTGGCTCTGACGGCAATGTGCTGATCGATTTCGATGCGTACCGCTTCGTCGAAGGCCAGGCGCCAGCCACCGTCAACCCTAGCCTGTGGCGGCACGCGATGCTCAACGCGCAGATCGGTCTGTTCAAGGTTCGCGATGGGATTTACCAGTTGCGCGGATTCGACATCGCCAACATGACGCTGATCGACGGGCAGACCGGCTGGATCGTGGTCGACCCGCTGACCTCCCGTGAATCTGCCGCAGCGGCGTTGGCATTTGCGCGCGAGCATCTGGGCAACAAGCCCGTCACCGCGATCATTTTCACACACGACCATGCCGACCATTTCGGCGGTGTGCTGGGCATCACCTCAAGCAGCGAAGTCGCCCAGCGCAATATTCCCATCGTCGCGCCTGCCGGGTTCATGGAGGAAGCCACCAGCGAAAACATCCTGGCGGGCCCGGCGATGGCGCGGCGTTCGATGTATCAGTTCGGCAAGAACCTGACGCCGGGCGCCACCGGCATCGTCGACACCGGTCTGGGCAAAAACGTCGCCTACGGCAGCATGGGCATCCTGCCGCCGACGCAGATCATCGACCAGCCGATCCAGCCGCTGGTGCTCGACGGCGTCAGCTTCGTGTTCCACAACATGCCCGGCGCGGAAGCCCCGGCCGAGCTGACCTTTTCGATCCCCGCGCTCAAGGCGTATGGCGGCGCGGAGCTGCTGGCGCAGACCATGCACAACCTGCTGCCGATACGTGGCGCCAAGGTGCGCGATGCGCTGCGCTGGTCTGACTACACGCAAATCGCCCTCGACGAGTTGGGCGACACCGAGGTCTATTTCGGTCAGCACAACTGGCCGATCTGGGGCAACGAGCGGATCCGCGAATTCATCACCAAGCACCGCGACGTCTACAAATACCTGCACGACCAGACCGTGCGCCTGATGAACGCCGGCTACACCCCCAATGAGATCGCCGAGAAGATCCAGCTACCGGATTCGCTGGCCTCGTACTTCGGCACTCGCGGCTATTACGGCGACCTGCGCCACAACGTCAAGGCGATCTACCAGCTGTACCTGGGCGCCTACGATGGCAACCCCGCGCACTTGAATCCGCTGGTGCCCAAGGAATCGGCAAAGCGCTACGTCGAATTGATGGGAGGCAATGCCAAGGTGGTCGAGGCCGCGCGCGAGGCCTATGACAAGGGCGAATACCGCTGGGTCGCCGAGCTGCTGGATCAGGCCGTGCTCGCCAACCCCGACGACACGGCCGCCAAAGAACTGCTGGCCTGCGCGTACGAACAGATGGGCTATCAGGCGGAATCGGCGACCTGGCGCAACAGCTACCTGACCGCGGCCATGGAGCTGCGCAACGGCCCGCCAGCCAAGGGCGTCAAACGCTCCGACCTGATCGAACTGATGAAGCAGACGCCCACTGAGCGCTTCCTCGAAGCCATGGCCGCAAGCCTCGACGGGCCGGCGGCGGATGGCAAGAACTGGACGTTCAATCTGGTGCTGACCGATACGAATGAATCGTTCGTGCTGTGGATCGAGAACGCCGTGCTGCACTATCGAAAAGGCCCGACGGCAGAGAATGCCAACGCAACGCTGACTGTCACCAAGGACCTGTTCGTCCAGTTGCTGGGGGGCACCGCCGGGCTGAAGGAAACGCTTACCTCCGATGATCTGAAGGTGGAAGGCAGCAAGGTCGATCTCGTGAGGTTTCTGGGGCTGCTGGAAAAGGCGCCGGGGAATTTTGCGATTGTTGCGCGGGCGCGCGACTGATTCACAACGCACCGTGCGAGTGTAATGATTCGGCCAGTCGGTGCAGTGTGTCAGCACCGACTTTCTGCCTTGAGCAAATACGGCTAGGCGCATTCAGGCCGCGATCGTCGATGCTAAGGCCGACCGAATTTCCAGGACTTCCACACCGTGCCCGACACTCCGACTCAAATGGCCTACGCGAGACGCTTCACGGCGGTACTCGCCTACATCGACGCCAACCTTGAAGGCGACCTGTCGGTGAAGGCGTTAAGTCAGGTTGCGAACTTTTCCGAGTTCCACTTTCACAGGCAATTTACGGTATTCGTCGGCGTGCCCGTTTCTCGTTATGTGCAGTTGATGCGCCTGCGTCGTGCGGCGCACCGCTTGATCGCCCTGCCTCACCTCTCGGTGATGGACGCCGCGCTGGATACTGGCTTCGATAGTCCCGAGGCGTTTTCGAGGGCATTCAAGCGAGCCCTCGGCCTCTCGCCCGGGGCCTTTCGCAAGGCACCGGACTGGAAGGTCTGGCATTCGGTCTTTGCCATTCCGCATTTCTCAAGGAGCATTGCCATGCAGGTACGAATTGTCGACTTCCCCGAAGTTCGCGTCGCCGCACTCGAACACCGCGGCCCGCCAGGGCTTCTCAATCAAAGCGTGCAAACGTTCATCCGGTGGCGCCAGCAAAGTGGCCAGTCACCCGTGGCGTCGAGCCGCACGTTCGGGATTCCCTATGGCAATCCCGACACGACACCAGCGCAAGACTTTCATTTCGCGATTTGCGGTGAGATTCACGACACCGTGGCGCCCAATGCATTCAATGTCGGCGAACTGATCATTCCCGCCGGTCGCTGCGCCGTCGTCCGTCATGTGGGCTCCACCGATCACATCGGCGAAACCATCTACCCGATCTACCGTGACTGGTTACCGGCCAGCGGCGAAGAATTGCGTGATCACCCACTGTTTTTCGAATACTTGAGCATCAGCCCCGAGACCCCGAAAGATCAGTGGCAAACGGATATCTACGTGCCGCTGCGCTAGCCTGCTCATGCCCGATCTGCTCGTGCAGCAGGTCGGGCAAATGCGCACGACTGCGAACAGAATCAGGCAAGCAATCCGGAGAAATGCGCTAACAGAATGGGGACACGGAACGTGAAGATGGCTGTCCGACTGATCCTTCGAGGACGTTCCCATGCTTGTACACGCCTACGGTGCCCACGCCGGCGATAAACCCCTTGAGCCGATGCAGATCAATCGCCGCGCGCCGGCGGCCCATGATGTGCAGATCGACATCGCCTTCTGCGGCATCTGCCACTCCGACCTGCACCAGGTGCGCGCCGAATGGGCCGGGACCCAATTCCCCTGCGTGCCGGGGCACGAGATTGTCGGCCGCGTTTCGGCAGTCGGCGCCCATGTGTCCGACTACAAGGTCGGTGATCTGGTGGGTGTCGGCTGCATCGTCGACAGCTGCAAACACTGCGAGGATTGCGAGACCGGTCTGGAAAACTACTGCGACGGCATGATCGGCACCTACAACTTCCCGACCCCGGACGCACCGGGCTGGACCCTCGGCGGCTACTCGCAAAACATCGTGGTGCATGAGCGTTATGTCCTGCGTATCCGTCACCCTGAGGCGCAGTTGGCCGCCGTCGCGCCGCTGCTGTGTGCGGGCATCACTACGTACTCGCCGCTGCGTCACTGGAACGCCGGGCCGGGCAAAAAGGTCGGTGTGGTCGGTATCGGTGGCCTGGGCCACATGGGCATCAAACTGGCCCATGCGATGGGCGCGCACGTCGTGGCGTTCACCACCTCCGAGTCCAAGCGCGAAGCCGCAAAAGCACTGGGCGCCGATGAGGTCGTGGTATCGCGCAATGCCGAAGAAATGGCCGCGCACACCAAGAGCTTCGACTTGATCCTCAACACCGTCGCCGCGCCTCACGATCTCGACGCGTTTCTAGTGCTGCTCAAGCGTGACGGCGCCCTGACGCTGGTCGGTGCGCCCGCCTCACCGCATGCGTCACCGAACGTGTTCAACCTGATCATGAAGCGCCGGACCATTGCCGGTTCAATGATCGGTGGCATTGCCGAGACCCAGGAGATGCTGGATTTCTGTGCCGAACACGGCATCGTTTCCGACATCGAGCTGATTCGCGCGGACCAAATCAACGCGTCCTACGAGCGGATGCTGCAGGGTGATGTGAAATATCGTTTTGTGATCGATAACTCGACGCTGGCCGGCTGAGCCCTTACTCCGGCAAACCCGCCAACCGCAAACCTTCGGCTAACCGGGCGACGTCTTCAGGCCGTTGAATGGGCAGCCACGCGCTCAGGCTGGACACCCGCAATGTCGGGTCCAGCTGACGCAGCCGTTCCATGGCCTGCCCGGCTTTGTCGGTTCGCCCGCCGAGCGCGTGGCTGGCGGCGATCAGGGCCGCCGCTACCAAAAGACTGGGAAGATTTCCCTGCGCTTTCTCGGCCCAGGAAGTCGAGAGCTCGAAGCGACCCGCGAAGAAGTGTGCCAGCGCCATCCCGACCTGCATGCGGAACATTTCCGGATCCAGCGGGCTCAGGCGCACGGCATGCTCGAGGTTGGCAATGGCGGCTTCGGTTTCGCCACCCAAGGCGCGCAGGATACCGCCGAGATACCAGGCCGGCGCCAGATTGGGGTTGAGCACTCGAGCCCGATCCAGCAAAGCAATGCCACAATCGACATCCCCGGTCAGATGGGCCAGGGCATGACCGCAGCGGGTCAGCGCCACGGCGTCATCGCGCCCCAGTTCCACACCCATTCGCGCCAGCCGCGCACCTTCGGCGATTTCCCGGGGCCGGTCGGTCATCCAGCCGTTGAGCTTGCGCCAGAAGTGGCACCACGCGGCCATGCCATACGCCGAGGCGAATTCCGGATCCAGTTCAATCGCCCGGGAGAACAACGCCAGTGCCTGCTCGATCGCCTCTTGGGTGCCGATGTGCAGTTTGGCCGTGCCCCGCAGGTAGTAATCATAGGCATCGAGGCTGTCGGTGGGCTTGCGTTTGGCCCGCTCGATTTCCGCGCGTTCAAGCTGCGGCGCAATGGCGCCCACTACGCTCTCGGCCACTTGATCCTGGAGTTCGAAAATATCGTCGAGCAGGCCTTCGAAGCGCTCGGCCCACAGATGCGTGCCGCTGCACGCATCAATCAACTGGCCGGTGATGCGGATCTTGTTGCCGCACTTGCGCACGCTGCCTTCCAGCACGTAACGCACACCCAGCTCTTGCCCCACACCCCGCGCATCCACCGCCCAGCCCTTGTAGGTGAAGCTGGAGTTGCGGGCG
This sequence comes from Pseudomonas sp. 9.2(2024), assembly GCF_039695385.1. Taxonomy (NCBI): domain Bacteria; kingdom Pseudomonadati; phylum Pseudomonadota; class Gammaproteobacteria; order Pseudomonadales; family Pseudomonadaceae; genus Pseudomonas; species Pseudomonas sp. 9.2(2024). The sequence goes on along the minus strand of NZ_CP155585.1, from coordinate 2,886,494 downwards.
ATGACGAACAGCCAACGCAGGCGCGACAACGCGGTGATGATGTCTTCGACGATGCCGTCGGCGAAGTAGTCCTGCTCGGGGTCGCCGCTGAGGTTCTGGAATGGCAGGACGGTGATCGAAGGCTTTTCCGGCAGGACAAGTGTCGTGGCCACTTCGGGTATCGCAGGCGCTTCGGGCGCATTGACGGGGCTGTCGCTCGAGGTGATTTCACCGACAAAGCGATAGCCCTTGCGCGGCACCGTGCGCACCAGGCGCTGCTGCTCGCCGGTGTCGCCGATGGCCTTGCGAACAGCGTTGATGTGGCTGGTGATGGTCGATTCGGAAACGATCCGGCCGCTCCATACGGCGCTCAACAGTTCGTCCTTGCTCACCACCCGCTCGCGGTTGCTGACCAGCAGCAACAGCAGATCGAAGACCTGCGGCCCGACCGTCACGACTTGCCCGTGACAGGTCAGTTCCCGGCGCTGCTGGTCGAGCAGGTAGTCTTCAAACACAAATTGCACGGTGGCTGTTCTCTGGTCTGGCGCCCGCGACGCCGTGTCCGGGCAGGCGATTGTTTTGCGCTCGATCATACGGCAGACCTCGGGCCGCCGCACCGGTCTGCACACTGGTCTACGCATCTGCCGACGGATTGGCCTGTCTGGACAAAAAACCAAGACAAATCCAAGGTCACCACAAGGATTTGCCCGAGCGCCGCAAGCATGCTCAACCCACATCGACAGCAATGGTTGCCGTCGGCAAGTGGAGAGTTGCCATGAAGATCGTCGTTATCGGAGGCACCGGCCTCATCGGATCGAAACTTGTGAACAATCTGCGCGAACGCGGCCACGATGCACTCGCCGCCTCCCCTAACACCGGCGTCAACAGCATCACCCGCGAAGGCCTGGCCGAAGCGATGGACGGCGCCCAGGTGGTGGTCGACGTTTCCAACGCCCCTTCGTGGGAAGACCAGGCTGTACTCGACTTCTTCGAGACCTCCACTCGCAACCTCCTCGCCGCCGAAGCCGCCGCTGGGGTTCGCCATCACGTGGCGCTGTCGATCGTCGCCAGTGAGCGCTCGCCTGCCAACGGCTACTTCCGCGCCAAGGTCGCGCAGGAGAACCTGATCAAGGCGTCGAGCATTCCGTACACCCTAGTGCGGGCCACGCAATTCTTCGAATTTGTCGGCGGCATCGCCCAATCCGCCACCGTCGGCGAGGAAGTGCGCCTGTCGCCGGCACTGATCCAGCCCATGGCCTCCGACGATGTCGCCGCTGCCCTCACCGACGTTGCCTTGGCAGCGCCGATCAACGGCACGCAGGAAATCGCCGGCCCCGAAGCCATGCCCCTCGACGAGCTGGTGCGGCGCTTTTTCCGCGCCACTCACGACACCCGCAAAGTGATCCCGGACGTCCACGCCCGCTACTTTGGCGGCGAGCTCGACGACCAGTCGCTCACCCCCGGCAGCAGCAACCCGCGCCTGGGCCCAACCCGCTTTGAAGACTGGCTGGCGAAATCGACCCAGCGCTGAAACACCCCACTCAATTGAAGGAGTATCGCCATGTTCAGCCGAATCCTGCTGGCCGCCACGTTTGCGGCCCTGTCGATATCATCTGCCTCGGCCGCCGAACCGCAGGCGGGCAAGGTCACCGTGGTGTTCGACCGCGCCCTGCCCAACGTTCCGGGCAAATCCATGCGGGGCGTGCTGGTGGAATACGCGCCCGGTGGATCTTCGCCGGCGCACTTTCATCCGAAGTCCGCGTTCATCTACGCCACGGTGCTTGAGGGCGCCGTGCGCAGCAAGGTCGGTGACGCGCCGGAGAAGGTCTACAAGGCCGGGGAAAACTTCGTCGAGCAACCGGGTGACTTCCACGCGGTGAGCGCCAATGCCAGCACCACTGAGCCGTCCCGTCTGCTGGCGGTGTTCGTGCTCGACAGCAGCGAGACCGACCTGGTCAAACCGGTCAAGCCGTAACCGATCCTTACGCCAATCCACCTCCGGCAGCGTGGCTGCCGGAGAGTACCGCTACGGGGCGCGATCAAGGTCGGCGTTGCAAAACATGCCCGATCAAAGCATTGATCTTTCGCCCCACACCCAGTAAAAAACCGTCTTCCCTTTCCACCCTTGCAAGGAGCAGCGGATGCTCGAACTCGCCACGCAACGCCTTGACCTGCGCACGATGGTCGAATCCGACTGGCCGCTGTTCCTCAGGCTGCACTCCGAGCCGCAAACCATGCAGTACGTGTTCGGTGAAATCGCCGAGGACCAGGTGCGCAAAGGCTTCGAGCATCGGCTTCCGGCCTGGGGGCCGCAGTCGGATCACTGGTTGTGTCTGGTGGTGACCGACAGGGCCAGCGGGCAGGAACTGGGCGTGACCGGATTCCGCATTCTGTCGCCGGGGCATGCCGAGGTGGGTTGCCTGCTGTTGCCCGAGCATCAGGGCAAAGGCTTTGGCACCGAGTCGCGGCAGGCGATCATCGACTATGCCGCCGTCATCGGCCTGGACTCGTTGGAGTCGACCGTGACCGACGGTAATATCGCCTCCTGCAAGGTGTTGGAGAAATGCGGTTTTGTATTCGAGCGCCGCGTGCCACAGGCCTATCAGATTGGAGATCGGTGGTTTGACGACCTGATCTACCGCTATCAAATCAGCTGACCCCGTTTTATCAGCGACCGCCAAGGAGGCCCTCGTCGTGAATCCTTATCAATGCCTGCCACCCCGCGCTTTCTGGCGCACCGCCGTGGCTGACAAGCCCGCGCTGACCATCGATCAACTGTGGACGCCGCAGTTCGAGATCGGCAACAAGGACGCCATCGTCACCGCCGGCTCGTGTTTCGCCCAGCACATCGGTCGTGCGCTGGTGGAGCGCGGCATGAACTGGCTGGATGCGGAACCGGCCCCGGCCGAATTGCCCGCAGCCGACTGGAAATCCCACAACTACGGGGTGTTCTCGTTCCGCACCGGCAACCTGTACACCCCGGCGATGCTGTGCCAATGGCTCGAATGGGCTTTGGGCGTGAGCCTGCCCCCCGACGAAACCTGGGCCCATGACGGGCGTTTCTTCGACCCGTTCCGCCCCGCCGTGGAGCCCGACGGTTTTGCCAGCGAGGACGCGCTGTTCGCATCCCGCGAAGCCACACTCGACGCCATCCGCACCGCCCTGCGCCGGGCCAAGGTCTTCGTGTTTACCCTTGGCCTGACCGAAGCCTGGCAGAACCGCCAGACCGGGCTGGTGTATCCCGTGTGCCCCGGCACCGTGGGTGGCACCTTCGATCCGCAGCTTCACAAGTTCTGCAATTTCGGCTTCATGGACACCTATGGCGACATGGTCCGGGCGCTGGAGTTGATGCGTTCGATCAACCCGCAACTGCGCCTGCTGCTCACCGTGTCACCAGTGCCCCTGACGGCGACCGCCACGGGCGAGCATGTGCTGAGCGCCACCACCTATTCCAAATCGGTCCTGCGCGCCGTCGCCGGGCAGCTGTGTGAAGACCTGCACGACGTCGACTATTTCCCTTCCTACGAAATCATCACCGGTACGCCGTTCAAGGGCGCGTTCTATCAGCCCAACCAGCGGGAAGTCACGCCCGAAGGCGTGGCGTTCGTCATGCAGCAGTTTTTCGCCGGGCTCGACGCGGTTCAACCGGTGCAGAAGCCGGCCAGCGTTCCTTCCACCTGCGTGTCCAGCGAGGAGCTTGTCTGTGAAGACGCCGTGCTCGATTACTACGCCTAGGTTTCTGCTGCTGGGCGACTCCCATGCTGGGGTCATCGGCAAGGCGGCGCAGGCCCGCGGGTTGCCGTTCAGCGGTGGGCCGCTGGGCACCGGCCGGGATTTTGCGGTCGACTTTTTCAGCCTGACCCGCCATGACGTGGTGTTTCGGGAGGCCGAGATGGAGCGCCTGTATCGCCAGGCCCTTGAGCCGTTCGAAATGCCGCAACTGGCGGAGATCGGCGTGCCGCTGGTCAGCACCATCGGCCTGAGCCTGCACTACCTCGCCACCGCGCCGAACTGGACGTGCTACCAGACGCCGGACGCCGAGTTCGATGAAGGTTTTCTCGCCGGGCCGCTGTTCGAATCCATTGTCGACACCCTGTCCCGGCCTGCGCTGGCGTTCTATGAACAGGCCCGGGCGATGAACCTCAAGGTGTTCGCCGTATTGCCGCCGCAGCGGGTTCCGGAGTTGTCCGACTCACGAGTGTTCATGGCCGCGCAGGCGCTGCTGATCGAGCGTCTGCAAGGACTTGGCATCGAGCTGATCGACGTGCGCGCGGCAGCGAATGATGAGCAGGGCTTTCAGCGTTCGGCGTACTGCGAAGTGGATGACCCGCTGCACGGGAATCTGGCGTTCGGCGAGTTGATCGTCGAGCAACTGCTCAAACAAGGCCTGTGAATGACCGGTGGGAACGGCACCGCCGCTCCCGCCGTTTTTTTAGATTCAAGCTTTCGGCTGCGTCCCCAGAATCGTCACCCGCTCGCCATACCGCGAGTGCGGAAAATAATCCCAGACCGCATGGTGCTGGGTGCAACGGTTGTCCCAGAACACCAAGGTATTCGGCGCCCAGCGCACGCGACAACTCAGAACTGGTTCGCGAGCCACCAGATCGAACAGCATGTTCAACAGCACCTGGCTTTCCCCGCCGGATAACTGGACGATGTGCGACGTAAACCCGGAATTGACGAACAGCGTTTTGCGCCCGGTTTCCGGGTGGCGAACCACCACCGGGTGCTCGGTTTTCGGCAGGTTGGCCGGTGCTTCATAGCCCTTCCACGGAATCGCACCGTCATGGATCGCCGTCAATTCGCCGAGAAACTGCTGCATCGTCGGCGACAGCATTTCCAGCGCCAGGTGCATGTTGGCGAACAGCGTATCGCCGCCCGTGCCGATGGCCGGGGTTTCCTTGACGTACAGCATCGAACCCATGGACGGCGCCAGGTCGGCGGTGCCGTCGGTATGCCAGGTTTCGCCGGCCACGTAGCGCGATTGCGCATTGGCGCGGACCACCACCAGCTCCGGGTCATCGCCGTCGATGTCTTCCACCGGCAGCGCCCGCAACTCACCGAACAACCGGCCAAACGCCTTGTGCTCGTCCACCGTCAGGTGCTGATCGCGGAACACCACCACGTGGTTCTCCAGAAAGGCCCGGCGGATTTCCGCGAGCTGCTCGTCGCTCAGCGGTTGTGAAAGATCGACGCCGCCGATCTCGGCGCCGATGATCGGCGTGATCCGCTCGACCGTGATGTGCTGATACGGCGCGCGCCGTTCTGCGGCGATGCGCTCGATCGCCTTGAGTGCCAACTGATCCATGTTCCCTCACCTTTTTTATTGGAACGACACCGATGACTGCTCGCGCAGCGAACGCGGGCGCATGTCGATCCAGTGCTCGTTGATGTAATCCAGACAGACCTGGCGTTCGCCGCGCATCCCCGCCTCGCTCCAGCCGCTGGCCATCGGCTTGCCCGCCGGCCACAGGGAATACTGGCCCTGAGCGTTGATCACCACATCGAATTGCAGTTGTGCGTCATTCATGTCGTTCTCCTGTTGAACGGGATTGCAGTGTGGCCAGACTTCGCTCGAGCCCGGTGGCGAGATGGTTGAATACGGCATGTCGCTGTTCGTCGTTCTGCGTGCAGGCCCCGACGTAAACCCGTACGGATGCCGCGCAAATCTGCGCGCAGGTGTCTGCGTCGTCGTCCGCGAAGGCCCGGGCCGACACTTCGGCGTTGGCGCTGGCATGCGCGTGGGCAAACGCGGTGGCGGCGGCCTCGGTATTCAGTTGCGCGTAGTACTCGGCGAACGCCTCGGCATCGCCGAAGTGCTCGGCAATCATGGCGCTGTTGGCCGGCGCGAGGCCGTAGGTCAGCGCACTGGCGTGGGCCTTGGCGTAAGCAGCGTCGTAGGCGTAGGCCTTGCGATACAGCGCCAGCAACACCGGTTTGAGCGTGGCTCGCCATTCGCCCTGACGCCCGATCACGCCGAGCGCCGCCCGCTGATGCAGGCTTTGCAACGCGAGCAGCGCCTGCTGATGTTCCGGCACGGCTTCGCCGAGCATCGGCATGACCACGTCGGCCTGCCAGAAATGAAACAGCCGCAACGGCACGGCACCCTCGCCATTGTCTATCCGCTTGCGCAGGTCGTCGGCCTGTCCGGTCTCGCACAGTACTTGCACTAAATTCAGTAGCCATCGCGGCATCGAGATCGGTTCATTCATGGCGCCGGCTCATCCGTACCGATCACCTCGGCCAGCAACCGCGCCCAGCGGCCCGCCACGATGCCGTAATGATCAGTGTCCAGGGTTTGCCAGCTGCGCAACTGCGGCAGCAAGGCCTGCCAGTTGCGTTGCAGGTCGTCCGGGTTCCAGTCGTTACCCAGCCCGTAAGGATTGGCGTGCCCGGCGATGAACAGCCGCACCGCCGTGGTCGCCAGCGCCGGTGGCTGGAAGTCGATCATGCTGGTCATGTTGTTGCGGCAGCACACCGTCAACCGTTGCAGATAGGCCTGACGTTCCTCGACCATGCCCTGCCCTTCGACCGCCGGCCAGCGCTGGGCAAATTCGCGCTGGAACACCTGCTCGATGGTCTGCTCGTCGATGCCGGCCAGTTCCACACCGGCATCGGGCGCGGGTGGGTCGATCAGGTACAACAACGGCTGCCTGAACCCGTCAGCCCGGGCCTGATGACACAGCGCCTGCGCCACCCATGCACCAAACGACCAGCCTGCAAGACGCCAAGTGCAGCCGTGCGGAAGGTGGATTTTGATCGCCTCCAGATACCAGCGTGCACGCTCCTCCACGCTGATGTTCGGCAACTGCGGCAGGCGCAGCGCCGGGTCGGCGATCACGCACACGCCCAGTTCCGCCGGCAGCGCCGACACCAGTTCCCGATAAGCCTGAACATCGCCGCCCACCGGGTGGATCAGGTACAGCCAGTCGCGGCCGGCACCGGCATGCCATTGATCGATCCGCACTGCGTCGTGCCAGCCCTGCAGTGTTACGCCGGGAGCCTCTTCAACCGTAGCGGTCGAGACCAGCCCCAGCACCTCGCTCAGGCTGACCTTGTGGCTGAATTGCGACAGCTGGAACACCTCACCGGTGGCCGCTTGCAGTTCGTCGATCAGGTCGAGCAGCGTCAGCGAATCAGCGCCCAGGTCGTACAGCGAATCGTCATCTTCCAGCTCGGCCACACCGAGCCACTTGCACAGGCACTCACGCAAGCGCACCGACAGATCCACGCCCTTCGGCGCCTCGACCGGGGTGGCCACAGCACCGTGACGAACCGGATAAAACCGCCGCGCCGTGTCGATGCCGGTGGTGGAGATCAGCAGCTGCGGCAACTGCGTCGCCATCGCCAGATCGAACACCCGACAGCCTTCTTCGGCCGACAAACCGACCGTCAGATGCTCCAGATGCGCGGCGTCTCCACCGTTGCTGGTGGTGGCCATGCCGATGTCGCGCCAGATGTCCCAGTTGATCCCCAGACGCAGGCAAGCGTCGGCCGGGTTCGAGCGATAGTGAGTGAAGCCGTCGAGCACCCCGCTGGCCGCCGCGTAATCCAGATGCCCAGCGCCGCCGAACAGCGCCGACATCGACGAGCAGTACAGGACAAAACCCGGCTTCAGGTGCTCGATCAACGCCTCGACCGCCAGCATGCCGCGAGTCTTGGCGGCCATGGCCTCGGCCATTTCCCGGGCATCACGGTGGCGAATCAGGCTACCCGCACCGACGCCTGCCGCATGAATCACCCCGCTCAGGCGACCGTAGCGAACGGCCAGTTGATCGAGGATCTGCGGCCAGCGTGGCAGGTCGGCGATGTCCGCTTTGATGCAGTCGATCCGCGAAGCGTACGCCGCCAGCGACTCAGGCAATTGCCCTTGGCGCGAGATCAGCACCACACGGCGCGCGGGTGCCCGTAGCAGGTGTTCGCACAAGGTCCGACCGATGCCGCCGCTGCCGCCCAGCACGAGGAATGTTCCATCTTCCGGTAAAAGTGACGTCGTTGCCGGGCCGGTCAATGGCTGAGGCATCAAGCGTGGCTGCCAGAGGTAACCGTCGCGCACCGCCATTCGCCGAGGCAACGAAACCGGATCGGCAAGCAACGCTGCCAACTCGCCGGCCTGCGCTTCGAGACGTGGCGACGGCCAGTCCAGCCAGTGGCAACGCACCGGGTATTCCTGCGGCACCACTTCGGTGATGCCGGCCAGCGCTGCCAATTCGGGACGCTGAACCTCGCCGTCCACCGGACACGCCTGCCATGACATCAACCACAAGCGCAGACGTGTCGTGCGCGGGGTTTGCCCCCAGGCCTGCATCAGCGCACTGACCGTGTCCAGGCAAGCCCACTGCGCCAGATCCAGCGATTGCTCGTTGACCGCGCCCGACACCGCCAGCGGCAAGGCATGCAGCCAGTCGAGTTCGCCGAGTTCAGGCTCTGCAACCTCGGTGAGCAAACGGTGCAGGGCTTCGGTGTCCAGCGGATCAAGCTCGAAACGGTCCGAGCTCAGGCGCTTGAAGCCATTGCCCGCGCGCACTTGAATCACGCGTCGATAGACAGTGTTCAGGCTCGCCAGCAAGGTCGATTCCGGCGCCTCATGGCTGCACAGAATCAGCACCTCACGGGATCCGGCCGTCGCTGTCGCGCTCAGGCGTCGGGTGCGCACCCACTGCCGCTGGTGGAACCAGTCCGCCAGCGGTTGCCGCGCAAGGGCTGGCGCTTCAGGTTCAGCAGCTACAGGCGTCTGGAAACGATACGGCTGAAGATCGAACGACGACGGCGGCAAATCCCAGGGCGGCGGTGCCGAGCGCTGCGACCACTGGATATTCGCGCCTTCGTACCAAGCGTCCAGCAGTTCCTGCGGCGATTGATCTCGGGCGATCACCTGCGCGCTTGAGACCGTGACTTCCTTGATCGCTGTCGGCTGCAATGGAATGGCCTCACCCGTCCCACAAACCATTGCGAAGCGCCAGCGCAACTGCCGGCGACCTGACTGCAAGTGCCGCAGCAACGCAGTCTGCTGTTCCGGGTTCGCATGCAGATATTCGCGAATCACCGCGATATCGCGCAGCAACTCCGCCCGGCTGTGAGCCGAAATCATCAGCAGCGGCAACGTTTCCTCGACACTTTCCTGCGCCGTGGGCGCAGCACCGACGATGACATGCGCATTGGTCCCGCCAATCCCGAAACTGCTGACACCGGCCAGTCGCCGACGCCCTTGCGGCCATGGCCGGGACGTGGTCGGCACGTAGAACGGTGAATGTTCCAGATCGATCTGCGGGTTGATCCGGCCAAAACCGAGGTTCGGCGGCAGCACGCCATGGAACACCGCAAGGCTGGCGCGAATCAGCCCGACCACCCCCGCCGCCGCGCCCAAATGACCGATCTGGCTTTTCACCGAAGCCAGCGCGCAATGACCGACCGGCGCATCGCCGAAAGCCTTGGTCAACGCCGCAACCTCGATCGGATCGCCGAGCAAGGTGCCGGTGCCATGGGCCTCGATGTAGCCGATGTCGGCACCGGTCAACCCGGCCCGACTCAGGGCATCGCGGATGACCGCGCTCTGCCCGGCCACCGACGGTGCGGTGTAACTCATCTTGGCCCGGCCATCGTTGTTCAACGCCGAGCCCTCGACCAACGCATAGATCCGGTCACCATCGGCCCGCGCCTTGGCCAACGGTTTGAGCACCACCACGCCGTAACCACTGGCGCCGAGGGTGCCGCTGGCATCGTCGCTGAACGGACGGCACAGACCGTCGGCGGAAAAGATGTGCTGCGAGCGATGCCGGTAGCCCTCGGTCAGGGTCGGGTCGATCAGCACTCCGGCCGCGAGCATCACGTCACTGTCGCCCTGACGCAGCATCGAACTGGCCAGGTGCACGGCGATCAGCGAACTGCCGCAAGCGGCCTGCACGCTGAGGGCCGGGCCGTTGAGGTCCAGGTGATACGCGGCTTTGGTCGCCAGAAAATCCTTGTCGTGATGCAGCGCCAGTTGAAAACCATCCGGCAGATCGTCTTCGGCGGTTTCGCGTAGCATCTGCTGAAAGTAGGTGGTTTCGCCGCAACTGGCGATCAGGCCGATGCGCGGGCCGCCGGTCGAAGGGACGATGGCCGCGTGTTGCAGGGCCTGCACGCACGCCATCAGCAAATGCCGCTGTTGCGGGTCCATCAGCCGCGCTTCCTGGCGGCTGATCCCGAAGTACTCGGGATCGAAATCGAGCATGCCGGCCAGTTGACTGCGGGCGCCGACCAGGCCCTCTTCGGCGACAAAGTGCTCGATGCCCAACCCATTGCCTTGCACCATGGCCCAGAACTCGGAAAGGTTCTGCGCCCCGGCCACATTGACCGACATGCCGATGATCGCCATCGGCTGATGACCCTCATCGGTCTGCCGTACACGCTCCGCCACGTCCACCGGCGCGGTCGACAGATGCGCTGCCAGCCGCCGCACCGTGACGTGCTCGAACAGATCGGCCATCGTCACCTTGTGCGACAGCTCTTCGGCGTAACGGCCATGCAATCGCATCAGGCCGAGGCTGGTGGCGCCGGCCTCGAAGAAGGTCTGCTCCGGCTCGATGTCCCGGCCGATCACGGCCTGGAACAACTCGCTCAGTTGCCGTTCCAGTGCGGTCAATTGAACAACCGGTGCTGGCGTGCTGCGCCGTTCCAACGCCTCGCCCACATTCGGCAAGGCCTTGCGATCGATCTTGCCGCTGGGGGTGCGTGGCCAGCGGTCGATCCGTCGGTATTCATCGATTCGCACATGGGCCGGCAGCCGCTGCGCGACCTGACGATCCAATTGTTGCGAGGTCGCAGGTTGGCCATCGAGTTGCAACCAGGCGATCAGCCGTGGTGGATCGGCCTGCACCGCCACCACCGCGTTGACCACTTCCGGCACCTGCATCAGCGCCGCCTCGATCTGCCCCAGTTCCAGACGATGGCCGCTGAGTTTGATCTGTTGATCGTCACGTCCCAGGTAAAGCAGGCAGCCCTGGGCATCGGCCCACGCCAGATCGCCGGTGCGATAGTACAAACAGCCGTCTGCCAGCTCGACAAACCGCGCGGCGTTCAGCGCAGAATCTGCCAGATAGCAGCGGGCAACCATCGGCCCGGCTACCAACAGATAACCACGACTGCCGATCGGCACCGGGCGGTCGTGCTCATCCACCAGCAGCAACCGGGCATTGCCGACGGCATGGCCGATCGGCGCGCGCAATGGCCAGTCCCGCGCCACGGACGGCAGGCGCAAGGCGCTGACCACGTGGGTTTCGGTCGGGCCGTAGTGGTTGAACAGCGAGGCGTGCGGCATGCCGCCGAACCAGTTGCGCAGCGCGTCGGTGCAGAGCAGTTGCTCGCCGGCCGTGATCACTTCACGCAACGCCGACGGGTAAATGCCCCGGTTCAAGGCGGTTTGCGCCAGATGCTGCAAGGCCACGTATGGCAGGAACAGGCGCTCGATCCGCGCCTCGACCATGTAATCCAGCAACGCCTCGGCATCCTGACGCCAGCGCGGAGTGATCAGGTGATAACAACCGCCGCCGCACAGGGTGCTGAAAATCTCCTGGAACGACACATCGAACGACAGCATCGAGAACTGCAGGGTCACCGCTTTCGCCGGCAACTGCCCTTCGGTGCGCTGCCATTGCAGCAGGTTGCACAGGGTGCGCTCGGACACTTGCACACCTTTGGGCGTGCCGGTGGATCCGGAGGTGAACAGCGTGTACAGCGGCCGCTCGCCGGCGTGGCGCGGACGCTCGAACGCTTCGGCATCGGCGTGAAGATCGATCCGATGCGTGGCGAATCGCCCGGCGTTCAGGTCGTCGAGTGCGGCCGCCGTCGTGTCGCTGAACAGCACACAGTGCGGTTGCGCCTGCTCCAGCACCTGACGCTGGATCGCCACCGGATAAGCAGGATCCAGCGGCACGGCGGTCAGGTTGAGTTTGGCCAGCGCCAGCAAGGCGACGATGTGCTCCACCGAGGCATCGAGAAACAGCACGACATGCAACGGCGCGTTCCCGGCCGGCAACGGATGGCGCCCGATCAGGGTGGCCGCCAGAGCATCAGCCAGCGCATTCAGCTCGCTGTAGGTGAGACGGTGCTGCCCCTGAACCAGCGCAATCGCCTCCGGCGTGCAATGCACTTGATGCTCGAATCCGTCCGCCAATGTGTTGAACGGCAGCGCAATCTGCGGGCCCTCGCTGGCCGGTGGCAGGTTGCGTCGATACGGACTGAGCAAATCGTTGAGATTGGCCGCCGGTGTTTCCAGCAACAAATCCAGACCACGGCGGAACAATGCGTTCACCGCCCGCATCTGTTCGGCATCGAAATAGCTGCACTGATATTCCCACCAGCATTCCAGTTGCGAACCGCTGCCCACCATCAACAACGTCAGCGGGCACTTGGCGTGCAATTGCTGGTTGAATGCCAGCGTGGCGCGCAGGTTCGAGTCGGCCAACGCGGCGTAATCGGTGTTTTCCAGCACGAACATGAAATCGAACAGCAAGGGGCTCGACGACAGCCGCAGGTCTTCCACCAGATCCGCCAGCGCCACGTCCTGCAACGCCAGCACTTCGCGCACAGTGGCGGTCTGCTTGCGCAACTGCTCACTCAGGGGCAATGGGTTTTCAACGGCGGTGGGGATCAGCACGGTGTTGGCAAACATGCCGACGGTGTCTTCGAACTCCGCCAGCGGCCGGTTGGACACCGGGCTGGCGATCCGTGGCCGCTCGCACCCGGTCAGGGCGTACAGGCTCCAGGCGAAGACACTGAACAGCACTTCGAAACGGGTCAGCCGTTGTTGGGTGCAATAGCGTTCAAGGGCAGCGCTACGGAGAGTGCCCAAGGGTTCGCGGTGCAACCGGGCGTCCGGGCTGATTTCGCGCATTGGCATCAATGCAGGCGATGGTTCCTCCTGACGGCGGTGCAATTCGGCGAGGGCGCGGCGCTGGTCGCGATAATGCGGATCGACGCTCCACTGGCGCTGCCACTGGCCAAACTCCAGCGTCGTCAATCGGGCGTCTGGCGGCGGGCTGTCTTCGCCTTGCAGGACATCGGTGTAAAGCTGCGTCAGGTTCTCGAACAGCAGGTTCACCGACCAGCCATCGACGATGATGTGATGCAGGTTCAGCAACAACCGGCAGCTGCCATCGGCGAACGGCAACAGCCAGGCCTGAAACAGGTTCGGGGTGGTCAGGTCGAACGGCGCGGTGAAGACCAGCTCGGCGAAGGCCTGCCAGTTGTCCTCGGTGAAATGCCCGACCGCGAAGGTGCGACAGGTCGGGCCCTGCTCGGCGATTACTTGATCGAGTCCGTCGGCACCCGCCGCGAATGCAGTGCGCAATCCCGGATGACGCTGCACCAGACGCCCCAAAGCCTCGGCCAGTGCCGCAACTTCGACACCTGCCGCCAGATGCAGAATCAGCGGCACGCTGTAGGCGGTCGAGGTCGGCGAGCGTTGTTGCAACAGCCACAAACGGCGCTGCTCTGCGGTGGCCGGCAGACGTTTGGCGCTGCTGATCGGAGGCGCAGGTGGGTAGATCGACTCGCGGTTCGTTTCACCGGTCAGTTGTGCGGCCAACGACAAGAACGACTCGTTGAGCAACGTGTCGATCGCGATCTCGCGCTGCCAGCGGACACGGATCGCCGAACGCAGGCGCATGGCCTTGAGCGAATCGCCGCCGCTGGCCAACCAGTCATCCTGCGCATTCACGGCCGGTTGACCGAGCAGCGAACGGGCCTGGCTCAGTAACCAGTCCAGCGCCGGTGAAACGCTTTCGTTATCCGTAGCTGCCAGGACTGGGTGCCACGGACTCAGCCCTTGGGCCAGCAAGCCATCACGGTCGATTTTGCCATTGGCCGTCAGCGGCAGGCGCTCCAGCAGGAACAACTGATGCGGCCGCATATACGGCGCCAGTTGTGCCCGCAGATGGTTTTCGAAGGCGTGATAGTCCAGATCCCCGCGAGGCACGATGAACGCCAGCAACTGATGATCTTCAGCCGCCTGCCGCCGGGTGCAGACGTACACCTGCGCCACACCCGGATACTCCAGCATCCGTTGCTCCACCTCACCCGGCTCGATCCGGAAGCCGCGAATCTTCACTTGCCGGTCGACCCGCCCCAGGTACTCGATCAAGCCTTCGGCGTTGCGCCGGACCAGATCGCCGGTGCGGTAATGCACCTGCGCGCCACTATCGAGGTGGGGCAAACGCACGAACTGGCGGGCGGTTTCTTCGGGCCGGTTGCGATAGCCACGGGCGACGCCGCTGCCACTCAAATACAGCTCGCCCACCTCGCCCGGCGGCACTGGCCGTTGCTGTTCATCCAGCACCAACACGCCAGTGTCCGGCAACGGTCGGCCAATGGGCGCCGAGTCGCCGGCAAAGTCGCGGCTGATCGGCCAGCACAAGGCAAACGTGGTGCACTCGGTGGGGCCATAGACGTTAAAAATCCGGCAGCGGCTCTCAGGATTGTCCCGATACCAACCACGAACAGCGGCGGCACTGATCTGCTCACCGCCAATCAGCACCTGACGCACGCTGGAAAAACACGACGGCCACTCGGCAATCAACGTGTTGAACAGCGACACCGTCATGAACAGGTTGTCGACCTGCGTCCGCTCCAGCACCTCGGCCAGTCGACGCGCATCCAGCACGTCATCGTCGGCGATCATCACGCAGCAACCGCCGTTGAGCAGCGGCGCCCACAGTTCGAAACTGCACGCATCGAACGCCGGGTTGGACAGGCAGGCAAACCGGTCCGTCGGGCGAATCTCGATATAGCCGTCGCTGTGCGCCAGCCGCAGCAAGCCGCGCTCGCCCACCTCGACGGCTTTTGGCGTGCCGGTGGTGCCCGAGGTGTAGAACAGGAACATCACCTCGGCGAAATCTTCGGCCAGCGTTTGCGCTGGAGCGTCCGGCTGATCGAGCAAGGCCTCGACGTTGGTTTGCCACAGTGAAGGCGACCACAGCGGTTCCTCGTCCAGAGTAATCAGGCCGACACACGCCGCATCCGCCAACATCAACTCTCGACGTTTGCGCGGGCTGGCCCGATCCAGCGGCACCACCACCGCACCGACTTTCAGCGCGCCAAGGATCGCCGCCAGCCATTGCCATGAACGCGGCATGCACAACGCCAGCGACTGGCCGGGTTCGACACCGCGCGCCAGCAACCCTCGGGCAATGCGTTCGCTGGCGCTGGCCAGTTCGGCGTAAGTCAGCGTAACCGACTGATCGATCACCGCCGGGGCTTGCGGATTACGCGCCACTTGCTCGGCAAAACGCGCAAGCAATGGCAAGTCTTTGGACGCACTCATCATTTCGCCTCCTGCGCGTCGAAGCGTTGCAGCTCCCGACGGATGATTTGCGAGACCCGGTGGATTTCCGCGCTTTCGAGCATGTCCCAGTGCCCGCCGCTGACCAGTTTCGCCAGATAACCGCGGCCTGCGCGGCGACGCCAGAAGCCACGCAATTCATGCAACTGATGGCGGCTGAAATCTTCCCGCGCCTGAATCAGCACCACGCGGCCGGCGCGCGGCGTGCACTCATAGGCGGCCATGGCCAGCCGGTTGTGGTTGTAGATGTTGAAGTAGCGTTCGACCTGGGCGTCTTCGATGCCGGGGTACATGCCGTTGAAACGCACCAGTTTGTCGCGGAACTCGGCCATGTCGACGGTGCCGATCTGCTCGCGGAAACCCGGGTCGTCGCTGCCCTGGGTGTCGAGCAGCACCACCGTCACCTGACGATGCCCCGCCGCCGTCAACCGCCGCGCCATCTCATAGGCCACCAGACCACCGAACGACAGCCCGGTGAGGATCAGCGGTTGCTGCGTCAGCGGCTCGATCTGGCGCAAGTAAGCCTCGGCCATCGCTTCGACCGTCGGCTCGGTGCTCTCCCCCGGATTCAGCCCCGGCGATTGCACCCCGTACACGCCGGTTTCATCCGGCAGCACCTTGGCCAGCGACAGGTAACAGAACGCCGTGCCGCCCGCCGGGTGAATGCACACCACGTTGTGCCGGCCGCTACCGCGACGGAATTCGATCAGGTTGCTCTGGGCCAGCGCCGGATTCGCCCCGACCCGCAGCCAGCCACCCAGCGCCTCGATGGTCGGGTAGCTGAGCACCACGCGCACCGGCACTTCGACCGCGAACTGCTGGCTGATTTCATGGGCCATTTTGATCGCGGCGATGGAGGTGCCGCCGACATTGAAGAAGTTGTCGCGAATGCCGATCTGCGGCGCCAGCAACAGGCTTTTCCAGATCTGGTACAGCGCCAGCTCGATGTGATCGCGCGGGCTGCTCAGGTTGACCTGACGATTGACCAATTCCTCGTCCGCCAATGCCGTCAGCGCGGCGCGATCAACCTTGCCATTGGCGGTCAGAGGCAGCGCGTCGAGCCACAGATAGCTGCCGGGGATTACGGCTCTGGGCAGGGTTGTCGCCAGATGGGCGTGCACCGCTGCTTCGTCCACGGGCTCTGCCACCACGCAACAAGCTACCAGCCGCTGGTCCTGCGCCGCTTCGCCGACCATAAACACCACGGCGCTGCGGATACCGGCAAACGCTTCGAGCCGGGCCTCGATTTCGCCCAGTTCCAGGCGCACGCCACGCAACTTGACCTGGAAATCATTGCGCCCGAGAAATTCCAGCTGACCGTCCGGGCGATAACGCGCCAGATCGCCGCTGCGATAGAGCCGATCACCTGCCACAAATGGGTTGTCGATAAAGCGCTCGGCACTGAGCTGCGCCAGCCCCAGATAACCCCGGGCCACGCCGACGCCGCCAATGTGCAGATGCCCGGTCACGCCAACCGGCACCGGCTGGTCGCGGTCATCAAGCACGTAAAAACGATTGTTGGAGATTGGCCGGCCGATCGGCAGTTGCCGGGCCGGCACTTCGGCACCGGGCTCCAGGGTCCAGATGCTGTTGATCACCGTGGTTTCGGTCGGGCCGTAAACGTTGTGCAGCCGTGCATGGGGCAGACGCTCCTGAAAGCGCCGCGCCAGGGCTGGCGGCAGTTCACCGCCGCCGCTGAACACATCGGTCAGCGACGTACACTGGCTGACCTCGTCAACCTCCAGAAACAGCTGCAACATCGCCGGCACGAACACCAGCGCCGTGACCTCCTGCTCGCGTACCTCGCGGGCCAGATACGCCGGTTCGTAATGCCCGCCGGACCGCGCGATCACCAGCCGACCGCCGGTTGCCAACGGCCAGAAGGTCTCCCACGCCGAGGCATCGAAACCGAACGGGATCTTGTGCAGCATCGCCCCCGCTTCGCCGCAGACCTGCAAACACCACAGCAGCAGATTGCTCAAGCCACGGTGGGCGACCATCGCGCCCTTGGGCAAACCGGTGGTGCCCGAGGTGTAGATCACGTAGGCGAGATGGTCAGGGGTGACGCCGACATTGCGTGGGTCGAGATTGTCGGCAGGCAACGACGCCCAGCTCGCGGCATCTTGTTCAAGGTCGAGGATTGGCACTTCCCAGTTCGACCCTTGCACGGCCTGACGCAAAATTCCGTGCGCCGAACCGAGGGTCAGCAGCACCGCCGGCGTGCTGTCGCCGAGCATATGGCTCAGGCGTCCCAGCGGATAATCCGGATCCAACGGCACGTAGGCGCCACCGGCCTTGAGCACCGCCAGCAGCGCCACCGGCAATTCCAGCGAACGCTCGATGCACACCGCCACGCGCACATCCGGGCCGACGCCCAAGGTGCGCAAATGCCGCGCCAGTCGGTTGGCCAGGGCATTGAGTTCGGCGTAGCTCAGGGATTCACCCTCGAACACCACCGCGCAGGCCTGAGGGTTGCTCGCGGCCTGCGCTTCAACCAGTTGATGCACGCAGGGCGCCGTTTGCGTCAGTGGCGCGGCGCGGTTGAAGTCCACAAGCACTTGCTGACGCTCAGCCTCATTCATCAGCGGCAAGGCATTGATCGGTTGCTTGGCGTCGGCGGCGATCTGTTCGAGCAGGTGACGGTAGTGCCCGCTCAGGCGTTCGATGGTTGCGATGTCGTAGAGGTCGGTGTTGTATTCCACCAGCAAGTCCAGCCGCCCTTCCCGCTCGACCCATTCGAACGCCAGATCGAACTTGGCTGTGGCGCTGCTGGTGCCGTACGGCGCCAGTTCCAGGCCAGGCATCTGCACCGCGTTACCTGGCGTGTTCTGCAACACGAGCATCACCTGAAACAACGGCGAATGACCGGGATCGCGCTGCGGGTTGACGGCCTCCACCACGCGGTCGAACGGCACGTCCTGATGGGCGTGGACGTCGAGCATCTGACCCCGCACCTCGCGCAGCAGCTCGGCGAAGGTTTGCTGCGGATTCAGGCGCTGACGCAGCACCAAGGTGTTAACGAAATGGCCGATCAGCGGCTCGACTTCCGGACGATTACGGTTGGCGAACGGCGTGCCGATGCACAGATCCTGCTGACCGCTGTGGCGCCACAACAACACAGCCAAAGCACCGAGCAGTACGTTGAACAGCGTGCCTTGGGTCTGCCGGGCCAGCGCCGTGAGTTCACGCAAGGTGCCGCCATCGACGGAGGAACTGAACGTGGCCCCGACATAGCGCTGCACCAACGGACGCGGCCGGTCGGCGGGCAAGGTCGACAACAGCGGCGCGTCGTCCAGGGTGCGCCGCCAGTGATCGAGCTGTGCGTCCAGCACGGCGCCGCCCACTCGCTGTTGCTGCCAGCAGGCGTAGTCGGCGTATTGCACCGGCAGCGGCGCAAGCGTCGGGGTTTCGCCACGCAGATAATCGCCGTACGACGTGGCGACTTCGTGCAGGATCACGCCCATCGACCAGCCGTCGGCGATGATGTGATGCACGCTGTACAGCCACAGGTATTCATCGTCGGCCACGCGCAGTAACGACGCCCGCAGCAACGGCCCGCTCGCCAGATCGAATGGCGCCCGGGCGTCCTGCTCGACGGCGGATCGCACGTGCTGCTCGCGGTCTTCGGCAGACAAATGGCGCAGATCCGTTACCGACAACGACAGCGGCATCGATGCATGAACAACTTGACGCGGTTCACCGTCCACGCTGCAAAACGTCGTGCGCAGGACTTCGTGCCGGGCCACCAATTCGTTCAGCGCCCGCTCCAGCTGCGCGACATCCAACTGCCCTTTCAGTGTTACCGCCGTCGGCACGTTGTAGAACGGGTTGCCGGGTTCCAGTTGATCGAGAAACCACAGTTGCCGCTGCGAGAACGACAATGGCCAGGACGCGTGCGCGCCGGCACGGCGGGGAATCGCCGCGTCATCGTGCCCGCCGAGCAAGGCGATCAGTTCCTGTTTGTGACGCTTGAGCGCCTGGGTCAGCTCTTCGGTGAGAAACCCGCGCGGCGCCTTGCAGCGCAGCCTGTCACCGTCCACTTCGAGCACCACGCCATGGCGAGCGAACAACGCCAGCAATTGATCGGCATTCATACTTCGAACTCCTCCATGTCTTCGTCGTCCAGGCTGGCGGTCGCAGGCTCGATGGCAAACGCCTCGACCGGCGCGCGGTGTTGTTCATCGGCTGTGCGCAGCCCGCCGATCATCGAGTAGATCAATTCATGGCTTGGCCCCAGATCGAACAGCGTCGTCAGTTGCTGTTCCTCGACCGAGCCGATGCCGCACAGGCCCAGGCCGTGCTCGACGGCGGTCATGCTCAGCAACTGGGCCATCGCCCCGCTTTCGATGTGGCAGAAGTCGCGGCTGCGCTCGCCATACAGCGGGCGAATCGCGGCCATGTCGGCGATGAAGAACAGCGAGAACGCGGCGTTCTCGTACACCGGTCGGTTGACGAAATAGTCGTAGGTGTCCGGGTCGAGCGCTCCGCTCTGGAGCGCCAGCAAACGATGCTGGCGGGGATCGTAGTAATACGCGCCACCGGGCACGCCGAGCACGCGATCCGGCTTGACGTAGAGGTACACCTGAATCGGGTAAAGGCCACCCGCCGACGGGAACTGGTATTTCACTTCGCCGTCGAGTTGCCCCTGGGCCAGCGCTGCCAGTACGTGCGCGAAGGCCTGAGTGGCGATCGGTTGCAGATCGTATTGACGCACCGAGCGGTAATCGCTCAAACGTCGGGCGAAGGCCGGGTCTTGCGGCAGATCCAATGCCACTGCCGGCAAGGCTTGAGCGAAGTCGCGGCGCCCACGCTGTTCGGCTTTGAACTGCGCCCGCTGCTGTGGATCCTCGATGATGTCCTGCACGGGCTCCGGCGCCTGCTGCACGTTGCCGAGCAGATCCTGACGCGCCCGGTTCTGGCGGTACATGCCGAGCAGGTGCAGCAACGTCGGCTGGGCCAGCAGTTGTGCCACGTGCGGGCGGAACTGCAACGCGCCGGACAACGCGTTGCTGATCCGGACGATATCGATCGATGTTGCGCCGAGGTTCAGCAGGTTGGCGTTGGCGGCGATGGATTCGCGCTTGAGCACGTCCTGCACGATTTCCACCAGCCGCTGTTCCTGCGGGCCGTCGACTTCCAGCGCCGGCCCTTGCTCTTCGATTTGCTCTGGTTCCGGCAGGCGTTTCTTGTCGACCTTGCCGTTGGACGACAACGGCCAGGCCTCGACGAAAGTGAACGTGGCCGGAATCATGTAGGCCGGCAGTTTGTCGCTCAGGTAGGCGCTGAAATCGCTGGCCTGCAACGCCGGATCGGCCTTGAGCACGTAGCCCGCCAGACGCTTCTCGCCCAGCGTGCTGCCAAGAATCCGCACCACCGCGCTCTGCACGCCGGGATGGCGATTGAGCGCGGCTTCGATCTCACCCAGCTCGATGCGATAACCCTGGACCTTGACCTGATTGTCTTCGCGACCGAGGAATTCGATGTTGCCGTCCGGCAGCAATCGGCCCAGGTCACCGGTGCGATAAAGCCGTTCGCCGGTCACTGGGTGATCGAAGAAACTGCCCGCGCTGAGTTTTTCATCGCGCCAGTAACCTTTCGCCAGACCGATGCCGCCGATGTACAGCTGCCCCGCGACCCAGGTCGGGCGCACTTGCAGCGCTTCGTCCAGCACATAGAAGCGCTGATGATCGAGGGCCTTGCCGTAGGGAATGCTGCGCCAGGCCGGGTCGACGTGCTGTACCGCGTAACAGATCGACCAGATCGACGCTTCGGTGGCACCGCCCAGGCTGATCAACTGCAACTGCGGCTGCAAAGCCCAGGCCCGCTCAGGCAAGGTCAGGGGAATCCAGTCGCCGGACAGCATCGCCACCCGCAGGCTGGCAGGCAACGCGCCGCCCTCACCCTCCACGTATTCGACCAGCATGCCGAGCAGCGCCGGCACCGAGTTCCACAGGCTGACGTGATGACGCTTGATCAATTCGAGCCAGTGCGCCGGATCGAGGGTCAGTTGCGGGTCGAGGATGACCACCGCCGCGCCCACGGCCAACGTGCCGAAGAAGTCATAGACCGACAGGTCGAAGCTCAGCGACGAGATCGCCAATACACGGTCGTTCGGGCCGACGGCAAAGCGCCGGTTGATGTCGAGCAAGGTGTTGACCGCGCCGCGATGGTCGATCACCACGCCTTTC
Source organism: Pseudomonas sp. 9.2(2024) (assembly GCF_039695385.1). Lineage (NCBI taxonomy): Bacteria > Pseudomonadati > Pseudomonadota > Gammaproteobacteria > Pseudomonadales > Pseudomonadaceae > Pseudomonas > Pseudomonas sp. 9.2(2024). Next base: position 2,865,008 of record NZ_CP155585.1, on the reverse strand, counting down.
GGCTGACCGGTGGAGCCGGAGGTGTAGATCACGTAAGCGAGGTCGCTTTCGTCCACCTGCACCGGTTGCAGTGGCAGTTCATCGTTCGAGACTTCATCGGTGACCGCGATGGCCGTGACCTGCGCCGGCCATTCGATCCTGTCGAGCAGCGCCGGTTGGGTCAGGGCCAGACTCGCCTCGGCCCGCTCCAGAATATGCCGCAGCCGTTCCGCCGGTTGCGTCGGCTCGATCGGCAGGTAAGCGCCGCCGGCATACAGAATCGCCAGCGTTGCGACCACTTGTTCCCAGCCGCGCTCCATCACTACCGCCACCAAGCGGTTCGGCAGCACGCCCTGTGTTTGCAATCGGGCGCCGAGTTGTCGGGCCTCAAAGCGAAGCTGGGCGTACGTCAGCTGTCGCGTGCCGATCACCGCCAGTGCGTCCGGTGTGGCAAGGGCCTGACGTTCGAACAGTTCGTGCATCAATGGCAGCGTTTGCTGATGGTCGACCGGTGCCGGCAAGCGTGCCTGCGGCAGCAGTTGTGGCGTGTTTGCGCTCCAGGCCGCCGGCTCGCAGAGGCTGTCGAGCAGGGTGTTATAGGCGACGAACATCTGCTCGATCATGCCTTGCGGGAACAGTTCGTCGATGCTGTCCCAGTTGAACAACAGGCGTCCTTCCAGCTCCAGCAACGTGTGGTCGAGCCACACTTGCGGGGTCTGGGTGATGCTGTGCATGTGCCTGGCGTTCAACGCGTCGGCGAGGTTGAACTCGGCCAACTCCGGCGCCGCTTCCGACAGTGTGCTATTGAACACGATCGGCATCGCCGTCTGCTGCACGCCCCGGGCCTGGGACAATTCACGCAGCACCCGCACGCCGCTGACCACCGAATGGTCGATGTCGCGCCACAGTTGCGCCTGCACGGCGCGGGCCTTGTCGGTAAAGGTTTGTGTTCCGTCAATGCCGACTTCCAGCAGCACCAGCGAAGTGAAATCGCCGATGATTTCGTCGACATCGGTGTGCAGCGGCATACGGTTGAACAGCGGCAGGCTCAGGGTGAAACGCGGCGTGCGGCTCCACAGCGCCAGCACTTCGCTGAACGCGGTAAGCAGCATCACCGACGGCGTCACCGCAAACTGTTTGGCCACGGCTTTGAGCTGCGTCCACTGCGCCGCCGACATGTCGCGGTCGCGGCGGGTGAAGTGCGGGTTGGCGATGCTTTCGGGCTGGCGTACCAGCGGCAGGTCCGGCGCAGGGGCCAGTGTGGTCACCCGTTCACGCCAATAGCCCAGCGCTTGCTCGTAGCGGCGGCCATTACGCAGTTGCTGTTCAGCCAGCACATAGTCGCGGAAAGTCAGGCCCGGTTCCGCCAGTTCCAGGTTCGGATCGACGTAGAACGCCATCAGTTCGCGGGCGAGAATCTGCGTGCTCGCGGCGTCGACGATCAGCGCGTCGAGGCTGATGTGCAAATGGGTGATGCCGTCATCGAGTAGCGACAGGCTGAACTCGAACAGCGGCCAGCGACTGGCGTCCAGCACCTGATGGGACTGGCGTTCGCGGGTCGCTTCCAGCGTGCGCTGCGCCACATCGGCGGGCAAACCGCGCAGATCGCTGCGCGGCATGCGATAGGTCGGCACCTGCGCCAGCACCTGTTGCGTGCCGTCGCTGAGGAACACCACGCGCAGCATGTCGTGGCGCAGGATCATGCGGTTCAAGGCTTGTTCGAAACGCTCGGCGTCGAACTCGGGAATGCGCAGTTCTTCGTAACCGTGGGCACTGACGCCACCGAGGCTGACCGTGGCCTCGCGACCGAACCAGTAGGCTTGCTGGATATCGGTCAGAGGGAACGGTTCATGTCGATTGTCGCGATCCGGTTCGATCTGAATGAACGCCGGTTCAACGCTTTGCTCTTCACGCGACACCTGCGCCGCCAGATCCAGCAACACCGGGGTCTGGAACAGGCTGCTCAGGGACAGTTGCGCGCCCATGCGCTGGTTGATCGCGTAGATCATCCGCGTCGCCAGCAGCGAGTGGCCGCCGAGGTCGAAGAAGTTGTCGTGGATGCCGACCCGCTCGCACTTGAGCACTTCGGCCCAGATCTCGGCCATTTGCCGTTCAATGTCGTTGCGCGGCGCTTCGTAAGTCGCGCCGGCGCTGCGTTCCGGTGCCGGCAGCGCCTGGCGGTCGATCTTGCCGTTGCGGGTCAGCGGCAATTGCGACAGGCGAACCCAGGCACTCGGGATCATGTGTTCGGGCAACTGGCGTTGCAGTTCGGCGCGCAAGAATTCGCTGGTCGCGGAGCCGACCACGTAGGCCACCAGACGCTTGTCCCCGGCCACGTCTTCACGCAGCAACACGGCGGCTTCCTGCACACCGGGTTGTTGATGCAGCAGGCTGTCGATCTCACCGAGTTCGATGCGGAAGCCGCGCAGTTTCACCTGTTGGTCGATGCGTCCCAGGTATTGCACGTTGCCGTCGGCCAGGAATGTCGCGAGGTCGCCGCTGCGGTACATCCGCGCGCCCGGCTCGCCACTGAACGGGTCCGGCAGGAAGCGTTCAGCGGTCAGGTCCGGACGGTTCAGATACCCTCGGGCCAGGCAGGCGCCGGCGATGTACAACTCGCCCGCCACGCCGACCGGGACCGGATTCAAATGCTCGTCCAGCACGTACAGCCGCGCGTTGGCGATGGGACGGCCAATGGGCGGCGCGTCCGGCCAGGATTCGGCCTCATTGCAGTCGAGGCTGAACTGGCTGACCACGTGGGTTTCGGTCGGCCCGTACTGGTTGTGCAGTTGCGCGCCACCGAGTCCGCGAACAAAACCGCGCAGCTCGTCATTGATTTGCAGGGCTTCACCGGCGGTGATGATTTCGCAGCCGCCGGCCGGCATCGGCGCACCGGCCTCGGTCAGGCCGGCGAGTTGCTGCAACACGGCGAACGGCAGGAACGCCCGCTGCACGCCTTCGGCCACCAGAGTCGGGCGCAGCGCGGCGAGGTCCTTGCGGCTGTCTTCGGTCATCAGCAACAGGCTGCCGCCCTGGCACAGCGTGCTGCAGATTTCCTGGAACGAGACGTCGAAGTTCAGCGAGGCGAATTGCAGCACGCGTTGCGGTGCCGTGGCTTGATCAAGCTGCCAGGCGATCAGGTTGTCCAGCGCACGACGGTTGTGGGCCACGCCTTTCGGGCGTCCGGTGGAGCCGGAGGTGTAGAGCACGTAGCCGAGGTTTTCCGGGCTCACATTGACGTGCGGATCATCCGTCGGGTGTTGCGCCCATTGCGCTGCGTCGGTGTCCAGGCAGCAGATCTTCGCCTCGTTGGCCGGCAGCCCGGACACCAGGCTCGATTGCGTCAGCAGCAAGGTCGGCGCGGCATCGCTGAACATGAACGCCAGCCGCTCGCTCGGATAAGCCGGGTCGAACGGTACGTACGCCGCGCCGGCCTTGAGGATCGCCAGCAGGCCGATGACCATTTGCGGCGAGCGCTCCAGGCACAAACCAATGCGATGATCAGGGCCTACGCCTTGCTCAATCAGGTAATGCGCAACGCGGTTGGCGGCGCGATTCAGTTCGCCGTAGCTCAGTTGCTCACGGTCAGCGAGCAGCGCTACGGCGTCGGGCGTTTGCCGGGCGACGGTTTCGAAGCGCGCCACGCAACCGGGCAGTGACGTGGTATCTCGCGCGGTACGGTTCCAGTCATGAACGATCTGCTGGAGTTGCTCGGCGTTCAGCAGCTGGATCCTTGCCAGCGACTGTTGGCTGTCCTCGACCATCTGCGTCAGCACCCGGCGCAGGTACTCGCCGAACTGCTCGACGGTGTCGCGCTCGAACAAGCCCGAGGCATATTCCAGACCGCCGACGATCTGCCCGTCACGCTCACTGAGCGCCAGTTGCAGATCGAACTTGGCCACGTGATGACTGCTCTCGACCGTCGTAACGTCCAGCCCGGTCAGCAGCAGGTCGGAATCCTGATCCTGTTCCCAGGCAAACAACACCTGAAACAGCGGACTGTGGGCCAGACTGCGCGGCGGATTGAGCAATTCCACCACTTGCTCGAACGGCAGATCCTGATGTTCCTGAGCCTCCAGCGCCACTCGCCGCGCCTGTTGCAGCCATTGCGCCACCGACGGCGTCCCGGACTGAGTCATGCGCAGCGCGAGGGTGTTGACGAAGAAACCGATCAGCCCTTCCAGTTCCTGCTGCGGGCGGTTGGCCGATGGCACGCCGATCACCACATCGCTTTGCCCCGACAGGCGCGACAGCAGCAGTGAAAAACCGGCCAGCAGAGTCATGAACAGCGTGGTGCCTTGCTGCATGCCCAGGGCTTTCAGGCGTGCGGTCAAAGCGGCGTCGAAGACCAACGGAACAAAGCCGCCGAGGTAATCCTGCACGGGCGGGCGCTTGTGATCGGTCGGCAACTCCAGCAGCACCGGCGCGCCGCTGAGGGTTTCGCGCCAGTAACGGCTCTGCTGCTCCAGCACGTCGCCGGACAGCCATTGCTTTTGCCACACGGCGTAATCCACGTACTGCACCGGCAAGGGCGTCAGCGGATCGTCGCGATCCAGCAACGCCGCTGCGTACAGCTGCCCCAGCTCGCGGGTGAGCACGCCCATCGACCAGCCGTCAGAGATGATGTGATGCTGGGTCAGCAGCAACAGATGGTCATCCGCCGCCAGTCGCAGCAGGCTGACCCGCATCAACGGGCCGCGGCTCAGGTCGAACGGTCTGGCGCCCTCCTCGTCGATCAAGCGGGTCAGACGCTCTTGCGCATCGTGCCCCTGCACGTCAGTCACCGTCAGCCGGATGCTGTGCGCCGGCGGCGAAACCCGTTGTCGCCCTTCCCCTTCAACGGCAATGAACGTGGTGCGCAGCGCAGCATGGCGCGCCACCAGCTGATTGAAGCTGCGTTCGAGTGCCGGCACGTCCAGCGAACCGCGCAAACGCAGGTTAAGCGGCATGTGGTACGCCGCGTTGCCACCCTCCATTTGCGCCAGAAACCACAGGCGCTGCTGAGCAGACGACAACGTTTGCGCGCCCGTGCGTTCAAGGGCCGTGATGGCCGGGCGAGCCGTAGCCTGACTGGCTTGCAGCCGTTCGGCGAACTCCGCCAGAACCGGCGCGGCAAACAGGGTCGAAGGCGCGACTTCCAGCTCCAGCGCATGACGAACCTGCGCCAGCACGCGCATCACCAGCAGCGAGTGACCGCCGAGGGCGAAGAACTGATCCTGGCGCCCCACCCGCTCGATGCCGAGCACGTCGGCCCAAATCGCGGCGAGCGCGGTTTCCAGCGAGCCTTCGGGTGCCTGGTATTCCTGCTGATCGAACGCCTCGACGTCCGGTGCCGGCAGATTTGGCCGGTCAACCTTGCCGTTGGCGGTCAGCGGCAGTGCATCGAGACGCACGAAAGCGGTCGGCACCATGTAGTCCGGCAGGCTGATTTGCAGTTGTTCGCGCAGTAAGCGCGGGCTCAGCGTTGAGTCTGGTTTTTCGCAGTAGTAGGCGACCAATCGCGGTTCACCGGGACTGTCCTGGCGCAGCAGCACCACGCTTTCCCGCACGCCCGGGATGTCCGCCAGCCGGGTTTCGATTTCCCCCAGTTCCAGACGCAGGCCGCGCAACTTGGCCTGGGAATCGTTGCGGCCGAGAAATTCCAGTTGGCCGTCGGCCCGGTAACGCGCCAGGTCACCGGTGCGGTAAAGGCGTTCGCCCGCCACGAACGGGCTGTCGAGGAAACGTTCGGCGGTCAGTTGCGGAAGGTTCAGATAACCGCGCGCCACACCAACGCCACCGATGTACAACTCACCCGCGACACCCTCGGCAACTGGTGCGCCGTCAACGTCGAGCAGGTAAATCCGGGTATTGGGCAGTGCCCGGCCAATGGGCAGCACCGCGTCGATCTGGCTGCTGTCGGTGAACTCGAAACAGGTGCTGTCGATGCTCGCTTCGGTCACGCCATAAGCCTGGACGATCTGCACGCGATCACCGCACAGCCTGCGCAATTGCCGCGCGCTGTGGGCGGTCCAGATGTCCGAGCCGCAGACCACGGTGCGCAGGAACGACAGGTCATGGCCGCTCTCTTCGACCCACGCCAACAGCGGATTGAGCAGCGCCGGGACGAAGTCGGCAAAGCCGATACGCGCGTCACGCATCAGGCGATACAGGGCCGGCGGGTCCATCAGAGTGTCCCGTGGGCAGAGCACCAGCGTGCCGCCAAAACCCAGTGCACGGATCAGGTCGGCGCTGAACACGTCGAAGGAAAAACCGGCCATTTGCAGGTGGTTGATCGGCTCGCCCAATCCATAGAGCTGCTCCCAATCGGCGCTCACGGCGACCAGTCCGCGATGCTCGACCATCACGCCTTTCGGGGTGCCGGTGGAGCCGGAGGTGTAGATCACGTAAGCCAGGTGCCGGGGTGTCAGGCCGATTGAGTGAGGATCGAGGTTGTCTGCCGGGAGCGAAGCCCAATCACTGGCGTCGGCCAGATCCAGCACCGTCGGTGCAGTCGCCGACTGTTCGAGCACCGCCCGCAAAACATCGCGCGCCTGGCCGTGGGTCAGCACCACCGGCGGTGCGCTGTCGGCCAGCATGTGCGCCAGCCGCGCCTGCGGATAGGCCGGGTCCAGCGGCACATAGGCGCCGCCGGCCTTGAGTACCGCAAGTACGCCGACCAACATCTCCAGCGAACGCTCCAGACACAGCCCGACCCGCACGTCCGGCTCGACCCCGAGGTTGCGCAGGTGATGGGCCAGCCGGTTGGCGCGGGTGTTCAGTTCACGATAACTGAGCGCCTCCTGCTGCCAGCGCGCGGCGATCGCCTCGGGGTTGCGCAGCACCTGCGTTTCAAACAGACCGTGCACGCACAGGTCAGCATCGAACGGTTTCAAGGAGCAAACGTCGGGCTGCGCGGGATTCGTCCCACGCAAGGAAGTGTTATCGAGCATCGGAGGCTACCGTCCATGACTACATTATTTTTGTGATCAGGCCGGGACAGAAATGCCCCGCCAGTCAGGCCCCGGCATCAGATGCCGGCACGGTCATTCGAATTCAGGAGGATGGCGCGGCGCGCGCGTGCAGACTCGCGTTGAACGCGGGCACACGCAGAAATTCTGGGGGAGACAGGCTGGAGAAAAACGCCGCCGCGCGGTCGGCGCAGGCAACTGGAAAGTGGGCCGGATCATTGGCGACATCCGTCGCACCGTTCATTGCATCGTCGATTGCAAACCGCGTGACCAATTGAAACCTCGACTTCCATTTGAGGGTCAACGACGAGGAACAACCTGCGCGGGGATGACAGCGCCAGGGTGGTCCCGATCGGCTGCGACTGCCGGGTCTGTAGACGCACGGCAATCTTCTGGCGCCGGGTTTGTGACCCGAAGCGCCGGCGGATAATAACCACGTTTTTTGTTAGGGAGGCAAACAAAATGTAGGAAATTTGCGAAATAAATATCGGACGTTTCCTACCTGATTGTGACGATGGCAAAGGGACAGGGATGTCAAAAATGCTCCTACACCGCCCCGCCGTTTCTTCCAGGCAGAGGGCATGAAAAAACCGCGCAGAGCCTTGATCGACCAGCGGAAAAATCACCCTTTCAAGCACTGCAACAGACGAGCGCTAACAAGCGCTAACAACGCATAACTGGTAGTCATTCGGCTGTGAAGGCAGGCTTGAATCTCACCGCTGAACGCCGGGCCACCTGCAAATCTTTTCGGCAGCCGCGCTCATTCGAACAATGGTTTTGCGAGGGATTCGACCATGGCTGAAGGTTATCGCCACACTTGCCTGTGCGAGTCAGGCCGGCTCGGCAACGACGAACTGTATGCCTTGGTCGCGGGCGCCGTCAGGCATGGCCGGGGTGAGGCGCAACAGCTGTTCGCGACGGTGACGCCGTTGCTCATCGCCTTTTACGAAGGTCAGGTGCAGGCCGGGCGGATCCGTCGCGAAGACACCGGCGGCCTCGTTCAGCAGGCCTTCAGGGCGCTCTATCAGGAACAGGCCGCCCATGACCCGAGCTTTCCGTTTCGCGCCTGGCTGATCGAGATCGCCCGCTCGACCCTGCTCAACAATATTGGCCATCGCGGCGCTGAAGTCGTGGCCACGGCCGACGCGCTGGCGGGTGCATCTGCACGCGATTGTCATGAACCCACGCGGGCCACATGAACCGCCCTCCACGCTGAGAAATGCTCTTCAGGGAATGCCCATGATCGATATCGAAAAAACCCTCTACTCCGCCCATACCTGCACCACAGGTGGCCGCGAGGGCACAGGACGCAGTGACGATGGCCGACTGGATCTCAAGCTGTCGCCACCGGGTGCGCCGGGCACCGGAACCAACCCCGAGCAATTGTTCGCCGTGTGCTGGTCGGCCTGCTTCCTCGGCTCGCTGCGCCATGCCTGCAACGCGCGCAAGATCGGTTTTCCTGCACAAGCGATGGTTAATGCGCAAGTCGATCTGGCTCATGGGGAGCAAGGGTTCTTCCTGCAGGCCCAATTGGCGGTCTCGCTGCCGGATATCGAACCGCAAGTGGCGCTCCAGCTGATCGACGCAGCGCACCAGAACTGCCCCTACTCCAAGGCCACGCGCAACAACATCAAGGTCAGCATCACCCTCGCCTGATCCGTCTTTTGCCGACAGCAAAACGCAATCCATTCCAACCACACCTTCGTACTATCCGGCGACACCATGGTGCAATAGATCGCGCCCGGGGCTTTTGATGTGATGGCGGGAAACCGACAAAAGCCAGGAGTTGCGCATGAACAAGCTGACGACTGCTGCGGGCGCGCCCGTGGTTGATAACAACAACGTACAGACGGCAGGCCCGAGAGGCCCGATGCTGTTGCAGGACGTCTGGTTGCTGGAAAAACTGGCGCACTTCGATCGGGAAGTCATACCCGAGCGGCGCATGCACGCCAAGGGTTCGGGCGCGTTCGGCACCTTCACCGTCACCCACGACATCACCCGTTTCACCAAGGCCAGGCTGTTTTCCAGCGTGGGCAAGACCACCGATGTGTTCGTCCGGTTTTCGACCGTGGCCGGCGAGCGTGGCGCGGCGGACGCCGAGCGTGACATCCGCGGGTTCGCCATCAAGTTCTACACCGAGCAAGGCAACTGGGATCTGGTGGGCAACAACACGCCGGTGTTCTTTCTGCGCGATCCGTTGAAATTCCCCGACCTCAACCATGCGGTCAAACGCGACCCGCGCACCAACATGCGCAGCGCCCGCAACAACTGGGATTTCTGGACCTTGCTGCCGGAGGCGCTGCACCAGGTCACGATTGTCATGAGCGACCGCGGACTGCCGCGCACCTACCGCCACATGCACGGTTTCGGCAGCCACACCTTCAGTTTCATCAGCCCGGCGAACGAACGATTCTGGGTGAAGTTCACCTGGAAAACTCAACAAGGCATCGAGAACCTGACCGATCAACAAGCCGCGACCCTGATCGGCGATGACCGCGAAAGTGCCCAGCGCGACCTGTACAGCGCCATCGAGGAAGGCCACTTCCCGCAATGGAAGCTTTACGTGCAAGTGATGCCGGAACTGGACGCCGAGACCTACCCGATCAACCCGTTCGATCTGACCAAGGTCTGGCCTCACGCGGATTACCCGCTGATCGAAGTCGGCGTGCTCGAACTCAACCGCAACCCTGACAACTACTTCGCCGACGTCGAACAGGCGGCCTTCAACCCGGCCAACGTGGTGCCGGGCATCAGTTTTTCACCGGACAAAATGCTCCAGGCGCGCCTGTTCTCCTACGGCGATGCACAGCGCTATCGCGTCGGCGTCAATCATCACCAGATTCCGGTGAACGCCCCGCGCTGCCCGGTCAACAGCTACCACCGGGACGGCCAGATGCGCACCGATGCGAACGCGGGCAGCACAATCGGCTATGAACCCAACAGCTACGGGCAGTGGGCCGAGCAACCGGATTTCAGCGAACCACCGCTGGCCCTGAAAGGCAGCGCCGGGCACTGGAATCACCGCGAGGACGACGACTACTTCTCGCAACCGGGTGCACTGTTCCGGACCATGTCCCCCGCCCAGCAACAGGTCTTGTTCGAGAACACCGCACGCTCGATCCATGGCGCCAGCGCAGAGTCGAAACAACGACACATCGACCACTGCACCCGGGCAGATCCGGCGTATGGCGCAGGAGTTGCGCACGCCATTGAGGCACTGGGCTGATCTGCAATGACGCTGGCAGGGAGCCGAAACAACAACGCCCGGATTATCCGGGCGTTGTTGTTTGTACGAATCAGTCAGGCAGTGATTCGCGGCTGAAGGCCTGCACCTCCTGCACCAGACCGCGAGCGGCCATTTCCACCAGTTGCCGACCCTTTTCCGGCGAAGCCTGCGCCGGGTCCGAGCCCATGCGGCCGTCCGGGTGACGGGCGCGGAAATCCGCCGCTTCACGGATCGGCCCCCAGTTGGCGATCTGCGGCGAGTAGTCGGCCGACTTGATGGAATCGGGGTAGGCCCATTGGGTCACGGCGATTTCCGAAGGCGTCGCGTGAATGCCGTGGCCGGTCGGGAACTGCTCACGCGCCAGCTCGTTCACCCCTTCCAGATCCCACCAGTTGCACAGCTTCAGTGCAAACCCGGCTTTGCGTCGGGCGAAACTCGCTTCGGCGTACAGCTCCGAAAACGCCGCTTCGATTGACGCGATGTTGCCGCCGTGGCCATTGAGGAAAAAGATCTTTTCAAAGCCGTGGGCGGCCAGCGAGCGGGTCCAGTCGGCGATGGCGGCGATGAAGGTCGAAGGCCGGAGCGAGATGGTGCCGGGAAACCCGAGGTGATGCTGCGCCATGCCGATGTTGAAGGTCGGGGCAATCAGGATGTCGGCGCTTTTCTGCGCTTCATGGGCGATGATTTCCGGGCACATCCAGTCGGTGCCCAGCAGGCCGGTCGGCCCATGCTGTTCGTTGGAACCGATGGGGATGACGATGGTGCGGCTGCGTTCGAGGAATTGCGCTATTTCGGACCAGGTCGATAGGTATAAAAGCATCAGGATTTCTCACTCTTCGAAGGTTCCTCGCGGAACGAGGGTGGGTGTTCAATGCACCTGCAACAGCAGCGTCATTGATACCACCCGCCTCCCTTCGACGACAGAATACGAAGGTATCGGAATCCCGGAACGCGCTAATCGCGAACGAGAAATTCACGGGGCGATTCACCCATCACCCGTCTGAACATGGCACTGAAGGCACTCTGGCTGGCGTAGCCCAGATCCCGGGCAATCACCCCGACGGATTGCCCCTTGTCGAGCCGATCGATGGCGGTCGCCAGCCGCACCTGTTGCAGCCAGTGGCGGAAATTCAGGCCGGTTTCATTGACGAACAGGCGAATCAGCGTGCGCGAACTGGCACCGACCCGGTCTGCCCAATAGCCGATCGAATGGTCTTGTCCGGGATCCTGCAGAATCGCCTCGCACACCGTGACCAGTCGCCTGTCGGCCGGCCACGGCACTTCGATCGGCAACGTCCGGGCTCCCTGCAATTCACTGAGTATCAACGCCACGATGTGCGCGTTGCGGCCTTCCTGCGGGTATTCGATCGGTTGCTCGGCCAGGGCCAGAATCAACTCGCGCAGCAGTCCGGGGATCTCCAGTACTTTGCAGTGATGGCCCAGCCCTGCGCAGACTTGCGGCTCGATGTAGATCGAACGCATCTTGACCGCGCTCAGCATCAATTGGTCGTGGACCATCCCGGGCGGAATCCACAGCGCGCGCTTCGGTGGCAGGATCCACAACCCGCGCTCGGTAGCCACCCGCATCACGCCGTTCGAGGCATACAGCAACTGCCCGTGCCGATGCACGTGCGGCTCGTTGTATTCGCCGGTGGCCTGATCACGCACCAGCACGGTCATTACGCGCGGCACGTCCTGATAGTCGGGATAACGTTCGCTGCGCGGCGCGGACTCACGCTGGGCGATGACCTTGCGCACCTCTCGTTTCATCGGCTGGCGTCTCCTGAAAACAGACCTTGATCGTGTTAAAGCGGCGATTGTCACTTTGGCGACAAATCCTGGCATTTGCCATGGCCGGCCCATTGTTAGCCTTGCGCTCATTGTTCATCAATGAGGCTTTTCCCATGGCAATCACCCGCAATCTCTCCGGCCACCAACAGAGCGTCACGGCGGTGATCGGCCTGCTGATCCTGTCCATCGCCCTGCGGCCGCCGATCATTTCGGTGGGGCCGATTCTGCTGTTGATCCAGCAGCACTTCCAGTTGAGCTACACCCAGGCCGCGCTGCTGACTTCGATTCCCGACATCTGCATGGGCGTGTTCGCGCTGGTGGTTCCGAGCCTGGCCAGGCGCTTCGGGATCGATCGCAGTGTGGTGGTCGCCCTGACGTTGTTGGGTGCCTCCACCTTATTGCGGGCGATCTCGCCGAATGCATTCTTCCTGCTCGGCAGTACGTTCTTCGCCAGCATCGGCATTGCGGTTGCCGGCGCGATGACCGGCGCCTGGATCAAGACCCACTTTGCTCAGCGACCAGCGCTGTTCATGGGCATCTACGCCGGCGGCCTGAGCCTTGGCGCGACTCTGGCGGCAGTGCTCAGCGCGCCGATTGCCGAGCTGGCGCAGGACTGGCGAGTCAGCGCCGGAGTCTGGAGCGTGCTGTGCCTCACCGCCATCGCCGGCTGGGTGTGGATGGCACGCCGTTTTGCGACACCGGCGCCCGGCGTGAAATTGCCGTCGAGCGCGAGCAAACGCTTGCCTTGGGGCAATCCGCAGGCGTGGCTGATCGCGTTGAATTTCGGTGCCGGGCAATTCGTGGTCTACGCCCTCTTCGCCTGGATGGCGCCAGCGTCGGTGGAAGCGGCCACGTCGAGTGTTTCCCCGGGCGTCCTGCTGGGCATTTTTACCGCGGTGTTCGCCGTGGCCAGCGTGGGTGCGGGCCTGATTCCGGGCAAGGCCCACGACCGGCGCGGTTTGCTTGGGCTGTCGGCGTTGCTGGCCCTGCTCGGGGTGGGCGGCATGGCGTTCCTGCCGGCGTACTGGCCGATGCTCTACGTGGTGCTCGCGGCCATCGGGCTGGGCATGGGTTTCACCGTGGCCATGACCTTGCCGCTGGATCACGCCCGCACCAGCGAACAGGCCGGATTGTGGACGGTGTTCATGTTGTTCATCGGTTACCTGATCGCCGCGCTCGGGCCGCTGTTGTTCGGTGCCCTGCGCGAATACGCCGGACACTATGGCCCGGCGTACACCTTGCTGTTCGCGGTACTGCTGTTGATGCTCGGCATCACACCCCTGCTCAGACTGGCACCGGCTGGATCGCCGCAGGTGTCCGTTGCCTGAGCCGGGGGTGACAGCCCTGCGACGCGCCTCGGCACGTCGCAGACTTTCAGTTGGCCGCCGCGGCTTTTTCAATCAGCCGGGCCACGGGTGCCGGGTTCGACACCATCACTACGTGAGAGCCACCCTTTACCACCTCGACCGCCTTGGCATCCGCACGCTTGGCCATGAACGCCATCGCCTGGGGCGGGATGTTCTTGTCCTTGTCGCCGTAGATGTACCACGACGGAATGTGCTTCCAGGCCGGCGTTCCGGCCTGCTCGTTCAGCGCCGCTTCGGTGACCGGACGTTGAGTAGCCGCCATCAGCGCCGCTTGTGCAGCCGGGACGTCGGCGGCGAATTGATCGTGGAACTTGCTCTGCTGGATGTACAAGTCCTTGCCGCCGTCGGCCAGCGCAACGGGTGGCGCCAGCGTTGGCCCGAGGGTGCTGCCGGGAAACTTGCCGGCCAGCCCGGCGACGGTTTCACCGGACTCGGGGGCAAACGCGCTGACGTAGACCAGCGCTTTGACATTGGCATGATCGTTGGCCGCATCACTGATGACGTTGCCGCCATAGGAGTGACCGACCAGCACCACCGGCGACTGGATGCTGCTCAGCAATGCCGATACCGCTGCGCCATCGCTCTTGACGCCGCGCAGCGGATTGGCGGCGGCGATCACCGTGTAGCCATCCTTCTCGAGAATTTTCGCCACGCCGTTCCAGCTCGACGCGTCGGCAAATGCGCCGTGCACCAGCACCACCGTGGGTTTGGCGGTTTGGGCGAAGGCATTGGCGCCCAGGCACAGGCCCGCAGCGATGCTCAGTGCAATCAGTGTTTTTTTCATCTGGATGTTCCTCGTATGACGGATTCAGGGAGCGTATCGAGTGAAGACAAAATCGTGGTTCTGCACCCGCGCCTGATGGCAGGCAAAGCAGGTCTGGTGCTGGGCTTCATCGGCGGGTTTGCCATCGATGAACCGGCCGAATCCCCAGCCACCGGTCGAGGCGTATTTGCGCGAGTCCTTGACCATCACCTGAACGGTGGTGGCCGCCCCCGGAATCGAGGCCGGCTCGAACTCCGGCGACTGCACGTGTTTCCACGCCAGCTTCACCAGCACCGTGCCGTCGGGAAACGGCAGCGATGCGCTCTGGTAAGCCTTGAGGGCCCGGTCATTGCCCAGCACCGCGCGCAGTTCATCCAGCGGCGCGGCTTCCTGGGCCGGGGCAATCAGCGCCCACTGGCGATAGTTTTTCGGCAGCTTCACGCCGTAGATCGGCGACGCTTCGCCGTCATCGGCCTGACCCAAAGCGACGCCGGTGGCCGCCAGTGCCGCGAGCGCAATGGCCGCTGGCAACACGGCCCAATGGTTGAGTTTCATCGTCGGATCCTCTTCGGCCAGCGATCAGAGATGATCGGCATCGATCACCGCCTGAGCGAACGCCTGCGGCGCTTCCTGCGGCAGGTTGTGGCCGATGCCGCCGCTGATCAGCCGGTGTTCGTACTTGCCGGTGAAGCGTTTGGCGTAGGCCTCGGCCGGTGGGTGCGGCGCGCCATTGGCGTCGCCTTCGAGGGTGATGGTCGGCACGCCGATCGAGGGAAATGCCGCGAGTTTTTTCTCCAGCGGATCGTATTGCGCTTCCCCTTTGATCAGCCCCAGGCGCCAGCGGTAGTTGAAGATCGACACGGCGACGTGATCCGGGTTCTGCAACGCCGCGGCGCTGCGCTCGTAAGTCGCGTCGTCGAAGGTCCACTTCGGCGAGGCCAGCTGCCAGATCAGTTTGGCGAAGTCATGGGTGTTCTTTTCGTAGCCCAGACGGCCACGCTCGGTCGCAAAGTAGAACTGATACCACCACTGCAACTCCGCCGCCGGCGGCAGCGGCGTCTTGCCCGCTTCCTGGCTGCCGATCAGGTAACCGCTCACCGCCACCAGCGCTTTCACCCGCTCGGGCCAGAGCGCTGCAACGATGTCGGCAGTACGCGCGCCCCAGTCATAGCCGCCAAGCACGGCCTGCTTGATCTTCAGGGCGTCCATGAAGTCGATCAGATCTTTGGCCAGCGCCGCCGGCTGGCCGTTGCGCACGGTTTTGGCGGACAGGAAACGCGTGTCGCCATAGCCGCGCGCGTACGGGATCAGCACCCGATAGCCTTTATGCGCCAGTGCCGGCGCCACGTCGGTGTAGCTGTGAATGTCGTAGGGCCAGCCGTGCAGCAGGATGACCACCGGACCGTCGGCGGGACCGACTTCGGCGTAGGACACGTCCAGCAATCCAGCCTTGACGTGTTTCAGCGCGCCGAAGGAAACGTTGGTGCCGGCGGTAATGGCGTCGATCTTGCCGGCGGGCACTTCAGCGGCGCTGGCGTATGCCGAAGCGATGCCCAGCGCAAGCGCCAGGATCGAAACGGCGAGCACGCGCCGGGATGGGGTTACAGCGTTAGAGTCAGTCATGCCGGGTCTCCCTCGTGAACCGCCGGGCGGCGGTTCCGGGCTTTGGATTGAAGGGCTTGCGGATTGAAGGGCTAGCGCGCTGCCTGAGCAGCGGTTTTCTGCGCCGCCGCGCGCAGTGGACGGAAGGCTTCGCGCAGTTCTTCGCTGAACAGTTGCGGTTGCTCCCATGCCGCGAAGTGACCGCCCTTGCTGACTTCGCTGAAGTAGGCCAGCGACGGATAGGCGCGCTGCGACCAGACTTTCGGCGCGCGGTAGATTTCGTGCGGGAACACGGTGATCGCCACCGGCACCTTGATGTCGGCGGTCTTCTGCGCGGCGGCGCTGAAGTTATTGTTGTTGTTCTCCCAGTAGAAACGGGAGGACGACGCCCCGCTGTCGGTCAGCCAGTACAGGCTGATGTCGTCGAGCATTTCATCGCGGCTCAGGACTTTCTCGGGCTGACCGTCGCTGTCGGTCCACGCGGCGAATTTTTCGTACATCCACGCGGCCGTGCCGGCGGGCGAGTCGGCCAGCAGATAACCGATGGTCTGCGGCCGGGTCACCATCATTGCGCCGTAAGCGGCGTTACGACCGAAGAACTGGCTGAGCGAATTGAAGGCAGTCACCTCCGGTGCAGTCAGCCCTGCCGGTGCCGGGTCGCCGCTGTTGATCGGCTTGACCAGTTCCGGCGGCACGGTGGCCGGCATGTTCAGGTGAATGCCCAGCAAACCGGGCGGCGCCAGGCGACCCAGTGCATCGGAAATCACAGAACCATGATCGCCACCCTGGGACACGTAATGGCTGTAGCCCAGACGTTTCATCAGCACATCCCAGGCCTTCGCCACCCGGTCAGGGCCCCAGCCGAGCTCGGTCGGCTTGCCGGAGAAACCATGGCCGGGAATCGACGGGATCACCACGTCGAACGAGTCCTCGACTTTGCCGCCATAGGCCACGGGGTCGGTCAGCGGGCCGATGGTCTTGAGGAATTCGAACTGCGAACCCGGCCAGCCGTGGGTGAGGATCAGCGGCATCGCATTGGGATTGCGCGAGCGCACATGGATGAACTGGATGTCGACGCCGTCGATGGTGGTCACGAACTCCGGCAAGGCATTGAGCTTCGCTTCGGCCTTGCGCCAGTCATAGCCGTCGCCCCAATACTTCACCAACGCCTGGACCTGCGCCAGTTGCACTCCCTGGGACACGTCGCCGACCGTTTCCTTGTCCGGCCAGCGAGTGTCGGCGATGCGTTTGCGCAGGTCGCTCAACTTCGCTTCGTCAACATGGATGGTGTACGGGCGAATGGCTTGCGACGGATCCGCGGCCCAGGCGCCACTGCTGCCAACGAGTACGGCGAGGCCGAGCACGCCGCCCCTGATGGATGACGCCAGGCAATGGCGCCAGGTAAGACCGGACGAAAGCGCAACCATGATGGATCTCCTTGTAGTCATTATTCGAAAGGCATCGCCAATCGGATCAGACCACTGCGCTGGCACCGGGGCGATTACACGATGGTGTCGGTCGATACCTTGGTATGACGCGCAGGCCTGGCGCACAAAATCGCGCTCGAATTCAGCAGCGGTTAACGGGCAGAATGCGGCGGGGAAAAGACCCATTTGAATCACAGAGCGGAACAAGGATTGCGGATGCGTGGGGAAACAGCGCTCGAACGCCTGAGCGGCACGCCATCGTCCACCTCGCAGTGGTGGGTGATCGGGTTGTGCATGCTGTTCAACGTGATCGACGGACTCGACGTCATGGCCATGGCCTTCACCGGCAGTCGGGTTTCGGCGCAGTGGACGTTGAGCGGCGCGCAACTGGGCCTGTTGTTGAGCGCAAGTCTGGTCGGAATGGCGCTCGGCTCGCTGCTGGCCGCGCCCAGGGCCGACCGCTTCGGGCGCAGGCCGTTGTTGCTCGCCGGATTACTGCTTAGCGGCCTGAGCATGTTGCTGTCGTTCTGGAGCCCGGATCATCACGTGTTGATGTTCCTGCGTTTGCTGACCGGCATCGGCACGGGGGCGGTGCTGGTGGGGGCGAACGTGCTGACGTTCGAACACGCCAGCCCGCAGCGGCGCAATCTGGCCATCGCATTGCAATCCCTCGCCTTCGCCATGGGCGCGAGTCTGGGCGGAGTGCTGGCGCATGTACTGAATGATTTGATGGGCTGGCGGTATGTCTTTCTTGCCGGAGGTTGCATCACGCTGGCAGCCGCGCTTGCCGGCGTCTTTTGGCTGCGAGAGTCGCCGTCATTTCTGGCACTCGAACGCCGCACGCCAATCGCTACAGCGTCGCCTGACAACCCCAGCCGACCGCTTTCGCCCGGTCAGTGGCAACAGACCACATCGCTGGCACTGGCACTCTTTCTGTTGATGTTCTGCTTTTACTTCGTCATGAGCTGGACCCCGAGCCTGCTGGTCCACAATGGTTTTACCGACCAACAAGGCGCCCGGATCGGAGTGTTATTGGCGTTGGGGGGGATGCTCGGTGCCCTGCTGCTGGGACTGGCGGCCAATCGTTTCGGCTGCCGGCGATTGTTGTCGGGGTTTCTGCTGCTCAACGCCGCCCTGCTGCCATTGATGCTGCCGGCCACTCGCGTCCCCGGTCTGGCGACACTCGTGGCAGTCACGCTGGGGCTGATGCTCAATGGTGCGGTCGCGGCTCTGTATGTCCTGGCTCCTCAAGCGTTCTGCACCTCGGTTCGTACGACCGGTGTCGGCGTGGTGCTGGGGATGGGGCGTCTGGGGGCGATCATTTCGCCGCTGGTCGCCGGTTTTCTGCTGGATGCCGGATGGACCGCACAACACCTGTTCACTTTTTTCGCCGGTAGTCAGGTGTTGGCGGCCCTGCTGATCTGGCGTGGCGTCAAGGGACGATGATCAGCTTGCCCGTCGTGTTGCGCGACTCGATATCGCGATGAGCCTGCTGCACTTCGTCCAGCGAATAACGCTGGCCGATAAAGCTTTTCAGTTTACCGGTGCTGACCCACGCGAACAGTTGCCGGGACTTTTCCAGCAGCACTTCGCGGTTGCGCACGTAGTGCATGACCGAGGGGTACGTCAGCTTGATGCTGCGCGGCATGCTGAAGATATCGATCGGCGGTGTCGGATTCATGAACGGTCCGTACAAGGCCAGGGTGCCGAAGTAGTCCAGCATCTCCAGCGAGTCGGCGAAACCTTCCGCGCCCGTGCCGTCGTACACCACATTCACCCGCTGCCCGTCGGTCAGGCGCATGACCTGTCCGGCAATGTTTTGCGCTCGCCCGATCACTACATAGTCAGCCCCGGCCGCGAGCACCGCCTCCACTTTGTCGGCATGGGACACCCGGCCAATGACCTTGCCGCCCCGCAGTTTGATCAACTGGGTCAGCATCAATCCCACGCCTCCCGCCGCCGCGTGCACAAAGGCCACGTCACCCGGCTGGATCGCATGCACCTTGTCCACCAGATCGCTGGCGGTCAGGCCCTGCATCATCAGGCTGGCGGCGGTGGCAAAGTCGATATCGTCCGGCAGCGGCACCAACTGGCTGACCGGGGCGATCACCTGTTTGGCGTAGCTGCCCGGCACGTAATGCCAGGCCACGCGGTCACCGACAGCGAACTCCGTTACCTGCGGGCCGCTGGCCAGGACGACGCCGGCGCCTTCTGCACCCAGCGTCAGCGGTAGCTCCCAGGCAGCGCCGAGCCCGCGTCGGGCACCGGTGTCCATGAAATTGATGCCCGCTGCCATGACCTTGACCAGGACCTGTCCGGGCCCCGGTTCTGCCAGTTGAATGTCCTGCACCGTCAACACTTCAGGCCCGCCAAAGGCCTCGATTACCACTGCTTTCATAATGTTCTGCCCTGTCATCGGGACGACCGGTCCTGCTGCCTTTCGGGAGGCAGGAGCGCGGACGTCACGTTGCTTTCACTCAACGTCGAAGGACGTTGAAACCAGGGCCAAGAGTGAGCGGGTGGTGTATCCGCGCAGTTTCGCGAACAGGCTCATTTGCATGCTTGTATGGCTCGAAGGGCCGTAGATACAGTGGCTTACAAAAGCGCCACTGTGATGCCCGTCGCAGTGTACGACGGCAGCCGATATTCGCTACAGGCGACACCAAAGTATGATGGGCGAGTGCCAGCAGAAGGCGCATCTTTGTTCAACGGTGACTGCACACAATGAGAATCGGTATGACGAACGAGCAGGAGCGCGTCATCGAGGACGGTCCAGACCGCGCCAGTGACGAGATCATGCCCATGCCGGGGGGCGAAGCCATCATCGACAGCATCCCGGCCATGGTCGCCTTCATGACGCCTTCCGGTGAGCTGGAACAGGTCAACCGGCAAATCATGGACTACATCGGCGCCCCGCTTCATGAACTGAAAAAATGGCAAGCCGGCGAGACCGTGCACCCGGACGACCTGCCCTCGGTCATCGCCGCCTGGATGCATTCAGTCGACACCGGCACGCCCTATGAAGTCGAACATCGCATCCGACGCGCCGACGGTGTCTATCGCTGGTTCCATGTGCGCGGCCTGCCGATCAGAGACAGCGAAGGCACCATCACACGCTGGTGCGTGCTGCAGGTCGACATCGACGAGCGCCGGCGGGACAAGGCCTTGATCGCCAGTGCCCTCGCTGAAGTCAGCGCATCGGAAGAGCGCTTGCGCGGGATCATCGATGCCGTCCCCGGTTTTGTCTGGAGCGCCTCGCCCGAAGGCAGCGTCGGCTTCGTCAATCGACGCTGGTGCGACTACACCGGCATGTCCCTCGAACAGGCCTGCGGCCATGGCTGGACGGCGTCCATCCACCCGGACGACGCACCGGGCCTGGCAGTCTATTGGCAAGGGATTCTGCAATCGGGCAGCGACGGTGAATACGAGGCCCGACTGAAACGCTTCGACGGTATTTACCGCTGGTTCCTGATCCGCGCCGTGCCCCAGCGCGATGACACGGGGCGGATCGTGCGCTGGTACGGCGAAAACACTGACATCGAAGACCGCAAACGGGCGGAAGTCTTTCTGGCCAAGGCCCAACGCCTGAGCGCTACCGGTACGTTTTCCTGGCGGGTGAGCACCGACGAGATCACCTGGTCGGACGAGGTCTACCGCATCCTTGAACTGGACCCGGACACCCCGCCCGGCTTCGAGGCGATCTATCGCCGCGTGCATCCGGACGACATCTCCAGCCATCGGGAGATGATCAAGCGCCAGCGCCGCAAGGGGCGTGATTTCGAACACGAACACCGGCTGCTGATGCCCGACGGCACGGTGAAATACGTGCGGCTGGTGGCGCACTCGATCGCCCATGCGCCGGACGGTTTCGAGTACATCGCCGCCCTGCAGGACATCACCCAGCGCCGGCTCGCCGAAGAGGTCTTGAGCAAGGCGCGCTCGGAACTGACGCACCTGGCCAGAGTCGCCAGCCTTGGCGCGGTCACGGCGTCGATTGCCCACGAGGTCAATCAACCGCTGGCCGGCATCATCACCAACGCCAGCACCTGCCTGCGCATGCTCGGCGCCGACCCGCCGAATGTCGACGGCGCCAGGGAAACCGCGCGCCGCACCATTCGCGACGGTAATCGCGCCGCCGATGTAATCAATCGTCTGCGGGCGCTGTTCTCGAAGAAAAGCATCACGATTGAAGACGTCAATCTGAATGACGCGGCACGGGAAGTCATCGCCATGCTATTGGGCGAGCTGCAACGCAACGGCGTGGTGCTGCATCCGCAATTTGCCGAAGCCCTGCCGCTGGTCAGGGGCGACCGGGTCCAGCTTCAGCAGGTGATCCTCAACCTGATCATGAATGCCGCCGAGGCCATGAGCGCGATCCACGGTCGGCCCCGACAATTGATCGTCAGCACCGGGCTTGGGGCGGACGAGAGCGTTTACCTGGCGGTGAAAGACAGCGGCAACGGCGTCGATCCGCAGGACATCGAGCGCATCTTCAACGCGTTCTACACCACCAAAAGCTCGGGCATGGGCGTCGGTCTGTCCATCAGTCGCTCGATCATCGAGCGCCACGACGGGAAGCTGTGGGCCAGCGCCAACGACGGCCCGGGTGCGACGTTTACCTTTGCCATCCCGAATTCGACGGACTTGCCGCAAACCGATAACCGCGACCTCGCCGATCGCACCGTGGAGAATGATTGATGGGTACGCATTTGCTCGTATCGGTGGTCGATGACGACGAATCGGTTCGTGAATCGCTGCCGGACCTGATCAAGGAATTCGGCTTTGCCGTCCAGGCATTCGCCTCGGCGCAGGCGTTTCTGGCATCGCCCTATCTGGACTTGACCCATTGCCTGATTCTCGACGTGGCCATGCCGGGGATGTCGGGCCCGGATCTGCAACGGGAGCTGCTGCGCCGCGACTATCGCATTCCGGTGATTTTCATCACCGCGCACGGCGACGACAGCGAACAGGCGAAGCTGCTGAACAGTGGCGCCGTGGAGTGCCTGTTCAAACCCTTCAGCGAAGCCCAATTGCTCAAGGCCCTGAGCGCCGCCTTGCCCCTCGACTGAGCGTGAAGCCGAACAGAACAAGGAATCGACATGTTGAACGCGAACAACGCAATCGCCCCTTCCCGTGGAGCATTACCGATGAGTGATGTCACGCCCGTCGTATTCGTTGTCGATGACGACATTTCCGTGCGCGAGTCGCTGGAGCTGATGATCCGCTTCGCCGGATGGCAGCCACGGCTGTTCGAGTCCGCCCAGGATTTTCTCGACGCGCCCCGAACGCTGGTGCCCAGTTGTCTGGTGCTGGACATCAACTTGCCCGACCTGAGCGGCCTGGATCTGCAGACCGCCCTTGCCGACGAACGCCACAACATGCCGATCATCTTCATCACCGGCTACGGCGATATTCCGCGCACGGTGCGGGCCTTGAAGGCCGGCGCGGTGGAGTTTCTGACCAAACCGTTCAATGACGAGGTGATCCTCGCCGCCATGGCCGATGCGCTGCAAAGCAGTCGTGTGGCGTTGGAAGGAGAAAAGAACCTGCGCTCACTGCTCGAGGCCTACAAGACCCTGACGCCGCGCGAGCAAGAGATCATGGCTTCAGTGGTCAGCGGGCGGCTCAACAAACTGATTGCCGCCGACCTCAACATCAGCGAAATCACCGTCAAGGCCCATCGCGGCAAGGTGATGCGCAAGATGAAGGCCCGTTCGCTGGCGGACCTGGTGAAAATGGCCGCCCTGATTACGCCGGCGTGACCGGCAGGCTCTGCCAGAAGCTTTCCAGCCGGCGCAGATCAAGGCTGTCGAAGCCTTCCGAAGCCCGCTCGCGGCAGGCACCGAGCAACGTCCGGGCCTGATCCGGTTGCCCCTGTTCAAGCCAGAACCGGGCCAGATCCATCGAAGACCGCAACTCCCACGCCCAGGCGCCCTGCTCGCGGCTCAGCGCAATGGAACCCTCAAGAACGGCCAGCATGGCCTGAACATCGTCGGTGTGGATGACCTTGAGAATACCGGCCTTGATTCGCAGCAACTCTGGCAGTGCAAAGGCATCACCGCTTCGCCGGCAGTGAGCGATGGTGCCGTCAACCAGGGTCAGTGCCTTTGGGTGTTGGCCCACCAGCATCAGGCCTTCGGCCAGTGCGATTTCGAATGAGGTCGTGAGCAGTTCGTAACGCATGCCACGCAAGCGCGCCAGACTTTCCTCCAGCATGGCAACTGCATCCCCCGGCTCCTCGGCGCGGATGGCGATCGCCGCGCGCAACCCGTGGCAGGCGGCAATGTAGGGGCCGAGTGCGTTGGTTTCGGCGATGGCGCTGAACCGCTCGAGGCTCGCAGTTGCCTTCGCCAGATCACCGGTCCAGATATAGATGCACAAGATCCAGACCATGGCGATGCAGTAGGTGACCGGATGCTGCAGTGCCGACGCTTCAGCCTCTATCTGCTCGACCCAACGCCGGGCCTGATCGGGATAGCCCTGCAGCCAGAGTGAACGCGCCAGCGCCAGCCCCGTGCGATTGCGGTGATCGAAGCCGTAGTAGATCGTGTTGCTGGGATGGGACGGCAAGCTGTTGCGCAGCGAGCTTTCCAGTTCCTGACGGGCCAGACGCTGGTTGCCCAGCAGATGATGGGAGATGCCGGTCAGCGATGAAGCAATCGCGATGGCGGCGGGCTCGTTGAGGATGTTGCCGACCACGGCTGCCTGCTCGGCCCAGGCCAGCGACGAAGGGAAATCACCGATGCGCTCGTAGAAGATCTGCAAGCGGCCCAGCAGCCTCAGCTGTGAGCCGTAGTCGTTCAACGCGACTGCAATGTCCTGCGCCCGGAGCAAGGCTTTTTCGGCGGCCTCACTGTTGCCCCGGGTGAACATCAGCACCAGACCGAGCGCGGCTTGCAGTTCCATTTCGGTGGGCGTGCCATAGTACCCCAGTTCCAGCAGTTCCACTGCCCGGGAACACCAGGTTCGGCACTCGACCAGCAATGAAAAATGCAGAAACAACGGCGCGCTCGCGGCCGCCAGCGGCAACGCCAGACCCGGATCACCGTGGGGGCCGAAGCTCCATTCCAGCGCACCGCGAACGTTGCCCAACTGGCTGGCCAGACGCGCCGAATGACGGAAAATTTCGTCGGGCGCAGTCCCCAGATGGCCGAGCAGATCCATATAAAACGCCGCGTGCCGGAACGCCAGCGCATTGACCTCGGCCTCTCCCCGCGCCGTCAATTTCTCCCGGGCGTAGGCGCGCGTCATCTCCAGCAAGCGATACGAATCCGTCGAGTCGCTGTGATCGACTGTGACCAGTCCCTTGCACACCAGATCATCGAGGATCGCGGCCGCCGTGGCGCTTTCGTGTTGCGATTCGGCAACCACCTGAGCGGCAGCTTCCTGGGAGAACGGCCCGACGAAGACCGAAAACCGCTCCAGCGCCAGGCGCTCTTGCGGCGACAGCAGGTCATAACTCCAATCGAGCATGGCGCGCAGGGTCTGATGGCGGGGAACGGCGGTCCTGCGCCCCGACCAGCCCAGGGAGAAGCGCTCGCCGAGCAGCGCGTGGGTGGCCTTCAATCCGTGGCTGGCGACCCGCATCGCCGCCAGTTCGATCGGCAGCGCCATGCCCTCCAGCCGCTGGCAAATGTCCGCAATCATTTGCCCTCCGTCCGCTTCCAGCAACAGCGCGGCATTGCTCGACGATGCGCGTTCGACAAACAGCTTGATGGCCGGGAATGCCAGCAATTCTTCAACGCAAAGGTGTTGCGGCTCACGGGGAAATTCCAGCGGATTGAGCCAGTGCACGTATTCGCCACGTACCCGCAGCGGTTCGCGACTGGTCGCCAGAACCCCGACATCCGGCGCGGTATCGCTGATCTGTTCCAGGAGGGTCGACACCGCGTCGATCAGGTGTTCGCAGTTGTCGATCACCAGCATCAGCCGCTGCTCACGCAAATGCGCGAGCAGGACGAACATCGGGTCTTCCGCCTGCACCGGGATGTCCAACGATCGGGCCAGTGCCGACGGCACTAGCGCGCAGTCTTCCACTTGCGCCAGATCGACGAAGCTGACGCGTTCATAGCCCTGGGCGGCGATGCGGTGCGCCACTTCGATGGCCAGGCTGGTCTTGCCGACGCCGCCGGGGCCGACGATGGTGAACAGCCTCGGTTGCTGCATGTGGTCGATGACCAGTTGCAGATCGGTCTCGCGGCCGATCAATTTTGCCCGTGGCGGCAGACTGCAAACGCCATCAGTGGCTCGGGGCGCGATGGGCGCCGGTTGAACAGCGGTCTGTTTTCTTTCCAGCGGCGCGACGAAGGCATAGCCCACGCCCACCTGGGTCGCGATATACCGCGCCTGTTCCTCGCCATCGCCGAGAATCCGCCGCAGCCCGGTCATATGAAAGCGCAGGCTGCCTTCGGCCACCACGCTGTCGGGCCACACCTTGTCGATCAGGTCGTACTTGGACAGCACGCGTCCCGGTTGCTCGAGCAAGGCGATCAACAGATCCAGCGCCCGCCCGCCGATCTCGACCGCCACCCCGTTGCGGGTCAGCAGTCGTTTGCCTGGAACGACACAGAAAGGACCGAAAATGAATTGGGTCGTGAGGGATTCGTGCAATGCGCCCGGAAAAGACTCCACGAGGATCGATCTCTCTAAAAAACGTAGGGGGCGGCGCCGGTTACAGACAGCCGGCGCAGGCCCTTTGCATCATAGGAGTTTTGCACCACCGTTCAAGCACGGGACCGGCTGAGTGAGAACCTCACCCCTTTATTTCACCCTTGCGAATGGCAATCTTGATGGCCTGAGCGGTGGTGGCCACGCCCAGATGCCGACGAGCCGAACGCAGGTGATTTTCCACCGTGCGCCCGGACAGACCGAGGGTGGCAGCGATGTCGGCCTGCCGCCGACCGGCGGCGACCCACGCCAGCACTTCGCGCTCACGGGTCGACAGTTTGCCGGACGCCTCGTCCAGCGGCGCTTCGAGCAAGCGTCGTGCGGAGTAAAACGCCACTGTGGCGAGCATGCCCAACGCCAGACGAACTCGCGCCGAGGCATCGATCTGCTCACCACCCAGGCTCATGGCGCCTTCAAGCCCCTGCGGGCCGAAGACCGGAATCTGCAATCCATGCACGCCCGGGCCGCTTGGCACGCGAACCAGCCGATAAAGTTCGCCGCTCTCCTCCTGCACCTTGCTCCAGAAGAACGATTCGCGGGCGTCCAACAGGTGGCGAGTCACGGGGCAGCGCTGAACGTAGGTCTCGGCGTCGACGCCAGTACCATCACCAAACCAGTCGCCTTCCACCCAGTAAATGCGCTCAACCACGTCCTCCGACGCCGAGGTGGCGGAAAACAGGACGAACCGATCGTAACCATAGGCCCCGGCGAAACCGCGAACGGCCTTCTGGATCGCCACTAGCGTGGGCGCCGCCTCGATGTCGAGGGCGGCGCGCAAGAGTGCCTCGGCAGGTCCGGAGCTCACCCCGACGTGACCTCTTTCAGGACCGCGGCCGCCGCCAGTTTGCCCAGTGCGTTGCCCGCCAGCGGACTGTCACCGGTCAGCAGTTTGCGATCCTGAAGCGTGGCCCCGGAAATGTCCTGGTTAGTGATTTCCACACCGAGCGCCTGCAACTGCTCGCCGAACTTCCAGGTCAGGTGGCCGGGCATGTAACCGATGTCAGGGGTTGTAGCGTCCAGCGCATCGGGAAACGCGCAGATCCGGTAACCGTTGAAGATGCATGAATCTTTTGTTTCGCCGAGGCCGGCCGCCAGCAGCGCCGCCGGGCCGTGGCACAGGGTGATGACGAATTTGTCCTTGGCGACGGCCCATTGCAGGACTTTCTTCACGTCCTCGCTTTCCGGCAGGCCGATCAGCGCGCCGTGCCCGCCGGGAATGAACACGCCGATGTAATCCGAGTCCTCGCCCAGCGCTTCTTCGATCACCTGAGACAGCTTGAGCGGACGCTTGAACTGATCGCGGTATTGCTCGTAGAAGCCCTTCACTTCGGCGTCTTCGGAGGGCATGGCCCAGAATTCGAACTTGACCGGATTGCCCGACAGCGTCGCGACATCGAAGCCGAAACCGGCCTTGTCCAGGTGATACATCGGCAGCAGCGTTTCAACCGGGTGATTGCCCGTGGAGAACATCGTGCCGTTGTCGGTCAACAGATAGCGCTCGTCCGCACCGATCATCAGAACCTTCCAGCGCCCGCCCTTGTAACGGTTGGGGTACTCGGCATCACTGAGATCGGATTTGGGCGAAGTGAACTGGCTGAGGGAATACGGCGAGGGGAAAAACGCGTTGTCCTCGGCCGGATCGGGGGTTGGGCGCTTGTCGTCAGTCTGCGTGGTAGCCATGGTGCTCTCCATCGAGTGGGTCAATGTCGGAGTTCATGCTAGTAAGGCGTCAGCATTACAACAATGAGGGTTTTCCCTCAAAAAATCATGCGCTGAACCTGCAGCCCCTCAATGTGATCGATAAGTGGCAGAATCCCCGCAACTGATGAATTCGGAGACCCACAATGCTTCGCCTGTTTGAACAACGGCTCGACCCCTTCCCGCCCGACGAAGCGCCGCCACCGCCGGTCGGTCTGGCGCGATTCCTGTGGGCCTGCACCCGTGGCGCTCGCGGTTATATCCTCGCGCTGGCGCTGCTCAGTGCCGGTGTGTCGATCTACGAAGCCTGGTTGTTTTCCTTTCTGGGTCAGGTCGTTGACCTGCTTTCGGCCTGGCAGGCCGGCGGCGATGTGAACGGCCAGGAGAGCCGTGTGCTGTGGGGCATCGGCCTCGTGCTGCTGACCAGCGTCGGGCTGGTGGCGCTGCGCACCATGGTTCAGCACCAGGTGTTGGCGATCAATCTGCCGCTGCGGCTGCGCTGGGATTTCCACCGGCTGATGCTGCGGCAGAGCCTTTCATTCTTTTCCGATGAGTTTTCCGGCCGGGTCACGACCAAGGTGATGCAGACGGCACTGGCCGTGCGCGAGGTGCTGTTCACCGTTATCGAAATCGCACCGGGCATCGGCGTTTACTTCATAGCGATCATCGCCCTGGCCGGCGGTTTCGCCCTGAAACTCATGCTGCCGTTCATTGCCTGGGTCGCACTGTTCGGGCTGGCGATGCTGTACTTCGTGCCACGCCTGGGCCAGGTCGGGCAGGAACAGGCCCATGCGCGGTCATCGATGACGGGCCGGGTTTCGGACGCCTACACCAACATCACCACGGTGAAACTGTTCTCCCACTCCAAACGTGAAGCGCATTTTGCGCGGGCGGCAATGGAGGATTTCAAGCAGACCGGTTTCCGCCAGATGCGTCTGGTCAGCCAGTTCGAGATCGTCAATCAGGCGCTGGTAGTCGGGCTGATCATGGGCGCCGGCGGCTATGCCTTGTGGCTTTGGCATCAGGGCGAAGTCGGCACCGGGGCGGTGGCGGCGATCACGGCCATGGCGTTGCGCATCAACGGCATGTCGCACTGGATCATGTGGCAGATGACGTCGCTGTTCGAAAACATCGGCACCGTGCAGGACGGCATGGACACCCTGACCCGTGGCCCCAAGGTGCAGGACGCGCCGGACGCCGGCGTGCTGGTACCTTCCGGCGGCGCCGTGGAATTCGACAACGTCAGCTTCAACTACAACGGCGAACGCCAGGTGCTCGACGGCTTGAGCCTGAGCATCCAGCCGGGCGAGAAAATCGGTCTGGTGGGCCGCTCCGGCGCCGGCAAATCCACGCTGATCAACCTGCTGCTGCGCTTCTATGATGTGGACCGTGGCGAGATTCGCATCGACGGGCAAAACATTGCACAGGTGACCCAGGACAGCCTGCGCAGCGCGATCGGCATGGTCACTCAGGACACGTCCCTGCTGCACCGCTCGATTCGCGACAACATCGCCTACGGCCGACCGGACGCGACCGACGAACAGATCCAGCGCGCGGCGGCCAATGCTCAGGCCGCCGGCTTCATCAACCAGCTCAGCGACCGCCAGGGCCACACCGGCTATGACACGCTGGTGGGCGAACGCGGCATCAAGCTTTCCGGTGGCCAGCGCCAACGTATCGCCATCGCCCGGGTGATGCTCAAGAACGCCCCGATCCTTCTACTGGACGAAGCGACCAGCGCGCTGGATTCCGAAGTCGAAGTCGCCATTCAGGAAAGCCTCGATGAAATGATGCAAGGCAAAACCGTGATCGCGATTGCGCATCGACTGTCGACGATTGCGGCGATGGATCGACTGATTGTCATGGATGAGGGGCGCATCATCGAGCAAGGCACCCACACCGAACTGCTGGCGAAAAACGGCACCTATGCGCGGTTGTGGCAGCATCAGAGTGGCGGGTTTCTGGGTGAGGATCAGGGGCTGACCGAGGCGATGGATCAGGCGTAAACGGTGCTGCCCCGGTACTGCCGGGGCAGAAGACGAGGGCTCAGGCGCTCGGGTGGGTGTGGTAGATCTTGCTGACGATCGTCCACTTGCCGTCTACCTTCAGCAGGTTGAAGAAGTCGGTGAAACGGAACCCCGACACGTTGTCGGTATCGACCCGGGCACTCGCGGCCGTGCCGACGATGTCGATGCGGACGATCGCGGCTTCGGCTTCAGGAGATGGACGGAACGCGCTGTCGATGACGTCATACAGATTCTGGATCGCGCCGCCGACGAGCTTGCCGTCGTCAACCCCGAACATGGTCGCCTGCGCATTGAACGCGGGCTTCATCAAGGCGCTGTCAGCCTTTGCTCCACCTTCGTTGTACTGGCTGAGGACTTCGACGATTGCGTTGTATTCCTGCACGTAAGTTGGATGACTCATGATGAACTCCTGTTTGCTGTGAATGTTTTTTCAATCAATCCGCCCTGCGCCGATCCGGTTCAGGGCGCACACATCAATGGTCAGCCGTTGGCCAGTCGGTGTAGCCCTTGGCGCCGCCGCCGTAGTAGCTCTCGCGTGGCGCGATGGTCAGTTCGGTGCCCCGACGCAGGCGCTCCACGAGGTCGGGGTTGGAAATGAACAGGCGCCCGAACGCCACCGCGTCAATCCGGCCCTGCGCCCGGCGCTCCAGTGCCATCTCGAGGTCGTAGTTGTTATTGCCGATGAAGGGGCCTTCGAACTGCGCGCTCAATGCATCCATATCAACGCCATCAGGAACCGTTCGCGAAGTCGCGGTGGCGCCTTCGACGAAGTGCAGATAGGCCAGATTGAGCCGGTTGAGCTGCTGAATCAGATATCCGTAAGTCGCCATGACATTGCTGTCGGGAGGCGTGTTTCCGGCATCGGGCGTGACCGGCGAAAGACGGATGCCGACGCGGTCACTGCCCCAGATCGAAATCACCGCTTCAGTGACTTCAAGCGTCAGTCGGGCGCGGTTCTCAATGGTGCCGCCGTACCGGTCAGTGCGCTGATTGGTCGAGTCACGCAGAAACTGGTCGAGCAGATAGCTGTTCGCCGAATGAACCTCCACCCCATCGAAACCGGCACGCCTGGCATTTTCAGCGGCGCGCTTGTATTGCTCGATGATGCCGGGAATCTCCGACGTCTCCAGCGCTCGGGGCATCGACACTTCGACAAAGCCGTTCTCGGTGTAGGTGCTGCCTTCTGCCTTGATCGCCGAGGGCGCAACGGGAGCGGCACCGTCGGGCTGTAACTCGACGCTGGAAAAACGCCCCACGTGCCACAACTGGCTGACAATCCTGCCACCTGCGGCATGGACGGCGTCCGTGACTTTTCTCCAGCCCGCCACCTGCGCGTCCGACCAGATCCCCGGCGTCATGGCATAGCCACGCCCCTGCGCCGAAATGTTTGTCGCTTCGGCAATGATCAGGCCGGCACTCGCGCGCTGTGCGTAGTAAGTCGCGTGCAGTTCGTTCGGAACGCCGTCTTCAGCCATCCGGCTGCGAGTCACGGGCGCCATGACAATCCGGTTGGCCAATTGCAGGGCGCCCATTTGCATGGGAGAAAAAAGATCCGTGTTGCGACTGTTATCAATCATGTTGCATACCTTCAATATCAGACCGGTCGTCTAGTAACTTGATGAAAAAAATCGCCTGTACATCAGCAGGCGTTTACTCGTGCAGCACCGTCAGTGCTCCTTGTGATCGTCAGGCCTTTTGTACGTCCGGGCGGGTGCGCGAAGGCTCAAGAGTCACCCTCTCCCATTTGGCGATCACCAGGGGCGCGATCGCATTGCCCAACACATTCAGGGTGGTGGTGCCGCTGTCGATAATCCTGAAGATACCGGCGATCAGTGCCACGCCCTCCAGCGGGAGACCGGCAGACGCCAACGTGGCCGACAGGATGACGATGGCGAATCCAGGCACCCCGGCAGCACCTTTGGAAGTCAGCACCATGGTCACCACCAGCAGGATTTCCTGAGAAAGCGACAGATCGATTCCATAAAGCTGGGCGATGAAAATTGTCGCCACGCCGAGGAAGATCGACGCGCCATCGAGGTTGAACGCGTACCCCACTGGCACCACAAAACTGACAATGCGCCGTGGTACGCCGTAGTTCTCCAGCTTGCTCATCAACTGCGGCATGACCGCTGCAGAGGCAGCACTGGAGAACGCAAGAATCAACTCGTCGCGGAAATACCTGATCAACTTGAAGATGTTCTCGCCGATCAGGTAACTGATTCCTCCGAGCACTACCAATGCGAAGACGATCAGCGCCAGATAAACCACACCAATCAACTTGAGCAGGGGCAACAACGAGGCAAAACCGAAGGTAGCGACGGTCGCACCGATCATGCCGAACACCCCTATCGGGGCATAGGCCATGACGATCGAGACGATCCTGAACATCGCATCTGAAATGCCTTGGACCAGCGCAACCACAGGTGCACTTTTCTCCCTGGGCAATGCGTTGAGCGCGACACCGAACAACACCGCGAAGAACAGCACAGAAAGCAACTTCGCCTCGGACATCGCCACCAGAACGTTATCCGGAACGATGTTTTGCACAATCACGAGCGCGCCCTTCGTAGGCTCCATCGTGATGGCGGCAGCACCGTGTGCGATGCCCGAAATATCGGTGCCCGTACCGGGTTCGAAGAAGTTCGCGAAACACAGGCCGATCACGATGGCCAGGCCGGTGATCGCAAAGAAATAGCCCAGCGACTTGATGCCCATCCGGCCGAACGACTTGTTATCCCCGCCTCCGGCGATACCCAGGATCATGCAACAGAACACGATAGGCACGACCACCATCTTCATCATCTTGATGAAGATATCGCCAAGCGGTTTCAGGATCTCCGTGCTGACCCACGACTGATACTGCGGATGGGTATTGAAGTACCAACCAACGAGCACGCCAAGCAACAGCCCGGCAACGATTTGCCACACCAGGGGAATACGTTTCATGTCTAGCCTTCTTGTTGGAATGAAAGGACTGCATCAATCGGCAGTTGCTAGAGTCATGAGCTTCCAGCTCACTTGAGATCAAATGGCACAACGCCGTTGTGCCATTGCGTTTCTTACTTGGCGAAGAGCTGGCTCATATCCTTGAAGGCCTTGAATTCGAGGGCATTGCCGCAAGGGTCGAACAGAAACATGGTGGCTTGCTCGCCAACCTGTCCTTTGAATCGAATGTAAGGTTCGATCACAAATTCGGTACCGAAAGACTTGAGGCGCTCTGCCAGCGCTTCCCACTCTTCCCATCCCAGGATGATGCCGAAGTGAGGAACAGGAACGTCGTGCCCGTCGACCGGGTTGCTGTGAACGCTTTGCTGAGAGTCGGTTTTCGGGTGTTCGTGAATCACCAGTTGATGCCCGTAAAAGTTGAAGTCGACCCATTGGTTGCTGGAACGACCCTCTTCCAGGCCGAAGACCTCACCGTAAAAAGTGCGGGCTGCAGCCAGGTTGTACACGGGGATGGCGAGGTGGAATGGCGAAAGGCTCATCAGGACTCCGATACGGTTTTTGTGGTTGGTGAGCACATCGTAGGGCGACACTGACAGCAAAAAAATCAATATATATTTCTCAGAAACACAACTAATATTTGTGAATGATCAAAGAACTCAAGACCCTCATTGCCGTCGCCCGGGAAGGCACTTTCGCGGCCGCCGGCAACCGGATCGGCCTCACCCAGGCGGCGGTGAGCGCCCAGATTCAACGTCTGGAAGCCGAGCTCGGCTTTGAAATATTCGACAGAAAAGGACGCTCGGCCCACCTCAACAGGATGGGCCAGCAAGTCCTGCTTCAGGCGCAGGAGCTGCTTCGTCTTTACGACAACCTGGGATCGACCACCGTCGGTCTTTCCACCCGCATTCTGGTCAACGTCGGCGCAATCGCCTCAGTCCAGCGATCGTTTCTCCCGGACGCACTCGCCAGGTTTCACCAGCAGTGCCCGGAATGCCGAACGCGTGTCGTGCCCGGTCTTTCCATGGAGCTGGTGAACCTGGTGGATACTGGCGAAATCGACATGGCGGCGATCATTCGGCCGCCCTTCTCGCTTCAAAGCGATCTGCGCTGGACCACGCTGGCGCTTGAACCCTACCGTCTGATCGTGCCCAAGGACGTACCGGGAGAAGACTGGATCGAACTGCTCTCAAGCCTGCCGTTCATTCGCTATGACCGCTCCTCCTTCGGCGGCAGGCAGGTCGATCGTTTCCTGCGACAGATGCATTTCACTTTGCGTGAAGTCTCTGAGCTGGATGAGCTGGAGGCCATCATCAGGCTGGTGGAAAATGGCGTAGGGGTCGCGCTCGTGCCGCAGACGGCCACCCATCAGCAATGGCCGTCAGGTGTGCGGGCGCTTGATCTCGGCCAACACACCTTCCATCGTGATATCGGACTGGTGCACAGGCCTCGGCGAAGTTTCACCGAGCCTGTCAGGACATTGGCTGAACTTATTCTCGAGCAATTCAAGGTGGCGGCTGAGTGAGGGTCGATGGCTCACCCCTCAACAAGCCGCCCCGCAACCCACGCACGACTATACCCAAGCACTTTCCCCGCCAACCCCAGCGGAAAATGAATCACCCCATGTGCGGTTTCCGGCAACAGATGCACCTCCACTTCCGCCGCCCTGCCCCAACGCTCAGCCAACTCAAGCGTGTCATCCCTGAGCGGATCCAGTTGCGCAGCAAACATCAACGCTGGCGGAAAACCGGTGAAGTCACCGTACAGCGGAGACAACGGCGCCTGCCGGCGTTCTTCATCGTTCAACCCCGGCGTGAGCATTTGTAGCGCTTCAACCATCCCCGGCCCGTCCAGCAGCAAGGTATCGGGCCCGGCGTTGCGTACGCTGGGGGTTCCGGTCAGGTCGTAGACGCCGTAATACAGCAGCGCCCCGCTCACCCGTTCGAGCAGGTCCGGCCACTGTTTGAGTTGCAACAGGGTCGCGGCGGCGAGATGGCCGCCTGCCGACTCGCCCACGACGATGACGGGCAGGTTCGCAAACTCGCGGCAGTCATCGCTCAGCAGCCAGCGGGCCGCCGTGAGGCAGTCCTGCATGACGCCCTCGATCGGAGTCGAGACCACAAGCCGATAGTCGACCGAGACCACTGCCACATCGCAGGCTTTCACCATGGCGATGTTGAGGGGATCGTTCATCTGCGCGTTGCCGATGACCCAGCCGCCGCCATGGAAATCCAGCACTACGCCTTTGGCCTTTGTATTTGGCCGAATAATCCGCACCGGCACTGACGCGCCGTCGACACCCACCACTTTTCGTTCGGCCTTGAGCCCGTGCTTGAGCAACTTTCTTGCGCCGCCCAATTGGCTTAGGCGCAACAACAACTGAATCGCCCGTGGGGTGATGCGATTGCGGATGCGAAAGCGCGGCAGCCGGGCAAGCTTGCGGTTGAACGCGCGCAATTGCGCCAACTCGTTATCGTCTGCGGGCCAACGGGTTGATGTCTTCATTTCGTCCTGGCTCATCGGCGGTTGTTGCGCAGGATATCAGCGGTTGCGGTCTGTTCCAGCCTGGATGCCTGGAGCAACGCAAAAAGCTCATTGGCCGTTTGTCGCGCCGTTGATAGGAATAGGCAATGATCAAAGACAAACCGACATAGGTGAGTGTTTCTTCGATGGATACCATGAGTTGAAACCGCATTAACTGGAGCCCGTCATGACCACCACCAAAACCCTCTTCATCACCGGCGTCAGCAGCGGCTTCGGCCACGCGCTGGCCAAAGAAGCGCTGGCTGCCGGCCACCGCGTCATCGGGACCGTGCGCAACGAAGCCGATCTGCAAGCCTTTCAGGCTCTTTCTATCGATAATGCGTACGGCGTGCTGCTGGACGTCACGGACTTCGACCGCATCGAAGGCGTCGTGGCGACCGTCGAAGCGACCCACGGTCCGGTCGATGTGCTGGTCAACAACGCCGGCTACGGCCACGAAGGCATTTTAGAAGAATCGCCGCTGGAGGACATGCGCCGCCAGTTCGACGTGAATGTGTTCGGCGCGGTCGCGGTGACCAAGGCGTTTGTGCCGTTCTTTCGCCAGCGGCGGGCGGGTCATATTCTCAATATCACGTCGATGGGCGGCACAATCACCATGCCGGGTATCGCGTACTACTGCGGCAGCAAGTTTGCGCTCGAAGGTATCTCCGATACCCTGAGCAAGGAACTGGCGCCGTTCAATATCTTCGTGACCGCCGTCGCACCGGGTTCATTTCGAACCGACTGGGCCGGTCGCTCGATGCAGCGCACACCGCGCAGCATCGCCGACTATGACGCCAGTTTCGATCCGGTGCGCAAGGCCCGCGAAGACAAAAGCGGCAAGCAACTCGGTGATCCGCGCAAAGCGGCGCAGGCGATGTTGCAAATCATCGCCAGCCCTGCTCCGCCAGCGCATCTGTTGCTGGGCAGCGATGCATTGAACCTGGTGCGCGACAAGCTGAAACGTGCCGCCAGCGAGATCGATCAATGGGAAGCGCTGACCCGTTCCACCGACCATTGAACGGCCCACAGAGAGAACCCGATGAAACAGGCCGACCCAAGCACTTCGCGCATGGTGCAGCTCATGGAAACGCTGGCACCGGTCGAGGGCTATAACCTCAGTGCGTTGGAGGGCGTGCGCTTCCTGCGCTCGAACCGACCACTGACCCGCACGCCGGTGCTGTACGACCCCGGCATCGTGATTCTCTGTCAGGGACAGAAACGCGGGTATCTGGGCGATGACGTTTACGTCTATGACGCCCAGCATTACCTGGTGGTGTCGGTTCCGATCCCCTTCACCATGGAGACCGACGCCTCTGAAGACGAGCCAATGCTCGCGATCTATATGCAGCTCGATTTCCAGGTGGCCAGCGAGTTGATGCCGCAGGTGGATGAGGTTCACGGCCCGAGTGATGCGCCACCCAAGGGCATGTTCGCCTCGCCGATGGACGACCGCCTGCGCGCATCGACGCTACGTTTTCTCGAAGCCATGAGCAATGCGGGCGAAGCGCAGATATTGGGGCCGTCGCTGTTGCGGGAAATCTATTACCGCATCCTGACTGGAGAACAAGGCGGTTCGATGCGCGCCGCACTCAATCGACAGGGACACTTCGGCAAGGTGACGCGGGCGATCCGCAAGATCCACAGCAGCTATCAGGAGCGCCTGGACGTCGAGCAACTGGCCCGCGAAGCGAGCATGAGCGTGCCCAGTTTTCACCTGCACTTTCGCAGCGTGACGGACGCCTCGCCCATGCAATACCTGAAGTCGACACGCCTGCATCAGGCGCGACTTTTGATGTTGCGCCATGCCATGACCGCGTCAGCGGCGGCGTTCAGTGTCGGCTATGAAAGCGCTTCGCAATTCAGCCGCGAGTTCAAACGCTTCTTCGGCCGAACGCCGCAAGCGGAGATCGAGTGGATGAAGGCAACGTATGCGTTGCCTGCGCCGACGTCGGCCTCGGTTTATGTTTCGTCGCATTAGCCGATCAGGCATCTACAGGTGACTGCGGGGTGTCTGGGTCCAGTTGCCGACGGCGGAACTGTCCAGGTGGCTGGCCGTGGATCTGGCGAAAGCGCCGGGAGAAATAAGCTTCATCCGCAAAACCACACAGCCTCGCCACCTCGCCCACTGGCCGGGCTCCATTGAGCAGGTAATTGCGCGCCGCGTGCATTCTGCGTTCCAGCACCAGCTCGGTGAAGGTCTTGCCGATTTCCTTGCGCAGCCAGTGCGTGAGGTAAGTCGGTGACAGGTAGGTCGCCGCCGCCACCTTGATCAGATTGAGATCGGGGTCGGCAATATTCTTGCGCAAGTACTCGAACATCCGGCTCAGTGCATCCCGTCGACTGGCCTGTGCTGCGTTTTCTTCCGCCAGGCGCTTGAGCGGTTCGGCATACAGGACGCACACCTTGCCCACCAGTTGCAGCAGCAATCCCTTGAGCACTTCGCGCGTACCGAACTGACGATTCTCGTCCAGCCTGCGCATCTGTTCGATCAGGCCACAGACCTCGTTGAAATCCTCATTCCCCAGAATGAAATCCAAATGCTCCTGAAAGCGAAACGGCGACAGTTCGGGCGCCAGGAGAATCGATACCTCCTCCAGATCCATCGGGTCGCACTGCAAATGCGGCAACAGAAAGGTCTGGGAAAAGTTGATCACCATGAAATTGCTGTCCGCCGGATGCGGGATCACATGCACACGGTGCGGCAGGATAAACGCCAGTGCGTTACGCGGAAACGGACGAACCGCGTTGCCAATGTGCTGCACCGTGTCGCCGCCGAGGTTGATCTGGATCTGGAAGTATTCGTGTCGGTGCGGGCCAGTCTCGGCGCGGCGACCTTTCTTGTCACGAATGTAGAAATCCATCATCTCGCTGCGTTGCTGCATGACGTAGGTGGGCACACGGCATTGTGACGTCATTTCTTGAGAATCCTCGACAGGTTACTTGGGCAGGTTTTCCTGGCGTTACCGAGTTATCGGCTTGGCTCATCTTGAAGGTTCGGCGCCGCCCCTTCAAGCAGTCATACGACGACGCCAGACTCAGTGTTTTTTCTACACCGCCACTGCCAATGATCACTGTCCAAAAAACGCGTCCGCAAATTCAGTATTTTTTCCTTTTAAAAACAGTCGGATAGAAAATAAACCAGAGAGCATCTGGAAAATTTACTGTGTGGACTTTTTTTGGACAGGTTTATCCGACGCGCCCTTCTCCGGAAAAAATGATCTAACACCTTGATTGATTTCAAGAGGTTGTACGACCACTGTATTTCCCACGCCCAACCTCTTTCAAAAACAACAGAAGGTGCGCACGTCATGAATCCGCTATTGCTCCCCGCCGCCCCTCCCCACCCTTTACCGACGATGCCAGCCGGAAGACGTCCCTGAACGTCTGACCCTGGCCGTTTTTGCCATTGGTTTCAACTTCGATTGCCTTGCCCCCGAACAGCGGGCAACGGCGTCGGCTGTCCGCAAACAACTCGACACTTCTAACAATAACGAGGTCCACTCATGTCGAATTCACACACCTCCCCCACCACCGCCCCGCCGTTGATTGCCGGCGACAGGGACGCCGCCTCTTCCCGGCGACTGCCGACGCGGCGACGCTGGTTCATGCTCTCGCTGCTGCTGATTGCGACGATCATCAATTACATCGACCGGGTGAACATCTCGATCGCCGCCCCGTTCATGGCCAAGGACCTGGGTCTGGACAAGATCGAAATGGGGCTGATTTTCTCTGCCTTTGCCTGGACCTACGCACTCGCTCTCGTGCCGGCCGGATTTATCGCCGACCGCTTCGGCTCACGCTTCACCTACGGGGTTTCACTGATCAGTTGGTCGACCGTCACGGTGTTTCAAGGCTTCGCCACGGGTTTCGCTTCGCTGTTCGGCTTGCGTCTGGCCGTCGGGGCGATGGAAGCGCCGGCGTTTCCGGCCAACAGCCGTGCGGTAACCGTATGGTTTCCGGCGCGGGAACGGGGACTGGCCAGCAGCATTTACGTCTGCGGGCAGTACCTGGGCACGGCACTGTTTACCGGTGCCCTGCTGTGGCTGGCCACAACCTTTGACTGGCGCCATGTCTTCTACAGCACCGGCGCGCTCGGCATCGTCTTCGGTGTGCTGTGGCTGTATCTGTATCGCGATCCGCTGAACTGCAAGAAGGTCAGCAAAGAAGAGTTGAAATACATCGAGGCCGGTGGCGGACTGGTCAAGAGCAGCCAGGAACGCACCCGCTTCAACTGGCGGCAGATCGCCGAGCTGTTCAGCTATCGCCAGGTCTGGGCCATTTGTATCGGCAAGTTCGCCAGCACCTCGGCGCTGTACTTCTTCCTCACCTGGTTCCCGACCTATCTGATTGAAGAACGCCATCTGACCACGATCAAGGCCGGGATCTTTGCCGTGATGCCCTTCGTGGGCGCAACGGTCGGCATCCTGCTCGCCGGCATCGTCTCCGACCTGTTGATCCGTCGTGGCTATTCAATGTCTTTCGCCCGGAAACTGCCGCTGGTAGTCGGGTCGATGCTGGGCATGTCGATCGTGCTGGTGAATTTCACCGACTCGAACGTCATCTGCATCGCCGTGTTGACCATTGCCTTTTTCGCTCAGGGCATCGCGTCGTCCTCGTGGGCGGCGGTGTCGGAGGTGGCGCCCAAGGAACTGATCGGGCTGACCGGCGGAATCACCAGCCTGGCCGCGAACATCGGCGGCATCGTCACTC
Source organism: Pseudomonas sp. 9.2(2024) (assembly GCF_039695385.1). NCBI lineage: Bacteria > Pseudomonadati > Pseudomonadota > Gammaproteobacteria > Pseudomonadales > Pseudomonadaceae > Pseudomonas > Pseudomonas sp. 9.2(2024). Next base: position 2,825,332 of record NZ_CP155585.1, on the reverse strand, counting down.
CGATCGTGATCGGCGCCATCGTCCACGCCACCGGCTCGTTCGCCTGGGCGTTCTGGTTCATCGGCGCCGTGGCGCTGATCGGCACCCTCTCCTATTCCTTGCTGCTCGGTCGCCTGTACCGCATCGAGTTGAAAACACGCTGAAGCCAGAACAACCGGTTTCTCCAATTGGAGGCGGCTTTCGTCCAACTTCGCCAGCGATTGCCGCCGTACGCTGCACTCTCACACAGGACTTCCAGCAGGATGAACATGACCGAATACGTCTTTACCCCGGATCTGCCAGTGACCTTGCCGATTGTCGGCAGCGAGCAACGCTTTCCCGTCGGACGCGTCTTTTGCGTCGGCCGCAACTACCCATGGCCGGACACCCTGGGCCAACCGCGCCAGCCACCGGTGTTCTTCATGAAACCGGCAAGCAGCGTGGTGGACGCTGCCGGCGAAGTGATCTTCCCGTCACTGACCGAAGAGTTCGCCCATGAAATCGAACTGGTCGTGGCCATCGGCGAAGGCGGTGCGCAGATTCCAGAGAGCCAGGCGCTGGCCTATGTCTGGGGCTACGCCGCCGGACTGGATCTGACCCGTCGTGACGTACAGCGCCTGGCCAAGCGCGACGGTTTGCCATGGGAAGGTGCCAAGGTGTTTGACGGCGCCGCACCGATGACCGCCATTGTGCCGGTCACTCGGACCGGTCGGCTCGAAGGGGAATTATGGTTGAGCGTGAACGGTGAGGAACGCCAGCGCGATCGTCTCGACAGCCAGATCTGGTCGGTGAGTGAAGTCATCAGCCGCATTTCGCAATCCGTAACACTCAAGGCCGGCGACCTGATCATGACCGGCAGCCCCGCTGGCGTCGATGTCTTGCAACCCGGCGACGTCATCAGCGCCGGGATCGACGGCATCGGCCAACTCGAAATGCGCGTCGGCCCACGGCCTTGAGTCTGTCCTTAAGTGATTGGAAAAAAGGAGAACAACAAGATGTCTGACACTCAACCCTTGAAAGTTGCCCTGGTGACCGGCGCCGGTAGCGGAATCGGCCGTTCCGTGGCCTTGGGCCTGCTGGCCGACGGATACACCCTGGTGCTGGCCGGACGCCGACCCGAACCCTTGCAGGCGTTGGTCGATCTGGCGGCCAGCGAAGGAAACGAAGCGCTGGCGGTGCCCACCGATGTACGCGACCCGGCCAGTGTCGATCAGCTGTTTGCAACCATTGCCGAAGTCTACGGACGCCTGGACGTGGTCTTCAACAACGCCGGGGTCAATGCCCCCGCCGTGCCGCCGGACGAACTGACGTTCGAGCAGTGGCGAAACGTGATCGACACCAACCTCAACGGGGTTTTTCTCTGCGCCCGTGGCGCGTTCGGGCTTATGCGCCGGCAGCAGCCACAGGGCGGACGCATCATCAACAACGGTTCGATTTCGGCTCACACCCCGCGTCCTTTCAGTAGCGCGTACACCGCCAGCAAACACGCGGTATTGGGATTGACCAAATCACTGGCGCTGGATGGTCGGGAATTCAATATCGCCTGCAGTCAGATCGATATCGGCAATGCCTTGACCGAAATGTCGGTGCGCATGACCAAAGGCGTGCGCCAGGCCAACGGCAGCATCGCCGTGGAGCCGATGGTCGACGTCAAGCACGTCGCCGACGCCGTGCGCTACATCGCCGGTCTGCCCCTGTCGGCCAACGTCCTGAACATGACCGTCATGGCCACTGCCATGCCGTTTGCCGGCCGCGGTTGAGCCGGCTTTTTTATTGCGTAAGTGAGGTTTACATGAAGCCAGAAGTCTTGCAGCTGAGCCCGATCCTGATTCCGCAAATCAATGCCCGTCTCGGCGAACTGTTCACGATCAGGCGTTATTTCGAGCAGGCCGACAAAGCGGCGTATTTGCAGGAACACGGCGCCAACATTCGCGGCGTGATCACCGGTGGTCACACGGGCATCAGTCAGGCGTTGATGGCGCAACTGCCCAAACTGGAAGTGGTGGCGGTCAACGGTGTCGGCACCGATGCGGTCGACCTGGCCTACGCCCGGGATCGCGGGATCCGCGTGACGGCGACCATCGGGGCTCTGACCGAAGACGTGGCCGACCTGGCCATCGGCTTGCTGATCGCCGTGTGCCGTGGGTTGTGTACCAGTGACCGTTACGTGCGCTCGGGCCAGTGGCCGCAGAGCCCGACGCCGCTTGCACCGCTGCCGCTGGCACGTCAGGTGTCCGGCATGCGGATCGGCATCGTGGGCATGGGCCGGGTCGGCCGAGCGGTCGCCACTCGCGCTGCTGCGTTTGGCTGTCCGATCAGTTACACCGACCTGCAACCGATGAGCGATATCAGCCACACCTTCATCGCCGACCTCAAGCAATTGGCCCGCGACAGTGATGCGCTGATTCTCGCGGCGGCCGCCGACAAGGCCGAAGCCATCATCGATGCCTCCGTGCTGCAGGCCCTGGGCAAGGGCGGCTACCTGATCAACGTCGCCCGGGGAAAACTGGTCAACGAAACCGATCTGGTGGCGGCCCTGACGGCCGGTGAGATCGCGGGTGCGGCGCTGGATGTTTTCGTCGATGAGCCCAACGTTCCTGAAGCCTTGTTTGCCCAGGAACAGGTGGTGCTGCAACCGCACCGCGCCAGCGCGACCCTGCAGACCCGCACCCGCATGGGCGAGATGGTTGTGGCGAGCCTGGTGGACAGTTTTGCCGGAAAGACTCCGCAAGGGTGTGTGACCGGCTGAGCCCCACAGTCATCGGGGGCCGCTGCCCCCGATGATGGATTTCAGACCCGATCGGACTACAACGTGTAGGAAATGCCGACCTGCACCGTTCTCGGTGCCCCCGGATAGGCGTAGACGTTACCGAATGCGCCCTCGTCGTAGTCCCGGTCAAACAGATTCTTCAGGTCGAGGTTGAGGCGTACCTTGTCATTGACCTTGTAGTAGCTGAGCAGGTCGACAACGGTGTAGCTCCCCATCGAAAACGCGGTGTTCGCCGTCTGACCCGCGCGCTCATCGACATATTTGAGGCCTGTTCCCAGACCCAGACCACTGAGGGCACCGTCCTGGAACTCATAGACGTTGAGCAGGCTGAAGCTGTTTTTCGGGATGTTCATCAGTTGCGTGCCGGAGCGGATCACGTTGTCCTTGGTCACCTCGGCATCGACGTAGGCGTAACCACCGATGACACGCCACTCGGGGGTCAGGTTGCCGGCGACATTGAGGTCAAACCCGCGGCTGCGCACTTCCCCGGCAGCCACGCTGAACGTCGAGTCCACCGGGTCAGTGGTCAGGACATTGCGCTTTTCAATCTGATAGATCGCCGCGTCAACGCTCAACTGATGATCCAGCGCTTCCCATTTGACGCCCATCTCCCAGGACTTGCCTTTCTCCGGTCCAAAGCCCCCGCCCTGTCGGCTCGCGCCGGTATTGGGCTTGAATGAACGCGCGGTGTCCGCGTAAACCGCGAGGGTGTCGGTCAGGTCATAGGTCACACCGACGCGGGGCGTGACGGCATTGTCACTGGCCTGCCAGTTCTTGCCGCCGGGCACGTAGGTTTCGTAGTCGTGTTCGAAGCGTTCGAAACGTGCGCCGGCCAGGACTTTCAGCTGATCGGTCAGAGCCACCTGATCCTGTACGAACGCGGCGTAGGTCTTGAGATTTTCCTTGTCGTGGGTCGGGGTGCGCGTCAGTGCCGGACGGGGCTGCCCATACACCGGATTGAAGATGTCGATCGGATAGGCACTCACCGCGCCGCTGGAGCGCTGGATGATCGACTGGTAGTCGTAATCTTCGTATTCGATACCGGTGAGCAAGGTGTGCTGCAGGCCGCCCGTGGCAAAGTGACCGGTCAGGTTGAGCTGGGTGTCCTTGTCCGTCCACTCCAGCTTGCGGTAGTTGAAGTTTCGTCCCAAAGTCCGGCCGTCGGCGGCAATGCCGTTGGCTTCGATGGCATTGCCCTGCAAGGTTCCGTCGAGCCACTGGAAACCACCGCCCAGTGTCCAGTCGTCATTGAGCACATGCTCGAAGCGCAATTGCGCCATGTTGTTGTCGTTGTGCAACTTGCCAGCGCCCGGCTCACCGAAGAAGGTGTCGCGGGAGGCGGTGCCGATCTGCCGGGGATAACGCGTCGCGCCCCGGTCCAGCGGATGATTGTTGCGCATGAAGTCGCCCTCGAAGATCACTCGGGTGTCATCGCTGGCCTGCCAGGTCAGCACCGGGGTCACGCCGTAGCGTTCGGTTTCGACGTGATCGCGGAAGGTATCGCCGCCCTCGCCCACCACGTTCAGGCGATAGGCCAGACGTCCCTCTTCATCGAGCGGACCGGAAGCATCCAGAGTACCGCGGCGCATGCCTTGGTCATTCAACTGGCTGCCGAGTGTGACCGTGCGCTCGGGCAACGGTTGTTTGGAAACGACATTGAAGGTGCCACCCGGATCGCCACGGCCGTAGAGCATGGTCGCCGGACCGCGCAGGACCTCAAGACGCTCGATGGTGTTGGCATCCGGCATGTTCGGATACCCGCGATTGATCGGGAAACCATTACGGTAGAACTCGCCGGTGGTAAATCCGCGCACGGTGAACGTGGTCAGTCCCTGGCCGCCGAAATTGTTGGCTCGCCCTACTCCGCCCGCGTAATCCAGTGCGTCCTGCAGCCGGGTAGCACCGATGTCTTCGACCGCGTCTTTAGTGACGACACTGATCGACTGCGGGGTTTCATGGATCGAGGTATCGGTTCGGGTGGCGCTGGCCGAACGGGTCGCGCGATATCCGTGTACCGGGCCGTCCGCTCTTTCGTAATCCGCGGTACCGACCACATCGGTTGCCTCCAGCTCCAGAGCTGACGCTGTTGAACCGGAGGGCTCGGCCCACGCAAAGGGAGACAACGTTTGCAACACACAGATGGACAGCAGAGTTCGACGCATGGGGGGAGAACCTTACAGATAGGCCAGAACGAAGGGGATAACTGCCAGCAAAAACGCGGCGGATGGTATACCACCCGCCGCGCAATTGATAGGCATTCCCATTCGTTTGTGCAGCTGACTCTCACCTCTTGCGTCTATTTCCTGCTCACACGCTCAACAGGCGTTTCGTGGTCGCCATTGACGTACTCAACGACTGTCCTGTGCGTTGCAGTTTGTTCAGCAAACTGGCCCCCAGCCACAGTTGATACAGGGTTTCAGCCAGTTGCCGAGCATCGCCCTCAGGCAAGCTTTTTTCGACCTGGCCCTGTTCGATGCACTCGCTGATGCGCGCCACCACTCGCTCTGCACCATCACGCAAGGTCAGGCGCATGGTTTCGGAAAGGTCAGCCACCTCGGCGCTGAGTTTCACCACCAGGCATTCGTCGCCATGGCCTTCCAGGGTGCAGCGATCCTGCCAGCCTTGCCAATAATCCATCAGCCGTTCATAGGCGCTCAGGCCGGGCAGCGTCAGGCGTCGCTCCATGTCCGCCAGATAGTCGACGAAGTAATCCTCGAGCAAGGCCTGACCGTACAGTTCCTTGGATTTGAAGTAGTGATAGAACGAGCCCTTGGGCACGCCGGCGGTCTGCAGGATCTCGTTCAGGCCGACACTGGTGAAGCCTTTCTCGGCCATCATCCGGTGGCCGGTGTCGAGCAAATGTTGGCGGGTGTCGTCGTAGGTCGGTTTCATGGGGCACGAATTACCAGGCAATAGACCAGTCGTTTATCTCAAAGGAACGCGAGTTTGCCACACCTGTCCATGAAAAAGCTTCAGAGAAAAAATTACTAGACGACTGGTCTAATTGGAAACTATGCTGCGCCCCGACAAACTTTTTCCCGGTGTCGATCCTGTGCGAATCCCTTGCTCATGAACGCTGCCAGACCAACCCAGGGTGCTCTATGAAAATCTTGATGGTTTTGACTTCCCACGATCAACTCGGCAACACCGGCAAGAAAACCGGCTTCTGGCTCGAAGAGTTCGCCGCCCCCTACTACGCCTTCAAGGACGCCGATGCCGACGTCACACTGGTTTCGCCCGCTGGCGGCCAGCCGCCGCTAGATCCGAAGAGCGACGAGCCCGACGCTCAGACGGCTGAAACCGATCGCTTCCGCCAGGACCCTGCGGCCCAGCAGGCACTCGCGAGCACCGGCCGCCTGGCCGACGTCCGCGCCGAAGATTTCGATGCGGTGTTTTATCCAGGTGGCCATGGCCCGCTCTGGGACCTGGCCGAAGACAAGCATTCGATTGCCCTGATCGAAGCCTTCGCGCGCAGCAACAAGCCCCATGGCTTCGTCTGCCATGCGCCGGGGGTGCTGCGTCATGTCGTCGACGCAGACGGTAAACCGCTGATCCAGCATCGCGAAGTGACCGGTTTCACCAATTCCGAAGAGGCGGCCGTCGGTTTGACGGATGTCGTACCTTTCCTGATCGAAGACGAGTTTCAGCGTCTTGGCGGTCGCTATTCCAAAGTTGCGGATTGGCAAGTTCATGTCGTGACGGATGGAAAACTGGTCACCGGCCAGAATCCTGCCAGCTCGGCAGCTGTCGCCGAAAAACTGCTGAAGCTGCTGGGCTGAAGCTTTCCGCTACATCCTCGAACAACTGATCCGGACACCGTGTGTGCGTTGCACGGTGTTCTTTTTTCGCCACTTGAATAGTCGACTGGTCTAATAAGGCCATGAAAAGGTATTTCCATGAACCACAGCAGTTTCTTTACACCCGTCACCCTGGGCCGCCACATCCTGAAAAACCGCATAGTCCTGCCGCCCCTCACCCGCCAGCGCAGCACCCAACCGGGCAATGTCGCCAATGAATTGATGGCCGAGTATTACCAGCAGCGGGCCGGTGCGGGCTTGCTGGTGACTGAAGGCACTCAGATCGAACCCCGTGGCCAGGGTTACGCCTGGACCCCGGGCATTCATACACCTGAGCAAATTGCCGGTTGGCGCAAGGTCACCGAGGTTGTCCACGCCAGTGACGGCGTGATTTTCGCGCAGCTATGGCATGTCGGTCGCGTATCCCATACTGCCCTGCAACCCAATGGCGACGCACCGGTGTCGGCCTCCGCCATCGCCACCGACCGGGTCAGTGTGTTCATCGAAACCGCGCCCGGTGTGGGCGCTCTGGTTCCGCCGTCCGCGCCTCGAGCGCTGACCACCGATGAAGTCCAGGAACTGGTTCAGCTGTACATCCAGGCGGCGCGCAATGCCATGGACGCCGGTTTCGACGGTATCGAACTGCATTGTGCCAATGGTTATCTGGTGAACCAGTTCATCTCCGCCCACAGCAACCTGCGCACCGATCAATACGGCGGTTCGCTGCATAACCGTCTGCGCTTTCTGCGCGAAGTAGTGGCCGGGGTCGCCGAATGCATCGGCAAGGAAAAGGTCGGCGTGCGCTTTGCGCCGCTGTTCACCACCACCGATGAAGCGCGGACTTATCTGGGTATGGTCGAGGAAGACCCTCACACCACCTATATCGAAGCGATCAAGGTGCTGCAAGACGTCGGCATCGCCTACCTGTCCATCGCCGAAGCCGACTGGGACGACGCGCCAGTGATGCCGGAAACCTTCCGTCGAGCGGTACGCGACACCTTCAGCGGCGCGATCATCTACGCGGGCCGCTACAACGCCGAAAGCGGTGCGCGGTTGCTTGAATCCGGATTGGCGGACCTCGTGGCTTTCGGTCGCCCGTTCATGGCTAACCCGGACCTGCCCGCGCGGATCGCCAATGGCTGGCCGCTGAATTCGCTGAACCCGGCCACGGTGTATGGCGGCCATGCCGAAGGCTATGTGGATTACCCGGTGTACGGAGAGTAGCTTTCGCTGGCGACACTTTTGGCGAGCTGATTGCGGCCCGCCCCTTTGGCTTGATACAGCGCCTGATCTGCCGCAGCGATCAGGCATTGTACCGTGTCCAGTTGCGACCCTGTGGCGGCCGCAATGCCGATGCTCACACTCACTCGGCCGAATGGACTGGTCCGGTGAGCGATAGGCTCTTGCGCCAAGCGTTTCAGGATTATTTGCGCCACGACCGCTGCGCCGTCCCTCGTCTCGACTAGACGATTTTCAAAGCCTTGAGAATCACCAGCGTATTCTCGGCAAACGCTTGAGCCTGCCAGGTCAGTTCGGCAAGGTTTTCTTCAGCGGTGGTCAGGGCCCTGCCGTCCTTCAGAAGACCTTCGCCCTGGCCGCCGATGATGCCCCACGCCAGTTGCGCCCATTCAGCCGGGTGCTTTTTGCCTTGCTTGATCGAGATCAGGAACAACTGCTGGAAGCGGCTGACCGTCACGCCACCACCGGTCACCGGACTCGCCAGGGTCTGAATCCTGTTGCCGTACAACGAACGCTTGCACAGCTGCAGGTTGAGGGTGTTGCAACGGGCCTGCACCAGCTTTTCAGCCGCCTCGCTCTGACAGGGCGCTACAACGCTCATGCCGATCAGCACGTTGAGGGCCTGCTCGACGTCGCCATAGGCCAACGAGGGCACGAGATCCAGCAAATGCCGCAAGGTCTTCGGCACATAGGCGTCATCCGCCAGGGCTGCGAGTACCGGGCCATAGATCTCTGCCTGCAGCGTCGCTGCGCCCGCCGGACCGGTGACGTTGGCCGGCACGCTGTCGGCTGCCTGCAACAGGACGAAGCGCGTGCTGAGCATCCGCTCACGGTGCTCGGAGGCGGACAGCTTGTTGGCGCCACGCACATAAAGATCCCGGCGGAAACTCTGGTTCACAAAGTAGTCACGCGCCTGCTCACGCATGACGGGATGCTCGATACCTTCCAGAAAGTCCATGCCTTCGGCGCTCAGGTTGAGCGGGTCGACGGAGTCCAGCGGCACGGCTGTCGTGGCGTAATCGAGCTTGGCGGGTGCCAGGGCATCCACCACGTCGGTGAAATACATGCAGTTCCAGTCGCGGTTGAAATACTCATGGGCGACGTACTGGCGATCCTGACCCTTGATGCTCTGGAGCTTGGCGTCCAGCCCCGGTGCGGAGTTGGCATATTTAGGATTTGCAGCCAGCAGCGCTTCGGAAAATTGCAGCGCAGCGTCGATACGTTGATCAGGGCGCGCAGACGGCTGGCTGGCGAAACGGTCGTGCAGACTGAACAGTTGGCGCAACGGTGCCTGAGGCGACCAGCCCGGGAAGCAGTTGTAGCTGACGTAGAGCAGACCACCTGGCTTGAGATGACGGCGGACGAATTCCACGATCAGCTTATGGTTGTCGCGGCTGACCCAGGTCCAGATGCCATGCAGGCTGATGCTATCGAACTGAGGTAAGTCATGGCGGGCCAGCAACTGCTCGAAGCTGTCGTCATACAGTCGCGCATCGCTGCCCCAGTCTCTGGCCAGAGCGATGGCATGGGACGCCTGACCCGGGTGGAAGTCGGTACCGACATAGGAGCCTGGATTGCCCGCGGCATGGATGTTGATCGAAACGCCCTGACCAAAGCCCAGCTCACAGTGATAACCGTCGGTGCTCTCCAGCGTGGCGAAACCGCGCAGCAGCAGACAATAACGCTGGAAAACCGGATTGATTTCCCGGCTATACCCGTAGGTGTAGCCTTCGTCCGTGAAATATCCCTCGTTCCAGGCATTGCTCATGCGTGCACCCTACTCTGATATCGGAAATGAAAGTCGCTCTTATACGGGGTAGTGATGGCGTATCACAAGAGGGGAAGCTATCAGGCAAACGCGTCTTCGATAAATGCCTCTAGCGTCTCTTCCTCGAGGATTTCGATCGAGAAGTGGCCGAAGCGTTTGGGCAACCAGATGATGCGTGCCCCTGCCGGTGATTGGAGATGTTCGCGGACCAACGGTTTACCGTTTTCATCTTCGGGCTGTACGCCTTCAGCGACAAGCTCGTCGTAGGCTTTTTCGATATCGGGAGTCGAATAGCAGTGACGGTAGATCATGCCCTCGCCTGCGCTATCCAGGAGCTCCCGCAGATTCCCGGCCAATGGCTGAACCAGCATGAAACGCTCCTGCCCGATCAACGCAATCGCATAACGCACATGCAGGCCGCCCCGCTCCCACACCAGCGTCCTGGAGGTTCTCGCCTTTAATATTTGCGCGTAGTACGCGCAGGCTTCTTCGAGGTTATTGACGAGTACATCGACGTGACTGAACTTGAGTTGCATTGCCTGCCTCCTGCCGAACGGACGCACATGGTAACCAACAACGCGTGCTCAAACGTGAGCAAAAACTTTCCTGCGGGCAAAACAAAACCCCAACTGCTTTCGCAATTGGGGTTTCGGAATTTAATCTTGACGATGACCTACTCTCACATGGGGAAACCCCACACTACCATCGGCGATGCATCGTTTCACTTCTGAGTTCGGGATGGGATCAGGTGGTTCCAACGCTCTATGGTCGTCAAGAAATTCGGGTACTGAGTCGTGGCCAGAGGGCCTCGCTTCAGCAAATTGGGTATGTGACAGCTTTCGGTGTTTTGTGAGCGTCGAACTTTCGGTTCATTGCGTCTTCACACACCGCAATCTGGCCTTTCGACTCAAATTGCTTGGGTGTTATATGGTCAAGCCTCACGGGCAATTAGTATTGGTTAGCTCAACGCCTCACAGCGCTTACACACCCAACCTATCAACGTCGTAGTCTTCGACGGCCCTTCAGGGAACTCAAGGTTCCAGTGAGATCTCATCTTGAGGCAAGTTTCCCGCTTAGATGCTTTCAGCGGTTATCTTTCCCGAACATAGCTACCCGGCAATGCCACTGGCGTGACAACCGGAACACCAGAGGTTCGTCCACTCCGGTCCTCTCGTACTAGGAGCAGCCCCTCTCAAATCTCAAACGTCCACGGCAGATAGGGACCGAACTGTCTCACGACGTTCTAAACCCAGCTCGCGTACCACTTTAAATGGCGAACAGCCATACCCTTGGGACCGGCTTCAGCCCCAGGATGTGATGAGCCGACATCGAGGTGCCAAACACCGCCGTCGATATGAACTCTTGGGCGGTATCAGCCTGTTATCCCCGGAGTACCTTTTATCCGTTGAGCGATGGCCCTTCCATACAGAACCACCGGATCACTAAGACCTACTTTCGTACCTGCTCGACGTGTCTGTCTCGCAGTCAAGCGCGCTTTTGCCTTTATACTCTACGACCGATTTCCGACCGGTCTGAGCGCACCTTCGTACTCCTCCGTTACTCTTTAGGAGGAGACCGCCCCAGTCAAACTACCCACCATACACTGTCCTCGATCCGGATAACGGACCTGAGTTAGAACCTCAAAGTTGCCAGGGTGGTATTTCAAGGATGGCTCCACGCGAACTGGCGTCCACGCTTCAAAGCCTCCCACCTATCCTACACAAGCAAATTCAAAGTCCAGTGCAAAGCTATAGTAAAGGTTCACGGGGTCTTTCCGTCTAGCCGCGGATACACTGCATCTTCACAGCGATTTCAATTTCACTGAGTCTCGGGTGGAGACAGCGCCGCCATCGTTACGCCATTCGTGCAGGTCGGAACTTACCCGACAAGGAATTTCGCTACCTTAGGACCGTTATAGTTACGGCCGCCGTTTACCGGGGCTTCGATCAAGAGCTTCGCGTTAGCTAACCCCATCAATTAACCTTCCGGCACCGGGCAGGCGTCACACCCTATACGTCCACTTTCGTGTTTGCAGAGTGCTGTGTTTTTAATAAACAGTCGCAGCGGCCTGGTATCTTCGACCGGCGTGGGCTTACGCAGCAAGTGCTTCACCCTCACCGGCGCACCTTCTCCCGAAGTTACGGTGCCATTTTGCCTAGTTCCTTCACCCGAGTTCTCTCAAGCGCCTTGGTATTCTCTACCCAACCACCTGTGTCGGTTTGGGGTACGGTTCCTGGTTATCTGAAGCTTAGAAGCTTTTCTTGGAAGCATGGCATCAACCACTTCGTCGCCTAAAGGCAACTCGTCATCAGCTCTCGGCCTTAAGATCCCGGATTTACCTAAGATCTCAGCCTACCACCTTAAACTTGGACAACCAACGCCAAGCTGGCCTAGCCTTCTCCGTCCCTCCATCGCAATAACCAGAAGTACAGGAATATTAACCTGTTTTCCATCGACTACGCTTTTCAGCCTCGCCTTAGGGACCGACTAACCCTGCGTCGATTAACGTTGCGCAGGAAACCTTGGTCTTTCGGCGTGGGTGTTTTTCACACCCATTGTCGTTACTCATGTCAGCATTCGCACTTCTGATACCTCCAGCAAGCTTCTCAACTCACCTTCACAGGCTTACAGAACGCTCCTCTACCGCATCACTTACGTGATACCCGTAGCTTCGGTGTATGGTTTGAGCCCCGTTACATCTTCCGCGCAGGCCGACTCGACTAGTGAGCTATTACGCTTTCTTTAAAGGGTGGCTGCTTCTAAGCCAACCTCCTAGCTGTCTAAGCCTTCCCACATCGTTTCCCACTTAACCATAACTTTGGGACCTTAGCTGACGGTCTGGGTTGTTTCCCTTTTCACGACGGACGTTAGCACCCGCCGTGTGTCTCCCATGCTCGGCACTTGTAGGTATTCGGAGTTTGCATCGGTTTGGTAAGTCGGGATGACCCCCTAGCCGAAACAGTGCTCTACCCCCTACAGTGATACATGAGGCGCTACCTAAATAGCTTTCGAGGAGAACCAGCTATCTCCGAGCTTGATTAGCCTTTCACTCCGATCCACAGGTCATCCGCTAACTTTTCAACGGTAGTCGGTTCGGTCCTCCAGTCAGTGTTACCTAACCTTCAACCTGCCCATGGATAGATCGCCCGGTTTCGGGTCTATTCCCAGCGACTAGACGCCCTATTAAGACTCGCTTTCGCTACGCCTCCCCTATTCGGTTAAGCTCGCCACTGAAAATAAGTCGCTGACCCATTATACAAAAGGTACGCAGTCACAGAA
>NZ_CP155585.1:0-2807500 GCF_039695385.1 Pseudomonas sp. 9.2(2024) | reverse complement strand
AACTCGCAGGCGCATATGACCACAGCCTTCAAACAGCGCCTCGGCGTGAGTCCGGCGCAATTGCGCACAGATTCGCGCCATAGCTCTGTTACCGACAAACAACATTCTTCTATATAGAAGAAGCGGTCACCCGGCAGCTGCCCGGCATGTCTTTACCCAAACCATTTCAGCGAACAACCAGTGGCATTCAAACGCCCGTCTGTGGTGTCCTGTTCGACAAGAGCCCGGCACGCTCACCGTCCGGCTCACTCCATTCCGGCATGCAACCGATGAGGTCCGCTTCATGAGCAAGGCGCCCTACGCTCCACCCAAGGTCTGGAAACACATCGCTCCGTCCGGCGGCCAGTTCGCCAGCATCAATCGCCCGATTGCCGGGCCTACGCACGACAAGACGCTGCCGGTCGGCAAGCATCCGTTGCAACTGTATTCGCTGGCCACGCCCAACGGCGTGAAAGTGACCATCCTGCTTGAGGAGTTGCTGGTGCTCGGACGCACCGACGCCGAGTACGACGCCTGGCTGATCCGCATCAACGAGGGCGACCAGTTCTCCAGCGGCTTTGTCGAGATCAACCCCAATTCGAAAATTCCGGCGCTGCTGGATCGCAGTGTAGAACCGACCATTCGCGTCTTCGAATCCGGCTCGATCCTGCTCTATCTGGCGGAAAAATTCGGCGCCTTCCTGCCCACCGACCTGGCGGGACGCACCGAAACCCTGAACTGGCTGTTCTGGCAGATGGGCTCGGCACCCTACCTGGGCGGTGGCTTCGGGCATTTCTATGCCTATGCGCCGGAAAAGCTCGAATACCCGATCAACCGGTTCACCATGGAAACCAAGCGCCAGCTGGATGTGCTTGATCGCCGCCTGAGTGAAAGCCCCTACCTCGCCGGCAACGACTACACCATCGCCGACATCGCGGTCTGGCCTTGGTACGGGCAATTGGTGCGCAATAACGTCTACTCCGCCGCCGAGTTCCTTTCCGCTCACGAATACACCCACGTGCAGCGCTGGGCGCAAGAGATTGCCGAACGGCCTGCGGTGGTTCGTGGCCAGCGCGTCAACCGGACGTGGGGCGATGAAGCGAGCCAGGTTCCTGAGCGACATCAAGCAAGCGATCTGGATTGAGCTTCGCCTGATACGACGCGACGCCCGGTGCGGATTTATCGGGCGTTGCGTTCGCTACACCAACAGGTTGGCCCACTGCCCCGGCGTCATCTTCGTCACCATCAGCAACACGATCACGAACATCCCCAGAAATCCGGCAATCCCCATCCAGAACCATTTACGATACACGCAGCGGTAGTCATCAGCGAGCCCTGCCCCGGTCTCGACCGCGCTCGAAGCCATCACGTGCAAACGCTTTTGAAGCACCAGTACCGGCAACCAGAGCGAGCCGACACACAGGAAAATGATCAAGGAGGTCAGCACCCATTCCGTGGTCAGGGGCAGTCCGGCAAGCCTGGTCAACCCGTAACCCGTCGCGATCTGGATAAAGCCCGCCGGCGTGGTGATCCAGGCGTCGAACCGTACGACCATTCTCGCCACGTGAGCGATCACCAGAGGGTTGGCTGTACGGCTCGCGGCGATCAGGTAGAGGTAGGAGCCCATGCCGAATCCGAACAGAAAAACCGCGGCGATAATGTGAATGTATTTGAGGCACAGATAGAGCACGGTCAGTTCTGCCCGTCAGAGAAATGCATCGACAGGCTCAGATTCTGCGGATCGTTGATGGCCGCCATGTATTCAGCGACAGTGATCTCGCCCACGCAGGGACGTGCGCCAGCCTCGGGCCGATATCCCCGGGCGATTTTCGCGGCCAGGGCAACGGCTGCGCAGCTCGGGATCTCCGGTCCCTTGTCATTTCGGGCGGTGAGCTGCACCGTCATGGCCAGCGGTTTTCCGTCGATACCGAGTCCTGTCACGTCGATATACATCGCGCTTTTGCCATCACCGAATCGCTCGAACCAGGTACCCCAGCGATGAAGCCGCGCCGCCCAGGGAACATGATCACGAAACGCACCAAACCTGCGGGCCAGGGCGAACAGACCGTTGGCCACACCACCCAGCTTGAGGCCCGCGCCGGCCTTGAAACTCAAGGTTCGTGCGCCGTAGCGTTTGGCGAAGATATCCATGTCCGGAACATCGACGTTCGCCAGCACCCGAACGCCCAACTGAGGCATCCTGCGCAACGTCAGATCCAGCCAGCCTGCCACCTCATGAACCTGGCCATTCCTGAGTTGCCTGATCGGCTTGCCGGCGTAGGCCAGAACACCTTCAATCGTCGACAGGCCCGGCATTTTCGCCGACGAGGAAATACCATGTTCGATCGAATCGATGCGGGAGAAGCGATGCCGCTGTTCATCGATAAGGGCCGATGAAAGTGTCGGCACCGAACTGCAACCGCTGAGAATCGCCACGCCGGCCTGTTTCGCGCGGGCATCGAGGGCTTCGATGCCGTTGACGAAGGTTCTGCAGTCGGACAAGTCGCAATAATGCACACCCGCGTCGATGCAACGCTCGGCGACCGCATAGGGTTGCCCTTGAAACGGGCCGCCGGTGTGGATGACCAGTTGAATGCCCATCGATTTCAGAGCCGCTTCAAACCCGTCCCCCATCGCGTTGCCGCACCAACTCTGGCAGACAACGCCCGACCGGGCTTTCAGCTCGTCGACTTTGCGCACCAATTTCTGCGGGTCGCGGCCGGAGATCACCAGCTCGATGTCCGGCATCTCAATCAGATGCCGACTGACAATGCTGCCGAAATTTCCATAACCGCCGACCACTAAAACCCTGAGTGCCACGCAATACTTCCTTGAAATGGATAACTGATTTCAATCGGACATCTTTTACTTATGCGACTGACCCAGCGGGACAGCGCAGGCCGGGTCAACACGCCCTTGGCGCGGGAGCCGAGCGCCGCGTAGAGCGTCAAGGATGTCACCGACAACGCCCGATCAAGGCGCGACATTGCTGCCGCAGTTTCTGATCCTTGCCTCGATTTTCATCTCGTCGGAGTGAAACGCCGCATATTACAGGAGCACGCGGGACAACGGACCAACGGCCGCTACGCTTTACTTCTCGGGGTCAGCGGCCCAATGATAGAAAACGGCACCGACCTCGAATAACGACAACGGAGGGTCGTCCACCGATCATGAACATTCTCTACGACGAACAGGTCGACGGCGTTTTGCCCGACGTCGACAAAGCCGCGTTGTTGCAAGCCCTGCAGCGCCAGTGGCCGGATCTTGAAGTCCTGCATCAGCTTGAAGAACTCAAGCCGTATGAGTGCGATGGCCTCTCCGCCTATCGCACCACGCCGTTGCTGGTGATACTGCCACGGCACATCGATGAAGTTCAGGGCGTGTTGCGGATCTGCCATGAGCGGCGGGTTCCGGTGGTGGCCAGAGGCGCCGGGACCGGTTTGTCAGGCGGAGCCCTGCCACTGGAGAAAGGCGTGTTGCTGGTAATGGCGCGCTTCAACAACATCCTGCACATCGACCCTGAAGCCCGCACCGCGCGGGTTCAACCCGGGGTGCGCAACCTGGCGATTTCCCAGGCCGCCGCGCCATTCGGGCTGTATTACGCGCCCGATCCCTCCTCGCAAATCGCCTGTTCCATCGGCGGCAATGTGGCGGAAAACGCCGGCGGAGTGCATTGCCTCAAGTACGGTCTGACCGTGCATAACCTGCTCAAGATCGAGATTCTCACCGTCGATGGCGAACGCCTTACGCTGGGGTCGGAGGCACTGGACTCTCCCGGCTTTGACCTGTTGGCACTGTTCACCGGCTCCGAAGGCCTGCTCGGCGTCATCACCGAAGTCACGGTCAAACTCTTGCCCAAACCCCAGACTGCCAAAGTGCTGCTGGCGGCATTTGATTCCGTGGAAAAGGCCGGCCGCGCCGTGGCCGACATCATCGCGGCCGGCATCATTCCCGGCGGCCTGGAGATGATGGACAACCTGGCGATCCGCGCTGCCGAAGACTTCATCCACGCCGGTTATCCGGTGGATGCCGAGGCCATTCTGCTTTGTGAACTCGATGGCGTTGAAGCCGATGTCCACGATGATTGCGCGCGGGTCCGACAGGTGCTCGAACACGCCGGTGCCACCGAGCTGCGCCAGGCCCGGGATGAGGCCGAGCGCGTGCGATTCTGGGCCGGACGCAAGAATGCCTTCCCCGCCGTAGGACGGTTATCTCCGGACTATTACTGCATGGACGGCACCATCCCGCGCCGCGAATTGCCCGGCGTACTGCACGCGATTGCGCAGCTTTCAGCCGAATATGGCTTACGGGTCGCCAATGTATTCCACGCTGGCGACGGCAACATGCATCCTCTGATTCTGTTCGACGCCAATCAGCCCGGCGAACTGGAACGTGCCGAAGCGCTGGGCGGCAAGATCCTCGAACTGTGCGTGAAGGTTGGCGGCAGCATCACCGGCGAACACGGCGTGGGCCGGGAAAAAATCAACCAGATGTGCGCGCAGTTCAACGGTGATGAGCTGACCCTGTTCCACGCTGTGAAGAAAGCCTTCGACCCGGGCGGCCTGCTTAACCCCGGCAAAAACATTCCGACCCTGCATCGCTGCGCCGAATTTGGCGCCCTGCACGTACATCACGGGCAATTGCCCTTCCCCGAGCTGGAGCGGTTCTGATGGGTGATACCAAGGATTTCGATGACAGCGCCGCGTTGCTCGAACAGGTCAACCGGGCACTGGAAAGCGCCACGCCGCTGCGCATTCAGGGGGCCAACAGCAAGGCGTTTCTCGGACGCATCGTCGGTGGCGAGATTCTCGACACCCGCGCCCATCGCGGCATCGTCAGCTACGACCCGACCGAACTGGTGATCACGGCACGCTGCGGTACTCCGTTAACAGAATTGCTGGGCGTGCTGGACGCCTCGCAACAGATGCTTGCGTGCGAACCACCCTCTTTCGCCGATGACGCCACGGTCGGCGGCATGATCGCCACGGGCCTGTCCGGGCCGCGTCGGCCCTGGTCGGGATCGGTGCGCGACTTCGTGCTTGGTACGCGGATCATTACCGGTCATGGCAAGCACCTACGCTTCGGTGGCGAAGTCATGAAAAACGTTGCCGGCTATGACTTGTCACGTCTGATGGCAGGCAGTTACGGCTCGCTGGGGGTGATCACCGAAGTCTCGCTCAAGGTGCTGCCCAAACCGCGTGCGTGCCTGAGCCTCAGCCTGGAAATGACCGGTGAACAAGCTTTGCAGCGTTTGGCCGAATGGGGCCAACAACCGTTGCCGATCAGCGCCGCGTGTCACGATGGCCGGCAATTGCGCTTGCGTCTGGAGGGTGGCGAAGGTTCAGTGGCGGCCGCCCATGATCGCCTTGGCGGCGAGTTGATCGACAGTTCGTTCTGGGCCGGCCTCAACGAGCAACGCCTGAGTTTCTTCGATGAAGACCAACCGCTCTGGCGCCTGTCCGTGCCGCTCAACACGCCGCCGCTGAACCTGCCCGGCGAGCAGTGGCTCGACTGGGGCGGCGCGCAACGCTGGCTCAAATCGACAGCCGAAGCGGCGACCATTCGCAACGTGGTCGGCGAAGTCGGCGGACATGCGACCTGCTACAGCCACGGCCTGATCGATGAACCGTTCCATCCTCTGACGCCCGCCCTGCTGCACTATCACCGCCAACTCAAACGACAACTCGACCCCCGGGGCATTTTCAATCCCGGGCGTCAGTACGCGGAGCTTTGAGCCATGCAGACCACCCTCAGCCCGCAAGCCCGACAATTGCCCCGCGCCGAAGAGGCCGAACGCATTCTGCGCACCTGCGTTCATTGCGGATTCTGCAACGCGACCTGCCCGACTTATCAATTGCTCGGCGATGAACTGGACGGCCCGCGTGGGCGTATCTATTTGATCAAGCAAGTGCTCGAAGGCAGCGAAGTCACGGCGAAAACCCAGCAACACCTCGATCGCTGCCTGTCGTGCCGTAACTGTGAAACCACCTGCCCTTCCGGCGTGGACTATCACAACCTGCTCGACATTGGCCGAGCAGTGGTCGACGCAGCTGTCCCGCGGCCGCTCGGGCAACGCCTGTTGCGCGAAGGGCTTCGAAGCGTCGTGCCCAATCCACGGTTGTTCAAAGGGTTGGTCAACGGTGGGCAGATGTTCCGGGCGCTACTGCCCGATGCCTTGCAAAACAAACTGCCACGCAACGCGGTGATGCCTGCATCACGTCCCGACATCCGCCATGCAAGGCAAGTGCTGATGTTGGAGGGTTGCGTACAGCCGGGTTTATCACCCAATACCAATGCAGCAGCGGCACGGGTGCTGGATCGTCTGGGCATCAGCGTGATCCCGGCCCGCGAGGCTGGTTGTTGCGGCGCGGTGGATTATCACCTCGACGCCCAGGCCACCGGCCTTGACCGCGCCCGTCACAATATCGATGCGTGGTGGCCGGCCATCGAACGGGGTGCCGAGGCGATCGTGCAGACCGCCAGCGGTTGCGGTGCGTTCATCAAGGATTACGGGCATTTGCTTCGCGCCGATCCAACTTATGCCGAAAAGGCCAAAGCCGTCAGCGCGCTGGCAAAAGATCTGGTTGAGGTGCTGCGTGAAGAGCCGCTCGAATCCTTCGGCATCCACGCCAATCAACGTGTGGCTTTCCATTGCCCCTGCACCTTGCAGCACGCGCAGAAACTTGGCGGTGTGGTGGAGTCGGTACTGGTCCGACTGGGCTTCGACCTGACTGCCGTCCCCGACGCTCATCTGTGCTGCGGCTCGGCAGGTACTTACTCGATCACCCAACCGGCGCTGGCCAGATCACTGCGCGACAACAAACTCGCTGCGCTGGAGAGTGGTCATCCCGAGATCATCGCCACCGCCAACATCGGCTGTCAGGCACACCTCGATGGCGCCGGCCGCACGCCCGTCAGGCACTGGATCGAACTGGTGGACGCGCATTGCCGCTGAATGTCCGGAGTGCCTGCTACCCTTCAAGCGGTGGCGCAGACAAGTCTTCATGACGGATAAAGATGTGGCCTGCATCGCGCACAAACTGTCGCCACTCGGAAGCGTTGATAAGTCCCTGCTCCAGCATCTCGTCGGCCCCCTTGAGCAACTCATCGTATTGATCCTGAGGGTCGAGCTGCTCCCGAGACTGTGTTGCCAGATTGCGCCAGGCCGACAGGGAGTCTTTTTTGCGTTGATCGAACATATCGAATGCCTCGCGAAGATGACATCGGGTAGAGCCGGTTCGGTTCTGCGTCGTTCGATACATGCGACGAGTGGAAGGCGATGCGGTTGCTGCACTCAATGTTCGTTATGAGCTAATAACCCCTTCATTAAACGGTCGCTCAAACGTTGTACTAGGATAGGATCCAAATTTCCCGATTTGTGGTCGCCGGCCAAGGACATCCGCTGGAGAGTCGGGAAAGCGCAATTCCCCCATTGCTACTCATGGATGAAACACATGAACTCACATCTGTTCCCTCACATCGGCAAGGTCATCGCCAGCACCGGCAGTCGGCATTTCCCACGGATGCTGCATGACCTGATCCTCACCCAACTGGCCGTGGACGCCACACATATCCGGCAGATGCGCGTGGAGCCGGTCGGGCGTGCTCAACCGCGCAGCGAGCCTGAATGCCCCAAAGAGGCGACGCTGACGGCCGAGACGGTGTATTCCGAACTGAGCACCGATCCCGGTAACAGCGACGTGCCCGCCCCCGAACCCTCCACGGTCACCGATGCGTCGCAGTTGCACCTGACCCGGCGCAAGGACGGTTACCGCTATGTGATCTCCGTGTATCGCTGCGGCCCGTCGAAGCGGTTTTCCGCCCGGGAGCGCAGCCTGTTACAGGACATCTCCCCGGTATTGCTGCCAATGGTGGAAAAGCACATCCACGCGCTGCAACCGGCGAATGCGGATCCCGAGGCGCAAGCCGCAGCGACCGAAGCCTCGCTTCAAGGCCTGGAAACCCTGCGATTGCGTTTTTGCGAGCGCGTGCAGCAACTGGGCCTGAGCCTGTCGAACCGTGAGATGGAAGTGTGCGTCGGCCTGCTTGCCGGCCGCACCGCGCCGGAACTGGCCGAGCAGCTGCAACTGAAGGTCAACACCGTCGAGAGCTACCTCAAGCGTGCCGCCATCAAACTGGGGATCAGCGGTCGACATTCGCTGATGCGCTGGATGTATTCACCTGAAGACTGCCCGGCCGCCTGCGACCCGTCTAACGCGGCCTGATTGTTCGCACGCCTGTAAAAGAACCGCCGCCCTGTCAGGGACGGCGGCTTTTTCATGCCTGCCTTTCAGTCCCGCGCCAATGCCTCGATCGGGTCGAGCCGCGAAGCATTGCGCGCCGGCACGAAGCCGAACACGATGCCGATCAGCGTCGAGCAGAACACCGCTGTCAGCACCGAGCCCAGCGAGAACACCATCTCCCATTCCTTGATGAACAGCGAAAACAAATGGCCGATGGCGTAACTCAACGAAATTCCAATCGCCCCGCCCAGCAGACAGACCATCACCGCCTCAACCAGAAACTGCTGACGAATATCCGACTGCCGCGCCCCCACCGCCATGCGAATACCGATCTCGCGGGTACGTTCGGTGACTGATACCAGCATGATGTTCATCACCCCTATGCCGCCGACCACCAGCGAAATCACCGCAATCAGCGACAGCAACAAGGCCAGTGAGCGGCTGGTTTTCTGCACCGTCTGCATCACGCTGTCGAGGTTGTTGGTGAAGAAATCCTTGGTGCCGTGGCGCTGCAGCATCAGCTTATTGACGTTGTCTTCGACAACCTTGCTCGGTTGGCCGTCCTTGATCCGCACACTGATGCTGTCCAGGTAACGCTGGCCCAATAACCGCCCGGCTGCGGTTTCATAAGGCACCCAGACATTCAAAGACTTGCTCGCCGAGAAGATGTTCTTCTTTTCCGCCGCCACACCGATCACGGTGCACGGCAGGTTGCCGATAAGGATCACCTGCCCCAGCGGATCGACTCCCTCGCCGAATAACCGTTGGCGGGTGTTGTGATCGATCACCACCACCTGCGCCTGGCGTCGGGCATCGTTTTCGCTGAACGGGATGCCCGACTCCATCTTGATTCCGCGCACCTGAAAGTACAGATCGCTGACGCCGTTGACCTGGGCATCGAGGTCAATGTTGCGGTAGCGTAGCAACAGATTGCGCCCGACCACCGGCGTTGCGCTGTCGACGTAGTACAACTGATTGAGCGCCGCCACATCCGCCGGAACCAGGGTTTCGATGGCCGCCGAACGGCTGTCGCCGAAACTGGTACCGGAATAGATATCGATGGTGTTGCTGCCGATGGCCTGAATGTCCTTGAGCACATAGCGCTTGGCCCCCTCGCCGATGGCCGAGATCGACACCACCGAGGTGATGCCGATGACGATCCCGAGCATGGTCAGCAGTGTGCGCATGCGATGCGAGATCAGCGCGACCCAGGCCATGTTGAACGCTTCCTTGAACAACCCGAGGCTGGCCACCAGACGCCGCGCTGCCGTGGATTTGGGCACCGCGTCCTCATTGGTCAGTGCCGTGGTGTCGCGCTCGTTGCGACGGTCGCTGAGGATTTCGCCGTCGCTGACTTCGATGATGCGCTCGGCGTTGGCCGCGACCTTTGGGTCGTGGGTCACCAGAATCACCGTGTGTCCGGCCGCGTGCAGCTCCAGCAGAATCCGCATTACCTCCTTGCCGCTGGTGGTATCGAGGGCGCCGGTGGGCTCATCCGCGAGGATCACTTCGCCGCCGTTCATCAGCGCGCGGGCGATACTCACCCGCTGCTGCTGACCGCCCGATAGCTGGCTCGGGCGATGGGTCAGGTGCCCTTCCAGCCCAAGGCGCGCCAACAATTCACGGGCTCGAGCATGCCGTTGTGGCTCCGGCGTGCCAGCGTAGATCGCCGGCATCTCGACGTTGTGCATCGCACTCAGATGCGGCAGCAAGTGGTAGCGCTGGAAGATGAAACCGAAATAGTCACGACGCAGTTCCGCCAGCGCCTGACTGTCCAGATCACGGGTTTCCCGGCCATTGATCTTGTAGCTGCCGGCCGTGGCGTAATCGAGGCAGCCGAGAATGTTCATCAAGGTCGATTTGCCGGAGCCCGAGGCGCCGATGATCGCCACCATTTCCCCGGCGTGGATCGTCAGGTCGATATTCTTCAGCGCCAGGAATTCACGGTCGCCCGCCGTGAAGCTGCGGCTGATGCCGGTCAGTTGCAGCAGAGGTTCGCTCATGCTCATGCCCCTGCCACTTTCGTCACCGGATCACCGATCACCACCCGGTCGCCTTCGGCCAGGCCTTCGTTGACCTGCACCTTGACGTTGTTGTTGATCCCGGTCTGCACATTGCGCGACTGCGCCTGGCCCTTGGCGTCCAGCACCCGCACCGGGAAACTGCCGTCGTTGTTGCGCGGGCCCAGCGCGGCCACCGGAATCGTCAGCACCGATTTGGCGGTGTCGAGCACCACCCGCACCTGAGCCGTCATGGAAATGCGCAAACGGTGATCGGGGTTGGGCACCTCGAACAGCGCGTTGTAGAACACCGCCGTGTTCTGCTTCGGCGTGCCGGCGGGCGGGGTTTCGAGGAAGTTCTGCGGCGCAGGCTCAGTACCGCGCAGCTTGCCGTAATAACGCTTGTCCTCGCCGAGAATGGTGAAATACACCTCCTGCCCCGGCGCGATGTGAATGACGTCGGCCTCCGACACCTGAGCCTTGACGGTCATGGTGTCCAGGTCCGCCAGTTTCAGCAGGATCGGCGCCAGCTGGTTGGCGATCACGGTCTGGCCTTCCTGGGTCACGATGCCCACCACGTCGCCATCGATGGGCGCGACGATCCGCGTGTAGGCCAGGTTGACCTTGGCGGTGTCGATCTGGATATGCGCACTCTTGATCTGCGCGTCCAGCGACAACAGGTTGGCCTGCTGCACTTCGTAGTTCGATTGCGCGGTTTCGAAATCCTGCCGCGAGATCGAGGCGTCCTCCTGCAGGTTCTTATAGCGCTCGTAGATCGCCTTGGTCTGGCGCAGTTGAGCCTGGGTCGCCCGGCGTTGGGCTTGCAGATTCTCCTCATCGACCTGTGCCTGACGCAGGGTGTTCTGCAGCACCAACGGATCGATTTCCGCCAGCCACTGGCCCTTCTTGACCTTGTCGCCGACCTTGACCTTCAGCGACTTCAACTGCCCCGAAACCTGGGCACCGACGTCCACCTGCTTGATGCCCTCCAGCAAACCGGTGGCCAGCACTGCGTTTTCAATGTCAGCGCGTTCGACCGTGGCGGTCAGGTATTGCGGTGCCTCGGCCGGCGCCTGCACCGTGTAGAACACCAACCCGGCCACCAGCGTCAACGCGATTCCCAGACCGACTTTGCGCACCTTCGACTGTTCCATAAATGACCACAATTCCGTTCAGGGTTGAGCCCGGCCAGCGGCCGGGTTCCAGGATAAACACTTCAATCAGGACAACACTTGCCCCGCCGCCACCGTCAGCCCGTCATGCCACCACGCCGCGAGACTGAAGACGTTGGGCGCCTTGAGAATCGTGAAGTGGTTGCCGGGGCCGTACCACACCGCCAGATCCTTGGCCTCGCGCTGCCAGCCTTCGAGCATCGCCGCCTGTTCGCGCTGGTTGCCCATTGCGTCCAGCGTCGGGTCGTCTACCAGCGCCAGACGCACCGGCCCGGTGTAGGCCAGCGCCGGCCGATAGGTCGTGCGCAGTGCGGTGGCGAACGTGCGCACCGGGCCCTGCATCGCATCGAGTGACGCGCGCTCCGACAGCACACCGGCGTGCACCATCCCGTCATGCAGCAGGCGCATTTGCGTGGTGTCGTCGGCTTCGGCGAAGGTCAGCGCATCGATGCCCAGGGACTTGCCGCTGGACAGTTGCAGCGACTCGATCAGCCGCAACAGCGCCGCCGTCGTGGTGTAAGGCTTGCCCACCACACTGTTGCCACCCGGCGATTCACTGTCGATCAGCGTCAGGGATGCCACTTCGCGCCCCGCCGCCTGCAACTGCGCCGCCATGGCGTAGGCCACCCAGCCACCGAACGAATGACCGATCAGATGCACCGGACCTTGCGGATACAACTGCTCAAGTGCCCGCAGGTAGAACGTGGCGGCGCTTTCGACCCGACTGTGCGGCACCGTCGCGCCGTCGAGGCCTCGGGGCTGCAACCCATGAATCGGCCACTCCGGCCCCAGCGCCTCGGTCAGGTGGATGAACCCGGTAACACTGTCGCCAGCCCCCGGCACACAGAAAATCGGCGCATGCCCGGTGTGACCGGTCTGAATGGTCAAGATCGGCTGATAGGCCGTTGGCGCCGGCGCAGTTGCCGTTTCCAGCGCCTGAGTCAGGGCCTGCCCCAGAGCCTGAACGTGGGGTGCTTTCATCATGCTCTGGTGGTCGCCCGGTACGTCGATGCAGCGCAGCTGCGCACCTGGCAATTCCTCAGCCCAACCGCGCGTGGCGCTGAGTCGTGACATTGGCGCCGAACGCTCCGTGGCACGCAGCAGATACAACGGCAGACCGATCGGGTTGATCCGGTAATGCGCCAATGCATGCCCGTGGGCCACTTCCCGGTCGAGGTAATGCCAGGCATCCGCCGACGAGACAGCCGCCAGCTCGGGTCTGAGCAACTGCTGTTCGTGACAATGGTTGAACAAATCGGCGAACGCCCACTGCTCAAGTTCGGTCTGCAACACCGCCAGACGCGCCAATGCTTGCTGCCCCTGTGTCTCGTGCCCGGCCCAATGCGCCGTGCAATGCAAAAGCAATTGGCGCTTGTGCACATGTGCATCGTTCCACTGCGCCTTGTTCGGATCGGCCAGGCGCGGCACGTAGGTATCGATCAGCCCGACGAACGCCACTGACTCGTCCATCCCGAGCAGTTGCGCCGCGATTTCATAAGCCAGCACGCCACCGAACGACCAGCCGGCAAGCCGATAGGGGCCGTGGGGTTGTCTGGCGCGGATCACCTCGACCAGTCGGGCCGCCAGGCATTCCATGGTACGCAGTTGCGTCATACCGGAATCGATTCCCGGCAAGCCGTAAATCGGGAACTCACCGCCGATGTGCAGGCCCAGCGCCGGGAAATACAGGTCACGACCACTGAACTCATGCACCAGGAACAACGGCGTTCCTTGGTCACTTGCACGCACCACGACCACGCCGTCATGGAGCGGTACAGCGTCACTGCGCTGGCACAGCAGCGTGGCAGTCCCCTCGACCGTGGGATGCTGGAACAGCTCGGCCAACGAAATCGGCCTGTCGGACTTTTGCATCAGATCGACAAGCCGCACCGCCAGCAGCGAATGCCCGCCCAGTTCGAAGAAGTTGTCATGGCGGCCTACCCGCCCGACTTGCAACACTTCAGCCCATAGCCCGGCCAGTGATTCCTCAAGAGGATTGGCCGGCGCTTCATAGTCACGCATGACCAGCGCTTGGTGTGTCGGCGCCGGCAAGGCTTTGCGATCGACCTTGCCGTTGTTGTTCAGCGGCAGGCCCTCCAGCGCCACCCAGGCGGTCGGCACCATGTACTCCGGTAACCTGGCTTGCAGCAGCGCGCGGAGGGTAGCGCCCTGCAATGCAGGATCGTGCGCCGTGTAATAGGCCACCAGCCGCGTTGGTTCCTGTCCGTCGCGTCGGGCAAGAACCACCGCTTCCTTGACCCCCGGACAGCTCAACAGACGGTTTTCGATTTCTCCGAGTTCGATCCGGAAGCCGCGAATCTTCACCTGGTCATCATCGCGGCCGATACATTCCAGTCGGCCCGGCGCCTGCCAGCGGACCAGGTCGCCCGTGCGATACATCAAGGCTTGCGGGTTGTCGCTGAACGGATCCCGGAGGAATTTCTCGGCACTCAGTTGAGGCCGATTCAGATAGCCCAGCGCAACCCCCTGACCACCGATGTACAACTCGCCGGTGACGCCGAACGGCACCGGTTGTTGCCGGTTATCCAGCACATACACGCGGGTATTGCCGATGGGGCCGCCAATCGAGACGCTGTCGGCATCCGGCGCCACCTCACGCACTTCGAAGGTGGTGGCATACGTTGTGGTTTCGGTCGGGCCATAACAATGCACCAGGCGCAGGTCCGGTGCTTCGGCGAGCAGCTTTCGAAACGCCGCCGGATCGCCACGCTCCCCACCGCACAGCAGGATGCGCAGCCTTTTGAGCGCCTCGGGAATCAATTGCACGTACTGATTGAACAACGCGGTGGTGACAAAGAGGATCGTCGCCCCGCACCGGTCAAGCTCCCGACCGAATGCTTGCGGGTCGAGCAAGGTCGCATGATCGATCACGGCCACCTGGCCACCGTTGAGCAAGGCGCTCCAGATATCCATGGTGCTCGCATCGAACGCCGGGTTCGAAGCGAATGCCACCCGGTCACTCGGGTTGAAATCGGCGTAGCCGCAGTCGATCACAAGGCGGGTAATGCCGCGATGCGGCACCATGACCCCCTTCGGGATGCCCGTGGAGCCCGAGGTGTACATGATGTACGCCAGCGCCTCCGAGGACTGAGGCAGATCCGGGTTGTGCGAAGGACTTCCGGCAAGCGCCAGGGTATCCAGATCCATTCGCCGTACCGGGTACTCGATGATCTGATCGCTGCCGGTCAACAGCGCGACCGCCTGACAATCCTGCACCATGAATGCCTGACGCTCGGCGGGTGCGTTGATGTCCAGCGGCACATAGGCCGCCGCACACTTGATGATCGCCAACTGCGCGACCAACAACTCCAGCGAGCGTGGCAACAGAATCGCCACATGATCGCCGGGCTGCACACCTTGAGCGATGAGATGATGCGCCAGGCCGTTGGCGCTGCGGTTCAGTTCCGCGTAACTCAACACCTGCGTCCCGTGCACCGCGGCAACGGTTTGCGGATGCTCGGCGGCCTGCATCTCGAAGACCCGGTGCACGGTAAGCACTTGCGGACAGTCCGGTGCGGTGGCGTTGAATTCGTCGAGCAACTGCGTGCGTTCCTGATCCTCGATTATCTGCGCGTGTTCCAGCACTGCCTGGTCGTTGTTGACCATGGCCTGCAACAAGCGCTGGAAATAACCGACATAACGCCGTGCCGTCGCCTCATCGAACAGCGCTGTGGCGTACTCCATCCAGCCATTTATCCCGTTGGGCGATTCACCCAGGGTCAGGGTCAGGTCGAACTTGGCGAAGTGACTCGGCTCCGCCACCGCTTCCAGGGTCAGCTCCCCCAGCGCCAATACCGGCCCGTCGCTGTTGCGCCAGTTGAACATGGTCTGGAACAGCGGGCTGTGGGCCAGGCTGCGGGCCGGTCGGGCAATTTCCACCACTTGCTCGAAGGGCAGGTCCTGATGGGCCTGGGCCTGCAGGGTCAGCGCCTTGACCCGCGCCAGCAGCGCTTCGGTGCTCAACTCACCGGAAGTATCAATGCGTAACGCCAGGGTATTGACGAACAACCCGATCAATCCGTCGATTTCGGCCCGGAAACGGTTGGCCACCGGCGAACCGACCACCACGTCCGATTGCCCGGCCAACCGGCTGAGCAGCATCGCCCACGCGCTCAGCATCGTCATGTACAGCGTCACGCCATGTCGCTGGCTCAAGGCTTTGAGGCCGGCGCTCAAGCGCTCGTCCAGGCACACTTCGACGCTGCTGCCGGCGTAATCCTGTTGCGGTGGTCGCGGTCGGTCGGCAGGCAACGTCAGCAAGGCTGGCGCATCGGCCAGCGTGCGTTGCCAATATTCGCTCTGGCGCTGCAAAACCTCCCCGCTCAGCCAGCGTCGCTGCCAGACGGCATAGTCGGTGTATTGCAACGCCAGCGGCGGCAAAGGGTCCGCCAACCCCTGACTGAAAGCCTGATACAACGCCATCAGCTCGCGGGTCAGCACTTCCATCGACCAACCGTCGGAGATGATGTGATGCAAGGTGATCAGCAACACATGGTGATCGTCGGCCATACGCACCAGCCGTCCGCGAATCAACGGATCGTCCTGCAGGTCGAACGGGCCGGAAGCTTCCCCCTGAATCAGCGCCTGCAAGGCTTCGTCAGCCTGCGGGTGCTGGCGCAGGTCCTCGACCCGCAGCAGCACGCCACTGTCGGGCGGAGTAATCAGCACCTGGGCTTCGCCGTTGTACGGCATGAAACGGCTGCGCAGGCTTTCGTGGCGGGCGACAATCCGGGCCACCGCCCGCTGTAGCGCATCGGCGTCGAGCACACCGCGCAGACGCAGACCGATCGGAATGTTGTAAGCCGTGTTGGCACCTTCCATCTGCGCCAGAAACCAGAAGCGCTGCTGGGAAAACGACAGCGGCAATGCGCCTTCCCGTGGCACCGGCAGGATCGGCGGCTGCGTAGAGCGTCCGGCCCGGGTCAGCGACTGCGCCACCGACGCCAGTTCGGCATTGGCGAACAACTCGCCGAGCGCAAGCTCCACACCCAGCCGTTGACGCACTTGCGCGACCATGCGCATGGCCAGCAACGAATGGCCGCCCAACTCAAAGAAATGATCCTGACGCCCTATCCGTTCGACCTGCAGAACCTCGGCCCAGATCTGCGCCAGTGTGCATTCCAGTTCGCCTTGTGGCGCCTCGTATTCGCGTGTGAGCAGGGCCGTGCGCTCCGGTAACGGCAAGGCCTTGCGATCGAGCTTGCCATTGGCGGTCAACGGCAAGCTGTCGAGCCTGACAAACGCGACCGGCACCATGTATTCGGGCAACTGGCCCAGCAAATGCTCGCGCAGCTGCGCTACCGCCAGTGGCTGCACCTGGGCCTGTTCGGTGAAATAGGCCACCAGCCGCGGTTGTCCTGGCTCGTCTTCACGAGCCAGGACAACCACTTCCTGAAGACCGGGAAGCTGATGCAGACGGCTTTCGATTTCCCCCAATTCGATGCGCATGCCGCGGATTTTCACCTGGTCATCGTTGCGCCCCAGATATTCGATCGTCCCGTCCGGGCGCCAGCGAGCAAGGTCGCCAGCGCGATACATACGCGCATTCGGTCGTTCACTGAAGGGGTCCGGCAGAAAGCGTTCAGCGGTCAGTTGCGCACGGTTCAAGTAACCGCGCGCCACGCCTGCGCCACCGATATACAGCTCGCCGGATACGCCGATCGGCACCGGACGCTGTTGGTCGTCGAGCAGGTACACCGAGGTATTGCTCACCGGTTTGCCGATGTGCAGCGCCTCCCCCGCCTCGATCCGTCCGGACGTGGCGACTACGGTGGCTTCGGTAGGGCCATAGTTGTTGATCACATCGAAATGCTGATTGCGCGAAAACTGACGCAAGCGGTCGCCGCCGATCAGCAGGGTACGCAATGTCGGGTGCTCGAGATGCCGGCTGAAGGCGTATTCGGCGACGGGCGTCGGCAGGAAACTCACGTCCAGCGGTTGCGCGCACCACCAGGCCAGCAGCCCGTCGACGTCTTCACCGCCGTCCTGCGCAGGCGCCAGGTGCAGGGTCGCGCCAACGGACAGAGCTGGCCAGACTTCCCATGCCATTGCGTCGAAGCCGAACCCGGCCAGACTCGACGTATGGCGACCGGCACACAGGTCAAAGGCGTTGCTGTGCCAGTCGACCAGATTGGCCAGTGTCTGGTGTTCGACCATCACGCCCTTGGGCAAACCGGTGGAGCCGGAGGTGTAGATCACGTAAGCCAGGTTCGCCTCGGACAAACCCGGTACCACGGGGTTTGCGTCATT
Organism: Pseudomonas sp. 9.2(2024); assembly: GCF_039695385.1. NCBI lineage: Bacteria > Pseudomonadati > Pseudomonadota > Gammaproteobacteria > Pseudomonadales > Pseudomonadaceae > Pseudomonas > Pseudomonas sp. 9.2(2024). The sequence goes on along the minus strand of NZ_CP155585.1, from coordinate 2,789,836 downwards.
GCCTGAGCGCCAGGTGCGCGGATCAAGATCGAGTACCGGCAGCTCCTGTCCCGGCAGCCGTGCGAGCAGGTCACTTGAAGTCAGAATCGCCACTGGTTCGCAATCGCTCAGCAGATAATTCAGGCGTTCGGCCGGATGCGCGGGGTCGATCGGCACATACCCGGCGCCCGCCTTGAGGACTGCGAGCAATCCGGCCAGGGTATCCAGCCCTCGCCGGGCGACAATGGCTACCCGGTCATCCGGTTGCACACCCAGGTCGATCAAGCGATGCGCCAGACGGTTGGCCTGGCGGTTCAGTTCGTCAAACGTCAGTTGCTTGTCCAGATGCACCGCTGCCAGCGCTTGCGGTCGCGCGACGACCTGCGCCTCGAAGCGTTGATGAATCGTCTGTCCGCGAGGGTATTCGACATCGCTGGCGTTGAACTCTTTCAACAGCTGTTCGCGCTCCAGGCCGGACAACACCGACAGTTGACTCAACGGCGTATCCGCCGCGTGCTCCAGCGCCTGCAACAGGTTTTCCATGGCACACACCATATAGCCGCAGATGCGCTGCGCCTCGACTTCACGGGTGGCCAGCAGCGTCAGGCTGAAGTGATCGCCAAAGTCATCGATGCTCAAGGTCAGCGGGTAATTGGTGCGTTCCTCCGCATGCAGGACGCTGATCCCCTCCCAGGCCGAGAGCGCTTCGGCACTGGCATTGGCACTCGAGGTGCTGTGCCGGTAGTTGAGCAGCGAACTGAACAGCGGCGATGACCCGACCACCCCGCTGCAGCGCTGGGCCAGCACCAGCGGGGCGTGCTCATGGCGCATCAGACGGGTCAGACGTGCATGGGTGGCCTTCACCGACTCGCTTGCTGCCAGCGCGCTGACCTCGACACGGAACGGCAAGGTGTTGATGAAAATGCCCAGCGCGCGCTCGGTCGACTCCGCCCCTTGCATCCGCCCCATCAGCACGGTACCGAACACAACGGCGGACTTGCCGGTGAGTGCATTCAGAACCTGCCCCCAGCCGAGATGGAACAGACTCGCGACACTCACCCCGAGCGAACGGGCACTGGCTCGCAGGCGCTGCCCCAGCAACGGGTCAAGTGGCACACCGCACTCTTCGATGTCGCTGCCGTCGCCATGTACGCCTTGCAGGCCGAACGGCAACGTCGGCTCGTCGATGTCACCGAGCATCTCGCGGAAAAACGCCTCGTGCTCCGCCTCGCTGATGCCTAGCCGCGCCTGGGCGACATAATTGCGAAACGGTACGGGCGCTCCCAGTCTGGCGCTCTGCCCTGACAGGCAAGCCTGCATTTCCTCGCTGACCACAGCGAGCGCCGAGTGGTCCATTGCCATGTGGTGAAACAGCAATATCGCGACAATACGCCCGGACTCTGCATCCCAGGCATGGGCCAGGCGCAATAGCGGTGCACGTGTCACGTCGAGACGGAAATGCCGGGCGTCGAATCGCGCATGCAACTGCTCCAGAACATCGCCTTGAGCCACATCGAGCTGCACTTCTTCCACAGGTAACCCGACACGTCGCAGGACCACTTGCACCGGCGTGTCCAGTCCTTCCCAAACGATGGCGGTGCGCAGAATGTCGTGGCGCTCGATGACGGTCTGCAGGGCCTGGACGAATGCCTCGAACCGCTCGAGTCCGCTGAACGCGAATTTCGCCTGCATCACATACGGATCACCCTGTGCAGCGCTCGCGTGGTGGTAGAGGATGCCCTCCTGCAACGGCGTCAACGGGTAGATATCCTGGACATTGGCGCCGCCGCCAGGGATCTGCGCGACAATTTGATCGAGGGTGTCCTGGCTCAGGTCAACCAGCGTCAGCATCGCCGGGGTGACCCGTGTTGTGCCCGGTGAAATGCCATTGACCGGCACTTCAACCTGCCCCTCCCGTGCGGGCGAGTAAACGCCCGCCTCGATCAGCTCGATCAATGCCGGTTTGTGCTCGCGCAATGCGGCCAGCAAGGCCGGTTCACTCAGGGCCTGCTTGTTGCCATTGACCCGTAATTGCCCGTCCGTGATTGCCAACTGGATGTCTTTTGTCTTCAGCGTCGCCAACAGTTCATTCAGGTTCACAGGACGATCTCCATTCTTTCCGTGATGGCTGCGTAACCAGCCAGAGTCGGTTGCTCGAACAACGTCCGCACATCGGCTTCGATACCTGCCTGTTGCAGGCGCCCGATCAAACTGACCGCCAGCAACGAATGCCCACCCAGCTCAAAGAAATGGTCTTGCCGTCCGACGCGCTCGACTTTGAGCAATTCACACCACAGTCGCGCGAGGAGGATTTCCATCTCGCCGACCGGGGCTTCGTATTCGCGAATGCTGACTGCAGCCGAATCCGGTGCAGGCAGCGCCTTGCGATCCACCTTGCCGTTGGGACTCAGCGGCAGGCTGTCGAGCGCGACGAATGCCGACGGCACCATGTAATCGGGCAAGCGTGCCAGCAAGTGTTCGCGCAACGCCTCGACCCCCGGTTGCCCGGCGTCGGCATGCCAGGTGAAGTACGCCACCAGACGCTCCTCACGCACCAGCACCACGGCTTCGCGCAGCGCTGGATGGCTGAGCAGTTGCGCTTCGATCTCACCCGGTTCCAGGCGCAGGCCACGCAGCTTGACCTGGAAGTCGTTGCGCCCGATGAATTCGAGCTGACCATCGGCGCGGTAACGCACTAGGTCGCCCGTGGCGTACAGCCGATCGCCGGCCACGAACGGGCTCGGGATAAACCGTTCAGCCATCAACTGCGGCAGGCCCAGATAGCCCCGCGCAACCCCGGCACCACCAATGAACAACTGACCGATCACGCCCATCGGCACCGGCCGCTTGGCGGCATCGAGGACATACAGACGGGTGTTGTTGATCGGCCGCCCGATCGGCAACGCGCTGTCCGGCACCGGCATCGACGGTTCCAGCGTCCACACCGTGCTGTCGACCGTGGCTTCGGTCGGGCCGTAAACGTTGTGCAAACGCACTTGCGGCAAACGCTCGCGCACACGGCGAGCCAGCGCCGGCGTCAGGTCACCGCCGCCACAGAACACATCGGTGAGGCTGCTGCACTGGCTGACAGCGTCCTGCTCGAGGAACTGTTGCAACAGGACCGGCACGAACTGGATCACGCTGATCCGTTGCTCGCGAATCACCTGCGCCAGATAAGCCGGCTCGCGGTGCCCGTCAGGACGCGCCAGCACCAGACGCAGGCCAGCGTTCAGAGGCCAGAACAGCTCCCAGACCGAGGCATCGAAACTGAACGGGGTTTTCTGCAACAGCGCGCCGTCCGTCACGGCGGGACACAGCTGCGAACTCCAGTGCAGCAAATTGCCGACGCCACGATGCTCGACCATCACGCCCTTCGGCGCACCGGTCGAACCGGAGGTATAGATCACGTAGGCCAGGTTCGAAGCGCTCAGGTTCGGTACTTGCGGGTTGTCCTCCGGATTGAATGTCCAGTGATCCTGATCCAGATCGATCACCAGCGCGGTGCTCTCGCCCAGCAACTCACGCGTCGCCCCGTGCACCAGCACCGCTACCGGGGCGCTGTCCTTGAGCATGTAATCCAGACGTTCCGCCGGATACGCCGGGTCCAGCGGCACATAGGCGCCGCCAGCCTTGAGGATGCCGAGCAGACCGACCATCAGCTCCAGCCCGCGCTCGACACAGATTGCCACCCGAGAATCCGGCCCCACGCCCAGCTCGCGCAAGTGATGGGCCAGGCGGTTGGCCTGTGCGTTGAGTTCGGCGTAAGTCAGCCGCTGTTCACCAGCCTGCAACGCAACGGCTTGCGGCGTGCGTTGCACTTGCGACTCGAACAGAGCGTGAACGGTTTGCTGCAGATTGTCTGCGGTGCCGGTGACGTTGAGGTCGTACAGCACCTGCTGACGTTCAGCGCCGTCAAGGATCGGCAAGCGGTTCAGCGGCTGATCCGGTGCCTGTTCCAGAGCCTCCGCCAGTGTCTCCAGCGCGGTCTGCATGTAGTCGCAGATCCGCTGCGAACCGATGCTCGCCGGGGTCATGGCGGTGAGCACAAAACCGCTGCCCAGATCATCGACGCCCAGACTCAGCGGATAGTTGGTGCGCTCTTCGCTGCTCAGGGTCTCGATGCCCTGCCAGGCCTGACGCCGGTTTTGCTGTTGCGCCTCGTCGGCGCTGTGCCGGTAGTTGAGCATCGAACTGAACAGCGGCGACGGCGCGGCCACGCCGCTGCAACGCTGGGCCAGCGCCAGTGACGCGTGTTCATGGCCAAGCAGCGCACTGAGCCGCGCATGCGTCTCCCGAGCTCCTTCGCGCACCGGGGCTGCCCCCAGATCGACCCGCAGCGGCAAGGTGTTGATGAACATCCCCAACGCCCGGTCGGCACCCTCGCCGCCCTGCATCCGGCCCATCAGCACCGTGCCGAATACAACACGATCCTGCCCGGATGTCGCGGCCAGCACCTGTGCCCACGCGAGGTGGAACAGGCTGGCCACGCTGATGCCCAGTTGCCGTGCGAGGCTGCGCAGACGCTGGCTGGTCGCTTCGGTCAGGGCCTGTCGCGTTTCCTCGATGTCGCTACCGTCACCTTGCACATCCTGCAAACCGAACGGCAGGGTCGGCTCGTCGATGTCGCCGAGCATGTCGTGGAAGAACGCTTCGTGCTCCTGCTCGCTGACACCCAGCCGCGCCTGCGCTACGTAGTTGCGGTAAGGCACGGCCGCCCCCAGCGAAGCCTCATGCCCTTGCAGGCAGGCGAGCATTTCGTGCTGCACCACGTCCAGCGCAGTGTGATCCATCACCACATGGTGGAACAGCAACATCGCGACCACCCGGTCGTGGGCCGGATCACGGGCATACACCAGACGCAGCAACGGTGCCTGACTGATGTCGAGGCGGTAGTGACGGGCATCGAAACGCCCATGCAATTGCTCGAGGATGTCGCCATCCGCCGGATCAAGCACGATCTCCTGCACAGGCAGATCTGCGTGACGCCAGACCACTTGCATTGGCTCGGCCAATTTCTGCCAGACCACTGCCGTACGCAGGATGTCGTGACGGGCAACGACCTTGCGCAGCGCCGCCGCGAAGCTGTCGACCCGCTCGACACTGTCGAAGACCAGCCGCGATTGCAGCAGATACGGATCGCCCTGCTCTGCGCTCAAGTGGTGATAGAGGATGCCTTCCTGCAACGGCGCCAGCGGGTAAATATCCTGCACGTTCGCCGCGCCGCCCGGCACGCTGGCGACGATCCGGTCGATGCTCGACTGATCCAGCTCGGTCAGGCTCAGCAGTTCCGGAGTGATGTGGCTGCAATCAGCGGGAATGCGATTGGCCGGCACTTCGATTTCGCGACCGCTGCCCACCGCTGCGGCCAATGCAGCCAGAGTCGGTTGGCTGAACAGCACACGCACGTCGGTGTTCAAGCCGATCTGACGCAGGCGTTCGATCAGGCTGACGGCCAGCAACGAGTGGCCGCCCAGTTCGAAGAAGTTGTCGTGGCGACCGACTTTTTCCAGCTTCAGAACATCGGCCCAAATCTGCGCCAGCGTAGTTTCCACCGGGCCTTGCGGGGCCTCGTATTCACGGCTGAGCCATGCGCTTTGATCCGGCTCCGGCAAAGCCTTGCGGTCGAGTTTGCCGTTGGCGGTCAGCGGCAAAGTGTCGAGTCGCACATAAGCCGCCGGGATCAGCGCTTGCGGCAACCGGGTTTGCAGATGATTGCGCAGAGCTTCGATATCAGTCGGCGCTCGCTCGGTGAACCACACCAGCAACTGCCCGTCGCGCACCAGCGCTACTGCGTCCTGCACTGCCGGATGGGTACTCAGGGCGGCTTCGATTTCCCCCAGTTCAACCCGCACGCCGCGCAGTTTCACCTGATCGTCGTTGCGGCCCAGGTACTCGATGTTGCCGTCCGCCAGCCAGCGTGCGAGGTCGCCGGTTCGGTACATGCGTCCTTCGTTGAACGGATCATTCAGGAAGCGTTCGGCGGTCAGATCGGGACGGTTCAGATAACCCCGCGCCACCCCAGCGCCGGCGACGTACAACTCGCCCGTGACACCTACTGGCACCGAACGTTGCTGGTCATCGAGCAGATAGATTCGGGCGTTGGCCATCGGCCGGCCGATGTGCAGCGGTTGGCCGACTTCGACCGGCCCGGACGTGGCGACCACCGTAGCCTCGGTCGGGCCGTAGTTGTTGATCACCGAGAAGGTCTGCTCGCGATTGAACTGACGCAGCTTGTCGCCGCCGATCAGCAACGTGCGCAGGGTCGGATGTTGCAGTTCGCGGCTGAACGCATATTCGGCCACTGGAGTTGGCAGGAAACTGACCTGCAACGGCTGCGCCCGCCACCAGTCAAGCAGTTCGTCCAGATGCTCGTTGCTCACCGATTCCGGCGGCAAGTGCAACGTCGCACCGACGCAAAGCGCAGGCCAGACTTCCCAAGCCATCGCATCGAAACCGAACCCGGCCACGCTGGCGGTGTGGCTGCCGGCGTGCAGGTCAAAGGTTTCGGTGTGCCAGTGCACAAGGTTTTCCAGGGTCGCGTGTTCGACCATCACGCCTTTTGGCTGGCCAGTGGAGCCCGAGGTGTAGATCACGTAGGCCAGGTTGTCCGGCGTAAAATCGGCGACCTGCGGATCAGCAACCGACAGGTCTTGCCAGGTCTCATGGGCAAGATCAATCACAGGTACGCCAGCCTGATTCGGCAAAGCTACATCGCGAACCAGTAACACCCTCGGCGCACTGTCGGCCAGCATGTAAGCGATTCGCTCGGGTGGATAAGCCGGGTCGACCGGTACATAGGCGGCGCCGGCCTTGAGGATCGCCAGCAAACCGACCAGCATGTCCGGGCTGCGTTTGAGACAGATCGCCACTCGCGTATCGGTGGTAACACCCATCCCCTGCAGATGATGGGCCAGGCGATTGGCGCGCTGGTTCAATTGCCTGAACGTCAGGCGCTGCGTGCCGGCCTGAACCGCCACGGCCTCCGGCGTGCGCGCAACCTGCGCTTCGAACAGACGATGAACACCTTGCGCTGACGGGTAAACCGACGTGCTCGCGTTGAAGTCGCCAAGCAGCTGCGCGCGCGCCGCCGCTGACAGCACGTTGAGACGTTCAAAGGCCTGTCCGGGGTTGTCGGCCAACGCTGTCGCCAGCTCCGTGAGAGCGGTGTGCATCAGCTCGCAGACCCGCTGCGCCCCCACATGATCCGGGGTCAGTGCCGACAGATTGAAGCCATCACCCCGGTCGTTGATGCTCAGGGTCAACGGATAATTCGTGCGCCCGTCCTGGGCCAGGAATTCGATGCCTTGCCAGACCGGATCAACAGGCACTCGCGCAGCGTCGTGGCCGCCATGCCGATAGTTGAGTACCGCGCTGAACAGCGGCAAAGGCGCGGCCACGGCGCTGCAACGCTGAGCCAGTGCCAGCGACGCATGCTCATGTCCCAGCAAAGCCGCCAACCGCTCATGAACCGTGCGAACCGCTTCACTCACACTCTGCCCGTCAACTTCCACGCGCAGCGGCAAGGTGTTGATGAACATCCCCAAAGCCCGATCCGCGCCCTCGCCGCCTTGCATGCGCCCCAGCAGCACGGTGCCGAACACCACGTCCCGGCGTCCGGAAGTCGCCGCCAGCACCCGCGCCCAGGCGAGATGAAACAGGCTCGCGACGCTGACCCCGTATTGCCGCGCCTGGCGGCGCAGGTGCCGATTCAATTCCACTGGCAGCGCCAGCGAATGCTCCTCGATGTTGCGGCCATCGCCCTGTACGTCCTGCAAGCCGAATGGCAGGGTCGGCTCGTCAATATCACCGAGCATCTCGCGAAAGAAGCTTTCGTGTTCGTCCTCGCTGATGCCTTGGCGGGCCTGATGGACGTAGTTGCGGTAGGGCGCGGCGGGCGGCAAAGACTCAACCTGCCCCGGCAGATACAACTGCATTTCCCGGCGAACCACCTCCAGCGCGGTGTGATCCAGCACGACGTGATGAAACAACAGCACGCCTGCCACACGGTCATGCAGCGGATCTTCGGCATACACCAGACGGATCAGCGGTGCCTGACCGAGGTCGAGGCGATAATCCCGGGCATCGAAGCGTGCGCGCAACTGATCGAGGATATTGCCATCCAGCGGACTCAAATCGACCGATTGCACCGCCAGCGCGGCCTCTCGCCATACCACTTGCTGCGGGCTCGGCAATCCTTCCCAAACCAGACTGGTGCGCAGGATGTCGTGGCGCGCAATCACCTTTTGCAAGGCGTTGGCAAAAGCGCGCAGGCGCTCGATGCTGGCAAAGGCCAGACATGACTGTAATAAGTAGGGATCGCCCTCGGCGGCGCTCAGGTGATGGTAAAGAATGCCTTCCTGCAACGGCGCCAGCGGATAAACGTCCTGCACATTGGCGGCGCCGCCCGGCACGCTGGCCACGATCCGGTCGATGCTGGCCTGATCCAGCTCGGTCAGGCTCAGCAACTCCGGAGTGATGCGGGTGCAGTCGGCAGGAATGCGATTGGCCGGCACTTCGATTTCGCGACCGCTCCCTACTGCCGCAGCCAATGCAGCCAGAGTCGGCTGGCTGAACAGCACGCGCACGTCGGTGTTGAGGCCGATCTGGCGCAAGCGTTCGATCAGGCTCACGGCCAGCAACGAGTGGCCGCCCAGTTCGAAGAAGTTGTCGTGACGTCCGACCTGCTCCAGCTTCAGGACATCGGTCCAGATCTGTGCCAACGCAGTCTCCACCGGACCTTGCGGGGCCTCGTATTCGCGGCTGAGCCAGGCGTTCTGATCCGGCTCCGGCAAGGCTTTGCGGTCGAGTTTGCCGTTGGCGGTCAGCGGCAAGGTGTCGAGTCGCACGTAAGCCGCCGGGATCAATGCTTGCGGCAAACGGGTTTGCAGATGATTGCGCAAGGCTTCGATATCGGCAGACGCACGTTCGGTGAACCACACCAGCAACTGGCCGTCGCGCACCAGTGCCACTGCGTCCTGCACTGCCGGATGGCTGGCCAGCGCCGCTTCGATTTCCCCCAGTTCAACCCGCACGCCGCGCAGTTTCACCTGATCGTCGTTACGGCCCAGGTACTCGATGTTGCCGTCCACTAGCCAGCGCGCAAGGTCGCCGGTGCGGTACATGCGCCCTTCGTTGAACGGATCATTCAGGAAGCGTTCGGCAGTCAGATCGGGACGGTTCAGGTAACCCCGTGCGACACCGGCGCCGGCGACGTACAACTCCCCCGTCACACCTACTGGCACGGGGCGTTGCTGCTCATCCAGCAAATAGACCTTGGCGTTGGCAATCGGCCGGCCGATGTGCAGCGTTTGCCCGACGTCTACAGGGCCGGAGGTGGCGACCACCGTGGCTTCAGTCGGGCCATAGTTGTTGATCACCGCAAAGCTCTGCTCACGATTGAACTGCCGCAGCTTGTCGCCACCAATCAGCAAGGTACGCAGGGTCGGATGTTGCAGTTCGCGGCTGAACGCATATTCGGCTACCGGTGTCGGCAGGAAACTCACCTGCAACGGCTGCGCCCGCCACCAGTCGAGCAGTTCGTCCAGGTGCTCATTGCTCACCGTTTCCGGCGGCAGGTGCAACGTCGCGCCGACGCACAACGCCGGCCAGACTTCCCAGGCCATCGCATCAAAACCGAAACCGGCCACGCTGGCGGTGTGGCTGCCCGCGTGCAGGTCGAAGGCTTCGGCGTGCCAGTGCACAAGATTTTCCAGGGTCGCGTGTTCGACCATCACGCCCTTCGGCTGGCCGGTGGAGCCGGAGGTGTAGATCACGTAGGCCAGATGTGCCGGGGTCAGGTCCGGCAACTGTGGATTGCTGTCCGGCAGATGCTGCCAGGCGTCGCTGTCAAGATTGATCACCGGCACGGCACCCAGCAGGTCGCGAGTAGCCGTCTGTGCCAGCACCGCCACCGGATCGCTATCCTGCAACAGGTAAGCGATCCGTTCTGCCGGATGTGCCGGATCGACCGGAACATAACCGGCGCCAGCCTTGAGGATCGCCAGCAGCCCGATCAGCATCTGCGGACCACGCTGCACACAGAGCGCGACGCGGTCGTCCGGTTGCACACCGAGGCCGATCAGATGATGGGCCAGGCGGTTGGCGCGGCGGTTCAAGCCGTCGTAGCTCAGGCTTTGCCCGCCCTGCACCACTGCCACAGCGTCGGGTTGGCTCGCCGCTCGCGCTTCAAACAATTGGTGCACCACATGGCCGTGGGCAAAGTCGCGACCGGTGACATTGAAACCGACCAGCACGCGTTGGCGTTCGGCCGCCGACAGAATCGACACCTGATTCATTGGCGCATGGCGATCCTGTTCCAGCGCGCTCAGCAAATTGTGCAATGCCGTTTGCAGGTAGTCGCAGACCCGCATGCCATCCACTTCGGGCACTGCCTGCACAGCAAGCCGGAAGCCCTGTCCAAGGTCATCGACGCTGACCACCAGCGGATAGTTGCTGCGCTCACGAGAATCGAGAATCCGGATGCCTTCCCATCCCGGCGTCGCCGTCTGCTGCGCGTTGTGGCGATAGTTGAGCAAGGTATTGAACAGCGGTTCCGATCCCGTCACGCCACTGCAACGTTGAGCCAGTATCAGCGGCGCTTGCTCATGCACCAGCAGCTGCGCCAGACGCTCGTGGGTCGCCCTGACACCCGCCTCCACCGCCGTGGCCCCGACATGGACCCGCAGCGGCAGGGTGTTGATGAACATGCCCAACGAACGATCGGCGCCCTCTCCCCCCTGCATGCGCCCCAGCAGCACCGTACCGAATACCACCTCCTCGCGCCCGCAGACCTGGGCAAGTACCTGACCCCAGGCCTGATGCACCAGACTCGCAACACTGATGCCCAGCGTGCGGGCCTGTTTGCGCAGGCGTGTGGCAAGACGCTCATCCAGTGCCAGCTTGCTGTCCACGATGTTTGTGCCATCGCCGAGTACGTCTCGCAGGCCGAACGCCAGGGTCGGTTCGACGATGTCGCCGAGCATCTCGCGAAAGAACGCTTCATGTGCCTCGGCATTCGAACCGAGACGGGCCTGAGCGACATAGTTGCGGTATTGCACGGGGGGCGGCAGCGCGCCGACTTGCCCGTCAAGTGCGTCGCTCATCTCGGCCACCAACACCTCGAGCGCGGTGTGATCGAGCACGATGTGGTGCAACAGCAGGATTCCGACCCAGCGGTTTTGCAAAGGGTCTTCGGTGTAGGCGAAGCGCATCAACGGCGCACGCTGCAAGTCCAGGCGATAGTGTCGCGGATCGAAGCGCGCCTGCATTTGCTGCAACACATCACCGTCCTGCGGATCGGCATCCACCCGCTCCAGTGCCAGCGGCGCCGCACGCCAAACTACTTGCACCGGCTCCTCAAGGTTTTCCCTGACCACACTGGTACGCAGGATGTCATGCCGAGCGATGACGCTGTTCAACGCGCGAACGAACGCCTTGATCTGCGCCAGTCCGTCGAAGGCGAACTGCGCTTGCAGCACGTACGGGTCACCGTCGGCAATGGCCAGATGGTGATAGAGGATTCCCGACTGCAACGGTGCCAGGGCGTAGATGTCCTGCACGTTGTCGATACCGCCCTCGACGGTCTCGACGATACGGTCGATGGCCGCTTGATCCAGCGTGGCCAGCGGCAGCATGTCCGGGGTGATGCGGGTGCAACCGGGTTCGATGCGATTGGCCGGCACGCTGACCGTGGCGTCCCCTCCCAGCGTCGCCGCGAGTGCCGCCACGCTCGGCTGGCCGAACAGCACGCGGACGTCGCACTGCATGTCCTGCTGGCGCATGCGCTCGATCAGCTTCACCGCCAGCAGCGAATGCCCGCCCAGCTCGAAGAAATTGTCATGTCTGCCCACCCGGTCCAATCCGAGCAAGGTCTGCCAGATTACAGCGATGCGGGTTTCGATTTCGCCAAGCGGTGCTTCAAACGCCCGCCGGGCGAAGGCTTCGTTGTCTGGCTGCGGCAACGCCCGGCGATCGAGTTTGCCGTTGGCCGTCAGCGGGAAGGCATCGAGGCGCACGAACGCGCCCGGCACCATATGCTCGGCCAGCGATGCCAGCAGGTGATCGCGCAATTGCGCAACGCTCGGTTCGACACCTTCGGCGGCCAGCCAGTAGGCCACCAGACGCGTGTCGCCGGGGCTGTCCTCGCGGGCGATCACCAGCGCATCGCGCACGCCGTCGCAGGCGGCAAGACGTGCCTGGATCTCGCCAAGTTCGATACGGAAACCACGGATTTTCACCTGATCGTCGTTGCGTCCCAGGTATTCGAGTTCGCCCTCCACCGTCCAGCGTGCCAGATCGCCGGTCTTGTACAAACGCGCTTCGGCATGCCCGCTGAACGGGTCGGCAATGAAGCGCTCGGCGGTCAACGCCTCACGATTCAGGTAACCACGGGCAACCCCGGCGCCGCCCACATACAACTCACCGGTCACTCCGGCCGGCACGGGTTCTCGCCGGGCATCGAGGACGTACAGCAGCAGGTCGGGAATACGCACGCCGATCGGGCTGCTGGCGGTCAGTTGCGCGTCTGCCGCCACCAACGGTCGATAGGTCACATGCACCGTGGTTTCGGTGATGCCGTACATGTTCACCAGCCGGGTGCCGGCGTTGCCGACCCGCGCATACCAGGGCTTGAGCGATCCCGGCTCCAGCGCCTCACCGCCAAAAATCACCTCGCGCAGCGAATGCTGCAACAGGCTGCGGCCCTGAGCGGCGACCAACTGCCGAAACGCGCTTGGCGTCTGGTTGAGTACAGTGACGCCCGAGCGGCAGAGCAACGCATAGCACTCGTCCGGCGAGCGGCTGATGTGGTGCGGCACCACCAGCAACTGTCCGCCGTACGCCAGCGCACCCCAGATTTCCCAGACCGAGAAATCAAAGGCAAACGAGTGAAACAACGCCCAGACGTCTTGCGCATTGAACCGGAACCAATCGTGGGTCGCGCCAAACAGGCGTGCCACGTTGCGGTGCTCGACCATCACCCCTTTGGGCAGCCCGGTGGAGCCGGATGTGTAGATCACGTAAGCCAGATGCGCCGGATTCAAGTCCGGGATCTGCGGGTTGAATTCAGGTTCGGTCTGCAAATCGTCGTTATCGAGGTCGATCTGCGGCACGGATAGCCCGGCAATCCGATCCAGAGTCGCTGCCTGCATCAGCACCGCCACCGGCGCACTGTCTTGCAGGGTGAAGGTGATGCGCTCCAGCGGATAAGCCGGATCGATCGGCACATAACCGGCACCCGCCTTGAGCACGGCGAGCAGGCCGACGATCATTTGCGGGCCGCGCTCGACGCAGATCGCTACCCGGTCATCCGGACGGATGCCAAGGGCGAGCAAACGATGGGCTACCTGGTTGGCCTGTCGGTTGAGTGCCTCATAACTGTAAGTCCTGCCCTCGAACAGCAACGCGACTGCCTCGGGCCGGGTGTGCGCATGCGCTTCGAATTGCTGATGGATCAACGGCGTATCGGGAAACGTCGCCCTCGGTGAGTTAACGCCATACAGCCAGTGCTCCCGCTCGGCGGGCGGCAGTATGTCCAGGCTGTGCAATGCGGCTTGCGGGTTGTTCTGCAGCGCATCGACAAGACTGCCCAGTGCCGTGCGCAGGTATCCGGCGATTCGGGAGGCGCCAAGCGTCGCGTCGGCCAGCACCGTGATGCGCAGGTCCTGACCGAGGTCATCGATGTTGACCGTCAGCGGGTAGTTGGTGCGCTCGCGGGCACCCAACACGTGCACCCCCGGCGACAGCTCGATCACCTCGGCGACTTCCTCCACGCTGCTGTGGCGGTAGTTGAGCATGGCGCTGAACAGCGGCGTCGGCACCGCAACGGCGCTGCAACGCTGGGCCAGTGCCAGGGACGCCTGCTCATGGGCGAGCAGCGCGGTCAGGCGTCGGTGCGTCGCCAGCACGCCGTCATGAACGCTCGACCCGCCGACATCCACCCGCAAAGGCAGCGTATTGATGAACATCCCCAATGCTTGCTCGACACCGTCAGCCGCATTCATCCGTCCCAGCAGAACGGTGCCGAACACCACCGCCGAGCGCCCGCACAACTGCCCCAGCACGCGTGCCATGGCCAGGTGCATCAGGCTCGCCACGCTCACGCCTGATTGTCGCGCCTGGGTACGCAAGCGCTGGCTCAGATCGCTGTCGAGCATGCACGAGACTTCCTCGATGCCCTGACCGTCACCTTGTACATCATGCAAGCCACCCGGCAGCGTCGGCTCGTCGATGTCGCCGAGCATCTCGCGAAAAAATGCCTGGTGCGCTTGCTCATCCGACCCCAGACGTGCCCTCGCCAGGTGGTCGCGAAACGGCACCGCCCTCGCGACTTCGGCATCGCGGCCTGACAGGTAAGCCTGAATTTCCCGGCGTACCACATCGAGCGCGACGTGATCCATGATCATGTGATGGAACAGCAACAATGCGACCACCCGGTCGTTGACCGGATCCTCGGCGAACACCAGCCGCAGCAACGGGGCCTGTTGCAGGTCGAGGCGAAAGTACTGCGGGTCGTGGCGTGCCAGCAATTGCGCGAGTACGTCCTCGCGACCATTCAGATCGACTTCCTCACTGACCAGCGGGGCTTCGCGCCAGACCACCTGCACGGGATCGTCCAGATGCTCCCAGAGGATGGAGGTGCGCAAAATGTCGTGGCGCTCGATCACCCGACGCAACGCTTCGGTGAATGCCTCCAGCCGTTCGCGACTGTCGAACGTGAACCGCGCCTGCGACACATAGGGATCCCCCTCCGGCGCGGAGAGATGGTGATAAAGCAGCCCCTCCTGCAATGGCGCCAGCGGATAAATGTCCTGCACGTTCGCCACACCGCCCGGCACGGTGGCGACGATGCGGTCGATGGCCAGCTGATCCAGTTGCACCAGCGGCAGCATGTCCGGGGTGATGCGCAACGCCGGGCTCGACCAGTCGCCGCCGTGGCTCGCCACCAGCTCCAGCAACTGCGCCTTGTGTTTGGCGAGGCTGTCCCACAACGCGTCGTCCAGCGCGTCGTCGTTGCCCAGAATGACCAGGTCTTCATCGTCCTGTTGAAGGCGGATCGCATGGGTGGAAATAACAGCCATCAGCTCGCGAAATTGCATGGGGGTAACCTGCTGTAAATTCGGGAAAAAGGAGCGCGCAGCGGCGAGTCCGTGCGGCGGCGCGCAGCCTGGAAAAGCTAAAACATCGGGGCTTGGGTGTCTGACATGGGAAGCAGGGACAAGCCCCATGACCGGGCAGTCATGGCGTCGATCCGCGGGAACCGCGAATCGACGCCGATGTCGCCTCAGAGCCGGCGTTTGCGGTTGAGCGTCGGAATGGTGGTTTGCGGCACCTCCAGCTGTTTTGCCTGCGCCGAGGTTTGCGCCGCCAGCGCGGCCAGAGTCGGCTGGCTGAACAGCGTTCGCGCATCGACGTGCAGCCCTGCCTGACGCATGCGCGCCACCAGGCTGACCGCCAGCAACGAATGCCCGCCGAGTTCGAAGAAGTGGTCGTTGCGCCCGACCTGCTCCAGTTGCAACACCTCGGCCCAGATCTGCGCCAGCCGGATTTCGACTTCGCCCTCGGGCGCCTCGTAGCGGCGACTGAGCACCGCCTCTGCCCCCGGTGCCGGCAAAGCCTTGCGGTCGACCTTGTCGTTCGGGGTCAGGGGCAATGCGTCGAGCTTCACGTAAGCACCCGGCGCCATGTACTCCGGCAAGCGCTCAAGCACGTGTGAGCGCAAGGTTTCGATGGGAGGCGCGTCGAAGCCTTCGCGCACGGTGAAATACGCCACCAGTCGCTCGTCACGCACCAGCACCACCGCTTCACGCACCGCCGGGTGCTCGATCAGCCGCGCTTCGATTTCCCCCGGTTCCAGACGCAGGCCACGCAGCTTGATCTGGAAGTCGTTGCGGCCGAGGAATTCGAGGTTGCCGTCCGCCCGGTAGCGCACCAGATCGCCGGTGCGGTACAGGCGATCACCGGCCACGAACGGGCTGTCGATGAAGCGCTCGGCCTGCATGCCCGGCAACCCCAGATAACCCCGTGCGACCCCGACCCCGCCGATGTGCAAATGTCCGCTGACACCGAATGGCACCGGTTGATCGTGGGCATCCAGCACATAGAGCCGGGTGTTGCTCAGGGCCTTGCCGATCGGCACCACGGCTTCCGGCACCGGTTGATCCGGTTCCAGCGTCCAGCCGGTGCTGTCGACCGTGGTTTCGGTCGGGCCATAGACGTTGTGCAGACGTACCCACGGCAGGCGCTCGCGGACACGCCGGGCCAGTGCGGCGGTCAGTTCACCGCCACCGTTGAGCACGTCAGTCAGGCTGGTGCACTGGCTGACATCGTCCTGTTCGATGAACTGTTGCAGCAACGCCGGCACGAACTTGACCACGGTGATCTGCCGTTCACGAATCACCTGAGTCACATAGGCCGAATCGCGGTTGCCGTCGGGACGCGCCAGCACCAGCCGCAGGCCGGAACACAGCGGCCAGAAAATCTCCCACACCGAACTGTCGAAGCTGAATGGCGCTTTCTGCAACAGCGCGCCGTGCTCGGTCGGCGAGCTGATCTGCGAGCCCCAGTGGACCATGTTGCAGGCGCTTCGGTGCTCGATCATCACGCCCTTCGGCGTGCCGGTGGAGCCTGAGGTGTAGATCATGTAGGCCAGGTTCGCAGCGCTCAAACCCGGTACTTGCAGGTTTTCAGTCGATGCGCCCTGCCAGGTGCAGCGGTCGAAATCGATGACCGGCACACCCGGATCGCCCAACAGATTGCGGGTGGTCTCGTGTACCAGCACCGCCACCGGGGCGCTGTCCTGCAGCATGTAATGCAGGCGTTCCAGCGGATAGTCGGGATCCAGCGGCACGTAAGCACCGCCGGCCTTGAGAATGCCGAGCAGGCCGACTATCAGATCCGGGCTGCGCTCGACACAGATCGCCACCCGCGAATCGGGCTGCACGCCGTGCTCGCGTAGATGATGCGCCAGACGGTTGGCCTTTTCGTTCAGCTGGCGATAGGTCAATTGTTGCTCGCCAGCCTGCAACGCGATGGCGTCGGGTCTGCGCTGTACTTGTTGTTCGAACAACACCTGAAGCGGCTGATCGAGCGGGCAATCGACTTCGCTGGCATTGAACTCGACCAGCAGTTGCTCAAGCTCCGCCGCCGGCAGGATCGGCAAGCGATTCAGCGGCTGTTGCGGAGTTTGCTCCAGCGCATCCACCAGCGTCTGCAACGCGGTTTGCACGTAGTCGCCGATGCGCTGCGCACCGATGCTCATCAGGGTTCGCGTGGTGATCTGCAAAGCGCTGCCCAGATCATCGACGCTCAGGGTCAGCGGGTAATTGGTGCGTTCTTCGTTCTCCAGGGTCTGAATGCCTTGCCAGGCTGGGTCCGACGCCGCTTCCTGCGCCTCAAGTTCGGTGTGCCGATAGTTGAGCAACGCACTGAACAGCGGCGCCGGCGACGCAACGCCGCTGCAACGCTGGGCCAGCGCCAGTGACGCATGTTCGTGCCCGAGCAAATCGGTCAGTCGGGCGTGGGTGAGCAGCACCGCATCGCGCGCGCCTCGGTTCATGTCCACCCGCAATGGCAAGGTGTTGATGAACACGCCCAGCGCCCGGTCGGCGCCCTCGCCGCCTTGCATGCGGCCCATAAAAACGCTGCCGAACACCACGTGCTCCTGCCCCGACGTCGCTGCCAGCACCTGCGCCCAAGCCAGGTGAATCAGGCTGGCCACGCTGACGCCCGCCTGTCGCGCCTGAAGGCGCAAACGCCGATCCAATTCCGGCGCAAGCGTGCGTACGGCTTCATCGATACCGCGCCCGTCGCCCTGCACATCCTGCAAACCGAACGGCAAGGTCGGCTCGTCGATGTCGGCGAGCATCTCGCGGAAGAACGCTTCATGTTCCCGTTCGCTGACTCCAAGCCGGGTCTGGGCCACGTAATTGCGATACGGCACCGCTGGCGGCAAGGGCTCACTCAGCCCAAGCAAGTTGGCGCGCATTTCATGACGCAGGACTTCCAGCGCGATGTGATCCAGCGCCAGGTGATGAAACAACAGAATTGCCACGATCCGCCCATGAGCCGGGTCGCGGGCATACATCAGCCGGATCAGCGGCGCCTGACTGACGTCGATGCGATAACGCCGGGCATCGAAGCGCTCGTGCAATTGAGTGAGGACATCGCCCTCGGCCGGCTCGAGGGTGATTTCCTGTACCGGGAGTTCGGCTTCGCGCCAGACCACCTGCACCGGGTTGGTCAAGCCTTCCCATACCACGGCGGTACGCAGGATATCGTGGCGCGCCATGACCTGACGCAGCGCCGCCGCATAGGCCTCGACCCGCTCGACACTGTCGAACGCCAGCTGCGATTGCAGCAGGTACGGATCGCCCTGCGCGGCAGTGATGTGGTGATAAAGAATGCCTTCCTGCAACGGTGCCAACGGATAAATGTCCTGCACGTTGGCCGCCCCGCCCGGCACCGTGGCGATGATCCGGTCGAGGGTGGCCTGATCCAGTTCAACCAACGGCAACAGGTCCGGCGTGATCCGCGTGCAACCTTGCGGAATGCGGTTGGCCGGCACTTCGACCTCGCGGCCACTGCCCACCGACGCGGCCAGTGCCGCCAGGGTCGGCTGGCCGAACAGCACGCGCACATCGCTGCTCATGCCGAGCTGGCGCATGCGTTCGATCAGGTTGACCGCCAGCAACGAGTGCCCGCCGAGTTCAAAGAAGTGATCGTGACGCCCGACCTTTTCGACTTGCAGCACCTCGGCCCAGATCTGCGCCAGGAGGATTTCGACGTCGCCTTGCGGGGCTTCATATTCGCGGCGGATCAACGCCTCCGGCCCCGGTGCCGGCAACGCCTGGCGATCCAGCTTGCCGTTGGCCGTCAGCGGCAGCGCCGTCAGGCGCACGTAGGCCGATGGCAGCATCGTGCTGGGCAGACGGGTCTTGAGGTGAGCATGCAGCTGCGTGATATCCAGCGGCTGGCGTTCGGTGAACCAGGCCAGCAATTGCCCGTCGCGCACCTGTACCACCGCATCGCGCACGGATTCATGGCTGCTCAAAGCGGCTTCGATCTCACCGGGCTCGATGCGCACGCCACGGATTTTCACCTGATCGTCGTTGCGGCCCAGGTATTCGATAGTGCCGTCAGGGCACCAGCGTGCGAGGTCGCCGGTACGATACATCCGCGCGTTGGGCTGGCGGCTGAATGGATCGTCGAGGAAACGTTCGGCGGTCAGCTCAGGGCGATTGAAGTAACCCCGCGCCACCCCGGCGCCACCGACGTACAGCTCACCGGCCACGCCAATCGGCACCGGGCGTTGTCGGTCATCCAGCAAATAGGCCGTGGCATTGCTCACGGGTTTGCCGATATGCAGCGTTCGGCCCGGTTCGATTCGACCCGAGGTCGCGACCACCGTCGCTTCGGTCGGGCCGTAGTTGTTGATCACCGCGAACGTCTGCTCGCGATTGAACTGGCGCAGTCGATCACCGCCGATCAGCAGTGTGCGCAGGGTCGGGTGTTCGAGGTGACGGCTGAAGGCGTACTCGGCAATCGGGGTCGGCAGAAAACTCACGTCCAGCGGTTGCGCACGCCACCAGTCGAGCAGCGCGTCGATGTCTTCGCCGCCGTCACGGGACGGCGCCAGGTACAGGGTCGCGCCAGCACACAGCGCGGGCCAGACTTCCCAGGCCATGGCGTCGAAGCCGAAGCCGGCGAGACTTGAAGTGTGGCAACCGGCGCTCAGGTCGAAGGCCGTGCAATGCCAGTCGACCAGATTCGATAACGTGTGATGCTCGACCATCACGCCCTTGGGCTGGCCGGTGGAGCCGGAGGTGTAGATCACGTAGGCCAGATGTGCAGTGGTCAGACCCGAAGCATCAGGGTTGAGATCGTTGATCGGCCAGGCACGCGAATCGATTTCAATCACCGGCACGTCGAGCACCGGCAAACGTTCGCGCAGATCGCGCTGGGTCAGGACCACGACCGGAGCAGTGTCGCGCAATAAATAGCTCAGCCGCTCCGCAGGATGAGCCGGATCGACCGGTACATAACCGGCGCCGGACTTGAGAATCGCCAGCAGCGCGACCAGCGTGTCCAGCCCTCGGCGGGCGACGAGCGCCACGCGGTCATCGGGTCGCACACCGAGCCCGATCAAATGATGGGCCAGGGCGTTGGCCTGTCGGTTCAGCTCGGCATAGGTCAGCCGTTGTCCTCGGGATTCAGCCGCTACCGCATCCGGTCGTGTCGCCGCTTGCGTTTCGATGCGCTGGTGAATGGTCAGGTTTTGAGGGTATTGCGCGCGTGTGTCGTTCCACTGCTGCAAGAGCGCCGATTCGGTCGGCAGGCTCAGGCTGAAATCACCCACCATCAGCGCCGGGTCTTCAAGCCCCTGCTCCAGCACCCACAGCAAGCGCCCGCTCAGCGCCGCGATTTCTTCGGCGTCAAAGTAGGCCTCGTTGTACACCATGTACAAACTGTCCTCGTAGTCACCACGGCTGCTCAGCAGGTGCACCGACAACGGCGTGCCCTCTGCGTGGTTCGACACTTTGACCACCCGCCCCTGCGCCTCGCCGTAGCGGTATTCATGCGCATCGCGCTCATAGGACACGGTCACTTCGAACAACTGCGAGCGATCCTCGCGCAGCAAGCCGAGGGCACGGTTCATTTCGCTCAAGGGAAAACGCTGGTGGCGAAAGTCTTTTTTCAACTCGTCGTGAATCGCCTTGACCAGCGTCTTGAATGACAACTCGCGGCCAAACCCCATGCGCACCGCGCTGACCTGGGTGAACAGCCCCAGGGTCGATTTGAACCGGGCGCCGGAGCGGTTGAGCAGCGGCACGCCCACCACCCATTCGTCACGCTGGGCGCTGCGGCTGAAATACACATGGATCGCTGCCAGCAACACATGAAACGCCGACGCGCCGTACTCTCGGGCCACCTGCTTCATGCGCTCGTGCAAGCGAGCCGGAAAGACTTGCGAGAAAATCCGGGTCGGTGCCGCAGCGCTGGCAAAGCGTTCCTGATAGCGCGGCAACAACAGCGGCTCGGGCCGATGTTGGTATTTGTCCAGCCAATACGCCCGGTCACGGGCGTAACGGTCGGACTGAAAATACCGCGCATCGTCACGGATGAAATCGACATAGGACGGCGCCGAATCGGGCGGCAATTGCCCGAGCGCCAGCGCGTTGTAAATCTCGTCGAGGGATTTGAGCATCTCGCCGAAACCCCAGCCATCGACGATCAGGTGATGGGCCTGGAGTGACAGCCAATGGCAGTTATCATCGAGCCAGAGCAGACGAAACCGGAACAACGGCCCGCCGTCCAGCGTAAACAGCTGCTCGATGTTTTCCTGCGTCAGTTGGCGCGCTGCGGCGTATGGATCGGGATGGCTGCGTAAATCGTGCACCGGCATCGGCACCGGCATGGACCTGGCAAAACGCTGCAACGGCAGCCCATCATCGCCGGCCCCCGGCAGCAGGCTGGTGCGCATCGCGTCATGCCGGGCCACGAGACCTTCAAGCGCCGCCTGCATCAGCGCCGGATCCAGCGACCCGGTCAGTTCGACATAGCCACCGATGTTGTACATCGGCGAATTCCCCTGACGCAGTTGGTCGAGCCAGATGTCACGCTGCGCAGCGGTCAACGGGAAGGCCTCGGAGATCGCGGACAGACCGTCCGCCGCATCGGCAGCAAATTGGTTCATAAGATCCATCTCACGTGATTTGGCGCGTATTCAAGCATCGGCCCCGAAATCCGCGTGACACGAAAAACCCGGACAACACTCCCCACTTTGTACAGTTGTGCGAGCCAACAGGGCCTGAGAAGTCAGCGATTTCCCTAAAAGTTCGGAAAGAAATGACTGAAAATCCTGTAGGACAATCGCCACACTTGCCTGCCCGCTAGCGTCCCGCACTGAAGGGTGCGGCGGTCCGATCCCCGGATTTCGGGGTTCGTACTAGACCGTACAGTCACGGACTACGCGACCTTGCACATTCACCTGACAGAAACGTGACGCCATTTTTTCGGAAATGGTGGCACTTTGTGTCCCTGTTTTCCCCTACAGACGTAGGACAAATGCATAGGCTTAAATCCCGCTCCAGACGATTTCAAGGAGAAAAGACTGGGTGGGCGTTTCACGGGTGCATGCACGGCAGACGATTCGGCAATGGCTCTAAATCAGGGATGACAAGGATATGAATCTGACCGGCAGTCTTCGCAACATGGAAAATCCGCACTTTTATTGGCAGCTGGGGGAGTTGATCGCCAGCACCGGCAACGAGCGTTTTGCCACGAATATGTTCCAGTTGGTCGACAACCTCGTACCCGTCAATCGCGTCCATCTCAGTGAATGGACCCTGGATGAACGGGACTCCAGCGTGGTTGAGATCAAGGCGTTGGGCAGTGCCGGTTTGCCGGACACCTTTCCGCCCCCGGATCCGTTGCAGCACCCGGACGACCATCCGCTGCTGCAACAGATGATCGAGATGAACGACTCGCTACTGATTCAACTGAAAGCCTCGCTCCAGCATCGAGACCTGCACCACAGCGTCCACCAATGCAATCTGGTGTCTCGCACGTCCAATCGCCGTTGCGTCATTTCGTTCTACCGTCCCCACACGCATCGGGTGTTTTCCCTGCCGGAGCTGTCGTTTCTCAAGCGCCTGTCCGACACCCTGTTGCCCTTGATCGAGCGCCACGCGCACATCAGTCGACAAGCCATCGCCCGCCAACCCCGCGCGCCACAAGCCGATCAACCCCAGACGCCGTTGCAACAGGTGTTCGACGAACGCCTGGCGTTGGGCGACATCACCTTGTCAGTGCGTGAGAAAGAAGTCTGCCTGGGTCTGCTGACCGGCGGCACCGTGCCGCAAATGGCGGAAAAGCTGCGGGTCAAGAACAGCTCGATAGAGACCTACCTCAAGCGCGCGGCCGCCAAGCTTGGGGTCAGCGGGCGACACGGTCTGGCGAAATGGATGGCCGGGGCCTGATCCGGCGTTTTTCTCATCACGGGCGCCCGGCGTCCGCTCTCATTCGTGAACGAGGCTGTTTGATGTTCAGATTGCCGATTTCCCTGCTGTCCGCTGCGCTGCTGCTGGGCGGTTGCTCGTTGATTCCCGATTACCGGCGACCGGCATCGCCGAGCGCTGCGCAGTATCCGCAAGGTCCGGCGTATGCCGCGCAATCCCCGGTCACGCCCCGGGTGGAAGACTGGCGCGCGCTGTTCAATGACCCGGCGTTGCAGCAATTGATTGAAAGCGCGCTGGTCAACAACCGTGATCTGCGGGTGGCCGCGCTGAACGTCGAGGCGTTTCAGGCACAGTACCGCATCCAGCGCGCCGACCTGCTGCCGGCGGTGTCGGCCAACGCCAACGAGCTGCGTCAGCGGCTGCCGTCCAGCGTGACTCGCACCCAAGCGGCAATCACCTCGACCTACTCGGTGAATCTGGGCATCAGCGCCTATGAACTGGACTTCTTCGGCCGGGTGCGCAGCCTCAGCGAGCAGGCGCTGCTGAGCTGGCTGTCCACCGAAGAGGCCCGGCGCAGTGCGCAATTGAGTCTGGTGGCCAACGTCGCCAACGCCTACCTGACCTGGCGCGCCGATCAGGAGTTACTGGCGCTGGCCCAGGAAACACTGGCCGCCGACGAACGAAGCCTGCACCTGACCACCCGCAACCGCGAGGCCGGCAAGTCCTCGGCGCTGGATCAGATTCAGGCGCAGACCAGTGTCGACAGCACCCGCGCGAGCCTGGCCCGTTATCAGCGCCAAGTCGCCCAGGACTTGAACAGCCTGACGCTGCTGGTGGGCGCGCCGGTACCCGAGCACCTGCCGGCGCGTCCGCTGGACAGTGATCTGGTGGCAACCGTGCCGGCCGGGTTGCCGTCGGATCTGCTGCAACGCCGACCGGACATTCTCCAGGCCGAATACAAGCTGCGCGCCGCCAATGCCAACGTCGGCGCGGCGCGGGCGGCGTTTTTCCCGAGTGTCAGCCTGACCGCCAATGCCGGGACGTCCAGCCGCGATCTGTCCGGGCTGTTCAAGGGCGGCTCCGGAGCCTGGACGTTCCAGCCGCAGATCAACCTGCCGATCTTCAATGCCGGCAGTCTGCGCGCGAGCCTGGATTACGCGAAGCTGCAGAAGGACATCACCGTCGCCGAGTACGAAAAGACCATTCAGACGGCATTCCAGGAAGTGTCCGACAACCTCGCGGCGCGCCAGACCTACGAACAGCAACTCCAGGCCCAACGCGATCTGGTGCAGGCGACCCAGGATTATTACGACATGGCGCAGCACCGTTACCGGAGCGGCGTCGACAGTAGCCTGACGTTCCTCGATGCCCAGCGTTCGCTGTTCAGTTCCCAGCAAGGACTGATCACCGACCGGTTGGCGCAACTGGTGGCGCAAGTGAACCTGTACACCGCGCTGGGTGGTGGCTGGAGCCCGGTCGAGCCGCTTCCACCATCGCCTTGAGTCATTTTTTCTTACACCTTTTGTCGCCTGTTCCGACATTGACAGGTGATCAAAAACCGACCTGCCGGATCATTTTGGTATCATGCGCCGCTTTTACGGTTAACCCCCCCGCCTGTCCTGCCGACCGGCGGGCTCCAAAGGGCGGTATGAAATGACGGCTTTGTTGACTCGCCGCAAGGTGCTTGCGGGAATGGGCGTACTCGGTCTCGGCCTGCTCGCCGGCTGCGACACCCGCGGCGAACTGTCGTACAAGTACGGCAAGGATCTGAGCGACAAGATCCTCGGACGCACCTTCAAGCTCAAGGACACCGAAGGCAACACCGTGACGCTGTCGAGCTTTCGCGGCCTGATGCCGATGATCTTCTTCGGTTTCACCCAGTGCCCGGCGATTTGCCCGACGACGCTGGCCCGCGCCGCAAAAATCAAGAAGCTGATGGGCAAGGACGGCGACATCCTGCAAGTGGTGTTCATCACCCTCGACCCGGAACGCGACACCCCGGAAATCCTCGACGCCTACGTCAAGACCTTCGATCCAAGCTTCGTCGCGCTGTACGGCACCCTCGAAGAAACCAAGGCCACCGCCAAGGAATTCGACGTGTTCTACGAAAAAGTCCCGGCCGGTGACACCTATACCCTTTCCCACACCGCCACCAGCTATGTCTACGACACGCGGGGCACGTTGCGTGTGGGCCTGTCTCAATCGCTTTCTGCACAAGAGTGCACGGAAGATTTGCTTACCGTCATGGAGGTCTGCTGATGAACCCTTTCCTGAACCACATCAAACGTGCCGCACTGGGCCTGTCCCTGCTGGGCCTGGCTTTCCATGTATCGGCGCAGACCAGGGTCGACGACGCCTGGGTGCGTGCGACCGTGCCGAACCAGTCGGCCAGCGGCGCGTTCATGACCGTCACCGCCGACAGCGACAGCAAGCTGCTCAGCGTTGCTTCGCCGGCGGCCAAGGACGTGCAGATCCATGAGATGACCATGAAGAACGACGTGATGAGCATGGGCCCAGTGAAATCGGTCGACCTGCCAGCGGGCAAGGCCGTCAACTTCGACCCGAATGGTTACCATGTGATGCTGATGGGCCTGACCGCTCAGTTGAAAGAAGGCGACAGCGTGCCGCTGACTCTGACCGTGGAAAACGCCAAGGGCGAAAAGGAAACCGTTGAAGTGAAAGCGCCGGTCAAGGCGCTGACCATGGAAGGCCACGATCACAGCAAGATGCATTGATCGTCGACGGACAGATTTACGGCCTCAAAAAACAAAAGGGGCGGCATGATCGACGATCATGCCGCCCCTTTTGCATCTGGATATCAGACCAGTTTCAATTCGACCTCGATATTGTTGCGCGTGGCCTTGGAGTACGGGCACACCTGATGCGCCGCATCCACCAGCTGCTGCGCCGCGCCGCGCTCCATGCCCGGCAGGCTTACATTCAGTCGCGCCTGCAGGAGATACCCTCCCGAATTAGTGCCCAGGTCCACTTCGGCATCCACCGCCAGGTCCGCTGGCAGGCTGATTTTCTGCTGCCCCGCCACCGCTTTCATCGCGCCGATGAAACACGCCGACCAGCCTGCGGCGAACAATTGTTCCGGATTGGTCCCGCCGCCACTGGAGCCGGGCGACGACAGTTTTACATCGAGGATCCCGTCGGAACTGCGCGATGCGCCGTCACGTCCGCCGGTGGTGTGGGTTTTCGCGGTGTAGAGGACTTTTTCGATCTGACTCATGGCGATCTCCTGAATGAAAAACAGCAGATTGTTCACTCGGCGCCTCCCGTCGCAGCCTTGAGGTGCGCCACCCGTTTCACACAGCCCTCTCACTATAGACACGGGTTTGTCGCTCACCCGGCGAACGGACGTGCGGACTGTTCAGAAAAGACGAGTGTTCAACTCCCCGCCCCGCCATGCGCCTCTTCAAAGAAATAATCCTTCCAGCTGTCCGCCTTGTTTTTCAGCACGCCCAGCTCCTGCAGTTTCTCTGCATAGATAAAGGTGCGTTGCGGCACCACGGTGAAATCGATTTCCGGGTCGGTGACAATTTTCTCAACCAGCGCCAGCGGTAGTTTCGACTGTTCAACCCGAATGTAAGCTTGAGCCGCCGCAGGCTTGTCGGCTTTGATGATCTTCTCGGCCTCGGCCAGGGCGTCGTAGAACGCCTTGTAGGTTTTCGGGTTTTCGTCGTGGAATTTTTCCGTGGTGTAGAGCACGTTGAATGTGGCCTGGCCGCCGAGCACGTCGTAGGAACTCAGCACTTTATGGACGTTGGGATTCTGCAATGCCTGGTACTGAAACGGTGGGCTTGAGAAATGCGCGTTGATTTCCGAGCCGCCAGCGATCAGTGCAGCCGTCGCATCCGGGTGCGGCAGGCTGACGGAGATGTCGTCGAATTTCTTGTATTGGTCATTGCCGAATTCCTTGGCCGTTTCGATCTGCAGCGTGCGCGACTGGAAGCCCACACCCGCCGCCGGTACGGCGATGCGATCCTTGTCGCTGAAGTCTTTGAGGGTTTTCACGTTCGGGTTGTTGGTCAGCAGGTAGTTGGGCATCGAACCCAGCGAGGCGATGGCCTTGACGTTCTGTTTGCCTTTGGTGCGATCCCACACGGTAAGCATCGGCGGCACGCCGGCCGAGACCACGTCCAGCGATCCGGTGAGCAGCGCCTCGTTCATGGCGGTGGCGCCGGAAATGCTGTTCCAGTCGACCTTGATGTCCAGGCCCTGGGCCTTGCCGTGCTTCTCGATCAATTGCTGATCGCGTACCACATCCAGAATCAGATAACCGATGCCGAATTGCTGGGCGATGCTGATCTTGCCTTCGGCTTGAGCGGTGTTACCGAGCAGTGCGCCAGCCAGCGAAGCCGCCAGCAGCGTCAGTGCAGAACGTTTGAACGGTAGGGCCATGACAACCTCGCAGTGATTTCCAGGAAAATCTGTGAGGCCGGACTTTATCGCTATAAAAAACGAAATTTAAATACCGTTATCGCATATTGATATCACTGGAAAACCAGCTTCGAAAAACTGATGAACAGGCTGATACCGACGTTCAAGGCGTACGCTGGTTGAACCGGGTTCTAAGACCGTCGACGTTCAATGACAGGCGCTTCGCGGTTTCCACGAACGGGGTGACGGTCAGGCTGTACAGCGTCAGATAACGCGTGCGGTCCTGCTCGCCCGTGCCGAAGCGCAAGGCTTCGGGCTTTGAGGTGGTGACGTACAGCGTGCCGAACAGCCAGTCCCACAGTGACAGATTGATCGCGAAATTCTTGTTGAAATGGCGCGGTGCGTCGCTGTGATGAATCTGGTGCTGGGCCGGGCTGCTGAGCACATGCTCGACCGCCGGCCCGAACGACAGCCAGACATGGCTGTGCCGCAGATTGGAGCCCAGGCTGTTGATGATCAGCGCCAGCCAGGTCACGCCGAACAGCGTGTAGCGGCTGATCTCGCCGCCGCAGGCATACCAGACCGTCCCGGCAAACGCGCCGAGGCCGGCGGTGATGACGATTCGTTCAACGATCGATTCGGCAATGTGAATCCGGCTGGCGGTGGCCGGCACCAGCACCGGCGCCGAATGATGAACCTTGTGAAATTCCCACAGATAGCGGGAATGGAAGGCGCGGTGAATCCAGTAATGCAGAAAATCCCTGAACAGGAACACGCCCAGTCCGTAGAACAACGCGATCAACGGGTGTTCCGGCACTTGCTCGCGCGCGCCCCACAACTGAGTGAAAAACTGTGCGTAGTCGCCCGAACGCAGAATATGCGGGTCGACGAGGCCGACCACGGGCAACACCAGCGTCACCCGAAGAATCGCCTTGATGAAGTAATAACGGTAATCCAGCCAGGCCGAACGATGCCCGTGAACACGACCGCCGCCGACAAATTGCCAGAAGGATCGGGCTTGCGTCAGGTGCCGGGATTTTCGGTGGCGATAAAGGCCGTATGCCACGCCGTAGGATGTGAGCAGAAACACCACACCGAGGCGGCCGTTCAAATCGAACAGGCCAAGGAACCGTTCGGTGACCGGATCGATCACCCAGCGGCTGAGCTGCGCGTGAAGTTGCGCGAGTAAATCCACGACGAACGACTCCATCAGAAGTCGCGCATTGTAAATCGCACTGGTTCGCAAATGCAGCAGGAACGGATCAAAGGCCGGTTAAACAGCCTGAAACAATAAAACCGCCGCCTCGCTTAAGCCGCAAAACCGCCAGGACAGTCGCCGATCAAGGCCCCAGCTCATCCGGTTGGCTGAGAGTGCCTCCCGGGACCGGATCACCCAGCCGTTTAAAAAGGCGATCAGACAGCCCACCCTTGGTATCATCGCCCACACTTTTATGACGGTTTAATGGCTGGAAGGTCTTTTTTGTGAGCGCTCTTTTTCAACGGCTGCGGCGCCTGGATGCCCGCCTTCTTTCTCTGGTTTTCCTGGTACTGATCATGCCGGTGTGCCTTCGCGCGGCGCTCGGCTGGTCGAGCCTGTTCGGTTATCTGTCGGATCTGTCCATCGGCAGTCTGCTGGTGGTGCTGTTGCATCGTCGTCCCTGGTGGCTAGCGCTACCGGTGCTGCTGTTCTGGGGATTGCTGGCGGTGGCGACCGCGGAACTGGTCAGCGCGGTCGGGCGCCTGCCGACCGTGGCAGACCTGCATTACCTGATCGACCCGCAGTTCGTGGAGAACTCCACCGGCGGCTTCGCCCACCCCGGTGTGGCGGTTGCGCTGCTGGTGGCTTTGACCCTGTGGTTACTGAGTCACTGGACTCGACGCGCGACAAAGTTCCCCGCTCTGCCCCGCGCAGCCTGGGCGACGCCGGTGCTGCTGTTCTGCGCGTACTGGGGCGCGCAGCACCTGAACCCGAGCGATGCCGACCCATGGCGTCTGTACAACCTGCCGCACCAGTTGCTGGCCGCGCAGGTTGCCGACGTGCAGATGCAGGCTGAAGAATGGCTGGACGGCGACACCCAGGTCGCGCCCCCACCGATGGCCGGGCTCACCGATGTCGATCTGAACGGTCACCCATTGCTGGCGGCCAAAGGCCAGGCGCGCAATGTGCTGATCGTTGCCCTCGAAGGCATTCCGGGCGCCTACATCGGTGCCAATCGCCAAGCTATCGGCAGCCATTATCAGGAGGACCTGATGCCCAACCTCAGCCGCTGGGCCGAGCGCGGCATGAACACTCCGGATTACGTGCTGCACACCCATCAGACCATTCGCGGTCTGTACGCCATGCTCTGCGGCGATTACGACAAACTCGACAACGGCACGCCCAAAGGCGTGGAAATGCTGACCCAGCACGAGCGCAATCAGGCGTGCCTGCCGGCCCAGTTGCGTCAGCACGGTTTTGCCACTCACTACCTGCAAGGCGCAGGGCTGCGGTTCATGGCCAAAGACAAGATCATGCCGCACATCGGGTTCGATGCGACCCATGGCCTGGAATGGTTCACCAACGCCAACTACCTGGAATTCCCTTGGGGCAAGGATGACAAGGCGTTCTTCGAAGGCGCGCTGAAATACGTCGGCGACCTGAAAAAGCAGAAACAGCCGTGGATGCTCACGCTGCTGACCGTCGGCACCCACCAGCCCTACTCCGCGCCGGAGGATTACCTGCAACGCTACGACACGCCCAAGCAGGCCGCCGTCGGTTATCTGGACGATGCGCTGGAGCAGTTTCTCAGCGGCCTCGAACGCCAGGGCGTGCTGAAAGACACGCTGGTGGTGATCACTTCGGACGAGTCCCACGGCATCGACGGCGTACGCCTCGCGTCGTCCTGGGGCTTCAACCTGACCCTCGCGCCGGAGCAGGCGCAACTGCCGCGCCTGAACGCCGGGGTCTACGGTCACGTCGATCTGAGCGCGTCGATTCTGGATTACTTCGATTTTCCGGTGCCTTCCGCCCTCAGCGGGCGCTCGTTGTTTCGCGATTACGATTCGGGCCGCGAAATCATGTCGTTCACCAACGGCAAGCTGCGCTATCACGACGGTCGCGGCCTGCTGACTGAATGCGACATGCCGCGCCGTTGCCGCAATTACGCCAGCGAAGGGTTCATCGCCGAAAGCGCCACGTTCAAGGGCAATGCCAGCGGCCAGAACGCCCGGGACATCGCCGCCCGCGCCTCGGCCCTGGACCTGTCGCTGCTGCGCACCCCGCTGAACCAGCGCTATCAGTTCGGCAGCGCCAACGTCATCCCGCTGCAAGCGCAGATCAAGGACGACTGGGCAGACAACCTGATCGGCGCGCAATACCTGGAAATGCCCAAGGGCTCCCACACCCGCGTGCGCCTGACCGTGCGTTCGGTCGATCCGCAGCAGGCAGCGTACATTCAGCTCAAGGCCAAGGAGTTCGAACAGGACGTGCAACTGGGCCTGCCGACCGAGATGGTCGCCACGGCGGATCAGCCGCTGGAGATGGACTTCAGTTTCGACAACCCGCAACCGCGCAAGGCGTTTTCGTTCCACTTGTTGGGGTATGGCCTGGGCGCCGTGGAGGTCAGTGATTTCAGCGTGATCACCGAGCTGCCGGGGCAACAGGATCTGCTGGACGAGATCCCGGAAGAAGACACAGCTCAATCGAGTTGAGGTGAACGCCAGCT
The DNA here is from genome assembly GCF_039695385.1 of Pseudomonas sp. 9.2(2024). Classification (NCBI taxonomy): domain Bacteria; kingdom Pseudomonadati; phylum Pseudomonadota; class Gammaproteobacteria; order Pseudomonadales; family Pseudomonadaceae; genus Pseudomonas; species Pseudomonas sp. 9.2(2024). The sequence goes on along the minus strand of NZ_CP155585.1, from coordinate 2,758,812 downwards.
TCGCAACGACGCTGGCGCCCGTCCGGTGTGAACGATCAGAACGTGGTGCGCAGACCGACCTGAATGCTGCGCCCTTCTGCCGGCGCAATATCCCGCAGGATCGAACTGGCATAACGCACGGTCTGGTTGGTCAGGTTCTCGGCATTGACGAAGGCCAGCCATTTGCTCTGGCCAACATCAAAGTGATATCCCACATTCGCCCCCAGCGTGGTGTAGCCGTCGGTGCTGCTTTCGTTGTCCGGCACCCGGTGCTGGGAACTGGCGTGTTCCAAATCGATCCGCGCCTGCCAGCGATCCAGCTCCCACAACAGACCGGTGTTCAACCTCAGCGGCGCGATGCGCGGCAGGTCCTGGCCATTGTCGAGGTTTTTGGCGCGGGTGTAATCACCCGACAGTTCCAGCGCAAACTTGCCGTAGGCGTTTTCGCCAAGGGTCCAGCGATCCTGCGCTTCGATACCGCTGAAGCGCGCCCGCACGCCGGAGTAGGTGTATTCGGGGATGCCGTCGGCGTCTTCCTCGCCTTCGTCGTTGAGCGTGCGCCCGGTCCCGAGCAAGCCGATGTAGTTGGAGAAATGGCTATAGAACACGCCAACGCTGCCCTTGTGGGTGCCGTTGTCGAAACGCAGGGCCAGGTCGCTGGAGACGGCTTTCTCTTTCGACAGCCCCGCATCCCCGACTTCATAAGTGCCGGTGGCAACGTGGGCGCCGTTGGCGTAAAGCTCATAGAACGTCGGCGCGCGTTCGGTGTAGCCCAGCGTGGCGGCGACCGACCAGACCGGCGTCAGCGTGTACACCGCGCCGGATGACAGGCTGCCGGCGGTGAAGCTGCTGGAGCGATCGGCATTGGCGAAACGCTCGTTGCCTTTGGCGTCCGGGTCGACCGTGGTGTGTTCAAGGCGTCCGCCGAGGGTGAACAGCAGGCGATCCGTGGCTTGCAGCTCTTCGAGAATGAACAGTGCACCGGCATCGGTATCGGTGTGCGGCACGAAGGCTTCTTCGCCCAGCGCCGAGAATTCGTTGCGACTGACCTGCGCACCAATCACCCCGTTGAACGGCCCCAGCGGCTGATGCCGGGCCTCGACCCGCGCCTCGTAGCCCTTGTTCTTGAACGTGGTGCCGACCTCGCCGCCCTCGATTTCGCGGTGCTGGTAATCGGTGTAGCCGGCGTCGAACTTCACCGAGCTGAACGGGCCGTCGAGGTTGCGAATTTCCGAGGCAAACGCGTAGTGCTCCTGCTCCATGCGGATGCGCACGTCGTCTTCGGCCGGCGAGCCGTAGTTCGAATCGTAATTGCTGTACGACAGCCCCGCGTAACCGTCATCCCAGGTGTACGACCCGCCCACAGCACCGCCGTCCTGACGACCATCGCTGTTGGCCAGCCGATGCTTCTTCGAATCGCCATCGTCGTTCGCCCGCTCACGACTGGTCTTGGCGTAGCCGGGGATTTTAAGGTCATTGAATTCGCGGGCGCTGGCGTCCACGTGCAAGGCGAACTGGCCGTTACCGGCTTCGAGTTTGCCGGCGCTGCTGCGGGTGGTGTCGGCGCCGCCGTAGCGCAACTCGCCAGCACCGTGAATGCCGTCGATGGCTTCGGTCGGGATGCGGTTGTCGAAGGTGTTGACCACCCCGCCGATGGCGCTGCCGCCGTACAGCAAGGCTGCCGGGCCACGGACGATTTCGATGCGCTCGACGTTGACCGGATCCAGCGGCACCGCGTGATCGTAGGACAGCGACGAGGCGTCCAGCGCGCCGACGCCGTTGCGCAGGATGCGAATGCGATCGCCGTCCTGCCCGCGAATGATCGGCCGACTGGCACCCGGGCCGAAGTAGGACGACGACACACCCGGCTGCTTGTTCAGGGTTTCGCCGAGGCTGCCCTTTTACTGCAGCGTCAGGTCATCGCCGCTCAACACGGTCGAAGGCGAGGCCAGGGTCTGACTGCCCAGCGGATTGCCGGTGATGACTTGCGGTTGCAGTTCCAGCGGGTCGGCGGCGAATGCGGGCAAAGCGATCAGCAGCGCCGAGGCCATGAGCGTCAGGCGGGGTTGGTAGGTGTGGAAACGGGAAGGCATTTAAGAAATCCGTCAGGCAGAAAAGTGAGGATCAATGCCGGCGCTACAGAGGGTGTATTACTGGCATCGATCAGATGAAATCATTTTTATGTTATACAATAACATTTCCAATGGCCATCACGTTTCTTCCCCACAATTGCAAACCATCGCTCAAGCACGGGCATTTCAGCGCCCTGCCCGGCCCACGCTCCCGGCTCGTCGCGTAAGAGACTGCGCCTATCACGCTCCAATAGTCGGCCTATTAGCTGACTCGCCGAGTCGGGTCTAGCCTTACTACTCCGAAGTCGGCACGAGCCGGCCGCAGAAGACCTGATAAGGACCCGAACATGGCAAATGAATCGAAATGCCCGTTCAATCACGCCGCCGGCGGTGGCACGACGAACCGCGATTGGTGGCCGAATCAACTGAACCTGAAAATCCTGAGTCAGCACTCGCCCGCATCCGATCCGATGGGCAAGGACTTCGACTACGCCAAGGCTTTCAAGAGCCTGGATTTCCAGGCTCTCAAACGCGATCTGACGGCGCTGATGACCGACTCCCAGGAGTGGTGGCCAGCGGACTTCGGCCACTACGGCCCGCTCTTCATCCGCATGGCCTGGCACAGCGCCGGCACCTATCGCACTGCTGACGGCCGTGGCGGCGCCGGCTCCGGCCAGCAACGCTTCGCCCCACTCAACAGCTGGCCGGACAACGTCAGCCTCGACAAGGCCCGCCGCCTGCTGTGGCCGATCAAGCAGAAATACGGCCGCAACATTTCCTGGGCCGACCTGATCGTTCTCACCGGCAACGTCGCGCTGGAATCGATGGGCTTCAAGACCTTCGGTTTCTCCGGTGGCCGCGCGGACGTCTGGGAGCCGGACGAAGATGTGTACTGGGGTTCGGAAAACAAATGGCTGGGCGGCGACAATCGCTACGGCAAGGACCCGGAATCCATGCAGCCGCCGGGCGAAGGAACACTGGTCGCGGAACCTGCCGAACACGGCAATGAGGAAAGCCGCACCAATCAGGGCGAACGCAACCTCGAGAACCCGCTCGCCGCCGTGCAGATGGGCCTGATCTACGTGAACCCGGAAGGCCCGGAAGGCAATCCCGACCCGGTGGCCTCGGCCAAGGATATCCGCGAAACCTTCGGCCGCATGGCCATGAACGACGAGGAAACCGTCGCCCTGATCGCCGGCGGCCACGCCTTCGGCAAGACCCACGGCGCCGGCCCCGCCGATAACGTCGGCCCGGAACCGGAAGCCGCCGGCCTCGAAGAACAAGGCCTGGGCTGGAAAAACAGCTTCGGCACCGGCAAAGGCGCCGACACCATCACCAGCGGCCTGGAAGTGACCTGGACCACCACCCCGACAAAGTGGAGCAACAACTATCTGGAAAACCTGTTCGGCTTCGAATGGGAACTGACCAAGAGCCCGGCCGGTGCCCATCAGTGGAAACCGAAAAACGGCGCCGGGGCCGGCACCATTCCCCACGCCCACGACCCGAACAAACGCATCGACCCGACCATGCTTACCTCCGACCTGGCCCTGCGTTTCGACCCGGCCTACGAGAAGATTTCGCGGCGCTTCCTGGCCAATCCCGATCAACTGGCCGACGCCTTCGCCCGCGCCTGGTACAAGCTGATTCACCGTGACATGGGCCCGCTGTCGCGTTATCTCGGCCCGGAATTGCCTCAAGAAGAACTGCTGTGGCAAGACCCGATTCCCGAGGCCAACCATCCACTGGTGGACGACAGCGATATCAGGGCGCTGAAAGGCAAAGTACTGGCGTCGGGGCTGTCCGTTTCGGAACTGGTCTCCACCGCCTGGGCGGCCGCATCGACCTTCCGGGGTTCGGACAAACGCGGCGGCGCCAATGGTGGACGTCTGCGTCTGGCACCGCAAAAGTTCTGGCAGGCCAACCAACCGGAGCAACTGGACAAGGTGCTGAAAGTCCTCGAAGGCATTCAGAACGAGTTCAACGCCGGTGCGGCAGGCAAGCAAGTCTCGATGGCGGACCTGATTGTGCTGGCGGGTAATGCCGGTGTCGAACAAGCAGCGAAAAACGCCGGGCACACGGTGACTGTGCCGTTCAATCCGGGGCGCACCGATGCGACTCAGGAGCAAACCGACGTCGAGTCGTTCGGCTTCCTCGAACCGCACACCGACGGCTTCCGCAACTACGCCGCCAACACCTATCGCGTGCCGGCCGAAGCGTTGCTGATCGACAAGGCGCAACTGCTGACGCTTTCGGCGCCGGAAATGACCGTGTTGATCGGCGGCCTGCGCGTGCTGGACACCAACGTCGGCAAGACGAAACACGGGGTCTTTACCGACAAGCCCGGATCACTGACCAACGATTTCTTCCGCAACCTGCTGGACATGGGCGTGGAATGGAAACCGACGTCGAAAACCGAGTTCGAAGGCCGCGACCGTAAAACCGGCAGCGTGAAGTGGACGGCGACCCGGGTCGATCTGGTGTTCGGTTCCAACTCGGTGCTGCGGGCGCTGGCAGAGGTGTATGCCAGCTCCGATGCGAAGGAACAGTTCGTCAACGACTTCGTTGCCGCTTGGGCGAAGGTGATGGATCTGGATCGGTTTGATTTGCGCCAATAAACCTTTTTCATCCACCCACAAAAAACGCCGCTCATCGAGCGGCGTTTTTTTATTGCCCTGAAACAGCGTCAAGCAAGGCTTTTGCTGACCACTTCATACACATCACTGGACAACTGACCGGACGCCAGAATCCGCTCCAGCTCCGCCTTTATCAGCGCCTGACGAGCGCCGTCATACTTGCGCCAGCGCGTCAGCGGCGCCAATTGACGCGACGCGATCTGCGGGTTGAAGCCGTTCAGTTCGATCACCAGATCCGCCAGGAAGCGATAACCCGAACCGTCCGCCGCGTGGAAGTTGATCAGGTTCTGCCCGGCGAACGCACCGACCAGCGCACGCACCTTGTTCGGGTTCTTGATGTTGAACGCCGGGTGCTGCATCAGCGCTTTCACCCGCTCCAGACCGCCCGGCAAGGTGCTGCCGGCCTGCACGCTGAACCACTGATCCATGACCAGCGGATTGTCCTTGAAGTGCTCGGCGAAACTGGCCAGTGCGGTCGCTTTCTGCTCGTCGAACGGCGAGTTGACCAGCACCGCCAGCGCGGTCAGGCGCTCGGTCATGTTGTCGCAGCTGTCGAACTGTTCCAGCGTTGCCGCCAGCACTTCCGGCTTGCCGCTGAGCATCAGGTAAGACAGCGCGATGTTCTGCAACGCGCGACGGGCGAAGTGCTCGGCCTCGGCCACGTACGGGGTTTGCTTCGACAGGTCGCGGTTGGCCTGATAACGCAGCCACAGCGCCTCGAACAGATTGTCCGCCAGTTGCTGACGGGCGAATTCGCGGGCGGTGTGGATCGCGTCCACGTCGGCGACTTCGCTGATTTCGGTCAGGTAGGCTTCGCTTGGCAGCGAGAGCATTTCCGCGACCATCGCCTGATCCAGCGACTCGTCCGACAGCACGGTGCGCAGCGCGGAAACCAGACGTGGGTCGAGCACCAGGCTTTCGCCCTTCTGCTGCTGGCCGATCAACTCTTGCAGCACCTGCACCGACAGTTGCTGACCGGCATCCCAGCGGTTGAAACCGTCGGTGTCATGCTGCATCAGGAACATCAGCTGATCGCGGTTGTACGGGAAGCTCAGTTTCACCGGCGCCGAGAAGCCACGCAGCAACGACGGCAGCGGCTGTTCGGCGATGTCGACGAAGGTGAACGTCTGTTCGGCTTCGGTCACCGAGATCACTCGGCTAGTGCCTTGGGCCGAGGCTTCACCGGACAGACGCAGGGCAATCTCGTTGCCCTGACTGTCGAGCAGGCCCAGCTCCACCGGGATCACGAACGGCAGTTTTTCAACCTTGTCCGGGGTTTCCGGGCAGCTCTGGCGGAAGATCAGACTGTAGGTTTTCGCGGCGGCGTCGTAAGACTCGCTCACCGCCAGACGAGGTGTGCCGGCCTGGCTGTACCAGCGCTTGAACTGGGTCAGGTCGACGCCGTTGGCATCTTCCATGGCCTTGATGAAGTCATCGCAGGTCACGGCCTGGCCGTCGTGGCGTTCAAAGTACAGGTCGCTGCCTTTGCGGAAGCCTTCGGCGCCCAGCAGGGTGTGGATCATGCCGACCACTTCCGAGCCCTTTTCGTACACGGTCAGGGTGTAGAAGTTGGAAATCTCGATGAAGCTGTCCGGGCGCACGGCGTGGGCCATGGGACCCGCATCTTCGGCGAACTGGTGGGTACGCAGGTACGCCACGTCCTGAATGCGCTTGACCGTGGCCGAGTTCATGTCAGAGGAGAAACCGGCATCGCGGAACACCGTGAAGCCTTCCTTGAGCGACAGCTGGAACCAGTCGCGGCAGGTCACGCGGTTGCCCGACCAGTTGTGGAAGTATTCGTGAGCGACGATCGCTTCAACGCGCTGGTGCGCGGCGTCGGTAGCGGTTTCGGCACGGGCCAGCACGGCGCTGGAGTTGAAGATGTTGAGGCCCTTGTTCTCCATCGCGCCCATGTTGAAGTCGTTCACGGCGACGATCATGAAAATGTCCAGATCGTACTCGCGACCGTAGACCTCTTCGTCCCAGCGCATCGACTTCTTCAGGCTGTTCATGGCGTGCTGGCACTTGTCGATGTTTTCCGGCTCGACGTAGATGCGCAGCGCCACGTTGCGGTTGGTCATGGTGGTGAAGCTGTCTTCAACGCACCACAAGTCACCGGCCACCAGCGCAAACAGGTACGCCGGTTTCATGAACGGGTCTTCCCAGGTCGCCCAGTGCCGGCCGTCTTCGCCGGGGCCGCTGGCGATCGGGTTGCCGTTGGACAGCAGCACCGGATAGCTGTGCTGCTCGGCGACCACGGTGGTGGTGAACTTGCTCATCACGTCCGGGCGGTCGAGGTAATAGGTGATCTTGCGGAAGCCTTCGGCCTCGCACTGGGTGCAGAACATCGTGCCGGACTTGTACAGGCCTTCCAGTGCAGTGTTGGTTTCCGGGTGGATCCTGACGCTGGTGTCGACCGTGAAGGTTTCGCTGGCCGGTTGCAGGGTCAGGTGGTTTTCAGTCAGTTGGTAATCGCTCGCGCTCAGTTCCTGGTCTGCCAGGGTCACCGAGAGCAATTCCAGCTGCTGGCCATCGAGCACCAGCAGCGGCAGGCCCGGGCCACGGGCCGGGTTGCGGCGCATCACCAGTTGCGCGTGGACCAGACTGTGGTCCTCGAACAACTCGAAGGTCAGGTGTGTTTCATCGATCAGGTACTCGGGCGCCTGATAGTCCTTCAGGTAAATCATCTTCGGTTGTTCGGTGCGCATGCTGAAGTCCTTATTGATGCACGGCGAGCTGATAGGCCGTGTACTTGCGAATGTTGATCACGCCGGTGTCGAAGATCAGGTACTGGCCCTTGATCCCCAGCAGCGTGCCTTCGGCAATCGGGTTCTTGTCCAGGTTGAAGCTGACGATCTTGGCCGGGTACTGCTCGACCGGGTAGCGGATTTCCAGCGGCTCGACATCGGCGATGGTCTGAATGGCCTGGAGACCGAATCGCTCCTGCAAACCTTGCAGACCCGGGGCGCAGCTTTCGAACAGTTGATCGCGCACCTGCGCCAGATCCACCGCCGCCGCGTCGCCTTTGAGCAAGGCGCGCCAGTTGGTCTTGTCCGCCACCTGGCTGCGGAACAGGTCTTCGACGAAACCCGACTGCTGCCGCGTCGAAACGCGCATGATCGGCAGCGCCTGACTGGCGCCCTGGTCGAGCCAGCGGGTCGGCAACTGGGTGGCGCGAGTGATGCCGACCTTGATCCCCGACGAATTGGCCAGGTAGACGACGTGGTCGGTCATGCAGAACTTCTCGCCCCACTCAGGCTCACGGCAGGTGCCAGCATCGAAGTGGCAGCGTTCCGGGCTCATGATGCAGATGTCGCACTGAGCCAGTTTGGTCATGCACGGGTAGCAGTAACCCTGACTGAAACTGGTCTTGGTCTTGCGCCCGCAATGGGTGCAGTGGATCGCCCCCAGGTATTCCAGACGCACCGTGCTGCCGATCAACGGGTTGACCGGCACCTCGACGTCATCCAGACGAAACGCGTACTGCACGTTCGGCCCGTCCAGGCGCGCCGACATTTTGCTGATTGCACCGCGGCCGATCTCGATCAATGGAGGGCGTCCGACTTGAACAGGATGTTCGGCACTTCAATCGACTTCGACGCACATTCCTGCGGGCCCATGTAACCGGTGCGCTCTTCTTCGGGCAGGTTCTGCATTTCCCAGGCGATCATCGCCTGCAACGACAGTTCACGCTGTTCGGCGGTGAGCTTGCCACCGTCCGACCACTTACCGATCTCTACCGCCAGCTTCAGGCTCTGGTAGATATCCGGGGTGATGTTCTTAATCAAATCGTTAAAAGAGGACATCAGGGTCTCCGTGCTCTTTATTCAAAAAATTCAGGCGGCCAGTTTACGGCGGTTGTACAAACCGCCCAACAAACCGGTGAAGCATCCGATGAGTAACCCGCTGACGTGGGCAGCGTTGGCGATTTCGCCGAAGCCGATCATCGAGATCAGCCCGGACATGCACACCAGCAACCACACCAGCATCATTGCCAGCACGCCGCGCGGCAGGCGATAGGCCGGGTTCGGCGCCAGCAGCTGGAAGATCCAGCAGTGACCGAGCAATCCGTAAAGTACGCCGGACAGTCCGCCGAACAGGCTCGGGCCGCCCCACGCGAACTGCGCATAGTTGGAAACGAGGCCGAACAGCAGCGTCAGGCCGATCAGGTTGACGCTGCCCTGGCGCGACTCGATGCGCCGCCCCAGCTCCCAGTACCACATGCCGTTCATGGCCAGGTGCAGGATGCCGAAGTGAATCAGCATTGGCGTAAACAGGCGCCACCACTGCCCCGCCGCCAGGCTGTCGGCCAGGGGTGTGAAGTGGATGTAGTCGCCAACCACGCGAAAATCGAGGAAGGTCAGCCAGCGCATCGTCTCGAGGTTGTCGCCGAGAAAGGTCAACCCGCCAACGATCAGGCTCAGCAGCAGAATGAATCCGGTGGCTTTGGCATGTTTCAGTTGTTCGGCGAAGCTCGGGCGCTTGAGCGTCGGCGCCGACGGAATTTCCAGCTGCTGATCCGGATCACCCGCCGGGAAACGCTCGTACAGCGAACGTACGTCGTCGCTGATTTCCGAGGGCACCCACAACACCTGCTCGCCCGCCTCTTCACTGACGCGATGGGGCACTTGCATGCGTTGCAGCAGTTTGACGAACCCACTCAGGTCCGCCGCCAACGGCACACGCAAGACGGCTATGGCACTCATCGCAGCACCTCCGGCCGCTCGACGTCGACCCAGACAAATTTATGCGGATCGAGGCGGGTTTCCTGATCCAGACGATAGGCGACCAGTTTGCCGTAGAGCACCGCGCTGTAATCCAGGCACGCGAGGTTCGGCCGGATCGGCGCCGGTTTGCCGCTGCGCCAGTAGTGGCCGACGAACAGCAATGGCTCATCGATACCGTAGCGCAGCAGGGAATTCTTTTCGCTGGAGGTCAGCGGTTTTTGCGCCACCGGTTCCGGCAGTGCGTCGGGCTGGAACACGATGTCGCCGTAGGTCTGCGGATCGTCTTCCCAGAACTTGGTACGGAAAAACGAACGCACCAGGCCATCGCCGCTGGTCATGGTCAGGCCATCCGGCAGGCGCATGTCGGTGCCGCGCAGCAGGCGATCGAACACGGTACAGGCGAAACTGCCCGGTACGGCCGAGGCCTGGAGGAAGTGTTCATCGATGCAGCCATCGGGAAACAGCGCGCGCAGCGGCTCGATCAGCCCGGCATCCCAGCAGGCATGCACCACGCGGAAACGTCCGGCATCGACGAACAGCGGCAGTTGGTAGAACCACTGCTGGAAGTCGTGCCAGTCGCCCGGATGGTCTTCGAACTGGGTCAGGGTTTCGTGCAGCAATCGGGCATGGCGCGGGGTGTGTTCACGCACGAACTGCTTGCCGCTGCCCGGAGGCGCCGGGGTGCTCCAGCCGAGGGCGTTGAACTCGTGGTTGCCCATGATGCACAACGCCTGACCGGCCTCGACCATGTCGTGGACGATGTGCAGCGCCTCGCGAATCCGCGGGCCACGGTCGATGATGTCGCCGACAAACACGGCCATGCGCGATGGATGTCGCCAGACCCCGCCCTGCTTGTGGTAACCGAGACGGTCCAGCAAGTGTTCCAGGGTCAGGGCGCATCCGTGCACGTCACCAATCAGGTCATAACTGCGCGCGGGATCGAGCATCAGTCGCCTCCACCACCCAACTTGCTGCCCCAGCCGAGCTTGGTGCGGCAGACTTCGTAGTAGTTGTGGTCGAGCGGATGGATCAGCCGCAGCTTCTGTGCTTTCTTGCTGACGGTAATGGTGTCGCCCGGCGCGCAGGTGAAGTGGTTCTGCCCGTCGCAGGAGACCTGCGGGTAGATCTGCATATCTTTGGACACGACGATTTTCAGCTCACTGTTGCCATCGACCACGATCGGTCTGCCCGACAAGGTATGGGGGTACATCGGCACAATCACAATAGCGTCAAGCTTGGGATGCATGATCGGGCCGCCGGCGGACAGCGCGTATGCGGTAGAACCGGTCGGGGTCGACACGATCAGGCCGTCGGCCTTCTGGCTGCAGACGAACTGGCCGTCGATGTACAGCTCGAACTCGATCATCCGCGTCGATTTGCCCGGGTGCAGCACCACGTCGTTCAGCGCATCGCCCTGGCCGATGGCCTCGGCGTGACGACGGACTTCGGCCTGCAGCAGGAAGCGGTTTTCCACCAGATAATGGCCGTCGAGCACTTCGGCAACCTTGATTTCCAGCTCGTCGGGGCGGATGTCGGTGAGAAAGCCGAGGCTACCACGGTTGATCCCGAGCACCGGAATATTGTGCTTGGCCAGTGCCCGTGCCGCGCCGAGCAGGCTGCCGTCACCGCCGACCACGATGACCATGTCGCAGACTTCGCCGAGCATCTTGCGTGACGAAGTTTGCAGGCCATGGCCCGGCAGGACTTCGGCGATGGTGTCTTCGAGAATCACGTGCAGGTGACGATCGAGCAGGAAGCGTTTCAGTCGGCGGACGGTATCCAGCACCTGGGAGCTGCCCAGGCGACCGATGATGCCGATATTACGAAATTGCTCCATGGGACTCCTGCGGGGGACTGAGACGGCGAAAAGCACGATTATGGGCGAAAGCGCCGGATAGACAAAATCCTTTCAGCCCCGAGGATGCGCCGGTGTTTGAGGCTATGCTCGCAAGATGATCCTATTTCCCGATTTGCTTCAGCTGCCCCACCAGTTACGCCACCCCGAGGTGCGCGATCTGGCGTGGGTGATCCTCGCCCCGCCGATGCTCGCCGCAACCCCATGGCCGCAGCGCCATCCGCTGGCGGGCAGCGACTGGGTCGGCGACCCCGAGCGCCTGGAACACTGGCTGCGCCAGCTCGACCGCGACAGTTACGGCCTGCTGCACTGGCTGTCCCAGGCCCGCACCCGGCGCCTGGGCCTGTATTACGAGCGGTTGTGGCAATTTGCGGTGAAACACGCGCCGGGCATCGAACTGATCGCCGCCAACCTGCCGATCCGCCGCGAAGGCCACACCCTCGGCGAGCTGGACATGCTGCTGCGCGATCGCGACGGCGTGCACCACCTGGAACTGGCCATCAAGCTCTACCTCGGCCCGCAGAACGGCGACGGTCATGATCCGGCGTCGTGGCTGGGGCCGGGTTGTCATGATCGACTGGATCGCAAACTGGCGCATTTGAGCGAACATCAGCTGCCGATCTCCGCGCGCCCGGAAAGCCGCGAAGTGCTGGCGGCGCTGGATGTCAGGTCGTTCAGCGCGCAACTGTGGCTGGGCGGATACTTGCTGTATCCGTGGCCCGGTCAGTCCGTGCCGCCCAGCGGCGCCCACCCGCAGCATTTGCGTGGCAGTTGGCTGCATCAGAAAGACTGGCCGGCGTTTGTCGCCCAGCGCCCGGACGGACGCTGGCAACCCCTGCCCCGCCACGCCTGGCTGGCGCCGGCGCACTACCCGGCGGACCAGACCTGGAGCAACGGACACTTGCAGGCCTGGCTCGATGAACTCGAACCGCTGGCCCCGGCGCAACTGATGGTACGCCTGACCGAAAACGCCCGGGGCGAATGGGAAGAAGCCGAGCGGCTGTTTCTGGTGTCGGATCTGTGGCCGAACGTGCCGGGGCAGAATTAAACCGACAACCGCACCGCCAGTGCGGCCAGCGTCACCAGCAACACCGGCACCGTCAGTACGATCCCGACCTTGAAGTAATAACCCCAGCCGATCCGGATGTTCTTGCGCTCCAGCACATGCAGCCAAAGCAAGGTCGCGAGACTGCCGATCGGGGTGATTTTCGGCCCCAGGTCACTGCCGATCACGTTGGCGTAGATCATCGCCTCCTTCACCACACCGCTGGCCTGACTGGCATCGATCGACAGCAACCCGACCAGCACCGTCGGCAGGTTGTTCATGATCGATGACAACAAGGCCGTCAGCACCCCGGTGCCCATCGCCGCACCCCATACGCCGTGAACGGCGAACACATCGAGCCACCCGGCCAGATAATCGGTGAGCCCGGCATTGCGCAGTCCGTAGACCACCAGGTACATGCCCAGCGAGAAAATCACGATCTGCCACGGCGCCTCTTTCATGACCTTGCGCGTGGAGATCTTGTGCCCGCGCGCGGCAATCGCCAGCAACAGCGCCGCGCACACCGCCGAGATCGCGCTGATCGGAATCCCCAGCGGTTCCAGCGCGAAACAGCCGATCAACAAAATCACCAACACCGCCCAACCGGCGTAGAACGTGGCTTTGTCGTGGATGGCGGTTTCCGGGTGTTCAAGCTGTTCCGGGTCGTAAGCCTTGGGAATATCACGGCGGAAGAACCACAGCAGCATGCCCAGCGTGGCGGCGACGCTGACGAAGTTGACCGGCACCATCACCGCCGCATAGCGGTTAAAACCGATGTGGAAAAAGTCGGCCGAGACGATGTTCACCAGATTCGACACCACCAGCGGCAGGCTCGCGGTGTCGGCAATGAACCCCGCGCCCATGACGAACGCCAGAGTCGCCGCCGGGGAAAAGCGCAGGGCCAGCAGCATGGAAATCACGATCGGCGTGAGGATCAGCGCTGCGCCGTCATTGGCGAACAGCGCCGACACCAGCGCGCCGAGCAGCACCATGAAGGCAAACAGCTTGCGTCCGCTGCCCCGGCCCCAACGCGCCACGTGCAGGGCCGCCCAAGCGAAAAAGCCGGCTTCGTCGAGCAGCAGACTGATGATGATCAGCGCCACGAACGTGCCGGTGGCGTTCCAGATGATTTGCCACACCAGCGGGATGTCGCTCAGGTGCACCACACCGAAAATCAGCGCGATGATGGCGCCGAACGTTGCACTCCAGCCGACCCCGAGGCCTTTGGGTTGCCAGATCACCAGGGTAATGGTCAGCAGGAAAATCAGTGACGCAGCGAACATTCGCGACAGCCTTCAATAAAAGGGGAAAGAATCAGACCACACAAAAAAACCTGTGGGAGCTGACTCCCACAGGTTCGATATCTTGTCAGAAAAATAAGTGGATCACTTCTTGTGTTGCGCCACCCACTCACCAAACGCATTGATGAAACTTTGCAGGAACGGCTTCACCGACTCGTTCAGTTTGCCCGCCTCGTCGAACGCCGTGCCCGCGCCGCCCAGATAGGCTTCCGGCTGCTGCATGCAAGGCACGTTGAGGAAAACAAAAGACTGACGCAGATGCTGGTTGGCACCGAAACCGCCGATGGCACCCGGCGAAACGCTGATCACCGCCCCCGGTTTGCCGCTCCAGACACTCTTGCCATATGGCCGCGAACCGACATCGATCGCGTTCTTCAAAGGCGCCGGCACCGAGCGGTTGTACTCCGGGGTGACAAACAGCAGAGCGTCGGATGAACCCACTTTTTGCCGGAAAGTGCTGTAGGCTGCCGGCGGTGAATCGCCGTCGATGTCTTCGTTGTAGAGTGGCAGATCGCCAATTTCGACAATGTTCAGCTTGAGGTTGGCCGGTGCCAGTTCCGCCAGCGCCAGGGCGACCTTGCGGTTGATGGACGCCTTGCGCAGGCTGCCGACCACTACTGCGACGTTATAGACATTGCTCATTGGAAGACTCTCGACTGTCCGTGGGAGGAGCCACTAGTTATAGATGATCCGGTGACGATTTCACCAGACGCCGAAGGTTATTTCCCGCGTCTGGATTATTTTTTTCCTGTAGGAAAACTTACCAAGCTCGATGAAGGTCTACCAAGCCGCAAATCAAGCGTTTTATCTCCAGAGGTTCTAAGCAGATGGCAGCAGTACTCGTCGGTCAGTTCCATGCAAGAGATGCGGAAGGCCGCGTTTATTCCGTGCATGAGTTCCAGGAATCCAACCCGTCGGCAGACGGTTTCACCGGCACGGAGCCCGTTACCACCTACAAACTGGCGATTGGCGACCGCGTCAACAAGATCGACGACAACGAGTTTCTGCTGGTTCAGTCGGGCATCACCCTGATCCGCGAACCCGAGCCATCGGTCGCTTCATAACCGATCGTTATGAGCAGAAGTCATCCGCGCCGAGTTGGGGTAGGATTCAGCCACTGACCCCAACGGCCGGACATGGACTTCACGCATGCGTTTACGTCATATCGAGGTGATTCAGGCGCTTTTGCAGACCGGTCACGTGGGCACCGCCGCCGAATGGCTGCAACTAGCGGCGCCCGAGGTCGAGGAGCGTTTGCGCGAAGCCGAGAGTCAGCTCGGGTTCATGCTGTTCGCCAGCGTACGCGGACGACTTCAGCCAACCCCGGAGGCCCGGGCGCTGCAAGTCGAGATCGGCCACATCTATGAAGCGCTGGAACCGGTGCAACGGCTGGCCAGCAGCCTCAAGCAATACCTCGCCCCACCCTTGCGGATCATCGGCACCCCGCCGCTGGCCCAGCAACTGCTGCCGCAAAGCCTCGCCGCCCTGCGCCGGCGCCTGCCCGACGTGCCCTGCACCCTGCTCAGTGAACCGACCCGCGACATCGTCCGCCACCTGCTGCTGCGCGACAGCGATCTGGGCCTGAGCCTGCACGATCCACAACACCCCGATATCCATTGCCAGCCAATGGCCCAGGGCAAGTTGCAATTGCTTGCGCCCCACGGCTGGCTGCAGCCGAAGCAGAAGTACATTTCCCTGCAGGATCTGGCCGGTCAGGCGATGGTCGGCCTCGAAGGTCAGGACCCGTTGAGTCCGGCCCTGGAAAACAAGCTCCAGGCCTTGCGCCCGGCGCCGACCATCCAGACCAGGGTGCAAACCCACCAGATGATGCGCAGCATGGTCGAGGCCGGCGAAGGCCTGGCGATCGTCGACCCGTTCACCGCCCTCGGTGCACGGGCGGGCGGTCTCGATGTTTGCCCGCTGTCGCCGGCGGTACCAGTCAGCCTCTATGCCCTGACCTTCAAACACGCCACGCCGTCAGCGGCGATTCAGACGCTGCTCGGGATCGTCACGGAACAAGCCGAGGCGATGCTGGCGAACTGATCGGATGTTCCAGCGGGTTATCGAACAATCGATACCAGAACAACGCCACTTCGGCGGTGTTCGGATCGATGCCGCGATAGCGCAGGTGGTCGATGCCGCCGATCACATAGCCACAACGCTCATACAGACGGCAGGCGCCGAGGTTGTTGTTCTGGGTTTCCAGCATGATTCCCGGCAGCTTTTTCTTGCGGCTCCAGAACTGCGCCACGTCGAGCAAGGCCTTGGCCACACCATGGCGCCGCGCCGGGGCGTGCACCGCCAGTTCATCGATATGGGCGAAGCCGTTCCAGTTGGTGCTGATCACCAGATGACCGACCGGCTCGTCCTCTAGATACGCCATGAAGATCGCGCTGTCGGCGGCGTCTCGAAAACTGCTGAACTCCTCCGGATCGATGCCGTAGCACTTGCGATACGGCACGATGGCGGTCACGGCCCATTGCGCCACAGGCTTGCCGATTTCTGCCGCGCCGTAGGCGGCCACCTCGAAACTGAAATCGCTGCCCCAGATATATTCGGCGAAACCCTCGTCGGCGACCCGCACCGACAGCCCCGGGTATTTCGGATTCATGACCGGTTGCATACTCGGAAAAGCCCTCATTCCTTGACGCAATCGACGGTGTAGTGCCGCCCATTGCCCTCGTCTTCATGTTGCAGACCGTGCACATCGACCACGAAGCCCGGAAACGTTGCGTCGAACGTGCGGGCAAACCTGAGGTATTCGATGATCGAGCGCGTGGATTCGGTAAAGCGTTCGCCTGGCATGATCAGCGGAATTCCCGGCGGGTATGGCACCAGCATCACCGCCGCCACCCGACCTTCCAGCTCGTCGATCGGCACCGCCTCGACCTCGCCGCGCACCAGTTGGTCGTAAGCATGGGCCGGTTTCATGGCGATTTCCGGCAGCACGGTGTACATGCGTTTGAGGTGTTTGGCGGTGGCGTTGCTGCGATAGCAGGCGTGGAGCTGATCGCACAGATCGCGCAGGCCCATGCCGCGATAGCGCACAGAATCCTCTTGGGCGACACACTTCAGGCAGGTATCGAGGCTGACGTTGGCGTCGTAGCTGCGCTTGAACTCCAGCAGTTCGGTCAACAGCGTGCTCCACTTGCCTTTGGTGATGCCCATGGAGAACAGCACCAGAAATGAATACAGGCCGGTTTTCTCCACCACCAGCCCGCGCTCCCACAGGAAACGGCTGACCACGGCCGCCGGGATGCCCTTGTCGCTCAAAGCGCCCCCGGCGGTCAGGCCCGGCATGACCAAGGTGACCTTGATCGGGTCGAGCAGCACGTAGTCGTCGCTGACCTCGCCGAACCCGTGCCAGTCCGCATCCGGTTGCAGCAGCCAGTCCTCGGTCTGCACCCGGTCGATGCCTTCGACGCCCGGTGGCTGCCAGATCGAGAACCACCAATCGTCAGCGGCGATGTGCTGACGCAGATTGGCCAGCGCCCGGCGAAAACTCAGGGCTTCGTCGAAGGTTTCCTGTAGCAGCGAGCGGCCGGCCGGTCCTTCCATCATCGCCGACGCCACGTCCAGCGAGGCGATGATGCTGTACTGCGGCGACGTCGAAATGTGCATCATGAACGCTTCGTTGAACCGGTCGCGATCCAATTGCCGCGCGCCGCCGTCCTGCACATGAATCATCGAAGCCTGACTGAACGCCGCCAGCAGCTTGTGGGTGGAATGGGTGGTGAACACCAGCGGACTGTCCTCGCTGCGCGAGGTGGCCATGCCGTAACGGCCGGCAAAGAATTCGTGAAACGCCGCATAGGCGTACCAGGCTTCGTCGAAATGCAGGACTTCGACGCTGTTGCCCAGACTCTGCTTGATCAGCTCGGCGTTGTAACAGAGGCCGTCGTAGGTCGAGTTGGTGATCACCGCCAGTTTGACTTTCGGCTCGCGGCCCTTGGTCAGCGGGCTGGCATCGATCTTGGCCTGAATCGATTCGCGACTGAATTCACTGAGCGGAATCGGACCAATGATCCCCAGCTCATTGCGCTCCGGGCACAGGTACAGTGGAATCGCGCCGGTCATGATGATCGCGTGCAACACCGACTTGTGACAGTTGCGATCCACCAGCACCAGATCATCGCGCCCGACCATCGAATGCCAGACGATCTTGTTGGCGGTCGAGGTGCCATTGATCACGAAAAAGGTGTGATCGGCGCCGAAATTGCGCGCGGCTCGCGCTTCCGCCTCGGCGAGTGGCCCGGTGTGGTCGAGCAAGGAACCCAGCTCCGGCACCGACACCGATAAATCGGAGCGCAGGGTGTTTTCCCCGAAGAACTGGTGAAACGCCTGCCCCACCGGACTCTTGTGATACGCCACACCACCGCCATGACCGGGGGTGTGCCAGGAATAATTGGAATCGGCCGTATGCTGCACCAGCGCCTTGAAGAATGGCGGCAACAGCCCGTCCAGGTATTTGCGCGCCGCCCGCGCCACTTGCCGGGCGAGAAACGGCACGGTGTCTTCGAACAGGTAGAGAATGCCGCGCAACTGGTTGAGCTCGGCCATGGCATCGGCCGGGGCGTTTTCCAGGGTGACTTGCTCGCCAAGGGCAAAGATCGGCAGATCCGGCGCCCGCACCCGGGCCAGACCGATCAGTTCGGCCATGTTCTGCAACAGGTGGGAGTTGGTGCTGGCGTCTTCGGCGGCGATCAGCATGCACGCCAGACCATGGTGGGTTGACGCCACCAGCCGGCCTTCGGTGTAGTCCGTGGCCGAAACGATACTGAAACCTTCCAGCTCCAGCTCTCGGGCGATTCCGCGAATGCGGTCACCGGCAACCGTGTCGGCCTTGATGTCGCGGTGGACGATCAGCACCGGGAACTTCAAATCTTTGTACATGGGGCTCAGTGTCCTGAGGCGGCGGAGAGTGATCTGCCAATGTCCTCAGGGTAGAGGGTCGGAGCGGATGTGGCGAGGGTGGCCAGTTGTCAGTACTGCCAAAAACAAAGGATCGCCCGCACATGGCTTGGTGTTCGGACGATCCTTTAGTGCCTTACGCTTGAGCTTCAGCTTCAGCTTCCAGCAGCTGGGTCCACAGCGCCGGGGCGCCGGCCGACTTGGCGATGATTTCCAGACGCACCTGATGTTCGGCCAGCTCGGCTTCGGTGGCGCGAATGATTCGCCCCGGTTTGCGATCCGCCGGCAGACGGCGGATTTCGGTGGCGGAGTTGTCAGCGCCCTCGCCCGTGCCATTGCCGTCGGAGGCGTTGCCGGCCAGCGACAGGCTGGTCTGGCCACCGGTCATGGTCAGGTAGACGTCGGCGAGAATTTCCGAGTCGAGCAATGCGCCGTGCAGCTCACGGCCGGAGTTGTCGACGCCGTAGCGTTTGCACAGGGCATCGAGGCTGTTGCGCTGACCCGGGTGACGTTCCCGGGCCATCATCAGGGTGTCGAGGATCGTGCAGTGCTGCGTGATGTCCGCGCGATCCTGCTGGCCCATCAGCGCGAATTCGTTGTTGATGAAGCCAACGTCGAACGCCGCGTTATGGATGATCAGCTGCGCGCCGTTGATAAACTCGAAGAACTCGTCGGCCACTTCGGCGAAACGCGGCTTGCCGACCAGGAATTCATTGGTGATGCCGTGAACGGCAATCGCGCCTTCATCACTCTCGCGATCCGGTTGCAGGTAAACGTGAAAGTGTCGGCCCGTCAGGCGTCGACCGATCAGCTCGACACAACCGATTTCGATAATCCGGTGGCCGTCGGTCACCGGCATGCCGGTGGTTTCGGTATCGAGTACAACGGATCTGGTGGCCATCAGTGTTCAGCTCTCAACGGGGGTCAATCGTGCAAAAGCGGCGATGTTAACACGCTCGCCGGGAGTGTTTCAGTGGGAAGGATTCAGCTCTGCTTGTAACCGCGAACCTCATCCACCCCACGGTTGGCCAGCTGGTCGGCGCGTTCGTTGCCGTGGTGGCCGATGTGACCGCGGACCCATTTCCAGGTGACCTTGTGGCGGTTGACCTGCTCGTCGAGCTCTTTCCACAGGTCGGCGTTTTTCACTGGCTCCTTGGCGGCGGTTTTCCAGCCGCGCTTCTTCCAGTTGGCCATCCACTCGTTGATGCCTTTCATCACATATTGCGAGTCGGTCACCAGCAGCACTTCGCACGGACGCTTGAGGGCTTCCAGGCCGCGAATTGCGCCAAGCAGCTCCATGCGGTTGTTGGTGGTGTTGGCTTCGCCGCCCCACAGTTCCTTTTCAACGCCCTTGCACACCAACAGGGCGCCCCAGCCGCCCGGGCCGGGGTTGCCCTTGCAGGCGCCGTCAGTGAACAGTTCTACGCTATCGACGCTTTCGCTCATGCCAGTCTTTCCAGAAAAATACGTGGCCTCGCCGATCACGGATCGACAATGGCCGAGGCCGGGATACACCCGGCCATAAATAAAAGAAGGTTTACGGTTCGACGCGCCGGCGGTTGACCTTGGCCATCGGCAGCGGAATCAGCTTGCCCATCGGCTCGCGGCGTTCCTGACGCACCGGACGCAGGCCGACCACGATCTTGCGCGCAACCAGCAGATAGAAGCCGCCGCCCGACAGTTGCCAGTCGCCAGCCTTGCGTTCCCAGCCGGCCAGACGGGCCTGCCACTTGGGTGACGCGAGCGGCGGACGATAGCACCCGAAGCGGCGTTTCTCCAGCGCGAAGCCCAGCAGGTTGAGCCAGTCCGCCACCCGTGACGGCGAGATGCAGCGCGCCTGACGCAAAGCGTCATGGGCGAATACATGGCGCAGCCCCCAGGTACTCCAGGGGTTGATGCCGACGATCAGCAGATGCCCGCCGGGGCGCACGCTGCTGGCCGCTTCGCGCAAAAGTCCGTGGGGCGACAGGCAGAAATCCAGGCCGTGCTGCAACACCACCACGTCGGCGGCGTGCTCGCTCAACGGCCAGGCCTGTTCTTCGCAGACGATCTCCACGCCCGGCAACGGCGCGCCAAGCCGCACGTTGCGCTGCACCTGCGGCGCCGACGGCGGTGTTTCGGCGGACGGGCCGTAATGCACCAGATAGCCGCCGAAGAATCGGCCCAGCTCGTCTTCGAGCATGCGCCGTTCTTCGTCCAGCAGAAATTGCCCGAGGGGGCCGGACAGCCATTCACGGGCTGCACCGATCAGCGCGAGCCAGTCAGGATCGGCCTGAGCGAACGCTTTATCGATCATTGCATTCTCCAACACGCCAGGAACCTCTAAGATGCGCCAATGTTACCCGCTTGGCGAATTCGACGATGATACAGATCAGTGCCCTGCCCGCCTTCACCGACAACTACATCTGGTTGTTACAGGATCATGCCACCCAGCGTTGCGCAGTGGTCGATCCGGGGGATGCCGCCCCCGTGCAGGCGTGGCTCGACGCGCATCCGGGCTGGGTGCTCGGCGACATCCTCATCACCCACCATCACCACGACCATGTCGGCGGCGTCGAGACGCTGAAAAAGGCTACCGGCGCCACGGTCTACGGGCCGGCCAGCGAAAGCATCCCGGGGCGTGACGTGGCCCTCAAGGACAACGACACGGTGCGCGTGCTCGGCTGGGACTTCGACGTCTACGCCGTGCCTGGCCACACCCTGGGACACATCGCCTACTACCATCATGGCCTGCTGTTCTGTGGCGACACCCTGTTCGCTGCCGGTTGCGGCCGCCTGTTCGAAGGCACGCCGCAACAGATGCACCAGTCGTTGAGCCGTCTGGCGGCGCTGCCGGAAGACACGCTGGTCTACTGCACCCACGAATACACCCTGAGCAACCTGAAATTTGCCGCCGCCGTGGAGCCGGGCAACCGGGACATCGCCGCCCGTCTGGAAAAAGTCAGCCAGCAACGTGACAACGGTGTGATGACCCTGCCCTCGACTCTCGCGCTGGAAAAGCTCACAAACCCCTTTTTGCGCACCGGTGAAATATTAGTTACACAAAAAGTGGACGAACGGAACGGCCCTCAAAACCGGGCGCCGAGTGAGGTTTTTGCGGCTCTGCGGGCATGGAAAGATACGTTCTAAGTGGCTCACCGCTTGGTACAAAAATTCTGAATGGTTGACCGCAGGGGGTGCGCTTTCTAGAATCGCCCGACATTTTTGCCCGGAACTTACTTCCAGCCAATGTCGTCATCCATACGTAAGTCCGTCAATTCAGATGCTTTGACCCGCCTGGCGCAAGCCATCGCGGTGGCTGTGTCCGCCACACTGGCGGGCTGTTCCAGCCACGCTCCGCAGACTGAAGCGACACATACGCCGAACATTGCTGCGCGAGCCAAGCAGAAGCCTATCTGGTTGTCCGAAAAGCCCAGCCCGCAGGTGCCTCAGGACATCTGGGAGCGCATGCGCAGTGGTTTCCAGCTGCAGGAAGGTCTGGGCGTGAACCCGCGCATCGAGCAACAGCGCCTGTGGTTCGCCAGTAACCCTTCCTTCCTCGAGAACGCCGGCGAACGCGGCAGCCTCTACATTCATTACATCGTCGAGCGCCTCGAAGAACGCAACATGCCGCTGGAGCTGGCGCTGCTGCCGGTCATCGAAAGCGCCTACAACCCGATGGCCTATTCCCGGGCCGACGCGGTGGGCCTCTGGCAGTTCATCCCGTCCACCGGGCGCTACTTCAACCTGCGCCAGACCCGTTTCTACGATGGCCGTCGCGACATTACTGCCTCGACCACGGCAGCGATGGACTACCTGACCCGCCTGCACGACATGTTCAACGGTGACTGGCTGCTGGCCCTGGCCGCGTACAACGCCGGTGAAGGCACGGTCAGCCGCGCTATCGAGCGCAACGAAAAGCTCGGCCTGCCGACCGACTACTGGAACCTGCCTCTGCCGGCGGAAACCCAGGCTTACGTGCCGAAACTGCTGGCGCTCTCGCAAGTGGTACTAACGCCTGAAGCTTATGGCGTAAACCTCAACCCGATCGCCAACGAACCGTATTTCCAGGTCGTCGAAATCAACCAGCGCATGGACCTGTCCAAGGTCGCAGCGGTGGCCAACATCGACGAAGACGAGCTGTTCCAGCTCAACCCGGCGTTCAAGCAGCGCACCACCATCGACGGCCCGCAGCACCTGCTGGTGCCGACCTCGAAGGCGCAACTGCTGACCGCCAGCCTGCAGACCATGCGTCCTGAAGAGCTGATCAGCCCGCGTTCGCTGAAACCGGTGTTCGAAGGCGCCGATCCGAGCGAGATCGCACAGGCCAAGCGCGCTTATCGGGTCAAGCGTGGCGACAACCTCGGTTCCATCGCCAAGGCCAACAAGGTCGAGGTCAAGGACCTGCAACGCTGGAACAAGCTGACCGGCAAGAACCTCAAGGTCGGCCAGACCCTGGTCATGCGCGACACTACCCAGCGCACGCCTACCCGCAAGAGTGGCGGACGCATCAATACGGTCGTCGCTGCCAACAGCAAGACCAGCAGCAAAGCTAAAGCCCAGGACGACAGCAAGCAGCAGACCCAATACAAGGTCAAACGTGGCGACACGCTGTACGTCGTGGCCAAGCGCTTCAACGTCGAGATGCAACATCTCAAGCGCTGGAATCCGGGCGCCGGCAAGGCGCTCAAGCCTGGGCAGATGCTCACGGTCTACCAGCCGCACTGACAAAGAGCCCCTGAATTTCAGGGGCTTTTTTTCGCCTGTCATTTTTTTGATATTTCCATAGATCGGCGCAGACAGCCCCCACAATTAACCGCGCATTAAGCACCTGTCTTTTTCCTGTCCATACAAGCTGTTACTGTACGGCCCACAAAGCCCAAGCCGCCTGGATCGGATCTGACTTGAAGCGTCCCCTCCTCCTGCTCCTGATCAGCCTGGCCTTGAGCTCCCCCGTCAGCGCGGCGATCACCGAAAGCCACGGTTATGCGCAGTTCGGCACGCTCAAGTACCCGGCCAGATTTACCCACTTCGACTGGGTCAACCCGCAAGCGCCCAAGGGCGGCACCTTGCGGGTGATGGCGTTTGGCACCTTCGATACGCTCAACCCCTACACCTTCAAGGGCACCAGCCCGGTCACCACGGCGAATTTCCTGCAATACGGCATCAACGAGCTGAACGAGCCGCTGATGGTCGGCACTGGGCAATACGCACCGTCCGGTGACGAACCGGCGTCCAGTTACGGCTTGATCGCCCAATCGGTGGAGTACAGCGAAGATCGCAGCTGGGTGGTGTTCAATCTGCGCCCGCAAGCGCGCTTCCACGACGGCACGCCGATTACCGCGTACGACGTGGCGTTCTCCTATCGCCTGCTGCTCAAGGAAGGTCATCCGCTGTACCGCACCGCCCTTCAGGAAGTGCTGCGGGTTGATATCCTCAACCCGCAGCGCATCCGCTTTGTACTCAAGCGCAGCGGCAATCCGTTGCTGATCCTGCGTCTGGGTGAGTTGCCGGTACTGCCCCAGCATTACTGGAAAGGTCGCGACTTCAAGGCCACCACCTTCGAGCCGCCGCTGGGCAGCGGGCCGTACCGCATCACCTCGGTCACGCCGGGGCGGCAGTTGATTTTCGAGCGGGTCAAGGACTACTGGGGCAAGGACCTGCCAGTCAACCGCGGCAAATACAACTTCGATCGCATGGAAGTCGAGTTCTACCGCGACAGCGATGTGGCCTTCGAAGCATTCAAGGCCGGCGAGTTCGACATTTATATCGAGCATCAGGCGAAGAACTGGGCCAACGGTTACAACTTCCCGGCGATCCGTCGCGGCGACGTGATAAAGGCGCAGATCCCGCACCAGATCCCGACCCAGAGCCAGGGCTTGTTCATGAACACCCGGCGCGCGACCTTCGCTGACGTCAAGACCCGCGAAGCCCTCGGCCTGATGTTCGACTTCGAATGGACCAACCGCGCGCTGTTCAGCGATGCCTACAAGCGCACCACCAGCTACTACCCCAACAGCGAGTTCAGCGCCGTCGGCCTGCCGGTCGGCCATGAATGGCTGATGCTCAAGCCGTACAAGGATCAACTGCCGGCGCGCCTCTTCACCGAACCGTTCACGCTGCCGCAGACCGACGGTCGCGGCATCCCTCGGGAAACAATGCGCAAAGCCCTGGCGCTGCTGGCCGAGGCCGGCTGGAAGCTCAATGGCCAGCGCTTGCAGAACACCGCCGGCCAGCCGCTGCGTTTCGAGCTGCTGCTGGTCAATCCGAACCTGGAGCGGATCCTCCAGCCGTACATTGAAAACCTCAACAGCATCGGCATCGACGCGCGCCTGCGCACCGTGGATCGTGCCCAGTACAAACAGCGTCTGGATCAGTTCGATTTCGACATGATCCTGATGACCCTCAACCAGACCCTCAGCCCGGGGCTGGAACAGTGGCAGTACTTCCACTCCAGCCAGGTCGGGGTCAAGGGCAGCAAGAATTACGCGGGCATCGCCAATCCGGTGGTTGATCATCTGCTTGAACACTTGCTCGCCGCGCAAACCCGCGACGAACAAGTCGCTGCCGGCAAGGCACTGGACCGCGTGCTGCTCTGGCAGCACTACAGCATTCCCAACTGGTACCTCAATTATCACCGTCTGGCGTACCGCAACCGGTTCGCCTTCGTCACCACGCCGCCCTACACCCTGGGCCTGAGCGCGTGGTGGCTGAAATCTTCGGAGAAAGATCGATGAAGCCTATCCGCGCCCTGCTCGTGCAGGCCAGCGGTCTGTTGTTCACCGGGCTGGCCTTGGCCGCCCCGCAACACGCCGTGACCCTGTACAACGAGCCGCCGAAGTACCCCGCCGACTTCAAGCACTTCGACTATGTAAACCCTGATGCGCCCAAGGGCGGGATCTTCCGCCAGGCCGGCTTCGGCGGCTTCGACAGCCTCAATCCGTTCATCAGCAAAGGCGTGCCGGCGGACGATATCGGCCTGATCTACGACACCCTGGCCAAACAGGGTCTGGACGAGCCATTCACCGAATACGGCCTGATCGCCAGCAAGATCGAAAAGGCCCCGGACAACAGCTGGGTGCGCTTCTACCTGCGTCCCGAAGCGAAGTTTCACGACGGCCACCCGGTACGCGCCGACGATGTGGTGTTCAGCTTCCAGACGCTGACCAAGGAAGGCGCACCGATGTATCGCGGCTACTACGCCGACATCGAGGAAGTGATCGCCGAAGATCCGCTCAAGGTGCTGTTCAAGTTCAAGCACACCAACAACCGCGAATTGCCGCTGATCCTCGGTCAGTTGCCGGTGCTGCCGAAACACTGGTGGGCCGAGCGTGATTTCAACAAGGGCAACCTGGAAATCCCGCTGGGCAGCGGCCCGTACAAGGTTACGCAAGTGAAGGCCGGGCGTTCGGTGCGTTACGAGCGGGTCAAGGACTATTGGGGCAAGGATCTGCCGGTCAATCGTGGCTTCTACAACTTCGACGTGATGACCACCGACTACTACCGCGACAACACCGTCGCGCTGGAAGCGTTGAAAGCCGGGCAGTTCGATTACTGGCTGGAAATGGCCGCGAAAAACTGGGCCAACGCCTACAACGTGCCGGCAGTGACCGAAGGGCGCCTGATCAAGGAACAGATTGCCAACAGCAATCCGACCGGCATGCAGGGCTTCGTCTTCAATTTGCGCCGCCCGGTGTTTCAGGACGTGCGGGTGCGCCAGGCCCTCGGCCTGCTGTTCGACTTCGAATGGACCAACAAGCAATTGTTCAACGGCGCTTATGCGCGCACCCGCAGTTACTTCGAAAACTCGGAAATGGCCGCCACCGGCCTGCCTGATGCAGAACAGGTGGCGATCCTCGATCCGTTCCGCAGCCAGCTGCCGGCGCAGGTGTTCAGCGAAGCCTTCGAAAATCCGAAAACCGACGCCAGCGGCATGATCCGCACGCAGCAGCGCGAGGCGTATCAGTTGCTGCAAGAGGCTGGCTGGAAAATCGTCGACGACAAAATGGTCGACGCGACCGGCAAACCGGTGGTCATCGAGTTCCTCCTGGCGCAGACCGAATTCGAACGCGTGTTGTTGCCGTTCAAGCGCAATCTCAGCGACCTCGGCATCGACCTGGTGATCCGCCGCGTCGACGTCTCGCAATACGTCAATCGCGTGCGCTCGCGAGACTTCGACATGATGGTCGGCAGCTTTCCGCAGTCCAACTCGCCCGGCAACGAGCAGCGCGAATTCTGGATGAGCGCCGCCGCCGACAAGTCCAGCAGCCGAAATTCGATCGGCCTCAAGGACCCGGTGGTCGATCACCTGGTGGAGAACCTGATCAACGCCGATTCGCGCAAAAGCCTGGTGGCCCACGCCCGTGCCCTCGACCGTGTGCTGCAATGGGGCTACTACGTGATCCCCAACTGGCACATCAAGACCTGGCGCGTGGCGTACTGGAACCACATCGGCCACCCGAAAGTCTCCCCCAAGTACGACATCGGCATTAACACCTGGTGGGTCAAACCCGATGCGAAGCCGGCGGTAGAAGTCGAAACCCAACTGCAAGCCGACCCTGTGGGCACGGAGTAATCAGATGCTGGCGTACATTTTTCGGCGACTGCTGCTGATCATCCCGACCCTGTTCGGCATTCTGCTGATCAACTTCGTGATCATCCAGGCCGCGCCCGGCGGGCCGGTGGAACAGATGATCGCCAAGCTCGAAGGCTTCGAAGGCGCCACCAGCCGCATCGCCGGCGGCGGTGCCGAAGTGTCGGTGGCCGGCTCCTCCTATCGCGGTGCGCAGGGCCTGGACCCGGCGCTGATCAAGGAAATCGAGAAGATGTACGGGTTCGACAAGTCGGCCCCGGAACGTCTGTGGATCATGGTCAAGAACTACGCCCGGCTGGATTTCGGCGACAGCTTCTTCCGCGACGCCAAGGTCATCGACCTGATCAAGGAAAAGATGCCGGTGTCGATCTCGCTCGGATTGTGGAGCACGTTGATCATGTACCTGGTATCGATTCCGCTGGGGATCGCCAAGGCCACGCGGCACGGCAGTCATTTCGACGTCTGGACCAGTTCGGCGATCATCGTCGGTTATGCGATCCCGGCGTTCCTGTTTGCGATTCTGCTGATCGTGGTGTTTGCCGGCGGCAGTTATCTGGACTGGTTTCCTTTACGCGGCCTGACCTCGAACAATTTCGATGAGCTGAGCCTGGGCGGCAAGGTTCTCGATTACTTCTGGCACCTGGCGCTGCCAGTGACGGCGCTGGTGATCGGCAACTTCGCGACCATGACCC
Source organism: Pseudomonas sp. 9.2(2024) (assembly GCF_039695385.1). Taxonomy (NCBI): domain Bacteria; kingdom Pseudomonadati; phylum Pseudomonadota; class Gammaproteobacteria; order Pseudomonadales; family Pseudomonadaceae; genus Pseudomonas; species Pseudomonas sp. 9.2(2024). The sequence continues at coordinate 2,731,025 of NZ_CP155585.1, read as the reverse complement.
TGCTGACCAAAAACAGCTTCCTTGACGAGATCAACAAGCAATACGTGGTCACCGCCAAGGCCAAGGGCCTGACCCGCCACCGTGTGCTCTACGGCCATGTGTTCCGCAACGCGATGCTGCTGGTGATTGCCGGTTTCCCGTCGGCGTTCATCGGCATCTTCTTCACCGGCTCGTTGCTGGTGGAAGTGATCTTCTCCCTCGACGGCCTTGGTCTGATGAGTTTCGAAGCGGCGATCAACCGCGATTACCCGGTGGTGTTCGGCACCCTGTTCATCTTCACCCTGCTGGGGCTGGTGGTGAAACTGATCGGCGACCTCACCTACACCCTTGTCGATCCACGTATCGACTTTGCCAGCCGGGAGCATTGAGATGAACCTGTCCCCTCTCAACCGCCGGCGCTTCGAACTGTTCAAGGCCAACAAGCGTGGCTGGTGGTCGCTGTGGCTGTTCCTGATCCTGTTCGGCCTGAGCCTCGGCGCCGAGCTGATCGCCAACGACAAGCCGCTGGTGGTGCATTACGACAACAACTGGTATTTCCCGGCGATCAAGCGCTACCCGGAAACCACCTTCGGCGGCGAATTTCCGCTGGAAGCCAACTACAAGAGCCCGTACATCCGCGAGCTGCTCAAGGCCAAGGACGCGTGGGTGCTGTGGGCGCCGATTCCGTTCAGCTACCAGAGCATCAACTACGACCTGAAAGTCCCGGCCCCCGCCCCGCCATCGGCGGACAACCTGCTGGGTACCGACGATCAGGGCCGCGATGTGCTGGCGCGGGTGATCTACGGCTTCCGTATCTCCGTGCTGTTCGCCCTGACCCTGACCGTGCTCAGCTCGATTATCGGCGTCATTGCCGGCGCCTTGCAGGGTTTCTACGGCGGCTGGGTCGATCTGGCCGGCCAGCGCTTTCTGGAGATCTGGTCGGGCTTGCCAGTGTTGTACTTGCTGATCATCCTCGCCAGTTTCGTCCAGCCGAACTTCTGGTGGCTGCTGGGAATCATGCTGCTGTTCTCGTGGATGAGCCTGGTGGACGTGGTGCGCGCCGAGTTCCTGCGCGGGCGTAACCTCGAATACGTGCGCGCAGCCAGAGCGCTGGGCATGCAGAACGGCGCGATCATGTTCCGCCACATTCTGCCCAACGCCATGGTTTCGACCATGACCTTCATGCCGTTCATCCTGACCGGCGCCATCGGCACCCTCACCGCCCTGGACTTCCTCGGTTTCGGCTTGCCGGCCGGCAGTCCGTCGCTGGGTGAGCTGGTGGCTCAGGGCAAATCCAACCTGCAGGCGCCGTGGCTGGGCATGAGCGCGTTTGCGGTGCTGGCGCTGATGTTGAGTTTGCTGGTGTTCATCGGCGAGTCCGCTCGCGATGCCTTCGACCCGAGGAAGTGACATGAATCAGGACAATCTGATCGAAATCCGCGACCTGGCCGTCGAGTTCGGCATCGGTGATCGCGTGCAACGGGTGGTCGAAGGCGTGAGTTTCGACATCAAGCGCGGCGAAACCCTGGCGCTGGTGGGCGAATCAGGCTCGGGCAAGTCGGTGACCGCGCATTCGATCCTGCGCCTGCTGCCCTATCCGCTGGCGCGGCATCCGGCCGGCAGCATCAATTATTCCGGGCAGAACCTGCTGGAGCTGGGCGAAAAGACCATCCGTCACATTCGTGGCAACCGGATCGCGATGATCTTTCAGGAGCCGATGACCTCGCTCAACCCGCTGCACTCGATCGAGAAGCAGATCAACGAGGTGCTGGGCATCCACAAGGGCCTGACCGGCAAGGTCGCGACCAAGCGCACGCTGGAGTTGCTGGAGATGGTCGGCATCCCCGAGCCGCACAAGCGCCTCAAGGCCCTGCCCCACGAATTGTCCGGCGGCCAGCGCCAGCGGGTGATGATCGCCATGGCCTTGGCCAACGAGCCGGAACTGCTGATTGCCGACGAGCCGACCACTGCGCTGGACGTGACCGTTCAGCTGAAAATCCTCGACCTGCTTAAGGAATTGCAGGCTCGATTGGGCATGGCGCTGTTACTGATCAGTCACGATTTGAACCTCGTGCGAAGAATTGCGCATCGTGTATGTGTCATGCAGCGCGGTTGCATCGTCGAACAGGCATCGTGCGAAGAGCTGTTCCGTTCGCCGCAGCATCCGTACACTCGGGAACTGCTTGGCGCGGAGCCCAGCGGAGGCCCGGCGAGCAATAAAATCGGGGCGCCGCTGCTTGAAGTCGAGGATCTGAAAGTCTGGTTCCCGATCAAGAAAGGCCTGCTCAAGCGCACGGTGGATCACGTCAAGGCAGTGGACGGCATCAATTTCAGCCTGCCTCAGGGTCAGACTCTGGGGATCGTGGGGGAAAGCGGTTCCGGCAAATCCACCCTGGGTCTGGCGATCCTGCGGTTGATCGGCAGCAAAGGTGCGATCCGTTTTGAGGGCAAGCAGCTAGACTGCCTGACGCAAAGCGAAGTCCGGCCGCTGCGCCGGGAGATGCAGGTGGTGTTTCAGGATCCGTTTGGCAGCCTGAGCCCGCGGATGTGCGTGAATGACATCGTTGGCGAAGGCCTGCGGATCCACAAGATGGGCACCGCCGCCGAGCAGGAAGCGGCGATTATTGCGGCATTGAAGGAGGTAGGTCTGGATCCGGAAACCCGGCACCGCTACCCCCACGAATTTTCCGGTGGGCAACGGCAGCGAATTGCCATAGCCCGGGCCTTGGTGCTCAAGCCGGCGCTGATTCTGCTGGACGAGCCGACTTCGGCGCTCGACCGGACGGTGCAGCGGCAAGTGGTGGAGCTGTTGCGTTCACTGCAAGCCAAGTACAACCTGACGTATTTGTTCATCAGCCATGACCTGGCTGTCGTCAAAGCGCTGAGCCACCAACTGATGGTGGTCAAGCATGGCCAAGTGGTCGAACAGGGAGACGCGCAAAGTATCTTTGCCGCCCCCCAACATCCGTATACACAGCAGTTGCTGGAGGCCGCTTTCCTGGCACCAGCCACTGCGCAATAACCTGAAAGAGGAGCAACACATGGGTTTTCTCGCCGGTAAGCGCGTACTGATCGTCGGTGTCGCCAGCAAGCTGTCCATCGCATCCGGCATCGCTGCCGCCATGCATCGCGAGGGCGCTGAGCTTGCCTTCACTTATCAGAACGACAAACTGAAAGGTCGCGTAGAAGAGTTCGCACAGGGCTGGGGTTCGAGCCCTGAGCTGTGCTTCCCGTGCGACGTGGCCAGCGATGAAGAAATCGCCAAGGTCTTCGAAGAACTGAGCAAGAAGTGGGACGGCCTGGACTGCATCGTGCACTCCGTCGGCTTCGCCCCGGGCGACCAACTGGACGGCGACTTCACCGAAGCCACCACCCGTGAAGGCTTCCGCATCGCTCACGACATCAGCGCCTACAGCTTCGTGGCCCTGGCCAAAGCTGGCCGTGAAATGATGAAAGGCCGCAACGGCAGCCTGCTGACCCTGTCCTACCTGGGCGCCGAGCGCACCATGCCGAACTACAACGTGATGGGCATGGCCAAGGCTTCGCTGGAAGCCGGCGTACGTTACCTGGCCGGTTCCCTGGGCCCGGACGGCACCCGCGTCAACTGCGTATCGGCTGGCCCGATCCGCACCCTGGCCGCTTCCGGCATCAAGAACTTCCGCAAGATGCTGGCCGCCAACGAAGCGCAAACTCCGCTGCGCCGCAACGTCACCATCGAAGAAGTCGGCAACGCCGGCGCCTTCCTGTGCTCCGACCTGGCGTCGGGCATCAGCGGTGAAATCATGTACGTGGACGGCGGCTTCAACACCACCGCCATGGGCAACATCGAAGAGTAATCTTCGCGCTGCCGATAAAAAGCCCGCCTATTCAGGCGGGCTTTTTCATGCCTGCGATTTCGTTAACATCGTCTTTTTCTGTGGGAGCCAGCCTGCTGGCGATAAGGCCAGAATCAACAACGCTTCAACGCTTGCTTGTGCTCATACATCGCTGCATCCGCATCCGCCAGTAACTTGTCCACGGTGTCATGGCGCTGCGGGTTGTATTCGATCTGGCCGACGCTGAAGCGAATCGCGTAACCCCGGTGCAACGTGGCATTGCGCTCTTCGAGAATTTCCTTGAGTCGCGCCATGATCGCCGTGGTTTCGACATGGCTTGAGCCGGTCAGCAGCGCCACGAATTCATCGCCGCCCAGCCGCCCGACCACATCGCTCTCGCGAAAGGCGATGCGCAGCACATCGGCGAAGGTCTTGAGCGCGCTGTCGCCCTCGGCGTGCCCATAAAGGTCGTTGATCTGCTTGAAATCATTGAGGTCGAAAAACAGCAGCGTCGCCGGTTTTTCCAGGCGTGCGCAGGCGTCGAGCGCGTGCTGGGCCAGCATCTTGAAGCCGCGACGATTGGACAGCAGCGTCAGCTCGTCCATGCTCGCCATCTGCACGGCCATCAGTTCCTGCTCGGCCATGCCGGCCAGATCGCGCAGCAGGGCGCGCTCCTCGTCGTCGAGATCGCGGGGTTTGGTGTCGATCAGGCACAAGGTGCCCATCTTGTTGCCGCTGGGTACGGTCAGCGGATAACCGGCGTAGAACCGGATTTTCGGCTCCCCGGTAACCAAAGGGTTGTCGTGGAAACGCTCGTCCTCTCGGGCGTCAGGTACCAGCATGAGCTCGTCCTTGAGAATCGCATGGCCACAGAATGAAACAGAGCGTGGCGTTTCGGCCGTGTCCAGACCCACGCACGACTTGAACCATTGCCGCTCCTTGTCCACCAGCGTGACCAGCGCGATCGGCACGTTGAACAGACGCTTGGCCAGTCGCGTCAGCCGGTCGAAGCGCTCCTCCGGTGCGGTGTCGAGCAGCTTCAGGTCCTGCAGCGCTTGAATGCGCGCAACTTCATTAGCGGGTTTGCCGGGTACCAGCATCACACACTCCTTTGTCGTCGATGCAGTTGAGCGTAGCCCGAATCAGCAATGACTCAACTTCTCATCCACCGGCCACCGGACACGGCCCGCCCGCATCGGCCCAGAGTTTGAACTGGGTCACGAAGATATCGTGCGGCACCGGCACCGGCGCGCGCCCTGCCCCGGGACTCCAGCCCCAGAGCACCAGTTTGTCCTCGCTGACGTGTTTGATCAGCGCGGCGAAGTCCCGGTCGCCGTTGCTGGCGCGGTCCTTGATCATTGCGCACAAGCGATCCGGCGGCAGACCGATCCAGGCCATCTTGTGGGCGGCAGGCGGCAGGCTCCAGTGCGGCGCGCCCGGTGGCGCATGGGGGCCATAACTGGCCGGCGGATTGCTTTCGGCGTGACAGGTGGCGCAGGGCAAACCGGCGGCGCCCTTGCCGTCCATGCCGCGTACCACGTTCATCGCGTGGGGGATGCCGGCGTCGAACTGCAACGGCGAATCGCCGGGAATGTGACAGTTCTGGCAGCGCGGGCTCTGGAAGACTTTCTGCACCGTGCTGAAGGCCTTCAAGGCTTCCTGATCGTCAGCGAACAGATCCGACGCGTAACCGCCCAGCCCAAGCAGAATCACCGTGCCCAACAACAGATGTCGTTTCATCTCACACCCCCGACAATTGCAGCGGCATTTCCCGCAGGCGCTGCCCGGTCAGGGCGAATACCGCGTTGGCCACCGCCGGCGCCGTGGGCGGTACACCGGCCTCGCCGATGCCGCCGGGTTTCTCGCTGCTGGGCACGATGTGCACCTCGACCAGCGGCATTTCATTGAGCCGCAACACCTGATAGTCGTGATAGTTGGACTGCACGACATGGCCGTCCTTGAGCGTCAGTTTGCTGTGCAGCGCCATGCCCAGGCCGAAGGTGATGCACGATTCCATCTGCGCCGCGATGCTCTGCGGGTTGACCGCAATCCCGCAGTCCACCGCGCAGACCACGCGATGCACGCGGATCGCCAGATTGTCCTGTGACACCTCCGCCACCTGCGCCACGTAACTGCCGAACGATTCGTGCACCGCCACGCCCAGCGCATGGCCGTCCGGTAGCGGGGCTTTCCAGTTGGCCTTCTCCACCGCCAGATTCAACACGCCGAGATGCCGGGCATGATCCTTGAGCAGCGTTCTTCGGTACTCCACCGGGTCCTTGCCCGCCGCCGTGGCCATTTCATCGATCAGCGACTCCATGACAAACGCGGTGTGGCTATGACCCACCGAACGCAGCCACAGCACGTTGATCCCGGTGGTCGGCGAGTGCAGATCGACCTGATGATGGGCCAGGCCCTTGATGTACGGGCTGTCCGAAACGCCTTCGACCGACGTCTGGTCGACGCCGTTCTTGACCATGGTTTTCTCGAGCATGGTGCCGGCCATGATCGATTGCCCGACCAGCACATGCTGCCAGGCCAGCGGCAGGCCGTCGGCGCCGAGGCCGATCTTCGCCTGATGCAGAAACATCGAGCGGTAGTAGCCACCGCGAATATCGTCTTCGCGCGACCACACGGTTTTCACCGGCATCGCCGCAGCCTTGGCCACTTGCACCGCTTCGGCGACAAAGTCCGAGGTCGGGTTGGCCCGCCGGCCGAAACCACCACCGAGAAATTCGGTGTGAATCTCCACCTGCTCCGGCTTGAGCCCGGTGATCTTGCCGGCAACCATCTGATCCAGCGTCTGGAACTGGGTGCCGGTCCAGATCTCGCACTTGTCGGCGCTGATCTTCACCGTGCAGTTGAGCGGCTCCATCGGCGCGTGGGCCAGGTATGGCACGCTGTATTCAACATCGATTTTCTTCGCTGCCTTGCCGAAATTGCCCTTGGCATCGCCGGCCTGCGCCGCCGAAGTGCCCGGTGTGGCCGCCAGTTTGCGGAAACTCGCCAACAGCTTTTCACTGCTCAGATCAGCGTTCGGCCCCAGGTCCCAATCGACCTTCAACGCATCGCGCCCGAGTTTCGCCGCCCAATAGTGCTCGGCGACCACCGCCACACCGGTCGGCACTTGCACCACTTTGTGCACGCCGGGGATCGCCAACGCCTCAGCGCCTTCGAAGGATTTCACCGTGGCGCCGAACGCCGGCGCCCGCGCCACCATCGCCGTCATCAATCCGTCGAACTGCACATCCATGCCGAACTTGGCGCGACCGGTGATTTTCTCCGGGGTGTCGAGGCGTTTGGTGGGTTTGCCGATGACTTTCCAGTCCTTGGCTTCTTTAAAGGTGATCGACTTCGGATCCGGCACCGGCAGTTGCCCGGCGGCGTCCGCCAGTTCGCCGTAGGTGGCGCGGTTGTCGCCGGCAATCACCACGCCGGACTCGGTGCGGATCGTCGACGGTGCCACGTTGAAACGCTTGGCCGCCGCTTCGATCAGCATCTGCCGCGCGGTGGCACCAGCGAGGCGGTAGCGGTCGAACTCCATCCAGGTTGAAGTCGATCCGCCGGTAATCTGCATCCCGCCAAAACCGGGCATGCCGTAATCGGCTGCCGAAGCTGGCGAGTGCTCGACGCGGATCTTCGACCAGTCGGCGTCCAGCTCTTCGGCGATCAACATGGTCAGCCCGGTCCAGATGCCCTGGCCCATTTCCGAATGGCCGAGCAGCACGGTCACGCTGTTGTCCGCTGCAATCCGCAGGAACGCGTTCGGCGCAAACACCTTGCCTTCGTTCTCGGCTGCCTTGGCAAAGCGATTGCCGCCGGGCACCACGAACGCCACCACCAGACCACCGCCAAGCACGGCGCTGCCCTTGAGAAATCCGCGACGGGATACAGGACTGTTCATCACTCACCTCCCCCTCGCTCAGCCGATGTCGGCCGCGCGTTTGACCGCCGCGCGGATTCTTGGGTACGTGCCGCAGCGGCAGATATTGCCGGAGAGCGCCTGATCGATATCGCTGTCGGTGGGTTTGGGGATTTTCGCCAGCAACGCGGCGGCGGACATGATCTGCCCGGACTGGCAGTAACCGCACTGCACCACGTCCAGTTCGGCCCAGGCCTGCTGCACCGGGTGCGAACCGTCGCTCGACAGGCCTTCGATGGTGAGGATCTTCTGGCCATGGGCGACGGCCGTGGCCGGGGTGATGCAGGAGCGCAGCGGTGCGCCATCGACGTGCACGGTACAAGCACCGCACTGGGCCATGCCACAACCGAATTTGGTACCGGTCAGGTGCGCGACATCGCGCAGGACCCAGAGCAACGGCATGTCCGCGGGGACATCGAGCTCCTGATCCTTGCCATTGATGTTCAAGGTCAGCATCGGGGACTTCCTCAGACTCACGGTGTTCTGAAGGGCGCTGCTCCGGCTCTCGATGTCCGTGCGCGCCTCGGCTTATCCCTTTCAGCTAAGCGCATTTTGACCCGACGACCAGCCGCTGCGACCACCGGTCATGCCGCACCGTTCGGGAATTCTTCGACCAAAGTGCCGACTTTGCTCCTACAGTTGATTCCGGTTGTCATCGCAAGACCTGCCCTTTCACACTTTCCAGGAGTCGCGAACATGGGATTTGTCACAACGAAAGACGGCGTCGAAATCTTCTACAAGGACTGGGGCCCGAAAGACGCTCCGGTGATCCACTTCCACCACGGCTGGCCGCTCAGCGCGGACGACTGGGATGCGCAGATGCTGTTTTTCCTGGCACAGGGCTTCCGGGTCGTGGCCCATGATCGACGGGGTCACGGGCGTTCGAGCCAGGTCTGGGACGGCCACGACATGGATCACTACGCCGACGATGTGGCGGCGGTAGTCAATCATCTGGGGACGCAGAAAGCCGTGCACGTCGGCCACTCCACCGGTGGCGGCGAGGTGATTCACTACATCGCCCGGCATGGCGAGGATCGGGTATCGAAAGCCGCGATCATCAGCGCCGTGCCGCCGCTGATGGTGAAAACCGAGAGCAGCCCCGGCGGTTTGCCCAAGTCAGTGTTCGACGATCTTCAGGCGCAACTGGCGGCCAATCGTGCGCAGTTCTATCGCGACGTGCCCAGTGGGCCGTTTTACGGCTACAACCGCCCTGGCGCCAAGCCATCGGAAGGGATCATTGCGAACTGGTGGCGTCAGGGCATGATGGGCGGCGCCAAGGCGCACTACGACGGCATCGTTGCCTTCTCGCAGACCGACTTCACCGCCGACCTGAAAAGCATCTCGATCCCGGTGCTGGTGATGCACGGCGACGATGACCAGATCGTGCCGTATGAAAATGCCGGTGTGCTGTCGGCGAAACTGCTGAAGAACAGCACGCTGAAGATTTATCCGGGCTTCCCTCATGGGATGCCGACCACCGAGGCGCCGACGATCAATGCGGATCTGCTGGCGTTCATTCGCGGCTAATAGTGGCCGGGGTCCGGCGCCCTGCCTGACCCCGGTTACTCTTCGGTTCGCCCCGTTCTCTCGCGATCACGCACGTAGTGTCGGGCCAGCGGAAAGGCCGGTAGCCACGACTCGCGACGCACCGTCCACAGCTCATAGGTGGGCTGGAATTGATCCGGCGCATCCAGCGCGCCCAGATTCACTTCGACTTCATCGCCACTGCGGCCAAACACCGATGAGCCACAGCGCGGGCAGAAATGTCGTCCGGCATAGTCACGGGTCTCGCCGCTGATCGTCACCGCATCCTCGGGAAAGATCGCCGACGCGGCAAACAGCGCGCCATGGTGTTTGCGGCAATCCAGACAGTGGCAAACACCAACCCTGTAGGGTCGCCCGGACGCCTCAATCCGCACCTCGCCGCACAGACAACCGCCAGTCAATCGGTCCATGGGACACCTCGCCTGAAAATGGAATATCCGGTGAGTGAAAATAGCAGCCCATTGGGGGAACGCTTACAATCGTGGCCCATTAACACTATCCAGGCAGACCTGTCCTTTCATGGCGCTCGATCCTCTCACGATGCTCACCATTTCCACCGCCCTGGCCGCGGCGGCCGCCCTGTATCTGGCGGTCGAATGGCGCAGCATCCGCGAACCTTCCCTGCTGTTCTGGAGCGCCGGTTTCGCCACCATCACCGTCGGCTCGAGCCTGGCCCTGTTGCGCGCCAATGGTTATCCGCTGATCGGCATCTGGTTCGCCAACGGCCTGCTGGTGGTCGCGCACTGGCTGTTTCTGCTGGGGGTCGCGCGGTTTACGCAGAAGCGGTTGTCGCGGGCCTGGTACTTGATGTTCCTGCTGTGGCTGGCGTTGCTGCTGCTACCGGAAGATCCGTCGTGGTCGAAGATCATGCTGATGGCCAACTCGCTGCTGGTGGCCGCGCCGATGCTGCGGGCCAGCCTGTTGCTGCGCCCGCACGGCAAATCGTTGAGCGTCGGCGCAGTGCAGTTGCGATATGTGCTGCTGATCCACGGCGCGTTCTATTTCGCCAAGGCGATCATCGCGGTGATTCCCGGCACGCTGATCGATCTGGCGTCGCTGCGCGGCGAAATCATTCAGATTTCCCTGGTCGAGGGTGCGATGGCGATCATGCTGATCGCGCTGTCGATGACCGGCACCGAGCGCTACCGGCGTGAAAAGCAGATTGCCGAACTGGCCGCCCGGGATCCGCTGACCGCGCTGTACAACCGCCGCGCCCTGGAAGTCCGCGCACCGCGCCTGCTTGATGAAGTGTCCAGCGCCCGCCCCGGCGCGCTGCTGCTGATCGACATCGACAACTTCAAACTGATCAACGATCTGTACGGCCACACCGCCGGCGACCGCTTGCTCATCGCCCTCAGCGAAATGATCCGCGCGGTACTGCCCAAAGATGCGCTGGCAGCACGGCTGGGCGGTGACGAATTCGTGATGCTGCTGGGCGATGCTTCGCACGCACAGATCATGGTGCTGGGCAGCGCGCTGCGCGAACAGTTTCAGCAGATGACTTCCCAGACCTACACCACCCCGCAAGCGGTCACCCTGAGCATCGGTGCCAAGGTGTTCGATCAGCCGCCGCTCAGCCTCGCGGCGTTGATCGAGCAAGGTGACAGCGCGCTCTACGAATCCAAGCGCGGCGGTCGCAACCGGATTCAACTGGCCGACTACACCTGACCTATCCTTGCCTGCATCCCGCGATCCCGGAGCCCGTCATGTCCTCGCCTGAATCCACCCTCCTCCAGAGCTGGCATCACAACGCCCGGGCCTGGACCGAAGCCGTGCGCAGCGGCGCCATCGAGAGTCGCCGGCAGGTCACCGATCAGGCCATTCTGCTGGCGGTGATGGGGCGCCAGCCGGAGCGCGTGCTCGATCTGGGATGCGGCGAAGGCTGGCTATTGCGGGCGCTGGCCGAGCGAGGATTCGATGCGGTCGGCGTCGACGGCGATGCGACGCTGGTCGAGGCCGCGCGGGTGGCAGGTTCATCGCCCGTGCATGTCGCCAGTTACGAAGATCTGGTTGAGGCGAAGGTCGACATTGGCCGCGACTACGACCTGATCTGCGCCAACTTTTCCCTGCTGCATCAGGACATCATTCCGCTGCTCGCGGCGATGAATGCCCTGCTCGTGCCCGGCGGTGCGCTGGTGATCCAGACGCTGCATCCGTGGTCGGTCGCGACCGGTGATTATCAGGATGGATGGCGGGAAGAAACCTTCGACGGTTTTCAGGGCGAGTGGCAACCGATGCCGTGGTATTTCCGCACCTTGTCCAGTTGGCTGAATGCGCTGGACATGGCCGGCCTGCAGTTGACCGGCCTGCGCGAGCCGCAGCATCCGCAAAGCCCGATGCCGCAGTCGTTGTTGATGATTGCCGAGCGTCGCGGATAAAAACCCTAGAGCCTCGGCTTAAGCAGGATCCCGGTGTAATGCCGCAAAAACAGCGCGAACCCCGCGCACCAGAGCACCACGGACAGCCCCAGCCCCAGACTGGAAAACGGCACCAGCAACACCCGGCAACCCGCAGCGATCAGCACCAGCGCAAAGCCCAACACCATGCCTTTGGAAGGCTGTAACAACCGGCCGGTATGCCCAAGGCTGACCCGCGCGATCATCGCCAGAATCAACCCACCCACCCCGCCGACCGCCAGCGCATGAGTCGCCAGGCTTTGCTGGCCGATCAAACCCAGATGCCACAGCGCCATGGCCCAGGTTGCCAACGCCATCCAGCCGTAAGCCAGATACAACGACCAGAGCAGCGGCACCCGCCACATCCCGCGATCATGCCAGCGGATCAGCCGCATCAACTGCAAACTGCCGGTCAGCACAAACAAGCCTGCCAGCCACAGCCGGGGTGAATCATTGAGGCCTGCCGCAAAAGTGACTGCGGTCAGCAGGCTGCCGATCAACAGCAAGCGGGTTGGCAGTGGGTTGGCGGCCGGCGCCGGTGGACGGTTCAAGCCGCGCTGGATGAAGAACGGAATCACCCGCCCACCGATCACGGTCATCAGCGCTGCCACCAGCCACAAAGCGCCCAGAACACCCTGGCGTTGCAGGCCGGCGTCGTCGTTGTACAGGCCAATCAAAGTCAGCGCCTGACAACCCGCCATCAACCCGAGCACCAGCACAATCGGGTAATTGTCGCGTTTGCGCGCGGCGATCAGGTCCCGCGCCAGCATCACCGCCAGCAGCGGCAGAAAACCCCATTGCAGCGCAAGAATCAGCCCGGTCGGCAACGGCAGCCACCAGGCCACACGTCCGAGCAGCCAGACCGACACCAGAGCGATCAGCGCCCCGCCGCGCACTCCGGGAATGCCGGTCCAGTTGGGCACCGCCGTCAGCAGAAACCCGGCAACGATCGCCGCCGCGAAACCGAAGGGCATTTCATGTCGATGCCACGCAAGCATGCCGCCCGCCGGTTGCAGATCGAACCAATGTCCGTAAAGCCACAGACCCCAGATCAGGATCGCCAGCGCGGCGAATCCGGCCCCGGCCAGAAACAGCGGCCGAAAGCCCAGGCTGAACAGCGGCGCATCGGCGAGTCTGCGCATGTTCAAACCACCACGGCGGCGTGATGTGGGCCCAGCCGATATTGAGACAGGAGCCGCATCACATAGCCGATCTTGATCAGCGTCGGGCCAACGATGGTCATGGCATGCATCGCCACCAGCAACGCAATCGGCATGTGGCCCTGATACAGATAAGCGCCGTAGATCCCGGCCAGCAACATGACCAGACCGGCGACGAGCACTTTGCTCGACAGGTGCAGAACGTTCAGCGGATTCTCGAAGAAAGTGAACATGTTTCGTACTCCTGAGCGGATCAGTTTGTACGATTGATGTATCAATTCGTGTGCCAGATTTTTTATCTTTAAAGATCAGCTAGATAAGCCATAAGAAGTCAATATGACTCGACCCAGAAAGAGTCACATCGACTTCAGTGATAGTCATAAAGACAACAATCGCCTTCAGGGTTGCTTTGCGTAAGCCCCTCTGAAATCAGAGAACTCACCGGCACCCTCCACTTGCACCGCTCCGTCGAGCAGTCGCAATCGATAAAGTGGCTCGGCGATCTGATCCTGACCGATCACCAGATTGCCCGCCTGCAACGGCCACTGCCGAGTCTCCTGGCGGGGTGGTTTGCCCGGTTGCGTCACGGCCATCTGGATCAACGCCTGCTCACCCGCACCCTTCTCGGTGGCCGGCACGATTTTGATCGTCAGCCACGCCGATCGCTCGTCCGGCGCCATCATCACGTAACGTCCTTCACGCTGATCGCCCGTGGGCGTCTGAAACTTTTGCGGTGCAACCCGGAACGCCGTCGGTCGCGCTTCGAAGATCAGAGACTTGTCGCCGTCGTGCCATGTCCCGCCCTGGAAACCGTGCTCATCAGGCTCACCCGCCACATACCAGTCGCCGGTGACACGGCCCTGGGCGTCCAGCTCATGCAGCAACACAGCTCCGTCATCGTAGGTCTCGCCCACCAGTCGGATCGGTTGGCCATTGCCCGTTTTCGTGTAACGAACCTCGCCAATGTAGACGCCACCCAGCATCTGCCACCACAGCTCGAATGGGATCTTGCCATCGAGCTTGCCCCGCAGCATCACCGGCGCTTCACCCACGGGCCCTTCAAGGCGACGCTGTTCCCGCCATTTGCCTTCCTTCAATTCCCGCTGCGTGACGTCGGTATAACCCGCCGGCATCAGCGGGCTGCCTTCCGACGGCCGCTGTGCCACCTCGATGATTTCGGTCACCTTGACCGGCGAATTGTCCTTCACCTGCCAGGTACTGCTCTGGCGCCAGCAGCAACCGCTCTTCGCGTGTGTGACAAGGTGGCGAGCGGCGCCATCGACTTCAAACAACCCCAGATACGGTTCGCGAGTCAGCGCCGACAAAGCCTTGTTCGGCACCAGCACCGGGCTCGACGGCTTAAACAGATAGACGTCGTAGGATGCCGCGCCGTAGCCACCGTCGTTACCGTTACGGAGCGCCAGATCCTGGTGTCCATCGAAATTGAAGTCGCCAAACACCACCAGACGTTGCTCGTCGCATCGCAAGGCCTTGGCTGAATCGTTGAGCGGAACCAGGTCGACGGCATCGGCCGTGTCGATTCGTTGCAACACTTCGCCACTGGACTTGTCGCGCAGGATGACTTGTGCCGCCACTGGTTCGAAGTTCTGCGTCGGTGGATGCTCGATGGTCACATCGACGCTGTACCTGTTTGCCGGATCCAAGAGCTGACAGCTCAAAGGTTCGGCACTGGCCGACGCGGCGGCAAACAGGCAGAAAAAAATCCATGTACGAGAGGCAACCATGATGCAGAGCGTCCTTGCGGCAAAATCGGGGCGGCAAGTCTAACGACAAACGTTTTTGGGCGCACTTGTCGATCTATGGCGCCTACGACCCGCTTCGGACTGACTACGCTTTTAATCCAGCGTGTCTAACCTGCCGAGGATGACTGCCATGCAACGCTTTCAAAAGCTGACCCCGTGCCTGTGGTTCGACGATCAGGCCGAGGCGGCGGCCAAGTTCTACTGCTCGATCTTCGATCACTCGAAAATCACCGCCCTCACCCACTACAGCAAGGTCGGCCAGGAATTCCACGGGCGCCCGGAAGGCTCGGTGATGACCGTCAGTTTCGAACTCGACGGCCATACCTTCACCGGGCTCAATGGCGGGCCGATGTTCAAGTTCAATGAGGCGATCTCGTTTCAGGTCAATTGCCAGAATCAGGAAGAAGTCGACCATTTCTGGGGCAACCTCAGCGCCGGCGGGCCGGTGGAAGCCCAGCAATGCGGCTGGCTCAAGGACAAGTTCGGCGTATCGTGGCAGATCGTGCCGGTGGCCTTCATGCACATGATGACCGACCCCGACCAGACCAAGGTCCAACGGGCGATGCAGGCCATGTTCCGGATGAAAAAACTCGACATTGCCGAACTCGAACGAGCCTTCGCCGGCCAGAGCTAATACACTCGGGCACTGGTCTGCCGAGAACCACAACGATGAAAGCTGCCGCCAAGAACCCCGAACAAGCCCCGCGCTTCTGGCGCGACGACGCCCTGCCCTTCATCGAAGCGCGGGCCATCGCCGATGGGCGCGAGGTCTGCTATTCACGGCACTCCCACGCGCACTTTTCCATCGGCGCGATCACCGCCGGGCGCAGTACTTACGTGCATGAGCAATCATCTTTCGAAGTGACGGCCGGCACCGTGGTGCTGATGAATCCGGGGGACGTGCACGCGTGCAACCCGATCGATGACCAGCCGTGGTCGTATTTGATGTTGTATGTGGAAACGCCGTGGCTGACGGATCTGCAGCATCAGCTGGGGTTCAGTGCGGAACTTGAGTTTCGGCGGTTTTCCGATACCCATTTGAATGATGCCCGCCTGTTTCGCGACTTGAATGCGTTGTACGCGATATTGGTCGACGAGCAGCAAGACGTGCTGCGCAAACAGAGCGCTGCGGTGGAGTTTTTCAGCGACCTGCAACTGCGCCTGAACCCTATCGAACAACCTCTGCGAGAGCCGAACTTCAAACTCGAACGCGCCGCCGACTTCATTCGCCATCATTGCACCGAACTGCTCAGCCTCGACGACATTTGCGCCGCCGCCGAGCTGTCACCGTCCTATTTGATTCGCGCCTTCAAACAGCATTTCGGCATGACGCCCCATGCGTTTTTGGTCAACCAGCGCATTCAGTTTGCCCGAGAGTGTCTGAGGCGCGGGCAGTTGATTGCGGATGTGGCGCTGGAGGCGGGGTTTGCCGATCAGGCGCATTTTCAGCGGGCGTTCAAGCAGCATCTGGCGGCTACGCCGGGGCAGTATCGGGGGTGAAGAAAAACGGCCCGCATCGTTGCGGGCCGTGAGGGTAACGGGCGAAGCCATTGGTCATGGCTTTGCCGCAGGTAAATAAATGCGTCCCCTTTTAGTCCCGTCGCAATGAAATGTTGTCTATCACAAGCCAGTCACCCGGAGAGTTTTCGATCTCAATTCGGATGATTCCCGCTGCAGCGAAAACAAGCTCGAATACGTTGTTCAAGGTCAGTTGCAGATTTCTCTGTCCGAGGAGGCCGTTTTGACCGTAAAAGTACACACTGTTGGTGCTGGTATTGGTAGCCCCATACCAGAACGACACATGAGCGCACGGAAATGCAAGGGTCAACGAAATGCGCTGCGCAATTGCATCTTGATACCCAACATGCAAAGCGTTCCCTTCTGTTTTTCCAGGAATAGTCAAAAAACCATCGCTTACTGATGTCACACCCGCAGTCCCTGCTCCCCCGATATGCTTGATTGTCATTAATGGCGTTTGAATCGTTTGCCCAAAACCTATGAACTGTCGCGGTACAGCCTCAAAGTCTTCGATAAGTGATTGCGCCACTGCCTTGATCGTATAGACCCTATCCGGAAATTCCTCTGCCGTCGCCCTGACATTGGTCATGTCCATCGACACTGCAAACTTCACGAGCAGTGTGGTGGCATTTCCGAGTTGCTTGAGGAAGCTGTTCACCAACGTTTGAAGCCAGAAACCCTGACTGACCCAAGTCGGATTGACTCGCGCCGGCAAACCATTCCACAAGGGCAGAATAACCACATTACCGTTCGGGTCCTTGCCTTCCAGTGATAGCCAGCACGGCATGCCGTCTGCAATCAGTGTCCAGAGCAAAGCGTGAATCCTGGCGTTCTGGGTACCCAGCGCGATAACGTCCAGCACGTTGTTCGCATCCGCTTCCAGAATTTTTGGCGGGATCAGCGCCGTGGCGGGCAATGGCAGGATATTTAGTGGCAAGACTTGCGATGAGGTCTCAACACCGTTGCGCTCGATTACATAGGTGACCTTGACCATTTTACGCAAACTGTAGGCCAGCACCGAGCGTGGTACCTGAAACTTCAGGCCCGCACTGACCAGCTGTTGCGCACTGTTGAATGAGGCCCCGGTCGCACTGATCGCGCCCTCCCATTTGACACGGATCCTGTCGCTGGGCAGCAAAGTGCCCACAGGCACCACTACCTCGACATTCTGCAAGGTCGGATTGAAGTTGTTGCCTGTCTGCCCCGTGACGGAGGGGGGCAGTAAAACAAGTGTGTTGGCGGTGATAACGATGGAGGTCGTAGGCGACACTCTGAGGTTGTTCAGTTGATCTTTTATGGTGGCGCTCACTGTACGAGTACCGTCACCGATCTGCTGGAGGTCAAGGGTCGTCAGGTTGTAGGTGACCGGGTTGGCAGGATGGACATAGGGAATGGTTTTACTCCATGAGCCTATGGTCAGTTCCATTTCGTCAAATTGGCGCGGGTCGCTCCGGGTTAAAGTGACGGTAGGCGACTGCCCCGGAACAATGCTGGGCGGATGGCTGACCGTGATACCGGAGACCGGGTTGTTGAACAGCACATTCAGTATCGGGGTGGATTGATCTTTATTACCGCTGACCCGGGTGACTTCGTAGTACAGCGTATTGAGGCCATCCTTGAACACTCCCCAAGGAGCGTCCATAAAAATGCGGTCGTTCTCTTCGCCCGGCTTGATTAGCTTGATCACGGATGTCGCCAGGCTGTTGACCCACAGCCTTACGGAGTCACCTGCTGTAAAGGAGGTGGAAAACAACCTGACCGCGTCGATCACAATGAAGAGATTGATGGTTGGCGAATAAATGCTCTGGGAAATGCCGAGATCGTAGGTTTTCGGCGGTTGCAGGTTTTCTTCTGCGCCCGGGATTGCCATCGGATACAGCTGGAGCAAGGCGGTGATCTGTGTCGAATTGACGTTGATGCTCATGTTGCTCTCCTGGCGTGCGATAAATAGCCATCTTCGGGACGAAGTTCATGACACCGCGAAAGAGGAGCATCGTCACCTGTCAGATCTGACAGGTGAGCGTGATTTCAAGACGAATGGTCATCGGTAAACGGTTTCCTGCAGACGCAAAAACGGCCCCGTAAAGGGGCCGTTTTGGTTTCAGCACTCAGACGCGCGGCTCAGCCGCCACCTCAAGATTATCAAGCGCCCGATTCACCGCCAGTTCACCCAGCATGATCAATTGCGCAATCCCCAGCAGCACATGCCGATGCGAGCCGTCCACCAGCCCGGCGAAGTCGGTGGCCATGGTTTTGGCCGAGGTCAGGGTTTCGCAAGCGTCGGCCAGCAGTTCTTCGCTGTCGATGCCGGGGGCGATGAGGTAGCGGGTGTTGGGTTTGAGCATCGGTTTTCTGGGGTGGAACGGATTGAGGTAGTGGTCGAGGGCGCGGTCGGCGGCTTCGTGGAATTTCTTGGAGTCGAGGGTTTCGTAGGGCGAGGTCGGGTCGGTTTCGGGTGGGTTTGGTGTTGGTTTGATCATGATTGAATTTCCAGAGTCATGGAGCCGCCACGATTCGCTGCGATACGAAGAGGTGGCAGCTATACGCGGGTCGCAGACCGGGACTCTAGAACCGGCAGACCCGAGGGTCTCCCACGTACAGCCGCCATAAAACTGGAGGATGTTGTGCGTCTAGAGATCGCGGGCTGCGAGACCCGATCGCTGATTCGTCAGCGACCGGCAAACAATAGAACCCGCCCCCAAGGCGCACAAGCCGGCGAATTCTGGCGGATGCGTAGGCAATGGCGCAAGTTCGCGTGGTTTGTCGGACGCATCCTTAAACACCTTTAAACCCAAGCCCCGTCACACTCACGGCAGCAACAGATATCCCGCACTCACCGCCAACAGCAACGCCATCACCCGGTTGAACAAGCGCATCCCCGCCGGGTTGCCAAGATAACCGCGCAAGAACGTCCCGGCATACGCCCAACAGCCGACCGACAGATAACAGATCACCAGATACACCGCCGCAAACTGCCACACAAGCCGCGCCGCGCCATCGGCGACAAACGCGCCCATGCCCGCCACGCAGGCCAGCCAGGCCTTGGGATTGAGCCACTGCATCACTGCGCCGTAGAGCATCGACGGCGCCCTGCCCGATTCTCCCGCATTCAACTGGCCGTCATCCGTGGCCAGTTTCCAAGCCATGAACAGCAAAAACGCCACCCCGGCCAGTTGCACCACGCGGGTCAGCGCCGGCCACAGCTTGAGCACTTCGTGCAGCCCCAGCCCCATCAACACCAGCAACAACACAAATCCCAGCGTCGCCCCGGCCACATGCCTCTGACTGGCGCGAAAGCCGAACTGCGCCCCCGAGCTCAACGCCACGATATTCACCGGCCCCGGGGTAATGGACGCGGCCAGGGCAAACGCCGCCATCGACACAATCAGACTCATCGCACACCTGCTTCAAATCGAGGAACAAGGCGCTCACGGTAGCCGGCGCACGGCAGGCGGTATTGAAGGAAATTACCCCCGCACGCGCAGACCCACTACGCTCTGGCTATGCGATCACTTTTGACCAGGAAGTCTGCCCTCGATGATCTTGATTCTGCTGCCCTGCGCCGATTACGACCCCACCGAAAGCAGCGTGCCGTGGCAGACGATGCGTAATGCGGGCATCGAAGTTCGTTTTGCCACGCCGCAAGGCTTGCCCGCCCACGCCGATCCACGGCTGGTGGATATCGGCTTCGGCCTGTTGAGTTCGATGCTGATGACGCGCAAGGCCGATCTGGACAGTTACACGCAGATGATCGAGTCCGAAGCGTTCAGGCAGCCGCTGGCGTATGCCGATGTCGACACGAATCGATTCGATGGTCTGCTGATCCCCGGCGGGCATGCCAAAGGCATGCGCACGTTGTTGGAATCCACGCAGGCCCAGCAGATTGCCCTGCAATTTTTCAAAGCCGAAAAACCCGTGGCGGCGGTGTGTCATGGTGTGCTGTTGCTGGCGAGGACGCTCGACCCCGATACCGGGCGGTCGGTGTTGTTCGGGCGCAAAGTGACGGCATTGCTCGCGGCCACCATGGAGTTGCCGGCGTGGCTGATGACAGCTGCGTGGCTGGGGCGCTACTACCGCACCTACAAGCAGACCGTCGAAGCGGAGGTGAAAACCGCGCTGGCCAGCAAAACCGACTTCAAACGCGGGCCGCTGATCGCCAAGCGCGATTGTGTGCAAAAACTGCAATCGGGATTTGTGGTGCGCGACGGGCAACTGCTGACGGCGCGCTGGCCCGGCGATTGCCATCGATTCGCCGCAGAATGGGTGGCCATGTTGCAGCCCCCCCAACGCTGATCGGCTTTTTCAGTCCTGACGCGGCACGGTGAAGCGGAACTCACTGCCCTGCCCCGGCTCACTCTCGGCAACGATCTGCCCGCCATGGGCCTCGACGATGCCCTGCGTGATGTACAGGCCCAGCCCGGTGCCGGTCGGATTGCCTTCCTTGACCGTCCAATAACGGTCGAACACGTGCGGCAAGTGATCCTTGGGAATGCCTTCGCCGCTGTCGCGCACCGTGAAGACGATGTCGTCACCGACCGATTTGGCATACACGTCGACCGTACCCAGGCGCGGGGTGAATTTGATCGCGTTGCCGACCAGATTCGACAGCACCTGAAACAACCGCTCGGGGTCGGCATGGATGCTCAGGTCGGGATCGGCCTCGAACGAGATGCTGATGTCCTTGTCCAGCGCCAGCGGCGCCAGCAGCGATTGCGCCTCCTCGAACATCTGCGCGACATCGAGTTTCTGCGGCGCGATGGTGTAGCGACCGGCGTCGATTTTCGAAGTGTCGAGCAAGTCTTCCAGCAGCGTGTTCATGCGCCCGGCGGCTTGCTGCATGGTGTCGATGGCGGTCGAAATGCGCCGCGAAGTGTGCGGCCCGTCCGAGCTGAAGGCCTTCTGCATCATGCCGCAGAGCATCGAGATCACGGTCATCGGGTTGCGCAGATCGTGGGAAACCACCGCTACCAGCTCGTCGCGGGCACGCACTGCTTCCTGCTCGCGGCGTACCTGGCGGGCCAGATCGTTTTCCAGCGCCGAGCGACGCAGGTCGTTGGCGGCAAACAGATCGCCGTGGCTCCATTTGGTGGAAATCCCGGCCATCTCGACCTTCCAGATTTCGAACGAGGTACGCGGCCGCAGACGAAGGCCGGCGTCAGAGTTTTCCAGATCCAGCGGCTTGCGCGGGTCGCCGCTCCAGTTGATGTTCTCTTTGACTTCGGGGCGGAACCACAGCACGCCGTTGTCCACCGGTTTGGGCAGGCTCATGGCGAGCACGCCGCTGGCGACCTGCTGATAGTGCGCGGCCGGCGGGTAGACGCTGGCCAGGTGATGACTGGCAAACACCGGCTCGCCACGCTCCTGCAGCCATTTGTGCAGGGCACGGATCTCTTCCGGCTCCGGGCAATTACCGTAACGGTGCAATTGCTTGTCTTCGATGATCGCGATGCCGCCGGCATTGGCCAGCGCCATCAGAACCTGTGGCTGATTGGCCAGGCCATCGAAGACGTTCTGTGGCGAGTCGATCATCGCCTGATTGAGCAGCGCCAGCGCCTCGACCTTTTCCTCGCGTTGACGGCTGACTTCCAGCGCTTCCATCGCACTGATCTGCAACGACAGCACCTGGCCGATGGTCTGGCATGCCGTGCGCAACTCGTGCGGCACGTGCAGCGGCTGACGATTGCCGCAACTGATCAGGCCCCAGAGCTTGTCGCCCTTGAGCAGGGAAATGCTCATCGAGGACAGCACGCCCATGTTCTTCATGTACTGGCAGTGGATCGGCGACACGCTGCGCAGCGTCGCGAAACTCAGGTCCAGCGGGGTCTGGGTGTCCGGGCGCAACTTGGGCACCAGCGGCACCGGTTGGTAGTCGGCATTCGGAATGATCCGCAGCCAGTTGGTGCGGTACAGCTCGCGGGCCTGCTCGGGGATGTCGGAGGCCGGGAAAAACAGACCGTTGAAGACTTCCATCGACGGATCGGACGCTTCGGCGATGACCTGACCGTGGCCCTCCTCTTCGAAGCGATAGATCAGCACCCGGTCGTAACCGGTCATGGCCTGGATTTCCTTGACGCTGATGTCGTACAGCGCCTGCAGGCTCTGGGCCTTTTGCAGGCGCGCGAGCATCCGCCCGAGGTGAGTTTCGGTGCCGGCGACATTGCGCGGCTGGAAATTTTCGACGTGGATTTCCAGCTCCAGAATCAGCACATCCTGATGCCGGTGCAGCAAGCCTTCGAACGCGGTGCCGTTGAGGCGAAAGTGCAGCGGCGGCGCATCGGACAAGGCCGGTTGCTGCAAGGCCTCGCGAACCTGCGCGGCATGGGTATCGCCGATCAGGCTTTGCAATGGCTGGCCGATCAGTTCTTGTGCCGGTCGGGCGAGCAAGGTCTCGACGTTGGCGCTGATCTGAATGATCGAAAGGTCCGGCTCGCTCAGGGTCAGCAGCAAACCGTGCGGCTGGATCGCGCCGGGAAAGCGGATCGGCTCGTCGGCGCAGTTGGCCAGCAACTCTTCAAAGGCTTCTTTGTCTTGCGGGTTCATATCAGAACCTCCTGACTTTCGAGCCACTGCTCGAAACAACTGAATGTAGTGTGGGCCGCCGCCACGACGGCTTTACGCTCGTCGGTGTCCATCGGGCGACTGCCCAGGTATTCGATGAAATCGCGCCAGCGCCGGCCGGTGGCGGCACCGTAAACGTCCAGAAACGCCGCGCCGTTTTCCGCGCCCAGGCTCAGCCGTGTGGCGATCTCCCGACGCAGGATCTGCCCGCCGAGAGTCGCGCCTTCCAGCACATACAACACGCCCAGACACGCGGCGGCGGAGTCGATGACGGGCAACCGGCGGCAGATCGGAAAATCGCCACCATTTGCGCCCAGCGCTTGCAGATCGCGTTGCAGGGTCGGTGCCTTGAGGCGGGAAGCCAGATCAAAATCAGCGGGAATCGCGTCGCTGTCCTGCAGCACGGCTTCCAATGGCTGATAGAAGCCGTAATAGGCGCGCATCAATCGCTCGAAAGCGTGCAGATCAAGGGTGTCGGAGAAAAAAGGAAGGCGCTTTTCAAGTGCAATGTGCAGTTCGGCCGTGCCGGCGCGCAGATCCTGCAACACCGGTGGTACATGAACCTCGCGGGCCTTTGCTTGCATGTAGTCGCTCGTACAGTGGGCCGCCTGGGGCCATGGGGGAATGGAGAAGCATGGCGCGAAAGCTTACACGGCAATGGTAGTTTCTGACCCGGCAGATGGGATTCTCTGATGAATTCATCAACCTGTGAAGGGTTAAGAGCTGACCGGACGGCAGAAAGTTCGAAGGAATTCACTGCCGATAGTCGCTGTACCGCGACTCTGGCGCCTGACTGTACGGTTCAGGCACGCACACCCGCGTGATAAAAATACCGCTCCCGTCACCGGAGCCCGCACCATGGATCTCGCCACCCTCTCGCTGTTTCTGCCCGCCTGTTTCGCCCTGAACATGGCACCGGGGCCGAACAATCTACTGTCGGTCAGCAACGCCACCCGTTACGGCTATCGGCGCGCCTGCGTGGCCGGGATCGGGCGATTGCTGGCGTTTGCCGGGATGATCGCCCTCGCGGCGGCGGGGCTGGCGGTGGTGCTGCAAACGTCCGAGCTGTTGTTCTACGGGATCAAGATTGTTGGCGCGGGGTATCTGTTGTATCTGGCGTGGCAGCTGTGGCGGGCCAATCCTGCCGCCGAAGACGCGGTGACTGCGCCGACGAGCGGGATTCTGGCCCTGGCGCGTCAGGAATTCCTGGTGGCCGCGGGAAATCCAAAAGCAATCCTGATCTTCACCGCATTCCTGCCGCAATTCGTCGACCCGAACCGCGCCATTACTCCGCAGTTCATGCTGCTGGGCGTGCTGTTCCTGCTGCTGGAATGGATCGCCATCAGCGCCTACGCGTACATGGGGCTGCACATGCGCCGCTGGTTCGCCGAGCCGCGCGGCAAGCGGATTTTCAACCGTTGCTGCGCGGGGTTGCTGTCGGCGGCGGCTTCGGTGTTGCTGATGGCCAAACGGGCCTAGGCTTCGGACGGGCCTTTGAGTTCGACCTGATTGCCGTCCGGGTCGAAGCAGTACAGCGACAGGCCGTAACCCTCGGCGCCAAAACGGGTGGCGGCTTTTTCGACGCTCAGGCCGCAGGCTTGCAAATGACTGATCAGCGCCGCTTCATCGAACGGCTCGATGCGCAGGCAGAAGTGATCGACATTGCGCCGTTCGCTGCCGGCAGCGGCGCCGCCCTTGCGGCCGATTTCGCCGTCGAGGTCGACCAGATCGATCATCGACGTGCCGGCGCGCAGGTGCACCAGACCGAACTTTTCGTTGCGCTTTACTACTTCGGCGCCGAAGACCCGGTCGTAGAAATCAATGCTGCGTTGCAGATCGGCGACGCGCAGCACGATGTGATCGATGTGTTGAATCGTGAACGGTGGCATACCTTCATTTCCCGAGTTGTAGCGACCCGATCACTGTAGTGCAGCGGCCCGAAAATTCACTGTCGATTTTTCGGTGGAGCCATCGAATAACTGGTTTTATCCTCGGCCCATGAACATACAGACCGCTGTCCTGCCCCCTCACGCCGAAATGGTTCGCGCCATGCTCGCAAGCGACACCGCCTATGAAGGCGTGTTCTTCACGGCCGTGAAAACCACCGGGATCTTTTGCCGCCCGACCTGCACGGCGCGCAAGCCGAAACCGGAAAACGTCGAGTTCTTCGCCCACGCTGACGACTGCCTGTCCGCCGGTTATCGCGCCTGTCTGCGCTGCAAACCGCTGGACGCTGCGGCCATCGCTCCGGACTGGGTGCAGCGACTATTGAAAGCCGTCGACGCCGATCCCGAGGTGCGCTGGAGCGATGCGCAATTGCTCGCCGAGGGCATCGAACCGTTGAAGTTGCGGCGCTGGTTCAAACAGCATTTCGGCATGACCTTCCATGCGTGGCTGCGCACGCGCCGGCTCGGTGTGGCATTGGGCGGGATCAAGCAAGGCACGTCCATCGACCATGCCGCGTTCGACTCCGGTTATGAATCCCTCAGTGGTTTTCGCGATGCGTTTCAGAAGTCGTTCCACATCACGCCGGGGCGCGCAGCGGCCAGTGAACCGCTGCTGTTCACCCGCCTGACCACCCCGCTGGGGCCGATGATCGCCATGGCCGAGCGTCGAGGGCTGGTACTACTGGAGTTTCTCGACCGTCCGGCACTGACCCGGGAAGTCGAGGAGCTGCAAAACCGCTACGGCTACGTGGTCGCACCGGGGCAGAACGCGCATTTGCAGCAGATCGACAACGAGCTGGCGCTGTACTTCGCCGGCAAGCTGAGCGAATTCAGTGTGCCACTGCACCTGCCCGGCAGCGAGTTTGCCCGGCAGGTCTGGAGCGAACTGCGGCAAATCCCCTACGGCCACACCAGCACTTACGGCGCCATCGCCGCACGCTTGGGCAAACCCGGCGCCAGCCGAGCAGTGGGGCTGGCCAACGGGCACAATCGGCTGTCGATCGTGGTGCCGTGCCATCGGGTGATCGGTGCGGACGGCTCATTGACGGGCTATGGTGGTGGGCAACCGCGCAAGGCGTTTTTGCTCCGGCTGGAAAACGCCGCCGTGCAGCTGACGCAACAACTGGCTTTCTGACAAATCGACACCCACGCCCCTCCCGGCTTTCAAATCAACGGATCACCGAAGTTGCCGATACCCGATCCCTACCAACCGGCCAGCGAGTTTCTGGCCAGCCTCGACGCCGACTGGCAGCGCCACATTGCTGCGGTTGGCCCCTGCCTGCATCAGCCGCATCCGGCGCGCGATCCCTATGAGTCGCTGGTGCGGGCGATTGCCTATCAGCAACTGCATGCCAAGGCTGGCGATGCGATTGTCGGGCGGCTGGTGGGGTTGTTTCCCGGGCAGACGTTTCCGCGTCCGGAGCAGGTTCTGGCGACGGACTTCGACCGATTGCGCAGTTGCGGGTTTTCGGCGGGCAAGATTGCGACGATTCAGGGGATTGCCCAGGCGACTCTGGACGGCGTGGTGCCGGATTACTCGACCGCGCTGGCGATGGAGGATGAGGCGCTGATCGAGCGGTTGGTCAGCCTGCGCGGGGTTGGGCGCTGGACGGTGGAGATGTTGCTGATCTATAGCCTGGAGCGGCCGGATATTCTGCCGGCCGACGATTTTGGGGTGCGCGAGGGGTATCGGCGGTTGAAGGGGCTGGAGGTGCAGCCTGCACGCAAGCAGATGATTGAGATCGGGTTGGCGTGGAGTCCGTTTCGGACGGTGGCGGCGTGGTATTTGTGGCGGGTGCCGAAAAGCCCCTCACCCTAACCCTCTCCCGGAGGGAGAGGGAACCGATCAGGGGATATTGGAGAGCTCCGCCGACCTGAAACATCAACTCTGAATCCATAGGCGCCAAGACGTGAGCGAACCCATAGTTGCCAACACGTTGGTGAATCCATAGTCGCCTCGGTGTTTCAGGTCGATGTGTAGCGTAAGACACCTCGGTCGGCTCCCTCTCCCCCTTTGGGAGAGGGCTGGGGTGAGGGGCTTGGGCTACAGACCGGATTTCAACCGACTGAACGCGCGAATCAAAGCCCGGTTGAACGCCTTGCCATTGTCATTCTTGCTGTACAGCGAAGCCCTCACCGCCTCCGGCGGATAAGTCCCCGGATCATTGCGTATCGCCGGATCAACCAACCCGTCCGCCGCCGTGATCGCATTGGCGTAATGAATCGTATCGGTAATCGGCGCGATCACCTCGGGCGTCATCAGGTAATCCATCAGAGCCAATCCGGCCTCGGGATGCGGTGCATCCTTGGGTATGACCATCGCGTCGAACCAGATCAACGTGCCCTCCTTCGGAATCCGGTAATTCAACTTGAACGGCTTTTTCGCCGCTTCAGCCTGACCTGCCGCGATGGCAACGTTGCCGTTCCACGACATCGCCACGCAGGTGTTGCCGTTGGCCAGGTCGCTGATGTTCAGGTCATTGTCGAAATAGCGGATGTACGGGCGGATCTTCGCCAGTTGCTGCTCGGCGAGTTTCAGGTCGTCGAGGCTCTGGCGGTTGATGTCCAGGCCCATGTACTTCATGACTGCCGCGAACACTTCGTTCGGGTCGTTGAGCAGGCTCACCCCGCAATCGGCGAATTTCGACACCACTGCCGGATCGAACAGCATCGCCCAACTGTCCCTCGGCGCGTCCGGCAGGCGCTGCTTCACGGCCTCCTCCTGATAGCCGACGCCAGTGGTACCCCAGGCGTAGATCCCGGCGTAGCGGTTGCCCGGATCGAACACCGCCATGTGCTGACGGAACTCCTCGCCGACCCCGGCAAAGTGCGGGAGCTGCTGCTTGTTCAGGGTCTGGATCGCGCCGCTCTCGATAGCCCGCGACAGGTGCTGGCCGGCGGTCAGCACCAGGTCGTAACCGCTGCGCCCGGTGAGCAGTTTGGTCTCGACGGTTTCCAGCGAATCGAAGTGATCGGCGACCACCCGAATCCCGGTTTTCGCCTCGAAATTCTTCAGGGTATCCGGGGCCAGGTACTCGCCCCAGATGTACAGGTTGACAACCGGTTTCGCCGTTTCGGCAGCCTGCACACACAGGGGTGCAAGCACCAGCAATAACGCTTTACTCAGTTTGTGCAGGCCCATGGTCAGGCTCCTTTTTTCTGGCCGGCGTATTGCGGCATGGTGATGCACGCGACGTTGCCGCCACCGAGCAGGATTTCCCGGGAGTTCTCGATGCCGACGATCTTGTGCTGCGGGAACAGTTCGGCGAGGGTCGCCAGCGCCACCTGATCGTTGCGATCACCGAACAGCGGCACCACGATCGAGCTGTTGCCGGCGTAGTAGTTGATGTACGACGCACAGATTTTCGTGCCGGCCTGACGGGTGTGGGTGCTGTCCTGCTGATCGAGGCCTTCGGCTTCTTCGGCGGTCCACTCCAGCACGTCCGGTTGCGGCAGTTTGTGCACGATCAGTTCGCGGCCACGGCTGTCACGGGTGCTGCGCAGGATGTCGTAGGCCTCCTGATAGATTTCCCATTGCGGATCGTCGCGGTTGTCGGTCCATTGCAGCACCACTTCGCCGGGGCGCACGAAGCACGCGAGGTCGTCGACATGGCCGTCGGTTTCGTCGAACTTGCAACCGCGTGGCAGCCAGATCACTTGCTCGGCGCCGAGGTAATCGGTCAGCCGGCGGGTGACTTCGTCCTTGCCCAGGTGCTGGTTGCGATTGCGGTTGAGCAGGCATTGCTCGGTGGTGAGGATGCTGCCCTGACCGTCACTCTGGATACCGCCAAGCTCGGCAATCAATGGCGCGCGATAGCGGTCGAAGCGTTCGATTTCGAGGATCTTGCTGGCGATCTGATCGTCCTTGTCCCACGGGTAGTAGAGCCCGCCGTCGAGGCCGCCGTAGGCGTTGAATTCAAAGTCGACACCACGCACTTCACCGCTCTGGTCGTTGACCACGAAGCACGGGCCGCTGTCGCGGAACCAGGTGTCGTTGCAGGTCATTTCCACCACCCGCACTTGTGGCGGCAACTGGCGGCGGGCAGTCGCGAACTGGGAGGCCGATGCGCAGACCGTCACCGGCTCGCTCTGGGAGATCGCGGTGACAATCTGCACCCAGACTTTCTGTGCAGGCTTGGCGCCGTTGCGCCAGACGTCGGTGCGCTCCGGCCAGCCGAGCCAGCAGCCGGACTTGGCTTCGAATTCGCCGGGCAGACGGAAGCCGTCCTGTTTCGGGGTGGTGTCGAGCAAACGTGCCATGGTCAAACCTCGTCGTCGGGATGGGAATGACCTCAGGCTACGGTCGCGGGCAGTCGGGCCGCCAACGATGATTATTTCGGAACAGTTGAATTCAACTCATCAATCCGCCAGTTGATCGTTGAACCATTCCAGCATCTGCGCCACCGCCGGACGCTCCAGCCGCACCCGCTCGCAGACCAGCGCGTATTGCCCCAGCGCGGTCATGCTGGAGGTGAACGGGCGCACCAGACGCCCGTTCTGCAAATCTTCCTGCGCGGTGAGGTTGTCGCCCATCGCAACGCCCTGCCCTTGTGCCGCCGCTTCCAGCGCCAGACCGGCGTGGGCGAAATACAACTGGCGTTCCGGGCGCAGGTCGCCGGCATGGCTGGTGAGCCACGCGGTCCAGGTCTTGCCGTCCTGATCGTCGTGCAGCAGGCAGTGCCGGGCCAGATCCTTGGGGGTTTTCAGGTTGCCCTGGTTGAACAGCCCGGGGCTGCACACCGGGAAAAACTGCAGCGCCGGCAATGGGCGAACGAAGTACGCGCTGCTGTCCACCGGGCCGGTGCCGTAGGTGATCGCCAGATCAATGTCTTCGCCGGGTGCGGTGGCGTCGATTGGCTGCTCGTAAAGATGCAAGGTGATGTGCGGATAACGCGCGTAGAAATCGGTGAGACGGTTCATCAGCCACTTCTGCGCCAGCTCTGCCGTGACCGCCAGCCGCAACACGGCGAGCGAGGACGGATCGCGCAACTCGTCGCAGGCATCGCCGATCAGTTCGAAGGCCTGTTGCAGGCTCTGCATCAAGCGCCCGGCGGCGATGGTCGGGCGAATCTGTCGGCCCTCGCGGATGAACAGCGACACGCCCAGTTGCTCTTCGAGCTGGCGGATCTGATGGCTGACGGCGCTGTCGGTGACGCACAGCTCAGCGGCGGCGCGGCCGAAATGCGCGTGGCGGGCGGCACACTCGAAAGTTCGCAGGGCGGCCAGGGAAGGTAGTCGGCGCATGGGTGTGGATCCCTTTTTTGCGGACATGCTGACCGGGCTTTTCGCAGGCGTCCATAGCGGCGGCACAGGCAAGAGATTTCTTCTAGGCTGAACCGCACCGACGAAAACACCGGAGGCCACTCATGCACCTCGAAGGCTCCTGCCACTGCGGCGCGGTTTCATTCACCCTCGACAGCGCCCACCCCTACCCTTATCAGCGCTGCTACTGCTCGATCTGCCGCAAGACCCAGGGCGGTGGCGGCTATGCGATCAACCTCGGCGGCGACGCCGCCAGCCTCAAGGTGCGCGGGCGCAAACACATCACGATCTACCACGCGAAAATGAAAGACGAAGGCGATGCCCGCGCCCACCGCAGCAGCGCCGAGCGACACTTCTGCTCGTTGTGCGGCAGCGGACTGTGGCTGTTCAGCCCGGAATGGCCGGAGCTGATCCACCCGTTCGCCTCGGCCATCGACACGCCGCTGCCGGTGCCGCCGGAACACACTCATTTGATGCTCGGTTCGAAGGCACCGTGGGTCGAAGTGCAGGCGAGCAAGAAGGATCAACAATTCGAGGTCTATCCCGAAGAATCCATCGCCCAATGGCATGAACGGCTGGGATTGACCCGATAGCCGTCTTCACAGTCTTCGACAGTTTCCCGGCAAGCGGTTTGCACCTTTTAATCGCGCTCAGAACAGCTCGCTGAACGGAATGAAACGCAGCGGGTCGCCAATCTGCAAGGTGCTGTTCTCGGGGATTTCCACCAGTCCATCGGCCCAGGTCGCGCCGAGCAGAACCCCGGAACTCTGGTTCGGATACAGCGCCGCCTGCCCGCCCTCCAGACGTACCCGCAGGTACTCGCGACGACTGCCGGGTTTCGGCCAGTCGAAGCCGACGTTGACCGTGAAGCTCAGCGGCATCACCTCTTCCACGCCTTGAATGCGCAGTAGGTACGGGCGCGCCAGCAAGCCGAAGGTCACCAGCGCCGAGGTCGGATTGCCCGGCAGGCCGATCACCGGCACCGAGCCGAAATGGCCGACCGTCAGCGGTTTTCCGGGTTTGATCGCGAGTTTCCACAGCAGCGGTTTACCGTTGTCACGCAGCACCTGACCGAGGCAGTCGGCATCACCGGCAGACACGCCGCCCGTAGTCAGAATCAGATCGGCTGCCACTTGCAGTTGCTCGAGTTTGAGCCGGGTCTGCGCCGGGCGATCGGGCAGAATCCCGGCGTCGATCACTTCGCAACCCAGTTCGCGCAACCAGTGGTCGAGCAAAGTGCGGTTGCTGTTGTAAATGCTGCCGGGGCGCAGCGGTTGCCCTGGTTCCACCAGTTCATCCCCGGTCGAGAGCAACGCCACGCGCGGACGACGCACCACCGGCAAATGGGTCATGCCCTGCCCTGCGGCGACGGCCAGTTCGAACGGGCCGAGGCGTTTGCCGGCGCGCAGCAAGGTGTCGCCGACGCGGTTTTCCTGGCCCTGGGCGCGGATGTTCTGCCCGACCTTCAGCGGTTGCAGGAAACGGACGCGGCCGTCTTCAAGCACCTCGACGTTTTCCTGCATCTCCACGCAATTGGCGCCCATGGGCAACGGCGCACCGGTGAAAATCCTTGCGCAGGTGCCGGATAGCAAGGCGTCCGGCGCCATCCCGGCATAGACCCGTTGCGACACGCTCAACGGCTGGCGATGCAGGTCGACAAGGTTGAAGGCGTAACCGTCCATGGCGCTGTTCGGCCACGGCGGCAGATCGAGGGTGGCGACCAGATCGCTCGCCAGCACGCGTCCGCGCGCTTCATTGAGCGGCACCGATTCGCTGTCCGGCAGACGTTGTTCATCAGCCATCGCCAACAGTTGGTCAAGGGCGTCCTCGACCGGCATCAAACCCGGCTTGCTCATCCGCGCGGCCCGCAGGCTTGCACCGGTTTGAGGTGCGGAACGAAGTTGCACGGGCGATGACGGTTATCCAGTTGTTCGGCGAGGATGCCTTCCCACGCGGTGCGGCAAGCGCCGGTGGAACCCGGCAGGCAGCACACCAGCGTGCCGTTGGACATGCCGGCCAGCGCACGGCTTTGTACGGTCGAGGTGCCGATGTCGAGAATCGAGATGGCGCGGAACAGTTCACCGAAACCGTCGATCTGCTTGTCCAGCAGGCAGGCCACGGCTTCCGGGGTGCTGTCACGCCCGGTGAAACCGGTGCCACCGGTGATCAGCACCACTTGAATGCCGTCGTCGGCGATCCACTGCGCGACCTGGGCGCGGATCTTGTACAGGTCGTCCTTGAGCAGGTTGCGTTCGCTCAAGGTGTGGCCGGCCTCCAGCAGGCGGCTGACCAGCAACTGGCCGGAGGTATCGCTGGCGTAATCGCGGGTATCGCTGACCGTCAGCACGGCAATATTCAGGGGAACGAACAAGGCATCCGATTTCACACTCATGGCACTCTCCGGCCGTCGTCAATTCAATGGGTGACGAGCCTAAGTGCCGCCTGCGAGGACTGTCTAATCACTCTGGCCAACCACACTATCGACCTGCTCTATCGGTGATTTTTTTCAGCCCCTCGACCACTGTCCGGCCCAATGAAACCGGGCGTCATCGAAATCCTCGATAGGCTCTTAGACACTGCCGATTGGACGAAAAAAACCATCAGTGGGATCGTCGATCCCTGCGCTTTCCGTGCACCGTACGCATCTGCGTCAATACTCAATCAAAATTCCTTATCGAGCAGGTGCCGTCGTGGACATCAAACAACTCAAGTTCCTGATCGCGCTGGACGAAACCCGCCACTTCGGCCAGGCCGCCGCGCGCTGCCACATCACCCAGCCGACCCTGTCGATGCGCCTGCGCAATCTGGAAGACGAGCTGGATCTGGTGCTGGTCAATCGCGGTCAGCGCTTCGAAGGGTTCACCCAGGCCGGCGAGCGCGTCCTGGCCTGGGCCCGCACGTTGCTGGCAGCCCACGACGGGCTGTTTGCAGAAGCTGCAGCCTGCCGCGGGCAACTGGTCGGTAGCCTGCGCCTGGGGCTGGTGCCGCTGAGCAACTTCAACCCGGTGAATTACATTCAGGGTTTGTCCGGGACTTACCCGGAGCTGAAATACAGCCTGTCGTCGCTGAGTTCGGACGAGATCATCGAGGGCCTGGGCAACAATCAGCTGGACCTGGGCGTGTGTTATCTGGATCACGTCAACCCGAACTATTTCGAGTTTTTCGAGATTGGCGAGACCCGCGTCGGCCTGCTCTACGACACCCGCCACTTCCATTTCGAAGGCCCGGAAATGAGCTGGGAAGACGCCGCCGAACTGCCGCTGGGGATGATCACCACCGGCATGCACTACCGCAAATCCATCGACCTGAGTTTCCGCAGTCGCGGGTTGAATCCGCAGCCGATCCTGGAAAGCGACTCGACCTACCAACTGCTGCAGGCGATTCACCAGGGCTTCTGTTGCTCGATCATGCCGCTGGACAGCGGCCTGGAAGAGCCGATCGAGCACCTGGCCTTCATCAACCTGCCGGATGCCAGCGTGCTCGCGCCGCTGGGGCTGGTGATGCGCAAGACCGAACCGCGCTCGGCGATTGCCGAGAAGTGTTTTGCCGAGGCGCGCAAGATGTTCGGAATCGAGGCGCCAGCCGAATAAATGTGTTGAATGTCAGGCCGCCATCGCTGGCAAGCCAGCTCCCACAGTGATTGAGTTAGTCACAAATTCTGTGTTTGACACGAAACCTTGTGGGAGCTGGCTTGCCAGCGATGAGGCCTTATCAGTCAACACCTATTCTCGGCCTGAAAGCGGTCATCGACCAATCCAATCACTGCATCGGAACAAGCGATTGGACGCACTTTTCCCTGCCCCGTAGCCTGAACCCACTTCAGCGCTTCGGGGATTTTCAGGATGCTGTGCCAAGTTGAACAACTCATCGAACCGGGCGACGCCAACGCCCCCGCGCCACAACCGGCGCAAGTGGCCTACCGCGAATACCTCGACGACGCGCCGGTGTCCCACGCGAAGCTGGCGGCGGAAATCGCCCTGGCCATCAGCTACAACGGACTGAATCAAGCCGTGATGATGGTCTCGCCAGGCAACATCGAGGACTTCATTCGCGGCTTCAGCCTGAGCAACGCCATCGTCGACCGCCTCGACGATATCCACGACATCCGCCTGACCCATTTCGACCAGGCCTGCCAAGCCGACGTGCAGATTTCCAGCCGTGCGTTCTGGGCTCTGAAAGATCACCGGCGGCAGATGGCGGGCACCAGCGGTTGCGGCCTCTGCGGCGTGGAAGCCCTTGAGCAGGCGCTGCCGCAACTGGAGATCCTGACCCCGACGCCGCTGCCACCCGCCGCGCATTTCGAAGGTATCCGCCAGCGCATCGAACAGGCCCAGCAACTGGCCCGCAGCAGCGGCGCCCTGCACGCGGCGTTGTACTTCGACGCCGACGGCGAAGCACTGCTGTGCCGCGAAGACATCGGCCGCCACAACGCCCTCGACAAGCTGATCGGCGCACTGCAGTTCGAAGGCCTCGATGCGCGTCAGGGTTTCGTCGTGGTCACCAGCCGTTGCAGCCTCGAACTGATCCACAAAGCCGTGCGCGCCCGCCTCGGCACCCTCGTCAGCCTGTCCGCCCCCACCGCGCTGACCGTGCGCTGGGCGCTCAAGCACCGCCTGAACCTGATCCACGTCCCGCACCGCAATGCCCCGCGAATCTACAGCCCGATCCAGGAGCAAACCCCATGAGCAACACCCTCACCCACCTCGACGATCAGGGCCGCGCCAACATGGTTGACGTCAGCGACAAAACCGCGACCCGCCGTGAAGCCACCGCCCAGGCCTGGGTGCAGATGCGCCCGGAAACCCTGCAAATGATCCAGTCCAACGGCCACCCCAAGGGCGATGTGTTCGCCGTGGCGCGGATCGCCGGGATTCAGGCCGCCAAGCGCACCCACGAGTTGATTCCGCTGTGTCATGCGCTGCTGCTCAGTTCGATCCACGTCGAGCTCGAGGCCTGCGAGCCGGACCGCGTGCAGATCACCAGCACCTGCCGCCTCACCGGCCAGACCGGCGTCGAACTCGAAGCCCTGACCGCCGCCAGCGTCGCCGCGCTGACTATCTACGACATGTGCAAGGCGGTGGACCGGGCGATGGTGATCGGCGACATCCGCCTGCTGAGCAAACAGGGCGGCCGCTCCGGCCACTTTCAATGGGAGAATCCGCAATGATTCTGATCAACTACTTCGCCAGCTACCGTGACCGGCTCAATCTGGGCGGTGAAAAGATTCCGGCCAGCGACACCCTCGCTTGTGTTGAAGACGTGCGGCAGATGCTGATGCAACGTGGCGATGTGTGGCGTGAAGTGCTCGGCGCCGGCAACCTGATGTGCGCGGTGAATCAGGAGCTGTGTCAGCCGGATCAGACGATCGAGGATTTCGACGAGATCGCGTTTTTCCCGCCCGTCACGGGGGGTTGAGGCATGGGTGTTCGAGTCCAGCGTAAAGGCTTCGATGCCGGTCAGTTGATTGCCGACCTGCATGCGCGCAATCCACGGGTGGGCGCGGTGGTGAATTTCATTGGTTATGTACGGGATCTGAACGTCGGGCAGTCGGTGACCGAGCTGTTTCTGGAGCATTATCCGGGCATGACCGAGAAGGCTCTGGAGCATATTGCCGAACAGGCCCGCGAGCGTTGGCCGCTGATGGCGGTGGAGATTGTGCATCGGGTCGGCGCATTGTCGGTGACCGAGCCGATCGTGTTTGTTGGCGTCAGCAGCAAGCATCGGCATGCGGCGTTTGAAGCCTGTGCGTTCATCATGGATGTGCTGAAAACGCGTGCGCCGTTCTGGAAGCGTGAGACTACCCAGGAGGGTTCGCATTGGGTCGAGGCGCGGGAGAGTGATCAGGATGCGGCGGTTCGCTGGAGTCTGGCGCATGCCTGAAGACCGAAAGCCCTCACCCTAGCCCTCTCCCAGAGGGAGAGGGAACCGACCCGGGGATATTGCAGTACTACGCCGACCTGAACCTATAGCGTTGAATCCGGATGCCGGTCTGAACGCATAGGACTGAATCCGAATACCAGTCTGAGGGCAGTTTGCCGAATCCGAATACTGAACTGAACGCATAGTGTTGAATCCGGATGCCAGTCTGAGGGCGGTGTGCTGAATCCATAATCGACTCGATTCTTCAGGTCGATGTATGACGCAAGACACCTCGGTCGGCCCCCTCTCCCTCCGGGAGAGGGCTGGGGTGAGGGCTGCAATCTCGATACCACTCCTTAACAAAAGCCTGATTAGATAGCCGCTCCACCACAACTCAACTCGGGAGCCACACTTGAGCCAAACGCCAAAAGACTTGCCCCGTCCTCAACCCATCACCCTGCGCCAGGCCTGGCCGTTCTGGCTCAAACTCGGCTGCATCGGCTTCGGCGGGCCCGCCGGGCAGATCGCGATCATGCATCAGGAACTGGTGGAGCGCCGGCGCTGGATCTCGGAGCGACGTTTCCTGCATGCGCTCAACTACTGCATGTTGCTGCCAGGCCCCGAGGCCCAACAACTGGCGACTTACATCGGCTGGCTGCTGCACCGAACCCCTGGCGGCATATTGGCCGGAGTGCTGTTTGTATTGCCTTCGCTGCTGATTCTGATCGCTCTGTCGTGGGTCTACATCGCGTTCGGCGACGTGCCAGCGGTGGCCGGAGTGTTTTACGGAATCAAACCGGCGGTGACCGCGATTGTGCTGCACGCGGCCCATCGCATCGGCTCCCGAGCCTTGAAGAACAGCTGGCTGTGGGCGATCGCCGGGGCGGCGTTCGTGGCGATATTTGCCTTCAACGTACCGTTCCCGCTGATCGTGCTAGGCGCGGCATTGATCGGCTATTTCGGCGGACGCTGGGCGCCGCAGCGCTTCAGCAACGGCGGCCATCGCGGCGGCGAAAAATCCTTCGGCCCGGCGCTGATCGATGACGACACACCGCCGCCCGAGCATGCGCGGTTCCGATTGCCGAGGCTGCTGCGTCTGGCGCTGATCGGTGCGTTGCTGTGGTGCCTGCCGATGGCGTTGCTGACCGCGTTGTTCGGCTGGGACGGCACCTTCACGCAGATGGGCTGGTTTTTCACCAAAGCGGCGCTTCTCACCTTCGGCGGCGCTTACGCTGTGCTGCCTTACGTGTATCAAGGCGCGGTCGGGCATTACGGCTGGCTGACGCCGACGCAGATGATCGACGGCCTGGCCCTGGGCGAAACCACGCCGGGGCCGCTGATCATGGTGGTGGCGTTTGTCGGGTTCGTCGGCGCTTACGTGCAACCGACGTTCGGCCCGGAACACGCGTTCGCCGCCGGCGCGCTGGCCGCGACGCTGGTGACCTGGTTCACCTTCCTGCCCTCGTTCCTGTTCATCCTCGCCGGCGGGCCGTTGGTGGAGTCGACGCACAACGAACTGAAATTCACTGCGCCACTGACCGCGATCACCGCAGCGGTGGTCGGGGTGATCCTCAATCTGGCGTGTTTCTTTGCCTGGCACGTGTTCTGGCCCAATGGATTCGCCGGGCAACCGGACGTTTTCTCGATCCTGCTGGCCCTGGCTGCCGCCGTCGCCCTGTTCTTTTTCAAGCGCGGCGTGATCGAGGTGTTGATCGTTTGCGCCCTCGTCGGGCTGGGGTTTTACCTGCTGCGCTGAACCGGGGTGCACGCCACCGCTCGCGGAATCAGGCGTTTACTTATCCGGGGATTCCCCCTTACTATCCAGCCACACCGGCATGGCGGGACACTCCCGCCGCCGACGTTTTCCGCCAACGGAAACACGCGTCATGAGCACGTCACTCCAACAATCAGAATCGTTGAACGTCTCTGCACTGTGCGCCCTCCTTCACAGGGGCCGCGCATGAATCGCATCGTCAATCTCCCCATGGCCCTGAGCCGTTCCAAGCTGCGTCACTCCGCACGCCCGCCGGATATCTGCCTGCCCGTCTGATCGCGCCGGTAAAAAATCGCGACAGCTCCCCCTCTTTTTTCGATATCCCTGCCAGGACGCCCGCGCCTTTTGCCGAGCTGCGTCCGGCCCGAATCTGCGCGCCTGTGCGGCGCCATCGTGAGTGATTGATTATGAAGTTCGCAGCCATTGAAGACGCCCGTAGCTTTCTCGAGCAGAACCCCGACATCGACATGATCGAGCTGTTCATCCTCGACGCCAACGGCGTGCCGCGCGGCAAGCTGTTGCACCGCGAAGAACTGCTCGCCGTGTACGAAAGCGGACGCCCGCTGCCAAGCACCATTCTCGGCCTGACCGTGCACGGCGAAGACGTGGAAAACTCTGGTCTGGTGTGGGACGTCGGCGACATCGACTGCCGCGCCTATCCGCTGGAAGGCAGTCTGGTGCGCCTGCCGTGGCGGCAGATTCCGACTGCGGCGGTGCAGGTCAGCATGCACCCGGAACAAGGCATGCCGGCGAGCATTGCCGACCCGCGTCACCTGTTGATCAAGGTCATCGACCGCTTGAAAGCCGAGGGTTACCACCCGGTCATGGCCTGCGAGCTGGAGTTCTATCTGCTCGACGCCAAACGCGATCACAACGGTCGCCCGCAACCGGCGCTGGATGCCGACGGTGGTCGACCGAGGCACACGCAGGTCTACGGTTTGCGTGAGCTGGAGCAGATCGAACCGTTCCTCGCCGACCTCTACAGCGCCTGCAAGCTGCACGGCATTCCGGCGCGCACGGCGATCTCGGAATACGCGCCGGGCCAGGTGGAAATCACCCTCGAGCACGGCGATGCGCTGGAGGCGATGGACCAGGCCGTGCGCTACAAACGGCTGGTCAAAGCCGTGGCGCACAAGCACGGGATGCAGGCGACGTTCATGGCCAAGCCGTTCGATCACCTGGCTGGCACCGGCATGCACATGCACGTCAGTCTCGCCGATGCCGAGGGGCGCAATCTGTTTGCCTCCGAAGATCCGGCAGGCACCCCGCTGCTGCGCACGGCGATTGGCGGGATGCTCGCCTCGTTGCTCGATTCGCTGCTGCTGTTCTGCCCGAACGCCAACTCCTACCGGCGTTTTCAGGCCAACAGCTACGCGCCTCTGGCACCGACCTGGGGCGTCGACAACCGCACCGTCAGCCTGCGCGTTCCGGGCGGCCCGGCCAACACCCGACACATCGAACACCGCATCTGCGGCGCCGATGCCAACCCGTATCTGGCAGCGGCGGCGATCATGGCGGGCATTCATCGCGGGATAAAAGAAGACATCGATCCGGGTGAGCCGGTGGAAGGCAACGGCTATGCGCAGGCAAAAGAATTGCTGCCGACCGACTGGCTGACCTCGCTCACGGCACTGGAAAATTCGGTGTGGGCACGGGACGCGCTGGGGCAGGAATTTCTCGGGGTGTATCTGGCGGTAAAACGCGCGGAATACCGGCAGTTCATGGCCGAAGTGGGTGAGCAGGACTGGCGCTGGTACCTGACCGAAGCCTGATCCTTTTTTCCTCTTTTTGCCTTGGATACTGAAATGACTGAACGCAGCAATTCCTACTACACCGCGACCCTCAACCGCGACACCGACTACCCGACCCTGCAAGGCCGGCACAAGGTCGATGTGGTGATCATCGGCGGCGGTTTTACCGGCGTCGCCACCGCCGTCGAGTTGGCCGAAAAAGGCCTGAAAGTCGCCATCGTCGAAAGCCACAAGATCGGCTGGGGCGCCACCGGGCGCAATGGTGGGCAGGTCACCGGCAGCCTGTCCGGCGACGGTGCGATGCGCAAACAGATGCGCAACACCTTGGGCGATGAGGTCGATGATTTCATCTGGCACCTGCGCTGGCGCGGCCACGAAATCATCAAGCAGCGGGTCGAGAAATACGCCATCGATTGCGACCTCAAGCACGGCCACTTGCACGCCGCGTACAAGCCGAGCCACATGGCCGGTTTGCGCAGCGACTACGACGAAGCCGTGCGTCGCGGCATGGGTGATGAAGTCAGCCTGCTCGACCGCAGCCAGGTGCGCGACCTGTTGCAAAGCGATCTCTACCACGGCGCAATCAAGAACACCCGCAACATGCATTTGCACCCGCTCAACCTGTGCATCGGCGAGGCGCGGGCGGCGGAAAGCCTCGGCGCGCTGATCTTCGAAAACAGTGAAGTGCTGGAGATCATTCACGGCGACAGCCCTGGCGTACGCACCGCACACGGCCAGATCGACGCCAATCAGGTGCTACTGGCAGGCGACGTCTATCACAAACTCGAACCAGGCCAACTCAAGGGCAAAATCTTCCCGGCCATGGGCGGCATCGTCACCACCGAACCGCTGGGCGATCTGGCAAAACAGATCAACCCTGAAGACCTCGCCGTTTACGACTGCCGCTTCGTCCTCGATTACTACCGCCTCACCGCCGACGGCCGCCTGCTGTTCGGCGGCGGCGCCAACTACAGCGGCAAGGATTCACGGGACATCGCCGGCGAACTGCGGCCGTGCATCGAACAGACCTTCCCGGCGCTCAAAGGGGTGAAGATCGATTACCAGTGGAGCTGCGCGATGGGCATCGTCATCAACCGCATCCCGCAACTGGGCAAGCTTTCGGGCAACGTCTGGTATTGCCAGGGCTACTCCGGCCACGGCATCGCC
This sequence comes from Pseudomonas sp. 9.2(2024), assembly GCF_039695385.1. Lineage (NCBI taxonomy): Bacteria > Pseudomonadati > Pseudomonadota > Gammaproteobacteria > Pseudomonadales > Pseudomonadaceae > Pseudomonas > Pseudomonas sp. 9.2(2024). The sequence continues at coordinate 2,690,610 of NZ_CP155585.1, read as the reverse complement.
ACGACCCACATCATGGGCGAGATCATGAGCCGCGCGATCACCGGGCAGATGCAGCAGTTCGACACGTTTGCCGCGTGCACGCACATTCGCGTGCCAATGGGCGATCTGCTGGGGAATCCGATGCTGGCGGCGGGCATGTGGTACTACCAGATGCTGGAAAAACTGCGCTGATCGAACAGGCCCCATCGCCAGTGATGGGGCCTTTTTTTGCCACAAAACCTCAGTCGGGCAACTGCTCCACCTCAATCCCCAACCGCCGATAATCCTCGACACTCCCCGACGCCACATGCCGCTCGGTGATCAGCGTGTGCAAGCGCTCGCACGGCGCCACCACAAACGGCTCCACCGCGCCGAGCTTGTCCGCCGTGGTCACGGCAATCACCCGCGCCGCACAGTCGAGCAGCGCCTGCTTGACCGGCACCTCATCGAAATGCAGCGAGGTGATGCCAACCTCCGGATGAATCGCGCAAACCCCGGTGATCGCCAGATCCGCCTTGATCCCCGACAGCAGCCGCAGCGCCTCGTGACCGCCAGCCGACATGGTTTTCGGATTCAACTGCCCGCCCGCCAGAATCACCTTGATGCCCGGGTATTCGGACAACGCAATCGCCGTCATCGGTGAGGCCGTGACCGCCGTGAGGCTGATATCCCTGGGCAACGACCGCGCCACCTGCAACGAGGTGGAACCGGAGTCGAACATCACCGTCTGCCCGTTCCTGACCTGCTGCGCCGCCAACTGCGCCAGGCGGATTTTCACCTCGTCGATTTCATCCAGCCGGGTGAAGTAATCCTTGCCAGTGTCCTTGGGCCTCGGCAGCGCGCCGCCGTGCACACGCTGCACCAGTCCGGCGCTGTCCAGCTCGGCCAGATCGCGGCGGATGGTGTCTTCCGACACCGCAAAATGCTGGCTCAACTCGGACGCCATGACCTTGCCGTCACGTTCGAGGATCAGAAGGATTTTCTGCCGGCGCAGGGAGGGAAGCTCGGATGCGGAATGATCATGCATGGTTTTGCCTGTTTGTGCTTGTCGTTGCAGGTTTGGCGAGATTAGCCAAGCCGGTCGGTAAACACAACGCAGGTATCAATGGCTTCGATCATTGGAATCACGAAGCCGAATTTTTTCTTTTGACCACACCCCGGCAGAATGGCCCCACTTTCAAAAGGACCAGGATGAACACTCCCATGAACCTCAATTTCGCTTTTGCCTGCATGGTCGTCGTATCGTTTGCCATTGCGCTCGGGCACGCCTGATCGAAGTCAGTGCTCAGTTGGCGGTCATTCCGCAACCACCCGCGCCTTGCGCACGAACAACGCATGCACCTTGTCCCAGAAATTGCCGCCCAGCACGAAAAAGCTGCCGATGAACATCAAGTCGCCCAGCGCCTGCATCTGCCAGAGGTTGGGCCGTACGCCCGGGAAGAAGTTGTCGAAATACGGTTCCAGGAAGGACGACAGCAGCGGCAGGCAGAACATCACCACGCCGATCTTGTGGCGCATCGGGCTGACTTCGGCCACCGGGGTCGGAATCACGCCGGAAATATAGTGGCCGATCGTGCGCTTGAGTTCGGCGAACCCGGCCTTGCCCATCACCGCGATCACCAGCAGCAACAGCACTTTATTGCTGATGAACAGCACCCCGGTCAGCGCCGCGACTTTCGAGCCCGGCACGTCGAGGGCGGCGGCAATCGGCACCATCAGCCATGAACCGAGCATCAGGCAGATGATTGCCACGCCAACCTTGAAACGCCAGCTGGCGCTGGTGGGGGCAAGCGGTTCTTGAGCAGTGTCCATGGTTTCCTACCTTTTTATCCGGGGCGGGGTTCGGTGGCGTTCGCCTGAAAAAGCGTAGCAGCTGATTGCTTCGAACAACCCGCAATCTGCGGTCTATGCTCCAGTGACATTTCCCGCTGGGGCCTCCCGGTATGCCTGCAACGCCAGCCCTGCTGATCCGTCCCGGCCACCTGCTGCTGCTCGGTGCGCTGAGCCTTGGCGGCTGCCTGCGGCTGGGCCCGGATTTCCAGCCACCGGCCGAAGCCTGGAGCAAGCAGTGGCAAAGCCCGGCACTGGAGCAGGCCAGCGAACGCGGCACCGTGCCGGATCTGCGCCAGTGGTGGCAGGTGTTTGCCGACCCGATCCTCGACCGTTTGATCAGCGACGCCGAAGCCCGCAACAGCAGCCTGAAAATCGCCGGCCTGCGGGTGCTCGAAGCCCGTGCGCAACTGGGCATCGCCGACAGCGGTCGCTACCCGCAACTGCAACAGGCCAGCGCCGACAGCCTGTACATCGACCGCCACCAGTCCGGCGGCAGCAATCCGCAGGACTTGCACTTCTGGCAGCACAGCGCCGCGTTCGATGTCGGCTGGGAACTGGATTTCTGGGGTCGCTTCAGCCGCGCCATCGAATCCGCCGACGCTAGCTACTTCGCAGCCCAGGCCAACTACGAAGACGCCCTCGTGCTGCTGCGCGCTCAAGTGGCCGACACCTACTTTGCCCTGCGCACCACCGAAGCCCGGCTGCGGGTCGCCCGGGAAAACGCCGCCCAGCAAAAGCGCAACTTCGAGATCACCGAAAAACTCTTTCGCAGCGGCCAGACCGCCGAACTCGACCTGCAACAGGCCAGAACCCAATACCTCGGCACACTGAGCAGCATTCCGGCGTTCGAAGATCAGTTGCTGCGCACCCGCAATGCGCTGGCGGTGCTGGTCGGCCAGCCGCCCGGTGGTGCGGCGTTCCTGGCTGAACAACCGGGGCTGATTCCGTTGGTGGATCGCGCCGTGTTGCAGGACGTCCCGGCCAACCTGCTGTTGCGCCGTCCCGATGTGCGCGCGGCGGAACTGAACGTTGCCGCGCAATCGGCGCTGGTCGGCGTGGCTGAAACCGATCTGTATCCCTCGCTGACCTTGCTCGGCAGCATCGTCTGGTCCAGCGACACCCTCGGCGCCACCCCGCGCAGCCTCGACCTGATCGGCGGCCCGAGCCTGCGCTGGAACCTGTTCGATTACGGTCGCATCCACAACAACATCCGCGTGCAGGATGCGCGCTTGCAGCAACTGATCGAAGCCTATCGCGACAAGGTCCGCCAGGCTGCCCGTGAAGCCGACGACGCCGCCAGCGGCCTGACCAAGGCGCTGGAACGCGAGCGCATTCTCGGCGAGGCCGAAGGCGCGGCGCGACGTTCGCTGGTGTTGGCCAACACCCAATACCGCGAAGGCTATTCGGACTTTCAGCGGGTGCTCGATGCCCAGCGTGCGTTGCTGGAGCTACAGGACAACTATCTCGTCAGCCGCAGCAACGCCGTGAGCAACCTCATTGCTTTGTACCGTGCCGTCGGTGGCGGCTGGCAAAGCGCCGGGCCGCAGATTGATTCGGCGACCCGGCAGCAGATGCAGCAACGCACCGACTGGGGCGATCTGCTGAGCGCCCCGCCGCCCCAACCGACCTATCCGATTCCCTCGCAGGTAGACCGCCATGAGTGATGAAGCGCCGCCGGATCCGGCGAAAAAAGGCATCCGCTGGGTGCTGCTGGTGATTGTGCTGAGCTTGGTCTGGTATCTGCTGGCCGACCGTTTTACGCCCTACACCCAACAGGCGCGGGTCGGCGCATTCGTGATCCCGGTGGCAGCGGAAGTCGCGGGCCGGGTGAACAAGGTCAACGTGCGCAACAATCAGGACGTGCAGGCCGGCGACATCCTCTTCGAGCTCGATCCGCAGCCGCTGCAGATCGCCGTCGACCGGGCCCGCGCCGATCTGGAAAACACCCGGCGCACGGTCGGCGCCAGCACCGCCGGCATCGCGTCGGCTCAGGCATCGTTGCGTGCGGCGCAAGCCAATGAACTCAAAACGCGCCAGGACAATCGACGGCTTGAAGGCTTGTATAAAGAAGACCCAGGCACGGTGTCCGTACGGCTGCTGGAAGTGTCCCGGGCCAATCACGAGGCTGCCGTCAGCCAAGTCGCCGCCGCCCGGGCCGAAGTGCTGCGGGCGCAGGAGCAGGAAGGCGGCAACACCGACACCAACGCCAAACTGCTCAGCGCCGCCGCCACGCTGGCCAAGGCCGAACTGGATCTCGCCAACACCCGCATCGGCGCGCGTTCGGCGGGCCTGATCACCGACCTGCGCACCGACGTCGGCCAGTTCGCCGCTGTCGGCAGTCCGGTGATGACGCTGATCACGATCCAGGACGTGTGGGTCAGCGCCGACCTCACCGAGAACAACCTCGGCCGGATCAAGCCCGGCACGCCGGTGTCGATCATCCTCGACGCCCTGCCCGGCGAAGTGCTCGACGGCCGGGTGCGCAGCGTCGGTTATGGCGTCAGCGTCGGCCAGACGCCGCCGCCCGGCACCCTGCCGACGATCCAGAACAGCCGCGACTGGCTGCGTCCGGCGCAGCGTTTTCCGGTGATCATCGAGTTCAGCGAAGAGGCGAAAAAGCGCCTGTTCGAGAGTCGTTCGATTCGCGCCGGCGGGCAGGCGGAAGTCATGGCGTTTCCCAGCGAAGGCAATCTGCTCAATCCGCTCGGTCGGGTGTTTGTCTGGCTGATGAGCTGGCTGAGCTATGCCTACTGAGCCTCCTATTGAACGCAGCGTCCCGGCGCAACGGGCCTTGCGCCTGGCGTGCGGCACGGCGTTGTGCACCGCCGCCAGTTACGGCCTCGCTCTGCCGCTGTCGTTCCTGTCGCCGGTGCTCGCGGTGTTGCTGCTGGCCAGCATGCCTCGGCCGTTGCCAGTCAAAATGGCGCTGGTACTGACCTTGGTCGCCGCATTTACCACCAGTCTCGGCCTGTTGCTGGTGCCGTTGCTGCGGTATTACCCGGTGTGCGGCGTGCTGTTGATCGCTATTGGGCTGTTTCTGGTGTTCACCTACGGCTTGCGCGGCGGCAACGTGCTAATCATGACGTTTCTGGTGATCGGCATGACCATGATCTCCGCCGCCGGTTTCGCCTCATTCGAGCTGGCGATGGCGGTGATCGGCGCGCTGGTCAAAGGCCTGTTGCTGGCCGTCGTCATCGTCGGCCTGAGCCACGTCCTGTTCCCGGAACCGGCCAACAGCCCCGCGCCACCACCCGCTCCCGCTCTGCCCGCCGAAGACGTGCCCCGCGTAGCAATGCGCGCAACATTGATCGTGCTGCCGACCTTCCTGCTGGTGCTGATCGACCCGGCCAGCTACCTGCCGATCATCCTCAAAGCCGTCAGCCTCGGCCAGCAAAGCACCACCACCCGCACCCACCACGCCGGGCGCGAACTGCTCGGCTCGACCTTGCTCGGCGGACTGCTGGCGGTGCTGTTCTGGTGTGCGTTGAGCCTGTTCGTGCACCTGTGGATGTTCTTTCTGTGGATGCTGCTGTTCGGGCTGTTCGTGGCGCGCAAACTCTATCGGCTGCACCCGACGCAACTCACGCCGGGGTTCTGGCTCAACACCCTGATCACCATGATCATCCTGCTCGGCCAGTCGGTGGAGGACAGTGCAGCGGGCAAAGACGTCTACACCGCCTTCGCGGTGCGCATGGGGTTGTTCATTCTGGTGACGCTCTACAGCGGCCTGATGATGCACCTGCTCGTCGCGCACCGGGAAAGCCGTCAGGGCGTGACCTGATAACCCCGCCCCTGCAGGCAACCGGTGTAGGCACTTGAACTGGCTGAAGCATCGGTCCGCCGCTGCTCGCGCCGATCCTGCCGCTGCCGCGCACCGCCAACCACCGCACCCGCCGCTGCCGTCTCTTTGGCTCGGTTCTGGCGGTAATCCTGCTTGCGGTCATCATCCACGGCTTCGTAAAACTCGTCGTGTTGACGGCCGCGCACTTCGGCGGCGGTGGCGCCGGCAGCGGCTCCCACTGCGGCGCCCTTCAACCGACCGCCGGCCTGGGGTGTCGACGTGGTTGAAGTGGACGCGATGGAATGGCAGTCGTTGATGTCGATCTGGGTTTGTTGAGAGGTCTGGCCCTTGAGCGGGACGACAGATTCAGCGCTGGCCTGTGTGGCGCACAGGCACGCTGCGATGAAAAGTGAATGGCGGAACATGATGACCTCCGACGCGGCGGGGTTGCCTGTGGGGCGGGGTAATCTGGGAGTGTAGTTCACGGGGGTTCACAACTCCGGGCGAACGCATCAATGGTTCACACCCCGCTTGTTGGGTACCATCCCGGCACGCCAATATCTTTGTGTCCCCCATCCCGATGAATCTACTCAGCCGAATCATGGCTTTCGTGAAACCCGCGAGCCGAAAGCTTTTTGCCAGTTACAGCGAGCAAGCACTCAAGACCCGATTCGCCTCACCGTTACCAAGCGCCAGCCTGCCGAAACTATCGGCGGTGGTATCTGTAGCAGCGTCCGGGATCAATGCTTATTACATCTCCCTTCTGATGGTCGCCGATGACCTTTGCAAGTTTCAGCGACTGGTGGAATCACATTTCCAAAAGATCGACGAGCGCAGATTCAAAGACCTGACCGTTTTTGAATACGAAGATGTCACGAAACAGGAGCTGTTGATTTACTTCCCCTCCACCACCGAGTTCAACGCGCTGAACATTCGTATCTTGACCAACAGCGTCGAGTTTCTGAGTAGCCTTGGAAATCAGACCTTTTGCGTGCCTCCGCCCTGGATTGCCTTCGACGGTTACCCCGCGTCGTGGTGGGGCGGCAATATGCAGGGCACGCAGGGTTTCTATAACGACAACTACTTTCTTCCGTATTTCATCCGACTCGGTGACGTTGAGAAACAAGCGTACTTTGCAAGATTTCAAGCCCCTACCGAGTGGATTGAACAGTTAGCGCTGATGTATGCCGACGGATGTTGAACCCTGAAGGTGGCTATCGAAGTCCCGGTCAGACGCCCTCCCGCACCCGCCGAACCTGTACCAGCAACGCCGGTGCAAAGTGCAACACCACCATTCGCGCCAGATGGTGAGTGAGGATAAACACCACATTCAGCCCGCCGGCGAACGCGACAATCGCGATGGTTTCGATTGCCCCCGGCATGTAGGCGAGCCACAGCGACAACGCATCGCTGCCCAGCAACCGTGCCGCTGCCAATGCAAAAATCGCCGCGACCAAAATCATCAAACCCACCGACACCAATGCCGTGCGACCATGACGTCCCAGTTCCGCGAGGCCCAATCCCTGGAATCGCGAGCCGATCCGTACTCCGAGAATCAGCGCCGCCAGATTCAAACTCCAGTCCGGCATGTGAAAGCCCTGCAGCCATCCTGATTTCACGAACACAGCGGTGATGATGATTGCTGTCAGCATGAACGGCGCCGGCACGCCAACGGCCAGCAGCAAACGCCCGACCACGACGCTCAAACCGATCACCGACAGCACGGTCAGCGCCATGCCCGTGGACAGGGGATCAACTTCGGTCACGGCAACCGGCGCCATTCCGGGAATCAGCAAACTCACCAGCACCGTGATCAGCAGCAGGCGCATCAAGTGCACGATGATCACCTTGCTCGACGCCTGATGCGATTCCAGCAAATCGAACACCGCCGCCAGCGCCCCCGGATACACCGCCAGCAAGGCATCCGTGCGATTCCACCCCGCACCGCGCGACAGCCACCACGCGGCCAGCGCCACTTGCACTGCCAGGCACAACAGCAACACGCCGAGGCTCGGCAACATCGTCGAGACGGTCGCACTGTCCCACGCTTCAAACATCAACCCGGTAGCGATGCCCAGCGTGACCTGAATGTAGCCCAGGCCATAAGGCGTTGCCGGCACGATGCCGAATCTGGTGACTACAAGCGCGGTGACAAGGATCGAGCCCAACAGCAAACCGTGGGGCACGCCTTCGAATTGCAACAGTGCGCCGAAGCCGGCAGCAATCGCCAAACACAGAATGGATTTCATGGTCGCCTTCCTGGCTATTCAAGGTGCTTTTCAGTTAGGTCAGGCGCGCAGCCGTCCAATCGCCCGCCGATATTTTTCGATCCGCTCCAGATCCTCCCAGCTCGGCGAGGCAATCCGCGACAGGTCGCTGTTTTCTTCCAGATCCGCCAGTTTCACCACCCGCCCGATCGGGTTCTGCGCCGCCCGCTCGACGAAGTCTTCGTAGGATTCGCCGGGCACTTTGGTCACCGATTCGATGGCGGACAAAACGGATTCGCTGAAGCCTTCCTTGCGCAAATCCTCCAGGCTGATGCCGCAGTCCTCGACCACATCGTGCAGCACCGCAACGATGCGCTCTTCCAGGCTGTTCATGCGCAGCATGACTTTAAGCGGATGCAAAATGTACGGCGCGCCGCCCTTGTCCAACTGCCCCGCGTGGGCCGTGGCGGCAATCGCGATGGCGCGTTCCAGTGTCTGAGTCATAGGGTTTCCTCGGGTCAGACGCCGTACCGGCCGCCAATATAGAAGTGGCGCTTGAACCAGCGCCCGATCGCCTGCAATCGCCCGGCTGGCTGCGCCGGCTCGGCGTAGCGCTGGAGAATCAGCGAGACCAGATCAGCCTGACTCTTCCTCGGATGAGCATCCAGCAACTCGACCACCCAGGCGCATCCGGCCTTCTTCAGATGCTCACGCCATTCGCCGGGCCAGCCATCCAGCTCATCCAGCGCCAACCACCGCGCACCACCCTGCTCGACATGCCCGCCGCCAATCGATTGCTCGAAGCAGAACGGGGTTGCCGGGCGGGACAGGTCGATGCTGAAGATGTAGATGTCCTGGGTTTTGTGCTGCGGCGTGGGGGCGTTGTTGCGGCTGCCGATTTGAATCATGTGCACTGTTCCAATCCTTGGGTGCTAGGTGTGTCCGATTGTTTCTCACTCTGTGCGCCCGGCGCAAATCAAAATCCTGATGGAACCTCCCGAGCCCGCCCAATCTCGAAACCATAAGCGCCCCGCTCACGATCAAACACGGGGCCATGGGAGAGTTCCGCGATGAACATCCGACTGTTGCTCCTGATCGCCACCTTCAGCTTCATCCCCTCCTGCGTCATGGCCGAGGGCTGCGACGTCAAGACCCGCTCCTCCAGCCCCTCGGTGCCCGCCGTCGAGACGCACAGCTGCTACGAATACGAAGGCATGCCGGTCAACGCCGTCGACTGGTCATGCAGCAACGAAAGCAAGGACATGCTCAACAGCAGCAAAACCAAGGTCGAACACTGCGCCGACCACTATCAGGCCTCGTGTATCGCCACCCTCACTCAGGAATCACTGGCCAACCCGCACTCCACCAGCAAGGACAAAAACGCCAAGGCCCTGAACATTCCGGACAGCGCGCAAGTGACCACCTATTACTACGACGTGGAGCATCTGGCGCAGGCGCGGATTGATTGCGAGAACGGGGGTGGGCATTGGAAGGCGAAATAACGGCGTTCAAGCGCGCATGAAAAAGGGACACCGATGGGTGTCCCTTTTGGTTCTAGATGGCGGGTGGATTCAGCGTTTCATGGCCTCACACTGACTGCGCAGATCATGATCGCCAATTGACGAACAACTACTGCCCTTCTTCGCTTCACAAAACGCCCGCTGGTCATGATCACCAATGCTTGAACATGAACTGCCCTTCTCCGCTTCACAGGCCGCGCGCAGGTCGTGATCGCCAATGGAGGAACAACTGCTGCCCTTTTTGGCTTCGCAATAAGCGCGTTGGTCATGATCGCCAATGCTTGAGCACGAACTGCCTTTCTCAGCTTCGCAGGCCGAACGCAAATCGTGGTCGCCGATGGAAGAACAGCTGCTGCCTTCCTCCCTGGCCTGGCAATAACTGCGTTTGTCGTGATCACTGATGCTGGAGCAACTGGCGGAAACGTAACCGCTGAACAGCAACAACATCGCAAGAATCAGTTTCATCTCACACTTCCTTGGGCTTGCCGGAAAACAGCCGGCACTGGGTGACGCAATCAAAACCAGATCAGCGCTTCATGGCCTCACACCGCGTACGCAAATCATGATTGTCGATATTCCCGCAACTGCTGCCGCCCGTGGTGGCATTGCAGTAGGCACGCTGGTCGTGGTCATCGATGTTGCCGCAGGAACTGCCACCCTGCTCCGCGTTGCACCGCGCACGCAGGTCATGATCATCGATGTTGCCGCAACTGCTGCCGCTCTTTTTGGCATTGCAATAGGCGCGCTGGTCATGGTCGTCAATGTTGCCGCAGGAACTGCCGCCCTGCTCCGCGTTACACGCCGCCCGCAGGTCGTGATTATCGATGTTGCCGCAACTGCTGCCGCTCTCCCTTGCATTGCAATAGGCACGCTGATCGTGGTCATCAATGTTTCCGCAACTGGCAAAGCTGTAGCCGCTGAACATCAACAACATTGCGAGTAATAGTCTCATCACACACTTCCATGGTTGACCAGGAACCAGCCTGGCACTGCTTGAGCCGATGAATGAGCGTCGCGACACGCCATCAAATTGACATCGGTTTTGAGGAAAGTTCCGGGGCGGGGATGTGTGATGAATTTTTTGATCTGAAAACGCCGTAGGAAATCACTTCGCGTCGTGAGGGAGCTGGTTCTTATGGGGCTGCGAAGTGGGCCGAAACATGGCAAGTCATTTTTCCCTGACACGCTGCAGCCATTGATTTACGCCGATTGCGCCGCCAACCGGGAGCAAAATCGCTGGCCACACGTGGTGATTTCACGTCCTACAGTCTGATTGCGACGGTGGGAATCGGTACCTAGAGTGGGTCTGTCGCTGAAGGAATTTGGCGATAGGGTTTCGCAGCCCTTAAGATTGACACCTGTTCCGTCTGGCACGGCCGACTCCCGGCTGCGCAAATTTTACGGCGGTTGTGCGTGGGAGACTTTCGGGTCTGCCGGGTCTTGGTGTTAATCCTCCGGTCTGCGAACCCGCGCATAGCTGCCACCCATTTTGTTTCGCAGCAGAACGGTGGCAATTCTTCTCAACAAAGGATTAACACCATGACGACACAGAAACTGATGCGCCACTGCGCGAACATGTCCCACCCCGCTACCGATCGACCCGTCCTGCTCATCGACGCTGACGCCCCACTGCGGGACCTCCATGCTTGTGCCAGTGAGCGCCTTAACGCCGTTCTCAAATACCTGGATCTGATGGCCTGCATCCGCCTCCCCGACCATGCAGAACACGACATCTACACTGTGACCACCATTGCCAGGATCATGGTGCAAGACGTGAGTGATATATTTCGAGTTATAGAGCAACGAGGATTCGATGTTCCTGGCTAGAAAATTTGAAGGTGACAGGTTCACATAATTAAATCTGTCATCTTTTCTTTGTCACCTTTTCTTTCGTTTTCCTTGGTTAGAGCACTGGAAGATGGCGGGCTTACACAAGAAAATCTGTCACCTTCTTAATTCCCAAAAAAAAAGCAATTCTAGCTTAAATCTCTATAACTATTACTCCGCTACACCCTGTTGCCGCTTCCATTCTTTCCGGGTACAGAGCAGTTAAAACCAAGAGCTGAAAAAATGGTGTCATTTTATAACTCCAACTGACATTAAGGGAAGAATACTTCATCAACAGCAACTGCATACCCCTCGATGGAGTCATCGGACTCAGCCGAAGATCACGATATTTTTTATATATCACTGGAGCCAAGACAAACATTGCAACAAGTCTACAGACCAGCAAAAAACCTCTAACAAACTTCCCCCCGCTTCGACTACGCCACGAAACAACAAAAGAGTACGTTCCCTTGACTGCCTCTACTCCTATTGGCGGAATAGCATCTTGGGCCAAAAGCCAAGATTCCATGACCAACACGAATCCAGAGTGTTCTTTTATAAGTTTATTAATGGAATTTCGCGCATAAACGTATGCCATTGACACCGGCTCAATCTTGCCATTTAGATGCAGGTGATATTCTCGAGGGGTACTGATGGTCAGCGATGTGAATTTACCAAGCGGAATGTGGAAACGCTGAGCTTTTGTCGCAAAATAAAGCAAAAATCCAAGCATCATTCCAGTGAGGCACATTTTCCACCCATAGAGAAAGTACACTGTTGTACATTCTTCAAAGGGGCCGAATCTCAATGATAAAAGGTAATCCAGTGCCAATATCATCCAACCACAGATAGCCATTCCAACAGATACGCAAACAGCGAACCAAATGCATCGACGAGCGGCCAAATTCACCAGAGACACAAAAAACCCATTACTTACAAGACGATTTAGATCACGTCCCAGCGCCTTCAGAACTACTATAGCGCCTAAATAAATTACGTAAGCCACTGTCGTCAAACCACCTACAACTAGAAAGACGGATTTAACTTCCGTCAATGTTGAGTACTGCTCACAAGAAAACATCTACTGCACCACCGCAATCGATAGAAAATAATAAAAAACTATAGTGTCGCACGGGCCAGGCAGGCGGAGAAGTATTCATTCTGGAAACCGGCAACACGTTGTTTCAGCTCTTCGGCATTCTGCCACATAAATAAATCTGTCACCTTTTCATGGAACATGACATCAACACAGTCACCATCATCGCCAGAACTATAATTCAGGACGTGAGTGACGCGTTTCGAGTTATAGAGCAACGGAAACTTGGTGTTTTTGGCTAGGAAAATTGAAGGTGACGGACTTGCACAAATAAATCTGCCACTTTTAAGCTACTTTTTATTTTACATTTTTGAGAAATCCAAGTGCAGTTATAACACCGGACATCATCGCCAAAATTGTACTACCATAGATCACAAAAATGATGATCACGACTTCAGCAACCAAAAGCCGATGATTACCAGCAGTATATTTAAAGGACGCCCATGCCAACTTACCACCCTTGAGCCCACCCTCTTTCAGCATGCTCTTATGCTCTTCAATGTCAGAGCGACTGGCCAATGCCTTGTCATATAAAAGAGATCCATTGGCAGCGAATGCAAGAATCCACATAATTGCGAACAGCACTAGCACAAAGACCCCAATGCCATACCACGCACAAGACTCAGGAGGTTGCCTCATCATTTTTTCGCCAATAATCATGATGGCGGCGAATAGAAGAATCTGCGGAGTTAAATTCCTCAAAAACTCTAGATATGTAGCACGACCTTCCTTTTTAAAAAACCACATCTGCAACATCCTTATCTGTTGAGACCAAAAAGCTTGGCTCGCTACGATCTATACAATCGAATTACCGAGCGCAATGAATCATCGAAAAAACAAATTTTTTAAATATTTTGCGACTAATTTTGTTCAATCATCAAGAAACTTACGACCAACTTTATAAGCCCCCCAGCCAACCAACCCTAACACCGCAGCTCCGGCAACAGCGCATCCGACAATAGGCAAGACGGCAGCGCCAGCAGCACTTCCCGCAATCGCCGTTACCCCACCAACCATCCCAGTTCCACCCACCGCCAAGCTACCACCACCCGCTGCAGCCAACGTTGCAGTAGTTGCTGCAGCCGATCCAGCAGTCGCAAGAGCAGCCGCTGCGGCCGTTTCAGCTGCGGCTACTCCGATAGCGGTTACACCGTAGGCTGCACCGAGGCCTGCTCCTGTTGCAGCGCTAACGCCTGCGGCAACGGCTCCACCTAAATTATCGTCTTTTTTTTCTGCCATGAGCCACCTCCATTTTTTGGATCCATATGATGGCACATAAACATCACTTTAAGCATTCAAAAACGAGAGAGGGAACAGAATTTCAGTCGTAAAAAAACCGCATCTCTGCGGTTTTCAGTTTGCGGTTCATGCGAGGAAAACGGCGTTTTTCTCAAAAATTCGCCGGCGTATTCGCACTAATAATCTCAGCCTCATCCGCCCCGATATTCCGGAACTTATGCGGCAGCGTCGTCGGAAAATAATACCCATCCCCCGCACTCAACACGCTCACCTGCCCATCCACCGTCAACTCGACCGTGCCACGGGTCACCAACCCGCATTCCTCACCTTCCGCGTGAACAATCGGCTCTTCCCCCGAACTCGCGCCCGGGGCGTATTGCTCGCGCAGCAAGCGCATCTGGCGGCTTGGGACCGAGGCGCCGATCAGCAGCAGGCGCAAGCCGTGGCGGCCGAGGTCGGGTTGTTCGTTGGCGCGGAAGACGTATTGGTGTTCGCGGGGGGGCTGGTCGAAGGTGAAGAAGTCGGCCAGGGACATCGGGATGCCTTCGAGCAGCTTTTTCAGTGAGCTGACGGAAGGACTGACACGATTCTGTTCGATCAGGGAGATGGTGGCATTGGTCACGCCGCTACGCCGGGCCAGCTCGCGCTGGGAGAGTTTGTAGCTTTCGCGTACTAGTTTGAGTCGAGAACCCGTATCCATGACAGCCTTATGTGAGAACGACTTAAGGGTAATGGGGGTGGGTGGCGGGTGCCGCGCAGGTCGCGCGGATCACGTTGCTCCCGTGTCCCGGAACCGTGAAAGGCGGCTATTAAATCACGTTTGCTGGTGTTGCTCAGCAGGTTCGATGGACGGCACATGAAAAAGCCGGCGACGCCCTTTTTGGGGGCGCCGCCGGCGAGGTTAATCAGATGCCGAAACGGTCGCGCAGCGAGTAGTACACGGCGCCGAGGGCGGTCAGGGGCGCGGAGAAGGTGCGGCCGCCGAGCATCGGCATGTGTGGCAGGGAGGCGAAGGCGTCGAAGCGTTCGGCGTCGCCACGGATCATTTCCGAGATCAGTTTGCCGGCCAGGTGCGAGCAGGTGACGCCGTGGCCGCTGTAGCCCTGCATGTAGTAGGCGTTTTTCTCGATGCGGCCGAATTGCGGCATGCGTGACATGGTCAGCAGGAAGTTGCCGGTCCAGCGGTAATCGATTTTCACGTCCTTGAGCTGCGGGAAGGTCTTGAGGATCTTCGGGCGGATCAGGGTTTCGATGTCGTCCGGTTCACGGGCGCCGTAGACCACGCCGCCGCCGTAGAGCAGACGGTTGTCGGCGGTGAGGCGGTAGTAGTCGAGCAGGTAGTTGCAGTCTTCGACGCAGTAGTTGTTGGTGATCAGGCTGCGGGCCTGTTTTTCGGTCAACGGTTCGGTGACGCAGATCTGCGAGCCGCACGGCATGCTCTTGGCGGTCACGCGGTTGTCGAGGCCTTGCGGCAGGTAGGCGTTGCCGGCGATCAGCAGGTACTTGGCGCGGACCTGGCCTTTGGCAGTGCGTACGACGTTGGGCTCGCCGTATTTGATTTCGACGGCAGCGGACTGCTCGTAGATCTTGCCGCCCAGACGCACGATGGCCGCGGCTTCGCCGAGGGCCAGGTTCAGCGGGTGGATGTGACCGCCCTGCATATCCAGCAGACCGCCGACGTAGGCGTCGGAGCCGACTTCGCGGCGGATGTCCGCAGCGTCGAGCATCTTCAGGTTTTTATTGCCGTAACGTTCCCAGCTACGTTTTTGTTCGGCCAGGCCGTTCAGTTGTTTCTTGTTCATCGCTGCGAAAATGCCGCCCGGGCGGTAGTCGCATTTGATGTCGTATTCCTTGATGCGCGAACGGATGATGTCGGCGCCTTCGAAAATCATGCTGCCGAGGATTTCGGCAGTCTTGTCGCCGTAGCGCTCTTCGATCACGTCGACGTCACGGCTGTAGGAGTTGACCAGTTGGCCACCGTTGCGACCGCTGGCGCCGTAGCCGACTTTCGCCGCTTCCAGCACCGTCACCTTGTAGCCGGCTTCGCTCAGGAACAGCGCCGAGGACAGGCCGGTGTAGCCGGCGCCGATGATGCAGACATCGCACTCCACCGACTCTTCGAGGATCGGGAAATCGATCACTTCGTTGCGGGTGGCGGCGTAGTAGCTGTTCACGTGTTGTTGTTTCATTTTTTTATTCTCCGAGGGTCACCGGTTGCAGGCGACCACCGCTGTAAAAGAGTCAGAGCTTGATCCAGGTCGCTTTCAGCTCGGTGTACTTGTCGAACGCGTGCAGCGATTTGTCGCGACCGTTGCCCGACTGTTTGAAGCCACCGAACGGCGCGGTCATGTCGCCGCCGTCGTACTGGTTGACCCACACGCTGCCGGCGCGCAGGCCACGGGCGAAGGTGTGGGCCTTGCTCAGGTTGCTGGTCCAGACCCCGGCGGCCAGGCCGAAGATGCTGTCGTTGGCGATGTGCAGCGCTTCCTCGACGGTGTCGAAGGTGATCAGCGACAGCACCGGGCCGAAGATTTCTTCCTTGGCGATGGTCATGGCGTTGGTCACGCCGTCAAAAATCGTCGGCTCGATGTAGGTGCCGCCGGTTTCTTCGAGGGTGCGCTGACCGCCGGCGATCAGCTCGGCACCCTGCTCCCGGCCGATGCTGATGTAGCGCAGCACGTTGTCCAGTTGACGCTGATCGACCACGGCGCCGACGGTGGTCGCCGGATCGAGGGCGTGGCCCGGTTTCCACGCTTGCAGCGCTTCCACCAGCAGCGGGATGAATTGCTCGCGGATTGAACGCTCCACCAGCAGGCGCGAGCCGGCGGTGCAGACTTCGCCCTGGTTGAACGCAATGGCGCCGGCCGCCGCTTGTGCTGCCGCGCGCAAGTCCGGTGCGTCGGCAAACACCACGTTCGGGCTCTTGCCCCCAGCTTCGAGCCAGACGCGTTTCATGTTGCTTTGGCCGGCATAAATCATCAGTTGCTTGGCAATCGCCGTGGAGCCGGTGAAGGCCAGCACGTCGACGTCCATGTGCAGCGCCAGCGCCTTGCCGACGGTGTGACCGAAGCCTGGCAAGACGTTGAACACGCCTTTCGGAATGCCCGCGTCCAGCGCCAGTTGCGCGATGCGGATCGCGGTCAGCGGCGATTTTTCCGAAGGCTTGAGGATGAACGAGTTACCTGCCGCCAGCGCCGGGGCGAATTTCCAGCTGGCCATGATCAGCGGGAAGTTCCACGGCACGATGGCTGCGACTACGCCCGCTGGCTCGCGAGTGACCAGACCCAGTTGATCGTGTGGGGTGGCGGCGACTTCGTCGTAGATCTTGTCGATCGCCTCGGCGCTCCAGCGGATCGCGTTGGCGGTCGCCGGGATGTCGATGCTCATCGAGTCGCTGATCGGTTTGCCCATGTCGAGGGTTTCGAGCAGCGCCAGTTCTTCCTGGTGTTGCAGGATCAGATCGGCGAAGCGAATCAGGATGCGCTTGCGCTCGGTCGGGGGCTTGTTGGCCCACACGCCGGAGTTGAAGGATTGGCGCGCGGCCTCGACGGCGAGGTTGGCGTCGGCTTCATCGGTGCTGGCGACGGAGGCCAGGAAACGGCCGTCGACGGGGCTCAGGCATTCGAAGGTCTCGCCGCTGATGGCCGGGCGGTATTCGCCGTTGATGAAGGCACGGGATTCGAGGGTCAGGGACTGGAAGCGTTGTTCCCAGTCGTTGCGGGTCGTTGTCATGGTGGTGGCTCGACGCGGGGGAATTTGGGGGTGTCTGGTGTGTGTGTTCGACTTGAGATGGCTGCCCTCACCCTAGCCCTCTCCCGGGGGGAGAGGGGACCGACCGGGGGATGCTGGAGAGCTCCGCCGACCTGAAAAATCTCTACCGAATCCATAATCGACTGGATCGGTCAGGTCGCTGAATATCTCAAGACAACTCGGTCAGTCCCCTCTCCCTCCGGGAGAGGGTTAGGGTGAGGGGCTTTTGAGGACCTCACACCGTATGCAGATACCAGTTGTACTCAAGGTCAGAGATCGAGTTCTCGAACTCGGCCAGCTCGCTTTCCTTGCACGCGACAAATACGTCGATGTACATCGGATCGATGTAGCGGGCCATGACTTCGCTGTCGTCCAGCTCACGCAGGGCGTCGCGCAGGTTGTTCGGCAGGCTCTGTTCGTTCTGCTCGTAGCTGTTGCCTTCGACCGGGGCGCCCGGTTCGATTTCGTTGGTCAGGCCGTGGTGGATACCGGCCAGCACGGAAGCCATCAGCAGGTACGGGTTGGCGTCGGCACCGGCTACGCGATGCTCGATGCGCACGGCATCCGGCGAACCGGTCGGCACACGGACGGCCACGGTGCGGTTGTCGATGCCCCAGCTCGGCGAGTTCGGCACGTAGAACTGTGCGCCGAAGCGGCGGTACGAGTTGACGTTCGGGCACAGGAAAGCCATTTGCGCAGGCAGGGTCTCCAGCACACCGCCGATCGCGTGGCGTAGCGCGGCGTTCTGCTCGGGATCCTCGCTGGCGAAGATGTTGTTGCCTTCTTTGTCCAGGATCGAAATGTGCACGTGCAGACCGTTGCCCGCCTGGCCCGGATATGGCTTGGCCATGAAGGTGGTGTCCATCTCGTGGTCGTAGGCGATGTTCTTCACCAGACGCTTGAGCAGGACGGCGTAGTCGCACGCCTTGATCGGGTCGGAGACGTGGTGCAGGTTGACTTCGAACTGCGCAGGGGCGCTTTCCTTGACGATGGCGTCGGCAGGAATGCCCTGCTCTTTCGCGCCTTCGAGGATGTCTTGCAGGCAGTCGACGTACTCGTCGAGGTCGTCGATCAGATAAACCTGAGTCGACACCGGACGCTTGCCGGAGACTGGCGAGCGCGGCGATTGCGGACGGCCGTTCACGTTGTCCTGGTCGATCAGGTAGAACTCGAGTTCGAACGCGGCGCAGATGGTCAGGCCCAGTGCGTCGAACTTGCGCACCACGTTGGCCAGTACTTCACGCGGGTCGGCGAAGAACGGCTCGCCTTCCAGCTCGTGCATGGTCATCAGCAGTTGCGCCGTCGGACGCTTCTGCCAAGGCTCGATGCTCAGGGTGCCGGGGATCGGGTAGCAGATACGGTCGGCGTCGCCGATGTCCAGGCCCAGACCGGTGCTTTCCACCGTGGAGCCGTTGATGTCGAGGGCAAAGAGCGAGGCCGGCAGGTTGATGCCTTTCTCGTAAACCTTGTGAAGACTGGTGCGCTCGATGCGCTTGCCGCGCACCACACCGTTCATGTCTGCAATCAGAAGGTCGACGTACAAAACCTCAGGATGTTTCTTAAGGAATGCGTTTGCTTCGTTGAGTTGAACGGCACGCAGAGGGACCGACATGATGCACCTATTTAGCTGTTAATTATTATGTTCACTGCTGTTTCGCCGAGCCAGTCAACCCGAACGGCAAAGTGAAGTCAATAGCGAACACAGGGCCGCTCAGCGTTTATTTTTTGGGCTTTTTTTAACACTCTCGTGCCAAAGCAGGCGCCAGAGCCCCGTTCTTGATGAAGATTTGATGAACGGCGTTTAGAATTTTTTACATGGGAGTTGTTAATTAAAATCAACGAGGCTAAGCTCCGGAAAAGCTCGTTCAAGTGTCAAACTTCGAGGTGAATAAAAATGGCATTCAAGCCATTGATCGGCGTTACTGCGTGCGTCAAACAGATTGGCCTGCACCCCTATCACATCAGCGGCGACAAGTACGTTCGCGCTGTCAGCGTTGCGGCGCTGGGGTTGCCCGTCGTCATTCCTTCCCTTGGCAAACTGACTGAAATCGAAGACCTGCTGGGTCAGCTCGACGGTCTGTTGCTGACCGGCTCCCCATCCAACGTGGAACCCTTCCACTATCAGGGCCCGGACAGCGCTCCCGGCACGGATCATGATCCGGCGCGGGATGCCACTACCCTTCCTTTATTGCGTGCAGCCATCGCGGCGGGCGTTCCGGTACTCGGCATCTGCCGGGGTTTCCAGGAAATGAACGTGGCGTTCGGCGGCAGCCTGCACCAGAAGGTGCATGAGCTGCCGGGCATGCTCGATCACCGCGAAGCCGACAGCCCGGATGTCGCCGTGCAATACGCCCCGGCCCATGCCGTGACGGTGCTGCCCGGTGGCGTGTTCGAAGCGCTGGAGCTGCCAGGTGAATTCCAGGTCAACTCGATTCACAGTCAGGGCATCGACCGCCTCGCTCCCGGCCTGCGCGCCGAAGCCGTGGCACCGGATGGCCTGATCGAGGCGGTCTCGGTAGAACACAGCCCGACCTTCGCCCTCGGCGTGCAATGGCACCCGGAATGGCAGGTGCTGGACAACCCGAACTACCTGCGGATTTTCCAGGCATTCGGCGAGGCTTGCCGCCAGCGTGCGGCGCGACGCAACCAGCGCTGACGCCACCCAACGATTGCAAAACCATTTACTGCCCCCGCGGGGTCGGCGGCTGCGCTTTTGCGCATCCGTCATCCGCGATCAGCAACACACCGCGAAAACAAAAAGCACCACCCGGCAGCCAGGACGGCGGCGCCGAACAACCCGCACGGTGCGGGTCTGCAATCCACTCTTAAGCCAGGCCGCGTTGGCCCGGCGACTGAAACCTGTTGGGAGTTTCACATGGCAAACGCCTCCAGCACTTACAGGAAGGCTCTTGAAGGTCATCAGCAACCGAAAAAGGTTCTGGTGAAGGTCGATCGAGTTACCAAGAAGTTCGACGAAACCACTGCGGTGGACGATGTGTCCCTGGAGATCCATCAGGGCGAAATCTTCGCCCTGCTCGGCGGCTCCGGCTCGGGCAAATCGACCTTGCTGCGCATGCTCGCCGGTTTCGAACGGCCGACTGAAGGACGCATTCTGCTCGACGGTGTCGACATCACCGACATGCCGCCGTACGAGCGGCCGATCAACATGATGTTCCAGTCCTACGCCCTGTTCCCGCACATGACCGTGGCGCAGAACATCGCCTTCGGCCTCAAGCAGGACCGTTTGCCGGCCAGCGAAATCGATGCCCGCGTCGAAGAAATGCTGCGCCTCGTCCACATGACCCAATACGCCAAGCGCCGCCCGCATCAACTGTCCGGCGGCCAGCGTCAGCGCGTGGCCCTCGCCCGCTCCCTGGCCAAGCGTCCGAAGCTGTTGCTGCTCGACGAACCGATGGGCGCACTGGATAAAAAACTGCGTTCGCAGATGCAGCTAGAACTGGTTGAGATCATCGAGCGCGTCGGCGTGACCTGCGTGATGGTGACCCACGACCAGGAAGAGGCCATGACCATGGCTGAGCGCATCGCGATCATGCACCTGGGCTGGATCGCCCAGATCGGCAGCCCGGTCGACATCTATGAAGCGCCGGTCAGCCGCATGGTCTGCGAATTCATCGGCAACGTGAACGCCTTCGACGGCACCGTGGTCGAGGACCTTGAAGGTCACGCGATCATTCACAGCCCGGACTTGCAGCAAAAGATCTACGTCGGTCATGGCGTCAGCACTTCGGTGCAGGACAAGTCGATCACCTACGCGATCCGCCCGGAAAAAATGCTCGTCAGCACGATCAAGCCGGAGACCCGCTACAACTGGTCCGAAGGCAAGGTGCATGACATCGCCTACCTCGGCGGCCACTCGGTGTTTTACGTCGAGCTGCCGAGCGGCAAGATCGTCCAGTCGTTCATGGCCAACGCCGAACGTCGTGGCGCGCGTCCGACCTGGGACGACAAGGTCTACGTCTGGTGGGAAGACGACAGCGGCGTGGTACTGCGCTCATGAGAACCTTCAATCAGCAATTCCTGCGCCTGGTGCCCAGCGGGCGAAAGTTCGTCATCGGCATCCCGTTCATCTGGCTGTTCCTGTTCTTCATGCTGCCGTTCTTTCTGGTGATGAAGATCAGCTTCTCGGAAGCCGCGCTGTCGATCCCGCCGTACTCGGAGATCTACACCTACGCCGAACAGAAATTCCAGCTGTTCCTGAACATCGGCAACTACACCCTGCTCGGCGAAGACGAGCTGTACCTGTCGGCTTACCTCGGTTCGCTGAAGGTGGCGCTGCTCAGTACGCTGATGTGTCTGGTGATCGGTTTCCCGATGGCCTACGCGATCACCAAGACCGGCAAGGAAACGCAAAACGTCCTGCTGCTGTTGATCATGATGCCGACCTGGACTGCGATCCTGATCCGCGTCTATGCATGGATGGGCATCCTCAGCAACAACGGTTTGCTCAACGCATTTTTGATGTGGACCGGGCTCACCGATCACCCGATCGAGATCCTCAACACCAACACGGCCGTGTATATCGGCGTGGTTTACGCCTACCTGCCTTTCATGGTGCTGCCGCTCTACGCCAACCTGGTGAAGCACGACGGCAGCCTGCTGGAAGCCGCGCAGGATCTGGGTTCGAGCAACTTCAACAACTTCTGGAAAATCACTGTGCCGCTGGCCAAGAACGGCATCATCGCCGGCTGCATGCTGGTGTTCATTCCGGTGGTGGGCGAGTTCGTGATTCCGGAACTGCTGGGCGGCCCGGAGACCCTGATGATCGGTCGCGTGCTATGGCAAGAGTTCTTCAATAACCGCGACTGGCCGGTGGCGTCCGCGCTGGCGGTGGTGATGCTGTTGATCCTGATTGTGCCGATTCTGCTGTTCAACCGCAGCCAGGCCAAAGAGATGGAGGCACGGGGATGAAACGCTTCGGTTTTGCAAAGTTCATGTTGATCTTCGGCCTGACGTTCATTTATCTGCCGATGCTGATTCTGGTGATCTACTCGTTCAACGCCTCGAAACTGGTGACGGTCTGGGGCGGCTGGTCGGTGAAGTGGTACGTCGGCCTGCTCGACAACACCCAACTGATGGGCTCGGTGGTGCGCTCGCTGGAAATCGCTTGCTACACCGCGATTGCCGCCGTAGCGCTGGGCACCCTCGCCGCCTTCGTGCTGACTCGTATCACCCGCTTCAAGGGTCGCACGCTGTTCGGTGGTCTGGTCACCGCGCCGCTGGTGATGCCTGAGGTGATTACCGGTCTGTCGCTGTTGCTGCTGTTCGTGGCGATGGCGCAACTGATCGGCTGGCCGCAGGAGCGTGGCATCGTCACCATCTGGATCGCCCACACCACGTTTTGTGCCGCTTATGTGGCGGTGGTAGTCTCCGCCCGCTTGCGCGAGCTGGACCTGTCGATCGAAGAAGCGGCGATGGATCTGGGCGCGAAACCGTTCAAGGTGTTTTTCCTGATCACCATCCCGATGATCGCGCCGTCGCTGGCGGCGGGCGGCATGATGTCGTTCGCGCTGTCGCTGGACGATCTGGTGCTGGCGAGCTTCGTGTCGGGCCCGGGTTCGACGACCCTGCCGATGGAAGTGTTCTCGGCCGTGCGTCTGGGTGTGAAGCCCGAGATCAACGCCGTGGCCAGCCTGATTCTGCTGGCGGTGTCGCTGGTGACCTTCCTGGTCTGGTACTTCGGCCGCAAGGCAGAAGCCAACCGCAAGCGTGCGATTCAGGAAGCGATGGATCAGACCGCCAACGAATCGTGGCAGCAACCGCAACCTCAACGAGTGGCAGCGACGGCCTAGGGCCGTCGCGTTTTACGGCTTTGCGCTTTGGCTTAAAAGCTTTTGAATAAAAAGAATGGAGTTTCACCGATGAAAATGTTTGGCAGGACTCTGCTGACACTGTCCTTATTGGGCGCAATCGCCACGGGCGCCCAGGCCAACGACAAGGTGCTGCGCGTTTACAACTGGTCGGATTACATCGCTCCGGACAACGTCAAGAAGTTCGAGGACGAGACCGGCATCCGCGTGACCTACGATGTGTTCGACAGCAATGAAACCCTCGAGGCACGTCTGCTCGCGGGTAAATCCGGCTACGACATCGTGGTGCCGTCCAACAGTTTCCTGGCCAAGCAGATCAAGGCCGGGGTCTATCAGACTCTGGACAAATCGAAGCTGCCAAACTGGAAAAACCTCAACCCGGTGCTGCTGAAAAACGCCTCCGCCAGTGATCCGGAAAACGCCCACGCGTTCCCGTACATGTGGGGCTCGATCGGCATCGGCTTCAACCCGGACAAGGTCAAGGAAGTGCTCGGCAAGAATGCGCCGACCAACTCCTGGGACCTGCTGTTCAAACCGGAAAACGCCGAGAAGCTGAAGGCCTGTGGCATCAGCTTCCTCGATTCGCCGACCGAAATGCTCCCGGCCGCCCTGCACTACCTGGGCTATCCGGTGAACGACAAGGACGTGAAGCACATCGCCGAAGCCGAAGCGCTGTTCATGAAGATCCGGCCGTCGGTGGCGTACTTCCATTCGTCCAAGTACATCTCCGATCTGGCCAACGGCAACATCTGCGTAGCGGTCGGCTATTCGGGTGACGTGTTGCAGGCCAAGGCTCGCGCGGTCGAATCGGGCAACAAGGTCGAGATCGACTACAGCATTCCCAAGGAAGGCGCCGGCAGTTTCTATGACATGGTCGCCATCCCGCGCGATGCCGCCAACGTCGAGAACGCCTACCTGTTCATGAACTTCCTGATGCGCCCGGACATCATCGCCGAAGTCACCAACAGCATCGGCTACAGCAACGCCAACGAAGCCGCGACGCCGCTGGTGGACGAAGCGATCCGCAACGACCCGGGCTCATACCCGCCGCAAGCGGTGATGGCCACGCTGTATGCGGTGCCGGATCAGCCGATTGCCACGCAACGGATCATGACCCGGGGCTGGACACGCGTGAAACTCGGCAAATAAACCCGGAATGCTCGCGGTGATCGTTCCCACGCTCCGCGTGGGAATGCCTCAATGGACGCTCTGCGTCCGATTTGGGACGCGGAGCGTCCCGGGCTGCATTCCCACGCAGAGCATGGGAACGATCAGGCAGTCAGCGATCAGAATCACAAGTTTCCGTTCATGCAGCGCCTTACCACCGCTGCCCCCTGCTCTGAACGGCCTCACCTGGCTTCCTCGGTTCAGGTGAATTCAGGCGCCCTCGGGCGCCTTTTTTTGTGGGCTCAGATCAGTGACCAGTCGGCCAGCGAGCGATAGCGGCCCTTGTGGGATTCGAACAGCGCAAAGCGTTCAGCCCGCAGGAAGAACTCCGGCGGCTTGGCAGATTCCGGTTCCGGCGCCCGATAGTCCCGGGCCAGTGTCAGGTGCGGACGATACTCGCGTGTCGCCTCTTCAAACCCGAACGGCAACATCGCCTGCTCCAGCGCATACACCAGCCGCAGCAATCCCTGCGGTGCCTGCTCCGGCGCCAGCGACAATACCCCGGCACGGCGCCAGACCTGCAACCGATCCAGTGAAATCCTCAGCGCCTCGCCCGGCGTGCGCACTTTTGCCGCCGCCTCGCAGACTTCGCCAATCTGCGCCAACGGCACCGCACCGAGAAACAGCAGCGTCAGATGAAAGTTGTCCGCCGGCACCGGTTTGCCGGTACGCAAACCCAGTTCGCCGCGCCACTGGGCAATCGCCTTGCGCTGCGCCGGCGGGCAGTCCAGGGCGAAGAACAGCCG
The DNA here is from genome assembly GCF_039695385.1 of Pseudomonas sp. 9.2(2024). Classification (NCBI taxonomy): domain Bacteria; kingdom Pseudomonadati; phylum Pseudomonadota; class Gammaproteobacteria; order Pseudomonadales; family Pseudomonadaceae; genus Pseudomonas; species Pseudomonas sp. 9.2(2024). The sequence continues at coordinate 2,665,637 of NZ_CP155585.1, read as the reverse complement.
CTTGAACGGTTGATCCCCGCGCGTTTCGTCCGTCATGGCCACGCTCCTTCGTTCGTCGAGATCCCTGGATTCTACACGCCCGTTTCTGGCGACTCTCGGCGTGGGGTTTATAGTTCAACGATTGCCATCAACCGGAGGACATCATGCGCGAGATCCTCAGCAAAGAACCCTGGTGGGCCCGACCGCCGAATCCCGGACAGGATGAGAGCGAACTGGAATGGGGCTGGCTGGTGCATTACAGCGAAGGTGAGCCGCGTTTCGAATTTGTGCGCGAGCGGCCGACGGACGAGCAGATTCGCAACCGCAAAGGCTGCCGGATCACCCCGTCGGCGGAGTGACCCGGCAACGCGGCATCAAGGCTCGAGAATGTCCTTGAAGCCACCGAAGATCATCCGCTGCCCATCAAACGGCATCGGATTGACGTCCGGCTGCATGCGCGGGTCTTCCATCATTTTTGCCATGCCGGCATCGCGAGTGGCCTTGTCCGGCCAGACCAGCCAGCCCGCCGATACGGTTTCGCCTTCCTTGAGTTTCACCGCCATCGGGAATGAGGTGACCTTGCCGTCCGGCACGTCATCGCCCCAGCCCTGAATCACCTCCAAAGCGCCGTATTCCTTGAACAGTTTCGCGGCGATTTCGCAGTGTTTTTTGTACTGTTCGCGATTGGCATTCGGCACGGGCGCCACGAACACATCGATGTAAGCCATGATCATTCTCCTTGCAGGGTGGGTTCGATCTGCTGAGTAGTCGACTCGGGCGGCCGCCATTCGACACGGTTGACGCCCAACCCGACCGACGGCTCGTCCCGCCCGCCCAGATTGACTTCGACCTGCGCCGCCATGTGCAGCGTGCCGGCCATCACGCCGGTGGTCGGGTTTTGCACCAGTTTCAGCCAAGCCTTGTCGAAGGTGTTGCCCAGGCTGCTGCGAATCAGCGCTTCGCTGTCCGGGCGGTCGTTGGCCTGAATGATTGCGCGCACGCCCGCCACGCCGACCGAAATCAGCGCCCCGGCCAGTTTGCCTGCCGCTGCCGCTACCGCGCTCGCGGCGCCGCGCGGGGCCATTTCTGCCTCCATGCGCTGGCTGGCGCGTTTGGCCACCGGCGCCATGGCCGTATCGGTCGAGGCCACGCCTTTCGAGCCGCCGTCGGTGTGGATCTTGTCGATCAGCGCGGCGTAGGCCGGCAGCGTGTTCAACGGTTCAGTGCTGACGATCTGGTACAGCGAAGCATCCCGGGCGGGCGGCGGGCCGAGGGCGATGGCGGGGATTTTCTGCAACCGCCCGTTGAGCTGGGCGATGGGCACGCCGTGGCGCTGGGCGATGACCGGCATCTGCTGCGCCATCAGCTGCGCATAGAACGCGGTGGACTGGCCGAGGATCGCGTCCGGGTCGATCTCCACCGCCACCGGCGCCAGTACGCGTTCCTGATATTGCTCCAGCAGATAGGCCGCCAGACGTTTGGCCGAAGCATCCTGCTCGCCGCTGGCACTGATGGTGTACCAGCTGACCTTCATCGACAGCCATTCCTGGGTCCAGTAGCTGCTGAACCACGGGATGAAATTTTCTTCAGTTTGCTCATAGACCCGAATGCGCCAATGTTCCATCGAGCCACGGGCGAACAGCTTGACCTGCTCGGTGGCCTGCTTCGAGGCACTGACGATTTCCCGGTCGATCTGCTGCCAGGTGGCCGGCGAGACCACCACCGCCGGCGCGCTCACCGGGGCCCGCGCCGTGGTGGCGCAGCCGGCCAGCAACACCAGTGCGGCGACGAGCAGCGCACGCAGGTTCACGGTGGCGGTCCTTATCTGTTCTTCGGGCGGGAGACCTGAAGAATCCGGGAGAGATGAAATGAGTATAGGTGCGTGGGGTGCGCCGTTTATCCGCTGGTCAGGGCTGCATCAGTCCAACCATCAATGGCGTCGATATTCACCATTGCGACGATTGCCTTCCGCCGACCGCTCGCCAAAGGCACGATTAACCCATCCGAAACACACAGCACGAGGAGTTCACATCATGATCAGTACCGTCACCCTCGCCGTGAGTTTCCCGGTCTTCGGCAGCAACTACTACGATCAGCACGCCGTGTCGCGCAAGACACAGGCGCTGGTGTTCGACGAAGCCTTCGAAGATCTGTTGATGCCCGCCGCCAGCAATCATTTCAGCAATGAAGTGGTCGGCCTCAACGATCAGTTCCGTTTTCTGAGCGACATTCTCGCCACCCATTTGCTGGACATCGAGGCCTCCGTGCCTGCGCGATCCAGCGTCCGGGCGAGCGCTCATTTTTAATGCCAGAGGGCGCTCCCACAGGGGAACGCCCTCTTCGTTTCAGTCAGTCATCATCCCGGTCGCGGTGATAACGACGCCCGTCGCGGCGGTCGTCATCGCGGTCGTCCCAGCGCCGGTCATGATCGTAGTAACGACCATGATCGCGGTCGTAATGCCGACCATGGCGATGGTCATCATCGAAATCCGCCACACAGCCGCCCAGCAGTACGGCGGCAGAAACGGTCAGCAGCAGGCTTGTTGCACGCATCATTCAGAATTTCCCTAAAACCAAGGTCTTGACGACGGAAACGGCAGCGCTGCCCGCACCGAAGAGGCGCGGTGTGCGCTGCCGCAGATACGACCGGGGAAAACGACGATGATTCACAGACCGCCGATGACCGTTGATCGCCTCGCCCGCCTCGCCCGAGCGGCGGCCAAATGCCACCTATACTGCTTGCAACGCGCAAAGGATCTGCCCCTCAAGAACAACAAGCAGAGGTGCGACATGGTCTGGCAACAAGTCTATGACCCGTTCGGCAATCCGGTGATTTCCACGATCATGGCCGCCGTTCCCGTGGTGGTGATGCTGGCGGCGCTGGCCTTCTTTCACGTAAAGGCTCATCTGGCCGCACTGCTGGCGCTGGCCTCAGCGCTGTTGATCTCGATCTTCGCCTTCGGCATGCCCGCCAACATGGCCGGTTCTGCGGCGCTGTTCGGGGCGGCCAACGGGCTGCTGCCGATTGGCTGGATCGTGCTCAACATCATTTTTCTGCATCGTCTGACCACCGAGAACGGCTCGTTCAAGGTGTTGCAGGATTCGCTCGCCCGCATCACCGACGACCGGCGCCTGCAATTGCTGCTGATCGCCTTTTGTTTCGGTGCTTTCTTCGAAGGGGCCGCCGGGTTCGGTACCCCGGTGGCGGTGACCGGGGCCATTCTGATCGGTCTTGGTTTTTCGCCACTGGCAGCGTCCGGTCTGGCGCTGATCGCCAACACTGCGCCCGTGGCCTTTGGCGCCCTGGGCACGCCGATCATTACGCTGGCCAAGGTCACCGGGCTGGATGAAATGGAGTTATCGATGATGGTGGGACGGCAATTGCCGTTCTTCTCGGTGCTGGTGCCGTTCTGGCTGATCTGGGCATTCGCCGGTTGGCGCAAGATGCTGGAAGTATGGCCGGCGATTCTGGTGGCTGGCGTGAGTTTCGCCATCCCGCAGTTTCTGGTTTCGAACTTCCACGGGCCGATGCTGGTGGATGTGATCGCCGCGCTGATTTCCATGGCCTGCCTGACGTTGTTCCTCAAGGTCTGGAGGCCGGCGACTGTTCATACCTCGGCCGCGCTGACGGGACGGCATGACGACTCGAAGGTCGAAGAAGAAAAAATCACGGCCAGCGGTGCATTCAGCGATCAGGCGCGCCCGGCAGTGATGCGCGCGTGGATGCCGTGGATCATCCTCACGGTGTTCGTGTTTGCCTGGGGCACCCAGGGTTTCAAGAACATGTTCGACACCCGTCCGGCGATTGATCCCGTCAGCCAATCGGCCAGGCTCGATCCGCAGGGCAAACCGCTGCGCGAGGCCAATCCGGTGTTCGCCCCGGCCGTGACTTTCAGCTCCCTGCATCTGCAGATCGAAAAAGTCCCTCCGGTGGTCGCCGCGCCGAAAGCTGAAGAGGCGGTGTACAAGTTCACCTGGTTCACTGCCACCGGCAGCGGCATCCTGCTCGCGGCGATTGTCGGTGGATTGCTGATGGGCTACTCGATCCCGCAACTGATCAAACAGTACCTTCGCACACTGTGGGTCGTGCGCTTTTCGCTGATCACGATTGCCGCGATGCTCGCGCTGGGATTTCTGACCCGCTACTCGGGGCTGGACGCGACCATGGGCCTGGCATTCGCTGCCACGGGGATTTTCTACCCGATGTTCGGCACCTTGCTCGGCTGGCTTGGCGTAGCACTGACTGGGTCGGATACCGCGTCCAACGTGCTGTTTGGCGGCCTGCAACGGGTGACGTCGGAGCAGCTGGGCATCAGCCCGGTCCTGATGGCGGCGGCCAACAGCTCCGGCGGAGTGATGGGCAAAATGGTCGACGCGCAGTCGATCGTGGTCGCCTCGACGGCGACTCGCTGGTACGGCCATGAAGGGGAAATCCTGCGTTACGTGTTTTTCCATTCCATCGTGCTGGCAATCCTGGTCGGCGGCCTGGTGACGTTGCAGGCGTATGTGGCGCCGTTTACGTCCATGGTGGTCGGCGCGCATTGAGATCGCGGGTGCCTCGGTTGTGAGAGCGATCTGACTCACAGCCAAGGCACCCACCTTCATTCCGTCGATTCATGAAGCGTGCGCATGAGGCCATGCGCAAATCAAAGAAAACCTTTTCCTCTCCAGCGTGGTCACTCCTAGAACAGAGCGAGACTGGCAACCACGCCAGCGTACCCGTGCGGGTCTTTCACACCCTGCCGACCTGATAGAGGAAGCCAAGCCAATGAACGACCATCCGCCAATGGCGATCTCCCGACGCCGTTTCCTGATTCTCGGTGCCGTGACCGCAACTGCGTTCGCGATGCCCCCTTTCATCAGCCTCAAGGCCTATGCGGCCAGCCTGGAGCAACCGGCCATGGCCAAAGTAACCATCGAAGTCAACGGCAAGCCACAGGCGCTGGAGGTTGATACTCGCACCACCCTGCTCGACGCCCTGCGCGAACACCTGCAGCTGACCGGCAGCAAAAAGGGCTGCGACCACGGCCAGTGCGGCGCCTGCACGGTGATCGTCGATGGCCGGCGAATCAATTCGTGCCTGACCCTGGCGGTGATGCAGGACGGCGCCAAAGTCACCACCATCGAAGGTCTCGGCATGCCGGATCATCTGCATCCGATGCAGGCGGCGTTCATCAAGCATGATGGTTACCAGTGCGGCTACTGCACGCCGGGGCAGATCTGCTCGGCGGTGGCGGTGCTTCAGGAAATCCGTGACGGCATCCCCAGCCACGCCAGCGCCAGCCTCACCGAACCGCCGCAACTGATCGCCAGCGAATTGCAGGAACGCATGAGCGGCAACATCTGCCGCTGCGGCGCCTATTCGAACATCATCGAAGCCATCAGCGAAGTCGCGGAGGTGCCAGCATGAGAGCGTTCAACTACAGCCGCGCCGACTCTCCTGCCGCAGCCGCTGCCCAAGCTGCGCAAATCGAGGGCGCCCGCTTTATCGCCGGCGGCACCAATCTGCTGGACTTGATGAAACTCGACATCGAAACACCGCAGCAGCTGATTGACGTCAATCACCTGGGCCTCGACCGGATCGAAGCCACCGACGACGGCGGCTTGCGCATCGGCGCACTGGTGCGCAACACCGATCTGGCCGCCGACAGTCGGGTCCGGAAAGACTACGCGCTGCTGTCCCGCGCCTTGCTCGCCGGCGCATCGGGCCAGTTGCGCAATATGGCGACCACCGCCGGCAATCTGCTCCAGCGCACGCGCTGCCCGTATTTCTACGACACCAATCAAGCCTGCAATAAACGCAATCCCGGCAGTGGCTGCGCGGCGATTGGCGGGGTCAGTCGACAACTCGGCATTATCGGCGTCAGCGATGCTTGCATCGCGACCCATCCGAGTGACATGGCGATCGCGATGCGGGCGCTGGATGCCCAGGTGGAAACGCTCAAAGCCGACGGCAGCACGCGGCGCATCGCCATGGCGGATTTCCATCAATTACCCGGCACCACGCCGAATGTCGAAACCAGCCTGACACCGGGCGAGCTGATTACTGCCGTCACCCTGCCCGCGCCGGTGGGCGGCACCCATGTCTATCACAAGGTGCGCGACCGCTCGTCGTACGCCTTCGCGCTGGTCTCCGTCGGCCTGATCCTGCAGAAGGATGGCAGCGGGCGCATCGCCGTCGGTGGCATCGCGCCGAAACCCTGGCGAGTCGAAGCGGCGGAAGCGCTGCTGCCGCAAGGCGCGAAAGCCGTCAGCGCGCGCCTGCTCGACGGCGCCACGCCTACTTCTGACAACCAGTTCAAAGTGACATTGGTCGAGCGCACGATTGCCTCGGTGCTGGCCCAAGCGAGGGACGAAGCATGAAATTCGACACGCCCGCCACGACCAACCCGATTGATCAGTTGAACGTCATCGGCAAACCCACCGACCGCATTGAAGGCCCGCTGAAGACCAGCGGCCAGGCGCCTTACGCCTACGAGCAACATGAGGCGGTCGAGAATCAGGCCTATGGCGTCATGGTCGGTTCGGCCATTGCCAAAGGTCGCATCACCCGCATCGATCTGGAGGCCGCCCGCGCCGCGCCGGGGGTGCTGACCATCGTCACCGCCGCCAATGCCGGCAAGCTCGGCAAAGGCCAATACAACGCCGCGCACCTGCTGGCCGGGCCGCAAGTGCAGCACTATCACCAGGCCGTGGCGCTGGTGGTCGCCGAAACCTTCGAACAGGCGCGGGCTGCCGCGCAGTTGGTCAACGTCGAATACGCGCAAGACAAGGGCCAATTTGATCTGGCCAGCGTGCGCGACCAGGGCGTGGAGCCGAAAGACGATCTGCCGGACGTCAAGCACGGCGATTTCGCCACCGCCTTCGCCGCCGCGCCCGTGCAGTTCGACCAGACCTACACCACGCCGGATCAATCCCACGCGATGATGGAGCCTCACGCGACCCTCGCCGCCTGGAAAGGCGATCACGTGACGCTCTGGACCTCCAACCAGATGATCGCCTGGAGCGTCGGCGACATCGCCGCCACCCTCGGCCTGCCCAAGGAAAACGTGCGGCTGATCTCGCCATACATTGGTGGCGGTTTCGGCGGCAAGCTGTTCATTCGTGCCGACGCGATCCTCGCCGCCCTTGGCGCACGTCTGGCGAACCGTCCCGTGAAGGTCGCCCTCGCCCGCCCGCAGATCGCCAACAACACTACCCACCGTCCGGCTACCATTCAGCGGATTCGCATGGGCGCCACGGCTGACGGCAAACTCACCGCCATCGCCCATGAAGGCTGGTCGGGCAACCTCGCCGACGGCAAGGTCGAAGTCGCGGCGCAGCCGAGTCAATTGCTTTATGCCGCAGAAAATCGCTTGGTGACCATGCGCCTGGCCCCGCTGGATCTGCCGGAAGGCAACGCCATGCGCGCGCCGGGTGAAACGCCGGGGCTGATGGCACTGGAGATCGCCATGGACGAGATGGCCGAACAGCTCAAACTCGATCCGATCCAGTTCCGCATCCTCAACGACACCCAGGTCGATCCGGTGAAAACCGAGCGGCCGTTCTCCCAGCGGCGTCTGATTGAATGCCTGCAAACCGGCGCCGAACGTTTTGGCTGGAATAAGCGCAATGCGACGCCCGGCAGCCGTCGTGAAGGTCGCTGGCTGATCGGCATGGGCGTTGCGGCGGCGATTCGCAACAACCTGCTGGTGAAGTCCGGCGCACGCGTACGGCTGGAGCGCGACGGCAAGATCACCGTTGAAACCGACATGACGGACATCGGCACTGGCAGCTATACGATCATTGCCCAGACCGCCGCCGAAGTGATGGGCGTCGGTCTCGACGATGTGGTTGTGCATTTGGGCGATTCGAACTTTCCGGTGTCATCCGGCTCCGGCGGCCAGTTCGGCGCCAACTGCTCGACCGCCGGGGTTTACGCGGCGTGCATGAAGCTGCGCGAAGCGGTCGCGACCAAACTGGGCATGAACGCGGGTGAAGCGCAGTTTGTCGATAGCCACGTGCGACTGGGCAGCCAGAACGTGCCGTTACGCGAGGCCGCGCAACATGCCCCGATCGAAGTCGAGGACAGCATCGAATTCGCCGACCTCGCCAAGCAATATCAGCAATCGACCTTCGGCGCGCACTTCGTCGAAGTCGCCGTCGATGCCGCCACCGGCGAAGTCCGCGTGCGGCGCATGCTCGCAGTCTGCGCCGCCGGGCGGATTCTCAATCCGAAATCAGCCCGCAGCCAGGTGATCGGCGCCATGACCATGGGCGTCGGCGCAGCATTAATGGAAGAACTCGCGGTGGACAAGCGCCAGGGCTTTTTCGTCAACCATGACCTGGCAGGCTACGAGGTGCCGGTGCATGCCGACATCCCGCATCAGGAGGTGATCTTCCTCGATGAAACCGACCCGATTTCCTCGCCGATGAAAGCCAAGGGGGTCGGGGAACTGGGGATCTGCGGCGTGAGTGCGGCGGTGGCGAATGCGATCTACAACGCCACGGGCGCGCGGGTGCGGGAGTATCCGATTACCTTGGACAAGATTCTCGCGTCACTGCCAGAGATGATTTGATTTGTGGAATGGCCCCACGGTGAGGACGTTCGGTCTCACCGTGGGCGACTTGTTGATTAGCGGACGTCGGGATACTCCGCCTCTCCCACCTGCTCCATCCAGTCCACCACTTTGCCATCCAGCATTTCAGCAATGGCGATATGCGTCATGGCCGTGGTCGGCGCCGCACCGTGCCAATGCTTCACGTTGGGCGCGATCCACACGGTGTCGCCTGGCCGAATCACCCGCACTGGCTGCCCCCATTCCTGCACGAAGCCTGACCCAGCGGTAACGATCAGCGTTTGCCCCAACGGATGGGTGTGCCACGCCGTACGCGCTCCCGGCTCAAAGGTCACGGTGGCGCCGCTGATCCGCGCCGCATCGCTGCCCTTGAACGGCGCATCGACCCGTACCGTCCCGGTAAACCAGTCGCTCGAGCCTTTGGCCGACGGTTGTGAGCCGTTGGGAGTAACGGTCACGCGAGATGTCTCGCTGGCCTGGACTTCGCCCGCCAGCAGGGAAAGGGTCAGCGCCGAAGCGGCGATCGGATTCATGTTGAGGCTCTCCAGAAAAGGGACAGCCTCCACTTTAACCAGCCCGACTCTTCAGATAATCGACTAGAATTCAAAAAAACTTATGCAGGGCACTCATTAATGCTTCGGGAAAATGCCAGTGATCTGCTCGCTTTCCTCGCCGTGGCGCGTGAGCGCAGTTTCACCAAAGCAGCTGCCAAACTTGGCGTTTCGCAGTCGGCGCTCAGTCATACGATCCGCAGCCTTGAAGCCCGGCTGGGCCTGCGCCTGCTGATCCGCACCACCCGCAGTGTCTCTCCCACCGAGGCTGGTGATCACTTGCTGCAAACCATCGGCCCGCGCTTCGAAGAGATCGAATCGGAACTGGCCGCCCTCAGCAACCTGCGGGAAACTCCCGCCGGCAAGATCCGTCTCAGCGCCACCGATCACTCGCTGAACTGGCTGTTGCGACCGGTCCTCAAAGAATTTCTTCTGCAATACCCGGACATCTCCGTCGAAGTCAGCTGCGACTACAGTTTCGTCGACATCGCAGGTCAGGGTTTCGATGCCGGCGTGCGGCTGGGCGAGGATGTCGCACAAGGCATGATCGCCACTCGTATCGGCCCGGACATGCGTATGGCGGTGGTCGGCTCGCCCGCCTATTTCGCCAGACGTATCGTACCGAAGACCCCGCGTGATCTGACCGACCACGCTTGCAATAACTTGCGCCTGCCTACCAACGGCGGTCTATACGCCTGGGAGTTCGAGAAGGATGGCGAACGCCTGAAGGTGCGAGTCTGCGGACAGGTAACCCTCAACGGCGTCTATCCATTACTGGACGCCGCACTCGACGGTTTCGGCCTGAGCTACATCCCGGAGAACATCGTCGCCCCCTATCTGGCTGAAGGTCGCCTGATACAAGTACTGGAGGATTGGTGCCCGGTGTTTTCCGGATATCACCTCTACTACCCGAGCCGGCGCCAGACAGCGCCGGCCTTTGCATTGTTGCTGGCGGCGCTGCGCTATCAAGGCTGAAACCGTCTAGTCCACCAACGCAATCAACTGCTGACGCTGCGCATCGGTCAGCATCAACCCGAACCCGGCGCCGGCATTGTCGGCCATGTACAACGGATTGCTGGTGCCGGGAATCACGCAGGTTACCGCCGGATGCGCCAGCAGGAATTTCAGCGCCAGTTGCGGCCAGCTCTTCGCCCCCACCTGAGCCGCCCAGCCTGGCAGCGGCTTGCCCTTGAGCCGCGCGAGCAGGTCGCCGCCGCCGAACGGCCGGTTGCAGATCACCGCCACCCCGCGTTCGCGGCACAGCGGCAGGATGCGTTTCTCGACCCCGCGATCATCCAGGGCGTAGTTGATTTGCAGGAAATCCAGCGGCTCGGCCTTGAGCACCGCTTCGACCTCCTCATAGGCCGACGGCGTGTAGTGAGTGATGCCGATGTAGCGGATGCGCCCCTGCTCTTTCCAGTCGCGCAGGGTCGGCAGGTGGGTTTGCCAGTCGAGCAGGTTGTGGATCTCCATCAGGTCGATGCGCTCGGTGCGCAGCAGGCTGAACGACTGCTCCATCTGCGCAATGCCCTCCTCGCGACCACGGGTCCAGACCTTGGTCGCCAGAAACGCCGGAGAGCGCGGTTCGTGAATCGACAGCAATTCACCGGTGGTTTCCTCGGCGCGGCCGTACATGGGGGAGCTGTCGATCAGCGTCCCGCCCTTTTTGAACAGCTCGCCGAGCACCGCCGGCAATTGTTTGTAGACCGGATCGCCGGGAGCGACGTCGAAACCGCGATAAGTGCCCAACCCCACCAGCGGCAGTGGCTCGGAGCTCGAAGGGATGGCGCGGGTCTGCATGGTCTGGGCTCCTGTGGCGTTCGGCAACGAAATGGCGGCCAGCGCCCGGTCAAAGGTGAAAACCGCTGACACGCCGGCTGCCAGTGTCAGCAACCGGCGGCGGGAATATCCCTCAGTGTGGTTCATGCTGGCGCCCTTGCCCTGTGGATCTGTTGCACCTTGTGTTTTGACGCAGCCCGCAAAACCGTTGGACTACACTGCGACAGCCAACCTGCGCGCCCGGTTAACGTTAGTCGAATGTCCAGAACCCTGTTGTCACTCGTCGCATTGATCGTCGCCGTGTACCTGATCCTGTGCGCGGCGCTGTTCGTTTTTCAGCGGGCGCTGATTTATTTTCCGCAGCCCGCCACCCTCGATTCGCCGGAGTCACGGTTGACGCTGGCCATGCCCGACGCCGAGATCCGCGTGACGGTGCGCGAGCGCGCCGGGCCCAGAGCGCTGATCTATTTCGGCGGCAATGCCGAGGACGTTTCGCACAATCTGCCGGAGTTTTCCGAGGCGTTTCCTGACTATTCGTTGTATTTGCTGCATTACCGGGGTTTTGGTGGCAGCGGCGGTTCGCCCTCCGAAGAAGCGATCGCCGAGGATGCGCTGGCGCTGTTCGATCAGGTCTATGCCAGTCATCCGCAGGTCGCGCTGCTGGGACGCAGCCTCGGTTCCGGGGTCGCGGTGCGTCTGGCCAGCCAACGGCCGGTGGCGCGGCTGATTCTGGTCACGCCCTACAACAGCCTCGAAGAAATCGCCGCCCGTCAGTACCCGTGGGTGCCGGTGCAGTGGTTGCTCAAGGATCGTTTCCGGTCAGGTCAGTACGCGGCGCATATCCGCGTGCCGACGCTGTTGCTGGCGGCGAGCGATGACGAGGTGATTCCAAGGGCCAGCACCGAGCGCTTGCTGCACAGTTTTCCCGACGGTGTGGCCACGCTCAAAGTGGTGAACGACTCGGCACACAATTCGATTTCCGAACGGCCGCAATATCTGCAATGGATGCAGGATGTGTTGAATCGCTGAGCACTTCGTCGGCAGCCGATGAAACCCGGCGCTGCTTCGTGAACCAAGTGCAAAAAGGCCAGTCCTACCCGCGCCGCGTTCTGCGGTTCACTTTCCTTCAGCCTTGTCTTTGTTCAGAGCTTTGCGTCCCATGCGCCACGCCGTTCGTTCGTCTCGCTTCGTTTCGCTGTGCCTGTTGATCCTTTCTACCCTGCTTTCTCCCTCTGCCCACGCCGGCGCCGAGCGGCAACTGGTGGCCGCCATCAACGACTACCGCGCCCATCCGCAACGTTGTGACCGTCGCCCGGCCCAACGGCTGGCGCCGCTGACGTTGAAGTCGAATCTGGCGTTGCCGGTCGGCTATGGCTACGGCGGTGGATTGCGCGAACGATTGAAAGACTCCGGCTATGCCGCCGTGGCGGTGCGCAGCATCCGGATCGTCGGCGCACAGGACGCCGAAGAGGCGTTCGAAATGCTGCAAGACGATTACTGCGGCGCGTTGCTCGACGGTCAATACGCCGACATCGGCATCAGCCGCGCCCGCAGCGAATGGCAAGTGGTGCTGGCCCGGCCGGTGCTCGACAGTCGCGTCGGCGACAACCGCAGCGTCGGCAAGGCCTTGCTGGCCGAAGTCAACGCCGCCCGCGCCCGACCCCGTATGTGCGGTCGCCAGCGCTTCGCCGCCGCCCGCCCCTTGAGCTGGAACCCGGCACTCGGCGCCGCCGCTCAGGGCCACAGCAAGGCCATGGCCTACGGCAATTATTTCGCCCACCGCGACCCGGACGGCGACGGCCCGGCAGATCGCGCCCGGGCGGCCGGCTACCGTGGCCGACAGATCGGCGAAAACATCGCCGCCGGACAAAGCTCACCGGGCAAAGCCATGGCCGGCTGGCTGGCCAGCCCCGGACACTGCGCCAACCTGATGAACCCGATGTTCACCCAGGTCGGCGCCGGGTTCGCCAGTGAGGCGCGCAGTGATGAAGGGGTTTACTGGACGATGCTGTTCGGGGCGCCTTGATCCGGTTCCATCCGAAACCGTCGAAGAGCGCTGCAAGTCGCAACTCGACGGCTGATCGTCAGACCGGAGAAATCGTGGCAAGCACGCCAATCATGATGGTCAACACAAGAAAGCCGCCGAGGAAAATCGCCATCTTAGCCATGAAGGCCTCCTGAGTACTCAATGTCCGGCGCACCGGGCGCTCCGGAATGAAGCGCGTCGCGTATGACCGAACGGCAGGGCCATTTTGGGCCCGTGGCTGAGATGGTTACAGATGCAGATTCGACAGGAAAAAGCGGATCAGATGGATCGGGGTGGCGCATGGGTCGACATTCAGATCGGTACAAATGGTTTCCATTGCGCCGCTTTGATCTAGAGTCATGGGCGCCGCGCCAAGAACAACAAAAAATACAGGAGTGAAACCGTGTCCGACCTGAACCTGCACCCCAACGCCGCCGAATCCCTGAACCGCTGGCACGAAATGATCCGCACCGGCAATCTCAAGGCCCTGCCCGAACTGCTCGATTCCAAAGCGGTTTTCCGCTCGCCGATGGCGCATACCCCCTACCCCGGTGCCCCGGTGGTGTCGATGATCCTCAACACCGTGTTCGAGGTGTTCGAAGACTTCAAATACCACCGTGAACTGGCGACAGCCGATGGCTTGAATGTGGTGCTGGAGTTCAGCGCCAAAGTCGCCGCAAAAGAGCTCAAAGGCATCGACATGATCCGTTTCGATGAACAAGGCAAGATCGTCGAGTTCGAGGTGATGGTGCGGCCGCTCAGCGGGTTGCAGGCGCTGGGTGAAGAGATGGGACGGCGGCTTGGCGCCTATCTGGCGGCCGCCAAGGCCTGAAATCCGCACACAAAAAAGCCCACTGACCGTCGCCGGTTCAGTGGGCTTCGTGTGTCAGGCGTCTGGATTACAGAGCCATGTCACGTGCAGCGCTTTCTTTCGGAGCCGGAGCTTTTTCAGCCGAGGCGTCCGCCGCTGGAGCTGCAACCTGACCAATCACCGGAGGGGTTGGCAGTTGCAGGATCTTGGCGGTGTAAGCCCACTCTTCAGCCACTTTGGCTGGATCGTTGTTCAGCTGGGTGCCGTAGCTTGGAACGATCTGGTGCAGCTTGGCTTGCCACTCTGGGCTGGCGACTTTGTCTTTGAAGACTTTCTGCAGCACGCTCAGCATGATCGGTGCAGCGGTCGATGCGCCTGGGGATGCGCCCAGCAGACCGGCGATGGAGCCGTCTTTGGAAGCAACGATTTCGGTGCCCAGTTTCAGCACGCCGCCAGCGGCTTCATCACGCTTGATGATTTGCACGCGCTGGCCGGCTTGCCACAGGCGCCAGTCTTCGGCCTTGGCGTTCGGGAAGTATTCCTTCAGCGCGTTCAGACGGTCTTCATCCGACAGCATCAGTTGACCGGCCAGGTACTCGACCAGCGGGTATTCCTTGATGCCGACCTTGGTCATAGGCCAGATGTTGTGAGTGGTGGTGCTGGTCAGCAGGTCCAGGTACGAACCTTCTTTCAGGAACTTGGTGCTGAAAGTCGCGAACGGGCCAAACAAGATGACGCGCTTGCCGTCCAGGACACGGGTGTCCAGGTGCGGAACGGACATCGGAGGCGCGCCAACCGAAGCTTTACCGTAGGCCTTGGCCAGGTGCTGTTCGGCGATGGCCGGGTTATCAGTCACCAGGAACGAGCCGCCTACCGGGAAGCCAGCGTATTCCTTGGCTTCTTCGATACCGGATTTCTGCAGCAGGTGCAGTGCACCGCCGCCGGCGCCGATGAACACGAACTTGGCGTCGGTTTCAGTCTTGGTGCCGTCTTTCAGGTTCTTGTAGCTGACGCGCCAGGTGCCATCGGCATTCTTGGTGATGTCCTGTACTTCGCTGGACAGCTTCAAGTTGAAGTTAGGCTTGGTCTGCAGGTAACCGGCGAACTGGCGGGTGATTTCGCCGAAGTTCATGTCGGTACCCAGCGGGCTCCAGGTGGCCGCGATTTTCTGGTTCGGGTCACGCCCTTCCATCATCAGCGGAACCCACTTCTTGATCACAGCCGGGTCTTCGGAGTACTGCATGCCGGCGAACAGCGGGCTCGCTTGCAGGGCTTCGTAGCGCTTTTTCAGGAACTTGATGTTGTCATCGCCCCACACGAAGCTCATGTGCGGAGTGGTGTTGATGAACGAACGAGGGTCCTTCAGGACGCCTTGACGAACCTGCCAGGCCCAGAACTGACGGGAGACCTGGAACGCTTCGTTGATCTCGACGGCTTTCGGGATGGTGACATTGCCCTTGTCGTCTTCCGGGGTGTAATTCAGCTCGGCAAGTGCCGAGTGACCGGTACCGGCGTTGTTCCAGCCGTTGGAGCTTTCCAGGGCGACGCCGTCGAGGCGCTCGACCATTTCCATCGACCAGGTAGGTTCCAGCTCATTGATCCACACACCGAGGGTGGTGCTCATGATGCCGCCGCCGATCAGCAGGACGTCGACTTTCTTTGCTTCTTCGGCATTGGCGGAAGACATCCCCATCGCCAAAGCCAGCCCCAGCAAGGCTGTGTTCACTTTCTTAAACATCTGTTGCACCTATGATAAAACGCCTTCCGCCCGCCGCTGTTGTACGTATGAGGTCCCCTCTTTCGCGACACTCAGGCCAGCGTCGCGGGTTCCGGCACACTTCAATTTTGACGGGTGGGCACACAAGGCCGACAGGCTGCGTCGACCTCAGTTATATGTCCCTTCTGAACTGACTTCTTATCATTATTGGCTTCAGCTACTTGAGCGACAGGGGTTCTGTCTGGCCCGCCGAAAAGCGCGCCAGACTGAATTAGGTCAAACCAAGTGGGGCGAAGAATATCACGTCATGGCAAACCCGCGCGTCTGTTCGCGACCGGATAGTTTTCGATTGGTTCCTGAAGCTCTTTCTACCTCATTCATATTCCTGCTAAGTTGTACGACGACTGACAAATAAACCAGTCGTTCCGAAACCTACAAAAACAAGGAATTCTCATGAACAAAAGCAAAGTGCTGCTCGGTCTTTTCTGTGTTTTCAGCGGCTACGTCGCCGCCGCCCCGGCGGAACAGGACGTCGCCCAGGCCGTCGATCACCTGACCCAGGCGATGCTGCACAAGGACATCGCCGAACTGAACGCCCTGACCGCCGACAATCTCACCTACGGCCACTCCAGCGGCAAGATCCAGGACAAGAAAGCCTTCATTGCCGATATCGAAACCGGCAAGAGCGCGTTCAAGACCCTGGAAATGCAAAACCAGACCATCACCCTGTCCGGAGACACCGCGCTGGTGCGCCATCATTTTTCAGCACAGGCCCTCAAAGGCACCGAAGTCGTGCCGACGGAAATCGAGAACTTCCAGATCTGGCAGAAGCAGGCTGGCAAGTGGTTGCTGGTGGGGCGTCAGGCGTACAAGTTCTGAAGCATGAGCTCTGCCGCTGACAAGGCGGCAGAGCCTGCTCTCACAACCGAAACCGATCCACCGACTGCGCCAGCCGCCCCGCCAGACTCGACAGCTCATCCGTGGTATTGGCCGTCTGACCGATCACCTTGCTGTTGCCCTCCGACATGCCCGCGATCATCTCCACCTGATGGGCGATCTCGTTGCTCGCCTGGCTCTGTTCGCCGATGGTGCGGGTGATGTCGTTGACCAGTTGCGTGGTGCTGAGGGTGGCGTCGAGGATTTCGCGGATGGCGCGCTCGACGTCGGCGGTGACCGCCATGCCTTTGTCGACCTGGGCGACGCCGGCCTCCATGCTGCTGACGGCCTCGCGGGTGCTGTTCTGGATGCGCGCGACCATCGCGGCGATTTCCTGGGTCGAGGCGCTGGTGCGCGCCGCCAGACTGCGCACCTCATCGGCCACCACCGCAAAGCCCCTGCCCTGCTCGCCCGCCCGGGCTGCCTCGATGGCCGCGTTGAGCGCCAGCAGGTTGGTCTGGTCGGCGATGCTCTTGATCACCTGAATGATGTTGAAGATGCCCTCGGACTCCTGATCGAGGGTGCGGATCACCTGCGCCGATTGCTGGGCGGAACGGGCGATGTCGTCCATGTCGCTGACCACCTGATGGATCACCTGCCCGCCGTTTTTCGCCAGTGACTCGGCCTGGCTGGCCATGTTCAAAGCACGCTCGGCGTGACGGGTGATTTCCTCGATGCTGGCGGTCATCTGGCTCGCGGCGGCAGCCATGGTGCCGGCGGCGGTGCTTTGCTGCTGGCTGCTGTCGGCCACCTGATGGCAGCCGTGGCTCAGTTGTTCGCTCATGCCGCTGACGCCATGGGCGTTGCGTCGCACCACGTCGATCATGTCTCGCAGGTCGCGCTGCATGGTGGCCAACGTGCGGATCAGCGCACTGGCTTCGTCCTTGCCTGACGGTTCGGCGATCGGTTCGCTGAGGTTGCCGTGGGCGATGCTTTCGGCGATGCGGCTGGCGGATTTCAGCGGACCCATGATGCTCAGCATCACCCAGCGACCCTGGGCCAACAGCAGCAACAGACTGGCGATCAGAACGATGCCGAGCGCGACATTGGCGTTGCGGATCGCCGCCTCGGTGCCTTCGCTGGTCTGCCGGGTATTGGTTTCGATCAGCTCGCTGAGAGCGGCCATCTGTTCTTCGAGCTGGCTGAACGCGGTATTGAAGGTCCCCAGTTGTTGCTGGGCGCTGTCCGGATTTTCCAGCGCAAGACCGACGATCTGCTCGCCGGCGCTGATGTAGGTGTCGAGGCTTGGCTTGATCTGCTCGAGCGCGGACTTGATCGTCGGGTTCACCGGAAGCTTGAGGTTTTCACCCAGCACTTCGCGAAAATGCGCCGCATGCTCTTCGACCGAACTGCGCACCTCGTCCGCCGAACTGGTGCTTTTGCCCAGCCCCACCAGCATCGCCGAATACACGTCCGCGCGCAGGGCGTCGTGCATCATGTCGGCTTCCATGTGGTTGCGCAGCGCGCTCATGCTGACCGCGTTGTCACTGACCGCCGAAGCCATCCGCTGATTGCCGACATAACTGACCAGGCTCACGATCAGCGCCGTCAGCAGGCTGGTCGCAATCAGCAACACCAAACGCAGTTTGATCGACACCGTGATTTCCTCCCAGGTCGCGCCACGCGGCGCCGTTCAACGCTTCAGTTAAGCCTATTTCCATGAACACGCTGCGTTAGAGCGTCTCAGCGTGTTTCGTTACATCCAGTAAAAATGCCGCACTGTGCAACGGTTCTCATGCCGCCCCCAACCGGCTGAGCCGACTTACGGAACTCCCGTGCCCGCCGACACCTCTCACATTATGTGGTACTTCCTTTTCGCTTTACGCTGCTGGAGGAACACCGTCATGCGTCGTTTACTACTGGTTTCGTCTCTTATGCTGTGCCTGCCTTTCGGTTCGGCTTTCGCCCGCGTGGATGCGGGGGATGTCGCCACTTCGGCCGGCGTTTCCGCCTCGCTGTATTCCACGTTCAAGGATCACAAAATGGTGATTCCGGCCCGTGACGACTTGTCGGCATTCGTCGCCAGCGGCGGAACGATCCGTGGCGTGTACCTGGAATCGGTACTGCAGCAGGTGCGTCAGGACAATCCCGGCCTGAACGCCAGCGATGAAGAGCTGGCCAACGCCATCCTGGTTCACTACGAAGGTCTGTCGCAGTAACCACGGCACGTTCGATGATGATGGTGGCTGACGGACTCGCCACCGTTACGCCCTGCCGATGGACGGCTGGCGAACGACCATGGGCAAAACCGTCGAACGGCCTCTATGATGGAGGCCATGACGATTTCCGCCTCACTCCGCTCCCCTTGCCCGCCGGGTCTGTGCATCTGCGGGCGTGATCCGCTGCTGGATACGCCCGGCGCGGATGTGCGCATCCTGTTGCTGACTCGCGAGGAAGAAAAGCGTCTGCTCGAGCGTCTGGAAAACCTCAAAGATCTCGCCGACCTCCAGCGGCTGCAAGGCAAGATGTTCGATCAGCTCGGGATTCGCGTGCTGATCGCACCGAAGTTCGGTGAAGTGCGGACTGTGCGAGGCGGCATCGAAATCGAGGTCGAAGAGCTTCCTGGACTCTGCCGCAAAACCCGCAAAACCATCCCCGCCGCCATCCGCCGTGGCCTGGAAAACAATCCGCAAGTCGCCTTCGATCTGCTCAACGCCCACGACTTGCTGCGCGGCACCTGATCATTTTTTCATGCCCACCCGCTTACGCATCTCGGCCGTAATGCTCTGCCGGGTTTTCTTCATGTCAGCCCAAGGTTCATTGCCCACTTCCGCCAGTCGTTCGTGAACGTTGCGTACGTTCCATTGATCGGCACCCTTGATCTCCCCGACCTCTTCCCGAAACAGCGGCACAGACACCGGCAACCCTTCGCGGGTACGCGCTGCGTAGGCGCAAATGGTGGTGGCGCCCAGGCCGTTGCGCAGGTAATCGATGAAGATCCGCCCTACGCGATTTTTCGGCCCGGACACCGCAGAAAAGCGCTCCGGCAACAATTTCGCCATGTGCGTGACGATGGCGTGGCTGAAATCCTTGATCTCGTCCCAGCCATGCTTGCGGGTCAGCGGCACCACCAGATGAATGCCCTTGCCGCCGCTGGTCTTGAGAAACGCCTTGAGGCCCAACTCGTCCAGCACGGTCAGGGTCAGCGCCGTGGCTTCGACCATGCTTTTCCAGGGCAGCGCCGGATCCGGGTCGAGGTCGAGGACAAAGCGGTCGGGCTTGTCCAGATCCGTGGTGGTGGCGTTCCAGGTGTGCAGTTCGACCGTGCTCATCTGCACCGCGCCGATCAAGGCTTCGGCGTTGTTGATCAGCATCACCGGCTGGCCGGTCAGCTCCTTGTCGAGCGTGCGGATGCCGGGGATCGCCAGGTTCTCGGCGTTCTTCTGGAAGAACAGCTCACCGGCGATGCCGTCCGGCGCACGTACCAGCGCCACGGGGCGGTCCTTGAGCTGCGGCAGAATCCATTCGGCGACGCTGGCGTAATACTCGGCCAGCTGCATTTTGGTGGTGCCACTGCTGGCGTCGATCACCCGGTCGGGGTGAGTGATCCGCACCTTGCCGTCGGCCAGATCGGTTTGGGACGGCGCGGTAGATTGAGCCTTTGAAGTCTTCATCGGTTTGGCGCGCTCCTCGGTGATGTCCTTGGCCGGTTTGTCCTCGCGCAGGCCATGGAACACGGCGTGGCGCACCGAGCCGTCCTGGGTCATTTCGGCAAACGCCACTTCCGCCAGCAGACTAGGCTTGAGCCAGTGCACACCCTTGGCCTCGAACCCCGTGGGCGGGTTGGCCACCGCCGGTTTCTTCACCCGCAACGGTTTGAGCTGCGCGAGGATGCTCTTGAGGGTGGTTTCATTGAATCCCGTGCCGACCTTGCCGGCGTACCGCAACTCGCCGCTGTCACGATCATGCAGACCCAGCAGCAACGCGCCGAACGAACTGCGCGCGCCTTTCGGATCGGTGTAGCCGACGATCACGAATTCCTGGCGATGCTTGCACTTGAGCTTGATCCAGTCGCTGCTGCGGCGCGACACGTAAGGCGAGCCGAGGCGTTTACCGATCAAGCCTTCCATGCGCATCTGGCAGGCGCTGTTGAGCAACGCCTGCGGGGTTTCGTCGAACGCTTCGGAGAAACGCAGCAGCGGGTCTTGATGGGTTTTCAGAACAGTGGCCAGCGCTGCGCGCCGTTCCTCCACCGGCACCTCGCGCAGGTCGACACCGTTCAGATACGGCAGATCAAACAAGTAATAGACGATGTTTTCGCTGCGTCCCGAATCGAACGCGTTTTGCAGGGCTTGAAAGTCCGGCACTCCGTCTGCGTCGGCGACGACCATCTCACCATCCAGCCACGCCGACTCCAGGCCCAGCGTCGCCAGGGCTTGCGCCTGTTTCGGCAATTTGTGCGTCCAGTCATGGCCATTGCGGGTGAACAACTGCACCTCGTCCTGATCGATACGCGCCATGATCCGATAGCCGTCGAACTTGATCTCGTATTGCCAATCCCCTTCCGGCGCACTCTCCACCAGGGTGGCCAGTTGCGGTTTGAGTTGCGCGGGAATCCTGGCCTTGTGCGCCCCGGCAAGTTTGCCCGAAGCCGGCTTGCGCGGCGCTTTCGACGAAGCCTTCAGCGGCTTGACCTGCTTCGCACTGAGGCTGGGTTTGTCGACGATCGTGCGTTCACTGAGCACGCTGTCGGGCTCGGCGACCAGCACGTCGTAATCGCTTTGCGGGCGCGCGGCGCTGTCCTGATGCTTGATCAGAAACCACTGCTCTTTTTTGCCTGGCATGTGGGTGCGCACCAGATTCCACACCCCGGCGAGCTTCTCGCCTTGCAGTTCGAATTTGAGCTTGCCCTTGGCGTAGGCTTTCTCCGGGTCTTCCAGCGGAATCCACACGCCGCGATCCCAGACGATCACATCGCCGGCACCGTAATGCCCTTCGGGAATGCTGCCCTCGAACGTCGCGTAATCCAGCGGGTGATCCTCGACGTGCACCGCCAGGCGCTTGACCTTGGGATCCAGCGACGGGCCCTTGGGCACCGCCCAGCTCTTGAGCGCGCCGTCGAGTTCCAGGCGAAAGTCATAGTGCAGGTGCGAGGCGTCGTGCTTTTGAATGCAGAATTGCAGGGCGTGGTCGCCGGCGGATTTCTTGCCCCGACGGCGTTCTGCCGCCGGTTCAGAGGTGGCCGAAAAGTCGCGCATCCGGTTGTAGTCGTCGAGATTCCTGCTCATCCTGCACCTGCCTTGTTTCAGCCTGTTCGAGTCACCGTCAGCGCGACCACGGCGATCCGGTCGACGCGCTGATAGCCGGGGTTCAACAACTCTTCGCCGAACACATCGGGATCGAGTTCGCGGTAGGTCCAGCCGAAGCGCTTTTCATCCAGCCGTGGCACTACGGTATCGAGGAAGGGATCGCGGCCATCGACCATCGCCACACCGGTATAAAGCACCAGCGAGCCGCCGAGAGTCAGGCGATTGAGCGCCTGTTCGACGATCCGCAACGACAGGCCCGCCCCCAGCGTCCCGCCACCGTGGCGGTAAGCTCGCCCGACCGGATCGGCCATGTAGGGCGGGTTGGCGACGATCAGGTCGAATTCGCCGTCGACGCCCTGCAATACATCACTGGCGCGCACTTCGACATTGGCTACTTCGGCCAACGCCGCGTTGATCGTGGTCAGGCGCAATGCGGCGGGGTTGATATCCACCGCCAGCACTTGCGCTTCTCGCCGGGCACGGCCGATCAGGATTGCGCCGACTCCGGCGCCACAACCGATGTCCACCGCCCGGTGGATCGGCGCAAAGTTCTGCTGCAAATGGCTGTGGATCAGTTGAGCAAAGCGATAGGTGTCCGGGCCGAAGAACACCGAGTCGGCGGCATCGGTGGGAAATCCGGAATGCACGAAAAGCAGGTCGTCCAGGCTCGACCAGCGCACCCGGCTCTTCAAGCGCCCCTCGAACTCATCGATCACCTGAGCGTCCTGCAATTGCCGTTGTTCATCGGCGGACAGAAGGCCCGGTTCGAAAGGACGCGACCATCCGAACACATCCCGCAGGCAATCGGCGGCCTGCCCTTCGTCGCGCTGGTTGACCCGTTGGTGGGTCAGCGGCGTCGGGGTGATGAAACGATAGCCGTCGGCCTGCAAGCGCCGCCCCAGCTGCAGCAGCACCAGGTCGTTGGCGGACAGTTGTTCTTCCTGATTCATTGAATGATTTCCTTAACGTGGGCCGGATTTGAGTTGGATGAATCGGCGAGTGGCGAGCAGCCCGGCCGGATGCGCATGGCGTGCCGGCGCGAGCCAAGGGATCAACGTTGCGATTTGGCTGTGAGCGTCCTGCCCTTGCAGCGCCGCACTGAGGCCCTGCACATCGGGGTCCTGTTCGGGCACCTCGATCGGCGCAGGGCCTGAGGGGCGGCGGCGGAACGCGACAGGTTTGTCCGCAGAAATCCAGTCTCCGGCAATCCAGTCGTGCACCAGTTGTTTTTCATAGGCGCTGAACACGCCGAACATCGCCGCACCATCGCCATCGATCAATTGCCAGAAGCGGCTGCCCTGCGGATCTTCGTGGCGCTTGATCCAGCCCTTGTCCTGCATGGCCTGCAGGAACCCGGACAGCTGCTGCGGATCGGCCAGCCACTGATTGACGGTCTTGCCTTCGAAGCGGCAATAGTCGGAGTGCATGTGTTGGGCGAACGGACACTTGCGTTCAAGCATCGCCAACAGTTCGCGCTCCAGATCGAACTCCTCGATGATTGCGCGACTGCCCTGTCCCAGGTCATTAAGCCGATAGCCCAGCGAGACCCGGCGCAGGAAATCGCTGCGATCGGCTTCCAGAGGCAACAGATCAAGAACGGCCTGAACGGCTTTTTGCGCATGGCCGGTGCTGGCGTTGTCGATGGTCACGTGCAGGGTGAAATAGTAGGGATCGATCCCCAACTCACTGAGCTCGTAACTGCTGATCAACAGGTGCAAGGGCAGCTGTTCGTAACCAAGGTTGTAACCGATCACCTCCGGGAGAAAATCCATGCCGCCGGCACCCAGGGCCAATTGCAGCGCGCCTTGCAGGTAGCGTTCGTCGGGCAGAGGACTGCTGGGCTCGAGGCCTTGTTCGGCGAGCAGTTGACGGTAGATCACGACGTGATTCTGCGCCGGATTGCCATCGCCCAGCTCTTCCAGATAGGTGCTGAGCAGGCTGCTGAAGCGCGGATCGCGCCACTGTCCCAGCAGACCATAGAGCCAGGCGCCATCAACCAGCTTGGTCGGTGCTACCGCTTGCAGGAAATACAGCGCATGCGCCTTGCAACTGAAGAACTGCCGTGCGCCCCCAGCCCTGCGTTGTTGCAGGTAGTCGGCATATTGCCGGGCGACATCGGCACAGTGCTCTGCCACCCAGGCATACCACTGCGCTGGGTCCGATGGCAGCTCATCCTTCAACTGCGCGGCCTGCAGCAGTTGATCTTCCAGAAAGGCGCGCGCGAGCGGCTGCGGATGTTCGTCGGATAAAAGCGCTTCATGGATACGCCGCAACTCACCCGAAGAGTCGAGCGGTCGCGATTGGGCGGGGGCAGCTTGCAGGTGAGTCAGGACAGTCATGGCAATATTCTCGATCAATTGGCAGGACGCTCAGTCACTCGCCTCTAATGCAGCAGAGAGGCGGCGCCTGCCGAAAATTCAATCGACGTTAAATTTGCCCGGACGGACGGAGCCCCCGACACGTTCCTGGTTTGAACAGACGCGGTCGAAGGCTGCGAGGTTTTGCTGTCAGGCCGTACCCTTGGCCTGCTGCTCCAGGTGAACCTGCAACTCGGGGTCGATCTGCAACGCCGCCGCCAGTTCATCCAGATAATTGCGCTCGGCGTCCTGCTGATCGTCCACCAGCATCACGCTGGCCAGATACATTTCGGCGGCCATGGCCGGATCGTTCTGCGCCGCCTGAGCCACTTCGGTGGGGTCCAGCGGCTTGGCGACTTCATCGTCGAGCCATTGCTGCAGGTTCGGGTCATCGGTGTGCTTGCCGATTTCGCTGCTGATCAGGTGTTTTTCCGACTCATCGATCCGCCCGTCAGCCTTGGCCGCCGCGATCAATGCACGCAGAACGGCGTGGCTGTGTTCTTCGACTTGCGGGCCGGACAACAGGTCCGCAGTTTGCGGGGTTTGCTGCGGCGCGGCGGACGCCTGGCTGCGTTGCCAGGCCTGATACGCCTGGAAAGCCATCATGCCCAGCGAGGCCAGCGCCGCGTAGTTGGTGCCGCCGGACCGACGCTGCGTACCGCCACCCAGCGCCCCGCCACCGCCGAGCAATCCGCCAAGCAGCCCGCCCAGGCCACCCAGCCCTCCGGCAGGAGAACCGCCGCCACTGCCGCTGCCCAGCAGACCGCCGAGCAACCCGCCAAGCCCACCCGCTCCCCCGCCGGCCGACGCGCCAGCTTGTTGTCCCGCCGAGGCCTGGCCTCGCAGCAGTTGTTCGAGCAGATCACTGGTGTTCATGACGTTGTCCTCAGGCAAAGGGGTATGACTGCGTCAGGCAACGATAGTCCTCTTGATGCGATGTGCCAGCACCGTTGGGCTGACGCCGGGCATCAACCCGGACTCTTTTCCCGGCGCATCTGTGTCACCAGTGTGAAGCGGTCTTCGGGGTGCGTGGTTTCCGATACCACCATCAGCGCGCCGTCCTCGTCACGGTACTGGCGAATGATGTTCAGCCCCGGCGACCCGGCTTCGGCGTTGAGGCTTTTGGCGATCTCCGGACTCAGCAACACCGCGCGCACCTGTTGGTCGACCACGTCGATGTGCCGGCCGAAATGGCGCTCGATCAGCGCGGCGATCAGTTCGTCCGGATGCTGTTCGGCCAGCTCGATGACTTCGGCGTAGGTTTCCTGCGCGTAGACATCGGTCCAGCACAGCGGCGCCCGCCGGTTCTGTTCGTCGACGCGAATGCTCGACACGCAAAAATAATGCTCCCCCGGCTCCATGCCCAGGCGTCGGGCCTGGGCGATGTCGGCGACAAAACGGGAGACGTTCTGAATGCTGCGCATCTGGGTTTCCGCCAGGTGCACCAGGTCGGACACCGAGGCCAGCGACTGCGAGTACCCGCCCTTCGGCGAGACAGACTCGACGCGGGTTCCGACCCGCTTGCGCCGCGAGACCAGCCCCTGATTCTGCAACTGCGTAATGGCCGCCCGCACGGTGTGCCGGCTCACGTCGTACAGCTCGCACAGTTCGAACTCGGTCGGCAGCAGCGATCCGAGCGGATAGCGACCGCTGGAGATGCCCTCCATCAAGTCTTTTGCAACGACCGCATAGCGCGTGTTCATACCTTTCATCAGTCCCGATGGTTAAGCGAGTTGACAGTGTATCAGCGAGGGCGCAAGAATTATGTACGGACATAATAAATATGTCCGATCAATAACAAACATATTCAGGATTCCCTCATGTCCAGCACTGTCTTCGACTCCGCCCTGTTCCGCGACATGTTCGGCACCGCCGAGATGCGCAGCGTGTTTTCCGACCAAGCCCTGATCGAACGCTACATTGAAGTGGAAGTCGCCCTGGCCCGGGCCGAAGCGCGCTGCGGCGTGATCCCGGCGGCTGCCGCCGAACAGATTGCCGAGCTGGCAACCTATGCCTCGCTCGATCTGGCGCTGATGCAGCACGAGACCGAAATCGTCGGTTACCCGATCCTGCCGCTGGTGGAGCAGCTGTCGAAAACCTGCGGTGAAGCCGGCCGTTACGTGCACTGGGGCGCGACCACCCAGGACATCATGGACACTGCCGTCGTCCTGCAAGTCCGCGCTGCGCTGGCCATCGTCGAGCGCGACATTCAAGCGGTGCGCGGTTTGCTCGCCGACCTTGCCAAGCACTATCGCGACACGCCAATGGCCGGCCGCACGCATTTGCAGCACGCGCTGCCAATCACTTTCGGCTATAAGTGCGCGGTGTGGCTGAGCATGTTCGACCGCCACGCCGAACGTCTGGTGGAGCTGCGTCCACGGGTGGAAATCGGTCAGTTTGCCGGCGCGGCGGGCACCCTCGCCTCCCTTGGCGACAAAGGTCTGGAAGTGCAGGAAGCGCTGATGGCTGAACTGGGTCTGGGCGTGCCGCAAGCCACCTGGCACGTCGCCCGCGATGGTCTGGCGGAAGCTCTGAACTTCCTCGGTCTGGTCACCGGCTCGCTGGGCAAGATTGCCCTCGACGTCATGATGATGATGACCAGCGAACTGGGTGAAGTTTACGAACCGTTCGTCAAGGGCCGTGGCGCTAGCAGCACCATGCCGCAAAAGCGCAATCCGATTTCCTGCGAGCTGATGTATGCCGCTGCCAAAGGCGTGCGCCAGCAGGCGGGTCTGATGCTTGACGCAATGATTCAGGACTTCGAGCGCTCCACCGGTCCATGGCAAGCCGAATGGATCGCCATCCCGGAAGCCTTTGCCCTCAGCGCTGCCTCGCTGGGTCAGGCGAAGTTCATGCTCGCCGGCCTTGAAGTGCGCACCGAGCGCATGCGCAAAAACCTCGACATGACCCAGGGCCTGATCGTCGCCGAAGCCGTAATGATGGGGCTGGCGCCAGCACTCGGTCGTCAGGTTGCGCATGACGTGGTCTATGCCGCCTGCCGCATGGCCAACGATCAGGGCACCAGCCTGCTCGACGCGCTGCTGGCCCAGGGTGAGGCCACCGCGCAACTGGATGTCGAGGAACTCAAGCGCCTGACCGATCCGGCCAACTACCTGGGCCTTGCGCCGCAGATGGTCGACATCGCCCTGGCACGTGAGGGTTCGGTCAAACGCTGATCCTCACCGGGCTCGCCGCGCGCGAGCCCTCTGCCCATCGCTCGCCAATAACAACAACGAGACCGCAGACATGACCACCCCCGACAAAAAACCGCTGTACAAGGACCTGACCTTTCAGGTAATCGCCGCCATGCTGCTGGGGATTGCCTTCGGCTTCCTCGCGCCGGAACTGGCGGCCAGCTTCAAGATTCTCGGCGACATCTTCCTCAAGCTGATCAAGACCGCCGTCGCCCCGCTGGTGTTTTTCACCGTGGTCCACGGCATCGCCTCGGCGGGCGACATCAAACGCGTGGGCAAAGTCGGCCTACGTGCGTTGATCTACTTTGAAGTGGTATCGACCATCGCCCTGGCCATCGGCCTGCTCTGGGGCAACCTGCTGAACATCGGCTCCGGCATGCACGACGCTCACCCGAGCAGCGCCACTGCCGCAGCCGCCAGTGCCGCCGTCGCCAAGGGCCATGCCCCGGCGTCGACCCTGGACTTCATCTACGGGATTTTCCCGGACAACTTCGTCGGCGCCTTCGCCGGCGGCCAATTGCTGCAAGTGCTGGTGATTTCGGTGCTGTTCGGCTTCGCCCTGCTGGCGTTGAAACCGGAACGCCGCAGCGTGATCGAGGATAGTCTGAGTCGGGTCTCGGAGTGCTTCTTCGAGTTCATCAACCTGATCATGAAGTTCGCTCCGCTCGGCGCGTTCGGTTCGGTGGCGTACGCGGTTGGCAGCAACGGCTCGGCGGTGCTGATGTCGCTGGCCAATCTGGTGCTGATGTTCTACGTCGGCGTGGCGTTTTTCATCTTTGTCGTACTGGGTGCGGTCTGCCGTATTTCCGGATTCAGCCTGTGGCGGTTCCTCAAGTACATCAAGGATGAGATTTTCATCGTGCTCGGCACCGCTTCATCGGAAAGCGCCCTGCCGCGCCTGCTGCAAAAACTCGAGAAGTTCGGTTGCTCGAAACAGAGCGTCGGTCTGGTGCTGCCCACCGGTTATGCCTTCAATCTCGACGGCACGTCCATTTACATGTCGCTGTGCGTGCTGTTCATCGCCAATGCCTACGGTGTGCCGATGAGCTGGGAGCAACAACTGGGCACCATCGCGATCATGCTGGTCACCTCCAAAGGCGCGGCGGCGGTGTCCGGTGGCAGCTTCGTGGTGTTCGCAGCAACCGTCACGGCGATTGGCGTCCTGCCGGTGGAAGGTCTGGCGCTGCTGTTCGGCGTCTACCGCTTCATGTCGATGGCCATTGCCACCTGCAACACCATCGGCAATAGCGTGGCAACCGTGGTGGTGTCGAAGTGGTCGGGGGAGTTCACCGAGCAGACCGCCAAGGCTGAATACAGCCGGGTGTTCGGCCGCAGTCCGGAAGCCGCGCTCTGACGGTTACCGATGTCACATAAAAATGCCCCGGCCCTGCCGGGGTATTTTTTTCAGGGCCAGCTAATCTTCAAGAATGGGTGAACCTTGACCCGGCCCGACCGGTCGATAACTGCAACCCCGACCCGGTTGGTCGCCGCCCTTGCTGCCCGAGGGTTTACGCGGCTTGCTGCACTTTCTGGAGAACGCCTTCGTGATATCGACCGTCCACATCGCCAGGCTCAAGGCCTGGGGCGCCCATGGTTTCACCGCGACCGGCGTGGTCACCGCCTTCCTGGCCACCCTTGCCCTGCTGGAAAACCAGCCGATCCACTGCCTGATGTGGCTGGGCGTGGCGCTGATCGTCGACGGCCTCGACGGGGCGCTGGCGCGCAAGGTCAACGTGCAGTCGGTGCTGCCGAGCTTCGACGGATCGATCCTCGATCTGGTGATCGACTACCTGACCTACGTGTTCATCCCGGCGCTGTTCATCTATCGCTACATTCCCCTGCCTGACTACACCCTGCTGCTGACCGTGTCGCTGATTCTGGTGTCGTCGCTGTTCTGCTTCTGCAACGTCAACATGAAGAGCAAGGACAACTACTTCGTCGGGTTCCCCGCTGCGTGGAATGTGGTTGCCTTGTGCCTGTACATCATCGATCCGGGGCCGTGGCTCACCTTCCTGACGGTGATTGGCCTGGCGCTGCTGACCGTGACCCGGATGAAATTCCTGCACCCGTTCCGGGTCCGCCGGTTCATGCCGATCAACATTGCGGTGACGGCGATCTGGTTGCTGTGCAGTCTGTCGCTGGTGCTGAACCACCCGGTGATCAACCCGCTGGTGATGGGCCTGTGGCTGCTGGCGTCGGCGTACTTCCTCGGCATCTGCATCTGGCGCACAGCGCTGGAGTGGTTCGACAGTGCGCATCTGAAATAGAAGCCCGTCGGGATCCCTGTGGGAGCGAGCCTGCTCGCTCCCACAATGGCTTCAGCGTTTGGTGATGACTACCTCCAGATACTCACTCGGCACCACCATCGATTCCGACCCCGCCCGATTCAGCCCATCGATCAGTAGCGTCAGATCCGTCTCCAGCGCCTGCCCGCTCTCGGGCGGCAACGCCGCGAAAGCCTTGTGTACCGGGCCGTACCAGTGGCGAAACACATCAATGAAATGCGCCGCCGAGCGATAGCGGAAGTTGAAGTGGCGGCGAGTCACCTGCAACTGAAACTGGCGGTCGTCGAAATGTGAATGCAGCCAGGCTTCCGCGCCCCAGTTCGAGGGCGGTTGCGCAACGGGTGGCGGTGGCAGGTAGCGACCGAGGGTCTTGAACATCTGGCCGACGAAGCCTTCCGGGGTCCAGTTAGCCAGGCCGATCCGTCCGCCACGGCGACAGACCCGACCCAGTTCCTTGGCCGCTTTCGCCTGATCCGGGGCGAACATCACGCCGAAGGTCGACAGCACCGCGTCGAAACTGGAATCGGCAAACGGCAGCGCTTCGGCATCGGCGACCTGAAAGGTCACCTCCAGATGCTCGGCGCGCGCCCGGTCCTGGCCGCGCTCCAGCAACGCCGCAACGTAGTCGGTGGACGTCACCAGACAACCACGGCGTGCCGCCGCCAGCGTGGCATTGCCGTTGCCGGCGGCAACGTCCAGTACTTCTTCATCGCAGCGCAGGTCGCAGGCCTCGGCGAGGGTTTCGCCGACGATCTGCAAGGTGGTGCCGATCACGGCGTAGTCGCCACTGGCCCAGGCGACTTTCTGGCGTTCCTTCAGGGCAGTGAGATCAATGGGGGTACTCATGAATGGGGGCTCCACGGCAGAGGGGTCAATCGGCGGTCGTCGGATCGATGATGCTCGTCACCCGGGACACGCTGTTGGCCGGAAATCCCCCACGCTTGGCGTGTTCGCGCACCAGCTCTTCGTTGGGTGCGATGTACACGCAATAGATCTTGTCGGCAGTCACATAACTCTGCAGCCACTGCACCTCTGGCCCGAGTTCACGCAGCACGTTGCAGGACGTTTGCGATACGGCCTTGAGTTCTTGCTCCGATAGCTTTCCGGCTCCTGGAATCTCGCGTTCAATCACGAACTTCGGCATGGCAACCTCGCTTTCTTTTTATGGATGTCAGAGCCGTTGGCGGCCCTGCTCGCCCACTATCGCGCGGGCGCTGTCCGGCGTCCCTGCCAATCGTCCGGAGAGCCCGTAAAACCGGGCGTTGGCCGATGAGTGGCGGGATTTTGTAAAGGCCCCGAAACACTGTCGGGGGGTTGCCAACGCGCCGGCTGATCGGCTCTCATGCAGCCCCTCCCCCGAAACGGAATTCGATCATGTCCTTGCGCTTCGAATGGCTCGCCGATCACATGCAACACAGCGACACTTACGCGGCATGGATCCACCGCCAGTTTCACTACGAATATGCCGAGCAGCCCCTGGCCGAATGGCAGCGCGAATTTGCCGAGGGCCAGACCAATGGCGACTGGCGTTGCCTGATTGCGCTGGACGGGGATCGACTGCTGGGCGGCGCGGCACTGGCCCGGGCGGACCTGGCCCTTCGACCGGATCTGGGGCCGTGGCTGGCCTGTGTGCTGGTGAGCCCCGAATCACGCGGCCAGGGGCTGGCTGAAAGACTGATCGAGGGAATCGCGGAAGAAGCGAAACGCCGGGGTCTGCCGCGTTTCTACCTGCACACCCAGAGCAAGCAGGGCTACTACGCCAAACGCGGCTGGAGGGTGCTGGAGCGTTTTCACGCCTGGGGCAACGAACAATGGCTCATGGTGCGCGACCTGTGAGCCATTGAGTTTCGCGGTTTACGCAGCAGGTGCCTTGGCCTCTTTGAGCAGCTGTTGAATCATCTGCTCCTGCGCCTGGTAACTGCCTTCGCCAAAGTGGGTGTAACGCACCTGCCCCTTGGCGTCGACCAGGTAATGCGCCGGCCAGTACTGGTTATCGAAGTTGCGCCAGATCGCGTAGTTGTTGTCGATGGCCACCGGGTAGGTGATGCCGAGCTTGTGCACCTGATCCTTGACGTTGTCGATGATCCGCTCGTAGCCGTATTCCGGAGTGTGCACGCCGATCACCACCAGACCGTCCTTGCCGTACTTCTTCTCCCACTCTTTGACGTACGGCAGGGTGTGCTGGCAGTTGATGCAGTCATACGTCCAGAAGTCCACCAGCACCACTTTGCCGCGCAGGGACTCAGCGGTCAGTTCCGGCGAGTTCAGCCATTGCACCGCGCCGGACAGCGACGGCATCGCACCTTTGCCGGCCTCGTCTTCGGTCGAGTCCGCACGGACTTTGCTGACGAAGTAGTCCACCACCTTCGGCACGTTTTCCAGCACGCTTTTCTCGACCGACGCCACGCCTTGGGACGAAGTGTTGGCCAGCAGCACGTTGTCGGCACCGGTGGCGATCACCGCCGCCGTCGCCAGCACCGCAACACCCGCGCCGCGGCGGAACCAGCCAGTGAAAGGAATCGACGGTTTCAGTCGGTTGACCAGGCCGCGACCGGCGAAGATCAGCGTCCCCAGCGACAGCGCACTGCCCACACCGTAGGCCAGCAGCAACAGGCTGGTCTGGGCGTTGGCGCCTTGCAGCATGGCACCCGTGAGGATCACGCCGAGGATCGGACCGGCGCACGGCGCCCACAGCAGACCGGTGGCGACACCGATCATGATCGACGCCATCGGGCCGGTCTTTTTCCGGCTGTCCGGGTCGAGGCGATTGCCCAGCAGCACGAAGGGCCGGGCCAGCCAGTCACCGATACGGGCGGAAATCAGCGACAGCGCAAACAGCACCATCACCGCCAGCGCAATGTGGCGACCGGTGTTGCTGGCCTCAATCACCCACTCACTGCTGACCACCGCCAGGCTGGAGATCAGGGCGAAGGTCAGGGCCATGCCGCCGAGGGTCAGCAGGATCGAAGAACGGGTGCGGTCGGCTCCGGCGAACAGAAACGGCACCACCGGCAAAATGCACGGGCTGAGGACAGTCAACAGACCGCCCAGGAAAGCGATGAGAAACATGAGGTTCACCTTTTGAATGAGGGGTGGTCTGTTGACTGGATCGGGGGCCGCCCGTTACGGGCAGCCCCCTTCAATCCTCAAGCCGTCTGGTTGTCCAGCCATTGGCTTTGCGGCGTGCGGCTGGCACCGTTCTCGGCCAGTGTCTGGCCCTGTGGCGTGCGGCTGGAACCGTCGGCAGCCAGTGTTTGGCCTTGTGGTGTGCGGCTGGTGCCGTCGGCGGCGATCAGGCCGTCGCTGCCCGGTTTGGCCACCGGAGCCAGTTGGAAGCAGGTGCTGCTGCCACAGCTGTTCTGTTCGACGGCAGCGTTGGCATGGGCCGCGACGCCGGCGAGGGAGAAGGCAACAGCGGTCAGATAGCGCGATACGTTGTTCATGGCGATGTTCCTTTTATAGAGGTGGGTAATCAGTTGTCTTCGTTGCAGCCGTCGGCGAATTTGCGGTAGTCGAGCACCTGGGTCTTGCCGGCCGAGTCCAGGTAGGTCAGGCGGGCGTCGACGATGCCGCAGGTCATCGAGTTGTCCTGTTTCAGCGACACGACTTTCTGGATGTCCAGGTGGCTGCCGTAGGAGTAGGTTTGCGGGGTGACATCGGCTTCGGCGCGGGCCGACAGGGTGCAGATGTTCAAAGCGGCAAACAGGCAAGCGGCAGCGATCGATTTGGTCTTGGTGTTCATGGCGTTTTCCTCGGGCTTCAATGGTTGAATCGTTGAGTGGGCCGAGGCGTTCTGTGTGTGCCTCGATGGAGCTCATTTAAAGCTCGCGAGGTATCGCGCATGTGTCGGCAAATGCCGTGTATAAATCGCTACGTATCCGCACGCGCCCGGGATACACAGCGATACAAAACCCTGTAAAAATCCGCTTTTTGCGTCGGCGTGTATCCGTCACAGCGCTGGATACACTGCAATACAAAGGCAGGCAGGCGGCCTCGCGCAGGCTCGATAGACTGCCCGGCAATCCCCTTTGATTGAGGTTTGGCCCCATGGAACATGTCGATCACATCCTGATCGTCGACGACGACCGCGAGATTCGCGAACTGGTCGGCAATTACCTGAAGAAGAACGGCCTGCGCACCACGGTGGTTGCCGATGGCCGGCAGATGCGCAGTTTTCTGGAGGCCAACACCGTCGACCTGATCGTGCTCGACATCATGATGCCCGGCGACGATGGCCTGCTGCTGTGCCGCGAATTGCGCTCGGGCAAACACAAGGCCACACCGATCCTGATGCTGACCGCGCGCAATGATGAAACCGACCGCATCCTCGGCCTGGAAATGGGCGCCGACGACTACCTGACCAAACCCTTCGCCGCCCGCGAACTGTTGGCGCGGATCAATGCCGTGCTGCGCCGCACCCGGATGCTGCCGCCGAATCTGGTGGTCACCGAAAGCGGCCGGCTGCTGGCGTTCGGTCGCTGGCAGCTCGACACATCGGCTCGGCATCTGCTGGACAAGGACGGCACCATGGTCGCGCTCAGTGGCGCGGAATACCGATTGCTGCGAGTGTTCCTCGACCATCCGCAACGGGTGCTGAGCCGTGATCAATTGCTCAACCTGACACAGGGCCGCGACGCCGATCTGTTCGACCGATCCATCGATCTGCTGGTCAGCCGCCTGCGCCAGCGCCTGCTGGATGACGCCCGCGAACCGGCCTACATCAAGACCGTGCGCAGCGAAGGCTATGTGTTTTCGCTGCCGGTCGAAGTCCTCGGAGCCCCCGCATGAATCTCGCCCTGCACTGGCCGCGTACCCTCGCCTCCCGCTTGTCGCTGATTTTCCTGATCGGCCTGATCCTCGCTCAGGCGCTGTCGTTCGGCGCGCAATATTACGAGCGCTACGAAAGCGCGAAAAACACCATGCTCGGCAACCTCGAAACCGACGTTTCGACCTCGATTGCCATCCTCGACCGACTGCCCGCCGAAGAACGCCCAATGTGGCTCAAACGCCTGGCTCGCAAGAATTACGGCTATCTGCTGAGCGAAGGCGAACCGGGTACACCGCTGGATCCGCAGGACGTGCCGATTGCCGTCACCTCGATCACCGACGCAATTGGCGAGGCCTATCCGCTGACGTTCACCGATATTCCCGGCCCGAAAAAACACTTTCAGGGCCACCTGCGCCTGAGCGACGGCAGCCCGGTGACCATCGATGTGCGCCCGTCGATGGTGCCGCTGTCGCCATGGCTGCCGGTGGTATTGCTCGGGCAACTGGCGCTGATGCTCGCCTGCACCTGGCTGGCGGTGCGCATCGCCATCCGCCCCCTTACCCGCCTCGCCAACGCCGTGGAAACCCTCGACCCGAACGCCCACCCGATCAACCTCGACGAAAAAGGCCCGAACGAAGTGGCCTACGCCGCCCGCGCCTTCAACTCGATGCAGGCGCGCATCGCCGCGTACCTGAAAGAACGCATGCAACTGCTGGCGGCGATCTCCCACGACCTGCAAACCCCGATCACCCGCATGAAACTGCGGGCGGAGTTCATGGACGATTCGGCCGAGAAAGACAAACTGTGGAACGACCTCGGCGAGATGGAACATCTGGTGCGCGAAGGTGTGGCCTACGCCCGCAGCATCCACGGTTCGACCGAGGAAAGCCGGCGCACCAATCTGGATTCGTTCCTCGACAGCCTGGTGTTCGACTATCAGGACATGGGCAAGGAAGTGCAGTTGAGCGGCAAGAGTGAGGCGGTCATCGACACCCGCCCCCACGCGTTGCGCCGGGTGCTGGTCAACCTGACCGACAACGCGCTGAAATTCGCCGGCGCTGCCGAGTTGCTGATTCAACGGGACAAAAGCGGCCTCTCGATCAAGGTCATGGATCGCGGCCCGGGCATCGCCGAAGAAGAACTGGCCCAGGTGATGGAGCCGTTCTACCGCGTGGAAAACTCGCGCAACCGCAGCACCGGCGGCACCGGGCTGGGGCTGGCGATTGCCCAGCAACTGGCGATGGCGCTGGGCGGTTCGCTGACGCTGAGCAATCGCGAAGGTGGCGGGTTGTGTGCGGAGCTGAAATTGCCGCTACAGGCCTGAACCAACAAAAAGCCCTGTGGGAGCCAATGCTCTCACAGGGCTTTTTGTTGTCGGTGAGATCAGTTGATGCCGATCACTCCGTCCTCATGCAGTTGCTGCAACAACGCCAGACCGCTGTCCATGAATGACACTGTTTCCGGCAACCCCGCCTCCAACGCCAACCCTTGCAGTTGCTCACGACCATTGAGCAACGGGAACTCCTCGATCCGCTGCAACAACCGCCACGCCAGCGGGCTCAGCTCGGAAAACTTCACACTGAAATCTACCGCACGCCGTACCAGCAACAACGTTGGCTGGGCCGGTGGTGTAGACGGTTGATGGTCAGGGCTGAGGATTTGCACCGGCCAGGTGTACGCCAACGGCCAGGCCAGTGCCGAAACCTGCAACGGCTGCTCCAGCAACTGCACCGGATCACTCGCAGGCGAGGCTTCGGCGTCGGACTGCTGCAACACCATTTCCACCCATTCGTAATGCGCCAGTTCCACCAGAAACGCCGGCCAGTCGCCCTCGCTCAACACGGCAGGTTCCGAGGCGAGGTAGCCGACAAACTCCTCGGCGATCTCACCGAATTTCGGCGTCTGCGCGCGGTAGTCCCGCAGAAAGCCGCGGATCAACATGCGCCAGCGTTCCTGACCGATGATCCGGATCAGCACCGGAAATGTGCTGCCCAGCAGTTGCGAGACATTGTTGAACACCAGATCGCGATAGACATTGACCCGCGCCGCGTTCATGTCGGCGGGTGGCGCTTCATGTTCTGGATCGCGCAAATAGCGGGTCAGGGCCTGTTGTTGCAGCAGAAGATTATCCACGCGGGCCTCCTTCGGCTTGCAGGCGGCGGATGGTTTGCAGTTCGGCCACCAGTTCAGAGAACGCGGGGAAATTGAAATCCCGCTCCAGCAAGGTCGGCTGCGCGCCGAATCGGGCATAAGCGTCGACCAGCAACGACCAGACCACCGGTTTGACCGAGGCGCCATGGGTGTCGATCTTCAGTGTGTCGGACTCGTCGAAGTGCCCGGCCACGTGCATCCCGACCACCCGGCCCGGCTCGATGGCGGCCAGGAATGTCTGCGGATCGAAACCGTGGTTGATCGAATTGACGTAGACGTTATTGACGTCCAGCAGCAGATCGCAATCGGCCTCGCGCAGCACGGCGTTGGTGAAGGTCACTTCGTCCATGTCCTGGCGAGGCGCGGCGTAGTAGGAAACGTTTTCCACCGCCAGTCGCCGACCGAGGATGTCCTGCGCCTGACGGATCCGTGCGGCGACGTGGTGCACCGCCTCTTCGGTGAACGGCAACGGCAGCAGGTCGTAGAGGTGACCGTCGTCGCTGCAATAGCTCAGGTGTTCGCTGTACAGCGGTACTTTGTGATGATCGAGGAAGGTCCGCACTTCCCGGAGGAAACCGACGTCCAGCGGCGCCGAGCCACCGAGCGACAACGACAGTCCGTGACAGGACAACGGATATCGCTCGGCCAGCTCACGCAACGCGGCGCCATGAGCGCCGCCGACGCCGATCCAATTTTCCGGGGCGACTTCCAGAAAGTCGAAATCGCCGGTGCGAGCGGCTTGCAGGTCTTTCATCAGGCCGCGACGCAGGCCGAGCCCGACACTGGCCTGCAAGGTGGGGTGGGGAATCTGCATGGGCAAGGTCTCTGCTGAGGAGCCGCCGGGGGCGGCGACTGACAGGCTCAGTTAAACCGGCGGGTGTATCGCGGCTGTGTGGGTAATGCGGGGGAAGTGGCGGGATTTGTATCGGCGGCGGGCCTGTACACAGTGGGATACAGACACCGTCGCGATACACAACCCCGAAATCCACACAGCCCGCTCCCGCCGGCGCCAACAGCGGCTAGACTCAATCAGTACCCAGTCGAGGGGGACGCAGGACAGCAGTGTCGCCCTGCCCGTTTCCACGACCACCGCCCGGTGGTGAATGCCTCGACCCCCAACGCCACCGGACTGTGATCCTGTCAAAGGAGCACATGAAATGGACGAGGCCAGACTCAACGAATTCATGGGCAAACTGGTCAACGACATGGGCGGCGCGGCGATGCTGGCCAATGTCATTGTCGGCGAAGAACTCGGCCTGTATCGGGCAATGGCCGACAGCCAGCCGGTCAGCCCCGAATCCCTCGCTGCAAAAACCACCTGCAACCCGCGACTGGTGCGCGAATGGCTGAGCGCCCACGCGGCGTCCGGCTACATGGAACACCACGACGGCAAGTTTCGTTTGCCGGAAGAACAGGCGCTGGCCCTGGCCAAGGAGGATTCGCCGGTGTACGTGGCCGGCGGCCTCGGGGTGGTGGCGTCGTTTTTCCATGACAAGGACAAACTGGTCAAGGCCATGCGCGGCAACGGCGCCCTGCCCTGGGGCGATCACCATCCGTGCATGTTCACCGGCACCGAGCGCTTCTTTCGTCCCGGCTACAAGGGGCATTTGATCGCCGAGTGGCTGCCGGCGCTGGACGGCGTGGTGGCCAAACTCGAAGAAGGTGCCAAGGTCGCCGACATCGGCTGCGGTCACGGTGCGTCCACGGTGATCATGGCCCAGGCGTATCCCAACTCGCGGTTCGTCGGCTTCGACTATCACGCGCCTTCG
The DNA here is from genome assembly GCF_039695385.1 of Pseudomonas sp. 9.2(2024). Classification (NCBI taxonomy): domain Bacteria; kingdom Pseudomonadati; phylum Pseudomonadota; class Gammaproteobacteria; order Pseudomonadales; family Pseudomonadaceae; genus Pseudomonas; species Pseudomonas sp. 9.2(2024). The sequence continues at coordinate 2,627,507 of NZ_CP155585.1, read as the reverse complement.
ATCACCGTCGCCACCCAACGAGCCGAAGAAGGCGGTGTCAGCAGTCGCGCGCGGTTCTTCCAGGGCACGGCGAAAAGCTACCCCGGCGATGACTATGACCTGATCTGCTATTTCGACTGCCTGCACGACATGGGCGATCCGGTCGGTGCGGCAAAGCATGCGTTTAAATCCTTGAAAGACGACGGCACGGTACTGCTGGTCGAACCGTTTGCCAACGACACCCTGGACGAAAACATCACGCCGGTCGGGCGCTTGTTCTATGCCGCGTCGACGTTCATCTGCACGCCAAACTCGCTGTCCCAGGAAGTAGGACTCGGTCTCGGCGCGCAGGCGGGCGAGTCGCGCTTGCGCAAGGTGTTTACCGAAGCGGGGTTCAAACACTTCCGGCGTGCGACGCAGACGCCGTTCAACCTGATTCTGGAGGCTCGCAAATAACCTCGGGCAGCGGACGCCTCTGAAAAGAGGTGTCCGTCAGTGCTAACCTGCAAGGCACTTACAGCCTGCGGAGCGCTGATCATGCTCGACCGTCCCCTCCCCGACCCGCTCGACTATCTGCAACAGGTCATGGCCGACGGCGACTTCATTGTGCTGACCGGCGCCGGCATCAGCACGCCGTCGGGCATCCCGGACTACCGCGACACCGACGGTGTGCGCCGTGGCCGGCAGCCGATGATGTACCAGGAATTCCTCGCCGCCCCGGAATCGCGTCGGCGCTACTGGGCCCGGGCCATGCTCGGCTGGCCGCGCGTGCGCCAGGCACGGCCGAACGCTGCCCATGAGGCGTTGGCCAGTCTGCAAAGCCAAGGGCGGATCGGCGGTTTGATTACCCAGAATGTCGACACCTTGCATGATCAGGCCGGCAGTCACGACGTCATCGAACTGCACGGCAGCCTGCACCGGGTTCTGTGTCTGGATTGCGGTCAGCGCAGCGAGCGGGATTCGATTCAGCAATTGATGGAAACGCAGAACCCGTATCTGGCCGGCGTCGATGCCGTGCAGGCGCCGGACGGCGACACTCTGCTCGATCCGGCCTTCGAGGCGCGCTTCCAGGTGCCGCACTGCCCGCATTGCGCAGGCGAGCGGATGAAACCGGACGTGGTGTTTTTTGGTGAGAACGTGGCGCAGCCGACAGCAGCGCGGGCCATGGCGCTGGCGGAAAATGCCGCCGGGATGCTGGTGGTGGGTTCGTCGTTGATGGCGTATTCGGCGTTTCGCCTGTGCCGGGTGATTGCGGATCGGGGCAAGCCGCTGATTGCGATCAATCTGGGGAAGACGCGGGCGGATGAGTTGCTGGATTTGAAGATTGAGGGGTGTTGTGAGGAATTGTTACCGCTGTTGGCTCAAGCAATGAATGGTTGATGGTGGGAGGGAGATGTCCGGCTTGCGATCCCTAACCCCTCACCCTAGCCCTCTCCCAAGGGAGAGGGAACTGACCACGCTGAATATAAGAGTTACATCGACCTGAAATATCGAGTCGAACTCAAGAGTTGATGAGCCTGAATCCATAATCGACTCGGTGGCTCAGGTCGATGTACTAAGCAGCACGACTCGGTCGGCTCCCTCTCCCTCCGGGAGAGGGCTGGGGTGAGGGGGATGGATTTCAAAGATGTCCAAAATCCTCAGCCTTGAGAATGTCAAAAAGCGCCTGAGCCGCCGCCGACAGTTCATTCCCCGGATCCGTCAGCACGCCAATCGCCCGCTCAACCACGGGCTCGTGCAAGGTCAGGCAATGCGCGCCCAACTCGCGCATCTGCCCGGCACACAACGCCGGCACCGCACTGACGCCTAGCCCACTCGCCACCATGCGCCCGACTGTCGCCAGTTGATGGCTTTCAAATTCCACCGGCAGTTTCATGCCCCGGGCCTGCAAGTGTTCCTCCAGCATCACCCGAACCGTGGACGGTCGTTGCAGGGTGATGAACGGTTCCTGCAGCAAGGTCTGCCAATCAATGTCGCTACGGTCGGCCAGCGACGAATCCTGCGGCACCACCGCAACGAAGCGATCCTTATAAAGAGGCGTGAAGGTCAGCGAGGTGTTCTGCATCGGCTCGAACGCCACGCCAAGTTCCACCTGGCGATCGCGCACCATTTCCAGCACTTGCTCATTGATCACGTCGTTGACCGTCACGTTGACGTTCGGATAACGCGCACGGAAGGTCTTGAGGATCGGCGGCAGCAGGTTACCGGCAAACGACGGCATCGCCGCCAGCGTCACCCGCCCACGCTGCAGGCTGAAGCGCTGGCGCATTTCGTCTTCGGCGTTGTCCCAGTCGGCGATCAGGCGCCGGGCCAGCGGCAGCAGCGATTCGCCCTCCGGGGTCAGCGCCACGTTGCGCGTGTTGCGGCTGAACAGGCGCCCGCCCAGACCTTCTTCCAGCGCCTTGATGGTCAGGCTCAGCGCCGATTGCGAGAGGTGCAGGCGCTCGCAGGCCACGGCAAAGCTCAGGCTCTGGGCCACGGCGAGAAAAGCGCGTATCTGCTTGATGGTCATGAACGATTCACTCAAGGGATTAAGCTGAACACCTCATTGATCGTTCCCACGTCGAGGCGTCGAACCGTCCGCGTGGTAACGCAGCCCGTGACGCTCCGCGTCACTGGGACGCGGAGCGTCCCTAGAGGCATTCCCACGCAGAGCGTGGGAACGATCAACGAGGCCAATTATTGAGCTTTATCAATCAATCAACCTTAAAAATCAACTTAACAAATATATCCTTCAGCGCGACACTCCAGTCATTCGGCTAGCCAGCCGCCCGACAAACAATAAAAGAGGTGCATATGGCAGGTTTCGACAAGCGCGTGTATTCCTACGAGGAAGCGATGGCAGGTCTTGAAGACGGCATGACCGTGATCGCCGGCGGCTTCGGTCTGTGCGGCATTCCGGAAAACCTGATCGCCGAGATCAAGCGCAAGGGCACCCGCGACCTCACCGTCGTCTCCAACAACTGCGGCGTGGATGGCTTTGGCCTCGGCGTGCTGCTGACCGACCGCCAGATCAGCAAGGTGGTCGCCTCCTACGTCGGCGAAAACAAAATGTTCGAAGAGCAACTGCTCAAAGGCGACATCGAAGTCGTCCTGACCCCGCAAGGCACCCTCGCCGAAAAAATGCGCGCAGGCGGTGCCGGCATCCCGGCCTTCTTTACCGCCACCGGCGTCGGCACTCCGGTCGCCGAAGGCAAGGAAGTGCGTGAGTTCCACGGTCGCAAGTACCTGATGGAAGAGTCCATCACCGGCGACTTCGCCATCGTCAAAGGCTGGAAAGCCGACCATTTCGGCAACGTCATCTACCGCCACACCGCCCAGAATTTCAACCCGCTGGCCGCTACCGCCGGCAAGATCACCGTGGTCGAAGTCGAAGAAATCGTCGAACCCGGCGAACTGGATCCGTCGCAGATCCACACCCCCGGCATCTACGTCGACCGGGTCATTTGCGGCACGTTCGAAAAACGCATCGAACAACGCACCATCCGCAAATAATCCAGGCTGACGGAGAACAAGAACATGGCACTTACCCGCGAACAAATGGCTCAACGCGTCGCCCGCGAAATGCAGGACGGCTACTACGTGAACCTCGGTATCGGCATTCCGACCCTGGTCGCCAACTACATCCCCGAAGGCATGGAAGTCATGCTGCAATCGGAAAACGGCCTGCTCGGCATGGGGCCTTTCCCGACTGAAGACACCATCGACGCCGACATGATCAATGCCGGCAAACAGACCGTAACCGCCCGTATCGGCGCGTCGATCTTCAACTCCGCCGAGTCCTTCGCGATGATCCGCGGCGGCCACGTCGACCTGACCGTGCTCGGCGCCTTCGAAGTCGACGTGCAAGGCAACATCGCCTCGTGGATGATCCCCGGCAAACTGGTCAAGGGCATGGGCGGCGCGATGGACCTGGTGGCCGGCGCCGACAACATCATCGTCATCATGACCCACGCGTCCAAGGACGGTGAGTCCAAGTTGCTGAGCCAGTGCAGCCTGCCGCTGACCGGCGCCGGTTGCATCAAGCGCGTCCTGACTGACCTTGCGTACCTGGAAATCGAAAATGGCGCTTTTGTCCTCAAGGAACGCGCACCTGGCGTCAGCGTCGAGGAAATCGTCGCCAAAACCGCTGGTAAACTGATCGTCCCGGATCACGTACCGGAAATGCAGTTCGCTGCCGAGTGAGGAATTCGAAAATGCAAGACGTCGTCATTGTTGCCGCCACGCGTACCGCGATCGGCAGTTTCCAGGGATCGCTGGCCACCGTCTCCGCCGTGGATCTGGGCGCAGCGGTCATCCGCCAGTTGCTTGAGCAGACCGGCCTGGACGGTGCTCAGGTCGATGAAGTGATCATGGGCCAGGTGCTGACCGCCGGCGCCGGCCAGAACCCGGCGCGCCAGTCGGCGATCAAGGCCGGTCTGCCCCACGCCGTACCGGCCATGACCCTGAACAAGGTTTGCGGTTCGGGCCTCAAGGCCCTGCACCTCGGCGCCCAGGCGATCCGTTGCGGCGATGCTGACGTGATCATCGCCGGCGGCCAGGAAAACATGAGTCTGGCCAACTACGTCATGCCGGGCGCGCGCACCGGTCTGCGCATGGGTCACGCGCAAATCGTCGACACCATGATCAGCGATGGCCTGTGGGATGCGTTCAACAATTACCACATGGGTATCACCGCCGAGAATCTGGTCGAGAAATACGAGATCAGCCGCGAGCAGCAGGACGCCTTCGCCGCTGCGTCGCAACAGAAAGCCGCCGCTGCCATCGAGGCCGGTCGTTTTGTCGATGAGATCACCCCGATCCTGATCCCGCAGCGCAAAGGCGATCCGGTGGCGTTCAAGGTCGACGAGCAGCCACGCGGCGACACCACCGCCGAATCCCTGGCCAAGCTGCGTCCGGCCTTCAAGAAGGACGGCAGCGTCACCGCCGGCAACGCTTCGTCGCTGAACGACGGCGCGGCCGCCGTGATCCTGATGAGCGCCGAAAAAGCCAAGGCCCTGGGCCTGCCGGTGCTGGCGAAAATCGCCGCCTACGCCAACGCGGGCGTCGATCCGGCGATCATGGGCATCGGCCCGGTGTCCGCCACTCGCCGCTGCCTGGACAAGGCCGGCTGGAACATCGGCCAGCTGGATCTGATCGAAGCCAACGAAGCCTTCGCCGCGCAATCGCTGGCGGTGGCCAAGGATCTGCAATGGGATCTGGACAAGGTCAACGTGAATGGCGGCGCCATCGCCCTCGGTCACCCGATCGGTGCATCGGGCTGCCGCGTGCTGGTGACCCTGCTCCACGAAATGATCAAGCGTGATGCGAAAAAGGGTCTCGCGACCCTGTGCATCGGCGGCGGTCAGGGCGTGGCCCTGGCACTGGAACGCGCTTAAGCGCAAAAGAGGTTCAACAGCGGGCGGCGGATCCACGACATCCACTGCCCGTTGGCAACAAACCCGGTACGACTCACGTCGCACCGGGTATTTTTTTGCCCGGTCGTCAGCCAAATTTCACCAGATTCAGCACCGGCAAGGGCCCGCCCGGGAACTGCACCAGTCGCGCACCCACGCTCAACTCGCCCAGATCGATACCGAAGAAGCCGAGCTGATCGATCAGCGCTCCCACCTCAGCCTTGGCCTGCGCATCATCGCCGGACAGGAACAGAACACGCTTGCCCCCCTCCGACGCCGGATCCGCTTCCAGCAAACGCGCCAGCAAGTGGTTGAACGCCTTGACCACCCGCGCGCCCGGCACCCATTCGGCGAACACTTCGCTGGACGGCCGCCCCTGCAAATCCACCGGTTTGAACGATGGCGCTTCAATCGAATTGTTGGCGTCGATAACGATCCGTCCACCGAAGTCCGGGAGCCCGGCCAGTGCGGCCGGCAGTTTCGACCAGTTCACCGCGACCAGCACGATGTCTTGAGCCGCTGCTTCTTCACGGGTAACGGCACGGGCAGTCGGGCCGAGTTCCGCGACCAGCTCGGCCAGGGTCTCCGGCCCGCGACTGTTGGCGATGACCAACGGGATGCCCTGACGCGACAAGGCTTTGGCAAACGCTGAACCGATGGCGCCAGCGCCGATGATTCCGATAGTGCTCATGGTGTTCTCCTCAAAGTGGGGGTAAGACTCGAAACGAATCTTGCGCTTGCCATTCCCACTTGATTAGCCGGTAATGTCTTGAATGATCTTCAAGCATCGCTATCAGGTCGAACCTATGGAAACCCTTGCCAATCTGGAATCTTTCGTCCGCAGCGCCGAGACCGGCAGCTTCTCCGCCGCCGCACGGTTGCTGGCGCTGACCCCGGCGGCGGTCAGTCGCAACGTGGCCATTCTTGAACGCAACCTCGGCGTGCGGCTGTTTCAACGCTCGACCCGCAAGCTGTCGTTGACCGAGGCAGGTGAAGGTTTTCTGGCGAGCATCGGCGGCAACCTCGACGCCTTGCAGGCCGCGATTGCGACGGTGGCGACCGAGCGCGGCGAGCCGGCAGGCGTGCTCAAGATCAGCCTGCCGCCGACGTTCGGCATCGATCACATGCTGCCGCTGCTGCCGGAGTTTCTGGCGCGCTATCCGCTGATTCGCCCGGAATGGCACTTCGAGAATCGTCAGGTGGATCTGATCGCCGAGGGCTACGACGTGGCGATTGGTGGCGGCTTCGAACTGACGCCCGGCGTGGTCGCCCGGCCATTGTCGTCCGCCGAAGTGCTGGCGGTGGCGTCGCCGACGTATCTGGCCGGCCGCACACTGCCGCGACATCCGGCTGATCTCGCCGATCACCACGGCATCGTCATGCGCGGCCTGCGCACCGGGCGCCTGCGCCAATGGCAGATGCACAACGAAGCCGGCGAACAGGCCAGCGCCCTGCTCAACCCGAACATCGTCCTGAATGACCCGATGGCCATGCGCACCGCGGCGTTGTTGGGTCTGGGCGTGACGATGCTGGTGCTGCCCGATGTCAGTGCGCAGATCGAACGCGGTGAACTGGTGCGACTGTTGCCCGACTGGCAATGCGATGCCGGCGCGATTTCGCTGTACTACCCCAGCCGCACTTTGCTGCCGGCCAAGACCCGGGTGTTCATTGATTTTGTGGTGGAAGCGTTTGGCCGTTAGGCCGCCAGCTGCAGAATCAACCAGGCATTCGCCCCGCTGATCACCACAAACAATCCCCACGCGAGCACCTTGGTCGGCAACCGGTTCACAAACGGCCCCATCAGTTGCTTGTCGTTGGTCATGCGAATCAGCGGATACAGCGCAAACGGCAATTGCAGGCTCAGCACCACCTGACTCAGCACCAGCAACTTGCCCACCGCGCCGTCGCCCATCAGCCACACGCCGATGAATGCCGGGATCAGCGCCAGCCCACGGGTGATCAGGCGTCGTTGCCAGCAGGGAATCCGCAGGTTCAGATAGCCTTCCATGATCACTTGCCCGGCGATGGTGCCGGTGAAGGTTGAGCTCTGCCCCGACGCCAGCAGCGCCACGCCGAACAGCACACTGGCCAGCGCGCCGCCCACCAGTGGATCGAGCAAGTGATAGGCGTCCTGGATGTCGACCACGTCGGTGTGCCCGGACTGATGAAAAGCGGCCGCCGCGAGTATCAGGATCGCCGCGTTGACCAGCAACGCCAGCGCCAGCGAACCGATGGTGTCGATGCGCGCCAGTTTCACCGCATCCTGCTTGCTGGCCAGATCCTTGCCGATCAGCCGCGTCTGCACGATCGAGGTGTGCAGGTACAGGTTGTGTGGCATCACCGTGGCACCGAGGATGCCGATAGCCAGGTACAACGGCGCAGCATCGCTGATCGCCGACAGCGACGGTGTGAAGCCTTGGGCGACATCCGGCCAGTACGGTTTGATCAGCAGCAACTCGACAAAGAAGCACGCGCCGATGGTGCCCACCAGCACCAGCATGATCGCCTCCAGCCGGCGGAAACCGCGGTTTTGCAGGGCCAGCACCAGCAACGTATCGAATGCGGTCAGGGCGATGCCGAACGTCAGCGAACAACCCAGTAACAGGTGAAACGCCAGCGCGCAGCCGAGCACTTCCGCAAGGTCGGTAGCGATGATCGAGATTTCCGCCAGCACCCATTGCAGCCGCGCCGTCGGGGTGCTGTAGCGTTCGCGGGACAGCTGCGCCAGATCGCGCCCGGTGGCGATGCCCAGCCGCGAGCACAGGCATTGCACAACCATGCCCGCCAGGCTCGCCAGCAATACCACGAACAACAGGCTGTAACCGAAGCGCGAACCGGCCTCGATGGCGGTGGCCCAGTTGCCCGGGTCCATGTAGCCGATCGACACCAGCAAACCGGGGCCGGCAAAGCGCAGCACGCGTTTGAAGAACGAGGCGTTGGGATCGACCGGAACACTGCCGGCCACTTCCGGCGGGCAGAACGGCGCCGTAGCGATTTTGGGCAAGCTGAATTTCACGCACACATCCAGAAACAAGTCGAAAGACGCAGCTTAGACGTTTCAGTCGGTGCGCCCAAGCGCAGATGTGCTGCGATCAGGGTTTGGCAGTACCCAGCAGTTGCTGGCGCAGTTCGGGATTGCGCGTGCGTGGATCCAGCCAGATATTGAAAAAAGCCTGGGCGAACAGAGGGTCATTGATCTCGTGCTGCAACTGTTGGCCAACAAAAAACCGCGCGCCCTGCCCTGGCAGATACACCCCGGTGATCCGCGTGCCGGCCTGCACGTCGACGAACGATTGCTGCATCTGGGCCTGCCACACCGCCAGTTGCGCAGGATTGATGGAGGCGCCTGCCAGGCGTTTGATCTCGTCGACGCTGGCCTTGACCAAATCTTCGCGGGACACGCTACGCCGATAGATCAGCTCCAGGGCGAAGGGCTGACCATCGGCCAATGGACGCGCGGCGCTCCACAACCGGGCGTTGTAAACGTCGAAACCGAACACGCTGAAATCGCCGGTGCCGATGATCTGCGCGCCGGGCACCGCGTCCTGCCAACTGGCCCAGGTGGGTGTCAGCAACAACGCCCACAAGCCGATCCCGCAGCATCCACGCAACAACTTCGGTGTATTGCTCATCGCGGTATCGACTCCGGTAAACCCTGATACTCAGAGCATAGTCGGCTATTGCGCTCGTCATTTTGTATACATGTTTTGCATGCATATACAGCAATCCGTGAACCACAGTGCTAACGTGGCCCTTATTGACCCGAAGGAGACACCTGCGTGCTGATCCTCAAACTGCTGCTGATTCCCGGTTTCCTGCTGCTGATTTCCCTCGCGGGCAAGCGTTGGGGCCCCAGCGTCGCCGGGTGGCTGTCGGGGTTGCCAGTGGTGGTCGGGCCGATTCTGTTTTTCCTCGCCATCGAGCAAGGCCCGGCGTTTGCCGCGCAATCGGCGGTGGCGGCGCTGTCGGCCATGTTTGCGATGATCGCGTTTTGCATCACTTACGCGCAGGTGGCGCAGCGGGCGAGCTGGCCGCTGGCGTTGGTGGTTTCTTTATCGGTCTGGGCCGTGCTGGCGTTGATCCTGTCGCTGATACCGGCCTCTCTGCCCTTCTCGATTGCCGCCGCTGCAACTGCCCTGCTTGCCGCGCCATACCTGTTTCCCAAGGTACAACCGGTGGTAAGTGGCCCGGCGCCGAAGTCGGACAAACTGGTCTGGCGGATGATCGCCGGGGCCGCGCTCACGCTGGTGGTGACGATGCTGGCCAGCACCGTCGGCGAGCGCTGGAGCGGTCTGCTCGCGGTGTTCCCGGTGCTCGGCAGCGTGATGGCGGTGTTTTCCCAGCAGACCCGTGGCCCGGCGTTTACCGCCGCGTTGTTGCGGGCGACAGCGACGGGGATGTATTCGTTTTCGGCGTTTTGTCTGGTGCTGGCGCTGACGGTTCCCAATCTGGGTTTCGGCGGTTTCGTGGTGGCCGTGGCCGTTTCGGTGGCGATGCTGGGCGTCACCCGGCAGTTGCTGGCCAAACCCGCGCCGGCACCGTCGCCGAACTGAACCCGCCCGGACAAACCGCTCTGGAGTGCCGGGTGTGCTCCGTGGGATGATCGCCGCCCAAGCGCGACCATCCCTCGGAGATTCGAATGTCATTGCTTAGCAAGAAAGCCGTCGTCCTGTTGTTGGCGGCGGTGGCCGGTTTCGGCGCCATCAATGCTCAGGCAGCCAAGGCCAAAGAGAAGGTTGTCACCGAGAAAGTCTCGATGCTCGACGGCAAATTCAGTTTTGTCCTGCCCAAGGGCTTTGTCGGCGACCCGCTGCCGGCCGGGCCGACCGGCGCCAAGGGCACCATGTACAGCAACGACGCCACCAAGACTGTGGTCATCGTCGCCGAAAACCAGATTCCCGAAGGCAACAACGTCAAGGACAACGACAGTGCATTCCTCGACGGCACCGTCTCCGATTTCATCGACGCCCAACGCAAGGCCCTGCCGGACTTCAACAAGCTCAGCGAAAAGAGCCTGACCCAGAAAGGTAACGGCCTGGGCTTGCGTCAGGTCGACAGCACCGCCACCCAGGGCGGCGGCCAGACTCTCAACACCACGTTGCTGGCCGGTTCCGGCACGCGCATGGCGCTGGTCCAGGTGATTTCCCGAGCCAGCGACAAGAGCGGTCACGAGGCACTGGTGAAAACCATCCTCAAGGAAAAGTGATCTTCACGGGTTGAGTTGCTGCAACCAGTCGTTCAAATCCCGAAGCTCGGCCGCACTGATGCTGTGGCCGACGCCGGGATAGGCATGAAATTGCGGTTTGTACGACAGCTTCTGCAACAACGCATCGGCCTCGGTGCCACCGCTGTAAGGCACACGGTCATCCGCCGTGCCGTGGCCGATGAAGATGTCCAGCGGCGGATGCTGCTGCTCTGATTTCAGCTCGCTCTTGAGCACCGGCAATACCCGCCCGCTCAACGCCGCGATGCCACCCACTACCGCCGGCTGCCGCAGCCCTACCTCGTAGGTCATCATCGCGCCCTGGCTGAAACCGATCAGGTACACCTTCTCCGGTTGCGCGTGATATTTCTGCGCCGCTGCGGCGATAAAGGCCCGCAGTTTCTGGCTGCTGGCCTTCAGATCATCCGTCTCGCCGTTGTAGGCACCTTCGCCTTTCTTGCGAAACCACTGGAAACGCCCTTCACCCAACGCCATCGGTGCCTGCACCGACAGGTAGTTGTACTGCTTGGGCAGCTGAAATTTCATACCGATCAAGTCTGCTTCGTTGCTGCCATAGCCATGCAGGAAAATCACCAGCGGACGCTGTTCGGCGTCCGGGTGAACCTGGGCCAGGTAGTTGAGCGGCAGATCGTTTTGCAGCGAGGTCTGAGCCTGAACGGCAGTGGACGCGAGCAGCGTCAACAGCGTAAACACCTTCAACATAAGCCTTCCTTCACACAGTGCAGGGTTCGGCGCAGAGCCTAACACTGTGATCCGGAGGATGGGGTGTCAGTCGTTGATCAGCTTGCCGACTCGAATCGGCTCGCGCCCCGCCACTTTCGCCTGCCAGATACCCGGCTGGGTGTAGCGACCGCGATCGATGGCGAACAACACGCCACTGGTGCCGGCACGCACGGTGGTCACGCGGTCGTTCAACGGATCGACCACTTCGAACAGCGCATCGCCGCGCTCGACCCACTCACCGGCATCGCGCAGGAAACTCACCACGCCGTGGTGCGGGGCGAACAGGTATTCGGTGCCTTCGAACGGCATGCCTTCGCAGCATTCCTGCGGCGCCTTCGGCCATTCGCCGCTGATGAAGCCTTGCTCGGCCAAAAAGCCCAGAATCGCCTCGCAATTGGCCTGAGCCTGATCGACGCGGGTGTCGCCCATGCTGCCCAGTTCCAGTGTGGTAGCGAGGTTGGCCGGTGGAATCGCAGCCTCCGGGAACATCCGCGCCAGGCGCAACCACGGCGAGGAGCAGGATTCATCGAACGAACTGCCACCGGAATCTTCACACAACAGCGCCACGCCAGCCTTCAGGCGTGCGGCGAGGGATCGCCACTGCGGCCAGTGCTGCGGCAAGGCGTAGATATGAATCGCGGCGTCGAAATCGCAATGCAGATCGAGGGTGATGTCGGCCTCACAGGCGTGGCGCAGCAACAGGCGGTGCAGCGCTTCCAGTTGCGACGCCGGCGCTGGCAACGCATCAAGCACCTGGCCCATGGTCTGGCGGATCAACGCAATGTTGGCTTGGGCATCACCACCCAACTGATGCCCGATGCGCTCGGCCACCGGCGCGCTGAGTTCGACGAAGGAGCGGTTGAAGTTCTTGCCGCTGCCCAGCTCGAAACGCCCCATGTGGCTGCCTTGCAGGTGCTGATCGAGGCCGATCGGGTTGGCCACCGGCACCAGTTCGATCACGCCTTGCAACTGGCCGTTGCTTTCCAGTTCGGCCAGGCGTTTTTTCAGCTCCCACGCGGTACGCATGCCCGGCAGTTCATCGGCGTGCAGGCTGGCCTGGATGTAGGCCTTGCGCGGGCCGGCGCCGTAACGGAACACGCTCAGGGAACGTTCGCTGCCCAAGTGGCTCCAGGGCAGAAGGTGGTCGATGCGTTGCATGGGGAACTCCGGAAATTCTGTAGTCGTTGCCGAGGCAATGACTGCATTGAAAATGTGCTGACAGGATAAATCACGGGCGAAAAAAAAGTGGCCACCGAATGAACGGGGCCACTTTTTTCTACGGCGTATTAATGGCCGTACACGTCAAAGTCGAAGTACTTGTCCTGCACTTGCTTGTACTTGCCGTTGGCGCGGATTTCGTTGATGGCGGTGTTGAATTTCTCAGCCAGCTCGGTATCGCCTTTACGCACTGCAATACCGGCGCCGCCGCCGAAGTACTTGGCGTCTTCGTAGGTCGGGCCGACGAATTCAAAGCCTTTGCCGGCGTCGGTTTTCAGGAAGCCGTCGCTCAGGTTGACCGAGTCGGCCAGCATCGCGTCGATACGACCGGACACCATGTCCAGGTTGGCCTCCTGCTGCGAGCCGTAACGCACCAGCTCGATGCCGGCCGGCACCAGTACTTCGGTGGCGTAGCGGTCGTGGGTACTGGCGCGCAGCACGCCGACTTTCTTGCCTTTGAGCTCAACCAGCGGGTCTTTCACGCCCGAGCCTGCCTTCATCACGAAGCGCGCCGGGGTGTGGTAGTACTTGATGGTGAAATCGACGTTTTTCTTGCGGTCGTCAGTGATGGTCATCGAGGACAGGATCGCGTCGATCTTCTTCACTTTCAGCGCCGGGATCAGGCCGTCGAACTCTTGCTCGACCCAGGTGCATTTGACTTTCATCTGCTCACACAGCGCATCGCCGATGTCCACGTCGAAACCGGCCAGTTTGCCGTCAGGGGTTTTCATCGAGAATGGCGGGTAACCGGCTTCGATACCGATACGGATCGGTTTGGCGTCTTCGGCCACGGCGGTCAGGGACAACATCGACAGTGCCAGGGCACCGAACATAACCAGCTTTTTCATTTATTACTCCCGTGTGCGGAGGCTTTTATTGGCAGCTTTCGATTGTCAGGTTCGGTCTTGGGCTGTACAGCGCAAAAAAACCGAAGTGGCCGGCAGTCTATGGCGGCGCGCACGGGGCAAATTGTGTTTAAGCGACAAATACTTACAGAAAATCGGCGAGTGCCATCACGTGGGAAAAGTGTGCGCCAGAGCGGTGCAAGGGTTGTAGGACAAAGCCGACAAAAGGTGCCGCCGAAGCGGCAACCTTCTGGCTATCAGCAGTCGCAAGCGATCGGCGCAGTGGCGACGCGCGCTGTCGCAACACTCAACTGGAAGCCTTCATCCAGCCACCCGGTCACCCCGCCGATCATCTCCTTGACCGGATAACCCAACGCCGCCAGCTTCACCGCAGCTTTGTTGGCACCATTGCAGTGGGGACCGGCGCAATAAACCACGAAAAGCGTGTTTTTCGAGTAGTCCACCAACCCTTCCGCCGTCAGCAAACGCCCCGGAATATTGATCGCTCCCGGCACATGTCCACGTTCGTAGGCCAACGGCCCGCGCACGTCCACCAGCACAAAGTCGACATCACCGGCTTCCTGGCTGCTGAAGACGTCGGAACAATCGGTTTCAAAGGTCAGACGGTTGCTGAAATGCATCAGGGCAATGGCCGAAGGCGCTGCAGGGATTTCGCGAACCAGGCTGGGCATGTTGAATCACTCCTTTGTCGGTGGGGATGAACAGACTTTATCGGGCCGTCGCTTGCCGCTACAGTGGCGCACAAGACACTCACCGGGAATTTTCCGCCAAATGCCTGATTCACCTGGATTGGTCGCGATTCTGGCCTACGACGGCCTCTGCACATTTGAATTCGGCATCGCCGTGGAGATCTTCGGCCTGGCCCGGCCGGAGTTCGACTTTCCGTGGTACGAGCACTGCATTGCGGCGGTCGATCAAGGCCCGATGCGCGCCATGGGCGGGATCCAGGTGCTGGCCGATGGCGGTCTGGAATTGTTGGCGGATGCGCGCACCATCATCATTCCTGGATGGCGCGACCGCAGTGCACCGGTGCCGGAAGTCTTGCTCGAAACATTGCGTGACGCGCATTCACGCGGCGCTCGGTTGCTGTCGATCTGCTCCGGTGTGTTTGTGTTGGCAGCAAGCGGCCTGCTCGACGGGCATGGCGCCACCACTCATTGGCGCTACACCTCGGAGCTTGCCGAGCGCTTCCCGGCCATCGATGTCGATCCTGATGTGCTTTACGTCGATTCCGGCCAATTGATCACCTCCGCCGGCAGTGCAGCGGGGATCGACGCCTGCCTGCACCTGGTGGCGCGGGACTTCGGCACCCAGATCGCCAACTCGGTGGCGCGGCGGCTGGTGATGTCGCCGCAGCGCACCGGCGGTCAGGCGCAATTCATTCCGACGCCGGTCAGCCCGACGCCGCGCAGCGACCTGTCGCGCGTGATGCAGTGGGCCCGCGAGCGCCTGCACGAACCGCTGGAAGTGCGCGATCTGGCCAGCGAAGCGGCGATGAGCGAACGCACCTTCCTGCGAAAATTCAGCGAAGCCAGCGGCCAGTCACCCAAGGCCTGGCTGCAACACGAACGCCTGGCCCGGGCCCGGGAATTGCTGGAAAGCACGCCGCAGAACACCGAACAGATTGCCCTGCGCTGTGGCTATCGGTCGGTGGAGAGCTTTCGTGTGGCGTTTCGCAGCGTGGTCGGGGTGCCGCCGTCGGTGTATCGCGAACGCTTTGGTCGCGAGATCAAGGCTTGCGCAGAAGATAGGTGTCCATGATCCAGCCATGCTCGGCCCGCGCAGCCTTGCGTACCCGTTCTATCTCATCGGCAACGTCGCCGAGCTTGCCATGGATGAGGATTTCGTCCGGCGTGCCGAGGTAGGCGCCCCAGTAGATCTCTGTCTCCTGATCCGTCACCTGATGGTAGGAATCTTCGGCGTCGAGCATCACCACCAGACTGTCCGTGTCACTCACCTGCCCTGCCGCCAGGCGTCGGCCGGTGGTGATTTCAATCGAGCGGCCGATGGTGTTCAACGGCACCTTGTGTTGTGCCGCCAGGGCCTGAACGCTGGTGATGCCGGGAATGACTTCAAATTCAAACGCGCATCGCCCCGAATCCAGAATCGCCTGCAGGATACGAATGGTGCTGTCGTACAGCGCTGGATCGCCCCACACCAGAAAACCGCCGCACTGCCCGTCAGCCAATTCGTCACTGATCAGGCGTTCAAAGGTTTGCTGCTTGGCGCGGTTCAGATCATCGACGCTGGCGCTGTAGTCCACATCGCCGCGCTCGCGCTCCGGGCTGTGGGCTTCGGCGAAACGGTACGTACGATCGCTGATGTAGCGCTCGCAGATTTCTCGCCGCAGGTCGATCAGCTTGTCCTTGCTACGGCCCTTGTCCATCAGGAAAAACACGTCCACCCGGTTCAGCGCCTTCACCGCCTGCATCGTGATGTAGTCCGGGTTGCCGGCACCGATGCCGATCACCAGCAATCGCTTCATTGCTCTGCTCCTTCCACGCTCATGCCGGACAAGCGTAGTCGCCAGCGCCCGGCAAACCGCAGATCGACCACCGCCAGCGGCTCGACATCGATGCTGTGAAACGCCTCGCCCTGCACGACCTGCATCAATGCAGCACGAATCACGAACGGATGGGTAACCGCCACCACGTGCCCCGGCGTGGCTTGCAGTGAAACCAGCCACGCGGCCACTCGCTCGCGCAGTTGCGCCACCGACTCGCCACCATGGGGTGCGGCGTGCGGATCGTCGAGCCAGGCTTGCAATGCCTCGGGTTCGTTCCGCTGCAAATCCTTTATCGACTGACCTTGCCAGCGTCCCCAGTCGCAATCACGCAGGGCCTGATCAATATGTATGTCGTGGCCAAACCACGCCGCCGTCTGGCGAGTGCGCAGTTCCGGGCCGCAAATCAACCGTGACGCAGTGTCCAGACGCGAAGCCAGCGAGTCGGACGCCAGCGCCACGTCTTCAACAGGCTCGTTCGTAGGAAAACACGCCAATTTTTGTGCGACTGTTCTGGCATGGCAGATCAAGGTCAAACGGGTGGTCTGCACGGGAGGCTACTCGGCTGAAAGACAGGACGGTCATCGACATAATCGCTGATGAAGCGGCAATTGTGCCGTAAACCGGGATGCTCCGGGCGAGTCGATTGGATGATCCGAGCGTGTGAAAGCGGCAATGTCTGACACCATTATGGGCAATGGACTACAAAACTGGTCGACATACGTGTAACCCTTGCGTTACGGGCATCCCGCCTCATTTTGGGGCCTGATTTAAACGCGGAAAAATTCGCTAGACATGTAGCGTCAGTTACATAAATACTGTTTTAACGGATTGTGAAGCGAATTCAACACCCCATCCAGCAGGAGCCCGGATGCCCCCTTTAAGAGACCTGATCACCGACCCCGGCCTTGACCTGACGCCGTCGGAGCGCAAAGTCGTTCGCGCCTTGCTCGATCAGTATCCACGCAACGGGCTTGGCCCGATGGCGCGCCTGGCCGAACATGCCGGCGTCAGCGATCCGACCATCGTGAGGCTGGTGAAAAAGCTCGGCTTCGGTGGTTACGCCGAATTCCAGGACGCCCTGCTCAGTGACATGGACCATCGCCTGCGCTCGCCGCGCACTCTGTTGCAGCCGCGCTCGCATCAGAACAAGGACGATGCCTGGAGTCATTATCTGGCTCATAGCCACAACCTGCTGGCCGAAACCCAGGCCCTGACCCAGCCGGAAGATGTGCGAATTCTGGCCGACTGGCTGCTCGACACCCGCCATCAGGTCTACTGCTTCGGCGGACGCTTCAGCAGTTTGATGGCGACTTACCTGCTCAATCATTTGCGTCTGCTGCGCCCCGGTTGCTTTGCGCTGGAAGACAACGCGCAACTGCCCGACCGCCTGTTCGACCTGCAACGTCAGGACGTGGTGCTGGTGTTCGACTATCGCCGCTACCAGACCCAGGCCCTGCGCGTGGCGAGCGCGGCGAAGAACAGCAACGCCCGCGTTGTGCTGTTCACCGACATCTACGCCTCACCGCTGCGCGAGCTGGCCGACATGATCATCAGCGCCCCGGTGGAGTCGGCCTCGCCGTTCGACACCATGGTCCCGGCGCTGGCCCAGGTTGAAGCATTGATTGCTTGCCTGACTCTGCGTAGCCCGGACCTGGCCGATCGCCTGGAAGGCATCGATGCCCTGCGCAACGACTTCGACACCCATTTGCTGGAGGATAAATAAGGATGTTCAGCCTTCCCCATCGCTCGCCACGGGACCTGCCGTTTGTCACCGATCACACCGCCCTGTTGCTGGTGGACATGCAGCGCGCCTGGCTCGAGCCGCAGTTCGACCCGCACCTCGAAGGCCCGGACGCCGCGTATTTCCTCAACCGCACGCGCTCGCAAGTGGTACCCAATCAGGTTCGCCTGCTCAACGCCTTCCGCGAAGCACGGCAGAACGTGCTGCACACCCTGATCGAAAGCCTGACCGCCGATGGCCGTGACCGCTCGCTGGATCACAAGCTGTCGGACATGCACCTGCCCAAGGGCAGCCCGCAGGCACAGGTCATCGCCGAACTGACCCCGGCGGAAAACGAAATCGTGCTGCCGAAGACCTCTTCCGGGGTCTTCAACTCGACCAACATCGACTACGTGCTGCGCAATCTGGAAACCCGCCACCTGATCATCGCCGGAATTGTCACCGACCAGTGCGTCGACATGGCCGTGCGCGACGCCGCCGACCGTGGCTACCTCGTCACTCTGGTGGCGGACGCCTGCGCGACCTACACCGAAGCACGTCACGACGCCTGCCTGAACGCGATCAAGGGCTACTGTTGGATCACCGACACCGACACCGTGCTCGGTCGGTTGCAGGAGATGCAGCCATGAGCGAACGCCTGTCACCGTTGCCGATGACCACCATCGTCACCACCGACCTGATCGGCGTCACCCGTGGCCGTTCGTTTCCCACCGATGAGCTGGAGCATTATCAGGCCGCCGGTTGTGGCTGGGTGCCAGCCAACAGCGCGCTGACGCCGCAGGACATCATCGCTTCGACCAGTCCGTGGGGCGCGTATGGCGACCTGCGGCTGATTCCCGATCTGGCCAGCCGCGTCACCGTCGGCAACGGCCCGGACGCCACAGCACCTGCGCTGGATTTCATTCACGGCGATATCCGCGAAACCGATGGCCGGCCGTGGGCCACCTGCCCGCGCACCCTGTTGCGCAACGAGGTCGAGCGCTATCGCGATGAGCTCGGCTTGCAGGTCAACGCCGCGTTCGAACACGAATTCAACCTGCACGCCGGGTTTGCCGAACATCTGGCGTTCTCGCTGGAAGCCCAACGCCAAGGTGCGGAATTCGGTGGCTGGCTGCTCAGTGCGTTGCGCGCCGGTGGCGTCGAGCCGGAAATGTTCCTGCCCGAATACGGCAAGCATCAATACGAAATCACCTGCCGCCCAACCCTTGGCGTGGCGGCGGCGGATCGCGCGGTCAACGTGCGCGAGATCACTCGCGAAATCGCCCGGCAGATGGGTCTGGATCTGAGCTTTGCGCCAAAAACTGCTGCCGACGCGGTGTGCAACGGCGTACACCTGCACGTCAGCCTGCTCGATCTGGCCGGTCAGCCGATGCTCTACGACGCCGGCACCAGCAATGGCCTGTCGACCCTCGGCCAGCACTGGGCGGCGGGTGTGCTGCATTACTTACCGGCGCTGTGCGCATTCACTGCACCGACGCCGGTGTCGTATGAACGCTTGCAGCCGCACCACTGGAGCGCTTCCTACGCTTGCCTCGGCCAGCAGAATCGCGAAGCGGCGCTGCGGATCTGCCCGACCGTGAGCCTGGGGAACAAACCCGTGGCGAAGCAATACAACCTTGAGTTCCGCGCCATGGACGCCACCGCCTCGCCGCATCTGGCAATGGCCGCGCTGCTGATCGCCGGACGCCTGGGGATCGAGCAACGTCTGGCGCTGAACGCGATCACCGATGAAATCCCCGATTCACTCAACGACGAACAACGCAAGGCCCGGGGCATCGTTGCCCTGCCCGCCTCCCTGGCCCAGGCACTGGATTGCCTGCGTCGCAGTGAAGCGCTGGTCGAAGCGCTGCCAAGCGCGTTGCTCGAAACCTTTTTCGCCCTTAAAACCGAGGAACTGGCGCTGACGGAACAGCTCTCGCCCGCTGATCTTTGTGAGCACTATGCACGCCTGTACTGAATCCGTTGAGCTTGGGTTGTACACCCGACCGGTCTACAACCTGAGCCGTGAAGATTCGACGCACCCGCTGATTCTGGTGTGCGAACACGCCAGCCGTTACATCCCCGAGGCCCTGAACAATCTGGGCCTGGATGACACGGCGGCGCGCGAACACATCGCCTGGGACATCGGAGCCCTGGCGCTGGCCGAGCAACTGTCGGAGCAACTGGGTGCAACTCTGCTGAGCGCCAACTATTCGCGCCTGCTGATCGACCTCAACCGCCCGCGGCATGCGCCCGACAGCATACCGGCGCAGAGCGAGATCTATCAGGTGCCGGGCAACCGCGAGCTCGACGAGGCCACCCGCGAATACCGTCGCCAGTGCCTGTTCAAGCCGTTTCACACACGGCTGCAACAACTGATCGATGCACGTCTGGCCGAAGGTCGGCCGGTACGGGTGGTAGGGATTCACAGTTTCACCCCGGTGTACTACGGCCAGCCGCGCGAGCTGGAGGTCGGCGTGCTGTTCGGTCAGGCCCGGGCCTATGCCCAACGGATGCTCGACGGTCTGGAACGACACCCGCTGAAAGTCGCCGGCAACCAGCCGTACAGGATTGACCCACTGGGCGACATGACCGTGCCGGTACACGGCGATGCCCGGGGCCTGGAGTCGGTGTTGATCGAAGTGCGCAACGATCTGCTGCGCAGCCCGGAAGCGGTGACTCGCTGGGCGAATTATCTGGCTCCATTGCTGTAAGGATTGTTGTAACCACTGCTGACGCTGTAAACGACGGACCGATATAACAACTAAAACGACCGATTGGCTGACAAGGAGTTGCGCTTCATGGAAATAGAAGAGTTCGGCTACAAACAGGAGTTGAAACGTAGCCTGACACTGACCGATCTGGTGGTGTACGGGATGATCTTCATGATCCCCATCGCCCCGTTCGGCGTGTATGGCTACGTCAACGCCGAGGCACCGGGGATGGTGCCTCTGGCGTACATCATCGGCATGGTGGCGATGGTGTTCACCGCTCTGAGTTACGGCAGCATGGCCCGGGCCTTTCCGATTGCCGGATCGGTGTATTCCTACGCGCAACGGGGCCTGAATCAACACGTCGGCTTCATCGCCGGCTGGCTGATGCTGCTCGATTACCTGCTGATTCCGCCGCTGCTTTACGTCTACGCGGCGATGGCGCTCAACCATTTGTACCCGGACATTCCGAAAGTCGGCTTCATTCTGGCGTTCCTGGTCAGCGCGACCTTCGTCAACCTGCGCGGCATCACCTTTACCGCTCGCATGAACATTGTGTTCCTGCTGGCGCAACTCGTGGTGCTGGGCATTTTCCTGTTCTATGCCTGGAATGCCCTGCACAACGGTGGCGGCAACGGCCAGTTGACCCTCGCGCCGCTGTATCACCCGGAAACCTTCAACTTCGCCCTGCTGATGCAAGCGGTGTCGATTGCGGTGCTGTCGTTCCTCGGTTTCGATGCGATCTCTACGCTTGCCGAAGAGATCAAGGGCGATCCGGGCCGCAGTGTCGGCAAAGCGGCGCTGATCACGCTGGTGGTGATGGGGGTGATTTTCGTCGCACAAACCTGGATCGCTACCGATCTGGCAGCCGGCATGGGCTTCAAATCCGCCGACACCGCGTTCTATGAAATCGCCGAAATCGCCGCTGGCAGCTGGCTCGCAACCTTGACCGGTGTGGCCACGGCGCTGGCCTGGGGCGTGGCGGTGGCGATCACTTCGCAAGCCGCGGTCTCGCGCCTGCTGTTCGGCATGGCCCGCGACGGCAAGCTGCCGAAAGTGCTGGCCAAGGTGCACCCGAAACACAACACGCCGTACCTGAGCATTTATCTGGTGGCCGTGCTGTCGCTGGTGATCTGCTACCTGTTCATCAATTCGGTGGACACCCTGACTTCGCTGGTCAACTTCGGCGCCCTGAGCGGCTTCATGCTGCTGCACCTGACCGTGATCAATTACTACTGGCGCCGGCAGAAATCCGGCCAGGTGATCCGTCACCTGATCTGCCCGGTGATCGGCTTCATCATCGTCGCGGCCATCATGTACAACATGGGCGTCGATGCACAGAAACTCGGCCTGATCTGGATCGCACTGGGTCTGGTGTACCTGTTCTTCCTGAACAAGCTCGGCGCCAGTACCGCGCTGCCTGACCCGAGCAATGGCTGACAAGAAAAAGAGCGGCGTCTGACAACAAATCAGGCGACCGCCGCTTTAACGCGTGGAAACCGACAGTGATAGTCAGGTTCGGCGAATGGGCCGAACCTTTTGATACAGGAGTGCATCCATGCTGGTCTTACGCCCAGTCGAGCCAAACGACCTGCCTCAATTGCAACAATTGGCGCGCGACAGCCTGGTGGGCGTCACGTCCCTGCCGGACGATAGCGAACGTCTTAGCGAAAAAATCGCCGCGTCCTGTGCCTCGTTCGACAGCGATGCGGCGGCTCAGGGCCCGGAGAATTACTTCTTCGTGCTGGAGGACATCGACAGCCATCGACTGGTCGGCTGCTCGGAAATCCTCGCCACCGCAGGTTTCAACGAGCCGTTTTACAGCCTGCGCAACCGCCACTTCACCAGCGCCTCGCGGGAGCTGAACATCGAGCACGGCGTGCCGGCGCTGTCGCTGTGTCACGACCTCAGCGGGCATACGCTGCTGCGCGGTTTTCACATCGATGAAGCGCTGGTGCGCACGCCGTTTTCCGAATTGCTGTCGCGGGCACGCCTGCTGTTCATCGCCGCCCACGCGCCGCGATTTGCCGAAGCGGTGATCACCGAAATCGTCGGCTACAGCGACGAGCAAGGCCATTCACCGTTCTGGGATGCGCTGGGCAAACATTTCTTCGACCTGCCCTACGTCGAAGCCGAGCGCCTGTGCGGCTTGCAGAGCCGTACGTTTCTCGCCGAACTGATGCCGCAATACCCGATCTACGTGCCGATGCTGCCGCAAGCCGCGCAGGACTGCATCGGCCGCATCCACCCGGACGGTCAGGAAGCCTTCGACATCCTCGAGCGCGAGGGTTTTGAAACCAACAGCTACATCGATCTGTTCGATGCCGGCCCGACCTTGTATGCACGCACCGCCAACATCCGTTCGATCGCGCAGAGCCAGACAGTCACGGTTCAGGAGGAACCCCTGATCGATGCTCGCGGTCGCTATCTGGTGAGCAACGATGCTCTGCATGGCTTTCGGGCGGTGGTCGCCGAGCTGGATTTCCAGCCCGGTCAGCCCCTGGCGCTCGATCCGGCCCTGTGCGCGGCGCTCAACGTCCGCGCTGGCGGCACGATCCGGTTGATCGCCCTGTGAACCGCGCCCCTACCCAACGACAGTGCCCGAGCTGGCGCGCAAAAGGAGTTGCAGCATGATTGTCCGTCCGGTCCAAGTCAGCGACCTGCCAGCGTTGATGACGCTGGTGCAACAGGCCGGGCCGGGGTTCACCACCCTGCCCGCCAACGAAGATCGCCTGGCCCACCGGGTACGCTGGGCGCAACGGGCGTTCGCCGAACAGGTCGAGCGGGCCGATGCCGATTACCTGTTCGTGCTTGAAGACGACGAGCAGCGCGTGGTCGGCGTCAGCGCTCTGGCCGGGGCCGTCGGCCTGCGTGAGCCTTGGTACAACTATCGGGTCGGGCTGACCGTCAGCTCGGCGCCGGACCTGGGCATTCAGCGGCAGATCCCGACGCTGTTCCTCAACAACGAACTGACCGGCCAATCGGAGCTGTGCTCGCTGTTCCTGCGCCACGACCAGCGCCATGGCAGCAATGGACGCTTGCTGTCGCTGGGGCGTTTGCTGTTTGTTGCCGAATTCCCGCACCTGTTCGGCGAAAAGATGATCGCCGAACTGCGAGGCAGTGCCGACGAGCAAGGCTGCTCGCCGTTCTGGGACAGTCTGGGCCGGCACTTCTTCCAGATGGACTTCAGCCACGCCGACCACCTGTCCGGTCTCGGCAATAAAGCCTTCATCGCCGAACTGATGCCGCGTCAGCCACTGTATACCTGCCTACTCACCGAACAGGCTCAGGCCGTTATCGGCCAGGCCCACCCCAACACCGAACCGGCATTGAAAATCCTTCAGTCCGAGGGCTTCGCCCACAAAGGCTACATCGACATCTTCGACGGCGGCCCGGTGATCGAGGCGCCGATCCGTAGCATCCGCACCGTGCGCGACAGCCTGGAACTGACCCTGAGCATCGGCACGCCGGACGATCAGGCGCCGCTGTGGTTGATCCACAACCGCCGCCTGGAAAACTGCCGCATCACCGTCGCGCCGGGACGCCGGGTTGGCAGCAGTCTGGTGATCGACCGCCTCACCGCAAAACGCCTGCAATTGCAGCCGGGCAACTCAGTGCGGGCGGTGCCGCTGCCCAATCAACAGCAGCAGGCGGTGGCGGCCTGAGCGCCCATACCTGCTGCGAAAGAGCCTGAACAGGATTTTCCTGGTTAACTTCCTCGTTAATTCGTCATGATCCTTGACCCATTGGCGTGATAGCCTTTTCACCTTCGGCGTTGACACCTTTGCTCAAGCCTTTCCATTCCTTTGTATTGGTGGAACTCGTATGACCAGGCTTTCTCATCAAGATTTGCGCCGTAACTTCCGTCAGCTGCTGGCTTCCGACACCTGCTATCACACCGCCTCGGTGTTCGATCCGATGTCCGCCCGCATCGCCGCTGACCTGGGTTTTGAAGTAGGGATTCTCGGCGGCTCGGTCGCCTCGTTGCAGGTGCTGGGTGCCCCGGACTTTGCCCTGATCACCCTCAGCGAATTCGCTGAGCAGGCCACCCGTATCGGCCGAGTCGCCCAATTGCCGGTGATCGCCGACGCCGACCACGGCTACGGCAACGCGCTCAACGTGATGCGCACCATCGTCGAACTGGAACGCGCCGGCGTCGCCGCGCTGACCATCGAAGACACCCTGCTGCCGGCACAATTCGGCCGCAAATCCACCGATCTGATCACCGTCGCTGAAGGCGTCGGCAAGATCCGCGCGGCACTGGAAGCCCGGGTCGATTCGGAGATGGCAATCATCGCCCGGACCAACGCCGGCATCCTGCCGAACCAGGAAATCATCAGCCGCACCAAGCAGTATCAAGCTGCTGGCGCTGACGGTATCTGCATGGTCGGGATCCAGGACTTCGATCAGCTCGAGCAAATCGCCGAACACCTGACCGTCCCTCTGATGCTGGTCACCTACGGCAACCCGGCACTGCGCGACGACAAACGCCTGGCCGAACTGGGTGTACGCGTAACCATCGACGGCCACGGTGCCTACTTCGCGGCGATCAAGGCGACCTACGACAGCCTGCGCGAACAACGCCAGATCTTCACCCAGGCCTCCGACCTGAGCGCCACCGAACTGACCCACACCTACACCCAGCCTGAGGAATACATCCTCTGGGCCAAGGAATACATGAGCGTCAAAGAGTAACCCCGCACCACGCTACAAAGAGGCAGAGCGGCCCGACGCCATCACGAGTCCACTCGCATGGCGCCCGCCGCGAAACCGCTAGACCGCCGTTTTGAAGCCCTCCTCCCGCTGTAATGCCCGCGTCTGAATCACGTTCAGAATGGCGCAGCCCTCTCGCATCAGCAGATGCACCGCGCTGGTAATCCGCGTCAGATCACAATCGGAAATGCCCTTCAGGTCGAGACTGGAAAACGTGTCCGCCAGATCGCGCACGACCACAAAACGGTGCATCGCACACGCGGCCATGTCGCTGAGTTCTTTTTGGGTATTGATGAAGAGCACCGGGGATTCGGCGTCGTAGGTGTCGATGGGGAGGTAGCGGGGGATTACTTGATCCGACATTGGTGTAACTCCTGTAATTAGGGCTATCACCATTCGCGGCCAAACGAAGAGGGTGGCAGCCGTACGCGGGTTGGCCGACCGGATACAGGAACCGGCACACCCGAAGGTGTCCCACGCACAGCCGCCAAAACACAACAACTTCAGGCAAAAATCGCTGAATATGTTGGACAACTGTACGTTCCTGTATCGACCGGCCAAGGTCGTTCGCGGAGTTTTCCGCGAGCCCGAACTATAGGGGTCGATACTGAAACGCGGCAACAGGGTACGTTGTAGGAAAGGTCTTGGAAAGTTGTGCGCCGCTCACACTTTCCTCATTTCCCACAAAAGCCCCCTCACCCTAGCCCTCTCCCGGTGTATGTACCGGAGACATAGTGGACAGGTGTTCGGAGACATGGTGGACACTTTTAAATAGACACATTGCTCATCACGAAGGAGATGGCCTGTGTCTTGGGAAGAGGTGTCTACCGTGCAGCTTCGTACAGAATTCGTGCTTTTGGCTCGGCAAGAAGGGGCCAATGTTCGGCAGCTTTGCCGTCGATTCAACATCAGCCCTAGCACTGCCTACAAATGGCTCAGCAGGTTTGAAAAATCAGGGGCTGAGGGGATGAGCAATCAGTCGCGACGACCCAAGACGTCACCCAAACGTTGTGCTGACGAGGTGGAGAAGCAGATTCTGACCGTGAGTCAGGAGTACGCGGCTTGGGGCGCTCGCAAGCTCAAACGCGTGCTGGAAGACAAGGGTTTAGTGATGCCTTCCGTCAGCACCGTGCATGCAGTTTTACAGCGTCATTCGCGCGTTGATCCAAAGGCTGCTGAGATCAAACCGTTTATCCGGTTCGAGCATGAGGCGCCCAATGATTTGTGGCAGATGGACTTCAAGGGACACGTCGGTATGCGTCATGGCCGCTGCCACCCTTTGACGATATTGGATGACCATTCCCGCTTCTCGTTGTGCATCGCCGCTTGCGCCAATCAACAACGCCAAACCGTGGAAGAACAGCTTGTTGGAGTGTTTCGCCGATACGGTCTGCCGCAACGCATGACCATGGATAACGGTTCGCCATGGGGTGACCAAACCGGGGTCTACACCGCCCTGGAAGTCTGGCTGATGAGACAGGGCATCCGGGTCAGCCACTCCCGGCCCTACCATCCACAAACGCAGGGCAAGATTGAGCGATTCCATCGCAGCTTGAAGGCCGAAGTTCTGCAGAGTCAGTGCTTTATCGACCTCGTCGGAGCACAAAAAGCCTTCGATATCTGGCGAGAAACTTACAATCAGAAGCGCCCGCATCAAGCCTTGGGAATGGGGGTTCCAGCGAGCCGCTACAGCAGTAGCCCGCTTGAATACCAAGAGACCCGGCCTGTCCTGGAGTACGCGGAAGGAGATTTGGTCAGGAAAGTTCAGGGCAATGGCGAGATGTACTGGAGAAGCAGCCAATTCCTGATCGGAAAGGCCTTCATCGGGGAGCTGATAGCGATCAGGGGAACGACAGAAGATGGCATCTACGATGTCTACTGGAGCAGACATCGCATTGCCCGAATTGACTTGATTCAACAGACCGTTGTATCAGGTAAGCGGATTTGAAAACCGTCCACCATGTCCCCGAACATGTGTCCACCATGTCTCCGGTACATACACCCGGAGGGAGAGGGAACCGATTGGGGGATGCTCAGGATATTCATCGACCTGGATGCACTTCACCGAATCCATAATCGACTCGGTGTTTCAGGTCGATGTATAGCGCAAGACACCTCGGTCAGCTCCCTCTCCCTCCGGGCGGTCCGACGTTTCGGGAGGGCTGGGGTGAGGGAGAAATCTGCCTGACACCCCGCCAACTCCGCTACTCCACCGACCGGCTCACCGCCCCTTAGCCAATTCCATAATCATCCGCGACAACAGATAAATCCGCGGCGCCACGCTCTCCACCTCCGCGTATTCCTCCGGCGTATGAATGTTGCCGCCGACAATCCCGAACCCGTCCAGCGTCGGCGTCCCTACCCCGGCCGACAGGCTCGCATCCGCCGCCCCGCCGCTGCCTTCTTCGGTCAACTTGCGGCCGATTTCGCCGTAAATCCCTTGCGCCATCGCCATCAACCGATCCGACTCCGCCGTCTGCGGCATCGGTGGCAAGCCGCGTTGCAGCGAGGTCTTCACTTCGGTATCGGGGATCAACTTGTCCTGCGACACCCGCGCCAGATCCTTCTCGATCCGGTCGAACTCTTCCGGCACCGCCGCCCGCACGTCAGCCTTGGCCGTGGCCTGATCCGGGATCACGTTGGTGCGATCACCGGCCTTGAGCACGGTGAAGTTGATGGTGGTTTTCCTGGCTTCGTCGCCGAGTTTGCCGAGTTGCAGGATCTGGTGCGCCGCTTCCATCGCCGCGTTGCGCCCCAGTTCCGGTGCGACGCCGGCGTGAGCAGCCTTGCCCTTGACCTCCACCAGCGCGGTGGCGCTGCCCTTGCGCCACATCACCAGTCCATCCGCCGGACGGCCCGGTTCAAGATTGAGGGTCACGTCGTGAAGCTTGGCGGTTTTCTTGATCAGGTCGGTGGCGACGTCCGAGCCGGTTTCTTCGCTGGCATCGAGCAGGAAGGTGATTTGCGCGTAGTCCTTGAAGTCGAGGTTCTTCAGGATCTTCAGCGCGTAGATGCCGGCGACAATCCCGCCCTTGTCGTCCATCACCCCCGGCCCGTAGGCGCGGCCGTCCTTGATGTGGAACGGTCGCTCGGCGGCGGAGCCTTCCTTGAACACCGTGTCCATGTGCGCCATCAGCAGGATTTTCGCCTTGCCGGTGCCTTTGAGCGTGGCGAGCACGTGGTTGGTTTTTTCCGGGGTGTTGGGTACCAGTTCTATGGTCGCGCCGAGCTTTTTCAGCTCATCAATGGCGATGTCGCTGACTTGCTTTAGCCCCGGTTCATAGCCGGAACCGGAGTCGATATTGACCAGGCGCTCGAGCAGTTTCAGGGCTTCGGGTTTGTATTGCTCTGCGTCGGCCAGCACCTGTTTGTGCGGTTCGGCAAAGACACCGGAGGCTGCAAAAGTGAGGGACAGGCCGGCCAGCAGAAGAACGACGGAATTTGAACGTCATGAATCAATCCTTGTTTCGTGTCGGGTACTGAACCGTACCTGACATCGCCCCAAGGCTCTATCCCGGATGCGACACCCGATCCGTTCAAACCGAATCGAATACCTCGCGCCGCGGCTTGTCGTCGCTGCAGCAGATCACCCGGTTACGCCCGCCGGCCTTGGCTTCGTACAGCGCCTGATCGGCGTCATCCAGCCAGCGTGTCGCGTCGCCGTGAGCCGGATCGAGCGCCGCCAGACCGATGCTCAGGCTGACTTTCAGCGCCGGGTTCTGTTCGTACACCAGAAAGGAAAAACGCTCACGCAAGGCTTCCATCGCCTGCGCCGCATTGAACAGCGGCAAGTCCGGCAGGATCACGCAAAACTCGTCGCCGCCGTAGCGCCCCGCCACATCGGCCATACGCAGGTTCTGCTTGAGCATCTTGCTCAACTGGCGCAGGACGATATCGCCGGCCACGTGGCCGTAGGTGTCGTTGATTGCCTTGAAGTGATCGATGTCGATCAGCGCAATCGCAGCGCCTGTCTGCTGGCGTTTGCAGCGTTCGAATTCGATTTCCAGTTGATCCTTCCAGGCGCCGTGATTGAGCAGACCGGTGAGGCTGTCGGTGCGGCTCAGGGCCAGCAATTCACGTTTATGCAGGCCGAGGGTGTAGGCCTGGCGAAAGCAGATCCAGCCCAGCGCCAACGGATACAGCATCAACAGCGGCAGACAGGCATAAAGCTGTGCCGGCGTGGTCATCGGGACGAACGCGGGGGCAAATACCACCAGCCCGACGCCGACGCCGAGCAACTGCGCCGCCGCCCGGCCAGCAGAAAACGCAGGCCGCCGATGGCAACGTTGTTCATCGCCATCATCGAAATGGTCGTGGCACTGGGCAAGGGATTGAAGTGCATGGCGGCGACCCAGAAGCCACCGAGGAAGGCGTCGATCAACAGGTTGCGGTGTTCGGCGTGGTACGGAACCTTCGCCCGGCGGGCCCATTGATAAGCAAGGTGCGGCCAGACAGCAGGCCGTTGAACAGCATCAGCGCCCAGACCCAGGCCGGCGGGTCGAGCGGGTACATCGCGACGCTCACGCACAAAAGCCCCAGGACCAGCCCGAGGGTTCGCGATGTGTAGAGCCTCCTGGCCAGTGAAAGTCCCTTTCCTCCCGTTCTTCCCATAAGGGCCTCGACCACTCGACGGTACTGCGCAGACCGCAGACCCGATGTGCTGGGAGTCTATCAGGGCAACGTTAAATAGCCATCACCGGCCAGCGGGCCGAATACCTCGTCATCAGCACCACACGGCGGGCAAATGATTGGCTATACATGAAAGGAAGAAAATGGAAAAAAGACTCTAAGAAGGATGCCCATGCAGACCTATCAAGTGTTGATCATCGGCAGCGGTTTTGGCGGCCAGTGCGCGGCGGTCAATCTGCTCAAGGCCGGTATCGACGACTTTCGCTTGCTGGAACGCCGGGACTTTTTCGGCGGCACCTGGTGCCAGAACACCTACCCCGGCGCAGCGGTGGATGTGCCGTCGCCGCTGTATTCGCTGTCGTTTGCGCCTTACCGCTGGACCCAGATGTTCGCCGAACAGGCTGAACTGCATCGCTACACCGACCATGTAATCGAACGCTTCGGCCTGCGTGACCGGGTGGAACTGCAGGCCAACGTCGAGCGCGTCGAATGGGACGACACCGAAAAGCGCTGGGCCGTACACACCGGCACCAAAGGCATTTTTTATGCGCAGTTCCTGATCAATGCCACCGGGCCGTTGAGCCAACCGGTTATCCCACACTTCCCCGGTCAGGATCGCTTTCAGGGCAAGACCTTTCATACAAATAATTGGGATCACAGCTACGACTATCACGGTAAACGAGTAGCGATTGTCGGCAGCGGCGCCAGTGCGGCTCAGGTGATTCCGGCGATTGCGCCGAAGGTCGCCCGATTGCACGTGTTTCAGCGCACCGCGCACTGGGTGCTGCCCGGGCCGACCGTACGTTCGGTCGGTTCCAGCGCTGGCTGCTGGGTCTGAAACCCGCCTACAAACTGCTGCGCTGGATGATCTACTGGCAATTCGAAACCCGGGTCATCGCCTTCAAATACTCGAAACCGGCGATTCACATGGTGCAGCGACACGCCCTGAAGTTTCTCAAACGCCAGGTGACTGACCCCGAGTTGCGGAAAAAACTGACACCGGACTTCACCATCGGCTGCAAACGGGTGCTGCTCTCCAGCACCTATTACCCGGCGCTGACCCGGCCCAACGTCACGTTGCACAGCCGCGAACAGGGCATCGCCAGCCTCGATGAAACCGGCATCGTCACCACGGACGGTCAGCACATCAACGTCGATCTGATCGTCTGGTCGACCGGTTACGACGCCACCGACGGCGTGATTTCCTACCCGGTCAGCGGAAAAAACGCCGTGCAACTGCGCGATGTGTGGGCGCAATACCCGCGCGCCTACCTCGGCACCAGCCTGCCAGACTTTCCCAATCTGTTTATCGTCACCGGGCCGAACACCGGCATCGGCCACACCTCGGCGCTGTTCATCATCGAATCGCAGATGAACTACATCCTCGACTGCATCCGCACCTTGCAGGCCAAAGGTCTGCGCAGCATCGAAGTTCGCCCCGAAGCAGAACGTACCTACACTCAGATGATTCACCGGGAAATGGAACGCACGGTCTGGAAAACCGGCGGCTGCCACAGTTGGTATCAAAGCAGGAGCGGTCACGTGATCGCGATGTTCCCCGGCTTCAGTTTCAGCTACCACCGGTTGACCCGGGCGCTGAAACCGGCCGACCACATTCTGTCTTGAACAAGGAAGACCCACGATGCTTTTGCTGTTTGTCGCCCTCGCGGTTTTCGTGGCCTGGAGCTGGTTGAGCTACCCGGCAGTCGGCCACTGGCTCTACGATCTGAGCGCGGCCCTGGAGGCCAGGCTGTACCGGCTGCACAAGATTGAAGTGCCGATTGCCGAAATGACCGTATCGACCTGGCAAGGCGGGCCTTATGAAGCATCGAGCAGCATTTTGATGCTGCACGGCTACAGTGCCGAAAAGAACCTGTGGCTGCGCTTCGCCCGGCATTTTGTCGGGCAGTACCGGGTGATCATCCCGGATCTGGCCGGCCACGGCGAAACCGGCTTCAAGGCCGGCGGTGGCTACGACATTCCGGTGCAGGCCAAGCGCATGATCCAGTTGCTCGACGTCTGCGGCGTCGAGAAGGTCCACGTGATCGGCAACTCCATGGGCGGCTACATCGCCGCGTGGCTGGCGGCGACCTACCCCGACCGCATCGCATCGGTGGCGCTGATCGACCCGGCCGGCGTCACTGCGCCGAGGCCAGCGACATGGAGCGCCACCTGGCCCGTGGGCACAATCCGTTTCTGATCAATTCCCGGAAGAATTCCGACGCTTCTATGCCATGACCATGGCCTCGCCACCGTGGGTGCCCGGTCTGGTGCTCGACGCGATCGCCCAGCGCTACGAACAATGCCGCGACGAACTGGAAGAGATCTTCCGGGATTTTCGCGCCAGCCCGCCGATGGAGCCGAAACTGCCGGACATCAAATGCCCGGCGCTGTTGCTCTGGGGCCGCAAGGACCGGTTGATCGACGTCAGCAGCGTGCCGGTGTGGAGCAAAGGCATCAGCAATTTGCGGGTCGATGTCTGGGACGGCGTCGGCCATATGCCGATGGTCGAGCAACCGTCGAACACGGCACGTCTGTATCGCGAGTTTCTGGGGGAGCATTCGCGTCAGGACAGGTAAACGGTCAGTCGTTGGCAGAATGAAGTTCGTAGGATTCTTCGTTTGCCCGCGTCAGCGAAGGCTGCGATCTTTTCCGACATCCTCTACGTGACCGTGCCAGGAATTTTTTTCATGACCGTGCAGCCTTTCGTCAGCCCCGACCTGATCCGCCAACGCTTCTCCAAAGCGATGTCCGACATGTACCGCGAAGAAGTGCCGCTGTACGGCGCGTTGATGGAACTGGTGGAGCAGACCAACCGCGAAGTACTGGCACGCGAGCCGCAAATCGCCAGTCAACTGCACAGCACCGGTGAGATCGAACGGCTGGACATGGAGCGCCACGGCGCAATCCGCGTTGGTACCGCCGCTGAACTGGCCACCCTCGCCCGCTTGTTCGCAGTGATGGGCATGCAACCGGTGGGCTATTACGACCTGACCCCTGCCGGGTGCCGGTGCATTCCACGGCGTTTCGCGCGGTGCATGAAGATGCGCTGCAGGTCAGCCCGTTCCGGGTGTTCACTTCGTTGCTGCGACTGGAATTGATTGAAGACCCCGAACTGCGTGCCTTTGCTGAATCGGTGCTGGATAAGCGTTCGATCTTCACACCGGCGGCGCTGCGCCTGATCGAACAGGCCGAGTCCGCTGGCGGGCTGAATGAATCCGAGGCCGGGGAATTTGTCCTGCAGGCGCTGGAGACTTTTCGCTGGCACCACAGCGCCACCGTCACCGCCGCGCAGTACCAGACGCTCAGCGCCCAGCATCGTCTGATTGCCGATGTCGTGGCCTTCAAAGGCCCGCACATCAACCACCTGACCCCGCGCACGCTGGACATCGACATCGTCCAGGCGCAGATGCCGCAGCACGGCATCACGCCCAAAGCGGTGATCGAAGGCCCACCGCGCCGGCAGCACCCGATCCTGTTGCGTCAGACCAGTTTCAAGGCGCTGGACGAGCCGATCGCCTTCACCGACCAGACGCAAACCCGCGGCAGCCACAGCGCCCGCTTCGGTGAAATTGAACAACGGGGCGCGGCGCTGACCCCCAAGGGCCGTGCGTTGTACGACCGGCTGCTGAACGCGGCACGCGATGAACTCGGCGATTTCCCCAACGAAGCCAATGCCTCACGCTACAACGCCCTTATGACCCAGCATTTCAGCGAATTCCCTGACAGCCTCGAGGGCATGCGCGAGCAGGAACTGGCGTATTTCCGTTATTTCCTGACAGACAAAGGGCTTGAGGCGGGTCGTCCCGCTGATGTTTCGCTGCAAGCTTTGTTGCGCGACGGCTATGTGAAAGCCGAACCGCTGGTGTACGAAGATTTCCTGCCGGTGAGTGCAGCGGGGATTTTTCAGTCGAACCTGGGGGACGCAGCGCAGACGCACTATGGCGAGCATTCCAACCGACAGGCGTTCGAACTCGCCCTCGGGCGTTCGACCATTGATGAATTGGGGTTGTATGCCGAGACGCAACAACGCTCGATTGAAGACTGCCTGGCGGTGTTGAATCGATAACGCGGCGATTAGCCATACTGCGCAAGAAGTTGCGCAGTTCCCCGTAATAAAACCCCTATAAAACCTTTGAAACCCTTGTGCCACGTGCCCTCCAGCCAAGTGCGCAAGAAGTTGCGCAGTACTGCGCAACTTCTTGCGCACTTTTTGCCTGGATCCCCGCCCCTTTTCGCTAAAACCAAGGTCGCTCAGCGCCAACTCATTGGTTTATAAGGCTTCGAAAATCTTGGCACGCTCCTTGATAACAGTCAGCCACCCACCGGGCGATTTCGCCTCCCGGGCACCCTAACTTTATCCGCAAGGAGCACCTCCCATGGCAACACCAGCGTACATGTCGGTTACCGGCGAAAAACAAGGCCTGATCACTGCCGGCGCCTTCACCGCCGACTCCGTTGGCAACACCTACCAGGAAGGTCACGAAGACCAGGTCATGGTTCAGGCGTTCAGCCACGACGTGATCATCCCGCGTGACCCACAATCCGGTCAGCCAACCGGTCAGCGCGTTCACAAGCCAGTGATCATCACCAAGGTCTACGACAAGGCTTCGCCACTGCTGCAAGCCGCTCTGACCTCCGGCGAGCGCATGAGCGAAATCGTTATCCAGTGGTACCGCACTTCGGCTCAAGGTACCCAAGAGCACTACTACACCACCAAACTGGAAGACGCGATCATCGTCGCCATCAACAACAAAATGCACAACTGCCAGGATCCAGGCAACTCGCACTTCACCCACCTGGAAGAAGTGCAGTTCACCTACCGTAAAATCACCTGGACCCACGAAGTATCCGGTACTTCGGGTTCCGATGACTGGCGTGCTCCAGTCGTTTAATTACGGCTGATCGTTTCAAGCATCGGCCAGCTCTGCTGGTCGATGTTGTTTACGCCCCTCCAGAATTTCGCGTACGTTGACCCGCTTTGCGGGCGTCGACGAGCGCCGCTGTACAGCACGAGGAACAAGGGATGTTCGCGCCGGCCAATGAAACCCACTTTGCCCTGACCATCGAAGGTCTTTCCGCCGACTTTCAGGTGTTTACCCTGAGCGGCCGGGAAGCCATCAGCCAGCCTTTTGTGTTTGAGGTGGAGCTGGTCAGTGAGCAGCCGTCGCTGGACCTCGAAACCCTGCTGCACAAACCGGCCTTCCTGCAGCTGTCGCCCGACGGCAGCGGCATCCACGGCCTGATCTACCGCGCCGCGCAAGGCGATTCCGGCAAGCGCCTGACGCGCTACTCCGTGACCCTGCGCCCGCAACTGGCGTACCTCGCCCACCGGATCAACCAGCGGATCTTCCAGAACCTCAGCGTGCCGAAAATCATCGGCAAGGTCCTCGAAGATCATGGCATCCAGGGCAACGCCTACGCCTTCCAGACCGGCTCGATCTACCCGGAGCGCATCTACTGCGTGCAGTACGACGAATCGGACCTGCATTTCATCCAGCGCCTGTGCGAAGAAGAAGGCATTCACTACCACTTCCAGCACAGCGCCACGGGCCACAAACTGGTGTTCGGCGATGACCAGACGGTGTTCAAGAAACTGGCGCCGGTGGCCTATCAGCAGGACTCCGGCATGGTCGCCAGCGACCCGGTGATCAAGCGCTTCGACCTGCGCCTGGAAACCCGCACCAGCCGCACCACGCGCCGCGACTACGACTTCGAAAAACCGCGCCTGACGCTGGAAAGCGAAAACCGCGGCGACGCCCTGCCCGACCTCGAGGACTACGACTACCCGGGCCGTTTCGTCGACCGCGAACGCGGCAAACACCTGGCTAAACGCGCCCTCGAACGTCATCGCAGCGACTTCCAGCTCGCCGAAGGCAAGAGCGACCAGCCGTTGCTGGTCAGCGGCCATTTCCTCGCGCTGAAAGAACACCCGAAGGCCAAGTGGAATGACCTGTGGCTGCTCACCGAAGTCCTGCACGAAGGCAAGCAGCCGCAAGTGCTGGAAGAGTCGGTGACCAGCGACACCACCGCGCTCAAAGACGATTTCCACCAGGGCTACCGCAACCGCTTCCAGGCCACCCCGTGGGACGTGCCGAACCGCCCGCCCCTGCGCCACCCGAAACCGCGCATCCTCGGCAGCCAGAGCGCCGTGGTCACCGGCCCTAAAGGCGAAGAAATCCACTGCGACGAATACGGCCGCGTGAAAGTCCAGTTCCACTGGGATCGTGAAGGTCAGGCCGACGACAAAACCAGCTGCTGGCTGCGCGTGTCTTCCGCCTGGGCCGGCGCCCAGTACGGCGGCATCGCCATCCCGCGCATCGGCATGGAAGTGCTGGTGACCTTCCTCGAAGGCGACCCCGACCAGCCGCTGATCAGCGGCTGCCTGTACCACAAGGAAAACACCGTCCCTTACGCCCTGCCGGCGAACAAGACCCGCACCACCTTCAAGACCCTGAGCTCGATGGGCGGCGGCGGCTTCAACGAACTGCGCATCGAAGACAAGAAAGGCCAGGAACAGATCTTCCTGCACGCCCAGCGCGACTGGGACGAAAACATCGAACACGACCAGAAAATCCGCGTCGGCAACGAACGCCACGACGTCGTGGAAAAGAACAGCTACACGGAATTCAAGGCCGAAGAACACCACACGGTTTATGAAGACCGCAAAGTCGAAGCACGGGCCAACGATCACCTGACCGTGGGCGTGAACCAGCACATCAAGATCGGCACCGGGCAGTTCATCGACGCGGGGCAGGAAATTCACCTGAGCAGTGGCATGAAGGTGGTGCTGGAGGCTGGGGCCGAACTGACGCTGGTCGGCGGTGGCAGCTTCATCAAGATCGATGGCGGCGGCGTGACCATGAGCGGGCCGGCGATCAACATCAACTCCGGCGGAGGACCGGGCAGCGGCACCGGTGCTGCACCGCTGATGCCGGGCGTGCTGAAGCAGGCGGATGCCGACAAGGCGGGCTCCGTGCTGACCCCGGCGCAAATCAACACCCTCAAACGTAATGCGCCATTCTGTGAAGAGTGTGAAAAATGCAAGGCAGGTGCCTGTGCCATCTAATCGACTGACACCCAAGGACTGGCTGGCACAACAGCCGCTGCAAAAAGACGAACGTCTGTATCTGATCGTCAGCGCCGCCAGTGATGCCGAAGCGCTCAAGGCCTTGTATCAGAGCGAACCGTCCGTGCAGGCCATTCCCGTCTGGGGTGGAACGCCCTACTCCACTTGGCAACCGGTGATGCCTTACGTCGCCGAACTCAAGGCCAACTCGGCCTTCCTGCCCTGGATCACCAAAACCGACGCCCTCGACTGGGGCTGGCTGGCGGTCTCCCGCTCGGAGCCCAACGAAGTTTTCGAACACCTGCGCAGTTTGACCCAAGTGAAGATGCCGGACGGGACCGAAGTGTTTTTCCGGTTCTGGGATGGGCGGCATATCTATCCGATTCTTGATGGGCTGGGTGAGACGGCCGGGGAAGTGTTGCCGGTGTTTGAGCGGTATCTGATTAATGGGCGGAGCCTGGAAGTCGGGCCGAGGGTGGTGCCGAAGGCGAAAGATTGGCCGTGGTGGGAGGTGCCGAAAGACCTGCTGGACAGCTTGATGGCCGAAAACCCTTCGACCGTGATCGGCAACATGATGCAGTGGCTGCTGGACGAACATGCCGACCTGTACTTCTCGTTCCCTGAATCGAACCTGCAAAAGAAAGTGGCGCGTTTCGTAAAACGCACGCCACTCACGGAAGAAAATTTTACCGGCCTGCTGAAGGCCCATCTGGAAAGTGAGGTGGCTGTATGAGCATTTTGATGGGTGAGATTGTTGCCAATCTCAATGCAAAACAGCCTGATGCTCAGGCCATCATCAGCGACTTCAAGAAGTGCCTGAAGGATTATCGCGAGCATGCCGAAGCCTGGTACGGCAGCATTCTGGACGCAGAGCAACAGTTCAAGGTCGGTGACGAAGTCGGTACGGCGGACAAAGACAGCAAAAAGGAAAATACCCTTTATGCCAACTGCCCTGCCAACGGCAAACTCAAACTTGTACATAGTTTTGAGTCTGCGCGTTTTGTACCTATCGGCAATACGCCGGTGCGACTGGTGCCGGTGGAGAATGGCAAGCTCTACGGAAAGAACGAAGTCGGTCAACCGATCAACGTCAAAATCGGTCCAAGCGGGATTCTGGAGGTCACTGGCCTCAAACCGCATCAGCAATATGAAATCACTTTTTTCCCGAATCCCACCAAGGCTCAGATCGATAGCCTGTTCAACTCCTATCAAGGCGTAATCGGGGACCTTAGCGGCTGGCTGCAAACAGAGTGGACCACCGACTTTCTGCCACTTTGGCAAGCGCATACCAATGCATCCATGGCTGGACGGGCATTGCAGCAATTGGAGTCGGCGTGGAAGGGGTTCCTCAAGGCGATTATGGGGCTGTGGGGGACATCAAAAGTCTGTACGACCTGGTTGCACACCCTCGGGAAAACTACGAAAAACTCAAAAAATTCTTCACCGAAGAACAGATAAAGAAGATCTATAACGCTTCAAAAGAAGCCATTCAAACAGCCCTGCTGATCGCCAGTGACGAGCCACTTATGTGGATCTACGTCGCAGCTATCGTAGCGTGGGTCAAAATGCTGCCTCCGCAGACCTGCACTGAAGTGCTGGCAGAACTGACTACGGAAGTACTGCTGAACATCCTGATCGGTATTGTGTTGACGGGCGGGATCGGTTTGGCCGTCCGTATTGGCACCAAGGGCCTTAATGCTGCAAGGAACAGCGGCAAGGTCATGACACTGATTGAAGACTTCACGTCGATGCTGATGAAGATCAGCAAGAAGAATGCGACAGCACACGCCGATACGGCGAAACCGTTGATGCTCAACGGCAATTCGCCACTGAACCAGGCGAGAAAGGCGAGCGTAGAAATTGCGCCTCCAAAACCCGCAGAGACCGCCACACCACCAAAGAAAAAACCACCCGTTTCCGGAGGTGCTGTAGAGACGGATGCGCAGATTCATGCACGCGGCAAGAAGGAAAACAGCACCCGCGCTCAACAACAGGAAAAAGTAGACAACGCGCCCAACCAGTCCAAAAACCCAGCGGATCAACCTGCTCAGTGCGCCGATAAGACCTGCACTAACGGTGAACCGGTATCGATGGTTACCGGCGAGGAATTGCTGACGCTCACTGACGGCGTATTGGGTGGGCTGCTACCCATTGAATGGACACGTCTCTATCGCAGCAGCGCGGTTGAAATCGACGGGCGTCTCGGCCATGGCTGGAGCCACTCCCTATCCCATCGCCTGCAAATCAACGATGAAGGCGTGTTGTGGACTGATAACGAAAACCGTCAGACCCGCTTCCCGATGCCGACCGAACAACGTCCAGCCATTACCAACAGTCTGGCTCAGGCGGCGATTTATCTGGGCAGCGCGCCGGGTGAACTGATCCTCACCCAAGCAGGGGCAAAACCACGCTTTTATCACTTCCGCGCAGACCGCCTGACGACGGTCAGTGACTCGTACGGAAATCAGGTGCATATCAGCTATGACCTCGTGGGGCGGATCCAGCGCATCGATAACGGTGCTGGCCGCGCGTTGCTGTTGCGCTACGACGATCGCCATATCGTTGCCGTGGATCAGCAACAACAGCGTTCCGAGTATGACGAGCGTGGTGAGCGCCAGGATCCGTGGCTGACCATTCAGACCCTCGTCACCTATCGCTACAACGCTAGCAATCAATTGGTCTCGGCCTCCAACGCTGCAGGCGAAACCGAGCATTACCGTTATAACGATCAGCACGTCATTCTTGAGCGGCAACTGGCCGGTGGCGCCAGTTTCTTCTGGGAATGGGAACGTGAAGGCAAACTCTCCCGCTGCGTACGTCATTGGGCCAACTACTCCCAACTGGAAGCTCGCTACGAGTGGGATGACAAGGGCACGGTAACGGTTCACAACGCCGATGGCAGTGAACAGGTTTACTTGCATGACGAAAATGCACGCCTGATCAGTGAAACCGCTGCCGATGGTGCTGAAACGCAAAACGCCTATGACGCTGAGGGGCGTCTTGTTGCTGTAAAAGATCCAATGGGGGCCATCACCGAGTATCAATACAGCGATGCCGGACGATTGATGGCTGTCATCCCGCCGGAAGAAGAACCGACCCACTACAACTATTTCGATGGTCAACTGATTGAAGTCAAACGTGGCAAGGCCCGTTGGCAGTACGACCGCAATCAACAAGGCGACATCACCCAGCAAATAGACCCACAGGGCAACGAAACCCGCTACAGCTACGACCGCCAGGGCCGCTTGCTAGAAATTCACCATCCTGATGGCAGCCGCCATCAACTGGGCTGGAACAACCTCGGCCAATTACTGGAGGAGCGCCTTCCGGACGGTGGTCAGCGCAAGTATCGCTATGACGCACTCGGACGCCAGATCACCCGGCAGGACGAATTCGGCGCCATTACCCATTACCAATGGGACGCCGTCGATCGCCTGACCCAGATCACCCTCCCCGGCGGTGCCACCCGGGCTTTCACCTACAATCCCTACGGACGCGTCACCGCTGAACGCGACGAGCTCGGCCGCATTACACGCTACGAATACGCCGACAACCTGCATCTGGTCAGCCGCCGCATCAATCCCGACGGCAGCCAGCTGCGCTATCGCTACGACAACGCGGGCCTACTGCTCACTGAAATCGAAAACGAACGCGGCGAGCACTACAAGCTCGACTACTACGCCAACGGCCTGATCCAGCAGGAAACCGGATTCGACGGCCGCCGCACCGCGTACGAATACGATCTCAATGGCCAGTTGCTGAAGAAGACCGAATTCGGCGACGACGGCAGCGAACTGATCACCGAATATCAGCGCGATGCTGCCGGTCGACTGCTGGTGAAAACCCTCGCCGATGGCGAAGAGATTCACTACAGCTACGATGCCCTGGGCCGTCTGGTGAATGTCAACGACGGGCACTGGCCGCTTGCCTACGAATACGACGTGCAGGATCGCCTGATCACCGAACACCAGGGTTGGGGCACCACACGTTACGAATACGACAGCGTCGGGCAACTGAGTCACTGCCGCCTCCCCGACGGCAGCACACTCGACTACCGCCATTTGTCAGGCGGACGTCTGAGTAGCATCGACCTCAACGGCTCACGCCTGACCAGCCACCAATTCAATGCCGGTCGCGAGCAGCAGCGCCAGCAAGGACTGTTGCTCAGCCAGTACCAGTACGACGAACAAGGTCGCCTGCAAGCGCACAGCGTCAGCCAGCGTGAAAAAAACCTGTTCCAGCGTCGCTATAACTACGACGCAAACGGCAACCTCGCCGGCATCGACGACAGCCGAAAAGGCAACCGCAGCTTCCACTACGACCCGCTGGACCGCTTGACCAGCGTACGTGGCGCGACACCTGAAACGTTCGCCCACGATCCGGCCGGCAACCTGCTCGGCCAGAACAACGAAGGCACAGCCAACCTCGCCAACGTCAAAGGCAATCGCCTGCTGATGCAGGGCGACCGCCACTACGACTACGACGCCTATGGCAACCTGATCCGCGAACGCCGTGGCACCGGACAGAAACTTGTCACCGAATACCGCTACGACTGCCAGCATCGACTGATCGGTGTCAGCCTGCCGGGCGGCAGCAATGCATCCTATAAGTACGACCCCTTCGGTCGCCGCATCGAGAAAACTGTCGATGGCCATACCACCGAATTCTTGTGGCAAGGCGAACGCCTGATCGCCGAAAGCGCGGACAACCGTTATCGCACTTACATCTACGAACCCGGCAGCTTCCGCCCGCTCGCGATGCTCGACGGCGAAGGCCCGCGTAAGGCAACGCCGTTCTACTATCAACTCGATCATCTGGGCACACCGCAGGAACTCACCGACTACAGTGGCGAGATCATGTGGTCGGCGAAGTACCGTGCGTACGGCAACCTCGCTGCGCTGGATGTCAGTGAAATCGACAACCCGTTGCGATTCCAAGGTCAGTACTTTGATGCCGAGACGGGCCTACACTACAACCGTCATCGCTACTACAATCCGGGTACTGGGCGGTTTTTGACACCGGATCCGATCAAGCTTGCGGGTGGGTTAAATAGCTACCAGTACGTGACTAACCCTACTGGCTGGATAGACCCGCTGGGGCAAACTGAGTGCCCAGGAGGAAACGAAGGTGGTCTGGATCATCAAAGAAACCAGAGGATGTACCGAAGGTAAAAGAAGGGACGCCAACTCCGCCTATTGCTGACAGAAAATTTAAACCCGGAGAGGATGTACGTCACTTTGAGAAGCATGGAGAGGAAATTGGGCAAACGCTAGGCCACGACAACTACACACTCGAACAGTATGTGGCTGATGCCAACTCCGTTATTCGGAACGGGACGTTTACACCTGAGTTAAACGCTTACGTCGCAATTCCTGGAGGGGTTGGAAGTGCAAAAGGTTTGCTCGTTGGGGTCGATAGGGCTACTGGAGAAATTACTACGATGCACCTCAAACCCATTTCATTCTTTGAAAATAAAGCTCCGAGTTTAGGGTGGAAAGCACAACCGAAATCGGTAAAAACAGACACGATCGGAGCAAACCCTCAGATCGGATGGAAGTCTCCGTACGGATTAAAACCAGAGAAATAGAAATGTTAATAAAGGACATCAGTTGGATATCCAGAGATTCGGCTGAGGCGGAAGTTGAGATCAGCGACGGAAACTTTACCTGCGTTGCATTTTCTCAACCATGCAGCGCGAACATTGGAGAAACAATAAATGATCCATTGCATGTTTTTTCGTTGAAAGAAGCAATGATCTGCGAAAGCGAGTCACCAGTAGGGATCTGGAACACAGAAAAACCTGGACTATCTCGAAAAGTAATTGCCAGAGTAATAAATGCATCAGAGCATCTGGTGGCCGTGGGTGGAATCAAATTATTAATCGATGATTACTTACCCGGAGGCATAAATACTGGCGACCTAATCGAGTTCAAATGCGGCCGAATTGATCTCTGGTAAACAATCCAAAAGGGACAGATTTATTATTAGCTGAAGAAAATAAATCTGTCCCTTATCGCTCCTAAAAGTCAGACGACTCTCAAAAATCTGAACATGACGAAGGAAAAGCTCCACCGGACCCGTACAATCGTCCATACACTGGCCCAATTCCAGCACAGATGCAGAACAAAATACTGTTCGGCACTCGCAGTCCAAATAGTAACAAACCAATTGGAGGCCACTCCTCTGAGGTACTGACATCTCCCGACCACCAAATGAACGTTTTGCTGACAAATCCGGACGGTACGATAAAAGTCGAAGACTTCAAAATGATTCTTGAACGAAAAGACGGCACTACTGGCATGTCCGCCAAAAAAGGTGGAAAGCATACACTCGCACCTAAAACCTGGAGCAACGAAAAGATACTTTGGGTGACCGACGAGGTAGCAGCAACACCTGGTGTTTTCATGCGAGAAGTTGATGGTGTCACCACAACTTTGCATACAAAAACAGTTGACGGCGTGCAGTGGCAAGTACTCAAAGACGACGGCGTTATCACATCCTCCTTCCCAGCTGGCGACTCACCTATGTCGCCTCCTATTTGAATTGAGACAAATCATGGACAGCAAGGCCTTCGATGAATACAACTACTGGCTGGGACAAAGCGAGGATTCTAACTGGAATGAATACATTACAGAGCAGGTAGCCAAAGGAGTTCTAGGAAAATTCAGCGCTGAAGACTGGAACCGGCTTAATGACACGATCCTATCAAGGGAAGAGTATTGGCAGGAGCGAAGTGCTGCGGCACTTGGAGAGAATCGCTCCACCCAGGCAATTGAAATTCTAAAGAAACTTTTGGACTCTCCATTTACCGAAGTATTAATAGTCTCTGCCTCAGAACTGGACTGGAGTGAAGTCCCAATCGAGAATAAATACGCAAAAAAAATACAAGCTATTATTAACTCTCTAAACCACGAAGAACTCGAATCCTATCCAGAACTTGAAAACCTTCTAAAAAAAGCCAGCAGCGCGCAACTTTAAATAGAACTAAATCAAGGAATCAAAGGGGGCAGATTTATTTTTCGCTAAAGAAAATAAATCTGTCCCCTTTTAACTATATCCCCTTTTAACTTTCATGGTTTCGAGAGCTGACACATTCAAGCGCTGGGGCGTGAGTGCTGAACAGATATATGAGCTACGGATCGCAATTAGTGACGTGAAATTTGTAAACCCTACTGGTCATCATGGAGGCAAAGGGTCTACAAAAGCACACAATGAAATACTTAAAGTAATTGACAATTCGAAAGATTATGGCGAGTTCCGCCAAGGACTCAATGAATGGGCTGGCAGAAGACTAGACGGTGGCGTTGACTCCCTTCCTTCAGGTCTCAAAAATTAAGGCACAAAAAATGGTAGAAACAAAAACAGTCTCAATCTGGACTGCAAAAACTGGTTGGGAGCCGTCAACACTCCAGGAAATAATGTTGCCGGCATATTCAGAAGATGGAGACTCGCTTGGATGCGAGTTCACAAATGCGTTTTCACTTGGCTTTATAGATAATGATTTTATCGAAGCCGACAAAGTCGAAAACACCGACTCTCTCGAGA
Organism: Pseudomonas sp. 9.2(2024); assembly: GCF_039695385.1. Taxonomy (NCBI): domain Bacteria; kingdom Pseudomonadati; phylum Pseudomonadota; class Gammaproteobacteria; order Pseudomonadales; family Pseudomonadaceae; genus Pseudomonas; species Pseudomonas sp. 9.2(2024). The sequence goes on along the minus strand of NZ_CP155585.1, from coordinate 2,583,208 downwards.
GCGCAATTAAAGGCTTTTCTTACGACTCCGATATATCCTCAGACATAAAATCAAAGAATATTCAGCCTACCAATCAAACGATAGACACTCTTATTGCAATATACGACTTCACTTTTCAAGGCAATCCACCAGCCCGCGTAATCCGAGGCAAAGAAATCACTTTCAGAGGCACATTCACATACAAAGAGTAGCGACAAACCTAATCCAAAGGGAATAGATTTATTTTCTTTAGCAAAAATAAATCTTCCCCCTTTTCATATGAAAAACTAAGTACGCACAATGACGAGCAACTTTGAAATTGCGCTAAGCAAACACGAGTTTCCAGATTATTTTAGGGGCAAAGGAGAGTATTTCACGAGAGACCCCGACTGGGGAACTCAGCTACATATCAGAAACTGGCAGGATTCGAGCGTATTTTTAAAATCACTGAATAACTCCACATATGTACTGAAAAACGCATTTAGCTCGTATCTAAGCACTGTAGAACTTACGATAGCCGATGCACACGACCTTCTTGAGAACATCGGCTGCTATTACTACTTAAGAACCAAGCACCCCCATCTTTCGAAGGATGGATTCGATCTGATCCGAGACGCTGACAACAATGATAAACAAACAATCTCGGCAACAATATCCTTTCTCAAAAAAGCAGTTACGACCCACAACATTCCTGAAGAGCTTGAACTCTTCAATCGTCGGATCAATATACTTATCAACAGTGGAGGCCCAGACAACATCACCAACCTCTAACACAACCAAAGTTAACAAATCCATCCTTCATAGAACCAAATAACTAAAAAGACAGATTCATTTTCATTTGAAGAAACAAATTCCCCTTTTTTTTGAACCCACTAAAGCAACTAAATACTCAATATGAGCAGACACAAAATCATCCTACCGAATGACTGGATTGCAGAATTTAACAATACAGGTGAATTCCATATGGGAGCAGAGGGTTGGGGTCTTCTGCTAACAGGTCCTAATCAAAGCCGCATCGATTATTTCAACGACCAAATCGTACTGGTAAACGATGATGAGGGCGTACACGCTAGATCGTGTATTCGCTTATCCGACAATGGCGTGTACGGTTACCTCACCACTGCTGTGGACAGCAGTTGGGTCATCGACTTTTCACGAGGAATGATTGCTCCGCACCGGATCAGCATCCAGCAGCGCCACGATGGTTATGATGAGAGTGTATCAGTTCACGAGCAACCCGCATTCAAACGGACGAGGCAGTATATTAGCGTTAGTGGTAAACACATTTACCTGACCTTCCCCCTTACCCGCGACGAAGACTTTCCGAAAATCTGGGAAGAGTATTTATCGATTCGACGACGGCAGATCGACGAGCTCTACTTTCGCAACTGAGTTCACCAACGAGGCCTATAACCAGAGAAAACTTATTTATTCTTCTAATCCAAAGGGGACACCCATTAGCCGGTCTCAAGTCAAGGTTAAAAGCCACCGCGCCCTGCAGTTTTCAACTGCAGGGTTTGCTCTCCAACTCAACCTGATCGGTTGAACCCGTCGAACCCGTTTCCTCTTCATTGGCTACGAACGAGTCGTGCCAGACACCCATTTGGATCAAGCGGTAGCGATACAACCTGCACCGCCCTGGCAGTTAACTGCCCCAGAGAAACGTTGGTGCCGCCAATGCGTCCAAAACGTGTTACAGAACTGTGGCTCGTGCAAAACACACGTCCAGTCCCAGCTGGCTCACCTGGCAGACGACCCGGTTACAACACACTCAGGCAGTGATGGTCAGTCGCCACTCAGATTTAGTGGTTCGGGCCCAGTCCCTTTTGGTTGGCCGACCATCACCTGATTCGCCCCTCAGGCGAAACAGCGTCTGGCATCAATAGGCTGTTTCTCCTTCAGGATGTGATAACTCGCTCGCGCCAGCTTGTGTGCCAGCGCCTTGGTAGCGACCACGGCGTTGGTCTTGGCTTTCTTCTTCTCGAAAAAGCGTTTGGCATCTTCGCTGAAGCGCCGGGCGAAATTAGCCGCTTCGATATAGGCCCAGATCAAATAAGCGTTGCCGTTCCTGGCGTTGCCTTCACCTTTCTTTTTGCCATTGGAGTAATGCGCACTTTTTACGCAGCGAGCGTAAGAGGCGAAGTGGCCTGCGTCGGCAAAGCGCTCGATATTTCCGGTTTCCAGCATGATGATCGTGGCCAGTACCTCGCCAATCCCGGGCATCGTTTTCAGCAAGGAAAACTCCGGGCGCAGACGGGCTTCGTGCAGTAATCGCTCTTCAAGAAATCAATCTGGGTCTGCAATGCCTGGACAATGGCGACATTCGCTTTCATTGCCAGAGCCACATCCGTCGGCAGGCCCAGCCTGTCGACGGATGTGGCTGACAGCCCTTTGACTTCATTGCAGCTCAACCGCTGGCCAAACTGGCGCGCCATGATGTTCTCGACGGACAGAATGTGCTGAGTCCGGCTGCGTACCAGTTGAATACGTTTGCGTGCCAAATCTCGCAGCGCACGTTCTTGCGGCGGATGGATATATCCGGTCGGTAAAATCCCGAGTCGCAGCAAATGAGCCAGGAAAGTCGCATCATCCTTGTCGTCAGAATGCTTCAAACCGTCGTAGCGTTTCATCGCCACGGGATGGGCCAGCTTCACCTCAAAGCCCGCTGCCTTGAGGCCATCGACCAACCAATACCAGTTGTAGGTGGACTCAACCACGACGCCAACCAGTTCAGCACGGTGAGGCTCGAGCAGCGAAAGGATTGGCGTTAGCTGGTTGGGACAGCGTCGACTGACCAGTACCCGATCCGTTTCGTCGGTAACCACCACAACACTGTTGTTCGAATGCAGGTCTATGCCACAGAATTTCATCACGGCCTCCTACGCAAAAGACTAAGTTCGCACCTTGAATTTTGCGCCACCTCCGTGAGGTGGGGAGGCCGGCCAGATGATTCTCAGATCTATTTTTTGCTGATTAAAATTTAAAATACATCTGCCCCCTTTGTCCAATCGATCCTCCCATGCGGGCAAGTACTCGATATCGGATGGTATCCAGAATTCAGCACTCGCGGCTCCTTTGTTATCTCTCTAATCCGCAATCAAGACTGGCAAAATCCGACTAATTGTGAAAAAGCAAAAAACTGGGAAGAGTTCAAAATAGCGCTAGAGAACATATCGAAAAGTCTGGAAAGCTAGTATCGATAAACGCTTCCGATATATGGAATAAACCAACTGACCAAAACAACATCACCGCTATCCCCCCTCAATCATCCCCTCCAAAACCTCATACTTAACCACCACCCGATTCCCATACAACCGCTCCCTCTCCACCAACGCCCCCACCTGCCCCTTCTCCCTCACCTCCCGCCAAATCTCATTCTCCCGATACACCCGCTCCCCCTCCCGCACAAACCGATGCCCCACCTCAAACACGTGATACCGATACGCCCGCTCCCGATCACACAACAATTCCCCCTCCAACTGCGTCTCCCCCACCTTCAGCTTCAGCTGAAAGCTGCGATCCGTCGAGTTGTGCAGTACCAGGTCGATGTAGTTGTAGAAGATTGCCGCGCCGGAACCGAATGGCAGGACGCGGCCGTCGTCCGGGAAGGGGTCGAAGCTGTGGTTGGCGCGTTCGATGACGACCAGCGGTGAGTGAATGGCCATCCAGTGGATGAGGTTGCTGAGTTGGCAGATGCCGCCGCCGATGCCGGTGCGGGCTTCGCCGAATGAGAGTTCCATGCCTTCGACATAGCCGCGTTGGCGGGTCGGGCGGCCGACGAGGCGGCAGAAGGAGAAATATTCGCCGGGGGCGATGGTGACGCCGTCGATGGCGGCGACGGCGAGTTTGAGGTTGATGACTTTGTTGTGTTGCAGCGCGAGGTCGGAGTCGCCGAGTTTACGGATCAGTTTTGAGGTGTGTTTGAGGTAGCGGTAAGGCAGCCGCTCGGACGTCGTGGCAGGCCGTGCGTAGCGTTTGCTCGAGCAGTGCCAGGCGATGTGGCGGAACAGTCTTTTTTGCCACACGCGCAGCCAGTAAAGGGCCGGGTGGTAGAGGGAAAGTGGTTTCATCCTTGGCGAACGGCGCGGGCCGTTGTCTTCCTTGAACTTGAAAGGGCGGCGCATCTTACCGTGGAACCGCGCTTGATCGCCAAGCGCCTCGCCGGTGTCGCAAGCCGTAACAAGTCGCCCGGCCCGGGCGCTTAGAAATTAAGCTTGAACTAAGGTTGCGTCCCTACCATCCGGGCCACAAAGCAGCGGTTCTGTGTGCTGATTGCCGTCAGCAGAACCCTTCAACTTGAAGTGAGCCCGGACCATGAGTGCGATCGATTCCACCTCAAAACAACTGCCCGCCTTCAGCCTTGTATTGGTCAATTACAAGACGCCGGAAATAACCCGGATGTGCCTGGAGTTTCTCCAGCAGTACGTCAAGGAGAATCAAATTCCGGTGTGGGTGGTGGACAACGATTCCGCCGATGAAAGCCTGATTTACTTGCGGTCTCTGGACTGGATCAACTTGATCGAGCGCCCTTCTCCCGGCAAGGAAGCGGGGCATATTGCTCATGGCAAGGCACTTGATCTGGCACTTGCGAAAGTTGAAACCGATTACCTGTTTTTGCTGCACACCGACACTTTCGTTTTTGACAGTACTGTCTTTTCGATGATGATGAATGAGTGCATGCAATCTTTGGATACAGCGGCGGTCGGTTGCGTCGAACAACTGGATCGCGGCGTCCTTAGAGACACCTGGCGTTTGTCTTCGCGTTATTTCAAACACTATTTCCGCCGGGCAAAACAGCACTTGGGGTTGTCCTCCCGAGATCCAAAACCCTACCGGGAAACTCACCTGAAAAGCTTCTGCACCTTGTGGAATGCACGGCTGATCAAGGCTCACGGGCTGCATTTTTCGATGGACGACCGGGTCCCGGGATACACGCTGCAGGATCGTTTAAGCAACCTTGGCTACGGCATCAAATGCCTCTCGCCGCGGACGATCTTCCGCTACCTGGATCACATCCAGGCCGGCACCGTGGCCGCGATCGGTGGATACGGCAAACAGCACCGCCGCACCACCATGTATCAGGAAACGCTCAAGCGCCTTCAGTTACAACAGCGCATGCGACCCGCCAAATCGTAAGACAATAAAAAAGGGCGACTTCAAAGTCGCCCTTTTTGCATCTGAATTCTTTGGCTTCCACTCCGAGGAGGTGTTCGCCCAGTGTAATGGCCTGGCAATCCATGCACCGGTAAAGAGCCCTGACACTGGGCGAACGGGAGGGATTTTAATGGAAGTTGGCGGATATGTCGTGCTAATTGAAGATGAAATTTATGTACTGAAAAGTTAAAGGACATTGCTTACCGATTTTTCCCGACAAACTTTCTGACATCACCACCTCGAATACTTCATATGACTGTTCTCATACAATTACTTGTACAAGAACAGCCATTCTGTAGAGTCAATACTCAACTTTCATGCTGACTGGTCACTTTTAATACATCGGTGTAAGTGACCACGACGCTTTGCCCGACTTTCAAATCTTTCAGTTTGGCCTGAATCTCAGGCTTTTCGACGTTGAGGGTTTTCGACTGGCCTGAAGGGTTTTCCAGGGTGACCTGGTTTGTCGCCAAATCGATTTTGGTGATTTTCAGTTGCACCTGAACCTGACGGAAAGCCTCGCCACCGGGGTTGCTGGTGCCCACGGCGTTGCGCAGCTCACCGGTGCGCTCGGTAGAGCCTGGCAGACCTTTATCCACGTCGGTGTCCAGATAAGCGGCGACCGAACGTGTCACCTCGATCTGGACCAGATCGCCCACTTTCAAATTACCGAGGTTTTTCGCCTTGTCGCTGAGCTGAATGTGCACCTGGCGACCTTCCGCGCCTTCCAGGACCACTTGATGATTGGCCGGGTCAACCGCCAGCACTTTGGTGGTGACCCGGTCGGCCTCGACAGCGGCCGAAAGCGGTATATCGGCGGCCACCGCCGAAAAGCTGGCAGTAGAAAGGACAGTGGCAAGTGCAATGGCGTGCGTCAGTGCTTGGAGCTTCATAAGCGATACATTCCCTGTGATGGATGGCAGCACCCATCGCCAACGCGGTCAGCGACGGATGTGCCACTGAGCATAGACGCCCTTCAGGGTTTGCTCCGCGATCGTTGCGCGGTGTCCTGCGCGGTTGACTCGCCACTGGGGGTGCCTTTACCGGAGCTCTGCCGCTGTTTGGGATCGGTGGGGCGCAGCGCGTCGTTGTCGCGCTCGGTTTCACCCGGCGGACGAGGTTCGTCGGGGTGCTCGCTATCAGGAACAGTCTTCATGTCGTACCTCCTCAGGCTTCCGGGTCATCGAGTTCCCGCGCAACGTTTACGGCGGGTGAGTCCTTGTGCAGGTCATCGGCCTTGGCTCTGAGGATCTGCCACTGCTCAAGATCAATGGCACCTTGACCAAGCAAATCGTCAGCAATGCGCTGCAGATCGAAGTAATGGGCATCCGGGGATTGTTGCCAGTACGTCTGATCGTCAAACATCTGCTGCCAGGTCGTCAGGTCTGGAGATTTCAGTTCCTCGCTCATGGATCGGATCCTCGGCCATGTTCCTCGGTAGAGGGGGCATCCTGGACAGAGTTCCAATCGATTCCTTCGCGGCACGGCGCGTGGAATCAATACCCGGTCATCTCCAGATAACCCTGCCCGCCCCGGTTGCCGCTCAGGCGCACCGGCCCTTCCCAATACGGAATGCGCAGGTTCATCCAGGCGTCGGGGTTGATTGCATCGAGGGTGATCTGCAGATTTTTTTCCGGAATGCCGATCGACCAGCGCACCGGCATCGAACGGCCGGCGACCTTCGCAGTGTCCTTCGGGGTCAGCTTGATCTGCTCGGCGTGCAGGGTTTCGGTCTGGCCATCGGCGGCAATCCACGTGCCGGTCAGGTACGGCGCCCCTTCCTTCTGGCGCATGCGGTACAGCATGACGTGTTCGCCGCTGTCCAGATGCAGGGAGAACCAGTCCCACCCTGTCTGGTTGGCGGTCAGCGGCTGGCTGCTCCACTCACGATCAAGCCAGGCCGGGCCGTTGACGGTGTAGGTCTGGCCGTCGATCTGCAGGGTGCCGCTGGCCTGGAAAAACGGCTGACTGTAGTAATACGACGCCTGGCCCTGTTCGGATTTCTGACTGAAACCCTTGTCGCCTTGCAGCACCAGCGGGCGGCTGGAGGTCAGGCGCAATTGGTAGCTGAAGTTTTTATCCCGGGCACTGAGTTGCAGGTCGGCCAGCGGATCGCTCGCCTGACTGACGAAACGCCAGTCATCGATCCACGCCTCGAACGGCGCTGCACGCACGCCGGCCTGCCCCACGCCGCCACGGGCGTAACGCTCGGCGGCATGGTGGACGCTGGCCGAGGTGACCGCCGCATGCCCGAGCCAGATCGTCTGGCTGGCCCAGCCCGGCTGCGGCGGCGAGGCGTTCAGAGCGCTGCGAAACAACGTCCACTGCACGCCGAAATCGTTGCCCTGCGCATCCTTGAGATTGGCCGTCACGTACCACCATTCGATACGAAAACCGTCATGGGCGCCGTGATCCGCCGGGAAGCTGAACACCTCCCCCGGCACCACCGGCGTAAACGCCTGCGCCTGAGCGCCCATCCCGGCAAAGCCCTTCTGCTCCGGTGCGGAGTTATCGCAACCACTGAGCAACAACGCCAAAAACACCAGCGCAAACCTAGTCTTCATGAGCAAACGTCCTCAGCAGGTCCGCCGGTTGCGTGCGGTACAGCGAATACAGCGGCCACGCCGAGGCCAGCAACGTCGCCAGCAGCGCCAGCCCCATCAGTTGCAGCAACTGCAATGGAAACACCCGCAGCGGCAGACGCCAGCCGAAGGCCTGAACGTTGATCACCGCGTCCAGACACCACGCCAGGCCGATGCCCAACGGCAAGGCCAGCACCAGCGTCAGCAGCGCCAACAGCCACGTTTGCCCGAGGTTGAGCAGCATCAATTGCCGCCGCGTCACACCCAACGCCCACAACGGTGCGAGCTGGCCGAGACGGCTCTGGCTCTGGGTCAGCAGGCTGATGAACAGCGCCACACCGGCGACAGCCAACGTCAGGCTATTCAGCGCGGCGGTCGCGGCGAAGGTGCGTTCGAAGACCTGCACCGACCAGCCCTTGAGCCGAGCCTGATCGACGATGCGGCTGTCATCGAGCTGGAAGCGTGCCTGCAAAGCCGTGAGCAACGCCGGAATGTTCGACGGGTCGATGCGCAGGTTGAAGCGGTTTGGCGTCAGCTGCGGCCAGCCGCGCAACAGGTGGTTGCTGTTGACCAGCACATGGCCCTTGGGATTGCCGTAGTCAGCGTAGATCCCGACGATGCGCGGCGACCACGACCCGCCCGGTGTGGGAATCGACAGGTGATCGCCCGGCGTCACTTTCAAGCGCCGCGCCAGTTGTTCGCTGAGCATCACCGCATCGTCCTTGGCCAGCGCCGCCCACGGGTCGTCTCCTCGAGATTCGAGCAACGGCCAGTGCTGACGATAGTGCGGATGATCGATGATCCCGAACACGTCCGCCGGCCAGCCTTGCAGCGACACCGAAACCTGCCAGTTGGGCATGATCGCGGTGACGCTCGGTTGCTGTTTGAGCCAGGTGTACAGCTCTCGCGCCTGAGCCGGGTTGCTTGGGTTCAGATAAAGCTCGGCGGTGAGCCGTTGTTCGAGCCAGTCGTTGAAGGTCTGGCGGAAACCGGCGGTCATGCTGCCGGCACCGATGTTTGCCGCCATCGCCAGCAGCAGCGCCATCAACGCCAGACTCAGCGCCGGCAATTGCTGGCGGCAATCGGCGAGAAACCATTGCCCGAGCACCGAGCGGCTGCGACCGAGCAAACCGTTGAGCAGCGCGCTGAGCAACACCGGCAGCGCCAGCGCGGCTCCGAGCAAAAGCCCCGCCATCAACACAAACCCACTGGCCAGGCTGTTGCCCCACACCAACGCCGCCAGCGCAATCACTGCACAGATACCCGCGACCCAACCCTGACGCCGCAACCAGCGCGCATGTTGCTGATGCCAGGCCTGCGGATCCGCCACCGCCAGCAATGGCAGTCGCGCTGCACGCAGCAGACTGTTGGCCCCGGCCAGCAACGCGCCGAGCAGGCTCAAGCCGATGCCGCTGAACCACCACCAAGGACTCAGGCGCAACTGCCCCGCCACTTCCGCGCCGTACAGACCGCGCAGGCTGGCCGCGACGTCCGGTAACAGCACGCTCGCCAGCCAGTAACCGCTGACCACGCCGAACAACCCGCCGATCAACGCCAGCGCGCCGAGTTCGACGATCAGGCAAGCGATCAGCATCCGCGCGCTGACCCCGCAGGCCCTCAACGTGCGCAGCAATCCCCGGCGTTGCTCCAGTGCCAGACCGATGGCCGCGTGGACAATGAACAAGCCGACGATGAACGAGAGAAACCCGAGCGCATCGAGGTTGAGGTGGAAGCTTTCGGTCAGTCGCGCAAGGTTGTTTTCCTCGCCACTGCTCTTGAGCTGCAACTGGCCTTTGAACGCGGCCGGGATGTCAGCGTGAAAATCCTTTGGCAGCAGCAGGCGTGACAGTTGCTCGGGTTGTTCGAGTACGCGCTGAGCGACGCCAATGTCCACCAGCAGAACGCCGGGGGCCATGTCGGTTTGCGCCCGCAGCGGCGGCAGCGTCTGGCCGGTTTCGCTGGCCGGGGTCGCGCCCTCGGCGAGGTTGAGCGCCCGCAAGGTTTCGGGAGAAATCCAGGTGCTGCCCGGCGGACTGAAGAACTCGACGATGCGCTCGATTGGCATCGCCTGCCCGGCCACCGCGCTGTCGCCCGGTAACGACACCGGTTCGATGCCCATCAATTGCAGACGCTGATTTTCGTGGCCTTTAAGAATCAGGCGCCCTTGCAGCACCGGCGACACCGGCCAGCCCAGACGCCGCAGATCAACGAACCATTGTTGCGGGAACGTCGCGCCGTTCGGCGTACTGAGGCTGGCCTGGGGTTCGCCGCCAATCAACTGGCTGGCCCGGGCGTAACTGTCCCGCGCCTGACTGTTGAGCGCTTCGACCCCGGTCAACAGGCTGGTGGCCAGCCACAAACCGGTCAGCACGCTGAAAAACTGCACCGGATGGCGCCGCCAGTGACTGAGCAGCGCCATCAACGCGTGGCGGAAAACCTTCACGTCAACCGACCGCTGGACAGCACCACGCGCTCCGCCAGCCGCGCCGCCACGCGCTGACTGTGGGTGACCATCAGCAAAGTGGTCGGGGTGTCGTCGAGCAATTCCAGCAACAGCCGCAGTACTTCGTCGCTGGTGGCTTCGTCGAGGCTGCCGGTGGGCTCGTCGGCCAGCAGCAGCTTCGGTTGCGCGGCCAGCGCCCGGCCGAGCGCGACCCGCTGTTGCTGGCCGCCGGAGAGTTGTTCGGGATAGCGCTTGAGTAACTCGCCCAGCCCCAGGCGCTGCACCAGATGATGCTGCCAGCGCGGATCATGCCGCCCGGCCAGCCGCGCCTGAAACGCCAGGTTGTCCTCGATCCGCAGGCTGCCGATCAGGTTGTACTGCTGGAACACCAGACCGATTTCCGTGCGCCGCCAATTGGCCAGTTGCGCCTCGTTCATGCGATCCAGCCGATGTTCGCCGCTGCTGATGATGCCGCTGTCGACTTTGTCGAGCCCGGCGATCAGGTGCAGCAGCGTGCTCTTGCCGCTGCCCGACTCGCCCATCAGCGCCAGACTGCTGCCGGGCTTGAGCGTCAGGTCGATGCCTTGCAGCACCGGCAACGGGCCTTGCGGGGTGAGGTAGCTTTTGAAGACGTTTTGAACCTGGAGCATGCCGCCATCCAATCGATCCGTGTGGGCCAAGGATAGCGGATACCGACGCGTTACTGCCCCACCGCCACACTCGTCGGCGCTTCACCCGGCGTGACGATGCTGTTCAGGTCGATGTGCTTCCACTCGGGTTTGGCTCCCAGCCGCGCGTTGAAGCGGTAGTTGAAAGTGAATTCGTCCGCCGTCGCCACGCTCAGCGGTTTGCCGTACACCGCTTCGATTCCCGGCAGGTCGTAGCCCATCAACTGCAACAGGGTCGGGAAGATGTTGTAGTGACTGGAGCGATCCTTGTTCGCCGCCAGTTGCGCCGACCAGTCGAGCGTCTGCAACTGATCGCCCTGAATCACCACCAGCGGCACCAGCCCTTCTTCCTCCACCGGATCGCCGCCGCAGTGGGTGTTCAGTCCCGGATTACCACGCTCGTGCAAATCCTGGCCGTGATCCGAGGTGTAGATCAGCAGCGCGTTGTTCAGATTGGCCTGGGCAAACACCCGCGCGAAGAACTCGCCGACATTCCACAGCACCGTGTTTTTGTAGGCGTTGCGATACAGCAGCCAGTCATCCGGCTGGCCGTTGAAACCGGTGCGCTCGCCGGTGTCGGCAACTTCCGTGAACTGCCCGCGGGGCAAGGTCGGGCGGTAGGCCATGAAGGCGTCCGGGTATTTGTCGTGCACCGGGAAATGCGCGCCGACCTTGTTGATCAGCACCAGCTCCGGTTTATCGTCGTTGAGCAGTTCGATGAGCTTGGCAGCGGCGGCCATGTCGCGGTCGCGCACGCTGGTCTGGTCGAATTGCACGAATTCGTCGATGTCCTTTTTCTCGGCATCGTTCATCAGATTCTGCAGGTTGCCGCCGGTGCGCTGAGCGTCGATGTAGACCGTGCGCATGCCGGCCTTTTTGGCGTACTGCCAGATCGACGGCAGCGTGCTGTTGATCCGCATGTAGTCGGCGCGGGTGCCGCCGTAGCGCAGGGTGATGTTGGTGTCGGCGCTGCAATTGGCGATGGACGCCGCGTAACCGTAATTGAAGATCTGCACGCCCGGACGGGCCTGCTTGAGGTTGCTGTGCACGCCGAACGGCGCGTTGATGTCCAGGTAATTGCCGGAAATGCTCTCGTCGATGATCAGCACGATGTCGTGGCCGACCGCCGGGCCATTGCGCGCCAGGGTCACCGGCTCACGCGGGCCGACGGTGTTGTGCAGCGCTTCGTAGCCGAACAAATTCAGATAGGCCAGCGGCGTGTACATGATCGGCAACCCGCGTGCACCCTCGCCGGCGCGCACGAACAACACGGCGCTGAGCAGCAACACACCGCAGAGCGGCGCAGCAATCCGCAAGGCATTGGGTACGGGCATCGCGTGACGAGGCTTGAGGCCGATTCCGAACAACAGCAGCAAGCCGTTGAGCAGTCCGTGGATGATCGCCCCCCGGTACTGATACGCCGCTTCCTGAATGAAGCCGCCGGAATACACCAGCGAGACGAAACTGCTGTAGGTCAGGTAATCGGCGGTCACCCTCGTATAAACATCGAAAAACACCGCCGAAACAAACAGGGTTAATGCGAACAAATGCCGAATGAAAGTCTGACGTATATAGGCTGTTAGTAATAATGCGAAAGTCAGCGTCAAAAACATCGCGCCAAAAAGAAGTACTGCCAGACCAATACCCATCGCATTTAAGCGGTCAAGGTAATATTCGAAATAAAGCAACAGATAAATAATTAAAAGCAGTTCTTTCAGATATCGAAACATGGCGATTCCGGGGCGCGTCCGACGAGAGGTTGTCAAGGGTTTGTCGGTCAAAATCTGACACTAGCACCGGGCCATTAAAGCGCAAGAAATGTCGGACATAATCAAAAAGCGTCAAAAAACCGTTGACTCAAATCTGACACACCCAAGTCGTTAAAACCCTTGAAATTCGTGGCCTACGACCGTTTATCGTTTTCTTCGAACGCGTCAAGGACGGGACAAATCCATCTACAGCAAGCACTTGATGGCCTTTCGCCCCCAAAAATGGGGGTGTTATACCCTTGCAACATGTCATTTTGCTGACACGCTTTTCCCACGCTGCGCTATACCCCTTTTGACAGTTCCATTTTCGATCTTCCATCACCGTCTTACGAGGCACGCCAATATGGACGTGAGCGTATTTGGTACGGGCTATGTTGGCCTGATACAAGCAGCCGCACTTGCCGATGTCGGACATCGCGTATTGTGCGTCGATATTGACCCGAACAAGATTAAACAACTGCAACAGGCAGTACCGCCTATTAGCGAACCGGGTCTTTCGGCAACTTTGGAAGAAAACATCAAGGCCGGGCGTTTGCTGTTCAGCACCCAGGCCAGCGATGCGGTGGAACATGCCGGGCTGATCTTCATCGCCGTGGGCACGCCGGCCGACGAAGACGGCTCCGCCGACCTCAGCCATGTGCTCAACGTGGCGCGGCAGATCGCCAGCTTCATGGAAGACGATCGCACGTTGATCATCAAATCCACAGTGCCGGTCGGCACGGCGGATCAGGTGCTGCACACCGCTGAAGAAGAACTGCAACGGCGTGGCAAAAGCGCTCTGGCAGTGCGGGTGGTGTCCAACCCCGAATTTCTCAAGGAAGGCAGCGCCCTCGCCGACTGCATGCGGCCGGACCGGATCATCGTCGGCACCCACGATGACCTGGCCCGCGAGCAGATGAGCGAGCTGTACGCGCCGTTCTGCCGCAACCACGAAAAACTGATGTTCATGGACAACCGCAGCGCCGAGCTGACCAAGTACGCAGCCAACGCCATGCTCGCCACCCGCATCAGCTTCATGAACGAGCTGGCCAACCTCACCGAACTGCTCGGCGCCGACATCGAAGCGGTGCGCAAGGGCATCGGCTCCGACCCGCGCATCGGCTATCACTTCATCTACCCGGGCTGCGGCTTCGGTGGCTCGTGCTTTCCCAAGGACCTGCGCGCCCTGCTGCACACCGCCGAACACAACGGCATGCCATTGAAACTGCTGCGCAGCGTCACCGACGTCAATGACGCGCAACGGCACATTCTGTTCAGCAAACTCAGGGCGCAATTCCCTCAAGGCCTGGCCGGCAAGTCGATCGCGATCTGGGGTTTGGCGTTCAAGCCGAACACCGATGACATGCGTGAAGCCCCGAGTCGTTACCTGATGGAGGCGCTGTGGGCCGAAGGCGCCAGCGTGCAGGGCTATGATCCGGAAGCGATGTCCGAATGCCGGCGCATTTACGGATACCGCAATGACCTGCACCTGTGCGCCACCCGCGACGACACCCTGGAAGACGCCGACGCACTGGTGATCTGCACCGAGTGGAAGAATTTCCGCGTGGTGGATTTCGAGCTGCTGGCCAGCAAGCTGCGCTCGAAAGTCATCATCGACGGACGCAACCTCTACAACCCGGAACAAGTGGCAGCCGCCGGCCTGCACTACAGCGGCATCGGTCTGCGCCACATCGCGCCTGACGGGTTGCGGCCATGAAAATCCTCGTCACCGGTGCGGCCGGGTTCATTGGTGCTCATGGCGTGCTGCGGCTGGTGCGCGACGGGCATCAGGTGATCGGCCTGGACAACTTCAACAGCTACTACGACCCGCAGCTCAAGCACGATCGGGTGGACTGGGTGCGCGGGCAAATTGGCGATGTCCAGCTCGCTACGGTTGATCTGGCAGATGCTGCGGCGCTGGAAGCATTGTTCGCGAGCGAGCGGCCGCAAGTCGTGGTCCATCTCGCCGCGCAGGCCGGGGTGCGCTATTCGCTGGAGAATCCACGGGCCTATCTGGACAGCAACCTCGACGGTTTCCTGAACATTCTGGAGTGCTGCCGCCGGCACCCGGTCGAGCACCTGATTTACGCCTCGTCCAGTTCGGTGTACGGCGCCAACCAGCGCACGCCCTACTCGGTGCAGGACGGCGTCAATCACCCGCTGTCACTGTACGCCGCGACCAAGAAAGCCAATGAATTGATGGCCCACAGCTACAGCCACCTGTTCGGCATCCCTTGCACCGGGCTGCGCTTTTTCACGGTCTACGGACCGTGGGGCCGGCCGGACATGTCGCCGATCCAGTTCGCCAAGGCGATCAGCGAAGGCTCGCCACTGAAGCTGTTCAACTACGGCGAGCATCAGCGCGATTTCACCTACATCGACGACATCATCGAAAGCATCGCGCGCCTGATCGAGCGGGCGCCCCGGGCCAATCCCGAGTGGAACCGCGAACAACCCGACCCGGCCAGCAGCATGGCGCCGTGGCGCTTGTTCAACATCGGCGGCCAGCACCCGGTGGCGCTGAAAACCTACCTCGCCCTGCTGGAAAAACACCTCGGTCAGAAAGCCGTGGTCGAGCTGCTGCCGCTGCAGCCGGGCGACGTACTCAATACCTGCGCCGAGGCCAGCGACCTGGCCCAGGCCACCGGGTTTCAGCCCCGGATAGAGCTGGATGAGGGACTGGGGCGGTTCATCGCCTGGTTCCGCGATTACTACCCCACTGCCTATCGCCCACGCGCCGTTCGCGGCTGAACATCAGCGGAGGACTCCATGACTGGACTTGAGAAAGGTGTACCGATCCAACAACTGGTGCGTGACAAACGCATGGATCCGGAACAGCGAATGCGCCTGGACGCGGCCATCCATCGCCAGGGCCAGGGCTGGATGACCGGTCGCGAGGGCGGTCGGCCGTGGCAACTGTCGCGCACCAATCGGGTGGTCGCCTGCCTCGGTGCGCTGACGATTCTGCTGATGATTTCGCCGCTGCTGATCGGTCTGGCGCTGGCCATCAAATTCACCAGCAAGGGCCCGGTGATGTTCGTGCAGAAACGCACCGGTTATCGCGGGCGCAAGTTCGGTATGTACAAGTTCCGGACCATGGTCGCCAACGCCGAAGAGCTCAAGGAGTCGCTGCGTCACCTGAACAAGCACGGTGCCGACGCCATCGACTTCAAGATCGACCAGGATCCGCGCATTACCGGGATCGGTGGCTTCCTGCGGCGCACCAGCCTCGACGAACTGCCCAACCTGATCAACGTAGTGACCGGCGACATGCGCCTGGTCGGCCCTCGCCCGACCTCGTTCAACGCCTATCGCTACAAGGACAGTCACCTCGCCCGTCTGGCGATCTACCCCGGCATGACCGGCCTGTGGCAGATCTCAGGACGCAGCAACATCGACTTCGACCAGCGCGTTGAGTTGGACCTCAGCTATATCGCCGAGCAGAGCCTTCTGCTTGATCTGAAGATTCTGTTGAAAACCCCCTTCAAAGTATTCAGCGGCCACGGAGCAAGCTAATGGACGGTTCAACCAACAAAAGCCTGAGCATTGCCAGCCCCAGCGAGTCGAACCTGACTTCGACCGTGCTGGACCTGGATCTGCGGATCCTGTTTCTGACCGCCGCCAACCCCGGCGCCGGCACCACCACCAGCGCCCTGGCGCTGGCCAGTCAACTGGCGCAGATGAGCAGCGGCCAGGTGCTGTACGTCGACGCCAGCCAGTCGGCGAGCAACCTGACCCAGCAACTGAACCTGAGCAAGGAGCGCGGCCTGCGCGACCTGCTGTTCAACCCGGACAACCCGCCGCTGTTGCAGGACTGCGTGGTGCAGGTGTCGAGCCTGCCGTTTCACGTGCTGCCCAACGGCCGGCCGATCCGCACCATGGAACACCTGACCGCCGAGCGCCTGAGCCCGCTGCTCGATCAACTGGGCAGCCAGTACCGCTTTGTGGTGATCGACGGCGACGCGGTGTATTCGGCCGCCGACACGCTGGTCATCAGCACCCAGGTCGACGGCGTGGTGTTCGTGGTACGCGCCGAAGACACCCGCTGGGAAGTCGCCCAGGCGGCAGTGCAGCGCTTGACCCAGGCCGGGGC
This sequence comes from Pseudomonas sp. 9.2(2024), assembly GCF_039695385.1. NCBI lineage: Bacteria > Pseudomonadati > Pseudomonadota > Gammaproteobacteria > Pseudomonadales > Pseudomonadaceae > Pseudomonas > Pseudomonas sp. 9.2(2024). Next base: position 2,566,541 of record NZ_CP155585.1, on the reverse strand, counting down.
CAAAGTGGTCGGCAGCGTGTTCAACCGGCGCAAGTACTACATGCCCAAATGGCTCTACAAAAACCTGTAAGCAACCGCAAAGGATGACGCCATGAACGCCAGGATTCTTGTGCTGCTGATGCTGCCGCTTGCAGGCTGCTCGAGCACCTCCGAAACCCAGAACATGCCGGTGAACATTCTCACCGCCACCCCGGCCAACTCCCAGGCCACCGACATGCCGAAGATCGAGCAGACCCTGCGCCCGCAGGATGTGCTGGACGTGATCTTCCACATCAGCACCAGCGGCTCGGACGCTTATCGCGTGCAGTCGGGGGACCAGATCGGACTTAACTTCACTGCTGCCAGCCAGCTCAATGGCAACCAGTTGGTGCTGCCGGACGGCACCATCGAACTGCCGGGCGCCAACACCTCGGTGAAAATCGCCGGGCTGACCAGCGAAGAAGCGCGCCAGGAAATCCAGCGCGCCTATCAACGCAAACAGCTGTTCCAGCCCAACCGCAATCAGTTGACGGTGCAGATCATCAGCCCGCTGACCAACGAGCAGAACCTGAAAAGCGCCCTCAACCACCCGGCCACCGGCATGAGCCGCGAGATCACCGTCGGCACCGACGGCTACGCGAGCTTCCCGGAAATCGGCGCGGTGCCGCTGCAAGGCATGACCGTCAACCAGCTCGAAGCCTTCCTCAACAAAAAGTACGCACAACTGCCGGGCCGCATGACCGTGGACGTGCTGCTCAAGTCCACCGCCGGCAACGAAATCTATGTGCTGGGTGAAGTCGGCCAGCCGGGTTCCTACCCGATCCGCCGGCCGGTGTCGGTGCTGGAGGCGCTGACCCTGGCGCGCGGCACCAACGTCAAGGCGCGGCTCGATTCGGTGGTGATCATGCGCCGCAACGGCAATCAGGTGCAGGCCGTGCGTTACGACGTCGAGAAAGCGTTGTCGGGCGAGGCGCCGCAAATCGCCTACCTGCAACCGGACGACATGCTGTACGTGCCGAAAACCAAACTGGCCAGCGCCGGCGAACTCGCCCGGCAACTGGCCGACGTGGTGCTGTTCCAGGGCGTGGGCTTCAGCTTCGGCTACCGCGTCGACAACAAAGACAGCAACAACAACTGACTCTCAGGTGACCGACCATGAATCCAAAGGAAAACTACCTGCATGAGTTCTTCAGGATCTTCTTCGCCAACAAGCAATTGGTGAAACGGGTCTTCCTGGTCTTTGCAGTGATCGCGCTGGTGCTGCCGCTGCTGCTCAAACAGAGCTTCGATATCACCGCTCAGGTAATCGTGCAGTCGAAAAAACTTTCACAGGGCGACGCCACCACGTCGCTGACCGTGGACAACGCCACCTTCATCCCGCCATCGCTGGCGGACATGGAAACCGAGAGCAACATCCTGCGCTCGCCGGCGCTGATCCGTCAGACCATCAGCGAACTGCGCGACAAGGGCGAATACACCCCTTCGCCCGGCATGTTCAGCAAACTGGTGGGCGAACCGTTCAAGCGCTACATCAGTTCGCCGCTGCGCCAGTACGTGATCAACCCCGTGCGCAACACCCTGGGGCTTGAGACCGATCCGGTGCGCGACACCGCGCTCGACGCGCTGACCCAGGACGCGATAGACAGCCTGAAAATCGAAACCCTGCCTGGCTCCAACGTGATCTCGATCGTCTACAGCTTCCCCGATCCGCATCAAGGCACGACCTTCGTCTCTGCCCTGCTGCAAAACTATCTGGTGAGCCGTCAGGCGCTGCAGTCGATCGACCTGCCGCAGTCCTTCTACGAAACCAAGAAGCATCTGTATCAGGTGCGCCTTGATGGACTGGAAGGCAATCGCCAGGCATTACTTGAAAGTGTCGGCGCGTCGGATCCGAAGGAGGAAATCACCTTCCGCCTCAACGCGATCAACACCGAAGAGCAGGCGCTGAACCTGTATCGCGACCGCCTGCTGCAAAGCCAGCGCTGGCTCGAGTACCTGAAGACCGCGCTGGCTGCCGCCAGTAACAGCAAACTCAACGACTACACCTTCCCCTACACCTTCACCACCACGGTCGACAACGTGGCGTTCGAGGATCGGGAAATCAAACAGATGGGCGAGCAACTGACCACCCAGGTCAGCCGTTACATGAATGATCTGGCGGTGTTCCAGCCGGGCAGTGAACCGATGTTGCTGACCCGCGAGCAGATTGCCCGCACTCGCCAGCAGTTCCTCAAGGTGGTGAGCAACCGTATCCAGGAACGCACCAACGATCTGGCGGTGGTCCAGCAGGTGATCGATCAGAAAACCGCGCGCATCGCCGAGTTCAAGAACCGCATCCACGAGTTGCAGCAAACCCAGAGCAAACTGCGGCAGATGGACACCGAGATCGACGCGCTGCACGCCGCGTTCTCGACCTACGCCCAGCGTTTTGCCGAAAGTAGCACCACCCGTTCGCTGAGCGACGACCTGTCCAACGCCCGGGTCTTGAGCCCACCGTTCGAACCGACCGAACCGGCGTTTCCCAAGCCGATGCTGATCATTCCGTTCGGGCTGTTCACCGGTCTGTTGCTGGCGATTGCACTGGTCTACGTGCGTGAGTTCTTCGATCACCGCTTCAAACATCCGGCGCAAATCAGCCACGAGCTGGGCCTGCCGGTGCTGCTGGTGATCAACGACCAGAACGCGCAACCGAGCAACCCGCACAAGAACTGGACCGTGCCGAGCTTCGTGCACTGGGTGCGCAATTGAACACGTCCTCTACCCCGAACGCCGCCCTGCCGATCATGCATTTGCTCAGCAGCGGTGGCTTCTACGGGGCCGAGCGGATGTTGCTCGATCATTGCCTGGCGACGCCGGGGCAGCACCAGGTGCTGTTCCTCGATGCGCCGCCGGAATTGATCGCGCGCTTTCGCGAGGCCGGCGTCGATGCACAAGGTTGCGCAGGGCTTGCTGCCCTGCTGCGGCACTTGGGTCAGCGGCGCGGTGAACGTCCGTTGATCAATACCCACAATTTCAAAGGCCTGTTGTTCGGCTGGGTCGGCGCCACGCTGTTGCGCCTGCCGCTGGTGATCACTCAACACGGCTTCACCCCGCGCAGCCGCAAGCAGAAGTTCTACACCTGGCTGAGCCTGCAACTGTGCCGCACGGCGTCGGTGGATCGGGTGGTGTGTGTCGCCGAAAGCATCGCGGTGTTGCACCGTCAGGCCAGCGTCCGCGCGGAGAAATTGCAGGTGATTCCCAACGGATTGCCGGCAGCCGCCGCGCTGCTTTCCGATGCGCCAAGACAACGCTGGCTCGCCGGTTACGTCGGGCGTTTGAGCAGTGAGAAAGGCCCGGATCTGTTTCTCGACGCGCTGATCCCGCTGTGTCACCAGCACCCGCAACTCGACGCGGTGATGCTCGGCGACGGCCCGGAACGCGAAGACTTGCAGGCGCGAATCGACGCCGCCGGTTTGCAACAGCGCATCCGCTTGCCGGGTTACCAGACCGACATGCGTCACTGGTGGCAGCAACTCGATGCGCTGGTGATCAGCTCGCGCACCGAAGGTACGCCAATGATTCTGCTGGAAGCGATGCAGGCCGGGGTGCCGGTGGTAGCGTTCGCCGTCGGCGGGATTCCCGACGTACTGGAGCATCGCCACAACGGTTTGCTTGCGGCCCCCACCGACAGCGCCGCCCTCGCCCGCCAGCTCGACACCTTGCTGTCCGAGCCTGGCCTGGCACGGCAACTGCGCGACAACGCAAAACGCACGCAACAGGATCGCTACGACCTCAAGGCCCTGGCCGAACGCTGGTCGCAGCTGTACATCCGCACGGCACGGGAGGCACGCGCATGATTTTCCCGCTCTCGATCGTCAGTCTGTTGGGGCTGGCCTGCATTGCTCTGCTGGCCAGCCCCTGGCCCTACCTCGCGCCAGGCGCAGTGCTCGGTCTGGTGGGGTTCGCGGTGTTGTACCGCAAACCGACCTGGGGCCTGCTCGGCATCGTCGCCCTGGTGCCGTTCGAGGGTTTCTTCAAGGACAGTTCCCTGTCGGGCAGCAAACTGATCGGCGCGTCGCTGGCGGTGATCCTGATGCTGCAACTGGCGATGCACCAGATTCCCTCGGATCGCCTGCGCAGCAATATCTGGCGCTTTCTGATCGCCTTCATGACCCTGTACTTTCTCAGCCTGCTCAACACCGATGACATGGGCATGTCGCTCGGCCACCTGCGGGAAATCAGCGTCGGCCTGATTCTGTTTGTGATCACCCTGCTGATCGGCCGCGAGCTGAACCTCGACCTGTTCGCCCGGTTGGTGACCCTCGCCGTCAGCACGACCTGCGCCATGGCCATGTTCTCCAGCAAATTCCAGGATCAGGGGCGGGCTGCCGGTTTGCTCGAAGACCCCAACGCTTTCGCCCTGCTGATTGCCTTCGCCATCCCGCTGGGGCTATTGCTTGTCATCCGCAGCCCGAACCTGTTGCATCGGCTGTTCTGGGGCGGATGCTGCCTGCTGTTGCTCGGCGGCATGACCAAGACCGAATCGCGTTCCGGGCTGGTGGTGCTGGCCTTGAGTCTGGTGATCGGTTGCTGGCACTACCGCGCGCAACTGGCGCGGATTCGTCCACGTCACCTCGGTTTTGCCATGCTCGGTGCGGCGATCGTGATTCCGCTGGCGATCTACGCAATGCCCGCCGGTTACATCGCGCGCATCCAGTCCCTCAGCGTGTTGAGCGCCGGCGCCAAGGGCCACAACGACGAATCCCTCGGTCGCCGCGCCTCATACATCGTGGTCGGTGGCCAGATGATCCGCGAGAACCCGCTGCTCGGCTCCGGCCCCGGCACTTTCCCGCTGCACTACGCCACCACCGGTTACGCCAAGGCGTTTTCCGCCAACCGCAAGATCGGCGACCTGTATCGCCGGGCGCATAACACCTACCTGGAAATCTTCAGCGAACTGGGGGTGCCCGCCGGATTGATGTTCGTCGGCATGCTCGCGCTGGGTCTGTACAACCTGATGCAGGCGCGCAAGGCGTGGATGCTGCGACGTGACTGGCAACAGGCGGATCTGATGACCCACCTGGGGGTGAGTTTTCTGTCGCTGACGCTGTTCCTGATGTTCCTCAGCGCACCGAACCAGAAATACCTGTGGATCATGCTCGCCATGACCAGCGTCTTGCGCCTCAAAGCCGAGCAGGCACCGATGACGGAGGCCAAAGCATGAGCCGGATCAGCATCGTCATCCCGATGTTCAACGAGGCCCGGCACATTGGCCGCACCCTGCTGGCTGCGCAAAAAGCGGCGCACGCGGCGGATGTCGAGTGTGAACTGATCGTGGTCGACAACGGATCGAGCGACGAAGGCCCGCAGATCGCCCGGCAGTTCGGCGCCCACGTACTGGTGATGCCAGGCCTGCTGATCGGCGCGTTGCGCAATCGTGGGACCGCCATCGCCACCGGGGAATGGCTGGCGTTCATCGATGCCGACATCGAAATGCCGGAAGACTGGTTGCACCCATTGTTCGACATCGAAGCCAGTGGCCAGGCCGATGTCTTCGGTCTCGACCTGCACACCCCCGCCGCCGCGCCGTGGTACGCCACCGCCTGGCAGCGCCGGACCTTGCGCCCGACCACCCACACCAGCCACGTCGTCGACTGGCTGCCCAGTGCCAACCTGCTGATGCGTCGGCGCTGGTTCGACAAGGTCGGCGGTTTCAACGAAACCCTGCGCACCGGCGAAGACAAGGAGTTCACCTTGCGCCTGAGAGAACACGGCGCGCGACTGCTCTCGATCAATGAAAGCGTGGCTCTGCACTGGGGCTACGAAATGAACTGGCGCGAGTGGATGGGCAAGGAACTGTGGCGTCAGGGCAGTCATCTGCAATTGCTGCGCAGCCACGGTTTCAGCCTGCGCCTGTTGCGGTTTCCGATGCTGTCGATCTTCGTCTGGATTCTCGATTTCCTGGCGATATCCGCGCTGCTCGACGGCTTTCCCCATCACGCCGCGATCATGGTGATGCTGACGCTGGTGCCGGGGCTGGTGCTCAGCGTGCGCCAGAGCGCCAAGCACCACAACGTCTGCCTGACCCTGCAACTGTGGGGCCTGCACTGGCTGCGCCTGCACCTGGCGGGCGCCGCGTTCATTCTCAGTCTGTGTCATTGGAACGCCAGGAGGCCTGCCCGTGGCTGAATTCATTTTCTGGATGTGCCTGCTGCTGCCGGCCTACGCCTATGTCGGCTACCCGCTGCTGCTGACGCTGCTCGCGCCGCTGTTCCCGGCGTGGCGCCACAGCCCGGCACCGCCGCTGAACGTCAGCATCGTCATCGCCGCCCACAACGAAGCGCGACACATCGAACACAAGCTGCGCTCGCTGCTGTCCCAGGATTATCAGCCGGCGACCCTGCAAATCATTCTGGCCAGCGACGGTTCCACCGACGCCACCGTGGCCTGCGCACACAAGGTCGTCGACCCGCGAATCACCGTGCTCGACCTGCCTCGCCAGGGCAAGGCCGCCACCCTGAATGCCGGCGCGGCGCTGGCCACGGGCGACATTCTGGTGTTCACCGACGCTGACAACCAATGGTCGCGGGAAACCCTCGGCTACCTGCTGGCGCCCCTGAGCGATCCGCAGGTCGGCGCCTGCGCCGGGCACATGGTGATCCCGGTCACCGGCGGCGGACTGAGCATTGGCGACAGCCTTTATCGGCACTACGAGGGCTGGTTGCGTCGGGTCGAGAACCGTACCGGTTGCATGGTCTCCGCCGACGGCGCCCTGCTGGCCCTGCGCCGCGAACTGTTCGAGAACGTGCCGGCCGAGGTCAACGACGACTTCTTCATCAGCACCTGCGCCCCGGTGAAATTCAAACGGATCGTCTACGTGCCCGAAGCGCAAGTGATCGACCACGGCGTGGACGAAGCGGACAAGCAATTCCGTCGGCGCCAGCGGGTCACCGTCGGCGGCCTGCAAAGTCTGGCGCAACGCAGTGCACTGCTCAATCCGTTGAAGCATGGGCTGTATTCGATTGCGTTGATCAGCCACAAGTTGATCCGTCGCCTGGCGCCGATCCTGTTGCTGCCGCTGCTGCTGAGCAATTTCTGGCTGTGGCAAGAGCACGATTTCTATCGACTGAGCCTGATCGCGCAATTGATCGGCTACGCCATCGCGATTGCCGGCCTGCTGGATTCACAACACCGCTTGCCCAAGCCGTTCCGCCTCGCGGCGTTCCTGCTGGTGACACTGGCGGGCATGAGCATTGGCCTGTGGCAATTCCTGCGCGGCCAGCGTTATGCCCAATGGAACCCTGACCAAAACCGTTGAGAGGGATCGAGCCATGGCGATCAAGCAACTGATTAAACGCACCAGCGGCTGGCTCTATCTCAACTCGTCCGTGGGGCGAAACCAGCTGCACGGCGCCGGCGTGATACTGATGCTCCACCGGGTGCTGTCCAACGACCGCGCCGCCGACCTGCCGCACCGCAACGAACTGTGCGTCGGGCCCAAGGCCTTCGAACACTTGCTGGTGTGGCTGCGCAAGCATTTCGATTGCGTGCCGCTGATGGAAATCCTGCAACCCAATGCCTTGCGCACCGAGCGTCCGCAAGTGGCGCTGACCTTCGACGACGGCTGGCGCGACAACGCCGCCAACGCCTTCCCGCTGCTGCAGAAACATCAGGTGCCGGCGAGCATTTTCCTCTCCACCGATTTCATCGGCAGTCGTCAGCGTTTCTGGTGGGAAAGCCTCGGCGAAACCCTGTGGGGCAGCCATGGCGAAAAGGCCCGCACGCACCTGATCGAATGCCTGCGTGCCGCCGGCCAGCCGTTGCCAGTGCTGCTGGACGACATCGATGTGGATCGCCGCAGTCTGACCCTGTTGCATTATCTGCAAAGCCTCAAGGCGCTCGATCCGAAGATACTCGAACGCCTGACCGACGAGTGTCCGCAGGAGTCGTTGCCACAAGCGCTGGACTGGCATCAGGTGCGGGCGATGGAAGCGTCGGGGCTGGTGCGTTTCGGCCCCCACGGCGCCAGTCACGCCATCCTCACCGGCCTTGACGATGTGCGTCTGGGCGAAGAACTCAGCCGCAGCCGCGATGCCCTGAACAACGGCTGCAACCGGCCGTTGCCGGTGTATTGCTATCCCAACGGGGACAACGATGAGCGTGTGCGCGAGCAGATCGCCAATCACGATTACCCCTTCGCGCTCGGCACCGGCAGTGGCATCTATCGCGGCACCGCCGATCCCCTGAACCTGCCGCGTTTCGGTGTCAGCCAGCGCACCGCGCGCAATCCGGAACTGCTGTCGTGGCGGATCTATCGCGGGGCGCGGCCATGAGTCGAGGCAGTTACCTCAAGCATCTGGCGCTGAGCATGGGCACCAAACTGGCGATGATCGCCCTGCGCCTGCTGAGGAATGTGCTGCTGGCGCGGATTCTCGGCCCCAGCGAACGGGGCCTGTTCGCCCTGCTCAGCACCCTGCCGGATCTGATCAGCGCCGCCACCAGCGGCGGTTTGAACTCCGCTGTTGGTTATCAAGCGGCCAAGCAACGACCGATGGGCTTGTTGCTCGCGCAAGTGCTGGTGTTCGGCTGTCTGCTGGCGGGTTTGTTGACCTTGCTGGTGGTAGCGCTGGTGCGCGAATTCGGCAGCGAACTGGACGTGACCCTGCAACTCGGTCTGCTGGCGTGGCTGTTGCTGCTGGCGGTGCCGTTGACCGTGCTCAAAAGTGGCCTGCTGACCTTGCACAATGCGTCCGGCGGCGTGGTCGCGTTCAATGCCTTGCGGTTGGTGGAATCTTTGGCGCCGCTGTTGCTGTTTCTCGCGTTGTTCTGGATGTGGAAAGAAGCGGCCCTCGAAGCCGCGCTGATCAGTTGGCTGGCCGGCATCAGCCTGGTGGTGCTGGTCGGCTGGCTGTGGCTCAAACGCGCGCAGCCGTTGCAGCTGCAATGGGATCGCACCAGCCAGAACGAACTGTTGCGCTTCAGTGCGCGCAGCCACCCGGATCTGCTGTTCCAGCAAGTGATCCTGCGTTCCGATTACCTGTTCATCGGCGCCCTGCTCGGCAGCACCGCCCTCGGGCATTACGCGATGGCCAGCGCCGCCGCCGAGCTGCTGCTGATCGTCCCGGAAGCGGTGACCACGCCGCTGATGAAACGCCTGCTGCAACAGGACGAAGGCATGGACAAGGTCACGCCGCTGGCGCTGCGCCTGACCGCCACGGTAATGCTCGGCGCCTGCCTGACCATGGCCGTGATCGGCGAATGGCTGATCGTCACCCTGTTCGGCGTCGCCTACCAGCCGGCGTATCCGGCGCTGCTCGCGTTGCTGCCGGGGCTGCTGGGCCTGTGCTACGCGAGCATCCTGCGCCTGGACCTGATCGGCAAGAACCGCCCCGGCACGGTGTCGTTGCTGATGGGAATCGGCGCGCTGCTCAATCTTGCGCTGAACCTGCTGCTGATTCCGGCCTACGGCATCGTCGGCGCAGCGGCGGCTTCGTCGATTGCCTATCTGGCGGTGACCGTGGCGATGCTGGTGTTGTACTGCCGGCTGAGCGGCGTGGCGTTCTGGCAAACCCTGATCATTCTGCCCAGCGACCTCACACCGATGTGGCTGATGTTGCAGCGTCGGAAGGCAGCATGAAAGGCCTGGCCCTGCTGTTCGGACTCGGCCTGTCGCTGGACGCCTTCGCGGCGTCGATGCGCTGGGGCGACATTCGTGACGGCAGCCTGTACCTGCAAGCGGATCGCCCCGACACGGTGACCGTGCGCTGGGCGCCGGCGTGGCAGGCGGAGGCCAACGAAGAGCACATTTTCCTGCTCGACGGCCGGGGTAAATTGCAGGGCGAGCGCTTTATCAAGGCCAGTGAAACCCGTGGCAGCCAGAGCTGGCCATTGGCGCCGGGGGCCGCGAGTTATCAGCTGGAAATCCCCGGCTACAGCTTCCGCGGTTACCGGGTCGAACACGACGAAAATACCGTGGCGCTGTTTGCCCCGGCCAAGGTGCATTTCAGTGCGGAAACCCGTAACGGCGATGAACTGTATTTCAAGGTCGCCGCGGGTGAGCACGCGATATTGGCGGGCAAGTTTCACGGCGGGGTCAGCGCCCTGCAAGCGCAGCGGGTCGGCGATGGACAACCACTGTCCTTGGCGCTGAAACCCTATCGCGCTTACTGGCAGTTCGATCAGGTGGCGTTGCCGGTCAGCGAACGCGAACAGGTCTGGCGCCTGCGTCTGCAAGGCAGCGGCAAAGCGGCGTTCTGGCTCGACGGTACGGCCAATCTGTTCGCACAGACCCCGCAACAGCTCAAACCGCTGCACGAAGACGACGGCCAGACGCGCCTGACCCTGCACGACAAAGTCCTCGGCCGCACCCCGGATCTGGGCATCGCCCTGCCCTACGTGATGCCGCCGCCCGCCAGCCATCCGCTGCTCGATGCACTGAAACCGACGGCCGCCAGTTACTACAGTTTTGTCGACGTGACGGCGAGACAACCGCACTTCGAAGATGCGTTTCGCCAGGTCTATCAGGATCGCTTCGGCATTCGCCAGGACATCACCTTGCTCGCCGGCAGTCAGCGTCAGGCCGATCTGCGCGCCGACGTGCAAAGCAACAGCGGCCTCGACGCCTGGCTGGCCGGCACCCGTGCGCTGGGCGGCAAAGGCACGCACTACATCGGGTTCGCCGACGAGCCCAACCTGAATTATTCGAGTTACGAGCAATACCGTTCGATCTTCACCAGCATGGCCCGGCAAGTGCGCAGCGACCCGGCCAATGCCAAGGCCGGCGTGCGTATCGCGATGCCGGCCAGTTCGCGATTGGTCAACGGCCCGTTCGCCGACAATGCGGCGAACAAGCGTGGCATCGACTGGGCCCGGCGCCTGCTCGATGAATCCGCCGATCAGGTCGATGCGCTGGCCTGGCACGAATGGATGATTCGCGACCTGCTCGCCACTCGCGTGTACCGCGACAGCGTGCGCCGCGCTGCCGATCTGGTCGGCCTCGATGCCAAGGGCCAGCCGCGCAAAGCGTTGCTGCTGGATCAGACCAACCTGTCCAGCGGCTCGAGCCTGAGCCCCTACGATCAGGAAACCCATTTCACCTCGCTGTGGTGGGCCTCGGTGGTGATCAACGCCTCCCAGGACGGTTTGCTGACGATGCTCAATTGGTTTCAGGCCGCCGATGAGCCGCAGTACCCCAAAGGCATGTTGCGGGTGCTGAGCGATGACCGCTTCGAGTTGAAACCGGTGGGCATGGCCCAGCAGTTCATCCAGCAACACTGGCTGCACAACGTGCTGTGGCTGGAGAACGACGCGTTCGAAGTCGATGTGCTGGCGATGGCCGGCGACGATCAGCGCGGGCTGCTCGGCGTGAACAAAGGCACGCGTTTGCAGCATGTCGATCTGGCGGGCGCGAAATGTCCATTGAACAACGGCGCGCTGCGCTACTTCGGCGCCGACAACCGCAGCCGCGACGCGCCTTTTCGCTGTCAGGACGGCCGCGTGCGCTTCGAACTGCCGGGACAGACCCTGTTTGCCCTGCGCTGGAGCGCCTCATGACCGCCCCGTTGATGTCCGGCCGCGCTGGCCTCTGGCCGCGCGATGACTCGTCATCAGGAGCAACGACCATGAACATGCTGCGCAAACTGACTGAAAACCTACGGCAGAAAGGACTCACTGCCACCGTGAAAAAGGTCTGGAAACACTACGTCTTTTCTCATCAGGAACTGCTGTGGATGGAGCGCGACCTTGTCAGCCCGGTGCCGCCCCACAGCCTCAAACCCTACCCGCCACTGCGGGTGGTGAAGATCACCCCGGACAACGTCAGCGCCTTCGCCCGCCACTTCGGTGACCGGGTCGGCACCATGGCCGAGCTGGCCCGGGAGAATCACACCGGGCACATGCACCTGGACGATCAGGGCCATGCGGTGGCGTTCATCTGGGGCAGCGCCCGGGACTACTTCGACCGTCACTACTACGGCTGCATGTTCCCGGTGAAACCCGGCGAGTTCTTCGAGTTCGGCGGCGAACTGACCCGCTCGTACTGGGGCACCGAGCTGTCGGTGGATCTGCAACTGGAGCTGTGGAAAGCCATGGCCGCCCAGGGCTGTGACAAGGTCGTGGACGTCTGCGAGTTCCACAACATCCCGGCGCTCAAGCTGCACTTGCGCATGGGCTATACCGAACAGGGCCGGATCATAAACATCTACAAACTGTTCGGTCGCTGGCGCTTCTACCGCGAAACCCGCTACAGCGGATCGCGCCTGGAGGCGCTGCGCAAACCTTCCCGTCCACCTGTCACAGCAACGGCGACCTGAGCCTATGGCGCGATTCGAATGGCGCACCTCGTTGTGCGCACCTGACTTCCCGGCGGCGGCCTTTGAAGCGCTGCGCCTGCGGGTGACGGATCACACGCCGTTCAACAGCCTCGACTGGCTGTGTGCGGCAGAGCAGGCGCTCGATGCGCACGAGCGGCTGCATGTATTGCTGGGTTGGGAAGCAGACGAATTGCGCCTGTGCCTGCCACTGGTGGCGAGCCGTGAACGATTTTTCGGATTGCCGTTTCGGGTAGTGCATCACCTGGGTTATCCGCTGGCCGATCGCCTGGCGTTGTTATCACAGTTGAACGCCGACGACATGCGCCAAGCCCTGCGGCTGATTCGCCATCGAGTGCCCCACGCCCTGCTGCAACTCAATGAAATCACCGAGCCGGTCGGTGCCGAAAGCGTGCTCACCGAATGGATGGTCCACAGCTCCACCGGCGAACGTCGCTTGAGCTGCCGGGTGCCGGTGCACCTGATCAGCGAGGCTGACCGCCAGGAAGTCTCGGGCGACCCGCGCTACAAACTGCGCCGGGCGCGCAAACGGATTGCCGCGTGCGGCGCCGAAGTCCGGCGGATCACGCCCGACGCGACCAGCATGGGCCCGTTGCTGCAGGTCATCAGCGAAGTCGAAGCGGTCAGTTGGAAAGGCGACGAAGGCGTCGGAATCTTTGCCAGCGACCGCAGCCGCCGCTGCATGGAAAACGCCTTCACCGCCCTCGCCGCTTCGGGCCGGGTGCGCGTGGTGATGCTGGAACTCAACGGACGTTGCATCAGCTATCGACTCGGTCTGTTCGAACAGGGCCGGCTCTACGATTACAACCTCGCCTTCCTGCCGCAATACGCGGACCTTGGCAGCGGCCGGGTGTTGCTGGAGGAATGGATTCGCTGGGGGCTGGATGACAACTGGCACTGGATCGATGCCTCGCGGGTCAGCCTGGAAAATTCCAGCCATCAATTGCACGAACGCATGACCGGGCAACTGGAACACTGGCGCTGGAGCTTCTACTCGTGGCGCCCGAGCGGCCTGTTGCTTGGGCTGGGGCTGCGCGTCTGGCACCGGCTCAAGCCTGGGTTGCAACAATGGCGGGCGAAGCGTGCGGCGGCCAAAGCGGCGGTCATTTCGACACCTGTGATCAACCCCACCAAGGAGGGCGAACATGCCTCGCCAAGTCATAGTCAACGCTGACGATTTCGGCCTGAGCCCGAACGAAAACGCGGTGATCCTCGGCGCGTTCCAGGCCGGGGTCATCAGTTCCGCCACGGCCATGGCCAACATGCCGGCGTTCGAAGCAGCCTGCGCCATGGCCCGGCTGCCGCTGCTGGAAGGCCGGATCGGTCTGCACTTCAACCTGACCTATGGCCGGCCCCTGAGCCGAGCCATTCTTGAGCGTCGCACCTTCTGCGACAGCCACGGCGTGTTCGACCTCAGCCTGGCGCGCCACAGCCTGTGGCTGGGCCGGGAAGATCGCGAAGCGGTGCAGGAAGAATTGCAGGCGCAGTGGCAGCGCTGCGTCGATCACGGCGTGCGTCCCAGCCACCTCGATTCGCATCAGCACGTGCACAACATCTGGCCGATCGGCGAGATCGTCGCGCGCTTCGCTGCCCATCAAGGTGTGCCGGTGCGCCTGGCGCGCAACCTGGGGCAAAACCTCAGCCTGCCCAAACGCGTGTTCAAGGGGTTGCTCAACCGCCGATTGCAGGGATTGGCCGGGGTGACGGCGGATTACGTCTGCACGCCGGTCGACCTGCGCAACGCCCCCGCGCCGACCGACGGCGTGCTGGAAATCGTCGCCCATCCGAACCAGCTCGGGGCGGATTTCGGCGACGCCTATCTGCAACCCGAAGAGTCCCTGAGCCGCTTGCTAGAGCAGCGGCTGACGGGGGTTCCACGGGTTTCCTATGCCGATCTGAACAAGGATTTTTTGCGGGGTGCCGAGGCGATCTGAGCCGTTACACAACTTGCAATACTTTCAAAGCTGGCGCTTTGACATGAATTTGCCGGCTTGATCTATACCCACAAAAGCGTCATCCACAACACCCGGGCTTCGGCCACGGAGGGCATCATGAGCGTCATTGAAAAGCTGCGCGAACGTATCAAGCAAAAAGGCCTGGGCCGTACCTTCGGCACGTTGTGGAAACGCTACGTGTTCTTCCATTGGGAACTGTTGTGGATGGAGCGCGACCTGGTCAGCCCGGTACCGCCGCACAAGCTGCGCCCCTACGACGGCCTGCGCAAAGTCGACATCACCGCCGAGAATGCCGGCGCGTTCGCCAAACACTTCGGTGACCGGGTGCAGACCATGGCCGAACTGGCCAACGAAGGCCACACCGGGCACATGTACCTGGATGCCGACGGCCATGCGGTGGGATTTATCTGGGGCAGCACTCGTGACTACCACGACCGCCACTATTACGGCTGCACCTTCCCGGTCAAACCCGGCGAGTTCTTCGAGTTCGGCGGTGAAATGATCCGCGCCTACTTCGGCAGCAGCCTGTCGGTGGACGTGCAGGTCGCCCTCTGGGAAGCCATGGCCGCCCAGGGTTGCAACAAGGTGGTGGACGTCTGCGAAACCCACAACATCCCGGCGCTGAAACTGCACATCCGCATGGGCTACCACGAACAGGGCCGCGTCACCCACGTCTATTGCCTGTTCGGCAAATGGCGGTTCTTCCGCGAAACGCGCTATGAGGGTTCACGCCTCGATCCGCTGCGCAAACCGGGACGGCCGGTGGTGACGGCGGCTGCGCAGGCTTGAAGGTCCAAAGCAGCACTGTGGGAGCTATCGGAGACGCTAGCTCCTACATAATCTGAGACTACTTGCCTACACCTGCAGACGACACATCCAAGGCCGATAACAGAACCGGCTGACTGCTCGACCGTATCCAAATGGATACAGTCGAGCCATGAACTATTTCGTGCAACAGACATCCGTGTTCGTGACCTGGCATGCCTCTATTCGAGATCTCCGTGCCAAGGTAGCTATTGCCCGTCGCATAGATCGTGCATCAGCAGGTAATCTAGGCGACATTAAACCCGTAGGTGATGGTGTGTCGGAAATGCGCGTTGATGTCGGCGCCGGGTATCGGGTCTACTTCACGATGCGTAACGGTGTAGTTATCGTTTTGCTGGCCGGCGGCGACAAATCCACACAAAGCGCGGACATCAGACGTGCAAAAAAAATGGCAAAGGAGGTTTAACCATGAGCCAGACTTTGACAGCTTTTGATATGGCAGCACTGCTGGACAGTGATGAAGCCATCAGTGAATACCTATCCCAAGTGTTGGCCGACGGTGACAACGAAGAGTTTCTTCGTGCAATCGGTTATGTCGTCAAGGCGCGTGGCATGACGCAGATTGCGAAGGATTCGGGCATGGGGCGCGAAAGTCTGTACAAGGCTTTCGCACCAGGAGCCAAGCCTCGCTTCGACACGGTTCTTAAAGTCATTCATGCCCTTGGCATCGATCTGTGTGCACAACCGGGACATGTGCTGAATCACTCCACGTCCTGAAAGCTGCGCTACTCAGCGCTTCACCCCCACCCACGTAAAACACATCGGCATCTGCGCCTCGCGGTTCTGGTACTGGTCATACACTTCTTCCCGGTTCGAGTGCGGGTATTCCTTGAAGTGCGAGATGTTCAGGCCGGCCTCGAGGGCGGCGGTGAAGATCGCGCCGAGGCTGTGCACGAACCAGTAGGACTTGGCCGCCGGCTGTTCGACCTTGCCGACGTAGACGATCGGTTTTTCAAGCACGAACGGTTCTTTACGGAAATACGAGCTGGCGAAACGAAACGGGTCCTCGGCCTCGGGGTCGACCATTTCCAGGAACGGGTGGGTTTCGTAGATCATCAGTTGTCCCCCCGGTTTGAGAGTCGAGGCGACGTGGCGGAAGAATTCGCCGATGTCGGGCATCCAGTTAAGGACGCCGATGGTGATCAGTGCAACGTCAAAACGGCCGCGCAGCGATTCAGGCAAATGATGAATATCGGCTTCGATGAATTCGGCGTTGTGCGGCGAACGTTTGTTCAGTTCGCGGGCCTGTTCGAGAAACGCGCTCGACTGATCGATACCGACCACGTTCCGTGCGCCGAGGGCGAACAGTGACAGGCTTTCGCGGCCGTTGTTGCAACACAGCTGCACGACGTCTTTGCCATCGACACCGACCTGCTCGAGCAAGCCGCGTAGGGTGTCGTCGAGGCAGGAAAAATCAGCCTGCGCGACGTCGGTCAGCAAGGCCTGCCACTCGGGGGAGTCCTGGTGATGACGGGCGGAATCGTTCCACGCCTGACGATTGCTCTCGACGGCGTTTTTATTGTTTGGCACTTCCATGGCGCACTCCGGGCGATGCTCACAATTGAGCGGCCCGAGTCTAGATCAGCCTCGCGCAGCAGGTTGTTGCGAACTTGTAAGCCGACAACACCTGCACCAACGCCTGCACCACGGACAGCTATAGTTAATAGCCTTGGGGAAATCCGCTTCCACAGGTGCTGCCATGGGAATGTTCAATCGACTGCTGTTGTCCGCCTGTCTGCTCGCCGCCACGAAGGTGCAGGCGCTGGACAGCAACTTCAACTACTACGGGTCGGACCAGCCTTTTGCCCACCCTGCTCCGCCGTCGCTGTCGGCTCAGCCGCCCCGGCCGTTCGATGACACGCCGCCACAGGACTTCATCGTCATCCCGGATCGCCGTGTTTTCCAGGACTCGCAACTGCCGACCGTGGCCGATGCGACGGTGCGGGTGTTTATCCGCACCTACGATGCCGAGCGCGGCATTTACGTCAACGACGAAGTGCTGGACCCGACGTGCGTGCTCGAATGCCTCGGCACGCCCAGCCCACGCAGCAACGCGGTCTACCACTGACGCTTGTCCGGGCGTGCCAGGCCGAGTTTTTCGATGCGGTAGCGCAGCATGTCGCGGCTCAGGCCCAGCAGGCGCGCCGATTTGGTGACGTTCCAGTCGGTCTTGTCGAGCATCTTGCGCACCATGTCGCGTTCGACTTCCGGCAGGTTCATCGATTCGGTATTGCTCGCCGGGCGCGGTTCGAAGTGCGGGTGCGGCACCTCGTGCTGATGCTGCGGTGGCAGGTCATCGCACAGGCTCATGCACACGTTCAACTGGTGCGCGGCGATGGTATCGCCCTGCGCCAGCAGCACGGTCTGTTCGAGCATGTTGCGCAGTTCGCGCACGTTGCCCGGCCAGGTGTAACTGAGCAGCAGCTCTTCGGCCTGATCGCTGAAATGCAGGTTCGGTTTGCCATAGCGCTTGCCGTGGCTGGCGAGGAAGTGCCGGGCCAGCAGCAGGATGTCTTCGCCACGGGCGTACAAGCGCGGGACCTTGATCGAGATGATCCGCAGGCGGAAAAACAGATCGCGGCGGAACTTGCCCTGCTGGACCATCTGCTCAAGGTTGCAATTGGTGGCGCTGATCACCCGCAGGTTGACCTTGCGCTCCTTCACCGAGCCGACCCGGCGAATGGTGCGATCCTCCAGCAATTTCAGCAGCTTGGCCTGGAGCACCAGATCCATTTCACCGATTTCATCGAGAAACAGCGTGCCGCCATCTGCGGCTTCCACCAACCCGACCCGGCGGTCCTTGGCATCGGTGAACGCGCCTTTTTCATGCCCGAACAGCTCTGACTCCACCAGGTTGGCCGGAATCGACGCGCAGTTGAATTCAATGAACGGGCCTTTGCTGCGCGCGCCGTCGAAATGCAGCGCGCGGGCGACCAGTTCCTTGCCGGTACCGGTTTCGCCCTCCACCAGAACCGGCGGCAGATCGCCGTTGGCCATGCGCCGCTCGGCGTCGAGCAACTGACCGATGGTGTTCTTCAGGTGCAGCATAGGCGCCGATTCGCCGATCAGCGCCTGCACTCCGGATTTCTGCGCCTCGCGCTCCTGGTAGAACGACAGCGTGCGCTCCATCCGTTCGGTGGCCAGGGCCTTGTCCAGCAGCAGTTTGAGTTCTGGCAGCGCGACCGGTTTGGTGACGTAATGAAAGGC
The DNA here is from genome assembly GCF_039695385.1 of Pseudomonas sp. 9.2(2024). Lineage (NCBI taxonomy): Bacteria > Pseudomonadati > Pseudomonadota > Gammaproteobacteria > Pseudomonadales > Pseudomonadaceae > Pseudomonas > Pseudomonas sp. 9.2(2024). Next base: position 2,548,267 of record NZ_CP155585.1, on the reverse strand, counting down.
GCCCTCCTTCATTGCGACCACCGCGTCTTCGACGTTGCCGTAACCGGTCATCATGATCACTTTCAGGTCCGGCGCGCTGATGCGCAGCTTCTGGATCAGATCGTGACCGCTCATGCCCGGCAGCGAGTTGTCGGTCAGGACGATGTCCGGCATGAAGCTTTCCAGTTGCCCCAGCGCGTCCTCGGCCGAGTGGCAGACCGTCACCTCGAAGTCTTTGCGCTCCAGGTAGGTCTGAATATTTTCGGCCAGCAGTTCGTCATCCTCGACCAGCAGAATGCTGTGTTCCATATTCCCCTCCCGATGCCACTCTAAAGTTGAGACTGACGCGGGTTCCTTCCTGCTCGCGGCTGGTCAGCATGACCGAACCCTGAAACCGCTCCATGATTCGCTTGACCAGCGCCAGGCCGACCCCGAGGCCGCCCTGCTTGGTGGTGAAAAACGGTTTGAACACCAGTTGTTGCTGCTGCGCGCTCATGCCTTTGCCGGTGTCGCTCAGGGTCATGCGCACCTGACCGGCCTGCGCTGTTTCAATCTCGACACTGAGTACGCCGCCTCTGGGCATCGCTTCCAGGGCATTGGCAAACAGGCTATTGAGAATTTGCGTGAGCAGCACCTGTTGACTGACCACCGGCGGACAATCTTGCGGCGTGAATCGCACTTCGACGCCGTTGCGCCGGATCAGCGCATCAAATGCCCCCAGGGTGTCCTCGACCGCCGCCAGCAGGTCCACCGCCTCGCCGTCGTCACTCATCGGGCGCAACGACACCAGCAGTTCGCGAACCCAGCGCGACATGCGGTCAACCTGGCTGATGATGTCGCCGATGTTGCGCTGTGCCCCCGGGCTGGCGATTTCCTGGGCCAGCTCGGCACTGGAACGAATGGTCGCCAGCGGGTTGCGCAGGCTGTGGGCCACCGCCGAAGACATCTCGCCCAGAGCGACAAAGGTTTCATTGCTGATCAGTTGCTGCTGCTGGCTCTGCAGCAGGGTCGAGGCGCGCCGCACGATCCAGAACAACCCGAGGTAAATCGCCGCGCCGCCGAGGATCGTCGCGGCCCAGATCGAGGCGAATCCACGGTCGATGCGGTCCACCAGATCCGCCGGTTCCTTGTAGATCTCGACCATGGCGACCACTTTGCTTTTGTCGGCGTTGAACATCGGGATGTAGTTTTCGATGAACAGGTATTTCGGTTCGCGGGACAGCCGCTGCTCGGGTTTTTCATCGTCGATCTTGTGATAACTGGAAGACACCGGGACTTTCATCTCGAACGACTCATCCAGCTCGTCGTCGTCTTCAAACTTGACGTTGATCAGTTCGGGGTTGGTCGACCAGATGACCGTGCGGTCCAGGGCGTACACCGTGGCCAGCAGAACATCCGGCAAATGTTCGACATGATCGAGAAACTCGGCACGGGCCATTGCATGGGACAGCGGATCGACGTCGGGGTAGTTCCCGTCCTGGCGCGAGTCGAGCATCTCGCCCATGGTCCGTTGCGGCGTGATGTTGGCATGGCGCATTTCTGCATCGCCGATGGCCTGCACGAATTGCGCGGTGAGCAGCGCGTCACGCTCCACACTTTCGGTGACCACGAAGCGCGTGGAGATATACCCCAGCCCCAGCGCCACGGCCGCGATGATGAAAAAACTTGCCAGCGAAAACCAGCGCAGCAGATTGAACTGCCCGCCCCAGCTCTTGATGGCCGCCAGCGCGAGGTTCGGTGCCGATGTTTTCTGTTCTTCCAGTCGTTGCATGGGGATGCCCTGGCGTTCTGGTATCGAGCCGGTTACAGCCGCCCTCTCTCGAATGAGTGTAGGTGGCAATGACCGTGACACACGGTTCAATGATGCTATTTAGCCGCTACTGCATACGACTCACCGTTTCGCTGGCAGAAGCCGGTTTTACTGGCGTCAATGCCCCGTCGGCCAAGGGCTGCACGGACGGATGCTGACGCTCGGTTTCGGCACTCAGAAAGTCGATGATCGACTGCGCCGAGGCCTCGTCCAGGCGCAGATTGGGCATCGGGATACGCTCGTATTGCTCGAACAGTTGCAGTGCGATCGGGTCCTTTTCAGCCAGCACGCGATCCGGTTCGCGGATCCAGCGATTGAGCCAGACCGCGTCACGCTGACGGGTCACGCCGATCAGGTCCGGGCCGATGTTGCGCATGCCGATGCCTTCGCCGTCCTGCGGGCCGAGGCTGTGACAAGAAGCGCAGCGGGTGCGGAACAGTTCCTCACCATTGCTCGGCGGCCGGATCTGCGGGGCGTCGGCGTAGCTTTCTTCGGTGCTGGCCTGTTTCCAGTTTTGCAGCGTGTTGGCCAGTTGGTCGGCGAGGATCCATGGGTTTTCGAACGGCGAGGCTTTCATCCAGCGTCCGGTGCTCTGGTTGCCGACGATCAGGCTCAGGTTGTGGTCCTTGGTGCGCCCGTTGTCGACGCCTTCGATGAACAGCCCGAGCTTCTTGCGCAGCTCGGTGACGTCTTCGAACTCGCCGGTGAGGAATTTCCAGCCGGGGCCGACCTTGAAGCGTTGCGCATAGGCCTTGAGCACTGCGGGGGTGTCGCTCAGCGGATCGATAGTGATCGAGTAGAAGAAGATGTCTTTCCCGACCCGGTCCCCCAGCAGTTTCTGCACCTGGCGCAAGCGTGCGGTTTCCAGTGGGCAGGAGTCGCTGCACGAAGTGAAGATGAAGTTGATCACCACCACCTTGTCTTTGATCAGGTCATCGAAAAAGCGCACCTGCCGACCGTCCTGGTCGGTCAGCAGGGTGTTGGGGAAATAGTCGCCACCCCACGGGGTGGCGGATTCACTGGCGCCTTCGGGCTGCGCCTGATGGGCGATGAGCACCTGGCTGCCGAGCAGGCAGGTGACCAGCACCAGAATCAGGTGCATGCCCAGGGCGCGGGAGCGCGGCGTTGGCTGGGTCATGTCGGCTCCCTCCCTGCTCATGGTTTCACGGTCACTTGCGGGCCGAAGCCGTCGCCAGTGCGGAAGGTTGGCAGTGCGGCGGAGTTGACGTAACGCACGCCATCCCAGCTCGGCAGCGGTGTCGGCATCAACTGCAGTTGCCCGGGTTTCTCGAGGTCCCAACGCAGCAGCATCGAGTTGTCCTCATGCTGGGTGTTGTGACAGTGCTCCATGTAGGTCCCGGCAAACTCGCGGAAGTTGATCGCCATCTCGACGTTGTCCAGCCCGTCGGCCTCCGAACCGATCCGGTAGACGTCCTTGCGCGCCCATTTTTCCCACTCAGGCGGGGCCTTGCCGCCACGGCTGAGGATGATCCCCTCCTCGAAGTGCACGTGCACCGGATGGCTCCAGCCCGTGCCGCCAGCCCTGATGTTCCAGACTTCCAGGGTGCCGATGCCGTTGACCCCGGCGTCGGTCGGGCCGCTGGCCAGTTTGGTCGAGGCATTCAACCGGCGTGGGTCCATGTGGAAGCCGAAACCGCTATCGGTCTTGATCGTCCACGGCGCTTCATCGGTGCCGTCGGCGCGACCGAAGGTGAAGGTCCGGTGCAGCGCCTTGGCCAGCAGCGCCTTGTCGGCAGCGTTGTCACGGTGGATCTTTAGCGGAATCATCACCAGGCCTTCCGCCTTGCCCGGTTTGGCCGGTTCGTAGGCCGCCGGGTTCATCGACAGATCCTGGCCGGTATAAGCCTTGACGTTGAGTTGCAGGACCTTGCCTACTACCGGGTCACCCCGATCCCATTGCGGACCCTTGCTGGTCTGTTTGATGACTGCCAGGTATTTCTCCGACAGCACGTCGGCCAGCGGGATCACTTCTTTCGGGCCCTTGCCGTCGTCCTGGGCTTGCAGGTTGACGAAGAACAGCTTGTCGCCCGGTTTGATGCCGTTTTTCGCGAAGTTGACGATGATGTCGAACCGCTCGGCGATGCCCTGGGTCGGCAGGATCGCGTTGTGGTTCTGCTTGTCGCCGTCGGCATCCAGGTCCATCGAGCCGTCGAACGGCACGCTGTGTTCCATGATGTTGCCGTCGTTGGCGATCATGTGGAACGGCACCCGGCTGTACGACACACCGGAGTTTCTCGGCCCCTGGAATTCGCCGCCGGTGCCTTTGACTTCACGCACCAGGGCGAGCTTGAAGTAGCGCGACACCGAACCATTGAGGAGGCGGAAGCGATAACTGCGCGCCCGTACGTCGAGGGTCGGTTTCCACTGCCAGTTGACCAGCACCTGATCGCCGATGAAGCCGTCGGTGTTGAACGGGTTGAACCACAGCTGACCTTGCTGATCCCAGGCCTTGTCGGCGAACACCAGATTGACGTCGTAGTCGCGGTTGCCCCACGGCAAGGCGCTGCCGCTGGGGAAACGCAGGTTGACGCCGTCGTTCACCGATTCGTTGCCACGGTCCAGGGCGCTGTAGTAGTTCATCATCGCCGCGTTGCCCTTGTAGACGTTCTGCGCGGTGAAATCGAGCATGTGGTCGTGGAACCAGTGAGTGCTCATGGTTTCGCGCCAGTCGCCACGAATCTTGATGGTGCCGTGGTCGCAGGTCTTTTTCGCAGGCTGCAGGTCATTGACCCACAGGGTTTCCCCCGGCGCGCACGGGAACGCCGCGCGTGGGTCTTCAGCCTTGGTGTTGATGCTGTCGTAGCCGGCAAGCTGGATCGGCCAGCGATAGTCGTAGTACTGGCCGGGGAAGAAAAACGCGTTGGCATAACCATCGCTTTCCGCCGGCGCGTGGCCGTTGTGCTCGTGGGTGGTGATGGTGTGCAGACCGAAACCGCGGTTGGCGGAAGGATCGATCGGCAAGCCGTTGTAGTGACGCATCAGCACTGGTTGGCCGTAGCGCACCATCAACAGTTTCGGCGGCAGCGTGCCGTCGAAGGTCCACACCGAGTTGTGGTCCTGCACCGGCATCGCCGGGTGGAACCGTGGGTCGACACCCTTGGCCGTGCCATCGGTCGCCGGCACGCCCGCGACGTTGTGGTACAGACCGCCGGGGCCGAATTCGCCCACCGCATAACCGTGCATCTGCCGACTGTCACGCAGACCACCGTTCAGCCGCGCGCCGGTCTGCACGGTCTTGTAGGCGACTTGCGGGTAGAACTCGTTCCAGCGCTGATGAGCCCAGCCTTTTCCCGGTGGCCGGCCTTCGGCGGAGGAACCGATGTGACGGTTGAGAAATAGTTCGATCTGCGCCTGCCAAGGGTTGCGGTCAACCGTGTTGGCATACTGGCTCGGAAATGGCGTGAGCCCCGGTTGACGCAGAAACGCATCCAGCGCCGTGCCGGGAGGCGCGCTGCGGGCGATGTTGTTCGGGTCTTGCGCCGGCGCCGGACCGATGGCGGCTGGCGGAAAACTCAACGGCGCGGCCGGTGTGGTCGGGTCGAGTTTTTCCGGGCCGAACTCTTCGAACAGCACCAGTTGCTGAGTGAACGGCTGGGCACCGTACAGCGGGCTCGGCTTGCCGTTGGTGGGGTAATTGAAACTGGTCTGGACGGTGGGCGGCAGGATGTTTTCCGTGCGCGTCGTGTTGCGCGTGCCTTTGACCCCGTCAGGCAGATCGAAGGAGTCTACGTTGGCCTCGGGCATGGTCAGGATTGCATTGAGCGCGCCAGCGCGGTCTTCGGGCTCGTCGTAATAGGCCGACGGGTCGGACGCTTCCGGCTGATTCTCGTCGTCGATCGGGCTCGCTCGGACCGCGGACATCTGGCCCAGGGTCAACATCAGAAAGACGCTCAGTGGCGTCAACAGGAAAAGCTTTTTGGGGTCACGCATTGCTCTGTCCATCACCAGCCGCCTCATCTAAGGAAGGGGTGATGGTGTTTTGCAATTACCTCGCCAAAAAATCATTTCCAGTTGTTACAGGGACTTGCGCGCGCTGTTGCATTCCCCACTCCCCGGTGACCGGGGCCTGACACCCACTGCTGGGGGAAAGTTCACCCCAATTTACTGAATGAGCTGAAACGCCAGACGAACGGTGGTGCCCTCGCCTTCACGGCTGTCCAGGCTCACACCGCCACCAAAGCGCTCCATGATCCGTTTGACCAGCACCAGCCCCACGCCGAGGCCGCCCTGCTTGGTGGTGAAGAACGGCCGGAACGCCATGCTGCGCTGTTCCTCGTTCATGCCTTTGCCGGTGTCGCTGAGTACAACGCTTACGCCACGGCTGTCGCTCGGTTCGAGGGTGATGGTCAGTGTGCCGCCCTTGTCCATCGCTTCCAGCGCATTGGCCAGCAGGCTGTTGAGGATTTGTGTGAGCTGCACCGGCTGGCTCAGCACCATCGGCGTCTGCTGAGGTTGAAACACCACCTGCACGCCGGCCCTGGCGATCTGCTGCTCGAACGCCATCAGGCTGTCGTGCAGCGCCGCCACCAGGTTCACCGGTTCCGGGTCGTCATTGAGCGGTCGCAACGATTGCAGCAGTTCGCGCACCCACTTCGACATGCGGTCGACCTGGCCGATGATGTCCTTGATGTTCTTCTGCGCCGGCCCCGCATCGAACTCCAGCGCCAGTTCGGCGCTGGAACGAATGGTCGCCAGCGGGTTGCGCAGACTGTGGGCCACCGCCGAGGACATCTCGCCCAAGGCGACAAAGGTTTCGTTGGCGATCAGTTGTTTTTGCTGGGCCGCCAGCAGGATCGCCGCCCGCCGCACGATCCAGTACAACCCCAGGTAAATCAGCCCGCCGCCCAGCGCGGTGGCCAGCCAGATCAGCGCCAGACCGCGCTCCATGCGGGCGATCAGGTCCTTGGGCTCCTTATAGATCTCGACCATCGCCGTGACGTTCTTGCCCTCGGCGTCGAACAGTGGAATGTAGTTTTCAATGAAGATGTATTCCGGCGGCACCACGAACTTCTGTTCTTCACGGCCCTTGTCTACGTTGTGGTAACTCGCCGACACCGGGATCTTTTCATCGAAGGCCCGGTCGAGGTCTTCGTCGGCATGAATGCGGGTGTTGACCAGCGCCGGGTTGGTCGACCAGATCACGGTACGGTCCGGCGCATAAATGTTGGCGAGGATCACATCCGGCAAATGCTCGATGTGATCAAGAAACTCACCTCTGGCGCTGGCCCGGGCTTGCGGGTCGACATCGGGAAAATCGTTGTCCTGACGAGGGTCGAGCAACTCCCCCATGGTGCGGATATTGGGAATCGAAACGTGGCGCACTTCCGCCGACGCGATGGCCTGAATGAACTGCGCAGTGAGCAAGGCATCGCGCTGCACGCTTTCTTCGATCACGAACCGTGTCGACACCGCCCCGAGCGCCACGGCCACGGTGCCGATCACCGCCATGCTGATCAATGAAAACCAGCGCAACAGGTTGAACGGCTGCTTGCGCGAGTTCAGCCGCTGGCTGCCCTCCTCGACCGGTAGCGATTGTGACTGCATGTTCATGGCGGCGACTTCCCGATACGTCCCTATAGGGTTATAGCCCACGGTTGGGTGTTTGCCCGGATGCGGGGGGTGAACGGCCCCACGTTCGGCCGATTTCCCGGTCAGGCGAAAACCGCCAGGCGTTCATGCCCCCACAATCCCCAATGCTGGGGACAGTCGCCCTATCCGGACGTGCGTCCTTTTCCCCCACGACAAGCCGCGAACCCTTGCGCCACGGGCGTTTGCCGCCGTTTGGCCCGTCGTTGGTATGGAAGTTGTAAAGCCCTCTGCAACTGACCCATCCCCAAGGGGCAGGTACTTTGATAGAGGGATTAACTCATGCACCCTTTACTGTCCAAAACCGCGACCGTCCTGGTCGTGAGCGCCTTGGCCCAGGGCATTGCCCAGGCCGCTCTGTTCGCCGTCGACCCGGGTCCCTACACGCCGGCCAATGGCGGTTTCGCCAGCTGGTATCAGGACACCCACGGCCGCACCCTGGATCTGTGCCTGTCCAAAGCACTCAGCTCACGCGTGCCGAGCACACCCGGCGCCCCGTCGTACATGTGCTCGCTGCTGCCGACCCCCGGCGTGTTCGATGACGCGCAACCGCTCGTATTCCCCACCAACTTCCCCGATGAAGCCTTCTGGTTCACCGGAGAAACCACCGTCGTCGATGCAGCACGCGGCATCGACCTGACTTACGTCAGCGCCATCGAAGCCGCGTTCGGCGGCGGCGACCCCGCAGAGGGCGACCAGATCAGCTTCGCCCGAATCCGCATCCGGGTCGATGTGCCCACTGCCGGCACCTACGTCATCACCCACCCCTACGGCGTCGATGTATTCACCGTCGATACCCCCGGCCGGCGCGCGATCAACATGACCCGCGACATCGGCATCGGCACCCCGCAAACCTACGACGGCGCGCTCAAGGGTGACATCGGTCCGTTCCTGCGCAGCGTCAACGGGCCGTACACCGAGACCAATCCGTTGACCGGCGCGGCCGAACAGTTTGTTGGCGATCCGAACCTCAACGAAGCGGTCACCGGCAGCCCGTTCAACACCAACTACGTACGCATCGAAGGCCCGGGCGGCATCGACCTGCGCAGCACGACTTTCGCCGTGTCCGGCAAGTTGTCGACAGTAGTGCGGCCAACGCCTCTGATCACCGAGCGCAGCACCTACTCGCGCAAGCCCGGCGAAAGCGCACCAGTGGCCCAACAAGACGTGTTCGTCAAAGCCCCGCCCGCGCCGGGCACCGCCGCCATCACCAGCAGCACGCCCGTGGTGAACATGACAGAAGCCGACAGTACCGGCAGCTGGTACGCGCAATCAGCGGTCAACCCGACTTTGCCCTCCGTGCTGCAGGTGACCGCCGACAACCACCTGGCGATCGCCACCAGTTCGCCGACCACCCTGCCCATGAACCTGACCGACCTGGTGGTGATCCAGCGCGCCGAGTACAGCCTCACTTCCGGGCAATTGACCGTGGTGGCCTCGACCAGTGACGAAACCTCGCCACCGGTGCTCACCGCCACCTCTGGCACCGGCGCCACCATCGGTGCGCTGGGCGGTGATGGCGCGGTGAAAACCCTGGCCACCGGGATCACGCCGATTCCACCGGCCAAGGTTCGGGTGACGTCGTCCAACGGCGGCAGCGATACCGAAGAAGTGGTCATCGTGCAATGAACGCTCACATGCCCAGATCCGCATCAGGAGGCATCATGAACAAGTGGCCACGCTTCGCGCTCAACGCGCTCGGGCTGACAATCTCGCTGACCGGCAGTGCGTTCGCGCAACTGGCCGCCGTCGATCCCGGCCCCTACACCTTCGCCACCGGGAAATTCCCGATGTGGTACCAGGACAACAATCAACTGTCGATGGAGCTCTGCCAGTCCCGCGCCGCCAGTTCCCGGGTGCCGGTCAGCACTCCACCCGCATACATGTGCACCCTGCTGCCGGAACCGGGCGTCTTCGATGACAGCCTGCCGATGGTGTTCCCCGACAACTGGCCGCCGGAAGCGTTCTGGTTCCTGGCTGAAACCGCCATCCCGAACAACGGCGCCGGTTTCGGCGTGGATGCCTACGTGGCGGGGATCGAAGCGGCGTTCGCCTCGGGGAATCCGGTGGATGGCGATCAGCAAAGCTTTGCGCGGATCCGCATTCGGGTGAACGTCCCGGTGGCCGGCACCTACACCATCACCCACCCGTACGGCGTTGAAACCGTCAACGTCACCACCCCTGGCCGGCGGGCGATCAACATCACCAAAGACATCGGCATCGGTGCGCCGGGCAACTTCAGTGGCGCGCTCAACGGTGCCATCGGCCCGTTCCTGCGCAGCATCAACGGCCCGTATACCGAAGTGAACCCGGACACCGGCGGCATCGAAACCTTCGTCGGCGACCCGAACCTCACCGAAGCGGTGACCGGCAGCCCGTTCAACACCAACTTCCTGCGGATCGACGGTCCGTCGGGTGTTGGCTCGATTCAGACCAACCTGTTCACCGTCGCCGGCAAGGTCCTCGACAATCGTCAGCAAACCCACGTCGCCGTCGACCGCGCCACCTATCGCCGGACTTCGGCGGGTGTGCGCGCCGAAGTGTTCGCCAAGGCTGACAGCAGCTCGACCCTGTGCTTCCGCGAAACCGTGGCGTTGCTGCCCGGCCCACCACCGACGCCGTGCCAGACCAGTCTGCTGGGCGACAACAACGGGCTGTTCTTCGGCCAGCGTCTGGGCACCGGCACCCTGCCGTCGGTGGTGGTCGTGACCGCGACCAACCCGGCCGGCACCACCCGTCCGACCGCCGTCTCGGCCAAGCTCACCGACGTGGTGAAAATCCAGACCGCCCGCTACAGCTGGGCCAACCACAGCCTGCTGATCGAAGCCACCTCGACCGATGAAGTCGCGGTGCCGGACATGGTTGCCCAAGGTTACGGACGCCTTTCGAAAACCGGCACGCTGCAAAAAATCACCGTCGCCGACCTGACTCAGCCTCCAGCCACCGTCACGGTCAAATCCGCCGCCGGCGGCAGCGACACCGAGCCAGTTGTTGTGGTCGGTGCAGCACCGGACACCGGTGAGAACCAGGCGCCACTGTCCGTCGCCGACACCGGCAGCACCAGCTTCGGCGTGCCGATCACCCTCAGCCTGTTGACCAACGACAGCGACCCGGACAACAACGTGCCGCTGACCATTACCGCGCTGACTCAACCGGCCGCCGGCCAGGGCACCGTCGCGCTGAGCGGCACCACCTCGGTGGTCTACACCCCGCCAGCCGTGGTCAACACTCCGCTGACCACCACCTTCACCTACAAGGCCCAGGACAACAAAGGCCTGGCCTCGGTGAACCCGGCCACGGTAACGATAAGCGTCGCGCCGAACCGGCCACCGACCGCCGTCGCCGACAGCGTCGCCACGCTGGGTGTCGCGATCCCGATCAACGTCCTGGCCAACGACACAGATCCGGAGGGCAATGTGCCGCTGGGCGTCGCCAGCCTGACCCAACCGCCGGCAGGACGCGGCACGGTCAGCACCGACGGCACGGTGATCACCTACACCCCACCGGCCACCGTGACCACGGCCTTCACCACGACCTTCACCTACATCGCCCGGGACAGCTTCGGCGCCCAGTCGACGCCGGCGACCGTCACGGTGCAAGTGTCGCCACGGCCAGCGGCGGAAACCTTCACGATCACCACCTCGACCGTGCAGGCCCGTTCCGGCGGCCGCTTCAACTGGGACTTCGCCGGCACCTCGTCGGTGACCACCGGCAACACCATCACCGTGCAGGTCACCACCCCGACCGGGCTGGTAACGCTGGGCACCACCACGGTACCGGTGACCGGACGCTGGCGGCTGACGCTGAACAACACGCTGGTCGTGCCATCAGCCAACCCGACCGCCACGATCCGCTCGTCCCAGGGCACCGTGCGGACGGTGTCGGTGACCACGCTCTGAGCCAGTGCCCCGCCTGCTTTCGGGCAGGCGGGGCAACGCTCAACGGTTAACGCCCGAGAGGATATTTGCCATGAACACGCCGACCGCCGCCCTGCTTTGCCTGCTCGCCCTGTGCGTCAGTGCGGGCGTGCGCGCCGACGACCTGATGGAAAACGACGACCTGGCGCCCAACAGCGCCGATCTCGGCGAACTGCCACCTCCCGTGGGCCAGCAAGCCCTGATCGACCAGAACGGCCAGGTCAACCTCGCCCTGCTCTCGCAGAACGGTCAGTCGCTGCTGGGCAAGATCGTGCAGTCGGGCAGCAATCAGGAGGCGTACATCCTGCAACAAGGCAGCGACCTGATGGCCTTGATCACGCAAAACGGCTCCGGCAACGCCGCGTCCATCACGCAAACCGGCAGCCACAACCGTGCGCAGATTTCGCAAAACGGCAACAACAACGACGCCAGCATCGAGCAGGCCGGCACGGGGCTGCAAAGCGCCGTGACCCAGTCGGGCAACGGCATGAGCGTTTCGGTCAAGCAATATCGCTAAGCACTGCAATCATCGGAGAGTTCATCATGTTCAAACTGACGCCCCTCACCGCCGCCATCCTGGTCATGATCAGTGCCCAGGCCATGGCCGACGACAGCCTTTCCACCCAGAGCCAGTTCGGTACGGCCAACATCGCTGATGTGAAGCAGACCCAGGCCCCGTTCAGCACCGCGACCCAGACCCAACTGGGCCAGGGCAACAACGCCGCCGCCGTGCAGGACACCGCCACCAGCGTCATCACCCAGGACGCGGTCGGCGACTACAACGCCGGTTACGCCGAGCAGCTTTTCGAAGACAACAGCACCATCACCCAACAACAGACCGGTGCCTTCAACACCGCCCACGCCAGCCAGTCTCTCGGCTTCGGCGCCGGCAACCAGGCCCTGCAACAACAGCAAGGCACCGGCAATTTCTCGTTCGTCTATCAGGACTCGCAGAACGGCAGCGAAGGCAAGACCTTCCAGTTCGGCGACAGCAACGAAGCCAACATCGAGCAACTGTACGAAGGCACCGGCAACAGCTCGGTGATCACCCAGTACGGCACCGCCAACTACGGCACCGCCGAACAAGTGCTGCACAACGGCGGCCAGATCGGCATCAACCAGGCCGGCGAAAACAACTACGCCTACGGCGACCAGCGCAACGGCACCGGCGGCAACATCACCATCAACCAGTTCGGCAACCTCAACGGCACCGAAATCTGGCAAGACTCGCAACTGGCAAGCCAAGCCACCGTCAACCAGTACGGCGACAGCAACGAAACCGTGGTCGACCAGAGCTTCGGCGAAAACAACACCGCCGCCGTCACCCAGGTCGGCAACACCAACGCCATCTATGCCGACCAGTTCGAATCGGTCAACTCGACCCTGGCGCTGTATCAAGTCGGCAACGGCAACGTGCACTTCACCTACCAGAACGGCGACAGCCACACCCTCAACGCCACCTCGGTGGGCAACGACAACAAGGTCTACGCCAGCAACTGGAAAGGCCCGCAACATGGCGGCCAGTTCGGCAGCAACCAGCGCGCCACGGTCAATCAGACCGGCAACGGCAACATCGCCAGCTTCACCCAGGACGGCATCGGCCAGATCATGACCACCAATCAGACCGGCACTGGCAACAAGACGACGGTCAGCCAGGCGGATTCCTACAACGAGCTGTACTTCGACCAGAACGGCAGCGACAACATCCTCATCGCCGACCAACGCGGCACCACCAACCTGGTTCAGGGCTCATCGAACGGCTCCGGCAACAGTGCCGAGTTCGATCAATCCGGCACCGGCAACCAGGCCTACACCGCGCAGCTGTATGGCAGCGACAACATGATCACCGTGAAACAGGCTGACACCATGAACGTGGCGTATGTGACCCAGGGCGGCACGGGGAACATTGCCAACGTGGATCAGAGCGGGATGACGCAGACCGCGAATATTCAGCAGTTCGGGTCGGCTAACCAGGCGACGGTTTTGCAGCAGTAAGTGTTGGGTGTTGGAAAACCGCGATCTTGAGGTCGCGGTTTTTTTTGCGCTGATGATTGGGTATTGATCGTTCCCACGCTCTGCGTGGGAATGCCTCAAGGGACGCTCCGCGTTCCAACTCGCGAATTTGACGCGGAGCGTCAGGGGCTGCATTCCCGCGCAGAGCGTGGGAACGATCAATTTGGTGCTGCGGTGCAGTCCTTGTTCGACGCCTCAAGTGTCTGGTACCTGCATTGAACCTCTTCCATCAATACCTGTATTTCAGCCATCACTTGCTCATGCGGAATACTTGGACGCGGGTCGTCGATTGACGCTTGGACTTCGGCACGGAACCACCGGTCGTAGCTGGCGGCCTGCTCTTCGCTTTCGAAGTCTGAAACGATGGTGGAGATCAGGGGATCCATGGTGACTCCAGTTTGAATGTGAAAAACGCGACCCGTTGCTGGGCCGCGTTTTTTTATTGGGCATGTGCTGGATCAGCCCTTCAGCTCGACGTGATCCAAGGCCTGATTTACGGCCAGTTCACCCAGCATGAGGATCTGGGCGATACCTAGGGCGGTCTTGCGGTGGGCGGGGTCGAGGGTGGCGGCGAAGTTGTTGAGCATTTCGCTGGCAGAGCCCAGGGATTCACTGGCGTTGGCGAGCAGGGATTCGGTGTTGTAGGCCGGGTTGGCGAGGTACATCGGGGCGGGTTCGTTGACGCTGCCCATGATGTGGGCGCCGGGGCAGAGGTAATGATCGAGGGCGCGTTCGGCGGCTTCGTGGAGTTTTTTCGAGTTGACGGAGGTGTATGGGGAGGTTGGGTCGGTTTCGGGGTTGGCTTGGGTTTCGGGTGGGTTGGGTGTTGGTTTGAACATGGTGAATCTCCGATCCTGAAATGAAGCTGGCCCATTCGGTTTCCGAACGAAGGGGTGGCAGCTGTACGCAGGCTGGAAACCCGGGGAACGGAGAACCCGGTTGACCCGAAGGTCTCCCGCGCACAGCCGCCATAACGGAGTGCACACTTTTCAAGGTGCGCAAGCATACGTTATGAAAAGCGCTTGTGCGCTCGGTTCTAGTCGGGGTTTCCAATCCCGATCGCTGAATTGGCAGCGACCGAAACAGGCTAGAGCCCGCGCTTCCGACGGACAACCTGAAAACCTTGTGGGAAGGATCGCTGAAACAGACACAACTTTTAAACATTCGAGAATGGAACGCGGAGCGTCCCGGGCTGCATTCCCACGCGGAGCGTGGGAACGATCAAAGCAAAAGCAATCCGCTTTCTGCTTTCTGCTTTCTGCTTTCTGCTTTCTGCTTTCTGCTTTCTGCTTTCCGCTTTCCGCTTTCCGCTTTCCGCTTTCCGCTTTCCGCTTTCCGCTTTCCGCTTTCCGCTTTCCGCTTTCCGCTTTCCGCTTTCCGCTTTCCGCTTTCCGCTTTCCGCTTTCCGCTTCTCACCACTCAACACAATGAGCGTTAGCTCGAGTACCGCTCTTGACCTGCCGGCCCCTTCGGAAGGCTGAGTGGAGGGATTCATCCGGGGGTGGGAGCGCAGCGACCGTGCGGCGAAGCCGCATGCATCGAGAGGAGGTGCAGCGAAGCAAACCGGAGGCGATGCCCCCGGATGAATCCCGGAGCGAAGGAACCCCGAGCCCCAGCGAGGGGCCGAACGCCGGGGCCCAGACCTTTTGGTTCCTTTTGGGGCGTTTGCCAAAAGGGACTCGCCGTAAGGGCGAAACCATAAGAAGCCGTTACCGCAGCAACGGATATGTACCCAAAACAACCAAAGAACCTGGTCGGCCCGAAGGCCGCCACGTTCACTCCGCATCCGGATCAATCTTGTTCTGAGTCAGGTACCGATTCAAAACATCATCCTGCGAAGGCGTAGAAGCATCCCCCGCCACCTGCCACAACCGCCGCTCAATCCCCTGCGCCACCATATGCCCCACCGCCGCCTCAATCGCCGACAACACACACAACTGCGCCGGCTCATTGGTCGTATACCCGACCTCAGCCTCAAGCAACTTCTTGAACTCGATAAACTTGAAAATCCCCGCACTGCGCGCCACCGAATAAATCGTCTTGCTGGTCATCACATTCGCCAACACCTGCCCGCTGCGAACATCCACCGCGCGCAAGTTGACGGTGACCTGATCCACCCGATACTCACGGGACAGATCAATCCCCAGATACCGCGCCCCTTCCCCACCGCTGCGCACGTTGGTGTCATAAGCGATGATCCCGCCCTCAAGCATCATGTTCGCCGCCTGCAACGGTGGCAGCTCGCCCTGAATGTTCACCGGCGTATTCGGCTTCTTCTGCGAAGCGCGAATGATCTTGCGTTCCGTCAGCAGGTTCTGCAGCCCTTCCCGTTCGAGCACCACAAACCAGCCGCTGGCCTGCATCGCGTCCATCAACATCGACGCCGCGCCCTGGGTGACGCTGGTGGAAAAGGAGCTGGCCGGGGTCGGTTTGTACTGCCCCGTCTGGTCACGGAAGCCGTACACCACCGCCATCAGCCGGCCCTTGGGTCGCGGCATTTTCAGCAAGTCGTAGTAGGTCGAGGCCCTGGGGGTCAGGGTCGGGGTATCGGTGTCCTGCTCGGCCGGCATCGGCTCGCGCAGACTGCACCCTTGTAATGCTGCCAACATCAGCCCTAGCGCAATTATTTTTTTCATGTCCATCACTCCCCGGAACCGTCATCCCGTCATGGGTTGAGGCCGTTCACCTGAATTTCGGAAACTTCGCCGCTCGCTCGGTCGGTCACCTCGATCGTGAGAGCCCCCGAGTCATCAACGACGTTGACGATAAAAGCGTCGGTGGACAGGCTCCCCGTGTTGCCGGTGGAGATGTTGTCCAGCAGTTGCCCCAGCAACCGTGACTGCAATTGACTGGTGAACCGTTCAAGTGCCGAAGTGCCGGCCACCGTCGAGCGTTTCTTGAGGTCCGGATCGTCGTGGTCGTTTTGCGCCTGGGCGTTGTTGAGCAGCCAGGTGCCGTTGAGCGGGTTGCCGCCGAACGACGGGTTGACCGGCGTGTAGACCAGTTCGGTGGCCTGGACGGCAGCGGCGCTGGCAAGCCCGATCAACAACCCCGAGATCCAGAATCCGCTGCGCCGTGAGAACGTTGTCGTGTTCATAGTTCGTCCTTCTCAAGGTCGGTGGTGTCCTGCAACAAGGCTTCCAGCTTGCGCCGGACGACCTCCAGTCGAACCGAGTCGGCGGCCTCGTAGGCCTCGTCCTTCAGTTCCACGGTGTTCGGCGGCAGGAAGCGCCGATACACCAGGCGTTGTTGATACTCGACGGTCACAAGGCTCCCCCAGCGCGCGTCGGGGCGCTCGCGCACCACCAGGTTGAAATCCATGCGGCTGGTGTCGCGCAGGCGCTCGCTGAACGAGTAGTAAAAGTCGTGGCCGATGTGCGAGATCGTGTCGTCGACGATGAAGCCCATCATTTCGTCTTCCTCGCCGGCGCTGGCGAAAGACGCCACAGCCGTGAGGATCAACGCGCACCACCATTTCCGGCTCATGGCTGCAACGCCTGCGGCAGCGCTGACTGGCCTTTTGCAGGGCCGTTGGTGCCATCAAGAAAGGCTTTCTCGGCCACGAACTGCCAGTCCGAATAACGCTGCATGCCTTCGAAATCCGACCACTGCGACGGGAAGTCCGCCTGCTTCAACGGCACCTCGGTGGAGGCACTGTTGATGCCGGTGATGCGTCCGTCGAAACCCCGTTGCAGTGCCCATTCGCCACCGCCGATCGGGTCCGGATAGAGCTGACGCAGGTGGTGGCGGGCTTCCGGAAAACGTTCGTCCTGCAGCAGGTCGACCAGCTCTTTCGGGTATTGCGCCAGCCCTGGCGAGCTGCGGTAGTAGCTGCGCAGCGCCTGGGCGTACTGGGTGCCAACCCACAGCAGTTGCTTCTCGCGATCGCGACGCGACACGGTCGACCACAACTCGCCGGCACTGGCCAGGCCCATGCCCATGATCACGATCAGGAACAGCACGCCCAGGTAGGTGAACCCACCCTGCTCCGCGTGCTTACCACTCGGAATACTGGCTGCCATCACGCGCCCTCCCGGTAGCTCCGCTCTTGATGTCGGCGACGCCGCCCGCCACACCGTCCGGTGGAGCGATCAGCACCCATTGGTCATTGCGTTCGGTGATCGGGTCCAGCGGCGCGTTGCGCAGGTAACGCATCTCCACCAGTTGCTCGATGGAATCGGGATAGCGCCCGGTGTCGCCGTAGTAGTGATCCAGCGCCTCGCGCATGGCCGACAGGCTCTGGTGCAACGTGGTCTCTTTCGAGGCCTCGAGGCTGTTGAAGTAGCGCGGCAAGGCGATGGTCATCAGGGTCGCGATGATCGCCATCACCACCATCAGCTCGAGCAAGGTAAACCCCTTTTCCCGGCGCATGAGAATCACCACTCGCGGTAAGCGATGCCGTTGAGCCCATGGCCCCGGGCGAGGGAGTAGACGTCGAACACGTCTTCGCCATCGCGCGGGTTCTGGGCCGAACTGTTGTAGGCCCGCAGGCCCCAACCGCCGTTGTCGTCACGTTTGGCCGGCACCAGCGGATCCCGCGGTATCCGGCGCAGAAAGTAGAACTTCGCACCCTTGGCACTGCGCACGTCGCGCACGCCTTCGACCAGCACTTTCAGGTTCGGCGGATAGCCGCTGCTGTTCAGGGATTTCTCGATGTAGCCGGCATCGAAGGCACGCTTGTAGGCGTCGATGCCATCGCGAATCTGATACAGCGCGGTGCGCAGTTCCTGCTCCTTGCCACGCCGTACCAGGGTCTCGGTCAGCGGCGCGGCCATGCCGGCCAGCAGGCCGATCAGGGCCAGCGTCACCACGACTTCGATCAAGGTAAAACCGCGTTGGGAGGCGTTCATGATCAAGGCTTCTCGACGGTTACACGGGTGGTGGCCACGGCCGCTTCACCGACTGCACGAGGCTGCGCGGCAGGCGCTGGCATCGAGTAGCTTTGCGAGCGATCCGGCGCCTGGATGTGCATGCTGGTTTCGGTGCCAGTGGGGAATTCCATGTCCGACGGGCTCTGGTACGGCAGGTTGCGCACGATCCGTGGGGTGATAGAGAGCACCAGTTCCGATTTGCCGATGGTGTCCTTGTTGCTGCCGAACAGCCGGCCCAGACCGGGGATGTCGCCGAGGCCCGGAATCTTGTTGCCGGTGGCGCCGTGGTCGTTGCGCATCAGGCCGGCGAGGATCTGGGTTTCGCCGTCATGCAGGCGCAGGGAAGTCTGGGCGTTGCGGGTGTCGACCTGCACCGGAATCGTCCCTTGGCGGGTCGGTTCCAGCGGCGTGGCGTTACTCACTTCCAGAGCAATCTTGATCGCCACTTCGTTGTTCAGGTGCACGGTCGGTTGCACTTCGAGCTTCAGACCGACGTCGAGGTAGGTGACGCTTTCGGTGATCACCGGGCCCTGAGTCGACGGCACCGAGGTGGCGCTGATGATCGGCACGCGCTGGCCGATGTGGATGCGCGCCTGTTCGCGGTTGCTGACGCGGATCACCGGGCTGGCCAGGGTGTTGATGTCGTTGTCCTGGGCATTGATCTTGGCTTGCGGCGACGGCGAGATCGAAATCCGGCTGGAGTTGATGCCTTTCAGTTGATCAAGAATGGTCACCGCCGAACCGTCGCTGTTGACCACGCCGAAGGTGTTCGGCCATTGCAGGCCCAGGTCGAGAATGCGCTGGGTGGCGACTTCCATCACTTCCACTTCCAGCACCACTTCGGGGTTGGACTGGTCTTGCGATTGCAGGAGTTTTTCGGCCATGCGCACGGCGTCTTCGGTGTCGCGCATGGTCAGGGTGTTCAGGCGTTCGTCGACGAACACATCGCGGGTCTTGAGCATGGTCTTGATCATGTTCAGCGCGGTGTTGGCGTCGATGCTGGTCAGGTAGAAGGTGCGCATCACCAGCTCCTGATAATCCTTCAACTTTTGCGGCGAGTCCGGAAAGATCAGCAAGGTGTTTTCGTTCACCACTTTCTGGTGCAGCTGATTCTGTTGCAGCAGCAGTTGCACGGCGTCTTCGATGCGCACGTCACGCACGAAGATCGTGGCTTTCATGTCCGGACGCAGGTCCTTGTCGAAGATGAAATTCAGGCCGGCGACCTGCGACAGCACTTCAAAAATGGTCTTGAGGTTGGCGTCGCGAAATTCCAGGGTCACCGGGCGATCGAGCCGGGTGCGCAGTTGCGGGTACTGGATCACGTTGCGGCTCTGCACCAGACGGATGTTGCCTTGCAGCTCCAGCGCGCCATCGTTTTTCGGGTCGAGTTCGAGGATCTGTTTGACCTGACGGTCGGCGCCGTAGATGTCGCCCCGGCGCAGGTCGCCACGGGCCAGTTCCAGCTTCTCGTCCATGCTGCGCAGGTAGTCGAGCTGGCGCAGGGCATCCTGGGCGCGGCGGTTGTTCGGCTCGATGGTCAGCACCCGGCTGTAGGCGGTGCGGGCCGAAGCGAAATCGCGACGGGCGCGGTCGGTGTCGCCGGAGGTCAGCAGCGCGGTGATCGCCTTGGCCCGGCCGCTGTTGAGCAGCAGGTGCAGCTCGGTGTCGCGCGGATTTTCCCGCAAGCCTTCCTCGATCCGGGCCAGGCCCGCCTCGTACTGCCCCTGATCGATCAGGTCGGCGGCTTCCTTGTTGGCGACCTGCGCGGAACTGCACGCGGCCAGCCCGGCACACAGGCCGAGGCTCATCAGCAAACGGGATCTGTTCATTGCGTACTCCCCACAGACAAGGTCTGCGACAAATGCAAAGGCAGGTAGACCAGGCTCAGTTCCACATCGGAAATCGCCGCAATCTTCCAGGTGTCGTCGATCACATCCCCGCTGCGCACGACGTAGATTTTCTCGCCGTCCTGCAAGAACACCTGCAGGTCGCTGCGGTCATGCAGCCTGCCGACGAACTGAAACGGCACCGGTGGCAGGCTCGGGGCTTGCACCACCGGGGTCGGGTTGATCGCTTGTTCGGTGACCGTCGCCAGGGTCGGCGCGGCCTTCCAGGATTTGCTCGCAAACAGGTCGCCGGCCGGGCTCAGGTCCTTGATCGGCGCTGCATTCGCCTTGGCGCTGCTGGCGGGCAAGGCGCCACGGGCGGTGGCTTTCGTCGGGCTGGCCACGGCGACTTCGGTCGAATCCGCCTCGTCGCTCGGCGAGAAATATTCCGGCAACCAGGCCAGCGCCGCCGCCACGCCGAAGAACGCCACCCAGCCGGTTATGCGTTTGGTGTCCATCACGACCTCGACAGGTAGAGGGTCATACGGATCCGGCCGCTGAGGTCGGTGTCGGCAATCTTCTTGCGTTGAAACTCGACGTCTTCCACCACCACCGCCGGCAACTGGCCGAGCAAGGCGTGCAGGAAACGGCGCAGCTGCGGATAGCTGCCGCGCACCGGCAACAGGATCTGGTAGCGCGCCAGATGGGTCTTGGGATCGACGCCGAGGGCGTATTCGCCGCGCGCCAGGGTGATGTGTTCCTGCGCGGCCAGGGCGTAGATGCGGTCGATGGCGACAGTGGCTTGCGGCTGGGCCGGCAGCTTGTTGCGAAAATCATCCAGCTGACGTTGCGGCACCACGGGCGGCGCGATGCTGCCGTCCTCGACCTTGGCCAGGTACTCGGTGGCTTCCTGGGTTTGCTGGCTGAGCTGTTGCAGCGATTGCCAGCCCGGCAGCAAGCCGCCGAGTGCCCAGGCCAGCGTGACCAGCAGCAGTGCCAGACCGGCCAGGCCCGGAACGCCGAGGCCTTGCAGGTATTCGTGAACGATCAGTCTAGGGATTCGCATCGCCTATCTCCCAGGTCGCCGACAGGTTGAATTGCACCGGTTGCTCCGGCGATTTGACGACGATTTCGTGGCTCAGCAGCGACACGTCGGACAGCTCGTCACTGGCCTCCAGCCGTTTGTGGAAATCCAGCATCGCTTGCAGATCGCGGGCTTCGGCGCTGATCCGTACCTGGCCCTTGCGCGCATCCGGGGTCAGGGTCAGCAAGGCGATGTCGTCGCGCGGCATGGCTTCGAGCATGGCGAACAGGCGTTCCCAGGGCCGGCGCAGTTGCTGCGAGACCTTGCGCATTTCGGCGAGGTTCTGCGCCTGCTCGCGGGTTTCCGCCGGGCTCAGCGTTGTCTTGCTGCCGCTGTCGCCGGTGAGTTGGCGCTGGGTGTGCTGCAGGTGACCCTGCTGTTGTTCGGCCTGATCGCCGAGGTGCTGTTGCACGCCGAAGCACACCAGCGCGAGCAACACACCGCCGCCGAGCAGGCTCCAGCCCAACGGGCCGGAACGCGGACGTGGCTGGAAGTCGAGGTTCAAGGCGCGCATGTCAGGCCACCGCCCGGGACATGACGTACAAGGCGTCACGCACGGTCATCGAGTTGTCTTCGAGGGTGCGCAGGTGCACCCCCGCCACATCCGGTTGCGCATCGAGGCGCGCCGGGGCGTGCAGATAAACGTTGAAGGCGCGTTCGCTGGTGGAGGCTTGCAGTTGCCGTTCGCGACCGATCAACGCGCTAAGTGCCGCATCGCTGTCGCTGCCGCCCACCGAACGCACCGACGACCAGCGCCCTTCCCTTGCCAGCAGCAACACGCTGCGTTGCGGTTCGGCGACGATGAACAGGAAGTCGCCGGCATCGAGGCTTTTGTCGAAGCGGTTGAACGCAGTCATCAGGTACGGCTGCACCGAACGCAGGCGCAGACCGCGACCGCTTACCAGCGTGCGCAGGCGTGCCAGCAAATCCTGCGGCAAGGCACTGGCGATCCGGTCATGCCCGGCCGGCTCGGCCGACAGCACCAGGCTCCACGGTTGGGTCGGTGCGCCGAACAGGTCTTCGAAGCACAGTTGGGCGAAGCCGCGCAGTTCGTCAGGGCTGCTGATCTGCTCGCTCCACGGCACCAGGCAGAAACGGCTGAAGTGGCCGGAGATCACCACGCTCAGCTCGGCACCGGCACGGGTGTGTTCGCCGAGCAGACGGTCGAGGGTGTCCAGCGCCACCGCGTAGCTCTGAAAGCCTTCGTCGATGTAGCCGACGCTGCCCAGCCACAGGGTGTCGCTGCCCCGGCGCTGGCCGAGGCCGACACCGCTGGCGCCGAGCACGGCGATGAATTGATCACGCGATAAAAGTGACACGATTGATCTCCTCCAGCGTGGTCCGACCGTGCTCCACCAGCTCCAGCGCCGATTCGCGCAACAGGCGCAAACCACGGGCGCAGGCCAGGGCTTTGATCTGGGTGATGGGTTGGCGCTCGACGATCATTTGCCGCAGCTCGTCGTCCAGGTGCAGCAGCTCGGCAATCGCCGTGCGGCCGCGATAGCCGCTGCCCCGGCAGTGGCCGCAGCCCTTGCCGTGGACGAAGTGGTAGTGATCGACTTTCTGTGGGTCGAGGCCCGAAGCGCGCAGCTCTTCATCGCTCGGGTTGACCGGCGTGCTGCAACTGCTGCACACCAGCCGGATCAGACGCTGGGCAAGAATCGCGTTGAGCGCCGAGACCAGGCTGTAGGGGTCGATTTCCATTTGGGTAAAACGACCGATCACGTCGAACACGTTGTTGGCGTGGATGGTGGTGAACACCAGGTGACCGGTGAGCGCCGATTGCACGGCGATCTGCGCGGTGTCCGGGTCGCGGATTTCGCCGACCATGATCTTGTCCGGGTCGTGGCGCAGGATCGAGCGCAGGCCACGGGCGAAGGTCAGGCCTTTTTTCTCGTTGACCGGGATTTGCAGCACGCCCGGCAGCTGATATTCCACCGGGTCTTCGATGGTGATGATCTTGTCCACGCCGTGGTTGATCTCGGTGATCATCGCGTACAGCGTGGTGGTCTTGCCGCTGCCGGTGGGGCCGGTCACCAGCACCATGCCGTAGGGTTCGGCAGCCAGACGACGCAGTTGGCGCAGGGTTTCGTCTTCAAAGCCCAGCGCTTGCAGTTGCACGCCGCAGACCTTGTCGGCCAGATCCTGTTTGTCCAGCACCCGCAGCACCGCGTCTTCGCCGAAGATGCTCGGCATGATCGACACCCGGAAGTCGATCTGCCGGCCGCTGATGCCGATCTTGAAGCGACCGTCCTGCGGTACGCGTTTTTCGCCGATGTCCAGCTCGGCCATGACCTTGACCCGCGAAATCACCTGCTCGGCGAACTCGCTGCCCTGGATCTTGCCGATGTTGTTCAGCACGCCGTCGATCCGGTACTTGATCACCAGGCCCTGGCCGGTGGTGCCGAGGTGGATGTCGCTGGCGTGCATTTTCAGCGCGTCGTACAGGGTCGAGTTGACCAGTTTCACCACCACGCTCGAGTCTTCGCTGATGCTGGTCAGCGACAGGCTTTGCAGGGTGTCGGTCTCGCTGCCGGCGTCGGTCTGGGCGTTGAGCGATTCGACCGCGTGGAAGCTTTCTTCGTGGCGGGCCAGATAGGCCTTGAGGTCATCGGCGTGCACCAGATACAGCGGCGCGCCGTGCAGGCATTCGTCGATCCAGGCCAGGCGCGCGGTGTCGAAGGGGTCGGCGAACACGCCGATGACTTCGTCGTTGTGGCGCAGCAGGATGAATTCACGTTTGAGGCATTGCGCGAGGGTGACCCGGTCGAACACCGGGCTCGCCAGAAACAGCGTGTCGGTGTCGAGCACCGGGTAATGCAGGGTGGCGCCGAGGCTGGCAATGAACGGCATCGGCGCCAGTTCACAGAGCACGGCCAGTGCGTCGAGCACCCGTTCTCCGGAAGTGCTGGCCCGTGCCCGAGCCTGGGCCAGTTGCTCACTGGAAAAGCGTGGCGGGGTCTGTGCCTCCTGTGGAGGATTGACCGACAGCGGTTCGACGACAACGGACAGACGATCCATGGCTTGCTCTCCAACACCCGGGGCTTGAGGCCCTGACGGCGCGGGAGGCGAATTCGGCGAGTGCCGGAACGTCTATCGCGCCATTACTCCCCGGTGAGCATTTGATCGTCGTCCGGTGCCATGACCTCCGACCGGTTTCGTCGGCGGTCCGCCAGCACCCAACTGCCATCGTACAACTGCAACGGGAAGCTCTCGGTCCTGCTCTGGCGTCGTTCGACAAAGCCTTCGGATGGGCTCGCACCGGGTTTCGCTTCGCGCTGGATCCCCAGAAGGTCGCAGACAGCTCGGGCAAGTTCCGCCAAAGGAAACGGTTTGAACAGGATGTGACTGACCCCCAGTTGCCGCGCCCGCTCACAGACTTCAGCGGTCGGGTGACCCGTTATCAGCACGAAATGACACGTCCTGTTCTGGCGGACCGCGTCGAGCACCTCGAACCCTTCCATATCGGGCAAGCGGTAATCGAACACCAGCACGTCGGGGGCGAAAGTCTCGGCCTGGCCGATTCCCTCTGCGCCGTCATGTGCAATCCGGACTTCCAGCCCTTGCGCCGACAGATAATCCTGAAGGTTCTGTGCAAGCAGCTGTTCGTCTTCGACAACCAGTACTTTGTTAACCAAGGTGGACTCCCTGAAACCTCAAGTGCCGGCAATTGAAATTCAATGACCCGAACCTGCTGGAGTGCGCCTCACAAGAGGTAACGCACACTTCATGCCAGGCTGAATGCCGGTAATTTTTTGTCTTCATGTCCTTGAATTGAATGGAAATGCCCGCTCGTCCCGGTACCCCGTTCCCCAGAAACGGGGAAGCACCTGAATGGGCATCGAAGCCATTCCCCACTATTGGGGGGGAACCTTCAGTCGTCGTCAATTCGTTCGATCCTGTTCTCTGCCCGTAATTGCGCGAGCACCTGACGACGAGCCTGGGTCTGTTGCTGTCGGGCGAGGTACGCCCTGACTGTTTCCAGCCCTTGCTCCTCTGGGACATCGGCCGCCTCCTTGTGGTTCTCGACAAAGATCAAATGCCAGCCGAACGGTGTGCGCACCGCTTCGCTGACTTCACCAGGCTTGAGGGCAAACGCCGCCGTTTCAAACGCCGGCACCATTTGCCCACGGGCGAAATACCCCAGGTCCCCGCCCTGGCTGGCGGTGACATCTTCCGATCCCGATTGCGCGACGCTAGCAAAGGTTTGCCCCCCTGCGATAGCTGCGCGCAACTCTTCTAAGCGTAGCCGCGCCGCTTCAACCGTGGCGGCATCGGCATCGCCGGCAACCTTGATCAGAATGTGCCGGGCCTGCACCTGCTCCGGCGCGCCCATTTCAGCGCGGTGTTCCTCAAAAAACGCCCGCACCGTTTGCTCGTCCGGGGCCTGGACTTTAGTCAGTTCGGCAAACATCCGCTGCGCCGCCAGTTCGCGGTGGGTGTACTCGGTGAACGAGGCCTCATCGAAACCGGCGTCCTGCAAACGCTGGAGGAATTTCTCGGTGCCGCCGATGGCGGTGCGGGTCTGTTCGACCTGTTCGCGCACGGCTTGCTCATCGATCTTCACCCCGCGCTTGCGCGATTCCTGCCAGAGCAGTTCCTTGTCGATCAACGTGTCCAGCGCGGCCTGACGCAGTTGCTTATAGGCCTTGGGGTTGCGAATACTCGCCACGGCGCGGCCCTGATCTTCCAGGTACTCGGCAAAAAAACGTTCCAGGCGAAACTCGGAAATCGCCTCGCCGTTGACCCGCGCAGCCACCGGTTCATTGTTCGCCATTCCCACCGACAACCAGCCTGTCAGCAGCCAACACAGGGTTTTGAGCTTCATGATCAGGGCCTCCGGTCAGGGCGTGGCAATAATCGGTTTGTAGGGAGCGACCAGATAAAAACGCTGGTCGGGCAAGTCAACGGTGACCACGTGCGCCCCGCTCAGGCCCAATCGTCGGCCAGGGCCGAAGCTCAGGCGCGGGGTCAGGCCGGTGTCGAAGTCGTGCAGGCCTTCGAGCGCCGCCACCAGTTTTTCGCGGCTGGCATCGCGGCCGGCCTGCTTCATGCCTTCGCTGAACAACAGCATCGAGGCGTAGGCGCCGACTTGCAGCACCGCGTGCTGGGCGCCGAGGCCTTGATGCTCGCGCAACAGCGTCAGCGCCATGCGCCCGGCCTGGGTCCAGTCGCTGGGCACGAACGGATACGCCAGAAACACCCGCCGGGAAAAACCCTCCGGCACTTGCAGCAAATCCCCCGCCACCTGGCTCGATGCGGCAAACAGGTACGGCACCTGCCCGGCATTCTGCAATCCGGCCGCCAGCCGACTGAAACCTCCGCCGCTGCCCAGGTAAAACACCGAGCGTGAGCCCAGCGGCAAGCTGTCCGCCGCCGGGTCGTAGGCCTGCAGATGGACTTTTTCCCAGCCGTGTTCCTGCAGATAGCGGCCAAGGGTCTGCGCCGCCAGCACCTGGGCCGGGTCATCGGGATAGGCAATCAGCGTCGGCCCTTGCAGCACTCGCAAACTGGCGGTGGCGTAATCGGCCAGCGCGATCAGTTGCTCGCGCAGGCCCGGCAGCGGCTCGAAAATCTGTGGGCTGGCCTGCACCGGGCCGAGCAACGACAGGGCCCCGATCAGCGGCACGCCGGACTGCTCCAGACGAGGCGCCAGTTCGCTGTCCAGCGCCGGGGCCAGCGGTGCAATCAGGGCAAAGACTTGCTCTTCCTCGATCAGCCGTTGCAGGGCCTGTTCGGCGCTGGCGCGATCCGGGCCGGGATCGGCCACGGTCAGGCGCAACTGCCGACCGTGAATGCCGCCGGCCTGATTGATCCGCGCAACGCTGCCGTTGAGCACCGCCGCGATGGTAGCGCCCTCCTCGGCCAGTGGCCCCTGGCTGGGCAGCAAGGTGCCCAAATGCAAGGTCTGGTCATCGAGCCCCGGATCGCGGTCATCGGCGAGGCGTTTGAGGTAAGCCGTGAGATTGCGCTGATCCTTCATCGACAACAGGAAGCGCGGCATGCTCGGGTCGAGGCGATTGTTGCCGGGGTCGCGGCCCTGCTGGATCACCCGCGCCAGACTGCTGTCGGTGTAGGCCGGGTAGTTGCGGCCATTGATCTGTTGCTGACCGTGGATGCTGGTCAGCCGCGACCAGTTCAGTTCCGGCGGACGCACCCCGCCTTCGGGTCGGCCGAGACCATCGGCGCCGTGGCAGTTGGCGCACGGCAGGCTGGTGGCCGGCAGCAACACGTCCGCCGCGCCGACCCGCGCCATGATCGGCTCGCCGCTGGCGGACAGGCCTTCGCGGTACAGGCGCTTGCCGGCGCTTTCTTCATCGGTCAGCGGCAACGCGGCCGCGCCGAGGCTGACGCCAGCGAGCAGGATCAGGGCGAGGACGCGGCCGAGGTTCATGGCGCGGACTCAGCGGCCGGCCACGGGCATTGTCAGCAGCTGCAAGCGCTGGGCAATGGCGGCGGCCGGGGCGTCGGGACGGATTTTGCTCCAGCGTTTGTTGGCCACATCGCCGACGATCAACTGGGTCGAGTGCTGCTCGGGCGTCGGCACGATCTGACCGATGCGGCCCAGCACCAGGTCCATCTGCGCCTTGTCGCCGGTGAGGAAAAGCCAGTGAGGGTCATCGGCGCCCTGCTTCAAGGTGTAAGCCTTGAGCACCGCCGGCGTATCGCGCAGCGGATCACTGGTAAGGGAAATGAAGGTGATGCCGTCGGCCTTGTCGCCCAGCAACTCGCGGACTTCCTTGAGCTTGCGGGTGATCAGCGGGCAGGCGTCATTGCAACTGGTGAAAATCACGTTGAGCAGCACCACGCGGTTGTGCAGTGCATCGCTGTAGAAACGCTGGACGTCGCCGTTCTGATCCAGCAGCGGCGTGTCGGTGAACCAGGTTTTCGCGTCGTGGGTGCCTTTGACCGGTGCGGGCGCAGCGCTGGTCGTTGTCGTTGCCGGTGCCGGTTGTTCGTGGCCTTCGTGGGCCAGGGCCATGGCGCTGAAAATCCAGAAACACACCGTCAGGGTGATCCAGTCCAGGGTTCTCATGGTTGTTGCTCCATGGCAATCGCGGTGTGTTTGGCGTGGGTGCGCAGGCCGCTGAGTTTCTCGACTTCCTTGGCCAGCAGTGCCGGGTCGGTGAAGCCGTAGTAGCGCGTCCAGTGGCGACTGTTGCCGTCACCGACGAGGATCAGTGGCTGATGATTCTTGAAGTCGCCGCTGAAACTGCCGAGGCCCTTGAGGGTGGCGCTGATTGATTGCGGCGAACCGGTCAGCCAGCTCCAGCCCGGGCCTTTCTGGAAGGTGCGGGCGTAATCCTGCAAGCGTTTCGGGTCGTCGCGCTGCGGGTCGATGCTGATCGACACCAGCTGCACTTCCGCGCCGACCCGGGCACCGAGCTGTTTCTGCACCTTGCCCATGATTGACGAGACCACCGGGCAGACCGTGGTGCAACTGGTGTAGATGAAGCTCATGACCACGATCTTGTTGTGCACCAGATCCTGTTCCAGGTGCACGGTCTTGCCGTTCTGGTCGAGCAGCGGCACGTCGGCGAACTTGACCTGGGCGTGCTCCTGGCTGTTGGCGGCCGGTGCCGTGTGCCCGGCATGCTCGTCCGCCGAGTGGGCGCTGGCCTGCTGGATACCGACGGCCAACAGGCACAGGGTCAGCAGGCCACGGGATGCAAATCGGTTCATGGTCTTTTCCTCGTCACTGAGTCTGGCCGGACAGCACCCGGACACTGGCAAAGGTCTTGTCGTCGAAACCGGCGCCCAGCGAGGCCGCGCGCACATGCAGGTACCAGGCGCCGCTGCGGTCGAGGGTCACCGGCGCTTCGTACACACCGTCGGCGACTTCCCGTGCGGCCACTTCACGGGGCCGGGAAGTCGGCGCGAGGAAGTAGCGCAACTGCACGTCGGTCACGCCGCTGCGCTGGATCTTCTGTTTGCCCTGGACGATACGAAAGCGCACCACGTACGGGTCGTTGAGGGCCACGGCTGTCTTGTCCAGCAGGAACTCGACTTTGGCCGCACCCAGGTGTTTTTCCGGCGCGCCATCGGACACCACCTGGGCGCTGAAGCAATGAATGATGTTCGGCTGGTTGAGCAGGAACGCCACGTCGAAGCGCCCCGCCGCCGGCAGTTTCACCCGGGCGCTGTAGAGCCCCGGCGAGACTTCGCGCAGGCTGCGGTCGATCACCAGCGCAGCACGGGCGATCTGCCCACGGTTGGGGTAACCGGACATCGGCGCGTTCATGCCTTCGGCGTAGAAATAGGTGGTGTTGTCCACCGGGTTGACCACAAACACCGCGTTGTCATCGCGCGATACCGCGAGGCTCGATGCCAGCGGCAGATCCCCGGCCAGCCTTGGCGGCTGCGGCCCGGCCTCGAAACCTTGAGTAATCGGCTGACGCCCTTCGCCGAGCGAAGACAGGTTGATCATGGTGACTTTCGGCGAGGCCAGTCCGCGCACGTAGGCATAGGCCTGGGTGAACACCACTTGATAGGGTTCCGCCGAGACTTCCAGATCATGGATCGCCGAATCGTTGGCTGCGTCGATCACCGTGGCGCGGTTTTCCACCGTGTTCAGCACCACGCCAAACCGGCCGTCGGCGCTGAAGCCCATCGGGCCGAGGCCCTGTTGCAGCTTGATCACCCGCCTCACAGCTCGGCTGTTGCTGTCGATCACGGTGACGGTGCCGTCCTTGCCATCCGCCACGTACACCGCGCCGGACAGCGGCGAATACACCACCGACAACGGGCTGGAGCCGGTCTTGACCTGTTGAACCAGGCTCAGGCTGGCGATGTCGATAACGCTGAGGGTGCCGTCGTCGCGGTTGCTGACGAAGGCGAAACGGCTGTCCTTGCTGAACGTGATTTCGTGGTGGCCGCGACCGGTCGCCAGGTGTTTCAGCGGTTTGAGGCTCTGGGTGTCGATCACCGTAACGCCGGACTCTTCAGCCTTGCTCGCGTTGTTGCCGACCCACAGCAGACGCTCGTCCGGTTGCAGGGCGACCCGCACCGGTTGGCTGCCGGCGGCCACCGAGTCGATGACCTTGAATTGCTCGCTGTCGATCACCGCCACTTCCCCCGCCTTCGGCATCGACACGAAGACCTTTTTGTTGTCCCTGGGCGTGACCCAGTCCATCGGCGACTGCTTGAGTTCGATCCGCGCCAGGGTGCTGGTGATACCGCCGACCGAGACTGACGGATCGACCACCGAAACGCTGGCATCGCGGTTCATCACCAGCAGGAAATAGCTGTTGAGGTCGAGCAGCGGCCGCGCGCCGATGTTGGATTTGAGGAACGTGCCGACCCGCGACTTGCAGCTCTGGTCACGGCCCTGGGCCTGATCGGCGGCGACGGCTTGCGGATCGATCCACGCCCCCGGCGCCACACCGGACAACGGCTGGCCGGACGCACCGTCGGTGACGCGAAACTGCACGTCGGCGAACTCGCCCTCACGCAACTGACCGTCGCTGGCCAGCGGCTTCAGATCGAAGGCGATCGACACGCCGTCGCGGGTCAGCACCTGGCCTGCGCCGGTTTGCGCCAGGGCAATCTCGCTCAACGTGAGCAGCGCGCCGACCATTGCCAGCAGGCAGACGCCGATGATGTTGATGATCCTGTTCATGTCGCTCTCCCCTACAAATCCTGTCCCCACCTGTGGGAGCGGGTTCACCGGTTCCCACAGGTTGCGCATTGGCACCTACTGAGCAGGCGGCGCCGGCTCCGGCTCATTGGTCACCCGCAGCAATCCCCACAGCCCCGAGGTGTTGCCATAGGCGCCGTAATCGCGGAACAGGTAGTCCCCCGGTATCGCGTTGCTGCCCCCGGCGCTCGGGATCATGAAGCTGAAGTGCGCCGCCGGCAGGATGCTTTCGTGAGCGCCGATGTACATCGACATCGGGTTGTAGCCGAAGCGCACCGAACCCACGCCCGGCGTGCCCATCGGGTAGCCGCCGGTGTCGCTCTTCTCGGCCTGGAACGGGTTGAGCGACCAGACGTGTCCGTCGAGCTGGAACGTCGTGCCGCGACTGCCGCCGCTCGGCATCAGGATGTGCGTACGGAACGGCTGACCCGGTTTGGCATACAGCACCGGCGTCTGTGGATCGCCCCCCACCAGCGCATTGCTGTAGGCCATGTGCGCGTTGGTCATGTCGCCGTAACCCGCGCCATCGGCATGGCCGAACGGCGCATCCGGGGCGAGGCCGAAGCGGTACCACAGCGGTTCGGTCTTGTAGTTGATGGCCATGCTCGAGTTGTCCTGCGGATCGGTCGGTACACCGAAGCCCTCGGCCGCAATGCCTTCGACCGGCCGGCCATTGGCCCAGCGGGTGTTCAGCGCCTTGTGCCAGACCATCGCGAAGTCGCGGTAAGTCGTCTGCCCCGGTGCGGTGACCGTGGCGTTGACCTTGCGCGCATCGTCGACCCAGGTCGCGCCGATCGGCAGGATGCTCATCGCCCCACCCAGACCTTTTTGCGGTTGCTTGATCACGTCCGCCGGGGTGAAGTTCAGGCCACCGAACTCCACGGCCGTGGCGTTGATGTTGTCGACACTGCGCCCCAGTTGCGTGACCGGTTTGCCTTCACGCTCCAGGTGCCCGGCGTAGTACTGATAAGTCCGGGTCGGGTAGGCGCCGCTGCTGCCCAACCGTGGTGGCACGGTCTGGACCGGGTTGGCGCCGACGTTGGCACCGTCGGACTTGGTGATGTCATAGGCCAGCAGTTGCGCGTGCAGCCCCACGTGGCTGGACGGCCGCATTAGGTTGTTGCTGAAGGTGGTCGAGCCCAATCCGCTGTTGCGATCACGTTTGACGATGCCCTGCATCACGGCGGTCTGGGTCAGGTCGGGCATCACGCTCGGCAGACGGTTTTCCAGGGTGATGTTGATGCAGTCCCCGGCCGCTGCGCGCAGCACCAGCGGTTCGACCGGAATGCCGGGTTTGAGCTTGCCGCTGACCGGATCGAGGTCGGATTTGCGCACGTACAGGATCGCTGTCGGATCATGCAGCGGCCCGCTCTGGCCACCGATGGTGATGGTCTCGCCGTCCTCCGGATCGGTCACCGTGACCTGCGGGATGCTCACCGTGCGCGAGTTCAGCACCAGGGTGCCGCCCGCCGGATTCAGCGGCCCGCCGACATGCTGACCGAGCCCGGCAGAATCGCCGATGCTCAGGCCCAGCGAATTGCCGAGGATGTCGTTGGCCAGCGCCGCGACCACTTCATAGTTGCGCTGCACCGTCGGCCGGGTGCCGATGCCGTTGGGGTTGGCGCTGATCCGTGGGCAACTGCCTTCGAACGCCACGGTGTTGCGCATGCCCGCCGGACTCGGGTTGTTGGGGATGGCGAACAGGTCATTGCGTTTGGCCGTGTAGTTGCGCATCACGCCCCAGATCCCGCTCCAGTAGCCTTCGATCGAAGCGTCCATCGAGTACAGATAGTCACCGGTGGTCGCCGCAGAGCTGGACAGCATCGACACCGGTGCGATGAAGCCCATCTGTTCGGAGATGCCGATCATCTGCGAGGCGCGCCAGCCGGAGTTGGAGCTGTTGCCGAAACCGGAACCGCTCTGCAGCCACTTCACGCCGTGCAGGGTGACGTTGTGCTCTTCCTCGTGGCCGCCGGCATGCACCCGCAGACGCACGTTGTCGCCGGTGTAGGTGCGCAGCATCGGGGTGAACGGGTCGCCCGGCTCGCTGCCGCCCTTGTTGATGTGCGGCGGGAACAGGGTGATGCCACCAGTCGGGCCGGTGGCGGCCGTCACCAGGTTCGGTGCCAGGTTCATCGCCGGGATCGCGCGGTCGGTGCGGCTTTGCATGGCGTACGCCAGATCGCCGCCGAGGCCGTCGGCCTGCATGCCGCGCTTGCCGTCCGGGCCGACCTTGTTCGGATCGTAGACCCGCAGGGCCAGCGGCTCGTTGCGATAGTTGACGACGAACATGCCCGGATCATCCACGGAGATCGCTTGCGGGCAAGGCCGGCTCGGGCAGCCCGGCACCTGACCGCCCTGCACTTCCAGCACGCCTTCAAGAAGGGTGCTGGCGTTGTTGCGCACCGGCGGGTTGATCGCGTAGCGGAAGCTGTCGGCGGTGGCCGGGAAGGCTTGCGGATTCGGCACACCGTTGGGGCCGGCGCCCACGTACACACCGGCTTCATAGGCGTGCTGGAAGTCGCTGTATTCGAGGAAGAACTCACGGAAGCTGTCGTTCTTGCCGTCGCCGTCGAGGTCGCCGGTGTTGATCACCGCCTGCCACGAGGTCGGCCCGCCGTCCTGGCGCGCGCCGCTGTACAGAGGCTCGCCGGTTTCGGCGTGGAACCAGGTGGAACCGGCCGGTTCCGCCAGCACCGTGGCATACAGGCCGATCTGCTGGTGAGTCGATGGGCCGAGGTGGTCGTGGGTGAAGATGGTGCCGAGCCCGCGATCCACGCCCTTGGCGTTGACCACCGGGTCGACGAACCAGCGTTGCATGGCCGTGCGCGCGCCCATCCAGTCACTGCGCCCGAACTGACCGAAGAACGGATGCGCCTTGGCTTTCGGGCACGCCTGGGTGCCGTCGCGCGGGTCGGTGCCCTCGCACTGGTTGAATTCACGGATCGCGTGAATGCGTTCCTGAACAGCACCGGGCGAGAGCACGCCGTCCTCGTAGTTCCAGCCGTTGGAAGAACCGTCGGCAGCCGTCAGGTCCCACTTCGGCAGGTGAATGTGCTGGCCGATCACGTCGGTCGGCGTGCGCACCTGATAGTCATCCATCTCGTAGGTGGCAGGCACCAGGTTGGTTTGCTGGTATTGCACGCAGTCGAAGGTGTTCATGCGCATCACCAGCGGCTCTGGCGGACGCTGCTTGGTGATCACCGGCCAGGCGTCTTCCCACAGCGCCAGAATCCGGGCTTGCGGGAAGTGATAACCGACCTTGTTGTAGACCGCGTCGAACTGGATGTTGGCGGCCTTGTAGATCCGTGGCCGGTCGGCGGTGAAAGTCGAGGCGCCGACGAAGGACATGCCGTCCAGCCGGTCGCCGCTGGCGAATTCACCGCTGCCGGCGCTGCTGGTCAGGCGTTTTTGCCGGTCGTCCATGCACGGTTCGTAGTACGGCGCGCCGGCAATCGGCAAGGCACCGTTGGTGCGGAAGGCCTTGGCCACGATCTGGTTGCCGGGCAGCAAGGCAAAGCTTGGGTGATCCTTTTTCGCGTGGAACGCCATCGCGGCCTGTTCCACTTCAGTGCCCTCTTCGGGCAGGTAAATCGGTTTGGCGCGGGTGACTTCCTTGGAGAAGTCCAGCGAGGTGGTCACGGTGTGCGCCTCACCTCCGGCCGACACCCCGTCGAGGGTGTGACGCTGCAAGCCGCCGTCCCAGCCGCCGGACTGATTCGGGTCGAGGTTGGCCCACAGCGCTTTGCCGCTGGCTTTCAAGGATTGCGCGGTGGCGGCGTCGAGCATGTCCAGCGGTGGGGTTGGCGGACGCTGACCCACCGAACTTTCCATGCCGCCGATCCAGAACGGATAGCCAGGGTTTTTCAGGCTGCCGTCGGCGTTGCGGTTGGCTTCGCTGCGATCAACCAGTGCCAGTGAGCCAATGGCTTGCGAACCACCGTTACCGCCGTGGTGTTCGCCGTCGTCATCGCCCTCTTCTTCCTCATCGTCGTCATCGTGGCCGGCGACCAGGGTTTCACCGATTTTCGGCACCACCACCACTTTGCCCGGCATCGGGGCCATGGCTTTGCCGGGCAGCGGCACGACGGCAGGAATCGGCGTGCCGGCAATGATCTCGCCATCCGGCAAGGCGCGGGCACCGGCGGCCGGTTTACCGCTGCGCAGGGCGTAAGGTTCACTGTGATAACCATCGGCGCCCTGTTGCGAGACTTCCAGCCGGGTGCCTTCTTCGAACACATCGTGCACCCGCCACATCGACCACATACCCTGAGCGAAATGCGGGTAGAAGTGGCAGTGATAGATCGCATCGCCGGCCACCCGGTTGCGGTTGCCGGAGCCGCCGTTGGCGATTTCGTAGGTATAGCCGGCGCCCGGACCGATGCCTTGAGCGTCGACGTAATCGGAGTTGTCGTCGTTGGGGTTGAACAGCCACTGATGGCCGTGCAGGTGGAAGATGTGCTGTTCGTGGCCGTTATGGGTGTTGCGGAATTTGACGAAGTCACCGATGTAGCTGTGGTTGACGTTCGAAGGCTCCGAGGGATACAGGGCCATGGTGGCCTTGACGCCGACCTGATCGGCGCTGGGTGTCTGGCCAGGGGCGATGTTCTCAAGCCCGGTGTTGGCCGGCACGTCCACCAGCATCGCCACGTCGCCGACGGTGTGCGAGCTGAGGAAGAATTCTTCGTAGGCGCACGACAGGCAATCGTGCATCGGCCCTACGCCGAGGCGGTTGGCGACCACTTCAGCGCCCATGCCCCCGGAACCGTAGTTGATCATGAACGAGTCGCGGGTCGGCTCCAGCACATGGGCCATGACCGGGTCGGCCCAGTAGGCGGGGAATGCCTGGGTGGCGGCGGTTTCGTCCTGGAACTGCGAGGCGAAATCGCGAAACGGCTCGAGGCGGTTGGGGATCGCCGGGTTGCGTTTGCCTACAGATTCCAGCGGATAGGTGCTGGGCGCAAAACTGCCATCGGCGTTGCTGCCCATGACGATGGCGTCGCTTTCGCTGGAGATGATTTCGTTGCCGTCGACCATGCTGATGATCGGCGTGCCGGCCTTGCCTTCACGCAGCCACGGTTCGCGCTGCGGGTAGCGGGCCTGGTAATCGACGATCGGGTGACCGGCCGGTGTACGGCCGGTGGTCGCCAGACGCATTTCTTCTTCAGTGAGGGTGTTGCGATAGGTGCGTCCCGACTTCGGCACCACCACGACCTGGCCGAACAGGCCATTGGCGGTGTTGCCGGCCGCGCCTTCCCCGCCGAATGTCGCGCCACGGCTGCTGACGGCAAACGCCCCTTCGCGCTCGGCGTACAGCACGTACGAACGGCTCGCGCCCGGCGGCACCAGGGTGTTGGCGTTGCGCCCGGTGTAGGAGGAAATGTCGTCGATGCTGTTCACCGCTTGCAGGCCGTTGACCTGGAAACCGACATGGCGGTCGGCTACCTGCTCGTCGACCTTGAAGGCATCGGCGCCACCGGGGTTCACGGTGCCCTCCTCGCCTTCAGGCCCTTCGAAATGCTTGTTCGGGTTGGCCTGGTAGTCGAGCAGGTTCTGCAGGTTGATCGTCAGGCAATCACCGGCGGCCACCCGCAGCACCAGCGGCCGTGGACGCTTGTCCGCACGCAGCGAGACCTTGCCCGGCACCGCGCTGCCGCCATAGGCCAGCGAGACGTCATGCTCATCGACCACATCGCGGCGCAAGGCGTACATCATGCCGTTGGCATTCTGCGCACCGAGGCGGTTGAACATCAGCGGTTGATCGAAGGCGACTACATTGGCCACCAGATTGCGCTCGCAGCGCACGGCGGCGCTGGCCAGTTCGACGCTGAGCATCGAGACCAGCAACAGCAGCCAGTTCAACAGGGGCGGTGCGTGGTGAATGCCAACCATGATCGGAAACCTCGTAGTGGGTGCTCACAGGGAACGATTCTCGATAAACCCCTTGGAGCAATCCGCGTGCCACAAAAAATTGCTTTTCATCTCAATCAGTTACACAAACCACTTGAGAACCCGGGGGATATTCCCCACCCGATTCCCCACTTTTCCGGGGCCATCGGTTTGCCCCGATAGTGGGGAAAGCCGGGGCTGGATTTTCAAAAAAAGCTTTACAACGGCGCATCCACCGCCAGCCCCTGCAGGCGCCGGTACTGACGCAAAACGCTCGGGACGTAACGCTGGGTTTCGGCGAACGGCGGGATCACCCGGCCGCGGCTGAGCACCGCGTCAGGCCCGGCGTTGTAGGCCGCTACGGCCAGGGCGATGTCGTTGTCGAACAGGGTCATCAGGCGCTTGAGGTATTTGGCCCCACCCTGGATGTTGGCCTTGGGGTCGTAGACATCTTTCACCCCCAGCTCGCGGGCGGTGTCGGGCATCAATTGCATCAGTCCGCCGGCGCCCTTGGGCGAGGTGGCACCGGGGTTGTAATTGGATTCGGACTTGATCACCGCGTGCAGCAAAGCCTCGGGCAGGTGATTGGCGCTGGCCGCCGCTGACACCAGCTCGGCGTAGGGCTGGTTGGCGATCAATTGCGGTTGCTGGTCAAGGCTGACCAGGGGCGCATCGGCTTCGCGAATCACCCGCTCGTAAGTGCGTCCGGGACGGTGGACGTTCGACAGCACGTAGCTGCCCTTGGCGTCCATGGAAACGAAGACATCGGCTTGTGCGACACCGACCGACAGCACGCAGCCGAGCAGTCCTGCAGTGAATGAATGGATCATTGGGCCTCCCCTGACAGGCCCCGAAAAATTGGGGGAAATGCCCCACTGACCCGTCGTTGATCAGCCGTACGCAAGCACTGTGCCGACTCTGGAAAAGCCCGTAATACAAGGGCTTCAGCCTGACCGCCGGAATTTTCGGGGGCTGAGCATGGCAATTGCATAAGCCCTTTCGGCGACACGGCTGCCACTCACGGGAGGTCATCATGAAGCTGCATTTTCGTCCGCGTGCCCAACGCGGTTTCACCCTGCTCGAACTGCTCGTGGTGCTGGTGGTGCTTGGCCTGTTGGCCGGGATCGTCGCGCCCAAATATTTCGCCCAGCTGGGGCGCTCCGAGGTGAAGGTTGCCAAGGCGCAGATCGAAGGCCTGAGCAAGGCGCTGGATCTGTACCGGCTGGAGGTCGGCCACTACCCGTCCACCGAACAGGGCTTGCAGGCGCTGGTGACCGCACCGAGCGACGAAGCCAAATGGACGGGCCCGTACTTGCAGAAAAAACTGCCGCAGGATCCGTGGGGGCGTAACTACACCTACCGCTATCCCGGCGAAAACAGCGAGTACGACCTGCTCTCGATGGGCAAGGACGGCCAGCCCGGCGGCGAAGGCGAAAACGCCGAAGTCACCAACTGGCAATAAGCGGAGCACACGGCATGCGATTTCAACTCAAAGCAGTGGGCAAGGCCGGGGTGGTGTCGCTAAGCGTCGAGGCGCCGGGTCAGAGCGAGGCGCGGCGTATCGCCGAGGATCAGGGCTTGCGCGTGGTCAGCCTGCATGCCGAGCGCCACTGGCGTTCGTTGCGCCTGAGCAAGCGTGAAACCTTCAACCTGGTGCTGTTCAGCCAGGAGCTGACCACCCTGCTCAACGCCGGCCTGCCGCTGATCGATGCGCTGGAAAGCCTGGCCGAAAAAGAAACCGCCCCCGCCGCCCGCAAAACCTTGAGCGAGCTGGTGCGGCTGCTGTACGAGGGCAAATCGTTCTCCCAGGCGCTCGGCCAGTTGTCGGCGGTGTTCCCGCCGTTGTACGTGGCGCTGGTACAGTCCAGCGAGAAGACCGGCGCGGTCGGCGATGCGCTGGGCCGTTACGTGAGCTATCGCCAGCGCATGGACGAGGTGCGGCAGAAGATCGTCAGTGCCTCGATCTACCCGCTGCTGTTGCTGGTGGTCGGCGGTGGCGTGGTGCTGTTTCTGATGGGTTACGTGGTGCCGCGCTTCAGCCTGGTGTTCGAAGGGCTGGGCTCGAACCTGCCGTGGCTGTCGCAGATCCTGATGAGCAGCGGCATGTTTTTGCATGCGCATCAGGGTGAGTTTTTCGGCCTGTTGGCGACAATCGTCATCGCCCTCGCCGTGCTGCAAAAACAACCGGCGTTTCGCCGTGGGCTGGATCGGCTGGTGGAGAAACTGCCTGCCGTGCACCAGCGGATTTTCATGTATGAGCTGGCGCGGTTTTACCGGTCGCTGGGGATTCTGCTGCAAGGCGGGATTCCGCTGGTGACGGCCATGGGCATGGTGCGCGGCCTGCTCACCGTGGCCTCGCGAGCACGGCTCGATCAGGCCTGCGAGCGGGTGCGCGAGGGGCAGTCGTTGTCCACTGCCCTTGAGCTCAACCGGCTGGTGACGCCCGTGTCCCTGCGCCTGCTGCGCGCTGGCGAGCAGTCCGGCAACCTCGGGCAAATGATGGAACGCAGCGCCGATTTCTACGACGAGGAAATCAGCCGCTGGATCGAGTGGTTCGTGCGGTTGTTCGAACCGCTGCTCATGACTTTCATCGGCCTGTTGATCGGGGTGATCGTGATCCTGATGTACATCCCGATCTTCGAACTGGCTTCGAGTATCCACTGACCTCGGGAACGGGTCGGATCACACGCAACAAGCCACATCCACGTTCCCAATCAAGACAACAAAGACGGAGAACGATATGCACATTCAAAAGCTCGTGCTCGCAATGGCCATCGGCGCAGTCCTGTCGGCGTCTACCGTACTGATTCCGGACAGCCTGTCCGGGGTGTCGAGTGTTCAGGCCAAGGATGGGGGAAATGGTGGTGGCGGCGGCGGTGGAGGTAGTGGCGGAGGCGGAGGCGGTAACGGCGGGGGTGGCAGCGGAGGCGGCGGTGGCGGCAATGGAGGCGGTGGTGGCGGTAATGGAGGTGGCGGCAGCGGAGGCGGTGGTGGCGGAAACGGAGGCGGCGGCAGCGGTGGCAATGGTGGTGGTCACGGCGGCAGCGGCAGTGCCGGCAACAGTGGCAGTGGCGGCGGTGGCAACAGTGGCCACAGCGGCAGTGACCACGGCTCGGGCCACTCCGGCAACACGGCGTCATCCGGTCGCAGCGGTACGCATTCTGAACCCGGCGACGACCACGGTGTGCATCGGTCCGGAGAGGTCGGCGATGACCACGGTGTACATCGCGCTGGTGAAATCGGTGACGACCATGGCGTACATCGTGCCGGCGAAATCGGTGATGACCGAGGCCTGCATGCCGCGGGCGAACCCGGTGATGATCGCGGTGTTCACGTCGGCGGCGAGCCTGGCGATGACAAGCGCGCCAACTGACCCGAACTGAAAGCACCGCAATCCCTGTGGGAGCTGGCTTGCCAGCGATAGGGCCCGGTCAGGTAGAAATTCTCTTGCTGACCCACCGCTATCGCGGGCAAGCCCGGCTCCCACAGGGCTCATCAGTGCCTACAAGGTCGCCGCAGAACCTAGAGAGCGACGTGATTTTGATCCAGCCGCTCCCGCAAAAACTCGATCAACGCCTGCACCGGCCGAGACGCCTGACGATGCTGCGGGTACACCGCCGACAGCGTCAGCGGTTCCGGCCGAAACTCGTCCAGCACCGGCACCAGCCGCCCATCCTTCAGCGCCGCGCCGACAATGAACGTCGGCAGATAGGTAATCCCCATCCCCGCCACCGCCGCATCCCGCAGCAATTCACCGTTGTTGACGCGCATCCGCCCGGTGACATTCACCAGCAGCGGCTTGCCCTGCCCCGCGTTGAATCGCCACTGCACCGAACGCCCGTGGCCGTATGGCAGACAGTCGTGGCCCAGCAAATCTTCCGGTTTGACCGGCGTACCGCGCTCGGCCAGATAAGCAGGACTGGCGCAATACACCCGCTCGATTGACGCGATGCGTCGGGCGATCAGGGTCGAGTCCTCCAATACGCCAATGCGCAACGCCAGGTCGTAACCCTCGCCCAGCAGATCCACCGGCCGGTCGCTCAGGTCCACTTCCACCGTGACCTCGCGATAACGCTGCAGAAACGGCGGCAGCAAGCAGCCCAGATGCGCCAGCGCGAACGACAGCGGCGCACTCACGCGAATCGCCCCGCGCGGCTCGGCAGTCTGCCCGGCGATGCCCTGCTCCACCGATTCCACTTCGCCGAGCAAACGCA
Organism: Pseudomonas sp. 9.2(2024); assembly: GCF_039695385.1. Classification (NCBI taxonomy): domain Bacteria; kingdom Pseudomonadati; phylum Pseudomonadota; class Gammaproteobacteria; order Pseudomonadales; family Pseudomonadaceae; genus Pseudomonas; species Pseudomonas sp. 9.2(2024). The sequence continues at coordinate 2,507,420 of NZ_CP155585.1, read as the reverse complement.
GCGCCGACTCGTAATAGCTCTGGCCCAGCGGCGTCACGTCCAGGCGCCGGGTTGAACGGTTGAGCAATCGCACGCCGAGGCGCTCCTCCAGTTGCATCAACCGACGGCTGACGAACTGCTTGGACAGACCCAATTGATCGGCCGCCGCCGTGAAGCTGCCGGAGTCCATCACCTGGCAAAAAATACGCATGTCTTCGAACGGGTTCATTGTCACTCTCTGGTTGACAGTTAAACGCTTTATAACCGCTTTTTCACTTTCCGGCACCTCATTAATCTGTGCTCACGGTGTTGCTGAGGCCTGAAGCCCAGCGCCACAGCAGCCCGATCGCAAGGCATAAAAACTCAAACGACTTAAAAAGGATTTGCACATGAACATCAAGAAAACCCTCGCCGCTTCCCTCCTCGCCCTGTCCATCGGCAACGCCTTCGCCGCCGAAAGCACTGGGGTCGAACACAACACTCAGGCCTTCCTCGATGCCCTCGCCGCCGGCGGTGGCAAACCCCTTGAGCAACTGAGCCCGAAAGACGCCCGTGCGGTGCTGACCGGCGCCCAGGCTTCGGTGAAGGTTGACCTGTCCGGCGTTGAAGTCAGCGACAAGGCGATCAAGGTCGACGGTCAGACGATCAACCTGAAAGTGGTGCGTCCGGCCAAGATCAAGGGCGAGCTGCCGGTGTTCATGTTCTTCCACGGTGGCGGCTGGGTGCTGGGTGACTTCCCGACGCACCAACGCCTGATTCGTGATCTGGTGGTGGGTTCTGGCGCGGTCGCGGTGTACGTCGACTACACGCCGTCGCCGGAAGCGCAGTACCCGACCGCGATCAATCAGGCTTACGCGGCAACCAAATGGGTGGCCGAGCACGGCAAGGACATCGGAGTCGACGGCAAGCGTCTGGCGGTGGCCGGCAACAGCGTCGGCGGCAACATGGCGGCAGTCGTGGCGCTGATGGCCAAGGAACAGAAAACCCCGGCCCTGCGCTTCCAGTTGCTGATGTGGCCGGTGACCAACGCCGGGTTTGATAACGGCTCGTACCAGCAATTCGCCGAGGGCCATTTCCTGACCAAGGGCATGATGCAGTGGTTCTGGGACAACTACACCACCAACCCGGCCGAGCGTGCGCAGATCCATGCCTCGCCGCTCAACGCCAGCGCCGAACAGCTCAAGGGCCTGCCCGCCGCGCTGGTGCAGACCGCCGAGTTCGACGTGCTGCGTGACGAAGGCGAAGGCTACGCCCGCCACCTCGATGCGGCCGGTGTAGCGGTGACCTCGGTGCGTTACAACGGGATGATTCATGACTTCGGTCTGCTCAACCCGCTGAATGGAATCCCCGAGGTGAAGGCCGCCGTGCGCCAGGCCGCAGCGGAACTCAAGACCTACCTGAACTGAGTGCAACCCCTCGCCACACCTTCGGGTGTGGCGTTTTCTTTTGTGCCCGCCGGAGTTCACCTCATGAGTCTTTTTTCTGCCCACCTGCTGTCCTGGAGCGCCCTGCTGCTGGTGCTCGACACCCTGCTCTGGCATCTCGTGCCGTTCAAGCATCGCGCGCAACGGGTCGCTGTGCGACTGGTGCTGTTTCTGGGCTTCAACGCACTGGCCATCAACGCCGGTGTCAGCCCGTTGCAGGCGCCGTTGTTCGCCGATGACCCGGTGGCGCAACTCGGGGCGACGGCACTGGGGATTCTCTGGTGGCTGTACGCCGCGCGGGTGCTGACCGAAGTCATCGGCCTGATCCTGATGCGCCGCATCGGTCACAGCGGCCGGTTGTTGCAGGACGTGATCGGTGCGCTGGTGTTTCTGGCGGCCATCGTCGCGGCGGCCGGTTATGTGCTGGATCTGCCGGTCAAAGGCCTGCTCGCGACTTCCGGCGTGGTGGCGATCGTCATCGGTCTGGCGCTGCAAAGCACCTTGGCCGACGTGTTTTCCGGCATCGTGCTTAACACCACCAAGCCGTATCAGGTGGATGATCTGGTGGTCATCGACGGCGTCGAAGGCAAGGTGCTCGACATCAACTGGCGTGCCACGCACCTGCTGTCCAGCACCGGCACTCTGGCCGTGGTGCCGAACTCGGTGGCGGCCAAGGCCAAGATCGTCAACCTCAGCCGCCCGAACAACCTGCACGGCGTGTCGATCAGCATCAAGGTGCCGAACCACATTCGCCCGCGCCGGGTGCTCGACGCCCTCGAGCGCACGCTGCAAGGCAGCAGCAGTCTGTTGCTGACGCCCGCGCCGAAAGCGGTGCTGAAAGAGGCCGGCGACGAAATGTCGGAATACGTGGCCAGCGGGTTCATCGCCGAACTGGGCAAGAAAAGCGAGGTGCGCAATCAACTGTTCGACCTCGCCCACCGCCATCTCGAAGCGGCTGGCATTTCGCGGCACCCGGACGGCGTGATCGAACCTTCGACCCGCGCCCGCGCCTTGCTCGATGAAGTGAAAATCTTCCGCTCGCTGAGCCATGAGGAACGCGATCGCCTCGCCGAATCGATGGTCGCGCAGCAGTACAGCGCCGGGCAGGTAGTGCTCAATCTGGAGGAAGTCCCGGACAGCCTGTTCGTGATCGCCACCGGCGTGGTCAGCGCCAGCGTACCGGACGGCAACGGCTTCACCGAGGCCGGGCGCATGGGGCCGAGTGAGGTCATGGGCGAACAGAGCATCCTCGCGGATACGCCTTCGCAGGCGACGTTCACGGCGCTGACGTCGTCGATCATTTATCGCCTCGACAAGAACCTGACCCGCCAGTGCATGGAACAGCGCAGTGAAGTGGGTCGGGCGTTGAACAAGTTGCAGGCAGTGCGGCAGCAGAACAGTCGGCTGGCGTTGATGGCCAAGCCTGTGCCGGTTCGCAAGGGTGGATTTTTGGGATGGTTGCAGAAGCGATAATTCACCGGGCTTTCAATCTTCTTTAACTTCGAAATCCAACCCCCTCATCGGAACGCCGCCCGCCCAGCCCTCTCCCCCAGGGGGGCGAGGGGGAAAGGGAGCCGATCTCGGTGCTTTTCAAAACCTGAGTTCGACTCGATTTTTCAGGTCGATGTACCTCGAAAGAACAACTCGGTCAGCTCCCTCTCCCTCCGGGAGAGGGCTGGGGTGAGGGCTGGTTTTCGAAGTGAAAATACACACTCACCAACACCGCAAAAAAAATGCCCGCTCTTCAGCGGGCATTTTGTTCAGCCAATTACTGGGCCGTGAACTTGGTATAGCTGTTGATCAGGTTGCGGTAGTTAGGCAGACGCTGCGACAGCAGGTTCGCCAAGCCTTCCATGTCGTTGCGCCAGTCAACTTGCAGCTCACAAGCCACAGCAAACCAGTTCAACAGGTGCGCGCCGGCAGCCGACATGCGCGCCCACGCCGCTTGTTGCACGGTGGTGTTGAAAGTGCCGGAAGCGTCAGTCACCACGAACACTTCAAAACCTTCAGCGATGGCCGACAGGGTCGGGAACGCTACGCACACGTCAGTCACCACACCGGCGATGATCAGTTGCTTGCGGCCGGTGGCCTTGATGGCCTTGACGAAATCTTCGTTGTCCCAGGCGTTGATCTGGCCAGGGCGGGCAATGAACGGCGCGTCCGGGAATTGCTCTTTCAGCTCAGGCACGATCGGGCCGTTCGGGCCGGAATCGAAGCTGGTGGTGAGGATGGTCGGCAGGTTGAAGAACTTGGCGATGTCGCCCAGTGCCAACACGTTGTTCTTGAATTCGTTCGGCGAGAAATCCTGTACCAGCGAGATCAGACCGGTCTGGTGGTCGACCAACAGTACAACGGCATCGTCTTTGTTCAGGCGGCTGTAAGGAACGTTGCTCATGTGAAACTCCTCGATGGATGGTTGTTGCGGGGAGCGCCGCTCACACAGAGCGGCGCTTTTTCAAAAGGATCAGAACGCGAAGCAGGAGCAGCCGAACGCGCCCCAGAAACCGGCGAAATCGCTGACCGGCGCATTCGACATCCGCGCTTTTTCATGGCTGTGGGTATGCACCGCGCACGGGCCGCTGCACTGGTGCACCTGGGCCTGCAAGGGCGAATTCGGGCGCCAGTGGCCCGGGACTTTCACCACCGGCGACCAGTCCGGCAGCACCGGCAATGCACGTGGGCCTAGGTCTTCGAAGTCTCCGGCGGAATAAACGATTTTGCCGCCGACCACGGTCAGCACCGACTCGATCCACTTGATCGCTTCTTCCTCGACATGGAAGAAGTCCGCGCTCAGCGCTGCCAGGTCCGCCAGTTGCCCGACCTTGATCTGGCCCTTCTTGCCCTGCTCGGACGAGAACCAGGCGCTGCCATGGGTGAACAGCTCCAGCGCGGTGGTACGTGGCAAACCTTCTTCGTACAGCGCCAGACCGCCGACGGTGCGACCGCTGACCATCCAGTACAGCGAGGTCCACGGGTTGTAGCTGGACACCCGCGTGGCATCGGTGCCCGCGCCGACCGGCACGCCTTCGGCGAGCATGCGCTTGATCGGTGGCGTGGCTTCGGCGGCTTGCTTGCCGTAGCGGTCGACGAAGTATTCACCCTGGAACGCCATGCGATCCTGAATCGCGATGCCGCCGCCCAGCGCTTTCACCCGCTCGATGTTCTGCGGGGTGATGGTTTCGGCGTGGTCGAAGAACCACGGCAAACCGTTGAACGGAATGTCGCGGTTGACCTTCTCGAACACATCCAGCATGCGGCTGATCGATTCGTTGTAGGTGGCGTGCAGACGGAACGGCCAGCGCTGTTCGACCAGGTGACGCACCACCGGCTCCAGTTCCTGTTCCATGGTCTGCGGCAGGTCCGGGCGCGGTTCGAGGAAGTCTTCGAAATCCGCTGCCGAGAACACCAGCATCTCGCCGGCGCCGTTGTGACGCAGGAAGTCATCGCCCTGATGCAACTTGACGCTGCCGGTCCAGTTCTGGAAATCGGTCAGCTCTTCTTTGGGCTTCTGGGTGAACAGGTTGTAGGCGATGCGCACGGTCAACTGGTCGTCTTTGGCCAGTTGTTCGATCACCTGATAATCGTCCGGATAGTTCTGGAAACCGCCACCGGCATCGATGGCGCTGGTCAGGCCGAGGCGATTGAGTTCGCGCATGAACTGGCGGGTCGAGTTGACCTGATATTCCAGCGGCAGCTTCGGCCCCTTGGCCAGCGTCGAGTACAGAATCATCGCGTTTGGCCGCGCCACCAGCATGCCGGTCGGGTTGCCGTTGGCATCGCGCACGATCTCGCCGCCAGGCGGGTTCGGCGTGTCGCGGGTGTAGCCGGCAACGCGCAACGCAGCGCGGTTGAGCAACGCACGGTCGTACAGGTGCAGGATGAATACCGGGGTGTCCGGCGCGGCCTGGTTGATTTCTTCGAGGGTCGGCATGCGTTTTTCGGCGAACTGGAATTCGTTCCAGCCACCGACCACGCGCACCCATTGCGGGGTCGGTGTGCGGTCGGCCTGATCCTTGAGCATGCGCAGCGCATCGGCCAGCGACGGTACACCTTCCCAGCGCAGTTCGAGGTTGTAGTTCAAGCCGCCACGGATCAGGTGCAAGTGCGAGTCGTTGAGGCCGGGAATCACGCAGCGGCCCTTGAGGTCGACCACTTGCGTACCGGCGCCGCGCAGGGCCATGGCTTGCGTATCGTTACCGACGACGACAAAGCGGCCGTCCTTGATCGCCACGGCACTGGCGAGGGGTTTTTCGCGGTCTACCGTATGAAATTGGCCATTGAACAGAATCAGATCGGCGTTCATCGCAGTTCCTTCGAGATAAGTGAGACGGAGCCCGGACCCACCGCTTCAGCGTGGCGAGTTGGCATTGGATTCGAGGTGTTTGTGTGACTGACCGGCTTCCAGCCACGGCGCGAACAGACGGGTCACCGGCGGCATGAACACGTAAACCACCGACACCACGATGGTCAGGGTGATCAGGAACGTGGCGACCACGTAGTTGGACAGAAAGGCATTGAGCTGCAGCAACGGCCCCCAGATCAGCGGCACCAGCAAGGTGTGCGGCAGGATCACCAGCAGCGTCACTACAGCCTGCTTCCAGCGTGGCGGCGGCGATCCGGCCTCGGCCGTCGGCGTGAACCAGAATTCGTTGGCTGCGTTGACTTCGGTCTGGTCGCCGTCGGCTAGCATCGGCGCCGCTTCATCGATCAGCTTCTGACGCTGCGGCGAATCGAGCCAGCGCTGCATCGCCTCGGTCGAGCAATAACGCAGCACGCAGGTGAACAGTGCGAGCCCGCCCTGCTGGCTGCGCATCACGTCCACGCCCAGATGCCCTTCTTCGCGCCCCGCCACGCTGACGATATTGCGCAGCCAGGCTTCGTAAGGCGCTTCAAAACCGGCCTTGACCCGGTGTTTGACGATCAGCGTCACGGTTTCTTCGGGTCCCGGTTTTTTCAGGGTCTGGGCATCAGGCATAACGGAGTACTCCGGGCAAACGAACATTGAGCGCCAGCCGTCCCGGCCCGGCGATCAGAACAGTGGTGAAGAGGATCAACAGCAACCAGCCGAATTGCCCTTCGGCCACACTCCATTGCGGATGCACGAGCAGCAACGCCACCAGCAGCACAAAGAGAATAGGCAAGCACGCCAGACGCGCCAGCACCCCGGCGACGATCAGCAGCGGGCAGAGGACTTCGGCGAAGATCGCCAGAATCAAAGTGAGGTGGGCACCGAGGTGGAACGGGTCTTCGATCAGTTGCAGTTGCGCGGTGAAGTCCAGCAGCTTGGGCAAGCCGTGGACGAACAGCAGAAACAACCCGCCGGTCACCCGCAGGAACAGCAGGCCGAGATCTTGCGCCTGGTCATTGCGTTGTACAGCGTTCATGGGCCCACCCTTGATCAATCATTGCAGGGAATAGTGCAATGATTGATCGGGGGGGAAATTGGATGGGTGTGCTCTCTTTGCTCTTGATCGCCCGCTCTATCGAATCGTGTACTGACGCAGGACAAAAGCCTGAGCCGTTGACGAATTCGCGACGGTGTCCAGATTGACCCTGAAACGCAGGGTCAACGTGCTGCCGGGGCGCAGATCCTTCAAGTAACTGAACAAAACAATGACGCTGTAACCGTTATTGAAGACCCAGCTCTGGTTGACGGTAACGTTGCCCGTCCACATCGCGAGATTATGGGGGGCACCGTTGATGTCTTCGCCCTCCAGATCCAGCCAGAGTGACTGCAATCTCGCAATATGCGGCCATACACCAAAGCGCAAGGTTGCGCCGCCCTGCACGCTGGCCAAGAACAGGTCCGACGTACCATTGGCCTCGAGAAAAACGGGAGGAATGAACCGGTCCGCCGGGATCATCCCCACATTCAGATGAATAGGCCCCAAAGGCACGGGCTGAGCCGTGCCGCGATCATATTCGGCGCTGACCGTGACCCGCTTGCCCAGGCTGAACGCCACGAGCGTAAGCGGCAAAGGGATTCTCCTGGGACGCGTGGGGCCGGCTGTGAGGGTATTGGTGGTGTGTGAGCCCGCCGCCGGAGTCCCCGGCGCAGCAGTCCAGCGGACTCTGATCCGGTCGTTGGGCTGCATGTCGTAATTCACGACAGCCGTCAGATTCATCTCTACCGCCAACGGATCAACATTGCCATTATCGGGCGCCTCGGCAATCGTCACCTCAAGGTTCTGAATGACGACATTGATTCGCCTCGGACTGGACGTTCCCCCGCTGCCATCTGCCAAACGAACCGTGAACGAATGCCGGCCTCCGGTCAGTGCCTTTGCCAAATAGGTCCAGATACCGCCCACTGCGTTGACGGTGTCCAGAAAAGTTTGACCATCAAAGACGTCTATCGCGCCGAAACCACTACCGCTCAGGGTAACGCTGGTGTAGCGGGTGTCTGCGCCATCGGGGACTTCACCCTCGGCATCGGTGACCGACGATATGCCGGGCGTATTGGTTGCAACTGTATTGACGATGTAGTTCCGATGGGCAAATGCCTGGGCCTCGGAAAGATCCGGACTGTTTTGCAGCCCGGCCCAGAATCTCATCGTCAGCACGCTGCCATTTTGCAGACCTTGCAGCGGTGCAGCAGGGACTCTTTCCTCCTTATATCCCAGACTGAATCCATTACCGACGACATTCTCCGGTGCTTTCCAATACCAGGCCTCCCAGACACTGCCGTCGGGCTTCACACCTGTAAGCCGGAGCCAGAAGAACTGCTCGCGCCTGCTCAGCAGCCATGACCTGATACGCAATGTAACCTCAGCCAGTTCGCTCACATCCAGGTGAGTGCCCTCACCTTCGTCGCTTGCCTCCTTGATCACCGGCAGGGGCAGATCAAGTTGGTCGATGAGCGGTATGTAAAGCGGCAAAGTTTGTGATTCCACAGACGGTTCAGTGCCACGGTGAAGCGTGTAAAAGGCTCTGACAGTTAGCCCGAGATTAAATGCTACCAATGTGGTGTCAATGTGGGTCGTAAAAGGGCGTTTGAATCCGCCGATCGGGATTCGCGGCGACGTATAGGAACCGGGACCTGGAGTTCCTGCCACCTTGATCGTAATAAAGTCCCCTGGCAACCAAGGGAAGTCGATTGTTACCGTCAGGTTGTACCGGGCGGCCGCTGGCACCAGGAAACCCTTCGAACTTTCTTCAATTGCCAGTGGTGGCAGATCGTCACGGGTGAGCGCAGGAATCGGCGTGTCCATATTCACTTCCCTTGATAGCTGGCCGCTTCGGCATTGGCCCATCAAACACGGGAAGACGAGCACGCACCACTGTCAGAACTAACAGGTTGCGGGTTGATTCAGACGAACGGCACGCTTAAACCACCGGAATATCCAGCGTCACCGACATGAACTGACTGATCCGCGACCGCAGCCATTTCTCCGCCGGGTCGTTGTCATGCACCCCGCTCCACGCCATCGACAGTTGCGCCGCATCGATGGGAAACGGCGGATCTTCAGCCCGCAACGCACAGCCTTCGACCAACGCACACGCCGCGTAATCCGGCACGGTCGCGATCATCTCGGTGCCCGCCAACAGCGCGCGCAAGCCACTGAATTGCGGAACGCCAAGCACCACCCGGCGGCTGCGACCGACCTTGGCCAGGTCCACGTCGATGTTGCCGCTCAGATCGCCGGAGAACGACACCATCGCATGGGGTCGCTCGCAGTATTCGTCGAGGGTCAGCGGGCCTGGCCGGTTGTCGCCGCGCAAGACCTTGCAGGGAATGTCGCGCAGTTTCTTGCGCTTGGCGTTGGCCGGCAGATCGGTGGTGTAACTCACGCCGACGGAGATTTCCCCGGAGGCCAGCAACGTCGGCATCAGCAGGTAGTTGGCGCGGCGCACCACGACCACGATCCCCGGCGCCTCTTCCTGCAACTGGCGCAATAGCGGCGGGAACAGGCCGAACTCCGCGTCATCCGACAGACCGATGCGGAACACGTCGCAACTGGTCGCCGGATCGAATTCCTTGGCCCGGCTGACCGCGCCGGAAATCACGTCCATCGCCGGTTGCAGTTCCCGAAGAATCGCCAGCGCCCGCGCCGTCGGTTCCATGCCGCGACCGTTGCGCAGCAACAGCGGATCGTCGAACAGATCGCGCAAGCGGCCCAGCGCCGCGCTCACCGCCGGTTGGCCCATGAACAGTTTTTCGGCGACGCGGGTCAGGTTCTTTTCGAACATCAGTGCCTCGAAAATCACCAGTAGGTTCATGTCGACGCGGCGCAGATCGTTTCGGTTCATGGAGCACGTTTTCCTTGTTTGAGCCTGACGTGAAAGATGGGCACTTTACTCGATGAGCGGTACTTTGGCCGCGCGTTTGTAGGGACCGTATTCGACCGGCACCCACTGGAAGTGTTTGTCGACCGCGGTGATATGGCCGATGCCCGGGAACGGCAAGTGCGCAGCCGTTACCCAGGTCTTGCTGGCCGCCGCTGCACTGAACACAGCGTTACGACTCTTGATCGCTTGCTGGCTGTTGACGTCGAAGCTGATCGCCACCTCAGGATGATCGAACTGCACCGCGAGGTTGTGCACCAGATCCCCCATGAACACGATGCTCTGATTCTGTGAAGTAAAACGGTAGGTGGTACTGCCCGGCGTGTGCCCGGCTTCCAGTGTGGCTTCGACCAAGCCCGGCAACGGCGACTGGCCCGCCGCGAATGTCTTGAAGCGCCCGGCGGAGACGTATGGCGCGGTAGAGTCCTGAGCGATCTTGAAGAACTCCCGCGCGCCGGCTGGTGCCTTGGCGAGGGCCTGCGGGTCGAGCCAGTAATCGGCTTCTGCCTTGGCGGCGTAAACCGTCGCATTGGCAAAGATCGGCCGTTGCTGGCCGTCGACCAGTCCACAGACGTGATCCAGGTGCAGGTGCGTCAGCAGAATCGCGTCGACCTGCTCAGGCTTGTAACCCGCTGCCTGCATGTTCGCCGAGAGCTGGCCGGCAGTGGCGCCGATGCACTGGCCCGCGCCGGTATCCACCAGAATCAGTTGTTTGCCGGTGTTGACCAGGAACGCATTGAACGCGGTCTGCACGCCCGGCGTTTCAATCGAGCGACGGGCCAGCAGCGCGCGAATCTGGCTCTGGCTCATGCCCTGCAGCAGCTTCGGCGACAAATCGTTGTAGCCGTCGAACAGCGCCGTCACCTCGTAATCGCCCAGCGCCAGCCGGAAATAACCCGGCGCCTGCGTGCCAACCTGCGGTGCCTGCGCCATGGCGCTAGACATCACACCGACCAACGCCACGCCGATTGCGCCGTTGAACAAACCTTTCATATGCATCCTCTCGCCCGAGCCCGATTCTGCGGCCCCTTATGGCCCGCCCCCAATCGTCGCCATCCTGCCCGCTTCCCGTCATGGGGACTTGCAGCGGTGTGCTGAGTTGCAGCCGACGGTGGAATTAACAACGTTTAACTCGTCAGCCTTCGCCCCTCGTCAAACAATGAATCCCTCTGCGCAGCGTTGTTTTATTGACCTGAGGGAAAGCGCTGACCGTGCGTTCCCCACCGACACGGACCTTGGCCATGGCTCACTTACAGCAAACCGTCGCCCGCGCCCCTGCCAGCGAACCCCGCAAGACCAGCACCGGCGGCCTCAGCCCGCAGCGCGAGCGGCTGGTGAAACAACTGATCCTCGAACGCCTCGGCGACAGCCTTGAAGTCACCGAGCTGGCCAACGCCTGCTCACTGTCACGCAGCCATTTTTCCCGGGCGTTCAAGTGCAGCACCGGGTACTCGCCGCAAGACTGGATCCGCACCCAGCGCATTGCCCGGGCCAAGCTGTTGATCCAGCAGACGAACCACAGCCTCACGCAAATCAGCCTGGAATGCGGCTTCTGCGATCAGGCGCACTTCTGCCACATCTTCACCCGCAGCGAAGGCATCAATCCGTTTGCGTGGCGTTGTCAGGTCATGAAAAACCGCTGAGGCGGTTTCACTCCCCAGCCATCCGCTGAGCCAGTCGCGCCACCCGCTCGCCCAGATGCGCGGCGGTTTGTTGGTCTTCCAGAGGAGGTGCCTGTTCGGGCGGTTGCTCGACGCAGGATTGAGACATCGCGCCGAGGGAGCTGCCGAGGCGATTCAACTGGCCATCGAACACACCTCCGCACGCACGCGCCGGCAGCAGATCGAGCCCGACCCAGATCATCGAATGCTGAGCGGCGAACACCGCCATTTGCAGCAAGGTATTGAGTTTGTCGCCACACAGGCTGCCGGAATTGGTGAAGCCCGCCGCGAGTTTGTCGCGCCACGGCCGGGCGAGGTAGAACGGGGCCGTGGCCTCCATGAACTGCTTGAACGCCGCCGAGGCGCTGCCCATGTAGGTCGGTGCACCGAAGATGATGGCGTCGGCGCGGTGCAGGTCATCCCAGTGGGCCTCGACGTCTTCGACCGCCAGCAACAGGCAGGTGCTGCCCAAATGGCGTTCCACACCTTGGGCCACTGCCTGCGCAATGACGCGGGTGTGCCCGTAGCCACTGTGATAGACCACCACTACCTTGCTCATCGCAGCGTCCTCCGGACGTATGCATTCCATTGCCCCGGAGTTTTGGCTCTGAAGCGGGCGCGGACGAGTTAATCGTTGTTAATTTTTCCCGGCTGTCGGGTGAGCCGGCACAGGTTCCGGCCTTTAAATACAGTGGTGACGGCACCGGATGCTGAGTGATGCCAGGGCGCGTGCATTGCGCGCACGTTGCACTGGCGACAAATCCTGAGGAATATGCCCGGATACTGCGGATTAGACGGCTTGCGTGACCCTCAAGTCGCTCCCCGCCCTGCCCGTCACGGATTCTTCACCGAGGCGGACCAGGATCATAAAAAACGTCGAAGGAGTGAGCGGTTGAGTCTTTCCCCGAATCAGGCCATCGGTTTCGGCCCCTATCGGATCCACCCCGGCCAGCGGTTGGTGCTTGAGGGCGACCAGCCTTTGCGCCTGGGCCGCCGCGCCATGGACATTCTGCTGATCCTGTTGGCCCACGCCGGCGAGGTGGTGAGCAAGCAGCAGCTGATCGCCGGGGTCTGGCCGGACAGCGTGGTGGAAGACATCAATTTGCGGGTACACATGGCCGCGCTGCGCAAGGCCCTCGGCGACGGTCAGGCCGGGCAACGCTACATCGTTACCGTGGCGCAGCGCGGTTACAGTTTCGTCGCGCCGGTCGTGCTGCAATCCATCGAACAACACCCCGCCGCCGCCAACCTCGGCCGGCATAACCTGCCATTGCGGCGCACGCGGATGATCGGTCGCCAGTCGGTGGTCGACAGCCTGATGACGCAACTGCCGCGCCAGCGCTGCATCACCCTGGTCGGCCCCGGCGGCATCGGCAAGACCACCGTGGCCCTGCGCGTCGCCGAACAACTGATTGGCCGCTATCGTGACGGAATTCGTCTGCTGGATCTGACACCGCTCAACGATCCCGCTTCGATCTGCTCGCACCTCGCCGCCCTGCTGGACCTTTCGCTGCATGCCAGTGAACCGATGGCTTGCCTGATCAACAGCCTGCGCGAGCGGCAGATGCTGCTGTTGATCGATAACTGCGAGCACTTGATCGACGCCGTGGCATTGCTGAGTGAAAGCATTCTGCGTGGCGCGCCGCAGGTGCATATTCTGGCCACCAGCCGCGAAAGCCTGCGCGCCGAGGGCGAGTACGTTCAGCGTCTGGAATCCCTCGATTGCCCGCCGCCGATTGCAGTACTCGACCGCGATCAGGCGATGGGATTTTCTGCGCTGCAACTGTTCGTCGAACGGGCAATGGCGGCCCACGAACACTTTGAGCCGGACAATGCTGATCTGCCCTTGATCATCGACATCTGTCGACGGCTCGATGGCATCCCACTGGCGCTTGAACTGGCCGCCGCGCAGGTGGCGGGCCTCGGGCTGGACGGTTTGCTGAGTCAGCTTCAGGGGCGTTTGCCGACGGGCAATCAGACTCGCCTCGGCCGGCATGAAACCCTGCGCGCTACGCTGGACTGGAGTTTCAATCTGCTCAACGCCTGCGAACAGACCGGTCTGCGTCGACTGGGTGTGTTTCGTGGCGCATTCACGCTGGAATCGGCGGCGGCGGTTATCGTCGGTCAGCACATCGAGTCGAACGAAGTGTTTGCGTCGATCACGCAACTGGTCGCCAAGTCGCTGCTCAACGTCGAGGTCGGCGATGAAGAGGTGTTCTATCGCCTGCTCGACACTACCCGCCGCTATGCATTGGAAAAACTCGACCAGGCCGCCGAGCTCGGCGAAACCCGCGAACGCCATGCCGAACGCAGCCTGGCGCTGATGCATCAGGCCCAGGCCGATTGGGAAAATACGGCGACCGAAGTCTGGATCGAGCGCTACGCCCGTGGCCTCGAAGACCTGCGGGCGGCGCTTGAGTGGACGCTGAACGATGAAGGCTCGCGCGCGCTCGGCGTTCGACTGACGGCGACGTCGGCGCCGTTGTGGCAGGAGTTGTCCCTGCTCAAGGAGTACGGCGTGCATGTGCGTCGGGCACTCGCATTGCTGGCGTCATCCGACGCGCCCTGCCCGCGACTGGAAATCGCCTTGAAACTGGCCCTCGGCAGCGCCTGCTACCACACCTGGGGTGGCACACCGGAAACCATTGAAGCCTTTGCCAGCGCCCGCCTGTTGGCGCAACAGCACGACGACAAGGCCGGACAATTGCGCGCAGTGTCGGGACACATGGCGGTCAACCTCAGTTGCGGGCATTACCAGATGGCGCTCGATCAGAGCGAGCAATTCGAAAGCCTCGGTGTGCACGGCGATGCGCAGTTGTCCCTGAGTACCCATCGTTTGCGGGTACTCGCGCTGCATTACGCCGGCGATCAGCATCAGGCGCGAATCCACGCCGAACAGGTCATTCAGCGCATGGCCCACAGCGGCCACCTCAACCGCTTCACTCACGGTTTCGGCGTGCAATACGATCAGAGCGTCGCCTCGCTGACCGTGCTCGCCCGAGTGCTGTGGTTGCAAGGTTTTCCCGAGCAGGCCTGGCGCACGGCGCGGCAGGCGCTGGACATCGCGGTGCAGATCAACCACGGCACTTCGATCTGCTACACCCTGGCACTCGCCTCGTGCCTGATCGCCCATTACAACGGCGACGTACAGAACGCCCGCGCACTGCTGCAACTGTTGCTCGAACAGGCGCAGAAGCATTCGGTGCTGCTGTTCTACACGTGGGCGCGGCACTACGCGCAAGTAATCGACGCCGACAAGGCCCCCGCCATCCCGCCCGCCGACAGCGGTCTGGTCAGGGAAATCATGGTCACGCTGGATCCGGGTTTCGTTGATGATGCGTTGCTCGAACGCGCGCAAAGTGGCGCGGCGGGATGGAGTACTGCGGAGATCTTGCGGGCCCGGGCCGAACGATTGCTCGCGGCTGAATCGCCCTGCCATCACACGGTCGAAAGCGCCTTGCAGCAATCGCTTGAGATTGCGCGGACACAAGGCGCCCTGGCCTGGGAACTGCGCAGCGCCACGTCGCTGGCGCAGTTGTGGCAGCGTCAGTCGCGTTATCGTGAGGCGCTAGAATTGCTGACACCGATCTACCAGCGCTTCACCGAAGGTTATGCCACCCCGGATTTGCGCAAAGTGCGTTTACTGCTCGACGAACTGCGCGGTCAGTCGGCCGCTTGAAGCTGGCCGGGTGCGACCCAGGTAGCGCGCGTGCCGACGCTCGACATCACTCAGTTCGCCGCCCTGCTCCAGCTGTTCGCGGGCGTAGCGGCGCGTGGTGTTGAGCATTCGGTAGCGCAGCGTCCCGCTGGATCGGTCCGTTGTCAGAAAGGACCTGGCCGCCAACTGTTCAACCACTGCCACCAGTGTCGAGGGTGGTAGTTGCGCGCAACTGATCACTCCGATGGCGGCGTCGAGGGTGAATGCCATCTTGAACACCGACAAGCGTTGCAGCACGCGTTGTTCCTGCTCGCTCAAGCGCTGATAGCTCCAGTCCAGCGCAGCCTTCATCGACTGGTGGCGTGGCACGGCGGTGCGGCGACCGTGACTCAGAACTTGCAGGCCTTGATCCAGTTGGGTCTGAAGGCCGACCAGCGCCAGCGCATCGATCTGCGCCGCCGCGAGTTCGATCGCCAATGGCAGACCGTCGAGCCGCCGACAGATATCGCGCACCGTTTCCAGATCCTGCTCACGCAGACTGAAGCCGTGTTGACGCGCACGGGCACGACTGACAAACAGCTGCACCGCCGAATAGCCCATGACCTCGGCGACACTGTTGAGGGCCGAGGCTTTGGGAAGGGTCAGGGGCGGCAGCGGCTGGAGGACTTCCAGACCGAGACGCAACGGTTCGCGACTGGTGGCCAGGATCGACAGACGAGGCGCGGCGTCGAGCAGTTTTTGCAGCAGGTGCCGACAGGCTTCGTGCAGATGCTCGCAGTTGTCCAGCACCAACAAGGCGTGGCGCGCGGCCAGGGTGGGGAAGTCGATATCGAGGGTTTTCAGCAGGTGATCGAGGAGCGAAGTGTCTTCGTCGGTCTGCGACAGATCCACCTGCCACACGCCGTCACGAAAATGCTGCAGCAGCAGTTCCGCTGCACGCAATGCCACGGTGCTCTTACCGACACCGGCAGGTCCCGTCACCGTCAGGAGCCGGGTCAACGGCAGTTGCCGGACCAGACCACCGACCAGTGAATCACGACCGGTGACCGGCGTCAGCCGTGCGGGCAAGTTGTGTTGGGGTGCTTGCAGGCTTTCGAACACCACTTGGGCGACGCTGTCGCCTTGCACCGGTGCCACGAAGCTGTACCCGCATTGCGGCACATTGACGATGTAGCGCTGACCGTTTTCACCATCACCGAGAGCCCGGCGCAACGCAGCGATGTGCACTCGCAGGTTGATCTCCTCGACCACCGACGTCGGCCACACCAGCGAAATCAGTTGCTCTTTGCTGACCACCCGTCCGGCGCGCTCGACCAGCACTTGCAGAATGTCCAGCGCACGACCGCCCATGCGCAATTGCCGATCCCCTTCGAGGATCAGCCGTTGGCGCAAATGGAACGCGTATGGCCCGAAACGCAGGACCGACGCCGAGTTCAATTCGTTGAGGCTGTTCATGTCCGTTATCTTCGCAGGCCTCGATGACGGTACAACCACCACGCGGGGTCCAGCACGGACATCCGGATGCCCGTAACGGACAGAACCGCTCTAGCTGAACTGTTCGCGATATTGCGTCGGGGTCAGCCCGAGCTTTTCGCCGAACAGAAAACGCATGTGCCGCACGCTGCCGAAACCGCTTTTGTAGGCCACGGTTTTCAATGGCAGATCGCTGGTTTCCAGCAGATTGCGCGCGCAATCGATGCGCGCACTTTGCAGGAATTCCATGGGTGTCATGTTGACCTCGCGGGCGAATACCCGAGCGAAGTGTCGTGCACTCATGTTCGCAAGACTTGCCATGCGCTCGACGGTGAAGGCTTCCTCAAGATGCTCCAGCACATGGTTCTGCACCCGGGTGATCGGCGTTTCCTGGGGGGCCACCGCGGCCATCAGCGGACTGAACTGCGCTTGCCCGCCCTGACGTTTCATCACCACTAGCAGCACTTTGGCCACGTCCTGGGCAATCTTTTTGCCATGATCGCGGGCGACCACCGCCAACGCCATATCGATCCCGGCCGTGACGCCCCCGGAGGTGATCAGGTTGCGATCCTCAATAAAAATCTGGTCGGTCGCGACGTTTGCCTTCGGAAAGCCCTTGATCAGGCGTTCGGTGTAATTCCAGTGGGTGGTCACACGATAGCCGTCGAGCAATCCGGCGTGACCCAGCACGAAGGCGCCGGTACAGATCGAGCCGTATTGCCCCGCACGCGTCACCGCGCCTTGCAGCCAGGCGAGCAACGGCGGGTGTTTTTCGTTGTAGGCGCCAGGGCCGCCCGGCACCAGCAGCAAGTCGTAGCGCTCATCGGCTTCGTCGATGTGCCGATCGGTGTGCACGAGCACGCCATTGGACGCACGCAACGGCCCGCGCTCGGTGCCCAGGGTGGTCAGGTGATAGTGGTCTTGCGGTTTCAGGTAGCGGTTGGCAACCGAAAAGACTTCCAGCGGCCCAGCCATGTCGAGCAGCAGAAAATCCGGAAACAGCACCATTGCCACGGTCTTCATGGGGGTATCACCAAAATCCATGTGGAATCATAAGTCTGCGCATTATGGCCAGATACGGTGGAAACGTTGGAAAAGAATGCGTGATCCAGTACTCACAACTGTCAACTCATACGGGACAGTATTTCAATTTTCATCTACTTATTGCATCGCGGGGTAACCAGTAACCTTCTCCTCACTCGGACGAATCAACGTCCTGAAAGGAGATTTCATCATGCTGACCCTTCGTAAAGCTTCCGACCGTGGTCTGGCCAATCATGGCTGGTTGAAGTCGTTCCACACCTTTTCTTTCGCCAGCTACCGTGACCCGCGTGAACAGGGTTTCTCCGACCTGCTGGTAATCAACGATGACCGCGTTGCCGCCGGCAAGGGCTTCGGCCAGCACCCGCACCGTGACATGGAGATTTTCTCCTATGTGCTCGAAGGTGCGCTGGAACACAAGGACACCCTCGGCACCGGTTCGGTAATCCGCCCCGGCGATGTGCAACTGATGAGCGCCGGCAGCGGCGTGGCCCACAGTGAGTTCAACCATTCGGCGACCAAGCCTGTGCACTTCCTGCAGATCTGGATCGTACCGGACGTCAGCGGCGCGAAACCGCGTTACCAGCAAGAGCACTTCAGCGAACAGAAAAAACGCGGTCGCCTGCAACTGATCATTTCGCCCGAAGGCAGCCACGGCTCGCTGAAAGTGCGCCAGGATGCACGGGTGTATGCCGGGCTGTTCGATGGCGAGGAAAGCGCCACCCTCAAGCTGCCTGCCAACCGCTATGCCTATGTGCACGTCGCTCGCGGTAGTGTTGAACTGAACGGCGTGCAGTTGAAGGAAGGCGACGGCGTGCGGGTTCGTGAAGAACAGGCACTGACCCTGAGCAATGGTCAGGATGCCGAAGTCTTGGTGTTTGACCTGCGCCCGCAGGAACTGCCGGAAATGCCATAAGCCCGTGGTTTTCATCGCTCGAAAAAACGGCCTTCGTTGAAGGCCGTTTTTCATTCTGCTGGCAAGCTCATCAGCACTGCCGGCGCAGGGTTTCCAGCCTCTTTCACCGATTGAATCATGGCCAGGGTGGTCTGCATCGTGACGAGCACGTTTGCCTGATTGGCGTAGTAAGAACCCGCGAGTATGGCAACCATCCCGAGAAAATGTACGGCTGTTGCCGCCCAGTAATTCGCCTTGATCGTCGAGACCTGCCTGACGGCTTCGTCAATTCGCTCCAGAGACCTGTCAATGCGAGCCGAGACGATCGCGTAACGCTGGTCGCGCTCCAGATGAGCCTTTTCTTGTTCCAGTCTGACCTTTTCGTAGACTTTCTCTCGCTCGACCCGGGCGGTCTCCCGCTCCTGTCGGGCCGTCTCCAAGACCTTTTCATGCCCCAGCCGAGCCTTCAAGCGCTCCTGCCGCAGGTTTTCGAGATTCTTCTCGTGCGCCAGCTGGATTCTTTCCTGAGCCTGCTCCCGCTCAAGGCGCACTTTCTCCTGGGCCTCTTCCCGCTCAAGGCGCACTTTCTCCTGGGCCTCTTCCCGCTCAAGGCGCGACTTTTCCTGAGACTTCTCCCACTCCCGCCGTGCTGCCTCCTGCTCTCGTTTCTGCTCCAGACGCGCCGCGTCTTGGGACCGCTCACGCTCCACCCGAGCCGCCTCCTGAGATCGCTCCCACTCGAACCGTGCCTCCTCCATAGAGCGTTTTTGCTCCAGCCGGCCCTGCTCCTGACTTTTTTCGAGCTCCAACCGTGCCTGATCCCGCTCAGCCTGTTGGGTCAGAAAGCCATCGATCTTGGCGGACATGGACTCGATCCGTGCATCGATTCTAGTCTCGATGACTTCGATCCTGGCGCTGAATTCGTCTCGCGTTATGTAGTTCATACACTCACTACTATCCGTTTGCCCGGCCATGTCGCTTGCTTGAAATTGGCTGAATTCCCTTGCAATCAATTCCACACCTCTGACGTTTATCAACACTTCCCTGGATTGATCCCTCGGAGCGTTTCACCTGCTCACTCCGGGTGTGAGAAACGATAGGGCCCGGCCAAAAAACTCACAAGCCAGCGGATTCTGGCGCTGTTGTAGGCAAGATCGTCAGCTGATGTAGCCGTCCTACACGGCATCAAGGACTACTCATTCTCCAGCGCAAACGCTTCGACAATCTGCTCGATCACCGCCCTGACCCGCGCGGTATGGCGCAGATCCGCGTGGGTCACCAGCCACACTTCATAAGGCAACGGCCGCGTACGCTCCGGCCACAGCCTGACCAGACCGTCGCGCTCGCCCATGTAGACCGGGATTTCTCCTACACCCAGCCCGGCGGCAATCGAGCGGCGTACCAGCAGGCTGGAGCTCAGACCGGCGACGATCCGGCCGCGAGTCACGGGTTCAGTCACCAGGGTCAGGTCCTTGTTGCCTTGCAGATACGGCTGGTACACCACCAGGTCATGGCCTTCGAACGTACTGCCCGGCGTCGGCACGCCATGGCTGTCGACGTAGGCCTGCGAGGCAAACAGCCCCACCGGCCAACGCGCGATGCGCCGGGCGATCAGGTCCGGATTGTCCGGGCGGGTGTTGCGCACGGCGATGTCCGCTTCACGCTTGGCCAGGCTGAGGATCTGCGTGGAGGCGTCCAGTTGCACGCGCACGTCCGGATGCCGTTCGTGCAACTGCGCAATGGCCGGGATCAGGAAATCGATGGCCAGCGAATCGGTGGTGCTGACCCGCACACTGCCGGTCAGGCGATCGTCCAGGCCTTGGATACGCCGTTCCAGCTCCAGCGCCGAATGCTCCATTTTTTCTACCGACTTGAGCGCCGCTTCGCCGACGGCCGTCAGTGCATAGCCCTCGGAGGTGCGCAGAAACAAGGTCGCGCCCAGCGACTTTTCCAGCGCCGTGATGCGTCGCCCTACTGTCGCCTGATCCACGCCCAGCACGCGCGCGGCACCGCGCAATGTCGACTCGCGACAGACCGCAAGAAACACCCGTGCATCATCCCAGTTCATATCGTTCTCCATTGATGCATAAACGCATCACTATCACGCAAACTCGCTGCATTAACGCAGCAACGATAGCCGATATTCTGGGCGCCATAAACCTTTCAAAGGATTGCCGTCATGCACACTTCAACTGCTTCGCCCGAACGTCCGGACACAAGTGTCTGGCTGGCGATCTTCGCCGGACTTTGCGCCAGCCTGGTCAGCATCGGTCTGGCGCGTTTCGCCTACACGCCGCTGATCCCTTCGCTGATTCAGGCCCAATGGTTTTCCGCCCATGATGTGGTCTATCTGGGTGCGGCCAACCTGGTCGGCTACCTGGTCGGCGCTCTCCTCGGCCGACCGCTGGCACGCCGGCTCACCCAGAGAAATGCCTTGCGACTGATGATGCTGGCGGTGACCGTGGCGTTTTTTGCCTGTGCGTATCCCGTGTCGGTGAGCTGGTATTTCGGCTGGCGCCTGCTGTCCGGGATCGCGGGCGGCGCGATCATGGTGCTGGTGGCCGCGACCGTGCTGCCCCATGTACCGGCCGCGCGCAAGGGCCTGGCCAGCGGGGCGATTTTCCTCGGCATCGGTCTGGGCATCGCCGGATCGGGCACGATTGTTCCGCTGCTGTTGAGCCTTGGCCTGCAAGCGACGTGGCTGGGATTGGGCGTTTTGTCGCTAGCACTGACGGCATTGAGCTGGTTCGGCTGGCCCTCGGAGCAGCCCCATGCAATCACCACCACCGCTGAAGTGGATCCGGTCGAGCCGACACCGCCTGCTGTTTATCTGCTGTTTGCCCAGTACGCGTTCATGGCCGCCGGGCTGGTGCCGGCCATGGTCTTTCTGGTGGATTACGTCGCCCGCGGCTTGGGCGCCGGGGCGCATGTCGGCGCGCTGATCTGGGTCATGTACGGTCTGGGCGCCATCGTCGGCCCGGTGAGTTATGGCTTTCTCGCCGATCATCTCGGCGCACGGACCGGCATTCGTCTGGTGCTGGTGGTGCAGGCCGTCACCCTGGGTTTGCTGGCGGTTTCGCATTCGTTCCTGGCGTTGGCGCTGCTGGCGGTGATCCTCGGTTCCTTTCCACCGGGCATCGTTCCGCTGGCATTGGCCCGGGTGCATGAGCTGGTGCCGGATCATCATCGCCAACAGGTGGCGTGGAGCCGCGCCACGGTGTCGTTCGCCACGTTTCAGGCGCTGGCCGGATTCGCTTATTCGGCGCTGTTCAACGCCACGGGCGGACAACATGTGCTGCTCTTCGTGATTGCCGGCGGTGCCATCGTGATCGCGCTGATACTTGAGCACGCCATGAAACTGCTGCCCTCCTCCGTCGAACAACGCTGCTGCGCCCAATGAGGGGAATCATTGCGCCCTGACTGCGTTCCCATCTACTGATCACTTTTTCAAGAGGAATCGAAAATGACGTTGCCCCCTGAAATGACCCGAATCGAAATCACCGAACCGGGCGGGTCCGAGGTTCTGCAATCCCGGCGCGTCCCGCTGCCGGTCGCCGCAGAAGGCGAAATACTGATCCGCGTGTATGCCGCCGGCATCAATCGCCCCGACGCCCTGCAACGCGCCGGCAAATACCCGATGAAGCCCGGCATGAACCCGATTCCTGGCCTTGAAGTAGCCGGCGAAGTCGTGGCGATTGGCAACGGCGTCAGCACATTCGCGGTCGGTGACCGGGTCTGCGCGCTGACCAATGGCGGAGGTTACGCCGAATACTGCACGGTCCCGGCCGGCCAGGCCCTGCCGATTCCCGATGGGCTGGACTGGATTCAGGCAGCTGCAATTCCGGAAACCTTTTTCACGGTGTGGGCCAATCTGTTCGGCCTCGGCGGCGCCAGCCGTGGCCAGCGCGCCTTGATCCACGGCGGCACCAGCGGCATCGGCACCACCGCGTTGATGCTGTGCCGCGAGTTTGGCATCGAGGCCTTTGCCACCGCCGGAAGCGCCGATAAATGCGCAGCGATCCACAATCTGGGCGGCGAAGCGATCAACTACCGGGAACAGGATTTCGCCGCTGTCATCGCTGAAAAAACCGCCGGCCAGGGCGTCAATGTGATCCTCGACATCATGGGCGGCTCGTACCTCAACGGGAACATCAGCGCCTTGGGGATGGATGGGCGGTTGGTGATGCTCGGTTTCCTCGGTGGCGCGCGGGCCAATGACATCGATCTGCTGGCGATCCTCGGCAAACGTGCGGTGGTTACCGGCTCCCTGCTTCGCGCCCGTACCTCGGCGGAAAAAGCCGCCATCGCCGATCAACTGCGCGAACACGTCTGGCCGGTGCTCGCCGCCGGGCGCTGCCTGCCGATGATCGACAAGGTCTATCCGCTCACCGACGCAGCCAAGGCCCATGCGCACATGGAAGCGGGCGACCACATCGGCAAGATCGTGCTGAAGATCGACTGAGTCGTTGCAGCATTTTGTAATCGTTGCAGGGGTGCGGTGGTCGAAAATGTCACGCGCGGGCCGAGGCATCTGGTAAAAAGCGTTCTTTGTCCACGCTGTGGTGAAACGTTTAATGTTCCTTGCCTTCATGACCCGACTTCGACGCCGCCGTCTGGCGTTCGCCTGCATGGCCGCCCTGATCATCGGCGTGCCGGCGAGTTGTGCCGTGCTGGAACACACCGAACGCAAGCTGTTGTTCCGCATCGAACCGGGCACCGCCGGCTGGTATCACGGATTGCCCGGCAGCGTGCAGGAACTCGATCTGCAACCGAAGAGCTTCAAGGCCGGGCAAAACATTCACGCCTGGTGGTGGCCGGCGGAGCGCGCCAATGCTCCGGCCATCCTTTATCTGCATGGCGTGCGCTGGAACCTCACCGGGCAACTGTTTCGTATCGAACAATTGCGCGCGGCAGGTTATTCGGTATTGGCCATCGACTATCGCGGTTTCGGCCAGAGCCGTGGCGATCTGCCGTCGGAAAGCACGGTGTACGAAGATGCCCGGGTAGCCTGGGAACGCTTCCAGCTGTTGCAACCCGATCCGAACAAACGCCTGATCTACGGGCATTCATTGGGTGGCGCGGTCGCCATCGATCTGGCTGCCGAACTCGGTCGCGACGCCACCAGAAACCACACCCCACTGCCGGTTCGCGGACTGGTTATCGAATCCACCTTCACTTCATTGGCGGATGTTGCGGCAGCCGTGGCCAACACCTCCCTTCCAGTCCGCTGGTTGCTGTCGCAGAAATTCGATTCCATCGACAAGATCGCCGAGATCCACATGCCGTTGCTGGTGGTACACGGCCTGGCCGACGCCTTCGTGCCGTCGCGCTTCAGCGAGCAACTGTTCGCCGCCGCCCGGCAACCGAAACGCCTGCTGCTGGTGCCCGGCGCAACGCACAACAACAGCATGGCGCTGGGCGGACAGAACTATCGCAAGGCGATCGATGCGCTGATGCAAACCCGACCTGCCGCCCGAGTGGCGGGCGCTGCGGTACAGAAGAACCCGCGCGATTCCTGACGCCTCTTCCCCGCAGACCATCGGTCACCCCGAAAGGAAACTCTTGCAGCATCGGTTGGCAATCCGGCGTTCTAACGTTTTGCTGGATAGAGTCAATCCATGACGCTGCTTCGGCACACCCGGCCGCGCTGCGTTCCACTGCCTATTCGGGAGCACCCCCATGAAAATCAACCCGTACCTGATCTTCAACGGCGACTGCCGCGAAGCCTTCACGTTTTACGAGCAATGCCTGCAAGGCAAGCTCGAAGCGATGATGACCTTCGGCGAAACGCCAGCCGCCGAACATGTCCCCAAAGAGCACCACAACCTGATCATCCACACCTGCCTGAAAGTCGGGGATCAGATGCTCATGGCTTCGGACACCACACCCGACCGCCCCACCCAAGGCATGAGCGGTTGCTCGATTTCCCTGAATGTCGACAGCATCGCCGAGGCCGAACGGGTGTTTAATGCCCTGGCCAAGGATGGTCGCGTCGACATGCCGCTGGAAGCCACCTTCTGGGCCGCGCGTTTCGGCATGCTGGTGGATCGTTTTGGCGTGTCGTGGATGGTCAATTGCGAAAGTGACAAGTGACGCTGTCATTGCACCGGACATGAACAAGCCCGACCTATTCAGGTCGGGCTTTTGCGTTCAACGCTGTGCAAGCTCATGCCGAACGCACTGTTCGTAGTACGTCTGCTTGACGGCCGCCGGCTTCAGCCGCGACGCGCTGTCGTAGGTCTGCTCAGTGATGCCCATGGCGGTCATGCGCATCCACGGTTGCTGGAACTTGCGCGCCTGCAGGCGCTTGCGCGCGCCATACAGGGAAATCCCTGACAGCTTCGACTGTTGCGCACCGGCGGCGATGTCCGAACCCCAGGTACACGCAAAACGATGGCTCTTGCTCAGTTCCCTGGCCTGGGCCTCCACCGCGAGCAGAGCGAGGGAAAGCGTTGCTACAGTGATGACAATCGTCCGCATATAGCCCACCTAACCTTTTGAAAAAAGGCGAGTTTGCCGGGACTTGAAACATTCGGGGGCCAGCAATTTGCCGCCTTTTTTCAGCCAAGCTCGGCCGAAGGATGGCCATAAAGATGCGCAGCTCCACCGCCACCCGTCTCCCACCTCTCCCGCCCGTCAGCCGCCCGGCACTTTGCTTCGCCTCTGATTTTCCAAGATACATCCACCCGACGCGGAAGCCCTACGATGAACAGAACCATTGCAGCCCTCATGCTTGGAAGTCTTTTATCCGCCACCGCACCGCTGGCGATGGCGGGAAGCAGCGTCCCCCCTACCGGCATTCCCGGAGTCAATCAGGGAGGCACCGAATCCAAAGAAGACAAGGCCGACAAAAAGGGTGAAGAAGCCTCGGGGTCGAACTCCGGTGCAGAGTCCCACGAGACAGAGAAGGATGCGCAAACATCCAGTGGCTCAAAGGATGGGATGGAAGAAAAGAAACCCTGAACCACTTAGCCAGTTTTCGCAGGCATAAAAAAGCCGATCTCTCCGATCGGCTTTTGTATATGACGCTGATCCCGCCTTGGCAGGCCAGGACGATTAATTTCAGCGCTTGAGCTTGCGCTTGTTGCGGTACTGGTCGATCACCACCGCGACCACGATGATTAGTCCTTTGATAATGTCCTGTATGTAAGCATCGACCCCGACAAACGTGAACCCGCTGGCCATCACCCCAAGGATCAAAGCGCCAATTACCGTGCCGGTGATGCGCCCCACTCCACCCGCCAGACTGGTACCACCGATAACTGCCGCGGCAATCGCGTCCAGCTCATAGGACATGCCCATCCCGGCCTGCCCGGTAGCGGCGCGGGCCGAAGCCACTACGCCGGCCAGCCCCGCCAGCAGTCCGGCGATGCTGTAGACGATGACCAGATGGCGTTTGACGTTGATGCCTGAGGTGCGCGCCGCCTGCATGTTGCCGCCGATGGCGTAGGTGTATTTGCCGTACTTGGTGTAGCGCAGCGCGATGTGGAAGATCACCGCCACCACCAGAAAAATGATCACCGGCATCGCGCCGTGGCCGATGGCCGTGTAGGAGTCCGAGAGCATGCTCACTGGCTGGCCTTCGGTGTAGTAACGCGCCAGGCCACGGGCCGAAACCATCATGCCCAGTGTGGCAATGAACGGCGGAATCCCGGTGATGGCGATGATGCTGCCGTTGATCGCCCCCGCCAGCAGCCCGACACCGAGCCCGGCAATCACCGGAATCCAGACCGGCAAATCGGTCAGTGACGGGAACACCGCCCGGGCGAAATCCGAGGTCTGCGCCAGACTGGCCGCGATCATCGCCGACAACGCGAGCACCGAGCCCGACGACAGGTCGATACCGGTGGTGATGATCACCTGGGTCACGCCAATCGCCAGCAGGCCGATGATCGACACTTGCAGGATCATCAACACCAGCCGCTGGGAGTTCATCAGGAAGCTCTGGTCGCGCACGATCCAGCCGAACAGTTCGAACACCAGGCCGATGCCGATCAGCACCAGGAAAATGCTCAGCTCCGTCGGAAAGCGCCGGCGACTCTTGACCGGTGCCGTGGCCGGTTTGTTTTCCAGTATCGCGTTCATAACCACTCACCTTTCTATCGCATCATCGACGGCGGCCTCGGCCACCAGCGGTATCCATTAATGAACCGAGGACAGGCCCGAGGCCAGTTGCATCACCCGCTCCTGAGTCGCCTCGCTGCGGTCGAGGGTGCCCATCAGGTCGCCCTCGTGCATGACCATCACCCGGTCACTCATGCCGAGCACTTCCGGCAGTTCCGAAGAAATCATGATCACCGCCATGCCTTCGCTGGCGAGGTAGGCGATGAGCCGGTAGATCTCGGCCTTGGCGCCTACATCGATGCCACGGGTCGGCTCGTCGAGAATCAGGATGCGCGGGTTGGTCATCAGCCAGCGGGCCAGCAAGGCCTTCTGCTGATTGCCACCCGACAGTGTGTCGATGCATTGCTCCAGCGACGGGGTTTTCACCCGCAGCTTCTTGCACATGTCTTCGCACAAGGCGCGCAAGGCTTTTTGCTGGATGAACCCGTGGCCGGCGTAGTGCGGCAGGACGGCCATTTCCATGTTTTCCAGCACCGAGAGGCACGGGAACAGACCGCTGAGTTTGCGATCCTCGGTCAACAGCGCGAAGCCCTTCTCGATCGCCATGTGCGGATCGCTGATGCGCACCACTTCGCCATCGAGACGGATCTCGCCACCGTCGCTGGGCGTGATGCCGAAGATCGCTTCGGCCACGTTGGTCCGGCCGGAGCCCATCAAACCGGCGATGCCGAGGATTTCCCCGGCATGCAGGTCGAAGGAGACGCCCTTGAAAATGCCATCGAGCTTGAGGTCGCGCACCGACAGCAACAGATCGCCGATCGGCTTTTCGCGCACCGGAAACAACTGGCTCAATTCGCGACCGACCATCATCGAGATCAGGCTGTCGCTGTCCATGGAATCGGCCCGCTGCAGGCCGATGTAGGCGCCGTCGCGGAACACCGCCACTTCATCGGCAATCGCGAACACTTCGTTCATTTTGTGGGTGATGTAGATGATGCCTTTGCCCTGGTTTTTCAGGTCGGCAATGATCGAGAACAGATGGGCGACTTCCTTGTCGGTGATGGCCGATGTCGGTTCGTCCATGATCAGGATGTCGGAGTCGTAAGACACGGCTTTGGCGATCTCGACCATCTGCCGCTCGGCGATACTCAGATTGCCGACCTGCTCTTCGGGATCAAGGTTGATCCGCAGGCGCTCCAGCAGTTTCGCCGTGCAGCGGTGCATTTCCCGATGGTCGATCATGTGAAAGCCGTTGAGCTGCTCGCGACCGATCCAGATGTTTTCGGCGATGCTCATGTGCGGCATCAGGTTGAGTTCCTGGTGGATCATCGCGATCCCGGCCTGAAGCGCTGCCAGTGGCGTTTCGAACACCACCGGTTTGCCCCGCAGGCGCAGCTCGCCGGCGTCTGGCTGGTAGATGCCGGCGATGATTTTCATCAGGGTGGATTTGCCCGCGCCATTCTCGCCCATGAGCGCCAGCACGGAACCGGGGCGTACCCGCAGTTGCACATCGGACAACGCCACCACACCGGGGAAACCCTTGCTGACGTTGAGGATCTCCAGCAGGTACGGCTCTTCGACAGGTATTGCAGTGGGCGGGCTCCCCGTCAAAGGGGTGCTCGAAGCAGTCGCTGAAGCGAACATGATCAGGTACTCCATCAGCAAGGTCGCGATCGCCACCTTGCGGGCTTATTGTTGTTATTGAACGGACGGACTATTTGAACTGGTCAACGTTTTGCGGCGTGATCAGGCGGAATGGCACCCAGACCGCCGGCTCGACCGGCTCATTCTTCGCCATTCTCACCGCGGTATCGATGGAGCCGTCGGCCTGACCCTTGGCGTCCTGGAACACGGAAGCGGCCAGCGAACCCTTCTTCACGGCGTTCAAGCCGTCCGGCGTACCGTCGACTCCCGCAATCAGCACGCTGCCTTTGGCGACGCCGGCCTGTTGCAGGGCCATGGCGGCACCGATGGCCATTTCGTCATTGTTGGAGACCACCGCGTCGAACTTGCGGCCCTGGGTCAGCCAGTCGTTGACCAGGGTCATGCCCTTGTCCCGTAGCCATACGCCGCTCTGCTCCTGCTCGACCTTGATGTCCGGGTATTTGGCCAGCACCTCTTTAACGCCCTTGGTGCGGTTGGTGGTGGAGTTGTTCGCCAGGTCCCCCAGCAGAATCACGATATCGCCCTTGCCGCCCATCTTGTCGGCCAGGTACTGCATCTGCATCTCGCCGGCCTCCAGGTCGTTGGAAGCAACGGTTACCACGCCTTTGGGCAGGTTCAGGTCATCGGGGCGGCGGTTGACGTAGACCAGCGGAATGCCGGCCTTCACTGCCGCTTCAGTAATCTTTTTGGTGGCGGCGGTATCCACCGGATTGACCACGATGGCGTCGACTTTCTGGCTGATGAAGCTCTCGACCTGGCTCAGTTGCTTGACCACATCGCTGCGGGCGTCTTCGAACTGCAG
Source organism: Pseudomonas sp. 9.2(2024) (assembly GCF_039695385.1). Classification (NCBI taxonomy): domain Bacteria; kingdom Pseudomonadati; phylum Pseudomonadota; class Gammaproteobacteria; order Pseudomonadales; family Pseudomonadaceae; genus Pseudomonas; species Pseudomonas sp. 9.2(2024). Next base: position 2,478,472 of record NZ_CP155585.1, on the reverse strand, counting down.
CTTGACGCCGTCGGGATAGAACTTGGCTTTCTTGTCCATGGATTCGCGCAGGTAGGTCAGCCAGGTGTCATCGAACTGGGACATGCTGACGCCGATCTTCATATCGGCCAGCGCAGCGCCGCTGGCGAACATCAGGGACAAGGCCAGTGAGGCAAAACGGGTCTTGGTCTTCATGAAAAGTCTTTCTCCACATTCTTGTTGGTTTTATGGATGAGGCATGACGATTTCAGTAAGCGGACAAGCAGTCGAAGCGTTGGAACGTATCCCGAGACAGTGAATCTGGAATCGACTTTATTGGAAAATATTTTCCATATCAACCTGTTTTAGAATTTTATTATGATTTTATTCCATGGCTTGCAAACTCACTCAGTTCCACTACCTGACGACGTTTGAAACTCAGGCGCGCAGCGTCTAGCACGCGGGTTGTCGCCAGTGCATCACGGGCGTCCACGGGCAGTGGGCCACCGTTTTGCAACGCGATTTGTAGCTGCAAATAGAACTGACTCCAGCAGCCGCGCTCAGACGGAACCCGCTCACGCTCGTCTCCGTGTTCGAACCAGCCCCAACGGCGGTGCTCTTCGACGCCCCAGCGCTCGCCTTCGGTTTTCGGCGAGAGCCCGGCCAGTGCCTGGGCCTCTTGCCCGTCCAGACCCTCGACGCTGTAACAGCCCAGCGTGCCGCTCACCCGAAAGCGCGGGCCAGGGCTGTTTTGCAGGCAACTGCCACCCAGATGCGAGGTCACGCCGTCGACGTGGGTCAGGGACATGAAGAAGCCGTGATCGAAGGCCTGGTCTTTTTCCAGGTAGTCCAGTTCCGCGTAGACCCGTGTCACCGGACCGAACAGCAACAGCGCCTGATCGACCAGATGACTGCCAAGGTCGCGCAGGAAACCACCGCCGCTGCCGTTGTGAACCGACGACGGCGAGTAACGCTCGATACGCGACTCGAACCGGCTGACCTGGCCCAACGCGCCGGATTCGATGAGTTTGCGCACGGTTAAAAAGTCCGAATCCCAGCGCCGGTTCTGATAGACGCTGAGCGGTACATTCTGGCGCTCGGCCATGGTGATCAGGGTTTGCGCCTGCTGCCAGTCGGCGGCGAACGGCTTGTCGCTGACCACCGCCACGCCGTGTTCGATGCCGTCGAGCACCAGTGCCGGCCGGCCCTTGAGGGGCGTCGATACCACCAGCACATCAATCCCGGCTTCCACCAACTGGCCGATGCTGTCGAAGGCCGGCACACCCGGATGCTCCGCCGCCAGCAACTGTCGGCGCTCCGCTGAACGGGTGACCACGCCGACGAACGTCGCCGCCGGCAGACTGCTGATCAGCGGAGCATGAAAAAACCGGCCGCCATGGCCGTAACCGACAAGTCCGATGCGCATACAAGTATTTCCCTGAATAAAACGCGGACCCTGTGGGAGCGGGCTTGCCCGCGATGGCGGCGGCACATTCCACATTGATGTGCCCTGACAGACCGCAATCGCGAGCAAGCTCGCTCCCACAGGGATTTGCGTCAGCTGTAGAAATGGGGACGGTCCGGCAGTGCAACGTTGACGATCGCCCCGCTGTTCTGCGCTTCGATGCACGCATCGGCGGCAACCGCGGCGGCGAAGCCATCCCACGCCGACGGTCCACCCACCTGCCCCGCCCGCACGCCATCGATGAACGCCTGCAACTCGACGTCATAGGCCGCGATGAAGCGATCCTTCCAGTCCATCAGAATCGCGTTGGACAGCTTGGCCCCGCTGCGCAATTGAACCTGGGACGGCTCCGGCAATTTGGCGATGCCGGTCTCCCCCACCACTTCGCACTGGATGTCGTAGCCGTACTGGCAATTGACGAAGACTTCCACGTCGATACGCGTGCCCTTGGCGGTTTCCAGCAGCACGATCTGCGGATCTTTCAAATGCGCGAGGGCTTTGCTGCTCTTGCGCGGGAACACCACCTGCACCGAGACGTAATCGTCATCGAGCAACCAGCGCAGTACGTCCAGCTCATGGATCAACGTGTCGGTGATCGCCATGTCGGTCTTGTAGTTTTCACCCACGCTCGGGTTGCGGTGCGCGCAATGCAGCATCAACGGTTCGCCGATCTGGCCGCTGTCGATCACCGACTTCAACGCGCGATAACCTTCATCGTACGGACGCATGAAACCGACCTGCACCAGCCGTTTGCCGTGGGCGACTTCGGCCTCGACGATCTTGCGGCAGCCTTCGGCGGTGACCGCCAGTGGTTTCTCGCAGAACACCGGTTTGCCCGCCGCAATCGCGGCCAGCACGAACTCTTCGTGGCTCGGGCCCCAGGAGGTGACGAGGATCGCCTCGACGTCCGGCGCCTGGATCAGCGCATGGCCGTCGGGATAAACCTCGGCGGTCAGCTTCAGGTCAGCGACGACCTTGGCCGCCTGCTGCAGATTGATGTCGGTGACCGCCACGACCTGGCTGTTGAGCAAGGTCTGGCTGCAACGACGGATGTGGTCCTGGCCGATGGCCCCGGTGCCGATGACGCCTAGCCGCAACGCTTGGGAAAGCAATGACATGAAAGGACTCCTTGTGGTTGTTCGATTCAGGGCAATCAGTACTGACGGGCCTTGGCCAGTCGTTCGTTCAGGGTTTTGGCTACCGCGTCGGTGCGGGCGCTGGTGGAGACTTGCGCCACGCCGACCCGCCACCACGACAGATAACCGTGAATCATGGTCTTGGGCAGAACCTTGATGTCGATCAGGGTCGAGACCGTCTGCAAGCGCGCATCGGCCAGCGCCGCCTGCAGTTCTTCAACGGTATTCACCTTGTAGGTCTTGCAGCCGTAGGCCGCCGCGCTCATGGCGAAATCCACCGGCACGAGAGCACCGTCGAGCTTGCCGCTCTGCGGGTTGCGGTAACGGAACTCGGTGGCAAAGCTGTCCATGCCGTTGCCCATCTGCAGGTTGTTGATGCAACCGAAGGTCATGTTGTCGAACAGCACCACGTTGATCTTGCGCCGCTCCTGGATCGAGGTGGCGAGCTCCGAGTGCAGCATCATGTAAGAGCCGTCGCCCACCAGCGCATAAACCTCGCGCTCAGGCTCGGCGAGCTTCACGCCCAGCGCCGCGTTCACCTCATAGCCCATGCACGAATATCCGTATTCGACGTGATACGTGTTAGTGCCCTTGCTGCGCCAGCTGCGCTGCAAATCGCCGGGCAGGCTGCCGGCGGCGGCGACGATCACCGCGTCATCGGCGAGGGTTTCATTGAGTACGCCGAGCACGCGGCTCTGGGTCAGGCAGGAACCGGTCAGCTCGATGAATTCGCGCAACACCGCCGGATCGAGGTGGTCGTTGATTTCCGGGACGAATTCCCGGGCCTGATAGTCCATCTGATACAGGCGATTCACTTCCTCATCCAGTTGCGCCCGGGCCTGACGGGGTTGATCGCCCCAGCCGGAACGGTAGTCGCCCAGCGCTTCGGCCAGCGCCGACAAACCTGTCCGGGCATCCGCCAGCAGTTGCACGCCGTCGAGTTTCAGGGCATCGCACGGGCTGATGTTGAGGTTGAGAAATCGCACGTCAGGGTGCTGGAACAAGGATTTCGACGCGGTGGTGAAATCGCTGTAGCGGGTGCCGACCCCGATGATCAGATCCGCTTCCCTGGCCAGCAGGTTTGCCGCCAGGCAACCGGTTTCGCCAATGCCGCCGACGTTCAGCGGATGGCTGGACACCAGCGCGCTTTTGCCGGCCTGGGTTTCGGCGAAAGGAATATCGAAGCGCTCGGCAAACGCCTGCAACGCCGCATTGGCGCCCGAGTATTTGACGCCGCCACCACAGATGATCAGCGGTTTGCGCTTGCCTTTGAACAGTGCCACGGCATCGCCAAGCATCGCATCAGTGGCCGGACGACGCTCGATGCGGTGCACGCGTTTTTGCAGAAAGTAATCGGGATAGTCGTAGGCCTCGGCCTGCACGTCCTGCGGCAGGGCCAGGGTCACGGCGCCGGTTTCGGCGGGATCCGTGAGCACACGCATGGCGTGGATTGCTGCGGTCATCAATTGTTCGGGACGGTTGATGCGATCCCAGTATTTGCTCACGGCCTTGAACGCATCGTTGGTGCTGATGCTCAGGTCGTGGAACTGCTCGATCTGTTGCAACACCGGGTCCGGTTGACGGCAGGCATAGACATCACCCGGCAACAGCAGCAAGGGAATCCGGTTGGCGGTCGCGGTCGCGGCAGCGGTCAGCATGTTCGCCGCGCCCGGCCCCACGGACGAGGTACAGGCGTAGATCTTGCGCCGCAGATGCTGCTTGGCGAAACCGATCGCCGCATGGGCCATGCCTTGTTCGTTGCGGCCCTGATGGACGATCAGGTCACCGCTGTCCTGCTCCAGCGCCTGCCCCAGACCCAGCACGTTGCCGTGGCCGAAAATGCTAAAGATCCCGGCGACGAACTTGCTCTGAATGCCATCGACCTCGATGTACTGGTTGTCGAGGAATTTCACCAGGGCCTGGGCCATGGTCAGTCTTGTTGTGGTCATAACCGCACCTTTCAAATTCAGATCCGATCCCTGCGAGGGGCACTGTCAGCTCAGGGATTTGCTCAGGTGGTCCATGCTCGCGCCGATCGCCGTCTGGATATCCGTCAGGCCATGGACGCTATCAGCGAAGGGTTCAAACGACAGATAGCCGCTGTAGCCGCCAGCAAGCAGGCTGTTGATTTGTGCCGCGTTGCCGAGAATGTCGTCCGCGCCCACCAGCACCCGGTGGCCATCGCCAAGGGTTGCCAGCGGCGCCCCGGTTTCCTCGACACCGGAGATGTGCACCAGCCCGGTCAGCTCGGGGAAGAACTCCTGCTCACCGGCCAAATGGTGATGAAAGGTGTCGTGCACCAGACGGAACACATCCAGCCCGCCGACTGACTTGATCGCCTCCACCGCCGTGCGTTTGCGGCGCAGCGAGCAGGCTTTGAAACCCAGCGGCTCGATGAAACCCAGCAGGCCGTGATCGCGCAGGATCGGCGCCAGCTCGCTCAACGCGGTGCGCAGGCCCGACGCACGTTCGGCGACGCTGCGCGGATCGGCGCGGTCGTTCAACGGGCACATCACCAGCCCCCGCGCACCACAATCGCGGGCATAGCCAGCCAGCTTCAAGGCCTGCGCGCGGCGCTCGTCATTCCACACGTCAAACGGATACAACGCGTTGATCGACAGCACGCTGATGCCGTGGGCCGCGCACAACTCACGCACGTGTTCGGGTGCGGTGCCGTCCTCGATCTCGATGCCTTTGAGGTCGTTGCGGATCTCGATGGCGTCGGCCTTGAGGGTCACCGCCAATTCGATGAACGCCGGCAGTGACAAACGTGGAGCGACCATTCGGTTCAGGGCAAAACGCAGGGGAGTACTCATTCTTGTTGTTCTCCGCGCAGATGATTTATTTGGCCGTCGGCATGCTGAATTCCGGGCCCTTGGCAATGCTGTCGGGCCAGCGCTGCATCACGCTTTTGTAGCGACTGTAGAAACGAATGCCTTCTTCTCCGTAGGCGTGGTGATCGCCGAACAGCGAGCGCTTCCAGCCACCGAACGAATGCCAGGCCATGGGCACCGGAATCGGCACGTTGATGCCGACCATCCCGACCTTGATGCTGCGGGCGAAGGCGCGGGCGATCCCGCCATCGCTGGTGAAGCACGACACGCCATTGCCGAATTCGTGTGCGTTGATCAGCGCCACGGCACTGGCGAAATCCGGCACGCGCACGACGCCCAGCACCGGGCCGAAGATTTCCTGCTGATAAATGCTCATGTCGGTGGTGACGTGATCGAACAGCGTCGCGCCGACGAAAAAGCCCGCCTCGGCGCCCGGCACCTTGAAGTGCCGGCCGTCGACAATCAGCTGCGCACCCTGAGCCACGCCCTGATCGATAAAACCCTCCACCCTGGCCTTGTGTTCGGCGGTGACCAGCGGGCCCATGTCGTTGTCGCCTTGCAGACCGTTGCCGACTTTCAACTGATCGATCCGCGGCAGCAGTTTGGCGATCAGTTGATCGCCGACTTCGCCGACCGCGACCGCAATCGAAATCGCCATGCAGCGCTCACCGGCCGATCCGTAAGCGGCGCCGACCAAGGCATCCGCGGCTTGATCCAGATCCGCGTCGGGCATGACGATCATGTGATTCTTCGCGCCGCCCAGCGCCTGCACCCGCTTGCCGCGCGCGGTGGCCTGCTGGTGGATGTACTCGGCAATCGGCGTCGATCCGACAAACGAAATCGCCTCGATGTCCGGGTGCTGCAGCAAGGCGTCGACCGCCGTCTTGTCGCCCTGAACCACGTTGAACACGCCGTCCGGCAAACCGGCTTCGGTCAACAGGCGAGCCATCAGCAAACTGGCGGACGGATCGCGCTCGGACGGTTTGAGGATGAAGCAGTTGCCGGTGACCAGCGCCAGCGGAATCATCCACAGCGGCACCATCACCGGGAAGTTGAACGGCGTGACCCCGGCGCAGACGCCGAGTGGCTGACGCAGGTTCCAGTTGTCGATGCCGCCGCCGATGTTGTCGCTGAACTCGGTCTTCAACAGGTTCGGCGCACCGCAGGCGTATTCGACGATTTCAATGCCTCGGGTGACTTCGCCCTTGGCATCGGAAAACACCTTGCCGTGTTCGCGGCTGATGATTTCGGCCAGTTCGTCGTGATGACGATCGAGCAATTCCTTGAACTTGAACATCACCCGCGAACGGCGCAGGGACGATTGCTCGGACCAGGCCGGGAATGCCTTGAGCGCCGAAGCGACAGCAGCGTCCACGGTCTCCTGACTGGCCAGCCCGACTCGCGCCTGAACGGCACCGGTGGCCGGATTGAAGACATCGCTGAATCGTTCGCTACCGCTGTCCTGCACCTGACCATCGATGTAGTGGCCTATGACCGGGGCGTCGCTCATTGTTCTTGTTCTCCGTGCGAAAGTTGGAATTCAGAGATCCAGCAGCCAGCTGTGCTGCGGGTCGTTATGGAACTGCCAGACGCGTTTCGGCCCGGCCATCACGTTCAAGTAATAGGACTCGTAGCCATACGGCACGCTGACCGGGTGATAGCCCTTGGGCACGACCACGAGGTCGCTGTTTTCCACGGCCATGGCCTGATCGATGCTGCGGTCGTCGGTGTAGACCCGCTGGAACACGAAGCCCTGGGGCGGGTTGATCTGGTGGTAATAGGTTTCTTCGAGAAAGCTCTGGTGCGGCAGGTCGTCGGTGTCGTGCTTGTGCGGCGGATAGCTCGACGAGTGTCCCGACGGCGTGCGCACTTCCACCACCAGCAGCGAATGGGCCGGCTCGCTGTCCGGCAGGATGTCGCAGACATAACGGGTGTTGGCGCCCTTGCCGCGCACGCTGCGCTTCATGGTTTCAGGCCTGATCAGGCGCGGGCCGAGGCCCGTGGTGGTCGAACCGGGAGCGGCGCAAACCGCCACTTGCGCATCACTCAATGCCACCACCTGCGCCTGACTGCCGAGTGGCAGGTACGCGGCGAACGGGGATTTGTCTTCGAACACCGACTGGCGATCACCGAGGTTGTCCCAGTTGAAGGCGCCTTGCCCCGGCGCTTCGCCGTGGATGCCGACCCGGCCGCTGAGCAGCACCAGGCACAGCTCCTTGTCGCCCGCTGCGACAGGCAAGGTTTCACCCAGGCTCAAGCGATAGGCGGCGAAACCGACGTATTGCAGCTCACCTTCAGCCAGCTCGACCATGGTCCGGCCACGGGCATTGCTTTTGACCAGCAGGCTCATCGTGCAGTCCTCGCGTCGAGCAACGCACGCAAGGTGTCGAAGCCTTTTTTCGCGTAGACATAACTCGGCGCCACTGCCGGATCCTGCTCGGCCTCGACCACCAGCCAACCGTGGTAATCGGCCGCCAGCAGCACGTCCAGCAACTCGGAGAAGTCGATGTCACCATCCCCTGGCACGGTGAAGGTGCCGTTGATGATGCAGTCGGGGAAGCTCCACAGGTTGTTGCGCGCCAGTTGTACCACCGGTTTGCGCACGTCCTTGAAATGCACGTGGCAGATGCGCGACAGGTGTTTGCGCAGCACCTGCAAGGGTTTGCCGCCGCCCATGTAGCAATGGCCCGAATCGAACAGCAACCCGACTTCATTACCGGTCGACGCCATCAGGGTGTCGATGTCCGACGGCGATTCGACGTAGGCACCCATATGGTGGTGATACGCCAGACGCACGCCCTGGGACAGGGTGAAGCGCGCCAGCTCGGTCAGCTTGTCGGCGTATTGTTGCCACGCCTGTTCGGTATGAAAACGCGGGCGCTCGACCAGCGGAATTCGTTGGCCCTGAATGGAATCGGCGACCTCACCGTAAACCAGCACGTTCGCGCCGTTCTTCGCCAGCAGCTCGACATGGCTGGCAATCGCATCGATTTCCTCGGCCACCGAACGCCGCGCCAGACGACTGGAATACCAGCCGGACACCAGCGCCAGGTCATACGGACGCAGCACGTCGCCAACACCTTTGGCGTCCTTGGGAAACTTGCCGTTGAGTTCGAAGCCTTCATAACCGATGGCCTTGCCTTCGCTGAGGGCGGTGCTCAGCGGCGTTTCACCGCCGAGGGACGGCAGGTCGTCGTTGCTCCAGGAAATCGGGTTGATGCCAATTCGGATAGCGGGCATGGCTGCACCTTTTATTGTTATTTCTAGAATGTTCAACCGCGGCTCAGGCCCGGGCCGTACGCCAGGCATCGATCAGTTCGACGAAGGTGCCCTGTACCTGACGGATCAGCGTCTCGTCGTCGATTTCGCCGGCCAGCCAGGCGCGGCTCGGTTCCTGGAAAATCGTCCGGCCCACGGCGAACCCGCGGCAGGTCTGGCTCTGACTGGCCTGCTGGAAGCCTTCGGCCAATGCGGATGCCGGGGCATTCAGGCCCAGCAGCACCACGCCTCGGCAATAGGGATCGCGCGCCTGGATCAGTTCGTCGAGCTGTTGCCATTCCTTGGCGCTTTGCGCTTCGATCTTCCACCACGCCGGGTAAATGCCGAGGTTGTAGAGACGTTTGAGCGCGCGATACAACACGTCGGGATGCGGTGAGGGGTGATCCTTGGGCGGGATGATTTCCAGCAGCAGTTCGTGACCGCTGACTTGCGATGCCTGATACAACGCCTTGATTTGCGCTTCCTGCTCCAGCCGCAGCATCGGTTCGTCATCCGGGTGGAATTGCACCAGGCATTTGATGATTTGTTCCTGCGGCCAGGCGATCAGGTTGCTGCCGATCGAGCGCCCGTGCTCGAAGGCCAACGGCCGCGAGCCCTGCACCTCGACAGGCCGCGCCACCCACCAGCCTCGACCGGTGGCGGCGTTCAGCGAGTCCTGACCGAAACGCTGATCCGCCAGCAGCCCGACATCGGCTTCGATGCTCTGCTCGCGCAAATCGTTTTCGACCCGCTCCACGGCCTTGATAAACAGTTGCTTGAGTTCGCCGATGGCGCCGAGGTCGCGTCCGCCCTTCTGGGCCAGTTCCACCAGTTGTCCGCGATGGTCGAAGGCAAAGATGAACAGTTGCTTCCACTGTTTGCGCGGCACACTGACCTGATGCAGGCGTTGCAGGGTGACGTCCTGATCCGGCCGGGTAATCGGTACCGGGCTGCTGAAGAGGTAATCGAGTTCGGCACGGGTCGGCATCGCCGGCGCGCAGGCATGGCGCGACACCACCAGACCACCGCAGGCGTTGGCCAACTGGCAGCAACGCTCGTCGCTGGCATCCTCCAGCCAACCGCTGAGGAAACCCGACATGAACGCATCGCCGGCGCCCAGTACGTTCAGCACCTCGACCCGCACGCCGGGATAAATCGCGCCGTCTTCAAGACGTTGTGGAATCTCCCCGTGGATCACCGTGCAACCTTGCGGACCGAGCTTGACCACCAAGGTCGCTGCGCTCAAGCGCCGGACATTGCGCAGGGCGGTGAGCAAATCCTCGGAACCGCCGGCCAGCAGAAACTCTTCTTCCGTCCCGACCACAAGGTCGAAGCGCGGGAGGATTTGTTGCACATGTTGAGTGACGTTCTGATCGGCAACGAAACGGGTTTCGCCGTCCGCCTTGCCGGCGAGTCCCCACAGGACCGGGCGGTAGTCGATGTCCAGCACCCGTTTGACGTTGTGCTTTTCGGCGTAGTCCAGCGCCTGGGTGCTCGCCTTGTAGACGCCATCGGTGGAGAAATGAGTGCCGGTGATCAGCAAGGCTTTGCTGGAGGCGATAAAGGCTTCGCTGATGTCTTCGGCCCGCAGCGCCATGTCGGCGCAATTCTCACGGTAGAAGACCAGGGGAAAGGTTTCCCGATCCTTGAGACCCAGCAGCACCATGGCGGTCAGTCGCTCCGGATCGACCTTGATGCCGCTGACATCGCAGCCTTCACGGGCCAGCGACTCGATCAGGAAACGCCCCATATGATCGTCGCCGGTCCGGCTCAGCATCGCCGATCTGAGCCCCAGCCGGGCGGTGCCGAACGCGATGTTGGCGGACGAGCCGCCGAGGTATTTGGCGAAGCTGCTCACATCCTCCAGCCGTGCCCCGACTTGCTGCGCATAGAGGTCGACGCCGAGGCGCCCGAGGCAAATCAGATCCAATTGACGTCCACTGGCAAAACTAGTCTGGCCCATGCTGGCTCCTGTTATTTTTATCAGCCTGTGCCCAACGCGGTGACCGCGCCGGACACTCTTGGTGGATGCAGACTAAAACGAGCCGGATCGAACAATCAATAAATATTCCAATTATTTTTCACGTGGAATATTTTTTCCAATAAGCTTCAGTGCGGGCGCTCCAGACGCAGTGCATCGTTTCAGCAGGCATCCCGCTGGCGCAAGCCCAAGATTTTGTCCGGGCCGAGCCTGTAGACTGCGCACAGCCAAACTATTGTCAGGGGACGAGACGTAACCGTCCCTATAAGAACAAGCCAAAAGGATTATTTATGTCCAGCACCGATCAGCCGGCTACCGCCGAGAGCACGCCCGAGAGCGATCTTGCCAGCCCCCCGATCAATGCCGAGCGTCTGCTGCAGCTCATCACCACTGAATACGAAAGCCTTCCGCGCCAGCTCAAACGCATCGCCAGTTACATGAGCCAGCAAAGCGACCGGATCATGGTCGACCGCATCAGCGACATCGCCCGCGAGTGCGAAGTGCACCCGTCGGCCATCGTGCGGTTTTCCCAGCGTTTCGGTTTCAGCGGATTCAGTGAAATGCAGGCGCTGTTCCGCGAGGCGTATACCCACAAAGCCACGCCGGTACAGAACTACCAGCAGCGCATTCGCAGCATGATCGCCAACAAGTCGCAGAAAGCCAGCGGCGGCGACCTGGCCCGCGAGTGCATCGACGCCACCCTTTCGGGCATCGAACGCCTGGGCCAGGAACTGGATGACCAGGCCTTTGAAAAGGCCGTGGATCTTGTGGTCAATGCCGACAATATCTACGTGGTCGGGGTGCGCCGCTCGTTCGCCGTGGCCGACTATCTGGTCTACAACCTGCAACACACCAACAAGCGCATTCACCTGGTCTCGGGCCTCGGCGGCAGCTATCGCGAGCAGATGCGCAGCGTGCGCGCCAATGACCTGGTGATCGCCATCAGCTTTACGCCGTATGGTAAGGAAACCCAGCACTGCCTGCGCATCGCCCAGCACCATCAGGCGAAAACCCTGATCATCACTGACAGCAATCTCTCGCCCCTGGCCAAGCGCGCCAATACCCTGCTGCTGGTCAATGAAGGTAGCTCGTTTGCGTTCCGATCCTTGAGTGCGACTTTGTGCCTTTGCCAAGCGCTGTTTATCGCCGTGGCCTATCGACTGGAGTTGAAGGTGGACGAGATTCACGAGCAGGTCGGGTTCGAGGACTGATCGGAGCACCGTAATCTCAACGAATGCGGCAAATCAAAATATTTATTCCATTATTTGAATACAGGGAATATTTATTCTATAAACAGGATCTCTGAAAACAAAAACTCAAAGGATCCTGTCATGCGTGAACTCGGAATCGGCCTGATCGGCACGGGCTTCATGGGGCGCGCCCACGCCCTGGCCTTTCGCAACGTCAGCGGGGCATTCGAACTGCCCTTCACCCTTCGCCTGGCCGGCCTGGCTGACGCCGATCCCGCACGCGCACAAGCCTGCGCCACCGCCTGGGGCTTCGATCAGGCCCATGGCGACTGGCAGCGATTGATCGACGACCCCAAGGTCAACCTGATCGCCATCACCACTCCCAATCACCTGCACTACCCGATGGCCATGGCCGCCCTCGCCGCCGGTAAGCCGGTTTACTGCGAAAAGCCGCTGGCGGTGAATCTTGAGCAAGCTCATGCCATGCACGTGGCGGCGAAGCATGCCGGCGTCGTCGCCCGGGTCGGCTACAACTATCAGCACAACCCGATCATCGGCCTGGCATGCGAGCTGATCCTGAGTGGCGAACTCGGCAAGATCATCAGCTTTCAAGGTGAGTTCAGCGAAGATTTCATGGCCGATCCGGCCTCCCCCTGGTCGTGGCGCTGCGAACCGGAACATGCCGGTGGAGCATTGGCGGATCTGGGCAGCCACCTGCTCGCCATGGCGCGCTACCTGCTGGGCGATGTCGAAGCGGTGTGCGCCGACTCCCAGACAGTCCATGGCCAACGCCCGACCACAACCGGCAGCCAGGAACGACGTCGCATTGCGGTCGACGATCAAGCCCATGCCTTGCTGCGTTTCGCCAGTGGCGCGCGGGGTACCTTCAGCAGCAGCTGGCTCAAGCATGGCTACAAGAATCATCTGAGCTTCGAGATCAGCGGCACCCGAGGCACCCTGGCGTTTGATCAGGAGCGCTTGAACGAGCTACGCCTGTGTCGCGCCGGCGAAGGTGGCTTCCAGCGTTTACTCGCCGGACCGGACTTGCCCGGCTACGCCGCGTTCAGCCCGGCGCCGGGGCATCAGCTGGGCTACAACGAGCTGAAGACACTGGAAGTGCATGAGCTGATAATGGCGTTGGCCGGGAGCGGGCAGACCGGGACTGATTTTGAAGAGGCATTTGAAGTTGAGAGGCTGGCGACGGCGATTCGGGTCGCGGCTGAGGAACGACGCTGGGTGTCTGTCAGTGAAATCACTGGGTAGTTTTGTGCGGGCACAAAAAAGCCGATCTAGGTGATCGGCTTGAGTGTCGGACTTTGATGAGGAAGTAAACTGGATCCCCTGTAAAAGTCCCTGCGCATGAAAAAGCCCAACTCGCTAAAGTTGGGCTAAGTCATTGAATTATATGGTCGGGACGGAGTGATTCGAACACTCGACCCCTAGCACCCCATGCTAGTGCGCTACCGGACTGCGCTACGCCCCGACTAGGTTTGAAACTCGTTCTCCATCTCGAAGAACGCTCAAGAATATATCGCAAGCTTTTGAAAACTGGAAGTATTTAAAAGCAGGAAATTATTTCTTGAGAACCACCAGAACATCTTCGAGCTCGGCGATCATCTGGCGGATCATTTGCTTGTATTGGGTGGTGTCGTCTTTGGCTTCATCGCCGGACAGACGCAGTCGCGCGCCGCCGATGGTAAACCCCTGATCGTAAAGGAGCGCGCGGATCTGCCGGATCATCAGCACGTCCTGGCGCTGATAATACCGGCGGTTTCCGCGGCGTTTGACGGGGTTGAGCTGAGGAAACTCCTGCTCCCAGTAGCGCAGCACGTGCGGTTTTACCGCACACAGCTCGCTGACTTCACCAATGGTGAAGTAGCGTTTGCCCGGGATGACGGGGAGTTCGTCGTTATGACTTGGTTCCAGCATAAGCCTCAACTCGGGCCTTCAACTTCTGCCCTGGACGAAAGGTGACCACACGGCGAGCCGTGATCGGGATTTCTTCCCCCGTTTTCGGGTTGCGGCCAGGCCGCTGGCGTTTGTCCCGAAGGTCGAAATTGCCGAAACCCGACAATTTGACCTGCTCGTTGTCTTCAAGAGCGTGCCTGATTTCCTCGAAAAACAGTTCAACCAATTCCTTGGCTTCCCGCTTGTTCAGGCCCAGCTCTTCATACAGACGTTCCGCCATCTCAGCTTTCGTCAAAGCCCCCATACGTCACTTCCTTAACGTGGCGTTCAACCTTTGTTCGAGCGAGGTGAGGATATTTTGCGTCGTCGAATTCACCTCATCGTCATTAAGAGTGCGCGATGGATGCTGCCAGGTCAAGCCGACTGCGAGGCTTTTTCTATCAGGATCAATGCCTTTACCCTGATATACGTCAAATAGCCTGAGGTCTGTCAGCCATTCGCCTGCATTTTCACGGATTACGTCCAGTACAGCCGAGGCTGCAACGTCTTTGTGCGCAATCAGTGCCAGGTCACGACGCACTTCAGGAAAGCGCGACAACTCGTGGAATTTCGGCATTTTACCCAGAGCGACTTCAGGCAGAACCAGCTCGAAGACGAAGACCGGACGGTCGAGACCCAGGGACTTCGACAGTTCAGGGTGAATCGCGCCGATAAAGCCGACTTCACGCCCTTCCCGCTCGATGCGTGCGGTCTGGCCCGGATGCAGCGCAGGGTGTTTGCCCGGTGCAAAAGTGAACTGATCCAGCGCACCGGCAAAGCCCAGCACTGCTTCTACGTCAGCCTTGACGTCGAAGAAGTCCACGGTATCGCGACCTTGCGCCCAGCCTTCCGGCAGACGGCTGCCGCATACCACACCGGCGATCATCGGCTCTTGCTTCAGACCTTCCAGCTGACCGACAAAGCGCAGACCGCTCTCGAACAGACGAACACGATCCTGCTGACGGTTGAGGTTGTGCTGCAACGCCTTGACCAGACCCGGCCACAGCGACGAACGCATGGCGGCCATGTCATTGGAGATCGGGTTCGCCAACAGCAGCGGCTCCACGCCCGGGTTGAACAGCTCGAACTGCTTCGGATCGATGAAGCTGTAGGTGATCGCTTCCTGGTAGCCACGGGCAACCAGCAGACGACGCAGCTCCGGCAGATCGCTGCGCGCTTCGGCCTTGGCCTGTGGCGCCAGACGAGCTTGCGGGTAACGAACCGGCAGGCGGTTGTAACCGTACAGACGAGCCAGCTCTTCGATCAGATCGACTTCCAGGCTGATGTCGAAGCGATGGCTTGGCACTTCTACGCGCCACTGCCCTGCTCCGTCGGCGGAAACCTTCAGACCCAAAGCATTGAGCAGACGCTCGACTTCGGCCGAATCCATTTCCATGCCCAGCATCTGGGTGATGCGCTGAGCGCGCAGGGTGATCGGCGCGATCGACGGCAAGTGCTGCTCGCTGACGGTCTCGATGATCGGGCCGGCTTCACCACCGGTGATTTCCAGCAGCAGGCCGGTGGCGCGCTCCATGGCTTCACGGGCCAGTTGCCAGTCCACACCGCGCTCATAGCGGTGCGAAGCGTCAGTGTGCAGACCATACGAACGAGCCTTGCCCGCGACAGCGATCTGGTCGAAGAACGCACTTTCAAGGAACACGTCGCGAGTGGTCGCGGAAACGCCACTGTGCTCGCCACCCATCACGCCGGCAATCGCCAGAGCGCGAGTGTGGTCGGCGATCACCAGCGTATCGCTGCGCAGGCTGACTTCCTGACCGTCGAGCAGAACGAGCTTCTCGCCCTCTTCCGCCATGCGCACACGGATGCCGCCATTGATTTCGGCGAGATCGAAGGCGTGCAGAGGCTGGCCCAGCTCGAGCATCACGTAGTTAGTGATGTCGACGGCGGCGTCGATGCTGCGGACTTCGGCGCGACGCAGACGCTCAACCATCCACAGCGGCGTCGGCCTGGACAGGTCAACGTTACGGATGACACGGCCCAGGTAACGCGGGCAGGCAGCAGGTGCCAGGACTTCTACCGAGCGCACTTCATCGTGCACAGCCGGAACGGTCATCACCACCGGGCGAGTGACCGGAGCGTCGTACAGCGCGCCGACTTCACGGGCCAGACCGGCCAGGGACAGGCAGTCGCCACGGTTCGGAGTCAGATCGACTTCGATGCTGGCGTCTTCCAGGTCCAGATAAACACGGAAATCTTCGCCCACCGGCGCATCGGCCGGCAGCTCCATCAGACCGTCATTGCCTTCACCGACCTGCAGCTCGGATTGCGAGCACAGCATGCCGTTGGACTCGACACCGCGCAGCTTGGCCTTCTTGATCTTGAAGTCGCCCGGCAGCTCGGCACCGATCATCGCGAACGGAATCTTCAGGCCTGGACGCACGTTTGGCGCACCGCACACGACCTGGAAAGTTTCCGCGCCATTGCTGACCTGGCACACGCGCAATTTGTCGGCATCGGGGTGCTGCTCGGTGCTCAGCACCTCACCCACCACCACGCCACTGAAAACACCGGCGGCCGGCGTAACGCTATCGACCTCAAGACCGGCCATCGACAGACGGGCAACCAGCGCGTCGCGATCTACCTGCGGGCTGACCCAGCCACGCAGCCATTGTTCACTGAATTTCATCCTGCTCTCCTAAGAATTCGTTACGACTAGCGAAATTGCGCGAGGAACCGCAAGTCGTTGTCGAAGAACAGACGCAAGTCGTTCACGCCGTAACGCAGCATGGCCAGACGCTCAACGCCCATGCCGAAGGCGAAGCCCGAGAACTCTTCCGGATCGATCCCGGACATGCGCAACACGTTCGGGTGAACCATGCCGCAGCCCATCACTTCCAGCCAGCCGGTCTGTTTGCAGACGCGGCAGCCTTTACCACTGCACATCACGCATTCCATGTCGACTTCGGCGGAAGGCTCGGTGAACGGGAAGTACGAAGGACGGAAACGCACCGCCAGCTCTTTCTCGAAGAACACCCGCAAGAACTCTTCGATCGTGCCTTTGAGGTCGGCGAAGTTGATATCGCGATCGACCAGCAGGCCTTCGACCTGGTGGAACATCGGCGAATGGGTGATATCGGAGTCGCTGCGGTACACACGGCCTGGGCAGACAATGCGGATCGGCGGCTTTTTCGATTCCATGGTGCGGACCTGTACCGGCGAGGTATGGGTGCGCAGCAACATGTTGGCGTTGAAATAGAAGGTGTCATGCATCGACCGGGCCGGGTGGTGGCCTGGGATGTTGAGCGCCTCGAAGTTGTGATAGTCGTCTTCAACCTCAGGGCCTTCGGCAATGCCGTAGCCGATATGGGTGAAGAACTGTTCGATACGTTCCAGAGTCCGGGTTACCGGATGCAGACCACCGGAAGTCTGACCGCGGCCCGGCAGGGTCACGTCAATCGATTCGGCAGACAGTTTGGCAGCCAGTTCGGCTTCTTCAAACAGAGCCATGCGCGCATTGAGAACGCCTGTAACACGTTCCTTGGCAACGTTGATCAGGGCGCCGACCTGCGGACGCTCTTCTGCCGGCAAATTCCCCAGGGTCTTCATCACCTGAGTCAATTCACCCTTTTTGCCAAGGTATTGAACCCGGATTTGCTCCAGGGCATTGATATCTTCAGCGCTTTGCACAGCCTCTAGTGCTTGAGAGACCAGCGCATCCAGGTTTTCCATGTACAGACTCCAGATACAAAATAGGGGAAGAGCTTGAAGGCTCTTCCCCTATTTATGACGTTTAACACCTGGCCCCACAGAGGTGTGGCCAGGTGACTGTCGGGGGTACTTAAGCCAAGGTGGCTTTAGCTTTCTCGACAATCGCAGCAAACGCCGCTTTTTCGTTCACTGCCAGATCAGCCAGAACCTTACGGTCGATCTCGATGGACGCTTTTTTCAGGCCAGCGATGAAACGGCTGTAGGACAGACCGTTAACACGAGCACCAGCGTTGATACGAGCGATCCACAGAGCGCGGAACTGACGTTTTTTCTGACGACGGTCACGGTAGGCGTATTGGCCTGCCTTGATTACCGCTTGCTTGGCAACACGGAATACGCGGGAGCGTGCGCCGTAGTAGCCTTTAGCAAGTTTCAGAATTTTTTTGTGACGTTTACGGGCAATGACGCCACGCTTTACACGAGCCATGAGTTACTTCCTCTATTCTTGATCCAAAAATTAACGAAGGCGCAGCATGCGCTCGACTTTTGCCACGTCAGACGGATGCAGCAAGCTGCTACCGCGCAGTTGACGCTTACGCTTGGTCGACATTTTGGTCAGGATGTGGCTCTTGAAAGCGTGCTTGTGCTTGATACCGTTAGCAGTTTTCAGAAACCGCTTAGCAGCACCACTTTTGGTTTTCATCTTTGGCATGTTCGGATACTCCGCATTCAGTTGATAAACATAATCAGAAGGCCTGCCGTGCCCTGTTGATTACTTCTTCTTTTTCGGGGCGATGACCATGATCAGCTGGCGTCCTTCCATCTTAGGATGCTGTTCGACCGAACCGTACTCGAGCAGGTCTTGTTCAACCCGCTTGAGGAGTTCCATCCCCAGCTCCTGGTGGGCCATCTCACGGCCGCGGAATCGCAAGGATACCTTGGCCCTGTCCCCGTCACTCAGGAAACGTACCAGGTTGCGCAGTTTTACCTGGTAATCCCCTTCCTCCGTCCCTGGACGAAACTTGATTTCTTTTACCTGAATCTGCTTCTGGTTCTTCTTCGCCGCAGCAATCTGCTTCTTCTTTTCGAAGATCGATTTGCCGTAGTCCATCACCCGGCAAACCGGCGGGACTGCGTCGGCAGAGATTTCTACCAGATCAAGCTTTGCTTCTTCAGCAATACGAAGCGCTTCATCAATCGAGACGATGCCAATCTGCTCGCCATCAGCGCCAATTAACCGAACCTCGCGTGCCGAGATATTCTCGTTGATCGGGGCTTTCGGTGCAGCTCGTTTATCTTGTCTCATTTCACGCTTAATAATAATTACTCCGAATCTGGGCGACCACGCCGGGAAACCGCTTGCGCGAGAAACTCAGCGAACTGGGCGACGGGCATCGAGCCCAGGTCAGCACCTTCACGAGTACGCACAGCGACAGTCTGCATCTCGACTTCCTTATCCCCAATAACCAAGAGATATGGAACCTTGAGCAAAGTATGCTCGCGGATTTTAAAGCCGATCTTTTCATTTCTCAAGTCGGACTTGGCACGAAACCCGCTTTCGTTGAGAGTTTTTTCGACCTGAGCGACGAAATCTGCCTGTTTATCAGTGATATTCATGATCACTGCCTGGGTTGGCGCCAGCCACGCGGGGAATGCACCTTCGTAGTGCTCGATCAGAATCCCGACGAAACGCTCGAACGAACCGAGGATCGCACGGTGCAACATCACCGGATGCTTGCGGCTGTTGTCTTCGGAGACGTATTCGGCTCCCAGACGCACCGGCAGGTTGAAATCGAGCTGCAAGGTACCACACTGCCACACGCGACCGAGGCAATCTTTCAGCGAGAATTCAATCTTCGGACCGTAGAAAGCGCCCTCACCCGGCTGCAGATCGTACGGCAGACCAGCGCTATCAAGCGCTGCAGCCAGGGCCGCTTCGGCGCGATCCCACAGCTCGTCGGAACCGACGCGTTTTTCCGGACGAGTGGACAGCTTCATCTCGATGTCTTTAAAGCCGAAGTCGGCATAAACATCCATGGTCAGCTTGATGAACGCTGCCGATTCAGCCTGCATCTGTTCTTCGGTGCAGAAGATGTGGGCGTCGTCCTGAGTGAACGCACGCACACGCATGATGCCGTGCAGCGCACCCGACGGCTCGTTGCGATGGCAGGCACCGAACTCGGCCAAGCGCATCGGCAGCTCGCGGTAGCTCTTCAGACCCTGGTTGAACACCTGCACGTGGCAAGGGCAGTTCATCGGCTTGATGGCGTAGTCGCGGCTTTCCGACTCGGTGGTGAACATGTTGTCGGCGTAGTTGGCCCAGTGCCCGGATTTCTCCCACAGGCTGCGGTCAACGACTTGCGGCGTCTTGATCTCGAGATAGCCGTTGTCGCGCTGCACTTTGCGCATGCACTGCTCGAGAACCTGGTAAAGCGTCCAGCCATTCGGGTGCCAGAACACCATGCCCGGCGCTTCTTCCTGGGTGTGGAACAGGCCCAGGCGCTTGCCGATCTTGCGGTGATCGCGCTTTTCAGCTTCTTCGATACGCTGGATGTAAGCAGCCAGTTGCTTCTTGTCAGCCCACGCGGTGCCGTAAACGCGCTGCAATTGCTCGTTCTTGGCATCACCGCGCCAGTAGGCGCCGGACAGCTTGGTCAGCTTGAAGGATTTCAGGAAGCGAGTGTTCGGCACGTGCGGACCGCGGCACATGTCGACGTATTCTTCGTGATAGTACAGGCCCATGGCCTGCTCGTTCGGCATGTCCTCGACCAGACGCAGCTTGTAATCTTCGCCACGAGCCTTGAACACTTCGATCACTTCGGCACGCGGAGTGACTTTCTTGATGACGTCGTATTCAGTGTCGATCAGCTGTTGCATGCGCTGTTCGATGGCCGCCATGTCGTCCGGCGTAAAAGGACGCTCGAAGGCGATGTCGTAATAGAAGCCTTCATCAATGACCGGACCGATGACCATTTTGGCCGTCGGGTACAACTGCTTGACCGCGTGGCCAACCAGGTGGGCGCAAGAGTGGCGAATGATCTCCAGCCCCTCTTCATCCTTTGGCGTGATGATTTGCAGCGTTGCGTCGCTGTCGATGATGTCGCTGGCGTCAACCAGCTTGCCGTTCACCTTGCCGGCCAGGGTGGCCTTGGCCAGGCCTGCACCGATGGATGCGGCGACCTCGGCTACGGAAACCGGGTGATCGAATGAACGTTGACTGCCGTCGGGAAGAGTAATAGTTGGCATGGCGCCTCCTCTCCTAGTGGTGACCCCTACCAAAGGTCACGTGGGTTGGGATGAGCCAGTACAAGATCCGATCCAGGCCATTCAATGACGAACGCCTGCCTTACAGCGGCAGGAGCCTTGCGGCCAACCGGAAAACCGAACCAGAGTGACTGGGATTCAAATCAGAAAATTCGTACGCTGCCGCTGCCAGGACTGAAGGTCATCCGGAGCTTGCGAACGCCCGAGCCAGGCATGCTAGCACAGATGAACGGTCACCGATGCACTCTGGTTTTACCGGGAGGCAAATCGTCCGTTTTATGCCAGAGTGCTGAACTTGATCGGCCTTAGGCCCCTCAGATAACAAGACATTGACCCACAAGGAGCATCCTCGCATGCGTCTTAACACCCTGCTTGCTGCAGTCGCCCCCCTCGTTTTGCTGCTGCCGTTGAGCGCCCACGCCGACTGGCCGAAGGGCGAGCGTGAGAAATACATGGCTCAGTGCACCCAGGCGGCCACTCCGCAAATCGGTGCCGCTGCCGCAAAGTCCCACTGCGCGTGCGGTGCCGATGCGATCAAGTCCTACCCGGCCAGCGACATTCAGGCACTGATGGACAACAAGGCCAGCCAGGAACTGCAGCAGAAAGCCCTGGGGCAAATTGCCAAATGCAAGGCCAATACCCCGGCGAAAAAATGATGAAACAGGCCTTTTCACTGCCCCCAGCACCGCTGAAAAGCATCTGATTCAGGCCTTTTCGTACGATTTATGCAGGTTTTACAGGTTTTTTTATTGTCTTTATTTTTCGCCAGAAGCCTTTTAAACCGGGGCCTCCAGCCGAAACAGGCAGTAAAGAAAACACGACTGATTGGCAAACAGCACGTCCGGGGGGCTACCAAAGCGAACATTTCGACTATGATACCCCAGTGTGCCCAGTTGGCCTGAGCAGCACAGTACTACTGAAAATATATGTTTCTTGGAGATACACCATGTCTAATCGCCAAACCGGCACCGTTAAATGGTTCAACGATGAAAAAGGCTTCGGCTTCATCACTCCTCAAGGTGGCGGTGACGACCTGTTCGTACACTTCAAAGCTATCGAATCCGACGGTTTCAAAAGCCTGAAAGAAGGCCAGACCGTTTCCTTCGTGGCTGAGAAAGGCCAAAAGGGTATGCAAGCTGCACAAGTTCGCCCAGAGTAATTTCCCGGCGCACTAAAAAAACCCCGTCCATGTGACGGGGTTTTTTATGGGTGAAACAAACGCCCGAAAGGCTCAGCCGCAGTTGACGCGGGTGACTACCAGGTTCTGATCGGTATTCAGGTTGAGGCGATCGGAGCGGTACTCCAAAGTAATCATGTCATTCGGCTTGAGGAATCGGGCGTTCTGCGCACCGGCTTTCTTGCGCGCTTGCTCCAATAGTTCCGGCGAAGCTTTCTTGCCGAGAGCGAACTCCGCAGCCGATGCTTCACAACGACCATGTCCGGCCTCAGTCGCCACGGGATCCTTCTGCGACTCGCTGGAGGTCGTAGAGCAACCAGTCAACAGAGCAACGGCCATCAGTGCACCCAGTGACGCGAACTTCCAAGGCATTGAAGCCTCCTTATTTCAATTTTGAGCAGAGATCGTGCGACCGCCAATACGGCGTTTGGTTTCACGGTGAGTGCTATCACCCCGCCCCACAATCGGAAAAACACTGAGTGTGCCTGAGCAACGTCTGAAGCTTCACCCCGTAAAACGTCACTGAATATTAATGACGCTCAGTAGACATCTATGTAATCGAAGGGAGGATTTGGCCAGTTGTCCTTGAGCGCGTTGAAGATCTGCATGACCCAGACTTCGTCGTTGGCCGCGACATTTCCCACGTATCCCGAGCCTTTTGCCCAAGTCTCCAGACGAAATAGCAGGCCATCTATGTCTTGACCACCAGTGACACCCGAAGAGATATACGCAATCCCGCCCTTGGTCACGCGCAGTTGAGTGTGTTCGTCATCACTGGCTGACGCCAGCATCCGGCGGACAGCATCAAGGGTCAGGCCGTCGGGGCTATTCAAATCGATCTGCACAGCGCAATCCTTGTTTTTTTGCGGAAACGACCAAGTGTCGCATAGCCCTGCGCTCATGCCTAAGTCGCAGTGCCAAACGCTCGGCAAAGTGGTTAACTCAAAACTCCGATCCCGCGACCGAGCCTTGCCATGACCACCGTAAGCATTACCGCCGACATCAAGGCCGCCTGGCCGCAAGGGCACAGTTCTTACAGCCCGGGCAGTCCGGAGGAATTGGCATTGATCAGCATTGACTTGCTGGTGAAGACGCTGGGAACGCAAGGCGCGCAGTCGTTCATCGCCCAGTTGTTCGAAAAGTATCCCGATGACTTCAAAGGCACATCGGACACCGAGAGGGAGTAAAAGCCCGCAAGTTGGCACCTGCGGGCGTATCGCTTACTTCAGACGTTTCAGACGCTCGGTCAGCAGATCGAAAAAGCCTTGGGCGTCGCCGTTCTCCACCCAGAAGGCGTTCTTCGGCGCCTTGAGGCCGTCATACCAGTCGACAATAGTCTGGCCGAAGGTCGGGCCTTCACGGCTGTCGACCACCACATTCACCGACCGGCCAGTGAACAGCTCAGGCTTGAGCAGATAAGCCACGACGGTGGCGTCATGCACAGGACCACCCGGAATACCATAGTGCTCCATATCCCCTTTGATGTACTCATTGAGGATGTCGCCGACAATCTTGCTCGCATTGTTGTTCAGCGCCGCGATCTGCTTCAGGCGCGCATCGCTGGTCAGGATCTTGTGGGTCACATCCAGTGGCAGGTAAGTCAGTTTCACCCCGCTTTTAAGCACCACTTCCGCTGCTTGCGGGTCGGCGTACAGGTTGAACTCGGCCACCGGCGTGATGTTGCCGCCATTGAAGTGGGCGCCACCCATGATCACCACTTCCTTGATCCCCTGAACAATCTCCGGCTCCTGGATCAGCGCCAGGGCCAGGTTGGTCTGCGGGCCGAGCATCGCGATGGTGATGCTGTGCGGCTTGGCTTTTTTCAGGGTGTCGATCAGGTAGTTGACCGCATTGCCTTCGGCCAGGCCTTTTTTCGGTTCGTGCACGGTGACACCCGACAGGCCTTCCTTGCCATGGATGTTTTCGGCGTAGATCGGCGTGCGCATCAACGGTTTTGGCGCGCCGGCGTACACCGGAATCTCTTCCCGCCCTGCCCACTCACGGGCCAACCGCGCATTGCGCGAAGTCTTGTCCAGACGCACGTTGCCGGCCACGGTGGTGAACGCGCGAATGTTCAGCTCCTCCGGTGAGGCCATGGCTAACAACAGGGCGACCACGTCGTCGGCGCCCGGATCGGTGTCGATGATCAGGTCGATCTTTTCCGCCGCTTGGGCGCCGGTCGCGGTTATCACGGACAAAAGCAGCAGACTCCGAATCAATTGATGCATTTTTTGAGCATAGCGGTGCATGGCGCATTCCTTGTGCAGATGAAATCAAAAGGGGCGAACCCTGTTTAGAACGTAACTCCAGACACCAGCACGATGTTGCAGTACGGCTGGCATTCGCCCGTACGAACGATCGCTCGTGCCTGTCGGCTGAGTACTTTGAATTGCTCGTGACTGAGCAGGTCACGCCGCCCCAGCGAGCCTTCGTCATTCAGCTCGTCCAGCGTGGACAGCGCAGTCGGTTGCTTGTCGAAAATCTCCTTGGCCAGCGCGTGGCTTTCCACCTGCATTTCGCTGAGCACGACTTTCAGGGTGCTGACGAAATCCGGAACGCCGTGCGTCAACGCCAAGTCGATCAACTCGACACCCGGCGGCACCGGCAGGCCGGCATCGCCGATCACGACCATGTCGCCATGCCCAAGGGAAGCAATCAGCCGCGACAGGGCGACATTGAGCAAAGGAGTCTTTTTCATGCGGGTTTGAATGCCTGTACGTCGGAGGTGGTGGGAATGGACGGCTGGGCACCTGCCCGGGTAACCGACAGGGCCGCAGCGACCTGCCCGAAACGAATGGCCTCGTCCTCGGTTCTGCCGGCCGCCAGTGCCGCCGAAAATCCGCCGACAAACGTATCCCCGGCGGCGGTGGTATCGACCGCCTTCACTTTGGGTGCAGGAAAATGCTGGTAACCCGTGCCGTTGGCGAACAACGAGCCTTGAGCCCCCAGCGTGATGATGACCTTGCCGGCGCCCAGTGACATCAGGTGCGCAGCGGCTTTTTCAGCGGTCGCCAGCGAGTCCACCGGCAAACCGCTGAGGGCGGCGGCCTCGCTCTCGTTGGGAATCAGGTAATCGATGGCGGCAAACCAGTCTGCCGGCAGCGGGCGACTGGCCGGCGCAGGGTTGAGGATGACCGTCTTGCCCAGTTCACGTCCACGTTTCAGCGCATGGCCTACCGTGGCGTCGGGGATTTCCAATTGGCAGATGATCACGTCGGCCGCTTGCAGCACGGCGTCGAACCGGTCGATGACCGCCGGGGTCATCGAACCATTGGCGCCGGCCACGATGACAATCGCGTTCTGACTGTTGTCATCGACCACGATCAGCGCCACGCCACTGGAATCCTCCACCACGCTGACCGCCTGACAATCGATCTGCTCGGCCAGCAACGCGTCGCGCAATTGCACGCCATAGTCATCGTTGCCGACACAGCCGACCATCGACACCTGCGCACCCAGCCGTGCAGCGGCTACCGCCTGATTGGCGCCCTTGCCGCCGGACACAGTCGCGAAAGAATGGCCGATCAGCGTCTCACCGCCCCGGGGCAAGCGCGGCGCCCGAGTGACCAGGTCCATGTTCAGGCTGCCTATTACCACTACATTTGCGGACATACATCATTACTCATCAATTCGGTTTCAGCGGTATTCGGTGAACACCCCGGACAGCGGTGCAGTCGATTCGCGCAGGACAATACTCGGGGTCACGATCCGCTGATCCGTCGCCAGATCCGGGGTGGCAATTCTTCGCAACAACACTTCCGCGGCCATCTCGCCCAGTTGCAGGATCGACTGGCCCACGGTCGTCAACGCTGGATACACATAGCGACTCATCTGGATATCGTCGAAGCCGATCACCGACAGCTCGGCGGGCACGCGCACGTTACGTTCCGCCGCCGCTCGCAACACGCCAATGCCGATCATGTCGTTACCGGCAAAAATCGCGCTCGGCGGGTTGTGCTCAAGCAGAACCGAAGCCGCGTTGTAACCGCCGGTGCTGGTGAAGTCGCTTTCCAGCATGCGCGACGGGGCCACTTCAACACCCGCCTCTTTCAGCGCTCGAGCAAAACCGGCCTGACGCATTTGCGCGACGCTGGTACTCGTCGGACCACCGATCGTGGCGATATCGCGATGACCGAGCTCAAGCAAATGCCGCGTCGCGAGGTACGCGCCATATTCGTGATCGATGCGTACCAGGTCGGCGTCCACGCCTTCGAGTCCACGGTCGACGATCACCATCGGCGTCTTTACGCCCGCCAGTCCTTGCGCCAGACCACTGTCGCCACCCGCAGAGGCGACGATCAAGCCGTCGATGCGCTTTTCCAACAGGACCCGCAGGTAGCTGCGCTGCTTGTCCGGGTTGTCGTCGGAGTTGCAGAGAATCACGCAGTAGCCGTTACGCTCGCAATAATCCTCGATCCCGCGCGCCAGTTCGGCGAAGTACGGGTTGAGGCTGTTGGGCACCAGCAAACCAATGGTGGCGGTGGTTTTCGCTTTCAGCGAACGGGCCACCGCGCTCGGCACATAGTCGAGACTCTTGATGGCCGCCTCGACCTTGAGCCGCACTTCTTCGCTCACCGGTCGGGTCTTGTTTACTACGTGGGACACGGTCGTGTAGGAAATTCCTGCAAGTGCCGCCACATCCTTGATCGTTGCCATTTATCAGCCCCGTCGGCTTGCGCGTTGACTGCGATAGGTGTCGAGCACCACGGCGATCACGATCACCGCACCGGTGATGATGCGCTTGGTCGGCTCGGTCGCGCCAATCTGCGCCAGACCGGCCGCCAGGACGGAGATGATCAACACACCGAAAAAGGTGCTGATCACCGAACCACGTCCGCCCATCAGGCTGGTGCCGCCGATCACCACGGCAGCGATGACTTGCAGCTCAAGGCCGGAACCAGCGTTCGGGTCGGCCGCTTCCAGCCGGGAAATCTGGAACAGCGCCGCAATGCCGGCGAGCAGCCCCATCAGGCTGAACACCAGAATTTTGTAGGGCTTGGGATTGATCCCCGCCAGACGCACCGCTTCTTCGTTGGTGCCAATGCCGATCAGATAGCGGCCGAACACGGTACGGGTCAGAACGGCCTGGGCAACGAAAATGACCAGCAAGGCGATGATGAACGACGGCGAAATGCCGAAGGCGATCGGGTTCGACAGCCAGGCGAAGGAATCACCGATATAGGCCGTGCGCGAACCGGTCATCTGATAGGCCAGGCCACGGGCCATTTCCAGAACACCGAGCGACACAATGAATGACGGAATTCGCCACGCCACGGTAATCGAGCCGGTCACCGTGCCGGCCAACGCCGCGACGGCCATCCCCAACAAGGCAGCCGGCAATACGCTCCAGCCCCAGCCAAGAATCGCCACGCTGACGGTAGATGCCGCGAGCGCCAGTACCGAGCCTACCGACAGGTCGATCCCGCCGATGATCAGGACGAACGTCATGCCCACCGCCAGAACCATCAGGTCGGGAATCTGGTTGGCCAGGGTGCTGAAGGTGTTGTACGACAGGAAATGGCTGCTCATGACCGAGAACAGCGCAATCATTGCCAGCAACGCGCCGGCCAGGCCCAGGTAAGTGCCGAGGCCGTAGAAGTTGCCACTGGATTTGCCGGCGGAAGATGCAGTTTTCATGGGAGATCCCTAGGCGCTGCTTCGTTGAGCAACGCATCACGTTTCTGGTAGCCGGCGAACGCGGCGGCAAGCAAGTCATCCTGGGTCCAGCTGTCGCGCTCGAACGTGTCGATCAGGCGCCCCGCCGACAGCACTCCGATGCGGTCGCAGATCAGCATCAGCTCGCGCAAATCGCTGGACACCACGACCAGCGCCTTGCCCTGCCGAGTCAGTTCGCCGAGCAGGGCATAAATATCGAACTTGGCGCCGACATCGATACCGCGAGTCGGCTCGTCGAACAGCAGCACCGAACAGTCGCGCTCGAGCCAGCGACCGATCACCACCTTTTGCTGATTACCGCCGGACAGCTCGGACACCAGTTGCGTCGGGCTGGAACTGCGGATGCGCATGGCGTCGATCTGCCGCTGCGCGAGCTTCGTTTCATCGCCGTTGTTGACGAACCCGCCGCTGGAAATCTCCGGCATGTTGCCCAAAGCGATGTTGGCGCTGATCGACTGGCTCAGCAGCAGGCCTTCGCCCTTGCGATCCTCGGTGATCAAGGCGATGCCGTTGCGCACTGCATCGACTGGCGAGCGAATGCTCACCACCTGGGCCGGAGATCCGAGCGCCACCGTGCCGCTGTCCGCGACATCGGCGCCGAAGATCAGCCGCAAAAGCTCGGTGCGCCCTGCTCCGATCAGCCCCGAAATGCCGAAAATCTCACCGGCGCGAACCTCAAAGGACACGTCACGCACCTTGTCGGAGCGGGTCAGACCTTTAACAGTCAGGGCCGGCGCGCCGATGTTGCGAGCCCCCAGATCGATATGCTCGCCCAGCTCCCGACCAACCATCAGGGTGACCAGTTGCTCGCTGTTGTAATTGGCCATTGGCTCGACACAGACCAGGTTGCCGTCGCGCAACACGGCAATGCGCTGTGCTACCCGGGCCAGCTCTTCGAGGCGATGGGAGATGTAAATGATCGAGACGCCGCGCGCCTGCAACCGGGTGATCTGCTCGAAAAGCATTTCAACTTCGCGAGCGGTGAGCATTGCGGTCGGTTCGTCGAGGATCAGCACATGGCAATCGCCGATCAGGTTGCGAGCGATCTCGACCATTTGCTGGTGACCGATGCCCAATTCGCCGACCAGTGTGTCCGGGTCGATGGCATCGAGGCCGACTTGAGCCATGGCTTCGATGGCGGCCTTGCGCAGCTGCTTGCGACTGATCCAGCCACCGTTACTTGGCAGGTTGTCGAGGAACAGGTTCTCCGCCACCGAAAGCGTCGGCAGCAGATTGAGCTCTTGCATGACCATGCGCACACCCAGCTCTTCAGCCTGCGTGCGACTGCCGGGGCGATAGTCCTTGCCCTGGAACTGCATCTGGCCGGTGGTAGGTGTGACCAGCCCGCCGATGATCTTCGACAGGGTGCTTTTGCCGGCACCGTTCTCACCGGTCAGTGCCAGCACTTCACCGCGCATCAACGTCAG
Organism: Pseudomonas sp. 9.2(2024); assembly: GCF_039695385.1. Taxonomy (NCBI): domain Bacteria; kingdom Pseudomonadati; phylum Pseudomonadota; class Gammaproteobacteria; order Pseudomonadales; family Pseudomonadaceae; genus Pseudomonas; species Pseudomonas sp. 9.2(2024). Next base: position 2,449,490 of record NZ_CP155585.1, on the reverse strand, counting down.
GTCGATGCCGGTCAGAACCGGTTGCGCATAGGTCTTGCCGATACCGCTGACCGAGAGGACAGCGTTCGGAGCGGAAACTGACATAAAAATCTCCATGCGCTCGCCCGGACGGACGAGCGCCGTTGTGTCGCCAGAGGACTTATTTGGTGACCAGCTCGACTGGTGTCTCAATCACACCATTCGCACCACTGTCGACTTTCTCGCCCTTGATGATTTTCAGCGCAGTCTCGATGCCAAATACCGCTTGCTTCGCGGCGTACTGGTCGGCAGTCGCCAGAACGCGGCCGTCCTTCAGCATGGGCTTGATGGCATTGATGTTGTCGTAACCGACAACCTGCACCTGACCGGCCTTGCCGGCAGCGCGCACGGCGGAAACGGCACCCACGGCCATGCTGTCGTTACCGGCCAGCAGCGCCTTGACGTCCGGGTACTCGCTGAGAATCGAAGCGGCCACCTTGTTGCCCTTGTCGATTTCCCAATCGCCGGACTGCAGGGAAACAACCTTGATCTGCGCAGCCTCCATCGCATCCTTGAAGCCAGCGGTACGCTGCTGGGCGTTGGTCGTCGTGGAGACGCCTTCAATGATGCCGACTTCGTCACCGGCCTTCAGTTGCTTGGCCAGGTACTCGCCCACCAGACGCGCGCCTTTGCGGTTGTCCGGGCCTACGAACGGAACGCTGATGTTCTTGCTTTTGATCACAGCCGGATCGAGCTGGTTGTCGATGTTGATCACAGTGATACCGGCATCGACGGCTTTCTTGATCACCGGCACCATCGCCTTGGAATCAGACGGTGCGATGACCAGCGCGTTGACCTTTGCCAGAATCATCTGCTCGACGATGCGCGTCTGCCCCGCCGTGTCGGTTTCGTCCTTGATGCCGTTGGAGATCAGGTCGAAATCGGCGGAGTGTTCCTTCTGGTAGGCCTTGGCGCCGTCTTCCATGGTCAGGAAGAATTCGTTGGCCAGGGATTTCATGACCAGGGCGACTTTGGGTTTTTCAGGGGATTCGGCGAAAGCCGAAGAGACAGGCAGTGCGGCGGATGCGGCAGCCAGCATGGCGACAGCAAGAAGACGTCCAGCGAATGGCAGCTTCATGGGTTCACTCCGATCTTATGATTATTGTGAGCAACGCTTGCGCTGGCGTAAGCTCGCTGCACCCCACGACAATTCAATCCATCGCGAAGGCCGCGCAAACGTTTGCGTAGACCGAACTATGCGAATCACGCCGACATTTGTCAACAATCAGAAATCGGTATTGCGTTGCAGGGCGAATCCATCGATCCGCCCCTTGAGTGCTCAAGCCGTGGTGTTGACCACGTTACCGGCAGAAGAACCCTTCGACATTTCCTTGACCAATGCAGCCGAGACTTCCAGCAACGCACCGCTGGTTTGAGCGATCTGCCCCTGTATGGACATCACCGCCTGCGACTTGGCTTCGGGGGTTGGATAACTCGCAGCCTGCGCGGCAGCCAGTTGCTGTTGCTGCTCCTGAAGCTGCTTCTGCAGTTCCTGCATCCGTTTGAGCAGCGTCTTGATAGTGATGCTCAGATTGTCACCGCCTTGAGCCTCGCTCGCGCTTGCTTCCTGGGCAGGACCACCGGTTCTGACCTGATTGGTTTCAACCTTCTCGGTACCCAGTGCCTCGGCTGACGCATCGGCTTCAGCTTCACTCATTGCATTGATCGTCGCAGCAGTTTTACCGCCGATCGTGACCGAACCGGGATTTGAAAAACCGATAGTCAATGACATTTGAACTCCTGAAAAATTGAATCCCTGTCAAGGCGCATCGGCCAGCGCGCCGTTTTCTTTAGCAGAGATCTGGAAAGCAGCCAGTTCAGTCTGAGGACGAGGCTCGTAGTCCTTTTCGGTGAGCCGAACGAGAAAACATCCCGCGTTCGGAAACCCGGATGAGCTAGGCAAGCTCACAACCACTCTTCAAATAAATCTTGATTCAAATCATAAGGTTAAACATTTCTCTCAAGCACAGTACGACTGGTACAGATCCTGCTCCCTCCCTGCACCCCTGGCATTCAGATCGGCCCGGGGCGCATCTAGATGAACCTGCATCAGCACCGTCTCACTACTAGAGAGAAAAATAATGACATCTGCTTTGAAGAGTTTCGTTCCGGGCGCTTTGGCCCTCCTCCTGCTCCTGCCAACTGCCCTCCAGGCAAAAGAAGCTGAAACCCAGGCCAAGCTGGCCAACGTGGTGGTACTGGCCACCGGCGGCACCATCGCCGGCGCGGGCGCCAGTGCAGCCAACAGTGCGACTTATCAGGCCGCGAAAGTGGGCATCGAACAATTGATCGCCGGCATTCCCGAACTGAGCACGCTGGCCAATGTGCGTGGCGAACAGGTCATGCAAATCGCCTCGGAAAGCATCACCAACGAAAACCTCCTGCAACTGGGACGTCGCGTTTCCGAACTGGCCGACAGCAAAGACGTCGATGGCATCGTCATCACCCACGGCACCGATACCCTGGAAGAGACCGCGTACTTCCTGAACCTGGTGGAAAAAACCGACAAGCCGATCATCGTCGTCGGCTCCATGCGCCCGGGCACCGCCATGTCGGCGGACGGCATGCTAAACCTGTACAACGCCGTGGCCGTCGCCAGCAGCAAAGAAGCGCGCGGCAAAGGCGTACTGGTGACCCTGAACGATGAAATCCAGTCAGGTCGCGATGTCAGTAAGATGATCAACATCAAGACCGAAGCGTTCAAAAGCGCCTGGGGTCCGCTCGGCATGGTGGTAGAAGGCAAATCCTACTGGTTCCGCCTGCCAGCCAAGCGCCACACCATGGATTCGGAATTCGACATCAAAAACATCAAGAGCCTTCCTGATGTAGAAATCGCCTATTCCTACGGCAATGTCAGCGACACAGCCTACAAGGCCCTCGCCCAGTCCGGCGCCAAGGCGATCATCCATGCCGGTACCGGCAACGGCTCGGTTTCCTCGCGCGTGGTTCCGACCCTGCAGGCGCTGCGCAAGGACGGCGTGCAGATCATTCGCTCGTCTCACGTCAATGCCGGTGGTTTCGTCCTGCGCAACGCCGAACAGCCTGACGACAAATACGACTGGGTGGTTGCTCACGACCTGAACCCACAGAAAGCCCGCATCCTGGCCATGGTCGCGCTGACCAAGACCAACGACAGCAAAGAGCTGCAACGGATGTTCTGGGAATACTGATTCATCCTCGCCTGATCCTTTCCTGATCGGGCACTGACTTCACCCTTCGTCAACTTGACGGAGGGTGAAGCTTGCGCCTCCTCCAAAGATAAATTTCACCTGAGTGACATCAAACCCGGAAAACCGCTGTCAGAGGATTTTCTTGAATTTTAAGCAGTTGCGAAAATGCCTACAGTTAAATACTGTATGCACGTACAGCTTAATAAGGATAACCTCGTGGCCACTTCCCCTGATGCTCCTGACGCTTACGAACGCATGGGCATGCGCGTTCAAAAAATCATCAATTCCCCCACCGCACAAAAAGCCAAAGCCGCACTGATCTTCCGCCTTCCGGACGAGCCGGTGGATGACTGGGAGCGCTTGCTGGAAGAGATCGACGAGAACGACAACGTCACCCTCGCCTACCGCGACGATGGCGGTGTACAGATTTTCTGGGTTGTGCCGAAGGAAGATTGATTCAATGATTCTGCGTTTTGCTGCTGTGCTGTTGCTGTTCATTTCCCTGGGTGCGCAAGCTGGCGCGCCGCGTACGTTCACCGAAGCCAAGAAGGTCGCCTGGAAGCTGTACGCACCACAATCCACCGAGTTCTATTGCGGGTGCAAATACACCGGCAACAAGGTCGATCTTGCCGCCTGCGGCTACGTCCCGCGCAAGAACGCCAAGCGAGCGTCCCGCATCGAATGGGAGCACATTGTTCCGGCCTGGCAGTTCGGCCATCAGCGTCAATGCTGGCAGGAAGGCGGCCGCAAGAATTGCACCCGCTACGACCCGAGCTATCAGAAAGCCGAAGCCGACCTGCACAACCTGGTGCCGAGCATCGGCGAGGTGAATGGCGACCGCAGCAATTTCAGCTACGGCTGGCTGCCGGTCGAAAAAGGTCAGTACGGCTCCTGCCTGACTCAGGTCGACTTCAAGGCGAAGAAGGTCATGCCCCGCCCTTCGATCCGCGGCATGATCGCCCGCACCTACTTTTACATGAGCAAACAATACGGCTTGCGCTTGTCGAAGCAGGATCGACAACTGTACGAAGCCTGGGACAAGACTTACCCGGTGCAAGACTGGGAGCGCCAGCGTAATCAGAGCGTGGCGTGTGTGATGGGGCGCGGCAACGAATTTGTCGGCCCGGTGAACCTGAAAGCCTGCGGTTGATTGTCTGATCAAAAGAAAAGGCCTTGAGCGATAAACTCAAGGCCTTTTTTGTGCTCAACCGCCGGATTTGTTGTGACGCCAGTAGCCCATCAGATTGAGTGACTCGCGCGGAATGCCGCGCTCCTTGATGAGGTATTTGCGCAGGCTCATGACCGCAGCGGATTCTCCGGCGATCCAACCATAGAAACACTCGCTGGCCGTATCGGCGATCTCCCACAGAATCTCTTCTTCGATGTCGACATCCGCCAGCTCGACCGCTTGCCCAACCGGCGATGCATCGGCAGGCAACGTCGCCTGCTGCACGGCTTCCACCATCAACGTGCCGGCAGTTGCGTGATCGCGGATCAGCCATTGCACCGAAAGTCCGGGCCAGTCAGGAACCGCCAACATATCCTCACGACTGTCGACTTCAAAAAACGCCTGGGCCTGCGGCGGTTCAGTAAGTGTCGCCAGTTCTTCCAGGATCCCCATGGCGGCCGGCAACGCTGTGGCGTCGGCGACCAACAGAAGTTGCTTGAGCGTTTGCGGTGGCTTCCATTCAAATCCCCCCGCCTCTTGTGCCGAGAATCGGCTGTCGGGCGCCAGAATCTGCATCGACTCGCCAGGTTGCGCTCGCAACGCCCAACGGGAGGCCGGGCCGGTTTCGCCGTGCAGGACGAAATCGATATCGACTTCACCCGACTCGGCACGCAAATGACGGATGGTGTAAGTGCGCATCGCCGGGCGACGATCAACCAGCATCGAGCGGAAACGGGCGTACCACCCTTCGCCCTGAGAAAGCTTGGCGGGTGAACCGTCGGCTGCCGGGAAAAACAGCTTCACTCGCTGATCCGGCGCCCAGGTCGCCATCTCGGTGACCGTGGGGCTTGCGAGCGTGATCCGCATGAGATGCGGGCTCAATTGCTGCTTGTGACGCAAAACGACGTCGAACAACTTGTAAGGATTGGCGGAGGCCATGCGGAGCTCCTTCTGGGTATCTTCAGTGACTCCTTGAAAAACGAATCACGGGGGACACCCTTTAGTCAGCTCCGTCGAAAGGCCCCTTATAGCGTCGCCGTGCGCTCGATCACCAGCGTTTCGATGTTCTGCTTCTTCGCCTTGATCAATGCGGCGTTCACATCTGCCTGGCGCGCCTCGGCGTCAGCCTTCGAATTGAAAGGGCCGAGCAGGATCCGGGTCTTGCCGCTGGCGTCCTTGATGACACTGGCCACAAAGCCATGCTCTATCAGCCAGCCGCTGAGGTCGCTGACGGCCTGAGGGGTTTCACCGCGCACTTCGAGATCCCACTGCGGGCCCACCGCAGCAGGCGCCGCTACCACCGCCGGTTTCGGCTTTTGCGCATCCACACTCTTGCCTTCGCCACATCCTGCCAATGCCAGTGCCGCGACTACCCAGACCAATTTGCGCACAACGCTTCCCTCTGAATTCTCAAAGCGGCGATCTTAACATTCGAGAATACTTTCCGAGCCCCGCAAATTGCGGCATAAAACTACGAGATTGATGCCGACGGCCCCTGTATAGTTACGCGCTGGGAATTAATGCCGCTGCTGCGCGTCAGAAAGAGGCACCCAAACTGTAAGACTTCGCACTAATCTATACGTACCACCGACCTCTGCACTGTCTGAATCAGGTGCCCTACAAAGCAATCAAGGAGAAGACCATGCTGATACTCACCCGCAAAGTCGGTGAAAGCATAAACATTGGTGATGACATCACGATCACCATTCTCGGCGTCAGCGGCCAGCAAGTTCGAATCGGCATCAATGCTCCGAAGAACGTTGCAGTGCACCGGGAAGAGATCTACCAGCGCATCCAGGCTGGCCTGACCGCACCGGACAAGCCACAAACGCCCTGAGCCCTAAGCAGTCAGTAGCCAGTTCGTTTGCCTGCGCGCAATGACTGGCTAAAGATTCAAGCGCCGTATTGCCATCCCCCACCTCCCTGGTGACGGCGCGTGCCACGCCACTTCCTGCCTCAACCCTTCTCGCAACCGATACTAACCGTCATTCAACGAGCTGGCTGTCGGACATTTCCGAATAGCGGCTGGGAATCTCGCCCGACTAGCCGAATGTAACGCCACGCGCCATTCCGGTGGCCGCCACGACCATCAATACCAACAGAAGCGCTTCGGCATGACTGATCCGCGCGAACATCTTTGCACGCCCCGTGTCAGGGACAGCGCCGCGCGCCTTGGCCACGCGCCATTTGATCAGGGTGATCATCGGCATGAGTTCCAGAAGCAGAATCAGCACGAACAGCGTCATCTTCAGATGAAACAGTGGCTGATGCAGGTAATAGTCGGTTCCCTTCTCATAACCTGCGAAGGCGCGCATGCCGCCGGTGACGAGCAACACCAACGCCGAAAGCCCCCAAAGATTGTCGGCTAGCAACACTCGCCCGACATCACCGGAGCCGGACGCCAAACGACTGAAGGCCGTCCCACGCGTCAACACCGCCCAGAAGCCCATGGCAAAAGCCAGTAAATGAATCGCTGCAAGAAACCAATGAACCAGCATCGATGAACTCCTGTCCGGCAGAGCTGAAATCAGCCTGACAGTAGTAGTCGAAAAAATATGGACTTGCCTGTCACCGCTCCCGGAAAACAGGAACGGGCGAGACGAGAGGCTGGGCAGAGGTGCGGGAAAGGCAAATCGCGGGCAAAAAAAATCCCAAGCAGCTGATGGAAGCTTGGGATTTAAAAATGCATAAACCGTGGTGGTGAACGCGGGGCGGATATTACTGATTTTTCCAGTATGTAACAACGTATTTTTGATAACCGGATGGTTAATAAAATCCGTAACCCCTTAAATATCCACACTATTTAAAAGGTCGCTCGCGACGGTCGGCGACGAATGGATCAAAATCAATCACGATCAATACGCGCTTGGCTCAAGAATTTTACAAAAATGAGCTCGGGATCCCCCGAATCCAGATTCTCTACCATTCCGCTGTGCTGATATTCAAGATTTGTAAGCAGCTGTCGCATCGGCGAGTTGGACGTATTGGTCGACGTGAAGATCTTTTCTGCACAAGCATGCTGCTCCAGACCGCTCACGATCTGCCGCCCCACGCCGGAACGCCTGTTCGCACTGGAGACGATCACGAGAGGTATGAACCACTCTCCAAGAAAGCTTCGATCCAGACATCCGTAGCCGACGGGAGCGCCAGGATCGTCCGCCTCGCAGACAACCCAGCACTCCTGCGCCCGTACAGCCCTCGCGATGTACTCGCGACGGCAGCTATCTTTTTCAGCGACAGGATCAATCTTCAACAGGCTTTCGATATCGCCTGGACCGGCGCGCCTGAATTGGCGACTCATGAATACACCTCTGCAAATGTGCCGGAGTGTAGCTGCGGTCGACCAAACCGAAATTTTGCAAAGGTTCTGAAATCGCAGACAACAAAAAAGGGCCCACTTTTCGGTGAGCCCTTCCAGACCGCCCAGCAGAGCGGATTTTGTTTGGTAGGCGCGATTGGACTCGAACCAACGACCCCCACCATGTCAAGGTGGTGCTCTAACCAACTGAGCTACGTGCCTGCTGTGAGGCGGCATTCTACGGAATTCCGAAGGGGTGTCAACACCTTTTTTTCACCTAACCCTATGAATATGCAAAATATTTAATTTCGACCCGCCGCAAGAAGATTTCCCGGTGGCTGGCGGAGGTTTTTCAACTGGGGTAGGATCGCTGCAGTCGTAAAATATATTAAACAGAGGCTGCAGGATGGCAAACACCCCTTACCCAGAGTCTTATTACGCTGCGTCGGCCAACGCCGTGCCACCACGCCCTGCCCTGCAGGATGACGTGGAGACGGATGTCTGTGTGATCGGCGCTGGTTATACGGGACTTTCCTCGGCCCTGTTCCTGCTGGAGAACGGGTTTCGCGTGACCGTGCTGGAAGCCGCCAGGGTCGGCTTCGGCGCTTCGGGGCGCAATGGCGGACAAATCGTCAACAGCTACAGCCGTGACATCGATGTGATCGAACGCAGCGTCGGCCCGAAACAGGCACAACTGCTCGGGCAGATGGCGTTCGAGGGCGGCCGGATCATTCGTGAACGCGTCAGCAAGTACAACATCCAGTGCGACCTGAAAGACGGTGGCGTATTCGCCGCCCTCACCGCCAAGCAAATGGGCCACCTCGAATCGCAGAAGCGCCTGTGGGAACGCTTCGGCCATACCCGACTGGAACTGCTCGATCAGCGCCGCATCCGTGAAGTGGTCGCCTGCGATCAATACGTCGGCGGCATGCTCGACATGAGCGGTGGCCATATCCACCCGCTTAACCTGGCATTGGGCGAAGCTGCTGCCGTGGAATCCCTGGGCGGCACCATCTATGAACAGTCGCCGGCCGTACGCATCGAACGCGGCGCCAATCCGGTCGTGCATACACCGCAGGGCAAGGTCAGAGCCAAATTCATCATCGTGGCCGGCAACGCCTACCTCGGCAATCTGGTGCCGGAACTGGCGGCCAAATCGATGCCGTGCGGCACTCAGGTCATCACCACCGAGCCATTGGGCGATGAGCTGGCGAAATCCCTTCTGCCGCAGGACTACTGCGTCGAAGACTGCAACTACCTGCTCGACTACTACCGCCTCACCGGCGACAAACGTCTGATCTTCGGCGGCGGTGTGGTGTATGGCGCACGGGATCCGGCAAACATCGAGGCGATCATCCGCCCGAAAATGCTCAAGGCCTTCCCGCAGCTCAAGGACGTGAAGATCGACTACGCCTGGACCGGCAATTTCCTGCTGACCCTGTCGCGTCTGCCTCAGGTTGGGCGCCTGGGCGACAACATCTATTACTCCCAGGGCTGCAGCGGCCACGGCGTGACCTACACGCATCTGGCCGGCAAGGTATTGGCCGAGGCGCTGCGCGGGCAAGCCGAGCGCTTCGATGCGTTTGCCGACTTGCCGCACTACCCGTTCCCCGGCGGGCAACTGCTGCGCACACCGTTTGCCGCGCTGGGCGCGTGGTACTACGGACTGCGCGACAAGCTCGGTTTCTGACGAGCCAAAAAAAGGGCCGCTGAATAGCGGCCCTTTTTACATTCAGCTCAAATCACAACTGATCCCGCGCAATCCCGCTGCGAATCCGCAGGATATCCGCGAGCACCGCCAAAGCGATTTCCGACGGCGTCTTGCTGCCGAGGTTAAGACCGATCGGCGCATGAATCCGCGCCAGTTCGCTTTCCCCCAGACCGCCAATCCGGCGCAATCGCTCGAAGCGCTTCTGCGACGTCTGCTGCGAACCCATTACGCCAATGTAGAACGCTTCGGTACGCACCGCTTCCATCATCGCCAGATCGTCGATACGCGGATCGTGGGTCAACGCCACCACCGCCGTATCCCGGTGACAACCACCATCGGCGATAAACACCGACGGCAATTGCCGGCGGATCTCCACGCCATTGAGCACCACGCCTTCCAGCACCTCATCACGCGGGTCGCAGAGAATCACTTCGAAGCCAAGACCCACCGCGAACTCCGCACACGCCTGCGCCACGCTGGAATACCCCGCCAGCAACAAACGCTGAGCGGCGCCGATGCGGATCCGCACCCGGTCGATTTCACGCTCGATCCGCGCACCTTGTTCGCGATCGGCAAACAGGCTACGCGCGCCCGTGGCCAGATCGACCTCGCGAATCAACCGGCGCTGCCCCAGCAACGCCGATTCGAGTTCACGCAGGTGCGCCTGCACATCGCAGCTCGCGTCAAATTTCTCTACCAGCACATCGAGAATGCCGCCGCACGGCAGGCTGACCCGCGAACGTGGATCGTCACCTTCGCCATAACGGACGACATTGATCGCATCGAGAAACGCACCTTCGGCGACGCGCTCGAGAAAGTCTTCCTCGACGCAACCACCGGACAGCGACCCGATCCACTGCCCGCCATCGTTCACCGCCAGCAGTGAACCCGGCGCGCGCGGCGCCGAACCGTAGGTGGTCAGCACGGTGCAAAGCCAGATGCGCTGCCCCGCCGTCGACCACTCCAGCGCCCGACGCACAACCTGCAGATCGAGATGCTGCATGATCAGTGCGCCTTGTGCTCGATGGACGGGGCGTCAGCCTGAAGCTTCTGCATATCGCTGACCGCCAGCTCGGCCGACTGACCACCCCAACCCTGACGCAGGTAGTTCAGCAGATCGGTCAGTTGATCAGCACTCAGCTTGTCGGCGAAACCCGGCATCGGCTGCATGTGTTCGAATCCGGCGAATTTCTGCTCGCCGATACCATCCTCGATCACTCGCAACAGGTTGCGCGGGTCTTCCAGACGCAGCGTGGTGTTGCCGCGCATGGCCACCGCGATGTGCGGCTTACCCTCGCCACCGGCCGCGTGACAGCCGGCGCAGACGTTCAAGTATTCCTGACGACCGCGTTGAGCGCTGGCACTGAGTTTTTCCAACGGCACGTCGGCCAGCTCTTTCGCCGCCGGAGGCTTGTCGCCGAGCAGGAACGTCGCCATCGCCGCCAGATCCGGATCATTCAGGCCCTGAGTGCTGTTGTGGAACACCGGGAACATCTCGTTGAACATCGTGCCCTGGGCGCTCATGCCGTGCTTGAGGAACGTGCTCAGGTCCTGATGGTTCCAGCCGCGGGCCGCCAGATCAGTGGCCAGCAGGCTCGGTGCCAGATAGCCGTTGAGGATGCCGCCGGTCAGGCGCTTGTCCAGTTGCATCGCGCCCGGCAGGCCGCGTGGCGTATGGCATTCGCCGCAATGGCCGAGCACTTCGACCATGTACTGGCCGCGTTTCCAGGCGTCGCTTTTGCCTTCGGCAGATTCGAGCTTCAAGGCTTTGCCGTACATCATGTTCCAGCCGATCAAGCCCGGACGCACGTTGAACGGAAAGCTCAGACTCGTCACCGGCGCTGCACGCTCGATTGGCTCGATGGTTTTCAGATACGCGTGAATCGCATCCGAATCCGCACGCGGCATCAAGTGATACGAGGTGTACGGCATCGCCGGATATAGGTTCGCGCCGTCACGGCGCTTGCCTTCAGTCAGCGCAGCGAAAAACTCGTCGTCGTTGTACAAACCGATGCCGTGCTCTTTGCTTGGAGTGATGTTGGTGCCGTAGATCGTGCCGAACGGCGACACGATCGGCAGGCCGCCAGCAAATGGCGCGCCGCCGGGCGCCGTGTGGCACGCCATGCAGTCGGCCGCGCGGGCGAGGTATTCGCCGCGCTTGACCTGATCATCCGCGTGCACCGCCAACACAGGCACAGCCAGCCCGACCGCCAGGGTCAGGCGGGTCAGTAATTGCTTCATGCTTAACCCTCCTTGACCAGGCCGAGATCGGTCAGCACGTTGCGGGTGGCGTTGTAGTAACGCACGTACCCGGTGCAACGGCAGACGTGATGGCCGAGGCTGTCCTCGATGACTTGTTCCAGTTTGCTTTTGACGATTGGCTGGCGTTGCAGCTTTTCCACCAGCACGGTCGCGGCGTTGACGAAGCCCGGCGCGCAATAGCTGCACTGGAAGGCGAATTCGTCGACGAAACGCTGCTGGATCGGGTTCAGTTCGGTGACTTGGCCCTGCTCGTCGCGCTTGGCGTGACCTTCGATGGTGCGGACTTTCTTGCCCTCAAAGTAATGCGCGCCAGTGATGCAGGTGCGCACTTCTTCGCTGGTGCCGTCCGGGTTGTCGACGATCACCACGCAGGCGTGGCAGATGCCCTGGCCGCAGCCCAGGCGCGAACCGGTGAGGTTCTTGTATTCGTGCAGGTAATCGATCATCGGTAGGTCATCAGGGATGTCCACCGGGCCGACGGATTGACCGTTGAGGGTCAGTTGAAGCGGACGGTTAGCCATTGAGGGCCTCCTTGATGCGCGCAGCAGTGATTGGCAGATCGCGAACACGTTTACCGATGGCGTGGGCCACGGCGTTACCGATGGCACCGACCACCGGGATCATCACCACTTCGGCGATGCCTTTGGACGGGTCACTTGGGGACAGCGGCGGCAGGATTTCCGACGTCTGTTTCCAAACAGCCACGTGGCGCGCCATCGGCAGGCGATAACGGTTGAAGTTCCAGTCACCCTCCCCCGGCCCGCCTTCGTACAACGGCATCTCTTCCATCAAGGCGTGACCGATGCCCATGGCGATCCCGCCTTCGAGCTGGCCACGAACCAGTTCTTCGACCAGCACCCGGCCGCATTCCAGCCACGAGTGATGGTTGAGCACTTCGACTTCTGCCGAACCTTTGTTGACCTTCAACTCGACCAGCGTTGCGACTGGGCTGTAGTAGGTCACGGCGGCGTTGTTCAACTGAACCACCGGGTAGGCGATGCTCTGCCGATCCAGCAGGTGGAAACCTGCGCTGGTCATCTGCGCTTTCTTCGCCTTAGGAGCGCCGTCGCCGTACTTCACCGCCAGACCGTCAAGCGGCAGACGCTCGCGCACGCCGTCGATGCTGTATTCGGCTTCGGCCCAGCTCCAGCGGTTAAAACCGTGAACCGTGGCGCCAGTGACCAGACCGCGCTCGTGAGCACGCTTGGCCAGCTCTTCGAAGGTCAGCGGCTGCATGCCGTTGGCGGTCAGTTTGCCGTCGACCCAGTGCGCATCTTCGCGACGCACCACGTAAGGGTTGGCCTGGCCGCCGTACGGGCCCTGACGCCAGATCTCCAGCGCCGCCGGCCACAGACCGTGGTTGAACAGCACGCGCGCCGCTTCACGGGTGGCGTGGCTGAAGTAGTAGGCGGAGTTGGTCGCGGACGAGGCCGATGCCAGCTTGCCGACCCAGCGCGGATTGCGCAGGAAGTTGTCCTGCTCGGCCTGACTCATGATGTAAGGGTTGCCGGCGGTGACCAACTGCATTTCATCCCACTCGGTTTCACCGGTCTTCACATCGTGAGCCGCGCTGCCGAGGAAATCAGCCACCACCAACGCTTGCGAGGTGGACATGCCGGTGCCGATCTCGATGCCGATGTGACGCAGGGAAATGCGCCCGTCAGCGGTGAACTCGATGCTGGCCATCGGCGCTTCGGAACCGGTGCCGAAGTCTTTCTGGCAAATGGCGAAACCTACGCCGTACCAGTTGTCCGGGTCTGCCGCTTCGCGCTGCTTTTTGATCGCGTCGCGGTTTTTCCAGACTTCGTGCAGCGAAGCCTTGTCGAGAATCTCGTGCAGGCGCAACGCACCGGCCGGGATCGCGCCCTGAGTGTTTTTCATTCCCGAGCGCAGCGCGTTCTTGCGGCGCAGATCAATGGCGTCGACACCAAGGCGATCGGCGATTTCGTCGACCATCATTTCGGTGGAGGCCATGCTCTGCAGCGTGCCGTAGCCGCGCATCGAACCTGCTTCAACGGCGCGGGAATGGTAAGCGGTGACCTGCAGGTCGTTCTGCGGCATGTAGTAGATCGACTGCGCCGCAGTAGCGCCAACGGCGGCCACCGACGGGCTGTAGTTGATCCGGCCGCCACCGTCGACGCTCATCTCGGCACGGAAAATCTTGAAGCTGTGATCGGTCTTGTCCACTGCCAATTGGTAGCGGATGTCGAACGGGTGACGCTTGATGCCGCTCTGGAACTGCTCGTAGCGGTCGTTGGCCAGGCGAATCGGCACACCTGCGCCGTACAACGCCGCCAGGGCCGCGTAGTAGACGAAAATATTGTGGTCTTTGGAGCCGTAACCGACGGTGTAGCCCGGGTGCATGTTCAGGTTCGCCAGGCCGAAACGCGACGGCCCGATCATCTTCGCGGTCTCGGTGGCGGTTTCCAGCGGGCACTGAGTGGCGACGACGAAATGCAGGGTCTTGGTCGCCGGGTCGTACCAGCCGTTGCCGTTGTCCGGCTCCATCGCAGCGGGTTCGATTGACGGGGTTTTGTAGCGTTCGTCGAACACCAGCCAGTTGTCCGGGGGGGTGTCGATCTCTTTTTTCATGCGATCGGCGTAGAACAGGCCGCGCTCGGTCAGGTTGCCGTGCAGGTTCGGCTGGGAATTCCACACCGGACGACGGTTTTTCAGCATCGGGAACAGGATCGAGTCCTTGAGGCTGGCGAACTCGTCTTCGTCCGCCGACGTCGGGCCACCGACGCGCACGTAGCGAAAACTGCCATAGGGATCGCCTTCGTAGAACGGTACTTGCGCACCGTAACGAATCGCTTTGTCATTGAATTTGAGTTTGTTCTTGGCCTGGCGGAAACGCTCGAAGTCGTTCCAGATCAGGATCGCAACCGGGTGGCCGATGAACATCGGCACTTTGCCTTCCGGCAGCAGCGGATCCGGTGCGTGCTCTTCAGGGAACACGATGCCGTCCTTGTCCAGGTCGGCGGCGGTAACGATACGATCAGGCTGCAGATCGGCGCCGAGCCACGACAGGTCGTAACCGTCGTAGATGCGGTCGGCCTTGATGGTTTTCAGCAACATGGCGTGGCCTTGCTGCTGGGGCCAGCCCGGCATGTCCTTGGAACGGATGTCGCGGGCAAACACCTTGCTGCCGCAGACCTTGGACAAGGCATCATTACGCTGGCGCGCCTTGCCGTTGTTGCCGAGCCACTGCTCGGACGGCACGGTCACGCTGTTTTCCATCAAGGCACCGAGCGCCTGACTGCTGAGCGGCGTGAGCGTAACGCTCACACCCGCCACCAGCCCGCCCTGGAGGAACGAGCGCCGGGATATTTCACGGTTGGACATGGATCATCCTCTGGACGGTTATGGATCCGCCCTTCTGGTTATCTACTGGGAATCTCGAGTCTTGCAGAAGCCCTTTTTGACGAAGCAAAGGGCGTGATGACAGTGCAAAGCTGACCGAAAGGTTAACTTTATAGGTTTCTGAGCTCGCAGCAAACAACCAGTTACAAAAATTTGACCAAAGAATCAAAAAATCAATGCGGTATTGCATCGCAGCGACTCAGAGACACAGGTAGATTGCCCGGCGGCATCGAACGAGCCACGGCTAGGCTTCGTCGCCGGCTAGAAGGGAGGAATTTGGGAAAGGTCAAATTTCAGACACAAAAAACCCCGGTCTTTCGACCAGGGTCTTTGCTATCGATGCCGAATCAACCCGAGGTTGCTTTCGGTGTTTCAAGGCGTTCAGTGATCCTTGAAACAGATATGGCGCAGCGGACGGGACTCGAACCCGCGACCCCCGGCGTGACAGGCCGGTATTCTAACCGACTGAACTACCGCTGCGTATCGCTTTGAGCTGACGCTCAAGTAACTCGTTTGACTGAAAGCTTCGGTGCTTTTCAATCGCGAACCAGACATTGTCTGACTCGTTAAATATGGCGCAGCGGACGGGACTCGAACCCGCGACCCCCGGCGTGACAGGCCGGTATTCTAACCGACTGAACTACCGCTGCGCGTCGGTGCAGGCACTTTCAGCCTACGCTCTTGCTTACGCAAGTATCTCGGGAGTGGTGGGTGATGACGGGATCGAACCGCCGACATTCTGCTTGTAAGGCAGACGCTCTCCCAGCTGAGCTAATCACCCGTTTGCATCTCCGAGGCCGCGAAATTTACGCAGGTAGCGAACCTAAGTCAATAGCAGGATTGAAGTTTTTCTAAAAAAGACGAAATTGCTTCATTCCTTATAAATCATCTTCTTGGTCATGCCGCCATCGACCACGAATTCCTGCCCCGTCACAAACCCTGCATTCTTCGACAGCAACCACGCCACCATCGCCGCCACATCCTCGACCGTCCCTACCCTGCCCGCCGGATGCTGGGCATGATCGGCATCGGTCAACGGCTCCGCGCGTCGGGCGGAAGGGTCCCGCGCATCGATCCATCCAGGACTGACCGCATTGACGCGAATCTCCGGCCCGAGACTGATCGCCAGTGCGTGAGTCAGCGCCAGCAAACCGCCCTTGCTCGCCGCATAGGCCTCCGTATCAGGCTCCGACTGCGCCGCTCGGGTCGAGGCCAGATTGACGATCGCCCCGTTGTGCGCACGCAGATATGGCGCACAGTGCTTTGCCAGCAACATCGGCCCACCGAGGTTCACCGCCAACACCCGATTCCAGTAAGCCAGATCGAGACTTTCCAGCGTGATGTTGTGGGGGTCCGCCACGGCAGCATTGCACACCAACGCATCCAGACGACCAAACTGCCCCAGCACCTCAGCGACACCCAACGCCACCTGGCTTTCGTCCGCGACGTCCATGGCGATGAACCAGGCGTTCTCACCCAACACCTTCGCCACTTTCGAACCCCGTGTACGATCCAGGTCCGTCAACACCACCTGCCAGCCTTCGCTGATCAGCCACGCAGCGATGCCCAGACCGATCCCGCGCGCGGCACCCGTGACCAATGCAACGCGGCCATGGGTGCCGATCTTTGGCGTAGACAACTCGATCACAACGCCGCCAGACCGCGCGACAGGTCGGCTTGCAGGTCAGCGACATCTTCCAGACCGACCGCGATACGGATCAGGCTGTCACGAATGCCGGCTGCCTCACGCTCCTGCGGCGCCAGACGGCCGTGGGACGTGGTGCTCGGGTGGGTGATGGTGGTTTTGCTGTCACCCAGGTTGGCCGTGATCGAAATCAAACGGGTCGCATCGATGAAGCGCCAGGCGCCCTCTTTGCCGCCCTTGACCTCAAAGCTCACCACCGCACCAAAACCCTTCTGCTGACGCTGGGCCAGCTCGTGCTGCGGATGGCTCTTGAGTCCGGCGTAATGCACCTTCTCGATACCTTCCTGCTGCTCCAGCCATTCGGCCAATTGCTGGGCGTTGGCGCAGTGCGCCTTCATCCGCAGGTTCAGGGTTTCCAGACCTTTGAGGAAGATCCAGGCATTGAACGGGCTCAGGGTCGGCCCAGCGGTACGCAGGAAACCGACGATTTCTTTCATCTGCTCGCTGCGACCGGCAACCACGCCGCCCATGCAACGGCCCTGGCCATCGATGAACTTGGTGGCCGAGTGCACAACGATGTCTGCGCCCAACTTCAGCGGCTGCTGCAAGGCAGGCGTGCAGAAGCAGTTGTCGACCACCAGCATCGCACCCTTGGCGTGCGCGATTTCCGACAGCGCGGTGATATCCACCAGCTCAGCCAACGGATTGGACGGCGACTCGACGAACAGCAATTTGGTGTTGGACTTGATCGCTGCGTCCCAGGCCGACAGATCGGCCAGCGGCACGTAATCAACTTCCACGCCGAAGCGCTTGAAGTACTTTTCGAACAGGCTGATGGTCGAACCGAACACGCTGCGCGACACCAGCACATGGTCGCCGGCGCTGCACAGGCTCATCACCACCGCCATGATCGCAGCCATGCCCGTGGCGGTAGCAACCGCTTGCTCGGCGCTTTCCAGCGCGGCAATACGCTCTTCGAACGCGCGAACGGTCGGGTTGGTGTAACGCGAGTAAACGTTGCCCGGCACTTCCCCGGCAAACCGTGCGGCCGCATCGGCGGCGGTACGGAACACGTAGCTGGAAGTGAAGAACATCGGATCACCGTGCTCGCCTTCCGGCGTACGGTGCTGACCGGCACGTACGGCCAGGGTATCGAACGCTACGCCTTCGAGGTCGCTGTCCAGCCGACCGGCATCCCATTCCTGACTCATGCTGTCACTCCTTGCCCTGTTCTCGATAAATAAAAGTCTTTTGCCAGATACAAAACCGGCCCCTAAGGGCCGGTTGAAACTCAGTTGTTGTACAGATCGATGATCGCACTGACCGCCTGGGTCTTGACCTTCGAGGCATCGTTGCGTGCCTGTTCGATCTTGTTCAGGTAAGCCTCGTCGACGTCGCCGGTGACGTACTTGCCGTCAAACACTGCGCAATCGAAGTTTTCGATCTTGATCTTGCCGCCGCCGACCGCTTCGATCAAGTCAGGCAGGTCCTGATAGATCAGCCAGTCGGCGCCGATCAGATCAGCGACATCCTGAGTCGAACGGTTGTGGGCGATCAGCTCGTGAGCGCTCGGCATGTCGATGCCGTACACGTTCGGGAAGCGAACAGCCGGAGCCGCCGAGCAGAAGTAGACGTTTTTCGCGCCGGCCTCGCGGGCCATCTGGATGATCTGCTTGCAGGTGGTGCCGCGAACGATCGAGTCATCCACCAGCATCACGTTCTTGCCGCGGAACTCCAGCTCGATGGCGTTGAGCTTCTGGCGTACCGATTTCTTGCGCGCGGCCTGGCCGGGCATGATGAAGGTACGGCCGATGTAACGGTTCTTGACGAAGCCTTCGCGGAATTTCACGCCCAGATGATTGGCCAGCTCCAGCGCGGCAGTGCGGCTGGTGTCCGGAATCGGGATGACCACGTCGATGTCGTGCTCCGGACGCTCGCGCAGGATCTTCTCGGCCAGCTTCTCACCCATGCGCAGACGGGCCTTGTAGACCGACACGCCGTCGATGATCGAGTCCGGACGCGCCAGGTAGACGTGTTCGAAAATGCACGGGGTCAGGGACGGATTGGTCGCGCACTGACGGGTGTGCAGCTTGCCGTCTTCAGTGATGTAGACCGCTTCGCCCGGTGCCAGGTCGCGGATCAGGGTGAAGCCGAGCACGTCGAGCGAAACGCTTTCGGAGGCGATCATGTACTCGACGCCTTCGTCGGTGTGACGCTGGCCGAACACGATCGGGCGGATGCCGTGCGGGTCACGGAAACCGACGATGCCGTAACCGGTCACCATCGCCACGACAGCGTAGCCACCGACGCAACGGTTGTGCACGTCGGTCACGGCGGCAAACACGTCTTCTTCGGTCGGTTGCAGCTTGCCGCGCTGGGCCAGCTCGTGGGCGAACACGTTGAGCAACACTTCCGAGTCGGAGCTGGTGTTGACGTGACGCAGATCGGATTCGTAGATCTCTTTGGCCAACTGTTCAACGTTGGTCAGGTTACCGTTGTGCGCCAGGGTGATGCCGTACGGCGAGTTGACGTAGAACGGTTGAGCCTCGGCCGAGGTCGAGCTGCCGGCAGTCGGGTAACGGACGTGGCCGATCCCCATGTGGCCGACCAGGCGCTGCATGTGACGCTGTTGAAACACGTCACGCACCAGGCCATTGTCCTTGCGCAAGAACAACCGGCCATCATGGCTGGTCACGATACCGGCAGCGTCCTGGCCGCGGTGCTGGAGCACGGTTAGCGCGTCATACAGCGCCTGATTGACGTTCGACTTACCGACGATACCGACGATGCCACACATGCGACGCAACCCCTACTTAATGGATCTGAACTGAACAACACTCACTGAGGCGTTTTCGCCGACGGCAAGAGTTGCTCCTTGAACGGAATATCAGCGGGTACGCTGATTCCGCTGGCAAGCCACTGACTGCTCCACCCGAGAATCAGGTTCTTGGACCAGTCTGCGACCAATAGAAACTTTGGCACGAGCTGTGATTCTTTCCACCACCCGTCCTGCTGTACCGGCCCCAGGCTCAACAGCCCGACCGCCACGACCACCAGCAACACGCCACGCGCAGCGCCGAAGGCCATGCCGAGGAATCGATCGGTCCCGGACAACCCGGTGACGCGAACCAACTCGCCGATAAGATAATTGATCATTGCGCCCACGATCAGTGTGGCGACAAACATGATGGCACAGCCCGTGATCACACGAGCCGACGGTGTTTGAATGTATCCGGCGAGGTACTCGGACAGTGAGCCACCGAACATCCAGGCAACGGCTCCTGCGATGATCCAGGTCACCAGCGACAATGCTTCTTTGACGAAGCCGCGGCTCAAACTGATCAAAGCGGAAATGGCGATGATTGCAACGATCGCCCAGTCAACCCAGGTAAATGGCACAGTGCAGCCTACAGACGGATAAGGCGGCGCATTTTAGCAGAGCGCATGGCTGTCGGTAAGCTGCGATTTTCAGTGCATTTCTATCGAGGTGATAGATATCAGCCGCGTTCGGGCTGGAAGCGCACCACAAACCCCTTGAGGTTCTGCTGACGGCTCAGCAGATCGCGCAGGCGATCGGCTTCGGCACGCTCGATCAGCGGACCGACGAACACCCGGTTCTTGCCATCGGCGGAACGGATGTAAGCGTTATAGCCCTGGCTGCGCAGGGTTTTCTGCAGGCTTTCGGCGCTGGCGCGGCTCGACAGACTGGCCAGTTGCACCGACCAGCTCACCGACAGGCCATTGGCATCGACGCGGCTTTGAGTGGTATCCGGTTTGGCAGACAGCGCAGCGATCGGCTGAGCCGGGGCTGTGGTTGGCTTGACCACAGGAGCGGGAGCGGGAGCCGGTGCAACCGGTTTGGCTACCGGCGCCGGAGCCGGAGCTGGCGCGGCGGAAGCAATCGGCGCCGCTGGCGCCGCTTGCTCGGCGACCTCGTCATCGCTCGGCACTGGCTCTTGCGGCAGAACCTGCGGCTCGGGCACGGCCACGGTTTCCATCTGGATCTGCGCCACGGCAGGCGCTTGCGGTGCGGCCGGCGCATCGACGGTCACCTGACGCTGCTCATCCTGACGGGAAAACAGCATCGGCAGGAAAATCACCGCCAGCGCCACCAGCACCAGGGCACCAACCATGCGCTGTTTGTACGCTTTATCCAGCAAAGCCATTTGCCGCTTCCTCCGTGGAGCGCCGAGACAGCCATTCGAGGGCCTCGGCGACACAATAAAATGATCCGAACAGCAAGATCTCGTCGTCGCTGGTGGCCACTGCACACTGCCCTTCCAGCGCAGCCGCCACACTGTCATAAGACGTGACCGATGCGCCAAGGTTCTGCAGTGCAACATTCAATTCAGCCACCGGCCGCGCACGCGGCGAATCCAGCGGCGCCACCGCCCAATGCTGGACGCTGGCATTCAATTCACCGATGACACCGTCCAGATCCTTGTCCGCCAACAGGCCGAACACCGCCAGACGCTTGCCGACCGGTGGACGAGCAGCCAGACGCCGCGCCAGATACTCCGCCGCATGCGGGTTATGGCCAACGTCCAGCAGCAGATTCAAGCGCTTGCCGTTCCATTCGAACGAACGACGATCCAGGCGACCGACCACGCGAGTCGCCTGCAACGCCGCAACAATCTGTTCGGCATCCCATGGCAAACCGAGCAGCAGATACGCCTGCAACGCCAGCGCGGCGTTTTCCATCGGCAGATCAAGCAGCGGCAAATCGCGCAGCTCGACGACCTGACCGTCAGCATTAGTGCCGCGCCACTGCCAGAATTGATCAGTGATGCCGAGATCGAAATCCCGCCCGCGCAGGAAGAACGGGCAAGCAAGCTCACGCGCCTTGTCCAGCAGGGGTTGTGGAGGATTCAGATCGCCGCACAGCGCAGGCTTGCCCTGACGGAAAATCCCGGCCTTCTCGAAGGCCACGGATTCGCGGGTATTGCCCAGGTAATCGGCATGGTCGACACCGATGCTGGTGACCAGCGCGATATCGGCATCGACCACGTTGACCGTATCCAGACGCCCGCCCAGCCCGACTTCCAGCACCACCGCGTCGAGCCCGGCCTGTTGAAACAGCCAGAACGCCGCCAGAGTGCCCATTTCGAAGTAAGTCAGGGAAGTCTCGCCGCGCCCCGCTTCGACCGCCGCGAAGGCTTCGCACAGCTGCGCGTCAGTGGCTTCGACGCCATTGAGCTGCACCCGCTCGTTGTAACGCAGCAGGTGCGGAGAATTGTAGACACCGACGTTCAGGCCCTGCGCCCGCAGCAATGAAGCCACGAAAGCGCAGGTCGAACCCTTGCCGTTGGTGCCGGTGACCGTAATCACCCGTGGCGCCGGCTGGCCCAGTCCCATGCGGGACGCTACCTGTTGCGAACGCTCCAGCCCCATGTCGATGGCCGATGGATGCAACTGTTCAAGGTAGGCGAGCCACTCGCCAAGGGTGCGCTCGGTCATACGTTGGCAGGCACCGGCGGAACGACGATCGGCTCGATCGGCGCAGCAACGAATTTAGGCGTCGGCTTGCCGGTCAGTTGCGCCAGCAGGTTGCCCAGACGCGGACGCAATTCGCGACGGTCGATGATCAGGTCGATGGCGCCGTGCTCCAGCAGGAACTCGCTGCGCTGGAAGCCTTCCGGCAGTTTTTCGCGCACGGTCTGCTCGATCACGCGTGGACCGGCGAAGCCGATCAGGGCTTTAGGCTCGCCGACGATCACGTCGCCCAGCATCGCCAGACTGGCGGAAACGCCGCCGTAGACCGGGTCGGTCAGCACGGAGATGAACGGAATGCCTTCTTCACGCAGACGCGCCAGCACGGCCGAGGTCTTGGCCATCTGCATCAGCGAGATCAGGGCTTCCTGCATCCGCGCGCCACCGGAGGCGGAGAAGCAGACCATCGGGCAACGGTTTTCCAGCGCGTAGTTGGCGGCGCGTACGAAGCGCTCACCGACGATGGCGCCCATGGAACCGCCCATGAAGCTGAATTCGAACGCCGAAACCACAACCGGCATGCCCAGCAGAGTGCCGCTCATGGAAACCAGTGCGTCTTTCTCGCCGGTCTGCTTCTGGGCGGCGACCAGACGGTCCTTGTACTTCTTGCCGTCGCGGAATTTCAGACGGTCAACCGGCTCCAGATCGGCGCCCAGTTCAGCACGGCCTTCGGCGTCCAGGAAGATGTCGATGCGCGCACGTGCGCCGATGCGCATGTGGTGGTTGCACTTAGGGCAAACGTCCAGGGTCTTTTCCAGCTCCGGACGATACAGCACAGCCTCGCAGGACGGGCATTTGTGCCACAGACCTTCAGGGACCGAGCTCTTCTTGACCTCGGAACGCATGATCGAAGGGATCAGCTTGTCTACCAACCAGTTGCTCATGCTTTCTTTCTCCAGTACCGGCGGCCCGAACGCTCTGGTTCGCGGCCCCGCGTATGCCCTTCAGCTAAATTCATGTGTGGCGATGATCGTCCGGACTGCCGGGTCAGCGGAACTGACCTGCGTACACCCCGAAAAGACCCTCAGCCTCTTTTCTACAGAGCTGTGGACGGCGGCAGTCTGCCAGCCGTCACATCAGCGTACGGCGTTGATGAATGCACGAATCTTTGCGTGATCCTTGATGCCCTTGCTCGCCTCTACCCCGCCGCTGACATCCACGGCATACGGCCGCACCCGGGCAATCGCATCGGCGACGTTCTCCGGCGTCAGGCCGCCGGCCAGAATCAACGGCTTGCTCAAGCCTTGCGGAATCAATGACCAGTCGAACGCCTCGCCGGTTCCGCCGGGCACGCCTTCGACATAAGTGTCGAGCAGCACGCCGCTGGCGCTTGGGTAGGCATCGCAGGCTGCGGCAATGTCATCGCCTGCCTTGACCCGCAAGGCCTTGATGTACGGCCGGTGCCAGCCTTCACACTCGGCGGCGGTTTCGTCGCCGTGGAACTGCAGCAGATCCAGCGGCACGGCATCGAGGATTTCCCCGAGTTCGCAGCGGCTGGCATTGACGAACAACCCGACCGTGGTCACGAACGGCGGCAAGGCGGCGATGACCGCCCGCGCCTGCTGCACGGTCACGGCCCGGGGACTTTTAGCGTAGAACACAAAACCGATGGCATCGGCCCCGGCCTCGACGGCTGCCAACGCATCTTCCATGCGGGTAATCCCGCAAATCTTGCTGCGAACGGCTGACATGTCGATAAAAACCCCAAGGCAAATCCGAGAAAGTCCCGGATGGTAACAAATGCGTTCGAGGGCGTCAGCCGTCAAGTTCCGAGAAACCCGTAAGGAAATGTGGCCCGATGAAACGCTCGGGCAACGGGAACTCGTCGTGGTACTCGACCTGCACCAGATACAGGCCGAACGGATGCGCCGTGACCCCGCCGGAACGCCGCTCGCGGCTCTCCAGCACTTCTTTCATCCACTCCACGGGCCGCTCGCCGGCGCCAATAGTCATCAGCACCCCGGCAATGTTGCGCACCATGTGGTGCAGGAACGCATTGGCGCGGATGTCCAGAACGATCATTTTGCCGTGACGGGTCACGCGCAGATGATGCATCTTTTTGATCGGCGACTTGGCCTGGCACTGGCCGGCACGGAACGCGCTGAAATCATGGGTACCGATCAGGTACTGCGCGGCTTCGGCCATGCGCTCGACGTCCAGCGGACGGTGATTCCAGGTGATTTCTTCGTTGAGATGCGCCGGGCGGATCTGATCGTTGTAGATCACGTAGCGATAGCGCCGGGCAATCGCCTTGAATCGCGCATGGAAATGCGCCGGCATGACCTTCGCCCAACTGACGCTGATGTCGTGGGGCAGATTGATGTTGGCGCCCATGACCCAGGCTTTCAGCGAACGGTCGACCTGGGTATCGAAATGCACCACTTGCCCGCAGGCATGCACACCGGCGTCGGTGCGCCCGGCACATTGCAGCGAGATCGGCGAGTCGGCGACCTTCGACAGGGCTTTTTCCAGGGTTTCCTGCACGGTGAGCACACCGGTGGACTGGCGCTGCCAGCCGCTGTAGCGCGAGCCCTTGTATTCAACGCCCAGCGCGACGCGGAAAAAGCCTTCGGGTGCCATTTCGGCGGCCGGGTTATCTATGTTTGCCAAGTCGGGACAGCCTGCTGATCTACAAAGGCGGGCATTATAAGGCGACGGGACGGGGAAACCAGACCCAAACAAAAACGGCAGCCTCATGGGCTGCCGCTTTGTTTACCGCTGAAGGCCGACTCAGGCCAGATGCGAAAGCATTTCGCTCGCTTCGCTCTTCTGTTTGTCGTTGCCCTCGCTGATGACTTCATTGAGGATATCGCGCGCGCCGTCGTTGTCGCCCATGTCGATGTAGGCCTGAGCCAGATCGAGCTTGGTCGCGGCTTCGTCGGTACCGGACAGGAAGTCGAAGTCATCCTCACCCAGATCGTCGCCCAACGCGGCATCAGCTTCGGTGAAGCTTGGCTCATTGATGCTGCTCGACAGACGATCCAGCTCGGCGTTGACGTCGTCCAGTTCGGCGGCGAACGCATCCGGCTCGGCAGGCGCCGCGTCCATTTCGTCGGCCAGGGACAGGTCGAAATCGGCTGGCAGCTCCAGATCGTCCTGCGGCACGTCGGTCACGGCCGGGGTTTCGACCAGCGGCAGATCCTTCACGCCTTCGTCCAGATCCAGCAGGAAATCATCGTCTGCCAGCTCGACCGGCGCAGGCGCAGGATCGGCACCGAGGTCCAGATCCAGGTCGAAGTCCGACAGGTCGTCGAGGTTTTCCTTGATATCGGTCTGCTGCTGCAGCACCGATTCGAAGCTCAGGTCGTCGTCAGTCGGGAATGCGTCGAGTTCGACCGGCGCTTCCGGCTCGACAGCCGCCACAGGCTCTACTGGCGTGATGTTGTCGAGATCGTCGAGGCTCAGATCGAAAGCGCTGTCCAGTTCGGCATCTGCCGCAGCAGGCGCTTCAGGCTCGTCGAGCAACAGCTCCTTGACGTAATCCTCGTCCAGCTCGGCGGCAATGGCCGCTGCCGCCAGACCGCTGGCCGCGACGACCGCCATGGCCGGGAAGCGGCTTTTCAGCTCTTCGACCTTGGCGAAGTTGTCGCCATTGGCAACCAGTTGGCGCTCCTGACCGACAAAGGCATCGCGATCACCCTGACGACCGTAGACTTCCATCAGCTTCAGGCGCAGATCGCTGCGCTGCGGCTCCAGACTCACGCCCTCCTCCAGCAGCGCGGCCGCTTGATTCAGGCGACCGCCGTCGATGTGCGACTGCGCCTTGTCCAGCACGTCGTCGGAACGCTCGGCGGCCGGCGCCACCAACGGCGCGGCGATCGGCTCGGCCATCACGACTGGCGCAACTACAGCAGCAGCGGCTGGGGCTGGGGCTGGGGCTGGGTTCAGCTTGACGCTGGCGGCTGGCACTTCCAGACCTTCGAAGCTGCTTTCCGGCAGATCGAGGTCCTGGGAGAACGATTGCTCCTCCAGGGCACGGGCCATTCGCAGGTGTTTTTCGGCTTCCTGCTGGGCCTTGCGGCGACGAGCCAGCAGCAACAGCAGGAGCAGCAGAACCACTGCACCGCCACCGACCAGACCCAACAGGATCGGATTGGTCAGCAGTTCGTTGAAGGTTTTTTCGTCATTGGCGGCCGGCGTGGTTTCAACCACAGGCTCGACAACCGGCTCTACCGGTGCCGGAGCAGCAGCCTCAGGTGCAGGTGCGGCCGGAGCAGCCTCTGCCGGAGTAGCCGGCGGCGTGGCCGCCAGTTCCGCGGTGATCGCCGGCACCACTGGCGCAGTGGCGGCGGTCGCGGGAGCAGCGCCCGAGCCTTCGGCCTGCATTTTCGCCAGTTGATTGTTCTTCAGCTCGATCAGGCGCTGCAGCTTGTCCAGCTGGCTTTGCAGATCGGCCATGCGGCTTTTCAGTTCTTCGTTGTCACGACGGGTGGTGTCGAGACTTTCCTGGGTCACCGCCAGTTTGTTGCTCAGGGCCTTGGCGTCGCCGGCCGGGCCCTTGCCACGCGCCTTGGCGCTTTCGGCGGACACCAGGCTCAGGTTGTCCTTGGCGTTTTGCGCAGCACCGGTATTGGCGCGGCCACGATTGGTCGCATCGAGTTGCTGCTGACCGGCGCCCGGCTTGGCCACATAACGACGGCCCTGGCGCCAGGCTTCGTTCTGCGCAGCCACTTCAGCAATCGCTTTGGACTGCGGCAGCGCGGTGCTTTGCACCTGATCCGGCAGACGCAGCACCTGTCCGGTTTTCAGGCGGTTGATGTTGCCGCCGATGAACGCGTCCGGGTTCAAGGCCTGGATCGCCAGCATGGTCTGCTGCACCGAACCGCCGGTGCGCGCCTTGGCGGCGATTTCCCACAGGGTGTCGCGTGGCGTGGTGGTGTGGGTCGAATGCGTGGCGCCGGTGGTCGGTGCGGTGATGGTTTGTGCCGGCGCAGGCTGAGCGGCGGCATCAGCGGTCTGCGGCGAGAACTTCGACGGATCCAGCAGCACGCTGTAATCACGTAGCAGACGGCCGTTCGGCCACATTACCTGCACGAGGAATTTCACCATCGGTTCCGACAGCGGCTTGCTCGACGTTACGCGCAGCACGCTTTTGCCGCTGGCGTTGAGCACCGGGGTGAAGGTCAGATCATTGAGGAAGGCCTGGCGATCGACGCCGGCCTTGGCGAAATCTTCCGGCGAGGCCAGGCTCGGCACCACTTCGGCAGCGGTCAGATCCTTGACATCGAGCAGCTCGATTTCCGCCACCAGCGGCTGGTTCAGGGTCGACTTCAGGGTCAGCTCCCCGAGCCCGAGGGCATGCGCCATACCGGAGGACAGCGCCGAGGCGGCCGCTATTGCTAACACCAGTTTGCGAACTTGAACCATAGCCTCTTCCTTTGTTTGAACGTTCCTCGGCCAGCGAGAAGATGTTGATTGTCGCTGCCGTAAGGCATTGCGCGCGACGACGACAGCATGCCGCGCGCGATCATTTCTTTGATGCCCCGGAAAGTCCCGGAGGGTGACACGTCATCGAGTGCTCCGGCCAAGCATAGCGCTCGCCTAGAATCAGTCGACAAATTGTTGCCAAGTATCTTTTACAGCAGGTCTTTTATCAACAACTCGGCGACCTGCACGGCGTTGAGGGCCGCACCTTTGCGTACGTTATCTGACGTCAGCCACAGATTAAGTTCCGACGGCTCGTCGACACCGGCACGCACGCGCCCGACATAAACCACGTCCTGCCCGACCGCGTCACCGACGGCGGTCGGATAATCGCCGGCCTCGACCAGCTCGATGCCCTCGGCCTCTTCAAGCGCGGCGTTGACCTTTTCCAGGTCGACCGCGGCCGCTGACTGCAAGGTCACGCTAAAGCTATCGCCAAAAAACACCGGGGCTTGAACGCAAGTTGCGGAAATCTTTAATAAAGGCTTGGCCAGCACCTGACGCAGCTCGCGCACCAGACGTTTTTCCAGCAGCGTGTGGCCTTGCGCGTCGGGCGTGCCGACCTGAGCCAGCAGGTTGAAAGCCATCTGCCGGTCGAAGAATGTCGGCTCCAGCGGACGCATGTTCAACAACTCGGCGGTCTGGCGCGCCAGCTCGGTCACGGCTTCGCGGCCCTGGGCGGAAACCGCCAGATTGGCGGTGACATGCACGTATTGCAGCTCGATCAGATCGAGCAGCGGCGCCAGCACCACGGCCAATGTGGTGGCCGACGGGCTCGGACTGCTGACCTGGAACGGTACTTTCAAACCGGCCAACACAGCGGCATTGGCTTCCGGCACCACTTGCGGCGCCTGATCCGCCGACAAGGCGCCGGACAAGTCGACCAGCGAGCAACCTGCCGCGTGAGCGCGGGCGGCGTAACTCAGAGTAATGGCCGGGCCGGCGGCGAAGAACGCCAGCTTGACCTTGCTGAAATCGAACTCGTCGACTTCACGCACGCGCACGTTCTTGTTGCGAAACAGCACCGAGCTGCCGGCGGATTCGCTGCTGGCCAGCAGGTGCAACGTGCCCACCGGGAAGTCGCGCTCTTCGAGAATCTGCACGAGGGTTTCGCCGACAGTACCGGTGGCGCCGATCACGGCAATATCAAGGGTCTGGGTCATGTTGCTACCTCTGGCGAAACGGGGGGAGCGGCACTTTACCGGGTGAGTCGCACGCAGGCAATTCGCGCCCGCCGCGAAGAGCGGACGCGGAGCGTCCATGGCTGCATTCCCACGCAGAGCATGGGAACGATCAACAGGTACAAAAAAACCCGCGCCTCTTGCGAGGCGCGGGTTCTCTCATTGCATCAAGCGATCAACGCTCAAGCAGGATCCGCAGCATGCGACGCAGCGGTTCGGCCGCGCCCCACAGCAGTTGGTCGCCGACGGTGAAAGCACCGACGAACTGCGAACCCATGTTCAGCTTGCGCAGACGACCAACCGGTACGTTCAGGGTGCCGGTGACTTTCGTCGGGCTCAGCTCCTGCATGCTGATATCGCGGCTGTTCGGCACCAGTTTGACCCAAGGGTTGTGCTGGCTGATCAGCCCTTCGATGTCGGCGATCGGCACGTCTTTGTTCAGCTTGATGGTCAGCGCCTGGCTGTGGCAACGCATGGCGCCGATGCGCACGCAGATGCCGTCGACCGGGATCGGGCTCTTGAAGCGACCGAGGATCTTGTTGGTCTCGGCCTGGGCCTTCCACTCTTCGCGGCTCTGGCCGTTCGGCAGTTCCTTGTCGATCCACGGGATCAGGCTGCCGGCCAGCGGTACGCCGAAGTTTTCGGTCGGGTACGCGTCGCTGCGCATGGCTTCGGCCACACGACGGTCGATGTCGAGGATCGCGCTGGCAGGATCGGCCAGTTGATCGGCGACAGCGGCATGGGTCGCGCCCATCTGCTTGATCAGTTCACGCATGTTCTGCGCGCCGGCACCGGAGGCCGCCTGATAGGTCATGGCACTCATCCACTCGACCAGACCGGCCTCGAACAGACCGCCCAGGCCCATCAGCATCAGGCTGACGGTGCAGTTGCCGCCGATGTAGTTCTTGGTGCCCGCGTCGAGCTGCTGGTCGATGACCTTGCGGTTGACCGGGTCGAGGATGATGACGGCGTCGTCGTTCATCCGCAGGCTCGAGGCCGCGTCGATCCAGTAACCCTGCCAGCCGGCTTCGCGCAGCTTCGGGAATACTTCGCTGGTGTAGTCGCCGCCCTGGCAGGTCAGGATCACGTCGAGGGTCTTCAGCTCTTCAATGCTGTAAGCGTCCTTGAGCGGAGCAATGTCCTTGCCCACGGACGGGCCTTGGCCACCGACATTGGAAGTGGTGAAAAACACCGGCTCGATAAGATCGAAATCCTGCTCTTCCAGCATCCGCTGCATGAGCACGGAACCGACCATGCCGCGCCAACCGATCAGACCTACACGTTTCATCGCAACTACACCTTCTTGAAAAGTGGGCCGCTGCTTTGTATTGAATTTCGCAGCGGGCCCGAGAGATTACAGATTCCGCAGCGCGGCGACTACTGCGTCACCCATTTCCTGCGTACCGACTTTAGTGCAACCGGTCGAAAAGATGTCGCCGGTGCGCAGACCCTGATCCAGCACCACGCTGACCGCTTTCTCGATGGCATCCGCCGCTTCGTGCAGATTGAAGCTGTAACGCAGCATCATCGATACCGACAGAATGGTCGCCAGCGGGTTGGCGATGCCTTTGCCCGCGATGTCCGGCGCCGAACCGTGGCAAGGCTCGTACATGCCCTTGTTGTTGGCGTCCAGCGAGGCCGACGGCAGCATGCCGATGGAGCCGGTGAGCATCGACGCTTCATCGGACAGGATGTCGCCGAACATGTTGTCGGTGACGATCACGTCGAACTGCTTCGGCGCACGCACCAGTTGCATGGCGGCGTTGTCGACGTACATGTGGCTCAGCTCGACGTCCGGGTAATCCTTGGCCACCTGCTCGACCACTTCACGCCACAGTTGGCTGGACGCCAGCACGTTGGCCTTGTCCACCGAGCACAGTTTCTTGCCACGCACGCGGGCCATGTCGAAACCGACGCGGGCGATGCGGCGGATTTCGCTTTCGCTGTACGGCAGGGTGTCGTAGGACTGGCGCTCGCCGTTTTCCAGGGTGCGGGTGCCGCGCGGTGCGCCGAAGTAGATGCCGCCGGTCAGCTCACGGACGATCAGGATGTCCAGGCCGGCAACGATTTCCGGCTTCAGGCTCGAAGCGTCGGCCAGTTGCGGGTACAGGATCGCCGGACGCAGGTTGCCGAACAGGCCCAGTTGCGCGCGGATTTTCAGCAGGCCGCGTTCAGGGCGGATGTCACGTTCGATGGTGTCCCATTTCGGGCCACCCACGGCGCCCAGCAAAACGGCATCGGCAGCGCGAGCGCGGTCGAGGGTTTCGTCGGCCAGCGGCACGCCGTGCTTGTCGATGGCGGCACCACCGATCACGTCATGGCTCAGCTCGAAGCCCAGGCTGTACTTGTCGTTGGCCAGCTCCAGCACCTTGACCGCTTCGGCCATGATTTCCGGACCAATACCGTCGCCTGGGAGAATCAGAATCTGCTTGCTCATGCTTTCCTCGTGTCTTCAGTCGGTGCGCCATCGACTGGCGCGCCCGGAAAAATACTTATCGTTTCAGGATTACTTTTCAGCCCAGAGCACCAGTACATCTGTACTGAACGAACCATCGGCCTCAATCTCAAAATATTCGCGCACTTCGTTGCCCATCGATTGCTGCAACTGGCGGATCGCGGCGCGCATCACTTCGGGTGTGCGCATGCGCTCGACCCAGCTGTTGTACTCCAGACGCAGGCGCTGACGCGTGGTGCTGCGGGTGTGCAGACCGGCCTCGCTGACCTGGCGCACCCACTCACCGGCCGAATAATCGCGCACATGGCTGGTGTCGCGCAGCACTTCGACACTCTGCAAATAGGTGTCGAACAGCGGACTGCCCGGCGACAGCACATCGATGAACGCCGCCACGCCGCCCGGCTTGAGCACACGACGCACTTCGCGCAAGGCCACGCCGAGGTCACTCCAATGGTGCGCCGAATAGCGGCTGAACACGAAGTCGAATTCGCCATCGGTAAACTGCAGACGCTCGGCGGCGCCATTGACCGTGGACACGTTGCTCAAGCCGCGATCAACGGCAGCGGCGGCCACCACGTCGAGCATCTGCTGCGACAGGTCATAGGCCACCACTTCTTTCACCAACGAGGCAACGTGAAAACTCACGTGCCCGGCGCCACACCCCAGATCCAGTACCCGTGCCTCACCCTGCCCCGCCAGCTCAGCCTGCAGCAGCGCAAATTCAGTGCCTTGAGCGTGAACGGCGCTGCTCAGGTAGGCGGCGGCCTGTTCACCGAATTGCTTTTGTACAACCTGACTGTGGGCGGTGCTGGTCATGGGTACGTCCTTTTCTGGGTTTCAACCTTTCAGATTCACGCGTCGCGGAACAACCACGGCTGGCTCGCGCAATGCTTGGCTTCAAACGCGGCAATCGCATCGCCGTCCTGCAGGGTCAGGCCGATGTCGTCCAGGCCGTTGAGCAGGCAGTGTTTGCGGAAGGCGTCGATCTCGAAGCGGTAGACCTTGCCGTTCGGGCTGGTGACGGTCTGCTCGTGCAGATCGATCTGCAACTGATAGCCCGGCGCGGCTTCGACCTGCTTGAACAGCTCGTCGACTTCGGCGTCGCTCAGGATGATCGGCAGCAAGCCGTTCTTGAAGCTGTTGTTGAAGAAGATGTCGGCATAGCTCGGCGCGATGA
This sequence comes from Pseudomonas sp. 9.2(2024), assembly GCF_039695385.1. Classification (NCBI taxonomy): domain Bacteria; kingdom Pseudomonadati; phylum Pseudomonadota; class Gammaproteobacteria; order Pseudomonadales; family Pseudomonadaceae; genus Pseudomonas; species Pseudomonas sp. 9.2(2024). The sequence goes on along the minus strand of NZ_CP155585.1, from coordinate 2,417,128 downwards.
TGCTGCGGAAACCGTACTCTTCCAGCGCCCACGGCGCGTGTTCACGGCTGGAGCCGCAACCGAAGTTCTCGCGGGCCAGCAACACGCTGGCGCCTTGATAACGCTCGGCGTTGAGCACGAATTCCTTGTTCAGTGGACGTTTGGAGTTGTCCTGATACGGCTGACCCACATCAAGGTAACGCCACTCGTCGAACAGGTTCGGGCCGAAACCGGTGCGCTTGATCGACTTCAGAAACTGTTTCGGAATGATCTGGTCGGTGTCGACGTTGGCACGATCCAGAGGCGCGACGAGACCAGTGTGCTGGGTAAAAGCTTTCATGCTGCGCTCCTTTAGATCAATTCACGAACGTCGATGAAACGACCGTTCACCGCCGCCGCAGCGGCCATGGCCGGGCTGACGAGGTGGGTACGGCCACCGGCGCCCTGACGGCCTTCGAAGTTACGGTTGGAGGTCGAGGCGCAATGTTCGCCGGACTCCAAACGGTCCGGGTTCATCGCCAGACACATCGAGCAACCCGGCTCGCGCCATTCGAAACCGGCTTCGAGGAAGATCTTGTCCAGACCTTCGGCCTCGGCCTGCGCCTTTACCAGACCCGAGCCCGGCACCACGATGGCCTGTTTGATGGTCGACGCAACCTTGCGGCCCTTGGCGATCACCGCCGCAGCGCGCAAGTCTTCGATCCGCGAGTTGGTGCAGGAGCCGATGAATACGCGGTCGAGCTGAATGTCGGTGATCGCCTGATTGGCGGTCAAACCCATGTATTTCAAGGCGCGGACGATCGAGTCGCGCTTGACCAGATCCATCTCTTTAGCCGGGTCCGGCACGTTCTGATCAACGGCCAACACCATTTCCGGCGAAGTGCCCCAGCTGACCTGCGGCTTGATCTGCGTGGCGTCGAGCTCGACCACGGTGTCGAAATGCGCGTCGGCGTCGGACACCAGGTCTTTCCAGGATTCGACCGCCAGATCCCACTCGGCACCTTTCGGTGCGAAAGGACGACCCTTGACGTAATCCACGGTCTTCTGGTCCGCCGCTACCAGGCCCACGCGGGCGCCGGCTTCGATGGACATGTTGCAGATGGTCATGCGGCCTTCGATGGACAGGTCGCGGATCGCGCTGCCGGCGAATTCGATGGCATGGCCGTTACCGCCGGCGGTGCCGATCTTGCCGATCACCGCGAGGACGATGTCCTTGGCGGTCACGCCGAACGGCAACTGGCCTTCGACGCGCACCAGCATGTTCTTCATTTTCTTGGCGACCAGGCACTGAGTGGCGAGCACGTGCTCGACCTCGGAGGTGCCGATCCCGTGAGCCAAGGCGCCGAACGCGCCGTGGGTCGAGGTGTGCGAGTCGCCGCAGACCACGGTCATGCCCGGCAAGGTCGCGCCCTGCTCCGGGCTGATCACGTGAACGATGCCCTGGCGCACGTCGTTCATCTTGAATTCGACGATGCCGTATTCATCGCAGTTGTCGTCGAGGGTCTGAACCTGCAAACGCGAGACCTGGTCGGCAATGGCTTCGATGCCGCCCTTGCGCTCCGGGGTGGTCGGTACGTTGTGGTCCGGGGTGGCGATGTTGGCATCGATGCGCCACGGCTTGCGCCCGGCCAGACGCAGGCCTTCGAAGGCTTGCGGCGAGGTCACTTCGTGGATGATGTGACGATCGATATAGATCAGCGCCGAGCCATCGTCGCGCTGCTTGACCAAATGCGAATCCCAGAGCTTGTCGTAGAGCGTTTTGCCGGCCATCAGACGGTTCCTCATCAGCTTGTTTCTATGCCCTGGGCTTATCAATAACCCTTTGGCTTGTGAGGCCGATCCTATGGGGTTAGATTAAATAACTCAAATTCATATTTTTTATGCTTTGGATAACCAACTGGAATACGAACATGGACCTGGCCAACCTCAATGCTTTTATCGCGATTGCCGAGACCGGAAGCTTCTCCGGCGCCGGTGAACGGCTGCACCTGACACAACCGGCGATCAGCAAACGCATCGCCGGGCTGGAGCAGCAATTGAATGTGCGGCTGTTCGACCGGCTCGGTCGTGAAGTGGGCCTGACCGAGGCCGGCCGGGCCCTGCTGCCAAGGGCTTATCAGATTCTCAACGTACTGGACGACACGCGCCGTGCTCTGACCAACCTGACCGGAGAAGTTACGGGTCGCCTGACTTTGGCCACCAGTCACCACATCGGCCTGCACCGCTTGCCACCGCTGTTGAGGGAATACACTCGCCGCTACCCACAGGTGGCGCTGGATATTCAGTTCCTCGATTCGGAAGTGGCCTACGAAGAAATCCTCCACGGCCGCGCAGAGCTGGCGGTCATCACCCTGGCGCCGGAGCCACATACGCTGGTCAAGGCCACGCCAGTCTGGGATGACCCGCTGGATTTCGTGGTCGCCCCGGAGCATTCATTGATCAGCAACGGCGCCGTCACATTGGCGGACATTGCCGGCCATCCGGCGGTTTTCCCCGGCGGCAACACCTTTACCCACCATATTGTCCAACGGCTGTTCGAGGCTCAGGGGCTGACGCCGAACATCGCCATGAGCACCAACTACCTGGAAACCATCAAGATGATGGTGTCGATCGGCCTGGCCTGGAGCGTTTTGCCGCGCACGATGCTCGATGAACAGGTGGCGCGCATACCTTTACCGGGCATACAGCTCAGTCGCCAGCTAGGCTATATCCTGCACACTGAAAGGACGCTGTCGAATGCTGCACGGGCGTTTATGGCCCTGCTGGACGCTCAAATCGATCTGCCAGGGACTCTCGGCTAACTTGTGCTACTCCTATAGAGCTGCCGTCCCTGTGCCTAACGCCCAAATCAGCTCAAGGCCCCTTAACAATGCCGAAATCTGTTGACCGTATTCCGCCGATGCCGCGTATTCAGGCCATTGATCCACGGCGATCCGAGCAGAGCTGGGAGAGCGCGCCGCAATTGCTCGCGGCGCTCAACGGTGCCCGCCTCGGCGCCTGGTACTGGGACATCGAGCGCGGGCAGATCAGTTGGTCGCGCGGCACTCAGGCCTTGTTCGGCTTCGATCCGCGGCAACCGCTGCCCGAAGACCTGGAATACCTTGACCTGCTGCCGCCGGAAGACCGGGCGAAAACCATCCGCGCCTTCCACGCGGTGATTGCCGGTGCGCCGCTGGAACAGGCGATGCACCACCGCATCCGCTGGCCCGACGGCAGCCTGCACTGGCTGGAGATCAACGGAAGCCTGTTGCCGGACAAACACGGTCGCCCCCGAATGATCGGGGTGATCCGCGAAATCACCCACCAGCGGCAACGGGAACAGGCGCTCAGCAGTTCGGAGAAACGTTTTGCGACACTGTTTCACCTGTGCCCGAACATGGTACTGCTGACCCGTCAGGAAGACGGCCTGATCAGCGAGGCCAACCAGTATTTTGAAAGCCTGTTCGGCTGGCCGGTGCAGAGCGCCATTGGTCGCACCACCCTGGAACTGGGCCTGTGGGTGCATCCCGAGCAACGGGCCGAGCTGGTCAAGAAGACCAAGGCCAAGGGCGAACTGATCAGCATGGAGGTGCAGTTTCGCGCCAGCAACGGCCAGATCCACGACGGCATCCTTAGCGCGCAAAAGGTCGAACTCGAAGGCCAGCCGTACCTGCTCAGTACCTTCCTCGACACCACTGAACGCAAAGCCGCCGAACATGCCCTGAAAGACAGCCAGGAACGCCTCGACCTGGCGCTGGATTCGGCGCAGCTCGGCACCTGGGACTGGCACATTCCCAGCGGCATGCTCTATGGCTCGGCCCGCGCTGCGCAATTACACGGTCTGGAGCCAAAACCGTTCCATGAGTCGTTCGAAGAGTTCTTCGAGGGCGTCCCCGGCGAAGAGCGCGACAGCATGCGCGACGCCTATCGCAGCCTGCGCGAAGGCCCGGCCGGCAATTACCAGCTGACTTACCGCGTACAACTGCCCGACGGCAGCTCGCGTTATCTGGAAAGCCGCGCCCGCCTCTATCGCGACGACAACGGCGTACCGTTGCGGATGGCCGGCACCCTGCTGGACATCACCGATCAGGTTGAACGCGAGCAACGGCTGGTGGCTTCGGAAGAGAAATTCGCCACACTGTTCCAGGTCAGCCCTGATCCAATCTGCGTGACCCGACAGGAAACCGGGGAATTCATCGAGATCAACTCCAGTTTCTCCCAGACCTTCGGCTGGAGCGCCAGCGATGTGATCGGCCATACCGCCGAAGAAATCGGCCTGTGGGACGCCTCCGCGAAAAGCCTGCAACGCATCGAACGGGTGATCCGCGAACAGGGCCTGAGCAATGTTGCGATCATCGTCCAGCACAAGGACGGTCAGTCGCTGACCTGCGTGATCTCCAGCCGGCAGATCAGCGTCGGCAACCAGCCGTGCATCGTTACCACGCTGCGCGACATCACCCAGCAACAGCGCTCGGAAGCGGCGCTCAAGGCCAGCGAAGAGAAATTCGCCAAGGCGTTCCACTCCAGCCCCGACGCCATCACCATCACCGAGCGCGACACCGGACGCTATCTGGAGGTCAACGACGGTTTCTGCCGCCTCACCGGCTACCGCGCCGACGAAGTGGTGGGCAAAACCGTGTATCAGGTCGGCATCTGGGCCGAAGAAAAACAGCGCTCGGCACTGCTCGCCGAGCTGCAGATCAAGGGCCGCGTACACCATCAGGAAATGCTCGGGCGCAACAAGCGCGGCGAGATCCTGACGGTGGAAGTCTCGGTCGAACCGATCACTCTCAACGAAACCGCCTGTCTGCTGTTGACCGCCCGGGACGTCAGCCTGCTGAAGAACGCCGAGGCGCAGATCCGCCACCTGGCCTATCACGATCCACTGACCAACCTGCCCAACCGCGCACTGCTGATGGATCGCCTGAGCCAGCAGATTGCCCTGCTCAAGCGCCACAACCTGCGCGGTGCGCTACTGTTTCTCGATCTGGATCACTTCAAGCACATCAACGACTCGCTGGGTCACCCGGTTGGCGACACGGTGCTGAAAATCATCACCGCGCGGCTTGAAGCCAGCGTGCGCATGGAAGACACCGTGGCGCGGCTCGGTGGCGATGAATTCGTGGTGTTGCTCAGCGGTCTGGAGGGCACGCGCAACGAAGTCAGCGCGCAAGTACGCGAGCTGGCCGACACCATTCGCGAACTGCTGTCAGAGCCGATGTTCCTCGACGGCCAGCGCCTGCAAGTGACGCCGAGCATCGGCGTGGCGCTGATTCCCGATCACGGCTCGACCCCGACCGACCTGCTCAAACGCGCCGATATTGCGCTGTACCGGGCCAAGGATTCGGGGCGCAACACCACGCAGATGTACCACAACACCATGCAAAAGGCGGCCAGCGAACGGCTGCGCATGGAGACCGACCTGCGCCTGGCGCTGTCCCGGGGCGAGTTCGACGTGCACTACCAACCGCAAATCGACGCCCGGGACAACCGCATCATCGGCGCCGAAGCCCTGGTGCGCTGGAATCACCCGGAACTCGGCGCGCAATCGCCCACCGAATTCATCAAGGTGCTGGAGGACAGCGGGCTGATTCTGGAAGTCGGCACCTGGATCCTCGATGAGGCGTGCGAAGCCTTCAAGCAATTGATCGCCGAAAAACTGATCGACCCTCTGGCCTTCAGCCTGTGCGTGAACATCAGCCCCCGGCAGTTCCGCCAGAATGACTTCGTCGAGCGCATCGAGCGCAGCATGAGCAGCCACGGCCTGCCCTGCTCCTTGCTGAAACTGGAAATCACCGAAGGCATCGTCATTCAGAATCTGGAAGACACCATCAGCAAAATGCGTCGTCTGAAAAAACTCGGCGTGAGTTTTGCCATGGACGATTTCGGCACCGGCTATTCATCGCTGACCTACCTGAAACGATTGCCGGTGGACACGCTGAAGATCGATCAGTCGTTCATCCGCGACGCCACCACCGACCCCAACGACGCCGAAATCATCCGCGCCATCGTCGCCATGGCCCGCAGCCTGGAACTGGAAGTGATCGCCGAAGGCGTGGAAACCCCGGAACAGCTGGCCTTCCTGCAAGGGCTGGGCTGCCATTTGTATCAGGGTTATCTGCACAGCCGGCCGTTGCCGCTGGAAGGGTTGAAGGGATTGCTGAAATGACCCGACACCTGCGATTGCTTGTCGCAAGTATTGACCCAGGCCGGTAATTGCCAGGGTTGGCGGCAACCTGTAGGGTCGCGTTTTTTCGCGCTGTTTCGAGATCGATCATGCAGGATGCAACCCTCCCCCGCCCGGCCCTGCTGGGCATTGACCTTGGCACCACCAACAGTTTGATCGCCGTCTGGCTGGACGGTCAGGCCCGATTGATCCCCAACGCCCTCGGTGAGGTACTGACCCCTTCGGTGGTCAGCCTCGATGAAGACGAGACCATTCTGGTCGGCAAAGCCGCACGCGCACGCCTGACGACCCACCCGGAACGAACAGCCGCCGCGTTCAAGCGATTCATGGGCAGCGACCGGCAGATCGAACTCGGCACCAAAACCTTCAGCCCCGAAGAGTTATCGGCACTGGTGCTGGGCTCACTCAAGCAGGACGCCGAAGCCTTTCTCGGCCACCCGGTGGCTGAAGCGGTGATTTCCGTGCCGGCGTATTTCAGTGACGAGCAACGCAAACGCACGCTGTTCGCCGCCGAACTGGCGGGCCTGAAGGTTTCCCGACTGATCAACGAGCCGACCGCCGCTGCAATGGCGTACGGGCTGCACGAGCAGAAATTCGAACGCACGCTGATCTTCGATCTGGGCGGCGGGACGTTCGATGTCACGGTGCTGGAATATGCGTTGCCGCTGATTGAAGTGCATGCGTCCACCGGTGACAACTTTTTGGGTGGGGAGGACTTTACCGCTGCACTGCTGAATGCCTGTCTGAAAAGCTGGCAACTGACCCCGTCGATGATTGATCCGCAAGGCATGGCCAGCCTGGGCGATGCCCTGGAACAACTCAAATGCAAACTCGGCGAAGGACCTCAATCGCTGAACTGGCGCCATGCCGACGAACTGTACGAATGGTCGCTGGATGAAGCCGCTGCCGTGAAGATCTGGGAACCGTTGCTGGCACGATTGCGCGCGCCGATCGAACAGGCCCTGCGCGATGCGCGCCTGAAACCACGGGATCTCGACAGTCTGGTGCTGGTCGGTGGGGCAACGCGGATGCCTGCGGTACAACAGTTGGTCGCCACACTGTTCGGACGCCTGCCCTACCGACATCTTGATCCCGACACCCTCGTTGCACTGGGTGCGGCCACGCAAGCGGCCTGCAAGGCGCGCGATGGTGCGATCGAAGAACTGATTCTGACCGATGTCTGCCCGTATACGCTGGGCATCGCAACCATGCGTGGCAAAGGCATCGACGGCGCCTTTTCACCGATCATCGAACGCAACACCATCATCCCGACGTCACGGGTCGAGCGCTACCACACAACCCATCCCCGGCAGGAGCTGCTGCGCATTGCCGTTTATCAGGGTGAGCGGCCGTGGGTACGTGACAACATCCTCATTGACGCTTTCGATGTCACCTTGACGCCCACCGATAACATTCAGGAGTTGGACGTACGCTTCAGTTACGACATCAACGGTTTACTCGAGGTCGACGTCACGCTGCTCCAGACCGGCGAACGCCACAGCCACAGCATCGACCGCAGTCCCACCGGGCTGAATGAACAAGCACGCAGAGACAGCCATAACCGTCTGTCGACGCTGAAGGTCCATCCACGCGACGCATTGCCCAACCGCACACTGCTGGCCCGTCTGGAGCGGGCATGGATGCAAAGTCTGGGCACGCAGCGCGAACACATTGCCGAGTGGCTGCACAACTTCACCACGGTACTCGGCGGACAGCAGCCGGCCGAGATCGCCAGCCACCGCTCAGAGCTCAACAAGGCGCTGGATCAACTGCGCCTCTAACCGTTAAGTAGCCGCAGAGCAGCCTGCAGACCACCGGACAGCATCTCGCCACCGCCGCTGTCCGGTGGCACCCCGTACCGGTTGGGCAACTTGTCACCGGGAAAGCCGAACAGCAGCAGCGGCAGAAACGGCAAGACCGGCAACAAGGCCATGAATATCAGCAATGTGGGCAGGCCTCGTCCCATATCATGCAAACGGCGCAGAGTGGCACCGAATAACAGCAGAACACCCAGTAACAGGATCAGAATGCCAAAGAATGTGGTACCGCTGATCAATCCTGCCACCGGCGTAATCACCACCCCCCCCAGGACCTGGGCGATAAAAGCCTTGCGCCCCAGCCGCGACCCCAGGCGCCAGATCGCCCCTGCTGGCACCGGCTGAATATCACTTTTGGCCAACATCAAACGCTCCGACCAGGACAGCAAGGCACACAGCGCCAGGCGCAAGCCGATACTGTTCTTCACGTCATCCTTGCCCTGCTGCAATTGGCGCAGCACTCGCGTTTTCGGCACTCCGGCAGCGCCATAGCGAACCATGGCCTTGAGCGAATCGAGGGCTTCGTATGCCAACAGTTTGTCGACCTCAAAATCCGTCAACACCTTGCGCGGCGGCCACACCGGCTCGCCCTTGATCAAGCCGTCACGAAACCCTTCGAACCAGTCATCCTCGCAACTGACTGCCGCGATGGACTGCAGCAAGGCACGATGCTGCTCGGCGCTCAGGCTCGGGTCGTGATAGAGCACGCCCCAGAACATCAACAGCCCCAACAGATCGTCGCCACACGCAGCGCGGTCGCTCTCGATGCAGGTGTAAAGCAGGGTATTGGCAGGCAATCGGGCGCTGTCGAGTGCCTGCTGCACGCTGAACAATTGCTGCACCAACAAGCCGTGCACCGGATCATTGCCTTGCAGCCAGCCCAGTAAACCGTCGCAATTGCCTTGCTCGCGTTGCAACCGCCGCAACAGTGGCTGCAGTCGACTCAAAGGATGAGCCGGACTGAACGGCAGACGCTCCAGGCACTGCCCATCGATCATTGGCAGCCAGCGCTCCGGCTGATCCAGCAACGCCAGCAAAAACACGGTTTGAGCGTGCCACTCCCAGGCAGCCTCGCCCAGCCCCACCGGCGGCAACCCTATCCCGCGACGGCTCAACTGAAGGAGCAGATCGAGCTCGGACAAGTCACAGTCGTCTTTGACGGCGCCCAATTTGAACGCTTCTGCGATGCGCTCCAGGGCGGTGTCACTGTAGGGCCGCAAGCGACGCAGCCACAGACGACAGACCTTGTGCAGCTCGCCTGTTGTCAGTGCCTGCGGCAATTGCTGCGATATTGAATCCGCTTCGCTGAATACGCTCATAGCCTGCGCAATCGGCGCATTCTCCAACCAGCGCAGATGTTGTCCGGCCTGAACTTTGAACCCGCTCAACACCAGGCATTCAAGCGCATCGACCGGGAGCGGCTGATCCAGAATCCGCTGCAGCAAGACCGCATCACCGCGATGCAGCGCCCAGGCATGCCGGTACAGTTGCAGCAGCCTGCTGTCGGCATTCTCACCCAGCAGTTGGGCAAGCAACGGGAGTTCATCGCCTGTCATGCGCCAATCGACAAAACTTTGCGCCAGGCTATCGAGCTTCAACCGTCCAACACCCAACCAACGGTTCAGCGTCTCGGGGCGTTGTGACGGACTGCCGTATACCTGCGCGTCATCCCCGAGATCCGCAGGCCACTCGGAGAAATCGCCCAGACAATCGAACGCCTGAATCAGCAGAGGCAGAAAAGTCGGTTGCCGCTTGGCGCACAATTCCAGCAGACGACTTTCGGCCATAGGATGGCGGAACTCGTTCCACAGTCGGATCCAGCAAGGCAATGCCTGATCGTCCCGCCCCAGCAGACTGCTCTGACACGCCAACAGGTAAAGCCAGTCCACGTCATCAGGTGCCTCCAGCTGCTTTTCGACGCAGCACTGCAAAAATGTCGATGCACCGATGCCCGCCTGAGTGAACTGCACCAGCAAACGCTTGATGAACGCAGCATCATCCGGCAACGGCAGACAGGTGTGCTGACCGGCGAAGTCGGCAAACTCATGGAGTGGACGCTTGGCGAAAATGAAGTCAAGGCTGCGTGCGTACCAGAGTGTTTCGGTCTGCGCAGCCTCTGACCAAGCGCTCATCAGATCGGTATCGAACGGGTCAGGCGTTTCAATTCGTTGCAGAAAGGCTTCAACCCGCTGTGCGTCTTCGAATTCCAGATCCAGCAACTGCTGATCCCAGGCCATTCGCCTGGCCAACAAATTCGCGCAGCGGTAAGACAGCGGACCGGCGTCGGCCAGCCGGTGGTAGAGCCCCCAACTGAGTTCATCAAGCTGTTCCAGCGACAGCTCATCAAGCGCCCGGACAAATGCCTGCCATGCCCCGACATTGAACCGCCGCGCGGGATCGTCAAGTAATTCGCAGAAATCCACGAACGCCTGCGGGACCTCGACAACCTCCTGCCCTGACTCTTCAGTTTCTTCCTCGGGCGCATCTTCCTCGCCTTCCCGCGCCAGACGCAACGCGTTTTCGTAGGCCATACGCAGCGCCTGAAAACCTTCCGGATCGGTTTCCGGATGATGCGACGGCAAACGTGCGCGGTAGGCATCACGAATCCGGGTTTCGTCGGAGGTGGGCTCGATGCCCAGGCGAATCCAGCAACTCATGACCAGTCGAACTCCTTGAGCGATGCCGGACGGGGTAACGAATCAATTTCCATGTGCCAGGGCAGGTCGGCGAGAAAGTGCGGGATGTTCTGGGCGAGGCCGCGGGTGATCCGCAGGTTATGAGCACTGTCCCCCTGCCGCTCCAACTCCCAGGCTAACTCGTCGTCGCTTGTGTTCAGGCAGCACCAAAAGCTGCGACCCACAACAAAGCCATTGAAGTAGGACATCCAGTTACCGTAGTGAAACTGCGCCCTGACGGCCAAACGACTGTGCAACCAGTTGCTTTCGGCCAGATCAATCCACTGATTGCGCACTGCGCAACGCAAGAGAAACCCCATCCGCCCGTAATCCCAGGACAAGATCCCTCCTGGACCACAACCGCCAAAAGTGCGACTGGCAAACTCATGCAGAACACGCTCGCGAGGGCTCAGCTCTTCGAGCAGGCGTTGCCATTCATTCGGCAGACAACGTTGCCACGCCGAATAGGCGCCACTCAGGTGCTTGGCATGTCCGTCGTCCGTCATCCATTGAAGCATGTCGAACAATTGTCGCCGGTCATCGATTCCCCAGCTGCCTTTCAGATCGATATAGCGGTCGTCGCAGAAGGCAGGGTCGTCATACCCGGCGCCGGTATTGAGCGCTGCCATTGGCGCAGAAAGGGCGCACAGCCAGCGCTGTTGAATATCGTCCATGAAAAAAGGCTCCAGGCCGACCGCTAAGGATGGGGTCGGCTAAACTGCGGCGGATTGTAGAGAAACCGCCGCTGGCGGCAAAGTCGAACAGCCATTTTCCTGCGCCCACAAAAAAGGCCCCGACGTATCGGGGCCTTCATTCAGCGGCTTATCGCCCGTTCAGACGATTTGTTTCTGCAAGTGACTCAATGTTGCAGAGCCGGCTGCGCTCCGTTGATCGGGATGCGCTTGGCTTTCGCCTCTTCCGGGATCACGCGCAACAGGTCGATGCTCAACAGACCGTTGCTCAGGCCGGCGGCCTTGATCTCGATGTGATCGGCCAGACGGAAGGACAACTTGAATGCACGCTGGGCAATGCCCTGGTGCAGGAACGTGACGCCTTCGTTGGCATCACGCTTGCCGCCACTGATGGTCAGCACGCCTTTCTCGACTTGCAGTTCCAGGTCTTCTTCCTGGAAACCGGCCGCCGCCACGACGATGCGGTATTGATCGTCACCGTGTTTTTCCACGTTGTAAGGCGGATAGGTGCTGCCTGGCTCGTTGCGCAGAGCGGTTTCGAACAGGTCGTTGAAACGGTCGAAACCCACCGAAGAACGGAACAGTGGAGCGAGGGAAAATGCAGTACTCATGATTCAAATCTCCTGAAAACAATCAGCAAGTTTTTTTGTCTCCGCGACCCGAATTCGGCATCGCGTAACCCTTAGATAGGGACCTGCGTTTTGTTTTCAAGAGATCGTTTGAAGATTTTTTTCAGGCGGCTTCGGCGACCGGCAAACCCAGCAAACGCGAGACCTGATCCGGCTCGGTCTCCCGGCGCAGCACGGTGAAAAGCTCAACGGCTTCGGGATAATTGCGGGTCAACATGGCCAACCACTGCTTCAAACGGCCCGGCGATTGGCGCGCGGTCATTTGTGCTTTGGCTTGCAGCCAGAAGTCCTGGATCAGCGGCATCAGTTCGGTCCAGGTCATCTCGACGACTTCCTCGCCGGCACGGGCAGCGGCGATCTGTTTGGCCAGATCCGGACGCGATACAAGACCGCGACCGAGCATGATGTCTTCTACGCCGCTGATTTCCCGGCAGCGGCGCCAGTCTTCGACGCTCCAGATGTCACCGTTGGCAAACACCGGCACCTTGACCACGTCCTGCACGCGCGGAATCCACTCCCAATGCGCCGGCGGCTTGTAGCCGTCGACCTTGGTCCGGGCGTGAACCACGATGTGCTCGGCGCCGCCCTCGGCCAGCGCCGTGGCGCAGACCAGCGAGCCGTCCGGGCTGTCGAAACCCAGGCGCATCTTGGCGGTAACCGGAATGTGTGCAGGAACGGCGCGACGCACGTGCTCGACGATCCGGTTGAGCAGTTCCGGCTCCTTGAGCAGCACCGCACCGCCACGGGATTTGTTGACCGTTTTTGCCGGACAACCGAAGTTCAGGTCGATCACTTCAGAACCGAGCTCGCAGGCCAGCGCCGCGTTTTCTGCCAGGCACACCGGATCGGAACCCAGCAATTGCACGCGCAGCGGCACGCCGGAAGCGGTGCGCGCACCGTTGAGCAGTTCAGGGCCGAACTTGTGGAAATAGGCCGGGGTCAGCAACTGATCGTTGACCCGAATGAACTCGGTCACGCACCAGTCAATACCGCCGACACGGGTCAGGACATCGCGCAGGATGTCGTCGACCAACCCTTCCATCGGCGCCAGAGCAATTTGCATGGGAAACACACACTCAAGGAAAAACGTGCGGCAGTTTACTGGGTTTCGCGGGCGAAACCCATGTCCGCCGTCTGTATGGCCGGGCCGTAGCCCTCGATGAACTCGGCGGGCATGCGCCTGGGTTTGCCGGTGGACAGCTCGATGCAGACGAAGGTGGTCTGGGCGCGCAGCAGCGTGGCGTTGTCGCTGGGGCGAATCAGCTGGAAGTGACGAGTCATTTTCAGGCGCTGATCCCAATCGACGATCCAGGTCGCCAGTTGCAGCTCGTCGCCTTCGTAGGCGGCGGCCAGGTAATCGATTTCGTGGCGCACAACGGCCATCGCCCGATCCAGACGCCGGTACTCGACCAGATCCAGACCCAGACGCTGTGAGTGGCGCCAGGCGCAGCGCTCGAGCCAGGTCACGTAGACCGCGTTGTTGGCGTGGCCCAGCCCGTCGATGTCCTCGGCGCCCACTTGCAGATCAATGGTAAACGGCGTTGCCCGATCCCAGCCCATGCCCTACTCCCGGTCAAATGATTCAACCGGGGCAGTGTAACGGATGACTAGGCCGATTGCCGCGCCTGAAGGCTGCGCCCGGCCAGCAGTGATAACACGCCATCAATCACCCGAGGGTCGGCCAGTACGCGTTGATGGCCGCCGGCTTCCAGACGCAGCAAGCGACTGTCGAACCAGGATTCGTGGATCAGTTGGGATTCCTTGACCGAGACGAAAGTGTCGTCTTCGGCATGCACGATCAGGCCCGGTATATCCAGTTGATAGTGGGCGACATCGAGGGTGGCGGCGCGCATGCCGACGTCCTGTTCAACCTCGCGAATGAACGCGGAACGAGCTCTGGGTGGCATGCCGACGTAGCGGGCAAATCCGCGCAAAACACCAAGAATTCGCGCCGGAGCGGCAATGCTCACCAAGGTCTCGGTACGCAACCCCAGTTGCACAGCGAGCATGGCGCTGGCGCCGCCCATGGAGTGGCCGATGACCGCTTGCAGCGGTGGTAATTCGGCAGCGGCCTCAAGCATCGCACGAGCGAACAGCACGACATTGGCTTCACGCCCCGGTGAGCGGCCGTGGGCCGGACCATCAAGCGCGACTACGGTGTAGCCCGCTTCGACCAGCGCAGTGATCAATGCAGCAAACTGGGTGGGCCGCCCTTCCCAACCGTGCATCAGCAAGACAGTCGGGCCTTGCCCCCAACGCAGGGCCGAGAGACCGAAACGCAAGGTAATGCGCTCGGATTTGGCCAGCAGCGGCAGTTCCCAGTCCCGCGGTGCATTCGCGCGCGGCGTCATGAACGCCAGCCGCATTTTGCTCGCCACCAGTTTCGGTGCGAACCAGCCCAAGGTGCCATTAACGCCGCGAACCCACTTCAACGTGCTCATCGCTCTCTCCTCGGGCTTGTAGCCTTCAGGTCAACGCACCGCCGACTTGGCAGCGCGCAGCAATCGATCGGATAAATCACCTGGGCCCAACGCCCTTGAGAGCGCCAGACCACCTACCATCAAGGCCACGTCGGCCAACGCTTTATCGATGTCTTCAGGGCTTGAAGCCAACTGCGCAATCATCAGTTCCAGGTGCTCGTTCAGCGCTATGCGGAATTCTTCCGGCAGCCGCCCAAGCTCGCCGATCGAGGCCGGAATCGGGCAGGCCGAATCGCTGGAATCGCGATGCTTGCGCGACAGGTAGAACGCCGCCACCAAGGCGCGGCGCTCTTCACCGGTCAGCTCGCTGTCCATGTCGGCAATCAGGTCGCGACGGCGACCGAGCAATTGCTTGAACGCCTCAAGCATCATTGCGTCCTTGCTTTCGAAGTGGGCGTAGAAGCCACCGACGGTCAGGCCGGCTGCACCCATCACTTCGCCCACGCTCGGTTCAGCCGGGCCGCGCTGGATCAGTGCAGCGCTGGCGGCCTTGAGAATGCGTTCGCGGGTTTGAGCTTTCTTGTCGTTCATCGTCGCCTCCGAATATTACGATAGCAATATTATTCTCATAATAATATTCCGCAAGTCACAAGCGTGACCGCTGGTCTGAAGCACAGTGTTAAGGAAAAAGAGGATTTGGCCAAACGCCAGACAAACAAAAGGGCCATTCAATAATTGAATGACCCTTATAAAATCCCGCAGAGCGGGTAATCGTGGCGTCCCCTAGGGGACTCGAACCCCTGTTACCGCCGTGAAAGGGCGGTGTCCTAGGCCACTAGACGAAGGGGACACAAACCTTCTATACAACTGATCAGCGCTGAGTACTGATCGATTCAAGGCCGGTGTGGCCAGACCTTGAACTGTAAATTGGTGGAGCTAAGCGGGATCGAACCGCTGACCTCCTGCATGCCATGCAGGCGCTCTCCCAGCTGAGCTATAGCCCCGGATTTTTCGCCTCTCGGCGGAGCGACATCTTGCAACATCGCTTCTGTAAAACTGGCGTCCCCTAGGGGACTCGAACCCCTGTTACCGCCGTGAAAGGGCGGTGTCCTAGGCCACTAGACGAAGGGGACGCAAACCCTTCTATACAACTGATCAACGCTGAGTGTTGATCGCTTCGAAGCCGGTGTGGCCAGGCTTCGAAGTGTAAATTGGTGGAGCTAGACGGGATCGAACCGTCGACCTCTTGCATGCCATGCAAGCGCTCTCCCAGCTGAGCTATAGCCCCTCATCGTTGATGTCATCGCTGAGGACGGGGCGAATCTTAAGGGCGTATCGAAAGGCTGTCAAACTTATTTTTGAAAAAAATCAAAATTTTTTGTCGGCATTACAATCACTTACCGCCCTCCCCCCGTAAATTCGGGGGAAAACACCGAAGGACAGGATCAAAAGATCCTGGCCTTCGGCGCGTCCTGCAGAGTCAAACGCAATCAGGCGATGGCGCCCAACAGCTTTTCCCACTCTTTGTTTTCTTTCTTCGACACGCCGCCCAGCAGGTCAATCGCCTGGCGCAGACGGAAACGGGTCAGGTCCGGCCCGAGGATTTCCATCGCATCGAGCACCGACACCGAACTCGCCTGCCCGGTGATCGCGGCAAACATCAGCGGCATTGCATCACGCAGCTTCAGCTCGAGGGATTCGACCACCGCCTGAATCGTCGCGGTGATGCTGTCTTTCTCCCACTGACGCAGGCTTTCCAGCTTCCACAGGATCAACTGCATCAGTTGACGAACCTGATCGCCCGAAAGCTTTTTCGATTCGAACAGCTTGGCATCCGGATTCACGCCACCGGCGAAGAAGAACCCGGCCAGCGGTGCAACCTGGCTGAAGGTTTCGACACGGCCCTGAACGTGCGGCGCGATCTTCATCATGTATTCGGAATTGAACGCCCACTTCTGCACGCGAGCGGCGAACTCTTCCACCGGCAGATCACGCAGCCACTGGCCGTTGAGCCACGACAGTTTCTCGATGTCGAAGATCGGACCGCCCAGCGACACACGCTTGAGGTCAAAGTTGTCGACCATTTCCTGCAGCGAGAACTTCTCGCGCTCGTCCGGCATCGACCAGCCCATGCGGCCCAAGTAGTTGAGCATCGCCTCAGGCATGAAGCCCATACGCTCGTAGAACGTCACCGAAGTCGGGTTCTTGCGTTTGGACAGCTTGCTCTTGTCCGGGTTACGCAGCAGCGGCATGTAGCACAGCTCCGGTTGTTCCCAGCCGAAGTACTCGTAGAGCAGGATCAGTTTAGGCGCCGACGGCAGCCATTCTTCACCGCGCAGCACGTGGGTGATACCCATCAGGTGATCGTCAACCACGTTGGCCAGGAAGTACGTCGGCAGACCGTCGGTCTTCATCAGCACTTGCATGTCCATGCGATCCCACGGGATCTCGACGTCGCCACGCAGCATGTCCGGAACCACGCAGACGCCTTCGCTCGGCACCTTCATGCGGATCACGTGCGGCTCGCCGGCAGCCAGGCGACGGGCGACTTCTTCCTTGGACAGCAGCAGCGCACGGCCGTCGTAACGCGGGGTTTCGCCGCGTGCCATTTGCTCGGCGCGCATCTGGTCCAGCTCTTCGGCGGTGCAGAAGCACGGGAAGGCGTGGCCCATGTCGACCAGTTGCTGGCAATACTTCTGGTAGATATCGCCGCGCTCGCTCTGACGGTACGGGCCGTGCGGGCCGCCAACGTCAGGGCCTTCGCTCCAGTCGATGCCCAGCCAGCGCAGGGCGTCGAAGATCTGCTGTTCGGACTCGCGGGTCGAACGCAACTGATCGGTGTCTTCGATCCGCAGGATGAACTCACCGCCGTGCTGCTTGGCAAAGCAGTAGTTGAACAGTGCGATGTAAGCGGTACCTACGTGGGGATCCCCGGTAGGCGATGGCGCGATGCGAGTGCGGACGGTGGTCATGGCATGTCTCGAAAAGAATGAAAAGCAAAGAACGATCAAGCGGCGAATGGTAACAGGCGACACCCGCCCCGCTCCAGCGGGCAGGGCATTTAAGCCAAGGTTGCGTCTTGAACGCCCGTTGGCCGTGGTGAATGGCCGAATATCAACAGACGGCATTTACCGTTCATCGGCTGTATGCCAGATTCGCCTGCTGATAACTTTCCTTACAATTCCTCGACTACAGTTTGCCCATGCCTGCCCAACTCAAGCGTCGACTGTTCATTTTCCTGCTGCTCGTCCTGCTGATAGCCGGGGGCTTTTTTGCTCATTGGTTTTTCAAGGGACGCTTTTATGAAAGCACCGACAACGCCTATGTCCAGGGTGAAATCACCCGCGTGTCGAGCCAATTGAGCGCACGCATCGACGAAGTCCTGGTGCAGGACAACCAGCACGTGGAAAAAGGCCAGTTGCTGATCCGCCTCGAAGGCGATGACTTCCGTCTGGCCGTCGATCGCGCCAACGCCGCCCTCGCCACCCGCGAGGCCGAACGCCTGCAGGCTCAGAGCAAATTGACTCAGCAATCGAGCCTGATCGCCGCCAGCGAAGCGCAGGTCGCCACTACCCAGGCGACGCTCGGCCGCTCGCAGATGGATCTGTCGCGGGCAGAAACCCTGCGCAAACCCGGCTACGTCTCCGAGGAACGGGTAACTACCCTCTCCGCCGACGCCCACATCGCTCGCTCGCAAGTGGCCAAGGCCCAGGCCGATGCCCAAAGCCAGCGCCAGCAGGTCAACGCACTGACCGCCGAAATCAAACGCCTCGACGCGCAGATCGCCAACGCCCGCGCCGACCTCGCCCAGGCCGAACTGAACCTGACCCGCAGCGAAATCCACGCGCCGATCAGCGGCCTGATCGGCCAGCGTGCCGCGCGCAATGGTCAGGTGGTACAGGCCGGCGCGTATCTTTTGTCGATCGTTCCGGACGAGGACATCTGGGTGCAGGCCAACTTCAAGGAAACCCAGATCGGCCACATGCAGCCGGGTCAGAAGGCCGAACTGCTCTTCGACGCCTATGGTGATACGCCGATAGAAGCCCGGGTCGACAGCCTGTTCGCCGCCTCTGGCGCGCAGTTCAGCCTGTTGCCGCCGGACAACGCCACCGGCAACTTCACCAAGGTCGTGCAGCGGATTCCGGTCAAGCTGACCTTCAAGGCCGATAACCCGCTGCACGGCAAGATCCGTCCGGGCATGTCCGTCACCGCCACCGTGAACATCAAAGACGCCCCTGACAATGGCCGGTGATTCACTGATCCGCCCGGTCGGCGAACCGACCCGGCGGGACTGGATCGCGGTGATGAGCGTGATGCTCGGCGCCTTCATGGCGGTGCTCGACATCCAGATCACCAACTCCTCGCTCAAGGACATTCAGGGCGCCCTGTCGGCGACGCTGGAAGAAGGCTCGTGGATCTCGACGTCTTATCTGGTGGCGGAAATCATCATGATTCCGCTGACCGCCTGGCTGGTGCAGTTGTTGTCGGCCCGTCGGCTGGCGGTGTGGGTGTCGCTGGGATTTCTGATTTCGTCGCTGTTGTGCTCGATGGCCTGGAGCCTGGAGAGCATGATCGTGTTTCGCGCCATGCAGGGTTTCACCGGCGGCGCGCTGATCCCGCTGGCGTTCACCCTGACCCTGATCAAACTCCCCGAACATCACCGCGCCAAAGGCATGGCGATGTTTGCCATGACCGCCACCTTCGCCCCGTCCATCGGCCCGACCCTCGGCGGCTGGCTCACGGAAAACTGGGGCTGGGAGTACATCTTCTATATCAACATCCCGCCGGGGCTGATCATGATCGCCGGGCTGATGTACGGGCTGGAGAAGAAAGAAGCGCATTGGGAGCTGCTGAAAAGCACCGATTACACCGGCATTCTCACGCTGGGCGTCGGCCTCGGTTGCTTGCAGGTTTTTCTCGAGGAAGGCCATCGCAAGGACTGGCTGGAATCGAGCCTGATCGTGACGCTGGGCAGCATCGCCCTGCTGAGTTTGATCACCTTTGTGATCGTGCAGATTTCCAAGCCCAATCCGCTGATCAACCTCGGCATTCTGCGCAATCGCAATTTTGGGCTTTCGAGTATTTCCAGCCTCGGCATGGGCGTCGGGCTGTACGGTTCGATCTATCTGCTGCCGCTGTATCTGGCGCAGATCCAGAATTACAACGCCTTGCAGATCGGCGAAGTGATCATGTGGATGGGCGTGCCGCAGCTGTTTCTGATTCCACTGGTGCCGAAGCTGATGAAGTTCGTCTCGCCGAAATGGCTGTGCACGATCGGTTTCGGCCTGTTCGGGCTGGCGAGTTTTTCCTCCGGCGTGCTCAACCCGGATTTCGCCGGGCCGCAGTTCAACCAGATCCAGATTATCCGCGCCTTGGGCCAGCCGCTGATCATGGTGACTATTTCACTGATCGCCACGGCGTACATCCTGCCGCAGGACGCGGGCTCGGCGTCGAGCCTGTTCAACATTTTGCGCAACCTCGGCGGCGCCATCGGCATCGCCCTGCTCGCAACGCTGCTGGACGCGCGCACCAAGACCTACTTCGATTACCTGCGCGAAGCGGTGGTGCCGACCAATCCGCAGGTGGCCGAACGCCTGGCGTCGATGACCGATCGGTTCGGCAGTGACACGGCGGCGTTGGGCAAGCTGAGCGAGATCGTGCATCAGCAGGCGCTGATCATGGCCTACAACGATGCGTTTCATTTTGTCGGGATTGCGCTGGGGATCAGCATGCTGGCGATTTTGCTGACCAAGAAACTGCCCGCCGGACTGAAGGCCGGCGAGGCGCATTAACCTTGAGCGGACGCAGAGCGTCCAGGGCTGCATTCCCACGCAGAGCGTGGGAACGATCAGTCAGACAGCCAACAGCCGCTCACGCAGCTTGGCAATTTCGTCGCGCATCTGCGCTGCCGCTTCGAATTCCAGGTCGCGGGCCAGTTGGTACATCTTCTCTTCCAGTTGGCGAATGCGTTTGGTGATCTCGCTCGGCGAGCGCAATTCGGCTTCGTACTTGGCGTTCTCTTCGGCGGCCTTGGCCATGCCCTTGCGCTTCTTGCTGCGCGAACCGGGCACGGTGGCGCCTTCCATGATGTCGGCGACGTCCTTGAACACGCCCTTCGGCGTGATGCCGTTGGCCAGGTTGAAGGCGATCTGCTTGTCGCGACGACGCTCGGTTTCACCAATAGCCCTCTCCATCGAACCAGTAATGCGGTCCGCGTAGAGAATCGCCCGGCCATTGAGGTTCCGCGCCGCGCGGCCGATGGTCTGGATCAGCGAACGCTCGGAACGCAGGAAACCCTCCTTGTCCGCGTCGAGAATCGCCACCAGCGATACTTCGGGCATGTCCAGACCTTCACGCAGCAGGTTGATCCCCACCAGCACATCAAAAGTACCCAGACGCAGGTCGCGGATGATTTCGACCCGCTCGACGGTGTCGATGTCCGAGTGCAGATAACGCACGCGCACGCCGTGATCGGCCAGGTAATCGGTCAAGTCTTCAGCCATGCGTTTGGTCAGCGTGGTGACCAGCACTCGCTCCTCCACCGCAACACGTTTGGTGATTTCCGACAATAGATCGTCGACCTGAGTCAGCGCCGGGCGTACTTCAACCTGCGGGTCGACCAGACCGGTGGGGCGCACCACTTGCTCGATCACCCGACCTGCGTGTTCGGCTTCGTAGTTGCCGGGCGTGGCCGAGACGAAAATCGTCTGTGGGCTCACCGCTTCCCACTCGTCGAAGCGCATCGGCCGGTTGTCCAGCGCCGACGGCAGGCGGAAGCCATACTCCACGAGAGTTTCCTTACGCGAACGGTCGCCCTTATACATCGCGCCGACTTGCGGCACGCTGACGTGGGATTCGTCGATCACCAGCAAGGCGTCGGCCGGCAGGTAATCGTAGAGCGTTGGCGGCGCAGCGCCGGCCGGACGACCCGACAGATAGCGCGAGTAGTTTTCGATGCCGTTGCAGTAGCCGAGCTCGAGGATCATCTCCAGGTCGAACCGGGTGCGCTGCTCAAGACGCTGGGCTTCCACCAATTTGTTGTTGTTGCGCAGATACTCGAGGCGCTCCTGCAACTCGACCTTGATCCCTTCGATGGCGTCGAGCAGGGTTTCCCGCGGCGTCACGTAGTGGCTCTTCGGATAGAAGGTGAAGCGCGGCAGCTTGCGGATGACTTCACCGGTCAGCGGGTCGAACGCGGAAATGCTTTCCACCTCGTCATCGAACAACTCGATGCGGATCGCTTCCAGGTCGGATTCCGCCGGGTAGATGTCGATCACATCGCCGCGCACCCGGAAGGTCGCACGGGCGAAATCCATGTCATTGCGGGTGTATTGCAGGTCGGCCAGGCGCCGCACCAGCGCACGCTGGTCGAGCTTGTCGCCGCGATCGACATGCAAGACCATTTTCAAATAGGTTTCCGGGCTGCCCAGACCGTAGATGCACGACACCGTGGTGACGATGATCGCGTCCTTGCGCTCGAGCAATGCCTTGGTCGCTGACAGACGCATCTGCTCGATGTGGTCGTTGATCGACGCATCCTTCTCGATGAAGGTGTCGGACGACGGCACATAGGCTTCGGGCTGGTAGTAGTCGTAGTAGGAAACGAAGTACTCGACAGCGTTGTTCGGGAAGAACGACTTGAACTCGCCGTACAACTGCGCGGCCAGGGTCTTGTTCGGCGCCAGAACCAGGGTCGGACGCTGCACCTGGGCGATCACGTTGGCGATGCTGAAGGTCTTGCCCGACCCGGTCACCCCGAGCAGCGTCTGGTGCGACAGCCCGGCTTCGATGCCTTCGACCATCAGGCGAATGGCTTCAGGCTGATCGCCGGCAGGGTCGAAACGGGTGACGAGCTGGAATTCAGACATAAACACCTCTGGAATCGCGATGCGGCGGGCAACCGCAGTACCACGAGAAAGACCGCAAACGACCGATGTCGCGCAAGGAAAAACGAAGATTGTGCTGAATGTGGAGCCGATTGCCTCGCCTTTCAAGGCAAACGTCCTACATCCGGTAAAGTCTCTGACAGGTTCATTCGACTAACGGTCGAGAAATAATCGGAAAAACTTACCTTAAAAGCCGATTCGCCTGTCGCCATTGATCGATGATGGCCTCTATACTAGCTCCCCGTTTGTGCACCGCTCTAGTGCATTCGGCTGGAGCGCCACACGTCCCTCCACTCTCCAATAGAGCTGCCGTAAAAATGAGCCTGTTCTCCGCTGTCGAAATGGCACCCCGCGATCCAATCCTGGGCCTCAACGAAGCATTCAACGCCGATACCCGGACCAATAAGGTCAACCTTGGGGTGGGTGTGTACTGCAACGAAGAGGGGCGAATTCCACTCCTGCGCGCCGTCATCGAAGCCGAAACCATTCGCGCCGCTCAGCACGCCTCGCGCGGCTACCTGCCAATCGACGGCATCGCGGCCTACGACCAGGCCGTGCAAAAGCTGCTGTTCGGCAATGATTCGCCACTGCTTGCAGCTGGCCGCGTTGTCACCACTCAGGCCGTCGGCGGGACCGGCGCACTGAAAATCGGTGCCGACTTCCTCAAGCAATTGCTGCCGAATGCCGTTGTAGCGATCAGCGACCCGAGCTGGGAAAACCACCGCGCCCTGTTCGAAACCGCCGGTTTCCCGGTGCAGAACTACCGCTACTACGACGCCGCCACCCACGACGTGAACCGTGCCGGCCTGCTGGAAGACCTCAACGCCCTGCCGAACGGCTCGATCATCGTGCTGCACGCCTGCTGCCACAACCCGACCGGCGTCGACCTGAGCCCGGCGGACTGGAACAACGTGCTGGAAGCGGTCAAGACCAAAGGTCACGTGCCGTTCCTCGATATGGCTTACCAGGGTTTCGGTGACGGCATCGCCGAAGACGCCGCTGCCGTGCGTCTGTTTGCTGAATCCGGCCTGACCTTCTTCGTCTCGAGCTCGTTCTCCAAGTCGTTCTCGCTGTATGGCGAGCGTGTCGGTGCACTGTCGATCATCAGCGAATCGAAAGAAGAAAGCGCCCGCGTCCTGTCGCAAGTCAAACGCGTGATCCGCACCAACTACTCCAACCCGCCGACCCACGGCGCAAGCATCGTTGCCGCTGTGCTGAACAGCCCGGAACTGCGCGCTCAGTGGGAAGCCGAACTGGCTGAAATGCGCCTGCGCATTCGCGGCATGCGCGAGCAGATGGTTGCTCTGCTGGCGAAGAAAGCCCCGCAGCGTGACTTCAGCTTCGTCGGTCGTCAGCGCGGCATGTTCTCCTACTCCGGCCTGACCACCGAACAGGTTCACCGCCTGCGCAATGAGTTCGGCATCTACGCCCTGGACACCGGCCGCATCTGCGTCGCCGCGCTGAACCAGAGCAACATCGAAGCCGTGACGGACGCCATCGTTCAGGTCATCTGACCCGACGCGGCACTAAAAACGGGAAGCTTTCGGGCTTCCCGTTTTTTATTTGTCTAAAGAAAAACCGATACACCCTCTAGACTGCACCCAAACGATATTTCAGAGAACCGATATGAAAAACGACGACCTGCGCGCCGACCGCGACGATCTGGATGACTTCATCCCCCGCGCCCCGGCCAAACGCGGCAACAACCTGGTGCTGCAAGTCGCGGCCGGGGTGTTTCTCGGCGGGCTGGCGCTGTGGCTGGTGCAACTGGGCGCAACGATGCTGTACGCCAAACTGATGCTCGGCACCTTCACGTTCGGCGGTTAAGCCAGTTCCGCTGCACGCTGAGTCGCCGCATCGTCATAAACGACGTAGAGCGATTCGGCGATCTGGCTCTTGATGGCCTTGGTGCTTTCCAGACCGAGGACAAAACCTTCGGCCTTGCCGCCTGCACGGTTCAGCTCTTCAGCCGTGGCGGCCTGAGTGATCGCGTCGAAAAGCTTTTCGGCGTGTGTACCGACGCCTTTGGGCAGGCTGATTTGTGCGGTGCTCATGCGAACACCTCGACAGGACGATGAGTGAGGATGGGGCTATTCATGGCGCGTACCTTTTCGGCGAATGGCCGGCAGCGCGTGTGACCACTTCCGGGCGGCCATGGTAGACCTCTGCTACGGTTCTGGTAACCGCCAATCGCCGATAAACCGCCGCCCGTCCTGACCTTTCCAGAAAATTTACATCTCGCGCTTGACTAGTCTTTTTAAATCAGTAACATACGCACCAATTCCGCAATAGCTCAGTTGGTAGAGCAAGTGACTGTTAATCACTGGGTCCCTGGTTCGAGTCCAGGTTGTGGAGCCAAATACAGAGCCCCTGAATCGAGAGATTCAGGGGCTTTTTTGTGGGCATTGAAAAAGTCAGCGCCATAAAAAGGGCCGATCAGTTTCGCAACTGATCGGCCCTTTTCATTCAACTACAACGCTCAGACGTGCTCGCTGCTCTTGGCATGTACCTTCGGCACGCCGTGACCGTGATCCGCATCCGGATCGATCACCGGCACTTCATTGCCGTCGCAGTCATGCAGTTTGCCGTCGCTGAAGTAGTCGCCTTCACGCAACGCTGCCAGATCGCGATAACGCAGGGTCCGCTCTTCTGCCGCCGCAAACACCGACTGCTGATCCGAGTTACCCGCCGTGAAGTGGTTGAATGCCAGGTTCAGCAGGATCGCCATGATTGCCGACGAGCTGATGCCCGAATGGAAAATGGTCGCGAACCAGCTCGGGAAGTGATCATAGAAGTTCGGTGCGGCAATCGGGATCATGCCGAAGCCGATCGAGGTGGCGACGATGATCAGGTTGACGTTGTTGCGATAATCGACCTTGGACAGCGTGCGGATACCGCTCGCCGCCACGGTGCCGAACAGCACGATACCGGCACCACCGAGTACCGAGGTCGGCACCGCTGCGATGACCCGGCCCATGAACGGCAGCAGGCCGAGGATCACCAGGAAGATACCGCCGGTCGCCACCACATAGCGGCTCTTGATCCCGGTCACCGCCACCAGCCCGACGTTCTGGGCGAAGGCGCTTTGGGTGAACGAGCCGAAGATCGGTGCAAACATGCTCGACAGCATGTCCGCCCGCAGGCCGTTGCCCAGGCGTTTGGAGTCGACCTTGGTGCCGATGATTTCACCGACCGCCAGAATGTCCGCCGAGGTTTCCACCAGGGTCACCATGACCACGATGCACATCGACAGGATCGCGGCGAAGTGGAAGGTCGGCATGCCGAAATGGAACGGCGTCGGGAAGCCGAACATCGGGCCCTGGGTGACGTTGGAGAAATCCGCCATGCCGAGGAACACCGCCAGCACCGTGCCGATCACCATGGCCAACAGGATCGACAGACGCGAGATGGTGGAACTGCCGACCTTGCTCAGCAGCAACACCAGCACCAGCGTGACCGCCGCCAGACCGATGTTCTGCATGCTGCCGAAGTCAGGCGCGTGGCTGTTACCGCCCATGGCCCAGCGTGCGGCCACCGGCATCAGCGTCAGGCCGATGGTAGTGATCACGATGCCGGTAACAAGCGGAGGAAAGAACTTGGTGATTCGCGAAAAAACCGGCGTGATCAGCAAGCCGATCAGCGACGCCGCAATCACCGCGCCAAGCACCGACTGGAAGCCGCCCTCCCCGCCACTGCTGACAATCGCCACCATGGTGGCAACGCCGGAGAACGACACGCCCTGCACCAGCGGCAACTGACAGCCGAAAAACGGTAAACCCAGGGTTTGCAGCAACGTGGCCAGCCCCCCCGCAAACAATGAAGCAGCAATCAACAGACCGATGTCCGCCGGCGAAAGCCCGGCGGCCTGACCGATGATCAGTGGCACCGCGACGATACCGCCATACATGGTCAGAACGTGTTGCAGGCCGTAAGCCATATTCGCGCCGACCCCGAGATTCTCGTCCTCGGGCCGTTGGTGTGAAACATGGGGCGTTTTCATGGTGGGGGAGTTCCCTGGTTTTTGTTATGCGCACACTGTATGCAAGAGTCAGGACAAATGTCCATAGACTTGTATACAACTTATCAGTCACATAATGGTTAGCTAGCCACCCAACCTTCTAACCCGCTGCTTTCATCCCACAAATTCGGCAACACATCCCCAATCGAGTCCACGCTTTATCCGTCCAAGCTGAAGTGTTCATGGCGACCGACGGCGCGGTCGCGTTCTTTTTATACATATAAATTATGCATAATGAAGTCATTCAAGATTCAGTTCGATAAAAGCAAGAATACTGCCAACGCATTCGAGCCCAGCGAGCGATGGCAACTTTGTGCAGAGGTGATCAATGAAAGATGAATACAATTTCAGCGACGGTAAACGCGGCGCCATTGCTCCCACCAAGGGTAAAACGCGCATCACCATCATGCTCGATGACGCGGTGATCGAAGCCGCGCGCGAGGTCGCTGAAAGCGAGGGGTTTGGCTATCAGACGGTCATTAACAACACCCTGCGCCACGCATTGCTTAACAGCCGTGGGGCGGCTGTTGAACTCGAAGATTCAAGCGGGCCATTCAAGCAAGGCATCACCGCCACCGACCTCAAGAGCCTTGAGAAAAAACTGTCGGCGGCCGTGAACGAGATCCGGCGGGTACTGGAACCGGACGTCAAACCGTAGCGTTCAAACTGGCTGAATCAAGCGCGCCAGAGCCTCTCGTGCACCGGGCTGGTGCGGCAAGTGCAGGCCGAACTCCCGTTCCAGCAATTCGATCAGTTCATCGACATCCGTCACTTCACGCCGCTCGCTCTCGGCGCCCATGCGATGGATCGCGAAACTGCCGTTGTTCAGTGTGCGCCGCCAGCCGTCGCCGGTACGCGCAACCATCAGGCGCTGGGCAAATGGCGAGTCCGGGTGGGTCGAGACGTACCAGTTGCCGAGGGTGTAATCGATGTCTTCCTGGCGTTGCAGGTCGAACAGATACATCGGCCGCCATTCGCCAGCAACCTTGGCCCGCAGCATGTAGCCATCCGCCTGCACTTCGATGCGATACGGTTCGTGCGGCGTGGATTGCTCGGCGTCGGTATCGAGCACCAGCGGCGCGGTCGGCACCATGCCGCCGAAGCCGACGTCGGTGATGTAGCGCACGTCGTCAATGGTCACCAGGCTCAGGCGGTGGGTGCGCGCCGTCCAGCTGCCCTCGGGCTGATTCATGACCACTCGCCCGCTGATCCCCCGCGCATCGAACCCCAGCTCCAACAGCAACGCCAGAAACAGATTGTTCAGCTCGTAGCAGTAACCGCCCCGGGCGTCATTCAAAACTTTTCGCTCGATGGACGGCAGATCGATCAGGACGGGCTCGCCACTCAGCGTCGACAGGTTTTCGAATGGAAAGGCGCCGGTATGGCGCAGTTGCAACAGGCGCAGGGTTTCGAGGGTCGGTGCCGGGGGCGCATCGAATCCCAGGCGTTGCAGGTACTGTTTCAGATTCGTCAGGCGTGGCTCGCTCATGGCTGGGTCCTTCTGCATGGGGGCGCGGATCGTTCCGCCGATGGTCGCCATGTATACGGGATCCGGGCATCGAATCGACAATTGAATTAACCAATCACCTGCTAGCGCCTTTTACGCGAATCGATGCGAATCCACGTCGGCGCGTGGTCGCTGGCATGCGGTTCGTTGCGCACCCAGGCATCCACACCGGCCTCGTGCAGATAAGGGCTCAGCTTTGGATTGAGCAGCAGATGGTCGATCCGCAGCCCGGAGTTCTTCTGCCAGTGCTGACGGAAATAATCCCAGAAGGTATACAGCCGATCTTCGGGATACAGATGCCGCAAAGAGTCCGTCCAACCCTGATCCAGCAGGCGCTGATAGCACTCGCGGCTCTCCGGTTGCAACAACGCATCCTTGAGCCACGAACGGGTGTTGTAGATATCCAGATCGGTAGGCACCACGTTGTAATCGCCGGCCAGTACCACCGGATGATCGCTGCTTTGCAAATCCCGGGCGTATTTGATCAGGCGTTCGAACCAGGCCAGTTTGTAGTCGAACTTCGGCCCCGGTTGCGGGTTGCCATTGGGCAGGTACAGGCACCCCACCAGCACTCCATGCACCGCCGCTTCGAGGTAGCGGCTGTGTTTATCGTCGGGATCGCCGGGCAGGCCGCGCCGGCTCTCCAGCGGTTGCGTATCGCGGGCAAGAATCGCCACGCCGTTCCATGACGCCTGGCCGTGCCAGATAGCGCCGTAACCGGCGGCCTCCAGATCAGCGGCAGGAAACGCGCTGTCCACCAGTTTCAGCTCCTGCAAGCAGACGATGTCCGGCTGCTCGCGCCTGAGCCATTCCAGCAGATTCGGCAGTCGAGCCCGCAAGCCGTTGACGTTGAACGTGGCAATGCGCATTTTTTTCATCGTCCGGATTCCTGCCATTGACCGATAAAAACTGTGACATCCACCCACCGCGACGGTTGCGTCTGATCCATCCAGTACGGCGTAATAAGCCCTCGCCCGATCCGCCGAGAATCCCCATATGCAAACCACGCTGCAAGGTCAGGGCATCATCCTGCGCCCGCTTCAATACACCGACGCCGATGCCCTGCTCCACGCGGCTGCCGACGGGGAACTGTGGAACCTCACGGTCACCGTGGTGCCGTCGGCCACCACCGTCGACGCTTACCTGAAAAAGGCCCTCGACGGCCGTGAGGCTGGGACGGTCATGCCGTTTGTCATCGTGCTGAAGGAAACCGGCGAAGTGATCGGCTCGACCCGCTTCTGGAAGATCGACCCGCTCAACCGCAAGCTGGAGATCGGCAGCAGCTGGATCTCGGCACGCTTTCAGAAGACCTTCGTCAACACCGAAGCCAAGTACCTGATGCTGCGCCACGTCTTCGAGGTGCTCGATTGCGTGCGAGTACAATTCACCACCGACGAAAACAACCAGAAGTCGCGCAATGCGATCCTGCGGCTCGGCGCGCAGCAGGAAGGCATCGTCCGCCACGAACGCATCATGCCAGACGGCCGCAAGCGCAACTCGGTGCGCTTCAGCATCATCGATGACGAATGGCCGCAAGTGCGCCTGAACCTGGAACGCAAACTGGCGGACTACGGACTGCGCTGACGGTCAGACGCGATTGCGCAGCCATTGCAGGAAGCCTTTCTTCGGCGCCGCTACCGGCGTTTCTTCGGTCAGGGATTGCGCCTTGTGCAGACGGAAATCGAGCAACGCCTGCATCGCGTCGTTGATGTCGTGACGGGCGTCCAGGCACGGCTTGAGATAAGACTTCTCGATGCGGTACAGCGCGCAGAAGGTCTTGGCGGAGAAGTCGGCCGGCAATGATGTATCGGACAGAATCCCCGCCTCGCCGATCACTTCGCCCGGGCCCATCCGCCCAGACTCGAACGGTGTGCCGTGGCGTTTGAGCGTCACCGAGACCACGCCGGATTCGATGATGAACAGGTGATCGCTGACCTCGCCGCCCGCAAGAATCACCTCGCCGGCACGGAAAGTCTGCAGGGTCATGTTCTGGCTGAAGGTTTCTTTCTCCTCCTGACGCAGGGTGGAGAAAATCGGCGAGCTGTCGAGCAACGCCCGTGGCCTTGAGAGATTGCTCGGCACGCCGGGCTCATCGCTCGACAGCAGATTGACCCCGGACGCTTGCAGGTGTCGGTACGCCAGGTCGAACAGCTGATTGCGCACCACACGTTTTTCGCTCATCGAGGCGACAAACCCGCTGATTTCATATTCGGTGCCGGCACTGCTGGAGTTCTTCAGCGCAACGCTCGGCGCGGGGCTCTCCAGCAATTGGCGGCAACCCTGCATCGCCCGCTCCAGGGCATCAATCACCGAGCTGGGCCGAGCATGGGGACTGACCTGCACGCTGACGGCAACCCCGAACATATTGCTCGGCCGGCTGAAGTTGATGATCTTGGCCTTGGCCGCCAGCGAGTTGGGAATCACCGCCATGCTGCCCTGACTGGTTTGCAGCCGCGTGGCGCGCCAGTCGATGTCGGTGACCCGGCCTTCGGTGCCGTCGATGGAGATCCAGTCATCCAGTTGATAAGGCTTGGTGGTGTTGAGCACGATCCCGGAAAACACGTCGCTCAAAGTGCTCTGCAACGCCAGACCGACGATGATCGCCAACGCCCCGGACGTCGCCAGCACGCCTTTGACCGGCAGGTCCAGCACGTAGGCAAGCGCCGCGATGATTGCGATCAGGAAAATCACCGCACCGAGCAGATCCTGCAACAACCGCCCGGTGTGCCCGACCCGCTGCATCATCACCGCGCCGATCAACACCGTCAGGGTGCGCGCGCCGAACAGCCACCAGCCGATCTGCAGCCCGGTCGCCGCCAGGTGCAACGGCACGTTGTCGGCCCACGGCGCAGGCTCCATCGGATTGAGCCCTTCGTTGAACAGCAAAATGCTGAACAGGGCAAAAATCAGTACCCGCACCAACAGTTTCCACGAACTGCCGTGGGAGCTGATCAGACGCCACAGACCGAGATCGATCAGGATCAGGATCAAGGCGCAAAACAACGGATGATCGGTGAGCAGAGACAGCATCAAACAACTCCGGCAGGGGCCAGTCGCGAGAAGATCGCACAGATTGGGCTCAGTGTAGGAGTAATTGATTTGGCGGGATGAGCGCCACCGAACGCGCTCGAAAAAAACCGGCAGGCGCACGTGGCACCTGCCGGGATTTTCAGCCGTGCATCTGGCCGAAACGGCCGGACTGGAAGTCGGCGAAAGCCTGATGGATTTCCTGCTCGGTGTTCATCACGAACGGGCCGTGGCCGACGATCGGCTCGTCGATCGGCTCGCCGCTGAGCAGCAGCACTACCGCGTCCTGGCTGGCTTCGACGGTGATGCGATCGCCATCACGCTCGAACAGCGCCAACTGCCCTTCGCGCATCGTCTCCACACCGTTGATCTGTACCGAACCCTTTAACACCACCAGTGCGGTGTTGCGGCCTTCGTGCAGATCGAGCGAGAGCAACTTGCCGGTGCTCAGCCGCAGATCCCACACATCGATAGGCGTGAACGTGCGGGATGGCCCCTTGTGACCGTCGAACTCACCGGCGATC
This sequence comes from Pseudomonas sp. 9.2(2024), assembly GCF_039695385.1. Lineage (NCBI taxonomy): Bacteria > Pseudomonadati > Pseudomonadota > Gammaproteobacteria > Pseudomonadales > Pseudomonadaceae > Pseudomonas > Pseudomonas sp. 9.2(2024). Next base: position 2,385,788 of record NZ_CP155585.1, on the reverse strand, counting down.
AGACGCAGGCTGCCGGCGCCGTCCTTGAGCGCGATATTCGGAATCTCACTGTCCAGAATGGTCTGGTAACCGGGCGCGGCCATTTTGTCCTTGGCCGGCAGATTCACCCACAGCTGCACCATTTCCAGGTTGCCGCCGGTTCGAGCGAAGTTTTCCGAATGGAATTCCTCATGCAGGATTCCGGAAGCCGCCGTCATCCATTGCACATCGCCCGGGCCGATGGTGCCGCCGCTGCCGGTGGAATCGCGGTGCTGCACTTCGCCTTCGTAAACGATGGTCACGGTTTCGAAGCCGCGGTGCGGATGCTGGCCCACGCCACGGCGTTCGGTGGTCGGGGTAAATTGCGCCGGGCCGGCGTGGTCCAGCAGCAGGAACGGGCTGATGTGCTTGCCCAGGTTGTCGTAGGAAAACAGGGTGCGCACCGGAAACCCATCGCCGACCCAGTGGCCGCGAGGGCTGGTGTAGATACCGATCAGGTTTTTCATGGTGGACTCCGTCATCAGGTTGATCATGGAGCGATCATAAATTCGCCACGTATTTAGTACTAGTCAGCCAAAACCGTCCTCATCGTTCTATTGGTGGAACGATACCGATTGCGGTGATTCGTGACTTTCAGTCAACAGTACTTTGCCCCGACAGCGGTTTTTCCCAGGGAATCAGACGCGGATACTCCTGCCCATTCCCACTGCAACCCTGGAGTCCTGCATGTCTGTTCCCGCTTTCGGTCTTGGTACGTTTCGCCTGCAAGGTCAGGTGGTCATCGATTCGGTGAGCACTGCCCTTGAGCTCGGTTACCGGGTCATCGACACCGCTCAGATCTACGAAAACGAAGCCGACGTTGGCGAGGCCATCGCTGCCAGCGGCATCGCCCGCCAAGAGCTGTTCATCACCAGCAAGATCTGGATCGCCAACTTCGCCAAGGATCGCTTGATCGAAAGCCTCAAGGAGAGCCTGCAAAAGCTGCAGACCGATTACCTCGACCTGACGCTGATCCACTGGCCGTCGCCGGAAGATCAGGTGCCGGTCGAAGAATTCATGGGCGCGCTGCTGGAAGCCAAACGCCTGGGCCTGACCCGGCAGATCGGCGTGTCCAACTTCACCATCGACCTGATGAAACAGGCGATTGCTGCGGTCGGCGCGGAAAATATCGCTACCAATCAGATCGAATTGCACCCGTACCTGCAAAACCGCAAGGTCGTGGAATTCGCCCAGAGTCAGGGCATCCAGATCACGTCGTACATGACCCTGGCCTATGGCGAAGTGTTGAAGGATCCGCTGATCGTGCAGATCGCCGAGCGTCTGCAAGCCACCCCGGCGCAGGTCACCCTGGCGTGGGCGATGCAATCGGGTTACGCGGTGATTCCGTCGTCGACCAAGCGCGCCAACCTGCAAGGCAACCTCGGCGCCACGGCGCTGATCCTGAGCGACGCCGACATGGCGCGGATCGCCACACTGGATCGCGGCCATCGCCTGACCAGCCCCAATGGCATCGCGCCGCAGTGGGATTGACCGATCAGGCCTGAAGCTGCTGCGCGAGGTCGTGCATGGCCACGCGCAGCAATTCGATGGCGGTCGTCAATGCCGCTTCGGGCTCATCGTCACGGCAAGCCTGTTCGAGCACCCGACACGCCGAAACCACGCGTTCGGCACCGATCATGTGCGCCCCGCCCGTGACGTGATGCGCCAGATCACGCAAGACTTCGCGATCCCGACCTGATGCGTCCAGGCGCTTCAGGTCGATGCGCAGGCTGCTCAGCACCTCCTCACGCAACTGCCCGATCAGCGGGTTATCCGCACCCGCCAGTTGCAACAGCGCGCTCAGATCGAACCCGGCCACTGCGGGATCGTCCATGCTCTCGACCTGTGCTCCCCCGGATGCGGCGGCCATCAGGGCCTGGCTCAGTTCGCGCAGCAGAACCGGCTTGAACAGGCAATCGTCCATCCCGGCCGCCCGGCAGCGCTGTTTTTCTTCCATTTGCGCATTGGCGGTAAATCCCAGGATCAGACAGGGTGCCCTGCCCGTCGCGGCCTCCTCCTCACGCACCGCTCGGGCCAGCTCGTAACCGTTGAGCCCCTGCATGTTGATATCGGTGATCAGTGCATCGAAGGATTGCCCGCGCCAAAGCGCCAGCCCGTCCTCACCGCCACCGGAGTCAACGGCGCGATGTCCGAGTTCATTCAACTGTCTACACAACAGCAGGCGATTCACCGGATGATCATCCACCACCAGCACGTTCAGCGACTTTATCGTTACCGCCGCTGGCGCCGGTGCAGCCTCTTGCACAAGTGGCGCCAGCACCGGCAGCTCGAGTCGCAGCATGACCTGAGTGCCGCGGTTCAACTCGCTGTTCATCCATAAATCGCCGCCCATCAACCGGCACAGGTTGCGGCTGATCACCAGCCCCAGGCCGGAGCCACTCTGCGCCGTTGATGAGTGGTTGCCGACCTGCACAAACGCTCTGAATAATCGCTGCTGATCCTCAGCGCTGATCCCCCGGCCACTGTCTTCAATGGCTACGCCCACTTCAATCAACCCGTTCTGTTCGCCGAATACCCGCAAGCTCAGGCTCACCTCGCCGTCCTCGGTGAACTTGATTGCATTGCTCAGCAGGTTCGACAGCACTTGTTTGAACCGCAGGGGATCGAGCATCACCACGACGTTGCTGCGCTCATCCATTTCTACATGCCACAACAATTGTTTCTGCCGGGCCAGGCCTTCGAAAATCCGACACACCGACGCCACCACTTCATGCAGATTGACGCGCTCGGGGGCCAGTGACAGATGCCCGGACTCGATGCGTGCGATGTCGAGAATATCGCCGATCAATGCCAGCAGTTGCTGCCCGGCGCTGGACGCCACCTCGATCGCCTGGCGATCGGTCACGCCTTCATCGGCACGCTTGAGGGCCAGTTCGAGCATGCCGATCAGGGCGTTCATCGGTGTGCGGATTTCATGGCTCATGGTCGCCAGAAACGTGCTCTTGGCGCGATTGGCTTCATCGGCTGCGTCCTTGGCCTCCTGCAATTGCCGTAGCCATTGCTGGCGCTGGCGGATCTGCCGACGCTGAAAGCCGATCCAGCCCAACGCCAACAGCAACAGCCCTGCCGCCACTGCAAACCCGCGCAGTATTTGCGTTTGATGACGCTGCCAATAGCTGTCTTGCAGCACCACGTTACGACTCCAACGCGCGACCAGTCCGTCGATTTCCTGGGGTGCGATGCTCAGCAGTGCCTTGTTCAGAATCGATTGCAGCTGCGGGGCCTCAAGCGACGTCGCCATGGCAACCCGCGCCGGCAAATCACCCAGCGTGGAGACAATCCGCAAACGATCGCGGTACTGGTGATCGATCTGGTAGCGCGCCACCAGCAACGAACTCAATGTCGCGTCAGCCTTGCCGTCGAGCAGCGCCTGCGTGCCGTCGGCCGGACTTGGCAACTCGATCAGGCGGATCTGCGGCACGTTCTCCAGCAGATAATCGTGCAACGGACTACGGCGATAAAGCGCCAGACGTTTACCCGCCATGTCGTCCAGACTGCGCGGAGCCTGCGCCTTCGAGTCGGTAATGAGCACAAAGGGGCTGTTCACGTACGACCGAGTGAACAGCATTGCAGTTTCGCGCTCGCGGCTCGGTGTCATCACCGGCAACAGGTCCAGCTCACCGCTTTTGAGCTGCTCGACCTGATGATCCAGAGTTTGACCGCGCACCACCTCGAAGGTCAGGCCGCTGCGCTGACTGATCAGGTTGAGCAATTGAGCGGCCAGACCACTGAAACGGCCATCGGCGTCAAAGTATGTCAGCGGGGCAAAATCATCGACAGCGCCGACCCGTATCACCGGATGCTGATCCAGCCATTGTTGCTCGCTGTCGCTCAGGCTCACCCGCGACTGCGCCGCCATGTCGGCGCGACCGGCGCTCCAGCGCAGCTCCATGGCCAGGCGCTGCTCCATGGGAATGGCCAGCAGGGCCTTGTCGACCAGACGTTTCAAACGCGGGTTGCTGCGGGCCAGGGCAAAGCCGAAAGGGTTGGCATCAAGGCCCGAAGGCCCGGCCAGTTGCAAGTCGTTGTGAAAATGGGTGTTGATCAGGTAACTGGCGCTGATGAAGTCGCCCAGGTACAGATCATCCCGACCGAACGCGACAGCGCCGAGGGCATCGAGAATCGATCGATAACGCTGCAGGGAAGCTTGCGGGTAAGCCTCTTCGATGGTCGAGGCTGGCAGGTAGTCGTCCACCATGGCAATGCGCTTGCCAGCCAGATCGCCAGGCAACGGATTGTCGATCCGAGTGACCCACATCGGCTGATCTTCAGCGTAGGCACGGGACAGCATCAGGCGAGGATTAGCGTCTTCAAACTTGTTCGACGTGCCCAGAAGGTGCACTTTACCAGCCACGAGCGCAGCCATGGCGCTTGCGCGGTCGGGATAGCACCAGACTTCGACGCCGATGTTCAAAATCTGTGCAATCGCGTCGGCGTAATCGGCCGTAAGACCTTCCAGTTCATGGCGTTTGCGGGTCAACTCAAACGGCGGGTAATCCGGCCAGGAGGCGCCGATGCGCAATACCGGGTTGGCGCTCAGCCACTGTTTATCCTGCTCATCAAGGCGGACCTGCACGCCTTCCAGACGGGTGCGGGAGACTATTTCCAGCCTTTGCGCGCTAGTCGCCGCCTGCGCTGTGCCCGCAAGCAGCATCAGCAGCAGGACGCATCGCAAAAGGCTCATCATGGGGATCCTCTCAGAGCAAATGGTTGCGAATGGCAAACTCTCGCAGTACCACCGACGACTTGATCCCGAGCTTGAGCATCAAGCGGGTCTTGTAGGTGCTGATGGTTTTGTGACTTCGGTTCATATCCTCGGCAATCTGCTTGTTCGATATGCCTCGCGCCAGCTCTATCAGGATTTGCAACTCGCGATCGGACAGCGACGCGATCAGCTTGCCTTCATCACTGTGCAACTCAGTCTGCCCTGCGGTGACGTTCGGCAAGTCCAGGAAATAGCTATAGCCCGCGCGGACAGCCTTGATCGCACTCTGCAACTGCTGCAATTCGGCGGATTTGGTGACGAAGGCCATCGCACCGGCTCGCCGGCAACGCATCAGAAATTGATCGGGATTGGCAGTGGAAAAAACCACGACTTTACAGGACAGTCCGACTTTCTTTAGGTGCTCCAGCGTTTCCAGGCCACCCGGGCCTGGTAAGTTCAGATCGAGCACCATGAGATCCGGCTCGTATAAACGGACCAACGACACCACCTCACTACTGTCCGAGGTGACATAAACTGGCTTGTAGCCGAGCGACTCCAGAACCAGGCGAACGGCACTGACCACAACGGGATGATCATCGACGATCAATGCTGAACCCATGAACACTCCCGGGGCGAATACATGACATGACGCCACCGATCTTGCATGAACGGGACTATTGGTAGCTGCGCCACAACTGTTACACGCTGTGCACGTTGCTTCACCTGTCAGATCTGACAGTTGTGCGCCAGACCGATCTGTGATCGAACACGCGAAGAGCGCCCAAGCGATGCCTCGACTGAGGTCATCAACTGCTCGATGGCTCGGATGGATGGCAACGGCGCAGGACTGGTGATGATCTTTGCCCCGAATTGCCGGGGAACACCTGAAGAATCCGCCGGCTCACCATAGACCAGCGCCCGCCGGATTTGCGGATGGTCAAACAGGAAACCGCGAAGATCCGCGATCCCGACCGCCAGTTCGGCGTTGATCACCAGGACATCGAACGGCTGACAGCCGTAGTCGACCAGCGTCAGCAGTTCGGCAAGGTTTTGCACCGGTGCAATACGGTAGTAATCGAGGCCGTTGAACATTCGTTCGATCTTCATCCGCTGAAAATGCTGCAAGTCGGCGATCAGGATACGCAGGGTTTTGTCGGTCAACGTGGAGGTCCGGGTAGTCGCTTCAAGTGGCGGCAAGACTACCCAAGCGCCGAGGCGCACTCTGTAGGACTTTTCCGAAAAACACCGTCATTCATCCGCATTGAACGCTTTATTCCGTAGTGCTCGGACTCCAGAAAGCCTGCACCACCAGGCTTGAAGTGGAAATCCGCTTCACCAGTGCATCCAGCTCATCGCCGTCCACCGAAGTGGTCGCCAGCGTCGCTTCGATCTCGATTTCATCGGCCCCGAAGGCGTGCACATCGACGTCACTGGCCGGGTAGTTGCTGCGTTCGAGCTCGGCTTCAAGCAAGGCGAACACGGCCGTTTGCTGCGAACGCCGGGCGATGACGTAGACGATGTTGGTGACCTCCGCCGAGACCACATCGAGCGGCTGACGGTTGATGTTGTTGACGATCGGCCGCAGCAAGGTATTCGCGGCGAGCACGAACAAGGTGCCCAGCACCGCTTCGGCCAGCAGGTCGGCACCGGCGCAGGCGCCGACGGCCGCCGAGGTCCAGAGCGTGGCGGCGGTGTTGAGGCCGCGCACGTTGCCCTCTTCGCGCATGATCACCCCGGCACCGAGAAAGCCGATGCCGGAGACCACATACGCGACCACCCGGACCGCGCCTTCGGCACCGGCGAGACGGTTGGCCATGTCGACGAAAATCGCCGCGCCGACCGCCACCAGCACATTGGTGCGCAAGCCCGCCGTGCGTTGCCGGTACTGGCGCTCGAAGCCGATCAGGCCGCCGAGGATGAACGCCGCACTGAGGCTGACCAAAGTGTCGAGCAATGAGGTGAGGTTGAGATTGTTGATCGCTTGCATGTCGAACTCCTTGAAACCGCCCCCCTTGCTCCCACAAGGGGGGAATCTTGCCTGTTACTGCCAGCCGAAGCGGCGGATGTAGAAGCCTTTGACGGCCTGGGTCAGTGCCATGTACGCCAGCAGGATCACCGGCAGGAACACGAAGTACATCGACGGCAGCGCCTGCAATTTGAAGTAGTGCGCCAGCGGCCCCATCGGCAGGAAGATGCCCACGGCCATGATGATTCCGGTCATCACCAGCAACGGCATGGCCGCGCGGCTTTGCAGGAACGGAATCTTCGGCGTGCGGATCATGTGCACGATCAGCGTCTGGGTCAGCAGCCCCACCACGAACCAGCCGGACTGGAACAGGGTCTGGTGATCCGGGGTGTTGGCATCGAACACGTACCACATCAAGGCGAACGTTGTGATGTCGAAGATCGAACTGATCGGACCGAAGAACAGCATGAAGCGCCCGACATCGCCCGGCTGCCAGCGTTGTGGCTGTTTCAGCATCTCGTCGTCGACGTTGTCGAACGGGATCGCAATCTGCGAAATGTCATACAGCAGGTTCTGCACCAGCAGGTGCATCGGCAGCATAGGCAGGAACGGAATGAACGCGCTGGCCACCAGCACCGAGAACACGTTGCCGAAGTTCGAGCTGGCGGTCATCTTGATGTACTTGAGCATGTTGGCGAAGGTCCGGCGCCCTTCCAGCACGCCCTCCTCCAGCACCATCAGGCTCTTCTCCAGCAGGATGATGTCGGCCGCTTCCTTGGCGATGTCCACTGCGCTGTCCACGGAAATCCCGATATCTGCGGTGCGCAGCGCCGGGGCGTCGTTGATGCCGTCGCCCATGAACCCGACCACGTGACCATTACCCTTGAGGATGCGCACGATGCGCTCCTTGTGCGAAGGCGTCAGCTTGGCGAACACGTTAGTGGTTTCCACCGCCACGGCCAGTTCAGCGTCGCTCATGCGCTCGATGTCGTTGCCCATCAGCAGGCCTTGCTGGGCCAGGCCGACTTCGCGGCAGATCTTGGCGGTCACCAGCTCGTTGTCGCCGGTCAGCACTTTCACCGCCACGCCGTGTTCGGCTAGGGCCTTGAGTGCCGGGGCGGTGCTTTCCTTCGGTGGATCGAGAAACGCCACGTAACCGATCAGCGTCAGTTCCTGCTCGTCGCCCAGGCTGTAAGTGTCACGCCCCTCCGGCATCGACCGTGCTGCCACTGCTACCACGCGCAAGCCTTCAGCGTTGAATGCTGCGGTGACCTGACGGATTTTCGCCAGCAATTCATCGCTCAAGGCTTCGTCGACTTCACCGTGACGCACCCGGCTGCACACCGACAGAACCTCCTCCACCGCGCCCTTGCAGATCAGTTGATGCGGCTGGCCGCGCCCTTCCACCACCACCGACATGCGCCGGCGGTTGAAGTCGAACGGGATCTCGTCGACCTTGCGAAACGCCGTGCCAACCTTCAGCTCACGGTGGATTTCCACATGTTCCAGCACCGCCACGTCGAGCAGGTTTTTCAGGCCGGTCTGGTAATAGCTGTTGAGGTAGGCCATTTCCAGCACGTCATCGGAGTCTTCGCCCCAGACGTCGACATTGCGCGCCAGGAAGATCTTGTCCTGGGTCAGGGTGCCGGTCTTGTCGGTGCACAGCACGTCCATGGCGCCGAAGTTCTGGATTGCATCCAGTCGTTTGACGATGACTTTCTTGCGCGACAGGAACACCGCGCCTTTGGCCAGCGTCGAGGTGACGATCATCGGCAGCATTTCCGGGGTCAGGCCCACGGCAATCGACAGCGCGAACAGCAGCGCTTCGGTCCAGTCGCCCTTGGTGAAACCGTTGATGAACAACACCAGCGGCGCCATGACAAACATGAAACGGATCAATAGCCAGCTGACTTTGTTCACGCCTTGCTGGAACGAAGTCACCGCACGATCCGTCGCCCCGACCCGCTGTGCCAATGCACCGAAATAGGTGCTGTTGCCGGTGGTGAGAATCACCGCCACCGCCGTCCCTGACACCACGTTGGTGCCCATGAACAGGATGTTGTCGAGTTCCAGCGGATTGCGCGTGTCGCGATCGGCCTGACGCGGGAATTTTTCCACCGGCATCGATTCACCCGTCATCGCCGCCTGGCTGACGAACAGGTCCTTGGCGCTGAGCACCCGGCAATCGGCAGGAATCATGTCGCCGGCCGACAGCACAATGAGATCGCCGGGCACCAATTGCTTGATCGGCAATTCAGCGCGCGGCGCATCCCGGCGCAGCACCGTGGCGGTGTTGCTGACCATCGCTTTGAGCGCGTCGGCGGCCTGGTTGGATTTGCTTTCCTGCCAGAAGCGCAGCAGCGTCGACAGCACCACCATCGAGAAAATCACGATCGCGGCCTTGAGGTCTTCGGTCAGCCACGAGATCACCGCCAGCAGTGTCAGCAGCAGGTTGAACGGGTTTTTGTAGCAGTGCCACAGGTGGGTCCACCACGGCAGCGGTTGCTCGTGTTCGACTTCGTTGAGGCCATGCTGCGCGCGCAGCACATCGACTTCGAAATCGGTGAGGCCGTCGGTGTGGGTGCCGAGGTTCGACAGCAGCACGCCGCTGTCGCAATGGGCAGCGTCCACCAGCGTATTGGCGAGAGTCGGCGGCACTTCACGGCTGACCGTGGTGTCGTTGAGTGTTTCCAGCAAGGCCAGGCGACGGAAGTGCCGGGCGATGTGACGGGTCCGCAGAAAGCCTGCGAAAAATTCCTTGAGCGTAAGTTTCATGGCTGTTGCCCCTATGGTCAGCCGGGAAACCGTCGAGCAGGTACGTCCTCGTCTCGGGCACCGGAAAACCGGCACGGCAAGGCGTGGCGCGCCGGTCAGAAAAGACAGGCGTGTCGATAGGGCTGCAATGACGACGATGAAGTCGACTTCACAGGCTTTTCAGTGTCGATGAGAAGGACGTCGGGACATGACCGGGACCGGTCATGATCGGGATGCCGCTGCTCGCTGTTCGGCGAGACAACGGCACAAAGGAATGCGCGTTATCTTGCCGAGAATCCGCCGGTTACAAGGACCGGCCGACAACTGTCACTCGAACAAGTACCCACTGTGGGTCTCCGCTATTGATGAAAACGCGCGAAGCTTACGCCCCGATGTCTGGAGAGTAAACCCGCAAAAGGAAGTGTGTCGGGGAATGTGGCGGGTGTTCAGGAAGGGTTCAGGATTGCTCCCGAGATCGCCGAGATCGTTCCCACGCTCTGCGTGGGAATGCAGCCGGGGACGCTCTGCGCCCCATTGGAACGCGGAGCGTCCCTTGAGGCATTCCCACGCAGAGCGTGGGAACGATCAGTGTGGAGGCTGAAAGGATACTTAGCTGGCAGTCGCCAGCAACAAGTCCATCACCGAACGGCTGTGCCCACGGTTCTTGCCATGCTCATACAGCGAGCCGGCAATCTCGTCCGCGCGGATCGGCAGGATCGACAGCAGCGTATCGCTCAGACCGTGGCTGGCCTGACAGAAGCCCTGCATGTACAGACCGGCCTTGCAGCGCTCGTCGGTGATCAGCCGGTAATTGCGGTCGACCTCGAAATCGCCCAGGTATTCCTCCAGCGGCGCCAGCAGTTTGCGATGCATCTGACGCTCGTAACCGGTGGCCAGCACGACCGCGTCGTAGGCACGCACGGTGACTTCGCCGGTGGCGTTGTTGCGCACGGTCAGTTCGATACCGCGTTCGGTGGCGGTGGCTTTCTCGACCGTGGTCAGGGTGCGGAACGCATGGCGCGCAACACCGGAAACCTTCTGGCGATAGAAGATGCCGTAGATGCGCTCGATCAGGTCGATGTCGACCACCGAATAGTTGGTGTTGTGGTACTCGTTGACCAGACGCTCACGCTCGCTGCTCTTCTGCTGGAAGATCAGGTCGGTGAATTCCGGCGAGAACACTTCGTTGACGAACGGGCTGTCGTCCGCCGGTTTCAGGGCCGAGCCGCGCAGGATCATGTCGACCTGTACCGACGGGAACGAATCGTTCAAGTCGATGAAGGCTTCCGCCGCGCTCTGGCCGCCACCGATGATCGCGATGCTCATCGGCTGGTTGTTGTTGCACGGCTGCTTGGCCATCTCGGCCAGGTATTGCGAGTGATGGAACACCCGACCGTCGCCCTTCAGTGCCTTGAACGCCTCGGGAATGCGCGGCGTACCACCGGCGCTGACCACCACCGAACGCGCGGTGCGCACGAATTGCTGGCCTTCGGTATCACGGGAAATCACCCGCAGCGCTTCGACCTGATGGTTGTGCAGCACCGGCTCGATGGTCAGCACTTCTTCGCCGTAGCGGCTCTGCTCGGTGAACTGCGCGGCGACCCAGCGCAGGTAGTCGTTGTACTCCATGCGGCACGGGTAGAAGGTGCCGAGGTTGATGAAGTCAACCAGGCGACCGTGGTGCTTGAGGTAGTTGACGAACGAGTACGGGCTGGTCGGATTGCGCAGGGTCACCAGATCCTTGAGGAAGGAAATCTGCAACTCGCTCTGGGTCGACAGGGTGTTGCCGTGCCAGCTGTAGTGGGGTTGTTTGTCGAGAAACAGAACATCCAGTTCCCCCTGGGTCGGGCCGCGCTCCTGCAGAGCGATGGCCAGCGCCAGGTTCGAAGGGCCGAAACCGACGCCGATCAGGTCGTGAACGATGGGCGATGCAATTGCCTGTGTCATTTCCAGTGTCCTCTGGACGAAAAGCCTGAGTGACCTGACCGGCCTTGAGCAGGACAGCAGATCGTCTGTTGAGTAGGAACGAGGACAGTGAAATAAAATTTAACGACGACGGCTCAATGGGCGTCCCATTGTTTGATGCGCAGGCGGCAATGCTTCATGGCGTTGACGATGTGCTTTTCCACCAGAGCCTTGGAAATCCCTAGGTGTTCGGCAATCTCGGGGTGCGACAGACCTTCGATCTTGCGCAGCAGAAAACTTTCGCGGCACAGCGGCGAAAGTTCTGCCAGGGCACGCTGAAGCATCTCCAGGCGCTGACTGTGGTCGAAGGTACTGTGAGGGGACGGAGTGAAATAGCGTTCTTCGCTGTCGAGCACATCCAGTGATTCAACCTGACGCAGGGCATTGCGCCGATGGTCGTCGATTACCAGATTGAGCGCGGTGCGGTAGAGGAAAGCCCGGGGTTGCTCGATCGGCGTGTCGCTGGAGCGCTCCAGCACCCGCACATAAGCGTCATGCACCACATCTTCGGCGACCTGGCGGTTGCCGAGCTTGGCGTTCAGGAAACACACCAATTCGCGATAGTAGTTTTCCAACATGACTCCCGGCCGCGTGGGGTGCGGTTTCTGTCCTTGAGCCCGATCCTGACCGCCCAGTGGGCAGTAGCAAGATAGTGGCAACTTGAGGGGCGTAATTTATAGTAATTCTCATATAGATTTAAAGTAGTGATTCTCTTCACCAGACAAATAGTCCTGCCGGGCAACCTGTAACTTCGTGTGTGAGCACTTAAATTCCCTTGCGCATTCATCGTTTACAGGACAGCTCCCCGTGTCTGTCGTGCCTTGCGACAGCGTTCAGCGACCGACCGAACCTGTTCACCTGCTGAACGACGGGCCGAATTCCACTGGCCGGAACCCTGCATGAAACGTCCCCGCCCCGCCCGACGCGCCCTGTTCATCGCCCTTTGCCTGATCCCTGTCATCGCTGTTGCCGCATGGCAGGTGTTGCCGCCGGGCCGCGAGACCCTCGCCACCGTTCAAGTGACACGCGGCGATATCGAAAACAGCGTGACCGCACTCGGCACCCTGCAACCGAGGCGCTATGTGGATGTCGGTGCCCAGGCGTCCGGGCAGATCCAGAAAATTCATGTCGAGGCCGGCGATGTGGTCAAGGAAGGCCAGTTGCTGGTGGAAATCGACCCGTCCACGCAAAAGGCCAAGCTCGACGCAGGCCGGTTCTCCATCGAGAACCTCAAGGCGCAGTTGCAGGAGCAACGCGCCCAGCATGAGCTGGCGCAGCAAAAGTACCAGCGCCAGCAAAAACTCGCCGCCGGCGGCGCCACCCGCGAGGAAGACGTCCAGACCGCCCGGGCCGAAGTGCGCGCCACGCAGGCGCGCATTGACATGTTCCAGGCGCAGATCCGCCAGGCGCAAGCCAGTCTGCGCAGCGACGAAGCCGAGCTCGGCTACACGCGCATCTATGCGCCGATGTCCGGCACGGTGGTGGCGGTAGGCGCCCGGGAAGGCCAGACACTCAACGCGCAACAGCAGACCCCGCTGATTCTGCGGATCGCGCGGCTCTCTCCGATGACCGTGTGGGCCGAGGTCTCCGAAGCCGACATCGGTCACGTCAAACCGGGCATGACCGCTTACTTCACCACCCTCAGCGGCGGCAGCCGTCGCTGGAGCAGTACCGTACGGCAGATTCTGCCGGTGCCGCCGCGTCCGCTCGAACAAAGCCAGGGCGCCAGCCCCACCAGCGGTCGCAGTGGCAGCGAACGAGTGGTGCTTTACACGGTATTGCTGGATGTCGATAACGCCGATAACACCCTGATGACCGACATGACCGCCCAGGTGTTCTTCGTTTCGCAGCAGGCACAAAACACCCTGACCGTGCCCACCGCCGCCCTGCAACACAGCGCTCGCGCGGACTGGCAACTGGCGCAGGTGGTCGCCGCCAATGGCGAGGTTCAATCCCGGGAAGTCCGTACCGGCATCCGCGACCGCTTGCGCACGCAGGTTCTTGAAGGACTTGTCGAAGGCGATCATGTCCTGAGCAGCCCGGCCACTGGCAACGGAGGCTGAATGCAAACGCCCTTGATTGACCTGCGGCAGATCCGCAAAGCCTACGGCGGCGGCGACAGTCCGCGGGTGGAAGTGCTGCGCGGCATAGATCTGTCGATTCATGCCGGCGAATTCGTGGCGATCGTCGGCGCGTCTGGTTCCGGCAAATCGACACTGATGAACATCCTCGGCTGCCTCGACCGACCGACCAGCGGCGAATACCTGTTTGCCGGTGAAGAGGTCGCGCGGCTGGACACCGACGCTCTGGCCTGGCTGCGACGCGAGGCGTTCGGCTTCGTGTTTCAGGGCTATCACCTGATTCCGTCAGGTTCGGCCCAGGAAAACGTCGAAATGCCGGCCATCTACGCAGGCACACCGGCCGCCGAACGCCACGCCCGAGCCCACGCGTTGCTGACTCGCCTGGGTCTTGCCGGGCGCACCGCCAACCGCCCGCACCAACTCTCCGGCGGACAGCAGCAGCGGGTATCGATTGCCCGTGCGCTGATGAATGGCGGTCATATCATTCTCGCCGACGAACCCACCGGTGCACTCGACAGCCAAAGCGGCGCCGAAGTCATGACCCTGCTCGATGAACTGGCGGATCAGGGCCATGTGGTGATTCTCATCACCCACGACCGCGAAGTTGCGCAACGCGCCAAGCGCATCATTGAGATCCGCGACGGCCTGATCATCAGCGACACCGCCGATCCGTCATCGCCCCCCTCGCCCGCCGTCGGTTCCGGCGCATTGCAGGCCGTGGATCTGCGCGAGCGTCTGAACACCGGCAGCACCCAGACCGGCGCCTGGAAAGGCGAATTGGTGGACGCCGTGCAAGCGGCGTGGCGAGTGATGTGGGTCAACCGCTTCCGCACCGCGCTGACCCTGCTGGGCATCGTCATCGGCGTCGCGTCCGTGGTGGTGATGCTGGCGGTGGGCGAAGGCAGCAAGCGCCAGGTAATGGCGCAAATGGGCGCCTTCGGCTCCAACATCATTTACCTCAGCGGCGCTGCCCCCAACCCGCGCACGCCACCGGGCATCATCACCCTCGATGACGTCGCCGAACTGGCTGCCCTGCCCCAGGTGGAGCGCATCATGCCGGTCAACGGCTCGACCGCCGGCGTGCGCTTCGGCAATGCCGACCACACCAGTTACGTGGGCGGCAATGACACCAATTTCCCGACCATTTTCAATTGGCCGGTGGTCCAGGGCAGCTACTTCACGCAAGCCGACGAAGACAGCGCCGCTGCCGTGGCGGTAATCGGCACCAAGGTTCGCGACAAGCTGCTCAAGGATGTCGCCGATCCCGTCGGTCAATACATCCTGATCGAAAACGTACCGTTCCAGGTGCTCGGAGTCCTCGCGGAAAAAGGCTCCAGCTCTGGCGACTCGGACAGTGACAACCGGATCGCCGTGCCCTACTCCGCCGCCAGCATGCGCCTGTTCGGCAGCCGCAATCCCGAGTATGTGGTCATCGCCGCGCGGGACGCCCGCAAGGTCAAAGAGGCTGAGCAAGCCATCGAGCAATCGATGCTGCGCCGGCACAACGGCAAAAAGGATTTCGAGCTGACCAACAACGCCGCCATGATTCAGGCCGAGGCGCGAACCCAGGGCACGCTGTCGCTGATGCTCGGCGCGATCGCCGCCATTTCCTTGCTGGTGGGCGGTATCGGCGTGATGAACATCATGCTCATGACCGTGCGCGAGCGTACCCGGGAAATCGGCATCCGCATGGCCACCGGCGCCCGTCAGCGCGACATCCTGCGCCAGTTCCTGACCGAGGCAGTGATGCTCTCGGTGGTCGGCGGCGTTGCCGGGATCAGCCTGGCGATGCTGGTCGGCGGTGTGCTGCAACTCAGCGGCGTCGCCATGGCGTTCCAGTGGATTGCAGTGTTCGGCGCCTTCGGTTGCGCGCTGGCCACCGGTGTCATCTTCGGCTTTATGCCTGCCCGCAAGGCCGCCCGGCTCGATCCGGTCAAGGCCCTCACCAGTGAATGATCGACCTATGAAAGCCCCCCTGACACTTCTCGCCGCCAGTGTTTTGCTGGCGGCCTGCGGCAGCCCCGCGCCACGACCCGACAGCGGCCTGCAACCACCGCCCGCCTGGCAATCGCCCGAACATCCCGGCGCCAGCCAAAGCGATCGACAATGGTGGACGCATTTCGGCAGCACGGAACTCGATCATCTGATCGAACAGGCCCGACTGGGCAGCCATGACCTGGCCGCCGCCGTCGCCCGAGTGAGGCAGGCGCAGGCCAGCGCGACAATCGCCGGTGCGCCGCTGCTGCCCGAGGTCAAGGCCGGGCTGAATGCCAATCGCCAGAAACTCCTGCACGGCAAAGGCTACAGCCAGCTCGACGTGAACCCCGACAACCGCTCGCTGGATTACTACGACGCCGAGTTGAGCGCCAGTTACGAAATCGATTTCTGGGGCGGCAAACGCGCCGCCCGGGACAGCGCGGTGTTCGGCGTGCAGGCCAGCGAGTTCGATCGCTCGACGGTGGAACTGACCCTGCAAAGTGCCGTCGCCAACAGCTACACCCAGGCCCTGGCGCTGCGCGAACAGGCGCGGATCGCCGAACTCAATCTGGCCAATGCGCAAAGCGTTCTGCATCTGGTGCAGACCCGCTACGACGCTGGCAGCGCCACCGCGCTGGAACTGGCCCAGCAGAAAAGCCTGGTCGCCGAACAACAGCGCAAACTGCCGTTGGTGCAACAACAGGCCCGCGAGGCGCTGATTACCCTGGCCGCGCTGCTCGGCCAACCGGTGCAGGAGCTGCCGACACCCCGACAGGCGTTCGCCCAACTGCAATGGCCGGACATCGCCAGCGGCGTGCCCAGCGATCTGCTGCAACGGCGCCCGGACATCGCCAGCGCCGAAGCCAGACTGGCCGCCGCCCAGGCCAATGTGACCGTCGCCCGCGCCGCCATGCTGCCCAAGGTCACGCTGACCGCCAGCCTCGGCACCGGCGCCGACCTCGCATCGGATCTGCTGCGAACGACCTTCTATAACCTGTCGTCAGGTCTGGTGGCACCGATCTTCAACAATGGCCGCCTGCGTGCCGAACGCGACAAGGCCACGGCGCGCCAGGAAGAATTGCTGGAGACCTATCGCGGCGCAATCATCAATGGCTTTGCGGACGTGGAAAAAGCCCTGACGAGCATTCGCGGCCTCGATGAACAGCGTCAATGGCAAGGCGAGGAACTGCGCCAGGCACAGACCGCGTTCGATATCGCCCAGAGCCGCTATCAGGCCGGCGCCGAGGATCTGCTGACGGTGTTGCAGACTCAACGCACGCTGTATGCCGCCCAGGACATGAACGTGCAGCTGCGGCTGTCACGCCTGCAGGCCAGCATTGCGCTGTACAAGGCGCTGGGCGGGGGCTGGCAAGTCATCTGAACAGCGCTTTGTTCAAGGCAAAAAAATCGCAGCCCGACGCTGCGATTTTTTTTGCCTTCAGAGTTGTCGCCCCTTGACCTTCAGATGCCTGGCGTACCACGGCCGCTGCGGCACTTTGCGGAACAGGTCGGCCATGTTGTCTTCATCGCCGAACGTGATGCGCAATGCCAGCTTCATGGTCTCCGGGTCCATCTCCACCGAACGTCCCGCCTGAAGGCCGGGAACGGTGCTGCAACCATGGGTGTCCGGGCCGAGCCACGGATCATCGACCTCGACCCAGCGCCCCGGTGCAAACCATTGGACGCCATTGACTTGCAGGCGGCTCACTTCACCTGGATGAAAGCGTTCGTGAGCGCGATACCAGTCTTCGATGCGGTCGTCGATCCAGCCATGGAAACGCCAGAACACCGGGTTCACATGGGAGGAAAACGGATCGCCGAGAAAATCGTTTTCCGGGGCATACCAGCGCGCCGCGAAGTCAGCCTGATCCCGGGCCATCGGCACCGGAATATCGTTGGACGGATCACGGGCCACCGATGCCCAGCGCATGTGCAGCCAGTCGTGCAGGCCCAGCTCGACTTCCGAGCCGAACTGGCCGAGCGTCAGCTTCGAGAGATAGCGCGGATCGGTGTACTGCGATTCCCAGACCTGGAAGTTGCTGTGGTAGGTCTCGGCCGTCTTGATGTCGCTGACCCACTGTGTGTATTCGTCATCGCCTTCCGTCAGCCAGGTCGGCGGCAAGGCATCGCCGTCGTGGTTGTCGAAGTAGCGGGCGAACCCCAGACGATCACGCTCGAGCTCCGGTTGCGGCGCGGGGAATTTCAACCAGGACGGCAAGTCCTGCATTGAGCGGGCGGTGCCCAGCATATGCCGGTGCATGAAGAAAAAGTCGATGCCCGAGCCGTTGCGATCCTTGCGCGGACCGCGCGCATCACGCTCCTTGTAACGCGGGCCGGGTTGCCAGCCGATGCCGCGCAACGCATCGCGTTTTTTCTCGGACAGTTTGTGCCACTTGTCCCGCGAGGCATGCCAGAGCTGGTGAAACAGGCGATGCTCAGGCGATACCAGCCACGCCAGCAAGGTCGGGTTCAGACCGGTTCGCTCACGCGCCTCGGGGAAACGGCGTTTGATGGCGATGAAACGGTTATCGAGCTCCGGCAGACCCAGCGGCCGATCCAGGCGCAGCACCTGCCCGGTGAACGTGCCGCTGCCGGCATTGCCGAAGGCCGCCCAGACTTCGTCCAGTTTGACATCGAGCTCGTAGACCGCCGGCGCCTGTGGCTGGTCCGTGCGCATCAGACGCCAGTACAACTGCGCGCCATTACCCGAGACCAGATCGCCAATGACGTCATAGCGGGGCAAACCGTCGCCCCGCAACCGCGCGCCGGTGTCGAGACAGCCACGCAAGCCGCGCCCGCGCTGGGCAATATCGAGAAACAACTCCAGGCCTTCACGGGGCAGGCCGTCGAGTCCGGCATCGGCGCCCGTGAAACGGATGTCCCAGACACCGCGCAGGTTGTCGGCCAACTGCTGGCCGGCAGTGTCCGCCAGATCCACCGTGGCCTCGCCGGGCGTGATCGGCTCCTCCTCGCGGGTCAGCTCACGATGTGCATAAAAAGCGGCAGGCAGCGCAGCGCCCGTGAGTGCCATGCCCGCCATGAACCAGCGTCGAGAGATCGTCATTGCCCTACCTGTGTCAGCCATGAAGCAGGCTTTATCCAAGCTAGAACGTTTGCTGGTGCGGTAAATTTATCGCCTGCCCGAAAAGATCTCCAAAGGCCCCGACCGCGTCCACGCGTTCTTTTGCCGCCTCGCTAAATTGTTTGCCTCCCCAGTCGTTCCTCCCAGATAGCAAAGGCCCCTGCGCCTGTACCTCGACGGCGAACCTGAATGAGATGGCAATGACAAAACCGCGTTCGAAAAAGGCTCTATACATCGGCCTGCCGCTGGCCTTGGCGATCAGCGCCGGCGCAGGCTTTCTGGCCTGGGATTACTGGTTCAGGGACAATCCCGGCTACCCGGTCAAGGTGATGAAACAGGCCACCGAACTGCAGGAGCGAATCCTGTCGTTCGACAGCCACATCACCGTGCCCTTGAGTTTCGGCGCCCATGGCAATGAAGCCGACAAGGACGGCTCCGGGCAGTTCGACCTGATCAAGGCCAACCGTGGACGGCTGTCCGGCGCGGCGCTGACGGTGTTCGGCTGGCCGGAGATGTGGAACGGCCCGAACGCGCCGCACCGGCCTACCGACGGTTTCGTCGAAGAGGCCCGCAATCAACAGGAAGTGCGCTACAAGATCATCTCGGGCCTGGTGCGCGACTTCCCCAATCAGGTCGGCATCGCCTATACCCCTGACGATTTCCGCCGCCTGCACGGCGAAGGCAAGTTTGCGATTTTCATCAGCATGCTCAACGCCTACCCGCTGGGTAACGACCTGAGCAAACTGGACCTGTGGGCCGGTCGTGGCATGCGCATGTTCGGCTTCAGCTATATCGGCAACAACAGCTGGGCAGACTCCTCGCGCCCGTTGCCGTTTTTCAATGATTCCCCGGATGCGCTGGACGGCCTCTCGGACATCGGCAAACAGGCCGTGCACCGCCTCAATGACCTGGGCGTGATCATCGACGTCTCGCAGATGTCGACCAAGGGCCTGGAGCAGGTTGCGCAACTGAGCCGTACACCGCTGGTGGCTTCGCACTCCGCGCCGAGAGCGGCGGTGGACATTCCGCGTAACCTAAGCGACAAGGAACTGCAGCTGATCAAGAACAGCGGCGGCGTGGTGCAGGTGGTCGGTTTCTCGCAGTACCTCAAACCGCTGACCCAGGGCACCCAGGACAAACTCAACGCCCTGCGCGCCCGCTTCGATCTGCCGCCTCTGCCGAACCTGGCCATGGCGCTGATGCCGGGCGACCCGATCATCACCGCCTGGTCGGAACAGAAACTCGGTCAGTACGCCAGCGGCCTGTACGGAATTCTCGAAGAGGAACCGAAAGCCACCCTGAAGGACTTCGGCGACGCCATCGACTACACCGTGCGCAAGATCGGCATCGACCACGTCGGCATCTCTTCGGACTTCAATGACGGCGGCGGAATCAAGGGCTGGGAAAACGTCGGCGAGATCCGCAACGTCACCGCCGAACTGATCCAGCGCGGTTACTCCGAAGCCGACATCGCCAAGCTGTGGGGCGGCAACTTCCTGCGGGTCTGGGATCAGGTGCAGAAAGCCGCCAAACCTGCCCTGATCTCCCGTCAGGACACGACCCGACCATGACTGACCGCCGCACTTTTCTGAAGCAGGCCGGCGTACTGGCCGCCGCCCTGCCTCTGGGCGTGAGCCTGGCTGAACCGGCCCGCGCCGCCGCTTCGCCGCAGGACAAATGGTTGGTCTTGCGCGGGATGTTCGAACAGGATCCGGACGCGATCCACTTCGCCAACTTCCTGGTGACATCGCACCCAAGGCCCGTGCGCGAGGCTATCGCTCGCCATCGTGCGGACATCGACCGCAATCCGGGCCTGGCGATGGACTGGGATCTGGGCGTCACCGAACAGCGCGAAGAAAACGTGCGGGTCTGGGCCGGCCAGTACTTGCAGGCCAGGCCAAGCCAGATCGCCCTCACCGGCAGCACCACCGAAGGTCTGGCGATGATCTACGGCAGTGCGCACGTACGCCCGGACCAGGAAATCCTGACCACGGTTCACGAGCATTACTCCACCCGCAACATCCTCGACTTCCGCACCGCCCGCGACGGCACCCGGGTGCGCAAGCTCACGCTGTTCGAGAACCCGCAAAGCGTTTCGACGGATCAGGTGCTCGACACCATCAATCGCAACATCCGCCCTGAAACCCGCGTTCTCGGCATGACCTGGGTGCACTCGGGCAGCGGTGTGAAACTGCCGATTGGCGATATCGCCCGCCTCGTCGACGAACACAACCGAAACCGCGACGACAAGGACCGGATCATTTACGTGGTCGACGGCGTGCACGGTTTCGGTGTCGAAGACCTGAGCTTCCCGCAGATGAACTGCGATTTCTTCATCGCCGGCACGCACAAATGGATGTTCGGCCCGCGCGGCACCGGCATCGTCTGCAGTCGCAGTGACGAAGTGAAATACGTCAGCCCCAGCGTGCCGACCTTCTCCGAAGCCACGACCTTCGCCAACACCATGACGCCCGGCGGCTATCACGCCTTCGAACATCGCTGGGCGGTGGACGAAGCGTTCAAGCTGCACCTGCAACTGGGCAAGGCCGACGTGCAGGCGCGCATCCATCAGCTCAACAGCTATTTGAAGCAGCGCTTGCTGGAACAGCCGAATGTCGAACTGGTGACCCCGGTCGATCCGGAGTTCTCTGCCGGTTTCAGCTTCTTCCGGGTCAAGGGCCGTGACAGCGATGACATCGCCGCCCGCCTGATGAAACACCGCGTGGTCTGTGATGCCGTCAGCCGCGACGTCGGCCCGGTGATCCGGACCGCGCCCGGTCTGCTCAACACTGAAGCCGAAGTGGACCGTTTCCTCGATTTGCTGGGCAAGACGCTGCGCGCCTGACCCCTGCGCCCCCGGTTTTACTTTAAACAGAGACGACTCATGAAAAAGCCTCACGCCTCAATCACCTTCAAGGCATTGCCCGCCCTGGCCCTGACCGCCCTGTGCGCGGGCCTTCTGCCGGGCGCCGCCCTGGCAGCCACCCCGCCGGCCCCCGGCAAAGTGTTCAAGGACTGCAAGGATTGTCCGGAAATGGTGGTGTTGCCGACCGGCACTTACACCATGGGCACACCGGACGACGAAGTCGGCCGCGAACCCGACGAAGGCCCGCGCCACGAAGTGACCTTCACCCGACCGTTCGCCATCAGCCGCTTTCAGGTGCTGGTCGGCGAGTGGGATGCATATGTCCGCGAGACCGGCGCCAAGCCCTATGACTTCGATGATCGCCCGGGTCGCCGCTGCACCGCTGGCAAGCCCGAGTTCAAACAGACCAAACGCGACCCGGCCGTCTGCATGAACGTGGCCGAAGCCCAGGGCTACATCGACTGGCTGTCGAAAAAGACCGGCCACAGCTACCGCCTGCCGAGCGAATCGATCCGTGAATACGCGGCCCGTGGCGGCAGCACCGGATCGTTCCCCTTCCCGTTCGACGAAGGCAGCGACTACCAGATTTCCAAACACGCCAACACCTACGGCGCCGCCGACGGTTACAACTTCACGTCCCCGGCCGGCACCTTCCCGGCCAACGCCTTTGGCGTGTACGACGCCCACGGCAACGTCTACGAATGGACGGCTGACTGTTATCACAAGGATTACTCCGGCGTACCCAACGACGGTCGTCCGTGGGTGCAGGAAAACTGCGAACGCCAGGTCATGCGCGGCAACGACTGGGGCGAAGCACCGGTGTTTTCCCGTTCCGGCAACCGCAACAGCAGCTGGCCGACCAGCAAGGGCGACTGGCTGGGCTTTCGCGTAGTGCGCGACCTCTGATCCCGCCTGTCAGCGACCGCAGCCCGTCTGCGGTCGTTTAAAGAAACCCCGTGACCATTCGTTTTCCTTACATACCGGCACTCCCTCCGCACCGAAGCAGGAATCCTCCATGACCAAGCCAACGCGTGGGGCGATCAACGAATTGTTCGCCCTGCTCAAGCCCTTCCGCCTGATTGTCTGCGTATCCATCGTGCTCGGCATGATCGGCGGCCTGAGCGTCACCGTGCTGCTGGCGACCATCAACAACGCCTTGCACTCGGCCGACGGACTGACCCGCACCGTGGTCATGATTTTCGCCGGGCTGTGCGCCCTGGCCTTGCTGACCACGATCCTGTCCGACATCGGCACCAACTACGTCGGCCAGCACATCATTGCCCGCCTGCGCAAAGAGCTGGGGGAGAAAGTGCTGTCGGCACCGATCGACCAGATCGAACGCTATCGCAGCCACCGCCTGATTCCGGTGCTGACCCACGACGTGGACACCATCAGCGACTTCGCCTTCGCGTTTGCACCGCTGGCCATTTCCATGACCGTGACCCTGGGTTGCCTCGGTTATCTGGCGATGCTGTCCTGGCCGATGTTCCTGATGATGCTGGTGGCAATCGCCATCGGCACCACCATCCAGGCGATTGCCCGCGCCAAGGGCATGCGCGGTTTTTATGCGGCGCGCGACTCCGAAGACGAGCTGCAAAAGCACTACAACGCGATCGCCGAAGGTGCCAAGGAACTGCGCATCCATCGCCCGCGCCGCCAGCGCATGTTTGTGTCGGGTATCCAGAAGACTGCCGAAAAGATCTGCGACACCCAGATCAAATCCATCAACACGTTCGTGATCGCCAAGTCCTTCGGATCGATGCTGTTCTTCGTGGTGATCGGTATGGCACTGGCCCTGCAATCGTTCTGGCCGAGCGGTGACAAGGCCGTGATGAGCGGCTTTGTGCTGGTGCTGCTGTACATGAAGGGCCCGCTGGAACATCTGGTCAGCACACTGCCGATCATCAGCCGCGCGCAGATTGCCTTCCGCCGGATTGCCGAACTGAGCGAGCAGTTCTCCTCGCCCGAGCCGCACCTGCTGCTGGAAGACCAGGGCAAGAAGCCCGGTGCCGTCAACCGTCTGGAATTGAACAATGTGCGTTATGCCTTCCCGCCGGTTGCAGGCAGCGAACCGTTCCGCCTCGGACCGGTCAACCTGCGCATCGAGCAAGGCGACATCGTGTTCATCGTCGGTGAAAACGGCTGCGGCAAAACCACCCTGATCAAACTGCTGCTGGGCCTGTATGCGCCGACCGAAGGCGAGATCCGGGTCAACGGCCAGCCGATCACCGCTTTGAACCGTGACGACTACCGCCAGAACTTCACCACGATCTTTGCCGACTACTACCTGTTCGACGACCTGATCCAGGGAGACCGCGAAGTACCGCAGGACGCTACCCGCTACCTCGAACGCCTGGAGATCGCGCACAAGGTCAGCGTGCGCGACGGAGCGTTCACCACCACCGATCTGTCCACCGGCCAGCGCAAGCGTCTGGCACTGGTCAACGCCTGGCTCGAAGAGCGCCCGGTGCTGGTGTTCGACGAATGGGCCGCCGATCAGGACCCGACATTCCGGCGGATTTTCTACACCGAACTCCTGCCCGACCTGAAACGGCTGGGCAAGACCATCATCGTGATCTCCCACGATGACCGTTACTTCGACGTTGCCGATCAACTGGTGCGCATGGAGGCCGGAAAGGTCAAAAGCGAACTGCAAACCGCTTGATCGACGAAGCCGCGGCCAGACCGGAAAAATATTTTCCGGTTTACCGCGGCTTTCTCGTCTTAATGAGATGAATAAGAACCATTAACAACTATACCTGCCAAGGTCTTAACCTCATGTCCGCATCCCGCTTCATGCTTCGCCCACTGACCCGAGCCCTGCTCATGCACGGTGCTACCCGCTCCCGTCTGGCCACCACCGGCCTGGGACTGGCAATGACGCTGGCCGTCGCCCCGTATGTCCAGGCCCAGGAATGGACCCTGAACATCCCGGCGCAACCTTTGGCCCAGGCCCTGCAATCGCTCGGTCAGCAGACCAGCCTGCAAATCATCTACAGCCCGGAAAGCCTGCAAGGCCTGCGCTCCACCGCCCTCAACGGCCGGTATGCGGACGACAGCGCCATCGCGGCCATCCTCAAGGGCACCGGCATCCGTCATCAGCGTGACGGCAATACCGTGACCCTGCTGGCCCCCGCCACCGGCAGCGCGATGGAACTGGCACCGACCAACATCGATGGG
This sequence comes from Pseudomonas sp. 9.2(2024), assembly GCF_039695385.1. Taxonomy (NCBI): domain Bacteria; kingdom Pseudomonadati; phylum Pseudomonadota; class Gammaproteobacteria; order Pseudomonadales; family Pseudomonadaceae; genus Pseudomonas; species Pseudomonas sp. 9.2(2024). The sequence goes on along the minus strand of NZ_CP155585.1, from coordinate 2,361,173 downwards.
CAACGACTGACGGCCACTACCGAAGGCAGCAACTCCTACACCACCGGTGGCGTGACCATCGGCAAGGGCGTGCACTCGCTGAAGGAAACCCCGCAGTCGGTCACGGTCATGACCCGCAAGATGCTGGACGACCAGAACCTCAACACCATCGAACAAGTGATGGAAAAGACTCCGGGCATCACCGTTTACGACTCGCCCATGGGCGGCAAGTATTTCTACTCGCGCGGTTTTCGCATGACCGGCCAGTACCAGTACGACGGCGTGCCGCTGGACATCGGCAGCAGCTACGTACAGGCCGACAGCTTCAACAGCGACATGGCCATTTATGACCGCGTCGAAGTGCTGCGCGGTGCTGCCGGCATGATGAAAGGCGCAGGCGGTACGGCCGGTGGCGTCAACTTCGTGCGCAAGCGCGGCCAGGACACCCCGCACACCCAACTGTCGCTTTCGGCAGGCTCGTGGGACAACTATCGCGGTCAGGTCGACACCGGCGGCCCGCTGAACGACGCCGGCACCATCCGTGGCCGCGCCGTGGTCACCCAGCAGACCCGTCAGTACTTCTATGACGTGGCCAGCCGCAAGGACCAGATCTACTACGGTGCCCTGGACTTCGACCTCAGCCCCGACACCACCCTGGGCCTGGGCATGGCCTATGAAGACGTCGACGCCACGCCTTGCTGGGGCGGTCTGCCGCGCTACGCCGATGGCTCCGACCTGCACCTCAAGCGCTCCACCTGCCTGAACACCTCGTGGAACAACCAGCGCAGCAAACGCGCCACCTACTTCGGCGACGTGAAACACCAGTTCAACGACGACTGGTCCCTGAAAGTGGCCGGGGTCTTCTCGCGCAACACCCAGGACATGGAATACGCGTTCCCGAGCGGCGCGGTGCCGGTAGGCGCCACCAGCTCCAACACGCTGATGCTGGGGAGCATCTACGACTACGAGCAGACCGACTACGGCTTCGATGCCTACGTGGACGGCAAATTCGACGCGTTCGGCCAGCAGCACGAACTCACCGTCGGCGCCAACGCCAGCCGTTCCCACAAGGATGACTTCTACGCCGTGGCGGCGTTGCCACAGCGCCAGAACGTACTGAACCCGAACCATCACCTGCCCCAGCCTGACGAAAGCTACTACCTGGCCAATGCCTCCCGGGGCGGTCCGGTAGATATGCACATCAAGCAATACGGTGTTTACTCCACCGCCCGCCTGAAGCTGGCAGATCCACTGACCTTCGTGCTGGGCAGCCGTGTCAGCTGGTACAAGTCCGACACCGACTCCGTGCAGTACTTCCGCGGCGAAGGCACCCCGGTCAACACCAAGTCCACCGAAACCGGACAGGTCACCCCGTTTGCCGGGCTGTTGTTCGATCTCAACGACAACCTGACCGCGTACGCCAGCTACACCGATATCTTCACCCCGCAAGGCGGCTACAAGACCATCGACGGCGGCACCCTCAAACCCCTGATCGGCCAGAGCTACGAGCTGGGGATCAAGGGCGAGTGGTTCGACGGTCGCCTGAACAGCTCCTTCAACCTGTTCCGCACCATTCAGAAAGATGCGGCCCAGGATGACCCGCGCTGTGAAGACAGTTCCTGCTCGCTGAACTCCGGCAAGGTCCGCGCCCAGGGCTTCGAAGCGGAAGTCAGCGGTGAAGTGATCGATCGCCTGCAACTGCTGGCCGGCTACACCTACACCCAGACCAAAGTGCTGGAAGACGCCGACGCCACCCAGGACGGCGTGATCTACAACTCCTACGTACCACGTCACCTGCTGCGCGTCTGGGGTGATTACAGCCTGAGCGGCCCTCTGGATCGCGTCACCATCGGTGCCGGCGTCAACGCCCAGAGCGGCAACTACCGCACCTCGCCACTGGGCGGTGACAACATCACCCAGTCGGGTTACGCGGTCTGGAACGGTCGCATCGGCTACCGCATCGATGACACCTGGTCCGTCGCCCTCAACGGCAACAACCTGTTCGACAAACGCTACTACGCCACTGTGGGCACCGAAGGTTTCGGTAACTTCTATGGCGACCCGCGCAATTTCGTGATGTCGGTCAAAGCTGACTTCTGATTACAGCGACCATGAAAAAACCCCGCATTGCGGGGTTTTTTCTGGCCTGCGAATTTGTCTGAGGTTCAGCTCAATGCGCGATGCAGCGCACGGCTCAGGGTTTCGTGTACCTGCAGGACATCGGGCATCACCGACGCCAGCCTCAGCAAGTCGTGGGTCAGCCCCGGGCAGTGCTCGAGCTCGACGCTCACACCGTGCTCACGCAACTTGTCGACATACGCCTGGCCCTCATCGAGCAGCGGATCGAACCCGGCCAGCACGACAATGGCCGGGGCGACGCCACGCAGATCTTCGGCCAGCAACGGCGAGAAACGCCAGTCCAGATAATCTTCCGGGGTGCGCGCGTAATGCCCATAAAACCAGTCCAGTGTCTCGTCTTCCAGCAGATAGCCTTCGCTGAACAGGGCCCGCGAATCATGGGCACGGGAGGCGTCGGTGACTGGATAGCACAACAACTGAACCTTGGGTGCGATGGCCACGGTGTGCGGCTGAACCACCGCTTGCACCGCCAGTACGGTGGCCAGCGTGGCCCCGGCGCTGTCACCGCCGAAGGCGACCCGGCCCGAGTCCAGGCCCAACGAAGCCGCGTGTTCGGCCAGCCACGACAAGGCGTCCTCACCGTCTTCCAGTGCCGTCGGGAAACGGTGCTCCGGCGCCAGTCGATAGCCCACGGAGAGCACCGCGCATGGCGTGCGCCGGCAGAACTCGCGACACACGCCGTCATGGGAATCGAGGCTTCCGACCACAAACCCGCCACCGTGGAAATACACCAGCACCGGCATTGGCGCTGACACACCTTGCGGGCGATAAAGTCGCAGTGCCAGCGGCGCACCGTCCCGGGCGGTCGCGCTGATGGCCTGCACGTCCAGGTCTTCGGGCGCCATCCAGCGCAACTGCGCAGTGGTCTGTTCGAAGGTGTCCCGGGCCTGGGCCGGAGTCATTTGGTGCAGCGCCGGCAGACCGGCATCCTGGCTGTCTTGAGCCAGGTCGAGAAAGGCTTCCAGATCAGGGTGTAACGACATCGCGAAGATCCTTGTATCAGCAAAAAAGGGGCGCGCCTCGGCAACGCCCCTCAAAAATGATCCAGCGTGCAGCGATCAGCCCACACGCGCCATGCAATGCTCGATCAGCGCTTCAAGTTCACGCTGGTAATCCTGCATCAGTGCGTCCATGGTGCCGGCGCGATAACGCTGGCTGCTGTAGATGCAACGCAACGCCAACTGGCCGTCATACACCTGGCCGACAATTTCCAGCCAGTTGCCCAGGTTCGCCTTCAGGCTGTAGTTGTCGCCGGTTTCTTCCAGCGCCGGCACCAGCAGAGCCTGCTCGTCGAAACTCTGGTCGAACTGCCCCAGGTAGTTGAACGTCACCCGCGCCTGCGGCAGATCCGCCAGTTGCCGGGACACCTCGGCGCCCGCCAGATGACGAAGCACGCCATACCCGATGCCCTTCTGCGGCACCGCCGCCAGCTGCGCCTGTACGTCGATGATCGAACGTCCGATATCGTCGCTGTCCGGACGCAACCGGACCGGGAACATGCTGGTGAACCAGCCAAGGCTGCGGCTCAGGTCGATGGATTCGAACAGATCCTCGCGGCCGTGCCCTTCCAGCAGAATCAGCGCCGATGGCTGACCGCTCCAGCGGCACAGTGCCCGACCGAGTGCCGACAGCAGCAGGTCGTTGATTTGCGTGCGATAGACCGCCGGCGCCTGCTTGAGCAATTGTTCGGTGTGCTCGCGGGACAACTTGAGCCGCGCCTGCGCCTGCTGGCGCACCTGATTCTTGCCACGGTAGTTGTCGCACGGCAGATCGACGCCCGGTTGATCGAGCTGCTCCAGCCAGTACGCCAGCTCCTGTTCGGCAATCGCCGGGGCCTGTGCCTGCAAGGCCTCGGCAAACGAACGATAGCTGCTGGTACGAATCGGCAGTTGCGGCGTCAGCCCTTGCACACACGCTTCATAAGCGGTTTTCAGGTCATCGAGCAGGATCCGCCAGGACACGGTGTCGACCACCAGGTGATGAATCACCACCAGCAGTCGCGCCTGACCGTCCGGCAGGGCGACATGCATCACCCGCCAGACCGGCCCGTCGTCCAGCTTGAGGCTGCGCTGGGCAAGGTTGGCCAGCGCTTCGACCTGTTCGCTGTTCTCGGCTTCACGGCGCCAGAGCACCGCCTCGCCCTGTTCGGTGGCGGTGCAGTAGCGTTGCAGCCAGCGCCCGCTCTCCCGAGTGAAGCGCAGGCGCAGCGAGTCATGGTGTTGCTCGATCCAGCCCAGGGCCTGCTCGAGCGCATCCAGATCCAGTGGCTGGCGCGCACTCAACAGCAGTGACTGGTTGTAGTGATGGGCTTCGGACATGCCCTCGGCGAAGAACCACTCCTGAATCGGCAACAGATTGAACAACCCCTCGCCCGCCACCTGCGTGACGTCCACCAGTGGCTGTCCGGCGCCTTCCTTCGTCACGTTCTGTTCGACGATGCCAGCGATGGTCTGATAGCGCATCAGATCGCGCAGCTTCAGATCCATCTGCAACGTCGGGTGGTTCCTGACCCGGGAAATGACCTGCAGGCTGAGAATCGAGTCGCCGCCCAGTTCGAAGAAGTTATCCGTGATGCCCACCTGCTCGACTTGCAGCACCTGGGCCCAGATCTCGGCCAGCAGTGTTTCCTGCTCGTTGCGCGGGGCGACATATTCCTCGCTCTTGAAGTCCGGCTCCGGCAGCGCCTTGCGATCGAGTTTGCCGTTGGGCGTGACCGGGAAAGCACTCAGGCAGACAATCTGCGCCGGCACCATGTACTCCGGCAGCGAGGCGCGCAGCCCGGCCTTGAGTTCATCGCCCACGTCTTCGCCCGTCGGCGTCACCACATAACCGATCAGTTGCTTGCCGGACGCATTGTCCCGGGCGATCACCAGCGCATCGGTCACACCCTCCAGTTGGCGCAGGCTGGCCTCGACTTCACCCAGCTCGATGCGGAAACCGCGCACCTTGACCTGATGGTCGATGCGCCCGACGTAATCGACCACGCCGTCCTGACGCAAACGCACCAGGTCGCCGCTGCGATACAGGCGCTCGCCGACCGCGAACGGATTGGGTACGAAGCGCTCGCAGGTCAGATCCGCACGGCCGTGGTAACCACGGGCAACCCCGTAACCGCCGATGTACAGCTCACCGGCAAAACCTGGCGGCAGCGGGTTCAGATCCTCGTCCAGCACGTACAGCGAACGTGCGCCGACGGCACGACCGATCGGTGCATAGGCCGCTTCACAATGCTGGCTCACCGGGACCTTCCAGAGCATCGGCGTGACCACGGTTTCCGTCGGGCCATAACCGTTAGTGAAGTATTCGGGACGCAGGGCCGCCTTCACCTGTTCGAAGGTCTGGTCCGGCACGGCATCACCGCCGAAGCAGTAGATGCGCACCGGTGGCGGCGCGATGCCGCTGGCCGCCGCGTACTCGGCCAACTGTTTGAGATAGGCCGGCGGGAAGCAGGCGATGGTGACGCCATACTCGTGCAAGGCGGCGTAGGTCTGCTCCGGCGTCCACAGGCAACCGTCGCGAATCACCAGGCGGCCACCGCTGTAGAGCGTGCTCAACCAGCGTTCATGGGCGCCGTCAAAAGCGAATGACATGAAGTGCAGCTCGCAGCTGCTGGCGTCCATTTCATACAGCTCGGCGATGGCCTGACAGTGCATGCTCAACGGCCCTTGCGTGACCGCAACGCCCTTCGGCCGACCGGTGGAACCGGAGGTATAGACCAGATACGCCAGCCCTTGCTCCTGCACACGGGAAACCGGCGCGTGATCGGGGTAGCGGGACTCGTCGAGATGATCGATTTCCAGACGCAGCAGTCCTTCGGGCGCCGGCAAGGTGGCGCGCAGGCTGCTCTGGGTCAGCAACAGTGCCATGCCCGAATCCTCGATCATGTACGCCAGTCGCTCAGGCGGATAATCGATATCCAGCGGCACGTACGCCGCACCGCTCTTGAGCACGGCGAGGAAGCTGACGACCATTTCCAGCGAGCGCGGCAGCGCCACGCCGATCACCACTTCCGGGCCCGCACCGTGTTCGGTCAGGCAGTGGGCCAGACGATTGGCCCGCTGTTCGAGTTCGGCATAGCTCAGGCTCAATCCGGCGCACTGCAGGGCGATAGCCTCTGGCTGCTGCTGCGCATGCCGGCTGATCAGTTGCGGCAGCAGCACCGGTTCGTGGCTGGAGACCGGTTCGGCACTCCAGGCCTGGATCGCCTGCCACTGCTCGTTCGACAGGCGCTGCAGATTGCCCAGTCGCTCGTAAGGCGCACGCATCATCGCTTCGAGGGTGTTTTCCAGCGTCAGGCGAATGCCTTCCACGGCCTCGGCGCTGAAGTGGCTGCGCAGGTACAGGTACTCGATCGACAGCTCGTCACCCAGCATTACCGCGAGGTCCATCGGTACGTTGGTCACGCCGTGGCCGATGGATTTGCCGAAGGTCAGGTCGGTGTCGTTTTCTTCTTGCAGGCGATCATCGATCGGGAAGTTCTCGAACACGATGATGCTGTCGAACAGTGCCTGGCCACCGAGGTTGGACCAGCGCTGCACATCAGCCAGCGGCGCCTGGGAATAGTCACGAATGTCCAGGTTGTAGGCCTGCACTTCGCCCAGCCAGTCCGCCAGGCGCTGATCGGCCTGCGGCGTCTGGATGATCGGCAAGGTGTTGATGAACAGACCCAGCATGTTGCCGACATTCGCCAGCCCTTCGGGACGCCCCGAAACCGTGGCACCGAACGTGACCGTGCGCTGCCCGGTGTAGCGCTGCAACAGCAGCAGCCAGGCACCCTGAATCAACGTGTTGGGGGTGATGCGCAGGTCGCGGCAGAACTGCAGCAGGCGTGCGGTTTGCGCCTGATCCCAGTTCGAGTAGATCGCATCGTGGCCGCAGACATCGGCCGAATGGCGCGGATGGATCGCCTGGCTCAACGCCGTCGGCTCGTTGACCGCCGCCAGACGCGCTTTCCAGAACAGCTCCTGCGCGTCCTGGTCCTGTGCCTGCAACCATGCGATGAAGTCGCGGTAACGACCGTTCTCACCGCTGACCTTGCCCCTGGAGTAGTACTGCAAGACTTCGCCGAACAGGCGCGAACTGCTCCAGCCGTCCATCAAGATGTGGTGGCTGGTCCAGATCATCTGATAGCGGTCATCGCTCAGGCGCAACAGCGTCACCCGCTGCAGACGTGCCTGGGACAGATCGAAGCCGAGGGCACGATCATCGCTGGCGAATTCGGCGATCAACTCATCGCTGACCTCACGCTCGCGCCAGTCGAGCACCTGCATCTGCAGCGGGGCCTGACGATGGACCACTTGCAACGGCTTGGCCAGCCCGTCCTGCCAGTGAAAACTGGTCCGCAGGATCGCCTGGCGATCGATGACAAATTCCCAGGCGCCCCGGAAACGCTCCACATCCAGGCCCTGGATCGGCAAGCTGACCTGGTTGACGTACAGGCTGCTGCCATTGTCCGAGAGCGTGTGGAACAGCATGCCCTCCTGCATCGGCGACAGCGGATAAACGTCCTCGATCCGATCCGCCGGCACCGGCAACGCATCGAGCTGCGCCTGCTCCAGACGCGCCAGCGGGTAGTTTTCCGGCGTGCCGTCGGCCTGCTGCGCGGACTCCACCGACGCCACCGTCGCCAGTTTCTGCACGGTCTGTTGCTGGAACAGATCCTTGGGGGTAAAGCGGATGCCCTGCTGGCGCGCACGGCTGACCAGCTGGATGGAGATGATCGAATCACCGCCCAGGCTGAAGAAGTTATCGGTCACACCGACCCGGTCAATCTTCAGGATGTCCTGCCAGACCACCACCAGCTGTTGCTCAAGCTCCGTTGACGGGGCGACATAGTCCCGGGCCGACTGATTGACGTCCGGTGCCGGCAAGGCTTTGCGGTCCAGCTTGCCGTTGGGGGTCAGCGGCAGCGCCTCGAGGTACAGCCACTGCGCAGGCACCATGTAATCCGGCAAGTGTGCCTTGAGGGCGGACTGCAGCGATTCGCTCAGCTCATCCTGTTCCTGAAGGCTGAGGCCGGATTGGGTCGGCACCACATACGCCACCAGTTGTTGACCGCTGAGGCCGTCCACCGCCAGCACCACGCCTTCGTGCACGCGGTCATGGGCCAGCAGACGCGCTTCGATTTCACCCAGTTCAATACGGAACCCGCGCACCTTGACCTGATGGTCGATGCGGCCCACGTATTCGATCCGCCCATCGTCCCACAGGCGCGTCAGGTCGCCGGTGCGGTACATCCGCTCGCCGCTGGTCGAGGCCGGGTTCGGCACAAAACGCTCGGCGGTCAGGCCCGGACGGAACAGGTAACCGCGGGTGATGCCGTCACCGGCCAGATACAGCTCGGCCGCCACCCCGATCGGCGACGCTTGCAGTTGCCCGTCCAGCAGGTACGCGGTGGTGTTGACCAGCGGCCGGCCGATATTCGCCTGGCCGCCGGCTTCGCGGCGGGTCCAGGTCGAATAGGTGGTGTCTTCCGACGGCCCGTACAGGTCATAGACGTGCTCGACCGAGGTCTCGCTGTACAGGCTGTCGACCACACTTTGCTTGAGCGGCTCGCCGGCCAGATTGATGATCCGCACGCCATTCGGAATATGCCCGGCACGGTGCAAGGCAGCGATCGCCGACGGCACGGTGTTGATCAGACGCACCTGATCGCGCTCCGGCAGGTCCGGCAGTTCCAGAGCATTGCGCGCCATGACGATCGAACCGCCCCGCGCGAGGGTGACGAAAATCTCCCACACCGACAGGTCGAAGCAGACCGAGGTCGATGCCAGCACACCTTGCAGATCGGCTTCGCTGTAAACGTCGGCGGACCAGTGGATCAGTGCCTGGACGTTACGGTGGGCAATCGCTACGCCTTTAGGTTTGCCGGTGGAACCGGAGGTGTAGATGACGTAGGCCAGGTTCGCCGAATCGCCACGCACGTCGAGGTTATCGGCAGCCTCATCGGCAAAGGCCTCACCGCCCGCCTCCACCAGCAGCACCTGCGCGTCGGTCTGCGGCAGTTGCGCCAGCAACGATTGTTGCGTCAGCAGGACCTTCGCCTGGCTGTCTTCCAGCATGTACGCCACGCGGTCGGCCGGGTAGTCCGGATCCAGTGGCACGTAGGTGCCACCGGCCTTGAGCACCGCCATCAAGGCAATCACCAGTTCCGCCGAGCGCGGCATCGCCACGCCCACCCGAACCTCGGCGCCGACACCCAGCGACACCAGATAACGCGCCAGCTGGTTGGCCCGGCGATTGAGTTCGGCATAACTCAGGGCCACACCGCCATGGCTCAGGGCCACAGCGTGCGGACGGGCCTGGACCTGCGCTTCGAAGCCTTGATGAATCAGACGCTCAGCCGGATACGCGGCGTGATTGTCGTTCCACTGCGCCAACGTGTTGTGCTCGGCACCCGACAGCAGCCCGACTTCACCCAACAGGCGTTGCGGCGACTCAAGGAACTGTTGCAACACTACTTCCAGGTGCGTGGCCAACCCGACTACGCCGCGCTCGGAAAACTGCTCGGTCAGGTAGTTGAAGTCCAGGCTCAGGACCTCGCCGGCACCGGCGATCAGGGTCAGGCCGTAGTTGGTCTGCTCGCGGTGTTCCAGACCACCGAAGCGCAGGCCGCCCGGATTGGCCTCCAGCGTCTCCGACACCGGGTAGTTTTCAAACACCAGCAAGGTGTCGAACAGCGCTTCGCCGTTGAGCTCGGCAAGTCGCTGGATGTCTTGCAGCGGCGTCTGTTCGAAGTCGCGCAGCAGCAGGTTCTTGTCCTGCACGCTGCGCACCCAGTCGCGCACGCTGACGCCCGGTTGCGGGCTGGCGATCACCGGCAAGGTGTTAATGAACAGCCCCAGTTGCTGCTCGATGCCCGGCAAATCCACCGGACGCCCGGACACCGTGGCGCCGAACGCGACCGTGGGCTGGCCGGTGTAGCGTTGCAGAATCAACAGCCATGCTGCCTGCACCAGACTGTTCAGAGTGACCTGCTGCTGGCGCGAGAAACTGTTCAGGCGGCGCGTGAACGCTGCATCGAACGTCAGGCGATGCACGCCCTTGCCCGCCCCCGGCTGCACGTTGCCCGGGCACGCCGAGGCCAGACGGGTCGGCTCGTCGAGCTCGGCCAGTTGTCCGCGCCAGAAAGCCTGCGCGGCCTGTTTGTCCTGGCCTTGCAGCCAGGCCAGGAAGTCCCGGTAACGGCCCTGCGCACCCGGCACCGGATGACCGGCGTAATCCTGCAGCACCTCACCGAACATCCGCGAGTTGCTCCAGCCATCCATCAGGATGTGGTGGCAGGTAAAGATCAGGCGATGGCGATCATCGGCCGTGCGCAACAGGCACAGACGCAGCAGCGGCGGGTTCTGCAAATCGAAACCGCGCTCCAGATCAGCCCGTGCCCGCGCTTCCATGGCCACGGCCAGGTCCGGCTCGTGGCGCATGTCCACTTCCGGCATTTCCAGGGTCAGCTGGCGATGAATGACTTGCAGTGGCGTGTCGAGACCGTCGCGACCCCAGATGAAACCGGCGCGCAGCACTTCATGGCGATCCACCACTCGCTGCCAGGCCTGCTGGAAGCGCGCGACGTCCAGACCTTCGATGTCCAGCAGCATCTGATAGACATAAGCGCTGGCATCGGCGTCATAGAGACTGTGGAACAGAATGCCCTGCTGCATCGGCGCCAGCGGATAGATGTCTTCGATCCGCTGGGCAACGATCGGCAGGTTGTCCAGATGGGTCTGGGACAACCCGGCCAGCGGCACGTCGGACGGTGTCAGACCACCGCTCGCGTGATTAAGGCAATGGTCGATCAACTCGGCCAGCGCGCCTTCATAGGCACGTGCCAGCGCATGGATGGTCGCGTCTTCGAACACATCGCCGCTGTAGGTCCAGGTCAGGCTCAACTGCCCCTGATAGACCCGGCCATCGATGGTCAGCGTGTTGGCCATCGGCGCACGCTCGTCCTGCCCGGCGCCCTTGTCTTCGGTGGCCGGCACCCACAACGCGCCTTCATCGAAGTTGTTGTCGAACTGGCCGAGGTAGTTGAACGTCACCTTCGGCTGCGCCGCGCCGCTCAGGGCAGCCTGTGCCTCGGCGCTGCCCAGATATCGCAACAGGCCGTAGCCAATGCCTTTGTTGGGGATCGCCCGCAGCTGTTCCTTGATGCCCTTGATCGAGGTTTCGAAACCGGCGCCGGGGGTCAGACGCACCGGGAACATGCTGGTGAACCAGCCCACCGTGCGGCTCAGATCGACATCGTCGAACAGGTCTTCACGACCATGACCCTCGAGCTGCACCAGCGCGCTCTCGGCACCGGTCCATTCACACAGCACCTTGGCCAGCGCAGTCAGCAACAGGTCGTTGACCTGGGTGCGGTAGACCGCCGGGGCCTGTTGCAGCAGCTGCCGGGTGCGCTCGGCATCCAGACGCGTATCGACGCTGCGCTCGAAACGGTTGCTCAACTGACCTTGCGGGTTGTCCAGCGGCAGCTCGATGCCCGCGCCGCTCAACTGCCCGCGCCAGTAATCCAGCTCGGCTTCCAGCACGGCACTGCGCGCATGCCCTTGCAGGCGCGCGCCCCAGTCCTTGAACGCGGTGGTCTTGGCCGGCAGGCGCATAACCTGCCCCGCCGTCAGCTGTTGGTAAACGGTTTGCAGATCTTCCAGCACGATCCGCCAGGACACCCCGTCGACCACCAGGTGATGGATCACCAGCAACAGGCGCTGGCTGGCGTCCGGCAAGTCCACCAGCACCGCGCGGATCAGCGGGCCGTTGTCCAGATCGAGGCTGCGTTGCAGTTCCTGGCACAGCGCCGGCAAGGCCGCGCTGTCCTGCAAGGTCACGGTGCGCAGCAGCTCCAGATTGTGTTCGACCGGCGCGTGGGTCTGTTGCCAGCCACCCTCCAGGTCGCGGTAACGCAGACGCAAGGCGTCATGGTGCCGTTGCAGGTGCTGCAACGCCTGCTCCAGTGCAGTCGCCGCCAGCGGTGCGGTCGGGGTCAGCAGGATCGACTGGTTCCAGTGATGACGCGCCGGGATATCGCTGTCGAAAAAATACTGCTGGATCGGCGTCAGCACCGCCTCGCCGAGCACATCGCCCTGGGTCGCGAGTACCACGTCGCTCTGCTGCGCGACCGTGGCCAGGCGTTGCACCGTCTGATGCTGGAAGATGTCCTTGGGCGTGAAACGGATGCCCGCCTGACGGGCGCGGCTGACCACCTGAATCGAAATGATCGAGTCGCCGCCCAGCTCGAAGAAATTGTCGTTGAGGCCGACACGCTCGACCTTCAACACGTCCTGCCAGATGGCGGCCAGTTGCTGTTCCAGCTCACTGCGCGGCGCGGCATACGCTTCCTGCACCTGAGCGACCTGCGGCTGCGGCAGTTGCTTGCGATCGAGTTTGCCGTTGGCGGTCAGCGGCAGGCGCTCGAGGAATGCCCAGCTGACCGGCACCATGTAGTCCGGCAAGGCTTCGCGCAGTTGCGCCTTGATCGAATCGCGCAGCGTCGCCTCGGCATCGCCTTGCAGTGCCTCGTTCGGCACGATCCAGGTCGCCAGTTGCTGACCGCTCGGACCTTCGACTGCCAGCACCACCGCCTCGCGCACCGCCGGGAGCTTGAGCAGCCGGGTTTCGATTTCCCCCAACTCGATACGGAAACCGCGGATCTTCACTTGATGGTCGATACGACCGATGTACTCGATCACCCCGTCGCCGCGCAGGCGCGCCAGGTCGCCGGTGCGGTACATACGTTCGCCGGCCTGCGGGTTGAACGGGTCGGGCACAAAACGCGTAGCGCTCATGCCCGGTTGATTCAGGTAACCCCGGGCCAGACCGGCACCGGCGATGTACAGCTCGCCGATGCAACCTTGCGGCACCAGGTTCAGCGCGCTGTCGAGCAGGTACCACGACAGGTCGACAATCGGCTCGCCGATCGGGCTGCTGTGGCTTTGCTCAAGGTCGGCCATCGACAATGGGCGGTACGTCACGTGCACGGTGGTTTCAGTGATGCCGTACATGTTCACCAGCGTCGGTGCACGGTCGCCGAAACGCTCGAACCATGGCCGCAGGTTCTGCACTTCCAGCGCTTCGCCACCGAACACCACGTAACGCAGCGAATGGTCGCGCGAGGATTCACTGGCCAGTTGCATCAGCGGCTTGAACGCCGATGGCGTCTGGTTCAGGACCGTGACGTGTTCATCGCACAGCAGGGTGTAGAAATCTTCCGGGGAACGGGTGACGTCGTGGGGTACGACCACCAGTTTTCCGCCGTACAGCAGCGCGCCGAAAATTTCCCAGACCGAGAAGTCGAACGCGTAGGAATGGAACAGGGTCCAGCTGTCGTCCGGGCCGAAACCGAACCAGTGGTCGGTGGCGCTGAACAGGCGGATGACGTTGCTGTGCGGCAGCAATGCACCTTTGGGCTTGCCGGTCGAACCGGAGGTGTAGATGACGTACGCCAGGTTATCCGGGGTGGTCAGGCAGACCGGGTTTTCGCTGTTGCCCGGCTCCAGTGTCTGGCTCAGGTCCAGACAGGTGAGGCCCGGCGGAATCGGCAGCTGTGCCTGCAAGTGACCCTGGGTCAGCAGAAGACCGATGCCACTGTCCTCGATCATGTAGCTCAGGCGATCTTGCGGGTAGCCCGGATCCAGCGGCACGTAGGCACCGCCGGCTTTCAGCACGGCGACGATGGCGACGATCATGTCCAGCGAACGCTCGACCGCCACACCGACCCGCACATCCGGGCCGACGCCGTTCGCGATCAACCGGTGCGCCCACTGATTGGCCCGGCGATTGAGCTCGGCGTAGGTCAGCCGTTGCCCGGCAAAGGTCACGGCGACCGCCTCGGGATGACGTTCCGCCTGGGCTTCGATGGCCTGATGAATGCACTGCTCGACCGGGTGCTCGACCCGTGTCGGATTCCATTGGCTCAGCAGTTGTTGCTGACGTGCGTCATCGAGCATCGGCAACTGCCCGATGCTGCGCGACGGGTCGGCGACGATCGCCTGCAGCAGCGCGGTCCAGTGCTGTGCCAGACGCTCGATGGTCGCCGCATCGAACAGATCGGTGGCGTACTTGAGCACCGCTTCGATGCCGTGGGCCTGTTCGGTGGTGTTCAGCGTCAGGTCGAACTGGGCGGTCTGGCTCTGCCATTCCAGCGGCTCGATGCTCAGGCCGTTGAGGCGCGTCTCAACACTGCTGCGGCGTTCCGCCTGATGGTTGAACATGACCTGAAACAGCGGACTGTGGCTCAGGCTGCGACCCGGTTCCAGGGCTTCCACCAGTTGCTCGAAAGGCAAGTCCTGATGGGCCTGGGCTTCCTGTGCGGTCTGTTTGACCTGACGCAGCAAATCGATAAACGGGGTCTGGCTGTCAACGTCGGCCTTGAGCACCTGCGTGTTGACGAAGAAACCGATCAGACGCTCGATTTCCACCCGGCCACGGTTGGCCACCGGCACGCCGACACGGATGTCCGACTGCCCGCTGTAGCGGTGCAACAGTGCCTGGAAAGACGCCAGCAGCAAGACGAACAGCGTGACGTTTTCCCGCCGCGCAAAGGCTTTCAGGCCCTGGCTCAGCTGCGGATCGAGAATCAGGTTGTGGCTGGCCCCGGCAAAGCTCTGATCGACACTGCGCGCGCGGTCGAGCGGCAGTTCCAGCACCGGTTGTTCGCCGCCAAGTTTTTCCTGCCAGTAGGCCAGTTGCCGCGCCTGCTCGCCGGCTTCCATCCACTGGCGCTGCCACAGGGCGTAGTCGGCGTATTGAATCGGCAGGGCCGGCAGACCGGCATCGTGACCGAGGCTGAAACCGGCGTAGAGCTGCACCAGCTCTTCGATCATCACTTGCAGCGACCAGCCGTCGGAGACGATGTGGTGCAGGGTCAGCACCAGCACATGGTCGTTCGGGTTGACCTGCAACAGGGCCGCGCGCAGCAGCGGGCCTTGCTGCAGATCGAAAGTCTTCTGGCTCTGAGTCTGGACGAACGCCTGGATCGAAGCATCCGGGTCGCTCGCCAGCTCAGGGCTCAACGGGTAGGTTTCCAGCGCAAACGATCCTGGCGGCAGGATCGTTTGCAGCGGTTGTTCGGTTTCCTGGGAGAACACCGTGCGCAAGGTTTCGTGTCGTTCGATCAGCGCCTGAAGGCTGCGCTCCAGCGCCGACTCATCCAGCGGACCCTGCAAGCGCAGGGCCGTCGGAATGTTGTAGGCCGCGCTGTGCGGCGCCCACTGCCAGAGAAACCACTGGCGCTGCTGGGCGTAGGACAGCAGCAGCGGCTCTTCGGCCGTGCGCTTGAAAACCGGGGCAATGTCAAAGAGGTTGACGCCTTTCTGCTTGAGCAGAACCGCCAGAGCCTTTCTTTGCTTAGCCGAAAGTTGTCCTACCGACTCGATTAACTCTTGCACGCGTTTTTCCCTCTCAAGAAATCAGTTTTTCCAGATCATCGAGGGATAGACGTTTGAGGGCCTCCAGGGATTTAGCCAATTCATCCTGAACGGGCGACATTTCGACGCGCAGCGCCTCGATCCGGTTGCAGAACGCTTTCAGCGTATCGGCTTCGAACAGCTCCTTGAGCGGCACCTTGTCGCCCAGCCGCTCCTTGATCCGGGTCACCACCAGCGTCGCCAGCAACGAATGGCCGCCGAGCTGGAAGAAGTTGTCCGCCAGGCCCACGCGCTCGACTTCCAGCACTTCCTGCCAAACCGTCGCCACCTCCCATTGCAAGTCGGTCTGCGGCGCTTCGTACTGCTGCTGCGTCGGGCTCTCGCCCAATGCCATCAACGCCTTGCGGTCGAGCTTGCCGTTCGGGGTCAGCGGCACCGCCTCGATCACATGCAGATGCCCCGGCACCATGTGCGCCGGCAAACGACTGGCCAATGCGGCGCGCAGGCGCTCGGTCAGCGCCGCCGGGTCGGTCGCCGGTTGCGCCGCCACGACGTAGCCGTGCAGGTGCTTGCCCGCCGCGCCGTCCTGCGCCAGCACCACCGCCTCGCGCACCTCGTCCTGCTCCAGCAGGCGCGCTTCGACCTCGCTCAGCTCGATACGGAAACCACGGATCTTCACCTGATGGTCGGCGCGCCCCAGGTACTCGATGTTGTCGTCCGCGCCCTGGCGCACCAGGTCGCCGGTTCGGTAAAGCCGCTCGCCGTTGCCGGCATACGGGTTGGGCACGAAGCGTTCGGCGGTCAGCCCCGGGCGCATCAGATAGCCCCGGGTCACGCCGGCGCCGCCCAGGTACAACTCGGCCGCCACACCGGCCGGCAAGCCATTGAGTTGCGTGTCGAGCAGGTACGCCACGGTGTTGTCCAGCGGCCGGCCGATGTTGGCCTGACCGTGCGCGGTGCGCAGGGTGAATGTCGAATACGTGGTGTCTTCCGACGGACCGTACAGGTCGTAGACCTGCCTGACCGATGGGGTCGCGTACAGCGTGTCTACCAGGCTCTGTTTCAGTGGCTCGCCGGCCAGATTGATGGTCGCGACCGACGATGGAATCTGCCCGGCCCGTTGCAGCGCGGCAATCGCCGACGGCACCGTGTTGATCAGCGTGACCCGCTCGCGGGCCGGCAACTCCGCCAGGGCCAGCGCGTTGTCCGCCAGCACCATGCAGCCACCGCTGGCCAGGGTGACAAAGATCTCCCAGACCGACAGGTCGAAGCAGATCGAAGTCGACGCCAGCACACCGCGCAGTTGCTCCTCGCGGTACACCCCTTGCGACCACTGGATCAGCGCAGTGAGGTTGGCGTGACTGATGGCCACACCCTTGGGCTTGCCGGTGGAACCCGAGGTGTAAATGACATAAGCCAGGTTTTGCCCGCTGATCCCGGCCACCGGCGCGGTGGTTGGATACCCGGCCAGCGATTGCTCGCCCTCCTCCACCAGCACCACCTGAGCGCTCAACGCGTCAGGCAGCATCGCCTGCGCTGCCGGCTCGGTCAGCAATACCGCGGCGCGGCTGTCGTCGAGCATGTGCAGCAGACGTTCCTGCGGGTAATCCGGGTCCAGCGGCACATAGGCGCCACCGGCCTTGAGAATTGCCAACAGCGCGACCAGCATGTCCGGGGTGCGGCGCATGCACACGCCGACCCGCACCTCCGGCCCCACGCCCAGCGCTTGCAGTTTGTGCGCCAGACGATTGGCCCGCAGGTCGAGGTGGCGATAGTCGATCTGCTGTTCGGCGTAGATCACCGCCGCTGCATCCGGTCGCAGTGCAACGCGGGACTCGATGAACTCGAGCACCGTGCGCGAATCGTTCGCCGTGACGCCAGCCTTGCCCCAGTCGATCGCTTGCTTGCGCTGCGGCTCGTCGAGCAATTGCAAGGTGCCCAACGGTTGCTTGGCGTTGCCGAGGAACTGGCTCAACAGACTTTCGAGCTGACGACTCAGGCCGACGATCGTCGCAGCACCGAACAGGGCCTGATCGTAACTGACGCCCAGGCTCAGCTCGCGACCGGTGACCGCCACCAGCGTCAGCGGGTAGTTGGTCTGCTCCTGACGGCGGATCGCCGAGAACACCAGACCGGTATCCGGCCCCTGTTGCAGGGCTTCGGCCATCGGGTAGTTCTCGAACACCAGAATGCTGTCGAACAGCGCTCCCGCACCGAGTCCGGCCCAGCGCTGAATCTCGTAGAGCGGCGTGTGCTCATGCTCGCGCAGCGCCAGGTTGAGGCCCTGCACGTGTTGCAACCAGCGCTCGACCGGCATCTCGGCGGACGGCGCCGCCACGACCGGCAAGGTGTTGATGAACAGGCCGATCTGCTGCTCGACGCCGGGCAGATCGGTCGGACGTCCGGCCACCGTAGCGCCGAAGGCCACGCTGTCCTGACCGGTGTAACGCTGCAACAGCACCAGCCACGCCGCTTGCACCAGGGTGTTGAGGGTGACTTTCTGCTCCCGGGCGAAACGGTTCAGATCCGCCGTCAGCTGTTCGCTGAACAGATGCTGGTGATCGGCATAACCGCTGACGCCGGACGTCTGCGTCGGCACGGCACTGGCCAGACGCGTCGGCTCTTCGAGCTCGGCCAGCGCGTGCTTCCAGAACGCCCGACTGGCTGGCTGATCGCGCTGACCCAGCCATTCGATGTAGTCGCGATAACGTCCCTGGGCAGCAACCGGAGTCAGGCCCGCATAACGCTGCAGCACTTCACCGAACAACTGCGAGGTACTCCAGCCATCCATCAGGATGTGATGGCAGGTGTAGATCAGGTGATGCGTCGAATCATCGGTACGCACCAGCGAAACCCGCAACAGCGGCGCGCCCGTCAGCTCGAAACCGTTGGCCAGATCATCGCCGGCCAGTTGTTCCAGCGCAGTGTCGAGGTCGGTTCGACCCCGCCAGTCCTGCACGCTCCACGGCATTTGCACGCTCTGGCGAACCACTTGCACCGCTGCAGCGGCGTCGCTCGGCCAGACAAACGCGGTACGCAGAATGTCGTGGGCGTCGAGGGTCTGCTGCCAGGCCTGACGGAAACGCTCGGCCTCCAGATGTTGCACGTCGACCCGCAGCTGGTTGGTGTAAGCCGGGCTGTCGGGGTCGTTGAGGCTGTGGAACAGAATGCCTTGCTGCATCGGCGACAGCGGGTACAGATCGGTGATCTCCCGGGCCGGAATCGGCAGTGCCGAAAGTTGCGCCTGCGTCAGGCTCACCAGACTGAAATCGGACGGCGTGACGCCGGCCTCGCCGCTGTCGCAGCAGTGCTCGATCAGCCGTTCCAGCTCCAGGCGATAAGCCTCGGCCAGCGCCTGCACCGTGTCGGTACGGTACATGCCCGAACCGAATGTCCAGGTCAGTTCCAGCTCGCCGCCATACACCTGACCGTCAATGCTCAACCAGTTGCCCAACGGTGCCGTGGCGTCCTGATTGGCCCCGGTGCTTTCGCCGGACGGCACGAACAGGGCGCCCTCGGCGGCACTGAAGTCGCCGTCGAACTGGCCCAGATAGTTGAAGGTCACCCGTGGCGGGGCCAGCGAACGCAGCTCGGCGGCACCGGTCAGGTAGCGCAGCACGCCGTAACCGATGCCTTTGCCCGGCACGGCGCGCAGTTGCTCCCTGATCGCGCACAACGATTCGCCCGGCCCTGCCTGCGGTGTCAGACGCACCGGGAACAGGCTGCTGAACCAGCCCACCGTACGACTCAGATCGAGTTCCTCGAACAGGTCTTCGCGACCATGGCCTTCAAGCTGGATCAGCACCGACGGCTGTCGGCTCCAGTCACACAACACCCGCGCCAGCGCCGTGAGCAGCAGATCGTTGATCTGCGTGCGATACGCGGCCGGAGCAACCTTGAGCAACTTGTGGGTCAGTGCCTGGCTCAGGCGCGAACTGACGCGTTGCGCCTGCTCCTGAGTCTGCACGTCTTGTGCAAAGTCCCGTGGCAACTCCACGTCGCCCGCGCTCAGGGTCGTCAGCCAATACTCGCGCTCGCGGCCCAGTGTTTCGCTATGGGCATAACGGTGCAGACGCTCGGCCCAGCTCTGCAACGAACTGCTCTTGCCCGGCAACACCAGCGGCGTGCCCGATGCCAGTGCGGCGTAACCGAGCTGCAAGTCTTCCAGCAGGACGCGCCAGGACACGCCATCGACCACCAGGTGATGGATCACCAGCAACAGGCGCTGTTCACCGTCCGGCAGATTCGCCAGCACCGCCCGCAGCAGTCGCCCCTGTTGCAGATCCAGACTGCGCTGGGCCAGATCCGCCAGCGCCGTCAGTTGATCCAGGCTGTCCAGATCACGCACCCACAACAGCTCCGGGTCGCGTTGCGTCTGGAACGTTGCCTGCCACACATCGCCCGACGCCTGGAAGTTCAACGCCAGTGCATCATGCTGCTCGATCAGTGCCGCCAGTGCGGCTTGCAGATGACTGGCATCAAGCGGCGCCTGCGGTTGCAGCATCACCGACTGGTTCCAGTGCTCTCGCCGGGCAATCGGTGTTTCGAAAAAGCGCGCCTGAATCGGCAGCAAAGCCAGCTGCCCGCCGACCTTCTGCGGCGCTGCCGCCACGGGTTTGGCTTCGATCAGTTTGGCCACCGCCGCCAACTGGCCCACGGTCTGCTTTTCGAACAATTGCTTGGGGCTGAGCTTGATGCCCTGGCGCTTGGCCCGGGCAATGATTTGCAGGCTGAGGATCGAGTCCCCGCCCAGTTCGAAGAAATTGTCGGTGCTGCCCACACGCTCGAGCTTGAGCACATCGGCCCAGATCGCCGCGAGTTTTTCCTCGATCTCGCCCACCGGCGCGACGAAGCGCTGCGTCACCACACCTGGCACCGGCAAGGCGCGCTTGTCCAGTTTGCCGTTGGCGGTCAGCGGCAATTGCTCCAGCAGGACAATCTGCGCCGGCACCATGTAATCCGGCAAACGGGCTTGCAGTTGCTCGCGCAGGTCTTCGGCTTTCAGCGCTGCACCCGTCGCTGGCACGCACCAGGCCACCAGTTGCAGCCGTGTCGGGTCGTCATCCAGCGCCAGTGCCAGCACCGCCGCTTCGCTGACACCGTCCAGGCCGAGCAGCACCCGGGCGACTTCCGCCGGCTCAACCCGATACCCGCGCACCTTGACCTGATCGTCCGCGCGCCCGATGAACTCCACCGCCTGCTGGCGATTGCGACGCACCCGGTCGCCACTGCGATAGACCCGCGCACCGGCCGGCCCGAACGGATCGGGAACGAAGCGCTCGGCCGTCAGCCCCGGCTGCCCAAGGTAACCGAGGGCAACACTGTCGCCGCCGATGTACAGCTCGCCCGCAACCTGATCGGCCACGCTGTTGAGTACATCGTCAAGCACATACACATGGGCCCCGGCCAATGGCGTGCCGACCGGCACACTGCGAGCCCCCGGTTCCAGCGAACCGACTTCGTGGGCCAGTACACCGACGGTGGTTTCGCTCGGGCCGTAGTGGTTGATGACCCGGCAACCCGGCTTGAGCTGACGCACACGCTCCACCAGCGCCGGCGAACACGCTTCGCCGCCGACAATCAGCGCCTGCTCCGGCAGCACATCGGCTGCACGCGACGCCTGCAACAAGGCCGCCAGATGTCCCGGAACGATTTTCAGCATGCCCACCCGGTGCCCGGCCATGTACTCGGCGAAGCGATCCGGATCGAAGCCCAGCTCTTCCGGCAATACATGCAGCAACCGGCCCGAGCACAGCGCGCCGAACAGCACGGTGAAACCCAGGTCCGCCGCGATGGTGGAGACCAGCGCCATGCTGGTGTCCGGCGCCGGATCGAGACGCTCCAGCACACCGCGCACGTAACTGGCCAACGCACCGTGGCTGACCAGCACGCCCTTGGGTTGTCCGGTGGAACCGGAGGTGTGAATCACATAGGCCGGCGACTGCGCCGACAACTCACAGGCCGGGGCCGTCGCCGGCTGCTGTTGCCATTGCTGCGCATCGAATGCCAGCCCCTGACAACCGGCGACCGCCAGTTCCGAAACCCGCGAATCACCCTCGGCACACACCACTGCCCGAGCCTTCGCGGCGCCGAGCATCTGTTGCAAGCGCGCCATCGGCGCCTTGACGTCCAGCGGCATGTACACCGCGCCAGCCTTGATGATCGCCAGCACGCACGTCAGCCAGTCGAGCGAGCGCTCCATCAGCACCGCCACCGGTTGACCGGCAATCGCGCCTTGGGCCAGCAGATGATGCGCGAGGCGATTGGCAGCCTGATCCAGTGCCTGGAAGCTCAAGCCGCCATTCAGATCCCGCGCTGCCAGCGATTGCGGCTGGCGCTCGACTTCGCGTGCCCAGTGCCGCAACACCGACTGTGCCGGTTCACGCGGTGCCGCGAGCGCGCTCGGCAATGCCGTCGCCACGGTGTGCAGTGGCGCCTGTGGCGCTTTCAGCAGCGCACCGAACAGACCGAGCAAGGCCGAGACAAAACCTTCGACGGTTGCGTGTCGATAGAGGTCGCTGGCGTAGGTCATCTGCCCGTGAATCAACGTGCCGTCGTCGGTGATGTCCAGCGCCAGATCGAAGTGCGTGCCGTCCTTGTCCAGCGGATACTCCGCCACGGTCAGGCCCGGCAGCGCCATCGAGCGCTGTTTCTGCATGCCGACGTTCTGGTTGAACTTGGCCTGGAACAACGGGTTGTGCCCCAACGTACGCTCGGCGACCAACTCGTCCACCAGTTGCTCGAACGGCAGCTCCTGATGGGCCTGCGCGCCGAATGACGCCTCGCGCACCCGCGCCAGCAAGTCCTCGAAACTGCCTCGCTCATCCACCTCGCAGCGCAGCACCTGCGTATTGACGAAGAAACCGATCAGCCCTTCGACCTCGGCGCGACTGCGGTTGGCGTTGGGCACGCCGACGCGGATGTCACGCTCTCCGGCCTGACGCGAGAGGAACAGCGAGAACCCTGCGAGCACCAGCATGAACAGACTGATGCCTTGAGCACGGGCGAACCCGTTGAGCTGACGTGACAGATCCGCGCCAAAATCGAAGCTCAAAGTCTGGCCTTCAAAACTCTGGGTCAGCGGCCGGGCGAAGTCCGGGGCGACCTCCAGCAGCGGATGTTCCTCACCCAGTTGCTGACGCCAGTAATCGAGTTGACGCTCGCCCTCGCCGGCTTCCAGCCAGCGCCGCTGCCAGATGGCGTAGTCGGCGTATTGCAAGGCCAGCGCCGGCAACTGCGGTTCGCGCTGCAGGCTGAACGCCTGATAGCACTGCACGAATTCCTTGACCATCACGTCCATCGACCAGCCATCGGAGACGATGTGGTGCATGCTCACCACCAGCACGAACTCATCGTCCGCCAGGCAAAACAGACTGGCGCGAAGCAACGGGCCGTGGCGCAGATCGAACGGCTGCGCCGTCACCTTCTGCACGTGCTCGGCCAGCGTCTGCTCGCGTTCTTGCGCGGCAACACCGGTCAAGTCGATGCGTTCCAGCGCAACGCCCTGCGGTTCGAGGATCACTTGATGCGGCTGCTCGCCGTCGGTGCGGAACACCGTGCGCAGCACTTCATGGCGCGCCAGCAGGTGATCGAACGAGCGGGTCAGCGCCGTTTCGTCCAGCCGCCCTTTCAGGCGCAGGCCGGCGGCCATGTTGTACGCGGCGCTCTGTGGTTCGAGCTGCCAGAGAAACAGCAAACGCTGCTGGGCGAACGACAGCGGGATCTGCGCGCAGTCGTGACGACTGACCGGCAGCGGCAGCAGGCTGAAATCCTTGCCCTCTTCGCGCAGCCTGGCCAGAAACAGCCGACGCTGCTCAAGCGGCAAGCCGACGAACCTTTTAGCGATGCGCTCCGCCATGGTGCCGCTCATACTTCTTCTCCTTCCAATTCATTCATGAACAGGTCCATGTCGGACCAGTCGTTATCCGCTGCACCGTCGGCCAACTGCGCCACTGCCTGGGCCAGTTCACCGAGCAGCGGCTTTTCGAACAGGTTGCGCAGCGGCAACACCACGTTCAGCTGTTTCTTGATCCGGCCGATCACTTGCGCCGCCAGCAGCGAATGGCCGCCCAGCTCAAAGAAGTGATCGTCCAGACCGACACGCGGCACTTGCAGGACATCCGCCCAGATCTGCGCCAGGGCTTGTTCGATGTCCGATTGCGGGGCGCGGTAATCGACCTGCAATTGGTCCATGTCCGGCGCCGGCAAGGCCTTGCGATCGAGCTTGCCGCTCGGCGTCAGCGGCAACTCCGCCAACAGCAGCAGATGGCCCGGCACCATGTAGTCCGGCAGCCTGGCCTGCAGCGAAGCCCTGACCTGCTGACGGAACGCCGACTGACCGGCCACCCCGTCGAGCACGTCCTGATCGGCCACCAGATACGCCACCAGTTGCAGGCTGCCATTGAGCGGCAAGGCCAGCACCACGGCCTCGCGGATGCCCCGGCATTGCTGCAGGCGCGATTCGATTTCACCCAGTTCGATACGGAAACCACGGATCTTCACTTGATGGTCCACGCGACCGACGTATTCCACCGCGCCATCGGCGCGCAAACGTGCGCGGTCGCCGGTGCGGTACAGGCGCTCGCCGCTGGCAAACGGGTCGGCAATAAAGCGCTCGGCGCTCAGGGTCGGCTGTCGGTGATAGCCGCGCGCCAGGCCCGGACCACCGATGTACAACTCGCCCACCGCGCCTTGCGGCAGCAGGTTCAAATCATCGTCCAGCACGTACAGGCGACGTGCGGCCAGACCCTGACCAATCGGAATGCCGCGCCACGACACGGCGTCAGCGGTCAGCGCCGAGCAGTCGTGGATCGTCGACACCACGGTGGCCTCGGTCGGCCCGTAGGTATTGAGCAGGCGCACATGACCCAACCCGGCCTGCTGCCACAGGCGCAGGCCGTCCACCGCCATCGCCTCTCCGCCCACGTGAATCTGGCGCAGCGCACCGAAATGCGCTGGAGGATTGGCGGCATATTCCTGCACCAGCCAGTACCAGTACGCCGCCGGCAAGTCGGCCAGGGTAATGCCGTGCTCGAGGATCACCTGATGCAATGTCGCGCTGTCCCACAGCCGTGCGTCGCGCAGCACCACGCTCGCGCCGTGACAGAGCGGCGGGAAAAACTGCTCGACGAAGCCATCGAAGCTGCTGGTCGCGAACTGCAAGACCCGGTCGCCTTCGCGCAGGTCGCTGTAGTCGATGGCGCGCTCGATGAACTCGCTCAGCGCGGCATGACTGATCGCCACGCCCTTGGGCCGACCGGTCGAACCGGAGGTGTAGATCACGTAGGCCAGGTTCTGCGGCTCGACCGTCACCGGCAGACTGTCGCTGGCGCCATCATCCGGCAGCGTGTCGAGGCAAAGGCTTTGCACACCGTCGAGAGCCGGCAGAACGGCCAGCGTCTGCCGGTCGATCAGCAACAGGTTCAGTCCGCTGTCGTCGAGCACATGGCGCAGGCGCTCGCCCGGCGTCTGCGGATCCAGCGGCACATAGGCGCCGCCGGCCTTGAGCACGGCCAGCAAGGCGACGGCCAGTTCCAGCGAACGCCCCAGTGCCACGCCGACCAGCACGTCCGGGCCGACACCCCGGGCGCGCAGTTGATGGGCCAGGCGATTGCTGCGCCGGTTCAGTTCGGCATAGCTGATCGAGGGTGACGGCTCGCTCGCCAGAATCACCGCCGGCGCCTCGGGGGTACGGGCCACTTGCGCTTCGAACAGGGTCTGAAAGCTGTCCAGTCGCGGACTCTCTTCAGTGGCCTGGATCAGACTTTCCTGCTCGGCGACGTCCAGCATCGAAAGGTTGCCGATCAACTGCTGCGGATCACGGCAGACCGACACCAGCACGTTGCGCCAGTGCCCGGCCAGCGCGGCGATGGTGGACTCGTCGAAAATATCGGTGGCGTAGGTGAACGCGGCGAACAGCTGCTCGCCCTCTTCACGGGTATCGAGCATCAGATCGCTGGTGGCCGCGTGCTCGCGGCCGCTGCCGGTCAGCTGTTCCTCGGTCAGGTAACCAACCCGCAAACCGGACGCCAGCTGCGCCTGCTGCAAATCGGTCACCAGCGGCTGGTGATTGAACATCACCTGAAACAGTGGGTTATGGCTCTGACTGCGGGCCGGTTGCAAGGCTTCGATCAAGGCATCGAACGGCAGATCCTGATGGGACTGCGCGCCGGCCGCGGACTGGCGCAGGCTCTGCAACAGATCGGCGAAACGGCTGTTGGCGGTGACCACGCTGCGCAGGATCTGCGTATTGACGAAGAAGCCGATCAAGCCTTCGGTTTCGCTGCGGGTACGGTTGGCGATCAGGCCGCCGACGCGAATGTCGGTCTGGCCGCTGTAGCGATGCAGCAAGGTCTTGAACGCCGCCAGCAAGACCACGAACAGGGTCACGCCCTGACGTTGCGCGAGGTTTTTCAGATCCTGGCGCAGGCCGGCGTCGATGACCGTTTCCAGACGCGCGCCACGGTGACTGGCCTGGGCCGGATACGCGCGGTCGGTCGGCAGTTCAAGCACCGGATGTTCGTCGCCCAGTTGCGCGCGCCAGTAGTCGAGCTGCCGCTCGCGCTCGCCCGCCTCCAGCCAGCTGCGTTGCCACAGCGCATAGTCGCGGTAGTGCACGGTGATCGCCGGCAATTGGGGCTCGCGCCCGGCCACCAGCGCATCGTAGGTGTGCATGAATTCATCGATGAGAATGTTCATCGACCAGCCGTCGGCGATGATGTGGTGCAACGTCAGCAACAGCACGTGTTCCTGCGCGTCCAGCCGCAGCAGACGCAGGCTCAGCAACGGCCCGTTTTCCAGATCGAAGGCTTGCGTGGCCTCCGCCATCATGTGCTGCCGGGCCAGCGGCCAGCGCTGATCCTCGGGCAACGCGCTCAGGTCAGTGAGGGTCAGCTTGACGGGCTGCGGTTCGGCGACTTTCTGGAAAGCTTGTTCGCCCTCCTGACCGAACGTGGTGCGCAGGCACTCATGCCGCGCCGCCAGCAGACTGAACGCCTGCTCCAGCGCCTCGGGCTGCAACTCACCGCTCAGGCGCACGGCCATTGGCAGGTTGTAGGCGGCGCTTTGCGGATCCATCTGCCAGAGAAACCACATCCGCTGCTGGGCATAGGACAAGCCGTCACGCTCTGCGGCCCCGATGCAGGCGGTCATGGGCAGCTGCGCAAAATTGATCCCTTCACGGGCCATGCCGGCGAGGAACAAACGACGTTTGTCCTGAGGCAATTCGATAAAGCGGCGGGCTAGTTTCTGTGCGTCTGCGGCATTCATGCATTGGGTCCTTGCTGATCGGCGGCGTGACCAGGAGGCCCGGTCGTATCAACAAGAACGAATGACAAACGCCATGATTTAGCGGGGCCGGGCAATCCCCGGCCGACGGTTGCCGGGACTGGCGCACAAACGCCGAAGCCGGCTCACGACCGGCTTCGACAACCACCCGCTCACCTGCTGCGACGGGTCAGAGGGCGTCCTGGGAGTGACCTTCGGCCATGGCCACGATCACCTTGCGCGGGCCTTCGAACGGCGAGCGGGCATGGGCCGACAACATGTTGTCGAGCATCAGCACATCGCCCTCCTGCCACGGGAAGCTGATGGCGCATTCGTCGAGCACCGCACGTATCTGGCTCAACACTTCATCCTCGATGGGCGAACCGTCACCGTAGTAGACGTTACGCGGCAGGTCTTCTTCATCGACGATGTCCAGCAGGCTCTCGCGCACCTCCGGTTGCAGGTTGGAGATGTGGAACAGGTGCGCCTGATTGAACCAGACCATGTCCCCGGTGACCGGATGCCGGGCCACTGCCTGACAGGTCTGGCGGGTACGCAGTTCGCCGTCGTCCTTCCATTCGCAGACAATGCCGTGGGCCTGGCAGTAGGCCTCGACCTCGGCCTGGTCTTCGGTGTTGAACACATCTTCCCAGGCCACATCCAGGCCGTTGCCGAAGTTGCGCACATACATCAGACCCTTGCTGACGAAGCGCTCGCGGATCGCCAGCGGAATTCGTCGATACACTTCGCGACTGTCGGCAATCGGCGTTTCGCCGCCGGACCTGGCCGCGATCATGCTGTAGAACCAGATCTTCATCGGCCAGTCCCGGGAGTAGGCCTGCTCGTTGTGCAGCGGAATACTCTGGTGCGCCGGGTATTCGGTGGAGGTGTACACCCCCTGGGTCACGTTGGTCCGTGGCGTGGAGCCGAACTCATAGTTCAGCAGCGGATGGCCGAAGCTCGCCGCAAACTCGCGAAAGCGCTCCGCGCCCTCCAGCCGGAATCCACGAAACAGCACACCGCCGTCTTGCAGCAGATGCTTATCGACCAGCTCTTTCAATTCGTCGAACACCGCCAGCAAGTCGGTATCGGCGTCGCTCGCCTCCACCAGCAGCGGCAGGCGACCGCGATGCGGCAACAACGGACGGACGGAAAATCCCTCAGCAACAGCCATGACTGGCCTCCTCAAAACACTCGATTGGTGAACCGCGCTTTACAGCGCCGGTGCCGCCGACAGCGCATGGCGCCGGTGATGGGCTTCCAGGTGATTCTTGAGCGTGCGGATGACCCGGGCTTCATGCTCATGAATGAAAAAGTGCCCACCGGTCATCATGTCCACCGAGAAACTGCCCAGCGTCTCTTTGCTCCAGCCGATCAACTGTTCAGTGGTCGCCCGGTCTTCCTTGCCGCCCAGCACATGCACCGGGCAATTGAGCAGTGGCCGCTCGATCGGCGTGAAGCGTCCGCACATCATGAAATCGGCGCGCAGGACCGGCAGCGTCAGGCTCATCAGCTCCTGATTGGCCAGTACTTCTTCGCTGGTGCCCTGAAAGGTGCGCAGCTGTTCGATCAGCTCCTCGTCGCTGCGCGGCTCGGAAAAACCTCGGTCGTAATCGCTGCGCATGCTCGGGGCGGCGGTGCCGGAGGCGAACAGCGCCACCGGCTCGGGTGCACCAAGATCGCGAAAGGCGTGGGCCAGCTCGCACGCGAGCAGCGCACCCAGGCTATGCCCGAACAGCGCATAGGGCGCCTGCAGCGAAGGTTTATGCTCGCGAGCGAGTTGCCGGGCCAGGGCCCGCATGTCGATTTGCAGGGGTTCGTCGTAGCGCGCGCCGCGTCCGGGCAACTCCACCGGTTGCAGTTGCATCCACGACGGCAGCTGGCGCCGCCAGCGGCTGTAGACCATGGCGCTGGCGCCCGAATAGGGCAGGCACAGCAGTGTCAGCTTTGTCACCGCGTTTACCTCAATGGGTTATCTGTAAAAGAGAACGGATGAGGCACGACGGGAATTAGTCCGGGTGACGATCACTTCAAATGACGGAAACTCTGTACGGCCGAGCCCAGCACCACCGCCCCGGCGGCAATCGCCAGCCAGAAGCCGCTGCGGGCACCGAATGCGTCCACCAGCGCGCCGGAACCGGCAGCGCCGATGGCCACGCCGATGCTCAGACCGGTCACCAGCCAGGTCAGGCCTTCGGTGAGTTTGGCCGGCGGCACGATGCGCTCGATCAACGCCATCGCCACGATCAGGGTCGGGGAGAAGAACAGCCCGGCGATGAACACCGCGACGGCCAACCCGAAGATGTTGGTCGCCAGCAGCAACGGCAGCGTGGTCACCGCTGTCGCCAGACCGCCGTAGAGAAACAGGCGCGGCAACGGCAGCTTCGAGCGCATCGCACCGAAGGCGATACCCGCCAGACAGGAACCGATGGCGTACACCGACAACACGATGCTTGCCGCCGCCGGCTGACCCTGCTGCTGGGCGAACGCGACGCTGACCACATCCACCACGCCGACAATCACGCCCATGGCGAGCATCAACGCCAGCAGCCATTGCACGTCGGTCGAGCGAATGATCGAGCCTTGATGCTCTGATTCGTGCGGATGTACCGGCGGCTCGGTGCTGCGCTGGGCGACGAATGCCGTGACGCCGATGGCCAGCATCAACAGTGCCGCCAGCGGTCCGGCCTCGGGAAACACACCGACGCACAAGCCTACCGACAGCGGCGGGCCGACGATAAAGCAGACTTCGTCGAGCACCGACTCCAGCGCATAAGCGGTCTGCAACTGCGGCTGGCCGCGATAGATTTCGGTCCAGCGCGCCCGCGCCATCGCCGACATGCTCGGCATGCAACCGGCGAGTGCGGCGCAGACAAACAACGTCCAGGTCGGCGCCTGCAAGCGGGTGCACAACAGCAACATCAGCAGCGCGCCCCCGCCGATCAGCGCCGCCACCGGCAGCACTCGCCCCTGACCGAAACGGTCCACCAGCCGCGACACCTGCGGCGCGCAAAACGCCGTGGCCAACGCAAACGTCGCCGCCACCCCACCCGCCAGCGCGTAGCCGCCGGTCAATTGCGAGAGCATGGTGATTACGCCGATGCCGGTCATGGAAATCGGCATGCGCGCGATCATCGCGGCAATCACAAAAGCCCGGGCGCCGGGGGCGTTGAACAGTTCGCGGTAAGGGTTTGCCATCGGATGCAGCCTCATCAGGGTCGGCCAAGTTGCCACAAAGCCTGACGGCCGGGGAAGCAAGGAATTGTTGGTGGAATGTGAAGTCCCCAACGCACGCAGGGCCAATCGCTGCCGCATAAACCTGTCGATGATTTCATGTACGCGGATGAACTCTCGCCGCCGCCCATCAGTCAGCTAATTAAGCTCTCAACCCAAGGCGCGACCCTGCATGCAGACTTCCCTCGCCCGTCAGGTGGCACTGGTCACCGGCGCCAGTTCCGGCATCGGCCACGGCGCCGCCAAAGCCCTGGCCGCTGCCGGTGCCGCCGTGGTCATCAACTACAACCGGCAGGCCGAACCCGCCGAAGCATTGGCCCGGCAGATCGTCGCCGACGGTGGTCAGGCCATTGCCATCGGTGCCGATGTTTCGCAGGAAGAGGACGTGGAGCGACTGTTCCAGCAGACCCTCGACGCCTTCGGAACACTGGACATTCTGGTGGCCAATTCCGGCCAGCAAAAAGACGCGGCGGCTGTGGATATGTCGCTGGCCGACTGGAATGCGGTGATCGGCATCAACCTCACCGGCCAGTTCCTTTGCGCCCGCGCCGCGCTACGCATCTTCAATCGCCAGGGCGTGCGCGAAGGCGTGTCGCGAGCCGCCGGCAAGATCATCCACATGAGCTCGGTGCACCAGCGCATTCCCTGGGCCGGGCACGTTAACTACGCAGCGTCCAAGGGCGGCGTCGATCAATTGATGCAGACCCTGGCCCAGGAAGTCAGCCACCAGCGCATCCGCATCAACGGCATCGCGCCGGGGGCGATCCGCACGGCCATCAATAAAGACGCCACCGAAGGCGACGCCGCCCAGGCCCTGCTCAAACTCATCCCTTACGGGCGCATCGGCGATGTCGAGGACGTGGCCAACGCGGTGGTATTTCTCGCCTCCGATGCCTCCGACTACATCGTCGGCACCACCCTGTTCATCGACGGCGGCATGAGCCTCTATCCGGAGTTCCGTGGCAATGGCTGAGCATCAATCCGAACGACAAAGCCCCATCGACGCCCACGGCATCATTGGCGACATGCGCAGCGCCGCGCTGGTCAATGACAAGGGCAGCGTGGATTTTTTCTGCTGGCCGGAGTTCGACAGTCCGTCGATCTTCTGTTCGCTGCTCGATACCCCCGACGCGGGGATTTTCCAGTTGGCTCCGGATCTGCCCGATGCCCGACGCGAGCAGATTTACCTGCCGGACACCAACGTCCTGCAAACCCGCTGGCTCAGCGATCACGCCGTGGTGGAAATCACCGACCTGCTGCCGATTGGCGACAACGACGATGCCTTGCCGCTGTTGATGCGCCGAGTGCGGGTGGTCAGCGGGCAGGCGACGTTTCATCTGCGCTGCGCGGTGCGGCATGACTACGCCCGCGCTGAGACCCGCGCCGTCATCGATAAACAGGATGTGCTGTTCAGCGCCAGCGGGCAGCCGACGCTGCGCCTGGCCTCGGATCAAACCCTGAACGTCGATAACAATGCGGCGGCTGCGCAATTCACCCTCAAACAGGATCAAACGGCGGCGTTCATGCTCGGCGCCAGCGACGATCCGCGCTTTGCCGAAGGCGCCGCGCAGCTGTGCATCGAACGCACGCTGAAGTTCTGGCGCGACTGGATCGGCCAGTCCAACTATCGCGGTCGCTGGCGGGAAATGGTCAACCGCTCGGCCCTCGCTCTGAAGTTGCTGACCTCACGCCAGCACGGCGCAATTCTCGCTGCCGCCACCTTCGGCCTGCCGGAAACACCCGGCGGCGAACGCAACTGGGACTACCGCTACACCTGGATCCGCGACGCCTCGTTCACCGTTTACGCTTTCATGCGCCTGGGCTTTGTCGACGAAGCCAATGCCTACATGCGCTGGCTGCGCGGGCGGGTCAGCGATTGCAGCGGCCAGTCGTCGATGAAGCTGAACATCCTCTATGCGATCGACGGCCGCCAGGAACTGCCGGAAACCGAACTCACGCATTTGTCCGGCCATGGCGGCGCGAAACCGGTACGGATCGGCAATGGCGCCTACGACCAGATTCAACTGGATATCTTCGGCGAACTGATGGACGCCGTTTATCTGGTCAACAAATACGGCGACGCGATTTCCCACGAAGGCTGGAACCATGTGATGGAAGTGGTCGATCAGGTCTGTGAGACCTGGCAGACCAAGGACGTAGGCATCTGGGAAATGCGCGGTGAGCAACATCACTTTCTGCACTCACGGCTGATGTGCTGGGTGGCGCTGGACCGGGCCATCCGCCTGGCCTCGAAACGCTCGCTGCCGGCGCCCTTCGCCCGCTGGGACCAGACCCGTCAGGCGATTCATGCCGACATCTGGGACAACTTCTGGAACGAAGAGCGCGGGCATTTCGTGCAGTACCAGGGCGGCACGGCGCTGGACGGCTCGATGTTGCTGATGCCGTTGGTGAGGTTCGTCAGCGCCAAGGATCCGAAATGGCTGGCGACGCTGGAAGCCATCGAAAAACACTTGGTGCGTGACGGCATGGTTTATCGCTATCGCAACGACGATGCGGGTATCGACGGATTGTCCGGCACCGAAGGCGCCTTCGCCGCGTGTTCATTCTGGTACGTGGAATGTCTGGCCCGCGCCGGGCAAGTAGAAAAGGCCCACCTGGAATTCGAACAATTGCTGCGCTACGCCAATCCGCTGGGGTTGTACGCGGAAGAGTTCGACAACCGAGGCCGGCATCTGGGCAACACACCACAGGCGCTGACGCATCTGGCACTGATCAGTGCAGCGAGTTTTCTGGATCGCAAGCTGAGTGGGGAGAAAAATTACTGGCAGCCGTAGTCATCCTTCTTCGCCAGTGCCTGTAAGAAAGATCTCAACTCCGATCGCCGTTTGTAGGATGACTACCTACGAACGGCAAACACCCCCGAGCCTTGCGGTTGAAGGGCTGGCCCACACAATCGATTCCTTTCGATACAACTTGTTGATGGCACGGCCTACAGAAACCTGCCAACCCCGTTAACGCTTGGCCCACAACTCACACTTACACCCCGAAATACCTTGTTGCCAGCTGTTACATCGCCCCCTACCATCCACCGCAACGGGCACAGCGGAGCTGTCCAATAAAAACCCGATTCAAGGAACCAGAATGAGCCAACGCATCCACCGCCTGATCGACACCCCACTGCGCACCGGCCTCAAGCGCGACGAACTGTGGGAAGCCGCCGACAAGGGCCTGATCAAATGCTGGGAAATCGGCCGCCAGCGCGCCGCCCGTTTCCCCGACCTCGCCCAACGCTGCAGTGCCGATGAACTGCCGGTACTGGGCTGGAAAGGCGGGGTCAGTCGCAGCCTGAAGAAGAATGAAAAATACGGATCGCTGAAATACCTGGCCCAGTGGCAAGGGTTGCGTGGGGAAGATCTGGATATTGATCTGGGCGCCGAGCGGGTCATGACCTGCTCGCGGACGAAAATGGTGGTGACGTTTACGCCGGATCGCAGTAAGTATTTCAATCAGGTGGCGGAAGCCGAGGTGTAAGGAGACTTTCCATGACCCGTGCCGAAATCCGATTCAGCCACACCCCAAGCCTGACCATCGGCTATGAGCATCACGGCCCGGAAAACGGCACGCCGGTCATCCTCCTCCACGGCTTCCCCTACTCCCCCCGCGCCTACGACGAAATCGCCCCGCCCCTCGCTGCCCTGGGCTACCGGGTGATCGTGCCGTACTTGCGCGGTTACGGCCCGACCCGTTTCAACAGCCCGGACACGCCGCGTTCCGGCCAGCAAGCGGCGCTGGCGCAGGATCTGCTGGATCTGATGGATGCACTGGGGATCGAACAAGCGACATTGTGCGGTTACGACTGGGGCGGTCGGGCGGCGTGCATTGTGGCGGCGTTGTATCCCGAGCGCGTGCGCGGGTTGGTGACGGGCGATGGCTATAACCTGCAAGACATTCCGAATTCGATCCAGCCGCTGGATCCGCAGAGCGAGCATCGCTACTGGTATCAGTACTACTTCCATACGCCCCGTGGCGTTGAAGGGCTGACGCAAAACCGGCGGGCGCTGTGCGAGTTGCTCTGGCAGTTGTGGTCACCGACCTGGGCGCGGAACGCCGAGCGTTATCCGCTGAGCGCGCCGGCGTTCGATAACCCGGACTTCGTCGAGGTGGTGATTCACTCTTATCGCCATCGCTTCATGTATGCGCCGGGCGATCCGGCGCTGGAGTGGATGGAGCAGGCGCTGGAGAAACAACCGGCGATCGGCGTGCCGACGATTTCGCTGTGCGGTGCGGATGATGGCGTTGGCCCGGCGCCGGAAGACGATGAAGATGCCCACCACTTCACCGGGATTTACGAGCGGCGGGTGCTGGCGGGTGTCGGGCATAACATTCCCGAGGAAGCGCCGGGCGAAACGCTCAAGGCATTACTGGATCTGCTCCAGCGCTGACCGAAAACCGCTCCCGATAAGCCTGCGGCGTCACACCCATGGCCCGCAGGAAACTGCGTCTCAAGGTTTCTTCACTGCCAAATCCACAATTCGCCGCCACCCGTTTGATCGGCAATCCGGTGTCGCTCAGCAATCGGCGGGCGGTTTCGACGCGGATCAGTTCGATGGCCCGGGCCGGGGTCTGGCCGGTGTCGGCGCGGTAGTGGCGCACGAAGCTGCGTTCGCTCATGCCGGCCTGTTCCGCGAGGGTCGGGATGCCCAAGTCGCAGGTCAGGTGTTCGGCGATCCACGCGTGCAGATCATCGAAGCGGTTGCCCTGTTTTTGCAGCGACAGCGTCACGCTGAATTGCGACTGCCCGCCCGGGCGTTTGAGGAACACCACCAGTTGCCGGGCGACGTCCAGGGCCATGTCGCGGCCGAGATCGTCTTCGACCATGGCCAGCGCCAGGTCGATGCCGGCGGTGACGCCCGCCGAGGTCCAGACCGGGCCGTCGTTGATGAAGATCGGATTGGGCTCGACCTGCAAACGCGGGTGTTGCTGTGCCAGTTGCTCGCAGCGGGTCCAGTGGGTGACGACCCGACGACCGTCGAGCCAGCCGCTGGCGGCCAGTAGAAATGCGCCGGTGCAGACCGAGGCCACGCGTCGACAACCATTTGCATGCTCACGTACCCAACTCACCAACTCGGCATCTTCGGCAGCGGCGTAAACGCCCCAGCCGCCGGCAATGATCAGCGTATCGCTGGGCTGTTTCGGCAGCGGCTCGGCCAACATCGCCAACCCGGCGGAAGAGCTCACCGCCCCGCCACCGCTGGCGATGACTGTTGGCGCATAGGGCGCAGGCAAACCCTGCTGGCGGGCGATGTCGTTGGCCGAGGCGAAGACCTGCAACGGCCCGGTGACATCGAGCAATTGCACATTGGCGAACGCGAGGACATGGATGGTTTTCGGCATTTGGCGTAATTCGTGGGCTGATTGGCGTATGCGCCAAAACCTACGCGCCTACAGTTAAGCCGTCTACCCCCCTTTTCACGGAGAAGAACCATGGCGTTGCAGATCGGTTTTCTGTTGTTTCCCCAGGTGCAGCAACTCGACCTGACCGGCCCTTATGACGTGCTGGCCTCGTTGCCGGACATGCAGGTGCATCTGGTCTGGAAGGATCTGGTGCCGGTCACCGCCAGCACCGGGCTGGTGCTGAAACCGACCACCACCTTCGAGGATTGCCCGGCTCTGGATGTGATCTGCGTTCCCGGCGGTGCGGGCGTCGGGCCGTTGATGGAAGATGAACAGACGCTGGCGTTCATCAAGGCGCAAGCGGCGCAGGCGCGGTACGTGACGTCGGTGTGCACCGGTTCGCTGGTGCTCGGCGCGGCGGGTCTGTTGCAAGGTAAGCGGGCGACCACGCACTGGGCTTATCACGATCTGCTGCCGACGCTGGGCGCGATTGCGGTGAAGGATCGGGTGGTGCGTGACGGCAATCTGTTCACCGGGGGCGGCATTACGGCGGGGATCGATTTTGCCCTGACCTTGGCGCAAGAACTGGTCGGTGTCGACACGGCGCAACTGGTGCAGTTGCAGCTGGAATATGCGCCGGCGCCGCCGTTTGATTCGGGCAGCCCGGAGACGGCGCCGAGTGCGGTTGTCGATGAGGCGCGCAAGCGTGCGGCACCTTCGCTGAAGTTGCGCACGGAAATCACCGAACGTGCGGCGGCGAAATTGAACCTGCGCTGATCTTTCAGCCTTAAGCAAATCCCTGTGGGAGCTGGCTTGCCAGCGATAGCGGTGAGTCAGTCAATGAAGATGTCGACTGTGCAGACGCCATCGCTGGCAAGCCAGCTCCCACAGATCACAGGTCTCAGTGTCAGCCACAGGTTTGCGAGTTGTCCCGGTTTCTCGCCACACCTTCACTTGTCCCCTCGCCCCCACCCGTGTAGAAAGCCTGTCCACAAATCGTGCACAAGGACTTTCCATGACAGCTCTGCCATGGCTCTATCTCGGGCTTCTCAGCCTAGGTTACGGATTGGCGCTGAGTTTCGGCCAGCTCGGCTGGCTGGCGCTGATCTCCATTGCACTGCTGGTTTTCGCCGGTTACGCCGTGCGCCAGCAAACCATGCCGGTCGGGCGTTATCTCGGCCATGGCCTGTTTATCGTGTTGGCCCTGGCGCTGGCCCTGCACTGGCTGCCGGGTTTCTACAACGGCCGGGCCATCGAGCCGCAGCGCTTCACCGACAACGCCGTTCCGTTCTCGATGTACCTGAATCTCGACAAACCGCTGATTGGGTTCTGGCTGCTACTGGTCTGCCCGTGGATCGTCGCGCGTCGTTCGTTGCGCCTGACGGTTTACGCCACCGCGCTGGCACTGACGTTGAGTGTGATTCTGGCGCTGGGCGGTGCGGTGTTGCTGGGCATGATCACCTGGGCGCCGAAATGGCCGGATCAGGCGTGGCTGTGGGTGCTGAACAATCTGCTGCTGGTGACGCTGGTCGAAGAGGCGCTGTTTCGCGGCTATATCCAGGGCGGCCTCAGTCGGCGTTTCCAACATCTGCCCTACGGCGAAAACCTCGCGCTGCTGCTGGCGTCCCTGTTGTTCGGCCTGGTGCATGTGGGCGCCGGCTGGCAATGGGTGTTGCTGGCGAGCCTGGCGGGTGTCAGCTATGGTCTGGCCTACCGTTTTGGCGGGCTCGGCGCGGCGATCGCCACGCATTTTGGCCTGAACCTGCTGCACTTCGGCCTGTTCACCTATCCGATGCTCGCGGGTTGAAGCAAGGGCCGTTTTGCGACGCCGTACTTATAAATGAAAAAAAATTTCAATAAATGGCCGACCCCGCCGACAACCTTTCAAAGCCTTGCGGATTGAAAAACCATGCGTAACAACCAGCCCATTACACAACGCGAACGGACTTTCCCGGCTCAGCAACGGTTGATTTCCACAACCGACGCCAAGGGCGTGATCACCTACTGCAACGACGCTTTCGTCGAAATCAGCGGGTTTTCGCGTGAGGAACTGATCCGTGCGCCGCACAACCTGGTTCGTCACCCTGACGTGCCGGCGGCGGTGTTTTCGCACATGTGGGGCACACTGAAACAAGGCTTGCCATGGATGGGCATTGTCAAGAATCGCTGCAAGACCGGTGATCATTACTGGGTGAATGCCTATGTAACGCCGGTGTTCGACGGCAATCAGGTGGTCGGTTACGAGTCGGTGCGGGTCAAACCCACCGCCGAACAGATCCGCCGTGCCGAAGCGCTCTACCAACGCATCAACCAGGGCAAGTCGGCGATTCCTTCGAGCGACAAGTGGCTGCCGATTGTGCAGGACTGGCTGCCGTTCATTCTGGTCAGCCAGTTGAGCTTCATGATCGGCGCCACCCTGAACTCGCAGTGGGGCTTCGCCCTCGCCGCCGGTCTGTCGGTGCCGCTGGGCCTGCTGGGCCTGCAATGGCAACAACGCGGGCTCAAGCGCCTGCTGCGTCTGGCCGAGCAGACCACCTCCGACCCGTTGATCGCGCAGATGTACACCGACAGCCGTGGCGCCCAGGCGCGTCTGGAAATGTCGATCCTCAGCCAGGAAGCGCGCCTGAAAACCTGCCTGACCCGTCTGCAGGACACCGCCGAGCACCTGACCGATCAGGCCAAACAGTCCGACGCCCTGGCGCACAACAGCTCCAGCGGTCTGGAACGTCAGCGCGTGGAAACCGAACAGGTCGCCACCGCCGTCAACCAGATGGCCGCCACCACGCAAGAAGTGGCGAGCCACGTCCAGCGCACCGCCGACGCCACTCAGGAAGCCAATCGTCTGACCGGCCGCGGCCGCGACATCGCCGGCGAAACCCGCGAAGCCATCCAGCGCCTGTCGGTCGTGGTCGGTGAAACCGGCCTGACCGTCACCCAACTGGCCAAGGACAGCGACGAAATCGGCGGCGTGGTCGACGTGATCAAAGGCATCGCC
This sequence comes from Pseudomonas sp. 9.2(2024), assembly GCF_039695385.1. Classification (NCBI taxonomy): domain Bacteria; kingdom Pseudomonadati; phylum Pseudomonadota; class Gammaproteobacteria; order Pseudomonadales; family Pseudomonadaceae; genus Pseudomonas; species Pseudomonas sp. 9.2(2024). The sequence continues at coordinate 2,322,842 of NZ_CP155585.1, read as the reverse complement.
GATCAGACCAACCTGCTGGCCCTCAACGCTGCGATTGAAGCAGCCCGCGCCGGCGAGATGGGTCGTGGTTTTGCCGTGGTCGCCGACGAAGTCCGCCAACTGGCGCAACGCACCAGCGAATCCACCGGCCAGATCCACGCCCTGATCGCCAAGTTGCAGCAGACAGCGTCCAGCGCCGTACAAACCATGGAAGCCGGCCATCGCCAGGCGGAAGAAGGTGTAGCGCGGGTTCTGGAAGCGGACCAGGCCTTGGTCGGCATCAGCGAAGCGGTGGCCAACATCACCGACATGACCACCCAGATCGCCGCCGCGACCGAAGAGCAAAGTGCCGTGGCTGAAGAAATCAGCCGCAACATCAGCAACATCTCGGAACTGGCGGACCAGACCTCGGAACAGGCGCATAACTCGGCGTTGCTGAGTGAAGAGCTGACCAAGACTGCCAACACGCAATACTCGTTGGTGGAGCGGTTTAACCGCTGATTGGAATGGCAATACAAAAAACCCGGATAGCGAGAGCTTCCGGGTTTTTTATTGTGGCTAAACGTGTGACTACACATAGGGGCGCTATGCCCTACAAGAACACCAGAATCCGCTGACTGGTGCACCTGTGGGGTCGGCTCTATCGTTTGCCGGTAGAAATCCAATCCCTTAAGCTGGTCAGTATGAATACATCTCCTTTGGAGGCTCCGATGGCCACCACCAGAAAGATCGACAAGCCAGTCAAAAAAGTCATTCGCGATGAACTGACTTTTCTTGATGTCCGGCAAGCCGCGCGTGATGGGCAGAAAGCGTTCGATAAATATGTGATCACTGGCAAGCTACCCATAACAAAGTAGCCATAGATGCCAGCAGTCAAAATCTCTGCGCTTTTCGAACAAATCAACAACTGGAAAAACTTCGCCGCTCATTTTTATAACTACAAAGTGTGCGGTGAAATGCCCTCTATTTTTGGGCGAGACGAACGACTCGACCTCAGCGATATGCATCACATCCACCTGGCCAGCACCCAAGCGACCCAGTCACGGTGGGCAAAAATAGACCGCCAGTATTATCGAACTGCGTTGGTTGATGATCCTGACAACGACTTCTGGCTTATCTACGCCTACGACGCTTTCCGGGATGAATATCTTTTGCTGACAATCACAGGCCCGGATGCCCATAACCGGAGTGAGTGGGGTTCATTTCTGCGAACGGTGCATAGCGAGATTGTTGAGCCGTGGATCGTGGGAAAAGTCATCTATTCCGACCTTGAGGACTTTTGATCAGTTGGCTGGCCAATTCTTGGAACTCGCCTGTAGCAAGGCAATAAAAAACCCGGATAGCTAGAGCTTCCGGGTTTTTTATTGCCTTGCTACTTACTCCTTCGGCACAAGGTTATCCAGCGCCTGATTCACCGCCAACTCGCCCAACATCACCACTTGCGCAATGCCCAACAGGGTCTTGCGGTTCGGCCCTTCCAGCAGGCCGGCGAAGTCACCGAGCATGACCGTGGCTGACGCGAGGGATTCGCAGGCGTTGGCCAGCAAGGACTCCGTGTCGGTTTGCGGGTTGACCATGAACATGTCGTTGGGGGTGTAAGGCGTGGCCATGATCCGGGCTGCCGGGGTCAGGTAATAGTCGAGGGCGCGTTCGGCGGCGTCGTGGAGTTTTCTTGAATCGGGAAATTCGTAGGGGGACACCGGATCTTCTAACGGTGGAATGACGGTCTTGGACATCAGCTGGAATTCCGGAGAAGAGTCGCTTGAGGATTTTTATCGACGGCTGCCAGGCAGTGAGGGGACAAGCCCCTCACCGAGGCGGCAACTACCGCGAGACGTGATGGTTATCCAGCACACGATTGACCAGCAGCTCACTCAGCATGATGACCTGCTGCAGAATCTGCATCGCCTTGCGCTGCGACGGATCGACGGTGTCGCCAAGGTCCCGAGCCATGTCACTGGCCGACGACAGCGTTTCGCACGCTTCGACCAGCAGCGTTTCGTCATCCATTGTTGGATTGACCAGATAGATCTTGCCGGGCTTGCGCGATGGTTTGGACGTCTTCTGCGCCCCAGGATCGAGGTAATGATTGATCGCCCGCTCGGTGGCCGTTTTTATGTTTTCGGCTTCGAGTGCGGCGTCGTAGGGGATTGAATCGGTTTCTGGCGGGTTTGGTGTGGCTTTGAACATAGATAGAACTCCAATTCGAAAAAATAGGAGCCATCACCCTCGCTACCAAACGGCGGGTGGCGGCCATGCGCGGGTTGGTAGACCGGTCGAATTGGGAAACCCGGCGCTCACGAATGAGCCCCACGCATGCCCACCATACAAAGCTGCACCTCAGAAAAGAGACAGCATTGAAGGTGTCGCAATAACCACAACTCGAATCGGGCTACCAAACCCAGCCACTTTTCAGTGACAGGGAAACGATATAGCCCCCTCCAAGCTGCGTAAGCCGGCGGATTCTGGCGTACGCGTAGGCAACGACGCAAGGTGTTGTAGCCCTTATGGCGTAACGGTTCGTGTACTTTAAACGTGGTTACGCGATCGTGTTTATGCGCTGGAAATGCCGGGCTGTGGGAGCTTTTAGTTTTGGTGGCGTGTCAGTGAAACCTTCCCCCCTCACCCTAGCCCTCTCCCGGAGGGAGAGGGGACTGACCGAGTTGTTTGGGCGAGGTACGCCGACGTGGGATACCGAGGTGAACTCAGGTTTTTGAAAGCACCTCAATCTGCCTCTCACCTAAGGGAGAGGGACTGACCGAGGTGCGTGGGCGAGGGACGCCGACGTGGGATTCCGAGTTGAACTCAAGCTTGAAAGCACCCCATTCGGCTCCCTCTCCTTGGGGAGAGGGCTGGGGTGAGGGGTAGGCTCGACACTGAAACCAAACCGTTCGCCAAACCATTCAAAACGATGAGCGTTAGCTCGAGTACCGCTTTTGATCTTGATCCACGGGCGACGTCGGAAGGCTGAGTGGAGGGATTTATCCGGGGGTGGGAGCGCAGCGACCGTTTGGCGAAGCCAAACACATCGAGAGGAGGTGCAGCGAAGCAAACCGTAGGCGATGCCCCCCGGATGAATCCCGGAGCGAAGGAACCCCGAGCCTTAGCGAGCGGGTCGGACGTAGGAGCAAGCGTTTTTGGTTACTTTTTAGGCGTTTGTAAAAAGTGACCCGCCGTAAGGGCGGAACCCTAGGTGGCCGTTACCGCAGCAACGGATATGCACACAGATCGAAAAATGTGTCGCGTTCAAGATCGATCCCCCTCACCCCAGCCCTCTCCCCCAAGGGGGCGAGGGGGAAAGGGAGCCGATCTTCATCTGGTTCAGAATTTCGGTACCCCCTTGAGAAACACAGCTACTTTCTGTGCGGCGCTGGCCAAATGCTGTTCGTGGGTAAACCCGGAAACCTTCAATGGCTTGAGGTCATGATCGCCGGCCGCTAGCCAAGTCACCTCAATACTAGGTGACAAGGTGTAAGCCTCAACCGCCTCCCGATTCCCCAGAGCATCCCGTTCCCCCTGAACAATCAACGTCCGAGTCTGCAAAGAAGCCAAATGCTCAACCCGAGGCTTCTCCGGTTTCCCAACCGCATAAAACGGATAACCCAGACAAACCAACGCATCAGCGCCAAGCTCATCAGCCAGCAAACTCGCCATCCGCCCCCCCATGGACTTCCCGCCAATCGCGAGCGGACCAGCGACATGAAGTCGCACCAAGCCATAAACCTCACGCCAACATTCCAGCAACTTCGGCGCCGGATTCGGCGGACGTTTGCCGCCATCAACCCGCCGCTGCGCCATATAAGGAAACTCAAACCGCAACACATTCACCCCAAGCCAGGCAAGGCGCCCAGCCATATCCGTCATCCACTCACTGTCCATCGGCGCCCCCGCCCCATGCGCGAGAATGAGCGTCGCCGAAGCCTCCCCAACAGCCGCATCCCAAAGCCACCCGTGATCCCGCAGGCACTGCGCCCATTGATCCCCGTCAATACTGGCCTTGTGCTGTTTGTCCATGCTTGCCTCGCTTTTAGTCTGCCTATAACTCCAGGCGAAGGACGCGCTGTTGGCGCTCACTTCGGCTGAACCGTGGATGGGGAACCATGAACACTTCTATCAGTACCGCCTACAACTACAAGGTGGTCCGCCAATTCGCCATTATGACGGTGGTGTGGGGCATCGTCGGCATGGGGCTCGGGGTTTTTCTCGCGGCTCAATTGGTCTGGCCCGAACTCAACTTCAACCTGCCGTGGACCAGCTTCGGACGCCTGCGCCCGCTGCACACCAACGCGGTGATCTTCGCGTTCGGCGGCTGTGCCTTGTTCGCCAGTTCGTTCTACTCGGTGCAGCGCACCTGCCAGACCCAGCTGTTTGCGCCGAAAGTCGCCGCGTTCTGCTTCTGGGGCTGGCAACTGGTGATCCTGCTGGCAGCCATCAGCCTGCCACTGGGTTACACCAGCTCCAAGGAATACGCCGAGCTGGAATGGCCGATCGACATCCTGATCACCATCGTCTGGGTCGCCTACGCCATCGTGTTCTTCGGCACGATCATGCAGCGCAAGACCAAACACATTTATGTGGGCAACTGGTTCTTCGGCGCGTTCATCATCACCGTGGCGATCCTGCACATCGTCAACAACCTTGAGTTGCCGGTGAGTTTCACCAAGTCCTACTCGGTGTACGCCGGTGCGACCGACGCGATGGTGCAATGGTGGTACGGCCACAACGCCGTAGGCTTTTTCCTCACCGCCGGCTTCCTCGGGATGATGTACTACTTCGTGCCGAAACAGGCCGAACGTCCGGTGTATTCGTATCGCCTGTCGATCGTGCACTTCTGGGCGCTGATCACCTTGTACATCTGGGCCGGCCCGCACCACTTGCACTACACCGCGCTGCCGGACTGGGCGCAGTCGCTGGGCATGGTGATGTCGCTGGTACTGCTGGCACCGAGCTGGGGCGGCATGATCAACGGCATGATGACCCTCTCGGGCGCCTGGCATAAGTTGCGCAGCGACCCGATCCTGCGCTTCCTCGTGGTGTCGCTGGCGTTCTACGGCATGTCGACCTTCGAAGGTCCGATGATGGCGATCAAGACTGTCAACGCCCTCTCCCACTACACCGACTGGACCATCGGCCACGTACACGCCGGCGCGCTCGGCTGGGTGGCGATGATTTCCATCGGCGCGCTGTACCACATGATCCCGAAAATCTTCGGCAAAGAGCAGATGCACAGCATCGGCCTGATCAACGCGCACTTCTGGCTCGCGACTATCGGCACCGTGCTCTACATCGCCTCGATGTGGGTCAACGGCATCGCCCAGGGCCTGATGTGGCGTGCGGTGAACGAGGACGGCACGCTGACCTACTCCTTCGTCGAAACCCTGGTGGCCAGCCACCCTGGCTTCGTCGTGCGGCTGATTGGCGGGGCGATCTTCCTCAGCGGCATGTTCCTGATGGCTTACAACACCTGGCGCACCGTGCGGGCCTCGCAGCCTGCTGACGTCGTTGCTGCCGCGCAGATGGCCTGAGGAGTCCGCCATGAAACACGAAACGATTGAAAAGAACGTCGGCCTGCTGATGCTGCTGATGGTGTTCGCCGTGAGCATCGGCGGCCTGACCCAGATCGTCCCGCTGTTCTTCCAGGACGTGACCAACAAACCGGTGGAAGGCATGAAGCCCTACACCGCGCTGCAACTGGAAGGCCGCGACATCTACATCCGCGAAGGCTGCGTCGGTTGCCACTCGCAGATGATCCGTCCGTTCCGCGCCGAAACCGAACGCTACGGGCACTACTCGGTGGCCGGCGAGAGCGTGTGGGATCACCCGTTCCTGTGGGGCTCGAAACGTACCGGTCCGGACCTGGCCCGGGTCGGCGCGCGCTACTCGGATGACTGGCACCGCGCGCACTTGTACAACCCGCGCAACGTTGTACCGGAATCAAAAATGCCGGCCTACCCATGGCTGGTCACCCAACCGGTCGACAGCAGCCACACCGAAACCAAGCTCAAGACCATGCGCACCCTCGGCGTGCCGTACACCGACGACGACATCAGCGGCGCGGTGGCCAGCCTCAAGGGCAAGACCGAAATGGACGCCCTCGTCTCCTACCTGCAAGTGCTCGGCACTGCGATCAAGAGCAAGAGGTGAGAAATGGTCTTTGAAATGAGCGCGGGGCTAATACGCGGCCTCGGCACGGTCGTGGTGTTCGTGGCCTTCGTCGGCCTGACCCTGTGGGTATTCAACCGCAAGCGCACGCCGGAATTCGCCGAAGCACGCCTGCTGCCGTTTGCCGACGAGCCGCAACCCGACACTACCCAAGTTAATGAAACAAGGAGTACCCGGCCATGACCACCTTCTGGAGTACGTGGATCTGCGTACTGACCATCGGCAGCCTGATCGGCCTGACCTGGCTGCTGGTCGGCACCCGTCGGGGCGAAACCAAGGGCAGCGTCGACCAGACCATGGGCCACAGCTTCGACGGCATCGAGGAGTACGACAACCCGCTGCCGCAGTGGTGGTTCATGCTGTTCGCCGGCACGCTGGTGTTTTCCGTGGGTTATCTGATCCTTTATCCGGGCCTGGGCAACTGGAAAGGCATCCTGCCCGGCTACGAGGACGGCTGGACCGGCGTCCACGAGTGGGAAAAGGAAATGAGCAAGGCCGACGCCAAATTCGGGCCGATCTTCGCCAAGTTCGCCGCGATGCCGGTGGAAGAAGTGGCGAAGGATCCGCAGGCGCTGAAAATGGGTGGCCGTCTGTTCGCCTCCAATTGCTCGGTGTGCCACGGCTCGGACGCCAAGGGCGCGTTCGGTTTCCCTAACCTCGCCGACAAGGACTGGCGTTGGGGCGGTAGCGCCGACACCATCAAGACCACCATCATGGGTGGCCGGATGGCGGCGATGCCGGCGTGGGGTGAAGTGCTGGGCGAGACTGGCGTGAAAAACGTCGCCGCCTATGTGCGTCATGAACTGGCGGGGCTGCCACTGCCGGCGGACAACAAGGCTGATCTCCAAGCGGGTCAGCAGGCGTTCAGCACAACCTGCACTGCCTGTCACGGGGCAAACGGCCAAGGCACCGAAGCCATGGGCGCGCCGAACCTGACGCACCCGGCCGGTTTCATCTACGGCACCAGCCTGACCCAGCTCGAGCAGACCATTCGCCATGGCCGTCAAGGCCACATGCCCGCTCAGAACGAGCTGCTGGGCAACGATAAAGTGCAACTGCTCGCCGCTTACGTATACAGTCTGTCAAAAAATACTGAGCAGTTGAGCGACAAGCTTCAAGCTGAAAGCTCCAAGTAAAATCACAAGCAATGTATACAATCCTGCAGGCGACATGATTCGTCTTGTCGCTTGCAGCTTGCAGCTTGCAGCTGCTTCCTTTTGTCGCACCCCTTCACCCGCTCTCCTTTCGGTTACCCGGATTCGGGTCTACGCTTGCTCGATGCGGACTGGCCCGTGCCGGTTCCAGGTCGACCCCGAGCGAGGCGTTGAACGAATCGGCTGACTGACATGGCCGCAAAGGCCGGTAGATACCGGCTGTCGTGCCAATTACCGTCCGTCACCCGAACCGAGCGTTCGAACACACCCCGTTACATCCGACCGGGACCCCTCGCTTTTTTCGTCCGCTGCGACATTTTGCCCGAGGGCAATTTTGTCCTTACGCGGCGCATGGAAAGGCCGCAGAATCAGCGTTGGAAAGCATTGACCCAGGTCATGGCGCGTTGCATTGACCCCCTGCTTTCTACATACTTGCGGCCGATTTTAATCCTAATAAAACACCCAAACCGTGGAACCTTAGAATGAGCACAGCAATCAGTCCGACTGCTTATAACTATAAGGTAGTCCGCCAGTTCGCCATCATGACGGTGGTCTGGGGGATCCTTGGCATGGGGCTTGGTGTCTTCATCGCCTCGCAACTGGTCTGGCCGGAGTTGAATTTCGGTCTGCCGTGGACGAGCTTTGGACGCCTGCGCCCGTTGCACACAAACCTGGTGATTTTCGCCTTCGGTGGTTGTGCACTGTTTGCCACTTCCTACTATGTCGTGCAGCGAACCTGCCAGACGCGACTGATTTCCGACAGCCTCGCGGCCTTCACCTTCTGGGGATGGCAAGCGGTGATCGTCGGCGCGATCATTACCTTGCCGCTGGGTTACACCACCACCAAGGAATACGCGGAACTGGAATGGCCGATCGCCATTCTTCTGGCCATTGTCTGGATTTCCTACGGGCTGGTGTTCTTCGGCACCATCACCAAGCGCAAGACCAAGCACATCTATGTCGGCAACTGGTTCTACGGTGCGTTCATCGTGGTGACCGCGATGCTGCACATCGTCAACCACATGTCGCTGCCGGTCAGCCTGTTCAAGTCCTACTCGGCCTACTCGGGCGCCACCGACGCGATGATCCAGTGGTGGTACGGCCACAACGCCGTGGGCTTCTTCCTGACCACCGGCTTCCTGGGGATGATGTACTACTTCGTGCCGAAACAGGCCGAACGTCCGATCTACTCTTATCGTCTGTCGATCGTGCACTTCTGGGCGCTGATCACCCTGTACATCTGGGCCGGCCCGCACCACCTGCACTACACCGCACTGCCGGACTGGGCACAGTCGCTGGGCATGGCGATGTCGATCATCCTGCTGGCACCGAGCTGGGGCGGCATGATCAACGGCATGATGACCCTGTCGGGCGCCTGGCATAAGCTGCGCACCGACCCGATCCTGCGCTTCCTCGTGGTATCGCTGGCGTTCTACGGCATGTCGACCTTCGAAGGTCCGATGATGGCGATCAAGACCGTCAACTCGCTGTCGCACTACACCGACTGGACCATCGGCCACGTACACGCCGGCGCGCTCGGCTGGGTAGCGATGATCTCGATCGGCGCGATCTACCACATGATCCCGAAACTGTTCGGCCGTGCGCAGATGCACAGCACCGGCCTGATCAACGCGCACTTCTGGCTCGCGACCATCGGTACCGTTCTGTACATCGCTTCGATGTGGGTCAACGGCATCACTCAGGGCCTGATGTGGCGTGCAATCAACGACGACGGCACCCTCACCTACTCGTTCGTCGAAGCGCTGCAGGCCAGCCACCCTGGCTACATCGTTCGCGCCCTGGGCGGTGCGTTCTTCGCCAGCGGCATGTTCCTGATGGCCTACAACGTGTGGCGCACCGTTCGCGCCTCGGACCCGGCTGAAGCTGAAGCCGCCGCCAAGATCGCCGTAGTTGGAGCTCACTGATGAAGCATGAAGCTGTCGAGAAGAATATTGGCCTGCTGGCCTTCTTCATGGTCATCGCCGTCAGCGTCGGTGGCCTGACCCAAATCGTTCCGCTGTTCTTCCAGGATGTCACCAACAAGCCGGTCGAAGGCATGAAGCCGCGCACCGCCCTTGAACTGGAAGGCCGCGACGTTTACATCGCCAACGGCTGTGTCGGCTGCCACTCGCAGATGATCCGTCCGTTCCGTGCCGAAACCGAACGCTACGGCCACTACTCGGTCGCCGGTGAAAGCGTCTGGGATCACCCGTTCCTGTGGGGTTCCAAACGTACCGGCCCAGACCTGGCCCGTGTCGGCGGTCGTTACTCCGATGACTGGCAGCGTGCGCACTTGTACAACCCGCGCAACGTCGTGCCTGAGTCGAAAATGCCGGCTTACCCGTTCCTCGTGGAAAACAAGCTCGATGGCAAAGACACGGCCAAGAAAATGGAAGTGTTGCGCACGCTCGGCGTCCCTTACACCGACGAAGACATCGCCGGTGCAAGAGATGCCGTGAAGGGCAAAACCGAAATGGACGCGCTGGTGGCCTATCTGCAAGGCCTGGGCACCATCATCAAAAGCAAACGGTGATTCTGATGGATATCGGGATGATTCGAGGCCTGGGCACCGTTGTCGTGATGGTTGCCTTCATCGGCCTGGCGTTGTGGGTGTTCAGCCCCAAGCGCAAGTCGGAGTTTGAAGACGCGACCTTGCTGCCCTTCGCGGATGATCCCGAAGCCATCAAGCACGTCGAGCAAGCTTCTAGGAGTAACAAAGAATGACTACATTCTGGAGTCTGTACGTCACAGTCCTCAGTCTCGGTACGATCTTTTCCCTGACCTGGCTGTTGCTGTCGACCCGCAAGGGCCAGCGCACCGAGCAGACCGACGAGACCGTGGGCCACTCCTTCGACGGGATCGAGGAGTACGACAACCCGCTGCCGAAATGGTGGTTCATGCTGTTCGTGGGCACCATCGTCTTCGCTCTGGGTTATCTGGTGCTGTACCCGGGCCTGGGCAACTGGAAAGGCCTGCTGCCGGGTTACAACTACCTCGATACCGAGAAGCAGACCGCGTTCGCCAACGGCCAGACCGGCTGGACCGGCGTTCACGAGTGGGAAAAGGAAATGGCTCGCTCGGACGCCAAGTTCGGTCCGATCTTCGCCAAGTTCGCCGCCATGCCGATCGAAGAAGTGGCCAAGGATCCGCAAGCCCTGAAGATGGGTGGCCGCCTGTTCGCCTCCAACTGCTCGGTCTGCCACGGTTCCGACGCCAAGGGCGCTTATGGTTTCCCTAACCTGACCGACGCCGACTGGCGCTGGGGCGGCGAGCCGGAAACCATCAAGACCACCATCATGGGCGGTCGTCACGCGGTGATGCCGGCCTGGGCAGAAGTGATCGGCGAGCAAGGCGTGGCCGATGTAGCCGCATTCGTGCTGACCAACCTGGATGGCCGCAAGCTGCCGGAAGGCACCAAGGCAGATCCGGCCAACGGCCAGAAACTGTTCGCCGCCAACTGCGTGGCGTGCCACGGCCCGGCGGGTAAAGGTACGCCAGCCATGGGCGCACCTGACCTGACCCACCCGGCCGCGTTCATCTACGGTTCGAGCTTCGCCCAACTGCAGCAGACCATCCGTTACGGCCGTCAGGGCCAGATGCCTGCCCAGGAACAACTGCAAGGCAACGACAAGGTTCACCTGCTGGCGGCGTATGTTTACAGCCTGTCCCACGGTGAAAAACCAGCGGAAGCCGAGGCCCAGTAAGGCCAACGCTTGAAGCAAAAAACGGCCCCGCCCATGAGAATTGGCGGGGCCGTTTTGTTTCACCTCAGTGCTGATTCAAAGAATGTTGCCTCCACCGAGACTGTCCAGGCCTGAGGGCTTGCGCTGCTTGCCAGCGTCATCAGGCCGGTTGCTGTTCGGGCCACCCGGCTGCTTCGTGCCCTCTCCATCTTCAGCCGACTCAATCGTTCCCAAAGCCGCTTGCAGGTACGTGACGGCCAGGGAAGCCCCCGGAATGGCGCTATTGAGAATGACGTCCAATGCATCGATTTCTTTCTGAGTAATGCCAAGTGCCTTGATCTTGCTTTTGTTCATACGTTTCATCCTTGAAAAGTGTCAGCTGTCCCGGGCAACGCCAATAAAAGCGATGCCCAGGCAATTATTTACGGGCGACTGGCCCAGATGGATTTCACCGGAACCGTGTGCACGAATCGCGGCTTTTGCCATTCATTGTTCTCGACCAGGTTGACGTGCATTTGCTTGCCATCCTCGGTGAAGCTCGCCGTCAGGTAGGTCTGTTGGGAAGTCCCGCCGCTGAGAAAAACCGGGACTTTACCCCACCATTTTCTGGAGCCTCCCCGCGTGTGGTAGTGGCCGGCAAAAATGGCCGTGACCTCATACTTTTCGATCATGTCCTGAAAACGCTGCCACTGCTGCGCATCGCCCTCCCAGTCATCGGGCTTGTGCATATTGATGATGATTGCGTAACCCTGAGCCCGCGCAACCCTCAAGTCTTTCTCAAGCCAATCCAGGGACTGGCTGATTTTCATGTCGTGCAACGGATGTTTGAGTTGAACTTCGTAAGTAGGCTCATTGTTCAACTGAACAAGGTGCACCTGACCGATATTCTTCGAGTAGGCAAGACTGCCATCATACTGTTTGCCAAATCCGCCACCCGTCACACGCACATCAAAATCATCGACCTTGCCAGCATGATATTCATGGTATTCGACGATGCTGTTTACGGCGCAGCGATTACCCAGACAATCATCGACGTTATTCTGATAGTCATGATTCCCCAATCCATATAAATAATCACTGCCAAAGTATTTTTTCAGCGCGGACTTCATGTATGAAATCTGATAAGGATGACCGAAAGCCGTGATATCGCCGTTGATCATCAATGGCACTTCAGCCTGACCACCCATTTTGCCGCGAAACTCCACAATGCTCGCAAACTGGCTATCCACGAGCCATTTGGCGCGCTTTTCAAAATCCTCATCCGACTCTGCCTGGCCACTATCCGTTCTGTCCGTCCATGGGTACTGAGGATCCGATGCGAAAACCATATGCCGCGGCATCATTTCACTGGACAGCGCGAACGGTGCAAACAATACACACAGACACGCCACCAGCCTTGTTACTTCCTTGATAAACATACAGCTCAATCCTTGCTCATATAAATAATAGTTAAACTCAGCTGCGAACAGCCGCAGACGCAAACTATTCGAGAACGATGTTTATTTCAAATACCCGACAACCAGCAATTGATTTCATATATTTCAAGCCCGAGCAAAACACTTCATGCAACAACTAATACCCACAACACACAGCCCAACTTAACTATTCAATCGACTCTATAAAAAGTTAAACCTTCCAGCGCTTTTCAGCTTGAGACTTGCAATAACTCCGCCGGATGCCCCTGAAGCAAACGGCATCCTGAGCCAAGGCTGCCCCCCAGGCGTGTTGGACGATTCGACTCGCCACCCGGAAAAAACCGTCCATACTCAACAAGTCAATTGATCTGCATCACGCTTTGTTACATTCGCTACACCATCCATGATTTTTCCCCAACGCGACCAAAGGTCGCACCCGTTCGTCGGTATGACAGGCGTATCATTGGGCCACTGCAACACCCCTTTTTGACCCCGGCCGGCACGTATCGACCGAGGCATTTTTCCACTGCCGTGGGATGCAATGATGAGCAACCAGATTCCGGTACACGACGTCACGCCCCCCGACAAGAACGCGAACAACAGCGTCGACCTTTACGCCTCTCGAGAAAAAATCTACACCCGTGCTTTCACCGGCCTGTTCCGCAACCTGCGGATGATGGGCGGCGCGGCGCTGTTCCTGCTGTATTTCGGTACGGTGTGGCTGAACTGGGGCGGCCATCAGGCGGTGTGGTGGAACCTGCCGGAACGCAAGTTCTTCATTTTCGGCGCCACGTTCTGGCCGCAGGACTTCATTCTGCTCTCGGGCCTGTTGATCATTGCGGCGTTCGGCCTGTTCTTCATCACCGTGTATGCCGGCCGGGTCTGGTGCGGGTACACCTGCCCGCAAAGCGTGTGGACGTGGATTTTCATGTGGTGCGAGAAGGTCACCGAAGGCGACCGCAACCAGCGCATCAAACTCGACAAGGCGCCGATGAGCGCCAACAAGTTCCTGCGCAAATTCGCCAAGCACGCGCTGTGGCTGCTGATCGGTTTCGTCACCGGCATGACCTTCGTCGGCTACTTCTCGCCGATCCGCGAACTGGTCTTCGAATTCTTCACCGGGCAAGCCGATGGCTGGTCGTATTTCTGGGTCGGTTTCTTCACCCTCGCCACCTACGGCAACGCCGGCTGGCTGCGTGAGCAGGTGTGCATCTACATGTGTCCGTATGCGCGCTTCCAGAGCGTGATGTTCGACAAGGACACCCTGATCGTTTCCTACGACCCGCGTCGCGGCGAAAGCCGTGGCCCGCGCAAGAAAGGCGTCGACTACAAGGCCCAAGGCCTGGGCGACTGCATCGACTGCACCATGTGTGTCCAGGTCTGCCCGACCGGCATCGACATCCGCGACGGCTTGCAGATCGAGTGCATCGGTTGTGCCGCGTGCATCGACGCCTGCGACAGCATCATGGACAAGATGGATTACCCGCGCGGGCTGATCAGCTACACCACCGAACACAACTTGTCCGGGCAGAAAACCCATAAACTGCGGCCGCGCCTGATCGGTTATGCCGTGGTGCTGCTGGCGATGATCAGCCTGTTGGTGACAGCCTTCTTCATGCGTTCGCTGGTGGGTTTCGACGTCAGCAAAGACCGCGTGCTGTACCGTGAAAACGCTGAAGGCAGGATCGAAAACGTCTACAGCCTGAAAATCATGAACAAGGATCAGCGCGACCACACCTACGTGCTGGAAGCCGCCGGTTTGCCGGATCTGCGCCTGCAAGGCAAGCGCGAGATCAAGGTGCCGGCCGGGGAAATCTTCAGCATGCCGGTCGAGCTGTCGAGCGCGCCTGAACAATTGCCATCGAGCACCAACGAGGTGAAATTCATCCTCAAGGATGCCGATGACGACAGCGTCCACGTAGAAGCCAAGAGCCGTTTCATCGGCCCACAAAATCGTTGAGAGAACTGAACATGCCCGCAGCAAACGCCGCAAGTCCCTGGTACAAGCACCTTTGGCCATGGATCATCATCGGGATTCTGGCCTGTTCGGTGACCCTGACGCTGTCCATGGTGACCATCGCGGTGAACAACCCGGACAACCTGGTCAACGACAACTACTACGAGGCCGGCAAAGGCATCAACCGTTCGCTGGATCGCGAACTGCTGGCCCAGACCCTGAAGATGCGCGCTGCCGTGCATCTGGATGATGTGACCGGCGAAGTCGACCTGCGCCTGAGCGGCGACAGCCAGCCGAAAACCCTGGAACTGAACCTGATCTCGCCGACCCAGCCGGAGAAGGATCGCAAGATCGTTCTGGCGCGCAGCGAGACTGAAACGGGTCGTTACATCGGCCAGTTGAGCGACAAGATCGAAGGCCGGCGTTTTGTGGAGTTGCTGGGTACTCAGGACGATCACGTGTGGCGGATGTTCGAGGAAGAGCTGGTCAGCCATGACAAGGATTTGTTGCTGGGTGATGAACCGCTGCAGGGCGCCGAGGATTTGAAGAAGTAAGCAGCCTGCAAGTGCCCCCTCACCCTGGCCCTCTCCCCCTTGAGAGGGAACTGATCTCGGACGCTTGCACGCGCCATGTATGCCAGTGACGATGTCGCTGACTGAACCCATTAATCCGGCCACCACCGATCGGCCCCCTCTCCCTCCGGGAGAGGGCTGGGGTGAGGGCAAGCGGACCACTCGATTCCAAGGGTTTATTCCCTCGACAATGCCATGACCATTCCAATCCCCTGCTACCACTGCGCCCTGCCCGTCCCGGCCGGCAGCCGCTTCACCGCCGTCGTGCTCGGGGAGTCCCGCGAGTTCTGCTGCCCCGGCTGTCAGGCGGTGGCCGAAGCCATCGTCGCCGGCGGCCTGGAAAGTTATTACCAGCATCGCAGCGAAGCTTCGGCCAACCCCGAAGCGCTGCCAGTGCAATTGGTCGATGAGCTTGAGCTGTACGACCGCGCCGACGTGCAGCAACCCTTCGTGCGCCACGAAGGCGAACTGGCCGAAACCACGCTGTTGATGGAAGGCATCAGTTGCGCCGCCTGCGGCTGGCTGATCGAGAAACACCTGCGCACCCTGCCTGCTGTGGCCGAGGCGCGGCTGAACCTGTCCAACCATCGCCTGCATGTGCGCTGGGCAGACACTCAGTTGCCGCTGAGCCAGATCCTCGGCGAACTGCGCCACATCGGCTACGCCGCACACCCGTATCAGGCCGACCGCGCCAGCGAACAACTGGCCAGCGAAAACCGCCTTGCCCTGCGCCAACTCGGGGTCGCCGGGCTGCTGTGGTTTCAGGCGATGATGGCGACCATGGCGACCTGGCCGGAATTCAACATCGACCTCAGCCCGGAACTGCACACGATCCTGCGCTGGGTCGCGCTGTTCCTCACCACGCCGATCGTGTTCTACAGCTGCGCGCCGTTTTTCAAAGGGGCCATGCGCGACCTGCGCACCCGTCACCTGACCATGGACGTCTCGGTATCACTGGCGATCGGCGCGGCTTATGTCGCCGGGATCTGGACTTCGATCACCGGGGTCGGCGAGCTGTACTTCGACGCGGTAGGCATGTTCGCCCTGTTCCTGCTCGCCGGGCGCTACCTCGAACGTCGCGCCCGCGAGCGCACCGCCGCTGCCACCGCACAACTGGTCAATCTGTTGCCCGCCTCGTGCCTGCGCCTCGACGACGCCGGCCAGAGCGAACGCATCCTGCTCAGCGAACTGCGCCTCGGTGATCGCGTGCTGGTGCAACCGGGTTCGGTGCTGCCGGCGGACGGCAAGATCCTCGACGGTCAATCGAGCATCGACGAATCGGTGCTGACCGGCGAATACCTGCCGCAGCCACGCGCCAAGGGTGATGCCGTCACCGCCGGCACGCTGAACGTGGAAGGCGCGCTGACCGTCGAGGTGCAGGCGCTCGGCCAGGACACGCGACTGTCGGCCATTGTTCGCCTGCTGGATCGCGCCCAGGCGGAAAAACCACGGCTGGCGGAAATCGCCGACCGCGCCGCGCAATGGTTCCTGTTGCTGTCGTTGATCGCAGCCGCCGCCATCGGCCTGCTGTGGTGGGAACTGGATTCGTCGCGAGCGTTCTGGATCGTCCTCGCGATGCTGGTTGCAACCTGCCCGTGCGCGCTGTCGCTGGCGACGCCGACCGCCCTCACCGCCGCCACCGGCACCCTGCATAAACTCGGCCTGCTGCTGACGCGCGGTCATGTGCTGGAAGGCCTGAACCAGATCGACACGGTGATCTTCGACAAGACCGGCACCCTCACCGAAGGCCGGTTGGTGCTGCGTTCGATCCGCCCGCTTGGCGCCCTCGACAGCGATCAATGCCTGAGCCTTGCCGCCGCCCTGGAAAACCGTTCCGAACACCCGATCGCCCGCGCCTTCGGTCGCGCGCCGCTGGCTGCCGAAGACGTCCACAGCACACCGGGCCTGGGGCTTGAAGGGTTGGTTGGCGAACAACGTTTGCGCATCGGTCAGGCGGATTTTGTCTGCGATCTCAGCGCCGCGCCTGTGCCGTCGATGCCGAAGGAACCGGGGCAATGGTTGCTGCTTGGTGACAGTAACGGACCGCTGGCCTGGTTCGCCCTCGATGACCGTCTGCGCGACGACGCCCCAGCCCTGCTCGCGGCGTGCAAGGCGCGCGGCTGGCGCACACTGCTGCTGTCGGGCGACAGTTCGCCGATGGTCGCCAGCGTCGCTGCCGAACTGGGTATCGACGAGGCCCGGGGCGGTCTGCGTCCGGACGACAAGCTGCAAGTGCTGCAACAACTGCACAGGGACGGCCGCAAGGTGTTGATGCTCGGCGACGGCGTCAATGACGTGCCGGTGCTGGCCGCTGCGGACATCAGCGTGGCCATGGGCTCGGCTACCGATCTGGCGAAAACCAGCGCCGATGCTGTGTTGCTGTCCAACCGCCTCGACGCCTTGGTACAAGCCTTCACGCTGGCCCGCCGCACCCGTCGGGTGATCATCGAGAACCTGTTGTGGGCCGCGCTGTACAATGGCCTCATGTTGCCGTTCGCCGCCCTCGGCTGGATCACTCCGGTGTGGGCCGCCGTCGGCATGTCGATCAGTTCGCTGACCGTGGTGCTCAACGCCCTGCGCCTGACTCGCCTGCCGAGTGCGCCGGCCGTCAGCGCCACGTCAGAAACCCGCCCGCTGCCGGCCTGAGCCGCGCGGGCATGGAGTACAGATGCCAGCTCTTTACGTGATGATTCCGGCCGCGCTGCTGATCGTGGCCATCGCCGTCTACATCTTCTTCTGGGCGGTGGACAGCGGCCAGTACGACGACCTCGACGGTCCGGCCCACAGTATCCTGTTCGACGATCAGGACCCGAACCACACCGCCGCAGTGGACGAAGCCAACCCGGCCAAACCGGACGACAAGGCGCCACCCCATGCTTGAACTGGCGCCACTGCTGGTGTCTGCGTTGATTCTCGGCCTGCTCGGCGGCGGGCATTGCCTGGGCATGTGCGGCGGCCTGATGGGCGCGCTGACCCTGGCGATTCCCAAGGAACAACGCAGCCGACGCTTTCGATTGCTGCTGGCTTATAACCTCGGGCGAATTCTCAGCTATGCCACGGCCGGGTTGCTGATCGGGCTGGCAGGATGGGCGGTGGCCAACAGTCCAGCCGCGCTGTTCATGCGCGTACTCGCGGGGTTGCTGCTGATCGCCATGGGTCTGTATCTGGCAGGCTGGTGGAGCGGCCTGACCCGCATTGAGAGCCTCGGTCGCGGACTGTGGCGCTACATTCAACCGGTGGCCAACCGCTTGCTGCCGGTGTCGAGCCTGCCTCGCGCTTTGCTGCTCGGCGCGCTGTGGGGCTGGCTGCCGTGCGGGCTGGTTTACAGCACGCTGTTGTGGTCGGCCAGCCAGGGCAATGCACTCGACAGCGCGTTGCTGATGCTCGCCTTCGGGCTCGGCACCTGGCCGGTGTTGCTGGCGACC
The DNA here is from genome assembly GCF_039695385.1 of Pseudomonas sp. 9.2(2024). Taxonomy (NCBI): domain Bacteria; kingdom Pseudomonadati; phylum Pseudomonadota; class Gammaproteobacteria; order Pseudomonadales; family Pseudomonadaceae; genus Pseudomonas; species Pseudomonas sp. 9.2(2024). The sequence goes on along the minus strand of NZ_CP155585.1, from coordinate 2,304,495 downwards.
GGCCTCGCCGCCGAACGAGTGACCGCGCTGTTGCGCAAACGCAGCGTGCGTATGGCCGGCGGTCTGCTGGTGATCCTGTTCGGTATCTGGACCCTGCCGGGGCCGCACCAGCACTGGCTGATGGGCCACTGATCCCGTTGATGCAAATCAAGACGCCTTTTTGTGCCCTCCCCTAGACTCGGCACACTGCCAGCCTATCCGGGGGAATGCCCGCATGCTCGACGCCATTCGTTGGGACACCGATTTGATCCGCCGCTACGACCTGGCGGGGCCGCGCTACACCTCGTACCCGACGGCCGTGCAATTTCACAGCCAGGTCGGCACCTTCGACCTGTTTCACGCCCTGCGCGACAGCCGCAAGGCCCTGCGCCCGCTGTCGCTGTACGTGCACGTGCCGTTCTGCGCGAACATCTGCTACTACTGCGCCTGCAACAAGGTCATCACCAAGGATCGCGGCCGTGCACTGCCGTATCTGCAACGGCTCGAGCAGGAAATCCAGCTGATTGCCTGCCACCTCGACCCGGCGCAGAAAGTCGAACAACTGCATTTCGGCGGCGGCACGCCGACCTTTCTCAGCCACGATGAATTGCGGCAACTGATGGCGCACCTGCGCAAGCATTTCAATCTGCTGGACGATGATTCCGGTGATTACGGCATCGAGATCGACCCGCGCGAAGCCGACTGGTCGACCATGGGCCTGCTGCGGGAACTGGGCTTCAACCGGGTCAGCATCGGCCTGCAGGATCTCGACCCGGCGGTGCAACGGGCGGTCAATCGCCTGCAAAGCCTTGAAGAAACCCGCGCGGTGATCGATGCGGCGCGCACCCTGCAATTTCGCTCGATCAACATCGACCTGATCTACGGTTTGCCCAAGCAGACTCCGGACAACTTCGCCCGCACCGTCGAGGAAGTCATCAGCCTGCAACCAGACCGGCTCTCGGTGTTCAACTACGCGCACCTACCGGAACGCTTCATGCCGCAGCGGCGGATCAACGGCAACGAACTGCCGAGCCCGGCGCAGAAACTGGAAATGCTCCAGCGGACCATCGAACAACTGACCGCTGCTGGCTATCGCTACATCGGCATGGACCATTTCGCCCTGCCCGACGATGAACTGGCGATTGCTCAGGAAGAATCAACCCTGCAACGCAATTTCCAGGGCTACACCACCCACGGTCATTGCGACCTGATCGGGCTGGGCGTGTCGGCGATCAGCCAGATCGGTGATCTGTACTGCCAGAACAGCAGCGACCTCAATCACTACCAGAACACCCTCGCCGGCGCGCAACTGGCCACCAGCCGAGGCCTGGTGTGCAACGCCGACGACCGCTTGCGCCGCGCGGTGATCCAGCAACTGATCTGCAATTTCAGCCTGGATTTCGCCGAGATCGAGCGCAGCTTCAACATCGATTTTCAGGGTTACTTCGGCGCGCTCTGGCCACAATTGCAGGGCATGGCGCAGGACGGGCTGATCGAACTGGATCGCGAGCGGATCACCGTGCTGCCAGCCGGGCGCCTGCTGGTGCGTTCGGTGTGCATGGTGTTCGACGCGTATCTGGAACAACAGAACCGCCAGCGTTTTTCGCGGGTGATTTAGCTCTTCATCAGCAGCGAGTTGGTTTTAAGGTTCTGGTCAGCGGTCAGGCTTGATTGGTCGATGACCTTGGCCAGAGACAGATTGGCGGTGATCAGACCGTTGTTGAGGGCGGAGATGGCGCCTTTAAGGGCAGCAATCTTGGCGAACCGCTCTTCGTTGGAAAGGGTCTTGTTGGCCATCAGCGCGTTGATCTGGGCGTTCTTTTCGGCGATCTGCTGGCGAAACTTGCGAATCATCTTCAGCAATTGCTGGACGTTTTCAGGCAAACCGCTTTCTTCGATATCGCGGTTTTTCCCGCCGGCACCGGCGGATTTTGCAATGGCGGCACCGGACAGCGACACTTTGACGCCCTCGACCAAGGTCGGGCTTCCCAATGATGCCGCGTCTGTGCCGGACTCATCGTCAACGGAGGTTTCAGCACTTTCCAGCAACGACGCAACGCCACTGTTACCGGGGGTCAGCGTACCAATAGCAGTCATCGAAGCGGTTCCTTGCATGCCGTCAGATACCTGTTTATCGGCCGTCATCCCTGCGGCTTTATGCCGTGGGGGCAATCTCGCCACAGGCTGGCCTGAATGTCCTCCGCTGGGTTACCCTTACGCCTTATGTGTGTTTTCCCACAAGGATTTAAGAAATGTCCGAGCCAGTTAAACTGCGCGCTCACAACCAGGCTAATTGCAAGGATTGCAGCCTGGCCCCTCTCTGCCTGCCACTTTCGCTGAATCTGGAAGACATGGATGCGCTGGACGAAATCGTTAAACGTGGCCGCCCGTTGAAAAAGGGTGAGTTCCTGTTCCGCCAGGGCGACACTTTCGATTCCGTTTATGCAGTACGCTCCGGCGCCCTCAAGACCTTCAGCCTGAGCGACACCGGCGAAGAACAACTGACCGGCTTCCACCTGCCGAGCGAACTGGTCGGGCTGTCCGGCATGGACACCGAGAAACACCCGGTTTCCGCCCAGGCGCTGGAAACCACTTCGGTCTGCGAGATTCCCTTCGAACGCCTCGACGAGCTGGCCCTGCAATTGCCGCAGCTGCGCCGCCAGTTGATGCGCGTGATGAGCCGCGAAATCCGCGACGATCAGCAAATGATGTTGCTGCTGTCGAAGAAAACCGCCGACGAGCGCATCGCCACCTTCCTGGTCAACCTGTCGGCACGTTTCCGCGCTCGCGGGTTCTCGGCCAACCAGTTCCGCCTGAGCATGTCGCGCAATGAAATCGGCAACTATCTGGGGCTGGCGGTGGAAACCGTGTCCCGGGTCTTCACCCGCTTCCAGCAGAACGAACTGATCGCCGCCGAAGGCAAGGAAATCCACATCCTCGACCCGATCCAGCTCTGCGCCCTGGCCGGCGGCTCGCTCGAAGTCTGATCTCGACCCGCGGCCGAGCGAATCGTTTCAGCCGCGGGTATACTGCGCCGTTTGCAGCCCTGCCAGGACACCTCGACGATGGTCTTCGACTCCTTCGACATCAAATCCCTGATCCGCCCCGTGATCGACTTCCCGAAACCGGGTGTGATCTTTCGCGACATCACCCCGCTGTTCCAGTCGCCCAAGGCTCTGCGCCTGGTGATGGACAGCTTCGCCCACCGCTACGTCGAAGCCGACTTCACCCACATCGGCGCGATGGATGCGCGCGGTTTCCTGATCGGTTCGGTGCTGGCCTATCAGCTGAACAAGCCGCTGGTGCTGTTCCGCAAGCAAGGCAAACTGCCGGCGGACGTGCTGGCTGAAGGGTACGCGACCGAGTACGGCGAAGCGTTTCTGGAAGTACACGCCGACAGCCTGTGCGAAGGCGATTCGGTGGTGATGTTCGATGACCTGATCGCCACCGGTGGCACGCTGATCGCAGCGGCCAACCTGATCCGCCGCATGGGCGCCCGCGTTCATGAAGCGGCGGCGATCATCGATCTGCCGGAACTGGGTGGTTCGCAGCGTCTTGAGGACATGGGGATTCCGACGTTCTGCCTGACGCAGTTTGCGTTGACTGATAAATAATCAGCCCCGCGCCTCGATCGTTCCCACGCTCCGCGTGGGAACGATCGAACACCGAAGATTACAGTCCCATCTGCTTGCTGATGATCTCGTTCATCACTTCCCGCGTCCCGCCGCCAATCGACAAGATGCGGTTATCCCGGTACAGCCGCTCCACCAGGCTTTCGCGCATATAACCCAACCCGCCAAGAATCTGCACCGCCTCGTTGGTGATGCGATCCGAAGTGTCCGTGGCAAAGTTCTTGGCCATGGAAATCTCCTTGATCACGCTCTGCCCCGCCGCCATCTTCGCCGCCTGCCGGTAGGTGAACTCCCGCGAGACTTCCAGCGCCGTGGCCATTTCCGCGAGGCGATGCTTGATCACCTGGAACTTGCCGATGGGTTTGCCGAACGCTTCACGCTCCTTCGCCCACTTCACGCTCTCTTCCAGCGCCAGTTGCGCGGTCATATTGGCCATCAGCGCCAGCGCCAGACGCTCGCTCTGAAAGTTGCCCATGATGCAGGCAAAGCCCATGTTCTCCGCGCCAATCAGATTTCCTACAGGCACCCGGCAATCGTCGAAGAACAATTCAGCGGTGTCTGACGCCCACCAGCCCATTTTCTTCAGTTGCCGGCCGACGGTGAAACCCGGTGTGCCCTTCTCGATCAGCAGCAGGCTGATGCCGCCAAAACCGGGCGCACCGGTGCGCACCGCGACGGTGTAGTAGTCGGCGCGCACGCCACTGGTGATAAAGGTTTTGCTGCCGCTGACCCGGTAATGATCACCGTCGCGTACGGCGCGGGTCTGCAGGTTGGCGACGTCGGAACCGCCGCCCGGCTCGGTGACGGCCAAGGCGCTGATCTTCTCGCCGCGGAGCACTTGGGGGACGACGCAATCGCGGACTTCAGGCCGGGCCCATTTTACGATCGGCGGCAAACCGATATCGAGCGAACCAAGCCCGGCCACCAGCCCGCCGGAGCCGCAGCGCATCAGTTCTTCGCTGGCGGCGATCTTGGCGAACAGATCACCTTCGTGACTGCCGCCCAGCGCTTCGGGGTAACCGATGCCGAGGATGCCGGCCGCACCGGCCTTGAGGTACAGCTCACGAGGGAAGCTTTCGGCTTCTTCCCACGCATCAATGTCCGGCAGGATCTCACGCTCGACGAAACGTCTGACGCTGTCGCGGATCATTTGGTGGCTGGGGTCGAAGTATTCCTGGAAGGCGGGCATCGGCGAACTCCATGGAAGGGTTCGCCGAACTTAACCGAGCGCTTGCTTGGTTTTCAACAGGATTGTGTGGCTCAGAGGGAAATCGGCTTGCGCCCGGCAAACGAGTGAGCCAGCGTGCCGCCGTCCACCAGTTCCAGTTCGCCACCCAACGGTACGCCGTGGGCGATGCGCGAGGCGATCAGGCCTTTGTTCTGCAGCAACTGGGCGATGTAGTGGGCGGTTGCTTCGCCTTCTACCGTCGGGTTGGTGGCGAGGATGACTTCGGTGAAGGTGCCCGCCTCTTCGATCCGCGCCATCAATTGCGGAATGCCGATGGCCTCCGGGCCGAGCCCGTCCAACGGGGACAGGTGCCCCTTGAGCACGAAATAGCGACCGCGAAATCCGGTCTGCTCGACCGCGTAAACGTCCATCGGCCCTTCCACCACGCACAGCAGCGTGTCGTCGCGGCGGGTGTCGGCACATTGCGGGCACAGATCGTCTTCGGTCAGCGTGCGGCACTGGCGGCAGTGTCCGACCCCTTCCATGGCCTGGCTCAAGGCCTGGGCCAGGCGCGTACCGCCGCTGCGGTCACGTTCGAGCAACTGCAACGCCATACGCTGGGCAGTTTTCTGACCCACGCCCGGCAAAGTTCGCAGGGCATCGATCAGTTGGCGAATCAAAGGGCTGAAGCTCATGGGGAAAAAGTCCGACAAAACAACGAGACGCGGTTATACCCGCGCCTCCGGCCAGCGTCAAATCCTCAGTCCTGGGCGACCTTCACCACCAGTTTGCCGAAGTTGCGCCCCTCCAGCAGCCCGATAAACGCTTGCGGCGCCTGCTCCAGGCCATCGACCACGTCTTCGCGGAATTTGACCTTGCCGTCACGCACCCAAGGCACCATGGCGCTGATGAATTCAGGCTGACGGTCGCCGTAGTCGTCGAACACGATGAAACCCTGAATACGTGCGCGTTTGGTCAGCAAGGTGCGTTGCAAGGCGGGCAAACGATCCGGGCCTTTCGGCGCTTCCGAGGCGTTGTACCCGGCGATCAGGCCGCACAGCGGGATTCGAGCCTTGGGATTGAGCAGCGGGACGACCGCATCGAAGACATGGCCGCCGACATTTTCATAATAGATGTCGATGCCATTGGGGCAGGCCTTGGCCAGTTGCTCGGCGAAGTCCGGTGCCTTGTGATCGATACAGGCGTCGAAGCCCAGTTCCTCGACCACGTATTTGCACTTCTCGGCACCACCGGCCACGCCGACGGCGCGCAGGCCTTTGATCTTGGCAACCTGGCCGACCACCGAACCCACTGCGCCGGAAGCGGCGGCGACCACCAGGGTCTCCCCTTCTTTCGGCTGGCCAATGTCCATCAGTCCCATGTACGCGGTCATGCCAGGCATGCCCAGTACCCCGAGCGCCATCGACGGGCTCGGCAGCCCGGACGGGATCGGGATGATGTTGCGGCCATCGCTGATGCTGTGGCTTTGCCAGCCAGTGGCACCGACGACCAGATCGCCGGGATGGAATTTCGGATGACGCGACTGTTCGACCCGGCTGACAGCGCCGCCGGTCATCACCTCGCCGATTTGTACCGGCGCCGCGTAGGACGGTGCGTCACTCATGCGCCCGCGCATGTAGGGATCGAGCGACAGGTACAGGGTCTTGAGCAACACCTGGCCGTCTTCAAGATCCGGCAGCGCCTCGCGCTCCAGACGGAAGTTCTCGGGCGTTGGCGCGCCCACCGGCCGCGAGGCCAGCACGAAGCGTTGATTGAGGGTCAGAGGGTCGGACATGTCAGCGTCTCCTGTGAATGGTGAATTCGGCGGTATAGGGAGCAGACCTTGGTGGGCATGCTGCGTTCCGCTTGATAATCGTTGCCCGTTCGAGGTCTCGATCTGCCCACGCGGGAATAGCTTAACGGACGCTCCGTGTACGGCGTTGGATTTGGGACGCGGAGCGTCCCCGGCTGCATTCCCACGCAGACGGTTCGACGTGGGAACGATCGGGCGGAAACAAAAATGCCAGGCGCGATGCCTGGCATTTTTTGTAGCTCATCCAACCCGCAAAGGCGAATCAGAACGGCAGTTTCATACCGGCCGGCAGATTCATGCCAGCGGTCATGCTGCCCATTTTCGCCTGGCTGTTGGCTTCGATCTGCCGCACAGCGGCGTTGACGGCAGCGGCCACCAGATCCTCGACCACTTCGCGGTCGTCTTCGTCCAGGCCCGGCAGTACGCTCGGGTCGATGCTGACTTTTTTCACGTCATGACGACCGGTCATCACCACGGTGACCAGATCGCCACCGGCTTTGCCGGTGACTTCGGCGTTGGCCAGTTCTTCCTGCATCTTGGCCATTTTTTCCTGCATCTGCTGCGCCTGCTTCATCAGGCCGGCCATGCCACCTTTCATCATGGGAATCACCTCAAAAGTACTTGGATCAAAACAGCGCCCGGCCAGACAGGCCGGACGCCCTCAGTTATTAGCCCTGACTGACCAGGGCGTCGACAGGTTCAATAGTATCGTGTCGCACGACCGCACCGAACTGCTGCACCATCTGCTGGATGAACGGATCGCCGTGGATCGATTCTTCTGCCTCGCGCTGACGGTTGGCACGACGCCGGGACGCGGCCTGGGCCGGCGTTTCCTGCTCGGGCTTGATCAGCTCGATGGTCAGGGTCAGCGTGCGCCCGTGGAACTGGTTCAGCGCATCGTTGAGACGACGTTGCTGGGTGGCGTTGAACAAGGCGCTGTGGGCCGGGTCCAGGTGCATCAGCCAGTTGTCGCCATCGACCGCAATCAGCGTGCAGTTGGCGGCGATGCTGCCAGTCATGCCGGAGATCGGCAGTTGCGGGAACAGCTCCAGCCATTGCAGGGCCAGACCGGTGGCCGGCGCGGCGGCGGGTTCCGGCTCGGGCTCCGGGGCCGGCTCTGAGGCGTGTTCGCTGGCCAGATCGTCGAGGTAACTGTAGGCCGAATCCATGTCCGGTTCGATGTAGTCCTCGTCGAGCGGCGGCTCGTCGTCCATGTCCATGCCCGGTGTGGCGGCATCGACCTCGGCCACTGACGGCTCGGGAATCGGCGCGGCGGCCCACTCCGGGGCGTCCGGCACGACGCTGTCCGGGGTCGGCAGCGGCATCGGCGGCAAATCCGGTTGTTCGGCGGTGGTTTCCAGCACCGGCTCTACCGCTGGCTGCTGCACAGGCGCCGGTTCTACCGGGTCGTTCCACGGCAGGTCGACGACTTCTTCAACGGCGACCGGCTCGGGCTCTGGCTCAGGAACGGTTTCAGGCGCAATCACCGGGGCAACCGGTGCAGGCTCGGGAGCCGGCGCAGGTGCAACCACCGGCGCTGGCGCGGGCGCAACAGCCGCAGCAACTACCGGCGCAGGTTTCGGCGCGGCAGCCACTGAATTTGCGGAATCAACTGTGGCCTGGCTGATCCCCACTGGCTTTAGCGGTTGCCTCGGGGCGTCCGCCGTGTCTGCCGGCCGGAAGGCCAGCATCCGCAGCAGCACCATTTCGAAACCGCCTCGCGGGTCCGGCGCCAGCGGCAAGTCGCGGCGACCGATCAGGCCCATCTGGTAATAGAACTGCACGTCTTCGGCCGGCAAGGCCTGGGCCAGTGCCAGAACCCGGTCACGGTCGCCGTGGCCGTTGTCGACACCTTCCGGCAAGGCCTGGGCGATGGCGACGCGGTGCAGCACGTTGAGAATTTCCGAGAGCACGCCGTTCCAGTCCGGGCCCTGTTCGGCCAGATGGCGCACGGCCTCTAGCAATGCCTTGGCGTCGCCTTCGATCAGCGCGTGCAGCACGTCGTAAACCTGGCCGTGATCCAGCGTACCGAGCATCGCCCGCACATCGGCGGCCAACACTTTGCCTTCACCGAAGGCAATGGCCTGGTCGGTCAGGCTCATGGCATCACGCATCGAACCGTCGGCCGCGCGGCCGAGCAGCCACAGTGCGTCGTCTTCGAACGGTACGTTTTCGGCGCCCAGAACGTGGGTCAGATGCTCGACCACGCGCTCGGGGGTCATGTTCTTCAGGGAGAACTGCAGGCATCGCGACAAAATCGTTGCCGGAAGTTTCTGCGGGTCGGTGGTCGCCAGGATGAACTTGACGTAGGGCGGCGGCTCTTCGAGGGTTTTCAGCAGCGCATTGAAGGAATGGCTGGAGAGCATGTGCACTTCGTCGATCAGGTAGACCTTGAAGCGCCCGCGGCTTGGTGCGTACTGCACGTTGTCGAGCAGCTCGCGGGTGTCCTCGACCTTGGTCCGGCTCGCGGCGTCGATCTCGATCAGGTCAACAAAACGGCCTTCGTCGATCTCGCGGCACACCGAACACTCGCCACAAGGGCTTGAAGTGATACCTGTTTCACAGTTCAGGCATTTGGCGATGATCCGCGCAATCGTGGTCTTGCCGACGCCCCGCGTACCCGTGAAGAGGTAGGCGTGGTGCAGCCGCTGGCTGTCCAAGGCATTGATCAGAGCCTTGAGCACATGGGTCTGGCCGACCATTTCGCGGAACGAGCGCGGACGCCATTTACGTGCAAGAACCTGATAACTCATCGAAAACCGTCGCGGCAAAGGAAGCAGAAGCGGCTAATGCTAGCGGAGCAAGGGCAAAATTGCATCCGGTGTGCTCGTCTATTCTGGCTAAGCTGCATGAGCGAGGGCTTTTGTCGGCTCGGGATCGGGAATTACCGGAGCGTTTATGCGGTGGGCCGTGGGGGCATTACTGGGATTGAGCCTGAACGCGATGGCGTCGCAACCGCCGCTGCGCTTCGTGGTTGCCGACAGCTGGGCGATGCCGATGGTGCAGATCGAACGCGGCCGCCCGACCCAGGGCATCCTCTACGACATGATGCTCAGCCTGGCGACCCAGATCGGCGTGCCAGCACAATTTCACGTCCTGCCCCGCGCCCGGGTGCAGAACGCCATGGAACACGGCGAAGTCGACGTGCGCTGCTATGCCGCACAATCCTGGCTGCCGAACCTGTCCGGGGATTACATCTGGAGCATTCCGCTGCTGTTCCAGCGTGACCTGCTGATCAGCCGCCAGGACCAACCGCTTAGCGCCGATCCGGCCCACCTGCCCCGCCAGTCGATCGGCACCGTGCTCGGCTACAGCTACCCCACGCTGCAACCGATATTCGACGCCGACCGACTCTGGCGCGAAGACGCGCGCAACCAGGAACAGGTGCTGGACAAGCTGCTGGCCGGCCGCTACCGCTACGCCGTGAGCAATCAATGGACCCTGGACTGGTTCAACCAGCGCCTGCTGCCGGGGCAGCAACTGCAGGCGGTGGCGGTGTTGCAGGAGCAGAAGGTCGGCTGCTATGTGCGCAATGATCCGAACGTGCCGGTGCAGCGGATATTGAGGACGTTGCTGCGGATGAAAATGTCGGGGGAGATTGATGACATTATTCGGTTGTATACCGGGGGCTCGGGCGGCGAGCCGTAAGCCAGACCCTCAATGCCCCGCCGTATCACGAAACCGCTGGTACTCGTGATACTCCACCCACTCGACCACATCGTACGGCACGTATAGCTTCAGCCTGGCCCGGGAGATGGCGATGTACACGGCGCAGATCCGTTGATCGAACGCGTAGGCATCCTTGAATTTCTCGTTGGTCAGCAGCCCCGGCGTCAGCAGCACCTTGTCGAACTCCATGCCACCCGCCTCTTCCGCGAGCATCAGCAGGCAGCCGTTGCCGGCGTTGTCGATCATTCGGTTCAGGCGCGTCAGGTCGGCAATCATGAAGCCGTTTTCCAGCTTGGCCTTGACCCGCAGAAAAGATTCGTCGAACTGGTTGGCGTCACACACTGCCTGCCAGTCGGGCAGGTCGCTGAAATACGGATGCACGCCGTTTTCGCTGAATTCGGAACGGTAGAAGTCAGGTTTGAACAGTTCGATGGCGGTGGCCATGAAATGCTTGAGTTCATCCTGGGTTCGCTTGTCCGGGAATCTGAACTTGCAGTTGGAATCGTGCAGGTGGATGGCCCAGATCATGCTGTCCCAGGGCGATGCCGTCAGCACCACGCAACCCTCGGACGGTACGAAGCCTTCCGGGTATTCCTTGATGACGACGTCAGCATCACTGGCGCCTTCGAACGGAATCTTGCCCTTCTGCGAGTGCCGGGCGATCAGCGGATTGACCAGCCGTTCGACGTTGCGACCCGAACGCACGGAATAGCTGATATCGCTTTGGCGAACCCCACGGTGCCGTTTGACCGGCACACCGCTGGCCTGCTGGTACTCGTCGCCGAGGGTGATCAGCACCTGACGACCGCGCTCGATGATCTGCAACAGGGATCCGGGAATGTCCTGGCTCTCATCGATCAACACGTGCGTGTAGCGCGCCGGCACCACGCAGCCGGCGATGCAGGCGCGCTTGATCATCAGCAGCGCTTCGAACCCGGTCTGGCTGCCCCACGCTGGATTGAGCTCGAGGTAGCCCCACACCCGGCTCGAATACTCCAGCAACACCTGAGCGTCGACGCTGGAGAGTGGCTGGTTGAAATGCGGCAGATGCTTCGCCGAAAACGTGTGATCGCGGAAGCGGCAGTAGCGCTCGATCACTTTGAGGCAGAGCTCAAGGGTCGCCGGCCCGTCGTGGTGGCGGAAACCGAAGATATTCAGTTCCTGCGCCAGCGCCTGACGGGTCGGGATTCGCCCCGCCTCCGCCTGAGGCCTGCGCCCGAGCATCAGCGACTGCGCAAATGCCAGGAAGGTCTTGCCGGCCTTCTTCTCGCTCGGCCCCAGCATGCGCTGACGAAGGACTTCCAGCTTGGCCGGGGTGCGCGCCAGCAACAGGGTTTTTTCCGGGCGTAGATGTTCCAGCAAAGCGACCAGCAGATGGCTTTTGCCGATCCCCGCGTAACCTTGAACGTGCAGGTCTTCGTCCAGGTTGGCGCGGAAGGTTCTGACCAGTTTGTCCTGCGCCGGGCTCAACCAGCGCTCGCGCTGCCGGGGCGTCACGATCGGCTGGGTGAACGGGTCATGGCTGCGATGGCGCCGGACTTTGTATTCGAAATCCCACTGGCCATCGGGCAACAAGTAGTCGCGTGCCGATATTTCTTCGGCCAGCAGAAAACGCAGGTTGAGAGGGTTAAGGATCTTCAGGCCGAAATACAGTTTGCGCGGATCGAACAGTCGCTGCGCTTCCGACAGCAGGCCCGCGGTCGTTGCCTGACGAGTATCCACAGCCCACGCCAACAGCTTGGCCAGAATTTTCTCTGCCGCCACGGCGCCGAGATCCTGCTCTTTCGTCTGCACCAGATTCTGGATGACCAGCACCGCCGCCAACTCCGGATCGGTCAGGCTTTCGAGGGTTTTGGCCCCACCTGCCTGCAACAGGTTCGCGCAGGTTTCATCCGTGACGGGCAAGAACACAGGGCTGGATAGATCGGAATGTTCCGGGAGCATAAAACCTCGCGGCCAGGGCGCGGACCTTGCAAGGTCAATCCTGGCCAGACTCTTCATTTATTTCGGTGGCTGCGAGTATGCGCGATTGCAGGGGAAATGATTACCCCGTGTCGGCGCACTCGGGAGCAGGAGGTTTGGGTACGAGCCGCCAAATCGCAGGCATAAAAAAACCGCAGTGGGCGAAACCCATGCAGTTCAGTCGACGCGTTCGATGTTCGTTAAGGTGGTAACCCTACCAGCCACACCCCGGCACACAATGTTCCCGCTGTGGCTGCTGCCTTCCGGCTCTGACCAGGTTCACGGGTAATCGTTGCGGGGGGACCGATAGGGTCACCATAACGACACTCGCCTGTCGGCGAGCCGCGCCATTGTACCTATCTGAGACGAAGTTACAACCGCTGGTTGAAGATTAAAAATATGAAGGGCTTCAAGCACTTGCTATTGCGCTTGCAGCACCTCGTCCGCGCGGCCGCCCTCTTGCTGGATCACCAGATGAATGAAGTGCAGCTTGGCGATCGCCGCCGGCGGCAGGACGAACGGATAGAAATCCGGCTGGCCCATGCTGCGCGACAGTTCGTTGAGCATCCCCGCCAGTTCGATCCACGCGTTGACGAACGACAGGAACGCCGCGCCGCCAGGATGCTCGGGGTCGTACAGCGTGCTCGACGGAAACGGCTGGTAGTCGAGGTCCATCTCCCGGGCACTCATGCCGAAGCCCAGCGCCGTATCCACCGCGTCCATCATGTGCAGGTAATGCGCCCAGGTTTCCGCCCAGTCTTCCCACGGGTGCATGGTGGCGTAGGCGCTGACGTAATGCTGCGGCCAGTCCGCCGGCGCGCCCTGTTGATAATGCCGCTCCAGCGCCTCGGCATAACTGGCGCGTTCATCGCCGAACAGGTTGCGGAATGAACCGAGCCACGGACCGTTGTCGATCAGGCGATCCCAGTAGTAGTGCCCGACCTCATGGCGAAAGTGCCCGAGCAGCGTGCGATAGGGTTCATGCATCTGCGCCCGGACCTGCTCGCGGTGGGCGTCGTCGGCTTCTTCGATGTCGAGGGTGATCAGGCCGTTGGCGTGGCCGGTCATGGGTGCATTGCCTTGCAGATCGACGCCGATGAAATCGAAGGCCAGGCCGGTGGCTTCGTCGACGGTTTTCGGGACGACCGGCAGGCCGAGGCTGATCAGTTGCGCCACCAGTCGGCGCTTGGCGATTTCCACCTTGCGCCAGCGTTCGGGGTTTTCCGGGACGGACAGATCGGGGATGGTGCGATTCAGAGCACAGGCCGCGCACAGGGTGTCGTGATCATTGGCGGGCAGCAGCCAGTTACAGGCCGCCGGCGTATCAAGGTTGGCGCAGCGCCGGAACAGCCCGGCCTCGGGATCGACGTCCAGCGTCCAGGTGCCCTCTTGCGGCCCCGGTTGCAGCGAGGTCAGGCGACTGTGTTCCGGTTGATAACCCAGCGTCGCGTTGCAGGCCAGGCACTGGCTGTTGCGAAAGAACAGCGACTGGCCGCAGCGGCACGGCCAGACTTTGCTGTTGCGCGAGGATTCGCCCATGAACGGCGCGACGATGCGGGAACTGAGCTGCTCGAAAAAGCGGTACATGGCGATCTCTCCCTTGGGCTTGCCAAGACTAGATCATTCCCGCCCAAAGATCGTTCCCACGCTCTGCGTGGGAACGATCACCTGTCGATCAGTCAGGCGCTGATACCGTGCCCTTTCAGGAACGCGATAAACGCCTCCTCATCCATCACTTTCACGCCCAGTTCGTTGGCCTTGGTCAGTTTCGACCCGGCGCCCGGCCCGGCGACCACGCAATGGGTCTTGGCCGACACGGAGCCGGCGACCTTGGCGCCGAGACTTTCCAGGTGTTCCTTGGCGACGTCGCGGCTCATCAGCTCGACCTTGCCGGTCAGCACCCAGGTTTCCCCGGAAAGTGGCAGACCTTCGACGACTTTCTTTTCGCTCTGCCAGTGCATACCGAAATCGCGCAGTTGCTTCTCGGCGTCTTCAGCCAGTTGACGATGCTCGGGCAAGGCAAAGAACTCGCGAACCGAGTTCGCCTGCTTCTCCGGCAATGCCTGGCGCATGTCCAGCCAGTCAGCGTTCATCACCCCTTCCAGCGTTTCGAACTTGTCCGCCAGCTTCTGCGCCCCGCCCGGCCCGACCGAAGGAATGTGCAGCTTGTCGAGGAAGCCGCCCAGCGTGGTGCTGGCGGCAAACTCGGCGCCCAGCTCGCCCTGATCCTGAATCTGCAAACCGTGGCCCAGCAGCTCGGTGATCACCTGCTGGTTGTGCGCATCTTCGAAGAAGCTGTGAATCTCGTGCGCCACTTCCAGGCCGATGTCTGGCAGGTACGTCAGCACTTGCGGCAAGGCTTGCTGAACACGCTCCAGCGACCCCAGCGAACGCGCCAGCACCTTGGCCGTCTCTTCGCCGACATCCGGAATGCCCAGCGCATAGATGAAGCGCGCCAGACCCGGCTTCTTGCTGTCCTCGATAGCGGCCAGCAACTTGTTGCTCGACACTTCGGCAAAACCTTCGAGGTCGACGATGTCATCGAACTTCAGCGCGTAGAGATCAGCCGGCGAACTGACCAGACCTTCATCGACCAACTGCTCGACGCTCTTGTCGCCAAGGCCTTCGATGTCCATCGCGCGACGGGAGACGAAGTGAATGATCGCCTGCTTGAGCTGCGCACCACAGGCCAGTCGGCCGACGCAGCGATACACCGCACCTTCGCTGATGGTTTCCTTGCCCTTGCTGCGTTTGACCAGTTGCGTGCGTTCGACATGGGAGCCACAAACCGGGCAGCTCTCGGGAATCTGCACCGGCCGCGCATCTTCGGGACGACGCTCGGTCACCACCTGCACCACTTGCGGTATCACGTCACCGGCGCGGCGAATGATCACTGTGTCGCCGATCATCAGACCCAACCGGGCGACTTCATCCATGTTGTGCAGCGTGGCGTTGGCCACGGTGACGCCGGCGACCTTGACCGGTTTCAACCGCGCCACAGGGGTGACGGCGCCGGTGCGGCCGACCTGGAATTCCACGTCGAGCAGTTCGGTGAGTTCTTCCATGGCCGGGAATTTGTGGGCGATGGCCCAGCGCGGTTCCCGGGCGCGGAAGCCCAGTTCGCGCTGGTCGGCAATGCTGTTGACCTTGAACACCACACCGTCAATTTCATAGGCCAGCGAGTTACGGCGTTCGCCGATATCGCGGTAGTAATCCAGGCATTCGCCGATGCCCTTGGCCAGCTTCAATTCGTGGCTGATCGGCATGCCCCAGGCTTGCAGTTGCTTGAGGTTGCCGATGTGGGTGTCGGAAATATCGTGGGAGACCTGACCGATGCCGTAGCAGCAGAATTCCAGCGGACGGTTGGCGGTGATCTTCGAATCCAGCTGTCGCAGGCTGCCGGCGGCGGCGTTGCGCGGGTTGGCGAAGGTCTTGCCGCCGACTTCCAGTTGCGAGGCGTTGAGGCGTTCGAAACCGGCCTTGGACATGAACACTTCGCCGCGCACTTCCAGGGTCGCCGGCCAGCCCGTGCCGTGCAGCTTCAGCGGGATGTTGCGCACGGTGCGCACGTTGACGCTGATGTCTTCGCCAGTGGTGCCGTCGCCGCGCGTGGCGCCGCGTACCAGCACGCCATCCTGATACAGCAGGCTGACCGCCAGGCCATCGAGTTTCGGCTCGCAGCTGTATTCCACCGCCGCGCCACCGCCGAACAGGTCGCCGGCCGGGAGATCCAGACCTTCGGTCACCCGGCGATCGAACTCGCGCATGTCGGTTTCTTCGAAGGCGTTGCCGAGGCTGAGCATCGGCACTTCGTGACGCACCTGGGTGAACGCGGTCAGCGCCACGCTGCCGACACGCTGGGTCGGCGAGTCGCTGGTGATCAGTTCCGGATTGGCCGCTTCCAGCGCCTTGAGCTCGTGGAACAACCGGTCGTACTCGGCATCCGGAATGCTCGGCTCATCGAGGACGTGGTAACGGTAGTTGTGCTGATCGAGTTCAGCGCGCAGCTCTAGAATGCGGTCTTTGGCGGCAGTCATGGGTGTTCTCTCATAAAGCAAAAGAGCAGCCGAGGCTGCTCAATCTATTTTGCCGATTGCCCCTTTATTGCGAGGCAACCTTTTCAATCAACGCTTCTGGGTCAGGGCGCGACGTTCGAATTCGACGATGCGCTGACGGTAGTGCTCGATGGTCTGCGCGGTCAGGACGCTGCGCTGGTCATCTTTCAACTCGCCGTTCAGTTCCTGGGACAGCTTGCGGGCTGCCGCGACCATCACATCGAAGGCCTGCTTCGGATGACGCGGGCCTGGCAGGCCGAGGAAGAAGCTCACCGCCGGGGTGCTGAAATGGTCGATGTCGTCCAGATCAAAGATGCCCGGCTTGACCGCGTTGGCCATGGAGAACAGCACTTCACCGTTGCCGGCCATGCTTTCGTGACGGTGGAAGATATCCATCTCGCCGAAACGCAGACCGCTTTCCAGAATGTTCTGCAGCAGTGCCGGGCCCTTGAAGCCGGCCGGGTCGCGGCAGATCACGCTGATCACCAGCACTTCTTCGGCTTGCGGCTGATCTTTATCAGCAACCGCCGGCGACGACTTGGCGGCAGGCTCGACGAAATCATCGTCGCGGCTGCTGAAGCTCGGGCCGCCGTCCAGATCCAGATCGAGGTTCAGGTCGCCCTGGGCCGGACCGTTGCTGCCGCGCTTGCCGCGCTTGGAACCGGATTCGCGAGGCTCGCGTGCTTCGCGGGCCGGCATGCTCACCGATGGCAGATCGTGTTCGTCCAGTTGCGGCTCTTTATGGGTATCCAGCACGCGGGCCGGGCCCAACAGCTCAGCGCTGGTGTCCTCGTCCGGCAGGTTGGACAGACTTCGGTCAAGACGGAATTTCAGTTTTCCCTTGCCGCCGCGCATACGGCGCCAGCCATCGAAAAGAATACCGGCTATCACAATGATGCCGATGACGATCAGCCACTCGCGCAGACCGATTTCCATGTAATCCCGTGCCTCTATAAAAAATGCTGAAAAATAAGGGGTTTACACTGTGCAAACCGCTTTAAAACGTGGCGCCAACTCTATGTTCTGACAGGCGTTTTGCCCACGTATACGAAAAATTGACATTAAACTAGCACGACCAAAGACAACTTTACACCGTCTGTCTCATTGGCTTGCGCGATTATGTCGATTGGCCAGCAAGTCGAAGCCGGTAAATATGTCCTACAGACTACAAATACCTTTTCCGACACGCGCCGGCTCAGGCATCCACCATCGCCATCGCCTCCTCGACATCCACGGCTACCAGTCGCGAACAACCCGGCTCGTGCATCGTCACGCCCATCAACTGGTCAGCCATTTCCATGGCGATCTTGTTGTGGGTGATATAGATGAACTGCACGGTCTGCGACATCTCTTTGACCAATCGTGCGTAGCGTCCAACGTTAGCGTCATCCAGTGGTGCGTCAACTTCATCGAGCATGCAGAACGGCGCCGGATTCAACTTGAAGATCGCAAAAACCAGTGCCAGCGCGGTCAGGGCCTTCTCGCCACCGGAGAGCAAATGGATGGTGCTGTTCTTCTTCCCGGGCGGCTGCGCCATGATCGTCACCCCTGTATCGAGTAGATCTTCGCCCGTCAGTTCCAAATACGCCCGCCCGCCACCGAAAACTTTCGGGAAAAGCGCCTGTAAACCGCCATTGATCTGATCAAAGGTATCTTTGAAACGGTTACGGGTTTCCTTGTCGATCTTGCGGATGACGTTTTCCAGGGTCTCCAGGGCTTCGACCAGATCGGCGTCCTGGGCATCCAGATAACGTTTACGCTCGGATTGTTGCGTGTATTCGTCGATCGCCGCGAGGTTGATCGCGCCCAGGCGCTGAATGCGCGCGGCGATGCGTTCAAGTTCTTCTTCGGCAGCCTTCTCGCTGGCCTCGGCGGTCAGGGTGTTGAGCACGCCGTGCAGATCGTAGCCGTCTTCCAGCAGTTGATCCTGCAGGGCCTTGCGGCGCACGGTCAGGGCTTGCCATTCCATGCGTTGCTGTTCGAGCTGGCCACGGATCAATTGCGATTGCTGCTCGGCCTGGGTCCGGCGTTTTTCCGCGTCGCGCAGTTCGCGATCGGCATCTTCCAGGGCGATCTGCGCGGTCTTGAGTTCGTCGTCGACGCTCATGCGCTTGTCGAGCAACTCTTCGAGTTTGAGGCGCAGCTCTTCCAGCGGCGCTTCGCCCTCCTCCAGATTCAGGCTGAGCTGTTCACGTTTTTCGGTGAGGCGCTCGGCCTGCATTTCCAGACGTTCAAGGGCCTGGCGGGTCGAATCGTGTTGTGCGCGCAGCGAGCCGAGGCGCACGGCCAATTGATGGGCGTGATCCTTGTGCTGGCGCGCTTCCTGACGCACCCGATCCAGTCGTTCGCGCAGGCTGTCGCGCTGGGCCAGCAGCAATTCGCGCTGCTCGGTGTCGAGGGCCATGGCGTCGAGGGCGTCCTGCAACTGGATCCGCGCTTCGCCGATGTTTTCGTGTTCCAGCTCGCGCTGCTCGGCGAGCTCGACCAGTTCTTCGTCGAGGCGGGTGCGACGCAGGTTCAACTGCTCGGCCTTGGCTTTGCCGGCGGACAGCTGAGCTTTCAACTCGCCTTGCTGACGGGCTTCGTCTTGCAGCAAGCGACGTAGGTGTTCGCGACCGTTTTCCTGCTGACGCTGTTGCGCGCGCAGGGTTTGCAGACGGGTTTCCATGGCCTCGACCGTGGCTTCACGCTCTTCGCGTTCGGCATGCAGCGATTCGATTTCCTGGCCGCGCGCGAGCATGCCGCTTTCGGCTTCGCTGGCGCGGCGCACCCGCAGGAAATGCCGGCCAACCCAGTAACCGTCGCGGCTGATCAGGCTTTGCCCGGCAGCCAGTTGGCCACGCATAGCCAGCGCCTGTTCAAGGCTATCGACCGGTTTGACCTGAGCGAGCCAGGGCGACAAATCGACCTGCGCCTCGACCTTGTCCAGCAGGCTGCCGGCCACGCGCACGCCGTCATTGCCGGGGCTGAGCAAACGCAGATCGCCCTGGGCAAAACCAGACAGATCGAAGCCGTCGAAATCATCCACCAGCACCGCTTGCAGGTCGGCGCCGAGCACGGTTTCCACCGCCAGCTCCCAACCGGCCTCGACCTTCAGGCCTTCGGCCAGACGCGGGCGCTCGGCGAGGTTGTGTTCCTTCAGCCATTCGGCAGTGCCGGTGCCCGGATCGAGCGCGGCCTGCTGCAAGGCTTCCAGCGATGCAAGGCGACCATTGAGGCGCTGCAAATCGCCCTGCGCCTGTTGCTGCGCGGTCAGCGCTTGCTGCAATTCCTGGCGCAGTTGCTCGAGTTTTTCGACCTGGGCTTCTTCGCTGGTCTGCAAATCTTCAAGGGTGGCTTCGGACTCGGCGAGCTGTTCGCTGAGTTCCATGATCGCCGCGTCTTCCGGATCGGCCGACAGCAGCGCGCGCTCTTCGCCCAGACGCTTTTGCCGATCGGCCAGGCGCTCCATGCTGGTTTCCAGCTGCTGGATGCGCGACTGCTGCACTTCGGCCTGACGACGGGGTTCGGCGGCGGTCAGATTGAAGGCGTCCCACTGCTCCTGCCAGCCGTGCATGACGGCTTCGGAATCTTCCAGCGCAGCGGCAGCTTCTTCGGCCGCGGCGTTGGTGATTTCCTGCTCGGGGGTCAGTTGATCGAGCTCTTCGCCGAGGGTCAGCAGCAAGGTGCGGTCGTGGCCCAGGTGCGATTCGGTTTCGAGGCGTGCGCGCTCGGCTTCTTTCAAATCGTCCTGCAATTGGCGCAAGCGCTGCTGGCCGTGCTGGATGCTCTGCTCGACCCGGGCGATGTCGCCGCCGACCGAATAGAAGCGCCCCTGCACCAGATTGAAGCGCTCGGACAGGTCATGGTGCCCGTCGCGCAGGCGTTCAATCGCCGCGTCGGCGTTGCGCTGTTCGGCGACCAGCGCTTCAAAGCTGATTTCCTGGTTGCCGATGATCGATTCGCGCTGACCGACCTGATCGTTCAGATCCTGCCAGCGCAGGGCCGACAGTTGCGCCTTGAGCTGGCGTTCTTCAGCCTTGTATTCCTGATACTTCTTGGCGGCCTCGGCCTGCCGGTGCAGGCGTTCGAGCTGGCGCTCGAGTTCTTCGCGCAGGTCAGTCAGACGGGCAAGGTTTTCGTGAGTGCGGCGGATGCGGTTTTCAGTCTCGCGCCGACGCTCCTTGTACTTGGAGATGCCGGCGGCTTCTTCGATGAAGTTACGCAGGTCTTCCGGCTTGGACTCGATCAGCTTGGAGATCATCCCCTGCTCGATGATCGAGTAGCTGCGCGGGCCGAGGCCGGTGCCGAGGAAAATGTCGGTGATGTCGCGACGACGGCATTTGGCGCCGTTGAGGTAATAAGTCGTCTGGCTGTCGCGGGTCACTTTGCGGCGAATCGAGATTTCCGCATACGCCGCCCACTCGCCCAGCAGCGTGCCGTCGGAGTTGTCGAACACCAGTTCGATGCTCGCCTGGCTCACCGGTTTGCGGCTGGTCGAGCCGTTGAAGATGACGTCGGTCATCGACTCGCCACGCAGGTTCTTGGCCGAGCTTTCGCCCATCACCCAGCGCACGGCGTCGATGATGTTCGACTTGCCGCAACCGTTCGGCCCGACGACCGCCGCCATGTTACTGGGGAAGTTCACCGTGGTCGGATCGACGAAGGATTTGAACCCCGCCAGCTTGATGCACTTGAGCCGCAAGGTCAGGCAACCGTCAGGGCGGACACCACCAGATCGCAGCTGCGCTGGGCGTAAGCCGTCAGCACGATGCGGATCTGCGGCAGGTCACGGGCGAGGACGGCGGCGAGCAGGCGTTCGAACAGTTCGAGGAACTCGCTCATCTCGGCCTTGCGCTGTTCCAGCGCTAGGAAGTACGCACGGCTCATGGCCGGTTGCAGGTTTTCCACCGTTTCCTGCAAGTACGGGTTGTTGGCGAACGGGTACGCCGCGCGCATCACGTTGAAGCTGTCGTCGACGAAGGTGCGGATGTCCTGACGCTCGTAGCTGGCGGTCAGGCGCTGCTGGATCTGCACGAACGGCGCCATGTCGGACTGGACTTGCCAGCCATTGGCCACTGCGTTGCCGAGCAGGATGTACAACTCGCTCATCAGCGTGCACAGGCTCTGCACCTTGTGCGCCGTCAGCTCAGTGACGTGGGCGCCACGGCGCGGCAGGATCGCGATCAGGTGACGGCGCTCGAGGATCAGCAAGGCTTCGCGGACCGAGCCGCGGCTGACGTTCAGCGCCAGCGTGACCTTCTGTTCCTGGATACGCTCTCCCGGCTTCATTTCGCCGCGAATGATCCGTTCGGCGAGGTGGTGAGCGATTTGCTCGGCGAGGCTGTCCGGCGCCTTGAACGTCATGGTTGTCCTTCAAACTCTTCGATCTGCACAAGCGGCGCAGTGTAGCGCAATGCGCGGTCATGGCGGAGTGCCCGCACAGCGGTTTTTGGCACGATTCCCGCAAAAAAGCGCTTGATCCAATGAGGGTCAATACTGAAGAGACACGTGGTTGAGCGACAAAACGGTTTTTCCTGACCTTTAAGTCAGAAAACCATTGACCGAAAAGTCAGACCTGCTAAATTCGGCTCAAGTCGCTCAACAACAATAATGAGTCTGCGAGGCCTTCCGTGATCCAGTTTTTACTTAACCAGGAACTCCGTAGCGAGCACGCCCTGGACCCGAACCTGACTGTGCTCAACTACCTGCGCGAACACGTGGGTAAATCCGGCACCAAAGAAGGCTGCGCCAGCGGTGACTGCGGCGCCTGTACGGTGGTGGTCGGCGAGTTGCAGACGGATGACGATGGCCGCGAGCACATTCGCTATCGCAGCCTCAACTCGTGCCTGACGTTCGTTTCGTCGCTGCACGGCAAGCAATTGATCAGCGTCGAAGACCTCAAGCACAAAGGCGAACTGCACAGCGTGCAGAAAGCCATGGTCGAGTGCCACGGTTCGCAGTGCGGTTTCTGCACCCCCGGATTCGTGATGTCGCTGTTCGCCCTGCAAAAGAACAGCGATGCACCGGATCAGGCCAAGGCCCACGAAGCGCTGGCGGGCAACCTCTGCCGCTGCACCGGCTACCGGCCGATCCTGGCCGCCGCCGAACAATCCTGCTGCGCCAAGCAACCGGATCAGTTCGACGCCCGTGAAGCCGAAACCATCTCCCGCCTCAAAGCCATTGCCCCGACGTCGATCGGCGAACTCAACAGCGGCGACAAACGCTGCCTGGTGCCGCTGACCGTGGCCGATCTGGCCGATCTCTACGACGCTTATCCACAGGCCCGCCTGCTGGCTGGCGGCACCGATCTGGCGCTGGAAGTCACTCAGTTCCACCGCACGTTGCCGGTGATGATCTACGTCGGCAACGTCGCCGAAATGAAGCGCATCGAGCACTTCGAGGATCGCATCGAAATCGGCGCCGCCACCGCCCTCTCCGACTGCTACGAAGCGCTGAACGCCGAGTACCCGGACTTCGGCGAACTGCTGCACCGCTTCGCCTCGCTGCAGATCCGCAACCAGGGCACCCTCGGCGGCAACATCGGCAACGCCTCGCCGATCGGTGACTCGCCACCGCTGCTGATTGCCCTCGGCGCGCAGATCGTGCTGTGCAAGGGCGAGACCCGCCGCACGCTGGCCCTCGAGGATTACTTCATCGATTACCGGGTTACCGCACGTCAGGAAAGCGAGTTCATCGAGAAGATCATCGTCCCACGCGCCACGGCCGAGCAGCGCTTCCGCGCCTACAAAGTCTCCAAGCGTCTGGACGACGACATCTCTGCCGTCTGCGCCGCGTTCAACCTGCGGGTCGAGAACGGCGTGATCACCGACGCCCGCGTCGCATTCGGTGGCATGGCCGCAATCCCGAAACGCGCCGCTCATTGCGAAGCCGTGCTGCTCGGTCAGCCGTTCAACAACGCTGTGGTCGAACGCGCCTGCACCGCGCTGGGCGAGGATTTCACCCCGCTCTCGGACTTCCGCGCCAGCAAGGAATACCGCCTGCTCAGCGCGCAGAACCTGCTGCGCAAATACTTCATCGAACTGCAAACACCGCACATCGAGACTCGGGTGACCGCTTATGTCTAACCATCACGGCGTAGAGAAAACTCAAGCTGAACTGGCTGAATTGTTCGCCAAGGACCTGACCACCGGCGTCGGCCGCAGCGTCAAGCACGACAGCGCCGCCAAGCATGTGTCCGGTGAAGCGCAGTACATCGACGACCGCCTGGAATTCCCAAACCAGTTGCACGTTTACGCACGGCTGTCGGATCGCGCCCACGCGAAAATCATCAGCATCGACACCAAGCCCTGCTACGCCTTCGAAGGCGTGCGCATCGCCATTACCCACGAAGACGTACCGGGCCTGAAAGACATCGGCCCGCTGCTGCCGGGTGATCCGCTGCTGGCCATCGATGACGTGCAGTTCGTCGGTCAACCGGTGCTGGCCGTTGCCGCGAAAGACCTCGAAACCGCACGCAAGGCCGCCATGGCCGCGATCATCGAATACGAAGATCTGGAGCCGGTGCTGGACGTGGTCGAAGCCCTGCGCAAGCGCCACTTCGTGCTCGACAGCCACACCCATCAGCGCGGCGATTCGACCACGGCGCTGGCCACGGCCGAACATCGTATTCAGGGCACGCTGCACATCGGCGGCCAGGAACACTTCTATCTGGAAACCCAGATCTCCTCGGTAATGCCGACCGAAGATGGCGGCATGATCGTTTACTGCTCGACCCAGAACCCCACCGAAGTGCAGAAACTGGTGGCCGAAGTTCTCGACGTGTCGATGAATAAAATCGTGGTCGACATGCGCCGCATGGGCGGTGGTTTCGGCGGCAAGGAAACCCAGGCCGCCAGCCCGGCGTGCCTGTGCGCCGTGATTGCGCACCTCACCGGCCAGCCGACCAAGATGCGCCTGCCACGGGTCGAAGACATGCTGATGACCGGCAAGCGTCACCCGTTCTACGTCGAGTACGACGTCGGCTTCGACAGCACCGGGCGCCTGCACGGCATCGCCATGGACCTGGCCGGTAACTGCGGCTGCTCGCCTGACCTATCGGCCTCGATCGTTGACCGGGCGATGTTCCACTCGGACAACTCGTACTACCTGGGCGATGCGACCATCAACGGTCACCGCTGCAAGACCAACACCGCGTCGAACACTGCCTACCGTGGTTTCGGCGGCCCGCAAGGAATGGTCGCGATCGAGGAAGTGATGGACGCCATCGCCCGTCACCTGAACCTCGATCCGCTGGCCGTGCGCAAGGCCAACTACTACGGCAAGACCGAGCGCAACGTCACCCACTACTACCAGACCGTCGAGCACAACATGCTCGAGGAGATGACCGCTGAACTGGAAGAAAGCAGCCAGTACGCCGAGCGTCGCGAAGCGATCCGTCGCTACAACGCCAACAGCCCGATCCTGAAAAAAGGCCTGGCGCTGACCCCGGTGAAATTCGGCATTTCCTTCACTGCCAGCTTCCTCAATCAGGCCGGTGCGCTGGTGCACGTCTACACCGACGGCAGCATCCACCTGAACCACGGCGGCACGGAAATGGGCCAGGGTCTGAACACCAAAGTCGCGCAGGTCGTGGCCGAAGTGTTCCAGGTGGAAATGGACCGTGTGCAGATCACCGCGACCAACACCGACAAAGTGCCGAACACCTCGCCGACCGCGGCCTCCAGCGGCGCCGACCTCAACGGCAAAGCGGCGCAGAACGCTGCCGAGACAATCAAGCGGCGTCTGGTCGAATTCGCCGCGCGGCACTACAAGGTCAGCGAAGAAGACGTGGAATTCCACAACGGCCACGTACGGGTGCGTGACCACATCCTGACCTTCGAAGCGCTGATCCAGCTGGCGTATTTCAATCAGGTGTCGCTGTCGAGCACCGGGTTCTACAAGACTCCGAAAATCTACTACGACCGCAGCCAGGCCCGTGGTCGGCCGTTCTACTACTTCGCCTTCGGCGCGGCGTGCTGCGAAGTGATCGTCGACACCCTGACCGGCGAGTACAAAATGCTGCGTACCGACATCCTCCACGACGTCGGCGCCTCGCTGAACCCGGCCATCGACATCGGCCAGGTCGAGGGCGGTTTCGTTCAGGGCATGGGCTGGCTGACCATGGAAGAACTGGTGTGGAACAACAAGGGCAAGCTGATGACCAACGGCCCGGCCAGCTACAAGATCCCGGCCGTGGCGGACATGCCGCTGGACCTGAGGGTGAAACTGGTGGAAAACCGCAAGAACCCGGAAGACACGGTGTTCCACTCCAAGGCTGTGGGTGAGCCGCCTTTCATGCTCGGCATCGCCGCGTGGTGCGCGATCAAGGATGCGGTGGCCAGCCTCGGCGACTACAAGCATCAACCGAAGATCGACGCGCCGGCGACCCCGGAGCGGGTGTTGTGGGGTTGCGAGCAGATGCGCCAGCTCAAGGCGGTGAAAGCCGTCGAAGCTGAAACCGAGGTCGTTTGATGATCGTTCCCACGCTCTGCGTGGGAATGCAGCCGGCGACGCTCTGCGTCGCATCCTGAACAGCGGACGCGGAGCGTCCAGTGATGCATTCCCACGCGACGGTTCGACGTGGGAACGATCTGAGAGGTGAGATATGTACAACTGGATCGACGCCCTCGCCGACCTGCAGAACCAGGGCGAACCCTGTGTTCTGGTGACGATCATCGAAGAGCTCGGCTCGACGCCGCGCAATGCCGGCTCGAAAATGGTCGTCAGCGCCCGCCAGACCTTCGACACCATCGGTGGCGGGCACCTGGAATACAAAGCCATGCAGATCGCCCGCGACATGCTCGCCAGCGGCAAGCAGGACACCCATCTGGAGCGCTTCAGCCTCGGCGCCAGCCTCGGCCAGTGCTGCGGCGGCGCCACGGTGCTGCTGTTCGAACCGATGGGCCAGATGCAGGCGCAGATCGCCGTGTTCGGCGCCGGTCATGTCGGTCGCGCGCTGGTACCCTTGCTCGCCAGCCTGCCCTGCCGGGTGCGTTGGATCGATTCCCGGGAAGAGGAATTCCCCGAGCAGATTCCCCACGGCGTGCGCAAAATCGTCGCCGAGGAGCCTGTGGATGAAATCGACGACCTGCCCGCCGGCAGCTACTGCATCGTCATGACCCACAACCATCAGCTGGATCTGGAACTCACCGCCGCGATCCTCAAGCGCAACGACTTTACCTGGTTCGGCCTGATCGGTTCGAAAACCAAACGGGCCAAGTTCGAACATCGCCTGCGTGACCGTGGCTTCGACGCCAGCGTCGTGCAACGCATGCGCTGCCCGATGGGCATCGGCGAAGTCAAAGGCAAGTTGCCTGTGGAAATCGCCATCTCCATCGCCGGCGAAATCATCGCCACCTATAACGCCAATTTCGGCCAGCACACCGCCAGCGCCGAACCGATTGCCAAACTGCTGCCGGTTTCGCGCCGCAGTCAGGCCGCCACACTCAAAGCCTCAAACTGATTAGAGAACCCTCATGCCTCTGACTCGCAAAGCCTACCGCGCCGCCATCCTGCACAGCATCGCCGACCCTGCCGAGGTCGGCATCGAAGCCTCCTACGAGTATTTCGAGGACGGCCTGCTGGTGGTCGATGACGGCAAGATCAGCGCCCTCGGCCACGCCAGCGAACTGCTGCCGACCCTGCCGGCGGACATCGAGATCACGCATCACAAGGATGCGCTGATCACCCCGGGCTTCATCGACACCCACATCCACCTGCCGCAGACCGGCATGGTCGGCGCCTATGGCGAGCAACTGCTGGACTGGCTGAACACCTACACCTTCCCGTGCGAAAGCCAGTTCGCCGACAAGGCCCACGCCGATGAAGTGGCGGACATTTTCATCAAGGAACTGCTGCGCAACGGCACCACCACCGCGCTGGTGTTCGGCAGCGTGCATCCGCAATCGGTGAACTCGTTCTTCGAAGCGGCCGAGAAGCTGGATCTGCGGATGATCGCCGGCAAGGTGATGATGGACCGCAACGCGCCGGACTACCTGACCGACACCCCGGAATCGAGCTACGTCGACAGCAAGGCGCTGATCGAGCGCTGGCACGGCAAGGGTCGTCTGCACTATGCCGTCACCCCGCGTTTCGCCCCGACCAGCACCCCGGAACAGCTGACCCTCGCCGGCCAGTTGCTCAGCGAATACCCGGATCTGTACATGCAGACCCACATCAGCGAAAACCTCAAGGAAGTCGAGTGGGTCAAGGCGCTGTTCCCTGAGCGCAAGGGCTATCTGGACGTCTACGACCACTACCAATTGCTCGGCGAGCGCTCGGTGTTCGCCCACGGCGTGCACCTGTGCGACGACGAATGTGCGCGTCTGGCGGAGACCGGTTCGGCGGTTGCGTTCTGCCCGACCTCGAACTTCTTCCTCGGCAGCGGCCTGTTCAACCTGCCGATGGCCGAGAAGCACAAACTGAACGTCGGCCTCGGGACTGACGTCGGCGGCGGCACCAGTTTCTCGCTGCTGCAAACCCTGAACGAAGCCTACAAGGTGATGCAACTGCAAGGCGCACGCCTGAGCCCGTTCAAATCGCTATACCTCGCTACCCTCGGCGGCGCGCGGGCACTGCGTCTGGAAGACAGGATCGGCAACCTGCAACCAGGCTCCGACGCCGACTTCCTGGTGCTGGACTACAACGCCACGCCGCTGCTGAGCTACCGCTTGAAGCAGGCCAACAACATTGCCGAAACGCTGTTCGTGCTGATGACCCTGGGCGATGACCGCACTGTGGCTCAGACCTATGCGGCGGGCGCGCTGGTGCACCAGCGCTAACTGATCGCTTGATCGTTCCCACGCTCCGCGTGGGAATGCAGCCCGTGACGCTCCGCGTCACTGGACGCGGAGCGTCCCCAGAGGCATTCCCACGCAGAGCGTGGGAACGATCAGACGGACAAAAAAAATCCCCCGGTACTTTGCAGTCCGGGGGATTTTTATTGCCTGTCGATTCGCCTCAGAGCTTGACCGCCGGACGCCCTGGCTTCTTGGTCTGCAACAGGTGCGAGAACACTGCATGCAGATCGTCCGAAGCACTTTCCTCGTCGAGGTTGAGCTTGCTGTCGATGTGATCCATGTGATGCATCATCAGGTCCACCGCCAGCTCGCCATTGCGCGCTTCGATGGCATCGATCAACTGGGTGTGCTCGTCGTAGGAACAGTGCGAGCGGTTGCCGCTTTCATATTGGGCAATGATCAGCGACGTCTGCGAAACCAGGCTGCGCTGGAAGCTGATCAACGGCGCGTTCTTCGCCGCTTCGGCCAGTTTCAGGTGGAATTCACCCGAGAGACGGATGCCGGCACCGCGATCGCCACGGGAGAAGCTGTCGCGCTCGTCGTTGACCATCTGGCGCAGTTCGGCGATCTGCTCGGCGGTGGCGTGTTGCACCGCCAGCTCGGTGATCGCGCGTTCCACCAGACGTCGGGCGAGGAACACCTGACGCGCCTCTTCAACGCTCGGGCTGGCAACGACTGCGCCACGGTTCGGCCGCAAAAGCACCACGCCTTCATGGGCCAGACGCGAGAGCGCGCGGCGAATGATGGTGCGGCTGACCCCGAAAATTTCCCCCAGCGCTTCTTCGCTCAACTTTGTGCCGGGCGCCAGGCGCTGTTCGAGGATGGCCTCGAAGATATGCGCATAGACAATATCGTCCTGGGTTCCGCTGCGGCCGGCTTTGCCTGCTCGCGGTTGTTTCTTGAGGGGTTGCAACTGTTCGTTCATGGGCACTCGAGTCGGGAAGAACGGCGGCGAATTGACCGTGACTGTAATACGGCACAGTGGGTCGCTGGCAAGTATCGCGTAAAAAACAGCGCGATTGTACACAATGGAAGGTGGCAACACGACTGTACGGCTGTTTGTGGCTTCGGCTGTATTGCAACGCTCCGTTACGTTTGAGTTTAGGCTTAAACCCGAAATCCGTGGTTTGAACAAGGAACGCCGCTGTCATGAACGAAATTACCCACACCCGACTGCGCCCGCTGGCGGACACATCGCCCTCCGCCATCGTCGCCGGGTTCATCGCGATGATGACCGGCTACACCAGTTCGCTGGTGCTGATGTTCCAGGCAGGGCAAGCGGCGGGCCTGACCAGCGGGCAGATTTCGTCGTGGATCTGGGCGATCTCCATCGGCATGGCGGTGTGTTCGATCGGCCTGTCGCTGCGCTATCGCACGCCAATCACGATTGCCTGGTCGACGCCCGGCGCGGCGCTGCTGATCACCAGTCTTGGCGGCGTGAGCTACGGCGAAGCCATCGGTGCCTACATTACCTGCGCGGTGCTGGTGACGATTTGCGGCCTGACCGGCAGCTTCGAACGGCTGGTGAAAAAGATCCCGGCCTCCCTCGCCGCCGCGCTGCTGGCGGGGATTCTGTTCAAGATTGGCAGCGAAATCTTCGTCGCCGCGCAACACCGCACCGGTCTGGTGCTGGGGATGTTCTTCACTTATCTCATCGTCAAACGCCTGTCGCCACGCTATGCGGTGCTTGCCGCGCTGCTGATCGGCACCGCGCTGTCGGGTTTCATGGGTTTGCTGGACTTCAGCGGCTTTCATCTGGAAGTGGCGACACCGGTCTGGACCACGCCGCACTTTTCCCTGGCCGCGACCATCAGCATCGGCATTCCGCTGTTTGTCGTAGCGATGACCTCGCAAAACATGCCCGGCATCGCCGTGCTGCGGGCCGACGGCTACAACGTCCCGGCCTCGCCGCTGATCACCTCCACCGGCATCGCGTCCCTGCTGCTGGCGCCGTTTGGTTCCCACGGCATCAACCTCGCAGCGATCAGCGCGGCGATCTGCACCGGGCCGCATGCCCATGAGGATCGCAACAAACGTTACACCGCTGCGGTGTGGTGCGGGATTTTCTACGGGATTGCCGGGGTGTTCGGCGCCACGCTGGCGGCGCTGTTCGCCGCGCTGCCGAAGGAATTGGTGCTGTCGATTGCCGCACTGGCGCTTTTCGGCTCGATCATCAACGGCTTGAGCATCGCCATGACCGAGGTGAAGGAACGGGAAGCGGCGCTGATCACTTTCATGGTCACGGCGTCGGGGCTGACGCTGTTTTCCATCGGTTCGGCGTTCTGGGGGATTGTCGCGGGGGTGTTGACCTTGCTGATCCTCAACTGGCGCAAGGCTTGAGGCCTCGTTAAAAAGCAGGCATAAAAAAACGGCGACCCTCAGGTCGCCGTTTTTTTCAGTATCACTTAGCCGGGTTGATCGGCTTTTCCGGATACCAAACGTCCAGCAGCGGGCTGATTTCAGTAGAAGTCAGCTCGGAGCGGGTTTTCAGCCAGGCTTCAACAGCAGCGCGCTGCTCTTCGGAGACCGAACCACGCTTCTGCAGGCAAACCAGACCGAAGTCGTCGCCGCCGACATAGCCCAGACCGTTGGCTTCCATGGCTTCTTTGATGAATGCTTCGAGGAAAGCGTCAATGGCTTCTTCGGACAGGTCTTCTTTGAAGCCCAGGTTCAGTTCGAAACCCAGCTCTTGAAATTCATCGACGCACAGTTTTTTGCGCAGACGCTGGGAACGGTTAGTCGCCATTGGAACAATCCTCTTAAGTAATAACGGCCGGCACTTTACCAGTTTAAGCCGGCGATTGCCCGACTCTCTGGGACGTGCGTGCGACCGCCTGTAAAAAAATAACGAATTGGCGCCCTTGCGAAAGGCACAAGCTGTTACACCTTGGGGCATAATGCCGACACTTTCATGACCACTGAGGGCCTTTTCATCCATGTCCTCGTCTTTTTTCCCCTCGGCTGTAGGGTTTTATTTCATATGATCAAATCGTTGCGTCCTCTGCTCCTGGCCGGTCTTCTTCTGCCGCTGGCCCTGCCCGTCTCCGCTGCCACCATCAACACCGCCCTGACCCCCAACGTCGAAAAAGCCCTCAAGGCCAGCAAGCTGCAGCCCACCGCCCTGTCGCTGGTGATGGTGCCGCTGGACGGCCCGGGCACGCCGACCGTGTACAACGCCGACGTCTCGGTCAACCCGGCCTCGACCATGAAGCTGGTCACCACGTACGCGGCGCTGGAAATGCTCGGCCCCAACCATCAGTGGAAAACCGAGTTCTACACCGACGGCGACCTGAACGGCGGGATCCTCAACGGCAACCTCTACCTCAAGGGTGGCGGCGATCCGAAGCTGAACATGGAAAAACTCTGGCTGCTGATGCGCGACCTGCGTGCCAACGGCGTAACCCAGGTCACCGGTGATCTGGTATTGGATCGCAGCTTCTTCGTGCAGCCGCAACTGCCGGAATTCAACGATGACGGCAACGACGAGAACAAGCCGTTCCTGGTCAAGCCGGACTCACTGCTGGTCAACCTCAAGGCCCTGCGTTTCGTGGCCCGCAACGACAATGGTCGGGTGTTGATCTCGGTTGAACCGCCGATTGCCAGCATCAACATCGAAAACACCGTCAAAGCGCTCAACTCCAAACAATGCACCGGCGGCGTGCGCTACAACCCGGTGCCGCAAGCCGATGGCAGCGTGACCGTGACCGTGGCCGGCCAGTTGGGCGAAGGCTGCAGCTCGCAGACTTATCTGTCGCTGCTCGACCACGCGACCTACACCGCCGGCGCCGTGCGGGCGATCTGGAAGGAACTGGGCGGCAGCATCCAGGGCAAGGATCGTCTGGCCCCGACCCCGAGCAGCGCCAAAGTGCTGGCCCGCGCGTTTTCGCCGGATCTGGCGGAAATCATCCGCGACATCAACAAGTACAGTAACAACACCATGGCTCAGCAGCTGTTCCTGAGCCTGGGCCAGAAATTCCGCAACGACGCCGACGGCGATGACGCCAAGGCCGCGCAACGCGTGGTGCGTCAGTGGCTGGCGAAGAAAGGCATCACCGCGCCGCACCTGGTGATGGAGAACGGCTCCGGTCTGTCGCGCTCCGAGCGAGTCAGTGCCCGTGAAATGGCCAGCATGCTGCAAGCGGCCTGGCACAGCCCGTACGCCGCCGAGTACATCAGCTCGCTGCCGATTGCCGGCACCGACGGCACCATGCGCAAACGCCTGAAGACCACCGCGATGCGCGGCGAAGCCCACGTCAAGACCGGCACCCTGAACACCGTACGGGCGATTGCCGGCTTCAGCCGCGACGTCAACGGCAACACCTGGGCGGTGGTGGCGATCCTCAACGACAAGGCCCCGTTCGGCGCGTCGTCGGTGCTGGATCAGGTGCTGCTGGATCTCTACAAACAGCCGCGGACGCCGCAGACTGCTTCGGTTCTGTAATCCCCCGTACATGATTGTTCCCACGCTCTGCGTGCGAATACAGCCCGT
Organism: Pseudomonas sp. 9.2(2024); assembly: GCF_039695385.1. NCBI lineage: Bacteria > Pseudomonadati > Pseudomonadota > Gammaproteobacteria > Pseudomonadales > Pseudomonadaceae > Pseudomonas > Pseudomonas sp. 9.2(2024). Next base: position 2,271,948 of record NZ_CP155585.1, on the reverse strand, counting down.
GACGCTCTGCGTCACTGGACGCGGAGCGTCCCCGGAGGCATTCCCACGCAGAGCGTGGGAACGATCAGGTGGCAGAGGGGCTCAGTTCATCTGCCGCTCAACCCGATCCCGTCCGCCCTGCTTCGCCGCATAGACCCCGGAATCCGCCCGCAGCAACAGCGCGTCCGCGCCCTCTCCCGGTCGCCAGCTGGCAATCCCGAAACTGGCCGTCACCACCCCCACCACGTCGATCGGCGCACTGCGCAGGCTGTGCCATAACTCCTCGGCCAGCATGTGGGCGTGATCGCCGTCGATGTCCGGGCACAGCACCATGAACTCTTCGCCGCCCAACCGGCAGAACACGTCGGTACGCCGCAGACGATGGCCGATGCGCTCGCAGACCGCCTGCAATACGCGGTCGCCCACCGCGTGACCGTACTGATCGTTGATCCGCTTGAAGTGGTCGATGTCGAGCATGATCACCGACAACTCGCCGCCCCCACGCTCGACTCGGGCCATTTCGGTGGTCAAGCGCTCCTGGAAATAGCGCCGATTGTGAATGCCTGTCAGGGAATCGGTCACAGACAGTGCGCGCAGTTCTTCTTCGACGCGCTTCAGGTCGGAAATGTCGGAGATATAACCGTGCCACAGCACGCCGCCGCCCGGCAATTCCTCCGGGGTCGCCTCACCGCGAACCCAGCGCAGACCGCGCCCGGGTAACTGCACGCGGTATTCCTCGCGCCACGGGCTGAGGTTGTCCGCCGAGGCACGGATCGACTTGCGCACGCGGCTGACGTCCTGCGGGTGGATGCGGGTGAAGATCGCTTCGGCGTTGAGCAGCAGCACGTCCGGCTCCAGCTCGTAGATCTCACGGATGCCGTCGCTGGCGTAGATCACGCTGAAGCGACCGTCGAACTCCATTTTGAATTGATAGATCCCACCGGGCACGTGGGCGCTGAGTTTCTTCAACAGCACGTCCCGTGCGGCCAGCGCTTCGTGCACGCGCTTGCGCTCGGTGATGTCGATGCAGATCGCCAGATGGCCGACCCACAGCCCCTGCTCGTCCAGCACCGGCGTGGCCAGCATGTTCACTGGAATGTGGCTGCCGTCCTTGCGCACCAGCGTCCACTCGCGCGCCTCGTGCCCGCCCACTTCCCCGCCCTCCACCAGCATCGCCTGACAGGTCGGAATGGTCTTGCCATAACGGGCGCTGAGCTCCGCCGCGCGGGCCACCAGTTCCCGGGGAAAGTGCAGATTTTCCAGGGTCATGTGGCCGACCACTTCGCTGCTGAGATAACCGAGCATCTGCTCGGCGCCGGGGTTGAAGGTGTTGATCACCCCGCGCAGGTCAGTGGCGATGATTGCCACCTGGGTCGCCGCGTTGAGCACCCCGCGCAACTGACCGTGGGTGCCGCGCAGTTCCTGTTCGCGCTCATGCAGTTCCTGGGTGCGCAATTCGACCATGCGCAACGCGCGCTGGCGCTGACTGACCAGCACATAAAGCAGCGCGCTCAGCAGCAGACTGAGCAGTCCGCCCAGCACCACCACGCTGCCAACCGACGAATGGTTGGCCTGCATGAACGCTTCGCTCGGCAGGATATCCACCTGATAGTCGTGATCGGCCATGCGCACCAGCCGGGTAGCGGACAGATCGCTCGGCGCCGGTTCATTGGTCGATTCGAACAGCACTTCATGCTGATCGTTGGTAGACAGATCGAGAATGCGCACCGACAGATAGTCATGAAATGCATCCGGCAAGCCGTCTGCCAGCAGCTGACGCATGCTGATCACAGCCATCACATAGCCGTATGATCTGGGCTCGCCTTCGCGCAACACCGGTGCCACCAGCAATACGCCGCGGGCGTAAGCCGGCTCGATACCGACCAGATGCATCGGCTGCGACACTGCCAGACTGCGAAGCTGGTCGGCGCGCTCCAGTGTCGTGCGGCGCAACGGTTGTGCAAGCAGGTCGTACCCCAACGGTGAGCCGAGCCGGCTCTGGGTCTGGCTGTACAACACCACCACGTATTCATCGCGGGCGGAGGCCAGTTGCAGTTCGCCGCGCGCATTGAGTTCGCGCACGCTGAAGGTGCTCAGGCCCTCATCTCGCACGCGCTGCTCGAAGGCGGCACGTTCGGCACCGCTCACCCGCAAGGCAAACGAATAAGCCTGGGTGCGCAGCAATAGAGGATGGGTGTAACCGTCGAATTCGGCGCGAGACACCGATTCGGAGTTGGCGAAGAACCGGCGCAGGCCGTCGAGGCGTTGCTCCTGATCCTGAAAACGTTCTTCGATGCGGCTATAGCGTTCGTTGGCCAGCAGCTGAAAGCGTTGGCGCAACTGGCTGTGAAACTGATTGAGGGTGCCCCAGGCGAGCAGCCCCGTGAGAATTCCGCCGGCGAGCAATACCAGCACCCCGACCAGCCAGGCCGAGACGTCTTCGCTGATAAAACCCAATATCTTCGGGCGCACGGGGTGCAACGACATAAAAGCCACTCACTACGTCAGCATCTGCGGGAAAAACCCCATCGGCCGTGTGTGAGTTATAGCTATTAGCCACTAATTTGGCTAGCTCTGAACGGATCCAAGAGCCTTTAAAAATCAAGGCTCTGTGGATCCAATTTTGCAGAGCGTCAACGAGCCGTGATTTTCCAGGCGCGGTGGATCTTGCCGTTACGGGCGAAATCCGGGTCGATGGTGCTGGCGGTGATTTCCTCGACCGCGTAACGCTCGGCCAGGTTGTCTTCGAGCTGGAACTTGCGGAAGTTGTTGGAGAAGTACAACACCCCACCGCTCGCCAGTCGGGCCATGGCCAGGTCGATCAACTGCACCTGGTCACGCTGCACGTCGAAGATGCCTTCCATGCGCTTGGAGTTGGAGAACGTCGGCGGATCGATGAAGATCAGGTCGTATTCGTCGCGGGAATTCTCCAGCCACGCCATTACATCGCCCTGCTCCAGACGGTTCTTGTCGGAGAAACCGTTGAGCGACAGGTTGCGGCGCGCCCAGTCGAGGTAGGTTTTCGACAGGTCGACGCTGGTGGTGCTGCGCGCGCCGCCCTTGGCTGCGTGCACGCTGGCGGTTGCGGTGTAGCAGAACAGGTTGAGGAAGCGCTTGCCGGCGGCCTCTTTCTGGATCCGCATGCGCATTGGCCGGTGGTCGAGGAACAGCCCGGTGTCGAGGTAGTCGGTGAGGTTGACCAGCAACTTCACGCCGCCCTCGGTCACTTCATTGAACTTGCCCTGAGCCGCCTGACGCTCGTACTGCTTGGTGCCGCTCTGACGCTCGCGGCGTTTGACCACCACGCGGCTCTTGTCGATGTTCAGCGCCTGCGGGATGGCCGCCAGCGCATCGAACATGCGGATCGAGGCCTTTTCCGGGTCGATCGACTTCGGCGCGGCGTATTCCTGAACGTGCACCCAGTCGTGGTACAGGTCGATGGCCATGGCGTATTCCGGCATGTCCGCATCGTAGACGCGGTAGCAATCGATGCCTTCGCGCTTGACCCACTTGCTCATGGCCTTGAGGTTCTTTTGCAGGCGGTTGGCAAACATCTGCCCGCCTTCGCTCAGGCGCGGTTGCTCAATCACTGGCGCCGGGGCCGGCGTCGGTTTGATCGGGTTGCCGTTCTTGTTGAACTTGCGCTCTTGCGGCTCGTTCGGCGTCTGATCGTAAGCAGCCTGCTCGCGTTCGGCCTGACGCTGCTCCGGGGTACGACGCTCGCCAGTGACGAACTGATCCGGCAGGACTTTGATCAACAACAGCTTGCACGGCAGCGCGCCGTTCCAGAACGAATACTGTTTGTGGCTGCGGATGCCCATGCGCTTGCCCAGGTCCGGCGCGCCGGTGAACACCGCCGCTTCCCAGTTCAGGCAGGCCTGACGCAGACGCTCGCCAAGATTCTGGTAGAGGTACAACAGGCTGGCTTCATCACCCAGACGCTCGCCGTACGGCGGGTTGCAGATGACCAGGCCTTTCTGGTTCTGGTCCGGACGCGGCTCGAAGGTCGCCACTTCGCCCTGATAGATCTTGATCCACTCGCTCAGGCCGGCGCGTTCGACGTTGTTGCGGCCCGGCTGAATCAGGCGTGGGTCGGCTTCATAACCACGAATCCACAGCGGCGGCTTGGCCAGACCGGCAGCAGCACGCTCGACCGCTTCTTCATGCAGCTTTTTCCACAGCGCCGGCACGTGGCCGAGCCAGGCGGTGAAGCCCCACTGCTCGCGACGCAGGTTCGGCGCCATGTCCGCGGCGATCATGCCGGCTTCGACCAGGAACGTGCCGACACCGCACATCGGGTCAGCCAGCGCGCCACCTTCGGCGGCGATGCGCGGCCAGCCGGACCGGATCAGGATCGCGGCCGCGAGGTTTTCCTTCAGCGGCGCGGCGCCCTGCTGCAAGCGATAGCCGCGCTGGTGCAGGCTGTGGCCGGAAAGGTCGAGGGACAGAATCGCTTCGCCGCGATCCAGGCGCAGGTGAATGCGCAGATCCGGGTTGAGCTTGTCGATGCTTGGGCGGTCGCCCTGCGGGGTGCGCAGTTTGTCGACGATGGCGTCCTTGACCTTCAGGGCGCCGAAGTGGGTGTTGTCGATGCCCGAACCGTGGCCGCTGAATTCCACGGCCAGGGTGCCATCGGCCAGCATGTGATCCTGCCAGTCGACGTCGAGTACACCGTGGTACAGGTCTTCCGCGTTTTTCATCGGGAAACGCTTGAGCACCAGCAGCACCCGGTTGGCCAGACGCGACCAGAGGCACAGGCGATAAGCGGTTTCCATGGTCGCCATACCACGCACGGCGGAGGTGTGTTCGCGGGCCTCTTCAAGGCCAAGCCCGACGGCTTCCTCGATGAGCAGGCCTTCAAGGCCTTTGGGGCAAGTGAGGAAGAGTTCGAAACGGTCGGACATGGTTTTTCCAGAGCCTTTGGCTAATGAACCGGCAACGCATTGCCGATCCGGTTTTCAATCAGGCGCTTTTCTACAAGAGCGCCCGCGTGGCACGAAGGTGTGCCGTTCCATCCCCGCTGCTCGGGTTAAAAGAGCTTAGATGCCGGGACAGATAAAAAAGTTGAAGCAACAAAATGACTCAAAGCAACCCTTCGTCGAATAGTACCCCAGCGTAAACGTGGGTCATTCTCACTAAAGGATTAACCTCATCATCCAGCGCGGGGCCGATCATACCGGGGTTTGGCCAATAGACGCTGGATAAATACGCGGTTACTTATGGCCATAGCATCTTTTTCGTTACGTCCTTATGACAAAACGGTCATTCCATCGATGTGACTCATTGGTTAGAACTGGACACAGGTTGACGTCGCAACGGCGTCAACACCTTGGCTCGCCACGCCGGCAGCGAGCCGCCAACGGCAGAGTTTTTCTGCCAGACCTCAATTGAGGTCGACGCGACAAAAACAGTCAACAAGTGAGGGAAACACCCTATGAGAAGACTTAAGCGTGATCCGTTGGAAAGAGCATTTTTGCGCGGATATCAATATGGCGTTGGTGGCAAATCCCGTGAGCTTTGCCCATTTACTCTACCGTCGGTACGTCAAGCCTGGATCAACGGCTGGCGAGAAGGACGCGGCGACAACTGGGACGGTATGACCGGCACTGCGGGAATCCACAGACTCAACGAACTTCACGCCGTCGGCTGACACAGGGCACTTATTCCGACACGACAATCTGATTTCGTAACAACCTGATCACCATGCACGTCCTTCCCGGACGGCGGGCTACGGCCCAGGGGCTCCTTCGAGGAGCCCTTTTTTATGCCTGCCTTTTATTTCCGTCGATCAGCGCTTGGCGGCGATCGCGTCCACGGACTCGCGGATCAGCGCCGGGCCCTTATAGATGAAGCCGGAGTAGATCTGCACCAGGCTCGCGCCGGCAGCGATCTTCTCCGCCGCATGCTTGCCTTCGGTGATACCGCCCGCCGCGATGATCGGCAGCTTGCCGCCCAGCTCGGACGCCAGCACTTTCACGGTGTGAGTGCTCTTCTCACGCACCGGCGCGCCGGACAGACCGCCCGCCTCGTCACCATGTTCCATGCCTTCGACGCCCACGCGGCTGAGGGTGGTGTTGGTGGCAATCACCGCGTCCATCCCGGTTTCGATCAGTGCTTGCGCAACCTGCGCGGTTTCTTCGTCGGTCATGTCCGGCGCGATCTTGATCGCCAGCGGTACATGTTTGCCATGGCGCAGGGCCAGTTCAGCGCGGCGCGTGGCCAGATCCGCCAACAATTGCTTGAGTGAGTCGCCAAATTGCAGGCTGCGCAGGCCCGGGGTGTTCGGCGAACTGACGTTGACCGTGACGTAGCTGGCGTGGGCGTAGACCTTGTCCAGGCAGATCAGGTAGTCGTCTACCGCGCGCTCGACCGGGGTGTCGAAGTTCTTGCCGATGTTGATCCCCAGCACGCCCTTGTATTTGGCCGCCGCCACCCGCGCCAGCAGGTTATCCACACCGAGGTTGTTGAAACCCATGCGGTTGATGATCGCCTCGGCTTCCGGCAGACGGAAAATCCGTGGTTTCGGGTTGCCCGGCTGCGGGCGCGGGGTCACGGTGCCGATTTCGACAAAACCGAACCCCAGCTGCGCGAAGCCGTCGATGGCCGCGCCGTTCTTGTCCAGACCGGCCGCCAGACCGACAGGGTTCGGGAACTCCAGGCCCATGACGGTCACCGGCAGCGACGCCGGGGCCTTGCACAGCAAGCCGTTGATGCCCAAACGCCCGCCCGCGCCGATCAGATCCAGCGACAGATCGTGGGAGGTTTCCGGGGAAAGTTTGAACAACAGCTGACGGGCCAGGGTGTACATGGGCGGCTATGACTCGGGCGGCGAAAAGAGGCGGCGATTATAGCCGGGCATCGCCCCGCCGCGCGAGGCGCACGGGTAAATCCGTGCGCATGGCATATGCCTTGCACCTTCCTCGGCATCAGCCCGCAGGCCAATGGTGGCGTGCAGGCAAGGACAATGGCGTCGTCTCTCGGTTTTGCGCGGGCAAAGCCTGGGACGACGTTTTTTTTGAGGGTGGCTTTCATGACTCAAACCTCCGCCGGGCCGCTGGCCTGGGTCAACGGCAGCGATGCCCCGGAAAAAAGCGCGATCAACCTCGGCTTCATGGCCCTGAGCGACTGCGCCTCGCTGGTGGTCGCGGCTACTCAGGGCTTTGCCCAGCCTTACGGCCTGACCCTGAACCTCAAGCGCCAGAGTTCCTGGGCCAACCTGCGGGACAATCTGGTCAGTGGCGAACTCGATGCCGCCCACAGCCTTTACGGTCTGATCTACGCGGTGCACTTGGGCATCGGCGGTGTCGCGCCGACCGACATGGCGGTGCTGATGGGCCTGAACCAGAACGGTCAGAGCCTCAACCTGTCCCACGGTTTGCAGGGCCTGGGCGTGACCGGTCCTGAAGCGCTGCACCACCATGTGCACCAAACCCGCGCAAAACTGACCTTCGCCCAGACCTTTCCGACCGGCACCCATGCCATGTGGCTGTATTACTGGCTGGCGAGCCAGGGCATTCATCCGTTGCAGGATGTCGACAGCGTGGTGGTGCCGCCACCGCAAATGGTCGCGCACCTGCAGGCCGGGCGTATTGATGGCCTCTGCGTTGGCGAGCCGTGGGCGGCCAGCGCCGTGCAGCAGGATCTCGGTTTCACGCTGGCGACCAGCCAGACCATCTGGCCCGATCACCCGGAAAAAGTCCTCGGCTGCACCCGCGCCTTCGTCGAGCAATACCCCAACACCGCCCGCGCGCTGGTGATGGCGGTCCTCGAAGCCAGCCGTTTTATCGAAGAAAGCCCGGAAAACCGCCGCAGCACCGCGCAACTTCTCAGCGCCAGCGAGTACCTCGACGCCCCGGTGTCCTGCATCGAACCGCGCTTTTTCGGCAACTACGACGATGGCCTCGGCAATCGCTGGCAGGATCCGCACGCCCTGCGCTTTCACGGCGATGGCGCGGTGAATCTGCCGTACCTGTCGGATGGCATGTGGTTCATGACCCAGTTCCGCCGTTGGGGTTTGCTGCGCGATGACCCGGATTACCTCGCCGTCGCCCGTCAGGTGCAGCAACTGGAGATCTATCGCGACGCGGCGACTGCTGTGGGCGTCGCAGCCTGGGGCAAGGACATGCGCAGCAGCCAGTTGATCGACGGCAAAATCTGGGACGGCAGCGACCCGGCCGCCTACGCCCGAAGCTTCAAGCTCCACGCGCTGAGCGACAGCGCGCCCCTTTTCGCCCAACGCTGACAGGAGACCGCGAACATGCTGCGCATTCTGCTGATCAACGACACCGCGAAAAAAGTCGGACGCCTGAAAGCCGCGCTGACCGAGGCCGGTTTCGAGGTGATCGACGAGTCGGGTCTGACCATCGACCTGCCGGCGCGCGTCGAAACGGTGCGTCCGGACGTGATCCTGATCGATACCGAGTCACCGAGCCGCGATGTGATGGAGCAAGTGGTGCTGGTCAGCCGCGACCAGCCACGGCCGATCGTGATGTTCACCGACGAACATGACCCCGGCGTGATGCGTCAGGCGATCAAGTCCGGGGTCAGTGCCTACATCGTCGAAGGCATTCACGCACAACGCCTGCAGCCGATTCTCGACGTGGCCATGGCCCGCTTCGAGAGCGATCAGGCCTTGCGCGCCCAGCTTCAGGCCCGCGACCAGCAACTGGCCGAGCGCAAACGAATCGAACTGGCCAAGGGCCTGTTGATGGAAATGAAGGACTGCAACGAAGAAGAGGCCTACACCCTGATGCGCCGCCAGGCCATGAGCCGCCAGCAGAAACTGATTCAGGTGGCGGAGCAGATCATTGCCATGAGCGAGTTGCTCGGCTGAAAAGCCCCTCACCCTAACCCTCCCGAAACGTCGGACCGCCCGGAGGGAGAGGGAACCGACCGCAGTGTCTTGCGTCATACATCGACCTGAAAAACCCAGTCGATTATGGATTCAAAGCCGATCGTTCACGTCGGCGTATCTCTCGAATATCCCCCGATCAGTCCCCTCTCCCTCCGGGAGAGGGCTAGGGTGAGGGGCTTTTGATTTTGACTTGGCACAAATCTCGCTAAGCAATCCCTACAGGTAACCAACGGCGGTTGCCCCACCTACGACAAAGACGTCGCTCACCTTCTTCGCCCCTTTCGGCGATCCGGGTAGCGGCGTTTTTGCGTTTTGGCCCCACAGCCCGGGGCCGGTGGTGCGGCCGTGGCGGCGCTCCACTTGCTGGCTTGTGACTCCTTCTCGAGATTCTTAACAGCTGAGGTGCGCGATGAATAAAAGCTTCTGGAAATCCGGCCACACCCCGACCCTGTTCGCGGCCTTCTTGTATTTCGACCTGAGCTTCATGGTCTGGTACCTGCTCGGCCCGCTGGCGGTGCAGATTGCCGCCGACCTGCACCTGACCACCCAACAGCGCGGCCTCGTGGTGGCCACGCCGATTCTGGCCGGCGCGGTGCTGCGCTTTGCGATGGGCATGCTCGCCGATCGCCTGTCGCCGAAAACCGCCGGGCTGATCGGCCAGGTGATCGTGATCTGCGCACTGTTCGGCGCCTGGAAGCTTGGCATCCACAGTTACGAACAGGCCCTGCTGCTCGGTTTGTTCCTCGGCATGGCCGGCGCCTCGTTCGCCGTGGCCCTGCCGCTGGCCTCGCAGTGGTATCCGCCAGAGCATCAGGGCAAGGCGATGGGCATCGCCGGGGCCGGCAATTCCGGGACTGTGTTCGCGGCACTGATCGCCCCGGTGCTGGCGGCGGCGTTCGGCTGGAGCAATGTGTTCGGTTTCGCCCTGATTCCGCTGATCCTGACCCTGGTGCTGTTCGCCTGGCTGGCGAAAAACGCGCCGGAGCGGCCGAAAGCCAAGTCCATGGCCGACTACTTCAAGGCCCTGGGCGATCGCGACAGCTGGTGGTTCATGTTTTTCTACAGCGTCACCTTCGGCGGCTTCATCGGCCTGGCCAGCGCCCTGCCCGGCTACTTCAACGATCAATACGGTTTGAGCCCGGTGACCGCCGGTTACTACACCGCGGCCTGCGTGTTCGGTGGCAGCCTGATGCGTCCGCTGGGTGGCGCGCTGGCGGACCGGTTCGGCGGTATCCGCACCCTGCTGGCGATGTACACGGTAGCCGCCGTCTGCATCGCGGCGGTCGGCTTCAACCTGCCAAGTTCCTACGCGGCGCTGGCACTTTTCGTCTGCACCATGCTCGGTCTCGGCGCGGGTAATGGCGCGGTGTTCCAACTGGTACCGCAACGTTTCCGTCGCGAAATCGGCGTGATGACCGGGCTGATCGGCATGGCCGGCGGCATTGGCGGTTTTGCCCTGGCGGCAGGCATGGGCGCGATCAAACAGAGCACCGGCAGCTATCAGCTGGCGCTGTGGTTGTTCGCCAGCCTTGGCGTGCTGGCGTGGTTCGGCCTGCACGGGGTCAAACGTCGCTGGAGAACCACTTGGGGTTCGGCGGCCGTGACCGCTGCCCGGGTCTGAAGCCCGAATGGCTCTGCAACTGAGCTTTGCCGAAGCCAGCGCCACCGGCCCCCGCGCGGAAAATCAGGACGCTTTGCGCCTGGTGACCCCCGCCCCGGCGCTGGCTGCCAGCAAGGGTTTCCTGTTCGCCATCGCCGACGGCGTCAGCCAGTGCGCCGATGGCGGGCTGGCCGCGCGTTCGACCTTGCAGGCGCTGGCGCTGGACTACTACGCTACCCCGGAAACCTGGAGCGTGGCCCAGGCCCTCGATCGTCTGCTGCTCGCACAAAACCGCTGGTTGCAGGCCAACGGTGGCGGACAGCCGTTGCTCACCACGGTCAGTGCGCTGGTACTGCGCGGCCGGCGATTTACCTTGGCCCACGTAGGCGATTGCCGGGTCTATCGCTGGCACGCCGAGACCTTGCAGCGGATCAGCGAAGATCACGTCTGGGATCAACCGGGCATGCAGCATGTGCTCAAGCGGGCACTGGGACTGGATCAGCATCTGGTGCTGGATTTTCTCGATGGCGAACTGCGTGACGGCGAATGTTTCGTGCTGCTCAGTGATGGCGTGTGGGCGGCGCTCGGCGATACCGCCATCGCCGGAATCCTGCGCGATCAACCGGATCTGAACAGTGCCGCGCTAACGTTGGTCAACGCCGCGCATCTGGCCGGCAGTCAGGACAACGCCAGCGCGCTGTTGGTGCGAGTGGATGCCGTCGGCGAGGCCAGCCTCGGCGACGCGCTGATCCATTTGCAGCAGTGGCCGCTGCCCCCGCCGCTGAAACCGGGTCAGGACTTTGAAGGCTGGCGGGTTCAAGAGGTTATAAGCCGGAGCCAGCAATCGTTGCTGTATCGCGTGCTCGATGGTCAGGGCCAGGCGTGGCTGTTGAAGACGTTGCCTGCACAACTGGCAGACGATGCTCAGGCCGGTCAGGCCTTGCTGGCGGAGGAATGGTTTCTCAAACGCGTCGCCGGGCGGCACTTTCCTGAAGTCCATAGCGCCGGCCAGCGTCAGCATTTGTACTACGTGATGCGTGAATATTCAGGGACGACCCTGGCGCAGTTGTTCGCACAAAGCGGCCCGCTGCCACTGGCTCAGTGGCAGGATCTGGCCGAACGCCTGCTGCGGGCTGTCGGCCTGTTGCATCGACGGCAGATCCTGCACCGCGACATCAAACCGGAAAACCTGCACCTGGGGGACGACGGCGAGTTGCGCCTGCTGGATTTCGGTCTGGCGTATTGTCCCGGTCTGTCGCAGGACGCACCGTCGACCTTGCCCGGAACCCCGAGCTACATCGCACCGGAAGCCTTTCAAAGCGCAGTACCCAGCGCACAACAGGATCTGTATGCGGTGGGCGTGACCTTGTATTTCTTGCTCACCGGGCATTTTCCCTACGGCGAGATCGAAGCGTTCCAGCGCCCGCGTTTCGGGGTGCCGGTGAGTGCCGGGCGTTATCGCCCGGATCTGCCGGAGTGGCTGGCGCAGTGTCTGGAACACGGTGTGGCGGCCGATCCTTTGCAACGCTATGAAACCGCCGAGGAATGGCTGCTGATTCTGGAGCAAGGTGAGCGCCGCAGCCTGAGTGTGCGCCCTCGTCCCTTGCTGGAACGTGAGCCGTTGAAGGTCTGGCGGACACTGGCGTTACTGGCACTGCTGGGCAATCTGGTCCTGCTGTTCCTGTTGTTTCATGGCTGATGTGGCGCTCCATTAACGGGCGTGCCGCTTCCATTCAGTGCAAAAACCACATCGAACATCTGGCCATTTCCAGCATTACCCCAGTGAAATCGCGGCTCAGCGCAACTTGGCACAACCACTGCATTAACGTTTCCAACTGACATAAAGCCCGACCTTCAACGACGAAGGCCAGGCTTCCCGAGAGAACGGGACAAGGACAAAGGCGTCCTCGCTAGGTAACTGGCGGGACGCCTTTTTTGTTTGCGCCATTTTTGTCGAGCAAGGCCTGACTGCCCACAAGAGGCAAGCCCGATGCTCCCGGAGAACCTGATGAAAAAACTCAAACTGGTGATGATCGGCAATGGCATGGCCGGGGTCCGCACCCTGGAAGAACTGCTCAAGCTGAGCAACGAGCTGTACGACATCACGGTCTTCGGCGCCGAACCGCACACCAACTACAACCGCATCCTGTTGTCGCCGGTACTGGCCGGCGAACAAACCTTCGAAGAAATCGTGCTCAACGACCTCGACTGGTACCTGGAAAACAACATCAAACTGCTGCTCAACCGCAAAGTGGTGGAGATCGACCGGGTCAAACGCCGGGTGATCGCCGAGGACGGCACCGAGGCCGAGTACGACCGCTTGCTGATCGCCACCGGCTCGACCCCGTTCATCCTGCCGATCCCCGGCAACACCTTGCAGGGTGTGATCGGCTACCGCGACATCGCCGACACCCAGGCCATGATCGACACCGCAAAAACTCACAAGCACGCCGTGGTGATCGGCGGCGGCCTGCTCGGCCTCGAGGCCGCCAACGGCCTGATGCTGCGCGGCATGCACGTCACCGTGGTGCACCTCGGTGAGTGGCTGCTGGAGCGGCAACTGGACAAGACCAGCGGCCAACTCCTGCAAACCGCCCTCGAATCCCGTGGCCTGCACTTTCGCCTGTGCGAACAGACCCAGGCCCTGCATGACGCCGGCAATGGTCGCGTCGGCTCGGTGCAATTCAGGAACGGCGACATCATCCCCGCCGATCTGGTGGTCATGGCCGCCGGGATCCGCCCCAACACTGAACTGGCAGAAAAGGCCGGTATCCCGTGCAATCGCGGGATCCTGGTCAACGACACCCTGCAAACCTACGACCCGCGCATCTATGCCATCGGTGAGTGCGCCAGCCATCGTGGCATCGCCTACGGCCTGGTGGCGCCGCTGTTCGAACAGGCCAAGGTCTGCGCCAACCACCTGGCGCAACTGGGCTTCGCCCGTTATCAGGGCTCGGTGACGTCGACCAAATTGAAAGTCACCGGCATTGATCTGTTTTCCGCTGGCGACTTCATGGGCGGCGAAGGCACCGAAACCATCACCCTCTCCGACCCGATCGGCGGTGTGTACAAAAAACTGGTGATCAAGGATGACGTGCTGGTCGGCGCCTGTCTGTACGGCGATACGGCAGATGGCGGTTGGTATTTCCGGCAGATTCGTGAGAATCACGCCATCGGCGAGATCCGCGATCACCTGATGTTTGGAGAAAATGCACTTGGCGATGTAGGACATCAGGGCCAGGACAAAGCCATGAGCATGGCCGACAACGCCGAAGTCTGCGGCTGCAACGGCGTGTGCAAGGGCACCATCGTCAAGGCCATTCAGGAACATGGCCTGTTCAGCGTCGACGAAGTGAAGAAACACACCAAGGCTGCCAGCTCCTGCGGCTCCTGCGCCGGGCTGGTCGAGCAGATCCTGATCAACACCGTCGGCGGCGCGGCGGACGTCAAACCGAAAAGCGAAAAAGCCATCTGCGGTTGCAGCGACCTCAACCACGGCCAGATTCGCCAGGCGATTCGCGAACAGCATTTGCTGACCATCGCCGGCACCATGAGCTACCTCAACTGGCGCACCCCGAACGGCTGCGCTACCTGCCGCCCGGCCCTCAACTATTACCTGATTTCCACCTGGCCCGGCGAAGCCAAGGACGATCCGCAGTCGCGCCTGATCAACGAACGGGCCCACGCCAACATTCAGAAGGACGGCACTTATTCGGTGGTGCCACGGATGTGGGGCGGCGTGACCAACCCGTCGGAACTGCGGCGTATCGCCGACGTGGCGGACAAATATCAGGTGCCGATGGTCAAGGTCACCGGCGGCCAGCGCATCGACCTGCTGGGGATCAAGAAACAGGATCTGCCCGGTGTGTGGAAAGACCTCGACATGCCGTCCGGCCACGCCTACGGCAAATCGATCCGCACCGTGAAAACCTGCGTCGGCAGCGAGTTCTGCCGCTTCGGCACGCAGAATTCGACCCAGTTGGGCATCGACCTCGAGCACGATCTGTTCAACATGTGGTCGCCGCACAAAGTGAAACTGGCGGTCTCCGGATGCCCACGCAACTGTTCGGAAGCGGGGATCAAGGACGTAGGAATCATCGGCGTCGATTCCGGCTGGGAGATGTACATCGGCGGCAACGGCGGGATCAAGACCGAAGTCGCCGAGTTCTTCGTCAAGCTCAAGACCGCCGAGGAGGTGCGCGAGTACAACGGCGCGTTCCTGCAGTTGTACCGTGAGGAAGCCTTCTACCTCGAACGTACCGTGCACTACCTGCAACGGGTCGGCATGGAGCACATCAAAAAAGCCGTGCTGGAAGATCCCGAGCGCCGCAAGGCCCTGAACGAGCGCCTGCAATTCTCCCTGTCGTTCGAACAGGATCCGTGGAAAGAGCGCCTCGCCCAGCCACAACTGAAGAAAGAATTCGACGTGATCCCCGTTAAAAACCTGGAGGTGCCGGCATGAACTGGCTCGATATCTGTGCCCTGGAAGAGATCAATGCCCTCGGTTCGCGGATCATTGCCGGGCCCAAAGGTGACATTGCGATCTTTCGCACAAGCGACGACGAAGTTTTCGCACTCGATGACCGCTGCCCGCACAAGGGCGGCCCATTGTCCCAAGGCCTGATCTACGGCAAACGTGTCGCCTGCCCGCTGCACAACTGGCAGATCGACCTGCAATCCGGCGAAGCCCAGGCACCGGACGTCGGTTGCGCTCACCATCACCCGGCCCGGGTCGAGAACGGCCGTGTGCAACTGGCCCTGCGGGACGCCGTCTGATGAACCGCCAGACGACCGCCTCGACCTGCTGCTACTGCGGGGTCGGCTGCGGCGTGCTGATCGAGCATGACGGCGAGCGCATCCTCGGCGTCAGCGGCGATCCGGCGCATCCGGCCAACTTCGGCAAACTGTGCAGCAAAGGCTCGACCCTGCACCTGACTGGCGACCTGGCGGCCCGGGCGTTGTATCCGGAATTGCGCTTGGGCAAAGGCCTGGCGCGCAGTCGTTGCGACTGGGACACCGCGCTGGATCACGCCACCAACGTGTTCGCCGACACCATCGCCGAACACGGCCCGGACAGCGTGGCGTTCTACATCTCCGGGCAGTTGCTGACCGAGGATTACTACGCCTTCAACAAACTGGCACGGGCGCTGGTCGGCACCAACAACATCGACAGCAATTCGCGGCTGTGCATGTCTTCGGCGGTGGTCGGCTACAAACGCAGCCTCGGCGCCGACGCACCGCCGTGCAGCTACGAAGACCTGGAGTTGAGCGATTGCGTGGTGATCGTCGGCAGTAACATGGCCTACGCCCACCCGGTACTTTTTCGCCGCCTCGAAGAAGCCAAATCCCACCGCCCGCAGATGAAAGTCGTCGTTATTGATCCACGGCGCACCGACACCTGCGATCTGGCGGACCTGCATCTGGCGATTCTGCCGGGCACCGATGTCGCGTTGTTCCATGGGATTTTGCATCTGCTGTTGTGGGAAGACTGGATCGACCGCGACTTCATCAAGGCGCACACCGACGGGCTCGCCGAGCTGAAAAGCCTGGTACGCGATTACACGCCGGCCATGGTGTCGCAGTTGTGCGGAATCAGCGTCGAGCAGTTGCAGCAATGTGCGGAATGGATCGGCACCGCGCCGAGTTTTCTGTCGCTGTGGTGCATGGGCCTGAACCAGTCCACCGCTGGCAGCGCGAAGAACAGTGCGCTGATCAATCTGCACCTGGCCACCGGGCAAATCGGCCGGCCGGGTGCAGGACCTTTCTCTTTGACCGGTCAGCCAAATGCCATGGGCGGGCGCGAAACCGGCAGCCTTTCCAATCTGTTGCCCGGTCACCGTGAAGTCGCCAATCCAGAGCATCGCGCCGAAGTGGCGGCGTATTGGGGTGTGGATAAGCTGCCGGAGAATACCGGTCTCAGCGCCATCGAACTGTTTGAACAGGTGCGCAACGGCAAGATCAAGGCGTTGTGGATTGCCTGTACCAACCCCGCACAATCGATGCCGGATCAGAACGCCGTGCGCGCCGCGCTGGAGACTTGTCCGTTCGTGGTGTTGCAGGAGGCGTTTCGCACCACCGAAACCGCGGCGTTTGCCGATCTGCTGTTGCCGGCGGCCAGTTGGGGCGAGAAGGAAGGCTCGGTAACCAACTCCGAACGGCGGATTTCCCACGTCCGCCAGGCCATTGCCGCACCGGGTGAAGCACGACCGGACTGGGCGATCACCGTAGATTTCGCACAACGCCTGGAGAAACGTCTGCGCCCGCAGCAGTCTGGCCTGTTTGCCTTCGAGCAACCGACACAGTTGTTTGATGAGTACAAACAACTGACCCGGGGTCGCGATCTGGATTTGTCCGGGATCAGCCATGGGTTGATTGATGAACTGGGGCCACAGCAATGGCCCTTTCCCGCTGGCGCTCGCCAAGGTACAGCCCGGCTGTATGGCGACGGAATCTTTCCTACGCCGAACGGGCGCGCGCAGTTCGTTGCCGATCCCTATCGCGCCGCCAAGGAACAACGCGACGCGCGCTTTCCACTGACCCTGATCACCGGCCGCCTGCGTGATCAATGGCACGGTATGAGCCGCACCGGTACCGCAGCGCAGCTATTCGGTCATGTCAGCGAAGCAGTGTTGAGCCTGCACCCGGACGAGGTGCGCCGCCACCGCTTGCAGCCGGGGGATCTGGTGAATCTGAAAAGTCGTCGGGGCGCAGTGATTGTGGCGGTCGCCAGCGATGACAGCGTGCGTCCGGGCCAGGCGTTCCTGCCGATGCACTGGGGCGATCGTTTCCTCAAGGGCGGCGTGAATAGCTTGACCCTGCCCGCCTTCGATCCTTTGTCGAAACAGCCGGAACTCAAGCACAGCGGTGTACGGCTGGAACCGGTGAATTTGCCCTGGCAACTGTTCGCACTGATCGAGGGCGATGTTCAACGGCATTTCGAGGCGCTTCGACCGCTCTGTGAGGCGTTTTCCTACGCAAGTCTCAGCCTTGTCGGACGTGAACGGCCTGCGCTGCTGATACGCGCAGCCAGCGCCGTGGCGCCGGAGCCGCAATTGCTGCGTGAAATCGACCAGTGCCTGGCCCTGATCGACGGGCCGGTGCTGGCCTATGACGATCCTCGCCGCGCCATCGGCAAACGGGTACGGATTGAAAACGGACGAATCACCGCGATCCGTCTGGCCGGTGAAACCCTTGCCCAACACTGGTTGCAAGGCCTGTGGCTGGAGGGTCGTGCCGACGAACAACTGCGGCGCTGGCTGCTGGCACCGATGAGTGCGCCGCCGGGCAATACCGGCGCGCAGGTTGTGGCGGACAAAACCTTGTGCAACTGCAAGAACGTCAGCCACAGCGCGGTCTGCGCCGGTATCCGTGAAGGTCTGGATCTGCAGGGTTTGAAAAACAAGTTGGGGTGCGGGACGCAATGCGGCTCCTGCGTCCCGGAAATCAAGCGTTTGCTGGCCGCCGAAGTGCGTCCGGTCGCCGTCATCTGAAGAGGAAAACACCATGAACGCGAAAGTCTGGCTGGTGGGCGCGGGCCCCGGTGATCCTGAACTGCTGACGCTCAAAGCAGTGCGTGCCTTGCGCGAAGCCGAGGTGGTGCTGATCGACGATCTGGTCAATGAGGCGGTACTTGAGCACTGCCCTGCTGCGCGGATTATCGCGGTCGGCAAACGCGGCGGCTGCCGCTCGACGCCCCAGGCGTTCATCCATCGGCTGATGCTGCGTTATGCGCGTCAGGGCAAATGCGTAGTGCGGCTCAAGGGCGGCGATCCGTGCATTTTCGGGCGTGGGGGTGAGGAAGCTCAGTGGTTGCGCGAGCGCGGGGTCGATGTGGAGCTGGTCAATGGCATCACCGCCGGACTGGCCGGCGCGACCCAGTGTGATATTCCGCTGACGTTACGCGGCGTGGCCCGGGGCGTGACGCTGGTCACGGCTCATACCCAGGACGACAGTCAGTTGAACTGGCGGGCGCTGGCGCAAGGCGGGACGACGCTGGTGATTTACATGGGAGTGGCGAAGCTCGGCGAGATTCGCGAGCAACTGCTGGCGGGCGGTATGGCAGCGGATACGCCGGTGGCGATGATCGAGAATGCCTCGTTGCCAGAGCAGCGCGAATGTCGCAGCAAGCTGACAGCCATGGAAGACGATGCCCTTGGTTTCCAGCTCAAGAGTCCTGCGATTCTGGTCATAGGTGCCGTCGCCGCGGCTGTGACCCAGTTCGACTCGATTAGCTGGCCAGCTGATCGCCTGGCCTGACAATCCCGGTTTCACCAAATCGCAGGCAAAGAAAAGCCCGGCCTAAGCCGGGCTTTTCTCGGAGCGGCAGCTAATTACTTAGCTTGAGCTTCAACCTGCGCTTCTACGCGACGGTTAACAGCACGGCCAGCTTCAGTTTTGTTGTCAGCAACTGGACGGGTTTCGCCGTAGCCAACAGAGTCAACGCGGGACGATTCAACACCGTACTGGTTGGTCAGAACTTGCTTAACGGCGTTTGCACGACGCTCGGACAGTTTCTGGTTGTAAGCGTCAGGACCGACGGAGTCAGTGTGACCTTCAACAGTGGTGCGAGTCGATGGGTACTGCTTCATGAAGTCAGCCAGGTTTTTGATGTCGCCGTAGCTGTTTGGCTTAACAACCGACTTGTCGAAGTCAAACTTCACGTCCAGCTCAACACGAACAACTTCAGCAACTGCTGGGCAGCCATCAGCGTCAACAGTTACGTTGGCTGGGGTGTCCGGGCACTTGTCAACGTTGTCGCAAACGCCGTCGTTGTCGCTGTCGGAGCAGACTTCAGCCGGAGCTGGAACTGGAGCAGCAGCTGGCTTGGAGCCGCCACCGAAGTTCACACCGATACCGACGCTAGGAGCCCACTCGGTGTCGCCCTGGTCGATGTTGTATTGAGCTTCAACGCCAGCACGGGCGTAGAAGTTCTCGGTGAAGTACAGCTTGGCACCGCCGCCAACGTTGGCGAAGGTAGAGCGGTTACGACCGCCAGTGCCGTTCTGACCGATGCTCTGATCGGAGAAACCAGCCGAGACGTATGGACGCAGCATGTCGCCTGGGTTGTTGAAGTGGTACAGAGCATCCAGAGCGGTGTTGGCGCCCTTGATGTTACGACCGTCGTCGGAACGCACGTTGTGCACTTCGTCGTAGCCCAGACGCAGTTCAACGTCGTCGGTCAGGAAGTAACCGACCGAGCCGCCGAACAGGTTGCCGTTGTTCTTGAAGTTACGAGCGCTGTCGAATTGTTCTTTCTTTGCGAAGCCTTCGATTTCAACTGCGCCTTGGCCTTGTGCCAGAGCGCCGAAAGAAGTGGCGGCAATCAAAGAACCAATGGCCAAGCCCAAGGTGTTTTTCAGTTTCATCCGTTAAATCCCCATCTGGTGATTGTGAAGCAGTCCCGCAAACCGGGGGACAACTCGGCGGCAAGTCTATCAGAACTTGCCTACACGTAAGAGATATTTGCGCCGAACTAAGTTTCAGCAATGCCTGCAAATTTCTCACGCAATTTATCAAGAGCGCGTTTGTAACGCATTTTTGTCGCACTCAAACCCATGTGCATGATGTCTGCGATCTCCTGGAACTCCAGCTCTGCGACAAATCGTAGCACCAGAATTTCCCGGTCAATCGGGTTCACATACACCAGCCAGCGATCCAGTCCGCCCTTCTCCTCGGGTTTCGGCGCCTTTTCTTCGGACGCTTCCTCGAGGGGGTCAAGACTCAGTGCGTCCATCAAGCGACGCTTTCGCCGTTCCTTCCGATACTGTGTGATGCATTCGTTGTACGTGATGCTATATAGCCATGTCTTGAACTTCGATTTCCCCTCGAAGTTCTTCAGGCCGTACAGCACCTTCAACATCACCTCCTGACAGACATCGTCCGCGTCGCGATCGTTCCCGAGATATCGCGCACAAACGTTAAATAATGTCCGCTGGTAACGCCGCATCAATTCTTCATACGCGCGCGTCACGTGAAAAAGCTCGGTATGCGAGCGCGCGACCAACTCCTCATCAGAGAGCTCGCGGGGGTCGTAGCGCGTGGATAGCGTTTGGGCTTTATTCAAAACAAGTCGTGCCGACAGTCAGGTCAATGTCCACCGCAGCCAGCGACAGCTGGCATTTTGCGGCGGCATACATTAGCAGGGTTTGCCGGGTTAGCGGCTACTCACATGCTGCTCCAGCAGGATCCGATTGGAGAGAGAGACTAGCTCACCCTCATCGGTCAGCAATGTGGTCTTAACCGTGCCGATCTCTTCGATCTGGCCTTCGACCTCGCCAATACGCACTTGTTGCCCAACCTGATACAACTCACGCACATAGATTCCCGCAAGAATCTGACCGGCAATTTCCCGGCTTCCCAAACCCATGGCCAGCGCAACCGCCAGACCAACGGTAATCAATACGATAACGATCACATGGTTCAGCAGGTCGGTCTTGACCTCCAGCTGACTGATCGCGACCGAAATGCTGATGATGATCACCAGGCCCTGGGCAATTCGCCCAAGTCCTGAAGCGTAGTCCAGGCCTACGCCTTCTGCCGCCCCGCGAACCAGGCCATTGGCCAGTTGCGCAAGAAGGACACCCACCAGCAACACCAGCGCCGCGCCGAACACTTTTGGCAAATACAGCGCGAGCATGTCAAGCGTAGCTGAAACTCGCTCAAGTCCAAGGGATTCTGCTGCCGAAACAAGAAAAATCAGCAGAACGAACCAATACACGATTTTGCCGATCAACGTCGAGATCGGCACTTGCAGCCCCGCACGGGACATCAATTTGGTCAGGCCGGTGCCGCCCATCAGGCGATCGAGGCCCAGTTTGGCCAGCAATTTGGACAGCAAGGTGTCCAGCAGCTTGGCGACGACAAAACCCAACAGCAGCACAACCAGTGCGCCGAACAGGTTCGGAATGAAGTTAGCGACTTTGGTCCACAACGCAGTCATTGCAGTGACGAGGCTCTGAGTCCAGAGATCAAGTTCCATATTCAATCAGCCTTATCAGCAGTGCGAGCGGTAGGTTTACGGAGACGGGAGACCGGCGCGACATGGGCCGAGCCGTTATTCAGGGCGATCATCAGCGCGGGCAGCCAGCGGCCCAGCAGGCTGAACAGATCGCCGGCGCCAACCTGGCGGTTGGCGGTTTTGAGTACGCGGCCCAGGCAGGCATCGTCGTCGCGACCGGACGGCGAGGCGTTGAGCATGTCGCGCAAAGACTGTTCAAACGGATCGTGCATACGCACCTCTCGTGATGTCTGTGAAAGACGCGGGCAAATTTGGTCGGGTCACATGGCGCATCTTCATACCCAGCGCAAACGGCGAAACAACCACCATTGTCCGAACGCCAGGGCGAGCACCGTCAGACAGGCGATCAGGAAACCATAAGGGCTGCTCGAGAACGGAATGCCGCCGACATTGATGCCCAGCAGACCGGTAATAAAACTCATCGGCAAAAAGATGCAGGTGATGATCCCGAAGCGGTACATCGTGCGATTCATGTGCACGCTCAAGCGCCGGTCTTCAGCCTCCAGCACAAGCCCCACGCGCTCTCGGGTCAATTCGAGCTCTTCGAGATAACGGGTCAGGCTGTTGTTCAATTCGTTCCAGTAGTCGGCATCGTCATCGACGAACCACGGCAGTTTTATCCGCGTCAGCTGTCCGAAAATATCCCGCTGCGGTGCCAGAAAACGCTTCAGCCCGGCAGCCCGGCGACGGATGTGCAAAATGGCACCATGCTCGGGGGTATACCGTTCGTCGGCATCCAGTTTTTCTTCCTCTTCATCGACCACTTCGGAGAGGCAAGTCACCAGATCCTGCACCTTGTTGGTGAGGAATTGCGCCAGATAGAGCATCAGTTCGGACGAGGTTTTCGGCCCCTTGCCCTCGCCCAGCATCACCAGCAACTCATCGGTGGCGCGCAATGGACGCAAACGCAGGGAAATCACCCGCTGGGCCGAAGCGAAAATCCGCACCGACACCATGTCTTCCGGCTCGGCACCCGGGTTGAGGTTGACCCCGCGCAAAAACAACAGCAGCTCGGAATCCGGCAGCGGCAACAGGCGTGGTCGGGTGTTTTCTTCCAGCAGCAGATCGCAGGTGAACTCGTTGAGCCCACTGGATTTGCGCAGCCAGGTCTGGGTCTGCGGGTGACTGCGATCCCAATGCAGCCACAAGCTTTCATGAGCCTGCAGCTGCAGATCGTCGAGATCAGTTCGGGCTATCGAACGCGCACCGCCTTTACCGTCCAGCACCAGGGCATGCACCAGCCCCCATTGCGCGTTTTCTTCCTCGAACATCCTCACCCCTGTGGTTACCGCGATTTATTCAGGCATTTTCAGCGGACTTGGCGAGATGATCACGCCATTGTTGTCCGCATAGATGTACTGGCCGGGATGGAAAGTGACACCCGCAAACGTCACCGGCACGTTGAGGTCGCCGATACCGCGCTTGTCGGTTTTCATCGGGTGGCTGGCCAGGGCCTGCACGCCAAGATCGGTCTGGGCGATGACGTCCACATCACGAATGCAGCCGTAGATGACCAGCCCTTCCCAACCGTTTTTCGAGGCTTTCTCGGCGAGCATGTCGCCCAGCAGCGCACGGCGCAGGGAACCGCCACCGTCCACCACCAGCACCTTGCCATTACCCTTGAGCTCGACCTGTTCCTTGACCAGCGAGTTGTCTTCGAAGCACTTGATGGTCACGATCTCGCCGCCGAACGAATCACGGCCGCCGAAATTGCTGAACATCGGGTCCAGCACCTGAACCAGCTCCGGATAGGCGTCGCACAGGTCAGGCGTAAGGTAATGGTTCATCGAATAACTCCTGTAACAAGGAAGACGATCAAGGATGTCGCACTCTTTTGAAACGAGTCCCGGCGGTCGTTGTTTACCTTAGCCCATGTCATGGTCGCTGAACGAACCTGAACACAAGCTGAAACGTAATAGCGAAACAGTCACTAAATATGACCAGAACCGTCCAATGCGTCATATCTTAGCCGCAAGCCGACTCGAACGAAATGCCCTTTTCAGGGCGCCGCGTTCAGACCGCTGCCGCCAGATCCGGCTTCTCGCCAAGCAATGGCGTGTGCTGATCCGCCAGCCAACGCGCCACCAGCGGCCAGACCTCAGCCTGCGCTGCCTTGCTGACCAGCATCTCGACATGCCCGAACTGATCGTTGAAACCCTGTTCACGGCCCAGGTTGATGAACTGCTTGTGCTCGGAGCCGATCTGTTCGAACAGTTTCTGGCACGCCCAGGCCGGATCCTGATGATCGCCCGCCGCGCTCACTGCCAGCACCGGCACCTGCACATCGGCAAGGCCCGCCCACCAATCCTTGTCCTTGTCGCCGAAACGGCCGAACAGTCCATACCAGCGCATGCTTTCCAGCGCCAGGCCGATCGGCTCGTCCTCGGGGCCGCGCTTGAGCCGCGAACCAGACAATTGGGCAAAACGCTTGAGAATGAAGCGCCCGCTCCACTCCACCGGCGGAATTTTCAGCGGCCAGTACGTGCGGCTGACCTGGGTGCCGAAAAACGCCGCCGAGGCCACCGCCGGCTCACCTAGGTATTCGCCGCCCAGCGCGGCCGCCAACGTGATGCCACCCAGCGAGTGGCCGATCCAGTGCGGAATCTGCCCGCTCTGCTCCCGGACGAACGCGGCGATGGCCGGCAGATCGTAACGGGCATAGTCGGCGACGCGGTTGCGGCGGTAGTCCTCGTTGCGCTGGGACAGACCGTGACCGCGCATTTCCGGGATCCACACATCGAAGCCCAGCCGCGTCAAATACGCGCCCAGGCCCAGGCCCTTCGGCGAAAACCAGAAGCGCCGGTTGGAGAAACTGCCGTGCAGCAAGATCACCGGCACGCCGCGCGACGCCGGCTCATCCGCCATGCCGAGACGGGTCACCGCGATTTCCACGGACCAGTCAGGGCTGTTGCCCGGTTTCAAACGGTAAACGTCTTCGCTCAGATCACCGCGTCGTTCGGCGCTGATCAGGGCGACAGGAAATAGGTTGCTGCTGCTTTGCATAATGCTCTTGCACAAAAAAGGGCGGCATCCGGAGAGCTCGCCCTACTTCAATCTTAAAGCCCCGACCCGGTTCAACGGGCCGGAGCTTCATTCACGGCTTATTCCGCCGCCTGGCCTTCGGCAAGGAAGAACCAGGTTTCCAGCACGGTGTCCGGGTTCAGCGACACGCTTTCGATGCCCTGCTCCATCAGCCACTTGGCCAGGTCAGGGTGGTCCGAAGGACCCTGACCGCAGATGCCGATGTACTTGCCGGCCTTGTTGCACGCAGCAATCGCGTTGGCCAACAGCTTCTTGACCGCCGGATTACGCTCGTCGAACAGGTGCGCAATGATCCCGGAGTCACGGTCCAGACCCAGTGTCAGCTGAGTCAGGTCGTTGGAGCCGATCGAGAAACCGTCGAAGAATTCGAGGAACTCTTCAGCCAGGATCGCGTTGGATGGCAGTTCGCACATCATGATCACGCGCAGACCGTTTTCGCCACGCTTGAGGCCATTCTCGGCCAGCAGATCCACAACCTGGCTGGCTTCGCCGAGGGTACGGACGAACGGCACCATGATTTCGACGTTGGTCAGGCCCATCTCGTTGCGTACGCGTTTCAGCGCACGGCACTCGAGTTCGAAGCAGTCACGGAACGATTCGCTGATGTAACGCGACGCGCCACGGAAGCCCAGCATCGGGTTTTCTTCTTCCGGCTCGTAGAGTTTGCCGCCGATCAGGTTGGCGTACTCGTTGGACTTGAAGTCCGACAGACGCACGATGACCTTCTTCGGTGCGAACGCAGCGGCCAGGGTGCTGATGCCTTCAACCAGCTTCTCGACATAGAAGCCGACCGGATCGTCGTAACCGGCGATGCGCTTGTCGACGCTTTCCTTGATGTCCTGTGGCAGGCCGTCGTAGTTCAACAGCGCTTTCGGGTGAACACCGATCATGCGGTTGATGATGAATTCCAGACGGGCCAGGCCCACACCGGCGTTCGGCAGTTGCGCGAAGTCGAAGGCGCGGTCCGGGTTGCCGACGTTCATCATGATCTTGAACGGCAGCTCCGGCATGGCGTCGACGGAGTTCTTCTTGATGTCGAAACCCAGTTCGCCTTCGAAGATGTAACCGGTGTCGCCTTCGGCACAGGACACGGTCACGCCCTGGCCATCCTTCAGCAGTTGGGTGGCGTTGCCGCAACCGACAACAGCAGGAATACCCAGCTCACGAGCAATGATCGCCGCGTGGCAGGTACGGCCGCCACGGTTGGTGACGATGGCGCTGGCGCGCTTCATGACCGGTTCCCAGTCCGGGTCGGTCATGTCGGAGACCAGTACGTCGCCCGGCTGAACCTTGTCCATCTCGGAGACGTCCTTGATGATCCGCACCTTGCCGGCGCCGATGCGCTGGCCAATGGCACGGCCTTCCACCAGCACGGTGCCGGTTTCTTTCAACAGGTAACGTTCCATGACGTTGGCCTGGGTGCGGCTCTTCACGGTTTCCGGACGGGCCTGCACGATGTACAGCTTGCCGTCGTCACCGTCTTTGGCCCACTCGATGTCCATCGGGCAGCCATAGTGCTTCTCGATGATCATCGCCTGCTTGGCCAGCTCGCTGACTTCAGCGTCGGTCAGGCAGAAACGCGCGCGTTCGGCCTTGTCGACATCAACGGTTTTCACGGAACGACCGGCCTTGGCCTCGTCGCCGTAGATCATCTTGATGGCCTTGCTGCCCAGGTTGCGACGCAGGATCGCCGGGCGACCGGCTGCCAGCGTGCCCTTGTGGACATAGAATTCGTCCGGGTTCACCGCGCCTTGTACGACGGTTTCGCCCAGGCCGTAGGCGCCGGTGATGAACACCACGTCACGGAAGCCGGATTCGGTATCGAGGGTGAACATCACGCCGGCAGTACCGGTTTCCGAACGCACCATGCGCTGCACGCCAGCGGACAGGGCGACCAGTTTGTGGTCGAAGCCCTGGTGCACGCGGTAGGAAATGGCACGGTCGTTGAACAGGGAAGCGAACACTTCCTTGGCCGCGCGGATGACGTTTTCCACGCCACGGATGTTCAGGAAGGTTTCCTGCTGACCGGCGAACGAAGCGTCCGGCAAGTCTTCGGCGGTGGCGGAGGAACGCACGGCCACGGCGACGTCAGGATTGCCGGCCGACAGCGCGGCGAACGCGGTGCGGATCTCGGTGTTCAGTTTTTCAGGGAATTCGGCTTCCATGATCCATTGGCGGATCTGGGCGCCGGTCTTGGCCAAGGCATTGACGTCATCGACGTCCAGCGCATCGAGGGCCTTGTGGATCTGATCGTTCAGACCGCTCAGTTCCAGGAAGTCGCGATAGGCTTGCGCCGTGGTGGCGAAGCCGCCGGGGACCGAAACACCGGCACCGGCCAGGTTACTGATCATCTCGCCCAGGGATGCGTTCTTGCCCCCCACATGCTCAACATCGTGTTTGCCGAGCTTATCGAGGGAAACTACGTACTCTACCAAGGTGATCTCTCCACTAACTGTGTTGGAAAAGCTCAGAAACCGGCGGCTCGGGGGAGCGTTGGCCGGCTGTATGGCCTGGACCTGGAAAATAAGTGAGAATGCGGGCCAATGGCGGCCGGCAAATCGCGCCTATCATATCCAGAAATACTCATTAGCTTAAGGCCCAAGGTGCAAATGAAACGATCTGCTTTCTTTATCTCCGATGGCACCGGCATCACCGCCGAAACCCTGGGTCAAAGCCTTCTGGCGCAGTTCGAAAACATTACCTTCAGCAAATTCACGCGGCCGTACATCGACAGCGTTGAAAAAGCGCGGGCCATGGTACAACAAATCAACAAAGCCGCTGAAACCGACGGTTTCCGGCCGATCATCTTCGACACCATCGTCAATCAGGACATTCGTGAGATTCTCGCAACCTCCAATGGTTTCATGATCGACATCTTCTCGACGTTCCTCGCCCCGCTCGAGCAGGAACTGACCGAGCATTCCTCCTACACCGTCGGCAAGTCCCACTCCATCGGTCACAACTCCAATTACATGGAGCGGATCGAGGCGGTGAACTTCGCCCTCGACAACGACGATGGCGCCCGCACCCACTATTACGACAAGGCCGACCTGATACTAGTGGGCGTGTCGCGTTGTGGTAAGACGCCGACGTGCCTGTACATGGCGATGCAGTTCGGCATCCGCGCGGCCAACTACCCGCTGACCGAAGACGACATGGAACGCCTGCAACTGCCGGCCGCCCTGCGCGCCCACCAGCACAAGCTGTTCGGCCTGACCATCGACCCGGACCGCCTCACCGCGATCCGCAACGAACGCAAGCCCAACAGCCGCTATTCGAGCTACGCCCAGTGCGAGTTCGAAGTGCGCGAGGTGGAAAACCTGTTCCGCCGCGAGAACATCCCGAACATCAACTCCACGCATTTCTCGGTAGAAGAAATTTCCGCGAAGATCCTCGTGGAAAAAGGCGTGGAGCGGCGCTTCAAATAACAAACAAATCGACAAACCGGTTCACCGGCGTGGTTTCAAGCCGCGTCTGATCCTTGCACAGCGCAAGAATCTCCCCGCTGCGCTGCCCGGTGAAACGGGTGGCCAGATTTGCCCTGAACTTGTCCTCCAGCAATGGAATGCCCTCGGCGCGACGCCGGCGATGGCCAATCGGGTATTCCACCACCACGTTCTCCGTGCTCGAACCGTCCTTGAAAAACACCTGCACCGCGTTGGCAATCGAGCGTTTGTCGGCCTCCAGGTATTCACGGGTGAAGCGCGGGTCCTCGACGATGACCATTTTCTCGCGCAGCACATCGATGACCGGATGGGCCTTGTGGAAATCGTCTTCGTACTGCTCGGCCACCAGATTGCCGAACGCCAGCGGCACGGCGGTCATGTACTGGAGGCAGTGATCACGGTCGGCGGCGTTGGCCAGCGGCCCGACCTTGGAAATGATGCGGATCGCCGATTCGTGGGTGGTGATGACGATCCGGTCGATTTCATGCAGACGATTGCGCACTTGCGGGTGCAGGGTCACGGCGGCTTCGCAGGCGGTTTGCGCGTGGAATTCGGCGGGAAAGCTGATTTTGAACAGCACGTTTTCCATCACGTAACTGCCGAACGGTCGGGAAAAACTGAAGGCGCGCTTGTCTTCGGGCTTGAGCGCCAGATCGTTGTTGGTGTGGCTGAACAAAACGTCGTAAAAGCCCCATTGTTTGGCACTCAAGACGCCGGGAATTCCCATTTCGCCGCGCATCGCGATATCCGCCAGCCGCACGCCCCGGCTCGATGCATCCCCCGCCGCCCAGGATTTGCGTGAACCGGTGTTCGGCGCATGGCGGTACGTGCGCAATGCCTGGCCGTCGGCGAACGCGTGGGACAACGCCGATAACAGCTGCTCACGGTTGGCGCCCATCAGTTTGGCGGTCACGGCAGTCGAGGCCACCTTCACCAGAATGACGTGGTCGAGACCTACGCGATTGAACGAGTTTTCCAGCGCGATCACGCCCTGGATTTCGTGGGCCATGATCATCGCTTCGAGTACATCGCGCACCGTCAGCGGCGTTTCACCATTTGCCAGACGCTTTTGCGACAGGTGATCGGCCACCGCGAGAATCCCGCCGAGGTTGTCCGACGGATGCCCCCATTCGGCGGCGAGCCAAGTGTCGTTGTAATCGAGCCAGCGCACGATGCAGCCGATGTCCCACGCGGCTTTGATTGGGTCGAGGCGATAGGACGTGCCTGGAACTCGGGCGCCGAATGGGACGACGGTGCCTTCGACGATTGGGCCAAGGTGTTTGGTGCACTCGGGGAAACGCAGAGCCAGCAGGCCGCAGCCGAGGGTGTCCATCAGGCAGTTGCGGGCGGTGTCGAGGGCTTCGGCGGATGTGATTTTGTAGCTGAGGACGTAATCGGCGATGTCCTGCAGGACACGGTCGTAGTCGGGGCGGTTGTTCAGGTCGACGTTGGCGCTCATTGCGGTTCTCCTGGGTGGGGAATGATGAGTGGTGGGGTCTTCCTCAGGGGGCTGGTTGGTTTTTTTGTTTAGAGCAGATCGTGGGTGTCTGCTTTGGGGTGTTTCTTCAGTTGGATTGTTGCCCTCACCCTAGCCCTCTCCCGGAGGGAGAGGGGACCGAATGGGGGATATTCAAGCGTTACGCCGACCTGAACGTCTTTCTGTGAATCCATAATCGCCAAGATGCTTCAGGTCGCAGGACATCTAATTACAACTCGGTCAGCCCCCTCTCCCTCCGGGAGAGGGCTGGGGTGAGGGTAGGCTCTTGATCTTAAAAAGAGTCGCCAGGAACGCGCACGTAACCTTCCATCAGGACGCGTGCACTACGGCTCATGATCGCTTTCTTCACGATCCACTCACCGTTTTCCAGACTCGCTTCAGCCCCGACACGCAACGTCCCGGACGGATGCCCGAACCGCACCGCATTGCGCTCCACACCACCAGCCGCCAGATTCACCAAAGTGCCGGAAATCGCCGCCGCCGTACCAATCGCCACCGCCGCCGTCCCCATCATCGCGTGGTGCAGCTTGCCCATCGACAACGCCCGCACCAGCAAATCCACATCCCCAGCGCCAATGGCTTTGCCACTGGATGCCACGTAATCCGCAGGTTTGGCAACGAACGCCACTTTCGGCGTGTGCTGACGCTTGGCCGCTTCATCCAGACTGGAAATCAGCCCCATGCGCAAAGCACCGTAGGCACGAATGGTCTCAAACATCTGCAACGCTTTCGGATCGCTGTTGATCGCGCTCTGCAGCTCGGTGCCGGTGTAACCGATGTCTTCGGCGTTAACGAAGATCGTCGGGATACCCGCGTTGATCATGGTCGCCTTGAACGTGCCGACGCCCGGCACTTCCAGCTCGTCGATCAGGTTGCCGGTGGGGAACATCGAACCGCCGCCGCCCTCTTCTTCCGCCGCCGGGTCCATGAATTCGACCTGTACTTCGGCGGCCGGAAAGGTCACGCCGTCGAGTTCGAAATCACCGGTTTCCTGGACTTCGCCGTTGGTGATCGGCACGTGGGCAATGATCGTTTTACCGATATTGGCCTGCCACACGCGAACCACCGCCACACCGTTGTGCGGAATGCGGCTGGCGTCCACCAGACCGTTGCTGATGGCGAACGAACCGACTGCCGCCGACAGGTTGCCGCAGTTGCCGCTCCAGTCCACGAACGGCTTGTCGATCGACACCTGACCGAACAGGTAATCGACGTCGTGATCGGCCTTGATGCTTTTCGACAGGATCACGGTTTTGCTGGTGCTCGAGGTGGCGCCGCCCATGCCGTCGATCTGCTTGTCGTACGGATCGGGGCTGCCGATGACCCGCAGCAACAGCGCATCACGGGCCGGGCCGGGAATCTGCGCCGCTTCGGGCAGATCCTTGAGGCTGAAAAACACGCCTTTGCTGGTGCCGCCACGCATGTAGGTAGCGGGGATTTTGATCTGCGGTGCGAAATTAGCTGCGTGAGCCATGGTGCTCCTTAACGAAGGCATGGGACTTGAAGTCCCATGCCCACATCAGTTGATTTAAACGGCAACCGCCGACTCTTCGAGGAAGTCCTGAGCGAAGCGCTGCAACACGCCGCCGGCCTCGTAGATCGACACTTCTTCAGCGGTGTCGAGGCGGCAGGTCACCGGCACCTCGACGCGTTCGCCGTTCTTGCGATGGATTACCAGCGTCAGGTCGGCGCGCGGCGTGCGCTCACCGATCACGTCATAGGTTTCGCTGCCGTCGATGCCCAGGGTCTTGCGGTCGGTGCCCGGTTTGAATTCCAGCGGCAACACGCCCATGCCCACCAGGTTGGTGCGGTGGATACGTTCGAAACCTTCAGCGGCGATCGCTTCCACACCCGCCAGCCGCACGCCTTTGGCCGCCCAGTCGCGGGATGAACCCTGACCGTAGTCGGCACCGGCGATAATGATCAGCGGCTGCTTGCGCTCCATGTAGGTCTCGATGGCTTCCCACATGCGCATCACTTGGCCTTCCGGCTCGACACGGGCCAGCGAACCCTGCTTGACCTTGCCGTTTTCCACGACCATTTCGTTGAACAGTTTCGGGTTGGCAAACGTTGCGCGCTGCGCGGTCAAGTGGTCGCCCCGGTGAGTCGCGTAGGAGTTGAAGTCCTCTTCCGGCAGGCCCATTTTCGCCAGGTATTCGCCGGCGGCGCTGTCGAGCATGATCGCGTTCGACGGCGACAGGTGATCAGTGGTGATGTTGTCCGGCAGCACCGCCAGCGGGCGCATGCCCTTGAGCGGTCGCGCCCCGGCCAGCGCGCCTTCCCAGTACGGCGGACGGCGGATGTAGGTGCTCATCTCGCGCCAGTCGTACAGCGGCGTGACTTTCGGGCCGGTGTCTTCATGGATGGCGAACATCGGGATGTAGACCTGACGGAACTGCTCGGGCTTGACCGAGGATTTCACCACCGCGTCGATTTCTTCGTCGCTCGGCCAGATGTCTTTCAGGCGAACTTCCTTGCCGTCGACCACGCCCAGCACGTCTTTTTCAATGTCGAAACGAATAGTTCCGGCAATCGCGTAGGCCACCACCAGCGGCGGCGAAGCGAGGAACGCCTGCTTGGCGTACGGGTGAATCCGGCCGTCGAAGTTGCGGTTGCCGGACAGCACAGCGGTGGCGTACAGGTCGCGGTCGATGATCTCTTGCTGGATCACCGGATCCAGCGCGCCGGACATGCCGTTGCAGGTGGTGCAGGCAAACGCGACGACGCCGAAACCGAGCTGCTCCAGCTCCGTGGTCAGCCCCGCTTCATCGAGGTACAGCGCCACGGTTTTCGAACCCGGCGCCAGCGACGACTTGACCCACGGCTTGCGGGTCAGCCCGAGCTTGTTGGCGTTGCGCGCCAGCAGGCCGGCGGCGATCACGTTGCGCGGGTTGCTGGTGTTTGTGCAGCTGGTGATGGCCGCGATGATCACCGCGCCGTCAGGCATTTGCCCCGGCACGTCTTCCCACTGGCCGACGATGCCTTTGGCCGCCAGATCCGACACCGCCACACGAGCGTGCGGGTTGCTCGGGCCGGCCATGTTGCGCACCACCGAAGACAGATCGAAGGTCAGGCCACGCTCGTATTGCGCGCCTTTCAGGCTGTCGGCCCACAGGCCGATCTGCTTGGCGTATTGCTCGACCAGTTGCACTTGCTGGTCTTCGCGACCAGTGAGCTTCAGATAATCGATGGTCTGCTGGTCGATGTAGAACATCGCCGCCGTGGCGCCGTATTCCGGGGCCATGTTGGAGATGGTCGCGCGGTCGCCGAGGGTCAGCGCGGAAGCACCTTCACCGAAGAACTCCAGCCACGCGCCGACCACTTTCTGTTTGCGCAGGTATTCGGTCAGCGCCAGCACCATGTCGGTGGCGGTAATGCCCGGTTGCAGCTTGCCGGTCAGTTCGACGCCGACGCTTTCCGGCAGGCGCATCCACGACGCGCGGCCGAGCATCACGCTCTCGGCTTCCAGACCACCGACGCCGATGGCGATCACGCCCAGCGCATCGACGTGCGGGGTGTGGCTGTCGGTGCCGACGCAGGTATCCGGGAATGCCACGCCGTCGCGCACCTGGATCACCGGAGACATTTTCTCCAGGTTGATCTGGTGCATGATGCCGTTGCCCGGCGGGATCACGTCGACGTTCTTGAACGCCTTTTTGGTCCAGTTGATGAAGTGGAAACGGTCTTCGTTGCGACGGTCTTCGATGGCGCGGTTCTTCTCGAACGCCTGGGCGTCAAAACCGCCCGCTTCAACCGCCAGCGAGTGGTCGACGATCAGTTGCGTCGGCACCACCGGGTTGACCTGCGCCGGGTCGCCGCCCTGCTGGGCAATCGCGTCGCGCAGGCCGGCCAGATCCACCAGCGCGGTCTGGCCGAGAATGTCGTGGCACACCACGCGAGCCGGGAACCACGGGAAGTCGAGGTCGCGTTTGCGCTCGATCAGTTGTTTCAGGGAATCGGTGAGCGTGGCCGGGTCGCAGCGACGCACGAGGTTTTCCGCCAGCACGCGAGAGGTGTACGGCAGGGTGTCGTAGCTGCCGGGCTGGATCGCATCGACAGCCGCGCGGACGTCGAAAAAGTCCAGCGGCGTGCCGGGCAGGTTCTTGCGAAATTCTGTGTTCATCGGTCAGGACTCGGTCACGGTAGTTTCAAAGAGGGGGCGCCTGTGCCGGCGCCCTCCCCGGTCAGCGCTGTTCGATGGGCACGAACTTGCGCTGTTCGACGCCGGTGTACTCGGCGCTTGGACGGATGATGCGGTTGTTGGCGCGCTGTTCGAACACGTGCGCTGCCCAGCCGGTCAGGCGCGAGCAGACGAAGATCGGGGTGAACAGCTTGGTCGGGATGCCCATGAAGTGGTACGCCGAGGCATGGTAGAAGTCGGCGTTGGGGAACAGTTTCTTTTGCTCCCACATGGTCTTGTCGATGGCTTCCGAAACCGCGAACAGCACCTTGTCGCCCACTTCGTCGGCGAGTTTTTTCGACCAGCCCTTGATCACCTCGTTGCGCGGATCGCTGTCCTTATAGATCGCGTGGCCGAAGCCCATGATCTTGTCCTTGCGTTCGAGCATGCCGAGGGTGCCTTTGATCGCCTCTTCCGGCGACGAGAAGCGCTCGATCATTTCCATCGCCGCTTCGTTGGCGCCACCGTGCAGTGGGCCGCGCAACGAGCCGATGGCCGCCGTGACGCAGGAATACAGATCTGACAGGGTCGAAGCACACACCCGAGCGGTAAAGGTCGAGGCGTTGAATTCGTGCTCGGCGTAGAGGATCAGCGACACGTTCATCACTTTGACGTGCAGTTCGCTCGGCTTCTTGTCGTGCAGCAGGTGCAGGAAGTGGCCGCCGATGGACTGCTCGTCCGTTACGCAATTAATGCGTTTGCCGTCGTGGCTGAAGCGATACCAGTAGCACATGATCGCCGGGAACGCGGCCAGCAGGCGGTCGGTCTTGTCGCGTTGCTCGGAGAAATCTTTCTCCGGCTCGATGTTGCCCAGGAACGAGCAACCGGTGCGCATCACGTCCATCGGGTGGGCGTCGGCGGGGATGCGTTCCAGCACTTCTTTCAGCGCTTGCGGCAGGTCGCGCAGCTTGCCGAGTTTGTTCTGGTAGTCGGCGAGCTGTGCCTTGGTCGGCAGTTCTCCGTAGAGCAGCAAGTACGCCACTTCTTCAAATTGTGCGTCTGCCGCCAGTTCGCGCACGTCGTAGCCGCGATAGGTCAGCCCGGCACCGGCCTGGCCCACGGTGGACAGTGCGGTTTGCCCGGCAACCTGGCCCCGGAGCCCGGCGCCACTGAGTACTTTTGCTTCGGCCATTGTTGTCTCCAATCTTGAATTTATTAGGGAGTACGGTTGCGGCTTACTTCTTCGCCGCAAACAACGCGTCGAGCTTCTGCTCGAAGGTGTGGTAATCGATGCGATCGTAGAGCTCCATGCGAGTCTGCATGGTGTCGATGACATTCTGCTGAGTGCCGTCGCGGCGGATCGCGGTGTAGACGTTTTCCGCAGCCTTGTTCATCGCGCGGAACGCCGACAGCGGGTACAGCACCAGCGACACATCGGCGCCGGCCAGTTGCTCGGTGGTGTACAGCGGCGTCGAGCCGAATTCGGTGATGTTGGCCAGGATCGGCGCTTTCACACGGCTGGCGAACAACTTGTACATCTCGAGTTCAGTGATGGCTTCCGGGAAGATCATGTCGGCGCCGGCCTCGATGCACGCAGCGGCGCGATCCAGTGCCGATTCCAGACCTTCAACGGCCAGGGCGTCGGTGCGGGCCATGATCACGAAACTGTCGTCGGTGCGGGCATCGACGGCAGCCTTGATGCGGTCGACCATTTCCTGCTGGGTCACGATTTCTTTATTAGGGCGGTGACCGCAGCGTTTGGCGCCGACCTGGTCTTCGA
Source organism: Pseudomonas sp. 9.2(2024) (assembly GCF_039695385.1). Classification (NCBI taxonomy): domain Bacteria; kingdom Pseudomonadati; phylum Pseudomonadota; class Gammaproteobacteria; order Pseudomonadales; family Pseudomonadaceae; genus Pseudomonas; species Pseudomonas sp. 9.2(2024). The sequence goes on along the minus strand of NZ_CP155585.1, from coordinate 2,236,612 downwards.
TGTGAATCGCCGCCGCGCCGAACTTGATCATCGACTTGACGGTGCGGGCCACGTTGAACGCCGAAGCGCCGAAACCGGTGTCCACGTCCACCAGCAGCGGCAGGTCGCAGACGTCGGTGATGCGGCGCACGTCGGTCAGCACGTCATCCAGGCCGGTGATGCCCAGGTCCGGCACGCCGAGGGAGCCGGCAGCCACCCCGCCACCCGACAGGTAGATCGCCTTGAAACCGGCGCGCTTGGCCAGCAGCGCGTGGTTGGCGTTGATCGCCCCGACCACTTGCAGCGGATGTTCGCTGGCGACCGCATCGCGGAAACGCTGGCCTGGAGTGCTCTTGTTGGAACTCATGACTCACCTCGTTCAGTGGCTGTCTTATTGTCGGCGCCGTCCTGGTAGTGACGGGCGATGTTGCGTTTCGAGGCGCCGATGTGACGGCGCATCAACAATTCCGCGAGCTCGCCGTCACGGTCGGCGATGGCATCGAGAATCCGGTGGTGTTCGGCAAAGGCCTGGCGCGGGCGGTTGGGCGTGGTGGAAAACTGGATGCGGTACATGCGCACCAGTTGATAGAGCTCGCCGCAGAGCATTTGCGTGAGGGTGCGGTTGCCGCTGCCCTGGATGATCCGGTAGTGAAAGTCGAAATCGCCTTCCTGCTGGTAGTAGCCGACACCGGCCTGGAAGGCTGCATCGCGTTCATGGGTTTCCAGCACCCGGCGCAGTTCGTCGATTTCTTCGACGCTCATGCGTTCGGCCGCCAGACGGCAGGCCATGCCTTCGAGGGATTCACGGATTTCGTAGAGTTCGAGCAATTCGGCGTGGCTCAGCGACACCACCCGCGCACCGACGTGCGGTACGCGCACCAGCAGGCGCTGGCCTTCCAGCCGGTGGATCGCCTCGCGCAGCGGCCCGCGGCTGATGCCGTAGGTGCGCGCCAGTTCCGGCTCGGAGATCTTGCTGCCCGGGGCGATCTCGCCTTTGACGATAGCCGCCTGGATGCGCCGGAAGACGTTTTCCGAGAGCGTCTCGGAATCGTCGCCGTTGATCACCGGGGGATCGAGTTGATCCAGCATATTGTCGACACCTTCAAATCCAATGCGGCAAAAACTAGCGAATCAGCCCGCACCAGTCAAAGGATAAATACAGATTGTCGACAATCGTCTAATAAGCCTCCGTATCAGCCCCAAGGGTTATAGACCGGTCCCGGCGCTGGCGCCATAAAACCACCGTGCTAGAATGCCGCCCGCATTTGCGAGTCATTTGCACGGCTTGTCATAAAAAGCTGATAGGCACACGAAGGCGCATGGGCAGACAGGATTTCCTGATGCCATGGCCCTGAACCGAGAACGGAACGCTGCTCGCCAGGATTTATGAGACTCAAGCCCTTCCCCACATTCTTTGCACTGTTTTGCCTGCCCGGCCTCGCCGCGGCGGGGGAAAAGACCGTGTACGGCCTCAACGAATACGCTGCCCTCGACGGGATCAACCTGGAAGTGGCGGCGAAACTCGACACCGGGGCGAAAACCGCCTCCCTGAGCGCCCGCGACATCAAACGTTTCAAACGCAACGGCGAGTCCTGGGTACGTTTCTACCTGGCCATCGACGCCGCGCATTCGCACCCGATCGAACGGCCGCTGGCCCGGGTCAGCAAGATCAAGCGCCGCGCCGGCGACTACGACCCTGAAGAAGGCAAGAAGTACACCGCGCGCCCGGTGATCGAGCTGGACATCTGCATGGGTTCGGCAATGCGCAGCATCGAAGTGAACCTGACCGACCGTAGTGCGTTCCAATACCCGCTTTTGATCGGCTCCGAGGCGCTGAAACGCTTCGATGCGCTGGTCGATCCCAGTCTTAAATACGCTGCCGGCAAACCCGCCTGCGCCATCGCCGCTCATACCGCCGAGTAATTTCCATGCGTTCTCTAACCTTCCACCTGAAAGTCCTGATCACCATCCTGGTGTTGCTGGGCGTTTCGGTTACGGCCTATCAGATTTTCGTGCTCGGCATTCCAGTGACCGAAGACGCCACCGACGACCTGTGGAACATCGACGCCAAGGTCGAGTTCGTCGCCAGCACCAAGGATCCGGTGAAGATCCAGATGTTCGTGCCGCCCTTGAGCCGCGATTACGTCAGCCTCAATGAGAGCTTCATCTCCAACAACTACGGCGTGGCGGTCAACCGTGTCGACGGCAACCGCAAGGTCACCTGGTCGGCACGCCGGGCCAAGGGCAACCAGACCCTTTATTACCGCCTGGTGCTGACCAAGCGTTACACCGCCGAGAAAACCAAGATCAAAGGCCCGACCTTCCGCGACAGCATGGCCATCGAAGGCCCGGAAAAGATCGCCGCCGAAGCCCTGCTCGCCCCGATCCGCCAGCACTCGGCCGACGTCGAGACCTTCATTGGCGAAGCGATCAAACGCGTCAACAACGTCAACGACGACAACGTGAAACTGCTGCTGGCCGGCGATCCGTCGACGCCGCACAAAGCCAAAATCGTCGAGCTGCTGCTGTCCATCGCCCACGTGCCGGTGGAGAAAGTCCACACCATCCGCCTCGTCGCCGATCAGCCGCAAACTCCGGAACTGTGGCTGCGCAGCTTCAACGGCACCGACTGGCTGTATTTCAACCCGGAAACCGGTGAACAAGGCCTGCCGACCGACCGCCTGCTGTGGTGGAGCGGTGATGAAAACCTGATCACTGTCGACGGCGGCAAGAAGGCCAACGTGACCTTCAGCCTGAACAACAGCGAGATGAACGCGATTCGTCTGGCCAAGCTGACCGACGAAAACACCGACGCCAATTTCCTCGAATACTCGCTGTACGGCCTGCCGCTGCAAACCCAGCAGACGTTCATGATCATGGTGATGATCCCGATCGGCGTGCTGGTGATCCTGATCCTGCGCAACCTGATCGGCCTGCAGACCCTCGGCACGTTCACACCGGTGCTGATCGCCCTGGCCTTCCGCGAGACACAACTGGGCTTCGGCATCCTGCTGTTTACCGTGATCACCGCGCTTGGGCTGTCGCTGCGTTCGTACCTGGAACACTTGAAGTTGCAAATGCTGCCGCGCTTGTCGGTGGTGCTGACCTTCGTGGTGGTGCTGATTGCGGCGATCAGTCTGTTCAGTCACAAGCTCGGTCTTGAGCGCGGCCTGTCGGTGGCGCTGTTCCCGATGGTGATTCTGACCATGACCATCGAACGCCTGTCGATCACCTGGGAAGAACGCGGCGCCAGCCATGCCATGAAAGTGGCGATCGGCACGCTGTTCGCAGCGTCCCTGGCGCACTTGATCATGACCGTTCCTGAGCTGGTGTACTTCGTGTTCACCTTCCCGGCGATCCTGCTGATCCTGGTGGGCTTCATGCTGGCCATGGGTCGTTATCGCGGTTATCGCCTGACTGAACTCGTACGTTTCAAGGCTTTCCTGAAGAAGGCTGACGCCTGATGTTCGGTTTCTGGAAGACCTGGAAGGCCCTGGAAGCCCGGGGCATCATGGGCATCAATCGGCGTAACGCCGACTACGTGCTCAAGTACAACAAGCGCAGCCTGTACCCGATCGTCGATGACAAGATCATCACCAAGGAACGCGCGATCAAGGCCGGCATTCACGTGCCGGAACTGTATGGCGTGATTTCCACGGAGAAGGAAATCGACAAGCTCGGCGAGATCATCGGCGGGCGCAACGACTTCGTGATCAAGCCGGCCCAGGGCGCCGGCGGTGACGGCATCATCGTCATCGCCGACCGTTTCGAGGGCCGCTATCGCACGGTGTCGGGCAAGATCATTGCCCACGAAGAGCTGGAGCATCATATCTCCAGCATCCTCACCGGCCTGTATTCGCTGGGCGGTCACCGCGACCGGGCGCTGATCGAATACCGGGTGACCCCGGACCAGATCTTCAAAAGCATCAGCTACGAAGGCGTACCGGACATCCGCATCATCGTGCTGATGGGCTACCCGGTGATGGCTATGTTGCGCCTGCCGACCCGTCAATCCGGCGGCAAGGCCAACCTGCACCAGGGCGCCATCGGCGTCGGTGTCGACCTGGCCACCGGCCTGACCCTGCGCGGCACCTGGCTGAACAACATCATCACCAAACACCCGGACACCACCAACGCGGTGGACGGTGTGCAATTGCCCTACTGGGACGGATTCATGAAGCTCGCCGCCGGTTGCTATGAGCTGTGTGGCCTGGGGTACATCGGCGTGGACATGGTGCTGGACCAGGAGAAAGGCCCGCTGATTCTGGAGCTGAATGCGCGGCCGGGGCTGAATATCCAGATTGCCAACGATTGCGGACTGACGTTGCGTACCCATGCGGTGGAAGCGCATCTGGAAGAGCTCAAGGCGCGCGGCGTGACGGAGTCGGTTGAAGAGCGGGTGGCGTTTGCTCAGGAATTGTTTGGGCATATTCCGGCGGTCGAGGGCTGAAGCTCAGAAGCAAAAGCACCCTCACCCCAGCCCTCTCCCGGAGGGAGAGGGAGCCGACGGTGTTGAACATTCGAGTTACATCGACCTGAATGACCGAGTCGAACTCAGGCTTTGAAAAGCATGAAGATCTGCTCCCTTCCCCCTCTCCCCCTTTGGGGAGAGGGCTGGGGTGAGGGGGTAGGCTTTTGACTTTGATCTGGCATCGGAGAGGACTACAATCCCCACCCCGCCTCGATGGCCGATCTGCCCCGCCCATGTTGACCTGTTCCGTACACCCGCTGCCCTACCGCGCCAACCCTGCCGACTATTTCGCGGCCGTCCGCCATGCGCCCGGCGCCGTGCTGCTCGACAGTGGCCGGCCGAGTGCCGACCGTGGCCGTTATGACCTGCTCAGCGCCTGGCCGCTGGAACAACTGGCGGTGTTGCCGGACGAGCGCGGCGACGATTTCCTGCAACGTCTGCGGGACAATCTGACCCGCTTGGGCGACGCGCAATTGCCCGATGGGTACGAATTGCCCTTCGCCGGCGGCCTGATCGGTTACCTGAGCTACGACTTCGGCCGGCATCTGGAAAACCTGCCGAGCCAGGCCCGGGATGACCTGCAATTGCCCGATGCGCGTTTTGGGCTGTACGACTGGGCCTTGATCAGTGATCACCAATCGGCAACCAGCCAGTTGGTATTTCACCCTTCGGTCAGCGCCAGCGAGAAACAACGGCTGATCGATGTATTCAGCCAACCGGTGGGCGCCGAACTGACTCCGTTCAAGCTGAGCAGCCCGATGGCGGCAGATCTCTCAGCCGACGAGTACCGTCAGGCGTTCGAGCGTATCCAGCATTACATCCAGGCCGGCGACTGCTATCAGGTCAACTTCGCCCAGCGCTTCCGCGCGCCGTGCCAGGGCGATCCATGGCTGGCCTACTGCAAACTGCGTGAGGCCTGCCCGACGCCGTTTTCCGGTTTCCAGAGCCTGCCCGACGGCAACGCAGTGTTGAGCCTGTCGCCCGAGCGTTTCGTCAAAGTCAGCCAGCGTCAGGTGGAAACCCGCCCGATCAAGGGCACCCGCCCCCGTGGCGCGACCCAGGCCGAAGACGCGGCCAACGCCGCCGAACTGCTGGCCAGCCCCAAGGATCGCGCGGAAAACCTGATGATCGTCGACCTGCTGCGCAACGACCTGGGCCGCACCTGCCGCATCGGCTCGGTGCGGGTGCCGGAGTTGTTCAGTCTGGAAAGTTATCCGAACGTGCATCACCTGGTCAGCAGCGTGACCGGTGAACTGGCGGAAGATCGCGACGCTCTGGACCTGATCGCCGGCAGCTTCCCTGGCGGTTCGATCACCGGCGCGCCGAAGATTCGTGCGATGCAGATCATCGACGAACTGGAACCGACCCGACGTGGGTTGTATTGCGGTTCTTTGCTGTATCTGGACGTGCGTGGCGAGATGGACAGCTCCATCGCCATTCGCAGTCTGCTGGTGAAGGATGGACAGGTGTGCTGCTGGGGCGGTGGCGGGATCGTCGCCGATTCGGACTGGCAGGCGGAGTATCAGGAATCGATTACCAAGGTCAGAGTTTTGCTCGAAACCCTGCAAACCCTTTAACTAGAAGCGCCCCACGTTGATCGTTCCCACGTCGAGGCGTCGAACCGTCCGCGTGGGAATGCATCCCGTGACGCTCCGCGTCCCAGTGGACGCGGAGCATGGGAACGATCAAGGAATGTGATTACAGGGACAGGTCGCGGTTCGAAGCCTTGAGAAACTCCTGCTTCAAATCGGAAAACGTATGCACCGCCGGAAACTGCGGAAACTCGCGAATCACGTTATCCGGCGCATGGAACAGAATCCCCGCATCCGCTTCGCCCAGCATGCTGGTGTCGTTGTAGGAATCCCCCGCCGCAATCACCCGGTAATACAAGCCCTTGAAAGCCAGAACCGACTGACGTTTCGGATCTTTCTGACGCAACTGGTAACTGGTCACCCGCCCGGTGTCATCCGTAATCAGTCGGTGGCAGAGCAAGGTCGGAAAGCCCAACTGACGCATCAGCGGCTGGGAAAACTCGTAGAACGTGTCCGACAGAATCACCACCTGAAACCGCTCGCGCAGCCAGTTGACGAACTCCACCGCGCCGTCCAGCGGCTTGAGGGTGGCGATCACTTCCTGGATGTCCGAAAGCTTCAGGCCATGCTCGTCGAGGATGCGCAGGCGCTGCTTCATCAGCACGTCGTAGTCGGGAATGTCCCGGGTGGTGGCCTTGAGCGATTCGATTCCGGTTTTTTCGGCGAAGGCGATCCAGATTTCCGGCACCAGCACCCCTTCAAGATCAAGACAGGCGATTTCCACAAGACACTCCCGTTTGTAATGTTTATTGAGTCGAGCGAGCCCGAACTCTAGCGGCTCGACCTGGAGCGCGCAACGCAGAGGCCGCCCCGGCGGGCGTTGCTTTTTGTTAACATCGCCGCCATATAGAGCGCCCAGCGCCACCGACCTGTAGGAAGCCGCCCTGATGAGCCCAACGTTCGACGTCGTGGAACTCGCCACGACCTATGCCAACAAATCCGCCCAGGACATCCTCAAACTCGCGTTCGCCGAGTTCGGCGATGACCTGTGGATATCTTTCAGCGGCGCCGAGGATGTGGTGCTGGTGGACATGGCCTGGAAGCTGAACAAGAACGTCAAGGTGTTCAGTCTCGACACCGGCCGCCTGCATCCGGAAACCTACCGCTTCATCGATCAGGTGCGCGAGCATTACAAGATCGACATCGAACTGGTCTCGCCGGACTACACGAAACTTGAACCGTTCGTGAAGGAAAAAGGCCTGTTCAGCTTCTACAAGGACGGCCATGGCGAATGCTGCGGCATCCGCAAGATCGAGCCGTTGCGCCGTAAACTGTCCGGCGTCAAAGCCTGGGCCACCGGCCAGCGCCGCGACCAGAGCCCCGGCACCCGCAGCGCCGTGGCGGTGATGGAAATCGATACAGCGTTCTCCACCCCGGAGCGCACCCTGTACAAATTCAACCCGCTGGCGCAGATGACCAGCGAGGAAATCTGGGGCTACATCCGCATGCTGGAGCTGCCGTACAACAGCCTGCATGAGCGCGGTTTCATCAGCATCGGCTGCGAACCGTGCACCCGCCCTGTCCTGCCGAACCAGCACGAGCGCGAAGGTCGCTGGTGGTGGGAAGAAGCGACCCAGAAAGAATGCGGGTTGCATGCCGGGAACATCATCAGCAAGGCGTAAATTCCCAGCCCCGATGATGCGACTGTGGGAGCAAATCAGCTCCCACAGTGTTCTCTACCCGCTTTGAAAAATGTGTACACACGAATGTCACCATCGGTGCCATTTATGTGTGCACTTTTCGTTTCTGCGCCCTGAAAAGTTACATCACGCTACAGAAACACTCTTTCCCCGCGCCCGCCAGAATCCCTCCCGAAAAATAAATACCTGTTCGAACGGTCAATTTATATCGTCCGTATTTCAGCGACTTAGCGCTCTTCAATAACTTTTCGAAATCAGCGGTGATTTTCATAGATCGCCGGCTGGCACAGATCTGGCTTTAGTGCATACATGTTTTGTATACAAAACCGCAAAACATGAACCCACACTTTCGATCCGCAAGCCTGAAGCGCCCTATCCCGTACAGGCTGCAGATGCCCCGTAACCAGTGATGTTTTCACCGCCGCGACGAAGATCTGCCGAGCCCGAGTGCTCATGCACAGTCATCGTGGCCCGAACATCAGGAGCCTGCCGGAATGCGTACGAGTCTCTCCAATAACAACATCGCGCTGAATCTGCCCGCCTCTTCACCCCTCGACCACAGCGTGCGCGGTGATGGCATCGCCGAACCGCTGCAACTGAGCCCGCGTCTGCACAACAGTGACCTCGCGCCGACCAAGGTCGAAGGACGGCGTTGGGGCAAATACAGCATCTTTGCCCTGTGGACCAACGATGTGCACAACATCGCCAACTACTCGTTTGCCATCGGTCTGTACGCCCTGGGCCTGGGTGGCTGGCAGATTCTGCTGTCGCTGGGGATCGGCGCGGCGCTGGTGTACTTCTTCATGAACCTGTCCGGCTACATGGGGCAGAAAACCGGGGTGCCGTTTCCGGTGATCAGCCGGATCAGTTTCGGCATTCACGGGGCACAGATTCCTGCATTGATCCGGGCGGTGATCGCCATCGCCTGGTTCGGGATTCAGACGTACCTGGCGTCGGTGGTGTTTCGCGTGTTGCTCACGGCAATCCATCCCGGTTTCGCCGACTACGACCACAACTCGATCCTCGGCCTGTCGAGCCTGGGCTGGGTGTGTTTCGTGGCGATCTGGTTCGTGCAGTTGGCGATCCTCGCCTACGGCATGGAAATGGTCCGCCGCTACGAAGCCTTTGCCGGGCCGGTGATTCTGCTGACCGTCGCCTGCCTCGCCGCGTGGATGTACACCCAGGCCAACGCGACCATCGCCTGGTCGATCCGCGAACCACTGACCGGCGGCGAGATGTGGCGCAACATCTTTGCCGGCGGCGCTTTGTGGCTGGCGATCTACGGGACGCTGATCCTCAACTTCTGCGACTTCGCCCGCTCTTCGCCGTGCCGCAAGACGATCAAGATCGGAAATTTCTGGGGCCTGCCGGTCAATATTCTGGTGTTCGCCGGGATCACCGTCCTGCTGTGCGGCGCGCAATTTCAGATCAACGGCCGGATCATCGAAAGCCCGACCGAGATCATTGCGTCGATTCCCAACACGTTCTTTCTGGTACTCGGATGCCTGGCGTTCCTGATCGTCACCGTGGCGGTGAACATCATGGCCAACTTCGTCGCCCCGGCCTTCGTGCTCAGCAATCTGGCGCCGAAATACCTGACCTTCCGCCGCGCCGGGCTGATCAGCGCGACGATTGCGGTGCTGATCCTGCCGTGGAATCTCTACAACAGCCCGCTGGTGATCGTGTATTTCCTGTCCGGCCTCGGCGCCCTGCTCGGCCCGTTGTACGGCGTGATCATGGTCGACTACTGGCTGATCCGCAAAGGCCGGATCCACGTACCGCAGCTGTACAGCGAAAACCCGAACGGCGCGTATTACTACAGCCGCGGGATCAACCTGCGGGCTGTGGCGGCGTTCATTCCAGCCGCGCTGATCGCCATCGTCCTGGCTCTGGTGCCGGGCTTCCACCTCGTTTCGCCCTTCTCCTGGCTGATCGGCGCCGGCATTGCCGGGATGCTTTACCTGATCATCGCCAAACGCCAGCCGCACTACGCCGACGTCGACGGTGAAGCCATCGCCGTCGACAACGTCAGCCACTGAATCTTTTGGCGGCCCTTCGCGGGGCCGCAGAACCAACCGTAATAAGGACTTCCCATGCGAATTCTCGTGGTCAACGTCAACACCACCGAATCCATCACCCAGGCCATCGCCCGTTCGGCGCAGGCTGTCGCTTCCCCCGGCACCGAGATTGTCGGCCTGACGCCGTACTTCGGCGCCGATTCAGTCGAAGGCAATTTCGAAAGTTACCTGGCCGCCATCGCCGTGATGGACCGGGTGATGTCCTACGACCAGCCGTTCGACGCGGTGATCCAGGCCGGCTACGGCGAACACGGTCGCGAAGGCTTGCAGGAATTACTCAACGTGCCGGTGGTGGACATCACCGATGCGGCGGCCAGCACCGCGATGTTTCTTGGCCACGCCTATTCGGTGGTCACCACCCTTGATCGCACCGTGCCGCTGATCGAGGATCGGCTGAAACTGTCCGGCCTGTGGGATCGCTGCGCCTCGGTGCGCGCCAGTGGTCTTGCGGTTCTGGAGCTGGAACATGAACCGCAGCGGGCGCTGGAAGCCATCGTGCATCAGGCGGAACTGGCGGTGACTCAGGATAAAGCCGAAGTGATCTGCCTCGGTTGCGGCGGCATGGCCGGGCTCGACGAGAAGATCCGTCAGCGCACTGGCGTGCCGGTGGTGGACGGTGTCACAGCGGCCGTGACCATCGCCGAATCGCTGGTGCGACTGGGCCTGTCGACGTCCAAGGTGCGAACCTATGCGACGCCTCGACCGAAAACCATCATCGGCTGGCCAGCACGTTTTGCGCGTTGAATCGCTCGGCGAGGCCCAGGGTTGAAAACTGCTCGATGACAAAATCGACGAACGCCCGGGTCTTGCCCGGCAGCAATCTGTGTTCGGCGTAATAGATGGAGATGTTGCCGTCGTCGACGTACCAGTCGGGCAAGACTCGCTGCAACGTCCCCGCCTCAAGATAGCCGACCGCAAACGGCATGCTCACCAACGCAATCCCCAACCCCTGCGCCGCCGTGGCGCAGGCGGCTTCTGAATCGCTCATGGTCATTCGTGCCTTGAGGGTTAGCGGGCTGTGTTGCCGGGTGCGATGCGTCAACTGCCAGGAGCGCACGCGACCGGTCTGCGGTGAGCGGATCAGGATGCCGTCGTGCAGCTTGAGGTCGTCCGGCTCGCTGATCGGCGCGTATCGATCCAGATAATCCTTGGAAGCCACCAACACCCGATGCGCCGGTGTGAGCCTGCGCGCCACCACGCCTTGGGGCAGTTCGAAGCCACCGCCAATCGCCGCATCGAAACGCTGGCCGATCAGATCGACCTGGCGGTTATCGAAATGCCAGTCCGGGTTGATCGCCGGAAATCTTTTCAGAAACTCCCCCAGCAACGGCACGATGTACAAGCGGCCGAACACCGTGCCCATGCTGACTTTCAGCGTGCCCGCCGGTTGACCGCCGGCGCTGGCCAGATTGTTCACTGCATTCTGGATGGTGGTGAGACTGCCGCTGACCTCACTCAGAAACAGTTGCCCCGCTTCCGTCAGGGTCAATCTTCGGGTGCTACGCTGGAACAGCCTCACGCCGAGGCGCGCTTCCAGTTTCGCCACGCTTTTACCCACGGCGGCCGGTGTCAGGCTCAGGCGGCGCGCGGCCTCGGCAAAGCTGCCGACTTCGGCGCTGCGCACGAAGCATTCGATACTGCTGAAGGTTTCCATGGCCGCCACTCTAAACTTTTGGTTTACACAGACTATAGCAACCACGGTCTACCCGCCTATTGGCGAGGGGCAGATACTCGACACCACACCAAGGCAGCCTGCCTTGAAACTTCTGGAGATCGAACATGACCACTCAACACCTCAGCGGTAAAGTCGCTCTGATTCAAGGCGGCTCTCGCGGCATCGGTGCCGCCATCGTCAAACGCCTGGCCGCTGAAGGCGCCGCGGTTGCCTTTACCTACGTCAGCTCCGCCGCCAAGGCTGAAGAACTGCAAAACAGCATCACCGCTACCGGCGGCAAAGCCCTGGCGATCAAGGCCGACAGCGCCGACGCCGGTGCCATTCGCCACGCGGTAAGCGCCACTGTCGAAACCTTTGGCCGCCTCGACATCCTGGTCAACAACGCCGGTGTACTGGCCGTCGCCCCGCTGGAAGACTTCAAACTGGAAGACTTCGACCAGACCCTGGCAATCAACGTGCGCAGCGTGTTCATCGCCAGCCAGGAAGCCGCCAAACACATGGGCGAAGGCTCGCGCATCATCAACATCGGCAGCACCAACGCCGACCGCATGCCCTTCGCCGGTGGCGGCGTGTATGCGATGAGTAAATCCGCACTGGTGGGCCTGACCAAAGGCCTGGCCCGCGACCTCGGCCCACGCGGCATCACCATCAACAACGTGCAGCCTGGCCCGGTCGACACCGACATGAACCCGGCCCACGGCGAGTTCGCCGACAGCCTGATCCCGCTGATGGCGGTGGGTCGCTACGGTAAGGCAGAGGAAATCGCCAGCTTCGTCGCCTATCTCGCAGGCCCGGAGGCCGGCTATATCACCGGTGCCAGCCTGACCATCGACGGTGGTTTCGGCGCCTGATTGATCAGATAGTCGATAACGAAAAACGCCGCCCCTCCTTTGACAGAGGGGCGGCGTTTTTTGTCTGCGGTTTGATCAGGCCCAGTTGAGCGCTGGCAATCCGCACGCACTCGGCGTGAACGCCTTCAACGTACGAAGAATTCCGTCGGCGTGTGCGTATTTTTCATCGGCCATGGCGGCATCGGGAATGGCGATGGCGGTCATGCCGGCTGCTTTCGCTGCCGTCACGCCGAATGGCGAATCTTCGAACACCAGGCAATCTTCCGGCGCTACACCCAGGCGGCGCGCGGCGGTGAGGAAGATGTCCGGCGCCGGTTTGGCCGCGCCGACTTCCGGGTCGTCAGCGGTGACGATGAAGTCGAACAACGCGAACCAGTCGCGGTGCAAGGTGGTTTTCTGACCGAAAGACTGGCGCGACGAACTGGTGCCGACGGCAATCGGAATGTTGTGCGCCTTGAGGTGGCGGATCAGTTCCTCGGCGCCCGGCATCGCTTGCGCGGTGGGAAAACGCTCGCGCATCAGCGGCTCGCGGATCACCAGAAACTCTTCGGCGGTGATCGGCAGGTCCAGCGCCTCGACCACATAACGGGCCAGATCGCCGGCGCCACGCCCGATGATGTTCTGCTTGATGCTCCAGTCGAAAGTGCGCCCGTACCGCTCGGCAATCAGCGAGGTAACCTCGGTGTAGATGCCCTCGGTGTCCAGCAGCAAACCGTCCATATCGAAAATCACGGCCTTGATCGGGCCGAACGCCTTCAGCGGTGCATTCATCATCGGATCCGTTATCAAAGACATCCCGGGCGGCGTGGATAGCGCCGCTGCTCGGATCTGATTAAAGGGTTCAGCAGCATAACGAGCCCGGCCAAGGTTGAGCAACGGGCAATGTCGGTTGTCCGCCGAACGCCCTCTCGCACATTTAGAGAATCGCCCTACAGACATCGCCTACTCGGCTGACTTCTTTCCTGTTTGATCCCCCGCAAAGTTTCGCGCCATTCCCCTGATGCGCGCGAGTGACTGCGAATGCTTCCATCTGACCAACTCCTGAAACTGAACAACAGCATTGGTTTGCTGGTGGTCGCTGCGCTGAACCCTGATCAGCCCGACGTCGAAAAGCTGTTTCAGGAGTTTCGCCTTTGCCTCAACAACTATGACGCCTGGGCCGAGCAGTTCTGGACGGGCACCGCGCTGGGTGTCGAGCAAGTGTTCCAGGTCGGCAACGATGTCCGGCTCAGTGCACCGGTTGCCAGCCGCAAACCCATCAGTTCCTCCGTGGCCATGTGTTCCGCCAGCGGCTCCCTGACGCTGGTGCACATGTTCGAAGCCGCGCGGTTTGTGCCGATCGGCGATACGCCGGTGACCCTTGAACCGGTCATTTCCGATGTCGACGGTGTTCTGGGTTTCGGCGATCCACTGCATTACACCATCGGCCCCAGTGGCATTCTCAAGGTCGACGACTGCGACCGGGGCCAGCGTTATCGCATCACCTTCTTTCCCGATGTTTCCACTGCGCATATCCGGACGTTATACGCCTCGTATCAAGGCCTCATCGATGGTCTGGAAGGCTGGTTACGTGAGGAATGGAAAGGGTTTCAACCGCAGTGGACGGCGTTTTCCAGCGCCGGTTTCACCGAGCGTTACGGGCAGTTGCAACAGGCTGACTGGCACGGTTTTGAATCCGCCCTGAATGGCGTCTGGGACGACGTGAAGCAGCTGTTTGCCCTGCTTGCAGACTTGCAGGCCAACAGCGAAAAGCTTCTGCAGTACCTGTCCAGCGCTGAACTGGATGCCTTGCTTGCGGCGTCCTCCGAGGCCATCGCCAATGGCCTGCTGATGCTCGGCGATGAGCCGTTGCTGTTCATTTATCTGGCGGCCTTTACCAGTTGGCTGAAGATGCTGCCGCCGCAGTATCTGGCCGAGGTGGTGGCCGAAGTTCGCGCTGAGCTGCTGGTCAGTTTTCTTCTGATGTGTGTGTCGGGTGGCATGGGTGTGCCGCTGCGGTTGAGCACCAAAGTAATGGGCAAGATCAAGTCACCGCGTGCGCGGGAATGGCTGGCGGCTTCGGCGTTGCGGCTGGCGGAGCTGACCTCCGCGCCTGATCTGACCCGGCATGCGAGCGCGTTGAAACCGCTGATGGTCAATGCGGGTCCGGCACCGTTGCGGCCGACACCGGCTATTCCGCTGGAGGTTCGCACGGCGGATGCGCTGGTGCTGAAGGTGCCCAATCCGGCGGCCATTGCCCGCGACAAGTCCCATGGCATGACGCGAATGGAGCGGCATGAGCCTCGCGATGATGCTTCGGATCAGGCGAAAAATCCCAACGGTGACAGTGCCGATTGTGCGCCGCGGACCTGCACCAATGGCTGTCCGGTGTCGATGGTCACCGGCGAAGAGTTGTTGACCCTCACCGATGGTGTGCTCGATGGGCTGTTGCCGTTCGAGTTCAGCCGCTTGTACCGCAGCAGCGCGGCCGAGATTGATGTCGGGCTAGGGTTTGGCTGGAGTCACTCGCTGGCGCATCGGCTGGAGGTCGAGGGCGCTTCGGTGTTCTGGGTGGACCACGAGAACCGGCGCACGCGGTTTCCGTTGCCGAGTGTCGAGCGGCCGGCGATACACAACAGCCTGTCGCGGGCGGCGATCTTTCTCGGGGATGAGCCGGAGGAGTTGATTGTTGCGCTGGCGGGGGACGCGGCGCGGTTTTATCACTTTCGGGCTGGGGGTCTGACGGCGGTCAGCGATGCGTACGGCAACCGCTTGCGTATTACGCGGGACCGTCTGGATCGCGTTGAGCGCCTCGACAACGGCGCTGGTCGCTCCTTGTTGCTGCGCTATGAGCGGGCGCATCTGGTCGCGGTCGATTATCAGGTTTTTCGGGATTCGACCTGGCGCACCGAGCAGACGCTGGCCAGCTACCGCTTTGATGCCCGCCATCGGTTGATCGAGGCGGCGAACGCGGTCGGCGAAAGCGAGCGTTACGACTACGACGACCAGCACGCCATCCTGCAACGGCAACTGGCCGGCGGTGCGAGTTTCTTCTGGGAATGGGAACGTGCCGGCAAGGCGGCGCGCTGTGTGCGGCACTGGGCGTCGTTTTCGCAGATGGACACGCTTTACGTCTGGGATGACGCTGGCCGGGTCACCGTGCAGTACGTCGATGGGACTGAGGAAACTTACGTCCACGACGACACCGCGCGGTTGGTGCGTCAGGTCGCCGCCGATGGTGGCGAACAGCTCAAGGCATACGATTCCGCGGGTCGGTTGGTCGCCGAGCAGGATGCGCTGGGCGCGGTCACCGAGTACCGCTATGACGACGCCGGGCGGTTGATCGCGCTGATTCCGCCGGACGATGCGCCGACGTCCTACGAGTACCGCAACGGTTTCCTGCACAGCCGCTCACGTGGCGATGCGGTGTGGACGTACCGGCGCAATGCCCAGGGTGACATCACCGAAGCGGTCGATCCCGATGGCCATGTCACCCATTACCACTACGACGCGCAGGGGCGGTTGCTGTCGATCCGTTATCCGGATTCCGGTCGCCATGTGTTCGTGTGGAACGACCTCGGGCAACTGGTCGAGGAAAGCCTGCCGGACGGTGGGGTTCGGAAGTTTTCCTACGACCTGCAGGGACGACGGATTACTGCGCAGGATGAGCATGGTGCGGTCACCTACCACGCGTGGGATGCCGTTGGCCGGCTGATCCAGACCACCTCGCCGAATGGCGCCACTCGAGCCTTCAGTTATAGCGCTTACGGCCAGATCACCGCCGAACGCGATGAACTGGGGCGGATCACCCGCTACGAGTATGACGACGACCTGCATTTGGTCAGCCGACGGATCAACCCCGACGGCACACGAGTCCAGTACCGCTACGACCATGCGCAGCTGCTGCTGACGGAAATCGAGAACGAGTCCGGCGAAAAGTATCGGCTGGACTACACGCCCACCGGACTGATCCGACAGGAAACCGGCTTCGATGGTCGGCGCACGGCGTATGCCTACGACCGCAACGGTCATCTGCTGGAGAAGACCGAGTTCGGCGACGACGGCACCACGCTGGTCACCACTTACCAGCGCGACAGCGCCGGGCGATTGCTGCTCAAGACCCTGCCGGACGGGGTCGAGGTCAGCTACCGCTATGACCGTCTCGGCCGGCTGGTCGGCGTGGATGACGGCCAGGATCACCCGCTGGCCTTCGAATACGACCTGCAGGACCGGCTGGTGCGCGAGCATCAGGGCTGGGGCACCCTGCGTTACGCCTACGACGCCTGCGGCCAGCTCACCCGCCTGCGTCTGCCGGACAACAGCAAACTCGATTACCACTACGCCAAGGGCGGGGCGCTGACGGCGATCGACCTCAACGGTGCCTTGCTGACCCGCCACGTCTACCAGAACGGCCGCGAACAGCAGCGCCAGCAGGGCCTGCTGCTCAGCGAATACACCTACGACGAACAGGGCCGCTTGAAGTCCCACGCCGTAGGCCATCAACGCAGCGCGCTGTACCGCCGCGACTTTGCCTACAGCGCCAAGGGCAATCTCGAACACATCGCCGACACCCGCCACGGCCAGCGCAGCTACACCTACGACGCCCTCGACCGGCTGATCCGTGTACGCCATACCCGCGACGACCTGCCGGAAACCTTCGCCCACGACCCGGCCGGCAACCTGCTGATGCAGGATCGCCCCGGTCCGACACAGATCAAAGGCAATCGCCTGCTGATGCAGGGCGATCGTCATTACGACTACGACGCCTTCGGCAACCTGATCCGCGAACGCCGCGGCCGCGCGCAAACCCTTGTCACCGAATACCGCTACGACAGCCAGCACCGCCTGATCGGCCTGACCCGCCCCGACGGCAAAACCGCGACCTACCAATACGACGCCTTCGGCCGGCGCATCCGCAAAACCGTCGACGGCCAGACCACCGAGTTCTTCTGGCAA
This sequence comes from Pseudomonas sp. 9.2(2024), assembly GCF_039695385.1. Classification (NCBI taxonomy): domain Bacteria; kingdom Pseudomonadati; phylum Pseudomonadota; class Gammaproteobacteria; order Pseudomonadales; family Pseudomonadaceae; genus Pseudomonas; species Pseudomonas sp. 9.2(2024). The sequence goes on along the minus strand of NZ_CP155585.1, from coordinate 2,219,391 downwards.
GGCGACCACCTGATCGCCGAAAGCAGCAAGGAACAGCACCGCAGCTTCATCTACGAACCCGGCACCTTCCGCCCATTGGCCATGCTCGACGGCAAAGGCCCGAAACGCGCCTGCCCGTTCTACTACCAGCTCGACCACCTCGGCACCCCGCAGGAACTGACCGACTACAGCGGCGAGATCGTCTGGTCAGCCAAATACAGCGCCTACGGCAAGGTCACCTCGCTGGAACTGGCGACCGAGGACTACCTGAACCAGCCGCTGCGCTTTCAGGGGCAATATTTCGATGACGAAAGCGGGCTGCATTACAACCGGCACCGGTACTACGACCCGGACGTGGGACGGTATCTGACGCCGGATCCGGTGAAGCTGGCGGGTGGGCTGAATCAGTACCGGTACGTGCCGAATCCGACGGGGTGGGTGGATCCGTTAGGGTTGACGTCCAACTGTCCGCCGCCGAACAAGCCGGGTTGTTCGGTGCCGGATGGGGTGGGTGGCTCGGTTGTTGACGAAGGTGAGCCGCTGATTCCAAAGCCAAAATCTCGACCCGAAAATTTTGGGAGTGATGAAAAGCTTACCGGGCATTTTGAAAAGCATGGCGCCGAATTCAAAGCGATGAGCAACGAAGAGTACTTACTCACCGCGCGAGGCGTTGTGAATCAAGGCACGCGTGTGGAGTACTTATACAAGGGAGAGCTGCGAGCAGGGTATATCCAGTTGATGGGGACTAACCGAAAAGGTGAAGCGAAATTCGCTTTCGTTGGCACCAACACCAATGATGAAATTACGACTCTACACACCAAAAGTGGGAAAGAGTTTTGGCGGACAATCAATGGTAATGCACGAGATAAAACAGTGAGACCCGCTCATGACTAAGACGTACAAAGCACTGGTTGTCGAAATAGACCCGTATGTAGAAGAAGCTATTTTGCTGGTCGTGGAGGGCACAGCGGTCAGATGTTTCGTAAGCTACAGCCCTTCAGAAATTGAGGTGGGAAAAACTTACGAAGTTGAGTTCGAAATGGTGTTATCTGATGAAGAATGTGTATCACCTTCAGAATGCGAAAAAACGCAGATCAAGATGCTCGGTAGCGGATTCCCCTGTGAGATTTATGGCTACCTGGATGGCGAAGTTTTCCGGTCTTTAGTTGATTTTACTGATCAGGATATCCACTACGAATTTCCACATCTAAATGGGCAATTTGTCAAAATTAACGCGGACAGGATTGATGTTTCGTTTGTTCGATAGCGAATGGCAGGGATTAGACCGCTGCTCCACAAGCATTGGTGCGGACAGGGAAGTCAGCGTTGACCAATTGGCCGCGGCGCATTGAGGTCCGGGAGGATAAGGCTGTCGAGTAGGCGCACACCAAGTTCAACAAGGCGAGTACCCTATCACTCATCATCATCAAAATCCTCATACTCAAGCTCGTCCTCACCCTCCAAAAGCGGAACCGTCGCATCATCCATCAACGACCCCGGATCTTCATTCCCCGGATCATTGATAAACGGCAATCCGCTCGGGCCTTTCTCTTCCTTGCCTTCGGTTTCCGGAGTCATGGCGCACCTCGTCAATCGCGTTCGTATAGGACGTTCGAAAAGTATGGTCGCCATTCGTTCCTGCGCATGACGCGCAGGCGCAAAAAACCCGGCATAAAGCCGGGTTTCCGTAGAACCGGTCACTCAACGATGACGGTTCTTGTGTTTGTTCTTGTGCTTGTGGCCGCCCCCAGAGTGCGACTTGCCACCATCGTCACCCAGGTTGTTGCCGACCGCACCACCCGCTGCGCCGCCCAACCCTGCGCCAATGGTCGAACCGGTGGAGCCGCCGAGGCTGTTGCCGACCACTGAACCGCCTGCGGCGCCGAGGCCACCGCCAATGGCGGCTTCCGTGCGATTGCGTTTGTTCGCTCCGACGGCACTACCGGCCGCACCGCCAACGCCGGCACCCACCGCAGCACCGGTGCTGCCGCCGAGCTGTCCGCCGACCACATTGCCCAGTACACCGCCCAGCCCACCACCGACAGCCGCGGAACCATCGCCGGCAGCCATGGCGCCTTGAGCCACGAGCAGTCCTATAACCAACGCAGTTGCAGTTAAAGTCGAGCGCATACAGACCTCACAGGTCCCGGATCGGGACGGTTCGCCCGCGGAGGGGGCTATGTGGCATTGGAGGCGAATTCGAGAAAAACGTTCAGCAACGAAAAGGCCCGGCATAAAGCCGGGCCTTTTCAGACATGCATTCGCAATCAGTGACGCTTGTGACCCTTGGACAAGTTGCTGCCCACTGCGCCGCCAGCAGCACCGCCCAAGCCGGCACCGATAGTCGCACCGTTCTTGCCACCCAGGCTGTTGCCGATGATCGAACCACCCGCTGCACCGACACCACCGCCAATAGCCGCCTTTGTGCGGGCTCCCTTCTTCGCTGCCAACGCACCGCCAGCCGCGCCGGCCAGGCCAGCGCCAATGGCCGCGCCGTTGCTGCCGCCCATTTTCTGGCCAACCACGTTACCCAGCGCGCCGCCCAGACCGCCACCCAGTGCGGCGGTACCGTCGCCAGCCATTGCACCTTGAGCAACCAGAAGCCCCAGAACCAGAGCAGGCAGAGTTAAACGCATGACGAGAACCTCAACAGAAGGAATAAAAAAGGGCGCAGATTGAATGCTGTTGCCGCGGCAATGTCCAGCGTCGCCGCGTACTTGGCGCCGATTGGACAGCGATTATGGAAAAGGTTTTATGGCAGGCAAAAAAAAGCCCGCTGGGGAGACGGGCTGGAGACTTGCTTTCTAACGGATGGCTTCACCCTACTCAGCCGGGTGTGAAAAGTTTGTGAAAGAAACCAAACGAATTTGCAATTTCTGTAGGGCATTTCTCAAATAAAAGAAACAAAAAACCCCGCTCAATGGCGGGGCCGTGTGGCATCCGGATTACTTCCTGGAACGTGCCGTCACCTTGGGCAGAAATTTTGCTTTAGGCCCCTTGGGTGCCGTGGACTTGATCTTGCCGGTCTGCACCGGATCCTCACCGAATCCGGCCTGATACTCCGTCTGGCCGCAGCGCACGCAATTGTTGAATGAAAACTCAGCCCCGTCGTCTTCGATGTACGGATCAGTCATCTCTTCACCCCTTTCCAAATGCGGGCCGACACCGGCAAACCCTTTTGCCTGAAAAAATATCGACCTCCAAGGCTTTTGAGACTAGCCGGTCATTCCTGGACTTGTGATTCAGATCACCCGAAGCCCGACGAATGGCCTAAGGAAATTAAACACATTGAGGAACCGTTGGTCCCACGCGGCTAAAGATTTGCGGCGACCGGCCGCTGCCCTTTTTCGTACGCAATGAATCTCAAGGAGAGAACATGGAAATCAAAGGATTCCCCACACTGCCCGTTGTAAAGCTCACGGATGAACAGATCGCCGCCGGCAAAGCCGGGGCGGAGAAACTCAAGGAAAAGATCGCTTCAGGTGAAATTGTCATCAAGCAGCCGACCGGACCGAGTCCGTTGCAGCCTGGCGTCATCTACCACCCGGACCCGGTTCAGCCAGTTCAACCAGGCGATACCCCGCCTCTCGTTGCGATCGATACACCGCTGACCTATGACTCGAAAGGCACTATCCTGCTCAAACCACAGGGCTGATTGTCAGCAAAGAGCCCATTCCGTTGAATGGGCTCACAAGCGGAAACAAATGCTCAGCGCAACTTGACCGCCGTACCGGTCGCAAACACCACAACCATGCCCCCCTTCCCTGCCGGCATGCTGATCTCGAAATCCACCCCGACCACCGCATCCGCCTGCAAGGCCCGCGCACGCTCCCTGATCTCGTCAGTCGCCTGAACACGCGCCTCCTTCAATGCCCGCTCCAGCGTCTGCGAACGCCCGCCGAAAAAGTCCCGCATGCCCGCGAACATATCGCGAATCACATTCACGCCCTGCACCGACTCGGCACTGACGATGTCCAGATACGCCGTAATCTGCCGGCCTTCGATGGAGTGGGTGGTGGAAATGATCATGGAGGTCGTCCTTTTACTTGCCGGATAAAGCCGCGATTGTAATGCCCTGGCAAAGGGAAGCCGAACCGATCTCTGTGACCAAAAAAATCCGGACGCCAGAATGCACAAAACCCCTGGCTTCTTTCGAAACCAGGGGTTTTGTTTACATCGAATTTGGCGGTGAAGGAGAGATTCGAATTTATAGTGCTTCCCGCCCTTTAAGGCCCGTAACTCAAGGGTTTTGGCGTAGCGAGTAGTACAACTGAGTAGTACACTCGACTGTATCACCCCCCTTCCCACGGCGCACCTATGGCTGACAATCTGATACAGAAGAAAGGCGAATCTACTTGGTATGTCCGGCTGGCCGTCCCTGCTGATGTACGTGCAGCTATGGGTGGGAAGACTGTGCTTATCCGCTCCTTGCAAACAGGGTTACGCAGCGAAGCGATGGAGCGACGGCTTGCGATTTTAGCGAAGTGGAAAGCAGCAATTGCACAAGCAAGAGGAAAGCGAGCAGAGAGGGGTGACGCTTGGAAAGATCCGGTAGCGACAGCGGCTCAAGATCTCGCACAAAAAGTACGCGAGATGAAAACAGCAATAGCTTTAGGTGAAGAAGATCTGAGCAAACCAGCCCCTTTCGATTTAAAGAGCGAGTTCTCATCCTTTAGTCGCATCCCAGAGCTGGACTCACGTAAGGAGCAAGCTGAGAGGGTATATGCCAAAACGGGAATAGACGGTCAGTTCTCTAAGATAGATTTTGCGGGTGAAATAGCTTCAGCGATCATGGTTAGGCGCTTCGGAAAAATGCACGACCTCTCTCCGGCGGAGCAGTTAGAAGCGCAACTGATACTCAATGATCCCAAAGCACACAAACCTAAATCTCCTATCACAACGAGTCGGCTGAAAACCTATCGTGAATTCAGAGAGAGCCGTGGCGGTGCCCCTAAGCATGTCGATCAGCAAGTGGGCAAAATGGAACGGTTGTCTGCCTTCCTGAAGCGTGAGGAGCTACCTCTCAATTTCGACACGGTGGACAAGTGGCTTAACTCTTTGGATCGATCGCCTGCAACTTTAGGGCAGTACCTCATGGCAGGCACTGCGTTCTGGAAATGGGCGATGAAATACGATGCAGTGTGGCGAGAAGAGTACAAGGACAAGGTGAACCCATTTCTAGGTCACGACATACCGCAAGGCGGAGGGTCAAAACTCGCTGGGCAAGATCGAGAAATCTACACACGCGAGGATGCACTTAAGCTACATCAGGCTGCGTTAGAAAACGGTGATAACGCGCTAGCTGATCTCATCGAGTTAGGCTGGTACACCGGGGCGAGGATCGAGGAGCTTTGCCAACTAAAAAAAGACACCGTAATTACAGTGGATGGCATCCGGTGCTTTGATTTCCCGAAGACCAAAAGTAAGGCGAGCAAGCGAGTAGTACCAATTCACCCAAGCCTGCTATCCACGGTTAACCGGCTGACTAAGGACAGCACCGACACCTTCCTTATTCCCACTTCCTCACACGACCACTACGGCAAACGGTCTCACGCAATCTCGAAAGCATTTGGCAGGTTACGTACAGCAGCAGGGTTCAGCAGACTTCATGTCTTTCACAGTTTCCGGCACACAGTTGTGACCGAGCTAATCAGGGCAGACGTGCCAGACGCTTTGGCGAAAGAGTTGGTGGGGCATGAGACGGGATCAGTTACCCATGATGTTTATTCAAAGGGCGCCTCGACCAAACAGAAGCTTGACGCCATATCGAAGCTTCCAAACCTCCGCACAGACTGACGCGTAGGATCTCGCGTAGTGCCTGCAAGGAGGTATCAGGGATCTGTTGCTTCGCCTATGTATGTTGCGACGCTATTCCAGAAAAGAATTATGGTGCAAATTTCGAGATGGAAACAGAATAAATCATTTCTTGAACCAGTAACCCAGGATCAGACCAATTACGCCAAAAGCCCATTTCTGCTGAGCCTCACCGTAGTAGCCGGGTAGCAGGATTACAACCAATGCCGCACCCGTAATAAACAAGGACAAGATGATCGGCATCCAGATCTCTGACCCATGCGATTTTTGTGGAGCATGTAGAACGGTCGGATCTTTAAGATCTTTTGTGTTTACGTGTAGCTCCCTTCTGCCCGGGTGCTGGGAGTACGCAATGTGCGTGTGAGTGTGAGTGTGGTTGTCGCTGTACGTTGCCTCATCTGCAACATTTCCACGCTGACGGACTTGGCGCGTCACAAACAGCAGAAACAGACCAAATGCCATCACCACCCAAGGTAAATACTCCATAGCCACCGCCATCCTTATCGTTATTCAGGCGGATGCTATCAGTTAACACGTGTGATGGCACGGTGCCCACCGACCGAAAAGACATGAGCATTTCCGCCCACTGAAACGAGCACTGATCGCGTCCTCTATATAGAAGGATTTTTGTGAAAGGGTTCGCTTGCGCAAAAAAGACGTATGCCCAGAAATAAGTGACGAAGGCTCAACGCCAGCGGATTGACTGCTTTCTCACTTTCGTTACACAGGGTTATCCACAGGCAGTACGTTGCAACACCCGCCTAAAACGCATTATCTTGTGGTCGCCTCCCTACGAAACCCTACATGTTGGGGTTTAAGCCTCCTCGGACTCTCATTTCGTGAGAAAGCTCTTTTATCGGAGGGAAGGAGTTCGCCTCGAAATACCCTTTTGAGGGCCTCTTCAGGGCCTCTTGAGGGGCTATAGGAGCGTTTTTGACGTCAAAGGCGAATGACGAGGCGGTCAGGCACAGAAAATTGCTCTAAATGCACTAGAGGGGCTTGCAGCCTTTTTTTGAAATCGATTATGATGCAGCCAGACGCACAAAACCGCCCAACGGGGCGGTTCTGTTGAAAGATGTCTGCGAGTAGCCGCGTTTCAGTCCGCAAAAACGATACGTGACCACTCGCATCCCCTTCGACATGCGTTTGCACGGCTAAAGAGAAGGTCGCTATTTAATCTAATTGACGCCACTGCGTCAATTAGTGATTGATCAGTGGTCGCCTCTGGATACGTGCGCTGTACCTAACATCTCACGTAAATTAGAGGCTAATGCCATGCAAAATCCAAACAGCTACACCCGCAGTGTAACGCGTGAAAAGACCGTGCACGTCCGTCAATACCAACGTTTCCGCAATGGGGCGTGGGAAGATGTGTGCCAACACCTTCGTAGCCTACCTCGGTAAGCTCTAGCGACAAGCCACCAAGCTTGCGCTGATTTGGTGGTTCTCCCCGCAATATCTCCCAAACCTGGCCCCCGCCAAAATTCACTGAGCACTGTTGATCAGCTTTCGCGTTTCCGTCTGAAAAATAAGATTGGCTCGGTCTTGCCTGCGCTGTTGAACGGTGTGCGATAGGGGCTTATCCAAACACTGGAATAGTAGAAATAACCTGACACCCTGTATCGCCCTCAGACGCTGTCAGAGGTGAGCAATATCAGAGACTATCCACAACTGGAGAATCAACGAAGCCCGCTCAAGGCGGGCTGTTAGGCTGTCTCAGCAAGGTTAGTTCTTCATGGCACGTTGCACGGTGCTCAGACTAACACCAAGAGCCTTTGCCACCTTACGGAACGATGCGCCCTCTTCTGCCATTGCCTTGCGAATGGCCTCGTCATCCACCGTCTTCACACGTCCTTTATAGACGCCTGCTGCCTTGGCCTTCTGGATTCCTTCTGCTTGGCGCTCACGGATCAATGCACGCTCAAACTGAGCAACACTACCCAGTAAGCCCAACATGAGTTCCTGCATTGGGTTGGCTTCGCCAGTGAAGTGGAGACCTTCCTTGTGAAACTGCACCGCCACACCTTTGGCAATCATCCCTTTGACGAGTGAGAGCAGGTCTTCCAGTGATCGAGCCAGACGGTCGATGCTGTGGACGTGGACAACATCCCCCTTGCGGATATGACGAAGCATCGCCTGCAACTCAGGCCGATCTGTTGTTGCACCAGACACTTTGTCTGTGAACACCTCATCCACCACCACACCATCCAACTGGCGCCCAGTGTTTTGATCAACAGATGAGACCCTGATGTATCCGATGCTTGCCATAACCCACACCTCTGTATTCATTTGCCTCTAGAGGTTAGGAGTATGAATGTATTCATTGTCTTTTTACAACCCTATTGAATACAAATGTCGTATTCACCGACAAGCGTTCAACAGGGTGTACTCATATGAATACATCAAATGTTTCGCACTGTGTTGATGGCATCGATCAGCGCCTGACTGTGCAAGTCCAAATCAGCAAGCGCAGATAACGAGTTTTCGGCAGCAATGCTGCCCCCTTGGCTCGCAACCCATTTGGCGAGTTCTTCAACAGCAGCGGCAATGCCGTGTTGCTGATGGAGCAGCAGGGTTAACGCGTCGGCCATCGCTACAGCCTGATTTTGTGAGGTCATGGGGTCATCCTTGATGGGGCGGTGTGAGGGGGCCTAGCGACACCCTCACCGTGACTCTTTCTACTTCTTGGGCTTGGTCGGCTTCTTCGGCGGCGGGATTGTTTCCACCGTAGATGTTCCCGGATTTTTCTTGGCCTTATCAATAGGGATGAACTGCCCGTTCCCAGAGTCTCGACCACGTTTGTTGACCATATCCAACTCCTTGATAGCCTATCGCCACGTTAGCGACACCATCAAAGCTAGTCGATGAAGGTCTTTGTGCAAGGAGGCCTAGGGGGAGTGTGATTTTGCAGAAAATGATGATTCCGGCTCAAAACTGCCGGTTTGGCGTAGAAACCTCGGATTGAAGCGTTCTCACCGAATCGAGCTTATCTCTGAAAAACGGAGAACCCCGGAAATGCTGGCTTAGAGGACAGCCACCTAAGAACTGACGTTCTTCTAACCTACTTTGCCAGCATAGTTTTCGTAAGTTTTAAGAGGCTTTCTCAGAGTTTTTTATAACGGGCTTAACGCAAATTTTTCCAAACTGTTTTCCCATTGTGGTCGTCTTAACAAGCCCATGCTTGAAGTAGCACGTGTGACTAAGACTTTCTATATGGGCCTTCAATGAGGCAGCCTCACTAGATTTTTCGAGCGCCTCATAAACATCCTTGTCTGTATAACTTTGACCATCAGGAATTTCGATCAAGCCGAGTCGGCATAAATTATCGAGATAGGTGGGCGTTAGATGCCGATGCTCCAAGTTGGCTTCATTCCCAAGCAGAGAGAGGTTTACTAACGCATCCTTTGAACCGCCCTCTGCCCTCCGGGCTTGCACAGTCATCACAGGAAATAGCCCACCCCCTAATAACAAGGCCATCAGTTTTGCCTCGTCTGGAGTCATTTGCTTGATGATTTCCACAAAAGCCGGGTGTGCGCCGCTTGCCGTCTTCTTATCCATAGCAGCAGCAAGAAGGTTGGCGTACATATCACTCAGAGACTCTTCGTGACCTGTGTATCGCAGAGCCTCGATTGCAGGGCCAGCCACATTTGGCTTTGGAGTAATGATGTCTTCAGGCGGGACATCCTTTAGGCGATCAGCCACCGTGGTCGATATGAACTCTTGGCACTTTTCATAGCCCCAAACCAACGCACCAACAGGAGCAAGGGCGACGTTAATCGCCTTACCGACCGTCTCCAAGGATTTACCGAGCTGCTTTGCCACGGGCTGAAGAGCGTCCTGATAAATTGGAACAGCCTTGACCAAGCCCGTCACAGCATCGATTGTTTCCTTAACTTTGTTGTCGCCGCCTGATTCTTCGCCCATTGCCTGCTCCTGATCCATGAATACCCCTACAAAGCAGAATGCCATGTCCTGAGAGTATCAGACAGTAGGTGCGGTGAAATTCAGCACAGGGATCACCTCAGGCGTCATCAAGTGGACTTCCAGCTCATCAGCGAACCTGCCAGCGAGGACGCTAACAGGGCTTTGCACCGTCGCCACTACACTTACTGGGCGCTGCATTCTGAACACGATTGGTGCGTATGGCGGGATACGCTCTACAGCTCCGCTGTGACGCTCTACGAAGGCTTCCAGCACTGGGAAAATGGCATTTACATCTTTCCCGTGAAGCACATCGAATATAGCTTGTAGCAGCTCTGGTGCGGACAAGAGATCATGCAAAGATGGCTGTCTGCTCAGGGACTCGACCATCCCAATCAAAGTCCAATAAGGCACCCACTCATCGTCAAAGCGGTCGCTGATTAGAGGACTAAGAGCGGCGTAGATGGCGTCATGCACCTTAACCAATTCAGGGCGGTATTGAATTTGTTGCTCCAGTCCCAGGAGCAGCACCTCAAGCTGCGTGTAGGATCGGGTGGTGATCTTGAAATCACTTCCCGACTTTCCCTGCACAGATGCCTTCAATGCTGTCAGCGCCTTTGTCTGCATTGTGTCGAGATTGTCCAGCCAGTCACGATGCTGTGGGTTGCGTGGGTTCAAATGCTCATGGAGCCAGCTCAGCGTGGCAATACGTCTGCAAGGTTGAATACCTGCAAGCTTCGCCGCTTCAGCAACAGTTTCGGTGCCGATGAACTGGACAATTCCCTTGATGACGTCAGCCTGTGGCGTGCCCTTCTTAATCATGTAGCGTGGGTTCAGCTTGTTGCGATCAAGGCTCAGACCGTGGCCGTAGTGGCGGTTACCATGAGCGCGGTTCATTGCCTTGGGTGCGACGATCAGGTTTTGTGGGTGGTATAGCCCAACGATCTCGCGTCCTTGTGATGGAGCAATGTGCGATAGCTCGAAATCCTTGGCGTCACCAAAACGGTTTGCACGCTGCTTGAGAACGTATAGGCCATGTAGCTCGGCCAGTGACTCAGGGGTGTGGCCGGTGAAGATCTCGTATGTACCGGCACGGGAGGCCTCAAAGGCCAGTGTTCGCATGAACGCACTATCGGTTGCCTTGGCAACATACTTAACCCGTTTCTTCGCTGAGGCTGCTTTGTCTTTGCATGTACGGGTGCAGTAGATGGCTTTAGCGCTGGTGGTTCGGAAACGCTTCTTGCAGTGTGGGCAAGTTGGCTGGCGTGTAGCCTTAGTCTTTTTCGGTGTTGCTGTTGTCATTAATGACTCCTACTTGGATCGTCTGTTTACGGGCTTGCATTAACTTGTATGTGGTACGGCATGAGCCACAGCAGAATGGCATTGGCTTCGCCACAGTGAATTCACGTCCGCAATAGCGGCAGTTGCATACTTTCATTGGAATTACCTACTTAAGAGGAAAATGTATGTGCTCACGCACATGATTCATGCACACTAAAAAGTGGCTCAAACCCTTACAGGGCGTGACTTTCAGCGATGTATTGAGGCGTAGCTCAATAGCATAGGGTGTGGTTAGTTCTTCGTGGGTATCGCTAGTCCGTGCTGACCAAAGATTGCAATGTGTGCCAATCCTTCGGGCATACCGAAGAGGACGCAATCCCACAGAGTCTCAATTACAGAGGGAAGCTGAAGCGCTACAGATACTCCGTAACGCTCATCGATGTACTCACGGCATGCTTGAGTGTGATTGGCTTCGCTAGCAATATCTTCGTATCTCATTGCTTGATCGCCCGTAAGGCTTGAGACACCTTTAAATCAATACGACGATCAACCCAATTCTTCATATCCTCACGCTCCCTGCTCTGTTCAAGCTGGAGGCGATTGTATTGATCATGTATAACCTCAGTCATACTTTGCTTAGCCATATCCGTGTAAGCGTTAGCCTTACGCTCAGCCATCTGAGCATATTGCAAAGCCATATCGCTTGCATGATTGAACAAATAAACGGTGAGACCAGTTCCCACCGCTATCTGCAACAACGCACCAAGCATGATTGCCTTGATGATAGACAGCACCCTCATTGCACCTCTTGTTGGTTGATGCCAGTTTCACGCAACATCTTCCCAACTTCCTCACGAACAGCCTTACCAATCTCGGGAGCATCCGCACCAGCAGGAGCAGTTATATTGACTGTGATCTCGTTACGCACTTCGTTATTGTTGTTATTTGTAACATGCTCATTTGTCGTTGTGATTTGCTGCACTGGGTACTGCACAGAAGAACCAGAAGCCCTCATTAGCTCTCTTGAGGTAATCGGCTGTATTGAGTCCTCGCGAAAGCGTGTGTACTCCCCAACTCGCTCAGCAAGATCAGCAAATTTCTCTTCAAAAGCTGGCAAATTCAGCCTCAAAGAGAAAACGTCAAAATTTCCTGTCTCGACGGGGTTGATTTTGAATTTACCGCCCCCCCAACGCTCTCTATTTTCTTGAGCCGCCGCTTGATCATCCTCAATAGATACACCCGTGAATAGACGGCGTAGGCCATTCAATAGTCCGGGCTTAGCACGATCATCCAAAGTTGCTTGCTCATCTGGCGATTCTGGCTTCAATCTTGGGCCAAGTGCTGCACCAACTGTACCCGGTAGACCATTCGGATCTTTCTGCATTGCATTTGGTACAGCATTACCATCTGCATCGTGTCCGATTAGCATACGGATCAACGACGTATTGAATTTTGTCAGTCCTTGGTCGAAATCGCGGAGTGAGTTCATCAATGGCTGCAACGCAGTGTTGAGTTCATTCTCTGCCTTGATCCGATCAAGAATTACTGCTTTCAATTCAGCATTAGTGTTGACTGTGTTGTCGTTCAGATACGCTTGGTTTTCTGTACGCTGTTGATTCGCCGCAATAGAGTTCATCTGCCTTTCCAACAGATCTCTATTACCGTTCAGGAAATTGGTCATGCCCTGATCAAAGTCTTTAGCTAAGATTAGGCCGTCAGTTACCGACTTCTTAAACCAAGAAACCTGCTCCTCTGCCTTACCTTTGAATCCCAGACGGGTTGCAGCAGCCTGCCTGATTGCGGCCATCACTGGGGCTCCCAGCGCATCTCCGAGATCGTTTACGTCGCTTCCCTCAGGCTTCCCCTTTGCCCTGATCTGATTCAACTGATAAGCAGCTCGCTTCTGAGCCTCTTTATCTAGGGCAGCAGCGCGGAATGTCGCAGACTGATCCTCGAACATCTTGGTAGCTTGGGCGAGTGTCTTACCGAGTGCCAATTGACCTTGGATGAATAGAGCAAAGGACTTTGCCGTCTCTACCGATACTTCCTGACCATACTTGTTCGAGATATCTACAAACTGATCACGAGCAAATTTCTGGTTTGCTGGGTTCTTGCCTCCGGCTGACTGGAGTGCTGAGTTAAAGCTTTCTGCCGTACTCGCACTCTCCTGACGCTGTTGAATCCTTTCGTTCAGGTATCCGATTCCTTTCACAAGGCTGTACACCGCTGCTGAGGCTGCTGAGAAGCCAACGGCGAGACCGCCGAAATCCATTTCTTTTGGTGCCTCCTGACGGGCCTTCCAAGCCGCGTGACGCTCAGCCGCAAAGGTGAAACGCTGGGTCGCTTGATCTTGCCGTACCGCCGCACGAGCCTCACGTACAGCCGCTGCCACCTTAGAGGCCTCGTATCGCTCGGCCTGACGAATGCCACTAGCACGAGCGTTGTTCAGCGCTGCCTCAGCTCTCTGAAACTTGTTTTGAGCCAACACGGCTTGCTGTTGAAGCTGCACTGTTCTGGCTTGTCTCTTTTGCAGAATGTCAGCCAATCGCGCTTGGCGAAGTGCCGACTGTTCGGCAGCACCTTGTAGCTTGGCCTCGCCCAACTTGGTTTTGAGCGTCTCTTGCTGCACCTTCTGCAATTTCGCAGCAACGACTGCACGCTGAATTTGATCTTTAAGCGCTGCACTCTGCATCCAGCTCTCTTGACGTGTGCCTGCTGCAATCAAACGTTGCTGAGCCAGGCCCTCAGCAAACTGGTGACGGCGAAGCTTGGAAAGCTTGGTTTCGATGGCAAGTTCTCTGTCCAACGACCTACGAATTTCGGCATTGAGCTTCACCCGTTCCGCACTCATGCCTTTACCGGTGACATTAAATGCTTTGTTCAACTTAGCTTGTAGCTGTTGGGCTTCTTTTCCAACACGAGCCATAGCCGTTTCGGCAGTCTTGAGCATTCCGAGAAACCTTGTCAGCGGAGCGCTTGAAACGTCAAAGACTAGCTTGCCGGTTAGGCGTGCAATTTCTTCGTTAACACTCATCGACTAGCCCCTTCACGAAGGCTTAGGCGGCGGGCATAAAGATCATCTGCAATGGCTTTGAATGTTTTAAAACCCCACCCGTGGTAGATCACTTGAACATCACAGACATAGCGTGTGTGAGTGTTGATGTATTCACCAAGGAAACTCAGGGCATTACGGCTACCCTGTACGGTGATGATGGTTGTATCTCCATCCAAAGCGAACCAGTGGTGGGCAAAATCTATCGTGCTTCCGCTACGACGCTGGACATATGCATGGGCAAGACCCAAAAAGACGGAAACACTTGCGGGATTTGAAACTCTATATACAGCGTAGTATTGTTGCGGAGATTTTTTCAGCTCCTGAATCGGTGTAGCAATTTTTGTCATTTATTCCCTTTGTTCTTTTGGGCTTGCCTTGCAAGCTCTAGTAATTTCTGATTACGCAACTCCACCTGAACCATCTCTGCAAGCTCTTCTACACTCATACCAGACGCTTTAAGCACTTCTTGATGCGCTGGTAGCGCATCATTCATTACAAGGCCTTGCGGGGCCTCTGGAGAGCTTGCAGCAAGTGTCTCTGGACAATGTTTCTGACGTAGTAGAAGTTCTGTCCCATTCAATGATGCTGGATCAATTAGCTTGGTATCAGCCATTACTTACCTCCAAGCGCTGCTAGCACTTCAGCCTCTACCCTTGCGTATTCTTCTGCCTCTTGTGCTGCCTTAGCATCCAACTCAGCTTGCTGACGCTTACGGCGCTCACTGGCCAAAAGTGATTCCACTTCTTTAGCCACACAGGCTGCTTTTTCAGCCTCTAGACGAGCAAGGTAATCAGATTCCACTTGAGCCTTGATCTGTGCAATTTCTTGTTCAACTTGCGACTCTGGCTTACGCAAAGACAGATTCACCCAGTCAACCAATGGCCCGGCTACCATTTTAGGTAGATGCTCGATCTCCGCTGACGGTGTGTAACCTTCGCTGATCAACTCAGCATACTTGTCCAAGGCTTGTTGTAGCCCTTGAATCTCGAAAGACTCCATCATTCCAAGTTGCTCACGCCCTTGGATATTGCATTGGGTACGGTTTTTGTAGAAATCGACTTCTATGTCTTGTAAACGTTTTAGATGCGCTGCATCTGGCTGGAACAATTGACTCATGGTTTTGTTTCCCTCTGCTTTTGTAGTAGGTTGTGTTGCATGTTGGCGCTGCTTGGCGCGGTAATGGGCTTTCGTGCAGCGCTCGCTACATGTCTGCTTAGTTGATCGCTGGGTGTTCATTGGTGCGCTACAGACCACGCACGGTCTTACTGCGGTTACTGCCATATGGCCTCCGGAAAGTTGACTTGGTATGTTTGAATTGTCCGCGTAACCCTGCACCAACCAAAAGAAAGCCGGAACGACGTCCGGCTACCGATTGAACTAGTCATTCGAAGTTACGTGAGTTTGAAACGAATTCGAGCGTCTATCGGTGAAAGCAGGCACCGGGAAACTATCGTAGACGGCGATAGCGACGGGGTCACAAGTCCCGCCTCCAAGTTTGGCCACACCCTTGGAAGTGCTGGATACAGACAGGCCACAAAACACCGAGCACAGCGGCAACTACGTCTCGGTGCAAATATTTAATAAATTATAGGTCTATGCCTAGAGGCTATCGCCGTAGACGCGACGCGGCAGCTCGCAACCGCCTCTCTGAAATTGGCCCACCGGTCAGAGACGGTGAAGGAATCTGCAATTACAGACGGCCAAAAGCACCACTCGGCTTAGTCGCCGGTTAGTGAAAGTTTGAATGGTTTTAGAACTAGACGGTACAACACCAATAAAACTTCCTTATTGGTACACCATTATACCACGAGAATCTTAAAATTGCAATCACATACTCAACAAAAAAGCAAATCATTTCTAAAAATTCCGACAAGTGGAGAAATGGTTTAGAAGTGTTTGATTCGGAGAGAATGGTGAAATGACACGAAATGGATGAGAGAGTACTTGGGGCCGAAATGACGATTCTCACCAAGCACATTCTGATAGGCGGGAGTAATACAATTTAGTAGTACAAACGAAAAACCCCGCGAACTCTAAGTAACTGAATTCACGGGGTTTTCTAAATTTGGCGGTGAAGGAGAGATTCGAACTCTCGATACAGTTTCCTGTATACACACTTTCCAGGCGTGCTCCTTAAGCCACTCGGACACTTCACCGTATCTCTTCAAACATGTTCTGTCTGTCGAGGCGCGCTAATGTAGTCGAAAGCTTTTCTGATGGCAAACTTTTTTTCAGAATTTTCATGCGGTTAAGAGAAAAAGTCGCTTCCACCTTCTAGGGGCCATGGCAATCCGGCCAATCTCGGGTGGGCGCAGCCCTTCTATATAGGTGCGCAGGCGTCAGGCGCGGGGCGTGTTGCAGCGCATCGGCCGGTAAACGGTGACTGGCGGGTCAGTCACAGTGCTTTACCTGACCGGCGACGGTGGGTAACGTCTGCCCATCTTTCTTATAAGGAATTGCGCCATGAGCGACCTGATTGCCTACCACCTCGAAGACGGTATCGCGACCCTGACCCTGAGCAACGGCAAGGTCAACGCCATTTCCCCGGACGTGATCGCGGCCTTCAACGCGGCGCTGGATCAGGCGGTGGCGGATCGTGCCATTGTGATCATCACCGGTCAGCCGGGCATTCTCTCTGGCGGCTACGACCTGAAAGTGATGACTGCCGGCCCTAAAGAAGCCGTGTCGCTGGTGACCGCCGGCTCGACCCTGGCCCGCCGCCTGTTGTCGCACCCGTTCCCGGTGATTGTTGCTTGCCCGGGGCATGCCGTAGCCAAAGGCGCATTCATTCTGTTGTCCGCCGATTACCGGATCGGTGTCGACGGCCCGTTCAGCATTGGTCTGAACGAAGTGCAGATCGGCATGACCATGCACCACGCCGGCATCGAGCTGGCCCGTGATCGCCTGCGTCGCTCGGCCTTCCACCGCTCGGTCATCAATGGCGAGATGTTCGATCCGCAAAGCGCAGTGGATGCCGGCTTCCTCGACAAAGTGGTCGCGGCCGAAGAACTGCAAGGCGCCGCCCTCGCCGCCGCGCGTCAGTTGAAAAAGATCAACATGACCGCACACAAGAACACCAAGTTGAAAGTGCGCAAGGCGCTGCTGGAAACCCTGGACAACGCGATCATCCAGGATCAGGAGCATCTGGGGTGACACCCGGCTCATACCGATTCAGAAAAGCCCCACCGTCGTGTCGGGCTTTTTCTTACGCGGCTTGTTGAAAACTCCGCGGCAGCTCTAGGACGCCTCTGACCAACAAGTCGGAAACATGCGCTTAAACATCGCCCATCTCCGGACTCTATAGCGGCAATTGCCGAAAACAGTGCACATCCGTACACTGCGCCACCTTTTGTCCCGATGGGCCTGAAAATGCTGTTTGTGTTTCGTATGTTATTGATGGGCCTGCACTTTATTCTGGCGGGGATACTCGGAGTGATCCTCGGGCTGTGCCGGCCATTCAATCCGGACAACAGTCGCCTGTGCGCCCGCCTCTATGCACTGCCGGCCATGTGCATTTTGCGTCTGCGAGTGAAGGCCGAAGTCGGCCCGTTGATGAACAAACCCGACAGCTGCGTGATCATCGCCAATCATCAGTCCAACTATGACCTGTTCGTGTTCGGCAACGTGGTGCCGCGTCGGACGGTGTGCATCGGCAAAAAGAGCCTGAAGTGGGTGCCGCTGTTCGGGCAGCTGTTCTGGCTGGCGGGCAATGTGTTGATCGATCGTGGGAACGCGCACAAGGCGCGCCAGTCGATGCTGACCACCACCGACACCTTGCAGCACAAAGACACCTCAATCTGGGTGTTCCCGGAAGGCACGCGCAACCTGGGTGAGGAACTGCTGCCATTCAAGAAAGGCGCGTTCCAGATGGCCATCGCCGCCGGGGTGCCGATCGTTCCGGTGTGTGTCAGCAGCTACATCAAGCACATGCGTCTGAACCGCTGGCACAGCGGGAAAGTTCTCATACGCTCGCTGCCGGCAATTCCTACCGTCGGCCTGACCATGGATGACATGCCCATGCTGATCAACCAGTGCCGCGAACAGATGCGCGAATGCATCGATGCGATGGACCGGCAGCTGCAAGCTGCGTGAAAAAGAAGCCCGCCCTGTGCGGGTTTTCTTTTGCCCGGTGAACTGTGCAGATTTCACTGACTCTCAAGCAGCGACACGGCTAAGCTGAAGCCATGTCTCCCCTGCCATCTGCCAAGAAGAAGTGAATCACCACCATGGGTCGAGTTGTTGCTGCTGCGGTTTACAGCGCTGGTAAGAAAGTCACCAATATTTCCCTCGACGAAGGCGCGGCCTGGGCCGCCAAGACCGGCCACTTCGTCTGGATCGGCCTCGAAGAGCCGAGCGCCCAGGAACTGTCCAACCTGCAACGTCAGTTCAACCTGCACGAACTGGCCATCGAAGACGCCCTGGAAAAGCACAGCCGGCCGAAGCTGGAAACCTTTGGCGACGCGCTGTTCATCGTCACCTACTCGCCGGTGCGCGAACACGGGATTCTGCAGTTCATCGAAACCCACATCTTCGCCGGCAAGGGCTACATCATCACTGCCCGCAATGGCCACTCGGCGTCCTACGCCCACGTCCGTCAACGCTGTGAGGCGCGGCCACTGTTGCTGGAGCACGGGGAAGATTTCGTACTGTATGCGCTGCTGGATTTCGTGATCGAAAACTATCAGCCGGTGGGCGAAGCGATCCACGCCGAGATCGATGAGCTGGAACGCAACGTGTTGTGCAGCGCATTGAATGAATACGACATCCAGAAACTGCACGGCCTGCGTCGCGACGTCCTGCGCCTGCGCCGTTACGCCGCGCCGATGGTGGAAATCGGCGAGGAGCTGCAGAAGCTGAGCTTTCCCTTCATCGACAAGAACATGCGCCCTTACTTTCGCGACGTGCAGATCCACGTGAATCGGCAGATGGAAGATCTGACCACCCTGGCCGATATCGCCAGCCAGACCATCGAAATCGGCGTGTTGCTAGAGGCGTCACGCCAGAGCGTGGTGCAACGCAAATTCGCGGCATGGGCGGCGATTCTGGCGTTCCCGACAGCGGTGGCGGGGATCTACGGGATGAACTTCCAGAACATGCCGGAGCTGAGCTGGCACTACGGCTATTTCGGCGTGCTGGGCTTTATCACGGTCGGCTGCGTGAGCCTGTGGGCGAGCTTCAAGAAATCCGGCTGGCTATAAGAAAAAACGCCCCCGTGTAAAACAAGGGGGCGTCTGGATTCAAGCAGCGGTCGGCTTGTGCGCCACGAAACGCATCATCCATTCCGCCACGGTGGTGCCGTGGTGCTGATGTTCCAGGCTGGCCACGCCCTTGCTGTACACCTGCTCGCCCAGCGCTTCCTGACGCAGATCCAGCAGCGCTCGCGAATAGTCGTGAATGAATTCCGGATGACCCTGGAAGCACAGCACCTGATCGTTGATGTGGTACGCGGCAAACGGGCAGAAATCGCTCGATGCAATCACCGTCGCGTTTTCCGGCAACGCCGTCACCTGATCCTGGTGGCTGATCAACAGCGTCAGCTCTTCACGCACCGGGCTCATCCACGGAGCCTTGGCCGCCAGTTTGTAGTTGTGGATGCCGACACCCCAGCCTTGCGTGGCGCGCTCGCTCTTGCCACCCAGCAGCAGCGCCAGCAGTTGATGGCCGAAGCACACGCCGAGCAGTTTGTCGCCGCGCTCATAGCGGGTCAGCAGGTATTGCTTGAGGGTCTGGATCCACGGATCGGTACCGAACGAGTCGGCCTTGCTGCCGGTAACCAGATACGCATCGAAGGTCAGGTCATCACTCGGATAATCGCCCTGCATCACGTTGTACACCGTAAACTCGGCGGCGATCGGCTGTTGCGAGAACAGGCGCTGGAACATCTGCCCGTAACCCTGATATTCATCGACCAGTTCCGGACGCAGGATGTCGGTTTCCAGAATGCAGATGCGTAGCGACATAAAAAATACCTGACACGTGATGGGAATAATGCACACCCCAGAGCCTGCCTTGAAACCACCCGGCAAGGCAAGCCCCGAAATGCGTCCCCTCCCCGTTAGAACAACTCGCCCTTGGCAGCTTTTTCCAGCAGCAGCGCGGGCGGTGCGAAACGCTCTCCGTACTGCTCCGCCAGATACTGCGCCCGGGCGACAAAGTCCTTCACGCCATATTGGTTGATGAACTGCAGCGCACCGCCCGTCCATGCCGCGAAACCGATGCCGAAGATCGAGCCGACGTTGGCGTCCGCCGTCGACGTCAGCACGCCTTCCTCCACACAGCGCACGGTTTCGATGGCCTGCACGAACAGCAGTCGATCACGCACATCCTTCGGCGATATCTGCCCGTCGGCTTTCTCGAAACGGGTTCTCAGCTCGGGCCACAGATGTTTCTGCCCACCCGCCGGGTACTCATAAAAACCGCCTCCCGCTGCCTTGCCCGGCCGCTTGTATTCGTTGAGCAGCAAGTCAATCACGGCGAACGCCGGGTGCTCAATCAGCGGTTTCCCTTCTGCTTGAAGGTCTTTGGCCGTTTGCTGACGGATATGGCTCATCAGGCTGAGGGAAACTTCGTCAGAGATCGCCAGCGGTCCTACAGGCATGCCGGCCTTGCGCGCTTCGGTCTCGATCATCGGCGCGCTGACGCCCTCACCCAGCATCGCAATGCCTTCATTGGTGAAAGTGCCGAATACTCGCGACGTGAAGAATCCGCGACTGTCGTTGACCACAATCGGGGTTTTCTTGATTTGCAGTACGAAATCGAACCCGCGTGCGAGGGTTTCGTCGCTGGTTTGCGCGCCCTTGATGATTTCCACCAGCGGCATCTTTTCCACCGGGCTGAAGAAGTGCAGGCCGATGAACTTGCTTTGATCCGGTACTGCGGTCGCCAAGCCAGTGATGGGCAAGGTCGATGTGTTGGAAGCAATCACAGCGTCGGCGCCAACCATCTGTTGCGCTGCTGCCGAGACCTTGGCCTTGAGTTGACGATCCTCGAACACCGCCTCGATGATCAGATCGCAACCCGCCAGATCGGCATCGCTTTCGGTCGGCTGGATACGCGCCAGCACCGCTTCACGCTGCTGCGCAGACATTTGCCCACGAGCGACTTTTTTATCCAGCAGCGCCGCCGAATGCGCCTTGCCCTTTTCGGCAGCAGCAAGGTTGATGTCCTTGAGCACCACATCGATTCCGGCCACAGCGCTGACGTACGCGATTCCCGCCCCCATCATTCCGGCGCCAAGCACGCCCACACGCTTCGTCACATAAGGCGCAAAACCCTGCGGCCGCGAACCGCCGGCATTGATTTCATTGAGCTGAAACCAGAAGGTGCCGATCAGGTTTTTCGAGATCTGGCCGGTGGTCAGTTCGGTGAAGTAGCGGGTTTCGATCAGGTGCGCCGTGTCGAAATCCACCTGCGCGCCTTCCACCGCCGCGCACAGAATCTTCTCCGGCGCCGGCAACGTGCCCTGGGTTTTGGTGCGCAGGATCGACGGCGCAATCGCCAGCATCTGAGCAACTTTCGGGTTCGACGGAGTGCCGCCGGGAATCTGATAACCCTTCACATCCCAACGCTGCACGGCCGCAGGATTGGCCAGAATCCAGGCCCGGGCCTTGGCCAGCAGCTCATCGCGATCCGCCGCCAGCTCATCGATCAATCCGGCCTGCAACGCCTGCTGCGGACGGACTTTCTTGCCTTCAAGCAAATACGGCAAAGCCTTTTCGATGCCCAGCATCCGCACCATCCGCACCACGCCACCGCCGCCCGGCAACAGGCCGAGGGTCACTTCCGGCAAACCGAGTTGCACCGATGCATCGTCCAACGCAACGCGGTGGTGGCAGGCCAGGCAGATTTCCCAGCCGCCGCCGAGCGCCGCGCCGTTGATCGCCGCGACCACCGGTTTGCCGAGGGTTTCCAGAGTGCGCAACTGGCCCTTGAGGGTCAGCACCATGTCGTAGAACGCCTTGGCTTCGGGCTTACCGACCTTGATCAATTCATTCAGGTCGCCGCCGGCGAAGAAGGTTTTCTTGGCCGAAGTGATGATCACCCCGGCGATGTCATCTTTTTCCGCCTGCAGTCGGGCGACGCTGTCGGCCATGGCCTCGCGGTACACCGCGTTCATGGTGTTGGCGCTCTGGCCCGGCATGTCGATGGTCAGGAGAACGATACCGTCCTGGCCTTTTTCGTAACGAATGGCTTGGGTCATGACAGGATTCCTTGGGGTCAGAGGCGTTCGATGATGGTGGCGATGCCCATGCCGCCGCCGACGCACAGCGTCGCGAGGCCGTAGCGCAGGCGCCGGGCTTCCAGTTCATCGAGCAAGGTGCCGAGGATCGCGCAACCGGTGGCGCCCAGCGGATGGCCCATGGCGATCGAGCCGCCATTGACGTTGACCTTGTCCGGGTCGACAGCCATGTCCTTGATGAATTTGAGCACCACCGAGGCGAACGCCTCGTTGACTTCAAACAGGTCGATGTCCTCCACCCGCAGCCCGGCCTTGGCCAATGCCTTGCGAGTGGCCGGCGCCGGGCCGGTGAGCATGATCGTCGGATCGGTGCTGGTGACCGCCGTGGCGACGATCCGCGCCCGGGGTTGCAGGCCCAACGCACGCCCCTTGGCTTCGGAGCCGATCAACATCAGCGCCGCGCCATCGACGATCCCCGAGCTGTTGCCCGGCGTGTGCACATGGTTGATCCGCTCGACATGGCTGTAGACCCGCAATGCCGTGGCGTCGAAGCGCATCTGGCCGATCATTTCGAAACTCGGCTTGAGCTTGCCCAGGCCTTCAAGGGTCGACTCGGCGCGAATGAATTCATCGTGATCGAGCAGGATGATGCCGTTCTGGTCCTGCACCGGCACCAGCGACTTGCTGAACGAACCGTCGGCCCGGGCGCGGGCAGCTTTCTGCTGCGAGTGCAGCGCGTAGGCATCGACGTCCTGCCGGCTGAAGCCTGCAAGTGTGGCGATCAGGTCGGCGCCGACGCCTTGTGGTGTGAAGTGGCTGTGCAGGTTGGTTTGCGGGTCCAGCGCCCAGGCGCCACCGTCGCTGCCCATCGGCACTCGGGACATGGATTCGACGCCACCAACTACCACCAGGTCTTCGAATCCAGAGCGCACTTTCATCGCCCCCAGGTTCACCGCTTCCAGCCCCGAAGCGCAGAAGCGGTTGATCTGCACGCCCGCGACGCTGACGTCCCAATCAGCCACCTGCACGGCGGTCTTGGCGATGTCCGAGCCCTGATCGCCAATCGGCGTGACGCAACCGAGCACCACGTCATCGATCTGGCTGGTGTCCAGCGCCGTACGTGCCTGCAAAGCGGTCAGCAGCCCGGCCACCAGGTTCACCGGTTTGACGCTGTGCAGCGATCCGTCGGCCTTGCCCTTGCCACGGGGCGTGCGTAACGCGTCGAAAATCAAAGCTTGGGTCATGACGTCCTCGAACCTGTGCGGTGAGTGAAATTCGTACTGTCACTGTTGTCTTCGCAGGCCATCGATTCAATGACCACAGCGCTCAATGACGTTGACGCGCACGCTCAGACGGACGGTCATCCGTGGCTTGATTAACCGGTTCAGGTGCGCGAGCTGTCTAGCAAACGGGCGGCAAAGAAGCTGGCAATGGGCCTCATGCCTTTTTAATCGCGACAGGTAGCAAATACATACGAAATGGATCTAAGCGAAGCGTGACGCGGGCCCTAAGGTGAAGATGTACGTCGTTGTCGTCGGGTTTTGCCGAGACAGGCGTTCGCTACAGGAAGTGCAGCGCTTGCCGTCATGGATATGCAGGCAGGCATCAGGAAATAACAAAAAAGGCGGTCAAGCCATGTTCAAACAACCGAAAGTACGGCAAGCAGGGCTCATTCTTTTCGCCACGACGCTGTTGTTGATTCTGCCGAACCTGACCAAGGTCATCGGCTGATTCAAGCGGCAGGTATTGTTTATCGCCACTGAAAATGTGACTGGCCCGCTACCCGGGCCAGCGTGGCTGTGCCAACCTTTGCGCACTTCCACGACACGGACGGCGATCACTTGAAAACGCTCATTCTGTTCGGGGCCATGCTGCTGAGCATGCCCCTGTCTGCCGCGCAGCTGAACCTGGAGCTGGGCGCGAACAGCCGCACCTGGCAGACCGAGGAATTGCTCAAGCATCCTCAGGTACAAACCCTCACGGTCAAGAATGATGTGTCCTACAAGAAGGACATGACTTATCGCGCCGTGCCGATCGCCGCGCTGCTGACCGGCATCAAACCGGACGATCACCTGCAAGCCGTAGCGCTGGACGGTTTTGCCGCCGAACTGTCCGCCGCGCCGCTACTGAACAACAAAGGCTCACGCGCCTGGCTCGCCATCGAAGATCCGGCGCAGCCCTGGCCGCCGCTGTCGGAAGGCAAGCACAGCGCCGGGCCGTTCTATCTGGTGTGGACCGATCCGCAGGCCGGCAATATCAGCCCGGAACAATGGCCGTTCGAAGTGGCGAGCATCAAGCGCATGGCGCCGGTGGCCGAGCGCTTCCCTGCCCTGCTGCCGGATCCTGCGTTGAAGGCCGATGACCCGGTGAATCAGGGTTTTGCGCTGTTCCAGAAGAACTGCCTGGCCTGCCATCGCCTGAATGGCGCGGGCGATGCGCAGTTCGGGCCGGACCTGAATATTCCGTACAACCCGACCGAGTACTTCGGCGCGGACTTCCTCAAGCGCTACATTCGCGACCCACAGAGTCTGCGTCAGTGGCCGCAAGCGAAGATGCCAGGGTTTTCTGCCGAGGTGTTGCCGGATGCGGATCTGCAGAAGCTGATCGGGTATTTGCAGCACATGGCCGGGCGCAAGGTTGCGCCGGCCAAGTAAGCCAACTACGTCGTTTACTGTTGTTGCACCGAGATGATTGGCGCTGGTGTCGGCGACACCAGCACTTTCGCGTGCATCTGCTCTGACCCGCCGCCCCGGCGCATGCCGCGCACCGGACAGGCATCCAGATAATCCAGACCCACCGCCAGTTTCAGGTGCCGCTCCGGCCGCGCCAGTTCATTGGTCACGTCAAAGCTGTACCAGGCGTCATCGATCCAGGCTTCGGCCCAGGCGTGACTGGCCAGATGCTCGCAATCCTCGCTGTACAGATAGCCCGACACATAACGTGACGGCACTCCGAGGCTGCGCGCGCAGGCGAGAAACGCGTGGGCGTGATCCTGGCAAACACCCGCCCGGCCGGCAAACGCCTCGGCGGCGCTGGTGTCGACTTCGGTGGCGCCCGGTTTGTAGGTCATGTGCTGGTTAAGCCCATGCATCAGGTCGATCAGTGCATTGCGGTCGCGTCGTTGCTTGCAGGACTTCTCGGCAAACGCCCGCAGCGCCTCGTCAGCCTCGGTGAGCCGGGTGAAACGCAGGAACGGCAGCGCCGACTGACTCTCGTGCTCCGCTTCGCGCAACTCGTCGATATCGACCTGCCCCCGGGCGCCGATGATGATCGCTTCGTGGGGTTCGTCCATGGTCAGCACGTGCAGGATGTTGCCGAACGGATCGAGCTGTGCGCGCACCGGGCGCGGCAGGTCGAGCTGCCAGCTCAGCACGTGCTGACGCTCGCTGTCGTGGGGCGTCAGGCGCAGGTACTGGATGCTCGCGCGCACCTGATCTTCGTAGTGATAGGTGGTCTCGTGGCTGATGGAAAGTCTCATGCGGCCTCCAGGTAGGAACTGTGAATGGCGTTGCCCAACTGGCGCACCAGCGGGATGAATTCGGTGAGCCAGGCGTGCAGCCCTTCCTCAAGGATTTCTTGAATACCGGTGTAGCGCAGACGCGCGTCCATTTCCGCCGCCAGCCGTTGCGCGGGACGACCGTTGGCCCCCGGCAGTTGCGCGAGAATCTGGTCGATCTCTTCCGTGCAGGCCCGCAGCGAACGCGGCACGTCGGCGCGCAACAACAGCAGCTCGGCCACATGCCGGGCGCCGGGCGCATCGCGATAGATCTCGGTGTACGCCTCGAACGACGACAGCGCCCGCAACAGCGCACTCCACTGGTAATAGGCGTGGGCCGTGCCGTCGCTGACCGCTTCGGCCTGATCGCCGGCCATTTCGTAGCGGGCATCGAGCAGGCGCAACGTGTTGTCCGCCCGCTCGATGAACGTGCCCAGGCGAATGAAACGAAACGCGTCGTTGCGCATGATGGTGCCGTAGGACGCGCCCCGAAACAGGTGCGAACGTTCCTTGATCCACTCGCAGAAACGGCTCATGCCGTAGCGGCTGAGGCCCTGATTGGCGATCCCACGGATCTCCAGCCAGGTGGCGTTGATGTTCTCCCACATGTCGGCAGTGATTCGCCCGCGCACCGCATGGGCGCTGGCTCGCGCCGCGCCGAGGCAGCTGTAGATGCTCGCCGGATTCGCCGCGTCGAGGGCGAAGAAGTGCAGCAAGCGCTCGGCATGCAGCTCTCCGTGACGTTCCAGGTAATCGTCCAGCGTGCCGGTGATCAGCAGAGGCATCGCCAGTTCGTGCAGGCCGTCGCCACGGCCGTCCTGCGGCATCAGCGACAGCGAATAGCTGACATCGAGCATCCGTGCGAGGTTTTCCGCCCGCTCCAGGTAACGCGACATCCAGTACAGATCCGAGGCAGTTCTACTTAACATGGCAGGCTTCCTTCAATCCTCGACCACCCAGGTGTCCTTGGTTCCGCCGCCCTGGGATGAGTTCACCACCAGAGAGCCTTCACGCAGGGCGACACGGGTCAAACCGCCGGGCACGACCCGGGTTTCGCGGCCGGACAATACGAACGGACGCAGGTCGATATGGCGCGGCGCAATGCCGTTTTCGACAAAGGTCGGACAGGTCGACAGCGACAGCGTCGGTTGCGCGATGTACGCGTGAGGCTTGGCCTTGATCCGCTCGCGGAACGCATCGATTTCCGCGGTCGTCGCCGCCGGCCCCACAAGCATTCCGTAACCGCCGGAGCCCTGGGTTTCCTTGACCACCAGTTCCGGAAGATTGGCCAGTACATGGGAAAGTTCAGACGGATTGCGGCATTGCCAGGTCGGCACATTCTTCAGGATCGGTTCTTCGTCGAGGTAGAAACGGATCATCTCGGTGACAAACGGGTACACCGATTTGTCGTCCGCCACGCCGGTGCCGATGGCATTGGCCAGCACCACGTTGCCCGAGCGATAGGACGACAGCAGCCCCGGCACGCCGAGCATCGAATCCGGGCGGAACGCCAGCGGATCGAGGAACGCGTCGTCGAGCCGGCGGTAGATCACGTCCACGGCTTTCGGGCCGTCGGTGGTGCGCATGAAGACTTTGTCGTCGCGCACGAACAAGTCCGCACCCTCCACCAGCTCCACGCCCATTTCCCGGGCCAGGAACGCATGCTCGAAAAACGCGCTGTTGAAGCGTCCCGGTGTCAGCACCACCACACTCGGGTCGTCGATCGGGCTTGAGCTTTTCAGGGTGTCGAGCAGCAGATTCGGGTAATGGTCGATCGGGGCGATGCGCTGGGCCGCGAACAGTTCCGGGAACAGGCGCATCATCATCTTGCGGTCTTCGAGCATGTAGCTCACGCCGCTCGGCGTGCGCAGGTTGTCCTCGAGCACGTAGTACGTGCCGTCGCCGTCGCGCACCAGATCGACGCCGGAGATGTGCGAATAGATATCGCGGTGCAGATCCAGTCCCTGCATCGCCAACTGATATTGCTCGTTGGCCAGCACCTGTTCGGCGGGAATGATCCCGGCCTTGATGATGCGCTGCTCGTGGTAAAGGTCGGCGAGGAACATGTTCAACGCCTTGACCCGCTGAATACAGCCGCGCTCGACGATCCGCCACTCGCTGGCGGGAATGCTGCGCGGAATGGTGTCGAAGGGAATCAGGCGTTCTGTCCCTTGCTCGTCCCCGTAGAGCGTGAAAGTGATCCCGGCACGATGGAACAGCAGATCGGCCTCGCGCCGCCGCTGGGCCAGCAGTTCGTCAGGCGTTTCGGCCAGCCAGCGGGCAAACTCCCGGTAATGCGGGCGGATCTGGCCGCCGGCATCGTACATTTCATCAAAATAGGTGCGGATCATGCCGTACTCCTTGTCACTCCGGACATACAGGCCTTCGCAAGGCCCGTGCCATCGGCATAAACGCTTTGATTTCAATCGGTTGGATCTTCACGTCACATGCACCGCACCATTCCTGTGCGGCAAATGCCCCAACCTGATCGCCCCCGCTTCATTGCGACGCAGTCCCGTCGCCTATCACCAGCATAGTCAGAGTTGATTTCACTGCTCGGTGCCGGCTGCGGATAATCCGCGCATCCGCTGCAAAAACGTCGCTGACGAAGTACGCAGCCCCACTGATCCGGCTTGCCTCGGCAGCCATCCCGGCCGTAACCCTGAGCGGTTTCCTCTCCTTCCGGTCTTCCCTTTCAGCCACCTTTTCAGGTGGCTTTTTTTTGCGCCGGTTTCTTGTTTCAGGGTTTTGCCATGGGGTGTTCAGGGGGGCAGAAACGACAACGGCCGACCCGAAGGTCAGCCGTAGCTCGACGTGTTGCGAGAGTGATCAGTTCAAACGGTGCCGGTTGCGGATCTCCTGTTTCACGCCCCAGCCTTCGATGATGCCGCCCAAGGGCTCGACCACCGCCGAAAAGCCCTGCTCGAAATCGCCAATGTCGTCGTAGGTTGCGTACATCACCTTGCTCAATTCCAGAGACCAGCCGCCGTCGTCGCGCGCACTGACCTGGGCATTGATGGATTCACCGCGAAATTTGCCTGCCGCCCTGCGCGCCCGCTCCTCGTCCGGGAAAATGGCGTAGAACTCGATGGGATGGAATCGGGAAAAATCGAAACCGCCTTCTTTCATGCGGCGCAGCACACTGCTGCTGATGTCTTCTTGATAGGCTGTGCTCATGAATCGTCCCCCTCGCATAGATGGATAGACTTTCCGTATTCCCTGCACTGGCCCAACGGGCCCGGGTGCTTACGGCAACCGCGTTGCCGGCGGGAAACAAGCATGTAGCTGACAAGACCAGACCTTAGCGATCCGTTCGCTGATCTCGCTTGCAGAGTAGCCCCAAGATAGAGCCGCTGCCAAGGCCTGGTACATGAAGAAAATGAAGATTCAGATTGGGGTGATGCTGCGGATTTCGATGCTGTTCTGGGTTTTCAGGCTTTTCACGCCGGCATCGGCGGTGCGCCCTTCCAGATCGTTCAGGTCAAGCTCGGCGGCGACCGGCAACAACCGCTCCTTGATGAGGCGAGCTGCCCGTTCATGGCTGGGGCATTCCTCGCACTCGAAGACTTCGTCGATCGTTTCACCATGATCGTCCACGAAAGTGACTTTCCACTTTGACATCGGAGCCTCCTCGATCAAACCCGCAAATGGGCTTACACCTATCTCGACTTTTGTCAGGATTGATCGTTCAAAAGGTTTACACCGATGCAACATGAAAAAAGCCGAGGCCGGCGTGTTTTCGCACACCGGCCTCGGCTTTTTCTGACCCGCGAACGATCAGTCGTTGCTTGGCTTGTTCACTGCCTGCAGCACGTATTGCGGCAAGGCGAAGGCGCCGATGTGGATTTCCGGGTTGTAGTAGCGGGTGACGATGCCGCTGCCGATGAAACGCTGTTGCAGCACTTCGCGGCTCAGCTTGCGGTACGCAGGGTTGGTCGAACCCCAGGCGAAGGTCATCGAACCGCCGATATAGGTCGGCACGGCCGCCTGATAGAAGTGCCAGTCCGGGAACAGGCTGCGCAGGCGGCCGGCGGTGGTTTTCACTTCTTCGATCTGCATGAACGGCGTGCCGTTCTGGGTCACGAGGATGCCGCCCTCGTTCAGGCAGCGGTGGCAGGCCTGGTAGAAGTTTTCCGAGAACAGCACTTCGCCCGGGCCGATCGGGTCGGTGGAGTCGGAAATGATCACGTCGAACTTTTCGGTGGTGGTCGCGACGAAACGCATGCCGTCGTCGATTACCAGGTTCAGGCGTGGATCGTCGTAGGCGCCCTTGGAGTGGTTCGGCAGGAATTCCTTGCACATGTCGACCACGGTGCCGTCGATCTCGACCATGGTGATGTGCTCGACGCTGGCGTGTTTGGTCACTTCGCGCAGCATGCCGCCGTCGCCGCCGCCGATGATCAGCACGCGCTTGGCGGTGCCGTGGGCGAGGATCGGCACGTGGGTGAGCATTTCGTGGTAGATGAATTCATCGGCTTCGGTGGTTTGGATCACGCCGTCCAGCGCCATCACCCGGCCCATGCGCGGGTTCTGGAAAATCACCAGGTGCTGGTGTTCGGTGCGCACTTCGTGCAGCAGTTTTTCCATGCGAAAACGCTGGCCGTAGCCTTCGTAGAGGGTTTCCAGGTATTCGCTGGTCTTGGTGACGGTCATGGTGAAGTGCTCCGATGAATGCGCGGGCGCCAATCGTCAGGTTCGATTGCCCGGGAAAGGCGCGCATTCTACGTTGCCGAAGATGACAGGTCGAACCTCAGTTCATCGGTCCGACCCAATCACGGTGCGAACGGTCAGATCCGCACATTGCCCCGCGGCCCGGCAATCGCCCAGATGATCAGGCCCAGCACCGGCAGGAGGATGATCAACAGCACCCAGAGGATCTTCATCCCGGTCTCGGCGCCGCTTTTCAGCACATTGATGATCGCCCAGATGTCGAGCGCAAGAATGATCAGGCCGACCAGGCCATTGAACGTGGAACCCATGGTGTCGCTCCAGAATAGTGGCATGCACTTTTAGGATAGACGGTCGCGCTCAGGGTTCCCTTTTATTGCGTTCAGACGTGAACGGCGACCTTCAAGGCTTCCAGCGACGGCGCGGCGGCAATGCCGACTTCGGCGCACAGTTCCAGCACGCGCGGCACGTCGTTGCCGTAGACCAGCACCACTTGCAGCTCGTCGTCGAGCAGCTGGCTGAAGTTCATCAGCGTGTAACCACCGTTTTCCTTGTTCAGGCTGCTCATCTGCACCTGGATGCGGTTGAGCGCGGTCAGCGCCTCGGTCTTGGCCAGTTGCTTGGGCTTGAGGTTGAACTCGACACCCGGGCCGAACGAGGCAACGATCTGCGCGAACAGGTCGGCGTAGGTGTCGGCCTGGAACAGCACGGTCTCCGGCAGGCTGCCGACCACGACCCACTCGCCCAGCGGAATCGGGAAAGTGTCGTCGTAGTTGATGTCCGGGTTGGCGGTCAGAAATGCGTCGGCATCGGCGTAGGCCTGTGCCGCTTCGTCAGCGACTTTCTGAATCTCGTCGTCGCCCATGCAGCCGGAGCTGATTTTGCTGATGAGTTCGGCGAGTGCGGCTTTCATGGGAGCGGATCCTGTGGCGAAGGGAATTTTGAGGGCGCGAAGGATAGCGCATTCTCGCCTTCGCCACAGAGCGGGTTCCGGCCAGCGGCGTTAGCCCAGCAGTTTTTCCAGCTGCGCAGTGGTGTCCACGGCGCCCATGGTGCGGGCCGCGTCCAGCGCGGTGATGCCGTTGGCATCCTTGGCTTTCGGGTCGGCGCCCTGGTCGATCAGGAAGTCGACGATTTCAACGCGGTTGAACATCGCCGCCATCATCAACGCCGTGCGGCCGTCGAAGGAGGCGCCTTCGATCTGCGCCCCACCGGCGACCAATGCCTTGACCACGGCCAGGTCACCCTTGAACGCGGCGCCGGCAATCGGGCTCTGGCCGTTGCCGTTGCGTTGTTCCGGATCGGCCTTGTGCTTGAGCAGCACTTGTACCGCGTCCACGTGACCGTAATAACTGGCGAGCATCAGCAGGGTGTCGCCCTTGCTGTTGGTCAGGTTCACCGGCAGACCGGCAGTGATCAGGCGATCGAGCATCACCGCATCGCCCTCGCGCGCCTTGTTGAATACCTGCTCGGTGAATTCGGCAGCTTCTTCGGGGGTCATCTGGCGGCTTTGGTCGGACATGGGGCAACTCCACTTTCGGTCAATCGGAAAGCCGATAGTTTCCCGAGCGCAGCGATAGCTGTCATCCCCTTTTTTCCAAGACTGCCGATAGCCAATATCAATAGCGGTACTTGCCTGCCCGGATGTCGGCAAGAGTTTCATCCGTGACCTGCACGTAGGTTTCGGTCCCCGGCAGCCAGGCATAAATCGGGTCATCCCCCGTCAGGCCGGGGTCGAAGCCTTCGTTTTTCAGGCGGGTCTTCTGATATTTGAAAGTGCCGGTGGTTTCCATTTTCACCTTGACCCGCAAGAACAGCGGCACCGCATAGGCCGGCATGCGTTGGCGGGCGAAAGCCAGCAGCTCGGCGAAATCCAGGGTCGCCAGAGACTCGGCCGGGGTGATCGCCGCCATCCCGGCGCGGCCATTGGTGTTGGGGATTTCCACGCCATAGGCCACCGCTTCGGAAATATGCGGATGCTGGAGCAGCAGGTTTTCGACCTCGGTGGTCGAGACGTTCTCGCCCTTCCAGCGATAGGTGTCGCCGAGACGGTCGACAAACTGTGCATGGCCGAAACCGATGTTGCGCAACAGATCGCCGGTGTTGAAGAAGCGGTCGCCCTTGGTGAACACGTCCTGTAGCACGACTTTCGCGGTTTTTTGTGGGTCGGTGTAGCCGTCCAGCGGCGCCTTGTCGTCGATCCGCGCCAGCAGCAGGCCTCGCTCACCCCGACCGACCTTGCGCATGAATCCGTCATCGCCGCGAATCGGCTCGCCGCTGTCCTGGTCGTAGGCGACCAGTTCCCAGGCCATCAGCGAGAAACCGATGGTGTTGTCGAAATTGAGGATGTTGGTGAAGCCGATATTGCCGTCGCTGGCGGCGTAAAGCTCACAGATGTGATCCACGCCGAAGCGGGTCTTGAACTCGGCCCACGCACCGGGCCGCAGGCCGTTGCCGATCATCTTGCGCACGTCGTGACGGCTGTCGTCGGCGCTGAGCGGCTGATCCACCAGATACCGGCACAACTCGCCGACGTAACCGATGGTGGTTGCGCGATAGCGACGCACATCGCTCCAGAACTGCCGGGCGCTGAACTTGCGGCGAATCGCGAAACCCGACGCGCCATTGACCGCCGAACCCCAGCACACGCAAAGCCCGGTGGCGTGGTACAGCGGCAAGGTGCAATAGACGATGTCGTCCGGGCGCATGTCGAGGGCGATCATGCCGAAGCTCGCCGAACTGCGCATCCAGCGGCCGTGCTTGAACACCCCGGCCTTGGGCAAACCGGTGGTGCCGGAGGTGTAGATGTAGAAGCACGGGTCGTCGAAGAAAATCTGCCGGCTGCTGGCCGGGTTGTCGCCCGAGGCGTCGGCACTGGCGCTGATCAGGTTGATGTAGCCCTCGGGCGCGATGCCCGGATGGCTGAAGGTATCCTGATCGGCGACGAACCAGGCGCGCGCTGCCGGGATCGCTACTTGCTCGCGTACCGCCGCAAATGCCGGCAGCAACTCTTCACCGACAACAATCGCCGCCGGGGTCACCAGATTGATGCTGTGGATCAGCGTATCGCGGGTCTGCGAGGTATTGAGCAGCGCGCTGACGGCGCCGACTTTGGCCAGCGCCAGAATCGTCACCAGCAGTTCCGGACGGTTCTCGATGAACACCGCCACCACATCGCCCTTGCCGATGCCCTGCCCGATCAGATAATGGGCGATGCGGTTGGCCCACTGGTTGACCTGTGAATAACTCAGCACCACCTCGCCCGACAGCAGCGCGGGGCCCTCGGGATTGCGCAGCGTCGCTTGCTCGAATGTCCAGCCCAGGCCACAGGTTTGGGTCGGATCCGTGACGTTGGCCACCTTCATGCCTTTCACCACCCGTGGAATGGCTTTGGCAATCATCGGCAGTTTGCGGAGCATCATGCCCCAGGTAATCGTGTCGCTCGGCGCTTGGTGCATGGCAGCTCCCGTTCGACCTTGACGTGCAGGCCGGATTTTTATTGTCGGGCAATCGGGTGAGACAACCGGCGCTTCTCGAGCGAGGGTCGAGGCCGAAAATACGTCAGGGCTTCGCGGGCTGTACACGCGGTTTTTGCAATGTTTTGTATCCGCCCCGGCACTACTAAACGCCGCATGATTACAGCCAAGGGTATTGGTTCAATCGAATCGACAATGATCCCGCAAAATGCAGGATGCACGATGGCCATTCATGCAGATTGCACGACAGCCAAAACCAGTAGATTTTATAAATTACTGATTTATAAGGATTTTTAAAAACTCAAATACTGGCACAATCGCTGCAACTCCCTATACATGCTTGCCATTCAAGTGCATACGGAGCTGAAAGACATGAACCTGATCCAAGAAAAATTTACCTCCCTGTTTTCCAACTTCGCCGTCACCACCCAGCCCCGTCCCGATGGCGGGATCCTGCTGACGCTGAAGAGTGCCGACGGCAAAGTGTTCAAACGTGCGCTCACGTATCAGCAACTGCATACCGGTGATCAACTGTCGTGGGCAATCAGCGCGATCCGTCGTGATCTGGCGGAACAGGCCAGCGAGCTGCCGCAGATCGGCATGCTGCAAAGCCAGCAGCGTTTTGCCCTGCCGACCTATCACTCGATGTAATTCGAACACCGTATAAACAGACAGGCCGTGGAGCTTTCGCTTCACGGCCTGTTTTTTTTGCGCGTCGATTGGGTGAACTCAGAACGCTTCCGGCTCAATCCCGGTGAAGCTGTCGACGGTCACATGCCCTGCCAACTCCCCGCCTTCACGGGCCAGGCCGCAGGTTTGCAGGCCAGCAGCCTGGGCGGCATCGAGTTCTTGCACGATGTCGGACAGGAACAGAATCTCCTCTGGTTCGACCCCGATGGCCTGCTGGATGTTGCTGTACGACTGCGCCTCGCGCTTGGGGCCCGACGTGGTGTCGAAGTAGCCGCTGAACAGCGGCGTCAGATCCCCTGCTTCCGAGCAGCCGAAAATCAGCTTCTGCGCCTGGATCGAACCGGACGAATAAACAAACAGTTGATAACCGGCCTGATGCCAGCGCTGGAGCGCTTCAACGGCGTCCGGGTAAACATGGCCTTTCAACTGCCCGGCCTGATAACCCTGCTCCCAGACCATGCCCTGCAACGCTTTGAGCGGCGTGGCTTTGCGGTCTTCGGCGATCCAGGCCAGCAGAATGTCCACGACTCGCTCGACATCAGCCTGCGGTTCGTTGCTGTCGCGGCGCACGGCGTCCAGTTGCTCGGCAACGTCGGCACGCTGGGCGTTCTGGCGAACGAAGTCTGGCAGGTGCTTCGCCGCATACGGGAACAGCACGTCGAACACAAAACTCACTGCGCTGGTGGTGCCTTCGATGTCGGTGAGAATGACCTTGATCGACATCGGCTCAGTCCTCCAGACGCGGGAAGCGGCCGGCGATGTCTTCGCCGGTGAAGTTGGCGACCCAGCCTTCAGGGTTGTTGAACAGGCGGATCGCCACGAAATGCGGGTTCTCGCCCATGTCGAACCAGTGCTTGGTGCCGGCCGGCACCGAAATCAGGTCGTTCTTCTCGCACAGTACGGCGTAGACGTAATCGTCGATGTGCAAGGTAAACAGGCCACGACCGGCGACGAAGAAACGCACTTCGTCTTCACCATGGCGATGTTCTTCGAGGAACTTGGCGCGCAATTCGGCTTTTTGCGGGTGATCGCTGTTGAGGCTGATCACATCGACCGTGATGTAACCGCGCTCGGTCATCAGTTTATCGATCTGTTCTTTATAGGCACCGATCACTTCTTCCTGGCTGGCGCCGGGCTGGATCTTCGCGGCGGCTTGCCAACGGTCGAAGCGCACGCCCTGCTCGGCCAGGGTCGAAGCGATGTCTTCGAAATGGGTCAGCACCTTGTTCGGAATCTCGGGGCTGGAAACGTGATAGACGGACAGGCTGCTCATGGGGCATTCCTCGGTATCGGCCTTGCCGTCCGGTTCTTCGAGACCGGTCGGGCACTGCATTCATCAGGCAAAGGGGCTGGTTCTGGTGAAGTCAGCCTTGGCGGTTCATGACGCTGCGGGTCTTCAACTCGCATTCAAACAGGAATTCAAAGGCCTCGATCTGACGCAACGCGTCGCTCATCTGCGCGCCCCAGGTGTAGAGGCCGTGGCCGCGAATCAGATAACCGACGCAATCGGGATGGGCGTCGAGCCAAGGCTGCACCTTGGCGGCGAGGCGCGCAATGTCCTGATCGTTGTCGAAGATCGGCACGCGCACCCGGGATTCGTGGGTCGAGATGCCGCTGAAAGCTTTTTGCAGTTCGTAGTCTTCGAACTCGATGAAGTCTTGCGGCGTCAGTCGCGACAGCACCGTGGCGTTCACCGAGTGAGTGTGCAACACCGCGCCGATCTCCGGGCGCCAGCTGTAGAGCTGGGTATGCAACAAGGTTTCGGCGGACGGCTTTTTGCCGGGCTCAAGACTGTTGCCGGACAGGTCGGTGGCGAGCACGTCGTCCAGGCCCAACTGGCCCTTGTGCTTGCCGGACACGGTCAGCAGCGCTTCGCTCGGCGACAGGCGCGTCGAGTAATTGCTGCTGGTGGCCGGCGACCAGCCGCGACCATAAAGAAAACGCCCGGCGTCGACAATTTGCTGGGCAAGCTGTTCACGGGTAAGGCTCATGGCCTGTCCTCTTGCATTCGAATGGCAATGATAACGGCAGCGGCGAGCGCTGCGAGACTGGCAATACTAAAGGTCAATGTCGCGCCGAGGGCATTCCAGCTGTAGCCGGAATACAACGCGCCGAGCGCGCCACCGGTGCCGGCCAGCGCTGCATACAGCGCCTGGCCCTGTCCTTGCTGGCGCGCGCCGAAGCTACGTTGCACGAACGCGATGGCAGCCGCATGAAAGCTGCCGAAGGTCGCCGCGTGCAGCACCTGGGCAAACAGCAAGACCCAGAGGAACTCGGCGAACGAACCTAGCAGCAACCAGCGCAACGCCGCCAGCAGAAAACTCGCCATTAGCACCCGCCGCAGGGAAAAACGCGCGAGGATCCGGCTCATGGCCATGAACATCAGCACTTCCGCCACCACGCCGACCGCCCAGAGCATGCCGATCACGCCACGGCTGTAACCCAGTCGCTCAAGGTGCAGAGTCAAAAACGTGTAATACGGCCCGTGGCTCATCTGCATCAGCGCCACGCAACCGTAGAATGCCAGCACCCCGGGATTGCGCAATTGCTTGAGAAAGCCCTCGCCTGTCGGCCGGTTGCCCTGAGGCGGCTGAGCGTTCGGCACCCACAGACTGCTGAGCACGATGCCAGCCATGATCAGCACCAGCGCCGCCGGGTAGATGTCGAGGCTGAGCCATTCGAACAGGCGACCGAGGGCGACCACGGTGATGATGAAACCGATCGAGCCCCAGAGGCGGATCTGGCTGTAGCGAGACGTCTGGCCCTGCAAATGCGCGAGGGTGATGACTTCGAACTGCGGCAGCACCGCGTGCCAGAAGAAGGCGTGCAAGGCCATGACCATCGCCAGCCAGGCGTAGGTCTTGCTGACGAAAATCAGCGAGAAAGTCAGCAGCGTACACACCGCGCCAAAGCGCACGATGGCCAGGCGCCTGCCGGTGTAATCGCCGAGCCAGCCCCAGATGTTCGGCGCCACGCAGCGCATCAGCATCGGGATCGCCACCAGCTCGCCGATGCGCGCGGCGCTGAATCCGAGGTGATCGAAGTACAGCGCCAGAAACGGCGCCGTCGAACCGAGCAAGGCGAAATAGAACAGATAGAAACTGGACAGCCGCCAGTACGGGAGCGCCGCCACGGTCAGACCGCGGCGGCTTTGAGATCACCCATCAAAGCTGACCCAGCACCGGGGTGCTCACGCGCACATCGGCGTTCTGGCCACGGTGACGCAGCAGGTGATCCATCAGCACGATGGCCATCATCGCCTCGGCAATCGGCGTAGCGCGGATACCGACACATGGGTCGTGACGGCCCTTGGTAATGACATCGACAGGGTTGCCGTCAATGTCGATCGAACGGCCCGGGGTGGTGATGCTCGAGGTCGGCTTCAACGCCAGGTGCGCGACGATCGGCTGACCCGAAGAGATCCCGCCGAGAATGCCGCCGGCGTTGTTGCTGAGGAAACCTTCCGGAGTCAGCTCATCACGGTGTTCGGTGCCGCGCTGGGCAACGCAGGCGAAACCGGCGCCGATTTCCACGCCTTTGACCGCGTTGATGCTCATCAGTGCGTGGGCCAGTTCGGCGTCGAGACGGTCGAAGATCGGCTCGCCCAGGCCCGGCATCACACCTTCGGCAACCACGGTGATCTTCGCCCCGACGGAATCCTGATCGCGACGCAGCTGGTCCATGTAGGCTTCCAGCTCCGGCACCTTGTCCGGGTCCGGGCTGAAGAAGGCGTTCTGCTCGACCGATTCCCAGGTCTTGAACGGGATCTCGATCGGGCCGAGCTGGCTCATGTAGCCGCGAATGACAATGCCCTGGCTGGCCAGGTATTTCTTGGCGATGGCGCCGGCCGCGACGCGCATGGCGGTTTCCCGCGCCGAGCTGCGACCGCCGCCGCGATAATCGCGCTCGCCGTATTTGTGGTGGTAGGTGTAGTCGGCGTGGGCCGGGCGGAACAGGTCCTTGATCGCCGAGTAGTCCTTGGACTTCTGGTCGGTGTTGCGGATCAGCAGGCCGATGGAGCAGCCGGTGGTGCGGCCCTCGAACACGCCGGAAAGGATTTCGACTTCGTCGGCTTCCTGGCGCTGGGTGGTGTGGCGGCTGGTGCCCGGCTTGCGGCGATCGAGGTCGCGTTGCAGGTCCTCAAGGGAAATCTCCAGGCCCGGCGGGCAGCCGTCGACAATGGCGACCAACGCCGGACCATGGCTTTCGCCCGCGGTGGTGACAGTGAACAGCTTGCCGTAGGTATTGCCGGACATGCAGGACGCTCCGTGAAATCGAACCCAAATTCGTGATGCGCGCCAGTATACGCAGGCTAACCGAGTAGTTCATCCTCGAACCTTAGCGGTGTGGGTGAGTCCAACCGGCACCTTGGCAAATGATGGCGTGATGATGCTGCGAGTTTTGATCTTGAGCCTTTCCCTGTTTACCGGCTTCGTCCAGGCAACTGTCCTGCAACGACCGGTCACGTTGACTACCGACAATGGCGAACTTTTCGGCTCGCTGTTGCTGCCAAAATCCGACAGCCCCGTGCCGGTTGTCCTGATCCTTTCCGGCTCGGGTCCTACCGATCGTGACGGAAACAACCCCGATGGCGGGCGCAATGACAGCCTCAAGCGACTGGCCTGGGTGCTGGCCAAACACAATGTCGCCAGCGTGCGTTTCGACAAGCGCGGGGTGGCGGCCAGCCTTGCGGCTACCCCGGACGAGCGAAACCTGTCGGTGGAAGCCTATGTGGCGGACGCCGTGGCCTGGGGTCAGAAGCTTAAAGCCGATCCGCGCTTCGGCCCGTTGATCCTGCTCGGCCACAGCGAAGGCGCGCTGATTGCCAGCCTGGCGGCGCCAAAGGTCGACGCGGCGGCGGTCATCTCGCTCTCCGGCACGGCCCGACCGATCGATCAGGTGCTGCGTCGGCAACTGGCCCGCAGCCTCCCTCCCCCGCTAATGCTGCGCAGCAACGAACTGCTCGACAGCCTCAAGGCCGGGCGCACCGACGACAATGTGCCGGCGCCGTTGCAGGTGATCTTCCGTCCGAGTGTACAGCCGTACCTGATTTCGCTGTTCCGTCAGGATCCGGCGGCGGCCTTCGCCCAGCTGAAAATGCCGGCGCTGATCGTGCAAGGCAGCAACGACATTCAGGTTCAGGTCGATGATGCGAAATTGCTCAAGGCCGCCAAACCGGACGCGCAACTGGCGCTGATCGAAGGCATGAACCACGTGTTGCGCATCGTGCCCAACGACGTGAAGCGGCAACTGGCCTCCTACAAGGACCCGAATTTGCCGCTGGCGGCGGAACTGGGGACACGCGTCCTTGAATTTATTGACGGACTTCGCACCCGTTAAGCTCTTTTACCCTCTAGGACTTTGAAAAACGGCCGATAAGCCTTTGTCGCCAGCGTACTGGCTGGCGGCAAGCAGCTTGGACAGGATCTCGCCGTTATGACTGATACCCAGACTTCACCCGACACCACCGCTGAAAAAGACGCACCGCCAGCGGTCGAGCTGCCATGGGCGGATGTCCACGTCGAGCACCACAAGATGCTCCGCCTGGCGCCGTTGCAGACCGACCGCAACACCGGCGGGCGGCCGCTGCGCTTCGTTGAATTCGGTTACGCCGAGCGCAACGGCAAAGAACACAGTCTGATGCGCATGGCGATCAAGTTGCCCGCTCAGCGCGTGCGCAAAGAGCAGAATCACCTGGACGTGTGGGTCGACCATACGACCAAACGCGTGCATTTCGGCCCGGACAGCGGTTTGCAGATCGAACCGATGAACCGTGGCATCGGCCGTTTCATGGCTGCCCAGGGCATCAACTGGGCAAAAAAACGCTGGCCCACCTACACCGTCGACGGCATGGACTTGAACAACAAGGACGCGCTGAACGAGGACACTCGCCTGCGCCGCGATCACTTTTTGCGGGTGCACGGCTTTGATGTGGTTTACGCCGACGCCCAGCATTTGAAGGGTAGCGTCAAAGAAGTGAAGGTCGGCGACCTGCTGGGTGACTGGAACAGCGAAAAGCTGCAGATCGTCGAAATTCTTGAAGCTGCGCAGATGTTGCAGCAGGCCGAGCAGAATCTGGCCGAACAGGAAGTGAAGCTGAAGAAGCAGGAAGACAAGGTCAGCAAGTTCAAGCGTGAAGACGCCGGTTTGCGTTTCACCATTACTTGCCTGGTGGCGTTTGCGGTGTTTCAGGCCGGGTTGCTGATCTGGATTGCAACGCACCGCTGACTGATCTTTCCTACACTCCGCGTTTGACTCGGATGGGACGCGGAGCGTCCCGGGCTGCATTCCCACGCAGACGGTTCGACGCCTCGACGTGGGAACGATCGACGTCAGTCAGACGCGGGAAGCGAACAGTGCCTGATGGGCGCGGCACTGTTCGGCGGTCAGCATGAACACGCCATGCCCGCCGCGCTCGAACTCCAGCCAGGCGAAATCGACTTCCGGGTACAGCGCCTCGACGTGGACCTGGCTGTTGCCCACCTCGACAATCAGCAAACCCTTCTCGGTCAGATGATCCGCCGCTTCGGCGAGCATCCGGCGCACCAGGTTCAAACCGTCATCGCCGCAGGCCAGGCCCAGTTCCGGCTCGTGCTGGTATTCGTCCGGCATGTCGGCGAAATCTTCCGCATCGACGTAGGGCGGGTTCGACACGATCAGGTCGAAACGTTGACCCGGCAGGCCGTCGAAACCATCGCCCTGCACGGTGAACACACGCTCATCGACGCCATGACGCTCGATGTTCTGGTTCGCCACTTCCAGCGCTTCGAACGACAGATCCGCCAGCACCACTTCGGCGTTCTGGAACTCGTAGGCGCAGGCGATGCCGATGCAGCCGGAGCCGGTGCACAGATCGAGAATGCGCGCGGGTTCGTCGCCGATCCATGGGGCAAAACGGTTTTCGATCAGCTCGCCAATCGGCGAACGCGGGATCAGCACGCGCTCATCGACGATGAACGACATGCCGCAGAACCATGCCTCGCCCAGCAGGTAAGCGGTCGGAATGCGCTCTTCGATGCGGCGTTTGAGCAGGCGCTGAAGATTGACCAGCTCATCGTCCTCCAGCGCGCAATCCAGATAGCTGTCGGCGATTTCCCATGGCAGGTGCAAGGCACCGAGCACTAGCTGCCGGGCTTCGTCCCAGGCATTGTCGGTGCCATGGCCGAAAAACAGATCCTCCCCATGGAAGCGGCTGACGGCCCAACGGATGTGGTCGCGCAGGGTACGAAGTCGGGAAGTGATCACGGGGCAGAACTCCAGAAAAAACGACTGGCGATTCTAGCAGCCAAAACGCGCCGCGACGACGCAGGAAAGATTCCGGGGCGACGGTAGGACGCTTCCGATTTTCCCCTCGACTATTGAACAGATCGTGTAACTTGACAAGGCTGCAGGCCAGCAACGACGGTGTCTACGATGGTAGCGATTCACAGAACCGCTCAGCCAGAGGACAATGTCGCAAAAGCCCCACCCGAAGGAGCCCCAGAATGTCCGTTCCAAAAACGATGTTTCAACTCAGCGGTCGCGGTTACGCAGCGGCCACGTTGAGCCATGCCACCGTGGTCATCATCGATGCCCAGAAAGAGTACCTCAGCGGCCCGCTGGCCCTGAGCGGCATGGACGCGGCTGTCGCGAACATCAAACAACTGGTTGCCGCCGCCCGCGCAGCCGGCCGACCGATCGTGCATGTGCGCCACCTCGGCACCGTCGGCGGTCTGTTCGACCCGCAGGGCGAACGCGGCGAGTTCATCCCCGGCCTGGAACCCCAGGGCGATGAAACCATCATCGGCAAACTGCTGCCGAGCGCCTTCCACGGCACCGAACTCTACGATCGTCTGCAAACCATCGGCTCGCTGGACCTGATCGTCTGCGGTTTCATGAGCCACTCCAGCGTCAGTACCACCGTGCGCGCGGCGAAGAACCTGGGTTTCCGCTGCACCCTGGTCGAAGACGCCTGCGCCACCCGCGATCTGCCGTTCAAGGGCCGCGTACTCAGCGCCGAACAGGTACAGGAAGCGGAAATGGCGATCATGGCCGACAACTTCGCCACCCTCGCGCTGACTCAGGACCTGATCTGATCGACCGTAAATGAGCGGCTCAGCCCGCCGCTCATCTGCAAAAACCTCGCATTTGCTTCAATTACCCTAGCCTCAGGAACAACCCGGTCAACTCCCGGTCGAAGGGCCGATACCCATTGAGGAAGGTCGGAATGAAGTTATCCGATGGATTTGACGCACGCCGCTTGCGGCCCAAAGGCCAAAGCAACTGGCGATTTCGATTCGGCGCGGCGATCGCGGCCATTCTGGCCACGTTCGGCGTGCTGCTGGCGATGGCCGGGGCCGCCAGCCTGCTGGGGCGCCCGCCGGCGCTCGGCGATCTGAATGCAACACCGCTCGGCTCGGCGATCATTCTCGCGGTCGGCCTGCTGTTCCTGTATTTCGGTGTGGCCCTGTGGCGTCGTTGCCGGCGTCGCGCACGGCAATCGCGGGAATTGAACATGTCCCCGCACCTGATGAAAAAACACGATTGATCGACGGCCTGGCTTTTTGCCGGGCCGTTTTGTGTCTGTTTGGGTAAACTGGCCGCCCTTCGCGGAGGCTGACATGCAAGACGACGATTTTTCCCTGTTCAAAAGTGCGATCCAAGGCGTCAAGCCGATCAAGCACGACCGCGCCGACACCGGCAAACCCAAGGCAGACCGTGACCGGATCGCCAAGCTGCGCCAGTCCGCCACCGTGCGCACCGACACCCCTACCGTTGACGGACTGTCCGATCAGTTCGTGATC
The DNA here is from genome assembly GCF_039695385.1 of Pseudomonas sp. 9.2(2024). Taxonomy (NCBI): domain Bacteria; kingdom Pseudomonadati; phylum Pseudomonadota; class Gammaproteobacteria; order Pseudomonadales; family Pseudomonadaceae; genus Pseudomonas; species Pseudomonas sp. 9.2(2024). The sequence goes on along the minus strand of NZ_CP155585.1, from coordinate 2,176,049 downwards.
GACGTCGGTCCCGAAGACGAGCTGATGTGGGCCCGCGACGGGGTGCAGGAAAGCCAGATGCGCAAGCTCAAGATCGGGCAGATCCCGTTTGAAGGCAGCCTCGACCTGCACGGCATGAGCGTCGAAAAGGCCCGCGAAACCCTTTGGGCCTTTCTCGCCGAAGCGACCAGATTCGAAATCCGCTGCGTGCGCGTCACCCACGGCAAGGCCGTGCGTCTGGACGGCAAGCGGCCGATGATCAAAAGCCACGTCAACACCTGGCTGCGCCAGCATGCGCAAGTACTCGGTTTCTGCTCGTGCCAGGCGAAACATGGCGGTGCCGGCGCCGTGTATGTGATGCTCAAACGCACCATGATGGAAGGCCGCGACGAATAATCCCGTCACACCGAACTTGCAGGGTCGTGTCCGCCACCGTACCCTTGCCCTTTGCGAAAATCCCCACAGGTAGTTTCATGTCCCTGGAACAGAATTACACCGCGATTCTCGGCCAATTGGGCGAGGACGTCTCCCGCGAGGGCCTGCTCGACACGCCAAAGCGTGCCGCCAAAGCCATGCAGTACCTCTGCCGCGGTTATGAACAGACGCTCGAAGAGGTCACCAACGGTGCCCTGTTCAGCTCCGACAACAGCGAAATGGTGCTGGTCAAGGACATCGAGCTCTACTCGTTGTGCGAACACCACCTGCTGCCGTTCATCGGCAAGGCCCACGTCGCGTACATCCCGAGCGGCAAAGTGCTGGGCCTGTCGAAGGTCGCGCGGATCGTCGACATGTACGCCCGCCGCCTGCAGATCCAGGAAAACCTCAGCCGCCAGATCGCCGATGCGGTCCAGCAGGTCACCGGCGCGCTGGGCGTTGCCGTGGTGATCGAGGCCAAGCACATGTGCATGATGATGCGCGGTGTCGAGAAACAGAATTCGTCGATGATCACTTCGGTGATGCTCGGTGAGTTCCGCGAAAACGCGGCGACCCGCAGCGAGTTTCTCAGCCTGATCAAGTAATGCGTGACACAAAAAAACCGGCGTTGATCGCCGGTTTTTTTCGTCCGTGAAAAATCGGGTAAGCTGCGCGCCTTCTTCAATGTCCCTGTGAGGCTTGTAACGTGTTCGTCAAAGCGCTTCGTGTCGGCCTCGGCCAACTGATCATCTTCGTTGATTTCCTCACCCGCCCGGGCAAGAAACAGCGCCCCGCCGCTGCCCAGGCTCAGGTTGATGCCGCCGCAAAGGACCTGACCCTGTATCAGTTCCACGCCTGCCCGTTCTGCGTGAAGACCCGCCGCAGCCTGCGCCGCCTGAACGTTCCGGTGGCCCTGAAGGATGCGAAAAACAACGAGCAGGATCGCCAGACCCTGCTGGAACAGGGCGGCAAGATCAAGGTGCCGTGCCTGCGCATCGAAGAGAACGGCCAGACCACCTGGATGTATGAGTCCAACACGATCATCGAATATCTGAACAAGCGGTTCGCCGCAGTCTGATCCAAAAAAACCGGCATGATGGCCGGTTTTTTCATGCCGCCTGCGCGGCCTGTGCCTGGCGCACCACCGCCGCCAGACGCTTGAGCCCTTCATCGAGTCGTGCCGGATCGATGTGGCTGAAGTTCAGGCGAAGATGGCCGGGGTTGCGATCCGGCTCGGGGAAGAACGGTTCGCCCGGCATGAACGCCACATCATTGGCCAGCGCGGTGTTCAGCAAGGTGCGGGTGTCCAGCGGTTGCTTCAGGGTCAGCCAGAAAAACAGCCCGCCCTGGGGTGTGTTCCAGTCCGCCAGATCGCCGAAGTGAGTTTCCAGCGCTGATTGAAATGCATCGCGACGCTGACGGTAGAAGCCACGCAATTCACTCAAGTGCTGCTGATATTTCTCACTGCCGATCCACTGCAACGCCTGCCACTGACCAATGCGGTTGGTGTGCAGATCCGCCGATTGTTTGAGCTTGAGCAGATGCGGAAACAGATCCGGGCTGGCGATCAGATAGCCGACGCGCAGACCTGGCAGCAGGGTTTTCGACACGGTGCCGGTGTAGATCCAGCTGGATTTTTTCAGGCGTCCGGCAATCGGCTGGGCACTGCCGCCGTCGAAGGTCAGCTCGCGATAAGGCTCATCTTCGATCAGGGTCACGCCGAATTCGTCGAGCAATGCCGCAACGGCTTCGCGCTTGGCTTCGCTGTAGCGCACGGCGGACGGGTTCTGGAAGGTCGGAATCAAATAGATGAACGCCGGACGATGCTGCTCCAGGCGCTGACGCAATTGCGCAAGGTTCGGACCGTCAGCCTCCAGCGGCACGGTCAGGCAATCGGCGCCGAACAGTTGGAAAATCTGCAAGGCCGCCAGATAGGTCGGCGCTTCGAGCAGGATTTCGGTGCCCTTGTCGATGTACAGCTTGGCCGCCAGATCGAGGGTTTGCTGGGAGCCACTGACCACCAGCACCTGACTCGCCTCACACGGCAAACCCAGCGCCCTCGCCTCTGCCGCCAGCGCTTCGCGCAGTGCCGGCTCGCCTTCACTCATGCCGTACTGGCCGAGAGACAGCGGCATCTCAGCCCATTCAACTTTCGGCAGCATCGCTTCGGCCGGTAAACCACCGGCGAATGACATGACCTCCGGGCGCTGAGCCGCGGCAAGGATTTCACGGATCAGAGAACTTTTGAGGCGCGAGACACGTTCGGAAAAAGCCATGGAAGTCACCGCTAGCGAGGCATGGGAAAAATGAGTCAAACTTGTTGACTGAAATTACGACACCCTCTCTGGAAACGTCAATATGCTTGACCTTAAAAACTGCGCCAGCCAGCAACAAGCCATGGAAGCGTTTTTCTTCGGTTACCAGGCGTTCACCGCCAAGGCCGATGAAATGCTCGAGCGTCGCGGCTTGTCCCGCGTGCATCAACGCATCGTGTTTTTCATCGCCCGCTACCCGAACCTGAGCGTCAAGGAATTGCTCGCGCTGCTCGGCGTCAGCAAGCAAGCGCTGAACATGCCGTTGCGGCAATTGCAGGAAATGCATCTCGTGGACAGCGTGGCGTCCGAGACTGACAAGCGTAAACGCCTGCTGGAGCTGACTGCTGAAGGCGCGAAATTTGAACAGGCTCTGCGTCGGGAACAGGTGAAATTGCTTGAACGCGTCTTTGCCGAAGCCGGCGAAACGGCGGTCAACGGCTGGCTGGCGGTGAATCTGGCGCTGGGAACCAACCGCCCAACCGAGTGATATAGCTCGATCACCAGTCTTTTCGTCTACAAAACCAAAAACAATATTTGCTTTATTTGTACACAAAAGCATAATCCACAGCGTGCGAGTTCCTGACCGCATGGTCAACAAATTCGCGTATGCCTCAAAGGGCCGCTGCCACCCCTCATGGGTCCGGTCCTGGAAATAACAATAAAACTCTTGAGGAGTACTCGCTGTGGAAAGCCGCAAATCCGAAGCATCGACGCTGGAACTCTCGCCGCCGTTACGCAATGGCCTGCTGGAGCGCATCTTCAAACTCAGCTTGCATGGCACCACGGTGAAGACCGAGCTGATTGCCGGTCTGACAACCTTCATCACCATGGCTTACATCATTTTCGTCAACCCGAACATCATGGCCGATGCCGGGATCGATCACGGTGCAGCCTTCGTTGCCACCTGTATCGCCGCCGCGCTGGGCTGCCTGCTGATGGGCCTCTACGCTAACTGGCCAGTGGGCCTGGCGCCGGGCATGGGCCTCAACGCGTTCTTCACCTACACCGTGGTCGGCACCATGGGCTACAACTGGGAAACCGCGCTCGGTGCGGTGTTCGTCTCGGGTGTGCTGTTCATGATCCTGACCTTTTCGCGGATTCGCGAATGGCTGCTCAACAGCATTCCGGTCAGCCTGCGCTATGCGATGGGCGCCGGCGTGGGTCTGTTCCTCGGGCTGATCGGCCTGAAAACCGCCGGCATCGTCGTCGATAGCCCGGCCACCCTGATCAAACTCGGCTCGCTGCGTGAACCCGGCCCACTGCTCGCCGCCATTTGCTTCCTGATGATCGCGATCCTCAGCTACCACAAAGTGTTCGGCGCGATCCTCATCAGCATCATCACCGTGACCCTGGCCGGCTGGGGCATTGGTCTGGTGCACTACGAGGGCATCATGTCCGCCCCGCCAAGCCTGGCGCCGACCTTCATGGCCATGAACGTCGCCGGCGTGTTCAACGTCAGCATGATCAGCGTGGTGCTGGCCTTCCTCTTCGTGCACATGTTCGACACCGCCGGCACCCTGATGGGCGTCGCCCAGCGCGCCAACCTGGTGAACGCTGACGGCCGCATCGAAAACCTGTCCCGCGCCATGAAAGCCGACTCCGCCTCCAGCGTTTTCGGCGCAGTAGTCGGCGTTCCACCGGTCACCAGTTACGTGGAAAGTGCCGCCGGTGTAGCGGCTGGTGGTCGGACTGGTCTTACCGCAGTCACCGTGGGTGTGCTATTTATAGCCGCGATGTTCTTTGCACCGCTGGCCGGCATGATTCCCGCCTATGCCACCGCCGGCGCGCTGATTTACGTAGCGATGCTGATGATGGGCGGCATGGCGCACATCGAATGGGACGAAGCGACCGACAGTATTCCGGCGATCGTCACCGCGATCATGATGCCGCTGACCTTCTCGGTCGCCGACGGTATCGCGCTGGGCTTCATTACCTATGTCGCGCTGAAGGCCGGCACCGGTAAATACAAAGAGATCTCTGTCAGCCTGTGGGTGCTCTGCGCGATCTTCATCGCCAAGTTCATCTTCCTGTAAGCGCTGCGCGGTTCACGCTTCAAAACAGCCTCACCCCACCGGGTGGGGCTTTTGCACATTCTTGATAACGATAAAAAGGAGCAAGTGATGAGTCTGGAAACCTGGCTGCTGTTCAGCGGCGCTGCGCTGGTGGTGATCCTGATTCCGGGGCCACTGTCGTTGCTGATGATCAGCAACAGTCTGAATTACGGTCTGCGTCGTTCGTACCCGGCGTTTCTCGGTGGTGTGTTCGCCTCGATCTGCCTGCTCAGTGCCTCGGCGCTGGGGCTGGGCGCCCTGCTGCTGGCGTCCGAAAAACTGTTCAGCGCCCTGAAGATCGTCGGCGCGATCTACCTGTTCTACCTCGCCTGGCAGAGCTGGCAGCAATCGCGCCAGCCGTCGGTGGGTGCCGAAGTACCTCAGGCTGCACCGGTTCCGAAGTTCCGTGCATTGTTCAGCCGGGCCTTCGTGCTGGGCGCAAGCAATCCGAAAGACATTTTGTTTTTCGCCGCGTTTCTGCCGCAGTTCCTCAGCGCCGAACAACCGTTCCTGCCGCAACTGCTGGTGATGATCGCCACCTGGACGCTGCTCGATCTGCTGTGCAAATTGACCTACGGCCTCGGTGCCCATGGTGCAGCGCGTTACCTGCGCAGCGGCAAGGGTCAGAGCTGGTTCAACCGCATCAGCGCCGGATTGTTCGGCGGTGCCGGTGCCGCATCGCTGCTCAGCGGGCACTGATACTTGCAGACAATGTTTTGAGTCTCAGATGATTTGAATCTGACTGCCAGTTTCGACACTCACGTCCTGCATCGAAACTGGCAGCAACTTCCGCTTCCAAAACGCAACACACCGCAACACCCCGCCGATGTACTTCGTTTGAACCCTTTTCCTAAGATGACGGCGCAGCACAACCTCATCTCAGAACAAGGATGTTCAAATGGCCACGCTTATTCACCCGTCCTCGATCGAATATAACGACGCAGACATTGCCGACATGCAACTTGTCGCCAATGAACGGCAACCTTCAACGATCGACTATGACGACGACAATTCCCGCCCGCCCTCTCCTGCGCTCAAAAACAAAAGAGCGCAGCTTAAAACCGTGGACCAAGTCTTCGGCCCGCTGCAGATAGGCGAATACTCCATTAGCCGCAGAGCGCTGGACACATTGGGCGCAACGGTCGACGGGCACCCCCTGGATGGCAAGAACACGTTTTTCCGTACCCCAGGAAAGCGCTTTATCAACGCCCTGCAATTTGACCCGGTCGCCATTGAAGCGCGGATGAAAACAACGACCGGCGCAGACGACTATTTACTGCCGGCCCTGCTCTTCGAAATGGCCAGCCGACGCCCTCTCACGGCACCTCCCTTGTTGATTGATCCACTCGATACTCAAACCGATCCAGGTGCTTATCAGGCCAAGCTGAAACAACTTCTGAACTCGGCGCAGAGACTCAATATCCGCCATGCCCATATCGAGGAGCCACTTCCCAACTGGGTCAAACGCTCAAGCAGCCGAACCATGGCCAGCACCGGTATCGGACTTCAGGCGTTCGGTATCTACAGTGGTCTTCGCGGTCTGCAGGATGCGATCAGAGACAAGGATTCGTATGGCATTGTGTTCAACAGCTCGGCGTTCACCGCCGATGTCGCTTCGATAGCGATCGATCTGGCCGTCGCCCGCAAAGCCACACAAATGCTCAAAGCCAGCGAGAGTGCCTACAAGGGATTTGCCAAAACCAGTTTCGCCCTCAAGTTGGGTCGCGGCGGTGGCTTGATCGGCGGTGCCCTGACGCTGCCGTTCGATGTCATTTCTGCAGTGGATGGTTTCAAAGCGGCAGCCAGGACAACCGGGAAAGAGTCGATCAATAATTATGTGAATGCCGGGCTGAGCGTCACCAGCGCGACCATGACCGTGCTGCTCGGCGCCGCGGCCCTGGCCGGATTTTCCTCGGCCGGCCCGATCGGGCTGGTCGCGGGTTTGCTGCTGGTCGCGGGATCGCGAGTCTGGGCGGCAATCAATGTAGTCGATGACATTGACGATTACATCACGCTGACCACCGAAGAGCGTCTGCGTACCGGCTGGTTCGCTTTCTGGGGCATCAGCCCGGATGAAAGCATTGAAGATCGTCACCTCATTGCCAGATCGGCTGCCCGACATTCACAACAACTTCAAACCACCGCCCGCAAGTTGCTGGACGAAACACTCAAGGATCAGACCGAAGCCATCATCAATGGCAGTTTCCGGGTGGAAGTCGAATCACTCCAGGTCGCGACTTATGAGTGGACCCCGGAAAACCCGAAGTACAAAACCATCAAGCGTCCACGAATCAGCGATAACAACGACAACATCGACGCACATGCAGGCGTCACCCAAGACACACCCGGGGCAGTGTTTGGAACTTCTGCCGACGACAAAGACATCCTATGGTTTATCGGTGGCGGTAACGACACGATTCTGGGGGTAAAGAAAAAACCGAACAGGTTCTATTACGGTGCCGGCCATAAATCCCTGAACGGTGGCGAGAAAGCCGACGAGTTCATCTTCGAGGGCGCTGCCGACCTGCTGAAAACCGGCACGCAAGAAACACTGATTTCCGAACTGCAAGGTGATGCAGGTAACGACACGCTGAAACTGGCGGGGCACTTTCCGCAAACCAACGAAGATCGTTACGGATTCCGAGTTGATTTGCATAAGGGCGAGATGTCGCTGCTGGTCAAGCCGCTCACTCCAAAAGAGCAGGCCTACAGGCTGCACAGTCATCTGCAAAGTATCGAAAACGTCGAGACGCTGGCCGGTGCAACCAATGAAGTCATCGGTAGTGACGGTCCGAACATCATCAAGTCCCGTGGTCGCGACGAGATTGATGCAGGCCCCGGCGAGGACCAGATTTATTTACTCGGCAGTTACGTATCGGCCAATGGCGGCAAAGGCAAGGATGCCTACGCAATCGCTCACGTCCCCGGCATGGTATCGATTATTGAAGACGGCGCAGATGAAAGCATCATTGCGCTGGACTGGCGCTGCGAGCTGATCGAAAGCTGGAAGATTGAAAAACGGGAACTGGTCATCACGTCAGGATTCGAATTCGACGATACCAGCAAGAAAATTGTCCGGATCAAGAATGTCTACCAGCAAACCGGGGACAAACGATTGCTACAGAATGGAAAACTGACCTTCATCAGCAAAGATGGATTTCATCTCGTGCCGGAACTTCCAGCCAGCATAGAAACGCCGCTAGCGGTCGATGTGGAAGTGGTGATCCTGCGACAGGGAACACGCCAGCTTCCGGTCATTGTGTTTGATAAGCAGCTCACCGTCCCCAACGACAGAAGTTCGAGCTACTGGCTGTCACGCAACAATATCCAGACGGTTTTCCAGGTAACAACGCCCGGTAATACAGGGGTCACTACGCTGCACATCGATTGTGCCAGCACAGAACTGACTCACGTCGAGGCTTATTACAACGCCGACCTCATGCGCGGAACTCATTTCAACTACATAATGTACAAGGAATGCGGGCTGACCCTGCATTTCGGCAGCAAACAGCTATCGATCAAAAATCTTGCCTCTTCGACCGTGTCCGGCATGCGCGATCTCAAGCCCCGGTTGAAGGCCCCCGAGCTGGCAACCAACCACTCGTTCATTCTGATCATGAACGACGGCGCGTCTTATCGACTTATCCAACCCCCTGTCACCGACAGTCATTTTTTGAACGACACGTTTGAAATAAGCGGCCCGATGCATTGGACCAGCAACGTGCCTCTGCCACTTTCCCCCAGAGCGGGAACGCATCAATACCTGCAACCGCTCGACAACCAGACACATGCGCTAGGTAGCGGGGAGAAGTGCGTCATGCTCAAACCGGCTGCGCAACAGACTGCCGTGGAAAGCCTCACCGGTGAAGGTTCGAAGTACCTCGTCCACCTCAACCCCGGCATGTCGTTGCGCATTTCCACGCCAGGCGCATTGGCGACCGCGAGCCAGCAACTGGCCTTTTCCTCGACTTGGGAATTCGACGCCTCCAGCCTGGGCGAGGTGGAGATCAGGCTCATCGACAACCAGTTGCAGATCGGGCAGACGATCATCTATCTGCCGCAATACCAGAACACGGGCGACCTGATCGACCAGGTTCGCGTGATAACCGCGCAGGGCATTGTCTGGGCGGTCGATCTGATTTTCGAGGCGGTCTATATCGAAGCGATAGACGCACGGTTCCTGGTACCGGCAACCGATGTTTCGACCTCCTTGCCTGCCGGGCTGAAGCAACATCCGGAAGACCACATACTTGTACGCAACATGGTCATGAAAGATGGCAGCCTCGGTGCACTGCGGTATCACCTGACACAGCGCAAATGGATGCTCGACACAGACAAGTCCCGCACCATTGACCGCCAGGATCTGCAGACAACCAACCACTGCACCCACCAACTGAAACTGTTCGAAGAAGTGGCACAGATCGGCCTCGCTTACTCTCCCCCGCTGGGCGACCACGCCTTGAGAGTCCTGCGCGAACATTGCGTCAGGCTGATGGGCGATCTCTCGCTGGATTACCCGGCAAAACTGGAACAGGCGAAACACCTCGCCTGGCTTTTATCCGGACAATCGCACTACAACTGACGCCCTCGGGAGTCACGGACTCCGCTGGAAACGCTTTGCATCAGTCGCTTGCGCCAATTGATATATGTACCACACGCCAGAAGCCTGCTTTGACGATCATTCAGCCCCCTTTAGCCAGCACCACTCCATGGCTTTACACCGCTGAATCAGTCGTACATCGGAGCACTTCAAATGGCCAAGCCACCCAAGCAGATTCCTCCCGCGAGTTCGTCGCCTCCCAGGTCCTTGACAGACACGCCTCCTGTCAATGTCGATCACGTTTCGAACATTCGCCCCGGCACGCATTTGCCAAGCGTCGAGCTGACGTTCGCCGGACATTCATCGCAACACACGGCAGACCATGGCGGGGGCAAACAGCCCTCGGTCGAGGTCAGCGAGATGCTGACCCGCCAGCATCCACACGGGTCAGTCATTGCACCTGACGCCTCGGCGAGGCCGACATCACCCGTGTTCATTCCCGTTCATCTGGCCCTCAGGCTGACCCCGGCAGCAGACTCACCGCAAGGCATTCGCCGTGACGGTCGTGAACGAACCTATGTCGACATGCGCGAAGGCACTGCCATGGTTCATCAACACCCTGACGGCCGCTATCAACTGACCTCGGCCAGCGAGTTGACGCCATCCGGTTTTCAAGTCGAGCGGATCCATGGCACGAATCTGTGGCAAAAACGCCAAGCCATCGCGGCACGTCGCCCGCATGTCGACGAGCCGGACGAGCAAGCCGGTCCGAGCAAGCGCCCGCGACTGAACGAAGATGAGGCGTCGACAACCATCCAGCAACCACTGGATCTGTCCAGCAAGCCATGGCGAAGCTGGGGTCAACCGACAAAACCCACCAGCGGTCAATCGGTTGAAGTAGATGGGCTGCACTACCCGATCGTGTCGCAGATCGTTCGCTCCAATACTCCCATTGTCTGCATCAAGCACCCGCGCTTCAACCCGGAACGCTTCGAAGCTTTCGAACAGATGCTCGTAGACAATCGCACGCTGCAACCGCGCTGGGCAGCCCGTGCCCCGGACAACCGGTGGGTCGTTGCAGACGATCACCTGCCATTCGAAAAACCGCTGACGCAATACGTCGCCGATACCTTCGAGTACTTGTCCGGGCAATCCGCCAGGGCCGTGGCCAAGGCCATGTTCAGCGCGTCACGTGGCGCCGAAGTGATCAATGGTGAGGGATTGCAGGCACTGAGCCAGACGTTCCGTTACTGGGAAAACAGGACCATCCCCGCCCACCGACAGCTCGCAGATCCGCTGATGTTGCTGCCGATCCAGCCCATCATCGATGACGGCACTTTCGGGGGAGGGATCGTACTGCCCCCGACAAGCGGGCCAAGCCTGCAGCGAGTCGATATTGATCCGCAGAAATTTTCGCAGCAATGGAATGAATATACGGCTGAACCGGGGGCTGCGAGCTTGCAAAAGCTCTTCTACAAAATTCTGGTCAAGAGCGGCTACACGGTCAGTCCGCCAGATCCCCTGCTGCTGGAAAACTCGCTGGTTTTCCGTCGGGAAGGACTGGACTCGCTTTTCGTACTGAAGCTCCCGCTCGTCTCCTCCGACTTCATCCCGCGATACACCCGACCGGGTTCCGAACTGACCAGCTCGGCAGCGCTGATGACACTCGACGAAACCGGACGGCAACGGCTGAACACCCTGCTGGCACAAGACAAAATCAACTATCTGGTGGGCGGCATTCAACGACCGAGTCCGGACCAACCCACCCTCTTCATTCTTCGCGAAGGCTGATCATCAATGAGCCCCAAACGCCCCACCCGACCGAAAACGGATACACCGGACTCCACGCCTGTCGTACGAGACACCACGCCGGACATTCCAGTCCCCCCACGCCTGACGCCCGACACCTTGATCGACCCAACCCTCACGCATCCGGCCTGGCAATTGCCTGCGCCGCCCGTGACTCGCCGTCAGATGATCGAAATCTACGATCTTCCTGCCGAGACACAGGTCAGGGCCAGCACCGCGCAAAGGCCGATCGGCAGTTATTTTCTTGCACCCGGGCTGGTCAACAGGTTGCCGCCTCCCGACTTGCCGAGCGGCATTCGTTCCGCCGGACGCTATGCCTATGTCGATCTTGTCGAGGGTGGCACCGTGCTGATCGACCCCGATGCACAGGATGGAGTAAGAGCTCGTTTATCGAACGAACTCTTCGCGTCCGGTCCGTTGCTGGAGCGGGTTGAAGGGACGCTGATGTGGCGCCCGGTTCCCGTGGAAACCGCGCCAGATACTTCCAGGCTGACCATCACACGCCACCGATTGCCGGATGATGAACCGTCAGCCGTACCGTCAAAACGCTCTCGCCTGGAAGAGACGCCGTGGAGCGATTGGGGCATCGACCCGCAACATGCCACCCCGGGTGACATTCGCGTCGACGGTATCCAGTACAAAGTCATTCCGCCAGGCGATGCGAGAGATCCGATCGTCTATATCAAGAACCCGAGTCACCTGATCTACGACTTCGACCTGCTGGAGCGCACACTCCGACTGGACCCGCAGCAACAGCCGCGAGGCGCCATTCAGGTTCCGCCTGCCCAGCACTGGCAAATCGATCCGACGTTGCCATTCGATCGTCCATTGACGAATTACGTCGCTCGATACTTTCCCGAGTTGTCCGCGAGCTCGCAGGAGAATGTCGCGTTTCACCAGTTTGTGCTGGCAAACGGAACCAATACCGCCACCGGCTCGGGACTGACCTTGCTGCGACAAACCTTCAACGACTGGGAAACCGGAAACGACACTCCACGCCAGCAATTGGCGGATCCGTTGCTGATGTTGCCGATCCTGCCAACGTCGGGCGCTGGAACGATCCGTGTGATCGAACTACCGACGCCGGAATCGGGTGGTCCGCTGCAGCGACTGGATTTCGATCCGGCGCTGTTTCGCCAGGAATGGCTGTATTCGACCAATACCCAATCGGCGGTGGATCTCAAACGCTTCATGGCGACGCTGCTGACCCGTAACGGTTACGCCGTGTTCGATCCTAGCCCTTCCAACTCGTATCCGGCATTGGTGTTCAAGCGCACCGGGCATGACTATGTATTCTTCATCAGCCTGCATCGCATCCGGGGCCGCAAGATCAACCAGACTCTGAATGTCGATCAGAACAGCGCCAGCTTGCGCCTGCATATTCAGGTGGGCGCACCGGCGGCGGCAGCGGTGATCGCAGCAAATGCCAGAAACAAAGTCGTCTGGCTCAGGGGCGGCCCGCAGACGCTTGCAAACGCTGACGACACAGTGTTTATCGTGCGCGACGGGCACCCACGGCTGTGATCGCAGATTGCTGAATGACAGACGAAAAAAAGCCCGCAGTGTGAGCGGGCGAAAGACCAAAGAAGCTATATGCGCAGTCGCTTCCCGGTAGGGGCAGCTGCTTGGGGGTCAGCTGCCCCGATAGGTGGAATAGCTGTAAGGCGAGATCAGCAACGGTACGTGGTAGTGATCCTGTTCGGCAGAAATGCCGAACCGCAGCACGACCACGTCCAGGAATGCCGGCTCCGGCAACTGGACGCCACGGGCGCGGTAGTAATCGCCGGCGTGGAACTGAACCTGATAGACACCGGTACGGTAGTCATCGCCTTGCAGCAGTGGCGCATCGACCCGGCCATCGCTGTTGGTAAGCGCACTGGCGACCAATTCCAGGTGCGAACCTTCAACGCGGTACAGCTCGACCTTGATCGAGCTGCCCGGGCAACCGTGTGCAGCGTCCAAAACGTGTGTTGTCAAACGTCCCATTGATTCTGCGCGCCTGCCTGCGTGGAGCAGTCAGACCTCGCGCCTCCCGAAGTCAGTTGAAAAGGAGACCGCACCGTTTCGGAGCACGAAAAGCTGCGGCGAGCGATTGATTAAGACACTTTTCAAAAAAATTGTACACAATAAAAACGACATTTTTGCTGCTACCCCCGCCATCCTTCGATTTCCCGGTGATTTGCCCCATAACCTCGCATTCATTGAACCCCCAATCCATTAGCTGACTGGTCAGGCAGGTTTCTTGCAGGTTCACGCCATTAACAGCAAAAGATGACAGCCGGTGAAAAATGCGAAAATTCAGGCTTACAAATTGAGAATAAAGTTGTATACAATCAGCCCATCGCTGTGACGCCAGCCTGCCATTCAAACTTCAGGGCGCCACACAATCTGTCAACGAATAAGAAGGAAGACTGCAGTGAGCGCTGACTACCCACGCGACCTGATCGGTTACGGCAGTAACCCTCCTCACCCACACTGGCCGGGCAATGCCCGGATCGCCCTGTCGTTCGTACTCAATTACGAAGAAGGCGGCGAGCGCAACATTCTGCACGGCGACAAAGAATCGGAAGCCTTCCTGTCCGAGATGGTTGCTGCCCAGCCTCTGCAAGGCGCGCGCAATATGAGCATGGAATCGCTTTACGAGTATGGCAGCCGTGCCGGCGTCTGGCGGATCCTGAAACTGTTCAAGGAATTCGATATTCCGCTGACCATCTTCGCCGTGGCCATGGCCGCCCAGCGTCACCCGGACGTGATCCGCGCGATGGTCGAGGCCGGTCACGAGATCTGCAGCCACGGCTACCGCTGGATCGACTACCAGTACATGGACGAAGCGCAGGAACGCGAGCACATGCTCGAAGCGATCCGCATCCTCACCGAACTCACCGGCGAGCGCCCACTGGGCTGGTACACCGGTCGCACTGGCCCGAACACCCGTCGCCTGGTGATGGAAGAAGGCGGTTTCCTCTACGACTGCGACACCTATGACGACGACCTGCCCTACTGGGAACCGAACAACCCGACCGGCAAGCCGCACCTGGTGATCCCGTACACCCTGGACACCAACGACATGCGTTTCACCCAGGTCCAGGGTTTCAACAAGGGCGACGATTTCTTCGAATACCTCAAAGATGCGTTCGACGTGCTTTATGCCGAAGGCGCCGAAGCACCGAAGATGCTGTCGATCGGTCTGCACTGCCGTCTGGTGGGCCGTCCGGCGCGTCTGGCTTCGCTCAAGCGCTTTATCGAATACGCTAAAAGTCATGAACAGGTGTGGTTCAGCCGCCGCGTCGACATCGCGCGTCACTGGCACGAAACCCACCCGTACCAAGGGGCTGCCAAATGAGCACCTTTCAAACCCTGCAACCGTCGACCCTGAGCCGCGACGCCTTCGTCAAAGCCTTCGCCGACATCTACGAACATTCGCCATGGGTGGCCGAGAAGGCCTTCGACCTGGGCCAGGACGCATCGATCGACCAGATCGAAACCCTGCACCAGCGCATGAGCGACATCCTGTTGAGCGCCGATCACGCCAGTCAGCTGGCACTGATCAACGCTCACCCGGACCTGGCCGGCAAAGCTGCCGTCCAGGGCGAGTTGACCGAAGCCAGCACCAATGAACAGGCTGGCGCCGGTATTCACCAATGCACGGCCGAAGAGTTCCAGCGCTTCACCGAGCTGAACGACGCCTACAAAGCCAAGTTCAAGTTTCCCTTCATCATGGCGGTAAAAGGCAGCAACCGGCATCAGATCCTCGCGGCGTTCGAAACGCGCATTCACAACCCGGTCGACACCGAGTTCAAATGTGCGCTGGCGGAGATCAACAAGATCGCCCTGTTCCGATTACTGACTCTCTAGCGAGCCTGGCCCGAGAAGCCTCTAGAACGCTTGTGTTTCCCAGGGCCCTGCAAGCATCCCAAGCCACTTATTTAAAGGCAGACAAGAAGAATGAAAGCTTACGCCGTACCTTTCGAGAAGTTCGTCAACCTGGCCGATGCCCGTCTGGGCACCAAAATCATCTCGGTCACCGATGACTGGTTCGCAGACGCCAATCGTCTGTTTCAGCCGACCCCGGCCGTGTGGAAGGAGGGCGTGTTCGATGACAACGGCAAGTGGATGGACGGCTGGGAATCGCGCCGCAAGCGCTTCGAAGGCTACGACAGCGCGGTGATCCGCCTGGGCGTACCGGGTTCGATCAAAGGCGTGGACATCGACACTTCATTCTTCACCGGCAACTTCCCGCCATCGGCCTCGCTGGAAGCCTGCTTCCTGGCGTCGGGCGAGCCGGACGAAAACACCCAGTGGACTGAAGTGCTGTCGGCCGTCGAGCTGCAGGGCAACAGCCACCACTACCACGAAATCAGCAACGACAAGGCGTTCAGCCACCTGCGCTTCAACATCTACCCGGATGGCGGCGTGGCCCGTCTGCGCGTGTACGGCATTCCGTTCCGCGACTGGTCGGCGGTTGGCGACAACGAGCAAGTGGACCTGGCAGCAGCCCTCAACGGTGGCCGCGCCCTCGCCTGCTCCGACGAACACTTCGGCCGCATGAGCAACATCCTCAACCCGGGCCGTGGCATCAACATGGGCGACGGCTGGGAAACCGCACGTCGTCGCACGCCAGGCAATGACTGGGTGATCGTCGCGCTGGGCCACCCGGGCGAGATCGAAAAAATCATCGTCGACACCCTGCACTTCAAGGGCAACTACCCGGACACCTGCTCGATCCAGGGCGCGTTCGTCAAGGGCGGCACTGACAGCCAGATCGAAACCCAGTCGCTGTTCTGGCGTGAACTGCTGCCAAGCCAGAAGCTGGAAATGCACGCCGAACACACCTTCGTCGAGCAGATCAAGGCACTGGGCCCGATCACCCACATCCGTCTGAACGTGTTCCCGGATGGTGGTGTGAGCCGCCTGCGCGTACTGGGCAAGGTCGCTAAATAAGCGCTGAACCCGATCGCCAGCAGGCTGGCTCCCACAAGGGAATGTATTCCAGATGTGGGAGCTGGCCTGCCAGCGATAGCAACAGAACCAACAACACAGAATTCGGATAAGAAGAACAGCATGCGCACACTGACGATTGAACCGCTGACCAAAGAAGCCTTCGCCCCTTTCGGTGACGTGATCGAAACCGACGGCAGCGATCACTTCATGATCAACAACGGTTCGACCATGCGCTTCCACAAACTGGCGACGGTCGAAACCGCGACGCCTGAGGACAACGCGATCATCAGCATCTTCCGCGCCGACGCGCAGGACATGCCGCTGACCGTCAGCATGCTGGAACGCCATCCGCTGGGCAGCCAGGCTTTCATTCCGCTGCTCGGCAACCCCTTTCTGATCGTGGTCGCGCCACTTGGCGATGTACCTGTATCAGGCTTGGTCCGCGCCTTCGTCACCAACGGCAGGCAGGGCATCAATTACCATCGCGGCGTCTGGCACCACCCGGTGCTGACGATCGAAAAGCGGGATGACTTCCTGGTGGTTGATCGCAGTGGCACAGGCAATAACTGCGATGAGCATTTTTTCAAAGAGGATGAGCGTTTGATCCTCGCCCCCCACCAATAAGAGAAGGTCCGATCACTCGACAACAAGAGTGACGGGCGAGAGGTAAAGACTGTGGAAGCACATCTGTTGGAATGGCTGAACCTGAGCGTGCGCTGGGTTCACATGATCACTGGCGTGGCCTGGATCGGCGCGTCGTTCTACTTCGTCTGGCTGGAGAACAACCTCAACCGCGTCAACCCGAAAACCGGTCTTGCCGGTGATCTGTGGGCGATCCACGGCGGTGGCATCTATCACCTGGAAAAATACAAACTGGCCCCTCCGTCGATGCCGGAGAACCTGCACTGGTTCAAATGGGAAGCCTATTTCACCTGGATGTCGGGGATCGCGCTGCTGTGCGTGGTGTTCTACTCCAACCCCGTGCTCTACCTCGTGGCACCCGGCAGCGGCCTGACCGGCCCTGAAGGCGTGGCCATCGGCATCGGTTCGCTGATCGCCGGCTGGTTCATCTACGACTTCCTCTGCGATTCGCCTCTGGGCAAAAAACCTGCCCTGCTCGGCTTCATCCTGTTCGTGCTGATCATCGGCGCGGCGTTTGGCTTCAGCAAGGTGTTCAGCGGTCGTGGTGCGTACCTGCACGTCGGCGCGATCATCGGCACCATCATGGTCGGCAACGTGTTCCGCATCATCATGCCGGCCCAGCGCGCACTGGTTGCCGCGATTGCCGAGAACCGCACGCCGGATCCGGCGCTGCCGGCCAAAGGCCTGCTGCGTTCGCGTCACAACAACTACTTCACCCTGCCAGTGCTGTTCATCATGATCAGCAACCACTTCCCGAGCACTTACGGCAGCCAGTACAACTGGCTGATCCTGGCCGGGATCGCAGTGTTGGCGGTGTTGGTGCGTCACTACTTCAACACCCGTCACGACAGCCACAAGTTTGCCTGGACCCTGCCGGTGGCAGCGGTGGGCATGATCAGTCTGGCGTACGTCACCGGCCCTGCGCCGATGTCGACCGCTCCGGACGTGGCCAAGGCGCCTGCGAAAATCGAGTACCAGCCACTGCCGGAAACGGCTTTGGGTGGTGGCGCGAAACCGGCTGAAGCGGCACAACCAGCCGCCCCTGCTGCACCGGCCGCTGCTCCGGCTCAGGCGTCCAACGCCGGCCCGGGTTTCGACAAGGTGCACACCGTGATCCAGGAACGCTGCGCGGTCTGCCATTCGGCCAAACCGACCAGCCCGCTGTTCAGCGCTGCACCGGCCGGTGTGATGTTCGACACCCCCGAGCAGATCCGCCAGAACGCGGCACGGATCCAGGCGCAAGCCATCACCACGCAGATCATGCCACTGGGCAACATCACACAGATGACCCAGCAGGAACGTGACCTGATCGGTGCATGGATCGCCCAGGGAGCCCAGACCAACTAAGCAGTAAAAGCATCGCTGGCAAGCCAGCTCCCACAGGGTTTTGCACTGCCTGTGTGGGAGCTGGCTTGCCAGCGATTAGCCGCAACGCGGTTTACCCGATGCAAAAGAACAGCTGTGAGCAACCCGGCCGCTGTTCATCACAAGAATAAAAAAGATCCGAGGTGTTGCATGTCCGAGCTGTCCAAAGCGCGCATCCCCGACGCACCCGCCATTCAGCGTTTGCCCCTTTTGCAACTGATCCTGGTCGGTTTGCAACATGTACTGCTGATGTACGGCGGCGCCATCGCGGTACCGCTGATCATTGGACAGGCCGCTGGCCTGAGTCGTGAAGAAATCGCCTTCCTGATCAACGCCGACCTGCTGGTCGCCGGCATCGCCACCATCGTGCAGTCCTTGGGGATAGGCCCGATGGGCATTCGCATGCCGGTGATGATGGGCGCCAGTTTCGCCGCCGTCGGCAGTATGGTCGCCATGGCCGGCATGCCCGGCATCGGTCTGCAGGGAATCTTCGGCGCCACCATCGCCGCCGGGTTCTTCGGCATGATCATCGCGCCGTTCATGTCCAAGGTCGTACGCTTCTTCCCTCCTCTGGTGACCGGCACGGTCATCACCTCGATCGGTTTGTCGCTGTTCCCCGTGGCCGTGAACTGGGCCGGTGGCGGCGCTGGCGCTGCTCAATTCGGTTCACCGATTTACCTGGCCATCGCCGCACTGGTGCTGGCCACCATTCTGTTGATCCACCGCTTCATGCGCGGTTTCTGGGTCAACATTTCCGTGCTGATCGGCATGTGCCTGGGCTACGTGCTCTGTGGCGCCATCGGCATGGTCGACCTGAGCGGCATGGCCAACGCGCCGTGGGTTCAGTTCGTCACCCCGCTGCATTTCGGCATGCCGAAGTTCGAACTGGCACCGATTCTGTCGATGTGCCTGGTGGTGGTGATCATCTTCGTCGAGTCCACCGGGATGTTCCTCGCACTGGGCAAGATCACCGGCCAGGAAGTCTGCCCGCGCATGCTGCGTCGCGGTTTGCTGTGTGATGCCGGCGCATCGTTCGTTGCCGGCTTCTTCAACACCTTCACCCACTCCTCCTTCGCGCAGAACATCGGCCTGGTGCAGATGACCGGCGTGCGCTGCCGCTCGGTGACCATCGTTGCCGGCGGCTTGCTGATCGTCCTGAGCCTGCTGCCGAAAGCGGCATTCCTGGTGGCGTCGATTCCACCGGCGGTGCTGGGTGGCGCGGCGATTGCGATGTTCGGCATGGTGGCAGCGACCGGCATCAAGATCCTGCAGGAAGCCGACATCGGCGACCGCCGCAATCAATTGCTGGTAGCCGTGAGCATCGGCATGGGCCTGATCCCGGTGGTGCGCCCGGAGTTCTTCGCCCACCTGCCGTTGTGGATGAGCCCGATCACCCACAGCGGGATCGCCATGGCCACCCTCAGCGCGCTGACGCTGAACCTGTTGTTCAACATCCTCGGCGGCGCCGAACGCGCCGCGATCAACGACTGCCACGCACACCCGCACTGATCCGAAGAGTAAAAGGGGGGCTCGCCCAAGCCTGCCCCCTCGCGACAGCTTTGCCTCAAACAATAAAAACAAGAGGGAGCAACAGATGATCCGGACTCAAACCAACGTGTTGTTGAGCGGCGGCCTGCTGGCCGCATCGCAAGCCATGGCCGGCGATTTATTGCTGTGGCAGACCAACAGCCTGAGCTACCTGTACGGCAAGAACTTCGCGATCAACCCGTCGATCCAGCAGACGGTGACGTTCGAGCACGCCGACAAGTGGAAGTACGGCGACAACTTCCTGTTCGTCGACAAGATCTTCTACAACGGCCAGGAAGACCGCAACAAAGGCCCCCACGCGTTCTACGGCGAATTCAGCCCGCGCCTGTCGTTCGGCAAGATCTTCGACAGGAAGCTGGAGTTCGGCCCGATCAAGGACGTGCTGCTGGCCATGACCTACGAGTACGGCGAAGGCGACAGCGAGGCCTATCTGATCGGCCCCGGCTTCGACCTCAAGGTGCCGGGCTTCAACTATTTCACCCTGAACTTCTATCGCCGCCAGACCGAAGGCCCGCGCCCCGGCGACGGCGTCTGGCAGATCACGCCCGGCTGGTCCTACAGCATTCCCGTGGGCAATTCCGACCTGCTGATCGACGGCTATCTGGACTGGGTGGTCGACAACGACCAGAACTCGCGCGGCACCTATCACGCCAACCTGCACATCAACCCGCAGATCAAATACGACCTGGGCAAAGCCCTCGGCTGGGGTGAAAAGCAGGTGTACGTCGGCACCGAATACAGCTACTGGAAAAACAAATACGGGGTCGAAAGCACCCACAGTTTCGACACCAACCAGAACACCGCCAGCCTGCTGGTGAAGGTGCACTTCTAAGATGACCCGCAACCGTGCCCCCTACCTGTCGTCGGTGCTCTGTTGCGGGGCACTTGAGGCCTGGCCGTTGAGTCAGTATTCTCCGCGGCCTCCTGAATTCGGTCTAAAAAAAAGCCCGAATTTAATTTCTGACCGAAAAGCCAACTTATCCAGGCTTCGGTCAGTACCGAGGCATCCCGAAAACACGCTCAATCGACTGTTTTTCAGCAGCCGACGGGCGTTTTTTTGCTTTTCGAAAAGCCTTGGCTCAGCTCTTGCTAACAGCATGAA
This sequence comes from Pseudomonas sp. 9.2(2024), assembly GCF_039695385.1. Classification (NCBI taxonomy): domain Bacteria; kingdom Pseudomonadati; phylum Pseudomonadota; class Gammaproteobacteria; order Pseudomonadales; family Pseudomonadaceae; genus Pseudomonas; species Pseudomonas sp. 9.2(2024). Next base: position 2,155,343 of record NZ_CP155585.1, on the reverse strand, counting down.
AGCTGACCGGATGGATGATTTTTTGCTGCAACGAAAAAAGGCGCCACACCAGAGCGCCGACTCAAAAAAATAAACGTGGAACACCTACTTTGGGAGCAACCGAATGAAACGTATGTGCACCAGCCTGATGCTTGCGGGATCGCTGCTGGCAGGGGGTCAGGCCATGGCCGACGGCCTGCTGCAATGGCAGAACAACAGCCTGACCTACCTCTACGGTAAAGACTTCAAGGTCAACCCGGCGATCCAGCAGACCGTGACCTTCGAACACGCCGATGCGTGGAAGTACGGGGACAACTTCTTCTTCCTCGACAAGATCTTCTACAACGGTGACAAGGACTTCAACAACGGTCCGAACACCTACTACGGCGAGTTCCAGCCACGCATCTCGCTGGGCAAGGTGCTCGACCAGAAGATCGAGTTCGGCCCGATCAAGGACGTCCTGCTGGCGATGACCTACGAGTTCGGCGAGGGTGACACCGAGTCCTACCTGATCGGCCCCGGCTTCGACCTGGCCATTCCGGGCTTCGACTACTTCCAGCTGAACTTCTACCAGCGTCACACCGAAGGCTCGCGTGCGGGTGACAACGTCTGGCAGATCACACCAGTGTGGTCCTACACCATTCCGGTGGGCGACTCGAACATCCTGATCGACGGCTACATGGACTGGGTGGTCGACAACGACGTCAACAACAAAGGCGAATACCACGCCAACCTGCACTTCAACCCGCAGGTCAAATACGACCTGGGCAAGGCGCTGAATTTCGGCGAGAAGCAGTTGTACGTCGGTGTTGAATACGACTACTGGAAAGACAAGTACGGTATCGACGACACCAAGGCCTTCACCACCAATCAGAACGTGACCAGCTTCCTGGTGAAGTTCCACTTCTGATGAAGGTTCAGATGGCGCCCGCTCGGGCGCCATCGTTCTCAGGCCGGAACCAGCGCCTCGCCAATCCCGAGAAACCGGCACAGCTCATCACGTTTGGCCAAGGCATCACGCCGCCCGAGGTCGATCAATTCGCTGCAATACCCCGCCTCGAACAGCAAGTAACTCAACACCCCTGCCCCGCTCGTCTTGGTCGCTCCCGGCCCACGCAGAAACAACCGCAACGCCGCCGGCAGTTCCTGGCGATGCCGCGCCGCGATTTCATCGATCGGCTGACTCGGCGAGATCACCAGCACTTCCACTGGCGCCACACCCAGCGCGCGGGTCGGCGTGCCTTCGGGCATCAGATGACTGAACTGGTTCAGGCGCTGAAGCAACTCGATATCGCTTTCCAGGCTATCAATGAACGTACTGTTGAGCATGTGCCCGCCGATCTGCGCCAGCGTCGGCTGCTGCCCGGTGTAGGTGCGTTCCAGCGGTTGCGCCGGATCGAAACCGCGCGGGTTGCCGCTGACGCCCACCACCAGCACCCGACTCGCGCCCAGGTGCAGTGCCGGGCTGATCGGTGCCGACTGCCGCACCGCGCCATCACCGAAATATTCATCGCCGATCTTCACCGGCGCGAACAACAGCGGGATCGCCGAACTGGCCAGCAAGTGCTCCACCGCCAACTGCGTCGGTACACCGATGCGCCGATGACGCAGCCAGGAGTCAATAGTCCCGCCGCCCTCGTAGAAGGTCACCGCCTGCCCCGACTCGTAGCCGAACGCCGTCACCGCCACCGCGTGCAGTTGCTTGCGCGCGATGGACTCGGCGATGCCGGGCAGATGCAGTTTTTCGTTGAGCAGATGACGCAGCGGCGAACTGTCGAGCAGCGCCACCGGCATTTGCCGGCCCATGCCCAACAGACTGTGACTGACGAAACGACTGGCCTGGCGGATCACCCCCGGCCAGTCGCTGCGCAACACGCGATGGCTGCGAAAGCCTTGCCAGAACAGCGTCAGGCGTTCGATGGCGGCGCGAAAATCCGTCGCACCGCTGGCCAGGCTGACCGCGTTGATCGCCCCGGCCGAGGTGCCGACAATCACCGGAAACGGATTGTCCGCCCCCAACGGCAGCAATTCGGCAATCGCCGCCAGAACCCCCACCTGATACGCCGCCCGAGCCCCGCCGCCGGAAAGAATCAAACCTGTGACCGGTTCAGCTGGGCTCATCGCAACGCTCCGTGGTGCTTATGGGGATGGGTCAATCAACCGCGTTTGGCGTACAGCTTCGGCTCGCCCGGTGGCCGGCTCTTAAAGCGCCGGTGTGCCCACAGGTATTGCTCGGGGCACTCACGCAACACGCCTTCGACCCACTGATTGATGCGGATGCAATCTTCCTCTTCGGTCTCGCCCGGGAAACCTTCCAGCGGCGGATGAATCACCAGACGATAACCGCTGCCGTCGGCCAGACGCTCTTGGGTGAACGGCACCACCAGTGCCTTGCCCAGACGGGCGAACTTGCTGGTGGCGGTGACGGTTGCGGCCTGAATCCCGAACAGCGGCACGAAGATGCTTTGCTTGGCGCCGTAGTCCTGATCCGGTGCGTACCAGATCGCCCGGCCTGCGCGCAGCAATTTGAGCATGCCGCGCACGTCGTCACGTTCCACCGCCAGCGAATCGAGGTTGTGCCGCTCGCGGCCCTGACGCTGGACGAAGTCGAACAACGGGTTCTTGTGTTCGCGGTACATGCCGTCGATGGTGTGTTGCTGGCCGAGCAGCGCTGCGCCGATTTCCAGGGTGGTGAAATGCACCGCCATCAGAATCACGCCCTTGCCTTCGCGCTGGGCCTTTTGCAGGTGCTCAAGACCTTCGACATGAGCCAGTTTCGCCAGGCGCTGACGCGACCACCACCAGCTCATCGCCATTTCAAAGAAGGCGATGCCGGTGGACGCGAAGTTTTCCTTGAGCAGACGCTTGCGTTCGGCGGCGGACTTTTCCGGGAAACACAGTTCCAGATTGCGCTTGGCAATGCGCCGCCGGTCGCCGGCGAAGCGATACATCAGGGCACCAAGAAAACGACCGATGGCCAGCAAGGCTGGATACGGCAGCTGCACGATCAGCCACAACAGCCCGAGGCCGCACCAGAGCGGCCAGAAGCGTGGGGCAAGAAATGCTTTTCGAAAACGCGGGCGATCCATTAAAGCTTCCGTAAATACAGTGGCCGCGCATTCTACATCGTTCGACCCGGCTTGCGGCCTGCGGGCGTTCTCGTTATAAGTCTCGGCACTTTTAGTGACAAGCCGTTGTATGCCGACATGAGCCAAACCGAACCGCTAGACCAAGATCCCGTGTTCCAGCTGAAGGGCAGCATGCTCGCCATTACGGTGCTGGAGCTGTCCCGCAATAACCTGGACAGCCTCGATCGGCAACTGGCCGCCAAAGTCGCCCAGGCACCGAATTTCTTCAGCAACGCGCCGCTGGTTCTGGCGCTGGACAAACTGCCGCCAAGCGAAGGCGCCGTCGACCTGCCGGGCCTGATGCGCGTGTGCCGCCAGCACGGTCTGCGCACCCTGGCGATCCGCGCCAGCCGCATCGAAGACATCGCCGCCGCCATCGCCATCGACATCCCGGTGCTGCCGCCGTCCGGCGCCCGCGAACGACCGCTGGAAAGCGCCGACCCCGTCGCACCGAAGAAGCCGGAAAAACCACCGGAGCCAGCCGTCAAACCGACCCGCGTCATCACCACGCCAGTACGTGGTGGCCAACAGATATATGCGCAAGGTGGCGATCTGGTGGTGGTTTCTTCGGTCAGTCCGGGGGCGGAACTTCTCGCCGATGGCAACATCCATGTATACGGCCCGATGCGCGGTCGTGCGCTGGCCGGGGTCAAGGGCGACACCAAGGCGCGGATTTTCTGTCAGCAATTGAGCGCTGAACTGATCTCCATCGCAGGCCATTACAAGGTTTCCGAGGACCTGCGTCGCGATCCGATGTGGGGCTCGGGCGTACAGGTCAGCCTGTCGGGCGACGTGTTGAACATCATTCGGCTTTAACGGATACTGCCGCATTTTCCAAGCATCTCTAAAACGTAGCGAAAACGGCTCAAACGAAGTAGGAAAAAGGCCAAAAGCCGAATTCCAGCCAAGGCTGTCCGACTGCAGTAGTTTTCTAGAGATGTTTTTCAGGGGCTGAACAGTCCTTCTTCCTTAGGGGTGAAACACCTTGGCCAAGATTCTCGTGGTTACATCCGGCAAGGGTGGTGTGGGTAAGACCACCACCAGCGCCGCTATCGGTACCGGCCTCGCTCTGCGCGGCCACAAAACAGTGATCGTCGACTTCGACGTGGGCTTGCGTAACCTTGACCTGATCATGGGTTGCGAGCGCCGCGTGGTGTATGACTTCGTCAACGTCGTGAACGGCGAAGCCAACCTGCAACAGGCCCTGATCAAAGACAAGCGCCTGGAAAACCTCTATGTGCTGGCCGCCAGCCAGACCCGCGACAAAGACGCACTGACCGTCGAAGGCGTGGAAAAAGTCCTGATGGAGCTCAAGGAACAATTCGAGTTCGTGGTCTGCGACTCCCCTGCCGGCATCGAGAAAGGCGCCCACCTGGCCATGTACTTCGCTGACGAAGCGATCGTCGTGACCAACCCGGAAGTGTCATCGGTACGTGACTCGGACCGCATGCTCGGCCTGCTGGCCAGCAAGTCCCGTCGCGCCGAACGTGGCGAAGAGCCGATCCAGGAACACCTGCTGATCACCCGCTACCACCCGGAGCGCGTCGAAAAAGGCGAAATGCTCGGCGTCGAAGACGTCAAGGAAATCCTCGCCGTACGCCTGTTGGGCGTCATTCCGGAATCCCAGGCCGTACTCAAGGCCTCCAACCAGGGCGTACCTGTGATCCTCGATGATCAGAGCGACGCCGGCCAGGCCTACAGCGATACCGTTGATCGCCTGCTGGGCAAGGAAAAAGAACACCGGTTCCTGAATGTCGAGAAGAAGGGATTCTTCGAGCGTCTGTTTGGAGGTAGGTAATGAACCTTTTTGACTTCTTTCGTGCCAACAAAAAGCCAAGTACCGCCTCGGTCGCGAAAGAGCGTCTACAGATCATCGTGGCGCATGAACGCGGCCAGCGCAGCACCCCTGACTACCTGCCATCCTTGCAGAAGGAACTGGTGGAAGTGATCCGCAAATACGTCAACATCGGCAACGACGACGTACATGTGGCACTGGAGAGCCAGGGCAGCTGCTCGATTCTGGAACTCAACATCACCCTGCCAGATCGCTGAGTCGATCCGGCAGGAACGACGGCGGCTCAGGGCCCTTCCGACACCGGAGGGGCCCTGAGCCGCCGTTGGCATTTGTTACGAGGCTGTTTTAATGCCGTTGTCCAACGTCCAAATCATTCATCAGGACGCCGCCGTACTGGTGGTGAACAAACCCACCCTGTTGCTCTCGGTGCCCGGTCGGGCCGATGACAACAAGGACTGCCTGATCACCCGCCTGCAGGAAAACGGCTACCCGGAAGCGCGTATCGTCCATCGCCTGGACTGGGAAACCTCGGGGATCATTCTGCTCGCACGTGACGCCGATACCCACCGCGAACTGTCGCGCCAGTTTCACGATCGTGAAACAGAGAAAGCCTACACTGCGCTCTGCTGGGGTCAGCCGGAACTGGACAGCGGCAGCATCGACCTGCCATTGCGCTACGACCCGCCGACCAAACCGCGCCACGTGGTCGATCACGAACTCGGCAAGCACGCCCTGACCTTCTGGCGCGTGCTGGAGCGTTGTGGCGACTGGTGTCGTGTCGAGCTCACGCCGATCACCGGGCGTTCGCACCAGTTGCGCGTGCACATGCTATCGATCGGTCACCCGTTACTCGGTGACGGCCTCTACGCCCACGAGCAAGCCTTGGCGGCGTGGCCCCGCCTGTGCCTGCACGCGAGCATGCTCAGCTTCACTCATCCGCAAAGCGGCGAGCGTTTGCGCTTCGAATGCCCGGCACCCTTCTGAATCGCGTCTGCCTCTGAAAGCCCTTCCTGATGAAGGGCTTTTTTTTGTCCTGTCAAAATCCCACCGGCAATAGATTGACGTAAAGAACTGTCATAAAATTGTAATCAATTATAAATTTTGACACCTCGACATCAGGCAGGAGGCCTTTTCCCGTGTTATGCAGTAAAACGCTCCAATCCGAATATCCAATCATCTATGCATTCGGTAACACTACCCTGCACCTGAGCGAACCACCCAGCATCCCGGCGCGCGAGGCCCTCGAGCAGCTGATAAAAAAACGTCGCGCGCGCAAACTGACCCGGGCCAGCGCACCGCTGTCCTCGTGTGAAACCCCGCTCTTTGCCAAGGTCCAGCCATTGGACACTTTCAAGGCAAAGGTGCGGGTGAGCCTGAACAAACCGCAACGCAACGGGCGCTTCGACTGGCCGCTCGAAGAGTTGATGAACTCCCTCGAAGCTCAGCGCCGGGGCGTGGATATGCCGCCATTGAAGGGCTATGGCTATACCCGCAGCAGGCTTGGCCTGACCGAGGAATTTTTCCTTCTGACACACCTGCTCGAAGGCCATATTGATGGCGCTCAGTGCATCAGACGCAATCCCCAGAACATCGAAGCTTTCATCCTCGACGCGTTTCAACTGCTCAGCTCGCTGGCCAGCAAAAACATCACTCACATGGATTTCTGGGTGGGCAACATCATGGTGCCCGAGCAAACGCACAGACCACTGAAAGCCATCGACTTTGAAAACTGCTTCGCCGGCCCGACCGCGCACTTGAGTGAAACACTCGGTTTTCAACTGGGCTTTTTCTATCGTCGGGAAGTCTACAAATTCATTACCGAAGCCGCCTACGATCAACTGGTCGATCAATACCTCAGTGCGCTGCCCGATTTATCTCGAGACAAGTTCGAAGCGGTCTATCAGTCGAGCAAGCATGAAGACATCGGTCGCAAGCAACGCCGTGAAGTCTTCCTCAATGGCAGACTGATCACCGGTTGAGACCCTGCCAGGCAACACCTTGAAGCATGTGTGTGACCAGCAAATCGGCCGTCATGAATGGTGGGGCACAAGCGCATCGGTCATCACTCCTGACAATACCCGCGCAACCACGTCCCAATGGGGCGGAGTGATGCGTTAAACTCCCGCCCATTGCTGTCTGGAGCTTCTTATGCGCGAAGAGTTGAACCAAGGCCTGATCGACTTCCTCAAGGCCTCCCCTACCCCGTTCCACGCCACCGCCAGCCTTGTTCAACGCCTGGAGGCCGCCGGTTATGTGCGCCTCGACGAGCGCGAAACCTGGCACACGGAAGCCAATGGTCGTTACTACGTCACCCGTAACGATTCCTCGATTGTCGCGATCAAGATGGGCCGCAACTCGCCGCTGCACGACGGCATCCGTCTGGTCGGCGCCCACACCGATAGCCCGTGCCTGCGGGTCAAGCCACAACCTGAACTGCAACGCCAGGGCTTCTGGCAGCTCGGTGTCGAAGTCTACGGCGGCGCGCTGTTGGCGCCGTGGTTCGACCGCGACCTGTCGCTGGCCGGCCGCGTCACCTTCCGCCGCGACGGCAAAGTCGAGAGCCAGCTGATCGACTTCAAGGCCCCGATCGCGATCATTCCCAACCTGGCCATCCACCTCAATCGTGAAGCCAACCAAGGCTGGGCTATCAACGCCCAGACCGAACTGCCGCCGATTCTCGCGCAGTTCGCCGGTGACGAGCGCGTGGACTTCCGCGCGGTACTCACCGATCAACTGGCTCGCGAACACGGCCTCAACGCCGACGTGGTGCTCGATTACGAGCTGAGTTTCTACGATACCCAGAGCGCTGCGGTCATCGGCCTGCATGGCGACTTCATCGCCGGCGCACGCCTCGATAACCTGCTGTCGTGCTACGCCGGCCTGCAAGCCTTGCTGACCGCCGACACCGAAGAAACCTGCGTGCTGGTGTGCAACGACCACGAAGAAGTCGGCTCCTGCTCGGCGTGTGGCGCCGACGGCCCGATGCTGGAACAGACCCTGCGCCGTCTGCTGCCGGAAGGTGACGAATTCGTACGCACCATCCAGAAATCCCTGCTGGTTTCGGCCGACAACGCCCACGGCGTACACCCGAACTACGCCGAGAAGCACGACGCCAACCACGGCCCGAAACTCAACGCCGGCCCGGTGATCAAGGTCAACAGCAACCAGCGCTACGCCACCAACAGCGAAACCGCCGGTTTCTTCCGCCATCTGTGCATGGCCGAAGAAGTGCCGGTGCAAAGCTTCGTGGTGCGCAGCGACATGGGCTGTGGCTCGACCATCGGCCCGATCACCGCCAGCCACCTGGGCGTGCGCACCGTCGACATCGGCCTGCCGACCTTCGCCATGCACTCGATCCGCGAACTGTGCGGCAGCCATGACCTGGCCCACCTGGTCAAAGTGCTGAGCGCGTTCTACGCCAGTCGCGAATTGCCGTAGCAAGCAGCCGGGATCGCAGCGTGGAGCTGCGATCCCCCGGCCCGTAAAACCGGCTCATTTCTGATACACATCAGCACCGTCCATCGAAAACCCACCTAGACTTGAATCATTCCCTTCGACAAGGCTGTCGCCATGATCTCGATGTCTGCGTTCCACTCCATGCTCATTCCCATCCTCGGCGGAATGATTCTGCTGGCCATCGGTTTCAACTTCCGTGACAAGAACGCCGGTGTGTTCGCCATGTGGATCGGCATGCTGATGATCCTGGCCACCGTGGTCTACAAGATCCTCGCCAAACTCAACGAATAAATCCGCGCCCGGCTCGCATTGAATCTGGCGGGCTCGTACACTCGCCCGATCCGCCCCTTGCGAGGTTGACCGCCTAGTGTTCGCTCGTCTTTTTGCCCTGCCCTGCCTGTTTCTCGTCTGCCTGATGACCCTGATGTCGCCGGCGCCCGCCGACGCTGCCGGTCTGCCGGGACTGCTCACGGGTTCCGGCAAGGCCCAGCCCGAGGCTCAGGAACCGCTCGGCCAGTCGCTGGACGAAGTCATCAAGTCGCTGGAAAACGACAAGCAACGTGCCCAGTTGCTGACCGACCTGAAAAAACTCCGCGACGCCACGAAAAAAGCCCAGGCCAGCCCCGAAGAAGGTGTGCTGGGACTGATCGGCGGCACCCTCGCCACTTTCGAAAAACAGTTCACCGGCGCCGACAGCCCGCTCAATCGCTGGTCCGCCGAATTCGACATGGCCCAGGACGAGCTCAAAGGCCTGATGCTGCCGGCCAGCGAATGGCTGCCGATCATCTTCGCCTTCGCCGTGATCCTCGCGGTCTGGAGCCTGCTCGCCGCCGCGCTGATCTGGCTCGGCCACCGGGTACGCATGCGCTTCGGCCTGACCGAAGAACTGCCGCAAAACCCCCGGGCCCTCGACATGCTGCGCTTCGCCCTGCGCAAGCTCGGCCCCTGGCTGATCGCGTTGGTGATCACGGTCTACATGAGCTACGCATTGCCCTCGTCACTGGGCAAAAGCCTGGCGATGGTGCTGGCTTACGCACTGGTGGTCGGCACCTGTTTCTCGGCCATCTGCGTGATCGCCTTCTCCGTACTCGACGGTCCGCACCGGCACCGCGCGCTGTACATCCTGCGTCACCAGGCCTTTCGGCCGTTGTGGCTGATCGGCAGTTTCGCCGCCTTCGGTGAAGCCCTGAGCGATCCAAAACTGGTGGCCGCCCTCGGCGTGCACCTGGCCCACACCGCCGCCACCGTCGCCAACGTCCTCGCGGCGCTGTCGACCGGCCTGTTCATCCTGCGTTTCCGCCGGCCGATCGCCCACCTGATCCGCAACCAGCCGCTGTCCCGCCGCCTGACCCGCCGCGCCCTCAGTGACACCATCGAAATCCTCGGCACCTTCTGGTACATCCCGGCACTGGTGCTGGTGGGCATTTCCCTGTTCGCCACCTTCGTCTCCGCCGGCGACACCAGCACCGCCCTGCGCCAGTCGCTGATTTGCACCGTGCTGCTGGTGTTGTGCATGGTCATCAACGGCCTCGTCCGCCGCCACGCCCTCAAACCCCAACGCGGACCGAAACGCCACGCGCTGTATTCCGAACGCCTGAAAAGCTTCTTCTACACCCTCGCCCATTTGCTGGTGTGGCTGGCGTTCATCGAACTCGGCCTGCGGGTCTGGGGCATGTCGCTGATCGGCTTCACCGAAGGCGAAGGCCACGACATCAGCGTCAAACTGTTCAGCCTGATCGGCACGCTGATCTTCGCGTGGCTGATCTGGATCCTCAGCGACACCGCCGTCCACCACGCCCTCACCCGCTCACGCAAAGGCCTGGCCAACGCCCGCGCGCAAACCATGATGCCGCTGATCCGCAACGTGCTGTTCGTGGCGATCTTCATCATCGCCCTGATCGTCGCGCTGGCGAACATGGGCATGAACGTCACGCCCCTGCTGGCCGGTGCCGGCGTGATCGGCCTGGCCATCGGCTTCGGCGCGCAGTCGCTCGTAGCGGATCTGATCACCGGCCTGTTCATCATCATCGAAGACTCCCTGGCCATCGACGACTACGTCGACGTCGGCGGCCACCTGGGCACCGTCGAAGGCCTGACCATCCGCACCGTACGCCTGCGGGACATCGACGGCATCGTCCACACCATCCCGTTCAGCGAAATCAAAAGCATCAAAAACTACTCCCGCGAATTCGGCTACGCGATTTTCCGCGTGGCGGTGCCCTTCAACATGAGCATCGACGAAGCCATCAAACTGATGCGCGACGTCGGCCAGAAAATGCGCACCGACCCACTGCAGCGACGCAACATCTGGTCGCCACTGGAATTTCAGGGCGTGGAAAGCTTTGAATCCGGCAACGCGATATTGCGCGCAAGGTTCAAGACCGCACCGATCAAACAGTGGGAGGTTTCAAGGGCATTCAATTTGTCGCTGAAACGGCATCTGGACGAGGCCGGGCTGGACCTGGCGACGCCGAGGATGAATGTGCAGGTGATCACGGCGGGCGGTGGAGTGGAGACTGAAAAATAGTTACCGAATAAACCCCAATCGGAATGCACTTCGATTGGGGTCCTTTGATTTGGGCTTACCCTTTGAATCCGGGCATCCCGTTCTCCGCACGCCAGCTCTTCAGCGTTTGGAGTATTCCTTCAGGGCTATCATCTTCGCCATCCAGCGGATAATAAATAATTCCATTACCCCTTGGGTGATCCACTGCAGCGTCAAACTTTTCAACAAGGACCATGTATTCTCTTTCACTGCAGCTGGTTACATAACAGAGACCTTTCAAAAGCTCAAGAAACTCTGACTCCGTATAGTCTTCGAGTTTACGATGCATTTCTCCTCCACTAGCAGAATGAACTTCCACGTGCTGCTTAGGTGTCAACAATCTTAAGTTATCCATATCGTAGACCGCACCTCCATTCTTGATGAAATCCAGATGATGAATTTCATAAACTTTATTACCGCCTACCTGCTCACCAGGAATGGTAAATGGAGAATGCCCGCGCATTAACCGCTCTCTATTGGTATTGCCAAATTGTGAAGAGAGCTCGGAGTCTGCCCCTACTGCTTTCCAGAAGGACTCTCTGAACGTCCTGAAATCGCTGAACTGCCGACCTCTCAATTGCTCTGCAATCTGCGCCGGAATCGCCGCACCATTGCCTTGCGAAGCCGCCTCGAGCCACCCCGTCGCCACTGGCTCTCCGTACCCGGAAGCAATCCCGGAATCGTTTCGCGGATCCCGGAACATGATGTATTGCGGGGGGATGCCGGAATCCGGTGGAAAAACCAGAATCCAGTCATTGAAATCAAAATCACCCAGATCAGGATGACGATCAATTCGCCCCTCGACAGGGACGATGTCGCCGCCGGTATATTGCGCAGGATCCGGTTCGGGAACGGGCAATACAGTCGAACTGTCAGCGGGCGTAATTGACGGCGTCCATACCAATGTTTCTGATGGAATGTCGGTGGTCGTCGCGCGATAGGTGTTGTCCTGCGGGTTGTGAACGGCAGCAATCACCGGCACGCCGGTGGGAAACCTGACGCCATCGACTGGAATGACCAGCAGCTCGGTGTGATCGCCCTCGCCAGCTCTGGAATTGACACGCACGGGCAAATCCAGAGAACCACCGGTAGCCGCGAGCTGACCCAAGTCTGGCACGGGACCGGACAGCAGATCGGACAACGGCACGCTGACCAGAAACCGCTTGGGCAGCTCACCGTTTCCCAGCGCGGGCGAGTAAACCAGTGCTGCAACACCCACCATCAAACCCGACACCGTGCCCGCGGCCAGAGCGGATAATCCGGCCGACGCGGAACGGATGGCCGCCCGCAATCTCGACCTTGCGCTCTCGCGGATGGAAACCGGCCCGGTCGACGTCGAAAATACAAGTTGCGGATTCCAGGCAGCGTCCTGCAAATGGAAGGCTTGCGCCTCCCGGCGCGCCCGATCCGCGTCGCGCAATCGATCCTCAAGCAGTTGCCGTGCATGCTCATCGGCTTCACGTCGCGCCTGCTCTTCAGCCTTTTGACGAGCTTCATCAACGGCCGCCAGCCGGGCGATTTCTGCCGCTTGTGCAGCTACACGCGCCTGCTCCTCGGCCACAAGCCGAGCCTGATTCTGCGCAGCGATGCGCGCCTGCTCATGTGCAATTCGATTGGCCTCTTGCACCTGCACAGCCGCGATTACATTCCTGACCGTTGCGGACTGACTGTTCAACTGGCCGATGCCTTCTACCAGCAACTTGGCATTGAACAACTCGCTATAGGCCTGGCGAACGCTGACGTTACCGCCACGCCGATTGACCTGCGGTAACCGACCGCCATTGAAAAACGTTTCGACCTGCGCATGGCCAAACCGCTGAATCGCAATGTCCTTCGCCGCGATCAGCGCACCAAACTTTCTGGCGATCAGCGCATCCCGGAAACGCAGCTCACGCGCCAGCGTGTCCAAGGGAGGCAATAAACTCGAATCACCGCCAGCCCTGACCTGGGCAAGTTCAACTTCAAGGATTTGAGGCAAACTTCCGGAAAATGCCTTGTAGGTATTTTCCATATCCAGTATTTCCCCCAAGGGGGCAAAATCAATTGCCGGCCCGGAGCCATCACCGAGACCTAAGTAGTGCACATAAACATCTTGATTGTCCGGCCTCACGATTGAAGCTGGAAGCTCAATTCCACGCCGTGCCATAAATACATTCCTCCTTGAATTAAATGCAGTGCTCGACAACCGGAAACAAATTCAAACATTGCGTCCGGCGCCTGGAGAAATGTATGGAAATAACAACCACGGACTGCGGTATATATGTACCTCGCACAAAAAAATCTGTCGCGTCAGATGCAGCCGAACAACAAGTAGGAAACGTCCAGAAATTAAAATCCGGATTCGCCCAATTGAAAAAATCCAACTCAAACAGCAGAACCGACGCTTAAGAGGCACATATCCAGAACACGATGAGCGTTAGCTCAAGAAAAGCTTTTGACGTGCCGGCCCCATCGGAAGGCTGAGTGGAGGGATTGATCCGGGGGTGGGAGCGCAGCGACCGTGCGGCGCAGCCGCATGCATCGAGAGGAGGTGCAGCGAAGCAAACCGTAGGCGATGCCCCCGGATGAATCCCGGAGCGAAGGAACCCCGAGCCTCAGCGAGGGGCCGAACGCAGGGGCCAAGCCTTTTGCTTACTTTTCGGCGTCTGGAAAAGTGAGCCGCTGTAAGAGCGGAACCGCCAGCCGCAGCCCCCCGAAAAAACGGATATTCACCCAAAACAACCCAAAACCTGGCCGGCCCAGAGGCCGCCAAGGTCAAGGTCAAGGTCAAACAACGTCAACCCCAACGTGAATCGCATCATGCCGCCAAAACTCCAGATCACAATCAATCAACCGCCCAGACTGATCATAATTAACCCGAGCAATCCTCAACCCCGGACTCCCCACTGACACCCGCAACGCCGCCGCCGCATCGACCGATAAAGACGTAGGCACAATCTCGAACCGCACCCGCCCATAGTGCAAATCGTAATGCCGCGCATAAAGCTCGGTAATCGACTGATTCAAATCAAACTCCAGAATCCCCGGAAAAAACTGCGGATTCAGATAATGCTCCACATACAACACCAGCCGTCCATCGATCCGTCGCGACCGGCAAATCTGAATCACGCTCGACAACGCCGGCAACTGCAACCACGCACAGACCGCCGCTGACGCTGGCTGCAACCGCGCCGAAATCACCTCGGTCGACGGCACCCGCCCCTGCGCACTGACCATCGCGTGAAAGTGACTGCGCTGCATCAGGTTATAGGCCAAACGCGGTGGCGACACGAACCAGCCCCGCCGCTCCTCGCGATAAATCTGCCCTTGCGCCTCCAGCTGCAACAAGGCTTCCCGTACCGTAATCCGCGTCGTGCCGAACAACTCACTGAGCTTGCGCTCGGCCGGCAACTTGCTCCCCGCCGCCAGCAACCCATGGTCGAGTTGCTCCTGAAGGATCTGGCCAATCGCTGTCACCGCTTTTGTTGCCTCATCGCGCATCAACGTTACCTATCTGGACTAGACCAGCACTGTTTCGGGGCAAAACCGCACAGCTATTGCGCCGTTTGGTCATGTTGCAAGCCTAGGCAGTGCAGATGACCGAGAGATGACAAAACTACCGAACGGTCGCCCTGACAACTTGCAATACATCGGCCAAGTCCCTTGCCCACCGGGACTTTGCGGGTGGTCTACGCTTAGCGGGCAGCCGTCGATACAGGAGAAATAAAACGCGGGTCAGGTATCCGCCGACATCAAAGTGTCATCCAGCCCCCCTACATTGGCTCAGGTATTGCTGACCTAGACCAACACAAACCGCAATCGCAGCGTTGAACACGACCAAGGAGCTTCGGAATGAAACAGCTTTTCCTGGCAACACTGTTAGGCTCGACCATTGCCATGTGCACCGCCGCCATGGCGGCTGATGATCTGAAAACCCTCGAAGCCGCTGCGAAAGCGGAAGGTGCCGTCAACAGCGTCGGCATGCCCGATGACTGGGCCAACTGGAAAGGTACCTGGGAAGACCTGGCCAAGAAATACGGCCTGAAACACATCGACACCGATATGAGTTCGGCCCAGGAAATCGCCAAGTTCGCCGCCGAAAAAGACAACGCCACCGCCGACATCGGCGACGTCGGCGCGGCCTTCGGCCCGATCGCGGTCAAGCAAGGCGTGGTGCAACCGTACAAGCCGAGCACCTGGGATCAAGTGCCGGACTGGGCCAAGGACAAGGACGGCAACTGGGCACTGGCCTACACCGGCACCATCGCCTTCATCGTCAACAAGAAGCTGCTGCACGGCTCCGAAGTACCGACCAAATGGGCTGACCTCAAGGGCGGCAAATACAAGGTTTCCATCGGTGACGTGAGCACCGCGGCCCAGGCTGCCAACGGCGTACTCGCCGCAGCACTGGCCAACGGCGGCGACGAGAAAAACCTCCAGCCGGCCTTGCTGCTGTTCGCAGACATCGCCAAGCAGGGGCGCCTGTCGATGGCCAACCCGACCATCGCCACCATGGAAAAAGGCGAGATCGAAGTCGGCGTGGTCTGGGACTTCAACGGCCTGAGCTACAAGGCCAAGATGGCCAACCCGGATGACTACGTGGTGCTGATCCCGTCCGACGGCTCGGTGATTTCCGGCTACACCACCATCATCAACAAATACGCGAAGAACCCGAACGCCGCCAAGCTGACCCGCGAATACATCTTCAGCGACGCCGGCCAGACCAACCTCGCCCGCGGCAACGCCCGCCCGATCCGCGCCGAGCACCTGCAACTGCCGGAAGACGTGAAAGCCAAGCTGCTGCCGAACGATCAGTACAAGAAGGTCACCCCGATCAAGGACGCCGATGCGTGGGAAAAAACCTCCAAGGCCCTGCCGCAGAAGTGGAACGAAGAAGTCATCGTCGAGATGAAGTAAGCCGGTAGATCCCCACTGGGTCTGACGCAAAACCCTGTGGGAGCGGGCTTGCCCGCGATGGCAGTTTCACATTCAACACATGAGTTGAATGACATGACGCCTTCGCGGGCAAGCCCGCTCTCACAGGATCCGTGTCGACTTCGAGTTTCCCGTTTTTATTGTTTCGCGGAGTTTTTGCCCCTATGAAGCACACCGTCATCCTTGTCGTGCTCGACGGCCTCAACTACGAGGTTGCGCGTCACGCCATGGGGCATCTGCAGGCTTACGTTGGCGCAGGACGCGCCGCGCTCTACCAGTTGGAGTGCGAGTTGCCGGCTCTCTCCCGACCGCTTTACGAATGCATCCTCACGGGCGTACCGCCGATCGACAGCGGCATCGTCCACAACAACGTCTCGCGCCTGTCCAGTCAGCGCAGCATCTATCACTACGCCCGCGATGCCGGTCTGAAAACCGCCGCCGCGGCGTACCACTGGGTCAGCGAGCTCTACAACCGCTCGCCGTTCGTGGCAGCACGGGATCGGCATACCGATGACCCGACGCTACCGATCCAGCACGGCCACTTTTACTGGAACGATCACTATCCGGATTCGCACCTGTTCGCCGACGCCGAAAACCTGCGCCTGCGCCATGCACCGGACTTTCTGCTGATCCACCCGATGAACATCGACGACGCCGGGCACAAGCACGGCCTCGACACCCCGCAATACCGCAACAGTGCGCGCAGCGCCGACATCATCCTCGCCGACTACCTGCAAGGCTGGCTCGACGCCGGCTGCCAGGTGCTGGTGACCGCCGACCACGGCATGAACAACGACCGCTCGCACAACGGCCTGCTGCCGGAAGAACGTCAGGTGCCGTTGTTCGTATTCGGTGATGCCTTCAGCCTGGACAGCGAAGCTGCACCGAAGCAGACCGACATCTGCGGCACCGTCTGCGAACTGCTCGGCGTGCCCCACGACAAACCTGTGTGCCGGGAGTTGCTCAAGTGAACTCAATGACTCGCGGCAAATGGCTGGCGGCCCTGTGCCTGGTGCCTTTCGCACTGTTCTTTATCGTGTTCGAAATCGCCCCGCTGATCTGGGTGATGATCAACAGCCTGCAATCGGAAGAATTCGGTTGGGGCTTCGCCAACTTCAGCAAGATCTTCAGTTCGAAGTTCTATCTGCAGGCGATCCAGTACAGCCTCGAAATCAGCTTCTGGTCGAGTGTGTTCGGGATCATCATCGCGGTGCTGGGCGCCTACTCCCTGCGCCGGGTCGATTCGAAGCTGCGCAACTTCGTCAACGCCTTCGCCAACATGACCAGCAACTTCGCCGGCGTGCCCCTGGCGTTTGCGTTCATCATCCTGCTCGGCTTCAACGGCAGCATCACCATCATGTTGAAGCAGGCCGGGATCATCGAGGACTTCAACCTGTACTCGAAAACCGGGTTGATAATCCTCTACACCTACTTCCAGATTCCGCTCGGCGTGTTGCTGTTGTACCCGGCATTCGACGCCCTGCGTGAAGACTGGCGCGAATCCGCCGCACTGCTCGGCGCTGACGGCTGGCAGTTCTGGCGCCACATTGGCCTGCCGGTACTGACTCCGGCCCTGCTCGGCACCTTCGTGATCCTGCTGGCAAACGCCCTTGGCGCCTACGCCACGGTCTACGCGCTGACCACCGGCAACTTCAACGTATTGCCGATCCGGATTGCGGCGATGGTCTCCGGTGACATTTCCCTCGACCCGAACCTGGCCAGCGCCCTGGCCGTGGTGCTGGTGGCGCTGATGACCCTGGTGACCGTCGTGCATCAACTGCTGCTGAAGAGGAGCTACCATGTCTCGCGCTGAATCCGGCCCGGCCGGCGTCTACCACCGCGTCGTGGTCTATCTGTTGTTCGCCATCCTGCTGCTGCCGCTGGTGGGCACGCTGATCTACTCGATCGCCAGCAGTTGGTCGGCCACCATCCTGCCCAGCGGTTTCACCTTCAAGTGGTACATCCAGTTGTGGAGCGATCCGCGTTTTCTGCACGCCTTCGGTCAGTCGCTGCTGGTGTGCGTCGGCGCGCTGATCCTGTCGGTGGTGTTGATCCTGCCGCTGCTGTTCGTGGTGCATTACCACTTCCCGAAACTCGATGCGCTGATGAACATCCTGATCCTGCTGCCCTTCGCCGTACCGCCGGTGGTGTCGTCGGTGGGCCTGTTGCAGCTCTACGGTTCCGGGCCGTTCGCGATGGTCGGCACGCCGTGGATCCTGATCGGTTGCTACTTCACCGTGGCGCTGCCGTTCATGTACCGGGCGATCACCAACAACCTGCAAGCGATCAACCTGCGCGACCTGATGGACGCCGCCCAACTGCTTGGCGCCAGCACTTTTCAGGCAGCTTTCCTGGTGGTGCTGCCGAACCTGCGCAAAGGCCTGATGGTCGCGTTGCTGCTGTCGTTCTCGTTCCTGTTCGGTGAGTTCGTGTTCGCCAACATCCTGGTCGGCACCCGCTACGAAACCCTGCAGGTTTATCTGAACAACATGCGCAACAGCAGCGGCCACTTCACCAGTGCGCTGGTGATCTCCTACTTCTTTTTCGTGCTGGTCCTGACCTGGGTCGCCAACATCTTGAACAAGGACAAAAGCGAATGAGCTATGTCAGCGTCCAACACCTTCAGAAAAACTACGCGGGCACCACGGTGTTCAGCGACATCAACTGCGAAATCAACAAGGGTGAATTCGTCACCCTGCTTGGTCCGTCCGGTTGCGGCAAATCCACCCTGCTGCGTTGCATCGCCGGGCTGACGCCGGTGGATGGCGGCAAGATTCTGCTCGATGGCGTCGACATCGTGCCGCTCACCCCGCAGAAGCGCGGGATCGGCATGGTGTTCCAGAGCTACGCGCTGTTCCCCAACATGACCGTCGAACAGAACGTCGCCTTCGGCCTGCGCATGCAAAAGGTCAACGCCGACGACAGCCACAAGCGGGTTGCCGAAGTGTTGAAACTGGTTGAACTCAACGATTTCGCCAGTCGCTATCCGCATCAGCTGTCCGGCGGCCAGTGTCAGCGTGTCGCCCTCGCCCGTTCGCTGGTGACCCGTCCGCGCCTGTTGCTGCTGGATGAACCGCTGTCGGCCCTCGATGCGCGAATTCGCAAACACCTGCGCGAACAGATCCGTCAGATCCAGCGCGAACTTGGCCTGACCACGATCTTCGTCACACACGATCAGGAAGAAGCCCTGACCATGTCTGACCGGATTTTCCTGATGAATCAGGGAAAGATCGTACAAAGCGGCGATGCCGAAACTCTCTACACCGCGCCGGTCGACGTATTCGCCGCCGGCTTCATCGGCAACTACAACCTGCTGGATGCCGAGAGCGCGTCGAAGCTGTTGCAGCGGCCGATCAACCATCGCATCGCGATTCGCCCGGAAGCCATTGAACTCAGCCTCAGCGGTGAACCCGATGCGCAAATCCGCAGCCACAGTCTGCTGGGCAACGTGATCCGCTACCGCGTCGAAGCCCGGGGCGTGGAACTGGTGGTGGATGTGCTCAACCGTTCGGCGGCGGATCTGCATCCCGATGGTCAGCGCCTGTCACTTTCCATCGATCCCACCGCCCTGTGTGAGGTAGCCTGATGACTTTGCTGACACCCAAGAGGGAACTGAACTGATGGCCCTGGCAATTTTTGATCTGGACGAAACCCTGATCCACGGCGACTGCGCCACCCTCTGGAGCGAGCAGATGGGGCGCCTGGGCTGGGTCGATCCCGAGTCGTTCATGCGCCGGAACAACGAGCTGATGGACGCCTACAGCCATGGCAAGTTGCGCATGGAAGACTACATGGACTTCAGCCTCGAGCCGCTGATCGGCCGCACCCCGGAAGAAGTCGAGCATCTGGTCGGACCGTGGGTGGAAGACTTCATCGAACCGATCATCTTCAGCGACGCCACCAAGACCATCGCCGCCCACCGCAAGGCCGGCGACCGGATTCTGGTGATCTCGGCCTCGGGTACGCACCTCGTGAAACCGATTGCCGATCGACTGGGCATCGACGAGGTGCTGGGGATCGAACTGGAAGTGGCGCATGGCGTGTACAGCGGCCACACCGTGGGCACCCTGACCTACCGCGAAGGCAAAATCACCCGCTTGCTGGAATGGCTGGATGCCGAAGAGGAAAACCTTGAGGGCGCGAGTTTCTATTCCGACTCACGCAATGATCTGCCGCTGCTGCTGAAAGTGGATTTCCCGCATGTGGTCAATCCGGATCCGGTCCTGCTTGCAGAGGCCGAGAAGTCTGGCTGGCCGATCCACCTCTGGAAGTAAGCGGTTGTCTTGTGGGAGCAAGCCTGCTCCCACAAGCATCAACGATCAGCTCAGGCTTTCGTCGATCACCAGCACCAGCTTCCCCGCCACCGTGTTGCTCGCCAGCTCGGCAAACGCAGCCTCGGCATCCTTGATCGGGAAGGTCTTGGCCAGTTGCGGCTTCAGGCGACCTTCGGAAAACAGTGGCCACACGTGCTGGCTCAGATCGCTGAACAGATCGGCCTTGAACTGATCGTCACGGCTGCGCAGGGTCGAGCCCAGCAGTTGCACGCGCTTGGCCAGCACCTGGGCCAGATCCAGCTTCGCCTCGCGGCCGCCCATCAGGCCGATCAGCACCCATCGGCCGTCCTGAGCCATCAACTTAAGGTTCAAAGCCGAATAATTGCCGCCCACCGGATCCAGAATCACATCGAACGGCCCGAAATCCCGCAGGCTTTCCAGATCGTCGGTGCGAACCACCCCGCCCTGGGCCCCCAGCGATTCGCAGTAGGCCAGCCGCTCGGCCGAGCCGACGCTGACCCAGCAGGGATTGCCGAAAGCCTTGCACAGTTGAATGGCGGCTGAACCGATACCACTGGCTCCGGCGTGCAGAAGAACTTTCTCACCCGGTTTGAGCGCAGCGAGTTGAAACACATTCAGCCAGACGGTCGCGTACACCTCGGGCAACGCAGCGGCCTCGATCAGCGATACACCTTCCGGAACCGGCAGCACATGCCTTGCGTCGACGACCACCTCTTGCGCCATCCCGCCCCCGGCCAGCAAGGCGCAAACCCGGTCACCGACCTGCCAGGACGAGCCTGCGCCGACCTCGCTGATCACCCCGGAACACTCAAGACCCAGCACCTGGCTGGCACCTGGAGGGGGTGGATAAAGTCCGGCTTTCTGTAATAAATCCGCGCGATTGAGGCCCGCTGCCGCCACCCGGATGCGAACTTGTCCTACATCACATGTAGGACTTGGTTCATCAACCCATGCCACTTGACCTTCAACGCCTTGCAATGCCTTCACAGTGCCTCCATAGTGAGTCTGGACTGAGCCCGAAGCTGTAGCGCCGGGCTTTTTGCATTATGCGACCGGCCCTGGGGTCTGAACGAACGCTGAACAGCAGTTATCGTACAGAGCGTAGAGGTACCGGCGACTTCAAAGACGGCCTAATATGCGTTATCAATTGTCCCCGCGTCGAATCAGCATGAAGCATCTGCTCCCCAGCACCGCCCTCGCTCTTTTCATCGGTATCGGTCTGTTGCCGGTGTCGGGCACCACATTCGCAGCCAACAGCTGGGACAAGTTGCAGCCTGATCGCGACGAAGTGATCGCCAGTCTGAACGTCGTCGAGTTGCTCAAGCGTCACCACTACAGCAAGCCGCCGCTCGACGATGCGCGCTCGGTGATCATCTACGACAGCTACATCAAGCTGCTCGACCCGTCGCGCAGCTACTTCATGGCCAGCGACATCGCCGAATTCGACAAGTGGAAGACCCAGTTCGACGACTTCCTCAAGAGCGGCGACCTCAACGCCGGGTTCACCATCTACAAGCGCTACCTGGACCGCGTGAAAGCGCGTCTGGACTTCGCCCTTGCCGAGCTGAACAAAGGCGTCGACAAGATGGACTTCACCACCAAGGAAACCTTGCTGATCGATCGCAAGGACGCTCCGTGGCTCAAGTCCACCGCCGAACTCGATGACCTGTGGCGCAAACGCGTCAAGGACGAGGTGCTGCGGCAGAAGATCGCCGGCAAAGAGCCGAAGCAGATCCAGGAAACCCTGACCAAGCGCTACAAGAATCAACTGGCGCGTCTGGACCAGACCCGCGCCGAAGATATCTTCCAGGCGTACATAAACACCTTCGCCATGTCTTACGATCCGCATACCAACTATCTGTCGCCGGATAACGCGGAGAACTTCGACATCAACATGAGCCTGTCCCTCGAGGGTATCGGCGCCGTGTTGCAGAGCGACAACGACCAGGTGAAAGTCGTGCGTCTGGTGCCGGCAGGCCCGGCCGACAAGACCAAGCAGGTTGCTCCGGCCGACAAGATCATCGGCGTTGCCCAGGGCAACAAAGAGATGGTCGACGTGGTCGGCTGGCGTCTGGATGAAGTGGTCAAGCTGATCCGTGGCCCGAAGGGCACCGTGGTGCGTCTGGAAGTCATCCCGGCGAGCAATGCGCCGAACGACCAGACCAGCAAGATCGTGCCGATCACCCGTGAAGCGGTGAAGCTCGAAGACCAGGCCGTGAAGAAGTCCGTGCTGAACCTGAAACAGGACGGTCGCGACTACAAGCTCGGCGTGATCGAGATTCCAGCGTTCTACCTCGACTTCAAGGCCTTTCGTGCCGGCGATCCGGACTACAAGAGCACCACTCGCGACGTCAAGAAGCTGCTGACCGAACTGCAGAAAGAGAAAGTCGACGGCGTGGTCATCGACCTGCGCAACAACGGCGGCGGTTCCCTGCAGGAAGCCACCGAGCTGACCAGCCTGTTCATCGACAAGGGCCCTACCGTGCTCGTGCGTAACGCCGATGGCCGGGTCGATGTACTTGAAGATGAAAACCCGGGCGCCTTCTACAAAGGCCCGATGGCGCTGCTAGTCAACCGTCTGTCCGCCTCGGCTTCGGAGATCTTCGCCGGCGCCATGCAGGACTACCACCGCGCGCTGATCATCGGTGGCCAGACCTTCGGCAAAGGCACGGTCCAGACCATCCAGCCGCTGAACCATGGCGAACTGAAACTGACCCTGGCCAAGTTCTACCGGGTTTCCGGTCAGAGCACCCAGCATCAGGGCGTACTGCCGGACATCGATTACCCGTCGATCATCGACACCAAGGAAATCGGCGAAAGCGCCCTGCCGGAAGCCATGCCGTGGGACACCATCCGCGCGGCGATCAAACCGGCGAGCGATCCGTTCAAGCCGTACCTGGCCCAGCTGAAATCCGAGCATGACACCCGTTCCGCCAAGGACGCGGAGTTTGTGTTCATCCGTGACAAGCTGGCCCTGGCGCAGAAGCTGCTGGAAGAAAAAACCGTCAGCCTCAATGAAGCCGAACGCCGTGCCCAGCACGCCGACATCGACGCCAAGCAACTGGCGATGGAAAACATCCGTCGCAAGGCTAAAGGCGAAGAACCGCTCAAAGAGCTGAAGAAAGAAGACGAGGACGCCCTGGCGGCCGCCGAGCCGGACAAGGTCAAACCGGAAGACGACGCCTACCTGAGCGAGACCGGGCGCGTACTGCTGGATTACCTGAAGCTGAGCAATCAGGTCGCAAAGAAGTAAGGTGATGGCAATTTAATGCTGACGATCCCCGGATCGTCATCAAACAGTCATCATTCTGTCGTGCAATAAAGGACTGGGAGCTGTTCTCTTCATCGAGAACGCTCCCAGTCCTTTTTTTATCGCCAGAGATTGCCATGACCACGACCGAACAGCTGAGTGCCTTGAGCTCGATCCTGACTCAAAGCGGATTACACAGCCTGTTCCAGCCGATCATTTGCCTCTCTGAACGGCGCATTCTCGGCTACGAAGCCCTGACCCGCGGCCCGTCCAACAGCCCGCTGCACTCCCCCATCGCCCTGTTCGCCGTGGCCCGCCAGGCCGGACGCTTGAGCGAACTGGAAATCGCCTGCCGCCAAAGCGCCTGTCGCCGTTTCAACGAACAGCAGTTGCCGGGCAAGCTGTTTCTCAATGTCTCCCCGGAATCCCTGCTCGAAGCCGCGCACCAGCCGGGGCGCACGCTGCAGCTGCTGCAGGATTTTGGTATTCCGCCGAGTCAGGTGGTGATCGAACTCACCGAACAAACGCCGATCGATGACTTTCAGTTGCTGCAAACTGCGCTGCATCACTATCGGGCGATGGGTTTTTCGATTGCCCTCGACGATCTGGGCGCGGGTTATTCAAGCCTGCGTTTGTGGTCGGAGCTGCGACCGGATTACGTAAAGATTGACCGGCACTTCATCGACGGCATCCATCAGGACGCCTTGAAGCGCGAGTTCGTCGGATCGATTCTGCAAATCGCCAAGGCCTCGCGTGCGCAGGTAATCGCCGAAGGCATCGAGCTGCCGGAAGAACTGGCAGTGCTGACCGAGATGGGGGTGGATCTGGTGCAGGGCTACCTGCTCGGGCGCCCTCAGGAACACCCGCCGCGCGATGCCCGCGCCTTGATGCCCAAGCACGACAGCAGCGCCGTCACATTGAACGATGAAGGCAGCGACCTCAGCGCCCTGCTCAACGATCAACCGGCCGTGAATCGCGACACACCGACCGCTACCGTACTGGAAGCCTTCCGCCGTCAGGCCAACCTGAACTCACTGGCGGTGCTCGACGAACAGGGTCAGCCATGCGGCATCGTTCATCGTCACTCGCTGTCCGATGCGCTGCTCAAACCGTTCGCCACCGACCTGTTCGCCCGCAAACCGATCAGCCGCCTGATGAACGACGACTTCCTCGCCGTCGAAATGAGCCAGTCGCTGCAACAGGTCAGCCGCCTGATCACCAGCCGCGCCCGGCAACGCATCGAAGAAGATTTCATCATCACCCTCAATGGCAGCTACCTGGGCTTGGGCCGGGTGATTGACGTGCTCAAACTGATTACCGAACTGAAGATCCAGCAGGCCCGCTATGCCAATCCGCTGACTTTGTTGCCGGGGAATGTGCCCATTCAGCAATGCCTCACCCGCCTGTTGCAACAGGGGCGCGAGTCGGTTATCTGCTATGTCGACATCGACAGCTTCAAACCCTTTAACGATATCTATGGGTATGGGCGCGGGGATGAGGTGCTGCTGTGTCTGGCGCAATGCCTCAACGAACGCGTCGACCCGTCCCGCGATTTCGTCGGGCATATTGGGGGGGATGATTTCTTGTTGGTGCTCGGCCCGGAGGATTGGCGCAAACGGCTGAACCAATTGCTTGATGATTTCCAGAGCCAATGCCGGCGTTTCTACCGCCCGGAACATCTGGAGGCTGGGTGTTTTGTTGCGCCGAACCGCCAGGGTATTCGTCAGGAGTTTCCGTTGCTGTCATTGTCCATTGGCGTGGTGCATTTGCATCCTGAAGCGTGTGCGCAGCTGGATGCGAGTCAGTTGGCGGAGATGGCTTCGCAGGCGAAGCATCATGCGAAGAATGTTCCGGGGTATAGCGTGCATTTGATTGATAGTCTTACGGCTCCTGACCTTGATACACCGCAGGTTATTGGCCAACGCTGACGCCCCAAACAACACAAATCCCATTGGGAGAAAGCTTGGTCGCGAAGGGGGCTGCCCAATCAGCCTGAACATTATTATCTCCATCCTTATCCCGTCAAAGCCGAGGACCACCAAACAAACTCAGGTCGAATCGTGCTCTGCAACTAAGATAGAACTCACCCTCAAGGCTAGTCTTATCATGACGAAAATCCATTATCTGCTTATAAAACGATTTTATGGCTGGATCATTCGAACTACTCATAGCATTAATCACCTCACACTTTTTATAAACCTGCTCCGCCACACTCATCACGCTCTCGAAATATTCCTCACGATTTTCAATTCCGAGAAATCTCGAAAACTGAAAGGGCAAATCTTGCCCTGACCGAAAAACATCGCAAAGACTAAGCACCAAAAGCTCTGCAAAGTACAAGCGCTCTCTGCAGTTTGGATTTGAGATCAATTCCAGTAACCCTGCGTCTCCACACTCGCCTATAATATTTAGATCCACAGCATCGGGATCTTCACTGTACTGATCACCAAATAGTTCTGCGTTCGATTCGCCGCGACCCCACCGCTTAAAGTCGTTGAATGACCATCTCCCCTCAATGACCTCAATCATTCAGTATTTCACCCCTTGATTTTTTCAAGCTGATATCTGACCAAACACTTCAGCAGAACCTGCATAAATCGGCGCTGATCCAAAATATCGTCGTCAAAATACGTCGTCATTCGCCCAAACACACGATCAAAACTGTCACCCTCTTTTAAAAAATGAGCGATGGTGTCTGTTAGAGAAGCCTGTTCGCGAGGGGTATAGTCCAAAAATTCAGGTTTCAAAAGAACATCAAACAACTCAGTTAGCTCTTCATCATTATTTACATTTCTGGAAACTATAGCCCTCTCCCTCTCGTCATTTCTTACATTCTCTATATCAAAAACAAAAAGCAGATTTTTTATATCGACAATCTCATAAGAAACTTTCATCAATCAAAATCCGTATATGCTGTCTTTACACGCCCACTTGCATCAAGAATAACTACCGCCTTCGTTTGCCTTCCATAATCAAGGCTTCCTTTCTTGTATCCCTCACCAATCACCTTCCCCATATCAATCGGCCTCTTCGATATTTGTAGGTTTGTGTATCGAAGAATCAGCTGTGCTCTATAAATAGCATTTAACTGATCTCTATGACTCAAAAAATGCGTGGCCGCCGATGGGATCATAGGCTGCCCTTTCTTTTTCCCACTGCTATAAACCTCCACGATTCCTGTCGTCGGATTTTTAGCTGAGGTCACTCGTTCAAATTGAGAGTTCAAGGTAGTTTGGGCACCGTGTTTTTCCAGAAAATGCTCTCCATTCGTTGGATCCTCCATGTCATGTAGACGCCTATAAGCATTTTCCTCAGCTAACGCATCAATCCTCGCCCGCCGCTCCTGCGCCGTCATCTTCGGCAGCGCTGGCTCACCTTCATGAACCTTGACGCCACTGACATCACCAGGCACCGAACAACCCGGCTTGTTCGGCGGCGGACAGTTGGACGTCAACCCCAACGGATCCACCCACCCTGTCGGATTCGGCACGTACTGGTACTGATTCAGCCCACCCGCCAGCTTCACCGGATCCGGCGTCAGATACCGTCCCACGTCCGGGTCGTAGTACCGGTGCCGGTTGTAATGCAGCCCGCTTTCGTCATCGAAATATTGCCCCTGAAAGCGCAGCGGCTGGTTCAGGTAGTCCTCGGTCGCCAGTTCCAGCGAGGTGACCTTGCCGTAGGCGCTGTATTTGGCTGACCAGACGATCTCGCCGCTGTAGTCGGTCAGTTCCTGCGGGGTGCCGAGGTGGTCGAGCTGGTAGTAGAACGGGCAGGCGCGTTTCGGGCCTTTGCCGTCGAGCATGGCCAATGGGCGGAAGGTGCCGGGTTCGTAGATGAAGCTGCGGTGCTGTTCCTTGCTGCTTTCGGCGATCAGGTGGTCGCCTTGCCAGAAGAACTCGGTGGTCTGGCCGTCGACGGTTTTGCGGATGCGCCGGCCGAAGGCGTCGTATTGGTAGGTCGCGGTTTTGCCGTCGGGGCGGGTCAGGCCGATCAGGCGGTGCTGGCTGTCGTAGCGGTATTCGGTGACAAGGGTTTGCGCGCGGCCGCGGCGTTCGCGGATCAGGTTGCCGAAGGCGTCGTAGTCGTAATGACGATCGCCCTGCATCCGCAGGCGATTGCCGTTGATCTGTGTCGGACCGGGGCGATCCTGCATCAGCAGGTTGCCGGCCGGGTCGTGGGCGAGGTTTTCCGGCACATCGTCGCGGGTGTGGCGCACGCGGATCAGCCGGTCGAGGGCGTCGTACGTGTAGCTGCGCTGGCCGTGGCGGGTGTCGGCGATGTGTTCGAGGTTGCCGTTGGCGCTGTAGGCAAAGTCGCGGCGGTACAGCGCGCTGCGTTGATGGCCTACGGCGTGGGACTTCAAGCGGCCCTGTTCGTCGTAGGTGTATTCGCTGAGCAGCAGGCCTTGCTGGCGCTGTTGTTCGCGGCCGTTCTGGTAGACGTGGCGGGTGAGCAAGGCGCCGTTGAGGTCGATCGCGGTCAGCGCGCCGCCCTTGGCGTAGTGGTAATCGAGCTTGCTGTTGTCCGGCAGGCGCAGGCGGGTGAGCTGGCCGCAGGCGTCGTAGTTGTAACGCAAGGTGCCCCAGCCCTGATGCTCGCGCACCAGCCGGTCCTGCCGGTCGTATTCGAAGGCCAGCGGGTGATCCTGGCCGTCATCCACGCCGACCAGCCGACCGAGGCGGTCATAGCGGTAGCTGACCTCGACCCCATCCGGCAGGGTCTTGAGCAGCAGACGCCCAGCAGCATCACGTTGATAGCCGGTGACCAGCGTCGAGCCGTCATCGCCGAACTCGGTCTTTTCCAGCAGGTGGCCGTTGCGGTCGTAGGCGTACGCGGTACGTCGGCCATCGAAGCCGGTTTCCTGTCGGATCAGTCCGGTGGGCGTGTAGTCCAGCCGATACTTTTCGCCGGACTCGTTCTCGATTTCCGTCAGCAGCAGCTGCGCATGGTCGTAGCGGTATTGCAGGCGCGTGCCGTCGGGGTTGATCCGCCGGCTGACCAAATGCAGGTCGTCGTCATATTCGTAGCGGGTGATACGCCCCAGTTCATCTCGCTCGGCGGTGATCTGGCCGTAGGCGCTGTAACTGAAAGCCCGTGTCGCCCCGGTAGGCAGCGTTGTTTGGATCAGCCGGCCAACGGCGTCCCACGCGTGGCGAGTGATCGCGCCGTTTTCGTCCTGCGCAGTAATCCGCCGCCCCTGAAGGTCGTAGGAAAACTTCCGAACCCCACCGTCCGGCAAGCTTTCCTCGACCAACTGACCCAGGTCGTTCCACACGAACACATGCCGACCCGAATCCGGATAACGGATCGACAGCAACCGCCCCTGCGCGTCGTAGTGGTAATGGGTGACATGGCCATCGGGATCGACCGCTTCGGTGATGTCACCCTGGGCATTGCGCCGGTACGTCCACACCGCATCGCCACGTGAGCGGCTGTGCAGAAAACCGTTGCGGTACTCGTAGGACGTCGGCGCATCGTCCGGCGGAATCAGCGCGATCAACCGCCCGGCGTCGTCATAGCGGTACTCGGTGACCGCGCCCAGCGCATCCTGCTCGGCGACCAACCGACCCTGCGCGTCATAGGCCTTGAGCTGCTCACCACCATCGGCGGCGACCTGACGCACCAACCGCGCGGTGTCGTCGTGGACGTAAGTTTCCTCAGTCCCATCGACGTACTGCACGGTGACCCGGCCAGCGTCATCCCAGACGTAACGCGTGTCCATCTGCGAAAACGACGCCCAGTGCCGCACGCAGCGCGCCGCCTTGCCGGCGCGCTCCCACGCCCAGAAGAAACTCGCGCCGCCGCTAAGTTGCCGTTGCAGGATGACGTGCTGGTCGTCGTAGTCGTAACGCTCAGTCTCGCCAACCGCGTTGGACGCCTCGATCAGTCGATGGCGAGCATCAAAGCGGTAACTGACCAGCGTCTGCTCGGTGCGCCAGGCCGCATCGCGCCACACCTGATAATCGACCGCGATCAGATGCGCCCGCTCATAGCGCAGCAACAGGGAACGACCGGCCCCGTTATCGAGGCGCTCAACGCGATCCAAGCGGTCCCGCGTAATACGCAAGCGGTTGCCATAGGCATCGCTGACAGCCGTCAGACGCCCCGCCCGAAAGTGATAAAACCGCGCCGCGTCCCCCGCCAGCGCAACAATCAACTCCTCCGGCTCATTCCCGAGAAAGATCGCCGCCCGCGACAGGCTGTTGTGTATCGCCGGCCGCTCAACGCTCGGCAACGGAAACCGCGTGCGCCGGTTCTCGTGGTCCACCCAGAACACCGAAGCGCCCTCGACCTCCAGCCGATGCGCCAGCGAGTGACTCCAGCCAAACCCTAGCCCGACATCAATCTCGGCCGCGCTGCTGCGGTACAACCGGCTGAACTCGAACGGCAACAGCCCATCGAGCACGCCATCGGTGAGGGTCAGCAATTCCTCACCGGTGACCATCGACACCGGACAGCCGTTGGTGCAGGTCAGCGGCGCACAATCGGCACTGTCACCGTTGGGGTTTTTCGCCTGATCCGGCGTGTCGTCGTGGTGTTCGTCTTTTTTCAGGGAAGCATTGCGCCGGGCATCCCAGCGCAATTGCATGCGCCCCTTTTTCACCCCGGCAGCAATGCCCCGTGCGGCGACGGATTTGTACTGGTTCACGTAGCCGATGAAGGTGCTGACGATGCCGAACATCGCCTTCACCAGGCGCGTCACCGCCGACAGCAACTGAGCGCCACGCTCCGCCAGACGCAAGGTCAGGTACGCAATCCCAGCTCCGGCGCCAACAAAGGTCAGTACAACGCCGATCAACACATCGATCAGCAGTTGCACCACCACCATCGACATCGCCTCGGCGGTTTTCCCGGCAATTTCACTGGGTGGCAGCATCTCCAGCCAGAGGCTGGCGGTATGCAGCAACAGACAAAGCGCCGCTTCGTCACTGACCAGCAACTGAAGCTTCTCCATCATTTCCGGCGCTGTATCTGCCAACGCGATCAGCTGTGCGGCGCCACTGCCCAACCGCTCGGCAAACTTTCCGGGATCCTGGAGCATCTCCGACAGCAACCCGATGCTGTCCCACACTCCCTCGATCGCTGCCCAGCTCCCGGCCAGCATGCCGTTCCCGGCTGCTGTGGCCACTGACTGCGACCATTGCGGCTTGAATCCCTGCCACTCGCTGCGCAGCCAGCCATCCAGCTGCCGAGTCAGGCCATCGTAGGATTCGAAAAGCGCATCAACCTGCTGCTCGCTGGCCTCGCCGTGCACCACCACCCGATAAAACTTGCCCGCCTCACCGGTGAACTCCCCTTTGCCCTGAGCATCGAGGGTGACCGACTTGACTGCACCGCCCTCCACCGCCACCACATCGACAACGATGTCGCCCAACGGAATGTCGTACGCCGACTCGAACTTGCTCTCGATCTCCATCGGCCCGCTTTCCGGGCATTGCACGACCGCAGAAGAAAAACGGCCGTCGTCTATCGCAACCGCCGTGCTGTGCTCGCCAAAACGGATGATCCGCTCCATCCCCATCAGCGACGGCAGATCGGCCGTATGACTGACAGTGTCTGCCGAGCGGCTGAGCCAGTGCTTCAGCTGTTCGCGATAGAGATCGAGGGTGCGGGGAAAGCTGTCGAGTTCTTGCTCGATGCGGGTGACGGCATCCATCAGCGCATCTCCATGCGCATGGCGAAACGAAAAACCGGGTCAAACATGTGCGTTCCCTCGCGCAAAAATCAGGCGACGGACTTTGCGGGGGATCAAACGGAAAAGAAGTCAGGCGAGTAGGCGAAAGATGTAGGAGAAGTCTGTAACTGATCTTTATCGAACTGCAGACGCAAAAACGGGGCGGGAGGTTTCCCTCACGCCCCGTTCACGGAACAGATGATTTGCTTATCGAGAAGCGTCTCGGCCGGCCAGCTCTTTCAACTTGAGCTCCGCCAACGGATGCCCGGCCTTCGCGGCCATGGTCCACCAGCGAGCGGCCTCCGAAGGATCTGGCGCTTTGCTCGGCGTACCTGCAAGACTGATGACACCGACTTGATACGCCGCCTTGCCATCCCCGGCCAGCGCAGCCAGTCGCAACAACCGCACACCTTCTTCACGCGCGCCCAGGCCAACCCCGCGAAACGTCAGGATGTGCCCGTAAAAACTTTGCGCACCGACATCGCCCAGGTTGGCCATGCGTGCAAACTGTCCTTCGAGCCAGCGCCAGCCGCGGGGCTGACGGACAAACCACGACCAGTGAAACAGCCTACGGGCCAGCCAGTAACTTGCCCGCGCCTTGAGTCGTAAAAACACTCAGGCCTCCGCCGATTCCGGGTACTCGTACTCAAACACCCGCACCACTTCCGAAGCATGCCAGGAGGCGGCGGCAACGCCGTCGGACGGCCCGGAAAAGCGCCCCAGACGCTCGACACACTCAAAGAAACCGGTGCGTGGCAGGCGGCTGGCACCCTGGCTGATCACCAGCGAGCTGCGCAACGGTTGTTCGGCTTTCGCGTCCAGTGCGGCGAGATGCTCAAGTGCCGCGGTCAATGTCTGCATGGCCGGCGTGGGCAGTTGCAGGCGTTCAAGCAAGGCTCGATAAGTCAAAAGATGGCGCTGCCTGCGCGCCTGATCCAGCTCCCCCAGCAATCCGTCCCAATGTTGACGACTGATGCGTACGCTCACGATTGTTCCCTCCACCCTGGCACCGTCAACTCCCAGGCCAGGCTGCGGCGAATCGCGGCGTCGGGCAGACGCTCGCCACTTTCGATCATGGCCAGGTAAGACGGGCTGATGCCTACCGTGCGGGCCAGCGCCTCGATGGCGATGCCCTTCCCTTCGCGCAAACTGCGTAACTGATCCAGACCTGGAAGAATCGGGTCCGGGGTTGCCGCAAGCGGCGCTGGAGCCAGTTGCGACGGTGCTTCGTTGATGCCTGCTGCTTTCAGTAGAGCCTGATACTGAGCCCATGGCAGAACCGCATATTCGGGCTCGCCATCGCGTGCAATTATCTGAATATCCATGACTACCCCGTAGGACAACAACACTTAGCGAGTCGGCACTTTTCCCTAGAAGTGTAATCCTAACAGCGGCCAAGGTCGTGGGGGGTATCTATCTGTGTACGAGGCTGTCGCGATTCAGGACTTTTTCGGCCCCTGAAGCTGAAGTTGCTCGGGTGTATCGGGTAAACGCTCGACCACTCTGAGCTTTTCCGGAGCCTGGCGCTGGCGCCACAGGCGGAAGGCATTCAGTTCATCGTCGAGGGTTTTCATCAGCCAGGCGAGGACGGCGATGTCATCGAGCATGCCGAACATGGGAATGAAATCCGGGATGGCGTCCACCGGACTGAGGAAGTACATCAGACCCGCCACCACCGAAACGATGGCCTTGGCGCTGATCGCACGGTACTCGCCGCGCCAGTACGCCAGACACAACGCCTGCAACAGACGCAGATCGTCCTTCAGCTTGCCGAGACGATTGCCCTGAGCGGCGCCTTTGCTGGCCACGGCGAACAACAAGGTCGGCAAGCGACCTCGAGCCAGCAGGCGTCCGGCCAAAGGCAGGAATCGGGCGAAATTCCACGGCGCTTTCATTTATTTCTCCCGTTGAAATGTTATCCACACAAATTGTGGATAACCTTGTGAACAGAGCTGCATTTCAGCGCTGAGAGCCCCGTTTCATAAGGGCTGCGCTCAGATCGGGCGTTTTTTACTCACATATAAAATCCCAATATTTCATTGACTTGGCGGCCCCGGGCGTCTAGCGCGGGCAACCTTAAAGTCTAGGACTGCCATGACCGGCATCGGTTCGGTCTGTTTACGCCGACCATCGTCCAGATGCAACAACGCCCCGCATAAGCGAGGCGTTGTTGTTGAAACCGGCGAAGATTACTTGGCGGCGGCGTCTTCTTTGGCTGGATCCTTGATGGCCAGCAGTTCCAGATCGAAAACCAGAACCGAGTTGGCCGGGATTGCCGGGCTCGGCGATTGTGCGCCGTAAGCCAGATCGCTAGGGATGTACAGCTTGTACTTCTCGCCAACGTGCATCAGTTGCAGGCCTTCTACCCAACCCGGGATCACACCGCTGACCGGCAGATCGATCGGGCTGCCACGCTCGACGGAGCTGTCGAAAACGGTGCCGTTGGTCAGCTTGCCGGTGTAGTGAACGGTCACGACGTCGGTCGGCTTAGGCTGTGGGCCGTCGGCTTTCTTGACCACTTCGTACTGCAGACCGGAAGCGGTGGTGGTCACGCCGGCTTTCTTGCCGTTTTCTTCGAGGAATTTCTTGCCGGCGGCTGCCGACTCTTCGCTCATCTTGGCCATGCGCTCTTCGGCACGCTTTTGCAGCGCGGCGAAAGCTTCGACCAGTTCTTCATCTTTCAGCTTCTGTTCTTTCTTGCCGACGGCATCTTCGATGCCCTGGGCTACCGCTTTGGAGTCCAGATCATCCATGCCTTCCTGAGCAAGGCTCTTGCCCATGTTCAGGCCGATACCGTAGGAAGCTTTTTGCGCCGGGGTTTTCAGCTCTACGCTGGTCTGCGAATCACAACCCGCGAGTACCAGGCTAACCAGGGCAACCGCCGCCGCCAACCGATGCTGTTTCATGCTATTTCCTTGTTCATGCGCCGAAAGGGCAATCGAGTAAAGCCGCGAGCTTATCAGGCCGCCACGACCAATGGCTACCGGCATGAGAGCAGGAATCTTCCGATAAGTTCAGGGATTAAAAAGCATTTGGCGAAAGGCACGATGAAGCTTCTGTCATCTTTCGCCGACAGCGATTGATGCCGCTTCCCACAACACTTGGCGTAATGGCCACTTGCCGCACAGGACTCGGCTCAGGCATAACAGCGCAACAACTCGACAAGGATGTTCATCTTGCGCCTCTTATACCGTGTGCTGACGCTGATCGTGGTGCTGCTGGGACTGGTCCTGGCGGTGGTTCTTTACTATGTCGCCAATCCGAGATTGCCCTTCCCTGCGCCCGCAAAACAGGTGCACTACCTGAACCAGTGGACTGAGCAAGAGCGCCAGACCTACTACTTCACTCCGCAGGGAACGCAGGTCAAAGGCCTTCGTTACGAATGGTTTCAGGCGCTGGAGCTGCCATTCTCGCAGCAACGTTTTGCCTCCCCGGAATACCTCGCGCGCTTCGGCTTTCTGATCGATCCGCAGCAGAAAGCCACGCCGGACAACCCGGGGAATCTGCCGGTAGGTTTCGCCCGGCACCAGAATCCCGGCAGCGCCGAGCAATATCTCGACATCACGTGTGCGGCCTGCCACACCGGTGAACTGCACTTCAATGGCCAGGCAATCCGTATTGACGGCGGCTCGGCCCAGCATGTGTTGCCCTCCAGCGTTCCTACATTGCGCGGCGGCAGTTTCGGACAGGCATTGGTCGCCAGTCTCACCTCAACTTACTACAACCCGTGGAAATTCGAGCGCTTCGCCCGCCACGTGCTGGGCAACGACTACGACGCACGCCACGAACAACTGCGCAAAGACTTCAAAAGCTCACTCAACACCTTCATCAAAGTGGCCTGGAACGACACCCATCGCGGCCTCTACCCCACCGAAGAAGGCCCGGGGCGCACCGATGCGTTCGGGCGTATCGCCAACGCGACCTTCGGCGACGCGATCTCCCCGGACAACTACCGCGTGGCCAACGCCCCGGTGGATTACCCGCAGCTTTGGGACATGTGGACCTTCGACTGGGTGCAGTGGAACGGTTCGGCGCAACAACCGATGGCACGCAATATCGGCGAGGCGCTGGGCGTCGGCGCCACCCTGAATTTTTTCGGCACCAACGGCCAGCCGCTGCAGGGCGATGACCGCTATGCCTCCAGCGTACGTGTGCGTGATCTGCACAAGATCGAAGAAACCCTGCAAAAACTGCGACCGCCGGCATGGCCTGAAGAGTTGCTCGGCGCCGTCGACAAACCCTTGGCAGCCAAGGGGCGAGCCCTGTTCGCCGAGAATTGCGCCGGGTGCCACGTACCGCGCCAGACCCAGGACGGCGAACGCTGGGTGCAACATCTGCACATGCTCCCGGTGGACGTCATCGGCACCGACCCGAATGCCGCCAACAACATTGCCAATCACCGCTTCGACCTGACCGCCCTGCAATGGAACCCGGCGGAACTCGAACAAATGGACGTGAAGTTGCATCCCAAACCCAAGGAGCCACTGGACCTCAGCCAGCTGTCAGTGGCCAAGGGACTGGCTTACGTCACCGCCTTCGTGGAAAACCGTGCGTACCGTGAAGCAGGCGTCACCGCCGCCGAGAAACCACAGCTCGACGGCTTCGGTCTGCCGATCGGCGTTCGCGAAAAAGTCGCCTACAAGGCGCGTCCGCTTGCCGGCGTATGGGCCACGGCCCCGTTCCTGCACAACGGCTCGGTGCCGAGCCTTTATCAGTTGCTGTCGCCTCAGGACGAGCGCGCCACCACCTTCTATAAAGGCACCTTCGAATACGACCCGCGCCATCTGGGCTACCGCACCGAAGCCTTCACCAACGGTTTCCTGTTCGACACCCGCATCACCGGCAACCACAACAGCGGCCACGAATTCCGCGCCGGCGAGCGCGGCAACGGCGTCATCGGCCGACTGCTGCAGCCAGAAGAGCGCTGGGCGCTGCTTGAATACCTGAAAGTGCTGGGCGGCCCGCTGGAGGCGCAACTGCCATGATCTTCAATTCCTTCAAAAGACCTTCGATACTGGCGCGTTTCTGGCTCTGGCTGGGACGGTTACTGGGCAAAACCCTGCTGATCCTGCTGGTGATCGGTCTGATCGGCTGGGCACTGAGCACCGCGTGGTTCGCCTGGCAGCACCGTGGCCCGGTGTCGGCGCTGGAGCAGATTCCAGATGGCGAAGCCGCCATGACCCAGGACGTGATTCAGACCGCCGTGCGCATCGTCGATCAGCACCGCGAAAGCACCCGCTACCTGCGCGATGCACATGCCAAGGCTCATGGCTGCGTGAAGGCCGATGTGCAGGTGTTGCCGGATCTGGCTCAGGAATTGCGCCAGGGCGTTTTCAGCGAACCGGGCAAGCTGTGGAAAGCGACGATGCGCCTGTCCAACGGCAACGCCTATCCGCAATTCGACAGCATCCGCGATGCCCGGGGCATGGCGCTCAAATTGCTCGATGTGCCGGGCAAGCAGTTGCTGGGGGACCGTCAGGGGCTGCACGAGCAGGATTTCGTGATGTTCAGTCACCCGAACTTCTTTGTCAGCGATGTCGCCGAGTATCGTCAGAATGTGGCGGCGCAGGCTGACGGCAAGAAGGTCATGGCGTTTTTTCCGGGGTGGGATCCGCGCAGCTGGCAGATCCGGCATTTGTTCATTGCATTGGCAACCCTATCGCCACCGCCGGAAAGCCCGACCCGCACGACCTATTTCTCGGTATCGCCCTACAAGTTCGGCGAGGCCAATGCCAAGTTCCGGGTGATGCCGGATCCGGAGCGCTGCCCCGCTTATACCTTGCCGAAACAGAACCAGGATCTGCCGAACTTCCTGCGCAATGCGCTGAATCAACAGCTGTCCACCGACCGGATTCCGGCGTGTTTCGTGTTGCAAATTCAGCGGCAGGACGCGAACAAGTACATGCCGATCGAAGACACCAGCATCGAATGGCGCGAGCAGGACAGCCCATTCCAGACAGTGGCGCGGATCACCCTGCCCCCGCAGGACTTCGACACCCCGGCGCTGAACCTGCAATGCGACAACCTTTCCTTCAACCCTTGGTTCGGCATCGACGCTCATCGCCCGATTGGCGGGATCAACCGCCTGCGCAAGGCGGTGTATGAAGCGGTCAGCGATTACCGCCACAGCCGCAACTCGGCGCAATAGCAGCGCCAGAAACGAAAAAAGCGACCTTCAAAGGTCGCTTTCTCATGTTCAGGCCGGCAAAAGCCAAATCCCGGACAGCAAAAAGCCCGCGCTAGGCGGGCTTTCTGTGGTGATCTGGCGTTCAGTGTTCCAGATTACCGAATATGGCGCAGCGGACGGGACTCGAACCCGCGACCCCCGGCGTGACAGGCCGGTATTCTAACCGACTGAACTACCGCTGCGCGAAACGCTTGAAACGAATGGTGGGTGATGACGGGATCGAACCGCCGACATTCTGCTTGTAAGGCAGACGCTCTCCCAGCTGAGCTAATCACCCTTCGCTTCGTTACGGGGCGCATTATGCCACAGATTTTCGTAATGTGTTGATTTAATTGAAGTTTTTTTCAAATAAATCCGAAAACCGTGAAACGACACATCCCGCATGTACAACTCGAGGCAGAAAAAAACCCGCCTTGGCGGGTTTTTCCGTGGTGACCTGGCGTTCAGTGTTCCAGGTTACCGAATATGGCGCAGCGGACGGGACTCGAACCCGCGACCCCCGGCGTGACAGGCCGGTATTCTAACCGACTGAACTACCGCTGCGCTAAACACTTGAAACGAATGGTGGGTGATGACGGGATCGAACCGCCGACATTCTGCTTGTAAGGCAGACGCTCTCCCAGCTGAGCTAATCACCCTTCGCTTCGGTGTGGCGCGCATTCTACGGAGCGACCCAACCTCTGGCAAGCACTTTTTTAAATAATTTTCTCAGCCCTTCCAAAGGCTTAGAGAAGGGTTGGCCTATGACCCGGCGAAGACAATAATGCCCCCCTTTGTATAAAGGAGAGACTCACCCCATGTGGTTCAAAAACCTGCTTATCTATCGCCTGACCCAAGACCTGCCTGTCGATGCCGAGGCGCTGGAAACTGCACTGGCCACCAAACTGGCGCGTCCATGTGCAAGCCAGGAGTTGACCACCTACGGTTTCGTCGCGCCGTTCGGCAAGGGCGAAGATGCTCCACTGGTGCACGTCAGCGGTGACTTCCTGCTGATCTCCGCCCGTAAAGAAGAACGCATCCTGCCCGGCAGCGTCGTGCGTGACGCGGTCAAGGAAAAGGTCGAAGAGATCGAAGCCGAGCAGATGCGCAAGGTCTATAAGAAGGAGCGCGATCAGATCAAGGATGAAATCATCCAGGCCTTCCTGCCGCGCGCCTTTATCCGCCGCTCGTCGACCTTCGCCGCCATCGCGCCGAAACAGGGTCTGATCCTGGTCAACTCGGCCAGCCCGAAACGCGCCGAAGACCTGCTCTCCACCCTGCGTGAAGTGATCGGCACCCTGCCGGTTCGCCCGCTGACCGTGAAAACCGCGCCGACCGCCGTGATGACCGAATGGGTCACCACCCAGCAAGCCGCCCCGGACTTCTTCGTGCTGGACGAGTGCGAACTGCGCGACACCCACGAAGACGGCGGCATCGTGCGTTGCAAGCGTCAGGACCTGACCAGCGAAGAAATCCAGCTGCACCTGAGCACCGGCAAGGTGGTGACTCAACTGTCGCTGGCCTGGCAGGACAAGCTGTCGTTCATGCTCGACGACAAGATGACCGTCAAGCGCCTGAAGTTCGAAGATCTGCTGCAGGATCAGGCGGAACAGGACGGCGGCGACGAAGCCCTCGGCCAACTGGACGCCAGCTTCACCCTGATGATGCTGACGTTCGGCGACTTCCTGCCGGCGCTGGTTGAAGCACTGGGCGGCGAAGAGACTCCGCAGGGCATCTAAGCCTCTGCGCAGTCTTTGGGTTATCTTCAAACGCCACCGCTTCGGTGGCGTTTTCACATAATAAGGAACAGGCCATGCGCGCACTGGCTGCACTGAGTCGTTTTGTCGGCAACACCTTCGCTTACTGGGTTCTGATTTTCGCGGTGATCGCGTTCCTGCAACCGGCCTGGTTCCTCGGCCTCAAAGGCGCGATCGTGCCACTGCTCGGGCTGGTGATGTTCGGCATGGGCCTGACCCTCAAACTCGACGACTTCGCCGCCGTCGCCCGCCATCCGTGGCGTGTGGCGCTGGGCGTGGTCGCGCATTTCGTGATCATGCCGGGGATGGCATGGCTGCTGTGCCAGATCTTTCATCTGCCGCCGGAAATCGCCGTCGGCGTGATTCTGGTCGGTTGCTGCCCAAGCGGCACCTCATCGAACGTCATGACCTGGCTGGCCCGTGGCGACCTTGCGCTGTCGGTGGCCATCGCCGCCGTCACCACCCTCCTCGCCCCGCTGCTGACCCCGGCGCTGATCTGGCTGCTGGCCTCGGCCTGGTTGCCGGTTTCGTTCATGGAATTGTTCTGGTCGATCCTGCAAGTGGTGCTGCTGCCGATCGTTCTCGGCGTGGTCGCGCAACGAGTGCTTGGGGACAAGGTGCGCCACGCGGTGGAAGTGCTGCCGCTGGTGTCGGTGGTCAGCATCGTGATCATTGTTGCCGCCGTGGTTGCCGCCAGCCAGGCGAAAATCGCCGAATCCGGCCTGCTGATCATGGCCGTGGTGATGTTGCACAACAGCTTCGGCTATTTGCTGGGGTATTTCACCGGGCGCCTGTTCGGCCTGCCGCTGCCGCAGCGCAAATCCCTGGCGCTGGAAGTCGGTATGCAGAACTCGGGGTTGGGGGCTGCGCTGGCCAGTGCGCACTTCTCGCCGCTGGCGGCGGTGCCGAGCGCGTTGTTCAGTGTGTGGCACAACATTTCCGGGGCGCTGCTGTCGACGTACTTCCGACGGATGAGCGAAAAACAAGACCGTGAGACTCTGGCGCAACAGGCGGCCGACTGATCCCGGATCAAGGCGCGGCGCACAATTTTCGGTAGTATGTGCGCCACGCGGGGACGACCCTGCGGCTCAATCGAGTTTTCAATCTGGGGACGGCCCCGTCAATCGATGGAGGTTTTTCATGTCCTGGATCATTCTGTTTTTCGCCGGCCTGTTCGAAGTCGGCTGGGCCGTCGGCCTGAAATACACCGACGGTTTCACCCGTCCGCTTCCGACCGTTCTCACCGTTGCCGCCATGGCAGTCAGCCTTGGCCTGCTGGGTCTGGCAATGAAGGAATTGCCACTGGGCACGGCCTATGCGATCTGGACTGGCGTCGGTGCCGTGGGCACGGTGATTGCCGGGATCATTCTGTTTGGCGAATCGATGGCGTTGATTCGCCTGGCCAGCGTGGCGTTGATCGTCACCGGGTTGATCGGGCTCAAGGTCAGCGCCTGATTCACTGCCGCTATCGCGAGCAGGCTCGCTCCCACAGTAGTTCTGCATTTACAGTTCCAATGTGGGAGCGAGCCCGCTCGCGATAAGGCCCGCACAATCAACAGCTACCTGACTGTCCCGCGCAATTCCCCGACCAACGCCTGCAACTCCGCTGGCTGCGCTGCTTCAACAGCAACCGGCGAACCCGCCACCAGCGTCACCCGCGACCACAAGCGCCGGAACACTCCCTTGTTCGGATCGCGGCTGAAGAAACTTCCCCACAACCCCTGCAACGCCAGCGGAATCACCGGCACCGGTGTCTCTTCGAGAATCCGCGTCAGCCCGCCCTTGAACTCGTTGATCTCGCCATCAGCGGTCAACTTGCCTTCCGGGAAGATGCACACCAGCTCACCGTCCTTCAGATACTGGGCAATCCGGGTGAAGGCTTTTTCGTAGATCTGGATGTCTTCCTGACGTCCGGCGATAGGAATCGTCCCCGCCGTGCGGAAGATAAAGTTCAGCACCGGCAGGTTGTAGATCTTGTAGTACATGACAAAACGAATCGGCCGACGCACCGCGCCGCCAATCAGCAACGCATCGACGAACGACACGTGGTTGCACACCAGCAACGCAGCGCCCTCATCGGGAATCGCCTCAAGGTTGCGATGCTCGACGCGGTACATCGAATGGCTGAGCAACCAGATCATGAAACGCATGCTGAACTCGGGGACGATCTTGAAGATGTAGGCGTTGACGCCGATGTTGAGCAGCGACACCACCAGAAACAGCTGCGGAATAGACAGCTTGACCACGCTCAACAACACGATGGTGACAATCGCCGAGATCACCATGAACAGCGCGTTGAGAATGTTGTTGGCGGCAATCACCCGCGCCCGCTCGTTCTCGGCGGTGCGCGACTGGATCAGCGCGTACAGTGGGACGATGTAGAAACCGCCGAAGATCCCGAGGCCCAGCACATCGATCAACACCGCCCAGGCATGGCCGAAACTCAGCACTTCGGTCCAGCTATGGCCAACAGCGCTTTCTGGAATTCCACCGGAATGCCACCACAGCAACAGCCCGAAAACCGTCAGGCCGAACGAGCCAAACGGCACCAGGCCGATCTCGACTTTGCGTCCGGATAGCTTCTCGCACAGCATCGAACCCAGCGCGATACCGACCGAAAACACCGTCAGAATCAGGGTGACCACGGTTTCGTCGCCGTGCATCCACTCCTTGGCGTAAGCCGGGATCTGCGTCAGATAAATCGCCCCGACGAACCAGAACCACGAGTTGCCGACAATCGAGCGCGACACCGCTGGCGTCTGCCCCAGGCCCAGTTTCAAGGTCGCCCAGGACTGACTGAAGATGTTCCAGTTCAGGCGCATCTCCGGGGTGGCCGCCGCGGCGCGGGGAATGCTGCGACTGGCCAGATAGCCCAGCACGGCGATGCCGACAATCGCGGCGGACACCACCGGCGCGTAATTGGCCGACGACATCATCACTCCGGCACCGATGGTCCCGGCCAGGATCGCCAGGAACGTGCCCATCTCCACCAGCCCGTTGCCGCCGACCAGTTCATCGTCGCGCAAGGCCTGCGGCAGGATCGAATATTTCACCGGCCCGAACAGCGCCGAGTGCGTGCCCATGGCGAACAGCGCCACCAGCATCAGCGA
The DNA here is from genome assembly GCF_039695385.1 of Pseudomonas sp. 9.2(2024). NCBI lineage: Bacteria > Pseudomonadati > Pseudomonadota > Gammaproteobacteria > Pseudomonadales > Pseudomonadaceae > Pseudomonas > Pseudomonas sp. 9.2(2024). The sequence goes on along the minus strand of NZ_CP155585.1, from coordinate 2,113,270 downwards.
CAGGTGATCGAACAGGAAGCCGACGGATCCCACGGCCATGATGGCGATTTCTGCCAGCTTGATCAGACGGATCAACGCGTCCTTGGCGAATTTTTCCCCGAACTGCCCGGCCAGCGCCGAGAACAGAAAGAACGGCAGAATAAACAGCAGCGCACACAGGTTGACCCAGATCGAGCGGTCACCTTCGATGGTCAGCCGATAGAGAATGGCGAGGATCAGCGACTGCTTGAACACGTTATCGTTGAACGCGCCCAGCGACTGGGTAATGAAGAACGGCAGGAAGCGCCGGGTGCGCAGCAGGTTGAACTGTGAGGGGTGACTCATCTTCCGTGTGACCCTGTTGTTTTTGGAAAGAGAAGGTAGCGAGTGGCCTGGCTACGCTTATAAGAATCTCGAACCGCGATCCAGGCCACACATTACCTAATCTTTGCAGGTTATTTCTTCAAACCTGCAATGCACGGTGAAACAAACAGCTCGCCGCGCCATGCACCTTGCAGCGTACGTTTACCGACGATCAGCCACATCACCGCCAGCAACGTCACCAGTACACAACCGGCCACACTGAAGAACGTCAGGTGCAACGTGCTGCCCAGTTTCAGGGTTGCCAGCGAATAAACGCCCAGCGGGAAGGTGAAGCCCCACCAGCCAAGGTTGAACGGAATGCCGTCACGCAGGTAACGCACGGTGATCAGCAGCGCCATCAGCATCCACCACAGACCGAAGCCCCACAGCGTGATCCCGGCGACCAGGCCCAGGCCCGACGCCATTTCGCCGATGCCCGGCAGACCGTTGGCCGCGAAGATCGCCGGGGCGTCGCCACCCAGCAGCAACATGCCCAGGGCGCCGGTGCCGATTGGCCCCAGGGCCAGCCAGCTCGATGCCGCCATGTTTTCGTGGGGCAATTTGTGCAAGGCCATGCGCAACAACAGGATGGTCAGGATGCTGAACGCCACCGGCAGAGAAAAGGCCCAAAGCACGTAACTGGTGACCAGCACCACCAGTTGCGAGTGCGCATCGGCGAGATGCGGCGCCAGCAGTCCACCACTGGCCGCCGCCACTTCTGCCGCCACCACCGGCAGCAGCCAGACGGCGGTCATCTGATCGATGCTGTGTTCCTGACGGGTAAACATCATGTAGGGAATCAGCACGCCGCAGGCCAGCGACATCGCCACGTCCAGCCACCACAACAATTCGGCCAGTTGAATGACCCCATCGCCCCAGCGCGGCAGACCGAACAGCAGAAAACCGTTGATGATGGTCGCCAGCCCCATCGGAATGGTGCCGAAGAACATCGAAACCGTGGAATGGCCGAAGATCCGCCGCGCCTCGTCGAAGAAAAGAATCCAGCGGGCGGCGTAGGCAACGGTAAACAGCACGAACAACAGAATGTTGAACAACCACAGCCCTTCGGCCACGGCGTGCAGGCCGGGAATGGACACCGGCAATTGCGCCAGCGCCAACGCAAGCACACCGGTGCCCATAGTGGCGGCGAACCAGTTCGGGGTGAATTGGCGAATCACTTCACGCGGGTGCTGAAGCTGGCTGAATGGCTTGATGCCGGGTTTGGCGCTGTCGGGGCAAATCATCATGAACTCCTGTCCTCAGGTGAGGTTGAGTTCATGGTAGAACCGAATCGAATATCTATATAACGGGTAATATCTCTAACTGTTATCTGTTTTGCAGATATGCAGTCAGGCACTGCCTTCGGTTTCGATCACCAGAATCCGCGCCGCACCCTGAGGATGAGCGATGTGTTCTGTGCCGATGGACGCGAAGAAGATATCGCCAACGTCGAGCAAGGCCTGCTTCTCCTCACCTTCTTCGCGATAGTGCATGAGCACCTGACCATCGAGCACCACAAACACTTCTTCACCGTCATTGACGTGCCATTTGTACGGCTGATCAGTCCAGTGCAGGCGCGTGGTGATGCCGTTCATGTTGGCGATGTCGAGCGCGCCCCAGGCGCGCTCGGCGGTGAAGGTCTTGCTGCGGATGATCTTCATGCGTCGATCCGTGAGAAGAATGGGCTGGCCAAGGCTAACCGAATCTGACGGGCTTATGGAGCGCTGCAAGTCTTGGCCGCTTGCGCCCGGAAACTCATCAGCAGCGCACCGACCGCCAGCACAATCAGCACCGCGCCATACACATCGGTGGTGGTCAGCAGGCCCACGCTGTGGGTGAAATGTCCGGCCAGCAACGCCGGCAGGCAGAACGCCAGGTAACTCAACACATAGAACGCCGACATCAAACCGGCGCGTTCATGAGGCAATGCCAGCGGCACCAGACTGCGTACCGTTCCGAGGAAACCCGAGCCAAAGCCACAACCGGCCACCAGCGTGCCGAAGAAGAACAGCGACAGACTGGCGCTGTGCACGCCCAACAGAATCAGCACGATACCGGCCGGCAGCAGACTCGCCCCAAGTTGTAGCGCGCGGGAGGCAGGACGATTGCGCAAGGTGTAGATCATCAATGCACCGGTCACGGTCAGCGCCGCCACGGTCGCGCCGCCGATCAGGTTGGAGGTGGAACCGGTGGCCGTGCGCACCAGCGACGGTGCCAGCGAGGCATAAAAACCGCCGAGCGCCCAGGTCGCGGTGTTCAGCGGCAAGACTCGCCACAGCGTCGAACGCGCCTGCACCGGCACATGCAGGGTCGGCCGCAACGAGGCCCATGCCCCGGCCTGCGGCGAGACGCTTTCCGGCAGGCGCCAAACATAGATGCCCTGCAACACAAACAGCGCGAGCAGCAACCAATAGGTCAACTGCAACGGCGCCGGGGCGAACTCGGCCAGCAAGCCGCAACCCATGCCGCCCAATGCCATGCCGAGCAACGGCGCAACGCTGTTGATCAACGGCCCTTGCTGGCGATCAGTGTCCAGCAGCGTCGCGCTCAACACAGCGGTGGCCATGCCGGTGGCGAAGCCTTGCAGCACTCGCGCGCCGATCAGCCAGCCCACGCTGTCGGCGTAGATAAACAGCAGCATCGCCAGCGCATTGAGCATCACAGCGGTGAAGATCACCGGTTTGCGTCCCAGGTGATCCGACAGCGAACCGACCGTCAGCAACGCGGCCAGCAGACTGAGGGCGTAGACGCCGAAAATCAGGGTCAATACCGCTGCCGAAAAATGCAGCTGATCCTGATACAGGTGATACAACGGCGTCGGCGCAGTGGAAGCGGCGAGAAAACTCAGTAAGGTGATCGCCAGAAACCACAGGCTGGAACGATGGGAAGCAAGGCTGGTCATGGGCACACTCCGCAAAAGCTAATTTTTTGCTTTTGCGGAGTGTGCTCTTGGCTTGCGCTTAAAGCAAATTCTTTGTGTTAAGGTCTGCCGCATGGCTATTAAAGAAGGTTTACGCCCGGGTGGCCGCAGTGCCCGGGTGCAGGAGTCGATTCACTCGGCAGTCCGCGCGCTTCTGCAAGAACAGGAGCGCTCAACGGTGACCGTCCCGCAAATCGCGGCGCGGGCCGGCGTGACGCCATCGACGATTTATCGGCGTTGGGGAGATCTGGCCGCCTTGCTGGCCGACGTCGCCCTCGCCCGCATGCGTCCCGACAGCGAGCCGGCAGAAACCGGTAGCCTGCGCAGCGACATCCGCGCCTGGGCGGAACAATATCTCGACGAAATGAGTTCGGAACCCGGGCGCAACATGATGCGCGACGTGCAGGCGAGCGCGACGCCGGGCTATTGCGTAACGATCATCGGCGCGCAACTGCAGACCATCATCGAGCGCCACCCCAAGGAAACGGCGCCGAGCGTGGATCGTCTGATCAATCTGGTGGTGTCCCCGGTGGTGTTCCGCATTCTGTTTTCGGCAGCGCCGCTGGAAGTCGAAGAACTGCACCGCTTGATCGACATCGCGCTCAAACCGGACTGACCCCAGAACTGCCCGGTTCTGTTCCTGCGACACCCCGCCGCGCCACGACCTTGGTCGACACTGACTAACCGTCGCGCCCGTGCGAGACTGTCTGACCGGGCGCGAGTCCGGTCGTTTTCTGTCGGGAGTGTTCCATGTCGTTGTCCACCGGGCTGATCGCCGCCGTCGCCCTGGCCTATATGGCCATCATGTTCGCCATCGCCTTCTACGGCGACCGTCGCAGCGCACCGCTGCCGCCACGGGTGCGCGCCTGGGTGTACAGCCTGTCGCTGGCGGTCTACTGCACCAGCTGGACGTTTTTCGGCGCGGTCGGTCAGGCGGCCGAACAGCTGTGGTCGTTCCTGCCGATCTACCTGGGGCCGATCCTGCTGCTGCTCGGTGCGCCGTGGGTGCTGCAGAAGATGGTGATGATCAGCAAACAGGAGAACATCACCTCCATCGCCGACTTCATCGCCGCCCGGTACGGTAAATCCCAGTCGTTGGCGGTGGTCGTCGCGCTGATCTGTCTGGTCGGCGTTCTCCCTTATATAGCCTTGCAACTCAAAGGCATTGTCCTCGGCGTAAACCTGCTGATCGGTGCCGGCGCCGACGCCATGGGCACCCGCGCCCAGGACACGGCGCTGATCGTGTCACTGGTGCTGGCGCTGTTCACCATCGTTTTCGGTACGCGCAACCTCGATGCCACCGAGCACCACCGGGGCATGGTGCTGGCGATTGCTTTCGAGTCGCTGGTCAAACTGTTCGCCTTCCTCGCCGTCGGCGCCTTCGTCACCTACGGGCTGTATGACGGCTTCGACGACCTGTTCAATCAGGCGATGCTCGCCCCGCGCCTTGAGGAATACTGGAAAGAAACCATCAACTGGCCGTCGATGGTGGTGCAGACCGGCGTGGCGATGATGGCGATCATCTGCCTGCCCCGGCAGTTCCACGTGACGGTGGTCGAGAACATCGACCCGCAGGATCTGCGCCTGGCCAAATGGGTGTTCCCGGCCTACCTCGCACTGGCCGCGTTGTTTGTCGTCCCGATCGCCCTGGCCGGTCAGATGATGCTGCCCAGCTCGGTCATCCCCGACTCTTTCGTTATCAGCCTGCCATTGGCCCAGGCTCACCCGGCGCTGGCGATGCTGGCGTTTATCGGCGGTGCATCGGCCGCCACCGGCATGGTGATCGTGGCGAGTGTGGCGCTGTCGACCATGGTCTCCAACGACATGCTGTTGCCGTGGCTGCTGCGCCGCAACAATGCCGAGCGGCCGTTCGAAGTTTTCCGCCAGTGGATGCTCTCGGTGCGCCGGGTCAGCATCGTGGTGATTCTGTTGCTGGCTTACGTCAGCTACCGCTTGCTCGGATCGACCGCGAGCCTGGCGACCATCGGCCAGATCGCTTTCGCGGCAGTCACTCAACTGGCCCCGGCGATGCTCGGCGCGCTGTACTGGAAACAGGCCAACCGCCGCGGCGTGTTCGCCGGCCTCGCCGCCGGCACGTTCCTGTGGTTCTACACCCTGATCCTGCCGATCGCTGCGCGCAGCCTCGGCTGGTCGCTGGACAGTTTCCCCGGGCTCGCCTGGCTGCACAGCAACCCGCTGAACCTGCCGATCACCCCGCTGACCCAAGGCGTGGTGCTGTCGCTGGCGGGCAACTTCACGTTGTTTGCCTGGGTATCTGTGCTGTCGCGCACCCGGGTGTCGGAGCACTGGCAGGCCGGACGTTTTATCGGTCAGGAGATCAGCGCACGGCCGAGCGCCCGCTCGATGCTGGCGGTGCAGATTGATGACTTGCTGCAACTGGCCGCGCGGTTTGTCGGTGAAGAACGCGCGCGGCAGAGCTTCATCCGCTTTGCCTATCGCCAGGGCAAAGGCTTCAACCCGAATCAGAACGCTGACGGCGAATGGATCGCCCACACCGAGCGATTACTGGCCGGTGTCCTTGGCGCCTCTTCGACGCGAGCTGTAGTAAAAGCCGCCATCGAAGGTCGGGAAATGCAGTTGGAGGACGTCGTCCGGATCGCCGACGAAGCCTCGGAAGTGCTGCAGTTCAACCGTGCGCTGCTGCAAGGCGCCATCGAAAACATTACCCAAGGCATCAGCGTGGTCGACCAGTCGCTGAAACTGGTGGCCTGGAACCGGCGCTATCTGGAACTGTTCAACTATCCGGACGGTTTGATCAGCGTTGGCCGACCGATTGCCGACATCATTCGCCACAACGCCGAGCGTGGTTTGTGCGGCCCCGGTGAAGCAGAAGTTCATGTCGCCCGGCGCCTGCACTGGATGCGTCAGGGCCGCGCCCACACGTCTGAGCGGCTGTTCCCCAACGGCCGGGTGATCGAGCTGATCGGCAACCCGATGCCCGGCGGCGGTTTCGTCATGAGTTTCACCGACATCACCGCGTTCCGCGAAGCCGAGCAGGCTTTGACCGAGGCCAACGAAGGGCTGGAGCAACGGGTCAGCGAACGGACGCAGGAACTGTCGCAACTCAACGTCGCGCTGACCGAAGCCAAGGGCAATGCCGAGGCGGCCAACCAGTCCAAGACCCGTTTCCTCGCCGCCGTCAGCCACGATCTGATGCAGCCTCTGAACGCCGCACGGCTGTTCTCTGCCGCCCTCTCCCATCAGGAAGACGGCCTGAGCGGCGAAGCGCAGAAACTGGTGCAGCATCTGGACAGCTCGCTGCGTTCGGCCGAAGACCTGATCAGCGATCTGCTGGACATTTCCCGTCTGGAAAACGGCAAGATCAACCCGGATCGCAAGCCGTTCGCGGTCAATGAGCTGTTCGATATTCTCGGCGCGGAGTTCAAGGCGCTCGCCCAGGAACAGGGCTTGAGCTTCCGGGTACGCGGAAGTCAGTTACGCATCGACAGCGACATCAAACTGCTGCGGCGCATTCTGCAGAACTTCCTCACCAACGCATTCCGCTACGCAAAAGGCCCGGTACTGCTGGGCGTGCGTCGACGAAAAGGCGAAATCTGTCTGGAAGTGTGGGATCGCGGGCCGGGGATTCCGGAGGACAAACAGCAAGTGATCTTCGAGGAATTCAAACGCCTCGACAGCCACCAGACCCGCGCCGAAAAAGGTCTGGGCCTGGGTCTGGCGATCGCCGATGGTCTCTGCCGCGTGCTCGGCCATACCTTGCGCGTGCGCTCATGGCCGGGGCGCGGCAGCGTGTTCAGTGTCCGCGTACCGTTGGCCAAAGCGCAGACGGTACAGCCGGCGGCGGCGGTGGAAATCAATGGCAAATTGCACAGCGGCGCGCAGGTGCTGTGCATCGACAACGAAGACAGCATTCTGATCGGCATGAACAGCCTGCTCACGCGCTGGGGCTGCCAGGTCTGGACCGCACGCAACCGCGAAGAATGTGCGGCACTGCTCGACGACGGCGTGCGGCCACAATTGGCATTGGTGGACTATCACCTTGATCACGGCGAAACCGGCACCGATCTGATGGCCTGGTTGCGCACAAGGCTGGGCGAACCGGTGCCCGGCGTGGTGATCAGCGCCGACGGGCATCCGGAAACCGTGGCCCAGGTTCACGCAGCGGGGCTGGATTACCTGGCCAAACCGGTGAAACCGGCGGCGTTGCGGGCGTTGTTGAGTCGCTATTTGCCGCTCTAGCAGAGCGGCTTATTCAGGCAGTTCGACCAGGCCGTCGGCATCGGTCATTGCGCGCTCCAGCAGGTCTGCGGGCAGGCTTTTGCTGGCCCGCGCGCCGAGCAGCTTGAGCTGTTCGCTGCGGCTGACCAGGTTGCCCCGCCCTTCCGTCAGCTTGTTGCGCGCCGCGCTGTAGGCCTTGTCCAGTTGCTGCAAGCGATTGCCGACTTCGTCCAGATCCTGAATGAACAGCACGAACTTGTCGTAAAGCCAACCGGCGCGCTCGGCGATTTCCCGGGCGTTCTGGCTCTGGCGCTCCTGCTTCCACAGGCTGTCGATGACTCGCAAAGTGGCCAGCAGCGTGGTCGGGCTGACGATCACGATGTTGCGGTCGAAGGCCTCCTGAAACAGCGTCGGCTCGGCCTGCAACGCGGCGGAAAACGCCGCTTCGATGGGCACGAACAGCAAGACGAAATCGAGACTGTGCAAACCTTCCAGACGTTTGTAATCCTTGCCGGCCAGGCCTTTGACGTGGCTGCGCAAGGACAGCACGTGCTGCTTCATGGCGATCTGGCCGATGGCATCGTCGTCCGCCGCGACGTATTGCTGATACGCGGTGAGGCTCACCTTGGAGTCGACCACCACCTGCTTGTCGCCCGGCAGATAAATGATCACGTCCGGCTGGAAACGCTCGCCGTCCGGGCCCTTGAGATTGACCTGGGTCTGGTACTCGCGGCCCTTCTCCAGCCCGGCATGCTCAAGCACACGCTCGAGAATCAGCTCGCCCCAGTTGCCCTGAGTCTTCTGGCCCTTCAGGGCGCGGGTCAGGTTGGTCGCTTCGTCGCTGAGGCGCAGGTTCAGTTGCTGCAAACGCTCCAGCTCCTTGGCCAGCGAAAAACGCTCGCGGGCTTCGGCCTGATAGCTTTCCTCGACGCGTTTTTCGAACGACTGGATGCGTTCCTTCAAAGGATCAAGCAATTGGCCGAGGCGCTGCTGGCTGGTTTCGGCGAAGCGTTGTTCGCGCTCATCGAAGATCTTGCCGGCCAGTTCGGCGAACTGTGCGCGCAGCTCGTCACGGGAACCTTGCAGGTCATCCAGGCGTTGTTGATGGCTTTCCTGTTGCTCGCGCAATTCGGCATTCAGCGAAGCCGCTTGGGCGTCCAGGCGCCGTAACTCGGCTTCTTTGTTGGCGCGTTCGAGGTTCCAGGCATGGGCAGCGTCACGGGCATCATCGCGCTCGATCTGCAACAGCTCGACTTCCCGGCGCACGGCCGCGAGATCAGCTTGTTTGGAGGCGTTGGCCTGGCCGAGATCGGCGATTTCATCGCGGCAGGCTTCAAGTTGAGCAGTGAGGCCGTCTTGGGCCATTTGTGCCATGGCCAGCCGCTCTTCGAGCAAGGCGACTTCAGACTGGTTCTGACTGGCCCGGCGTTGCAGTTGCCAGGCCAGCGCCAGCAGCGGCACGGCCGCGCCTGCCAGCCCCAGCAGGATGCTGGTCAAGTCCATCGCCATAGTGATTCCCGCCGATCCGATAAAGCCTGAAGGTTAACCAAGGCGTCTGGTCTTGGACAGCTCAGTCTTCGATCAGGCCGAGTTCCTGTTGCGCGCGGCGGTCACCGGCGCGGGCGGCCTGACGCAACAGGTCCTGGCCGATCCGGCGATCCCGGGCATTGCCGCACTCGCGGCACATCAACTGGCCGAGGCGACTTTGCGCGGCGACCACCCCTTCCCGGGCCGGTTGCTTGAGCAGGCGGCCGGCGAGGTGCTTGGCATTCTGGCTATCGCCCAGGCGCGGGCTGTCCAGCAGCCATTCGGCCACGCGCACGGAAAATCGCTTGGGAGCGGTAACACGAAGGGGTTGGGAGGTAACAGATTCTGGAGCTGAACGAAACTTCATAAAGCACTGTGGGACAGATCGGAAGGCGCGCCACTCTACTCTTTTTTTCGCACAGGTAAAGTCGAAAAAAACCCGGCACGCCCGTGCTAGAGCAAGCGCTCGGGACAATCCACAGAAGCTGTGGATAACTCAGTGGACAACCGCCCTCCAGTCGCCGCAAAGCCTTGTGGAATGGGGCTCGCAGTCAAACTGACGATTTTTTCACCAGTTAAAAAAAGCGATGTTTTTCATTGACTTAAACTTTCGATGCAGGCAGCCATCAGGGTCAGGATCGTTGTGACAGCGCCGTTACAGTCCGCGCAACTAATGTGCACAAGTACCTGTTACGCGGTTATATCGATGCGCCTTTTCGGGTCGTTTTGGCATTCGGACTGGGGATAAGCGCCTGCGCCGAGCGTTCGCATCTGTCGGGTAGTGGCGACCGACGGTCGTTTAGCAAGCCAGATCGGGGCAGGCGCGGAGTTCGGGCACCGCGCCCGGGAATTTTTTTGATGACCGGGTTTGCCTTCTTCAGACCGTTCCGTTAGTATCCGCGGCGTTAGTACCAAGCTGAAAGTCAATTCCGGTCGAACAAACCCCCACAGTCAAGTTTCTCTTACATAGACCTTCACTGAAAAAAGCGGGATCGACCCCTCGATGGTTTCCAGGTAAATCTTGCGACGACACAGTCTTTGAATTGAATGCAAAGAGTGTTGCGAAGACCACTTACTCTGACCGAACCAACCTGCAAATTGATCAGGATCTTCACCAAGGGCCCAGAACCTCTGCCCTCGATGTGTTGCCTGTCCTCCTAAGTACCTACCTGCCAGCCCAAGCGCGCCAACTTTTATAGCGCTCGAACTGGCTGCCTTGTTCCAGTCGGGTTCTTCGTTCGACCAATGGTGGTTGACGTTACTGGAACGTTTTAACGTTGCACGGTTCTTATCCGTGTCATTTGTAGGAACACCTAATAACTATGTCGACTCAAATCCAGACTCAGGATGCCATTCGCACCCTAACCAACGCTTTTGCCCCAATGAACTGCCTGATCATGGCCGCTCGCAAAGGCTGCTTCAGCTTCACCGTGGTCAATGAACACGGGATCGCCCGCCACAGCGAGCGTCTGTACCCCGATCAATACTCCAGCGCCGAACCGCTGCAGGCCGTGATTGATCGCACCCGTCAGGCATTGATCGCCTGAGAGGCCGAAATGGCTGCAAAAGCAAAAGCCCCGCTGAGAATGCGGGGCTTTTTATTGCCCGATGTTTCACTTTTTCCAATTTCTGCCTAATCACTAACCGATATAACGGTTATAACGCCTCGCCGGAAATATTTTAAAAACAGGCCTTTACGTCGCGAATATGACACTACACTTCAACTCAAGCGGCGTGATCCGCTTCCGGCGAGCCTGAGTCGATCCACAGCTGCCAAGCTCCCCTTCAGGTCTCGCCGCCCGATAACAAGATCCGAGGGTTTTATGGGTATCGCTGCCAGCGAACTGTGCCGTTATGTGATCCGTCCTACGCTGATCTACCTGGGACGCCACTGCGCAACTGCCGAATCCCTTCTGCTGGGCATTGCCGCCAGCCAGTCCGCCCTCGGTTCCGCCCTGCATGACCGCCGTGGCCACGGCCTGTACCGGATTGCCGAACATCGTCACCAGGCCCTCTGGGACCATTACCTGGCGCTGGACCCGGAACGCGCCAGCCTGGTTCGCGGCCTCGCCAGCCAACATGCATTTCTCAGCGGGCCGCACCTCGAACTGACGGTCAACCTGCGTTACGCCACGGCCATTGCATGGCTTCTGGTGGAAGAACAAAACCCCATCCTCCCCGAGCCGGACGATCTGCTGGGCATGGCGCGCATCTGGCGTCAGACCTTCCAGCCTCAAGGTCGTCTGCGCGATTTCACCTGCGCCTGGCAAACCTGTGTTTCACCGCTGAATCAGGTCGCTTGCTGACCCGCCGGTTTCGCAACATCGTCCAACGAGTAGCGAATCTGGTCGGATTGTCCTACAAAACCGCTCTAACTCAAGGCATACGGACTATAGCGCTGGGACGAAAATGTTGGTAATTTTCGCCCCGGTGATCACCAGGAGTTCTAATAATGAAAAAAGTCATGCTCAAAACCACCCTTAGCCTTGCCGTAACCGTGGCATCCACCCAGATCTTCGCAGCTGGCTTTGCCATCAACGAACACAGCATCAGCGGGATGGGGACTGGGTACGCCGGGCGATCTTCTTCTGCCGACGACGCAAGCACTGTTTACGGCAACCCTGCCGGCATGTCGCGCATCACGCGCGAACAAGTCACTGGCGGTGTTGCATTCCTCGACGCAAAAACCGATATCAGCGACGCCAGCTCCAGCCCGAACGGCGGCAGCAACAAAGGCGACATGGTGCCCTTCACCTCCGTACCTATGGGCTACTACGTCAAGCCGATCGACGAGCATTGGGCATTCGGTCTGGGTGTGTACGTACCCTTCGGCCTGATCACCGACTATGAAAACGGCTTCGCCGGCCGTTACTTCGGCAGCAAGTCAGAAGTCAAGATCATCACCTTCCAGCCAACGATCAGCTACAAGTTCAACGATGTCGTGTCGATCGGTTTCGGCCCGACCATCAACCGCATCGACGGGTCGCTGGAATCCAACCTGTCGATTACCCAGGCACTGCCGGACGGCAAGGTCAAGATCAAGGGTGACGACACCGCGCTGGGCTACAACATCGGCGTGCTGGTACAAGCTACCGATACCACTCGCCTGGGTCTGACTTACCACTCGAAAGTCGACTACAAGCTCGAAGGCAACACCAAGGTCAACTACGGCGCACTGGCGGCAGTCGGTCTGGGTGCCAACCAGAAGTACGACGCTTCGCTGAAGATCACCACACCTGAATCCGTGGACCTCTCGGTCACTCAGGCAATCAACGATCGTTGGAACGTCTACGCCGGTACCACCTGGACCCGCTGGAGCCAGCTGGAAAAGATCACCGTCAAGAACTCCGGTGTACAGCCGCTGCTGGCTGGCCAGTTCGGCGAAATTACCGAAGAACAGAACTGGCATGACACCTGGGCTTACGCCATCGGTACGTCCTACCAGCTGAACAAGGAATGGGTACTGCGTACCGGTCTGACGTTCGACCAGTCGCCGACCAACAACGTCGACCGTTCGCCACGCATCCCGACCGGCGACCGGACTATCTTCAGCATCGGTGCCGGCTGGAGCCCGACCGAAGACCTGACCATCGACGTTGCCTACTCGTACCTGAAGGAAGAGAAGGTCAACATCCGCAACGAAAACGATCGCGGCCAGACCTACAACTCCCAGTATGAAAACTCGGCAAATGGCTTCGGTGTCGGCGCAACCTACCGCTTCTGATGCTGCACGGCGAGGCTAACCCCTCGCCATAAAAAAGCCCCGCTCTCTTCACAGAGGCGGGGCTTTTTGATGGGCGTCGATCAGGGTTTCAGCGGCTGGGAGGCAATGGCTTTCTCGATGGCTGCGAGAAATTCCGGATCATCCGGTTTGGTCAGGCTGGAGAAGTTGGCAATCACCTTGCCCTGGCGGTCGATGACGTATTTGTAGAAATTCCACTTCGGTGCGCTGCTCTGTTTAGCCAGCACCTGGAACAGGTGAGTCGCATCGTCACCCCGGACCTTCTGTGGCTCGGTCATGGTAAACGTCACGCCGTAGTTGGCGTAGCAGACCTTGGCGGTCTCGGCGCTGTCCTTGGACTCCTGCTTGAAGTCATTGGAGGGCACGCCGAGCATTTCCAGGCCCTGGGCCTTGTAGCGCTGATTGAGCGCTTCGAGCCCCTCGAACTGCGGAGCAAAACCACAGAAGCTGGCCGTGTTGATCACCACCAGCGGTTTGTCGGCGTAACGCTGACACAGGTCGATGGATTCCTTGGCCCGCAACTTGGGCAACGAACCTTGCAACAGATCCGGACAGTCCGCGGCCTGGGCCAGTCCGGTCAACGCCATCAGCAACGCGGGAACAGCACACCAGCGCTTGAGCATGTCGGGCATCCTTGAGCAATCGTCAGACCTCGACGTTACTCGCCCTCCCGCCGATCTAGCAAGCACCCATGCCCAACTGCATCAGCGCCAGCCCGCCCTGATGCCAGCCCCACCACACCAGCGCGAGCAATGCGGCGCCGAGTGCGGTGACGACGATCTGCGGCCAGAAACGGTTCATGCAGCGCTCGCACGCGGTTGCAGGCGCTCGACCGGACGCTCGCGCACCGGCCAGTTCAGCGCTGCCGCCAACAGGCTCAAAAGAATCGCTACTTGCCAGATCAAGTCATAACTCCCGGTCCGGTCATACACCACCCCGCCCAGCCAGCCACCGAGGAACGACCCCAACTGATGGAACAGGAACACGATACCGCCGAGCATGGACAGGTTTCGCACGCCAAACAAGGTTGCCACCGTACCGTTGGTCAACGGCACCGTCGACAGCCACAGGAAGCCCATGGCCATGCCGAACAGATAGGCCGAGGTCGTCGTCACCGGCAGCCACAGGAACAGCACGATCACCACGGCGCGCAGCAGATAAAGTCCGGTCAGCAGACGCGGTTTAGACATGCGCCCACCGAGCCAACCGGCGGTGTAAGTACCGAAGATGTTGAACAGACCGATCAACGCCAGCACGGTGGTGCCGACACTCGCCGGCAGATGCTGATCGACCAGATACGCAGGCAAGTGCACGCCGATGAACACCACCTGAAATCCGCAGACGAAGAAGCCGAACGCAAGCAGCCAGAACCCGGAGTGCGAACACGCCTCGCGCAAGGCTTCGGACAGGGTTTGTTCATGGCCGAGCACCGGCAGCGGCTTGTCCTTGAGCATGCTCACCAGCGGCACGATCAGCGCCACCAGCAAGCCCAGCACCAGCAACGCCGCCGACCAGCCGAGCCAGCCAATCAGCCCGAGGGTGCCCGGCAGCATGGCGAACTGGCCGAAAGAACCGGCAGCACTGGCAATACCCATGCCCATGCTGCGTTTTTCCGGCGGCACAGCGCGGCCGACCACGCCGAGGATGACCGAGAACGAGGTGCCGGACAGACCGATGCCGATCAGCAAACCGGCGCTCAGGGACAGACCCAACGCCGTTTCCGACAGCCCCATAAACACCAGGCCCAAGGCGTAGAGCACACCGCCGATCAGCACCACTTTTGCCGCGCCGAAGCGGTCGGCCAGTGCGCCGGTGAACGGTTGCGCCAGGCCCCAGATCAGATTCTGCAAGGCGATGGCAAAGGCGAACACTTCACGGCCCCAGCCGAACTGGGCACTCATCGGCGACAGAAACAGCCCGAAACCGTGCCGCACGCCCAACGACAACGCCAGAATCAGCGCACTCCCCAGCAACACCCAACCGCACGTACGCCACATCGAACTCATTGTTATTCTCCAGTCGCGGGTATATACCCGCTTAGATTCGGAAAAAACCGGCCCTCAGGCCAGTTCATCCAATAGCCGCAGCAAGGTTTCACGCTTCTCGGCACCCAGTCGGTCGATCAACCGCTGTTGCGCCGCTTCCCAGGCCGGCAGGGCTGCTGCCAGGCGTTGCGCACCGGTTTCGGTGAGCCGGACGATGCGGTTGCGCATGTCCTCGCCCTCGGCCAGCGCCACCAGGCCCTCGCCTTCCAGCACCCGCAAATTGCGCCCGAGGGTGCTGCGATCCAGGCCCATCGCTTCGGCCAGTTCGGAAATGCTCGGCTGATCCAGCCGCTGCAGGTTGCACAGCAAAGAATACTGGGCAACGTTGATCCCGAAGCCGTCGAGAGCGCCGTCGTAATGCCTGCTGACGCCACGCGCGGCGCGTCGCAGGTTGGTGCACAAACACTGAGATGGAAGCATGATGCGTGTATATACCCGCGACTGTGTTAAATCAAGTTACAGATCAAAGTTACTTATCAAAACAAGGCCAGCCCGACCAGCACTGACATCTCCAGCAATTCCAGCAACGCACCGGCCGTATCACCGGTGGTCCCGCCCAGTCGCCGCACCATCAAATGCCGTAGCCAGATGAACACGGCAACCGCCAGCAGCAGCGCCACGACGGCGTTGATCCCAGCGATCACCACGCATACCGCAGCGCTCACCGCCAGCACCTGCCAACCCGTCTTGCGTGGCAGATGATCGGCCAGCGGCTGCCCCAACCCGCCAGCCCGCACATAAGTCGTGGTGAGAAACAGCCCGAGCAACGCCGCTCGGCCGATCAGCGGCACGATGATCAATGCCATGCCCTGCTGTTGTTCGATCAAGGCCAGCAACGCAGCGTACTTGAGCAACAACACCAACACCAGCGTCACCACCGCGATCGGCCCACTGCGCGGATCCTTCATGATCGTCAGCGTACGCTCACGATCACCGAAACCGCCGAGCCACGCATCGGCGCTGTCCGCCAGGCCATCAAGGTGCAACGCGCCGCTGAGCAGCACCCACACCGTCAGCAACAGCGCCGCGTGCAACAGCAATGGCGCGCCGGCCAATGCGATATTCAGCGCCCAGAGAATCACGCCGAACAGCAAGCCCACCAGCGGATAAAACAACAGTGACCGGCCGAGCTGTTCCGGCGCCGGCATGCCCGGCAGACGAATCGGCAGGCTGCTGAGAAATTGCAGGGCGATCCACAGGGGCAACATGTCAGAGCACTTCCCTGAGCGAACCGTCTGCTTCGACGATCAGCGAAAACAGCGCGCCGTGAGCGACTTCGACATTCAGCAGTTGCTCACGGGGCAAACCACGGGCCCGCGCCAGCAACAGACGCATGACGCCGCCGTGGCTGACCAACAACACCCGCTCGCCCGCGTGTGCCGCATGCAGTCGCATCACCGCCGCCAGCACCCGCGCAGAAAAATCGCTGACCGGCTCCCCCTGCGGCGGGGTAAAACCATAGGGATCAGCCCAGAACAAACCCAGCGCCTCGGCATCGGTTTCCATCAGCGCCGCCGCGCTCTGCCCTTCCCAGGCACCGAAATGCAGCTCCTGCAGATTCTTGTCCAGAGATACCGGCAGATCCCGCTGCGCGCTCAACTCTTCGGCAAACCGCGCGCAACGCTGCAACGGCGAACTGACCAGCCGATCCCACGGCCCCTGCCCGTTCACCGCCTCGCGCATCTGCGCCCAGCCTTTTTCGGTCAATGCATCGTCGAGGCTGCCGCGCAGGCCGCCGCCGAGTTCGGTTTCACCGTGGCGCAGCAGGTCCAGACGCAAGGTCATGCCGGGCGATCCGCCACTGCGGCTTCGGCGAAGGTCGCCATCTGCCCGTGCAGGTCACAGGCCAGACGCAGCAACGGCACCGCCAGCGCCGCGCCACTGCCCTCGCCCAGACGCAGACCCAGTTCAAGCAGCGGCTCCGCGCCAAGGGTTTCCAGCACATGGCGATGGCCCGGCTCGGCACCGCGGTGACCGAACAGCAGCCACTCACGGCAAGCCGGATTCAGACGCACCGCCACCAGCGCGGCGACCGTGCAGATAAAACCGTCCACCAAAACCGCCACACCTTCCTGCGCACAGGCCAGATACGCGCCGACCAAAGCCGCAATCTCGAAGCCGCCGAGATTGAACAGAGTCTGCAGTGCATCACCGCGCCGTGCCGCATGCAGCGCCAGCGCGCGCTCGATCACCTGCGCCTTGTGGCTGACGCCTTCGGCATTCAACCCCGTGCCGGGGCCGGTCAGGTGTGCCACCGGGCAATCGAGCAAGGCACACGCCAGCGCACTGGCGGCCGTGGTGTTGCCGATGCCCATTTCACCGCCGATGAACAATTGCGCGCCCGCAGCCTTCGCGCGCAGCACGCTGTCGCGACCGCCCTGCAAGGCGAGTTCGCCCTGGGCCTGAGTCATCGCCGCGCCCTTGGCGAAATTCGCCGTGCCCGGGCCGATGTTCAGGTGACGCACGCCCGACAAGTTCAACGACGGGTTCACAGTGCCCAGATCCACTACTTCCAGCTGCGCGCCGAGTTGCCGCGCCAGCACGCTGATCGCCGCGCCGCCGCTGACAAAGTTCAGCAGCATCTGCCCGGTGACTTCCTGAGGAAACGCGGAAACCCCTTCGGCGACAACGCCATGGTCGCCGGCAAAAATCGCGATCCAGACCTGATCGAGTGTCGGTTTGACCTGGCCCTGCAATCCCGCCAGTTGCACCGCCACCGATTCAAGCTGACCGAGCGAGCCGGCGGGTTTGGTCAATTGCTGCTGACGCGCCGCCGCGTTTTCAACGGCGTCCGTATCCACCGATTTGCACGGGTTCAGCCACCAGGCTTGGGTCATAACGCAGGTCCTTTCAGAGTCAGAGGCAGGCCGGCGACCGTCAGGACGACTCGCTGACAACGCTCGGCCAGAGCTTGATGCAGCCAACCGGCTTCATCGACGTAGCGGCGAGTCAATTCGCCCAGCGGCACGACACCCATTCCGGTCTCGTTGCTGACAAAAATGATTTCACCCGGCAGCGACACCAGGCATTCGAGCAGGGCTTCGCGTTCGGCGGCGAGACGTGCGGCGTCTTCGAGCATCAGCAGATTGGTCAGCCACAGCGTCAGGCAATCCACCAGCAGGCAGCGCTCGGGGCCAGCGTTTTCGCGCAGCACACGGGCCAGTTCCAACGGTTCTTCGATCAACGCCCATTCGACGGGACGACGCGCACGATGATGGGCGACGCGTTCATTCATTTCGCCATCCAGCGGCTGGCTGGTGGCGATGTAAGTGACGGCCAGTGCGCTGTCAGTGGCGAGTTTTTCGGCCAGGCGACTTTTGCCGGAGCGGGCGCCGCCGAGGATCAACTGGAGCATGGGGAGATTCCACAGAGTTCACGTAACAGCCCGGTATCCAGGTGCTTCTCCACCAGATCCGCCAGCCGCTCGATATCGCGTTCACGCAAGCCGTGGTAATCCACCTCCTGCACATCGTTCAGACCGGCCCAACGCAACAGCGCGGCACTGGCCGCCGGCGATTCGAACAGGCCATGCAGGTAGGTGCCGAAAATCTGCCCGTCGAGACTTTGCGCGCCATCGCAGCGACCGTCGTCCAGATGCACGGCAGCCTTTTCCAGCGCCGCTCCCGTGGTCACGCCGGCATGAATTTCATAACCGCTGACCTCTGCATCTTCCAGCGCCAGACGCCCGCGCACATTGCGCAACTGCTTCTCGGCTTCGAGCTGCGTTTCAAACGCCAGCAGCCCCAGACCGGCGCTGGAGCCCGGCGCGCCTTCCAGGCCCAGCGGATCGTGCACCTGCTCGCCGAGCATTTGCAGACCGCCGCAGATCCCCAGCAATTTGCCGCCGTAACGCAGGTGACGGCGGATAGCCGATTCCCAGCCATTGGCGCGCAGGTACGCCAGGTCACTGCGCACGCTTTTCGAGCCTGGGAGAATGATCAGATCGGCCGGCGGAATCGCCTGCCCCGGCCCGATGAATTGCAGATCCACCTGTGGATGCAGACGCAGCGGATCGAAATCGGTGTGGTTGCTGATGCGCGGCAGCACCGGCACCACCACTTTCAGGACTTGCTCGACCTTGTCGGTCTGGCGCTGGTCGATGCCGTCCTCGGCTTCCAGATGCAGGTCCATCACGTACGGCAGCACGCCCACCACCGGTTTGCCGGTGCGCTGTTCCAGCCAGTCGAGGCCCGGTTGCAGCAAGGCGATGTCGCCGCGAAAACGGTTGATGATGAAGCCTTTGACCCGCGCCTGTTCGCTCGGCGACAGCAGTTCCAGCGTGCCCACCAGATGGGCAAACACCCCGCCACGATTGATATCGGCGATCAGCAGCACCGGACAATCCACCGCTTCGGCGAAGCCCATGTTGGCGATGTCGCCGGCACGCAGATTGATCTCGGCTGGCGAGCCCGCACCTTCGACCATCACCAGCGGATAGGCGGCGCTCAAGCGCTCGTGGGAAGCGAGCACGGCCTGCATGGCGATGGCTTTGTAGTCGTGATAGGCGACGGCGTTCATGCTGGTGACCGCGCGGCCGTGGATGATGACCTGGGCGCCGGTGTCGCTGTTGGGCTTGAGCAGCACCGGATTCATGTCGGTGTGCGGTTCGAGAAACGCCGCCTGGGCCTGCACCGCTTGCGCGCGACCGATCTCGCCGCCGTCGGCAGTCACCGCGCTGTTGAGCGCCATGTTCTGCGGCTTGAACGGCACCACGGCAACGCCCTGGCGGGTGGCCCAGCGGCAGAGCGCCGTCACCAGCGTGCTTTTGCCGGCGTCGGAGGTGGTGCCCTGCACCATTAATGTGGTCATGCTGGTTTTTCCATGGAGCAATGCTTGGCGAATGCTTGCAGTGCTTGCTCAAGGCGCGCCTCGTCGGCGGCATCGGCGGGCAGCCCGAAACGCAGGCTGCTGTTGTGCGCGAACAGGCGCAGAAGAATGCCGCGGCGGGCCATGAATTCGTGCAGCGCGGCGGCCTGTTCGGTGATCAGCCACTGAAACAGTGCGCAGCCGCCCTGCGGTTTGAAGCCGTGCCGCTCAAGCAGCGCAGCCAATCGTTCGCTGGCCTCGTCGCTGCGGATGCGCTGGCGGGTATGGCCTTCGGTGTCGCGCAGACAAGCCTGCCCCAGCACCCGGGTCGGCCCGCTGACGGCCCAGGGCCCGACCTGTTCGGCCAGCAACCGGAGCAACTTGCGCTCGGCCAGCACGAAGCCCAGCCGCACACCGGCCAGACCGAAAAACTTGCCGAACGAGCGCAACACGATCAATCCCACTTGATGCGAATGCGGGGCGAGACTCAGCTGCGGCGTGTTGTCCATGAACGCTTCGTCGACCACCAGCCAGCCGCCGCGCTGGGCCAGCCGCGCATGCCAGTCGAGCAGGCGCGCCGGGGTCAGATTCAGGCCCGTGGGATTGTTTGGATTGACCACCACCAGCACGTCGAGGCTGTCGAGAAAGAAGTCGACTTCCTGCTCCAGCACCTCACGCACGATATAGCCGCTGCGCCGCCAGGCTTCAGCATGCTCGGCATAACACGGCGACAGCACGCCGACCTTGCCGGCCCGACGCAATCGCGGCAACAACTGAATGGCCATCTGCGAACCGGCCACCGGCAACACCTGACTGGCGCCGTAGTAATCGCAGGCGGCCTGCTCCAGACCGTCATCGTTTTCCGGCAAGCGCGCCCACGCCCGAAGCGGAATATCCGGGACCGGAAACGGCCATGGCGCCAGACCCGTGGACAGGTCGAGCCAGTCTTCTTCCGCGATGCCGTATTCGAGCGCCGCCCTGCGCAACCGGCCACCGTGCTCAAGCATAGAATTCAGCCCCCACGCAGAGAATCAGCAGCCATAACCATACCCCGCGCTGGACCAATTGCCAGCCGCGATCAATGGAATCGGCATCCGCCGGCACGCCCTCGCCCAGTTGCGGACGCTCGTGCAGCTCGCCGTGGTAAATCGCCGGACCGCCCAGCTCGACGCCCAAGGCACCCGCCCCGGCGGCCATCACCGGGCCGGCGTTCGGGCTGTCCCATTTCGGCGCCTGAGTGCGCCAGCATTTCAACGCGAGTCGGGTTTTGCCCAGCAGCGCGTAAGTCAACGCCACCAGCCGCGCAGGAATGTAGTTGAGGACGTCATCGATTTTTGCCGCCGCCCAGCCGAAACGCTCGAAGCGTTCGTTGCGATAGCCCCACATCGCGTCGAGCGTATTGCTCAGACGATAGAGCACCACGCCCGGCGCACCGGCCACGGCAAACCAGAACAGCGCAGCGAACACCGCATCGCTGCCGTTCTCCAGTACCGATTCGGTGGCGGCGCGGGCGACGGCGGTACTGTCCAGCTCATCGGTCTGACGGCTGACCAGATAACCCACGCGCTTGCGCGCCTCTTCCAGATCATCGGCGCGCAAAGCCTTGGCCACCGGCTCGACGTGCTCACCCAGGCTGCGCATGCCGAGGGCGCAATACAGCGCAAGAATCTCGACGATCCAGCCCACGTAAGGCGCCCATGAAAACGCCGTAGCCAGCAGGGTCAGCGGCAACACCGCGATCACCCACGCGGTAACGCCATGGCTGCGCCAACCACGACCAGCGCTATTGAAACGTTGCTCGATGCGCCCGGCGAAATTGCCGAACGTCACCAGCGGATGCCAGCGTTTCGGTTCACCCAGCAGCGCATCCAGCGCAACCGCGGCGACACTCAACAACGCCACACTCATTGACTCACTCCCCAAAAATTTTCATACAGCAGCTCATTGAGCGGACGCGCCTGCGCCCACCCTTCGAGTACCAGCATCGGCGCCGGATAGAATTCCTTGACCGGCCCCAGGCAAAGCACCGCCAGCGGCTTGGCCCCGGCCGGCAGTTTCAGCAGATCGGCCAGCGCCTGTGGCTCGAACAGCGACACCCAGCCCATGCCCAGGCCTTCGGCACGCGCGGCGAGCCAGAGATTCTGGATTGCGCAGGACAACGACGCCATGTCCATTTCCGGCAGCGTGCGACGACCGAAAATATGCCGCTCGCGATCGTCCATCAACGCCGCGACCAACACTTCGGCGCAGTCGTTGATGCCTTCGACCTTGAGCTTCATGAATTCGTCACTGCGCTCGCCGAGGGCTTCGGCGGTGCGCACGCGCTCCTCTTCAACAAGGTTCTGGATCTGGCCACGTAGCGCGCGGTCGCTGATACGGATGAAGCGCCACGGCTGCATCAGGCCGACACTCGGCGCCTGATGCGCGGCTTCAAGCAAACGGCGCAACAGTTCAGGCTCGACCGTGCCGCCGCTGAAGTGGCGCATGTCGCGGCGTTCGGCGATGGCGCGGTAGACCGCTTCGCGCTCGGCGTCAGTGAAGGCGTTGTCGGTCATGGCACCAACAGTGCGGCAATCGCCGACGGATTCGACGGGAAGTAAAAATGCACGTACGACGCGGTCATCCGTCCTTGCCGATACACCGCTTCGGCACCGCGCCCGCCGTTGGGGCTGTGGCCACGGGCAATCGGCGTCAGTTCGGTGGTGGTCAGGGAATGGTGATAGGTGTGGCCGCGCAGCAGGCCTTCCGGCAGGTCGACCTCTTGCAGCGCCAGTGCGGCGAGGCGCTTTTGCATCACGGCGTCGCCACTCAACAAGCCGACCAAATCAGCGCGGGTGCCTTCGACATCGGTCAGCGAGTCGAGCAGGTAGAGCATGCCGCCACATTCGGCAAGCAGCGGTTTGCCAGCGGCGTGATGCGCGCGGATCGCTTCGAGCATGTCGGCGTTCTGCGACAAGGCAACGTGGTGCAATTCCGGATATCCGCCGGGCAGGTACAAGCTGTCGGCATCGGGCAATTGCGTATCGCGGATCGGCGAGAAGAAACTCAACTCGGCACCCATCGCCCGCAGCAGATCGAGACTGGCGCCGTAGGTAAAAGCGAAGGCTTCGTCGCGGGCGACGGCAATTCGCACACCTTCAAGCAGTTTTTCAGTCTCAATAACTTCTGGCGCGGCGAATTCCACTGCCGGTGGCAGCGCTACCTCGCAAGTGCCGGCCAGCGCTTCGGCGGCGGCGTCGAGGCGCACATCGAGGTCATTCAGTTCGCTGGCCTGCACCAGACCGAGATGGCGGCTTGGCAATTCGATCCCGGTTTCCCGGGACAATGCGCCGTACCAGCGCAGGCCTTCGGTGAGGCTGCCTTCGAGCAATTGCGCATGACGCACGGTGCCGACGCGGTTGGCCAGCACGCCAGCAAACGGCAGGTCCGGCTGATAGCGCGCCAGACCCAAGGCCAGTGCGCCGAAGGTCTGAGCCATGGCCGTGCCGTCAATCACACCGAGTACCGGCACGCCGAAATGCCGGGCCAGGTCGGCGCTCGACGGTGTGCCATCGAACAGGCCCATCACGCCTTCGATCAGAATCAGATCGGCTTCAGCGGCGGCTTCCCACAACAGGCGACGACTCTCCTGCTCGCCGACCATCCACATGTCCAGTTGATAGACCGGCGCACCGCTGGCGCGCTCAAGGATCATCGGGTCGAGAAAGTCCGGGCCGCATTTGAACACGCGGACCTTGCGCCCCTGATTGCGATGCAGACGGGCCAGCGCGGCGGTGACGGTGGTCTTGCCCTGGCCGGAGGCCGGTGCGGCGATCAGTACCGCCGGGCAGTGACGTGGTTGATTCAAAGTTCGACGCCTTTCTGCGCTTTGATGCCGGCCTGGAAGGCGTGCTTGATCATGCCCATTTCGGTGACGGTGTCGCCCATCTCGAGCATTTCCGGCTTGGCAGCGCGGCCGGTGACGATCACGTGCTGCATCGGCGGACGCGCTTGCAGATCGCTGAGCACCTGATCCAGATCGAGGTAACCGTGCTTGAGGGCGATGTTCAGTTCATCGAGCACCACCAGACCGATCGACGGATCACGCAGCAGTTCGCGGGAGACTTCCCAGGCCGCTTCGGCGGCGGCGATGTCGCGCTGGCGGTCCTGGGTTTCCCAGGTGAAGCCCTCGCCCATCACATGAAAACGCACTTGCTCGGGGAAGCGGCGGAAGAACAGTTCTTCGCCGGTGCTGTTGCGCCCCTTGATGAACTGCACCACGCCGCACTGCATGCCGTGGCCCATGGCGCGCGCGAGCATGCCGAATGCCGAGCTGCTTTTGCCTTTGCCGTTGCCGGTCAGCACCAGCACCAGACCGCATTCGTCTGGCGAATTGGCGATGCGCTCGTCGATCACGGCTTTTTTGCGCTGCATGCGCGCCAGGTGGCGCTCGTCGCGTTCGGGGGAATCAGTCATGGGGGAGCTCTCCGTTGAGGCTGGATAACGGCGGGCAGGCACAAGAATAGACGGCAACAAGCCTGGCATCGCCCACCGTGATGCCGCTGGATGGATCAGGCCGGTCTCCGGGCTCATGAGCGGCGTTGGCCTAGCTGCGCGCCTTCCCGCTTTTACGCAGTGGCATCAAACGCAGCTTTTACTCATTTACCGTTGCGGGGGCAGCGCCGGGATCGTGAGGGTTCATCGCTTGAAGACCCGCCTCACCGGCTTCCCTGTTTCACTCTGTCGACATGCGCCACAGAGCACCTGAAACAAGCCGCGAAGGTTAGAGGGTTGGGGGTGGAGCGTCAATTGAAGAGGGGCTTGTGCGGCGAATAACTGCCGCCGATCAATTAACTGACGCCAATCTTGTGCCACACTGCCAGCAGTGATATCAAAGAGCCATGCTTTTTGACTGCAGAGAGCACATCACAATAACAAGGGAGAGCACCATGCAAGGCATGATCATCAGCAATCCGCGGCTGGAATTCCTGCGCCCGGTGCTGGAACGCTGGTTTGACTGTATCGACCGCTACAACGCCGTGCGCGGCGACAACGACACGCCTTATTGGCACGACGAAAAAGCCAACCTCGGCCTGCTTTCGGCCGCTGCCTGGATGGCCGAACTGGTCACCCTGCGCGACACCGCCACCCGCAAACAAAACGAAGAAGGCGAGCGCAATGCTCGCGCCGACCTGTTTATCGCTGGCGCCGAAGATCGCGCCTTCATTCAGGCCACCCAACGCTGGCCGCGCGTCACCAGTCTGAATCTGACCCAGGCCCTGGCGGATATCACCAGCGACGCCAAGCGCATCAGCTACGCCAGCGACCTGAAACTCGGCTGCCTGTTCGTGGCCCCGCAAAAAGCCCAGCACAGCGCCAGCCCGGAAGAGTTGCAGGACATGGTCGACGACCTGCAAAAGGAACACACCTGCGCCGTCGCCTGGTACTTTCCTTACGCCTACCGCAAATTGCGCAGCGAAGCCGGCAACTATCACCCCGGCATTGCCGTGCTGTTCAAGGAAGCCCACGGCTGAGGGTTGAACCATCGGGCTTGTGCGCTTCTCTATGTTTAGGAATGCATTCATAGGGAAGATCAGCAATGCGCAAGCCCCAGTTCGTTTTCGTCATCATGATCGCCGGAGGGCTCGCCGCCTGTGGTGAATCCTCCAGCCTGCAAGTCTCCGACGGCACCGGTCCGTCACCGAAACTGCCCGAACCGAACAAGACCCTGATCCCGACGGTGAACATCGCCCCGGCCATTGGCTGGCCGGCCGGCGCGAAGCCGACGGCAGCGGCAGGCACTCAGGTGGCGGCTTTCGCCGAAAATCTCGATCATCCGCGCTGGCTCTACGTACTGCCGAACGGCGATGTACTCGTGGCAGAAACCAACGCCCCGCCAAAACCGGACGACAGCAAGGGCATTCGTGGCTGGGTGATGAAAAAAGTCATGGGGCGTGCCGGTGCCGGCGTGCCCAGTCCGAACCGCATCACCCTGCTGCGCGATGCCGATCATGACGGCGTGGCCGAGACCCGCACGGTGTTCCTGCAGAACCTCAACTCGCCGTTCGGCATGACCCTGGTCGGCAACGATCTGTACGTGGCAGATACCGATCGCCTGCTGCGCTTCAACTACGAGCCCGGCGCGACCGAAATCAAGAGCCAGCCAATCAAGGTCGTCGACCTGCCGGGCGGGACGCTCAACCATCACTGGACCAAAAACGTCATCGCCAGCAAAGACGGCAGCAAGCTGTACGTCACCGTCGGCTCGAACAGCAACGTCGGCGAAAACGGCCTCGATCAGGAAGAAGGCCGCGCGGCGATCTGGGAAGTGGATCGCGCCACCGGCAACCACCGGATTTTCGCTTCGGGCATCCGCAATCCCAACGGCCTGGCCTGGGAGCCGCAAACCGGCGCACTGTGGACCGCCGTGAACGAGCGCGACGAAATCGGCAGCGACCTGGTGCCGGACTACATCACGTCGGTCAAGGACGGTGGCTTCTATGGCTGGCCGTTCAGCTACTACGGCCAGCACATCGACGTGCGCGTGGAACCACAGCGGCCGGACATGGTGGCCAAGGCCATCGCTCCCGACTACGCCGTTGGCCCGCACACTGCATCACTGGGCCTGACCTTCGCCGAAGGCAATCGCTTGCCGGCTCAGTTCAAGGAAGGCGCATTCATCGGCCAGCACGGCTCGTGGAACCGCAAGCCGCATAGCGGTTACAAGGTGATCTTTGTGCCGTTTGCCGCCGGCAAGCCGAGCGGAACGCCAGTGGACGTGCTGACAGGTTTCCTCGACAAGGACGAGAACGCTTTGGGTCGCCCGGTCGGCGTAGTGATCGACCAACAAGGTGGATTGCTGGTAGCCGATGACGTGGGTAACAAGGTGTGGCGGGTGTCAGCGACCCGCTAGTGTGTTGCCGGCATAAAAAACCCGTGGGAGCCATTCAGCTCCCACGGGTTTTTATGTATCTGGGTTACGGGTTATGCGCCAGATGCTCTGGCTGCAAAACGCGCTTGGCGCTCAGATAGGCTTTCTGCCAATACGCCTTCGACAGGCTGTCCAGCTTAACCGTGCCGCCGGTGGCCGGCGCATGAACGAAGCGCCCTTCCCCGACGTAGATCCCCGCATGGCTGACCTGTGAGCCGCCATTGGTGGCGAAGAAAATCAGGTCGCCAGTCTGCAGCCCTTCCTTGCCGACATTCGGCGCCTGCATGACGATCATCTCGCGGGTAGAACGCGGCAGGCTGATGCCTGCGGCATCGCGGTAGACAAAGCCGATCAGGCCGCTGCAATCAAACCCGGAGTCCGGTGTATTGCCACCCCAACGATAAGGTGTGCCCACCAGCCCGAGCGCGCGGAACAGCACGTCTTCGGCAGCGGGTGAAAAGGTCTGAGAGGATCCGAACACGATCGGAGCACGAACCACCGGCGCAGGTGGCGGAGTGCGGCTGGCGCAGCCGCTGAGCAGCGCTGCGAAGAACATCAAGGCAAAGCGGGCCGACATCGTCATATGCAGAACATCCTGATCTGGCTGAGGCTTTGACTGCCGATTCGACAGAAAACAAAACCGCCTGCGTTGGGACGCAGGCGGTTTGCCATCAATATAGAACAGGATTCTAGCGGCTACGCGGCAAACTTCAAGTAAGACTTTAACTTCACCTTGTAAAGTTTAAGTCTATTGCCTCGGAAGGGCCGCTTTGTCGCCACGAGCGTGGCGACAATCGAGTGATTACTTGCGAGCGGTAACCACGGTTGGAGCGTTCGCCAAAGCGCGTTTGGCTTCGATGAAGGTCTTGCTCCAGTAGCTGTCGCCCAGGCTGTCGATGCGAACACCGCCGCTGCGACGAGAGCTGGAATGGATGAACTGGTTGTCGCCCAGGTAGATCCCGGCGTGGCTTACACGACCGCGACGACCATTGGTGGCGAAGAACAGCAGGTCGCCCGGCTCGAGGTTGCTGCGCGAAACCAGCGGCGCATCAACGTTGATCATTTCGCGGGTGGAGCGCGGCAGGTTCATGCCGGCTTCTTCGCGGAACAGGTAGCCGATGAAACCGCTGCAATCGAAACCGGCTTCAGAGGTACCGCCGAAACGGTAACGGGTACCGATCAGGGACATGCCGCGTTCGAGGATGCTGTCGGCCAGAACCGGAAGCTGGTAAGGCTTCTTGCCGTTGAAGTCGGCCAGTTCTTTTTCGGTGTCCAGCTCTTCCTGGTAAATAACGGAAGACTGGGCGGTGGCAGAATTTTTAGCCTGTTGTTGCTGCTCTTGATTAACAGGTGAATGAGCAGCGCAACCGAACAACAGGGTGACGAGTGCGAGAGGCACGAGGGGTGCGAAGCGCTTTAGCATGGGCACGACCGTGGCTGATAGTTGTAAAGAAGCCGAGACTATGCCCGCTATCAGCCTCATTTGCAAATTCAATCGATCTTTTTGTGACTTCCCGGTTTCTCGTTAACATCTAAGCGCTTAAGCCTATTTGAATCGAGACGCGGCCTGTGCAACCCACAGGAAAGCGGGTTTTCTGGCGCCTGAAATATGCCGAAACCGGCTGAAAGCCCCGGTTTTACCAGCCCAGGGTTTCTTTCAGGAAGGGAATGGTCAGCTTGCGCTGAGCCTGCAAAGAGGCCTGATCGAGCTGCTCCAGCAGATCGAAAAGCGCGCTCATGCTGCGGGTACCGCGAGTCAAAATAAAATGCCCGACTTCGTCGGTCAGGTGCAGACCGCGACGGGATGCGCGCAATTGCAGGGCACGTAATTTGTCTTCATCGGAGAGAGGACGCATCTGGAAGATCAGCGCCAGGGTCAGGCGTGATTTCAGGTCGGCGAGTTTGATCGGCAGTTCACGCGGTGAAGTGGATGCGGCGATCAGCAGACGCCGACCGCTGTCGCGCAAACGGTTGAACAAATGAAACATCGCCTCTTCCCAGTCCGCCTTGCCGGCAATCACCTGCAAGTCATCCAGACAGACCAGTTCGTACTGTTCGAGGTTGTCGAGAATTTCGATGCCGCGATCCATCAACTCGGCCAGCGGCAGGTACACCGCCGGCTCCCCCATCTGCTCGAAGCGCAGGCACGCGGCCTGCAACAGATGCGTGCGCCCTACCCCGTGCTTGCCCCACAGATAGATCAGGCTTTCGGTCCAGCCGGCGTCGGCTTCGCATAGACGCTCGACATAGCCGAGTGCAGCGGCATTGGCGCCTGGGTAGTAGTTGATGAAGGTGGCGTCGTCACGCAGACGCACACCTAGGGGCAGCTGAATCGGTTTCATGCTGACTGAACAGTTCCCAAGGAACCGTTAGTGGCCTCTGTGTAAAGTGAGCGAAGTTTATACCCGTGAAGCGGAGCGCACAATGCGACAGACCCCAAGCAAAATCAAAGGTTTGCGTTAACGTGCTGGTTTTATGACAGTTTCTTTGGCGCCATGGCCTGCATGAGACGGGCCAACCCGGCAATCCACCAGGCAGCCCGCGCGCCACGATTACAACTCCGGCTCATCCACCCCGCTATAGATGTCGGAATCCTTGTACAGATCGTGAACGTGTCGCACCAGCACCATGATCACCGCCGCCACCGGCAATGCCAGCAGCACACCGGTGAAGCCGAACAGCTCGCCACCGGCCAGAATCGCGAAGATCACCGCCACCGGATGCAGACCGATCCGGTCCCCCACCAGCAACGGCGTCAGCACCATGCCTTCCAGCGCCTGACCGACCATGAACACCGCGACGATTCCGATCATCGGATACAGATCGCCACCGAACTGGAACAACCCGGCAATCAGCGCGGCGCCAATACCGATCACGAACCCCATGTACGGAACGATCGCCGCCAGCCCTGCTATCAGACCGATCAACAGACCCAGTTCCAACCCGACAATCATCAGGCCGGCCGCATAGATCACACCCAAGGCCAGCATCACCAGCAACTGCCCGCGCACGAACGCGCCCAGCACCTCATGGCATTCACCCGCCAGCGCCACCACGCGCTCTTCGCGATCACGGGGCAACAGGCCGCGGATCTTGGCCATCATCACGTCCCAGTCGCGCAGCAGGTAAAAGCTCACCACCGGGATCAGCACCAGATTCGCCAGCCAGCCGATCAGCGCCAGGCTCGAAGCCGTCGCCTGACTCAGCACTACACCGACGATGTCGGTGGTCTGGCCCATGTGTTCGCTGATCGCGGCCTTGACCTTGTCGAACTTCCAGAAGCCGTCCGACAGCCCCAGCTTCGATTGCGCCCACGGCACGGCGGTGTGTTGCAACCAGTCGAGCATTTGCGGCGCCAGCTCATACAGCCGCAGCAATTGCTTGGCGAGCATCGGCACCAGCACCAGCAACAGCGCGGTGACGATCAGGGTGAACAAGGCGAACACCGTGATCACACCCCAGGTGCGGGACAACCCCAGGCGCTCCAGACGATCAACGAGCGGATCGAACAGATACGCGAGCAACAGCGCCACCAGAAACGGCGTGAGGATCGGATGCAGCAACCAGACAAACGCGCAAAGCAGGAGCACCCCACCGAGCCAGAACCAACGCCGCGTATCGGCCATGTAACACTCCATTGCTTATATATAAGAAAGAAAACCTACCAGCGGAACCGCAAGGACGGCGCCGCCGGTGTCGGCGTCGGCGCAGCAACTGGCGGCGCCCCGGCGACCGCAGGCTGAGGCGCAGCGACCGGAGCCGGCGCCTCGGCCGGAAGTTCCTGCAACTTCGCCAGCGACAATTGCGCTCGCAATTGATCGGCACTGCCGTTGACCCGATAGAGGATGCGATCGGCATCGACACTCTGCAGACGCACGCCGAACGGTTCGAGTAACCGCAGCAGCGCCGCGTAGTGCTCCAGATTCATGCCCTGCACTTCCAGGGTCTGCTGGCCGGACGCGCCGGGCTTGGCTACAAAGCGTGGCGCCAGACGTTCGGTGACCGCCAGCATCACCGCATCGGCCACCGCGGCCTGATCCGCGCCCTGCACGTTGCCCGCCTCTTTTTTGTCGCCCAGCCACAATTGCCATTTGGCCTGCCACTGCCCGCTTTCTTCGCGAGCATGCACGGCGAGCAAGGCGTCAGCGTTGTAGCGCTCGGAAGCGTTGCGCAGCGGCGCCGGGTCGGCTCCCTCGAGCGCTGGCGCCGTGGCGACCAATTGCTCGCTCAAGTCCGCCAGCGGCAGGCGCAACGGCAAACCACGGTGCTGGGCCGCGCGGCGCAACGGTGCGGCACTGGCCTGACCGTCACCCACCAGACTCGAACCCTCGGTCGAATCGTTCAGCCACCAGCTCAGGATCGAGGGCCGGTTGGCACCCCACAGCGCCAGCCCGGCGCGGCGCAACGCCTGCTCGGTGGTTCCCGGATCGAAATCGACTTTCAGCACTTCCGGCGGCCCGGCATCGAAACCGAACTGACTGATGATCTGCTGTGGATCCTTGCGAACCGTCGCCAGCCCCGGGTTCTGCGGGGCTTTCGGGTCGCCGGTCAGCCGCAGCACCAGCGTATCCAGCGCAGCCTGGGTCGCGCGATCACGCTCCTCCGGCGACTGACCCGTGACCGGTTCGCGTACCTGATAAAGACCTTTGAGATTTTCGGCCTGGCTCGCCAGGCTGATCAGAGACAAGCCACCTACTAACAGCCATTTACAAAAACGCATGGAGAATTCCCGTCGACAAGAGCGGCTGGAACAGGCCGCGTGCACCGTTGTGGCAAGCCTGTGACCACAGGCCGTCGCAAAACATTCACACGCGGTCGGTAAGTTTTTGCACAGTCCTAACGATAGACGGTTCCTTATACAGGCACCCGTGATGTCGCCCACAGCGTCAATTGCAAAATTTTTCCACCGATATGCCCCTGCCCGTCGGCGTGAGGATGGCCGCTGCCCCTCAAGCCTGATAAAATCGCGCGCCTTCGCAGACCGGCAACAGCCGGGCACCCCGAACTTCGCGTGAGGCAATCGCCCCTGTCGGATTCGGCGTTCCCGCTGAACTCGGTCGTTACCCCTGAATCCCCTCCCCTAAAGGCCTGGATCATGAGCAAGCAACCCTCCCTGAGCTACAAGGACGCCGGTGTAGACATCGACGCCGGTGAAGCATTGGTCGAACGCATCAAGAGCGTCGCCAAGCGCACTGCGCGCCCGGAAGTCATGGGCGGCCTGGGCGGTTTCGGCGCCCTCTGCGAGATCCCGGCCGGTTACAAACAGCCGGTGCTGGTTTCCGGTACTGACGGCGTGGGCACCAAGCTGCGCCTGGCGCTTAACCTGAACAAGCACGACAGCATCGGCCAGGACCTGGTCGCCATGTGCGTCAACGATCTGGTGGTGTGCGGCGCCGAGCCGCTGTTCTTCCTCGACTACTACGCCACCGGCAAGCTGAACGTCGACGTGGCCGCCACTGTGGTCACCGGTATCGGTGCAGGCTGCGAACTGGCTGGCTGCTCGCTGGTCGGCGGCGAAACCGCTGAAATGCCTGGCATGTACGAAGGCGAAGACTACGACTTGGCCGGTTTCTGCGTCGGTGTCGTGGAAAAAGCCGAAATCATCGACGGCTCGAAAGTCGCCACCGGTGACGCCCTGATCGCCCTGCCATCGTCCGGTCCGCACTCCAACGGCTACTCGCTGATCCGCAAGATCATCGAAGTGTCCGGTGCCGACATCGAAACCGTTCAGCTCGACGGCAAGCCACTGACCGAACTGCTGATGGCCCCGACCCGCATCTACGTGAAGCCGCTGCTCAAGCTGATCAAGGACACCGGCGCCGTCAAGGCCATGGCCCACATCACCGGTGGCGGCCTGCTGGACAACATCCCGCGCGTTCTGCCAAAAGGCGCTCAAGCCGTGGTTGACGTGGCCAGCTGGAACCGCCCGGCCGTCTTCGACTGGCTGCAAGAGAAAGGCAACGTCGACGAAACCGAAATGCACCGCGTGCTGAACTGCGGCGTGGGCATGGTGATCTGCGTGGCTCAGGAACACGTTGAAGTGGCCCTGAACACCCTGCGTGACGCCGGCGAGCAGCCTTGGGTCATCGGTCAGATCGCTGTCGCTGCCGAAGGCGCGGCTCAGGTCGAACTGAAGAACCTCAAGGCTCACTGATGTCCCAGACCTGTGATGTCGTGGTGCTGTTGTCCGGCACCGGCAGTAACTTGCAGGCCCTGATCGACAGCACGCGGACCGGCGACAGCCCGGTCCGCATCGCTGCGGTGATTTCCAACCGCGCCGACGCCTACGGCCTGCAACGCGCCAGTGACGCGGGTATCGCCACCCGCTCGCTGGATCACAAGGGATTCGAGGGCCGCGAGGCCTTCGATACCGCGCTGATCGAACTGATCGACGAATTCAACCCCAAACTCGTGGTATTGGCCGGCTTCATGCGCATTCTCAGCGCTGACTTCGTCCGTCACTACCAGGGTCGCCTGCTCAACATCCACCCGTCGCTGCTACCCAAATACAAAGGGTTACACACGCATCAGCGCGCGCTGGAAGCCGGCGACGCCGAACACGGCTGCTCCGTGCACTTCGTCACCGAGGAACTCGATGGCGGACCACTGGTCGTACAGGCAGTAATACCGGTAGAGTTGCACGATTCGCCGCAAAGTCTGGCGCAACGGGTTCACGTTCAGGAACACCTGATCTACCCGATGGCCGTACGCTGGTTCGCCGAAGGACGGCTGAGCCTCGGCGAACAAGGTGCTTTACTGGATGGCCAGCTACTCGGGGCCAGCGGTCACTTGATTCGAAACTAGGAGATTTTATGCGTCGCGCCCTGCTCTTCGCTTGCGCTCTGCTCGCCCTGCCTTTTGCCCAGGCGGCAGACCTTCAACCGTTCTCCGCCAGCTACACCGCCGACTGGAAGCAGTTGCCCATGAGCGGCACTGCAGAACGCAGTCTGACCAAGGAAGCCAACGGCGTCTGGAAGCTCAGCTTCAAGGCCTCGATGATGATTGCCAGCCTGTCCGAGGAAAGCACCCTGACCCTGGACAAGGACACCCTGCTGCCACAGTCCTACCACTTCGAACGCGGTGGTCTGGGCAAGGCGAAAAAGGCTGACCTGGACTTCGACTGGGCCAACAAGCTGGTGACCGGCACCGACCGCGGCGACGCGGTGAAAATCCCGCTCAACCGCGGCATGGTCGACAAATCCACCTATCAACTGGCGCTGCAGCATGACGTGGCCGCCGGCAAGAAAAGCATGAGCTATCAGGTGGTCGATGATGGTGAAGTCGATACCTACGACTTCCGCGTGCTGGGTTCGGAAAAAGTCGAAACCAAGGCCGGCCAGATCGATGCGATCAAGGTCGAGCGCGTTCGCGACCCGACACAAAGCAAGCGCATCACCGTCCTGTGGTTCGCCAAGGACTGGGATTATCTGCTGGTTCGCCTGCAACAGGTCGAAACCGACGGCAAGGAGTACAACATCATGCTCCTCGACGGCACGGTCAACGGCAAGACGGTCAAAGGCAGCTGATTCAACGAAAAGCCCCGCAAACGCGGGGCTTTTTTTCGCCTGCCGAACGCTGATCAAACCGAGAACTTGGCGACCATGCTATTCAGATCCACCGCCAGCCGCGACAACTCCTGACTCGCAGCGCTGGTCTGATTGGCCCCGGCCGAGGTCTGCATCGCCAGGTCACGAATGTTCATCAGATTGCGATCGACTTCCCGCGCCACGGCCGCCTGCTCTTCCGACGCACTGGCGATCACCAGATTGCGCTCGTTGATCAAGGTGAACGCCGAAGCAATTTCCTCCAGCGCCACGCCAGCCGCCTTCGCCAACTCCAGGGTCGAGCGCGCCCGGACATTGCTCTGTTGCATCGAGCTGACCGCCGAATCGGTGCCCTGCTGGATGCCGCCGATCATCTGTTCGATTTCCTGCGTCGACTGCTGAGTGCGATGGGCCAGCGCCCGCACTTCGTCCGCCACCACCGCAAAACCCCGCCCGGCATCCCCCGCCCGCGCAGCCTCGATCGCCGCGTTCAACGCCAGCAGATTGGTCTGCTCGGCAATCGAGCGAATCACATCCAGTACTTTGCTGATGCTGTAGACCTTCTGCGCCAGATCCTCCACCTGCGCGGCATTGGCGGTGACATCGTCCGCCAGCAACTCGATGGACGATACCGTCTGCTGGACCTGCTCGCGACCATGCTGGGCAATGCGATCAGACTCACGGGAAGCCTCGGAAGTCGCGACGGCATTGCTCGCCACCTCCTCCACCGCGGCGGTCATCTGATTGACCGCCGTGGCCGCCTGTTCAATTTCCAGACTCTGCTGGTGCAGCCCTCGCGTGGCGTCTTCGGTGACGCAGCTCAACTCCTCCGAGGCCGAAGCCAGTTGACTGGAGGACTCCGAGATCCGGCGGATGGTGTCACGCAGGTTGTGCTGCATGCTCTTGAGCGCGTGCAGCAGCCGCGCCGGCTCGTCCTTGCCGGAAATGCTGATATCCCCGGTCAGATCGCCGCCGGCCACCACTTCCGCCACATTGAGCGATTGCGACAGCGGCAGCACGATGCTGCGGGTCAGCAATAACGCCAGCGCGATGGTAATCAGCGCAGTGATGCCGATCATCACCCCGACCCACACCCGCGAGTTGGTGAACACCAGCCGTGCGGCCTCTGTGGCGAGGTTGGCGTTGTGCTTGTTCAGTTCGACCAATTCACGCAGGGTCACTGCAATCTCATCCGCCAACGGGCTCATCTGCCCGTTGAGAATGGCGGCCGCCTCCTCCACTCGTCCCTGAGCAGATAGCGTCATCACCTGCGCCTGAAACTCCAGGTACTTGTGTTCGGCAACCTTGAAGCGGTCGAACAGCGCGCGCTCTTCGGGCAATACGATCAGGATGTCGTAACGTTGTTGGGCTTCGCTCAGCACACCGCGCAGATCATTGAGCTTGGCCACATTCTGATCCAGCGCCTGCGGATCGCGATTAAGCAACAGGCGCATGGTCAGCGCACGCAGGCGCAACATGTCCTGGCTCATCTCGCCCACCGCCATCACGCTGGGCAGCCAGTTATTGTCGACCTCGTCGGATTGCGCGCGCATGTTCGACATCTGCAGCAGGGCAAACGCGCCAAGGGCAAACACCATCAGCGCCAGTACGCCAAAACCCAGCCCGGCTCGGGGCGCAATATTGAGACTACGGATACTCATTGCTCTGGTTCCTTCCAAAAGCGCTGCATCAACCCTGCAGCTGGTTGCTCTAGAAGGTATCGGCCCTTTGGAAAATTGCGTAAGACCAAAACGTGATATCAAAAGGCCTTAATACTTCGAACCTGGAGCATTAACGATTCAGCGCGGTTTTGCCGGACTTGAGCGCTGTTCGCGGCAATATCCCCAGGAAGTTGTCCCGTGCGACTTTTTTCGCGACCGCCTCAGGCAAGGCGTCGAGAAACGGCTTGAAACCATGGATTTCCTTGCCGAGTTTGTTGAATCGCCCGACCACGTCCGAACCGATCATGAAGCGATCCGGATAGCGCTCCACCAATTGCACCCACTCGGCTCGCGGCTGGCTCTTTTCGTCCAGCAGATAAGGCGTCAGCAGGCTCCACGACAGATCGATGAACAGGTTCGGATACGCCTCCAGCATTCGGGTAAGGGTCGGCAGCAGAAAATCCAGCTGCGTCTGATGACGATGGATTTCAGCACTGGTGCCGGCATGCGCCCAGATAAACCGGGTGTGCGGATGATTACGCAGCGGCTCTTCGATTTCCTTCAGGTACAGCGGATTTTTCTCACGCTTGGAGGTGATGTTGGAATGCAGCATCACCGGCAGATCGTGTTCGGCGGCCAGGTGATAGATGCGGGTCATGGCTTCGTTGTTGGCGCGCGGCGTGTCGCCGGAGGTCAGCGCGGTAAGGTCGTCGTGACGGGTGAAGACCTCGCCGATGCCCTGCCACAAGCCGGGATACAGATCGAGCATGCGCTGGATGTGTGCGGCAGAGTTCTTGTCGTTGGGGTTGAAGCCTGAAAGAAACGGGTGAAAGTACTGACGTTGCTCAGGTGTCAGCTTCTGCACCGCGTCGGCGACGATCACGTCAGTCGCGCTGTACCAATAGGCATCGGCATCATCGCCAGCGTAATAACGCGGGCGCTTCGGCTCGTCTTCGTGCCATTTCTTCGCCACGGGAATGCCGGAAATCATCACGTGCTCAATGGAGTCTTCCTTCATGGCCGTGAGCAATTTCGGCATGCCGGCAGTTTCCTGGAAAAAATCCACGTAATGCAGGTGCGCGTCACTGTAGGTGTATTCCCGGGCACTGGCGGCGCCGGTGAAAGCCATCAGGCAGGCAAGGCTCAAACGAAACAAGGACACAAGCATTCTCCGGCAGACAGGCATAGCCTAGACCCTCGCCGGGCAACGAGGGTTCACCCGGCAAGAAAGTGGAACGCGCCTGTGTGGGAAATGCTCTATACCTGCAAGGTCTTTTTTGATCGAATCCCTTTTCCTACAGCTTGCGAGGTTCACATGACCGTTACCGTCAATACCGTGTCCGCCGAAGGTTTTCGCCACACCGTACAGATCGATGAGCATGAGCTGTTTACAGACGTCCCGACGACCGCCGGCGGCGAAGGCTCGGCTCCGGAGCCGCACGATTACTTCGACGCCGCCCTCGGCGCCTGCAAGGCTCTGACCCTGAAGCTGTACGCGAAGAAAAAGGACATCCCGCTGACCGGCGTCGGCGTTGAGGTCAAACGCGACAACAGCCAGGAACAGAAAGGCAAATACGCCCTGCACGTGACCCTCACCCTCAAAGGCGTGCTCACCGATGCCCAGCGCGAAGAACTGCTGCGCGTCGCCGATCGCTGCCCGATCCACAAGCTGATGACCACCAGCGAAGTCACCATCGAAACCCACGCCCCCGTCGGCTTCGACAGCCAGTAATCACCCCGACGATACCGCGGGTTATGCTCCACGCATCACCCGCTCAGCCTGGAATGGACCATGGACACCCAACCCCTGATCATCCGCCCGCGCGCCGAAGACGTCGAAGGCCAGCCGATCCTGCGCCCGCTGCCGTCAGCCAAATGCCGCAGCGTCGGGCCTTTCGTGTTTTTCGACCACATGCTCGAAACGGTTTATCCGGCGGGCAAAGGCATGAACATTCGACAGCATCCGCACATCGGTCTGTCGACCCTCACGTATTTGTTCGACGGGCAGATCCAGCACAAGGACAGCCTGGGCTCGGATCAGGTGGTCAGCGCCGGCGATGTCAGCTGGATGACCGCCGGCACGGCGATCGCTCACGTCGAGCGCACGCCCGACCCGCTATGGGAACAAAGCTTCAAGATGCACGGCCTGCAAATCTGGCTCGCCTCGCCCAAGGATCACGAACAAGGCCCGGGGCATTACAGCCACCACCCGGCTTCCACGTTGCCGGTCAGCGATAACCTCGGCGTGCAGATCCGCATGATCGCCGGGTCAGGCTTTTGCCTGGAATCACCGGTGCCAGTGCTTTCTCCTACGCTGTATGCCGAATTGAAGATGCAAACCGCGACCACACTGCTGATCCCGACCGAGCATGAAGAGCGGGCGCTGTATGTCTTGAGTGGTGATGTGCAATTGAATGGCGAAGCGGTCGAACCCCATGCGCTGGTGGTGTTGCCGGCCGGGGAAGAGATGAGCCTGTTCGCCGAAAGCGACAGCCACGCGGTGCTGTTCGGCGGTGCGCCACTGGACGGGCCACGGCGGATCAACTGGAATTTTGTCGCGAGCGATCCGGCAGCGATCGATGAGGCGCGGCGCAAGTGGGCGGCCGCGGATTGGCCGACGGTGCCGGGGGAAGTCGAGCGGATTGAATTACCGCGTTAAACCGCCTGCCCTCACCCCAGCCCTCTCCCAGGAGGAGAGGGAGCCGACCGAGGTGTCTTATGTCATACATCGACCTGAAACACCGAGTCGATTATGGATTCGGTGATTCACTTTCAGGTCGATGCAACTCTCGAGAAACTTACGGTCAGTCCCCTCTCCCTCTGGGAGAGGGTTAGGGTGAGGGGCTTTTGCTCTTAGGCTTCAGCCCTTGAACACTTCTTTCAGCAAGTCATGCATCGACTTGAACGCACGCGCTGCGGTCTTCGCGTCGTACATCATCTTGCCCGGCACATTGGCGTGCGGATCGGTGAACGAGTGCACCGCGCCGCCGTAGCTCAGCAACTGCCAGTCCACACCAGCAGCGTTCATCTCGTCTTCAAATGCCGGCAACTGCTCTTTCGGCACCAGTGGATCGGAAGCACCGTGCAGCACCAGCACCGAGCCCTTGATGTTCTTCGCGTCCGCCGGGTTCGGCGAATCCAGGGTGCCGTGGAACGACACCGCCGCTTTCACCGAGGCACCGGTGCGAGCCAGATCCAGCGCACAGCAGCCGCCGAAGCAGAAACCGAACACCGCCAGTTTCGAGGTATCGACCGACGCCTCGCCCTGCTTCTGTAATTGCTCGAATGCGGCCTGCATACGCTTGCGCAGCAGCGCACGATCATTCTTCAGCGGCATCATCGCCGCACCGGCCTGATCGGCATTCTGCGGACGCACCGCCTGGCCGTACACGTCAGCGATCAGCACCACATAACCCTTGGCCGCCACCGATTTGGCGATCTCTTCAGCGCCAGCGCTGACACCCATCCAGTTCGGCGCCATCAACAGACCCGGACGCGCGCCTTTATGCTCGGCGTCGAACGCCAGGCGACCTTCATAAGGCTGGCCGTCAATCTGATAGACCACGGAACGTACAGTGACTTGGCTCATTTCTGACTCCTGATTGGTTGAACACCAGAATGAAAAAACCCGCCGAAGCGGGTTTTTCTGCAGCTTGGTTAAACCGACAGTTCAACCAGCAGCTTGTTCAGACGCTTCACGTAAGCGGCCGGGTCTTTCAAGCTGTCGCCAGCCGCCAGCGCGGCCTGGTCGAAGAGGATGTGCGACAGGTCGCTGAAGCGATCTTCGCTGGCCTCGTTGTCGAGCTTCTCGATCAGCGGGTGGCTCGGGTTGAATTCGAAGATCGGCTTCGAATCCGGCACCTTTTGCCCGCTGGCTTCGAGGATCTGACGCATTTGCAGACCCAGGTCCTGCTCGCCAATCGCCAGGATTGCCGGCGAATCGGTCAGGCGATGGGAAACCCGGACTTCGGCAACGGAATCGCCCAGTGCGGTTTTCAGACGCTCGACCAGACCTTCTTTCGACTTGGCGACTTCTTCTGCGGCCTTCTTGTCCTCTTCCGAGTCCAGGTTGCCCAGGTCCAGGTCACCGCGCGCGACGTCGACAAACGTCTTGCCGTCGAATTCGCTGAGGTAGCTCATCAGCCACTCGTCGATACGGTCGGTCAGCAGCAGCACTTCGATGCCTTTCTTGCGGAAGACTTCCAGGTGCGGGCTGTTCTTGACCTGCGCGTAGGTTTCGCCGGTGAGGTAGTAGATCTTGTCCTGACCTTCCTTGGCGCGCGCCAGGTACTCGGCCAGACCGACGATCTGCTCGCCATCGGTGCCGTTGGTCGATGCGAAACGCAGCAGACCGGCAATTTTTTCCTTGTTGGCGAAATCTTCTGCCGGGCCTTCTTTCATGACCTGACCGAAGTTTTTCCAGAAGCCCTTGTATTGCTCAGGCTCGTTCTTCGCCAGTTTTTCCAGCATGTCCAGCACGCGCTTGGTCAGCGCCGATTTCATCGAGTCGATGATCGGGTCTTTCTGCAGGATTTCCCGCGACACGTTCAGCGACAGGTCGTTGGAATCGACCACGCCTTTGATGAAGCGCAGGTACAGCGGCAGGAACGACTCGGCCTGATCCATCACGAACACGCGCTGCACGTACAGCTTCAGGCCTTTTGGCGCTTCACGCTGGTACAGATCGAACGGTGCGCGGGCCGGCACGTACAGCAGCGAGCTGTACTCGAGCTTGCCTTCGACCTTGTTGTGGCTCCACGACAGCGGATTTTCGAAGTCGTGGGCGATGTGTTTGTAGAACTCCTGGTATTCCTCGTCCTTCACTTCGGTGCGAGGACGGGTCCACAGAGCGCTGGCGCGGTTGACGGTTTCCCATTCAACTTCAGGCTTCTCTTCGCCTTCGGCAGCGGCCACTTCTTTCGGCAGCTCGATCGGCAGCGCGATGTGGTCGGAGTACTTCTTGATGATGTTGCGCAGACGCCAGCCATCGGCGAACTCGTCTTCACCGGATTTCAGGTGCAGAACGATGCGGGTGCCGCGCTCCGGCTTGTCGATGGTGGCGACTTCGAATTCGCCCTCGCCTTTCGACGACCAGTGCACGCCTTCGCTGGCGGCGGTGCCGGCGCGACGGCTGTACACGTCAACTTTGTCAGCGACGATGAAGGCCGAGTAGAAGCCCACACCGAACTGACCGATCAGGTGCGAATCCTTCTTCTGATCGCCGGACAGGTTTTTCATGAAATCGGCGGTGCCGGATTTGGCGATGGTACCCAGGTGGGTGATCACATCGTCACGGTTCATGCCGATGCCGTTGTCTTCGAGGGTGACGGTCTTGGCGTCCTTGTCGAAGCTCACACGGATTTTCAGTTCATCGCCACCTTCAAGCAACTCAGGCTTGGCCAGGGCTTCGAAGCGCAATTTGTCGACGGCGTCAGAGGCGTTCGAGATCAATTCGCGAAGGAAGATTTCCTTGTTGGAATACAGCGAATGGATCATGAGGTGCAGCAGTTGCTTCACCTCGGTCTGGAAGCCCAGGGTTTCCTTTTGAGTTTCCACACTCATGGTCATCAAACTCCAATCAGATGGCATTGGCCGCGACCTTGCTGGTCGGCGGCGGGTTGTTCTGTGAGTTGGGGGCGTGCTTCAGGATTTCAAGGGCTCATCGATTTTGAAGTGCGCGCGGGCAGTGGCAATCGGTTCGCTTTCGGTGCTTTGCCACGCCGTGACCGCGACGTTGGCCACCCGCCGGCCCTGACGGCAGACCTGACACCGGGCCCAGGTGTCGCGAAACTGCCCGGCCCGCAGGTAATCGAGGGAGAAATCGATAATCTTCGGCACACCCGGCGCGCCGGTGAAAATCAGCAGGTGCAGGGCCGCAGACAGCTCCATGAACCCGGCAATCACCCCGCCGTGGATCGCCGGCAATAAAGGGTTACCAATGTTGTCCTTGTTGGCCGGCAACTTGAACAGTAAATCATCACCGACTCGCGAGCACTCGACGCCGATGAGTCCGGCGTAGGGGATCAGTTTCAGCAGCGGCGCGTAGTCACCCTTCTCGTGGGCCTCTTGCAGCTGCTGCTTGAAATCATCGCTCATCGTTTTTCTCCCTTGATCGCGCCACCAAAGCCTTTGGTGCCTTTAAGGCCTTTGCCCATGCGCATGAAGGTGCCGACGACGTGGGCAATCGGCTGCTCGGGATCATCCTGATAGGCGAAACCGCGAGCGAAGATCACATCGGTGGTGACTCGATAACATTGGGCGAAGCCATAGACGTCTTTATGCGGCTCGGCGGCGTGCATGTAGTCGATGCGCAGATCGAGGGTCGGGCAGACTTCGAATTCCGGCAGCACGCACAGGGTCGACATACCGCACGCAGTGTCCATCAATGACGTGATCGCTCCGCCGTGGATGACGCCAGTCAGCGGGTTGCCAACGATTTGCTCACTGTACGGCAGCACCACCGTCAGGCCTTCGCTACTTGCGCTGTGCACCTTCAATCCCAGCACCTGACAGTGGCGCAAGGCCGAGAGAAACCGTGTCGCACGCTCAAAAACGGGGTTTTCGGCCATTTGATAATTACTCTTGTTAGTCGTCATTCCCAGTAGTGGAAAGAACAGCAAAAGTTCCACTGCAAAACAAACTTATATATCTGAAAGAAATGAGGAACTTAAGCCTTGGGCCTGAGCTCTTAAGGCCAGTAGTTATTTTCCATAAGGAGAAACACCCCATGCGTAAGACTTTAGCTATTGCCTTGATGTTGACCGCTTCCCTCGGTCTCGCTGCCTGCGATAAAAAATCCGAGGACAAAGCTCAAGATGCCAACCAACATGCTGAACAAGCTCAGCAAGACATGAACAAAGCTCAGGAAAAAGTGAACGACGCAGCGAAAGAAAACGCCGAAGCTGCCAAAGCTCAGGCCGAATCGAACGCTGCAGCGCAAGAAGAAGCTGCCAAGAAGCAATAAGCCGCTTCTCGATGGCAAAAAAGAACACCCGCCAAGTGCGGGTTTTCTTTTGCCGGTCATTTTTTGCCAGTGCCGGCTTAGAGCAAGACTGTTCTAAAAGTCGGACTAATC
Organism: Pseudomonas sp. 9.2(2024); assembly: GCF_039695385.1. Classification (NCBI taxonomy): domain Bacteria; kingdom Pseudomonadati; phylum Pseudomonadota; class Gammaproteobacteria; order Pseudomonadales; family Pseudomonadaceae; genus Pseudomonas; species Pseudomonas sp. 9.2(2024). The sequence goes on along the minus strand of NZ_CP155585.1, from coordinate 2,070,498 downwards.
ATCAGCAACAATGAACACACTAAGCCGACCAGCCAGACCAGACTGCGCAATTTTGGAATATCCGCCAGATAAAACCACAAATAGAAAATCCTTGAGATCACGAAGATGATCGCTAATGTATCGATCAGCCATCCCGCCGTCTGCGTGGTATGCGCCATCAGCACACCAACCGCAAACAGGATGAAGGCTTCGATGCTGTTCTGATGTGCCGCCAGCGCCCGGGCCCCGTAACCGGTGAGTTGCGCCTGTTGCTGACGCGGCAGATGGTTGTTGTAACCACCCTGCTCTTTCATGGCCTTGCCGACCGGCATCCGCGCCACGTAGATCAACAATGCACTGATAAACACACACCAGAACGGAATACTCATCAAGCAGCCTCTTTGTTCGCTTCGGGCAATGGCGCCTCTGTAGGGGTATAGACCATTACATCGAGCACGTCGGAATGAAACTCCCGGCGATACAACACCAGCACCACGCCTGCGCTCATCAACATGAACAGCCACGGGCTGACGAACCACGCCAGCATGCTCATCCCGAAGTAGTAGGAACGCAGACCGAAGTTGAACTGGTTGGCCGCCATCGAAATCACTCGAGCCGCCCGCGAGGCGAACGCCTTGCGCTCCTGCTCCGACACCTGCCGCTCACCGATCATCGGGGCCGAGCCGACCAGAATGGCGGCGAAGTTGTACTGGCGCATGCACCAGCTGAAAGTGAAGAAGGCATACACAAACACCAGCGCCAGGCACAGCAACTTGATCTCCGACATGCCCTGAGAGGCCTGTTGCACCATCGGAATGTCCGCTAGCAGCGACACCGCGCGCTCTGAAGCGCCGAGCACGGTCAGGATGCCCGCCAGGATAATCAGCGTGCTGGAGGCGAAGAACGAGGCGTTGCGCTCAAGGTTACCGATCACGCTGGCGTCGGCGATGCGGTTGTCACGCAGCAGCATGCGGCGCATCCAGTCTTCGCGGTACAGGTGCAGCACGCTGGCCAGGCACGCGGTGTCACGGGCCTTCCAGGTGGCATAACGGGTGTAACCGCCCCAACAGATGACAAACCAGAGCGCGGCCAGCAGATGAATCAGGTTGGCTTGGATGAACGACATGCAATTCCCTGTGATGAAGATTTCGGCTCCCCTTCGACGTTAGTCGAGGGAAAAAGACACTGCCTTAAGCCCATAAAAAATGCCCCGTATCGATTGATACGGGGCATTTCTGTTTAATCGCTCGGCAGCCGCTTGTGGCGGCTCGGCAATCTTAGGCGAGTGCTTCGGCGCGCTTGCCCAGCAGGCGGTCGCAAACCACGGCAACCACCAGGGTCATCACGCACGGCACCAGCCACGCCAGACCTTGCTCGCTCAGCGGCAGGTGGGCCAATTGCGATGGCATCCAGTCCGCCAGACCGGCGCCTTTCAACGCATCGATGGTGCCGAACACGAACGACACCAGCATCACCGGGCCCATGATGCGGCTCTGCTCATGCCAGAACCCTGCACAGAAGCTCAGCGCCACCAGCACGATGCACGGCGGGTAGATTGCGGTCAGCACCGGGATCGAGAACGCGATCAGCTTGGTCAGGCCCAGGTTGGACACCAGCAGCGAGAACGCCGCCAGGATGATCACCAGGGTCTTGTACGACAGCGGCAGTACGCGGCTGAAGTATTCGGCACAGGCGCAGGTCAGGCCGACAGCGGTCACCAGGCACGCCAGGGAGATCAGCACGGCAAGGAAGCCACTGCCCAGCGAACCGAAGGTGTGTTGCACGTAAGCGTGCAGCACCGCCGCGCCGTTGGTCGCGCCCGCCGCCACTTCATGGCTGCCGGAACCCAGACGGAACAGGCTGACATACACCAGCGCCAGACCGACACCGGCAATCAGCCCGGCGATGATCGCGTAGCGGGTGATCAGCGCCGGCGACTCGACGCCACGGGAGCGGATCGCGTTGACGATGACGATGCCGAACACCAGCGCGCCCAGGGTATCCATGGTCAGGTAACCATTGATGAACCCTTGGGAGAACGGTGCCGCGACATATTCCGGGGTAGCCACACCGATATCACCGGCCGGCAGTGCGAACGCAGCGATGCCGAGCACAGCCAGGGCGATGATCTTCAGCGGCGCGAGGAAGCGACCGACGGTGTCCAGCAGACGCCCAGGGTAGAGCGAAATGAAGAACACCAGCAGGAAGTACACCGAGCTGTAGAGGAACAGTGCCAGCGGGCTCTCGCCGGTCAACGGCGCCAGCCCCACTTCAAAGGAAACGGTCGCGGTACGCGGGGTGGCGAACAGCGGACCGACCGCGAGATAGCACGCTGCAGCCAGTACACCACCGGCGATCTTGCCGATCGGGCTGCTCAGGGCGTCCATTGCGCCACCAACCTTGGCCAGTGCGACCACAGTGACCACCGGCAGACCGACCGCCGTGATCAGGAAGCCCAGCGCCGCCATCCAGACGTTTGGCCCGGACTGCAAACCGACGATAGGCGGGAAGATGATGTTGCCGGCCCCGACGAACAGGGCGAATGTCATAAAGCCAAGTGCCAGGATGTCCTGACCTTTCAAAACTTTCATTAAGGAAATACCACACTACTGAATCGGAATTTAGAGGGGGATTTCCCTGTGGGGTTAGGGAAATGCTGTCAATCCGTATAAGACTGACCCGTTTAGCGCGTTGCATGCCTTGTGGGCGGCAGACGCAAAATGGCGGCTAGCCTAACGAATTTGCCCGACAAACGCACTGTTAGAGGGCGAACTATCCGATACGCGACGTTTCTGTGTCGCGTTTTTGCATGTTATTGGGTGAGTGCTTATAAATCGCCATCGTCCACCCCAACGCCAGAAACGACAAAGGCCACCCGAAGGTGGCCTTTGTTGCTGGAGCAGAGAAGTCAGCCGAAGCTTACTTCTTCACTTCCCAGCCAGTCAGCTCGGCCAGGGCCTTGCCGATGTCTGCCAGCGAACGCACGGTTTTCACGCCTGCGTCTTGCAGAGCAGCGAATTTCTCGTCTGCAGTGCCTTTGCCGCCGGAGATGATTGCGCCAGCATGGCCCATGCGCTTGCCCGGAGGAGCAGTCACACCAGCGATGTAGGAAACAACCGGCTTGGTCACGTTGGCCTTGATGTAGGCAGCCGCTTCTTCTTCAGCCGAACCGCCGATCTCGCCGATCATGACGATCGCTTCGGTCTTCGGGTCTTCCTGGAACAGCTTCAGGATGTCGATGAAGTTCGAACCCGGGATCGGGTCACCACCGATGCCGACGCAAGTCGACTGACCGAAACCGGCGTCAGTAGTCTGCTTCACAGCTTCGTAGGTCAGGGTGCCGGAACGGGAAACGATACCGACCTTGCCTGGCAAGTGAATGTGACCTGGCATGATGCCGATCTTGCATTCGCCTGGGGTGATCACGCCTGGGCAGTTAGGGCCGATCAGGGTAACACCCAGCTCGTCGCACTTAACTTTGGCGTCCAGCATGTCCAGGGTAGGAATGCCTTCGGTGATGCAGACGATCAGCTTGATGCCGCCGAAAGCTGCTTCCAGGATCGAGTCCTTGCAGAAAGGAGCCGGAACGTAGATGACGCTGGCGGTGGCGCCAGTGGCTTCTACAGCTTCTTTCACGGTGTTGAACACAGGCAGGTTCAGGTGAGTGGTGCCACCTTTGCCTGGAGTCACGCCGCCAACCATTTTGGTGCCGTAGGCAATGGCTTGTTCGGAGTGGAAAGTACCCTGCGCACCGGTGAAGCCCTGGCAGATTACTTTGGTGTCTTTATTGATCAGGACGCTCATTACTTGCCCTCCGCAGCTTTAACGACTTGTTGAGCAGCGTCGGTCAGGCTGGTAGCAGCGATGATGTTCAAACCGCTTTCTGCCAGTACTTTAGCGCCCAGTTCAGCGTTGTTGCCTTCAAGACGAACAACAACCGGGATTTTCACGCCGACTTCTTTCACTGCACCGATGATGCCTTCGGCAATCATGTCGCAACGAACGATGCCGCCGAAGATGTTAACCAGTACTGCAGCGACATTGCTGTCGGACAGAATGATTTTGAAAGCTTCGGTTACGCGTTCTTTGGTAGCACCACCGCCTACGTCGAGGAAGTTGGCTGGCTTGCCGCCGTGCAGGTTGACGATGTCCATGGTACCCATGGCCAGGCCGGCACCGTTCACCATGCAGCCGATGTTGCCTTCCAGCGCTACGTAGTTCAGTTCGAACTTGGCAGCGTGCGCTTCGCGCGGATCGTCCTGCGACGGATCGTGGAAAGTCTTCAGCTTGGGCTGACGGTACATTGCGTTGGCGTCGATATTGATCTTGGCATCCAGGCAGTGCAGATCGCCATCAGCCTTGATCACCAGCGGGTTCACTTCCAGCAGAGCCAGGTCGTGATCCTTGAACAGCTTGGCCAGACCTACGAAGATCTTGGCGAACTGAGCAACCTGCTTGCCTTCCAGACCCAGCTGGAATGCCAGCTCGCGACCCTGGAATGGCTGAGCGCCAACCAGTGGATCGATAGTGGCTTTCAGAATTTTTTCTGGAGTGTCGTGAGCGATTTTCTCGATGTCCACGCCACCTTCGGTGGAGGCCATGAACACGATGCGACGGCTCGAACGGTCAACGACAGCGCCCAGGTACAGCTCTTTAGCGATATCAGTGCACGATTCAACCAGGATCTTGGTGACTGGCTGGCCGTTGGCGTCAGTCTGGTAAGTCACCAGACGCTTGCCCAGCCACTGCTGTGCGAAGGCTTTGGCGTCTTCTTTGCTGCGAACCAGCTTGACGCCGCCCGCTTTACCGCGACCACCGGCGTGAACCTGGGCTTTGACAACCCACTCGTTGCCGCCGATTTTGTCGCAAGCTTCTGCTGCTGCTTCCGGGGTGTCTACTGCGAAACCAGTGGAAACTGGCAGGCCGTATTCAGCGAACAGCTGCTTACCCTGATACTCGTGAAGATTCATGCTTTTTACCGTCTTCGTTAGGTACTGCGCATTCGGCGCTGCGCTCTTTATGAGTGCCGCGCCACCTGTGACTGCTGCTTGCGTAGCCTTTCCGGATACCCGGTGCAGCTACGCAAGGCTGCGTCCAGCGGACATTCCGCGGTGAGTCTTGCACGCAAGGCTCACGACGGGCCGTACCGCCGTGGTTTCTTATTGTGTCTTAACGCTTCTTGCGGTTGGCAATGTGGATGGCGCCGCCATTCACTGCCAAAGCTGCTTCGTGCAAGGCTTCAGACAGGGTCGGATGGGAGAAAACCATCATGCCCAGGTCTTCAGCGCTGGTGCCGAATTCCATACCGATCGCGCCCTGCTGAACCAGTTCTGCGGCGCTCGGGCCAATCACGTGCACGCCCAATACGCGGTCAGTCTTGGCATCGGCGATGACCTTGACGAAACCACCGGTATCGTTGGCGGCCATGGCACGGCCGGATGCTGCGAACGGGAAGGTGCCGACGTTAACTTCAACGCCTTCAGCTTTCAAGGCCTGCTCGGTTTTACCGACCCATGCGATTTCCGGGTGAGTATAAATAACCGAAGGGATCAGGTCATAGTTCATCTGGGCCTTGTGGCCTTTGATGCGCTCTACAACCATGATGCCCTCTTCCGACGCCTTGTGAGCCAGCATCATGCCGCGAACCACGTCACCGATAGCGTAAACGCCCGGTACGGTGGTGGCGCAGTGATCGTCAACGTGCACGAAACCGCGCTCGTCCAGGGTCACGCCGCTGTCGGCAGCCAGCAGATCAGTGGTCACCGGACGGCGACCAACGGCTACGATCAGCTTGTCGAAAGTGATGGTCTGTTCGCCGTTGGCGTCGGTGTAGTTCACAACGACTTCGTCGCCGTTCACTTTCGAGCCGGTTACGCGAGCGCCCAGTTTGATGTCCAGACCCTGTTTGGTCAGGGTTTTCAGCGCTTCCTTGGAAACAGCGGTGTCCGCTGCCATCAGGAAGGTGTCCAGTGCTTCCAGGACAGTTACTTCTGCACCCAGACGCGACCAGACCGAACCCAGTTCCAGACCGATCACGCCAGCACCGATCACGCCCAGACGCTTGGGTACGGTCTGGAATTCCAGTGCGCCAGTCGAATCGACGATGACTTTCTGATCGACCGGAGCCGGTGGAATGTCGATCGGACGCGAGCCTGGAGCCAGGATGACGTTTTCGGCTTCGATGACTTCAACCGAGCCGTCCGGCTTGGTGACTTCGACTTTCTTGCCAGCCAGCAGTTTGCCGTGGCCCTGGATCGAAGTTACGCCGTTGGCCTTGAACAGGGTGGCAACACCGCCGGTCAGGTTCTTGACGATGCCAGCCTTGCGGCCAACCATCGCAGCGACGTCCATTTTGACTTCGCCGGTCGAGATACCGTGGACATTGAAGCTTTCTTTCGCTTCCTTGTATTTCCAGGAGCTGTCCAGCAGCGCCTTGGAAGGAATGCAGCCTACGTTCAGGCAGGTGCCGCCCAGGGCTTGCTTGCCTTCAGCATCGGTGTACTTCTCGATGCAGGCAGTGCTCAGGCCGAGTTGCGCGGCCTTGATGGCAGCCACGTAGCCGCCAGGGCCCGCACCGATCACTACTACGTCAAATTTCTGCGACATTCAAAAAATCCTCTTTAGCGAAAAGCTTCAAGCCGCGCGCTGCAAGCCAGGCTGCGTTTTCCCGCAGCTTGAAGCTTGCAGCGCGTGACTGCTTCTATCAGATATCCAGCAACAGACGAGCCGGATCTTCCAGCAGGTTCTTGATGGTCACCAGGAAGGTTACAGCTTCTTTGCCATCGATCAGACGGTGATCGTAGGACAGTGCCAGGTACATCATCGGACGGATCACGACCTGACCGTTGATGGCCATCGGACGCTGGATGATGTTGTGCATGCCCAGAATCGCTGCCTGCGGCGGGTTGACGATCGGGGTCGACATCATCGAACCGAAGGTACCACCGTTGGTGATGGTGAAGGTGCCGCCGGTCATTTCGTCCATCGACAGTTTGCCGTCACGGGCTTTCTTGCCGAAGGTGGCGATGCCGCCTTCGATTTCAGCCAGGCTCATGTGTTCGGCGTTACGCAGAACCGGAACCACCAGGCCACGGTCGCTGGAAACAGCGACGCCGATGTCGGCATAACCGTGGTAAACGATGTCGTTGCCGTCGATCGAAGCGTTGACCGCCGGGAAGCGTTTCAGCGCTTCGGTGGCAGCCTTCACGAAGAACGACATGAAGCCCAGGCGTACGCCGTTGTGGGACTTCTCGAACAGGTCCTTGTACTTCGAACGCAGGGCCATGACTTCGGTCATGTCGACTTCGTTGAAAGTGGTCAGCATCGCCATGTTCGATTGAGCTTCAACCAGACGCTTGGCAACGGTGGCACGAACGCGGGTCATCGGAACGCGCTTCTCGATGCGGTCGCCAGCGGCGAACACAGGAGCGGCGGCGGCCGGAGCAGCAGCCTTGGCAGGCGCGGCAGCCGGAGCGGCTTTCTTGGCAGCAACGGCTGCAACCACGTCTTCCTTGGTCACGCGACCGCCTTTGCCGGTGCCGGCAACGGAAGCGATGTTGATGCCGTTCTCTTCAGCCAGCTTGCGCGCGGCAGGAGCGGCGATCGGGTCGTCTTCGCCATCGGCGGCTGGAGCAGCGGCAGCAGCGGCCGGAGCAGCAGCGGCAGCCGGGGCGGCAGCAGCAGCGCCGCCTTCAACGATGGAGCCCAGCACTTCGTCGGACAGGACGGTTTCGCCCTCGCCCTTGACGATTGCGCCCAGCACGCCGTCGGCGGTAGCCAGCACTTCCAGTACGACTTTGTCGGTTTCGATGTCGACGATCAGTTCGTCACGCTTGACGGCGTCGCCCGGTTGTTTGTGCCAGGTGGCAACGGTGCCATCGGCAACCGATTCCGGGAAAGTGGGGGCTTTGATCTCGATAGCCATTATCTGTGGTTCCTTAAATTCGGTTTCAGGTGCGCGAAGGCGTTAAACGGTAAACGCGTCTTGCAGCAGTTGTTCCTGCTGCTCGGCGTGCATCGATGCGTAACCACATGCTGGGGCAGCAGAAGCCTCACGGCCCGCGTACTCGAGTACGAGAGATTTGTTGAGGTTGCTGATGCTGCGACGCAGGTGGTGCTGGCTGCAGTACCAGGCGCCCTGGTTCATCGGCTCTTCCTGACACCACACGGCCGCTTTGGCGTTGGTGTAAGGAGCCAGGACTTCTTTCAAGTCGTCCTCAGGGAACGGGTACAGCTGCTCGATACGCACGATGGCGATATCTTCGCGGCCTTCGGCACGACGTTTTTCCAGCAGGTCGTAGTAAACCTTGCCACTGCACAGAACAACGCGCTCGACCTTTTTCGGGTCCAGGGCATCGATTTCCGGGATAACGGTCTGGAACGAACCTTCGGCCAGATCTTCCAGGGTCGAGATGGCCAGTTTGTGGCGCAGCAGCGACTTTGGAGTCAGAACGACCAATGGCTTGCGCAGCGGGCGAATCACCTGACGGCGCAGCAAGTGGTAGATCTGGGCCGGAGTGGTCGGCATGCACACCTGAATGTTGTGCTCGGCGCACAGCTGCAGGTAACGCTCAAGACGTGCCGAGCTGTGCTCAGGGCCCTGACCTTCGTAGCCGTGTGGCAGCAGCATGGTCAGACCGCAGAGACGGCCCCACTTGTGCTCGCCGCTGGTGATGAACTGGTCGATAACGACCTGTGCACCGTTGGCGAAGTCGCCGAACTGGGCTTCCCAGATCACCAGCGCGTTCGGCGTGGTGGTCGAGTAACCGTATTCGAACGCCAGTACGGCTTCTTCCGACAGGAACGAGTCGTACAGGTCGAAGCGTGGCTGACCTTCATACAGATGCTTGAGCGGAATGTAGGTACCGGCATCTTTCTGGTTGTGCAGCACAGCGTGACGGTGCGAGAACGTACCGCGGCCGATGTCCTGACCGGTCATGCGGATCGGGTGACCTTCGAACGCCAGGGTCGCGTACGCCATGGTTTCGGCGTAACCCCAGTTGATCGGCAGGCCGCCGGCTTGCATCTTCTGACGGTCTTCGTAGATCTTCGCGACCTGGCGCTGAACCACGAAGCCTTCCGGAATTTCCAGCAGCTTGGCGGACAGTTCCTGCAGGGTCTTGAGGTCGAAACGAGTGTCGTGACGCGCAGTCCAGGCGTGGCCCAGATACGGACGCCAGTCCACGAACAGCTCTTTGTTCGGCTCTTTGACCAGCGATTTCACTACGTGCAGACCGTTGTCCAGCGCGTTGCGGTATTCGTCGACTTTCGCCTGAACACGCTCTGCGTCCAGCACACCGGCCTGGGTCAGACGATCAGCGTACAGCTCACGGGTGGTGCGCTGCTTGGTGATCTGCTGATACATCAGAGGCTGGGTGCCGCTTGGCTCGTCGGCCTCGTTGTGGCCGCGACGGCGGTAGCAGACCAGGTCGATCACCACGTCACGCTTGAACTGCATGCGGTAGTCGATGGCCAGCTGGGTCACGAACAATACGGCTTCCGGATCATCACCATTCACATGGAGGATCGGCGCCTGGATCATTTTCGCAACGTCGGTCGCGTACTCGGTGGAACGCGAGTCCAACGGGTTGCTGATGGTGAAACCAACCTGGTTGTTGATCACGATGTGCACGGTACCGCCGGTCTTGAAACCGCGGGTCTGCGACATCTGGAAGGTTTCCATCACCACGCCTTGACCGGCGAATGCCGCGTCACCGTGGATGGAGATCGGCAGAACCTTCTCACCGGTAGGGTCGTTGCGACGATCCTGACGGGCGCGAACCGAACCCTCGACCACCGGGGAAACGATTTCCAGGTGGGACGGGTTGAACGCCATGGCCAGGTGAACTTCACCGCCGGTGGTCATTACGTTGGACGAGAAGCCCTGGTGGTATTTAACGTCACCGGAACCCAGCTCGACCTTCTTCTTGCCTTCGAACTCGTCGAACAGCTCGCGCGGGTTCTTGCCGAAGGTGTTGACCAGTACGTTCAGACGGCCACGGTGGGCCATGCCGATGACGACTTCCTTGGTGCCGTAGGAACCGGAACGCTGGATCAGTTCGTCGAGCATCGGAATCAGGCTTTCGCCGCCTTCCAGACCGAAACGCTTGGTGCCCGGGTATTTGGTGCCCAGGTATTTTTCCAGGCCTTCACCGGCCGTCACGCGCTCGAGCAGGTGGCTCTTGATGTCCGCGGAATATTCCGGACGGCCACGCACGCTTTCCAGACGCTGCTGGAACCACTGGCGCTGCTCGGAATCGGTGATGTGCGTAAATTCAGCGCCGATGGTGCGGCAATATGTCTGCTGCAACGCTTCGTGAATTTCGCGTAGGCTCGCTTCCTCTTTGCCGATGAACAGGTCGCCGGCACGGAAGGTCGTATCAAGATCGGCATTGGTCAAGCCGTAGTGATTGATCGACAGGTCTGCAGGTGCAGGACGCTGCCACAGCCCCAGCGGGTCAAGCTGGGCTGCCTGGTGGCCACGCATACGGTAGGCCTGGATCAATCGCAGCACTTCAACTTGCTTCTTCTCGTGCTCACTGCTCACGCTGCCGGCGGAAACCGGTTGGGCGCGGCGCTGGTTCTTTGCCAGCAGCACGAAATGATCGCGAATTGTGGAGTGCGAAACATCGGTGGCAGAGCTGCCGTCGGCAGGCAGCTTCTGAAAGTAGGTGCGCCACTCTTCTGGCACAGCGTTAGGGTCGTGCAGGTAGAGCTCGTAGAGCTCTTCCACATAGGCAGCGTTTCCACCTGAAAGGTAGGCGCTGTTCCACATGCGCTGCATCACGCTTTCTTGCATGCTTGGTCACCCTCGGTTAGGGGAACACCATCGGTGCCGACACCGAGCAAGCTTGCAGAAGTCCGAATGCAGCGACCAAAACAAGCCACTTAGGATCACACTGATAGTCCGGGTACCAGCCCGGATGCCCCTGCTTGTCTCATTTCTTCAAAATAAGAGCCGCAGCTTATGGCTGCTGCTCTGGTTATAGCCATGGCGCGGGTTGAAGCCCGCGCCTAAGCCCTCTGCGGGTACAGCGGTTACAGCAGCTGAATCACACGCCGCTCGAAAGCAGCATGTTACGGATGTGACCGATGGCCTTAGTCGGGTTCAGGCCTTTCGGACATACGTTGACGCAGTTCATGATGCCCCGGCAGCGGAAGACGCTGAACGGGTCATCGAGGGACGCCAGACGCTCGGACGTCTTGGTATCACGGCTGTCTGCCAGGAAGCGGTACGCTTGCAGCAGTGCAGCTGGACCCAGGAACTTGTCCGGGTTCCACCAGAAGGACGGGCAAGAGGTCGAGCAGCAGGCGCACAGGATGCACTCGTACAGACCGTCGAGCTTTTCACGCTCTTCAGGGGACTGCAGACGCTCGATGGCCGGAGCCGGCGTGTCGTTCTGCAGGAATGGCTTAACCTTCTCGTATTGCTTGTAGAAGATGCTCATATCGACAACCAGGTCACGGATAACCGGCAAACCTGGCAGCGGACGAACGATCAGCTTGTTACCTTTGACGACAGCGGACAGCGGCGTGATGCACGCCAGGCCGTTCTTGCCGTTGATGTTCATGCCGTCGGAGCCACAGACGCCTTCACGGCAGGAGCGACGATAGGAGAAACCTTCGTCCTGCTCTTTGATCAGGGCGAGCACGTCCAGCACCATCAGGTCTTTACCACCGGTATCGACCTGGAATTCCTGCATGAACGGCGCAGCGTCCTGATCAGGGTTGTAACGATAAACACTGACTTGCAACATGGCGGTCACCCTTAATAAGTCCGGACTTTAGGTTCGAAAGTCGGAACAGTCTTCGGCGAGAAGTTCACGGCACGCTTGGCGACGCGTTTCTCACCCGGGAAGTACAGGGTGTGGCACAGCCAGTTTTCGTCGTCACGGTCTTCGAAGTCTTCACGGGCGTGAGCGCCGCGGGACTCTTTACGTACTTCGGCAGCGATGGCGGTAGCTTCAGCCACTTCCAGCAGGTTTTGCAGTTCCAGCGCTTCGATACGTGCAGTGTTGAACGCCTGCGACTTATCGTTGATCTTCACATTGGCGATGCGCTTGCGCAGATCGGCCAGCTGGGCAATACCCTTCTGCATGTATTCGCCGGTACGGAATACACCGAAGTAGTTCTGCATGCAGCTTTGCAGCTCGCGACGCAGGGTAGCGACATCTTCACCGTCGGTACGGTTGTTCAGTGCGTTCAGACGCGCCAGGGCAGCGTCGATGTCGGCTTCGGTAGCGTCGTCGTATTCGATGCCGTCGGTCAGCGCCTTCTCCAGGTGCAGGCCGGCAGCGCGGCCGAATACCACCAGGTCGAGCAGCGAGTTGCCGCCCAGACGGTTGGCACCGTGAACCGATACGCAAGCCACTTCACCTACCGCGAACAGACCAGGAATGATCTGATCCACGCCTTCGGCGTCCTGGGTGATCGCCTGGCCGTGAATGTTGGTGGCAACGCCGCCCATCATGTAGTGGCAAGTCGGAACAACCGGAACCGGCGCAACAACCGGGTCAACGTGGGCGAAAGTCTTCGACAGTTCGCAGATGCCTGGCAGACGGCTGTGCAGCACTTCCTCGCCCAGGTGGTCGAGTTTGAGCATCACGTGGTCGCCATTCGGACCGCAACCGTTGCCGGCGATGATTTCCTTAACCATCGAACGGGCAACAACGTCACGACCGGCAAGGTCTTTGGCGTTCGGAGCATAACGCTCCATGAAACGCTCACCGTGCTTGTTGATCAGGTAACCACCTTCACCACGGCAACCTTCGGTAACCAGCACACCGGCGCCGGCGATGCCGGTCGGGTGGAACTGCCACATTTCGATGTCTTGTACCGGCACGCCAGCACGCAGAGCCATGCCGACGCCGTCACCGGTGTTGATCAGGGCGTTGGTGGTGGATGCATAGATACGACCTGCACCGCCGGTAGCCAGTACGGTGGCTTTGGCGCGGATGTAGGTGGTTTCACCGGTTTCGATGCAGATCGCGATCACACCGACGAATTCGCCTTCCTGGTTTTTCACCAGGTCGACAGCGTAGTACTCGTTCAGGAACGTGGTACCGGCTTTCAGGTTGCCCTGATAAAGGGTGTGCAGCAGCGCGTGACCGGTACGGTCGGAAGCGGCGCAGGTACGGGCAGCCTGCCCGCCTTTACCGTAATCCTTCGACTGACCGCCGAACGGACGCTGGTAGATACGGCCTTGCTCGGTACGCGAGAACGGCAGACCCATGTGGTCCAGCTCGAAAACGGCAGCCGGGCCTTCCTGACACATGTATTCGATAGCGTCCTGGTCACCGATGTAGTCGGAACCCTTGACGGTATCGTACATGTGCCAGCGCCAGTCATCGTTCGGGTCGGCCGACGCGATGGCGCATGTGATGCCGCCCTGCGCGGACACAGTGTGCGAACGGGTCGGGAAAACCTTGGTGATCACCGCAGTCTTGTGACCGCCCTGTGCCAGTTGCAGCGCTGCGCGCATGCCGGCACCGCCGCCACCAATAATGATGGCGTCGAAAGAAATCGTTGGAATGTTAGCCATGAATCAGATACCCCAGAGAATCTGCACACCCCAGACGAAGTAAGCGAACATCGCGACGCCGCATACTGCCTGGAAAAGGAAACGTACTGCAGTCGCGGACTTGCCCAGCGCCATTGGCGTCAGGTAGTCGGTCGCGATGGTCCACATGCCGACCCAGGCGTGAGCGCCCAGGGCAACCAGTGCCAGCAGACTGAAGATACGCATTCCGTTGTGGGCGAACAGGCCGTGCCATTGGTCGTAGCCAATGCCCGGGTTCGCGGCGAGGTAGCCGATCAGGAATATGAAATAAGCCGCGAGAACGACCGCAGACACACGCTGTGCCATCCAGTCATAGAGGCCCGAACGCGAAAGGTTTGTAACGCTGGTTACCATATCCAAACTCCTGCCAGAACGATCAGCACCACGGAAACGGCGATGATCAGTTTCGAGCCCAGGCGGCCGCCTTCCAGCGTCTCACCGATGCCCATGTCCATGATCAAGTGGCGCACACCGGCAACCAGGTGATACAGAAGAGCGGACAGGAGGCCCCATGCTACGAACTTGGCCAGCGGGCTGGTCAAGCATGCCTTCACCTCGACATAACCTTCCTCGGAACCCAGGGATTTGCCCAATGCATAGAGCATGATGCCAAGGCCCAGGAAGAGGATGATGCCGGAAACACGGTGAAGAAACGACGTAACGCCGGTGATGGGGAGTTTGATGGTCCTTAGGTCTAGGTTTACAGGTCGTTGGCTTTTCACGGCTTTTTTTTCACACTGAAGAGCCCCTAACAATCAGGGCAAAGTTGTTGGGGAGTGCACTGGTCAGGTAACCACCACCCAGGGATGCGACCCCCAATGAAAGCAAGCCCAAAAGCCCTTGGCGGTCGGTCGCCGAGTATAGACAGTTAGGCTACTAATGACAACGCAATCGCCTACCCCCAATAGCGGATTGCACAAGTCGTATAAAAGGCGTAAATGGCAGGCAATTTCGAGGAAAAAGTACGGTTAAAGCCTTCTGGAGCAAGACTTTAGGCAAATTGACATTCGAATTTATCTCACTATAGTGGTGCGGGCCCTGCGTGGGGGGTCTGTCTGATGATTTCAAGCATAAATAGGAGGCCACATGGCTGACAAAAAAGCGCAGTTGATCATCGAGGGCGCAGCCCCCGTCGAGCTGCCCATTTTAACCGGCACCGTTGGTCCCGATGTTATCGATGTTCGGGGCCTGACGGCCACGGGCCGCTTCACTTTCGACCCCGGTTTCATGTCGACCGCTTCCTGCGAATCGAAGATCACCTATATCGACGGCGACAACGGCATCCTGCTGCACCGCGGCTACCCGATCGAACAGCTGGCTGAAAAGTCGGACTACCTGGAAACCTGCTACCTGCTGCTGAACGGCGAACTGCCGACTGCAGAGCAAAAGGCCCAGTTCGTCGGCACCGTGAAGAACCACACCATGGTTCACGAGCAGCTGAAAACCTTTTTCAACGGCTTCCGCCGTGACGCCCACCCGATGGCCGTCATGTGTGGTGTAGTCGGCGCCCTCTCGGCCTTCTACCACGACTCCCTCGACATCAATAACCCGCAGCATCGCGAAATCTCCGCGATCCGCCTGGTTGCCAAGATGCCGACCCTGGCCGCGATGGTTTACAAGTACTCCATGGGCCAACCCATGATGTACCCGCGCAACGATCTGTCGTACGCGGAAAACTTCCTGCACATGATGTTCAACACCCCGTGCGAGATCAAACCGATCAGCCCGGTACTCGCCAAGGCCATGGACCGGATCTTCATCCTCCACGCCGACCACGAGCAGAACGCTTCGACCTCCACCGTGCGTCTGGCGGGCTCTTCGGGTGCCAACCCGTTCGCCTGTATCGCCGCCGGCATCGCCGCACTGTGGGGCCCTGCCCACGGCGGTGCGAACGAAGCCGTGCTGACCATGCTCGATGAAATCGGCGATGTTTCGAACATCGACAAGTTCATCGCCAAGGCCAAGGACAAGAACGATCCGTTCAAGCTGATGGGCTTCGGTCACCGCGTCTACAAGAACCGCGACCCTCGCGCGACTGTAATGAAGCAGACCTGCGACGAAGTGTTGAAGGAACTGGGCATCCAGAACGATCCGCAACTCGAACTGGCCATGCGTCTGGAAGAGATCGCTCTGACCGATCCGTACTTCATCGAGCGCTCGCTGTACCCGAACGTCGACTTCTACTCGGGGATCATCCTCAAGGCGATCGGCATTCCGACCAGCATGTTCACTGTGATCTTCGCCCTGGCACGTACTGTCGGCTGGATTTCGCACTGGAAGGAAATGCTCTCCAGCCCGTACAAGATTGGCCGTCCGCGTCAGCTTTACACTGGCTACGAGTCGCGGGATATCACCAAGCTGGAAGACCGCAAATAAGAGCTGTCTTGCGATAGCCTCTTAGCGTTGTACCGGGAACGGCCTCCATGAGAATGGGGGCCGTTTTTTGTTTTTGCGGTTTTTTTGCGATCTTTGGATTGGGTGTATATCCGTTGCTGCGGTAACGGCTTCTTAGGGTTCCGCCCTTACGGCGGGTCACTTTTTCCAAACGCCGAAAAAGTAACCAAAAAGGCTGAGCCCCGGCGTACGGCACTTCGCCTAGGCTCAGTGTTCCCTCGCTACGGTGTCCATCAGGGGGCATCGCCTACGGTTTGCTTCGCTGCACCTCCTCTCGATGTATGCGGCTTCGCCGCACGGCGCTACGCGCCTACCCCCTGATGGACACCTCCGCTCGGCCTGCCGAAGGGGCAAAAAATCAAAAGCCAGAGCCAGAGCCAGAGCCAGAGCAAAAGCCAGATCAAGAGCCCCCCCTAACCCTATCCCTCCCGAAACGTCGGACCGCCCGTAGGGAGAGGGAACTGATCGAGGTGTATGGCAGAGCTACGCCGACGTGCAATACCGAGTCGAACTCAAGTTTTGAAAAGCACAAAAATCGGCCCCCTCTCCTCGGGGAGAGGGCTGGGGTGAGGGGTAAACCCACCACAAAACCAAAGCCGAACACCCGCCCCTCACCACTCAACACGATGAGCGTTAGCTCGAGTACCGCTTTTGATCGCAACGCCCGTCGGCAGGCTGAGTGGAGGGATTGATCCGGGGGTGGGAGCGCAGCGACCGTGCGGCGCAGCCGCATGCATCGAGAGGAGGTGCAGCGAAGCAAACCGTAGGCGATGCCCCCGGATCAATCCCGGAGCGAAGGAACCCGAGCCACAGCGAGGGCCGAACGTCAGGGTAAAGCCTTTTTGGTTACTTTTTCGGCGTTTGGAAAAAGTGACCCGCCGTAAGGGCGGAACCCCAAGAAGCCGTTACCGCAGCAACGGATATACACCCACCCCCCAAGAACATCCGATAACCGCCCACAAAAAAATGCCCCAATCTCTCGACCAGGGCATTTCCATCCAACTCAAACTACATATTCAACCCAAAAGCCTCAGTGCGAAACCGCCCCACTAGCCCCCAACCCAGTCTGCGAACGCACAAACTGCGGGAAGAACGCCGCACGCTCGTTCTCAGCCGCCGCCGACTTGTCAGTAATCGAGAAGAACCAGATCCCGATAAACGCAATGATCATCGAGAACAACGCAGGATACTCATAAGGGAAAATCGCCTTCTCATGATGCAGAATCTGCACCCAGATGGTCGGGCCAAGGATCATCAGACCCACCGCACTCACCAGACCCAGCCAGCCGCCAATCATCGCGCCACGGGTGGTCAGCTTCTTCCAGTACATCGAAAGCAGCAGCACCGGGAAGTTGCAGCTCGCCGCGATGGAGAACGCCAGACCCACCATGAACGCAATGTTCTGGCTTTCGAACAGGATGCCCAGGCCGATGGCCAGAACGCCCAGTGCGATGGTGGTGATCTTCGAAACGCGGATCTCATCCTTCTCGTTGGCCTTGCCCTTCTTGATCACGCTGGCGTACAGGTCGTGAGACACCGCCGAAGCACCGGCCAGAGTCAGACCGGCCACTACTGCCAGAATGGTCGCGAACGCCACCGCCGAGATGAAGCCGAGGAACACGCTGCCGCCCACGGCGTTGGCCAAGTGCACCGCCGCCATGTTGTTGCCGCCGAGCAGAGCGCCCGCCGCATCTTTGAAGGCCGGGTTGGTGCTGACCAGCAGGATCGCGCCGAAGCCGATGATGAAGGTCAGGATGTAGAAGTAGCCAATGAAACCGGTCGCGTACAGCACGCTCTTACGGGCTTCTTTCGCGTCGCTAACGGTGAAGAAGCGCATCAGGATGTGCGGCAGGCCGGCGGTACCGAACATCAGCGCCAGACCCAGGGAGAACGCCGAGATCGGATCTTTGACCAGACCGCCCGGGCTCATGATCGCTTCGCCCTTGGCGTGAACCTTGATGGCTTCGGAGAACAGGGTGTTGAAGTCGAAGTTGACGTGCTTCATCACCATCAGCGCCATGAACGAGGCACCGGACAGCAACAGCACCGCCTTGATGATCTGCACCCAGGTGGTCGCCAGCATGCCGCCGAACAGCACATACATGCACATCAGGATACCGACCAGAATCACCGCAACGTGGTAGTCGAGACCGAACAGCAGCTGGATCAGCTTGCCGGCACCGACCATTTGCGCGATCAGGTAGAACGCCACCACCACCAGCGAACCGCAGGCAGACAGGGTGCGAATCTGGGTTTGCCCGAGGCGGTAGGACGCCACGTCGGCAAAGGTGTATTTGCCCAGGTTACGCAGACGCTCGGCGATCAGGAACAGAATGATCGGCCAGCCCACCAGGAAGCCGATCGAGTAGATCAGGCCGTCGTAGCCGGAGGTGAACACCAGCGCGGAAATACCCAGGAAGGACGCCGCCGACATGTAGTCACCGGCAATCGCCAGACCGTTCTGGAAACCGGTGATCTTGCCGCCCGCCGCATAGTAATCGGCCGCCGAGTTGTTGCGCTTGGACGCCCAGTAAGTGATGCACAGGGTCGCGCCAACGAACGCGACGAACATGACGATCGCGGAAACGTTGAGCGGTTGTTTGTGGACTTCGCCGGTCAGGGCGTCAGCGGCCCAGACGGCTGGAGCGAACGCTGCGATGCTCAAAAGAGCCAGTAGACGCCGGATCATTGCTGAGCCTCCTTGAGAATCGCGTTGTTCAGGTCGTCGAACTCGCCATTGGCGCGGCGCACGTAAATGCCGGTCAGGATAAAGGCCGAGATAATCAGTCCGACACCGATCGGGATGCCCCAGGTGATGGACGATTCAGGACTGATTTTCGTGCCGAGCACTTGCGGCCCGTACGCGATCAGAAGGATGAAGCCGGAGTAGAGCCCGAGCATGATCGCCGAGAGTATCCAGGCGAACCTTTCTCTTTTCTTGACCAGCTCCTTGAAGCGCGGGCTGTTCTGAATCGAGAGGTAAATGCTGTCGTTCATTGTTTTTATCCTCGCAGCACAGATTTTTATTTTTGGAACATATCCACTGTATGCGGCTGCGAGCCGGGTTCCAGACGACCTTAGTAGTAGAACGCCATGACGTTTTTGCCAATTTCCAGACAAGCCGAAAACGGCCAACGCTGCTTATTAATAGTAGGCAAACAAAAAAGGCCGCCCGACTGTCATGTCGGGCGGCCCTGGGAAGCGCAGATTAGACGCTTCGGCTTAAATCACTTGGTCCAGTCGGCAACACGTTCCGGGTGTTTGGCAACCCAATCCTTGGCCGCTGCGTCAGGTTTTGCACCGTCCTGAATCGCCAGCATGACTTCGCCGATTTCGTCTTTCGAAGCCCACTGGAAGTTCTTCAGGAACTTGGCCACTTCCGGCGCCTTGGTCGCCAGTTCCTTGCTGCCGATGCTGTTCACGGTTTCAGCCGCGCCGTACACGCCTTTCGGGTCGTCGAGGAAGCGCAGTTTCCACTTGGCGAACATCCAGTGCGGCACCCAGCCGGTGACGGCGATGGATTCGTTTTTCTTCTCGGCACGGGTCAGCTCGGCAATCATGCCGGCGCCGGAACTGGCTTTGAGTTGATAGCCGGTCAGGTCGTAATCCTTGATCGCCTGATCGGTCTTGAGCATCACGCCTGAACCGGCGTCGATGCCGACGATGCGTTTCTTGAAGGAGTCGTCGGTTTTCAGGTCTTCGATGGTCTTGGCCTTGACGTACTCCGGCACGATCAGACCGATTTTCGCGTCCTTGAAGTTCGGACCGTAATCGACGACCTGATCCTTGTTCTTGGTCCAGTATTCGCCGTGGGTCACCGGCAGCCAGGCCGAGAGCATGGCGTCGAGTTTGCCGGTGGCAACGCCCTGCCACATGATGCCGGTAGCGACGGCTTGCAGTTTCACGTCGTAGCCGAGTTTCTGCTTGATCACTTCGGCCGCCACGTGGGTGGTCGCGACGCTGTCGGACCAGCCGTCAACGTAACCGATGTTCAGGGTCTGTTTTTCAGCGCTGGCGAAAGTGGAGCTCATCGCAAGCACCAAAGCGGCACCTGCGCCTAAAAGTCGTCGCATCTTCATCGTTACTTCCCCGAAATGCTGCGCCCGACGAATGCCGGGCATCGTCAACGTATTGTTATGGTGCACAGCGCCCCCATCACGCCTGACCGCAAACTCGTTAGATCATCAGCGGAGTACTGATGAGTCCGATCATCAACCTGACGCCCGTTAAGACCTGCTCTGCCAGCGACCTCGAAGCAACGAGAAACGACATCAGAAAGCCATTAACTGCGTCAGGATATTTGGCGCCAGACAATCCGCCCGAACTTTGCATGTCAAAATCGTGCGGGCCACCAACCTGCTTATAAATGCAGGTAACATGCGTCGCTTTGCAGCCACTCGGCCTGACCATGTCCGCGACTTCCCGCTTCCCCTTTCTTCCTTATGTGTTCGCCTGCCTGCTCGGGCTGTTTGCCCTGTGCGGTTTCTGGTACGGCCTCGGCAAACCGGTGATCCTGCCGGACGTCGCCACCCCGAGCCACAAGCTGCAATGCGCCTCCTACACCCCGTTCGACAAGGACCAGTCGCCGTTCGACGTGCCGTTCAAGCTGCGCCCGGAGCGCATGGACGCCGACCTCGCCCTGCTCGCCACCCGTTTCGAATGCATCCGCACCTACTCAATGACGGGCCTCGAAGCGCTGCCGGATCTGGCGCGCAAGCACGGTTTGAAGTTGATGATCGGCGCGTGGGTCAACAGCAATCCGGTGGACACCGAGAAGGAAGTCGATCTGCTGATTGCCTCGGCCAACGCCAACCCGGACGTGGTCAGCGCCGTAATCGTCGGCAACGAGGCCTTGCTGCGCAAAGAGGTCACCGCGACCCAGTTGGTGAAGCTGATCAACAAGGTCAAGAGCCACATCAAGCAGCCGGTGACCTACGCCGATGTCTGGGAATTCTGGCTCAAGCACCCGGAAGTCGCGCCGGCGGTGGATTTCCTGACCATTCACTTGCTGCCGTACTGGGAAGACGATCCATCGAACATCGACGCGGCCCTGCATCATGTGGCCGAAGTGCGTCAGGTGTTCGGCAACAAGTTCGCCCCAAAAGACGTGATGATTGGCGAAACCGGCTGGCCGAGCGAAGGCCGCCAGCGTGAGACCGCGCTGCCGAGCCGGGTCAACGAGGCCAAGTTCATTCGTGGTTTTGTCACCCTCGCCGAACAGGAAGGCTGGCGTTACAACCTGATCGAAGCGTTCGACCAGCCGTGGAAGCGCGGCAGCGAAGGCGCGGTCGGCGGTTACTGGGGGCTGTTCGATGCGAATCGCCAGGACAAGGGCGTGTTGGCTGGTCCAGTGTCGAACGTACCCTACTGGTCGCAGTGGCTGGCGGTCGGTGGACTGATTTTCCTCGGAACACTGCTGCTGGGTGGTCGGGTTCGTACGACGCGTTCGGCGCTGATCCTGCCGCTGCTCGGCGCCCTCGCCGCCTGCTCGATTGGTGCCTGGGGTGATCTGGCCCGGGTGACCACGCGATTTGCCAGCGAATGGCTGTGGGTCGGGTTGCTGACGGCTCTGAATCTGTTGGTGCTGGCCCATGCCGCGCTGACCTTGAGCGCCCGCAGTGGCTGGCGTGAACAGGCGTTCAACGCTTTCGAGCGACGGGCCGGCTGGCTGGTGGCGGCAGCCGGTTTCGCCGCTGCCGTGATGATGCTGGAGCTGGTATTCGATCCGCGCTATCGCAGCTTTCCGAGCGTGGCCTTCATCCTGCCAGCGCTGGTTTACCTGTGCCGCCCGGTGCCCGTTGCCCGGCGGGAGATCGCCCTGCTGACCTTCATCATCGGCGCCGGCATTGCGCCGCAGCTGTTCCGTGAAGGATTGCAGAATCAGCAGGCGTGGAGTTGGGCGCTGGTCAGCGTGTTGATGGTGGCTGCACTTTGGCGCTGCCTGCGGGCTCGCAAGGGCTGACCTTCAGCATCTGAAAGCATTGCATCGCGGGCGAGCCCGCGATGCATGACTACTTGGCGTCGCGCGATTCCCGCACCAGTCGCAACCCGGCAATCACCACCGCAAACACCGCCAGCGTCGTGTTGTACAGCGCCAGCGCCGGCAACCCGAACACCAGCGCCAGCACCGCCAGCCACCACCCTGCCCGTCCCGGCACGACAAAACCGATCACCGCAGCCGCGACCGCCGCCCAGCCCAGCATCTGAAAATGAATCATCAGGCCCAGGTTCGAGCGCACCGAGCATTCCCAGCGGCTCGCCTCATCCACGCAGATGCCCACCCACTGCGCATCTTCCATGAAGCCATAACGCGCGCCATAACTGGCGGCCAGCCACAACGGCAACAGAACGAGCAGCAGAATCACGGGCAAGCGGCGGGACATGGAACACTCCAATCGATGAAATCGGCGGCCAGCTTAATCTGCCGCCGCGCATACGCAAGGACTAACAACTCTTAACTGGTCATTCCTTCCTTGCAAAGTGTATCGTCCGGCTACTATTACTCCGAATTCCGTCAGTTTGGTGCCGTGGCATGGCACTTTGGCGCAAACCCGGTGGTCATAGCCTGCGAACCTCATTCGGCACCTTCCTCTAAGGGATCTAGTCATGCTCCGTTCCTTGCGCTTCGCCGCCCTGTTTGGCGGCCTTATTCTGAGTGCGTCCGCGCTGGCGGTGGATATCGACGCCGCCAGCTATGGCTATCCCCTGACCAATCCGTTCGAGGCGACCATCGCCACCACGCCGCCGGACTTGCGCCCTGAACTGCCACTGGACGACGACATCGATCAGACCGATCGCAGCGTCACCCTGCGCCCCGAGCGCGAATTCATCCTGCCGGACAATTTCTGGCCGGTGAAAAAACTCACCTACCGCATCGCCACCCAGGACAAGGCCGCGCCGCTGATCTTCCTGATCGCCGGCACCGGCGCGCGCTACGACAGCACGCTCAACGAATACCTGAAGAAGCTTTATTACAAGGCCGGCTACCACGTGGTGCAGCTGTCTTCGCCGACCAGCTTCGACTTCATGAGCGCCGCCTCGCGTTTCGCCACCCCCGGCGTGACCAAGGAAGACGCCGAAGACATGTACCGGGTGATGCAGGCCGTGCGGGCGCAGAACCCGAAACTGCCGGTCACCGACTATTACCTCAGCGGCTACAGCCTCGGCGCGCTGGACGCGGCGTTCGTTGCCCACCTGGATGAAACCCGCCGCAGCTTCAACTTCAAGAAAGTCCTGCTGCTCAATCCGCCGGTCAACCTCTACACCTCGATCACCAACCTCGACAAGCTGGTGCAGACCGAGGTCAAGGGCATCAACAACAGCACCACCTTCTATGAACTGGTGCTGAGCAAACTGACCCGTTACTTCCAGCAGAAGGGTTACATCGACCTCAACGATGCGCTGCTCTACGACTTCCAGCAGTCCAAGCAGCACCTGAGCAACGAGCAGATGGCTATGCTGATCGGCACTTCGTTCCGCTTCTCGGCGGCCGATATCGCGTTCACTTCGGACCTGATCAACCGTCGCGGCCTGATCACCCCGCCGAAATTCCCGATCACCGAAGGCACCAGCCTCACGCCGTTCCTCAAGCGTGCGCTGCAATGCGACTTCGACTGCTACCTCACCGAACAGGTGATTCCGATGTGGCGCGCCCGCACCGACGGCGGCAGCCTGCTGCAGCTGATCGATCAGGTGAGCCTCTACGCCCTGAAGGATTACCTGCACGACAGCCCGAAAATCGCCGTCATGCACAACGCCGATGACGTGATCCTCGGCCCGGGCGACCTCGGTTTCCTGCGCAAGACCTTCGGCGATCGCCTGACCGTTTACCCGCTGGGCGGCCATTGCGGCAACCTTAACTACCGCGTCAACAGCGACGCCATGCTGGAGTTCTTCCGTGGCTAAATATCTTCTGCTGATTGCAGCGCTCCTCAGTGCAGGTATGGCCCAGGCCGACAACAGCAAAGCCAATGCACCGGTGGTCATCGACAGCGACGGCTTCAAGGAGCCGCTGTCCAAACTCAAGTTCAACCCGGGGCTGGATCAGCGCGAGTTCGAGCGCTCGACCCTCAACGCGCTGAACGTCTACGACCCGCTGGAAGAGTGGAACCGCCGCGTCTACCACTTCAACTACCGCTTTGACCAATGGGTGTTCCTGCCGGTGGTCGATGGCTATCGCTACATCACTCCGAGCTTCGTGCGCACCGGCGTGAGCAACTTCTTCAACAACATTGGCGACGTGCCGAACCTGGTCAACAGCCTGTTGCAGTTCAAGGGCAAGCGCTCGATGGAAACCACCGCGCGCCTGCTGCTCAACACCACCATCGGCATCGCCGGGCTCTGGGATCCGGCCACCGCCATGGGCCTGCCGCGTCAGAACGAAGACTTCGGCCAGACCCTGGGCT
Source organism: Pseudomonas sp. 9.2(2024) (assembly GCF_039695385.1). Lineage (NCBI taxonomy): Bacteria > Pseudomonadati > Pseudomonadota > Gammaproteobacteria > Pseudomonadales > Pseudomonadaceae > Pseudomonas > Pseudomonas sp. 9.2(2024). Next base: position 2,046,162 of record NZ_CP155585.1, on the reverse strand, counting down.
TCTACGGCGTACCGGGCGGCGCCTACTTCGTGCTGCCGATCCTCGGCCCGTCGAATCTGCGTGATACTGCAGGTCTGGCCGTGGACTACACCGCCGAGTCTGCGATCAACTTCCTCAACGTCTCGGAAGTCAGCTCCAACCATCCGGAAGTGTGGGTACTGCGTGGCGTCGACAAGCGTTACCAGACCAGCTTCCGCTACGGTCAGCTGAACTCACCGTTCGAGTACGAGAAGGTGCGCTACGTCTACACCGAGTCGCGCAAGTTGCAGATCGCCGAGTAAAAACGCCGGCCACAAAAAAGGCCATTCGATGCGAGTCGAATGGCCTTTTTGTTTGCCTCAGGATTCAACCCTTCAGCGCTTTCCAGACTTTGCCGATCACGGACACGCCCGCCAGCACCACCGCACCCGCGATGATCCCCGCCACGCCGTTCAACAGCATCGGCACCACAAACCCGGCGCCACCGGCCGCTGCGCCGACGCTTTCGATCCAGTGATGCACCACCGGCACGCCGTGGGTCAGGATGCCGCCACCGACCAGGAACATCGCTGCGGTGCCGATCACCGACAGGCTTTTCATCATGTAGGGCGCGGCGCGCAGGATGCCGTTGCCGATACTTTTGGCCATCTGGCCGGGCTTCTGAGTCAGCCACAGACCGAGGTCATCGAGTTTGACGATACCGGCCACCAGGCCGTAAACGCCCACGGTCATGACAATGGCGATGCCCGACATCACGATCACTTGCTGGGTCAGCGAAGCATCGGCCACGGTACCGAGGGTGATGGCGATGATTTCCGCCGAGAGGATGAAGTCGGTGCGGATCGCGCCCTTGATCTTGTCTTTCTCGTACGCCACCAGATCGGTGGCCGGATCGGCCACGGCGTCAACCAGTTGCGCATGCTCGGCCTCGTCTTCGGCCTTGCTGTGCAGGAACTTGTGCGCGAGCTTTTCGAAACCCTCGAAACACAGGTAGGCGCCACCGACCATCAGCAGCGGCGTCACCAGCCACGGCACGAACGCACTGATCGCCAGCGCCGACGGCACCAGAATCAGTTTGTTGACGAACGAGCCCTTGGCCACCGCCCAAACGACGGGAATTTCCCGCTCCGCGCGTACGCCGGAGACCTGCTGGGCGTTGAGCGCCAAGTCGTCGCCGAGCACGCCGGCGGTCTTCTTGGCAGCCATTTTGGTCATCAACGCAACGTCGTCCAGAACGGTGGCGATGTCGTCGATCAGCACCAGCAAACTGCTTCCTGCCATGAATCTTGTTTCCTTATGTGAATAATGCCGCGCAGCATACCGCGACTGCAGGCCACACGGGGCATTGTTGAGCGCCGCGCGAGGCCGGTGCTACCATGCGCAACCGCCAGAACAGGCAAGGAACCACCGGGTTTATGAGCACAATCCGCGAGCGCAACAAAGAACTGATCCTGCGTGCAGCCAGTGAAGAGTTTGCCGACAAGGGCTTCGCTGCCACCAAAACCAGCGACATCGCCGCCAAGGCAGGACTGCCCAAGCCCAACGTCTATTACTACTTCAAGTCCAAGGAAAACCTCTACCGCGAGGTGCTGGAAAGTATCATCGTGCCGATCCTGCAGGCCTCGACCCCGTTCAACCCGGACGGCGTACCGAGCGAAGTGCTGAGCGGCTACATCCGCTCGAAGATCCGCATCTCCCGCGACCTGCCTTTCGCCTCCAAGGTGTTCGCCAGCGAAATCATGCACGGCGCCCCGCACCTGAGCGCCGACCTGGTCGAGCAGCTCAACGGCCAGGCCAAGCACAACATCGACTGCATCCAGACCTGGATCGACCGCGGCCAGATCGCCCCGATCGACCCCAACCACCTGATGTTCAGCATCTGGGCCGCAACCCAGACCTACGCCGACTTCGACTGGCAGATCTCCGCCGTCACCGGCAAGGACAAGCTCGACGAAGCCGACTATGAAGCGGCAGCACAAACCATCATCCGGTTGGTGCTCAAGGGCTGCGAGCCGGACTGAAGTCCGCACCTCCAGACACAAACAAGCCCGCCCTCACATCATCCTGTGAGGGCGGGCTTGCGCGTTTCAGCGACTATCCGGTTTTAGCCACTCAGGCTGCCACCCCCGCATCCGCCCGCAGGTCCAGGGCCTCCACGGCCTTGATTGCGACCTGCTCATCGATGTCCGACAGATCGCCGCTGATGCCGATCGCACCCAGCACGTTTCCCGCCTGATCACGAATCAGCACACCACCCGGTGCCGGCACGACGCTGCCCTGCCCCATGCTGTTAAGTGCGGCGATGAACGCCGGACGTTGTTGCGCGTCCAGCGCCAGCAGGCGTGAGCCCTTGCCCAGGGCGATGGCGCCCCAGGCTTTGCCGATGGCGATGTTCGGGCGCAGCAGGCTGGCGCCGTCTTCGCGTTGCAAGGTGACCAGATGGCCGCCGGTATCCAGTACCGCGATGGTCAGCGGCGCGGCGGAGATGGCCCGCCCTGCATTGATGGCTTCGTTGACCAGCTTGACTGCGACTTTCAAGGTTAAAGCGCTCATGGTGCCGTCCTCATTTTGTTATTGGGAAAGTCGTTGGGCTGCGCTTTTCTGCCGCAGCCCGATGCAACAAATAGAACACAATGAATTATTTTTTTGTATACAATAATTCTCGAAAAGCGCCTCATGCGACGAAAAGCCACAGCAGAACGGGCTTCCGACGAATGAAACAGGCGCTTGAGAAAATGGATTGACCTGCGCCGTCCGCCGTGAATACACTCTGCGCAAAGCCACTTGTATACAATTACAAAACGTAAAGAGGCACAAAACCATGAGCAAAATGAGAGCAATCGAAGCCGCCGTTCTGGTGATGCGCCGTGAAGGGGTTGATACCGCTTTTGGCATTCCAGGCGCTGCAATCAATCCGCTGTACTCCGCCCTGCAGAAAGTCGGTGGCATCGATCACGTCCTCGCTCGCCACGTTGAAGGCGCCTCGCACATGGCCGAGGGCTACACCCGCACCAAGGCCGGCAACATCGGCGTGTGCATCGGTACTTCCGGCCCGGCCGGTACCGACATGGTCACCGGTCTGTACAGCGCCTCCGCGGACTCGATCCCGATCCTCTGCATCACCGGGCAAGCCCCCCGCGCCCGTATGCACAAGGAAGACTTCCAGGCCGTCGACATCACCAGCATCGTCAAGCCGGTGACCAAGTGGGCGACCACCGTTCTGGAGCCGGGCCAGGTGCCTTACGCCTTCCAGAAAGCCTTCTACGAAATGCGCTCCGGCCGTCCAGGCCCGGTGCTGATCGACCTGCCGTTCGATGTGCAGATGGCTGAAATCGAATTCGACATCGACGCCTACCAGCCACTGCCGCTGGCCAAGCCGAGCGCCACACGCGTGCAAGTCGAAAAAGCCCTGGCGATGCTGGACCAGGCCGAACGTCCATTGCTGGTCGCCGGCGGCGGCATCATCAACGCCGACGCCAGCGAACTGCTGGTCGAGTTCGCCGAGCTGACCGGCATTCCAGTGATCCCGACCCTGATGGGCTGGGGCACCATTCCGGACGATCACCCGCTGATGGTCGGCATGGTCGGTCTGCAGACTTCGCACCGCTACGGCAACGCCACGATGCTGAAATCCGACGTGGTACTGGGCGTCGGCAACCGCTGGGCCAACCGTCACACCGGTTCGGTCGACGTTTACACCGAAGGCCGCAAGTTCATTCACGTCGACATTGAACCGACCCAGATCGGCCGCGTGTTCACCCCGGACCTGGGCATCGTTTCCGACGCCGCTGCCGCGCTGACCGTGTTCATCGAAGTCGCCCGTGAATGGCAAGCCGCCGGCAAACTGAAGAACCGCTCTGCCTGGCTGCAGGATTGCCAGCAGCGCAAGGCCAGCCTGCACCGCAAGACCCATTTCGACAACGTGCCGGTCAAGCCGCAGCGCGTTTACGAGGAAATGAACCAGGTGTTCGGCAAGGACACCTGCTACGTCAGCACCATTGGTCTGTCGCAGATTGCCGGCGCGCAGTTCCTGCACGTCTACAAGCCGCGTCACTGGATCAACTGCGGCCAGGCCGGCCCGTTGGGCTGGACCATTCCGGCAGCGCTGGGCGTGGTGAAGGCCGATCCGAACCGTAAAGTCGTGGCCCTGTCGGGGGACTATGACTTCCAGTTCATGATCGAAGAACTGGCGGTCGGCGCTCAGTTCAAACTGCCGTACATCCACGTCGTGGTGAACAACTCGTACCTGGGTCTGATCCGTCAGGCCCAGCGCGGGTTCGATATGGACTACTGCGTGCAGCTGTCCTTCGATAACCTGAACGCGCCGGAACTCAACGGTTATGGTGTCGACCACGTCGCAGTCGCCGAAGGCCTGGGCTGCAAGGCACTGCGTGTGTTCGAACCGGCTGACATCGCCCCTGCCCTGCGCAAGGCCGAAGAGCTGATCGAAGAGTTCAAGGTGCCGGTGATCGTCGAGATCATTCTGGAGCGTGTGACCAACATCTCCATGGGGACCGAGATCAACGCCGTCAACGAATTCGAAGACCTGGCGCTGGTCGGCAACGATGCGCCTACCGCGATTTCGTTGCTCGACTGATTGCTTTTGCTTGATCGTTCCCACGTCGAGGCGTCGAACCGTCTGCGTGGGAATGCAGCCGGGGACGCTCCGCGTCCCAAAGCGGACGCAGAGCGTCCATAGAGGCATTCCCACGCAGAGCGTGGGAACGAGAATTTAGAACGGGAGACCACCATGCCGCGTTTCGCAGCCAACCTGTCCATGCTGTTCACCGAACAGGATTTCCTTGCCCGTTTCGACGCCGCCGCCAAGGCTGGCTTCAGCGGTGTCGAGTACCTGTTCCCGTACGATTTCAGCTCTGCCGAAATCAAGGCCAAACTCGACGCCAACGGTCTGACCCAAGTGCTGTTCAACCTGCCGGCCGGTGACTGGGCCAAGGGCGAGCGCGGTATCGCGTGCCTGCCGGACCGGGTCGAAGAGTTCCGCGCCGGGGTCGATCTGGCCATCGCTTACGCACAGGTTCTGGGCAACACCCAGGTCAACTGCCTGGCCGGTATCCGTCCGCAGGGCGTGGACGATGCCACTGTTGAAAAGACCTTCGTCGCCAACCTCAAGTACGCCGCCGACAAGCTGCAAGCCGTCGGCATCAAACTGGTGATGGAAGCGATCAACACCCGCGACATCCCGGGCTTCTACCTGAACAACACGGCGCAGGCCCTGTCGATTCGCGAGCAGGTCGGCAGCGCCAACCTGTTCCTGCAATACGACATCTATCACATGCAAATCATGGAAGGCGATCTGGCCCGCACCCTGCAATCGCACCTGGCCGAGATCAACCATGTGCAGCTGGCCGACAACCCGGGCCGCAACGAGCCGGGCACCGGCGAGATCAACTACCGCTTCCTGTTCGAACACCTCGATCGCATCGGTTATCAGGGCTGGGTCGGCTGCGAGTACAAACCGCTGACCACCACTGAAGCGGGCCTCGGCTGGCTGAAGAGCCACAACGCGATCTGACCCCTATTTGCTTGAGCAAGACAAAAACAAGAGGATTTTCTCATGGCTAAAATCGGATTCATCGGCACCGGCATCATGGGCCACCCAATGGCGGCGAACCTGCAGAAAGCCGGTCACAGCCTGTTCCTGTCGGCGCACCACGACGCCGCCCCTGCCGACCTGGTCGCCGCTGGCGCCGTCGCTCTGGCCAACCCACGCGAAGTGGCCCAGGAAGCTGAATTCATCATCGTCATGGTGCCGGATACCCCGCAGGTCGATGACGTGCTGTTCCGCGCCGACGGCGTCGCTGCCGGCATCGGCAAAGGCAAGGTCGTGATCGACATGAGCTCGATCTCGCCGACCGCCACCAAGGCTTTCGCTGCGAAGATCAACGAGAAAGGCGCGCAATACCTCGACGCCCCGGTGTCCGGTGGTGAAGTCGGTGCCAAGGCCGCAACCCTGAGCATCATGGTCGGTGGCGACGCCGATGCCTTCGAACGCGCACTGCCGCTGTTCCAGGCCATGGGCAAGAACATCACCCTGGTCGGTGGCAATGGCGACGGTCAGACCGCCAAGGTGGCGAACCAGATCATCGTTGCCCTGAACATTCAGGCCGTCGCCGAAGCCCTGCTGTTCGCTTCGAAAAACGGTGCCGATCCGGCCAAGGTGCGTGAAGCGCTGATGGGCGGTTTCGCCTCCTCGAAGATCCTCGAAGTGCACGGCGAGCGCATGATCAAAGGCACCTTCGATCCGGGCTTCCGCATCAGCCTGCACCAGAAGGACCTGAACCTGGCCCTGCAAGGCGCCAAGGAGCTGAACATCAACCTGCCGAACACCGCCAACGCCCAGCAAGTGTTCAGCACCTGCGCGGCCATCGGTGGCAGCAACTGGGACCACTCGGCGCTGATCAAGGGCCTGGAACACATGGCCAACTTCTCGATTCGCGACAAGAAGTAAGCCCTGCCCCGTCGCTCGTTCCCACGTCGAGGCGTCGAACCGTCTGCGTGGGAATGCAGCCCGGGACGCTCCGCGTCCCTGCCGAAGCGGACGTAGAGCGTCCATTGAAGCATTCCCACGCAGAGCGTGGGAACGATCACCTGCACTAACCAAGAACAATAAGATTGGGAGCCCGCCATGTCGGTCGATCCGCAACAACTGCTGCGCGAGCTGTTTGCCACAGCCATCGACGCGGCCCATCCGAACCAGGTCCTCGAAGCGCATCTGCCGGCCGATCGCACAGGTCGCGTGATCGTCATCGGCGCCGGCAAGGCTGCCGCTGCCATGGCGCAAGTGGTCGAGCGCTGCTGGGAAGGTGAAGTCTCGGGTCTTGTGGTGACCCGCTACGGTCACGGCGCCCCGTGCGAAAAAATCGAAGTGGTCGAAGCCGCGCACCCGGTGCCGGATGCTGCCGGTCTGGCCGTGGCCAAACGCGTGCTGGAACTGGTCAGCAACCTGACCGAAGACGACCGCGTGATCTTCCTGTTGTCCGGCGGCGGCTCTGCCCTGCTGGCGCTGCCGGCCGAAGGCATCACCCTGGCCGACAAGCAGTCGATCAACAAGGCCCTGCTCAAATCCGGCGCGACCATCGGCGAGATGAACTGTGTGCGCAAGCACCTCTCGGCGATCAAGGGCGGACGCCTGGGCAAGGCCTGCTGGCCGGCGACTGTTTATACCTACGCGATTTCCGATGTACCGGGCGACCTCGCCACGGTCATCGCCTCCGGCCCGACCGTGGCCGACCCGAGCACCAGCGCCGAAGCGCTGGCGATCATCAAACGTTACGGCATCGAGATTCCGGCCTCCGTGCGCAGCTGGCTGCAGAGCCCGGAATCGGAAACCGTCAAACCCGGTGATCCGAGCCTGGCCCGCAGTCACTTCCAGTTGATCGCCCGCCCTCAGCAATCGCTGGATGCCGCGGCAGTGAAATGCCGTCAGGCCGGTTTCAGCACGCTGATCCTCGGCGACCTGGAAGGCGAATCCCGCGAAGTGGCGAAAGTCCACGCCGGCATCGCGCGCCAGATCATTCATCACGGCCAGCCGCTGGCAGCGCCGTGCGTGATTCTCTCCGGCGGCGAAACCACCGTGACCGTGCGCGGCAATGGCCGTGGCGGCCGCAACGCCGAATTCCTCCTCAGCCTCACCGACAGCCTCAAGGGCCAGCCCGGCGTTTATGCGCTGGCCGGTGACACCGACGGCATCGACGGCTCGGAAGACAACGCCGGCGCGATCATGACCCCGGACAGCTACGCCCGCGCCGCCGCCCTGGGCCTGAGCGCCAGCGACGAGCTGGATAACAACAACGGCTACGGCTACTTCGAGGCGCTCGATGCGCTGATCGTCACCGAGCCGACCCGCACCAACGTCAACGACTTCCGCGCCATCCTGATCCTCGAGAGCTCTAAATCATGACGCCTGATAAAAAGGTCAAAATCCTCGCCACCCTCGGGCCTGCCGTCGACGGCATCGAAGACATCCGCGAGCTGGTCGAGGCCGGGGTCAATATCTTCCGCCTCAACTTCAGCCACGGCGATCACGCCGACCACGCCAAGCGCTATCAGTGGATCCGCGAAGTCGAGCGCCAGCTCAACTACCCGCTCGGGATCCTGATGGACCTGCAAGGGCCGAAACTGCGGGTCGGCAAGTTCGCTGACGGCAAGGTTCAGTTGCATCGCGGTCAGGCCTTCCGCCTCGATCTGGACGCAACACCGGGCGACGAACGCCGGGTTAACCTGCCGCATCCGGAGATCATCGCCGCGCTGGAAGCCGGGATGGATCTGCTGCTCGATGACGGCAAACTGCGTCTGCGCGTCGTCACCAAATACTCCGACGCGATCGACACCACCGTGCTCAACGGCGGCGAACTGTCGGACCGCAAAGGCGTGAACGTGCCGCAAGCGGTGCTCGACCTGAGCCCGTTGACCACCAAGGATCGTCGCGACCTGAGCTTCGGTCTGGAGCTGGGTGTGGACTGGGTCGCGCTGTCGTTCGTGCAGCGCCCGCAAGACATCATCGAGGCCCGCGAACTGATCGGCGACAAGGCGTTCCTGATGGCGAAAATCGAGAAGCCGTCGGCCGTCGAGCAACTGCGCGAGATCGCCGAACTGAGCGACGCGATCATGGTGGCTCGCGGCGACCTGGGCGTGGAAGTGCCGGCCGAGAGCGTGCCGCAGATCCAGAAAAACATCATCACCACGTGCCGCCAGCTCGGCAAACCGGTGGTGGTGGCGACGCAGATGCTCGAGTCGATGCGCTTCTCGCCGGCGCCGACCCGCGCTGAAGTCACCGACGTCGCCAACGCCGTAGCCGAAGGCGCCGATGCGGTGATGCTGTCGGCCGAAACCGCATCCGGCGAGTATCCGCTGGAAGCCGTGCAGATGATGAGCAAGATCATCCGCCAGGTGGAAAACGGTCCGGACTACCAGACCCAACTCGACGTCAGCCGGCCGAAAGCCGAAGCGACCGTGTCCGATGCAATCAGCTGCGCGATCCGCCGGATCAGCAACGTGCTGCCGGTGGCGGTGCTGGTCAATTACAGCGAGTCCGGCGCATCGAGTCTGCGTGCAGCGCGGGAGCGGCCGAAAGCGCCGATCCTCAACCTGACGCCGAACCTGCAGACCGCCCGCCGGTTGAGCGTGGCGTGGGGCATTCATTCGGTGGTCAATGATCGCCTGCGTCAGGTGGATGAGGTGTGCTCGACCGCGCTGGAAATCGCTCAGGCTCAAGGAATGGCCGAGCGTGGCGATACGTTGCTGATCACCGCGGGTGTGCCGTTCGGGCAGCCGGGGTCGACCAATTCGCTGCGGATCGAAACATTGATTTAAGCAACACCTGTGTGGCGAGGGAGCGTGCTCCCGCCGCCCGGCATGACGGTTTCCACAAGAGACACCGCATTCACCGGGCACGAGCTCCTCGCCACCGCTTCAAGCAAGACCTTTTGATTTTCCCACTGCCCAGATTCTCCAGACATGCCTGCCAATCATTTCAACACCCACTGCCCTGACTGGGCCGAGGCCTTGCTCAACGGCTTCAGTCAAATCTTCCTCCAGCGCCATCCGCTGTGTGGACTCCTGTGCCTTCTGGCCATTTTATTTACCGCGCCGGTGCTGTTCGCCGGCGCGCTGCTGGGCGCGGTCGCCGGTTTGCTCACCGCGCAACGGCGCAACTACGCCAAGGCGGATCGCCAGGCCGGACTGTTCAGCTACAACGGCGTGCTGGTCGGTCTGTTGCTGAGCCTGTATTTCCCCTGGTCGCCGATGCTGCCGCCGCTGATTCTGGCGGCCGGCGGTCTGAGCGCGATGATCACGCAGCAATGGCTCAAGCGCGCACGCCTCACCGAGTACCTGCCCGTCTACACTGCACCGTTCGTATTGTTGAGCTGGGTGTTCCTGTGTTTCGCCGAGCCTTCGACGCCGGCTCCGGCACTTGAGCTGAACATCGTGAACCTGCTCGGTGCCGCCCTGAAAGGCTTCGGTCAGGTGATGTTCCTCGACCATCCGTTGGCCGGTGGATTGATCGCCGCCGGTTTGCTGATCGCCGATCGCCGGGCCTTTGCCTGGGCGCTGCTGGCTTCGGTAATCGGTCTGGGTTCCAGTCTGTTGCACCACGACAGCCAGGTCGCGTTGCTGGGGTTGGGTGGCTACAACGCGGTGCTCGCCGCCCTCGCCTTCAGCGCCCAGCGCCAGCAACCGTGGCTGCCGCTGTTCGGCATCGGCCTGGCGCTGCTGCTGACGCCGCTGTTCAGTGCCTTGGGTCTGGCAACCCTCACGGCACCGTTCATTCTCGCCTGCTGGCTGCTGCGCACCGGCATTCGCCTGATGCAGCAACCGCAGATCAACGGCGCGCCTTGCGCTCACGGGGAGAATCAACCTAGGCTGCGCTGATCTTTGATTCAGGCGTGATCCATGGACAGTAACCAGCACTGGCGTGAACAGCTTTACGTCATGATTTTCCAGAGCGACACCCCCGCCGGGCGACGTTTCGACGGCATTCTGCTGCTGATCATTCTGGCCAGCCTGGTGATCGTGATGCTCGACAGCATCGACAGCGTTCACCGCAATTACGCCGATGTGCTGGCGTATATCGAGTGGGGGTTCACCATCATCTTTGCCGGCGAGTACATTCTGCGTCTGTACTGCTCGCCCAAACCGCTGCGCTATGCCTTCAGTTTTTATGGATTGGTGGATCTGCTGGCGATCGTGCCGGGCATTCTCGCGCTGTACTACAGCGATGCGCAGTACCTGTTGATTATCCGGATCATCCGGATGCTGCGAATTTTCCGCGTCCTCAAACTCAGTCCGTACCTCAAGCAAGCCAACTACCTGATGTCGGCGCTGCGTGGCAGCAAGCAGAAGATCGTGGTGTTTCTGGTGAGCGTCTGCACACTGGTAACGGTGTTCGGTACGTTGATGTACGTGATCGAAGGCCCGGAACACGGCTTCACCAGCATTCCCAAGGGCATCTATTGGGCTATCGTGACCCTGACCACCGTCGGCTTCGGCGACATCGTGCCGAAGACTCCATTGGGCCAGGTGATTTCGTCGCTGGTGATGATCACTGGTTACTCGATCATCGCGGTACCCACCGGAATCTTCACCGCCGAACTGGCCAATGCGATGCGTGGTGAACAGTTGCAACACGACTGCCCGGTTTGCCAGAAAAAGAGCCATGAAAGCGGCGCCGCCTTTTGTTCGCGATGCGGCAATCAGTTATTCAAGAAGATGGAATAAGCAAAGTTCTTTTTAATCTTTAAACGACTATGCGTGCCCCGCTATAGTCGCTGGCAAATGGCCTCATCTTTGTAAAAAACACCCCCTACAGAACAAGGAATGCGCAGTGAAAAAACTCTTTGGCGCCTCACTTCTCGCCGCTGGTCTTGCCTTCGGCAGCGTGGCTCAGGCTGCACCGACCCTGCTCAACGTGTCCTACGACGTGATGCGCGATTTCTACAAGGACTACAACACTGCGTTCCAGAAACACTGGCAGGCCGAACACAAGGAAGCCATCACCGTGCAGATGTCTTTCGGTGGTTCGAGCAAACAGGCTCGCTCCGTGATCGACGGTTTGCCGGCTGACGTGATCACCATGAACATGGCCACCGACATCAACGCCCTGGCCGATAACGGCCAACTGGTGCCGAAGGACTGGGTCACCCGCCTGCCGAACAACAGTGCGCCATTCACCTCGGCCACCGTGTTCATCGTGCGCAAAGGCAACCCGAAAGCCCTGAAAGACTGGCCGGACCTGCTCAAGGAAGGCGTGCAAGTGATCGTGCCGAACCCGAAAACCTCGGGCAACGGCCGCTACACCTACCTGTCGGCCTGGGGCTACGTGCTGAAAAACGGCGGTGACGAGAACAAGGCCAAGGACTTCGTCGGCAAGCTGTTCAAACAGGCACCGGTGCTGGATACCGGTGGCCGCGCCGCGACCACCACGTTCATGACCAACCAGATCGGCGACGTGCTGGTGACCTTCGAAAACGAAGCCGAAATGATCGCCCGCGAGTTCGGCCGCGACCAGTTCGAAGTCATCTACCCGAGCGTCTCCGCCGAAGCCGAGCCGCCAGTGTCGGTGGTCGACAAAGTGGTCGAGAAGAAAGGATCCCGCGCCGCTGCCGAGGAATACCTGAAGTTCCTGTGGTCGCCGGAAGGTCAGGAAATCGCGGCCGCCAACTACCTGCGTCCACGTGACCCGGCGGTGCTGGCCAAGTACACCGACCGTTTCCCGAAAGTCGACTTCCTGTCGGTCGAGAAGACCTTCGGCGACTGGCGCACCGTGCAGAAGACCCACTTCAACGATGGCGGGATCTTCGACCAGATCTACAGCGGCCAGTAAGGCTTGAGCTGACATGAAAAAGGCGACCTGCAGAGGTCGCCTTTTTTGTGGCCGGCTACATCGGCGGCTTGACGCCATCCTTGCCCGCCGAGATCGATTGCGCAGTCAGCGTGCCATCCGCGCTCTGGGTCACGAAGGTGACGATCTTCACCCCGACCTTGAGCAGGCTGCGATCACCCGGCGTCAGGTTGACGATCGGCACGTCCTCCGGCACCAGGATCTTCTGCTGGCCGCCCTTGTAGTTGACGGTCAGCACCCGGCCGTTGCTCACCACCAAATCGCCGACGCTGCCGTTGGTCATGCTGCTGCCCTTGGCCAGGTCGAACGGCCGATGACCGTCGCCGCTGCCGGCCAGCTCTGGCGGGAACACGTGAACCTCCAGCGCCTTGAGCGTGCCATCCTCTTGGGGAATGGCGGCCGAGCCGATGTAGCTGCCGGGCTTGATGTCTTCGATGTTGGCCAGGGTGACCGCGCGGACCTTGGTGTCCGGGGTCAACTGGATCACGACGTTTTCACCGCTGTTGACGTGAACCTTGAGCGAGTCGGGGCTGACCCCGGTGATCTCGCCGCGCACGCCCATGCGCATGCCGGGCGCTTCGGCGGCCTGCACGGCCGTGGCGCCGAGCAGACTGATCAGGGCAATCGTTGTGGTGTGGCGAAGCAACTGACGAAACATCGCAATCCTCCGTTGATGAATGCTGAAACCCGGTCACAACATAAGCACGCTATCGAACAAGATGTAAGTGAATGTATCATCGACGCTCAACGGTCGGACGCAAGGTTCGCCGATGAACAATGGATTGTTCGGCGCCACCTGTTCCGCAACGGAATAACTGATATCGATCAGAAGCCTCTACTGCCGGCTCGGCCCGTCCCTTAGCCTCACCGCATTCCTTTTCGCTGGATCGAGAAACCCTATGACCGCCACAACTCACACAATGACCCGAGGCATGGTGCTGCTGTTCGCTTTCTGCTGCGGCGCCATCGTTGCCAACATCTACTACGCCCAGCCGATCATCGGCCTCATCGCGCCAGACATCGGCCTGACCGACACCATGGCCAGCTTCATCGTGTCGCTGACCCAGATCGGCTATGCGCTGGGCCTGTTCTTCCTGGTGCCGCTGGCGGACCTGCTGGAAAACCGCCGGTTGATGATCATCACCACCGTGGTGGCAATTGCCAGCCTGCTGGGTGCGGCGTTTACCGATCAACCGAATGTGTTCCTGCTGATTTCGTTGCTGGTGGGGTTCAGCTCGGTGTCGGTGCAGGTGTTGATTCCATTGGCGGCTCATCTGGCGCCGGAAGAATCCCGTGGCCGGGTGGTCGGCGGGATCATGGGCGGTTTGCTGCTGGGGATTCTGCTGGCGCGGCCAGTGTCGAGCGTGGTCGCCGACCATCTCGGCTGGCGGGCGATGTTCATGATCGCCGCAGCCTTGATGGCAGCGATCAGCGTGGTTCTGGCGCTGACTGTGCCCAAGCGCCAGCCGGATCACAGCGCCTCCTACGGCCAGTTGCTGGGTTCGTTGTGGACGCTGCTGCGCAAACAACCGGTGCTGCGTCAGCGGGCGTTTTATCAGGCTTGCATGTTCGCCACCTTCAGCCTGTTCTGGACCGCCGTACCGCTGGAACTGGCGCGCAACCATGGCCTGTCCCAGAGTGAAATCGCGATCTTCGCCCTGGTCGGCGCCATCGGTGCCATCGCCGCCCCGATCAGCGGACGCCTGGCCGACGCCGGCCACACCCGCATCGCTTCGTTGCTGGCCATGCTGTTCGCCAGCCTGAGCTTCCTGCCCGCCTTCATCCACCCGGCCTACAGCGTGATCGGCCTGGCCGTGACCGGCGTGGTGCTCGATTTCTGCGTGCAGATGAACATGGTGCTCGGCCAGCGCGCGGTCTACTCCCTCGACGCCAAAAGCCGCGGCCGCCTCAACGCGCTGTACATGACCAGCATCTTCGTCGGCGGCGCCTTCGGCTCGTCAGTGGCGAGTGCGGTGTACGAGCATGGCGGCTGGTTGTGGATCGTGATTGTTGGCAGCGCGTTCCCGCTGCTGGCGCTTGTGCGGTTTTTGAGTGCTTCGCAGAAGCCTGTTCTGGCAACGGCCTAGACTCTGAAAAGCACTGCCGGATCGCTGATCCGACAGTGCTCGAGGCTCAATGCCGGACCAGTTTTTCCATGGCGGCATCCGCCAGAAAAGAGGAGCGGCTTTTGACATTGTGTTCACGCACGTAGCGGTCAATGCGCTGGATGACATAGCCCGGCAACGTCACATTGACCTTTTCGGTCTTGCCCATGTACGGCGAGATGTCCAGCTCGAGCATGCCCCAGCCCATGTCGGCAAACTCCGGGTTGTTGCGATGGGTGGCCGCCGAAGTCGGCATCGGAATCGAGTCGCCATCGGCCGCAATCTCCTGCAGCATGATGTGGGCAATCTCGACGGCCGCGTTGTAGGCATCCTCAAACGTATCTCCGGCAGTAATCGCGCCGGGAATATCGGGGATCTGAATCCCGATGGCGGTGTTCTCGTCACCCCATTCGATGCAGATTGGGTATTGCATTACGGATCTCCTCTGTAACTGGCTGGCGGGTTGTACAACCCGGCACGCCTCCTGATGCTCTTGACCGTCCCGACCGGCAAATCCTTTTTCGGATGCGGGACGGGAATCGTGTATGGGTTGTAACGGTGCGTGAAGATGTGGTGGCTGCCGGTTATCCGGTCCAGCGTCCAGCCTGCCTCCTCCAGCTCCTTGATCAATAACCTGCTCTGCACCAACCGCCTCCTTGCTTCGGCTTAACAAAAGTAACCCTAGAGTTATCTTTACTCAAGCACAGAAATTCGCAGCACGACGTTCGGTTGTTTTGCAGCATGTGATTGATGCACTGCCCCAGCGAGCTGGCATTGGCGCTTCTCGCAAAGCAAGCTCAGGCGTTGATGACAGGATACGAGTGAGGCATTGCTCATCACCCCAGACAGCAAAACGGCGATCCTGAGATCGCCGTTTTTCATTACTCCCCGAACTGCTTGCCCAGTCCCGCCGGTACGCCGTGGATGTTGGTTTCTTCCCACGGGCCGTTGGGGCTGATCGAGCGGCTCCAGCCGTTGTTCCAGCGGTAGTAGGTGCGCTGACGGTAGAAGGTGTTGGTCTGGTCGTCGAGCACGTAAACGCCCAGTTTCTGGTCCCAGTGGCTGTTGCCGCCAGGGGGCGGGGCGAAGCTGGCGGAGGTGCGCGGGACAGGTTTGGCGGGTTTGGCCGGGATGCCGGGCTTGCTCGGCGTCGGGCTGGTCGACGGGGTCGGGCTGGGTTGTGACGGCGGGATAGGCGGCAGCCTGGTGGTCGGCTCCGGTCGTTGCACCGCACATGCGCTCAAGCCCAGGGCCAGTGTGAGGACTGTGATTCGGGCGATGGCGTTCATGGCGGTACTTTCCTGTTGGTTCCGGCTATTTGTCCGGGCTGTCGATGGTCAGTGTCTGCGGCGCGGTGGTGCTGCTGGCCAGAGGCCCGCTGCGACCGACCCACTCACCGGCGGTCGGCTCACCGGCACGGGAGATGCGCGCAACCAGTTGGACTTCGGGGAAGTTCGACAGTTTCAATTGCGGCATCATCGCGTCGGCATCGCCCAGTTCGACAGTCACCGGCAGATCGGCGACGGTCAGGCGCTTGGCTGCCAGCGGTGCCGGCGGGCCCGAGGTGGCGCGGGCAAAAATGAACACGCTGTCACCCGGTTGCACCTTGGCTTTGAGCTCGCTGGCCAGATCCACACGCACTTTCAACAACGCCGCCGCTTTCGCTGCTGGCGCCGAGGCGACCTTGCCACCGCTGGCCTGCAGCTTTTCGGTGGCGCGGGTGATGCCGCCCTGCAGGGCCTCGCGGGATTTGTCCTGTGGCGGCAGTTGCGCCAGCAGACGGTTCCAGTAGTCGATGGCTTCCTGATAACGCTCGCCTTCGAACGCGGCGATGCCCAACAGGCCGAGGCTGGTGACTTCCTTCGGATCGGCTTTCAGCGCTTCGTCGGTCAGGGCCTGAACCTTGTCCGACCATTTTTTGTTGTCGGCAAAGTACTGGGCCTGCGCCCACTGGCCGAGCAGTTCCGGCTGGCGACCGGCGAGATTGACGGCACGTTCGAACATCTTCGCCGCGTCCGCCGGGCGATCCTGAGCCATGTAGGTACGACCGAGGAAATACACGCCTTCAGCCGAATCCGGTTGTGCGGCAACTGCGCGCTCCAGACGCTGGGTCATCTCTTCCATCGACTGCGGCGCCTGGGCGAACTCGCGGGTCAGTTCGACCTTGTCGCTCGCGCCAAAATGCAGATACAGACCGAGTCCCAACACCGGCACCAGCACGGCTGCCAGCAGCGGCAACGGCTTGCCCAGACGCGAAACCCGCGCCGGCGCCACACCTTCAGTGTCGGCAAGCAACTCACGGGCCGCTTCGGCACGGCCACTGTCCATTTGCGCAGCATCGAGGACGCCTTCGGCCTGCTGCGATTGCAGTTCGGCGACGCGTTCCTGATACAGCGCGACGTTGAGGGCGGTTCGATCCTCTTCACGCTGGGCGCGACGTTCACGCAGGACGGGGATCAGCAGAAAACTCAGGGCGACCAGAAGCAACAGCCCTGCGGCAAGCCAGAAATCAATCATTCTTGGTTTTTATCCAACAGTTGGTCGAGGCGCTGACGCTCTTCAGGGGACAGCGATTGCGGCGTCTCGGCGCGTTGCCCGCGACGGCGGCGGACGATCACGGCAATCACCACGAAGCCACCCAGCAACAGGCCGGCCGGGCCGAACCAGAGCAACGCGGTCTTGGCATTGAGCGCCGGTTTGTAGCGGACGAAATCACCGTAGCGATCGACCATGAAGTCGATGATCTGCTGATTGTCCTTGCCCTCGCCGAGCATGCGGAAAATCTCTTTGCGCAGGTCGGCGGCAATCGGTGCATTGGAGTCGGCGATGTCCTGGTTCTGGCACTTGGGGCAGCGCAGTTCCTTGGTCAGCTCGCGGAAACGCTCGCGATCGCCTTCTTTGGCGAACTCGTAGGTGTCGATGGCGGCGTGGGCCACACCGGCCAGGCTCAAGCCCAACACCATGGCAGCTAAAAAGCGCTTCATGGCTTGGCCTCGTCGACCAGCGCCTGATACTTGGCCGCCAGTTTTTCGCGCCAGACCTGCTCGTCGATTACGCCGACGTACTTGTCGCGGATGACGCCCTTGGCGTCGATGAAGAAAGTTTCCGGCGCACCGTAGACACCGAGGTTCAGGCCCAGCGAGCCTTCGTCGTCGCGGATGTCCAGTTGATACGGATTGTGGAATTCGGCCAGCCACTTCAGCGCATCGGCGTTGGTGTCCTTGTAGTTGATCCCGTAGATCACCACGCCGCGCTCGGCGAGTTTGTTCAGCACCGGGTGCTCGACCCGGCAGGAAATGCACCAGGTGCCCCAGACGTTGACCAGTGCCGGTTTGCCGAGAATGTCGGCGCGGGTCAGGGTCTTGTCGCCCTGCACCGCCGGCAGCGAAAACTCCGGGAACGGCTTGTTGATCATCGCCGACGGCAGCTCCGCCGGATCCAGATACAGACCGCGATAAAGGAATACGGCCACCAGCAGGAAAATCGCCAATGGCACCAGCATCAACCAACGTCTCATGCAGCGGCTCCTTCCATGCCCAGCGCTTCACGCACGCGGGCTTTGACCTTGACCCGGTAACGCCGATCCAGCGCCGCCAGCAGACCACCGAAACCGGTCAGCAGACCGCCGAACCAGATCCAGCGCACAAACGGTTTCACATGCACCCGCACCGCCCAGGCGCCACCGCCCAGCGGTTCGCCCAGGGCGACGTAGAGGTCGCGGGTGAAACCGGCGTCGATCCCGGCCTCGGTCATCACCGAGTTCTGCACGGTGTACAGACGTTTTTCCGGGTGCAGCACGCTGACTTCCTGACCGTTGCGAATCACCCGGACGGTGCCCTTGTCGGAGGTGAAGTTCGGGCCTTCGAAGTGCTTGGCGCCTTCAAACACGAACTGATAACCGGCCAGATCCATTGATTCGCCCGGTGCCAGACGCAGGTCGCGTTCGGCACTGTTCTGGCTCGACAACACCACGCCCAGCGCACAGACGGCGATACCGAGGTGGGCGATCTGCATGCCCCAGTAACTGCGGGTCAGGGTCGGCAGGCCTTTGATCAGACCTTTGTGGCGGGTCTTGTCGAAGATGTCGCGCACGCCGGCCAGCAACACCCAGGCCGCGAGCAGGAACGTCGCGATGACGGCCCAGTTGAAATCGCCGTAGGCGACGCCGGCTACCACCGCCAGCGCAACGCTGCCCAGCAGCACCGGGGTCAGCATGCTGACCAGCCATTTCACCGGGGTGTCTTTCCAGCGCACGATCACGCCGACCGCCATCACCAGCATCAACAGCGCCATCAACGGAATGAACAACGCGTTGAAGTACGGCGGGCCGACCGACAGCTTGGCGCCGCTGATCGCGTCGAGAATCAGCGGATACAGGGTGCCGAGCAGGATCATCGACGCTGCCACCACCAGCACCAGGTTATTGCCCAGCAGCAGGGTTTCCCGCGACCACAGGTTGAAGCCGACCTGGCTCTTGACCACCGGAGCGCGCAATGCGAACAGGGTCAGCGAACCACCGACCACGAACAGCAGGAAGATCAGGATGAACACGCCGCGCTCAGGATCGGAGGCAAACGCGTGCACCGAGGTCAGCACGCCGGAACGCACGAGGAAGGTGCCGAGCAGGCTCAGGGAGAACGCGGCAATGGCCAGCAACACCGTCCAGCTCTTGAACACGCCACGTTTCTCGGTGACCGCCAGCGAGTGAATCAGCGCCGTGCCCACCAGCCATGGCATGAAGGAGGCGTTTTCCACCGGGTCCCAGAACCACCAGCCACCCCAGCCGAGTTCGTAGTAAGCCCACCACGAACCGAGGGTGATGCCGATGCCGAGGAAGGCCCAGGCGACGATGGTCCACGGACGCGACCAGCGTGCCCACGCGGCATCGAGACGACCGCCGAGCAACGCGGCGATGGCGAAGGCGAACGCCACCGAGAAACCGACGTAGCCCATGTAGAGCATCGGCGGATGCACGATCAGGCCGATGTCCTGCAGCAATGGGTTGAGGTCACGACCGTCGGCCGGGATCTGCGGCAGGATCCGCGAAAACGGGTTCGAGGTGAGGATCAGGAACAGCAGGAAACCGGTGCTGATCATGCCCATCACCGCCAGCACGCGAGCGAGCATCACTTGCGGCAGTTGCCGGGAGAACACCGACACGGCGAAGGTCCAGCCGCCAAGGATCAACGCCCACAGCAGCAGCGACCCTTCGTGGGCGCCCCACACCGCGCTGAACTTGTAGTACCACGGCAGCGCGCTGTTGGAGTTCATCGCGACGTAAGCCACGGAGAAATCGTCGGTCATGAAGGCGTAGGTCAGGCAACCGAAGGCGAACAGCAGAAATGCGAACTGCCCCCACGCCGCCGGTTGGGCGAGCCCCATCCACAGACGGTCGCCGCGCCAGGCACCGAGCAACGGCACCACGGCCTGCACCAGCGCAAAACACAGCGCGAGGATCATGGCCAGATGGCCCAACTCAGGAATGAAAATGCTGGATGTCATCGATCAACCCTCCTTCGCAGGGGTTGGCGCGGATTGGCCGCTGTCCTTCAGGGCTTTGGTCACTTCCGGCGGCATGTATTTCTCGTCGTGCTTGGCCAGTACTTCATCGGCGACTACCACGCCATCGGCGTTGAGCTTGCCCAGTGCGACGATGCCCTGCCCTTCACGGAACAGATCCGGCAGGATTCCACGGTAGGTGATGGTCACGGACTTGTTGAAGTCAGTGACCACGAATTTCACGTCCAGCGAATCCGTGGAGCGTTGCAGCGAGCCCTTCTCGACCATGCCGCCGGCGCGGATGCGGGTGTCCTGCGGCGCTTCGCCGTTGGCGATCTGGGTCGGGGTGTAAAACAGGTTTATGTTCTGCTGCAGGGCGCTCAGGGCCAAGCCGACGGCAGCGCCGACCCCGACCAGAATTGCCAGGATGATGATCAGACGCTTTTTACGCAGCGGATTCACTTGCCGTTCTCCCGGCGCAGACGACGCGCCTCTTGTTGCAGATAACGC
Source organism: Pseudomonas sp. 9.2(2024) (assembly GCF_039695385.1). Classification (NCBI taxonomy): domain Bacteria; kingdom Pseudomonadati; phylum Pseudomonadota; class Gammaproteobacteria; order Pseudomonadales; family Pseudomonadaceae; genus Pseudomonas; species Pseudomonas sp. 9.2(2024). Next base: position 2,025,708 of record NZ_CP155585.1, on the reverse strand, counting down.
TTGCGGGCCGCGATCGGCGCCGCCACGTTGAGGATCAGTACCGCCAGACAGATGCCGTAGGCCGACCAGACATACAGGCCGTGATGGCCCATGGCGAGGAAGTCGCCGAATGACGCGAAACTCATCGAGCGGCCTCCAGGCTGTTCTGCACTTCTTCTTTCACCCAACTGGCGCGGGCTTCGCGCTTGAGCACTTCAAGGCGCATGCGCAGCAACAGCACGGCGCCGAAGAAACAGTAGAAACCCAGCACCGTCAGCAGCAGCGGTAGCCACATCTCGACGGGCATCGCCGGTTTTTCGGTGAGGGTGAAGGTCGCGCCCTGGTGCAGAGTGTTCCACCACTCCACCGAGTATTTGATGATCGGAATGTTGATCACGCCGACGATGGCCAGCACCGCGCAGGCCTTGGCGGCGCTGTCGCGGTTGCTGATGGCGTTGCCCAGCGCGATCACGCCGAAATACAGGAACAGCAGAATCAGCATCGAGGTCAGACGCGCGTCCCAGACCCACCACGAACCCCAGGTCGGTTTGCCCCAGATCGCCCCGGTGACCAGCGCCACGGCGGTCATCCACGCACCGATCGGTGCGGCGCACTGCAGGGCGACATCGGCCAGTTTCATCTTCCACACCAGCCCGACCCCCCCGCACACCGCCAGCATCACGTAGATCGACTGAGCGAGCATCGCGGCGGGCACGTGGATATAGATGATGCGAAAGCTGTTGCCTTGCTGATAGTCCGGCGGCGCGAAGGCCAGGCCCCAGATGACGCCAACGCAGATCAGCAACAACGCGGCGAGGCTCAACCACGGCAAAAACTTGCTGCTGATGCCGTAGAACCACTTGGGCGAGCCGAGCTTGTGAAACCAGGTCCAGTTCATACTGTTTCCATCACGGGTGCCGCTCATCGGTGTGAGCAGTCTCAGGGTCTTTGCTGGTTAAATTTTAACCAGACCTCATTATTCGCCGACGCTGATCTTCAGGCCAGCCGCTATTGCAAAAGGTGTCAGGGTTATCGCCAGGGCGGTCAGGCTGCCAAGCCACAACAGATAACCAAGCGCCGGCATGCCCTGCAACGCCGCCTGCAAGGCGCCACTGCCGAGGATCAACACCGGGATGTACAACGGCAGAATCAGCAGCGCCAGCAACAGGCCACCGCGTTTCAGACCGACCGTCAGCGCCGCGCCCACCGCGCCGAGCAAGCTCAGCACCGGTGTTCCCAGCAGCAACGAAAGCAGCAAAACCGGCAGACACGCAGCCGGCAACCCGAGCATCAACGCCAGTAACGGCGAGAGCAAAACCAGTGCCAGCCCGGAAAAAAGCCAGTGTGCCAGCACCTTGGCCAATACCAGAAGTGGCAGGGGGTGCGGCGAAAGGACCCACTGTTCAAGGGAGCCATCTTCGAAATCACTGCGGAAAAGCCCGTCCAGCGAGAGCAGGACCGACAAAAGTGCCGCCACCCAGACTAACCCCGGGGACAAGTTTTGCAATACTTGAGTTTCCGGTCCGACGGCCAGCGGGAACAGCGCGATGACGATGGCGAAGAAAATCAGCGGATTGGCCAGCTCCGCCGGGCGACGGAACAGCAGTCGGGATTCACGGGCAACCAGCAGGCCGAACACACTCATACCGCCCAATTCCCCAGATCGATGTCGCGATAACCGGCCGGCATCCGGCTCAGCGTATGGTGCGTGGTGAGCACCACCAGCCCTCCCCGTTCGCAGTGCCCGGCCAGGTGTTCTTCAAGCTGTGCCACGCCCTGTTTGTCGAGGGCGGTGAACGGTTCGTCGAGAATCCACAACGGCGGGCTGTCCAGATACAACCGCGCCAATGCCACGCGGCGCTGCTGGCCGGCGGACAGACTGTGGCAGGGAACATCCTCGAAACCGCGCAATCCAACCGCCGCCAGGGCCTGCCAGATCGCGTCGCGTTCGGCGGGTTGATGCAGGGCGCAGAGCCAGGCGAGGTTTTCTTCCGGCGTGAGCAGATCCTTGATCCCGGCGGCATGGCCGATCCACAGCAGGTTGCGCGCCAGCTCGCTGCGTTGCTCGCCCAGCGGCTTGCCGTTGAGCAGTACCTGACCGTCGGTCGGCTGCATCAAACCGGCCAGCAAACGCAGCAGGCTGGTCTTGCCGCTGCCGTTGGGGCCGCTGATCTGCACCATATCGCCACTGGCCAGTCTCAATTCGAGATTGTCGAAGAGCAGTCTGAGATCACGTTCACACGCGAGGGCAACGGTTTGCAGGACAGGACTGGTCAAGGGTTCACGGGCCTTATACGGTTCAAGTCGGCTCTGGCGCGGCCGTTAAAGAGTTGCAGCATAGATGCATTGACGGCTCGATCTAGAGAGCTGCGTCAAACAATTGCAATGTTTTCGCCACTCCTGGAACGACGGGCGGCATTATACATGTCGCCATCCTCTCTCCAGAGTGCATTTTCCTCAGGTTGTGTCCGCGTATGACAGGCGAAATGAACATCCTCCCGCTCCCGCCCACCACCCCGGCGACCGTTCGCCCGCAGGTGGGTGAGCTGCTGAAGTTGCTGACGCCGGTCGACGGGCTGATTGCCGCCGGCCAGAGCGCCAAGGCCGAGGTGTTGTCGCTCAAGCAGGCGGATCAGACCTTTCAGTTGCTGCTCAAGGTGACGCTGGACAGCGGCCGTCAGACCACCGTGCAGGCGACCAGCAATCTGCCGCTGCCTCAGGGCACCAGCCTGGCGATCACCCAGCCGTCGGCGGGCAATCTGGCGATCACCGTGCAACAGGCCATCGCCAGCAGCGTCGCCACCCTCACCCGCATCGACACCGCGCAACTGCCGGTCGGCACGCTGCTACAAGGCAAGGTGCTGACGGCTCAGGTCTTGCCGCAGGTGCCGGGGCAACCGACGGTGTATCGCTCGATGGTCAGCCTGCTCAACACCGCGTTGAGCGGCACCACCCTGAGCATCGACAGCCCGCAACCGTTGCGTATCGGCACCTTGCTGTCGGCGCTGGTGCAGGACTCGCAAACCCTGAAGTTCCTGCCGCTGAGCAATCGCCAGGAACAACTGGCGGTCAGCCAGCAACTGGTCAGTCAGCAAAGCCGTCAGGGCTCGCTCGACGGCTTGCTGAAAATGCTCCAGAGCCTGCCCCCCGCCACCGACCAGACCTCCCAGGATTTGCGTGCCGCCGTGGACAAACTGCTCGCCAACCTGCCGGACGTGCAGCAACTGAGCACCCCAAAAGGTCTGGCCCAGGCGCTGGCCAACAGCGGCGTGTTCCTCGAAACCAAACTGCTGACCGGACAGAACCCGACGCTGGCCCCGGACATGAAAGCCGATCTGCTCAAGCTGATCGCCCAGCTCACACCCGGCCTGCCCGGCAATACCAACCTGAATGCGATCATCGCCGCCAACACGTTGGCCCAGGCGCTGCCGAGCTTTGTGCGCAACGCCCTGGGCATGCTCGGTCAGGTCAGTGCGAAGCCGGTGCCGAGCAGTTTTCCGCTGCCCGACCGGCTGCTGCAAAGTCTGGAAGGTGAAGGCGATCTGGAACATTTACTGCGCCTCGCCGCAGCCGCCGTGTCGCGCTTGCAAAGTCATCAGCTGTCGAGTCTGGAACAGACCGGCGTCACCGATGACGGTCGTCTGCTCAGCACCTGGCAACTGGAAATCCCGATGCGCAACCTGCAGGACATCGTGCCGTTGCAGGTCAAGTTCCAGCGCGAAGAAGCACCGGAGAAACAGGAAGCGAACGAGCAGCGCCGCGATGAGCGCGAGCCGAAACAACAACTGTGGCGCGTCGATCTGGCGTTCGACATGGAACCGCTGGGGCCGATGCAGATTCAGGCGCAATTGATCAGCGGCAGCCTGTCCAGTCAGCTATGGGCCGAGCGGCCGTACACCGCGAGCCTGATCGAAAGCAATCTGACTGCACTGCGCCAGCGCCTGCTGGATTCCGGGCTGAACGTCGGCGACATCGACTGCCACCTCGGCACCCCGCCGCAAGGCATCCAAACCCGCCTCGAACACCGCTGGGTCGACGAAACCGCATGAATGACACCACCGCTCCACGCCAGGCCATCGCCCTCAAATACGACGGCAGCCACGCCCCGACCCTCACCGCCAAGGGCGACGAAGAACTGGCCGAAGAAATCCTGCGGATCGCCCGCGACTGTGAAGTGCCGATCTACGAAAACGCCGAACTGGTGAAGTTGCTGGCGCGGATGGAACTGGGCGATAGCATCCCCGAAGAGCTGTACCGCACGATCGCCGAGATCATCGCGTTCGCCTGGAACCTCAAGGGCAAGTTCCCGGCGGGACACAACCCGGATGCACCGATGGTCGAGAAAGACGTCACCGAACGCGGCGACGATTACTGAAGGCAAAAAAAACGCAGTCATCGATGACTGCGTTTTTTCGTTCCCACCTGAGGCTTTTAGCTGCTTCTGTGCAGCTTGCGCATCAACTCCGCCTCAGCCTGGGTCAACCCGCAGGACTGGGTCAGCTCATCGACACTCGCGCCCATCCCCACCAGTTTCGCCGCCTGGGCGAATGACAGGCTGGATGGATCACGCTGCTCGAGCTGGGCGAGTTTGTCCGGGATCGGACCGACGACCGAGCGCAGCTCGTGCAGGGCTTCGCCCATGCGCACGTTGCCGTTCTGGTAATCGTCGACACGCTTGGCCAGGTCCTTGATGCGCTGATCACGCAGCGCATCGCCCTGGGCCTGTTGCGCAGCGATCACCCGCTGCGCCTTGATGTACGCCAGAAACATCGCCAGCGTGCCTGCCCAGAACAGGAACAGGACAATGACCGCTACCTCGAGAATCAATCAGATGTTCTCCAGTTCCGACCATTCTTCTTCGCTCATCATCTTGTCCAGCTCGACCAGGATCAGCAACTCGTTGTTCTTGTTGCACACGCCCTGGATGAACTTGGCCGACTCTTCGTTACCGACGTTCGGTGCGGTTTCGATTTCCGACTGACGCAGGTAAACCACTTCGGCCACGCTGTCGACCATGATGCCAACCACTTGCTTGTCGGCTTCGATGATGACGATACGGGTGTTGTCGCTGATCTCACCGCTCATCAGGCCGAAGCGCTGACGGGTATCGATCACGGTCACCACGTTGCCGCGCAGGTTGATGATGCCCAGCACGTAGCTTGGCGCACCCGGAACCGGAGCGATCTCGGTGTAGCGCAGGACTTCCTGAACGCGCATCACGTTGATGCCGTAGGTTTCGTTGTCCAGCTTGAAGGTCACCCATTGCAGGATCGGATCTTCGGAACCCTTTGCCGCCGTAGCCTTGTCGTTCATACCCTAGCCCCTCGAAAAACCGCGCCTGGCGGTGTGTGTTTCGTTCGCCGGCATTTGAATGCCGGTACTGTCTTTATGTCGGTTTGTGGTTCGGCTTACTGCCGGACATGTGCTTTGCCCCACCGCTGGCGATCAACTCGGCCAGTGCGGAAACATCGAGCAAGGCGCACATGTGTTCAATCACCGTCCCGGCGAGCCATGGCCGCTGACCCCGGTGACTTCTCCATTTGATTTCATTCGGCTCCAGACGCAACGAGCGACTGACCTGATGCACCGCCAGGCCCCACTCGTAACCCTGCACCGAAATCACGTATTGCAGGCCCTGACGGAAATCATCGCGGTAGCGATCCGGCATGACCCAGCGTGCGGTGTCCAGCACCTTCAGGTTGCCGGCCTGGCTCGGCAGAATCCCGAGGAACCATTCCGGCTGACCGAACAGCGGCGTCAGCTCATGGCCGGCCAGCGAATAGATCGAGCCCAGGCACACCAGCGGCACCGCCAGGGTCAACCCGGCGACGTCGAACAGCAGGCATTCGAACGCTTCCGAAGCCCAGGCCGGACGACCGTCGGTTTCTACCGGTGGCGGCGTGTTGCTGGGCGGCAGATGCACTTCCACCAGCGGCGCAACCAGGGTCGGCTCGACCGGGGCTGGCGCAGGTGCTTCAGATTCTGGCTCTGGGACTACGGGAGCCGGAGGCGTTTGCAGAAGCTGGGTTTGCAGCAGCGGCGCCAGGGTCGATACCACGCGCACCGGCTCAGGCTCTTTGATCAACGTCGCAGGCGCCTTCGCTACCACAGCGGCAGGCGCTGCAACGGGGGCGATCGGCCGGGCGGCTTTTTGCGCATCCCGGGCCTGCTCTTCAAGCACGGCGGCCTGGAATTCATCGAGCGCCGCGGCGGTCTCGACCACCTCGACCGGGGCTGCGATTTGCTGCTCGACCTCGTCCGGCACTTCCTGCAGCAAGCCGTCCAGATAGGACTGCAGCGCCAGTTGCGGCTTCGACGTCAGCTTGATCGGCCGATTCATGCTCAAGCCACCTGCGGAACGAGTTGCTGCGCCAGCAGATGCTTGAGCAGCGCGCGGTAAGCCAGCACGCCACGGCTCTTGCCGTCGAACTGCGAAGGGGTGACACCGGCACGACTGGCGTCGCGCAGACGGGTATCGACCGGGATGTAACCCTGCCATATCTCGTCGGGGAATTTGTCACGCAGCACGCGCAAGGTGCCCATCGACGCCTGAGTGCGGCGGTCGAACAGGGTCGGCACGATGCTGAACGGCAGCGCCTGTTTGCGCGAGCGGTTGATCATCGCCAGGGTATTGACCATACGCTCCAGGCCTTTGACGGCCAGGTGCTCGGTCTGCACCGGGATCACCAGTTGCTGGCTCGCGGCCAGGGCGTTGACCATCAACACGCCGAGCAACGGCGGGCTGTCGATGATCGCGTAATCGAAGTCCTGCCACAGCTGCGCCAGACTCTTGGCGATCACCAGACCCAGGCCACTCTGCCCCGGCGACTGGCGCTCGAGGGTGGCCAGCGCGGTGCTCGACGGCAACAGGGAAATGCGTTCATCGCTGGTCGACAGCAGCAGCTGGCCCGGCAGGCCTTGCGGCACGCTGCCCTTGTGCAGAAACAGGTCGTAGTTGCTGTGTTCCAGGCTGTCGGGGTCGTAACCGAAATAGCTGGTCATCGAGCCGTGCGGGTCGAGATCGACCACGACCACGCGCTTGCCCGCCTCTGCCAGCAAACCGGCTAAAGCGATGGAAGAAGTGGTTTTACCAACACCACCCTTTTGATTGGCGACTGCCCAGACTCTCATTCAGATCGTTCCTCCCGGCCGGTATACTCGGCCGAGACATGGTTCAGCGTATTAATGCGGGCGACGGAGAATTGACGGCACTCTCGCGTCCCGGCGTCTTGACCGGGGTCGGTGCAGTTTGTGTGCCAGCACGCTTCAACGCGGCATCCGGTTGCGCATGGGCGGTTCCGGTGCCGGTCAGGCTGCGGCGCACATCAAGATTGCGCGACACCACCAGCACCACACGACGGTTCTTCGCCCGGCCTTCGGCGGTGGCGTTGTTGGCCACCGGCTGGAATTCGCCGTAGCCCACCGACGCCATGCGGCCAGGGTTGACACCCTGCATCGCCAGCATGCGCACGATGCTCGCCGAACGCGCCGAGGACAGTTCCCAGTTGGTCGGGTACTGCGCCGTGCGGATCGGTTGATCGTCGGTGAAGCCTTCGACGTGGATCGGGTTGTCGAACGGTTTGAGAATCGCTGCGACCTTGTCGATGATGTTGAACGCGATATCGCTGGGCATCGCATCACCGCTGCCGAACAACAGGCTGGAGTTGAGTTCGATCTCGACCCACAGCTCGTTGCCGCGCACGGTCATCTGGTTCGAGGAGATCAGGTCACCGAACGCGGCGCTGATGTCATCGGCGATGCTTTTCAGCGGATCGCTGGCCCCGGCGATGCCGGCGTCAACCTGTTCGGCGTCCTTGACCAGCGGCTTGGCCGGGGTCACGGTCTTCGGTCGTTCTTCACCGATCGGGATCGGCTTGAGCGCGCGGTCGGAGTCGGTGAAGACCCCGATCAGCGCTTCGGAGATGATCTTGTACTTGCCTTCGTTGATCGACGAGATGGAGTACATCACCACGAAGAAGGCAAAGAGCAAGGTAATGAAGTCGGCGTAGGAAACCAGCCAACGTTCATGGTTTACGTGCTCTTGATGCTGGCGACGACGTGCCATGAGGTTAGTCCCTTAATCCATGAAGCCCTGAAGCTTCAACTCGATGGAGCGTGGGTTTTCACCTTCAGCGATCGACAAGATCCCTTCCAACAACATTTCGCGATAACGCGACTGTCGCAACGCGATTGACTTGAGCTTGGCGGCCACCGGCAACAGGATCAGGTTGGCACTGGCTACACCGTAGATGGTAGCGACGAACGCGACCGCGATACCGTTGCCCAGTTGCGACGGATCGGCCAGGTTGCCCATCACGTGGATCAGGCCCATCACCGCACCGATGATGCCGATGGTCGGCGCGTAGCCGCCCATGCTTTCAAACACTTTGGCTGCTTCGACATCGCGGGCTTCCTGGGTGTAGAAATCCACTTCGAGGATGCTGCGGATCGCTTCCGGCTCGGCGCCGTCGACCAGCAGTTGCAGGCCTTTGCGCGAGTAGGCATCAGGCTCGGCATCCGCCACGCCTTCCAGGCCCAGCAGGCCTTCCTTGCGGGCGGTGAGGCTCCAGTTGACCACGCGGTCGATACCGCCGGCCAGATCCACACGCGGCGGGAAAAAGATCCACGCCAGAATCTGCATGGCGCGCTTGAACGCGCTCATCGGCGATTGCAGCAGCGCGGCACCGACGGTGCCACCGAGCACAATCAGCGCCGCCGGGCCGTTGGCCAGCGCGCCGAGGTGACCACCTTCCAGGTAGTTGCCGCCGATGATGGCGACGAACGCCATGATGATCCCGATAAGGCTTAGAACATCCATCAGACGCATGCCTCGACGATGTGCTTGCCGATATCGTCCAGGCTGTACACCGCGTCGGCGAGGTCAGCTTTGACGATGGCCATCGGCATGCCGTAGATCACGCAACTGGCTTCGTCCTGAGCCCAGACCGTGCTGCCACCCTGCTTGAGCAGGCGTGCGCCTTCACGGCCGTCGGCGCCCATGCCGGTCAGTACCACCGCCAGAACTTTGTCACTGTAGGATTTGGCTGCAGAACCGAAGGTGATGTCCACGCACGGCTTGTAGTTCAGACGCTCGTCGCCCGGCAGGATTTTCACCGCGCCACGGCCATCGATCATCATCTGCTTGCCACCCGGCGCCAGCAGCGCCAGGCCCGGACGCAGGATGTCGCCATCCTCGGCTTCCTTGACGCTGATGCGGCACAGCTTGTCCAGACGTTCGGCGAAGGCCTTGGTGAAGGCTGCCGGCATGTGCTGGATCAGCACGATCGGTGCCGGGAAGTTGGCCGGCAACTGGGTCAGAACCCGTTGCAGCGCTACCGGGCCGCCGGTCGATGTACCAATCGCCACAAGCTTGTAGTTTTTGCGTTTCGGGGCCGGCGACGAAGCGCTGGCCGCTGGCGCGCGAGTCGGTGCAGGCGCAGGTGCCGGACGGGCCGGAGCACTGTGGCTGCCAAAGCTCGACGGCGCTGCTGCCGGAGTCGGCGCAGGTGCAGGTGTCGCGGCAGGCGCCGGCGCACTGTAGGCACTGAAACGACGGTTACTGCGCGAGATGCTGTGAACCTTCTCGCACAGCAGTTGCTTGACCTTCTCCGGATTGCGGGAGATGTCTTCGAAATTCTTCGGCAGGAAATCCACCGCGCCGGCATCCAGCGCATCCAGGGTGACCCGGGCGCCTTCGTGCGTCAGCGAGGAGAACATCAACACCGGGGTCGGGCAGCGCTGCATGATGTGCCGCACGGCCGTGATGCCATCCATCATCGGCATCTCGTAGTCCATGGTGATCACGTCCGGCTTGAGGGCCAGGGCCTGATCGATCGCCTCTTTACCGTTGGTTGCCGTGCCGACAACCTGGATGCTCGGATCCGCTGAAAGAATTTCCGAGACGCGGCGGCGGAAAAAACCCGAATCGTCCACCACCAGGACTTTGACTGCCATAAACACTCCATTAGGTGCGGCGGGACGTTGTCGCCCCGCCGCCCCGGATTCAAATACGCCGTGCGGCGTAACGCTTGAGCATGCTCGGAACATCGAGAATCAGTGCAATGCGGCCGTCACCGGTGATGGTGGCGCCGGACATGCCCGGAGTTCCCTGGAGCATCTTGCCCAATGGCTTGATGACCACTTCTTCCTGACCGACCAGTTGATCGACGACGAAGCCGATCCGCTGGGTGCCCACCGAAAGGATCACCACATGGCCTTCGCGCTGCTCTTCGTGAGCGGCAGAGCTGACCAGCCAGCGCTTGAGGTAGAACAATGGCAGCGCCTTGTCCCGCACGATCACCACTTCCTGGCCATCCACCACGTTGGTGGTCGACAGGTCGAGGTGGAAGATTTCGTTGACGTTCACCAGCGGGAACGCGAACGCCTGGTTGCCGAGCATCACCATCAGGGTCGGCATGATCGCCAGCGTCAGCGGCACCTTGATGACGATCTTCGAGCCCTGGCCCTTGGTCGAGTAGATGTTGATCGAACCGTTGAGCTGGGAAATCTTGGTCTTCACCACGTCCATGCCGACACCGCGGCCGGACACGTCGGAGATCTCGGTCTTGGTCGAGAAACCCGGGGCGAAAATCAGGTTGTAGCACTCGGTGTCGCTCAGGCGATCGGCGGCATCCTTGTCCATCACACCGCGTTTCACGGCGATGGCGCGCAGGACGTTCGGGTCCATGCCTTTGCCGTCGTCGGAGATCGACAGCAGGATGTGGTCGCCTTCCTGCTCGGCCGCCAGAATCACCTTGCCGCCACGGGCCTTGCCCGAAGCTTCACGTTCTTCCGGCGACTCGATGCCGTGGTCAACCGCGTTGCGCACCAAGTGGACCAGCGGGTCGGCCAGTGCCTCGACGAGGTTCTTGTCGAGGTCGGTCTCTTCGCCCACCAGTTCCAGGTTGATCTCTTTCTTGAGCTGGCGTGCCAGGTCGCGAACCAGACGCGGGAAGCGGCCGAAGACTTTCTTGATCGGCTGCATCCGGGTCTTCATGACCGCGGTCTGCAAGTCGGCGGTGACCACGTCGAGGTTCGACACGGCCTTCTGCATCGACTCGTCGCCGCTGTTCAAGCCCAGGCGCACCAGACGGTTACGCACCAGTACCAGCTCGCCGACCATGTTCATGATTTCGTCGAGACGTGCAGTGTCCACACGCACGGTGGTCTCGGCTTCGCTCGCCGGTTTTTCCGGTGGCGGCGTCGCCGGTGCACGGGCCGGAGCCGGTGCCGCAGCGGCAGCCGGTTTGGCCGGTTCGGCTTTCGGCTCAGGCGCTTTTGCAGCAGGTTTTGCCGCAGCGGCCGGGGCCTTCGCAGCAGGCGCTGCAACAGCAGAAGCATTGCCAGCCGTCACGACGGCACCGGTGGCGACGTCAGTGAACTTGCCTTTGCCATGCAGATCGTCGAGCAGCGATTCGAACTCGTGATCGCTGATCAGATCGCTACCGGCCGCAGCCGCTGCCGGAGCAGCCGTTGCAGGAACCGAAGCAATCGCCGACTCCAGCGCATCAACGGCAAAGTTGCCCTTGCCGTGCAACTGATCGAGCAAGGCCTCGAATTCGTCGTCGGTGATGTCCGAGCTGTCGCCCGCCGCCGGAGCAGCAGGTGCAGCGGCCGCCGGTGCCACGGCGTCGGCCGCGAACTGGCCTTTGCCATGCAACTGGTCGAGCAGCGACTCGAACTCGGCGTCGGTGATTTCATCGCTGGCCGCTTCGGTGGAAGCAGGTGCAGCGGCAGCCGCCGGGGCTTCGGCTTCGGCCTTGACGGCGTTCAGCGAGTCCAGCAACTGTTCAAATTCGTTATCGGTGATGTCACCCGAATCACCTTCGACGACCAGTTCTTCGATCATCTCGGCGACAGGCGAAGCCGGGGCTTCATCCGCCGATTGCGGTTCGGCCAGACGCGCCAGGGCGGCCAGCAGTTCCGGGGTGGCGGCGGTGATCGGGCTGCGATCGCGGACTTCGCTGAACATGCTGTTCACCGCGTCCAGCGCTTCGAGCACCACGTCCATCAGTTCTGCATCGACGCGTCGTTCACCCTTGCGCAGGATGTCGAACACGTTTTCGGCGATGTGACAGCACTCCACCAGCTCGTTGAGCTGAAGGAAGCCGGCGCCCCCTTTTACAGTGTGGAAACCGCGAAAAATTGCGTTGAGCAGATCTGCGTCATCCGGGCGGCTTTCCAGCTCGACCAGTTGTTCGGACAGTTGCTCAAGAATCTCGCCGGCCTCAACCAGGAAATCCTGAAGGATCTCTTCATCGGCGCCGAAGCTCATTAATGGGGTGCTCCTACAGGTCTAAAAACCCAAAAAAACTCAAAATCCAAGGCTGGATAGCAAATCGTCCACATCGTCCTGACCGGACACAACGTCTTCTCGTTTATCGGCATGAATCTGCGGACCTTCACCCTGCGAGAGATGTTTTTGTGGATCTTTTTCAGCAAGCATCGCCGCACGGTCATGTTCGATGCCCGCAAAGCGGTCCACCTGGCTGGCCATGAGCACGAGCTTGAGCAGGTTGCTTTCGACTTCGGTGACCAATTGGGTCACGCGCTTGATCACCTGGCCTGTGAGGTCCTGGTAATCCTGGGCGAGCAGAATGTCGTTCAGATTGCTCGACACCGCGCGGTTGTCCGCGCTGCTGCGTGCCAGAAAACCGTCGACCCGGCGCGCCAGTTCACGGAACTCTTCAGCCCCGACCTCACGGCGCATGAAGCGGCCCCAATCGGCGCTCAAGGCCTGGGCTTCGTCAGCCAGGCCATTGACCACAGGGGTCGCGCTTTCCACCAGATCCATGGTGCGGTTGGCGGCAGCTTCGGTCAGTTTGACCACGTAGCTCAGGCGCTCGGTAGCGTCGGTGATTTGCGACACTTCCTCAGCCTGCGGCATGTGCGGATCGATCTGGAAATTGACGATCGCACTGTGCAGTTCACGCGTGAGCTTGCCCACTTCCTGGTACAGGCCACGGTCACGGGTCTGATTGAGCTCATGGATCAGTTGCACAGCGTCGCCGAACTTGCCTTTTTCAAGGCTCTCGACCAGTTCGACCGCGTGTTTTTTCAGGGTCGACTCAAAATCGCCCTGTGAAGATTCGTTATGCTCCATAGCTCCCCCGCGCGTTCATCAGCCGATGCGTTCGAAAATCTTCTCGATTTTTTCTTTCAACGCCTGGGCCGTGAAAGGTTTGACCACGTAGCCGTTAACGCCGGCCTGGGCCGCTTCGATGATCTGCTCGCGCTTGGCTTCAGCGGTCACCATCAGCACTGGCAGGTGCTTGAGCTTTTCATCGGCACGCACGTGGCGCAGCAGGTCGATACCGGTCATGCCGGGCATGTTCCAGTCGGTCACCAGAAAGTCGATGCTGCCGCTGTTGAGTACCGGAATGGCAGTGGTGCCATCGTCGGCTTCAACGGTGTTGGTGAACCCCAGATCACGCAACAGGTTCTTGATGATCCGCCGCATCGTTGAGAAGTCATCAACGATGAGGATTTTCATGTCTTTGTTCAATTCGACCTCCAAGCAGTCTTAAACGCGCCCAGCACCTGGACGCGCCATTTCAATCAATCCGGCAAAACACTCGATGACTGTCTGGAGCACGACAGATCGAGACCGGTGCCGTTCACCACCGCACCAGCCTCGTTCGCAGTGTCCCCACACTGCCTTCAGCGCGCTCGCCACTCCCCCAAACGCCCCCGCAAGCGGGCCGCGCACTGGCTGTGTAACTGGCTGACCCGCGATTCACTGACGCCAAGGACTTCACCGATCTCCTTGAGGTTCAGCTCTTCGTCGTAGTACAGCGCCAACACCAGTCGCTCACGCTCCGGCAAATTGGCAATCGCGTCCGCCAGCGCGGCCTGGAAACGTTCGTCTTCCAGATCGCGCGACGGCTCCAGATGAGCACTGGCGCCATCCTCGTGCAGCCCTTCGTGTTCGCCGTCCTGCAACAGGTCGTCGAAACTGAACAGCCGGCTGCCCAGGGTGTCGTTCAAAATCCCGTAGTAATCGTCGAGACTCAATTGGAGTTCGGCCGCAACTTCGTGATCTTTAGCGTCACGGCCGGTTTTAGCTTCAATCGAGCGAATTGCGTCGCTGACCATACGGGTATTGCGGTGAACCGAGCGTGGCGCCCAGTCCCCCTTACGGACTTCATCGAGCATCGCACCGCGGATCCGGATGCCCGCGTACGTTTCAAAACTGGCGCCCTTGCTGGCGTCGTATTTGGTCGAGACTTCGAGCAGGCCGATCATCCCGGCCTGGATCAGGTCTTCGACCTGCACACTGGCCGGCAATCGCGCCAGCAAGTGGTAGGCGATGCGTTTGACCAGTGGCGCGTAACGCTCGATCAGCTCGTACTGCGCGTCACGCGCCGACTTCTTGTAGAAATTCATACCGCTGGCGGTCATAGCACAGGTCCTGCCGTTTGCTGCACGAGGCGCTCGACGAAAAATTCGAGGTGGCCGCGCGGGTTGGCGGGCAGCGGCCAGGTGTCGACCTTCTGTGCGATCGCCTTGAACGCCAGTGCGCACTTGGAACGCGGGAAGGCTTCATAGACCGCACGCTGCTTCTGCACCGCCTTGCGCACGCTTTCGTCGTAGGGCACCGCGCCGACGTATTGTAGGGCGACGTCGAGGAAGCGATCCGTGACCTTGGTCAACTTGGCGAACAGATTGCGACCTTCCTGCGGGCTCTGGGCCATGTTGGCCAGGACGCGGAAGCGATTCATGCCGTAATCGCGGTTCAGCAGTTTGATCAGCGCGTAGGCGTCGGTGATCGAGGTCGGCTCGTCACAGACCACCAGCAACACTTCCTGGGCTGCGCGAACGAAACTGACTACCGAGTCACCAATACCCGCAGCGGTGTCGATCACCAGTACGTCGAGATTGTCGCCGATGTCGCTGAACGCCTGAATCAGGCCGGCATGCTGGGCCGGGCTCAGGTGAACCATGCTCTGGGTGCCGGAAGCGGCCGGCACGATGCGGATTCCGCCGGGGCCTTGCAACAGCACGTCGCGCAGCTCGCAGCGGCCTTCGATCACGTCGGCCAGGGTGCGTTTGGGTGTGAGGCCCAGCAGAACGTCGACGTTCGCCAGCCCCAGGTCGGCGTCCAGCAGCATGACCCGACGGCCAAGCTCTGCCAGCGCCAGGGACAAGTTCACTGACACATTAGTCTTGCCGACGCCACCTTTGCCGCCGGTCACCGCGATCACCTGTACGGGATGCATGCTGCCCATGTTATTTCTTTACCTTGTCTTGCATAGACGGAGGCCACATTACTGGCTGCGCGTTCACAACCGGAACAATGCATGGCAGACCATCGATGTAGGTACAAAAACGGTTCATTACCTCAGCCAACCTGCTTGGTCGGACTGTGGTAGATATCAGCGAACATGTCAGCCATGGCTTCTTCGCTGGGTTCTTCCTGCATTTGCACGCTGACGGCGCGGCTGACCAGTTGATGACGGCGCGGCAGATGCAGATCATCCGGAATCCGTGGGCCGTCGGTCAGGTAGGCGACCGGCAGTTCATGACTGATCGCCAGGCTCAGCACTTCGCCAAGGCTGGCCGTCTCATCCAGTTTAGTCAGGATGCAGCCGGCCAGCCCGCAACGCTTGTAACTGTGATAAGCGGCGGTTAGAACCTGTTTCTGGCTGGTGGTTGCCAAGACCAGATAATTTTTTGAGCGAATGCCACGACCGGCCAGACTTTCCAGCTGCATGCGCAGGGCCGGATCGCTGGCTTGCAGGCCGGCGGTATCGATCAGCACCACGCGTTTGCGCAGCAGTGGATCCAGCGCCTGCACCAGGGACTGGCCCGGATCGACGTGGGTCACCGACACATTGAGGATGCGGCCCAGTGTCTTGAGCTGCTCCTGTGCGCCGATACGGAAACTGTCCATGCTCACCAGCGCGATGTTCTGCGCGCCGTACTTGAGCACGTAGCGGGCGGCCAGTTTGGCCAGCGTGGTGGTCTTGCCCATGCCGGCAGGACCGACCATGGCAATCACCCCACCCTCTTCCAGCGGCTCGACTTCCGGTACGGAAATCATTCGTGCCAGGTGCGCCAGCAGCATGCGCCAGGCCTGACGCGGTTCGTCGATCTCGGTGATCATCGACAGCAGATCACGGGACAACGGGCCGGACAAACCGATGCGTTGCAGACGACGGTACAGATTGGCCTGGGCCGGACGGCTGCCTTGCAGCTGGTTCCAGGCCAGGGTGCCGAGTTGCACTTCCATCAGTTCGCGCAGGCTGTTGAGCTCGAAACGCATCGAGTCCAGAGCACGCGGGTCGACGCCAGCGGAAACCGCTGCAGGCGCCGGTGCAGGACGGGCCGGAGCTTCGTAGGTCGGTTCGGTCAGCGGCTCGGCAGCGGTCAGCGGCAGGCCGGCCGTCAACGGCAGCCCGGCGAACAACTGGCGATTGGTGTTGCCGTCGGCTTCGCCACGCAAGCTCAGTTCGGCCTGGGCGGTAACGATGCGCGACTGGGTCTTGCGCAGCTCATCCTCGAGTTCCATGTTCGGAACACGCGGGGCCAGCGCCGACAGTTTGTAATCGAGCGCCGCCGTCAGCTCGACGCCGCCGGCAATGCGGCGGTTGCCAATGATGGCGGCATCAGCGCCCAGCTCATCACGAACCAGCTTCATGGCCTGACGCATATCGGCGGCGAAAAAACGCTTAACTTGCATAAACCACTACCTCAGCCGTTGGGCCCTACTGTCGCAACGATGGTCACTTGCTTGTTGTCCGGAATTTCCTGGTAGGCCAGCACATGCAGTCCGGGAACTGCCAGGCGACCAAAGCGCGAGAGCATCGCGCGAACCGGGCCTGCTACCAACAGGATCACCGGCTGACCTTGCATTTCCTGGCGCTGCGCCGCCTCGATCAGCGAACGCTGCAGCTTCTCGGCCATGCTCGGCTCCAGCAGAACGCCCTCTTCCGAGCCTTGTCCTGCCTTCTGCAGACTATTGAGCAATATTTGTTCCAACCTTGGCTCCAGCGTGATAACTGGCAGCTCCGACTCAGTCCCTACAATGCTTTGGACGATGGCGCGGGATACGCCGACCCGCACAGCGGCCACCAAAGCGGCGGTATCTTGACTCTTGGCGGCATTGTTGGCGATGGCTTCGGCAATGCTGCGGATATCGCGCACCGGCACGTGTTCGGCCAGCAACGCCTGCAATACTTTGAGCAACTGCGACAGCGTGACCACGCCCGGCACCAGCTCTTCGGCCAGTTTCGGCGAGCTCTTGGCCAGCAATTGCATCAATTGCTGCACTTCTTCGTGGCCGATCAGCTCGCTGGAGTGCTTGTACAGAATCTGGTTCAAGTGGGTCGCAACCACGGTGCTGGCATCGACCACGGTGTAACCGAGCGATTGCGCCTGGGCACGCTGGCTGACTTCGATCCACACCGCCTCCAGGCCGAAAGCCGGATCTTTGGCGGTAATGCCGTTGAGCGTGCCGTAGACCTGCCCCGGGTTGATCGCCAGCTCGCGATCCGGGTAGATCTCGGCTTCGGCCAGGATCACGCCCATCAGGGTCAGGCGATAGGCGCTCGGCGCCAGATCGAGGTTGTCGCGGATGTGCACGGTCGGCATCAGGAAGCCCAGATCCTGCGAGAGCTTCTTGCGCACGCCCTTGATCCGCGCCAGCAATTGCCCGCCCTGGTTGCGGTCCACCAACGGAATCAGACGGTAGCCGACTTCCAGGCCGATCATGTCGATCGGGGTCACGTCGTCCCAGCCCAGCTCCTTGGTTTCCATGGCGCGGGCTGGCGACGGCAGCAGTTCCTGTTGACGCTTGACCTCTTCCAGCGCGATGACCTTGGCCACGTTCTGCCTCTTCCAGAACAGGTAAGCGCCACCGGCAGCCAGCGCAGCCATGGTCAGGAACGAGAAGTGCGGCATGCCCGGCACCAGACCCATGACCGCCATCAGACCGGCCGCCACCGCCAGCGCTTTGGGCGAGGCGAACATCTGGCGATTGATTTGCTTGCCCATGTCTTCCGAACCGGAAGCACGGGTCACCATGATCGCTGCAGCTGTAGATAACAACAGTGATGGCAATTGCGCCACTAAACCGTCACCGATGGTCAGCAAGGCGTAAACCTTGCCGGCGTCGGCGAACGTCATGTTGTGCTGGAAGATACCGACGGCCATACCGCCGATCAGGTTGATGAACAGAATCAGCAGACCGGCGATGGCGTCACCGCGTACGAACTTGCTGGCACCGTCCATCGAACCGTAGAACTCGGCCTCTTGGGCCACTTCCTGACGACGGGCCTTGGCCTGCGCCTGGTCGATCAGACCGGCGTTGAGGTCGGCGTCGATCGCCATTTGCTTGCCGGGCATCGCATCGAGGGTGAAACGCGCGCTCACCTCGGAGATCCGGCCGGCACCCTTGGTTACCACGACGAAGTTGATGATCATCAAGATCGCGAAGACCACGATACCGACCACGTAGTTACCGCCGATCACCACCTCACCGAAGGCCTGGATCACCTTACCGGCAGCGGCGTGGCCATCCTGACCGTGGAGCATCACCACCCGCGTCGACGCCACGTTCAGCGCCAGTCGCAACAGCGTCGCTACCAGCAGGATCGTCGGGAACACCGCGAAATCCAGCGGCCGCAAGGCGTATACGCAGACCAGCAGCACGACGATCGACAGGGCAATGTTGAAGGTGAAGAACACGTCGAGCAGGAACGGCGGCACCGGCAACATCATCATCGCCAGCATGACCAGCAGCAACAGCGGCACACCCAGATTGCCTCGACTGAGGTCGGCAACATTCGAGCGAGCAGTGTTGAATAACTGAGAGCGATCCACCGGTTTTCCCCGTTCCTTTAAAGCAAACTTTTGACGCCCAGAGCGGGCGCACGGCGGCTACTGCAAGAAGCCTTCCAACTTTTGCCGATGATTGAAACAGAGGGGTTTGGGCGTGGTTTTTCTGCTGGGCGGGATGTTTCCTTCGCAAGAGTTCAGCAAAAAGCGCCTTTTAAACTCAGGTGTTTAAAAGACACCTTCAGACACGCCTTACAGGCTACGAATCCTTGCGCCGTTGCCTACAGCTACGCCAGAATCCGCCGGCTTGTGCGCCCTGGGGTCGGGTTCTATTGTGGGTCGGTCGCTGACGAATCAGCGATCGGGTTTAGCGACTCGGTTCGAATTAAAGGTGCACCAGCGTTCCTGACTTCGTTGCGGATCTGCATGTCTGCAATTTCGTTATGGTGGCTGTATGCGGGAGACCCTTGTGGTCTACCGGGTGCCTTTGACCGGTTCGCTAACCTGCGTACAGCCGCCACCCTTCCTGTTTAGCGACTGGATTTGGCGGCTCCACCCAAAGGAGCTTCACCATGATCAAACCCACACCCAACCCACCCGAAACCGACCCTGCCTCGCCCTACGAATCCGCCGATTCCAGAAAGCTTCACGAAGCCGCCGACCGCGCTCTTGATCACTATCTCTGCCCGCCCGGCTCCACGCCACCACCGCGCAAGACCCGCAGAATGTACGCCGTCACCGCGGACTTCAAAAACGAAGAGCTGCTGGTCGAGCTCTGCGAAACCCTCGCTTCCGCCAGAACCATCGCCAATGACTTCGCCCACCTCATGCCCGCCGCGCAGCGCAGGACACTGACGGGCATCGGGCAACTGATCATGCTCGGGGAGCTAACAGCGAATCGGGTGCTGAATAATCTGGAAATACCGCAGTCGCCGAACCCTGTGTAAAGGCTTGAGTGATATGTCGTGATTGCTGACGCCTTCGCGGGCAACACAGATCATCGGGCATAAAAAACCGCCACCGGATTCAACCGGATGGCGGTTTTTTTGTTTCATCACAATCACGAATCGCGCCGCAAATCCGGCGGGATCGGCAGGTCGTCCTTGAGCGGTTCCGGGAACTTGCCCTTGCCCGCGCGGTGCTGGCGGATCTGGTAGACGTAAGCCAATACCTGAGCGACCGCCAGGTACAGACCGCCGGGGATTTCTTCTTCCAGCTCCGTGGAGTAATAGATCGAACGCGCCAGCGCTGGCGATTCGAGAAGCATGACGTTGTTGGCCACGGCAATTTCGCGGATTTTCAGCGCCAGGAAGTCGCTGCCCTTGGCCAGCAGCATCGGCGCCCCGCCCTTCTCGGCGTCGTACTTGAGCGCCACGGCGTAGTGGGTCGGGTTGGTGATGACCACGTCGGCATCCGGGATCGCCGCCATCATCCGCCGTTGCGACATCTCGCGCTGAACCTGGCGAATGCGCTGCTTGACCTCCGGCCGACCTTCCTGGTCCTTGTGCTCGTCGCGCACTTCCTGCTTGGTCATTTTGAGCTTTTTGATGCTTTCCCAGATCTGCACGGGCACGTCGACAGCCGCGATGATGATCAACCCGCAGGCCAGCCACAGCGAGCTCCAGCCCACCAGTTGCAAGCTGTGAATGATCGCCCGGTCCAGCGGCTCGTGGGCGATGCGCAGCAGGTCGTCGATGTCCGCATTGAGCACCACCAGCGCGACGCCCAAGGTGATAAGGAACTTGGCCAGCGCCTTGAGCAGCTCGACCACAGCCTTCATCGAGAACATCCGCTTGAGGCCCGCCGCCGGGTTCATCCGACTGAACTTGGGTGCCAGCGAACCGGCGGCGAACAGCCAGCCACCCAGCGCAATCGGTCCGAGGAAAGCCGCCAGCAACAGGGTGATCATGATCGGCTGGATCGCCAGCAACGCCTGCAATCCGGAGCTCATCAGAAACGTCGCCATGGAGCGCTCGTCCATGATCACTTCCCGCGACAGCGTGAAGTTCTGGCGCATCAGATCCATCAAATCCTGCGCCAGCATCCCGCCAAAGATCAGCAGCGCTGCAGAGCCCGCGAGCATGATCGCCAGGGTGTTGAGCTCCTTGGAGCGCGCAATCTCACCCTTTTCCCGGGAGTCCTTTTTGCGTTTCTCCGTGGGGTCTTCTGTTTTGTCCTGACCGCTCTCGCTCTCAGCCATGACTCAGCGCGCCTGTGCCAGTTCGCGTAAAAACTGCAAGGCCTCGGTGGCCAGCGGTTGATACTGATTGAGTATGTCCGCCAGCCCGACCCAGACGATGAACAGGCCGAGTACGAGGGTCAGCGGAAAGCCGATGGAGAAAATGTTCAGCTGTGGCGCGGCGCGGGTCATCACGCCAAACGCGATGTTGACCACCAACAGCGCGGTGACCGCCGGCAACACCAGCAACAAGGCGGCGCCCAGCACCCAGCCGAGTTTGCCGGCCAGCTCCCAGTAATGCGTGGTCATCAGCCCACCGCCGACCGGCAGCGTGGTGAAGCTCTCGGTGAGCACTTCGAAGACCACCAGGTGCCCGTTCATCGACAGGAACAGCAAGGTCACCAGCATCGTGAAGAACTGCCCGATCACCGCCACCGACACGCCGTTGGTAGGGTCGATCATCGACGCGAAGCCCATGCCCATCTGGATCGCGACGATCTGCCCCGCCACCACGAAAGCTTGAAAGAACAATTGCAGCGAGAAACCCAGCACCGCGCCAACGAGAATCTGTTCGGCGATCAGCAGCAGACCGCTGAGATCCAGAGGGCTGACCGCCGGCATCGGCGGCAGGTTGGGCGTGATCACCACGGTGATCGCGAAAGCGAAGTAAAGACGAATCCGCCGGGGCACCAGCGTGGTTCCGAAGACCGGCATCACCATCAACATCGAGGCGACGCGAAACATCGGCAGCATGAACGACGCCACCCAGGTACTGATCTGGGTATCGGTCAACTGAAGCAGCGATTGCATGGCTTAGCCGATGACCATCGGAATGTTTTTGTACAGCTGAGTGATGTATTCCATGAACGTCTGCACCAGCCACGGGCCGGCGACGATCAGCGTGACCAGCATCACCAGCAGACGCGGCAGGAAGCTCAGGGTCTGTTCGTTGATCTGGGTCGCGGCCTGGAACATCGACACCAGCAGGCCCACCAACAGACTCGGCACCACCAGAATCGCCACCATCATGGTGGTCAGCCACAAGGCCTCGCGAAAGATGTCGACCGCTACTTCTGGCGTCATGGCGATACACCTCCGAAACTGCTGGCCAGGGTGCCGATGATCAGCGCCCAGCCATCCACCAGCACGAACAGCATGATTTTGAACGGCAGGGAAATGATCAGCGGCGACAACATCATCATACCCATCGCCATCAGCACGCTCGCGACCACCAGGTCGATGATCAGGAACGGAATGAAGATCATGAAGCCGATCTGGAACGCGGTCTTCAGTTCAGACGTCACGAAGGCCGGCACCAGAATCGTCAGCGGCGCAGCATCCGGAGTGGCGATGTCGGTGCGTTTGGACAGGCGCATGAACAGCTCCAGATCGCTGGAGCGGGTCTGGGCGAGCATGAAGTCCTTGATCGGCACCTGAGCCTTTTCCACTGCCTGCTGAGCGGTCAGCTTTTCCGCGAGGTACGGCTGCAAGGCATCGTTGTTCACGCGGTCGAATACCGGCGCCATGATGAACAGCGTCAGAAACAGCGCCATGCCGGTGAGGATCTGGTTCGACGGCGTCTGCTGCAAGCCCAGGGCCTGACGCAGGATCGAGAAGACGATGATGATCCGGGTGAAACTGGTCATCAGGATGACGGCGGCCGGAATGAAGCTCAGCGCCGTCATGATCAGCAGGATCTGCAGGCTGACCGAGTACTCCTGCGCGCCCTCGGCGTTGGTACCCAGAGTGATCGCCGGGATCGACAACGGATCGGCGGCGAATGCCAGCGGCGCGGCCAACATCAAGGCCAGGGTCAAGACGATGCGCAACGCACCCATTACTTCTTATCCTTCTGATCCTTGCCGAGGATCTTCAACAGATGCTGGGCAAATTCCGGAGTCGCTTTGTCGGCGGTGCTCGGCACCTCGACCGGCTCTTTGAGCACGTGCAACGCAGTGATGGTTCCGGGGCTGAGACCGAGCAGAATCTGCTCGTTGCCGACCTGCACCAGCATCAGACGGTCACGCGGCCCGAGCGCGCGGGAACCGATCAGCTCGATCACCTGGCCCTTGCCGGCGGGACCTGCCTGCTGCACCCGGCGCAACAGCCAGGCGAGGAAGAAGATCAACCCCAGCACCAGCAACAAACCCAGCACCAGTTGCGTCAGCTGGCCCGCCACGCCACTGTTGACGGCCGGCGCAGCCGCCGCAGTTGCCGCCACCGGCTCGGCCGCCAGCACGCTGAGCGGCAAGGCCAGCGCCAGACCGAACAAAGCCCCCAGAACCTTTTTCACTCAGCGCAGCTTCTTGATGCGTTCGCTCGGGCTGATCACGTCAGTCAGACGGATGCCGAACTTTTCGTTGACCACGACCACTTCGCCGTGAGCGATCAGGGTGCCGTTGACCAGTACGTCCAGCGGCTCGCCGGCCAGACGATCAAGCTCGATCACCGAACCCTGGTTGAGTTGCAGCAGGTTGCGGATGTTGATGTCGGTGCTGCCCACTTCCATCGAGATCGACACCGGGATGTCGAGGATCACGTCCAGGTTCGGACCGTCGAGGGTCACCGGATCGTTGTTCTTCGGCACGCTGCCGAACTCTTCCATCGGCAGACGGTTGGAGCTCGAAGCACCTGCATCGGCGGCCAGCAGCGCGTCGATGTCGGCCTGCCCGGCTTCACCGGTTTCTTCCAGGGCGGCAGCCCATTCATCGGCCAGTGCCTGATCGTCCTGGGTGTTCATATCGTCGTTCATCATTTGTCCTCGGCGGGCAAAAAACCGGTAAAAGAATCAGGGAGTGAGGGCGCCGCTTCAGCGGCGCTCGATCGGCTCGATCACCTGCAACGCAAGGTTGCCTTTGTGCGAGCCCATCTTGACCTTGAAGGCCGGCACGCCGTTGGCGCGCATGATCATGTCTTCCGGCATCTCGACCGGAATCACGTCACCCGGCTGCATGTGCAGGATGTCGCGCAGTTTCAACTGGCGGCGAGCCACGGTGGCACCGATCGGCACGTCGACATCCAGCACGTCCTGGCGCAGGGCGTTGACCCAGCGTTCGTCCTGGTCGTCGAGGTCCGACTGGAAACCGGCGTCGAGCATTTCGCGCACCGGCTCGATCATCGAGTACGGCATGGTCACGTGAAGGTCGCCGCCACCGCCGTCGAGTTCGATGTGGAACGTGGAAACCACGATCGCTTCGCTCGGACCGACGATGTTGGCCATGGCCGGGTTCACTTCCGAGTTGATGTACTCGAAGTTGACTTCCATGATCGCCTGCCAGGCTTCTTTCAAATCGACGAACGCCTGCTCCAGCACCATGCGCACCACGCGCAGTTCGGTCGGGGTGAATTCACGCCCTTCGATCTTGGCGTGACGGCCATCGCCGCCGAAGAAGTTGTCCACCAGTTTGAACACCAGTTTGGCGTCGAGGATGAACAGCGCGGTGCCGCGCAGGGGTTTGATCTTGACCAGGTTGAGGCTGGTCGGCACGTACAGCGAGTGCACGTATTCGCCGAACTTCATCACCTGTACGCCACCGACGGCAACGTCCGCCGAGCGGCGCAGCATGTTGAACATGCTGATGCGGGTGTAGCGGGCAAAACGCTCATTGATCATTTCCAGAGTCGGCATGCGTCCACGGACGATGCGATCCTGGCTGGTCAGGTCGTAGCTTTTGACACTGCCGGGTTCGGCAGCGTTATCGGTCTGTACCAGACCATCGTCGACGCCATGCAACAGCGCGTCGATTTCATCCTGGGACAGCAGATCCTGCACGGCCATGTCGTGTTCCTACTGCAGTACGAAATTAGTGAAAAGCAACTGTTCGATCACCACTTTGCCCAGCTCTTTCTGCGCCACTTCCTGGACGCTGGCTGTGGCCTTCTGGCGCAACATCTCTTGACCGACCGGGGTCGCCAGCGTGGCGAAATCCTGACCGGAGAAGAGCATCACCAGGTTGTTGCGGATCACCGGCATGTGCACTTTGAGCGCTTCCAGATCCGCCTGATTGCGCGCCAGCATGGTGATGCTCACCTGCATGTAGCGCTGACGGCCGTTCTGGTTGTAGTTGGCCACGAAGGCCGGCGCCATCGGCTCGAAAATCGCCGGTTGCTTGCCGACCGGGGCCGCTTCGGCCGCCGTCTCGGGCTTGCTCTGGGCACTGTGCATGAAGAACCAGGTCGCCCCCACAGATGCGCCGATGGCCAGCAGCAACCCGAGCACGATCGCAATGATCATCTTGAGTTTGCCTTTGGTTGCGGGGTCTTTTACTGCTGCAGCTTCGCTCTTCGCCATGCCAATAATCCGTCACTAATCGGGTTTTCACAGTCGCACGGCAAGGCAAGAGCAAGTGTTATGCCAGAAGTGTAGGTAGTAGCGGAGACAACGCTGAAGTCAAAAGCAACCCTCACCCCAGCCCTCTCCCGGAGGAAGAGGGCGCCGATCGAGTTGTCTTGTTGTGATATATCGACCTGAGGCACCGAGTCGACTTGGATTCAGCCCAAACAATCAGGTTAGCGAGCATCTCAAGCATCCCCAATCAGTTCCCTCTCCCTCTGGGAGAGGGCTAGGGTGAGGGGCTTTTGATTTGATCAGGCGTAGTAGTCGACGGCGCTGGAGCCGATCACGTGAGTGGCGGTGGCCGCCGCTTCAGCGACAGCCGTCGGGGTCAACTCTTCTTCAGCCGAATCCAGGCGACCGCCGGCTGCGCTGGTGCGACCGCCCTGCCCCTGCTGCGCCTGTTCCTGGCCTTGACCCTGCCAGCCACGGTTCTGGTCGGACACGTTGACGTCGACCTGCCCCATGCCTTGCTGATTGAACATGTCCCGCAGGCGGTGCATCTGACCGTCGAGGGCTTCACGCACGCTCGGATGCGCGCTCATGAAGGTCACCTGGGTTTGCTGGTCCGGGACCATGTTCACCCGGATATCCAGACGTCCGAGCTCGGCCGGTTGCAACTGGATGTCAGCCGCTTTCAGGTTGTTGCTCGACAGGTACATGACCCGGTTGACTACTTCTTCGGTCCAGCCGTTCTGGTGCATGGCAATCGGCTGGTTCACCGGCACCGCGTTGGCGGTTTTCGGCGTGGCAGCCTGGGTCAGCGCCGCCAGACGGTTGGCGAAATCATCGACACGAGTGTCGCTTGTGGCGGTCTTCAGGTCTTTCAGGCCGTCATCGATCAGGCCGCTGAACGCCTTCTCACCGCCCTGACTGGTGCTGTCCTTGTCAGCCTGCACATCGAGCATGCTGGCCATGCCGGCAGCGAAGGTCTGCGCCGAGGTCAATTCGCCGTCAGCCTGAGTCTGGGCCGGGGTGGCCTTGGGCTGGGACTGACTGGAAGCGGAAATGTGACCACTCTGCTCCATGGCCATGCGCACGGCAGGCAGCGAATCCAGCGGATCCGCCTCGGGGTCGAAAGCAGGATCAGTGGCCGGCGCCGGATCCTTGACCATACCCGGCAATGCCGCCACGGCAGGTTGATCGGTTTCCGGTTTCGCAGCGGTATCGACGACAGGGGTGACGGCTACCGGTGCGGTAACGACAGGTTCTACCGCCACCACAAGTGCCGGATCCACCGGTGCTGTGTCGACAACAGGAGTCGTTGCGGTATCGGCAGTCTCATCATCAGTAGCGGTCTTGTCGTCCGTTGCCGCCGTCGCCGATTTGTCGGCGGGCAAGGCTTTGCCGCTATCGGCAACCGCCGGCTCCGGGGCGGCAGACTGATCCTTGCCGAGGTCTTTCTTGCCGCTGTTGTCGGCGACCTTGTCACGGGCAGGTTTTGCCGAATTGTCGACGCTCACCGAGGGCTTGTTCGGGCCTTGATCGGCGAACACCTGAGCGAAGCTGGAGGCCTTGTCCCCGGGCTCTGCGGCCACTGCCGATGATTTGGCCGAGGCAGCTTGCGCCTTGGCCTGGGCGGCGGTCTGAAGAAGAATGTTGGGGCTTGCAGGCATGGCACGGTCTCCGCTGCACTGGGATCGTAGGTACAGTTGGGATAGATGACTGCAAGTGCCGGGCCAGTTTCGCCAGAATTCCGGCAAAACCGCCCGACGGCAGAATCAGTGCGTCAGCGAGCGCTGCCGCTCGGCGACATAAACGGGCCGCACATCGGCGAATTCGCTATGGATGTCGGCGACCAGTTTGATGATTTCAGAAGGGCTTTTGTCTTTGGCATGCTGTTCCAGCTCCTGGCACAGCACCGCAAGACGGGTCGCACCCATGTTGCTGCTGCTGCCCTTGAAGCTGTGCGCAACGGAAGACAATGCGTCGGCATCGGCAGTCTGCTGCAACTCCCGCAGGCGATTTTCGGAATCGGCAAGAAAGGTATCCAGCAGTTCCGGATAGCTGTCTTCCATCACTTCCCGCAGCACGCTTAGCGCTTCGTGGTCCACATGTGTATCAGCCACTTGTTCACTCCTTGATCAAGAATGCGCGGATTATGCCAGAGCCTCCCAGAAAAACTCCACGCGAGCACTGCGACCATCGTCTGACCAGCTGGCATTACGCGCCAATTGCCGGATCAGACTGACTCCGCGCCCCGACAGACGGACACCGTCGAGCGGCCGCTCCATCACGCGCGAGACATCGAATCCCTGGCCGCTGTCTTCGACCCGCACCACCAGACAACCGCCCTCGCCTTCCGGCCGCACCTGCAAATGCACGCGCACGTAACCATCCTGCAAGGCCTCGAGACGCGCATTGCGTTGCTCATAATAACGGGCGAAACCCGATGCATCGCGCTTGAGGCTCGAATCCAGTCCCAGCACGCCATGCTCCAGCGCGTTGGAATAAAGCTCGGCCAGCACGCTGTACAGTGCGCCACTCTGCGCCCGCAAGCCATGCACCTCAAGCAGCAACTGCAAGAGATAAGGCAGCGGATTGAAGCGCTTGAGCGTGGCACCGCGAAATTCGAAGCTCACCGACCAGTCCAGCGGACACGACTGACCACTGTCGGAATACACCGGTGCCGATGGATTGACCTGCGCCATTTCCAGCAGGCTGACCTCGACCATGCTCACATCGTCCCGGGCCTCACCGCGAAAGTCCTGCAACGCCTGCTCGATGTCCTCGAACAGCCGATCCGGCTGGCGATTGGCGGCGAACACCTGGTGCAAGCGCTCGACACCGAACAACTGATCGTTGGCATCGCAGGTGTCGATGACCCCGTCGGAAAGCAGAAACACCCGATCGCCCACCGCCATCGAGTGAACCTCGGTGCGGTCATCGAAGGTCTGCGGGCTGAGCACGCCCAACGGAAGATGTCGCGCCGCCAGCGGCTTGCGCTCCCCGGTAGCCAGGCAATGCAGATAACCGTCGGGCATGCCGCCGTTCCAGACTTCCACCGAGCGCCGCTGAAAACTCAGGCACAACAGCGTCGCGCAACAGAACATGTCCACCGGCAGGATGCGCTTGAGCTTGGCGTTCATTTCCCGAAGGGTCTCGGCCAGACCGTAACCCTTGGCGGTCATGCCATAGAACACCTCGGCCAGCGGCATGGCGCCGACCGCCGCCGGCAAGCCGTGACCGGTGAAGTCACCGAGCAACACATGCATGTCGCCGGCAGGCGTGTAGGCCGCCAACAGCAGGTCGCCATTGAACAGCGCATAGGGTGATTGCAGGTAACGGATATTCGGCGCGCTCAGGCAACCGGAATGCGCGACCTTGTCGAATACAGCCTTGGCGACCCGCTGCTCGTTGAGCAGATAGTCGTGATGCTTGGCGATCAGGTCGCGTTGCTGAAGAACCGTGGCCTGCAAACGCCGCAAGCGATCCATCGCCTTGATTTTGGCGGCGAGAATCACCTGGTTGTAGGGCTTCGCCAGAAAGTCGTCACCGCCAGCCTCAAGGCAGCGGGCCAGCGCTTCACTTTCCGTCAGCGACGTGAGGAAGATGATCGGCACCAGGTTTTCACCGGCCAGCACCTTGATCTGCCGCGCGGCTTCGAAGCCGTCCATGACCGGCATCATGGCATCCATCAGCACCAAATGCGGCTGCTGGCTGGAAAACACCTCGACCGCTTCGGCCCCATTGGTAGCCGTCAGCACTTCATGCCCCTGACGACGGACGATGGTCGACAACAACAGCCGGTCAGCGGCGCTGTCTTCGGCGATCAGGATCGTCAGCGGCTCTTGCGGCTGCATGGCCGTCAACTGATGTCGAACAGTTTGTCGAAGTTGGAGATGGCGAGGATCTTGCGCACGTCCGAATTGCTGTTGACCACCCGCACATCCGAGTCGTCACCGCCGGCGTGATCACGCAACAGAAGCAGCATGCCCAACGCCGAACTATCGAGATACGTGGCTTCTTTGAGATCTACCACGATGGAGTCGGGCTTTTTATCGAGCCGCTCGTAGGACTCGCGAAATTCCTGATGGCGACCGAAATCGAATCGCCCCTTGATCCAAATCGTCAGCTTTTTCTTGTCCGGAGAAACTTCTGTAACGACTGACATGTACTGGCTTCCTTGTCATTTGACGAACCTGTACAAGGTTTAGCACCTGGAGGGGCCATGGGCAAGGCGCGATAGCGTCGGGATCTGTGCGAGATCTGCCCGTCAAAACGCCTCGTGGCGCGGCAAACGCTGGGACAACTCGTCCAGCAGCTTCTGTTCGCGCTTGTCTTCGGCGCGCTGCGCTTCATCCAGATAACGTTGTACAAGCTTGCGCAGACCTTCGACCCGGGCGAATGCCTGCTGCCAGGCATCGCGGGCCTTGTCCAGATTGTTCTGGTGCCATTGCAGACTCTGGCGCTGCTGATCGACGGCGGTGTCGAGCTGCGCCAGAAAGCCCTGAAAACCCAGCAGCCACTGCCCGGACACGCCGGCGCTGCCGCGTACGATCCACTGCTCGGAGTAATCCAGACGAAAGGCATGCAGGTCGGCGAGCTTGCTCTCGGCCACCTTCACCTGCCCCTGAAAGTAACCCAGGCGTTGCACGGCGGTTTTCTCGGCCTTCTCGGCCATGTCCACCACCGGCGCCAGACGCGCGGCTCGACTCAGGGCCATGACCGGTTACCCGCCGGCCGCCGGGGCGAAAATCGTGCCGAGATACGCTTCGCTTTCACCCAGGCTGATGTTGTCGTTGAGACCCTGACGCAGGTATCTGACCAGTTGCGGCTGCAGATTGATGGCAAGGTCAGTCTCGCGGTCACCGCCCGCGACATAGGCGCCGACGCTGATCAGGTCGCGGCTCTGTTGATAGCGCGACCACAGCTGCTTGAAGTATTGCGCGCGCTGCATGTGCTCCGGCGACACCACCGCGGGCATTACCCGGCTGATCGAGGCTTCGATATCGATGGCCGGGTAATGACCTTCCTCGGCCAGACGCCGGGACAATACGATGTGCCCGTCGAGCACGCCCCGTGCGGAGTCGGCGATCGGGTCCTGCTGGTCATCGCCTTCGGACAGTACGGTGTAGAACGCGGTGATCGAACCCCCGCCCTTCTCCGCATTACCGGCACGCTCCACCAGTTTCGGTAGCTTGGCGAACACCGACGGCGGATAACCCTTGGTCGCCGGCGGCTCGCCAATGGCCAGGGCAATTTCCCGCTGGGCCTGGGCGAAACGGGTCAGAGAATCCATCAGCAACAGGACGTTCTTGCCCTTGTCGCGGAAATATTCGGCGATCCGCGTGCAGTACATCGCCGCGCGCAGACGCATCAGGGGCGCATCGTCCGCAGGCGACGCCACCACCACGGAACGCTTGAGGCCTTCTTCACCGAGGATGTGCTCGATGAACTCTTTAACTTCTCGACCCCGCTCACCGATCAGGCCGACGACGATGATGTCGGCCTCGGTGAAGCGGGTCATCATGCCCAGCAACACCGACTTACCGACACCGGTACCGGCGAACAGACCCAGACGCTGGCCGCGACCGACCGTCAACAAACCGTTGATGCAACGGATGCCGACGTCCAGCGGCACGCTGATCGGGTCACGGTTGAGCGGGTTGATCGTCGGGCCATCCATCGGCACCCAGTCTTCGGCCTTCATGCCGCCCTTGCCGTCCAGCGCACGTCCGGCGCCGTCCAGCACGCGACCGAGCATGCTCATGCCCATCGGCAGGCGACCGGTGTCGGCCAGCGGCACCACGCGGGCGCCCGGGGCGATGCCGGCCACGCTGCCGACTGGCATCAGGAACACCTTGCTGCCGGAGAAGCCCATGACTTCGGCTTCAACCTGGGACGGATGATAGGTGTCGTCGTTGATCACCATGCAGCGGGTGCCCATGGCGGCGCGCAGGCCTTCGGCTTCGAGCGTCAGGCCGACCATGCGCAGCAGGCGCCCTTCGAGGATCGGCGCACCGGCGATTTCGGTGGCCTCGGCGTAGGTGCTCAGGCGCTTGGCGAAGCTGGTGCGTTCAAGGCGCATCGGGGGCGTCCGCGAGCGGCTCTTCTGCGACCGGTGCCGGTTTTGGCGCTTCCGGCAGGTCCAGACTCAGGTCCGGCGCGGCCGGGTGCAGGGCCTGTTCGTGCAACTGGTCGAACAGTTTGGCCATGACCTGGCTGACGCGGGTTTCGATGCTGGCGTCGATCCGGCTGTGGTCGGTCTCGACCCGGCAACCGCCCGGCAGCAGGGATTCATCCTCGACAATGCGCCAGGTTTCCTCATGACGTTCGCGCAGGGCTTTGACCTGTTCGAAATCCTGTGGATTGACGTACAGCCGCACATTGCCCACGCCCAGCGGCAACAGTTTGAGGGCGTCGCGCATGACGTGTTCGATCTGCGTCGAGTCGATAGCCAGTTCGCGCTGAATCACCTGACGGGCGATGTGCTGCACGAGGTCGACCAGCGACTTTTCGATCTGGGTGTCTTGCTCGGCGATGGGCTCGAACAGGTGGCCCATCAGTTGCTCAAGGTTGTTGACCTTGGCCGTCAGGACCACTTCGGCTTCCTGGCGCACCTTGAGGGTGGCGCTGTGAAAGCCTTCCTTTTCGCCGATGGCGAAGCCCTCGTTGTAGGCCTCCTGACGGATGCTTTCGAGTTCTTCCAGCGTCAGTGGCTGGACTTCTTCCAGCGGCACTTCTTCCATTTCCGGCGGTTCAGGCTCCGGTTCCGGCTCGGGTTCCGGTGCCGGCGGATCGAAGCTCGGGATTGCCCAGGTTTCGAAACCGCGGACGTCCCGGGCACGGATCAGGTCCGTCACATCGTCGTCATGCTTGTCCATGGGCTTAGATCATTTCCTCGCCGCCCTTGCCACCGAGCACGATTTCTCCGGCTTCGGCCATACGGCGGGCGATGGTGAGGATTTCCTTCTGCGCGGTCTCCACGTCGCTGACGCGCACCGGGCCCTTGGCCTCGAGGTCGTCGCGCAGCAGTTCGGCGGCACGCTTGGACATGTTCTTGAAGATCTTCTCTTTGACGCCTTCGTCCGAACCCTTGAGGGCCAGCACCAGCACATCGGAAGAGACTTCGCGCAACAGCGCCTGGATCCCGCGGTCGTCGACATCGGCCAGGTTGTTGAACACGAACATGAGGTCTTCGATCTGTCCGGACAGGTCTTCGTCGACTTCGCGGATCGAGTCCATGAGCTGGCCTTCGATCGAGCTGTCGAGGAAGTTCATGATGTCCGCCGCCCGCTTGATGCCACCCAGGGTGGTGCGCGAGGCGTTCGAGTTGCCGGAGAACTGCTTCTCGAGGATCTGGTTCAATTCTTTCAGTGCGGCCGGCTGCACGGTGTTCAACGACGAGACGCGCAGGATGATGTCCAGACGCACCTTGTGGTCGAAGTTGCCCAGCACTTCACCGGCCTGATCCGGATCGAGGTACGCGACCACGATCGCCTGGATCTGCGGGTGCTCGTAACGGATCACGTCGGCAACGGCGCGCGGCTCCATCCATTTCAGGCTGTCGAGGCCACTGGTGTTGCCACCCAGCAGAATGCGGTCGATCAGGCCGTTGGCCTTGTCTTCACCCAGGGCCTGGGTGAGCATTTTGCGCACGTAGTCGTCGGAGCCGACGCCCAGGCTGGTCTGATCGCCGACGATGTCGACGAACTCGCTCATGACCTGCTCGACCTGCTCACGGTGGACGTTGCCCATCTGGGCCATGGCCACGCCGACTCGCTGGACCTCTTTGGGGCCCATGTGGCGCAGCACTTGTGCGGCATCGGTCGAACCCAGGGACAGCAGCAGAATCGCGGCTTTATCGACCCGGGACAGTTTGGCGACGGCGGCTCGGTTATCACTCATCTGCGTTAATCCACTCTTTCACGACCTGGGCCACACGACCCGGGTCTTCTGCCACCAGACTCTTGATTGCGTTCAACTGAGCGTCATAACCCTCGCTCGGGCTCGGCAGCAGAATGCTGGTCGGACCGCCGAGGCTGACGCGATCGTTGGACAGTTCACCATCCAGACCGCCCATGCCACCGAGTTCCATGTCGCCGCCCAGACCGGCCAGCTCCTTGCTTTTGCCGCCACCGGTGATGTTGTTGAGCACCGGACGCAGCACGCCGAACACCAGCACCAGGATGAACAACACGCCCAGCACTTGTTTGACGATGTCCCAGAACCATGGCTGGGAGTAGAACGGAATGTCGGCGATCACTTCGCCGCGCTCGGCGGAGAACGGCATGTTGATCACGCTGACGCTGTCGCCACGGCTGGCGTCGAAGCCGACAGCGTCCTGTACCAGACGAGTGAAGCGCGCCAATTCGTCGGCGCTCCACGGCGCGCGAGTCGTTTCGCCGTTGGCCGGGTTGATCTTGACCTGATCGTCCACCACTACCGACACCGACAGGCGATTCAGGCGACCCTGCTGCTGTTTGGTATGGCTGATGGAACGGTCGAGTTCGAAGTTCTTGGTGGATTGTTGACGCTTGTCCGCCGGGTACGGCGCGAGCATCGGCTGGCCGGTGGCCGGGTCCATGATCTGCTGACCGTTGGCATCAACCAGTGGCTGACCTGGCTGCACCATGCTCGCCGGCGCGGCTGCGCCACCGGTGGTTTGCGGCGCCGAAGCCGGCGACGGTGGCTGGTTGCTCAGGGCACCCGGCACACCCTGCGGGCCATTGCTGGCGGTGCGTTGTTCGTTGACCGACTGTTCGCTGCGCAGGGCCGGTTGATCCGGGTTGAACTGCTCGGCGGTCGATTCGACGGCACTGAAATCGACGTCGGCCGAAACTTCAGCCTTGTAGCGATCGTTGCCCAGTACCGGTTGCAGAATGTTGTGCACGCGCTGGGTGAGCATGCTTTCCATGCGGCGGCTGTAGTCGAACTGCTTGCCGGCCATGGTCATTTCGGAATTTTCCGCCTGATCCGACAGCAGGTTGCCCTTCTGGTCGACGACGGTGATCTGCGATTTGCTCAGCTCGGGAACGGAGGTTGCCACCAGGTTGATAATGGCAACGACCTGGCCTGGCTCCAGCGAACGACCGGAATACAGCTCGACCAGTACCGAAGCGCTTGGCTTGCGCTCGTCACGCACGAACACCGAGCTTTTCGGGATCGCCAGGTGAACGCGCGCGCCCTTGACGTTGTTCAGGCTGGAAATGGTGCGGGCCAGTTCGCCTTCGAGGCCGCGACGATAACGGGTCGCTTCCATGAACTGGCTGGTGCCCAGACCCTGTTCCTTGTCGAGGATTTCAAAACCGATGTTGCCGTCGCTGGGAGTGACACCAGCGGCCGCGAGCTTGAGCCGCGCACGGGACAGGTCATCGGCCTTGACCAGCAAGGCGCCGGAATTCGGTTCGACGGTGTAGGGAATGTCGGCGGAGGCCAGGGTGTCCATGACCTGCTTGGCGTCCATGCCGGCAAGGCTGCCGTACAGAGGCCGGTAGTCCGGTTGCTGCGACCACAGCACCACGGCAAAGCCAATCGCCACGCTCGCGGCCAGGCCGACCAACAGGCCCACCTGACGCAGCACGGTCATCTCGGAGAGGTTTTCCAGGAAGGACAGGCCGAACAGCGGCGGTTTGCCGTCTATCGGGGTGGCCTTGGCCGGAACGTTATCGGCGACTGCTTCTGCCATGACTCAATCTCGTCCTTAAACCGGCATCTGCATGATGTCTTGATAAGCCTGAACCAGCTTGTTGCGCACCTGGGTCAGAGCCTGGAACGACACGCTGGCTTTTTGCGAGGCAATCATCACGTCCGTCAGATCGACGCCGCTCTTGCCGATTTCAAATGCGTTGGCCAACTGAGTCGACGCCTGCTGGGTATCACTGACTTTGTTGATGGCCTGACCGAGCATGTCGGAAAAGCTGCTGCCTGCCACTTCAGGGGCAGCGGCAATCGATTTCGGCTTCGACATGGCGTCCATTTGCATGGCCTTCATGTCCATCATCAACCGATTAAATTCAATACCTTGGCTCATGGTCTACTCTCTTGGGCGGCCCGCAATTTTTTGACACTCACTCGGCGGGTACTCAGGTGTTAGCAACAACGGTGCCAGCTCATGGGCACCGCTTTCAGAAAAGCCGTTTCAAACGTTTGCGCCACCCGTCAGGTGGCGAACAGGTAGCCTTCGACATCCATGCCCGCATCGCGCATTTGCGCCAGTTTGTAACGCAGGGTGCGCGGGCTGATGCCGAGTTTTTCGGCGGCTTCCTTGCGTCGACCGCGTTCGGTACGCAGGGTGTCGATGATCATCTGGAACTCGCGGCGACGCAGGTCATCGCCCAGCGCACCGGCCGAATCCGCCTCGATTTCGACTTCACGAATGACCGGCGCAACCGGC
This sequence comes from Pseudomonas sp. 9.2(2024), assembly GCF_039695385.1. NCBI lineage: Bacteria > Pseudomonadati > Pseudomonadota > Gammaproteobacteria > Pseudomonadales > Pseudomonadaceae > Pseudomonas > Pseudomonas sp. 9.2(2024). The sequence goes on along the minus strand of NZ_CP155585.1, from coordinate 1,990,101 downwards.
ACAACCGACGGCAACGGGGCGAACAGCGCAGGCCCGGAGAGACAGAAATCCTGCGGCTGGATCAACCCGCCCTGCTGGAGAATCAAGGCCCGCTGGACCGCGTTATCCAGCTCGCGCACGTTGCCCGGCCACGGATAACCGATCAGGCACGCTTGCGCCTCGGGCGAGAACTTCGCCATCGCGTGCTTCATTTTATTGACGTGTTTGGCCAACAGACGCTCGGCCAGCGGCAGGATATCGGCGGTGCGCTCGCGCAACGGACGCCAGGCCAGCGGAAATACCGACAGACGATAATAGAGGTCTTCACGGAATCGCCCCGCCGCGACTTCGCCGGCCAGATCACGGTTGGTGGTCGCTACCACGCGGATATCCAGAGTGATCGGCTTGCGGGCGCCGACCCGCTCCACTTCCCGCTCCTGCAACACCCGCAGCAGCTTGGCTTGCAGGCCCAGAGGCATTTCGGAAATTTCGTCGAGCAGAATGGTGCCGCCGTCCGCCTGTTCGAACTTGCCGGCCTGGGCCGCGATGGCGCCGGTGAACGAGCCTTTTTCGTGACCGAACAGGGTGGCTTCGAGCATGTTGTCGGGGATCGCCGCACAGTTGATCGCAATGAACGGCTGACTGGCGCGATGGGATTGCTGGTGGATGTAGCGCGCCAGCACTTCCTTGCCGGTGCCGGACTCGCCGGAAATCAGCACGGTGGAATCACTGCGCGCGACCCGCGCTGCCAGATCCAGCAATTGAGCGCTGGCGGGCTCGACCGCGACCGGGCCTTCGGTATCACTCACGCCAAGGCTGCCCAAGGCGTGACGCGCCACCAGATCCAGCAGAGCCTTGGGCTCGAACGGCTTGACCAGATAATCCGCCGCGCCTTGACGCATCGCATCGACCGCGCGCTCGACCGCGCCATGGGCGGTCATCAGTAGCACCGGCAATTGCGGTTGTCGCGCGCGCAGCAGGCCGAGCAATTGATGACCATCCATGCCCGGCATGTTGACGTCGCTGACCACCAGACTGAACGCTTCGCGCTCGACGGCGTTCAGCGCCTCTTCGGCCGAACCCACCGCGTGATAGTCGTGACCGGCCAGCAACAGCGTATCGGCCAGCGCTTCGCGCAACGAGCGGTCATCCTCGACCAGCAGAACCTTGATGCCCATGACCTTCACTCAGCTCCCTGTACAGCAGAAAACAACGGCAGGATGACCTGCGCGCACGTACCGCGCCCGACCCGCGAACGCAGCTGCAATTCTCCCTGATGCGCACGTGCCACGGCCTTGACCACGGTCAGGCCCAGGCCGGTCCCGGTAACCTTGGTGGTGAAAAACGGCTCGCCCAGCCGCGCCAGCACCGCCGCATCAATACCGCTACCGCTGTCACTGACACACAAACGCAGGGTGTTGTCGCGGGTATAGCAATGCACCTTCAGACGTACCTCGCCGGCACTCGCCTGAATGGCGTTTTCAATCAGATTGAGCAAAGCGCCGACCAGCGTGTCGCGATTGCACAGCAACTCACCGGCATGGCTGTCGCACTGCCAGCGGATCGGCAGATCCTGCACATGGGTCAGCGCCGCGGCCTGCAACGACTGCATCAAGGTATTGGGCGTGATGCGATCGGTCAGCGGCAATTCTCCGCGAGCGAACACCAGCATGTCGCGCACCTGATGCTCGAGCTCGTGCAGACGCTCTTTGAGGCGACCGGCGAAACGCTGCTGGGTGGCGACCGGCAATTCCTGCTCGGTCAAATGACTGGCGTACAGCAAGGCGGCGGACAATGGCGTACGGATCTGATGCGCCAGCGACGCAACCATCCGGCCCAGGGACGACAGTCGCTCGTGACGCGCCAGTTGATCCTGCAAGTGACGGGTTTCAGTCAGGTCGTTGAGCAGCACCAACTGCCCCGGCTCGGCATCCAGCGAGCGGGTGGCAATCGACAGGCGTCGACCGTTCTTCAAGGAAATTTCGTGGCCGTCATCTTCACGAGGCGCGAAGCAACGGGCGATGACATGGCGCCACAGCTCGCCTTCCAGAGGCAGGCCCAGCAGATCGATGGCGGCCGGATTGGCCTCGCACACGATGCCGTGACCGTCGATGACGATGACGCCGCCAGGCAACAGATCGAGGAGGTTTTGCAGACGGTTGGCCAGGCGTTCTTTTTCCGCCAGTTCCTGCATGCGTTGGGCGCTGACTACGGCCAGCTCGCCCTTGAGCTCGGTGACCCGGGCTTCGAGCATGCTGTAGGAGTCGGTCAACTGGCTCGACATCTGGTTGAACAGGGCGAATGCCTGCTCAAGCCCCTGGCGGCTCGCCTGCTCTACGGACGGCAGTTGCCCCGAGGACTCGGGAACAGAAGACATCTGGGAGGCTTGGGGCATTGTGCTCTCTCGCTTGGCTGACCGTCAGTTAAACGGAACGTTGCGAGGGACGTAGCAATACCCGTGCCTAAAAAAAACCGCTTATAGATGAAGCAGTTGAAAAACAGGCGTCAATCATCCGCCTGTTCATCACCTTCACGACGGCTCATGCCGTACTTGCGCATCTTTTCCACAAGCGTGGTGCGGCGAATGCGCAGGCGTTCGGCGGCGCGGGCCACGATGCCGTTGGCGTCGTCCAGCGCCTGCTGGATCAAGCCTTGCTCCAGACCACCGAGGTAGTCCTTCAGGTCGAGACCTTCCGGCGGCAGCATGGCGTTGGCGGTGAAGTCCGGCGTGTGGCCGTTGATCGCCACGCGCTCTTCCAGGTCGCTGCGCAGGCTGTCGACCATTTGCTCGTCTTCGTCGTCGACGTAGCGGAATTTCTTCGGCAACTCGACCACGCCGATCACCCCGTACGGATGCATGATCGCCATGCGCTCCACCAGGTTGGCCAGCTCGCGGACGTTGCCCGGCCAGCCATGGCGGCAAAGGGACATGATGGCGGCGGAGTTGAAGCGGATCGAACCGCGCTTCTCGTGCTCCATGCGCGAGATCAGCTCGTTCATCAGCAACGGAATGTCTTCGACGCGCTCACGCAGCGGCGCCATCTCGATCGGGAACACGTTCAGGCGATAGTAGAGGTCTTCGCGGAAGGTGCCGATCTCGATCATGCTTTCGAGATTCTTGTGAGTCGCGGCGATGATGCGCACGTCGACGCTTTGGGTCTTGTTGCTGCCCACGCGCTCGAAGGTGCGCTCCTGCAACACGCGCAGCAGCTTGACCTGCATCGGCAGCGGCATGTCGCCGATTTCGTCGAGGAACAGCGTACCGCCGTTGGCCAGCTCGAAGCGGCCGGCACGGCTGGTGATCGCGCCGGTGAAGGCGCCCTTCTCGTGGCCGAACAGTTCGCTTTCCAGCAACTCGGCCGGGATCGCCCCGCAGTTGACCGGTACGAATGGCGCGTCACGACGCTTGGAATGGTAATGCAGGTTGCGCGCAACCACTTCCTTGCCGGTCCCGGACTCGCCGAGGATCAGGACGCTGGCGTCGGTGTCGGCCACTTGCTGCATCATCTGACGCACGTGCTGAATCGCGCGACTGGTGCCGACGAGACTGCGGAACAGGTTGGGTTCGCGATGCCGGCCGCGCTCGCGGGCCTGGTCGTACATCTCGCGATAGACCTGGGCACGATGCAGGGAGTCCAGCAGCTTGCTGTAGCTCGGCGGCATTTCGAGGGTCGAAAGTACCCGGCGGCGTTGGTCTTCGGGCAGGTCCACCGAAGAATTATCGCCCATCAGCAAAACCGGAAGGAACTCATCCCAGGTTGAGAGTGTCTTTAGCAAGCCCAAAAGCGCACCAGGAGCATTGACCGTCCCGATCAGTACGCAAATGACCTCACGACTAGACGACAAAGAGCCGACTGCCTGCTGCCAGTCATGGCTTCCGCAGGGTAAATTTTCTTCGCCAAGAAAATTTAAGATCACCGCCAGGTCGCGGCGGCGGACGCTATCGTCATCGATCAGCAGAATTTTGGTTTCACGCCACATGCAATAGCAACTTCCCTAGTCAACTCAATGCCCAAAATGAGGGGCAAGCGAGACGCTTGCAGGACACCTTGTGCCTGTAGACGCCTGAAATCTGAAAACAGCCACTAGTTAAGTCAAAAAACCGTGCACAGTCAAATTTATGGCGCACATGTCTGGATTAACTGGGGGTTAATTAACCAAACAGATGGTAAACCTTTGCCGCGTTCTGCGCTTGGGTGATCTGCGACATCTCGTCGACTATCGCCTGACGCTCACCCATGGCGACTTCAAGCAGCTGCTTGTAGACATGCAGCAACTCCTCGAGGTTGTCGCGCAATGCGACCTCGTCCACCGAAGCCTCACTCAAGACATCTTCCATGCAGGAACGGCAATCGAGATCCAGTTGACCGATGGCCTCCCAGTTGCGCTCGGCCAGTGCTCCGACCAACGCTGCCCGGGTTTCTTCGATTCGCTGCAATACAAGACTCATGGTGATCTCCTCAGAACTGCGGAGCGGGCGCAGGCGCGATCGCATCCCAGCCTTCTTTGACGGTGCTCAGCAAGCCGGCAACCTCATCAAGAATGCGCGGATCGCTACTGATGTTCGCCTCGGCGAGACGCTTCATCATGTAGATATACAGACCGTCCAGATCAGCCAGCGTATCCGCGGAATTTTCCAGATCCAGTCCTTCACGCAGTCCGCTGACGATACCGATGGCCTTGCTGATCGACGTGCACTTGGCAGGAATGTCCTTGCGCTCGATCGCACCTTTGGCCTGGGCGATACGGTCCAGACCGCCTTCCATCAGCATTTGCACCAGGCGATGAGGGCTCGCTTCAGAGGTCTGAGCGTGCGCACCTACTTTCTGGTATTGCCGAAGGGCTAACATCGGATTCATGTTCTACCTCATTTGCCACAATGACTCGTATGAACAGTGTATCGCCAGCGAGTCGAAAAACTTTAGACCATAAGACAAAAACCCGGCGCACGCTCGAAAGCGTAGCCGGGTTTTTGTCGTTTTTGCATGTTACTTCGCGGATTGCTGAGCGTTCAGCGAGCTGAAGAACGACGTAATGTTGCTCGCCGTCGCCTTCATCTGCCCTACCAGCAAGTCCATGGCGTTGTACTTGGCAGTCAACGTCTTGGTCAGGTTGGCCACACGGACATCCAGCGCTTTTTGCTGATCGGTGATCGTCCGGCTATTGGCATTCAGGATCGTCAGTCGCTGATCCAGCAGACCTTGAGTCTTGCCGTCGGCCGATGTCTTGAGGTACGGGTCAACCGCCTTGCTCATGCGCGCCAGCAGACCGTTGGTGTCATTGGTACCACTGAACAACTGCTGTACCTGACCCGTTGCCCCCGGAGCCGCCATGGCCTTGTTGAAGGCAGTGGTGTCGAGCTTCAGGTTACCGGTAATGGAGTCGGTCATGATGCCCACTTCCGACAGATAGGCCATCGAGCCACCCGCGCCCGCGCCGGTAAACTCGGCGCGAATGCTCGCGATCAACGAACGCGGCAAGGAATCGCCAGTGAACGCCGCCTGCACGGTCAGCTTGCCGTCTTCATCCGGCGTGGCCTTGGACAGGCTGTCAACGGTGGTCTTGAGCGAATTGTAGGCATCGACGAACTGCTGAAGCGACGTCTGCAGCCCTTTGGTATTGGTATCAACGGTAACCGTGGACGGCGTCGCGCTGGCAGCGACCAGATTCAGGGTCATGCCGCTGATCGCACCGGTAACCGTATTGCTCTTGCTGGTGACTGCCAGGCCATCGATGGTCAGGGACGCATCCTTGGCGAGCGCGCCCACGGAACCGGAATCACCTGCCGCCGGCGTAGCCGACATGACTTTGGTGCCATCGATTTCCAGACCGGCAATACCGCTGACAGTGAGATCGGAACCCGCACCGGTCTTGTTCGAACCGATCACCAGACGAGAGGCGCCAGTGGCGTCGGTCACGATGTTGGCGGAAATACCATTACTGCCCTGAGCCTTGTTGATCGCATCACGCGTGCTCTGCAAGGTCGCATTGGCCGGGATGGTGACATTGTAATCAGTGCCATTCTGACTGATTTTCAGGGTACCACTCGGAATGGCACTGGATGCACCGCCGGCAAAGGCTGCAGAGGCGACCTTCGAACCGGTAGCCAGTTCTTTCACGACAACGCTGTAAGAGCCCGAAACCGCAGTGTTATCGGAAGTTACAGTCAGCGTTCCAGGCACGCTCGATGTCGCCGTGTAGCCGGCGAATGCGGGATTGGTCTTGCTGCCCAGAGTGGCCAATGCCGCCTGAAAGGTGGTCAGCGCGCTCTTCAGAGCACCCACACCGGAAATTTTCAGCGTGTTGGTTTTGGTCTGGTTATCGATCTGCGTCTGCTTCGGCGATTTGTCAGCGTTGACCAGCGCAGTAACGATCGCACCGATGTCCAGGCCGGAACCCAGGCCCGAACCCGGTAAAATTGGACTTGCCATGTGCATCTCCCTTGGGTTGTTGCCAGTCTTTTGACCAATACCTGCGCCTAAAGAACTTCAAACACTATTCATGCCAGCTATCAGACTTTGGCGTCGAACAACACGTGACTTGCGTTGGCGAGGCTGTCTGCCAGCTTCAGGGCTTCTGCGGAGGGGATCTGTCGTACGACCTCGCCCGTCTCGCTTGCGATCACCTTGACGATGACCTTGCCGGAATGCTCGTCGATCGAAAATTCCAGATTGCGCTTGATCGACTGAACGAACTTCTCGATCTCCTGCACCGCCAGCTTCAGCTTGGTTTCATCTGCTTCCTGGCTCTTTTTCGAGGCAGGAACAGCATCAACGGTCTGAGGCTTGGTTTCCGACGGCTTGTCGGTAACGGTACTGGCTGGCTTGGGAGCCGGATAAGACACGTTAAGCTTGACGCTCATGTCCATGCTCATCACCTCATAACGTAAAAAGCGAGAGAGCACGCAAGCGCACTCCCCCGCTAAAACTCATTCCGAAATTACTGAAGCAGCTTCAGTACAGCGGAAGGCAGTTGGTTGGCTTGAGCCAGAACAGAGGTCGAAGCCTGTTGCAGGGTTTGCTGCTTGGTCAGGTTAGCAGTCTCTGCGGCGAAGTCGGTATCTTGTACGCGACCTTGTGCAGCAGTGGTGTTCTCGGTGATGTTCTGCAAGTTCTGAATGGTGCTGGTCAGACGGTTTTGCGAAGCACCCAGGCTGGCACGAGTTGCACCGATTGCAGCGATAGCGGCGTCGATTGCAGTGATCGCGTTGTCGATGTTCTGCGAAGCGCCAGTTACGGTAGCACCGGTCAGGGACAGAGTACCGCTACCAACCGACAGGCTGACGGCGTCGAACTTGGAGCTCAGTACCAGGTCGATGTGGTTAGCCGAACCGGTGTTTGCACCCACTTGCAGGGTTACAGTACCAGCCGAACCGTCCAGCAGGTTTTTGCCGTTCAGGTTGGTCGAAGCCGAGATACGGGTGATCTCGTCGGACATCTGAGCGAATTCAGCGTTGGTAGCGGTCTGGTCAGCAGTGCCGTTGGTACCGTTACGTGCTTTAACAGCCAGTTCACGCATACGCTGCAGAATGTCGGTAGTAGCTTGCAGAGCGCCTTCAGCGGTCTGGGCAACGGAGATACCGTCGTTGGCGTTCTGGATTGCCTGGGTGTTACCGCGGATCTGGGAAGACATACGGTTGGAGATCTGCAGGCCAGCGGCGTCGTCTTTAGCGCTGTTGATTTTCAGGCCGGAAGACAGGCGCTGCATCGAAGTCGACAGAGCGTCGGAAGCGCGGTTCAGGTTTTTCTGAACGTTCAACGACGTGGTGTTGGTGTTTACTGTTAAAGCCATGACGAATTCCTCGTTGGTTGGGTACTGCGGCTTCCGGCCCTGGCAACCGCCGGGTATGGCCTAGAGAACCTTCGTAATAGTTATCGTCGGGTTTGCAGGTTGCTTGAGGGCTTTTTTGAAAAAATTTGCCATCACCCTGCCACCCCCTAGAAAACAAAGACTTAGCAGCACTTCACCTTCGAAAAAATGACGTCATAAAACCGTCCGTGGCGCAAACCGGCGGGCCAGCGCCTTCGCTCCTCTTCAGGCGGACGATTCTTCCAGCAATTGAATCAACTCGTACTCCATGAAATCGGCAAGTCCCAGCCAGTCCTGACGCTCCTGGCACTCGAGCATTTGTGCGAGCAATTGCGCCCAGACTTGCTGCGTCTGCGTGCCGGCCGACAGCAATGACTGCTGCGCGCCCTCGAACACATCGACCATGGTCAACGCGGCCTCGACATCACGCCCCAAGCGAAACAGCCCGGCGCACTGGTGGCATTCCTCTACCCAGCCTGGCAACGCACTCATTGCACGAACTCCTGATTGAACGAGGTACCGGCAATCTGTGCCCCCGCGCGGCTGCTGTTGAAAAACGCCACCTGCGGCTGACTTGCGATGTATCGCTCCAGCACGCACAGATAACCGCGAAAATTGAGCTGGGTACTGACGCGCTGGCCATACCCGTCACGCACCCAGTGCCGCGCCTGATTCACCGACGGCCCCAGGTCACCGTCATCCCAGCCGGCATGGGTCTTGTTCATCGGGAAGGCAAAATCGGCACCGAACAGCGTGATGCGTGCAGCGCCCATCTTCACCGCCAGATCCACAGCCGGATGAATCACACTGCCGCCCACATGCAGCAGCGCTCTCGGGTGCTGCTCACGCAACGCCGCATAGACTGGACTCAGCGAATAGCCGCCGTAGCGCTTGCCCTTCCATGCCCGCAGCACCTCAGGATCACTCATGGGCAGATACACCAGCGGGATGCCGTCGGACTCCTCGAATGGCAAATGCCGGAAACTGATGCGCTGATCGATGCTCACCACGTAGTCGGGCACGATCCCGTGCTCACGCAGCGGGCGGTAAGCGGTATCGACGCAAATGAACAGCGGGCGCTCGTCTTGCTCGCGAATCGCGGCAAGTCGCTCGAAATGATACTCAAGGGTCGGCCCGGTGCCGATCACATAGACCTCCCGACCGGTGCAGGTGCCGAACAGCGTCGCCACATCATCGTCAGCGAGTAATACCGGCAAGCAATCCTGCAGACGCTGTTGAATGAACGGTGACTGCGGATCGAACTCACGGTTGTTGAAACTCAGGTGCACTTCGCTGACCAGTCGATCACGAATCTTCGCGTTGAAGTCATCGGCCAGCAGCATTTCGGCAGGCAATGCAAAGAATGGCGTGCAGATGTCGGGCAGGTCGCCGGCGTAGAGCAATTCAACTCGCGGATCCTGCAGCCACTCACGCTGATCGAGCAGTTGCAGCACCAGGGCAAACAGCGCGCCATTGAGAATGTGCACATACAAGCGCTCAAGCCCGGCGCGCTCCAGCAGCACCGCGGGCAAATCCCCGAGGCCGGTGCCGTAGACATGCAGTTGCGGCTTGTCCGCCGGCAGGCTGGCGGCCTGAATCTGCGCCTCGCGGACACGATCATGCCGGCTGGTGAGCTGAATGCCGCCAATGCTCAGCGTCGAGCCCAGCCCTTGCGTCAGCTCGGCCTCAATCGCAGAACTGTCTTCGTTCAGCAATCGTGCGAACAGCGCCGGCCAGCGTCGCTCGACGACTTCAGCATTGGCCTGGAAAAACTCACTCATGGCGCCTCGCGCTCCCTTCAGGCAAAAAAATAGCGTTCAAGGTTAACCCTTGAACGCTATTTTTGTATCCGTCGTTCTTAGCGGATTCAAGGACGATAAATAATCGCCGAACCCCACGACAGACCGACACCGAAACCACTGATCGCGATGCGGTTCCAGTCGGAATCCATCACGTGTTTTTCCAGCAGCAGCGGCACACTTGACGACACGGTGTTGCCGGTCTCGACCATGTCCTTGATGAACTTCTCCGGCTCGCCTTCGAAGCGTCGCGCCACGGCATCGACAATCGCCGCACTGCCCTGGTGAATGCAGAAGGCATCGATGTCATCGGCTTTCAGACCGGAATCGTCGAGCAGTTCGTGCAAGTGCGCCGGCACTTTGAGCAGCGCGAAGTTGAACACCTGACGACCATTCATGAAGAACACGCCATCGGTGACTTTCAGGTGCGGTGCGCCGGAACCGTCAGTACCGAACTTGGCCTTGCCCAGCGCCCAGACCGGGTCTTCGCCCATCCAGGTGGCGGTGGCGGCGTCGCCGAACAACATGGTGGTGTTGCGATCTTCCGGATCAACGATCTTCGAATACGGGTCAGCGGTGATCAGCAGGCCGTTCTTCAGACCGGCAGCTTCCATGAAGCCTTTGATCGCGTAGATGCCGTAGACGTAACCGGAGCAGCCCAAGGAAATATCGAACGCCGCGACATTGGTCGGCAGGCCGAGTTTGTCCTGGACGATGGCCGCGGTGTGCGGCAGGCCTTCTTCGTCACCGTTCTGGGTGACGACGATCAGCGCATCGATGGATTCACGTTTCAATTCAGGGTTGTTGGCAAACAGCGCATTGGCCGCTTCAACGCACAGATCGGAGGTTTCCTGTTCCGCGTCTTTGCGTGGGAGGAAGGCCGAACCGATCTTGCCGAGGATGAATTCCTCATCCTTCTCGAATTTTGCACCTTGTGCGTAATTGTCCACGCCGGCTACAGGAACGTAGCTCGCAATGCTTTTTATGCCAATCATTACGGCTTCCCAATAATAAACAGCCCAATACCACCGCTCGCAAGGATTCGAGGGGCGCCGACAAACAGAAAACGGCCGCCACAACGGGCAGCCACGGGAAGCGCAAAGGGCTATCACTGGAACCGAAATCGGGCCAGGCGCCATCTCCCCGGTCATTACAATACAGTGAAGATGCGCGTTATGACTCGCAGGTCACGCTATTTTGCCGAATCGGTGACAGATCGGGTCATTCGACCAATGACCAGTCCAGCGGCGTACCGCGTTTGATCGGCTGGCGCGCATGGCGCCCGAGGACGGCATCGGTGTGCTTGGGCGGCAGACCGAGACCGGGACGAATCGCGCGCACATTGGCCGCCGTGAAGGGTTCACCGGCCGCCATATCGGCCGTGACGTACAGCGACCGGCGGTAGACCAGCGACTTTTTCTCGGCCTCGGTCACGCCGTAATGGACCTGGCCCATGGCCTGCCAGGCGCGCTCGGTCTCGACCACCAGGCTGGCCAGTTCCGCCGGCTCCAGCGAGAAACTGGCGTCCACGCCACCGGCCGCACGGTCGAGGGTAAAGTGTTTTTCCACTACCGTCGCGCCCAGCGCCACCGCTGCCACCGACACACCAACGCCCATCGAATGATCGGACAGCCCGACCTCGCAGCCAAACAACTCACGCAGATGCGGGATGGTGCGCACATTGCTGTTGATCGGCGTCGCCGGGTAGGTGCTGGTGCACTTGAGCAGCACCAGATCCTTACACCCCGCCTCACGGGCAGCGCGCACGGTTTCATCGAGTTCGGCGATGCTGGCCATGCCGGTGGAAATGATCAGCGGTTTGCCGGTCGCCGCGACACGACGGATCAGCGGCAGGTCGGTGTTCTCGAAACTGGCGATCTTGTAGGCCGGCACATCGAGGCTTTCGAGAAAGTCCACGGCGCTGTCATCGAACGGCGTCGAAAACGCGAGCATGCCCAGCTCTTTGGCCCGGGCGAAGATCGGCGCATGCCATTCCCAGGGTGTGTGGGCCTTTTCATACAGGTCGTAGAGCGAAGTACCGGCCCACAGACTGTTCGGATCCTTGATGAAGAACTCGCCTTGCGCCAGATCCAGAGTCATGGTTTCGGCGGTGTAGGTTTGCAGCTTCAAGGCATGGGCACCGGCCTTTGCCGCCGCTTCGACAATCTGCAAGGCGACGTCCAGCGACTGGTTATGGTTGCCGCTCATTTCAGCGATGATGAATGGCGGCGCATCGGCACCGATCCGGCGGTTGCCGATCTTGAAACTGCTCATTGACGGGATTCCTTCAAAACCTTGGTGAACGCGCAGGCACTCTGAGTGAACCCGGCGTCACGGAAAACATTCATCGAGGGCCGATTGGCCGGCAACACCTGGGCGGTGATGGCGGTCATTTGCGGCCAGTGCGCAGCAGCGAAGGCTTCACCCTGCGCCAGCAGCGCCCTGCCCCAGCCGAGACCGAAACGCCCTTCGAGCAGATACAACGAAGCCTCTGCTTCAAAGCCGCGCAGATCGTAGCGCAGGACACCGACCGGGCCGTCATCCGCCTCGGCCACCAGCAGCAGCCGCTGAGGATTGCGCAGGCTCGCGCCCAGCCAGTTCACATGCTGCACCCAATCGATTACACCGCTGTCCAGCGACCAGCGGCGCACCGCCTCGGCATTGCGTCCGTCGAACAGCAACTGCGCGTCATCCAGTGTCGCCAGACGCAACTTGAGCACCGCGCCGGCCAGTGCCGCTGCGACCCGCAACGCGCCGCGCCCGTCGACCAGATGCCGCGAACGCTCGGCCAGGCTCTGGCGCAGATAAAAATTGCCCACGACAAAGCCGATGGCATCACGCAGTTGCTCGACGCCGACCTGCTCCCGCGCGCCCATGAACACATGCGCGCCGGCCGCCGCCATCACCTCGCCGTTGGCCTGCTGGTTGTTCGACACCGCAATGCAAATCGTCGGCAGGCCCAGGGCCGCGCGTTCCCAACTGGTGCCGCCGCCGGCACCGATAAACAGGTCGGCCTCGGTCATGCGCCGATGAAAATCGCTGACAAAACTGTGCAGCCGCCAGTGCGGCCGCGTTTCGGCCAACGCCTGCATCTCTGCCCAGGCCGGGTTGTCGGCGCCGGCGACGAAATCCACTTCCAGCTCGGAAAAATCCGCCAGCGCCAGCATTGCGTGATGAGTCTGGCGTGCCGCATCAAAGCCGCCGAAATTCACCAGCACCCGGCGCGCCACCGGTTTGATCTCGATGGCCGGGCCACTGAATTCTTCGCGCAGCATGGCGAAGCGCGGGCCGAGCAGCGTTCGGCACCCGGTCGGCAGCAATGGCTGATAGTTTTCGCTGAGGCCCGAGAGGTTCTGATTGAGCAGCAGATCCACGCTGTAGCGCCGGGTCGCCAGATCGTCGACGGCGGCGATCCGTGGCGCGAAGCGACGGGCCGCGGTCTGCCAGTGATGGTCGAGGCCGTAATGGTCGGCGATGACCCAGTCAAACCCGGGCTGCCCTTCCAGCTGCGCCGCCAGTGCATCGATATCCGCCTGCCACGGCAGCATCGATTCGATGGCCTGCTCCGGGTCTTCACCGGCGTAGCGCTCCGGCAACGCGAAGGTCTCGAAACCTTCGCTCTGCAACGCATCGAGCCGATGCCCCGGCAAACGACGACAGGCGAACGCGACATGACTGCCTTGCGTGCGCAGCACTCGCGCCAGTGTCAGGCATCGCGCGATGTGGCCGCTGCCGATGGTCGGCGAGGCGTCGGCGCGGATCAGCACTCTCATTGCAGCTCTCCACCAGCCTTGAGGGCGGCGTAAAGGTATTCGGCACGCTTCCAGTCTTCGACGGTATCGATGTCCTGCACCAGATGCCGGGGCAGGATCACCGGCAGACTGGCCGGCGAATACAGCACTTCGCCAGCCAGCCACGCCTCGCTGCGGCCCCAATAGAACTGGCCGGCATCCTGAAAGGCAGCCGGCAGATCCTGCGAACGGGTATTGCGAAACTCGGGGTACAACGCCGTCAGTGCACCCTGCCCGTCCAGGGTCAGGGCGCGCTGCACCGGAAAGCCGAAATCAGTGACTGAAAAAGCAAAGGACTTGTCCGGATGTTGCGCCAGCAACTCCAGGCCCTGACGCAGAAACCGCGCCTGCAACAGCGGCGCCGTGGCGTACACACAGCAGGCGTAATCAAAGGCCGGCAGTTGCTGCAAGGCATGCGCGATCACCGCCGCGGTGCCGGTGAAATCATCGGCCAGCTCCGCCGGACGCATGAACGGCACCTGAGCACCGTTGGCACGCGCCACGTCCGCGATCTCTGCGTCGTCGGTGCTGACCACCACCTGCTCGAACAACCCTGAATCGAGGGCCGTGCGTATCGAACGGACAATCATCGGCACACGGTCGAACGGCTTGAGATTCTTGCGCGGGATGCGCTTGCTGCCCCCACGGGCCGGGATGATTGCGACGTTGTTCAAGGACGTTTTTCCAGCAGGAACCAAGTGATGTCGTCGACCGGGAATTGCGGGTCGCGGCGATACCCGAAGCCGTAATCCAGCAGTTGCAGATCAGGATAACGGTCAAGCATTTCCCCGGCAAAATCGCGTTTGAACAGTTTTCCACTGTTGCCGCGATAGGACACTTCCACCGGCGACGGATTGTAGTACTCGGCGATCAGGATGTAGCGCGAACTCAACGCATACAACTGCGCATACGCCGTCGCCAGTAGTTCCGGCGCCAGATGGATCAGCACGCCTTTGCTCAGGGTCAGGTCGTATTGGCGCTCGCGGGGAAAGTCGAACAGCGAACCGTGCCAGATGTTCGCAATCTCCAGCGCCTGGGCCTGGGCACAGGCGCTGGCATTGATTTCGACGCCGAACAGCTCGCAGCGCGGTAATAGCTGACGCAACGCCTGCAAGTTGTTGCCGGCGTTGGTGCCCAGTTCCAGCAAACTGTCGATCCGTCCGGCCCGGGTCAGCGCCTTGGCGAACAACGCCAGATTGGCCGCCACCAGTGGCTGGCCGACGTTGCGGTCAACGTACTGGTTACCGAATTCGCCCTGCCAGAATTGTTCCTGCTCGCTCAGATCACGCATTACCGTTTTCCATCCACCGCCGCGGCGGCAATCATTCAGTCAACCGACGCAATTGCTCGACCACGTAGTCCTGCTGCTGATCGCTCAGCAACGGAAACAGCGGCAGGCTGATCGCTTCGGCGTAATAACGCTCGGCTTCGGGGAAGTCACCTTCGGCAAAACCCAAGTCACGATAGTACGGCTGCAGATGCACCGGAATGTAGTGCAGGTTCACGCCGATGCCGGCGGCACGCAAGCCTTCGAACACCTGACGGTGACTGAGGCTGATGCGCTCGGTCTGCAAACGCACCACATAAAGATGCCAGGCCGATTCGGCCTCCGGCTGGAGGCTCGGCACAGTCACCGGCAAGTACGCCAGCAAGCGGTCGTAACGCTCGGCCAGTTCCCGACGCCGGGCGATGAACTCGTCCAGCTTGCTCAGCTGCGACAGGCCCAGCGCGGCTTGCAGATCGGTGATCCGGTAATTGAACCCCAGCTCGACCTGCTGGTAGTACCACGGGCCGTGGCTGGGCTCGGTCATCTGCTGCGGATCGCGGGTCATGCCGTGGCTGCGCAGGCGTTGCAGCCGCTCGGCCAGCTCCGGGCGATTGGTCAGCACCATGCCGCCTTCGCCGCTGGTGATGATCTTCACCGGATGAAAACTGAACACGGTCATCGCGGCAAATTCACCGCAACCCACAGGGCGTCCCGCATAGGACGCACCGACCGCGTGAGAGGCGTCTTCGATCACCGTGAAGTTGTAGCGCTCGGCCAGTTCGGCAATTCGCCGCATGTCGCAGCTCTGCCCGGAGAACGCCACCGCCACCAGCACTTTGGGCAAGCTGCCGTCGCGCTCGGCGGCATCGAGTTTGCTCGCCAGAACTTCAGCATCGAGGTTCCAGGTCAGCGGGTCGATGTCCACGAAATCAACGTCGGCACCGCAATAACGGCCGCAGTTGGCCGACGCGAGAAAGGTGTTCGGCGTGGTCCACAAGCGGTCGCCAGCGCCGAGCCCCGCCGCCAGACAGGCAATGTGCAGCGCCGCCGTGGCGTTGCACACCGCCACGGCGAAATCGGCCTGGCAACGCTCGGCCATCGCCTGCTCGAAGCGTTCGATGGTCGGCCCCTGGGTCAACCAGTCGGACTGCAACACCTCGACAACCGCGTCGATGTCCGTCTGGTCGAGGCTTTGCCGACCGTAGGGAATCATACCGACAGCTTCGCGTGCAGGTCGGCGATCTGCCCCACCGAGAGGAAGTGCGGGTTGGTGTCGGAGCGGTACTCGAAATCTTCGCCGACCGGCACGCCACGCTCACCGAGTTTGTCCTCGGAGAAATCCACGTCGACGCTGGTGAAACGGATCGACGGCTGGATGGTGTAGTGATCGGCGAACTCCAGGGTCATCCGCGCATCGTCCAGCGGCACCATCAGCTCGTGCAGCTTCTCGCCCGGACGAATGCCGACGTTCTTGTGCGGCAGATGCTCGGCCATGCCACGCGCGAGATCGACCACGCGAATCGACGGGATCTTCGGCACGAACACTTCGCCGCCGTGCATCCGCGCAAAGCTGTCGAGCACGAATTGCACGCCGTGATCGAGGGTGATCCAGAACCGGGTCATGCGCTCATCGGTGATCGGCAGCTCTGTCGCGCCGTCGGCGATGAGCTTGCTGAAGAACGGCACCACTGACCCGCGCGAACCAGCCACGTTGCCGTAGCGCACCACGGCGAAACGCGTCTGCTGTTCACCGGCGATGTTGTTGGCCGCGACGAACAACTTGTCCGACAGCAACTTGGTGGCGCCGTACAGGTTGATCGGGCTCGCGGCCTTGTCGGTGGACAGCGCGACGACTTTCTTCACGCCGTTGTCGATGGCGGCGGCGATGATGTTTTCCGCGCCGTTGACGTTGGTGCGGATGCATTCGGTCGGGTTGTATTCCGCCGCCGGCACCTGCTTCAACGCCGCGGCATGCACCACGTAATCGATGCCGCGCATGGCCTGGCGCAGACGATCGGCGTCGCGCACGTCACCGAGGAAGTAACGCATGCACGGCGCGTTGAACGTCTGCTGCATTTCGTATTGCTTGAGCTCATCCCGGGAGAACACCACCACGCGCTTGGGCTGGTATTGCTCGAGCAGGCGCGCGATAAACTTGCGCCCGAACGAGCCGGTGCCGCCGGAGATGAAAATCGACTTACCGTTGAACATGTTCTGATTCCTGTTCCCTGCCCGGCAGGCTCAAGCGAGCAACTGTGCCCAATTGATCGAGGTATTTTCGCCCAGGGTAAAGCCTTTGCCGTTCAGCGCCAGGTTGGCGTTGTAGGCCGGATCCTGCGCAAAGGCCGTGCTCCATTTTTCACGCAAGGCCGCCAGGGCTTGCGGTGCCTGCGGCAGCTCGCCGGTGTGCAGCACCTGCACCAGTGGCGTCCACACATTGAGATAGCCGGCCTGACCCGCCTTCAGGCACAGGTCGACATCGCTGAAGCCGTCAGCGAACGTCACTTCATCGAGACCGCCCAGCGCATTGAACAGCTCTTTGCCGATCATCAGGCAGACCTTGGACACGGCCGAGTAATTCTGCTCGACGGCCAGGCGCTGCATGTAACCCTCGGCGCTGTGCTTCTCGCCGATGAACGGCGAACCGACGCCATCGTTGAGACCGAGGATCAAGCCGGCCTGAGCAACCTTGCCGTCGCGGCTCACCAGTTTGCCACCGACGATGCCCACCTCCGGCCGCAGTGCGTGGTTGAGCAGCAAGTCGATCCAGTTCGGGTTGACCACCTCACTGTCCGCCGCCAACAGCACCAGATAATCGCCTTGCGCCTGCTCGCTGGCGGCGTTGCACAGCGCTGAGTCACACAACGGCTGATCGGCACGCAGCACGCGCACCTTGGCGTGCTGCAGGGAGCCCAGCCAATCGTTGACCTCGGCGGACGTATTCGGATTGGCCGCCACCAGGACCTCAAAGCGGCTGTAGCGGGTCTTGAGCACCACGCTTTCCAGGCAGCGCTGCAACGCACGCACATCATCGATGACCGGCACAATGATCGACACCAGCGGCTGCTCGGCATGACGATAATCAATCTGCCAGGTACCCGGCAGGGTCGAGTTGACCTTGGCCTTGTAGCCACGATTACCCAGATGGCGCAGCAAGGCCTGACGCTCGTGGGCATTCTCTTCCGGGGCCACTGCCTGAGTGATCAGCAAGGGTTCGTCAAGGTGTGCCAGACCGTCCAGACCACCCTGCTCGATGATGCGCAGCAGCAAGTCCAGTTCCAGCGCCTTGTTGAAGTCGGCCTGATAGCCACCCGCATCCAGCAGGACGTCGCGACGGACCAGCCAGTGACGCGCCATCAGCGACGGCACGCTTTGCAGCAGATCAAGATTGATACCCGGGCGGAACACGTCAACCAGCGCGCCGCTCTCCTGGCGCTGGATCTCGTCGGTGGCGACTGCACGTATCGGGGCCGCGTCCATCAGTTCCAGGCTGGCGCGCAACAAGCCGCTGGCGGTGAACTGATCGCCGGCCTGTGCCAGCAGCAGCCAGTCGCAAGGCGACTGCTGGGCACTCTGATTGAGCTTGTCGACAAAGTTGCTCTGGGTCACGCGGACAAAGTGCAGGGTGTTCTGCGCGGTGGTCGCGCTCGGCGCTTCACCGGTGGTGAACACGACAATCCTGAACGCTTTGCAGTGGCCCTCAAGCAGGCTGTCGAGCGAGACCTGCAACTTGTCGATGTCGTTATCCAGGTCCAGCAGGAAAATACCGAACTGCGGGCCGCCGCCGTTGACCGCCAGGTGACGGGCAATCGCCTGCGATTGTTCGGCGGACGGCTCGCGGGCAGCCAGCCACTTGAGCAGGCGACCGGACTTCGTTTTGTCGAACATGGCCTGCTGGTCATCGTCCGCAAACGCCTCGAGGCGAGCGATCCAGTCGTTCAGGGCATGCGCCGCTTCGTCCTCATCCGACGCCTGCAGTTGCGTCGACAGGCGTTTGACGACCGTCTGGTTGAACGCATTGAGGTCGTGCGCCTGCCACAACCGGTCAGTCACGCTTTCTGCCGTGTCGTTATTGCGCGCCTGCAGCAAGTGCGCCTGACGCGTCCATACGCCCTCCAGCCCTTCCAGCTGAATGCGACCGGCCGGCATGGCGTGAAGCATGAATTCGAACTGTTCCAGACGGTCGAAAAACGCCTGGTTGTAGAAGGGCATTTCGACGTACTGCAGCGGCCCGAAACGACGATCCGGCACCTTCTTTTCCTGACTCCAGACCGATTCGAAAATCAGTTCCGCGGTCAGTGCACGACCGCTGCGCAGGCTCTCGGCCATCGCGTCGAAACTTTCCAGCGCAAACGCTTTGGCCTGCGTGGCGTCCAGCCCTTCGATAGCGCAAGGCAACGAGGTGAGGAACTCGGCAAAGGCCTCTCGCTCGGCGACCGATTTGCTATCGACGTAGGTCAGCGAATGGAACACATCGGTGTTGTGCTCGGAGACGCCGTAGTTGATCTCGCGGACCACATAGGGAATCGGCAGAATCCGTGCCTTGGCACTGGCCAGCAGGAAATACACGTGGCCGATTTCCTGCCATTGAAAATTGGTGCCGGCCGGCAATGCCGAGTGCCAGGTTTTCATCAGGTCGGTACGCGTCACCGCATAGAACGGCGGGATGTACTGACTCATGTAATCGATAACCCGATCCTGAGCCCGCTCCGACGCGTAGTCTTCCTGAACCTTCTTGTCCCGACGGTAGTAGTTCACGCCGTTGGTCAGCGTCAGGTACATCAGGCAATAGCCGTGGCACATGCCATAGTCCTGGTTCGCGTGCAGGAAGCTCACGGACTCGGCCAGCGAATCGTGCAGGATGAAGTCGTCATCGGCTGCCAGCACCATGTACGGCGTGGTCAGTCGCTCGACACCGTAAGCCAGCTTGGCCTGCATGCCCCAGTAGGCAAACTGCGGCACGTGGTGATAATCAACGGCGGAAAAATCCCCCTCGGGCCGCTCGATCGTGGAGTCCAGCACCATGATTTTGCAGGGCAAGCTGCTGTAATACTTCACCGCCCGACGCAGGAACGCCGGACGATTGTGCGTAATCAGCACCACGGTCAACAGCTCGTTGAGCGGTAGTGTCAGTTCAGAACTGTACTTGCCTTGCATAACTTCTCTCCACAACCGGCGACTCGCCGAGACAACGCTTTGGTGATGTTGCGAATTAACGAACGCGACGCAGATAACCGTCCGGCGCCACGGTGATCAGCAGCTTGTTCTGCAACTGAACATCGATCTCGAAATCCTTGTTCTCTTCCAGGTATTTCCACACGGCGGTCTTCGGGTTGTCGCCCGGGCCCCATGGACGATCCGGGAAGAAATCGGCCGGCATGTCTTCAACCACGGTGTCCATCACCACGCAGTAGCTGTCGACCGAAACCAGTGGCGCGTAGAGGCGCAGCTCTTCGAGCACGTGGTCGTGGGTGTGGTTGGAATCGAGCACCAGAATGACTTTCTTGCCTTCAGCCGCCGCGCGAACCTGGGCGGCGATGGCCGGGTCGATGCTCGAACCTTCGATCATCTTGATGCGTTTGCTCATCGGGTGGCTTTCGATGGCTTCACGGTTGTGCGGACGGATGTCCAGATCGACGCCCAGCACTTCGCCGTGACCTTGCAGTTCCAGCAGGGAGGCGTAGTAGATGATCGAACCGCCGTGGGCGATGCCGCACTCGATGACCAGATCCGGCTTCACCTGCCAGATGATTTCCTGCATGGCCATCATGTCTTGCGGCAGCTGGATGATCGGACGGCCCATCCACGAGAAGTGGTAGCTGTACTTGTGTTTGGCCGATTCGTTGAAGAAATCGCGGGCCAGGCCCGTCAGTTTCTGGTCGTCACCCTGCTGGGCGATCTGCTCGCGGCACTCGGCTTCGAAGGCTTTGTTGATGCTGTTGTCGGTCATTTTCAAAATCTCAAGGGTCACTGGAACGAAGCGCTGTCGACGGCGTGATAGACGTAACGTCCACCGGTCATCCGCTTGATCTCTTCGAGGTAATTGGAATTCATCACAAACAGGTTGGCGCCCTCGGGCAAGGCGTCCATCGCCTCTTGCGGCGAGGACACCCGGGCGCCACTCAGGGGCAGGTAACGCCCCTGCTTGGCCGGGTTGATATCCACCACGCGATCCACCGCCACGCCGGCGCGTTGCAGGAACAGCGAATAGATCACGCCTTTGGACGAGGCGCCCCAGATCGCCGAACCCTGCTCGGGTGCACCCTGGATGATCTGCACCGCGCGCTCGAGGCTGGCGGTGAAATCGTCCGGCAACGCCAGGCGTGGCACCGGTTCTTCCGGGGTCAGGCGCAACGTGGCAAGGTCAGCGACGATGTACAGGTATTGGCCACCGAACAGGTGACCGGCCTCGTGCACGGTGCCGAACATCCGGCGCAGGTCATCGAGACGGAAGTAATTGACGTGCTCGTAGAACAAATCGAACCAGGCGCGGTGTTCGAGGATCCAGTCGAAGCACGGCACTTCGATGTAGATCTGCCCGCCACCCTGATTGGCTTCGGCGATCACCGCCAGAAAACCCAGCGGATCTTGAATGTGCTCCAGCACATGACGCAGCACGATGGCGTCCGCCTCCAGGCCCAGGCCTCGGGTGAACGGGGCCTTGATCACGTCGGCGTTCTCGCCCTCGTAGGCCGGATCGATGCCGGTGATGCGATAACCCAAGCCCTTGAGCAGCTCCAGGAAATAGCCTTTGCCGCAGCCGACTTCGATCAGTTCCTGACCCTTGAAGTGCCGGGCAATGATGCCTTCGACATCGCTCAGGTGCTTCTGGAACTGGCCGGAATGCGCCTGCTCGTTCTGGTAGTCGGCGTCGTAGCTGAGCTTGTCGGCGTCGAACGCCGCATTGAAGATCAGACCGCTGCGCTCATCCTGCACCAGCAACATGTCGGCGCGGGCCGAGGCCTTCGCCGATTCGGGATCGGCAAAGGTGCGGTTCTGCAGCACCGGCAGGTCGGTGACCCGATACAACTCGTGCCTCATTGCGGCTCTCCCAATAACTGTTGCAAGCGCTCGGTCACCGCCCAGAACGCCAGCGGCTCGTGGGTCGGATACGGATAGTGGCCGAGGTTCAGGCCAATGGTCGCGCCGCGCTCTTGCACGCGCTGTTCGACCAGCGCCCGCACCGAAACCGGCTGGCCGCTGGCGCAGTTGATCGTGCCGTCGAAATCGCGTTGGTGCAGGATCGCGGCGAGATGAGCGGCAGCGGTTTCAATTGCCAGAAAATCGCGCAGCTGTTCACCGGCCGACATGTTGAACGTCGCATCGCCGGCATCGATTGCCCGGTCCAGCGCCGCCAACAGACTGTTGGGGTTCTGTCCGGCGCCGTGCAGGTAGAACAGCCGTGCCCATTGCAGGGTGAACGGATGCTCCTGCTGCAGATGTTGCAAAAACAGGTGCAGCGTGTGTTTGGCCAGACCGTAAGGATTGGCCGGCTGCGCGTCGTTCTGTTCGCTCAACGGGCCGCTCTGCATGCCGTACTCGAAACAGGTGCCGGTCACCAGCACCAGCTTCACGCCCGCCTCTACCGCGCCTTTGATGAAGCGATAGTCGGCCATCAGGTTGTGCTCGAAATGGAACAACGCCCGATAGTTCGGCAACCCCGGCCAGGCCAGGTGCGCGAGTGCATCGACACCCTCGGTCAGCGCGCCGATATCCAGATCCGCCGCGTGAATATCCGCGCTCACGAACTCGACGTCCTTGATCCACGGCATGTCCGCGGCTTTCTGCGCGTCGCGCGCAACCGCCCGCACCGTGCAGCCACGGGCCAGCAACGCTGCGACCAGATGGCGACCGACGAAGCCGGTAGCGCCAGTGACCAAAACCTTCACAGCACGCTCAACTCAGGCACGGCGATCACGAAGCGACCGTCCCACTGACGCACTTGGGCCAGTTGCTGACTGACTTCGTGCAGCAGGTTCCACGGCAGCACCAGCACGTAATCCGGCTTCTCGATATCGATCTGCGCCGGCGCGACAATCGGGATGCGGCTACCCGGCAGAAACTTGCCCTGCTTGTGCGGGTTGGCATCGGCGACCCAGGCCAGCAGATCCGGTTTGACCCCGGCGTAGTTGAGCAAGGTGTTGCCCTTGGCAGCAGCGCCGTAACCGACCACACGCTTGCCGTCGGCCTTGGCCTGCAACAGAAAACGCAGCAGATCATGCTTGATACGTTCGGCAGCCGGCGCCAGCGTCGCGTAGTACCCGGTGGTTTTCACCCCGGCGTCGAGTTCGGCCTGCAACTGCTGTTGCACGGCCGGCTGCACGGCGCGGCGTTCGCCGTCCTTGCGCTGGACGAACACCCGCAGCGACCCGCCATGGGTGGTCAGCTGGCTGACGTCGAACACTTCCAGGCCATTGCGTTCGCACAGGGTCTGCACGGCAGTCAGGGACAGGTAGGAATAGTGTTCGTGATAAAGCGTGTCGAACTGCGCGCCGGCCATCAGCGTCAGCAGTTGCGGGAATTCGAAGGTGGCGACGCCGGTCGGCTTGAGCAGCGTGGCGAAACCGCCGAGGAAATCGTTGATGTCCGGCACGTGAGCCAGCACGTTGTTGGCGGCCATCAGGTCGGCGGCCCAGCCTTCGCTTTTCAGCTGTGCGGCGGTGTCGCGACCGAAGAACAGTTCACGGATCTCCAAGCCTTTTTCCCGTGCCGCCTGCGCGGTGCTGCGGGTCGGCTCGACGCCCAGGCATTGAATGCCGCGACCGGCCACGTATTGCAGCAGGTAACCGTCGTTGGCCGCGACTTCCACCACGCGGCTGTCGGCGGTCAGGCCGAAACGCTCGACCATCTCGGCCACATAACGCTCGGCGTGGGCCAGCCAGGTGCTGGAGAACGAACTGAAGTAGGCGTACTCGGCATCGAACAGGCTGTCGGCGGAGGTGTAATCCTCGGTCTGGACCAGCCAGCATTGCTCGCACACGGCGACCTTCAGCGGCACCCATTGTTCGGCCTGCTCCAGCCGATCGGCATGCACATAGGCGTTGGACGGTGGCGAGGTGCCGAGGTCGATCAGCGGCAGGCTCAGCGGTGCGGCGCACCCACGGCAGTTCATAGACGCACTCCAGCAAAGTGTTGATCGAGCGCGGGATGGCTGGAATCACGCGCTGACAAATTATTGACAGGCAACGGCCAGGCAATCGCCAGCCGTGGATCGTTCACCGACAGGCCGCCCTCGTGCTCCGGCGCGTAATCGGCGCTGTGCAGATAAAGCAGTTCGGCGTCTTCGGTGAGGGTCTGGAAACCGTGAGCGAAACCGGCCGGAATCAGCAGGCTGCGTCCGTCACCGGCCTTCAGGTGCTCGGCGTGCCAGTGCAGGAAGGTTTCCGAGTCCGGGCGCAGGTCTACCGCCACGTCCCACACCTCACCGCGCAGGCAGGTGATCAACTTGGCTTCCGGCGCGTTGGCGTTCTGGTAATGCAGACCGCGCACGCTGCCCTTCTCGCGGGTGCAGGAATGGTTGATCTGGCGGATGTGAAATTCGCTGCCGAACGCCTTCAGGCTGCCTTCACAGAACAGCCGGGCGAAGTGCCCGCGCTGATCTTCGAAGCGTTTGTGCTGGACGCTGAACAACCCGGCCAGCGGCAACTCTTTCAAAGAAAACTCGCTCACAGCGCGCCCCGGTACAGGTTCAGTTGGCCGAGGGTCACGGTGCGCATGTCGTCGCCGTTCTGCCACGCCAGATGCCAGTCGAGGGTCTGGGTCAGGCATTGCTGCAACGTCCAGCGCGGTTGCCAGCCCAGCACCTGACGGGCGCGGCTGCTGTCCAGGCGCAGCAGACCGGCTTCGTGCAGGTCACTCTTTTCGAGGCGCAGGCCACGGGCCTGAGGCCAGCGGTTGGCGAGCAGTTCGACCACTTCGCCGACGCTGCACATGTCCGCCTCACCCGGGCCGAAGTTCCACGCGCCAGCATATTCCGGGCCGTCTTCATAGAGGCCGGCGGCCAATTGCAGGTAGCCGGCCAGCGGCTCCAGCGCGTGCTGCCACGGGCGCACGGCTTGCGGGTAACGCAGGGTCACCGGCTCGTCGGCCGACCAGGCTTTCAGTACATCGGGTATCAGCCGTTCAGGGGCGAAATCACCGCCGCCCAACACGTTGCCGGCGCGCGCGGTGGCCAGGGCCAGACCGTGCTCGGCGTACTTGTCGGCCGAGAAGAACGATGCCGCGTAAGACTGCGCCAGCAACTCGCAGCAGGCCTTGCTGCTGCTGTAAGGGTCATGGCCACCGAGAGCTTCGTCTTCGCGGTACGGCCACAGCCATTCCTTGTTGGCGTAGACCTTGTCGGTGGTCACCAGCACGCAGGCCCGCACGCAACCGACCTGGCGAATCGCTTCGAGCAGGTTGAGGGTGCCCATGACGTTGCTCGAATAAGTGCCGAGCGGATCACGATAACCCTCACGCACCAGCGGCTGGGCCGCCAGATGCAGGACGATCTCCGGCTCGGTGTCGGCGATGATCTCGAGCAAGGCGCCCAGATCACGCAGGTCGCCGCGCTGATCGTTGATGCCTTCGCTCACGCGCGCCAGTTCGAACAGGCTCGGCTCGGTCGACGGGTCGAGGGAAAAACCGCTGACTTGCGCGCCGAGGCTTTGCAGCCACAGGGTCAGCCAGCTGCCCTTGAAACCGGTGTGGCCGGTGACCAGAACCCGCTTGCCGCGCCAGAACTCAGGACTCAGGCCCATTGTTTCCATGGGGCCTCCCCGCTCTGCCACAGCGCTTCGAGGTGGTTCTTGTCGCGCAGGGTGTCCATCGGATGCCAGAAGCCTTCGTGCTCGAAGGCTTTCAGTTGTTCGTCCTGGGCCAGGCGAGCCAATGGCTCCGCTTCCCAGGTAGTTTCGTCGCCAGCGATATACGACAGCACTTTTGGCGACAGCACGAAGAAGCCGCCATTGATCCAGCCGCCGTCGCCGCGCGGTTTTTCGGTGAAGCCGAGGACCTGATCGCCATGCCGTTCGAGGGCGCCGTAGCGGCCCGGCGGCTGCACGGCGGTGACCGTAGCCAGACGGCCGTGGCCCTTGTGGTAGTCGACCAGCTGCGCAATGTTGATGTCGGAGACGCCGTCGCCGTAGGTAAAGCAGAACGCCTCTTCATCCTTGAGGTAACGGCCGGCACGCAGCAGACGGCCACCGGTCATGGTTTCCTCGCCTGTGTCGATCAGGGTGACGCTCCACGGCTCGCTGTAGTTCTGGTGAACGTCCATGCGGTTGTTGCGCATGTCGAACGTGACGTCGGAGGTGTGCAGGAAGTAGTTGGCGAAGAAGTCCTTGATCGCGTAGCCCTTGTAGCCGAGGCAGATCACGAAGTCGTGGATTCCGTGGGCGGAATACTGCTTCATGATGTGCCAGAGAATTGGCTTGCCGCCGATCTCGATCATTGGCTTGGGCTTGAGGTGCGACTCTTCACTGATGCGCGTGCCGAGGCCACCCGCCAAAATAACTGCCTTCATCGTCTCCCCTCTTCTACGTCACAGGGCTTGGCCTCGCTGTTGCAGGCCTTTGCGGCTGAACCTTTGCCAGTCCGGGCGCAGGTGAATGACCGCGAGCGCTCGTTTTATGGCGATTTGAGGGGGACTTGCAGGAAACGCGCCAGCTCCGCCAGCCCTGCGTCGGCGGGAAATCCGGACATGAAAAAGGGATGAGTCCGTTGCCGGAATCATCCCTTCATCAAGCTACTTCAATCAATCGGGCGGATCAGCCAAACATCGCGAACCCATCGATCATGGCCGGCAGGTCATAGACCTGGCCGTCAGCGGTCTGCAGATGCTCGATGTTGTTGTACCCACCCACATACCAGTCCACCAGCTTCACGCCATTGGCCGGCACACCGCTGCTGCCGTCATTGGCACCGTGCAGGTAGGCATCGTCGCCGACACGCGTGACGCTCAACTGACTGAGGTTGGCAATGGTGTTCATGATCAGGGTGTCGTTGTAGCTGCTGGCCATATCCTGAATGGATACCAGGCCGGGGGCATTCACCACATAGGTGTCATCGCCATCGCCACCAATCAGCGTATCGTTCTGCGGCGCCTCGCCATCCAGACCGGATGCCAGGCCGCCATAAAGAATGTCCGCACCCCCGCCACCCTGAATGAAATCGTCGCCAGCTCCGCCTTCCAGAATGTTGTCGCCCCAATCACCTTGCAGCACATCATTGAAATCGCTGCCACGCAGGTTTTCGATGTCGATGTACGTGTCGTAGAGGGCGATACCGCTCTGCGGGCCCCAGCCGAGGGAGGCGCTCAAACCCTCATTGCTGTCTTCGTAGCTGACGGTGTCGACACCGGCTCCGCCTTCGAAGCGATCGGCACCCGCGCCGCCGTACAGGACGTCATTGCCGGCGCCCGACACGATGACGTTGTCCCCGTCATTACCGTAGCCCGTGAAGTCTGCGGTGCCGGTGAACGTCATTTTTTCAATGAACGGATCCATGTGCATCGACGACAGGCTGGTGTACACGTGGTCGGTACCACCAAAGAGGTCCGTCTCGACGATGCTCACACCGGCGCTGTTGATGATGTACACATCGTCGCCTCTTCCGCCTTCCAGCGTCACGCCCGCGACGTTGGCGGTGAATCGGTCATCGAACGAAGTACCGATGACTTTCTCGACATTCAGCAACGTGACATCCGCACCTGCTTGCTGACCAATGCCGATACTGACGCCATCAAAGGAGTGACGGTAGCTCACGGTGTCGTAGCCATCGGCGCCATCCACGATCATGGCGTTATCGAGCAGATACACCACGTCATCGAAATTCGATCCCTGAATCGCCTCGATGCCGGTGAAGGTGTCGCCAGCGGCGATGGTCAATGCGTCGTAGTTCTCGAAGTCCTGGACTCTCACACCCTCGAGGCTGTCGGAATAGCTGACAGTATCGAAACCTTCGCCACCCACGAAGTGATCAGCGCCGGCGCCACCCCACAGCCAGTCATTACCCGCGCCACCGATGATCTCGTTGTCACTGGCATTGCCGTAACCCTTGAAATCGCCGGTACCGGTGAAGGTAAGCTTCTCGATGAACGGGTCCATCTTGGCGGTATTCAGGCTGGTGCGCAGTTCGTCGTAGCCACCGTTGTTTTCTTCAATCAGGGACACGCCTTCGGCAGTGACGTTGTACACGTCATCACCGCCACTGCCGTCCAGCGTCACGCCACCCACGGAAGAGGTAAAGGTGTCGTTGTAGAAACTGCCGACCACCTTCTCCACCGACACCAGCGTGTCGACCTTGCCATCGGCCCCGGTGACCGTAACGGCGCCAGCGCCAACCTCGACACCGACTCCCGAACTCATGCCGTAATAGGTCGCCGTATCAAACCCTTCACCGCCGTCCAGCACGTCCGATCCCCCGCTGGCCAACAGTTGATCATCCGACTCCATTCCATAGAGTTCGTCATTGTCCTGGGTGCCAATCAGGACATCTGCTTCAATCGATCCATTTACGATTGCCATTTGCTTCTTCCTTGCCTTGTTATGAATCTGTCCCTGCGTGCGTGGCGATCACACCCCGCCACAGCACACTGATAAATCGCGGAATACGTTGATATCGACAGGGAAAAACCAAAGCTTTAATCCGCGCACACATTCGTCGGCATTTAATGTAAATACGCATTTCACGGCCGAAAAAAAAGCGACCTTCAGGTCGCCTTTTTTCGGTTGTCGAGCGCGGCTCAGTCCGCCAGCCAGCCATATTCCCAATACCGCAGGTTATCGCCGCGCAGCACGTAGTCACGCAGGACCACCTCGCGCAACTCGTCACCCATTCGGTAGCTGGCATCCGGATCGGCCAGGTGCATGCGGATCGCCTGCAGCCACTCGTCCGTGCTGTTGGTCTTGATCCGGGTGCACGGCAGATAACCGCGATACGCTTCGGTGTCCGTGCAGATCACCGGATAACCGCAGGCACCGTATTCCAACAGCCGCAGGTTGCTCTTGCAGTCGTTGAATACGTGGAATTCCAGCGGCGCCAGGGCCAGGTCAAGGTTCAGGCTGGCCAGTTTCGCCGGATAGATTTCCAGATCGATCACACCGTGGAATTCATGCATGTACGGAAGCAGATCGTCCGGGCACATGCCGAAGAATACCCAGTCGACTTCGTCGGCCAGCTCGCGCACCACATCGGCGATGACGGCCAGGTCACCGTGGTGACTGGTGCCGCCACCCCAACCGACCCGCGGTTTTTTCGAGGTACGGCGCTGACTGCGCAAGTGACTCCACAAGTCCTTGGACAGCATGTTCGGTACGACACGAATGTCGTGATGCATGTCCGACAGCACGTTAGCCAATGGCTGGGTCGACACGACCACTCGATCACACAGACCAATGGCGCGTCGCACCATACGCTCCATGTCCTGCTTGCTCGGCATGTTGCGGATATGCGCATTGCGATGGGGAACGTCGATGACATAGTCATCGAGCTCGAAGATGCGCCGCGCATTGAAATACTTTTTCAGCGGAGGGATTTCATCGATGGCGTGTTCCGAATAGCGCCCTTGCAACACGATCACATCGGGCGACTGACGCTCGATATCGATGATCGACGGCAAGCCGTAGCAAATGCGCCCCTCGACCCGGTTGGCCGCCTGCAGCTCGATCATCGGCTGACTCATGCGGTAGTGCCCGATGGCAGAGGCGTTGATCGGCACCACCAGCACATTCGGCAACTGCGCCCTGGAAAAGGCACTCCACCCAGTACGCAAGCCAGGTTCCAGACTGAAGTTGGTGGCACCCACACCCTGCAGCGTCAGGTTGGTGTTGTAGGCCGGGTCGCGTGCAATGGTCGGCAACCAGCGCTGGTAGAACGTGTCCCTTTCCTCGGCGAGCAGCGCTTCGTCTTCCGCCGTCGCCGCAGCGCTTGGGCGCGCGCCCACCGCCAGCACGGCATGGGGACTCATCACCACCAGGTAGCCTTCGCGGCCAACCCGCAAGCACAGATCCACGACATTCAGCGACTGCTTCAGGTCCTGCTCGTCGAGCCCACCCGCAGCGTCGAAAACCGACTTGCGAATCATCAGGCAATCGCCGCCGACAGCACTCAGGTTATGGACCGCCTGCAGGCGGAACATGTACCCGTCCGACTGCATGGGCTGGCCATAGAACGGCAGCCCGACCGGCCCGTTCAAACCGAGAATCAGGCCAGCATGCAGCACCCCGCCGTCGGGATTGAACAGCTTGGCACCGACCACCCCGACTTCCGGGCGCTGCGCATGGTTGAGCAGTTCATCGAGCCAGTCGGCCTGGGTAATCACCGCAAAGGCGTTGAGCAGCAACACATACTCGCCACGCGCCTGGCTGATCACAAAGTTGTGCACAGCGGCGGCATTGCCCTGTTGCGGATAGCTCAGCACGCGGATCCGGTCGCTGCCCAGTTGCGCCATGCCGTCCAGCCATACCCGCGCTTCAGCGCTTTCGCTGCCGTTGTCGACCAACAGCAATTCGTACTCGGTATAAGCGGTCTTTTCCAGCAGCGTTTCCACACAGCGCTGCACGGCAGCAGTCTGGTCCTGAGTGACAATGACCACCGACACCAGCGGGCGTCGGGCGTGGTGATAATCCACGCGATTCAGCAGCTCGCTGCCACCACGACGGATTTCATGGACAATCCCCAGCCGTTGCAGATGCGCTTCGAGAATTCGTGGACTTTGCGCAACGACACCCGATTCGGTCAGCCATTGGGAAAGATCAAATTTGGACTCCAGCAGCACTTCAGCAATGTGTCCCACAACGTTCAGGCCGTCGCTCTCGACCATCCGCCACAGCACATCATGGGGGGCCAGCTCGGCAAACGCCGGTGCAAAGCCGCCGAGCGCCAGAAAGCGCTCGCGCTTGAACGCCAGGGCGCGCCCGACGTAGGGATAACTGCGCATGAGATCCAGATTGAAGTCCGGCTTGAACGCAGGCTCCGCCGATTCGCCGGTGCGCAGGCTACCCTCGTCGCTGTAAAGACAGGTCAGGGTCTGGCTGTGCGCGATCCGGTCGGCCATGACCAACAACGCCGGCGCAACGAGGCAATCACCTGGCTGCAATAGATAGAACCAGTCGGCGCCTTCGAGCTGCGGCAGCAGTGTGTTGATCTGTTCCAGCCCGTCATCCTGCAACGGCATGTGAAACACGCGCCCATCGAGGGTCGCCTCGTTGCACAGAACGGACAGCACCAGGATCAGCTCTGGCGGGTAATCCTGGGCAGCGAGCGCCTCCAGTGTGCGCTCCAGACCATCGCGACTGCCCTGCCGGTCAATGATGATCGGCACGATTCGCGGCTGCTGCGGCCAGCTGGCAAGCGTTTCCGGCAACCAGTGGCGCTGCTGTTCGGTGAGCACCCGGCATGCCAGCCACTGCGCGTAGAGTTCGCCGAAGCTGAAGCTGTTGACGCCTACGCCCCATTCCTGACGGCTCTGTTTGGAGCCAAGGGTTCGGCTCAGGGGCAGCTCTTGCCACACCCGGGGCGACTCTTCGACACGGGTCAGCGGCACATAGCGCACCCACCCCGGCGCAGGCGCCGACTCACCACTGCGCGCCTTGAGCATTTGCGAAATCCATTCGCGCTCGACTTCTGCCGCATCCTTCATCGGTTGTTGCGCACTCAAACGCTCCGGGTAAAGACGTTCGGCGCTGAGTACGTTATTGGAAACCGCCAGGTTGCCACGCCGCAGCAGACAGACATACAGGGCAAAATCCAGCGTCGCGACGAAGCAGGCACCCTCCTCGGTCAACGCCGGCAAAAGCTCGACAACGTCGGCGCGGCGCATCAGCGCACTGCTGAATCCACCGAGAACGTTGACCGGGAATTTTTCAAAGATGCCCAGGACATCGTCGCCCTTGAGCAGTGCACTGACTGGCGACAACGGGGTGTTTTCAATACGCGCCGGCAGAATGATGTCGTTGGCATCCCAGAGCAGACGCTGAGCCACCACCAGGCTGACTTCGTCATGCCGCATTTCGTGGACCTGCTGCTCGATGCAAGCCGAATAGAGCAGATCGTCATCGCACAGGAACTTGATGAATTCGCCCTGCGCCTGCTCAAGACAGACCTTGAGGTTGTCGACCAGCCCCAGCGTCCGTGGATTGCGCACGTAGCGTACGGCCACGCCTGTCTGCTCGCTCACTGACGCTGTGATGTCCTGGATCTCGTTGCCGCGATTGTCATCGCACACAATGATTTCGAGATTGCCGTAATTCTGGCTCACGGCACTGTTCAAGGCCCGTTCGAAAAAACGCGGATTGAAGGCGGGGATGACGAGGCTGACAAGGGGGAGTGAATTCACGGCGGACTCGCAAGCGGCGGGAACCCGCCCGGAACAGCGAGCCCTTTGAAACCGCAAAAAAAGACGATTGATACAGAGCGGTCAGAGCAAGCGGGCGCTTGCGCGCCCGCTCAGGCTTCAGATCTTGTTGAACAGGCCCAACTGAGAGATTTTGCTGAACGCCAGTTGCGAGGCCTGCAGCATGGTCTGCTGCAAGGTCAGGCGGGTCATCACTTCGGCCGGATCCGAATCACGGATCGTGCCCTGAGTGGTGGAGTTTGCCAGCTGCAGGCTCTCGTTAGTGGTGTTCTGGTCATCCAGCGACAACCCACGGGCACCGATGGACGTCACCGCGCTGCCGATCTGATTGGCGGCGCTGTCGATGTTGCCGAGGCCGGCTTCCATGGCACCCTGGAATTTCTGCTTGGCCACCGGATCACCGTCGATCGGGGTGTTCAGCGCCGTGACCATCTGGCCCAGGGTGTCGAGCACGTTCTGGGTCTGGTGATTGTTGGACTGGATCGAGAACTGGTCACCGGCCGCCGGCGTACCACCGAGGGCGAAGGTCACGCCCGCTGCCGTGGCGTTGCCGCCAGCCACGGTACCCGACGAGATCGGCTTGCTGTCGGCAGTGACAGGCGCCGCGTACAGGTCGAACGCGGTGGCGCTGGTGAACTTCAGGACTGCGCCGCCACCCGACGGGAAAGCCGCGTCGTAGGCTGCCTGGTTGGTCACGCTGGAACCGGTGATGACCGCGGTCGACGGGTTGCCCGGGCTGCGCGAAGCGGTGAACGAGTCCGGCGAAGCCGACAGCTGGAAGCTATGACCGGCAATGACCGCGTCCGGGTTGGTATCGCCAGCCTTGAGGTTGATGTTCAACTTCATGTCGACGCCACGGAAGCTGACCGTCTGGTTGGCGCCGTTGCTGTTGCTGATCAGACCGTTCTGGCTGGCCTCGGAAGTCACGTCGTTGCCCAGGGCATCGGTGATCTTCAGCTGAGTGCTGCTGATGAAGTCCACGGTGTAAGGCTGACCGGCCGTAAACTTGGCGTTGTAGGTGGCGGCGGTGCCGACCGTACCGTTGGTCAGCACCACGCGACCGTCATCGACGGCCGGAGCCGTCATTGTGGTCTGGGTGCGGCTGGTGTTGATGGTCTGCTGGAACGCATCCCAACCGGTGGTGTTGGTGGCTACCGACAGGCCGTCGCCAATGCCCAGGTTGATCTGGGTCTGGTCACCGTTGTAGGTGTAGGTGCCATCGGCGTTCTGCGAGTACGGCGCGGTATCGGTCTTCGAGCCGGAGAACAGGTAGTTGCCGTTGGCATCCTTGGAGTTCATCAGGCCCAGCACTTGTTGCTGGATCTGGCTCAGTTCGGCGGCGTAAGCCTGGCGGTCCTTATCGGTGGCGATGCCGTTGTTGGCGGCCAGACCGATTTCCTTCGCGCGCTGCAAAGCAGTGGTGATGGAGTTCAGTGTGGATTCCTGAACGGTCAGCGCGCTCTTGGTGGTGTCGATGTTGCCTTTGTACTGATCAAGCATCGCGGCCTGCTGACCGAGCTTGAGCAAGCGACCGGCGCCGATCGGATCGTCGGCGGCGGTGTTGATGCGCTGCAGGCTGCTGGCTTCGTTCGCGGTCGCGACAGCCTTGCTGTAGTTGCGCTGATATTGAGCAGCTTGCGTCGCGTAATACTGAGCGGTGGAAATGCGCATGAATTACGGCTCCTTAAAGACTGTTGATCAGCGTGGCGAAGGTTTCCTGCGCAGCTTTGATGATCTGCGAAGACGCTGTGTAGTACTGCTGATACTTGACCAGGTTGCCGGTCTCTTCGTCCAGGTTGACCTGAGACAGCGAATCACGCGCGCCCTGCGCCTGATCCAGAATGGCGGTGGTGGCCTCGATGTCGGACTTGCCTTGAGCGGCCTTGGTACCGACGTTGGTCACCAGCTTGTTGTAGGCGTCGGTCAGGCTGATGCCCTTGCTGCCCGAGCCGGTGTCCACGGTCTGCTTGGTCTGCAGACCAACCAGTGCCTGGGCGTTGCGGTTGTCCGAAGACGCCGCGCCGGTCAGACTCATGGTGAAGGTTTCGCCGGCTTTCGGCGTCGCGCCCACGGTGGTCTGCACGGTGAAGGTTTTCTGCACGTTCGGCGTGACGCTGGTATCCATCACCGGTGCGCCGGTGGAGTCGACCATGCCGATCTTCAGGTTCAGGGTGTTGGCCTGCCCCGGCACGATGGTCCCGGTGCCGATGGTGTTGCCCTTGGCATCGACCATGTTGTACGACTGGCTGCCGCTGGCGACCGCACCGAACACCAGTTTGACCGGGGTCGAATACTTGAGCGCGTTCTGCAACTCGGCCTGGGAGGTCGGGTTGTAGATATCGATGGTGTCGGTCAGCGTCGGCTGGGTGTAGGTGCCGGAATTATTGGTGCTGGCCACGCCGGTCAACGGTGCCGCCGCCGCGATTTTCTTCGGGTCGGTGAGCACGGTCTGGATGCTCGAGGCCGCGCCACGGGTCGGAGTCACCTTGAAGGTGTCACCGGCGCTCAGAGCACCGCCATTGAGGGCCAGGGTGAAACCGTCGATCACCGGAGGCGGCGTGGTCGTGGTGCTGAACGAACCCATGTCGGTGCCGTCCGAGCGCTTGACCGTGTAGTTGGTCGCGCTGGTGAAGGTGACCTGGTAATCGTTGGTGGTCAGCTTGCCGGTGTCCTTGATGGTCACGTCAAGGTTGCCCGAACCCGCGCTGTTGCCCGCCTGGGCAATGCTGCGCTGACTGATCAGCGCGGCACTGTTGATGTTGTTGAAAATCGCTGCGCCGAAGTCACCGTTCTTGTCGATGCCCTGGGCTTGCTGGCGGTTGACCTGATCGGCGATCACCAGCGCCACACGACCCAGCTCGTTGAGCGACGGGTCGAGCACTTCCTTGCGATAGCTCAGCAGACCGCCGATTTCGCCGCCACTGATCACCGAAGTGATGTCGATGGTGCTCGAACCGCGATCCATCTGGATGCCCATGCGCGACGGGTCATCCTTGCTCGGCACGGTGCTCAGGGTATTGGTGGTGTTACCGACAACCAGCGGCTGCCCGCTGCCGACGTAGACGTCGAAGCTGGTGCCGCGCTCGACGACCTGCGCGCCGACCAGCTGGGAGAGCTGGCGCACGGCTTCGTTACGGGTGTCGAGCAGATCGTTCGGCTGGCCGCCGCTGGTGGAAATCTCGCCGATTTTCTGGTTGAGATTGGCAATCGAGGTGGCCAGTTTGTTGACCTGGGCCGCCATGTCGCCAAGGTTGCCGTTGAGCGTGGTGTTCTGGTCGTTGAGCTGCTTGGCCAGTGCGTTGAAGCGGCTGGTCAGGGCTTGCGCGCCGGTCAGCACCGACTGACGGGAAGTGTCGTCGGTGGCCGAGGTCGATACGCCTTGCATCGAGGTGAAGAACTTCTGCAACACGCCGGTCAGGCCGGTGTTGGTGTCGGACAGCGAACCGTCCAGCGCTGTCGCCTGCGCGCCATAGGCGGCCGCTTCGCTGCTCAGCGAGGTGGCGGTGTGCAGCTGCGATTCGAGGTAGGAGTTGTACACCCGACGCACGTCGGCGAGGGTCGTACCGGTACCGATGAACACGTTACCGTACTGAATCGAGGACTTGGTGCCCTGCACGGTTTGCTGGCGTGAATAACCGGCGGTGTCGACGTTGGCAATGTTGTTACCTGTCACAGCCAGAGAGGAAGAACTCGCGTTCAACCCCGACATCCCGATATTGAGCAAACTCATGATTCAAACCTTACCTTGTGTTTATAAGGGCGTTGTTGGAACGCCGGCCGCAGCGTAGTTCTGATTGACCGTCATCTGCCTGGCAATCTGCGAAATCTTCGTCGCGTAGTTCGGGTCGGTCGCGTAACCGGCCTTCTGCA
Source organism: Pseudomonas sp. 9.2(2024) (assembly GCF_039695385.1). Lineage (NCBI taxonomy): Bacteria > Pseudomonadati > Pseudomonadota > Gammaproteobacteria > Pseudomonadales > Pseudomonadaceae > Pseudomonas > Pseudomonas sp. 9.2(2024). The sequence continues at coordinate 1,954,251 of NZ_CP155585.1, read as the reverse complement.
ATTCGCGTACAAACTGTTCTGGGTTATCGGCCGACTTCAGCACATCTTGATAGCGATTATTGCTCTGCAGCAAAGTCACCAGATCGTGGAAGCTGTCCTTGTACGAGGCATAGGAACGGAACTCGGCCGTCTCCTTGACCATCTGCCCGTTGCGGAACTCGCTGGTGATCGCCCGGGCCGAATCGCCCTTCCAGTTGCTGCTCGCCTTGATGCCGAACAGGTTGTGACTGCTGCTGCCGTCCTGGGCGCGCATGACCGATTTGCCCCAACCGGTTTCCAGTGCAGCCTGAGCCACCAGATAACGCGGATCGACGCCAATGCGTGCGGCGGCTTCCTGAGCCATCGGCAGCATGGTGTTGACGAACTGGTCAGCGTTGCTGAACGCACGCTTGGCTGGCGCCAACGGGATCTGCGCCATGGCTCGGCCGTAAATCTGCATCTGCCCGCCGGAAGCCTTGTCTGCCTCGGCACGGTCAAGCCAGTCGCCGTTGTACAGCGGGCCGGAACCGGTGACGGCGGCGGTCGTGGCGCGTTGCGGCAGTTGAGTGCTCGCTGCCGGCGTGGCCGACGGTACCAGACCGGCGAGCAAGCGATCCGCCAGTTTCGGCGGCAACGCCAGACGACGCTGGTTGATCATTTCCATATCATTGCGATGGGTCAGTTCGGTGTTCGGCGCATGCACCGAACGCGACGCCCACAGTGGACGCTCGCCGTTGAGTCGCGACAACGGGCCATTGGTGGCCACGGTGCCGGCGGCAATCGGCGTGGCTACGGCAGCGGCCTTGGCTTTGGCTTCTTCCTGCTTGGCGGCGGATGCGGCCGCAGCCTCGCCCGGCGCCATCGGTTTGTTCTTCGACATCTGCTTGATCAGCACGTCGGCCAGACCGATACCACCGCCCTCGCGGGACATGGAAACCGCCAGTTGCTGGTCGTACATTTCCTGATACTGCTTGGCGGCCGGCGTGTTGAGCGGGTTGTCCTGGCCCAGAGCTTCGGTGGCCGAACGCATCGACTTGAGCATTTCACCGAGGAACAGCGATTCGAATTCCTGCGCAACCTTGCGCATGTTGCCGTCGCTGTTCTTGTCGCCGACTTTCAACTGATTCAGACGATTGAGGTCGGAGTACGAACCCGAATCGCTGCTGCTGACCAGACCGCTTTTGCGCATATCCATGGTCGCCGTCCTCAGATCACGATCAGGTCGGCTTGCAACGCGCCGGCCTGCTTCAGTGCTTCGAGGATGGCCATCAGGTCACCCGGCGCTGCGCCGACCTGGTTCACCGCCCGGACGATCTCGTCGAGGGTGGTGCCCGGGCCGAACTTGAACATCGGCTTGGCTTCCTGCTCGGCATTCACCCGCGAGCGCGGTACCACGGCGGTCTGGCCGTTGGACAGCGGGCCTGGCTGGCTGACGATCGGGTCTTCGGTGATGGTCACGGTCAGGCTGCCGTGGGTCACGGCGGCCGGCGATACCTTCACGTTCTGGCCGATGACGATGGTGCCGGTACGCGAGTTGATGATGACTTTCGCCACCGCCTGACCCGGATCCACTTCGAGGTTTTCCAGGATCGACAGGTAGTCGACGCGCTGGCTCGGATCGAGCGGTGCGGTCACACGAATCGAACCGCCGTCGATGGCCTGGGCCACGCCAGGGCCGAGCATGTCGTTGATCTTGTCGACGATGCGCTTGGCGGTGGTGAAGTCGGAACGGTTGAGGTTCAGCGTCAGGCTGTTGCCCTGGTTGAAACCGCTCGGCACCGAACGCTCGACCGACGCACCGCCAGGGATGCGACCGGCCGACGGAACGTTGACGGTGATCTTCGAACCGTCACGGCCTTCAGCGTCGAAACCGCCAACCACCAGGTTGCCCTGAGCGATGGCGTAGACGTTGCCGTCGATACCCTTGAGCGGGGTCAGCAACAGAGTGCCGCCGCGCAGGCTCTTGGAGTTACCGATGGACGACACGGTGATATCGACCTGCTGACCCGGCTTGGCGAACGCCGGCAGATCGGCACTCACCGATACCGCCGCAACGTTTTTCAGCTGCACGTTGCCCGATCCCGGCGGCACCTTGATGCCGAACTGCGAGAGCATGTTGTTGAAGGTCTGCAGGGTGAACGGGGTCTGCGTGGTCTGGTCGCCAGTGCCGTTAAGACCGACCACCAGGCCATAGCCGATCAACTGGTTGGAACGCACGCCGGAAATGCTGGCGATGTCCTTCAACCGTTCGGCTTGTGCATTGAAGGCCGCCGACAACAGGAACGCGGCCACCATGAGACTTCTGAAATTCAACGTAGCCACCTAGAAAGGGAACAGCGGGCTGAGGAAGAAACGGTCGAACCAGCCTGGCTGACTCGCATCGGCGAACGAACCGGTGCCCGAGTAGGTGATGCGCGCATCGGCGACCCGGGTCGAGGACACGGTGTTGTCGGTGGCGATGTCATCGGCCCGCACGAGACCGGCGATCCGCACCAGCTCGTCGCCGGTGTTGAGGGTCATCCACTTCTCGCCACGCACGGCGATGATGCCGTTGGGCAGCACGTCGGCAACGGTCACGGTGATCGAGCCGGTCAGGGTGTTGCCCTGGGCGGCCTTGCTGTCACCTTTGGTCGCGCGGTCGCCTTCGTAGCTGGCGCTCAGGCTCAGGTCATTGCTGCCGATCGGGTTGTTGGTGGTCGCACTGCTGCCGAACAGCGACGTCAGACCGATGCCGGTCTTGCTGTTCTTGGCCACCTGCGAGTTGGCGTTCTTGCTGGCCTGGGTCCTCTCGTTCAGGGTGATGGTGATGATGTCACCGACCCGGAACGCCTTGCGGTCGCTGTACAGGTTCTGTTCGAAACCGGCCTGATAGATCGAGCCGTTGTTGGCGGCCGACGGCAACGGTGTGCGCGGCAACACCGGGGCGTAGTAAGGATCATTGGGCTTGGGCGTCGGAGCGACGCAGCCCGCGAGCGAGACGACCCCACTCAATGCCACAACAGATACAAAGCGCTTCATGACCCTTACCTCACGGTGTTGCAGGCGACCTCATGGCCGCCTCATAGACTTGATTACAGATTCTGCGTTACGAACGAGAGCATCTGGTCGGCGGTGGAGATCACCTTGGAGTTCATCTCGTACGCGCGCTGGGTGGTGATCATGTTGACCATCTCTTCCACGGTGCTGACGTTGGAGGTTTCCAGGGTGTTCTGCAGGGTGGTACCAAAACCGTTCAGGCCGGGCGTACCGACTTGCGGTGCACCGGAAGCGGCGGTTTCCAGGAACAGGTTGTTGCCCACCGCTTGCAGACCGGCCGGGTTGATGAAGTCGGCGGTTTGCAGGTTGCCGATCACTTGCGATGCGGCGTTGCCGGCCACGGTGATCGACACGGTGCCGTCTCGGCCCACAGTGAAGGTCTGGGCGTTGTTCGGGATGACGATCGCCGGTTCCAGGGCGAAACCGCTGGCGTTGACGATCTGGCCGTTGGAGTCGAGGTGGAAAGTACCGTCACGGGTGTAGGACGTGGTGCCGTCCGGCTGCAGGATCTGGAAGAAACCGCGACCGTCGATGGCCATGTCCAGCGGCTGCTCGGTGGTTTGCAGGCTGCCGGCGGTGAAGTTTTTCTGGGTGCCGACAATGCGCACACCGGTACCCACTTGCAGACCTGACGGCAGTTCGCTGTCCTGGGTCGACTGGGCGCCTGGCTGACGCTTGATCTGGTACAGCAGGTCCTGGAACTCGGCGCGGTCACGTTTGAAACCCGTGGTCGACACGTTCGCCAGGTTGTTGGAAATGGTGGTCAGGTTGGTGTCCTGGGCGGACAGACCGGTTTTGGCAACCCATAGAGCCGGAAGCATTCGATTCTCCTCGTGCGCCTGTTTTACGGCGCGACGTTCTGATAATTAGCTGATCTGCAAGACCCGAGCCATGGCCTGGTCGTCGTCTTTGGCGGTATTCATCATCTTGACGTGCAGTTCGAACTGCTTGGCCAGGGCCAGCACCGACGTCATTTCTTCCACGGCATTGACGTTGCTCGACTCCAGGAAACCCGACACCAGTTTGACGTTGGCATCGGCCGGCGCAGGCTGGCCGTCCTTGGTGTAAATCGAACCGTCCAGGCCCTTGTTCATGTTCTTGATGTCCGGGTTGACCAGCTTGATCCGGTCGACTTCGGCCATGACGCGCGGGCCCTCGCCCATCGCACGGATGCTGATGGTGCCGTCTTCACCGACTTCCACCTGCTGCTCCGGCGGCACGGCGATCGGTCCACCATTGCCCATGACCGGCATGCCGTTGCCGGCACGCAACACGCCGAGGGCATCGATATTGAGGCTGCCGGTGCGCACGTAGCTTTCACCGCCATTAGGGTTCTGCACGGCGATCCAGCCGTTACCCGACACGGCGACGTCGAGGTCACGGCCGGTCTGCACCAGCGAGCCCGGCGTGAAGTCGGTGGCGGGCCGTTCGCTCATGGCAAACGCACGCGCCGGAAAGCTGTCACCGAACACCGGCATCGAACGCGCCTGCTCCAGGTCGCGCTGAAAACCATTGGTGGAGATGTTCGCCAGGTTGTTGGCATGAGCCTTTTGCGCCAGTGCGTTCTGGCTGGCGCCGGTCATTGCCACATAAAGGTACTTGTCCACACTCTTTCCTCTGCATGCCGGACGTTTGCCGCCCACCGCTGTACTGCTGAGCCATAAGCAATTTGCAGACCAACTTTTTTTCTGGCGGCTGAGGGCCCGGTAAACAAAGGACTTGAGGGATTTTGCGAGGATGAGGGAAATGTATCGAAGTCGAAAAACCGGCGGTGTCATGCCGCTTGGCGGCAAACACCCGATCCGGCCGTGTTCACTCGGACGCGTCCTTGCCGACTTCATACTCACGCAGCTTGTTGGCAATCGTGGTGTGCGAAACCCCGAGCCGCTTGCCCAGTTGCCGGCTGCTCGGATGCTCTGAATACAGTCGCTCCAGTACCGCCTTCTCGAAGCGCCCGACAATCTCGTCCAGCCCGCCTTCGAGGGAGAAATCGCCAAGCGGCTGACGCACGCCGTAATCCGGCAGGCGAATGTGCTCGGCCTTGACTGTGCCGCCGTCGCACAGCGAAACCGCCTGGAACAGCACGTTCTCGAGCTGCCGCACGTTGCCCGGCCAATGGTAGTGGCTGAGCCGGTCCATCGCCGCCGGCGCCAGTTTCGGTAGCGGGCAGCCGATCTGCCGGCTGGCCTGATCGAGAAAGTGCTCCACCAGCGGCGTCAAACCATCGAGGCATTCGCGCAGTGGCGGGATGTGCAGCGACAGCACGTTCAAGCGGTGATACAGATCCTGGCGAAACTCGCCTCGTGCGCACAACTCCGACAAGTCGACCTGGGTTGCGCAGATCACCCGCACATCCAGGTAAACCTCTTCATCACTGCCCACCCGCCGGAAGCAGCCGTCCTGCAGGAAGCGCAGCAATTTCACCTGCAAGCGCGGGCTCATTTCGCCGACGCCATCGAGGAACAACGTGCCGCCCGCCGTCAACTCCAGCAGCCCGAGCTTGCCTTCGGCACGCGCGCCTTCAAAGGCACCGGGGCCGTAGCCGAACAGTTCGGTCTCGGCCATCGACTCCGGCAGCCCCGCGCAGTTGAGCGCCATCAACGGCGACTGTCCGCGCGGACTCGCCAAATGGCAGGCCCGTGCCAGCAATTCTTTGCCGGTGCCGGTTTCGCCTTCAATCAATAGCGGTGCATCCAGCGGTGCCATGCGCCGTGCTTCACGCACCACCGCCGCCATCACTTTCGAGCTCTGGAAGATGCTGTCGAAGCCACGCAACTCTTGTTTGCGCACGTTATAGATGCGCTCGCCGACGCGGTCCGCACGGTGCAAGGTCAGCACGGCACCGGCCATGGCCTCGCTGTCGTCGTGTTCCGATTGCAGCGGCGCGATGTCGGCAAGAAAGATGTCGCCCTTGACCTTGACCCGCATGCCGTTGATTCGCGATTTGTTGGCGCGCACCAGTTCCGGCAGATCGAAATCCTCGGCGTAACGCGACAACGGAATCCCCGGCACCTCGTCCACCCGCACCCCGAGCAACTGCGCCGCCGCACGGTTGGCCGCCACAATAGAGCCGCCCATGTCGATCGACAGCACCGGAAATTCCAGCGCGCCGAGCAACGCATTCAACTCCATGTGCCGCCGCTCGCTGGGCATCAGCCCTACCCGCTTGACGCCGAACACCCCGGCAATCGCCTCGAACTTGGGTCGCAGCGCCTGGAACTGAATGTTGATCAGGTTCGGGCAATGCAGGTAGATCGCGTTGCCATGCTCACCGCCCACCTCGCCACGGGCGACATTGATCCCGTACTCCACCAGCAGATTGAGAATGTCGCGCAGGATGCCGATGCGATTCTGGCAGTGGACTTTGATACGCATATAAAGGCCCGAAACAGGTGAAGAGGCGGTCTGGCGCCGGAATTTTCTGCGCAGCGCGCAAGATAGTCGTCAAGATTATGTGACAGCCATCGGCCTTTTCAAACCCGACAGTCACCGCAAACACGACTTATCGCACGAAGCGTAACGAAAATTTTACGAATTAAAGAGACTTTTCCTACTCCACCAGTCTTCAACCTGCTGCAACAACGAACGTTCCGGGGTATTTCTCAGTCCATCGCAGGACATAACAAGAACGAAATTCCCCTCGCAGGAGAGCAGTATGAAGCAGACGCAATACGTGGCCCGCGAGCCCGATGCGCAAGGTTTTATCGACTACCCCGCCGAAGAACACGCGGTGTGGAACACGCTGATCACCCGCCAGTTGAAAGTGATCGAGGGTCGCGCGTGCCAGGAATACCTGGACGGTATCGAAAAACTCGGTCTGCCCCACGACCGCATTCCGCAACTGGGCGAGATCAACAAGGTGCTCGGCGAGACTACCGGTTGGCAGGTTGCCCGCGTTCCGGCGCTGATCCCCTTCCAGACCTTTTTCGAATTGCTCGCCAGCAAGCAGTTTCCGGTGGCCACGTTCATCCGCACCCGTGAAGAACTGGACTACCTGCAAGAACCCGACATTTTCCACGAGATCTTTGGCCACTGCCCGCTGCTGACCAACCCGTGGTTCGCCGAATTCACCCACACCTACGGCAAGCTCGGCCTGCAAGCCACCAAGGAAGAACGCGTTTATCTGGCGCGCCTGTACTGGATGACCATCGAGTTCGGCCTGGTCGACACCCCGCAAGGCAAACGCATCTACGGTGGCGGCATCCTGTCTTCGCCGAAAGAAACTGTTTACTCGCTGTCGGACGAGCCCGAGCATCAAGCCTTCGATCCGCTGGAAGCGATGCGCACGCCCTACCGCATCGACATCCTGCAACCGCTGTATTTCGTCCTGCCGAACCTCAAGCGCCTGTTCGACCTGGCCCACGAAGACATCATGGCCATGGTCAAGCAAGGCATGCAGCTGGGTCTGCACGCACCGAAGTTTCCGCCAAAACCAAAAGCCGCGTGACCCGCGACTTTTGCTTACAAGTGAGTCTGTCCGTCGTCGCCACTTTGGTTTAGCGTGGCGACACTGACCGCCAATATAAAAAAACACCTTCAGATTTCAGGAAGTCCACCATGTCCACTTTGAACCAAGCCCATTGCGAAGCCTGCCGTGCCGATGCCCCACAAGTCAGCGATGAAGAACTGCCGATCCTGATCAAGCAGATCCCTGACTGGAACATCGAAGTACGCGACAGCATCATGCAGCTGGAAAAAGTCTTCCTGTTCAAGAATTTCAAGCACGCGCTGGCCTTCACCAACGCCGTCGGCGAGATCTCCGAGGCCGAAGGTCACCACCCGGGTCTGCTGACCGAGTGGGGCAAAGTCACCGTGACTTGGTGGAGCCACTCGATCAAAGGCCTGCACCGCAACGACTTCATCATGGCCGCGCGCACTGACGAAGTGGCCAAGACCGCAGAAGGACGCAAGTAATGCACTTCGACGCCATCGGCCGGGTGCCCGGCGACCCGATCCTCGGCCTGATGGAGGCCTACGCGCAGGACTCCAACCCGCGCAAGTTCGACCTCGGCGTGGGCGTCTACAAGGATGCCCAGGGCCTGACGCCAATCCCCGAGGCGGTGAAAATCGCCGAGGCGCGTCTGGTCGAGAGCCAGGACACCAAAACCTACATCGGTGGCCACGGCAATCCGCTGTTCGGCAAGGTCATCAACGAGCTGGTGCTTGGTGCCGATTCGGCACTGATCGCCGAGCAACGCGCCGGCGCCACCCAGACCCCGGGTGGCACGGGCGCCCTGCGCCTGGCAGCGGATTTCATCGCGCAATGCCTGCCGGGCAAAGGCGTATGGCTGAGCAACCCGACCTGGCCGATCCACGAAACGATTTTCGCGGCCGCCGGGGTCAAGATCAGCCATTACCCGTACGTCGGCAGCGACAACCGCCTCGACGTCGATGCGATGCTCGCCGTGCTCAATGAAGTGCCGAAAGGCGATGTGGTGCTGCTGCACGCGTGCTGCCACAACCCGACCGGGTTCGACCTGAGCCACGACGACTGGCAGCGCGTGCTGGATGTGGTGCGCCGCCGCGATCTGCTGCCGCTGATCGACTTTGCCTACCAGGGCTTTGGCGACGGTCTGGAGCAGGATGCATGGTCAACCCGACTGTTCGCAGCCGAGTTACCCGAGCTGCTGATCACCAGTTCCTGCTCGAAGAACTTCGGCCTGTACCGCGACCGCACCGGTGCGTTGATCGTCAGCGCGAAAACCGCTGACAAACTCATCGACATCCGCAGCCAGTTGGCGCACATCGCCCGCAACCTGTGGTCAACGCCACCGGATCACGGCGCGGCTGTCGTGGCCACGATCCTCGCCGACCCGGAGCTGAAACGCCGCTGGGCCGACGAAGTGGAAGCCATGCGTCTGCGCATCGCCCAATTGCGCAGCGGTCTGGTGGAAGCGCTGGAACCGCACGGCCTGCGCGAGCGTTTCGCACACATCGGCGTGCAACGCGGGATGTTTTCCTACACCGGTCTGTCGCCGGAACAGGTGAAAAACCTGCGCGAGCATCACAGCGTGTACATGGTCAGCTCGGGCCGCGCCAACGTCGCCGGGATTGATGCGACGCGTCTCGACCTGCTGGCCGAAGCGATCGCCAGCGTCTGCAACTAACCCTCTCCGTGATCGTTCCCACGCTCTGCGTGGGAATGCAGCCCGGGACGCTCTGCGTCCCTGCCGAAGCGGACGCAGAGCGTCCATTGAGGCATTCCCACGCGGAGCGTGGGAACGATCATCGCGAGCAGGCTCGCTCCCACATTCGCCCTGCGTCACCCTGTCGCACTTGTCTAGACAATCCCGCCCGTCGAAACAAATGGATTTAAAAATCTGTTTGTCACTTTTCCTGCTGTATCCTTCGCAGGCTTTCTGAAAGCGCGGATCTACCAGATCTATCAACAGACTTAGCGAGGAGCGCAACCATGCACGAGATTCCGAATCTCCCCTTCCCAAGCCTGCACGAAACTGAGCAGACGACCACGCAACAAGCCGGTGCCCAACAGCCCGAGCCGAAAGAAGCCACCGACAGCCGTCCGGCCGACAGCGAAGAGTAAGCAACACCCGCCGTACAGACCGTGTGGAAAGCGCTAACATGCGCTTTCCACACTGCCTGAAACCTGAGCTGCCATGTCCAAAGAATTCGATGAACAACAGGCCGAGATCCTGATCGGTGCCACCGAAAAGATGATCGAGATCTGGAGCCGTCTCTCGCCCGAGAAACAGGCCGCCCTGCTCGCCCGTTTCGGCAGCGAAGAAAACGCGCTGGCCGCACTGGTCACCACGCAATTGGTCGCCCCGGCCAAATAGTTTTACTTTTCCCCGCCCCAGACGCGTCCGCATCGGTATCATGAGCAGCCTATCTATTCTGCTCTTCCCGTGGATCGTAATTCATGTCGTCCTCTATGCCAGAACCCCAGCGTCCCCTGGCGGTCACGCTGCAAGTCGTTTCCATCGTCCTGTTCACCTTCATCGGCTACCTGAACATCGGCATTCCGCTGGCGGTGCTGCCAGGTTATGTGCACAGCGACCTGGGCTTCGGCGCGGTCATCGCCGGGCTGGTGATCAGCGTGCAATACCTCGCTACCCTGCTCAGCCGTCCGTATGCCGGCAAGATCATCGACAACCAGGGCAGTAAACGTGCGGTGATGATTGGTCTGGCCGGGTGTGGCTTGAGCGGTGTGTTCATGCTGATTTCGGCATGGACACCCCACCTGCCGCTGCTAAGCCTGATCAGCCTGTTCGTCGGCCGTCTGGTGCTGGGCAGCGCTGAAAGCCTGGTCGGCTCAGGCTCGATCGGCTGGGGCATCGGCCGGGTCGGCGCCGCCAACACCGCCAAAGTCATCTCGTGGAACGGCATCGCCAGTTACGGTGCGCTGGCGGTCGGTGCGCCGCTCGGGGTATGGCTGGTCAGCCGTTTTGGCTTGTGGAGCATGGGCGTGAGCATTCTGTTGCTGGCCACGCTGGGGCTGTTGCTGGCCTGGCCGAAAACCGCCGCGCCGATCGTGGCCGGCGAGCGTCTGCCGTTCATGCACGTGCTCGGGCGCGTCTTCCCGCACGGCTGCGGACTGGCGCTGGGCTCGATCGGTTTCGGCACCATCGCCACCTTCATCACCCTGTATTACGCCACGCAGCACTGGGATAACGCGGTGCTGTGCCTGAGCCTGTTCGGCGCCAGCTTCATTGGTGCGCGGCTGCTGTTCGGCAACCTGATCAACCGCCTCGGCGGCTTTCGCGTGGCGATTGCCTGCCTGTCGGTGGAAACCCTGGGTCTGCTGTTGTTGTGGCTGGCGCCGGACGCGCATTGGGCATTGGCCGGTGCGGCATTGAGCGGTTTCGGTTTCTCGCTGGTGTTCCCGGCGCTGGGCGTGGAAGCCGTGAACCTGGTGCCAGCCTCCAGTCGAGGTGCGGCGGTCGGGGCGTATTCGCTGTTCATCGACTTGTCGCTGGGCGTCACTGGGCCGCTGGCGGGTGCGATTGCAGCGGGCTTCGGTTTTGCCTCGATATTCCTGTTCGCCGCCCTCGCCGCGCTGAGCGGTCTGGCATTGAGCGTCTATCTGTACCGCCACACGGCTAAGTACCGCGAAGACTAGAAATCCACCTTGCCGCGCCCGGCCTTGATGCTGCCGCGCTTGGTTTTCGATTCGAGCCGACGCTTCTTTGAACCCAGCGTCGGCTTGGTTGGCCGGCGCTTCTTCTCGACCTTGGTGGCGCTGAGAATCAGCTCGGTCAGACGCTCCAGCGCATCGGCGCGGTTCTGTTCCTGCGTGCGATATTGCTGGGCCTTGATGATCAGCACACCGTCGCCGGTGATGCGACTGTCGCGCAGCGCCAGCAGCCGCTCCTTGTAGAACTCGGGCAAGGACGAGGCCGGAATGTCGAAGCGCAGGTGCACGGCGCTGGAGACCTTGTTGACGTTCTGCCCTCCGGCGCCCTGGGCGCGGATGTACGTCAGTTCGATCTCTGCGTCCGGCAGATGCACATTGTTGGAAATCACCAGCATGGAAACTCTACCTTCAAGTCGCTAAGCGACAGACAACCCCAGTTCGGACAACAGCATCGATGCCTGGGCCCGGGAAATCACCGCCCCTTTGAACAGTTTGGCATCGTTGAGCCGAAAACCGCTCAAATCGGCACCGCGCAGGTCGGCATCGGTGAACCTTGCGCCATTGATGCGTGCATGCGCCAGACTGCACTCGACGAACTCGGCCTTGCGAAAGTCGGCATCGCTCAAGTCCGCATCGGAGAAATCCAGACCGTTCAACGTCGTGCGGGCGAACGACATGCCGGCCAGAAATGCGCTGTTGAGTCGGGTCTCACTGAACGACAGACCCAGACTGGAGGTGTGACTGAAGTTGGCACCGGTCAACTTGCAGCCGGTGAAAGCGACCTGCGCCAGTTTCGCCCGCTGCCAGCGTGTGTTGTTCAAATCGCAACTGCTGAACGAGGCCTCCAGCAACTGCGCCGCTTCGAACACTGCGTGGGCACCCCGGCAGCCCTTCCATTGAGTCGCTTCGAGGCGGGCACCGAGAAATTGCGTGCGCAGCAGAATGCAGCGCTGGAAATCGGCGCGATCCAGCGTCAGTCGCGACAGATCGACATCGGTGAAATCCACCCCGATAAACCGCAGCGGCAAGCGCTGGGACGCGATCAACGCCTGCACATCATCACGCGTCAGCGCGTCTCCTTCGACCTCGTAGTGCGTTTGCACCTGATCCATGCCCGACTCCTTCGCGATTCAATTGGCGCCGGCAGTCTATCGTCACTTCGCGTAGGACCGGGCACAAAAAAGCCGGCGGAAGCCGGCTATTTTGTTGTCGTCCGTTGCCTACTTGGCCGCGGCCCCAAGCACCGCGCGTTGATCGCTGCGCTTGTTCTTGATCACGTAGCAGACCCACATGAACACCACCCACACCGGGATCGCGTACACCGAGATCTGAATGCCCGGGATCAGCAGCATCACGCCGAGGATGAACAGGACGAACGCCAGGCAGATGTAGTTGCCGTACGGGTACCACAGCGCCTTGAACAGCGGTTTCTGATTGGTCTTGTTCATGTGCTGGCGGAACTTGAAGTGCGAGAAGCTGATCATCGCCCAGTTGATCACCAGCGTTGCAACCACCAGCGACATCAGCAGTTCCAGCGCGTGTTGCGGGATCAGGTAGTTGAGCAGCACCGCCACCAGGGTCACGGCCGCCGACGCCAGGATCGAACGCACCGGCACGCCGCGCTTGTCGATCTTCGCCAGCGCTTTCGGCGCATCACCCTGCTCGGCCATGCCCAGCAGCATGCGGCTGTTGCAGTAGGTGCCGCTGTTGTACACCGACAATGCCGCGGTCAGGACCACGAAGTTGAGGATGTGCGCGGCGGTGTTGCTGCCGAGCATCGAGAACACCTGCACGAACGGGCTGCCGCTGTAGGAATCGCCCGAAGCGTTGAGGGTTTCCAGCAGGCTGTCCCACGGGGTCAGCGACAACAGGATCACCAGCGCGCCGATGTAGAAAATCAGGATCCGGTAGATCACCTGGTTGATCGCTTTCGGGATCACGGTTTTCGGCTTGTCGGCTTCGGCTGCGGTGAAACCGAGCATTTCCAGACCGCCGAAGGAGAACATGATGATCGCCATGGCCATTACCAGACCGCTGACGCCGTTCGGGAAGAAGCCACCGTGGGACCACAGGTTGCTAACGGCCGCCTGCTCGCCGCCATGGCCGCTGACCAGCAGATAACTGCCCAGGGCGATCATGCCGACGATCGCCACGACCTTGATGATCGCGAACCAGAATTCGGCTTCACCGAAGACTTTGACGTTGGCCAGGTTGATCGCATTGATCAGCACGAAGAACGCGGCAGCGGTGACCCAGCTCGGGATCTCCGGCGCCCAGTAGTGGATGTATTTGCCGACCGCGGTCAGCTCCGACATGCCCACCAGGATGTACAGGATCCAGCAGTTCCAGCCCGACAGGAAACCGGCAAAACCGCCCCAGTATTTGTGCGCAAAGTGGCTGAAAGAGCCGGCCACCGGCTCTTCGACGATCATTTCGCCGAGCTGGCGCATGATCATGAAGGCGATGAAGCCGCAGATGGCGTAGCCGAGGATCATCGACGGGCCGGCGGATTTCAGCACCCCGGCCGAGCCGAGGAACAATCCGGTACCGATCGCGCCACCGAGGGCGATCAGTTGAATATGGCGATTTTTCAGGCCGCGTTTCAGCTCGCCTGATTGCGAGTTTTGTCCACTCATGAAAAAGGTCTCACGCAAGGTTTGATGATGTTCAGTAGACGTTGCTGCAAGGTTGCGATTTCAGCCAACCTTGATCAAACCCCAGCGCAGGCACCAGGAATTCAGCTTTTTTACAACGGTCATGCGTCACCTGTTTGTTTTTATCTGTGACGAAATCGAACCCGACACGCTTGTGACGCGGCGGAGTGAACAAGGCGGATAAACCTTGAGGTTTGCGCGATTACGCAGAGGGTCACAGTTAAAACGCGGCGCATTGTACACCGCTAACCCCCTGCTGCCAGACCTCGCCGGATCAGCGTGTCGGTTGCCGGGATTGCATGTGTCCACCCCGGGAGGCCCGGGCGGCTGCAAAAATTGAGTCAGGCCTTTGCAGGCCATCGGCGTGGACGATGGAAAATCCGCCCCACGTGGAGAAGTGAAAATGGATATCGGCGTTCATTGCGCCTCCTTCTTGTTATGCACCTGCACGACAGGCATGCAGCGCATCTCACCTTCCAAACGACGCTTAAACAAGCGCGCCAGAGCGCCGCGCAAGGCCCGGCGGGACTGGCTCCGGCAGATTTTCCTTACAGTCTGATAAAAACACCCGATTTACGGGTCTGCGACGGCCTTTTCGTAAATATTCACTGACAGTGCGTAACGTAAAGTTTCCACGCCAGACCCATCGAAGCCCGGAGCAGCGATTGACGCTAGCTGACTAACTATTTGAAAGGCGTTAAGTTTTTTGTTTTAAAACAAGAAAAACACGCCTGAAAAAAAGAAATAAAAAGTCCAAAAAAAAACGCCAACCCTAAGGTTGGCGTTTCTGTTTTCAGCTTGAGGCTTGCCGCTCGAAGCTTACAACTGCTTTATTCCGGCTTCTTGCGACCGAAACCCGGACGCTGGCCGGAACCGGCCGGGGCGCCACGGCGCTTGCCCGACGGCTTGTCATCGTCAGCCAGCTTGATGCCTGGACGCTTCGGCGCCGGCTTGGCCGGACGCTTGGTGTCGGCTGGACGATCCGCCACCGGCGTACCGCGACCTTCGCCCCGCTCGGTACGGCCATTGGCCGGACGCGGAGTGCGTGGACCGCGCTCGCCATCCGGACGCGCTGCCGGCTTGCGGCCTGGACGCTCGCCTTCGATCTGCGGCTCGCGGACCGGACGTGGACCGGCGCCAATCGGTGCACCGTTGGCCGGACGCAGGGTGCGCACGCGCTCGGTACGGGCCATCGGACGCGACGATTTGCGCTGCATGCGGTCGAGCTTGTCTTTGCTCTTGGCGTTCAGTTGCGGCATGGCCACCGGGGTCAGGCCGACTTCGGCGCTCAGCACGTCGACTTCGTACTGGCTCATTTCGCGCCAGCGGCCCATCGGCAGGTCGGAGTTGAGGAAAACCGGGCCGAAACGCACGCGCTTCAGGCGGCTGACCACCAGGCCCTGGGATTCCCACAGACGACGCACTTCACGGTTACGGCCTTCCATCACCACGCAGTGATACCAGTGGTTGAAGCCTTCGCCGCCCGGTGCCTGTTGAATGTCGGTGAAACGCGCCGGGCCGTCTTCCAGCACAACGCCGGCCTTCAGGCGCTCGATCATTTCGTCATCGACTTCGCCACGTACACGCACCGCGTACTCACGGTCCATCTCGTAGGACGGGTGCATCAGGCGGTTGGCCAGCTCACCGTCGGTGGTGAACATCAGCAGACCGGTGGTGTTGATGTCGAGACGACCGATGTTGATCCAGCGGCCTTCTTTCGGACGCGGCAGCTTGTCGAACACGGTCGGACGGCCTTCCGGGTCGTCACGGGTGCAGATCTCGCCATCGGGCTTGTTGTACATGATCACGCGGCGCACCGACTCGGCGGCTTCTTCGCGCTTGATGACTTTGCCATCAATGGTGATGGCGTCGTGCATGTCGACACGCAGGCCCAAGGTGGCGTCTTTGCCATTGACCTTGATCCGGCCGGCAGCGATCCAGGATTCGACATCACGGCGCGAGCCGACGCCGATACGGGCGAGGACTTTCTGCAGCTTTTCGCCTGCTGGGCCGATTTCCTGGTCGTCTTTCTGATTGATGTCACTCATCTGGGCACCTCCCGGTGTGGTCTGTTCAGCGGCGCTGAATGAGCCGCTGAGGCGTTGAAATCTGGGTTTTCGGGCGAAGGGATCGCCGAAGGGTCGCGAATCATACGCGGATGTGGCCGCGCGCGCATCAGAGACTAGTCGATCAGGGCAAGGTTATTTCTTTTTCCGCCGACCGGTGACCCCGAGCTTGATCAGACGCAGCGCGGCTTCGGCCAGCACAGTGCGCTTGTCGTCCTTGTCGAGTTTCTTCCAGGCCCGTATCTCGCGCTTGCTGCGGCCGCAGCCGAGGCAGATGTCGTCGCTGAACTTGCAGACGCTGATGCACGGGTCCTTGGTCGAGCTCATGCTCAATCCTCGAACTCGCGGCGTTCGGCTTCGATGGCTTCGGCCAGGGCGCGGGCCTCGGCCTCTTCTTCGCTCAACTCTTCCTCGGCGGCGGGTTCCGGTGCGGGCTGTTCCAGCCGGGCGACGGCGGCCAGCAGTTTTTCCCGGGCTTCGGCCACGCCGAGCACATCGTCTTCCTGCTCAGGCTCGGGCTCGAATTCAGGCTCATGCTCAAATTCAGTTTCGAACTCATCCTCAACCGGCGGCTCGACCGGATCGAACTCAACCCCGGTCGGCATCGATTCACCGCCCGCCCCGTCACGCAGCAAGTCGTCAAAGTCAGTCTTGATCCCCTCCTCCATGCTGTCCAGTTCCAGCAGAAGGGTGTGGAAACTGGTTTCTTCCTTCGGCTCATCCGGCTCGGCACTGGCGTCGGCCAGCTCCTGCAAGCCCGGTGGCACGGGAGCGTCGTCGAAGTCGAGCACCGGATCCGCCTCGATTTCGCGCAACTCGGCCAGCGGCGGCAGGTCGTCAAGGTTCTTCAGGTTGAAGTGATCGAGAAACGCCTTGGTGGTGGCGAACATCGCCGGTTTGCCCGGCACGTCGCGGTAACCGACGATGCGAATCCACTCGCGCTCGATCAGCGTCTTGACGATGTTGGTGTTGACCGCCACGCCCCGCACGTCCTCGATTTCGCCCCGGGTGATCGGCTGGCGATAGGCGATCAGCGCCATGGTTTCCAGCAATGCTCGGGAATAACGTTGCGGACGTTCTTCCCACAACCGGCCGACCCACGGCGCGAACTTCTCGCGGATTTGCAGGCGATAGCCCGACGCGACTTCCTTGAGCTCGAACGCCCGGCCTTCGCAGGATTTGCCGAGCAGGGTCAGGGCTTTCTTGAAGACCGGCGGTTCCGGGCGCTCGCCTTCTTCGAACAGTTCATACAGGCGCTCGAGGGATTGCGGCTTTCCCGAGGCCAACAGAAAGGCTTCAAGCAGGGACGCCAGCTCGCGGGGTTCAGTCAGGTTCATATCGGGACTCGTTATTCGGCTCGGGCTCGCACGTGGATCGCGGCGAACGGCTCATTCTGCACCAGCTCGATCAGGGATTCCTTGACCAGTTCAAGGATCGCCATGAAGGTCACCACCACGCCGAGCTTGCCCTCCTCGGCGGTGAACAGCTCGACGAACGGCACAAATCCGCCGCCCTTGAGCCGCTCCAGCACATCGCTCATGCGCTCGCGGGTGGACAGCGCCTCGCGGCTGACCTGATGGCTTTCGAACATGTCGCCCCGGCGCAGCACCTCGGCCATGGACATCAGGATTTCTTCCAGCGCCACGTCGGGCAAGAGTTTGCGCGCGCGGGCTTCCGGGGCGTCGAGCTTGGGCACGATCACGTCGCGACCGACCCGGCTCAGGCCATCGATGCTTTCGGCGGCAGCCTTGAACCGTTCGTACTCCTGCAGGCGACGAATCAGCTCGGCGCGCGGGTCGTCCTCTTCGTCCTCGACGGTTTCGGCCCGGGGCAACAGCATCCGCGACTTGATCTCGGCCAGCATCGCGGCCATCACCAGGTATTCGGCGGCCAGTTCCAGACGCACCGACTGCATAAGCTCGACATAACCCATGTACTGGCGGGTGATTTCCGCCACCGGGATGTCGAGGATGTTGATGTTCTGTTTGCGGATCAGGTACAGCAGCAGATCGAGCGGGCCTTCGAAGGCTTCGAGGAAGACTTCCAGCGCGTCGGGCGGGATGTACAGGTCCAGCGGCATTTCCGTGACGGCCTGGCCATAGACCATGGCAAACGGCAGTTCCTGCTGGGCACCGGCCTGGGGATCAACGGTTTCCACTGCGGACATTCAGGCCTCGACCATGAATGGGGCAGGATCGCCGCAACCGACGCGGATCACTTCCGGATCATCGCCCGTGAGGTCGATCACGGTGGAGGCCTTGATACCGCCGGAACCGCCGTCGATGATCAGGTCGACCTGATGCTCGAGCAACTGGCGCATTTCGTACGGATCGCTCAACGGGTCTTCATCGCCCGGCATGATCAGGGTCACGCTCATCAACGGCTCTCCCAGTTCGGCCAGCAGCGCCAGCGCGATCGGATGGCTCGGCACCCGCAGACCGATGGTGCGTTTCTTCGGATGCAGCAGCAGGCGCGGCACTTCGCGGGTGGCGTTGAGGATGAAGGTGTACGGCCCTGGCAAGTGGGCTTTGAGGATTCGAAACGTCCCGGTGTCGATCTTGGCGTAATTGCCCAGTTGCGAAAGGTCGCTGCAGATCAGTGCGAAGTTGTGCTTTTCGTCAAGCTGACGCAGGCGTCGAACGCGCTCGATGCCGTTCTTGTCGCCGATCTGGCAGCCGATTGCGTAGGAGGAGTCCGTGGGATAGACCACCACTCCGCCCTTGCGGATGATCTCGACCGCCTGTTTGATCAGGCGCGCTTGCGGGTTTTCCGGATGAATCTGGAAAAATTGACTCACATTCTCTACCTGTTCAGACGGCGGCAATAACTGTGTCATGTTTGAACCGACACCACAGGGGTGGAAGGTCCTCCGGCACCGGCCGGTACTGGCCGATCTCGGACCAGCCACCAGGGCCATGGAAATCACTGCCGGCGCTGACCAGCAGACCGAACTCACGGGCAAGGATTGCCAGGCTGCCCACCTGTTCCGCAGGCTGATGACCGTTGACCACTTCGATCGCATGCCCGCCTGCTTGAATATAGTCGGCAATCAGCTTTCGGCGCTTGCTGCGGGTGAAATCGTAGTGCCACGGATGCGCCAGGCTGACCCAGGCGCCGGCGGCTCGCAGCGTGCCGACGGTGTCTTCGAGGGTCGGCCAATGCTGCTTGACGTCCCCAAGCTTGCCGGCGCCGAGCCATTTGCGAAACGCCTCGGCGCGATCCTTTACAAAACCTTCACGCACCATCCAGTCGGCGAAATGCGGGCGGGCCGGCGCGTTACCGCTGTCGCCCAGTTCCTGCTGGATCTGCCGCGCGCCGTCGAGCGCATTCGGCATGCCCTTGAGGGCGAGCTTGCGGCTTATTTCCTCAGACCGCAGCCAGCGGCCGTCGTGCAACTGGGCAATCGCCTCGACCAGCGGCGCGGCGTTGACGTCGAAACCGTAGCCGAGTACGTGAATGGTCGCCCCGCCCCAGGTGCAGGACAACTCGACGCCGTTGACCAGTTGCATGCCCAGCGCCTCGGCGGCCGTGCGCGCTTCGGCGAGGCCTTCGAGGGTGTCGTGATCGGTCAGGGCCAGGACTCGCACGCCGTTCTCGAACGCACGCGCAACCAGTGCCGCAGGCGCCAGGGCGCCATCGGAGGCCGTGCTGTGGCAGTGCAAATCAACATTCACGGGGATGTGTAACCTCAAATCAGCTGGCGCTATCGCGCGCCCATATGTTTGTTATTATGCCGCCACATCCAGCTTCTGGCTCTCACTGTGAAACAATTCATCGATTTCATCCCGCTTCTGCTGTTCTTCATCGTCTACAAACTCGATCCACGCACCGTCGACGTTGCCGGCCATGAACTGACAGTAGGCGGCATTTACAGTGCCACCGCCATGCTGATCATCAGCTCCCTGGTGGTGTACGGCGCGATCTTCATCAAGCAGCGCAAGCTGGAGAAGAGCCAGTGGCTGACGCTGGTCGCCTGCCTCGTATTCGGCAGCCTGACCCTGGCCTTTCACAGCGAAACCTTCCTGAAATGGAAAGCCCCGGTGGTCAACTGGCTGTTCGCCCTGGCCTTCATCGGCAGCCATTTCATCGGTGACCGCCTGCTGATCAAGCGCATCATGGGCCACGCGTTGACCCTGCCGGATCCGGTCTGGACCCGTTTGAACATCGCCTGGATCGGTTTCTTCCTGTTCTGCGGTGCCGCCAACCTGTTCGTCGCCTTCACCTTCCAGGACTATTGGGTGGACTTCAAGGTGTTCGGCAGCCTGGGCTTGACCGTGCTGTTCCTGGTCGCTCAAGGCATCTACCTGTCCCGTCACCTGCACGACGCCGATACCACAACGCCAAAAACCGAGGACTGACATGCTCTACGCCATCATTGCCACCGACGTCGCCAACTCCCTGGAAGCCCGCCTCGCTGCGCGCCCGGCACACCTTGAACGCCTGCAAGTGCTCAAGGGCGAAGGCCGCATCGTGCTGGCCGGCCCGCATCCGGCGGTCGACAGCAATGATCCGGGCGCAGCAGGTTTCAGCGGCAGCCTGATCGTTGCCGAATTCGACTCCCTGAGCGCGGCGCAAGCCTGGGCCGATGCCGACCCGTACATCGCGGCCGGCGTCTACGCCAACGTGATCGTCAAGCCGTTCAAGCAAGTCCTGCCGTAACCGCCCCCGCCAATGTCCCCACGCGATGAACCCTGTCGGTTCATCGCGTTCTCAATCGCTCATTATTCTCGTTTGCCGGCCGACAACCTGCCCAATATCCATTTGGAAACAGGAGTCGCGATGCGCAAGGGTCCGTTGTGTCTGATGTTGGTCACGTTGTCGATCGTGGCGCCCGCCCATGGTGAAGAAAGCACCGAAGGCGGCAGCTCCACACCGCTTTCGTTGAGCGCCGGCAGTCAGATCACCGAGTTGCAGCAGCGCCTGAAGGCCAGCGAGCAGCAACGGGAAGAACTGAGCAAACAACTGCAAAATGCCGACAACACCCGCGAAAGCGCCCAGCTTGCCCGGTTGCGCCAGGAGAACCAGCGTCTGAAGCTGCAACTCAAGGAAGCCCAGGCCAGCCCGCTGCCGCGCCTGCTGACCGAACAGCAGCAATGGTTCGTCACCGGGGCCGGGGTAGCGCTATTGGCGCTGCTCTGCGGTATCTTTGCCAGTGGAGCAAGCCGAAAACGTCGGCAATGGCTAAATTGAGTGAGTCATGAGCGAGCTGTTACTGATTGATGATGACCAGGAGTTGTGCGAACTCCTGAGTAGCTGGCTGAGCCAGGAAGGCTTTCAGGTCCGGGCCTGCCACGATGGTCAGAGCGCCCGCAAGGCGCTGGCCGAAACCGCGCCGGCGGCCGTGGTGCTGGACGTGATGCTGCCCGACGGCAGCGGTCTGGAACTGCTCAAGCAATTGCGCAGCGATCACGCCGACCTGCCGGTGTTGATGCTCTCGGCCCGGGGCGAGCCGCTGGACCGGATCCTCGGCCTGGAACTGGGCGCCGACGATTACCTGGCCAAACCCTGCGATCCGCGCGAACTGACCGCCCGCCTGCGCGCCGTGCTACGCCGCAGTCATCCGGCCGCAGTGTCGACCCAGCTCGAGCTGGGCGACCTGAGCTTCAGCCCGGTGCGCGGCGTGGTCAGTATCGACGAAAAGGAATTCACCCTCACCGTGTCCGAAAGTCGCCTGCTCGAAGCCCTGCTCAAGCAACCGGGCGAGCCGCTGGACAAACAGGAACTGGCGCAGATCGCCCTCGGCCGCAAGCTGACCCTGTACGACCGCAGCCTGGACATGCACGTCAGCAACCTGCGCAAAAAGATCGGCCCGCACCCCGACGGTCGCCCGCGCATCGTTGCCCTGCGCAGCCGTGGCTACTACTACAGCCTCTGATCGTCTGTCAGTTTTGTCAGGTCGGCGCGAAAACGTGTTTACCCAAGCTTTACACAGCGCTGACCGCCGCTGACCTTGATCTCCGTAATCTGTACTCATCCGGAACGTACCGGGAACGAGACAAAGGAGATTCACCATGCGCAAGACTCTTATCGCTCTGATGTTTGCCGCTGCCCTGCCGACCGTCGCCATGGCCATGCCACAGGATGGCGGCCCGATGAGTGGCCCGCTGGACGGCCCGCGCCATGGCGATCAGATGCACGGCATGCACGGCAAAGGCCCGTACAGCCAGCTGGACCTGTCCCGCGAACAGCGCGAGCAGATCCGCAAGATCATGGGCGAGCAGATGCACGAGCGTAAGCAGACGGTCGACAAATACCTGGAGAAACTCTCGCCAGCCGACCAGAAAGCCATGAAGGACGAGATGGCGGCCAACCACAAGAAAGCCGAGTCCGATGTCCGCGCCGTGTTGAAACCGGATCAACAGAAGAAATTCGACGAGATCCAGAAGAAACAGGCCGAGCGTCGCGCCGAATGGGCCGAGTTCAAAGCCTGGAAAGCGCAACAGCCGCAAAAGGCGCAATAATGTTCTAGCGTCATGCCCCGACCCAACGGCTCACCGCCGTTGGGTTTTCTTTGTTTGAGGATTTTCTGTGCGTTCATTGTTCTGGCGTATCCTCGCCAGCTTCTGGCTGGCCATCGCTCTGGTTGCAGGGCTTTCCATTCTGCTGGGGCACATGCTCAACCAGGACGCGTGGATCCTCAGCCGCCATCCGGGCCTCAACACTCTGGCCGCCGAATGGACGCAGACTTACGAAGCCCAGGGCGAAAACGCCGCCCAGGACATCCTCGAACAGCGCAAGCGCCAGTACCACATCGACGTGCAAGTGCTGAACGAAACCGGCGACCCGGTGGTGCGCGGCACCTTCCCCCGGCGCGCGGCCGCCTTCGAGGCGCGGCAGAACAACGATGACCGTCGCCTGCCATGGCGCCGTCTGACCGACGAATTCACCAGCGACAAAAGCGGCGACACCTACCTCTTCATCTACCGCATCCCGCACCCCGAACTCGACGCCTGGCACCGCGAAAGCCTGCTCTGGCCGTTGAGTGCGCTGGGCATCGCGCTGGTGGTGCTGACCCTGTTCAGCCTGCTGGTGACGTTTTCCATCACTCGCCCGCTCAGTCGCCTGCGCGGTGCAGTGCATGACCTCGGCCAGACCACCTATCAACAGAACAGCCTGGCGCAACTGGCCAACCGTCGGGATGAATTCGGTGTGCTGGCCAATGACTTCAACCGCATGGGCGCCCGTCTGCAAAGTCTGATCGGCAGTCAGCGTCAGTTGCTGCGTGATGTCTCCCACGAATTGCGCTCGCCGCTGGCACGCCTGCGCATCGCCCTGGCACTGGCCGAACGGGCCAGCCCGGAAGAACGGGAAAAACTCTGGCCGCGCCTGACCCGCGAGTGTGATCGGCTGGAAGCGCTGATCAGTGAAATTCTGGTGCTGGCGCGGGTCGATGCCGACAACGCCAGCGCCGAAGACGTGGATCTGAATGCCTTGCTCGCCACCCTGCAAAAGGACGCGCAACTCGGCTCGCCAGAGCAGACCGTGCTCCTGGAGGCCGAGCCGGCACTCAATCTGACAGGCTGGCCGACCATGATCGAGCGCGCCGTGGACAACCTGCTGCGCAATGCCCAGCGCTTCAACCCGGTCGGGCAGTCGATTGAAATGCAGGCGTCACGTCAGGGTGAGCGGATCGTGGTCAGCGTGCGTGACCATGGGCCGGGGGTGCAGGCCGAGCATCTAAGCCAGTTGGGCGAACCGTTTTATCGGGCGCCGGGGCAGACCGCTGCCGGGCATGGCCTGGGACTGGCGATTGCCCGGCGGGCGGCGGAGCGGCATGGCGGGACGCTGGTGCTGGCCAATCACCCGCAGGGCGGGTTTGTGGCCAGTCTTGAGTTGCCGCTGGTGCCTGGGGCGATTGTCCAGCCCTAAATAGCTGCCCTCACCCCAGCCCTCTCCCGGAGGGAGAGGGAGCCGACCGAGGTGTCTTGCGTCATACATCAACCTGAAAAATCGAGTCGATTATGGATCTGCCAAGCACGTGAACCGAGTCAATTCCGGATTCGGCCGAAGCACGTGAACCGAGTCAATTCCGGACTCGGCAAAGCTCTTCCAGGTCGGTGAACCTCTGAAGCATCCCCCAATCAGTCCCCTCTCCCTCCGGGAGAGGGTTAGGGTGAGGGCGCTTTTAAAGCTTTTAAAGCTTTTAAAGCCCTTTAAGCCTTACCCGACCAAGCGCTGACAAACTCCGCCAGATCAACCTTCTCGGCCACCCGCGGTTCTTTCTGCGGCGTGCCGAGGTAAAGGAAGGCAATCACCTCTTCGTCATCCGTCAGGCCCAAACCCTTGGCGACATGTTTCGAATAAGCCAGATCACCCGTGCGCCACACCGCGCCAATCCCCTGCGCGTAAGCGGCCAGCAGAATCCCGTGCGCCGCACAGCCCGCCGCCAGCAACTGCTCGGCCTTCGGGTATTTGACGTGATCCTGCAATTTGGCGATGACCACGACCACCAGCGGCGCCCGCAGCGGGCCGTTGCGGGCCTTGTCGATCATCGCTTCGGTGACTTCGCCTTCCTGCATTTTTGCAGCTTCGGCCAGCAACTCGCCCATCTGCTCACGCGCCGTGCCTTCGACGGTCAGGAAGCGATACGGCTGCAAATGGCCGTGATCCGGTGCGCGGGTCGCGGCGGCGAACAGCACTTCGCGCTGTTCGGCGGTGGGGGCCGGATCGATCAGTCGTGGAACGGAAACACGGTTGAGCAAAGCGTCGAGAGCCTGCATCGGCCACCTCCTGAAAAAAATGTCCGGCTATTCTAGCTGCAAGTGATCCAGACGCGTCGGTTTACATGCCTTGCACCGCAGGTAGAATGGCGCCCTTCCCACATCAGCCCGAGCGGACTTCATGGCGTTGCCGACCTTACGGATCATTGGTTTCATCATCGGCATCTTCCTGATCACCCTGGCCATCGCCATGGTCGTGCCCATGGCCACCCTGGTGATTTTCGAGCGCACCGGCGATCTGCCGTCGTTCCTCTGGGCGAGCATGATCACCTTCCTCGCCGGCCTGGCGCTGGTGATTCCCGGTCGCCCGGAGCACATTCACCTGCGCCCCCGGGACATGTACCTGCTGACCGTCAGCAGCTGGCTGGTGGTGTGCATCTTTGCTGCACTGCCGTTTCTGCTGACACAGCACATCAGTTACACCGACTCGTTCTTCGAAAGCATGTCCGGCATCACGGCCACCGGCTCGACCGTGCTCAACCATCTGGACGACATGTCCCCCGGCATCCTGATGTGGCGCTCGCTGCTGCACTGGATCGGCGGTATCGGCTTTATCGGCATGGCGGTGGCGATCCTGCCGCTGCTGCGCATCGGTGGCATGCGCCTGTTCCAGACCGAATCCTCGGACCGCTCGGAAAAGGTCATGCCCCGCTCGCACATGGTGGCGCGGCTGATCGTGGCGGCCTACGTCGGCATCACGATTCTCGGCAGCCTGGCGTTCTGGTGGGCCGGGATGAGCCCGTTCGATGCGATCAACCACGCGATGTCGGCGATTTCCACCGGCGGGTTCTCGACCTCCGACCAGTCCCTGGCCAAGTGGACGCAACCGGCGGTGCACTGGGTCGCGGTGGTGGTGATGATTCTCGGCAGCCTGCCGTTCACCCTGTACGTGGCGACGCTGCGCGGCAACCGCCGGGCGTTG
Source organism: Pseudomonas sp. 9.2(2024) (assembly GCF_039695385.1). Lineage (NCBI taxonomy): Bacteria > Pseudomonadati > Pseudomonadota > Gammaproteobacteria > Pseudomonadales > Pseudomonadaceae > Pseudomonas > Pseudomonas sp. 9.2(2024). Next base: position 1,928,779 of record NZ_CP155585.1, on the reverse strand, counting down.
ATCAAGGATCAACAGGTGCAGGGTTTGCTCGGTATGTTGCTGGCGACCTGGCTGGTGCTCGGCACCTGGTACTGGTGGACCACCAACCTGCATTGGCTGGACGCGCTGCGGCATGTGGCGCTGAACGTGACGTCAGTGGTCACCACCACCGGTTTCGCGCTGGGCGACTACAGCCTGTGGGGCAACTTCTCGCTGATGCTGTTCTTCTATCTGGGCTTCGTCGGCGGCTGCTCCGGCTCGACGGCGGGCGGGATCAAGATCTTCCGTTTCCAGGTCGCCTACATCCTGCTCAAGGCCAACCTTAACCAGCTGATTCACCCTCGCGCGGTGATCAAGCAGAAGTACAACGGTCATCGCCTCGACGAAGAGATCGTCCGGTCGATTCTGACGTTCTCGTTCTTCTTCGCGATCACCATCTGCGTGATCGCCCTGCTGCTGTCGCTGTTGGGCGTGGACTGGATGACGGCGTTGACCGGTGCCGCCAGCACCGTCTCCGGCGTCGGCCCGGGCCTGGGCGAGACCATCGGCCCGGCCGGCAACTTCGCCAGCCTGCCGGATGCGGCCAAGTGGATTCTGTCGTTCGGCATGCTGCTCGGCCGACTGGAGATCATTACGGTGTTTGTACTGTGTATTCCGGCGTTCTGGCGTCACTGATCGCCTTCGGCGCCTCGAGCAACCGCGCCCGGTAATCGCCGGGCGTGGTGTCGAACCAGCGGCGGAAGGCGCGGAAGAAATTGCTCGGGTCGGCAAAGCCCAGCAGATAGGCAATCTCCAGCAAGGTCATGCTCGGCTGCGCCAGATATTGCTCGGCGAGTTCGCGGCGGGTGTCGTCGAGCAACTGCTGAAAACTGGTGCCCTCCTCCTGCAAGCGTCGTTGCAAGGTGCGCTGGGACAGGTGCAGGGTCTGCGCCACCGTATCGCGTTTGGGTTCGCCCTGCGGCAGCAGGCGGCACAACACCTGACGCGCCTTGTGGGTCACGCGGCTTTCGGAAAACCGCGCCAGATATTCCCCGGCAAACCGGTCATGCAGCAGCGCCATCGCCTCGTTGGCGGTGGGCAGTGGCGCTTCCATGTCGGCCCGCTCGAAGATCAGCGCGTCATACGGCGCGTTGAACACCAGCGGTGCATGAAAGGCTCGTTTATAGGGTTCAAGATCATCCGGCTGGTCGCCCTGCACCAGCACTTTGCGCGGGTGCAGCGTGCGTCCGGTCAGCCAGCCGCACAACGCGAGCGCGCAGGCCAGCGAGGCTTCGGCACTTTGCCGGGTCGGCGGCAGATGATCGCCGTGTACCGTCAGAATCAGCGCATAACCTTCGTCGAGCAGGCGAAAACTCAGGTCGGCACTTTCGGCGATGATCCGCTGATAACGCACCAGTCGCTGAAAACCTTCCGCCAGCGTATTGCTGGACATCAGCGCATAGCCCGCTACATGAAACGAAGCCGGCCGCACCACCTTGCCCATATTCAGGCCGATCGCCGGATTGCCGGACAGCTCGACCGCCCGTTGCCAGAGTCGGGTCATGGAATCCTGCGGGAAGCGTGCGTCCGGGTCCTCCAGCGCCGCGTAGTCGAGCCCCAGCTGTCTGAACAAAACCCGGCAATCCAGGCCGTCCATTTCCAGTGCTTTGACAATCCCCATCGCCCAGCTTGCAGAAGTCGTTCGTTCGCTCATGGCGTTTTTTCTTGGATGACATGGTGAGCCGCATACTACGGCCGATTTCCCAAGGATAGTAAAGTGGCGCCGATTGTCACTGGCCGACGCCATTGATCACTCTAGACTCAAATAAGCTACCCGCCGAACAACTTGCAATCAGAACAATAACCACAGAGATCGCAGTCGTGGAAACCATCAAGCCTTTCAACAGCTTCGCCGAGTTCTATCCGTATTACCTCAGCGAGCACGGCAACAGCACCTGCCGTCGCCTGCATTTCATCGGCACGACGCTGGTGATCTTCATTCTCGCCCTGACCATCGCCAAGGGCGCCTGGCTGCTTTTACTTGCGTTGCCGCTGGCGGGCTACAGCTTTGCCTGGGTCGGTCATTTCTTTTTCGAGAAAAACCGCCCGGCCACCTTCCAGCACCCGTTCTACAGCCTGCTCGGCGACTTCGTCATGTACCGCGACATGATCCTGGGCCGCGTGCCGTTCTAGAAATTCCGACAAGAGGACTGCCGATGAATGCCACTGCCCGTTTCACCCACATGAAGGACGGCACACAGGACGACTGGGCGATCATTGCGGCGGATTTCAGTGCCTACGCCCGTCAGTTGCCGGGCCGGATCATGGCCCACCTGAAACTGCTCGAAGGCGATTTCGGCGGTTTCCCGGTGGATCGCCTGACCCACTCGCTGCAAACCGCCACCCGCGCCTTTCGCGACGGCCGCGACGAGGAATACGTGGTCTGCGCCCTGCTCCACGACATCGGCGACACCCTCGGTTCCTACAATCACCCGGACATCGCCGCCGCCATCCTCAAGCCGTTCGTCAGCGCCGAGAACCTGTGGATGGTGGAAAAGCACGGGATCTTCCAGGGCTACTACTTCTTCCATCACCTGGGCATGGATCGGCACCTGCGCGAGCAATTCAGCGACCACCCGCAGTTTCTGGCGACCGCGGAGTTCTGCGCCAAATATGACGCGGCAGCGTTCGACCCCGAGTACGACACCCTGCCGCTGAGCTTCTTCGAGCCGATGATGGAAAGGCTGTTCGCCCAGCCGAAGAACTCGATCTACAAAGCGGCGATGGAAGAGCACAGCCCGGCCTGAGTTGACTTGAAAACTCAGGCCAGCTCGGCCACCTTCGCCGCTTTCAATTCCGCTTCCCGCGCCTGCGCATCGGCCAGGCGATACAGCTCGATCGTGCCGTCCCAGTGCTCGATCAGCGCCGTGCATGACTCCACCCAGTCGCCGCAGTTGAGGTAATCCACCTCGCCGACCTTGCGGATCTCGGCGTGGTGGATGTGCCCGCAGACCACACCGTGCAACTCGCGCTTCACGCATTCATGGGCGATGGCTTCTTCGAAGTCGCTGATGAAGCTGACCGCCGTCTTCACCTTGTGCTTGAGATAGGCCGACAGCGACCAGTAGCCATAACCGTATTTCGCCCGCCAGTGATTGAGCCAGCGGTTGAGGGTCAGGGTGAACTCGTAGGCTGAATCGCCAAGGAACGCGAGCCAGCGGTGATAGCGGGTGATCACGTCGAACTGGTCACCGTGAATCACCAGCAGATGCCGGCCATCGGCGGTGACGTGCACCGCCTCGTCGACCAGCTGGATATTGCCCAGAATCAGTTTTGAATAGCGGCGCAGGAATTCGTCATGGTTACCGGTGACGTAGATCACCTCGGTGCCGCGCTTGCTCATGGTCAGCAAACGGCGGATCACGTTGGTGTGCGCCTGCGGCCAGTACATGCCGCCGCGCAGTTTCCAGCCGTCGATGATGTCGCCGACCAGGTAGATCTTGTCGGCGTGATAGCCCTTGAGAAATTGCGACAGATGCTCGGCCTGGCAATCCCGCGTGCCCAGGTGCACGTCGGAGATCCACAGGGTGCGAACCCGTTGTTTACGGCTGGGTCTGGCGAGCTCGGCGCTGGTCATGGGCAACCCTCTGCGATGTTTTCGCCACTCTGCGCGCGCCCGGTTAATCGACCATGACAGGTATGCGTCAGTCGTGTGACAAACGCGTCGCTCCTGCGCCGGTGTAGACTGGCGGCTCGCCCGGAGACCGCCATGCAACCGATCCTGACCCTGCGCCATTACAGCCACGACCTGATCGCCCACAGCCACGACCACGCGCAACTGGTGTTCGGCCTGTCCGGCGCGCTGGATTTCGAAGTCGAAGGGCGTGGCAGCCAGGTATTGCAGCAGAGCTTCGTGGTGATCCCCGCCGGCGCGCATCACGCGTGCGGCAGTCCCAAGGGCAGCCGCTGTCTGGTGCTGGATGTGCCCGACGAGCAATGGCTGACGCGCTCGTTGGGTAATCACGCCGATGCCAGCCGCCGTCTGCTGGATAACGCCGCGCGGTTGTCGCTGGATGCCGGGCAAGGTCAATTGGTCAGCTGGCTGGCGAACAGTCCGGTTGACGATCCGCTGATTGCGCAACAGGGCGCGGTGTTGCTGCTGGCGAGCCTGAACCACGTGCCACCCGCCGAAATCGTCGCGCGCCGCCTGCCCTACGCGGCACTCGACGCGCACATCGAGCAGTACGCGGCCTATCCGCTGCAAGTCGCGGATCTGGCGCGTGTCGCCGGATTGTCCAGCGCCCGGCTGCATGCGCGGTTCGTCGCCGAATGCGGGCAGACACCGATGGACTACATTCGCAGTCGCCGTCTGCACAAAGCTGTAGCGCTGTTGCGCAACACCACGCTGCCTGTCGGTGAAGTGGCCAGCCGTGTCGGCTACAACTCGCAAAGTGCGTTCTCGGCCGCCGTCCTGCGTGAGTTCGGCACCTCTCCTACACAATTGCGACGCGAGGCTGACGACAAAAGTCGATAGCCTGCCGACAGACTTTTCGGCCGTTACACGTTTCAATGTGTGCCTGTAATGGTGTTTGGAAAAAGGACTGCAATGACTCCCCGTACCGCCCTCGGCGCCTTGCATATCGGCGCACTGATGTTCGGCCTGACCGGTGTTTTCGGCAAACTCGCGGCCGCAACGCCCGCCGTCATCGTGTTCGGACGCGCCGCGTTTGCCGTACTGGCCCTGGCGTTTTTCGCCCGCTTCGCCCAACAGGGCGGCTGGCAGAAATTGCACGCCGTCGACTGGCGGCGACTGGCCCTGAGCGGCGTGCTGCTGGCCGGGCACTGGGTGAGTTTCTTCATTGCGGTCAAGGTCGCGGGCGTCGCCATTGCGACCCTGGGTTTCGCCAGTTTCCCGGCCTTCACGGTGATCCTCGAAGGGCTGATCTTTCGCGAACGCATCCGCATCAATGAAATCGTACTGGTGGTGCTGGTCAGTGTCGGGCTGGTGCTGGTGACGCCGGCATTCGATCTGGCCAGCGGCGCGACCACCGGCCTGCTCTGGGCGATCCTGTCCGGCCTGCTGTTTTCCCTGTTGTCCCTGACCAACCGCGCCAGCTCCGGGCGCATCCCGGCGGTGCAGGCGGCACTGTGTCAGAACGTGGTGGTGGCACTGTGTCTGCTGCCGGTGGCGGTGCCGCAACTGAGCGAAGTGCGCGCCATCGACTGGTTGTGGATCGGTCTGCTCGGGGTGTTCTGCACCGGCGTCGCCCACAGCCTGTTCGTCGCCAGCCTGGCGGTAATCAAGGCGCGCACCGCCGCGGTGGTGTTCGCCATGGAGCCGGTATACGGGATTACCGTGGCATGGCTGCTGTTCGATGAAGATCCGACCTTGCGCATGCTGATCGGCGGCGCGCTGATCATTGTTGCGATCGTGGTGTCGAGCCGGATGTCAGGCAGCAACGACAAGAAAACCGTCGCGGCCGAGGCAGCCTCTCACTGAGTACGGTCGTTGTGGCCGAGGTCGCGGTCAGGGTCGATCTGGTCGCGCACCCGCTGCTTGAGCACCTTGGCCTCCGGGAAACCGCCGTCGGCCTTGCGTTCCCAGATCTGCACGTCGTTGCAGGTGATGTGGAATATCCCGCCGGTGCCCGGCACCAGTGACACTTTGCCTAAATCGTCGCCGAAGGTGCTGAGCAGCTCTTGCGCCAGCCATGCGGCGCGCAACATCCACTGGCATTGCGTGCAATAGGTAATGACGATTTCCGGTTTTGTGACGGTCATGATCGCTGAAACTCCTGAGCCAGAGGGCGCCGCTATAATAGCTGGCTTTATCGCTCGCCCCGAGACTCACGATGCGTCGTCTTCTGATCTGCCTGTTGCTTGGTTTCCTACCGCTGTTCGTTCATGCCAGTGAGGCAACGCGCCCCAAAGTCGGCCTTGTTTTGTCCGGCGGTGCGGCCCGGGGGCTGGCGCACATCGGTGTGCTCAAGGCCTTGGAAGAACAAGGCATCAAGATCGATGCGATTGCCGGCACCAGCATGGGCGCGGTGGTCGGCGGGCTGTACGCCTCGGGCTACAAGATCGACGAGCTGGAAAAACTCGCCCTGACCATCGACTGGCAGCAGGCGCTGTCCGACGCCCCGCCCCGCGAAGACGTACCGTTCCGGCGCAAACAGGACGACCGCGACTTTCTGGTGAAACAGAAGCTGAGCTTTCGCGATGACGGCAGCCTCGGCCTGCCACTGGGCGTGATTCAGGGCCAGAACCTTGCGCTGCTGCTGGAAAGCCTGCTGGCCCACACCAGCGACACCCGGGATTTCGACAAGCTGCCGATCCCGTTCCGCGCCGTGACCACCGACATCGCCAACGGCGAAAAAGTGGTGTTCCGCAAGGGCCACCTGCCCCAGGTGATCCGCGCCAGCATGTCGATCCCGGCGGTGTTCGCCCCGGTCGAACTCGACGGCCGATTGCTGGTGGATGGCGGCATGACCGACAACATTCCCCTCGATGTAGCCCGTGAAATGGGCGTCGACGTGGCCATCGTGGTCGACATCGGCACCCCGCTGCGCAACCGCAAGCAACTGGTGACCGTTGTCGATGTGCTGAATCAGTCGATCACCCTGATGACCCGGCGCAACTCCGAAGAACAACTGGCGACCCTGCACCCCGACGACGTGCTGGTCCAGCCGCCACTGGCGAGTTTCGGCGCCACCGACTTCGGTCGCGGCCAGGAGATGATCGACGCCGGCTACCGCGCGACCCAGGCCCTGAACGTGCGCCTTGCCCGCCTCAAACCCGTGCAGTCGCAGGACGCTGAACTCAACGCCGCCCGCGCGCCGGGTCAGCGCACGCCGATCATCACCGCGATCAAGGTCGAGAACGACTCGAAGGTCGGCGATGACGTGATCCGCTACTACATCCGCCAGCACATCGGCGAACCGCTGGATCTGGGTCGCCTGCAAACCGACATGGGCACCCTGTACGGTCTCGATTACTTCGAGCAGGTGCAATACCGCGTGGTGCACAAAGGCGCGGATCACACGCTGGTGATCAGCGCGCGCGGCAAACGCACCGGCACCGATTATCTGCGGGTCGGCCTCAGCCTGTCAGACGACATGCGTGGCGACAGCGCCTTCAACCTCGGTGCCAGTTACCGCGTCAACGGCATCAACCGACTGGGTGCGGAATGGCTGACCCGGGCGCAGATCGGCGATAAACAAGAGCTGTACAGCGAGTTCTATCAGCCGCTGGACGTGGGCTCTCGCTACTTCCTGGCGCCTTATGCTTCGTTTGCCGCACAGAACGTCGACTCGGTTCTGGACAACGATCCGATCGCCCAGTATCGCGTCGAGCGCTACGGCTTCGGCCTCAACTTTGGCCGGCAGATCGGCAACAGCGGCGAAGTGCGCTTCGGGGTTGGCGAGGCCTGGGGCAAGGCTGATGTGCGGATCGGCGATCAGGACCTGCCAAGCGAAAACTTCAACGAAGGGTTCTATGCACTGAAGTATTCCTTCGACTCGCTGGACAACGTCTACTACCCCCACGAAGGCGAAGACATCGGCCTGACGCTGGTGCAGTTCGAACCGAGCCTGGGCTCCGACACGCGCTACCGGCAGTGGGAGTTCAAACTGGACAAGGCCATGAGCAGTGGCCCGAATACGCTGATTCTCGGCGGTCGTTATGGTCGCACGCTGGACGATGCCAACGTGGTGACCTCCAGTTTCCTGCTCGGCGGCGCCCGGCAATTGTCCGGTTTCCGCGAAGACGCGATCTCCGGGCAGAACGTCAGTCTGATGCGTGCGGTGTATTACCGCCGCCTCACCCCGCGTTCGTACCTGCCGCTGGACTTCCCGCTGTACGCCGGCGCCTCGCTGGAACGCGGCCGGGCCTGGAACAACGACAATGTATTTGACAGCGGCTATATCAACGCCGCCAGTGTGTTCATCGGCTTCGATACGCCGCTGGGGCCGCTGAACTTCAGCTATGGACTGAACGATGCGGATGAACAGGCGGTGTACCTGAACCTCGGCCAGACCTTCTGACAACGGTCAGCGAATCCCCGCCAACAGCGTGCGCGCCGTTTGCCTGAGGGGTTCGTCGGCTTCCTTGAGCAGTTCGTTGAGCAAGGCAATGGCGCTGTCGATATCGCCGTCGTCGATGCAGGTCTGGGCCTGTTCGAGTTTGCCGGCGTTGGCGGTGTCCGAGGGTTCGGGGTCCAGCTCCGGGGCATGCAGCTCCAGTGGCTCCAGTGAGAGCGTCGTGCCGGGATCGCCAAACTCGTTGAGAAAGTCCTCGTCCAGCGGCTGCGTTTCCGGTTCGACGATCCATTCCAGCTCGGCGGTTTCGGCGTCGTCGGGCAGGGTTTCCGGCAACTCGAAATCCTGTGGCAGTACCTGCAGATCGGAACCCAGCGTTGATGGCGCCTGTTCAGGTGCGGCAGCAGTCGGGCGAGTTTCCTCAAGATCCCAACTGGAAGCCATCGAGAGCTGATCCAGGTTCAGTTCGAAATTGTCTTCGGCCACCGGTTCCACAGGCGTGGTGGGTTCGATCGGCAGCGCGGCGATCACCGGGGCCGCCGCAACCAGAGGTGCCGCGCTGACCAGTTTCGGGTAGCGGGCGCGAATCTCCTGCAAGCGCTGATCCTCGACCCCGAGCTGGCGCAGACGGCTTTCCTGCTCGTCATAGGCCGGCGTGTCACCCTGCCGCCCCAGCACTTCAAGCAACTGCACGCCAAGGTCGATGCGCTCCGGCTCCCGCTGCAACGCATCACGCAACAAACCGGCGGCCTCGCCCAAACGTCCGTAGGCCAGATAAATGCCGACCGCTTCCAGCACATCGCCGTTGGCGTGTTCCTCGCGATGTTCGACAGCACTGTGAACGGCACTCGGCTGCATCGGTTCGGCGTCATCGACCGGGGGTTCGCTTCGTACCGGCAGGAACGGTGTCGGCGACTCAGACCCTTGCGCCTGCTGGCGTTGCCGACGCACATACAGCCCTGCCACCAGCAATCCCAGTACCAGCAGCAGCCCGCCGAGCAGCGGCCAGTTGAGTGAATCCTCCTGAGACTCGACCGGGGCAACGACCGGCGCTGGCGCAGGTGCCACGGGTGCAGCAGGTGCCGGCGGCGCCTGTTGCACTTCAATCAGACGGGCCTGCAAATCACCGAGCTGTTTCTTGCCGTCAGCGATCAGCACTTCCTGGGCCTGAAGCTTCACGTTCAATTCATCGATGGTTTTTTGCAGTTGCTGGTTCTGCACAAGGCTCGCCGCCAGTTGCTCAGCCTGCGCGTCAACGACCGGAGCCGGTGGCTGAACAGGCGCAGCAGGTTTGGCCGGCGTGGTTGCAGACGGAGTCTCGGGGGTCGGGAATTCCGACGATTGCGCACGCGCAGTTGGCTCATCGGTGGCCGGGACAATTCCCGGTGAGCCCGGCGGGTCGATCAGCACGGTGTATTCGCGCAGCAGGTGGCCATTGGGCTGATCGAGCTGCACCAGGAAATTCAGAAAGGGTTCGTTGACCGGTTTGCTGGACGTCACCCGGATCATGTTGCGATTGCCACGCAGGATCGGGGTGAACTTGAGGTCATTGAGAAAGAACACGCGCTCGACGCCGGCGCGGCCAAACTCGTCCGCCGAGGCCAGACGGACCGCCAGTTCGCTTTCGCTGACGCCCCCGACATCCACCAGGGCGATGTCAGCCTTGAGCGGCTGATTGAGGGCTGAATGCACGGTGATGTCACCGAGCCCCAGCGCCATTGACGCGGTGGACCAGGTGAGAACACCGGCCACCAACAGCGAGTTGGCGCAACGCAGTACCACGTGCCGACTTCCGAGCATGAGCATCCCTTAAATAAGCAAAACCGACTTCTATGCGTTCGCACATCCGGTACGAACACGATATTGCCCAGTAGTTCTTATAGTCCGCCCAGCGCGATCTCTCAAAAAAACGGCACGCGGTTATGCCTCAAGACTTTTCCAGGTTGGCCAGAATGTGCCCGTGAACCCGCATGCAGACCTTCAGATCCGCCTCATCGACGCCTTCGAACAACTCCTTGCGCAGTTGTGTAGCGATGGTTTCGATCTGTTCGATCAGCGGCAGCGCCGGTGAGCACAGCACGATTTTTTTCGCCCGGCGGTCTTCCATCACGGACTGGCGTTGCACCAGGCCCTGGCTTTCCAGGCTGTCGAGCAGACGGGCCAGGGTCGGCCCTTCGACGCCGACGCTTTGCGCCAGCTCCCGCTGGGTCGGCGCCTCTTCGAAACGCGCCAGATGCAGCAGCACCAGCCAGCGTGCCTGGGACAAGCCCAGACCGGCCAGCCGGCGATCCAGTTCGGCACGCCAGCCACGAGACATCTGGGCCAATTGCATGCCAAAACGGTGTTGATCGGTTAACGGCATAAAACACTCATGATCAGACTGAAGAAATAGAGAAAAACTAATTATTAGTCAGCTAAGCATGACATTTGCCTATAGGCAAGAGGCGTCCTGTACTGAATCGTTACATCGGTATAGCGGTTGGCACAAACGCCCTCTCACATTTCAAACTCGGATTGCAGCGCAGCCCGCACGCAATAAAGCACGCCTTCCGGTACGCGACCGGCAAACAGCTCGGCCACTTCGGCGACCGACGGCAACTCGCCTTCGCCGTCGAGGAACGCATCCTGGACTTCCCCCATCAGGTCTTCCGGCAAATCCAGCGCCTGTTCCAGCGACAGCTGCTGCTTGCCGATGGCTTCGGCGAGCATGGTGTAGACGTTCTTTTCCGAGCACTGCAATTGGCAGGAGATCTGCAACGGCGTCATACCGGCGCGGGCCAGGGTGATCAGTTCGTGGCGCACGTCGGCCACCACTTTCGGCGCCTCGGCCTCGCCGCCGAGCACTTCGAGGAAGGCCTCGCCGTAGCGCTCCAGCTTGCGCGCGCCGACGCCGCTGACCCGGGCCATGTCCGCCAGCGAGGTCGGCTGGCTGCGGAGCATTTCCAGCAGCGTCGAGTCGGGGAAGATAACGTACGGCGGCACACCGTGTTCTTCCGCCAGTTTGCGTCGCAGGGCACGCAGCGCTTCCCACTGCTCGCGCTCTTCGCCGCGCACCAGTTGGCTGGCCGGGCTCTTGCTGCCGCTCTTCGCGGCGACTTGCGGTTTGAGGTCGCGGCGCAGCTCCAGACTCACTTCACCCTTGAGCAGCGGCCGGCAGGTGTCGCTCAGGCGCAGCCCGCCATAACCTTCGTGATCGACATCGGCCAGGCCGCGAGCAACCAGTTGACGGAACAGCGAGCGCCATTCGCTCTCGCTCAGCGCCTTGCCGACGCCGTACACCGACAGGTGCTGATGGCCGAAGCTGCGGACCTTTTCGTTGTCCTTGCCCAGCAGCACATCCACCAGATGCCCGACGCCGTAACGCTGGCCAGTGCGATAGATCGCCGACAGCGCCTGGCGCGCAGGCTCGGTGGCGTCCCAGGTCTGCACGCCGTCGGTGCAGTTGTCGCAGTGCCCGCAAGGCTCGGGCATGTCTTCGTCGAAGTACGCCAGCAGCGCCTGACGGCGGCAGCGGGTTTCTTCGCAGAGCGAGAGCATCGCGTCGAGCTTGTGCTGCTCCAGACGTTTGTGGCGTTCGTCGCCCTCGGAGTTCTGCAGCATCTGCTTGAGCATCACCACGTCTTGCAGACCGTAGGCCATCCACGCGTCCGCCGGCAGACCATCACGGCCGCCCCGTCCGGTTTCCTGGTAATAGGCCTCGAGGGATTTCGGCAGGTCGAGGTGTGCGACGAAGCGCACGTTGGGTTTGTCGATGCCCATGCCAAACGCCACGGTGGCGACCATGATCAGGCCTTCCTCGTTGAGGAAGCGCTTCTGGTGATAGGCGCGCAGATCGTTGGGCAGACCGGCGTGATACGGCAGCGCCGGGAAGCCCTGCTCGGTGAGAAACGCGGCCACCTCCTCCACCTTCTTGCGCGACAGGCAGTAAACGATGCCGGCATCGCTGCGCCGCTCGGCGAGGAACGCCAGCAACTGCTTGCGCGGCTGCTCCTTGGGCACGATGCGGTAGAAGATGTTCGGCCGGTCGAAGCTCGACAGGAAACGCTCGGCATTCTGCAAATGCAGGCGAGTGACGATTTCTTCGCGGGTGCGCTTGTCGGCGGTGGCGGTCAGGGCGATGCGCGGCACGTCGGGGAACATTTCCGCCAACTGCCCCAGTTGCAGGTATTCAGGGCGGAAGTCATGGCCCCATTGCGATACGCAGTGCGCTTCGTCGATGGCGAACAGCGCGATGTTCAAGCCTTGCAGGAACGACAGCATGCGCGGCTGCACCAGACGCTCCGGCGCCAGATAGAGCATTTTCACTTCGCCGCGTTTGATCCGGTTGGCGAGGTCGCGCTGTTGTTCAGCGCTTAATGTGGAGTTCAACGCGGCGGCTGCCACGCCCAGCTCTTCGAGGGTGGCGACCTGATCGTCCATCAGCGCGATCAGCGGCGACACCACCACCGCCAGGCCATCGCGCAGCAGCGCCGGCACCTGGAAGCACAGGGACTTGCCGCCGCCGGTCGGCATCAGGACAAGGGCATCACCGCCACTGGCCACGCGCTCAATGATTGCACCCTGACGGCCACGGAAACTGTCGTAGCCGAAGATGTCCTTGAGGACGCGTTGAGCCTGTTCGAGCATAAAAACTCCAAAAATCCACCGAAACATCCCTGCACAGGCTGGTTCAAGACAGCCGAGGCTGCTTTAAACAAAACGTAAGCGCGCATTGCATCGCGCCCTACACAATCAGCCGCGACACCGGCAGGGATCGCAAAGCGCGGCAGTATACCCGAGCCCTCCCCGGCAAAGGGCACCGCCGATAAGAAGCTTGTGCAGGCAAATCTGCCGTGCGGCTGGCTTGAGGGCTCAAGAAGGCCTAGAATTCCCGCATTGTTTATTCCCCCAAGGTAGCCCTTTAATGTCCTTCGCCGAGCAACTAACCCGCCTGCAAGTCTTCCTCGACGCCGACGAGCTGCATGAAGAGGCGCTGGACTACGTGGCCGCTCACGGTTACCTGACGGCGCTGTCGATCTGCGCCGACGTGGTTCCGGATCGTGAATGGATCGACGCCCTGTTCGCCGAAGAGCCGCATTACAGCAGCGAAGCCCAGCGTGAAGAGATCGAAGCCACGCTGATCGGCCTGAAAGCCCACATCGCCCGCCAACTGGCCTCCGATGAAGAATTCGAGCTGCCATGCGAGCTGGACCTGGGCGACGACCCGGACGATTCCGAACTGCGCGGCTGGTGCATCGGCTTCATGGAAGGCGTGTTCCTGCGCGAAGCGGCCTGGTTCGAAACCGCCGAAGAAGAAGTCAGCGAAATGCTCCTGCCGATCATGGTCGGTTCGGGCCTGTTCGACGAACAGCCTGAGTTCGAAGACATCGCCAAGGATGCCAACCTGATGGACGACATGATCGTGCAGATCCCGGAAGCCCTGACCGCGCTGTACCTGCTGTGCCAGGCGCCCGACGAAAAACCGGCGATCCTCAAGCCACGTCACCACTAAGATCCGGCCTATGGACAACCCCATAGGCAACCGTCCCCTGATGTTGCGCTACATCCTGCTGGCCATCGGCTGGCTGAGCGTGGCACTGGGGGTGATCGGGATTTTCCTGCCTGTTCTCCCCACTACCCCCTTCCTGCTGCTGGCAGCCGCCTGCTTCGCCCGCAGCTCTCCGCGTTTCTACCAATGGCTGGTCGAGCATCCCCGGCTCGGGCCATGGATCCGCGACTATCTCGACGGCAACGGCATTCCGCTCAAGGGCAAGGTCTACGCGATCGGGCTGATGTGGGCGAGCATTCTGTTCTCGTGCTACCTGGTGCCGCTGCCCTGGGCGCGCGGGTTCATGCTGACCAGTGCGGTGCTGGTGACGGTTTATATCTTGCGGCAGAAGACGTTGCGCAAGTTCTGAGGCGCCATACCCGACAACCGCTCGTCGAAAACCCTCATTCCCCTGTCAGATCTGACAGTAGGCAGCTCCGCGTTCTCGCTGTGTTATAGAGGCCTGACTCTATTGGCCGGCATGCCGGGGAGACCGCAATGAATATTCAATCACAAGCAGTGAGCGATGCGCTGGCCCTGTTTCCGGTGTACCCGCCGCAAATAGCCCCGGTGCAGCCGTCGACGATTGCTCATGGAGGCGTCTCCCAAGCTGCATTCACACCGGATGGGCTGGAGGTCATCATCGAGCCCATCACCGGTTTGCAGAATTGGGTCGTGGCGGCTTTCGATGTCATGACGCTGATCGTCAACAACGTTCGCACCAACGTCAGCAAAACCATCCGGCCAGGTGAAGAGGGCAAGCGCCTCCTTCTGCTTTTGCCGGAGTTCTGGTTCACCAACGGTGTCAACGATGTGCGCTACCAGGTGACTCGAGTCAGCGGCAATAAAGATGACTCGCCCACGCTCCAGTTGCTGTACCACAACCCGGCACCCACCATCACCATCAGCCATCCTCCCAGCATTGTTCCGGGAAAGACCGCGGTCATCATCATCACCGTCGGTTACGCGCGGGCATACGACAAGGTCACGCTGATAATTGGCACCTGGCGCCTCACGTTCACCAACCCCGATCCCACTAAACCGATCACATACACCCTGACGGCCGCCGATCTCCAGTCGATTGGTGATGGAACTCACCCGGTTTCTGGCAACGTGGTCGATCAACTCACTAACAGCGGCGTGTCGGCGACGACCTCGATCACTATCAGTGCCAACCAGCGTGTACTGAATCCGCCAATCATTGTGGAAGCGGAAACGAACAACAGAGTACTGGACGTAAACGACTTGAAGGGAAAAAACGCGACTATTCACGCACTGACCTGGACAGGCATGGCGGATAAACAGGCATGCTGGATGAGAGTAGAAAGTTTCAAGGCCAACGGTACTGCGCATGATCTGCAGCTATGGAATGGACTACCGGCCCAAACCAACCCGACGTGGATCAGTCAGGGCCAGTATGTACAGACATTGCTCAACAATTACGTGTCTGCACTGGGTGACGGAAAGTCGTTGACGCTCAAGTTCTGGGTGTCGTTGGACGGGACCAATAGCTTTGCCACAGCCACACCGTTTCCTGATCAGATCTACACAGTCGAAGCATTGGTAGCTCCAACTATCACAAACGTGAATGAAAACACCACCACTGGCACACCTGTTGCGAATGGGGGATTTACCACCGCGACCACACTTGCATTCACCGGCAATGCGAGTGCCGATCAGCAGATCCAGTTATTGGACAAAGGCGTTGTGCAAGACACGATCCTGGTTCCTATTTCTGGCCAATGGACTTATACACTTACCAGCCAGACTCAAGACATTCACAAGTACGCAGTCAAGGCTTTGTACGCAGACGGACAGACTTCCGAGCAATGGATAACAACAATCGTGAAGCCATTGTCCATTAACACCTCACAGATGAACTTGAATGGCGTGAAGCTTCTCGCCCCATTCCCAACAACGACCAAAGAAGTACCAGGTAACACAATGGTCAGAGAAGCCATGGGCGGGATCCCCGGCATTGAGTACGCCAGCTTGAATCCCACCATTGCGAGCGTCACTCGCGCGGGTAAAGTAACTGGGCTTAGAAATGGTTTCTTTACCATTATTGCTATAGATGGAGGGAGATCTCAGGTTTCATATCATGGCGTTGTGACAAACGTATTCACGCTGCTTCTGACACCCATCACCGAAAGATTAGACTTTGATGGTCTTGATCGTTGGGCCTCTTCGATGGGTGGCATTCAGCTACCTGGTGCGAACGACGCAGGCCCGGTGCTCAATGCCTTCATCACAAACTTCTCTAACCTTGGGGACTTCTTCAGACAAATGCTGCCAAACAACGACCCTCGTAATTGGGTCACATGGCAAGCTCCTACAAGAGATGGGCTTGTAGCGGGTTTTGTCCGGTTACCTGACGGCAATCTTACCGCGATTGCGTACGACCGCTCCGGCCATTCGCAATTTCCTGGACCGGCGTTCGCATTTCGCTCAACGTGAATTCTTCGCCTCATTGAACTGGTGAACAAGGACAAAGGGACGCCATTTTTTTACCAGTCTCAACCATGAATGCCCGCCTTCCCGTTTAACCGGGAGCGCGGGCTTTTTCGTTCAATGCCGACGCCAGACCTGTTTAACAGCGTTGAAAGTTATCTCCGCAAAGCCACGCCACCTTGCGCCTTTGCCTACGCATCCGCCAGAATCCGCCGGCTTGTGCGCCTTGGGGGTGGGTTCTATTGTTTGGCGGTCGCTGAAAAGTAGCGATCGGGTTTAGCGATCCGCTTCCATACAGACGCAACAACGCCCAATCCCAATTGCAGCTTTGCCTTCCTGCACTTGGCGTAATGGTGGCTGTGCGTGGGAGACCTTCGGGTCTACCCGGGGTTTCTGTGACCCGGATCGCTAACCTGCGTACAGCCGCCACCTTTACTTGTTTAGCGATGAGTCGTGGCGGCTAAATCCAATCACGGAGATTCGCCATGATCAAACCAACGCCAAACCCTCCTGAAGCCGACCCGACTTCCCCCTACGAAACCCTCGATTCCAAGAAATTCCACGAAGCCGCCGAACGCGCCCTCGATCACTATCTCAATCCCCTCCTCCCCCGAAAACCGCTGCTCAAACCCAATACCCGCTACCTCATCGCCCCCGGCATCGACAGCGAAGAGCTACTGGCCGACGCCTGCGAAACCCTGACTTCGGCCAAGGTCATGGCCAATGACTTTGCCGGTTTGGTGGATGGGTCGCAGCGGCATGTGTTGTTGGGGATTGCGCAGTTGATCATGCTGGGTGAGCTGGCGGTGAATCGGGTACTGGATAATCTGGAGTTGAAGGCTGAGGCGCCCGCTGTAGCTTGACCGCCGCCTGATCGTTCCCGCGCTCTGCGTGGGAACGATCTACGCGCAAAGAAAAACCCGCCGTCCCGATTACTCGGGGCGGCGGGTTTTGTCGTTTCAGCTCCGGCTTACACCGTATCCACCTTCAACGAATGATCATTCAACATCCCGTTGATGATCGTCGCCGTGTCATGCCCACTGGCAATCAAACCACCCGCCCCCGGCGTCACACCGTAGTGGCTGGCCAGGTTGACGCCGGCCAGGTCGATGGTCTGGTTCGGCGTGGCGCCGGCCATGGCGCTGACGTCGATGCTGGTCATGACCGAGGCGCCGCTGCCGGTGACGGTGAAGTGCAGGTAGTCATCCAGTGAGGCCGACGTGCCGTTTTCACCTTGCAGCAGTTGCGACAGGTCGAGCTTGTCGGTGCCGGGGGTGAAGTCGGTGACAAGGTCGTGACCGCTGTTGCCCTTGAGCCACTGAAAGGTGTCGGCACCCGGCCCACCGGTCAGGGTGTTGTTGCCCATCCCGCCGATCAGCAGGTCATCGCCCCCGCCGCCGTTGAGGATGTCGTTGCCCAGGCCGCCGTTGATCACGTTGTTATTGTTGTCGCCGGTGAGGGTGTCGTTGAAGTTCGAGCCGACGAGGTTTTCGATACCGGTCAGGGTGTCTGTCCCGGCGCCAATGGTGTTTTGCGCACCGAGCAGGCCGAGGTTGACCGTCACCCCGGCAGTCGCGTGGGCATAGCTGGCGGTGTCGATGCCAGTGCCACCGTCGAGCAGGTCGTTGCCCGGGCCGCTGTAGAGCAAGTCGTTGCCGGCGCCGCCGTGCAGTTCGTTGTTGCCGGAGCCTGCGGTCAACACATCGTTGCCGTCGCCGGCGTTGATAATGTTGTCGCCGGTGCCGGCCACCAGTACGTCATCGCCCGAGGTGCCAGTGAGGGTGTGGCCATCTTGATAGCTGATGGTCACGTTCGCCGTGTCACTGCCGCCGTGGTTGTCGTTGGCGGTGTAGGTGCCGTGGTAATCCGGGGTGATGTCGTGGGCCCCGGCGTAGTTGAGGGTCATGGTCAGCTGGTAGTTTTCCGCCGCGTTGACGTTGTTGCCCGTGGTGTTGCTGATGTTGGTGATGTGAATCTGGTAGACGCCGTCGGACGATGCGGTCAGGGTCTGGCCGTCCGCGAGGGCGATCCAGGCGCCGCCGTTGATCGAGTACTCCATGGTGATGTGACCGGCCGCCAGGTTGTGGTCCAGGTTGAGGGTTTCGCCCTGGCGCAGGTTGACGGTGATGCGGTCTTCATCGTTGGCGTTTGTGTTGGTCACCGCGCCGAGGTAGCCGCTGACCACCAGCACGGCGGTCATGGTCGCAGCGTTGGCGCTGAACGAGTTACGCACGTTGGCCAAGTTCTGGTTGGCGGCGGTGTTGGCGTTGGTGCCGGTGAAGCTGATCGCGCCGGTGCCGGTGAAGTCTGCCGATTTGGAGATCCAGCCGGTGTTGAACGAGATTGGCGTGGCGTTGAGCGTATCGCCATTCGGGTCGGTATCGTTGGCCAGCAGCAGTTCGCCCGGCACCACGATGTTGCCCGACAGCACGTTGGTGATGATGTGGTCGTCCGCCGCCACCGGAGGCGCGTTGGGGATCACTTTCACGGTCAGGGTCGAACTGGCGAGGTCGCCGTCGTTGTCGCTGAGGGTGAAGCCGATGTTCTCGGTGATCACTACGGCGGTGGTTTTCTGCGAGGTGTAGCTGTAGTCGCCGGTGTCGAGGTTGACCACCAGGGTGCCGCTGTTATTGGTGGCGATGCTCAGGGTGTTGTTCACCGTGTTGAACGTGCCGTGGTTGGCGCCGCCGCTGGCGACCAGCGAACCCTGACCGCCGTTGGCTTTCGGGTCATAGGTGTAGGTGGTGCCGTCGACCACGATGGATTTGATGAACCCGCCATCGGCGCCGAACGTGCCGCCCTCGCCGATCAACGAACCGGTGACCGGCGCCCCTTCGACGGTGCCGGACAGCACCGAGTTGAGCTGGTTGAGGTCGGTGACCACCACCGCGTTGGTGTTGGTGTGCGTGATGCCGTCGTACGCCAGCGGATCGAGGTTGGCGTTGCTCACGCCGCTGCCCAGGCCGATCGCGTAGTTCTTGATGTTGTTGGCATCGAGAAACGCCTTGAGCGTCGCTTCGTCGGCGGTGCCGATGTCACCTTCGTTGGGTTTGCCGTCGGAGAAGAAGTAGCCGACGTTCTGCGCCCCGGTGAGTTTGCCCGAGGTGTTGAACGCGTTGTACATGGTCGCCACGGCCGCATCGTAGTTGGTGCCGCCGCCCGCGCTGAGGCCGGCCAGAATCGTCTTGGCCGTCGCGACATCGACCCACACCGAAGTGCGGTCGGTGGCGTTGCTGCTGAAGGTGACGAGCTGCACTTTCACATCGCCCAGATCGTCGTACTTGTCGAGCAAGGCGCTGATCGCCTGCTTCGCCAGTTCCAACCGCGACAGACCCGGTACGCCAGAAGCGTCGGCCATGCTGCCGGAGATATCGAGGACGATGAGGATGTTGGAGTCGATCTCCACCGCCGCCACCGAACGCTCCGACGCTACCGCTTTTGGCACGTCGTCGACGATGTTGACCACGATGGTGCTGGTGGTGCTGTTGCCCAGCGCATCGGTGGCTTTGTAGGTGAAGCTTTCGCTCAGGGTGTTCGGCCCGTCGTTGGCGTTCGGCGTGGTTTTCGGCGCCGAGGTCAGGGTGTAGGTGTAGGTGCCGTCGGCGTTGAGCTGGATCTGCCCGTAAGTCCCGGTGGCGCTGCCGACCAGGGTATAGGTGATCGCCCCGCTGCCGCCGCTGACCGAACCGACCAGCGTGCCGGTCGCGGTTTCGCCGGTGCTGCCCGGGTCGCTGCCGGTGACTGTGCCGGGGGCCAGGTCTTGTCCGTCCTTGGTCAGGTCGAGGGCTTTTTCGTAGACGGTCACGTCCTGATCGGTCGAGGCCACGAGTTTGCTGTCAGCGACGTTGACGGTGATGGTGGTGGTGCTTTCGTCGCCGTCACTGTCGCGGATGGTGTAAGTGAAGGTGTCGGTAGCGCCCGGCGGGCTCACCGAGTTCGGGTTGCTGTGATAGACCGCGTTGCCGGCCGCATCGAGAGTCAGGTAACCGTAGTTACCGTTGATGTTGCTGTTGAGGCCGCCGATGGCCGAGGTCGCGGTATTGCCGCCGGCGCGCACGCCGACCACGATCGCCGCGCCATCCGCGCCACTGACGTCATTGCCCAGCACGCTGATGTTGACCGTGCCGCCCTCCGCCACCGAGCCGGTGTCGGCCTTGGCGGTCGGCAGGTCATCGATGATGTTGACGTTGATCTGCCCGGTCGCAGTGCTGCCATCGGTGTCCGTCGCCACCACGTTGAAGTTCTCGGTGATGCTGTTGGCGCCGTTGGCATTCGGGTGGGTTTCGTTATCCACCAGGGTGTAGCTGTAACTGACCACGCCGGTTGCCGGGTTGTAACCGGTGATGGTCAGCGTGCTGCCCAGCGGGGTGACGGTCGACTGCGGGAAGCCGGCCGCGACGCCGTTGGTCATCACGGCGATGCCGCCCACGGTCAGGGTTTGCAGACCGTCGAGCGCGGTGACGGTGAAGGTGCCGCTCTGGGTCAGTGCCGGGGTATCGGGGCTGGTGCCGTCGCTGAGGTTTTTCTCATAGACAGTCAGCTCGCCGCCATACACGTCGAGGCCGTTGAGGACCACCGGATCGTCGTTGTTGTGGATGTTCAGCACCAGGTTGGCGGTGCTGGTATCGCCGTCGGCATCGGTCAGGGTGTAGGTGAAGGTCTCGGTGCCGTTGCCACCGCCGTGCAGGTTTTTGAAGTCTGCATCGTTGGTGTTCAGCGTGTAGGTGTACGTGCCGTTGGCGTTCAGCACCAGGGTGCCGTAAGTGCCGGTGAAGGTGCCGGGAGTGATCGGGCCGGCATTCGGCCCGGTCGCCACCACGTCGGCGCCTTGCACGTCGTTGGTCAGCACGTTGCCGTTGAGGGTCAACTGGGTTTCCGACGCGGTGCCGGCGTTGCTGTCGTTGATCGCCTTCGGCACGTCATCGACGATGCTGACCACGAGGGTGCTGGTGACGACGTTGCCCAGCGAATCGGTGGCCTGGTAGGTGAAGGTTTCGGTCAGGGTGTTGGCGCCGTCGTCGGCGTGCGGGGTGGTACTGGCCGGTGAGGTCAGGGTGTAGGTGTACGTGCCGTTGGGGTTGAGCACGATCTGCCCGTAGTTGCCGGTGGCACTGCCGACCAGCGCGTAGCTGATCGCACCGACCGCGCCGGTGACCGAGCCGACCAGCGTGCCGGACGCGGTTTCCCCGGTGCTGGTCGGATCGCTGCCGGTGACCGTGCCAGGAGCCAGATCCTGGCCGTCCTTGGTCAGATCGAGGGCTTTTTCGTAGACGGTGACATCGGTGTCGCTGACCGCGCACAGTTTGCTGTTGTAGACGTCGATGGTGATGGTGGTGGTGCTTTCATCGCCGTCGGAATCGCGCACGGTGTACACGAACACATCCACCGCACCCGGGCCACTCACGGCATTCGGGTTGCTGTGATAGACCGCGTTGCCGTTGGCGTCGAGGGTCAGGTAGCCGTAGGTGCCGTTGATGTTGCTGTTGAGGCCGCCGATGGCCGAGGTCGAGGTGTCGGAACCGGCGCGCACGCCCACTACCGCGCCACTGGCAGCCGGGCCGTCGGCGCCGCCGATATCGTTGTCCAGCACGTTGCCGCTGACGGTGCCGCCCTCCTGCACCGACGTCGCGTCGGGTTTGGCGGTCGGCAGGTCGTCGATGATGTTGACGTTGATCTGCCCGGTGGCGGAGCTGCCATCGGTGTCGGTCGCCACCACGTTGAAGTTCTCGGTGATGCTGTTGGCGCCGTTGGCGGTCGGATGGGTTTCGTTATCCACCAGGGTGTAGCTGTAGCTGACCACGCCCGTGGCCGGGTCGTAACCGGTGATGGTCAGCGTGCTGCCCAGCGGGGTGACGGTCGATTGCGGGAAGCCTGCTGCCACACCATTGGTGATCACGGCAATGCCGCCCACGGTCAGGGTTTGCAGACCGTCGAGGGCGGTGACGGTGAAGGTGCCGCTCTGGCTCAGTGCCGGGGTGTTGGGGCTGGTGCCGTCGCTGAGGTTTTTCTCGTAGACGGTGAGTTCGCCACCGTTGACGTCGAGGCCGTTGAGGTACACCTGATCGTCGTTGTTGTGGATGTTCAACACGAGGTTGGCGGTGCTGGTATCGCCGTCGGCATCGGTGATGGTGTAGGTGAAGGTTTCAGTGCCGTTGCCGCCGCCGTGCAGGTTTTTGAAGTCTGCATCGTTGGTGTTGAGGGTGTAGGTGTACGTGCCGTTGGCGTTCAATGCCAGGGTGCCGTAAGTCCCGGTGAAGGTGCCTGCGGTGATCGGGCCGGCGTTGGGGCCGGTCGGTACGCGGTCGGCGCCTTGCACGTCGTTGGTCAGGACGTTGCCACTCAAGGTGAGGTTGGATTCCGAGGCGGTGCCGGCGTTGCTGTCGTCCACGCCTTTTGGCAGGTCGTCGACGATGTTTACGTCCAGCGTCGCGTTGGCGGTGGTGCCGTTGTCGTCGACTACGGTCACGGCGAATTGCTCGTTGAGCACGTTGGCACCATTGGCAGTCGGGTGCGCTTCGTTGTCGACCAGGGTGTAGCTGTAGCTGACGACGCCGGTTGCAGCGTTGAAGCCGGTGATAGTCAGTGTGCTGCCCAAGGGAGTGACGGTAGATTGCGGGAAACCTGCTGCCACGCCATTGGTGACTACAGCGATGCCGCCGATGGTCAGTGTGGTGACGCCGTCCAGCGCGGTGATGGTGAAGGTGCCGCTTTGGGTCAGGGCTGGCGCATCGGGGCTGCTGCCGTCGCCGAGGTTTTTCTCGTAGACGGTGAGTTCTCCGCCATTCACGTCGAGGCCGTTGATGATTACCGGGTCGTCGTTGTTGTGGATCTGCAGCACGAGGTTTGCGGTGCTGGAGTCGCCGTCGGCATCGGTGATGGTGTAGGTGAAGGTCTCGGTGCCGTTGCCGCCGCCGTGCAGTGCTTTGAAATCGGCGTCGCTGGTGTTCAGCGTGTAGGTGTACGTGCCGTTGGCGTTCAGCACCAGGGTGCCGTAAGTCCCGGTGAAAGTGCCCGCCGTGATCGGGCCGGCATTCGGGCCGGTTGGTACGCGGTCGGCGCCCTGCACATCGTTGATCAGGACGTTGCCGCTCAGCGTGAGGTTGGTTTCCGACGCGGTGCCGGCGTTGCTGTCGTCCACGCCTTTCGGCAGGTCGTCGACGATGTTCACGTCCAGCGTGGCGTTGGCGGTGGTGCCGTTGTCGTCGACCACGGTCACGGCGAACTGCTCATTGAGCACGTTGGCGCCGTTGGCGGTTGGGTGCGCTTCGTTGTCGACCAGGGTGTAGCTGTAGCTGACGACGCCGGTTGCAGCGTTGAAACCAGTGATGGTCAGCGTGCTGCCCAGTGGCGTGGTCACCGATTGCGGGAAGCCTGCCGCCACACCGTTGGTAACCACGGCGATGCCGCCGATGGTCAGCGTGGTAACGCCGTCCAGCGCGGTGATGGTGAAGGTGCCGCTTTGGGTCAGGGCTCCCGAGTCCGGGGCGCTACCGTCGCCGAGGTTTTTCTCGTAGACGGTGAGCTCACCGCCCTCGACGTTCAACCCGTTGATGATCACAGGGTCGTCGTTGTTATGAATCTGCAGCACGAGGTTCGCGGTGCTGGTATCGCCGTCGGCATCGGTGATGGTGTAGGTGAAGGTTTCAGTGCCGTTGCCGCCGCCGTGCAGGTTTTTGAAGTCTGCATCGTTGGTGTTGAGGGTGTAGGTGTACGTGCCGTTGGCGTTCAATGCCAGGGTGCCGTAAGTCCCGGTGAAGGTGCCTGCGGTGATCGGGCCGGCGTTGGGGCCGGTCGGTACGCGGTCGGCGCCTTGCACGTCGTTGGTCAGGACGTTGCCACTCAAGGTGAGGTTGGATTCCGAGGCGGTGCCGGCGTTGCTGTCGTCCACGCCTTTTGGCAGGTCGTCGACGATGTTCACATCCAGTGTCGCGTTGGCGGTGGTGCCGTTGTCGTCGACCACGGTCACGGCGAACTGCTCATTGAGCACGTTGGCGCCGTTGGCGTTCGGATGCGCTTCGTTGTCGACCAGGGTGTAGCTGTAGCTGACAACGCCAGTCGCCGCGTTGAAACCAGTGATGGTCAGCGTGCTGCCCAGTGGCGTGGTCACCGATTGCGGGAAGCCTGCGGCCACGCCATTGGTGACCACGGCGATGCCGCCGATGGTCAGCGTGGTGACGCCATCCAGCGCGGTAATGGTGAAAGTACCGCTTTGGGTCAGGGCTCCCGAGTCCTGGGCGCTGCCGTCACCGAGGTTTTTCTCGTAAACGGTGAGCTCACCGCCCTCGACGTTCAACCCGTTGATGACCACCGGGTCGTCGTTGTTATGAATCTGCAGAACGAGGTTGGCGGTGCTGGTGTCGCCGTCGGCATCGGTCAGGGTGTAAGTGAAAGTCTCGGTGCCATTGCCACCGCCATGCAGATTCTTGAAGTCCGCATCACTGGTATTCAGCGTGTAGGTGTAGGTGCCGTTGGCATTCAGCACCAAGGTGCCGTAAGTCCCGACGAATGTACCGGGGGTGATCGGGCCGGCATTTGCGCCGACGGGTACGCGGTCAGCGCCTTGCACGTCGTTGGTCAGCACGTTGCCGGTCAGCGTCAGTTGAGTCTCCGTCGCCGTACCGTTGTTGTCATCGAACGCTTTCGGCACGTCGTCGGTGATGTTGACGTCCAGCGTGCCGGTGGCGGTGTCGCCATTGCTGTCGCCGGCGATCACGGTGAATTGTTCGCTGAGGTTATTGGCACCGTCGCCCGCCGCGTGGGTTTCGTTGCCGTTGAGGGTGTAGCTGTAGCTGACCGTGCCGGTGGCCGGGTTGTAGCCGGTAATGGTCAGGGTGTTGCCCAGTTGCGTGGTGATCGATTGCGGGAAACCGATCGGCACACCACCGACGATCACGTTGATACCGCCGATGCTCAGGCTGCTCAGACCATCCGGCGCCGACACCGTGAAGCTGCCGGTCTGGGTCAGCGCGCCAGGGTTGGCGGCGGAACCGTCGGGCAGATTGGCTTCGTTGAGATTCAATTCGCCACCGGCTACAGACAGCCCCGTGAGTGTGACCGGATTGTTGACTGGCGGTGGTGGTGGAGCGATCGGCGCGGCGTCGTCACCGTTGTCGATCACCGCGTTGTGGCGTTCTTCGGGAAACTCGGGAATGCCATTGAAACCGGCGGTGGGGAAACCGATGACCGGATCGACCCGGCCCGCCACTTCAGTCAACAACACGAAACTGTGGCCGCCACCCAGTGCGCCCGGCGCACCACCGGTGGCGCCAGGACCAGCCGCCGTCGCTTCGGCGGTTTGGGTCGGGTCATCGCCGGCGGCAATGGCTTTCTGGATCTGTTCGACGTCGGTCAGTTGCGACTCGCTCGGGGTCACCGCTTCCGGTGCATTGACGTGAGCCGCCTGATCGGCGAGCAACTGGCCAGTCATGGTCAGGCTGCTGTCGCGGCCGAGGGTCAGTTCCTGGCCGTTTTGCAGATGAACGGCAACCGCCCCCTCCGCCCCGGTGATCAATTGATCCCCTGCAAACAGCCGATCGCCTTCGACCAGTGCGCGACGAGTGCCGTCCGCCGACTGAGCGAAAACCTGACCAATGACTTTAGTGACGATCCCGATGAGCGTTGCCATGTGCATTCCTCCGCTGCCGACCACCGTCGGCGCTGGTTCGCGAAGCAGCCCATGGCTCAAGCGGGTTGTCGGGGCGACGCTCGCACCTCGACAGTTCGTTTCGCAGGTTGTGCAAATCCAGAAACGCCAGCGCCATCAGGCACTTGGAATCTCTGTTCGATGCAGCACGCCCACTAGCGCTACGTAACGGTGGTGAATCACCCGAGTGACAAAAAACTGTCGCTCATCAGCCGCTACGCGTCCCTCCCCTTTAGCAGTACTTCGCCGTATGTCGCAAAGTGAGTGGAACTTTCCTCAAGCCTTTCTGCACTCCCTAAAGCGCATAAAACAAAGGCTTTCGAGTGGAACAATGTGCTGGATTTGGCGAACCGCATAAGTTTTTTTTGGCATAACCCTTATGAAAATTTTTTCTTAGCTACGCTTCAGGATGTTCTTAGCTCTGTTGTTACAGGCATGAAACGCTTTTTACTAAAAATATCGTCAATAAATTGGCGACAGCGAAACACCATCAGGACTCAGGGAGATGCACCCATGCGCGTACTAACCCCCCTCTGCAGCGCGGTTTTGCTGGCCATGGCTTGCACTTCTCAAGCCCAGGCCATGAACCTCACCGAAGCGATCCAGAGCACCATCGCCACCCACCCGGAACTGGCCTCGCGCGTGGACGCGCGCCTGTCAGCTGATGAACAGGTGAAGGTCGCCAAGGGCGGCTTCTATCCGTCGGTGGATCTGAACGCTGCTTACGGGCGCGGCTACAGCGACAACACCAACACCCGGGCCTTCGGTAACCACCACACCGAAATCCTCAACTACACCCAGTCCGAGCTGCGGCTGCGGCAGATGCTGTTCGACGGTTTCAACACCGCCAACGAAGTCGAACGCACCAAGGGCGTTTCCAACTCGCGCGCCTATTACGCGCAAGGCACCGCCCAGGATTTGGCCCTGCGCACCATCGAGGTCTACCTCGAAGTGCTCAAGCGCCGTGAACTGGTGACCCTGGCCAAGAACAACCTGCAGGCGCACTTGCGCGTCAACGATCAGATCGGCCTGCGCACCGAGCGTGGCGTGGGCAGCACCGCCGACTCCGATCAATCGGTCGCCCGTAAGGCGCTGGCGCAGAACAACCTCGACACCGCCGAAGTCGATCTGGCGGATGCCGAATCGAACTTCTACAGCGTGGTCGGGCGTATGCCCGATGAGCTGGAAACCCCGGCCTCTACCCGCGGCGAATTGCCCGCCACCTTGCCTGAAGCCCAGCAGAGCATGGTCGAGAACAACCCGTACCTGAAATCTGCCCAGGCCGACGTGCAATCGGCCGAGAGTCAGTACGAAGTCGCCAAGTCGCCGTTCTACCCACGCTTCGATGCCGAAGCCGCCGTCGGCGCCAACAACAACGTGCAGGGTGACGAAGGCCACGACAACGAATGGCGGGTCGGCGTAGTGATGAACTACAACCTGTTCCGTGGCGGCAGCGACAAGGCGCGACTGGCCTCCGACGCGCACCAGATCAACCAGGCGATGGACATCCGCAACAACGCCCTGCGTCAGCTTAACGAGAACATTCACCTGGCCTGGAACGCCATGCTCAACGCCAAGAAACAAACCCCGACCGCCCGCGAATACGCCGAAACCACCAAGCGTGTACGCGCCGCGTATCAGGATCAGTTCGGCCTCGGCCAGCGCACCCTGCTCGATGTGCTCGACAGTGAAAACGAGCTGTACAACGCCAACCGTCGCTACACCGAAATCCGCTACACCGAGGAATACTCGATGTACCGCGTGCTGGCGAACATGGGCCAGTTGTTGAGCAAGCAGCGCGTGGTGCTGCCGGCCGATGCGATTGCCGCGACCGAGGTGAAGAACGAAGCGCGTCTGCCCGAGCTGAAATAACCACTCTGCCGGAGCTGCCAAAAGCTGTGATCTGATCGTTCCCATGCTCCGCGTGGGAATGCAGCCCGTGACGCTCCGCGTCACTGGACGCGGAGCGTCCCTAGAGGCATTCCCACGCGGAGCGTGGGAACGATCAACTGAAGTAGTGCCAGGGGGAGCGATCAATATGACCAGCATGCAACCCGGTAACACCGGGATCGATCCGCGGCTGAGCTTCGATGACCCGTTGCTCGACGGTCTGTTGATCCTCTGCAAACTCCATGGCGCGACGGTCAGTCGCGCCAGCCTGAGCGCCGGGCTGCCCCTGGACAAACAGCGCCTGAGCCTGGACCTGCTGCCCCGCGCCGCCGCCCGGGCCGGGTTGCAGGCGCGCTTGTTGCGTCGGGAACTCAAGGACATTTCACCGCTGAACCTGCCGGTGCTGTTGCTGTTGGGCAACGGGCGTACGGCGGTGTTGCGACGTTTTGCCGAAGACGGCAAGGCGCTGATCCTGCCCAGCGAAGCCGACGGCGGCGAGCAATGGGTCAGCCGTGAAGAACTCACCGAACACTACAGCGGCCAGGCTCTGTTCGCCCGGCCCCGGCATGAACTGGAGGACTTGCGCTCACCGTTGGTGCCACGGGTGCAGGCGTGGTTTCGCGACACCCTGAAGCTGTCGAAATGGCTGTACAGCGACGCGATCCTCGCCAGTTTCCTGATCAACCTGCTGGGCCTGATGGTGCCGCTGTTTGTCATGCAGACCTACGACCGTGTGGTTCCGAACCAGGCCACGTCGACCCTGTGGGTGCTGGCCATCGGGCTGTTGATCGGCACCGGTTTCGAACTGGTGCTGCGGGTGGTACGTGCGCATCTGCTGGACACCGCCGGCAAGAAGACCGACGTGATCCTTTCCGCGACTTTATTCGAGCGCATCACCGGCATGTCGATGAAGGCCCGGCCGGCGACCATCGGCGGATTCGCCCAGAGCATTCACGACTTTCAGGGCCTGCGCGAATTTCTCACCGCCGTGACCCTGACCAGCCTGATCGACCTGCCTTTCGTGGTGTTGATGCTGGTGGTGATCGGCCTGCTCGGTGGCTGGCTGGTGGTGATTCCGCTGCTGGCGTTTCCAATCACGATCGTCTTCGCGATGATCATTCAGGCCCGTCTGCGCGACACCGTGCAGAAAAGCCTGAGCCTCGGCGCCGAGCGTCAGGCGTTGCTGATCGAAACCCTCGGCGGCCTGGAAACCCTCAAGGCGTGCAGCGCCGAAAGCGAGCGCCAGCACAAATGGGAAAGTACCCACGGCGCCCTCACCCGCCTCGACAGCCACGCGCGCAACCTCTCGGCGCTGGCCACCAATGGCACGCTGTTCATCCAGCAGTTTTCAGGGATGGCAACGATTGTGGCCGGGGTCTACAGCATCATCGCCGGCAACCTCAGCGTCGGCGCACTGGTGGCCACTTACATGCTCGGCAGCCGCGTGCTCGCGCCGCTGGGCCAGATCGCCGGGCTGATCACCCGCTACCAGCAAGCGCAACTGACCATGAAAAGCACCGACGCGCTGATGTCCCTGCCTCAGGAGCGCGACGGCAAACAACGGCCACTGGAGCGCACGCAACTGCAAGGCGCGCTGGACGCCAACGCCGTGACCTTCCACTACAACGGCCAGAACGCGCCGGCCCTGAACAACGTCAGCTTCAGCGTCAAACCCGGCGAGCGGATCGGTATCATCGGCCGCAGCGGCTCGGGCAAAAGCACCCTGGCGCGGCTGGTGATGGGCTTCTACGAACCGGAAGAAGGCCAGCTGCTGCTCGACGGCCTCGACCTGCGGCAGCTGGATGTCGCCGACCTGCGCCAGCAGATCGGTTACGTCGCCCATGACCTGCCGCTGCTGGCCGGCAGTCTGCGCGACAACCTGACCCTCGGCGCGCGCTACATCAGCGATTCGCGGATGCTTGAAGTGGCCGAACTGACCGGCGTTACCGAGCTTGCACGGCAGCACCCGCAAGGCTTCGACCGGCCGGTTGGCGAGCGCGGGCAATTGCTCTCCGGCGGCCAGCGCCAGGCGGTGTTACTGGCGCGGGCGCTGCTGCTAGACCCGCCGATCATGCTGCTCGACGAACCCACCAGCGCCATGGACAACAGCAGCGAAGACGTCCTGCGCCAGAAGCTGCACGGCTGGGTACAGGGCAAAACCTTGCTGCTGGTCACCCACCGCACCTCGATGCTGAGCCTGGTGGACCGGTTGCTGGTACTGGACAACGGCCGGATCGTCGCCGACGGTCCGAAAGAAGCGGTCATCGATGCACTGCGCAAGGGCCGGGTCGGCTCGGCAGCGGTCTAGGAGTTGCCCCATGTCTGCTTCTTCCTCTTCAAAACCCCGCGGTTATTTCGACAGCTTCGGTAAAAGCGCCGAAGCCGAATTCATGCCGGAAACCGCCGGCGCCTCGTTGCAGGATTCGCCAAGCTGGTCGCGCATCACCGTGTGGCTGGCGGCGGCGCTGCTGATCAGTGCGCTGGTCTGGGCCAAGTTCGCGGTGCTCCAGGAAGTGACCATGGGCGAAGGCAAGGCGATTCCGTCGAGCAAGGTTCAGGTGATCCAGAACCTCGAAGGCGGGATCGTCACCGAGATCTTCGTGCGTGAAGGGCAAATGGTCAGCAAGGGCGATACCTTGCTGCGGCTGGATGACACGCGGTTTCTGTCGAACAAGGGTGAGAGCGAGGCCGATCGTTATGCCCTGACCGCGCAGGTCGAACGCTTGTCCGCCGAAGCCGAAGGCCGGCCGTTCAAGCTCTCGGACGAGGTGATCGCCAAGGCCCCGCAAGTCGCCGAGGACGAGCGCTCGCTGTACGAACAACGGCAACGCCGGCTGGCCAGCGAGCAACGCACCCTCAGCGAACAGCTGCGGCAGAAGGCACAGGAGCTGGCGGAATTTCGGTCGAAACAGGGGCAATACAGTTCGAGCCTGGCGCTGCTGCAACAGGAAATGAACATGTCGGAACCGCTGGTGAAAACCGGCGCGGTTTCGCCCGTGGAGATTCTCCGCCTGCGTCGTAGCGCAGTGGAAATTCGCGGTTCGTTGAATGCCACGACGCTCGCCATTCCCCGGGCCGAATCGGCGATCAACGAGATCAAGAGCAAGATCGACGAATCGGAACAGACCTTCCGCTCCGAAGCGGCCAAGGAGCTCAACGAGAAACGCACCGACCTGTCGAAAATCACCGCGTCGAGCATCGCCATCGACGACCGCGTCAGCCGCACCACCGTGACTTCGCC
Organism: Pseudomonas sp. 9.2(2024); assembly: GCF_039695385.1. NCBI lineage: Bacteria > Pseudomonadati > Pseudomonadota > Gammaproteobacteria > Pseudomonadales > Pseudomonadaceae > Pseudomonas > Pseudomonas sp. 9.2(2024). The sequence continues at coordinate 1,898,033 of NZ_CP155585.1, read as the reverse complement.
GGTACGCGGGGTTATCAAGCAGATGAAGGTCAACACCATCGGCGGCGTGGTGCAGCCGGGCAGCGACATGGTGGAAATCGTGCCGCTGGAAGACAACCTGTTGATCGAAGCCAAGGTCCGGCCGCAGGACGTGGCGTTTCTGCATCCGGGCCAGAAAGCCATGGTCAAGTTCAGCGCCTACGACTACACGATCTACGGCGGGCTCAGCGCCAAGCTTGAGCTGATCGGCGCCGACACCATCACTGACGACAAGGGCAACAGCTTCTACCTGATCCAGGTGCGAACCGACAAAAACCATTTGGGCGGGGATGTGAAACCGCTGCTGATCATTCCGGGGATGGTGGCGACGGTGGACATCATCACCGGAGAAAAAAGCGTGCTGGATTACCTGCTCAAACCGGTGCTGAAGGCCCGGACCGAGGCGATGCGCGAACGCTAGCCACTCTCGCTCCCACGCAGAACCTTGATCGTTCCCACGCTCTGCGTGGGAATGCCGCCCGGGACGCTCCGCGTCCCTTCGCGACGGTGACGCGGAGCGTCACTGGATGCATTCCCACGCGGAGCGTGGGAACGATCAACACCGCTTACTTTCCAGAATGATTACGCAGGAAAGTCTCCTCCCCCATCGCCGCAATCTGCCCTTCAATCAACACCTCGAACGGCTTGAGCAACGGCTCGAACGACGTCGGCGCTTCCAGCGTCTGCAACGCCTGAACAATCGCTTCGATCGTCGACAACGCCCCCGGCCCCGGTGCCTTGCGCAGCCGATACCGCGACACCCCACCCTCCGCCAAAGTCACCCGTGGCAACGCCGCCAGCAGCGGATTGAGGTGCAGCATCTTGCGCGCCTTGCGCCACGTGCCATCCGGCACCACCAGCAACAGCGGTTCATCGGACGCGGCGTAAGCCTGCATCGGTTGCGCATCGTCCGCCGGGAACAACAACCGCGCCCGATACCCCGGCCGGTTCAACAGCGCGGGCAAATCATCGAACACTTCACCGACAATCAGCTCGGCATTGTTCAAACCGAGCGCCGCCAGCCGAGCCGTGTTGAGCGCGTGATTGACCTCGCTCGGGTGCTGCAACAGCAACACCCGGGTGCGGCTGTCGAGGCTGGGGATCAGCGGGCAAAGGCAATGGGTTTGTGGGCGCAGGCAGCGCGGGCATTGGGGTCTGGACATTGTCTTATGCCTGATTGAGCTGCGCTTTGAGCAGATCGCGGAAAGTCTGGATCAGCGGCTCGCGGCTGCGGCCCCGGCGCATGATCATGGAAAACGGTGCCTGATAACCGAAGGTCGCCGGCAGCAGCACCCGCAGATCGCCCTTGTCGGCCCAAGCCTGGGCGTAGTGCTCCGGCAGGTAACCGATGTAGGCGCCGGACAGCACCAGAATCAGCTGCGCTTCCATACTTTCCACGGTCGCGGCGCTGTGTTTGAAGCCGTGGCGCGCCAGTTCAGCCTGGCTCCAGTAACCGCGCCCGACCATGCGTTGCTGGGTAATGACCTGCTCGGGAATCCGCCGTTCGTTGAACAGCGGGTGACGGTTGCTGCAGTACAACCAGTGCTGCTCGCGGTACAGCGGCATGTACACCAGACCGCTCATGCGCGTGGAGAATGCACCGATGGCCAGATCGAGGCGGTTGTCCTGCACGCCGAGTTGCAGTTCATACGGGCTCATCACCGACAAGTGCAAATGCACCGCCGGGTGTTCCTGGCTGTAGGCACCGATGGCTTCGGCGAACGGCAGGGCCTTGTCGCTGACCGTCGAGTCGATCACCCCGAGGTTGAGCGTGCCGCGCAATTCGCCCTTGAGCGCTGCTGCGTATTGCTCGAAACCTTCGAGTTCGGCCAACAGACGCAGGGTTTCCTGATGGAACAGCTCACCCTTGCTGGTCAGGCTGAAACCGCCGCGCCCGCGATGGCACAGCACCAGACCCAGCGCGGCTTCGAGCTGACTCATGTAGGTGCTGATCGCCGAGGTCGACAGGTTGAGTTCCTGCTGCGCGTTGGCAAACCCCTGATGACGCACGACGCTGACGAAGATGCGCAACAGTTTCAGGTCGGGTAAAGCGTTGGCCATGTCTACTCCGGGCTTTGGAACTGTGTTGTCTGGTCAATCCACCCCTCACCCCAACCCTCTCCCCAGAGGGGCGAGGGGGAAAGGGAGCCGATCTCCATGGCCTTCAAATCTTGCGTCTGCCTCAGGACTCTCCTGAGCTCGACTCGATATTTCAGGTCGATGTCCCTCTGGAAAACAACTCCGTCGGCCCCCTCTCCCTCCGGGAGAGGGCTGGGCGGGCGGCGTTCCGATGAGGGCAGCGATGTTCAGCCGATCACAAACCCCAAGGCGCACAAAGTCTATCTCCACCCACATCATTAGTTTAGAAATTTCTGAACTAAGTATTTGCCCGTAGCGATTCTTCCGCCCCACTACATTTCGCAGAATCGGCCCACAGCGGTGCCCGTGCCCCTTGCGAATACGGTGCGCCGACATAAATAAAACAAAGACGATGAGGCCCTACCCGTGGACAAGATTCTTCACCAACCACTGGGCGGCAACGAAATGCCGCGCTTCGGCGGCATCGCCACCATGCTCCGACTCCCCCATGTACCGACCGCTGCCGGCCTGGACGCTGCCTTCGTTGGTGTGCCGCTGGACATCGGTACTTCGCTGCGCCCCGGCACCCGCTTCGGGCCGCGCGACATCCGCACCGAATCGGTAATGATCCGCCCGTACAACATGGCCACCGGCGCTGCGCCGTTCGACTCGCTGTCGGTTGCCGACATCGGTGACGTGGCAATCAACACCTTCAACCTGCTCGACGCCGTGCGCATCATCGAAGAAGCCTACGACAACATCCTCGAGCACAACGTGATCCCGATGACCCTGGGTGGCGACCACACCATCACCCTGCCGATCCTGCGTGCCATCCACAAAAAGCACGGCAAGGTCGGTCTGGTACACATTGATGCCCACGCTGACGTCAACGATCACATGTTCGGCGAGAAGATCGCCCACGGTACGACCTTCCGTCGCGCCGTCGAAGAAGGCCTTCTGGACTGCGACCGCGTGGTGCAGATTGGTCTGCGTGCGCAGGGTTACACCGCTGACGACTTCAACTGGAGCCGCGATCAGGGCTTCCGCGTGGTGCAGGCCGAAGAGTGCTGGCACAAGTCGCTGGAACCGCTGATGGCCGAAGTGCGCGAGAAAGTCGGTGGCGGCCCGGTGTACCTCAGCTTCGACATCGACGGCATCGACCCGGCGTGGGCGCCTGGCACCGGCACTCCGGAAATCGGTGGTCTGACGACCATTCAGGCGATTGAAATCGTTCGCGGCTGCCAGGGCCTCGACCTGATCGGCTGCGATCTGGTAGAAGTCTCGCCCGCTTATGACACCACCGGCAACACCTCGCTGCTGGCCGCCAACCTGCTGTACGAAATGCTCTGCGTACTGCCGGGCGTCGTCCACCGCTGAGGGTCGGGTCATGAACGAACGTGATCAGGTTCTGAAAGCGGCCGCCGATCTGGTGTCCGCCTTCGCCCGCAACGATCGCGAAGCCTACTTCGGCGCGTTCAGCGCCGATGCCAGCTTCGTGTTCTACACCCTCGAACAGCCCCTGCTGTCGCGCGATGCCTATCAGGCGTTGTGGGACAGCTGGCGCGCCGAGGATGGCTTCGAGGTGTTGTCCTGCACCTCGAGCAACGCCTTCGTCAGCCTGCAGGGTGACGTGGCGATTTTCATCCATGACGTGGCCACCGAGCTGCGCATGCAAGGGGAGCAACATTTCAGCCAGGAGCGCGAGACGATTGTTTTCAAGAAACAAGCGTCAAGCCTAGAACAACAAGGCCATTGGCTGGCCTGCCACGAACATTTGTCCGCAATGCCGGAAGGGCTGCCATCCCCTTAGCCAAGACAGGTGACGCTCACGCACGATGAGCGCGCCTTTATGATCGGAGCAGATCATGAATAACAACAACAAAGACCAAAGCCTTACGCAGATTGAAACCCACGGGGTCGAACAGATCCCGGACAACGAACGCACCGCCGGTCCCGTGGACTTGTTCCGCATGATCTTTGGCGGCGCGAATACCTTTGCCACCGCCGTGCTCGGCAGTTTCCCGGTGCTGTTCGGCCTGTCCTTCCAGGCGGGCGTCTGGGCGATTGTCTCGGGCGTGCTGCTTGGCTCGCTGATCCTCGCACCGATGGGCCTGTTCGGTCCGCTCAACGGCACCAACAATGCCGTGTCGTCCGGTGCGCACTTCGGCGTGCACGGGCGGATCGTCGGTTCGTTCCTGTCGCTGCTGACCGCCATCGCCTTCTTCTCGCTCTCGGTGTGGAGTTCGGGAGATGCGCTGATCGGTGGTGCGAAACGCCTGATCGGCCTGCCGGAAACCGACCTGACCCTGGGCCTGGCCTACGGTCTGTTCGCGATTCTGGTGTTGACCGTGTGCATCTACGGCTTCCGCTTCCTGCTGTGGGTGAACAAGGTCGCGGTGTGGAGCGCGAGCCTGCTGTTCCTGCTGGGCATCTTTGCCTTCGCCGGTCCCTTCGATTCGCACTACGCCGGCACCGTCAGCCTCGGCCAGCCGGGCTTCTGGGCCGCGTTCATCGGCGCCGCGCTGGTGGCCATGAGCAACCCGATTTCCTTCGGCGCGTTCCTCGGCGACTGGGCCCGCTACATCCCGCGTGAGACCTCGCGCAAGCGGATCATGGCGGCGGTGGTGCTCTCGCAGATCGCCACCTTCATCCCGTTCCTGTTCGGCCTGACCACCGCGACCATCGTCGCGATCCAGGCGCCGGACTACATCGCGGCCAACAATTACGTAGGCGGTCTGCTCGCGGTGTCGCCGAGCTGGTTCTTCCTGCCGGTGTGCCTGATTGCGGTGATCGGCGGCATGTCCACCGGCACCACATCGCTGTATGGCACCGGGCTGGACATGTCCAGCGTGTTCCCGCGCCTGCTGTCGCGGGTCAAGGCGACGCTCCTGATCGGTGTGCTGTCGATTGCCTTCATCTTCATCGGGCGCTTTGCGGCGAACCTGGTGCAGAGCGTGTCGACCTTCGCCGTGCTGATCATCACCTGCACCACCCCTTGGATGGTGATCATGATCATCGGCCTGGTGGTACGTCGCGGCTTCTACTGCCCGGACGACCTGCAAGTGTTCACGCGCGGCGAGCAAGGCGGACGCTACTGGTTCAGCCACGGCTGGAACTGGCGCGGTCTGGGTGCGTGGATCCCGAGCGCGGCGGTCGGCCTGTGCTTCGTCAACCTGCCGGGGCAGTTCGTCGGCCCGCTCGGTGAACTGGCCGGCGGCATCGACATCAGCCTGCTGGTGACCCTCGGTCTGGCGTCGGTGATGTACCTGATGCTGCTGAGCCTGTTCCCGGAACCGGCGCTGGTCTACGGCCCGAAGGATCCCCGCAGCAAAGGCGCGCATGCGCCGGCTGAAGCGGCGCTGCGTCAGGCTGCCTGAATAAACGAATCGCCTGTGGGGGTCAGCCTTCTCCCACAGTGTTCCACCCCATAAAAAAGACAATCGGAGACACGCCATCATGGCTTTGGATTTATTCGTCGTCCTCATCTACGCCGCCGGCATGCTCTTGCTCGGCTACTTCGGCATGCGCAAGGCCAAGACCAACGAGGACTTCCTGGTCGCCGGGCGTAACCTCGGCCCGAGCCTGTACATGGGCACCATGGCCGCGACCGTTCTCGGTGGCGCGTCCACCGTCGGTACCGTCCGCCTGGGCTACGTGCACGGCATTTCCGGTTTCTGGCTGTGCGCGGCACTGGGTTGCGGCATCGTGGCGCTGAACCTGTTCCTGGCCAAGCCGCTGCTGAAACTGAAGATCTACACCGTTACCCAGGTCCTGGAAAAACGCTACAACCCGATGGCCCGCTCGGCCAGCGCGGCAATCATGCTGGCCTACGCGCTGATGATCGGCGTGACCTCGATCCTCGCCATCGGCACCGTGCTGCAAGTGCTGTTCGGCCTGCCGTTCTGGATCTCGGTACTGCTCGGCGGTGGCGTGGTGGTGATCTACTCGGCCATCGGCGGCATGTGGTCGCTGACCCTGACCGACATCGTCCAGTTCATCATCAAAACCGTCGGCCTGATGTTCATCCTCCTGCCAATCTGCCTGTACCGCGTCGGCGGCTGGGATGAACTGGTGCTGAAACTGCCGGCCACTGCCTTCAGCTTCACCACCATCGGCTGGGACACGATCATCACCTACTTCATGATCTACTTCTTCGGCATCCTGATCGGTCAGGACATCTGGCAACGGGTCTTTACCGTCAAGAACGAAAAAGTCGCTCAGTACGCCGGTAGCTTCGCGGGCATCTACTGCATCCTCTACGGTCTGGCCTGTGCCTTGATCGGCATGGCTGCACATGTGCTGATCCCGGATCTGGACAACGTCAACAACGCCTTTGCCGCGATCGTCAAACTGTCGCTGCCGGACGGCATCCGTGGTCTGGTGATCGCCGCTGCCCTGGCCGCGATGATGTCCACCGCCAGCGCCGGCCTGCTCGCCGCTGCCACCACCCTGACCGAAGACCTGCTGCCGAAACTGCGTGGCGGCAAACAGTCGAGCCTGGGTGTGAACCGTCTGTTCACCCTGCTGACCGGTGTCGTGGTGCTGGGTATTGCTCTGGTTGTGAACGACGTGATCAGCGCTCTGACCCTCGCTTACAACCTGTTGGTAGGCGGCATGCTGATCCCGCTGATCGGTGCGATCTTCTGGAAACGCGCGACCACTGCCGGCGCCATCGCCAGCATGGGCCTGGGTTTCGCCACCGCCCTGCTGTTCATGTTCAAGGACGGTCTGGATGCCAACACGCCGATCTACTACAGCCTGGCTGTGGGTCTGGTGAGTTTTGTGGTGGTCAGCCTGTTTTCCCGTCACCCTGCCCCGGTGGCCAGCGCGGTCTAAGCTCGCTATAACGACTTGATGCTTTCTTCGGCGGGTGTGGCGTCGGTTGCCACACCCGTTTTTTTCGTCTGGAGAAAATGCTTGATGAAGATTGTTTCTCGCGATCAGTGGTTCGAAGTGCAAACCCTTAGCGACGGCATTCGGCTGATTCACGAGCCGTTCATCCGCCCGTTCTATCGCTGCAACCTCTGGCACATTCAGGGGCGGGACAAGGATCTGCTGCTCGACAGCGGTTCCGGCCTGGTCAGCCTGCGCGAACAGCTGCCGTGGCTGACCGAACGGCCGCTAGTGGCGGTGGCCAGTCATTGCCATTTCGACCACATCGCCGGGCACCACGAATTTGCCGAACGGCTGGTGCATCCGGCCGAAGCGGACATTCTGGCGGCGCCGGATGGCGAGAACGATCTGAGCCGGGCCTTCGTCGGCGACGACATGTTCGAAGCGCACCCGGATTGCCCGCTGTGCTACGCCGAATACCGGGTCAAGGCAGCGCCCGCCACCGGGTTTGTCGAGGACGGCGATGTGCTGGACCTCGGCAACCGCACGTTGCAGGTGCTGCACACGCCGGGGCATTCACCGGGAGGGATCAGCCTCTACGAAGCGGCCACTGAGACCCTGTTCAGCGGCGACATCATTTACGACGGGCCGTTGATCGAAGACGCCTACCATTCCAACCTCGACGACTACGCCGCCAGCCTGCGCCGCTTACAGGCTCTGAAGATTCGCACCGTGCATGGCGGTCACTTCGGCAGTTTTTCCGCAGAGCATCTGCACGGGATGATTGACGAATGGTTGCGCCGCCACGCCTGAGGCCTGCTGTACTTCAGTCAGACTAACAACACAAAGATCTGCCATGAGAAGAGCTGCCGTGCGTGCTGCCGTGCACCGGTTCATCCTGCGCCTGCTGGAAAATCGTGAATTCGACGACAACACCAGCCTCGCGCAGCTGGGGCTGGAAAAAGCGGATATCGAGGATCTGATCTTCCATCTGGAAGATGAATTCGGCCTGACGGCCTTCACCGCCGAAGAGGACCGGATGCTCAAGACCGCGAAGACCGCGAATGACCTGAGCCAGTTTCTGATGGAAATCGGGCGTCACTGAAAACAAAAGATCGCACCCGCCAGCCACTCCAATGGAGCGACAGCCGGGTGCGATCTTTTGTCGTTTAAATCCTTTGATCCTTCAAAGCGGGGCATTACCGCCGACGTGGCTGACGCCGACGCTGTTCGTCATCGGTGCGAATCGGGACCGGTTGCAGAGGCGGTTCGATCAAGCCGAGGGCAACACCCAAATCGTGCAGCCAGTTTTGAATTTTCTCTTTCATCGTCATGCCCCCTTCAGGGTGGTGCTGAGCGTCCGGAATTCTGAGGCCGCTTCGCACTGATAATAGTCCGAAGTCCTACGCAATGCTCGGCCAAATCCGCAATGATCTGTTACTGAATTGATCCAAATCCCTGACCGTACGTTCAAGCCGTTTCCCGCACGTCTTCGCCAGCCACGGGATAGAGCGTCTGCTGCTGTTCGATCCATGCGTTGAGGTTGGCACCGACCATGCCCCGCCGCCACATGAGCCATGTTGTCGCACTGGCAAAAGGCTCGGCCAGCGGGTGCACCGCCACGCTTTCGCGCCCCGGCAGGCTGGCGAGCATCGACTCCGACATCAGCGCCACACCACTGCCGGCAATCACGCAGGCAAGCATGCCCTGATAGGACTCGATCTCCATCGCCCTCCCCATCGCCGCCTGATAGTGGGCAAACCACGCTTCCAGCCGCGCACGATAGGCGCAGCCATGGCGAAAGGTGAATACCGCCCGACCTTCGACATCCCTGGCGCTGCGTATCGGCGGGTGATCGGCCTCGCTGATCAGCACCAGCCGTTCGTTGCACAGTGGCACACCGTCGATCCCGGCCAATTGCGGCGGGCCGTCCACCAGCGCCGCGTCGAGACGCCCGGTGAGCAGGCCTTCGAGCAATTCACCGCTGGGCCCGGACTGCACCTGAAGATTCACCGCCGGATATTGCTTGTGATAGCGCGCCAGCAGCGCCGGCAAATGGATCGCCGCCGTGCTGTACAGCGTGCCGAGCACGAAATCCCCCGCCGGTTGCCCGCCCATCACCACTGCACTCGCCTGATCGCGAAGGGCGAACAGTTTGCCGGTGTAGTCCAGCAGGACTTTTCCCGCAGGCGACAACTGCAAACGCTGACGCTCACGGACGAACAGTTCGACACCCAGTTGCTCCTCCAGCTGTTTGAGCCGGGTCGACAGGTTCGACGGCACGCGGTGCAAACGTTCGGCGGCGCGGGTGATCGAGCCCTCCTCTGCCACGGCCTGGAAGATCCGCAATTGGCTGAACTCCACAACCTTTCTCCTGAACAGAACAAGTTACTCACTATTATTCAATTTTAAAGAAAGTCAATCAGTCCTAGCCTGACGGTCATTGAACCTGCAACGGAATTCAGACCATGTCACCGCTGATTCGCTTATCCGCCTGTTTCATTGCCCTGATGATGGCCATGGGCATCGGGCGTTTCGCCCTCACCCCGCAACTGCCGCACCTGCTCAGCGAAGGCCAGATCGACCTGACTGCCGCCGGTCTGATTGCGGCGGCCAACTACCTCGGTTATCTGCTCGGCGCGGTGGATGCGATGTTTTCCCGCCGGCCGGATCAAGTGCAGCGGCGCCTGCACGGCGGTCTGTGGTTGTGTGTGTTGCTGACGCTGGCATCGTTCTGGGCCAACGGTTTCTGGTCGCATTTGTTGCTGCGCTTCGGTACCGGTGTGGCGAGTGCCTGGGTGCTGGTGATGATTACTGCGTTGAGTCAGCCGCTGGCTGCGGCGGCGGGTCGTCCGCGATTGGGCGCGCTGGTCTTTGCCGGGCCGGGGCTGGGGATTTTTCTGACGGGATTGCTGGCGCTGTTCTCACATCTGGCGCAGCAGACTTCCGCGACTCTGTGGCTGATCTATGCCGCCGTGGCGCTGGTGATGTTGCTGGGAATCGTGCGGATCCTGCCGCAACCGGGCGGCGGTGTGCCGGTCGTGCCGGCTGCCGTGAGTTCATCAAATCGTGGCATTGGGCGCTTGGCGGCGGTGTATGCCTTGTATGGCGTGGGCTACATCATCCCGGCCACGTTTCTGTCACAGATGGCCAACGCGCAATTTCACGGGCAGTGGCAGGCCGATCTGTTCTGGCCGTGCTTTGGCCTCGGTGCCGCAATTGGCGTTTTGCTGGTAAGTTTGCGTCGGCACGATCCGCAAACCACCCGGCACTGGTTGATGGCGACGTTGTGGCTGCAGGCTGCCGGGGTGTTCGCTTGCCTGTTGGGCAGCGGCCTCGGTCTGGCATTGGGCGTGGTCCTGTGCGGCACGCCGTTCCTGGCCTGCATGCAACTGGTGATGCAACGCTCCCGGGAACTGGCGCCCCACGCCACCCAGCGCAACGCCGGCCTGCTCACCGCGTGCTTCGCCGTCGGTCAACTCAGCGGGCCGTTGCTGGCGGCGGTCAGCAGCCATTTCAGCGGCGGCCTGCAACCGGCGCTGGTGATTGCCGGCAGCGGCCTGCTGATTGCCGGCGGTCTGGCCTGCAAATCGGTTACGGCTGACCGAGGGCTTTGCGCAAACGCCGACGCACCCACTGTTCCGCGCTGACGAAGGTGATGCCGAGCAACACCAGCACGGCGCCGATGATGAAGTTCAGGCTCAGTTCTTCGCCGAGCAGCACCACGCCGAACGTGACGCCGAACAACGGTGTCATGAAGGAAAACACCGCGAGGTTGGCCGCCAGATAACGGCGCAGCAGCCAGAACCAGGTCAGGTAACTGAAGAACGACACCACCAGCCCCTGGAACAGCACACTGCCCACGGCCACGACGGTCAGGCTGACGTGGGTGATCTGGCCGCTGAGCAGCGCGATCAGCAACAGGCCGATGAAACCGACGATCAGTTGATAGAACAGGGTCAGGGTCACCGGCGCCTCGGACAGGCGCGAGGCGCGCACCACCACGGTGGTCGCGCCCCAACTGGCACCGGCCAGCACGCCGAGGGCATCGCCCATCAACATCCGGCGGTCGAGGTTGTCCCACGACACGCCGCCGGCAAACGCAATGGCAATCCCGACAAATGCGAGGAAGATCCCAACCCATTGCACCGGTCGTAGGCGCTCGCTCGGCAACAGAAAATGCACGCCCAGCGCGGTGAAGATCGGCGCGGTGTAGAGGAACACCGACATGTGCGCCGCCGTGGTCAACTGCAAGCCTTCGGAGATGAACAGGAATTCGAGCCCGAACAAGGCACCGGCCAGCAAGCCGCCGCGCCAAGTGTTGCCAACCTGATCCCAACCACCCTTCCAGCAGATCAGCAGTCCTACCAGCAGCGCCGAAATCCCCGACCGCCCCGCCGCCTGCATCACCGGCGCAATGTCGGTCGCCGCCCATTTGATCATCACCTGCTGCACGCCCCAGATCAGGCACAGGCCGATCATCACTTGCAGGGCAAACCCGTCGGCACTGCGCCGACTGACGCTCACCTCGACACCTCTAACACACACAACATGGCAGTTTTTCCAATGGTCAAACAAAGCCCCGGCTCTTTGTCCGGGGCGAAAAGTAGTGAGTGGATTATTAACCAGTCAGCCAGAAAAAGCCGTCTGGAAAAGACATTTCATGCTCCTGCAACGTCAGCGGAGAATGGCTGACGACTGCGCCGTCAATCGCTGGCAAGCCAGCGATGGCGTCAGGTCAGGCGACCAAGATCAACGAGCTGATCTGCCAAACCGGCTGGCCACAACAAATCCGACCGTACAGGCCAGCGCCGTGGCGAACGTCCCCCAAGCCCAATCCATCAGCGACACCTGCGTCGACCAGCCGCGCAATGTCGCCCAGTTGGTCAGGTCATAGGTGCCATAAGCGACCAGCCCGAGCAGCGCTCCCATCCGGGCGGCGCGTTGCCAGGTCAGCGACGGCAACACCACGAACACCACACAGCCGAAAACATACAGGCAATAAAAAACCGCTGCTGGCACCAGCAACGGTTTTTCGAGCATCAGCGAACCGAGCAGTTCGCGATAGGTCGGCGCCATCAGCACGCCAAGCCAGACGCCGTCGAGCAGAAGAAACGTCAGCAGCGTGGCGACGTAGGCAATCAGTGCTTTTTTCATCTGCCCGACCTCAAGTAAGCCCATGCAACATGGGCCACGTCAGGCTCAGGTTAGTTCAATGCGATCGGCATGAATGACGATCTTGCCTTCCTTGTACAACGAACCGATGGCCTTCTTGAAGTTGCCCTTGCTGACACCGAACAGGCTGCTGATCAGCGCCGGGTCGCTCTTGTCGCTGACGGCCAGAGTGCCATCGTTTTCGCGCAACTTGGAGAGTATCTTCGAGTTCAGGCTGCTGGCTGCTTCCTGCCCCACCGGTTGCAGGCTCAGGCTGATCTTGCCGTCGGCGCGCACTTCCTTGATGAAGCCTTTCTCGCGCATGCCGGAACGCATGAACTTGAAGATTTCATTCTTGTGAATCAGACCCCAGTGCTTGTTGTTGATGACGGCCTTGAAACCCATGTCGGTGGATTCGGCCACCAGCAGATCAACTTCCTGGCCCACGCTGTAGTTGGCCGGGGTCTTGTCCAGATAACGATCCAGGCGCGCGGTCGCGGTGATGCGGCGGGTGTGCTTGTCGAGGTAGACATGCACCACGCAGTACTCGCCGGCGGTCATCTGGCGTTTTTCTTCGGAGTAAGGCAGCAGCAGATCCTTCGGCAGGCCCCAGTCGAGGAACACGCCGATGCTGTTGACTTCAACAACTTTCAAACTGGCAAATTCACCTACCTGAACTTTTGGTTTTTCAGTGGTGGCAATAAGTTTGTCGTCACTGTCCAGATAAATGAAAACATTGAGCCAGTCTTCATCTTCGCTGGGAATATCTTTAGGAATATAACGGTTGGGCAAAAGAATTTCGCCGTCGGCACCGCCGTCCAGATATAAACCGAAGTTAGTGTGTTTAACCACTTGCAAACTGTTGTAACGCCCGACTAAAGCCATTTCCAATACCCTCATTGCGTGGGCGGCATTCTACCCGGTTTTGCCGGGTTCGTCGGTCGCCAGATCGGACGGCCGAGTGAAAATCTGCGGGAGGCCTTGATTTTCCTGGATTTCGCGCCGCACGCGCGCCACTCGTCAGGCCAGCGTGACGGCTTTTGCCCGATCCCGAGGCCGGCCAGCATCCTCAAATCGAATAAATGTTGTTATTTAAAACAGCAGGTTAGCGGGATATTTCGAATAATTAATCGAGAATAATCCACCTGCACGCTGGGTTATTCCGAGGGATATTTACCAAGCAATTGTCAAGTTATTCCTGTACGATGCCTGGCCGAGTTACTTTTCTACAGGTTAATGGCCGCCATGCGTGTAAAAGCATCCACCAGCAAAGCAAAGCCAGCTCCAGCCGTTGAAACCAGCGAATCGATCAACGATCAGATCGCGGCATTCCTCAAGTCCGGCGGCGAGATCCAGCAAATTGCCAAGGGCGTCAGCGGCCAGACGTTCGGCCCGTCCAAGCAGATCAGCCTGGGCAAGAAGTAACACCCCGCAGCACACCTGTCCAAAGGCGCTTTGAGCTTCGAAGCGTCTGGACCGGATCCCTCGCAAGACCTCTCTTACGTTTAATCAAACATTCAAAACTGCAAAAATCGACGAACGGCTCTCGATGCCGATCATTCGCCGGTATCCTTGCACGCGTCTGGATCAAGCGTTTCAGCAGGTTTGTCGCACCTGCGCTCGCTGCTCAAGGAGTGACGCATGCTCAAATCTTCCTGTTTATTGCTTGTAGGCCTGCTGGCGAGCCCGGTGGCGCACGCGCAGATTTTCCAGCGTGAGCTCGGTGACTTCGACCTCAAGCTCGGCACCACGCCCAGCCGCAGCATGGCCCAGGGGCTGGTCAAGCCTTCGGCGGTCGGCTCGTTCCACGGCGGCCTGGACCTGAGCCACGACAGCGGCCTGTATGTCGGTCAGTACGCACCGAGCATGGGCCTCACGCCGGGGAAGAATCTCGAAATCGATTCCTACGTCGGCTTTAAACAACCTTTCGATCAGACCCTCGGCTACGAAGTCGGGATGATCCATTACAGCTATCCCAAGGTCGACACCCTCGACAGCCAGGAACTGTTCGGTGGCCTGACCTTGCTCGGCAGCCGGATCGGCATCGCCCTGAGCAACGACCCGGATAAACAGAACAACACCCTGTTTGCCGACCTGGGCGGCAATCAGCCGTTCGGCATCGGGATCAGCATGAAATACACCACCCATCAGCTCAATACGCCGGTCTCGGTAGACGGGGGTTATGTCAGCAGTTTTACCGATTGGTCGGTGAAATTTTCCCGGCCGTTCATGGGCATCGACCTCGACCTGATCTACAGCAATTCGAGCCTCAGCGGCAGCGATTGCTCAGCCTATTCCGGGCATAACAGTCAGTGCGACGGGCTGGTCACGCTCAAGGCCGAACGCGCGTTCTATTGATTGGCTGAACTGCCGGGGCCATCCTGCGTTCACATGAGCATCAGACCCTCAAGGCTGGCTTTCGCAAGGACTCGCCCATGTCTAGCTGGTTCCAACGCCTCGCCGTTCTACTGATCCTGACCCTCGCCCTCGGCGCCTGCAGCCGTGTCGGCCTGGCCTATCGCAATCTCGACGTGATCATTCCGTGGACGCTCAGCGACTACCTGGACATGAACGGCGAGCAGAAAGGCTGGTTCAACGAACGCCTCAGGGAACACCTGAGCTGGCACTGCACCACGCAACTGCCGGGTTATCTCGACTGGCTCGATCGCCTGCAAACCATGGTGGAGACCAATCAGGTCACCGACGCCGCGCTCCAGGCCCGCACCGCAGAAGCCAAGCAGGCGATCGCCGAAACCGCTCGGGAGATCACTCCGTCGGCGATTGAATTGCTGCAAGGGCTGGATGATCGGCAGGTTGCTGAAATGAACGACGCCTTTGCCAAGGATTTGCAAAAGCGTCAGCAGGAATACCTCAAGCCTCCGCTGTCACAGCAGATTGCCGAACGTGGCGCGCGCATGGACAAGCGTCTCAACGACTGGCTCGGCCCGTTGAGCGCCAAGCAGGAACAGCGGGTGATGGCCTGGTCGACCGCCCTGGGTGATCAGAACACCCAGTGGATCGCCAACCGCGCCCACTGGCAAAAGCAGTTCAGCGCGGCGGTGGCGCAACGCAACAGTCCCGAATTCCCACAACGGATCGAGACGCTTCTGGTCAATCGCGAGCGGTTATGGACAGCGGATTACCAAAAGGCCTACGCCAATACGGAGGCGCAGGCCCGTTCGCTGTTCGTCGATCTGATGGCCGACAGTACGCCGCAGCAGCGCCAGCGCCTGTTGAAAAAGATCGAGGGAGTGCGCAAGGACTTCAATGATTTGAAGTGCCTGAAGGCCGCACAAAAAAGCTGAGACCACTGCGAAACCCATGTGGGAGCGAGCACGTTCGCTCCCACATTTTTTTGTGCAAACCTCAGGCGATCTGCGCTTTGGAAGCTACCTCATCGAACGTCAGCTCATCCAGCGCGTCTTCCTGATCATCCAGCACTTCGCGCGGATGATCATTGCCGGGAATGCTGCTGTCGATCAGGCTCAACAGACTGGAACCGCGCGGGGTCAGGCTGAAGTTGTTGCCAGTGCTGCCCTCGTCTTCGCCACGGGGCTGGATGTAACCGCGCAACAGCAACAATTGCTCATAGTCGCAGGCGAGCGTTTTCAGGTGATCCAGATTCTCGATCGGCTCGCCCGCCGCCGCTTTTTCCGCCGCATAGTCTTCGGCGAAAGACCGTGGCGCAAAGCTGTGGCCCGCGCCGTTCTGCACTTCATGCAGCAGGCGTTCAATCAAATCCCAGTTATAAGTCGTCATCCTGATTCAACCTCCGGTGCGCGTGATTTTTTGGCGCGTTCACAGGTTGTGACCGGAGCGTTGCGCCACCGTTCAGGATTATTCGGCGCCCCGACCGACCGGCGGTCTGTCGATTTCCCGGGTGGTTGAACGACTAGTCTGAGACAGACGGTTTCAACCCCCGCAGGAGAAATCATCATGAACGTTGAGAATCATCCGGTGGTGTCGCGCGAAGAATGGCTCGCCGCCCGCAAGCAGCATCTGGCCGATGAAAAGGCCTTCACCAAAGAACGCGACCGCCTCAGCGCCAAACGCCGCGCCCTGCCATGGGTAAAGATCGACAAGGATTACCGCTTCATGGGGCCGAACGGCGAATTGAAACTCGCCGACCTGTTCGGCAAGCACAGCCAACTCGTCGTTTACCACTTCATGTTCGCCAAGGGCTGGGAGGAAGGTTGCCCGGGTTGTTCATTCCTCAGCGACCACATCGACGGCGCCAACCTGCACCTGGCCCATCACGACATTGCGCTGGTGGCGGTGTCCCACGCACCGTTCGCCGAATTCCAGGCCTTCAAGCGGCGGATGGGCTGGGCATTCGACTGGGTGTCGTCGGACGGTTGCGATTTCAACTACGACTTCGGCGTGTGCGCCCGTGCTGAGGATGTCGAAGCTGGCAAGGCTACGTACAACTACGAAAAGACCGACAGCGTCGAGGAAGAAATGCCGGGGCTGAGCGTGTTTTATCGCGCCGACAACGGCGAGATTTTCCACACTTACTCAACCTACGCGCGAGGCCTGGACTTGCTGGTCGGTGCCTACAATTACCTCGACCTCACGCCCAAGGGCCGCAATGAGGACGAGATCATGGAGTGGGTGCGCCATCATGACAAGTACGAGGGGTCGACTCACTCCACGTGCTGTCACGGGGAATGAATCGCCACTCAGATACCGTCAGACGAATTCACTCGCCCCGGGGGCAAAGCGCTGGACGGCGCACGTTCGGCGTAATACAGCGGTTTACCCACCGGGTGGTCATTGCCGTGCTTCCTTCTTGGTCTGTTCGATCAGCGGCCGGTATTTGTCATACAGCGCCCCGTAGTTGACGACCAACGCCGGTGGCATGGTGCCGAGGTTTTCAAACAGCGTCATGTCCACACCACCTTTGGCAATGATCAACTTATCCATCCAGGTGTCATGTAACGTGGCAAAGGCGTTCATGCCTGGTACCGAGTTGGCAATATTGCTGATAAGCGTGCCGTGGCAGACCGCCAGCAACGATTCACAACTGGCATTAAGACCAATGTTCTTGCCCTCTACCCATTCGCCATTGATCCATTCCCGTGGCACCAGTCCATCCTCGAGTTCTACGAATTTCGGGCCACCCGCGCGGTCTTCACCCGGCCGAATATCAGGCCCGCGTCCGGTCCAGTACGCATAGATCTCCGCCAACGCACCCGTGCCGGCGATGGTCAGCCAGGACTTGTCACTGCCGTCGCCGGTCAGCAACCCCTTGAGTGTGGTATTGACTGCGTAAGCCTTCAGTCGCTCGGTGACATTCTGAGTGATCAGGTTGCCCTGCGGCCCGACCTCTTTGCCCCAAGTGCCGGTATAGGAGCCAGCTCCGGCAATGATCGCCGCCGTCACATAACTCTTGATGTTTTCTTCCGAGAGCACGTCTTTGAGTGTGTCAGCGAGATTGCCCTTGTTGTTGATGGCGCTGACCGCCGCCGTACTGGCCATTGATGTGATGACCGCAGTCAAGGCAACGTTGCCAACGCCAGCAGCGGTGGTCGCTGTCGCTGCCGCGAAGGTCGAGCCGGTTCCGGATGCCAAAGTGCCGCCGACTGCCGCACTCGCAGCTCCCGCCGTCAACACCGTAACTATGATCGCCACGGCAATCGCGGCGCCCATGCCCATACCGGAACTTTTGTAGTCCCACTGGTCATGCACTTCCTTGATCATGCGCCAGTCGATGTCGCCGCGGTTCTGCATGTCCTTGAGCCATGCCAGTTGCGGGTCAGCCTTGACCATCGCATCGATGCTGTCGGCCACGGTTTTCTGGTTGACTTCCTTGACGTCAATACGAATGTCGCCAGCCGCCTTGATAACGATGTCACCGGCCGCCAACAGATGACTTTGGCGAATGGTTTCGTCGGTCTGCCCGGCGCCTTTGGCCGACGTCCAGGCCAGGCTGCTTTTACTTTTCTCGTGGCTCTCCTTTTTCAGGTCGGTGACACTTTCAAAAATCACGTCACCACCGCTGTTGATGGTCAGATCCTTGCCAGCCTTCAGGTTGGCCGCCTGATAAAGCTGATCACCGCCACTGGCGATTGTCAGATCGCCGCCGCTGCTGATTTCACTGCCGATGTGGGTGACCTTAGTCACCTCGTCACGCCGGGTTTCCTTTCGTCCCAGGCTGCCTTTTTTCTTTTTGTCGTACAGCGAATAGTCATAATCCTCGGCAGCCAGCACGTTGATGTCGTTGCCGGCGAAAAGATAGGCTTCGTCGCCTGCGGTGATCCGGCTCGACACCACGGTCAGGTCTTTGCCCGAAGTGAATCCGGCCTTGCCACCAGCACTGATCGAACTGGCAATCTGATCGATATGGTCTTCCTGCGCGGTGACCTTTTTCGATTTGTAGTACGAGTGGGATTCCTCTTCGGCCGACGCGATCAACAGATCACGGTCGGCGCTCATGCCGATATCGCGCTGGGCGCTGATCTGACTGCCAATCACCGACAGATCCCGACCGGCATTGACGGTGAAGTCCCGACCGGCCGCTGCAGTCGAACCGACCTGGTGAACGCTGCTGGTGGTGGCACCGGTAAACGCCGAGTTGTTGCTTTGCGCCGAGACGATGCTTGCATCGCGGCCCGCTTCGATGACCGTGTCGCGACCGCTGACCAGTGCGCTGCCGGAACTGATGAAATCACGTCCGGCGCTGGCTTTCAGGTCATTGGCGGCCTCGATACGCGACGCACTGTCGAGGTACTCGCGCTGCTGTGAATAGCCTTGAGACGCGAAGCCGCTGCTGGTCACTGTCCGCTCGTTGATGATGTCGCCCTTGACCGCCACCAGGTTCACATCGCGCCCGCTGATGATGCCTCCGGATTTGTTGACGATGGTGTTGCCGGCCAGCAGGTCGAGACGGTTGCCGGCTTCGATCAGCCCGCTATTGACCAGATTGTTCCCGGCCGCCGCCGTCAGGTTGTTGCTGGCCCGCAGGGTGCCGGCGTTCTGCAGGTCCTGGCCGGCTATCAGCTTGACGTTGGTTCCCTGGATCAGCGATCCGTCAGGCGCCAGGCGGTTGTCGGCCTGAGCCAGATAAAGTACTGGCACCAGCACTTTCTCACCGTTCACTTCGTACTCTTCGAGCCAGACAATGTCGTGGGTCAGGGCCGCGACCTGCTCGGCGGTCAGTGTCACACCCACCGACAGATTGAGTTGTTCCTTGCTGCTGATGGCGTTGTCCATCAAGTATCGGAACATGCTTTCGTCCGAGTTCTGGCCATCGATGTATCGCTGCCCGGTACGGGCCACCACGGCTTGCTGGATCAACCGCTGTTCATACAAACCGTCACCCAGGCGCTTGGCGCTCTGGTCAGGGTCATAGCCCAGTTTGCCCAACAGGTAGTCGGAACTCATGAACGGCTTCAGCTCCGTCAGTACCGGATTGGTTTCGATCAGATACTTGTGCGCATTGGAAGGTGCCTGGGTACTGGGCAGCCCCTGAACCCTGGCAAGGGACTGCCCGCCGAAACCATTGGTTCTTGCGTTGGGTGCCCCACCCTGAGCACCGGCATCGACGACAATGGATGTATTGATGTCGCGGCGGTCTGCCGCCACGCCGCTGTCCGGGCGATCCGTCATGGTCAGTTGGCGATCGGAGGCGGTTACCGTCTGCACGCCACCGACTTGCAGGGTCCGGCCGCCAGTGGTCGGCAGTTCGGATTGACGCTGGGTCGGGGGAATCGACGCTCCGCCCATGGTCCAGGTCGGCGAGGCACCTACCGGCAAGGTTGTCCCCCCGGAACTGGCGCCCTGGCCGCTGAGGCGGAACAGTCCGTTCTGTCCACCCGGCAATTCAAAGCCCGGCAATGCCAGCGGGTTGACCTGTTGTTGCGCCAGATCTGGAGGCAGTTGCCGGTT
The DNA here is from genome assembly GCF_039695385.1 of Pseudomonas sp. 9.2(2024). Classification (NCBI taxonomy): domain Bacteria; kingdom Pseudomonadati; phylum Pseudomonadota; class Gammaproteobacteria; order Pseudomonadales; family Pseudomonadaceae; genus Pseudomonas; species Pseudomonas sp. 9.2(2024). The sequence continues at coordinate 1,878,062 of NZ_CP155585.1, read as the reverse complement.
GAGGCTGATCACCGTCGGTTTGGCGCCGCCACCGGAACGCGTATCGGCGTTTCTGCCCGGACCGGCCGCCACAGCGCTGAAGGAACGCAGCTCGCCGTTGGTGAGGGTGTTGGTTGCATTGACCACCACACTGCCACCGGCCTGGATGATGGCGGGTACGAAGGTTTTCCCGGCGGATTCAGTGATGATCGTCTGGAAAGGTGTCGCGTTGACAATTTCGGCCGGGGCCTGGGTACGCACGCCCGACGCGTATTGGGACGCGCCAAAAGCAATATCATTCCCGCCCCAGGCGTTGACCTCGTAGGTGCCGATGTATTGGTACCGGGTCTCGGCGACATGGGGATTGTTCTTGATCCATGATTTTTCCCGGGACTCGGCACCGCCGGCCGTCCAGAAACGAATGTCCTTGTTGTAGCCGGCATCGTTGTGAACGTTGTAGTCGACGATCTGGTTCCACAGCGCGTCTGAAGGCGACTTGTTGGCGATGTACTTGAGTACCGAATAACTGCCCAGCGAACTGCCGGAGTTATTGAAGGTGTCGACGTTGATCGTGATATCGGACGAGGCCGAGACGGTGGAGTTGGAGTTGACGAACTCCGAGCCCGTGACGCTCAGATTGCGTCCGGCGGTGATGCTTGATGCGTCGGCGTCACCAGAGACGCTCACATTGAAGCTCTGTTGCCACACCAGGTGCGAGTCGACATCTTCGATGTGCTTGGGCCTGGCTGAATCACAGTTGTAGCAACGCACGCCAATGGATGAAGAATCGCCTTCGGTGGTCGTGACGCTGAAGTTTTCCATCTTGTTGTTCACGACCGTCGATTTGAGCGACATATCGCCGGTGGACTCGATTCGGCCGGAAAGGTTATCTACCCGACCGGCCCTGTCGGCGCCGTTGTAGCCCAGCACGTTGATGTCGCCCAGGCTGTAGATGTCGCTGTAGGTGTTGGTGAGCGAGCCGACCTGCATATTCATGTGGCCACCACTGAACAGCAACGCCCCCTGATTGGCGCGAATGCGGTTGTTGGTGAGGGTCTGCGCGTTGATCAACAGATTTTTCGCGCTGGCCAGCGTACCCAGGTTGTTCACCGCCGCCGCTCTGATTTCAAGCCCGTCGGCGGAGGTCAGACGACCCAGGTTGTTCAGCTGTCCAGCGACATTGAGTCGGGTCATGCCTCCACCGGCCACACTGGCACCTTCATTGATCGTCAGTTGCCCGGCCCCGAGCGTCAGATCGCCGAGGCTCGACACCCGACCGTTCCCGCCATAACTGCCGCCCACTTGCAGGTCCAGGCTGCCGTCACTGGCGATCAGACCGTCGTTGTTCCAGTTGCCACCCCGCCCCTGCAAATGACGGGAAGCCAACAATTGACCACCGGCCGTCTGGCTGAAATTGTTGACGTTGACGTTCAAGCGTCCTGCCTGAATCACGCTGGAGTTGCTCCAGGTGTCCGCGTTGAGGGTGAGTCCCCCGCGCGTGACGATACTGCCACCGGCACCGGTCACATTGGCTGTCGAAATGTCGAAGACACCTTCTCCCAGATGCAGCAATTGCCCGCCGTTGTTGAGGAAGCTGCCAACGGCCAGGGTCAGGTCGGCATTGCCGGTCTCAAGTGCACCATTGCGGTTATCCAGCAGGCCGCCGATCCTGAAATCCGTTTTGCCGGCACTGCCCAGTGACCGGAGCTTGCCGGACTGGTTATCCAGACCGCTGGCCTTGATCGACAACGTGGTGTCACTTTCGATGACACCGGCCCGATTATTCAAATCACTGCCCAGATCGAGATGGATACGATTGCCCGCGACTTGCCCGCTGCCGTTGTCCAGTCGGGTGCCCGTCACGCTGAGCAGGCTCCCGGCGAACAGGCCGCCATTGCGATTGTCCAGCGCAGCGGTGCTGATGCTGGCGTCAGATGTCCGGGCCGAAATGCGCCCGCGGTTGTTGTCCACCCCGGCCAGCGCCGAAAGTGTCAGCCCCTGCGCCTGGATGATGCCGCCCTGAAGATTGTTGTTGAGGTCATAGCCATTGCGCAGCACACCGACCGTGCGGGCTTCAAGCAGGCCCTTGAGACTCGACAGTACGCCGCCCCGGTTATCGATGTTCGCGGCATTGACGCTGACAGCGCCCGTCTCGGCGATGACCCGGCCACTCTGATTGTCGAGGTTGCCACTGACGTCCAGCGACAGACCGTTCTGACTCTGGATCGCCCCTTTGGCGTTGGACAGGCTGGCAGCCTTGAGCAGCAGGCCGGCGTTCTGGCTGTAGATCAGACCGTCGGCATTATTGAGTACTGCGCCGCTGGCGGTGATCAACAAGTCTTCACTGGCCGCGAGGGTGCCCCGATTGCTGTTGTCCAGAGAACCGGTCGAAAGATCCAGTCCTTTCTGGCTGACGAATTGACCGTTGCGGTTGGTGAAATTGGTCACCCCTTTGATGACCACCGGCCCCGTCGCGGCCAGTTTGCCGCCGTCGTTGTTCAAGTACCCGAGCAGGTCGAGGTTGATCGCGCCATTACTGGCAATCTGACCTGCCTGGTTATCAAGATGTGACACATTGGCATTGAAAGACTGCTGCGCGTTGATCGTACCGGCGACGTTAGACAACGCCATACTCTGGAGCACCAGCCCGGCACCACTGTCGATCAAGCCACCCTGACTGTTGTTGAGCGCCCCCTTGAGTATCAGGCGCTGATCCGCTGCGCTGCTGAGGATGCCTTTGTCACTGTTGTCCAGTTGGCCCGCCTTGACGTTCAGGATGCCCTGAGCGACCAGGGCACCGGACCCGCTGTTGATCAGGTCGTTCTGGAGGTCGACATTCACGTCACCCTGGCGGCTGGACAGCGTGCCGCTGTCGCGGTTATCCAGGCTGTCGCCGGTGACCGTCAGCCCCTTCCAGCCCGATAACAGGCCCTTCTGATTGACGAGCGTGGTCCCGACCACCTGCAGGTTCTGGCTACTGATCACTCTGCCATTGGTGTTATTCAGCATTCGGGCATTGATGTCGAAACCCAGGTTGCTGGAAATCTCGCCCTGGCGATTATCGAGATCGCGCAGACGCTTTATCGTCAGCGGCCCCTTCGCGCCGAGCAAGCCTGCGCGGTTATCCAGGTCACCGCCGGCAAGGTCCAGAGTGACGGCGCTTTCACCTGAAAGTCGACCGCCCTGTTGTGTCAATGAGGTCAGGTGCAGATCGATATCGCCCTTGGCGGACACTTCACCACCGTTGCTGGAGTCAAGCCCGGCGGCCGTCAGCGTCAGCCTGCCCTGACTGTTGATCAAGCCTTTGTCACGGTTGTTCAGGGCCATCGCATTGAGAGTGACAGCGCTGGCTCCCAACAGCATGCCGCCCTGGTTGTTCAGGTCGGTGCTGCGAATATCCAGCGCGTCCCCGGCATTGATCAATCCTGCAGCATCGTTGCGCAGCAAGCCTTCTACGGTCAGCACCAGCCCTTGCTGGCTGGACAGGCTGCCGGCGCTGTTGTTCAGGCTGGCGGCGCGTACGTCGAGCGAAGTGGCGGCGATCAGCCCTTTGTCGAGATTGTTCAGGGCCTCGGCGATCCGCAATGTCAGCCCCTGATTGCTCAGCAATTTGCCACCGCTGTTGTCCAGGCTCTGCGCCGCGAACGTGAACACCTGGCCGCTGGAGATTTCCCCTCCCTGGTTATTCACGCCGCCGAGTTGTTTGAGTAACAACGTACCGGGGGAATTGATCAGACCGTTCTGGTTGTTCAACTGACCGTTGTTCATGTCCAGGCTCAAGATGCCTTTGCTGAACAGTTGACCACCCCGTTGCTCAAGCCCGGTGACCGACGCGGTCAACACCCCTTCACTACCGATTCGTCCACCGGAACCGTTGTTGACCTGGCCTGCCGTGAGCGTCAAGGACTCAGCGCTGTTGAGCTGGCCCGACTGGCTGTTATCGAATGCTCCGGTGGTGACCAGCACCGCGCCTTTGGCACTGATCACGCCTTGCCGGCTGTTGTCCAGACGCGTGCCGGTCAGCGTCAGCGCACCGTCGGTGACCAGGCTGCCGCTCTGATTATCGATGCCGCCCGTGCTGTCGATAAGCAGATCCGCCGCACTCGACAACCGGCCTTCGGTATTGGTCAATTGTGCCGTCTTGACCGTCAACCCTCCTTCGCTACCGACCCGGCCTTGATGGTTTGCGAATGCGCCACTGAGTTTCAGCGCCATGCCCTGTTGGCTAAGCAGAGAACCTCCACTGTTGTCCAGCGTGTTTGCGTTCAGGCTTAACAGGCCATTGGTGCTGATCAGACCCTCTTCGAGGTTCAGTAGCCGGTCGACTGTGAGTGTCGTGGTCTCTGCGGCGAAGACGCGGCCGTTGTAGCTGTTATCGAGCGTTTGACCGGTAATCGACAAGGCAGCACCGGTGGTGATTTCGCCTCCACGGTTATCAAGTTCCCCAACGTTCAGAGACACCGCCCGTGTGGCTCCCAGCAAACCGTTTTGACGGTTGTCCAGTGTGCTGGCCGTCAGGTCGAGTGCGCCGGTGGCGATCAGTTTTCCTTCGCGGTTATCGATTTGCCTGACGACAATGGTCGCGTCCGCCTTGCCCGCCAAATTGGCGCCACGATTGTCCAAGTGGTCCGCCTTCAGCAACACGGCGCCGTCGGCGATCAACGTGCCACCCTGATTGTCCAGTTTTTTGTCGACAATCAGTTCGAGCCGGTCATGGCTGCTGATCAGGCCCTGGCCGTTGTCCACGGTGTCACTGCGTGAGTCCAGCGAGGCAGCCGAAATCACCCCCTTGACGTTGCTCAACGCTTTCTCGATGCGCAGCAACAACGCTTGCTGACTCAAGAGCTTGCCTTCGCTGTTGTCCAGGTCACGGGCAACCAGGTCGAAAGCCTGCTGGCTGGAGATTTCACCGCCGCGGTTGTCAACGTCGTTGAGGTTCTTCAGCAACAGTGCGCCAGGTGCGTTGATCAAACCGTTGCGGTTGTTCAACCGGCCATTGTTCAGGTCCAGGGTCAGGCTGGTCTTGCTGAACAGTTCACCGCCCTGCTGATCAAGCCCGGTCACCGACAGGTTCATGGCTTGCTGACTGGCGATACGACCGGCAGTGTTGTTGACCTGCCCCGCCGTGAAATTCAGCGAGCCGGCGCTGATCAGGCGCCCGCCCTGGCTGTTGTCGACATCGCCGCTGTCGATCCGGCTGTTGCCCTTGCCGGAAATCAGACCGCTGTGACTGTTGTCGAGGCTGGCGCTGTTGAGGGACAGCGTGTCGTCCGTGCTGATGGATCCGCCCTGGTTGACGATCGTGCCAAGGCTGGTCAATGACAGTGTCTTCGCACTGCCCAGACTCGCGTCAGTGTTGTCGATACGGCCGGCGTTGACAGTCAGGCTGCCATCACTGTTGATCACCCCCCGAACGTTGAGCAAAGCATCGTCAAGCGTGATGACCAGCGCACCCAGACTGTCGAAGACGCCGCCACTGTTGTCGAGTGTCTGGCCGGTCAGCGTGGCTGCGCCCTTGGCGTGGATCAGCCCGGTATTCCGGTTGATCAGGTTGGCGACCACCAGCCCCAGATCTGTCCCCGCCAGAATCTTGCCGCCGTCGCTGTTGTCCAGCTTCTGCCCATTGAGGTTCACCGAGACACTGCCAGAGAGTTCGCCGGCACGGTTGTCGATGTCATCCACATTCAACGTCAGGTTTCTGGTGGTCCCCACCAGTCCGCCCTGGCGATTATCAAGCGAAGTGCCCGTCAGGCTCAGATCGCCCTGTGCGACCAGTGCGCCGCCCTGCTGTTGCAACACTTTCACGGTGGCGTTCAGATCGCTCTGGCTGGAGATGCGTCCGGCCGCGTTTTGCACTTCATCGACCTTGAGACGGATCGGACCGACCGCGCTGATCAGGCCTGAGCCGTTGTCCAGTCGCACGCCCTCATAAGCCACACCCGCCTTGCCGGTGATGCGTCCCTTGTCACGGTTATCCAGGCGATCGACATTCAGGTTCAACTGGCGGTCAGCCTGAATCACCCCGCCACGGTTGTCTGCCGTTTCATTGCGCAGTGCCAGCGTGTCCTTGCCGATGACTTTTCCGTCGCGGTTGTCGAGATGACCGGCTCGCACATCGATGGCACCTCTGGCCGTGATTTCGCCCTTGTTGCGGTTGTCGAGCAGACCGCTGACCTGCACCACAAGCCCACCATCACTGACCACGACCCCGGCGTCACGGTTATCGAGACTGCCGGCCTTCAGATCGAGGGCGACACCGGAGCCAAGCAATCCGTCGCGGTTGTCCAGTGCAGCACCGAGATCAATGCTGAGCCCCAGGTCCCCCAGAATCTGGCCGCCAAGGTTGCTGACCGACGTCCCGTTCAGGCGAGTGAGGCCAGTGCTGGAAAGTTCGCCCCCGCTGTTGTTCAACTGAGCGATTGTGGCCGTGACGCTGCCCTTGCCGTTGATCGCACCCCGGGTGTTGAGCACTTGAGTGGCCGTCACGTTCAATGCGCCGCTGCTCAGTACACGCCCGTCATTCTGGTTGTCCAGCGTCCCTGCAACGATGCTTGCGATCTGCGCAGCGCTCAGCGTGCCGCCCTGGTTACTCAGCACCTGCGCGGCATTCACCGCCAGATTGCGGCTGGCCACCAGGCTCTTGCCACGGTTGTCGATATTTTGCGCACTCAGGCTCAGATCACCATTGGCATTACGACCGCCGTCAGCGTTGACCCCGGCTTCAATGGCCCCGGCGTTGGTCAATTGACCACCCGCACTGAGACTGATGCTGTCCCGCGCCGCGAGGGTCTGCCGGTTGGTCAGGTCGCCCTGAGTCTGTACGTTCAGCGACGTGCCGGCGTAGACCGCCGAGCGGGTCTCCAGGCTGGCGGCCTTGACGTTGACCGCGCCGGTGGCCGAGGTCTCGGCCAGGCTCAACTGGCCGTTGGCGTCGAGCTGGATGTCGCCGCCGCTGGCGATCAGTTTGCCGTCGAGCTTCACCCCGACCCCGGCTTCGGTGCCGACCAGTTTGATCGCACCGGCGTACATGCCGCCCAGCGCCGAAGAGTCGATGGCCAGTTGCGGCTTGACGCTGCCGTCGTCGGCGCGGGCCGTCGCGTTGAGCGATTCGGCGTTGACGTCATTGCGCCCGGCAACGATGGTCAGGTTTTTCGCCTGGATCTCGGCGTTGATCTTCGCGCTGCGGGTGATGATTTCGAAGCGGTCGACATTGGTTGCGTTAAGCCCGGCGCCTTCGATGGCGACGCTGCCCTGATCGACCTGGAAACGGTCCAGGCGACCGCTGCCATCGAGCACCGGTTTGCCGGTGGTGAGGGTGACGCGGGGCGTGTTGATGAAACCGCAACCGTTGCAACTGATGCCGTACGGGTTGGCGACGATCACTCGCGCCGACTGCCCCGCCACTTCGGTGTAACCGCGCAATTGGCTCGGGCTGCCACCGATGACTTCGTTGAGAATCGCCTGCGCCGAACCGCTGTTCTTCAGGTGCGGGTTGTCGATGACATACCCGCCCAGCTGGGTGGACGTAGCCTGGTTGGAGCCGTTGTTGAGGATGACGCCCTGCGCGCCGACGTTGTACTCATGGAACTGGTTGTGCGACAGACCGCTGCCATTGGGCGTGGCGATGTTGATGATCTGCACCCCATTGCCGGCGCGATCGAGAGTGGTGCCAGGGTTGGCCACAACGATGCCGTCGGCCTGGGCCCACATCGGCTGCCAGAACATGACGTTGGCCAGCAAAAACGCCAGTCCGCGCTTGGGCATGCCCCAGAAACGCTCTCGGGTCTCAGTGGCAGCACAAGATTCAATTACGGCAAAGGCGCAAGGGCGAACGTCCATGTTGTAGGTCTCATTACAGGCAGCAAGTTGATCGGCAAAATCGACAGGCAAAGCGGTCCCTACCCGGCGAAAACACCAGCGCCGGCAGAGTGCGAAACTGAATAAGGGGATGCAGGCGCGTTTGAGTGAGAACTGCCCAAGCGTTGCGTAACGATCGCGAAACCCGCCGCGAAAAGTCTGTTCGATCCCTCGAAACCACACACTGATATCAATGTGACAGCCTGATGGTAGGTTGCCATCATTCTGACGTCAACAACCCGTTACGCAGCATTTTCGACAACCGCTCTAGAACGAAGCTTTGCGCGACGATGATGATTTTTTGGCGTAAATGGCGACTCGTTAGTCAGACGATTTGAGGCTGTTTTCGCAGCAAACCTCTGAACTTTTCACCGGGCACAGCCCTCAACCGGTTAACCCGCCTTAACCGGAACTGAGGCCTGCCCCCATGAAAACCCTGCTCAAGCTCACCCTCGCTGCCACGCTCGCCTGCGCCCTGCCCGTCTGGGCCTGTACGCCGGAGGAAGCCACCGCCAAACGCGAGCAACTGGCCAAGGAAGTCGCGAAGCTCACAGAGCAAAACCCGACAAAGGCCAAGGAGATCAACGCCGAGTTGCAGAAAATGGACCTGGGCACTGCCTCCGCCGACCTCCCGGACAAATGCCAGTTGATCGATCAGCGCTTGAAGGAACTGGGTTCGGCCGAGAAGAAAACCGAGGGATAACACTCGCTCAGACAACGGCAGGCTTTGGCATCTATCAGGCTGGATCGATACCAGAGCCTGCTTTCTTTTGTCCGGAAATTTGCATTAGTGCATTTTGTTATTTGCACAAATGCATATTCACACCTAGGGTTACCCCGAGCCTGATCGGAACCGGCCATCGGAGATGGCAACCCTTGAACACCGATCACTCGGCAATAGCGTTATCCCGCAAACGCGGAACGTTTGTTTTCATTCATGGAGGATTGAAAAATGTTAACCACTGAAACAACGGCATTCACTGGCAACACCCTGCCCGAATGTCTGATCGGCCATCTGCTCGACCCGCAACTGGTCGAGGTCGAAGCGGCTGTACAAAACCGTGCCTTGGCGGCCGCCAGCCTGAACTTCACCATGCAGCAACAGACACAGACCAACTGGTGCTGGGCTGCGGCTTCCGCCTCGGTCGGCAATTACTACGGCACCGGGTCCTGGACCCAATGCGCCGTTGCCAGCGCCGCGCTGGATCGCAATTGCTGCAATCAACCGGGGCCGTGCAACGTCTACGGCTATCTGGACGTCGCGCTGAAGATCACCCGCAGTTTCAACGGCATGAATTCGGGCTCGCTGCAAATGTCGGCCATCCAGAACCAGATCAACATGGGCCGCCCGATCGGCCTGCGTTGCGCCTGGTACGGCGGCGGTGCGCACTTTCTGGCGATCTACGGCACTAACGGCAATTACGTGCTGGTTGCGGATTCGATCTACGGCTATTCGACCCGCGCGCTGAGTGCCTTCCCCGGTTCCTACAATGGCGGCGGCAACTGGACTCACACTTACTTCACGGCGAAAAACCAGGGGGCGGCATCATGAAACTGACTTATCCAAAAGCGCCTTCCAACGGCGTACAGACCTTGCGTCCGGCCCTGCAGGCCGCGTTGCAGACCCAGGGTTTTGGCGTCAATCGCCAGTTCGGCAGTGCAGCGCCCGCCGGGATCAGCCTCAGCGAGGCCTATCGCGGCTACTCGCTCAGTCTCGACGACCTGAACCAGGGCAAAGGCCTGAAAAACGCCCGAGTGGGTGACTGGCATTACCTGGTGTTTTCCGGCGGGGTATCGATTGCCGATGCGCAATTGGCCGAAGTACGCGGTCACGTCGAGTTTGCCTCGTTGAACCACGGCAATCTGGCGAGCGCCACGGTCGATGCGCTGAAACTGGCCGAGCAATCGCCGCAGCTGAAGGGCAAAACCGTTGAACTGCGGATGTTGTTTGTTTCTGCGCTGCACCTTGTGGCGATCTGGCTGCACGCGGCGGGTGAAGATGTGCTGATCCCGATCGAGCCGACGCCCAAGGAGTCGGCGCTGCCCGGGCTGTACAGCGAGGCAGCCCTGCTCGCGCAGCTCAAACCGATAGCCGATCAGGCCAAGCGGCGCTTTGATGCCGACACCACTGGCCTGCTGGGCAGTTGATAAACCCTGGCGATAAAAAAACCCGGACCATGTCCGGGTTTTTCTTTGCCTGCCTGAAACGACTTACTCAGCCGCCGGCGCTTCCGGCTTGCGGCGCTTGAGCGGAGCCATGCCATCGCTGCTCACCAGAGAGTCTGGTTTCGGACGATTAGCGTTCTTGCGCTTGGTCGGGGTCTTGGCGGCGGTTTTCTTCTTGTCGCCCTTGGCGTCGGTCTTTTTCTTCTTCACGCCGACGGCCTTGCCCGAGGCCTTGACCTTTTTCGGTCCGCCGTAGGTGCCCTTGACTTCCTTGATGGTACGGCGCTCGAAGCTCTGCTTCAGATAGCGCTCGATGCTCGACATCAGGTTCCAGTCGCCGTGGCAGATCAGCGAGATCGCCAGACCGTCGTTGCCTGCACGGCCGGTACGACCGATGCGGTGCACGTATTCGTCGCCGCTGCGTGGCATGTCGAAGTTGATCACCAGATCCAGGCCGTCAACGTCCAGACCACGGGCCGCCACGTCGGTAGCCACCAGGATCTTCACGCCGCCCTGCTTCAGACGGTCGATCGCCAGCTTGCGATCCTTCTGGTCTTTCTCGCCGTGCAGCACGAACGCCTTGTATTCCTGGGCGACGAGGCGACCGTAGATGCGGTCGGCCATGGCCCGGGTGTTGGTGAAGACGATGGCCTTCTGGTAGGTCTCGTTGGCCAGCAGCCAGTTCACAATCTGTTCTTTGTGCTGGTTGTGGTCGGCGGTGATGATCTGCTGACGGGTGGTGTCGTTCAGCTGGCTGACCGCGTTGAGCTGCAGGTGCTCAGGGTTGTTCAGCACCTTGGCGATCATCTCGCGCAGGCCGGAACCGCCGGTGGTGGCGGAGAACAGCATGGTCTGCTGACGGTTCGGGCATTCGTCGACCAGACGCTGCACGTCTTCGGCAAAACCCATGTCGAGCATGCGGTCGGCTTCGTCGAGCACCAGCACTTCGACTTCTTTGAGGTCGAGGTTGCCAGCGTTCAGTTGCTCGATCATCCGGCCCGGGGTGCCGATCAGGATGTCCGGCACCTTGCGCAGCATGGCAGCCTGGACCTTGAAGTCTTCACCGCCGGTGATCAGGCCGGACTTGATGAAAGTGAACTGCGAAAAGCGCTCGACTTCCTTCAGGGTCTGCTGGGCCAGCTCGCGGGTCGGCAGCAGGATCAGGGTCTTGATGCTGACGCGGATCTTGGCCGGGCCGATCAGGCGGTTGAGGATCGGCAGGACGAAAGCGGCGGTCTTGCCGCTACCGGTTTGCGCCGTCACCCGCAGGTCACGCCCCTGAAGCGCCAGCGGAATGGCCGCGGCTTGCACAGGCGTTGGCTCGACAAATTTCAGCTCGGCCACGGCTTTGAGCAGGCGTTCGTGCAGGGCGAATTGGGAAAACACGGGTGCTACCTCGAAGATATGCAAAAAATCAGCTGCATAGGTTACCGGTTTCGAGCGCTCAGGCCGAGTTTCTTTATGAAATACGCCGTAATCAGTGGCTTTTTTGTTGCTCGATTTGTCTCCAACGGTAATACACAGCGTCTTAAATGCTCTAATCGCCCGTCGCGTCTTACAGAAGAATCGTCTCTCTCATGGATTTCAAACAGCTCTGGCTCAACGCCCAAGACCTCTGGGGTACCCTCGAACAGCACCCGCTCCTGCACGCCGGCCTGGCTTTGCTCCTGCTGCTGGTGATCGCGCTGGTCCTCGGACGAGTGGCGCGCTACCTGATCCTGCATGCCAGTCGCATGCTCGGTCGCCAGCCCGCGCTGCACTGGATCAATGACTTTCGGCATAACAAGGTGTTTCAGCGTCTGGCGCAGATGACGCCGTCGCTGGTGATCCAGTTCGGCCTGCATCTGGTGCCGGAACTGAGCAAGACCGCCATGGTGTTCCTCGGCAACGTCGCGCTGGCGTTCACCATTCTTTTCCTGCTGCTGTCGGTCAGCGCCCTGCTCAATGCCCTGCTGGACATCTACGCCCGCACCGAACACGCCCGCACCCGCTCGATCAAGGGTTATGTGCAACTGGCAAAAATGGTTCTGTACGTGTTCGGCGCGATCATCATCGTCGCCACCCTGATCGACCGTTCGCCGCTGTTGCTGCTGTCCGGTCTGGGTGCGATGTCGGCGGTGATCCTGTTGGTCTATAAGGACACCCTGCTGTCGTTCGTCGCCAGCGTACAGCTGACCAGCAACGACATGCTGCGGGTCGGCGACTGGATCGAAATGCCGCAGGTCGGCGCCGATGGCGACGTGGTCGACATCACCCTGCACACGGTCAAGGTGCAGAACTTCGACAAGACCATCGTCTCGATCCCGACCTGGCGCCTGATGTCCGAGTCGTTCAGAAACTGGCGCGGCATGCAGCAGTCCGGCGGACGGCGGATCAAGCGCAGCCTGTTCATCGACGCCAGCGGTGTGCGGTTCATCCGCGACGATGAAGAAGAAAAACTCTCCCAGGTGCACCTGCTGACCGCCTACATGGGCCGCAAGAAAGCCGAGCTCAAAGCTTGGAATGAGGCGCAGGGCAACGTCGCGGCGATGTCGGCCAACCGCCGGCGCATGACCAACATCGGCACCTTCCGCGCTTACGCGCTGGCCTATCTGAAGAGCCACCCGGAGATCCAGCCGAACATGACCTGCATGGTCCGCCAGATGCAGACCACGGCCCAGGGCATTCCGCTGGAAATCTACTGCTTTACCACCACCACGGTGTGGGCCGATTACGAGCGGATCCAAGGGGATATTTTCGATTACCTGCTGGCGGTGCTGCCGGAGTTCGGGCTGAGCCTGTATCAGCAGCCGAGCGGTGGGGATTTGCGTTCCGGGATATTGCCGGCAGTCCTTGGCGCGAGCCATATTCCAGAAGCTGAAAAACATCTGATGTAGGGCTTTCTTGAACGCAACAAAAAAGACGCAACCCAGTTGCGTCTTTTTTTGTCCTGCCGATTTATCAGGCCTGCCGCTGCGGTGCCTTGTGCACCATGGTGTAGGCGTAATCGACGCCCATGCCGTACGCGCCGCTGTGTTCCAGCACCAGGTCCATTACCGCCTGATACGTGTCTTTGTGCGCCCAGTCACGCTGGTATTCGAGCAGCACTTGCTGCCAGGTCACCGGTACTGCGCCCGCCTGAATCATCCGCTGTACCGACATGTCGTGGGCTTCCTTGGTAGTGCCGCCGGAAGCATCGGTGACGATGTACACCTCGTAGCCTTCCGCCAGGGCTTCCAGGGCCGGGAAGGTCAGGCAGACCTCGGTCCACAGCGCGGCGATGATCAGCTTCTTGCGCCCGGTGGCCTTCACTGCGTCAACCAGCGCCTTGTCTTCCCAGGAGTTCATCGAGGTGCGTTCGATCGGCTTCTGCTCAGGGTGTACCGCCAGCAGCTCCGGCCAGATGTAGCCGCTGAAGCTTTCGGTTTCGACCGAGGTGTAGATGGTCGGCACGTTGAAGATCTTGGCAGCCTTGGCCAGGCCGACGGTGTTGTTCTTCAGGGTCTGACGGTCGATCGACTGCACGCCGAAAGCCATTTGCGGCTGGTGGTCGATCAGGATCAGGGCGGAGTTGGTTGGGTTCAGCAGTTCACGGATAGACATGGCGCGTTCCTTTTGATGTCGATTCAAAGTTCGATTGGGTATTGGGTGAGTCGAGGCGTTTTGCCGTCTGCGGCGTTGTTGTCTCGGCTTGGATGTCACTTTAGGGGCTAGCTGATAAAGGGACAATTCCCTAAAATAGAGAATCATTGATTCTAAAAAAGGGACAATCATGGATCGCATCGAATGCATGCGCGCCTTCGTGGTGACGGTCGGCGAAAACGGCTTTGCAGCCGCCGCCCGGGCCATGGACGTGCCCCGCTCGAAAGTCAGCAAACAGATTCAGGCACTGGAAGAAGCCATCGGTGTGCAGCTGCTGCAACGCACCACCCGCAGCCTGCACCTCACCGAAGCCGGCGCCGAGTATTTCGAAGCGGCGCGGGAAGTGATTGCGGCACTGGACGAGGCCGAGCAGCGGGCGCGAGACGGGGTGGGTGAATTGCGCGGGGTGTTGCGGGTCAACGCACCGATGTCGTTCGGCTTGCGGCGCTTGGGCAAGCTGATTCCGCTGTTCCACGAGCAGCACCCGAACATCGAGCTGCAACTGGTGCTCAGCGACCAGCAGGTCGATCCGGTGCGCGGCGGGTTCGACGTGACCATCCGCATCGCCAGCCTGCCCGACTCGACCATGATCGCCCGGCAACTGGCGCCTGCTCCGCGAATCATGGTCGCCTCCCCCGCTTACCTCGAGCGTGCGGGCACGCCGCAGACCCCGCAGGATCTGCGCTCACATCAATGCTTGAACTACGGCTATCTGCAGAGCGGGGTCAGCCTGCAACTGTGCAACGGCAAGGAGACCCAGCGCGTCAACGTCACTGGCCCGTTGCACGCCAACAACGGCGACCTGCTGGCGCAAGCGGCCGAGGCCGGCATGGGCATTGCGCTGCTGCCGGACTTCATCGTCGAAGAAGCACTGGCGGCCGGGCGACTGGTGCCGGTGCTGTGCGAATGGCAAGCCCCGGCAATCACCATCAACGCGGTGTATTCGTCAGCGCGGCGGGTGCCGCAGAAGACCCGGGCGTTTATCGAGTTTCTGGTGGGGCAACTGGCGCCGGCTTGCGAATCCCCAACCGGCTGATCCACACCGCCGCCAGAATCACGCTGCCACCGAGGAACAACCGCCCGAGTTCTTCATGCTGATTCCAGATCAGCAGGTTCAGCAGCAACCCAACCGGCACGTGCAGGTTGTTCATCACCGCCAGCGTGCCGCCGTTGACCAGGCACGCGCCCTTGTTCCACCAATACAAACCGAGTGCGGTGGAGACCAGACCAAGGAACACCAGCACGCCCCATTGCAGCGGTGCTTCGGGCAGGAAGTTGGATTTACCGAACAGCAGGAACGCCGGCAGCGCCACCGCCAGTGCGCCGAGGTAGAAGAAACCGAAACGTCGGTAGTGCGGCAGATCGCTCGGGTGTTTCGCCACCAGATGTTTGTACAGCACCTGCCCGGCGGCGTAGGTGAAGTTGGCCAGTTGCAGCAGCAAAAAGCCCATGAAGAAGTCCGGGTTGATCCGGTCGTAGCGAATCACCGCCGCGCCGGCGACCGCCACCAGTGCCGCGATCAGCGCCCACGGGTTGAAGCGTCGGTTGAGCGCGTCTTCGATCAGCGTCACATGCAATGGCGTGAGGATGGTGAACAGCAGCACTTCCGGCACCGTCAGCACGCGGAAGCTCAGATACAGGCAGACGTAGGTCACGCCGAACTGCAACGCGCCGATCAGCAACATGCCGCGCATGAACGCCGGCTCCGCCGAACGCCAGCGGGTCAGCGGGATGAACACCAGCCCGGCCAGCACCACCCGCACCAGCACCGCGAAGTAGCTGTCGACA
Organism: Pseudomonas sp. 9.2(2024); assembly: GCF_039695385.1. Lineage (NCBI taxonomy): Bacteria > Pseudomonadati > Pseudomonadota > Gammaproteobacteria > Pseudomonadales > Pseudomonadaceae > Pseudomonas > Pseudomonas sp. 9.2(2024). Next base: position 1,862,651 of record NZ_CP155585.1, on the reverse strand, counting down.
TGACCGGCCAGGTATTCGCCGATCAAACTGAAGGAAAACGCCTGGATCAGCGTGACAAAAAGTAGATAGCCCATGCTCGCCTCGATTTCGAATGGCGGCGACGATAGCGTTTTTTGCCGGCCATCGCTAAATCCCGGGCAAAAAAAAGCCCGATCTCGCTAAAGCGTTCAATCGGGCTACAGCACTCAGGAGCAACAAGTGCAAAGGGAGGTTCGATGCGCGTAGAGCCTTGAAGGGGTTGCGCCAAGTCACTAGAACAATCGGCGATTATCTGGCGATTAACATATCAAGCGACCTGGGACAGTTTGGCGTTGGCCTGGTTGAGGCCTTTCTCCTGGAAGTCGCCGCCCAGGTTCATGCCTTCGGCGTGGATGAAGGTCACGTCGTGGATGCCGATGAAACCCATCACCTGACGCAGGTACGGTTCCTGATGATCCGCCGGGCCGCCGGCATAGATCCCGCCGCGAGCGGTCAGCACGTAGGCACGCTTGCCGCTCAGCAGACCTTGCGGGCCGGTTTCGGTGTACTTGAAGGTCACGCCGGCACGCAGTACGTGGTCGAGCCAGGCTTTCAGGGTGCTCGGGATGGCGAAGTTGTACATCGGCGCCGCCATCACCAGCACGTCGGCTGCCAGCAATTCATCGGTCAATTCGTTGGAACGGTCCAGCGAGGCCTGTTCGCTGTCGTTGCGCTGCTCGGCGGATTTCATCCAGCCGCCCAGCAGGTTGATGTCCAGGTGCGGCACCGGGTTCACGGCGAGGTCACGTACGGTGATCTGATCGGCCGGATGCGCCGCTTTCCACTGGCTGATGAAGGTCTGGGTCAGTTGACGGGAAACCGAGTCTTGCTGGCGGGCGCTGCTTTCGATGATCAGAACGCGGGACATGTTGTGTAGCCTCCATCCGAGAATGTTGTAAGTCGATGGAGTGAAGGTTAAACAGTGTCGTATCGATGAAAAAGCGCAAATAATTGCTGCAAAGCATCGAAAAATTCGTTTAGATGCAAGCCATACCCTGTGGGAGCCCGCCCCCCACAGGGCCGTGACGCTATTTCGGGGTGCAGCTCAGTTTGATGCGCAGCTTGATGATGGTCCGGGTGAACTTGGCCGTGGCGTTTTTATGCTTGCCCGCGGCCACTTCGATGTTGCGGGTGCGCGGCGCTTCCGGGCCGTTGGTGAACACCACCTTGCAGGTCGCGTCGACGTCGCCGTAGTTGTTGACCTGGATGGAGCCGATGTCGTTATCGGTGTCGAACGCGTTGTAGTCGATCTTCAGGCCGTTGAGGTCCTTTTCCACATCGATCGGGTACGCAAACGCAGTCAGCGGAAGCAGCGCCAGCAACACACAACAGAATTTTTTCATTCGGCAGTCTCCATGAGGGACCGCCAGCTTAGGACAAGAGGAGCTATTGATGAAAGCGCCCCGCGTGACCCTTGATCAATGGCGAACGTTGCAGGCCGTGGTCGACCACGGCGGATTCGCCCAGGCCGCCGAGGCCCTGCATCGCTCGCAATCGTCGGTGAGTTACACCGTCGCCCGCATGCAGGATCAGCTCGGCGTGCCGCTGTTGCGCATCGATGGACGCAAGGCTGTGCTGACCGAAGCCGGCGGCGTGTTGCTGCGCCGCTCGCGCCAACTGGTGAAACAGGCCAGCCAGCTGGAAGACCTCGCCCATCACATGGAGCAGGGTTGGGAAGCCGAAGTGCGGCTGGTGGTCGACGCCGCCTACCCGAGCGCCCGTATCGTGCGCGCGTTGACCGCTTTCATGCCGCAGAGTCGCGGCTGCCGGGTGCGGCTGCGTGAGGAAGTGTTGTCGGGCGTCGAAGAAGTGCTGCTCGAAGGCGTGGCCGACCTGGCCATCACCGGGCTGAGCATTCCCGGTTACCTTGGCGCGGAATTGAGCGATGTCGAATTTGTCGCCGTCGCCCATCCTGATCATGCGCTGCACCGGCTCAACCGCGAACTGAGCTTTCAGGACCTGGAAACCCAGATGCAAGTGGTGATCCGCGACTCCGGCCGCCAGCAACCCCGGGACGTTGGCTGGCTCGGCGCCGAACAGCGCTGGACCGTCGGCAGTCTCGCCACGGCTGCGACGTTCGTCAGCAGTGGCCTGGGATTCGCCTGGCTGCCACGCCACATGATCGAGCGGGAACTGAAAGACGGCTCGCTCAAGCTGCTACCGTTGGACAGAGGCGGCAATCGCAACTCCAGTTTCTATCTGTATTCGAACAAGGACAAACCCTTGGGCCCAGCGACGCAAATCCTCATCGAACTGCTGCGCACCTTCGACACCCTGCCGCTGGACGCACCGTTCGCCGCCCCCGAACAAGCCTGACACGGAGTTCACCGATGGCGTATTTCGAGCATGAAGGTTGCAACCTGCACTACGAGGAATATGGCCACGGCGATCCGTTGCTGCTGGTTCACGGTCTGGGCTCCAGCACCCTGGACTGGGAAATGCAGATTCCCGCACTGGCCGCACATTACCGGGTGATCGTCCCGGACGTGCGCGGTCACGGTCGCTCCGACAAGCCCCGCGAGCGCTACAGCATCGCCGGCTTCAGTGCCGACATCGTTGCCCTAATCGAACACCTGAAGCTTGGCCCGGTGCACTACGTCGGGCTGTCCATGGGCGGCATGATCGGCTTCCAGTTCGCTGTCGATCAGCCCCGGATGCTCAAGAGCCTGACCATCGTCAACAGTGCCCCCGAGGTCAAGTTGCGCAGCCGCGACGATTACTGGCAGTGGTTCAAGCGCTGGAGCCTGATGCGCCTGCTCAGTCTCGCCACCATCGGCAAGGCCCTTGGCGCCAAGCTGTTCCCCAAACCGGAGCAGGCGGATTTGCGTCAGAAGATGGCCGAACGCTGGGCAAAAAACGACAAACGTGCTTATCTCGCCAGCTTCGATGCGATTGTTGGCTGGGGGGTTCAGGAACGACTTTCCCGGGTCACCTGTCCAACCCTCGTCGTCAGCGCCGACCGGGACTACACCCCCGTTTCGCTGAAAGAAACCTATGTCAGACTGCTGCCCGATGCGCGGCTGGTGGTGATCGCCGATTCGCGCCACGCCACTCCGCTCGATCAGCCCGAACGCTTCAATCAAACGCTGCTGGAGTTCCTCGCCACAGCCGATAATCACCCTCAGGATCACTGACCCATGCTGAAAAAACTCGCCCTCGCCGCCGGCACCGTGCTGTTCGCTGCCAACCTGATGGCTGCCACACCGGCAAAAGCGCCGCACGTGCTGCTGGACACCACCAACGGCCAGATCGAAATCGAGCTGGACCCGGTCAAGGCGCCGATCAGTACCAAGAACTTCCTCGAGTATGTCGACAGCGGTTTCTACAACAACACCATTTTCCACCGCGTGATCCCGGGCTTCATGGCCCAGGGCGGCGGCTTCACCCAGCAGATGCAACAGAAAGAAACCAAGGCGCCGATCAAGAACGAAGCCAGCAACGGCCTGCATAACGTTCGTGGCACCCTGTCGATGGCCCGTACTTCCAACCCGGATTCGGCCACCAGCCAGTTCTTCATCAACGTGGCCGACAACGCCTTCCTCGATCCGGGCCGTGACGCCGGTTACGCGGTGTTCGCCAAAGTGGTCAAGGGCATGGACGTGGTCGACATCATCGTCAACTCCCAGACCACCACCAAACAGGGCATGCAAAACGTGCCGGTCGACCCTGTGATCATCAAGTCGGCCAAGCGCATCGACTAAGCTTTACAGGGCATTATCGAGCGGCGCCGATTACCCATCGCGCCGCTCACACTGATAAAAGGAGAGCCCGTGCTCCGGGCGGTTATCTGATGCTCTATCGCCGTTTCGAACAACTGATCGACATATTCCGCGATGCCCCGACGGCATCCCCGCCGGACCGCGTTCTGCCCTTCTATACCTATTACCTGAAGCAGGTCTGGCCGAGCTTCGCCGCCCTGCTGATCGTCGGCCTGTTCGGTGCCTTGATCGAAGTGGCGCTGTTCAGTTACCTGAGCCGCATCATCGACCTCGCCCAGGGCACGCCGAACGCCGATTTTTTCAAGGTGCACGGCGCCGAACTGGCGTGGATGGCCGTCGTGGCATTGCTGCTGCGCCCCCTCTTCCTGGCCCTGCACGACATGCTGGTGCACCAGACCCTGAGCCCGAGCATGACCAGCATGATTCGCTGGCAGAACCACAGTTACGTGCTCAAGCAGAGCCTGAATTTCTTCCAGAACGACTTCGCCGGGCGCATTGCCCAGCGCATCATGCAGACCGGCAACTCGCTGCGCGATTCCGCCGTGCAGGCGGTGGATGCGTTGTGGCATGTGCTGATCTACGCGATCAGTTCGCTGGTGCTGTTCGCCGAGGCTGACTGGCGCCTGATGATCCCGCTGCTGACATGGATCGCGGCCTACGTCGGCGCACTCTATTACTTCGTACCACGGGTCAAGGACCGCTCGGTGGAAGCCTCAGACGCGCGCTCGAAACTGATGGGCCGGATCGTCGACGGCTACACCAACATCGCCACCCTGAAGCTGTTCGCCCACACCAACTTCGAACAGCATTACGCCCGCGAGGCGATCCAGGAACAGACCGAAAAAGCCCAACTAGCCGGCCGCGTAGTCACCAGCATGGACGTGGCCATCACCACCATGAACGGCCTGCTGATCGTCGGCACCACGGCGCTGGCCCTGTGGCTTTGGACGCAGTCGCTGATCAGCGTCGGCGCGATCGCCCTGGCCACCGGCCTGGTGATCCGCATCGTCAACATGTCCGGCTGGATCATGTGGGTGGTCACCGGCATTTTCGAAAACATCGGCATGGTCCAGGACGGTCTGCAGACCATCTCGCAACCGGTCAGCGTCACCGACCGGGAGCAGGCCAAACCGTTGGCCGTGGCCCGTGGCGAAGTGCGTTTCGAGCACGTGGATTTTCACTACGGCAAGAAGAAAGGCATCATCGGCGACCTCAACCTGACCATCAAACCCGGCGAGAAAATCGGCCTGATCGGCCCGTCCGGCGCCGGCAAGTCGACCCTGGTCAACCTGCTGCTGCGCCTCTACGATGTCGAGGGCGGGCGGATCCTGATCGACGGCCAGAACATCGCCGAAGTCGGCCAGGAAAGTCTGCGCGCGCGGATCGGCATGATCACTCAGGACACCTCGTTGCTGCACCGCTCGATCCGCGACAACTTGCTGTACGGCAAGCCCGACGCCACCGACGCCGAACTCTGGGAAGCGGTGCGCAAGGCCCGCGCTGATGAGTTCATTCCGCTGCTGTCGGATGCCGAAGGACGCACCGGATTCGACGCGCATGTCGGCGAACGCGGGGTGAAGCTGTCCGGTGGCCAGCGTCAGCGGATCGCGATTGCGCGGGTGCTGCTCAAGGACGCGCCGATTCTGATCATGGACGAAGCGACTTCGGCCCTGGACTCGGAAGTCGAAGCGGCGATTCAGGAAAGCCTGGAAACCCTGATGCAGGGCAAGACCGTGATCGCCATCGCCCACCGCCTTTCGACCATTGCCCGCATGGACCGACTGGTGGTGCTGGAGAACGGCAAGATCGCCGAAAGCGGCAACCATGCCGAACTGCTGGCCCATGGCGGATTGTATGCGCGGCTGTGGGCGCACCAGACCGGAGGGTTTGTCGGCATCGACTGATCCTGCGTCAAAACGCAAAAAACCGCCAGAGCCCTTTAACCACGTGCTCTGGCGGTTTTTTATCGACTGCTGGAAATCCGCACAAACCCTGCTGTACTGAGCCAAGGCTCCGGAACGGAACCTGTCGTAAATCTGCAGGGAGCACCACTCGATGCAGTCTCGATAGCACGCCTATCAAGGACTCTGTCATGTCTCTGTTCAAACGTTCAGTCACTGAGTTGTTGGGTACGTTCTGGTTGGTGTTGGGCGGGTGCGGCAGTGCGGTCATCGCCGCGTCTTCACCTTTGGGAATCGGCGTGCTGGGGGTGGCCCTGGCGTTTGGTCTGACGGTGCTGACCATGGCGTTTGCCATCGGCCACATCAGCGGCTGTCACCTCAACCCGGCCGTGTCGGTCGGCCTGGTCGTCGGCGGTCGGTTCCCGGCCAAGGAGCTGCCCGCCTATGTCATCGCCCAGGTGATCGGCGGGATTCTGGCAGCGGCACTGCTCTACCACATCGCCAGCGGCAAGGAAGGTTTCGACATCGCCGCCGGCCTGGCCTCCAACGGTTATGGCGAGCACTCGCCGGGCAAATACTCGATGACGTCCGGCTTCGTCACCGAGCTGGTAATGACCGCCATGTTTGTGGTGATCATCCTCGGCGCCACCGACAAACGCGCCCCGGGAGGACTGGCACCGATCGCCATCGGCCTGGCCCTGACGCTGATCCACCTGATCTCGATTCCGGTGACCAACACCTCAGTCAACCCGGCCCGCAGCACGGGTCCGGCGCTGATGGTCGGCGGCTGGGCCATCGCCCAGTTGTGGATGTTCTGGGTCGCGCCACTACTCGGTGCGGTGGTTGGCGGCGTGCTCTATCGCTGGCTGGGCAAGGAAGACAGCTGAAGGTGTCGGCGAGGATCAGGCTTGCCGATACGGCAAGGCGCTCCTCGCCTCTTCGGCATAGGCCAGTACACCGGCGCGCTCCTGGTGCAGGAAGTCTTTGACCGCGGCTTTTAGACCGGGATGGCGCAGGTAATGCCAGGAATGGGTGATCACCGGTTCGAAGCCGCGAATCAGTTTGTGCTCGCCTTGGGCACCGGCATCGAAACGTTGAAATCCATTGGCAATCGCATAGTCCATGCCCTGATAGAAACAGGTCTCGAAGTGCAGCCGGTCGAACTCGGCCAGGCATCCCCAGTAGCGCCCGTAAAAACTGTCGCCGCCCACCAGACTGAACGCCATCGCCACCGGCCGTGAGCCCTGCCGGGCCAGCACCACGCGGATCGATTCCGGCATGCGCTCGGCCAGCAGGCTGAAGAATTCGCGGGTCAGATATGGTGCCTGCCGACGCACCGCGTAGGTGTTGGCATAACAGGCATAGACGAAATCCCACTGCGCCTCGTCCAGCTCCCGGCCTTCCAGCCATTCGAACTCGAAGCCCTGCCCCGCCACTTGCTCGCGCTCTTTACGCATCTGCTTGCGCTTGCGCGAGGCAAGCACGTCGAGGAAATCCTGAAAGTCGCGGTAGCCGCGATTCTGCCAGTGGTACTGACAGCCGATGCGTTGCAGCCAGCCCGGCTGCTCGGCCATGGCGGCATCGGTGAACGCGTCGGTGAAATTGATGTGGGCGCTGGAGAGCTCTTCGATTTCCAGATACCCCGGCAGGCTCTTGAGCAGCTCGAATCCGTCCTCGACATTCGCTGCCAGCAACCGTGGACCGCTGACCGGACTGAATGGCACCGCGCTCAAAAACTTGGGGTAGTAATCGATGCCGGCCCGGGCGCAGGCATCGGCCCAGCCGTGATCGAACACGTATTCGCCGTAGGAATGCCACTTGCGATAACCGGGCAATGCGGCGATCACACTCCCCGCTTCGACGTGCAGCAAATGCTCCGCTTGCCAGCCCGTGTGCGGGCCGACGCTGCCGCTGTCCTCCAGCGAAGCCAGAAAGGCATGGCACAGAAACGGCTGGTTTTGCGGGACCAGAACATCCCAGTCGGACGCTGGAATTTCCGACAGTTTGTGCAGACGTTGCAGCGGCATTTTCCTCTCCACTTTCGGGCGTGAACGCCCGGCGAGTATCGCTGATTGGCCGGGCGTTGCCCACGTTCGATTGCACGACAGCGCTCTAGATCAATAGTTCACGGCAGTTTTGTATCGTCATCAACCTGCCATCATCGTGCCACTGCTCTGTCATAAACCATCGCGATACTGGCGCCTGTTTTTAGAGCGCCGGGTTCTACCCCGGTCACTGTTTTCCGACCGTCAAACCGTCGGTTGTGCCCAGGATGGTTCAGCCATCCCCTTTTCATCTTCGGAGATTGCTATGCGTCTTGCTTCCACGAAAACTGCGGCGGCCCTGTGCGGTGGCCTGTTGCTGGCCATGAGTGTACCGGCCAGTGCCGCAGTCGACGCCAAACTGCTCGACATGCTCAAGGCTAACGGTTCGATTTCCCAGGCGCAGTACGTTGAACTGCAAACTGAACTGGCCAAGGATCAGAAGGCCCAGCAAATCGCGCAGCAGGCGCAGCAAGAGACCAACGAGCAAATCGCGGCGACCGCGAAGAAAACCAACGAGCTCAGCAGTTTCGACCAGAAACTGGCCTGGGCCGCCAAGACCCAGTTCAAGGGCGACGTGCGTATCCGTCAGGAAACCATCAAGATCGATGGCGAGCCGAACAACGGCGGCCGCGACAAGGATCGTCAGCGCATCCGTGCCCGTCTGGGTGCCTACACCGAGATCAACCCGCAAGTCGACACCGGCATCCGTATCGCCACCGGCGGCGGCGACGACGCCCGTTCGACCAACCAGGACCAGGACAACTACTTCGACAAGAAGCAGATCTGGCTCGACCTGGGCTACATCGACTACCACCCGGATCAGATCAAGAACCTGCACATCATCGGCGGCAAGATGCTGCAACCCTGGGTGAGCATGGGCGACGTGATCTGGGACAGCGACATCAACCCGGAAGGTCTGGCCGTTACCTACAAGTATCCATTGGGCAGCAGCGTCGAACTGTTCGGCAGCCTGGGTAACTACAACCTCAAGGACAACGTCGACGGCGACGGCGTGCAGTTCCGTCACGACCTGCGCCTGACCGCCGGCCAATTGGGCAGCCGCTTTGCCATCACCGACAACCTGAAACTGACCCTGGGCGGCAGCGTCTACGCCTACCAGAACGACGAAGACAGCCGTTGCACCGGCACCTCCACGCCGTGCGCCCTGGCCGTCAACGGCAACTCGGCGAACAACGAATTCCGTCTGTACGAAGGCTTCAGCCAGGTCGACATCGGCGGCCTGCCAATGCCGCTGTCGTTCTACGGGCAGTACGTGAAGAACAACGATGCCGTGACCGATCAGGACACCGCGTGGCTGGTAGGTGCCAAGTCGAAAGTCTTCGGCCTGAACCTCGACTACAACTATCGTGACGTGCAGCGCAACGCTGTGGTCGGCGCCTTCACCGATTCGGACTTCGCCAACGGCACCACCGGTTCCCGTGGCCACAAGTTCAAGGTCGGTTACGACATCGACAAGAACTTCGCCATCGGTGCGACTTACTTCCTGACCAAGGCCGACTTCTCCAGCCGTACCCAGCGTGATGCAGACACCAACACCCTGCAGCTGGATGCGGAAGCAAAGTTCTAAGCAACCCGGCGCCAGACTTCAAACGATGGGTTGGACATCCGGTTCCATCGTTTGAAGAGGCTTCAACAGACTGGCGCGACCTCAGCGATCCCCATCATCCGTTCGCTGCGGCCGCGCCAGTCTGTGTTTTCAGGGACTATCCTCGCGCCGCAGCTGTGCCAACTGTTCGGCCAACGCGTCCACGCCCTCTTCAGGCTTTTGCGGCATTGCCCGCAACGTGGCCTGCATCAAACGCATCTGGCGAATGAAACGCCGGCAATTGCGGCAGAACATCAGGTGATGACGCACCATCAGTTTCTCGCGAAAGCTCAACTGGCCATCGAGATAATCGCTGGATCGCGCCACTTGCTCCTTGCAGGTCAACATTCTCCCGTCTCCTCAAAATGCTCCACGGTCGCAAAGACCTTCAAACGTGCCCGATGCAGCAGCACGCGGACATTGGAGAGCGAGATCTCCAGAAGATTACAGATCTCCTCCAGCTCCAGGCCCTGGCGTTCGCGCAGCAACAGCACGCTGCTTTGCAGTTCCGACAGGCTCAACAACGTGTGCTCGAGGCATTCACGCAGCTCGCCTTCCGTCAGCAACGCTTCAGGCGTGTCCTGGTGCCAGGCAAACGGTGCAACCAGCCAGTGGCCGTCGCCGGGAGAAAAACGATCATCGTCGATGGTGCCGTGGGGTGACGGCAGATCATCCAGCAACACTTCGCGACGATTGAGTTTGTAGCGGCTCTTGGCCGAGTTGGCGGTGATGGTCAGCAGCCAGGTCTTGAGACTGGAGCGCCCCTCGAAACGGCCGATATTACGCACCACCGACAGCCAGGCGTCCTGTACCACTTCTTCGACATGGCGCTGGCCGACAATCGCGTAGGCCACCGCGCGCATGGGGCTTTGATAGGTGCTGACCAGCTCCTTGAAAGCCTTCTGCTCACCGGCGAGCAGCCGCTCAAGCAATCGGGTGTCGTCAACTGCCATCCATCAATCCCCTGTTCCTGACTTCGAAAATGATAGCGGCAGGACTTCGCCTGCCGCCACTTTCGAAAATTACAGCGTTCGCGCCGATTCGGATGTAGGAAACGTCAGCGCGATTAAGAGGAAATGAACCCGATTTTAGCGTTTACGCAGAATCACACTACCAATCGAGTAACCAGCACCGAACGAACTCAGCACCGCCAGCGAGCCGGCCGCCAGATCGTCCTGATATTTGTGGAACGCGATCACGGAACCGGCGGAGCTGGTGTTGGCGTAGGTGTCGAGAATCACCGGGGCTTCTTCTTCGGTGGCTTCGCGACCCAGCAACTTGCGCACGATCAGGTGGTTCATGCTCAGGTTGGCCTGGTGCAGCCAGAAGCGCTTCACGTCACCGACGTTGAGCTTGTTCTCTTCCAGATGTTCGCCGATCAGCTCGGCGACCATCGGGCACACGTCCTTGAACACCTTGCGGCCTTCCTGCACGAACAGTTTGTCGCGGGCGCCGATGCCCTCTTCCGCTGCGCGGTTGAGGAAGCCGAAGTTGTTGCGGATGTTGTTGGAGAACTTGGTCAGCAGTTTGGTGCTGACCACGTCGAACTGGTGTTTCGACGTTGCCAGATCGGCGCGCTCGATGATCACGGCAGTGGCGGCGTCACCGAAGATGAAATGGCTGTCGCGGTCACGGAAATTCAGGTGACCGGTGCAAACTTCCGGGTTGACCATCAGGATCGCCCGAGCCTGGCCAAGTTGCACGGTATTGGCGGCTTGCTGGATGCCGAAAGTCGCCGACGAGCAGGCAACGTTCATGTCGAAACCGAAACCCTGGATGCCCAGCGCTTCCTGGACTTCGATGGCGATGGCCGGGTAGGCGCGCTGCAGGTTGGAGCAGGCGACGATTACGCCGTCGATGTCAGCGGCGGTCTTGCCGGCACGCTGCAGGGCTTGCTCGGCAGCGCCGATGGCCATCTGGCAAAGCACCGACCATTCGTCGTTGGAACGTTCCGGCAGACGTGGCGCCATGCGCGCAGGGTCGAGGATGCCATCCTTGTCCATGACAAAGCGGCTCTTGATGCCGGAAGCTTTTTCGATGAACGCGGCGCTGGACTCGGTCAGGGCCTGGACTTCGCCGCTGGCGATGGCGTCGGCGTTGTCCGCGTTGAACTGGGCGACGTAGGTATTGAAAGACTGCACCAGCTCTTCGTTGGAGATGCTGTTGGCCGGGGTGTACAGGCCGGTGCCGCTGATGACGACGTTATGCATGGTCGTTTCTCTAATCTGTTCAGGCAGAAAGTGCTGGCACCGACGTGCCAACACGCAAAGGGTCCATTCCCGTATAAGGGACGCAAAAACCTGGCATCGCTTTATTCCGTTGCGCGGCCCGGCGAAGGCTCTGGGACGCGAAAACGGCATTTATGGTGGCGAAGTTTGCCATAACCGTGGCCATTTGGCGTCTTTCTCAAGATCGACGCGCAATGATCGTTCCCACGCTCCTGCGTGGGAATGCAGCCCGTGACGCTCCGCGTCACTGGACGCGGAGCGTCCCCGAAGGCATTCCCACGCAGACGGTTCGACGCCTCGACGTGGGAACGATCAGTGTCACTGTTCGACCTGGCTCCACTGCTTGTTCAGCCGTTTGTCGGAGATCGGCACTTTCGTCCCCAACTGTTGGGCGAACAGCGAAACCCGATACTCCTCCAGCCACCAGCGATACAGCTCGATCTGCGGATCGCGTTTGCCTTCCTGCGCATGTTTGGCGGCGCGGGTCTGGTATTGCGTCCAGAGCCCGGCGAGCTCGCCGCTCCACACCCGATCCTTCTGCACCTGCGCGCCCAGTTTCTCGAAACGCTGCTCGACCGCTTTCAGGTAGCGCGGCAACTCCTTGAGCCAGAGCATCGGCGTTTCCCGCACGAACCCCGGATACACCAGATGACTGAGCTGCTGTTTGATGTCGTTGAGCGCCACCGCCTGAGCCAGGTCGATCTTGCCCTTGAAGCGTTTTTGCAGGCCGTGCCAAAGCTTGAGGATTTCCAGCGTCAGGCGTGCCACGCGCTCGGCGTGCTCGGTCCAGCTGCCGCGCTTGCGCTCGGCCAACGCGGCCAGACCCGCGCCATCACGCGGCAACGGGTCTTCGCCGTCGAGAATGCAGCTGTCGAGGCTGGCCAGCAGAATGTCTTCGACCAGTGCATCGACCCGACCCAGTTCGCGGTAGAGCAGGCCCAGTTCGGTCAGGCCCGGCAACTTGCCGCGCAGGAACTTGGCCGGTTCCGCCAGTTGCTGCATCAACAGACGTTGCAAGGCGCGGCGGTGCTGGAACTCGGCTTCGGCCGGGGTCGAGAAGCGCCCTTCCTTGACCGTGCCGCCCTCTTCCACCAGCGCCGGATAGACCGTCATCGACAGCCCGGCAATCTTCTGCTGCGTCTTTTCCGCCACCGGCGCGAAGACCTTGGCCTCCACCGGTTGCTGACTTTTCGCACTCTGCGGCACGGCCAACGCAGCTTGGCTGGCTTCGGCGAAACGTGCGGTCAGCTCTGCCAGATCCCGGCCTTCGCCAAGGAACTTGCCCTGACCGTCGACGATTTCCAGGTTCATCCGCAGGTGGCTTTCAACTTGCTGCGCCGCTTCGGCCCAGGCTTCATCGCTGACCCGCGCACCGGTCATGCGCAGCAGTTCGCGGCCCAGCGCTTGCGGCAACGAACCTTCGGCAAACGTCATGCGTTGCAGCGCGGCCTTGATGAAGTCCGGCACCGGCACGAAATTCTTGCGCAAGGCCTTGGGCAGGTTGCGCACCAGCGCAATGCACTTGGCCTCGATCAGCCCCGGCACCAGCCATTCCAGGCGCTCCGGCGGCAGCATCGGCAACAGCGGCGCCGGCACACGCAGGGTCACGCCGTCGCGCGGGTGATTAGGTTCAAAGTGGTAACTCAGGGCCAGTTCCAGATCGCCGATGTGCAGCGTGTCCGGATAATGCTGGGCGGTGACTTCACTGGCTTCGCGAGCCAGCACGTCTTCCTCGCGCATGATCAGCAGTTGCGGGTCTTTCTGGCTGTTGACGCGATACCAGCTGTCGAACGTCGCGGTCTGGTGAATCTCCGCCGGCAAACGCGCGTCGTAGAACGCGTAGAGCGTTTCTTCGTCGGCCAGAATGTCCCGGCGACGGGCCTTGGCCTCCAGTTCGTCGAGCTGCTCCAGCAATTGCTTGTTGGCGGTCAGGCACTTGGCCCGGGACTGAATCTCGCCCCGCACCAGACCTTCGCGAATGAACAGTTCACGCGATACCACCGGATCTACCGGGCCGTAGTGCACCGGTCGACGGCCGACCACGATCAGGCCGAACAGGGTGATCTGTTCGAACGCGACGACCTGGCCGCGCTTCTTCTCCCAGTGCGGTTCGAAGTGGTTTTTCTTGATCAGATGCCCGGCCAGCGGCTCGATCCAGTCGGCGTCGATCTTCGCCACCATCCGCGCGTAGAGCTTGGTGGTTTCCACCAGTTCGGCAGTCATCACCCACTGCGGGCGCTTCTTGCCGATGCCCGACGACGGGTGAATCCAGAACCGCCGCTGACGGGCGCCAAGGTAATCGCCGTCCTCGGTTTTCTGGCCGATCTGGCTGAGCAGGCCGACCAGCACCGCTTTGTGCAGCTTCGGATAATCCGCCGGCTCTTTATTGAGGCTCAGCTGCAAGTCGCGGCAGATCAGACTCAACTGGCGATGGGAATCACGCCACTCGCGCAGACGCAGGTAGTTGAGGAAATTCTTGCGGCACCAGTTGCGCAGCGGGCTCGCCGTCAGCGCCTGGCGCTGCTCTTCAAAACCGCGCCACAGATTGACCAGCCCGGCGAAGTCGGAGTCGGCGTCTTTCCACTGGGCGTGAGCCTGGTCGGCAGCTTGCTGACGCTCCGGCGGACGCTCGCGCGGGTCCTGAATCGACATGGCGCTGGCGACGATCAGTAATTCCTGCAGGCTGCCGAGCTTTGCCGCTTCCAGCAGCATGCGGCCCATGCGCGGGTCCACCGGCAGGCGCGCCAATTGGCGGCCGAGCGGGGTCAGTTGACTGTTGCGATCTACCGCCGAGAGTTCTTGCAGCAGGTTGAAACCGTCGCTGATCGCCTTGCCGTCTGGCGGCTCGATAAACGGGAAATCGGTGATCTCGCCGAGACGCAGATGGAGCATCTGCAGAATCACCGCCGCGAGGTTGGTGCGCAGAATTTCCGGATCGGTAAACTCCGGGCGACCGAGGAAATCCTCTTCGCTGTACAAACGCACGCAGATACCCGGCTCGACCCGGCCGCAGCGACCTTTACGCTGGTTGGCGCTGGCCTGGGAAATCGCTTCGATCGGCAGCCGCTGAACCTTGGCGCGGTAGCTGTAGCGGCTGATGCGAGCGGTGCCGCTGTCGATCACGTAACGGATGCCCGGCACGGTCAGCGAGGTTTCGGCGACGTTGGTTGCCAGCACCACACGACGACCCGGGTGCGACTGGAAAATCCGCTGCTGCTCGGCCGGCGACAGGCGCGCGTACAACGGCAGGATTTCCGTGTGTTTGAGCTGGGCCTTGCGCAGCATGTCGGCGGCGTCGCGGATCTCGCGCTCGCCGGGCAGGAACACCAGCACGTCACCGGGACTGCGGCGCTCGCTACGCTCGTAAGCGGCGATTTCGTCGAGGGTGGCGAGGATCGCCTGATCGACGGTCAGGTCGTCCTCGACACGGTTGCCCTCTTCGTCCTGCTCAAGCGTCAGCGGGCGATACCAGGTTTCAACCGGGAAGGTGCGGCCGGACACTTCGACAATCGGCGCATCGTCGAAATGCCTGGAGAAACGCTCCAGATCGATGGTCGCCGAGGTGATGATGACTTTCAGGTCCGGACGACGCGGCAGCAGGGTTTTCAGGTAACCGAGCAGGAAGTCGATGTTGAGGCTGCGTTCGTGGGCTTCGTCGACGATGATCGTGTCGTAGCGTTCGAGGTAGCGATCGTTCTGGGTTTCGGCCAGCAGGATGCCGTCGGTCATCAGTTTGATCAGGGTGTTCGAATCGCTTTGGTCTTCGAAGCGCACCTGATAGCCGACCAGTGCGCCCAGCGGCGTGCCGAGTTCTTCGGCCACCCGGCTGGCCACGCTGCGTGCTGCGATCCGCCGAGGCTGGGTGTGGCCAATCAGACCATGCTGGCCACGACCGATCTCCAGACAGATTTTCGGCAACTGGGTGGTTTTACCCGAGCCGGTTTCGCCGGCGATGATCAGCACCTGGTGCTTTTCCAGGGCCTTCTTGATTTCGTCACGCTTGGCCGCGATCGGCAGGCTGTCGTCGTAACGGATCACCGGCAGGCTGGCCTTGCGCGCCAGCACCTGATCGCAGGACGCCTGCATGCGCGCCACCCACTGGGCCAGCTTGGCCTCGTCGGGTTTCTTGCGCAGCTCAAGCAACTGCCGCCGCAGCCGGTGGCGGTCGGCGAGCATGGCGTGATCGAGGTTTTTCAGCAGTTTGTCGATGGAGGGCGATTCGTCGGTCATCGGGTACGCAATTCGGTCGTCTAGTGGCGCAAGGACGCGATTGTCGCAGAAAAGCAGCTACAAGCGGCAAGCTACAAGCCGCAAGTTGAAAGCGGCGTTTGACTTGAGGCTTGTAGCTTGCTGCTTGCGGCTGCTTTATTCGTTATCGAGGCCCTTTCGCCGATACGGAAAGACGTCGATGACTTTCCCCTCCCGAATCGCCTCCTGCAATCCCTTCCAGTAATCCGCGTTGTACAACTCGCCATGCAGCTGATCGAACAATTTGCGCTGCGCCGAATCGGCAAACAGGAACGGCGGAAACTCCTCGGGGAACACATCCAGCGGCCCGATCGAATACCACGGTTCGGAGGCCATTTCGTCCTCCGGCGTGCGCGGCGCCGGGATGTGGCGGAAGTTCGCTTCGGTGAGAAAACAGATCTCGTCGTAGTCGTAGAACACCACCCGACCATGGCGGGTGACGCCGAAGTTCTTCAGCAGCATGTCGCCGGGGAAGATGTTGGCCGCCGCCAGTTGCTTGATCGCCAGCCCGTAGTCCTCCAGCGCTTCGCGCACCTGGGCTTCGTTGGCGTTGTCCAGATACAGGTTGAGCGGAGTCATCCGGCGTTCGGTCCAGCAGTGGCGGATCAACACCGTTTCGCCTTCCAGCGACACCGTGGACGGCGCGACTTCCAGCAGTTCCGCCAGGCACGCCGGCTCGAACTTGCTCAGGGGAAACCGGAAGTCGGCGAATTCCTGGGTATCGGCCATGCGCCCAACGCGGTCGACACTTTTCACCAGTCGGTACTTCTCGATCACTGTGGCGCGGTCGACGTTTTTCGACGGCGAGAACCGGTCCTTGATGATCTTGAATACGGTGTTGAAGCCCGGCAGCGTGAACACGCTCATGACCATGCCGCGTACGCCCGGCGCCATGATGAACTGGTCGTCGGTGTTGGCCAGGTGGTTGATCAGGGCGCGGTAGAACTCGGATTTACCGTGCTTGTAGAAACCGATCGAGGTGTACAACTCGGCGATGTGCTTGCCCGGCAGGATGCGCTTGAGGAAGCCGATGAACTCGGCCGGCACCGGCACATCCACCATGAAATACGAACGGGTGAACGAGAAGATGATCGACACGTCGGCTTCGTCGGTGATCAGAGCGTCGATCTGAATCCCCCGCCCCTCGCGGTGCAGCAGCGGAATCACCAGCGGCCATTGATCGTCGTTGGTGTAGATGCGCCCGACCAGGTACGCGCCCTTGTTGCGGTACAGCACCGAGGAAAACAGCTCGACGCTCAGTTCCGGATCCTTGCACACCCAGTCCGGCAGATTCTCGCGCAGTTGCGCTTCCAGGCGATGCAAGTCACCGGGCAGATCGGCGTAGGCCTCGTTGAACCGGTAATCGGCAAAGATGCTCGCGAGCATGCCCGATATCTGCCCTTGCGGTTTATAGGTGCGGGTTTGCGCGGCGCGGGCCCGACGCAGGCTCGGGCGGGTGGTGTGGATGAACATGCAGCCGTCGCTGATCAGGTCGTGGCTGAACAGGCCGCAGAAAATCGAGTTGTACCAGGTCTCGGACAGCTCATCGTCGAAGCGCAGGTCGATGATGCTGATGTAGGCGCTTTTCACCAGCGGCCAGCAGGTGACGTCCATCAAGGTGTCCGGCTCGAAATACTCGCGCAGGCGGGCGACGGTTTCACCGACCTTTTCTTCGTAGAGGTTGATCCGCGCCGCCGACGCGGTTTGCGTGTCCTGCCAGCGGGCCTGCTCGAAACGCTCCCGGGCGCCGTCGGTGATCCGCCGGAAATGCTCGCGGTAATCGTCAAAGCCATCGAGGATCAGACGGGCGATGTCGGTGGCTGGCCATTGCTGCGGCATAGATGAGACCTCTGCGGGAATTGGAGAATCTGTGCTCGAAGGCCTGAGCTTAGCCACGGAAGCGGGCGCAGGAGAAGCGCAATTTCTGCCAAATCCTCTTGCGGCTTGTACAACGACACAGTTTTTATCAAAGTTTTTTTAATCGACCGTTCGGTCAATAAACACCCACTTCGGTTCCCCCCACCACTGGGCGCCAGCCCGCGTCTTCTCTGGGTTTCGGATCCAATTCAGCGGCGACATCTCTAGCCCGCGCTTTTGCCCGAGTTGTTCATGCCTGTCCATTCCCGTCAGCGACTGGCCTTACCAAGATAATGGCACTTTGATATACAGCCCGCCATCACCCGCCTCACAACAAGATCCTCGGCTCACGAGGACGACCTCTCCCCAAACGCCCAAGGAGCACATTGATGTCTATCCGGAATCTGCGCATCGGTTTGCGCGCCAGTTTGTGTTTTGCCGTTCTGGCCAGTCTGCTGGTGGTGGTTGGCCTGTTCGGTCTGGGCCAGATGAAAACCCTGCGCGAAAGCGCGGCGGTGATCGAAGAGTCGTGGATGCCCAGCATAGAAAGCATCCATGACGCGGCGGCGAACATCGCCAGCATCCGCCTCGAATCCCTGCGCCTGATCACCAGCACCCAGGCTGCCGTTCGCGAACGCAGCAAGGGCCTTCTCACCGCGCAACGCCAGGAATTGCTCAAACGCCTCGACGACCACAAAGCCCTGATCGCCAACGATCAGGAACGGGCAATGCTGGATAGCCTGAGCGCCGATACGGCCAAGTACCTGAGCATCCTCGACCAGATCATCAAACAGCTCGACGCCGGACAAAGCGAACTGGCCTACACGCGCCTCAACAATGAACTGGCGCCCCAAGGCAGGGTACTCGACAAAACGCTGGAGCAAATGATCAACCTCAATCAGCAAGGTGCGGATACCGCCGCCAAGTCTGCTGCGGCGATGTATCAGCAGGCGCTTTGGATCGTCGCCACAATCATCGTCATCGCCCTGATTGCCACGTTGCTGCTGGCCTGGCTGCTGACTCGCAGCATCACCGCGCCGATCAATCAGGCGCTGAACGTGGCGCGGCGGATTGCTTCGGGAGACCTCAGCGGTCGCATCGACAGCGAGGGTCGCGATGAAGCCGCGCAGTTGCTCACGGCGCTGGCCGAGATGCAGGGCAACCTGCGCTCGACCATTCGCGGCATCAGCGAGTCGGCCCAGCAACTGGCCTCCGCTGCCGAGGAAATGAGTTCGGTGATGGAGCAAAGCACCCGCGGCCTGCAACAGCAGAATGACCAGATCGAACAGGCTGCCACGGCGGTTACCGAGATGAGCACGGCCGTCGATGAAGTGGCCGCCAATGCGGTGTCCAGTGCCGAAGCCTCCGAAGCCTCGAACGAGGACAGCAAGCATGGGCATGTGCAGGTCAGCGAAACCATCAGTTCGATTCAGGAACTGGTCAGCGCGGTGCTCGGTGCGTCCGAACAGGCCGAGGGCCTTGCGACCCAGGCCCAGGACATCAGCAAGGTGCTGGAAGTGATTCGCGGCATCGCCGGACAGACCAATCTGCTGGCGCTTAACGCGGCGATTGAAGCCGCGCGGGCCGGCGAGGCCGGGCGTGGTTTTGCGGTGGTTGCCGATGAAGTCCGCTCGCTGGCCCAGCGCACGCAGAACTCCACCGAAGAAATCGAGCTGATGATCAGCAGCATTCAGCAAGGCACCAGCGCCACCGTCGGCGCTTTGCAAACCAGCGCCGAGCAGGCCAGCCACACCCTGCGCCGGGCCAACAGCGCCGGCCAGGCTCTGGAGAAAATCACCGCGTCGATCTCGCAGATCAACCAGCGCAACCTGGTGATCGCCAGCGCCGCCGAGCAACAGGCGTTGGTGGCCCGGGAAGTCGACGAAAACCTGGTGACCATCCGCGATCTGTCGACCCAGACCGCTGCCGGCGCCACCCAGACGTCTGCCGCCAGCCAGGAACTGTCACGGCTGGCCGTCGACCTGAACGGATTGGTGACGCGCTTCGTGATCTGATCAGACAATTAAATGCCCGAATAGCGGTTGCCATCGCCGGGGCCCTCGGCAACACTCTCGTCCCGATCAAGGAAGGAGTGGCCCGTGAGCCCTGTCGATATTTTCCGCATGTTGTCGCTGGCTGCCATCTGGGGCGCGAGCTTCCTGTTCATGCGCATCATCGCGCCCGCGATCGGGACGGTTCCGACCGGTTTCTTCCGCGTTTCAATTGCCGCCGTCGGCCTGCTGGTAATCCTCGGGCTGATGCGCATCAACTGGGATTTCAAAGGCAAACTCAAGACCGTCATGATGCTGGGCGTGATCAACTCCGGCGTGCCGGCCACCTTGTATTCAGTTGCCGCCCAGGTGCTGCCGGCCGGTTATTCGGCGATCTTCAACGCCACCACGCCGTTGATGGGCGTGTTGATCGGCGGGTTGTTCTTCAGTGAAAAACTGACGCTGGCCAAACTCGCCGGGGTGTTCCTCGGCCTGCTCGGGGTGGGCGTGCTGACCCGCGCCGGCCCGGTCGCGTTCGATCTGCCACTGTTGATGGGCGCCGTTGCCTGCCTGCTCGCGACCACCTGCTATGGCTTCGCCGGGTTCCTCGCCCGACGCTGGCTGGATCAGGCCGGCGGGCTCGACAGTCGTCTGTCGGCGCTGGGCAGCATGCTCGGTGCGACCCTGTTCCTGTTGCCGCTGTTCGGTTACAGCATCATCACTCAGCCGCCGGTGAGCTGGGGTGGCTGGAATGTCTGGCTGTCGCTGCTGGGCCTGGGTCTGGGCTGCACCGCGTTTGCCTACATCATTTACTTCCGCCTGCTGAGCTCCATCGGGCCGGTGAAGTCGATGACGGTGACCTTCATGATTCCGCCGTTCGGCGTGTTGTGGGGGGCGCTGTTTCTCGATGAGCCGCTGTCGATGGCCCACTTGTATGGCGGGGTCTTGATCGCGATTGCGCTGTGGCTGGTGCTGAAACCCGCTGTGGTGAAACCGGCAGAAATCACCGCCCGCTGATTCGCAGATGCACAAAGGCCCGGGAGTTTCCTCCCGGGCCTTTTTCATGCGCGGCGGTTACGCCGATTTACGGAACACGAACACCAGACCGACGATGATCAACAGCATCCCCAGCACGCTCAACGCGGCCAGGCGATTGCCGAAGATCAGATAGTCCATCACCGCCGTCACGGCCGGCACCAGATAAAACAGGCTGGTGACATTCACCAGATTGCCCCGGGCGATCAGTCGATACAGCAGCAACGTCGCCAGCACGGAAACCACCAGCCCCATCCACAACACCGGCACGATGAAACCGGCGCTGTGCTCGAAGTGGAACGGCTGAAACGGCACGAAGATCCCGCACAGCAACAGCCCCGCCAGATACTGCACCGGTAGCGTGCCGAGAGGGTTGTCGGTGATGCGCTTCTGCATGATCGAACCGAAGGTCATGCTCGCCAGCGCCAGCAGCCCGAACAACATTCCCGCCAGCGACATCCCGGCCAGACCGATGCCCTGGTAAACCACCATGATCAACCCGGCCAATCCCAACGCCAGCCCAAACATCCGGCTCGCCGAGCGCTGCCGCTCCATGATCACCACCGTGAGAATTGGCTGCACGCCCATGATGGTCGCCATCACTCCGGGCGTGACTTTCAGATCCAGCGCCAGCAGATAGAAGATCTGATAAGCCCCCAACAGCACCACGCCGGTGGCCATCGCGTACAGCATCGGCTTGCCGCCCTTGGGCAGTTTCAGCTTGAGCAACGGCACCAGCAGCACCAGCCCGCACAGGGCAATCACAAAACGGATCAGCAGAAAGGCAAAGGGCGAAGCGTGGGCCAGCCCCCACTTGGAGAAGATCGCCCCGCTGCTCCACAGCAGAACGAACAGGCTCGTGGACGCCGCCGCGAGCGCGGACTTTTTCGAAAGGACAAACATGAATACCACCTGTAGTCAGGCAAATAGCCAACTCAGCCGAAGCTGAAATTCAGTAGGTTTTTTCAGGCGGGCACAGGGGTCAGCAGATAACGCTGATCAGCCCGAAACGCCAACGCCCGGCGGTGATACGACTGCGCACACCGGCGTGCTACTGACAGGTGGAGGGTAATGACTGATCTGCACAGGCTGCTGATTCCCGCACGGCACGACGCCAGCGTTGACCGCTGAATCGAGTACCGCGTTGATGAAGGATGCAGGCATCTGGGCTGATCTTTTTTGAAGGGTTGAAAGGTGAGTCGTGGGACTCACGAGCGCCGACTATAACCAGCGCGGGACATGGATTGCAACGACTTGGACAAAGGGCCAGTAGCGACAGGCAGGAGGCAGGCGCATAGGCTCGTTTGCAATTGCAACGACCATTGATGGGGGACATGGAATGCGCGAGATCAAATGCCAAGGGAACGGAATCATCTGCGGTATCAGTTGTACAAATCGCAAGCCAGGAAGCTTGCCCGCCTTGCCACGACTCAACTCCAGATTGACCTGGAGATGGCTGGCCCCACAACGCTTGACCTTTCGAAAGTACGTTTCGAACCCATCGACTCGTTGGCACTGAGTGCTTTTGAGTGTTGGGAGAGCCCACATTTTTCATGGGAAGAAGTCATTGGATGGAAAGCGCGCGAACCTCTCGCTCTCGACATCGCAATCTGGTTTGAATCTGAACTGTGCGGACTTTGCTTCGCCAACCCGAATAAAAGTCGACAACGCATCCGAATCGTACGACTGGAGGGGCGGCCAAGAGAAACACATCCATTGAAAAACCGTGTTGCACCGCTATCCGTTCTGGCAATTGAGCAATACGCCCGCATCATTGGCAGTATTGTGAAAAAAGCTCAAATATTGATCAACCAAGGTGGGAATATGCGCAAAGAAATAAAAAAATCCCCCAGGAAGAAAAAAGCGCATGCAATAAGGGGTGAATCTGATCCGGCGGTTCTGACAGCCAGTCAACGACGGCTCTTACAGATCATTGCAACCGGCACCGCTATCGATGAACCAAGCTTACTTGCTGGCCGTCCCTGATTCCGAAAACAAAAAACCGCTCAAACGAGCGGTTTTTTATGCTTTTAATTCCAGCCTCAACCAAACAGCCAATACCCCAGCAACGTCAACACCACCACCGCCAGCACCGGCCGCATTACGCGGTAGGCCTTCGGATTGCGGCGTTTCCACTGTTTGACCCCACCGCTGAACTTGTCGCTGAAGTTCTTGCTCCACGCGTAAGCCTGGTTGATCCCGCCGACGCGCTCGTCGTCGAGGTTCTGCGGTGCCGTGGCACGGCCCAGCCAGGCGCTGATGAAGCGGTTGATGCGGGTCATGAGGCGATTGCTCAGGGGACGCTCGATGTCGCAGAACAGGATGACGCGGGTCTTGTCGGTTTCGTTCTTGACCCAGTGAACGTAGGTTTCGTCGAACATCACGTCTTCACCGTCGCGCCAGGCGTAGACCTGACCGTCGACGAAGATCCTGCAGTCGTCGGAGTTCGGCGTCGACAGGCCGAGGTGATAACGCAGGGAACCGGCGAACGGATCGCGGTGCGGGTTCAAATGGCTGCCGCCCGGCAACAACGCGAACATCGCGCCTTTGACGTTGGGGATGGCACTGACCAGCGCCACGGTTTTCGGGCACAGGGTTTCGGCCGAAGGCAGCGGTTTGTCGTACCACTTGAGGTAGAAACGCTTCCAGCCCTTCTTGAAGAACGAGCCGAAACCGGCGTCGTTGTTCTTCTCGGCGGCGCGAATATAACCCTCGTCGAACAGGTGCATCGCCTCGTCGCGAATGGTTTCCCAGTTATCGCGCAACACGTCCAGTTCCGGAAACTTGCTGCGGTCCAGATACGGCTTGGACGGCACGCCGGAGAACAGGTACATCAAGGCGTTATATGGAGCGAACAGCGCCGAGTGGTTGACGAACTGACGCAGCACCGGCAAACGCGCCTTGCCGCGCAAATGCACGTAGAGGATGCTGCCCACAAACAGCAGCAACACCGACACCTTGGCGGCTAACGAAAAGGTCATCAACAACTCCTTGAAATAAGACAACGCCACGCCATGTCATTTACCCGAGATGGCGGCCGGCCATGATAAACACTACCGGCTCCGGGAAAAACCCGCCCGACTCAAGATTCAGTGTTAAGAATTGCGCAACAAAGCACTTCTTAACATAACGATCCTGAACCTTGGCTGACCTGAATCAACGCGCCCTTACTGCTGGTTCTCCTGATCGGTGAACAGATCACTGAACAGCATGCTCGACAGATAACGCTCACCAGAGTCGGGCAGCACCACCACAATGGTCTTGCCCTGCATTTCCGGCGTCTCCGCCAGACGCACCGCCACCGACATGGCCGCACCGCAGGAAATACCGCACAGGATCCCTTCCTCCTGCATCAGGCGCAGGGCCATGGCCTTGGATTCGTCATCCGTCACCAGCTCGACCCGGTCAACCATCGACAGATCAAGGTTCTTCGGCACGAAACCGGCGCCAATCCCCTGAATCTTGTGCGGGCTCGGCTTGATTTCTTGACCTGCCAGCGCTTGGGTAATCACCGGCGAAGACACCGGCTCCACCGCCACCGACAGAATCGGTTTGCCCGCCGTATTCTTGATATACCGCGACACGCCGGTAATGGTTCCGCCGGTGCCGACGCCCGCCACCAGCACATCGATGGCGCCATCGGTGTCATTCCAGATTTCCGGGCCGGTGGTTTTTTCGTGGATAGCCGGGTTGGCCGGGTTATCGAACTGAGCGGGCATGAAGTATTTGCCCGTGTCACTGGCTACGATTTCGTTGGCCTTTTCAATAGCGCCCTTCATGCCTTTCGCCGGCTCGGTCAGCACCAGTTCGGCGCCCAGCGCCTTGAGCACCTTGCGCCGCTCGATGCTCATCGAGGCCGGCATGGTCAGCAGCAATTTGTAACCGCGAGCGGCCGCCACGAAGGCCAGACCGATGCCGGTATTGCCGGAGGTCGGCTCGACGATGGTCATGCCCGGCTTGAGTTTGCCGCTGCTTTCGGCGTCCCAGATCATGTTGGCGCCAATCCGGCACTTGACCGAGTAGCCCGGGTTGCGACCTTCGATCTTGGCCAGAATGGTCACGCCACGGGGCGCGATGCGGTTGATCTGCACCAACGGCGTGTTGCCGATGGAATGGGCGTTGTCAGCAAAAATACGGCTCATGGCTGGGTCCTTGTGCAGCGTTGAATTCAGCCTTCCAAGGTAAGCCTGTTGCCCGTGTCAGTCCAGTCGGGCCGAACGTCTGCGGCAGGCGGCAGTCAATCGCTTTACACCGTTCGGGATTTGTTGCCATGAAGCGTCGCTACCGCTGGCCGTTGTGGATTTTCGCCACCATCGTGGTATTGCTGGTCACCCTGCATATCGCCCTGCCCTACCTCGTGCGCGACTATCTGAATGACAAGCTTGCCAATATGGGCGACTACCGCGGCCAGATCACCGACGTGGACCTGGCGCTCTGGCGCGGAGCCTACAAGATCAATGGCCTGAAAATCGTCAAAGCCGACGGCAAGGTGCCGGTGCCATTCGTCGATGCGCCGGTTATCGACCTGTCTGTCAGTTGGCACTCGCTTTGGTACGACCATGCTGTCGTGGCACAGGTGAAATTCTTTAAACCTCAGGTGAACTTCGTCGATGGTGGTGCCAACAAGCAGAACTCCCAGACCGGTCAGGGCACCGACTGGCGTGAGCAACTGGGCAAACTGTTGCCTATCACGCTCGACGAAGTGCAGATCAGCGATGGGCGGATCAGCTTTCGCAACTTCAACTCCAAACCACCGGTGAACATGAATGCGACCAATGTCGACGCCAGCATCTTCAACCTGACCAACGTGGTCGACACCAAGGGCAAACGCGACGCCCGCTTCGAGGGTAAAGCCCTGCTGCTGGGCCATGCGCCGCTGGAAACCACAGCCACCTTCGACCCGTTGAGCAATTTCGAAGATTTCGAATTTCGCCTGCGGGCCCGGGATATCGAACTCAAGCGCATGAACGACTTCGCCTCGGCCTACGGCAAGTTCGACTTCAACGCCGGCCACGGCGACGTGGTCATCGAAGCCGCCGCCAACAAGGGCCAGCTCAAGGGCTATATCAAACCGCTGCTGCGCGACGTCGACGTCTTCAACTGGCAGCAGGATGTCGAGAACAAGAACAAGGGGATCTTCCGCTCGATCTGGGAAGCACTGGTCGGCGGCACCGAAACCGTGCTGAAAAACCAGGGCAAGAACCAGTTTGCCACCCGGGTCGAACTCAGCGGCAGCGTGCACCAGCAGGATATCAACGCGTTCGAAGCGTTTTTGCAGATTTTGCGCAACGGATTTATCCAGGCCTTCAATGCCCGGTATGAACGGCCGAAGCCGGATGCCGGATAGCGCGCTTGCTCAACTCGCTCTCGGCCGAAACTGAGTCAACATGTGACGCCCCATTCAGAGACTGAATAAGCCGTCTGCGTTCACAGTCGACCGGGCCGCGCGTTATAGTCGGGCATCCGATTATTTCGCCCCCGCCCTGCCCGTTCAGGTCGGCGTTACCGTTCGAGGATTAGCAGATGAAGTTCGAAGGCACCCAGGCCTACGTCGCCACCGATGACCTGAAGCTGGCGGTCAACGCCGCCATCACCCTGGAGCGGCCGCTGCTGGTCAAGGGCGAACCGGGCACCGGCAAGACCATGCTCGCCGAGCAACTGGCCGAATCGTTCGGCGCCAAGCTGATCACCTGGCACATCAAGTCCACCACCAAGGCCCATCAGGGCCTGTACGAGTACGATGCGGTCAGCCGTCTGCGCGACTCGCAACTGGGCAATGAAAAAGTCCACGACGTGCGCAACTACCTGAAGAAGGGCAAGCTTTGGGAGGCGTTCGAGTCCGAAGAACGCGTCATCCTGCTGATCGACGAAATCGACAAGGCCGACATTGAGTTCCCCAACGACCTGCTGCAAGAACTCGACAAGATGGAGTTCTACGTTTACGAGATCGACGAGACCATCAAGGCCAAGAAGCGTCCGATCATCATCATTACCTCCAACAACGAGAAAGAGCTGCCGGACGCGTTCCTGCGCCGCTGCTTCTTCCACTACATCGCCTTCCCCGACCGCACCACCCTGCAGAAAATCGTCGATGTGCACTACCCGGACATCAAGAAGGATCTGGTCAGCGAAGCGCTGGACGTGTTCTTCGACGTGCGCAAGGTACCGGGCCTGAAGAAGAAGCCTTCAACCTCGGAACTGGTCGACTGGCTGAAACTGCTGATGGCCGACAACATCGGCGAAGCCGTACTGCGCGAACGCGATCCGACCAAAGCCATCCCGCCGCTCGCCGGTGCGCTGGTGAAGAACGAACAGGACGTGCAACTGCTTGAGCGCCTGGCGTTCATGAGCCGTCGCGGCACCCGCTAAGAGGCTGATGCCATGTTGCTCAACCTGTTCAATGAAATGCGTGCAGCCAAGGTGCCGGTGTCGGTGCGCGAGCTGCTCGACCTGATCAACGCGCTGAAACAGCGCGTGACCTTCGCCGACATGGACGAGTTCTACTACTTGTCGCGGGCGATTCTGGTGAAGGACGAACGGCATTTCGACAAGTTCGACCGTGCGTTCGGCGCCTACTTCAATGGCCTGGAAAAGCTCGACGATCACTTGCAGGCGCTGATTCCCGAAGACTGGCTGCGCAAGGAGTTCGAGCGCTCGCTGAGCGACGAGGAACGCGCGCAGATCCAGTCCCTCGGTGGCCTGGACAAGCTGATCGAAGAGTTCAAGAAACGCCTGGAAGAACAGAAGGAACGCCACGCCGGCGGCAACAAATGGATCGGCACCGGCGGCACCAGCCCGTTCGGCTCCGGCGGTTTCAACCCGGAAGGCATCCGGGTCGGCGATGCTGGCAAGCGCCAGGGCAAAGCGGTGAAAGTCTGGGATCAGCGCGAGTACAAGAACCTCGACGACTCGGTGGAACTAGGCACCCGCAACATCAAGGTCGCCCTGCGCCGCCTGCGTAAATTCGCTCGTCAGGGCGCGGCTGAAGAGCTGGACATCGACGGCACCATCGACCACACCGCCAAGGATGCCGGGCTGCTGAACATCCAGATGCGCCCGGAACGGCGCAACACGGTGAAACTGTTGCTGCTGTTCGACATCGGCGGCTCGATGGACGCCCACGTGAAGATCTGCGAGGAACTGTTCTCGGCCTGCAAGACCGAGTTCAAGCATCTGGAGTACTTCTACTTCCACAACTTCATTTATGAATCGGTGTGGAAGAACAACATGCGCCGCACCTCCGAGCGCACGTCGACCCAGGACCTGCTGCACAAGTATGGCGCCGACTACAAAGTGATCTTCATCGGTGACGCCGCGATGGCGCCCTATGAAATCACCCAGGCCGGCGGCAGCGTCGAGCACTGGAACGAAGAGCCGGGTTACGTGTGGATGCAGCGTTTCATGGAGAAGTACAAGAAGCTTATCTGGAT
Source organism: Pseudomonas sp. 9.2(2024) (assembly GCF_039695385.1). Classification (NCBI taxonomy): domain Bacteria; kingdom Pseudomonadati; phylum Pseudomonadota; class Gammaproteobacteria; order Pseudomonadales; family Pseudomonadaceae; genus Pseudomonas; species Pseudomonas sp. 9.2(2024). The sequence goes on along the minus strand of NZ_CP155585.1, from coordinate 1,834,573 downwards.
CAATCCGTACCCGAAGGACACCTGGGGCTATACCTCTTCGACCAATATCGTGCGGGATTTGATCGAGGATCAGATGTATCCGTTGACATTGCGCGGGCTGGAAGAAGGGATGCGGTTTCTGTCCAAGTAAGCGGATCGTTCCCATGTCGAGGCGTCGAACCGTCTGCGTGGGAACGATCAAACGCAAACGCATTCGACGTGGGAACGATCAAGTAAAGCGCTTTAGATATTCGACGTGTTCCCGGTGTGCCACATCCTGCACCACCGGGCGCAATCTGACCTTCGCCCCCGGCAGACACTGTGCCAACCGGGCCAGCGCCAACGGCGTCAACGCTCCCAATCGCGGATAACCGCCAATGGTCTGCCGATCATTGAGCAAAACGATCGGCTGCCCGTCCGGCGGCACCTGCACCGCGCCCAGCGGGATGCCCTCGGAAATCATCGGCTTGCCCTGATACTGCAACGCCGTGCCCAACAGACGAATACCCATGCGGTCGGCGCGACTGTCCAGCGTCCAGGCGCTGTTGAATGCATCGAACAGGCTCTGCCCGCTGAACTGACCGATCTGCGCGCCGAGCACCAGATCGAGCGGCGCGTCGAGACGCAGGTCCGGTCGATGCTCCGCCGGGACCTCACGCACCAATAAGGTTTCGCCCTGATAACTCAGCGAAGCGCCCTTGGCCAATGGCAAGCCAAAACCATCGAGACCGCCGAGTTCCTCACGTACCACCGTGGCACTGCTGCCCAGCACTTTTGGCGCACTGAAACCGCCGGGCGCCGCCAGATAGGCCCGCGCCCCCTGCAACGGCTGGGTGATCTTCAAGGTCTGCCCTTTGCGCAGCTTGAAACTGCGCCACGGCGCCAACGCCTCGCCGTCGATCTGCGCGCCAAGGTCGGCGCCAGCCAATGCCAGCAAGCAATCTTCTTCAGCCACCACCGTGAACCCGCCGAGGGTGATTTCGATCACCGGCAAGTCCAGGCCATTGCCCAGCAGCCAGTTGGCCCAGGCCATCGACCGCCAATCTGCCGCGCCGCCCTGGGTCACGCCCAGATGGCGTACGCCAAACCGCCCGGCGTCCTGCAACAAGCACAGCGGCGTGCTTGCTTCAATCGTCAGTCGGCTCATGCGAAGGCCTCCAGAGGCGTGTCGTCACCGCCGAGGCGGATGAATTCGGCATGGCTCACCGCTTCGAAACGCACGGTGTCCCCGGGCTGCATGAGGCTGTAGCCATCGCGTTCACGGTCGAACAGTTTTGCCGGTGTGCGACCGATCAGGTTCCAGCCACCGGGAGACACCACCGGATACGCCGCCGTTTGCCGCTCGGCGATGCCGACGCTGCCGGCGGCGACTTTCTTGCGTGGCGTATTCAGACGCGGTGCTGCCAGGACTTCTTCCACCAAACCCATGAAGGCAAACCCGGGTGCGAATCCAAGCGCGAACACCTGATATTCACGGGCGCTGTGGCGGCGGATCACCTCTTCCACCGCCAAACCGCTGCGTTGTGACAGCAGGCTCAATTCCGGTCCGACGCTAAGGTCGTACCACACGGGCAACACATGACACTGGCCGCCGGTGCGCGCATTCGGCGACAGGTCGATCAAGGCTTCGGCGATCAATTCGCGAGCCTGACCCGGATTCAATTCGGTCAGGTCGTAATGCACCATCAACGTGGTGTACGACGGCACCAGATCGATCAGATGTGCGCCGAACACCGTGCGCAACCGCTCACTGGCGGCGAGCATCCACGGCATGTTGGCTTCGGCGATTTCATCGAACAGGCGCAGCATCAGGCAATCCAGCGCTACCACTTCCACCCGCGGATTCATGGCGCGCTCTGCTCGTTCAGGGCCTGACGAATGCGTTGCACGGCCGCCACTGAACTGGCGTTGTCACCGTGCACGCACAGCGTGTTGGCTTGCAGGTGCAGCGCGCTGCCGTCGCTGGCCGTGAGGTTGTCGCCACGAGCGATGGTCAGCGCTTGCCCGATGATGGTTTCGGAATCGTGATGCACCGCGCCCGGCAGTTGTCGCGAGACCAGTCGGCCGGCGCTGTCATAGGCGCGATCGGCGAAGGCTTCGAACCACAGGGTCACGCCGTATTCGTCGCCAAGCTGTTGCGCGGCCGTATTGTCGCGGGTGGCCATCAGCATCAGTGGCAAGCTGCGATCGTAAGCCGCGACGGCCTGAATCACCGCCCGCAACTGCGCCGGGTTGGCCATCATGTCGTTGTACATCGCGCCGTGGGGTTTGACGTAACTGACTTTGCCACCCTGGGCACGGCAAATGCCGTCGAGGGCGCCGATCTGGTAATGCAGGATGTCTTGCAGTTCCTGGGCGGTGTAAGCCATGGAACGTCGGCCGAACCCCACAAGATCCTGATAGGCCGGATGCGCGCCGATCTGCACGCCGTGGCTCAGGGCCAGGCTGACGGTCTTGCGCATGATGCTCGGGTCGCCGGCGTGAAAACCGCAGGCAATGTTGGCGCAATCGATGAAGGGCATGACTTCCGCGTCCAGACCCATGGTCCAGCTGCCGAAGCTCTCGCCGATGTCACAGTTCAATAGCAGGCGGCTCACGGTGAACACTCCTGTAGCTTTTGTCTTTTTTTATCGTAGGGCGTTGTCGCAGGTTATCAGTTACTGCGCGTCCAGTTGTTTGCCACGGGTTTCCGGCAGGCTCAACGCCGCGAGGATCACCACCCCGTAGGACACCGCCGCAAAGGCACCGATGCCTACGCTCAGCGGCACTTTCTGGCTGAGCAGCCCGATCAGCAGCGGGAACAATGCCGCCAGCGCCCGGCCAATGTTGTAGCAGAAGCCCTGCCCCGAGCCGCGAATCCGGGTTGGAAACAGTTCGGTGAGAAACGCGCCCATGCCACTGAAAATCCCCGACGCAAAGAAGCCCAGCGGGAAGCCCAGCCACAACATCACGCCGTTGCTGACCGGCAATTGGGTGTAGAGCAGAACGATGGTGAACGAGCCGACCGCGAACAGGATGAAGTTCTTCTTGCGGCCCAACAGGTCGGTCAAATAGGCGCTGATCACATAACCGACGTAGGAACCGATGATCACCATCGCCAGATAGCCGCCGGTGCCGAGTACGCTCAAGCCGCGTTCGTTCTTCAGAAACGTCGGCAACCAAGAGGTGATCGCGTAGTAACCGCCGAGGGCGCCGGTGGTCAGCAACGAGGCGCGGATCGTGGTGAAGAGCATGCCGGGGGCGAAGATCTCGTAGAACTTCGACGGACTGTCCGGAGTTTGCCTGGCTTTGGCTTCGCGGTAGATCTCCGGATCTTTCACCAGACGGCGGACGAAAATCACGAACACCGCCGGCACGATGCCAAGGATGAACAGTGCGCGCCAGGCGTCTTCCGGTGGCAGCACCGAGAACAGCAGCGCATACAGAATCGCTGTCAGGCCCCAACCCAAGGCCCAGCCGGATTGCACCATGCCCACCGCCTTGCCGCGGTCCTTGGCCCGGATCACTTCACCGATCAGCACCGCACCGGCGGTCCATTCACCGCCGAAACCGAAGCCCATCAAGGTGCGGGCGATCAACAGCTGTTCGTAGTTCTGGGCGAAGCCGCAAAGGAAAGTGAAGAATGCAAACCACAGCACCGTCAGTTGCAGGGTGCGCACGCGGCCGATGCGGTCGGAGAGAATTCCCGCCACCCAACCGCCGATGGCCGATGCGATCAGGGTGCTGGTATGAATCAGGCCGGCTTCGCCGGTGGTGATGCCCCACATCGCGATCAGGGTCGGCACCACGAAGCTGAGCATCTGGGTGTCCATGCCGTCCAGACCGTAGCCGATCTTGCAGCTCCAGAAGGTCCGGCGCTCCTGCTGATTGATGTTGCGATACCAGTCGAATGGGCCGGGACGGGCCGCAGTCTTGGGGAGGTCGAAGGTGTCGGGCGCACTCATGGCATGTCTCCGCAGGCTTTTATTGGTCTTGTTCGAAGCTCCGACGACGCCTATCGTGGGAACCGGATGCGTCGATTCTTGGGTGCGTCACCCGGTCGCGTCCAACGAATAAAAACCTGCCCAAGACATAAGAAAAATTTGTTGCCATGAACCTGAAGTTTCTCGAAACCTTCGTCTGGGTCGCCCGGCTGAAAAGTTTTCGCCTGACCGCCGACAAGCTGTTCACCACCCAGGCCTCGATCTCCAGCCGGATCGCGGTGCTCGAAGGTGAGCTCGGGGTGAAGCTGTTCCTGCGTGATTCACGCGGCGTCAGCCTGACGCCCGAAGGTTTGAAAGTGCTGGACTATGCCGAGCAGATGCTCGACACGATGCAGGCGCTGAAGCAGTCGATCGAGACCCGATCGAGCAAGGTCGGCCGAGTGCGCATCGGAGTGATGGACACGGTGATTCACACCTGGCTCAGCCCGTTGGTGGCGCAAATGACCGATCTGTATCCACGGGTGGAAATCGAGCTGGTGGCGGATACCTCGCTGAACCTCTGCGATCAGCTGCAAAAAGGCTTTCTCGATCTGATCCTGCAAACCGATCTGGTGCGCCAGGAAAGCGTGCGCAGCCTCGAACTGGCCAGCCACCCCATCGGCTGGATCGTCGCCAGCCATTCGATCTACAACCGCGACTACCAAAGCCTCGCCGACCTGGCGCAGGAGCGGATCATCACTTACTCGAAAAACTCCCGGCCGCACCAGGACATCCTGGCGCTGATGCAGGCCCAGGGCGTGCTGGCGCCAAGGTTGAATTGTGTGAATTCGGTGTCGGCGATTACCCGGCTGTTGCGCGACGGCTTCGGCATTGGCGCGTTGCCGCCGGTGCTGGTGGCCGAGGAACTGGCGCGGGGGGAATTGACTTTGCTCGACATCGAACAGCGTCCACCGAACCTGCAAGTCGTGGTGTCATGGCGGGTCGGTGTGGAATGGGTCGAGGAGATTGTGATGCTGTGTCAGCAGGTGCTTGAGGGGTATGCGCGCAAGGTGGGCAAGGATTACATCGCTTTAAGTTGATCGTTCCCACGCTCTGCGTGGGAATGCAGCCCGGGACGCTCCGCGTCCCTCGCAAGCCGAACGCGGAGCGTCCGTTGAGGCATTCCCACGCAGACGGTTCGACGCCTCGACGTGGGAACGATCTTCATAAGGCTCAGAGCCCGCGCACATCCCGGTCTTCGATCGGCCGGCTCTGGCGCAGGCGCTTGCCGCCCAGCACCACCCAGTCGATCAGACGGAACAGGCATTCAAGACCGAACGACAACAGCAGCGCGCCGCTCATCCCCCAGATCATCGCTTCAGGCGTCAGCAGGATCTGGTAGCTGTAGCCATTCCAGGTTTCCTTGCGGATGTCCGGGTCGGCGGCCAGCACCACTTGCAGGAAGCGGATGTACCACGGGCCTTGCATCGCCTGGAATTGCTTGTCCAGCGCCAGCTGACGGTTGAGCAAGGTGCTCAGGCTGTCGGCATCACTGCGAAACACCGGATCTTCGCTGGCACGGTAATGGGCGACCAGCGCCTGGATATCACCCTTGAAAAACTGCTCGGCGGTACCCTGGAAGCCGCGCAGACCGGTCTGCGCCTCGATCAGGTGCGCTTCGACCCGCTTGGCGTAATCGTTGATGAAGCCCGGCACCTGGACACCGATCAACAGGCCCGCCGCAAACAACACCAGCCGTAGATAACTGAGCAACATGGGGGTGCAATCCTTATTCGGTCGTGCCTTGGCTGACGCATTCGCCGCGTCGCCACAGGCTCCATTGGCCCGGTTCGTAGCGGGTCCAGGTTTCGTTTTCAGTCAAAGGTTCGGTGGCAATCACCGTGACCACGTCATTGGGCGTGGTTTCGGCCTGGAAATCGACGATCACATCAACGTCCTTGAGCCGCGCCGGGCCAAACGGTGCGCGTCGGGTGATCTGCGCCAGTTTGGTCGAGCAATAGCAGAACAGCCAGTCGCCGTCGCTGAGCAGGCAGTTGAACACGCCTTTGCTGCGATATTCGGCGCAGGCTGCGACCAGATCCGGCAGCAGCACTTCTATATCGACCGGTTCCGGAAACGCTGCACGTACACGGTTGAGCAAATCGCAGAACGCCGCTTCGCTGTCGGTATCGCCGACCGGGCGGTAGAAACTTTTGATCGGCGAGAAGTCGGCGAGCTGGCCGTTGTGCGCAAAGCACCAGTTGCGCCCCCACAGTTCGCGGACGAACGGGTGGGTGTTGGACAGGCAGACCTTGCCGACGTTGGCCTGGCGGATATGACCGATGACCACTTCGCTCTTGATCGGATAGCGCTGCACCAGATTGGCGACTTCCGACTCGCTGCTGGCCGCCGGGTCCTGGAACAGGCGCAAGCCGCGCCCTTCATAGAAACCGATGCCCCAGCCGTCGCGGTGCGGGCCGGTACGACCGCCGCGCTGCATCAGCCCGGTGAAGCTGAACACGATGTCGGTCGGCACGTTGGCACTCATGCCCAATAATTCACACATGTGCGGACTCTCGTGATTACAGACGCGGCTCGACCCGCATGCGCTGCGGATTGCTTGGCACCGGAGGGCGACCGTAGCGGTCATCGCCGGCACCGCCGAACGGTTGATCGGCGTCCCGCTCGTCATCGGCCCGGGCCGCTGCGCGGGCGGCTTCAGCCTGTTCCTTGCGTGCCTTGGAGGCGCGCTCGATCGGCAGGCGGATCAGCACGAAAATCAGGTACAGGCCGAACGCGATCATGGCGTACATGAGCAATTCGGAAATCGCGCGCCAGGCGTTGTTGCCGACCTTGAACGCCAGATCCAGCGCGGTAATGGCGATGGCCGGGGCGAATTTTTCCTTCACCGGGTCAATGATGGTCGGGCTGAACAGCAACACCGCCATCAGCACACGCAGCGGCTCGCGCAGCCAGCGCCACATCCAGCGGGTCATGCGCATCCACACCAGCAGGCAGCCCACGGCGGCAAAGGCGTAAAGGCCCCAGGCGATCAGATAGTCGTTCTCGGTCATGGTGTCCATGGCAAGGCAGGCAAGTCGGGTAGAGACAGACCATTACTGGTCTGCCTCCCCCTAAGAACCGTACGTGCGCCTTTCAACGCATACGGCTCAAGTCTTTAAAAAGCCCCGGTTGGAGCCGGCTTGTTTACTGTCAATCCACGGCTGTGTAGCTGCTGATGACAAACTGGATGCAATAGTACTCGGTTATCCAAGGTGTCTCCACCGCCTTGGGAGCGGTGGATTACATGATGGTCGTGCCACCCGCTTTCCTTGGTAATCGGCTGATTGCACAGCGGACATAGACCTTTTTGGCTTTGAAAAAGACTTACGATCTGTTTCCGATACTTCAGCTTTTTAAGCATTCGCACCATTCGCAATTTCTCTCCCATTTCCTCCATGGAAGGATCGAAGGGGTTGTATTCCCCGCTCACCTTTCTATGCCGCTCGATCGCAGTGCTCGCTATTGAGTACAGGGGAGCTATTGCTTTCGTCCCGTCCGTCCTCATCGCCGTGGTGGCGAATACCCAACTTCTGCCTTCATGGGGTTGGAAATAACCTCTCCTGACCCATTCCAACGATTTATTTGGATGTCGCCTTTTCGCCCAACGCCAAAGAGCATGAAAAACAGAGTTATCCATTCTGCTAAACGCCTTCTTGGCAACCACTGGCTGGTGGTACATCGCCCAGCCACGCAGTATCGGATTCAGCCGTTGGATCAGATCCTCTTGCTTTGCCGTTTTGTTGGTACTGATGACGTCCTTCACCTTGCGATAGAACGCTTTCACGTTTTTCTTGCTTGGCTTGATCAGGAGCTTTCCCTCGTACTTGCGGAAATTCCATCCCAGAAAGTCAAAGCCTTCGTCTATGTGAACCACGCGGGTTTTCTCGAGTGACAGCTGCAATCCCCGCACAGCGAGGAATTGCTCCACCCAAGGTCTGATTTCGCTTTCCAGCATCTCTTTCGAGTTTCCGGTAATCACAAAGTCATCCGCATAACGCACCACATTGATTTTCAGCTTCTTGGCTTTCGTCACGCCCAGATGTTGCTTGAGCTGTGACTCCAGTCCATCCAGCACCATATTTGCCAAGGTTGGCGAGATAATCCCGCCTTGTGGCGTACCGGCGTCCGTTGCCTGAAGCTGATCTTTATGAATCACTCCAGCCTTTAGCCATTTCCGGAGGATCGTTTTGTCCGTAGGGACATTGGCGATCAGCCAGTCATGGTTGATGTGGTCAAAGCAGCCTTTGATGTCCGCCTCCAGTACCCATTCGGCCGAAACCTTCTTGGATAAGCAGATGAACAGCTGTCCCATCGCGTCAGCGGTAGAGCGCTCGATCCTGAAGCCGTAGCTGTTCGGATCTCCGGTGGTTTCTGCAATGGGCGCCAGAGCCAGCAGGTATAGAGCCTGCATGGCCCTGTCAGTCATGGTCGGAATGCCCAGAGGGCGTTCCCTCCCATTCGACTTCGGAATGAAGACACGCCTTAACGGCCGTGGCTTGTATCCGTGGCGCTTCAACCCGTTCGCCGCTTTCCATTTGGCATCGGGTGTATCCCAGAGCACGCGGTCGACTCCCGCCGTGCGCTTGCCCTGGTTTTCAGTGACTCGCCGAACAGCCAAATATCTGGCCGAACGAGAGCGGGTCAGCATTCGTTGCAGGGAGTTAACCCCGCGCCAATTGCCTTCCCGACAAGCCTTCGCAATCCGTAACTGCATAGCCCGGACATTCCGCTGAACACGCCACCAATCGATGTCATGCCATTGTTGCGGAGCGCCGGAAGGCGCAGACACGGCCGTAGGGCTGTGTACTTTCATGCTGCCTTCCTCTCAAATTGCCTGAGCTGAAGACGTACGCATCCCCTGACGGGAATGGACGTCCCGTCAGGGCTGGATAAATGGGAAACCTAAACTGCAGGTTTCTGAAATTATTGAGACAGGCTCAGTCAGAGTTCATGCGACGAAAGACCTCGCAGAAGTCTGCCCGGTTTCCCGTGGGGTGATGTTCCAACCCCTATTCGACCCATTACAGATCGACTTTCGCTTTATCTGCGATCCCATACCCGCAAAGCCAACAGATCCCCTTGCGGTTCACCTGCCCGAAGGCAGCCATACGGGCTTACCACGTTCCCTGCCTGTCACACGATTGGTTTAGGGCCTGCCTTTTCGCCGGTGATCCTGATGACGACGTACCTCCAGCCTCTACAGAGATATCCGATCACTTTGCCTTTTGGCTCAAGCCTGACAGCTGTTTTGGCTTGTTTATAATTACGACGTTTATCAGCAGTTCACATATGTTGCCCATGCCAACCAGCCTGGCGCCTCAACCCGGTTCAGCTCCGAGCATCTCTACAACCCCTCACGGTGGCTGCAGACCTTTTCAGGGGCTACGTTGTTAGAAAAGCTTCACACCTCATCGTCGCCAATGACGCATGTTTTCCTAGGCTATCGTTGGTCGCACAACGAGTCCGCTGCTACCTTGCGAGCAAGCTAGATGGACAATGACAGACAGAGCTTTCGCTCGAGTCTTCAGATGAGTAAGCAAGCACTGAACGAATCAGCAGGCTCAGAAAAGCGTTTCCTCCTGTTTCAGAAGCAGGAGAAAACCCTTGCGGGGATTCTTTCCCGCTGGGGTGAGGTTCTGTAAGAACCGATGATTTAGTGTGCATTCAGGAAAGAAAAAGATCTTTCCTCCAGTCAATAATTTGAATGCTGATGGACTGTGGGCCTGCCCCGCCGCAACGGTAAGTCCTTGAAGGCAGTGGACTTCTTTGATGGATTTTTATTCCGGAGATTGGGTACTCCAGCCTTGGCTGTAATCAAACAGCCCTTCAAGATGACCATCCACCTCGAAGTCTTGAAGACACGCTACGCGTGTCGCACAGAGGCGCTTATAGTAACGACTTTTCGCACGTCAGGCTTCCCCGCCGTCCGTGCGACCCTTATTTGTCATGTCCGAGAGCTTTCCATGCCCGTATCCGCCAACGTCAGCAGCGCCCCGATTGCCCACAAGGCCGCCGGTCACGACCCGTACGCCTGGCTGCAGGAACGCGACACCGACGCGGTGCTCGACTACCTCAAGGCTGAAAACGACTATCAGCAGGCGCAGACCGCCGATCAGGCTGAGCTACGCGAAACCCTGTTCGAAGAGATCAAGGGCCGGATCCTCGAAACCGACCTGTCCCTGCCCTCGCCATGGGGCCCGTACCTGTATTACACCCGCACCACAGCGGGTGACGAATACGCCCGTCACTATCGTTGCCCGCGCCCGGCCGACGACAGCCTGACCCTCGACGAAAGCCGCGAACAGCTGCTGCTCGACCCGAACGCACTGGCCAACGGCGGCTTTTTCTCCCTCGGCGCCTTCAGCATCAGCCCGGATCACCAGCGCCTGGCCTACAGCGTCGATGCCTCGGGCGACGAGATTTACACCCTGTTCGTGAAGGAATTATCCAGCGAGCGTGTCAGCGAACTGGAATTCCAGGACTGCGACGGCAGCATGACCTGGGCCAATGACAGCCTCACGCTGTTCTTCGGCGTACTCGACGACACCCATCGTCCGCACAAACTGTTCCGCTATCGTCTGGACGGCACCGCCGCCGAAGAGGTCTTCCACGAACCGGACGGGCGTTTCTTCCTGCATTGCTACCGCGCCAGCTCCGAGCAGCAATTGCTGTTGTCCCTGGGCAGCAAGACCACCAGCGAAGTCTGGGCGCTGGACGCCAATCAGCCGCAGCAGCCGTTCACCTGCCTGGCGCCACGGGTCGAGGATCACGAGTACGACGTCGACCACGGCAAACTCGATGGCGAATGGACCTGGTTCATCCGCACCAACCGCGACGGTATCAACTTCGCCCTGTATCAGGCGCCGGACACCGGCATCGCACCGAGCGAAGCCGACTGGCAGAACCTGATCCCGCACAGCGATTCGGTGATGCTCGATGGCGTGACCCTCAACGCCGAAGCCCTGACCCTGAGCCTGCGTGAGGGCGGTCTGCCGATCATCGAAGTTCGCCCACACGGCCTAGCGCCTTATCGCGTGCAATTGCCGGACGCGGCCTACAGCCTCTACGTGCAAAACAGCCTTGAATTCGAAAGCGACCGCATTCGCCTGCGCTATGAAGCGCTGAATCGCCCGGCTCAGGTTCGGCAACTGATCCTCGCCACCGGCGAACAGACCGTCCTCAAGGAAACCCCGGTACTCGGCCCGTTCGACGCCGACGCCTACGTCAGCCAGCGCCTGTGGGCGACTGCGCCGGACGGCACCCAGGTGCCGATCAGCTTGGTGATGAAACGGGAAATGGTCGGCAAAGCGGTGCCGCTCTACCTGTACGGTTACGGCGCCTACGGTTCGAGCCTCGATCCATGGTTCTCCCATGCTCGCCTGAGCCTGCTGGATCGCGGCATGGCATTCGCCATTGCCCACGTGCGTGGCGGCGGCGAACTGGGCGAAGCCTGGTACCGCGCCGGCAAGCAGGAGCACAAACACAACACCTTCAGCGACTTCATTGCCTGCGCCGAATTCCTGATCCTCAACGGCATCACCACCGCGCCGCAACTGGCGATCAGCGGTGGCAGCGCCGGTGGACTGCTGATTGGCGCAGTGCTCAACCAGCGTCCGGATCTGTTCGGCGTGGCGATTGCCGAAGTGCCGTTCGTCGACGTGCTCAACACCATGCTCGACCCGGATCTGCCGCTGACCGTCACTGAATACGACGAGTGGGGCAACCCCGAAGAGCCGGAGGTCTACGAGCGGATCAAGGCCTACGCGCCGTACGAAAACGTCACCGCGCAGGCCTATCCTGCGACGCTGGTGATCGCCGGCTACAACGACAGCCGCGTGCAGTACTGGGAAGCGGCCAAGTGGGTGGCGAAATTGCGCGCGACCAAGACCGATAACAATCCATTGCTGCTCAAGACCGAACTGGGCGCCGGCCACGGCGGCATGAGCGGGCGTTATCAGGGATTACGTGACGTAGCGCTCGAATATGCATTTGTTTTCAAGGTTCTGGGCATTGCCTGAGGAACTCCGCCGGTCACTTGGGTCTTAATTCCAGACCCGATAGGCCGATAGCACATCAATCCCCTATGGGAGCGAGCTTGCTCCGGGCGGCGATCCGACGATAGCAATCTGTCAGTCATGTTGATGTTGGCTGACACTCCGCCATCGCGAGCAGGCTCGCTCCCACAGGAGTTCTGTGCAACGCCTTGAAACAGTGAAAACAAAAAAAGACCGCACGACATGTCAGAACCCACTCTACTGAACAACGAAATCCGCGACTGGCTGATGGACTGCGGCCTGTTCGATCAATTGCAGCTGGCGGATTTTGCCGCCGCTTCGGGCTACTTCAGCATCAGCACCGTGGCTGAAGGCGAAGCGATCTTTCGCGAAGGTGATGCCGGCAGTTTCATGTGCATCATCCACACCGGCCAGGTGGCCGTGCAGAAAACCGGCGGCGACGGCCAGGTCGTGACCATGGCGACTCTGCGGAGCGGCCGGGCGTTCGGTGAAATGGCCGTGCTCGACGGCGAGCGCCGCTCGGCAACATGCGTCGCGGCGAGCAACTGCCAGTTGCTCAACCTCGGCAAGGATTCACTGGAAAAAATGCTCAACGACGCACCGAAGATCGCCGCCAAGATCATCCGCGCCCTCGCTGTCTCCCTGTCCAAACGTCTGCGCATGGCCGACGGCCAGCTCGCCGCCCAGCAGATCTAGCCTCCCGGGGATTTGGGTTTGCTGTCGTTCTGTTCCAGGCCCGGCAATGGCTGATCCTTGGTCGGCGGGCTGGGCATTTCGATCGGCACCAGCGGCGGGCCGCCACTGCCGGGGCCGGCCTTGGGAATCGGCACCGGGCTGATCTGCGGATACGGGGTTGGCGTCGCCGTACCGGGCGAGCCCGGTTGCGGTGTCGGGCTGACGGGAATCGTCTGTTGCGCCTGTACGGCAGTTATCGAGAGCGCGGCCAGGGTAATGACCGTTAGAATGATGCGCTTCATCAAGGGCTCCGTTGGCCTGAAGTCTGCCTTCAGGCTACTCCCAACGCGCCGGCTTGCCTTCCCCCCTGTAGAGATTTCCATGAAACGTTTCGTTCTGCTCGACACCACGCCGATCCCTGACAACGGTGGCGCCCTGTGCCTGTTCGAGTATGGCGAGGACTTCGTCATCAAGATCCAGGGCGGCGACGGCGGCCAATTGATGAACACCCGCATGCACGGTTCCGAAGACGCGCTGGCCGAGATTCCGTGCCGCAAGGTCGCCGGCCGGCCGAACTCGCGGGTGCTGATCGGCGGTCTGGGCATGGGCTTCACCCTTGCCTCCGCGCTCAAGCATCTGGGCAAGAGCGCCGAAGTGGTGGTCGCCGAACTGGTGCCCGGCGTGGTCGAGTGGAACCGCGGCCCGCTCGGTGAAAAGTCCGGACGCCCGCTGCTCGATCCGCGCACGGTGATTCGCCAGGAAGACGTGGCCAAGGTGCTGCAAAGCGAGCCCGACGGCTTCGACGCGATCATGCTCGATGTCGACAACGGCCCCGAAGGCCTGACCCAGAAAGCCAACAGCTGGCTGTATTCCGCCGCAGGCCTTGCCGCGTGCGCCAAGGCGATGCGCCCCAAAGGCGTGCTGGCGGTGTGGTCGGCCAGCGCCGACCGGCAGTTTTCCGACAAATTGAAGAAGGCCGGTTTCAAGGCCGAGGAAGTCCAGGTCTTCGCCCACGGCAACAAGGGCACGCGCCACACGATCTGGATTGCCGAGAAGCTCAAGGGCTGAGCTAAACTTGCCTCATAACCGTCATTAGTCTTTCTACAAAGGTGAACCCATGAGTTCGTCCACCCCGACCAACACTTCGAAGCTGGATCGCATCCTCGCCGACAACCAGCGCGACAAGGAAATGGGCTACCGCGACAAGGCCCTGAAGATGTACCCGCACGTGTGCGGCCGCTGTGCCCGTGAGTTTTCCGGCAAGCGCCTGAGCGAGCTGACCGTGCATCACCGCGACCACAACCACGACAACAACCCGCAGGACGGTTCCAACTGGGAACTGCTGTGTCTGTACTGCCACGACAACGAACACTCGCGCTACACCGATCAGCAGTACTTCGGCGAAGGCTCGCTGAGCACGCCGAAAATCGCCAAGGCTACGCACAACCCGTTTGCTGCACTGGCCGGGCTGATGAAAAAAGAAGACTGAGCCACCACTCCGATCGTTCCCACGCAGAGCGTGGGAACGATCGGCACCGCAGATCCTGAATCTGCCCGCCCTCCCCCAATCCCCGTATAATCGCCCTCTTTTTCCCGAAGGCACCCCGCTCGTGGCAGACAAACGGTACAGCTGCATTGGTTTGTATAACCCCAAATCACCGGAAAACGTCGGTTCGGTGATGCGCGCCGCAGGCTGCTACGGCGTATCGACCGTGTTCTACACCGGCAAGCGCTATGAGCGCGCCGCCGACTTCGTCACCGACACAAAGCGCGTGCACTACGACATCCCGCTGATCGGCATCGACGACCTGAAAAAGATCCTGCCGCTCAACTGCGTCCCGGTCGCCGTGGAACTGGTCGACGGCGCCCGCCCGCTGCCGGAATACACCCATCCGGATCGCGCCCTGTACATCTTCGGCCCCGAAGACGGTTCGCTGGATCAAGAGATCCGCGACTGGTGCGAAGACGTCGTGTACATCCCGACCACCGGCTGCATGAACCTCGCCGCCACGGTCAACGTCGTGCTCTACGACCGCATGGCCAAAGGCCTGAACACCCGCTCCGGGCCGAAATTCCGCTGAAACGCCACACATCCAATGGAACGAGCTGACCGCCTGCGCAGTCAGCTTGTTTATCGATTACTCATTGCCTGGAGAAAGATCATGACCGAGCTCAAACGCGTCGAACGTATCGAATCCACCCCGTTCCAGAGCCGTTCCGAGCAGAACGTCGAAGGCTGGGAGCGCATCGGCTCGCTGGCCGGCGGCGTGATCATGGTCGGCAAGGGCCTGCGCCGTGGCGGTGTATTCGGGCTGATTCAGGTGGCGATTGGCGGCGTGGCCATGGCCCGCGGCATCACCGGCCACAGTTCGGTGAAAAGCCTGCTGGAGAAAAGCCGCCAGGACATGAACAACGTGCGGGCGAAGATCGAGCGGGCCGGTGAAGAACTGAGCAAGCTCAAGGCCAATGCCGAAGCGGCAACCAAAACTGCCACCGTGACCGGCAACGACTCGGTGAAATCGCCGAAAACCGGGGTTTGATTCTGGATTTGCCTTGAGGCTAATGGCCTCATCGCTGGCAAGCCAGCGATGGCGGTATTACTGCAGTAACCCGGTATCAAGGACTTTGGACGACTCGCCGAGAATGCTTTCGGCGAGTTGCACGAACTCTTTGGTATCCACCGTCCCCAGGTGCATCGCCCCGCGCAGCACGTCATCCAGCGAGCGCTTGTTGCGGGTCTTCAGGCGAATCTCGCCGTCCAGCTCCTGTAACAACAGCACCGCTTTCGACAGCTGCGCCGGGCTGATCTGCTCGCCGCGCAGGGTCGTGACTTTCTGGCTGTCCTTGACCAGTTTCGCCTGCAACGCCTGATAACGCTCGTCGCTCATGCCCCCGGCACGGCGTACCAGTTCGATGGCGTAATACTCGGCAAAACCCTCGCTGATCCAGTCGCTGCGCTGTTCGTCGTTGATCCGTCCGAACACCTGCGCCAACTCGCGCACCAAAACACTGCTGCCGCTTTCGCTGACCAGCGGCAAGCGCGTGTTGAGGTAGATCGACTCCCGCGCCGCCAGGCTGCCGCGCCACATCGGGTCATTGGCGCCGACGATCAGCAGTTTGCTCGGGTGGCGCGGAAACACCGCTTGCACCTGCGGCCAGACGAACGTCAGCAGCGTCAGCACGTCCATCCGGCGCATGCCCTGCCCTTGCGGCGAGGCCACGGTGACTTCGGTTTCCCCCAGTCGGGTGCGGCGGCTGCCAAGGTGGCCGGCGAGCATCCAGCCGGTCGGGCGGTCGAACAGGCGTGACGGATTGTCGATGCGGAATTTGTTCTTGCCGATACGCGGCCAGGCGGTTTCGACGCTTTTCCAGCCGTCGGGCAATTCGAAGTGCAGGCGCGCGACAAGCTCGATGCCGTCCTGTTGGTCGAGCTTGGCCGGCGGTACCAGTTCATCACCGCGCATCAGCGCCCAGGTCGGGGTCATGCGCGTGTCGAAGCTGCCGTTCTTGCGGCCGTGGCTGATGCGCACGCGGTAGGTCAGGCTGGCCTTGTCCGCCGTCGGGCGCCATACGCCGCGTGCGTGTTGGCCCGGCGTCAGTTGCCATTGGCCGTCGGCCTTGAAGTCGCTGTAATGGCTGCCATCGCCCAGATCGAAATCCAGACTGCGCACCGCTTCGCCTTTGGCGAGGGTCAGGCGCACTTCGGCCTGATCGCTCTGCGGCAGCAGGCGTACCTGATAATCCAGATCGACTTTCTTGGCCGCCCACGCCGGCGCACTCAGCGCCAGCAACGTGACGATCAGCGCCCGGCGCAATTCCGTCGCCATACCTGCTCCTTGGTCAATCGTTAACCTGCGCGGAAAATCAGGTGATCTTCCCAGTCGTCTTCCGGCACGCTGCCTTCGGCGAGCATGCGCCCGGACTGGGAAATCCGTTCGTGGTGCACCGCGTCGCGATCACCGCAGACCAAGTGATGCCACAGCGGCAGATCCTTGCCTTCGCTGACCAGCCGATAACCGCAGGTCGGCGGCAGCCATTTGAATTCTTCGGCCTGGCCCGGGGTGAGCTGGATGCAGTCCGGGACAAACTTCATGCGGTTCGGGTAATCGCTGCACTGGCAGGTTTTCAGGTCCAGCAGTTTGCAGGCGATGCGCGTGTAATAGACGCTGTTGTCTTCTTCATCCTCGAGCTTCTGCAGGCAGCACAGGCCACAACCGTCGCACAGCGATTCCCATTCCTCGTGATCGAGTTGATCGAGGGTTTTGCGTATCCAGAACGGTTCGACTTTGGCGGCCATGGCTCAAGCATCAACATCAGGTGGTGAAAAGGCCGCCAGTCTAGTGCCCAAGGCCCCGTGGGCCAAGCGCTGGCGACTGCCGGTTGTGCGGGCTTGTCAGTTTTTGCGCGGCCAAGTAGCTTTGCCGGTCTCACCAGGCCTTTGCCGGATGCCATAAACGCTCGACCGCGTCGCATCCGGTGAACTGCAGGCTTGCGCCACAACCCCATCGTTCAGCCCAACTGATCCCGCCGGGTTTCGCTTCCAACCTGTCCTCAAACGTAGCAAGGAATCTTTCGATGAGTGCCAACCCTCGCGTTGCCGAATACGCCATTCACCCGCAGTTCACCGATCGCTGGTCGCCCCGCGCCTTCACCGGCGAAGCGATTTCCGAGGAAACCCTGCTGAGCTTCTTCGAAGCCGCGCGCTGGGCGCCGTCGGCGTACAACTCGCAGCCGTGGCGTTTTCTCTACGCCCGTCGCGACACGCCGAACTGGGAGCGTTACCTGGGCCTGCTCAATGAGTTCAACCGCAGCTGGGCCCAGCACGCGTCGGCGCTGGTGATCGTGATTTCGAAAACCACCTTCACCGCACCGGGCGCGACCGAAGAAACGCCTGCGCTGTGGCACACCTTCGACACCGGTTCCGCGTGGGGCCATCTGGCGCTGCAAGCGAGCCTGAGCGGCTGGCACACCCACGGCATGGCCGGCTTCGATCAGGAGCTGACCCGCAAGGAGCTGAACATTCCGCAAGGTTATGCGCTGCACGCCGCCGTGGCGGTGGGCAAGCTGGGTGACAAGGCAACCCTGGCGGATTACCTGCAAGCACGGGAAACGCCGAGCCCGCGTCGCCCGCTGAGCGAACTGGCGGCTGAAGGCGATTTCACCCTTTAAAGCTTCACCACATGATCGTTCCCACGCTCTGCGTGGGAATGCAGCCGGGGACGCTCTGCGTCCCAAAGCGGACGCAGAGCGTCCATAGAGGCATTCCCACGCGGAGCGTGGGAACGATCTTGAAGAGCTCAGTAACCGCGTGCGAAATCCACTTCCCCGCGCAACGCCTCTCCCGCCTGATACGCCCGCAAGTTATCCAGAAACAACTGCACCATCATCGGTGGCGATGTCGGCGCCGAGCTGTGCCCGGTCAGCAGCAAGCCCCATGCGGTCCAGAAAGGATGCCGTTGTGGCAGCGGTTCCTGACGGCAAACGTCGATCACCGCGCCGGCCAGATGGCCTTCCTTCAACGCTTCGACCAGATCCGCATCGACCACCGCCACACCGCGCCCGGCGTTGATGAACAACCCGGTCGGCTTGAATTGCTTGAACAGCGCCGCGTCGTAGATATCGTGGGTGTGCTCGGTGTTGGGCAGCAGGTTGACCACGTAATCCGCTTCGCCCACCAGCCGCGGCAAGTCCGCCATCGAACCGACTTCGACAAACGGCGCCTGCTCGCGGGCGCTGCTGGCGATGCCGTACAACTCGACACCGAACGGCAGCAGGAACTGCGCCACGCTCTGGCCGATGTCACCGGTGCCGACGATCAACACCTTGCGTCCGACCAGACTCTGGCCGGTGCGGTTGTCCCACTTGCGCTCGACCTGGCTGACCAGCCGCGCCAGCACTTCGCGCTCGTGGCCGAGCATGTAGGTCAGCACATATTCAGCCATCACCTGACCGAAAATGCCGACCGCCCGGGTCAGGCGGTAATCCCGGCGCAGGCCGTCGGCCAGCAGCGGCGTGATGCCGGCCCAGGTCGATTGCAGCCATTGTGGCTGGTGGCCCTGACGCAACAGGGTCGCCAGCAGATCCGGCTGGCCCAGCCACACCGAGCAATCGACGGCCTGGCGGGCCAGTTCGGCGGAGTCGCCGCTGGTCAGCACTTCAAGCTCCGGAGCCGCCTGACGCAGCAGTCGGGCGTATATCGCGTGGTCGTGTTCAGCAATCAGAACGCGCATCTTCAAACCTTTCGCAAACCGTGCAGGCGGCCGCCAACTTCGTGGCAGCCGTCGCCGTAAAAACCGTTCCAGGGGTTACAAGAGGCCCAGGACAGGGCCTCGCGGATCAGACCGGGTCGTTGCGTCGCAGCAACTCTTCGGGCAAGTGCTCGATGTACTCTTCCTCGGCCGGTGGCATTTGCAGGTGATAGCCCTGCTTTTCGAGGTTTTCCAGGACCACGGCAATGTCTTCGCTGGCCAGCTTGCGCTCGGGGCTCAGTACCAGATCAAAGGAATGCTTCGCCTTGCCGAACGCTGCCATCAGGCCTTCCGGCACACGCTCCAGCGCATCGCTCTTGAGCACGTACAGGTACATGCCGCTTTTCTTCGAACTTTGATAAATAGAACAAATACGTTTCAAGGCTGTTCTCCGGCGGTGGCCAGGCTGTCGAGCAGCTTCTGGCCCATCAACTCGCGGCGCCAGCCACGCAGCGAATCAGGCAATTGGTAAGGGCCCTCGGGGAAGCCGCTTTTGACCAGTGCTTCGAGGGTTTTCTTGCGCAGCATCAGTTCCGGCGCGATGCCCAGACGTTCAGCTTCGGCCTGACCGAGCGCCCGCAGCTGTTTGATCAGCGCGGCGGCTTCGATCGGCAACGGCTCCGGCACGGCTGGCGGCCATTGATCAGGCCCCACACTGCCAGAGCGCTTGATCAGATCAAGCAGAAACTCGCCGTCCTGACGCACGGTACGCGGGTGCATGTCTTCGATCTTGCCCAGCGCGCTGAGGTTGTCCGGTTGGGTCCGGGCCAGCGGCCACAGCGAGTGTTCACGGACGATGCGATTGCGCGGCAGGTCGCGGGCGCGGGCCTCGCGTTCACGCCAGGCGCACAGCTCGCGAAGAACAGCCAGTTGGGCGCGGGACAGTTTCCACGCCAGTTTGGCCTCACGATACACCTCGTACGGATCGGTCTCGCGGCGCAGGTTGGCGACCAGTTCGGCGCCGTCCTCCAGCACCCAGGCGAATTTGTCGTCGGACAGTTTCGGACGCAGTTGTACGAAAACCTCCGCCAGATGCACGGCGTCTTCAGCGGCATAGCTGATTTGCGTGTCGGATAACGGACGCTGCAACCAGTCGGAACGGGTTTCGCCCTTCGGCAGTTCGATGCCGAGCACTTCCTGCACCAGACGCGAATAACCCATCGAGAACCCGAGGTTCAGGTAGGCAGCGGCCAGTTGGGTATCGAACAGCGGCGCCGGCAGGCTGCCGGTCAGGCGCAGCAGGACTTCGAGGTCTTCGCTGCAGGCGTGCAGGACTTTGAGCACCGCAGGGTTTTCCAGCAGCGCGGCCAAGGGTTGCCAGGCGTTTATGGTCAGCGGGTCGATCAGGTAGGCGCGTTTGCCGTCGCCGACCTGCAACAGGCCGGCAATCGGGTAGAAGGTGTCGACCCGCATGAATTCGGTGTCGAGGGCAACGAACGGCAGCTGCTGCCACTCGGCGCAAAACTGCGCGAGGCTATCGTTGTCGCGAATCCAGTGAATATCGATGGCCACACGGCTCTCCCTTCAAGAATGGCGCGCAGTATATATCGCCACCGGCGCTTTCCGCGCCTTTACAGGGCAAGAGCTTGATGAAATCTCCTGCCTGAGGGAAAGAATAGTCTTACAGAGTGAGTCTGCCGGCTCAGTCCTTGGCCAGCACCCCGTCGATCACCGCGCCCCGGCAGCCGGCAAACATGTCCAGATCCGGCTGGTAGACCTTGCTCTGCACTTCCAGCAGACCGAGCATCGAGTGAAACAGGTTGTCCTGACTCAATGGCTTGTCGCGGCTCATTTGCAGGCAATGGGTGTCGACCGAGTAGGACTTCTGATAGCTGTCGGAGAACCACGCCAGCATCGCCACGTGTTTCTGTTGCTCCGGCGCCAGCATGTACGGCGTGCCGTGGAGGAACAGGTTGTACTCGCCCAGGGATTCGCCGTGATCGGACAGGTACAGCATGGCGGTATCGACCTTGTCCTGATTGCTGCGCAGCACATCGATCAGGCTCGACAGCACATGGTCGGTGTACACCAGCGTGTTGTCATAACCGTTGACGATGCTTTCGCGGCTGCAATTGTTCAGCGCGTTGCTTTCACACACCGGGGTGAAGTGCTCATATTCCTTCGGATAGCGTTTGAAGTATTCCGGGCCGTGGCTGCCCATCTGGTGCAGGACCAGGACGGTGTCCTTGTCCAGGTGATCGATAAAGCTTTGCAGGCCCTGCAACAGGATTTCATCGCGGCATTCGCTGTTGGTGCACAGCGCCGGATCCTTGAGGTTGCTGACGTCCTGCAGGGTAACGCGATCGCAGGTGCCCTTGCAGCCGGACTGGTTGTCGCGCCAGATCACGTCGATCCCGGCACGCTTGAGCACGTCCAGCAGCCCTTCCTCATTCTTCGCCTTGCTGGCGTCGTAATCCTTGCGGCCCATGTTGGAGAACATGCACGGCACCGACACGGCGGTTTCCGTGCCGCAGGAATGCACGTCGGTAAAGGCGATCAGGCCGGCTTCCTTGTCCAGTTTCGGCGTGGTGTCGCGGCCATAACCGAGGATGCCGAAGTTTTCCGCCCGGGCACTTTCCCCCACCACCAGCACCGTCAGGGATTTGCGCGGATGATTCTGCACGGCGACGTTGCGCTGGGCGTCATCGCCGATCGTGACGAACGGTTGCTGCGCCGAAGCCACCTGTTCACGCAGATAACCGGCCGAGGCGCCGATGTAGTTGCTCGGCACCAGCATCAAGCGAATTTCGTGGTGATTGCGAAACAGCGACGACAGCCCTTGATAATTGGCCAGCGCAACGCCGCCAATGACCGCGACCGACGCGACACTCACCACAACTTTGCTTAATAACTCGCGATGCCAGCGACGATAGTTGACTGGAACTTTCCACAACAACCAGGACGGCAAGACACCCAGAAAAACGATATAAGCGAGCAACTTCAAAGACAGCAGATCGCGCACTTCAGTGGCATTGGTTTCGGCAAAGTTGCGAAACATGCCGGCATCGATCATTACACCGTATTGGCTCATGAAATAAGCCACGCCAGCGCTGACCATAAACAACAACGTCAACACGGGTTTCAACACGGGTCGAAACGCCAGCAACGTCAGCACGATGTTGTACGCCGCGAAGATCATCACCCCGAACGCAATGCGCATGGCAATGCCTTTGCCGTCCGCAGCGGTGATATCGAACAGGTGCTGCCAGAGAACGAAATTGAATCCGGTCAAAAGAAAGGCGCTGGCAAACAACGTCACCCATTCCGGGCGCACGGCTTTTAACTTGAACATGGCGAGGGGCTATTTCCTTGAAAGAAGTGCCGTCGTCAATTGTGAAAATTTCATTGACTCAGACCACACAAACTTTAAGCAGGCAACCATCAATTTTTTGTGAAAAAGAAGCCAACGATTAGTTGGCCCATGAAATAACCATGAAACTTTCGGTGTATTTGAGAATGGTTCAGCTGTGGTTCAGTCGCAGGCGACGAGGTGCCGTATCGATTTTCTCGATAGCGACCCTGACTTTCTGATTTGCCGCCCCGCTCGCCTGCCCGCCTAATCGACCGCCTACGGTTCAAAGGTCTGAAGATGGAAAACGTTCGCGCCACCGCCCGCCCCGCTGTCTGGCTGATGCTCGGCATCATCCTGGTCGCCCTCAACCTGCGCCCATCGATGGCGGCAGTCGGGCCATTGCTCTCGGCCATTCGCGGCGATATGGCGCTCAGTTTCAGTCTCGCAGCGTTGCTGACCCTGCTGCCGGTGATGGCGATGGGGCTGGCGATGTTCTTCGGCATGGCGGTCAGCCAGCGCCTCGGTGAACAGCGCACGGTGCTGCTGTCGTTGTTGATCATCGGCGTGGCGACGCTCTCACGGCTGTTTCTCGACTCGGCGGGCGGATTGATCGCCAGCGCCATACTGGCCGGGATCGGCATTGCACTGATCCAAGCCTTGATGCCCGCGCTGATCAAATCGCGGTTTCCCGACAACGTGGCGCTGTGCATGGGCCTTTACGTCACTTCGATCATGGGCGGCGCGGCGCTGGCCGCTTCGTTCGCACCGTGGGTGCTGATGCAGACCGGCAACTGGCGGGCGGGACTGGCGGTCTGGGCGGTTTTGGCACTGCTCGCCATTCCTGTGTGGTGGGCAACCCGCGCTACGTCAACGGACACCATCCGGACCGTCGTCAGAAAATCCTTCTTCACGAATTCCCGCGCCTGGCTGCTCGCGATCTTCTTCGGGCTCGGCACCGCGTCCTACACCTGCGTGCTCGCCTGGCTGGCGCCGTACTACGTGGAAAAGGGCTGGAGCGAACAAAACGCCGGCCTGATGCTGGGTTTTCTGACGGCCATGGAGGTGATTTCCGGGCTGGTGGTGCCGGCCATTGCCAATCGCAGCCGTGACCGACGTCTGGTGCTTGGCGCCCTGCTCGGCCTGATCATCGCCGGATTCCTTGGCCTGATTCTCAGCCCGCAGCATCTGAGCCTGTTGTGGCCCTGCCTGCTTGGACTCGGCATCGGCGGGCTGTTCCCGATGAGCCTGATCGTGTCCCTCGATCACCTCGACGAACCAAAACGTGCCGGCGGGCTGACCGCGTTCGTACAAGGCATCGGTTACCTGATTGCCGGGCTGTCGCCGCTGATGGCCGGCATGGTTCGCGATCGACTGGGCAGCTTCGAGTGGGCGTGGTGGTCACTGACGGCAGTGATGACGCTCATGCTGCTGATGGTGCTGCGTTTCAACCCACGGCATTACGCCCGGCACATGGGCTGATCGGGCGAATGGCAGGCCGACCCGTCTGGATAAAGGCTTCTGGCCACCTTTTCCGGGTTTGATGGTGTACGTCGTGTTACTAAAACTTTCTGTCCCACAACTGACCGTGAAAAGTCCTACAGGGCTTTCTCCTGGCACCATCGTTCCGTTACGATCATGCGCACACGTTTGCGCGGATTCGGCGCAAGGAGCACAGCGAGACAGAACGGATGCTGAACAGTAACTTGCTTAGAAAGCTCGACATGCAGGATCTCATGGTGTTTGTCGCCGTGTATGAGCAAAGCAGCGTCACCGACGTGTCGGAGGCGCTGTTCGTCAGCCAGTCCACCGTCAGTTACTGCCTGAAAAAACTGCGCACCAGCTTCGAAGACGAATTGTTCGTCAACACCCGCACGGGCATGCGCCCGACCTACAAGGCCAGCAGCATGTACGGCCATGTGCAGAAAATCCTCGAAAGCATCAACCTCTGCCACGCCGGCGCTCCGACCTTCGACCCGATGGCGCAACCGGTGACCTTCAACATCTGCGCCCCGGAATACTTCGAGCAACTGATCCTGCCACGGATGTTGAAGCGCTTTGACTTCGATGACTTGCCGGTGATGGTCAACATGCACAAGTTCGAAACCGACGTGCCGGTCGAAGAATTGCGCGACGGCAGCCTCGATCTGGTGATCTGTTTCGGCCCGCACTTCCATCGCAGCCACGCCGACCTGAAATCAAGGATGTTGCTGGAAGATGACCTGGTCTGCGTCTTCGACAAACGCGCCACGCCGCTGGAGCCGCGCCTGAGCCTGCAAGCCTTCACCGAACGCCGGCATGTGTTCCCGACGCCGTGGACGTCGACCACCAACATGGTCGATGGCTGGCTGGCGCGGCAGGCGCAGAAACGCCAGATCGTCGCCCGCTCCAACAGTTACAGCGCAGCGTTGAAGATGATCACCGGCACCGATTTCATCCTGACCCTGCCCCGGCGCATTCAGCGTTTGCTGACCAACGACGCGGTGTTCAATCACTGCGAGGCACCGAACGGCCTGCCTGGGTTCACCCTCGACATGCAGTGGTGCCACAACGTCGATCAGGACAGTGCCAACCTCTGGCTGCGCGAGCAGGTCATCAAGACCTGCGCGGAGCTGGAGGCAGCCTGAGTCCTACACGCCGATGGCGACTTTGCTGTAGGACTCGCGGTCGATATCGAGCAGTTCCACGCTCAACTGCACTTCGACACCGACCGGCCATTCGCACAGGTCCTGCAGCACCGCCAACAGGTTTTGCGAGAGTTGTTTCTTGATCTCCGGGGAACGACCGCTGAGCAGCGCCAGCCTCACCGCGACAAAGGCGCGCTCGTTCATGGCAGTGCCGACCTTGAAGGTTTCAACCTTGAGCGCACGGCTCTTGATATCGAATTCCGCCGCGAACTGACCGGAACCCACCAGCGTGTTGTTGAGCCGGATCAACGCCACATCGGCGTTCAGTAGCGGCAGGTTGGCGGTGTATTCCAGGTGCAAGTGTGGCATCTCGGTGCTCCAGTGGTTCGGCGGAAAGGTCGTACATATATCACAGCAACGCCTGACTCACGCCAACGACGACATCACCGGACGCTCACTCATGAACTGCTCCAGCCGCGAACGCAACCAGCGCTCGGCCGGGTCGCTGTCGACGTGGCTGAGCCAGACCATCGACAGGTCGAGGGTCGGGGTCTTGAACGGGAACGGCTCCTTGAACAAGAACCCGGAAGCGGCCATGGCGTCGGCGGTGTAATCCGGCAGGCTGGCGATCAGATCGGTGCCGGCCAGCAGCGCTGGCAACGAACTGTACTGCGGCACCGACAGGACCACCTGACGGGTGCGACCGATGTCCGCCAGCCATTCATCGGCGTAGCCACTGACATTGGCAGTGTGGGAAACCAGCACATGGGGTCGTGCGCAATATTCGTCGAGGGTCAGCGGCGTGTCGGACTTGTCGGCACGCAGGATGCTCGGTTGGATGTGTCGCAACAGCTTGCGCTTGGCATTGGCCGGCAAGCCGCGGGTCTGGCTGATGCCGACGGTGATGTCGCCCGCCGCCAGAAGATCGGGAATCCGCCAGTAATCGACGTGTTGCACCACGAATACCACGCTCGGTGCTTCTTGGCGCAAGGCGCGCAACAGCGGCGGTAAAAGACCGAATTCGACGTCATCCGACAGACCGATGCGAAAGGTCATGGTGCTGACGGCAGGATCGAAATCCCGGGTCAGGCTAAGGGCCACCGACAACGAGTCGAGCGCAGGCTTGAGATGGCGATAGATGTCTTCGGCACGGGCGGTCGGCTCCATGCGATGGCCGACGCGGATGAACAACGGATCGTTAAGCATGGTGCGCAGTCGGTTGAGCGCCGAGCTGATGGTCGGCTGGCCGAGAAACAGCTTCTCGGCGGCCCGGGTCACGTTGCGTTCGAGCATCAAGGTTTCGAACACCACCATCAGGTTGATGTCGGCCTTGCGTAATTCATTGCGGTTCATCCATTGCCCCCCGATCCCCAGATTGCGGCAGTGTAGAAAGGCCGCGGGGGCGGCGTCCATCGAAACGACGTGTCATTGCACCGTCAACGTCTTCAGCCCCAGGCCCATGATCCGCGAATCGTCGTTGATACCCAGCTGTCGAGGGCTGACGGCATCCGGCAGCTGCAATTCGATATCGACCCGGTCATCGTTCCCGAGGCGCTGGCTGAGCTGGGCGCTGATCGGGATTTCCAGGCGATTGCCTTGAAACTGCGTCAAACGGGTCTCCAGTACCTGTTGGTCATTCAGACTGACGATCACCCGCTGGCCGGGGTGCCCAGGCGAGATGAAAGCCAGCGCGTCGATCACGATCGAACGCGCCGGCGGCTGCACCCGCAATTGGATTTTCGCCTGTCGCCCTTCTGTCCACGTCCCCCAGTTTTCCGGCTTCGACCAGCCGCTGACCAGTTGTCGATTGCGATAATTGAAGGTCAGTGTTTGCCCTGGACCAGTGAGGGGCGCGAGCAAAATCTGTTGCCCTTCATCAGGCACCTGCAGGCACTCACTGCAGCGCTTCCAGCCTGGCGCCAGCACCGCCACCCCGTCCACGCGCGTCAGCAGATCGGTTTCACTGTTGATGCTCCGTGCGGCATCGACCAGAGCATCGTCGTCCAGCAGGTACAAAGAGTCAGCGTCGTATTGCCCCGAATCGAGCATCGCGCGTGCTTTCTGCTGTGCTTGCGCCAGCGCCGAAGTGCTCATGCGTCCCAGATACACTGCATCGGTTTTCATCCCGTGGGTCGCTGCGAAACCGGCGATCATCTGCCAGCGATCACTCTGGTTCTGCGGCATCAGGCTGCGCACATTGGCGTAACGCGCAGCAGCACTGGCCCAGAAGGGATCAGTCATCGGACTGCTCCAGACCGATGAAGGCGCCAGCATTTTTCCCTGTCTGGTGGCCATCCAGCCATCTCGGGTGTCGGCCACCTGGATCAACAATGCGGCGGCCAGCAGACCGATGGCGATGCGTGGCCGGTAACCGCGTACCACCAGAAAAATCATGGTCAGGACGCAGGCATACAACACCGGCCAGAACATCCGACCCGAGGCACGAAAAATACTGGCCAAGGCGATGATTCGATCGGGTAGCGGATACTCGAACGTCAACGAGCCTATGCCTATTCGGTTCGACAGCGCGAACAGCCATAAACCGAGCATGGCCACCAGCAGCCATGGACGAGCACGCAATTCATCGTTCAAGAGTCGCCGGTTTCGCAGCCAGGCAAAAAAAGCCGGCGGCACCAGCAACAGAACACCCAGGCCGAAGTAGTTGAAACCTTCGTAATCCCCCTCCTCTTTCGGCAGACCGGGAAGGAGACGGGACCAGCCTGCCGGGTCGGCGGGCGACAGCAGATTCATCCGGTACAAACCAAAACCACTGGCTGCCGCGCCATCGGCAATGCTGAAGTAACCGGCCTGCCAGCAGCACACACTCACCAAGGCGAAAAGCACGCCGCCCTCGATCAGCCCTTGCCCCCGGGTCAATGACCGACTGAATGTCTTGCCCAGCAGGTCCGCCAGCCAGATCAGCGCAACCATGGCCAGCAGATAGGCATGCACCCCGGCCGTCACCGCCAGCAACGTGCCCCACGCCAGGCGACGACGTTGCAGATCCGGCAGCAACACCAGGTACAGCGCCGCCAGAATCAGGAAATGGCCCGCCAGGGAAAGGTGCCCCACCAGGCGAAAAAACATCACCGGCGAAAACGCCAGCAACCCTGCACCCAGAAGGCGAATCACGGGGTGGGGCGTCATCAGCCCCAGCAGTTTCCAGCCAAACCAGGCTTGCAGGACACAACAGGTCAGCAGCCACAAACCAAAATACTGGAAGGTCTCCGGCAACCAGCCACTGAACGTCTTGAACAACAGCGCCAGCAGTGGGTTGGAGTCGGAAAAAATGATTGCGCTGCCCAGTTCCAGGCCGTAAGACGGATTGAGCCCGAGCGGAAATGTCCAGGGCGCATGCCGGAAAAACGCCCAGCCCAAATAATGCGTGGCCGGATCGCCCTGCTCCAGCCAGCCAAAGTTTTGCGGGTTCAGCGCTTGCGGTCCGACCACCAGAAAAAACACCAGAACACCCGAGAACAATGGCAGCAGGGAAAGTGCCGGGTGCTCCCGTGAATCCGTCATCGATATGTCCAGAAGTTGTGCAGTACAAAGGTGAATGCCGGAATCGTCAGCGCCACGGCAACGATTCCGGCGAGATAGTGCAGCCCGGCCATCTGCGCCGCCCAGGCCACGAACATCGCCAACAGAAAGCCGCCCGCCGAAACCAGCATGAAACGCAGCAGGGTTTTGCCGTGCAGTCGGGCAGAAAAACTCCAGGTGGTGTTGATCACATAGGACACCACCGTCGCCACGATAAAGGCCACGCCGTTCGCCAGAGGCGGCTGGTGGCTGACGAAATTGATGAACAGCACCGCCACCAGCGCATGCAGCGCGGTGACGAACAGACCGGTCACGGCGAAACGCAGACCTCGCTGGATCAACGGGGACTTTTCGGCGGCCGTCACGGTTTGCGCGCCAGCACGAACACGCTCAAACCGGCGAGGCGATTCATGCCCATCAACGGCAGCTCGAGACTGCACAGGGTTTTCAGCAGCGTATTGACCAGCGGATGATGTTTTTTCAGCTGCGAACGCGGTGCCGAACCCCGAGCGCCGCCGGGTATCAGGCGCGACGCCAGCGCAATCGGGAACACCGCTCCGAAGTAATAAGCGCCCCGCTCTACCGCCAATCCGGCCTTACCCGCCAGAGCCTCGAATTGCCCCAGGGTATAGCGACGTTTGTGTTCGAGAAAATCATCATGCCCGCTCCACATGAACTGGAACGCCGGCACGGTCATCAAAAAACGGCTGCCGGACGGCACTTTTTCGACGTAGGACTTGAGCAGGCCGAGGTCGTCATCGACGTGTTCCAGCACATCCATCAGTAACACCAGATCAGCGTCCACGCTGTCGATCGAGCGACGGTAATGCACGGGTTTGCCGGCAGTGGTGGCGCTCGAATCGGCCGGGTAACTGATGTCCACGCACCACGCTTCGCGCGCCGCCGTGTGGGTCAATAAATGGTGGGAAAAGAAGCCTGAACCGGCACCGACATCGAGGATTCGCTTGATCGGCGCTTCACCCAGCAAGCGCCGGGTCGCAGCCGCTTTGGAGCAGTAATACCAATGCTGGCCGATGCTGTCGCCGAGGATGTCGGTTTCCTTGAGGTCCATCGGTCAGTCCTTGGGATCGTAAACGCGGCGCACCAGAAAGACCGGTCGGCGCTTGGCTTCAATGTAAGTGCGCCCCAGGTATTCACCGAGTACGCCAATGCCGATCAGTTGCAGGCCACCGAGGAATGTCACGGCCACCATCAGCGACGCATAACCCGGCAGATCGACACCGTACAGTAGCGTGCGCACCACGATGAACATGGCAAAGGCGAACGACACCAGCGACACCATCGCTCCCAGATATGTCCAGATCCGCAGCGGTTCGGTGCTGAAACTGGTGATGCCTTCCAGCGCAAAATTCCACAGTCGCCAGCCATTGAACTTGGTCTGCCCCGCCGCCCGCTCCGGGCGCTCGTATTCGACTTGCGTGGTGCGGAAACCGACCCAGGCGAACAGGCCCTTCATGAAACGCCGCGATTCCGGCAAGGTGAGCAATGCATCGACCACACAGCGATCCATCAAGCGAAAATCGCCGACATTCTCCGGCAACGGCTGATCGGCAATCCGGTTGTGCAGGCGGTAGAACCAGTTGGCGGAGGTCTGCTTGGCCCAGGTGTCGTTGCGCCGGCTGAGACGATGCCCCAGTACCACTTCGAAGCCTTCTCGCCAACGCTCGATCATCTGCAAGATCACCTCGGGAGGGTCCTGCAGATCGACATCGATCGGCACCACGATCTGCCCGGTGGCGATCTGCAAACCGGCGGACAGCGCCGCTTCCTTGCCGAAATTGCGGCTCAGATCAACGATGCGGATGCGTGAATCGCTCTGCTGGCAGTTCAGGAGACGCTCCAGCGTCGTATCGGAACTGCCGTCGTTGACGAACACCAGTTCCAGGTTGATTAGCGCCTCTTGCTCGAATACGTGACGAATGCGCAGGAGGAAGCCGTCGAGGCTGTCCTCTTCGTTGAACACGGGAACCACCAGCGACAACTTCACCGGGCCCGCGTGCTGCGTTCCATTCGAGTGGGTCAATGGACTGCTCTTTTTTTATAGTGATTGTCGGTCGCCGAACGCTGTTCGACGCCATGAGCCGCACCGTATTAAGCAGCAGCCCGAAATGTCATGCAAGGGTGAAACGACGGCGTTCCGGCCAATCCGGAGGGCGATCCCTGCGCTCTGGCCCGCGCCTTCCAGAAACATTCACGAACGATTGGAAACAAATCCCCGATAGCCAAAAAACCGCGCTCCGCTAGGCTTGCGTCGAGGCGTCACACAGGTTGTCGCACATAAATCGCATGGAGCGAACTGAATGTATTTCGAGATTTACAGGCAATCCAAGGGCACCCCGAGCACCGGCAAGGGCCAATGGCGCTGGCGGCTACGGGCAGGCAACCACGAGACGGTCGCCAGTGGCGAATCGTATGTGAACAAGGCGGATTGTCTGCATGTGATCGAGTTGATCAAGGGTGTGCAGGAAGAGACCCCGGTCAAGGAGATCTGAGGACTGTCCAGGACGCCGGGCTGCCTGAGTTGGCAGCTCCGGCGACTTCTGAAGTTGCTTCAGAACCTTTCGGGAATGTGCCTGAAGGGATAATCCGACTCTTTGTATCCCCCCGGTTTCTGCCGCTTGGGCAAAGTCACCTTCTCTCGCGGCACTTCTTTGTAGGGAATGCGACTGAGTAGGTCGGAGATGATATTGAGCCGCGCCCGACGCTTGTCGTTCGAGTTGGCCACCAGCCACGGTGCGTAATCGGTGTCGGTCGCTTCGATCATGTCGTCCCGCGCCCGGGAGTAGTCATACCAGCGGCTGTAGGACTTGAGATCCATCGGCGACAGTTTCCAGATCTTGCGCCCGTCGACAATGCGCGCCTCCAGGCGCCGGGTCTGTTCTTCCTGGCTGACATTCAGCCAGTACTTGAGCAGGATCACCCCCGAACCGACAACTGCGCGCTCCACCAGCGGCACGGTCTTGAGAAACTTGTCGACCTGTTTGTCCGTGCAAAAGCCCATCACCCGCTCGACGCCGGCGCGGTTGTACCAACTGCGGTCGAAGATCACCACTTCGCCGGCCGCCGGCAAATGTGGCAGATAACGCTGCATATACATCTGGCTCTTCTCTCGATCGGTCGGGGCCGGCAACGCGATGACGCGAAAGACCCGCGGGCTGACCCGTTCGGTGAGCGCCTTGATGGTACCGCCCTTGCCCGCACCGTCACGGCCTTCGAAGATGATGCAGATCTTGATGCCTTCGGCCTTTACCCATTCCTGCATTTTCACCAGTTCGATATGCAAACGGCGCAGCTCGGCAAGGTAGTCCTTGTTTGACAGTTTTGTATGTTCGTCAGTTTTTTCTCGGGGCGAGTCTTTCTTCTTTCCCTTTGCCATGACCAGACCTCTCGGGTTGGAACGACAGCCAGGCTCGTTGGCAATGCATGACCTGGAACCGGAAAGTTTAGTCATTTATCGCAAAACGCAAGGAAACGTGCAGTAAGTCACAGACAACGTGCTTATTTCGAAAAAGCCTGTGCAGTTTTTGACGGAACGCCAATCGCCAACCATCCTCCTTCACGGCGCAGCGTCCGATGTTGGCCGTTGATGCCTCGCGTGTTGCAAACCTGCCATTTGGATGTGGGGAAAAGGTCATGCACAGTTCGCTCTTGCGTGCCGCGTCGCTCCTGCTCGCCTTGAGCGTTGCACCGCTCTTGTTGCAGGCCGCCGATGCGCCTGCGGCCCCGGCAGCTGCCAGCGCTGCGACCAAAGATGCCGTGTTTACCACGGAACAGCTCGATCAGATGCTCGCGTCGATTGCCCTGTATCCCGATCCACTGCTCGCTCAAGTGCTGATGGCCACCACCTATCCGGGAGAAGTCGCCGAAGCCGCAGCCTGGTCCAAGGCCCATCCGGACGCCAAGGGCGATGACGCAGTCAAGCGAGTAGCCAGCCAGACGTGGGATCCGAGCGTGCAGGCGTTGGTGGCGTTTCCGCAGGTTTTGGCGACACTGGGGCAGGATCCGGTCTGGGTGCAACGTCTGGGGGATGCCTTTCTGGCTCAGCCTGACGAACTCATGGCGGGCGTTCAGCGTTTGCGGCGTCAGGCTCAGGCGGCGGGCAATCTGCAGAGCAATCAATATCAGAATGTGACCGTGCAGAACGTAACGCCGCCCATCTCTGCCGGGACAACCAAACCGGCCGACAACACGACCATCATCATTCAGCCCGCCGATCCGCAGGTGGTCTACGTCCCGACCTATAACCCGACGACCACTTACGGCACCTGGCCTTATCCGGCCTCGCCGCCGGTGTATTACCCGCCGCCGCCCGCTTACTACCCGGGTCAGGCACTGGTGGCAGGATTGGCTTTCGGTACGGGCGTGGCGGTCGTCGCGTCGTTGTGGGGCGACTGCGACTGGGGCAATAACGACATCGACATCGATGTGAACCGTTACAACAATATCAACGGCAATAACCGCATCACCAACAACCAGAACAAGTGGCAGCACAACACCGTGCATCGCGATGGCGTGCCCTATCGTGACAACCGCAGCCGCGCCCGGTATGGCCGGCAGCTGGACGGTGCGGCTCAGCGTGACGCCTATCGCGGCGACAACGCGCAGCGGGCGCAGGCTCGGGAACGGGCGCGCAGTTCGATGGACAAAGCCGGTTTTGAACGCCCCGCCACCAGCAATCGGGAAGCCCGCAATCAAGTCCGCGAAGCGCAATCTGCCAATGCCGGCAACCGGATGCAGGGCGGTGCGGACAGACCCAGAGCCGCCGACCGCGCTCAAGCCAACACGCGGGAGGCGCGCCAGCCGGGCGTTAATCAACGTGACAACCGTGCGTCCCAGGCCCGACCTGCAGCGGGTAGTGCGCGGAACAACGCTTTCGCTGGCGCGCGCTCCCCGTCGCAGACCCGAGTCCAGGCTGATCGCGGCCGGGCCAGCCAGATTTCCGCGCAACGTCCCAACACCTCCCGCGCCGCCGGACATCAGATCAGCCGGCCATCCGGCGGGGGCATGCGTCAGAGAGGAGGTGGCCGCCGATGAACATTCATTCTCTGGTCAGGAGCTGCCTGACCCTCGCTGCCGGCCTCGCATTCTCGACCTTCGTCTCGGCCCAGCAAGTATTTCCAACCCCGGAAAAAGCCGCTGACGCCTTCGTCGAAGCCCTCGGTACGCAACACGCCGACCAAAAACGCCTGACCGAACTGCTGGGCGAGGAATGGCACAGCTTCATTCCCCGTGAAGGCGTGCAGCGCAGCGATGTCGATGCCTTCCTGCAGCAATACCGCGAACAGCACACGCTGGAAAAGACAGGCGACAGCAAGGCCGTGCTCTCCGTCGGGCCCGATCACTGGACGCTGCCCATCCCGCTCATCAAAGACAAAACCGGCTGGCGCTTCGACATGAACGCCGCAAAGGCCGAAATCCGTGCCCGCCGCATCGGCCGCAACGAACTGGCGGCAGTGCAATCGGCGCTGGCCTACCACGATGCGCAAATGGACTACGCCTCGGAAGACCGCGACGGCGACGGCGCCCTCGAATACGCACAGAAAATCTTCAGCTCCCCCGGCAAACACGACGGCCTCTATTGGCCAGAAGACGACACCAACCAGATCAGCCCCCTCGGCCCTGCCTTTGGCCAGGCCATCAACGACGAAGACTGGCACGGCTACCACTTCCGCATCCTCGACGCCCAAGGCCCGTCAGCCCCGGGCGGCGCTTACAGCTATCTGATTGGAGACAAGATGAGTCGCGGATTCGCCTTGATCGCCTGGCCTGCGAAGTATGCCGACACCGGGGTGATGAGCTTCATGATCAGCCATGAGGGCCAGGTGTTTCAGAAGGACCTCGGGCCGAATGGAGAGAAAGTGGCGAAGGCGATGAAGCGGTTTGATCCGGATGATAGTTGGGAAGTGGTGGGTTTGGGGCAGAAGTAGTTGGGGGTATCGAATTGCGTTGGATCGGAAACGAAAAAGCCCCGCAGCTTTTCATCTACGGGGCTTTCGTTTATTCGCCCCAAGTCGGGCGCAGGTTTCCAGATAGTCTCTGACGGCTTCTTCAAATGACTTGCGGAGTTCGTTGATCGACTCGCCATGAAACCCCACGACATCCCTTATTCCCGCGATATGACCGATAAACAGACCATCCTCGTCGCTGTACTCAACGCGGGCGCTGAAGCCGTTGTAGCCCATCACGTTCATAGGGTACTTCCTCGTCGCTATCGGGTTTGAGCATCACGCCGACAAGAATAATCAGGTGACTCAAAACGAGCTTGTAGGCAGAATCCGCGAGTTGCGTGTGAATGGGCTGTAGCTGTGCATTACGGCCGGTTGCTGCCTTGTTGGCCTTTCTTTCGGCGGGATATTCTCAAGACGTCGCTGCACATTCAGCGGCCGGGCTTGGTAACCCGACGGAATAAGGCGCACCAGCGTCCCCATACAATTACGGCCGATGTTCGTCTGTAATTCTGTTTTATGGCGGCTGTGCGTGGGACGGCTTCGGCCGTGCCGGTTTCCTTGATTCCCCGGTTTACCAACCCGCGCATAGCTGCCACCCCATTCGCTTGGTATCGGATGCGGCAGCTCAAAAATCAAGGGAATTGAAAAATGCACACCAGCAACCGATTACGAAAGCCTCTCCTCCCCGCTTTACCTCTCTTCATGTCGAGCGCATACGGAGGTGAAGAATGACTGACAAAGCAGAAGAAAAAACCGTCGGCTCCACACCGTTTCTCTACTGCTCGGACAATCCACTATTCAGCGTTAGCGCTGGCGTCCCCATTAGCGAAGCGTTGTCACAAGCCTCCGACCTGTTGGCCCTTGCCAAAGCGCTTGCAGAGGATGCAGCGTTTATTCGAGAAACCGATCGATATGCCTGGGCTGCGCATTTCCTGACGGAGATGGGGAAGGCGGTTATTGATGATGTGATGAAGGTGGTTTCGCCGAGCCCAGCCAGAACGCTGAGCAGAGAAAAATAACGATTACTTCACTGATCAATCATCCAGCAAAAAACGAAAAAGCCCCGCTGCGGCTCAGCTACGGGGCTTTCAATAGCAATGACATGGAAAGAGAAGGAAACCATCCTTGGCGCCAGAGTCATAATAAATCTGCCCAAACCCCGGCATGCAAAACTTACTCACCATTCATTCGAGGTGGCTTAGGGCAGGTAGAACGCAGTCCGTCGATATGCTCCATCAGCCCATCTGGAATACTTTGCCACATTGGATCGAGAATAAAATCTATACCCTCACGGCGAGCCATTTTTGCAGCGGGAACGAAGTCTGCGTCGCCAGCAAAAAGAACTATTTGGTCCACCTGTTTTTTGAACGATAAGGACGCGACATCAACCCCGATCCTCATATCAACGCCTTTTTGTCGCGTATCCATACTGACATCATTTTCAGTCAGATCAGCTATCTGAATTACACCCTTCAAAAGATCTGCAATTTTCGCAGGCTTTATCGTCCATTTGACGTCCTTCGACAGGTGACCAAGTCGTAACGCGACCTTACGCTTACTCCGAAGTCGGGAGTGTAATTCCTTTCGGAACAAAGCTTCCTTTGACTTAGAGAAGTCGACAGCTTTCTTAGAAATCGGATTGTGTTGTTTGGTATCTAACGGAGGGCAGTCATAGAAAAAAATGCGGTAAAGCTCTCTTCTATGGCGCTGCTGTTGATCGTGGGCTTGGCCGTTTAGGCGGGGTATCATTTTGCTTAAATGGGCTGTAGCCCATCGATGAACAAGATCTGCGGCTCGTTCCGCACTGTAAGCATTTTGAGGCTCGATCCTTCGAAAACGCTTTATGAAGTAGGCGCCGTCAACCAAAACCGCTGTGGGCATGACTTTCCTCCAGATAGCAAAACGCCCAAGGGTTCGGCACGTCCTGGATGGTTTGGACGGCTTACAGCCTTGGGCGGGATGCGCGGAGAATAGGTCGAGTTGACAGATACGTCAACTGCTTTTCGCTCTAGGTATGCTGAGGCAACCGCCGCGATGCGGCGGTTGCCTCAGCATACCTAGAGCCAATTTATTGTCAATACCCATTCTAAATTAATCTTACGCCATTATTTTGGCTGCTGCCATCAATTCGCATTCATGATGCCTCCCATATGGCAATCAGCGCTTTCGGGAGTGCAATTCTCTTCAGGACTTCGGTCAGTTATTCGGCTTTGTTGACATAGTTATGATGGATTCTCTATCATTAGCTTGCGACTTAGTCGTGTACCACAGGGTGGTTACAGGGATCCGAAAGGATCGCACCCCGTTACTGGGAAACCAGTTCGCCGAGCGCGACGCAAGAACGACCTGCCCCGTCGAGATGCATGCACATCGACGGCTGAGAATCCCTCCTAGAGAGGGATTCGCCGTTTCTGGATGCCCCATTTTATGCCTTGCGTCTGTTCCGGACTTCTTTCGGACATTGCCCTTTCGGCTTAGCTCTTGTGTCAGCAGCCACTTTAAAAATACTGAAGCCCTTCTTCCTGACCGGTACACCGGGCGAACCTTCACCCATCCGCACAAAGAACGCGCTGGTCACATGTATACGCAACACCCGATGCTCACGAAAGATAGCCATGCAAATTTTGAATGGCTCCACTTCACCGCTCGCATTATTCATCACGTCCAAAGTGAAAAAGCTTTCGCCTTGGGTCTGGTAGACCGTGGCGCCCGCAAGTTTTTCTAACATCCCCCTCAGCTGCTTCGAAGCTTCATAGCGCTCAAGGCAGACCAACTGACTTTCGCGACCATCGGGGTATTCGAGTGGAATATTATGCTCGGTGTCGTTTTTGGTGAAACAGTGCAAACCATAGGTGACCACGAAGCGGATTGCCTCCCTACCCTCCTCCTTTTGGAAAAGGACTTCATGGCTATCTAAATGGCCCAGGTCATATGACACCCCATCATGCTCGAAGGGCTCCCAATGTTGGATGGAGTCCACGTGAAATGCTGGCAAGCTCATTCCTCGAGCAAGAGATAAACGGTAATGTTACCCGAAAAAATCAGCGTCGTTTGCCGCTCTCAGCTCTCATCTCGACACTTCGCTTCTAGTCGAAAACAAACATTCGATTAGCTACAGCTAATTTTCCATAACTGCTCCAACGGGCCGAGTAATTGTGACTCATCACTTCCCGGCTTCCGCCCCCCCGCTTGGATCTCTTGGCGCACCGGCAGCAAGAGCCCCCTCCTATAATTCATGACTACAGCGGCGGCAGATTTATTTTCCCTACGCGGACAAAAACGATCTGAACGGCTCTACTAGCAAAACACGCTTTCCAAGCGCAAACGAAAAAGCCCCGTAGATTTTCATCTACGGGGCTTTTTCTATGTATGGCGGAGAGATAGGGATTCGAACCCTAGGTACCGGTGAAGGTACAACGGATTTCGAATCCGTCCCATTCGGCCACTCTGGCATCTCTCCAACGGCGCGCATCATAACAACACTTTTACCGAAAGCAAACCCTCTTTCGAAAATTTCTCCGTGCTATCAGATGCTTGCGTCGATTAAAGCGGTACGCCCAGACGGTTGGCGACTTCTTCGTAGGCTTCGATGACGTCACCGAGGCCCTGGCGGAAGCGGTCCTTGTCCATCTTCTTCTTGGTGTCCTTGTCCCACAGACGGCAGCCGTCCGGGCTGAACTCGTCGCCCAGGACGATGGAGCCGTCGCTGAACACGCCGAATTCAAGTTTGAAGTCCACCAGCAGCAGGCCGGCGTCGTCGAACAGTTTGCTCAGGACTTCGTTGACCTTGAGCGACAGTTCTTTCATGCGCGCCAGTTGCTCGGCGGTGCCCCAGCCGAATGCCACGACGTGGGATTCGTTGATGAACGGGTCGCCCTTGGCGTCGTCCTTCAGGAACAGTTCGAAGGTGTACGGGTTGAGCTTCATGCCCTCCTCGACGCCCAGACGCTTGACCAGGCTGCCGGCGGCGTAGTTACGCACGACGCACTCGACCGGGATCATGTCGAGTTTTTTCACCAGCACTTCGTTGTCGGCCAGCAGCTTGTCGAACTGGGTCGGAATGCCGGCCGCTTCGAGTTTCTGCATGATGAAGGCGTTGAACTTGTTGTTCACCATGCCTTTGCGGTCGAGCTGCTCGATGCGCTTGCCGTCGAACGCCGAAGTGTCGTTGCGAAACAGCAGGATCAAGCGGTCAGCGTCGTCGGTCTTGTAAACCGATTTGGCTTTGCCGCGGTAGAGTTCTTCACGTTTTTCCATGATGGGCTCCGCTTGCTAAGTAGATGGGCTAGGCGATGTGGCGCCAGTCGAGCCCTGAATCTTGATCGGCCAGTTGCAGCCAGTCCGGGTCGCACCCGAGGGTGTCGACAAAACATTGCCGGGCCAGCTGCGGCAGGTTGTTCTTGCTGCTCAGATGGGCCAGGACCAGGTGTTGCAGGCCTTGCCAGCCCAACTCCGCCACCAGGAATGCCGCCTGATGGTTGTTCAAATGTCCCAGCTCGCCGCCCACCCGCTGCTTGAGAAAGTACGGGTAATGACCACGGGCCAGCATGTCGCGACAATGGTTGGACTCGATCATCAACGCATCGAGGTCCCGATAACCGTCCAGCACCCGCTCGCAGTAAGAGCCCAGGTCAGTCAGCAGGCCGAAGCGCCGCTCACCGTCACTGAATACGTACTGGGTCGGTTCCTGCGCATCATGGGCCACGGCAATGACCCCGATGTTCAGAGCACCGATCTGCAGTTGCTCGCCACCGGTCACGA
Organism: Pseudomonas sp. 9.2(2024); assembly: GCF_039695385.1. Taxonomy (NCBI): domain Bacteria; kingdom Pseudomonadati; phylum Pseudomonadota; class Gammaproteobacteria; order Pseudomonadales; family Pseudomonadaceae; genus Pseudomonas; species Pseudomonas sp. 9.2(2024). The sequence goes on along the minus strand of NZ_CP155585.1, from coordinate 1,795,505 downwards.
AACCGGCAGGTTCAATCGGTTTGCGCATCCCGCGCAGTGTGCCGCGACTGAGGTAGACAGGCAGATTGTAGCGCCGAGACAGCAAACCCACGCCATGCACGTGGTCGGCATGTTCGTGGGTTACGAGTATCGCGCTCAGTTGCGCCGGGTTCACACCCAGGCGCAACAGGCGTTTTTCGGTTTCCCGCAGGGAAAAACCACAATCCACCAGCACATACGTATCAGCACTGGCGATCAGCGTGCCGTTCCCTTGGCTACCGCTGCCGAGAACGGCAAAACGCATTGGATCAGCCCAGGTTGTCCTGAATCACGCTCAACACTTTGCGAGCCACATCGGCCGGCGCAACGGTGTTGATGTTTTTCTCGACGGTCACCTGAACGTTCTCGCCGACCTTGCTCAGGCGAACCTGATAACGCTCGGCGCGAGCTTCAACTTCTTCCTTGGTCGGCGCGCTGCCGAACAGGCTGCTGAAGAAACCAGGCTTCTCGTCTTTCTTCTCGGCCTTTTCGGACAAGTTGATGTAGTAGAGACCCAGGCTGCGGTTGATGTCTTCAACGCGCCATTCGCCCTGTTCCAGCGCACGACCGACGCTCGACCAGGCACGATCCAGGTCCGTACCGACGTTCAGTACCGGGTTGCCGCTGCCGTCTTCACTCAGGCTGACACGGCTCGGGGTATCGAAATCACGCGAAGCCAGCATCGACACCGAACCACCCTTCTCGGAGGTACGGCTCATGCTTGCGAGCATGTCGTCGACCAGTGCAGCGTCCAGGCCAGTGTTGACCGAACGGTTGGTGAAATCGACATTGGCGGTGCTGCCGGCAGGACGCTCGGCGCTGACCACATATACTTCACTGGTGTTGCGCTGCACGCCTGGCTCGATGCGCACCCGCACGCGGGTTTCGCTGTCGGTGCTGACGCCGGCGGCGCTCAGGCGCTTGGCCATGGCGGCGGACAGTTCGTCGGAATGCTGCCAGGTAGTGGTGAATTCACCGGTTTGCGGGCGCTGTTCATCCAGACGGAAACCGTTGTCCTGGAAGTACTGCACCGCCACTGGCCAGACTTCGGCCGGTGGGTGCTGGGCCATGACCCAACGCGAATCACCGCTCTTCTGCAGCGAGTAGTCGCTGGCGTCGGCAACGGTCGACAGCGGTTGAGGGCGCGGAACGATGTATTCACCCTTGGCGGTGTCGTCGGCCACGTTGCGCGGGATCGGCAGCAGCGGATCCAGGCGCTTGGAGGTGCTGACATCCGGTGGCAGTTGCATCGGTGCAGTCTGTTGCGCTTCCAGGTAATCGCTACCACGGTCACGGAAATAACCTTCCGGGCCCCAGACCCATCCGCAGCCACTGGTGCTGGAGATAATCAAGGCAAGTGCGGAAAGTCCGGCCATTCGCTTCATGCGTTGTACTTCCTCAATTAAACCAGGACGCTGCACTGGCGCAGGGCCGAGCGCAACGTTTCATGACAAGGTGTGCTCAGCCAGGTCAGCGGCAGGCGGATGCCTTCGTGCATCAGGCCCATTTCGACCAAAGCCCACTTCACAGGAATCGGGTTGGCTTCGATGAACAGGTCCTTGTGCAGCGGCATCAGTTTTTCGTTGATGGCCCGTGCGGTCTCGGCGTCGCCCTTGAGCGCGGCCTCGCACAGGTCGGCCATTTCGCGCGGGGCGACGTTGGCGGTGACGGAGATGTTGCCCTTGCCGCCCAGCAGAATCAGCTCGACTGCGGTCGGATCATCGCCGGACAGCACGATGAAGTCCTTGCTCACACCGTCGATGATCGCCTTGGCGCGTTTCAGGTCGCCGGTCGCTTCCTTGATGCCGATGATATTCGGCACGGTGGACAGGCGGATCACGGTCTCGGCCTGCATGTCGCAGGAGGTGCGGCCAGGAACGTTGTAGAGAATCTGCGGGATGTCGACCGCTTCGGCGATGTGCTTGAAGTGCTGGTACAGGCCTTCCTGGGTCGGCTTGTTGTAGTACGGGACTACCAGCAGGCAGGCATCGGCGCCGGCTTCTTTGGCATTGCGGGTCAGCTCGACAGCTTCGCGGGTCGAGTTGGCGCCGGTACCGGCGATCACCGGAATGCGACCGGCAACCTGTTTGACCACGGCTTTGATGACGGCGATGTGTTCTTCTACATCAAGGGTTGCCGACTCGCCGGTGGTGCCGACCGCGACAATGGCATGAGTGCCGTTCTTGAGATGGAAGTCCACGAGTTTGCTGAGGCTGTCCCAGTCAAGACGCCCTTGTGCATCCATGGGTGTGACCAGTGCCACCATACTGCCCGCAATCATGAAACCGCTCCTGCCGGAAAAAGAGAGCGGTAATGGTACTGGCGCCAAGATGCTTGCACAAGCGAAGTACTGTGCCGCCATTCCCCTTGGCGCCGCTTTTCGCTACCCTTCAGACTTTGATCGGTACTGATCAGCTTGTACGCCGGGTTCCAGTCTCCCGTTTCGGCCTCCCGGGCCCCGTTCCAGTGTCGTTGCCGTACGCTTGCTTGTTCATGGAGCCGTAACGCCACACGAATCGGGCCTTCCGGACAGTCATTGCCCCGGCAATCAACGCCTCTCTCCCTACCGACCGCTCATCGCTTTAGGAATGCTGCATGTCCACCCCCACAGTTCGCGAACAATTCCTTGTCATCAGTGCCCTCGGCGCCAATCCCATGGAGCTGACCAACGTCCTGTGCCGCGCCAGCCATGAAAACCGCTGTGCGGTCGTCACTTCGCGCCTGACCCGCCACGGCGAGTGCAGCGCGCTGGTGCTCGAAGTTTCGGGCAGCTGGGACGCCCTGGCCCGCCTGGAAGGCAGCCTGCCCGTGCTGGCCAAGCGTCATGCGTTCACCGTCAACGTGGTGCGCAGCGCCGCCCTGGAAAACCGTCCGCAAGCCCTGCCGTACGTGGCTTACGTGTCTTCGGCGTACCGTCCGGACATCATCAACGAGCTGTGCCAGTTCTTCATGGATCACAACGTCGAGCTGGAAAACCTGACGTGCGATACCTATCAGGCACCGCAGACCGGCGGCACCATGCTCAACGCCACGTTCACCGTGACCCTGCCCGCCGGCACCCAGATCAGCTGGCTGCGCGACCAGTTCCTGGATTTCGCCGACGCCATGAACCTGGATGCACTGATCGAACCGTGGCGCCCACAGAACCCAATGTAAGGAAGCTTTCATGGCCGTTGTCATCGACCAACCGGTTACGGATTTCGAAGCACCTGCCACCAGCGGGCAGACTGTCAGCCTGTCGGCCCTCAAGGGCAAGCAAGTGGTGATCTACTTCTATCCGAAGGACAGCACCCCGGGCTGCACGACCGAAGGCCAGGGATTTCGCGATCAATACGCAGCATTCAAGGCTGCCAACACGGAAATCTTCGGGATTTCCCGCGACAGCCTGAAGTCCCACGAGAACTTCAAGTGCAAGCAGGAGTTTCCGTTCGAGCTGATCAGCGACAAGGACGAAGCCGTCTGCCAGCTGTTCGACGTGATCAAGCTGAAAAAACTCTACGGCAAGGAATACCTGGGCGTTGATCGCAGCACCTTCCTGATCGACAAGAACGGTGTACTGCGTCAGGAATGGCGCGGCGTGAAGGTGCCAGGACATGTCGATGCAGTGCTGGCTGCTGCTCAGGCGCTGAACAAGGCCTGATGTTGTCGGCGCCCTTGCGGGCGCCGATTCATTCTCAAAGCAGCGGCGCCACCACCGGCTCCTTGCGCGGCCAGGCATCAAGCACAGCCTTGAACAGCGTTGCCAGCGGAATCGCGAAGAACACGCCCCAGAATCCCCACAACCCGCCGAACAACAGCACCGCGCAGATGATCGCTACCGGGTGCAGATTGACTGCTTCGGAGAACAGCAAAGGCACCAGCACGTTGCCGTCCAGCGTCTGGATGATTCCGTAGACCGCCATCAAGTAGATGAACTGATCGCTCCATCCCCACTGGAACAGCGCAATCAGCAGCACCGGTACGGTCACCACCACCGCCCCGACATACGGCACCACCACCGATACGCCGACCAACAGGGCCAGCAGCGCCGCGTAGTTGAGACCCAGTGCGACGAAAGCGATATAGGTCACGCCGCCACAGATCACGATTTCGATGACCTTGCCGCGAATGTAGTTGGCGATCTGCCGGTTCATTTCCTCGGCGACCCGGGTGATCAGCGCCCGCTCACGCGGCAAATAGCCGCGCACCCACTCGCCGATCATTGCCCGATCCTTGAGGAAGAAGAACACCAGGATCGGCACCAGCACCAGATAGATCATGATGTTCACCAGCAGCGGCAGGCTCGACAACGAGAATGTCAGCGCCCACTGGCCGAACTTGCCGATCTCGCCTCGCGCTGCTTCGATGGCTTGCAGTACCTGCTCGTCGGAGACCAGATGCGGATAGCGCTCGGGCAGCAACAACAGCAGCGATTGCCACTTGGCGAGCATCCCAGGCAATTCGTTGAACAGGGTGATCAACTGATGCCAGAGCAACGGCAGCACCACGACGATGAACACCATCAGCACGCCCATGAACAGCGCAAACACCAGACCGACCGCCGCGCCGCCGGGTACGCGCAGGCGTTCGAGCGTAACCACCAGCCCCTGCATCAGGTACGCCAGCACCATCCCGGCCAGCACCGGCGCGAGCATTCCGCCCAGTGTCAGCACCGCGGTGAAGGCGAGAAACAGCAAAACCGCCAGCACCACCGCTTCCTCATCGGAGAAGTAGCGCTGAATCCAGTCGCGCAACACTTTGAACATCAATTTTCCTTAGGTCATTTACGCGGTCGGTTTCAGGCTTTTTTCAGCCAGTAACGGTAGACACCCGCCTCGTCTTCTTCACGCAGCAGCGTATGACCGGCCAACTTGGCAAAGGTGCGAAAGTCGCGTTGCGAGCCGGCATCCGTGGCAATCACCTTGAGTACCGCGCCACTGGGCAGCTTGTTCAGCTCCATCTTGGCCTTGAGCAACGGCAACGGACAATTCAGGCCACTGGCGTCCAGTTCACAGTCATGGGCTACAGCGTCGGTCATGCGTCACTCCGGATCAGGTGGTCAGGCTGCCTAGAATATCTGGTCGCAGGCCCGGTGTCCGGCTACAGTAAGGTCTTTGTCGACTAAGGCTTTGTGCATGACATTTCTGCGCCCTACCCTGCTGACGCTCGCTTGCCTGCTCGCCTCACCGGGCTTCGCCGACGACCTGCCGTCACTCGGTGACGCCAGCTCTGCCATCGTCTCGCCACAACAGGAATATCAACTGGGTCGCGCCTGGCTGGCCTTGCTGCGCAGCCAGGTTTCGCAGCTCAACGATCCACAGCTCAAGGACTACGTCGAGTCCAGCGTCTATAAGCTGGTGGAAACCAGCCAGGTCAATGACCGACGCCTGGAATTCATCCTGATCAACAGCCCGCAGCTCAACGCCTTTGCGGCGCCGGGCGGGATTGTCGGGGTCAACGGCGGTTTGTTCCTCAATGCGCAGACCGAGGGCGAATATGCCTCGGTACTGGCTCACGAACTGGCTCACTTGTCCCAACGCCACTTCGCCCGAGGCGTCGAGGCTTCGCAGCGGATGCAGGTGCCGATGATGGCGGCGCTGCTGGCCGGCATCGTGATCGCTGCGGCAGGCGCAGGCGATGCCGGCATTGCAGCGATTGCCGGCACTCAGGCGGCGGCGATCCAGGAGCAACGGCGCTTCTCGCGCCAGAACGAGCAGGAAGCCGACCGCATCGGCATCCTCAATCTGGAGAAGGCAGGCTACGATCCGCGCTCGATGCCGACCATGTTCGAGCGTTTGATGCGCCAGTATCGTTTCGACGCCAAGCCGCCGGAATTCCTGCTGACTCACCCGGTCACCGAATCGCGTATCGCCGACACCCGCAACCGCGCCGAACAGGCTAAACCCGGCGGCATCGAAGACAGCAAGCGCTACCAACTGATCCGCGCGCGGGTGCAGTTGACCTACGAAGAAACACCGGGCCTTGGTGCCAAGCGCTTCCGCGCGCAACTGGATGAGAACCCTAAAAACGACGTGGCTCGCTATGGTCTGGCGATCGCCCAGATCAAGGGCGGTCAGTTGAACGAAGCACGGGAGAATCTCAAGCAACTGCTGGAGAAATCGCCGAACGAGATCATCTACAACCTGGCGCAGGTCGATCTGGACATCACCAACAATAAGTTGGCCGATGCCCAGTCACGCGTTGACCGGATGCTCAGTCAGTATCCAGGCAACTACCCGCTGAACCAGGTACGCGTCGATCTGCTGCTGAAACAAAATCGTACCGCCGATGCGGAGAAGGCGCTGGAAGGTTTGTTGAAATCGCGTCCGGACGATCCGGACGTCTGGTATCAGGTTGCAGAAACACGCGGACTGTCCGGCAACATCATTGGCCTGCATCAGGCCCGTGCCGAATATTTCGCGCTGGTCGGCGATTACCGCCAGGCCATCCAGCAACTGGACTTCGCCAAGCGCAAGGCAGGCAGCAACTTCCCGCTGTCCTCACGCATCGATGCCCGCCAGCGCGAACTGATGGAGCAGGAGCGCATGGTCAAGGACATGATGGGTTAAGCCCGCGCCGCGACAAATTCCGGACACAAAAAAACCGCCTCTTTCGAGGCGGTTTTTTTACTTCTTCGATAACTGGATCATTCAGCCAGTTTGAAGGTAATGAAGCTGGCACGGCCCTGACGCAGAACGCGCATCGACACCGAACGGTTCTTCGGCAGCGCCTTGGCGATCTCGGCAAACTCCTTGGAAGAACCAATGGCCTGATTGTTCAGGTGTGTGATGATGTCGCCCGGTTGCAGACCGATCAGGGCCGCAGGACCGTCCTGCACTTCCTTGATCACCACACCGCCCTTCAGGTCGTAGGTTTTCTTCTGCTCGGCGCTCAGCTCGGCAACCGATACACCCAGACGATTGCTGTTGGTCTCGGCACCGGATTTCGGCAGGGCATCCAGTTCCTTGTCTTCGTCCGGAATGGCGCCGACAGTCAGCTCGACATTCTTGCGCTTGCCGTCGCGAATCACTTCGAGATTGGCTTTGGCGCCAGCCTTCAAAGCACCCACCAGATGTGGCAGGTCAGCGGACATGACGATCGGTTGACCGTTCATGCTCAGGATCACGTCACCCACTTGCAGGCCGCCCTTGGCAGCCGGGCCATCATCCTGAATCTGTGCAACCAGCGCACCGGCCGGTTTATCCAGACCGAACGACTCGGCCAGATCCTTGTTCACTTCCTGGATGACGACGCCCAACCAGCCACGGCTGACTTTGCCGCCGCTTTTCAGCTGATTTGAAACGTCCATGGCCACGTCGATCGGAATGGCGAACGACACGCCCATGAAGCCACCGGAACGGGTATAGATCTGCGAGTTGATCCCAACCACTTCACCGTTCAGGTTGAACAGTGGGCCACCGGAGTTACCCGGGTTGATCGGCACGTCGGTCTGGATGAATGGCACGTAGTTTTCGTTCGGCAGACTGCGGCCGACGGCACTGACGATGCCTTGGGTCACGGTGTGGTCAAAGCCGAATGGCGAACCGATTGCGACCACCCATTGACCGGCTTTCAGGTCTTGGGATTTGCCGAGTTTCAGCACTGGCAGATCCTTGCCTTCGATTTTCAGCAGCGCCACGTCGGAGCGTGGGTCGGTGCCGATCAGCTTGGCTTTCATTTCACTGCGATCTGCTAGACGGACGAGAATTTCATCGGCATCGGCGATTACGTGGTTGTTGGTCAGGATGTAGCCATCCGGCGAAATGATGAAGCCCGAACCCAACGATTGCGCTTCGCGCTGACGATCACCACGCGGAGAACGCTGTTGCGGCGGCATGCCCCGCTCGAAGAACTCGCGCAGCATCGGTGGCAAGCCTTCCAGGTCAGGCATCTGCTGGTTCACTTTGCGATCCGGCAGCTTTTGCGTGGTACTGATGTTCACCACCGCAGGCGAGGCCTGTTCGACCAGTTGGGTGAAATCAGGCAGGTTGGCCGGACTGGCCGCTTCAGCCGCCTGGACTGCAGGAACAGCCTGACCGAGCACCAGCACGGTGGCGAAAATGGAGAGATAAGACTTCAAGCTTGGTATCGACATACAGCTCCCGTTACGACGAGCAGGGTTAAGCGATATGGAGCAAGGAACACCGGAAACCACAGGCCGGCATTTTTGTTCCGGGAACAACAAACAAGGCCAGAGCCGAGAGGCTCTGACCTATAAAAAATTTTCGGGTGTTTTGCAAATGAAAATGCTCAGCAAACATTTCACGTCTCGACGACGAAGTGGAGATAGCTGGAATCAGCTCACTGCTTGCTGGTTGCAGCACCATCATTGCGCATCGACAGGGCAATCCGTTCGGCGGTCCCGATTGGAATCTCGCCAACCACCGTCACCATCATTTCGCCTTGAGGCGTTGTCAGACGGCGGGATACGGCAACGGTCGGGCCCAGTTGAGTCCGGGTATCGGTGACGGTTGCGCCGTTCAGCGGCTCGAGAAACACGGAGAAGCGGGCAAGACCATCGTCATACATCAGGCTGTTGACCTGGGTCTTGGTTTCCGGATCCTTGTGCGAGGAACTGCTGGTGAGTTCGAAGCCAGGAGGCAGCCAGTCGGAACGCCAGACCTGTGCGGTCTTGACCGCAGACGCCTTGTCGCTGTCGAGCGTGACTGTCTTGCAATCGGAGTTGGCTTGCAGGTCTTTATCGGATGGGACTTCAGAGGTATCCAGCCGCGTAAACTGGAATCTCTCAAGCAACTGCCCGTTGTCGTTCAACAGCAGAGACTTGAGCGGCAGGCCCGTTTCCTTGTCCAGATGCAGTTCGAAACCGTAGCGGTGCTGATCACGCGGCGTCAGCGATACGATCACCGCTTCACGCCCGGCCACGCGCGACTTGCCAATGACGGCAAGCTCATACCAGTTCTTCAGCTTTTGGGGATCTAGAGGGCGAGCGGCGGAATTGGGAGAATCCCCCAGACCCGCAATCAGGGTGCCGCTGACGCATTGAGTATGTCCATCAATGCGCACGACTTCCTGCGCCGAACCGTCAAGCTGAAGCAAACGCTCTCGGACCTGGCCATTCTGGACGCGATGCCAGATGTTGTGGGTAGAAAAGCTACCGTTACGCTCGTAAACGAATGTGCCGTGAAAGCTTTGCTGCTGCTCGGCCTGGCCCAGGCGGGTCAACCAGTCCTGAGCCTCGTCGGCGTGGGCTGGAACAATGAACCAGCCGCTGAGCAGAAGCGAAAGTAGAGGTATGGCGCGCATGATCCCCCTTAACGGTTTTCCAGGCTTGCTGCACGTGCATATGGCAGCGCGCTCTCGGTGCCTTTCAAGGCAGCCTGTTGAGCATGTTGACGCAGGTAACCTGGCAGACGCTGATCGTGCCAGCCTGGCTGACCTTGCAGTACGCCATTGGCCATTGGGCCAGTAGCTTCCGAACTCTCATTATAGCCTGCCAATACCGCCGGGCCTTTGACCTGAGGGGTAGCCAGCACTGGCTGATTGGATTGCTGAGCGAGTTCGACGCCGGCGATTTCGTCCTGGTTGTACAGACGAACACCTGCCAGTACAGCAACGGTCACCGAAGCGGCTACAGCCAGACGACCGAGGCTGCGCCATGGGCCGCGTGTCACTTTGGCAGGGGTCGCTTCGTCTTCCAGCGCAGCTGAAACCGCCGCAGCGAGATCCAGACGTGGAAGCAACAGATCCTTGTGCATGGCTGCCCGAGCGATCTGGTAACGAGCCCAGGTTTCACGGGTTTCAACGTCGTCCAGTGCATTGAGCACTCGACGCAATTCCAGTTCGTCCGCTTCGTTATCCATCACTGCGGACAGCGATTCCTGCAGGGCTTCACGACTCATGGCGTTCCTCTCTTGGCTGTCGCCGCTGTCTTTAGTTTTCCTGCAACAACGGTTGCAGGGCTTTATCGATGGCCTCCCGGGCGCGGAAAATCCGGGAGCGCACGGTACCAACCGGACATTGCATGACGCTCGCGATGTCCTCGTAACTCAGACCATCGAATTCGCGCAAAGTTAACGCCGTGCGCAAATCCTCTGGCAGCTGCTGAATGGTTCGATGGACGGTGCCTTCGATCTCATCCCGCAGCAATGCACGTTCAGGAGACTCGAGATCTTTCAGGCCGTGATCGCCATCGTAGAACTCTGCATCCTCGGAACTTACATCGCTATCCGGCGGCCGACGGCCGCGTGAAACCAGATAGTTCTTCGCCGTGTTAATGGCGATGCGGTACAGCCACGTATAAAACGCACTGTCGCCGCGGAAATTTCCAAGCGCTCGATACGCCTTGATAAAGGCTTCTTGTGCGACGTCCTGGGCTTCATGGGTGTCGTGCACAAAACGCACGATCAACCCGAGAATTTTGTGCTGATACTTCAGCACCAACAGATCGAAAGCTCGCTTGTCGCCACGCTGAACGCGTTCGACCAGCTGCTGATCCTCTTCCTGGGTTAGCATGAACACTCCTCGATAAACTCAGAGGAGGCTTGCATGACCAAACGACCGGACTTGCAAACATAGACTCGGGCTTTTCGCAAAAGTTCTCCCCCTCCAAGCAAGTTTCCTGCGGGCTCTGATTTGGCACGCACGAAAAACGCAGCGCGGGATGAACCGGCTGCGCGAATAATCTTGTCATCGGCTCGCCGGCAAGAACCCAACCGCAGGTTCCGCATTGAAGCCGACACTGTCCCTTGTTTCGGGCAACTGTCTATTGATCTTGGGCCTTTGGCAAAAGTTCCAAATATTTATAGACGTGCCGCGCCGACATTGTGCAACCGTGAGCGGAAAAAGCGTGTTTCATCTGCGATACAGTCGCTTTTTCCCAAAACCGCTGAAAAAAACATCCGACAAAGCGTCGGTATTTCTCCGTCACGGTAGTTTCACAATGCCATATCGGCCCGGCTATTGTGCCGCCCCACCCCTCTATATACTAGTGGGCTGTGTGGCTGTCTCGACTCGCCCATCCGCCTGTCCTGCGCCAACCCCGACCCGGGTCGCTTTGAGCGGAATCCTGAAATGAGCCAACAGTTTCAACACGATGTTCTGGTGATTGGCAGCGGCGCTGCCGGTTTGAGTCTCGCGCTGACCCTGCCCGGTCACTTGCGCATCGCCGTACTAAGCAAAGGCGACCTCGCCAACGGCTCGACCTATTGGGCCCAGGGTGGCGTCGCGGCCGTGCTGGATGATACCGACACCGTCGAATCCCACGTCGATGACACCCTGAATGCCGGCGGCGGCCTGTGCCATGAAGACGCCGTGCGTTTCACCGTCGAGCACAGCAAGGAAGCGATCCAGTGGCTGATCGACCAGGGCGTGCCCTTCACTCGTGACGATCAGTCCGGCACAGAAGATGGCGGCTTTGAATTCCACCTCACCCGCGAAGGCGGCCACAGCCATCGACGGATCATCCACGCCGCCGATGCCACTGGCGCTGCGATCTTCACAACCCTGCTGGCCCAGGCCAAAGAACGCCCGAACATCGAATTGCTCGAACAGCGGGTAGCGGTCGATCTGATCACCGAGCGTCGGCTGGGGCTGGAAGGCGAACGCTGCCTGGGCGCCTACGTGCTCAACCGCAAAACCGGGGAAGTCGATACCTTCGGGGCACGCTTCGTGATCCTGGCGTCCGGCGGCGCTGCCAAAGTCTATCTCTATACAAGCAACCCCGACGGTGCCTGCGGTGATGGCATCGCCATGGCCTGGCGTTCGGGTTGCCGGGTGGCGAACCTGGAGTTCAACCAGTTCCACCCCACCTGCCTTTATCACCCGCAAGCCAAGAGCTTTCTGGTAACCGAAGCCCTGCGCGGTGAAGGCGCCCATTTGAAGCTGCCGAACGGCGAACGCTTCATGCAGCGCTTCGACTCACGTGCAGAACTGGCGCCACGGGACATCGTCGCCCGCGCCATCGACCACGAAATGAAGCGTCTGGGTGTCGACTGCGTCTACCTCGATATCAGCCACAAACCCGAAGCCTTCATCAAATCGCACTTCCCGACCGTCTACGAGCGCTGCCTCGGATTCGGCATCGACATCACCAAGCAACCGATCCCGGTCGTGCCGGCGGCGCATTACACCTGCGGCGGCGTGATGGTCGATCAACAGGGCCGCACCGACGTGCCCGGTTTGTACGCCATCGGCGAAACCAGCTTCACCGGCCTGCACGGCGCCAACCGCATGGCTAGCAACTCGCTGCTCGAATGCTTCGTCTACGCCCGATCGGCGGCGGCGGACATTCTCGAGCAACTGCCCGACGTCGCGATCCCGCGCGCCCTGCCCGCCTGGGACGCCAGCCAGGTGACCGACTCCGATGAAGACGTGATCATCGCCCACAACTGGGACGAATTGCGGCGCTTCATGTGGGACTACGTGGGCATCGTGCGCACCAACAAGCGCCTGCAACGGGCCCAGCATCGCGTGCGTTTGCTGCTGGACGAAATCGACGAGTTCTACAGCAACTATAAAGTCAGCCGTGACCTGATCGAGCTGCGCAACCTGGCGCAGGTAGCGGAACTGATGATCCGCTCGGCCATGGAGCGCAAGGAAAGCCGTGGTCTGCATTACACCCTCGACTACCCGGACCTGCTGCCCGAAGCACTCGACACTATTCTGGTGCCGCCCACCTACGTCGGCTGAGCTTGAGGCGTACCCGCAGGCGTCGGTGCAGATCCGCCGCCTGCGAATCCCGGGGCACGCAGATCGACCTGACCCGCCACTCACCGCGCAATCGAAAGCGCAGCACCACGATCAGTGGCAGCGCCAGACTGTCCGGGCGCAATTGCACCGCCTGCCAGCCATCGGCCCGGTTCCACAGTTGCCAGCCATCGGCGTCCCGGCGCAATCCGCAGAATGCCTTGGGATGACTCAGCAGGATGTGCCGCGGCAACACCCAGGCAGCATTGGCGAGACACGCGAAAGCCCCAAGCAGAAAAACCCAGAATGGAATCGATAACAGAAACAGAGAACCCAGCGCGAATGCCTGGGCCAGCAGATATGCCGCCAGCAACTGCCGTGAGGCATGCCAGCGGCATTCAAACGTGTTACTTGGGCTGGACACGATCCAGAATCATGCGAACCATGCGTTGCAGTTCGGGATCTTCCGATTCGCTGCGCTCCATGAACCAGCCGAACATGTCCTGATCCTCGCACTCGAGCAGGCGGACATACAGCGCGCGATCCACCTCGTTCAGATTGGCGTAGACCTCTTTCACGAACGGCACCAGCAACACGTCAAGCTCAAGCATGCCGCGACGGCTGTGCCAAAAGAGGCGATTCAGTTCAACTTGTTCGACCATGGAGCCCTCCTCAAATAGGCCGCAAGTATACAGGCCCGAAGCGGGCCGAACAGTCGGCTTTGGTCGGGCACCACCGATCCTTTATCAACTACCCATTTCAACACCACCCCCTTATGATGTGCCCCAGTCTATTTACCCTGCGATGACCCATGGCCGATTCTGCTTTTTTCTGCACCCTCTCTCATGAAGGCGTTCTCGCGGTTCGCGGCGCGGATGCCGGCAAATTCCTGCAAGGCCAGCTGACCTGCAACATCAATTACCTGAGTGATACCCAGGCCAGCCTTGGTGCCCGTTGCACGCAGAAAGGCCGGATGCAGTCGAGTTTCCGCATCGTGCTTGAAGGCGATGGCGTACTGCTGGCGATGGCCGGCGAGCTGCTGGAGCTGCAACTGGCGGATCTGAAAAAGTACGCGGTGTTCTCCAAATCGAAACTGACCGACGAAAGCGCCTCCTGGGTGCGCTTCGGTCTGGATCATGGCGATGCTGCCCTGAGCAGCCTGGGTCTGGAACTGCCGGCGAATACCGACAGCGTGGCTCGCCACGAAGGGCTGATCGCGATTCGCGTCTCCCCGAACCGTGCCGAACTCTGGGTGCCTGCCGATCAGGCCGACGGCATCAAAGGCAAGCTGTCCGCACAATTGATCGAAGGCGAACTCAATCAGTGGCTGCTGGGCCAGATCCGCGCCGGCATCGGTCAGGTCATGCCGAGCACCCGCGAGCTGTTCATCCCGCAGATGCTCAACCTGCAAGCCGTCGGCGGCGTGAGCTTCAAGAAAGGCTGCTACACCGGTCAGGAAATCGTCGCGCGCATGCAGTATCTGGGCAAGCTCAAGCGTCGCCTGTACCGCGTGCAACTGGACGCCAGTGAATTGCCGGAGCCGGGCACCCCGCTGTTCGCCCCGAGCCACGGCAGTTCCATCGGCGAAGTGGTGCTGGCCGCCCGTGCCGAAAAGAATATTGAACTGCTGGCGGTGTTGCAGGCCGAAGCTGCCGACGCAGGCGATTTGCATCTGGGCACGGCCGAAGGTCCGGCGCTGCACTTGCTCGACCTGCCTTACGAACTGGATCGCGACCGCGAAATCCAGCGTTGATCGCAGCATTTGTTGCAACACCCTAGAGAAACGACATGAGTGAGCTGGCGGATAAGGTCCAACAGGATTTGGTTGAGGCCATCGATAACGATGACCTGGTTCTGCCAACGTTACCGGAAGTGGCCTTGCAGATTCGCAAGGCCGCTGAAGATCCGGACATCAGCGTCAGCGACCTGAGCAAAGTGATCGGCCGCGACACGGCGCTGTCGGCGCGCCTGATCAAAGTGGTCAACAGCCCGCTGCTGCGCGCGACCCAGGAAGTTACCGACCTGCACACCGCCATCACCCGGCTTGGCGTCAATTACAGCAGCAACCTGGCGATCGGCCTGGTGATGGAGCAGATCTTCCACGCCCGCTCGGATGTGGTCGAACAGAAGATGCGCGAAGTCTGGCGCAAGAGTCTGGAAATCGCCGGCGTCAGCTACGCCCTGTGCCGCCGTTACACCCAGCTCAAGCCCGATCAGGCCGCGCTCGGTGGACTGGTTCATCAGATCGGCGTGCTGCCGATCCTGACCTATGCCGAAGACCACTACGAATTGCTGTCCGATCCGGTCAGCCTCAACCATGTGATCGACCACATTCATCCGTTGCTCGGCGACAAGCTGCTGCGGGTCTGGGAGTTTCCGGAGCGTCTGGTGGAGCTGCCGGGGCTGTATCAGGACCTCAAGCGCGAATCGCAGCAGATCGATTACGTCGACATCGTGCAAGTGGCCAGCCTGTATTGCCACAAGGACACCGACCATCCGCTGGCCCGCATCGATCCGTTCAGCGTGCCGGCATTCCGCAAGCTTGGCATCGATCCGGAAAACAAGGCGCTGTGCGCCGATCTGGAAGAATCGCGGTCGATGTTCTACTGATCAACCGGCGACAAAACTCACCCGCACTTTCAAACCTGCCTGCTCGCCATCGTGCAGACTGATCTGCGCCAGATGCGCGCGGCAGATTTCCCCGACAATCGCCAACCCCAGCCCGGAACCGGCCACCTGCTGGTTGCGCCGGTAAAAACGTTCGAACACCCGATCCCGCTCTTCCAGCGGAATGCCCGGCCCATCGTCTTCAACCTCCAGCACCGCCGGCGCCGTGACCCGCAGAATCACGTTGCCGCCCGGCGGCGTGTGCGCCAGCGCGTTGTCCACCAGATTGCTCAGCAACTCGTTGAGCAATGTCGGTTCGCCACGCAGCCAGACCGGCTCGTCCGCTTCCAGCGCCAAGGCAACGCCGCGAGCATGAGCCAGCGGTGCCATGGCCATGCCCAGTTCCCGCGCCAACTGACTCAGATCGAGCAACTGCGCCCCGCCCTCGGCGATCGCCCGGGCGCCGTTTTCCACCCGCGCCAGCGACAACAACTGGTTGGCCAGATGGGTCAGGCGATCCGTGCTTTGCGCCGAGGACTCCAGCGTGTCGCGCCAGGTCTGCGGCTCGTTTGAGCGCAAGCCCAGTTCAAGTCGCGCCTTGAGCGCCGCCAGTGGCGTGCGCAGTTCATGGGCCGCATCGGCGATGAATTGCGCCTGCCGCTCGAATTGCCCGCGCAGGCGTTCGGTAAAGTGATTGAGCGCCCGCACCAGCGGCCACAATTCGTGTTGCACTTCCACCAGCGGCAAAGGCCGCAGATCGTCGGGCTGACGCTCCTCGACCGCCGTGCGCAAACGCTCGATCGGGCGCAACGCCGCGCTGACCGCAAACCACACCAGCAACAACGCGCCAATCGCCAGCATCCCGAGCCGCAGCAAGGTGTCGGCCGCCAGGCTGCGGGCCATGCTGACGCGCGCCTCGTCGGTTTCGGCGACGCGGATTTCCGCCATGCCGTTCATGTTCGGCTCGCTCACTGCCTTGAGCAGACTCACCACACGTACGTTCTGCCCCTGATATTTCGCGTCGTAAAAGCGCGCGAGGGCGGGATAGCTGTCGGTTCTCGGGGTGCCCGGCGGCGGGCCCGGCAGGTTTTCGTAGCCGGAAATCAACTTCTGGTTGATGTCGTTGACCTGGTAATAGATGCGCCCCGCACTGTCGTAGGCAAAGGTATCCAGCGCCACATAAGGCACGTCGGCACTGAGACTGCCATCGCGCTGCGACAGACCGGCGGCGATGGTCCGAGCCGACGCCAGCAGCGTGCGGTCGTAGGCGGTGTCGGCAGCTTCGCGACCATTCCAGTACGCGCTCAATCCGCTGGCGAGCATCAACACCACCAGCAACAGCGCGAGGTTCCACAGCAACCGCCAGCGCAGGCTGCTGGGCTTATGCATCGCGGCTTTCCAGCAGATAACCCAGACCGCGGAACGTCACGATGGCCACTGAATGGCCGTCGAGTTTCTTGCGCAGGCGGTGCACGTAGATTTCGATGGCATCCGGGCTGGCCTCTTCGTCGAGACCGAACACCTGCGCAGCCAGTTGCTCCTTGCTCATCACCCGACCCGGACGGGCAATCAGCGCTTCAAGCACGGCCTGTTCGCGAGAGGTCAGCGTCAGCAATTCATCGCCGAGGGTGAAGCGTCGGGTATCGAGATCGTAGGCCAGCACGCCGCAACGCTGCTGGCGTTCGCCGCCGAGCACGCTACGGCGCAACAGTGCTTTGACCCGCGCTTCGAGTTCGGTGAGTTCGAACGGTTTGGCCAGATAATCGTCAGCACCGAGATTGAGCCCATGAACCCGATCCTTGACATCGCTGCGAGCCGTCAGCATCAGCACCGGCAGGTTCTTGCCCCGGGCCCGCAGGCGCGCCAGCACTTCAAAACCGTCCATGCGCGGCAGGCCGACATCAAGGATCGCCACCGCGTATTCCTCACTGCCCAGGGCCAGGTCGGCAGCCACGCCATCGTGCAAGACATCCACGGTCAGGCCGGTGCTCTTGAGCGCCTGGGCGACGCTTTCGGCCAGCGGCAAATGGTCTTCGACGAGCAGGACACGCATGGATCTCTACCTCATTCAGGGATGGCCGACGCCATTCTTTGCGGCGGAGTTTACAGCCGCAACCGCCACTGTGAAGCCCGAAAACACGCGAAAGAATACTGAAAGGTTAGCGAAAGGTTGGGCCGTTAGAGTCGTTTCACCGAAGGTCCCGACTGCCGACCTTCGCTGTTTTGTCTGTCCATACACCGTAGCTTCAAAACGTAGCTCTCGAAAAACGCCTCGATGCGTTTTCGCCAATAAGAACAATAACGAGGTACTGCACCATGCTGTCCACACAGCTTCAGGTTGACCCGTTTCATTCTTCCTCTCGAATTTCCCCGTTTTCGCTTGTCAGCGCCATCGTCGGCTGCGCGGCGTTCAACCCATCCGGGTCTGAGCCTGTCAGCCTGCGCGCGCGAAACTGCCGCACCTGAAACATCCCCAAAAACAACAACTCCCGTGGAGACACTCATGAACCGATCCCTGCGCCGTTTCGCCCTCGCCGCCGGTTGCGTGCTGTTCGCCGGCCAACTGATGGCCGAACCTAAACGTCCGGAATGCATCGCCCCCGCCTCCCCCGGCGGCGGTTTCGACCTGACCTGCAAACTGGCGCAAAGCGCGCTGGTCAACGAAAAACTGCTGACCAAACCGATGCGCGTGACCTACATGCCCGGTGGCGTCGGTGCGGTGGCGTACAACGCCGTTGTGGCGCAGCGTCCGGCCGATGCCGGCACGCTGGTGGCGTGGTCCAGCGGTTCGCTGTTGAACCTGGCCCAGGGCAAGTTCGGTCGGTTCGATGAAACCAACGTGCGCTGGCTGGCCGCGGTCGGCACCAGCTACGGCGCCATCGCGGTGAAAAGCGATTCGCCCTACAAAACCCTCGATGATCTCGTGCAGGCGCTGAAGAAAGATCCGAGTTCCGTGGTCATTGGCTCCGGCGGTACCGTCGGCAGCCAGGACTGGATGCAGACTGCGCTGATCGCCAAAGCCGCCGGGATCAACCCGCGCGACCTGCGCTACGTCGCCCTCGAAGGGGGCGGCGAGATCGCCACCGCCCTGCTTGGCGGTCATATCCAGGTCGGCAGTACCGACATTTCCGACTCTATGCCGCACATTCAGAGCGGTGACATGCGCCTGCTGGCCGTGTTTGCCGAGAAACGCCTGGACGAGCCGGAAATGAAGGACATTCCTACCGCGCGCGAGCAAGGCTACGACATCGTCTGGCCGGTGGTGCGCGGTTTCTACCTCGGGCCGAAAGTCAGCGATGAAGACTACGCCTGGTGGAAAGACTCCTTCGACAAACTGCTGGCCTCGGAAGACTTCGCCAAGCTGCGTGATCAGCGTGAGCTCTTCCCGTTCGCCATGACCGGTCCCGAGCTGGACACCTACGTCAAGAAACAAGTGGCGGACTACAAGGTGCTGGCCAAAGAGTTCGGCCTGATTCAGTGATCGTCTCTGTCTAGCGTCCATGGCCCTCTCGCCGGGGCCATGGCAGGAGTTCCCTCATGCTTATTCAACGCATTTTTGCCTCAGTGCTGTTGCTGGCCTGCGCCGGCCTGGCGCTGATGGCGTGGCCGTATCAGGCGGCTTTTTCCTACGAACCGGTCGGTCCTCGGGCATTCCCTCTGTTGATGTTGGGCCTGATGAGCCTGGCGCTGCTGTACATGGTGTTTCGCCCGGCGCCGATCAAACACAGCGATGACGAGCCGCCGCTGGATCGCGAAACCCTGACCAAGATCGCAATCTGCGTCGCCTTGCTGCTGGTGTTCGCCGGCTTGTTCGAACCACTGGGCTTCATCCTCAGCAGCATTCTGATCGGCATCCCGATGGCGCGCCTGTACGGCGGGCGCTGGGTGCCCAGCGTCATTGTCACGACGCTGATGGCGATTGGTTTGTACGTGTTGTTCGACCGCGTGATGGACGTTCCGCTGCCCCTCGGCCTGCTCGACGTTCTGGAGAACTGATATGGATACTCTCGGTTATTTGGGTCAGGGCTTCGGCGTCGCGCTGAGTCCGTACAACCTGGTCACGGCCCTGACCGGCACGCTGATCGGCACCGTGGTCGGCTTGTTGCCGGGCCTGGGCCCGATCAATGGCGTGGCGTTGCTGATCCCGATCGCATTCGCCCTCGGCCTGCCGCCGGAATCGGCATTGATTCTGTTGGCGGCGGTGTATCTGGGCTGCGAATACGGCGGCCGGATCAGCTCGATCCTGCTGAACATTCCGGGCGAAGCCTCCACCGTGATGACCACCCTCGACGGTTACCCGATGGCCCGCAAAGGCCTGGCCGGTGTGGCGTTGTCGTTGTCGGCGTGGAGTTCGTTCATCGGCGCCTTCATCGCCACCTGCGGCATGGTGCTGTTCGCCCCGCTACTAGCGAAATGGGCGATTGCCTTCGGTCCGGCGGAATACTTCGTGTTGATGGTGTTCGCGATTGTCTGTCTCGGCGGCATGGCCGGTGACCGACCGGTGAAAACCTTTATCGCGGCGTTGATCGGTCTGTTCCTGTCCAGCGTCGGCATCGACGCCAACAGCGGTGTGTACCGTTTCACCGGCGACAACATTCACCTGACTGACGGCATTCAGTTCGTGGTGCTGGTACTGGGCCTGTTCTCGGTCAGCGAAATCCTCCTGCTGCTGGAAAAAACCCATCGCGGCCAGGAAGCGGTGAAAGCCACCGGGCGGATGATGTTCAACTTCAAGGAAGCGGCGTCGGTGTTCGTGGTGAACATCCGTTGCGGCCTGCTCGGTTTCATCATGGGCGTGTTGCCGGGTGCCGGTGCGACCCTCGCCAGCGCCGTGGCCTACATGACCGAGAAACGCATCGCCGGCGCCAGCGGCAAGTTTGGTCAGGGCGACGCCCGCGGCCTCGCCGCACCGGAAACCGCCATCGGCGCCTCCGCTTGCGGCGCGCTGGTGCCGATGCTGACCCTCGGCGTTCCGGGTTCGGGCACCACGGCGGTGATGATCGGCGCTCTGTCGCTGTACAACATCACCCCCGGCCCGCTGCTGTTCCAGCAACAGCCAGACATCGTCTGGGGCCTGATCGCCTCGCTGTTCATCGCCAACATCATGCTGGTGATCCTGAACATCCCGATGATCCGCATCTTCACCCGCATCCTCGCCGTGCCGAACTGGGCACTGGTGCCGGTGATCGCGATCATCACCGGGATCGGCGTCTACGCCGTGCATGCAACCACGTTCGACCTGTTCCTGATGGTCGGCATCGGCATCTTCGGCTACATCCTGCGCAAACTGGATTTCCCGCTGTCGCCAGTCCTGCTGGGGTTCATCCTCGGCGGCCTGATGGAGCAGAACCTGCGCCGGGCGCTGTCGATTTCCAACGGTGCGCTGGAGATTCTCTGGTCGAGCCCGATCACCTTCGGCGTCTGGGTGCTGACCGCGATCATGTTGCTGATGCCGCTGCTGCGTATCTGGCGCAAACGCTCGGCCGCGCAACGCGCCGTTGCCGATGTCTGATCGGCTCTCCCTCAAAACCTGGTGGGGAACCCCGCTGGTCGGTCTGCTTGGCGGTTTCATCGCCAGCCAGATCGGCTGGCCGCTGCCGTGGATGGTCGGCTCGTTGCTGGCGATCATCCTGGTGCGCTGCCTGACCCCGTGGCAATTGACAGAAATCCCTGGCGGCCGCAAGTGCGGCCAGTGGATCGTCGGCATCGGCATCGGCCTGCACTTCACCCCGCTGGTGATGGAGCAGGTACTCAGCCACTTCGGCCTGATCTTCTTCGGCGCACTGGTCACCAGCCTCTCGGCGGTGGTCGGCGTGTGGCTGATGCGCCGCACCGGCGAGGATCGCGCCACGGCATTTTTCTCCAGCATGCCCGGCGGCTCCGGCGAGATGGTCAACCTCGGCGCCCGCAACGGCGCGCTGCTCAGCCATGTCGCGGCCGGGCAGAGTCTACGGGTGCTGGTGGTGGTGTTGTGTGTTCCGGCGGCGTTCAAGTATCTGCTGGGTGACGGCACCCCGATTTCACACGCCGGCAGCGTCGATTGGCGCTGGCTGGCGATTCTTTTTCCGGCGGGTGGCCTGCTCGCCTGGCTCTGGCAACGTTTGCGTCAACCCAACCCTTGGCTGTTCGGCCCGCTGCTGGTCAGCGCGGCGGTGAGCATCGGATGGGATCTGCACATCGGTCTGCCCAATGGCGGCAGTCAGATTGGCCAGTGGTTGATCGGTAGCGGCCTGGGTTGCCACTTCAACCGGCAGTTCTTCCGCCGCGCACCATCGTTCATGGGACGCACGTTGATCGGCACGGCGCTGACCATGTTGATCGCGACACTTGCGGCATTGGGGCTGAGTGCACTGACCCATCTGGATCTGCGATCGCTGACGCTGGGCATGATGCCCGGCGGGATCGCCGAGATGAGCCTGACGGCGGAAACCCTGCAACTGTCGGTGCCGCTGGTGACGGCGATGCAGGTGATGCGGTTGTTGTTCGTGTTGTTTCTGGCGGAACCGTTGTTCAAGTATTGGAATAGAAACGGGGAATGTCCGTAAGTCATGTAGACGCCCAATACGCTTCAAGACCGGAGAAGCATGACTTGAAGCGTATTCTTAGCCCAATCAGGAAATATCGAATTTCCCCATCATCACTTCTACCGTTTTACCAGACGCGCCGATGCGGCCTGTCAATCGAAACTCCAAGGCTTTATAAACGGGTACCTCCGACGACTTCAGTGAGCGTGATCTCTCCACCAATCGCTCGGTAGTACTCTTCGCCATTACCCTCATCAACGAAGAAATCTACGTCAATACTGCCGGGCCCGAGAGCGTGCTTGCCACTCGCGAGATCTTTTGG
The DNA here is from genome assembly GCF_039695385.1 of Pseudomonas sp. 9.2(2024). NCBI lineage: Bacteria > Pseudomonadati > Pseudomonadota > Gammaproteobacteria > Pseudomonadales > Pseudomonadaceae > Pseudomonas > Pseudomonas sp. 9.2(2024). The sequence goes on along the minus strand of NZ_CP155585.1, from coordinate 1,773,410 downwards.
AAGCTTAAAAATAAGCGACGTAAAATAGCTATCGGTATCGATACGACCACCTGCAGCGAAATAGTTGTCGTCATCGTGGAGAAAAACATCTTGAGTGTCGATAACGTTTCGTGGGTCATCTTGATCAAACCGCGTAGTTCTTGCAAAAAGACTTCCCGACGCCTTCGGAAAGGACTTTACATCCTTGATTCTCAAATCTGTCATGACGATCTCCCGCTCCAATGTTTAACAGCGCACTCGACTGTGGACGCCGACTGCATAACTAAACGCGGGTTTCGCTTTTATATCTACTGTCAGAAATAACAGGTCGATGAAGCAATCCGACGGGCGGCTCTCACCACCCGAGAGACCTCAGAAGATTAATTAAACAACCGACGGCAGGCGCCATTCGATCGGCGCTTCGCCGTTCTGCTCCAGAAATTTGTTGGTGCGGCTGAAGTGCCCGCAACCGAGAAAGCCACGATAGGCCGACAGCGGCGACGGATGTACCGACGTCAGCACCAGATGCTTGGTGGCGTCGATCAGCTTCTGTTTGCTCTGCGCATGAGCGCCCCAAAGCATGAACACCAGATGCGGTTGCTGCTGGCTGACCACCTCAATGATCCGGTCCGTAAAGAACTGCCAGCCCTTGTCCTTGTGCGCGTTGGCATTGGCGCGTTCGACGGTCATGGTGGTGTTGAGCATCAACACGCCCTGATCGGCCCAGCTCTGCAAGTAGCCGTGGTTGGGGATGTCGATGTTCAGGTCGCGCTTCAGCTCTTTATAGATGTTGACCAGCGACGGCGGCGCCGGCACGCCCGGTTGCACCGAGAAGCACAAGCCGTGGGCCTGACCCGGGCCGTGGTACGGGTCCTGGCCGAGGATGACCACTTTCACCTTGTCCAGCGGCGTCGAATTCAGCGCGTTGAAGATCATCGGGCCCGGCGGATAGATTTCCTTGCCGGCCGCCCGCTCCTGCTGCAGAAAAGTGCGCAACTCTGCCATGTAGGGCTGGTCGAATTCGGCACGCAGTGCCTCCTTCCAGCTCGGTTCGAGTTTGATACGGTCGTCAGCAGTCATGGTCATACCCGGCAAAAACAATGGGGCGAACCCTAGGAAAGCCGACCACGCTTGTCAATTGATCTGACGCAGATCCGGCACTTTCCCACACAGCGATCATACTGATCGTTCAATTTCCCGATCGAGGTCACGATGAATCTGCACTTCGAAGAACTCACCGGCACCGACGGCGCGCGCATCGGCGTGGCCACGCTGGATGCCGAAAAGTCGCTCAATGCGCTGTCCCTGCCGATGATCCACGCCCTGAGTGACAAATTGAACGCCTGGGCCAAGGATCCGCAAATCGTCTGCGTGCTGCTGCGCGGCAACGGCGCCAAGGCCTTCTGCGCCGGCGGCGAAGTGCGCAGCCTGGTGGAAGCCTGCCGAGCCCATCCCGGCGAAGTGCCACCGCTGGCCGCACAGTTCTTCAACGCTGAATATCGGCTGGATTACAGCCTGCACACTTACCCGAAACCGTTGATCTGCTGGGGCCATGGATATGTGCTCGGCGGAGGCATGGGCCTGCTGCAAGGCGCGAGCATCCGGATCGTCACGCCGAGCAGTCGTCTGGCGATGCCGGAAATCAGCATCGGCCTGTACCCGGACGTCGGCGCCAGTTGGTTCCTGTCGCGTCTGCCGGGCAAGCTCGGTCTGTTCCTTGGTTTGACCGGCGCGCACATGAACGGCCGCGATGCGATCGATCTGGACCTGGCCGACCGCTTCCTGCTCGACGAACAGCAGCAGGAACTGATCGACGGCTTGTTGCAGTTGAACTGGCAGGAACAGACCGCCATGCAGCTCAACAGCCTGCTGAAGGCATTGCAGCAGGAAGCCGTGGCGCAGATGCCCGAGGCGCAATGGCTGCCGCGTCGGCAGCAGATCGATGAATGGCTGGATGTCAGCGACGTGACCTGCGCCTGGAAAGCCATCAGCCTGCATCGGGACAGCAGCGACCTGTTGATTGCCCGTGCGGCGAAGACCATGAGTGAAGGCTCGCCATTGACGGCGCATCTGGTCTGGGAACAGATCATTCGTGCCCGCCACTTGTCGCTGGCCGAAGTCTTTCAGATGGAATACACCCTGAGCCTCAATTGCTGCCGGCATCCGGAGTTCAGCGAAGGGGTTCGGGCGCGGCTGATCGACAAGGATCACAAACCGCACTGGCACTGGCCGGACATCGCCCGGGTGCCGGACGCGGTGGTCGAGGCGCACTTTCACAAGGTGTGGGAGGGGCGGCATCCGTTGGCGGATCTCTCCAGCTACTGAAATACGGGCACAAAAAAAGCGGCGCTCAATGCGCCGCTTTTTTGCGGGGGGGTTACCAGCGGTTGCCGTGTCGGTTGTAATCGCCGCGTCCACTGTGACGGTCGTAGTTGCCACGACCCCGGCGATCATCCCAGCCGCCGCGACGGTGGTCGTCCCAGCGTCCGCGATCATGACCGTGCCAGCGACGGTTCTCGTAGTAACGCGGAGCCGGTTGGTAGTAACGAGGCGCCGAGTAATAGCGTGGAGCCGGTTGGTAATAGCGTGGTGCTGGCTGGTAGTAGCGCGGCGCCGAATAATACGTGCTGCCGCCGCTGTAATAGGTGCCACCGCTGTAATACGAAGGTGCCTGCGATGTGTAGACCTCTGAGCTGTAGTAGCCATCTCCGTAGGAATAAGGGACGCATCCGCCAAGGGAAAAAAGCATCACGGTAAACAGAAGAATTCGGCGATACATGGCGGCCTCCTGGACCGCGGGTAGCCACACCAGCGACGCTGGCAGGCGTCAGTCTTTCATTCGGCGACTGACGAAATATCTGACAGCGATTTCGGCATCCGGTGCGTTTCTGCAACAACTTGAAACAAGTGATTGATGAAACCTTGTTCATGCAGAAACGCCGTCATTCAGCCGCTGATTAGTGGCGACCACCGTGGTATCCGCCGCCGTGATAACCCCGTCCGTAACCGCCGCGATAGCCATGGCCGCCGTAGTAATAGCGGGCGCCGCCGTAGTAACGCGGGCCGTAATAACCACCGTAGTAATAGGGTGAGTAATAGCCGGGATAGTAATAGGGCGTGGAGTAAACATCGTAGCCGCCGGCGTAGTAGTAACAACCGGACAGCCCTAGACCGAGCACTGCTCCCAGCAGCACCCGACGCAGCAATTTTGAAATACGCATGGCGGCCTCCTGAAAGACCTGTGACAGCAGTCGGCACAGACCGGCTGACACCAGATTTGACTGGCGGACCGGCAGCGAGTGCCCAACCCTCACGAGCATCGGATCAGCGGCCATCGCGCTGCATCACGGTGCAAGCGCGCACCAACACAAAGCGTCGCCCGCACCCGCCAACTGGGCCCTGCTACCCGCAAGCCACGTCGCAGACGGCTCGCCGCGACTTGGCACGCCTCTCGCTTTAACAAACCCGTGCAGGAGTCATCACAGGTTCGCGGCACCACAATTTGCAATGGCTGACTAGGGTTCCGGCTCGCATCTGCGAGTGGCTGGTCCGAGAGTTGGCGACCTCCAGTTGAGGTTACACGGCGGGACAAAAGCCCGGGAGACAAGCCACCGTTCGCGGTGCCGCGTTGCCTTCCTGTCCGCCCTCGATCAACTGGAGAAGCCACCATGTCCCGACTACGTTTACCCGCCCTGCTCGCCGCCGCGTTCGCCGCGCTCGTCAGCACCCAATCCCCCGCCGCGCAGAAAGACCACTTCAGTGTCTGCTGGACGATCTACGCCGGCTGGATGCCATGGGAATACGCCGGTAGCCAGGGCATCGTCGACAAATGGGCGAAGAAGTACGGGATCAAGATCGATGTGGTCCAGCTCAACGACTACGTCGAATCGATCAATCAATACACCGCCGGTCAGTTCGATGGCTGCACCATGACCAACATGGATGCGCTGACCATTCCGGCCGCCGGTGGCGTCGACAGCACCGCGCTGATCGTCAGCGACTTTTCCAACGGCAACGACGGCATCGTCCTCAAGGGCGAAGGCAAGAAAGTCGCCGACCTCAAGGGCATGGACGTCAACCTGGTCGAACTGTCGGTCTCGCATTACCTGCTGGCCCGCGCGCTGGACTCGGTGGACCTGACCGAGAAAGACCTGAAAGTGGTCAACACCTCCGACGCCGACATTTCCGCCGCCTTCAACACCGAGCAGGTCAACGCCGTCACCACCTGGAACCCGATGCTTTCGGACATCAAGGCCAAACCCGGTGTGACCGAAGTCTTCAACTCCAGCCAGATCCCCGGCGAAATCATGGACATGATGGTGGTCAACAGCGCCACCCTCAAAGACAACCCGGCGCTGGGCAAGGCGCTGACCGGCGCGTGGTTCGAAGTGGTCGATTTGATGAACGCCAGAAACGCCGCCGGCAAAGCCGCGCTTGAGCACATGGCCAAAGCTTCGGGCACCGATCTGGCCGGATTCCAGGCGCAACTGGACACCACCAAACTGTTCGCCACGCCGAAAGAAGCCCTGGCGTTCGCCACCAGCAAGCAACTGCCGGAAACCATGCGCAAAGTTGCCGAGTTCTCGTTCCAGCACGGCTTGCTCGGCGAAGGCGCCAAGGACACCAGCGCCGTCGGCATGACCTTCGCCAACGGCGTGACCAGCGGTGACACAGGCAATCTCAAGCTGCGTTTCGATCCGACTTATGTGCAGCTGGCCGCCGACGCCAAGCTGTAAGCCACGGAGGATTTGGCCATGCGCCTGATCAATCGTCACCCGGATCGACCGAGTCGCCTGTTGCTGGTGATCCTGCCCTTCGCCCTGGTGCTGTTCGCCTACTTCATGGGCTCGGCCGAGCGCCTGGCGGACAACCCCAACGACAAACTGCTGCCCAGTGCGGTGCAGATGAGCGATGCGGTCAAACGCCTGGCATTCAATGCCGATAGTCGAACCGGCGAATACCTGCTCTGGCAGGATACCGCGTCGAGTCTCGGACGCCTGGCCATCGGCCTCGGCATCGCGGCGCTGGCCGGGTTGTGCCTGGGCATGGCGGCCGGCACCCTGCCGCTGTTCGGCGCACCGTTGTCGCCGATGCTGACGGTGCTGTCGATGGTGCCGCCGCTGGCCATCCTGCCGATCCTGTTCATCGTCTTCGGCCTCGGCGAGCTGTCGAAAGTGATGCTGATCGTGATCGGCATCACCCCGGCCCTGGCCCGAGATCTGGAACAGCGCGCCCGGGACATCCCCGTCGAACTGCTGATCAAGGCGCAGACCCTTGGCGCCTCGACCTGGACATTGATGCTGCGTGTGGTGCTGCCGCAACTGTTGCCGCGTCTGCTGATCTCGCTGCGGCTGATGCTCGGTTCGGCGTGGCTGTTCCTGATCGCCGCCGAAGCCATCGCCTCCACCGACGGTCTGGGCTACCGGATTTTCCTCGTGCGCCGTTACCTGGCGATGGACGTGATCCTGCCGTACGTGGTCTGGATCACCCTGCTCGCCTGGCTGATGGATTGGGGCCTCAAATACCTGACCCGTCGGGCATTTCCCTGGTATGAGGGGGCCGCCAAATGAGCTTCATCACGGTGAAAAACGTCTGGCAGCAATACGCCGACCAAGTGGTGCTCGAAGGCCTGAACCTCAACGTCAACGAGGGCGAGTTCTGCACGCTGGTCGGTGCTTCGGGCTGCGGCAAGTCGACCTTCCTGCGCCTGCTGCTGGGGCAGGAAACCGCCAGTCGCGGCGAGATTCTGCTCGACGGCCAGCCGCTGGCCCGAGAGCCGGATGCCAGCCGTGGCGTGGTGTTCCAGCGTTACTCGGTATTCCCGCATCTGAGCGTGCTGGACAACGTTGCGATCGGCCTGGAATTGCCGCGCGCTCCGCTGCTCGGGCGCTTGTTCGGAAGCGCGAAAAAAGACGCCCGCGAACAGGCCTCGGCGCTGCTGCACAAAGTCGGCCTCGGCCATGCGCTGGACAAGTACCCCGCGCAGCTCTCCGGCGGCATGCAACAGCGGCTGGCGATCGCCCAGGCGCTGATCATGAAACCGCGGGTTTTGCTGCTCGACGAACCGTTCGGCGCGCTCGATCCGGGCATTCGCAAGGACATGCACGCGCTGCTGCTGGCGCTCTGGCGCGAAACGCAACTGACCGTGTTCATGGTCACCCACGACCTGTCCGAAGGCTTCAGCCTCGGCACCCGCCTGCTGGTGTTCGACAAGGTCCGCCTCGACCCGCACGCCCCCGGCGCCTATGGCGCCCGCATCACCTACGACATCCCTTTAAACAGCGACCGTCGCGCCCAACGCGCCGCCGTCGACGCCCTGCCCGCCGCGTTGGCCGGCACGCTTCGTATTGCCTGAGAGGACTGCTCCCATGACTGATTCGACCCAACTGTTTCCACCCTTCGCCGAAGAAACCCTGCCCGGCGGCGGCCACCGTTCCTTCGTCCTTAAACGCGGCCAGTTGCTGCGCCTGACCGACCTGCGCGGCGGTGCCAACGTCAGCCTGACCTTGCTCAACGCCAACGAGAAAACCGAGCGCCTGAACCTGCCCGACAGCCTCAAGTGCCAACACACCGCCAAGCTCACCACCGGCCATTGCCTGTACTCGGACATGGGTCGGGTGCTGGCGGCAATCACCGCCGACACCTGCGGCTGGAGCGACAGCCTCGGCGGTGTACTGTGCGCCGAGGAAGTCGCGGAAAAATACGGTCAGGGCCGCTATCAGGAACTGCGCAACGGCTTCTTTCGCAACGGCACCGACAACCTGCTGGTGGAGCTCGGCAAGTGGGGGCTGGGCCTGTCCGACCTGCTGATGACCCTCAACCTGTTCAGCCGGGTCAACGTCGATGACAACGGGCGTTTGCACTTCGTCGAAGGCCACTCGCAGGCCGGTGACTACATCGAACTGTATGCACCGATGGACACCCTGGTTGTGCTCACCGCCCTGCAACATCCGCTGGATCCGTCGCCGCAATACGCCCCCAAACCGCTGAAGCTGAGTTGGATGAACGCCGACCCGAGCGTCGCCGAGCACTGCCGTACCTCGCGCCCGGAAAACGAGCGCGGCTTTATCAACACCGACCGTTTGTTCGCCTGAGGATCGTCGCCATGTCAGTTGCTATCGCCACTTCGCAAAAACAACCCGACACTGCGGTGTACCGCGCCACCATTCCCGCCGGCGAACCCTGGCTGATGGAGGTCAAGGCCGGCCAGACCCTGCGCATCCTAGACCTGGAAGGCAATCAGGCAGTCGATACGCTGTTCTACAGCCTCGCCAATCCACGTGAACGCTACGACGTGCAACGCACATTGCGCCGGCAGAACAGCGTGTACCTGAGCACCGGCAGCGTGTTGTATTCCAACCTTGGCAAACCGATGCTGACGATCATCGCCGACACCTGCGGCCGCCACGACACCCTCGGCGGCGCCTGCGCGCAAGAGAGCAACACCGTGCGCTACGCCCTGGAAAAACGCTACATGCACAGCTGCCGCGACAATTACCTGCGCGCCTGCGCCCACGACGGGCGCCTGGGCAAAGGTGACATCGGGCCGAACATCAATTTCTTCATGAACGTGCCCGTCACTGCCGAGGGCGGCCTGACCTTCGAAGACGGGATTTCCGCGCCGGGCAAGTACGTCGACCTGCGCGCGGAGATGGACGTGATCGTGCTGATCTCCAACTGCCCGCAATTGAACAACCCGTGCAACGCCTACAACCCGACACCTGCGGAGCTACTGGTATGGAACTGAAATTCGTCCGTCTGCGCCGTTGGCTTTTTGCCCTGTGCCAGGCCCGTTCCGGCCAGTGTCTGAAATCCCCAAAACACCCCTGAACCCTGTGGGAGCTGGCTTGCCAGCGATGGCGTCGGCACAGCCAACATTGATGATGACTGACACACCGCCATCGCAGGCAAGCCCGCTCCCACAAGGTCAATGGTGACTTTCGAATTGTGATTTTGCCGTCGGGGACGACCCCGGCGCTCATCGAAAAACTGCGGGACGGCCCGCATCCCCTTCAGGGGTTTTGCCATGTTCAAAAAAGTCCTGATTGCCAACCGTGGCGCGATTGCCTGCCGCATTCTGCGAACCTTGCGTGAACTGCACGTCGAAGGTGTCGCGGTGTACTCCGAAGCCGATGCAGCCAGCCTGCACATCCTGCAAGCCGAAGAAGCCCACAGCCTCGGCGAAGGCGCAGCGGCCGGCACCTATCTAGCCGTGGACAAGATTCTCGCCATCGCCAAAGCCAGTGGCGCCACTGCGATCCACCCCGGCTACGGCTTCCTCTCGGAAAACGCCGCGTTCGCCGAAGCCTGCGCCAACCATGGCATTGCCTTCATCGGCCCGACACCGGAGCAACTGCGAGTGTTCGGCCTCAAGCACACCGCACGGGCCCTGGCCAAACAGCACGGCGTGCCGATGCTCGAAGGCACCGAACTGCTCGACAGCCTCGATGCTGCACTGATTGCCGGCGCGCAGGTCGGTTATCCGGTGATGCTCAAAAGCACTGCCGGTGGCGGCGGCATCGGCATGCGTGTGTGCCGTAACGCCAGCGAACTGAGCGAGTCGTTCGAGGCAGTGAAGCGCCTCGGCCAGAACAACTTCAGCGACGCCGGGGTGTTCATCGAAAAGTACATACAGCGTGCACGGCATCTGGAGGTTCAGGTCTTCGGCGACGGCCATGGCGAAGTGATCGCCCTCGGCGTGCGCGACTGCTCGGTGCAGCGGCGCAACCAGAAAGTCCTCGAGGAAACCCCGGCGCCGAACCTGCCCGAAGGCATGGCGGATGAGCTGTGCGCCGCGGCGATCAAACTGGCCAAAGCGGTGAATTACCGCAGCGCGGGCACCGTCGAATTCGTCTTCGACAGCGATGCCCAGCGCTTCTATTTTCTGGAAGTGAACACCCGGTTGCAGGTCGAACACGGCGTTACCGAACAGGTGTGGGGCGTCGATCTGGTGCGCTGGATGATCGAGTTGGCGGCCGGTGACTTGCCGCCGCTGGCCGAGTTGTTCGCAGGCCTGCAACCGCAGGGGCATGCGATTCAGGCGCGGCTGTATGCCGAGGATCCGGGGCGCGATTTCCAGCCCAGCCCAGGCTTGCTGACAGCGGTCGATTTCCCCGTCGCCGATGGCCGGCATCTGCGCATCGACACCTGGGTCGAGGCCGGTTGCGAGATCCCGCCCTACTTCGATCCGATGATCGCCAAAGTCATAAGCTGGGCGCCGACCCGCGAACAGGCCCGCGCCGATCTGCATCAGGCGCTCGGCGACAGCCTGCTGTACGGCGTGGAAACCAACCGCGACTACCTGCGGCAGATTCTGCTCGATGCGCCGTTTGCCAGCGGCGAGCCCTGGACCCGTTGCCTGGAAGGCCTGGTGTACCGGGCCAACACGTTTGAAGTGCTGAGCGCCGGCACCCAGACCAGCGTCCAGGACTACCCCGGTCGCCTCGGCTACTGGGCGGTCGGCGTGCCACCTTCGGGGCCGATGGACAGTCGCGCGTTGCGTCTGGGCAATCGTTTACTGGGCAACGATGAAGGCGTGGCGGCGCTGGAAATCACCATGAGCGGGCCGTTGCTGCGCTTCAATTGCGATGCGGTGGTGGCCGTGACCGGCGCACCGATTGCCCTGACACTCGACGGCCAGCCGCAGGCGATGAACACCGCCCTGCTGATCCCGGCGGGCAGTCAATTGCATCTGGGCAATCTGCCGGGCGCCGGGGCCCGCAGCTACCTGTGCCTGCGTGGCGGCGTGCAAGTGCCGGATTATCTGGGCAGCAAAAGCACCTTCACGCTCGGTCAGTTTGGTGGTCATGGCGGACGGGCTTTGCGCGCCGGTGACGTGCTGCATCTGGCGGCCCTGAGCGACCGCAGCGCCGGGCAGACATTGGCGCCCCATCACGTCAGCGAATTACCTGCCGTGCGCCGGATCCGCGTCATCTACGGCCCTCATGGCGCGCCTGAATATTTCACTGAAAACTACATCGGCACCTTTTTCGCCACGCAATGGGAAGTGCATTTCAACTCCAGCCGCACCGGCGTGCGCCTGATCGGGCCGAAACCAGAGTGGGTGCGCGCCGACGGCGGCGAGGCCGGGCTGCATCCCTCGAACATCCACGACAACCCCTACGCCATTGGCGCCGTGGACTTCACCGGCGACATGCCGGTGATCCTCGGCCCGGACGGCCCGAGCCTTGGCGGTTTCGTGTGCCCGGTGACGGTGATCGAGGCCGATCTCTGGCAACTGGGTCAACTCAAGGCCGGGGACAAAGTGCAGTTCGTGCCCGTCGATCTCAAGACCGCACGCGATCTCGCCCTCAATTGGGACACCTGTGGGAGCTGGCTTGCCAGCGATGGGGCCCGAGCAGACACCGAGTCAACTTCATCGCTGGCAAGCCAGCTCCCACAGGCCCTGGTTTCGCCTGTGGTTCTGGAATTGGGTCAGTACGACAAGCGGCTGGTCGGGCGTGTGTCCGGCGATACCCATCTGCTGCTGGAAATCGGCGCGCCGGAACTGGATCTGGTCCTGCGCTTTCGCGCCCATGCCCTGATGCAGGCGCTGGAAGGCAAAAACCTGCACGGCGTGATCGACCTGACACCGGGCATTCGTTCTTTGCAGATCCACTACCAGCCCGAACAATTGCCGCTGGCCGATCTGCTCGGCATCGTCGCCGGTGAATGGGATGCGGTGTGCGCCGCCCAGGACTTGCAAGTACCGTCGCGCATCGTTCATCTGCCGCTGTCCTGGGACGATCCGGCCTGCCAGTTGGCGATCGAGAAATACATGACCACCGTGCGCAAGGACGCGCCGTGGTGCCCGAGCAATCTGGAGTTCATCCGCCGCATCAACGACCTGCCGAACCTCGACGAGGTGCAGCGCACGGTGTTCGACGCGAGCTATCTGGTGATGGGCCTCGGTGATGTGTATCTCGGCGCACCGGTCGCCACGCCGCTCGACCCGCGCCATCGGCTGGTGACCACCAAGTACAACCCGGCGCGCACCTGGACCGCCGAGAACTCGGTGGGCATCGGCGGCGCCTACATGTGCGTCTACGGCATGGAAGGCCCGGGCGGTTATCAGTTCGTCGGGCGTACCTTGCAGATGTGGAACCGCTATCGCGCAGTCGCCGCGTTCGACGGCAAACCGTGGCTGCTGCGGTTTTTCGATCAGATCCGTTTCTACCCGGTCAGCGCCGAAGAACTGCTGCGCATCCGCCGGGATTTTCCCCTCGGGCGTTTCGACCTCGACATCGAACATAGCCAGCTCAACCTCGCCGACTACCAGGCCTTTCTGCAACGCGAAGCCGAGACCATCGACGCCTTCCGAACGCAGCAACAGGGTGCCTTCCAGGCTGAGCGCGAACGCTGGATCGCCAGTGGCCAGGCGCACTTCGACAGCGAAGAAGCCGTGCCGGACAGCAGCGAAGACACACCGCTGACCAGCGGCCAACAAAGCATCGACAGCCACATCGCCGGCAACCTCTGGCAGGTGCAGGTCGAGGTCGGCAGCCGCGTGGCGGCCGGTGATGTGCTGGTGATTCTGGAGTCGATGAAGATGGAAATCCCCGTGCTCGCGCCCATGGCCGGAGTGGTGCAGGACATTCGCGTGCAGCCGGGATCGGCGGTGCGTGCCGGACAACGGGTCGTGGTGCTGGAACTCGACTGAAACCATTTGCCAAAGGATCAACCCATGAATCTGCAACTCGATGCCCTGCGCCAGACCTACCACAATGGCGACACCACACCCCGGCAATTGCTGTTGGCGTTGCGGGAAAAAGCCGCTGCGCTGAACCCGGACTATCACCTGTTCATCCATCTGCTCAGCGCCGAAGAACTGGAACCGTATCTGGCCGCCCTCGACGGTCGCGACCTCGACAGCCTGCCGTTGTATGGCGTGCCGTTTGCGATCAAGGACAACATTGATCTGGCCGGTGTCCCGACCACCGCTGCATGCCCGGCGTTCGCCTACGTACCGGAGCGTTCGGCGACCATCGTCGAGCAGCTGCTGGCGCTGGGCGCGATTCCGCTGGGCAAGACCAATCTCGACCAGTTCGCCACCGGCCTCAACGGCAGCCGTTCGCCTTACGGCGCCTGCCCGAACAGCGTGTTGCCGGAGTATCCGTCCGGCGGCTCAAGCGCCGGCTCATCGCTGGCCGTGGCGCTCGGCGTGGCCAGTTTCGCGTTGGGCACCGACACTGCCGGCTCCGGCCGGGTGCCGGCGGCGTTGAACAATCTGGTGGGCCTGAAGGCCAGCAAAGGGCTGATCTCCACCGCCGGCGTGCTGCCGGCCTGTCGCACGCTCGATTGCGTCACCACGTTCACCGCAACGGCCCGGGAAGCCAGTCAGCTGCTGGCGCTGACCGCGCGCCTCGATCCGAGGGACGAATACAGCCGCAGTAATCCGTCATGGAACGACGGCACCGCGTTCGGCGTACCACGGCCGTTTCGCTTCGGTGTACCGCGCGCGCAAGACCTGGCGTTTTTCGGCTGTGAGGAAGGCCCGCTGCTGTTCCGCGATGCCATCGACGGTCTGAAAGCTCTGGGCGGTGAAGCTGTCGAGCTGGACTTGTCGCCGTTCCTCGAAGCGGCGCGGTTGCTCTATGAAGGGCCGTGGGTGGCCGAGCGCTACAGCGTGGCCGGCGAGTTGATGGAAGAAAATCCCGAAGCAGTGCTGCCGGTGATCCGCGCGGTGCTGGCCAAAGCACCGGCCGTCAGCGGCGTGCAGACGTTCCGTGCGCAATACCGCCTGCAAGCGCTGAAAGCCGTTTGCGATAAAGCACTGGAAGAACTCGACTGCGTGCTCACGCCCACCATCGGTCGTCCGGTGACGCTGGCGGAACTCGACGCGGAACCGGTGCTGCGCAATTCCGAACTGGGCTACTACACCAACTTCATGAACCTGCTCGATTACGCCGCCGTCGCCGTGCCCAGCGGTTTCATGGCCAACGGGCTGCCGTGGGGTGTGACGCTGTTTGGCCGGGTGTTCACCGATCAGTACTTGCTGGGTGTTGCCGATGCATTGCAGCGCCAGCAGGATCGCGCGCTGCCGACGCCGAACAATCCGGCGCGCCATGACCGTGCACGACTGGTGGTCTGCGGCGCGCATCTGGACGGGCTGGCCCTGAACTGGCAACTGCGCCAGCGCGACGCACGCCTGATCGAGGCCACCTACAGCTCGAAGGACTACAAACTCTATGCCCTGGCCGGCGGCCCGCCGTTGCGCCCGGGCATGCTGCGCGTGGCCGAAGGTGGCGTGGCCATTGCAGTGGAAGTCTGGGAGTTGCCGAGCAGTGAACTGGGCTCGTTCCTGACCGGCATCCCGGCACCGCTGGGACTGGGCAAGGTGCAACTGGCGGATGACCGTTGGGAAAGCGGATTCATCTGCGAACCCTACGGCCTGGAAGGTGCAACCGACATCAGCCATTTGGGTGGGTGGCGAGCATATCTGCAAACCGGAAACTGATCCGAACAGCGGCCCCCTTTCGTTCCGGGAGGGGGCTGGATGAGCAAGCCATTCTCCAGACACCCCTGCCCGGCTGATCCCCCCGCATTTCAGGCACAAATCCCGCAGTCTTTTCCCCGCCGTGCCACTAGAATGCTGCCCATCGGGTCACTGTCAACGGAATTGCCAATGCCGCTCAGATCTGCGTTTCACTCCCAACGTTCGCTGGTACTGACCCTCGTCGCCCTGCTCGGCGCAGGTTTCCTTGCTACTTCGCTGCTCAGCTACTACGCCTCGCGGGCGTCGATCCGCGACAACATCGTCAACACCGAACTGCCGCTGACCTCCGACACGGTGTACTCGGAAATCCAGAAAGACCTCGTCAGACCGATCCTGATTTCCTCGATGATGTCCCGCGACACCTTCATGCGCGACTGGGTGGTGAACGGCGAGAAAGACAGCGACCAGATGACCCGCTACCTCGACGAGGTCATGACCCACTACGGCGCCTACACCGCGTTTTTCGTCTCCAACAGCACCCAGACCTATTACCACGCCAAGGGTGTGCTCAAGCAGGTGAAGATCGACGAACCGCGCGACGCCTGGTACTTCCGCGTACGCGACATGAAGGATCCGTACGAGATCAACGTCGACCCGGATCTGGCCAACAAAGACAACATGACCTTCTTCATCAACTACAAGGTCTACGACTACAACAATCGCTTCATCGGCGCCGCCGGCGTAGGGCTGACGGTGGATGCAGTGATCAAGCTGATCGACAAATATCAACAGCGCTATCAACGCAGCGTTTACTTCGTCGATACCTTCGGCCGACTGGTCTTGACCGGCGCCGAGGGCGGACCGGAAGGGGCGCGGGTCGGGAAAAGCCTGACCGACCTCGAGAGCATGAAAAGCCTGGTCAGCCAGCTGCCCAAACCCCACAGCGGCAGCTACGAATATTCCACCCACGGCCAAGGACATTTCCTCAACGTGCGGTTCATTCCGGAGCTGAACTGGTACCTGTTTGTCGACAAACGCGAAGACGGCGCACTGAGCGAAATCCGCCAGTCGCTGTACCTCAACCTGCTGATCTGCCTGCTGGTGACGCTGATCGTGCTGGCCCTGGTCAACCGCTTGATCCGCCGCTATCAGGAAAAAATCCACGCCCAGGCCACCCTCGACAGCCTCACCGAACTGCCCAACCGCCGCGGCTTCGACCTGCTCGCCGTGCAAGCGCTGCACGAAGCGCACCGTGAGCCGAAACCGCTGACCGCGCTGCTGCTGGATCTGGATCACTTCAAAGTCTTGAACGACACCTACGGGCACATGGCCGGCGATCAGGTGTTGATCGGGTTCGCCCGGGACCTACAAAGCTGCCTGCGACATTCCGACATCGTCTGCCGTTGGGGCGGTGAGGAATTTATCGTGCTGCTGAAGGACACCGACGGCGAGACCGGTCAGAAGATTGCCGAGAAGATCCGCCAGCACGTCGAACAGCATGAATATGCCTACAACGGTCACAGCCTGAATCTGACTGTCAGCATCGGCGCCACCACCCTGCAACCGGATGACACCTTGCACAGTCTGCTGTCCCGGGCCGATCATGCGATGTACCGGGCCAAACAGACCGGCCGTAACCGCACCTGCGTGGAAATGCCTCACTCAACCTATGCCTGACACTCATGACCAAACCTGACCTCTGCCCGGCCTGCGGCGCCCGCAACGACTGCACCCTGGCCGACCCGCGCACCGCCGACCGCGCCTGCTGGTGCTACGGCGTTTCCATTGATCCGGCAGTGCTCGAAGCCCTGCCGGCGGAGCTGCGCGACAAGTCCTGCCTGTGCCCGCGCTGTGCCCAGGTCGAGGCGCAACTGCAAGCGGCCAGGCCGTCGATCCCGTAAGATGCGCGCCCCGCTTCCTGCCGATTGCTGATCATGCGTGTCGACCGTTTCCTGAGTAACCTGCCCCGCTACAACCGCAAGCAGGTTCGCCTGTTGCTGGTGGAAAAGCGCGTGCGCATTGACGGAAAAGTCGTCAGCGATCCCCACAGCGAAGTCCTTGAGTTCAGCCGCGTGGAGGTCGACGACGAAGTGCTGCAACCCGGCAAACCGGCGCGCTACTTCATGCTGAACAAACCGCAGGGCTGCGTCAGCGCCACCCGCGACCCCGAACATCCGACCGTGTTCGACCTGATCCACGAGCCGGACAAGGACGACCTGCACATCGCCGGGCGCCTCGACTTCAACACCACCGGATTGATGCTGATCACCAACGACGGCAACTGGTCGCGACGCCTGACCCAGCCGCAGACCAAACTGCCGAAGGTCTATTACGTCGAGACCGAACAGGAGATCGGCCCGGAATATGCGATCAAGTTCGCAGAGGGGATCTACTTCGCCTTCGAGGACCTGACCACCCAACCGGCGCAGCTGCAAGTGCTCGGCCCGCGAACGGCGCGGTTGAGCATCGTCGAAGGTCGTTACCATCAGGTGAAGCGCATGTTCGGCCACTTCAACAACAAAGTGCTGCGCCTGCACCGCGAATCCATGGGCCCGCTGCCGCTCGATCACGCGCTAAAACCGGGCGAGTACCGCGCCTTGCGCACCGAAGAGATTCATTTGTTCTAAGCAGCCGACCGCTCAGCAGAAGTTGTCGAACAATTTACTAACGGCACTTGCGCGATCCGGATCCCCCTGCTTGAATCAGGACGTCGGCCAAATTGTGACCGATGAGTCACACATAACATCCAAGAAACTTTTTGTCGGTAGACAGCCCATCAGGGCTGCGCCTCAGCCGGCAGATTGCCCGCCAATAACAATACCCGTCGACCTGCCGTTCCGGATCGACATGGGCTCCAAAATTCCAGGCATATGCCTACCTGTCACAAAGCTCGTGCAATCTCATTTGCGCGCATACCCGCTTGCTTGCCAGGAGTCTTATGACATGAGGCCAGAAATCGCTGTGCTGGATATACAGGGTCAGTATCGGGTTTACACGGAGTTCTATCGCGCAGACGCCGCAGAAAAGACCATCATCCTGGTCAACGGCTCGATGGCCACGACTGCGTCGTTTGCACAAACCGTGAAAAATCTGCACCCGCAATTCAACGTGGTCTGCTACGACCAGCCCTACGCGGGCAAGTCGAAAGTCCACAACCGCCACGAGAAACATCTGACGAAAGAAGTCGAAGGTCTGATCCTGCTGGAGCTGATCGATCACTTCGCCGCCGAGCACGTGCTGTCGTTCTCCTGGGGTGGCGCCGCGACCATGGTCGCCCTCGCGCATCAGCCTCGGCGCATCGAAAAAGCCGTGATCAGCTCGTTCTCCCCGGTGATCAACGCGCACATGCTTGATTACCTTGAGCGCGGCGTCGAATGCCTCGGCCAACGTGACGGCGACCGGGTCGGCCACCTCGTCAACAACACCATCGGCAAACACCTGCCGTCGCTGTTCAAGCGCTTCAACTATCGCCACGTCAGTAGCCTGGCCGAGCACGAATACGGGCAGATGCATTTCCACATCAACGACGTGCTGCACAGCGACCGTCAGTGCTATTTGAATGCGGCGAAGAAAATCAACGTACCGGTGCTGTTCCTGAACGGCGAATGGGACGAATACACCGCCGCCGAAGACGCCCGACTATTCGGCAACCATGTCGCGCAGAGCACCTTCACTACCCTGCAGGCCACCGGGCACTTCCTCGACATGGAACACAAATCGGCCTGCCGGGACAGCCAGAACGCCCTGCTCGGTTTCCTGAAACCGGCGCAACAGGCCAGCCGAACGCGTTACCAGTTTGTCCAGGATCACCATGCATTGGCCATTTGAAACAGTGTCGTCGCGAGCAAGCCTGCGAGGCTGAGATTCAGCCGTCCTCCAGCCCGCAGCGCTTGCCCGCGATTGACCGATTTCGGCTCTGTTTCAGGACTTTCCGTAGTTCGCGTGCAAAGAAAACTTCAAATCCGTGGCCGAGTCTGGTACAAAGTCAGCCGCTCTGAGCGGGTGTCGTATAATGGCATTACTCCAGCTTCCCAAGCTGATAACGAGGGTTCGATTCCCTTCACCCGCTCCAATCGAATTTATGTCCTGCGTCGTGGTTTGACGGGGGATGCGCAAACAGAAAAAACCGGCCTTGATGGCCGGTTTTTTTGTGTCCGGGATTTGAGTTTTCATTAGTAAATCCAAAGATCGCTACCGTCGAAACAACCCTGCCCCTACTGCTCCATCGTGATCAGCTTATCGCTGCAAATTCCCCATACGCATGATCCTTCTCCGACGGCGAAATCAGGATTAAACCCTCTAAGCTACGCTCCGTATCCAGGCTAAATAAGCTGGTAACCAACCGGAAGAGGGATCGACCATGAACGACACCGCTATCCCCGAGGGCTTCACTCCGCTGACCCGCAGCAGTCCGCTGCTCGACTTGCTTGGCCCGATCTATACCAGAGGCAGTGGCTTGCAACTTGAAATCGGTCTGCGGACAGACTCACGACATGCCAACGGACGGGGCACGTTGCATGGCGGTGTATTGGCGACTTTGGCGGATGTCGGCATGGGTTACGCCATGGCATTCTCCAGCGACCCTCCCCTGCCATTGATCACGGCGAGTATGACCCTGGACTATCTCAGCGCGGTGCAGATCAATGAGTGGCTTGAGGTACGCGTTGAGCACTCCAAAAAAGGACGGCAGCTGGCGTTTGCCACTGTTGGGTTGCATGTCGGTGATCGAATGGTTGCCCGTGCCAGTGCGGTGTTCGCGGTGCCGCAGTAGTATCCCCCCTGCATCCAACCGGTCTTGATGACCGGTTTTTTGTGTCTGGGATGTGGAGCAAGCCGAATGAATCAGAACACACTCAACAATGGTGCACGCGTAACCTCAACTGCAGCTAACTCCATTTAATTGTGAGTTATCCCGACTAAACCGAGATAAGCCCCAAACTGTTGGAGTTAGAAGCAGCCAGCGGTTTCCACTTTCACGCGGGATCAGTCGCGCATTCTGGTCTCAGTCTCGCGTCTGAGACCGGTTCATCCTTGTCGACGCATATATTCCGCAAAAAGTGGGACGGTGAAATTCAAGTAGCCGTGATCTGTGCTGTAGATCATTCCTTTAAAGATTATGTTGGCACGAGTCGGACCAAGCGATGACTGTGTACGCCCCATCGCTTTCGCAATATCGGCCATTGCATAGGGGCCATCCCCGAGCTCCGACATCGTCTTCACGAACTGCACTTCCGACTTTGTCAGTCGATCAATGCGCACCCTGAAAAAGCCCGCATCAAGAGAAGCCAACGTCTCCGCGTATGAATGGTCCACATCTTCGACTGTGATTTCAGGTCCTTCAGCGTTGTTCCAAGCAGTGGATGCCCACTCTTGAAGGAAGAAAGGATACCCTCTCGTCCGATCAACAATATTGCCAAGTGCTGCGAGTTCGATCGAAGCCTCCTCATCCGCGATTGGCTTCTGAACTGCTTGAATTGCAGATACTTGATCAAGCGCATCAACCGCAGGGTATAGAAAAAGCCGCTCTGCGTAGGATTTTGCTTCGCCTGCCAAACGAGCAACCTGGGGAAGACCAGCACCGACGAGAAGTACCGGCAGCCCTTCTTGAGACATGTGATGGATCGACACAATAAGCGCAGATAAATCTGCTTCGGAAAGGTACTGAACTTCATCAATCAGAAGAATCCAGCCTTTGCCTGCAGCTTGCGCAGCTTGACCTATCACGGCAAAAAGGTCTGGAAGATCGTATTGAAGATCCCCGCTGTCAGCGAATCCTGGCTCCGGTTCGACACCAATCTCCACGCCTGCGATATCGATCTTGAAAATAGAGGCGAAACCGCGCAAACCATTCAGTCCACGGGTCGCAATTTGCTTGGCAGCTTCTACTGCAGAAAGTGAGCGCATGACTTTGCGCATTTCAGGAAAGAGAAGGCGTGCAAGACTTTCACGCTCCGGAGCCTCTACTTTTGAAACGAGAAGTCCCTCTTCCCTCGCAATTTTTCCAATCTCGTTCCAGCAGTACCGTTTTACCCGTGCCTCTCAATCCAAGAAGCATGATGGATCGGGCGCTTCGTCCGTTGATGGCTCGCCCACATGAAATCCTGGCTGCCTCAAGGATTGTGTCGCGTCCTGCCAACTCAGGCGGTCTGCTGCCTGCGCCTGGAGCGAATGGATTACGGTATGGATCCATGAAAGCCTCACAAATGCTTGTCTCTACACGAATATATCGTTGTATAGCAGATATCCCTATACACCCTTAGATTTCACTATATTTTGCTATTTATTGGGCTGAACTCTGTCACCCACACAAGCATTGCGTCTGAAATACTGACTCGAATACTCGCCCGATACGGACTTCGACAACACTCGACGCTTTGCAGCCAGGTTGAAATGAAACTAAAAACCGGTCGCGATGACCGGTTTTTTTATGCCTGCCAGAACAGCTGCATTTCAGTCCTTCACCTCAACATGATCCAGCGCTTGATTCACCGCCAATTCCCCCAGCATCACCAGTTGCGCAATGCCTATCGCGGTTCTGCGGTGGGCGGGGTCGAGGGTGGCGGCGAAGTTGTTGAGCATCTCGGATGCCGAGCCCAGTGACTCGCTGGCGTTGGCCAGCAGGGATTCGGTGTCGTAGGCAGGGTTGGCGAAGTACATCGGGTCGGGTTGGTTGTTCGTGCCCATGACATGGGCGCCGGGGCAGAGGTAGTGATCGAGGGCGCGGTTGGCAGCGTCGTGGAGTTTTCTGCAGTCGATCGAGACGTACGGGGATGTTGGGTCGGTTTCGACTTCGGGGGGATTCGGGGTTGGCTTCTTCATAATGGCTTCTTTCTGGTCGATAGGTGGAGCTGACCTACTCGGTTCCAATCGAAGAGGTGGCAGCTGTACACGAGTTGGAACCCGGGCGAAAAAAGCCAAAAGCCCGACAGACTCGAAGTCTCTCGCGCACAGCCGCCATAACAGAGTGCACACCATGAAGGCGGGCAAGCATACGTCATGAAAGCTGCTTTTGCTTTTTTGGGAAGTCGCCGGGGTTCCAATCCCGATCGCCGATTCATCAGCGACCCTCACAGGCTAGAGTCCGCACTTCCGACGGACAACCTGAAAACCTTGTGGGAAGGTTCAGTAAACAGGGCCAACTCTTTAAACATCCCGTATCGAAAAACCGCGTTTACAGATCCCCAACACTCCCCCGGTTCTCACACTCGCCACGACCCGCTAGCATTTCCCCATCGCCCACCACCCTCCCCCTGCGCGGCCATCGACGAATACGCGCCATCACGTTTCGAGGGATTCAAAACCGTGGCCTGCGAGCCACCCAAATCAAATTCAAAAGAGCATCAAATCCATGACCCAGAACATCTACGACGACCCCGAGTTTTTCCAGGGCTACAGCCAGATGAACCGCTCCATCGGCGGCCTCGATGCCGCGCCGGAATGGCCGGTGCTGAAAGCCTTGTTGCCCTCCCTGCACGGTTTGCAGGTAGTGGATCTGGGCTGCGGCTACGGCTGGTTCTGCCGCTGGGCGAGCGAAAACGGCGCTGCCCAAGTGCTGGGGCTGGATGTCTCGGAGAAAATGCTCGAGCGGGCGAAGGAAACCACCTCGGCCGCGAACATCCGCTACGAACGTGCCGACCTGGAACACCTCGACTTGCCTGCGTGCACTTACGATCTGGCCTACAGCTCACTGGCCCTGCACTACATCAAGGATCTCTCAGGGCTGTTTGCCAAACTGCATACGGCGCTTAAACCCGGTGCGCATTTTGTGTTTTCCATCGAGCACCCGATCTTCATGGCGCCGCGCAATCCGGGCTGGCTGATCGACAGCGAGGGCCACAAGCGCTGGCCGCTGGACAGTTATCAAATGGAGGGCGAGCGGGTGACCAACTGGCTGGCCGATGGCGTGATCAAGCAGCATCGCACGGTCGGCACGCTACTCAACGCGTTGATAGGCGCCGGATTCACGATTCAACACGTCAATGAATGGGGCCCGAGCGATGCCGAAGTGGCCGCGCAACCGGCGCTCGCTGAAGAGCGTGAGCGGCCGATGATGATGCTGGTCGCCGTACAACGCTGACTCCAAAAGAAAGGGCCGATCAAGTCGGCCCTTTTTCATTTCAACGTGTGGCGACAATGAACAACCGCGGAAACGGCAACAACACCGAACCATCCGCCAGCGCCGGATAAGCCTTCGCAACCTCCGCCAGATATTGCGCCAGATAGTCCGCCCGCTCGGCTTCCGTCAACGGACTGAGAAACGGAATCAGACCGCTACCCTTGAACCACTCGACAACGCCGGAAGCCCCGCCCGCCAACTGATGGTGATAGGTGGTGCGCCACACATCGACCCGCGCGCAATGCGGCCGCAGCATCGAGAAATAAGCACTGGCATCCGCCATTTCCGTCCGCTGCCCCGCCGCACCGGCCAGTTTGCTGGCCCACGGCCCGTTGGCAGCCACCTCACGCATCAACCGATGGGACGGCTCGTTGAGGTTGTCCGGCATCTGAATCGCCAGACTGCCACCCTGCGCCAACTTGCCCGCCAGTGCCGGCAACAACGTCGCGTGATCCGGCACCCACTGCAAAACAGCGTTGGCAAAGATCACATCGAACGGCCCTTCATCGGCCCATTTATCGATGTCCGCCACCTCGAACTGCAACTGCGGCAGACGCTTGCGCGCGGCGTCGATCATGTCCGGCGAACTGTCGAGCCCCTGCACTTTCGCCCCCGGAAAACGCTCCACCAACAACTCGGTCGAGTTGCCCGGGCCACACCCGATATCCACCACGGAACGCGCCTCGGGCGTGGGAATCGCCGCCAGCAAGTCGCGGGCCGGGCGGGTGCGTTCATCTTCGAAAGTGACGTATTGCTTGGCGGACCAGGTCATTGCGTTCTCCTGTCAGGACTTTTGCAGTGGTTCGCTACGATACATCGACTCCCTGTGCATTCCCTATCCGACTTAAGACGTGACGGCAGCACGCGACTTTTTTCGCGGACTTCGCTTGCATAAAAAAACCGGCCGATGGCCGGTTTTTTGGAAAGTCTCGCACTAGTCGTAATAGCCCACGGTCTTTTTCAACTGATCTGAATACTCGTAGATATCATCCACGGAGTTAATGGGATGGCGGGTTTCGTTTTTCTCCTCGTCGAAAATGCCGATGTACTTCTGCGAACGGTTGAAGTGCAGGCGGCAAATCGGTTTTCGGTTGTTGTCATCAAGCAGGATCCCGAAGTAGCTCTGCGTGTCGCGCTGAACGATTCGTTTAGCATCGACAATCGATCGAACGACCGCCCGAACAATGTGATACCCCTCCAATTCCTCCAGAGTGGTCAAAACCTTATCGTCGGATTCGTCACGGGGATCTACCGGATCTGTTCCACCAGACGCAGCCGGAATAGATGCCAGCGTCGGCTGGATCGTGCCGCTCATGGCCGACTTGAGGCGGTCATTGATCTGATCGTTGAGAAACTGAACGACCGCTTTTCTCGTCAGCTCATGAAACTGGTCCCGCACTTTTTGCGTAATGACCCCGTCATAGACTCGCGAAGCGAACACTTTGACGAAGTCGTCATCGGGCTTACTGACCTGCGAGGCGATAACTTTTTTGATCTGGCTGACGTATTTCAACTCACCTGCCGCGTTGATGATCGAATCAACGTCGAACGCAGACTTTGTAAGTTTGATGAGCTCTGGCACCGAGTATTCATCGATATCCAGGAGGTCCAGTTCAAGGAAGGGTTTCTCATCCATCTTGTTCGGCGCATCCAGGTCAGTGAAGAACTTGTAGACCTGGCCGTTGGTGAGGATGGAGATTCGGGCACTGGTAACGTGGAAATAACGAAACAGCTGCGAGGCGTGATTGATGTGCAGTGGCTCGCCGATTTTCTTGCACTCGATGAGGATCTGCACCTCGCCCTCTTTCATGATGGCGTAATCGATTTTTTCGCCCTTCTTCGTGCCGATATCGCAAACGAACTCCGGCGTCACCTCTGTCGGGTCAAATACGTCGTAACCCAGAACAGTACTGATGAAGGGCATGACAAACGCGTTTTTTGTCGCCTCTTCTGTCTGGATTGCAGCGCTCTGCAACCGGACTTTGGCGGCAAGACTGGCTAACTTTTCGAAGAATTCCATGAGCGGCCTCTGACTGGGTTTCTATCCGTGCACTCGCATGCTGGCAAATTGACTGCCATTTCATCCTAGACGCAAACCCATACAAAGAAAGTTCCCACTTCCAAAAGCGTTCAAAACCGTGACTTGGAGCAGTCAAGTTTCAGAGACAGCAAGTCTCTGTCAGTAGAATTTTCCGCATCCCTGCGATGTCTGAATTTCAAGCTCCCCCCAACAAGGAACACGGCCATGAAATTCGCAAAGATTTCGCAAACGCTGGCGCTCTGGGCCGGCAGCCCCAAGACGTTCATGGGGGCTTTGATTCTGATCGGGCTCTGGGGGTTGAGCGGGCCGATTTTCGATTACAACGACACCTGGCAACTGATCATCAACACCTCGACCACGATCATCACGTTCCTGATGGTGTTCCTGATCCAGAACACCCAGAACCGCGACACCGACATCCTGCATTTGAAACTCGATGAGCTGCTGCGGGTGAACAAGGAGGCGCAGAACGCGATGCTCGGGCTGGAGTCGCTGGATCTCAAGCAGCTGGAAGCGCTGCGCCGGCATTACCGGGCCATGGGCGAGAACGAGGTGTTTGACCTGGAAGGTCTGGGGGACAAGAGCAAGCCGAAGCAGGATCTGAATGAATGCTGACAGGCAATAAAAACGGCGCTAAAAAAGCGCCGTTTTTATTGCTGCGGATTCAGCGACTGGCCTGAAGAGCCCGAGCCATTTCCAGATGACTCTGCAGTTTCGGCAGGGTCTCGTCGGCAAACGCCTTGATCTCGGGCACGTCGGTGGTCTGGGCTTCCTGCTGGATCTGCTGAATGGCCTCTTCCGTGGCTTTGACCTGGCTGGCGGCGTAGGCCTGATCGAAGCTGGCGCCTTCTTTGACTTCCGGCATCAACGCTTTGGCCTTGTCGGCGACTTCTTCGCGTGGCGCCACCGGGAGATCCAGTTTCTTGGCGATTTTCGCCAGGTGCTGGTTGGCGGTGGTGCGGTCGTTGATGACGACGATGGTGTAATCCTTGACCTCTTTGGATTCAGCCTTGCTGTGCGCCAGACGACTGGCCTCGATGTCGGCCATGCCTTTGGCCGAAGCTTCGTTGATGAAGTCGGCGGGCGACTGGGCAAACGCGCTGCTGGCGAACAATCCCAGCAGGCTGACAAAACTGATGCGGCGTACTCGGGTGGCCATCCGGCTCATGGTCGCGCCCTCCTTCTTTGCAGATTCAAGCGGGAGCTTGCGCCCCCGCCTCTCAATCAAAACAACCTTCGCCGACTACTTCGATTTCTGAGCAGGCTTGCGGCCCATGTCGGTTTTTGGCTCTTTGTCGACAGTCGTGGTGGTGGTTTTCCCACCTTTGCGACCGGCTTCAGACGCCTTCGTTCGATCGTTGGCGAAGTTTCCCGAGTTCGAGTTTCTTGAGTTAGGCATGATTCTCTACCTCTTGGCATTGATCGTAAGCGAGCAGGTGCCCGCCTAGATTGAGAATTTCCTGACTGACAAAGGTTTAGAAAAGTTGCCGTCGCCGCGACGAACGGTGACCCGCCGATCAGCTGTCCAGCCTTTTATGATTCTGCCGTTTGGCGGCGTACATCACTTGATCGGCGTGACGAAACAGTTGCTGTTCCTCATCACCATGCTCGGGATAACGGGCCACGCCGATACTCGGTTCGATGTGCAGGTTGTGCCCGTCCAGGCGCATGGGTTGCACCAGTACCTGTCGGATTTTTTCCGCGACACTGTCGGCATCGTCGGCGGCGTGGACGCTGTGCAACAGCACCACGAACTCGTCGCCGCCGATCCGCGCCACCGTGTCGGTCTCGCGCACGCAGCCCTTGAGCCGGTTGGCCACCGCCTGCAACAGCATGTCGCCGACCCCATGGCCAAAGGTGTCGTTGACCTGTTTGAAACGATCCAGATCGACGTATAGCAGCGCCATGTGCCCGGCCCGTTCCCGCGCATGGTTCAGCGCAGCCTTTAGCCGATCACGCAGCAGTTCGCGGTTGGGCAACTGGGTCAGTTGGTCATACTGCGCCATGCGCCGCAGGCGGGCGTGCAATTGCTGGCGTTCGATGGCCGTGGCGACCTGGGCGCAGACGTATTGCAGCAGTTCCTTGTCGCGTTCGGTGTAGCGCTCGCCACCGGCCAGGCTTTTGACAATCAGCGCGCCGATGGTGCGGTCTTTCGAACTCAGCGGCACGCCCAGCCAGCACGGCGATTGCTGGCCGGCCACCAGCGCGGCGAACTCCGGCGGCGCATGAGGGCAATCCGGGGTCAGGAGGATTGGCTGGCGGCTGCGGATCACTTCCGCACACAGGCGCCCGGTGACGGTGCCGGGTTGTTCCGGTTGCAACTCGTCATCGTCGACGTGATAGGGAAAATTCAGCTGCGCGCAATGTTCGTCGTACAGCGCCACGGAGAAGTTCAGCGCCGGCAGCCACTCGCCGATGATCAGGTGGATGCGCTTGAACAGCGCCAGCAGATCCTCCGCCGCGTGCGCCGCTTCGGAGATCGCGTACAACGCCGCCTGACGGGATTCGGCGAGTTTGCGTTCGGTGATGTCCCGGGCCACGGCGATGCGCAGTTGATCGACCTCCGACCAGCGCGCCGACCACAGAATGTGCACGACGCTGCCGTCCTTGCGCACGTAGCGGTTTTCGAAATTGTGCTTGGGCTCGCCGCCCATGATGTCGCTCGCGGCGGCCAGGGTGCGCTCACGGTCGGCCGGGTAGACGTAGTCAATCATCGACTGGCCGATCAGTTCGTCAGGCGTGTAGCCGAGAATCCGCTCGCAGGCCGCGCTGACAAAAACGAAACGGCCCTGCTTGTCCACGGCACAGACGGCGTCCAGCAAAAGATCGATGTAACTCGCCAGCGGCGCGGAATTTCGGCTTTTCATGGTTCAGAAAAGGTGTCCGGACAATGCAGCACTTATCCACCGTCCCTGACCCCGACCTCGCATCCTGCGATCGATTTCAAGCCTTGTTCGGCATCAACCCCGGCAGCGCATGCACCAGCGCGTTGATGGCAAAACCGATGAACATGATCCCGCACAATCGGGTGATCACCAGTTCATGACGCTGGTACAACGTACGCACCTGGCGCGCCCCGACGATGCCAATGAGGATAGCGTAGGCGAGCAATCCGCCGAGGAAACTCAAAGCGATCAGCATCGGCAGCATCGACCAGTTGAGCAGTTCGGCGCGGCTCGACAGCAGCGCAGTGAATGTCGCCACCGCCACCGGGTAAGCCTTGGGGTTGGTCAGGCCGAACAGGATGCCGTGCCAGAACGGCTGACGCGCCGTGCCCTGCGGCTGCTCGCCATTACTGCGCTTGGCCCGCACCGCACGCCAGCCGAGCCAGAACAGGTACAGGCCGCTGAGTACACCGAGCACGTCGAACGCGGTGCTGCCGATTTCCCGGGCGCCGACAATCGCGATCAGCGCGGTGCTGCACCAGATCACATCGCCCAGCAGATGCCCGCACAGAAAACCCGCCCCGGCCCGCCGCCCACGTGCAGCGCCGATGCCGAACACCGCCAGCACACCAGGCCCCGGCGTGATGCCGTAGATGAAACCGGAGGCCAGCACGGCCATTAGCAACGATGGAGTCATGGAAAACCTGCAAGTCCCGGAAAACGTGGCCGCCAGTCTATCCCAGCGGTTTGTGAATATTCACGACTCGTTGAAAAAACGCATCCCCGCGTAGGGCTTTTGCCGACACGCGGCCAGTCGCGAGGCCAGATCGCCGACGTGGGCTTCGAGCTTGTGACCGTCCGGGTCGAGAAAGTAGAACGACGCGCCTTCGCTGCGGTTGTCGCGCCATTCCTGCACGTTGGCGGCGCGAAGCTGTTGCACGAACAACGGGAAATCCGCCGCGCCGAGGCTGAAGGCGTAGTGGGTGTAGTCGGCGGCGAGGTCGGGATGGCGCTTCGGGTCGAGGGACAGGCACAACCACAGACCCGGGAGCGACAGGTAGGCACCGGCGTCCCACGTGGCCTCGACCCGCAGCTTCAGCACGTCGCGGTAGAACCCGAGGCTGCGGTCCAGGTCAGTGACGGCGAGGGTCAGGTGGTTGAGGCCGGTGAGCATCGGTCAGTAACCTCTGAGGTCTTCGGGGAGGGTGTATTGCTTGCCGTCGTAGGTCAGGGTGATTTGGGTTTTGGTCAGGTCGGTGGTTTTGGAAACGCACTCTTTACCTGACAGAGTCGATGTGGACACCGAACCACTCGAAGAAACGATCAAATCTGCAAACCCATTGTGGCTGGACGGGCCGATTTCCACAGTTCTGCGGATTTGCGTGTCCTTGTTTTCACACTTCCCCGTACCCTCGCCGAACTCCTTGCGAATGACCAGACCTTCCAGAACAGGTCGAAGCTTGGCGCCTTCGCGGACGTACAGCGTCAAGTCTGTCCTCGCATAGGGATTGGCTCTCGATAGATGGACAGAGAAATCCGAGCGCAGGCCGAACGCGCGAACGTCCGACGCGAGACGGTAACGGGCGGTATCGATCTTCAAGTCATCGAACCGGGTAGCATCAGAGTTGTAGGCGCCGGGCTTGGTATAAGTCGCCAGCGGTTTGGCGTCGGAAGCGTTGAGCAGCGACAGTTCCAGGTCAAACACTCCATCCTGGTCACCTTCGGAATCGGGCACGAACGTGGATTTCGCCGAAATCGCCTTGTCCGGGAAGGCCGGCCACACTTTGCAGCGTGACAGGGAGTGGCCGTCGAGTTTTTTTACCTGACAGGCAGCGTGGGCCTGAGTGGTGATGGCCAGAAAGCCGAGGGCGATAAGAAGTCGGGTTGGGGTAAACATTGTTCTTCCTTGAAATAAGTCGCGTTGGCTCTGTATCACTCGATGGCTTTGAAACCTTTAGGCAAAACGTATGATTTTCCGTCGTAGCGAAGGGTTGTCAGCACAGGTTTACCGGTTGTGGTTTTCTCATCGCAAGTGTCTGGATCACCTTTGCCAACAGTACCCGTAGTCACCGATTTGACGATCAGGTCGGCGTAACCATGAGAACTGGTCTTTCCAATCTCGATCGTGCGTAGGGTGCTCGCGCGTTCTCCCGCACAATTTCCATCCCACTCTCCGTTGTAGCCATACACCACAAGCCGATCCAGCACTGGCCGTAATGTGTCGCCCTCTTTCACGTAAAGGGACAGCGAAGTCTCATCCATGGGATTGACGCGTGAGGAGCCTTTGAAGACGACCCGAACACCAAAGGCCCGAGTTTCAGGGGTCAATTTGTAGCGCGCCGTATCGAACTCCAGATTTTCCAGCGCGAACGCATCGGACTGGAATGCAGAAGGCTTGTGATAGGTGGCCAGAGGCTCCGGATCCTCGACCGAGACAACAGAGAGCGCAAGATCGTAACTGCCGACATCACCGGTTTTGCCATATACCGGATCCGGCTCAAATTTAGAGACAGCCTTGAGCGTCAAACCTGGAAAGGCCGGCCACGCCTTGCACACTGAAAAGTCCCGCGCGCCCGTCACCGGCGCAGGCGCACAATCAGCCAGCACCTGCCCCGCCATCAACGCCCCACACAGCGCCACCCAACCAACGACCCCAGACTTCAATGTCACGCCCCGCTCCTTGATATTTTTCAGCCGCGCACTATCCCCTGCTCAATCCGCCGATTCAACCAGTTCAACGCCTGATCCCCGCCCCGCCGCTTGTGCCACGCCGACACAAACGTGAACGGCGCAATTTCAAACGGTGGCGGCACGACGATCAGCGATTCGTCATCCACCTCATTCAACGCCCGCGAAGCGACGGTCAGGATCAGATCCGTGCCACTGATGAACTGCGGCGCAACGCTCCAGTGCGGCAGGCTGATGGCGACGCGGCGGCGTTCGCGCAGGGCGGTCAGGGTGCGTTCGATTTCCGGGGTGCCGCTGCCGCGCATTTCCAGTAAGACATGGGGACGGGAGAGATAGGTTGGCAGGTCGAGAACACCTCCGGCGGGAAGGCTCTGGCGATCCAGGAGGCAGACGTAGCGCTCTTCGAACAGCGGCGTGCTGCGCAATTCGCCGGGCAATTCGGGGAGTACGCCGGCGGCGAGGTCGATGTCGCCGTTTAGCAGGCCTTCGACCATGCCTTCGCGGCTGGCATGGCTGATCTGCAGATCGATGCCCGGCGCTTCCGCGCGCAAGGTGCGAATCAGCCCGGGCAGTATGATCGCCGCGCCGTAGTCCGACATCGCGAGGCGAAAGGTCCGACGGGCGCTGGCCGGATCGAAGATGTTCGGCGCCAGCAGCGATTGCACCTGGGCCAGAATTTCGGCCAGCGGCGCCGCCAGCTCCAGCGCCCGCGCGGTGGGCACCAGCCCGGAACCGGCACGCACCAACAATGGATCACCGAGCAAGTCGCGCAGACGCGCCAACGCGTGGCTGACCGCCGGTTGACTCAGGTGCAGGCGCTCGGCGGCGCGGGTCACGTGCTGCTCGCTTAGCAAGGCGTCGAGGATCACCAGCAGGTTGAGGTCGATGCGGCGCAGATCATTCATTCGATGCATGTTCCGGATACCAAAACAGAATTTAAATCTGCGCGACGAATACCCTAGAGTCCAGCAAAACCTTGCCGGAGAACGATCATGGGAACGATGCAGTGGGTCGGATTGCTGCTGTTGGCGGTATTTGCCGGGGCGGTGGTGCCGTTTCAGAGTGCGATCAACATCAATCTGGCGCGCGGGTTGGGGCATCCGCTGTGGGCGACGCTGACCTCGCTGGTGGTGAGCGTGCTGGTGCTGTTGCCGGTGATTGTCGCCTTGCGCCTACCGTTGCCGTCGCTGGCCCTCGCCGGCAAGCTGCCGTTGTGGATGTGGACCGGCGGCGCGTTCGGGGTGTGCTTCGTCGCATTGGCGGTGGTGTTGCTGCCGAAGCTGGGGGCTTCGGGATTTCTGGCGCTGGCTTTGGCCGGGCAAATGATCACGTCAATCTTGCTGGATCACTTCGGACTGTTCGGGCTGGTGGAGAAACATCTGACGTTGCCGCGCCTGTTCGGCGCGGTGTTGTTGATGGCGGGAATGGCGTTGATCCAGTTCTCCCCGACGCTGGAAAAGAGCGCCACAGCCGTTGGATAAGGGTTCAAGCGTAGGCTCTCTAGCACCGGACTTGTCGGGCATTTCATCGCTTCACAGCCCGGCAAGGCTTCGCCCTACAAGTAAATCTCCAACAGCCGTCAATGCTATCGGACGCAGCCGATTCTGACCTTGCATAGGTCTCTGTAAAGTCTGGCAACACACACAATTTGCAACACCCCATGGATTGCCCTGCTCAAGGAGAGCTGCCTATGAATCACCTGACGGAATCCGCCAACACTTTCTCCAATTACCGCAAAGTCATCGCTTTGGCAGACCACGATTGGGAGGCCGCCGAAGCCGGAAAAATCGCCGCACTCAACGTCGAGGTCAAAGGCTGCAATCACTTGCTTGATCAGCACGGGCGCCAACTTCATCATTTCTGCACCACCTCCTATCTGGGTCTCGACCACCACCCTGCCCTGCTTGAAGGCGCCATCGCGGCGCTGCGTGAAACCGGGACACTGCGCGTTGCCAATTCGAAAAACCGCTGCAAGCTGGCACTGCTCGATCAGTACGAAAACGAGCTGTCGCAATTGTTTGGCGCGGTGTGTCTGAGCAGTCTGTCCTGCAGCGCCGCGAGCGCCGGGATCCTGCCGCTGCTGGCCAGTGGCGTGTTCACGCACAACCGTCCGCCGGTGATGGTGTTCGACCGCTTGGCCCACTATTCGATGAATCACCTGAAAGCCAGTTGCGCCGACGAAACCCAGGTACTGACCGGCCCTCACAACGACATGGATTTTCTCGAATCGGTGTGCCAGCGCCACACAACCGTCGCCTATATCGCCGACGGTGCCTACAGCATGGGCGGCGTCGCCAATCTGGACGGCCTGCTGTATCTGAAAGAACGTTACGGCCTGTTTCTTTATCTGGACGACTCCCACGCATTGTCGGCGGTGGGCAGCAACGGTGCCGGCCTTGTACGGCCAAGAATGCCGGCACTGGAAGAGGACTGCCTGATCGTCGCTTCGCTGGCCAAATCGTTCGGGGCGAGCGGCGGTCTGGTGATGCTCGGCAATCAGCGGCAGAAGACATTGATCCAGCGTTACGGCGGGCCGAGCAACTGGTCGCAAAGCCTCAATTGCGCGGCCATTGGTGCGGGCCTCGCGTCGATCGAGCTGCATCGCAGTGCAGAACTGAGGGCCTTGCAGGTTCGGCTCCAGGCCAATATTCGCCTGTTCGACAGCCTCTTGAGCACCGAACAGCACGGCAGCTCCATGGCCATCCGCTTGATCAACTGTGGCGACGCCGCCCTGGCCAATCGAATCGCCATTGAACTGGCCGAACACGGTTTTTTCACCAGCGCCGTGTTTTTCCCGGTGGTAGCCCAGGGCAAAGCCGCGATCCGCGTTACGCTGCGCGCCGACATGGAATCGACACTGATCCACCACTTCTGTGATTTGATCACCGACCTGTTAATGACTCACGGTAGCGATCGCCACCGCTGAACCTTCACGGACGACTTATGAACCCCGGCCTCATTCTGCTTATCACCTGCTCCACCGTGTTCCTCGCCCAGTTGGGCATGAGCATTTACCTGCCGGCGCTGCCGCAGATCGCCGGACATTTGCAGGTCGATGCTCCGCAGGTGGCCTGGGGCTTGTCGCTGTACCTCATCGGCATGGCGCTGCCGATGCTGCTCTGGGGGAGTCTGGCCCAGCGCATCGGCCGCAAACCGGTGCTGCTGGCGGCGCTGGGGATTTATGGTCTGGCGAATCTGGCGCTGCCACTGGGTGCGACGCTGGAATCGTTCCTGCTGCTGCGACTGGTTCAGGGGATTGGCGCCAGCGGCATTTCGGTGATGGCGCGGGTACTGATTCGTGACAGCTTTCGGGGCGATCTGCTGGCGAAGGCGTTGTCGTGGATTTCGATTTCGTTCGTTGTCGCGCTGGGGATCGGGCAATACGCCGGTTCGCTCATTCAGGTGACGCTGGGCTGGCAGGCGATCTTTTATCTGCTGGGTGCGGTCAGCCTGTTGATGGCCGCGATTGTCTCGCGCCTGAATTTTCCGAAACTCGTCGAAGCGCCCACAACCGCTTCGCCCTGGGCGGTCTACCGAACGATCCTGATCCATCGGGCGTTTCTTCTGCCGGCGCTCGCGGGCGGTCTGGGTTATGGGGTGATCATCGCGTTCAACAGCGCTGCGCCGTTGATTCTGCAAGGCCCGTTCAACTGGTCGACGACTGAATATGGGTTGCTGGGCTGGCCGATCAGCGCCGCATATTTTCTGGGGGCGCTGGCGGTCAATCGCTTTGTGCTGCGTACCGGTCAGCACCGGTTGATGACACTGGGGGTCGGGCTGGTGATGGCCGGCACTGGCGTGATGCTGGCTGGCAGCCTGTTGACCAGCTCGATGGCCTGGCTGCTTTGGCTGCCTTACTGCGTCGCCGTGTTCGGTCAGTCGCTGAACTATCCGATCAGCCTGTCACGGGCCAACGATGGCGCGCCGATCGCCGGCGCTTACGCGATGGCCCTGAGCGGTTTCATCCACCAATTGATGGCCGCACTGATCGGTGCGGTGGCCAGCCTGCTCGCCAGTCCGCAGGCATGGCCGCTGTCGATGCTGTGCTGCGTTCTTGCATTGGGCGCGGTGCTCTGCACGAGGTTCACGCCCGATCGCCAGCCCGCTTAAAACGCGCTGCGGAAAATCTCCTCGATCTGCCGCTGATCCGCGGCGCGCGGATTGGTAAAGCCGCAGGCGTCTTTCAGGGCGTTGGCGGCGAGCACCGGGATGTCGGTGCACTTGGCGCCCAGATCACGCAGGCCACCGGGAATCTCCACGTCTCTAGCCAAACAACGGATCGCATCAATCGCGGCTTTTGCGCCCTCCTCCGGACTGAACCCGCGAATATCGGCGCCCATGGCGTGGGCCACGTCAGTGAGGCGGTCGGCGCAGACCAGCGCGTTGAACGTCTGCACATGCGGCAACAACACCGCGTTGCACACCCCGTGAGGCAGATCGTAGAAACCGCCCAACTGGTGCGCCATCGCATGCACGTAACCGAGGGACGCATTGTTGAACGCCATGCCCGCGAGGAACTGCGCGTACGCCATGTTTTCCCGCGCGGCCAGGTCGCTGCCGTCGCGCACGGCCAGACGCAGGTTGTTGCTGATCAGGGTCATGGCCTTCAGCGCGCAGGCGTCGGTGATCGGGTTGGCGGCGGTGGAAACGTAGGCTTCGATTGCATGGGTCAGTGCGTCCATCCCGGTGGCGGCGGTCAGGCCTTTCGGCATGGCGACCATCAGCGCCGGGTCGTTGACCGACAGCAGCGGCGTGACGTTGCGGTCGACGATGGCCATTTTCACGTGGCGGGTTTCGTCGGTGATGATGCAGAACCGGGTCATCTCGCTGGCCGTGCCGGCGGTGGTGTTGATGGCGATCAGCGGCAGTTGTGGCTTGGTCGATTGATCGACGCCTTCGTAGTCACGGATCTGCCCGCCGTTGGTGGCGCACAACGCGATGCCCTTGGCGCAGTCGTGGGGCGAGCCGCCGCCGAGGGACACCACGAAATCACAGTGGCTGTCCTTGAGCAGCGCCAGCCCGGCCTCGACGTTGGCGATGCTCGGGTTCGGTTTGGCGCCGTCGAAGATCACTGAATCGATGTCCTGCATCGCCAGTTTCTCGGCAATCATGGTCGCCACGCCAGCCCTGGCCAGACCGGCGTCGGTGACGATCAGCGCCTTGCGAAAACCGTAGTTGCGGATCGCATTCATCGCTTCGTCGAGGCAGCCGCTGCCCATGATGTTTACCGCGGGAATGAAAAAGGTGCTGCTCATGGCGCGTCTCCTGGCTGGGGCCGAATCGACGCTTGCAATTCGGCGGGTGCGCAAAGGATCGACCGATCGGTCACGGCGGATGTTGATCTGGCTCAATGCCCGCTCGTGATAAAGTCGCCGTCCATCTGCCCCTTTGTTTTGAGACGTGCCCTGCAATGAGCGATTTTCTGGATGTCGACGCCACCCTCGAAGACTGGAACGCGTTGCGCGCCACTACCGACTTCAGCGGTCTGCTGCTGGGCAACGGCGCCAGTCGCGCGGTGTGGGACGATTTCGGCTACGACTCGCTGTTCGAAAACGCCCGCACGGTGGAAGAAAAGCCCCTGAGCCCGTCGGAACTGAGCGTGTTCGACGCGATGCAGACGCGCAGCTTCGAGCAGGTGCTCGGCGCGCTGAAAACCACCAGCCGGGTCAACAAGGCTTTGGCCGTCAGCTCGGCCGCGCCGCGCAACCGCTACTACGCGATCAAGGAAGCGCTGATCAACACCGTGCACGCGGTGCACATCCCGTGGCGGCTGATCGAAGCCTCGACTTTGGCGACCCTGAACAGTGAACTGGCGAGCTATCGCACGGTGTTCACCACCAACTACGACCTGCTCAATTACTGGGCCCTGCAACATCAGGGCGAGGTGATCGACGACCTGTTCAACGGCCCCGATGCGAGTTTCGATTTGTGCGAAAGCAGCACGGAAAAACCGCGTCTGCTGTACCTGCACGGCGGTCTGCATCTGGTGCGCAATCAGGACGGCACCGCGCGCAAACTGACCGCCACCGAGGGCACGCTGCTCGGCAGTTTCGCGATCAACAACACGATCAAGACGCTCGACGACGTGCCGCTGTTCGTCAACGAAGGGCCGAGCGCCGACAAGCTCAAGACCATCCGCAGTTCCGATTACCTGTCGTTCTGCTACGACCAGTTACTCGGTCACGGCGACAACCTGTGCATCTTCGGCCACGCCCTCAGCGAGCAGGACAACCACCTCGTGCGCGCCCTGCGTCTGGCGAAACCGAAGACCGTGGCGATCTCGATCTACCCGCGCAGCGCGGCGTTTATCCAGCACCAGAAGCGGCACTACGCGAAGCTGTTCGAGGGCACGGGTGTCGAATTGCGGTTCTTTGATTCCAAGAGCCATGCGCTAGGGAATCCGAAGCTGTCGGTGCCGGTCGAGGTCTGATCACTCCTCGCTGCTGTGCACCACCACCAGCAACTGCGCCTGCACCTCGCCCACTGAGCGGATGCGATGGGGTTTCTGCGCATTGAAGTGCAGCGCATCGCCCCGCTCCAGCAGCACCCGTTCGTTCACGAAGTCCACTTCGACTCGACCTTCGTGGACGAACAGAAACTCCTCGCCCAAGTGTTCCTTGAAGGTTTTGTCAGTGAATTCGCTCGGCGGGTAAATGATGAACGGCAGCAGGCTGCGCTCGCTGACCTGATGAGCCAGCACCGCGTAGCCTGGGCTGTGGTCGTTGGCCGCCAGCGACTGGCGTTCGTGGCTGCGCACAAGGCTGTAGCTGTCGAGGCTGACGTTGTCTTCGGAGAACAGCTCTTCGACTTTCACGTTCAGCGCCTTGGCCAGTTTCAGCGCGGCGGCAATCGACGGCGTGTTCAACCCGCGCTCGACCTTCGACAGGTAACTCTTGGTCATGCCGGATTTCTCGGCCAGCGCCTCAAGGGTTACGCCAAGTTTTTTTCTCAATAATTTCAAACGGATAGACATGCGAAGCGATTAATCCAGCAAAGGAAAGACGATTTGTCCTTGCCAATGACACAAAGTGTCATATAGCCTCTTAAGTGTCATCCATGGCAACCACCACAGGACACGGATATGGCGAAGACATTAGCACTACCCAAAGACGAACTGGTCAAGCAAGCGCTGACCCAGATGCAAAAAAGCCTGGCGGATAATACGTGGACAGACCGGCAAAAGCTGGCCCTGACCTGCCGGATCCTGTTCGAGAACGGCCACGATTCGGGCCTCGCCGGGCAGATCACCGCCCGTGGCCCGCAGCCGGGCACTTACTACACTCAGCAACTGGGCCTGGGTTTCGACGAAATCACCGCGAGCAATCTGCTGCTGGTCAACGAAGACCTGGAAGTGCTCGAAGGCCACGGCATGGCCAACCCGGCCAACCGTTTCCACAGCTGGGTGTACCGCGCCCGGCCGGACGTGAACTGCATCATCCACACTCACCCGACGCACATTGCCGCGCTGTCGATGCTGGAAGTGCCGCTGCAGATTTCCCACATGGACCTGTGCCCGCTGTACGACGATTGCGCGTTCCTTGAAGGCTGGCCGGGTGTGCCGGTGGGCAACGAAGAAGGCGAGTTGATTGCCGGGGCCTTGGGCGACAAACGGGCGATCCTGCTTTCCCACCACGGGCAGCTGTCGACCGGCACGACCATCGAGGAAGCCTGTGTCATCGCGCAACTGATCGAACGCGCCGCCAAACTGCAATTGCTGGCAATGGCCGCCGGGACGATCAAGCCGATCATCCCCGAGCTGGGTCGCGAGGCGCATGACTGGGTGTCGAAACCCAAGCGCCACGCCGCAGCCTTCAACTACTACGCCCGGCAGAACCTGCGTCAGCACGCCGATTGCCTGAACTGAACACCTCATCCTTGCGGAGCACTCTTATGTCCAATATTCACGGCATCATCGGCTACACCATCACCCCGTTCGGCGCCAACGGCGAAGGCGTTGACCTGCCGGCCCTCGGCCGCTCCATCGACCGTCTGATCGCCGGCGGCGTCCACGCCATTGCGCCACTGGGCAGCACCGGCGAAGGCGCCTACCTGAGCGATGCGGAGTGGGACCAGGTCGCCGAGTTCAGCATCAAGCACGTGGCCAAACGCGTGCCGACCGTGGTCAGCGTGTCCGACCTGACCACCGCCAAAGCGGTGCGCCGCGCACGCTTCGCCGAAGCCCACGGCGCCAACGTGGTGATGGTGCTGCCGACGTCCTACTGGAAACTCACCGAGGCGGAAATCCTCGCCCACTACCGCGCCATCGGCGACAGCATCGGCGTGCCGATCATGCTCTACAACAACCCGGCCACCAGCGGCACCGACATGTCGGTGGAGCTGATCCTGCGTATCGTCAACGGCGTGGAAAACGTGACCATGGTCAAGGAGAGCACCGGCGACATCCAGCGCATGCACAAGCTGCAACTGCTCGGCGAAGGCCGGGTGCCGTTCTACAACGGCTGCAACCCGCTGGCGCTGGAGGCGTTCGCCGCCGGGGCCAAGGGCTGGTGCACAGCGGCGCCGAACCTGATTCCGCAGCTCAATCTGGATTTGTACGAAGCCACACTGGCGGGGGATCTGGGCAAGGCGCGGGAGCTGTTCTACCGCCAGTTGCCGCTGCTGGACTTCATCCTCAAGGGCGGTTTGCCGGCGACGATCAAGGCCGGTCTGCTACTCACCGACCTGGAAGTCGGCGATCCGCGCTTGCCGGTGTTCCCGCTGAGCGAAGCCGGGCGTAATCAGTTGCAGGCCATTCTCAAAAGCCTGAGCTGATTTCAAGGTACATACCAACCCTGTGGGAGCGAGCTTGCTCCCACAGGGTTTTGTGTTGGATTCAAAGCACCGGCAGTGTCTTGTCCTTGATCACTTTGGACGGCCCGTTGGTCTTGACGCTGGCGATGCCTTTGGCACACGCCGCGTCCGATGAATAGGATTCGCTGCTGCCGATGATCTGGTGATTGGCCGCCTTGAGGTTGAAGTAAGGATGGCCGTCCTTCGTCGATTTTTTCTCGTAGCGGTCATCCAGCGGGCTGTTGGTCTGCACCGAGGCAATGCCGTTTTCGGCGGCCGTGCGGGTGGTGTACAGCTCGCTGGTCAGAATGGTTTCTGCATTAGCCGCTTTCAGCACGAACCTGTACTGGCCGTTGCTGCTTTTACTGATTTCGTACCATCCGGACATGCTGTTTTTCTCCTTTTCGAGGTGTCACAGGGTGATTTTAGTCCCAAGCAAACCAAGGAAACCGGCCAGCCATTTCGGGTGCGCCGGCCAGGCGGGCGCGGTGGCCAGGTTGCCCTGGACATGGCCGTCCGTGACCGGGATGTCGATGTAGGTGCCGCCGGCCAGCCGGACTTCCGGGGCGCAGGCCGGATAGGCGCTGCACTCGCGACCTTCGAGAATCCCCGCTGCCGCCAGCAGTTGCGCGCCGTGACAGACAGCGGCAATTGGCTTGCCGGCCTTGTCGAAAGCTCGCACCAGTTCGAGGACTTTTTCGTTCAGCCGCAGGTATTCCGGAGCGCGTCCACCGGGCACCAGCAGTGCGTCGTAATCCTTGGCATCGACCTTGGCGAAATCGAAGTTCAGGGCGAACTGGTGACCGGGCTTTTCGCTGTAGGTCTGGTCGCCTTCGAAATCGTGGATCGCGGTGCGCACGGTCTTGCCGGCAGCCTTGTCCGGGCACACGGCATGCACGGTGTGCCCGACCATTTGCAGGGCCTGGAACGGCACCATCACTTCGTAGTCTTCGACGTAATCGCCGACCAGCATCAGAATCTTTTTCGCGGCCATGGACAGGACTCCTCTGGTGAATGCGCAGGAATATTCACAGTAGTCCAAGGAGCGCGATGGCGTTCGCAAACTGTATGGATAACTCTGCGCTCAGCTGTAACAGCCCGATTGCCGTGGTTTGTGGCTAGATGAAGACACCTCCCTGCCACCCTCGAATCTGGTTGCCCTCATGTCTTCGCGCGAAAACACCGGCATGGCCCTCGGCCTGCTCGGCGTGGTGATTTTCAGCCTTACTCTGCCCTTCACCCGCATCGTGGTGCAGGAACTGCACCCGCTGCTCAACGGCCTCGGTCGCGCGTTGTTCGCGGCGATTCCGGCAGCGGCGCTGTTGTTGTGGCGACGGGAAAAGTGGCCGACCTGGAAGCAAGTCAAAGGCCTGAGTCTGGTGATCGCCGGGGTGATTCTCGGTTTCCCGGTGCTGTCGGCGTGGGCGATGCAGACCTTGCCGGCGTCCCATGGCGCGCTGGTCAACGGTTTGCAGCCGCTGTGCGTGGCGCTGTACGCCGCGTGGCTGTCCCATGAACGCCCGTCGAAAGCCTTCTGGGCCTGCGCCGCGTTGGGCAGTGCGCTGGTGCTGGGTTACGCGTTGTACACCGGTGCCGGCAGCATTCAAGCGGGTGATTTGCTGATGCTCGGGGCGATTGCGGTGGGCGGTCTGGGTTATGCCGAGGGCGGGCGTCTGGCCCGGGAGATGGGCGGCTGGCAGGTGATCTGCTGGGCGCTGGTGTTGTCGACGCCGTTGTTGATCGGCCCGGTGCTGTATCTGGCGCTCCAGCATCAGGGCGCGGTATCGACGAAAACCTGGTGGGCCTTCGGTTACGTCGCGCTGTTTTCGCAGTTCCTGGGCTTCTTCGCCTGGTACGCCGGGCTGGCCATGGGTGGCATTGCCCGGGTCAGTCAGATCCAGTTGTTGCAGATCTTCTTCACCATCGCGTTTTCCGCGCTGTTCTTCGGGGAACACGTGGAGCCGATCACCTGGCTGTTCGCCTGCGGGGTGATTGCGACGGTGATGCTCGGGCGCAAGACCGCGGTGCGCCCGGCTCAACCGGGCACGCTACCGGCCGGGGTTCAGCTCAAGCCTTGAGTTTCAGCAGGCCATCGGCGAGCAGCAGGGTTTCGAGGCAGTGCTCGCTGATCTGGTAGAACGCTTTCAATTCCTGAATCTTCACCAGCAGCTGAGTCGGGTCCACCGGCTCGGCGCGCTTCACGGCGAGGATCATCTTGTTCTTGTTGGTGTGGTCCAGGGAGATGAACTCGAACACCTTGGTCTCGTAACCGCAGGCTTCAAGGAACAGCGCACGCAAGCTGTCGGTAACCATTTCCGCCTGCTGGCCCAGGTGCA
The DNA here is from genome assembly GCF_039695385.1 of Pseudomonas sp. 9.2(2024). Classification (NCBI taxonomy): domain Bacteria; kingdom Pseudomonadati; phylum Pseudomonadota; class Gammaproteobacteria; order Pseudomonadales; family Pseudomonadaceae; genus Pseudomonas; species Pseudomonas sp. 9.2(2024). The sequence goes on along the minus strand of NZ_CP155585.1, from coordinate 1,733,140 downwards.
AGCCGTATTGCAGCATCGGCTTGAGCAGCGCCGGGCTCTGGATCTGCAAGCGGATCTGTTTGTGACAGCACGGCGAGCACATGATGATCGAGGCGCCAGAACGGATGCCGGTGTGGATCGCGTAGTCGGTGGCGATGTCGCAGGCATGCAGGGCGATCATCACGTCCAGCTCGCTCGGCGCCACGCTGCGCACATCACCGCATTTGAACACCAGCCCCGGGTGTTCCAGCTTCGCGGCGGCGGTGTTGCACAGGTTGACCATTTCTTCGCGCAGCTCGACGCCAGTGACTTCGCCCTCGGCCTTCAACGTGTTGCGCAAATAGTCATGGATGGCGAACGTCAGGTAACCCTTGCCCGAACCGAAATCCGCCACCCGCACCGGTTTATCCAGCGCCAGCGGTGACGAGGTCAATGCGTGGCTGAACACTTCGATGAACTTGTTGATTTGCTTCCACTTGCGCGACATCGCCGGGATCAGCTCGTGCTGGGCGTTGGTCACGCCCAGATCCTTGAGGAACGGCCGGTTCAGATCGAGGAAGCGGTTTTTCTCGCGGTTGTGCTCGGCGGACGGCACTTCGCGCAATTGCTGGGGTTTGCTCATGAACAGCGAGCTCTTGCCCTTTTTGCTGTATTCGAGCTGGGCTTCGTCCGTCAGCGCCAGCAAATGCGCATTTTTGAACGCCGCCGGCAGCAATCCGGCAATCATCGTCACCGCTTCGTCCAGCGGCAGGTTCTTGGTGATGTCGCGGGTCTTGTAGCGATAAACGAACGACAGGCACGGCTGCGCCTTGACCGTCACAGGCTTGATGATGATCCGCTGCAGATCCGCTTCTTCGCCGACGTACTTGGCCAGCACCAGTTTGATGAAGCCGTTCTGTTCGAGGCTGGTTTGCAGCAGCTCGATGAACCGGGCGTGGTGATCGGGCGCCGGTTTGGCAGATGCGGAAGGAGCGGTAACGGACATGGGAAAAAGCGGCCTCGGACGGGCAAATCGGGAATGGACGCTAGTTTAGGGGGGATGGGGGTTGGGGACACGCTCTTATTTACCGAACGGCGTTTAAAAGCGGCCCTCACCCCAGCCCTCTCCCGGAGGGAGAGGGAGCCGACCGAGATGTCTTTCGCTATCCATCGACCTGAAATATCGAGTCGATTATGGATTCAAAGCCAATCGTTCAAGTCGGTGTATCTCCTCAATATCCCCCAATCGGCTCCCTCTCCCTCCGGGCGGTCCGACGTTTCGGGAGGGCTGGGGTGAGGGCTGCGATATCAAGTCTTACAAAACTGCCGAAACTACCCCAACACCACCAACCGATTCGGCAACTCATTCCTCACCTGCGTCACCGGCACATGCACCTTGAGTAACTCGCCGCACGCCTCGATACACGTGACAAACCCCTGCAACGTCTGCCCCTGCCGTACCTGCTCGGTAAACGCCGCGACAATCGAGTCCCAGCTCTTGTTATCCAGCTTCTTGGAAATCCCCTCATCCACCAGAATTTCCACATACCGCTCCGCCTCGCAGACAAAAATCAGCATGCCGGTGCTGCCCACCGTGTGATGCAGGTTCTGTTCGAGAAACTGCCGACGCGCCAGGTTCGAGGCGCGCCAGTGCCGAACGTGGCGGGGGATCAGATGAGTGGTGACCTTGGGCAGGCGAAACACCAGGCACAGCACGACAAAACTGACCCACTGCACCAGCAACAGGCTGTGCATCGTCAGCCAGCCCGTCAGGTAATGCACGATCCCCGGCACCACCAGCGCCAGCAGACTGGCCCACAGCAGCGGGATGTACGCGTAGTCGTCGGCGCGGGCCGCGAGCACCGTCACCAGTTCGGCGTCGGTGTCGCGCTCGACCCGGGCGATGGCCTCGGCGACCTTGCGTTGTTCGTGTTCAGTCAGTAATGCCATGTCGTGTTGTGCCTGCTCATTATTGTTATCACCAGCCGCCGGAAGACCCGCCCCCGCCGAAACTGCCACCGCCGCCGCTGAAGCCCCCGCCTCCACCGCCGCCGCCAAATCCACCACCGCCAAAGCCGCCCCCTCCTCCGGAGCCGCCCCGGCCGGCGGGAAGGATACCGAGCATCTGGCAGACAAAAATAGTCAGGATGAACAACATCACCAGAAATACGAACAATGCCGGGTGGCGCGAGACGAAATCATCCGAGGGATCGCCAGCCGACTCATACACCGTGGACGGTTCGTCCAGCGGATTGCCGCCCAGCACCACCAGCATCGCCGCCACGCCGTCGCTGATGCCCTTGCTGAAGTTGCCGGCCTTGAACGACGGCGTGATCACCTGATGGATGATCACCGAACTCTGGGCATCGGTCAGGCGATCCTCCAGCCCGTAGCCGACTTCGATGCGCAATTTGCGCTCGTCCCGGGCGACGATCAACAGGGCGCCGTTGTTCTTGTCCTTCTGGCCGATGCCCCAGTGTCGGCCCAGTTCGACGCCGTAGTCCTCGATGGTGGCGCCTTGCAGGTTCGGCAACGTCACGACCACCAACTGCTCACCGGTTGCCTGTTCGTGGGCCTGCAACTGCTGGCTCAGTTGTGCGCGCACCGACGGCTCGATCATCTGCGCGTCGTCCACCACCCGCCCGGTCAGCGCCGGAAAGGTCAACTCGGCCTCGGCGCTGACGGCGAACAGCCACAGCATCAGCACCAGGCCCATCTTCAACACACGCATGGGCATCACCGCGTCAGAACTTCACTTCCGGGGCCTTGTCCGCGCCGGGGCTGGTGGCTTCGAAGGTCTCGCGGATCGGCAGATCGCTGTACATCACGCTGTGCCACAGGCGACCGGGAAAGGTGCGGATCTCGGTGTTGTACTTCTGCACTGCCAGAATGAAATCCCGTCGGGCCACGGCGATGCGGTTTTCCGTGCCCTCGAGTTGCGATTGCAGGGCGAGGAAGTTCTGGTTGGCCTTCAGGTCCGGATAGCGTTCGGACACCACCATCAACCGGCTCAAGGCACCAGTCAGCTGATCCTGGGCCTGCTGGAACTGTTTGAGTTTTTCCGGGTTGTCGAGGGTGCTGGCATCGACCTGGATCGACGTCGCCTTGGCCCGGGCCTCGATAACCGCCGTCAGAGTTTCCTCTTCATGCTTGGCGTAACCCTTCACGGTTTCCACCAGATTGGGGATGAGGTCGGCGCGCCGCTGGTACTGGTTCTGCACCTGGCCCCAGGCAGCCTTGGCCTGTTCGTCGAGGGTCGGGATGTTGTTGATGCCGCAAGCGGTCAACAACGTGGCCAGCACCAGCAAGGTGGCGACCTGCAAACGCGAGCGGTAGACAGGACTGACATTCATCGGACGGGTGCTCCCTTGCACATTTCATGAAAATACGAGCGCGAAACCTTCTCGGTCGGCTCTTGGGGCATAATCGCCCGCGCCACTGGATTGCGGCGGGCCGATGGGCTAAAAAGAGGCCCTGCGCGATCACGCTGCTCGATCCGGCAGCGTTTATTCGGCGTCGTTTTTTGCGTCAACACCCGAACAACAATAGTCGCTCCCTAAATTTTGGCTGGCCGGCGTTGTAACGCCGTTTGCGCCCTTGAGAAAACTATTCATGAAGAAGCTGTGTTTGCTGGGCCTGTTCGTCAGCCTGGCCAGTCATCAAGTACTGGCCGCCACGACCCCGGTACCCCTGGAAAACAAGGATGCGTTCATCAGTAACCTGATGAAACAAATGACCCTCGACGAGAAGATCGGCCAGTTGCGCCTGATCAGCATCGGCCCGGAAATGCCCCGCGAGCTGATCCGCAAAGAGATCGCCGCCGGCAACATCGGCGGCACCTTCAACTCGATCACCCGCCCGGAAAACCGCCCGATGCAGGACGCTGCCATGCGCAGCCGCCTGAAGATTCCGATGTTTTTCGCGTACGACGTGATCCACGGTCACCGTACGATTTTCCCGATTCCGCTGGCCCTGGCATCGAGCTGGGACATGGACGCCATCGGCCAGTCCGGGCGCGTAGCAGCCAAAGAAGCCGCCGCCGACAGCCTCGACATCACCTTCGCGCCGATGGTCGACATCTCCCGCGACCCGCGCTGGGGCCGCAGCTCCGAAGGTTTCGGTGAAGACACCTACCTGACCTCGCGCATCGCCAAAGTCATGGTCAAGGCCTATCAGGGCGAGACCCCGAGCGCGGCCGACAGCATCATGGCCAGCGTCAAGCACTTCGCCCTGTACGGCGCTGTCGAGGGTGGTCGCGACTACAACACCGTCGACATGAGCCCGGTGAAGATGTACCAGGACTACCTGCCACCGTACCGCGCCGCGATCGATGCCGGCGCCGGCGGCGTGATGGTGGCGTTGAACTCGATCAACGGTATCCCGGCCACCGCCAACACCTGGCTGATGAACGACCTGCTGCGCAAGGACTGGGGCTTCAAAGGCCTGGCAGTCAGCGACCACGGCGCGATCTTCGAACTGATCAAGCACGGCGTGGCCCGCGACGGTCGTGAAGCGGCGAAGCTGGCGATCAAGGCCGGCATCGACATGAGCATGAACGACACCCTGTACGGCAAAGAGCTGCCGGGGCTGCTCAAGTCCGGCGAGATCGAACAGAAGGACATCGACAACGCGGTGCGTGAAGTGCTCGCTGCCAAGTACGACATGGGCCTGTTCAAGGACCCGTACCTGCGCATCGGCAAGGCTGAAGACGATCCGGCCGACACCTACGCCGACAGCCGTCTGCACCGCGCCGACGCCCGTGAAGTGGCGCGTCGCAGCCTGGTATTGCTGAAAAACCAGAACGAAACCCTGCCGCTGAAGAAAACCGCGAAAGTCGCGCTGGTCGGCCCGCTGGCCAAGGCCCCGATCGACATGATGGGCAGTTGGGCTGCCGCCGGTCGTCCGGCGCAATCGGTGACCCTGTTCGACGGCATGAGCAATGTGATCGGCGACAAGGCGAACCTGATCTACGCCCGTGGCGCCAATATCACCAGCGACAAGAAGGTTCTCGACTACCTGAACTTCCTCAACTTCGACGCCCCGGAAGTGGTCGATGACCCGCGTCCGGCCAACGTGCTGATCGACGAAGCGGTGAAAGCCGCCAAGGACGCCGACATTGTGGTTGCAGCCGTGGGTGAATCCCGTGGCATGTCCCACGAATCGTCGAGCCGCACCGACCTGAACATCCCGGAAAACCAGCGCGAACTGATCCGTGCCCTGAAAGCCACCGGCAAGCCGTTGGTGCTGGTGCTGATGAACGGCCGTCCGCTGACGATCCTCGAAGAGAAAGAACAGGCTGACGCGATTCTGGAAACCTGGTTCAGCGGCACCGAGGGCGGCAACGCCATCGCCGACGTGCTGTTCGGCGACTACAACCCGTCGGGCAAACTGCCGGTGACCTTCCCGCGCTCCGTGGGCCAGATCCCGACCTACTACAACCACCTGAGCATTGGCCGGCCGTTCACGCCGGGCAAACCGGGCAACTACACCTCGCAGTATTTCGATGACACCACAGGTCCCCTGTTCCCGTTCGGTTACGGCCTGAGCTACACCGACTTCAGTCTGAGCGACATGGCGCTGTCGTCGACCACCCTGAACGCCACCGGCAAGCTCGACGCCAGCGTCATGGTCAAGAACACCGGCAAGCGCGACGGCGAAACCGTGGTGCAGCTGTACATTCAGGACGTCACCGGATCGATGATCCGTCCGGTCAAGGAGCTGAAGAACTTCCAGAAAATCATGCTCAAGGCCGGCGAGCAGAAGGTCGTGCACTTCACCATCACCGAAGATGACCTGAAGTTCTACAACGCCCAGCTCAAGTACGCGGCCGAGCCTGGCAAGTTCAACGTGCAGATCGGCCTGGATTCCCAGGACGTGACGCAGCAGAGCTTTGAGTTGCTGTAACAGTTTTCACACTGCAAAAATTTGTGGGAGCTGGCTTGCCATCGATGGCGGACGCACAGTCAACGAAGATGTTGAACGTGCCGGCCTTATCGCTGGCAAGCCAGCTCCCACAGGTCCTTCTAAAGGTATGAAAGCTGCGACTAGCCGCGACGATCGAGCAGATTGACCACCACCCGATCCACCCAGCCCCACACCCGCTGCTTCACCCGCCGCCACAGTGGCCGTTTCCGCCATTCCTCCAGGCTCACCTGCTGACTCAGGCCGAAGTCCTTCTCGAAACTCGCCGCCACCGCTGCCGTCAATGACGTGTCCAGCGCTTCCAGATTCGCCTCAAGGTTGAAGCGCAGATTCCAGTGATCGAAATTGCATGAGCCGATGCTGACCCAATCGTCCACCAGCACCATTTTCAGGTGCAGGAAACACGGCTGGTATTCGTAGATTTTCACCCCGGCCTTGAGCAGGCGCGGGTAGTAGCGATGCCCCGCGTAGCGCACCGACGGATGATCGGTGCGCGGCCCGGTCAGCAGCAGGCGCACGTCGAGGCCACGGGCAGCGGCCTTGCGCAGGGAGCGGCGGATTTTCCAGGTCGGCAGGAAATACGGCGTCGCCAGCCAGATCCGCTGCTGGCCGCTGTTCAGTGCACGGAACAACGATTGCAGAATGTCGCGATGCTGGCGGGCGTCGGCGTAGGCCACGCGGCCCATGCCCTCGCCCGTGTCCGGCACGCGCGGCAGTCGTGGCAGGCCGAAATGCGCGTTGGGCCGCCAGGCCCGGCGATGGCGGTTGGCGATCCATTGGCGGTCGAACAGCAACTGCCAGTCGAGCACCAGCGGGCCGGTGATTTCCACCATGACCTCGTGCCATTCGCTGGTGTCGTGGCCCGGCGTCCAGAACTCATCGGTGACCCCGGTGCCGCCGACCACCGCCAGACGCTGGTCGACCAACAACAGCTTGCGATGATCGCGATAGAAATTGCCGACCCAGCGCCGCCAGTTCAGCCGATTGTAAAAACGCAGCTCGACCCCGGCACCAGTCAGCCGCCGGCGCAGCGTGAGGGTGAACGCGAGGCTGCCGTAATCATCGAACAGGCAACGCACCCGCACGCCCCGCTCCGCCGCCAGTACCAGCGCCTGCACGATGGTTTCGGCACAGGCACCGGCTTCCACCAGATACAGCTCCAGTTCGATCTGCTCGCGGGCGCGGGCGATCTCGTCGAGCATGCGCGGGAAGAATTGCGGGCCGTCGATCAACAGCTCGAAGCGGTTGCCATCACGCCACGGAAACACCGCGCCGCGCATGTCAGCGCGCCGTGAAGATCAGCACCGCACCCACCGGCACCGACAGACTGATGGCCGACAGGCCGGCCATGTTGCGCAGGCTTTCCAGGCCCGGCAGCAGATCGAAATCCTCGGCGCTGATCACCAGCGGCTCCAGCGTCACCACTTGAAAGCGTCGGTCATCGAGACGCGTGGCAAGCAGTTCGGCGGGGTATTCGTGCTGTTTGCCGTGCAGGTTGACGGTCAGCGGCAGGCGCAATTCAAGCTGTGCACCGGGGGCCAGATCGTTGATCGGGCGCAGGTCGATCTGGGTGGTGATGGTCGCCTCGGGGAATTGCTCGATCTGGAACAGCTCCTTGCGCATGCGCTCGTCGCGCAGCGGGATGCCGCTGTTGATCGAATCCAGTTCGACTTCGACCACGGCGCGGCCATCGGGATCGACCTTGCCGTGCAGTACCAGAAAGCGCTGCACTTCGGACACGTTGGCGTTTTTCGTGCTGACGAACGACAGCCGCGACGACTCGCCGTCCAGATACCAGTTGGCCTGGGCCGGCAGCGCAGCGGCGCCCAGCAGCAGGCCGGCGAACGCGTTGCACAGAGAACGGTTGAACATTGAAGACTCGTGGGGCCGATAAACCTGCACGAACCTTAACTGGCCTTGGCGTTATTGCAAACTGTCAGTCTCTGCAAACACTCAGGCCAATGCCTGCTGCACCTCGCCGATGGTCGACGCGAGGCTGTTGAGGTGCAGGCTCAGCACCCGCTCCACCGGCGCCTGATCCATTGGCCAGTGCAGCGCCATGCTGCCGACCAGCCGCCCTTGGGCACGGATCGGCAAGGCCACCGCGCGAATCAGGAACGGCAGACGCACCGGGTATTCCCAATAACCTTCGGTGCGCTGGCCGAAGCCCTGATGCAAGGCTTGTTCGGTGGCCTGCAACACACCGTCATCCGCCAGTTGTTCTCGTTCGGCCAGACGCTTAACGTCCTGGCTGTCGAGTTCACCAAGACACGCGCGGCCCATCGCCGAATGGAACAGGCTGGCGTGATGGCCGACGATCTGGCAGTTGGTTGGATAGCGTTTGCGCAGCACCTGCGGAATCGCACTTTCCATCACTTCGACCCGCTCGCCGTCGAAGCACGACAGATCCGCCACCAGCCCGGTGCGCTCGCTGAGCTCCAGCAGCATCGGCGCGGCGCTTTCCACCAGATGGCGTTTGAAGCGTTGCTGACGATCACCGAACAGCCGTTTGGCGCACAACCGGTAGCGACGGTCGCTGAGGCCGCGATAGATCCAGCCCTGCTCCTGCAAGGTCGCGAGCATCCGCGACACCGTGGCCTTGGGCAGAGTCGTCAGGTAGTGCAATTCCTCCAGCCCCAGCGCCTGATGCTCGCCGAGCAACTCGACGATGGCCAGCGCCCGTTCGACCGAGCGCACGCTGCCGGTGTCTGCCTTGCTGCCCATGTGTTCGACCTCCATGGATGCGGATGAAAGATCACTTCGTGCAGCAAGATGCGGGCCGCTCAGGCCGATTGCAGGCATGCCGGCGGTCGCCGTTCGACCCAGCGGGTCAGCTGTTCATGGGCGTAGGCCAGTTGTAGCACCGCCCGATCCGCCTGGGCCGGGCCGATGATTTGCAGGCCCATCGGCAGCCCGGCCGGGTTGAAACCCACCGGCACGCTGATGCTCGGCAACCCCGCCAGGGTCGGGCCGATCACCACCTCCATCCAGCGGTGATAGGTGTCCATGGTTTGCCCGCCGACGACTCGCGGCCACGGCTGCTGTGCATCAAAAGGGAACACCTGGGCGGTGGGCAACAGCAGGAAATCGTAACGCTCGAACAACTCGCTCAACGCGCGATACCACTCACTGCGCGCGACCGACGCCTGATAGACCTCGGCTGCCGTCAGACGCAAACCGCCCTCGATTTCCCATTGCGCTTCGGGTTTGAGCAGCGCCCGTTTTTGCGGGTCGGCATAGGCCGCGCCGAGGCTGCCCTGCACCAGAAAATGCCGGTGGGTGAGCCAGGTCTGCCACAGGCGCTCCATGGAAAAGTCCGGCTGGCAGGCCTCGACCTGACAGCCCAGCGCACTGAAATCCACCAGCGCCGATTCACACAGGCTCAACACGCCGTCGTCCATCGGCAGATAGCCGTTGTAATCGCCGAGCCAGCCGAGGCGCAGACCGCTGCAGTCCTGTTGCAGATCCAGCCCGAAATCCCGTGGTTCATCAGCCAGCGACAGCGGCACGCGCGGATCGTAGCCGGCCTGGGTCGAGAGCAACCGCGCGACGTCGGTGACCGTGCGCCCCATCGGCCCTTCGGTGGCCAGTTGCTGGACGAACACTTCCGGCATCGGGCCATGGGGCACGCGGCCCTGGGACGGGCGGAAGCCGAACACGTTGTTGAACGCCGCCGGATTGCGCAGCGAGCCCATCATGTCGCTGCCATCCGCCACCGGCAGCAGACGCAGGGCCAGCGCCACCGCCGCTCCGCCGCTGCTGCCGCCGGCGATCAGGCCCGGATCGTAGGCGTTGGTGGTGGTGCCGAACACGCTGTTGTAGGTCTGCGAGCCGAGGCCGAATTCCGGTACGTTGCTTTTGCCGATGATGATCGCGCCGCAGGCGCGCACCCGCGCCACGCTGATCGCGTCGTGCTGCGGCACTTGCTCGGCGAACAGCGGCGAGCCGAGGGTCGTGCGCAATCCGGCGGTGGCCGCCAGGTCTTTGATGGCCTGGGGCATGCCGTGCATCCAGCCCCGGGACTCGCCGCGATCCAGTTGCCGGTCACACTCATCGGCCTCGCTCAGCAGCACGTCCTGCGGGCGCATCGACACCAGCGCGTTGACCATCGGATTGAAGCGGTCGATGTGCGTCAGGTAGGCCTGCATCACCTCGCGGCACGACACCTTGCGGGCATGGATCGCCCGGGACAGCGCATCGGCGTCGAGGGCGACAATCGGATCAATGGCTAACGGACTCACGGTTTCACTCCCAGGTTGAGCGCAACGGATTTCTTTGCGCGTGGTGCCTCCTGCAAACAGTAAGTACCGAGCAGGGTCAGCAGGCAAGCGAACAAGACATAGAACGACGGCGCCACCGGGGTGTTCAGAACTTTACTCAGCCAGGTGACGATCAGCGGCGCGAAACCACCGAACACCATCACCGCCACGTTGTAGGCCACCGACACGCCGGTGGAGCGCACTTCAACCGGGAACTGCTCGGCCAGCGCCGTCGGTGCCGGGCCGAAGAACCCGCCAATCGCCGTGCACAGCAACAGTTGCATCACCAGCAAACGCTCGATCGAAGGCGCCGCCGCAACCCACACGTAAAGCGGATAGACCATGACGAAAAACGCCAGGGTGAAGGCCATCAACACCGGCCGCCGACCGAGGCGATCCGACAGCGCGCCGGACAATGGAATCACCACGGTCATCAGCGCTACCGCGAACATCTGCACCAGCAGCACCTGATCCAGCGGCAGACCGAGGTTCTTGTGGGCGAAGGTCGGCATGTTCACCAGCACCACGTAGAACGACACCGTCGCGCCGCACGCCAGGCCCATCGACACCAACAGGCTGCGGCGATGTTCGCGCAGTACCTGCCACAGGCCGGGGGCTGCGCCTTTGGCTTTCTTGCGCGCTTCGAGAAATTCTTCCGGCTCTTCCATGTGCTTGCGAATCCACAGGCCCACCGGGCCGATCAACAGGCCGAGCACAAACGGAATCCGCCAGCCCCAACTGTCCAGCGCCTCGGGGGAAAACAGGTGCGTGACCAGCGCCACCATCGCCGCGCCGCTGAACACCGCCAGGCATTGCCCGACCAGTTGCCAGGAACCGTACAGGCCCTTGCGATGGGCCGGCGCGCTCTCCACCAGAAACGCCGTGGCGCTGGCGTATTCACCGCCCGTGGCAAAACCCTGAAGCATCCGCGCCACCACGATCAGCAACGGCGCGCCCATGCCGATGGCGGCGTGGTTCGGCGCGAACGCGATCAGGGCGATGGACACGGTCATCAGGCGGATGATCATCTGCATCGCGGCTTTGCGACCTTTGCGGTCGGAATAAATGCCGAGCAGGATGCCGCCCACCGGGCGCATGAAAAAGCCGACGCCGAAAGTCGCCAGCGCCATCAGCAGCGAAGCGTAGTCGTCGTCGGACGGGAAAAATTGCCGGGCGATGATGCTCGCCAGAAAGCCATAAACGATGAAGTCGTACCATTCCAGGGCGTTGCCGATGACGGCGGCGACCACTTGCCGGGTGCGCGAAACGCCTGCGTTCGAAGTCTGCATGGGGATTCTCCAGAAGCTGTGGGTTGACCACGCAGGCGCGTGCGCACCTACGTTCCAGCGGCAGCAAAAAGTGAAGAAATCAGGCCGGCTTGAGCCAGCTCTCGGTGAGCGCGCCCCAATACGCCGCGCCGGTCAGCAGAATGTCGTCGTTGAAGTCATAGGCCGGGTTATGCACCATCGGCCGCGCCACGCCGTTGCCGATAAACAGGTAGGCGCCGGGGCAGCGCTGGAGCATCCAGGCGAAGTCCTCGCTGCCCATCAGTTTGGGTGTGTTGCCATCGACGGCGTCGGCGCCGACCAGTTCGACGCCGACCTGACGGGCGAACTCGGTTTCGGCGGCGTGGTTGACCAGCACCGGGTAGGCCGGACGGTGTTCGATGGTCGAGGTGCAGCCGAAGCTCTCGGCCTGCGCTTCGATGATCGAGCGTACGCGGTCCAGTGTCTGAACACGGACTTCGGCATTCAACGCACGCAAGCTCAGGCGCAGGATCGCCTGTTGCGGAATCACGTTGGCCGCCTCGCCGGCCTGCAACGCGCCGACCGTCACCACCGCCGCCTGCTGCGCATCGATGTTGCGCGCGACCACGGTTTGCAAAGCCATCACCACACTGGCTGCGGCGACCAGCGGATCCACCGCCAGATGCGGCATCGAACCGTGGCCGCCGACGCCTTCAATCGTCACCGTGAGCAGATCCTGCGAAGCCATCATCGGCCCTTCGCGAAAGCCCAGATGCCCCGCCGGCAGGCCCGGCATGTTGTGCATGCCGAACAGCGCATCGCACGGAAAACGTTCGAGCAGGCCATCGGCGAGCATCGCTTCGGCCCCGCCCTGGCCCTCTTCGGCGGGCTGGAAAATCAGCGTCAGGGTGCCGTCGAACTGGCGGGTCGCCGCCAGATAACGCGCCGCACCGAGCAACATCGCGGTGTGCCCGTCGTGGCCGCAGGCGTGCATGCAGCCTTGATGCCGGCTGCTGTAGGCGACGCCGGTGTTCTCGATGATCGGCAGCGCATCCATGTCGGCCCGCAGCCCGAGTCTGCGTGTGCTGCTGCCGTTGCGCAGCACGCCGACCACGCCGGTCTTGCCGATGCCGGTGTGGACTTCATAACCCCACTCTTCGAGCGACCGGGCGACCAGCGCCGAGGTGCGGCTTTCTTCGAAACCGAGTTCAGGGTGGGCGTGAATGTCCTGGCGGGTGGCGTGCAGGTCGCTGGCCACGTCGTTGAGCCAGGCCAGAATGTGCTGATGTCGGGGCATGACGGATCTCCTCGCGCGGGTGTTCCCGGTCTTTTTGTTCGGTGTTGTTTCACGACACGTGAACGGCAGGTCGTGCTCACCGCCAGATAAACGCGAGACACGCGAGAGGACAATCGAATGTGGTTCCACAGGGTGGAACCGGATCAGGGTTGCAGGCGACAGCCCTGGCGTTCGCCTTGCCATTGGGCGCTGTTGCTGCGTCCCAGGCCGCTGGCGGTGACGATCTTTTGTGTGCGGTCATCGGTCAGTTCGCTTGGCAGCCATTGCTTCACGTAGCCCCGGCAATACTCGGCGTCGTTGTTCATCACGTAGCGGCACGAGCAATATTCCTTGGCGGTGTAGGCGCTGATGATGTCCGGGAAGGCCCACAGGTTTTCGCGCTCGTGCCAGCCCCAGCCCAGCAGCACGACCAGCAGCCCCAGCAGGATGCGTCTGAACAGTTTCATGGCCGCACCGCCCCGAGCACGCGCTTGAGCAATTCGTTGTGGCGATAGCTGCCGTCGCGGTCATCGGCGTAGCGCACGATCACCAGTTTTTCGCTCGGGATCACGTACAGCGTCTGGCCCCAGTGGCCGAGGGCGGCGAAGGTGTCGGGCGGTGCGTCGGGCCATGGCGTCGGCGCGCCGTCTGCCGGGCGATTGAGCCACCACTGGCCGCCGGGTACGGCTTCGTCCTGATGGGCTTTGTAGCCGGAAAAGGGTTGGCGGTTGAAGGCGACCCAATCCTTGGGCAACAACTGCCGGTCGTTCCAGCGCCCGTCCCGTTCCATCAACAGGCCGATTCGCGCCAGATCCCGGGCGGTCATATAAGCGTAGGAAGAGGCGACGAAGGTGCCGGTGGCGTCGGTTTCCCACGTGGCATGGCGGATGCCCAAGGGATCGAAAAGCGCTGTCCACGGATAGTCGGGATAACGCTGTGGGCCGACGATGGTTTTCAGCGCCGCCGCCAACAGATTGCTGTCGCCGCTGGAATAGCGGAACACCTGCCCCGCTGGCGCGTAGCGGTCGTGATCGGCGGTGAAGGCGGCCATGTCGCGGTGGCCACGGGTGTAGAGCATCGCCACCACCGAGGATTTCAGCGGGGCGTATTCGTAGTCTTCCTGCCAGTCGATGCCGGAGGACCAGTGCAGCAGATCCTTGATCGTGATGGCCGGGTGTTTTTCCAGCGCCGGGTAAAACGTCGCCGCCGGGTCATCGAGCTTGAACAGGCCTTCGCCGTACGCTACGCCGAGCACCGTGGCCATCAGGCTTTTGCTGATCGACCAGGTCAGGTGCGGGGTGTCGGCGGTGGTCGCGGCGGCGTAGCGTTCGTAGATGAGCTGGCCGTCACGGATCACCAGCAAGGCGTCGGTGCGGATGCCTTTTCGGGTGCTGTCATCGCGGGTCGGGAAGGCGTAGGCCTCCAATGCATCGACGGCCGGGCTGGTGAGTTTCGGGCCGGTCGGCCACTGCTCGCCCGGCCATTGTTCGGCCTGAACCGTGAAGCTGATCAGCAGCAGAAACAGGGACAGGCCTTTGAACATGGTGAGGGCTCTGGAGATGAACCTGACAAGACTAGCCGGGGTTCATGACAGAAGTGTTTTGGTTAGCCGCCAACGCCTTGGCCAGTCGTTTGGCCCGCGCGCCAGCCGCCAGTTGCATGACCGATTGATCGCGCTGCCACATCGTCGCCCACTCAGGATTGCCGTCACGCAGTGCCTGATCGACTTCAGGTTTGAGCCCGTCGAATTGCGCAAACAAACCGCCGAGCAACACATGCCCGGCGGGATTGTTCGGCGGCTGGCGACTCACTTCCGCGCAACCGGCCAACAGCGCCAGCAAGCGCAATTGCAGCGGCTGCGGCCAGCCGCTGTCCTGAGCGACGCCGTACAGCCACGCGGTCATCGCGCTCAACACGTAAACGTCTTCAAGGGTGCGGAACGGTTTGACGTAGGCATCCCAACCGTCCCCGGCGAGCAGCTCACACAACGCATCATCGAGATGCAGCCGACCATGGCTGATGTCCGGCATCAGCGGCAGCGCCGGGAGTTTTTCCACCCGCACGCCGGGTTCGCCGGGGTACACCACCGCCAGGCTCAGGCGCGGTGATTCGCCGGGTTGTTCACTGCGCGCGGCGATCAGCAGCCAGTCCGCCGCATCGCCGGCGGTGACGAAATCCTTTTGCCCGGTGAGGCGCAGATCCGTGAGCCGGGTCTGCATGTCCGCCGGGCGCAGGCTGCGCTGCTCGGTCGCGCACATCGCACCGAGGCTCGGCGGCGCGCTCGGCCAGAGCATGCGCAGCGCCGCCTGATAGCCCACCAGAAACGCCAGCCCCGGCGTCGCCATCCGCCGCCCTCCCGCCACCGCCAGTTCGAACGGCGTGACGCTGCCCAGTTGATGCAGCAACGTGGCGAAGCCCTCCGCCAGATCGGCAACGGCGGGCAGGCGTTCGCGGCATTCAAGCAGGGTCGACCAGGTCATCAGAGGCTCCTCGTGGGCTGTCATATAAGCATCACCAAACATTCATGGCGATGACACCGGGGCTACATAGCCTGACTTTGCACAACACGGCTGCATAAAGAAAGTCGATCGGCTGCAACCCATGACGGGTTCAAGGCCCGTACGGAGATTCACATGACTCAGATCGCCCGCATCAGCGACACCGGCAATGAACGCCGCCTGCAAGCCGAACGCCTGATCGGCGCCGAGGCCCTGCAGCAAGCCCAGGCCTTGCGCTTCAACGTGTTCAGCGGCGAGTTCAACGCCAAGCTGAACGGCGCGGAGCTGGGTCTGGACATGGATGACTATGATGTTCACTGCAGCCACATCGGCGTGCGTGACCTGAACACCGGCCGCCTGGTGGCGACCACCCGTTTGCTCGATCACACCGCCGCCAGCAGCCTGGGCAAGTTCTACAGCGAAGAAGAATTCAGCCTGCACGGCCTCGCCGGCCTGCAAGGTCCGATCCTGGAAATCGGTCGCACCTGCGTCGACCCGGCCTACCGCAACGGCGGCACCATCGCCGTGCTTTGGGGCGAACTGGCCGAAGTGCTGAATCAGGGGGGCTACAGCTATCTGATGGGCTGCGCGAGCATCCCGATGCAGGACGGCGGCGTGCAGGCCCACGCGATCATGCAGCGCCTGCGCGAGCGTTATCTGTGCACCGAACACCTGCGCGCCGAACCGAAGAATCCGCTGCCGAGCCTCGACATTCCGTCGAACGTGATCGCCGAAATGCCGCCGCTGCTCAAGGCCTACATGCGTCTTGGCGCGAAGATCTGTGGCGAGCCGTGCTGGGACGAAGATTTCCAGGTCGCCGACGTGTTCATCCTGCTCAAGCGCGACGAACTCTGCCCGCGCTACGCCAAGCACTTCAAGGCGGCTGTGTAATGAGCCGGCTGCGGGTGTACGCGCGGATCGCGCGAGTGCTGCTGGTGGTGACGCTGGGCTTGAGCATGGCCAGTGTTTTCGGGGTGTTCGAGCGTCTGGGGCTGGCTCATTCGATGGAGCGTCGGCAGCGCTGGTCGCGGTTTTTCATGGCGCGTTTGAGCAATGCCCTGCCCTTTCGCGTGACCGTGCATGGTGAGCTGCCGAAACAGCCGATGCTGTGGGTCAGCAACCATGTGTCGTGGACCGACATTCCGCTGCTCGGCATGCTCACGCCGCTGTCGTTTCTGTCCAAGGCCGAAGTGCGCACCTGGCCGGTGGCCGGTTGGCTGGCGGCGAAGGCCGGCAGCCTGTTCATCCGTCGCGGTTCGGGCGACAGCCAGTTGATCCGCAAGCAGATGACCCGTCACCTGCAAACCGATCATCCGCTGCTGATGTTCCCGGAAGGCACCACCACCGACGGCCGTTCGCTGCGTACCTTTCATGGTCGCCTGCTGTCGGCGGCAATCGATTCCGAGGTGAAGCTGCAACCGGTGGCGATCCGTTATCTGCGCGAGGGCAAGATCGATTCGCTGGCGCCGTTCATTGGTGACGATGATCTGCTGTCGCACCTGATGCGCCTGTTCAGCAATGACTGCGGCGATGTCGAAATCCATCTGCTCAAGCCGATTGCCTGCCAGGGCCGGGAACGCGCGGCACTGGCGTTCGAGGCGCAGCAGGCGGTGCAGAAAGCCTTGTTCGGCGATGTGGTCAAACCGGTCGAAGCACAACATGCCCGCGATCTGATCGCGGCCTGATCGGCGACTTCTGCCTACAGCTGCCGGCCGGCAAAGTCCTGCAGCTGTGGGTAGAACAAGCGGAAGTCTTCGCTCAACGGTTCATACAACCGCCGCAACTCCTCCATCGCCCCCGCCAGTTCTTCGGGCCGGGTCAGGCGTCGGGAGATCCCGCGCAACACCTGCTCCAGCACTTCGAACTCCTGATACGAGCCCAACCAGTCATTGGCCACCATGTGCGGGGCGATCCTCGCCAGGCGCTCGGGCAATTGCCGCTCGCTGGACAGCACGCGGTAGACGTCGGTGGTGAATTGACCGAGCGGCCGGTCGGCGTACTGCGTCCAGTCGCGGGCCAGGCAATGATCGAAAAACACGTCGAGGACGATGCCCGCGTAACGGCGACGGGTCGTGGAAAACCGCGCCAGTGACGCGTCCACCAATGGATGGCGATCAGTGAACACGTCGATCTGACGATGCAGGGCAATCGCCGCCTCGATCTCCGGGTCGAACTGCCCTTGCAGCCGCCCTTTGACGAAATCGCCATACAGACTGCCGAGCAGTTGACCGGGGCGCTGGCCACCGAGGTGTAAATGTGCGAGATAGTTCATGGGCGCAGCTTAGCACCGCGCCCGCGTTTGTTTACACCTCACATATCGTTATAACCCGATATACCGATTTATGCGGTCGTCAGATCAAATTCATATTGGTGTATCGCGAAGTACCGATATAAAGTTCGCCTCATCGCGATATAGCGCTACACACATCACGAGCACCCAGCCATGAACATTGACCTCGACGAAATAATAAAAGCCCTGGCACACCCAGTACGGCGAGACATCCTCAACTGGCTGAAAGACCCGAAAGCCCAGTTTCCTGAACAGATCCACAACCACGAGTACGGCATCTGCGCCGGGCAGATCGATCAACGTTGCGGCCTGTCGCAATCGACCGTTTCCGCCCACCTGGCCACCCTGCAACGGGCCGGGCTGATCAGCAGCCAGAAAGCTGGCCAGTGGCACTTTTTCAAACGCAACGAGGACGTGATCCAGGCGTTCCTCAGCACCCTCAGCAAAGAGCTCTGACCCTTAACGTCAGCCAGCCAAAAGGATCAAACGATGCCCCTCTCGCTACTCATACTCGCCTTGAGCGCCTTCGCCATCGGCACCACCGAGTTCGTCATCATGGGCCTGCTGCCCAATGTGGCGGCCGACCTCGGTGTGTCGATCCCCGGCGCCGGCTGGCTGGTGACCGGCTACGCCCTGGGCGTGGCGATTGGTGCACCGTTCATGGCAATGGCCACTGCAAAACTGCCGCGCAAGGCTGCACTGGTAACGCTGATGGGCATTTTCATTATCGGCAACCTGCTCTGCGCCATCGCCACTGATTACAACGTGCTGATGTTCGCCCGTGTCGTTACAGCCCTCTGCCACGGTGCGTTCTTCGGCATCGGTTCGGTGGTCGCGGCCAACCTGGTGGCGCCGAACAAACGCGCCTCGGCCGTGGCCCTGATGTTCACCGGCCTGACCCTGGCCAACGTGCTGGGCGTACCGCTGGGCACTGCGCTCGGTCAGGAAGCCGGCTGGCGCTCGACCTTCTGGGCAGTGACCGTGATCGGTGTGATCGCGCTGATCGGCCTGATCCGCTTCCTGCCGGCCAAGCGTGACGAAGAAAAACTCGACATGCGCGCCGAACTGGCCGCGCTCAAGGGCGCCGGGATCTGGCTGTCGCTGAGCATGACCGCGCTGTTCGCCGCCTCGGTGTTCACGTTGTTCACCTACGTCGCACCGCTGCTGGGCGATGTCACCGGTGTCTCGCCCCGTGGCGTGACCTGGACCCTGATGCTCATCGGCCTGGGCTTGACCGTCGGCAACATCATTGGCGGCAAACTGGCCGATAAAGGCCTGGCCGCGACGCTGATCGGCGTATTCATCGCGATGGCCGTGACCTCTACCGTACTGACCTGGACCAGCATCGCGCTGATCCCGACCGAAATCACCCTGTTCCTCTGGGCCACCGCGTGTTTCGCCGCCGTGCCGGCCCTGCAAGTGAACGTCGTGACCTACGGCCAGGCCGCACCGAACCTGGTGTCGACCCTGAACATCGGCGCCTTCAACGTCGGCAACGCCCTCGGCGCCTGGGTCGGCGGCAGCGTCATCGCCCACGGCTACGGCCTGACCAGCGTGCCTCTTGCTGCCGCAGCACTCGCGGTCCTGGCACTGCTGGTAACCCTGATCACATTCCGCCAGAACGGCAATCCCGAGCTGGCCACCGCTAACTGATTCACTCACTTACCTCACGAGGGTTGTATCTCATGGCAACAATTTTCGATCCGATCAAACTGGGCGACCTTGAGCTGTCCAACCGCATCATCATGGCGCCGCTGACCCGCTGCCGCGCCGACGAAGGCCGCGTACCCAACGCGCTGATGGCCGAGTACTACGTACAGCGCGCCTCGGCCGGCCTGATCCTCAGCGAAGCCACCTCGGTGACCCCGATGGGCGTCGGCTACCCGGACACCCCGGGCATCTGGTCCAACGATCAGGTGCGCGGCTGGACCAACGTGACCAAAGCCGTTCACGCCGCCGGCGGCAAGATCGTCCTGCAACTGTGGCACGTCGGCCGGATCTCCCACCCGTCGTACCTGAACGGCGAAACGCCGGTTGCACCGAGCGCCATCCAGCCAAAAGGCCATGTCAGCCTGGTTCGCCCGCTGGCCGACTATCCAACCCCGCGCGCACTGGAAACCGCTGAAATCGCCGACATCGTCGACGCTTACCGCGTCGGTGCAGAGAACGCCAAGGCAGCCGGTTTCGACGGCGTGGAAATCCACGGCGCCAACGGCTACCTGCTCGACCAGTTCCTGCAAAGCAGCACCAACCAGCGCACCGACAACTACGGCGGCTCCCTGGAAAACCGCGCCCGCCTGCTGCTGGAAGTGACCGACGCCGCGATCGAAGTCTGGGGCGCCGGCCGTGTCGGCGTACACCTGGCACCACGCGCCGACTCCCATGACATGGGCGACGACAACCTGGCCGAAACCTTCACCTACGTGGCCCGCGAGCTGGGCAAGCGTGGCATCGCCTTCATCTGCTCCCGCGAGAAAGAAGGTGCCGACAGCCTCGGCCCACAACTGAAAGAAGCCTTCGGCGGCGCGTACATCGCCAACGAACGCTTCACCAAGGACAGCGCCAACGCGTGGCTGGCCGAGGGCAAGGCTGACGCCGTGGCATTCGGCATCCCGTTCATTGCCAACCCGGACCTGCCGGCTCGTTTGAAGGCGGATGCGCCGCTGAACGAACCGCACCCGGAAACCTTCTACGGCAAAGGCGCGGTCGGCTACCTCGACTACCCGACGCTGTAAGCCGCACCGCAGAAACACAAAAGCCCCCGACTCGCGAGAGTCGGGGGCTTTCTATTGGTCGCCGGGTGGGCGAGCCGCTCACATTCGTTCACAGGCTCGACACAAAATCCCTACAAAATACGTAGCTCGCTACATATCAACCCGTGCCGCAGAGGTATATAAAAGCATCCCGTTGCAGCGGGGCGAGTGAACAGGGATCTTCACCCTCCTCTGTCATTGACACAAACTGATCCAATAACGAATTTTGTTTCATTTGCGCAGGCTGGGGCTCAGGCGCAGCATGTCCAGCCCGGTATCGACCCAGCGCTCGGCCTCGGCGTACAGTTCGAAGCTGTCTGGCGCCAATAGCCATCCATAAAGGAGGCCATCAATATAGGCGTGAATGCTGATGGCTGCCCGGGCAGTGTCGAGGTCTGCCGGCAACTGCCCACGATTGACCGCATTACTCAATGTCAGCGCGATCCGCACATTGCAATCGAGGCTGGCGGTCCGGCGCTGTTGGCGCAGATCGCACATTTCATCGGTGAACTCGCACTTATGAAACAGAATTTCGTTGATACGCCGGGTCTTCGGGTCCAGCGCAACTTGATGAAACAAATGAATGAGCAATTTGCGCATGCAGCCCAGCGGATCGGGCTCGTCTTCGCTTTCGCTGGCCTTGGCCAGTTCGTCCAGCGGCTCATGCAGGGTATCGAGCATGGCTTGCAGCAAATCGGCCTTGTTGCTGAAGTGCCAGTAGATGGCACCGCGCGTCACCCCGGCCAGGGTGGCGATGTCCGACAGGGTCGTGCGGGCCACGCCCCGCTCATAGAAGGCCTTCTCGGCCGCTTCGAGAATCTGGCTGCGCGTTTCCTGAGCTTCCTCTTTGGTACGACGAACCATGGCAGTAAAACCTCAAACAGGATGTTTCAGGGATGGCTGGATATCCGCTGAATAAAAAAGGGTTGATCTCTCGCGGATCGGCTCCCCGGCCTACAATTTCAGACCTTGCGACGACTTTTGTAACAGGGTGGATACGACGCCAAGGTGTTTACAAACAACCATGAACGTAAGTATATTCCTTAGCAAGCTACTTATCCACCCGGTAACCCTTTTTTACCCTTCCACACTTCTTGTGCGCTTTTCGCGCGCCTGACCCGAGGATCTTCATGCAATTCAAGCCAGCTGTTACCGCTCTGGTCACTGCCGTCGCCCTGGCATCGCTGCTCAGCGGATGTAAAAAGGAAGAGGCGGCTCCCGCCGCACCACCTCCTCAGGTCGGCGTCGTCACCCTGCAACCACAAGCCTTTACCCTGACTTCCGAACTGCCGGGCCGCACCAGTGCGTTCCGCATCGCCGAAGTTCGTCCGCAGGTCAACGGCATCATTCTCAAGCGTCTGTTCAAGGAAGGCGGCGATGTCAAAGCCGGCCAGCAGCTGTATCAGATCGATCCGTCGGTCTATGAAGCGACCCTGAAAAGCGCCGAAGCCAACCTGCGTTCGACCAAGTCGATCTCCGACCGCTACAAGCAACTGGTCGACGAGCAGGCCGTCAGCCGTCAGGAATACGACACCGCCGTGGCCAACCGCCTGCAATCGGAAGCGTCGTTGCAGACCGCACAGATCAACGTGCGCTACACCAAGGTCTACGCACCGATCTCCGGTCGTATCGGCCGCTCTTCGGTGACCGAAGGCGCGCTGGTCAGCAGCGGCCAGACCGACGCGATGGCCGTGATCCAGCAACTGGACCCGATCTACGTCGACGTCACCCAGTCCTCGGTCGAATTGCTGGAACTGCGCCGCGAACTGGAAAGTGGCCGCCTGCAAAAGGCTGGCGACAACGCCGCTGCGGTCAAGCTGACCCTCGAAGACGGCAGCCAGTACAAGCTCGACGGTAAGCTGGAATTCTCCGAAGTGTCGGTCGATCAGACCACCGGTTCCGTGACCCTGCGCGCTGTGTTCCCGAACCCGGATCACACCCTGCTGCCGGGCATGTTCGTCCACGCGCAGTTGCAGGCCGGTGTGAACAGCGCCGCGATCCTCGCACCGCAGCAAGGCGTGACCCGCGACCTCAAAGGCACCCCGACCGCGCTGGTCGTCGGCCCGGACAACAAAGTCGAACTGCGCCAGCTCAAGGCCAGCCGCACTGTCGGCAGCCAGTGGCTGATCGAAGACGGCCTGAAGGCCGGCGATCGCCTGATCACCGAAGGGCTGCAATTCGTCAAACCGGGTGTTGAGGTCAAACCGACCGAAGCGACCAATGTCGGCAACAAGAACCCGGCCCCCGCACAGGCAGCTGACAAAGCCGCCGGCGGCAAAGGGGAGTAATCCATGTCAAAATTTTTCATCGACCGTCCGATTTTCGCCTGGGTAATTGCCCTGGTGATCATGCTGGTCGGGGCACTTTCGATCCTGAAACTGCCGATCAACCAGTACCCGAGCATTGCGCCACCGGCCATTGCGATCTCCGTGACCTACCCGGGTGCTTCGGCACAGACGGTTCAGGACACCGTGGTCCAAGTGATCGAGCAGCAACTCAACGGTATCGACAACCTGCGTTATGTGTCCTCGGAAAGTAACTCCGACGGCAGCATGACCATCACCGCGACCTTCGAGCAGGGCACCAACTCCGACACCGCGCAGGTCCAGGTCCAGAACAAGCTGAACCTGGCCACCCCGCTGCTGCCGCAGGAAGTGCAGCAACAGGGTATCCGCGTGACCAAGGCAGTGAAGAACTTCCTGCTGGTGATCGGCGTGGTGTCGCGTGACGGCAGCATGACCAAGGACGACCTGTCCAACTACATCGTGTCGAACATGCAGGACCCGATCTCGCGGACCGCCGGTGTCGGTGACTTCCAGGTCTTCGGTGCCCAGTACGCGATGCGCATCTGGCTCGACCCGGCCAAGTTGAACAACTTCAACCTGACCCCGGTCGACGTGAAAACCGCGATTGCGGCGCAGAACGTCCAGGTGTCGTCCGGTCAGCTCGGCGGCTTGCCTGCCGTGCAGGGCCAGCAACTGAACGCCACGATCATCGGCAAGACCCGTCTGCAGACCGCCGAGCAGTTCAAAGAGATTCTGCTCAAGGTCAACAAGGACGGCTCGCAGGTTCGCTTGAAAGACGTCGCCGACGTCGGCCTGGGTGGCGAGAACTATGCGATCAGCGCCCAGTTCAACGGCAGCCCGGCTTCCGGTCTGGCGGTGAAACTGGCCAACGGCGCCAACGCCCTCGACACTGCAAAAGCACTGCGCAAGACGATTGACGACCTCAAGCCGTTCTTCCCGCAAGGCATGGAAGTGGTGTTCCCGTACGACACCACCCCGGTGGTGACCGAGTCGATCAAAGGCGTGGTTCACACCCTGGTCGAAGCGATTGCGCTGGTGTTCCTGGTGATGTTCCTGTTCCTGCAGAACTTCCGCGCCACGGTTATCACCACGATGACCGTGCCGGTGGTATTGCTCGGTACGTTCGGCATCCTCGCGGCGGCCGGTTTCAGCATCAACACCCTGACCATGTTCGGTATGGTGCTGGCCATCGGCTTGCTGGTGGACGACGCCATCGTCGTGGTGGAAAACGTCGAGCGGGTGATGAGCGAAGAAGGCTTGTCACCGAAGGAAGCGACCAAGAAATCCATGGGACAGATCCAGGGCGCCCTGGTCGGTATTGCCTTGGTACTGTCGGCGGTATTGCTGCCGATGGCGTTCTTCAGCGGCTCCACCGGTGTGATCTACAAGCAGTTCTCGATCACCATCGTGTCGGCCATGGCGTTGTCGGTACTGGTCGCGCTGATCTTCACCCCGGCGCTGTGCGCCACCATGCTCAAGGCGATTCCGCACGGTGAGCACGGCACGCCGAAAAAGGGTTTCTTCGGCTGGTTCAACCGCAACTTCGACCGTGGCGTCAACAGCTACGAGCGCGGTGTCGGCAACATGCTGTCGCGCAAGGCTCCGTACCTGCTGGCCTACCTGCTGATCGTGGTTGGCATGATCTGGCTGTTCACCCGCATCCCGACCGCGTTTCTGCCGGAAGAAGACCAGGGCGTTCTGTTCGCCCAGGTGCAGACGCCAGCCGGTTCCAGTGCCCAGCGCACTCAGGTGGTGGTGGATGAAATGCGTGAATTCCTGCTGCGTCCGACCAAGGATGGCGGTGAAGGCGACGCCGTAGCCTCGGTGTTCACCGTGACCGGCTTCAACTTCGCCGGCCGTGGCCAGAGCTCGGGCATGGCGTTCATCATGCTCAAGCCGTGGGACGAACGTAACGCCGACAACAGCGTGTTCAAACTCGCCGCCCGCGCCCAGCAGCACTTCTTCAGCTTCCGCGATGCAATGGTGTTCGCCTTCGCCCCGCCAGCAGTACTGGAGCTGGGTAACGCCACCGGTTTCGACGTGTTCCTGCAGGACCGCGCCGGTATCGGTCACGAGAAATTGATGGCTGCACGCAACCAGTTCCTCGGCATGGCCGCGCAGAGCAAGGTGCTCACCCAGGTCCGTCCGAACGGTCTGAACGACGAGCCGCAATTCCAGCTGGAAATCGACGACGAGAAGGCCAGTGCCCTGGGCATTACGATCTCCGACATCAACAACACCCTGTCGATTGCATTGGGCAGTAGCTACGTCAACGACTTCATCGACCGTGGTCGGGTGAAGAAGGTGTACGTGCAGGGCCGGCCAGACTCGCGCATGAGCCCGGAAGACCTGAAGAAGTGGTACGTGCGCAACGCCTCCGGCACCATGGTTCCGTTCTCCGCGTTCGCCAAGGGCGAGTGGATCTACGGTTCGCCGAAGCTGGCGCGTTACAACGGCGTTGAAGCGGTCGAGATCCTCGGTGCCCCGGCGCCGGGTTACTCCACCGGTGAAGCGATGGCCGAAGTCGAGGCGATTGCCAAGAAACTGCCGGCCGGCGTGGGTATCTCGTGGACCGGTCTGTCGTACGAAGAACGCCTGTCCGGCTCGCAGGCTCCGGCGCTGTACGCCCTGTCGCTGCTGATGGTGTTCCTGTGTCTGGCGGCGCTGTATGAAAGCTGGTCGATTCCGATCGCGGTCATGCTCGTGGTACCGCTGGGGATCATCGGTGCGTTGATGGCCACCAGCCTGCGCGGTCTGTCGAACGACGTGTACTTCCAGGTGGGTCTGTTGACGACCATTGGTCTGGCGGCTAAAAACGCCATTCTGATCGTCGAGTTCGCCAAGGAATTGCACGAGCAGGGACGCAGTCTGCGCGATGCGGCCATCGAAGCCTGCCGCATGCGTCTGCGACCGATCATCATGACGTCGCTGGCCTTCGTCCTCGGTGTTGTACCGTTGGCTATCTCCACCGGCGCAGGCTCGGGCAGTCAACACGCGATCGGTACCGGCGTGATTGGCGGTATGCTCACCGCAACGATCCTGGCGATTTTCTGGGTTCCACTGTTCTTCGTCACTGTGTCGTCCATGGGTCAGCGCAAAAACGCCGGCAAGGATGACACCATAGAAACTCCTAAAGAGGCTGGCCAATGAGCAAGTCGCTACTCTCCATCGCAGTCGCCGCCTTCGTGCTGAGCGGTTGCTCGCTGATACCGGATTATCAGCAGCCTGAAGCACCGGTGGCGGGCCAATACCCGCAGGGTCCGGCGTACTCGCCGGCCCAGGCACCGGCGCAGGCCGCTGCCGAACAGGGCTGGAAGCAGTTTTTCCATGACCCGGCCCTGCAACAGCTGATCCAGGTCGCCCTGGAAAACAACCGCGACCTGCGTGTCGCGGCGCTGAACATCGACGCCTATGCGGCTCAATACCGCATCCAGCGCGCCGACCTGTTCCCGGCCGTGTCGGCCAATGCCAGCGGCAGCCGTCAGCGGGTTCCGGCCCGTGCGTCGCAGACCGGTGAGTCGAGCATCACCAGCTCCTACTCCGCCACCGTCGGCATCAGCGCCTACGAACTCGACCTGTTCGGTCGGGTTCGCAGCCTGAGCGAACAAGCGCTGCAGCAATACTTCGCCACCGAAGAAGCGCGCCGCAGCACCCAGATCAGCCTGGTGGCCAGCGTGGCCAACGCCTACCTGACCTGGCAGGCCGACAAGGAACTGCTGAAGCTGACTCAGGACACCCTCGGTGCCTTCGAGGAAAGCTACAAGCTGACCAGCCGCAGCAACGAAGTCGGTGTGGCTTCGGCGCTGGACCTGGCGCAGTCGCGTACTTCGGTTGAGAACGCCCGGGCACAACTGGCGCGTTACACCCGCCAGGTCGCCCAGGACGAAAACAGCCTGACCCTGCTGCTCGGCACCGGCGTACCGGCCAATCTGCAAGCGGCCAAACCGCTGTCGGATGACCTGCTGGCCGACGTGCCGGCCGGCCTGCCGTCGGATCTGCTGCAACGTCGTCCGGACATCCTTCAGGCCGAGTACAACCTGAAGGCGGCCAACGCCAACATCGGCGCGGCCCGTGCAGCGTTCTTCCCGAGCATCAGCCTGACCGCCAACGCGGGCAGCCTGAGCCCGGACCTGTCCGGCCTGTTCAAGGGCGGTTCGGGCACGTGGCTGTTCCAGCCGCAGATCAACCTGCCGATCTTCAACGCCGGCAGCCTGCGCGCCAGCCTCGACTACGCCAAGATCCAGAAGGACATTGGCGTGGCGAACTACGAGAAGTCCATTCAAACGGCCTTCCAGGAAGTCGCCGACGGCCTGGCAGCGCGCCAGACCTACACCGAGCAGTTGCAGGCCCAGCGTGATTTCGTCGCCGCCAACCAGGATTACTACCGCCTGGCAGAGCGTCGCTATCGCATCGGCGTCGACAGCAACCTGACCTTCCTCGATGCCCAGCGTCAGCTGTTCAGCGCGCAACAATCGCTGATCACCGACCGCCTCGCGCAGCTGACCAGTGCGGTCAACCTGTACAAGGCCCTGGGCGGTGGCTGGAATGCGCAGACCGCGCAGAACGAACCGCTGAAGGAAGAAGCACCGAAGATGAAGCTGTTCTGATCATCCGCTGAACACAAGAAGCCCGCCGATTGGCGGGCTTTTTGTTGAACGCAAATCTTGCGTTCGATAATCGCCCAAATTTCACTTTCGCCGATTGAATCGCCTCGCCCGCGCCCCGCACCATTCGAGCCACAAAACCAATAACAACAGGTTCGACACCATGCTCCCGCGCCCTGCTCCTCCCGGCTGATCGCCGCCGCTTCGCCTCTGAATCCATCGAATGTCTGCGCCTTGAAAAACGGCCGCAGCGCCCCCGTTCGCCCCAAAAAAAACAAGAGAGACCCGAGCCCATGACAACCTCCCCTGCGCCCTACGCACTTCCCGGTCTGATAGCCCTCGCCCTGGCCGGCATCGCGCTGCCCGCTGCGGCTGAAGAAGCCGGTTTTATCGACGGGGCCAAGGTCAACCTGAACCTGCGTAACTTCTACATCAACCGCAACTTCACCAACCCGACCAAGGCTCAGGGCAAGGCTGAAGAGTGGACGCAGAACTTCATCTTCGACGCCAAGTCCGGTTTCACCCAAGGCACCGTCGGGTTCGGCCTGGATGTGCTGGGGTTGTACTCGGTGAAGCTCGATGGCGGCAAAGGCACCGGCGGCACGCAACTGCTGCCACTGGATCATGACGGTCGCCCGGCGGACAACTTCGGCCGCACCAACGTCGCGTTCAAGGCGAAGCTGTCGCAAACAGAAGTGAAGGTCGGCGAATGGATGCCGGTGCTGCCGATCCTGCGTTCGGACGACGGCCGCTCGCTGCCGCAGACCTTTCGCGGCGGCCAGATCACCTCGAAGGAAGTCGATGGCCTGACCCTTTACGGCGGCCAGTTCCGCGCCAACAGCCCGCGCGACGACAGCAGCATGAGCGACATGTCGATGACCGGCAAAGCCGCCTTCACCTCCGACCGCTTCAACTTCCAGGGCGGCGAATACGTATTCAACGACAAGCGTACCCAGATCGGTCTGTGGAACGCCGAGCTCAAGGACATCTACAGCCAGCAATACGTCAACCTGATCCACAGCCAGCCAATCGGCGACTGGACCCTCGGCGCCAACCTCGGCTTCTTCTACGGCAAGGACGACGGCAGTGCCCGCGCCGGCGACCTCGACAACAAGACCTGGTCAGGCCTGTTCTCGGCAAAATACGGTGGCCACACCTTCTACGTCGGCCTGCAAAAACTCACCGGCGACAGCGCCTGGATGCGCGTCAACGGCACCAGCGGCGGCACCCTGGCCAACGACAGCTACAACGCCAGCTACGACAACGCGCAGGAACGCTCCTGGCAGGTGCGTCACGACTACAACTTCGTTGCCCTGGGCATCCCCGGCCTGACCCTGATGAACCGTTACATCAGTGGCGACAACGTGCACACAGGCACCATCACCGACGGCAAGGAATGGGGCCGCGAATCGGAACTGGGCTACACCGTGCAGAGCGGTGCACTGAAGAACCTGAACGTCAGATGGCGCAACTCGACCATGCGCCGCGACTTCAGCAACAACGAGTTCGACGAGAACCGCCTGATCGTCAGCTATCCGATCAGCCTGCTCTAAGCCGCCTGTCCGAATGGCTGGCGTTACGCCAGCCATCATTTAAAGTGGAAAAACCTGAAGGACTCAGGTGCTCCACCCTCTTCGCTTCCGTTATCTGTTGATGTCGGTCCCCAAGACTTGGCCAGGTTGTCATCGGAAGACCCTGCTGATCACCGGAGGACCACCTCATGATCACCCGACTCAAACCGGCTCCCGTCGACAAAGACTGGGACGCCCGGGCGTACCAGCAGTTTTCCCGTCTCAGGCAACAACCGGTCGATGAATTGCTCGGCCGTATCGACCTGCACAATCCTCAGCGCATTTATGACCTCGGTTGCGGCACCGGGATTGCCACCAAGGTTCTGGCCGATCGCTGGCCGCAGGCAGATATCAAAGGCATCGACAGTTCGAAAGACATGCTTGAGGTCGCCCGTTGCCTGCCGATCAAGGCGCGCTGGCAACACGCCGAACTGCAGCACTGGAAACCCCGTAAGCCAGCCGACCTGTTGTTCGCCGCGGCCGTGCTGCATTTCATCGATGACCATCGAACGCTGTTGCCGGGATTGCTTCGCCACCTCAACCCCGGTGGTTGTCTGGCCGCGCACATGCCGGACTGGCGCGATGCGCTGTGGTATCGGCTGATGCTCGACACCCTCAACGATGCCGGACCCTGCGGCCGCCCCATCGGCACTGCGCAATTGCGCCAGCGCATGGCGGCGCGGCCGTTGTTGTCGCTGGAGGATTACTACCGGTTGCTCGCGCCGCTGACCCGGTCGCTGGAGATCTGGGAAACCGAGCAATTGCAGGTAGTCGACGGCAAGTCGCCGGTTTATGACTGGGTGAAGGTGTCGGCGCTGCGGCCGGTAATGCAGGGACTGACGTCAGAGGAACAGGCGCGCTTCATTTACCACTACCTGATGCGGGTGCACGCGCATTATCCGCAGGAGGAAAACGGGCACACATTGTTTGCGTTCAAGCGGATTTTCATTGTCGCCAAGATGTGATGTTCAAAGGATCGCAGCCTTCCATAGGCTGCGATTCTTCGAACTCGACGATTACTCGCGAGATTCGGTACCCAGCTCATCCCACACCGATTCGGCCAGATGGAACGTCGCATTCGCTGCCGGAATCCCGCAGTAGATCGCGCTCTGCATGATCACTTCCTTGATCTCGCCACGGCTCACGCCATTGTTGGCCGCCGCCCGCAGGTGCAACTTGAGTTCACCCTCGCGGTTCATGCCGATCAGCATGGCGATGGTTATCAGGCTGCGGGTGTGGCGTGGCAGGCCCGGGCGGGTCCAGATATCGCCCCAGGCGTGACGGGTGATCATCTCCTGGAATTCCGAATTGAACTCGGTCAGCGTGGTCAGGCTGCGATCGACGTGAGCGTCGCCGAGCACCGCGCGGCGCACTTGCATGCCGTCGTCGTAACGTTGTTTCTCGTCCACGGAAATCCCCTCAATCGGCCAGCAAAAAGGTCAGCACGCGGTCGCTGAACGCGTCGCCGGCCTGAACGTTGGAAAGGTGCGCCGCATAAAACTCGGCGTACTCGGCGCCGCGCACATGCTCCTGGATGAAGTGCCCGCCGGACGGTGGCGTCACCGCATCTTCGGTACCGGCGATCACCAGCAACGGCACCGTGATCGACGACAACTGCTCACGGAAATCCGCATCGCGCACCGCCGCGCAGTTGGCGGCGTAACCTTCAGGATTGGTCGCGGCCAGCATGTCGGTGATCTGCTTGGCTGCGGCCGGGTTGGAGGCCGAAAAGTCCGGGGTAAACCAGCGGGCAATCGATGCATCACGCAACGCAACCATCGCCCCCGGGCCGTTGCGCAGCACGGTTTCGATGCGCGGGTTCCACACCGACGGATCGCCAATTTTTGCCGCGGTGTTGCAGACGATCAGTTTGTTCAGACGCTGGCCGGCATTGATCCCCAGCCACTGGCCGATCAGGCCGCCCATCGACAGACCGCAGAAATGTGCGCGTTCGATATGCAGCGCATCCAGCAGCGCCAGCACGTCTCGGCCCAGTTGCTCGATGCTGTAAGGGCCCGGCGTCACCAGCGACTGGCCGTGCCCGCGCGTATCAAAACGCAGCACGCGAAAATGTTCGGTGAAGGCCGGCATCTGCACGTCCCACATGTGCAGGTCGGTGCCCAGCGAGTTCGACAGCACCAGCACCGGCGCATCGGCCGGGCCTTCCAATGTGTAATGCAGTTCGCCATCGGCGAGTTGAACGAAAGCCACAGCCCTCTCCTTTCAGTCAGACAATGCGTTGTGTTCGGCCACCGCACGCTCGACCCAGACCTGCGCCTGACCGAGGTAATGGGCGGGATCGAGCAGATGATCCAGTTTGGTTGCGCTCAGTTCGGCGGCCACCTGCGGTTCGTCACCGAGTACCGCACGCAAGTGGCGCTGTTCGGCCACCGCTCGTTTGCAGCATTGTTCGAGCAGATGATGCGCGGTGTCGCGGCCGACCCGTTGTGCGAGCACGATGCTTACCGCCTCGGCCAGCACCAGGCCTTGGGTCAGTTCCAGGTTGCGGGCCATGCGCGCGGCATCGACTTCCAGACCATCCGCCAGCAGCCGCGCCTGTTGTAGCGCGCCCGACACCAGGCAGCAGATCTCCGGCAGGGTTTCCCATTCGGCGTGCCACAAACCGAGGCTGCGTTCGTGTTCCTGGGGCATGGCGCTGAACAGCGTCGAGACCAGCCCCGGCACGCGGGTCGCCGCACCGATCAACACCGCCGCGCCCACCGGGTTGCGCTTGTGCGGCATGGTCGAGGAACCGCCCTTGCCCGGCGCCGACGGTTCGAACACTTCCGCCGCTTCGGTCTGCATCAACAGGCTGATGTCGCGGCCGAATTTGCCAAGGCTGCCGGCGATCAGACCGAGTACCGCGCCGAACTCGACGATGCGGTCGCGCTGGGTGTGCCACGGTTGTTCCGGCAGGGTCAGGTGCAGTTCTTCGGCCAGCGCCTGGGCGATCGGCAACGCCTGTTCGCCGAGCGCCGCGAGGGTGCCGGACGCGCCGCCGAATTGCAGCACCAGCAGTCGCGGTTTGAGCTCGCGCAGACGCTGACGGCTGCGCGTGATCGCACCGAGCCAACCGGCGATCTTCATGCCGAGCGTCACCGGCGTCGCATGTTGCAGCCAGGTGCGTCCGGCCAATGGCGTCGCGGCGTGGCGCTGCGCCTGAATGGCGAGAGCGTCGGCCAGTTGCGCCAGTTCCCTTTCAATCAATTCCAGCGCCTGACGCAATTGCAGCACCAGCCCGGAATCCATCACGTCCTGACTGGTAGCGCCCAGATGCACGTAGCGCTCGGCTTCGGCATCAGTCGCGGCGATCTGTTTGCCCAACGCCTTGACCAGCGGAATCGCCGAATTGCCGGCCGTGGCAATCGCCTCGCCCAATGCCGCGAAATCAAACAGCCCGGCGCGGCAGGCATTTTCAATCGACGCGACAGCACCCGCCGGAATCAACCCGACCCGCGCTTCGGCCCGGGCCAGCGCCGCTTCGAAGTCGAGCATCGCCTGCACCCGTCCCTGATCGCAGAACACGTCGCGCATATCGCGGGCAGTAAAGTAGGCATCGAACAATTGATTGCCCGGTCGCTGAGTCATAAACAGTCCTTGCCGGCGCGGGCCGGTGTGGCCCGCGCGCATCGGTTTAAAGGTCGTGGTGCAAATACTTCGCTTCTTTGGGCAGGCGCAGGCTGAACAGGAACGCCACGGCCATCATGATGGTGACATACCAGTAGAAGGCGTTTTCCATGCCGCCGGCCTTGAGGCTCAGGGCGACGTATTCTGCCGAACCGCCGAAGATCGCGTTGGCCACCGCATACGCCAGACCAACGCCGAGGGCGCGGACTTCCGGCGGGAACATCTCGGCTTTCACCAGACCGCTGATCGAGGTGTAGAAACTGACGATCGCCAGCGCCACGGTAATCAATACAAAGGCCAGGAACGGGCTGCCGACACTTTTCAGGCTGAGCAGGATCGGCACCGTAAACAACGTGCCGAGGCCACCGAACCAGAGCATCGAGTTACGCCGGCCAATCTTGTCGGCGAGCATGCCGAACAGCGGCTGCATGCACATGTACAGGAACAGCGCGCCGGTCATGATGTAGCTGGCGGTCTTGGCGTGCATGCCGGCGGTGTTCACCAGGTACTTCTGCATATACGTGGTGAAGGTGTAGAAAATCAGCGAGCCGCCGGCGGTGTAGCCGAGCACGGTGATGAACGCGGCCTTGTGGTCGCGGAACAGTGCGCGGATGCTGCCGGCGTCCTTGTTCTCGCGCATTTCCTTGCTGGTGGTTTCTTTCAGCGAGCGACGCAGGAACAGCGAAATCAGCGCGGCGGCCGCACCGACCACGAACGGAATCCGCCAGCCGTAGGCACGCAACTCTTCTTCGGACAGAAACTGTTGCAGGATCACCACCAGCAGCACCGCCAGCAGTTGCCCGCCGATCAGCGTCACGTACTGGAACGAGGCGAAGAACCCGCGCTGGCCCTTGAGCGCGACTTCACTCATGTAGGTCGCGGTGGTGCCGTACTCACCGCCCACCGACAGGCCTTGCAGCAAGCGCGCGAACAACAGCAGCAGCGGCGCCCAGACGCCGATGTCCTTGTAGGTCGGCAGACAGGCGATCAGCAACGAGCCGAAGCACATCATCAGGATCGAGATCAGCATCGAGTTCTTGCGCCCGTGCTTGTCCGCCACCCGGCCGAAAATCCAGCCGCCGATCGGTCGCATCAGGAACCCGGCGGCGAACACGCCTGCCGTGTTGACCAGCTGCACCGTGGGGTTGTCGGAGGGGAAAAACGCCGGGGCGAAATAGATCGCGCAGAAGGCGTAGACATAGAAGTCGAACCATTCGACGAGGTTGCCGGACGACGCGCCGACAATGGCGAAGATACGCTTGCTGCGCTCTTCACCGGTGTAATGGGAGGTGAGGGTTGTCATTGTTTTTCACTCGATAGGGACAGTGAGAGTCTAGACACACTTTGCAACAGTCCCGTTCCACATCCTGTACTGACCGTTCCCACGCAAACGCATTCGGCGCCTCGACGTTGATCGTTCCCACGCTCTGCGTGGGAATGCCGCCATGGACGCTCCGCGTCCACTGTGACGCGGAGCGTCACGGGATGCATTCCCACGCGGAGCGTGGGAACGATCATTCTCAGTAATCGAAGAACACGGTCTCCGCCTCAGTGCCCTGCAGAATCACATTCCACTGATAAACCCCCGCCGCATCCGGCTTCGCCAGCAACGTATCGCGGCGCTCGGCCGGTACGCATTCGAGCAGCGGATCATTGACGTTCGCCGGATCGCCTTCGAAGTAGATCCGCGTCAGCAAGTGCTTCACCAGACCGCGCGCGAACACCAGCACCACCAGATGCGGCGCCTGGGTCGAGCCCTTCAGGCCTTCGACCGTGCCCGGCTTGATGGTGGTGAAACGGAAGCGGCCTTCGGCGTCCACCGGCACCCGGCCGAAGCCTTCGAAATTCGGATCGAGCGGCTTGGCCTGCTCGTCTTCCGGGTGGTCATATTTGCCGGCGGCGTTGGCCTGCCAGACTTCGAGCATGGCGTCGTTGACGACATCGCCGTTGCCGTCCACCACTTGCCCGGTGATCGCCACGCGCTGGCCGAGGGTCAGTTCGTTGGCGAGGTTTTCACGGTTCAGCCAAGTCAAGCCGATGTGGTAATACGGCCCGACGGTGTGGGACGTGGTCGCAGTCAGGGTCATCTCATTTCTCCATCGGCGTGGCTTCGCGGCCGCGCAGCACGATGTCCCAGCGATAAGCGAGGGCGTAGGACGGAATGGTTTTTTCCAGATCGAAAGCGGCGATCAGGCGTTCCTTGGCCGAGGTGTCCGGCACGCAGTTATAGATCGGGTCGTAGGCCAGCAGCGGGTCGCCCGGGAAATACATTTGCGTGACCAGGCGCGTCAGGATGCTCGGTCCGAACAACGAGAAATGCACGTGCGCCGGGCGCCAGGCGTTGTGGTGGTTGCCCCACGGATACGCGCCGGGCTTGATGGTCTGGAACTGATACCAGCCGTCGGCGTCGGTCACGGTGCGGCCGGTGCCGGTGAAGTTCGGGTCCAGCGGTGCGTCGTGCAGGTCACGGGCATGGTTGTAGCGACCGGCGGCGTTGGCCTGCCAGATCTCCACCAGAATCCCCGGCACCGGCAGGCCGTCTTCGTCGAGCACACGCCCGTGAATGATGATCCGCTCGCCGAGCGGTTCACCCTG
This sequence comes from Pseudomonas sp. 9.2(2024), assembly GCF_039695385.1. Lineage (NCBI taxonomy): Bacteria > Pseudomonadati > Pseudomonadota > Gammaproteobacteria > Pseudomonadales > Pseudomonadaceae > Pseudomonas > Pseudomonas sp. 9.2(2024). Next base: position 1,698,234 of record NZ_CP155585.1, on the reverse strand, counting down.
ATGCTGGGCGGTCAGATCGTTGTCGGTGTCGGCCACTCGCTCGGCGCCGATGGTCGGGCCGGTGATTTCCGACAGCGAATGCGGCAGAAACACCAACGGCTTGGACGGCGAGCGCAGATTGGTGGATTGATAGGTCGGGTGCAGGTACGGCGGCTGGGTGCCTTCCTGCGGGCGGCGGTAACCAGGCTTGTCAGTCATTTCGCTTTCCTCTGTTCTTTTCATCACGGCTTGCGTCAGACGCGTTCGATGGCCAGGGCCAGACCCTGGCCGACACCGACGCACATGGTCGCCAGACCTTTCTTGCCACCGGTCTTTTCCAGCTGATGCAGCGCGGTCAGCACCAGACGCGCGCCGCTCATGCCCAACGGGTGACCGAGGGCAATCGCGCCGCCGTTCGGGTTGACCTGGGCCGCATCGTCCGCCAGCCCCAGTTCGCGCAGCACCGCCAGACCCTGGCTGGCAAACGCTTCGTTGAGCTCGATCACATCGAAATCGCTGACCGCCACGCCGAGGCGTTCGGTGAGTTTGCGCACCGCTGGCACCGGGCCGATGCCCATCACCCGTGGCGCGACCCCGGCGCTGGCCATCCCGAGCACTTTGGCGCGGGCGGTCAGACCGTGTTTTTTCACTGCTTCGGCCGAGGCCAGAATCAGCGCGGCAGCACCGTCGTTGACGCCCGAAGCGTTGCCGGCGGTGACGGTCTTGTCCGGGCCGTTGACCGGTTTCAGTTTAGTCAGGGCTTCAAGCGTGGTGTCGGCGCGAGGGTGTTCGTCCTGGCTGACCACGGTTTCACCCTTCTTGTGGGCGATCCGCACTTCGACGATTTCCTCGGCGAAGTAGCCGGCAGCCTGGGCAGCGGCAGTACGTTGCTGACTGCGCAGGGCGAAAGCGTCCTGATCCTCGCGGGAAATTTCATAATCGTCGGCAACATTGTCGGCGGTCTGCGGCATCGCATCGACGCCGTACTGCGCCTTCATCAACGGGTTGATGAAACGCCAGCCGATGGTGGTGTCTTCCAGCTTCATGTTGCGCGAGAACGCCGCATCAGCCTTGCCCATCACGAACGGTGCGCGGGACATCGACTCGACGCCGCCGGCAATCGCCAGCTCCATTTCGCCGCTGGCGATGGCGCGGAACGCTGTACCGATGGCATCCATCCCCGACGCGCAGAGGCGATTGAGGGTGACGCCCGGCACGCTCTCCGGCAGACCGGCCAGCAGCAGCGCCATGCGCGCCACGTTGCGGTTGTCTTCACCGGCCTGGTTGGCGCAGCCGAGGAATACTTCGTCGATGGCGCTCCAGTCCACCGACGGATTGCGCTCCATCAGGGCCTTGATCGGCACGGCGGCCAGGTCGTCGGCGCGAACCGCCGCCAGACCACCACCAAAACGGCCGATGGGGGTACGAATCGCATCGCAGATATAAACGTCACGCATCATGCTTCTCCCGGTGCCTGGCCGTGGGCAGCGGCCGTGCGCGCTTCGAGATCGCGCAGCGCAGTCAGTTCGACTTCTGTCGGTTCAGCGGTGGTTGCAACGCTGTCGGCAAAACGGATCGACCAACCGGTGGCGGCGACCACTTGCTCGCGGGTCACGCCCGGGTGCAGTGCGGTGACCACGAACTCGTGGGTGCCCTCTTCCGGCTCCATGATGCACAGGTCGGTAATGATCCCGACCGGGCCGGCACCCGGCAGGCCCAGACGTTTGCGCGAATCACCGCCCTCGCCATGGCCGACCGAGGTAATGAAATCGAGCTTGTCGACAAACGAACGCGCCGACTGTTTAAGGATGATCAGCACGCTCTTGGCAGAACCAGCAATTTCCGGCGCGCCACCGGCACCCGGCAGGCGTACTTTCGGCTGGTGATAGTCGCCGACCACAGTGGTGTTGATGTTGCCAAAACGGTCGACCTGGGCTGCGCCGAGGAAACCGACGTCGATGCGCCCGCCCTGCAGCCAGTAGCGAAAAATCTCACCGGTCGGCACAACAGTGTCCGCGGTTTCTGCCAGTTCGCCGTCACCGATCGACAGTGGCAATACGCTGGGTTTGGCGCCGATCGGGCCGGATTCGTAGATCAGCACCACGTCCGGCGACGAGGTCAGGCGCGCCAGGTTGGCGGCTTTCGACGGCAGGCCGATGCCGACGAAGCACACCGAGCCGTTCTTCAGGCGACGGGCCGCGGCGACGGTCATCATTTCATTGGTGGTGTAAGTCATTACTTGGCCTCCGAAGCAGCGGCCAACTTGGCCTGGAACTCGCTGAAGTCAGCGCAGCCATGGATGTATTCGTTGATCCACGCGGTGAACGTCTCACGGTCGCGGGCGATCGGATCCCACGCCTGATAGAAGCGATTGTCACGCTCGGTGTAACCGTGGGCGTAGGACGGATGCGCGCCACCGGGTACATGGCAGACTGCGCTCAAGGCCCAGGTCGGCAGTACGCAGGCGTTCATCGGCGCGTTGAGGTTGTCGACGATTTCTTCGACGGTGACGATGCAACGCTTGGCGGCCAGTGCGGCTTCTTTCTGCACGCCGAGGATGCCCCACAGCAGCACGTTGCCCTGACGGTCGGCCTTCTGGGCGTGGATCACGGTCACGTCCGGACGCACCGACGGCACCGCCGCCAGCACTTCACCGGTGAACGGGCACGTTACGGATTTGATCAGCGGGTTGACCTTCGGCAGGTCGGAACCGGCGTAGGCCCGCAGTACCGCGAACGGTAGGCCGGAGGCGCCGGCGACGTAGGCATTGGCCAGGTCGGCGTGGCTGTGTTCTTCGATTTCCAGCGCATGCGGCCATTGCTTCTCGACCGCGTCGCGCAGACGGTGCAGCGAACCCACGCCAGGGTTGCCGCCCCAGGAGAAGATCAGCTTGCGTGCACAGCCGGCGCCGATCAGTTGGTCGTAGATCAGGTCAGGCGTCATCCGCACCAGGGTCAGATCTTTCTTGCCCTGACGAATGATTTCATGACCCGCCGCCGTAGGGATCAGGTGAGTGAAACCTTCGAGCGCGACGGTGTCGCCGTCGTTGACGAATTGCTTCACCGCGTCGTGCAGCGAAAGGATCTCAGCCATGGAGCGGGCTCCCGTTTTTGTAATGAATCGCCAGTGATAAAAAGGCGCGAGGTTCTGCGCCGGAGTCACTGAAGATTAAGCCGCTGATTTTCGCCAAACAATCCGATAATCGACTGAGTGTTCGTTTATCGAACAGATTGTTATCAACCTATCGTTCCGTCACTGATCGTTCCCACGCTCTGCGTGGGAATGCAGCCCGGGACGCTCCGCGTCCTTCCGGAGCCGAGCGCGAAGCAACCTCTGAAGCCAGTTCGACGAGGGAACGATCCTGCAATGAAACTCAGGTCGCGTCCGCGTGACTGACCAGGCCCTTGATCACCACCGCTGCCGTGGCCAGCCCGGCCGGAATCACCAGCGCCGTCAGCACCTGCTCAAAATTCCAGCCCAACCCCAGCAGGGTCGCGCCCATCCACGCCCCGAGAATCGCGCCAAACCGGCCGATCCCGAGCATCCACGACACACCGGTCGCCCGGCCCTGCGTCGGATAAAACCGCGCCGCCAGCGACGGCATCGCCGATTGCGCACCGTTGACGCACATGCCCGCCACCAGCACCAGCGTCGCCAGCAGCGTGATGTTGCCCAGGCTCTGCCCCACGGCGTAGGCAAACACCCCGGCCAGCAGGTAGAAAATGCCGATGACCTTGTGCGGATTGAACCGGTCCATCGCCCAGCCTACGCCGACCGCGCTCAACACCCCGCCGAACTGGAACAATGCGCCGATAAACGCTGCCTGCTCCATGCTCGCGCCACTGTCGCGCATCAGGGTCGGCAGCCAACTGGTCAGCAGGTACACGATGACCAGGCCCATGAAGTAGGTCAGCCACAGCAGCAACGTGCCGACGCTGTAGGTGCCCGAGAAAATCACCGCAAACACGTTGCGCGCTTTGACGGTTTTCTGTTCCGGCACGCTGAAACTCGCGGCCTGCGCGACGATGGCAGGATCAATGGGTGCGAGGGTCTTGCGCACCTTGTCGGTGCCGCGATTGCGCACCACCAGATAACGCGCCGACTCCGGCAGCCAGAGCAGCAGCACCACGGTGAGGATCAGCGGCAGGATCCCGCCGATCAGCAACAGGCTGTGCCAGCCGAATGCCGGGATCAGCTTGGCCGAGATGAATCCGCCTCCGGCCATGCCGAGGTTGAAGCCGCAGAACATGCTGGTCACCAGCAGCGACTTTTTACGCTCGGGGGTGTATTCCGACAGCAGCGTGGTGGCGTTCGGCATGCCGGCGCCCAGCCCCAGACCGGTCAGGAAACGCAGCACCAGCAGTTGATCAACATTGGTGGCGTAGGCCGACGCCAGACTGAAAGCACCGAACAGAAACACCGCGCCGACCAGTACGACTTTTCGCCCGAAGCGGTCAGCCAACGGCCCGGAGCCCAACGCGCCGAAGACCATACCGATGAGCGCGGCGCTCATCACCGGGCCGAGGCTGGCGCGGTCGATGCCCCAGTCCTGGGACAGGGCCGGCGCAATAAAACCCATGGCCGCGGTGTCGAGGCCATCGAGGAACACAATCAGGAAACACAGAATCACCACTCGCCATTGATAGCGCGAGATCGGTTGGGCATTGATGAAGGACTGCACATCGAGGCAGTGACCTACAGCGGACTGAGGCTGGTTCATTATTTTTATTCCACGCAAGAAAACGCAGTCGAACGGCGGCCGGCCAGAGAGCGGCACGGTCACAACTATATAAGGAAGAAATCAGGCGTTGCGCTAATACCGGCAACAGGAACGGGAGCGGCGACAGTCGGGGAACGTGCGCATGGGAAGTTGCCTCTTGTCATTATTATGAGAGTCGACAATCCGGCGGGCTCATTCACATTCGCGCCGGATGACGCTGCCGCGACATTAATGATCCGGGGGTTTTAGCGTCAATTCGATAAACGCAACTCTGTGCGTTTATCGAACAGCTTCATCAGGCAAACAATTGCGCACTGAGGTCGCGGCTGGCGCTCAACAGACCCGGCAGAAAGCGCTGCTCCAGCTCGGTGCGGCTGACGCGACCGGCGTGGGTGCTGACGTTGAGCGCGGCCACTACCTGGCCGGAAGCGTCGTAGACCGGCACGGCAATCGAACGCAGGCCCTGCTCCAGTTCCTGATCGACGATGCACCAGCCCTGCTGCCGCACTTCCTGCAGGCATTCGAGCAAGGCGTCGGGGGTGTGAATCGTGCGGCTGGTCTTGGCTACCAGTTCGGCGTGGTCGAGGTATTCGCGCAGCGAGGTGTCGTCCAGCGCCGCCAGCAGGATCCGCCCCATGGACGTGCAGTACGCCGGCAACCGCCCGCCCACCGAGAGGTCCACCGAAATCAGACGCTGAGTGGTGGCCGAACGGGCGATGTAGAGAATGTCGTCGCCTTCCAGCGTGGCCATGTTGCAGGCCTCGTGCAGTTGCTCGCTCATGCGGTCGAGGTACGGCTGGGCCGAGACCGCCAGCGGCGTCGAAGACAGATAGGCGTGACCGAGAGTCAGCACTTTGGGCAGAAGCGAATAAGTGCGCCCGTCGGTGGTGGCGTAGCCGAGCTTGATCAGCGTGTGCAGGCAACGGCGCACGGCGGCGCGGGGAATTTCCGTGCGATGGCTGATCTGGGCGATGGTCAGGTGGCGCTTGCGCTCCTGAAACGCCTGCACCACCGCCAGGCCGCGGGCCAGGGAGGTCATGAAATCCGGATCACCGGTCAGGGCCTGGATACGCTTGGCCGGCGAAGCGACGATCGGCGGCGCTACCGAGGTGAAGGAATTGCGCATTTGATCGTTCATGTCGGGTCCTTGTTCTTGTTCGGATCAACGGCTATACAAGCGGCTCGCTGGCGGATACACAAGCGACAGACCGCCAACACCGGGCGATTATCGAACCGTCGACCGATAATCGCAATCGCCCTCGTCTCCTCGTTAAGGCGGTGCGGAACGGATTTGAACTTGGAACGCCGGTGCGGTTTAAGCGCCTTAGTTGTCCGACTAAATGGCGCCAGAAATCAAACACTGCGCAACGACGATGCAACTATTGATGAAAGTTGCACGTCACAAAACAATCACACATTCAGAACCGTTTTTAACTTGGCAAAGATAGGCAATCCCGATTCGGCCGCTATAATGCACCTTAGTGACACCGCGCTTTTATTTGCCGACGGTGCCACCCGCTGGCGCGATGTCCATCGCTGCCGGCCCCGGCCAGCGCCTGATGCTCATTATTCATGCACCGCCAGCGCGCTCGCTGAAACAGGAAACTGATGCTGCGTCAGTTTTAATCTGGTGCCGTAGCCGCCTGCAACATGGAAGTCCTGACCGTCTTCGCGACAACACCGCTGCCTGTCCGGGCGAGCGCTTGTTGGTGAACCGGTTAAATGATTCGTTGCAGTGCGTTCACCAGACATTTATCTCAACTCATACAGGTAGCACTGTGACGAAAGACGAACTGCGCGCGGAACTTGAGCGCCAGGAACAACGTTACAAGGAAGTTTACGGCGGGGAAGTCACCACCTACGCCGCCCAGCCCGAACCAGAACGCAAAGCCTGGCGAAAACGCCCTACCGTTCAGGATCAGGTCTTCCAGCAAGAACTGAAAAAAATGGAAGAGGAACTCAAAGCCGAAGAGCCGTGATGCCTTCCTTTGAGACTTTCGAGGGTAAGCGTACTCACCGGGTTACAAGCACGGTGGACTGACGATGCCTTGCGCGCCCGCTACCCGCGGGCAGCGGCCAACTCCCCTGTATTGCACAGGTCGGGAGCATGTCAGACGCGTTTCTCAGATATTTCATACAAGTTTCAGCCCCCTCCCGACAACCGGCCAATCCGCCGGCGTCTCGCATTTTTATCAATGGAATCAACACCTTGCAAAACCCTTCAAAAAGCTTGGGTAATGCACCTTGATACAAATTAATTTGGCGAAGACGCTTACCGATGAGCAGGTAGGGGATCGATTTCCAGTCTTTTCTGGCATAATCGCGCCCCCTTATGACCGGGTCAGAAAACCTTCATGATCGATTTATTCAGCGGACTGGATGCCTGGGTGCTTGTGAGCCTCCTGCTCGCCCTGACATTTGTCCTCGCCTTCGAGTTCATCAATGGATTTCATGACACCGCTAACGCGGTAGCCACTGTTATCTACACCAAAGCGATGCCGCCTCACCTGGCGGTGTTCTTCTCGGGCGTGTTCAACTTCCTCGGCGTACTGCTGGGCGGCGTTGGCGTGGCGTATGCCATCGTGCACCTGCTGCCGGTAGAACTGTTGATCAACGTGAACACCGGCCATGGTCTGGCAATGGTGTTCTCGCTGCTCGCCGCCGCGATCGCCTGGAACCTGGGCACCTGGTACTTCGGTATCCCGGCCTCCAGTTCGCACACGCTGATCGGTTCGATCCTCGGTGTCGGCCTGGCCAACGCCCTGATCAACGAAATTCCACTGGCTGACGGCGTCAACTGGCAGAAAGCGATCGATATCGGCGCCTCGCTGGTGTTCTCGCCGATGGCCGGCTTCCTGATCGCCGCGCTGGTGCTGATCGGCCTGAAATGGTGGCGACCGCTGTCGAAGATGCACAAGACGCCGGAACAGCGCCGCAAGATCGACGACAAGAAGCACCCACCGTTCTGGAACCGCCTGGTCCTGGTAATCTCGGCCATGGCCGTGAGCTTCGTGCACGGTTCCAACGACGGCCAGAAAGGTATCGGCCTGATCATGCTGGTACTGATCGGTATCGTGCCTGCGCAGTTCGTACTCGACCTGAACAGCACCACTTACCAGATCGAACGTACTCGCGATGCGACCCTGCACCTGAGCCAGTTCTACAAGCGCAACGCCGACACCCTGGGCGAATTCCTGGCCCTGGGTAAAAGCGTGGAAGGCGACCTGCCGGAAAAATTCCGTTGCAACCCGCAACAGACCGAACCGACCATCGCCGCCCTGCTCGACACCCTCAAAGGTGTGGCGGACTACCACTCGCTGTCCGCTGAAAGCCGCATCGAAGTGCGTCGCTACCTGCTCTGCCTGGACGACACCGCGAAGAAAGTCAGCAAACTGCCAGGCCTCGCACCGCGTGAAAAAGCCGACCTGGACAAACTGCGCAAAGACCTGACCACCACCACCGAATACGCCCCGTTCTGGGTGATTCTGGCGGTCGCCCTGGCCTTGGGCCTGGGCACCATGGTCGGCTGGAAACGCGTGGTACTGACCATCGGCGAGAAGATCGGCAAACAAGGCATGACCTACTCGCAAGGCATGTCGGCCCAGATCACCACCGCCAGCCTGATCGGCCTGGCCAACATCTTCAGCCTGCCGGTGTCCACCACCCACGTCCTCTCCTCGGGCGTGGCCGGCACCATGGTCGCCAACAAAAGCGGCCTGCAAGGCGGCACAGTGAAAACCATCCTGCTGGCCTGGGTCCTGACCCTGCCAGCCACCGTGGCCCTGTCGGCCGGCCTGTTCTGGCTGGCGTCGAAGGCGCTGGGTAGCTGATAGATCGCTGCAGTGAAGAAGGCGTGATTCGAAAGGATCACGCCTTTTTTGTTGCCTTCAGAAATGGGACGCGGAGCGTCCCGGGCTGCATTCCCACGCAGAGCGTGGGAACGATCAAAGGCGAGACTTGAAAGGATCACACTTTTTTGTTGGCTTCAGAAATGGAACGCGGAGCGTCCCGGGCTGCATTCCCACGCAGAGCGTGGGAACGATCAAAGCAAAAGCAAAAGCAGTCGCTTTTCGCCTCTCACCACTCAAAACGATGAGCGTTAGCTCGAGTACCGCTTTTGACGTGCCGGCCCCATCGGAAGGCTGAGTGGAGGGATTGATCCGGGGGTGGGAGCGCAGCGACCGTGCGGCGCAGCCGCATGCATCGAGAGGAGGTGCAGCGAAGCAAACCGTAGGCGATGCCCCCGGATGAATCCCGGAACGAAGGAACGCCGAGCCACAGCGAGGCGCCGAACGCAGGGGCCAAGCCTTTTGCTTACTTTTTGGCGTTTGAAAAAGTGAGCCGCCGTAAGGGCGGAACCATAGGAAGCCGTTACCAAAAAAACGGATATTCACCCAAAACGAACCACAACTTGGTCGGCCCAAAGGCCGCCAAGACACAAAAAAAAAGGGCAACCGAAGTTGCCCAAAATGCCTTGCGTGCTCATCAAACCCGGAAGAATCAAGGCTTCTTGCGCTTGTTCGCATCCTTCCAGATAAAAAATCCAAACCCTGCAAAAAACAGAACCATCAGGCCCACAGTCAGGACCCCGGCAAACACCACGTTATCGAAAAACATGACTGGCCTCCTGGCCCCTGCTCTGCTGCGATGGAACTAAGTTAACCAATCAGGCAGGCGCAGGAATTGACCGGGATCAATGCCGGTCACCATGGTGAGGAAAGGAAGGGAAATAACTGACCTGCATCAACGGATGCAGGGGAGATCAACGCTTTTTCGGTTTGTTTTTCGGCTTTTTCTTCGGTTTACCCAACGGCATGGCCTGCTCGAAAGCCTGGCGAACTTCATTCAGGCGCTTCTCGTTGAGGTCATGAACCCGCTTGGCGCGTTCGGTGTTGAGGTCAATCAGCTTGTCGTCTTGGCTCATGGCGTTCGGTGCATCGCTTGGACTGAATCACAACTGCCGGATCACCGACAGGACTGCGCCAATAATGCGGCCTGACGCAGGCGCTGACCAGCCACTGACCTAAACGCTCTACAACAATTCATGTACCGCCCACCGGATTTGCCCGCACAATCGGCGCCTCGCCCTGAACCCGAAGGATCTGCGCCGTGCCCCTGCATCAGGATCTGCCACCGCTGATGGCCTTGCGCGCCTTTGAGGCCGTGGCCCGCCATTTGAGTTTCATCAAGGCTGCCGATGAGCTGTCGGTGACCCAAAGCGCGATCAGCCATCAGGTGCACAAACTCGAAGAATTCCTCGATCAGCGACTGTTCGTGCGCCGCACCCGGGCGATCGATCTGACACCCGCCGGCGAACAGTATTACCGGCAAATCCAACCGGCCCTCACCGCGATTGCCGCCGCCACCCACGACCTGCGCGGCGAACGCCCCACCACCCTGCGCATCGGTCTGCTCGCCTCTTTCGCAACCCTGTGGCTGGCACCGCGTCTGGCGGACTTCAACGCGAAATACCCGAACATCCATGTCGAACTGCTGCCCGCCGTGCAACTGGCCGACGTCGATGCCGGCGAGGTGGATCTGGCGATCCGCTACGGCAAGGGCGGCTGGCCGAAAGTCCAGGCCCGCCGGTTCATGGCTGAAACCCTGACGCCGGTATGCAGCCCGGCCTTCAAGGCCAAAGGCGTGAACAACGGGCCCTTGCTGATGGCCAAGTCGCACCAGCCGTTCGAATGGATCGACTGGCAGCAACACAGCGGCATCGATCTGGCTCATGTACCCAGCGTCATGCTGCACGACTACAACATCGTCGTCGAAGCGGCCGTCGCCGGTCAGGGCATTGCCATGGGTCGCCAGCGAATGATCGAACGGCGGATCAAGGAAGGCGCGCTGGTGCCGGCCTTCGACACGCCGCCGATGCTCGGCGAGATCGGTTATTGGCTGGTCACCCCGCAACGCCCGCCCACATCGGCGGCGCACAGTTTCTGCCAGTGGCTGGAGGAAACCTCGAACGCATGAGTTTTTTGGATGCGTCGGATTAAATCTATCCGTTTGTCGCCCTTCGCTCTGACCAACATGCTGAAGCCCTCACTCAGGAGGACTTCCCATGACCGATTCCCTCAGCCAACGCGTTCAACAACTCGGCCTGCGCCTGCCCGAACTGAGCCAGCCGATCGCCAATTACGTCAACCATGTGGTCAGCCAGAATCAGTTGTTCATCTCCGGGCAGATTCCATTGCTCGACGGCAAACCTGCGTTCATCGGGCGACTGGGTGAAGCGATCTCCGACGAAGAAGGGGCCAACGCCGCTGAACTGGCTGCCCTGGGCCTGCTCGCCCAGTTGAGCCATGCACTGGGCGATGACCTGTCGAAACTGGTGCGCATCCTGCGCCTCGGAGTTTTCGTGGCCGCCACACCGGAATTCAAAGCTCAGGGCTTTGTCGCCAACGGCGCGTCGAACCTGCTGGTCAACGCCCTCGGCGACAAGGGCCGACACGTGCGCACCGCAGTCGGCGTGTCGAGTCTGCCGGCCGGCGTCGCGGTGGAAATCGACGCGATCTTCGAGCTCAAGCCGTGAACCTCGACGACCTCTCGCGCCTGCGCGCCGCCACGCCCGGCTGCGCTGAGGTGATCCACTTCAACCACGCCGGCGCCTCGTTGCCGAGCCAAGCCACCCTCGTTGCAGTGATCGAACAGTTGCAACACGAAGCACTCGGCGGGCCGATGGAAGCGGCAGACAACCGGGTACAGGAACGCGCGCGCAACGCGGCCGCCGCCCTGCTCAACGCCCAGCCCGAGGACATCGCCTTCGCCAGCAGCGGCTCGGCAGCCTGGAGCCAGGCGTTCAACGCGCTGGGGCCGTGGCAGCTCGGCGAGCGGATTCTGGTGGGTCGCCATGAATGGGCCGGCAACCTGGCGTGCATGGCCGAAGCGGTGAAGGCCGGCGCGCGGCTCGAAGTGATTCCTTGTGACGCCCACGGCGCGGTCGACCCGCAAGCCCTGGCGCAGATGATCGACGGCCAGGTACGCCTGATCGCCCTGACCTGGCTGCCGGCCAACGGTGGCCTGATCAACCCCGCCGCGCAGATCGGCAGCGTGGCGCGGCGCCACGGCATTCCTTATTTCATCGACGCCGGTCAGGCGCTGGGGCAGTTGCCCTGCGATGTTCAGGCCTTACAGTGCGATGTGCTCAAGGGTGCGGGTCGCAAGTTCCTGCGCGGGCCGCGCGGCACGGCGCTGATGTACATCCGGCCGCATTTTTTGCAACGGCTGCTCCCCGTGCAACGCGATGTGTTGTCGGCGCCATGGGACGGCAAGCGCTTTACCCTGCGCGACGACGCGCGCCGCTTTGAAACCAGTGAAGTGTCACTGGCGCTGCTGGCCGGGCTGGCCAATGCACTGGAGGAGTACAACCGCCTCGGCGCGATTCCCGTTCGCCAGCGCATCGAACAATTGAGCAACGGATTGCGCCAACGCCTGAAGGCGATTCCCGGCCTGACGCTGCGGGATCTCGGAACGGCGAATCAACAATCCGGGCTGATCGCCTTCACGCTTGAAGGCTGGGACAGCGTGGCGCTGAAGCAGACGTTGGCCGAACGGCGAATCAACATCGGCGCCAATGGCGTGGCCTACACGCCGCTGGACATGCAGGCGCGCGGGCTGACGAATATTGCGCGGGTGGCGGTGAGCTACTTGAACACGCAAGAAGAGATCGACGTGTTGCTGGAGAACCTGACGGAACTGGCCGTCCAGCCTCAGATTTCGATGTCGACCCAAAGCCCCTGACGCGGCTGATCTTCCATCAACGGCGCCACCGGCACAGTGTTGTCGGCGTTCAGTTCGGTGCCGGGCACGGCGAGGTGCGCTTCGGGGTCGTCGTCGGCTTCGCGGCGCCGGCGATCGCGTTCCTGCTGACGGCGCTGCTCTTCGCGCAGCAGATAACCGTCCTCTTCCGGGTCGCGTTTTTGCAGGTCGATGGTGCTTTCGTTGGAGCTTTCCTGCACCGGCACCACAGGGGGAATATCCGGTCGCTGGCGGATCGGATCCTGCTGGGAGGTGATCGGCACGGCGCTCAGGGGGAGCATCGGTGGCAGCATATGAGGGTCTCCTGTCAGCAGGTTATCGGCGGCGCCAGGGGTGCCTTGAGCCATCGGTCGCAAACTTGTGACCGGTTTGGCACTCAAGGGTGCCTCAACATCCCGTAAAACCGATGCATGACCTAATCTTCCCTGCAATTGGCCGATTGCGGTTAAAAGCCGGGCCGAGGCTCCTTATCCTTTGGCCTCGGGCCCTCATTCCGTTAAGATAGCCCGCTTTTTCAAGGTGGGAGTCAGGCAGCATGGCGCAGCAGTATCAACCGGGGCAACGCTGGATCAGTGACAGCGAAGCAGAGCTTGGTTTAGGCACCGTTCTGGCACAGGACGGCCGCTTGTTGACCGTGCTTTACCCGGCCACTGGCGAGACTCGCCAGTACGCGCTACGGAATGCGCCCCTCACCCGCGTGCGGTTCTCGCCCGGCGACTCGATCACTCACTTCGAAGGCTGGAAGATGACTGTCCAGCAAGTCGACGACGTCGACGGCCTGATGGTCTATCACGGCCTCAACGCGCAAAACGAAGCGGTCACCCTGCCGGAAACCCAGCTGTCGAACTTCATTCAGTTCCGTCTGGCCAGCGACCGTCTGTTCGCCGGCCAGATCGACCCGCTGGCCTGGTTCTCCCTGCGCTATCACACCCTGGAACACACCAGCCGCCAGTTGCAGTCCGCGCTGTGGGGCCTGGGCGGCGTGCGTGCACAACCGATCGCCCACCAGTTGCACATTGCCCGTGAAGTCGCCGACCGTATCGCGCCGCGCGTATTGCTGGCGGACGAAGTGGGTCTGGGCAAGACCATCGAAGCCGGTCTGGTGATCCATCGCCAGCTGCTGTCGGGCCGCGCCAACCGCGTGCTGATCCTCGTACCGGAAAACCTCCAGCACCAATGGCTGGTGGAAATGCGCCGCCGCTTCAACCTGCAGGTTGCGCTGTTCGACGAAGAACGCTTCATCGAAAGCGATGCCACCAACCCGTTCGAAGACACCCAGCTGGCCCTGGTGGCGCTGGAGTGGCTGGTCGACGACGAAAAGGCGCAAGACGCGCTGTTCGCTGCCGGTTGGGACCTGATGGTGGTCGACGAAGCCCACCACCTGGTCTGGCACGAAGACAAAGTCAGCCCGGAATACTCGCTGGTTGAACAGCTGGCCGAAGTCATTCCCGGCGTGCTGCTGCTCACCGCCACCCCGGAACAACTCGGTCAGGACAGCCACTTCGCCCGTCTGCGCCTGCTCGACCCGAACCGTTTCCATGACCTGGCCGCCTTCCGCGCCGAGAGCGAAAACTATCGCCCGGTGGCCGAAGCCGTTCAGGAGCTGCTGGACAAGGGTCGCCTGTCGCCGGCCGCGCACAAGACCATCCACGGTTTCCTCGGCAACGAAGGTGAAGCCCTGCTCACCGCCGTCAACGATGGCGACACCGAAGCCAGCGCCCGCCTCGTGCGTGAACTGCTCGACCGCCACGGCACCGGCCGCGTGCTGTTCCGTAACACCCGCGCCGCCGTGCAGGGTTTCCCGGAGCGCAAACTGCACCCGTACCCGCTGCCATGCCCGGACGAATACCTCGAACTGCCGCTGGGCGAACACGCCGAGCTGTACCCGGAAGTCAGCTTCCAGGCCCAGCCGGACGCCAGCGAAGAAGAACGCTGGTGGAAATTCGACCCGCGCGTCGAGTGGCTGATCGACCAGCTGAAAATGCTCAAGCGCACCAAAGTGCTGGTGATCTGCGCCCACGCCGAAACCGCGATGGACCTGGAAGACGCCCTGCGCGTGCGCTCCGGCATCCCGGCCACGGTGTTCCACGAAGGCATGAACATCCTCGAGCGTGACCGCGCCGCCGCCTACTTCGCCGACGAAGAGTTCGGCGCGCAGGTGCTGATCTGCTCGGAAATCGGCAGTGAAGGTCGCAACTTCCAGTTCGCCCACCATCTGGTGCTGTTCGATCTGCCGTCGCACCCGGACCTGCTGGAGCAGCGGATCGGTCGTCTCGACCGGATCGGCCAGAAGCACATCATCGAACTGCACGTGCCGTACCTGGAAACCAGCCCGCAAGAGCGCCTGTTCCAGTGGTACCACGAAGCCCTGAACGCGTTCCTCAACACCTGCCCGACCGGCAACGCCTTGCAGCATCAGTTCGGCCCGCGCCTGCTGCCGCTGCTCGAAGAAGCCGACGACGGCGAGTGGCAAGCGCTGATCGACGAGGCGCGCACCGAGCGCGAACGTCTGGAAGCCGAGCTGCACACCGGTCGCGACCGTCTGCTGGAGCTCAACTCCGGCGGCGCCGGCGAAGGTGAGGCGCTGGTCGAGGCCATCCTCGAACAGGACGATCAGTTCGCCCTGCCGATCTACATGGAAACCCTGTTCGACGCGTTCGGCATCGACAGCGAAGACCATTCGGAAAACGCCCTGATCCTCAAACCGAGCGAGAAGATGCTCGACGCCAGCTTCCCGCTGGGCGACGACGAAGGCGTGACCATCACCTACGACCGCAACCAGGCGCTGTCGCGCGAGGACATGCAGTTCATCACCTGGGAACACCCGATGGTGCAGGGCGGCATGGATCTGGTGCTGTCCGGGTCGATGGGCAACACCGCCGTCGCGCTGATCAAGAACAAGGCGCTCAAGCCAGGCACGGTGCTGCTGGAACTGCTCTACGTCAGCGAAGTGGTTGCCCCGCGTTCGCTGCAACTGGGCCGTTACCTGCCGCCGGCCGCCCTGCGCTGCCTGCTCGATGCCAACGGCAACGACCTGTCGTCGCGCGTGGCGTTCGAAACCCTGAACGATCAACTGGAAAGCGTGCCGCGCGCCAGCGCCAACAAGTTCATCCAGGCCCAGCGCGATCAGCTGACGCCACGGATCAACGCCGGTGAAGACAAGGTCACCCCGCGCCACGCCGAGCGCGTGGCCGAGGCCCGCCGCCGTCTGGCAGCCGACACCGACGAAGAACTGGCACGCCTGACCGCATTGCAGGCGGTCAACCCGACTGTACGCGACAGCGAACTGGACGCCCTGCGCAAGCAGCGCGAACAAGGTCTGGCGATGCTCGACAAGGCAGCACTGCGACTGGAAGCGATCCGGGTACTGGTGGCAGGCTAAACCGCCCTGCTCCATCGCCAAAAACGAAAAGGCCCGCAGCGATGCGGGCCTTTTTGTTTGCCTGTCCCCCCCCCGATCGTTCCCACGCTCCGCGTGGGAATGCCTCAAGGGACGCTCCGCGTTCCAGCTCTCGAATGGGACGCAGAGCGTCCCGGGCTGCATTCCCACGCGGAGCGTGGGAACGATCAGGCGATGCAGGTCATCAAGCGGTAACGGCCTGACTCTGCGGCTCAACCACCGCCACCAGCCCCTCCTTCATCCGCTTCGCATCCCGCACAAAACAGCGTGAGGCGAGGAACAGGAACACCATGGTCAGGAACAACGCCACCGGGATCAGGTACATCGCATCATGCAGGCCGACGGCCTTGAACGCCTCGGTCATCTGCTCGGCGCCTGCCGCGACCATCGCCGATTTCGCGAAGTGATCCGACAAACCGCCGACCACCACAGGCCCCAGACCGCCACCGAGCAAATACAACCCGGCAAAGAACAGCGCCATCGCCGTGGCTCGCAGGCGTGGTTCGACCACGTCTTGAATCGCCGTGTACACACAGGTGTAGAAGTTGTAGGCGAACAGCCAGCCGACGCTGAACACCGCGACGAACACCCCGATCTCGATGCGCCCGGCATGCAGTGCCCACGCCGTGCACAGGGTCGAGATGACCAGACTGAACGCGGCAAACAGCAGTCGGCCGTTGGCCACCCGCTGGTGAATCTTGTCGGCGATCCAGCCGCCGAGGGTCAGGCCGATCAACCCGGTTACACCGACGATCACCCCGGTCGCCACTGCCGCTTCCTGCAACGGCATCAGGAAGTAACGCTGGAGCATCGGCACCAGAAAAGAATTGCAGGCGTAGGTCGCAAAGTTGAAGCACAGCCCTGCCATCACCAGCCACAGGAAGGTCGGCACGGCGAGAATCCGGCGAATCGGCTTGTCGACTTTCTCCTGCGACACCTGCACGGTTTCCGCCGCGCCACGTTTGGGTTCCTTGATGAAGAACATGAACACCGCCAGCACCAGCCCCGGTACGGCGGCGATGAAGAACGGCGCGCGCCAGCTGTCGAACGCCTTGACCATCCAGCCGATGGTGAAGAAGGCCAGCAGCAGCCCCAACGGCAGGCCGAGCATGAAAATGCCCATGGCCCGGGCCCGGCGATGAGCCGGGAACAGGTCGCCGATCAGCGAGTTGGCGGCAGGTGCGTAACTCGCTTCACCGATGCCGATGCCCATGCGCACCAGCAGGAAACTCCAGAAACTGCCGACTAGACCGTTGACCGCCGTCAGCGCGCTCCAGGTCGCCAGGCCCCAGCCCATCAGTTTGCTGCGCGAGCCAGTGTCGGCCATGCGCCCCAGCGGCAGGCCGGCAATGGCATAAACGATGGTGAACGCAGTGCCGACAATCCCCAGCTGAAAGTCGCTGAGGTGCCATTCCATGCGGATCGGTTCGATGATGATCGCCGGGATGGTGCGATCGAAGAAGTTGAACAGGTTGGCGAGGAACAGCAGGAACAGAATGCGCCAGGCATTCGCCGCTTGGGTCGAGTTCTGCATGGGTCCGTCTCTTTATTGTTATTAGGGCTTCACTGCCAACGCATCCGAGCCCGGAACCTGCAATCTAGTCACGCTCGTCGGAGCTGTCTGTGATCATTCGTCAGCCTGATGACGGGCCATGGCCGTGTAACGAAACGTAAGCCCTTGAAATGCTTCGAATCCCCCTAAAACCGGGGGTTTTGCGGAAAAATCCGGCAATGAAAAAATACTTTCTCGCCCCCCTTCCCAACGCCGTGGCAAAGCCTAGAATGGCCGCCGGATCCGTCCGGATCCTGCCGATCAATCCCTTTGATACCCCCGCCCATGTCCGAAGTCAGTCCGTGTCTGAATTGCGGTGCCTGCTGTTCCCATTTTCGTGTTTCTTTTTTCTGGGGTGAATGCGCATCCTCCGGCGGGACCGTGCCCGATGAACTGGTCACTCAGATCACGCCCAGCCGGGTCGCGATGATCGGCACCGACCGCAAGGCGCCACGTTGTACCGCGCTGGAGGGCGAAGTCGGAAAATCGGTGGCCTGCACGATCTACGACAAGCGTTCCAGCCCCTGCCGCGAGTTCGAAGCGTCGTGGGAAAACGGCGAACAGAACACCGACTGCGACAAGGCGCGTGCCCGTTTCGGCCTGCCGCCGCTGCAACCGCACTGGAATGAAGTCGCCTGAGTTCAGGCGTTTCAACGCTTAGCGCCAAACGCTATGACGCTCATGCCAAAATCATTAGCGCCAATGTGCCACTACCGCTTGCACGCCAAAAACCGCCTCTATACTGCAAACATTCGCCTGCGTTGATGACGCAGTAAGGACGCACTCAGAGACGGGGCATGCTATGGAGTGGCTTGGTTTGCAATTTGTTGCCGAGCAGCCGGAGAGCGGGCAGGTCATCCTCAATTGCACACACAATCCCCTGTTGGTGCTGGTGGCCTACCTGGTCGCCTGCGCCGCGAGTTTCGCCACCCTAGACATGGCCGAGCGGGTCGTCCACGCTGAAGAGCCCGGTTCGCAACGCCTGTGGCGCTGGATCGGCGCAACCTGCCTGGCCGGCGGCATCTGGGCCATGCACTTCATCAGCATGCTGGCGTTCCAGGCGCCGATCGACATCCAATACGATCTGCCCGTCACTCTGTTCTCCCTGGTGATCGCGTTACTGGCGTCCTGGCTGGCCATGCACACCCTCAGCCATCCACAGCCGAGCCTGCTGCAATACCTCAAGACCGCTATCGTCATCGGCCTGGGCATCGCCGGCATGCACTACGTCGGCATGGCCGCCATCGAATCCGCCGCCACGGCTTACTACGAGCCCATCCTGTTCGTGTCATCGATCGTGATCGCCATCGGCGCCAGCTTCGCCGCGCTGTGGGTGGCCGGTTATTTGCGCGAAGGCAGCGGCCTGCACATCCAGATGCTCAAGTACGTGGCGGCGCTGATTCTCGGTGCGGGCATCCTCAGCATGCATTTCACCGGCATGGCGGCGCTGCAACTGGTGCTGCCCGAGGGGCAATCGCCGACATTGGCGTCGCAAACCGGTCACTTGCAGTTGGGCCTCACCGTCGCGCTGATCACGCTGCTGATTCTCGGCAGCGCCATCAGCGCCGCATTGGCCGACAAGAAGCTGCAGAACAAGGAGCACGATCTGCGCCGGGTCAACGCCCTGCTCAGCCAGCTTGATCAGGCGCGCATGTCGCTGCAACACGTGGCCAACTACGACGCCCTGACCAACCTGATCAACCGGCGCGGCTTCAATCAGATCTTCGCTGAAAAACTCAGCCAGAAATCCAGCGAAGGCGGCATGCTCGCGGTGATGTTTCTCGACATCGACCATTTCAAACGCATCAACGACAGCCTCGGCCATGACGCCGGCGATGAACTGCTCAAGGTTATCGCCCAGCACATCAAGGGTTCGGTGCGCAGCCATGAAGACGTGGTCGCGCGGTTCGGCGGCGACGAGTTCTGCATCCTCATCGGTCTGCGCGACCGCGAGGAAGCGCGCAACCTGGCCCAGCGCATCATGCTCAAGATGAAAGAGCCGATTGAGCTCGCCGGACGACGCATGGTGATGACCACCAGCATCGGCATCAGCCTGTTTCCCGAAGACGGGTCCACCTGCGATGAACTGCTCAAGCATGCGGATCTGGCGCTGTACCAGTCCAAGGGCGCCGGCCGCAACGGCGTACACTTCTTCGATTCCAACCTGAAGAATCGCGCCAGCCTCGAACTGCAACTGGAAGAGGAACTGCGCCATGCCCTGCGTCAGGAGAACGGTCTGCTGCTGTATTACCAGCCGATCTTCGAACTCAAGACCGGCAAGGTCACCAAGCTCGAAGCGCTGATCCGCTGGCAGCACCCGGTGCACGGCCTGCTCACCCCGGATCGATTCATCGCCATCGCCGAAAACAACGGGCTGATTGCCGAGCTCGACAACTGGGTTCTGCGCAAGGCTTGTGAAGACCTCGGTGAACTGTCGCGCCATGGTTGCGAAGACTTGAAGATCGCCTGGAACTGCTCACCGCTGAATCTGGCCCGGGAGGAACTGGCCAATGAAATCGAGCACGCCTTGCGCAGTGCGGGGGTCGCCCCGGAACGGCTGGAACTGGAAGTCACCGAAAACGCCTTGATGGGCAACATCGCCAACACGCTGGTGCTGCTGCGGCAGATCCGCGCCCTCGGCGTGTCACTGTCGATCGATGACTTCGGCACCGGTTATTCGTCGTTGGCCTACCTCAAACGCCTGCCGCTCAACACCCTGAAAGTCGATCGCTCGTTCATCCTCGACATTCCCAAGGCCAGCGCCGACATGGAGATCGTCCAGGCGATCATCGTCATGGCGCACACCCTGCACTTGCAGGTGGTCACCGAAGGCGTCGAAAGCCTGGAGCAATATGAGTTTCTTGAGCGCTCGGGCTGCGACTTCATTCAGGGTTACCTGCTCAGCCGCCCGGTGCCACTGGCCGAACTGCGCCCGGTGCTGGAGGAAATCAACCAGCGCAAACACGCGCACACGGTCAATCCGCTGAGTTTGGCGCGCGGTACATTTGCACCAGTGTCGCTGGATCCTTCTGCAAAAAGCCCTGCGCCCCATGCAGGCGCATCAGTTGTGCGGCCAATCCGCTGATCGGCGTGGCCGAACCGGTTTCCCGGGAAAACTTCACCGCGGTATCCAGATCCTTGAGCAGCGTGCGCACGTGCCACTTCACCGGCTCGAAACGGCTTTCGGCCATTTGCGGAGCGAGGATCTGCAACGGTCTGGAATCGGCAAAACCTCCGGCCAGCGCCTCGGCGATCAGGCTGGCATCGACTCCGGCCTGCTCGGCCAGCGCCACCACTTCGGCGATTACCAAGGCGTTGCAGGCGACGATCATCTGATTGCAGGCCTTGGTCACCTGACCGGCGCCGACGCCACCCATGTGCGTAACGCGCTGGCCAAGGGCGAGCAACACCGGGCGTACGCGATCAAGATCCGCTGCATCACCGCCGACCATGATCGCCAGACTTCCGGCTTCGGCCCCGACAACACCGCCAGAGACGGGCGAGTCGAGCCAGGCCATGCCTGTCTTGTCGGCCAGCTCGGCCGCCATTTCACGGGTAGCCGTCGGTTCGAGGCTGGAGAAATCCACCAGCAACTGACCGGGTTTCGCCCCTTCAGCCACGCCGGCCGGGCCGAACACCACCTCTCGCACCACCGCTGTGTCCGCCAGGCACAGCATCACCACGTCAGCCTGTTCACAGAGTTCAGCAGGGGTCGCCACCTGCCGGGCGCCGGCCTCGACCAGCGGCGCGCACTTGGCCGGGTTGCGGTTCCACACGGTCAGCGGATAACCGGCGGCCAGCAAGCGGCGGCACATCGGCAGGCCCATCAGGCCGATTCCGGCAAACCCCAACGAAGGTCGCGTTGACATCATTTAGCCTCCTTTTGATTAAAGATCGCCGAATAATGGCCGATCCATCATCGATCAGGAAAGGATTCCCCCGCGCGGCACTCAGGCAAAGTCCCTGACGCACGGGCAAAACACGCGCAGAAAAAAGACGCGAGATTCCCATTCCGTGAGGCTCGACGACAGCGGTCGTTGATCCAACCAGTCCAGGTATATGGCGCACAATGACTTCTAAAAACAATCCGGCCACTGCGGTATCCGATCTGACTCTGAGCCCTGCGGCGAACAGCCCTGCCCCGATGAAGCCATTGCCACCCTCGCGCCCGCTGGGCACCCAGCAATACCTGTACTTCACCGAAACCAATACCGACCGCATCCTCGACAACCTCGATGGCCTGCGTGACCTGGTGTTCCCGCGCCCGCCGCACCTGGAAGGCGACAACGAACAGCACAACGACCAGGAATTCCCGTCGGTGTGCCTGATCGGCCTCGGTCGCTGCGGCTCCAACATCGCCCTCGACGTGGCGGAGCTGGTGTACAACGCGCGCAAGTTCTACCTCAACGAATTCAACAACGAGGATCGTCCATCGAGCGATCGTCGCCTGGCCGACAAGGGCTACAGCCCGGCCCAGTGGATCAAGACCAACCTGCGGATCGGCCCGAACAAGGGCAGCAAACCGGTGTTCCTGGTGGAACCGCTGGTGATGCTCGGCGACCTCGACAAGGACATCGCCGGGCGTATCCGTTTCTCGCGCAAGGGCGAAAAAAGCGGTTTCCTGCGCGACTACAGCAAGATGAAGATCATGGACTTGTCGGAAGTCCACGCCGGTGGCGCCGGTAACGCGCCGATCCTCGGCCAGTACCTGGCGAAGATCATCCTGAACAAGGACACCCAGCGCTTCTCCAGCCCTGACTGGAAAATGATCCACTCGTACCTGATCGACAGCTGCGGCATCAAGGCCAACCAGTCGCGCCTGTATTTCTCGATCTTCAGTGCCGGCGGCGGTACCGGTTCGGGCATGGCCTCGGAATTCGGTCTGGCCCAGCAGCACTCGTACATGAACAAGACGTTCGACACCAAGCCGATGGACGAACATGACGGCAAGAGCGGTCATTCGTTCGTGTTCGAGCCGATCTTCACCAGCGGCATCTGCGTGCTGCCGAACATTTCCGACCACCGCAGCGAAATGTCCGAGGCGCTGCACATCAACGCCGGCCGCCTGCTGTGCAAATACCTCTCGGAAGAATGGGATTTCTCGTACAACTTCGCCAACGAAGACAGCAGCGAAGCCAGCGTCATGGGCCGTATCCGCCCATGGAACGCGATGATGCTGATCTCCAACGACATCATGCGTTATGCCGAAGAGAGCGATGACGGCAACATCCAGAACATTGATGTCAATGCGATGGAGAAGCACGCCAACCAGTACATTTCGCAGCAGATCTTCAACATTCTGACGGCCCAGGCCGTCACGACCGACTACGACCAGAACTATTTCCGTCGTGCCGGCATCGACATCGGCGAGACCATTCGCCTGGACGCCAACGACCTGTTCATGAGTCTGGCCGGCCCGGTGGCGATTGCCTACGCCGAATCCGTGGTGCCGGAAACCCCGCCGCCGAGCAGCGACAAGTTCAAGGTGTTCGACAAAGAGCCGCAGCGCCTGAACATCGACGACCTGTTCTTCCGCTCGATCGACCTCCCGCACTTCAACAAAGTGACCCAGGCCATCGAAGGCATCAGCCTGCTGCCGATCGAATCCAAGCGTTATCGTGCGTCGCTGGAGCAATACAAGAACTCCGGCTACGACGCGGCTGCGCTGCACGACCTGCACTTCTTCAAGAACTGCTCGTCGGTGGTCTCGATCGTTTCGCTGCCAAAAGACTACAAGCTGTCGTACATGGACCTGAACCGGTTGAAGACCCACCTCAACAGCCTGTTCCCCAACACCACGCTCAAGCGCTACGCGCTGGTGATCGGTGCGTCCGCCAACTTGTCGCTGACCACTCTGATCGCCAAGAGCCCGTGCCTGTCGGACGACTTCCTGACGCTGATCGTGGCATTCATCAAGCGTTGCTTCGCCAAGACCCCGTACCGTTTCGACGAGACCCTGGACAACTCGATCCTCGATTTCATCATTCAGGAAGAGTTCGACGAAGACCGCATCGACGACCTGCTCAACGAATTCGAAAACCCGGCGAAGATCCTCGATACCAACTGGTACGCGATCAAGCCGATGTACGAGAAGAAGTATCGCGAGTTGATCAACGACAAAGAGAAGTTTGTCTCGATCAACGACATTCGGCTGTCGCGCGATTGCGTGAAGAAGTCGATCAAGTACCTGCGCGAGATCTACCGTCACCGGATCGGCAAGACCAAGGTTATTTCCCTCAATAACCATACCGGCAAGTCTTATTCGGTCTGATCCGGGACCGGGTCGCCCTCATCGCTGGCAAGCCAGCGATGAGGGCCTGAAATTCACTGAAAATTTCAGCCTTTCCAACATCCCGAAACAATTAAGCAGCCGTTAGGCTGCTTACTAAACTGTGCCCGTTACGTTTACGTCACCGTTATGCCACCCCCGCCTGTGGCATTTCTCTACGGCAACGTGCCATCACGCTACTCCGCTACACACTTTTTGCCGGCCGGCACTCGCACCAACAAGGTGCAACCCGTCAGGCCGCTGCCCTTTCCTGGACCAGGATCCACGGCCGGACCACCACCGCCCACATCTCGGGATCGCGCTCGAAAATATCCAGCGCCCGCGTTTCAGACAGCTTGGCGACCTTGTCTTCGGCCAGCCAGGCAGCGACTTTCTCGCCCTGATCCGACGCCACGGCCTCGGCGACCGCGATCAAATCCAGGCTGGCGTCGACCCACAATAGGGCACCTTGGGCGTAGAAGCGCTCCAGCTCTTTCCAGGCAATAGATGCGGTTTCACCAAGCAGCTTGGCATAGAGGGTGCTAGGTTCTTGATTCATGGGACTGTCCGGAAAAGAAATCGGCGCGAATGATAACGTCGGTGGTCCGGCAGAAAAACCCAGTTGCAAAAGGCCGTACCGAACGAAAAGAGCAGGAACGCCAAGGAATGCTGATGATTGGGGTATAAGCCCTCTGAACGTCCCGCCGCAATTCTGTCTTTTTCTTTCATTTAAGCGACACCCTCAGGTTTTGCCCCCTGGCGCCAGCTTCCCAGGCCAACAACCGGCGCTCTACACTGTACCGGTACAGTTGCCGGGGGCTTTTCCGGAGGGTATCGCCTAGATATCTGTCCCGGTTCTGCTGCTACGGCGTCAGGACTCTAAAAAAATACAACAGTAAGAGTGGAGCACTATGACTAAGGCTACTAAGCAGATTTCCAAACTGTTTGCCGCTATGGTTCTGGCCGGGGTTGCCAGCCATTCGTTCGCAGCTGACACCATCAAGATCGGTATCGCCGGCCCTAAAACCGGTCCAGTAGCCCAGTACGGCGACATGCAGTTCAGTGGCGCGAAAATGGCCATCGAACAGATCAACGCCAAAGGCGGCGTCGACGGCAAGAAGCTCGAAGCCGTTGAATACGATGACGCTTGCGATCCAAAACAAGCGGTAGCGGTTGCGAACAAGGTCGTCAACGACGGCGTCAAGTTCGTGGTCGGTCACCTGTGCTCCAGCTCCACCCAGCCTGCTTCGGACATCTACGAAGACGAAGGCGTGATCATGATCACCCCGGCTGCCACCAGCCCGGACATCACCGCTCGTGGTTACAAAATGATCTTCCGTACCATCGGTCTGGACAGCGCCCAGGGCCCTGCCGCCGGTAACTACATCGCCGATCACGTGAAGCCGAAAATCGTCGGCGTGCTGCACGACAAGCAGCAGTACGGTGAAGGCATCGCCACCGCCGTCAAATCCACTCTCGAGAAGAAAGGCACCAAGGTTGCCGTGTTCGAAGGCATCAACGCCGGCGACAAAGACTTCTCCGCGATCATCGCCAAGCTCAAGCAAGCCAACGTCGACTTCGTCTACTACGGCGGCTACCACCCGGAGCTGGGTCTGATCCTGCGTCAAGCCCAGGAAAAAGGCCTGAAAGCCAAGTTCATGGGTCCGGAAGGCGTGGGTAACGACTCGATCACCCAGATCGCCAAGAGCGCTGCCGAAGGCCTGCTGGTGACCCTGCCGAAATCCTTCGACCAGGATCCGGCCAACGTGGCCCTGGCCGATGCATTCAAGGCCAAGAAAGAAGACCCGAGCGGTCCGTTCGTGTTCCCGTCCTACTCGGCAGTTGAAGTAATTGCCGAAGGTATCAAGGCTGCCAAGTCCGAAGATGCTGCCAAGGTGGCTGAAGCCATCCACAAAGGCACCTTCAAGACGCCTACCGGTGACCTGAGCTTCGACGACAAGGGCGACCTGAAGGACTTCAAATTCGTGGTTTACGAATGGCACGAAGGCAAACCTAAAACCGAAGTGTCGCCTCAGTAAGGCCCTGCCTGACTGACTGCCAATAAAGCCCACGGCGTGCCGTGGGCTTTGTTTTACGAATGTATTGGGCCGCGCTGGCGTGATCCGCCAGTCTCCCCACCTGAAAATCTCAAAACCGTCATCAGCGGTTCGCTGGCAAAACCCGGATTCGAAGTGGATAAAGATCCACGGGACCGGGCGGGAAAATGACTCCACCAGTGAAATGCGTATCAGGTTTTTAGGAGCGCTGTAATGCCTGACATCTATCACTTCTTCCAACAGCTGGTTAACGGCTTGAACGTTGGCAGCATGTATGCCCTGATCGCCATCGGCTACACGATGGTCTACGGCATCATTGGAATGATCAACTTCGCCCACGGCGAGGTGTACATGATCGGTTCCTACGTGGCGTTCATCGCCATCGCCGGGCTGACCATGATGGGACTCGAAAGCGTCCCGCTGTTGATGACCGTGGCGTTCATCGCCAGCATCGTCGTCACCAGCTCCTACGGTTACAGCATCGAACGCATTGCCTACCGCCCGTTGCGCGGCAGCAACCGTCTGATCCCGCTGATTTCCGCGATCGGTATGTCGATCTTCCTGCAGAACACGGTTCTGCTGGCGCAAGACTCCAAGGACAAAGCAATCCCCAACCTGATTCCGGGCAACTTCGCCTTCGGCCCAGGTGGCGCACATGAAGTGCTGATTTCCTACATGCAAATCGTGGTGTTCGTGGTGACCCTGATCGCCATGCTCGGCCTCACGCTGTTCATCTCCCGCTCTCGCCTGGGCCGCGCCTGCCGCGCCTGCGCCGAAGACATCAAGATGGCCAACCTGCTGGGCATCAACACCAACAACATCATCGCCCTGACCTTCGTCATCGGTGCTGCGCTGGCGGCCGTCGCGGCCGTGCTGCTGAGCATGCAATACGGCGTGATCAACCCGAACGCCGGTTTCCTCGTCGGCCTCAAGGCCTTCACCGCCGCGGTACTGGGCGGGATCGGCAGCATCCCGGGCGCCATGCTCGGCGGGCTGGTGCTCGGGGTGGCGGAAGCCTTTGGCGCCGATATCTTCGGCGACCAGTACAAGGATGTCGTGGCTTTCGGCTTATTGGTTCTGGTGCTGTTGTTCCGTCCGACCGGCATTCTGGGCCGTCCGGAGGTTGAGAAAGTATGACTAGGAATCTTAAACAGGCGCTGTTCAGCGCCTTGCTGGTCTGGGCCGTGGCCTATCCGGTACTGGGTCTGAAACTGACCATCGTCGGTGTCAACCTGGAAGTGCACAACACCAGCCCGGCCATTCTGGCGACCATCGCCATCTGCTCGGTGCTGATGTTTCTGCGGGTGCTGTTCAACCAGCAGATCAGCAAGGCGTGGCGCTCGTCGCCAGGCATGCCGCTGATTCCGGCCAAGGCCAGCAACTTCCTGACCCTGCCGACCACCCAACGCTACTTCATCATCGCGCTGATCATCGGAGCGCTGGTGTGGCCGTTCTTCGGCTCCCGTGGCGCGGTGGACATCGCGACGCTGATCCTGATCTACGTGATGCTCGGCCTCGGCCTGAACATCGTGGTCGGTCTGGCCGGTCTGCTCGACCTGGGTTACGTCGGCTTCTACGCCGTCGGTGCCTACAGCTACGCGCTGCTGTCGCACTACTATGGCCTGAGCTTCTGGATCTGCCTGCCGATTGCCGGCCTGATGGCGGCGACGTTCGGCTTCCTGCTCGGCTTCCCGGTGTTGCGTCTGCGCGGCGACTACCTGGCGATCGTGACCCTTGGCTTCGGGGAAATCATCCGCCTGTTCCTGCGTAACCTGACCGACATCACCGGCGGCCCGAACGGCATCAGCAACATCGAGAAACCGACGTTCTTCGGCCTGACCTTCGAACGTAAAGCCGCAGAAGGGATGCAAACCTTCCACGAGTATTTCGGCCTGCAGTACAACTCGATCAACAAGGTGATCTTCCTCTACCTGGTTGCTCTGTTGCTGGCACTGGCGGCGCTGTTCGTGATCAACCGCCTGCTGCGCATGCCGATCGGCCGTGCGTGGGAAGCGCTGCGTGAAGACGAAATCGCCTGCCGTGCGCTGGGTCTCAACCCGACCGTGATCAAGCTCTCGGCGTTCACCCTCGGCGCGGCATTTGCCGGTTTCGCCGGCAGCTTCTTCGCCGCCCGTCAAGGTCTGGTGACGCCGGAATCGTTCACCTTCATCGAGTCGGCGATCATCCTCGCCATCGTGGTGCTGGGCGGCATGGGCTCGCAGCTGGGCGTGATTCTCGCGGCCGTTGTGATGATCCTGCTGCCGGAAATGATGCGCGAGTTCAGTGAGTACCGCATGTTGATGTTCGGCGCCCTGATGGTGCTGATGATGATCTGGCGACCTCAAGGTCTGCTGCCCATGCAACGTCCTCACATGGAGCTGCGCAAATGAGCCGCGAGATCCTGAAAGTCGAAAATCTGAGCATGCGCTTCGGCGGCCTGCTGGCGGTCAACGGCGTGGCCCTGACCGTGAAGGAAAAACAGGTGGTGGCACTGATCGGGCCGAACGGCGCGGGCAAGACCACCGTGTTCAACTGCCTGACCGGTTTCTACCAGCCATCGGGCGGCAGCATCCTGCTGGACGGCGAGCCGATTCACGGCCTGCCGGGCCACAAGATCGCCCTCAAAGGCGTGGTGCGCACCTTCCAGAACGTGCGGTTGTTCAAGGACATGACGGCGGTCGAGAACCTGTTGATCGCCCAGCACCGTCACCTGAACACCAACTTCCTGTCCGGCCTGTTCAAGACCCCGGCGTTTCGCAAGAGCGAGCGCGAGGCCATGGAGTTCGCCGAGTACTGGCTGGAAAAGGTCAACCTGAAAGAGTTCGCCAACCGCCCCGCCGGCACCCTGGCCTACGGTCAGCAGCGCCGTCTGGAAATCGCCCGCTGCATGATGACCCGTCCGCGGATCCTCATGCTCGACGAGCCGGCCGCCGGCCTGAACCCGAAGGAAACCGAAGACCTCAAGGCGCTGATCAGCGTGCTGCGTGAAGAGCACAACGTGACGGTGCTGCTGATCGAACACGACATGAAACTGGTCATGAGCATTTCCGACCATATCGTCGTAATCAACCAGGGCACGCCCCTGGCCGACGGCACGCCGGAACAGATCCGCGACAATCCTGAAGTGATCAAAGCCTACCTGGGGGAAGCGTAAATGCTGCAGTTCGAAAACGTTTCCACCTTCTACGGCAAGATCCAGGCCCTGCACAGCGTCAACGTCGAAGTCCGCCAGGGCGAGATCGTGACCCTGATCGGCGCCAACGGTGCCGGCAAGTCCACGCTGCTGATGACACTCTGCGGTTCGCCGCAGGCCCACAGCGGCAGCATCCGCTACATGGGTGAGGAACTGGTCGGCCAGGACTCGTCGCAGATCATGCGCAAGAGCATCGCCGTAGTACCGGAAGGTCGTCGGGTGTTTGCCCGTCTGACCGTCGAAGAAAACCTGTCCATGGGCGGATTCTTCACCGACAAGGGCGACTATCAGGAACAGATGGACAAGGTTCTCGGACTTTTCCCACGTCTGAAAGAACGCTTCAACCAGCGCGGCGGCACCATGTCCGGCGGCGAACAGCAAATGCTCGCCATCGGCCGTGCACTGATGAGCAAGCCGAAACTGCTGCTGCTCGACGAGCCGTCGCTGGGCCTGGCACCGATCATCATCCAGCAGATCTTCGACATCATCGAACAGCTGCGCAAGGACGGTGTAACGGTGTTCCTGGTCGAGCAGAACGCCAACCAGGCGCTGAAAATCGCTGACCGCGCGTACGTTCTGGAGAACGGCCGGGTGGTGATGCAAGGCACCGGCGAAGCGCTGCTGACCGACCCGAAAGTGCGCGAGGCGTACCTCGGCGGTTGATTGATCGCTTCAAACAGAAAACGGCCTTCGGGCCGTTTTTTTTGTGCCCGGCAAAAAACTTCTACCGATCGCTGTAACGCATCGCCGAGTCGTTTCTCTAGTGGGGCAAGCAAGCGCAATCGCTTGTTCAAACCCAAGTTAAAACCGGAGAAACATCATGACTGCTACCACCCGCACCCTGTCCGCCACCGCCCTGGTTCTGGCCCTCGGTTCTGCTCTGAGCATCGCTGCCGTCTCCACCGCCCACGCCGCTGACGACAACATGGAAAAATGCTTCGGCGTGGCCATGAAAGGCAAGAACGATTGCGCCGCAGGTGCAGGCACCACCTGTGCCGGCACCGCGAAAATGGATCATCAGGCCAACGCCTGGAAACTGGTTCCGAAAGGCACCTGCACCACCACCGAAAGCAAAACCTCGCCGACCGGTTTCGGTCAGCTCGAAGCGTTCAAAGCCAAGTCCTGATCCGGGAGCCGCCCGAGTGTCGATCATGATCACATCCTGCGACCATGCCTTGCGCCGCACTCGGGCAGCCCTCACCGGGCTCCCGTCCCGTGCCGGGCTGGGGCTCAAGAGCGAGCACTTCAGCGAAGTGCTCGATTCACGTCCGGACATCGGTTTCTTCGAAGTCCACGCCGAAAACTACATGGTGGCCGGCGGCCCGTTTCATCATTTTCTGGGTTTGATTCGCGACGCGTATCCGCTGTCGCTGCATGGCGTCGGGCTGTCCATCGGTGCCGAAGGCGCGCTGGATGTCCAGCACCTCAAACGCCTGGCCGCGCTGATCGAGCGCTATCAACCCCACTCCTTTTCCGAACACCTGGCTTGGTCAAGCCACGGCCCGGTGTTCCTTAATGACCTGCTGCCCCTGGCTTACGACACGCCGACGCTGAACCGCGTCTGCGAACACATCGATCAGGTGCAGAACACTCTTAAACGCCCGATGTTGCTGGAAAACCCGGCGACCTACCTGGCGTTCCAGCGCTCGACCATCGACGAAGCCGATTTCATCCGTGAAGTCATCCAGCGCAGTGGCTGCGGTCTGTTGCTGGACGTGAACAACGTCTACGTCTCGTGCATCAACCATCAGCGCGATCCCCTGGCTTATCTCGAAGCATTGCCGCTGCAAGCGGTGGGCGAGATTCATCTGGCCGGGTTTGCCGAAGATTCCGACAGCCTCGGTGATCGCTTGCTGATCGACGATCACGGCGCACCGATCGATCAGGCCGTCTGGTCGTTGTACCGGCAGACGCTGGAACGCGTCGGCCCGGTGGCGACGTTGATCGAACGGGACAATCAGTTGCCTGCCTTCAACGTGCTGTTGGCGGAAGCGCAGCAGGCCGATGAGCTGTTGCTGTGCGCGGGAGGTCGGCCATGAGCACTCAAGCCGCATTCAGCGTCGCGCTGCTCGATATCGACCTGCCCTGCCCCGACGGTTTGTGCAGCGCCAACGGTGCCGACCCGGCCAGCCGTTTCGCGGTGTACCGCAACAATGTTCAGAGCTCGTTGATCAACGCACTGGCCGACAGTTATCCCGTGGTGATGCAGTTGGTGGGTGACGAATTCTTCCGGGCCATGGCCGGAATTTTCGTGCAAAGCCATCCGCCACACAGTCCGTTGATGAGCGACTACGGCAGCGGGCTGGCGGACTTCATCAGTGAGTTCGAACCAGCCGCGAGCGTTCCCTATCTGGCCGATGTCGCGCGGCTGGAACGCTTGCGCACGCAGGCCTACCACGCTGCCGATGTGTTACCCCTGAGTCAGGAGCGAATCGCCGCTGTATTCGCCGATGCCGATGCGCTCAACGAACTGCGCATCGGCCTGCACCCTTCGCTGCATCTGCTCGATTCAAACTTCGCCGTGGTGGACATCTGGGCCGCGCATCAGCACGACGCGACGCTGGCCGGGATCGATCTGCATCACGCCCAACACGCGCTGATCCTGCGCAACGGACTGGAAGTCGAGGTGTTCACCGTGGATCGCGGCGCCAGCCAGTTTATTCGCCAGCTCAAAGCTGGCCTGTCACTCACGCAAGCGCTGGAATCCGCCGAGGCCTTCGACCTCAGCCAGACCCTCGCCCTGCTCATCAGCCGCCACGTCATCACTCATTTCCACCCAAAGGTGTTGTCATGAACAGTCTCATTGCCCGCGCCATCGCGCTGCTGGAGAAAATCCCTCACAGCCTGATCGCCTTCATCGCGCGATTCTCCATCGCAGCCGTGTTCTGGAAATCCGGGCAAACCAAGGTCGAGGGGCTGGTCGTCGACCTGATCGATGGCACCTTCGAGTTCGGCTGGCCACGTCTGGCGGACTCGACGATTCCGTTGTTCAAGAGCGAGTACCACGTGCCGCTGCTGTCGCCGGAAATCGCTGCACATCTGGCCGCGTTTGCCGAACACTTCTTCCCGATCCTGATCCTGATTGGCTTCGCCACACGCTTTTCGGCGCTGGCGTTGCTGGGCATGACCCTGACCATTCAACTGTTCGTGTACCCGGATGCCTACCCGACCCACGGCACCTGGATGGCGGTGTTGCTGTACCTGATGGCCACCGGGCCGGGCAAACTGTCGATCGATCACCTGATCGCCAGGCACTACAACCGGTCCAGCGCCTCGCCGCTGAGCTTGAACCAGCCGATCAGGTAATCCGCCAGCACTTGGGTGCGTTTCGGTAACCCGCCCTGATACGGATGCACCAGGTACATCGGCATGCGCCGGGTCTGAAAATCGCGCAGGAGCCAGCGCAATCGGCCGTCAGCCAATTCCGTCTGCAACAGATAGGACGGCAAGCGAGCGATCCCGGCGCCGGCCAGTGCGGCTTTCTTCAACAGGTTGTAGTGATTGCTGGCGAACGGTCCCGACACCCGCACCCGCAGCAGTTCGTGCTGCTGGTGATAGAGCCATTCCTCGCGACCGCTGTAATGACTGTTGAGCAGGCAACGGTGTTCGGCCAATGCTTGCGGCGTCAGCGGTTCGCCAAAGCGCTCCAGATATTCAGGGCTGGCACAGGTCATTTCCTGCCAGGCCAGCAGCGGCTTGGCCACCAGTCGCTCGTCATTGGCGACCTCGGTGCGGATCGCCAGATCGAAGCCGTCGCGGGAGAGGTCGCGGTAGCTGTTATTCAGCTCCAGTTCGATCTGCACTTCGGGGTATTTCTGCGAGAAGTCCAGCAGCAGGCCATCGAAGAAAGTTTCCCCCAGCGAAACCGGAACCGTCATACGCACCGGACCGGCAATGTCGTCCTTCAATCGCGCCAATGCCTGACGCGCTCGCTCCACCTGGACGACAAGCGCCTGAGCCTGCGGCAACAACGCAGCACCGGCCGCCGTCAGGCTCAGCCGACGCGTAGTACGTTGCAACAACACCACGGAAAATCGTGCCTCCAGCTGACTGATGCGCTTGGACAACTGCCCCTTGCTGCACCCCAATTGCTGCGCTGCCAAGGTAAAACTGCCGGCTTCGATCAACACCGCGAACGCCGCCAGATCATCCATCTCGCTCATGGATTGTTTCCATTTGAAAACCAAAGGTTGCCCATTAGTGCGCTTATCCGCAGAAAAAACCACTCTAGACTGAAACCTCGTTCAATCACTTGAGGCAATCACGATGAAAATTCTGTTGATCGGCGCGGGCGGCACCATCGGTTCGGCCGTGGACAAAGAGCTGTCGCAGCGTCATGAAGTCATTCGTATCGGTCGCAGCAGCGGCGATTTCCAGGTGGATATCAGCGACAGCGCATCGATCCGCAAGCTGTTCGAACAGACCGGCAAGTTCGACGCACTGGTCTGCGCCGCTGGCAACGTGACCTTCGCCCCACTGGGTGAAATGACCGAAGACAGCTTCGCCCTCGGTCTGGAAGACAAGTTGATGGGCCAGGTCAATCTGCTGCTGATCGGCCGTGAGTTCGCCAACGACGGCGCATCGTTCACCTTCACAACCGGCGTGCTCAGCCACGATCCGATCCGCAGCGGCGCTTCGGCTGCACTGGTCAACGGCGCGCTGGACAGCTTCGTCCGCGCAGCGGCCATCGAACTGCCACGCGGCCTGCGGGTGAACTCGATCAGCCCGACCGTGCTGGTCGAAGCCATGGACAGCTACGCCCCGTACTTCCGTGGCTATAAGCCGGTTCCTGCGGCGGATGTGGCATTGGCCTACGCCAAAAGTGTCGAAGGCTTGCAGACAGGTCAGACATTTCACGTGGGCTAAACCCTTGTGATGAACGGTCAGCCTGCGTAACGTGACGGCACTTGTCTGGAGAGCCAAAGATGCGTGTTGCCCGTTCCCTGATCGTTGTTGCCCTGCTCCCGTTGTTTGCCGCGTGCCAGTTGTTCGATGGTGCGCGGGAAAGCGCCTCCCACGTCGGCCAGACGCGGATGCAGGGGCAACTGACCGCTGCCGACGGCAAACTGGTGTTCCAGGCCTGCGGCGAGCAGCGCCAGTACGTGGTCAATGACATCGGCGGCACCAGCGTCCTGCAAGAGGCCGCCACCCTGGCCGATCAACAGGGCAAGCTGTTTGCCGACGTGCGCGGGAAGATCGCCGGCGACCGCCTCGACCTGACCCAGTTGTACCGTGTCGAACGCTCCGGCACTGCCTGCGACGATCCCAACTTCAAACAGTTGATCCTGCGCGCCGCCGGTCATGGCCCGGAGTGGAACGTAAAAGTCAGCGGCAAAGGCCTGGTCATCGATCGCGAAGGTCAGCCACCGCTCGCCGTGCCCTACGTCGAAGAGCAGCTGGGCGACGGTCGCTTCAATCTCAGCAGCGAAGCCAACAACCAGCGCATCGAGCTGTGGGTGGCGCCGCAGCGCTGCGTCGACAGCAGCACCGGCAGCGTGCAGCACATGAGCGCCGAGCTGCGTATCGACGGCAAGGTGCAGCGTGGTTGCGGGTATTTCGGCGGTTCGCGTAACGACTGATCGTTTTACCCTCACGGGATCCGGCCGATGCGGCTTATAATCGCCGCCTTCAAACGCCCTGGCGCAGTTGTGCGCCCCGCGAACCGGATCCTGTCATGTTACGAATCACCGAACTCAAGCTGCCGATCGACCATCCCGACGAAGACCTGCGCGCTGCCATCGTGCAACGCCTGGGCATCGCCAGCGATGACCTGCTCGA
Organism: Pseudomonas sp. 9.2(2024); assembly: GCF_039695385.1. Taxonomy (NCBI): domain Bacteria; kingdom Pseudomonadati; phylum Pseudomonadota; class Gammaproteobacteria; order Pseudomonadales; family Pseudomonadaceae; genus Pseudomonas; species Pseudomonas sp. 9.2(2024). The sequence continues at coordinate 1,663,526 of NZ_CP155585.1, read as the reverse complement.
TTTCACCTTGTTCAAGCGCAGCTACGATGCGCGCAAAAAGTCCTCCGAACTGTGCTTCATCTACACCATCGACCTCGAAGTGCGCGACGAGGCCAAAGTGCTGGGCAAGTTCGCCGACGACCGTAACGTCAACGTGGCGCCGGATGTCAGCTACAAATTCGTCGGCCAGGCGCCAAGCGACCTGAGCCAGCGCCCGATCGTGGTCGGTTTCGGCCCGTGCGGGATCTTCGCCGGCCTGTTGCTGGCGCAGATGGGCTTCAAGCCGATCATCCTCGAGCGCGGCACCGAAGTGCGCCAGCGCACCAAGGACACCTGGGGCCTGTGGCGCAAAAGCGTGCTCAATCCCGAGTCCAACGTGCAGTTCGGCGAAGGTGGCGCGGGCACGTTCTCCGACGGCAAGCTGTACAGCCAGATCAAGGATCCGAAATTCCTCGGCCGCAAGGTTCTGCACGAATTCGTCAAGGCCGGCGCGCCGGAAGAAATCCTCTACGTCAGCAAACCGCACATCGGTACGTTCCGTCTGACCGGCATGGTCGAGACCATGCGCGAAGAGATCCGCGCTCTGGGCGGCGAAGTGCGCTTCCAGGAACGCGTCACCGACGTGCTGATCGAAGACGGCCAACTGGTCGGCGTCGAACTGGCCAGCGGCGAAACCCTGCATTCGAAACACGTGGTCCTGGCCCTCGGCCACAGTGCCCGCGACACCTTCCGCATGCTCCACAGCCGTGGCGTGTTCATGGAAGCCAAGCCGTTCTCGGTGGGTTTCCGGATCGAGCACCCGCAATCGCTGATCGACCGTGCGCGCCTCGGCAAGTATGCCGGCCACCCCAAGTTGGGCGCCGCCGACTACAAACTGGTGCACCACGCCAAGAACGGCCGTTCGGTCTACAGCTTCTGCATGTGCCCGGGCGGTACCGTGGTGGCGGCGACTTCCGAGCCGAACCGCGTGGTCACCAACGGCATGAGCCAGTACTCGCGTAACGAGCGCAATGCCAACTCCGGCATCGTCGTCGGCATCACCCCGGAAGTCGATTATCCGGGCGGTCCGCTGGCCGGTATCGAGTTGCAGGAACGTCTGGAATCCCACGCCTTCATCCTCGGCGGCAGCGACTACAAGGCGCCGGCGCAACTGGTCGGCGACTTCATCGCCGGCACACCATCCACCGCGCTGGGCGAAGTCGAGCCGTCGTACAAACCGGGCGTCTCGCTGGGCGATCTGGCCCTGGCCCTGCCGGACTTCGCCATCGAAGCCATTCGTGAGGCCCTGCCGGCGTTCGAGAAGCAGATTCGCGGTTATTCGCTGCACGATGCGGTGCTGACCGGGATCGAGACCCGCACCTCGTCGCCGCTGCGCATCACACGAAATGAATCGCTGCAGAGCATGAACGTCAAAGGTCTGTTCCCGGCCGGTGAAGGCGCGGGTTATGCGGGCGGGATTCTGTCGGCGGGTGTCGATGGCATTCGCATCGCGGAAGCCGTGGCGCGTGACATCCTCGGTTTGAAAGACTGATCCGCAACACCTGAAGCAATACAAAAACCTGTGGGAGCGAATTCGCTCCCACAGTCGTTTTCGGCGTCAGATATTGGCGCGCAGAACCGAGGCCGGCAGCGCGTCACCTTGCTCGGCACTCGCTGCCACAGCCGCCATCAATCCCTCCAGCTCATAGCCCTGCGCCTTGAGCCACGCTGGATCGTAATAGGTGTCTGCGTAACGCTCGCCGCCATCGCACAGAATCGCCACGATCGAGCCCGACTCCCCCGCCGCTTTCATCTGCTGCGCCGCCATCAGCGCGCCGATCAGGTTGGTGCCGCTCGACCCGCCCACATGCCGGCCCAGACGCTGCGCCAGGTAATGCATGGCCGCCAGCGACAAGGCGTCCGGCACCTTGACCATCGCATCGATGACCTTCGGCAGGAACGACGCTTCCACTCGTGGCCGGCCGATCCCTTCGATGCGTGAACCGTGGTCCAGACGCAAACTCGCGTCGCCGGTCTGGTAGAAGTCGAAGAACACCGAACGCTCGGCATCGGCGCACAGCACGCGGGTGCAGTGCTGGCGATAACGCACGTAACGCCCGAGGGTCGCGGTGGTGCCGCCGGTGCCGGGACTGGAAATCAGCCAGGCCGGGCACGGGTGCTGTTCGTAACGCATCTGCTGGAAGATCGACTCGGCGATATTGTTGTTCGCCCGCCAGTCAGTGGCGCGTTCGGCGTAGGTGAACTGGTCGATGAAGTGACCGTCGTGCTCGCGGGCCAGGCGTTCCGATTCGGCGTAGATCTGGGTCGGATCCTCCACCAGATGACTCTGGCCACCGTAGAAGGCGATCTGCGCAATCTTCTCCTTGGAGGTGGTCGCCGGCATCACCGCAATGAACGGCAGGCCAAGCATCCGTGCGAAGTACGCTTCGGAAATCGCCGTCGAACCGCTGGACGCCTCGATCACCGGCGCGCCGGGTTTGAGCCAGCCATTACACAAGGCGTAGAGAAACAGCGAACGGGCGAGCCGATGCTTGAGGCTGCCGGTCGGGTGGCTGGACTCGTCCTTGAAGTACAACTCGATGCCCGGGAACCCCGGCAGCGGCAAGGGGATCAGGTGGGTGTCGGCGCTGCGCTGGAAGTCCGCTTCGATGATCCGGATGGCTTCGCGGGCCCACTGTCGGTTGTCGCTCATGGCTGTCGTTCTCGTTGAATCGGGCAGAAGTGCCTTCACAGGCTCAGCCCCCAAGCTTAGGAAAAATCCCACGGCACCGACAGATACAGCTGAGCTTCAATCCCTCGGGCAACTGCTAGGCTCTGCTGCATGTCGGCCTGGCGCTCTGTAACCGCATATAACAAAAAAGAATATAACTTTTGTTTTAACAACTAACGGTACGGGTTAGGGTGTGCCACCTTTTGACTTTATCGATGGAGAGCGACCTTGCCTCTGCGTAGCACTTTCACGCGTTTCTTTCAGTTGGAAGCTGCCAGCGGTCTGTTACTGATCGCCGCGGCCATCCTGGCTCTAATCATCAACAACTCGCCACTGTCGTGGTTGTACACCGGCCTGCTCGACACCCCGGTGGTGGCGCAGATCGGCGCGTTGAAGATCGCCAAACCCTTGCTGCTGTGGATCAACGACGGCTTGATGGCGCTGTTCTTCCTGCTGATCGGCCTGGAAGTGAAGCGCGAAGTCCTCGACGGCCAGTTGTCGAAACCGTCGCAGATCGTCCTGCCCGGCGCGGCGGCTATCGGCGGCATGCTGGTGCCGGCGCTGATCTACTGGTTCCTCAACCGCGACAACCCGGCCGCCCTCGACGGCTGGGCGATTCCGACCGCCACCGACATCGCCTTCGCCCTCGGCGTGCTGGCCTTGCTCGGCAAGCGCGTGCCGGTGTCGCTGAAGCTGTTCCTGATGACCCTGGCGATCATCGATGACCTCGGCGCCATCGTGATCATCGCGATCTTCTACTCCGGCGAACTGTCGACCCTGTCGCTGGGCCTGGCGGCGGCGTGCATCGCGGCGCTGGTGGCGATGAACCGGCTCGGCGTGGTCAAGCTCGGGCCGTACATGATCATTGGTTTGATCCTCTGGGTCTGCGTACTCAAGAGCGGTGTCCACGCGACGCTGGCCGGCGTGACCCTGGCGTTCTGCATCCCGCTGCGCACCAAGAATGCCGAGCCTTCGCCACTGCTGGCCCTCGAACACGCGCTGCACCCGTGGGTCGCCTACGGCATTCTGCCGCTGTTCGCCTTCGCCAACGCCGGCCTGTCGCTGACCGGCGTGACCGCCGAAAGCTTCACCCACCACGTCCCGATGGGCATCGCCGTCGGCCTGCTGCTGGGCAAGACCCTCGGCGTGTTCGGCCTGACCTGGCTCGCCGTCAAGACCGGCATCGCCGCCCTGCCCCAGGGCGCCAATTGGGGCCAGGTGCTGGGCGTGGCGATCCTCTGCGGGATCGGCTTCACCATGAGCCTGTTTGTCGGCTCCCTCGCCTTCGTGCCGGGCGCCAGTGAATACGCCGGGATGGACCGGATGGGCATTCTCACCGGGTCGGTGTTCGCGGCATTGATCGGTTATGCAGTGACATTGGCGGCGAGCAGAAAAGGATCCACACAATGAAGTAAACACGCTCATTACGCGCCTCTCACTGGAAGGCCCAAGACTCAATGAAAGATTCACACACATGATTGGGCTCCAGAACCCTGCAAAGCATTGGTAGTCTCCCGTTGGCGCTGCTCGCAGCGCTTAACCTGAGCCTTTCAAGTGTGCTATATCTTCTGTTGACAGCAGCGTCACCTCAGAACGTTTTTTCGGAGCCTTCCATGTCACGCAAAGCAGAAAAGCGCCCAATGACGGACAGTCAGATTGCCGTGCAGGAGTCTTATATTCCGGACATTGCCCTGAAAGCGTTCAACAACGCCTACAAAATGGCGCTTGCCAACGGTGCTGCTGTGCTTGTCGCCAAAGATGGTCAGCTGTTTGAAGTGACAGAAAAATCTTCGGTTGCACTGCGCTCGATCGGCACATATGGAAACCTGAAAAGCGGGACTCGCCTGCAAATCAGCAAACTGCCTAAACAGGTCGTTTCTTGAGTACACCGAGGGTACGTATATTCGCCGGACCAAATGGCTCAGGAAAAAGCACCTTTAATCGGCTGGTTCCTGCGCATCTATTGGGAAATTACATAAACCCGGATGATATAGAGCGTGCAATCAAAGACACTGGTTATTTTGATTTCACCACCTATCGCATCGAATCTCACAAAAATGACATTTTCGATTTTTTCCGCAACCACGCCCTGCTGAAAAAAGCTCCAGAGTCATTGGCAAAATTGGATTCGATTACGATTGAAGGTGACAGGCTCAGCTTCTCGGATACTCAGATCGACTCCTATGTAGCCTCCGCTCTTTCCGACTTCATACGGCGCTCTTTGATCAAAGAGAAAATCAGTTTTACGTTCGAAACCGTCATGTCCTCCTCAGATAAAGTCGATTTGCTTTACGAAGCCCAGAGATCCGGGTACAGGGTTTACGTCTATTACGTTGCAACAGCCGACCCGGAAATCAATGTCGCCAGGGTTGCCTATCGCGTATCACAGGGTGGGCACAACGTTCCTCCTGAAAAGATACGAAAGCGTTATTGGAGGTCTCTGGCGCTCCTATCGGATGCAATCCTCACCTCGAACAGAGCTTATATCTTTGATAACTCCGATGAAGGTAGCGAAGGACTGACACAGGTTGCAGAGATCACAGACGGGGAGCTGATTGAAATCAAATCTGACGTACAGCCACCTTGGTTTAAAGAGTTCGTGCTCGATAAACTGATCTAGATCACACGCCTACGACTTCTCTTAATGTCGGCCTTTATTCACGTCGAACAATCACCCACGCCTTTAAAGATACGTCCTACCCAATCGCATTCGTCTATCGGGATCACTGGTGAACACCAAACAAAAACCCCGACCAGTCACCTGATCGGGGTTTTCTTTTACCGCTTGTTCGCGCTTAGTGCGAAACGCGGCTGGTGCCGCCAACGGTCGAAATCCGTACCCGCTCGCCTACGCGGAACACTTCATTCTCCTGAACCTGCTGCACGTAGGCGCGCATGCTGCCGTCGTCTTCGCGCACGGTGATTTCAACACCTTGAGTGCGGGTCAGGCCTTCTTCAGTGGCCGAACCGATCAGGCCGCCGGCCACGGCACCGATAACGGCTGCAACGATGCTGCCTTTGCCGCCGCCGATGGCACTGCCGCCAACACCGCCAACCACTGCACCGGCTGCACCACCAATCGGGGTTTTGGTGCCTTCGATTTTCACCGGACGCAGGGATTCGATGGTGCCCATGCGAATCGTCTGCACGCGACGCGCTTCGTCACGGGAGTAGGAGTCACCGGTCAGGCTCGACTGGCAGCCGGTCAGCAACATCGCCATCGTGGAAAAGGAAGCAACCAGCAGAACAGACTTACGCATAGCATCAACTCCAAAGGACAGGTATTCATTAAACTCCGCAGCTTGACGCCTGTCACGGCGTCGCCCGGATAAAATTGCTTTCATTCAGGCCCGGTACAGGCACCCGCGAACTCACCCAACAGTAGCGCCAAAATCCGTTTCCTGCGCCGCCGACCCAAGGATTTCCATGGATTACTTCATCATTGTCGTCACCACCGCCGCCGGTCTGTACTTCCACTGGTGGCTGTATGTGCGGATCAAACGCTGGATGGATCGCGATCTGGCATTGTCACTGGCCGGCAAGGATGAAGGCAAACGCGCGTTCATGCTCAAACGGCTGGAGCAGGCTCAGGCGCAGAAGATCAAGCGCCGGGACCTGCCGAAGTGGCTCCAAGCCGCTGCGGCAGACTATCCCGCTCGGTAGACTGCTCAGGGTGCCAGACGTTCAAGAATCCAGTCGGCGCCCTGCACACGGTAGTTGAGGCGATCGTGCAGGCGGCTCGCGCGGCCCTGCCAGAATTCCATGCGCTCGGGGAGCAAGCGGTAGCCACCCCAGTGTTCCGGGCAGTGAGGCTGAGTGTCGGTGAAGCGTTGCTCGGTCGCCTTGAGCAAATCTTCCAGTTCACCCCGGCCATTGATCACCCGGCTCTGCGGTGACGCCCAGGCGCCAAGTCGGCTGCCCAGCGGCCGCACCTGATAGTAAGCGTCGGATTCTTCAGGCGTGACCTTCACCACCCGCCCTTCGATCCGCACCTGGCGCTCCAAAGTCGGCCAGAAGAATGTCATGGCAGCAAACGGGTTCGCCGCCAGATGCTGGCCCTTGGCGCTTTCGTAGTTGGTGAAGAAGGTGAAGCCCTGCTCGTCCAGCCCCTTGAGCAGCAGAATGCGGCAATGCGGACGGCCATCCGCATCCACCGTGGCCAGGGTCATGGCGTTGGCTTCCACTGGCGCCTGTTCGGTTTTCACCGCTTCGGCAAACCACTGGTGAAACAACGCAAAGGGCTCGGCCGGGGCTTGCGCCTCGGTCAGGCCGTCCCGGGTGTAATCACGACGCATATCTGCCAGAGACTGGGTCACGGCGCATTCCTTTTCGTTAGCGGATCACTTTTTGGTGGTATCGGTCGCAGCGACTTTCTTGTCGGTTGCGGCGGCTTTGGCAGGCGCGGTCTTTTTCGCCGGAGCCTTGGCCGGGGCCTTCTTCGCTGGAGCCTTGGCAGCAGCTTTCTTGGCTGGAGCCTTTTTGGTGGCCGGTACAGCGGCTTTCTTAGCTGCCGGCGCCGGGGTCACCGGTTTGGCGGCAGGCTTGACGTCCTGGGCAGCAACCATGGTCACTGGCTTAGGTGCTGGCATGTTGTACTTGCTCAGTAGCGCGACCATGGTGTTCTGCGGGGTCACCAGCAGTTCGACACGACGGTTCAGGGCACGGCCTTCAACGCTGTCGTTGGCGGCACGCGGCGCTTCGGAACCCATGCCGCGCAGCATCAGGCGATCACGCTGCAGACCGCTGAGGCGGAAGATTGCCGCCACAGCCTGGGCGCGTTCCTGGCTCAACTTGACGTTGGCCGGAGCGGCACCGGTGGTGTCACTGTGACCGAGCACCAGTACGGCGGTTTTCGGGTCGGCTTCGAGGATTTTCGCAACGCGGGTGAACGGGCCGAGGGTCACTGGCAGCAGCATCGCCGGACGATCCGGGTTGAACGAGCCTTCCACCGGCGCGGTCACGACCAGTACGTTTTCACGGCGCTCGAGTTGCAGGTTGCTGTCCTTGATCGCGGTGCGCAGGCGCGGCTCGTAGTCATCCAGCCAGGCTTGAGTCACTTTCGGATCGGGCATCGGCACGACCTTGGCCGTGTCCTGCTCCTTGCCGCCGAACGGCCACCACCATTTGCCACCCTTGTCGGCCTCGGCCTTGGCAACTTCGACCGGCTTGGCTTCGGGTTTGGCTTCAGCTTTCACTTCAGCCTTGGCCGCCGAGTCGTCCGAGCCAAACGGCCAGTACCACGGGCTGCTGCTCTCGGCCTTGGCCACAGGCGCGGTGGCGGCCGGTTTCAACGGCGCAGGCGCCGGAGCCGGCTCCTTGGCTGCGACTTTGTCGGAAGAACCGAACGGCCACCAGCTGCCGCCATCGGCGTCGTTCTTCGGAGTCTGTGCACAACCGGTGATTGCGAAACACAGGGCCAGGGCGAGAGTTTGTTTGGACGACATTGGAAACCCACAAAAAGAAGTAGTGAACAATCAGAGGACTTTCGCCCGGATAAACAGACGCTTTGAAACGAAATTCGCCATGAGGTTCCGGCCCTGGAACCTCGGACGACGCTTTACAGACAAGTGGCTAGTACCCGCGCCAGCTTCTGCGCGCGCGGATCCATCAAGACGTACGGCCCCAGTGTATTTGTCACAAATCCGAAGGCCACATCGTGCTCCGGATCAGCAAAACCGATGGAACCGCCTGCACCCGGATGGCCGAATGCACGCGGGCCGAGGCCGTAGGTGGCGTTTGGCACATCAGGCTGATCGAGCATGCAACCGAGACCGAAACGGGTGCGGGTCAGCAAGGTTTTGTCCTCGCCGAGGCTGTGTTCACGGGTCAGTTCGTCGAGCATTTCGCTTTCCAGCAGGCTGCCGTCGAGCAGACCGGCGTAGAACCCGGCCAGGCTGCGTGCATTGCCGTGGCCGTTGGCCGCCGGTTGCTGCATACGGCGCCACTCCGGCTTGTTGGTGCTGGTGAGCACCGACGGCGGATTGGTGAAGGCCCGGGTGGTCATGGCCGTCGGTTCGCGCATGGTCACTTGCAGCAGGCGCTGGGCAGCGGCGTCGCCAGTATTGCCCTTGCCCCGGGCGATGTGCGCCACGCGATGGAATTCCTCGTCGGCCAAACCGACATGGAAATCCAGCCCCAGCGGTTTGGCGACCCGCGCCACAATAGATTCCCCCGGCCCGCGACCATCGGCGCGCCGCAACAATTCGCCGATCAGCCAGCCGTAGGTGATCGCGGCATAACCGTGACCGGTGCCCGGCGTCCACCACGGTGCTTCGGCCGCGAGGGCGTCGACCATGGTTTGCCAGTCATACAGCGCTTCCGGCGCCAGCAACTCGCGCAGGGCCGGCAGACCGGCCTGATGGCAAAGCAGTTGGCGCAGGGTGACGGATTCCTTGCCGGCGGCGGCGAATTCCGGCCAGTAACGGGCGACCGGCGCATCGAGCTGCAACTTGCCTTCGGCAACCAGTTGCAGCGCGGTGACGGCGGTGAAGGTCTTGGTGCAGGAGAACAGGTTGGCGATGGTGTCGCTGTGCCAGGCCTCGGCGCCGTCCTTGTCGGCGGTGCCGGACCAGAGGTCGAGGACGGTTTCGCCGCCGACCCGGATGCACAACGCGGCGCCGCGTTCCTGGGGATCGTCGAACAGTGCGGCGAAGGCTTCGCGCACCGCTTCGAATTGAAGCTCGTAATGTCCCTGAATCTGCACCCGCAACTCCCCCGCGAAAACGCTCTACAAAGTGGCCCGCATTGTTCCAGCCCGTGAGGGTTTTGGGAACCGCTGCGGGCCGGGCGGTCTTCAGGTTTCGTATCGATCAGTGACCGTTGCCGGAATGCCCGCCTGTGTGGCCAGCCCCCTGTCCCGGGCCTTTGCCGGCGTCTGCCTTGCGGCCGCCTTCGGCTTCGTGGCCGGTCTTGTCCGCTGCGGCAGCCGCTTTCTGCGCCTCTTTGCTCAACTGATCGACGGTCGCCAGGTTGCTCTTGCGCACGGCTTCGACAAAACCCTGGAACGGCAGATCGGTGACACCGACCAGACCAAAGTGCCCGTTCTCGCCATCGAGCAGGCGCCCGGTCACCGGTTGGTCCAGATACTGGAACCAGTGCACGCCGACAATCGACGGCTCGCTCAGCGCCTGTTTGAGGAAGTTGGCGTAGGCCGGGCCGCGGTCTTCTTCCTTGCTCAACGGGGTCACGCCGCCCCAGAACGGGCCACGGTCGGAGGAGCCGAAGTTGAACTCGGTGATCAGCACCGGTTTGTCGAGGCTGCGCAGCGCGGCGAAGTCATAGCCGTCCTGCGGTTGCAGGGTGTACATGTTGAAGCTCAGCACGTCGCAATACTGGGCGCAGGAGGCCGCCGCTTCCGGGGTGCTGGTGGCAAAACGGCCACCGAGCAGCAACTGGTTAGGCGCGTGCCATTTCAGCGAGTCGGAAATGGTCTTGAAGTACGTGTCGGCGAAGACCTTCTGGAAGTATTTGAAGTCGGCCTCGATTTCCGGATGCTCAGGATTCGGCAGCGGCGCTTCGAAACCCGGGTCTTCCATCAATTCCCACGCCGGCAGATCAATGCCCCAGGCCTTCGACAGACCCGCCTGATTGCGGTACTTGTCGCGCAACTGCTTGAGGAACGCACGTTTGGCCGGAACGTCGGTGGTCATTTTCAAGGTGCCGTAGGCCAGCGCGTAACGGGATTTCGGATCATCACCAGGGCCAGCCCAGGCCAGCTCGTTGTCGGCGAAGTAGCCGATCAGCCACGGATCATCGCGATGATCGCGGGCGGCAATCGCCACGGCGCGCTCGGTGGCCATGGCGAAGCGCGGATCGAACGGGTCAGGCATGCCGCCCCACCAATCGGTGCCGGTGCTGATGCTGGCGTAATCGCCGACGATCGACAGCGGCAAGGTGTACGGCATGCGCTCGGCGTTACCGAGGACGGGGGCGCTCCAGTTACCGACCGTGTTGAAGCCCCAGGCTTGCAGGCGATCAAGGGTGTGGCTGGCCCACTTTTGCTCGTCGACCGTGTTCGTGCACGGCGTCGCAACGCTTTGCCCGCTGGTGGCTGCCGACTCGGCGACCCCGGCTTTCGGCTGTTCGGAGGCGGCGACCGGTGCACTGGCGTTGGTCGCGGCTTCTTCTACGGCCCCGGCCTTGGCGGCTTCGGCCACTCCGGCCTTGTTGCCGCTGTCCGGGGTGCACGGCTCGCCATACAGACGCTGAAGGTTGGCGCCGTAGAAGTCGTACCAGCGACCGAAGTTGTAGCCACGACCTTGATCGACACCGTTGCCGCCACGGTTGTCTCCTTCGCCGAAATGGCTGGCCAGCGGCTCTTCAGGTTTTGGCAGGGATTCGAACATGTACTCGCGGCCGGCCACGTAGGTCTGGTTGACCTCCGGGCTGACGGTGTTCACACCGAGGGAATAGAACGGATGGCCCTCGGGCGTCACCAGATACCAACGGCCGTCACGTTTTTCGGTGCGGAAGAAACCGCTGGCCTTGAACGCCGGGCCTTTGCTCCAGCCACCGAACTTGTCCAGCGACGACTTTTCGCGCTCGGCCAGCCAGGTGTTCAGTTGTTGCCGTTCTTTGGCGGCGGCGGATTTCAGTTGTTCGTCATTGGCGACTTTCTCCGGCCACTTACCGCGAGTCGACTGGCCATAGGCATCCACCAGATTGCCGTAGGCGGATTTGATCACTTCGCCTTCGTCCTGCACGCCAAAGCGCTCGAGCAACAGACTTTGCGCGGCTTTCGGCTGATCCATCGACAGGCTGACCGACACCACCTGGCTGCGATCCAGCTCACCGCTGCTGCTCGCCAGCAGGATGCGCTGCCCGTCGATCGTCATCGGCATCACCGGCCCGGCTTTCATGCCCTGGCTGAGTGGCGAGGTCGCGGTCAACGGCACGAGCAAGGTCTGCGCCGGGCCGGCCGGCAGATCGACGCGGCTGACCAGAGTCTTGCCGTCGTTGCTCTGGATTTGCACGTAGACGGTCACTGCCCAGCTCATCGCACTCTGGATGCGCAGGCTCATCATGCCGGACTGCGACCAGTCCCAGGCACCGGTCTGCGGGCTCAGGCGCAAGGTCGGGCGCGCCGTCGGATTGAACGTCACCCGCCGCAGCACTTCGCCTTCGGGGGTCTGCTCGGCGTTGGCTTGCGGCAGGTCGGCGTTTTCGGTCGCCACTTTCACCACGTCGGCGGGGCGGACAAAGTTGAACAGGGTCTGCTGGCCGGCAGGTGCCGCCAACAAGGGGCCAGCGAAAACCAGGGCAAAAACGGCAGGCAACGAACGACGAATCATGAGAACGGAATTCTCCCTAACGACCCGCAAGGGCCAATGGAAAAGCAGTGACAGAGAGATAGACAGCGCGGCGGGCAAAACTGCCCACCGATGTCTCAGGATATTTCACGACGGAAAGGAGGCAACGCATTGAGGATCGCCTTGCCGTAGCGCTGGGTGACCAGCCGCCGATCCAGCAAGGTGATGGTGCCGCGGTCTTCTTCGGTGCGCAGCAGACGGCCGCACGCCTGAACCAGCTTCAGCGAGGCATCGGGCACCGAGATTTCCATGAACGGATTGCCGCCCCGGGCTTCGATCCATTCCGACAGCGCGGCTTCGACCGGATCGTCCGGCACCGAGAACGGGATCTTGGCGATCACCACGTGTTCGCAGTAGGCGCCCGGCAAGTCCACGCCTTCGGCAAAACTGGCGAGGCCGAACAGCACGCTGGAATCACCGCCATCGACCCGCGCCTTGTGCTTGTTCAGGGTTTCCTGTTTCGACAGGTTGCCTTGAATGAACACTTGCTTGCGCCAGTCGCGGTCGAGGCCGTCGAACACGTCCTGCATCTGTTTGCGCGACGAGAACAGCACCAGACTGCCGCGCGAGCCTTCGACCAGCTCCGGCAGATCACGGATGATCGCGGCGGTGTGGGCGGCGGCATCGCGCGGATCGGCCTTCAGGTCCGGCACCCGCAACACGCCGGCATCGGCGTGATGGAACGGGCTCGGCACCACGGCAGTGACGGCTTTTTTCGGCAGACCGGCGCGCATGCGGAAACGGTCGAACGTGCCGAGCGCGGTCAATGTCGCCGAAGTCACCAGACAGCCATAGGCCACGTTCCACAGGCTGCGACGCAGGGTTTCGGCGGCGAGGATCGGGCTGGCGTTGACCTCGATATCGAACAGCGAACCGCTTTCGGCCAGGGTCAGCCAGCGGGCCATCGGCGGGTTGTCTTCCGGGTCTTCGGCGGTGAACGCGGTCCACAGCTCCCAGTTGCCGGAAGCACGGGACAACAGGCTGCCGAACAGTGGATACCATTCTTCGGCCTGATTGCTGGCGATGCCGATGTTGACCTCGCCGTCCATGCCTTCCTTGAGCAGATCCGTCAGACGGGTGAACAGGTCGTTGAGGCGGGCGAAGCCTTTTTTCAGCTCGATGCCCATCTCGCGCATGTGTTCCGGAATCACCCCACCGATGAAGCGATGACGCGGACGCTCGCGGCCTTCGACGTCTTCACCGGGCTTGAAATCAGCAATCTGTTCGCAGGCAGTGAACATGAATTGCTGCTGGGTCTTGATCTCCCGCGCCAACTCCGGCACCTGCTCGATCAGTTTGCCGAGGTCGCCCGGCAACGGGTGCTGGGCCAGCAGCTTGGTGAGGTTCTTGGCGGTGGTTTCCAGCCAGTCGGCGGTGGAACGCAGGCGCGTGTAATGGGCGAAGTGGCCGATGGCCTTGTCCGGCAGGTGATGGCCTTCGTCGAACACATAAATGGTGTCGCGCGGATCGGGCAAGACTGCCCCGCCGCCCAGCGCCAGGTCGGCCAGCACCATGTCGTGGTTGGTGACGATCACGTCGACCTTGCCCATGCCTTCGCGGGCCTTGTAGAAGGCGCACTGGCCGAAGTTCGGGCAATGACGGTTGGTGCACTGGCTGTGATCGGTGGTCAGGCGCGCCCAGTCGGCGTCTTCCAGCGCGTTGGGCCAGCTGTCGCGGTCGCCGTCCCATTTATTGCCGGCGAGCTTCTCGATCATGCTGGTGAACAGCTTCTGGCTGGCCTCATCGACCTCGATCTTGAAACCTTCTTCTTCGAACAGCTGCGCCGTGGCGGTCTGTGCGTGGCCTTCCTGCAACAGCATGTCGAGCTTGGACAGGCACATGTAGCGGCCACGGCCCTTGGCCAGGGCGAAGCTGAAGTTCAGCCCGCTGTTGCGCATCAGGTCGGGCAAATCCTTGTAGACGATCTGCTCTTGCAGGGCGACGGTGGCGGTGGCGATCACCAGCCTCTTGCCGGCCAGTTTCGCCGTCGGGATCGCCGCCAGGCTGTAGGCCACGGTCTTGCCGGTACCGGTGCCGGCTTCCACCGCGACAATCGCGGGGTCGCCACTGCGCCGGCCTTCGTCGTCGGTGTCGATATCCCCGAGGACCTTGGCGACTTCAGCGATCATCAGACGCTGGCCGTAACGCGGCTTGAGGCTCTTGGCCTCTAGAAAACGCGAGTAGGCGCCCTGGATCGTGGTTTTGAGTTCAGTGCTGATCATTGAGTGTCGGGCGCAAAAAACGCTGGATAAATTTTCAGTGGTTCGGTTCGGCGGCTATCATACCCCGCGAATCGATCCCGCGCAGAACGGAGTACCCCAATGACACCTTTTAGCCTCGTTTACCCCATCCATGTGCTGGCCGCACTGGTGTGGGTCGGCGGTATGTTTTTCGCCTGGATGGTCCTGCGCCCCGCGGCCATGAAGGCACTGGACGGCCCCGGGCGCCTGACGCTCTGGGTGGAAGTGTTTCAAGGTTTTTTTCGTTGGGTGTGGGGAGCGGTGATTCTGCTGCCGGTCACCGGGGTGGGCATGCTGCATCTGCAACACATCGCCTTCGATAACGCGCCGCGCTATGTGCAGGTGATGATGGGGTTGTATGTGGTGATGACCGCGCTGTTCATCCGGATTCAGGCATTGATGCTGCCTGAGCTGCGCACGGCGGTGCAGGCGAAGGACTGGCCGGCGGGTGCGGCGGTGCTGGGGCGGATTCGCAAGGTGGTGGGGTTCAATCTGCTGGTCGGGGTGGTGCTGGTGGCGGTGGCAGCTGCGCGGCCCTCGTTCTGACGAGCGCACCCTGACTGATACCTGATCGTTCCCACGCTCTGCGTGGGAATGCAGCCCGTGACGCTCCGCGTCACTGGACGCGGAGCGTCCCTTGAGGCATTCCCACGCGGAGCGTGGGAACGATCAACGTAGAGGGTAGGTGCAATCGATTACAAGCGCTGTACGGTGACAGACCCCGCCGCACCCGCAGGCCCCGGCTGCCCGTCGGCCCCCGGCTTGCCGCTCTTGCCGCCGTCGGCGCGATAGACCAGGCAGCCCTTGGACTTGCCACCCGCCCCCGGCTTGCCGCCAGGACCGGCCGGGCCACCGGCACCGCCGGCAACTTCGACCTTGATCAGCTCGGCCGGAAACTCGCGCGGCACTTCAAGACGCACCAGCGCGCCCGGTGCACCCGGCTGGCCATCGCTGCCGTTGCTGCCATCAAAACCGTGTCCCGCCTGGCCCCAGGTGCAACCCGGCTCCTGACCGTTGGCGCCATCGAGCCCGACAAAACCCGGCGCACCGGTGCCGCCACGGGCATCGACCACCAGCTTCGGCGCATTCAACGCCTTGAATTGCAGATTCAGATTGCGCCCGGCGCGGGCGGCTTTTTCGTAGGTGCCCGGTGCACCACGGGCGGTGATCTGGCTGCCTTCGGCAAGTTGAGCGCGGATGACTTTCATATCCAGCGCCTGTTCGCTCGGCACGATGGCGATGCGCGCTTCATGGCCCAGTTGCAATTCGCCGACACTCAGCTCGGTCACGTTCGAAGGAATCAGCAAAGTGCCGTAATCGGCGACCACCAGTTTCTCCAGTTGCAGAGTGCTGGCAGTGTTGGGCAGACGCATCAGCGAGTTGGTTTCGACGCTGACCACCTGGGCGCAGGCCAGGGGACTGATGAATGCAGCAAGCAGGCAGAGATTACGCATGGGAAGCCTCCGGAGCGGCCGGGGCCGGGATGGTTTGCAGGTGGAAAACGCCGAACAACAGGATGCGGCCACGATCACGCCAAGGGTGCGGACGACCCTTGAGGCTGCGGTTGCACAGCAGCACTTCGAGCACGTGGATCGACAGCAGCAGACCGCCGGCCAGATTGACCAGCAGGTGCAGCGGATGAACAAACGGCACCAGCTGATTGGCCAGCACCACGCAGCAGAACAGCAGGGTCAACAATCGCCCCAGCCCACAGAACACCTTCATACGCTCCCCCGTGTTGCGAATTATTCTTTGGGCGCACAGTAACGGCTTCTGCAGGGGATAAGCCAGAGGGAAAAATGAAAAAAACCGATCCACCGCCGGATGGCTGCCGGTTCGACGATGATCATCGACCGACAGCTCTAGCCTGCGGACTACAGACGCATCCTAACGATTGATGTGCAGTTCCACCCGACGGTTTTGCGCACGCCCCTCGTCCGTGTTGTTATCGGCGACCGGTTCGCTCTCGCCACGCCCTTCACTGGTGAGTTTGTTCGGCGCCAGGCCCTGGCTCAGCAAGTACTCCGCCACGCTGCTCGCGCGACGTTCCGAAAGTGCCTGGTTGTAGGCATCCGAACCTTTGCTGTCGGTGTGGCCAACGACCTTGATGCTCACCACGTCGGCATTGCGCAGTTTGTCCATCAACGTGTCCAGCTGGCTTTTCGCGGCCGGTTTCAGATCGGACTTGTCGAAGTCGAACAGCACGTTGCCGGCATCGTTGAGGGTAATGACTTCGGTTTGCGGGGCCGGTTCGGCCGGTTTCTCGGTGACCGGATATTGCGGCAACGGGCAGCCACGGTGGTCGACCGGGGTGTTGGCCGGGGTATCGGGGCAACGGTCGCGACGATCGAACACGCCGTCGTCGTCTTCATCGCCATCCTGGGCATAGCAGATCAATCCGCCGGTGAGGATCCCCAGCGCAGCGCCACCGCCGGCCCAGCCGCCACTTTCGAGCGCGCCGAGACCGCCGCCGACCAGTCCGCCAATAAGGCTGCAGATCGGCCAGGTACGTTGATTGAGGGGAGCGGTGCCATCGCTGTGGGTGGCGCAACCGGTCAACAGGCTGCCCAGCAGCAGAACCGGCAAGACGGACCTTGTAAGAACACTCATCGTTAAAGCTCCTGTGTCACCGGCCCATACCGGTTACACAGGAGTAAAGACCCGCATCCGCGACTGCACAAGCCGCGGATGCGAGGGGGCTAGCGGTTGATTTTGATTTCGGTACGACGGTTCAGCGCACGACCGTCAGCAGTTTTGTTGTCTGCCACCGGCTGGCTTTCACCGGCACCGGTCACCGACACGAAGCTGCTTTGCGGTACACCGCTCTCGACCAGGTACTTGACCACCGAGTGCGCGCGGCGATCCGACAGTTTCTGGTTGTAGGCATCGCTGCCGACGCTGTCGGTGTGGCCGGTCACGGTCAGTTGTGCCGTGCTGGATTCCTGTTTCAGGCGCGAAGCGACCTTATCCAGGACCAGTTTGTCGGCCGGGGTCAGCGTGGCCTTGTCGAACTGGAAGTGAACATCGCGGATGACAATGGTTTCTTCCTTGACCACTACAGCTTCTTCGACCACTGGTGCAGGGGCTGGTGGAGGGCAGCCGTCAGCATCGACCTGTACGCCTTTAGGCGTGCCCGGGCACTTGTCGCGACTGTCCGGCACACCATCGCCGTCTTCATCGCCATCACCGTGAACCCAGCAATAGGCTGCTGCCGTACCGCCGACGAGTAACGCGCCATACCCCGCCCATGCGGAGCTTTCGGTCGCACCGAGCCCCGCACCGACGACACCACCGACTGCCGCACAGGTCGGCCAGTCGGTTTTCTGCAAACCTGCGCAACCAGTCAACACACTGGTTAGCAGAACCAAGGGTAATGCTGTCCGAACTATGCTCATCTAGTTTTCTCCTGAGGGATCGGCTTAGAACCGATTCAGGGAGTAAAGACCGGAGTTTTAATCTCCGCCAGCAATAGGCCATTGCTGTTTGTGCGCCTGTTCACGGGACTTCGACGAATTTGCCGCAAACCCGCAGGACAGAGATCTAGGCCTTGGCGTCCGGGCAGGCTAGTCTTGGCGCTCTGATTGAGGAGCTTCGATGAACGTCGCCATTTCTTCCCGCACGCCGCAGCAGGCATTGGCCGCCCTGCTCGACCGCTACGCTCCGGCACGTCTGCTGCTGATCGGCGCCAGCGAGTTCCCGGCGCTGGCTGCCTTTAAGGAAGCGCACCCGGACACCTGCGTCGCGCACGCCGCGCCCGGTGCGTTGCCGGCGGAACTGGCGGCCCGCCGTTTCGACCTGGCGCTGGTAGTCGACTGCCTGGAACATTTGCCCAAGCGCGACGGCCTGAATCTGTTGGGCGGGATCCGCAACCTCAACGCCAGCCGCATCGCCGTGCTGGCAGACCTGCCGGCCAGCGGCTGGCAGGAAACCGATTTTTATTCCCTGGCCCTGCAAGCCAGCGAACGCTTCGCCCGGGATGAGCAGGTATTGACCCTGTTCACCTACGATCTGCTTGACTACAAACAAGTCCCCGACTGGCTCAACTCGCGATTCTGGGCCAATCCGGAAAACTTCGGGAAATACTGGTGGTAATGCAATGAGTACAGCCATTTGCCCTTGCGGCAGCGGCAACCTGCTGGATGCCTGCTGCGGTCACTATCACGCCGGCCACCCGGCCCCGTGCGCCGAAGCCCTGATGCGCTCGCGCTACAGCGCCTATGTGCTGGGCCTGATCGATTATCTGGTGGCGACCACCCTGCCCGCTCAGCAGGCGGGGCTGGATCGCCAGTCGATCAGCGACTGGAGCGCCCAGAGCACCTGGCTCGGTCTGGACGTGGAAAGTTCGGAAGTGCTCGGTGGCCAGCCGGAACACGCGTTCGTCACCTTCACCGCGCGCTGGCATGACGGTCAGGGCGAGCACAGCCACCGCGAGCGCTCGTCGTTCGTGCAGAACAGCGGGCGCTGGTACTTCATCGACCCGACCGTGCAACTGAAGCTGGGCCGCAACGACGCCTGCCCGTGCGCCAGCGGCCAGAAGTTCAAGAAATGCTGTGCGGGGTATTTCGGCAGCTGAGGCTAGACTGGGCAGCAAAGGGAGTTAAACCATGCTCGGTCATTGGCGCGCATTTCAGGCTTTCACACTGTTCGTGTTTCTCGGGCTTGGCGGCTGCGCGTCATGGTTTACCGACGATTCCCGCGACCCCGCCGTGCACCTGGTGAAAGTCGAAGTCGTGCGCGCCAAATTGCTGGAACAGAAATTCATCCTGCACTTTCGCATCGACAACCCCAACGATAGCGACCTGACCGTGCGCGGCCTGGAATACCGCATACATCTCGCCGACATGCTGCTGGCCGAAGGCGAGCACGAGCACTGGATCACGGTGAACCCCAAAAGCAGCGCGTTTTACAACGTACCGATCCGTACCAACCTGTGGCCGAAGGTGAAAGAGGTGGTGAAAATGCTGAAAAACCCGCACCAGCAGATTCCCTATCGACTGGAGGGCGAGATGGAAACCGGTTTATTCATCGCTCACTACGTGCACCTGGCGCGCAATGGCGTGATAATCCCCGCCGATTTGATTACGGAGTGACCCCGATGACCCAGCAACCTCATGTCCATGGCCCAGACTGCAACCACGATCATGACCATCACCACCATGATCACGACCATGGCCATGTCCACGGCCCGAACTGCGGCCACGCCCACCAGGAACCGGTGCGCAACGCCCTGAAAGACGTTGGCCGCAACGACCCTTGCCCATGCGGCAACGGCAAGAAATTCAAGAAGTGCCACGGCGCTTGATGTTTCGGGCGAAAGCCTACTTCGCCTGAGACACCGCTTTCGCGAGCAAGCCCGCTCCCACATTCGACCGTATTCCTTCTGACGGAATGCAGGCAAAGGTGGGAGCGGGCTTGCTCGCGAAGGGGCCGGCCCATTCACCGGAAGCTTTTTCAGCCTGCCGCCAGAATGTGCCCGGTGCCGACCACCGTCGCATACTCCCCGTGCAGATTCCCCAGCGACATCGCATGCACCTCTTCAGCTGAACGCAAGGTGCCGAAATAATCGGCCTTGTCGAAGGTAAAGCACGCATCCTCCGCCACCCACGCCTCGAACCCCAGATTGCCCGCCGTGCGTGCCGTGGATTCCACCGAGTTGTTCGTCGCCACGCCGACAATGATCAACTGCCCGATCGCCGACTCACGCAACTTCGCCTCAAGCCCTGTGGCACAAAACGCATCCGGTACCTGCTTCTGGATCAGCCACTCGCCGTCCTGCGGCGAAAACCTTTCCTGAAAATCCACGCCTGACTGCTCGGGCCAGAACACCGAATCCGGCGAGCGCGACAGGTGCTGCACGTGGATCACCGGCCGCCCGCTGTGTCGCCAGAAGCCCAGCAAATCAAGAATCCGCTCCTCGGCCGACGGATTATTCCGCCGCCCCAGACGCGGTTCCAGAATGCCCTTTTGCTGGTCGATGATGATCAGTGCAGCGTTGGCCTTGAGCTCCATGGCGATTTTTCTCATGCGGGGTCATTGAATTTCCCGTACTTGAGCATCACCTCCTGTAACTAAGCAAGCTATCGAACGCACACAGGACAACCTGAAGCCGGCGTTTGCTGTCCGCACGTAAGCCATTTTTCTGATTTGGAGCTTTCCATGATCGACCTGTATTACTGGACCACGCCCAACGGCCACAAGATTTCCCTGTTCCTCGAAGAAGCGGGCCTGCGCTACGACGTGCACCCGATCAACATCAGCCAGGGCGAGCAGTTCCAGCCGCACTTTCTGAAAATCGCCCCGAACAACCGCATCCCCGCGATCGTCGATCATGAACCGGCTGACGGTGGCGAACCGTTGTCGCTGTTCGAGTCCGGGGCGATCCTGCTGTACCTCGCGGAAAAGACCGGCAAGTTCCTGCCCAAGGATCTGCGTGGCCGCCAGGTGGCGCTGCAATGGCTGTTCTGGCAAATGGGCGGGCTGGGGCCGATGGCCGGGCAGAACCATCATTTCAGCCAGTTCGCGCCGGAAAAAATCCCCTACGCGATCAAGCGCTACGTCGATGAAACCGCCCGTTTGTACGGGGTGCTGGACAAGCAATTGGCCAACAATGAGTTCGTCGCCGGCAGCGAATACAGCATCGCCGACATGGCGATCTACCCGTGGATCGTCTCCCACAAGTGGCAGAGCCAGAACCTGGAAGACTTCCCGAACGTGCAACGCTGGTTCAACCACATCAAGGATCGCCCGGCGACCGTGAAGGCCTACGCGCTGGTGCAGAAGATCAATCCGCCGAAGTCCTGACCTGCCTTGATCGTTCCCATGTAGAGGCGTCGAACCGCCCGCGTGGAAATGGGCCGCGGAGCGACCCGGGCTGCATTCCCACGCAGACGGTTCGACGCCTCGACGTGGGAACGATCTGCGTGAGCGGTAAGAAATAACCGCTCGCCCCGCTTGCGCGGCCCCCTCCTGCTCACTAACGTAGCGGCTTTATTGCGCCCCCCAGCCTCTACACCCCCGCAGGAGCTTTGCCATGGCCTCGCCAGCCCTTTCACATTTTCTTCCCCGGTTCGGCGTTGCCGCAGCAGTGGCCGGTGTTCTGAGCCTGACCGGTTGTCAGACCTGGAACGCCCAGGACACCCTCCCGCCGACCTCCGGTGTGCAGCCGCTCAAGGGCCTGGCGCAGAACGTTTCGGTACGCCGCAATGCCATGGGCATGCCGCTGATCGAAAGCAACAGCTTCCACGACGCACTGTTCGCCCTCGGTTACGTGCACGCCAGCGACCGGATCAATCAGATGGTCACCCTGCGCCTGCTGGCTCAGGGCCGTCTGGCGGAAATGTCCGGTTCGTCGATGCTCGACGCCGACCGCTACATGCGCGCCGTCAACCTGAAGAAAAGCGCCGGCGAGCTGTACAAGGCTTCGTCGCCACGGCTCAAGCGCTTCTTCGAGGTCTATGCCCGGGGCGTCAACGCCTACCTGTTCCGCTACGCCGACAAACTGCCGGGAGATCTGGCTTCCAGCGGCTACAAGCCTGAATACTGGAAACCGGAAGATTCGGCGTTGATCTTCTGTCTGCTGAACTTCAGCCAGTCGGCCAACCTGCCGGAAGAAATCGCCTCGCTGGTGCTGGCGCAGACTGTGACCAACGACAAACTGGCGTGGCTGACCCCGTCCGCTCCCGACGAAAACCTGCCGCTGGCCGAAGCCGACAAGCTGCAAGGCATCAAGCTCAACGGGCAGATTCCGGGGTTGACGGAACTGAGCAACGCCAGCGAACAACTGGCCGCCATCAACCTACTGGGCACTCAGTCGTCGAACAACTGGGCCATCGCCCCGCAACGCAGCCGCAGCGGAAAGAGCCTCTTGGCCAGCGACAGCCATGGCCCGCTGGCGGCGCCATCGCTGTGGAGTTTCGTGCAGATCCGCGCGCCGAAATACCAGGCCGCCGGCGTGACCGTGGCCGGTCTGCCGATGGTGCTCGGCGGTTTCAACGGCAAGGTGGCGTGGAGCCTGACCAGCGTGCTCGGCGATAACCAGGACCTGTTCCTGGAAAAAATCCGTCGTCAGGGCAGCACGTTGTCCTACGAGGTCAACGGCAAGTGGCAACCGGTTGCGGTGCGCAACGAAACCTACTTCGTCAAAGGCCAGCGGCCGATTCGCGAAGCGGTGTACGAAACCCGCCATGGCGCGCTGCTCAACAGCACCCAGGCTGCCGCTCAGGGCGCAGGTTTTGGCCTGGCCTTGCAGACGCCAAGCTTCACCGACGACAAATCCCTCGATGCGTTTTTCGATCTGAGCCGTGCCCAGAACGTTGAGCGCGCCTCGGACGCCAGCCGGGAAATCCGCGCCATCGCGCTGAATCTGGTGTTCGCCGACGCCAGCAACATTGGCTGGCAAGTCACCGGACGATTCCCGAACCGCCGTGAAGGTGAAGGCCTGCTGCCGTCGCCGGGCTGGGAAGGTCGCTATGACTGGGACGGTTACGCCGACCCGATGCTGCACCCGTACGATCAGGATCCGGCCCAGGGCTGGCTCGGCACCGCCAACCAGCGGGTCATCCCTCACGGCTACGGCATGCAACTGTCGAATTCCTGGGCGGCGCCGGAGCGTGGCGAGCGCCTGGCCGAACTGGCCGGCAGCGGTAAACACGACGGTCGTAGCGTGATCGCCATGCAGTACGACCAGACCACCACCTTCGCCGCCAAACTGAAGAAAATGTTTGAAGCGCCGGGCATGGCGCAGCCGCTGAAACAGGCGATCGACGCTCTGCCGGAAGCCGAGCGCAGCAAGGCCCGCGAGGCGTACACCCGCTTGATGGCCTTCGACGGCAAGCTCAGCCCGACCTCCGCCGACGCGGCAATCTACGAGCTGTTCCTGCAGGAAAGCATGAAGCAGATCTTCCTCGACGAACTCGGCCCGCAAAACAGCCCGGCGTGGAAAGCGTTTATCGCCAACGGCGATCTGTCCTACGCCGCCCAGGCCGATCACTTGCTGGGCCGCGAAGACAGTCCGTTCTGGGACGACGCCCGCACCCCGCAAAAAGAAGACAAACCGGCAATCCTCGCCCGCAGTCTGGCGGCAGCGATCAGCGCCGGCGACAGCCAGTTGGGCGGCGACCGCCGGGCCTGGCAGTGGGGCAAACTGCACCGCTATGAGTGGAAAAATGCCAACGGCCAGACCGTTCGCGGGCCAATTGCGGCTGGCGGCGACCACACCACACTCAACACCGCAGCGTTTGCCTGGGGCCAGGACTTCAACACCACGCGTGCGCCGTCGATGCGTTTCATTGTCGACTTTGGTCAGAGCGAGCCGCTGATGGGCCAGAACGGGACGGGGCAATCGGGTAATCCGGTGAGCCCGAACTACCTGAACGGCATCGATCCGTGGCTCAAGGGCCAGTACATCGGCTTGCCGATGCAGCCGCAGAACTTTGACCGGGTTTATGGCAAGACGCGATTGACCCTAACCCCTGGGAAATAGGCCTACTCCCCAAAAGATCAAAAGCCCCCTCACCCTAACCCTCTCCCTTTGTATGTACCGGAGACATAGTGGACAGGTGTTCGGAGACATGGTGGACACTTTTAAATAGACACATTGCTCATCACGAAGGAGATGGCCTGTGTCTTGGGAAGAGGTGTCTACCGTGCAGCTTCGTACAGAATTCGTGCTTTTGGCTCGGCAAGAAGGGGCCAATGTTCGGCAGCTTTGCCGTCGATTCAACATCAGCCCTAGCACTGCCTACAAATGGCTCAGCAGGTTTGAAAAATCAGGGGCTGAGGGGATGAGCAATCAGTCGCGACGACCCAAGACGTCACCCAAACGTTGTGCTGACGAGGTGGAGAAGCAGATTCTGACCGTGAGTCAGGAGTACGCGGCTTGGGGCGCTCGCAAGCTCAAACGCGTGCTGGAAGACAAGGGTTTAGTGATGCCTTCCGTCAGCACCGTGCATGCAGTTTTACAGCGTCATTCGCGCGTTGATCCAAAGGCCGCCGAGATCAAACCGTTTATCCGGTTCGAGCATGAGGCGCCCAATGATTTGTGGCAGATGGACTTCAAGGGACACGTCGGTATGCGTCATGGCCGCTGCCACCCTTTGACGATATTGGATGACCATTCCCGCTTCTCGTTGTGCATCGCCGCTTGCGCCAATCAACAACGCCAAACCGTGGAAGAACAGCTTGTTGGAGTGTTTCGCCGATACGGTCTGCCGCAACGCATGACCATGGATAACGGTTCGCCATGGGGTGACCAAACCGGGGTCTACACCGCCCTGGAAGTCTGGCTGATGAGACAGGGCATCCGGGTCAGCCACTCCCGGCCCTACCATCCACAAACGCAGGGCAAGATTGAGCGATTCCATCGCAGCTTGAAGGCCGAAGTTCTGCAGAGTCAGTGCTTTATCGACCTCGTCGGAGCACAAAAAGCCTTCGATATCTGGCGAGAAACTTACAATCAGAAGCGCCCGCATCAAGCCTTGGGAATGGGGGTTCCAGCGAGCCGCTACAGCAGTAGCCCGCTTGAATACCAAGAGACCCGGCCTGTCCTGGAGTACGCGGAAGGAGATTTGGTCAGGAAAGTTCAGGGCAATGGCGAGATGTACTGGAGAAGCAGCCAATTCCTGATCGGAAAGGCCTTCATCGGGGAGCTGATAGCGATCAGGGGAACGACAGAAGATGGCATCTACGATGTCTACTGGAGCAGACATCGCATTGCCCGAATTGACTTGATTCAACAGACCGTTGTATCAGGTAAGCGGATTTGAAAACCGTCCACCATGTCCCCGAACATGTGTCCACCATGTCTCCGGTACATACACCCTTAGGGAGAGGGGACTGATCGGGGGATGTTCAAGAAGTTCGCCGACCTGAACTTGCTGCACCGAATCCAGATTCGTATTGCTGCTTGAAAGATCCATAATCGACGCGATCTCACAGGTCGATGTACCTCGCCAAACACCTCCGTAGGCTCCCTCTCCCTCCGGGAGAGAGGACTGATCGGGGGATGTTCAAGAGGTTCGCCGACCTGAACTTGCTGCACCGAATCCAGATTCGTATTGCTGCTTGAAAGATCCATAATCGACGCGATCTCACAGGTCGATGTACCTCGCCAAACACCTCCGTAGGCTCCCTCTCCCTCCGGGAGAGAGGACTGATCGGGGGATATTCAAGAGGTTCGCCGACCTGAACTTGCTGCACCGAATCCAGATTCGTATTGCTGCTTGGCAGGTCCATAGTCGACTCGATCTCACAGGTCGATGTACCTCGCCAAACACCTCCGTAGGCTCCCTCTCCCTCTGGGAGAGGGCTGGGGTGAGGGTGCTTTTGAAAATCAATAGAACTTCTGACTTCGCGCCAACCTCATAGCTAACAAGTCCCTCCATTCCGGTAACGCCATGGACCTTGTTATCGCCCGCCCCGAAGGCCTCTACTGCCCCGCCGGGGATTTCTACATTGACCCGTGGCGGCCCGTCGAGCGCTCGGTGATCACCCATGCCCATGGCGACCATGCCCGTGGCGGCAACCAGCATTACCTGGCCGCCAGCGCCGGCGAAGGGATTCTGCGCGCGCGTCTGGGTCAGGACATCAATCTGCAAACCCTCGACTACGGCCAGCGCCTGACCCATCACGGGGTCACCCTGAGTTTTCATCCCGCCGGCCATGTGCTCGGCTCGGCCCAGGTGCGGCTGGAATACGGCGGCGAAGTCTGGGTCGCGTCCGGCGACTACAAGATCGAACCCGACGGCACCTGCGCCCCTTTCGAACCGGTGCGCTGCCACACCTTCATTACCGAATCGACCTTCGGCCTGCCGATCTACCGCTGGCAGCCGCAGGCGCAGGTGTTCGCCGAGATCAATCAGTGGTGGCAGGCCAACATCGAAGCCGGCAAGGCCAGCGTGCTGTTTTGCTATTCGTTCGGCAAGGCCCAGCGGATTCTGCACGGCATCGATGAAACCCTCGGGCCGATCCTCAGCCACGGGGCGGTCGAGCCGCTGAACCGCGTGTACCGCGAGGCCGGCGTCTACCTGCCGCCAACCATCTACGCCGGTGACGTGAAAAAGAATGACCCGATGATGCGTCAGGCGCTGGTCATCGCCCCGCCGTCGGCCGGCGGCAGCAGTTGGATGCGCCGGTTCGGCGATTACAGCGACAGCTTCGCCAGCGGCTGGATGCGCCTGCGCGGCACCCGCCGGCGGCGCGGGGTCGATCGCGGTTTCGTGCTCTCGGATCACGCCGACTGGCCCGGCCTGTTGTGGGCCATCGAACAGACAGGAGCCGAACGGGTGATGGTCACCCACGGCTCGATTGGCGTGCTGGTGCGCCATCTGCGCGAGCAGGGTCTGGACGCACAAGGTTTCAACACCGAATACGGTGACGATGAAGAAGAGCTATCTACCGCCACGCCCGTCGTTGCCGAGGTGCAACCATGAAAGACTTCGCCGGGTTGTACGCCGAACTCGACGCCACCACCTCGAGCAACGCCAAACTGGCGGCCATGCAAACCTACTTCGCCCAGGCGCAACCGCAGGATGCCGCGTGGGCGGTGTACTTTTTGTCCGGCGGGCGGCCTCGGCAACTGGTGCCGGTGCGGATCCTGCGCGATCTCGCGGTCGAGGTGTCCGGCCTGGCCCCGTGGCTGTTCGAGGAAAGTTATCAAGCGGTCGGCGATCTGGCGGAAACCATTTCGCTGGTGCTGCCGGAACACCCGCACACCTCCGAGGCCGGGCTCGCCGAATGGATCGAAGACAAACTGTTGCCCCTGCGCGGTGAAACCCCGGAATACCTCGCCCATCAGTTGCCCGCACTGTGGGCGCAACTGGATCGGCCAAGCTTGATGCTGTGCATCAAACTGATCACCGGCAGCTTCCGGGTCGGCGTGTCCAAATTGCTGGTGACCCGCGCCCTGGCTTCCATGGCCGGGCTCGACAGCAAACGCGTGGCGCAACGGCTGGTGGGTTACACCGACCTGTCCAACCGGCCGAACGCCGCCGCTTACCTGAAACTGATCGCCCCCGAATCCAGCGACGAGCACGCCCAGCGCGGCGGCCAGCCCTACCCGTTTTTCCTCGCCCACGCGCTGGCGCAACCGGTAGAAACCTTCGAGGCCCTGCTCGGGCCGCCGAGCAACTGGCAGGTGGAATGGAAGTGGGACGGCATTCGCGCACAGGTGGTCAAGCGTGACGGGAAACTGTGGGTCTGGTCGCGCGGCGAGGAATTGGTCACCGAGCGTTTTCCCGAATTCGACACGCTGCTGCACGGTTTACCCGACGGCACGGTGATCGACGGCGAGATTGTGGTGTGGAAGAACAACCGCCCGATCACCGAAGACGCTTTCGACCCACAGTCGACGAAA
Organism: Pseudomonas sp. 9.2(2024); assembly: GCF_039695385.1. Taxonomy (NCBI): domain Bacteria; kingdom Pseudomonadati; phylum Pseudomonadota; class Gammaproteobacteria; order Pseudomonadales; family Pseudomonadaceae; genus Pseudomonas; species Pseudomonas sp. 9.2(2024). Next base: position 1,635,938 of record NZ_CP155585.1, on the reverse strand, counting down.
GCCCCGGCGGTGCAACCATTCGCGCTGTTACAGCAACGGATTGGCCGCAAGTCACTGGACCGGAAAATCCTTGAAGACGCGCCGGTGGTGGTACTCGCCTACGATCTGCTCGAATGGCAGGGCGAAGACTGGCGCAACCAGCCTCAGGCCAGGCGTCGTGAACAACTGGAACAAGTTATCGCCCACTGCAACAACCCGGTACTGCTGCCTTCGCCGATTCTGACGGGTGACGACTGGTTCGACCTCGCCCGCCAGCGCGAGGCCTCCAGGCGCCTGGGGGTCGAAGGCATGATGCTCAAGGCTCGCGACGCGATGTACGGCGTTGGCCGCACCAAGGACATGGGCGTGTGGTGGAAATGGAAGGTCGACCCGTTCAGCGTCGACGCGGTGTTGATCTACGCCCAGCGCGGACATGGCCGGCGCGCCAGCCTCTACAGCGATTACACTTTTGCGGTGTGGGACGGCCCGCCGGGATCCAGTGCAAGGTCACTGGTGCCATTCGCCAAGGCCTATTCAGGGCTGACCGATGCGGAAATGCGCGAGGTCGACAGCATCGTGCGCAAGACCACGGTGGAAAAATTCGGCCCGGTCAGCAGCGTGAAGCCGAGCCTGGTATTCGAACTGGGCTTCGAAGGCATCGCCCTCTCCCGCCGGCACAAGAGCGGCATCGCCGTGCGCTTCCCGCGCATGCTGCGCTGGCGCCAGGACAAGACCGTGGACGAGGCCGACAGCCTGGCGACCTTGCAAAACCTGTTGGTCTGACTCCTTCCCAACGATACTCCCCCCTCACCCCGATCGTTCCCACGCTCTGCGTGGGAATGCCTCAATGGACGCTCTGCGTCCGCTTTGGGACGCGGAGCGTCCCGGGCTGCATTCCCACGCGGACGGTTCGACGCCTCGACGTGGGAACGATCACCTCAATCACGCCCATAAACAGTGCAACTGTTTTCCCGCGCCCGTTTTCGTGCACCGACCGGCCCCGGCATGCACTTCCTGCACCTTTTAAAACACTTGTTCGGGACTCTGGTTCGGAAATTGCTACTTTCTATAAGTCGTAAGCGCTCCAGTAACAATCATTCCGCGCCACAAGCGCTCATATTGGTTCTTAGGGATTGAATAATGAAAAAAGCATTGCTGACCCTTTCTGCACTGGCGTTGTGCATGGCCGCCGGCTCCGCGCTGGCCAAGGAATACAAAGAACTGCGGTTTGGCGTTGACCCTTCCTACGCACCGTTCGAGTCGAAAGCGGCAGACGGCAGCCTGGTTGGCTTCGACATCGATCTGGGCAACGCGATCTGCGCCGAGCTGAAGGTCAAGTGCAAATGGGTCGAAAGTGACTTCGACGGTATGATTCCGGGCCTCAAGGCCAATAAATTCGACGGTGTGATCTCGTCGATGACCGTTACCGAAGCCCGCGAAAAAGTCATCGACTTCTCCAGCGAGCTGTTCTCCGGCCCGACGGCCTACGTGTCGAAAAAAGGTTCGGGCATCACCGACGACGTCGCCTCCCTGAAAGGCAAAACCGTCGGTTACGAGCAAGGCACCATCCAGGAAGCCTATGCCAAAGCCGTACTGGACAAGGCCGGCGTGAAAACCCAGGCCTACCAGAATCAGGACCAGGTGTATTCCGACCTGACTTCCGGCCGTCTCGATGCGGGCATTCAGGACATGTTGCAGGCCGAACTGGGCTTTCTGAAGTCGCCGCAAGGCGCTGATTATGAAGTCAGCAAGCCGGTCGACAACCACTTGCTGCCAGCCAAGACCGCTGTCGGTATTAAGAAAGGTAACACCGAGCTGAAAGCGCTTTTGGATAAAGGTATCAAAGCGTTACACGATGACGGCAAATACGCCGAGATTCAAAAGAAACACTTTGGCGATCTGAATCTGTACAGCGGCAAATAATGCCCCGGCGCCCATCCTCGATGGGCGCCTTTTTCATTCAGTCAGGTTGCTGATTTATGTTCGAAAACCTCTTACAAAATCTGGGGCTCTCCGCCTTCAGCCTCAAGGGTTTTGGCCCTTTGCTGTTGGAAGGCACCTGGATGACCATCAAATTGTCGGCGTTGTCGCTGCTGGTGGCCGTGTTGCTCGGCCTGCTCGGCGCCAGTGCCAAGCTGTCAAAAGTCAAACTGCTGCGCCTGCCCGCCCAGCTCTACACCACGCTGATTCGCGGCGTTCCGGACCTGGTGCTGATGCTGCTGATCTTCTACAGCCTGCAAACCTGGCTGACGACGCTCACCGATTACCTGGAATGGGAATACATCGAGATCGACCCGTTCAGCGCCGGGGTGCTGACGCTGGGCTTCATTTATGGCGCGTACTTCACTGAAACCTTTCGCGGGGCGATTCTCGCCGTGCCGCGCGGTCAGGTCGAAGCCGCCACCGCCTATGGCCTCAAGCGCGGCCAGCGCTTTCGTTTCGTGGTGTTCCCGCAAATGATGCGCTTCGCCCTGCCGGGCATCGGCAACAACTGGATGGTGATGCTCAAGGCCACCGCGCTGGTTTCGATCATCGGCCTGGCCGATCTGGTCAAGGCAGCGCAGGACGCCGGTAAAAGCACCTATCAACTGTTTTACTTCCTGGTTCTCGCCGCGTTGATTTACCTGCTGATCACCAGTGCTTCCAACATCATCCTGCGCTGGCTCGAACGCCGCTACGCCGCCGGTGCCCGGGAGGCCGTACGATGATCGAACTCCTGCAGGAATACTGGAAAGCCTTCCTTTATACCGACGGTCAGAACATCACTGGCCTTGCGATGACGATGTGGCTGCTCAGCGCCTCGATCTTCTTCGGTTTCATCGTGTCGATTCCGCTGTCGATCGCTCGCGTCTCGACGCACTTCTACATTCGCTGGCCGGTGCAGTTCTACACCTACCTGTTCCGTGGCACGCCGCTCTATATCCAGTTGCTGATCTGCTACACCGGGATTTACAGCCTGGCCGCCGTGCGCGCGCAACCGGTGCTCGACAGTTTCTTTCGCGATGCGATGAACTGCACGATCCTGGCCTTCGCCCTGAACACCTGCGCCTATACCACGGAGATTTTCGCCGGGGCGATCCGCAGCATGAACCACGGCGAAGTCGAAGCGGCGAAGGCCTACGGCCTGACCGGCTGGAAGCTGTATGCCTACGTGATCATGCCGTCGGCGCTGCGCCGTTCGTTGCCGTACTACAGCAACGAAGTGATCCTGATGCTGCACTCGACCACCGTGGCTTTCACCGCGACCATCCCCGATATCCTGAAAGTCGCGCGGGACGCCAACTCGGCGACCTTCCTGACCTTCCAGTCGTTCGGCATCGCCGCGCTGATCTACCTGACAATCACCTTTGCGCTGGTCGGCCTGTTCCGCCTTGCCGAACGCCGATGGCTGGCCTTCCTCGGCCCGACCCACTAGGACCCTTTTGAGATGCGCCACCAGATACACGAACTGCTGGCCCCGCTGCCGGGAACCGCACGACAGATTCACAGCTTCCACTTCGGCCCGGACAAGGCCCAAGGCAAGATTTACATCCAGTCTTCGCTGCACGCCGACGAACTGCCCGGCATGCTCGTGGCCTGGCACCTCAAGCAGCGTCTGGCGGAGCTGGAAGCCGCCGGCCGCCTGCGCAGCGAAATCGTGCTGGTGCCGGTAGCCAACCCGGTCGGCCTTGAACAGGTGCTGATGGATGTGCCGCTGGGCCGCTACGAGCTGGAGAGCGGGCAGAATTTCAACCGCTGGTTCGTCGACCTCAGCGAAGAAATCGGCAACGAAATCGAAGCGCAGCTGTGCGACGACCCGCAGCGCAACCTCGAGCTGATCCGTTCGAGCCTGCGCAACGCCCTCGCCCGCCACACCGCCACGACTCAGCTGCAATCCCAGCGCCTGACCCTGCAACGGCTGGCCTGCGATGCGGACATGGTGCTCGACCTGCACTGCGATTTCGAATCCGTGGTTCACCTCTACACCACGCCCGAAGCCTGGCCGCAGGTCGAGCCGCTGGCGCGCTATATCGAATCCCAGGCGAGCCTGCTGGCCACCGACTCCGGCGGACAGTCATTCGATGAGTGCTTCACCCTGCTGTGGTGGCAATTGAAGGAGCGCTTCGGCGAACACTTCGAGATTCCGCTCGGCAGCTTTTCGGTCACCGTCGAGTTGCGCGGTCAGGGGGATGTCACCCATCCGCTGGCCAGTCGCGACTGCCAGGCGCTGATCGATTACCTGATCCACTTCGGCGCCATTGTCGGCGAACCCAAAGCCTTGCCGGCCCTGCCACATCCCGCCACACCGCTGGCCGGTGTGGAACCGGTGGCCACTCCCGTCGGCGGGCTGCTGGTGTACAGCGCCACACCCGGCCAGCTTCTGGAAGCCGGGCAGAAAATCGCCGAAATCATCGACCCGATCAGCGACCGGGTCACGCCAGTCCATTGCACCGCTTCCGGTCTGCTCTATGCCCGCTCGCTGCGGCGCATGGCCACCGCCGGGATGGTGATCGCCCACGTCGCGGGCGCCGAAGCCTATCGCAGCGGCTATCTACTTTCGCCTTGAGGATGCCTGTCCCATGTACAAATTGACCGTTGAAGGCCTGCACAAAAGCTATGGCGACCATCAGGTGCTCAAAGGCGTCTCGCTCAAGGCCAGGACCGGCGACGTGATCAGCCTGATCGGCGCCAGCGGCTCGGGCAAAAGCACCTTTTTGCGCTGCATCAACTTTCTCGAACAACCCAACGACGGCGCAATGAGCCTCGATGGCCAGGCGATCCGCATGGTCACCGACCGCCACGGCATGCACGTCGCCGACGCCGATGAACTGCAACGCCTGCGCACCCGGCTGGCGATGGTGTTCCAGCACTTCAACCTGTGGAGCCACATGACCGTGCTGGAAAACATCACCATGGCCCCACGCCGGGTGCTGGGCTGCAGCAAACAGGAAGCCGACGACCGCGCCCGGCGCTATCTGGAAAAGGTCGGTTTGCCGGCGCGGGTGGCGGATCAGTACCCGGCATTTCTCTCCGGTGGCCAGCAGCAGCGGGTGGCGATTGCCCGGGCCTTGGCGATGGAGCCGGAAGTCATGCTGTTCGACGAACCGACGTCGGCACTCGACCCGGAACTGGTCGGCGAAGTGCTCAAGGTGATTCAGGGCCTGGCCGAGGAAGGCCGGACCATGATCATGGTCACCCATGAAATGAGCTTTGCGCGCAAGGTCTCGAGCCAGGTGCTGTTCCTGCATCAGGGGCTGGTGGAAGAAGAAGGCGCACCCGAAGAAGTGCTGGGCAATCCGAAAAGCGAACGCCTGAAACAATTCCTCAGCGGCAATCTCAAGTAAAACTATTGCCCGGCCGGCGCGGTCATTGAAGGAACACCTTCAGAGCACACGTCGCCGGCATGGGCACTTCCACCGACTTCGCCAAACATTGGTTCAGCGCCCGCGACTGGAAGCCGTTCGCCTTTCAGAAACAAGTGTGGGCGGCAGTCAAACGTGGCGAATCCGGCCTGCTGCACGCCAGCACCGGCGCCGGTAAAACCTACGCGGTGTGGTTTGCCGCGCTCAATCGCTTTGCCCGCTCCGGGCCTGTTGCTGCAACCACTCGCAAACGCCCTCCACCCGCCGAACCGCTGACCGTCTTGTGGATCACGCCGATGCGGGCGCTGGCCGCCGACACTGCACGCGCCCTGCAAGCGCCGCTTGATGATCTGCAGATTCCCTGGAGCGTCGGCCTGCGCACCGGCGACACCGGCAGCAGTGAACGCGCCCGGCAAAACCGGCGCCTGCCCACCACACTGATCACCACCCCGGAAAGCCTGACCCTGATGCTCGCCCGTGCCGACGCGCAAACGGCGCTGTCGACGCTACGCATGGTGGTGGTGGATGAGTGGCACGAATTGCTCGGCAACAAACGCGGTGTGCAACTGCAACTGGCCCTCGCCCGGTTGCGCCGCTGGCAGCCGGGGCTGATCGTCTGGGGCGTTTCCGCAACGCTTGGCAATCAGTCCCACGCCGAACAGGTGCTGATCCCACACGGCGACGGAATCAGTATTCAGGGGCAAAGCGAAAAGTCGCTCAAGGTCGACACCCTGCTCCCACCGGCGATCGAACGGTTTCCCTGGGCCGGGCATATCGGCTTGAAGATGTTGCCGCAGGTGGTCGCCGAACTGGATGTCTGCGCCAGCAGCCTGGTGTTCACCAACACCCGGGCGCAATCGGAAATCTGGTATCAGGCCTTGCTGGAAGCGCGACCGGACTGGGCCGGGTTGATCGCGCTGCACCACAGCTCGCTGTCCCGTGACACCCGCGACTGGGTCGAGCAGGCGCTGAAGAACGGTCAACTCAAAGCCGTGGTCTGCACTTCAAGCCTGGATCTGGGGGTGGATTTCCTGCCGGTGGAGCGGGTGCTGCAGATTGGCTCGGCCAAAGGCGTGGCGCGACTGATGCAGCGTGCCGGGCGTTCGGGGCATGCGCCCGGCAGAACGTCGCGGGTCACCCTGGTGCCGACCCACAGCCTGGAGCTGATCGAAGCCGCGGCCGCTGGCGATGCCGTGGCACAGCGGCGGATCGAACCGCGACTGTCCCCGCACAAACCGCTGGATGTGCTGGTGCAGCATCTGGTCAGCATGGCCCTGGGCGGTGGCTTTATTCCCGATGAGCTGTACGAAGAAGTCCGTGGCGCCTGGGCCTATCGTGACCTGACGCTCGCGGACTGGGCCTGGGCGCTGGCGTTCGTACGCCACGGCGGGATGTCGCTGACGGCGTACCCGGATTACCGCCGGGTCGAGCCGGATGAGCACGGGATCTGGCGCGTCCCCGATGCCCGCCTGGCGCGCCGCCATCGCATGAGCATCGGCACCATCGTCAGTGATGCCGCGATCCATTTGAAGTTCTGGAGCAAGGGCGGAGGCGGCAAACAGCTGGGCAGCGTTGAAGAAGGCTTTATCGCTCGCCTCAAACCTGGCGATGGGTTTCTGTTCGCCGGTCGCTTGCTGGAGCTGGTGCGGGTGGAAAACATGACCGCCTATGTCAAACGCAGCACGGCGAAAAAAGCCGCGGTGCCGCGCTGGAATGGCGGGCGCATGCCGCTCTCCAATGAATTGGCCGAAGCGGTGGTCAGCCGGTTCAGCGCGGCGGCACAAGGCGAGTTTGCCGGCCCGGAAATGCAGGCCTTGCGCCCGTTACTGGAAACGCAGATGCGCTGGTCAGGCCTGCCGACCGTCAACAATCTGCTGGCCGAAGTGCTGAAATCCCGCGAAGGCTGGCACCTTTTCCTCTACCCGTTTGCAGGACGCCAGGTGCATCTGGGCCTGGCCAGCCTGCTGGCGTGGCGGGTCAGTCAGCGTTTGCCTGTGACTTTCTCGATTGCGGTCAACGATTACGGACTGGAATTGCTCAGCGCCACGCCCGTTGACTGGCCTGTGCAACTGGATGGCGCCCTGCTCAGTCCCGAGGACTTATTGAGGGATGTGCTGGCCAGCCTCAATGCGGGGGAACTGGCACTGCGCAGGTTTCGGGAAATCGCGCGGATTGCCGGGCTGGTGTTTGCCGGTTACCCCGGCGCGCCGAAAAGCACCCGTCAGGTGCAGGCCTCCAGCGGGCTGTTCTTCGAAGTGTTCAAACAATACGACGCCGACAACCTGCTACTGGCGCAGGCCGGGGAAGAAGTCCTGCGGGAAGAACTGGATATTCGTCGACTGGAACAGACATTGGAGCGGATCAAACGGATGAAACTGGACATGCACCTGATCAAACGTCCTACACCGCTCGGGTTTCCATTGCTGGTGGAACGCATGCGCGAAAGCATGAGTTCGGAAAAACTCGCCGACCGCATCCGCCGAATGGTCGGCGATCTGGAACAAACTGCCGACAAGGGCCAATCCTGATGAACGCGCCCTACCCGGTGCGTCTGGCAGGCGAAGACCTCTGGCTGCTGCCGGAAAAGGCACTGTACTGGCCGGCGCAACAGGCGCTGCTGATTGCCGATGTGCATTTCGGCAAGGCTGCCGCTTACCGGCGCCTGGGGCAGCCGGTGCCGCAGGGCACGACAGCGAGCAACATCGCCGTGATCGAGCAGTTGCTGGCGAAACTGCCGTGTCGGCAACTGATCTTTCTTGGGGATTTTCTGCACGGGCCCGGTTCGCATGCCCCGGGCACTTTGAGTGCTCTGTCTGAGTGGCGCTCACGCCACGCCGATCTGCCGATCACGCTGATTCGCGGTAATCACGATAAACGCGCCGGTGATCCGCCAGCGACGCTGAACATTCGGGTGGTGCCGGAGCCGATGCTGCTCGGGCCCTTCGCGTTGCAGCACGAACCCGATCCGCACCCTGAACGCCACGTGCTTGCAGGCCACGTCCACCCGGTCTATCGGTTGAACGGCAAGGGGCGTCAGCGTTTGCGTCTGGCGTGTTTCAGGCTGGGGGAACGCATCAGCCTGCTGCCGGCGTTTGGCGCCTTCACCGGCGGTTATCCGGTGGAGAAGGAAGACAGCTGTCGGATCTTTGTCATTGGCGACAACGAAATATGGCCCGTCGGCTGAAGTCCTGTTCAGGATTCAGCCGACGGGCCATACATTCGATCAAGCGACAGGCGCAGGTGGCGGTTTGTCCGGCAGCGTAGGCTCGCCGGGCTCGGTCGGTTCTTCGTTGGGGGTATCGGGATCGGGCTGGTGAGGAATTCCGCCAGCCATGGCGATGGGCGGGTGTGCCAACAAGGACCAGGCCAATACGCCAATCTGATTGGGCTCGAGCCTTGCCAGTTCGGCAGTGATTTGCGGATCGATCTTCATGGAGCACTCCTCGGCGAAGGCCCGTCCCGCTGTTCGCGAAACGGGCAGTACACCCCATAGAGTGTCTACCCGCCGAAGAATTCCCGGTAACTGCCGGATGGACGGATCAGGTGCGCGGCAGGGTCACGCCACGCTGGCCCTGGTACTTGCCCGCACGATCCTTGTAGGAGACTTCGCATTCCTCGTCGGATTCGAGGAACAGCATCTGCGCCACGCCTTCGTTGGCGTAGATCTTCGCCGGCAGGTTGGTGGTGTTGGAGAACTCCAGGGTCACCTGGCCTTCCCACTCGGGCTCGAGCGGAGTGACGTTGACGATGATGCCGCAGCGAGCGTAAGTGCTCTTGCCCAGGCAGATGGTCAGGACGTTGCGTGGAATACGGAAGTATTCAACGGTCGTGGCCAGGGCGAAGGAGTTTGGCGGAATGATGCAGACGTCGCTGTGGACATCGACGAAGCTGCCAGCGTCGAAGTTTTTCGGATCGACGATGGCCGAATTGATGTTGGTGAACACCTTGAAATGATTGGTGCAACGCACATCGTAGCCGTAGCTCGACACACCGTAGGAGATCACACGGCTGTCGTCGCTGCCACGTACCTGGCGCTCGACGAACGGCTCGATCATGCCGTGTTCCTGCGCCATGCGGCGAATCCACTTGTCCGATTTGATGCTCATGGCGGGTGTCCTGAATAGCGAGGTGGAAAAAATCTGTCCGGCATCTTACCGGGCGCGCCGCCGGGTTCAAAGTCCGGGCTGCAAATCTCGGCGAACGTGCAGGAATTACGCGGCCTGGCGACGAACCGTCACACCGCCGATCCCTAAAACAGAGAAACCTTCGCAAGAAGCATTGGCACGTTCCGGAAAAAGGGTTAAGGTGGCGCCACTGTGCTGCTTGTGTCACTGAGAATCTCTACACGATATGTTGAATTTCGATCCAACCATCTACAAGAATTTTTCCTGCTCTTTGCACTCAGTCTCGGCCAGGGTTCTTCCTGAGTCGCAGTTATCTTTGTTCAAGGAGTTACACCATGTCTAATCGCCAAACCGGTACCGTTAAGTGGTTCAACGATGAAAAAGGCTTCGGCTTCATCACTCCACAATCCGGTGACGACCTGTTCGTTCACTTCAAAGCTATCCAATCCGACGGCTTCAAAAGCCTGAAAGAAGGCCAACAGGTTTCTTTCATCGCTACCCGCGGTCAGAAAGGCATGCAAGCTGAGGAAGTACAAGTTATCTAACTTGTAGCTTCTTTAGTAAAAGGCCCCGCCCTCAAAAGCGGGGCTTTTTTGTGGGCGTCTGTTTTTCCAGGCGCAAAAAAAAGATCGCAGCCTGCGAAGGCTGCGATCTTTTTTGTTGCTTACCAAGCGACGCCGAAGCCGGCGGTGTAGCGGGTCTTGCTCAAGTCCGCATCCTCGGTGCCGCTGATGATGTCGCGCTCAGCCTTGAGGTTGAGGGATGCCCAGTCGGTGACCTTGTAGCGCAGGCCCATTTCCGCATCCAGCGCGTAGTCAGCCACGCCGGACAACGGCTTGCCGACTTCGCCATTGGTGAAGAACTCGACCTTCTTGCCGATCAGGTAGCGGTTGTAGTCCCACTTCATGGCGACCGAATAGAAGTTGTCCTTGCTGCCATCGCGATACTGGTAGTCCGTGCGGTTGAGCAGCGAGCCGAGGGAGAACGCCCCCAGCTCGTCATCCCAGAACTGGTAACCCGGACCGGTACCGACCACGCGCTGGCGCGCCAGCTCTTCGATGTGATCGCGCTTGTAGTTCAGGCGGCCCTGCCAGAACCACTTGTCCGTCAGGAAGCGGTCGAGTGCGTACTCGGCGCGCCAGTTGTCGGTGGTGGTCACGTCGTCCTGCACTTCGCGGTTGTACTCGCCCTCGGCGGTGTGCCGCCAGCGACCATGGCGGGCGGACGTCTTGAAGCCGATGTCGTAGTCGTCGGTGTCCTTTTCCGCACGCTGGTAATCCAGCGCCAGGTCGACATTGCCCTTCCACACCAGATCCTCGACCACCGGTTTGGGCTTGAGAATCTGCTGAATGCTCGCCAGCTCCACGGTTTTCGGCGCTTCGCCGTTGGCAAGGATGACCTTGCCGTCTTCGGCAGCGGTCAGCGACTTGGCCTTCTCGCCGTTGTAGGCGTCCTGCTTGACCAGCAGTTCCTGATCGCTCTCCAGGGTCTTGACCTGCTTCCAGTCGATGGTGACGGCCCCGGCGTACTGGGTCTGGACCAGCAACTTGCCGCCGTCGAACAGCGTGATTTTACCGCTCAGCTTGTCACCGTTCTTCAACCAGACGGTGTCGGCAAGCAAAGGTGTGGACGCACTGAAGACAGCAAGGCACAGCAGGGTTCTGGACAACATAAGCGAATCGAAGACTCAAGTTTGCGAAAAAAGGGTCGGCATTATCCGTAGGAATAATTCCCTGACAAGGAGTGACCCGGCTAATTCTGTTGAGTTCATTTCTCAATTGCCCCTCCACCGATTACGCTTAAGGACATAACGCGATCAAGCTCAGGAACCGCGCACGTGACAGACCCGATGCATGCCTGCGAAAACGATCCGCAAATCCGACGCACGGCACTCTATTCCACCCTCGCCCAAGTGCCTGAGGGCAAAGTCGTCAGCTATGGTCAGTTGGCCGAACTGGCGGGATTGGGGCGCGCCGCCCGCTGGGTCGGCCGGACCCTGAGCCAATTGCCCGGCGACACCAAACTGCCCTGGCACCGCGTACTCGGCGCCGGCGGTCGGATCAGCCTGCCGGCGGGCAGCCCGTCCGGGGACGAACAGCGGGCTCGATTGCGCATGGAAGGCATCACCGTCCTGAACAATCGTGTGGATATTCGGCGCCATGGCTGGCGTCCGGTAGAGCACAGCGGTTAGAGTGCGCGCTTTGTTTTCGCAATCTTGAGGCAGACTTCAGCCCATGCCCCGTAAAACCTGGCGCGCCGCGCTCGCCGCCTATGCCAGTCCTTCGACGCTCGTGCTGTTGTTGCTGGGTTTCGCCGCCGGCCTGCCGTACATGCTGGTGTTCTCGACACTTTCGGTCTGGCTGCGTGAAGCCGGTGTGGCCCGCGAGACGATCGGCTACGCCAGCCTGATCGGTCTGGCCTACGCCTTCAAATGGGTCTGGTCGCCCCTGCTCGACCAATGGCGCCTGCCGCTGCTGGGCAAGCTGGGTCGTCGCCGTTCGTGGCTGGTACTTTCACAGACGCTGGTGATCCTCGGTCTGATCGGCATGGGCTTTTGCGACCCGCAAAAACACCTGTCTTGGCTGATCGCCATCGCGGTGGTCGTTGCATTCGCCTCCGCCACCCAGGATATCGCCGTCGACGCCTATCGACTGGAAATCGCCGAAGACAACCGCCAGGCCGCACTGGCCGCCAGTTACATGTCCGGTTATCGGATCGCCGCCCTGCTCGCGACCGCGGGTGCGCTGTTCTTCGCCGAGGGCTTCGGCTCTACAGGCTTCAAGTACCAGCATTCGGCCTGGACCGGCACCTACGTGCTGTTCGGTGCCCTGATGGTGCCTGCCCTGCTCACCACCCTGCTGATGCGCGAGCCGCCGGTGCCGTTGCGCACCCAGTTGCAGGCGGGGCGTTACACCTTCATGCATCAGTTGATGTCGGTGTTCGTGCTGATCATTTTGCTGGTCTCCGTGCCGGCCATGTTCACCCAGCTCTACAACACCGATTTCGCCAGCGTGCTGTTTGGCGACATGAGCCCGCTGGACCTGCTGCTGGAAGACCGGGCGTTCTTGCGCGCGATTCTCTACACCACGCTGACCTGCCTGTGCCTCTCGGCCATGGGCCGTCGCGGTCTGGCGCCAGTGCTGACACCGGTCAACGACTTCATCCTGCGCTACCGCTGGCAGGCGTTGCTGCTGCTCGGCCTGATCGCCACCTATCGAATGTCCGACACGGTGATGGGCGTGATGGCCAACGTGTTCTACATCGACCAGGGTTTCACCAAGGACCAGATCGCCAGCGTCAGCAAGATCTTCGGTCTGATCATGACCCTCGTCGGCGCCGGCATGGGCGGTCTGCTGATCGTGCGCTTCGGTATCCTGCCGATCCTGTTCATCGGCGGTGCCGCGTCGGCGGGCACCAATCTGCTGTTCCTGATGCTGGCCGACATGGGCCCGAACCTGCAAATGCTGGTGGTGACGATTTCCCTCGACAACTTCAGTTCGGGCCTGGCCACCTCGGCGTTCGTCGCCTACCTGTCGAGCCTGACCAACCTGAAGTTCTCCGCCACCCAGTACGCCCTGCTCAGCTCGATCATGCTCCTGCTGCCACGCCTGATCGGCGGCTACTCCGGGGTGATGGTGGAGAAATTCGGTTATCACAACTTCTTCCTCATCACCGCGCTGCTCGGTGTTCCGACCCTGGTGCTGATCGCCCTGCACTGGTTCCAGGAAAGCCGCCGCGAAGGCCCGACGCCGACCCCGGAACCTGCACCGACCTCCGTCGTGGAAGAATCGTAAGACATCTCGCACCCGGCGAGAGGCTTCGCGCCGGGGTTGCACTTCTGTACGTCGGCGGATCTCGCCGTTACACTGCTCCGTCATTTCCAGTCATAGCAACCGACAACGGCCAACCATGCGCACCAGTCAATTTTTGCTCGCCACACAGAAAGAAACGCCTTCCGACGCGGTCGTGATCAGCCACCAGCTGATGCTGCGCGCCGGCATGATCCGCAAACTCGCCTCGGGCCTGTACACCTGGCTGCCGATGGGCTTGCGAGTGATGCGCAAGGTGGAAGCCATCGTTCGCGAAGAAATGAACGCCGCCGGCTCTCTGGAAGTGTTGATGCCGAGCACCCAACCGGCCGAGCTGTGGCAGGAATCGGGACGCTGGGAAGAATACGGCCCTGAGCTGCTGCGCATCAAAGACCGCCACGGTCGTGATTTCTGCGCGGGCCCGACCCACGAAGAAGTGATCACCGATCTGATGCGCAACGAGTTGAGCAGCTACAAACAGCTGCCGATCAACCTGTACCAGATCCAGACCAAATTCCGTGACGAAATCCGTCCACGCTTCGGCCTGATGCGCGGTCGCGAATTCATCATGAAGGACTCGTACTCCTTCCATGCGGATCAGGCATCGCTGCAGATCACCTATGACCGCATGCACGAAGCGTACTGCAACATCTTCACCCGCCTGGGCCTGAAGTTCCGTCCGGTGGAAGCCGACAACGGGTCGATCGGTGGCGCCGGTTCCCACGAGTTCCACGTGCTTGCCGAGTCCGGCGAAGACGACATCGTCTTCAGCAACGGTTCCGACTACGCGGCGAACATCGAGAAGGCCGAAGCCGTGCCGCGTGAAACCTCGCGCGCCGCGCCAAGCGAAGAGCTGCGCCTGGTCGACACACCAGACACCAAGACCATCGCGGCCCTGGTGGAGAAATTCAATCTGCCGATTGAAAAGACCATCAAGACCCTGATCGTGCACGCGGAAGAAGAAGGCAAGCTGATTGCACTGATCATCCGTGGCGACCACGAGCTGAACGAAATCAAGGCTGCCCAGCAACCTGGTGTTGCCAGCCCGCTGGTCATGGCCTCCGATGCCGAACTGCGTGACGCCATTGGCGCCGGTGCCGGCTCCCTCGGCCCGCTGAACCTGCCGCTGCCAATCATCATCGACCGTTCGGTCGAGCTGATGAGCGACTTCGCCATCGGTGCCAACATCGACGACAAGCACTACTTCGGCGTGAACTGGGAGCGTGACCTGCCGGTTCCGACCGTGGCCGACCTGCGTAACGTCGTGGCTGGTGACCCAAGCCCGGACGGCAAGGGCACCCTGGAAATCAAGCGCGGCATCGAAGTCGGGCACATCTTCCAGCTGGGCAACAAGTACAGCAAGGCGATGAAGTGCGAAGTGCTGGGCGAGAACGGCAAGCCGGTGACCCTGGAAATGGGTTGCTACGGTATCGGCGTTTCCCGCGTGGTGGCTGCCGCCATCGAGCAGAACAACGACGAGAACGGCATCATCTGGAGCGACACCCTGGCGCCGTTCCAGATCGCCCTGGTGCCGCTGCGCTATGAAACCGAGCTGGTGCGCGAAGCCACCGACAAGCTGTACGCGGAACTGACCGCGGCCGGCTTCGAAGTGCTGCTGGACGACCGCGACAAGAAAACCAGCCCGGGCATCAAGTTCGCGGACATGGAGCTGATCGGCATTCCGCACCGGATCGTGGTCAGCGACCGCGGCCTCGCCGAAGGCAACCTGGAATACAAGAGCCGTACCGAAGGCCAGGCGCAAGCGCTGCCGGTTGCCGACGTGCTGTCTTTCCTTCAGGCCCGTATCCGCCGCTGAAACCAGATAGAGACGTCATGTTCAAGCGAAACACCTTAGGCCTCGGTGGTGCCGCCCTGTGCGGCACCCTGCTGGTCAGCGGCTGTGCCAATCACATGTCACAACGCAGCGAGCACGAGGAACGTGTCGAGCGCAAACTGCTCGATCACAGCCTGCAGATCGATGTCGGCGAGCCCAAGGTGCTTGAGCTGCCGCAACGGCGCGTGAAGATCAACGAACAGAAGATTTTCGAAGTCACCGAGTTCGAGGTCACCCGCCATTACGACCGTTACACGCCTTACCAGCCATGGCGGGAGATCTACGAGATTCCGCTGGGCGCGGTGGCGGTGGTCGGCGGCGTCGGCGCGAACGTGGTCAACGTGTTTGCCCTCGGCAATCTGCCCGACAGCGTGACACGGGACTGGCTCAGCTACGGTTTCGCCGGCCTCAACCCGTTCATGAACGTGCAATCCAACGGTCGCGCGCAACAGAACCTGGCCGGCATCGACGAAGTCCAGCGCGACAAGCGCACGGAATATTCGAGCCTGCCGTGGAGCGAGCGCCCGGTTCAGGTCAAGGTTGGCAAGCAGACCTTCGACATGACCACCGATCGAAACGGCGTGCTGCGCCTGAACCTGCTGGACAGCCCGTTCGCCGAAAACGACCTCAATCATGTGGGCAAACTGCAGATCAGCGTCGAAGACAGCAAGGATGACGTGCATTCCGACTCGTCTTTGGCGATCAGCACTCACCTGCGCGGCAAGCTGCTGGAAGCTCACGGGCTGATCTACGACGATCTGGAAGACGACGAAGTGAGCCAGTGGGTGCACCGGGTCAAGCGTCTGTCGGAACTGGGTCTGGAAGAAGAAGCCAGTGAGCTGGAACAAAGCCTGATCGAACTGACCCGCAACGATCCCGAGTTGCAGGCCGAATTCCTCAAGTCCCTGACCCGGGATGCGGGGCGTCTGGTGGCGGATCCGGGGCCGAACTGAAACCCCTGAAAAAATGCCCGAACCTGCTTCGGGCATTTTTTTGCTCGTCTATCGCTCGAACAGCTCCATCTGCTCGAACCCGCCGCGCAAATCCTCGAGCCGCACACCCACTCCCAATAGCCGTACCGGTTTGCCACCGCGATTGAACGCTTGCGTCAGCATCAACTGGTAACTGCCCAGATCCCGCCCTGCCCCGGCCTGCTCCAGCGTGGTCTGGGTGAAATCGTGAAACTTCACTTTGACGAACGGCTTGCCCGGCCGGTAGCTGCTGTCGATCCGCGCCATGCGGGTTTTCAGGGTTTCCAGCAATTCCGGGAGCTTGTCGAGGCAACTGCGCAGGTCCGGCAGATCGACGTCGTAGGTGTTTTCGACACTGATCGACTGACGGCGACTGTCGTTGTGTACCAACCGCTCATCAATCCCACGGGCCAGACTCCACAATCGCTCGCCAAAACTGCCGAATTCCCGCACCAGCGCCAGCTTGTCCCACTCGCGCAATTGCAGACAGTCACTGATACCGAGCCTGCTCAGCTTGTCGGCGGTGACCTTGCCCACCCCGTGCAACTTGCTCACCGGCAGACCACTGACAAAGTCTTCGACCTGATCCGGGGTGATCACGAACAATCCGTTGGGCTTTCTCCAGTCGCTGGCGATCTTGGCCAGAAACTTGTTCGGCGCCACGCCGGCGGAGACGGTGATGTGCAATTGATTGGAAACCCGGCGACGAATGTCCTGGGCAATGCGCGTGGCGCTGCCGCCGAAATGCGCGCTGTCCGAGACATCAAGATAGGCCTCGTCCAGGGAAAGCGGCTCGATCAGGTCGGTGTAATCGCTGAAGATCGTATGAATTTCCTTCGAGGCCTCGCGATAGGCATCCATTCGCGGCTTGACGATGGTCAGGTCCGGGCACAGCTTCAAGGCATGCCCGGACGACATCGCCGAACGAACGCCATAAGCCCGCGCCTCATAGTTGCAGGTGGCGATCACCCCGCGCCTGTCCGCCGAGCCACCCACCGCCAACGGCTTGCCGGCGAGACTCGGGTCATCCCGCATCTCGATGGCGGCGTAGAAACAGTCACAGTCGACGTGGATGATTTTTCGCTGAGTCATGACAGAAAAGTAAACGTGGCGAGCCGGACCGGCAGTATCTCACTGACACCTGTATATAGCACCAGTGGTAGGAATGTTCTTTTCAGTTTGTAGGAAACGGACTTTGAATTTATTTTCTCAATCGAAAACCAACCTCCAATAGAGCTGAAACCCTTGCCCTGCCTGACCTGCAGCCCCCGAAAAGACCGTCCGTCAGCGCTAACCGATTGAAGCTGAAGAGGTTTTATCCAAATTGAAGGTTGACACCCCGGCGTTCCTCTGTAGAATGCCGCCACACAGACGCGGGATGGAGCAGTCTGGTAGCTCGTCGGGCTCATAACCCGAAGGTCGTCGGTTCAAATCCGGCTCCCGCAACCAAACATCAGAAAAGGCCAATCGAAAGATTGGCCTTTTTTGTGCGCGTCTGTTTTTTCGGATCCAGCCGCATATTCCGGAAATCGTTCCGATTCCGAAACTTAGCGCTCCCCTGCGACCGTTTGCCGCGATTGCACACTTATTTGACCCTTCTCGGGATTATCGGTTGACACCCCGCCGTTCGCCTGTAGAATGCCGCCACACAGACGCGGGATGGAGCAGTCTGGTAGCTCGTCGGGCTCATAACCCGAAGGTCGTCGGTTCAAATCCGGCTCCCGCAACCAAACATCAAAAAAGGCTACTCGAAAGAGTGGCCTTTTTTGTATCTGTGGAAAAAGTCCTTTCGCAACAATGATCTGTCACTGTGCAGTACCGTTCAGGATCTGAAGACCGCCAAGTTGCGACTATGCTTGAAGTCGCGGGCAAGGCGTCTGCAATCCAGGAGCTGCCCTCGCCGATACCCGGTGAGAGGCGTAGTATTTTGTGATTATTTTTTTCTACAGGGATTGGTAACTTGGCTGGATACCTCCATCCTGTCGCGCACAATCCAAGAGGTGATTGATGCGCGCCAACTCGTCTGATTCACAAGACACCGTCACAGCAAACCCACCGATCAAACCTGAGCGTTTGCGCCTGCTGGATCGGATCAGCA
Source organism: Pseudomonas sp. 9.2(2024) (assembly GCF_039695385.1). NCBI lineage: Bacteria > Pseudomonadati > Pseudomonadota > Gammaproteobacteria > Pseudomonadales > Pseudomonadaceae > Pseudomonas > Pseudomonas sp. 9.2(2024). Next base: position 1,617,781 of record NZ_CP155585.1, on the reverse strand, counting down.
AATACCGGCAACCGATCGGTCTGGCGGTCACTTTGCTGCTGTTCGCCATTGCGCTGATTGCCTGTCGCCATCTGCTCAGCGAACTCGATCTCGACGCCTTGCACGACTCGATTCTCGACGTGCCGAAACCGGCCCTGCTCGGTGCCCTCGGTGCGACAGTCGTCGGCTTCATCATTCTGCTCGGCTACGAATGGTCGGCCAGCCGTTATGCTCGCGTGACGCTGGCGCCGAAAGTGCTGGCACTGGGCGGCTTCACCGCGTTTGCCATCGGCAACGCCATCGGCCTGTCGATGCTGTCCGGTGGCTCGGTGCGATACCGTCTATATGCACGCCATGGCCTGGGCGCTTCCGAAGTCGCGCACATGACCCTGTTCGCCAGCCTGTCGCTGGGCTGCGCTCTGCCGCCGCTGGCCGCGCTTGCGACCCTGAGCAACCTGCCCGCCGCCTCACAGGCACTGGGGCTCTCCGAGACCTTGTTGGGGACGGTTGCCGGCGTGGTGCTGCTGCTCGGCGCGATCCTGGCCATCGGCATCTATCGCCGGCGCCTGCCGGAACAACCTTATCCGGACAACCTGCTGGTCCGTGCCGGTCGTCGCACCCTGCGCCTGCCGGGTCGTCGCCTGACGTTCCTGCAACTGGTCATCACCGCCCTCGACGTCGCCGCCGCTGCAACCGTCCTTTATCTGTTGCTGCCGGAAGCGCCGCCCTTCGGTGCGTTCCTGCTGGTTTATCTGCTGGCACTGGCCGCCGGTGTACTCAGTCACGTTCCAGGTGGCGTAGGTGTCTTCGAAGCCATTCTGCTCGCGGCGTTTGCCGACAAACTCGGCGCCGCGCCATTGGCTGCCGCCCTGCTTCTGTATCGCCTGATCTACGTGGTGCTGCCGTTGCTGGTGGCCTGCGTGCTGTTGCTGATCAACGAAGGCCAGCGCCTGTTTCAGTCGCAGACCATGCGTGCGGCTTCCGGCCTGGCAGCACCGATTCTCGCGGTGCTGGTGTTCCTGTCCGGCGTGGTGCTGCTGTTTTCCGGCGCGACGCCAGAGATCGACACCCGTCTGGAACACATCGGTTTTCTGATTCCTCACCGTCTGGTCGACGCCTCGCACTTTGGCGCCAGCCTGATCGGCGTGCTGTGCCTGATGCTCGCCCAGGGCCTGCGTCGCCGGTTGTCGGCGGCGTGGATGCTGACCACCATTCTTTTGCTGGTGGGCGCCCTGCTCTCGCTGCTCAAGGGTTTCGACTGGGAAGAAGCGACCCTGATGACCCTCACCGCCGCGCTACTGGGGGTGTTCCGTCGTTCGTTCTACCGCCCAAGCCGCCTGACCGAACTGCCGTTCTCGCCGCTGTATCTGGTGGCCAGTCTGTGCGTACTCGGCGCCTCGACGTGGCTTTTGCTGTTCGCTTATCAGGACGTTCCTTACAGCCATCAACTGTGGTGGCAGTTCACTCTCGACGCCGACGCCCCGCGCGGCCTGCGCTCGCTGCTCGGCGCCGCCGTGTTGCTGCTGGTAATCGCCCTGACCTGGCTGCTGCGCACCGCTCGCCCGGTGATCCATCTGCCGACACCGGATGAACTGGAACGCGCCTCGAAGATTCTGATGGCCTCCTCGCAACCGGACGGCGGCCTGGCCCTGACCGGCGACAAGGCGCTGCTGTTTCATCCCAACGACGAAGCCTTCCTGATGTACGCCCGCCGCGGCCGCAGTCTGGTGGCCCTGTACGACCCGATCGGCCCCGGCCAGCAACGGGCCGAAATGATCTGGCAGTTCCGCGACCTGTGCGACATCCATCACGCCCGCCCCGTGTTCTATCAGGTGCGCGCCGAGAACCTGCCGTACTACATGGACATCGGCCTGACCGCGATCAAGCTGGGCGAGGAAGCCCGGGTCGATCTGCATCGCTTTGACCTGGAAGCCAAGGGCAAGGAGATGAAGGACCTGCGCTACACCTGGAACCGTGGCACCCGTGACGGCCTGTCGCTGGAGATCCATGAGCCGGGCCAGGCGCCGATGGATGAGCTCAAGGTGATTTCCGATGCCTGGCTGACCGGCAAGAACGTGCGCGAGAAAGGTTTCTCCCTCGGCCGTTTCAGCGATGATTACCTGAAGCATTTCCGCATTGCGGTGATTCGCTTCGAAGGTCGCCCGGTGGCGTTCGCCAACCTGCTCGAGACCTACAGCCATGACCTGGCCAGTCTCGACCTGATGCGCGCGCACCCGGACGCCCCCAAGCTGACCATGGAATTCATGATGGTCGGTCTGATTCAACACTATAAGAGTCACGGATACGCGCGCTTCAGCCTGGGCATGGTGCCGCTGTCGGGGTTGCAACCCCGGCGCGGTGCACCGCTGACCCAGCGTCTGGGCTCGATGGTTTTCCGCCGTGGTGAGCAGCTGTACAACTTCCAAGGCTTGCGCCGCTTCAAAGACAAGTTCCAGCCTGACTGGGAACCCCGTTATATGGCCGTGCCCGCCGGACTCGATCCGCTGGTGGCGCTGGCCGACACTGCTGCCCTGATCGCGGGCGGCTTGACTGGATTGGTGAAACGCTGATGATTCAACGCTCCCTGAAGTACATCCTGGTCGCACTGCTGGTGCTGGCCGCGATTGCCGGTGGCGGTTTCTGGTACCTCAAACGCCCGGCACCGGAACCGACCCTCGAACAGCTCACCCCGGCCGATGGCGCCGCCATGACCCGGGTCATCCCCGGCACCAAGCCCAAGGCCCAGGTGCTGGTGGCGGTCAACGAAGACCAGAAACTCAGCGACAAGCAACTGAGCACCCTGAGCCGCAGCGCTTCGGCGCAGATCGTTCAGGTGATTCTGCCCAAGGACTGCCTGCTGCAAAGCCGCGCCCTGCAAGCCGGCCTGCGTGAACTGAACGGCCCGGCGACCCTGGTCAGCGGCATCGGCCCCGGCGCCGTGCTGGCGTGGCGCTGGCTGTCCGAGCAGAAAGACGACAAGGCTCAAGCCGTATCGGTCGACCTGGCCCTGGAAAAACCTGGCTGCACCCACCTGCTGCCGAAGTCCGCCGCCCACGGCCACTGGCTGGTGGCGTGGAACGACAACCCGGACGACACCAGCGCCGGTTTCGTGCGCGATCAACCGAACGCCGAAACCAGCATCAGCGACTACGACATCAACCTGCCGCAAGTGCTGAACAACGAACTGCGCAAGATCCTCGTCGGCGGCGACAAGGCCAACGGCGGCCTGCAGATCCCGGTGGTGGAAGTCCCGGCCGGCCAGGCCAAGGACACCGTGACCCTGTTCCTGTCCGGTGACGGCGGCTGGCGCGATCTGGACCGCGACGTGGCCGGTGAAATGGCCAAGATCGGCTACCCTGTCGTCGGCATCGACACCCTGCGCTACTACTGGCAGCACAAGAGCCCGGAACAGAGCGCCCTGGACCTGACCGAACTGATGCAGCACTACCGCCAGAAATGGGGCACCAAGCGCTTCATCCTGACGGGTTACTCATTCGGCGCCGACGTCCTGCCGGCCATCTACAACCGCCTGCCGGAAACCGAGCAGCAACGCGTCGACGCAATCATCCTGCTGGCCTTCGCCCGCACCGGCAGCTTCGAAATCGAAGTCGAAGGCTGGCTCGGCAACGCCGGCAAAGAAGCCGCCACCGGCCCGGAAATGGCCAAGCTGCCACCGGCCAAGGTCGTGTGCATCTACGGTGAAGAAGAAACCGACGAAAGCGGCTGCACCGACAAGACCGCGGTGGGCGAAGCAGTGAAGCTGCCTGGCGGCCACCACTTCGACGAGAACTACCCGGCGCTGGCCAAGCGCTTGGTGGACTTGATCGAGAAGCGCCAGAACACGGCGCAGGTGGCGGAAGAGTGATCTGAAGCGCACCAACGAAAAGCCCCCGCAACTTCGCAGTTGCAGGGGCTTTTTCATTTAATGCTTGACTCTTCATGAAACTGAAATCGCCAGGTGTCCACATTCCATAAAACGTGGACACCTGCTTCATTGGCCTTTTCGAGTCGTCAACTCCACATTCATCTGCCGCACCAAAGCCGCGCAAAACCGCCATCAACGTTTAGTTTCGTTTACGTCTGGTGTCGCAATATCAGATGACGTCCGCATACCTTGTAGGCAAACTCCTAATCTCGTGTTTGGGCACTTTGCCGCCCTATTGCGCTGTTTTTTGACGGGATACTCTCCAGAGGTCGCTGACCCATTCAGTGATCGGGTGTGGTAACCCGGCAAGGCAAAGTGCAACAGCATTCCCAACACGACTCAGGTGTTTTTACGCCTGTAATTCCGAGTCATGGCGGCTGTGCGTGGGAGACCTTCGGGTCTGCCGGTTTTTTTGCTCCCCCGGTTTACCACCCTGCGTACAGCTGCCACCCATTCGTGTGGTAACGAATGCGGCAGCTCCTCGTTTTATGGAGCGAAACAATGAGCAAACAAAGTCCTTCATCACCTTCAGACCTGACGACCATCGGTTTCACCTCTTTCCTCTACAGCTCGGATCAGGCGTTACTCAACGTTCGCTCCGGCGTCCCCATCGTCGAAGCACTGTCCCAGGCTTCAGACCTGTTGTTCCTCGCCAAATCCTTCGCCGAGGACGCCGCCTACGACAAGGAAAGCGACCGCCACGCCTGGGCCGCGCATTACCTGACGATAATCGGCAAGGCCTTGGTAGACGACGTGATGAAGGCCCTGATGCCGCGACCTGCGCGAACGAAGACCGAATCTGAGGCAGAGCTGCCAGAAAGCATGTAACGGCGCAAAAACGAAAAAGCCCCCGCCAGCCGCAAAGCTGACGGGGGCTTATTGTTCAGAGGCGCTTTTCGGCAGCGCCATAAACCTCTTCGTCACGTCGAGCACCCACCGCAACAATCAACACCTGGATGGCCCGGCCATCGACTCTATAAACGATTCGCGTATCGCCCGTTCGTATTCGTCTGCAACCCGCAAGACTGGCTCTCAAAGGCTTGCCACTTTTGTCCGGCTCGCCATGGATGATCCGTTCCTCGATTACATCCAGAATCCGGTTGGCGACTGCTGATCCCAATTGATCAAGATCACCTTGGACTTCCGGATGATAAATCACTCCCCAAACCATCCAGCGCTCCCTTAATCCTTCCGGGCGTACCTTGCCCGCATATCCTCATGGCTGACAGCCTTGGTCTGATCAAAATTGCTCAGACGCTCACGGGCTGCCGCTTCGATGCGAAGGTTCTCAAGTTCATCCAGCATTTCCTGATAGGCCTGCACGTTGATGATGACCGCTGCCGGTTGATTGTCCTTGAAGATGACCAGACGCTCAGTGGCACGACTGGAAATCTCCTTGAGCTTCGCGCTGAAGCTCCTGACCATGGCAGTCACGGAAATAGCCTGGTCAGCACGCTCTAATAATGCCGTCATAATCACCCCTCACTCACATGCTGATGCGTACGTTAATGCACAGAGTATTGTGCTGAATTAAACATAGTGCAACTTGCTGTTTCCTCTATCCGACCAAGCACTGATAAACCGGACGCGCACAAAAAAGCCCCCGCCAGCCACAAGGCTGACGGGGGCTCTTCGATGACGCCGGTTTACATCTCCACCTGCGTCCCCAACTCAATCACCCTATTCAGCGGCAGATTGAAGAACCGCAGGTTCCCATTGGCATTCTTCAACATGAACGCAAACAACGCTTCACGCCAACGGGCCATGCCTTCAAGTTTCGAGGCAATGACCGTTTCGCGGCTGAGGAAGTAAGTCGTACGCATTGGGCTGAAGTCGAGGTCATCCAGATGGCACAGTTTCAGTGCCTGCGGCACGTCCGGTTCGTCGGTGAAGCCGAAGTGCAGGATCACCCGGAAGAAGCCTTCACCGTGAGCCTCGACTTCGAAGCGTCGGGATGGCGGGACGCGCGGGATGTCTTCGTAGACCACCGTCAGCAGCACCACTTGCTCATGCAACACCTGGTTGTGCAGCAGGTTGTGCAACAGCGCGTGCGGCACCGCGTCGGAGCGGGCGGTGAGGAACACGGCGGTGCCCTGCACGCGGTGCGGTGGCTGCACGCGGATGCTGCTGATGAAGATCGGCAGCGGCAGCGCGCCCTCGTCGAGGCGCTCGACCAGCAGTTGCTTGCCGCGCTTCCAGGTGGTCATCAGCACGAACAGCGCGATACCGGCGATCACCGGGAAGGCACCGCCCTGGACGATCTTCGGCACGTTGGCGGCGAAGTACAGGCCGTCCACCAGCAGGAAGCCGAGCAGCACCGGCACCGCCAGAATCGGTGGCCATTTCCACAGCAGCAGCATGACTGCCGAGACCAGAATCGTGGTCATCAGCATCGTGCCGGTCACCGCCACGCCGTAGGCCGAGGCCAGGGCGCCGGAGGATTCGAAGCCGATCACCAGCAACACCACGCCGACCATCAGCGACCAGTTCACGGCGCCGATATAGATCTGGCCCTGCTCGTCGCTGGAGGTGTGCTGGATGTACATGCGCGGGATGTAACCGAGCTGGATCGCCTGGCGGGTCAGGGAAAATGCGCCGGAAATCACCGCCTGGGAGGCGATCACCGTGGCCAGGGTCGACAGACCGACCAGCGGAATCAGCGCCCAGCTCGGCGCCAGCAGGTAGAACGGGTTACGCGCCGCTTCCGGGTTCTCCAGCAGCAGGGCGCCCTGACCGAAATAGTTGAGCACCAGCGCCGGCAGCACCAGCAGGAACCACGCACGGGCAATCGGCTTGCGACCGAAGTGGCCCATGTCGGCGTACAGCGCTTCGGCACCGGTCAGCGCCAGCACCACGGCACCGAGGATGGCCACGCCCATGCCGGTATGAACCATGAAAAAGCGCACGGCCCAGACCGGGTTCATCGCGTGCAGCACTTCCGGGTAGTGGCTGATACCGTAGACGCCGAGGGCGCCGAGGACAAGGAACCAGGTGACCATGATCGGCCCGAACAGAATGCCGATCCGCGCCGTTCCGTGCTTCTGGATCAGAAACAACCCGACCAGCACCACCAGTGACAGCGGCACCACCCAGTGGTCGATGCCGTCGAAGGCCAGGCCCAGACCTTCAATGGCCGAGAGCACGGAAATCGCCGGGGTGATCATGCTGTCGCCATAGAACAGCGCCGCGCCGATCAGCCCGCAGACCACCAGCAACGTACGCAACCGCTTGCGCCCCGCCGCTGCCCGGCGAGCCAGCGCGGTGAGCGCCATGATCCCGCCTTCGCCCTGGTTGTCGGCGCGCAGGACGAACATCATGTACTTGATTGAAACGACCCAGATCAGCGACCAGAAAATCAGCGACAGAATGCCGAGCACTCCGTCGTGATTGACAGGCACGCCGTAAGCGCCGGAAAACACTTCTTTGAGGGTGTACAACGGGCTCGTGCCGATGTCGCCGTAAACTACCCCGACCGCCGCGACCAGCATGCTCAGCGGCTTGGTGGCCGAACCTTCGGCGCCTGCCGCGTGACTACTTGCCTGACCCATCCAACACTCCTGATTCCCAGACCGGCTTCTTAGATGAAGCACTATGCTTTGTGTGCAGCATGCGCGTTTTTACGCCCTGTAACAGACGTTTTCTTGACTGTAAAAATTCAGTAAAGCGCAACGGCGCGAAGCATAGCGCAGCACTCGTCGTATTTCCCTGCATAAAGCTGGTCAAGTGCGCTGCTCGTCGCTAGAATTGCGCACTTTTTGATCAGAGGCGCACTTCAAGCGCCCGTCCGTCGGTTCCTGAACAAGGTAATCGATGTCACAAAACACCGAGGTTAGACATGTCCACCACTCCTGCGCCGGCCAATCCAAAGGTTGGCTTCGTTTCTCTGGGTTGCCCGAAAGCACTGGTCGACTCCGAGCGCATCCTGACCCAGCTGCGCATGGAAGGCTATGACGTGGTGTCCACCTATCAGGACGCCGACGTGGTCGTGGTCAACACCTGCGGCTTCATCGACTCGGCCAAGGCCGAATCGCTGGAAGTCATCGGCGAAGCGATCAAGGAAAACGGCAAGGTCATCGTGACCGGCTGCATGGGCGTGGAAGAAGGCAATATCCGTGACGTGCACCCGAGCGTGCTGGCCGTCACCGGTCCGCAGCAGTACGAGCAAGTGGTCAACGCGGTGCACGAAGTCGTGCCGCCGAAGCAGGATCACAACCCGCTGATCGACCTGGTGCCGCCGCAAGGCATCAAGCTGACCCCGCGCCACTACGCGTACCTGAAGATTTCCGAAGGCTGCAACCACAGCTGCAGCTTCTGCATCATCCCGTCGATGCGCGGCAAACTGGTCAGCCGTCCGGTTGGCGACGTGCTCGACGAAGCCCAGCGTCTGGTCAAGTCCGGCGTGAAGGAACTGCTGGTGATTTCCCAGGACACCAGTGCCTACGGCGTTGACGTCAAATACCGCACCGGTTTCTGGAACGGCGCGCCGGTGAAAACCCGCATGACCGAACTGTGCGAAGCGCTGAGCACCCTCGGCGTCTGGGTCCGTCTGCACTACGTTTACCCGTACCCGCACGTTGACGAGCTGATCCCGCTGATGGCCGCCGGCAAGATCCTGCCGTACCTGGACATCCCGTTCCAGCACGCCAGCCCGAAAGTCCTCAAGTCGATGAAACGCCCGGCGTTCGAAGACAAGACCCTGGCGCGGATCAAGAACTGGCGCGAGATCTGCCCGGACCTGATCATTCGTTCGACCTTCATCGTCGGCTTCCCCGGCGAAACCGAAGAAGACTTCCAGTACCTGCTGAACTGGCTGACCGAAGCCCAGCTCGACCGCGTCGGCTGCTTCCAGTATTCGCCGGTCGAAGGCGCTCCAGCCAACGATCTGGATCTGGAAGTGGTTCCGGACGACGTCAAGCAGGATCGCTGGGAACGCTTCATGGCGCACCAGCAGGCCATCAGCTCGGCGCGCCTGCAAATGCGCATCGGCCGTGAAATCGAAGTGCTGGTGGACGAAGTCGACGAGCAAGGCGCGGTCGGGCGCTGCTTCTTCGATGCCCCAGAAATCGACGGCAACGTGTTCATCGACAACGGCAGCAACCTGAAGCCGGGCGACAAAGTCTGGTGCAAGGTGACCGACGCCGACGAATACGACCTCTGGGCCGAACAGATCTAAGCGCGAAAAATACAGAAAGCCCCGCTCTCTTTTACGAGATGCGGGGCTTTTTTACGGCTAGAGTTTGTGAGGGGAAGGACTCCCTCATCCATGACAAAGAGGCTATCGGGCATGCGTCACCACTCGGTCATCCACACGCCGAAACTCAGCGATTATCAGGAACTGACCCGGATCTGGGAGGCCTCGGTCCGCGCGACTCATGATTTCCTGCCGGAATCCTACATCGAGCTGCTGAAGAATCTGGTGCTGACCCGCTACCTCGACGCAGTGATGCTGATCTGCACCCGGGACAGCCATCAGCGCATCACCGGGTTTGCCGGGGTCGCGGCAGGCAAGATCGAAATGCTGTTCATCGACCCGGCCCATCGCGGCCAGGGCCTTGGCAAGAAACTGCTGAAGTACGCGATGGAGCACCTGAACGCCGACGAACTGGACGTCAACGAACAGAACCCGCAGGCCCTGGGGTTTTACTTCAAGCAAGGGTTCGAGGTGATCGGCCGCTCGGAAGTCGATGGCATGGGCCAGCCGTATCCGCTGTTGCACATGCGCCTGAAACAACCGGAGCAGCGCGCCGTACGCGGCTAAAAGCCACACGGCGCAAATGCAATCGGGCTTAACCGGCCCCAGGCAGGTACAATGCCCACCCCTTTTTTTGTTACGGCCCCTGTCATGACTGACCCGATTCGCCTCTCCAAACGCCTCATCGAGCTGGTCGGTTGCTCCCGCCGGGAGGCCGAGCTGTTCATCGAGGGCGGCTGGGTCACCGTGGACGGCGAAGTCATCGACGAGCCGCAGTTCAAGGTCGGCGACCAAAAGGTCGAGCTCGACAAGGACGCCAAGGCCACCGCGCCGGAGCCGGTGACCATCCTGCTCAACGTGCCGGCCGGCATGGATGTCGACAGCGCCATGCAGTCGCTGAACGCCGAAACCCTCAGCGTAGAACACCGCTACGGCAAGCGTCCGCTGCGCGGGCACTTCCTGCGCCTGACCGCCAGCGCCGACCTGCAACCCAAGGCCAGCGGCCTGCTGGTGTTCACCCAGGACTGGAAGGTGCTGCGCAAGCTCACCGCCGACGCGGCCAAGATCGAGCAGGAATACGTGGTCGAAGTCGAAGGCGACATGGTTGCCCACGGCCTCAATCGCCTGCAGCACGGCCTCACCCACAAGGGAAAGGAACTGCCGCCGGTCAAGGCCAGCTGGCAGAACGAAAACCGTCTGCGCTTCGCCATGAAAAACCCGCAGCCGGGGATCATCGCCCAGTTCTGCGAAGCGGTCGGCCTGAAGGTCATCGGCATCCGCCGCATCCGCATCGGCGGCGTGTCCATCGGCAAGGTGCCGGTCGGCCAATGGCGCTACCTGTCCGGCAAAGAGAAATTCTAAGGCTCGCAAGCCACCCTACATTCCGGCATCGCGCCCCGCTCGGTGCCCACAGCGAACAATCAGGATTGCACACATGGTTCACAACGACGTTCTGCGCAGCGTGCGCTACATGCTCGACATCAGCGACAAGAAAGTGGTCGAGATCATCAAACTCGGCGGCCTGGACGTCACACTTGCCGATGTCGTGACGTACCTCGACAAGAAAGAAGAAGACGAAGAAGGTTTCGTGCGCTGCCCGGACGAAGTCATCGCGCACTTCCTCGACGGTCTGGTGATCTTCAAGCGCGGCAAGGACGAAAGCCGTCCGCCGCTGCCGATCGAACTGCCGGTGACCAACAACATCATCCTGAAAAAGCTGCGCGTGGCCTTCGAACTGAAGGAAGACGACATGCACGCGATCCTCAAGGCTGCCGACTTCCCGGTGTCCAAGCCTGAGCTGAGCGCATTGTTCCGCAAGGTCGGCCACACCAACTACCGCCCGTGCGGCGATCAGTTGCTGCGCAATTTCCTCAAGGGGCTCACGCTCCGCGTGAGAGCGTAAAGCAGCGACAGGCGTCGAGCTGCAAGCTTTTACTGGGAGCTCGACGCTCGCAACTTGAAGCTGGCCCTATGGCCTCCCATTCCTTCCAAAAATAGTGGCTCCGCTTTTCGCAGCCGGCGACTAGGGTGTACTGAACCCTAGCCCTCAGGATTCGCCATGCACCCGTATTTTTCCCTGCAAGGCCGCACCGCCCTGGTGACCGGCGGCACCCGTGGTATCGGCAAAATGATCGCCAAGGCGTTTGTCGAAGCAGGCGCCCGCGTGTACGTCTGCTCCCGTGACGCGGAAGCCTGTCATCAAACCGCTGAAGAACTCAGTGCCCTGGGCACGTGTCATGGCATGGCGGCGAATCTGGCGACAGAAGAAGGCGTGAAAGAGCTGGCCGCGCGACTGGGCGAGCAGATCACTCATCTGGACATTCTGGTGAACAACGCCGGCACCACTTGGGGCGCGCCGCTGGAGAGCTACCCGGTCAAGGGCTGGGAGAAAGTCATGCAACTCAACGTGACCTCGGTGTTCAGTTGCATCCAGCAGTTTCTGCCGTTGCTGCGCCAATCCGGGTCGGCGGCCAATCCGGCGCGGATCATCAACATCGGCTCGGTAGCGGGGATCTCGTCTTTCGGCGAACAGGCCTATGCCTACGGACCGAGCAAAGCGGCTCTGCATCAACTGTCGCGGATTCTCGCCCGGGAACTGGTGAGCCAGCACATTAACGTCAATGTCATCGCGCCGGGACGCTTCCCGAGCAAAATGACCCAGCACATCGGCAGCGACCAGCAGGCGCTGGCCGAAGACACTGCGCTGATCCCGATGAAACGCTGGGGGCGTGAGGAAGAGATGGCAGCGCTGGCGATCAGCCTGGCGAGTACCGCCGGGGCGTACATGACCGGGAATATCATTCCGCTGGATGGCGGGTTTAGTCTTTAGGTCGGCGACGCGGCCGGACGGGTTATCATGCCCGCCCTGCTCCGCTTCGAATGCAAACCATGACTTACAGCGTCTCCCCCATCGGCTTCGTCCGCTCCTGCTTCAAGGAGAAGTTCGCCATCCCGCGCCAGCCGCAACTGGCACCCGCCGCCCGTGGCGTGCTGGAACTGGTGGCACCGTTCGATCAGGGCGACGCGGTGCAGGGACTGGAGCAGGTCAGTCATGTCTGGCTGCTGTTCCTGTTCCATCAGGCGCTGGAAGACAAGCCGCGACTCAAAGTCCGCCCTCCGCGCCTCGGTGGCAACAAGTCGATGGGCGTGTTCGCCACCCGCGCCACGCACCGGCCGAACGGCATCGGCCAGTCGGTGGTGAAGCTGGACAAGGTCGAGGCCAACCGCCTGTTCATTTCCGGCATCGACTTGCTGGACGGCACGCCGATTCTCGACGTCAAACCCTACGTGCCGTACGCCGACATCATTGCTGACGCTTCCAACAGCATCGCCAGTGCCGCGCCGCAACTGATCGACGTGCAGTGGACGGACGCGGCGCTGCAACAGGCGCACACGCACGCTCAGCGCCTGGCCGAGCCGCTGGTCGAGCTGATCGAGCAGTGCCTGGCCCAGGATCCGCGCCCGGCCTATCAGACGCCCGCGCCCGAACGCGAATACGGCGCGCAGTTCTGGGATCTGGATGTGCGCTGGCACTACCCTGTGCCTGAGCAGATCCGCGTTCTGGAAGTCATCCCCGCCGCTGACTGAATCGCGAAAACGAAAAAGCCCGCGCTGCCTTCTCAGGCAACGCGGGCTGATCGTTCCCACGTCGAGGCGTCGAACCGTCTGCGTGGGAATGCATCCAGTGACGCTCTGCGTCACCTATAAACAGCTTACTTCTCGACGAATGCGCGCTCGATCAGGTAGTCACCCGGCTCGCGCATCCGCGCCGAGATCTTCAGGCCGAAGCTGTCGAGCACTTCGCTGGTCTCGTCGAGCATGCTCGGGCTGCCGCAGATCATCGCGCGGTCGTCCTGCGGGTTGATCGGTGGCAGGCCGATGTCGCTGAACAGCTTGCCGCTGCGCATCAGGTCGGTCAGACGGCCCTGATTCTCGAACGGTTCGCGGGTCACGGTCGGGTAGTAGATCAGCTTGTCACGCAGCGCCTCGCCGAAGAACTCGTTCTGCGGCAGGTGCTCGGTGATGAATTCGCGGTAGGCGACTTCGTTGACGTAACGAACACCGTGAACCAGGATCACTTTCTCGAAGCGCTCGTAGGTTTCCGGGTCTTGGATCACGCTCATGAACGGCGCCAGACCGGTGCCGGTGCTCAGCAGATACAGGTGCTTGCCCGGGTTCAGGTCGTCCAGCACCAGGGTGCCGGTCGGTTTTTTCGAGATGATGATCTCGTCGCCTTCCTTCAGGTGCTGCAGCTGGGAGGTCAGCGGACCGTCCTGCACCTTGATGCTGAAGAACTCGAGATGCTCTTCCCAGTTCGGGCTGGCGATCGAGTAAGCGCGCATAAGCGGGCGGCCGTTTGGCTGTTGCAGGCCGATCATCACGAACTGACCGTTCTCGAAGCGCAAGCCCGGATCGCGGGTGCACTTGAAGCTGAACAGAGTGTCGTTCCAGTGATGAACACTGAGGACACGCTCGTGGTTCATGTTGCTCATGTACGTGGGACTCCTGGAGATTGATCTGCGCCTGCCCGGCTCGTGTTGAAGAATGCCGACGGTGCGCAATTGCATCGCATTCTAATAGCGCCGACAATATCTGTTAACTGGATTATTAAGATAAGGGTTATCGGTTATATCGATATGCGATTTACTCTTCGTCAACTGCAAGTCTTCGTCGCCGTCGCCCAGCAGGAAAGCGTGTCCCGTGCTGCGGGTCTGCTCAACCTGTCGCAATCGGCTGCCAGCACGTCCATCACCGAACTGGAGCGCCAGTCCAGCTGCCAGCTGTTCGACCGCGCCGGTAAACGCCTGAGCCTCAACGCCCTCGGCAAACAGTTGTTGCCACAAGCGGTGGCCCTGCTCGATCAGGCCAAGGAAATCGAAGACCTGCTCAACGGCAAATCCGGTTTCGGCTCGCTGTCGGTGGGCGCGACCCTGACCATCGGCAATTACCTGGCGACCCTGCTGATCGGCGGTTTCATGCAGCGCCACCCCGAAAGCCAGGTGAAGCTGCATGTGCAGAACACTGCCAATATCGTGCAACAAGTGGCTCATTACGAAATTGATCTGGGTCTAATCGAGGGCGATTGCAGCCACCCGGACATCGAGGTGCAAAGCTGGGTCGAGGATGAACTGGTGGTGTTCTGCGCCCCACAGCATCCGTTGGCCAAGCGCGGCAGCGCGACCATGGAGGAATTGACTCATGAAGCATGGATTTTGCGGGAACAGGGGTCGGGGACGCGCCTGACCTTCGATCAGGCGATGCGTCATCATCGCAGCGCGCTGAACATCCGGCTGGAGCTGGAACACACCGAAGCGATCAAACGCGCGGTGGAATCAGGTCTGGGGATTGGCTGCATCTCGCGCCTGGCGCTGCGTGACGCCTTCCGTCGCGGCAGCCTGGTGCCGGTGGAGACGCCGGATCTGGATCTGGCGCGGCAGTTCTATTTCATCTGGCACAAGCAGAAGTACCAGACCTCCGCCATGCGCGAATTCCTCGATCTGTGCCGCGCCTTCACCGCCGGGGTCCAGCGCAGCGACGAGATCGTTCTGCCGAGCATCGCTTAAAGCAGAATCACCGCCCACACCAGCGCGATCATGCTCAGTGCCACGAATTGTGCGGCACTGCCCATGTCCTTGGCGTTCTTGGACAGCGGGTGCAACTCCAGCGAGATGCGGTCGATGGCCGCCTCCACCGCTGAATTCAACAGCTCGACGATCAGCGCCAGCAGGCACACGGCGATCAGCAGCGCCTGCTCGACCCGGCTGACATTGAGGAAAAACGTCAGCGGAATCAGTACCACGTTAAGCAGCACCAACTGGCGGAATGCGGCTTCGCCAGTGAAGGCGGCGCGCAAGCCGTCCAGCGAGTAACCGGAAGCGTTGAGGATGCGTTTCAGGCCCGTCTGGCCCTTGAAAGGTGACATAAAGTAGATAACCGACCGAAAGGAAGTGGGGAAGCTAGATCAACGAAAGTCAAAAAAGCGTGAAGACGCCAGTGCTTACTGGCTCGGAATTGACTCAAGTTGTTGCAGCAGTAAAGCTGCCTGGGTCCGGGTCCGCACGTTCAACTTGCGAAAAATCGCCGTGACGTGGGCCTTGATGGTCGCTTCCGACACACTCAGCTCGTAGGCGATCTGCTTGTTCAGCAAGCCTTCGCAGACCATGGTCAGCACCCGGAACTGCTGGGGTGTCAGGCTGGCGAGGCCATCGCTGGCGGCTTTGGCTTCATCCGAAACGCTGACCGCTTCGAACGCCTGGGGCGGCCAGAACACGTCGCCATCCAGCACTTTGCGCACCGCTTCCTGAATCACGCTCAGGTCGCTGGATTTGGGGATGAAACCACTGGCACCGAATTCCCGAGACTTGACCATCACCGAGGCTTCTTCCTGGGCCGAAACCATCACTACCGGAATCTGCGGGTACTGACCGCGCAGCATCACCAGCCCGGAAAACCCGAAAGCGCCCGGCATGTTCAGGTCCAGCAGCACCAGATCCCAGTCAGCCTTTTCGGTCAGGCGGGATTCCAGTTCGGCGATGCTCGCCACCTCCACCATGCGTACGTCCGGGCCAAGGCCCATCGTCACCGCTTGATGCAGTGCGCTACGAAAAAGAGGGTGATCATCGGCAATCAGGATGTCGTATGTGGCCATTTTTCAAATGATCCTGTTTTTGATGGCAGGCTCGCGCATTCGAGCCGTGCCAAGGCAAATCCAGACACCGCCCGGCAGCGGCATCCACAGGGGCACGTTCAACGCCAATCACGAACAAAAACGGCGTTTCAAACCTTGGCCGCACCCCAATCGGCGCCAAGCATGACCAGCGAAGCCGGGGTGGTCAAGCCGCACGGCCACTGCTTTAGCAGTATGGGCCAGGATCAGGCCGGTACTGGCGCCGCGTTTCGGATATAGGGCAGCAATTCGGCGTGGGCCGGCGTCGACACATTGACGTCCAGTTGCTGCTTGGCCCCCAGGTAATGCTGGCTGAACACATCGAAATAGGCATCCAGCGCCGATGCCGCGTCCGAATCACCGGCCAGCTCCAGGCACAGCGCCGCCACTTCGGCGGTGCACAGGTGCTCGCTGCGGGTCGAGCGGCGCAGGCGATAGCGCGAGAGTTTGTCGGGCAACAGGCTGAGTATCGGCAAACGGTCGAAATACGGGCTCTTGCGGAAAATCTTCCGGGCTTCGGTCCAGGTCGCATCCAGCAGGATGAACAGCGGGCGCTTGCTGCTATCGAGATCCACGGTGTTGGTCACCCGCGAAGGTTCGACGTACTCGCCGGGGAACACCAGATACGGCTGCCATTGCGGGTCGTTCAGCAGCGCCAGCAGTTGCTCGTCGGGCTCGGTCCGCGACCAGATGAAGGCATGGTTGTCGCGCACGATGTCGGCGATCAGCCAACCGGTGTTACTTGGCTTGAACACTTCCTTGCCGGTCATGATCAGGCAAACGCCCGAGCGTGTATCGACGGTTGGCCGCCAGGCGCACAGGCAATGGCTGATGATCACCCGGCAATCGCGGCAGCGCGGGGAGCGAAAGCCACGGGCCTGGATCGGCTTGATGCCTTCGTCCTCGCGCTGATCGCGCAGGCGGGCCACGGCGTTGGGGGCATGATTCATCGCAGGCGGCACCGGCAGACAGGAAAACTCGACACGAACGACACTCGGCAGGGCAATAAAGGGCGGCAGTTTACCAGAGCGACGGGCACAAGCCTGTACCCTCCCGACCGGCTCCCCTATAATTCGCCGCCACTGAACGCACAGTCACGTGGCTGGTCGAACCACCAGTCACTGAACCAGGAGAGTTTCATGCTGCGCCTTATCGTTCCCACCGCTGCCATTCTGCTGGCCTCGTCCTTCAGCGCTCAGGCTGCATCCCTGAGTGAGCAGAATCTGAACCGAGAGCTGCGCAATGTCGCCGCACAAAGCAGCGTCGGCACGCCACGGGCGATCAACGAAGACATTCTTGATCAGGGCTACACCGTCGAAGGCACCACGCTGGTCAATCACCTGAGCGTGCAAAAGAGCCACGCCGACAAAATGCGCGCCGATCCCAAAGCCGTGTATTTTCAGCTGGGCGCCTCGGTCTGCAACAATCCGTCGTACCGCAAGCTGATGGCCAAAGGCGCGATCATGCGTTATGAATTCACCGAAGTGAAAAGCAACAAGGCGATCGGCTCCGCCAGCTACCAGGAATCGGATTGCCCGAAAGCGGCTCCAGCGAAGAAGAAGTAATCATCTCGACGTGGCGCGCCGCTGTTCATCCTCGGCGCGCAGTTCGGCCAGCAAGGCCTGCAAGTACCGCGAGCGGCGATCCCCTCCCGCCAGGCGTCGGCAGCACTCCTCTTCGAGACTCACATGGTTGGTCTCGGCCGATGCTTTCAACAACCGATACAGCTGCGTATCGATCTCCAGAATGACTCTGGTCATGTGTCCTGCCTCCTTGCCACCCGCAAATCCTTGAATAGCGTGCACCTTGCGTACGGTCGTTGACGCAAAGTTATCGTACGGCGCCTTTAACTTAGTAAATCAGAGCATTCAGCCCTCGACGTGGCATCGGACGAGCGGTGAAAACACTTCGAAAAGCGGCAATAAGCAGTTGCCAGGAAAGACTTTGCGGCGCGATGTTCAATGAGCGAAAAATGCTTTGAGGGTCTAGATTCAACGTATTCCCGTTCATTTTTCTAACGGCAGGAAAGGAGCTGCCGGATGTTTGTTTTCTTGCAGCGCGGCACTGACGCCGCACGTCAGGGCCGGAAGCTCTGTGCAGAAGGAGAAGTTGCATGCCTTACCAACCGAATGACCTGCTCAGCCGCCATTTTCAGGAAAGCGGCCACGACCTCATCAGCAAGGTCGAAGAACAACTCAACCTGGTATCACCCAACAGCCCGAATTCCCCCATCTACCGCGACATGATCCTGACCGTGCTGCGCATGGCCCAGGAAGACCACAACCGCTGGAACGCCAAGATCACCCTGCAAGCCCTGCGCGAACTGGAGCAGGCGTTTCGCACGCTTGAACAGTTCAAGGGGCGACGCAAGGTCACAGTGTTCGGTTCGGCTCGCACCCCGGTCGAACATCCCCTTTACGCCATGGCTCGGGAACTCGGAGCCTCGCTGGCCCGCTCGAACATGATGGTCATCACCGGTGCCGGCGGCGGAATCATGGCCGCCGCCCATGAGGGTGCCGGCCGCGATCACAGCCTGGGGTTCAATATCACCCTGCCCTTCGAACAACATGCCAACCCCACCGTGGACGGCACCAATAATCTGCTGCCGTTCCACTTCTTCTTCACCCGCAAGCTGTTCTTCGTCAAGGAAGCCGATGCGCTGGTGTTGTGCCCCGGCGGGTTCGGCACCCTGGACGAAGCGCTGGAAGTGCTCACGCTGATCCAGACCGGCAAAAGCCCTCTGGTGCCGGTGGTGCTGCTGGACGCACCGGGCGGGACTTTCTGGCAAGGCGCGCTGGACTTCATTCGCCAGCAACTGGAGGAAAACCGTTACATTCTGCCGACCGACCTGAAGTTGGTGCGCCTGGTCTACAACGTTGAAGAGGCGGTGGAGCAGATCAACCAGTTCTACGGCAACTTCCACTCCAGCCGTTGGCTCAAGCGCCAGTTTGTCATTCGCATGAACCACAAGTTGAGCGATCAGGCCCTGGAGCATATGCAGGAAGCGTTTGCCGATTTGTGCCTGAGTGACCAGTTCCATCAACACGCCTACGCCGGCGAAGAGCACGACGATGCTCAATTCAGCCACCTGACGCGCCTGGCATTCGCCTTCAATGCCCGGGATCACGGGCGTCTGCGGGAGCTGGTGGACTACATCAACCTGCCGGAAAACTGGGCCCACTCAAAACCCCAAACCGCGCAACGCACTCGCGAACCGTCGAAGGTAACGTGAAGGCAAAAAAAAACGGCCCGCTATCGAAATAGCGGGCCGTTTTTATTTTTCAGATGAAGCTGAGCTGAAGCTGGAACAATTTAATCGTCCATCCCTCTGCCGCTGAACAAGCGGTTGATCATCTCCATCGAGAATCCCCGGTACGCCAGGAATCGACCTTGTCTGGCGCGTTCCTTGGCATCGCCAGGAAGCTGTCCGGAGAACTTCCGTTGCCACGTGTCTGTTAGCTGTTCTTGCCAGTTGATACCGCTCTCGCGCAAGGCGAGTTCGATATCGGCGCGTTGCAAACCGCGCTGGCTCAGTTCTTCACGAATCCGCAGTGGGCCGTAACCGGAGCGGGCGCGATAGGAAACAAAGCTTTCAAGATAACGGGCTTCGGAAAGCAGCCCTTCTTCCGTCAAACGGTCGAGGGCTGTTTCGATCATCTCGGGGGGAGCGCCACGCTGACGCAGTTTGCGCGTCAGCTCAACTCGACCATGCTCGCGGCGTGCGAGCAGGTCCATGGCGGTTCGCCGCACCGCGACGAGGGTATCGAGTACGGCGGTTGTCATCGGTGCAATCAGATGTCAGCGTCAGCCAGGTCGTCTTCGGTCTCTTTGACCGCAGAAGCCTTGGAGTCGGCGATCACGGCTGGCGACAGCAGTTTGTCACGCAGTTGCTTCTCGAGCTTGGCCGCGACTTCCGGATTGTCCGCCAGGAACTTGGCCGAGTTGGCCTTGCCCTGACCGATCTTGGTGCCTTCGTAGGCATACCAGGCGCCGGACTTCTCGACGAAACCGTGCAGCACGCCCAGGTCGATCATCTCGCCGTTCAGGTAGATACCCTTGCCGTAGAGAATCTGGAACTCGGCCTGACGGAACGGCGAAGCGACCTTGTTCTTCACAACCTTGACGCGGGTTTCGCTGCCGACCACTTCGTCGCCTTCCTTCACCGCGCCGGTACGGCGGATGTCGAGACGAACCGAAGCGTAGAACTTCAGCGCGTTACCACCGGTGGTGGTTTCCGGGCTGCCGAACATCACGCCGATCTTCATGCGGATCTGGTTGATGAAGATCACCAGGCAGTTGGCGTTCTTGATGTTACCGGTGATTTTACGCAGCGCCTGGGACATCAGACGGGCTTGCAGGCCCACGTGCATGTCACCCATTTCGCCTTCGATTTCAGCCTTTGGCACCAGTGCGGCCACGGAGTCGACGATGATCACGTCAACGGCGTTGGAGCGCACCAGCATGTCGGTGATTTCCAGGGCCTGTTCGCCGGTGTCCGGCTGGGAAACCAGCAGGTCGTCGACGTTGACGCCCAGCTTGCCGGCGTACTCAGGGTCGAGGGCGTGCTCGGCGTCGACGAAGGCGCAGGTCGCACCGGCTTTTTGAGCCTGGGCGATCACGGACAGCGTCAGTGTGGTTTTACCGGAAGATTCAGGACCGTAGATTTCAACGATACGGCCTTTTGGCAGGCCGCCGATGCCGAGTGCGATGTCCAGACCCAGAGAGCCGGTGGAAATGGCCGGGATCGCCTGACGGTCCTGATCGCCCATACGCATTACGGCACCCTTGCCGAATTGACGTTCGATCTGACCCAGGGCCGCAGCCAAGGCTTTCTTCTTGTTGTCGTCCATTAAAGTCCTCACGTAATCAATAAGGCCTGACGGCCAACACCTGTATAAGTAGCCAGTATTATTCCACAGCGTTCACGGATCGCCTACCCCTGATTTTCGATTTCTCGTGCCGCTAGTCGCAGCAAGCCCTCTAGCGCGGCCTTCACCGTTTGTCGGCGGACTTCGTCGCGGTTGCCGGGGAAGTGCTGGACCTCGCTGGAAACCGTGTCGCCCACACCCCACGCCAGCCAGACGGTGCCCACCGGTTTGTTCGGCGAACCACCGTCCGGCCCGGCCACGCCGCTGACCGCCACGGCAAACCGCGCCAGGCTTTTTTCCCGGGCGCCGCGCACCATGGCCTCGACCACTTCGCGACTGACCGCGCCCACGGTGCCGAACAGCTCCATCGGTACATTCAGCTGCTGGGTTTTCTGGCGGTTGGAATAGGTCACGTAACCCGCCTCAAACCACGCCGAACTCCCCGGAATGCGGGTGATGGCTTCGGCAATCCCGCCACCGGTGCAGGACTCGGCCGTCGTGACGTGGGCATTGAGCAATTGCAGACGTCGGCCAAGTTCGGCCGCCAGTTGGGTGATTTCTTTCACGGCGCGCTCCGGATCGGATGGAATGGGTACCACCGTACACGAGCCGGTTGCGCTTTCAATACACAAGCTTATTCAAAATGTGCAGGCGCCAGCGCTCTGATATAGGCCTGACAGGCCTGCAAGGCAATCAGTCCGCGGTCGCCTTCGCCGGTGATGGCGACAATTCGTCGAGCATGCGCCGGGTCAAGTCGGGCGCGTACGGCTGCATGATCCACGCCGCCGGCGCCGGAGGTGGCTGGCACACCGCAGCCTTGGGCAGCGTCGCCTGCGTCGATGAGGACTGACAGGCGCAGATCAGCAGTGGCAAGACGATCGCGCAGGCGATCCTGATCACGTTGGGCATCGTTCAGTGCTCGATAATGGGTTTGTTCACTGGCCGTGAGCCGTTGCTCCAGGGCCAGGCGCTTGTCCTGCTCGGCCTGTTGCGCTGTGGCGGCGGTCAGAGTCAATTGATTGAGGGCTTCGGCATGCAGCCGGGCCTGCTCGGCCAGCCGCCCTTCGTAGCGCCAGTCCTGGACCTGCCAGGCCAGCGTCGCCAAACCACCGGCCAGCAGCAAAGCGCCGATGACACACCAGAACTTCAGACCGAAGGCTGGCATAACACCGCCCTCGCCCGCGCCCAGATGTCGAGGCGATCCTGCAAGCCGTTCAACCCGCCGTTGATCCGCCGGGTAATGCTGTTGAACTGATCCTGATCCGCCAGTTCGTTCAAGCCATTCTTCTCCCAGAACCACGCCGCGGACTCCGCCGCCCATTGCGGTTGTTCGAGCAACTCAGGCAAGGCCAGCAGGCGCTCGTCACCGAAAAGTCCGAGACTGCACTGACGATAATTGCTGCGCCCGGTGATCTGGATCAGCCCGCGCCCGCGATACTTCTGCCCGTCGCCGTCAGCCTCGGGCGTGTTGCCCAGGCGCAAGGCCAGCGTACCGGTGTCGTATTTGCTCAGGTACTGGTTGTTGCCCAGCTCACGTACGTACTGCAATTGCCCGGACTCGTGTCCGATCTGAGCGAGAAACGTAGCGATGCGTTTCGGTGTATCGATGCGATGGCGGGCCATGGCGTCGTTGAGCGGTGAAACAAAAACGCCCGCTTGGCGGCGGGCGTTGGGCATGATGTTGAGTAGGTTGTCTTCAGTAATTTGCATAATGCTCGGTCCTCCCTGGATGCTCCGATTGAACCATGGCTGCAGGCTGATGCCAGCCAGCCATTTTTTGCCAGAATTTTCAGGAGTACCGTCGTTCGCTCCCGTGACTGACAAATGGAAAGGCGAAACCGAAGTGATCCGCAGGCACGCACTGTGCTGCCTGCGGTACCCGGTTCAGTACTTGATGACGTAAAGCAGCGCGACGTTTCGTGGGCGTGCTTCATTGCCCCCGTCTGCAGCGATCGTCACCGCGTGGGTGTGATCACCCACAGCGTTGACCGTGATCGCGTGCGAGTGATCACCGGCCGCGTTGATATAGAGACCGTGCGCGTGATTACCGCCTGGAGCCGTGACGGCGGCATAGTCACCAGGGCCACTGCCCGTACCCTGACGGCCATAGGAAGTGTTGTTACCCGAAGCCAGAATGCCGTGCTGGTGATCCCCGGACTCATTGGTGATACCGGAGTGGGCGTGATTGCCGGCAACGGACGCCGAAGCACCGTGGGCATGCGCCCCTGCCGCCGCCGCCGAAGCGCCGTGGGTATGCGAAAGGTTATGACCGGCCTGGGCACTGCCCAGAACTCGAGCATTATCGACCTTGCGACCATCGTCCCAGCCCCGCACGAACTCGCCGCGCAGATCCGGCAGGGCAAAAGTCGTGCTGCCATTACCGGCCCCGAATCGCGTGCCGATCGCCGCAAAGAGCGCCGCATATTGCGTGCGGGAAACAATGTCACCATTACATTTGAGCCATCCCTTGGGCGGCTCTGCCGTGGCTACGGTTTTGATATCACCAATGTCACTGCCGGTCTGTTTGACCATGCCGGTGCTCGCGATCATCACCCATACGCCACCGGCAATGGTGCTGTTCCACTGCACCCACACGTCGCCGGATGCCGTGATCTCCCCTTCCTGAACCGCGTTGTGGTCAACCCCGACAATCGGTTTGGCCGCCAGTCCGTTGGCCGAGAAGGTACTGGCACCGGTGTTGGCATTGAGGGCCTTGAAACGCAGCACCAACCCGTCCACCACATTGAGAACGACCGGCGCATAGTTGGCGCGATAGGCATTGGCTGTGCCCGTGTCCATCGCGTAATCGACCAGCCCGGTCTGATTGATCCTGCGCACAGCCAGCAACAGTTGCCCCAGATCGACTTCGTCGGGAGTCACACCGGCGCCCTTGATCACGCCCAGCAATTCATCGGTGACGGAGTTGCCCCAGATCGCCGGAATCAGCGAACCGGGCGTTCCCGCCACCGGGTTTTCATCGACAAACTTGCCATTGACCAGTCCAACGCTGGGCACACTCTTTGGATAATCCATTATTCATTCCTTAGTCATAATTGATCTGCACCTGCGTATGAGCCGGTGCGCTGCGGTGAATCAGGCATTCCAGGGCAGAGCCCGGGTTCATGCCAAAACGTTCGCCCCAGTAACTGGCGCCATAACGACGGCCCAGCGACAGGCGCCCACCGGTGTTGAGTACCCACATGAACTGCGCCTTCCAGGTCCCGAAATGCGCCTGACCAAACCTTGAGCGCCCCATGCGGGGTGCCCGAAGTTCGGTGACGGTGGCGTCCGGATAGCCCTGGCTGCGAGCGATCTGAATGAAATACGCGGCCGTCTGTCCGCCCACCGCCAGCAATCGCCGGCGTACGGCAAGGCGTCGATCGTCGTACAGGGGCGTAGCGCCAAGGCACGGATCCGGCAGGTTCATGACCCGTTCCCAGTCCGGCACCAGCTCGCTGACGCCAGCCGGATCCATCTCGTTCAGCAGGACGATGGCGCGCGCATCCAGTCGTGCCAGCTCCGCAGCGATGCCATCGAGCACCTGGCCCAGTTCCGGCAGACGCTCCAGTTCCCAGGCCGGACCACTGGGCAGCAGGCTGCGCAGTTGACTGCGGTATTGCTCGGCATTTCTCAGGACAGCCATTCGCAACCTCCAAAGGTCAGCAACTCGTTGCTGGCGGCTGTCACGTTGGCTTTTGGAGAGGTGAGCGAGTGGTCGGTCTCACCGGTCGCACTGCTGATGGCTTCGGAGATATGGCTGAGCAACAAGGTCTCCCCCAGCCCGGCTTCTCGGTTGTGCAAGTCACGCAGCTGACTTTCGATCGCTGCCCGCACTGCGCTGGTATCGGGGGTGATGCGCAGCTTGTAGCTGACCAACACTTGCACCGGGGCGAGCACCCGCACATCCGCCGTCACCGGCCGCAACTGTTCGATATAGGCCTGTACTTCAGCGAGCTGCTCGTCATTGGGGATGGGCTGCGCATCGTCGTCCCGCATGACGAATACGCCGACCGTGCCCGGCCCCAGGAAGTTGCCGCGACACCATGCCCGGGTGATCCCGGGGCACTCCAGCGCCCATGTCTCGTAGTCCTGGGCCGAACCGCCGTGAGGAATGAGGCGGTAGGAGCGGATCACCCGCGAACGCAGGGACTCCAGACTTTCCCGGGCGATGCCGCCCGTCAGCCCGGGTGCCAGGACGGTAAAGCTGTTACCGGCAATGCCCAGAATCGGTTGCACCGGCACCAGTGTCAGCCCGGCATCGGCATTGCCCTGGCTACCGGGATCCAGGGCCGCAATGGTCGTGCTGTTGACGCCGTTGCTGGTGGTGCGTGCGGCAGTGACCCGGTAAGTCCGGCCGTCATTCGATTGCAGCAACGTGTCGACATCCAGCACCGCCCCGGCGCTGGCACTGAAGCTGACGCTGCCGGTGGCAACCTGCGCGGATTTGCGCGGCTGGTTCAGACGCAGGGCGGCGATCCGTTCCAGGGTCGACTCATCGGCCGTATCGGGCAGGATCTGCTCGGCGATCCAATCGAGATAGCCATACAGTCCATAGACCGCACCACCGAGGGTGCGGGCCAGGACTTGCGCATCGGACTGGCGCAGCGAATCGCCGGCCAGGTCGCTTTGGGTGCGCTTGATCAGCACCGGCAGCGAAGGGGTTTCAAACGGCATAGATCACCTGCCAACTGTTTTCGGGGTTGATGTCCAGGCGCTCGCCGTCGGCCAGGGTCAGGACCGTGCGCAGGTTCAGGCGCTGGGCGTCGAGGCGTTCGCTGATGATGTCGATGGCGCTGCAATGGCCGTCGTCGATCAGCCATTGCAAGGCTTCACGGGCGTAGAACTCGGCGTCCATCTGTGTCTGGCGGGTCAGCTTGACCCGACGCAGCAGCCACAGCCGCGAACCGATGCGGTCATTGGCCACGGTGGGAAAAGTGTCGCCCCACCAGCCGTAACGTTCCTCGTCGTCGAGGGCATCGTCGTCGGCAGCGCGGCGCCAGGTAAAAAGGCTGATCAACACCGCGCGAGTCAGCGCGGCGTGCAGGTTTTGACTGATAAACATCACTGGCCTCCCGCCGGCGCACCGGTCTGGCCGCTACCGGCCTGCACGCCGACGTGCACGTGCTTGATCTGGCTGATGCCGCCGGCCACCTGATCGCCGGTGGACAAGATCTTGCCGGTCTGGTTGATCACCGGTGTGTCGAAGTTCACGGCCGTACTTGCGCGGATATTGAGCGTGGCGGTTTCGATGTCGATGATCCGCCCGCGCTTGAAGTGGATTTTGTCGCCCTCGTCGGTGTAGATCGCCACCTCGCCGGCCGCCAGCGATTGCAGGCGGTAACGGCGGTCAGCGACCACCAGGGCGATGGCATGAGAGCGGTCACCGCCGAGAAACGTGACGACGCCTTCGGCACCGGCCAATGGATGGCTGGTGAAACCGTAGGGTTCGAAGTGCTCCACGTCGTCGTTCACTTCACCGGCGGTGAGGCGCATTTGCAGCGATTGCAGCTTGGAGGCCGAACTGGCGAGCACGACAGTGCCGCGCGCCAGCAGGCGTGTCAGTAGGCTCATAGGGTTTCCTTGGAGGGAGGTGCCGGCTCAGGCTTTTTTCGGTGGGATCGGATTGGCGTCGAAGGTATGCGGCGGCGCCACTTGCAGGGTGGTCACCGAGCCTTGCGCCGACAACGAGTACGTGACCTTGGAAATCAGCATGTCTTCATCGAACCCGAGTACCGGATCCTTGACCTTCACCAGCGTGTTGTGGCGCCACAGATCGCCGTTGGACTGGCGCCAGCCCTGCACCTGATAGGTGGTGGTCAGCGCCCGGCCCATGCGCGTGGCGCTTTCCCACTGGGCCCGTTGCTGGGCCAGTTCGAACGTGAGTTGCGAGCCTTCGTTGATGATGGTGGTGCGTCGACGCTTGAATGTCAGATCGGTCGCACTGGATTCAACCTCGCTGACCGCCGCCCCACTCTTCTTGTCGTTGCCCTTTTGCTGGCCGATCACCCGGTATTCGGAGAACACCTGGCTGTAATCCATCGGCGCGTTGGCCGACAGGATGTTCTTGCCCAGCTCCAGCGCATCGCTGGCGCGGCCGCCGCTGCCCGGTCTGGCCAGCACCAGTCGACCTTCGGCGTCATCGGTGGAAAACACCCGGTACAGCGAGAGCAGACGATCGATCGACTGAAACACCGTTTCACCCGGGACGATCGTGTGCTTGCTCAGGCGTGCAGTCTCGGGAATCTCGTTGACCACAAACTGCGTGTATTCCCCGGCCAGGGCCTGGACGATGTTCAACAGCGATTGATCCTGCCATTGGCCGGGGATGTTTCGCGCCGCACAATCCACCAGATCCTGGGTCTTGGAACTGCCCTCGACACTCAGGCTGATCTGCCGCCCGTCATAGCTGATCGGGGATTTGAAGACGTATCCGGTGAGGACCAGATCCTTGCCGATCCGCACCTCGCACGGGTCGCCAGCCTTGATCCGCTGATCGACGGTCTGTCCCGGCCATTGCCAGGTGATATCGAGTTTGAAGGTGCGGAACTGGCGCTCCAGATCGGCGCTGATTTCCACGCTTTTCCAGCCGCCATATTCCATGTCGCCGACCGTCAGTGTGACGTGGTTGTCCATCTCGTCCATGGCTCACTCCCTGGAGACTTTCACATCGTTGGGTGAGAACACCGGATGAGCGATGCCGTTGCGCTGGGTCACTTCCGTGACCCGGGTCGCATCGGCAAATTGCTTGTAGGCCACGACCAGCGCCGGCAGGCTTTCCTGAAACGACTTGCTGACCAGTCGCACACCGGACGACGCCACAGCCTTGAGGTGCGCGATCAGCGCTTCCTTCACATCGCTGATGGCTTGATAGTGCGCGGGATCGGCCTTGTTCTGCGCCAGCTGGAGCGCCTCGACCAGCTCTTTTTGCAGCAGTTGCAGATCGTCGGTG
Source organism: Pseudomonas sp. 9.2(2024) (assembly GCF_039695385.1). NCBI lineage: Bacteria > Pseudomonadati > Pseudomonadota > Gammaproteobacteria > Pseudomonadales > Pseudomonadaceae > Pseudomonas > Pseudomonas sp. 9.2(2024). The sequence goes on along the minus strand of NZ_CP155585.1, from coordinate 1,590,202 downwards.
ACCGGCACTTCCTGGCGGGTAACCGGTTGAATCGCCTGTTGCGCCACCGTGGGCGTCGACGTCAGTTTCACCGGTGTCGAAGCCACCGGCATCGAGGCGACCCACTGCGCCACTTTCACGATCAGCGTGTCCTGCACCAGATCGGCCATGGCCTGCGCCGCTGCCGTGGTGTCCTTGCCGGTGGTGAGTTTCGGCGCATCGGCCTTGCGGATGGCTTCGATCTGTTGGGACACGTCGGCAATCACGCCACGATAGCCCTCCTTCGCAAACGCCTTCAGCTCCTTGATATCGCCCAGCAGCCCCTTGAACTCCGCCGCCACTTCCTTGGGCAGTTCCTTGACGGCCTTGACCAGCTCGGTGATCTCTTTGTACTGCTCGATCAGTGGCTTGAGCTGTTCCTTGATCACGTCATAGACCCCGGTGAGGCTATTGCGCAGATTGGCGATGCCGATCCGCGCAGCCTTGATCAGGGTCATGGCCTGTTCGAAACGTGCCACCGCAGAACCCAGCAAGGTATCAGCCTTGGCCAGAAGCACCTTCTGCGTGCTGACGGTGGCGGTCGGAAACGGCAAAGGACGGTCGGGGTAGAACTTCAGTGCGAAAGTCACCAGCCCGCCATCCTGGCGGGTGTGGGTCATGTCGCATTCGCCGACCTTGACCTGCAGGCGCCCCAGCCACGGATGCACCAGTTCGCCGCTGCCTTGCTCCAGCGCCTTGAGCAGCTTGTCGCGCTGCTCGAGGCAATCGGGGCCGACGATGAAAGCCGTCAGGTCGTGGGTCTTGGCCTGCTGGCCGAGATCCTCGAAAAACGGCAGGTCGCGTTGCGGATATTCGTGTAATTGCCCGTTGCGGCCGACCGGGGTTTTCGCCTGATCGACCCAAAAACCGACCCCACGAAAGGACGCCGGCACCAAACGGTCACGCCAGTTCATTGGAACCTCCCATGGACAGCGAGCGATAGCCGATGCGCGAAGACAGCGCCAGGCCCGGCTGATTGGTTTGCGGTTGATCGGTACGCAGCCCGGCCGGCGCATTTTCGAAGCGCACCGTCAGGCCGCCTTCGAGTTGCGTGCGGCTGTTGGCGGCACTTTGCTGGATCAGGGCGCTGGAGGACTGTGGCAACGGACTGTTCAACCCGGCCGCCCCCGCAGGTGTCGCAGCGCTGCCGGTTACGGTTTCGAAGAATCCGGAGAAATGGCCACCCAGCAGTTCCTTGACCTGTCCGAAGATGCTCTGCAGCCTCGTCCACATATCACTGAACCAGACGATGACGGGCTCCCACTTCTGTTTGATCGAGTCCAGCGGAGACTGGCCGAAAAGGTCACCGAACACACCCTTCACCGATTGCGCATCCGTGGTCAACGATGCCCACAAACCGGAAAAGTAGCCTGTCACGCCACCCCAGGCCGCCGTTGCGGACTCCACAGGCAAGACGTCGAACACTCGGCGCAAGCTGTCCTGCAACGAGGCCATGGAAGCCCCAACGACATCCCGCAGCGCCGAGAACACATCAGTGACCGGCTGCCAGGCTTCGTTGATGGTCTGGATCGGCGACCAACTGAACCGCGCCTTGAGCGACTCCACACCCGCCCCTGCGCTGGCTACCACGCCGTTGTAAAAATCACCGACCACACCACTGGCAGTGGCCAGCGCCTGGCTCAGCACTTCACGGGGCGAAAACGAGAACGAGGCCTTGAGTTTTTCGATGCCGGTCGTTGCATTGGCGACCGCACTGTCCCAGAAATCACTGACGACCGTACTGGCGGTTTTCAGCGCCTTGTCCATCACCTCGCGAGGCGAGAAAGAGAACTTCGCACTGAGTGCTTCGATACCCGCCTTCGTCCTGGCGATCGTACTGTCAAAGAAGTCACTGATGACTGTACCGGCGGTTGCCAGCGCCTTGTCCATCACCTCGCGAGGCGAGAAAGAGAACTTCGTACTGAGTGCCTCGATACCCGCCGTCGCGCTCGCCACGGTCTCGTCGAAGAACTTCGTGACGGTGTCGACGCCCGCAGAGAACAGCTCAACTGTCTCATCCCACGTTTTGCCGACAGAGGCGCCCATCGAAGCCAGTCCCTCCTTCACGGATGTGACTCCGCTATCGAAGGCCTCACGGGTGAACGCCCACATTTTGCTGAAGACCCCGGAAATCGAAGACCAGTTGTTGGTGATCAGGCGCGCACCAATCACAATCAGCGCCACAGCCCCGGCGATGGCCGCAGCAACAAGGCCGATCGGTGAAGCCAGGATGCCCAGCACTGCGACGAGCCCCATTGCACCGACCGTCACCACCGTGAACGCCACCGCCGCGGCAGCCAGTCCCTCGACGAGGTACGGATTGTTCGCGAGGAACTGACCAATCGAGGTGATCACCGGCGTGATAGCGGTGACGATGCTGTTGACTGCCGGCAACAGCGCCTGACCGATCTTCAGCGATACCTTGTCCAGTGCCTTGTTGAACTTCTCAAGGTTGGCCGAGGTTTCTCCGTGCACAACCTTGGGCACTTTCAGCCCCTTGTTCGCCCGGACTTTCTTCGCCAGCGCATCCTGCGCTTCGATGGCCTTCTTGATGCCGTCTTGAAACGGCTTGAGCAGGCCACCTTCGGAAATGAATCCGGCGACATCCAGCGGCTCCAGGCCGCTGTCTTCCATGCTTTTCTTGAATGCTGCGACCTTGCCGCGCAGCCCCTTCATCTCGGCCTCCATTTTCTCGGCGCCCTTGAGCACCACGAGCATGTTGACCGTGACGGGGAAGTTCTGCGGGATCAGGCTCAATTGTGTATTACCCATCACTGCACCTGCTGCATCGCATTGATCCGTTGCGCGTGCTCCAGCGATTCGCGAAGCACATCCAGTGGCCTGGCCATCATCTGTTCGGGGTCAACCTTCCAGAACCAGGCCAGGTCATAGGCGACCGAAATCAGGTCGGTGATGGTTCCGACGCCGCACTCATGAAAAAACCTGCAACGGCCCAGCTCAGCGCGTTGAGGTCAGCCAGGTCCAGCTGGTTGACCGACGACGGCGGAATGCCGGCGCACACGGCGATGTATTTGGCCGCCACGTCCATGTCGAGGCTGACCTCTTCGCTCTTGTCGATCTTGTACGGCAGCGCCTTGATCGCTCGCACCTCCTGCACCGTCGGACGGCGCAGGACGAGTTCGGTCAGGGGCTCGCCGTGAGCTTCGATCGCAACTTGAAGCTTCACGGCGCCGCTCATTGCCAGGTCCCCTTGATGCCTTCGAATTTCAGTTCGATGGTGGCGTCATCGCCTTTGGAGACTGGCTCTTCGACCAGGTAGGCACCGGCCAGTACGTAGACTTTGCCGTTGCTGAATTCGCAGGTGACGGTGATATCGGTGCCTTCGATCAGCTTCTTCAGCGGGAAGTCGGCGGTGTGCAGCGCGGTCACCTTGAACGACGGCGCGACGTCGGTTTCCTTGTAGAAACCCGGCACGACGGTTTCGCGTTTGACGGCCATCAGCGGGGCTTCGCAGCCGCCATTGATAGTCAGTTGTGCACCGTCGACCTTGACGTAGCAGGTGCCTGCAATCAGTTGACCCATGGTGTTACTCCCTTCAAATAAAAAGCCCACGCAAGGTGGGCTGAAATCACAGTGTCAAACGCGCCGATCAGGCGACGTCGTCGTACTGCAGACGGAACTGGTTGAGCAGTGCGAACACGCGCAGACCGTTGATGTAATCCGGCGGGAACAGCACGTTCACGCGGCTCGGGTCCTGCACGTCGCGCTCGACGATCAGGTGCTCGGCGAACAGCTCGGCGTTTTCCACGTGGCCTTCGAGTTCGAGCTTGGCGTACTGGGCGATCAGCTCACCGCGAATGGTTGCCGGCGTGACGATCGGCTGGCCGGCGCCGAAGCGGGTGCCGTCGGAGGCCAGTTTGTGGCGACCGTATTTGCTGGTGATCACGCTTTGCAGACGACGCACGATGAACGCCGACTGGTGCATGGTTTCGCTGTCCAGGTACGAGTTATCAGCCTGGCCGTAGGCGTTCTTCTGGTAGGTGGTGATCGAGCGCTGGATGCGCACGTAGCCGCCTTCGTAGTACGCGGTGGCGATGCCGTAGTTGAGCAGCGACTGACGCTCGGTCAGGGTGAAGCGCTCGCTGGCCGGGGCCGGATCGACACCCGGCAGGCTGCCGCTCTGGGTCGGACGGCTGGCGTCGGCGGAAATGAACACGGCGGTGCGCGCAGTCAATGCGGCGGCTTGCACCCAGACCGGTTGCGGAACGCCCTGCTCCAGCGCCTGAATGGTCACGTGCTGGTCGTTACGCGCCTGACCGGCTGCCACCAGAGTGCCGACGGTGCCGCGCTTGGCGCTGTACACGTGACCGAACAGTTGCTTGGCCCACGACCAGCGACCGGTGCTGTCGTCCATCACCGCTTGCCAGGTGTTGAGGGTGGCCAGGTCGGACCATGGCAGAGCGATAAACTCGAACGGCTCGTCACCCAGCGCAGCAACCGCTGCCACCTGATCCGGCACGCCGACGCCACCGATCATCGGCGTGATCGCGGTGACCAGGCCGGCCGGCGTTTCTTCGCCGTTGCTCTTGCCCAGGCGATTGAATTGCAGACTGATGTCGTTACCGCTGTCGCCAGTCCATTTGGCGTTGAGCGTTACCACACCCTCTGCGACCGTCGCGCTCACCGGCAGATCGGCGGTGGCGTTGACCTTCTGCGCCAAAGCAGTTGCAGCCTGTGCAGCGGTGGCGCCGTTGGCGATGGTGGCCTGTACGCGGACGCCGCCGACATACAGGTTGAGCACGCCAGCCTGGGTCGCGGTGCCGGTCAGGGTCACGACGCCTTTGGCGATGGCGCCGGTAGCGTTGTGCAGCGGCAGGCACCAGATCTCGCCGATCGGGTCAGCCTTGCGGAAGGTTTCGTACATGGACGCGAGCATCGAGCCCTGGCCACCAATGCTCTTGGCCAGCGCCACGCTGGAAACCAGCACCAGTTTGCCGACTTCGCCCGGAGCGATGTCGTCGTTGACCTGCGCCACGATCAGGCGACGCATGGACGAGGTCGCGCTATTGGCGGCCGAGTTGTCCATTTCGGCATAGAACAGCGGTACACGAATGTCCGCAGGGATGTTGCTGAATCCGATCGCCATTATTTGGCTCCCTTTTGTTTAGCTGTTGCGGTTTTGAGGGTGATATCGCCGTCGGCCAGACGCCGGCGCCACCAGGCGCTGTCCAGCACTTCACGGCCTTCCAGTGGCAGCAGGTCGCCTGCTTCCGGGTCCGGCACGGCACGGCCGGCGGCCGGCACTACGGTGATGCGGTTGCTCATGGGGTTACGTCTCCAGAGAAAGTCAGTTCCACGCGCCCGTCAGGGCCCGGGCGTTTCAGGTTGGGGTCGGCCGGGTCGATCGCATCAACCCGCACGGTGGCCCCGGTAAAGGACGACAAACCGTCCAGTTCGCGTTCGTGCCAGCTCTCCGCAGGCTGACTTGGCAGATTGCGGCCCAGCTGGAACTCGGCAAAAAAGCGCAGCCGGTAGAACGCGCGGCTGCTGTTGATCGAGACCGTTTCGCCGCCGTCGTAAACGATGGCGCTGTAGTTGGAATCGGGTTTGAACCCCACCAGCGCACGCCACAGTTCGGCGCGCAGGTCGTGCAACAGATCCAGCGCTTTTGTGGCGTCCGTGGCATCCAGTACCAGGATGATTTCGAAGCGGTCGCGGATCGGCTGGCTGAGGGAGTTCTGTGCGGTGCTGGCGCTGGCTACGTCAGCCAGCGGTAAAACATGGGCCGAGGGCATCGGCAGATTCGGGTCGCCTTGCAGAAGCACCAGGTCGACACCTGTCGCGATATGGCCGGCAAGGCTTGGGCATTGCGCACGCAGCTGCGTGAGGATCGGGGAGATCTTCATGGGGAGCGTTCCAGGATGTGTGAGTGGCCACAGTGAGGTGTGTGGCGGTGAGATCGGGGGATCAGTCCCTGGCTTTTGCCTCGGGATCCCGGCCGTTTGCTTCGATCAGACAGCGATAGCTTTCCTCGCGCTTGCCGCTGGCCGTGACCTTTTCAATCGACCAGCGCCCGCGCATGAAATCCGGCCAGGTATCGTCGAGCACCAGCAGACCTTCGGCCGCCAGCAACGGATCGCCCGGACAGGTGACCTTCAGCTTGTATTTCTCGCGCAGCATCTTGCGCACTTCGGCCTCGCCGATGGCTTTGGCTTCTTCTTCGCTGGCCAGTCTCTGGCGGATGACCTTGTAGGGTTCGGAACCGGTGACCACTTCGCGCAGTTTGCCGAGCGCACTGTCCCAAAAGGAGGTTTTGCAACCCTGATTCTGGGTTCGGGCGGTTTCTTCCAGCGTGGCGCTGATGAAGGCGTGATCGCCCGGTCGATTGTTGTGGGTGACCGACAGCCTGACGTCCGGTATGACCTGTCCCGACAGGTTTTTCAGTTGCGCCGGTTTCGCCAGTACGTAGAGGTCGTTGAACGGTTTGGCCACCGCGTCGTACTTTTTCGCCAGGCGTGTGATGAAGCCCATGTCGGTTTCGTTCGACTGGTCGACATGGGCGATCCTGATCAGCGCCAGTTCGGGGTCGACGCGCGGCGAGAATCCGTGTCTCGAGACCAGCTCGCGAAACAGTCCGCCAAGGGTTGTAGGGCCATGACTGGCCGTGCGCCGTTCCTTGAATCGGGTCTCGTCCTTGCCGCTGAAAGGTGCGGCGGTCGCGACCAGCGTCAGGCGCAGCGGGAACAGCGTCGGCGTCAGTCGGGTCACCTTGAACTGGCCCTTTTCCACCAGTCCGGTCTCCAGATAGCCCACCCGCAGGCCGATGGTTCCGCCCAGGGTCGGCAAGCCTTCAAGGCCTTCCAGATCGAGCACCAGCGTCAGTTGATCGGACTCCATGCCGGCGGCATCGATGTGTTCCCAACTGATCAGGCGCTGGTTCAGCAGGTCCTTGTGGGCGCCGTAGATTTCGATCGCCGGCGTAAATCCCTGTGCCATGCAGCCTCCTTAATCCCAGGCCAGAACCGGTTTGATTGCGGCGGGCCTGCTGTCGAGTTCCGGCAGCGTCACCCAGACACCTGCCGGCAGGATCGGGCCGTGCTCGGCCAGGGTCGGGTTGAGTGTCCACAGGGCTTCTTCGGCGCTGTCATCGCTGCGACCGGTTTCGCGGTACAGCAACAGATTCACCGAGTCACCGGCCACGCTTCGTACCTTACGCATTGTTGAACTCCGACAATCCGATGACCCACTTGATCACCATCGCGGTGCCGTCATCGATGACCTCGCTCTGGTTTTCGTCGATGCTGTTGATCCGCCACAAACCCCAGTTGCGGCCAATGCCGTCAATCAACGGCAACGGTGCACGCAGTGCTTGCAGCGCACGCAGTTCATCGAGCCGTTCCATCCCCACGGCGTACATCGAGGTGCCGGAGATGGTCAGGGTTTCAGGCTTCTGCCCTGTCTGATGGGATCTGGGTTTGCTGTTGAGGATCTGCAACTCGGTCCAGCCACCCTCGGACTTTCGCGCCAGCGTGCTGTAGGCAAAATCCCGGGACAAACCGAAGATGAAACTGCCCAGTGCCATTTGTTGTTTCATGTGGCGACTCCATCGGTCAGGGCTGCGTCACGTCGTGTGGCGAGCGGATTGGTCGGCATGATCTGGCCCAACTGGCTCATCGTTGTCTGCACCACCAGATTAGCCAGTGCCTGGGCGCTGCCCTGATCCTGACCGTTAATGTGGATGGTGGAGTTGAACGTGACAGGCTGGCTCGCGGCTGTAGAGGCTGTGGTGGCAAGTGCCGCGGGGATCGTGGAGGTCGCCGAGGTCGCGATCAGGTCTTTACTGACCTGTGCAGGAGTGCCGAGACGATCGACTTGTTTCCCTAGCTTGTCGCCCAGGGAATCACCGATGGCCCCGCCCGCCATGCTCCCCAGCCAGCCGCCGACCATGGTGCCCACACCCGGCAGAATCAACGTACCCAGTGCAGCACCGACAGCGGCACCGGCAGACGACCCCGCTAACGATGCACCCGACGACACGACGGCACGCTTATCGCCCTTCATGACGCCGGTGACCATTTCGTATCCGGCGCTGAGCAACCGCAGCGGCGGTGCCCGTCTGGCAAGCAGTCTGCCTGCCCTGGCGTAAGAACCGGACAGTGGAGCGGCCGGTGCAGAACTGACGGCTGATGAGCCTGCAAATGCCGTCATGGTTCCCGGTATGGGCGTGCCGGACATGAGGGGCAAAACGGGTCGAGTCGGCGGCGCGAGCGGTGCCGACGGTGCACTGATCCGTGGTGCCCGAGGGGTCACCCGACCGATTTTTTCACGTCCGACTCGAGCCCTGATGCTTGACTGGCGAGGCTTGAGCTTGCCGCCTGTCCCGCCACCCAGCGGTTTGCAGCAGCAACAGTCATGGCCCGCGCTATCTCCGGCGGACGTTTTCTTCGCTTTCGGGTCTCCAATATCGGCAATCAGACCGCCAAGACCGAACGGCAATTTTGAAGCGACGCCCTTGAGCAGTTTGTCGGTGAAATTGCCGAATGCCTTGGCCATCACCGCGACTACGATGGCCGACAGTCCAGCGCCCGCAAGGGCCAATGCCGTCGAGGTCTTGGGATGGGCTTCAGCCATATCGGCCACGCCATTGGTCATATTCGTCAGCGAGTCCAGCGTGCCGGTCGCATCCGGCGCCAACGCCGTGATCAGACGATTGAGACTGGCATCGAACGCGTTCCAGCTTCGCTGCGGGTCTTTGCCCGCAGGCTCGGCGCTGCGTTCAATCGCGCCGCTGTATGCCGGTGTCAGTGGATCATCGGGCTTGAGCAATGAAATTGGCGTCTGTGCCTCGCCGGGTTTGCCCATCCACTGACGCACACCTCCCAGACCCGCGAATGACGATGCCAGGCTGCTCTGGGCTGCTTGCGAGGACACAAGCGTCGACGTTCCTTCCAGTTTGGCCGGAGCGACCAGCGCAAATGCTTTTTGCAGGTCTTCAGGTTTCGCCAGCAGTTTGCGTACACCGTCGTCGCCACTGAAAAGTGTCTTGACCAGCGCCGCTTGCTGCTCTGCCGGTTGTTGCTTCAATGTCGCCAACGCTTTGACAAGGTTGTCCGGTACGTTTTCGGTCAGCTTGCCGGGATCAAGCCCCAACGCCTTCCACGCCGACTGCTCGGCCGCCGAGCCTTGGGTGCCTTTGCCCAGGGCTGCGCTGATGCTTTTCACCGCTGCCCCGGCCCCGGCCTTGTCGACGTCAGCGTTGAGCAACGCGGCTGACAGCGCCGCCAACTGCTCGGGCAGAATCCCCGCTGCAACGGCCGACTCGCCGGATTGCTGCACGACCGAACCGATATCGGCAGCCGTCGCATTCAGTCCGCTGTTGCCCAGTTGCTGAGTCGCATCGGCCAGCAGTTGACCTTGAGCGCGATCCAGTTTCATCGAAACTTGCCAGGCCGACAGCATTTCACCGGCCGACTTCAGGCTGATGCCGAACGCCGACGCATTGACCGCTGCATCCTGGGCAAAGTCCAGCAGCACTTGTTCCTTGTCGGCGCCCTTGAGACCGGCGCCAATCCCGGATCTGCCAGCCGCGACCTCGACCTGCACCAGATCCACGACCGTCGCCCCACTGCCGGCAACCCGTTTGTCGGTGGCCAGTTTGAGGTTGGCTTTCGACAGCGTGTCGAGGTCGCCACTCAGGCCTTGAACCTGCTTGAGCTGGGCCATGGCGGTTTCCAGGGCCATGTCCGATTGCAGGTAGGCCGGCGGCGAGCGTTGTTCAATCTCAGCCTTGAGCTTTGACTTGCTCTCGCCGCCTGCCGCCGGCGCGGCAGTTACAACTGGCACCTTGAACGATGCCATGGCCGTGTTCAGCCCCAGGACAACGGCGCCGAGTTTGATCTGTTCACGCACCAGACTGCGGATGTCCAGGCTGGCCGTGAGCAGCGCCTCTTTCAGTTCGGACAGTGGTTTGATCAGGCTGTCCGTGGCCGATCCCCCTGCCGACAAACCGGAACCTGCGCCGCCGGTTTGCGCGGCGTACATCAGCGAAAACGATGTGTCTGCCATGCCGCTCTACTCCTTTTTCACGCCAAGGCGAGTGATCGCTATGTCGTAGCGGCGCAACGCCTTTTCGGCGTCCCACTCCAGAATTTCCGCCTCACTTACCGGGTAAATGAGCGGCACGATATCGAGGATTACTTCGATGTCGCGTTCTGAAAGAAGGCCGCCGGCTGGTTTAAAAAATCGTCGATACGCACCTGCAATTGCGTCCAGTCCGGCACGCTCAACAGGGCCAGATCGGGGATCATCAGGCCGGTGCAATGGGCGGTGATGAACTCGGCGCGTTCCTTGGCCGTTTTCAGTTTCTTCATCACTTTGGTGGCCCGCAGCGCCGGCATTTCCAGACTCAGCGAAGTCACGGTGCGGCCGGTGACGGCGAGCGGCAACAGCAGTTGCACCTGATCGGGATCATCGGAATGTTCCGCGTCTTCGACCTGGTCGAGAAAGAACGACGCCGGACGGGTCGAGAATTCGTGCACGTACTGCGCGATGGTCACGTAGTCCGGGCGCTTGAGCTGGTCGAGTTCCTTGACCGACAAGCCGGTGGCCAGCAGCGCCAGTTCGAAGAACTGGTCGTCTTCATCGTCGCCTGCGCGTTCCAGCGCTTCTTTCTGGGCGGCGTAGAACAGCGGCTTGAGCTGGATCGATTCGATCTGCGAGCCGTCGTCACCGGTGATCGGCGACAACAGAACATGCTTGGGTGGCATCCACGACATGAAAGGAATTCCTTGGGTGTTCTTGAAGATTCCTGTGGGCATGAACGCCCACAGGTTTTGTGCCTGATCTGCCGAAAGGCTTACGGCATCAGCACCGCACGACGGGCATCACCGAGGATGTCGACGCCGTTGAGCACGAACTTCTGGGTGCGCACGTCGATGTCGATCACCGGCACGCCGTTTTCCAGGCGGTTGTAGGTGCGGCAGGAAAACTCAAGCGTCGTCAGGGCTTTGCCACCCATTTTGATTGCTTCTTCACCCATGGTTTTGAGCTTGCCGCCAATGGTGTGATAGGTGAACCAGGTGTTGCCGTCCTGATCCTGACCGGCTTCACGCACGTTCAGCAGAATGTCGTCGCCCAGTTTCACGCCCATCGCCAGCAGCACTTCAGCGCCGGTGCCTTGCAGCTTGAGCGTGGCATTCAGCGCCTTGGCGCTCTTGGCCATTTCCTCGACGATGAAGCGACCGCCCGTCATGCTTTCCATGTCGAAATCGATTTTCGGCGGAGTGAATTCCTCCACGGTTGCCGACAACGGCAGGCCTTGCAGGGTGGCCGCGATGGCCTGTCTTACGCGGTTGGTAAACATTAGAGAACGTCCTCCAGGAACTGCTCGATGATTTCATCGCGGGCGTTGAGTTGATAAACCATGTGTTCGTTCGGCGCGTAGCGGCCGTAGTCGATGACCACGTACCAGGTGCCGTTCTTGTACTTCTCGACGCTGTTGAGTTCCGGGTGCAGATACACGCTGCCGCCGGGAATGGTTTCGTCGGCGACCAGGGTTTGCAGCCAGTCGTTGATGCGTTTGACTTCCTGATCCATGAACGACTTGGTCAGGTTCTTCGCCATGGCTTTCTGGCCGGCCTTCACCAGCTTGCGGCTGATCGCGTCTTCCAGACCGACGTAGCTGATGAACTTGCCGGTGATCGAACGGTTGCCCAGCAGCGAGAAGCCGCCAAGGATGGTGCGGGCGTAGTAGCTGACGCCGTAGCGGTTGAGCAGATCGCCTTCGGTGGAGGTGTCGAGGATGTTGTATTCCACGACCCGCGACACGTCTTCGGCGTAGGTCACCTGGTTGCCCGCGCTTTCCCATTGCTTGACCTTGGCCAGCGCGGCAATCGCCAGACTGGATGGCGCGAGGAACACGTTTTTCTTCGCCGCTTTCGAGTACACGGCCGGCATGTTGTGCACCACCAGGCAACGGTCGAAACCCAGATCCGCACCGCCCAGCTCCTGGCTGTACAGCACCTGATCGGCGACCGAAGCGTCCTTGCCGTCCAGCACCACACGGGCCTTGATGCGCTTGCCGAACGAGGCGAACTCGCTGGCCACAGCCTTGGTGCCGGTGAAACCCGGCGCGCCGATGATGGTCAGGTCTTCCGGGACGCTTCCCAATGCGGCCAGACCAAGCTTGCGGCCGGTGGCCGGTTCAACACCGCCGATCACGGCGTTGACGGTATCGGCCGGGGTCGCGCCCGCTTCGACGATCACCACGTACACCGGCACCTTGACCACTTTGAGGATCTGGTAGACGGCGTGGTACAGGGTGCCCTCTTCCGAGCCAGTCGGATCGAGCAGCGCGTGGGTGGTGAAGCTGTTGATGCGAAACGGTGCGTTACGCGGAATCAGCGGATCGGCTTTCGGCGCGGTGCCGACCAGACCGATGACGTTGTCGCCCAGGCCACCCATGGCCTCGGGGGATTCGGTGGCATTGACGGTAATGCCGTTGTGCTCGAAGTTCAGAACCTCAGCCATAGTCAGTCAGCCTTCTTGGCAGCGGCCTTCACGGCCTTGGTGGTAGATGTTTTCAGCTCCAGTCGACCGGCGCTGTGCAATGCGCTGGCTTCGACGTCGAGCAGATCGAGTTCCTGGCCGACGCTCGACCAGTGACCACCCCCGGTGGGGAATGGAACGAGCACGGTGTAGGTTTGGCGGGTTGCCATTTTTCGTTTCTCCATAAACGGGAAAGCCCCTCGTTGGGAGGGGCTTGGCGGGTGTTGAATGAATTGGGCGTCAAAGAAAACGCCCCGGGGTACGGGGCGTCTATTGAGTTACCTGAGCGGAGGAAGTCCCCCATGGAAACTCCTGCTGGATTTCATTGAACCTGAGTACTCCAGCGGCGCGGATAGCCTCCCAGCCAGTTTCACCCATGGCTTCCATCCGTTGCGCTTCGGCAAAAAACCGATCCGAACCTGTGATGGGGTCCGCGTATGCGCGCAGACGAAGAGACTCGATTTCCTCGCTGGTGTATTCCGCGGGTTGTCGCTCAGGCAGAGCGTGTTTGGAAATGACTCCGGCATCATCGAGTTTCCAGATACCGTCCAGCTCCTGGGTAATACGCATCCACAGACTTTCATCAATTTCGAGCGCGCCTTCGGGAATGTCGTTGACGCCACGAATCAGGCGAGAATCGAGAATGCCTGCGGCATCAAATGTCACGTACTTCATGCCATTCACCTTTAATGTCCAATCGAGAGCCAAAAGAAGTTTGTGGCTGTTTGCAATGGTGCTCCCGAAACACCGGAGCTGACGCCGACGGCTGTGAATGCGGTTTTCGAAGGCAGGCCTGAAAGCTCAATGACATCCGCCGCCCCCGAAACGTTGAACGGTGTGGATTGAACACCCAAACAGGCATTGGGGAAGCTCAACGTAAAAGGCACTGCCGTTGATACAGCGGGAATCGAGGCGTAGCCCCACTGAAGGATGAAACCACCCAACCATGTTGGAAAAACGACGTAGCCATTTGCGGCCTTGAGGATCTGAAACCCCCAACGAAGCTTTTTCGGCGTCACGATAGTCGTGTCATCCACACCTGCATCAGCCTGCACCTGAGTAGCAACTTTTGCCGTGCCTTGATTGCTTTCGGTCGCTTGCTGCGCCAGCACCGACAACGCAGCGACATCAATGCTTCCCTGATTGATCGGCGCGTTCCAGGCCTTGATGCACCACATCACTGCCAGGTTGCGTGGGCGGGTTTCTGTCGAAGTGCGTGCCACCCTCGAAGCATCGAACGACATATTGATGACACCGGTAGAGGCTGTGCCTGCGGGGAGTTGCGTCCCACCTGCCGCTGTCGCACTGAAAGCGCCGCCGACCGTGCCCGTTGCTGCAAGCTGAACACCGTTGTTCGCGGAATACTGCCCTGTGATGTTCTGAAGCGAGTCGAGTTGATAACTGCCGATTGCCCTGCCTGCATCGACACCGCGTCCGTGATCCCAACCTCGCAGGAACTCACCACGTGCTTCAGGCAACCGGAAGTTTCCGGCCCCCTCATCACCTTTGTTGTAAGTGGTGCCAAGATACGCCGCCAGATCCGGATAGGTTGCAATGCTCTGCACACTGCCATCCAGCTCAAGAAAACCAGGCGCAACGATCCCCGTCGGGAACGCCATGACGGCACCCACCGGAACGGCAGATCCAAGCCGGGAAACTTCCTTGACCAGTGCCGCTACGTCGATGTTTCCCTGATTGACCGGCGCGTTCCAGGCTTTGATGCACCACATGACGGCGATGTTGCGTGGACGCGCCTCTGAACCGCCCGCCGAGGAAGTAGTGACATTGGAACTCTGAAAGTCACGCCCTGGACCAGCCGCCAAATGACCATACGAGTAAATCGTACCAACGGCTGTATGCGTATGTGCCTTGTTGTCATCAGCCTGCCAACTGCCAATGCCACGCCCGGCATCCACCCCACGCCCATGATCCCAACCCCGCAAGAACTCCCCACGCGCTTCAGGCAAGCGGAAATTCCCGACACCCTCATCCCCTTTGTTGAACTTGCCACCCAGATAGGCGCTCAAGTCCGGGTAGGTCGCGCTGCTCTTGACGCTGTTGTCCAGCTCCAGAAAGCCCGGCGGTGGCGAGTCAACCGGGAACGCGACAATCGACCCCACCGGCAATGCCGAGGCCTTGGCAATCAGCGCCTCGACTTCAGCCTTGGTGTACGAATCCTTGATGCCGAAACCGGACAATGTGTCGGGGTTCGAGCCGCCAGTTGCGCGGCCATATTCGTCGACCGTCAGACTCTTGTAAGTCCCGGCGGCAATCCCGGTACGACCTGCCAGCATCTTGAACGTCAGCGCAGTGGTGCCGAGGGTGATCGGCGCATTGGTGGTCAGGTGCCACAGCGAATCGCCGTTGAGCGCGCCCTCTTCCACCATCACCGTCAGACCCGGGGTGACCTTGGCGCTGACGTTGGCATCATTCGCTCGAGTCCAGTCACCGTTGGCCACAATCCACAGGCCGTTGTCCTTGGCCAGGGTCTGGTTCGGCAACAGCACACGGTCACCGGCAACCACCGCCACACCGTCAATCTGCTGCGCACCGTTCAACACCACATTGGCGGTGGCGGCGACGCGCACCGATTGTTTGCCATCTAGCTTGCCGAGTTCTTCGGCGAGGTAGCTCATGACCCACGCCCGAGTGGCCTTGACCACGGTGTCATCGATCAGCAGCGTCACCAGCGCGGCATTGCTGGTCTCGAAAATCGAGCGGATGTAGAACTCTTTGCCCGAGCCGGACGTGGCCAGCACCGGCTTGAACGACTCCGGGTATTTGACAATGGCGTAGAGAATCCCGGTGTCGGTCCACAGCCCGGCTTCACGCACATACCAGCCGCCGACGTCCGGCGGAATGGTCACTTCCGCGAGCAGCCAGCTCGGATTCTTCTCGTCCTGGAACAGCGCATTGAGCGGACCGCGCCAGACTTCGCGTTTAAGCGCAGTAGCCGTCGCGGCCGGGTTGTAGACCGCACCGCCGCCGTCGCCGACGGAAATCTGCGTCAGCTTGATCGGTACGCCCGCCGCCTTGCAGGCGGTTTCGTAGGCAATCCCTGCGTTGGTGAGCAGGGTGTAATAGTCAGCCATTCAGGCCCCCTGAGGATAAATAGTGGATGTTTCGACGGTGTATAGCGCCGCCGCCATGAAGGCCTCACCGGATGTCTCGAGCCCTTCGAGGAACACCGGATACACCGTGGTCAGCTCACCGCAGAAGGTCGCGGCGCCGATGACGTGATTGCCGAAGGCGCTGAGGCCGACAGACACCGACAGCACGTCCCGTTCGCTCTTGGCATCGGCCAGGCGTCGGTCGAGACGGGCGTCGATGGCTTCGCTGTAGGGTTGTTCGGTGAAGGCCCGCACGGAAAAGCTGTAAGGCTCGCCGGGCGGGATCTGTTCGTACCAGGCGCGGATTTCCGGCCTGAGTTGCAAACCCTTGGCGGCGTTCTCCAGCGCCTTGCGAGTGCCGGCCTGGCGCGCGGTGGGCCAAGCCAGTTCGACGGTCAGGCGTTTTTCCGCTTCCGGTGCGTCGGTGCTCCATTCGGCAACACCACGATCTGCCGCGAGATACGGCAGGAACGCGACGGGAGTTGAAGCCGGATTCATCAGTTCGGGAAACGGCGGCGCGACGCGATCAAGTAGTGCGCCGAAGCCGATGTCGAGGGCCCGTTCCAGCGCCGAGCTGTTGGCTGGCAGCAGGGTCGGACGCGGTGTCTGATCGGTCATAGCGTCTGCACCTCGACCTCGACCGCCGTGCAGTACGGTGCTTGAAACGCCGAGCACACAACGGAATCCAGAGGTTCAAGAATCTGCAATTGCACGGCGCCGGCGCTGTGCAGCGTGTAGTCGATCCAGCTCGGATCGACCCGGCCTTCCAGGCGATGGCAACTGTCGGCGTAGGCCTGCAGGTGTTGCTGCGCGGCGACCTTGGTCAGGCCCGAATCCGGACCGGAATTGATCTTCGCCACGACGCGGATTTTGTAGCGCTGAATCTCTGCGCCTTTGACCGTGACCTTGTCGGTTTCCGGACAGACGTCGGGCCGGGAAAAGTGTTGGCGCACGCCTTCAAGCAAGGTCGGGGACGGCGTACCGTCGCCCTCGCGGGCAAGCACGGTGACTTGCACTTCGCCAGGCGCCGTGCGGCGACCGTTGCCGTCCTTGACCTGCGCGGCAAGACCGTCCCGGGCGAAGGTATAAGTGACGTTCACGACACCGGCATCGGTGGATTCGACTTTTACCGTCGGACGTTCGCCCAAGGTGAACACCTCGCGGCGGTATTGCATCCGCGAACCCGCCGCCGGAGCGTGGGGCGCCAGGTAATAACGCAGCCGCGCGTCGTCGTCGCTCTCGTATATCGCCGGCACCGGCGGGAATGCCGCCGGGTCGCCCGGATCGAGCAACTGTCGCTCCAGGCCCATGTCCGCCAACCGCGCATCTAGATTGCTGCCCGTTGCCCACCACGCCAGCATCTGCTTGATCCGGGCGTTGTATTTGCGTTCATGGGTTTGCAATCGAACGCAGAAAGCCTCAAGCGCCAGTGTCAGCAGTTCGCTTTCGTTCTCCAGGCTGGCCTTGAGTTTGGCCGCGCTCTGCGGCGAACGCGCGCCGACATACTCGACGACGAACGTCTTGAACTCGGCGAGCAAGTCTTCGAAAACGTCGACGGTGATCAGCGACGGTTCGGCCAACTGGTTCTGGCCAGGGATCAACATGCTCATGTCACGACCTCGAAAGTCTGTTGGCGGTTTTTCCAGGTGCCGGCAAATCGCAACAGCAAACCCGCGCCCTGTCGGGTGGCGACGATCACGCCGGGCTGAAAATCGCTGATGCCGTTTTGCGGGTTGTAGAACGCTTGAGCTGCGTGGCTCTGGGCGAGCAACAGGATGTCGTCGCCCAGGTTTTGCCCTAGCAGCGTGGGTATCAACGAACCATAAAGGGGCCTTTTTTGCCGGGTGCCCAGCGGCGTGGTCAGGGCTCGTGTCGCGCGCTGCACGAATTGCAGCCAGTCGTCGACCGTGGCCCCGCTGTCTCTATCGATTCCGATCATGGGAGGCTCTTGATTCAGGGGCTGATGACGCGACCCTGGTGATCCACCAACGGGCCACTGAAGTGCACGCCCGAGGCGTCGATGGTCAGCCCGACAGCACCCAGTTGCAGGTTGATCAACTGGGGCGTCATCGCCAGCCGCGCGGGGCCGATGCTCAGCTCAAGCGATTCGCGAGAACCGTTGAAAGCTGCCGGACCGTTTTGCCAGTGCAGGGTGTGCGTGGCGTCGTCGTAGCCGCTCTCGCTGCCGTCCTGATGGACGCGACGAGTCAACGTCGGCACCGTCGAGGTAGGCGGAAAGCGGTCGCTGTTCAGGCCGAACAACGCCACGCTCTGCGCACCGCTTTCGCCACTGCCGTAGTTGAACAGCAGACACTGTTCGCCCACCGTCGGGATCCGCGACTCGCTCTGCGCGCCGGCGCTGGGGTTGAAGAATTTGATGGCCGGCGTCAGCAGACCACCGTGGCTGACTCGGCAAGTGTTGCTGCCCGCATCAACCTCCTGACAGATGCCGATGCGGCAATAACTCTCGGCACGCCGGTGCAGGTCTTCGATCTCCGCTTCCATTTCCGCCAGGCGCTCGATGATCGGTGCCATGTGCATTCGCAGTAATGCGTCGAACATTGATCAGGCCTCCAGCGAGGTGTATTGGTCGGGATCGTCGATGTCGCTGACTTCCCAGGTGCGGGCGAATTTCGGTGTGCCGAGTGGGTCGTCCAGCAGGGTCGGGCCCAGGTAGAGGGTCTGGTTGAACGACAGCGTCCAGGCTTTGTTCGGCTGATCGGCGCGGACGAGCAATGACGGCATTCCATCGATGTTCATCGGCAGATCGCATTGCTCGCCGGGCAAGCCCCAGCGGTTGTCGGTGATCAGGTTCTTCAGCGCGGCGATCAGATCACAGGCGGCAAATGCCGTGGCGGACAGCGCCGGAATGACTTGCAGCGACAGCGTCAGCACATGGGCAATCCGTCCGTTGGCGGCGCGCTCTCCCGATGCATTGCGTTCGATATCGATCAACACCCAGGCCTTGTCGCCGGGGGCCGTGAAGTCATCGTGATTACCGACCTGCACGTTCAGCTCGGAGCTGTTGCGCAAGGCTGTCGCCATCGCCGTGAACAACTGCGAAGGCTGCTGGATCGGTGTGGGCATGCTTGACCTCCTTTTTCTGATGTCCACGCGAAGTCCCGCCGCACGGCGTGCAGCGAGACAGGAAAGTGAATGGGTTATTGCGGGTCGCGCGGCGGAACTTCGCAGACGCCGATGCGCTTGGCAGCCCAGCGTTCGTAAAGGCCGATGGCGACGTCGGCACCGGCCATTGCAGTGAGGCAACCAAATGCCCCGGCGGCCCAGATCGACATGCCGGCGGCGTACAGCAGCATGATTGCCGACACGCCGCAGATCATGCAGGCACCGGAGCGCAAGGCAAGCCGCCGCAGCAGCGGCCAGCCGCGGGCGCCCTCCTTGTCGGCGCGCCACATTTCGCCGGACACCCCGCCCGCCACGGCAAGGAGGATGACCAGCCAGATTGGCATGTCCAGCAACGCTTGTTGCTCGTTTGTCATGTCACGCCTCCTGAAAGCGTTGATGAATGAAGAGAAAGTGAAGAGGCGACACCGGACGGGTGTCGCCTCTGATGCGGGGAAGAACAGCGACAGGTTCCGCGCATTCAGCAGTTACAGGCGCTCGACAATGACGTTGTCGATGAAGGCGTAGTTGGCGTACGGGTTCTGCTCGTTGGAAAACGCCAGAGTTGTCTGCGCGGTAATCGCGGTGAACTCGTAAGTGACGGTGCTCCACTCGACCGCGACGCCTTTGGCTGTCGGTGTGTTGAACGTAGCGGTTTGCCCGGCCACTTTCACCTGAATGACACCGTCGCCGGAGCGGCTGGCGAATCGGGAGTTGCCGGCACTGAAAGTCAGACGGTACTTGGCGCCCGGAGTGGTCGCGAAATTCTGCTGAATCCCGCCACCGTTGCCATAAACGTAGTTGGCCAGGTCGACGATCATCACGCCATCCGCTGCCACAGAACCGCCGATGGCATTGGGCATGTTGAAGTATTCGGCACCGGACAGGAACGTCGTCCAGCCTGTGATGGCATTGGTTTTTGCCGGGGTGTCCAGAATGCAGCCACCACCGCATGTCGATTGTTCAAAGCTGCCGTTCACCAGGAGGTTGGCGGCAATTGCGCTGCCGCCATTGCCCAGCAGTGCAACAGCGAGAAACGGTGCTACGTATTTCTTGAGAATGTTCATGTCTTTACCTATGAGGAGATTGATCAGGTTGTGCTGACGATGCAGCACGCATGTCGCTCACAGGCGATCGCTCGGGGCTCGCGGCCTTCACATGATTCAACGTTCCGCAGCGGGAACATTTGATCTGGAGTTCTGTGTACTCGCCCACCCGGGCGAGCAGTCTTTTGCAATGGCCGCAGCGGCACTCTTTCAACATCGACAAATCCTTTTGATTCTCTGCGTGGCCTTGCTCATGCCGCGAAACCTTGTTGAAGCGCCTGCCTCAGGCAGGCATTCCAGAAAGCCCGGCGCAGGGGCCGGGCTTTTCGGTCATACAGACCAGAACAATCGGGTCGTCGATTCAAACCAGCGAAAAAGGCTCTGTCGGCCAAATCATGGTGTACGGGTAACCCGGTTGATTCCTGTAATCGCACACGGCGATGACGTATTGCTTGTAAGCCAGCAACGCCGCTTCTTCCTCCGGCGTTGCGATGCCCAGATCCTGCTTGTAATCCAGCGGGTTGAACGTCAGCCAACCTTTGGCATTCGATAGCTTCTCAGTGGCGAGGAACTTGACCTGGCTTGCCACCTCTTCGAAAGTGGGTGCATGCAACTCCCACTGGTTGTTGACCAGTCGGGCATTCCATCCGACCACGACTTCCGTGTTTCCTGTGGCATCCACCCACAGCCCCCCCAATCCGTCAGGAAAGCTGACCGGCATCCCTTCGTCGGTATCAACCACCCGATAAACCTTGGAATTGGGCATCGTGATGAAAACGTATCGATTCATTCTTATCGTCCTTTTTGATTGCCGGAATCCCGGCATTTCCGTTCCTGCCGGACAGGCAATCCAGAAAGCCCGGCTATACGCCGGGTCATTCAGTCATGCGGTCCTTATGCAGAGTCATGAAACGGTGATTTATGGAACTTCAGGCCAGGTGATTGCCAGCGGGTAACCTGGCTGTTTGTTGACGTTGCTCATATCAACGAAAAACTGCTTGTAAGCCTGCAACCCCGCGATATCGGCAGGCGTCGCCAGACCCAGCTCAACCTTCTGCTCCAGGGCGGTAGCCAGCAGAGTGGCGTTGACTCGATCAAATCGGCGGGAGCGTTCGGCGCGCAGCTGCATGGACAACTGCGATGGCTGACCCCACATATCGCTGTCGGTAAAGGTCCAGACGCCATCGGTATTCACCGCGTTCCAGGAGTAGTCGATCTTTGGCAATGCGGTGACATCCACCCAGACTTGACTCGCCGGAAAATCGTCGGTGATCGGGTTGTTGGTTTCGAAGATGTTGTCGACTTTGCCATCCACAACACGCACGTACTTCTTCATGGTCATCATCCTTTTTGATTGCCGGCCTCCCGGCATTTCTGTTTCTGCCCAGAAGGCATTCCAAAAAGCCCGGCAATCCGCCGGGCTTTTCAGTAATGCACTCCTTTGCCTTCCTTCAATCCTGTGTTCGTGAAGGAAGCTGACTTTTCGGCGCTACTGGCGCGGTACGAGTCCATTCAAATTGTTTTTCCGACCGCGGTCCCTGCCCGCCGGATAACTGCTTCTGGTGCTTTACGCTGCACACCCGGGTCAGTTGCCAACCCTCTGAACCGTTGAGGCCGGTTCATCGCTGCCTGTTCTTGTGGAACTAAAGAGCTGTTGTTGCCAGCCGCTTTGTCGAGCGGCTTGGTGGCAAGAATATGCATGGATGCATATACAGTCAATGCGCAAATGCATTTATTTATGCACGAGAAATGCGCGGATGCATGGAAGCCCCGCCAATCAAGGGTTGCCCGGTTTTCTACAGGCGAAAAAAAACCCGCCGAGGCGGGTTTTATCTGAAAGGGATCGGGTTAACGGGCGTACATGCCCCACCAGAAGACGTGACCGAGGATGACGATCTGCTCTTCCTGCATATCCTGGAAGCTGTAGTCCTCGTCCGGATGTTCATCGCGGTTGAAGCTGCGCAGACGGATACCGGTAGGCAGGCGATAGAGCTGCTTCACCCGCAATTGACCATTGTGGTTGATCGCATAAAGGTCGCCATCGATGATGTCGCCGATCCCGCACTTGCCGGCGTTGACGCCAACCGTGGCACCGTCGCGTAGTACCGGCAACATGCTGTTGCCCCGTACCGTCACGCATTTGGCCTGATCGAACTGCACACCGTTATGGCGCAGGCTGCGCTTTCCGAAGCGCAGGCTGGAGCGTTCGCTCTCTTCGATGACGAATCTTCCTGATCCAGCAGCCAATTCAACCTCGCGAAGAAAGGGCACCGACACCTCATCGTCATCGACGGGGGTGTCGTCGTCCCACAGGCTTATGTCCTTGAGTTCGGAATGCAACTCGTCGCGTCCGCCGTTGGCGGCAGGCGCAACATCCGCGCGCCCGCGCAACTGATCGGTGCTCACGGCGAAGTACTCGGCGATCTTCGAGATGTGTTTATCCGAAGGATCGACGATCTTCCCGCTGAGAATCCGCGAGAGCGTGGATTGAGGCACGCCGGTGCGACGGTGGAGCTCCGTGGGGGAGATCCCGTGCTGGTCGAGCAGTGCTCTTAAGACGGTAGATACGTTGCGTTTTTGCATAACGCGCATAGTGCTTGAAGTTTTTCGGGAAGACAAATGCTGATTTGCATAAATCGTGCATAGTCGACCTTTTTACCACCGATGCATGTCACCCGACCGCGATGCCTGCGTCCGACAGACCGCCCATGGTAACCTTGCGCCCATCGCGGAAAAGCCCGGCCACTGCCGCGCTTTTGCCCCACACCTTTGAACGAGTTGCCTGACAATCCGATGAATAAAGCCGTCTCCGACCTGTCCTCCCACACTCCGATGATGCAGCAGTACTGGCGCCTGAAGAATCAGCACCCGGACCAGCTGATGTTCTACCGCATGGGCGACTTCTACGAGATCTTCTACGAAGACGCGAAGAAGGCGGCCAAGTTGCTGGACATCACCCTGACCGCGCGCGGGCAGTCGGCGGGGCAGGCGATTCCGATGTGCGGGATTCCGTATCACGCGGCGGAAGGCTACCTGGCGAAGCTGGTCAAGCTCGGCGAGTCGGTGGTGATCTGCGAGCAGGTCGGCGACCCGGCCACCAGTAAAGGCCCGGTGGAACGTCAGGTGGTGCGGATCATCACCCCGGGTACGGTCAGTGACGAGGCGTTGCTGGATGAGCGTCGCGATAACCTGATCGCGGCGGTGCTGGGCGACGAGCGCCTGTTCGGCCTGGCTGTGCTGGACATCACCAGCGGCAATTTCACCGTGCTGGAGATCAAGGGCTGGGAAAACCTGCTGGCGGAGCTGGAGCGGGTCAATCCGGTCGAGTTGTTGATCCCGGATGATTGGCCAAAAGACTTGCCGGCAGAAAAACGCCGTGGGGTACGTCGTCGTGCACCGTGGGATTTCGAGCGCGATTCGGCGCTGAAAAGCCTCTGTCAGCAATTCTCCACCCAGGACCTGAAAGGCTTTGGCTGCGAAACCCTGACCTTGGCAATCGGCGCCGCCGGTTGCCTGCTGGCGTATGCCAAGGAAACCCAGCGCACCGCCCTGCCCCACTTGCGCAGCTTGCGCCATGAGCGGCTGGACGACACCGTGGTGCTGGACGGCGCCAGCCGCCGCAACCTCGAACTCGACACCAACCTGGCTGGCGGCCGCGACAACACCCTGCAATCGGTGGTCGACCGTTGCCAGACGGCCATGGGCAGCCGTTTGCTGACCCGTTGGCTCAACCGTCCGCTGCGCGACCTGACTGTGCTGCTGGCTCGCCAGACCTCGATCACTTGCCTGCTCGACCGCTATCGTTTTGAAAACCTGCAACCGCAACTCAAGGAAATCGGCGACATCGAGCGGATTCTGGCGCGGATCGGCCTGCGCAATGCCCGCCCTCGCGACCTCGCTCGCCTGCGTGATGCGCTCGGTGCGCTGCCTGAACTGCAAGTAGCGATGACCGATCTCGAGGCGCCGCACCTGCAACGTCTGGCGACCACCACCAGCACTTACCCGGAACTGGCGGCGCTGCTGGAAAAAGCCATCATCGACAACCCGCCAGCGGTAATCCGTGACGGCGGCGTGCTGAAAACCGGTTACGACAGCGAGCTAGACGAACTGCAATCGCTGAGCGAGAACGCCGGCCAGTTCCTGATCGATCTGGAAGCCCGTGAAAAGGCCCGCACCGGCCTCGCCAATCTCAAAGTCGGCTACAACCGCATTCATGGCTACTTCATCGAATTGCCAAGCAAGCAGGCTGAATCGGCGCCGGCAGACTACATCCGCCGTCAGACCCTCAAAGGTGCCGAACGCTTCATCACCCCGGAACTGAAAGAGTTTGAAGACAAGGCACTGTCGGCCAAGAGCCGCGCTCTGGCTCGCGAGAAAATGCTCTACGAGGCGTTGCTGGAAGACCTGATCAGCCAGTTGCCGCCGTTGCAGGACACCGCTGGCGCCCTGGCTGAGCTGGACGTGCTGAGCAACCTCGCCGAACGTGCGCTGAATCTCGACCTGAATTGCCCGACATTCGTCAGCGAACCGTGCATGCGTATCTCCCAGGGCCGTCACCCGGTGGTCGAGCAAGTGCTGACCACGCCGTTCGTGGCCAACGACCTGAGCCTGGACGACAACACCCGCATGCTGGTGATCACGGGTCCGAACATGGGCGGTAAATCCACCTATATGCGCCAGACTGCACTGATCGTGCTGCTGGCACACATCGGCAGCTTCGTGCCGGCGGCCAGTTGCGAACTGTCGCTGGTGGACCGGATTTTCACCCGGATCGGTTCCAGCGACGACCTCGCCGGCGGGCGCTCGACCTTCATGGTGGAAATGAGCGAGACCGCGAACATCCTGCACAACGCCACCGAGCGCAGCCTGGTGCTGATGGACGAAGTCGGTCGCGGCACCAGCACCTTCGACGGTCTGTCCCTGGCGTGGGCGGCGGCGGAGCGTCTGGCGCAGCTGCGCGCCTATACTCTGTTTGCGACGCACTATTTCGAACTGACCGTGTTGCCGGAAGCCGAACCGCTGGTGGCCAACGTGCACCTCAACGCCACCGAGCACAACGAACGCATTGTGTTTCTGCACCATGTGTTGCCAGGGCCCGCGAGCCAGAGCTACGGCCTTGCGGTCGCGCAGTTGGCCGGTGTGCCAAGCGAAGTGATCGTACGTGCTCGTGAGCACTTGAGCCGCCTGGAAGATACCGCGCTGCCGCATGAGGCGCCAAAACCGGCCGTCAAGGGCAAACCGGCGACGCCGCAGCAGAGCGACATGTTCGCCAGCCTGCCGCACCCGGTGCTGGATGAGTTGGCCAAGCTGGATCTGGATGACGTGACACCGCGTCGTGCACTCGAAATGCTCTATGCACTAAAGAACCGGATCTAAGCACCGACGAACCGGATATAACGCAAACGGCTTCAAGCTGTTAGAATCTCGCGCGGTTTGGGATGCTGCTGGCTAATAGCCTGGCTGGCAGACATCGCTCCCGAACCTGGCGACCCCAACCGTGAAGGGGCAACGCTGCCGCCGCCTGAGGAGAAAATTAGAAATGACCTTCGTCGTCACCGACAACTGCATCAAGTGCAAGTACACCGACTGCGTAGAAGTCTGTCCGGTGGACTGCTTTTACGAAGGCCCGAACTTCCTGGTGATTCACCCGGACGAGTGCATCGACTGCGCCCTGTGCGAGCCGGAATGCCCGGCCGTGGCCATTTTCTCCGAGGACGAAGTTCCGGAAGAGATGCAGGAATTCATTCAGCTGAACGTAGAACTGGCCGAGATCTGGCCGAACATCACCGAAAAGAAAGAATCGCTGCCGGATGCCGAAGAGTGGGATGGCGTCAAAGGCAAGATCAAAGACCTCGAACGCTGATCTGTCCCGCGTTTGAAGAAAAGGCCCCTTGCGGGCCTTTTTGCTTTTGCGGGTTTTGCTTTATTTCAGGCAAAAAAAAGGGGCGGTTTGACCCGCCCACATTTTTTCCCTATTCCCTGTGTTCCTTCTCATCGTCCTGATGAATCGCTTCCTGCGATGTCCGTTCCCCTCTTCCTTGAAGGGCGTGTCTATCCGTCGACACAACCCAGATACTAGAGATTTCCCCGCCGGCGGCAACTGGCCTCCAGCGCACTAACCTGCTGTCATAAGCCCTTCACATCAAAAAATAACCATATAAATCATTGCGTTACGATTCAGCCATGAGCGCAATCGCCTTCAGCGGCAGTGTAAAAATAACGAACACTTACGATACAGTCAGCAAAGGCTTACAACGCAAACCTACAAGGTGGGAACGCCTCCCGCTTTCAGTGCGCCAACAAAAAGCCCCGAACCAGTCGGGGCTTTCTGTATAGCGGTCATGCGGGTGGCTTATTGAAACAGCGACTCGCTCGACAGGCCGTTTTTCTCGAGAATTTCCCGAAGGCGCTTGAGGCCTTCTACCTGGATCTGTCTCACCCGTTCCCGGGTCAGGCCGATCTCCAGGCCTACATCTTCCAGCGTGCTGCTCTCATGGCCGCGCAGGCCGAAGCGGCGCACGACCACCTCGCGTTGCTTGTCGGTCAGCTCCGAGAGCCATTGATCGATGCTCTGCGACAGGTCGTCATCCTGCAGCAGTTCACATGGATCGGTCGGACGGTCATCCGTCAGGGTGTCCAGCAGGGTTTTATCCGAATCCGGACCCAGCGAGACGTCGACCGAAGAAACCCGCTCGTTCAAGCCCAGCATGCGCTTGACTTCGCCCACCGGTTTTTCCAGCAGGTTGGCGATTTCTTCGGGTGAAGGTTCGTGGTCGAGCTTTTGCGTCAGCTCCCGTGCAGCCCGCAGGTACACGTTGAGCTCCTTGACCACATGGATCGGCAACCGGATGGTCCGGGTCTGATTCATGATCGCGCGTTCGATGGTCTGACGAATCCACCAGGTCGCGTAGGTCGAGAAGCGGAAGCCACGCTCCGGATCGAACTTTTCCACCGCGCGGATCAATCCGAGGTTGCCCTCTTCGATCAGATCCAGCAGCGACAGCCCCCGATTGACGTAACGCCGGGCGATTTTGACCACCAGCCGCAGGTTACTTTCGATCATGCGCTTGCGCCCGGCAGGGTCGCCACTTTGCGACAAGCGCGCAAAATGAACTTCTTCTTCCGGGGAGAGCAGTGGGGAAAAGCCGATTTCGTTGAGGTACAGCTGCGTGGCATCGAGTGCCCGAGTGTAATCGATGTACTTATGTTGTTTAAGTGAAGCGGAGTGTTTGGATTTGGCACGAACGGAAGGTGGAGCAGCCCCTTCATCATTCGACATCGAATCCGAATCGATGCCGGTCTCCATCAGGAGAACCTCATCGTCGATGTCAAACTCCGGCACTTCTTTACTGAGAGCCATTGTTATAGTCCTTTGGTGAGTTCGACCCCAAGCTCAAGCGGCGCCTTTATCCTTGGCAACGCTGGAGCCTGTCCCCTCTACGCGACGGAACAGGCTGGTCTGCAAATCAACGTCTTGGCAGGAACTGCAGCGGATCTACAGGTTTACCTTGTCGGCGAATCTCAAAATGCAGTTTCACCCGGTCTGTACCCGTTGACCCCATTTCGGCAATTGTCTGTCCGACCTTGACCTGCTGCCCCTCCCGTACCAACAGCCGACGGTTGTGTCCGTAAGCACTGACGTAGGTTTCGCTGTGTTTGATGATGACCAATTCGCCGTAGCCCCTTAAGCCACTCCCGGCGTATACCACCGTCCCATCAGACGCAGCTAAAACAGGCTGTCCCAAATCTCCGGCGATATCAATTCCTTTATTCAAACTACCGTTTGAAGAGAATTTTCCAATCAGAATGCCATTAGATGGCCATCCCCAGCCGGTCGGGGCCGGGCCCGGTGGAGGCAACGGAGCGGGGGTTTGCTTGTTGGCGACGGACGGTACAACCGCCGTGGAAGCCGCACCGGAACCCGTGGTCGTAGTGGTTGTCGTGCCATTTGCCTGGCGCCGGATAACCGTGGTTTTGCTGGACGAAGACGCTGAAGAGCCGGAGTTGGTGACGACCGCCGTCGACGTTGAACCGGTGCGGCCATCGAAGCGAATCGTCTGACCCGGATGGATCGTGTATGGCGTAGGAATATTGTTCCGGGCGGCGAGGGCTTTGTAGTCCCAGCCGTAGCGAAAAGCGATGGAAAACAAAGTATCGCCCGGACGGACTACATACTGCCCGGTCGTCACGACCGGACGCTGGGCCACCGCATTGTTGCGATCGACGACCCGAACGTTGCTCGATTTTGTGCTGGAGCAACCGACCAGCAAGGTGCTCAAGACAAGGCCAGTCACCAGGCGCTGAAAGCTCGTGTTACCCATACGCTGCGCAATGACTGTGAGACTCACCCGCCGCTCCCTTTGTGGTGGCTGAAAAATGTGGAATGCCGATTCCGGCATGAAACTTCGCAAGTATAACGGGCGCAACCGGCTTTACCTTTATAGAAGCGCTATGGCTCGGCGCACACGTTTGCTTGTAGACGATCCATCCTGTTTAAACATTCGCTGCCGCTGTAAGACAGGCGCACTCGACAGGAATTCAGCATCGTGAAACAAATGCTCAGGCCAGCGGACCGTTCAGCAATGGCACGAAACGCACTGCCCCCAGAACGTGTCGGGAGAAGCCGTTTTCTTCGCGCACGATCAGCATCAATTGCTGCACTTCACCCGAGCCGACCGGGATCACCATCCGCCCGCCCGGTGCCAGTTGATCAAGCAAAGCCTGAGGCACATCGGTGGCGACTGCCGTGACAATGATGCCGTTGTACGGCGCCAGCGCCGGCCAGCCTTCCCAGCCATCGCCCCAACGAAACACCACGTTGCGCAGGTTGAGCTCGACCAGGCGTTCCTTGGCCCGATCCTGCAGAACCTTGATGCGCTCCACCGAAAACACCCGCTCGACCAGTTGCGACAGCACCGCCGTCTGGTAACCGGAACCGGTGCCGATCTCCAGTACTTTATCCAGCGGCCCGGCCTCCAGCAGCAGCTCGCTCATACGCGCCACCATATAAGGCTGGGAAATAGTCTGGTTGTTGCCGATCGGCAGCGCGGTGTCTTCATAGGCACGGTGCGCCAGCGCTTCATCGACGAACAGGTGTCGTGGGGTGCGGCGGATCACTTCCAGCACGCTGGCGTTGGAAACGCCCTCTTCGTACAGACGCTGGATCAGGCGCTCACGGGTTCGCTGGGACGTCATCCCGATGCCGCTGCGCAGCCTGTCGTCTTGTTCACGAGCCATCAGTTGAGCCCCTCCAGCCAGCCGTCGAGACTTCGGAAGGCATCATTGAAGGTGCGATCGAGCTGCAACGGAGTGATGGATACGTAACCTTGCATCACCGCATGGAAATCGGTGCCAGGCCCGCCATCTTCCGCATCACCTGCCGCTGCGATCCAGTAGCCGGCCTTTCCACGCGGGTCGACGACTTTCATCGGTGCAGCCGCACGGGCGCGATGGCCGAGACGGGTCAGTTGAATGCCGCGAATGTGATCGATCGGCAGATTCGGAATGTTCACGTTCAGCACCGTGCGCGGTGGCAGATCAAGCCCGGCGTGGGCCTCGACCAGTTTGCGCGCAAAGTAGGCGGCCGTGGGCAGGTTGTCGACCTGCCGCGAAACCAGTGAGAAGGCAAACGACGGGCGCTCGAGAAAGCGGCCCTCAAGGGCGGCTGCCACCGTTCCGGAATACAGCACGTCATCCCCCAGGTTGGCGCCCAGGTTGATACCCGAAACCACCATGTCCGGCTGGCGTTCGAGCAAGCCGTTGAGTCCCAGATGAACGCAGTCGGTCGGTGTGCCATTGAGGCTGATAAAGCCGTTGGCCAGGTATTGCGGGTGCAGCGGACGGTCGAGTGTCAGCGAACTGCTGGCACCGCTCTTGTCCTGTTCCGGGGCGATAACCACGCACTCGGTGTAATCCGCCAGCGCAGCATAAAGCGCGGCAAGACCGGGCGCAGTCACCCCATCGTCGTTAGAAATCAGAATACGCATGGGCTGTCCGTCTGCCCCACCGGCACCAGATCAACGAGTTCGCGCACCAATACGGTGGCGAAGCATCCGGCCGGGAGGACGAATTCCAGTTGCAGAATGTCAGGCTCGGGATAATGCCACGTCAACCCGCCAATGGGCAGCCGCAGGATGCGACGTTCGTGGCTCATACCGGCATTAATCAACCAATCGCGCAGATCCGCCTCGCGTGCGGCAATCCCCTGCTCCAGATCATGGACAACCCCGGCCGCCGGCGAGTCACCTTCGCCCCACTGCGGGCCGGTCGGATGCAGGTCGAGAATCGCCAGGCGTGGGTCGCTGCACTCGGCCTCACCGGCCGGGAAAAAGCTGCGGCTGTCGGTAAAGGCCAGCAGATCGCCGACCTGGGCACGCTGCCAGGTGCCATCGGCGACCCGCGCCGCGAGCACCTGATTGAACAGAAAACTGCGCGCGGTCGACAGCAGGCGCGAGCGCACATTGCGCTGCTCCGGCAGTGCCTTGCGCGCGGCCCACGAACGGGCATCGACCACGTTGCCACCGTCATGACCGAAACGTTGGGCGCCGAAGTAATTCGGGATGCCTTGTTTGGCGATCAGTTGCAGACGCTCGTCGATAGCGGCCTTGTCACCATTGAACTGAGTCAGGCGCAGGGTGAAACCGTTGGCCGAATGCGCACCGCGCTGCAGCTTGCGCTTGTGGCGGGTGGTCTTGAGGATTTTCAGCGTGTCGTTTTCCGCCGCCGACAGATCCGGATCGGCCTTGCCCGGCAACTGCACGCTGAACCACTGGCGGGTCAGCGCCTGACGATCCTTGAGCCCAGCGTAACTGACCGTACGCAGCGGCACACCGGCCGCCTTGGCGATGCGTCGAGCCGCTTCTTCGGTATTCAGGCCGCGCTTTTCCACCCAGATCCACAGGTGTTCACCGTCACCGCTGAACGGAATGTCGAGAACTTCATCGACCTGGAAATCTTCGGCGATGGCTTTCAGTACCGCGGTGCCGAGGGCGTCGCCATAGGCCCGCGGGCCGAGCAGTTGCAGTTCGTTCATGCGCGCAGCAACAAGGCAACGGAATGCACGGCGATGCCTTCTTCGCGACCGACGAAGCCGAGCTTCTCGGTGGTGGTGGCTTTCACGTTCACTTGATCCAGTTCTACTTGCAGATCCGCGGCAATCAGCGCGCGCATCGATTCAATATGGGGGGCCATTTTCGGCGCCTGGGCAACGATGGTGTTGTCGACGTTGCCGACCTTCCAGCCTTTGGCGTGGATCAGACTGACCACGTGACGCAGCAGCACTCGGCTATCGGCACCCTTGAATTGCGGGTCGGTATCCGGGAAATGCTTGCCGATATCACCCAGCGCAGCCGCGCCGAGCAAGGCGTCGCTCAAGGCATGCAGCAGGACGTCACCGTCGGAGTGAGCGAGCAGCCCGAAGCCGTGTGCGATTCGCACGCCGCCCAGAGTAATGAAATCGCCTTCAGCGAAACGGTGCACATCATAGCCGTGGCCAATACGCATAAAAAAACGCCCCGAATTTTGTCAGGGCGTGATTCTACCTGCTTTGTCAGGCGTTAGGCGCCTAGAGCGCGTGCGTGATGCTGCAAGTGGTCGTCAATGAAGCTCGCGATGAAGAAATAGCTGTGGTCGTAGCCCGGTTGCAGGCGCAACGTCAGCGGGTGGCCCGCTTGTTTTGCCGCTTGTTGCAGGGCTTCCGGTTTGAGCTGGGTGGCGAGGAAATCGTCGCGGTCACCCTGATCGACCAGCAGTGGCAGTTTCTCGTCCGCTTCGGCGATCAGTGCACAGGCATCCCACTCGCGCCACTTCGAACGGTCTTCGCCGAGATAGCGGGTGAATGCCTTCTGGCCCCACGGGCAATCAATCGGATTGTTGATTGGCGAAAACGCCGAAACCGACTGGTAACGACCCGGATTGCGCAACGCACAAACCAATGCACCGTGGCCGCCCATGGAGTGGCCACTGATGCTGCGCTTGTCCGAGGCCGGGAAATGCGCTTCAACCAGTGAAGGCAATTCCTGCACAACATAGTCGTGCATCCGATAGTGCCGCGACCATGGCTCCTGCGTGGCATTCAGATAAAACCCGGCACCTAGGCCGAAATCCCAGGCCCCGTCAGGATCACCCGGTACGTCGGGGCCACGGGGGCTCGTGTCCGGCGCCACGATGATCAGACCGAGTTCGGCCGCCATGCGCATCGCGCCGGCCTTCTGCATGAAGTTCTCGTCCGTGCAGGTCAGGCCCGACAGCCAGTACAGCACCGGCAACTTGCCGCCCTGCTCTGCCTGCGGCGGCAGATACACGGCAAACACCATGTCGCAGCCCAGCACTTCGGAGCGATGGCGATAGCGCTTGTGCCAACCGCCGAAACTTTTCTGACAGGAGATGTTTTCCAGACTCATGTAGGACTCCTACGCAGCCACGGCTACATATCGGCAGCCGTGGCATCGCGACTGATCAGAAATGAATGACGGTGCGGATGCTCTTGCCTTCGTGCATCAGGTCGAAAGCTTTGTTGATATCTTCCAGGCCCATGGTGTGAGTGATGAAAGTATCCAGCGGGATTTCGCCGCTTTGCGCCATATCGACGTAGCTTGGCAATTCGGTACGACCACGCACGCCACCGAACGCCGAACCACGCCAGACGCGACCGGTCACCAGCTGGAACGGACGGGTGGAGATTTCCTGGCCGGCACCGGCCACACCGATGATCACCGACTCGCCCCAGCCTTTATGGCAGCACTCGAGGGCTGCGCGCATCAGTTGCACGTTGCCGATGCATTCGAAAGAGAAGTCGACGCCGCCATCGGTCATGTCCACGATCACTTCCTGGATCGGACGATCGAAGTCTTTCGGGTTCACGCAGTCGGTAGCACCCAATTGTTTGGCGATTTCGAACTTGGCCGGGTTGATGTCGATGGCGATGATGCGCGCGGCCTTGGCCTTCACTGCACCAATCACGGCCGACAGACCGATGCCGCCGAGACCGAAGATGGCCACGGTGTCACCCGGTTTGACTTTAGCGGTGTTGATCACTGCGCCGATACCGGTGGTCACGCCGCAGCCGAGCAGACAGACCTTTTCCAGCGGGGCATCTTTGGAGATCTTGGCCACGGAGATTTCCGGCAGCACGGTGTACTCGGAGAACGTCGAAGTGCCCATGTAGTGGAAAATCGTTTGGCCCTTGTAGGAAAAGCGTGAAGTGCCGTCCGGCATCAGGCCCTTGCCCTGGGTGGCGCGGATCGCCTGACACAGGTTGGTTTTGCCCGACTTACAGAATTTGCACTGGCCGCATTCCGGGGTGTACAGCGGAATCACGTGGTCGCCGACGGCCACCGAGGTCACGCCTTCGCCGATCGCTTCGACTATGGCACCGCCTTCGTGACCGAGGATCGACGGGAAGATACCTTCCGGATCAGCGCCGGACAGGGTGTAAGCGTCAGTGTGGCAAACCCCGGAAGCCACCACGCGCAGCAGCACTTCACCGGCCTTGGGCATGGCGACATCGACTTCTACGATTTCCAGCGGCTTCTTGGCCTCGAAGGCAACGGCGGCGCGCGACTTGATCATGCTGACTCTCCAGTGAATCGATTGAATAAAAAACCAGACAGTCAGTGTAGTTCAGCGCTGCTTGATGAATAATCCTGGCAAAAGCAAAACATTATTGCCATACAGGGATAATCCCCATGTCCGAAAACCGCTGGGAAGGCATCGACGAGTTCGTCGCCGTTGCCGAATGCAGCCAGTTCACTGCGGCTGCCGAACGCCTGGGCGTTTCTTCCTCGCACATCAGTCGACAAATCGTACGACTGGAAGAGCGCTTGCAGACGCGACTGCTGTACCGCAGTACCCGGCGCGTCACCCTGACCGAAGCCGGCCAGACCTTTCTGCAACATTGCCAGCGTCTACAGGACGGTCGCGAAGAAGCGCTGCGCGCAGTCGGCGACCTGACCAGCGAACCCAAAGGCATGCTGCGCATGACCTGCGCCGTGGCTTACGGCGAACGCTTCATCGTGCCGCTGGTGACCCGTTTCATGGGGCATTACCCGCAACTGCGCATCGATATCGAACTGACCAACCGGCAACTCGATCTGGTGCATGAAGGCCTGGACCTGGCGATCCGTCTTGGCCGGCTTCAGGATTCCCGGCTGGTGGCGACCCGGCTGGCACCGCGACGCATGTATCTGTGCGCATCGCCTTCCTACCTTGAACGGTACGGGCGCCCACACAGTTTGTCGGAGCTGGGACGGCACAATTGCCTGATCGGCAGCTCGGACATCTGGCAGCTTGAACAAAATGGGCGGGAATTTTCCCAGCGGGTGCAGGGAAACTGGCGCTGCAACAGTGGGCAAGCGGTGCTGGATGCGGCGCTACAAGGCGTCGGACTGTGTCAGTTGCCGGACTATTACGTGCTGGAACATCTGCACAGCGGTGCATTGGTTTCGCTTTTGGAAGCGCATCAACCGCCGAATACGGCGGTGTGGGCACTGTACCCACAGCAGCGGCACTTGTCGCCGAAGGTGCGCAAACTGGTGGACTTTCTCAAGGAAGGCTTGGCCGAACGGCCGGAATATCGGGCTTAACGTCGATTGGCCCAGCACTGGCGCAACCATTCGAGGTCTTCGGGGCGGGTGACTTTCAGGTTATCCGCGCGACCTTCGATCAGGCGCGGTGCCAACCCGGCCCACTCCATCGCAGAAGCCTCATCGGTAATCACTGCGTCCGCAACCAGACTGTCCGCCAATGCGCGGTGCAGCGCACCGAGGCGGAACATCTGCGGCGTATAGGCTTGCCAGATCACGCTGCGATCGACGGTTTCCACCACCCGACCGTGCTTGTCGACCCGTTTCAAGGTGTCCTTCGCCGGCACGGCCAACAGGCCGCCGACCGGATCGTTCGCCAGCTCAGCGAGCATTTTGTCGAGATCGTCACGGCTCAGATTGGGCCGCGCCGCATCGTGCACCAGCACCCAGTCCTCGTCGTCCGCGCCTTGGGCGTGCAGATGAAGCAAGGCGTTGAGCACCGAGCCGGAACGCTCGGCACCACCGTCAACCCGTTGAATGCGCGGATCGCTGGCGCTGGCCAGATTCGGCCAATAAGGATCATCAACGGCAAGGCTGACCACCAGGCCCTTGAGGCTCGGGTGATCGAGGAAACAGCCGAGGCTGTGTTCGAGAATTGTGCGCCCGCCCAGTTGCAGATATTGCTTGGGACGGTCCGCGGCCATACGTGCACCGACGCCCGCGGCAGGAATCACGGCCCAGAAGGCCGGCAGGGAATCGATCATTGGGCCAACTGGTAAAGGGTTTCGCCGTCCTTGACCATGCCCAGTTCGTGACGAGCCCGCTCTTCAACGGTCTCCATGCCTTTTTTCAACTCGCTGACTTCAGCGTCCATCACCCGGTTGCGCTCCAGCAAGGCTTCGTTCTCGGCGTGTTGATCAGCAATCTGCTGATTCAGTTCGGCGACTTGCGCCAGACTGCCATTGCCCACCCACAGGCGGTACTGCAGACCGGCCAGCAGCAAGAGCAAAACGAGAAACAACCAGTAAGGACTGCGCATCGAATATCAGGTATCCAGTGAAAAAAGACAGCCACGCCAAAACTTTGAAGCATCTGATAGCACGAAGCCTGGAATATCCAGGCTTGTGCATATAAGGCATCAGATTAGTGGCAAATCCATCGCTGTCACGACTTTTCCGACACAATCCGGTGTCTTTCTATCATTTACTGCTCAGCCGCGAAACTCGCTACGACCGTTGTACTTGGCCTTGCCATTCAACTGCTCTTCGATACGCAGCAGTTGGTTGTACTTGGAAACGCGGTCGGAACGGCACAGCGAACCGGTCTTGATCTGGCCAGCCGAAGTACCCACAGCCAGGTCGGCAATGGTCGAATCTTCGGTTTCGCCCGAACGGTGCGAGATCACGGCGGTGTAACCGGCTGCCTTGGCCATCTGGATGGCTTCCAGGGTTTCGGTCAGGGTGCCGATCTGGTTGAACTTGATCAGGATCGAGTTGGCGATCTTTTTATCGATGCCTTCTTTCAGGATCTTGGTGTTGGTCACGAACAGGTCGTCGCCGACCAGTTGGGTCTTCTCGCCGATCTTGTCGGTGAGGATCTTCCAGCCAGCCCAGTCGGACTCGTCCAGACCGTCTTCGATCGAGATGATCGGGTAACGCTCGGTCAGACCTTTAAGGTAGTCGGCGAAACCTTCAGCGGTGAACACCTGGCCTTCGCCGGACAGGTTGTACTTGCCGTCTTCGAAGAACTCGCTGGCCGCGCAGTCCAGAGCCAGGGTCACGTCGGTGCCCAGCTTGTAACCGGCGTTGGCGACTGCTTCGGAAATCACTTTCAGTGCGTCTTCGTTGGACGCCAGGTTCGGCGCGAAACCGCCTTCGTCACCGACAGCAGTGCTCAGGCCACGGGCCTTCAGCACGGCTTTCAGGTGATGGAAAATCTCGGTGCCCATGCGCAGACCTTCCGAGAAAGACTTGGCGCCAACCGGCTGAACCATGAATTCCTGGATGTCGACGTTGTTGTCGGCGTGTTCGCCACCGTTGATGATGTTCATCATCGGAACCGGCATCGAGTACACACCCGGGGTGCCGTTCAGGTTGGCGATGTGAGCGTACAGCGGCAGATCCTGATCCTGTGCAGCCGCCTTGGCCGCAGCCAGAGAAACGGCGAGGATGGCGTTGGCGCCCAGGGTCGCTTTGTTTTCAGTACCGTCCAGCTTGATCATCGCGTGATCCAGCGCTTTCTGGTCGCTTGGGTCGGTGCCCAGCAGCAGATCGCGGATCGGACCGTTGATGTTGGCTACCGCCTTGAGCACGCCCTTGCCCAGGTAACGGCTCTTGTCGCCATCACGCAGCTCGAGCGCTTCACGCGAGCCAGTGGATGCACCGGACGGCGCGCAAGCGCTGCCGATGATGCCGTTGTCGAGAAGCACGTCCGCTTCCACGGTGGGATTGCCACGGGAGTCGAGAACTTCACGACCTTTGATGTCGACGATTTTTGCCATTGTTGTAAACACTCCAAAGTTGACGAAAACGACGCAGCTAGAGGAAATCTTTTTACCGTCGGCAAGTGGTGTGCAGCGGGCAGCTTGCAGACGACAACGCTCATACCCGAGGGCATGAGCGACAAATCGTGCGGTACTTTACCGGAGAATTGAGGTTTACGCGGTTTCTACCGTCGGAAAACTCTTCACCAGTTCGTCCAGGGCTTTGAGCTGGGCCAGGAATGGCTCCAGTTTGTCCAGACGCAAGGCGCAAGGGCCGTCGCATTTGGCGTTGTCCGGATCCGGGTGCGCTTCGAGGAACAGGCCCGCCAGCGACTGGCTCATGCCAGCCTTGGCCAGGTCGGTGACCTGGGCGCGGCGACCGCCGGCAGAGTCGGAACGACCGCCAGGCATTTGCAGCGAATGGGTCACGTCGAAGAATACCGGGTACTCGAACTGCTTCATGATGCCGAAGCCGAGCATGTCGACCACGAGGTTGTTGTAGCCGAAGCTCGAACCACGCTCGCAGAGGATCAACTGATCGTTACCCGCTTCCACGCACTTGTTCAGGATGTGTTTCATTTCCTGAGGCGCGAGGAACTGGGCTTTCTTGATGTTGATCACAGCGTTGGTCTTGGCCATCGCGACGACCAGATCGGTCTGGCGCGACAGGAAGGCCGGCAGCTGGATGATGTCGCAGACCTCGGCGACGACCGCGGCCTGGTCAGGCTCGTGGACGTCGGTGATGATCGGCACGCCGAAGGCTTGTTTGATGTCCTGGAAGATGCGCATGCCCTCTTCCAGGCCAGGACCGCGATAGGAGGTCACAGAAGAACGGTTGGCCTTGTCGAAGCTGGCCTTGAACACGTAAGGGATGCCGAGTTTTTCGGTGACCTTCACGTACTCTTCGCAAACCTGCATGGCCATGTCACGGCTTTCCAGCACGTTCATGCCGCCGAACAGCACCATGGGTTTGTCATTGGCAATCTCGATGTCGCCGACGCGGATGATCTTCTGTGCCATCGGGGTTACGCCTTCTTCTGGTGTTGAGCCAATGCCGCTTTGACGAAGCCGCTGAACAGCGGATGGCCATCGCGTGGCGTCGAGGTGAACTCTGGGTGGAACTGGCAAGCGACGAACCATGGATGATCCGGAGCTTCGACCACTTCAACCAGCGCAGCATCGGAAGAGCGACCGGAGATTTTCAGGCCAGCCTCGATGATTTGCGGCAGCAGGTTGTTGTTCACTTCGTAACGGTGACGGTGACGCTCGACAATCACATCCTTGCCGTAGCAGTCGTGCACCTTGGAGCCGGCTTCGAGCAGGCATTCCTGAGCGCCGAGGCGCATGGTGCCGCCCAGATCGGACGCTTCGGTACGGGTTTCGACTGCACCGGTAGCGTCTTCCCACTCGGTGATCAGACCGACAACCGGATGGCCGCTGGCACGATCGAATTCGGTGGAGTTGGCGTCTTTCCAGCCCAGCACGTTACGGGCGAACTCGATGACCGCCACTTGCATGCCCAGGCAGATCCCCAGGTATGGAACCTTGTTTTCGCGAGCGTATTGAACGGCAGTGATCTTGCCTTCCACGCCACGCAGACCGAAGCCGCCCGGTACGAGGATCGCGTCGACGCCTTCCAGCAGCGCGGTGCCCTGGTTCTCGATGTCTTCGGAATCGATGTAGCGCAGGTTGACCTTGGTACGGTTGGTGATGCCGGCGTGACTCATCGCTTCGATCAGCGACTTGTAGGCGTCCAGCAGCTCCATGTACTTGCCGACCATCGCGATGGTGACTTCGTGCTCTGGATTGAGCTTGGCATCAACGACCTTTTCCCACTCGGACAGGTCGGCGCCATTGCATTGCAGACCGAAACGCTCGACGACGAAATCGTCCAGACCCTGAGCGTGCAGCACGGCCGGGATCTTGTAGATGGTGTCGACGTCTTCCAGGGAGATCACCGCACGCTCTTCAACGTTGGTGAACAGCGCGATCTTGCGACGCGACGACACATCCACCGGATGGTCGGAACGGCAGATCAGAACGTCTGGCTGCAGGCCGATCGAACGCAGTTCCTTCACGGAGTGCTGGGTCGGCTTGGTCTTGGTTTCGCCTGCGGTGGCGATATACGGAACCAGGGTCAGGTGCATCAGCATCGCGCGCTTGGAACCGACTTCCACACGCAGCTGGCGGATGGCTTCGAGGAACGGTTGCGATTCGATGTCGCCAACGGTGCCACCGATTTCCACCAGGGCCACGTCGGCATCGCCGGCGCCCTTGATGATGCGACGCTTGATTTCGTCGGTGATGTGCGGAATCACCTGGATGGTTGCACCCAGGTAGTCACCACGGCGCTCTTTGCGCAGCACGTGTTCGTAGACACGGCCGGTGGTGAAGTTGTTGTTCTGGGTCATGGTCGTGCGGATGAACCGCTCGTAGTGGCCCAGGTCCAGGTCGGTCTCGGCGCCGTCGTGGGTGACGAACACTTCACCGTGCTGGAACGGGCTCATGGTGCCCGGGTCGACGTTGATGTACGGATCCAGCTTCAGCATGGTGACCTTAAGCCCCCGCGCCTCCAGGATGGCCGCCAATGAAGCCGATGCAATGCCTTTCCCCAAAGAAGAAACAACACCGCCCGTGACGAATATGTAGCGCGTCATGAAAAACCCTAGAAGTCTGCGTTAAAGCGGTCCGAGCCGCCGGGGAAAGCGAAGGAAGGCCGAAGCCCCCGATCACCTGCATTAATCACAGTGCACCTTTCAAAAAAACCGCCGCGTTGGGACAGACCGGAAGTGAAAACACCGGTACGTTGCTCGCTACACATTTTTTGGAATCGCCCAGCAAAGACTGCTTGGTAATCGGCAACTCCTGCAATTCAGGCGAATCCACAGAAGTTGTATCAAGAAGGGAGCGTAGTCTACCGGAATGCCCCCTTCATCTCAAACCTTGATCTTCGTCCGAAGGCTGCCAATGCAATCGCCAGCCTTCCAGCGCATTGCCGTCGAGCCCCGGCAGGTTCGCCACGGCGAGCAATTCTTCACCGCGAAACAGCAGCGGCAATCTGCCACGCACGAAGCCCGGCACCGCGCGCTCATTGAGCAGGCGCTTGAGATCACGATGACCGCGATCCGCCAGATGCATCACCTCGCCGCCCTGCCGATAGCGGATTTGCAGCGGCCCGGCGGGAGTCTGGCCGATGAACATGACACGTCCGTTATCGGGCAAGCGTAGCGCCAGCGACGGCTCGTGCCAGTCGCCGCTGACCACCGGTGCGCGTAGCCATTGCCCGCTGAGCCACCACAAGCGACCGGCGCTTCGATGCAACTCGCCATCCGCCAGACGCCAGATCGGCGAGGCATCGTTGCCGGCATCGCGCAGGTCCGCCCAACCCGACCAATGGTCGGTATCCGGCAGTCGGGTCAAAGGTTCAAGCCAGTGACTGAGTGCGTTTCGCTGACGGGCATCGGACAACCCCGCGATGGCCGCAAACTCCAATGATGGCAATCCCGACCATTCGAACTCGGCGGGCAAGCTTGCTTGAGCCAGATCGATTTGAGCCAGCTCATCGAGCAAACCTTGCGCCTCACGCAGATGCGCCGCACTGCGGGCCATGCTGGCGTGAGCCTGAGGCCAGCGGCCGGTCAGCAACGGCATGACCTGATGGCGCAGATAGTTGCGCGAGAACTGTCGATCCTGATTGGAAGGGTCCTCAATCCAACGCAGACCATGGTCGTGCGCATAGGCTTCCAGCTCGGCCCGCGTAACATCGAGTAACGGCCGAACCAGACTGCCCTGCCCCAGCACGCGCTGAACTGGCATACCGGACAACCCACGCACGCCAGCGCCACGCAACAGGCGAAACAACAGCGTTTCAGCCTGATCATCGCGATGCTGCCCGGTCAGCAGCACATCACTGGCCTGAGTCGCCGCTATGAACGCTGCATAGCGCGCATCCCGCGCCGCCCGCTCCAGACTCGCCCCCGGCTGCACCTGCACATGCACCACTTGCAACGGCACCGCCAGTTCATCGCAGACAGCCTGACAATGCGCCGGCCACGCGTCGGCCACAGTCTGAAGGCCGTGATGGACATGGATGGCACTTAGCGCGGGAAGGGAATGGGTTTTGGCAAGATTTGCCAGAAGGTGCAGCAAGACGGTGGAATCGAGGCCACCGGAGAAGGCGATCCGCCAATGGGAAGCACCGAGCCAGGGCTTGAGATTGCGCAGAAGCCTGGAAGGCAAATCAATCGAGGGCTGACCCATTTTTCTACCTTTTCACAAACCAAATGTGGGAGCGGGCTTGCTCGCGAAAGCGGTGAAACAGCCAACACAGTCGTTGAATGTTACATCGCATTCGCGGGCAAGCCCGCTCCCACAGTGTTTTGCATCGTTGGCCGAAACGGCTCGACTTAGAGGCCGTAGCTCATCAGACGATCGTAACGACGCTTGAGCAGCGCTTCGTTGTCGAACTTCTTCAGCATCGCCAGTTGCGAGCTCAGCTCGGCGCGAATCGAGGCAGCGGCCGCAGCCGGATCACGGTGAGCGCCGCCCAAAGGCTCGCTGATCACCTTGTCGACAATGCCGAGGCCTTTCAGACGCTCGGCAGTGATGCCCATCGCTTCAGCAGCATCCGGCGCTTTCTCTGCGGTTTTCCACAGAATCGACGCGCAACCTTCCGGCGAGATCACCGCGTAGGTCGAGTACTGCAGCATGTTCAACTGATCGCACACGCCGATCGCCAGTGCACCGCCGGAACCACCTTCACCAATCACGGTGGCGATGATCGGGGTTTTCAGGCGAGCCATGACGCGCAGGTTCCAGGCGATCGCTTCGCTCTGGTTGCGCTCTTCGGCGTCG
Source organism: Pseudomonas sp. 9.2(2024) (assembly GCF_039695385.1). Taxonomy (NCBI): domain Bacteria; kingdom Pseudomonadati; phylum Pseudomonadota; class Gammaproteobacteria; order Pseudomonadales; family Pseudomonadaceae; genus Pseudomonas; species Pseudomonas sp. 9.2(2024). The sequence goes on along the minus strand of NZ_CP155585.1, from coordinate 1,548,540 downwards.
ATGCCAGGGTAGGCGCCCGGGGTGTCGATGAAGGTCAGGATCGGCATCTTGAAACGTTCGGCCATTTCCATCAGGCGGCAAGCCTTGCGGTAGCCTTCCGGACGCGGCATGCCGAAGTTGCGGCGTACCTTTTCACGCACTTCACGGCCCTTCTGGTGACCGATCACCATCACTGGCTGGTCTTCCAGACGTGCCACGCCGCCCACAATGGCCGCGTCGTCGGAGAAGTGACGGTCACCGTGCAGTTCGTCGAACTCGGTGAAGATGTGCTCGATGTAGTCCAGGGTGTAAGGACGTTTCGGGTGACGCGCCAGACGTGCGATCTGCCAGCTGGTCAGCTTGCCGAAGATGTCTTCGGTCAGCGTCTTGCTCTTGTCCTGCAGGCGGGAGATCTCATCGCCGATATTCAGCGAATTGTCATTACCGACCAAGCGCAACTCTTCGATCTTGGCTTGCAGGTCGGCGATCGGCTGTTCGAAATCTAGAAAATTCGGGTTCATAGGCGTCCGTCTTGGGTCGTGTCCCAAATGAGCTTGGGCCGGCCGGTTGTCTATTCGCGCCCTACCTTAAGGGAGAGGCGCGCTGAGGTCGAGATTAAAAATTCAGGTTGTGGGCAGGCGCTTTGATAGCACCTGCCGGTCAACGGTATTGGAGGAAGACGTTGTCTCGCCCGAACTGGTCACGCAGGGCTTGAATCAAGGCATCCGCCGGGTCGATCCGCCAGGTCTCGCCAAACTGCAGCAAGGTCTTCGCATCGGGACTGGTGTACTCCATGGTGATCGGGCACGCCCCGCGATGACGCTTGAGCAAATCACTCAACCAGCGTAGCTGATCGCCTTTCAGGTCCTGGGTTTGCAACTTCAGGCGCAGACTCTCGGCCAGGTTGGTGCGCGCATCTTCCATGCTCATCACCCGCTTGACCCGCAGCCGCAGGCCGCCGGAGAAGTCATCGTTGCTGACCTCGCCTTCGACCACCACCATCGCATCGGTCTGAAGCAGCGATTGCGCGGAGTGGAACGCATCGGCGAACAGCGACGCCTCGATCCGTCCGGAGCGATCATCGAGGGTGATGAACCCCATCTTGTCGCCCTTTTTGTTCTTCATCACCCGCAGGGCAATGATCATCCCCGCCACGGTCTGGGTATCCCGGGCCGGTTTCAGGTCGATGATGCGCTGACGGGCGAAACGGCGGATCTCACCTTCGTACTCGTCAATCGGGTGACCGGTCAGGTACAGGCCCAAGGTGTCTTTTTCACCTTTGAGGCGTTCCTTGAGCGTCAGCTCCTTCGCCTTGCGGTGGATCGCGTAAACGTCCGCGTCTTCCTCGACGAACAGCCCGCCAAACAGGTCGGCGTGGCCGCTGTCACGGGTGCGCGCGGTCTGCTCGGCCGACTTGATCGCCTCTTCCATCGCCGCCAGCAGCACGGCGCGGTTGCGGTCAATGTTGGCCTGATACGCCTTCTGCTCGTCGTGGAAGTACGGGCCGAGGCGATCCAGCGCGCCGCTGCGAATCAGACCGTCCAGCGTGCGCTTGTTGATGCGCTTGAGGTCGACCCGGGCGCAGAAGTCGAACAAATCCTTGAACGGACCGGCCTGACGGGCTTCGGTGATCGCTTCCACCGGGCCTTCGCCGACGCCTTTGATCGCGCCCAGGCCGTACACGATGCGGCCTTCGTCGTTCACCGTAAACTTGAACTCAGAGGTGTTCACGTCCGGCGCGTCGAGGCGCAGCTTCATCGTGCGCACTTCCTCGATCAAGGTCACGACCTTGTCGGTGTTGTGCATGTCCGCCGACAGTACCGCGGCCATGAACGGCGCCGGGTAGTGGGCTTTCAGCCAGGCAGTCTGGTACGAGACCAGGCCGTAGGCGGCGGAGTGGGATTTGTTGAAGCCGTAACCGGCGAATTTTTCCACCAGGTCGAAAATGTTACCGGCCAGATCCGCGTCGATATTGTTCGACGCACAACCCTCAATGAAACCGCCGCGCTGCTTGGCCATTTCCTCGGGCTTCTTCTTACCCATCGCCCGACGCAGCATGTCCGCGCCACCGAGGGTATAACCGGCCATGACCTGGGCGATCTGCATCACCTGTTCCTGATACAGGATGATGCCGTAGGTCGGTGCCAGTACCGGCTGCAGGCCTTCGTACTGGTAATCCGGATGCGGATACGCAAGTTCCGCGCGACCGTGCTTACGGTTGATGAAGTCATCCACCATGCCCGATTGCAGCGGCCCCGGACGGAACAGGGCCACCAGTGCGATCAAGTCTTCGAGGCAGTCGGGCTTGAGCTTTTTGATCAGCTCTTTCATCCCGCGGGATTCAAGTTGGAACACAGCGGTGGTTTCAGCTTTTTGCAGCAGCTGATAGGTCGGCTTGTCATCCAGCGGGATGAAAGCGATGTCCAGCGGCGGCTCGTTGACCTTGGCGCGGTCGCGGTTGATGGTCTTCAGCGCCCAGTCGATGATCGTCAGGGTCCGCAGACCGAGGAAGTCGAACTTCACCAGACCGGCCGCCTCGACGTCGTCCTTGTCGAACTGGGTCACCAGACCGTCGCCGGCCTCGTCGCAATAGATCGGCGAGAAGTCGGTCAGCTTGGTCGGCGCGATCACCACACCACCGGCGTGTTTACCGACGTTACGCACCACGCCTTCGAGCTTGCGCGCCATCTCCCAGATTTCCGCCGCTTCCTCATCGACCTTGATGAAGTCGCGCAGGATTTCTTCCTGCTCGTAGGCTTTTTCAAGGGTCATGCCGACTTCGAACGGAATCATCTTCGACAGGCGATCCGCCAGGCCGAACGACTTGCCCTGGGCCCGCGCCACGTCCCGCACCACAGCCTTCGCCGCCATGGAACCGAAGGTGATGATCTGGCTCACCGCGTTGCGGCCGTACTTTTCGGCCACGTAGTCGATCACCCGGTCGCGACCGTCCATGCAGAAGTCGACGTCGAAGTCGGGCATCGATACCCGTTCCGGGTTGAGGAAACGTTCGAACAGCAGGTCATATTCCAGCGGGTCGAGGTCGGTGATCTTCTGTACATAGGCCACCAGCGATCCGGCACCCGACCCCCGGCCTGGGCCCACCGGAACACCGTTGTTCTTGGCCCACTGGATAAAGTCCATCACGATCAGGAAGTAACCGGGGAACCCCATCTGGATGATGATATCCAGCTCGAAATTCAGCCGGTCGACGTAGACCTGACGCTTGGCCTCGTAGTCCTCGGTGGTGTCCTTGGGCAGCAGCACGCTGAGGCGCTCTTCCAGACCATCGAACGAGACCTTGCGGAAATATTCGTCAATGGTCATGCCATCGGGAATTGGATAGTCGGGCAGGAAGTGCTTGCCCAGCTTCACGTCGATGTTGCAGCGCTTGGCGATCTCGACGGTGTTCTCGATCGCATCGGGCAGGTCGCTGAACAGCTCGGCCATTTCCTCGGCGCTTTTCAGGTACTGCTGGTCGCTGTAGTTCTTGGATCGCCGTGGGTCGTCGAGGGCCCGGCCCTCACCGATGCAGACACGGGTTTCGTGGGCGGCGAAGTCTTCCTGCTTGATGAAGCGTACGTCGTTCGTAGCTACCAACGGCGCGCCGAGCTTGTCGGCAAGGGCCACGGCACCGTGCAACTGTTCTTCGTCGTTCGGACGGTTGGTACGCTGAATTTCCAGATAGAAACGATCCGGGAACACCGCCATCCATTCGCGGGCCAGCGCCTCGGCTTCGGCGGGGTTGCCGCCGATCATGGCCATACCGATCTCGCCTTCTTTCGCGGCGGACAGCATGATCAGGCCTTCGTTGGCCTCGGCGACCCACTCGCGCTCGATGATGACCATGCCGTTACGCTGACCGTCGATGAAGCCACGGGAAATCAGCTCGGTCAGGTTGCGATAGCCCTGGGCATTCATGACCAGCAGGCTGATCCGGCTCAGCGGCCCGTCCGGGTCCTTGTTCGACAGCCACAGGTCGGCGCCGCAGATCGGCTTGATCCCGGCACCCATGGCGTTTTTATAGAATTTGACCAGCGAACACATGTTGTTCTGGTCGGTCACCGCAACGGCCGGCATGCCCATGCCGGTCAGGGCCTTGACCAGCGGTTTGATCCGCACCAGCCCGTCGACCAGGGAGTATTCAGTGTGCAGGCGTAGATGAACGAATGAAGCCGGCATAGTGATCCTGTCCAGTTACATAGAGACAACAAGGCCCGGATTGTACCGGGCCCCGAACAAAACATCAGCCTCGCCGCTAAACCTGCGCGAGACCTTCCAGTGCTTCATAAGCCTGCCGTACCGGGGCAAAAGAACGCCGGTGAATCGGCGTCGGCCCGAGGCGTGACAGCGCTTCCAGATGAACGGGGGTCGGATAGCCTTTATGGCCGCCGATGCCGTAACCCGGGTAGATCAATTCGAACGCCGCCATCTCGCGGTCGCGGCTGACCTTGGCCAGAATCGATGCCGCTGCAATCGCCGGCACCTTGCCGTCGCCCTGCACCACCGCTTCGGAACGCATCGGCAGTTTCGGGCAGCGGTTGCCGTCGATCATTGCCAGTTTCGGCTGGATATGCAGGCCAGCGACCGCGCGCTGCATCGCCAGCATGGTGGCGTGAAGGATGTTCAGTTCGTCGATTTCTTCGACTTCGGCGCGGGCGATGCACCAGCTCAGCGCCTTCTCGCAGATTTCGTCGTAGAGCTTTTCGCGCTTGGCTTCGGTAAGTTTCTTCGAATCGTTGAGGCCGAGAATCGGACGGTTCGGATCGAGGATCACCGCTGCCGTAACGACCGCGCCGCACAACGGGCCGCGACCGACTTCATCGACGCCGGCGACCAGCTCTTCGACTTCGGCGACCAAGGTGAAATCCAGGCCCATCTGCATGCTTGTCTTGCTCATCGTGTTTGACCGATCAGGTTCAGAACGGCGTCAGCCGCCTGATTGGAAGCGTCCAGGCGCAGGGTGCGGTGGATCTCGTCGAAGCCGCGGGTCTGCTCTTCGCCACCGTCGATCAACGGCGACAGGGTCTGGGCAAGCGCCTCGACCGTCGCATCATCCTGCAACAATTCCGGGACCAGCAATCGTTGGGCCAACAGGTTCGGCAGGGACACGTACGGGCTCTTGACCATGCGTTTGAGAATCCAGAACGTCAGCGGAGCAAGACGATAGGCCACGACCATCGGGCGCTTGTACAACAGCGCTTCAAGGGTTGCCGTACCCGACGCGATCAGGACCGCATTGCACGCCGCCAGCGCCAGATGGGATTTGCCATCGAGCAGGGTCACCGGCAGGTCGCGGCCGGCCAGCAGCTCTTCGAGCTGGGCACGACGCTCGGGGTTGGCGCACGGTATGACGAAACGCACGCCTGGGCGCATGGCCCGCACGCGCTGGGCAGTATCGAGGAACAGCGCCCCCAGACGACTGACTTCACCGCCCCGGCTGCCGGGCATCAAAGCCACCAGCGGACCATCCGGCAAACCGAGTTCGGCGCGCGCAGCAGAGCGATCAGCCTCCAGCGGAATGGTGTCGGCCAGCGTATGGCCGACGAACCGCACCGGTACGCCCTTCTCTTCGTAGAATCTGGCTTCGAACGGCAGCAGCGTAAGCATCAGGTCGCAGCCTTCGCGGATCTTCAAGACCCGCTTCTGCCGCCACGCCCACACCGACGGGCTGACGTAATGCACGGTCTTGATTCCGGCCTGACGTAGCTTGAGTTCGATATTGAGGTTGAAGTCCGGCGCGTCGATACCGATGAATACGTCTGGCTTCTCGGCAATCAGGGTAGCAATCAGGTCCTTGCGGCGCTTGAGCAGCTCACGCAACCGCCCCAGGACCTCAACCAACCCCATGACCGACAGACGCTCCATCGGAAAATAGGAAGTCAGGCCTTCGGCCTGCATCAGCGGACCGCCGACACCGATGAACTCCACCGCGGGATGCTGTGCCTTGAGCGCACGCATGAGACCGGCACCCAGAATGTCACCGGAAGCCTCCCCCGCCACCAGCGCAATACGAAGATTGGCCATGATCAGCGGGTGATGCCGCGAGACGACGACTGAATGGAGTCACGGAACACCGCGACTTCCGGGAACTGGGCGGACGGTTCGGCGAGTTCGGCCAGCGCCTGCTCGACAGTCAGTCCCTGGCGATACACCGTTTTGTATGCACGGCGCAGGGCGTGAATGGCGTCTTCGCTGAAACCGCGACGGCGCATGCCCTCGAAGTTCATGCTGCGCGCTTCGGCCGGGTTGCCAAATACAGTGACGAACGCCGGAACATCCTTGCCGATGGCCGTGCCCATACCGGAAAAGCTGTGGGCGCCAATGTGGCAATACTGATGCACCAGGGTGAAACCGGACAGGATCGCCCAGTCATCAACGTGCACATGGCCGGCCAACGCGGTGTTGTTGACCAGGATGCAGTGGTTGCCGATGACGCTGTCATGTCCGATGTGGGCATAGGCCATGATCAGGTTGTGATCACCCAAGGTCGTTTCGGAACGATCCTGCACGGTGCCACGGTGAATCGTCACGCCTTCACGGATGACATTATGGTCACCGATCACCAGGCGCGTTTCTTCGCCCTTGTATTTCAGGTCCGGCGTGTCTTCGCCTACAGAGGAAAACTGGTAGATGCGATTGTGCCTGCCGATACGGGTCGGACCTTTGAGGATCACGTGTGGCCCGATGACCGTTCCCTCGCCGATTTCCACACCTGCACCGATGATCGACCACGGGCCGACCTCGACGCCATCAGCCAGGACGGCCGACGGATCGATGATTGCGCGAGGGTCAATCAAACTCATAGCTTGCGTTCCGCACAAATGATTTCAGCCGAGCAGACCGGTTTGCCATCGACCGAAGCCTGGCATTCGAACTTCCAGATCTGACGCTTGCAACTGATGAACTTGGCTTCAAGGATCAACTGATCACCCGGCAGCACTGGCTGGCGGAAGCGCAGCTTGTCGGAACCGACGAAGTAGTAAAGGGTGCCGTCGGCCGGTTTCACGTCAAGCATCTTGAAACCGAGGATCCCGGCAGCCTGAGCCATGGCTTCGATGATCAGCACGCCCGGCATGATCGGGTGCGCAGGGAAGTGACCATTGAAGAACGGTTCGTTGATGCTGACATTCTTGTAGGCGCGAATGCGCTTGCCTTCCGTATCCAGCTCCACTACCCGGTCCACCAGCAGGAACGGGTAACGGTGAGGCAGGTATTCGCGAATCTCGTTGATGTCCATCATTTCGGGGGGAAGCCTATGTAAAGATTGGGAGCGCGACTGACGCGCACTCCTCTAGCAAATCAAGGAGGCAGTCCAGAGGCTGTGCACACTTGATATGGAAATGGTATCAGCCTTCAGATGAAGCATTACCGTCGGGGGTCACTTCCCCGGACCGCTTTTCCAGCTGTTTCAAACGTCGCGCGATGTCATCGAGCTGACGAATACGGGCCGCGCTTTTGCGCCATTCGGCCGCAGGTTGCATAGCTGTGCCGGAAGAATAGGCACCCGGCTCGGTAATCGAGTGGGTCACCATGGTCATCCCGGTCAGGAATACGTTGTCGCAAATATCGATGTGCCCTACCAGGCCAACACCGCCGGCGAGCATGCAGTGCTTGCCGATTTTGGTGCTGCCGGAAATCCCCACGCACGCCGCCATGGCGGTGTGGTCACCGACCTGCACGTTGTGGGCGATCTGAATCTGGTTGTCGAGCTTCACGCCATTGCCGATCACGGTATCGGCCAACGCACCGCGGTCGATGGCGGTATTCACGCCGATCTCCACATCGTCGCCGATGGTCACGCCACCGATCTGGGCGATCTTTTGCCAGATGCCCTTCTCGTTGGCAAAGCCGAAGCCTTCACCGCCGAGCACAGCACCGGACTGGATCACCACACGCTTGCCGATCCGCACATCGTGATACAGCGTGACCCGCGGGGCCAGCCAGCCGCCCTCGCCGATTTCGCTGCGGGCACCGACAACGCAATGCGCGCCGAGTGTCACGCCTGCACCGATTCGAGCCCCGGCTTCGATCACCACGAAGGGACCGACACTGGCGCTCGGATCAACCACGGCATCCTCGGCAATCACCGCTGTTGGATGAACGCCGGCAGTTGCCTTGGGCTTTGGATCGAACAGATGGGAAATGCGCGCGTAAGCCAGGTAAGGATCCGGCACCACCAACGCATCACCGGCATAACCTTCCGCGTCGGCAGCCTTGAGCAACAGGGCTGCGGCTTGCGAGCCTGCCAGGTATTTACGGTATTGGGGGTTTGCCAGAAAGCTCAACTGAGCTGGGCCAGCCTCCTGCAAGGTGGCTAGCCCAGTGATTTGCTTCTCGGGGTCGCCACTCAGGGTGGCGCCGAGGAACTCGGCCAACTGGCCGAGCTTGATAGTCACGGTCATGGGTTACTTCAGCTGATTCATGCGCTCGATAACCTGGCGCGTGATGTCGTACTGAGGTTTGACATCGATCACTGCGCCACGCTCGAACACCAGGTCAAAACCACCTTTCTTGATGACTTCTTCCACTGCGCTATCCAGCTTCGGCTTCAGTTGCTTGAGCATTTCGCGGTCGGCAACGGCCTTGGCTTCGTTCAGTTCCTTGGACTGGAACTGGAAGTCACGAGCCTTTTGCTTGAACTCAAGCTCCAGACGCTCGCGCTCGCCTTGCTGCATCTTGTCGCCACCGGCCATCAGGCGATCCTGAATGCCCTTGGCGCTGCTTTCCAGGGTCTTGAGCTTGGTCAGTTGAGGGCCGAATTTCTTCTCGGCATCCACGGCGTACTTCTTGGCCGCGTCGGATTCCAGCAGCGCCATCTGATAGTTCAGAACGGCGATTTTCATGTCGGCAAATGCCGGGCCTGCCACCAGTACGGAGGCCAGGAGAACCAATTGAGTCAACTTACGCACGATGCACTCCTACAAAATCCATTGTCGTTATCTTGGGTCAAACGCTTAGAACGTCTGACCGAGGGAGAATTGGAACACTTGAGTTTCAGCGTCATCCGGTTTCTTGATCGGCATAGCCAGTGCAAAACTCAGCGGACCCAGTGCGGTGACCCAGGTCACGCCGACACCGACGGAGCTGGCCATGTTGCTAAGACTGATGTCGTTGCATTGGGTATTCGACTTCGTACCGTTGGCGTTCGTAGTATCGGAACACTTGGAGTCGAACACGTTACCGACATCCCAGAATACCGAAGTACGCAGCGAACGCTGATCCTTGACGAACGGGAGCGGGAACAGAACCTCGACACCGCCCTGGATCAGGACGTTACCACCGAACGGCAGCGGATCCTGGTCCGGGTCTCTCGCCGTGCCCGGGTTACTCCCCGTACTTGGCGTGCTTCGCGGGCCAAGGGTGCTGTCCTTGAAGCCACGCACCGAGTTGAAACCACCAGCATAGTAGTTTTCATAGAACGGCAAGCCGTCGGTCGAACCGTAACCGTCGCCATAGCCCAGTTCAGTGTGCAGGCGCAGAGTGTAGTTATCGGTGATCGGCTGGAACAGCTGACCGCGGTAATCGAGCTTGAAGAACGACAGATCGCTGCCTGGAACGGTAGTTTCCAGCGTCAGGCTCTGGGAGCGACCACGGGTCGGCAGTACACCTTTGTTCAAGGTGGACTCGGACCAGCCGGCCGAGGCCTTGAAGTTCAGGTACTTGTCGCCTTCCCTGTTAACGAAGTCGAAAATCTCGTCAACGGTGTAGGTACCGGTCTTGATCTCGTCCTGTTGAACGGACAGACCAAAGGTCAGACGCGAAGTCTCGCTGATCGGGTAGCCCACGTTCACGCCGGCGCCCAGGCTGTCTACCGCATAGCTCGCCACATCGACGTCGAGGTCTTTGTAGTCGGTGGTACGGTAGAACGCGTTGTAACCCAGGCTCACGCCATCGGCGGTCCAGTAGGGGTCAACGTAGCCGAAGTTGTAGCGGCTCTGGTATTCGCTGCGGGTCAGGCCAACGCTGACGCGGTTACCGGTACCGAGGAAGTTGTTCTGGGTGATCGAACCACCGAGGATCAGACCGGCGCTCTGGGCGAAACCGACGCTGGCGGTGATCGAACCGGAAGCCTGCTCTTCAACGCTGTAGTTCACGTCAACCTGGTCGTCGACACCTGGCACGGCCGGGGTTTCGACGTTGACTTCTTTAAAGAAGCCCAGACGCTCCAGACGGGTCTTGGACTGGTCGATCAGGTAGGTCGAAGCCCAGCCACCTTCCATTTGACGCATTTCACGACGCAGCACTTCGTCCTCGGACTTGGTGTTGCCACGGAAATTGATGCGATTGACGTAGGCACGCTTGCCTGGATCGACAGCAAACAGGATATCGACGGTGTGATCTTCGTCGTGCGGTTGCGGTACGCCGTTGACGTTGGCGAAGGTGTAACCCTCGTTACCCAGACGACGGGTGATCAGTTCGGAGGTGGTGGTCATCAGCTTGCGCGAGAACACCTGGCCTTTCTGCACCAGCAACAGCGACTTGACCTGGTCTTCAGGAACCTTCAGGTCACCGCTGAGTTTGACGTCACGAACGGTGTACTTCTCGCCTTCGTTGACGTTGACGGTGATGTAGACGTGCTTCTTGTCCGGGGTGATGGACACCTGGGTCGAAGCGATATCCATGTTGATATAGCCGCGGTCCAGGTAGTAGGAACGCAGACGCTCCAGGTCACCGGACAGTTTTTCACGGGCGTACTTGTCATCGTTCTTGAAGAACGACAGCCAGTTGGTGGTTTTCAGTTCGAACAGGTCGGTCAGGTCTTCTTCGGGGAAAACCGTGTTGCCCACCACGTTGATGTGCTGAATGGCAGCAACGGTGCCTTCGTTGATCTTCACTTTCAGGCCGACACGGTTGCGCGGCTGCGAAACCACTTCGGTATCGACGGTAGCCGAGTAACGACCTTGTGCAACGTATTGACGTTGCAGCTCGTTACGCACGCCTTCGAGGGTCGCGCGCTGGAAGATCTCGCCTTCGGCCAGACCGGATTGCTTGAGGCCTTTCATCAGGTCTTCGGTGGAGATCGCCTTGTTGCCTTCAATCTCGATGCTGGCGACCGAGGGACGTTCGACGACGGTGATCACCAGAACGTTGCCTTCGCGGCCCAGCTGGATATCTTGAAAGAAACCGGTTTTGAACAACGCACGAGTGGATTCCACCAGGCGACGATCATCCGCCTGCTCGCCGACGTTCAACGGCAAGGCACCAAAGACGCTACCCGCGGAGACCCGCTGGAGGCCATTGACGCGAATATCAGAGATAGTGAAGGACTCGGCGTGAACTTCGGCGATCATCAATACGGTGAGAACCGCAGTTAGCAGCAGACGTTTCATGAAGTCCTTTCTTATTCCAACTGGCAATAAACAAACTGCCGCAAAATGCGGCAGATTCGCAATTCAGCGAAGCGTTACAGTCGACCCAGATCGTTGACCAGAGCAAGCAACATCACCCCGACCACCAAACTGATACCGATCTGTATCCCCCAACCTTGCACCCGATCCGACAAGGGACGACCACGCGCCCACTCGATCAGATAAAACAACAAATGCCCCCCATCCAGTACAGGAATGGGCAGCAAATTCAGAACCCCCAGGCTAATACTCAGATAAGCAAGGAAATTCAGGAAATCAGCGACGCCCGACTGGGCAGAAGCGCCCGCCACTTTAGCAATGGTTATCGGTCCACTCAAGTTTTTTACCGAGAGCTCGCCGAAGAGCATTTTCTTCAGTGAATCCAGCGTCAGGACGCTCATGGTCCAGGTACGACGGGCACCCTCGCCAATTGCTGCCAAAGGCCCGTAACTGACCTCGCGGATCATCTCCGGCGGCCAGTCGACAGCCTTCACGCCCGCGCCCAGGTAACCGCTTGGTGACTTCTTCTCGCCCCGCGCGGCCAGTGTGACAGGGACGTCGATTGGAACACCGTCGCGCTCGACGCGCAGCACGATTTTGGTATCAGGACGCGTACGAACGGTGTCGACCACCTGCTGCCAGTCATCCAGCGCCTTGCCATCGAGCGTCAGCAGACGATCGCCGGTTTTCAGCCCGGCTGCCTGGGCCGGACCTTTCGGGTCGAGTTCGGCCAGCACTGGCGGCAATGCCGGACGCCAAGGGCGAATGCCGAGAGAGCGAATCGGATCCGGCTCGTCAGCCCCCTTGAGCCATTTATCGAGTGCCAGTTCACGAGGCGTATCAGCCGTAGAGCCCTGCTCGCGCACCAGCACCTGCAAGGAACCGCTTTCCCCGAGACGTCGCACCAGTTGCAGGTTGACTGCCGCCCAGCCCGAGGTCGGCTCACCGTCGATCGCGACGATTTCCTGACCGGCGCTCAGTCCGGCCGTTGCAGCGATGCTGCCGGACTCCACCGAACCGATGACCGGGCGAATCTGCTCGCTGCCGAGCATGGCCAGCACCCAGAAGAACACCAGCGCAAGCAGAAAGTTGGCCACAGGACCGGCGGCGACGATCGCGATGCGTTGACGAACGGACTTGCGATTGAATGATTGATGAAGCTGATCGGCCGGTACTTCGCTCTCGCGCTCGTCGAGCATCTTGACGTAGCCACCCAGCGGAATGGCCGCGACCACGAACTCCGTGCCCTGCTTATCGTGCCAGCGCAGCAGCGGCATGCCGAAGCCCACGGAGAAACGCAGAACCTTCACGCCACAGCGACGCGCGACCCAGAAATGGCCGAATTCGTGAAAGGTGACCAGCACACCCAAAGCGATCAGGGTGCCGGCAATCATATAGAGCGCGCTCATCTACTTTCTCCGCAATCCTGTCCAGTGCCGCGTGAAGCCATGTGTTGCAAGACCTATCGGCCGTGACGACTTAACCACTGCCCGGCCAATGTCCGGGCAGTCGCGTCAGCGGTGAACACCGCATCGAGATTGTCCAGGGCCACCACAGGTTCGAGGTTCAAGACTTCCTCGATGATACTCGCGATTTCCAGGTAGCGAACCCGTCCGTCGAGAAACGCGGCGACCGCCACTTCATTCGCCGCATTGAGCATGGCCGGGGCGCTGTTTCCCGCCTCGGCAGCCTGGCGCGCCAGACGCAGGCACGGGAAGCGCTCTTCGTCGGGTGCTTCGAAATCCAGGCGTGCTACAGCGAACAGATCCAGCGGCGCCACGCCCGAGTCAATGCGCTCAGGCCAGGCCAGGGCGTTGGCGATGGGCGTGCGCATGTCGGGATTGCCCAACTGCGCCAGCACCGAACCGTCCACGTAATCGACCAGCGAATGAATCACGCTCTGCGGATGAATCACCACCTCGACTTGCGATGGCTTGGCATCGAACAACCAGCAGGCCTCGATCAATTCGAGCCCTTTGTTCATCATGCTGGCCGAATCCACCGAGATCTTGCGACCCATCGACCAGTTCGGGTGCGCACACGCCTGATCGGGTGAAACATGTGCCAGCTCGGCCATCGGCGTCTGCCGGAAAGGGCCACCAGAGGCCGTGAGCAAAATCCGGCGGACCCCAACGTTGCTCAACCCGCGAGCAAAGTCCTGTGGCATGCACTGGAAAATCGCGTTGTGCTCGCTATCGATCGGCAACAGGACCGAACCGCTCTTGCGCACGGCCTGCATGAACAAGGCGCCGGACATGACCAGCGCTTCCTTGTTGGCCAGAAGAATCTTCTTGCCCGCCTCAACTGCCGCCAAAGTCGGGCGCAAGCCGGCGGCGCCGACGATGGCGGCCATGACAGCATCCACCTCCGGCGCAGCAGCGACCTGACACAAGCCTTCTTCGCCGACCAGCACCTGCGTCGACAGGCCCGCAGCACGCAAATCGTCCTGCAGGCTGCGGGCAGCGCCGGCTTCCGGTACTACCGCATATTTCGGGAGATGGCGAACACACAGGGCAAACAGTTCGCTCAGACGGGTAAAACCGCTCAGGGCGAAAGCCTGATAACGCTCCGGATGCCGGGCGATGACATCCAGGGTGCTCAGACCGATCGAACCGGTCGCCCCCAGGACGGTAATCTGCTGTGGGCGACTCACGACGCCGCCATCCACAACAGCACCGCGAAGACCGGGATCGCCGCCGTCAGGCTGTCGATGCGATCCAGTACACCACCATGACCGGGCAGCAGATTACTGCTGTCCTTGATGCCGGACTGACGTTTGAACATGCTTTCGGTCAGGTCACCCACCACCGAGATGAAGACGATCACCGCAGCGCCGATCAAGCCCTTGAACAGTTGTGCCACCGTCCAGTCACGGAACAGCGCGACCAGGGTGGTGATGACCAGGCTCAGCGCCAGACCGCCATACACGCCCTCCCAGCTTTTGCCGGGACTGACTTGCGGCGCCAGCTTGCGCTTGCCGAACGCGCGACCGGAGAAATAGGCACCGATATCAGCGCCCCAGACCAGCACCATCACCGCCATGATCAGCCAGTTGCCCAGCGGATACTGCTTGATCTGCACCAACCCTTGCCAGGCAGGCAACAGAATCAGCAGACCGATCACCAGCTTGGCGGCGGCGCTGGACCAATGCTCGCTGGAGCGCGGGTAAGTCAGCACCAGCCAGGTCGCCAATGCCCACCAGATCACCGAAGCACCCAACACCCAAGGCGCCAGCCCCGGCAGGATGTACATGACGAACAGCATCAGCGCGACCACCGCCGCGTAGCCGACACGAAATGCCTGTGCGGTGAAGCCGGCCAGACGCGCCCATTCCCAGGCGCCCAGACTTACGACCAGCCCGATGAACAGAGCAAAACCGGAACCCTCGAGCAGGAAAAAACCGCCCAGGGCGATCGGCAGCAGAATCAGTGCAGTGATGATGCGTTGTTTAAGCATTAAACCCGGGCTCCAGCTTCGACCTGCTCGCTCGTTTTACCGAAGCGGCGCTGGCGCAAAGCGAAATCGGCCAGCGCATTGCGCATGGCTTCGTGTTTGAAGTCCGGCCAGAACAGGTCGGAGAAGTACAGCTCGGCGTAAGCCAGCTGCCACAAGAGGAAATTGCTGATGCGGTGCTCGCCGCCGGTGCGGATGCACAAGTCGGGCAACGGCAGATCACCGGTAACCAGACAGGTCTGCAGCAGATCCGGCGTGATGTCTTCCGGCCGCAGATGACCGGCCTGAACTTCACGCGCCAGACGCTGCGCCGCTTGCGCAATGTCCCACTGACCACCGTAGTTGGCGGCGATCTGCAGGATGAAACGGTTGGCACCGGCGGTCATCGCTTCCGCTTCACGCATGGCGGCCTGAAGCTCCGGATGGAACCGCGTACGGTCACCGATGATGCGCAGACTGATGTTGTTGTCATTCAGGCGCTTTGCCTCGCGACGCAACGCCTTGAAGAACAGATCCATCAAGGCGCTGACCTCATCGGCCGGGCGCTGCCAGTTTTCACTGGAAAAGGCGAACAGGGTGAGCACCTCGACCTTGGCCTCGGCACACACCTCGATCACCGCCCGCACAGCGTCTACGCCCGCCTTATGCCCGGCGACACCCGGCATAAAGCGTTTTTTCGCCCAGCGATTATTGCCATCCATGATGATCGCGACATGGCGCGGCACCGCGGACGGCGCAGTCTGCTTGGTCTTGTCCATTTAAAACTCGACCCTTATACGGCCATCAGGTCTTTTTCTTTCTCGTCCGTGGCCTTGGTGATCTGGGCCTCGGATTCTTTGGTCAGCTTATCGATATCAGCGATGGCACGACGCTCTTCGTCTTCGCTGATTTCCTTGTCCTTGACCAGTTTCTTGAGCTCGCCCAAGGCATCACGACGAATATTGCGCACGGCAACACGCGCGTCTTCAGCAGCGCTACGCGCCTGCTTGGTGAAGCCTTTACGCGTTTCCTCGGTGAGGGCCGGCATAGGGATCAACAGCAACTCACCCAGGTTGGTCGGGTTGAGGTTCAGACCAGCGCTTTGGATTGCCTTGTCGACAGCAGCGAGCATGTTGCGCTCGAACGCCACGACCTGCAGGGTGCGCGAGTCTTTCACGGTGACGTTGGCAACGCCGCTCAGCGGAGTATCAGTGCCGTAGTAAGGCACCATGACACTGCCGAGGATGCTCGGGTGAGCCTTGCCGGTACGAATCTGACCGAACGCGTGGTTCAGAGACTCCAGGGATTTCTGCATACGCGCTTGGGCGTCTTTCTTGATTTCGTTGATCATTGTTGGCCTTCCTCGATCAAAGTCCCTTCTGCGCCACCATGCACGATGTTCAGCAGGGCGCCGGGCTTGTTCATGTTAAATACGCGCAGCGGCATCTTGTGATCGCGGCACAGGCAGATGGCCGTCAGATCCATTACGCCCAGCTTGCGATCCAGTACTTCATCGTAAGTCAGATGATCGAACTTCTCGGCATGCGGGTCTTTGAACGGGTCAGCGGTGTAGACGCCATCGACCTTGGTCGCCTTGAGCACGACATCGGCGTCGATTTCAATGGCGCGCAGGCAGGCTGCCGAATCCGTGGTAAAGAACGGATTGCCGGTACCGGCCGCGAAGATCACCACGTCCTTGGAGTTCAGGTGGCGCATGGCCTTGCGACGGTCATAGTGATCGGTCACACCGACCATGGAGATGGCCGACATCACGATCGCCGAGATATTGGCACGTTCCAGCGCATCGCGCATGGCCAGGGCGTTCATCACAGTGGCCAGCATGCCCATGTGGTCGCCCGTGACCCGATCCATGCCGGCCTTGCTCAGCGCTTCACCGCGGAACAGGTTGCCACCGCCAATCACCAGACCAACCTGGACGCCGATACCGACCAGCTGGCCGACTTCCAGCGCCATGCGATCCAGCACCTTAGGATCGATCCCGAACTCTTCCGAGCCCATCAGGGCCTCGCCGCTAAGCTTGAGTAGAATGCGTTTATAGCGAGCCTGATAACCACTGCCCTGCTGAGCCATTGCGAATCTCTCCTGCGGCGTATTTTAAAAATTCTTTGCGAGCTGTTTACAGCTGGCGTTCACTCTAGCTTGGCGCTGCTTCAGCGCCATCGGAACATGGCTTTGTAAGTCAGTTCCAAGGGGAAACCAATTAAAAATTGGTAACCCTATCTGAAAAGAGGCTGCGCGCGTGAGCGGGCAGCCTCTTTCGGGCGACAGTTGAAAAACCGTCTTATTGCTTGGCGGCAGCCAGCTGGGCAGCAACTTCTTCAGCGAAGTTGTCGACCGGCTTCTCGATGCCTTCGCCTACTTTGAAGTAGGTGAAGGAAACGATTTCAGCGCCGCCTTTCTTGGCCAGCTCGCCAACCTTGATTTCAGGGTTCTTGACGAACGCCTGCTCAACCAGGCTTGCTTCTGCCAGGAACTTGCTGATACGGCCTTTGACCATGTTCTCAACAATGTTTTCTGGCTTGCCTTTGATTTTTTCTTCGTTCAGCTGCAGGAACACAGCTTTTTCACGCTCGATCGCTTCGTCGGAGACTTGCGAAGGCAGCAGGAACTCAGGGTTGCTTGCAGCAACGTGCATTGCGATGTCTTTGGCCAGCTCGACGTCGCCGCCTTTCAGGACAACAGCAACACCGATCTTGTTGCCGTGCAGGTAGGTGCCGACTACGTCGCCTTCTACGCGCACCAGGCGACGGATGTTGACGTTCTCGCCTACTTTGGCAACCAGTGCTTCGCGAGCGGCTTCTTGAGCAGCGATCAGCGGAGCTGCGTCGGTCAGCTTGTCAGCGAATGCTTTGTCAACGCTGGCAGCAACGAAGTTTTTGAAGTCGTCCTGCAGAGCCAGGAAGTCGGTCTGCGAGTTGACTTCGATCAGAACGGCAGCCTTGCCGTCGTCCTTGATTGCGATAGCGCCTTCAGCGGCAACGTTGCCAGCTTTCTTGGCAGCCTTGATCGCGCCCGAAGCACGCATGTCATCAATGGCTTTTTCGATGTCGCCGCCAGCCTTTTCCAGGGCTTTCTTGCAATCCATCATGCCTTCGCCGGTACGCTCGCGCAGTTCTTTGACCAACGCTGCAGTAATTGCTGCCATTTTCAAATTCCTCTTGGATAGGTTTTCAACCATTCCACCCGATCGAACGGGCGTTCAATTCTTCCCGAGACACCTTGTAGCCGCTGCACGTTACAGATGCTGTAGCTGCGCTGCCGACAAATGGTTTTCGAGGTGGCAAAAAGGGGGCCAAGCCCCCTTTTTGCTTACTGAGTCAACGCCAGGGCGTCAATTACTCAGCTGCAGCCTGAGTTTCTTCAGCTGCGAATTCTACAGTACCGCCAGCAACGTTGTTGCGACCGCGAATGACTGCGTCAGCCATCGAACCCATGTACAGCTGGATAGCGCGGATTGCGTCATCGTTGCCTGGGATGATGTAGTCAACGCCTTCCGGGCTGCTGTTGGTATCGACAACGCCGATGACCGGGATGCCCAGCTTGTTGGCTTCGGTGATCGCGATGCGCTCGTGGTCAACGTCGATCACGAACAGTGCGTCTGGCAGACCGCCCATGTCCTTGATGCCGCCCAGGGAGCGATCCAGCTTCTCAAGATCGCGAGTGCGCATCAGCGCTTCTTTCTTGGTCAGCTTGGCGAAAGTACCGTCTTCGGCTTGTACTTCAAGGTCACGCAGACGCTTGATGGAAGCACGGATGGTCTTGAAGTTGGTCAGCATGCCGCCCAACCAGCGGTGATCGACGTACGGCGAACCGCAACGTGCTGCTTCTTCAGCAACGATCTTGCCAGCGGAACGCTTGGTGCCGACGAACAGAATCTTGTTTTTGCCCTGGGCCAGACGCTCTACGAAAGTCAGAGCTTCGTTGAACATTGGCAGGGTTTTTTCAAGGTTGATGATGTGAATCTTGTTACGCGCGCCGAAAATGTATTTACCCATTTTCGGATTCCAGTAACGGGTTTGGTGACCGAAGTGCACACCGGCCTTCAGCATATCGCGCATGTTGACTTGGGACATGATAGTTCCTTGATAAGTCGGGTTGGGCCTCCACGTATCCCAATGACCAACCATTGATCCGAGGATCAAAGGCACCCAGGCCATCGTGTCGACACGTGTGTGGGTTAATGCTCCCGGAGCTATCCCCGGAAAGCGGCGCATTTTATACCACAGGGACGACGCAAACGGAACCCGGAATCTGCAATCGCGTCAGGGACATGCGCGCCAGGCCCTTGGAATCGGGACAATGCACCGCATTGTATAGAGAGAAGCGATGCACGCAGGCGCGGGTTTGCGCCTTTGGTCTGTTAGAATCGCGTTTTTCGGGGCCGCCAAACCAACAGCCGCGCCCCTGTTCGTATCAGCAAGCGCCGCCGAGCGCAGAGAGAGCCTGTATGACCGTCACCCTCAAAACCCCCGAGGACATCGCTGGCATGCGTGTCGCCGGCAAACTGGCCGCCGATGTGCTGGAAATGATTGCCGAACACGTCAAGCCGGGCGTGACCACCGATGAGCTGAACCAGATCTGCCACGACTATATCGTCAACGTGCAGCAGGCCATCCCTGCCCCGCTCAACTACAAGGGCTACCCGAAGTCGATCTGCACCTCGATCAACCACGTGGTCTGCCACGGTATCCCGAACGACAAGCCGCTGAAAAACGGCGACACCCTGAACATCGACGTCACCGTGATCAAGGACGGCTATCACGGCGACACCAGCCGCATGTTCCACGTCGGCACCGTGCCGGTCTGGGCCGAGCGCCTGTCGCAGGTCACCCAGGAATGCATGTACAAGGCGATCGAGATCGTCAAACCCGGCTGCCGCCTCGGCGACATCGGCGAAATCATTCAGAAGCACGCTGAAAAGAACGGCTTCTCGGTGGTGCGTGAGTTCTGCGGTCACGGCATCGGCAAGGTGTTCCACGAAGAGCCGCAGATCCTGCATTACGGCCGCGCCGGCACCGGCATGGAACTGAAGGCCGGCATGACCTTCACCATCGAGCCGATGATCAACCAGGGCAAGGCCGACACCAAAGTACTGGGCGACGGCTGGACCGCGATCACCAAGGATCGCAAGCTGTCAGCACAGTGGGAACACACTTTGCTTGTCACCGACACCGGCTACGAGATCTTCACCCTGCGCAGCGACGACACCATCCCGCGCATCTCGGCCTGATCCAGACACCGTTCCCAGCCTATAGAAGGAAAGCCAATCGATGCCGCAGGTGGATCCCGAACTCTTCGACCGCGGCCAGTTCCAGGCTGAACTGGCCCTGAAAGCGAGTCCCATCGCGGCGTTCAAAAAGGCGATCCGCCAGGCCCGCGAGGTGCTCGATGCACGTTTTCGGGCCGGTCGCGATATCCGACGGCTGATCGAAGACCGGGCCTGGTTCGTCGACAACATCCTGCAAAAGGCCTGGGACCAGTTCGACTGGAGCGAAGACGCCGACATCGCGCTGGTCGCGGTCGGCGGCTACGGTCGCGGCGAATTGCACCCCTATTCCGACATCGACCTGCTGATCCTGCTGGACAGCGCCGACCACGAAATTTTCCGCGATTCCATCGAGCGTTTTCTGACGCTGCTGTGGGACATCGGCCTGGAAGTCGGTCAGAGCGTTCGCTCCGTCGACGAATGCGCCGAAGAGGCCCGCGCCGACCTGACGGTGGTCACCAACCTGATGGAAAGCCGCACCATCTGCGGCCCCGAGCGCCTGCGCCAGCGCATGCTCGATGTCACCAGCACCGCACACATGTGGCCGAGCAAGGATTTCTTCCTGGCCAAGCGCGCCGAACAGAAGGCTCGCCACCACAAATACAACGACACCGAATACAACCTGGAACCCAACGTCAAAGGCTCGCCTGGCGGACTACGGGATATTCAGACGATTCTGTGGGTGGCCCGTCGTCAGTACGGCACCCTGAACCTGCGGGCCCTGGCCGGCGAAGGCTTTCTGGTCGAGAGCGAAAACACCTTGCTGGCCTCCTCCCAGGAATTCCTCTGGAAGGTGCGTTACGCCCTGCACATGCTCGCCGGTCGCTCCGAGGACCGCCTGCTGTTCGATCACCAGCGCACCATCGCCGGGCTGCTGGGTTTTGAAGGCGACGACGCCAAACAGGCCGTCGAAAACTTCATGCAGCAGTACTTCCGCGTGGTGATGAGCATCGCCCAGCTCAGCGACCTGATCATCCAGCACTTCGAGGAAGTCATCCTCGCCCCGGAAGACGAAGCACCGCCGCAGCCGATCAACTCGCGTTTCCAACTGCACGACGGCTACATCGAAGCTCGCAACGACAACGTATTCCGCCGCACGCCGTTTGCCATGCTCGAGATCTTCGTGCTGATGGCCCAGCAGCCGGAAATCAAAGGTGTACGCGCCGACACGATTCGTCTGCTGCGGGAAAACCGCCACCTGATCGACGACAACTTCCGCAACGACATCCGCAATACCAGCCTGTTCATCGAGCTGTTCAAGTGCAAGATCGGCATCCACCGCAACCTGCGGCGAATGAACCGCTACGGCATTCTCGGGCGCTACCTGCCGGAGTTCGGCTTCATCGTCGGGCAGATGCAGCACGACCTGTTCCACATCTATACGGTCGATGCGCACACGCTGAACCTGATCAAACACCTGCGCAAGTTGCAGTACACCCAGGTGTCGGAGAAATTCCCGCTGGCCGCCAAGCTCATGGCGAAACTGCCCAAGCCTGAACTCATTTACATGGCGGGCCTGTATCACGACATCGGCAAGGGCCGGCATGGCGATCACTCGGAGATCGGCGCGGTCGATGCCGAGGCGTTCTGCCAGCGGCACCAACTGCCGGTCTGGGACAGCCGCCTGATCGTGTGGCTGGTGCAGAACCACCTGGTGATGTCGACCACTGCCCAACGCAAGGATTTGTCCGACCCGCAGGTGATCCATGACTTCGCCCAGGCAGTCGGTGACGAAACCCGTCTCGACTACCTGTACGTGCTGACCGTGGCCGACATCAACGCGACCAACCCGACCCTGTGGAACTCGTGGCGCGCCAGCCTGCTGCGCCAGCTCTACACCGAGACCAAGCGCGCCCTGCGCCGTGGCCTGGAGAATCCGGTGGATCGCGAAGAGCAGATCCGCCAGACCCAGAGTGCGGCACTGGACATTCTGGTGCGCGGCGGCACCGATCCGGATGACGTCGAGCAATTGTGGGCGCAACTGGGCGATGACTACTTCCTGCGCCACACCGCCGGCGACGTGGCCTGGCACACCGACGCGATCCTTCAGCAACCGGCCGACGGCGGCCCGCTGGTGCTGATCAAGGAAACCACCCAGCGCGAATTCGAGGGCGGCACGCAAATCTTCATCTACGCGCCGGACCAGCACGACTTCTTCGCCGTGACCGTGGCCGCGATGGACCAGCTCAACCTGAACATTCACGACGCCCGGGTCATCACGTCCAGCAGCCAGTTCACCCTCGACACCTACATCGTGCTCGACACCGATGGCGACTCGATCGGCGACAATCCGGTCCGGGTCAAACAGATTCGCGACGGCCTGACCGAAGCGCTGCGCAACCCGGCCGACTACCCGACGATCATCCAGCGTCGGGTGCCGCGCCAGCTCAAGCATTTCGCGTTCGCCCCGCAGGTGACGATCCACAACGACGCCCAGCGCCCGGTAACGGTGCTGGAGCTCACCGCGCCGGATCGCCCGGGCCTGCTGGCACGGGTCGGCGGGATTTTCCTCGAGTTCGACCTGTCGCTGCAGAACGCCAAGATCGCCACCCTGGGCGAGCGGGTGGAAGACGTGTTCTTCATCACCGACGCCCACAATCAACCGCTGTCCGACCCGCTGCTGTGCAGCCGTTTGCAGGATGCCATCGTCGAACAGCTGAGCGTCAATCAGGAACCCGATATCAAACTGTCGCGCATCAGCATTTGATTGCGCGCCCGGATTCAACCGCTTTGCACGAGATCCCGCACCGATGAACAACGCTCTGTCCCAGCTTCAGCCCTACCCGTTCGAAAAGCTCCGCGCCCTGCTCGGCAGCGTCACGCCAAACCCGGACAAGCGCCCGATCGCGCTGTCCATTGGCGAACCGAAGCATCGCTCGCCAAGCTTTGTCGCCGAGGCGCTGGCGAACAATCTGGAGCAGATGTCGGTGTACCCGACCACCCTCGGCATTCCGGCCCTGCGCGAAGCCATCGCGGCTTGGTGCGAACGTCGTTTCAACGTGCCGAGCGGCTGGATCGACCCGGCGCGCAACGTGCTGCCGGTCAACGGCACCCGTGAAGCGCTGTTCGCCTTCACGCAGACCGTGGTCAACCGTGGCGATGACGCCTTGGTCGTCAGCCCGAACCCGTTCTATCAGATCTACGAAGGCGCGGCGTTCCTCGCCGGCGCCAAGCCGCACTACCTGCCATGCCTGGACGAGAACGGCTTCAACCCTGACTTCGACGCGGTATCGCCGGACATCTGGAAGCGCTGCCAGATCCTGTTCCTGTGCTCGCCGGGCAACCCGACCGGTGCGCTGATTCCGGTCGACGTGCTGAAAAAGCTGATCGCCCTGGCCGACGAATACGACTTCGTGATCGCCGCCGACGAGTGCTACAGCGAGCTGTACTTCGACGAACAGACCCCGCCGCCGGGCCTGCTCAGCGCCTGCGCCGAACTGGGTCGCAAGGACTTCAAGCGTTGCGTGGTGTTCCACAGCCTGTCCAAGCGCTCGAACCTGCCGGGCCTGCGCTCCGGTTTCGTTGCCGGCGATGCCGACATCCTCAAGGGCTTCCTGCTGTACCGCACCTACCACGGCTGCGCGATGCCGGTTCAGACCCAACTGGCCAGCGTCGCCGCGTGGAATGACGAAGTGCACGTGCGCGCCAACCGAGCGCTGTATCGCGAGAAGTTCGATGCCGTGCTGGCGATCCTCAGCCCGGTGATGGATGTGCAGCGTCCGGATGGCAGCTTCTACCTGTGGCCGAATGTGCAAGGCGACGATGCCGCGTTCTGCCGCAATCTGTTTGCCGAAGAGCACGTGACCGTGGTGCCGGGTTCGTACCTGTCCCGTGACGTCGATGGGGTCAATCCGGGTGCCGGGCGCGTGCGCATGGCGCTGGTTGCGCCGCTGGCGGAATGCGTCGAAGCTGCCGAGCGCATCCGCGATTTCGTCCTGCGCCACAAGTAATGCCTGAACGCCCGTGCCGGGCAATCCGGCACGGGTGGTCAAATATCACGTAACAGTTCCCCTTCTTTTCTACCCCACGCCCCTGCCCGCCAGACGTTAGTCTTGAGCGGCGCCATTCGCTGCGCCTTACTAAAAACCGATCTTTGACTTCATGGAAGAAGTGAAAATGACAGAACTGCTCGATTGCCAACTCAACCAATGGCCCGACGATCAGGCGGCGTATATAGCCGCCATCAACGAAAACCCGGCCAATGCCGGCACCGCGACCGGCACTCGCCGCAAGCGCTCCGTCGTCAACTACTCAAAACTGTGGGCTAACGGCCGCACACTGAAAATCGCCTTCATGGACGCGCCCGATACCGATCACAAGAAGAAGATCATCGATGCCGCCAGCCAGTGGTTGCCGTACATCAATCTCACGTTTGAATTCGTCGATGACCTGTTGGGCGACATCCGCATCGCTACTAAAAACAACGACAACAGTTCGATGCTCGGCACCGATGCGCTGCTGATTCATCCGGACTATCCGACCATGAACCTGGGCGTAAAGCCGGATCACCAGGACTTTGAAGTGATCGTGATGCACGAGTTCGGTCATGCGCTGGGCGCGCTGCATGAACACCAACACCCACAGGCAAAAATTCCGTGGGATAAACCGAAGGTGTACGAGTTCTACAAAAATCGCGAGATGAACCCGCTGACCGAGGAGCAGGTCGACAGAAACCTGTTCGCTTCCTTCGACACGCTGGACGCGATCTACACCGCCTACGACCGCAGGTCGATCATGCACCACCCCGTGGCCAACACCTTGACGGTGGGCAACTGGGAGGTGCCGATCAACCGCACGATCAGCAAGAAAGACAAACGCCTGATGAGATTGCTCTATCCCAGGTAACGCTTTGCCTATTTGACCTGTCCCAGGTTGGCCTCACTCAAGTCGAGCTCGCCCAACACTTCACGCAACACATCATCACCGATCTGGTGCTGACGGCTGAGGCTGTACAACTCGAGGCGTTGCGCGCGCAGCGCCTTGAGTCGCAGGCGGCGCTCCAGCAGATCCATCTGGAACGCCAGCGCCTGGGCTTCGGCCGAATCGTTGAACACCTCCAGTTGATGACGATACTCGGACATGATCCGGGCCTTGAGCTCCGCTGCCAGCGCGGCTTGCGCGGCATCCTGCGGGTTGACCTCTTCGGTCTCCAGCGCATGAATCGCTGCTTCCGCCGTCTTGCGCCAGGCGTCGCGCACTTCCTGACGGCGTTTATCGTCCGGGCTCTTTTCGATGCCGCGCAACAGCAACGGCAGCGCAATGCACGCCGCCACCAGCGACAACAGGATCACCCCGGCGGCGATGAAGATCAGCAGATCGCGCTCGGGGAACGCCTCGCTGCCCATCAGCATCGGCACCGACATCACGCCTGCCAGGGTCACCGCACCGCGTACGCCACCGACGGTCAGCAGCCAGCAGGAACGGGCGGTCGGCACTTGCGTCAGATCTCCCTTGCCGCGCAGGCGGCGCAGCAACACCGACAGGCGCCAGATGCTCTGTACCCAGATGAAACGCAACAGTACAAGCGCCAGGAAGATCGCCACCACATCGAGACAGCGATAGAACAGGGTCGGCCACAACGAGGTCTCGTGGCTGACCACCGCTTTGATGATGTCCGGAAGTTGCAGCCCCAGCAGCAGGAAGATCAGGCCATTGAAGGCGAATTCCAGTAACGACCAGACACTGCGGTTGAGCAAACGCGTGCTGGTCTGGCGCGGCAGCAGATCGAGCCAGCTCTGCATCATCCCCGCCGCCACTGCCGAAAGGATGCCCGACGCGCCAAGCCGTTCGGCCAGCACGTAAGCGGCAAACGGCAGCAGCAACATGAACACCACGTGGGTCGCCGGATCGTCCCAGCCCCGGGCGATCATCCAGGCGCGCAACCGGCCGACCAACCAGCTCAGTGCCACACCGACCGCCAGCCCGCCGACTGCCACCAGCACGAAGGTCAGACTGGCATTGGCCAGGGAAAACGCACCGGTCACCGCGGCAACCAAGGCAAATTTGAATGTCACCAGGCCCGAGGCATCATTCATCAACGCCTCGCCTTGCAGCATGTGCATTAGCGGCGTCGGCAAACGGTTTTGCGCGATGGCCGAGACCGCCACGGCATCGGTCGGCGACAGCACCGCCGCCAGCGCAAAGGCCACCGGTAAAGGAATCGTCGGCAGCAGCCAATGAATGAAGTAACCGGCGCCGACCACGGTAAACAGCACCAACCCGACTGCCAGCGTCAGCACCGGCCCGCGCAGGCGCCACAATTCGCGCTTGGGCATGCGCCAGCCATCGGAAAACAGCAGCGGCGGCAGGAACAGAAACAGGAACAGTTCGGGATCAAGGGCCACGTGCAGGCCGAGGGTCGGCCAGGCCAGCAAGGCGCCGGCGGCGATCTGTACCAGTGGCAGCGGCAGCGGAATCACCCGTCCCACCAGGCGCGAGACACTGACCAGCATCAGCAGGATCAGGACGGTATAAGCGGTTTGCATAAAGCGGAAATCCCGGACAATCGACAGCGTTGAACTGCCATATTAGCCGCTTAGGCTGTGGCTGACCGTTGCACCTATGTCGCAGGCCCCCTCCGTAAAAGCAACCTCGGCGCCGCGAAACCGTCTGGTCATGGCATAATCCGACACCATTTTTTTCCAGCACCTGTAAAGGGGGCAATTCCTTGACCGTTTCAAGCAAAACGTTGCACCTTTTCGGCATCAAAGCCTGCGACACCATGAAAAAGGCGCGCACCTGGCTCGATGAACACGCTGTCAGCTATGACTTCCACGATTACAAGACCGCCGGCATTGACCGTGAGCACCTGACCCAATGGTGCGACGAGCATGGCTGGCAAACGGTGTTGAACCGCGCAGGCACGACCTTTCGCAAACTCGACGACGAACGCAAAGCCGATCTCGACCAGTCGAAAGCCATCGAACTGATGCTCGCTCAACCCTCGATGATCAAGCGCCCGGTGCTCGATCTCGGTGACCGAACCCTGATTGGCTTCAAGCCAGATATCTACGCGGCCGCCCTCAAGTAAGCAGCCCGTCACTTTTTGTAGAGGTATTCACATGTCCAACTCCCTGTTCAGTATTGCCTTCGGCGTCGGCACCCAGAACCGTCAAGGTGCTTGGCTGGAAGTGTTCTACGCCCAGCCGCTGTTGAACCCTTCGGCCGAACTGGTTGCCGCTGTTGCACCGATCCTCGGCTACACCGAAGGCAACCAGGCCATCACCTTCACCACCGCACAGGCTGCGCAACTGGCTGAAGCCGTGAAAGGCATCGACGCGGTACAAGGCAAGCTGCTGACCCGTCTGGCTGAAAGCCACAAGCCGCTGGTCGCCACCCTGCTGGCCGAAGACGCGCAACTGACCTCGACCCCTGAGGCTTACCTGAAGCTGCACCTGCTGTCCCATCGTCTGGTCAAGCCGCACGGCGTGAGCCTGGCCGGGATCTTCCCGCTGCTGCCGAACGTGGCCTGGACCAGCCAGGGCGCAATCGACCTGAGCGAACTGGCCGAGCTGCAACTCGAAGCCCGTCTGCGTGGCGAACTGCTGGAAGTGTTCTCGGTGGACAAATTCCCGAAAATGACCGACTACGTAGTACCGGCCGGCGTGCGTATCGCTGACGCGGCGCGTCTGCGTCTGGGCGCCTACGTGGGCGAAGGTACCACCGTGATGCACGAAGGTTTCATCAACTTCAACGCCGGCACCGAAGGCCCGGGCATGATCGAAGGCCGCGTTTCCGCTGGCGTATTCGTCGGCAAGGGTTCGGACCTGGGCGGCGGCTGCTCGACCATGGGCACCCTGTCGGGCGGCGGCAACATTGTGATCAAGGTCGGGGAAGGCTGCCTGATCGGCGCCAACGCCGGTATCGGTATCCCGCTGGGCGACCGCAACACCGTCGAGTCGGGCCTGTACGTGACCGCCGGCACCAAAGTCGCGCTGCTGGACGAGCACAACAACCTGGTCAAAGTGGTCAAGGCTCGTGAACTGGCTGGTCAGACCGACCTGCTGTTCCGTCGCAATTCAGAAACCGGCGCTGTGGAATGCAAGACCCACAAATCGGCGATCGAACTGAACGAAGCACTGCACGCTCACAACTAAGCGCCAGAAGCTCACCTGAGGGAGCCGGCCTGTTTGCCATGGCGTTCGAAAGATCGCCATCGCGGGCAAGCCCGCTCCCACAGGGTTCGGCGTTAACCCGCCCATCTTCACCAGGGCTTGAAACCGTGATGATTCCCTCCCCCTGGCGCGCCGATTTCCCGGCCATCGCCACCCTGCAACGGCAAGACCAGACTTACCTGGACAACGCCGCCACCACGCAAAAACCCCAGGCCCTGCTCGACGCGCTGGCGCATTACTACGCCAATGGCGCGGCCAACGTGCATCGTGCCCAACATCTGCCCGGTGCCCACGCCACGCAGGCGTTCGAGGACAGTCGCCTGAAGGTTGCCCAGTGGCTGAATGCCGGTGACAGCGGGCAGATCATCTTCACCCACGGCGCCACCAGTGCGCTGAATCTCCTGGCCTATGGCCTGGAACATCTTTTCCATCCGGGCGATGAAATTGTCATCAGCGCCCTGGAGCATCACGCCAACCTGCTGCCTTGGCAGCAACTGGCACAACGTCGCGACTTGAAGCTGATAATCCTGCCGCTGGACGATGACGGTGTGATCGACCTCGCCGCTGCCGTTCACCTGATTGGCCCGCGCACTCGCTTGCTGGCGGTCAGCCAGTTGTCCAACGTGCTTGGTGCATGGCAACCATTGCCGGCGCTGCTGGCGATGGCCAAGGCGTACAACGCGCTGACCGTGGTCGATGGCGCTCAAGGTGTGGTCCACGGTCGGCATGACGTCCAGGCCCTTGGTTGCGACTTTTACGTGTTTTCCAGCCACAAGTTGTACGGCCCCGATGGCCTCGGCGTGCTGTTCGGGCGCAACGCAGCGCTCGAACAACTGCGCCCGTGGCAATTCGGCGGCGAGATGGTGCTGGAAGCCAACTATCACGAATCCCGTTTCCGCCCTGCACCGCTGGGCTTCGAAGCGGGAACGCCGCCGATTGCCAGTGTGATCGGACTTGGTGCGACCCTCGACTATCTGGCCGGTCTGGATCAGGACGCGGTGTCCGCCCACGAAGCGGCGCTGCACGATTACCTGTTACGTGGCCTCGCCGCCCGCAATGGCATTCGTCTGTTGGGCAAGCCGCAATTGGCGCTGGCGAGTTTTGTCGTGGAGGGTGTGCATAACGCCGATCTGGCGCACTTGCTGACCGAACAGGGCATCGCCGTACGTGCCGGGCATCACTGTGCGATGCCGCTGCTCAAGCGTTTCGAACTGGCCGGGGCGATTCGTGTGTCGCTGGCGCTGTACAACGATTCCGAAGATCTGGAGCGCTTCTTCGAAGCGCTGGATCAAGCGCTGGAGTTGTTGCGATGAGCCTGCCGGTAGAAGCCGCCGAAGCGCTGCAAACGTTTCAGAACGCCGCCGGCTGGGAACAGCGGGCGCGATTGTTGATGCAGTCTGGCGATCGTCTGCCGCCGTTGAGCGATGCGGACAAGTGCGAGGCCAATCGAGTGCACGGCTGTGAAAGTCAGGTGTGGCTGGTTGGCGAATTGCGCGACGACCGCTGGCAATTCGCGGCGAGCAGCGATGCACGGATGATTCGCGGGTTGGTGGCGTTGTTGCTGTTGCGGGTCAACGGTTTGACCGCTGGCGAGTTGCAGTTGGTTGATCTGCCGGACTGGTTCAATCAGCTTGGGCTGTCGCGGCAGTTGTCGCCATCGCGCAGCAATGGCTTGAATGCCGTGCTGCAACGGATGCGTGAACTCGCCCCGAACTGATCGTTCCCACGCTCCGCGTGGGAATGCAGCCCGGGACGCGCTGCGTCCCAAATCAAGAGCCGAACGCGGAGCGTCCGTTGAGGCATTCCCACGCGGACGGTTCGACGCCTCGACGTGGGAACGATCGGCGACGTAGAGCGTGGGAACGATCGGTCACTGGTCAGGCCTGAGGCTTGACCCGATCCGCCGGGCGCCGAACGCCCGCCACAATCTTGTCCACCGCCTTGGTCGCCGCGACCATGCCGAACGTCGCCGTCACCATCATCACCGCGCCAAACCCGCCGGCGCAGTCCAGCTTCACACCGTCGCCGACAAAACTCTTCTGCAGGCAAATGCTGCCGTCCGGTTTCGGATAGCGCAGCTGTTCGGTGGAGAACACGCACGGCACGCTGTAATGGCGGGTCACGGTGCGCGAGAAACCATAATCGCGGCGCAACGTAGAACGCACTTTCGAGGCCAGCGGATCGTTGAATGTACGGTTGAGGTCGCAGACCTGAATCAACGTCGGATCGATCTGCCCGCCCGCCCCACCGGTGGTGATGATCTGGATCTTGCGGCGCTTGCACCAGGCGATCAGCGCGGCCTTGGCGTTGACCGCATCGATGCAGTCGATCACGCAGTCGATGTTCGGCGTGATGTATTCGGCCATGGTGTCGCGGGTGACGAAGTCCGCCACGGCGTGCACCTTGCAGTCCGGGTTGATCCCGCGCAGACGCTCGGCCATCACCTCCACCTTGGGCTTGCCGACGGTGCTGTCCAGCGCATGCAACTGACGGTTGGCGTTGCTGACGCAGACGTCGTCGAGGTCGAACAGCGAAATCTCGCCCACCCCGCAACGGGCCATGGCTTCCGCCGCCCAGGAGCCGACGCCGCCAACGCCGACAATCGCCACATGGGCTGCGCGCAGACGCTCGAGGCCCTCGATGCCATACAAACGGGCGATGCCTGCAAACCGCGGATCTTCTGTACTCATGACCATTACCCTAAAAACCGGCGCGCATTATAGGGCCGTCGGCGGCCAAGAGCATCTTTGCGCTATGAACGGCGAACGCGCCTGCTTTAATTAAAGCTGCACGTAACAAAGATTTGTCTTACACACTGAAACGAAAGAACTTAAGTCAGGTTGGATTGCCCAACGTCCGGCATTTCCCTGTCTCTTGTAGGACTTGGCGAACTGCCGGTGTAGGATGCGCGCCCTCTTGGCGTCAACCAGCCGACCCTTCGTTCCACAGCCTTTGGAACCCGACACAGCTATGTCATCGCGTAAATTTGGACTCAACCTGGTGGTGGTTCTGGCAATCGCCGCCCTGTTCACCGGTTTCTGGGCGCTGATCAACCGCCCCGTCTCCGCGCCGAACTGGCCGGAGCAGATCTCCGGTTTCTCCTATTCACCATTCCAGCAAGGACAGTTCCCACAGAAGGATCAGTATCCGTCCGACGATGAAATGCGCCGCGACCTGGAGATCATGAGCAAGCTGACGGACAACATCCGCATCTACTCGGTCGACGGCTCTCTGCAGGACATCCCGAAACTGGCGGAAGAATTCGGCCTGCGCGTGACCCTCGGGATCTGGATCAGCCCAGACCAGGAACGCAACGAGCGGGAAATCACCCGCGCCATCGAACTGGCCAACACTTCGCGCAGCGTGGTTCGCGTAGTCGTCGGTAACGAAGCGATCTTCCGCAAGGAAATCACTGCCCAGGAACTCAGCGTGTTGCTCGACCGCGTGCGTGCGGCCGTGAAAGTGCCGGTGACCACCTCCGAACAGTGGCACGTCTGGGAAGAGCACCCGGAACTGGCCAAGCACGTCGACCTGATCGCCGCGCACGTGCTGCCGTACTGGGAATTCATTCCGGTGGACAAGGCCGGGCAGTTCGTTTTCGACCGCGCCCGCGACCTGAAAAAGATGTTCCCGAAAAAGCCGCTGCTGCTGTCCGAAGTGGGCTGGCCGAGCAACGGCCGCATGCGCGGTGGCGCCGATGCGTCGCCGGCGGATCAGGCGATCTACCTGCGCACGCTGGTCAACAAACTCAATCGCCAGGGCTTCAACTACTTCGTGATCGAAGCGTTTGACCAGCCGTGGAAGGCCAGCGACGAAGGCTCGGTCGGCGCTTACTGGGGCGTGTTCAACGCCGCGCGCCAGCAGAAATTCAACTTCGAAGGCCCGGTGGTGGCGATCCCGCAATGGCGCGTGCTGGCCATCGGTTCGGTGGTGCTGGCGCTGTTGTCGCTGACCCTGCTGATGATCGACGGCTCGGCCCTGCGTCAGCGCGGCCGTACCTTCCTGACCTTTATCGCGTTCCTGTGCGGTTCGGTGCTGGTGTGGATCGGCTACGACTACAGCCAGCAATACAGCACGTGGTTCAGCCTGACGGTGGGTTTCCTGCTGGCGCTCGGTGCGCTCGGGGTGTTCATCGTGTTGCTGACCGAGGCCCACGAACTGGCCGAAGCGGTGTGGATTCACAAGCGTCGCCGTGAATTCCTGCCGGTGGTCGGCGATTCGGACTACCGCCCGAAAGTCTCGATCCACGTGCCCTGCTACAACGAGCCGCCGGAGATGGTCAAACAGACCCTCAACGCCCTGGCCAACCTCGACTATCCGGACTTCGAAGTCCTGATCATCGACAACAACACCAAAGACCCGGCGGTCTGGGAACCGGTGCGCGACTACTGCGAAACCCTCGGCCCGCGCTTCAAGTTCTTCCACGTCTCGCCCCTGGCCGGTTTCAAGGGCGGTGCGCTGAACTACCTGATCCCGCACACCGCCAAGGACGCCGAAGTGATCGCGGTGATCGATTCGGACTACTGCGTGCACCCGAACTGGCTCAAGCATATGGTGCCGCACTTCGCCGATCCGAAAATCGCCGTGGTGCAGTCGCCACAGGACTATCGCGACCAGAACGAAAGCACCTTCAAGAAGCTTTGCTACGCCGAATACAAAGGCTTCTTCCACATCGGCATGGTCACCCGCAACGACCGTGACGCGATCATTCAGCACGGCACCATGACCATGACCCGCCGTTCGGTTCTGGAAGAACTGGGCTGGGCCGACTGGTGCATCTGTGAAGACGCCGAACTCGGTCTGCGGGTATTCGAGAAAGGCCTGTCGGCGGCGTATTACCACGACAGTTACGGCAAGGGTCTGATGCCGGACACCTTCATCGACTTCAAGAAACAGCGTTTCCGCTGGGCCTACGGCGCGATCCAGATCATCAAGCGCCACACCCGCAGCCTGCTGCGCGGCAAGGACACCGAGCTGACTCGCGGCCAGCGTTACCACTTCCTCGCGGGCTGGCTGCCGTGGGTCGCGGACGGCATGAACATCTTCTTCACCATCGGCGCGCTGTTGTGGTCGGCGGCGATGATCATCGTGCCGCAACGGGTCGATCCGCCGCTGCTGATTTTCGCGATCCCGCCGCTGGCGCTGTTCGTGTTCAAGGTCGGCAAGATCATCTTCCTCTACCGTCGCGCCGTGGGCGTGAACCTCAAGGATGCGTTCTGCGCGGCCCTGGCCGGACTGGCGTTGTCGCACACCATCGCCAAAGCGGTGCTGTACGGCTTCTTCACCAGCAGCATTCCGTTCTTCCGCACCCCGAAAAACGCCGACAACCATGGTTTCTGGGTGGCGATTTCCGAGGCCCGGGAAGAGCTGTTCATCATGCTGCTGTTGTGGGGCGCGGCGCTGGGGATCTTCCTGGTGCAGGGCATTCCGAGCAACGACATGCGCTTCTGGGTGGCCATGCTGCTGGTACAGTCGCTGCCGTACGTGGCGGCGCTGATCATGGCGTTCCTGTCGTCGCTGCCAAAACCTGCGGCTGCGCCTGAACCGGCACCGGTGGTCTAAATCCTTCCGGATGCACTAAACGGCGGCCAATGGTCGCCGTTTTGCTTTAAGATAACCGCCATTTTGCGCGCCTTGCCCCCCAGCTTTCGGAGTTTTCCATGACGGCCCACGCCGACCTTTCGCCGACCCTCCAACTCGCCATCGACCTGATCCGCCGTCCGTCCGTGACGCCGGTCGACGCCGATTGCCAGAAGCAGATGATGCAGCGCCTGGGCGATGCCGGTTTCCAGCTGGAACCGATGCGCATCGAAGATGTGGATAACTTCTGGGCGACTCACGGTAAAGGCGACGGCCCGGTGCTGTGCTTCGCCGGTCACACCGACGTGGTGCCGACCGGCCCGGTGACTGCCTGGCAGATCGACCCGTTCAACGCGGTGATCGACGAGCACGGCATGCTTTGCGGTCGTGGCGCGGCGGACATGAAAGGCAGCCTGGCTTCGATGACCGTCGCCGCCGAGCGTTTTGTCGCCGACTACCCGGATCACAAGGGCAAGGTCGCGTTCCTGATCACCAGCGACGAAGAAGGCCCGGCGCATCACGGCACCAAGGCCGTGGTCGAGCGTCTGGCAGCCCGTAACGAGCGTCTGGACTGGTGCATCGTCGGCGAACCGTCGAGCACCACGCTGGTGGGCGACGTGGTGAAGAACGGTCGTCGCGGCTCCCTCGGCGCCAAATTGACCGTGCGCGGCGTGCAGGGCCACGTGGCCTATCCGCACCTGGCGAAGAACCCGATCCACCTCGCCGCCCCGGCCCTGGCCGAGCTGGCTGCCGAGCACTGGGATCACGGCAACGATTTCTTCCCGCCGACCAGTTTCCAGATTTCCAACGTCAACTCCGGCACCGGCGCGACCAACGTGATTCCGGGCGATCTGGTGGCGGTGTTCAACTTCCGTTTCTCCACCGAATCGACCGTCGAAGGCCTGCAGAAACGCGTCGCCGGCATCCTCGACAAGCACGGCTTGGACTGGCACATCGACTGGGCGCTGTCCGGTCTGCCGTTCCTCACCGAACCGGGCGCACTGCTCGACGCGGTGTCTTCGAGCATCAAGGACATCACCGGCCGCGAGACCAAGGCATCCACCAGCGGCGGCACCTCCGACGGTCGTTTCATCGCGACCATGGGTACGCAGGTTGTTGAGCTGGGCCCGGTCAACGCGACCATCCACCAGGTCAACGAGCGCGTACTGGCGGCCGATCTCGACGTGCTGACCGAGATCTACTACCAGACCCTGATCAAGTTGCTCGCCTGATGCTCGCGTGCCCGATCTGCAGTGAACCGCTGAACGCGGTGGACAACGGCGTGGTCTGCCCTGCCGGCCACCGCTTTGACCGTGCGCGCCAGGGTTACCTCAACCTGCTGCCGGTGCAACACAAGAACAGCCGCGATCCCGGCGACAATCAGGCGATGGTCGAGGCCCGCCGCGACTTCCTGAACGCCGGGCATTACGCGCCGGTGGCCAAGCGTCTGGCGGAACTGGCGGCGAGTTATGCGCCAGCCCGTTGGGTCGATATCGGTTGTGGCGAGGGTTACTACACCGCGCAAATCGCCGAGGCTTTGCCCGATGCTGACGGTTACGCGCTGGATATCTCGAAGGAGGCGGTCAAGCGCGCCTGCAAACGCAATCCGGCGCTGACCTGGTTGATCGCCAGCATGGCCCGGGTGCCTTTGGCTTCCGGCAGCTGCCAGTTTCTGGCCAGTGTCTTCAGTCCACTGGACTGGGAAGAAGCCAAGCGCCTGCTCAGCGTCGGCGGCGGCCTGATGAAAGTCGGCCCGACCAGCGGCCATCTGATGGAACTGCGCGAACGCCTGTACGACGAAGTGCGCGAATACACCGACGACAAGCATCTGGCCCTGGTGCCGGAAGGCATGGCGCTGGCGCACAGTGAAACCCTGGAATTCAAACTGACGCTGGACAAGCCCGAGGATCGCGCCAACCTGCTGGCGATGACGCCCCACGGCTGGCGCGCCAGTGCCGAGCGCCGCGCGGCGGTGATCGAACAGCCCGAGCCGTTCGTGACCACTGTCTCGATGCGCTACGATTATTTCGTTCTTCAATAACTTTTGGTCTCGGGCAACGACCCGGGGCCGGCTAAATCCGCGAATGGATTTTTCAGACC
The DNA here is from genome assembly GCF_039695385.1 of Pseudomonas sp. 9.2(2024). Lineage (NCBI taxonomy): Bacteria > Pseudomonadati > Pseudomonadota > Gammaproteobacteria > Pseudomonadales > Pseudomonadaceae > Pseudomonas > Pseudomonas sp. 9.2(2024). Next base: position 1,512,697 of record NZ_CP155585.1, on the reverse strand, counting down.
CGCAGTGAGGACATCCATGCGCCAACCGGACATCGAGATTTACCTGAAAGACGCCGACGTCGACCACAAGGCCATTTCCGCCTGGCTGGGCGCCGCGCTCGGCCCGTGCAGCGACTGGGTACAGAAAGGCCAGACTTACAAGTGCAAGGCCGGCAACATCCCGGTGACCTGGCTGCCGAAAGCCGTGGGCAAGTGGAACAGCCTGTATCTGGAAAGTGATGCGACCCCATGGGACGACGACATCGCCTGCGCCCGCGCAGCCTTTGCCGCGCTGAACGTCGAAGTGCGCTGCGCGCCGGGGACGTGGGTCGAGGAAGAAGGTGAAGAGACGGCGGATCGCTGGATCCGGATCAGCGCCGATGGTGAAGAAGAAATCACCTGGAAAACTGCGTAACAGACAATGCACAAAACCTGTGGGAGCGAGCTTGCTCGCGATTGCGGTCGGACATTCAACATCAATGTTGACTGAAAGGACCCCATCGCGAGCAAGCTCGCTCCCACAGTGCTTTTGGTGTTCTGAAGATTTGCGTTACAGGCCTACAACGTCTTCAGCCTGCAACCCCTTCTGCCCTTCCACCACCGCGTATTCAACCTGCTGACCCTCGGTCAGCGAACGGTGGCCTTCGCCGCGGATCGCGCGGTAGTGCACGAACACGTCCACCCCGTCTTCGCGCTGAATGAAGCCGTAGCCCTTGGCGTCGTTGAACCACTTCACGTTGCCGGTTTCACGTGTTGCCATCTGTTCATACTCCTTTTTTATTATTGAACAGGCTTTTCGCAGGAAAGCCTTTGAGGAACGTCAGCCTGCGTCCGACGTCCATAAAAGGGCCCCGGCGACAGATCGCCGAGTATATGACAGGCGGCAAAACTCTCAACAGGAGATTACTTCGCCGCTTTTTTGCCGATTTTCGAGTAATCCGGCAAACTGTCGCCCTCCCGAGCAAACGCTCGGTTTATCCACTCACGCAGAAGCCGTATGACCCGTTCCCCGTTCCGCCGTCTTGTGTTTGGCACCTTGCGCCGACTGTTGTATCTCTGGGTTCGCTCCGAGACGATCAACCAGTCGTCGTTCACCCTCAACCTAGACCGCAGTCGTCCGGTGTTCTACGTCCTGCAAAACCCATCGCTGACTGATCTGGCGGTGGTCGACACCGAGTGCACCAAGGCCGGTCTGCCGCGCCCGGTGCTGCCGGTGTCCGTGGGTTCGCTGATCGAACCGGCGGCGTTCTTCTACCTGACGCCCGACCCGGACTGGCTCGGCCGCCAGGACAAGCGCGGCGCGCCGCCGACCCTGACCCGCCTGGTCAGCGCCCTGAGCCAGAACGCTGCCGAAGATGCACAGATCATTCCGGTCAGCGTGTTCTGGGGCCAGTCGCCGGACAGCGAGAACAGCCCATGGAAACTGCTGTTCGCCGACAGCTGGGCCGTCACCGGACGCCTGCGCCGGCTGCTGAGCATCATGATTCTGGGACGCAAGACTCGTGTGCAATTCTCCGCACCGATCCACCTGCGCGAACTGATCGAACACAACAAGGGCCACGAACGCACCGTGCGCATGGCCCAGCGGATCCTGCGGGTGCACTTCCGCAACCTGAAAGCTGCGGTGATCGGCCCGGACATTTCCCACCGCCGCAACCTGGTCAAAGGCCTGCTCAACCAGCCGCTGGTCAAGCAAGCGATCCTCGACGAAGCCGAGCGCGAAAACATCTCCCCGGAAAAAGCCAAGGCCCAGGCCCTGCGCTATGGCAACGAGATCGCCTCGGACTACACCTACACCGCGATCCGTTTTCTGGAAGTCGTACTGAGCTGGTTCTGGAACAAGATCTACGACGGGATCAAGGTCAACCACATCGAAGGCGTGCAGAAGGTCGCCCAGGGTCACGAAGTGATCTACGTGCCGTGCCACCGCAGCCATATCGACTATCTGCTGCTGTCGTACCTGCTGTTCCGCAACGGCCTGACCCCGCCGCACATCGCCGCCGGAATCAACCTGAACATGCCGGTGATCGGCAGTCTGCTGCGCCGTGGCGGGGCGTTTTTCATGCGCCGCACGTTCAAGGGCAATCCGCTGTACACCTCGGTGTTCAACGAATACCTGCACACCCTGTTCACCAAAGGTTTCCCGGTCGAGTACTTCGTCGAAGGCGGGCGCTCGCGTACCGGGCGCATGCTGCAACCGAAAACCGGGATGCTCGCGATCACCCTGCGCAGTTTCCTGCGTTCGTCGCGGATGCCGATCGTGTTCGTGCCGGTGTACATCGGTTATGAGCGCGTGCTCGAAGGCCGCACCTACCTTGGCGAACTGCGCGGCGCGAGCAAGAAGAAAGAATCGATCTTCGACATCTTCAAAGTCATCGGCGCGCTCAAGCAGCGCTTCGGCCAGGTGGCGGTGAACTTCGGCGAGCCGATCAAACTGGCGGAATTCCTCGACAGTGAACAACCAGGCTGGCGCCAGCAGGAACTGGGCCCGCAGTTCAAACCGGCGTGGCTCAACGAAACTACCAACCGCCTCGGCGAAAAAGTCGCGCAGCACCTGAACGAAGCGGCGGCGATCAACCCGGTCAACCTGGTGGCGCTGGCGCTGCTGTCGACCACCCGCCTGGCACTGGATGATCGGGCCATGGCGCGGGTGCTGGATCTGTATCTGGCGCTGCTGCGCAAGGTTCCGTATTCGCCGCACACCACCTTGCCGGAAGGCGATGGCCGCGCGTTGATCGAGCATGTGAAGGACATGGATCTGCTGTCCGAGCAGAACGATGCGCTGGGCAAGATTCTGTATCTGGACGAGCAGAACGCCGTCCTGATGACCTATTACCGCAACAACGTGCTGCACATCTTCGCCCTGCCGGCGCTGCTGGCGAGCTTCTTCCAGAGCACCTCGCGCATGAGCCGCGAACAGATCCTGCGCTACACCCGCGCGCTGTATCCGTACCTGCAATCGGAACTGTTCATCCGCTGGACCCTGGACGAACTGGATGCAGTCATCGATAAGTGGCTGGAAGCGTTCGTCGAACAAGGCCTGCTGCGTTTCGAGAAAGACGTGTACCTGCGCCCGGCACCGAGCTCGCGGCATTTTGTGCTGCTGACCCTGCTGTCGAAGAGCATCGCCCAGACCCTGCAACGGTTCTACATGACCGTTTCGTTGCTGCTCAACGCAGGCCAGAACACTATCAGCGCCGAAGAACTGGAAGACCTGTGTACGGTCATGGCCCAGCGCCTGTCGATTCTGCACGGTCTGAACGCGCCAGAGTTCTTCGACAAGAGCCTGTTCCGCCACTTCATTCAGACCATGCTCGACCTCGACGTGCTGCGTCGCGACGAAGCCGGCAAGTTGAGTTACCACGAACTGCTCGGCGAACTGGCCGAGGGTGCGGCCAAACGGGTGTTGCCGGCGGAGATTCGCCTGTCGATCCGTCAGGTAGCCCTGCATCGCAGCGAAGATGCGGCCGATCAGGTCGCCGCCCCTGTGCAAAGCGACTAAATTCCTACAGGCGCCACGCTTCTTCTGGCGCCGTCGATACGGAGATCTCCGATGAAAAAACTTTCCCTTCTTGCCGCCGCCACCCTGCTCAGCGCCTGCCAGTCGACCGCTCCGGCCGGCAAGGTCAGCCTCGACGGCGAAGTGTTCTACCTGCAACGCATCGCCCTGCCGCCCAGTGCGACCTTGAGCGTGAGCCTGCAGGACGTTTCGCTGGCCGACGCTCCGGCCGTGGTACTCGACGAACAGAAAGGCCCGGTCAAAGGCCAGGTGCCGCTGCCGTTCCACTTGAGCTACGATCCGGCCCAGGTCAAACCCGGCCACCGCTACTCGGTCAGCGCACGCATCGAAGTCAACGGCGAGCTGATGTTCATCACCACCGAAAACCATGCCGTGCAGCTCGATGGCAAGGATCCGCAGCCGCTGAAGATCCGCGTCGACGCCGCCCGCTAACCCTCTCCGAACAAGGAAGCCGCCATGCTCCGCCCTACCCTTCGCTTCGCCGGCCTGTGCGCGGGCCTGATGATCTCCGCCAACGCACTGGCCCTGTCCCTCAGCGACCTGTCGCAAGGCGACGCCACCGGTGGCCTCAAGGATGCCCTGACCCAAGGCGCGCAACTGGCCGTCAAACAACTCGGCACCCCGGGCGGCTTCAGCAACAACCCGGACGTGAAAATCGAACTGCCGGGCAAACTCGGCAAAGTCGCCGGCAAGATGAAAGCCTTCGGCATGGGCGCCCAGGTCGACGAACTGGAAACCGCCATGAACAAGGCCGCGGAAACCGCCGTCACCCAGGCCCAGCCGATCCTCGTCGACGCCGTGAAGAAAATGAGCGTGGAAGACGCCAAAGGCATCCTCAGCGGCGGCAACGACTCCGCCACCCAATACCTGGACAAATCCAGCCGCGAACAGATCCGCACCAAGTTCCTGCCCATCGTCAAACAGGCGACCGACAAAGTCGGCGTAGCCCAGAAATACAACGCCTTCGCCGGCCAGGCCGCAACCTTCGGCGTGGTGGATGCAAAAAGCGCCAACATCGAAAGTTACGTGACCGAACAAGCGCTCAACGGCCTGTTCGAAATGATCGGCAAACAGGAAGAAACCATCCGCAAGAACCCGGCCGCTGCAGCGACGAGTCTGGCGAAAAAAGTGTTTGGTACGCTCTAAGCCGACACGGCACGGGAGTGAGCTGTCTCACTCCCGTTGTTCAATCCGCCACCAGCAGATACACGTAAAAAGTACACCCACTCGCGCCCCATTTTCTTCTTCTCGAAAACCTGCAGCTCAACCAACCCGCTCAACGCCGACACCGCTGTGTTGTAGGCACAACCAAGGTGCTCCTTGACGTTCCCCGCCGTGAACTCCTTCGCCACCCCACTTCTGGCCACCTGATAAACCGCTCTCTGCCGCTCTGTCAGCCGATCAAAAAAGCCCGAACAGGTCAGCCAGTGCTCGAAGTTTTCGCTGTACGCCACACTCTTGCGATACACATCGGTAAACCCCTCCACCGCCCGCAGAATCACCGAACACTGAAACTCGATGAAGTACGTCAGATCGAGCTCATCGGCTTCGCTGTGCAAATACGACCGCCCGTACTTCACCGGCGCGTTGCGCAGTAAAAGACTGATCGCGATATAACGGAAGGCCGAAAAATCATGCTTGAACATGAACCAGTAAAACAGCGCCCTGGCGACCCGCCCGTTGCCGTCGCGAAACGGATGTTCGTAACCCAGGGCAAAGTGCAGCGTGATCGCCTTGATCAGCGGATGCAGGTAGTTTTTTTGCCGAGGTGAGCCCTGTGATTGATTGATCCACTGCGAGAGCAAATCCAGCCGCCTCCCCAATCCGGCGGCAGGCGGAGGCGTGTGCACGGTATTCCCTTCGCCATCCTGCACCACCACTTCATCGTTGGTCCTGAAAAGCCCGGGGTCATACTGCTCGTCATCAATGCCTTCGACACCGACTCGATGGATCGACGCTATCAACTCCACGCTCAATGGCTCGTAACGTTTTTCCCAGGCGAAATTCATCATCCGGTAATTACCCATGACCATCCGCTCATCCGGCGTACGCGGCTGACGCCGTTGCTTGAGCATGTCCTTGGCAACACGGGTAGTGGTCGCGGCGCCCTCCAACTGACTGCTGCTGATCGCCTCATCCTCGATCAGACCGTTAAGCAAATAACTGAAATGCGCCCGCTCGCCTATCTGGCTGGTCATGTACTCCAGCGACGCCGTCGTAGTTTGCCGATCAACCACTGAAAGTGCCTTCTGCGCGGTGGGCGTCGGCACAAACTTCCCCCACTGCGCCGGTTCCCCCAAAGGCAGAAGATGAATGTACTGAGCGACCCGTGCCATCTTGACCAACGCCCAACACAAACGCGAATCCAGCCCGCTGGCCCAGCGATACCGCAAATCCTCAAAAGGCAGATACCGCCCCTGATCATCCAGCGGCTTGAGCAACGCAAGATAATCCGCCAGACGCTGCTTGTGAGGCGCGCGCATCAACAACTCAAAGACCGGATCGGCCCGACCCTTCAATACCGGCGGTTTCTTCATCAACGCTGACTCAAACAAGGCTGAAAAACAGCCTCGAGTACAGCACCGCCAACACAGCGACTCAATATCGGAGCCGTCTGAAAAAAACGTAGGAGACGGCGCAAGGTCCTACAAAGCTGCTTGCTCCCAAAAGAAATGGGGTGCCCCCAGCCCCCCATCGCTAGCAAGCTAGCTCCCACAGTTGAAACGTGCTCCCCAAAAATGTGGCATAGCCACCCACTCAACACGATGAGCGTTAGCTCGAGTACCACTTTTGACGTGCCGGCCCCTTCGGCAGGCTGAGTGGAGGGATTTATCCGGGGGTAGGCGCGTAGCGCCGTTCGACGAAGTCGAACACATCGAGAGGAGGTGCAGCGAAGCAAACCGGAGGCGATGCCCCCGGATGAATCCCGGAACGAAGGAACCCCGAGCCCCAGCGAGGGGCCGAACGCCGGGGCCCAGCGTTTTGGTTACTTTTGGGCGTCTGCAAAAGTGACCCGCCGTAAGGGCGGAACCATAAGAAGCCGTTACCGCTGCAACGGATATGTACCCAAAACACCCAGAGCCTGGTCGGCCCAAAGGCCGCCACGCTCAAAGAGCCTCAAGCCTCCTTACGCACCCTGAACCAAGCCGCATACAACGCCGGCAAAAACAAAAGCGTCAAAGCAGTAGCAACAATCAACCCCCCCATAATCGCCACCGCCATCGGCCCAAAAAACACACTGCGCGAAAGCGGAATCATCGCCAGCACCGCCGCCAAAGCCGTCAACACAATCGGCCTGAACCGCCGCACAGTCGCCTCGATTATCGCCTGCCACGGCTTGAGCCCGGCGGCGATATCCTGCTCGATCTGATCCACCAGAATCACCGAGTTACGCATGATCATCCCCGACAGCGCGATCGTCCCGAGCATCGCCACAAACCCGAACGGCTGACGGAACACCAGCAGAAACAGCGTCACCCCGATCAACCCCAGCGGTGCGGTCAGAAACACCATCGCCGTGCGTGAAAAACTGCGCAACTGCACCATCAGCAACGTCAGCACCACGACAATGAACATCGGTACCCCGGCGTTCACCGACTTCTGTCCACGCTCCGAATCCTCCACCGTACCGCCGACATCCAGCAAATAGCCGTCCGGCAATTCGGCACGAATCGGATCAAGCGTCGGCATGATCTGCTTCACCAGCGTCGCCGGTTGCTCCTTGCCGTAAATGTCCGCGCGCACGGTCACGTTCGGCAGGCGATTGCGGTGCCAGATGATGCCTTCCTCGAAGCCATATTCCAGCGTGGCAATCTGCGACAGCGCGACGCTGCGACCGTTGTCGGTCGGCACCGCCAGACTCGGCAGCAACGACAGTTCGGTGCGCTCGTGCACGGTGCCGCGCAGGAGGATTTCGATCAGTTCGTTGTCCTCGCGGTACTGGCTGACGCTGGAGCCGGTCAGCGAACTCTGGAGGAATTTCGCCAGATTCGCCGTGCTCACGCCCAACGCCCGGGCGCGATCCTGATCGATGTTCAGGTACACGACCTTGCTCGGCTCTTCCCAGTCCAGATGCACGTTCACCACATGCGGGTTCTCGCGCACCTTGGCCGCGACCTTGCGCGCCAGAGCCCGGACTTCTTCGATGTGCTCGCCAGTGACGCGGAACTGCACCGGATAACCGACCGGCGGGCCGTTTTCCAGGCGCGTGACCCGCGAGCGCAGGGACGGGAACTGCTCGTTCAACGTGTCGATCAGCCACGTGCGCAGCGCTTCGCGCTCCTCGATGGTTTTCGCCAGCACGACGAACTGGGCGAAGCTAGCCGCCGGCAGTTGTTGATCCAGCGGCAGGTAGAAACGCGGCGAACCGGTGCCGACGTAAGCGACATAGTTGTCGATGCCGGCGTGATCCTTGAGCATCGCTTCCAGCCGTTTGACCTCACCCGTGGTATTGGCCAGCGAAGCGCCTTCGGCAAGCTTCAGATCGACCATCAGTTCCAGTCGCCCGGAAGCCGGGAAGAACTGCTGCGGCACGAACCGGAACAACGCCACCGACGCCACGAACAGCAGCACGGTGAGCACGATCACGGTTTTGCGCCGACGCACGCACCACTCCACCAGACGCCGTACCCGTTGGTAGAACGGCGTGCCATAGGGATCGGTCTGGCCGTCAGCCGTACCGTGTTTGGCTGCATGAATTTTCGCCAGATCCGGCAGGAGTTTTTCCCCCAGATACGGCACAAACACCACGGCCGCTACCCAGGATGCGAGCAAGGCGATGGTCACCACCTGGAAGATCGAGCGGGTGTATTCGCCGGTGCCGGACTGCGCCGTGGCAATTGGCAGAAAGCCTGCGGCAGTGATCAGCGTACCGGTGAGCATCGGGAACGCGGTGCTGGTCCAGGCGTAACTGGCGGCCTTGATCCGGTCGAAACCCTGCTCCATTTTGATCGCCATCATTTCCACGGCGATGATCGCGTCGTCCACCAGCAAGCCCAGCGCCAGCACCAGCGCGCCGAGGGAAATCTTGTGCAGGCCGATGCCGAGGTAATACATGCAGGCGAAGGTCATCGCCAGCACCAATGGAATGGTCAGCGCCACCACCATGCCGGTGCGTACGCCGAGGGAGAAGAAGCTGACCAGCAGCACGATGGCCAGCGCTTCGACCAGCACCTGAACGAACTCGCCCACGCCGGTTTTCACTGCCGCTGGCTGGTCGGAGACCTTGCGCAACTGCATGCCGGCCGGCAGGTTTTTCTGGATCCGGGCGAATTCGATTTCCAGGGCCTTGCCCAGCACCAGAATGTCGCCGCCGTCCTTCATCGCCACCGCGAGACCGATAGCGTCTTCGCCCATAAAGCGCATGCGCGGCGCCGGAGGATCGTTGAAACCACGCCGCACGTCGGCGACATCGGAGATACGGAACGTACGATCACCGACCCTGATCGGGAAGTTCTTGATCTCGTCGACCGTCTGAAAATTCCCCGACACCCGCAGCTGCAAACGCTCGCTACCGGTTTCGAAAAACCCTGCGGTGGACACAGCGTTCTGTTCCTCCAGCGCCTGCTGCACGGCTGCCAGCGGCAAGCCGAGTGTGGCGAGTTTGACGTTGGACAATTCGACCCAGACCTTCTCGTCCTGCAAACCGAGCAGATCAACCTTGCCCACGTACTTGACCCGTTGCAGCTGGATCTGGATGCGGTCGGCGTAATCCTTGAGCACCGCGTAGTCGAAACCGTCGCCGGTCAGCGCATAGATATTGCCGAAGGTGGTGCCGAACTCATCGTTGAAAAACGGCCCCTGAATCCCCGGCGGCAGGGTCTGGCGAATGTCGCTGACTTTCTTGCGCACCTGATACCAGAGATCCGGGATCTCCACCGAATGCATGGAGTCGCGGGCGATGAACGTGACCTGGGATTCACCGGGGCGCGAGAACGAAACGATGCGCTCGTACTCGCCGGTTTCCATCAGTTTCTTTTCGATGCGCTCGGTGACCTGACGCGAGACTTCCTGCGCCGTTGCGCCGGGCCAACGGGTCTGAATGACCATCGCCTTGAAGGTGAACGGCGGGTCTTCACTCTGGCCGAGCTTGGTGTAGGACAAGGCGCCGACAATCGCCAGCAAAAGCATCAGGAACAGTACGATCTGGCGATTGCGCAGCGCCCAGGCGGAAAGATTGAAACCCATCGGGGATTACTCCTTGTCCGCCAGATTGACCACGCGGTTGGAGCGATCCACCGGACGCACCTGCTGCCCTTCCAGCAGCACATGCACGCCAGCGGCGACCACCCAGTCGCTGGCGTTCAGGCCTTCGAGCACCGGCACGGTTTTCTCACCGAACGGGCCGGTGCGCACCGGGGTCTTTTTCAGGGTGTTGTTGGCGCTGACGACCCAGACGTAGGTCGCGCCGTTTTCGGCCGTCAGCGCCGAGAGCGGCACCGACAGCGGGATGACATCGGCGGTCTGCACGAAGACCCGCGCGCTCTGGCCCAGTTCTGCCGGAACCTTGCCGGAGGTGAACGAAATGCGTGCGGCGAAGGTGCGGGATTTCGGATCGGCGGCCGGCGACAGCTCGCGGATCTGCCCGGCGAAGCGCTGATTCTGTTGCGTCCACAGCTCCACCGAGACAGGCTGGCCGACCTTGAAGCGGCCGAAGCTCTGCTCCGGCAGGCTGATCAGCACTTCCCGTTCGCCATCAGTGGCGAGGGTAAAAACGGTCTGCCCGGCGGCGACCACTTGCCCGACTTCCACCGAACGCTTGGCCACCACGCCATCCTGGGGCGCGCGCAGCACGGCGTAACTGGCCTGATTGGTCGAGACGTTGAATTCGGCCTTGATCTGTTTGAGGCGGGCTTCGCCGGAGCGGTAGAGGTTCTCGGCATTGTCGTAGGCCGAGCGGCTGACCATCTGCCGTTCCATCAGGGTCTTGTAGCGGTCACGCTCGGCGCGCACCAGGTTCAGGTTGGCTTCGGCGGCCGCGACCTGGGCCCGGGTGGCTTCCAGTTGCAGGCGTACATCCTGCGGATCGAGTTCGGCGAGTGGTTGGTCGGCCTTCACGCGCTGACCTTCTTCGACCAGTCGTCGGCTGACTTTGCCGCCGATGCGGAACGCCAGATCGGGTTCGTAGCGGGCGCGAACCTCGCCCGGATAACTTTCCATCGCCTGCGCCGAAGGCTCTGGCTGCACCACCATGGCCGGTCGCACGCTGACTTGCGTCACCTCTTCCTTGCCACATGCCGACAATAAAAACGCCAGACTGACTGGCACCGCAAAGGACAACGCATGGCGGAACATGGTGAAGGACCTTTCGCTAAGGAGGCTTGGAATAATTATACTGGCCGGTATGTTATTAATAGCAAACTCACCAGTCCAGTATTAAAAGCGAAGAATGTCGAACAATCTTTCCACTCCAAACGGCCCCGGCCGCCCGAAGGATCCGGCCAAGCGCCAGGCGATTCTCGAGGCGGCGAAAATCCTGTTTCTGAGTCACGGCTATGCCAACACCAGCATGGACGCGGTGGCCGCCGAGGCCGGGGTGTCGAAGCTGACGGTCTACAGCCATTTCAACGACAAGGAGACGCTGTTCTCTGCCGCCGTAGTGGCCAAATGCGAGGAGCAATTGCCGCCGCTGTTCTTCGAATTGCCCGACGGCATCGCCGTGGAAAATGTGTTGCTGAACATTGCGCGAGGCTTTCACCACCTGATCAACAGTGATGAATCGGTGAACCTGCATCGTCTGATCATGGCGTTGGGCAGTCAGGATCCGAAGCTGTCGCTGATCTTCTTCGAGGCCGGCCCCCAGCGCATGGTGCAAGGCATGGAACGCTTGCTGCGGCGGATTCACGAAACCGGCGTGCTGAGCATCGACAACCCGCACAACGCCGCCGAGCACTTCTTTTGCCTGATCAAGGGCGCCGGGAATTTCCGTCTGTTGTACGGCTGCGGTGAGCCTCTGACCGGCGAGGCGGCGGAAAATCATGTGCAGGAAGTGGTCGGGCTGTTCATGCGGGCCTTTCGACCCTGAAAACAAAAATCCCACGCCATGCGTGGGATTTTCTTATGCGACGGCTCAGGCCTTGAGCGCTTTCTTCGGGTAGATGTCGTAACGACTGGATTTGCCATCCAGCGCATGACTCGGCTTCGGACCTTCGATGCAAGGTGCCTTGCGCGGGCGCTTGACCACCACCCGGTGCGTGGCCAGTGCCAGCGCCGCTTCCAGCAAGGCCGGTGCATCCGGATCATCGCCCACCAACGGGCGGAACAGGCGCATTTCCTTCTTCACCAGCGCGGTTTTCTCACGGTGCGGGAACATCGGATCGAGGTAGATAACCTGCGGCGGCTCGCCCTCCCAGTTGCGCATCACGTCGATAGAGTTGCCCTTGAGCAGCTTCATTCGCGCCACGATCGGCGCCACATCGAAGTCTTCCGCCGCACGGGCCAGACCATCCTCCAGCAACGCGCCGATCAATGGCTGGCGCTCGATCAGGCTCATCTCGCAACCGAGACTGGCCAGCACGAACGCATCCTTGCCCAGCCCTGCCGTGGCATCCAGCACCCGTGGACGCACGCCTTGGGCGATGCCGACCGCCTTGGCGATCATCTGCCCGCTGCCACCGCCGTACAACCGGCGATGGGCCGCACCGCCCTCGACGAAGTCGACCCGTACCGGGCCCGGCGCATCCGGTCCCAGTTGTTGCAGCTGCAAACCCTGCTCGCCGACCTGCAGGGCAAACTCGCCGTCAGCCACCTGCAACGGCAGGTTCAGGCGCTGCGCCCACTGCTCGGCCTGCGCTTCGAACGTCGGGCCGAGGGCCTCGACATGGATGCGGCAGGCCGCGGGTTGCTCAATCATGGAAAACACGCTCAAAAAAGTTAAGGATCGGCAAAATCCGCCGATAACCCAATCAACGCGCATTTTGCCAGAGCTGAGCGTCAACCGAAAAAAATGTCAGGCATTCTTCCCACATCGATTGGCTACCTTTCGCCCACAGGCGACTTCAGCCGTCATAACACTCAAGCATTGGGCGGCGTCAGCCACCTGTGGCAGGATTTCTTTGCCCAGGCACTGGCCGAACAATCGAGTGATGTGGTGCCGGCCTGCGGCACTTTCCCGCCGGTTGATCTGCAAAGCCCTGAAGAACCGACCGTCGGCAGCGAACTGCATGCGCACATCGTCAGCCAGCGTGAATGCGATGTGGTTGAAACCGAGGTGCGTCCGCCGGAGCCGCTGTTTCTGCCGATCGCCGAAATCGACATGACACTGGCCGAGCCGTACCCTCCATTCCCGCCGGAAGCCATCAAGACTCAGCAAAAACAGCAGGAATTCGACAGCAGCTGGGTTCGCCCGATCGTGATCAACAACGGTCAGCCGATTCCGGAACCGGGCCCTGCCCCGCAGAAAAAACCGCTGTACCTGCCGATTGCCGAATTCGATCTGGATCTGCTGCAGCCTTACCCGCCGTTCCCGCCGGAAGCCATCGTCGAGCAGCAGAAAGCCCTGGACTTCGATAACGGCTGGGTGCGCCCAATCGTTCAGCAGAACCTGCGCATCGCCGCCTGATCCCTCAGCGACACACGCTCCAGCGCCCGACATCGACATGAAAGTGATTGCGATGGGCGGTGTTGTAGTCCGGACTCAACACCACACTGAACGCATCGCAGGCACCGTCGCGCACCTGACGTAGAAACTGCGCGTCCTGATTTTGCTTCGGCCAGTCCTTGAGTACGCTGATCGCGCGACCATCCGTAAGACGGAAGCCAGCGATGTCCAGCGCATCGGCGCTGGCATGGCGACTCAGGGCGCCGTTCTCGCGGTTGTAGACGTTGCGGCAGGCGAAACTGCCGAGGTGATCGACCCGAGCCACCGATTGACCGTAGACCTGCTGCGCCGCCGGTTGCAGCGTGTGGCGCTCGAACATCGCAAACGCCACGGCCAACGGGCAACTGGCGAGGAAGCTGCTGCTGAGCCCCACCCCGCCGCCCTGCACGCGCAAAGCGCCGATCAGCGGGCATTTCGCATCGGGACTGTCGGCCTGTGGCGAAACCCGCAGGCCGGAGCTGCCCAATGCCTGCTCGCACAAGGCTGGATCGCTGCGCAGGCGCATCAACTTGTAGCCCGTGAGCCAGTTGGGCATCGCCTGCACGTCCAGCGGCGCCCACGGGTTCCACTGCGGCGGCACATCGAGCCAGCCGCGCCAGACGCCGATCAGGCTGCCACCGATGATTAGCAGCCCTGCCAACAGCAGCCAGCGCCCCATGCTTATCCCTTGAAGAATTGATTGGCCTTGGCGTACGGCATCGAACGGGAGGCGAAGGTAAACGTACCGGACTGCTGGATTTCTTCAGCCGCGCGGAAAAATTCGCCGAACGCCGCCAGGGCCAGCGCCGAACCGGTGCTGATGCGCTTCACGCCCATTTCTTCCAGCTGCTGCACGGTCAGTTTCAAGCCGCCGGACATCAACACATTGACCGGTTTCGGCGCCACCGCGCGCACCACCGCCAGGACTTCTTCGGCGGTGCGCAGGCCCGGCGCGTACAGCACGTCGGCGCCGGCTTCGGCAAAGGCCTGCAAGCGGCGGATGGTGTCGTTGAGATCGGGATTGCCGTGCAGATAGTTTTCCGCACGGGCCGTCAGAGTGAAGGGAAACGGCAAGGTGCGCACCGCAGCGACGGCGGCTTCGATCCGCGCCACCGCGTGTTCGAAGCAGTAGATCGGCGAGTCTTCCCGGCCGGTGGCATCTTCGATCGAGCCACCCACGGCGCCCGCCTCGGCTGCGCGGATCAGACTTTGTGCCGATTCGGCCGGGGCGTCGGCGAAGCCGTTTTCCAGATCCACCGCCACCGGCAAATCCGTGGCCGCGACAATCGCCCGGACATTGGCCAGCGTATCGTCGAGACTCAGACCGCCATCGGCTCTGCCCTGAGAAAATGCATAACCGGCGCTGGTGGTCGCCTGCGCCTGATAGCCGAGACTGGCGAGCATCTTCGCGGAACCGGCATCCCAGGGATTGGGAATCACGAATATCCCGGAGCGTTCGTGCAGGGCTTTGAAGGTTTCGGCTTTACGGGCTTGTTGTTGACGGGCTTGGGCGTCCATCGGCAGGCTCCAGGGCAGGAAAGAAATCCGCCTCAGAGCAGGCCAAGTTGCTCGGCGGCGGGTTCTCTGTATAGCTCAGGCAAGGGTCGCAGGCCAGGCAAACGTTGCATCAGTTGTGCGTGAAAACGTTGCGCCAGTTTCGCCGCAAGAATGTTGTCGGCGGTGTGCAGGAAGATGTACGGCGTGCGCCCCTCTTCGATCCACTCGGCGATCTTCGCCACCCACGGCACCAGAAACGGATCGTTGGCCTCAAGCTCCGGATGGCCAATAAAGCGCACCTGCGGGAATTGAGTGAATGCTGCCGGACGCGTCGGTACGCGGGGCTTTTTCGATTGGGCGTGGATCACCGACGATTCGGTGGACAAACAACTGAACAGTGCGCGGGGATCAAGACAGATGCGCTCCACGCCGCGATCCAGCAGCAGCCGATTGAGCAGTCGCTCACTCTCGCCCTTGGCGAAGAATTGTTCGTGGCGCACTTCCACCGCCAGCGGACAATCCAGCGCATCGATGAACGCGGCGAGCTCCGGCAAGCGGTGTGGCGTGAAGCTTTTCGACAGTTGCAGCCACATTGGCGAAACGCGCTCGCCGAGCGGCTTGAGTAGCTGGAGGAAGGTTTCGGCGGCGGTCAGTTGATCGCGCAAGTCGCCGCTGTGGCTGATATCACCGGGAAACTTGGCGGTGAAACGAAAGTGCTCCGGCATCACCTCGGCCCAGCGCTGCACGGTGGCGGGCGACGGGCTGGCGTAGAAGGTCGTATTGCCTTCAACAGCGTTGAACACTTGCGAATAGAGTCCGAGGAAATCGGAGGTCTTGGCGTCTACCGGATACAGATACTCGCGCCAGGCGTTTTCGCTCCAGGACGGGCAACCGAGGTAGTAGGGCAGATCCATCAGATGTACAGATCGAGGCCCAGCACGTCTGCATCCCAATCGACAAAACCGGCGGTGCTCAGGTAGCTGGCCAGGGCCATGGCCACGCTTTTCTTCATCGCGCGGTGATAAATCATGTCTTGTTGACGGGCGGGCAGATTGCTCAGGCGTTGGGCGGTGGCTTTGGCGGCACGGGCAGCCAGTTGCTCTTCGGTCGGGAATTCCAGCTCGCCGTCGATATCGTCGACGGACTCATCCAGCGCCGGATTGCCTTTGCGAGGCTTGCGCTTGATGGGGTAGGAATGAGTGGAAACGCCGTCTATACGCATAAAGTCATGCTCGGTATCGATGATGGCAATTTAGCGGCACCTGACCGACTTAGCAAATCGCCGAGTGATAACTAGAACACATAAAAGACAAAAGGTTTAAAGCGCGGGGTTAGAAACGGACGATTGGCAGGAACGGGAGAACCCTGTGGCGAATGCCACAGGGTAAATGGCCTCAGCGGGCTTTCGGGGTGGCCACTTTGTCGCGCAGATAAACCGGCTGGGCGTCGTCCGCCGGAATCGCTTCACCGCGCTCCCAGGCAAATCGTGCCAGGGTCAGCAGGTCTTCGGCGTGGGGCAGCATGCCAGCATCGGAACCGCTCAGGTTTACAGCGATGCGTTCGCCATAACCCCAGCCTGTGCCGGCACCGAACCAGTCACCCGAGGCATCGTCCGGCAGCGCGGCGACTTCCGGCGGCAGCACCGCCTCAGTGCCGACCAGACGCATCTCCCCGGCCGTCTCGCGATAGCAGCCCCAATACACCTCATCCATCCGCGCATCGATGGCGGCCGCGACCTGGCTCACGCCGTGCTCGCGATAAGCCCGTTGCGCCAGCACGGCCAGGTTCGACACCGGCAATACCGGGCGATCCAGTGCAAACGCCAGGCCTTGCACTACGCCGATGGCAATCCGCACGCCGGTGAATGCGCCCGGGCCACGACCGAAGGCGATGGCGTCCACCGCTTGCAGGGTGGTGCCGGCGTCGGCCAGCAGTTGCTGGATCATCGGCAGCAGTTTCTGCGCATGCAGGCGCGGGATCACCTCGTAATGGCTCGTGACCTTGCCGTCATGCAGCAAGGCAACGGAGCAAGCTTCAGTCGCGGTGTCCAGGGCCAGCAAGGTGCTCATCGATGTGTCCGTAAATCAGGTGGGGAAAAAGTGCGCCAGTATAAACAACTACGGCCCGCAAGCGGGCCGTGGATGATGCAGCGGATCAGGTTTTTCAGCTCAGCGCTTCAAGCACCTTGGCGGTGATCGCTTCAACCGAACCGACGCCAGGGATATGGCTGTACTTCGGCTTGCCACCGTTCTTGGCGGACAGGTTCTGGTAGAACTCCACCAGCGGCTTGGTCTGCGAGTGGTAGACCGACAGGCGATGACGCACGGTTTCTTCGGTGTCGTCCTTGCGCTGCACCAGCTCTTCGCCGGTGATGTCGTCTTTGCCGGCCAGTTTCGGCGGGTTGTAGACGATGTGGTAAACGCGGCCGCTGGCCTCGTGAACGCGACGACCGGCGATACGCTGAACGATTTCTTCGTCTTCAACGGCGATTTCGACCACGGCGTCCAGTTCGACACCGGCAGTCACCAGCGCTTCAGCCTGAGGAATGGTGCGCGGGAAGCCATCGAACAGGAAACCCTTGGCGCAGTCGGCTTGAGCGATACGGTCCTTGACCAGCGCGATGATCAGGTCATCCGACACCAGGCCGCCGGCATCCATGATGCTCTTGGCCTTGATGCCCAGCTCGGTGCCGGCCTTGACCGCAGCACGCAGCATGTCGCCGGTGGAGATTTGCGGAATGCCGAATTTCTCGGTGATGAACTTAGCCTGAGTACCTTTACCGGCCCCGGGAGCTCCCAGCAGAATGACGCGCATCGATGTGCTCCTCAATTTTTTATATAAAAAACAACGGATTCGCCTCGTGGGGCCAATCTCATAAAACGGGTCGTGGCCGCCCAAACGGCCAAAGGCTGATCAAGATACACAGCAGGCTGCGCCCACACAAGACGCCAAAAGTCGGAGAAACCGGCGCCCGCCGCGACCTTGCGACGCGGTTCCCCAAGTCGCAACCCCATCATTAACTGTCGCCTGACCGCATTTTTCCTACGGTCAATAAACGGCACCCGAGGTTCGCCCCGGGTGCCCTGCCCCACGCAGAAAACCTTAGCCGGTATTTCGCAAACCGGCGGCAATCCCCGCCACAGACACCAGCAACGCCTGTTCCACCGGGCTGCCCTGCTCGACATTCTGCTGCCGCGAACGCGCCAGCAACTCGGCCTGCAATAGATGCAGCGGGTCGAGGTAGGTGTTGCGCAGACGGATGAATTCCAGGGTGTCCGGGCTATGTGCCAGTAGCTGCGACTGACCGGTCAGGCCGAGGACGACGGAACACGCCTGCGACAATAGGTCGCGTAAGTGCACACCCAAAGGCAGCAAGTCCGACTCCACCAGACGCTCGTCGTAGGACTGCGCAATGTCGGCGTCGGCCTTGGCCAGCACCATCTCCAGCATGTCGATGCGAGTGCGGAAGAACGGCCACTGCTCGCGCATCTGCCCGAGCAATTCGCCTTCGCCGCGCTCCAGCGCCTTGCTCAATGCGGTTTCCCAGCCGAGCCAGGCCGGCAGCATCAGGCGGGTCTGGGTCCAGCCGAAGATCCACGGAATCGCCCGCAGACTTTCGATCCCGCCGGCGCGGCGCTTGGCCGGACGGCTGCCCAATGGCAAGCGGCCCAACTCCTGCTCCGGCGTCGACTGGCGGAAATACTCGACGAACTGCGGATTTTCCCGCACCACCGCACGGTAAGCGGCGACACCGTCAGCGGCCAGTTCATCCATCAGATGCCGCCATTCAGGCGTCGGTGGCGGCGGTGGCAACAGGGTCGCTTCCAGCACTGCCGCCAGATAGAGATTGAGGTTTTGTTCGGCGATGTCCGGCAGGCCGAATTTGAATCGAATCATTTCCCCCTGCTCGGTGGTGCGGAAACGTCCGGCCACCGAACCCGGCGGCTGCGACAGGATCGCCGCGTGCGCCGGACCGCCGCCACGTCCCACGGTGCCACCGCGACCGTGGAACAGCAGCAGTTCGACTTGCTGCTCGCGACAGATTTCCACCAGCCGCTCCTGCGCCCGGTACTGCGCCCACGCCGCCGCGGTGGTGCCGGCGTCCTTGGCCGAGTCGGAATAGCCGATCATCACTTCCTGCGGGCCTTGCAGCCGCGCGCGGTAACCCGGCAGCAGCAACAGACGTTCGATCACAGGGCCGGCGTTGTCGAGGTCGGCGAGGGTTTCGAACAGCGGCACCACGCGCATCGGCCGCAGTACGCCGGACTCCTTGAGCAGCAGTTGCACCGCCAGCACATCGGAAGCGGCGCCGGCCATGGAGATCACGTAGGAGCCCAGCGAAGCCCCCGGCGCGGCGGCGATTTCCTTGCAGGTGGCGAGCACTTCGGCGGTATCGGCCGAGGGTTTGAAATGCACCGGCAGCAACGGCCGACGGTTTTGCAGTTCGCGAGTCAGGAAGCTGATGCGCTGTTCTTCGTCCCACTCCTCGTATTTGCCGAGGCCGAGGTAATCGGTGATTTCGGTCATGGCCGCGCTGTGGCGGGACGAATCCTGACGCACATCGAGGCGCACCAGGAACAGGCCGAAAGTCACGGCCCGACGCAGGCAATCGAGCAACGGCCCGTCGGCGATCACGCCCATGCCGCATTCATGCAGCGAGTTGAAACACAGCTCCAGCGGATCGAGCAGGTCGCGGTTATTGTGCAGCACATCGGCAGACGCCGGCGTGGTCGCCGTCAAAGATGCATGAGCCCAGTTGCGCGTGGCGCGCAGCCGCTCACGCAATTGCTTGAGCACCGCCCGATACGGCTCGGCACTGTCGCCGGCTCGGGCCTTGAGCGCTTCGCTGGCCTGCTGCATCGACAGTTCGGCAGCCAGATGATCGACGTCACGCAGGTACAGATCCGCCGCCATCCAGCGCGCCAGCAACAACACTTCGCGGGTCACGGCAGCCGTCACGTTCGGGTTGCCGTCACGGTCGCCACCCATCCACGAAGCGAAGCGGATCGGCGCAGCTTCCAGCGGCAAACGCAGGCCAGTGGCCGCAAACAGCGCCTGATCAGCCTTGCGCATGTGGTTGGGAATCGCCTGCCACAGCGAGTGTTCGATCACCGCAAAACCCCACTTGGCTTCGTCCACCGGGGTTGGCCGGGTGCGGCGGATTTCTTCTGTGTGCCAAGCTTCAGCAATGAGGCGTTGCAGGGTGTTGTGGATCTGCTCGCGCTCGGCCGTGGTCAGGTCACGGTGATCCTGAGCCGCCAGTTGCGCGGCAATCGCGTCGTACTTCTGGATCAGCGTGCGGCGGGCCACTTCGGTCGGGTGCGCGGTGAGCACCAGTTCGATTTCCAGCCGCGCCAGTTGCCGGGCCAGTGATTCGGCGCTGTGCCCTTCGTTGCGCAGGCGGGCGAGCAGTTCCGGCAACACGCGGGATTCGAACGGCGCGGCCTGGGTCTCTTCGCGGCGATGGATGAGCTGGTACTGCTCGGCGATGTTCGCCAGGTTGAGAAACTGGTTGAAGGCCCGCGCCACCGGCAGCAGTTCGTCTTCGCTCAATTGATTGAGGCTGGCGCTGAGTTCGGCGTCCATCGAGCCGCGCCGGTCGGCCTTGGCGCCCTTGCGAATCTGCTCGATCTTGTCGAGAAACGCCTCGCCGTACTGGTCACGAATGGTGTTGCCCAGCAGCTCACCGAGCAGGTGAACGTCTTCGCGCAAGCGTGCATCAATATCGGTCATCAGCATCTCTCCAGCAGTAATCGGTGACGGATCGCAAGTGAGTGGATGAACAGAGAGTGCCGCTCTGGAACGCTTCTTACAAGCAGACGACGAAGGGACTTTAAACCTTGAGGGTTGAAGCTAGTCTCAAGGGTAAGCCGCACAACGGCTTGCCGCCGGCTGACGCCGGACACTCACCAAGACCTGCCATGAGCAGGTGCGACATGAGGTTTTTATGAAAATCCGTGAACTCGCCCAGCATTGGGAAGAAACCGCCAAGGGTCGCCTGACCGATACCGGCTACACAATTCATCTGGATGTGGAAGCTGCCGCACGGCTGGCGGCAATCGCCGAGATGTACCCCAAACGCCATGCCGAAGAACTGCTCGGCGAGCTGATCGGCGCCGCCCTCGAAGAGTTCGAAGCGAGCCTGCCGTATGTGAAAGGTTCGACCGTGGTCGCCACCGACGAGGAAGGCGATCCGCTGTATGAAGATGTCGGCCCGACCCCGCGTTTTCTCGCGTTGTCGCGGCGTCATCTGCACGACTTGTCGGCGGCTGCCGGCAAGCAAAAACACTGATCCTTGACCCTTCAAAACGGTGGGAATGGTTTGCCCTTGATGGCGTCAGTTCAGCCGCAAACGGGTTGAATTGGATGGCCTCATCGCTGGCAAGCCAGCTCCCAGAGGGACTGTATTTTCCCTCCGCTTTTACGCCATTTTTCGCCCGCGCGTACCATTCTCCCCCGCCAAAGTTCCCGGTTTAGAGCCTTGTCTGTTTGGTCAGAATATTTTTTGGCGATGAGCCATCTTTTCTGAACTTTTGAAAAATGCCTTCGGTCGGAACAGGTAACCACGCCTGGAACGAGCGTTTCAAAACGCACTTGCACATGAAGGTTGCGGCTCCGCTACCAGGATGGATTTCGAAGCTTTCAAGGAGTTAACCAATGGAGTTGAAGACCATGAAGACCCAAACCTCGTTTTCCCACCTGCGCGGTCTGAAACTGGCCGCTCTCGCCATCGGCACCAGCTTCGTGCTGGCCGGTTGCGCTGGCAATCCACCGACCGAGCAGTACGCCGTGACTCAATCGGCGGTCAACAGCGCGGTCAGCGCCGGCGGTACCGAGTTCGCCGCCGTGGAGATGAAGCAAGCTCAGGACAAGCTGAAGCAAGCCGAAATCGCCATGCACGACAAGAAATATGATGAGGCCCGCACCCTCGCCGAACAGGCCGAGTGGGACGCCCGCGTCGCTGAACGCAAGGCTCAGGCGATGAAAGCCGAACAAGCTGTGAAGGATTCCCAGAAAGGTGTTCAGGAACTGCGTCAGGAAAGTCAGCGCACCGTGCAGTAAGCGCGCATCCCGACCGCAAGGCTGAAACTCTTATCGATAGAAAGGACGAACGATTATGCGTAAACAACTGATGATCCCCGCTCTCCTGGCCGCAAGCGTTGCCCTGGCTGCCTGCTCGACGCCGCCGAACCCGAACCTGGAACAGGCGCGCACCAACTACGCCGGGCTGCAGGCCAACCCGCAGGCCAGCAAAGTCGCGGCGCTGGAAACCAAGGATGCCAGTGATTACCTGGACAAGGCCGACAAGGCTTATCTGGACAAGGAAGACCAGCACAAGGTCGACCAGCTGGCCTATCTGACCAACCAGCGCGTGGAAGTGGCCAAGCAGACCATCGCTCTGCGTACCGCTGAAGCCAATTTGAAGAACGCCGCCGCCCAACGTGCCCAGGCCCGCCTGGACGCTCGCGATCAGCAGATCAAACAGCTGCAGGACAGCCTCAACGCCAAGCAGACCGATCGCGGTACTTTGGTGACCTTCGGTGACGTGCTGTTTGCCACCAACAAGGCCGACCTGAAATCCAGCGGTCTGGTGAACATCAACAAACTGGCGCAATTCCTTCAGGAAAACCCTGATCGCAAAGTGATCGTCGAGGGCTACACCGACAGCACCGGTACTGCGAGCTACAACCAGTCGCTGTCCGAGCGTCGCGCGACTTCGGTGCAGGTTGCGCTGATCAAGATGGGTGTAGACCCTTCGCGTATCGTCGTACAGGGTTATGGCAAGGAATACCCGGTGGCGGACAACACCTCGGTCTCGGGCCGTGCGATGAACCGTCGCGTGGAAGTGACCATTTCCAACGACAACCAGCCAGTGATGCCGCGTTCGGCCGTGAGCTCGACCGCGCACTGATTCGCTGAGCGGTAAATGAAAAGCCCCGCCTGATTTGATCAGGCGGGGCTTTTTTGTCCGTCGCACATTTACTCTTCGAGCTTCTGCGGCGTCTCTTGGCCCATGCAGCGCACAGCCTTTTTCTGACTGTTGACCAGCACCCCGGTCAGGCCTTTCTGTTCGGTGTCGAACAGCACCAGCACGCCATCGATGCACTGCGCCACTTGCGGCGCCGGGGTCAGGGAAACTTTGTAGTCTTCGCCGGGAACGGTCTTGAGCATGGTGAATTCGTTGAGCAGCAACGCATCCTCGGGTTTGGCGAAGTGCAGGTAGCCGTAGTACCACAGGGCACCGACGGTGCCGAGGATGCTGCAGATGCCGGTGATGATCAGCGGGATGGCGTTACGTTCTTCACTCATTGCGGACTCTCTGGTGGTTCGTCTTCAGAATTCGGGGGTGTTGGATAGTTCGGGATCTCGCCGAGACGGCGCAGGCCGTTGAAGTGTTCGGGGTCGTCGAGGTAACGCAGCATCACCTGACGCCAGACCGGATCGCCGAAGGTCTGCACATGGCCGCCACGAGTCAGCTGCAGCACGCGCGGTGGCGGCGCAGCTTGATACAGACGGATGCCGTTGGAAAGGGGCACCAGCGGATCGTCGAGGCTGTGGAAGATCAGTTTCGGCACGCCGTTGAGCTGCGGCATCGCGTTGATCGCACTGTCGCCGTCCGGCACCAGCCACGACAGCGGCACCTGAAATGGCCACGTCAGCCATGAGGTGCTGAGGGCGTATTGGCCGACGCTGCGGTAACTGGCGGGCACGCCGTCGAGCACCAGCGCCTTGAGCTGTTTTTGTCTTTCCGGATGTTGCACCAGCCAATGCACCGCCATCGCCCCACCGAGGCTCTGGCCCAGCAGCACCAGCGGTTTGCCCTTGACCTCAGGCACCTTGTCCAGCCAGGCGAAGGCGGCATCGATGTCCTGATAGATCGCCGGCAGGCTCGGTTCGCCCTCGGACAAGCCGTAACCGCGATAGTCCACCAGCAGCACTTGATAGCCGTTTTTCGGCAACCACCAGCTTCCGCCCAGGTGCATCGGCAGATTCCCGCCGTTGCCGTGCAGGTGCAGGACCGTACCCTTGACCTCGACCCCGAGTTTGGCCGGCAGCCACCAGGCATTCAGCTTGAGGCCGTCGGCGGTGGTCAGGGTGACGGTGCGGTATTCGAGTTTGGCCTTTTCCGGGGTGAAGATCTGACCCGGTTCGGGGTAGAACAGCAAGGAGCTGCAACCGCCGAGGGTCAGGAGCAGGCAAAGGATGCCGAGGATTCTCATCCGGTGAAACCTCGCAAAATTTCGGGTTGGAATTAGATCGTTCTCACGTCGAGGCGTCGAACCGTCCGCGTGGGAATGCCGCCATGGACGCTCCGCGTCCACTGTGACGCGGAGCGTCACGGGATGCATTCCCACGCAGAGCGTGGGAACGATCAACGTGGGAACGATCAATCGGTGTTGTTACAGGATGTTGGAGTAATCGGCCTCGATCCGGTCCAGGCTCAAGTGGTTGAGGAAGTTGGAGAAGCACATCCACGCCGACAGCGCGTTCATGTCGCGGAACTGGTCCGGCAGGTACTTGGGCGGCACCACCAGGCCTTCGTCCACCAGCTGACGCAGGGTTCGCATGTCCTCAAGCGTGGTCTTGCCGCAGAACAACAACGGGATCTGCTCGAGCTTGCCCTTGCGCACGGCCAACTGAATGTAGTTGTAAACCATGATGAAGCCCTTGAGGTAGGACAAGTCTTTGGTGAATGGCAGACCGGTCGGCGTCGATCCACGGAAAACCCGACTGGCGTTGCCGTAGCTTTCCGCCATCTCGAAGCCCTGCTCGCGGAAGAACTCGAAAATCTGCAGGAAGTCCGCGCCCTCCTCGACCATGTGAATGGCGCGGGTGCGGTTAGTCAGTTTGCGCAGGCGGCTCGGGTAGGAGGCGAACGCGATGATTTCCATCAGGATCGCCAGGCCTTCCTGGGTCACCGTCGACGAGGGCGGGCCCTTGGACAGGAAGGTGCAGATCGGCTGGTTCAAGCCGTTGAGCGTGGTGCCGACGTGCACCAGGCCTTCGTGGACTTCCAGAGCACGCACGTCGCGGTCGTTGAACATCGCGTCGGTGCGGATCTTGATGTAGTCGGCACCCGCCGCCGCATCGGCGACGATACCGTCGGACTCGAACACGCGGATGGTTTCTTCAGCCTCGCCGAACACCTTGTTCAGGCGGGTTTGCAACAGGTGAACGGCGTCCTTGGCGGTAAGGGTCTTCGGTTCGTCCTTCAGGTCGCCACGGCCGTCGATGTTGTTCAGATAGTCCGACATCATCAGGCCGAGATCGGCCAGGGTCGGGTCACCGGCGTGGAACGCGTCGGATGCGGCGCCGTAAAGTTCCTGGGAAATCAGGCCGAAATCTTCGGTGCCGCGCGCTTCGAGCATGCGCACCACCATTCGGTATTCCTTGCACATGCGGCGCATGATCTGGCCAACCGGGTTGAACTGGCCGAGCTGGCGGGTGATATCCCGCTCGATGTTCTGGAACTCCAGCTTGACCTTGCTCGAATCAAAGGACAGCGGCCGGTTGAGGTAGTAGTCGCGATCCACCGCCGGCAATTCCTTGCCCTTGGCCTTGAGGAAACCCTTGCGGATGTTCTCGTCCCACTTGACCGCGTCGAGCACGCGGATCGGCGTCTGCGCCAGCACTATGCGATCGGACAGAATGCGTATCGTCTGCTGGTAATCGTCCACCCGAAACTCCTGTAGTAAACGTGACGAACTGAATTATTTGGCTTTGGCCTGATGCTGATAGCGCGCCGCTTCGACGAAAACGTCGGAATTGGCCGGGTCGTCGAGGTAAGCAAAGACCTTTTCAAGCGGGCTGTCGACCTGCACGCCCTCGCCGTCATCGGTCTGGAAGCCCTGGCCGTCAAGGGTCTTCTGGGCGATGGCCTGGTTGATCTGTTCGAGGTCGAGGTTGTAGATCACCAGTTCGCGCTTGTCGGTGATCTCGAAGCCGGCGATGGTGAAGTGCCCGCCGTATTGCGCCGGCACCTTCGCCGACAGATACCAGCGGTTGCCGTGGCGCGACACCGTGAACGGATAGGCTTCACGCTCGCGGGGTTTGGCTTTGAAGTACGCAACCGCCTGATAGCGATCGTTGCCCAGGCGCGTCAATTCCAGATTCATCGGCTCGCCCCAGGCATTGGTGCTCGACCATTGGCCGAGCAAGCCCTTGGGCGCCGGTTCACTGGCGGGCAGCGGCTCCTTGAAGGTCACCAGACATCCGCTGAGCAGCAGGAACGACAAGGCGATCAGCACGCCACGCCAGGCTTTCATTCGACACTCCCTTGAACACCCGTTACACCTGATCGTTCCTACGCTCTGCGTGGGAATGCCGCCATGGACGCTCTGCGTCCACTATGACGCAGAGCGTCACGGTATGCATTCCCACGCGGAGCGTGGGAACGATCAAGCAGGGATTGCGTTACACCGACGCGAGTACCAGGTGCATATAGCGCGTCAGAATGCCGAGCATGTCCTCTTCGGCCAAAGGCTCGGCGTCGTTGAGCAGGCCCTGATATTCCATCCGTCCGATAATCGCCGTCAACACCTTGGCATCCTGCTGCGGCTCGCGCGAGCCCAATACCTGGAACAACTGGCAGGTGCCCTGCAACAGAATCTGCTGATGGGAACGCACCAATTCCGCCAGACGCGGGTTGAGCAGCGCCTCCTGACGGAACGCCTGCTCGGCCATCAAATGCTCGCGACGGTTGACCAGTTGCCGATGCACGTAATCAGCCATCAACCGCGCGATATCGTCGGCCAGTTGTGAGCGCGACTCCGGGCTGCCGTCACCGCTGACCACCATTTCGCGCAGCAGGCCTTCGTTGTTGATCCACAGCTTGGCCATGTAGGCCGCACTGCGTTCGACGTACTGGGCGAAGGTATCGGTGAGCAGGTCATCGATGTCCTTGAAGTAATACGTGGTGGCCGACAGCGGCACACCGGCCTCGGCCGCCACCGCCCGGTGACGCACGGCCCGCACGCCGTCGCGCACGACAATGCGCATCGCCGCATCGAGAATGTCCTGTCGACGCTGTTCACTGCCCTGCCGGCTGGCCTTGCGGCCCTGGTACTGAACACTTTCAGCGACCGCAGTGGCGATTCCCGCTGCACCCTCTTGAGCCATTGCACCGATCACGACAGGCATACCTCTGTTGTTTTCTTCAAAATTAACCATTTGATACGTTTGTACCAGACAGGCAATAAAAAGCCGCCCATTTCAGGCGGCTTTTTTATTGAAACACTTACGCTTGTGGCCGCATGTGCGGGAACAGGATCACGTCGCGGATCGACGGGGAGTTGGTCAGCAGCATCACCAGACGGTCGATGCCGATACCTTCGCCGGCCGTTGGCGGCATGCCGTACTCCAGCGCACGAACGAAGTCGGCGTCGTAGTGCATGGCTTCGTCGTCGCCGGCGTCCTTGTCGGCCACCTGCGCCATGAAGCGCTCGGCCTGGTCTTCCGCGTCGTTCAGCTCGGAGTAGGCGTTGGCGATTTCACGGCCGCCGATGAACAGCTCGAAGCGGTCGGTGACGTTCGGGTTGTCGTCGTTGCGACGGGCCAGCGGCGACACTTCGAACGGATACTGGGTAATGAAGTGCGGCTGTTCCAGCTTGTGCTCGACCAGCTCTTCGAAAATCATCACCTGCAGCTTGCCCAGACCTTCGAAGCCCAGCACCTTGGCGCCGGCCTTCTTGGCGATGGCGCGAGCCTTGTCGATGTCGTTCAGGTCATCGGCGGTCAGCTCAGGGTTGTACTTGAGGATCGAGTCGAACACCGACAGGCGCACGAACGGCTCGCCGAAGTGGAACACCTTGTCGCCGTACGGCACGTCGGTGCTGCCCAGAACCAGCTGCGCCAGCTCGCGGAACAGTTCTTCGGTCAGGTCCATGTTGTCTTCGTAGTCGGCGTAAGCCTGGTAGAACTCCAACATGGTGAATTCAGGGTTGTGACGAGTCGAAACGCCTTCGTTACGGAAGTTGCGGTTGATCTCGAACACTTTTTCGAAGCCGCCAACCACCAGACGCTTGAGGTACAGCTCTGGCGCGATACGCAGGAACATTTCCATGTCCAGCGCGTTGTGGTGGGTTTCGAACGGCTTGGCCGCGGCGCCGCCAGGAATGGTCTGCAGCATCGGCGTTTCGACTTCGAGGAAGTCGCGCTTCATCAGGAAGCTGCGGATGTGCGCGATCACTTGCGAACGGACGCGGAAGGTCTGACGCACGTCTTCGTTGACGATCAGGTCAACGTAGCGCTGACGGTAACGCTGTTCGGTGTCGGTCAGGCCGTGGTGCTTGTCCGGCAGCGGGCGCAGGGATTTGGTCAGCAGGCGCACGCTGGTCATCTCGACGTACAGGTCGCCCTTGCCGGAACGGGCCAGGGTGCCTTCGGCGGCGATGATGTCACCCATGTCCCAGGTTTTCACCGCGGCCAGGGTTTCTTCGGACAGGGTCTTGCGGTTGACGTAGACCTGGATGCGACCGGTCATGTCCTGGATCACCATGAACGAGCCACGGTTGAGCATGATGCGACCTGCAACCTTGACCGGGATCGCAGCCTCTGCCAGCTCTTCCTTGGTCTTGTCCGCGTACTGTTTCTGCAGTGCTTCGCAGTAGTTTTCGCGGCGGAAGTCGTTCGGGAAGGCATTGCCCTTGGCGCGCTCGGCAGCAAGCTTTTCCTTGCGCAGGGCGATCAGGGAGTTTTCTTCCTGTTGCAGGGCCTGGTCGAGTTGTTGGTCGCTCATGTCTTTAAATATTCCATCACAGGTTCGTTGCCCCCGGGCCTTTCGGCCCGGGGATCGCCAGCAGGCTGGCTCCTACAGAGATCGAGTTGAATCAGCCGATCCTGTATTGCGTTTCTTACAGCCCCGATTTCAGGCTGGCTTCCAGGTATTCGTCGATGTCGCCGTCGAGCACCTTGTCGCAGTCACTGCGTTCGATGTTGGTGCGCAGATCCTTGATCCGCGACGCATCGAGCACGTACGAACGGATCTGGTGACCCCAGCCGATATCCGACTTGGTGTCTTCCAGCGCCTGGGACGCCGCGTTGCGCTTCTGCATTTCCTGCTCGTACAACTTGGCCCGCAGCATTTTCATGGCGGTGTCCTTGTTGGCGTGCTGGGAACGTTCGTTCTGGCAGCTCACCACGGTGTTGGTCGGTACGTGGGTGATACGTACGGCCGAGTCGGTGGTGTTTACGTGCTGACCACCGGCACCGGAGGAACGATAGGTGTCGATCCGCAGGTCTGCCGGGTTGATTTCGATTTCCACCTTGTCGTCGATCTCTGGCGAGACGAAAACCGCGGAGAACGAGGTATGGCGACGGTTGCCGGAGTCGAACGGGCTCTTGCGCACCAGACGGTGCACGCCGATCTCGGTACGCAGCCAGCCAAAGGCGTATTCGCCCTTGATGTGCACGGTCGCACCCTTGATCCCGGCGACTTCACCGGCCGACAGCTCCATGATGGTCGCGTCGAAACCGCGTTTGTCGGCCCAGCGCAGGTACATGCGCAGCAGGATGTTGGCCCAGTCCTGGGCTTCGGTGCCGCCGGAACCGGCCTGGATGTCCAGGTAGGCGTTGTTCGGGTCCATCTCGTGGCTGAACATACGGCGGAATTCGAGCTTGGACAGGGACTCTTCGAGACCTTGAAGGACTTCGACGACGTCGTTGACCGCGCCCTCGTCGTTCTCTTCAACGGCCATGTCCAGCAGCTCGCGGCAATCGGCCAGGCCACCGTTCAGTTCGTCGAGGGTATCGACGATCTGCGCCAGCGCAGCGCGCTCGCGGCCCAGTTCCTGGGCGTATTCAGGTTTGTTCCAGACTGCAGGATCTTCAAGCTCGCGATTGACTTCGATCAGACGCTCATGCTTTTGATCGTAGTCAAAGATACCCCCGAATAGTTTCGGAGCGCTCGGACAGGTCCTTGATGGTGTTCAGGATCGGGTTGATTTCCATGACGGGCAGCACTCGTTGGCGAACTTTTGAAAGCCGGCGAGTATAACGTAATCAAGCTGTCACGGCAGCCCGTCTGGCGGCTCTTGAGGCGAATGAACCCGATGGTTCATTCGATCCCCACCTGATTGCGCCCGTTGTTCTTGGCCAGGTACAGGCCACGGTCCGCCGCCGAGATCAGCAACCGGCAGTCGCTGCCCGACTCCGGCACCATGGTCGCCAGGCCGATGCTGATGGTCAGGCTCGAGCCTTCGGCCGGGGCATTGTGCGGAATCTTCAGCGCCGCGACCGTCTGGCGCAGCTTTTCCGCCACCAGTCGGGCCCCGCCAGGCGAAGTGTTCGGCAGCACCAGCGCAAATTCTTCGCCGCCATAACGCGCCGGCAGATCGGACGGCCGGGCGCTGGCCTCGCGGATCGCCGTGGCGACCTTGCGCAACGCTTCGTCGCCTTCGACGTGGCCGAAGGTGTCGTTGTAGGACTTGAAGTAATCGACGTCGATCATCAGCAGCGACAACTGGCTCTGGTCGCGCAGCGAACGGCGCCATTCCAGTTCCAGGTATTCGTCGAAGTGCCGGCGATTGGACAGCCCGGTCAGGCCGTCGGAGTTCATCAACCGCTGCAGGACGAGGTTGGTGTCGAGCAATTGCTGCTGGCTGACCCGCAGCGCGCGGTAGGCCGCATCCCGTTGCAACAGGGTCATGTAGGAGCGCGAGTGATAGCGGATGCGCGCCACCAGCTCGATGTTGTCCGGCAGTTTCACCAGATAATCGTTGGCCCCGGCGGAGAACGCCGCGCTCTTGATCAGCGGGTCTTCCTTGGTCGACAGGACGATGATCGGAATGTCCTTGGTCGCCGGGTGATTGCGGTATTCGCGCACCAGACTCAGGCCGTCGAGGCCGGGCATCACCAGATCCTGCAGGATCACGGTCGGCTTGATCCGCACCGCATGTGCCACGGCAAGATGCGGGTCGGAGCAGAAGTGGAAGTCGATGTTCTCCTCATTCGACAGCCCACGGCGCACGGCTTCGCCGATCATCGCCTGATCGTCCACCAACAACACCATGGCGGCGTTCTCGTCGGTTTTGATGTCATCGATCTGTAAGTCATTCATGGGCGGTCACCTGAGTGCTGCGGGGGCCAGGATTGCGGATGGATGTGCTCATTTGGGGAAAATCTCCAGCAATCGTGGCGCTATCTTTTCCAGTGGACGGATTTCTACGGCCGCGTCGATGGCTGCGGCAGCCTTGGGCATGCCGTACACCGCACTGCTTTGCTGATCCTGCGCGATGGTCAGATAACCCTGTTGACGCATGAGCTTAAGCCCTTGCGCCCCGTCGCGTCCCATCCCTGTCAATAAAACCCCTACTGCGTCACCGTTCCAGTAACTGGCGACGCTTTCGAAAAACACGTCGATCGAGGGGCGGTAGATCTCGTTGACCGGCTCGGCGGTGTAGGCCAGCGTGCCGTTCTTGAGCAAACGAATATGGTGGTTGGTGCCGGCCAGCAGCACCGCGCCGGCCTGCGGCGGCTCCCCTTCGCGGGCCAGACGCACGTCCAGGCCGCTGGCGCTGGCCAGCCATTCAGCCATGCCGGCGGCAAACACCTGGTCGACATGCTGCACCAGCACGATGGCCGCCGAAAAGTGGCGCGGCAGGCCTTTGAGCAAGACTTCCAGCGCCGCCGGGCCACCGGCCGAAGAGCCGATCGCCACCAGCCGCTGGCGCGAGGCGGTACTGCGTGGTGTCGCAGGTGCCGGGCGTGAGCGGGCGGTTTTCTCGCCGATCAGCCAGCCGATATTGAGGATTTTGCGCAGCAGTGGCGCCGCCGCTTCCTGAGGATTGCCGCCGCCGATGGCCGGGGTATCGACCACATCCAGCGCGCCGTGGCCCATGGCTTCGAACACCCGGTGCACGTTCTGCTGGCGGTCCACGGTGACGATGACGATCGCGCACGGGCTCTCGGCCATGATCCGGCGGGTGGCCTCGACGCCATCCATCACTGGCATGATCAGGTCCATCAGGATCAGGTCAGGGGTGTTTTCGGCGCACAGGCGCACCGCTTCGGCGCCGTTGCTGGCGACCCACACCACCTGATGCGCCGGCTCGAAAGCCAGCGCCCGGCGCAGGGCCTCCACCGCCAGGGGCATGTCGTTGACGATTGCGATCTTCATGCCCGCGCTCCTCCGATGAGCTCAACCACCGCGTCGAGCAGGGCGTCGTCATGAAAACTGGCCTTGGCCAGATAATAGTCGGCGCCGGCGTCCAGTCCACGGCGGCGGTCTTCCTCGCGATCCTTGTACGACACCACCATCACCGGCAGCGATTGCAGACGGTTGTCGCGGCGCAACAACGAGACCAGTTCGATGCCGTCCATGCGCGGCATGTCAATGTCGGTGATCAACAGATCGAAATCCTCCGAACGCAAGGCGTTCCAGCCGTCCATGCCATCCACCGCGACGGCCACGTCGTAGCCGCGATTGAGCAGCAGCTTGCGTTGCAGTTCGCGCACGGTCAGCGAATCGTCGACCACCAGAATCCGTTTGCGCGCGGCTTCCGCGGCCTGATTACCGTGGCGGGCAATGCGCTCCAGACGCCCGGTATTGAGCAGTTTGTCCACCGAACGCAGCATGTCTTCAACATCGACGATCAGCACCACCGAGCCATCGTCGAGCAAGGCCCCGGCGGAAATGTCCTGCACCTTGCCCAGCCGTTCGTCCAGTGGCAGCACCACCAGCGTGCGCTCGCCGATGAAACGCTCGACCGCCACGCCGTAGATCGCATCGCGCTCGCGGATCACCACGACTTTCAGGGTCTCGCCGCTGTTCTGGCTGGCCGGACGTTGCAATAACTGACTGGCCGCGACGAGCCCGACATGCCGGCCTTCGTGCCAGAAATGCTGGCGCCCTTCGACCTGCACGATGTCCTCCGGCGCCAGATCGCACATGCGCTCGATGTGCGCCAGCGGGAAGGCGTAGGCCTCGTCGCCGACCTCCACCACCAGGCTGCGCACCACCGACAGGGTCAGCGGCACTTCGAGATAGAAACGACTGCCCTCGCCCGCCGTCTGCTCCAGCACCACCGCACCGCGCAACTGGCGGACCATGTGCTGAACAGCATCGAGACCGACGCCACGACCCGACACTTCGGTAACCTTGTCCCGCAGGCTGAAACCCGGCAGAAACAGGAAGGTCAGCAGTTCCTCTTCACTCAACTGGGCGGCGGTTTCCGCGGGCGACAACTGACGTTCGACGATGCTGCGGCGGACCTTTTCCAGATCCACACCATTGCCGTCGTCGCTCAGTTCCAGCACCAGCAGACCGGCCTGATGCGAGGCGCGCAGACGGATCAGGCCTTCCTCGGACTTGCCTTTGAGCAGGCGTTCTTCCGGGGTTTCGATGCCGTGATCGACCGCGTTGCGCAGCAGGTGCGTGAGCGGTGCTTCGAGTTTTTCCAGCACATCACGGTCGACCTGAGTCTTCTCGCCCTCGATCTCCAGCCGCACCTGTTTGCCGAGGCTGCGACCGAGGTCGCGCACCATCCGCACTTGCCCGGACAGCACATCGGCGAACGGCCGCATGCGGCAGGCCAGCGCGGTGTCGTAGAGCACTTGTGCGCGCTGACTTGCCTGCCAGGCAAACTCGTCGAGTTCGGCGTTTTTCTCTGCCAGCAGTTGCTGGGATTCGGCGAGCAAACGACGCGCGTCTTCCAGCGCCTCTTGAGCCTCAAGGCTCAGGGCATGTTCCTTGAGATGAACGTTGAGACTTTCCAGCGCCCGCAGGCCGTTGTTCTGCATGCGTTTGAGGCGCTGCATCGTGGCCAGGTGCGGCTTGAGGCGCTGGGTTTCCACCAGGGATTTGCTCGACAGATCGAGCAGGCTGTTCAGGCGTTCGGCGGTGACCCGAAGCACCCGCTCGCCACCTTCGGTGGTGCGTTTGCTCTTGCGAGGCGCGGGTTCCGGCTCGGCAACCTCGACCGGAATTTCAACCGGCGCCGGCTCAACCCCCGGCGGTGGCTGAAGCTGCAACTCGGCCATCGGTGGCGCACTCGGAGCGGCGGGCACCACGGTCGGTGCCGTCGGGTCGAGCAAACCGCCCATCAACGCCACGTAAGCCTCGATGTCCGCCGGTTGAGGGCCGTTGGCCGGAGTGGCGATGCGCATCAACAGATCGGTGCCCTGCAACAGCGCGTCGATATGCTCGGGGCGCAGGAACAATCGCCCTTCCTGGGCGCTGACCAGACAATCTTCCATCACATGGGCGACGCTGACTCCGCTGTCGATGCCAACGATCCGCGCCGCGCCTTTCAACGAGTGCGCCGCACGCATGCACGATTCGAGCTGATCGGCCTGGGTCGGGTTGCGCTCCAGCGCCAGCAGCCCGGCGCTGAGCACCTGGGTCTGGGCTTCGGCTTCGAGACTGAACAGCTCGAGCAAGGAGGCGTCGCGCATTTGCTCGGGGGTCATGTGAGGCTCCGGGACACGGCGGACAACAGCTGTTCTTCATCCAGCCAACGCAGGCTGCGACCTTTGAAAGGCAGCACGCCTCGGGTGTATTTGGCGCTGGTCTGTGCGCCAGACCGCGACGCGGCATCGAGAATTCGCTCGTCGATGGCGTGAATCCCGTCGACTTCGTCGACCGGCACCACCACCGGCCCGCCCTGGGCCGAGATGATCAGCATGCGCGGCATGATCCGCGCGCCGGTCACCGGGGCCGCGTTGCTGTCGAGGTCGAGCAGTTCGACCAGCGACAGACAGGCCACCAGCGCACCGCGCACGTTCGCCACGCCGAGCAAGGCCCGGGAGCGCTGGTGCGGCAGCGAGTGAATCGCCTGCAACGGCGCGACCTCCACCAGACTGCGGGTGGCCAGGCCGAGCCATTCTTCACCGAGGCGGAACATCAGCAGCGAACGGGTCTTCAGCTCGGTTTCCACCTGGGTCGCCACCGGGTCGCGCTCGTCCTGCTGCAACGCATATCGGTCGAGCAGACGCGTGGCGGCGGCGGAATACACCGAGCAATTGCGGCAATGGATGTGCTCGTCCAGCAGCGGACAGGACTTGTCGCCGTGGATGCCGATGCGGTTCCAGCAATCGTCGATGGCCCGGGCGTCTTCGTGGGTGACGTTCAAGGTGTCGGACGGGATCATCGTTTACGCTCACTGTCGGCGGTGCGGTCGCTGCGGGCGGCGCGCTCCTGCAATCGTCTGGCGCCGGCCGTGTCGCCCTGGGCCTGCAGCAACGCAGCCAGGTGCATCAAGGCTTCGGGGTGTTGCGGTTCGAGGTACAGCGCTTTGCGGTAAAAGCCCTGGGCTTCGAGCGCGCTGCCGGCGACATCGCTCAGCAGGCCGAGCCAGTAGAACACCTGGGCCACCGGCTCATGGCTGCGCAAATACTGTTCGCACGCGGCCCGGGCCTCGGCACTTCTGCCTTCGTTGGCCAGGGCGGCGATGTTGGCCAGCAAGGTCGCGGCGTCGGGGTTGGTGCTTTTAGCCGTCGCGGGCAACGGCGTCACGCCAGCAAACGGACGGTTGCGCACCGGCGGTGGTGGCGTGCTGCGCAGCGGTTGGCGCACAGGTAACGGCAGCGGAATCGCGGTCGGCGCCGGCAACGGTTCGGGTTGTGGATCGCTGTGACGGCTGAAAGCAAAGGACTGTGGAATCCCGATCGAGCGCATGCCCAACCGCCCAAGCAGACTACCCTCGGCCGGGCCGATAAACAGCACGCCATCGACATGGGTCAGGCGCTTCAGCACCGCGAATACCTGCTGCTGGGTCGGCTGATCGAAATAGATCAGCAGGTTGCGGCAGAACACGAAATCGAACGGCGGCTCGTTGACCAGCAATGACGGATCGAGCACGTTGCCGACATGCAAGCGAACCTGCTCGCGGACGATTTCATTTACTCGATAACCCTCGTTCTCGGCGAAAAAATGCCGCTCACGAAAGTCCAGCTCCTGACCGCGAAACGAGTTCTTGCCGTACAGCGCACGCCGCGCCTTGTCCACCGACAAGGGGCTGACGTCCATGCCATCGACCTTGAACTGATGGGGCTTGAGGCCCGCATCGAGCAAGGCCATGGCAATCGAATAGGGTTCTTCCCCGGTGGAACACGGCAGGCTGAGGATGCGCAGCGCACGCATGTTGTTCAGCTCGCCCAGGCGTTTGCGCGCCAGTTTGCCGAGGGTGGCGAAGGATTCCGGGTAACGGAAAAACCAGGTCTCGGGGACGATCACCGCTTCGATCAGCGCCTGCTGTTCATCCCGCGAGCCTTGCAGGGTCTGCCAGTACTCATTGGCATTCACCGTTTGCGACAGGGTGATGCGCTGGCGCACAGCCCGTTCGATGATCGCCGGCCCGACCGAGGCGACATCGAGGCCGATGCGTTCCTTGAGGAAGTCGAAGAAGCGCTGGTCGCTGCTCATGGCTGCTCCTCAAGCCGCGCCGGATCCAGCGGCGGTGTCGGGAACAGCAGTGTACGCACCGACTCGTCGAGCAAGTCGTTGACCCGCACCCACTGCACCAGCCCTTGCGCGTCTTCACGCACCGGGCCGAGGTACGGCGCCTGACGATTGTCGAGGCCGTACGGCTGAAAATCATCCGGGTTGCAGCGCAGGGTATCGGTGGCCTGTTCGAGGATCAGCCCCAGCCATTGCGAGGGTTGCGAGTCGTCCGCGCGGTAATGCACCAGCACCAGACGCGTGCTGGTGCGCGCTTCCGCAGGATGGCCGAACGTCAGGGCACTGAGGTCGATCACCGGCACCACCGTGCCGCGATAGGCGAACACCCCCGCCACCCAGTGCGGCGCCCGTGCAATCGGCTTCAACGGCAGGCGCGGCAGCACTTCGGCCACTTCCGTAGCGCGCAAGGCGTAGCGTTCGCTGCCGATGCGAAACAGCAGGAACAACGCCTGCTTCGCCACCGGTGCAGCGCTGCGTTTGGCGGTGATTTCGCTCATCAGACTTTGAATCGCGAAACGCCGCTGCGCAGGCCCACGGCCACCTGGCTCAGTTCGTCAATGGCGAAACTGGCCTGACGCAACGACTCGACCGTCTGGCTGCTGGCATCACCCAGCTGCACCAGCGCGTGGTTGATCTGCTCGGCGCCGGTGGCCTGAGCCTGCATGCCCTCGTTGACCATCAACACCCGCGGCGCCAGCGCCTGCACTTGATGGATGATCTGCGACAGCTGCTCGCCGACCTGCTGCACTTCGGCCATGCCGCGACGCACTTCCTCGGAGAACTTGTCCATGCCCATCACCCC
Organism: Pseudomonas sp. 9.2(2024); assembly: GCF_039695385.1. Lineage (NCBI taxonomy): Bacteria > Pseudomonadati > Pseudomonadota > Gammaproteobacteria > Pseudomonadales > Pseudomonadaceae > Pseudomonas > Pseudomonas sp. 9.2(2024). The sequence goes on along the minus strand of NZ_CP155585.1, from coordinate 1,475,925 downwards.
GGCGGACACCGCCGACTGGATCTCGCGGACCATCTGCTCGATGTCATACGTGGCGACAGCCGTCTGATCCGCCAGACGCCGCACTTCAGTGGCGACCACCGCGAAACCACGGCCATATTCACCAGCCTTCTCCGCTTCAATCGCGGCGTTCAGGGACAGCAGGTTGGTCTGGTCGGCGACCTTGACGATGGTGACGACCACCTGATTGATGTTGCCGGCCTTCTCGTTGAGGATCGCCAGTTTGGCGTTCACCAGATCCGCTGCGCCCATCACCGAATGCATGGTGTCTTCCATGCGCGCCAAACCTTGCTGCCCGGAACCGGCCAACACCGAGGCCTGATCGGCGGCGGTGGAGACTTCAGTCATCGTGCGTACAAGGTCGCGAGAGGTCGCCGCGATCTCGCGAGACGTCGCGCCGATTTCAGTGGTGGTCGCAGCGGTTTCGGTGGCGGTGGCTTGCTGTTGTTTGGAAGTGGCCGCAATCTCGGTCACCGAGGTGGTGACCTGCACCGACGAGCGCTGGGCCTGGGACACCAGCGAAGTGAGCTCGGTCATCATGTCGTTGAAGCCAGTTTCCACGGCACCGAACTCGTCCTTGCGGTCGAGGTTCAAGCGGCTGCTCAGATCGCCGGTGCGCATGATGTCGAGGATCTGCACGATGCGGTTCATCGGCGCCATGATCGCGCGCATCAGCAGCAGACCGCAGAACCCGGCGGCCAGCACGGCCACCAGCAGCGAGACGAACATGCTGACCTTGGCCGCCGCCACGGCCTCATCAATGTTGGCCATGGCCTTGTCAGCGACTTTCTTGTTCTCGCCAATGATGTCGTTGAGCTTCATCCGGCCCGAGTACCAGGTCGGAGTCAGTTGTTCGTGGAACAGCTTGACGGCGTCGGCTTCCAGATTGCGTTTGTGCAGATCGAGCACCGCATCCTGAATTTTCAGATAGGCGTCGTGATATTTCTCGAACGCCGCGAATTCGAGCTTGTCCTCGTCCGTCACCACCGTGCCACGGTAATTGGCCATCTGTTCCTGAAGCCGGGATTCGAAAGCCTTGTAATCGGCCGCATCTTCACTGCTGACGCCCTGCCCCTCCTTGAGGCCCAGCAGTTCCTGGGTCTGCAGGTAACTGTCGACCCACGCGCCACGAATCATCGAGCTGTAATAGACGCCGGGAATCGCGTCGTCACGCACGCTGTTTTCACTGGCTTCGATCTTCAGCAGCCGCGAATACGAGACGACCACCATAAGCAGCATGATGGCGATAATCACCGCAAAGCTCGCCAAAATGCGTTGGCGCAACGTCCAGTTCTTCACAGTCAGTCCTCGGGGCGGGTCGAAATGCGGGGGAGTATAGCTGAGGGCGGTGTTTCATTTATAAGACGGTTTGCCGCGCTCTGGCCTTCCGGTATTAAACGGGGTGGGCTCTGGACAGGGACTTTCAAGGAATCGGAGGGTGGCGTGCCAGTGACGCAATGGCAAAAAGGGGCGATGGATTAGCCATTTCGGGTTTAGATGATCTGCAGGCACGGTAGCCATGTGCCATTGTGCGCAACTTCTTGCGCACTTGTTTCGCGAAATCGCCGCCTGATTTCGCTACAGCCCCCGGTTACCGTCGCCTGTAGCCGAGTGCGCAACTTCTTGCGCAGTACTGCGCAAGAAGTTGCGCACTTTTGCCTTCATCGCTGTTCAAAAAACGCCCAAGCCCGCGAGCCAGAGCGGTGAAGTCCCCGGCTCCCGGGGACGCACCAAAAGCTGGCACGCTCCTTGATAACAGTCAGCCACCCACCGGGCGATTTCGCCTCCCGGGCACCCTAACTTTATCCGCAAGGAGCACCTCCCATGGCAACACCAGCGTACATGTCGGTTACCGGCGAAAAACAAGGCCTGATCACTGCCGGCGCTTTCACCGCCGACTCCGTTGGCAACACCTACCAGGAAGGTCACGAAGACCAGGTCATGGTTCAGGCGTTCAGCCACGACGTGATCATCCCGCGTGACCCGCAATCCGGTCAGCCAACCGGTCAGCGCGTTCACAAGCCAGTGATCATCACCAAGGTCTACGACAAGGCTTCGCCACTGCTGCAAGCCGCTCTGACCTCCGGCGAGCGCATGAGCGAAATCGTTATCCAGTGGTACCGCACTTCGGCTCAAGGTACCCAAGAGCACTACTACACCACCAAACTGGAAGACGCGATCATCGTCGCCATCAACAACAAAATGCACAACTGCCAGGATCCATCGAACGCCCACTTCACCCACCTGGAAGAAGTGCAGTTCACCTACCGCAAAATCACCTGGACCCACGAAGTATCCGGTACTTCGGGTTCCGATGACTGGCGTGCTCCAGTCGTTTAATTACGGCTGATCGTTTCAAGCATCGGCCAGCTCTGCTGGTCGATGTTGTTTACGCCCCTCCAGAATTTCGCGTACGTTGACCCGCTTTGCGGGCGTCGACGAGCGCCGCTGTACAGCACGAGGAACAAGGGATGTTCGCGCCGGCCAATGAAACCCACTTTGCCCTGACCATCGAAGGTCTTTCCGCCGACTTTCAGGTGTTTACCCTGACCGGCCGGGAAGCCATCAGCCAGCCTTTTGTGTTCGAGGTGGAGCTGGTCAGTGAGCAGCCGTCGCTGGACCTCGAAACCCTGCTGCACAAACCGGCCTTCCTGCAGCTGTCGCCCGACGGCAGCGGCATCCACGGCCTGATCTACCGCGCCGCGCAAGGCGATTCCGGCAAGCGCCTGACGCGCTATTCCGTGACCCTGCGCCCGCAACTGGCGTATCTCGCGCACCGGATCAACCAGCGGATCTTCCAGAACCTCAGCGTGCCGAAAATCATCGGCAAGGTCCTCGAAGAACACGGCATCCAGGGCAACGCCTACGCCTTCCAGACCGGTTCGATCTACCCCGATCGCCTCTACTGCGTGCAGTACGACGAATCGGACCTGCATTTCATCCAGCGCCTGTGCGAAGAAGAAGGCATTCACTACCACTTCCAGCACAGCGCCACGGGCCACAAACTGGTGTTCGGCGACGACCAGACGGTGTTCAAGAAACTGGCGCCGGTGGCCTATCAGCAGGACTCCGGCATGGTCGCCAGCAACCCGGTGATCAAGCGCTTCGACCTGCGCCTGGAAACCCGCACCAGCCGCACCACCCGCCGCGACTACGACTTCGAAAAACCGCGAATCACCCTCGAAAGCGAAAACCGCGGCGACGCCCTGCCCGACCTCGAGGATTACGACTACCCGGGCCGTTTCGTCGACCGCGAGCGCGGCAAGCACCTGGCCAAGCGCGCCCTCGAACGCCACCGCAGCGACTTCCAGCTTGCGGAAGGCAAGAGCGACCAACCTCTGCTGGTCAGCGGCCATTTCCTCGCGCTGAAAGAGCACCCGAAAGCCAAGTGGAACGACCTGTGGCTGCTCACCGAAGTCCACCACGAAGGCAAACAGCCGCAGGTGCTGGAAGAGTCGGTGACCAGTGACACCACCGCGCTCAAAGACGATTTCCATCAGGGTTACCGCAACCGCTTCCAGGCCACCCCGTGGGACGTGCCGAACCGCCCGCCCCTTCGCCACCCGAAACCACGCATCCTCGGCAGCCAGAGCGCCGTGGTCACCGGCCCTAAAGGTGAAGAAATCCACTGCGACGAATACGGCCGGGTGAAAGTCCAGTTCCACTGGGACCGCGACGGCCTCGCCGACGACAAGACCAGCTGCTGGCTGCGCGTGTCCTCCGCCTGGGCCGGCGCCCAGTACGGCGGCATCGCGATCCCGCGCATCGGCATGGAAGTGCTGGTCACCTTCCTCGAAGGCGACCCCGACCAGCCGCTGATCAGCGGCTGCCTGTACCACAAGGAAAACACCGTCCCCTACGCCCTGCCGGCGAACAAGACCCGCACCACCTTCAAGACCCTGAGCTCGATGGGTGGCGGCGGCTTCAACGAACTGCGCATCGAAGACAAGAAAGGCCAGGAACAGATCTTCCTGCACGCCCAGCGCGACTGGGACGAAAACATCGAACACGACCAGAAAATCCGCGTCGGCAACGAACGCCACGACGTCGTGGAAAAGAACAGCTACACGGAATTCAAGGCCGAAGAACACCACACCGTTTACGAAGACCGCAAAGTCGAAGCCCGCGCCAACGATCACCTGACCGTCGGTGTGAATCAGCACATCAAGATTGGCACCGGGCAGTTCATCGACGCTGGCCAGGAAATTCACCTGAGCAGCGGCATGAAGGTAGTGCTGGAGGCTGGGGCCGAACTGACGCTGGTCGGCGGTGGCAGCTTCATCAAGATCGATGGCGGCGGCGTGACCATGAGCGGGCCGGCGATCAACATCAACTCCGGCGGCGGACCAAGCAGTGGCACGGGTGCTGCGCCGTTGATGCCGGGGCCGTTGAAGCAGGCGGATACGGACAAGGCCGGGAAGTTGTTGGTGCCGGCACAGCGGCAGGCGTTGATGCGGGGCACGCCACGTTGTGAGATTTGTGAGAAAGCTGCCGCGCAAGCAGCGAAGGACGCCGCCAAATGAACTACCCGTCGAACGCCAACTTTTTGCTGATCGACGGGGTTCTGCGTCCTGATGCGATCCCAAGTCTTTATCAGCTCGGCGAACCGTTAGAGATCGAGCCGGTGTACTTGGGGACGCGATGGACGGAATTGAAAGATCTGGGGCCAATACTCGTGAAGCCGCAGGGGAACTCTTCCGTCCTCAGAGACTGGCAGCAAAATCACCTGACTCAAGCCGATTCGTGTCCGTTATTCAGCCGCGCTTCACTAACTGAAATAGCAGATCACCTACGACATTTTATCTGTCCGCCGGACGTGAACGGCGGCGAAGGTCTTTTACGTTTCGCCGATCCCCTTGTCATGCATCACTGGCTTTCTAGCTACGGGCCGGAACATCTCAGTCACGTGCTGGGACCTGTAGAGACTATTTGGATCAAGGCACCGGTCCACACCTGGTGCTCTGCGAGCGATGCACCGATTACGCCGTTCGCGAGACCGCAGTCAAAGGACCCTCGTGACAAAAATTTTGCCCTGCTCGGCGAGCAACAAATCGCGGCTCTGGAACTCGCTTATCGATGGCAGTTCAAAGAGCGCTTGTACACTTGGTTGAACACCCGTGACGCTCAAACATTTTCACTGTTGAACAGCGATCAAACTGAGTGGTGGCTTGAACACGTTCTAGACAGCGGCAGCGCCTGGGGACTGGTCAGCGAACGAGGACTGGTAACATGGGCGGAAACCTGCGTCGACTGGGGAAGAGACTTCACCACTCGCCCTGACAGCCCCTATCAAGAGTGGTTGAGCCAAAACCCAGACAAAGGGCGTTTGGCACCGGAACTGCGTATCGAAGCACTGGATGATTATCGCCAGCAAGCGCTGGAAGCAAAGGACACTGCAAATGGCTGAAAAGAGCGGAACACTCCAACAACAGCGCAACGCCTGTTTCCCCACCACAACAGCACAAGCCACCGGCGGCTGCCCCCTCACCGGCCCCGATGTAGCAATCGTTCCGATGCGCTATGCGCTGGATCGCTCTCGATACGATGAAGATCCGAAAAAGCTCAAACCATTATTGAAGTCTGGTATGTGGGCAGTACTACCTGCGCTGAAAACACGTAACTACACTTTGCGCCAGCTTTACGACGGCTATGTCTACGTTTACGACGAAACCGCAAAAACCTTTCACGAATACGAATTTTCCGCTACTCACGGTGTATTAACCCGAGTACAACTGAGTGACGCTGACACCGGTAAAGACGAGCGTAAAGCCTCCGGAGAAAGCAAAAGCCATCTGATATATCCGCGTAAGAACAAGCTGCATATTGCGTACTCTCCGGTTCAGTGGACTTGGCGTGTATGCGAGCATATGAGATCAAATCCTGGCAGCCGTAAACAGTGGATGAAAACCCTCGACCTGCCGAGCTATTGCATCAGCATGTCAGCGGCTGAAACCTTACCTCTGGTGTCGCTTGCTGACGCAGTTGCCGATGTTGATAAGGGAGCAGTAATTTCCGATAAACGACTCGCTGACTCAGCCATTCCACCCTACGCGACCGAAGGTAAATCGAACGGCAAAGCGATTTTCAGCACATTGGCAGCTGATACTTATTGGACAGGTAGTGTACCTGACAAAGAAAGTGCTCTAGCTATTGTTCTAGATGATCCAATAGCCATTTTGAATGACATCGGTATGCAATTAGCTGCCGATCAAGCCGCTTATGAGGCCTGGAAGCAAAAACACGAACATAAAATACAGATTGCTCAAACAGTGGAGGCGTTGTGCGGTGCAAGCGTGGCCCCGGACAAACTGCCAGCATCTATCCGCGGGGACGCGTCGAAAACACGGGAATTCCAACGGGATTTGGATGCTTATTATGCTCAAAGAGAGCATGAAAATACTCAATCCGTTCTTAGCGCCATGGGCGGCACAAACACGGCTATCACATTGCCGGGAAGCTTCAAGTCCTTTGAAATGGCGGATGCAATCAAATCAAAATATGGTCAGTCCCCAACGGAATCTGACTATCAGGCTTGGTCTGATCGAAGTAAATGGCGACGCGAAATTGATCTTGATGGAGCCCACGCTTATATCCAGACCTATCAAGGCGATGGTGAAGCTCTGCTTAAAAACATTCATAACACCCAGAATGACTTTCAAGCCCTGGCCAAATACGTAGGCAACGACCCTCTACGATTGTTCATCGACACTACGAACAAGAAACAGCTTTTATACCTCCAGGAGACAGTGGCGAGTCTCCTCTCAATATACTGCCAAGACGCAAACTCGAGTATTTGGCTTGCAAAAGAAGACGCTAATGCAGAAAGCCTCTTCGGCACTGTTCGATATGGTTTTTCACCTGCTCTGAAAGACGCTTTGGATACACAAGCCAACCTTTTGCTTAATGGCATGGGGGATATGACCACGCTTGCAACGAGAGTTGGTGAGTTTAACAGTGTACTGAACCAAGACGGGTTCGCTGAAAAGCCCTGGATGCAGGCATTAAAAAAGCCTGTTCAAGACACGTTCAAAGCTTTGCGTGAACTAGCGAGCAAAGAAGGTAAAGCAACTGCAGAGTCCATTCTGATAGCACTGATCCCATCAGATAGCCGAATGGCCTTGGGAAAAAACCAGAACATCAGCGCTCTCATTAGAAACCTAATGATCGGACAAGTTTTAATTAACTCACCAGATCGCCCAGCGATTGATATAAAAGTTTCTGAGAAGCTCAGGACCTGGAAAAACGAATGGCTCTTGTTGAACAAAAAAATTGCTGATACACGTAAACAGTGGATCTATCCGGACCGACCTGGAAAACGAAAGAATCTCGCTCGCGTATTGCAGCAGCAGGAAGCAAAACTGCAAATGCATGAATTGAACATGCCAGGAATACTCGACTACCAAAACAACAAGTACGCGGAACTGCTAAGAGCAGAGATCAAGAATTTTGCCTCCTCCCGTGCAGACGTCGTGAAAAACTGGCAAGCAAAAGCCAAAGCCTGGAGCGAAAAGTGGGGATTGAATGCAGGAGCAATAGTTTGGGGCGTAGTGCTGCTGAACTTTATAAACACCGCCCTCACTTACCGCGACCTTACAAAAGACGGCCAGTTCAGTAAAAAAGACGTCGCTAAAATAAGCTACGGATTGGGATACAGCTTCAACTTACTGATGGCGGTTTTTGTCGAAACTCCTTGGAAAACGATAAAAAATGCGGCCCCGGTTTTAATTGACGAAGTGGAAGTCGGAATATTAAGCAGATCAGCAGCGTTCTGGACGGCAGAAGGCAAGGCAGCGTGGGCAGCGACTGTCCGTGCTTTCAGCCGAAGAATGGTCGCAATGGGGGCATTTGCAGTCATTTCCACAATTCTCGAGATATGGGATATCCAAGACGATTATGGAAACGCGAGAAGTTCCGAGGAAAAGGCCGCAATGTGGGTGAAAGGCCTCGCCGTATTTGGAATGGGAATCGCAGGGATTGCACAGTTACTTACAGGAGTAACACTTGCAGGTGACATGGTTGTATTAGTCATGAATCCTTGGTTTGCAGTTGCGATGCTGGTACTTGGCGCTGTCTATTTGGCAGCGACGCTGGCACTTAATTATTTCAAATCGGACGGTGTGGGCTGGTGGTTGCGAAAATGTTGTTGGTCACGCTCAAAAGAGTTGCAGTACCAGTCTACTCTTGAAGGCCAAGCGGAGGAAAAGCGTGCTTTGCTGGAAATTCAACTAAGCCCACAGATCTACGTTAAGAGCACTTTCGATACCAAGCGCGTATTCAGAGGAAGATTTGGATATCAAAACGAAGAAGTACTGAATGGAGCTTGGGTACATCTTCGATTGCCAAGTGCAGTACGCGGTCAACTCATCCAATTTAATGTGATCGATAGCAAACGTATTCTACCCCTGCTACCTGTTAGAAAAATGGATGATCCTGTACAAGATCCGTTTCTGGACAAAGGGCAATTTACGGGCACCAGTGCATTTGGCACTGACACAAACTCACCATACACTGCGGATGTACGCGCTGCGCGCTTTCCGCCAATGCCTGCCTCCGGCCAAGACATCGTCTGGCGGACATGGATCCCGGTTGACAAAAGTGCTGACTTTATTGAATTGCAAATTTGGTATCCTACAAACGTTTTAGCAGCTGGCGTTGAAGATCAAGGTTACCTCTACCAATTAGAGCTTGACAAAGTAGGAAGCACCTCCGTCGACGGGCTGAGCATTACAGAGCTTCAAGTAAAATCTGTTAGTCGTAAAGGCGCGATGATCCTGGCCGTAGCGGAATAATACGAACATGACAAAACCCAGTGACAACTCATTCAACCAGACTTCATGCCGAGCCGTTGAAGAAAAATCAAATGCACATGAACGCGTCCTTATGGAATGGTCGACAAAAACAATAAAATCTCCACCTAAAGAAATCATGAAAGCACAGCTTTGGCTCTTTGCTGGCGCGACGCTAATGAATATTTTTGTAACGGCCATCACTTGGAACAACCTGCCACAATATATGCTTGGACTTTTCTCGGCGTATGTATTTTCGTACGCACTAACCATCTACTTCATACTTATATTACGCCAAAAAACAGTATTCAATTACTCCATTACAGCGAACCATGGGAAAGTCGAATATTTTCGGAATCATCCAGAATCTTCCGGAACCATTTTCAAAAGCCTCGCTATTTTTATAATATTATTTTTCTCAGGCGTTGCGATTTATACAGGATCCTTAGCCTTTATGATCGGCCCGGCAGCTATGACGCTAGGAGCAGCAAAATTCCTTCTCGGCTGGAAAAACAACATAACCAACTCGCGCAGTTCCCCTTGGGCGGAATACAACTTTGTAACTGTAGATCGGTCTAGACTGATGATAGTCACCCATAGAACCAACCAATCAGTGGGATTCGAAGCACGCTTCCAAGAAACGGCCACATTCGATCGTTACTTGAAGATTTTAAAAACAGTACTACCAAGCAGCGCCATATACACAGAAAAAAGCTGGCAATGGTGATTATTAAAGCCTCATGGTTACACTGACTACTTATCTAAATATATAAATGACAGAAAGGTGACAGGTCCACTTTCTAACAAATGGATCTATCACCTTTTTCTCAATTTGCAGTACTACGAACTCGAGCACCCGATGCTCCATGGTTAGTAATCAACAGTGAAGCCTTGAGTTCTCCAAACCCGACAGGTTGAAAGCATGTATTCGAACCTTAAGAAAAACGATGAGTTTGATTTCAAACAAAACCGACCTTTTGCGGGAGAACGCCGGCGATTCGCTACAGGTGAAGCCATTTTTTTGTCACCGAAACCAATTCCGACAGGGCAAACGCCCATGGATTTGGGAGGAAGCTTCATTGAAGTAAACGATACGTTTCTTGATGTAGGCAGCAGTAATGTGAACGAGGCATTCCAGGCGAGAGTGATGATCGCAAGTGTAATGCTCGTACTCATATCATGTTTATTAATCGTTCCAACGTTTGCAGGTCTCGCTGGAATCAATAATCCCTTTGGTCGCAGTTTCTGGTGGTACTTTAGCGATTTTTTTGAGTTTGGCCTGCGACTATCTATCTGGTGCGCTGGAGGAGTGGCAATCCTCGGTAGCTATGTAGTAATTAGCAGTACCCTCAAAAAATCGAGGGCTCGTCCAATTCGCTTTAATCGCCTACGGCGTGAAGTATGTTTTTTCCCTGACGGTTCTGATGAACCGATAATCCAACCTTGGGAAGATACTGTCGCCTGGCTTTCAATCAGTGCGGGCGTTACGGGAGTAGGTGTAATGAGAAATTATACCTTTGGCATGGCCATCGATAACCCCAAAGCTGATACGGTACACTTTCTGAATCAAGAAGTAATGACACCTACTCATGGGTTAGGAAAATGGGAAGCCATCCGCATCTACATGGAAAAGGGCACTCAATTCTGCCCCGGCAAGGCCCCTTTTGAGGGTAGTCATAGTTTCAATAAAGAACGCGATGACATGCGAGAGGAATACCGACACAAGGAGCGCTCTGCAACGGGTGTGGCATGGTGGTATTTGACTCATTTGATTACGTGGTGGCGTCTTCCGTACTGGATAGCGGAATGGGATTACCGCTACAGCATGAAAGGATTCCCCGAGTCGATTGAAAGATGGTCTGAAGAGCTCCCACCCGAACAGTGGGCACAACCGAGCCCAGCATTGAAAGAAGAGTCAGCAAAAATCGAAAAAGCTTTTGCTCGTGGTCAGGATTTCATGAGTTACTTCAAAATAGATCTAGAGCGCTCATCGACCGAACAGGAAGCACAGCATAATTAAAGAGGCGTAGGAGCCAAGAGATTAAAAGATGACAGGGTGACAGATGTACTTTTTATAAAATAAATCTGTCACCTTTTCTTGCAAAAAAGACGACTTGGCGACTGTTGATGTTTAAGAACTTGTTAAAACGTAAAACCACGATTGCCGAACATGAGTCCGCCCCAGACATCCGCAGTCAGCGCCCACGTGCAGGACAAATTCGAGCCAACGGCTTAAATGAAACCCTGTTCCTTTCACCATTACCTGTTTACACAGGCCAGACACAGTCATCTCGTCGCAACTTTTCGGAGATCACCGAGACCTATCTGGAGTTGGGCGGTAACAATTGGGGCATGGTTGAGCAAGGAAAAATATTAGCCGCAGGAATCTGGTTGCTGCTGACCCTTGCGTTTATTGCGCCGGTTTTAATTGTTTTGTACGGGACACTTGCCTACCCGGAAAACTTTCCCACGCCCTTGAAAGATTTAGCAATGGGCATCCAGACGTTTTCAGGGGTTGCATCGTTAGGGCTTCTGCCTCTCGGCGCCTATGTCTACGGAATGTTTTCCAGCGTTTTCACCGCCGCAAAAACCTATCCCGTCCGCTTCAACCGCCAGCGCCGTGAAGTCTGTTACGTCGACAGCAAAACCCATCGTGTGCTGATCGTGCCTTGGGAAAGCGTGGTTGCCTGGGTTGCAAACTCCCAGGGCGTCACCAGTTACGGCGCCACTCGCCAATACACCTTAGGCATGGGGCTGGAAGATGAAGAGCAGGACAAAGTGCAGTTTCTGCTACTACCACAACCCAGCGATGTCCACTCCCTGGGCATGTGGACGTCCATTCGCAACTTCATGGAAGACGGTCAACTGGTCGATGTGCCGAACCCGATGCTCAAGGCACTCGGCCTGATCCCGACCGGGGATCGGCTCAAGCCTTATGAAGGACTGCACACCTTTGAAATCGAACGCGAAGATGCCCGTGCGATGGGGTCGCTGGACGAAGAAGGTGGCGAGGACCTGACTCCAGAACAACGGAGGGAATATGGATTCGCGGAGAAATCTCGGTGGCCATTGCGCCGCTGGTACATCGGGCGTGTGCTGACCTTCTGGAAAATGCCCTACATTCTCGCCGAATGGGCTCATCGCAAGGGCCGTCCTGTTCTGCCGGACCAGGTTCAAGCATGGTCGCAGCCACTGCCACCGGAGCAGTGGGCCAAACCCAGTGCGGCACTGGTGAAAGCCAATCAGTTGGTAAAAAACGCCATGGACAAGAAAGGCGCGACCTTTGTCGAGGCCTGCAAGGCCGCAGGCTTGCACTGAAGGAAACCCGGCGAGCGATGCTCGATCCTCGCCGGGGACTCATCAAACCTTTTGGTTACGCAACAGCCACCCTCACCTGCCTCTCCAACTCCACCTTCAACCCCGGCTCCAGCTTCAGTTGCCGCGCCAGTTCATCCAGATAGCTCTTCTCCATGAAGTTCTCCTCATCCACCAGCATCACGCTCGCTACGTACATCTCGGCGGCCATCTCCGGCGTGCTCGCCGCGCGGGCGACGTCGGTGGGGTCGAGGGGTTTGTTGAGTTCGGCGTGGAGCCAGTGCTTGAGTTCCTGATCGTTGTCGAGTTTGGTGAATTCGCCTTCGATCAGTTGGCGTTCGCGATCGTCGATGTGGCCGTCGGCCTTGGCGGCGGCGACCAGGGCTTTGAGGATGGCCTGGCTGTGTTGTTCGACTTGCGCCGGTGGCAGGCGATCGAGGGTTTGCGGTTCGCTTTGCGGGGCGGTGCCTTTTTGGGCGTTCCAGTTGCCGTAGGCTTTGTAGGCAATCACGCCCAGCGCGGCGAGGCCGCCGTAGATGGCGACTTTACCGCCAACCTTTCGGGCCTTTTTACTGCCCAGCAGCAGGCCCATGGCGCCGGCCGCCAGGGCACCGCCGCCTGCGCCTGACAGCAAACCGCCAAGTGCGCCATTACTGGAAGATCCGCCCAGCAAGCCGCCCAAACCACCGGCCGCCGGTTTGTTCTGCGCCCCGCCTGCCTTGTTCTGTAGCAGATCCTGGCCGGACTTGAGGAGTTGATCGAGCAATCCACGGGTGTTCATGTTCCGTCTCCAAACTGGGGTTATCCGGATCAATAAGGCCCTCAGCCTAGTTCGAAAGTGCCCGTGACTTGGGTGCGAGTGTGCTTCCAGATGTTGCCTGGCCCGCAGCAGCCCTTCGCGAAAATAGATATACACTCGAGGCAATCTATAAAAACCGCCCACCGGGTAAACCTTCCATGATGACCTTGCGTCAGATCCGCCATTTCATCGCCGTGGCCGAGACCGGCTCGATTTCCGCCGCTGCGCAAACCGCGTTCATTTCCCAATCGACCCTGACCCTGGCCATCCAGCAACTGGAGGAAGAAATCGGCGTCAGCCTGTTCAATCGCCACGCCAAGGGCATGACGCTGACCCATCAGGGGCATCAATTCCTACGCCAGGCGCACCTGATTCTGGCCACCGTGGACAACGCCAAACGCAGCCTGCAACAAAGCACCGATCAGGTTGCTGGGCAGTTGATTGTCGGGGTGACCAGTCTGGTGGCCGGTTATTACCTGGCGGATTTGCTGACCCGCTTCCAGCGCGCCTATCCCAATGTCGAGATCCGGGTGATGGAGGATGAACGGCCGTACATCGAGCATCTGCTGGTCAGCGGCGAGATCGATGTCGGTGTGCTGATCCTCTCCAACCTCGAAGACCGCCACGCGTTGCAGACCGAAGTGCTGACCCACTCGCCGCACCGTTTGTGGCTGCCGGCCCAGCATCCGCTGCTGGAACACGACAGCATCAACCTCGCCGATGTCGCCCGGGAGCCGTTGATTCAGCTGAACGTCGACGAGATGGATCGCAACGCCCAACGTCTATGGCGCGGCGCCGGACTGCAACCGAAGATCACCCTCAGAACCGCGTCCACCGAAGCAGTACGAAGTCTGGTGGCGGCGGGCCTCGGCGTTTCGATCCAGCCAGACATGACGTATCGCCCATGGTCACTGGAAGGCGACATCATCGAAGCCCGGCCAATTGCCGACCTCAACCAGACTCTCGACGTCGGTCTGGCCTGGCGTCGCGGCACCGCCCGCCCCGCGCTGGTCGATCCTTTCCTGACCGTGGCCCGCGAGCAGCCTCACGGCGGACGCAAGCCATCTATTTAATCGAATGCCACCTTCAGTATTTAGAATTTGTCGACCCCGGAGCCGCGCACTAGTCTTGCTGCATCTATAAGACGGTCGGCTCCCGGAACAGGGAGCAACATGGCCATACAAGAAAAGAGATCACGGAAAATGGCTGGCGCGCAGACCCACATGCACACCGCGTTGCTGATCGACGGCGAACTGGTCGCAGGACAGGGTTTTGTCGAACCGATCCTCAACCCGGCCACCGGCGAAGTCCTGACCCAGATCGCCGAAGCCAGCACCGAGCAAGTCGAAACCGCCATCCTTGCCGCCCACCGCGCCTTTGCCGAGTGGTCGCGCACCACCCCGCAACAACGCTCGAATTTCCTGCTGGAAATTGCCAACGCCGTCGAGAAGCAGGCTGACCACCTCGCCCGCCTCGAAGCCCTGAACTGCGGCAAGCCGCTGCACCTGGCGCGGCAGGACGATTTGACCGCCACGGTCGATGTATTTCGCTTCTTCGCCGGCGCCGTGCGCTGCCAGACCGGTCAGCTCAGCGGCGAATACGTGCCCGGCTACACGAGCATGGTGCGCCGCGACCCGATTGGCGTCGTCGCGTCCATTGCGCCGTGGAACTACCCGATCATGATGGCCGCGTGGAAGATCGCCCCGGCCCTCGCTGCCGGCAATACGCTGGTGTTCAAGCCGTCCGAGCACACGCCGTTGTCGATTCTGGCGCTGGCCCCGGCGCTGGCCGAGATCCTGCCGCGCGGGGTGATCAACATCGTCTGCGGTGGCGGCGAAGGCGTTGGTAGTCACTTGGTCGGGCATCCGAAAGTACGGATGGTGTCGCTGACCGGCGATATCGTCACCGGCCAGAAAATCCTTCAGGCCGCCGCCAAAACCCTCAAACGCACGCACCTCGAACTCGGTGGCAAGGCTCCGGTGATCGTCTGCAACGATGCGGATCTTAAAGCCGTGGTCGAAGGCGTGCGCACTTATGGCTATTACAACGCCGGGCAGGATTGCACGGCGGCTTGCCGGATCTACGCCCAGGCCGGGATTCACGACAAATTGGTCGCTGAGCTTGGCGCGGCAGTCAGCAGCCTGCGCTTCGCCGGCAAACGCGACGCCGACAACGAAATCGGGCCGCTGATCAGTACCCGCCAGCGCGACCGCGTGGCCAGTTTCGTCGAGCGCGCCCTCGGTCAGCCGCACATCGAACGGGTGACCGGCGCAGCGGTGCATTCCGGCGCAGGGTTCTTCTATCAGCCGACGCTGCTGGCCGGTTGCAAACAGAGCGATGAAATCGTCCAGCGCGAAGTGTTCGGCCCAGTGGTGACCGTGACCCGCTTCGATGAACTGGCGCAAGCGGTGGACTGGGCCAACGACTCGGAATACGGCCTCGCCTCGTCGGTGTGGACGCAGAACCTGGACAAGGCGATGCAGGTCGCCGCGCGCCTGCAATACGGCTGCACCTGGATCAACAGCCATTTCATGCTGGTCAGCGAAATGCCCCACGGCGGGTTGAAACGCTCCGGTTACGGCAAAGACTTATCCAGCGATTCGCTACAGGACTACAGCGTGGTGCGGCACATCATGGCCCGCCACGGCCAGCATCTCTGACTACGCTAATAACAAGCCGACCACGGCATGCTTCACCGCGTTCACAACTGCCCCGACCATAATTTAAAGAAGAGGGTTCACCATGTTCGTGCACAAGACCGCACTGCTCAGTGCAATCACCACGGCCCTGCTGGCCAGCGCCAGCCTGCAGGCCGCAGAGCCGCTGAAAGCCGTCGGCGCCGGCGAAGGCCAGCTGGATATCATCGCTTGGCCGGGCTACATCGAACGCGGTGAAAGCGACAAGGCCTACGACTGGGTGACCGGTTTCGAGAAGGAAACCGGCTGCAAGGTCAATGTGAAAACCGCCGCCACCTCTGACGAAATGGTCAGCCTGATGGCCAAGGGCGGTTACGACCTGGTGACGGCGTCGGGCGATGCGTCGTTGCGGTTGATCGTCGGCAAGCGTGTGCAGCCGATCAACACCGCGTTGATCCCGAACTGGAAGTCCCTCGACCCTCGCCTGAAAGACGCGCCGTGGTACGTGGTCAACAGCCAGACCTACGGCACCCCGTACCAGTGGGGCCCGAACGTGCTGATGTACAACACCAACGTGTTCAAGACCGCGCCGACCAGCTGGAACGTGGTGTTCGACGCGCAGAATCTGCCCGACGGCAAGCCGAACAAGGGTCGCGTGCAGGCCTACGACGGCCCGATCTACATCGCCGATGCGGCGCTCTATCTGAAATCCACCAAGCCTGAACTGGGGATCAAGGATCCGTACCAGCTCACTGAAGATCAGTACAAGGCTGTGCTGGAACTGTTGCGTGCGCAGCAGAAGCTGATTCACCGCTACTGGCACGACACCACGGTGCAGATGAGCGACTTCAAGAACGAAGGCGTGGTCGCGTCCAGCGCCTGGCCGTACCAGGTCAACGGCTTGATCAACGAGAAACAGCCGATCGCGTCGACCGTGCCGAAAGAAGGCGCCACCGGTTGGGCCGACACCACCATGCTGCACGCCGAGGCCAAGCACCCGAACTGCGCGTACAAATGGATGGACTGGTCGCTGCAGCCGAAAGTCCAGGGTGATGTGGCGGCGTGGTTCGGTTCGTTGCCGGCGGTTCCGGCGGCTTGCCAGGGCAGTGAGTTGCTTGGCGCTGAAGGCTGCAAGACCAACGGGTTCGATCAGTTCGACAAGATCGCTTTCTGGAAAACACCGCAGGCTGAAGGTGGGAAGTTTGTGCCGTATAGCCGGTGGACGCAGGACTACATTGCGATTATGGGCGGCCGCTGATCTCGAGTTCACCTCGGTCGAGCTCCCTTTCCCCCTCTCCCCTTTGGGGAGAGGGCTGGGGTGAGGGGTGGTTTTTGACGTTGTCTTGATTCAGCGAAACCGCTGCCCTCACCCCCCGCCCTCTCCCGGAGGGAGAGGGAGCTAAAAGCAGATCGCGGCGTATCGACCAGATGAGTTAGCCAAAAACCATCGCATACACCGCCAAACGATCCAGTTTTTTCAGAAGTCCAGGCAGGGCCGCTGCGACGGCCCTCGCCTTTTCGGAGCACCGCATCATGACGCTTGCAGTCCAGTTCACCAACGTTTCCCGGCAGTTCGGCGAGGTGAAGGCCGTTGACCGGGTTTCCATCGATATCCAGGACGGCGAGTTCTTTTCCATGCTCGGCCCCTCCGGTTCGGGCAAGACCACGTGCCTGCGCCTGATCGCCGGGTTCGAACAACCGAGCGCCGGCTCGATCCGCATTCACGGCGCCGAAGCCGCCGGACTGCCGCCCTATCAACGCGACGTCAACACGGTGTTTCAGGATTACGCGCTGTTCCCGCACATGAACGTGCTGGACAACGTGGCCTACGGTTTGAAAGTCAAAGGCGTGAACAAGAACGAGCGCCACAAGCGCGCCGAAGAAGCGTTGGACATGGTCGCCCTCGGTGGCTACGGCGCCCGCAAACCGGTGCAGTTGTCCGGTGGTCAGCGCCAACGTGTCGCCCTCGCCCGCGCCTTGGTCAATCGCCCGCGAGTGCTGCTGCTCGACGAGCCGTTGGGCGCCCTCGACCTGAAGCTGCGCGAACAGATGCAGAGCGAACTGAAGAAGCTGCAACGCCAGCTCGGCATCACTTTCATCTTCGTCACCCACGACCAGACCGAAGCGCTGTCGATGTCCGACCGCGTGGCCGTGTTCCACAAGGGTCGCATCGAGCAGGTCGATACGCCGCGCAATCTGTACATGAAACCCACCACGACTTTCGTCGCCGAATTCGTCGGCACCTCGAACGTGATTCGTGGCGATCTGGCGCGCCAGCTCAGTGGTCATCCGCAGCCGTTTTCGATCCGCCCGGAACACGTGCGGTTCGCCGAAGGCCCGCTGGCCAGTCACGAGATCGAAGTCAGCGGCCTGCTTCACGACATTCAATATCAGGGCAGCGCCACGCGCTATGAACTCACCCTGGAAAACGGCCAGACCCTGAGCATCAGCCAGGCCAACAATCAATGGATCGACAGCAGCGCGCAGCACCAGACCGGTCAGCGAATCAGCGCTCGCTGGGCGCGGGAAGCGATGATTCCGCTGCACGACACCGTTGCGAGCGGGGTGTGACATGACCGCGCTCGCCCTCCCTCAATCGGCGCCGTTGCGCAGGTTTTCCAACCTGCTCTATCGCAAGCCGAACCTGTATCTGTCGATGTTGCTGATACCGCCGCTGCTGTGGTTCGGCGCGATCTACCTGGGCTCGCTGCTGGTGCTGTTGTGGCAAGGTTTCTACACCTTCGACGACTTCACCATGGCGGTCACGCCCGACCTGACCCTGGCCAACTTCGCCGCGCTGTTTCAGCCGTCGAATTTCGACATCATCCTGCGCACCCTGAGCATGGCGGTCGTGGTGTCGATCGCCAGCTCCATCGTTGCGTTCCCGATTGCCTACTACATGGCGCGCTACACCACCGGCAAGACCAAGGCGTTTTTCTACATCGCGGTGATGATGCCGATGTGGGCCAGTTACATCGTCAAGGCCTACGCCTGGACGCTGCTGCTGGCCAAGGGCGGCGTGGCGCAGTGGTTCGTTCAGCACTTGGGGCTGGAACCGGTTCTGCAGTTCATTCTGGGAATTCCCGGGGTCGGCGGCAGCACCTTGTCGACCTCGCATCTGGGGCGCTTCATGGTGTTCGTCTACATCTGGCTGCCGTTCATGATCCTGCCGATCCAGGCCTCGCTGGAACGCCTGCCGCCGTCGTTGCTGCAAGCCTCCGCCGATCTCGGGGCCAAGCCGCGCCAGACCTTCATGCAGGTGATTCTGCCGCTGTCGGTGCCGGGCATCGCGGCCGGTTCGATCTTCACATTCTCGCTGACCTTGGGCGACTTCATCGTGCCGCAACTGGTGGGCCCACCGGGCTACTTCGTCGGCAGCATGGTCTACGCGCAACAGGGCGCAATCGGCAACATGCCAATGGCCGCAGCGTTCACGCTGGTGCCGATCGTGCTGATCGCCATTTACCTGTCCATCGTCAAACGACTGGGGGCTTTCGATGCACTCTGAGCGCGCGTCATTAGGTTTGCGCATTGCAGCCTGGGGCGGGCTGGTGTTCCTGCACTTCCCGATCCTGATCATCTTCCTCTACGCCTTCAACACCGAAGACGCGGCGTTCAGCTTTCCACCGAAAGGCTTCACGCTGCACTGGTTCAGTGTGGCGTTTTCCCGGCCGGACGTGCTGGAAGCGATCAAGCTGTCGCTGCAGATCGCGGCCATCGCCACGCTGATCGCGATGGTGCTCGGCACCCTCGCTTCGGCGGCGTTGTATCGCCGGGACTTCTTCGGCAAACAGGGTATTTCGCTGATGCTGATCCTGCCGATTGCACTGCCGGGGATCATCACCGGGATCGCGCTGCTGGCGACCTTCAAGACGCTGGGGATCGAGCCGGGGATGTTCACCATCATCGTCGGCCACGCGACCTTCTGCGTGGTGATCGTCTACAACAACGTCATCGCCCGTTTGCGCCGCACCTCGCACAGCCTGATCGAGGCGTCGATGGATCTCGGCGCCGACGGCTGGCAGACCTTCCGCTACATCATCCTGCCGAACCTCGGCTCGGCGCTGCTCGCCGGCGGCATGCTCGCGTTTGCGCTGTCGTTCGATGAAATCATCGTCACCACCTTCACCGCCGGCCATGAACGCACCTTGCCGCTGTGGTTGCTCAATCAGTTGAGCCGCCCTCGGGACGTGCCGGTGACCAACGTCGTGGCGATGCTCGTGATGCTGGTGACCATGCTGCCGATCCTCGGCGCCTACTACCTGACCCGGGTTGGCGAGAGCGTGGCCGGCAGCGGCGGCAAATGATTTCCCTGACCTTTCCCACCCTGAATTTGCAGTAGAAAGAGGACAACAACATGCAAACCAAACTCTTGATCAACGGCCAACTGGTCAACGGCGAAGGCCCGGCGCAGCCGGTGCTCAACCCGGCGCGCGGTGACGTGCTGGTGGAAATCAACGAGGCCACCGAGGCCCAGGTCGATGCCGCCGTGCGCGCCGCCGACAGTGCCTTTGCCGACTGGTCGCAGACCACGCCGAAGGACCGTTCGCTGTTGCTGCTCAAACTCGCCGACGCCATCGAAGCCCACGGCGAAGAGCTGGCGAAACTGGAATCGGACAACTGCGGCAAACCCTACAGCGCCGCGCTGAACGACGAGATCCCGGCGATTGCCGACGTGTTCCGTTTCTTCGCCGGCGCCAGCCGCTGCATGAGCGGTTCGGCCGGCGGCGAATACCTGCCCGGCCACACTTCGATGATCCGCCGCGACCCTGTGGGTGTGATCGCCTCCATCGCGCCGTGGAACTACCCGCTGATGATGGTCGCCTGGAAAATCGCCCCGGCTCTCGCCGCCGGTAATACCGTGGTGCTCAAGCCGTCGGAACAAACCCCGCTGACTGCGTTGCGTCTGGCCGAACTGGCGTCGGATATTTTCCCGGCCGGTGTACTCAATCTGGTGTTCGGGCGTGGGCCGAGCGTAGGCAGCACGCTGGTGACCCATCCGAAAGTGCGCATGGTCTCGCTGACCGGCTCCATCGCCACTGGTTCGAACATCATTTCCAGCACCGCCGACAGCGTCAAACGCATGCACATGGAACTGGGCGGCAAAGCTCCGGTGATCATCTTCGACGACGCCGACATCGATGCGGCGGTCGAAGGCATTCGCACTTTCGGCTTCTACAACGCCGGCCAGGATTGCACCGCCGCGTGCCGGATCTATGCCCAGCAAGGCATCTACGACAAGTTTGTCGAGAAGCTCGGCGCGGCGGTCAGCAGCATCAAGTACGGCTTGCAGGATGATCCGTCCACCGAACTCGGGCCGTTGATCACCGCCCAGCATCGCGACCGCGTGGCCGGGTTTGTCGAACGCGCCGTGGCGCAACCGCACATTCGTTTGATCACTGGCGGCAAGGCTGTCGAAGGCAACGGCTTCTTCTTCGAACCGACGGTGCTGGCCGATGCGCAGCAGGACGACGAAATCGTCCGCCGTGAAGTGTTCGGGCCGGTGGTGTCG
This sequence comes from Pseudomonas sp. 9.2(2024), assembly GCF_039695385.1. Taxonomy (NCBI): domain Bacteria; kingdom Pseudomonadati; phylum Pseudomonadota; class Gammaproteobacteria; order Pseudomonadales; family Pseudomonadaceae; genus Pseudomonas; species Pseudomonas sp. 9.2(2024). The sequence goes on along the minus strand of NZ_CP155585.1, from coordinate 1,454,859 downwards.
GTGACCAAATTCACCGATGAAGCCCAGGCACTGGAATGGGCCAACGATTCGGACTACGGCCTGGCGTCCTCGGTGTGGACCGCGGATGTAGGACGCGCCCATCGCCTGTCCGCGCGGTTGCAATACGGCTGCACCTGGGTGAATACGCACTTCATGCTCGTCAGCGAAATGCCGCACGGCGGTCAGAAACTGTCCGGCTACGGCAAGGACATGTCCATGTACGGGCTGGAGGACTACACCACGGTTCGGCATGTGATGTTCAAGCACTAAAAGCATCGCTGGCAAGCCAGCTCCCACAGGGTTCAGTGCAGCTCTTGTGGGAGCTGGCTTGCCAGCGATGGCGTCACTCCGGTTTCAGGAAGAAAACCGGCATTACGCATTACCAGGCATTCAAAACAATAACTACCGATCCGGGCGGCGCCTTCACGGCCCCGCCACGGTTTCGGCCATCCGAAATCTGCCGATTTCACGGAGCAAACACACATGAGTGCATCACCCGATCTCTCAGCCGCCGTTGCCGACAGCGATGCCGAACAACTGCGCCAACTGGGCTACACCTCCAACTTCAACCGCAGCATGAGCCTGTGGGAAAACTTCGCGCTGGGCTTCACTTATCTGTCACCGGTCGTAGGGGTTTATACCCTGTTCGGCCTGTGCCTGGCCGCTGGCGGGCCACCGATGTTCTGGGCCTATTTGCTGGTCGGTTGCGGGCAACTGCTGGTGTGCCTGATCTTCGGCGAAGTGGTTTCGCAGTTCCCGATTTCCGGCGGCGTCTATCCTTGGGCTCGGCGTCTGGTGGGCAAGAAATGGGCATGGATGGTCGGCTGGATCTACTCCATCGCCCTGTGCGTGACCATCGCCGCCGTTGCGGTCGGCGCCGGCCCGTACCTCGCGGCCATGCTGGGTTTTGAGCCAAGCAACAACACCAACATCGTCATCGCCCTGGTACTTACACTGTTCGCCACACTGGTGAACCTCAGCGGCACCAAAGTGCTGGCGCGGATCGCCATGTTCGGCTTTCTCTGCGAACTGGTGGGCGCGGTGATCGTCGGCGTGTACCTGCTGATTTTCGAGCGTCACCAGCCGATCAGCGTGCTGTTCAACACCTTCGATATCAGCGTCGACGGCTCCTATCTGCCGGCCTTCCTCACCGCGTCGCTGGCGGGGATGTTCCTCTACTACGGCTTCGAAGCCTGCGGCGATGTGGCCGAAGAAACCCCGAACCCGAGCAAGAAAATCCCGGTGGCCATGCGCATGACCATCTACATCGGCGGCATCGCGGCGATGTTCGCCTGCCTCGCGCTGATCCTCGCCGTACCGGACATGCAAGCGGTGATCAACGGCACCGACAAGGACCCGGTCACCACCATCCTCAACAACGCCTTCGGTCCGATCGGCTCGAAAGTGGTGATGGGCGTGGTAATGATTTCCTTCATCTCCTGCGTCATCAGCCTGCAAGCGGCGGCGAGTCGTCTGCTGTATTCCTACGCCCGCGATGAAATGGTCATCGGCAGCCGACTGCTGAAAAAGATTTCTCCTACGACCCAGGTTCCAGTTGCCGCACTGTTCGTGTCCGGCGTCCTGCCCGGCCTGATCATCGCCCTCGGCTTCTTCCTGCAAGACGCCGTAGCGACCATCGTCAGCTTCGCCGCCATCGGCATCTACCTCGCATTCCAGATGATCGTCCTCGCCGCCCTGTACGCCCGCAGCAAAGGCTGGAAACCGAGAGGCAAATTCACCCTCGGCGCCTGGGGCTGGCCGGTGAACATCGGCGCGCTGGTGTATGGCGTCGGCGCAATCATCAACATGGCTTGGCCACGTACCCCGGATGCCGCGTGGTACATCAACTACGCGATGGTGCTGAGCACGGCGATCGTGATTGGGCTGGGGTTGATTTATATGTGGATTGGCAAGCCGTATGACCATGGGAAGGCGCCGGCTGGGGATGCCTGGAAAGTTAGTCGCTAAGAAAAACAGCCCCGGATTTATCACAATTTCGGGGCTGATTTCTTTCAGCGTCAGTTACTCGCTTCCTACAGACCGAACCCTCAGCATTCAGTCCCCTTTCCTACAAATGGCGTCAGCAGAGTAGACTTGGCGCCGCTAGCGCCTGACCGATAGGCTTTGTCCCGTTGCAGCCCAATTATTAGCTGAGGTCGAAGCCGGAAATCTGTCAACACGGTGTTTGCCCTTCATTGAACTGTGGTTATTCCGAACCTCAGTTCTGCGTTATGGCGGGCCGCGTGGCGCGGGCCTTCCGGGTTTGCCGTGTTGACGGGAAGTAACCCGACTTCGAACGCCACTCGGTTCGCCACCCAACTTGTCGAAGGGGTGGATGCAACCGCAGTATCCCCGGTAAGTCTCAAGAATGAAAAAGGGGCGAACTTCACAGTCCACCCCTTTGGTTTTTCACTTCAAAACCGCGAAACACTCCTCATCGCATCCACCAGATACCGCATCGCAATCCGGTCGCTCTCCGACAACTCGCGGTAACGCTCCACCAGTTTCAGTTCGTCAGGACTGAGCCGGCGTCTTCGCCGGACGTTGGTGAGGCAGGGAAAGATGCCCAACATTTCGGTGATGCCTTGTCCTTTTGTCATGGACGATGTCCTTTTCCAGTACGTCAGAAATTTTCGAAAACCGCATCGCCCTGCTCCTTTAAGCAGCGATTTGAGCCCTGCCGGTCGGATGGGTCGTGACCGGCGATGCCCATAGAATAGAAATTAAATCGGCGCTGAAAAGCTGTTTTTAGAGTAATTAGTCGAAAAAAGCAGATATGCCCTATAAATCAGAAAAGTCTGTGAGATAAATAACCGTAACGTCTTGTTTCATTGAGACGCTGTCGCCGTGCTATCAATGAATTTTGCAAAATCGGCGAACCGATTAAGCTAGCGGGCATCTGTTACTAGTCCGTAGCGTTTGGCCGAAGGCTTGTCCGAACCGTAATTTCTGATCCAGTACGTGCCAGGAACGGCGCGGGATTGTCCACGACAGGTTGTATTTATGCACCGCAGGAATTTGCTCAAAGCGTCCATGGCCATTGCGGCTTACACCGGCCTTTCCGCCTCCGGCCTGCTCGCCGCACGCGCCTGGGCCGCCTCTGGCGGTGCCGCCGACGGTGAAGCCCAGGCCTTCGACTTCGAGACGCTGAAGCGCCAGGCCAAGCAACTGGCCGGCAGCGCGTATCAGGACACCAAACAGGTGCTGCCGCCGACCCTGGCGACCATGACCCCGCAAAACTTCAACGCGATCCGCTACGACGGCGAGCATTCGCTGTGGAAGGAGAACAAGGGTCAGCTCGATGTGCAGTTCTTCCACGTCGGCATGGGTTTTCGCCAGCCGGTGCGCATGTATAGCGTCGATCCGAAGACTCGCACGGCCCGCGAGGTGCATTTCCGCCCTCAGCTGTTCAACTATGAGAACACCTCGGTCGACACCCAGCAGCTCAAGGGCGATCTGGGGTTTGCCGGTTTCAAGCTGTTCAAGGCACCGGAGCTGGATCGGCATGACGTGGTGTCGTTCCTCGGCGCCAGCTACTTCCGCGCGGTGGATGCCACTGGCCAATATGGCCTCTCCGCCCGTGGCCTGGCCGTCGACACCTACGCCAAGAAACGCGAAGAATTCCCTGACTTCACCAAGTTCTGGTTCGAGACCCCGGATCAGAACGCGACCCGCTTTGTGGTCTACGCCCTGCTCGACTCGCCGAGCGCGACCGGCGCCTATCGCTTCGACATCGACTGCCAGGCCGAGCGCGTGGTGATGGAAGTCGACGCCCACATCAATGCCCGCACCGCAATCGAACAATTGGGCATCGCCCCGATGACCAGCATGTTCAGCTGCGGCACCCACGAGCGCCGGATGTGCGACACCATTCACCCGCAGATCCATGACTCGGATCGTCTGGCCATGTGGCGCGGCAACGGCGAGTGGATCTGCCGACCGCTGAACAACCCGGCGACCCTGCAATTCAACGCCTTCGCCGACACCGATCCGAAAGGTTTCGGTCTGGTGCAGACCGACCATGAGTTCGCCAACTATCAGGACACCGTCGACTGGTACAGCAAGCGTCCGAGCCTGTGGGTAGAACCTACAACCGCATGGGGCGAAGGCTCCATCGATCTGCTGGAAATTCCTACAACCGGTGAAACCCTCGACAACATCGTCGCGTTCTGGACGCCGAAGAAACCCGTGGCTGCCGGCGACTCGCTGAACTACGGCTACAAGCTCTACTGGAGCGCCTTGCCGCCGGTCGGCACGCCGCTCGCGCGGGTGCATGCGACCCGTTCGGGCATGGGTGGATTTGTCGAGGGTTGGGCACCGGGTGAGCATTACCCGCCGGTCTGGGCCCGTCGCTTTGCTGTGGACTTCACCGGTGGCGGCCTGGATCGCCTGCCGCAGGGCACCGGGATCGAACCGGTGGTGACTTGCTCCAACGGTAAGGTGCAGGACTTCAGCGTGCTGGTGCTGGATGACATCAAGGGTTACCGGATCCTGTTCGACTGGTACCCGACCAACGACAGCGTGGAGCCGGTTGAGCTGCGACTGTTCATCCGCACCAACGACCGCACGCTAAGCGAGACCTGGTTGTACCAGTACTTCCCGCCGGCGCCGGACAAGCGCAAGTATCCTTAATGATTCTCTGGCGTCAGATCGGGCCTCATCGCTGGCAAGCCAGCTCCCACATGGATATCGATTGATCACAGCGTTTGTGTACAACCGAAACCTGTGGGAGCGAGCTTGCTCGCGATGGCGTCAGTCCAGGCGACAGTAAAAGTGGATATCGTGAGGTTCGAGTGCAAACAACTCGGGATCCGGTTGTGCCAGCAACCGGCAGCCCTGGCGCTGGTAGAACTCCACGGTATTGCGCGACTCGGTCGCCGACACGTACAACGCCGCTGCACCGACCTCCCGACCATGCTCGCAGGCCAGGGCAAACAATCGCCCGCCAAGCCCCTGCCCACGCCAGGCACGGCTGATGTGCAGAAACTTCAACTGCCGCATGTTCAGACCCTGATTGTGAATAACCCGGTTATCCACAACCACCGCCGCCACCAGTGTCTCTCCATCGAAAATCCCGTGTAGCCACCCGCCGCTGCGCCAGCACTTTTCCAATACCCGCGCATTTTCCGCTGCCTCCCCTTCGGGCCAGCCGCGCATGTCGAAACGCGCCGGATACAGAATCAGCTCACCGTTTTCCACGCGATAGCACTCTTCGACCAGTTCACTGCGGTCGATCAACGCAAGCAGCGGCAAGTCCGATTCAGTCAGCTCTCGTTCGATCAACATTGCGATCCATTCCTTCGCGATTCCAAACGACAGGCAAGAAAAAACCCGCCGGTTCAATGGCGGGTTTTATAGGCTTTGCGACCGGTCGGAATCAATCCCGCAGGTCAGACTCGTGAATCGGCTGATCCCGATGAGTCGCACGTTGATACTGCGCCGGCCACACCGCTTTGCGTCCGCCCAGGTCATCGTCGGCATGCAGCGGCCAGTAAGGATCACGCAGCAGCTCACGGGCGAGGAAGATGATGTCGGCCTGACAGGTTCGCAGGATGTGCTCGGCTTGGGCCGGCTCCGTAATCATTCCCACGGTGCCGGTGGCGATGCCTGACTCCTTGCGTACACGTTCGGCGAAGCGCGTCTGATAACCCGGCCCCACGGGGATTTCGGCATTGACCGCCGTGCCACCCGATGACACATCGATCAGATCAGCCCCCAAGGCTTTCAGGCGTCGCGCCAGCTCCACGGTTTCATCGGGGTTCCAGCCATCTTCGACCCAATCGGTAGCCGACAGGCGCACAAACACCGGCAGTTCTTCCGGCCACACCGCGCGTACCGCCTCGGTCACTTGCAGCACCAGACGAATACGGTTTTCGAACGAACCGCCGTACTGGTCGCGGCGCTGATTACTCAGTGGCGACAGAAACTGGTGCAACAGATAACCGTGCGCCGCATGCACCTCGACCACACTGAAACCAGCGGTCAGCGCGCGTTTGGCCGCGGCCACGAAGTCCTGGATGACTTGAGCAATCTGACTCTCATCCAGCTGTTTCGGTTGGGTGTGTTGCGGGTCAAAGGCAATCGGCGAAGGCCCGACCGGCGTCCAGCCACCATCCTCCGGTTTCACGCTGCCATGCTTGCCGATCCACGGCCGATGGGTGCTGGCCTTGCGCCCGGCGTGGGCCAGTTGAATGCCGGCCACTGCGCCCTGCGCGTTGATGAAACGGGTGATGCGTTGCAGCGGTGCGATCTGTTCGTCGTTCCACAAGCCAAGGTCTTCGGCGGTGATCCGCCCGTCGGCCGTGATCGCCGTGGCTTCGGTAAATACCAGGCCAGCGCCCCCCACGGCACGGCTGCCGAGGTGCACCAGATGCCAGTCGTTGGCCAGGCCATCGACGCTGGAGTACTGGCACATGGGCGACACGGCGATGCGGTTGGACAGGGTCAGTTGGCGAAGGGTAAAGGGTTCAAGCAGCAGACTCATGGGGCACCTCTCAAATCAGTGGGCAGGCTCCAGGGTTCTGTTTGAAAAGTCGACGAGTGACAGGAAAATGGTGCAGCACCCGCCCCCGCGGGCAAAAAATTCGACAAGACGTCACAAGGCCAATCAAGCAGTGCTTAGAGCCTAGTCGACATCCGGGGATGAGGGAGGGTTCAGAAATGAAACAGCACAATTGAAGCTTCCTGCGCCCCTTCAGTTAAGGGGCGCAAAGTCCTTTAGCGCGGTTCGATGTGGGCGATCATCAACTGCACGGTCTCATTGCCGCGAAACTCGTTGAGATCGAGCTTGTAGGCCAGTTCGACCCATTTGATCGTCGGGTTCGGCCAGATATCGCGATCGATGCCGAAGGCGATGCCATCGAGCTTCACCGAACCGCATTCGGTCTTCAGCACCACTTTCAGGTGCCGCTCGCCGACCACTCGCTGCTCGACCAACTGGAACACCCCGTGAAACAGCGGCTCCGGGAAATGCTGGCCCCACGGCCCGGCGTGGCGCAGGGCGCGGGCCAGTTCCAGATGAAATTCCTCGACCGCCAGCGTGCCGTCCGACAGCAGGCGCCCGGTCAGATCCTCTTCGCGAAGTTGCCTACGCACTTCGGCGTCGAAGGCCTCGGCAAACAACGGAAAATTCTCCTGCGGCAAGGTCAGACCGGCCGCCATCGCGTGGCCACCGTACTTGCTGATCAGATCCGGATGTTGTGCCGCGACCACGCTCAGCGCGTCACGAATATGGAAACCCTGCACCGAACGGCCCGAGCCCTTGAGCAGGCCGTCGCCGGCATCGGCGAAGGCGATGGTCGGGCGGAAATATCGCTCCTTCATCCGCGAAGCCAGGATACCGATGACGCCCTGGTGCCATTCCGGATCGAACAGGCAAAGACCGAACGGCATCGACTCAACCGGCAAGTCCTTGAGCTGGGCCAGCGCTTCACGCTGCATGCCTTGCTCGATGGATTTGCGGTCCTGATTCATGCCGTCCAGTTGCGCGGCCATTTCCCGGGCCAGCGCAGCATCGTGGGTCAGCAGGCATTCGATGCCCAGGCTCATGTCATCCAGACGCCCCGCCGCGTTCAGGCGCGGGCCGACGATAAAACCGAGGTCGGTAGAAGTAATGCGCGAAGCTTCACGTTTGGCCACTTCCAGGATCGCCTTGATCCCCGGCCGCGCACGTCCGGCGCGAATGCGTTCCAGGCCCTGGTGCACCAGAATCCGGTTGTTGGCGTCCAGCGGCACCACGTCGGCAACGCTGCCCAGCGCCACCAGATCCAGCAGTTCGCCGATGTTCGGCTGTGGTTTGCTCTCGTACCAACCAAGGCTGCGCAGTCGTGCGCGCAAGGCCATCAACACATAGAAAATCACCCCGACACCGGCCAGCGCCTTGCTCGGGAACTCGCAGCCGGGCTGGTTCGGATTGACCAGCGCATCGGCCTGCGGCAGTTCATCGCCGGGCAAGTGGTGATCGGTGATCAACACCTTCAGGCCGTGACGTTTCGCTGCTGCCACACCTTCGACGCTGGAAATACCGTTGTCGACGGTGATCAACAGTTGCGGCTCGCGGGTCATCGCGACTTCGACGATTTCAGGGGTCAGGCCGTAGCCATATTCAAAGCGGTTCGGCACCAGATAATCGACATGCGCCGCGCCCAGCAGGCGCAAACCGAGCACGCCCACGGTGCTGGCCGTCGCGCCGTCGGCATCGAAATCGCCGACGATCAGGATCCGCTGACGCTGCTCCAGCGCCGTCACCAGCAGATCCACCGCCGCATCGATCCCTTTGAGCTGCTGGAACGGAATCAGCCGCGCCAGGCTCTTGTCCAGCTCCGCCTCGGACTGCACGCCCCGCGCCGCGTACAGGCGGGTCAGCAAAGGTGGCAGTTCACCGAGAAACGGCAGAGTGGCGGGCAACGGGCGAGGATCGATACGCATGGGGTGACAGAAGCTTCTCTTGAATACGTGGGATTTTTCGGGAGTAACGCGGACTTAACCGCGCTCGCCTTGCAGCCAGGTGAGCTGGACTTCGTGCTGGCCACGGTCATCAGTGACGAAGATCGTGCCTTCGCTGATCATCACGTCCCACTTGATGACGCGGGGCATGTCCTGGGCCAGGGTTTCCAGCACTTCCTGCGGCACGGCGGCAATGTTGACGTTCTTCAGATTTTTGATCGCCGGGATCACCTTGCCTTCCCAGACACGCAGGCTGCCGTAGGCCAACAGGCTGGTGCGCTCGGTGCGACGGGAGCACCAGGTCAGGCGATCAGCGTCAGGCTGGCCGACTTCGATCCAGTGCAGGACGCGGTCATCCAGGCTCTTTTCCCACAACGCAGGTTCGTCCACGTCCGACAGACCACGACCGAACGACAGTTGCTCGTTGTACCAGAGCGCGTAGGCCAACAGGCGTACGGTCATGCGTTCTTCGGTTTCCGAAGGGTGACGGGCGATGGTCTGCTTCACGTTCTCGTAGACGCTGCGGTCGAGATCGGTGAGGTTCAGTTCGAATTTGTAGGTAGTGGACGGCTGGGCCATGAACGGGCTTCTTGATACGAGGAAAGTCGGCAAGTCTAACCGATGCTGTAGGCAATCCACGAATTGATGGCGATCAACCTTGCGCGACTGACAGCCGGCTATGTTAAAACGCTGTATCTGCTCAGCCTTGTCCTACAGGATCTCGCATGCCGTTCGCCAACAAACCGCTCAGCGGTCTGAAAGTCATTGAATTGGGTACTTTGATTGCCGGGCCGTTTGCCTCGCGCATCTGCGGCGAATTCGGCGCCGAAGTGATCAAGATCGAGTCGCCGGACGGCGGTGATCCGTTGCGCAAATGGCGCAAGTTGTACGAAGGCACCTCGCTGTGGTGGTTCGTCCAGGCACGCAACAAAAAGTCCCTGACGCTGAATCTGAAACACCCCGATGGCCTCGCGATCCTGAAAAAACTGCTGGGTGAAGCCGACATCCTGATCGAGAACTTCCGCCCCGGCGTGCTGGAAAAACTCGGCCTGAGCTGGGAGACCCTGCACGCGCTGAACCCGAAACTGGTGATGGTGCGCCTGTCCGGCTTCGGCCAGACCGGGCCGATGAAAGATCAGCCTGGGTTCGGCGCGGTCGGCGAATCCATGGGCGGCCTGCGCTACATCACCGGTTTCGAAGACCGCCCGCCGGTGCGCACCGGGATTTCCATTGGCGATTCGATTGCTGCTTTGTGGGGCGTGATCGGTGCGTTGATGGCCCTGCGTCATCGCGAGGTCAACGGCGGTCTCGGCCAAGTGGTCGATGTGGCGTTGTACGAAGCGATCTTCGCCATGATGGAAAGCATGGTGCCGGAGTTCGATGTGTTCGGCTTCATTCGCGAGCGCACCGGCAACATCATGCCGGGCATCACACCATCATCGATCCACACCAGCGCCGACGGCAAACACGTGCAGATCGGCGCCAACGGCGATGCAATCTTCAAGCGCTTCATGCTGATCATCGGCCGTGAAGATCTGGCCAATGACCCGGCGCTGGCCAGCAACGACGGGCGCGACACCCGCCGCGATGAGTTGTACGGCGTGATAGACCGCTGGGTGAATTCGCTGCCGCTGCAAACCGTGCTGGACCTGCTGAACCAAGCCGAAGTGCCGGCCAGCCGGATCTTCAGCGCCGAAGACATGTTCAACGATCCGCAGTACCTGGCCCGGGAAATGTTCCTGCACGCCAAACTGCCGGATGGCAAACCCTTCAAGATGCCGGGCATCGTGCCGAAACTCTCTGAGACACCCGGCACGTCCGAATGGGTCGGACCGCAGCTCGGTGAACACAATGCGCAGGTACTCCACGATCTTGGCTACGACGAGAAGCAGATCGCCCGCCTGCGCGAAAACGGAGCCATCTGACCTGAAGCGCCTGATGCCCTCGGCTTCGAACCGCGCCCACCATTGGTGGACCTGGCGGTTGTTTGGCCTGTTATTCCTGCTGGTGCTACCGGCGTGGGTGCAGGCCAAGCCAACGCTGATCTGGCTATTGCGCGACCTGCCGCCGCTGACGATCTTCGAGGGTCCGAAAAAGGGCCAGGGCGTTATCGATCAATTGATGCCGATGCTGATTGCCGGCATGCCGCAATACGAACACACCTTGATGCGGGTCAATCGCGCCCGTGGCATTCAAATGCTGCATGAACATCCCTTCGCCTGCGATCCGTCGCTGATCTGGAACAAGGAACGGGCACAGTGGATCGCGTTCTCCATTCCCGCGTTTCGCGCGGTCAGCAATGGTCTGGTGGTGCGTCAGAGAGACCGCGAAGTGCTGGAGCCGTTTCTGGTCGAGGGCGAAGTCGATCTGTCGGCGTTTCTGGCCAACGGTGAGCGAAAAGTCGGCGTGGTCGCAGAACGCAGTTATGGCGAGTACATCGATACATTGCTGCATCAGGCACCGAGCGGCGCGTTGACGCCGCATTACGGCAACGATGCGCTCAGCAGCCTGCTGTCGATGCAGCGCCTGGGACGTTTGCAAGTGGTGCTGGGTTACTGGCCGGAGATCCGTTATCAGGCGCGGCAGGCCGAGATCGCCGAGGACGAACTGCTGTTCTTCCCGATTCGCGGCACGGGCAAGTACCTGTCGGGCCATGTCGGCTGCACCGACACCACGGCGGGTCGACAGGCGATCACGGAAATCAATCAGCTGTTACGCACCCTGCCCCACGAGCATCTCAACCAGCTCTACGCCGACTGGCTCGACCCCGAGAGGCGCCAGGATTATCTGGAACAGGCGCGGATTTTCTTCGAGCAACAGGCCGCGCAGTGAAATCCGGGCAAAAAGAAACCCCGAGAAGTGGGGAGACGACTCGGGGTTAAACGTGGTCTGTATCAAAGACCCGTAGCAGCAAGCGACAAGCACCGGAGCACAATGCTTGATCCTGCTGTTACGGGGTCTGACTGACTTGGGTGCAGGAAGGTTCCCACAATTGAAAAATCAGTTTCAGAGGGTCGGGTGCTTGTCGAGGGCTGCGTTTCGCAACGCCGCGATCACACAGGGTTCCAGCCGGCCTTCGGCAATCAGGATGTCACGGTGCAGGCCGTCGACCACATCCGTCAGCTGGCGCTTGTCGCTCAATTGCGCCTGATTGAATTCGCGCTCCACCACGATCGCGCCGCTGCCGTTCTTCAAGGTCACCAGGCATTCGCCATGGCGACCGCGAGGGGTCAACGTCACTTGATACGGGCTCAGAGCCTCACCGAGCAATAGACTGATACTTTCCATCTCGATCTCCACTCAATAGTCCGAAACACAGTGTCTGGGGCGTGTTCACAGTAAATGACCACCGGCCCGAGAAGAAAGTTCTGCTTGTCACCGGCCTCTCCCGGAGCGTCACCGGCCTATCGGAGCATGCATGGTGAAGATGACAGAAAAATAACCGTGGGGGTCAAGCGTCGACGGAATGCCTGGGGATGGTCATGTAGGTGTCCAGCAGTGCCCTCATCAATACCGCCGAAACGGGAGTGTGCAGGCGGCCCAGCAATATGATCCGGTGCTCGCCCAGCAAGGTTTCCAGATCGTCCAGCAGGGTGGGTGCCACAGCCCCCAGCAGAATCAGTGCACGTGCTTCCTGCCGGTCGGCCATATGCCGGATCAGCGCCAGCCCGTCACCGTTCTGCAATTGTGGATTGCACAGGGTGATGTCGACGGCTCCGCGACGTTCCAGTGAGCGCTTTGCCGAGCCCAGCGACGGTGCGGTCAGAACATCGTAGATACCAATGGCGTTGAGCATCTGGTGCAACGCCATCAGCTGGAACGGATTGGGTTCTAGAATCAGGATCTTGAGCGAGCGCATGGGACGACCTCTGGAGCGACAATCGCGGATTCACGCCGCAGTGGCCTGTCACTCTAGGGCAGTGGTCCTAAGCCTCCCATCAGAAAAGGAATCGCTGCTTATAGGACTTTTCCCATCTTTAATGCAGACATCGACACCCGCTCTCCTTCCGCCGCTCGGTGATGTCCGTCCAGCCCCCGAGCAGGCCTCGCAGTTTTCCATCGACACTGTAAAACGGCACCGTCCATTGATAGATCTGACGGGGGCCGCTCTTGAACATCAGTTGCCGCTTGCTGAAGCGTGTTTTACGCGTACCCAGCTGCGCCATGAATTCGTCGTGCAGCATCAATGCCGTGGCCTGTGGAAGTGCATCGAACTCGAACAGCATCCGGCCCTGCACCTGCTCCTGCCGGACCGACAGCGCATCTTCGTAACTGCGGTTGCACATGATCAACCGACCCTGCAGATCGCGCACGAACACGGGGTCGGGCATCGCATCGATCAATGCATGTTGAAAGGCCAGTTGATCACCCAGATTCTTTTCGGCTGCCCGTCGCTGCTTCACTTCTGCCGCCAGTCGACGGTTCCACATCAAAGGCAATAGCCCGAACACGCCAAGCCCGCCCATTGCCCAGCAACCCCACTTGATCAGGAGCGAGCCGATCGAGGGTGTCGGCGCAGGAGAGACGCCATCCAGCCACTTCAGGCGTATGGAACGAAGCTCCGCCGCGGAGAAGGCGCCCAATGCCTTGTTGAGGATGCTCACCAGCTCGGGCAACCCTTTGCGTACTGCCAGATGGTCGGCCTCCCACTTGCCCTCCACGAGACCACCGACCTTGAGCAGGCCGGAGGGAAACAGCTGAGCGCCGATCTCGTTTTCGATGGTGGCATAGGCCTCGCCACTTTCCACCAGCGCCCGAGCCTCGGCATAGGTCTTGACCGAACGAATCGGGATCGATGGGTAGTCGCGTCGAATGCCGTCCTCCAGCGCATGCCGGGCCGGCAGCACCAGGACTCGCTTGGACAGCATCTCGAGCGACCGTATTGCCGGTTCGCCTGAATGACCGACGAACACCCACCCTGCACCGCCGAACGCATGACTGAAGTCCAGAAATGCCTTGCGCTCCTCGTTCATTGCCAACGTCGTGCTGATGTCGGCCGCGCCACTCTGGAGCCGTTCCAGCATGTGGTCGGTGGAAAACGATTCCTGATGAACGAACTGCAATCCGGTCATGGCGCTGATGTGCTTGAGCACATCGTTGTTCAGGCCGCTCCATTGGCCATGTTCGTCCTGAAACAGATACAACGGGTATTGCACAGAGGCGACGGTCACACGAGGGTTATCTCGAATCCACTGACGCTCATGCTCATCCAGCTCGATGGGCTGAATAGCCTCCACCGTGTCGGGGTGTCTCGCCAGATGGGCGGCTTCGACCCACTGTGACAACCCGAAGCTCCCCGATAAAAACAACCAGCACAGGGCTGGTTTCAATCCTGAAAAAAACCGCATTGCCACATCCTTCGTCATCGACTCGCCCGTCCTTCGTGGGCGAAACGCGCGCAGTGTGGCATGCAAAAACAAGAAAGCCCGTCAGGAGACGGGCTTCAAAATGTGACAGCTTTGCGGTCTTAAAGAGGCTTGCCGCGGTTGCCATGCTGGCTGACAAAGGCTTGTACGGCTTTGAGCTCGTTCGCCAGCACAGTGCAGCGCTCTTCTCTCTCAAACAAATCAGAAAGATGTGCAGGCAGTTCGAGAGCTTTTCCTACACCGGCTTTCTCCACCGCGTCCGGGAACTTGACCGGATGCGCCGTGCCCAGAATCACCATCGGGATATCCAGGCTGCGACGACATTCACGAGCGGCCTTCACGCCGATGGCGGTGTGCGGATCCAGCACTTCCCCGGTCTGTTCGTAGACTTCGGCGATGGTTTCGCAGGTTTGCGCATCGTCCACAGCCAGCGAGTCGAACAGTTTGCGTGCCTCGGTCCAGCGTTCCTGTTCGACGCTGAAGCCGCCGCCCTGCCTGAACGAATCCATCAGCCCGGCAATCGCCGCGCCGTTGCGACCGTGCAGGTCGAACAGCAGGCGTTCGAAGTTCGACGAGACCATGATGTCCATCGACGGCGACAGCGTGGCGTGCAGGGTTTCCTTGACGTACTGGTTGCCGCTCATGAAGCGGTGCAGGATATCGTTGCGGTTGGTGGCGACGATCAACTGGTTGATCGGCAGGCCCATGTTGCGCGCCAGGTAACCGGCGAAGATGTCGCCGAAGTTGCCGGTCGGCACCGAGAACGACACCGAACGCGCCGGGCCGCCCAATTGCAGCGCTGCGTGGAAGTAGTAAACGATCTGGGCCATGATCCGCGCCCAGTTGATCGAGTTGACTGCCACCAGACGGGTGCCCTTGAGGAAGCTCTGGTCGGCGAAGCTGGCCTTGACCATTTCCTGGCAGTCATCGAAGTTGCCTTCGATGGCGATGTTGTGGATGTTCTCACCGAGAATGGTGGTCATCTGCCGACGCTGCACTTCGGACACACGGTTGTGCGGGTGCAGGATGAAGATGTCGACGTTTTCGCAGTGCTTGCAGCCTTCGATGGCGGCCGAACCGGTGTCACCGGAGGTGGCGCCGACGATGACCACGCGCTCGCCGCGCTTTTCCAGCACGTAGTCGAGCAAACGACCGAGCAGTTGCAGGGCGAAGTCCTTGAACGCCAGGGTCGGGCCGTGGAACAGCTCCAGCACCCATTCGTTGCCGTTCAGCTGACGCAGCGGCGCAACGGCGTTGTGGGCGAACACACCGTAGGTTTCTTCAAGAATCTTTTTGAAATCGGCGTCCGGAATGCTGCCGGTGACGAACGGGCGCATGACGCGGAAAGCCAGCTCGTGATACGGCAGGCCGGCCCAGGAAGCGATTTCTTCCTGGGTGAAACGTGGCAGGTTTTCCGGGACGTACAGACCGCCGTCGGTTGCAAGACCGGCCAGCAGGACGTCTTCGAAATTCAGGGCCGGTGCCTGGCCGCGGGTACTGATGTAACGCATAGGGGCAAACCTTTGGTTTGAGCCTCAAGCTACGAGTTACAAGCTTCAAGTAAAAGCCGGACTGCTTTTCTCTTGCTGCTTGCAGCTCGAAGCTTGCAGCTGTTTCTGTTTAGTTCAAGTGCTCGACGCGGATCCGCACAACCGGACCGACCACGCCCGCCAGCGCTTCGAGGGCGGCGATCGCATCGTTGATGTGCTGCTCCAGCACGCGGTGGGTCAGCAGGATCATCGGCACCAGGCCGTCGTGTTCCTCGACTTCCTTCTGCATGATCGACTCGATGTTGATGCCGCGCTCAGAGAGGATGCTCGCCACCTGAGCGAGTACACCCGGATGGTCCTTGGCCTGGATGCGCAGGTAGTAGGCGCTTTCGCAGGCTTCGATCGGCAGGATCGGATGGGCCGACAGCGAGTCCGGCTGGAAGGCCAGGTGCGGCACGCGGTTTTCCGGATCGGAGGTCATGGCGCGAACCACGTCCACCAGATCCGCGATCACCGACGAAGCAGTCGGCTCCATGCCGGCGCCGGCGCCGTAGAACAGGGTCGAACCGGCAGCGTCACCGTTGACCATCACCGCGTTCATCACGCCGTTGACGTTGGCGATCAGACGATCGGCCGGGATCAGCGTCGGGTGTACGCGCAGCTCGATGCCGGCGGCGGTGCTGCGTGCCACGCCCAGGTGCTTGATGCGGTAGCCCAGCGCTTCGGCGTAATTCACGTCGGCGGTGGTCAGCTTGGTGATGCCTTCGGTGTAAGCCTTGTCGAACTGCAGCGGAATACCGAACGCGATCGATGCCAGGATCGTCAGCTTGTGCGCGGCGTCGATGCCCTCGACGTCGAAGGTCGGGTCGGCTTCGGCGTAGCCCAGCGCTTGCGCCTCGGCCAGCACGTCTTCGAAGGTGCGACCCTTCTCGCGCATTTCGGTGAGGATGAAGTTACCGGTGCCGTTGATGATCCCGGCGACCCAGTTGATACGGTTGGCGGACAGGCCTTCACGGATCGCCTTGATCACCGGAATGCCGCCGGCGACCGCCGCTTCGAATGCCACGATCACGCCTTTCTCGCGTGCCTTGGCGAAAATTTCATTACCGTGAACGGCAATCAGAGCCTTGTTCGCGGTGACCACATGCTTGCCATTCTCGATGGCCTTGAGTACCAGCTCGCGGGCAACGGTGTAGCCGCCCATCAGCTCTATGACGATGTCGATCTCAGGGTTCGTGGCCACTTCGAAGACATCGTTGGTAATCGCAATACCGGTCGTCTGGAACTGAGGCTTTGGCGTGCGCATGGCAATTTGTGCCACTTCGATTCCACGCCCGGCACGACGAGCAATTTCCTCGGCGTTGCGCTGAAGTACGTTGAAGGTTCCGCCACCGACGGTCCCTAACCCACAGATGCCTACTTTGACCGGTTTCACTGTGAACTCCCCATAAAACGGCCGACGCGAGGCCGGCCGTGAAAACAACCGCAGGTTCGCGGCTCTCTGTTGATGGCCCGGCAATCCTGCCGCCGGACCACGCTCGTCACACCAGGGCGTGACGATGCGAATTACTTCGCGCCCAGCGCCAGTTTGGCGACTTGTGGCGCAGGCTGGTAGCCCGGAATGACTTGTCCGTCAGCCAAAACGATGGCCGGCGTACCGTTCACACCGATCGACTGGCCTAGGGCGAACTGTTTGGAAACCGGGTTCTCGCACTTGGCGGCCTTGATTTCCTTGCCATCGACCATTTTGTCCATGGCGGCTTTCTTGTCTTTCGAGCACCACACGGCTTGCAGTTGCTCGTCACCCGGCGAGCCTAGGCCCTGGCGCGGGAACGCCACGTAACGCACTTCGATGCCGCGCTTGTTCAGCTCAGGCACTTCGGCGTGCAGCTTGTGGCAATACGGGCACGTGGTGTCGGTGAAAACGGTGATGTGCGACTTGGTTTCGCCCACGGCCGGGTAAACCACGGTCTCGACCACCGGAATCGCATTGATCAGTTTGGAAATGCCCAGGCGCTCGGTCTTCTCGGTCAGGTTGACCGGTTTGCCGTCCTTGAGCTGGAACATGTAGCCCTGAACGATGTACTGGCCGTCGGCGCTGGCGTAAAGCACGCGGCTGCCCTTGAGCTTGACTTCGTACAAGCCCGGCAGCGGGCTGGCGGTGATGGTGTCCACCGGCACGTCGAGCTGGAGGTTTTCCAGGCTTTGGCGAATCGCTTTGTCGGCCGCGTCATCGGCGACGGCAAAGGTGCTGACCAACGCAATGGCTGCGGCGGCGAAAATCTGGGTCAGACGCATGAGAACTCCTGAAGGCGGACAAATGGAACGATCAGAACGCCCGTGCCGGAACACCGGGTCATAACCGCCCATCGTGCAAACCGGCAAAGCCTACCACATAAGGCTCCCGTGGCCGAATGCGCCTGTCGCAAGACAAATGGCGCTCAGCCGCGCGGGTGATGTTTGGCATGCAGATCCTGCAAACGTGCCCGGGCGACGTGAGTGTAGATCTGCGTGGTCGACAGGTCGCTGTGGCCCAACAGCATCTGCACCACCCGCAAATCGGCGCCATGGTTGAGCAGGTGTGTGGCAAACGCGTGACGCAAGGTGTGCGGCGACAGCGATTTACCAATGCCGGCGACCTTGGCCTGATGCTTGATGCGGTGCCAGAAGGTCTGGCGGGTCATCTGCTCGCCGCGCTGGCTGGGGAACAGCACATCACTGGGGCGCCCGCCCAGCAGCTCGCTGCGGCCATCGCGCAAGTAGCGCTCGACCCAGACAATCGCTTCCTCGCCCATTGGCACCAACCGCTCCTTGCTGCCCTTGCCCATCACCCGCAACACGCCCTGACGCAGGTTGACCTGTTCCAGAGTCAGACTGATCAGCTCGGTCACCCGCAGCCCGCAGGCATACAAGACTTCGAGCATGGCGCGGTCGCGCTGGCCGATGGCTTCGCTCAGGTCTGGTGCCTTCAGCAAAGCTTCAACGTCGGCTTCCGACAAGGATTTGGGCAATGGCCGACCGAGTTGCGGCATATCCACGCGCAAGGTCGGATCGACCGAAATCAGTTTTTCCCGCAGCAGGTAGCGATAAAAGCCACGCACACCGGAGAGAAATCGCGCGGTGGAGCGAGGTTTGTAGTTCTGTTCCAGACGCCAGGCCAGGTGGTCGAGGATCAGTTCGCGACCGGCATTGATCAGCTCGAGACCTTTGTCCTGCAACCAGCCGTTGAACAGCGCGAGATCGCTGCGGTAGGCGTCGCGAGTGTTGTCGGAGAGACCTTTTTCCAGCCAGAGGGCGTCGAGAAACTGGTCGATCAGTGGGTGGTCGATGGCAGGCATGGGCGCTCAAGACACGCAGGCTTGGCACTGCGCGCAAATAAAGAGTGAACGGTTGAAATGGCCGCTAGTCTTTCATAGCCCGCTATTTCAAGGAACAGGGAGCTTCAATGAACGAGCAGCAAATTCTGTTGGCTTTCGGTGGTATCGGTGCCGCCGCGCTGGGCTGCCAATGGCTTGCCTGGCGCCTGAAACTGCCGGCGATTCTGTTTCTGCTGCTGACCGGCATTCTGGCGGGCCCCGTGCTGGGCTGGCTCGACCCGCAGGAAATGTTCGGCCCGCTGCTGATGCCGCTGGTGTCGCTGGCGGTGGCGCTGATTCTGTTTGAAGGCAGCCTGACCCTGCACCTGTCGGAATGGCGCGAGATCGGCAGCGTCGTGCATCGCCTGGTCACCATCGGAGCGCTCTCGACCTGGATAGTGATTGCGGTCGCGACCCACTGGCTGCTGGGCTTCGACTGGCTGCTCGCCATCCTGTTCGGCAGCCTGACCCTGGTTACTGGCCCGACCGTGATCGTGCCAATGCTGCGCGTGGTGCGGCCGAAGGCTTCGATCGCCAACATCCTGCGCTGGGAAGGGATTGTGATCGACCCGATCGGCGCGCTGCTGGCGGTGGTGGTCTACAGCTTCATCATTGCTCGGTCCGAAGGAAATGGCCTGGAACAGAGCCTGCTGACATTCGGCGGGGTGATTGCCTGCGGCAGTGCGTTCGGCGTCGCCGGTGGCTGGCTGCTCGGCACGATCATCCGGCGCCAATGGCTGCCGGAGTATTTGCACAATCTGGCATCGCTCGCCGCGGTGCTGGGGATATTCATCGCCGCCAACCAGGTGATGCACGAATCCGGGCTGCTGGCGGTGACGCTGATGGGCATGTGGCTGGCGAACATGAAGGGCGTGGACGTGCGGCATATCCTGCACTTCAAGGAAAACCTCAGCGTGCTGCTGATTTCCGGGCTGTTCATTCTATTGGCGGCGCGACTGGATCTGAACGCTTTGATCAGTCTCGGGCCGCTGGTGCTGATTCTGTTGCTGGTGATCCAGTTGATCGCCCGACCGCTGAACGTGGTGCTAAGTACCGCCGGTTCGGGTCTGAGCTGGCGTGAGCGTGCATTGTTGTGCTGGATTGCCCCGCGCGGGATCGTCGCGGCGGCAGTCTCGGCGATCTTTGCGATTCGCCTGGATGAAGCGGGCCATGAAGGTGCATTGTTGCTGGTGCCGCTGACCTTCGCGGTGATCATCGGCACCGTCGTACTGCAAAGCGCGACTGCCCGGCCACTGGCCCGACTGTTGAAAGTTGCGGAACCAGCGCCCAGCGGCTTCCTGATCGTCGGGGCGAACGGGCCTGCGCGCCTGCTCGGCAAGTCGCTGCAACAGCTGGGCAGCCGGGTGCTGCTGACGGATTCAAGCTGGGAGAACATCCGCGCGGCGCGCATGGATGGCTTGCCGACCTACTTTGGCAATCCGGCCTCGCAGCACGCCGATGCGCATCTGGACCTGGTCGGACTGGGGCATCTGCTGGCGCTGTCACCGTCGGGCGAACTCAATACGCTGGCGGCCATGCGCTTTCGCCATGACTTTGGTCATCAACGATTGTTCGGACTGGCCAGTGGTCAGGAGAGCCGACGCAGCGACAAGCACCGCGCCAGCCTCGAACATCGTGGCAATCAACTGGGGAGCGAGGCGCTGACTTACGCCAGACTCGCCAGCCAATTGGGCCAGGGCGCCGACCTGTACAGCACGACATTGACGGACGGGTTTGGCTGGGACGATTACCGGGCGCTGCATGGCAATCGCGCGACGCTGCTGTTCATGCGCGATGACAGCGGCTGGGTGCATGTCGTGTCGCCGGAAACCGTGCTGAAACCGGGGCCGGGGTGGACGCTGGTGGCGCTTATTCAGCCGGAGAGTGGCAGCGCCTGATAGAACAAATCGCGGGCAAGCCCGCTCCCACAGTGTCCGTGTCGAACACAACATCAGCGGACAACACAAAATCTGTGGGAGCGGGCTTGCCCGCGAATGCCGCGGCTCGGTGCTGGATCAGGCCGCGAAACCCGGCAGCACCGGCACCGGACGCTTGTCATCATCGATGGCAACAAAGCTGAACTGCCCGTGAATGGCCTTCTCACGCCCGTCACAGCTCATGCTTTCGACGAACACTTCCACCTCGACCTTGAGACTGGTGTTGCCAACCTTGATCACTCGCCCGACCAGTTCGACGATAGAGCCCGCCGGTATCGCGTGATTGAAGTCGATACGATCGGTGGACACGGTCACCAGCGGCAAACGGCAAAACCGCGTGGCGGTGATGAACGACACTTCGTCCATCCAGGCCAGTGCGGTGCCGCCGAACAGGGTGTTGTGGTGATTGGTGGTCGGCGGGAAAACCGCCTTGGTCACGCGGGTCACCGAGAGTTCGGTGCGGCGTTCGATTTCTTGCTCGCGAGGGGTCATGGGTCAGGCCTGGAACGGAATGCTGTGGATAAATTGCGGGCAACAAAAAAGCAGCCCGTAGGCTGCTTTTTTCTGCATCGGAAGCTGGACTTAAGCCAGTTTTTCCTTGATGCGAGCTGCTTTACCCGACAGGTCGCGCAGGTAGTACAGCTTGGCTTTACGTACGTCACCGCGACGTTTGACAGCCATGCTGTCGATCTGCGGGGAGTAGGTCTGGAAAGTACGTTCTACGCCAACACCGTTGGAGATTTTACGAACGGTGAACGCACTGTTCACGCCGCGGTTACGCTTGGCGATTACAACGCCTTCGAACGCTTGCAGACGGGAACGATCGCCTTCCTTCACTTTCACCTGAACGACGATGGTGTCGCCCGGGGCAAAGGTAGGGATTTCTTTGGTCATCTGCTCTGCTTCGAGTGCAAGGATGATTTTGTTGGTCATGCTGTGCTCCTAAGGTAAATCGTCTGATCTACCATCGATACGTTGTTAACTATCGTCCCGCTCGCGGATGTATTCCTCGAGCAGCTTCTTCTCTTCTCCAGAAAGCGAGCGGCTTTCCAGAAGATCGGCGCGTCGTTCATAGGTCCTACCAAGGGACTGCTGTAAACGCCAACGCCGGATATGCGCGTGATTGCCACTCAGCAACACGTCGGGAACACGCTGATCCGCATACACCTCAGGTCGGGTGTAGTGCGGGCAATCCAGCAGACCATCCGTAAAGGAATCTTCCTCAGCGGAATCCGCATGCCCTAAAGCTCCGGGCAGCAGTCGTGTAACCGCATCGATCATGACCATGGCCGGCAGCTCGCCGCCAGACAACACATAGTCACCAATCGACCACTCTTCATCGACATGAGCATCAATAAAACGCTCGTCAATGCCTTCATAGCGACCGGCAATCAGGATCAACGCATCCGATTTAGCCAGTTCGCGTACCGCCGACTGAGTCAGTTGACGGCCTTGGGGGGACAGGTAAATCACCTTCGCCGCCTCCCCGGCTGCTGCCTTGGCCTGAACCAGAGCATCTTCCAGGGGCTTGATCTTCATCACCATGCCCGGACCACCGCCAAACGGGCGATCGTCCACAGTGTGATGCCGATCCGTCGTGTAATCCCGCGGATTCCAACAGGTCAGCTGCAAGAGCCCCTGTTTGACCGCACGACTGGTAATGCCGTACTCACTGATGGCCGAGAACATCTCGGGGAACAGCGTAATGACGTCTACGCGCAGGCTGGCCATTGCTTAGAAGTCCGCGTCCCATTCCACCCTCATCACGCCTGCCTCCAGGTCGATTGCCAGCACGCATTGCTCCGTATAGGGCAACAACCGCTCGCGATCATCCAGGCTGCCGACGCAGGGCTTGACCACCAATACATCGTTCGCGCCGGTCTCCAACAGGTGATCAACCTTGCCGAAGAATTCTTCGTTCTGGTTGATGACACTCAGACCCTGCAACTGGTACCAGTAGTACTCGTCGCCAGTCAGGTTGGGCAAAAGGCTTCGCGAGATGCAAATCTCGTAACCGCTCAGAAGACGGGCTTCATCGCGATCGTCGAGGCCTTTGAGCTTGGCAACCAGATCCTTTTGAGTGGATCGGCCGCTGACCAGCTCGACCTGCTTTACCACGCCTTCGCGCCGAAGCGTCCAGTTGCGGTAGTTCAACAGGTTTTCAATCGGATCGGTAAAGGAAAAGACCTTCACCTCGCCGCGAACGCCGTGAACCGAAAAAATCTTGCCGACAACGATCAGGTCATCAGCTTTTTCTGGCGTCGCGCTCATACTGCTCAGGCTGCAGCCTTGGCAGATTCCTTCAGCAACTGAGCAACACGCTCAGAAGGCTGTGCACCAACGCTCAGCCAGTAGGCAACGCGCTCTTGGTTCACGGACAGACGAACTTCCTGACCACGGGCAACAGGGTTGAAGAAACCAACCTGTTCTTTGTGGGAACCGTCACGCGGGTTGCGGGAGTCGGTTACGGTCAGGTGGTAAAACGGGCGCTTTTTGGAGCCGCCAAGGGCAAGACGGATTGTTAGCATGTGAACATCGTTCCTGTAGTCGGTGCTGCAAATCTAAATGCACAGCGGGCATGGGTGCCCGAAAGGCCGCATATTCTAAGGAATATCCGGACTTTTGCAAATGACTTTTTCCGGCGCCTGTGGCATGCCGTGCAGATTTGCATATGGGGCCGTCATTCAAAACGGCCGGTCAGCTCCCGCCGAGTGCGGGTTTGCTGTTGATCCTGCGTCCTTGCAGGGTCTGCGCCGGTGCGACGACCGGCGAAGTCTTTACATCTTCGGCATGCCGCCGCCGGGCAACATACCGCCCATGCCGCGCATCATTTTCGCCATTCCGCCCTTGGCGGAGAATTTCTTCATCATCTTCTGCATCTGCTTGTGCTGCTTGATCAAGCGACCGATGTCCTGCACCTGGGTGCCGGAGCCCATGGCGATCCGGCGCTTGCGCGAACCGCTGATCAGCTCAGGGTCGCGGCGCTCGGCCGGGGTCATGGAATTGATGATGGCTTCCATCTGTTTGAACTGCTTCTCTGCGGCGCTCTGGGCATTGCCCATTTGCGAGAGATTGACGCCGCCGATGTTCGGCAGTTTGTCCATGAGCCCACCTAGGCCGCCCATGTTCTTCATCTGTTGCAGCTGATCGCGGAAGTCTTCGAGGTCGAAGCCCTTGCCCTTCTTCAGCTTCTTGGCCAGTTTGTCGGCCTTGTCCTTGTCGAGCGTCGCTTCAGCCTGTTCGATCAGGCTGAGCACGTCGCCCATGCCGAGGATCCGCGAAGCGATACGCTCAGGGTGGAACGGATCGAGCGCTTCGCTCTTCTCGCCCATACCGATGAACTTGATCGGCTTGCCGGTGATTGCGCGAACGGACAGCGCGGCACCGCCACGGGCATCACCGTCGATCTTGGTCAGGATCACACCGGTCAGCGGCAGCGCATCACCGAAGGCCTTGGCCGTGTTGGCCGCGTCCTGACCGGTCATGGCATCGACCACGAACAGGGTTTCGACCGGGTTGATCGCGGCGTGCAGCGCCTTGATCTCGCCCATCATCTCTTCGTCGATGTGCAGACGACCGGCGGTGTCGACGATGACCACGTCGATGAATTTCAGTTTTGCTTCTTTAATAGCCGCGTTGGCGATGTCGACCGGCTTCTGGCTCAGGTCGGACGGGAAGAACGTCACACCGATGTCGTTGGCCAGGGTTTCCAGCTGTTTAATAGCAGCAGGACGGTAGATGTCCGCCGACACGACCATGACCGACTTCTTCTTGCGCTCTTTAAGGAAGCGCGCCAGCTTGCCGGCGGTGGTGGTTTTACCCGCACCCTGCAGACCGGCCATCAGAATGACGGCAGGCGGCACGGCGCTCAGGTTCAAGTCTTCGTTGGCCGCACCCATCAGGCTTTCGAGTTCGGCCTGGACGATCTTCACGAACGCCTGGCCCGGCGTCAGGCTGCGCGACACCTCGGTGCCGACAGCGCGTTCCTTGACCGAATTGACGAAGTCCTTGACCACCGGCAGGGCGACGTCGGCTTCGAGCAACGCCATGCGCACTTCGCGCAGGGTCTCTTTGATATTGTCCTCGGTCAGCTTCGCCTTGCCGGTGACATGGCGCAGCGTCTGCGAGAGACGGTCGGTTAAGTTTTCAAACATTGCGCGATCCTTTCAGGCCCTGTGTAGACCGGGATAATGGCGGCCCAGACCGGAATCAACATGTGCTCGGCGAGCCTGCGGCGTGGGCAGGTCGCGGATTATAGCGAAGACTGCGTCTGGCGGACACCTCGCTGTCAGCTTGCCGGTCTTTCGTGCAACGGCGGTTCTATGCCAAACTCAGCGCCTTTCGGGCTTGCCTAACAGGATTTATGCTCCCCTTGTCACCGAGTTTGCTGACCACCCTCGCCGCCGCCCTTCTCTATGCCGCTGCGACTCTCTATCAGGGCACCCGCCTGGCCACTGGCGCCAAGGCCAACAAGCGCCTGCTGGTCTCGCTCGGCGTCCTCGCCGTGCTGGCCCACAGCGCCAGCCTGCTCACCCATTTATTGACGCCGATCGGTCTGGGCCTGGATTTCTTCAGCGCTTCCAGCCTGATTGCGGCGGCCGTCATTGCCCTGACCCTGCTGGCCTGCTCGCGGATCCCGGTGGAAAACCTGCTGGTGCTGCTGTTCCCGCTGGGTGCAATCACGGTGCTGCTGGCGCAATTCGCGCCGACCGGCACGGTGCAGGTCATCGATGAAGAACCGGGCATTCTCGCGCACATTCTGCTGTCGATCCTCGCCTATGGCATGTTCACCATTGCGGTGTTTCAGGCCTTGTTGCTGCTGGTGCAGGATCACCAGCTCAAGCACAAGCACCCGTCCGGGCTGATCAAGAATTTCCCGCCGCTGCAGACCATGGAAAGCCTGTTGTTCGGCTTCCTCTGGGCCGGCTGGACGCTGCTGTCGCTGTCGCTGATTTCCGGCTGGCTGTTCGTCGAGAACCTGTTTGCCCAGCACCTGGTGCATAAAACCCTGCTGGCCTGCCTGGCCTGGATCGTGTTCAGCGTCCTGCTGTGGGGCCGTAACCGGCTCGGCTGGCGCGGGCACAAGGCAATCCGCTGGACCCTCGCCGGTTTCTGCCTGCTGATGCTCGCGTATTTCGGCAGCAAACTGGTTCGTGAATACATCCTGCACATCTGACGGGCGGCATAAATGGACGGTTTGCCCATAGGGCCGATGCTCGCGGTATTTGTTCTGCTGATTCTCTGGTCGGGGCTGTTTACCGCCGTCGAAGCGGCGCAACAGCACCTGCTCGCGCAACGCACCGCCTCCCGCGCCAGCGACAAGCCGCTGGCAAAGCTCAGTTTCCCGCTCGAAAGCCTGATCCTCTGCAATACTCTGTGCCGCGCCCTCGCCGTCATTCTGGCCACGCTGCTGGCAATCTTTCTCTGCGAAGAAAACGGCCCCTGGGCGGCTTGCCTCGGTGCCGGCGCCCTGCTGCTTGTCTTTGCCGACTATTTCCCCCGCGCCCTCGCCCAGCGTTATCCGGATGCGGTGTTGGCGTTCGGCAATACGCTGCTGGCGGTCCCGCTGAAGGTGGTTTACCCGCTTGCCTGGTTGCTCAGCCGCATCAGTGCTTTGCTGATGCGCCCGTTCATTCGCAAGGCCCAGGTGGTGCAACAGAGCGAAGATGATGTGCCGACGGAGCGTCATGACGACCCGGATCATCCGGTGCGCCCACACCCGGTTTCAGGCATCCATGCGCTGGATAACATCACGGTCAACGACATTCTGGTGCCGCGCAGCGATGTCGACGGCATCAACCTCGACGATCCGATCGAAGAAATCATCGAGCAATTGCGCAAGAACCGGCGCACTCGCCTGCCGGTCTTCCACAGCGATATCAATCAGGTCGAAGCGGTGCTCAACACCCGGCAGATCCGTCACCTGCTGGACAATGGCAGCCTGACCCGCGAAGCGTTGCTGGCGGCCAGTTACGAGCCGTATTTCGTCCCTGAAAGCACCCCGCTGCAACTGCAACTGCTGAACTTCCACAAGCAGCAGCGGCGTCTGGGCATGGTGGTGGACGAGTACGGCGAAGTCCTCGGCATCGTCACCCTGGAAGACATTCTCGAAGAGATCGTCGGCGAATTCGAAAGCGAGCACAGCCTCGACAATCCGCACATCCACCCACAGGCCGATGGTCGCATGGTGATCGATGGCGCGGCGTCGATTCGCGAACTGAACAAATGCCTGGGCTGGCACCTGCCCAGCGACGGCCCCCGGACGCTCAATGGCCTGGTAACCGAAGCGCTGGAAACCATCCCGGAAAGCGCGGTCTGCCTGAAGATCGGCCGCTACCGGCTGGAGATTCTCGAAACCGAGGAGAACCGGGTGAGCAAAGTCCTGATCTGGCACACCACTTCGGCCCCGGCGCTGGCCACGGCGCGCTAGGCAGCCTCTTGTTCAATCGTTAGCCACCTTCCTATAATCGCGGGGCTTACCCAAGCCCCGCCGAACCGCGTGCTTACCCCGCACCCGACAAATTCCGGCCGGTTCATCGGCAATATCCGCATCACACCGACGACTGTTCCTACCTGAAGCAGCGATCGCGCCTCATCCCACATCCCTGGGTGTTCGACCATAATAATTCGCTCCAACGGAGCTCATGACTGTCAGGGATCACCGCATGACGACCAGTACCGCTTACAGCGACACCACGCCTGCCCAACCGACCAACTCCGCCACCCGCGTGGCCACGGCGAGCTTCATCGGCACGGCCATCGAGTTCTACGATTTCTACGTCTACGCCACCGCCGCTGCGCTGGTGATCGGGCCGGTGTTTTTCCCGCAGACTTCCGGCACGGCGCAGATGCTCTCGGCATTCCTGACCTTCGGCATCGCCTTCCTCGCCCGACCTTTGGGTTCGGCGCTGTTCGGCCACTTCGGTGACCGGATCGGGCGCAAATCGACCTTGGTGGCTTCGCTGCTGCTGATGGGTGTCTGCACCACGCTGATCGGCGTGCTGCCGGGTTACGACAGCATCGGGGCCTGGGCGCCGATCCTGCTTTGCGTGCTGCGCTTCGGCCAGGGCCTGGGATTGGGTGGCGAATGGGGCGGCGCGGCGCTGCTGGCCACCGAAAACGCCCCGAAAGGTAAACGGGCGTGGTTCGGCATGTTCCCGCAGCTCGGCCCTTCGATTGGCTTTCTGGCCGCCAATGGTCTGTTCCTGTCCTTGGCCATGACGCTCAATGACGAACAGTTCCGCAGCTGGGGCTGGCGGATTCCGTTCCTGCTCAGCGCCGTGCTGGTGATGGTCGGGCTGTACGTGCGCCTCAAACTCCACGAAACCCCGGTGTTCGCCAATGCCATCGCCCGTCAGGAGCGAGTGAAAGTTCCGCTGGTCGAGCTGTTCAGCCAATACTGGGCACCGACGCTGCTGGGCGCCGCCGCCATGGTGGTCTGCTACGCACTGTTCTACATCTCGACGGTGTTTTCCCTGAGCTACGGCGTATCCACATTGGGTTACAGCCGCGAGACATTCCTCGGGCTGCTGTGCTTTGCGGTGCTGTTCATGGCGGCTGCCACGCCTTTGTCGGCGTGGGCAAGTGACCGTTACGGGCGCAAGCCGGTGCTGATCGTCGGCGGTGTGTTGGCAATTCTCTCCGGGTTTCTGATGGAGCCGCTGCTGACTCAGGGATCGACCTGGGGCGTGGCGCTGTTCCTGTGCATCGAGCTGTTTCTGATGGGGGTGACATTCGCCCCGATGGGTGCGCTGCTGCCGGAACTGTTTCCGACGCATGTCCGGTATACCGGTGCATCGGCAGCCTACAACCTCGGCGGCATTGTCGGAGCCTCCGCGGCGCCGTTCTTCGCGCAGAAACTGGTGGCGATGGGTGGTTTGAGTTACGTCGGCGGGTATGTGTCTGCGGCCGCGGTGCTCAGCTTGATCGCTGTGCTGTGCCTGAAGGAAACGCGTAATAACGATTTGAATCAGGTGTCGTAAATGCCCTGATCGCTCCCGCCCGATGCGGGAGCGATCAGGTTGCGAGATTACAGCTCTACAACGACCGCCTGAGAAGCACGGGTCGCCTTGGCGCGAGCGGCTTCAATCGACTCGTCACGGGCCAGTGCAACACCCATGCGACGCTGACCATTGACTTCAGGCTTGCCGAACAGACGTAGCGCGGTATCCGGTTCGCTCAGTGCAGCACCGAGGTTCGCGAATGCGGTCTGGGTCGACTGGCCTTCCACCAGAATCACCGCCGAAGCCGATGGGCCGAACTGACGGATCAGTGGCACCGGCAAGCCGAGGATCGCCCGGGCGTGCAGGGCGAACTGCGACAGGTCCTGGGAAATCAGGGTTACCAGACCGGTGTCATGCGGACGCGGCGACACTTCGCTGAACCACACCTGATCGCCTTTGATGAACAGCTCGACGCCGAACAGGCCACGCCCCCCCAACGCTTCGGTCACGGCTTTGGCAACGCGCTCGGATTCAGCCAGCGCCACCGGGCTCATGGCCTGTGGCTGCCAGGATTCCTGATAGTCGCCCTTCTCCTGACGGTGGCCGACCGGCGCACAGAACGTCGTGCCGCCGACATGACGCACGGTCAGCAGAGTGATTTCGTAGTCGAAATCGATGAAGCCTTCGATGATCACGCGACCTTTGCCGGCGCGACCGCCCTCTTGGGCGTAATCCCAGGCTTTCTGCACGTCATCGGCGCTGCGCAGCAGGCTCTGGCCCTTGCCCGACGAACTCATCACCGGTTTTACGACGCATGGGAAACCCAGGTCCTGAACGGCCTTGCTGTAATCCTCGAAGGTGTCGGCGAAGTGGTACGGCGAAGTCGGCAGGTCCAGCTCTTCGGCGGCCAGGCGACGGATACCTTCGCGGTTCATGGTCAGTTGCGCGGCGCGAGCGGTCGGGATCACGGTGAAGCCTTCGGCTTCCAGTTCGACCAGAGTCGCGGTGGCGATGGCTTCGATTTCCGGCACGATGAAGTGCGGCTTCTCGGCTTCGATCACTGCACGCAGGGCGGCGCCGTCGAGCATGTTGATCACGTGGCTGCGATGGGCAACCTGCATGGCCGGCGCATTGGCGTAACGGTCAACGGCGATCACTTCAACGCCCAAGCGTTGCAGCTCGATCACCACTTCTTTGCCCAACTCACCACAGCCACACAGCAATACGCGGGTCGCGGTCGGCGACAATGGAGTTCCGATACGGGTCATCTCAGGTCCTCAAAGAAGCGGATCATCGAGGAAAGCAACGCCAGACGCGCTTTCCATGGGGAGAAAGCGCGGCATTTTACATGAACCTGAGGGTTTGGCTTCAGCCGGCGACAGCCTGTTTGCGTTCGCGCCAGGCCATGATCAGCCAGACCGCAGTCACACCGGCGAACTTCGAGGCCAGCGCGGTGATGAGCACCGGCGGCGTCAGCAGGTCGATCATGCCGAAGAAGATGAAGGTATCGAGGGGAATGCTCAGCGCCGAACTGATCCACAAGCGGTCGCGCAACGGGCGCTTGGTGATGGTGAACACCAGCCAGTCGATGCACTCGGAGACCGCGAATGCCGTGGCGCTGGCCAGTGCAATCGACGGATCGGACGTGACATAGGACAGCACCAGCGCCGCCAGCATCGCCACAATCGCGCCGTGGCCGAAGCGGATCTGCACCATGTCGCGCAGCACGAACACCAGCCCGCCCCAGGCCGACCAGATGATGTCCAGGTGCGGCGCGGTGGAGAAGGCGAAGTTGATCAGCACGACGCTGCTGATGTAGGCGATGAGGAAAATCATGGGCGTGACCTGTCAATTTGGCGCACAGGTTACTGGACCCGAAGATCAAGAGCCACCCCTCACCCCAACCCTCTCCCCCAAGGGGGCGAGGGGGAAAGGGAGCAGATCGGGGGCTTTTCAAATCTTGAGTTCGACTCGATGGCTCAGGTCGGCGTATAGCGAAAGACACCTCGGTCAGTCCCCTCTCCCTCTGGGGGAGGGTTAGGGTGAGGGCACTCTCAGAATGATCACGATTTTGGCGGCAACATCCAGACCAGCCCACTGGCCTTCGCCCGCTCATGACAGAGCCCGAGGACAACCCGGCGTTCATCATTCGTCATCCGGCTCCAGCGAGTGATCTCCTCGACCGTACGCTGGCAACCGGTGCAAATGTCGTCTTCGTCCAGCGCGCAAATGCTCACGCACGGCGAGGCGACAGGTCTTTCCGGGGTTGTCATTCTTCCTGCTCGACCAGATCGCGCGCATAGCGCTGGGAGTTATGCACATAGTGCGCGGCACTGGCTTCGAGCATCTTCTTCTGCGGCTCGGTGAGTTCGCGCACGACCTTGCCCGGCGAGCCCATCACCAGCGAACCGTCAGGAATTTCCTTGCCTTCGCCGATCAGCGAATTGGCGCCGATGATGCAGTTCTTGCCGATTTTCGCGCCGTTGAGGATGACGGCGTTGATGCCGATCAGGCTGTAGTCGCCGACCGTGCAGCCGTGGAGCATGGCGTTGTGGCCAATGGTCACGCCGGTGCCGATGGTCAACGGATAGCCCATGTCGGTGTGCATCACCGTGCCGTCCTGCACGTTGCTGTTCTTGCCGATCAGGATCAGTTCGTTGTCGCCGCGCAACACGGCGTTGAACCAGACGTTGGCGCCCTCTTCCAGTTTGACCTTGCCCACCAGCACGGCATTGGGGGCGACCCAGCTCTGCGGATGGGTTTCGACACGGGCGTCGCCCAGGCGGTATTTCATCTTGTTTTCCTCAGGGCTCACGATGGCTGGCCATTCGAGCGATGGCTTCAGGTATTGATGAAGCTTTTAGGCGGCTGATGCAGGCTGATTTTGGCGTCATAGAGCAGGTTGATCAACTCGACGATCATGATCGCCGTCAGCCCCCAGATCTTGTATTCGCCGTAACGGTAGCTCGGCACGTACCAACTGCGACCCTGATAGTCGATGCGATGGGTGTGTTCGCGCGGATCCTTGCGGAAGAACTCCAGCGGCACGCTGAACACCGCAGCAATCTCGGCATCATTGGCCTGGTATTCGACAAAATCGGGAATCACCCCGACATACGGCGTGACCTTGATGCCATGCAGGGAAATCAGCGGACTGAGCGGACCGATCACTTCGACCAGTCCTGGCGGCAGGCCGATTTCCTCTTCGGCTTCACGCAGCGCGGTAAACACCAGGTCCGGGTCTTCGGGATCGCGTCGTCCTCCGGGGAAGGCGACTTCGCCGCCGTGGGTCGAGAGCCCGCTGGCGCGCAGGGTGAGGACTAGTTCGGGTTCGTCACTGCGAGTAATCGGCACCAGGACAGCGGCCTCGGGGAAACGCGTGTCGGTCTCCAGCGTGCGCGGCGTGTGATTGCTTACCCGGTGCAGTAGCTCGTCCAGCATAAGTGTTCTCGATCGGTGCCTTACCCTGCATCATGCACCAATCATTGCGACCGCCCAAGCCCCGAACGGCGGTCATGTCGCGAAACGACAACTTGCCGACTGACACCGCTGCACGCCAAGATAGGCGCAGCATTCAGGAACCCCAGCATGAAATTTTGCAGCCAGTGCGGCAACCCGGTGACCCAGCGCATTCCCGAAGGCGACTCGCGGCTGCGATTCGTCTGCGACAGCTGTCAGACGATTCACTACCAGAACCCCAATATCGTGGCCGGTTGCGTGCCGACCTGGGGCACCAAAGTCCTGCTGTGCCGCCGCGCCATCGAGCCACGCCTCGGTTACTGGACGCTGCCCGCCGGGTTCATGGAGAACGGCGAGACCATCGAACAGGCCGCCATTCGCGAAACCGCCGAGGAAGCCTGCGCCCGGGTGCGCAACCTGAGCATCTACACCCTGATCGACGTGCCACATATCAGTCAGGTGCATGTGTTTTTCCGCGCCGAGCTGGCGGATCTGGACTTCGCCGCCGGCCCCGAAAGCCTGGAAGTGCAACTGTTCGACGAGGAAGACATTCCGTGGGACGAGCTGGCTTTCCGTACGGTGGGCCGTACTTTGGAATGTTTCTTCGCTGACCGGCGCGTCGAGGTCTATCCGGTTCGCTCCGAATCGATTCCGCCGCTCGCCCAACCGGCCATCACTTGATTTCGACGGCGGCCGGCCGATAACCGGCTAACGCAGCCCGCGACAGCGCCTGCACACTATCTATAAATAAAGTATCTGCTTCATTTCTGGGGAATCGTTTCAATGCGCTGGTTGCTTGCCCTGTTCTGCCTGTCGTTCGTCACCGTCTCCCAAGCGTCATTCGTGACCACCGTGACGCCTTCGAACACCCCGCTCATCGAAAAAGTACTGGTGCTCAAATCGGCCCATCAGCTGCAGTTGATTGCCGACGGCAAGCCACTCAAGAGCTATCGCATTTCCTTGGGCAAGGGCGCGAAAAAAGGCCCGAAACTGATTGAGGGCGACAAGCGCACACCGGAAGGTTTCTATTGGATCGACTGGCGCAAGACCAGCGACAAATTCAACCTGTCGATGCACATCTCTTACCCGAACATCAGCGACTCCGCCCGCGCCCGCCGCGAAGGCGTCGAGCCTGGCGGCATGATCATGATCCACGGCACGCCGGACTCCGAAGACAACCCGGAACAACTGTTCCATACCCTGGACTGGACCGATGGCTGCATCGCCATGCGCAACGTCGACATGCGCGAAGTCTGGAACCTGGTGCCGGACGGCACGATGATCGAAATCCGCCCCTGATTCCGTAACCAGGCAGTTGTTGCAATGGGCCGCGAAGCGGCCCTTTCTCCTGACCATTGGTCGCCCGTAAAAAATAAATTCAAAAGATCGCAGCCTGCGGCAACGTCTGAACGGTGATACCACTTTCACCCGCCAGAACTGCCGCAGACGGCGATCTTTTGCTTTCCATAGCCCACCGCTAATACCACTTGAAGCCACCCGCCCTGAAACACCCGATTCCAAAGGACTACAGGCCTTTCCGCTGCGTTGACATGGTATGCAAGTGGTATTAGTTTTCGCCGAAACAGCGAGCGACAACAAACCAATATCAGCTCCGGAAGTGCCTTGCATGAACGACCTCCACGCCCTGCGCCCTGACGACTCCCAGCCGACGCCGCTGTACCTGCAACTGGCGCGCAACCTGGAAGCGGCGATCCATGCCGGCCAGTGGAAAGCCGAACAGGCGATGCCTTCGGAGCGCAATCTCAGCGAAATGCTGGGGATTTCCCGGGTCACCGCCCGCAAGGCGCTGGAAGTCCTGCTCGATCAAGGTCTGATCCGCCGCCTGCAAGGTTCCGGCACCTTCATCACTCCACGCCTCGAACAACCGCTGTCGCGTCTGTCGGGTTTCAGCGAAATGCTGCGCCTCAAGGGCTTCGTGCCCAGCTCGCAATGGCTCGAGCGGGAAATCACCCTGCCCACCCACGAAGAACTGATCCGCCTCGGCCTGTCGCCGAACGACAAGGTCGCGCGCATGAAACGCCTGCGCAAAGCCGACGACACCGTGATGGCCATCGAGATGAGCACCCTGCCCGCCTCGATCATGCCCAAGCCACAGGTGGTGGGCGACTCCCTCTACGAATACCTCGACAGCATCGGCAAACCGATCGTGCGCGCCTTGCAGCACATCCAGGCGATCAACGCCTCGGACGAGTTCGCCG
This sequence comes from Pseudomonas sp. 9.2(2024), assembly GCF_039695385.1. Taxonomy (NCBI): domain Bacteria; kingdom Pseudomonadati; phylum Pseudomonadota; class Gammaproteobacteria; order Pseudomonadales; family Pseudomonadaceae; genus Pseudomonas; species Pseudomonas sp. 9.2(2024). Next base: position 1,420,644 of record NZ_CP155585.1, on the reverse strand, counting down.
CACTCGTCGGCATCGCCCCCGACACCGCGATGCTGCTGATGACCCGGGTCGGCTACCTGGAAGACAACACGCCGATCGAAGTCACCGACACCTATTGCCGCAACGACTACTACGACTTTGTTGCAGAGCTTCGCCGCTGATCAGCAGCCAGGCCAAACGAGAGAAGCGAAATGTCTGAAGACAACATCCTCACCGCTGACGGCTGGATTCGCGGCCGGCTGATCCACGAACACGGCAGAGTCGTGTCGATCGAAGGCGTGCCTTGCGATCCGGCGAACAACGACCTGCCTTATCTGCTGCCGGGTTTCATCGACCTGCACGTTCACGGCGGTGGCGGCAAGGACATCATGGAAGGTGCCAGCGCTTTCGAAACCATCACCAAGACCCACGTGCGCTTTGGCACCACCTCGCTGCTGGCCACCACCATGACCGCGCCGAGTGCCGAGATTGCCAGCGTGCTCAAGGAGGTCGGCGAGTTCTGCGAGCAGCGTCCAAAAGGTGCCGCCCGAGTGCTCGGCGTGCACCTCGAAGGCCCGTACATCAATCCTGGCAAACTCGGCGCCCAGCCGAACTTTGCCCACACCGCGTTGATGGCCGAAGTCGAAGACTATCTGGCACTGGCGCCGATCCGGGTGATCACCATCGCGCCGGAAATCGCCGGCCATGACGGCTTGATTCGTGAACTCAGCAGCCGTGGCATCCGCATGCAGATCGGCCACACCCTCGGCAGTTACGAGGAAGGCGTCGCCGCCCTCGAAGCCGGCGCCACCAGTTTCACCCACTTGTACAACGCCATGAGCCCGCTGCATCACCGCGAGCCGGGCATCGTCGGCGCGGCGCTGGCCCATGCCAAATTCGCCGAACTGATTCCGGACTTGCTGCACGTGCATCCCGGCGCAATCCGCGTGGCTCTGCGCTCGATTCCGTGCCTGTATTGCGTCACCGATTCGACCGCTGCCGCCGGCATGCCCGATGGCGAGTACAAGCTCGGCAGCCACACCGTCACCAAATGCCTGGGCGGCGTGCGCCTGCCCGACGGCACCCTGGCCGGCAGCACCCTGACCATGGATCAGGCCCTGCGCAATCTGGTGAAGATCGGCCTGCCGATCGCCGAGGCCTCGCAACGTCTTTCGCAATTTCCCGCCGACTACCTCGGCATCACCGAACGCGGGCGCCTTGCACCTGGCGCCTGGGCCGACTGCGTGCGGCTGGATCGCTCACTCACACTGACCGCCGTCATGGTCGAAGGAGAAGACATTGACTTCAAAAATGCTTGAGGAGGCGCTGTCCTCGTTCGAGGCCGTGCAAGCCCAACTGCAACAGCTCGACCCGCCAATGATAGAGATTGCCGGGCGCCTGCGCCGTCAGCCGCCGCAAGTGGCGATGACCGTTGCCCGTGGCAGCTCCGACCATGCGGCAAGCTACTTCGCCTACCTGACCATGCAGCAACTCGGCGTTCCGGTAGCGTCGTTGCCGATGTCGGTGGTGACCATGCAACAGGCGCCGTTGAAGGTCAGCGGTCAGGTTGCGTTCGCCTTCTCGCAGTCAGGCCAGAGCCCGGATCTGGTCAACAGCCTGCGTCTGCTGCGCAAACGTGGCGCCCTGAGCGTGTCGATGGTCAACGCCGCCGATTCGCCGCTGGAAGCCGCGTGTGAATTCAGCCTGCCGTTGCTGGCCGGCACCGAAAGCAGCGTCGCCGCGACCAAGAGTTTCATCGCCACCCTCAGCGCCAGCGCCCGTCTGATCGCGCACTGGAAAGAAGACAGCGAATTGCTGGAAGCGCACAACGCTCTGCCCGAAGGCCTGCGCGAAGCCGCGCAACAGGACTGGAGCCTGGCCATCGACGCCCTGCGCGATTGCGAGCGGTTGATGGTGATCGGCCGTGGCGCCGGTTTCGCCATTGCCCAGGAAGCCGCGCTGAAATTCAAGGAAACCTCGGCGATCCAGGCCGAAGCCTTCAGCAGCGCCGAAGTCCGCCACGGCCCGATGGCCCTGATCGACGAACATTACCCGCTACTGGTATTCGCCCCGCGCGGCGCCGAACAGGCCGGCCTGCTGAGCCTCGCAGCCGAGATGCGCCAACGCGGCGCCCGCGTTCTGCTGGCTGCGCCGGATGACGTGAGCGAGCGCGACCTGACCCTGAGCCGTGCCGAGCACCCGGCCCTCGATCCGATCCTGGCGATCCAGAGTTTCTACGTGATGGCAGCCGGTCTGGCCGTGGCCCGTGGCATGGACCCGGATCAGCCGCGACACCTGAGCAAAGTCACCCGTACGCACTGAGTCCGAACCGAACGTTTTCCTGATGAGACCGAGCCATGCACAACAACAATAAAGAGCTGACTTTAAGCGCCCCGCTCAGCGGCCCGGTGCTCACGCTCGCCAAAGTCCCGGACGCGGTGTTCGCCAGCGGCGCAATGGGCGACGGCATTGCCATCGATCCGCTGAACGACACCCTGTATTCGCCCTGCGCCGGCGTGGTGATTCACGTCGCCCGCACCGGCCATGCACTGACCGTGCGCGCCGACAACGGCGCCGAGCTGTTGCTGCACCTTGGTCTGGACACGGTGGAGTTGCAGGGCGAAGGCTTCTCGATGCTGGTCAAGGAAGGCGCGCGGGTCAGCAATGGCCAGCCGCTGCTGCGCTATGACCTGGACAAGGTCGGCCGCCAGTGCAAAAGCCTGGTCAGCCTGCTGATCCTGACCAACAGCCAGGATTTCCAGGCGCGCCCCATCACCCTGAAAACGGTGAAGGTGGGTGAACCGCTGCTGCACATCGTCGCTCGTCACAGCGCAGCGGCGAACACAGAAGAACTCGGCGGCCCGCAAGTTCACGGTCACGTGCAGGTCGCCCATCGCGGCGGTCTGCATGCACGCCCGGCGGCGTTGATCCGCCAGACCGCGCAAGGTTTCAAAAGCCATTCGCAGGTGCATTTCGCCGGCAAGTCGGCGCCGTGCAACAGCCTCATCGGTTTGATGGGCCTGGCGATTGGCGAACAGGACGAAGTGCAGGTCAGTTGCCAGGGCCCGGACGCACAGGCTGCGTTGCAAGCCTTGCTCACCGCACTGGCCACCGCCCTGCCGGAGGATCATCACGCCGCCGCACCGGTTGCCGCCACCCCACGTAATCGCCCGGCCGAGGCTGGCGTGTTGCACGGTGTTTGCGCCGCACCGGGTCTGGTCGGCGGACCGCTGTTTCGTTTGAACGCGATCAGCCTGCCAGCGGACAGTGGCAATCATCAGCCCGAGCAACAATTGCAGATCCTCGACACGGCGCTGAATCAGGTCCGCAGCGAAATCGACGGCACCCTCGCACAAGCAAAAAAACACCGCAATGCCGACGAAGAAGCAATCTTCGCCGCGCACCTGGCCTTGCTGGAAGACCCGGCCCTGCTCGACGCCGCCCGGCAATCGATCGAAATCGGCACGGCGGCGACTCACGCCTGGAGCCGGTCCATCGACGCGCAATGCGAAGTGCTGCAAAACACTGGCAGCCCGCTGCTGGCCGAACGCGCCAACGATCTGCGCGACCTCAAGCAACGGGTGCTGCGCGCCCTGCTCGGTGAGGCCTGGCATTACGACGTGCCGGCCGGCGCCATCGTCGCCGCTCACGAACTGACGCCGTCGGACCTGCTGCAACTGAGCGCACAAGGTGTCGCCGGTTTGTGCATGGCCGAAGGGGGCGCAACGTCCCACGTGGCGATTCTGGCCCGGGGCAAAGGCCTGCCGTGCATGGTCGCACTGGGCTCGGCGCTGCTCGATCAGACGCAAGGCCAATCGGTGGTTCTCGACGCCGACGGCGGGCGCCTCGAACTGACGCCGAATGCCGAACGTCTGGCCGAAGTCCGCCAGGCGCAAATCGACCGCCAACAACGGCGCGACGCCCAGCAAGCTCAGGCCCATCTGCCGGCGGAAACCCGCAACGGCGTGGCTATCGAAGTGGTCGCCAACGTCGCCTCCAGCCACGAAGCGGCGGATGCGTTTGCCAACGGCGCCGACGGCGTCGGCCTGTTGCGCACCGAGTTCCTGTTCGTCGATCGCCACACCGCGCCGGACGTCGAAGAACAGCGCACCGCCTACCAAGCGGTGATCGATGCCATGGGCGACAAGTCAGTGATCATCCGCACCATCGACGTCGGCGGCGACAAACAACTCGACTACCTGCCGCTGCCCGTGGAAGCCAACCCGGTACTCGGCCTGCGCGGCATTCGCCTGGCCCAGGCCCGCCCGGAAATCCTCGATCAGCAACTGCGCGCACTGCTGCAAGTCAGCCCGTTGCAGCGTTGCCGGATCCTGCTGCCGATGGTCACCGAAGTCGACGAACTGCTGCACATCCGCCAACGGGTCGATGCGCTGTGCCTGGAACTGGGCATCAATCAACGTCCGGAAATCGGCGTGATGATCGAAGTCCCGGCCGCCGCATTGCAGGCCGAGCAACTGGCCGAACACGCCGACTTTCTGTCCATTGGCACCAACGACCTGTCGCAATACACGCTGGCAATGGACCGCGACCACGCCGGCCTCGCCGCACGGGTCGATGCCTTGCACCCGGCGCTGCTGCGCCTGATCGCCATGACCTGCGAAGGCGCGGCGGTGCATAAACGCTGGGTCGGCGTGTGCGGCGCCCTGGCTTCCGATCCGCTGGCGACGCCGGTGTTGATCGGCCTGGGCGTGAGCGAACTGTCGGTGAGCCCGGTACAGATCGGCGAAATCAAGGACCGCGTGCGCCAGCTGCACGAAGCCGAATGCCAACGCCTCGCCCGGGACTTGCTCAAGCTGAGCAGCGCCGCCGCGGTGCGTCATGCCTGTCATCAACATTGGCCTCTGCGCTAACAAAAACAACAAGGACAAACGCCATGTACCAACTCTTCATCGAAGGCCTGCAACGCCTCGGCCGCGCGCTGATGCTGCCGATCGCGATCCTGCCGATCGCCGGCCTGCTGCTGCGCCTGGGCGACACCGACCTGCTGAACATCGCGATCATCCACGACGCCGGCCAGGTGATCTTCGCCAACCTGGCAATGATCTTCGCCATCGGCATCGCGGTCGGCTTCGCCCGGGACAACAACGGCACCGCCGGCCTCGCCGGGGTGATCGGCTACCTGGTGATGATTTCCACCCTCAAGGTGCTCGATGCGAGCATCAACATGGGCATGCTCGCCGGGATCGTCAGCGGCCTGATGGCCGGCGCGCTGTACAACCGCTTCAAAGACATCAAGCTGCCGGAGTACCTGGCATTCTTCGGCGGCCGCCGCTTCGTGCCCATCGTCACCGGTTTCAGCGCGGTCGGCCTGGGCGTGCTGTTCGGCTACATCTGGCCGCCGATCCAGCACGGCATCAACAGCTTCGGCACCCTGCTGATGGAAAGCGGCAGCTTTGGCGCGTTCGTCTTCGGCGTGTTCAACCGCCTGCTGATCGTCACCGGCCTGCACCACATCCTCAACAACATGGCGTGGTTCGTGTTCGGCAACTTCACCGATCCAACCACCGGCGCACTGGTCACCGGCGATCTGTCCCGCTACTTCGCCGGCGACCCGAAAGGCGGCCAGTTCATGACCGGTATGTTCCCGGTCATGATCTTCGGCCTCCCCGCCGCCTGCCTGGCGATGTACCGCAACGCCCTGCCGGAGCGACGCAAAGTCATGGGCGGGATCTTCCTGTCGATGGCCCTGACCGCGTTCCTCACCGGCGTCACCGAACCCATCGAATTCGCCTTCATGTTCCTCGCACCGCTGCTGTTCCTGCTGCATGCGCTGCTGACCGGATTGTCGATGGCAATCACCAACGCCTTGAACATCCACCTGGGCTTCACCTTCTCCGGCGGTTTCATCGACATGGTGCTGGGTTGGGGACGCTCGACCAACGGCTGGCTGGTGGTACCGGTAGGACTGGTTTATGCGGTCATCTACTACGCGGTGTTCGATTTCTGCATCCGCCGCTTCAACCTGAAAACCCCGGGACGCGAAGACGTCGCCACCGCCGACAAAGCGGTCCTGACCGAAAACGAACGCGCAAGCGCTTACATCAAGGCACTCGGCGGCGCGGAAAATCTGGTCACCGTCGGCGCATGCACCACGCGGCTGCGACTGGAAATGGTCGATCGCAACAAAGCCTCCGATGCCGATTTGAAAGCTCTGGGCGCGATGGCCGTGGTACGTCCGGGCAAGGGCGGCAGTTTGCAGGTTGTTGTGGGGCCGATGGCCGACAGCATTGCCGACGAAATCCGCCTGGCGATGCCTGCATTGGGCCGAGCCGTAGTGGCTGCTCCTGTCGCCGTCGTCGAAACCAGTGAGCCCGTTGCGGTAGCCGCACCGCAGGCCCAGCAATGGCTGAGCGCCCTGGGCGGCAGCGACAACGTGCTGCAACTCGACTGCATCGCCATGAGCCGGATTCGCCTGCAACTGGCCGATGGCAAGGTGTTGTCGGAAAGCCGATTGAAAGAGCTGGGCTGTTTGGGTGTCAGCGCGCTGGAAGATGGCGTGTGGCACTTGCTGGTGGGCGAGCGGGCGCAGAGCTTGAGTGCGGCGCTGGAGGGGTTGGTTAATCGTAGTGAGGTGAGTGCGAAGGTTTAGGGCGACCTCTGAATCGATGGTTGGGGGGATTCGATGCATCTTTGTACGGTCGCAGAATTCCCCTCACCCTAACCCTCTCCCGAAGGGAGAGGGGACTGACCGCGTTGTTTGGGAGAGGTACGCCGACGTGACATACCGAGGTGAACTCGGGTTATAAAATGCATGCAACTCGAATTGTGCTTCCTCTACTTCCTTTGCTTCCTCCCCTTCTTCTGCTCCTTGCTCCTGCTCCTGCTCCTGCTCCTGCTCCTGCTTTCGCTCCCCACCACTCAACACGATGAGCGTTAGCTCGAGTAAGGCTTTTGACGTGCCGGCCCCATCGGAAGGCTGAGTGGAGGGATTTATCCGGGGGTGGGAGCGCAGCGACCGTGCGGCGAAGCCGCATGCATCGAAAGGAGGTGCAGCGAAGCAAACCGTAGGCGATGCCCCCGGATGAATCCCGGAACGAAGGAACACCGAGCCAAAGCGAGGTGCCGAACGCAGGGGCCCAGACCTTTGGTTACTTTGGGGCGTTTGCCAAAGTGACCCGCCGTAAGGGCGGAACCATAAGCCGCCGCACTCGAAGAAACGGATATTCACCCAACCCAAACCCCAAAACCCAAACAACAAAAAACCCGCTGAAATCACTCTCAGCGGGTTTTCCATTTCAGTAGCCAAGGAAGATCAAAAATCCTCCAGCCGCCACACTTCATAAGCCGGCGTCTCGTAGGGATGGCTCAACTTAAGAGCCGCCACTACCGCGCGAATCAACTCATCGCCAACAACAAGCTCAACCTTCCACTCCTCGACCCGCTCAAACCGCCCCGCCTCACCAATGAACGGCTGACTGCCGTCCAAAGGCCGAAACTGACCAGATCCAAGCACCTGCCAAGCACAGTGGTCATAATCACCGATCCGCCCACCACCGGCAGCGAATACAGCCTCCTTGACCACCTCGACATGACTGTCGGGAACAAAAAACGCGAGCTTGTACACAGCGCTTAGTTCACCCACACACGCGCGTTACGGAACATACGCATCCAGGGTGCGTCTTCGTTCCAGTCTTCCGAACGCCACGAGTTCTGCACAGCACGGAACACCCGCTCCGGGTGCGGCATCATGATCGTCACGCGACCGTCGCGGCTGGTGAGGCCGGTGATCCCGCGCGGCGAGCCGTTCGGGTTGGCCGGGTAGGCTTCGGTGACCTTGCCGTGGTTGTCGACGAAACGCATCGCCACGCAACCCGACAGATCGGCTTCGAGCAGTGCCTCTTCGCTTTCGAATTCGGCATGGCCTTCACCGTGAGCGATGGCGATCGGCATGCGCGAACCGGCCATGCCCTGCAGGAAGATCGAGTTCGACTCCTGAACCTGAACCATCGCCACGCGCGCTTCGAACTGCTCGGAGCGGTTGCGCACGAAGTGCGGCCAGAACTCGCTGCCCGGGATCAGCTCGTGCAGGTTGGACATCATCTGGCAACCGTTGCACACGCCGAGGGTAAAGCTGTCGTTACGCTCGAAGAAGCCCTGGAACGCATCGCGGGCACGGCTGTTGAACAGTGCGGACTTGGCCCAGCCTTCACCGGCGCCGAGAACGTCGCCGTAGGAGAAACCACCGCAGGCCACCAGACCCTTGAACTCGTTCAGGTCGACGCGGCCGGCCAGAATGTCGCTCATGTGCACGTCGGTCGCGTTGAAACCGGCGCGGTCGAACGCAGCCGCCATTTCCACCTGACCGTTGACGCCCTGCTCACGCAGTACCGCAACCTGTGGGCGGATGCCTTTCTTGATGTAAGGCGCGGCGATGTCCTGGTTGACGTCGTAGCTCAGCTTGACGCTCAGGCCCGGGTTATCTTCTTCCAGCAGCGCATCGAACTCTTGCTCGGCGCAGTCGGCGTTGTCACGCAGACGCTGGATCTGGTAGCTGGTCTCGGCCCACTGACGTTGCAGCAGACGACGCTGGCCTTCGAACACGGTGTCACCGTTGAAGGTGATGTTGATCTGGCCGTTATTGATCGGCTGACCGATCACCGAAACGCAGTCGCCCAGACCGGCCGCGCTGAATTGGGCGAGGATGTCCGGGGTGGCGTCCTGGCGAACCTGGATCACAGCACCCAGTTCTTCGTTGAACAGGATGGCGGCGATTTCAGCGGAGCTTTCGGCAACGCTGTCCAGGTTCAGGCTCAGACCGCAGTGGCCGGCGAAAGCCATTTCCACCACGGAGGTCAGCAGACCACCGTCGGAACGGTCGTGGTAAGCCAGCAGGTGACCGTCGGCGTTGAGGCCCTGGATCACGGCGAAGAAAGCTTTCAGGTCTTCGGCGTCGTCGACGTCCGGAGCCTGCTTGCCGAGCTTGCCGTGAACCTGCGCGAGGATCGAAGCGCCCATACGGTTCTGGCCGCGACCGAGGTCGATCAGGATCAGGTCGGTGGTGCCCTTGTCCATGCGCAGTTCCGGGGTCAGGGTCTGACGGATGTCAGCCACTGGCGCGAAACCGGTCACGATCAGGGACATCGGCGAGGTGACGGTCTTGTCTTCGCCGTTGTCGTTCCAGCGGGTGGCCATGGACATCGAGTCCTTGCCGACCGGAATGGTGATGCCCAGCTCAGGGCACAGTTCCATGCCGACCGCTTTCACGGTGTCGTACAGACGCGCGTCTTCGCCCGGGTGACCGGCAGCGGACATCCAGTTCGCCGACAGTTTGATGTCGGAGAGCTTGTTGATGCGCGAGGCGGCAATGTTGGTGATGGTTTCGCCGATGGCCATGCGGCCCGACGCCGGAGCGTCCAGCAGCGCCAGCGGAGTGCGCTCGCCCATCGCCATCGCTTCACCGGTGTAGACGTCGAAACTGGTGGCGGTGACGGCTACGTCGGCCACCGGAACCTGCCAAGGGCCGACCATCTGGTCACGGGCCACGAGGCCGGTGATGGTGCGGTCGCCGATGGTGATCAGGAAGCTTTTGCTTGCCACGGCCGGGTGGTGCAGAACGCGCTCGATGCTTTCGCCGATGTCGAGGTTCGACGGATCGAAGTCATCGCCCAGCTCGGCTTCGCGAACCACCGAACGGTGCATGCGCGGCGCCTTGCCCAGCAACACTTCCAGTGGCATGTCCACCGGGTTGTTGCCGAAGTGGCTGTCGGTCACGGTCAGTTGCGGCTCGGCAGTGGCTTCGCCGACAACGGCAAACGGGCAACGCTCACGTTCGCAGATCGCCTTGAAGCGCTCGAAGTCGGCCGGACCGACCGCCAGAACGTAACGTTCCTGGGATTCGTTGGACCAGATTTCGTGCGGGGCCATGCCCGGCTCGTCGTTTGGAATGTTGCGCAGTTCGAATCGGCCACCGCGGTCGCCGTCGTTGACCAGTTCCGGGAAGGCGTTGGACAGACCGCCCGCACCCACGTCATGGATGAAGCTGATCGGGTTCTTGTCGCCCAGCTGCCAGCAACGGTCGATGACTTCCTGGCAGCGACGTTCCATTTCAGGGTTTTCACGCTGAACCGAAGCGAAGTCCAGATCCGCCGAGCTGGTGCCGGTAGCCATGGAGGAAGCAGCGCCGCCGCCCAGACCGATCAGCATCGCCGGGCCGCCGAGGACGATCAGCTTCGAGCCGACCAGAATCTCGCCTTTCTTGACGTGCTCTTCACGGATGTTGCCCATGCCACCAGCCAGCATGATCGGCTTGTGGTAACCGCGAACTTCGTCACCGTGCGGAGTGGTGATCGACTGTTCGAAGGTACGGAAGTAACCGGTCAGGGCCGGACGGCCGAATTCGTTGTTGAACGCGGCGCCGCCCAGCGGGCCTTCGATCATGATGTCCAGCGCGTTGACGATGCGCTCAGGCTTGCCGTACGGCACTTCCCACGGCTGTTCGAAGCCAGGGATTTGCAGGTTCGACACGGTGAAACCGGTCAGGCCGGCTTTCGGCTTGGCGCCACGACCGGTTGCACCTTCGTCGCGGATCTCGCCACCGGAACCGGTGGACGCGCCCGGGAACGGAGCGATCGCGGTCGGATGGTTGTGGGTTTCAACCTTCATCAGGATGTGCACCGGCTCCTGCACCGCGCCGTACTGGCGGGTTTCCGGATCCGGGAAGAAGCGGCCGGCAACGTTGCCGACGATCACCGAAGCGTTGTCCTTGTAAGCGGACAGCACGCCTTCGCTGTGCATCTGATAGGTGTTCTTGATCATGCCGAACAGGCTTTTTTCCTGGCTCTCGCCGTCAATATCCCAACTGGCGTTGAAGATCTTGTGACGGCAGTGCTCGGAGTTGGCCTGGGCGAACATCATCAGTTCGATGTCGTGCGGGTTGCGCTTGAGGCCGTTGAAGGCGTTGACCAGGTAGTCGATCTCGTCTTCGGCCAGGGCCAGGCCCAGTTCGACGTTGGCTTTTTCCAGTGCGGCGCGACCGCCGCCGAGGATGTCGATGGCGGTCAGCGGCTTCGGTTCGGCGTGGCTGAACAGACCGGCAGCCTGCTCGAGGTTGGCCAGAACGATCTGCGTCATGCGGTCATGCAGTACGTCTGCAATCTGCTGCGCTTCGGTTTCGCTGAACTGACCGGCCACGTAGAACGCGATGCCGCGCTCCAGGCGCTGGATCTTGCTCAGGCCGCAGTTGCGGGCGATGTCGCTGGCCTTGCTCGACCATGGCGAGATGGTGCCGAAACGCGGCAACACCAGGAACAGACGACCGGTCGGCTCTTGAACCGGAACGCTTGGACCGTACTTCAGAAGGCGCGCAAGCACCTGCTGTTCGTCGCCGGTCAGGACGCCGGTGACTTCGGCGAAGTGAGCGAATTCAGCATACAAGCCACTGACAGCCGGAACCTTCTGGCTCAGTTGCTCAAGGAGTTTGCTGTGGCGAAAGGCAGAAAGGGCAGGAGCGCCGCGCAGGATCAACATCTTCGGGACAGCCTCGGGAAGGGGTGTGCTTTGAGGCCGTGCATTCTAGCCTAAACCGCCCTCAACATCACCCGAAACGCTACGCACGGTTGCACCCGGATGTCGAGTGGTGTTCCTGCCTTGAGGGTCAAATTTATGGGGTGTTGGAACGCGGGTTATTTTTTCTGTCACAAAATGCCTTTCGGGCCCATTCCTGCGGGGTTTCGAGCGGTTTTGTGATCCCTAGCAGACAACCCCGCAACTGTCGAGATATGGCGCCCGTTGTCCTTTGCGTATACTGCGCACATGTTTTCCCCAACGGCTTTGCGTCCGCGGTACGCCAAATGGCTGATCGCTACCGGACTCTTCCTGATGCTCAGTGGCTGTGTTGATAAACCCAACACACTCGAGCGCGTAAAGGAGGATGGCGTGCTGCGGGTGGTCACCCGAAACAGCCCCGCCACCTACTTTCAGGATCGCAGCGGTGAAACCGGCTTCGAATACGAGCTGGTGAAGCGCTTCGCCGACGATTTGGGGGTCGAGCTGAAGATTGAAACCGCCGACAACCTCGACGACCTGTTCAACCAGGTCGGCAAGCCGAACGGCCCGGTACTGGCCGCCGCCGGCCTGGTCAGCAGCGAACAGCGCAAGAAACAGGTGCGTTTCTCCCGCTCCTACCTCGAAGTCACCCCGCAGATCATCTATCGCAACGGCCAATCTCGTCCTACCGACGCCGGCGATCTGGTGGGCAAGAAGATCATGGTGCTCAAGGGCAGCACCCATGCCGAACAACTGGCGGAGCTGAAACAGAAATATCCTGGCATCCAGTACGAAGAATCCGACGCCGTTGAAGTGGTCGACCTGCTGCGCATGGTCGATGAAGGTCAGATCGACCTGACCCTGGTCGATTCCAACGAAGTGGCGATGAACCAGGTGTATTTCACCAACATCCGCGTGGCCTTCGACCTCGGCGACGCGCGCAGCCAGAGCTGGGCCGTGGCCGCCGGCGAAGACAACAGCCTGCTCAACGAGATCAACAGTTATCTGGACAAGGTGCAGAAGAACGGCACCCTGCAACGTCTGAAAGACCGCTATTACGGCCACGTCGACGTCCTCGGCTACATGGGCGCTACCACCTTCGCCCAGCACTTGCAGCAGCGGCTGCCCAAATACGAACAGCACTTCAAGGCCTACGCCAAGAAAGAGAAAGTCGACTGGCGCCTGCTGGCGGCGATCGGTTATCAGGAATCGCTGTGGCAACCGGCCGTCACCTCGAAGACCGGCGTGCGCGGGCTGATGATGCTGACCCAGAACACCGCCCAGGCTATGGGCGTGTCCAACCGCCTCGATCCGAAGCAGAGCATCATGGGCGGCGCCAAGTACCTGGCCTACATGAAGGATCAGCTCGACGAGTCGATCCAGGAACCGGATCGCACCTGGTTTGCTCTGGCGGCCTACAACGTCGGCAGCGGTCATCTGGATGACGCGCGCAAACTGGCGGCCAAGGAAGGGTTGAACCCGGACAAGTGGCTGGATGTGAAAAAGATCCTGCCGCGCCTGTCGCAGAAGCAGTGGTACAGCAAGACCCGCTACGGCTACGCCCGGGGCGGCGAACCGGTGCATTTCGTGGCGAACATCCGTCGCTACTACGACATCCTGACGTGGGTGACCCAGCCGCAGCTTGAAGGCGATCAAGTGGCCGAGGGCAACCTGCATGTGCCGGGGATCGATAAATCGAAACCGGCTCAAGAGCCCGCCCCGCTTTAACCCATCCCCAATACAAATGTGGGAGCAAGTTTGCTCCCACAGGATGTTGAAACTTAGTGTTTGGCAGCCGCCAGAATCAACGCCTTCATCTCCGACACCGCCGACTTGAAGCCGACGAACAACGCGTGCGCCACCAGTGCGTGACCGATGTTCAGCTCGTTGATGCCCTTGATTGCGGCAACCGCCTCGACGTTGTGATAGTGCAGGCCATGGCCGGCATTGACGATCAGGCCCTGGGCCAGACCGAAGGCCACGCCGTCCGCCACACGCTTGAGCTCTTCAGCCACTTCGGTTGGTGTTTCGGCATCGGCGTAACGCCCGGTGTGCAGCTCGATAGCCGGGGCACCGACGCGCTTCGACGCAGCGATCTGCCGCTCGTCGGCGTCAATGAACAGCGATACCTCGCTGCCGATCTTCGACAGACGCTCGACAGCCGCCCTGATCCGCTCTTCCTGCCCCGCCACATCCAGACCGCCTTCGGTGGTCAATTCCTGACGGGTTTCCGGCACCAGGCAGATGTGCGCCGGGCGAATGCGTTCGGCGAACGCCATCATTTCTTCGGTGACGCCCATTTCGAAGTTCATGCGGGTTTGCAGCACGTCCTTGAGCAGCAGCACGTCGCGCTCCTGAATGTGCCGGCGATCTTCGCGCAGATGCACGGTGATGCCATCGGCGCCCGCCTCTTCCGCGTCCAGCGCAGCCTTGACCGGATCCGGATAGCGCGTGCCACGGGCCTGACGCAGGGTGGCGACGTGGTCGATGTTCACGCCAAGAAGAATGCGATTGCTGGTGGTCACGGATGCGCTCCTGAATGGAAAGATTCGGCGCACAGCATACGGTGAGATCAGGGCTTGCGAAACAGCTCGCGACTGACCAAGGGACGACCGCCCAGATGCACGGCCAGCGCTTGTCGCATCAAGCGCTTGGCGGCGGACAACGCGCCTGGGGCCGACCAGTCGGCTTCGGCCATGGCCAGCAGTTCGGTGCCGTTGAACAGACCGGGTTGCAGCAGGTAGACCCGTTCGAGTCCGGCATCCACCTGCAAGCGATAGAGACCGTCCGCAGCGACAGGCTCGTCGTTGATGTCGGTATTCAGGGAAAAGCCATAACCAAGGTCGTCGAGCAGCCGCCATTCGAAAGAACGCAGCAACGGTTCCAGCGGCCGGCCTTCGGCCAATGCCAGCAAGGTCGCGGCGTAATGATCGAACACCGCCGGGTGCGGATCTTCGGCGGGCAGCAGGCGAATCAACAGTTCATTGAGATACAGGCCGCTGAACAGCGCCTCGCCGACCATCCACGTTGCGTTGCCGACACTCTCCATGCGCCCGACGTTCTTCAACTCACCCTTGCCGCGAAACTCCACTTCCAGCGGCACGAATGGCCGCGCCAATGTCCCGGCCTTGCCCCGCGCACTGCGCAACACCGCCCGCAGCCGACCTTGCGGCGTGAGGAAGTCCACCAATGCGCTGGTTTCGCGGTAGGCGCGGGAGTGGAGGACGTAGGCGGGTTGGGCGGGAGGCGGGCTTTGCGACATTGAGTTCTCGATGACGAAACGCAGTTTTACACACAAACCCAAAACTACTGTGGGAGCGAGCCTGCTCGCGATGAGGGTGTATCAGACAACAAGGATGTCGACTGAAATACCGCTATCGCGAGCAGGCTCGCTCCCACAGTGGGTATCGGTGTTCTCGGGATCAGCGCTTACAGGTCGCCGTAACCCAGCGAACGCAGCGCACGCTCGTCGTCGGACCAGCCGCCCTTCACCTTGACCCACAGATTGAGCATGATCTTGGAGTCGAACAGCAGCTCCATGTCCTTGCGCGCCTCGGTGCCGATGCGCTTGATGCGCTCGCCCTTGTCGCCAATGATGATTTTCTTCTGGCCGTCACGCTCGACGAGGATCAGCGCATGGATGTGCAGCGTCGCACCCTGCTGCTTGAACTCTTCGATTTCCACAGTGATCTGGTACGGCAGCTCGGCGCCGAGCTGGCGCATGATCTTCTCGCGCACCAGTTCGGCGGCGAGGAAGCGGCTGCTGCGGTCAGTGATCTGGTCTTCCGGGAAGAAGTGATCGTTCTCCGGCAGATGATCGGCGATGACCTTTTCCAGCGCATCGAGGTTGTGCCCGTGTTGCGCCGAGATCGGAATGATCTGCGCGTTCGGCAGCTGTTCCTGCAACCACGACAGATGCGGCATCAGCTCGGCCTTGTCTTCGATGCGGTCGGTCTTGTTCAGCGCGACGATCAGCGGGCCGGTCACGTACTGCACGCGCTCCAGCACCATCTGGTCTTCTTCGGTCCACTTGGTGCGGTCGACCACGAAGATCACCACGTCGACGTCTTTCAACGCCGCCGAAGCGGTCTTGTTCATGTAACGGTTCAGGGCTTTTTCGCCACCCTTGTGCATGCCGGGGGTGTCGACGTAGATCGCCTGCACGTCGCCCTCGGTCTTGATCCCGAGCATGTTGTGGCGAGTGGTCTGCGGCTTGCGCGAGGTGATCGCGAGCTTCTGGCCGAGGATGTGGTTCAGCAGCGTGGACTTGCCCACGTTGGGACGGCCGACGATGGCAACATAGCCACAGCGAGTTGCGTTTGTATCAGTCATTGCCATTCTCCACACCCAGGGCAATCAGTGCTGCAGCGGCCGCTACCTGTTCGGCAATACGACGGCTCACACCCTGACCCCGGCTTTTTTCATTCAATAGGACAACTTCGCACTCGACGAAGAAGGTACGACAGTGCGGCTCGCCCTGGATATCCACCACTTCGTAGCGCGGCAGTTCGCAGCCACGCGATTGCAAAAATTCCTGCAGGCGGGTCTTCGGATCCTTGTTGGTATCGACCAGCGTCAGACCTTCGAACTCGCCGGCCAGCCAGGCCAGTACGCGCTCGCGGGCGACTTCCATGCCGGCGTCGAGGTAGATCGCACCGATCAGCGCTTCCAGGGCGTCGGCCAGAATCGACTCGCGACGGAAACCGCCGCTCTTCAACTCGCCCGAACCCAGACGCAGGTAATCGCCCAGATCGAAACCGCGGGCCAGCACCGCCAGCGTCTCACCTTTTACCAGCCGTGCGCGCAAACGCGACAACTGGCCTTCGCGAGCCAGCGGGAAACGGTCGAACAAGGCTTCGCCGGCAACAAAGTTGAGGATCGCATCGCCGAGGAATTCCAGACGCTCGTTGTTGCGTCCGGCAAAGCTGCGGTGCGTAAGGGCCAGGACCATCAGTTCCTGGTCCTTGAAAGTGTAACCGAGCTGACGCTCGAGGCGGCTTAGAGAAACGCTCACGGTTTACCCACGCTGAGTTCGTGGCTGGATTCCACCGCCATCGCCGGGATACGGCGCAGGCCTGGGACAATTAACGCTGTGTTCAAAAATGACGTCCTGAATATCGTGGCTTCATGCCCCGGAGCCGGTTGTGCCGACGCCAGAAATGCATTCGGCGCTGTGGTCAACAGCGCCGTGTTTGTTTACTTGATCAGGCCGACCCGCGAGAAGTTCGGCAGGTGGCTGAGTTTCGGTTCCGGCCAGCTCATCCAGACCGCGAAGGCCTTGCCGACGATGTTCTGGTCGGGAACCATGCCCAGCAGATCCTTGGGAATGTTCGGATCATCCCAGTAGCGACTGTCGTTCGAGTTGTCGCGGTTGTCGCCCATCATGAAGTAATGCCCGGCCGGCACGGTCCAGGTATGGTCCGGTGTGGCGCGGTAGCGGCTCATTTCCTTGCGGATCAGGTGCTCGGCGACGCCGAGTTTTTCCTTGTAGAGTTCCGCGCTGCCCAGCGTGCCCGGCTCGGAGCCGACCAGTTGTTCGGCAATCGACTCGCCGTTGACGAACAGGCGCTTGTCGGCGGTGTACCGCACGGTGTCGCCCGGCAGGCCGACCACACGCTTGATGTAGTTGACGTTCGGGTCGCTCGGGTAGCGGAACACCATCACATCGCCGCGCTGCGGGTCACCGACTTCGATGATCTTCTTGTCGATCACCGGCAAACGGATCCCGTAGGAAAACTTGTTCACCAGAATGAAGTCGCCAACGTCCAGGGTCGGTTTCATCGAGCCGGACGGAATCTGGAACGGTTCCACCAGGAACGAACGCAGCACCAGCACGATGAACAGCACCGGGAAGAACGACTTGCCGTACTCGACCAGCAGCGGTTCCTTGTTCAGCTTCTCGACCACCACCACATCAGGCTGGCTGACGCTGCCCTGATAGGAGGCGATGGCGGCACGCCGACGCGGTGCCAGGATCAACAGATCGAGCAACGCCAACAGACCGCAGACGAACACGGCAATGACCAGCAACAGCGGGAAATTTAGTGACATAGGACCTGACTATTCCAACCTGAGCACGGCGAGGAAGGCTTCTTGTGGAATTTCCACGTTGCCGACCTGTTTCATGCGTTTCTTACCGGCCTTCTGCTTCTCAAGCAGTTTTTTCTTGCGGCTGACGTCGCCGCCGTAGCACTTGGCCAATACGTTCTTTCTGAGTGCCTTGACGGTTGTCCGAGCGACGATCTGACCGCCAATGGCAGCCTGGATGGCCACGTCGAACATCTGACGAGGAATCAGTTCTTTCATCTTCTCGGTCAACTGGCGACCTTTGAAGTGCGAATTGTCACGGTGCACGATCAGCGCCAGAGCGTCGACCTTGTCGCCGTTGATCAGCACGTCCAGTTTCACCAGATTAGCCGATTGGTAACGATCGAAATGGTAGTCCAGCGAAGCATAGCCGCGGCTGGTGGATTTCAGACGATCGAAGAAGTCCAGCACCACTTCGTTCATCGGCAGGTCGTAGGTCACTTGCACCTGATTGCCGAGGAACAGCATGTCGACCTGCACACCGCGTTTCTCGATGCACAGGGTGATGACGTTGCCCAGATGCTCCTGCGGTACCAGGATGTTGGCGCGCACGATTGGCTCGCGCATGTCTTCGATCGACGAGACGTCCGGCAACTTCGACGGGTTGTCGACGTAAATCGTTTCACCGGTTTTCAGCACCAGTTCGAAGATTACCGTCGGCGCCGTGGTGATCAGGTCCAGGTCGTATTCGCGCTCCAGGCGCTCCTGGATGATCTCCATGTGCAACATGCCGAGGAAGCCGCAACGGAAGCCGAAGCCCAGTGCGTCGGAGCTTTCCGGGGTGTATTGCAGCGACGAGTCGTTCAGGGTCAGCTTCTGCAGCGCTTCGCGGAAGTCTTCGAAGTCGTCGGAGCTGACCGGGAACAGACCGGCGTAAACCTGCGGCTGGATGCGTTTGAAACCTGGCAGCACCGGAACGTCCGGGGTGGAGCTCAAGGTCAGGGTGTCACCGACCGGCGCACCGTGAATGTCCTTGATGCTGGCGATGATGAAGCCCACTTCGCCGGCCTTCAGGTCAGCGGTGGCGGTGTGTTTCGGGTTGAACACGCCGACGCTGTCGACCAGGTGCACCTTGCCGGTGGACTTGACTAGGATCTTGTCGCCCTTCTTCACACGGCCATGACGCACGCGCACCAGGGAAACAACGCCCAGGTAGTTGTCGAACCAGGAGTCGATGATCAACGCTTGCAGCGGATCTTCGATATTGCCGGTCGGCGCGGGAATGGTGGCGACCAGACGCTCGAGCACTTCGTCGACACCCAGGCCGGTCTTGGCGCTGCAGGTGACGGCGTCGGTGGCGTCGATGCCGATGATCTTCTCGATCTCGTCCTTGACGCGATCAGGCTCGGCCTGTGGCAGGTCGATCTTGTTCAGGACCGGCATGACCTCGAGGCCCTGCTCGATAGCGGTGTAGCAGTTGGCCACGGACTGGGCTTCAACGCCCTGCCCCGCATCGACCACCAGCAGCGCACCTTCACACGCGGCCAGGGAACGGCTGACTTCGTAGGTGAAGTCGACGTGGCCCGGGGTGTCAATGAAGTTCAGCTGGTAGGTGACGCCGTCTTTGGCCTTGTAATAGAGGGTAACGCTGTGGGCCTTGATGGTGATCCCGCGTTCGCGCTCCAGATCCATGGAATCCAGTACCTGGGCTTCCATTTCACGCTCGGCCAGGCCACCGCACATCTGGATGAAACGGTCAGCCAGCGTCGACTTGCCATGGTCAATGTGGGCGATGATGGAGAAATTGCGGATATGACTCAAATCACTCACGGATCAACACTCAAAAAGGCTGCAGGCTTGGCCCGCCGAAAAATAGCCGGGAATTGTACCTGATACACGGCGCAAGCGTCACGTTCGCCTGTCACCCTGATTGCATGCAAAAACGCCCCGATCTGATGACCGAGGCGTTTTCAAGGCTAAAGCGTGGGTGAAACCTTGTTCATCAACCGGCTCGACGCAACAGCCAGACACCCGCCAGCGCACACACGCCAGCCGGCACCAGCACCGCGAACAGCGGCGAGAAGCCGAAGACCAGACTGGATGGACCCAGCAGATCCTGAACGATGCGGAAGGTGAAGCCCACCAGCACACCGGTGAAAACCCGCTGACCGAGAGTCACCGAACGCAACGGACCGAAGATGAAGGAAATCGCCATCAGCACCAGCGCGGCGGTCACCAACGGCTGCAACACCTTGACCCAAAATGCCAGCCAGTAACGACCGTTGCTCAGGCCCTGATCGGCCAGATAGTGGATGTAACCCCACAGACCGGTGATCGACAGCGATTCCGGCGCCATCACCACGGTGCTCAGCAATTGCGGGCTCAGCGAGACATCCCAGCGCTCGACCGGCGTATTGACCACTTCAGTGCTGCGCTCGTGGAATTTGGTGGTGGTCACGTCGGTCAGCTGCCAGTGATCGGTGTCGAACTCGGCGCGTTTGGCGAAGCTCGAGCTCAGCAGGTGACGCTCTTTGTCGAAGTGATAACGGGTCACGCCGTACAGGCGACCGTTGGGCTGTACGGAGTTGATGTGAATGAACTCCTCGCCTTGACGGTGCCACATGCCGTGCTTGGCGCTTTGCGCGTCGCCGCTGCCTTGCGCCAGCGAACGGTTGGCCTGGGCCATGCTTTCGGTGGCCGGTGCCACGTACTCGCCGATCAGCACGCCGGCCAGCATCAGCACCAGCATCGGCTTCATCACCGCCCAGACGATGCGCCCGATGGACACACCGGCTGCGCGCATCACGGTCAGTTCGCTGCTGCTCGCCAGACTGCCGAGGCCGATCAGGCAACCGATCAGCGCCGCCATCGGCAGCATGTCGTAGAGCCGACGCGGCGCGGTCAGGAGCACGAAGCTCAGAACGTCGACCAAGGTGTAGGTGTCACTGACGTCGCCCATCTCGTCGATGAACGCAAACAAGGTTGCCAGGCCGAGAATGATCGCCAGCACTGCGATGATCGCCATGAACACGCTGCTGCCGATGTAGCGGTCGAGTTTAACCACGGGCCACCTCCAGCGCTGCGCTGCGACGGCTCGCCAGTTTCAGGCGCAGAGGCTCCCAGTACAGCAGGCCGAGGCCGATGACCAGGAAGATCGCGTGGACCCACCACAAGCCGAGCGCCGGTGGAATCTTGCCTTTCTCGAGGGCGCCGCGGGCGGCAATCAGGATGGTCAGGTAAGCCATATAAAGAAGAATCGCCGGCAGCAGCTTGAGGAAACGCCCCTGACGCGGATTGACCCGCGACAGCGGCACCGCCATCAGGGTCACGATGAACACCAGCAACGGCAGCGACAGGCGCCATTGCAGTTCGGTTTTCGAGCGAATGTCGTCGCTGCCCAGCAGGGACGAGGTCGGCATGGCGTCACGGTCGGTGACTTCCTCGCTGACATCCGGCTTGGGCAGCAGCACGCCGTAGGTTTCGTAGTGGATGGCGCGGTAGTTGGCCTGACCCGGGCTGCCGTCGTAGCGGAAGCCGTTGTCGAGGATCAGGTAGCGGTTGCCGTCGGGACGCACTTCCTGACGCCCCTTTTCCGCCACCAGTACGGAAATCCCGCGATCTTTCTGGTTGGCGCCGAGGTTCTTCTGCGAGATGAACACGCTGCCAAGATTGACCCGATCATCGCTCAGGGTTTCGGTGTAGGTCACCCGCGTACCGTCGCGCAGGGCCTGGAAGCGGCCGGGCTCGAGGGTGTCGAACTCGGTCAGGGCGTCCTGCTTGTTCAGCAGCAGCTGGAACTGGTTGGCGCCTTGCGGGGCCAGGCTCAGGCTCAGCCATGCAACCACCAGCGCCACCAAGGTGGCCGGAAACAGAGTCATGCGAAACAGACGCTGCTGGCTCATGCCGGTGGCCGAGAGCACGGTCATCTCGCTTTCCAGGTACAACCGGCCGTACGCCAGCAGGATCCCGAGAAACAGGCCCAGCGGCAGGATCAGTTGCAGGAAGCCCGGCAGACGGAAGCCCATGATCAGGAACAGCGATCCCGGATCGAGCTGGCCTGCGGCGGCCTGGGCAAGGTATTTGATGAAGCGACCGCTCATGATGATGACCAGCAGCACGGCGCTTACCGCACTCAGGGTCAACAGGACTTCGCGGGACAGATAACGGAAGACGATCAAACCAGACACTCCAGGGTTGTCAGGCTAAGGCGGCCAAACAAGCAAACGTATCGACGGGCCCGCAAGGCAGAGCCGTCGAAAAAAGATGCGGCATTATCCTGTGATTGAGGGCGCCTGTCACTGCGCACACTCACGCAAGCGTGCAATCCGTTGAAGATCGTACAACCGAGGGTTGTCAGGCGCGGTGAGCGAGGTTCAAACTGCCGCCTCTGTCGCAGGCACTGGCCTGCGCCTCTTCTCTCTATAAGCAGGCGACGGCGGGCACCGTCGAACGCCTGCGTGTTGACCATTCATTCAGGGATCCGGACATGGAACTGGTTGTAAAAAGCGTTAGCCCAGAAACGTTGAAAACCGCCACCCTGGTGGTTGCCGTCGGCGAAGGCCGCAAACTCGGTGTTGCCGCCAGGCAGGTCGACGAACTGAGCGGTGGCGCCATCAGCGCCGTGCTCAAGCGTGGCGATCTGGCCGGCAAGGTCGGCCAGAGCCTGTTGCTGCACAGCCTGCCGAACCTGAAAGCCGAACGCGTGCTGCTGGTCGGCGTGGGCAAGGATGAAGAGCTGGGCGACCGTCCGTTCCGCAAGATCGTCGCCGGCATCCTCAACACCCTTAAAGGCCTGGCCGGCAGCGATGCCGTCCTGGCACTCGATGAAATCATCGTCAAGAACCGCGA
Source organism: Pseudomonas sp. 9.2(2024) (assembly GCF_039695385.1). Taxonomy (NCBI): domain Bacteria; kingdom Pseudomonadati; phylum Pseudomonadota; class Gammaproteobacteria; order Pseudomonadales; family Pseudomonadaceae; genus Pseudomonas; species Pseudomonas sp. 9.2(2024). The sequence continues at coordinate 1,398,306 of NZ_CP155585.1, read as the reverse complement.
CAGCTACGGCAAGACCCGCCTGCTGGCCGAAACCCTGGTCGACGGCGAATACACCTTCGACCAGTTCAAGAGCCAGAAAGCCGAACCGCGCGCCCTGAAGAAGATCACCCTGCTGACCATCAAGGCCGCTCAGGCCGAAGTGCAGCGCGCCGTGAACCACGCCACCGCGATCGCCAACGGCATGGCGTTCACCCGTAACCTGGGCAATCTGCCGCCGAACATCTGCCATCCGACTTTCCTCGGCGAGCAAGCCAAGAACCTCGGCAAAGAGTTCAAGGATCTGAAAGTCGAAGTCCTCGACGAGAAGAAGATCAAGTCGCTGGGCATGGGTTCGTTCTACGCCGTCGGCCAGGGCAGCGCCCAGCCGCCGCGCCTGATCGTCATGCAATACAACGGCGGCAAGAAATCCGAGAAGCCGTACGCACTGGTTGGTAAAGGCATCACTTTCGACACCGGCGGCATCAGCCTGAAACCGGGCGCCGGCATGGACGAAATGAAGTACGACATGGGTGGCGCCGCCAGCGTGTTCGGTACTCTGCGCGCCGTGCTGGAACTGAAACTGCCGATCAACCTGGTGTGCATCCTGGCTTGCGCCGAGAACATGCCGAGCGGCAACGCTTCGCGTCCGGGCGACATCGTCACCACCATGAGCGGCCAGACCGTGGAAATCCTCAACACCGACGCCGAAGGCCGTCTGGTGCTGTGCGATGCCCTGACCTACTCCGAGCGCTTCAAGCCGCAAGCGGTAATCGACATCGCCACCCTGACCGGTGCCTGCGTCGTTGCGCTGGGCGCCCACACGTCGGGCCTGCTGGGCAATAACGACGAGCTGATCGAGCAACTGCTGAGCGCCGGCAAGGCTGCCGACGACCGCGCCTGGCAACTGCCGCTGTTCGATGAATACCAGGAGCAGCTGGACAGTCCGTTCGCCGACATCGCCAACATCGGCGGTCCTAAGGCCGGCACCATCACCGCTGCCTGCTTCCTGTCGCGCTTCACCAAAAACCTGAACTGGGCGCACCTGGACATCGCAGGCACCGCCTGGACTAGCGGCGGCAAGGACAAGGGCGCCACTGGCCGTCCGGTTCCGCTGCTGACCCAGTACCTGCTGGACCGCGCCAAAGCCTGAAACCGATGACTGCGAGCGGCGCCTCTCTTGAGGGGCGCTGCTTGCAGCTCAGGAACCGCAATGACCAAAGTCGACTTTTACATCCTGCCCAGCGCCGATCCTTCGGCTCGCCTGGACTTTGCCTGCAAGCTCACCGATAAAGCCTGGCGCATGGGCCATCGCATCTACCTGCATTGCAGCGATGCCGCCCAGCGTGATGATCTCGATGCGCGACTGTGGGCTTTCAAGGGCGAAACCTTCGTGCCTCACGGCCCGGCTGAAAGCGAACCGGAAGGACTGATCGTGTTGGGACTGGGCGAGGACTGTGGCCAGCACGCGGACTTGCTGGTCAACCTCGATCTGAAAGTCCCGGTTTTCGCCAACCAATTCGCCCGGGTGGCGGAGGTTGTGGTGGAAGATCCGGCGATCCGCACTGCGGCGCGGGAGAGTTTCCGTTTCTACCGCGAACAGGGCTATCCTCTGCAAGACCACCGTTTACAGCGACTCTGAGTACGCCGATGGACACTCCAAAACCGCTGCAAAAACCCACGCACCTGCTGGATGACCTCGAGTCGATCCGCCAGTTGCTCGGGGATGACAACCTGCAACCGCCACTGCTGACCGACACGGTCGATGATGGCGAACAGGAACAGATTCCGATGTTGTTCGATTCGGTCGACAACACACCGCAAGCCGTCGAGGCTGCACCCGCGCCAACGCCTGCTCCGCAACCTGCTGCTGCGCCTGTGGAGAAAGGCCCCGACGCTATCCTGCACCTGGACAGCGAACTGCGCGCCGCGGCGCAATTGATCATGCAGGACGTGATCGACGACTTCGCTCCGCACATCGAAACCGAAATCAAACGTCGCCTCGAGGCGCGGATGGAACGGCTTCTCGGCCAATACGAATAATCCCCCAATCTCCTGTGGGAGCTGACCTGCCAGCGATAGCATCACTGCGGTTTTCCTGAAAAACCGCGGCGCCTGCATCGCTGGCAAGCCTGCTCCCACATTTAAGTCTCCACCCGGCCCGCCCCGCTCGCCCTGCGCCCCATGCCCCGCTATACTTCCCGGCTTTTCCTGAATAAATGCCAATAGGGTCCCGCCGCGCATGGATAAGACCTACCAGCCGCACGCCATTGAAACTTCCTGGTACAACACCTGGGAGTCCGAGAACTACTTCGCCCCGCAAGGCGCGGGCGACTCCTACACCATCATGATCCCGCCGCCGAACGTCACCGGCAGCCTGCACATGGGTCACGGTTTCAACAACGCGATCATGGACGCCCTGATCCGTTTCCGCCGCATGCAGGGTCGCAACACCCTGTGGCAGCCGGGCACCGACCACGCCGGTATCGCCACGCAGATGCTGGTGGAGCGTCAGCTTGAAGCCCAGGGCCAGAACCGCCACGATCTGGGCCGGGAAAAATTCCTCGAGAAAGTCTGGGAGTGGAAGGATCAGTCCGGCGGCAACATCAGCCGTCAGATCCGTCGCCTCGGCTCGTCCGTGGACTGGAGCCGCGAGCGCTTCACCATGGATGACGGCCTCTCGGAAGCCGTTAAAGAAGCCTTCGTGCGCCTGCACGAAGACGGTCTGATCTATCGCGGCAAGCGTCTGGTCAACTGGGACACCAAGCTGCACACGGCGATTTCCGACCTCGAAGTGGAAAACCACGACGAGAAAGGTTTCCTGTGGAACCTGAAATACCCGCTGGCCGACGGCGCGAAAACCGCTGAAGGCAACGATTTCCTGATCGTCGCGACCACCCGTCCGGAAACCATGCTCGGCGACTCCGCCGTCGCGGTGAACCCGAACGACGAGCGCTACAAAGCCCTGATCGGCAAATTTGTCGAGCTGCCGCTGGTCGGCCGCCGCATCCCGATCATCGCCGACGATTACTGCGATCCTGAATTCGGCACCGGCTGCGTGAAAATCACCCCGGCCCACGATTTCAACGACTACGAAGTCGGCAAGCGCCACAACCTGCCGCTGCTGAACATCTTCGACAAGAACGCCAACGTGCTGCCGGCAGCGCAAGTGTTCAACCTCGACGGCACGCTGAACGACAGCATCGACGGCAAGATTCCGGCCGAATACGCCGGTCTCGAGCGTTTCGAAGCGCGCAAGCAGATCGTTGCCGCATTCGACGCCGCCGGCCTGCTGGTGAGCGTCGACGACCACAACCTGAAAGTACCGAAAGGCGACCGCTCCGGCACCGTCATCGAGCCGTGGCTGACCGACCAGTGGTACGTTTCCACCAAGCCGCTGGCCGAGCCTGCGATTGCTGCCGTTGAAGACGGCCGTATCCAGTTCGTGCCGAAGCAGTACGAAAACATGTACTTCTCGTGGATGCGCGACATCCAGGACTGGTGCATCAGCCGTCAGCTGTGGTGGGGCCACCGGATTCCGGCCTGGTACGACGAGTCAGGGAAGGTCTACGTCGGTCGCGACGAAGCCGAAGTGCGCGCCAAGCACAACCTCGGTCCGGACGTTGCGCTGCAACAGGACAACGACGTTCTCGACACCTGGTTCAGTTCGGGCCTGTGGACGTTCTCCACGCTGGGCTGGCCGGAAAAGACCGAGTTCCTGAAGAAATTCCACTCCACCGACGTGCTGGTCACCGGTTTCGACATCATTTTCTTCTGGGTTGCCCGGATGATCATGCTGACGATGCACCTGATCAAGAACGAGGATGGCACGCCGCAGGTTCCGTTCAAGACCGTTTATGTGCATGGTCTGGTGCGTGATGGCCAAGGCCAGAAGATGTCCAAGTCCAAGGGCAACGTCCTGGACCCGCTGGACATCATCGACGGTATCGAGCTCGAAACCCTGGTGCAGAAACGCACTTCCGGTCTGATGCAGCCGAAACTGGCGAAGAAGATCGAGAAGCAGACCCGCGACGAGTTCGCCGACGGCATCGCCAGCTACGGCACCGACGCCCTGCGCTTCACCTTCTGCTCGCTGGCGTCCACCGGCCGCGACATCAAGTTCGACATGGGCCGCGTCGAAGGCTATCGCAACTTCTGCAACAAGATCTGGAACGCCGCGCGTTATGTTCTGGACAAGGGCGAAGACTGCGGCCAGAACGGCGAAGCCTACGAGCTGTCGCTGGCGGACCGCTGGATCATCTCGCAACTGCAACGCACCGAAGCCGAAGTGACCCGTCAACTGGATCAGTTCCGTTTCGACCTGGCGGCGCAAGCGCTGTACGAGTTCATCTGGAACCAGTACTGCGACTGGTACCTGGAACTGTCCAAGCCAGTGCTGTGGGACGAAAACGCGCCGGTCGAGCGTCAGCGCGGCACTCGCCGCACGCTGGTTCGCGTACTGGAAGTGGCGCTGCGTCTGGCGCATCCGTTCATGCCGTTCATCACTGAAGAAATCTGGCAGCGCATTGCGCCGCTGGCCGGCATTCAGGGCAAGACGATCATGCTGCAAGCGTGGCCGGTGGCCAACGAAGAGCGCATCGATCCGGCGGCCGAAGACGACATCGAATGGCTCAAGGGCCTGATGCTCGGCACGCGTAACATCCGTGGCGAAATGAACATCGGCCCGGGCAAACCGCTGCCGATCTACCTGAAAAACGTCACCGCTGAAGACCAGCGCCGCCTGACCGAGAACGAAGCGCTGCTGAAGAAGCTGGCGCGTCTGGAATCGATCACCGTACTGGCCGCCGGCGAAGAAGCGCCGCTGTCCGCGACCGCGCTGGTTGGCGAGATGGAAGTGCTGGTACCGATGGCCGGTCTGATCGACAAGAACGCCGAGCTGGCGCGTCTGGACAAGGAAATTCTGCGTCTGCAGGGCGAAGTCCAGCGGGTTGGCGGCAAGCTGTCCAATGCCGGTTTCGTTGACAAGGCCCCGGCCGAAGTCATCGAGAAGGAACGCGCCAAACTGGCCGAAGCCGAACAGGCTTTGGCCAAGCTGGCCGAGCAGCACGCGCGGATTGCCAGCCTGTAACGGCAAATCGCACTGAAAAAGGGAGGCCCGCAACGGCCTCCCTTTTTTGTGCCCGGCACTTTTCCGGCCAACAACACGGCTCCCTGTGGGACAATGGCTGCCACTTTCAGCCCTACCCGAATCGACCACGCCCATGAACGCCCCACGCACACCGAAACCTGCGCGCAAGAAGCCTGACTCCGCCACCCCGGCCAAGCCCGTGGCGCCGCGTAAAGAGGCCAGCCTGCACCCGCGCAATCGCCATCAGGGTCGTTACGACTTCCCGGCGCTGATCAAGACCACGCCGGAACTGGCGAAGTTCGTGATCACCAACCCGTACGGCAAGGAAAGCATCGACTTCGCCAGTCCCGATGCAGTGCGTGTGTTCAACCGGGCGTTGCTCAAATCGTTCTACGGCATCCAGCATTGGGACATCCCGGCCGATTATCTGTGCCCGCCGGTGCCGGGCCGCGCCGACTACATCCACTTCCTGGCTGACCTGCTGGCCAGCAACAACGACGGCGTGGTTCCGCGCGGCGCCATCGTCAACGTGCTGGATATCGGCATGGGCGCCAACTGCGTGTACCCGCTGATCGGTAACAGCGAATATCGCTGGCACTTCCTGGGCTCGGAGATCGATCCGACCGCCGTGGCTGCTGCCAGGGCCATCGTCCAGTCCAACGACTTGAACAAGGTCATCCAGCTGCGCCAGCAGGAAAACCGCAAGCACATCCTGATCGGCCTGCTGGAGCCCGGCGAGCGCTTTGACCTGACCATGTGCAACCCGCCGTTCCACGCGTCGATGGAAGAAGCCACCAAGGGCAGCGAGCGTAAATGGCGAGCCTTGGGCAAGGCCGATCCGAAACGCAAACTGCCGGTGCTGAACTTCGGCGGTCAGTCGGCCGAGCTGTGGTGTGAGGGCGGCGAAGCGCGTTTCGTGACGCAACTGATCGCCGAAAGTGCGAATCTTGCGCACAAGGTGTTGTGGTTCAGCACCCTGGTCTCGAAAGCTTCGAACCTGCCTGCCATCGAAACCGCACTGAAAAAGGCCGGCGCGCTGGAAAGCCAGGTGGTGGAAATGTCCCAGGGGCAGAAACAGAGTCGCTTCGTCGCCTGGACCTTCCAGACCAAGTCCGAACAGCAGATCTGGCGGCGCGAACGCTGGGTTCGCAAGTAAGACGTTTCAACCGGGGCGGCGCTTGAGCGCAAAGCAGCCGCCGCCACTGCTGAAACACAATCGGCAGGCACAAAAAAACCGTGCCCGGATCGCTCCGGTGCACGGTTTTTTTATCGCTGCGTCTTACTTGTTCACAGCGTCGGTCAGGCCTTTGGCCACAACCAGCTTGATCACTTTCTTGGCAGGGATTTCGATGGCAGCGCCAGTCGATGGGTTACGGCCAGTGCGGGCAGGACGCTCGGTCACTTTCAGCTTGCCGATACCTGGCAAGGTGATTTCGCCGCCGTTTTCCAGCTGATCGGCAACGATTTGGCCCAGTTGGTCCAGAGCGTTACGCGCGGTGGTTTTCGGCGCGTCGATAGCTTCAGCGATGTCGGCGATCAGTTGGTCTTTAGTAAGAGCCATGTAGTGTTCCTTCCCTATCAAATTCATATGGATTGCAGAGTGCAGTGTCAGCCATCGAGCCCGATCTTCTGGATCTGGCACCCTCGGCGATAACCACGACGAGTCGGGGTTATAGATGCCGAAATCAAGGTTTGGTTCGACCTGACAAAAGCTGAATGCATGCTTGTCGCGGTGACTTCGCACAAGACCGGGCAAAACTAGCACAGAGACAAGGAAATATCCGCCTCTAGCTAGCCAAATGGTCAGGTTTATTGCGCTAAATCGGTAAATAAATGCATAAGGGCCGTCGGGTGACCCGGATTTGCCCTTCACCCCGCGCCAAATCCAGTGGTTGCGGTACACTGAGCGCTTTTTCGGGGGAGCCCGCCCTCCTCCCTTCCACCAGCCGAGAAGCCTATGCCGATCCGTCATTGCATCGTCCATTTGATCGACAAAAAACCCGACGGCACACCCGCAGTCCTGCACGCCCGTGACTCCGAACTGGCTGAGTCCGCAGCCATCGAGAACATGCTCGCCGATCTCAACGAGAGCTATAACGCCAAACAGGGCAAAGCCTGGGGCCTGTTCCATCCGGAGTCCGGTGCGTTCCCGTTCAGCGGCTGGCTGAAGGAGTACATGGAAGGCGGCAAGGACTTCACCGCGTTCAGCAAAGTCGCGGTCGAACACCTGCAAAAGCTGATGGAAGAGTCGAACCTGTCGGTCGGCGGCCATGTGTTGTTCGCCCACTATCAGCAAGGCATGACCGATTACCTGGCCATCGCCCTGCTGCACCACAGCGAAGGCGTGGCGGTGACCGATCAACTGGACGTGACCCCGTCGCGCCACCTCGACCTCGGTCAACTGCACCTGGCGGCGCGGATCAACGTTTCAGAGTGGCAGAACAACAAGCAGTCCAAGCAGTACATCTCGTTCATCAAGGGCAAGAACGGCAAGAAGGTTTCGGAGTACTTCCGCGACTTCATCGGCTGCCAGGAAGGCGTCGATGGCCCGGGCGAAACCCGCACCCTGCTCAAGGCCTTCAGCGACTTCGTCGAGAGCGAAGACCTGCCGGAAGATTCCGCCCGCGAGAAGACCAAGACCCTGGTCGACTACGCCAGCAGCCAGGCCAAGCTTGGCGAACCCATGGGCCTGGAAGAACTCTCGGAGCTGATCGACGAAGAGCGCCCGAAAGCCTTCTACGATCACATCCGCAACAAGGATTACGGCCTGTCGCCGGAGATTCCGGCGGATAAACGCACGCTCAACCAGTTCCGCCGCTTCACTGGTCGCGCCGAAGGCCTGTCGATCAGCTTCGAAGCGCACCTGCTGGGCTCGAAGATCGAATACGACGAAGAGGCCGGGACGCTGGTCATCAAAGGCCTGCCGACCTCGCTCACCGATCAGTTGAAGCGTCGCAACTGATGCTCGGCAATGTGCTGAAAAAGGTTCTGCTGGTTCTGCTGGTGGTCGTGGTCTATCAGAACTGGGGCAAGATCGAGCGGGTCTTCAACCCGTCGCAGATGGCGTCCGAGCAAGTCCGCGCCAACGCCCATGTCGTGCTGTACGCCACGGACTGGTGCGGCTACTGCAAGCAGACCAAGCGCTTTCTCGATCAGAAAGGCATTCCGTTCAAGGAATTCGATATCGAGAAGGATGCCGAGGCACGCAAGGTGTACGAAGCGCTGGGCGGGCGCGGGATCCCGCTGATCGACGTCAATGGCACGTTGATTCGCGGATTTGATCCGGACGAGATTCTCGCTGCACTGAAATGAACGAGGGAGCCAATCGGCTCCCTCAGTTGTTTCAGCGTTTCTCGATCCGGAAACCGAAACGCGGGAAGTGCACATGCACCAACCCGCCTCGCTCGTCTTCACGGCGCAGGATTAGCTCCTCACGACCGGCAAACACCAGCTCACCGGCCACCGGATCTACACCGTAGTCTGTCGCTGCGACCAGCACCTGCTGACCTGCCAAGAACCCGTTCGGATCAGTGAACTCTTCGTCCGGCAACGCCGCCGGCGTCGAGCTGCGCGCGATCTCCAGTGCCTCCTCCGAGCTCATCTCGCTGGCCGCGCCATGGCCGAAGCCGAGCACACGCCCCAGCCACGCCGACACTGCCGGGTAAGCATCCACCAACGGTGCCGTCACGTGCGTGGCCTTGAGGAACCACAGCGGATGGGCCATGGCGAAGTCGGCAATCGACGGCTCGCCGAACAGGAAGTCACCGTCTTCGCGCTGCAACTGTTGCTCCAGACGCGCCATGAGTGTCGGCCAATTGTGCTTGGCCTGCTCCGCTGAAAGCTTGGTTGCGCTGCCACCACTGAACAGTCCGGCCCGATCGACAAGGAACGCCTTGATCGCTTCCGGCGGCAATTTGCCGAAACGCACTGCCACCGATTCCGGCTGGAACACCAGGCTCACCGCGTGCTGGAACACCACCGAATCGGCCCAGGCGGCAAAACTGGCGGCAATCATTTCCTGACCTTCCGGGAAGAACGAAGGCTGAGCCTTCTCCTGCTCGAGGCGGCGGGCGATCAGCGCGGTGTCGCAATAGATGTCAGCGCCGATCTGCAGCACCGGAGTCTTGCGGTAGCCACCTGTCAGGGCGGTCAGGTCCGGTTTCGGCATCACCGGCGAGATGTGCACCGAGCGCCAGGACAGGCCCTTGAAACCCAACAGCAGCCGGGCCTTTTCGGCGAATGGAGAGGTCGGGTAATGATGCAGAATCAACTCGGACATGCTCGGCTCCGCCGCACAGAAAGTGAGCCAGCAGCTTAGCGCGCAATTCGTTCGCAGCCTACGGATCCGGCTGATGGGAACTGATCAGTCAGGTTGATAATGGGCGCAAAGGCGAATAGTCTTCAGCTGCGCCAGTGTATCCAGTGAGATGCAATAACCCCCGGCCGCAAACCGAGGTTTATAGAAAAAACCGCCTGCAAGGGCGGTTTTTTCTTGCCTGTCGTTTATGCAACGTGCCTCCTCCACGAGAGGGATATCTAAAAGTTCGAGGACTCATTCAGTCGTGCCGATAAGACGCCACCAGACACTCCTTCGCACTCTTCCTGAGCTTCTTGATCAATCGCTCCTGACGCAACGCATCACCCTTGTCGCGACAACGCTCGGTGTAGACCAGCGCCATCGCCGGGCTTGAGAGAAAGAATCGCGCCCCTTTGCCGCTCTGGTGCTTGGCGAAACGGCGCACGGGATCATCGCTGATCCCGCAGTACAGCGAACCGTTGGCGGCGCGTACGAGGTAGACGAACCAGGACTTGCTCACTGGAACGTCGGCATCGAGAGGATTTTCGCTAAGGCTGGTCACGGGACAATTCAGGCGTAAGGAAAACAGGCCGCGATCTTATCAGCGACTCGCCTGAAATGCCTTCAGCCCTTTCAGCGCCTGGGCGCGGACGGCGTTGCGCACCAGCGGCGTCCAGCCAAGGAGCAGGCCCTTGAAGCCCAGCGCCTGGCGCGACCAGCGCCACAGGTCGAAGTAGTCGTGGTGTTCGCAGATCTTGCCGTCACGGAAGACGAAACGTGCCTGGATGTCGTTGATGACGATGTTGCCGGTCTGGCTGAACAGGTACGTCGCTACCCAGTGGGCGCCGCCGCTGCGCTCGTCGGCGCGGACGTTGTCGAAGGTCAGGGAGAAGTCCTTGGCCCGGGTAGTGAGCATGCGCCACATGTCGCCGGCATCGCGGCCGCGCAGCTCGCCGAAGGCCGGATCGCTGAACACCACGTCGTCGGTGTAGCAGGCGTCCATGGCCTCGGCGTCGAGGCGCTGGAAAGCCTGGTAGAAACGGGTGATCAGGGCGCTGTGGGCTTCTTCACTCATGGGCAATCTCCAGGAAAGGTACAGATTGCCAGCACGATAATCCGCAAACGCCCGAAACACTATCGGCATTCGCATTCCGAATACCGACAGTGTGTGCGTATCAGACCTTTTCGCTGACCACCTGCACGTACAACGCACGTCCGGCACCGAGGCCGGCGAGGATTGCCCCGGCACCGATAATGCCGAAGATCCAGCCCACGGCGTTCCAGCCGCCGGTCCAGTCATGCACCACGCCGACCGCGAAAGGCCCCATGGATGCGAGGGTGTAACCGAAGCCCTGGGACATGCTCGACAGGTTCGCCGCGACATGGGAATCCCGTGAGCGAAGCACGATCAGGGTCAGCGCCAGGCTGAACGTACCGCCCTGCCCCAGGCCCAGCAGGATCGCCCAGCCCCACAACCCTTCGATCGGCGCATAGAGGCAACCGAACAGACCGCCGAGGGTCAGCGCCATCACCACCACGATCGCCAGCCGCTGATCCTTGCCGCGCGTGGCCAGCCACGGTGCCGCCAGGGAGCTGGCGAGCTGGATGATCACCGAACCGGACAGCACCAGGCCGGCCTGGGTCGGCGTCAGCCCGCGACCGATAAGGATCGACGGCAACCAGCCGAACACGATGTAGGCCAGCGACGATTGCAGGCCCATGTACAAGGTCACCTGCCAGGCCAGCGGATCACGCAACAGACCACGCACTCGATACGCGACATTGTGCGCGCCGTGCTTCTGGCCGATTTGCGGCAGCCAGAACACTGCCGCCACCAGCGCCGGAATCACCCAGAAACCCAGGCCCATGGCCCAGCTGTGGTCGAAGTGCTCGCTCAGCGGCACGGTGGAGCCCGCCGCCATCGCCGCGCCCAGACACAGAGCCATGGTGTAGACACCGGTCATGGTGCCGGCATGCTTGGCGAAGTCACGCTTGACGATGCCCGGCAGCAACACGCCGATGATGCCGATGCTCGCGCCGCCCAGCACGCTGCCGGCGAACAGACCGATTTCACCGAAATTGCTGCGCAGGATGATGCCGCCGGCCAGTGTCAGAAGAATTCCCAAGACCACCCGCTCGGCACCGAAACGCCGCGCAAGTATCGGGGCCAGCGGAGCGAACAGACCGAGGCAAAGCACCGGCAACGTCGTCAATAAACCCGCTTGAGCGGCGGACAAACCGAGGCTTTTCGACACCTCACTGAGCAACGGCGCCATGCTCGACAGCGCCGGACGAAGGTTCAACGCCACCAGAATCAGCCCCAGCAGCAACAGCCACGGACGCCGTACCAGCGGATGGCTTTGCTGCACCTGCTCGTCATCGGCTTCGGCGTCGATCAACAACTCTTCGAGCTCGGCCTTGCGAACGGGTGCTGGGGAGGCTTCTGGGCGGGACATGGTTTTCTCGGTTTCAAGGTTCATTGATCAACTGCCTCGACAGGGCTTTGGCCCGCTCCGGATCGCGCTGCTCGACGGCCTCGAGCAAGGCGACGTGCAAATCGAAGACTTCCTGTCGACGGGGGACGATGTTCAGGGTCTGGCGCAATTGCGCGCCAACGATGCTGGAAAAATAGCGATACAGCTCGCTGAGGGTCGGGTTGTGCGCGGCATCCACCAGACGGCGGTGGAAAACCAGATCGCAGCGGATGTAACTGTCGAGGTCGCCGTGGTAGTGGCTGCCGGCGACACCCAGCGCCTCGCGCAACGCGACGAGGTCTTCATCGGTCCGGCGCAAGGCCGCCAGGCCGATGGCCTCGACTTCAAGGATGTGCCGGGTTTCCCGGGCCTGGTCCAGCGAGCATTTGGACAGCGCCTTGAGCGTGTCCATCGGATCGACCACCGCCCGCAGGTAACTGCCGTCACCCTGACGGATTTCGATCAACCCGGAAAACGCCAGCACCCGCATCGCCTCGCGCACGGTGTTGCGGCTGATGCCGAGCTCGGCACACAGCTCGGGCTCGGTCGGCAAACGCTGACCGACCTGCCACGTGCCATCGGTGATGCGCTGGCGCAATTGATCCAGGGCCTGATCGACCAGGGATCGCTTAATAAGTGGAGAAATGTCTGACATTGGATTCGCCCTTTCATCCAATCATGGGATGAATTTTCTGACATGTTAGTCAGCTCCTTGTAGGACAGCAACCACCTAGGGTCAGAGAGGGGCAAATGGAGCGGGATTTTCGATTGGTCAAAATTACCCTTTAAGGGTAATTTCAGGGACAGGGTTTTGGTTTCTTATGGAAAAGTACACACCCCATTACGACTTGGTGGTGATCAAGGCTGAGGTCAGGCGACGGGGAAGACAGGCATTCACCAAGAGCGCAGAAAAAACCGGACTGGATCTCGGCTTCAGCATCATAGAGATGCAAGAAATCGTTTTCGAACTGCAGAACAGGATGTTGTACAAGTCGATGACCACCTATGACGATCATCGAGTCTGGCAAGACGTTTATCACACGCACTCACACGATCTGGAGATTTACATCAAGGTGACATACCGCCCCGAAGGTGGCCCACCGGTAATCTCCTTCAAGGAGAAAAACCAATGAAAACCCGGCAATGTTTCAGCTGCGGTGCACGTGAGGGAATGACACATTTCGAAGGCCGCGGCGAAACCATCAGTGTCAAAGGCATGGAACGTCGTATCGATGACCTTGCTGGCTGGGAATGTCGCAAATGCGGTGAGGTCGAGTGGGACGCCGATACCGATAGTGCAGAACGCTACACGCAAGCCGGTGATGATCTGGTGATTGCTGCCCGACAAATGATCGGTAACGAGATGAAGCGCATCCGGCGCAAATTGCACCTGACGCAAAAAGAAACGGTGCAACTGCTGTCTGGTGGCGGACACAACGCATTTTCCCGCTATGAGCGCGGCGAAGTGCTTCCGCCGAAGGCATTGGTGCTGCTGATGCGCCTGCTCGATCGCTATCCGCACTTGCTCGCCGATGCGAAAGCCCTGGGTGAAGGGGCGGATCTGAGGAACGCCTTCAAGTATACCGAGCACAAAGAACACGAAACCCTCACCGCCTCCTGACCCACAAAAAACAAACCCGGCACAAGGCCGGGTTTATTTTATTCATCAGATCTCAATGCAGAATCTGACTCAGGAACAGCTTCGTCCGATCATTCTGCGGATTGTCGAAGAAGTCGTTCGGCGCCGCCTGTTCAACGATTTCGCCCTTGTCCATGAAGATCACGCGGTTGGCCACGGTGCGAGCGAAGCCCATTTCGTGGGTTACGCAGAGCATGGTCATGCCGTCTTCGGCCAGGCCGATCATGGTGTCGAGCACCTCTTTCACCATCTCCGGATCGAGTGCCGAGGTCGGTTCGTCGAACAGCATGATTTTCGGTTTCATGCACAGCGCGCGGGCGATCGCCACACGCTGTTGCTGACCGCCGGACAGTTGCCCCGGGTACTTGTGCGCCTGTTCCGGAATGCGTACGCGTTCCAGGTAATGCATGGCGATTTCCTCGGCCTTGCGCTTGGGCATCTTGCGCACCCACATCGGCGCCAGGGTGCAGTTCTGCAGGATGGTCAGGTGCGGAAACAGGTTGAAGTGCTGAAATACCATGCCGACTTCACGGCGAATCGCTTCGATCTGCTTGAGGTCGTTGGTCAGCTCCACACCATCGACCACGATGCGGCCCTGCTGGTGCTCTTCTAGACGGTTGAGGCAGCGGATGGTGGTGGACTTGCCGGAACCCGACGGGCCGCACAGCACGATACGCTCGCCCTGACGCACGTTCAGGTTGATGTCTTTCAGCACGTGGAACTGGCCGTACCACTTGTTCACACCCTGCATCTGAATGATGCCTTCAGGGCCCACTGGCTTTTTGATTGCTTCGCTCATCGAAAAAACTCCTAACGCTTGTGGCCAGTGTCGAGCTTGCGTTCCAGGTGCATGGAATAGCGCGACATACCAAAACAGAAAATCCAGAACACCAGGGCGGCGAACACGTAGCCTTCGGTGGCCATGCCCAGCCATTTCGGATCGGCAGCGGCTTGCTTGACGCTGTTGAGCAGGTCAAAGAGGCCGATGATGATCACCAGGCTGGTGTCCTTGAACAGCGCGATGAAGGTGTTGACGATGCCGGGAATCACCAGCTTCAGGGCTTGCGGCAGAATCACCAGGCCCATGGCGCGCCAGTAACCGAGGCCCATCGCGGCCGCGGCTTCGTACTGACCTTTGGGGATCGCTTGCAGACCGCCGCGCACCACCTCGGCGACGTACGCCGACTGGAACAGGATCACGCCGATCAGCGCCCGCAGCAGCTTGTCGAAGTTCATGCCTTCGGGCAGGAACAGCGGCAGCATCACCGACGACATGAACAGCACCGTGATCAACGGCACGCCGCGCCAGAACTCGATGAAGGTCACGCAGACCACTCGGATCGCCGGCATGTTCGAGCGCCGGCCCAGCGCCAGGACAATCCCCAGCGGCAACGCACCGGCGATGCCGACAGTGGCGATCACCAGGGTCAGCATCAGACCGCCCCACTGGCTGGTCGCCACGGTGTCGAGGCCGAAGACGCCGCCATGCAGCAGGCACCAGGCAACGATCGGGTAGACCACCAGGAAGCTCAGGCCGTATACCGCCTTGTGCGCCACGCGCTTGATGAACAGTGGCGCCACGCCGATGACCGCCAGCCACACGGTCAGGTCCACGCGCCAGCGCAGTTCCGGCGGGTAGTAGCCGTACATGAACTGGCCGAAACGCTGCTGGATGAAGACCCAGCAGGCGCCGTCCTTGGTGCAGTCGGCGCGGGTGGTGCCGACCCAGTTGGCATCGATGATCGCCCAGCTGAGGATCGGCGGAATCACCAGGTAGATCAGGTAGAACGCGAACAGGGTCAGCAGGGTGTTGAGCCAGCTGGAGAACATGTTCGCGCGGATCCACGCCATCGGGCCGAAGACCTTGGCCGGCGGTGGCATGTCGGGTTTGAAAGTATGAGTACTCATGCGCTATTCCTTACCGCTCGATCAGCGCGATGCGCTTGTTGTACCAGTTCATCAGCAGGGAAATGCTGATACTGATCGCCAGGTACACGCTCATGGTGATGGCAATGACTTCGATCGCCTGACCGGTCTGGTTCAGCACGGTGCCGGCGAACAGCGAAACCATTTCCGGATAACCGATACCGGCCGCCAGCGAGGAGTTCTTCGCCAGGTTCAGGTATTGGCTGGTCAGCGGCGGGATGATGACCCGCAGCGCTTGCGGAATGATCACCTTGCGCAGGGTCGGGCCGTTGCGCAGGCCGAGCGAATGCGCCGCCTCGGTCTGGCCATGGCTGACCGACTTGATGCCCGAACGCACGATCTCGGCGATGAACGCTGCGGTGTACACCGTCAACGCCAGGGTCAAGGCCAGCAGTTCCGGAATCAGCACCCAGCCACCGACGAAGTTGAAGCCTTGCAGCTTCGGCATTTCCCAGTGCACGGGGGCACCGAAGATCAGCGCGCACACCGCCGGGATCACCAGGAACAGCGCCAGGCCGGCCCAGAACTTGTGGAACGGCTCGCCGGTGGCTTCAAAGCGCTTGTTGGCCCAGCGGCTCATCAGCACGATGGCGACGATGGCCACCACGATGCTGACCACGAACGCCCAGAAGCCGTCGGCCATTTGCGCGGCCGGCATGTTCAGGCCACGGCTGCTGACGAAGAAGGTATCGCCGAAGTTGTGGCTGTTGCGCGGCCCCGGCATGGTCAGGAACACCGCGAAGTACCAGAACAGGATCTGCAGCAGTGGCGGGATGTTACGGAAAACCTCCACGTACACCGTTGCCAGTTTGGAAATGATCCAGTTCTTCGACAGGCGCGCGACGCCGACGATGAAGCCGAGGATCGTGGCCAGGATCACACCAATGAAAGTCACCAGCAGCGTGTTGAGCAGGCCGATGACAAACACCCGGGCATAACTGTCCGCTTCGGTGTAGGAGATCAGGTGTTGAGCGATGCCGAACCCGGCACTGCGCTCCAGAAAGTCGAACCCCGAAGTGATACCTCGGTGTTGCAGGTTGGTCTGGGTGTTATCGAACAGATACCAGCCCAGGGAGACCACCGCCACGATGGTGATGATCTGAAATACCCACGCACGCACTCGTGGATCGCTGAGGCTGAGCCTCTGCTTTGGTGCGCCGATTGAATTTTGCATGAAGTGCCCCGGAAATAATGGAACAGAACGTCACCCGGCAGTTGGCCTGCCGGGTGACAGAACCATCAGCGCACTGGTGGTGCGTATTGAATGCCGCCGTTGTTCCACAGCGCGTTCAGGCCGCGGTCGATTTCCAGCGGAGTGCTCTTGCCGAGGTTTTTCTCGAAGATTTCGCCGTAGTTGCCGACTTGCTTGACGATCTGTACGACCCAGTCCTTCGGCAGTTTCAGGTCTTTGCCGTATTCGCCGTCTGCGCCGAGCATACGAGCGACATCCGGGTTCTTGGTGGCTTTGGCTTCCGCTTCGACGTTCTTCGAAGAGATGCCCGCTTCTTCGGTGTTCAGCAGCGCGTAGCCAACCCAACGCACGATGGCCAGCCACTCGTCGTCGCCGTTACGCACGACCGGGCCCAGTGGTTCCTTGGAAATGGTTTCCGGCAGAACCACGTAGTCCTTCGGCGAAGCCAGCTTGCTGCGCTGGGCGAACAGCTGGGACTTGTCGGAGGTCAGCACGTCGCAACGACCGGATTCCAGCGACTTGGCGCTTTCATCGGAGGTGTCGAAAGTGATCGGGGTGTATTTCAGACCGTTGCCGCGGAAGTAGTCGGAAACGTTCAGCTCGGTGGTGGTACCGGCCTGGATGCAGATGGTTGCACCGTCCAGCTCTTTGGCACTCTTCACGCCCAGCTTGTTGTTTACCAGGAAGCCGATACCGTCGTAGTAGGTAATGAAGCCCGGGAATTTCAGGCCCATGCCCGCGTCACGGGAGCTGGTCATGGTGGTGTTGCGCGACAGGATGTCGATCTCGCCCGACTGCAGCGCGGTGAAACGCTCCTTGGCGTTCAACTGACTGAACTTGACCTTGGTCGCGTCGCCGAACACGGCAGCCGCCACAGCGCGGCAGACGTCAGCATCGATACCCACGATCTTGCCGGTGGAATCCGGAACCGAGAAGCCTGGCAAGCCATCACTGACGCCGCACTGCACGAATCCTTTCTTCTTCACTGCATCCAGGGTTGCACCCGCCTGAGCGAACCCGCTGACACCCAGTACTGCAGCAGCAGTCACGATCGCCAGAGTGGATTTCAACATCTTCATTCAAACCTCCAGTTTTGCTCTTGTTGTGTCGGAGCTTGAGTCCAGTCGCACCCTTTTGAGGCGTTGTTGACCCGTGTTGGCTTTTTTTGGGGTCAACCGACGCAGGACCTTCGCTATGAGTCTAGTAGGAGAAAATCCACATCATGGACAACTCACTTCTCACCAGTCGGCCGAACGGGCGGTAGCCCTTTCACGTTCGCTAAGCCCGTTGCGGCCATTGGCGAACATCCATCACCGGATTCTTTGCTATCCCGTCGCCAGGCGTTCACTGATAGTGTTACCGCCAGGCGCGAGATCGATTGCACGACTACCTCATAGCAAAGCCCGTACCACACCGGCTGCTGAAGCGATTGAGTGACAGGTCAATAGCAAAACTTGCAGCCTTGCGACATCTTCTTAACGGATCAACCGGGCGCGCACGCAAATCACGCACTCAATGAGAGCGCCCGCACACAATTGGAGCAGCCATGACCGAGCCCTTGATTCTTCAGCCCGTTAAGCCCGCAGACGCCTGCGTGATCTGGCTGCACGGCCTCGGCGCCGACCGCTACGACTTTCTGCCGGTGGCCGAAGCGCTTCAGGAAAGCCTGCTGAGCACGCGTTTCGTCCTTCCCCAGGCGCCGACCCGTCCGGTGACAATAAATGGCGGATATGCCATGCCGAGCTGGTACGACATCAAAGCCATGAGCCCGGCCCGGGCAATCGACCGCGATGAGCTGGAAGCGTCCGCCGACCGCATCATCGAATTGATCGAAGAACAGCGAAGCAGCGGAATAGACGCCTCGCGGATTTTCCTCGCCGGGTTCTCCCAGGGTGGCGCTGTGGTCTATCACACCGCGTTTCTGAAATGGCAGGGGCCGTTGGGCGGGGTGCTGGCATTATCGACATACGCGCCGACGTTCAGCGATGAACTGGAGTTGTCCGCCAGCCAGCAGCGGATTCCGGTGCTGTCGCTGCACGGCCAGTTCGACAACGTGGTGCAGAACTCGATGGGACGCACGGCTTATGAGTATCTCAAGGCCCATGGTGTCACCGTGACATGGCAGGAATACCCAATGGAGCACGAAGTGTTACCCGAAGAAATTCGCGACATCGGCACATGGTTGAGCGAACGCCTGCGCTGACAATTGCGACAGGGGTCGCCCTTTGATCATCCCACTACGCCGCGCCCGTTTCTTGCATTACACTGGCCGGCGTACATTCCTTAACCAATTGATGAGATGACCGTGCTCAAAGCACTCAAGAAAATGTTCGGTAAAAGCGAGGCTGAGCAGCTCGCGCCAGTCCCCACTGCGCCGTCGCACGCCCCCGGTCATCGCAGCGATGCCAGCCAGGCCGACCGCCAGACGCCCGCCACGACGCCCAAACGCGAACCGAAACCCGCTCCAGCTGCCGTGCCCGCCACCGAGCCAGCCCGCAGCGAAGCACCAAAACCGGCCAGACCACGTCGCGAACCCAAGCCCAAGGCGCCGGTGATTCCCTGGAAACTCGAAGACTTCGTCGTCGAGCCCCAGGAAGGCAAGACCCGCTTCCACGATTTCAAGCTCGCCCCGGAACTGATGCACGCCATCCACGACCTGGGTTTCCCGTATTGCACGCCGATCCAGGCTCAGGTGCTGGGTTACACCCTCGCCGGCAAAGACGCCATCGGCCGCGCCCAGACCGGCACCGGCAAGACCGCCGCGTTCCTGATCTCGATCATCACCCAGCTGTTGCAGACCCCGCCGCCGAAAGAGCGCTACATGGGCGAGCCACGGGCGCTGATCATCGCGCCGACCCGCGAGCTGGTGGTGCAGATCGCCAAGGACGCCGCCGACCTGACCAAGTACACCGGCCTCAACGTCATGACGTTCGTCGGCGGCATGGACTTCGACAAGCAGCTTAAGCACCTCGAAGCGCGCCATTGCGACATCCTCGTCGCGACCCCGGGCCGCCTGCTTGACTTCAACCAGCGCGGTGACGTGCATCTGGACATGGTCGAAGTGATGGTGCTGGACGAAGCCGACCGCATGCTCGACATGGGCTTCATCCCGCAGGTTCGTCAGATCATTCGCCAGACCCCGCCGAAAAGCGAACGCCAGACCCTGCTGTTCTCCGCGACCTTCACCGATGACGTGATGAACCTCGCCAAGCAGTGGACCACCGATCCTGCGATTGTCGAAATCGAGGTCACCAACGTGGCCAACGAAAACGTCGAACAGCACATCTACGCGGTGGCCGGTGCCGACAAATACAAACTGCTCTTCAACCTGGTCAACGACAACGGCTGGGAGCGGGTCATCGTGTTCGCCAACCGCAAGGACGAAGTGCGCCGCATCGAAGAACGCCTGGTGCGTGACGGCATCAACGCCGCGCAACTGTCCGGCGACGTGCCGCAGCACAAGCGGATCAAGACGCTGGAAGGCTTCCGCGAAGGCAAGATCCGGGTACTGGTCGCCACCGACGTGGCCGGTCGCGGCATCCACATCGACGGCATCAGCCACGTGATCAACTTCACCCTGCCGGAAGTCCCGGACGACTACGTGCACCGCATCGGCCGTACCGGTCGTGCTGGCGCCGACGGTGTGTCGATCAGCTTTGCCGGTGAAGACGACTCCTATCAGTTGCCGTCCATCGAAGAAAAACTCGGTCGCAAGATCAGCTGTGAAACGCCGCCGACCCATCTGTTGCGGGCGGTTGAGCGCAAGCGTCCACAGTAAGCGACGCCATAAAGAGAAGCGCAGCCGGCAACGGACTGCGCTTTTTTTTCACCCGGATATTGTTCAACAAAACTAAAAGTCCATAATGGACAAATTAGTTTAGAAACAGTCTCCGGAGTCTGACATGTCCAGTACGCCTTACGTGATCGACCAAACCCAGGCCCGCGAGCTGTTGGCCCGAATCGATGTGCCGCAGATCCTGCGCAAGCTGTTCCGCGATCTGGCGGCCGGGCATGCGGTGCAACCGGCGCAGCAACTGGTGGAATTCCCTCAGGGTGCCGGGGACTTCATCAACTATCTGGGCGTGCTGGCGGAAGACGGCGTGTACGGGGTCAAGACTTCGCCTTACATCGTTCGCGAACAAGGCCCGCTGGTGACGGCGTGGACGCTGCTGATGTCGATGCAGACCGGCCAGCCGCTGCTGCTCTGTGATGCCGGCGAACTGACCACTGCCCGTACCGCTGCGACCACGGCCGTGGCGGTCGATGCCCTCGCCCCGTTGAACGCCACGCGTCTGGCAATCATCGGCAGCGGCAAGGTCGCCCAGGCGCACCTGCATTACGTCAAAGCGTTGCGCGACTGGCAGAGCATCAGTGTGTACTCGCCGACCTTGAGCGAAGACCCGGCCACCGCCCGCCAACTGCAAGCCCTCGATCCACGGGTGAACATCGCCGACAGCCGCGAAACCGCCATCGCCGAAGCCGACGTGATCATGCTCTGCACCTCGTCCGCAGGCCCCGTGATCGACCCGGCAACCTTGAGCAAACCGGCGCTGATCACCTCGATCAGCACCAACGCACCGCGCGCCCACGAAGTGCCGCCGCAAAGCCTCAACGACATGCAGGTGTTCTGCGACTATCGTCTGACCACCCCGGGCTCGGCCGGCGAGATGCTGATCGCCCGCGAACAACATGGCTGGGACAACAACGCGATCCTCGGTGACCTGGCGGATCTGCTCAGCGAAAAAGTGCAGCGTCCCGATTACAACCGTCACGTGTTTTTCCGCTCCATCGGTCTGGGCCTCGAAGACATCGCCCTGGCCAACGCCGTCTATCAATTGCAGCGCTGACACCGGAGATTTTCATGAGTCATGCAGATTTCATCATCATCGGCGGCGGGATTGCCGGCGCGTCCACCGGTTTCTGGCTGTCGCAGCACGGCAAGGTCGTGGTGCTGGAGCGCGAGTCGCACCCGGCCTATCACTCCACCGGGCGTTCGGCTGCGCTGTTCACCGCTGCTTACGGCACTGCGCAGGTCCGGGCGCTGACCCTGGCCAGCCGCGAATTCTTCGACCATCCGCCCAGCGGCTTCTGCGAGCACCCGCTGCTGACCCCGCGCGGGGAAATGACCGTGGACTTCACCGGCGACGTCGCCGAGCTGAACAATCAATACCTCAGCGCCAAAGCCACGGTGCCGGAGATGCAGTTGCTCAGCGCGGATGAAGCCTGCGCGCGGCTGCCGATCCTGCGCCGGGAAAAAGTCCATGGCGCGATCTACGACCCGACCGCCAGCGACATCGACACCGACGCCCTGCATCAGGGTTATCTGCGCGGCATCCGTCGCAACAACGGCCAGGTGCAGACCGATTGCGAAGTGCTCGGACTGAGCCGGGACGCCGACGGCATCTGGCACGTGCAGACCAACGGCCAGACCTTCAGCGCGCCCATCGTGATCAACGCAGCAGGCGCCTGGGCCGACAAGATCGGTGCCCTTGCCGGCGCCAAGCCGCTGGGCCTGCAACCGAAACGCCGCGCGGCGTTCATCTTCGCCGGCCCGGAAGGCGTGGACATTCATCACTGGCCGATGCTGGTCAGCCTCGACGAATCCTTCTACATGAAGCCCGACGCCGGGATGTTCCTCGGCTCACCGGCCAATGCCGACCCGGTCGAACCCCACGACGTGCAGCCGGAAGAACTGGACATCGCCATGGGCATTTACCAGATCGAGGAAGCGACGACCCTGACCATCCGCCGCCCGACCCGCACCTGGGCCGGCCTGCGCAGTTTCGTCACCGATGGCGATTTGCTGTCCGGCTTCGATCCTCAGGTGCCGGGGCTGTTCTGGGTCGCGGCCCAGGGTGGCTACGGCATCCAGACTTCGCCGGCGATGGGCATGGCCAGCGCGGCACTGGTACGTGACGAATCGTTGCCCGACCATCTCAAGCAATTCGGCCTGACCGCCGCCATGCTCGCCCCTGCCCGCCTGGCCTGACCGTCCGCCCGGATGACGCGCCCGACGGATTGCGGCACACTCGCAACGCCCCCGGATCACGGGGGCGTTGACGTTGCCTGGAGCTCCACAGTTATGACCGCCCCCGAACACACGCCCGAGCTGCATGACGCCGCGCTGGACAACTACCACGCCATCGCCGACGCCATTGCCACGCTGTTCTTTCCCCACGCCGAAGTGGTGCTGCACGACCTGCGCACGCAGAAGGTCGACTACATCGCCAACAACCTGTCGAAACGGGTGATCGGCGATGAATCGTCGCTGGAAGACATGCTCAGCGACGACGTCAGCGAACGGAACATCGGTCCGTACGAAAAGCTCAACTGGGACGGCCAGAAGATTCGCAGCCTGAGCACCGTGCTGCGCGACAGCGAAGGTCATCCGCTGGCGGTGCTGTGCATCAATCTGAATATTTCGCTGTTCGAAAATGCCAAGGCTGCGCTGGACCTGTTCCTCTCGCCGAGCAAACTGATCCCGCAACCGGACTCGCTGTTTCGCGATGACTGGCAGGAGCGCATCAACACTTTCCTGCACGCCTGGCTACGCGAGCGGCAACTGAGCCTGAATTTGCTGACCCGCGATCACAAACGCGAACTGGTGCTGGCGCTGCACGCCGAGGGAGCGTTCAAGGGCAAGAGCGCCTCGAACTATGTAGCCAATGTACTGAACATGGGGCGGGCGACGGTGTACAAGCACTTGAAGGAATTGAAGGGCTGAAACCGTGCAGCCTGCGAAGGCTGCACGGTCTTCAGACTCAGTCGCCGTAGATGTCCGACTTGAAGTACTTCTCGGAAATTTTCTGATACTCGCCACTCGCGCGAATGCCGTCGATGGCAGTGTTCAACTGGCTGACCAGTTCGGTGTTGCCCTTGCGCACCGCAATCCCCGCGCCCTCGCCCACGTATTTCGGATCCTTCAGCTCAGGCCCGACGAAGGCGTAACCCTTGCCGCGCGGCATCGACAGGAAGTCGGTCAGCGGGATGGTGTCGGCGAAAATCGCATCGAGACGCCCGGCCGCCAAGTCCATGTAGATTTCTTCGTTGTTGCCGTAGCGCTTGACGTTGATGCCCTTGGGCTCGAACACCTCGGTGGCGTAACGGTCGGTGGTAGTCGCACGCTGCACGCCGACGGTCTTGCCCTTGAGGCTGGCGTACTGGTCATCGACGCTCGCGCCTTCCTTCATCACCAGCCGCGACGAGGTGAAATAGTACTTGTGGGTGAAGTCCACCGACTTCTTGCGGTCTTCATTGATGGTCATGGACGACAGCGCCATGTCGATTTTCTTCACTTTCAGGGAAGGAATGAGACCGTCGAACTCGCCCTCGACCCACACGCACTTGACCTGCATCTGCGCGCACAGGGCATTGCCGATGTCGTAGTCGAAACCGACGATTTCACCCTTGTCGGTCTTCGAGGCGAAGGGCGGATACGCCGCTTCGATACCGATGCGCAGGGTTTTCTCGGCGGCGAACGCGCTGCTGCACGCCAACAGGCTCAGCGCCAGACCGGTGATGAGGGGGAATTTCTTCATGTTCGTTCTCTCGCGGGTTGTTGTTGGTTTGGCAAGACAGAAGAAAAAGCTGGAAACGGGGAAAGACTTTTTTGTACTTGTAAATCCATACTGGACTTTTACGTACAAACCGTCAATTGGGCGAGACCGATCATTTCTGGCCGATGGTCGGGGAGGTGAACTTGAGGGAGTTGGTGATTCGGATGGCCTCTTCGCGAGCAAGCTCGCTCCCACAAGGATCATCGAAAACCTTTGGGAGCGAGCTTGCTCGCGAAGACTGACGCCAAGACGACAGAAGGGTTACTGCTTCCAGCGATCCGCCGCCGCACGATCGCTGTCGCGACCTTCGACCCAGCGCGGGCCGTCGCTGGTGTTTTCTTTCTTCCAGAACGGTGCGCGGGTTTTCAGGTAATCCATGACGAAGGCGCAGGCGTCGAACGCCGCCTGGCGGTGGGCGCTGGCGGCGGCGACGAACACGATCGGCTCACCCGGTTCCAGCGCGCCGATGCGGTGCAGCACTTCCAGCTTCAACAGCGGCCAGCGCTGCTCGGCTTCAACGGCGATCTTGCCGAGGGCCTTTTCGGTCATGACCGGATAGTGTTCGAGGAACATCCCGGCGACATCCAGGCCGTCGTTGAAGTCGCGCACGTAGCCGACAAAGCTCACCACCGCGCCAACCCCGACATTGGCCGCGTGCATCGCGTTGACTTCAGCGCCCGGATCGAACGGTTGGGACTGCACCCGAATGCCCATGTCTCAGCCTCCGGTCACGGTAGGAAAAAACGCCACTTCGTCGCCATCGACCACCGGTTCGTCGAGCTGGCAGAGGTCTTCGTTGCGCGCGCACATCAGGTTCTGTTCGCTCAGCACCTCGGCGCCCTCACGCTGCGCCAGCAACGCACGAACGTCATCGACGGTGGCGAAATCACCTTCGACCTTCACCGAATCCACGCCCAGTGCCTCACGGTAACGGGCAAAAAACTTCACGGTCAGGTTCATGGCTGCTCCGCCTGGAAATGCCCGCTCTTGCCGCCAACCTTTTCCAGCAGACGTACGCTTTCGATGGTCATGCCACGGTCCACGGCCTTGCACATGTCGTAGATGGTCAGGGCGGCGACGCTGGCGGCGGTCAGCGCTTCCATCTCGACGCCGGTCTGCCCGGACAATTTGCAGCGAGCCACGATGCGCACCGCGTCATCGCCTTCGGCACTGAGTTCGACCTTGACGCCGGTCAGCATCAACGGATGGCACAGGGGAATCAGGTCACTGGTTTTCTTCGCCGCCTGAATGCCGGCAATGCGCGCCACGGCGAACACGTCGCCCTTGGGATGGCCACCGCTGACGATCATCTGCAGGGTGTCGGGCAGCATGCGCACCAGCGCTTGGGCCGTCGCTTCACGGAACGTCACGGCTTTTTCGGTGACGTCGACCATGTTGGCGCGACCTTGGGAATCGAGATGAGTCAGCACGGGATTACTCCTGATCAGGAGCGTCGATTGTAAACCTGGGGGTCAGAATTGCGCACATAAAAAACCGGGCGACTTTGCAGTCGCCCGGTTCGGTTTGACGGTTACAGATGCGATTCGGCGTATTCGGCCAGGATCGAGCGAGGCACCCCTTGCAGGGTGATGTGCACCCCGTTGGGGAAATCCTTGAAGCGTTCGGTCAGGTAGGTCAGCCCGGAGCTGGTCGCGGACAGGTAAGGGGTATCGATCTGTGCCAGGTTGCCCAGGCACACCACTTTGGAACCGGCGCCGGCCCGGGTGATGATGGTTTTCATCTGGTGCGGCGTGAGGTTCTGGCATTCGTCGATCAGGATCAGGCTCTGCTGGAAGCTGCGACCGCGAATGTAGTTGAGCGATTTGAACTGCAACGGCACTTTGCTGAGGATGTAGTCGACGCTGCCATGGGTGTTTTCGTCATCCATGTGCAAGGCTTCGAGGTTGTCGGTGATGGCGCCCAGCCACGGCTCCATTTTTTCCGCCTCGGTGCCGGGCAGGAAGCCGATTTCCTGGTCCAGGCCCTGCACGCTGCGGGTGGCGATGATGCGGCGATAGCGCTTGCTGACCATGGTCTGCTCGATCGCCGCGGCCAGCGCCAGAATGGTTTTACCCGAGCCGGCGGCGCCGGACAGGTTGACCAGGTGAATATCCGGATCCAGCAGCGCGTACAGCGCCAGGCTCTGGTAGATGTCCCGTGGCTTGAGGCCCCAGGCTTCCTGGTGCAACAGCGGTTCCTGGTGCAGGTCGAGGATCAGCAGCTTGTCTTCTTCGATCTCCTTGATCCAGCCGACGAAGCCCTGCTCATCGATGATGAACTCGTTGATGTGCACGGCAGGCAGGTTGTCGATCAGCTGTACCTGATGCCAGGTGCGGCCGTGGTCCTGACGGGTTTCGACCTTGCTCACGCGGTCCCAGAAGGAGCCGGTCATGTTGTGATAGCCGTTGGGCAGCAGGGACACGTCGTCAACCAACTGGTCGGTGCTGTAGTCCTCGGCGTCGATCCCGCAGGCGCGCGCCTTGAGGCGCATGTTGATGTCTTTGGTAACGAGCACCACCGGTTTTTTCGGGTCGCGGGTATGCAGGTCGATCAGCTGGTTGATGATTTTGTTGTCGTTCAGATGCTCGGGCAGAATCAGGTTCGATTCGGCCTGCTTGCTCATCAGAATCGACAGCAAGCCCTTCGGGCCGCCCTTGCCGCGCTGGATCGGCACGCCCTGTTCGACATCATCGGGTGAAGCATCGCCCAGGGTCTTGTCGATCAGCCGGATAGCCTGACGGCATTCGGCGGCCACGCTGTGATGCCCGCTCTTGAGCTTGTCCAGCTCTTCAAGCACGGTCATCGGGATCGCGACGTGGTGTTCTTCGAAATTCAGCAGGGCGTTTGGATCGTGAATCAGTACGTTGGTATCGAGTACATAAAGGATTGGCTGGTTGGAGGAAGGGCTACGTCCGTGATCATCCATACTCGGTCACCTTTGTGGGAGCCATTCGACGCAATACCTCGGCGGTGCTGCGCCTCGAAGTGACTGCCGAATCCACCTGCACAGCTTTTGTCGGGATAGCAGGTGAACCGCACACAAAATGGGTCTTGGAAGACGCCACCTGTGTTGCAGGTTTCGGCGGTCTGACTTCGTAATACTCCAAAACCCGTGACAGAAAAAAGCACTTTGACGCTTTTTTGAAGTTTATTTTGCAAAGTGACGAAAAGCCCTTGGCGGACCGCCCTGCCCCCGTTAGAGTCGGAAGTCCGCCTGCATCGAATTCTGCAAAAAATTCACCCCAAGCCCAATGTTTCCGGGCTCTTGCCGTTTTTCAGCGAAACGCGTCCTGACAGTCTTCCCAGCCGATGCCGCTTTGCGCGGTTTGCGCGATCAGCCACGGCAACGCAGTCTTCACCGCATCCTGCTTCATGTTGAAATTGATCACCCCGTGCCGCCACAGCAGCATCAGGGTCAGCACCCGCTGCGCGCTCGGAGCGCCCTTGAGCTTGCCGGCGCCGTCCTGGGCATCGATGTCCCACAGCGCCACTTGCAGGCCCTGGCTGTTGAAAAAGCTCCGGGCATCGCTACGACGTTGCCCTTCCGGTGGACGGAACAGCGGCACGTAGTTCTCCGGCAACTTGTTCTTGACCAGATCGGCACTGCGCCGCACCGAATCCTGCCAGTCCTGCCAGTGGCTGTGGGAGCGGAACTCCCAGCCCTGCACGCCGACGCACTGCTGCGAAAACGCCGCTTGCAGGCTGCTGACGGAACGGTCGGCCAGCCGCGCCTGAACATCCTTGCCCAGCATGAAAAAGGTGCCGCTCAGGTTCGACTTGCGCAGGTACTCGGCGAGCCAGTCGGTGTTGTCCGGTTGCAGGTTGGCGGCGCTGTCGAAACTCAGCAGAAACAAGCGATCGTGCATGTCGTCGCCGTTGCGCTCGTAGTCTCCGAAATGATCGAGTTCGCTGCTGGTCTGCGGCGACAGCGCAGCCTTGCGCATCAGCTCATCGAGGTATTGCAGGTGGAAGATCCGGCTCGGCTCGGCCCACTTGGTGTAATAGCTTTCGTCGCTGACCACGAATTTGGCGGCCTGCTCGCGCAGGGTCGGCAGGTCTTCGACGAGGAAGCAGAACGAGGCGTCCTGATCGCAGCTTTGCTGGGCAAAGTTGTAGTTGGCCAGCAGCCGCTGCCACAGGCGCTCGCGCAGGCTGTTGATTGCATCCAGATTGACCGTGCGCAGCCCCAGACGCTGGGCGAGCGCCGCTTCGTCCAGCGCTTCGGTGCCGAGCAGGCCTCGGGCGAACATCAGGATTTCCGCCCGCGAGGCGACATCGAACAGGGTCGGATTGTCGAGTTTTTCCGGCCAGGTGCTGCGATCCAGCGTCGCGATATCGCCCGGCGCCGCAACGGCACCGACGCTCAACAGCCACGCGGTGAAAAAAAGAACAATGCGCAAAGGGTGTCTCCATAACAAAACCCGCGCCGCACTATAGCCGATCCGGCTCGTAAACCGCCGATCACCTATGGACGCGATAGCTGGAGTCATCCGCCCCAACCCCCTAGAATCGCCCCCACGATTAAAGGAGACGACTTCATGCTGATGGTGATTTCCCCCGCCAAGACCCTCGATTACGAAACACCGCCGGCGACCCAGCGCTTCACCCAGCCGCAATACCTCGACCATTCCCAGGAACTGATCCAGCAACTGCGCGAACTGAGCCCGGCGCAGATCAGCGAACTGATGCACGTGTCCGACAAGATCGGCGGCCTTAACGCCGCGCGTTTCGGCAGCTGGACACCGGCGTTCACCCCGGAAAACGCCAAACAGGCACTGCTGGCCTTCAAGGGCGACGTCTACACCGGGCTTGATGCCCAGTCGTTCAGCGAAGCCGACTTCGATTACGCGCAACAGCACCTGCGCATGCTCTCCGGCCTTTACGGCCTGCTGCGGCCGCTCGACCTGATGCAGCCGTATCGCCTGGAAATGGGCACCAAACTGGCCAACGCCCGTGGCAAGGACTTGTACGCCTTCTGGGGCACGCGCATCAGCGAATGGCTGAACGAAGCGCTGGCCGACCAGGGCGACGACGTGCTGCTCAACCTGGCGTCCAACGAATACTTCTCGGCGGTCAAACGCACAGCCTTGAATGCGCGGATCATCAACACCGAATTCAAGGACCTTAAAAACGGCCAGTACAAGATCATCAGCTTCTACGCCAAGAAAGCCCGGGGCCTGATGAGCCGCTTCGTGATCCAGGAAAAAATCAACGATCCGGCCCTGCTCAAGCAGTTCGATGTGCAGGGTTATCGCTACAGCGCCGAGCAATCGAAACCGGATAATCTGGTGTTTCTACGCGATCACGCCCCCGAATAAAGCATGCCTAATGCACGACTCTTTATATGAAGAGTCGTGCAGCTCGCACGATGTCAAAAAACCCCCGCCACATTTCGCCATTTTACTGGCGCCAGAAAAACATCCCTGTCTTTTCTAAGATTAGTTTCACTCGACACTGATCATTTTTTTCAGTAGTGGCACCTAAATTTTTTCACCGTAGTGGCACAAAACTATCTAACGTGATTTTTCGCCTGTTATTAAAGGTCGAAAACGAAACTGCTATCAAATTGATACTGGTGCCATCTCTGACAATATTTCAAGAAATTTCAGATTTCGCGATGAGCGGACAGGAACTTCGTCCGAATGCATAGCTCATACCACCGGTAACGATTCTCGCCGAGTTTGTACGAGATAACTTACGCGGAGCAGATAGCCATGTAACCAAGTTGTCACAGCAACTTGCCTAGATGACTAACTAGTCTCAAAGCAGACGATGGACAGGAGATACGCACCATTAATATCCCCTACAAAGGCCATGGCCGCGCCCTTATAAACGTGCTCACCTGAGCACCCAACCGCTTGATTTACGGGACTTTCATCCTGACATCGAGCGCGCAAGACGATTGCACAAGAGTCTTCTCCAAAGAAGATCGGCTGCATAACAGGGCACGTCATAACAACAAGGCCTGGTTGCGCACATCTTGAGTGCACTTATTTAGACACTCGGAACTTAAGTATGCCTGCACACGGCATTGTGGCGCCTGTATGCCGCACTTTCGAGTGCACTAATGAACGCTGAACACCATTAACTCCGGCCCTCTAAGGCCTGATATATACAGAGGTAATTGCGATGCGCATCAGCATATTTGGTTTGGGTTACGTTGGCGCAGTATGTGCCGGTTGCCTGTCTGCTCGGGGCCACGACGTAGTGGGCGTCGATGTTGCCAAAGACAAGATCGACATGATCAACGCTGGCAAATCTCCCATTGTCGAACCGGGCCTGGGCGAGTTGCTGGCACAAGGTATTCAGACCGGTCGTCTGCGCGGCACGACCAACTTCGCCGAAGCGATTCGCGACACCGACCTGTCGATGATCTGCGTCGGTACGCCGAGCAAAAAGAACGGCGACCTGGAACTGAACTACATCGAAGCGGTATGCCGCGAGATCGGTTTTGTCCTGCGTGAAAAGTCCACCCGCCACACCATCGTGGTGCGCAGCACCGTATTGCCGGGCACCGTGGCAAACGTTGTCATCCCGATCCTCGAAGACTGCTCCGGCAAGAAAGCCGGCGTTGATTTCGGTGTCGCCGTGAACCCTGAGTTCCTGCGTGAATCCACCGCGATCGCCGACTACGACCTGCCACCGATGACCGTCATCGGCGAGTTCGACAAGGCGTCGGGTGACGTACTGCAATCGCTGTACGAAGAACTCGACGCACCGATCATCCGCAAGGACATCGCCGTCGCCGAGATGATCAAGTACACCTGCAACGTCTGGCACGCCACCAAAGTGACCTTCGCCAACGAGATCGGCAACATCGCCAAAGCCGTGGGCGTCGATGGCCGCGAAGTGATGGACGTGGTCTGCCAGGACAAGACCCTCAACCTGTCCCAGTACTACATGCGCCCGGGCTTCGCTTTCGGCGGTTCGTGCCTGCCCAAAGACGTGCGCGCCCTGACCTACCGCGCCGGTTCCCTGGACGTCGAAGCGCCGCTGCTCAACTCGCTGATGCGCAGCAACGAATCGCAAGTGCAGAACGCCTTCGACATCGTTGAAAGCCACGACAAACGCAAAGTCGCCCTGCTCGGCCTGAGCTTCAAGGCAGGCACCGACGACCTGCGCGAAAGTCCGCTGGTGGAACTGGCCGAGATGCTGATCGGCAAGGGCTACGACCTGAGCATCTACGACAGCAACGTCCAGTACGCTCGTGTCCACGGCGCGAACAAGGACTACATCGAGTCGAAGATCCCGCACGTATCGTCCCTGCTCAATTCGGACTTCGATTCGGTGATCGACAACTCCGACGTGATCATCCTCGGCAACCGCGACGAGAAGTTCCGCGCCCTGGCCGAAGAAGCGCCGCAGGGCAAGCAGGTGATCGACCTGGTGGGCTTCATGTCCAAGGCCACCAGTGCCGGTAGCCGCACTGAAGGCATCTGCTGGTAACTCGGCCCTAAGCGACAAGCCTCGAGCTGCAAGCCAAAGCGTTTCACTTGCAGCTCGAAGCTTGAAGCTTGTCGCTTAAAGCCCCCATCACCTTCGGATGACGGTCATGTCCAAGCTCAAACATTTTTTTCTGCAATCCGCCGGCTGGCTTTTGTTTCTGAGCCTGCTGATGGGCCTGGCCCTGATGCTGCCCACGTCCACGTTCGACTCCGAGTCGAAGGATTTCATTTTCCTGATTGGCGCCGTAGGTATCTGGCGCTACTCGATGGGTGCCACGCACTTTGTGCGCGGCATGATTTTTCTCTACATCGTCTACCCGCACCTGCGCCGCAAGGTTCGCAAGCTGGGTAAGGCGGCGGACCCGTCCCATGTGTTTCTGATGGTCACCAGTTTTCGCATCGACGCGTTGACCACCGCGCAGGTTTACAGCTCGGTGATCCGCGAAGCCATCGACTGCGAACTGCCAACCACCGTGGTCTGCTCCATCGTCGAAATGTCCGATGAGCTGCTGGTCAAGGCACTGTGGGCGCGGATGAATCCGCCAGACCGCGTGAAACTCGACTTCGTACGCATTCCCGGCACCGGCAAACGCGATGGCTTGGCCTATGGTTTCCGCGCGATCTCCCGTCACCTGCCGGACGACCGCGCCGTGGTGGCCGTGATCGATGGCGACACCGTGCTCGGCGAAGGCGTAGTGCGCAAAACCGTGCCGTGGTTCCAGATGTTCGGCAACGTCGGCGGCCTGACCACCAACGAGTTCTGCGAAGTGCGCGGCGGCTACATCATGAGCGAATGGCACAAGCTGCGTTTCGCCCAGCGCCACATCAACATGTGCTCGATGGCCCTGTCCAAGCGTGTGCTGACCATGACCGGCCGCATGTCGGTGTTCCGCGCCACCGTGGTCACCAATCCGGAATTCATCGCCGACGTCGAAAGCGACTCGCTGCAACACTGGCGCCTGGGCCGATTCAAGTTCTTGACCGGCGACGACAAGTCGAGCTGGTTCAGCCTGATGCGCCTGGGCTACGACACCTTCTACGTGCCGGATGCCGCGATCAATACCGTTGAACACCCGCCGGAAAAGAGCTTCATCAAGGCCAGCCGCAAACTGATGTTCCGCTGGTACGGCAACAACCTGCGGCAGAACTCCCGGGCGCTGGGCCTGGGTGTGAAACGCCTCGGCGCCTTCACCTCGGTGGTGCTGTTCGACCAGCGCGTATCGATGTGGACATCCTTGCTCGGCCTGACCGTGGCAATCATCGCCAGCTTCAAGTACGGCACCGCGTTCATCCTGGTTTACCTGCTGTGGATCGGCATCACCCGTCTGATTCTGACGCTGCTGCTGTCCTGCTCCGGCCACCGGATCGGCCCGGCTTACCCGGCAATTCTCTATTACAACCAGATCGTCGGTGCGCTGGTGAAGATCTACGTGTTCTTCCGCCTCGACCAACAATCCTGGACTCGCCAACCCACTTCCCTGACCCGTGATCTCGCCAGCTTTCAACGTTGGTTCAACACCTGGTCGTCTCGGACCATGACCTTCTCCGCCGGCAGCATTTTCGTCGCCGTGCTGCTGATGATGGTCTGACCTGCCCCTATTGAATTAACAAGGAAATCGCCCCCATGAATACCGCCGTCAACGCCAACGTAGTGCATGAATCCGAAGCCCAGCGTCAGCACGCCCGAGTCAAAATCCCGGCCAAGCTGCGTTTCTTCGGCCCCGACCGGACTCCGGTTGAAGCGCGGGTCCTCGACCTGTCCGCCGGTGGTCTGGCGTTCAACGCCGGACAACTGCCGCTGACCGTCGGCGAGGTGTACAAGGCGCGTCTGCAGTTCGTCATCGACAACCTCGGCCTGGCCATGGACGTTGAACTGCAAGTGCGCTCCTACGACCGCCAGACGGGTCGTGCTGGTTGCCAGTTCCAGAACCTTGAACCGCAGGACATTTCGACCCTGCGTCACCTGATCACTTCGCACCTGGCCGGCGACATCGTCAGCATCGGTGAAGTGCTGGCGACCCTGCAGCGCGACAACTTTACCAAGGCCCGCAAGGTCAAGGACGGCGACTCCGGCATGACCCCGTTCGGTCGCCTGAAAGCCGTGACCTTCAGCGCCGGTATCTTCGCGGTCGGCCTGGTGGCGGCGGGTTTCATTTTCAAATCGGTGTACAGCATGTACTTCGTCAGCCACGCCCAGGCCGGTCTGGTCAGCGTGCCGGGCATGAACATCACCATGCCGCGCGACGGCACCGTGCAGAGCCTGGTGAAGTCCGACGGCGTCGCCGCAAAAGGCGCACCGCTGGCGACGTTCAGCACCAGTATGCTCGACGTACTCAAAGGTCACCTGGAAGAAGATCAACTGTCCCCGGCCAAGGTTGAAGAACTGTTCGGCAAGCAGATGACCGGCACCCTGACCTCGCCCTGCGATTGCACCGTGGCCCAGCAACTGGTGGCCGACGGTCAATACGCGAGCAAGGGCGACGTGATCTTCCAACTGGTGCCGCGCAACACCCAGGCCACCGTCGATGCGCGCTTCTCCTATCGCCAGTTCGGCGACGTGCGTCCGGGCACCCCGGTGAGTTTCCAGATCGCCGGCGAAGACAAGACCCGCACCGGCAAGATCGTCAGCAGCACCAGCCTGAAAAGCGCTGACCTGTCCTCCGACATCCGTGTGCAGATCCAGCCTGACGAGCCGCTGGACAGCCGCTTTGCCGGCCGCCCGGTGGAAGTCAACAGCGACCGTGGTCCGAACCTGAACTGGCTGATCGACAAAGCCATGGCTGCCGGTCTTTAAGTCGAGGACATGCCCGTGACGAGCCCTATCAGAATCCTGCCGGTCCCGCTGACCCTGGCCATGGCAATCGCCCTGGCCGGTTGCGCCGGCCTGCCCGACCAGCGTCTGGCCAACGAAGCGCTCAAGCGCGGTGACACCGCGACCGCCGCGCAGAACTACCGTGCGCTGGCCGATCTGGGTTACAGCGAAGCCCAGGTGGGCCTCGCCGACATCCAGGTCGACAGCCGCGATCCGGAACAAATGAAACAGGCCGAAGCCACCTACCGCGCCGCCGCCAGTGTTTCGCCGCGTGCCCAGGCCCGACTCGGCCGCTTGCTGGTGGCCAAGCCCGGTTCCACCGAAGCCGAGCATCAGGAAGCCGAAAGCCTGCTGAAGAAAGCCGCCGCCAGTGGCGAAGGCAACACGTTGATCCCGCTCGCGATGCTGTACCTGCAATACCCGCACAGCTTCCCGAACATCAACGCCCAGCAGCAGATCGATCAGTGGCGCAAATCCGGTTACCCGGAAGCCGGTCTGGCGCAGGTGCTGCTGTATCGCACCCAAGGCACTTACGACCAGCATCTGGATGACGTGGAAAAGATCTGCAAGGCTGCAATCAACACCACCGACATCTGCTACGTCGAGCTGGCCACGGTCTATCAGAAACGTGGCGCGCCGGAGCAACAGGCCGAGCTGATCAAGCAGCTGCAGGCCGGTTACAGCCGCGGCACCGTCAGTGCTCAGCGGGTGGATTCGGTGGCCCGTGTGCTGGCCGATTCGACCCTGGGCAAGACCGACGAAAAAACCGCGCAGTCGCTGCTCGAACCGATCGCTCCAGGCTACCCGGCGTCGTGGGTCACCCTCGCGCAACTGCTCTACGACTTCCCGGAACTGGGCGACGTCGACCAGATGATGAAGTACCTGGACAACGGCCGCGCCGCCGACCAGCCGCGCGCCGAGCTGTTGCTGGGCAAGCTCTACTACGAAGGCAAACTGGTCCCGGCCGACGCGAAAGTCGCCGAGGAACATTTCCAGAAAGCCGTCGGCCGCGAAGTCGCCGCCGACTACTACCTCGGCCAGATCTACCGCCGTGGCTACCTGGGCAAGGTCTATCCGCAGAAGGCCCTCGACCATCTGCTGACCGCTGCGCGCAACGGCCAGAACAGCGCCGACTTCGCCATCGCCCAGCTGTTTTCCCAAGGCAAGGGCACCAAGCCCGACCCAGTCAACGCTTACGTGTTCAGCCAGTTGGCAAAAGCCCAAAACACTCCGCAAGCCGATGAGCTGGCGACCACCCTCGCCGCGCAACTGCCGCCCGAGCGTCTGGCCGAAGCCCAGCGCCTGCTGCAACAGGAACAGGCGACCCGTGGCGCCCTGAGCCAGAACACGCTGCAACTGCACGCCCTGCAAGAAGAAGACGGCGAGGAAAAATTATGAAATTGAATCCCTTTGTGAAGGCCGGCATTGGCCTCACGTTCGCGCTGATCTGGTCTTGCCCGACCCTGGCCGCGATGACGGAATCGAAAAACTTCGGCCTCGAAGTGAAAATCACCGGCCAGTCCGAAGACGACCGCGACCTCGGCACCGCCAGCGGCGGCGACGTCAACGGTGTCGGCCTCGACCTGCGTCCGTGGGTCTACGGCGAAAGCGGCGCGTGGAGCGCCTACGCCATGGGCCAGGCCGTGACCTCGACCGACATCATCGAGACCGACACCCTGCAGCAGTCCGACAGCGAAGGCACCCAGACCACCGACAACGGCGACCGCAAGACCAAGAAAAACTACCTGGCGATGCGCGAGTTCTGGGTCGGCTACAGCGGCCTGACGCCCTACCCCGGCGAGATCCTCAAGTTCGGTCGCCAGCGTCTGCGCAACGACGACGGCCAGTGGCGCGACACCAACATCGAAGCGCTGAACTGGACCTTCGACACCACCCTGCTGCGCGCCAACGCCGGTGTCGCCGAACGCTTCAGCGAATACCGCACCGACCTCAAGGAGCTGGCGCCGAAAGACAAGGATCGCCTGCACGCCTACGCCGATGCCGCTTACCAGTGGACGCCGGGCAACTGGGTCGGCATTCGCGGCCACCACACCCATGACGACGGCAAGCTCGACTATCCGGAGCCGGGCGTGGCTGGCGACTCGCTGGACAAGAAAGAAAACGGCGACATCAGCTGGCTCGGCCTGACCGCCGACAGCGACGCCTACAACTGGCGCAATACCAACACCGTCAACTACTGGGGCAGCATCACCGGCATGAGCGGCGACCGCGACACGGTCAACGCCCTCAACGCCGATGGCACCCGCCCGGCCCAGGCCAAGCGCAGCGACAACGTCGACGGCTGGGCCACCGATATCGGTGTGCGTCTGCGCCTCGATCCGCAATGGCAGGTCGGTGCAGCGTATGCCCGTGCCAGCGCCGATTACGAACAGAATGGCCTGGAAAGCAACCGCTCGAACTACACCGGTACTCGCTCCCGGGTTCACCGTTTCGGCGAAGCCTTCCGTGGCGAAATGAACAACATGCAGACCGCCACCCTGTTCGGTTCGTGGATGCTCAACGACCAGTACGACGCCAGCCTGATCTACCACAAGTTCTGGCGTGTGGACGGCAACAAGCCGGTGGGCAGCAACGGCATCAACGCCGTGGAAAACAACACCGACGACGTCACCGGCGCGATCCTCTCCAGCACCTCGCTGCCACTGCAGGACGGCAACAAGGATCTGGGCCAGGAAATGGATCTGGTGGTCACCAAGTACTTCAAGCAAGGCTTGCTGCCGGCAGCGCTGAGCCAGTCGATCGACGAGCCGTCGGCGCTGGTACGTTTCCGTGGCGGTGTGTTCAAGCCGGGTGATGCCTATGGCAGCCAGGTTGATTCGTACATGCACCGCGCGTTCATCGACGTGATCTGGCGCTTCTGATGCTGACCGCCAAGGGAGTGCCCGACATGAACAGTGCCCGCAAAGGCTCACTCAGCCTGCTGGCCGGCGCGATGCTGCTGGCCTCGGCCGGCGCCTTCGCCAGTGTGGAACCGGCCAAACCCGCGACCACCGCCAAGGAGCTGCAACAGGCCAAGACCTACACCGTCAGCAGCGCGCCGACCGAAGCGCTGGAACTGGCCAAGCCGAAATTGCCCGACCTCTCCGGCTACACCGCCGAAGCCGCCGCCGCGAAAATCGTGCGCAGCAAACCGGGCAAGATCAGCGTGCGCCGGATGATGCAGGAAGACGCCCTGAAGGACTTCATCGGCGGCGACAACAAGATGGCCGAATGGGTGGTGCGTCAGCACGGCATCCCGCAGGCGATCTTCGTCGACGATGGCTACATGAACCTGAAAGAGCTGGCGCAGAAACTGCCCAAGAAGTACTTCAGCGAAACCTCGCCGGGCGTCTACCTGGCCAAGTTGCCGATCGTGGTCGGCCGCAAAGGCATCCTCGAAATCGACGGCCAGACCCAGGAATTGCGCCTGTCCCAGGAGGCCGGTTCGTTCCTGGTCAACGACGGTCAGTTGTTCGTGCGTGACACCAAGGTCACCGGCTGGCGCGAGAAGGAAAACGGCCCGGCGACC
Organism: Pseudomonas sp. 9.2(2024); assembly: GCF_039695385.1. Lineage (NCBI taxonomy): Bacteria > Pseudomonadati > Pseudomonadota > Gammaproteobacteria > Pseudomonadales > Pseudomonadaceae > Pseudomonas > Pseudomonas sp. 9.2(2024). Next base: position 1,360,371 of record NZ_CP155585.1, on the reverse strand, counting down.
TTCCGTTCGCCGAAGGAATTTCGCCCGTTCCTGCTGGCCTGGGGCGGCACCGAGACCTACATCGTCAACAGCAAGATGGCCAGCTTCGGCTACGCCAACAGTAAGTCCTACGGCGTGAGTATTTCCCAGTACACGCCGAACATGGCCAAGGTGCTCAAGCGTCCCGAGCCGACCGGCTGGATCGTCGGCTCCGAGTTCTCGGACATGTGGTACGGCTTCTACTGCTACGAAACCCGCGACTTCGTGGTCAAGGGCAACACCTACAAGGACAACATCGTCTACGGCATCGACCCGCACGACCGCTCCCACGGTCTGATCATTGCCGATAACACGGTGTACGGCACGAAGAAGAAGCACGGGATCATCATTTCCCGTGAGGTGAACGACAGCTTCATCTTCAACAACAAAAGTTATGACAACCACCTCTCGGGGCTGGTGATCGACCGAAACAGCGTCAACAACATCATTGCCTACAACGAGATCTACAAGAACCACACCGACGGCATCACCCTCTACGAGTCCGCCGACAACCTGCTGTGGGGCAACAAGGTCATCAGCAACAAGCGCCACGGCATCCGCATTCGTAACAGCGTGAACATCCGCCTCTACGAAAACGTCGCCATGGCTAACGGCCTGACCGGCGTCTACGGGCACATCAAGGACCTGACCGACACCGATCGTGACATCAAGCTCGACCCGTTCGACGCCCAGGTCTCGCTGATCGTGGTCGGCGGTGAACTGGCGGCCAATGGCAGCGGCCCGCTGTCGATCGATTCGCCGTTGAGTGTCGAGCTGTATCGCGTGTCGATGCTGGCGCCGACCAAATCCAGCGGCATCAGCTTCAACGGCATCCTCGGCGAGCGCCAGGATGAAATTCTCGACCTGCTGGTGCGCCAGCAGAAAGCCGTGCTGATCGACCCTGTCGAACGCCAGACCGAATTGCAGGACTGAGGATAATTTTATGCACCCACACCTGATCAAATTACTCAGCCTGTCGGCCCTGACCGTGGGCATTCTGGCGGCCAGCAACGGCGCCCGCGCGGACGAAGTGAAAGCGCCGACGTTCACCGCCGAGCCGTGCTGCAGCCTGTGCCCGGCCGCCCATGACGCGAAGAACTACACCACCCGCTACCAGCAGAACTTCACCACTCTGGTGCAGGCGCAGGGCGACTGGTTGTTCCGGACCCAGGAAGACCTGCGCACCGAGTTCAATACCACCCCGGCCGGCTACAAACGCCTGCAACAGCTGCACGATGCGTTCAAGGCCAAAGGCGTTGAACTGGTGATCGTTTACCAGCCGACCCGTGGTCTGGTGAACCGCAACAAGCTCAACCCGCAGGAAAAAGCCGCGTTCGATTACGAGAAAGCACTAAGCAACTACAAGACCATGCTCGGCCGTTTCGCCAAGATGGGCTACGTGGTGCCAGACCTGTCGCCGCTGACCAACGAATCGCTGCCGGACACCCTGCCCGCCCACGATTTCTACTTCCGTGGCGACCAGCACTGGACGCCATACGGTGCGCAGCGCACGGCGAAAATCGTCGCCGAAAAGGTCAAGCAGATTCCGGCCTTCGCCGACATTCCCAAGCGTGAGTTCGAAACCAAACGCTCCGGACGCATGGGCAAGACCGGCACCCTGCACAACATGGCCGGGCAACTGTGCGGCACCAGTTACGCGATCCAGTACATGGACCAGTTCACCACCGAGCCGAAAGGCGAAGCGGGTGACGGCGATCTGTTCGGTGATTCCGGCAATCCGCAGATCACCCTCGTGGGTACGTCGCACAGCGGCAAGAACTACAACTTCGCCGGTTTCCTTGAAGAAGCCATCGGCGCCGACATTCTCAACGTCGCCTTCCCCGGCGGCGGTCTGGAAGGTTCGATGCTGCAGTACCTGGGCAGCGACGAATTCCAGAAGACGCCGCCGAAAATCCTCATCTGGGAATTCTCGCCGCTGTACCGCCTCGACCAGGAAACCATCTATCGCCAGATGATGGCGCTGCTCGACAACGGCTGCGAAGGCAAAGAGGCGCAAATGTCCGCCAGCACCACGCTCAAGCCGGGCGGCAAACAAGAACTGCTGGTCAACAGCAAGAACCTGAACCTGCAGAACAGCAGCCACCAGGTCGACATCCGCTTCGCCGACACCTCGGTGAAAACCCTGCAAGCCACCCTCTGGTACATGAACGGTCGCCACGAGGACATCAAGATCGAGAAACCGGAAACCTCCGACACCGACGGTCGTTTCGCCTTTGAGTTGCGCACGGACGAAGACTGGGCCTCGCAAAACCTGCTGGCGGTCGAAGTCCAGGGCCCGGAAGCGGGCACCGCGCCACAGAAAGTCGAAGCGAAAATCTGCAAACGCAACGTATTCCCGGGCACTGGGCAACAAACCGCTCAGGTCGGGCAATGAGGTCTGCTATGCGAAATCCGAAACTGAAAACTCTTCTGGCGCCGACGCTGCTCGGGCTGGCGATCTTCGCCGGCACCGCGCAGGCCGCCGCGCCACTGCGTCCTCCTCAGGGCTACTTTGCGCCTGTGGATAAATTCAAGACCGGCGACAAGAGCGAAGGCTGCGATGCGATGCCGGCGCCCTACACCGGGCCGCTGCAATTTCGCAGCAAATACGAAGGCTCGGACAAGGCCCGCGCGACGCTGAACGTGCAGTCTGAAAAAGCCTTTCGCGACACCACCAAAGACATCACCACACTTGAGCGCGGCACTGCCAAACGGGTGATGCAGTTCATGCGCGACGGTCGCCCGGAGCAGCTCGATTGCACGCTGAACTGGCTCACCGCGTGGGCCAAGGCCGATGCGTTGATGTCGAAGGATTTCAACCACACCGGCAAGTCGATGCGCAAATGGGCGCTGGGCAGCATGGCCTCTTCGTACATTCGCCTGAAGTTCTCCGATTCCCATCCGCTGGCCCAGCATCAGCAAGAGGCACAGTTGATCGAGGCCTGGTTCAGCAAAATGGCCGATCAGGTGGTCAGCGACTGGGACAACCTGCCGCTGGAAAAAACCAACAACCATTCGTACTGGGCAGCCTGGTCGGTGATGGCGACAGCGGTCGCGACCAACCGCCGCGACCTGTTCGATTGGGCAGTCAAGGAATACAAGGTCGGCGTCAATCAAGTCGATGCCGACGGTTTCCTGCCGAACGAACTCAAGCGCCAGCAACGCGCCCTCGCCTATCACAACTACGCCCTGCCGCCGCTGGCGATGATCGCCAGTTTCGCCCAGGTCAACGGTGTGGATCTGCGTCAGGAAAACAACGGCGCGCTGAAACGTCTGGGTGACCGGGTGCTGGCCGGGGTGAAAGACCCGGATCAGTTCGAGAAGAAGAACGGCAAAGAGCAGGACATGACCGACCTGAAACAGGACATGAAATTCGCCTGGCTGGAACCGTTCTGCACCCTCTACACCTGTTCGCCGGATGTGCTCGAGAAGAAGCACGGGATGCAGCCGTTCAAGACCTTCCGACTGGGTGGCGACCTGACCAAGGTCTACGACCCTTCGCACGAGAAAGGTAACAAGGGCAGTTAGTCGCTGATCGGCTGATCGTTCCCACGCAGAGCGTGGGAACGATCGCAGGACTGTTTCACCCCTCCAACACTACGGGGGGTTTGGGGGGCTTTGGCCCTTGACTGTTGGTTCAAACATGGAGAGATCGGGATGGTATTTTCATCCAACGTGTTCCTGTTTCTGTTCTTGCCGATCTTTCTCGGCTTGTACTACCTGAGCGGGCAACGCTATCGCAACCTGCTGCTGCTGATCGCCAGCTACGTGTTCTACGCGTGGTGGCGGGTGGACTTCCTGGCGCTGTTCGCCGGCGTCACCCTGTGGAACTACTGGATCGGCCTGAAAGTCGGCGCCGCCGGCGTGCGCACCAAACCGGCCCAGCGCTGGCTGCTGCTTGGCGTGGCGGTCGACCTGTGCATCCTCGGCTACTTCAAGTACGCCAACTTCGGCGTCGAGAGCATCAACGCGATCATGACCTCGATGGGGCTCGAGCCGTTCATCCTGACCCACGTGCTGCTGCCGATCGGTATCTCGTTCTACATCTTCGAATCGATCAGCTACATCATCGACGTCTACCGCGGCGACACCCCGGCCACCCGCAACCTGATCGACTTCGCGGCGTTCGTGGCGATCTTCCCGCACCTGATCGCAGGTCCCGTGCTGCGCTTTCGTGACCTGGCCGACCAGTTCAACAACCGCACCCACACCCTCGACAAGTTCTCCGAGGGCTGCACGCGGTTCATGCAGGGTTTCATCAAGAAGGTGTTCATCGCCGACACCCTCGCCGTGGTGGCCGACCATTGCTTCGCCCTGCAAAACCCGACCACGGGCGATGCCTGGCTCGGCGCGCTGGCCTACACCGCGCAGCTGTATTTCGACTTCTCCGGTTACAGCGACATGGCCATCGGCCTGGGCCTGATGATGGGTTTCCGCTTCATGGAAAACTTCAAGCAGCCGTACATCAGTCAGTCGATCACCGAGTTCTGGCGCCGCTGGCACATCAGCCTGTCGACCTGGCTGCGTGACTACCTGTACATCACCCTCGGCGGCAACCGCAAAGGCACGCTGATGACCTATCGCAACCTGTTCCTGACCATGCTGCTCGGTGGTCTGTGGCACGGCGCGAACATCACCTACATCGTCTGGGGTGCGTGGCACGGCATGTGGCTGGCGATTGAAAAAATGCTCGGCCTCAACACCGCGCCGCGCAGCCTCAACCCGATCCGCTGGGCGCTGACGTTCCTGCTGGTGGTCATGGGCTGGGTGATCTTCCGCGCCGAGAACCTGCACGTTGCCGGCCGCATGTACGGCGCGATGTTCAGCTTCGGCGACTGGTCGCTGTCGGAACTCAACCAGGCCAGCCTCACCGGCCTGCAAGTGGCGACCCTGGTGGTGGCTTACGTGACCCTGGCGTTCTTCGGCCTGCGCGATCTGTACACCAACCAGCCGCCGGCCAAGAGCAAGCCTGAAGTCAACGTCGAGGCCAACGGCCCGGCCACGGCGACTCCGGGAATGATCAAGGCAGCCCCGGGCGAAAACCCGGCGAGCATCCACGAGCCTGGCTACACCGTCGGCGTCGAGGCCCAGGTGCAACCGGCCTACTGGACCGCGGACTGGTCGCGCTACGTGATGCGCGGGTTGATCCTGCTGCTGTTCATCGCCTCGATTCTCAAACTCTCGGCGCAAAGCTTCTCGCCGTTCCTTTACTTCCAGTTCTGAGGGATCTGACATGACCCGCTCATTACGCATCTTCTACATCGCGCTGTTTCTGGTGACCCTGCTGGTGCTCGGTCTGTGGTCGGTGCGCAGCTTCTTCGGCTTCAGCACCAACGCCGATGCGACGGTGCTCAACGGCCGCTGGACCAAAGCCGTGGAAACCCACTACGACGACGAATTCCCGATCAAGCGCCTGGGCACCAATCTTTGGGCCGCGCTGGATTTCAAACTGTTCAACGAAGGTCGTCCGGGCGTGGTGCTCGGTCGCGATCAGTGGTTGTACAGCGATGAGGAATTCAACCCGATCGTCAATGAAGAGCTGAACCTGCAAGGCAACTACGCGCTGGTCGAAGGCGTGCGCCAGACCCTGAAAGAGAAAGGCGTGAAACTGGTGATGGCGATCGTGCCGGCCAAGGCTCGCCTGTACCCGGAACACCTGGGTGAAGTGAAACCGGCAAGCATCCACGCCAACCTCTATCAGGACTTCCACGCCCGTGTCGCGGCGGACAAGATCCTCGCTCCCGACCTGCTCGGCCCGCTGCAAGCGGCCAAGCAGAACGGTCAACAAGTGTTCCTGCGCACCGACACCCACTGGACCCCTGAAGGCGCGGAAATCGCCGCCAACACCCTGGCCAAAACCATCGCCGACAAGTTCCCGCTCAGCGGCGAGCCGCAGCGTTTCGTCACCACCCCGACGGAGAAGGTCACGCACAAGGGCGACCTGCGTCTGTTCCTGCCGCTGGATCCGCTGTTCGAAAACCTGATGCCGGCCAAGGAACCGCTGCAAAAGCGCAACACCGTGGCCGTCGAGCAACCTGCCGGGGACGACGCCCTGTTCGCCAACAACGAAGTGCCGGTCGCGCTGATCGGCACCAGCTACAGCGCCAACCCGAACTGGAACTTCGTCGGTGCGCTCAAGCAAGCCCTGCACAGCGACGTCGTCAACTACGCAGAAGACGGCCACGGCCCGATCCTGCCGATGCTCAGCTACCTGAAAAGCGATGACTTCAAGAACAGCCCGCCACAAGTGCTGATCTGGGAGTTTCCTGAACGATATCTGCCTGTGAACAACGAAATCGGCGACGCCGACCCGCAGTGGGTCGCAGAGCTTAAACAAGCCGGCGCGCGCCAACAAAACGTAGCTGTAAACACTAAATCCGAGACGCCCGATCGGGCGCAAAACTGAAAGAGAGGTACACCATGACTTTCACTACAACTCCTCGTCGTCTCGCTAAACGCATTGCTCTGGTTGCGGGTCTGAGCGTGCTGTCGGTCCAGGCCTTCGCCGGTGGCGACGCTGCGCTCTACGGCCCGACTGCACCGAAAGGCTCGACCTTCGTGCGCGTCTACAACGCCAGCAACGCTGAAGTCAGCGCCACCGTCGGCAGCACTAACCTTGCCGACGTCGCACCGCTGGCCAGCAGCGATTTCAGCTTCATGCCGGGCGGTGACTACAGCGCCAAGGTCGGCAGCCAGACCCTGCCGGTGAAACTCGCCGGTGACCACTACTACACCCTGGTCAACAACGCTTCCGGCGCGCCGCAACTGATCGAAGAACCGCCGTTCAAGAACAAGCAGAAATCCCTGGTGCGCGTGCAGAACCTCAGCGACAAGTCGCTGACCCTGAAGACCGCCGACGGCAAGACCGACGTGGTGCCGAACGTGGCCGCCAAGGGCCGTGGCGAGCGTGAAATCAACCCGGTGAAAGTCAGCCTGGCGCTGTACGAAGGCGACAAGAAAGTCGGCGACGTGAAACCGGTCGCCCTGGAGCGTGGTGAGGCAGCCGTGCTGTACGTCACCGGCAACGGCAGCAACCTGTCGCCAGTCTGGGTGAAACGCCCGGTGTCGACTCGCTAATCGCTCGAGCTATCAGCTACAAGCCTCAAGCTGCAAGTGAAGTGCTTCTAACTCGCCGCTTGCAGCTTGCAGCTCCCAACTGCATTTTTAGGAGTAAACAATATGATTCCGGTGATCTTGTCAGGTGGTAGCGGCTCACGTCTTTGGCCGCTTTCGCGCAAGCAGTTTCCCAAGCAGTTCCTCGCCCTGACCGGCGAACACACACTGTTCCAGCAAACCCTCGAGCGTCTGGTGTTCGAAGGCATGGACACCCCGATCGTGGTCTGCAACAAGGATCACCGCTTCATCGTCAACGAGCAGTTGGCCAGCCGCAATCTGGAATGCCAGCGGATCCTGATGGAACCGTTCGGTCGCAACACCGCACCGGCCGTGGCGCTGACCGCGATGATGCTGGTCAATGAAGGTCGCGACGAACTGATGCTGGTGCTGCCGGCCGACCACGTTCTGGAGGACCAGAAAGCCCTGCAACGCGCCCTGGCCCTGGCCACCGTCGCTGCTGAAAACGGCGAGATGGTGCTGTTCGGCGTACCGGCCACCAAACCGGAAACCGGCTATGGCTACATCAAGTCCACCGGTGATTCGCTGCTGCCGGAAGGCGTCAGCCGCGTTTCGCACTTCGTCGAAAAACCCGACGTCAAACGCGCCACCGAGTACGTTGAGTCCGGCGGTTACTACTGGAACAGCGGCATGTTCCTGTTCCGCGCCAGCCGCTTCCTCGAAGAGCTGAAAAAGCATGATCCGGACATCTACGACACCTGCCTGCTGACCCTCGAGCGCAGCCAGCAGGATGCCGACACCGTCACCCTGGACGAAGCCACCTTCGCCTGCTGCCCGGACAACTCCATCGACTATTCCGTGATGGAAAAAACCCAGCGCGCCTGCGTGGTGCCGCTGACTGCCGGCTGGAGCGATGTTGGCTGCTGGTCGTCGCTGTGGGAGGTCAACGAAAAGGACGCCAACGGCAACGTCAGCAAGGGCGACGTGGTGATCCAGGACAGCAAGAACTGCATGATCCACGGCAACGGCAAACTGGTGTCGGTGATCGGTCTGGAAAACATCGTGGTGGTCGAAACCAAGGACGCCATGATGATCGCCCACAAGGACAAGGTCCAAGGCGTCAAGCAGATGGTCAACACCCTCAACGCCCAGGGCCGCAGCGAAACCCAGAACCACTGCGAGGTGTACCGTCCGTGGGGCTCGTACGACTCGGTGGACATGGGTGGCCGCTTCCAGGTCAAGCACATCTCGGTCAAGCCGGGCGCGTGCCTGTCGCTGCAGATGCACCACCACCGCGCCGAACACTGGATCGTGGTCAGCGGCACCGCCGAAGTGACCTGCGACGAGAACGTGTTTCTGCTCACTGAAAACCAGTCGACCTACATCCCGATCGCCTCGGTGCATCGCCTGCGCAACCCGGGCAAGATCCCGCTGGAAATCATCGAAGTGCAGTCGGGCTCGTACCTGGGCGAAGACGATATCGAGCGCTTCGAAGATATCTACGGTCGCTCTACCCCGATCGAACGCGGCGTGTCGGTGAAAACCATCGCGCAGTAAGCGTTCCGTAAAACAAGAAGTCCCCGTCCAGCCCGCTGCGTCCCCTATCCGCAGCGGGTTGGGCGGGGGCTTTTTTTTCGCCAACCGCCTCCAGGCTTAGGTAGGATGAACCTTCCCTGCCCACGAGGTTTCGCGACATGTTCATCGGCGTCTTGCTGGTCATCACCTGGCTGATCCTGCTGTTGCGCTACCCGGCCAAGGCCTTGCCGGTGTCCATGGCCGCCGCCGTTGGCCTCGGGTTGGTGGCGATGTGGGTGGTGTGGCTGGACAACCGCGAGGTCAAGCAACTGGCGCGCCTGGAACTGCGCATCGTCTATGCCCCCGAACACTGCCCCGCCGACCGCCCGCTGCTGCTCAAGATGAACAACGGCAACGACGTGCCGCTGACCGAACTGCGCTGGCGCATCGCGGCGTACGCGCCGGGCGACACCGTGAACCTGGCCGACAATCAATACGCCGCCCCGCGCTATCGCGGCCCCGGCGAATTGCAGCCCGGCGGCAACTGGGAAGACTGTCTGCCGATGCCGCCGTTGCGTCCCGGTTATCGCCCGCAGACCCTGGAGTTTCGCGCCGAGCGATTGCAGGGTAGTTTCTCCGACTGATCCCCTCTCCCACTCTTTTTGCACAAGGAAAGCGCCATGCCCGTTGCGTTGATTACCGGTTGTTCCAGCGGCATCGGCCGCGCCCTCGCCGATGCCTTCAAAAGCGCCGGCTACGAGGTCTGGGCCAGTGCGCGCAAGGCTGAAGATGTCGCGGCACTCGACGCCGCCGGGTTCACGGCGGTGCAGCTCGACGTCAATGACAACGCAGCGCTGGAACAACTCGCCGAACGGATCAACCAGCAGCGCGGCGGCCTCGACGTGTTGATCAACAATGCCGGTTACGGCGCCATGGGGCCGCTGCTCGACGGCGGCGTTCCGGCCATGCAGCGCCAGTTCGAAACCAACGTGTTTTCGATAGTCGGCGTGACCCGCGCGCTGTTCCCGGTACTGCGCCGGGCCAAGGGCCTGGTGGTGAATGTCGGCAGCGTCTCCGGGGTTCTGGTCACGCCATTTGCCGGCGCCTATTGCGCGTCGAAAGCGGCGGTACACGCGTTGAGTGATGCGTTGCGCATGGAGCTGGCGCCGTTCGGAATTCGCGTGCTGGAAGTGCAGCCGGGGGCAATTCAATCGAGCTTCGCCAAGAATGCCGGGCATGAAGCCGAACAACTGATCAACGAACAATCACCGTGGTTTCCGTTGCGCGAAGGTATTCGGGCACGGGCCAAGGCCTCGCAGGACAAACCGACCCCGGCCAGCGAATTTGCTGCCGAGCTGCTCAAGGCTGTGCAGCAGAGCAAGCCGCCACGCCTGATCCGCATCGGCAATGGCAGCCGGGCGTTGCCGCTGCTGGCGACGTTGCTGCCGAAAGGGTTGCTGGAATCGACGTTGATGAAGCGCTTCGGCTTGCGCGGGCAACTCTGAAACCGCGTCAGCCCCATCGCGGGCAAGCCCGCTCCCACAGGTTTTCGTGTCGTACTGGATATCTGAGTGCCCCGCTAAACTTGTGGGAGCGTGGCTTGCCCGCGATGGCGCCAGTGCAGACACCGCAGAGCTTCACCCCCAGCCCTTCATGAAATCAATGAACGCCCGCACCTTCAACGGCAGGTGCCGGGTGTCCGGGTACAACGCGTATACCCCTTGCTGGGCGAAGCGGTAATCCGGCAGCAAACGCTGTAACCGACCGGCGTCGAGGTCTTCCTGAATCAGCCACTGCGGCAGAATCGCGACGCCTTGCCCAGTCAGTGCAAAGGCACGCAGGGTCGCGGAGTTGTCGGCAACAATGGCAGTGGTTCCCGGTTTTGGCTGATAGATATGCTCGGTGCAGGCCGGGTCACTGACCGTCATTTCCGGCACTCGCCCATGCCCCAGCGTCGGCATCGACTCCAGCACCGCCAGCGTATCGACCGGCACAAATCGCTCGATCAAACCCGGCGCCGCCACTGCAAACACCTCGAACGTCGACAACTGCACCGCCCGCAGATTGGAGTCGTGCATGCGTCCCAGGCGAATCGCCATGTCAAAGCGTTCGGAGATCAGATCGGCATGGGTCGAGGACGTGGACAGGTGAATGTTCAGTTGCGGTTGCTGCTGTCGAAACACCTCCAGCGCCGGCACCACCTGAGCCAGCGCGAATTCCACGGTCGTGGTGATCCGTAGTGTGCCCTTGAGTTGCGAGTGTTCCGAGCGTGCTTCCTCGATGGCCAGCCGTGCTTCGTCCAGTGTGCGCAAACAGCGCCGATAAAAACGTTCGCCAGCATCGGTCAGGGCCAGTTGCCGGGTGTTACGGGTGAGCAAGGTGACGCCCAACTCTTCCTCAAGACGTTTGAGGTTGAAGCTCACCACCGCCCGCGTCTGCCCCAGCGTGTCAGCGGCGGCGGTCAGCGAGCCGGCCTCGACCACGGCCTTGAAGGTATCGAATCGATCCAGGCTGACCATGTTCGCAGCGCTCCCTGTCAAAATAATTTTGACAAACTAGCAGCCAAACTAGCGTATTTCTATCGCCGCTAGCGCCCTACCCTGCACGCCTCATCACAGGGAAGCTGCCATGGCCTATCGCTCGAAAGTCGCGCTGGTGTATCTGTTGGGGTTCGCCCTCGACCTGCTGAACATGTTCGCCGCGAGCATTGCCTACCCGGACATTGCCGCGCAGTTGCAGGCCTCGGTGACGCAACTGGCGTGGATTACCAACGCCTACATGCTCGGGCTGACGCTGATCATTCCGATGAGCGTTTGGCTGGCGGCAAAGGTTGGCGAGCGGCGGCTGATCCTCGGTTCGCTGCTGGTGTTCGGGATTGCCTCCGGGCTTATCGCTCAGGCGGGGTCGATTGAAAGCCTGATCGGCTGGCGACTGCTGCAAGGGTTGGGTGGCGGGTTGCTGCTTCCGGTTGGTCAGGCGCTGGCCTATCGGGAGTTTCCGGCAACACAACGTGCACACTTCACTGGCGTGGTTTTGCTGGTGGCGCTGATGGTGCCGGCCCTGTCGCCGGCGGCTGGCGGTCTGATCGTCGAGGCGCTGTCGTGGCGCTGGATTTTCTACCTGAACATGCCGGTGGCGCTTTTCGCTTTCGGTCTTGGCCTGCTCTGGTTGAAAGCGGATCAGACAGCGAGTGAGCGCCCGACACTGGACGCCCGCGGTCTGCTGCTGGCCGTGTCTGCGTTGAGTCTGTTATTGATTGCGGTGAGTCTGGCGAGTGAATCCGCTACCCGACATCTCTCGATGGGTGTCCTGCTGCTCAGTGCCATAACCTTTTGGATCTACCTGCGCGATGGCTGGAACAAACCGGGTGCAGTCCTTGATCTGCAACTGATCAGGAATCCGTCATTGCGCTTGGCGATGCTGATCTATCTGTTCGTGCCCGGCATCTTTACCGGCACCAACATGATCGCCGTGTTGTACCTGCACGACCTCGGTTTCGGTGCAGCACAAACCGGGGCGCTGATGCTGTCCTGGGCGGCGGCTTCGGGCGTGGCGATCATGCTGGGTAAACGCAGCTTCAACCGGATCGGCCCCAAGCCATTGCTGATCGCCGGCATGCTGCTGCAATGCCTTGGCATCGTCGTGCTGATGCAGATCGATCAACCCGTCAGTGGCCCGCTGATCCTCGCCTACGCCCTGATGGGGTTGGGCGGCAGTCTGTGCAGCGTCACCGCGCAGACCCTGGCGTTTGTCGGTATCACGCCGGAAAAAATGGGCCACTCCAGTGCCCTGTGGAATATCAATCGGCAACTCGGTTTCTGCCTCGGCGCGGCGCTGCTCAGCTCATTGTTGGGCGCGTTGGGGGCCAACGGTTTCAAATACTGCTTTCTCGCCGCTGCACTGCTCACGCTGTTGCCGATGGCCGCCGTGCTGCGTTTCGACTCGACAAAATTACTCGCCCTTCTGCGCTCATCTCACCTTCAGGAAAAATCCACATGACTGACTACGCCGACTATTTTGACGAAGTGATCCAGGCCCATGAGGCCATCGAACGATGGTTTGCCGTGGAGGAAGAAGAGGCCGCACTGGAGCGATTGCTGACGCGGTTTTCGCCCCGGTTTTCCATGGTGACGCCACTGGGGCGAGTGCTGGATTTCGAGGCCTTGCGTGCGCTGTTTCAAATGGCGGGCGGCAAGAAGAGCGGGTTCAGGATCGAGCTCGGCGAGCTTCAAGGAATTGCCTTGCATGAACGCGGCGCGACAGTGAGTTATCGCGAACAGCAGACCGATGCGAGCGGGTTGCACACGGATCGGCGTTCAACCGTGGTGTTTGAAAAAGCCGAATCCGGGCGGGTGATCTGGCGGCATCTGCACGAGACGTTTTGCCAGGGCTGACACCGTCCGATTCTGGCGAGGGAGCCTGCTCCCTCGCCAAAGGATTACTCGACAGCGTCCTGCTTCACAACAACGGTGCAGGTAATCCCCGCCGCCAGCAGCACACCTTCCGGCACTTCATCGATGTGTATCCGCACCGGCACTCGCTGGGCCAGACGCACCCAGTTGAAGGTCGGGTTCACATCGGCGATCAGCTCGCGGCTTTCCGGGTTGTCGCGGTCGTAGATGCCGCGGGAAATACTTTCCACGTGGCCCTTCAGGACTTCGCCACTCATCAGCTGCATGTCAGCTTTGTCGCCGACCCGCACGTGGGGCAGTTTGGTTTCTTCGAAGAAGCCATAGACCCAGAAAGAGTTCATGTCGACCACGGCCATTTTCGCTTCGCCGATGCGGGCGTAGTCGCCGCGATGGACGTTGAGGTTTGTCACGTAGCCGTCCACCGCCGCACGTACCTCGGTGCGTTTGAGGTTGAGTTCGGCGGCTTCCAGTTGCGCCTGGGCCTGTTGGTAATCGGCCAGTGCGGAGTCGGCGATGTTGCTGGCGTCGTCGCGGTTTTCCTTGGAGATCACCAGGTTGTCGAGGTCGGCGCGGCGATGGGCGTTGACCTTGCGCATCTCCCAGGTGGCCTTGCGCGAAGCCACCAGCGACTGCGCCTGTTTCACCGCCAGGCGATAGTGCTCGGGGTCGATCTGCATCAGCAGATCACCTTTCTTCACCAACTGGTTGTCGCGTACCGGCACGTCGACCACTTCACCGGTGACGTCGGCCGCGACGTTGATGATGTCGGCGCGCACCCGGCCGTCGCGGGTCCACGGCGTGTTCATGTAGTGCTCCCACAACGTGCGGCCGATCCACAATGCCAGGGCCAGCACCAGCAGGGTCGCGAGCAGGCTGAAAAACTTTTTCATCGGGACAATTCTCAGACTCAACGGTAGACAGTCAGCGCCATCGCGCCGAACAGACAGGTAAACAGGCTCAGGCGCAGCAGCGCCGGGTGCCAGAAGAAGCGGTACAGATCGAACCCCGAAAGGAACCGGTCCAGCGCCCAGGCCAATGCCGCAGCGACGAAAAACATCAGGGTCATGGTCGGCATGTACACGCCGTGGAAGGCGATTTCACGAGGCATGGGCAAGTCCTTCGGGCTTGGCGATGGCGTAGGCAGCGAGTGGCGATTGCGGGTCGAGCAGCGAGGTGCGGATGAAGTGCAAATAACTCTTCACCCGCCGCAGGGCCGAGGTATCGAAGTGCGGTGCGAACGGCTCGTCAGTGGCGGCGACACGGCTGATCGCGTGATCGACGGCGACCAGTGCGCGTTCCAGATTGCTCGAATTCGGTTGCAGGAACAGTCGCACCAGCGAACGCCCCATGACCCGGATCGCCTGACGCCATGGCTGCGATTCGGCATACGCCGGGTGCACTGGCAGGATCGCCTGTTCCTTGCGCAGCTCGATGATCGCGTGGCCGACTTCCAGCACCACGAACATCCAGCGCAGCAGGTTTTTCTGCACCAGCGGCTGACCGGCCGCCAGGCCATAAGCCTGATGCATCAGGTCTCGGGTACGGCTTTCGAAGCTAGACGCCAGGCCCTTGAGTTTGCCGCTGATCGCGTACACCACTTGCCCGCGCAGGTCCTGCTCGAGACGCTGCCACAACCAGCGGCTGTTCGGCGGCAGAATGATCGCCCCCGCTGCCGCGCAGACCAGCATGCCCATGACCATGGCGATGTAGTCGTTGATGAAGGTGTAGGGGTTGTAGATCGTCAGGTTGTCCGGCACCGAACCGGTGCTGAAAAAGATCAACAGGCCAAGACCGACACCAGCGTATTGCGGCCGCGAAGCGAGGAACGAGCCGAGCACGATCACCGGTGCGAGCATCACGCACAACAGTGGGAAACCGTCGATCCACGGGAAGATGAAAAACATCTCGACGAAGCCGATCAGCGCCCCGAGGAACGTGCCGCACGCCATCTGGAACGCCATGCGTTTCGGGTTCGGCGTGGCGGCCGACAGGCCCACGGTGGCGGCGGCGATCAGAGTCATGGTCGCGCCGCTCGGCCACGCGGTGGCGACCCAGTAACTGCCGAGCACGACCAGAATGAACGCGGCACGAATCCCCGAAGCCGCCGCCGCCCACCAACTGGTTTGCGGGGTGAACGGCTCGTCCCAGCGCTCGCGTTCGTGGCTGTGATCGGCCAGCGAGGCGTGGGTCTGTGCATAACTGTGCAGGTCATCGACGAAGCGATAAAGCAGCTCGTATGCGGTGTGGAAATCCAGTTGTTCGGCGTCGCTTGGCTCGCTCTCCTGGAAGATCGCCCGCAGGCTGCGCACCCGCGCCGGCAAGCCTTCCTTGTAGGCCGCGAGCGCCAGCACCAGACGCGCCGCATCCGGACTGGTCAGGGCGCGGCCGCTGAAGCCGTCGAGCACTTCGGCCAAATCCTGCAGGCCCGGTTTGATCGCTGCTTCCACATGGTCGGCGCCGTTGCGGCGCAGGCGTTCGAGCAACTGGTGCAAGGCGTTGAACCGGGTGGTAATGCCCATGAACTCGCTGTTCAGGCGACTGAGCCGACCGTTGCGCCGACGCATGTGCGGGTCTTCGAACACGGTCACACTGCGCAGCCCTTCCAGCCCCACTGCTTCGGCGATGAAGCGCACGTTGCTGGCCTCGAACGACTCCGGCTTGCTGCGCCCGCGCAAGCCATCGGTGACGAACAGGGCGAACACACCGAAGCGCTGATACAAGGCGTTGCGCATCGCCGCGCTGGCGGTCTGCGGCAGGATCGCGGCGCTGACCAGGGTCGAGCAGAGAATCCCCAGCGAGATTTCCAGCACTCGCCACACCGCCGCCATGAACGCGCCGTCAGGATGGGCCAGCGCCGGCAGGCCGACCATCGCAGCGGTGTAACCGGCCAGCACAAAACCGTAGGCGCGGAAGTTGCGGCAGCGGGCGGCGCCGGCCGAGCAGATGCCGACCCAGATCGCCAGCGAACCGAGGAACAGTTCGGTGTTCTGGGCGAACAGCGAAATCAGCGTGACCATCATCGCCGACCCGGCCAGAGTGCCGAGGAAGCGATAGAAACTCTTGGCGAACACCTGACCGCTTTGCGGCTGCATGACGATGAACACGGTGATCATCGCCGTGCGCGGTTGCGGCAATTCCAGGCGCATCGCCAGCCACAGGGTCAGGAACGCGGCAATCAACACCTTGAAGATGTAGACCCAGGTCACGCCATCGCTGCGCGCCCAGTCGAAGAAACCCCGGCGCCATTCCAGGGAGTAGAGCCAGCGCAAAGGTGCGGGCAAGGGAGTCATTAAGTCTTGCTCAGTGGTCGAGGGCTTGAAGAAGGGCCGGGGTTTTCGGTGCAGCGGTCTGTTCGGCTGTCGGCACGTCTTTACCCGCACCAAGGCCACCGCCCAATGCCGTCACCAGTTCCGCATGGGCGCTCAAGCGCGCCGCCTGCACCTGCTGCTCGACCTGCTGCTGTTTGAACAGCAGGGTCTGGGCGTTAAGCACGTTGAGGTAATCGGTGAGGCCGCGCTGGTAAGCGATCATCGCGATGTCGTAAGTCTTCTGCGCGGTGGCCACCGATTCGGCGGCGAACGTCTGCTGCTTGTCCATCGACTCGCGGCGGATCAACTGGTCCGAGATGTTCTTCAGCGCATTGACCAGGGTCTGGTTGTAATGCGCGACGGCGATGTCATAACCCGCCGAGGCTTCGCCCAGTTCGGCACGCAGTCGCCCGCCGTCGAAGATCGGCAGCGAGATCGCCGGCCCGACGTTGTAGTTGAGCTTCTTGCCGGTCAGGAACTCCAGCGCCCCGCCGCCGGTGGCCATGTAGCCGAGACTGCCGACCAGATCGACGTTGGGGTAGAACCCGGCATGCGCGACCTCGATCCCGCGCGCCTGCGCCGCCACTTGCCAGCGACTGGCGACCACGTCGGGACGCTGGCCGAGCAGTTCAGCAGGCAATGCCGACGGCAGTTTCAACGCCGCGCCGAGGGACAGGGTCGGACGCTGCAACTGCGCACCGGCGCCCGGGCCTTTGCCGGCCAATGCCGCGATCTGGTTGCGGCTCAGGGCGATCTCTTCGTCCAGTGCATCCAGTTGCCGATGGGTTTCCGGCAGCGGGGTTTCGGCCTGGCTGACTTCAAAGTGCGTACCAATTCCGCCGTTCAGGCGTTTCTGCGCCAGCTCGAGAATCTGCTGTTGCTGCTTGAGCGTCGCCGCCACGATGTCGCGCTGGGCGTAATGCAGCGACAGCTCGATGTAGGCGCGCACGATGTTGTTCTGCAATTCGAGCTGCGCCTGACGCGCCTCGGCCGCGCTCATGTGCGCCAGATCGACGGCCCGCTCGGTGCTGTTGCTTTCACGCCCCCAGAGGTCGAGGGCATAACTGAAACCCAGCGCCGCGTTGTTGTCCCAGGTGGTGCTGTTGGCCAGCTCACCGGGACCGTAGAACTGGTCGGTCGGCCAGTTGTGGCGCTTGAGGGTCGACTCGCCATTGATCTGCAACGACTCGGCGGCTTCGGCGACACCGGCCAGTGACCGGGCCTGACGCACGCGCGCGGCGGCCATGGCCAGGGTCGGGCTGCCTTGCACGGCAAGGTCGATCCAGCGATTGAGTTGCGGGTCACCGTAGACTTGCCACCATTGGGCGGTGGGCCAGTTTGCGTCACGGGCGGCGTGGGCGATGGCCTCGTCGGTGGCCAGTTCATTGGCCTCCAGAGCCTTGCCCTGCGGGGCAATTCCTCCGGTTCCAATGCAGCCGCCGAGACCTAACGAAAGAGCCAGAACACTGAGCGGCAAAAGCGCTCTGTTGATGCGACGCGGCACTGCTGCGAATTCCTGAGGTGGGAGATGTTTCGAGGTGGGCGCAATTCTAGGGGGGTGCCATGACGGCGATAAGCTGGGAATCCTGTGAATCTTTGTTACCGTTAACGAGATAATCCCTTGGTCGGGGGTCTCAGCCCCTGAAACTTCGTGTCACAATTTGCCATCTCCCTTGAGAGCACCCCATGGACACTTTGCAAAACATGCGCGCCTTCAGTTGTGTAGCCGAAGCCGGCAGCTTCACCGCCGCCGCCGTGCAACTCGACACCACCACCGCCAACGTCTCGCGCGCGGTCTCCAACCTTGAGGCCCACCTGCAAACCCGCTTGCTCAACCGCACGACCCGCCGGATCGCCCTCACCGAAGCCGGCAAGCGCTACCTGCTGCGCTGCGAGCAGATCCTCGCCTACGTCGAAGAGGCCGAAGCCGAAGCCAGCGAAGCCCACGCCCGCCCGGCCGGGCAGTTGAAAGTGCACACCATGACCGGTATCGGCCAGCACTTCGTGATCGACGCCATTGCCCGCTACCGCAAGACCCACCCGGACGTGACCTTCGACCTGACCATGGCCAACCGCGTGCCGGACCTGCTCGACGAAGGCTACGACGTGTCCATCGTCCTCGCTCGCGAACTGCCAGACTCGGGCTTCGTCTCGCAACGCCTGGGCATCACCTACAGCATCGTCTGCGCCTCCCCGGCCTACGTAAAAGCCAACGGCTGCGCACAAAAACCCAGCGACCTGCTGAACCACGCCTGCCTGCGCCTGGTGAGCCCGGTGATCCCCCTGGAAAAATGGGCCTTCGACGGCCCTGACGGCCAGGAAATGGTCACCATCAACAGCTCACCTTTCCTGGTGAACTCCGCCGACGCGATGAAAAGCGCGATCACCAGTGGCATGGGTGTCGGTGTTTTGCCGGTGTACGCCGCGATTGAAGGCTTGCGCAATGGCTCGCTGGTGCGGGTCATGCCCAACTACCGCTCGCAGGAACTGAACCTGTACGCGATCTACCCGTCGCGGCAGTACCTGGATGCGAAGATCAAGACCTGGGTTGAATACCTGCGTGGATCGTTGCCGGAGATATTGGCGGGGCATCAGGCGGAGTTGGCGGCTTATGAGATGAGTGGGAGTCTGGCGGGGGTGCGGGTGGCGAATTGAGTTGGCCGGTCTGAAAAATGGGGGAATACGGAGGGCGCCAACCCCTCACCCTAGCCCTCTCCCAAGGGAGAGGGGACCGACCGAGTTGTTTGGGAGAAGTACGCCGATATGACACACCGAGGTGAATTCGGGTTTTAAAAAAGCACACATTCCGTCTCTGCTTTGGCTTCCCACCACTCAACACGATGAGCGTTAGCTCGAGTACCGCTTTTGACGTGCCGGCCCCATCGGAAGGCTGAGTGGAGGGATTTATCCGGGGGTGGGAGCGCAGCGACCGTTTGGCGAAGCCAAACACATCGAGAGGAGGTGCAGCGAAGCAAACCGTAGGCGATGCCCCCGGATGAATCCCGGAACGAAGGAACACCGAGCCACAGCGAGGTGCCGAACGCCGGGGCCAAGCCTTTTGCTTACTTTTTGCTGGGCCGGCATTCCGGCGTTTGAAAAAGTGAGCCGCTGTAAGAGCGGAACCGCCAGCCGCAACACCCGAAAAAACGGATATACACCCAAACCCCAAAAGCCTGATCGGCCCAGAGGCCGCCAAGACAACCCCAAACAGAAAATGTTAGCTTGCTTGGCAATAAAGCCCCGAAGCCGAGCCCATAGCGATGAAAAAAACAGTTTTGGCCTTCAGCCGCATCACCCCCCCCATGATCGAACGCCTGCAACAGGACTTCGACGTCATCGTCCCCAACCCGAAAAACGGCGACATCAACGCCCAGTTCAACGAAGCCCTGCCCCACGCCCACGGCCTGATCGGCGTCGGTCGCAAACTCGGCAAGGCCCAACTGGAAAACGCCGCCAAACTCGAGGTGGTCTCCAGCGTCTCCGTCGGCTACGACAACTACGACCTCGCCTACTTCAACGAACGCGGGATCATGCTCACCAACACCCCGGACGTCCTCACCGAAAGCACCGCTGACCTGGCCTTCGCCCTCATCATGAGCAGCGCCCGCCGCGTTGCCGAACTGGACGCCTGGACCAAGGCCGGCCAATGGCAGGCCAGCGTCGGCGCACCACTGTTCGGTTGCGACGTACACGGCAAGACCCTGGGCATTGTCGGCATGGGCAACATCGGCGCCGCCGTCGCCCGTCGCGGACGCTTCGGCTTCAACATGCCGATCCTCTACAGCGGCAACAGCCGCAAGACCGAACTGGAACAGGAACTCGGCGCGCAATTTCGCAGCCTTGACCAACTGCTGGCCGAAGCCGATTTCGTCTGCCTGGTGGTGCCGCTCAGCGACAAGACCCGCCACCTGATCAGCCATCGTGAACTGGCACTGATGAAGCCGGACGCGATTCTGGTGAACATCTCCCGTGGCCCGGTGGTCGACGAGCCGGCACTGATCGAAGCCCTGCAAAACAACCGCATTCGCGGCGCCGGCCTCGACGTCTACGAGAAAGAACCGCTGGCCGAATCGCCGCTGTTCCAGCTGAAAAATGCCGTGACCTTGCCGCACATCGGCTCGGCCACGAATGAAACCCGCGAAGCCATGGCCAACCGCGCACTGGCCAACCTGCGCAGCGCACTGCTCGGTGAACGACCGCAGGATCTGGTCAATCCGCAGGTCTGGAAAGGCTGACAAAAAAAGGGGCAGACGTCGCCAAACGTCTGCCCCTTTTACTGCCAGAACACTCAGGCCAGTTTGCCGTGACTCGGCATTACCGGCGCCTTGGGTTTGCGGAACACCAGCACATTGCCCAGCATCACCAGCACCAGTCCGGCCAGTGCCGGCGCCGTCCATTGGTAGCCTTCGGCAAACGCCGAAACATTCAAAGCCACCACCGGGAACAGTACCGTGCAATAGGCTGCGCGTTCAGGCCCCATGCGACCGACCAACGTCAGGTACGCCGTGAAACCGATCACCGAACCCGGTATCACCAGGTACAGCAGCGCGCCGATGTACCGCGACGTCCATTCCATCTCGAACGGAATGCCTTTAATCAGACACCACACCGACAGGATCGCCGCGCCGTAGGCCATGCCCCAGGCATTGGTCGTCAGCGGCTTGAGACCGGCCCTCTGTTGCAGGCTCGAGAGCATGTTGCCCGCCGAGAAACACAAGGTGCCGCAAAGTGCCAAACCAAGGCCGAGCAGGGTTTGCGGACTGGCGTGATGCCCGGCCAGCTCCGGCCAGAACAACAGCCCCAGACCAAACAACCCCAGCGCTCCGCCCATCAACACATTGCGCGCAATGCGCTGGCCGAAGAACACCCGCGCATTCAGCGCGTTCCACAAGGTCGCGGTGGAAAACACCACCGCCACCAGACCGCTGGGAATCCATTGGCTGGCGGTCAGGAAACACATGAAGTTGACGCAGAACAGGCACAAGCCCTGCGCGACACAGATCAAATGCCCGCGCCGGTTCATCGGTTGCAGGCGACGGCTGAGCAGCAACAGCGCAAACAACACCAGCGCCGCGAGACCGAAGCGATAGACGATCGACACCGGAATCGCCACCACGCCCAGTTGCCACTTCAGGGCAATCCAGGTGGTGCCCCAGATCAGCACGGTCAACAAATACAACGACAGGTTCATGGCAGACACTCCTCGATTGGGTTTCAGTGTCCGCCCGCGCCCTCGACACTCGCTTGCATAAACTTGCGCTTTTGTCGGCGCGCAGGCTGGCAGCGCGAAATCTACGGAGTAGGATGCAAAGCGTTGAAGAGAACCGACCATGGCCGCCATCGATACCCTGCAAGTCTTTCAAGCCCTCAACAATTCGCCCAATGCACGTCTTGTGCACAGCGCCGAGTTGGGTGATGGCTTGTCTGCAGCTTTGTGGACCAATCATCACGACGCCCAGGAATACGAAGCGCCGAGCCATCACACTCTCTCCTGCTACATCGCCGGCGGCACCGGCACCTTCCGCCGCGGCGAACCCGGCAACAAGGGCGGCCCGGACAAGTTGTGCATCCTGCCGGCCGACCACGAATCAGGTTGGGTCATCAATGGTGATATTCGTCTGGCCCACCTGTATTTCAGCGCCGAACAATTTGCCTTGGGTTGCGTGACGCTGCTGGATCGCGAGCCTCGGGAAATGCAGCTGCGCGAACAGACTTTTCTCGAAGATCCACAACAGGCCCGACGGTTTCGCCAGTTACTGACCCTGAACTGGGACGAACCCGGCGAGCGCTTGCTGACCAGCAGCCTGGCCCACGAACTGATCAGCCATACCTTGCTGAGTCAGGTCGGCGTACGTCAGGGCCTGCGCCTCAAGGGTGGACTGGCGCCGCATCAGCGCCGGCAACTGGTGGAGTTCATCGACAGCCAACTGGCCGAGCCGATCAGCCTCGGGCAACTGGCAGGCTTGTGTGCGTTGTCGGAATACCACTTTGCGCGGATGTTCCGAGTGAGCTTCGGCCTGCCGCCGCATCAGTATGTGCTGGCGCGGCGCTTGAGCCGCGCGCGGGAGTTGTTGCGCGGGACGACGTTGCCGTTGGGGGAGATTGCCCTGGCGTGCGGATTTGCCAGTGCCAGTCACTTCACCAACCGCTTTCGCCAGGTGCTGGGTGGAACGCCCGGCGAGTATCGCCAGGCGTTTTTGCGCTGATCAGAACTCCAGCGTGCTCGACAACGAAATCTGTCGCGAATCGCCCATCGACACGAAGAAGCGGCTGGCCGCCGAGGTGTAGTAAGTGCGGTCGAACAGGTTCTTCACGTTGAGCTGGAACTTGACCTTCTGCCCTTCAACCTTGGTGTCGTAAGTAGCGAACGCATCGGCCACGGTGTAGCTCGGCAGGTCGAAATCATTCACCGCGTTACCCGCTCGTTCACCGACATACCGCGCGCCGGCACCGACCCGAAGCTGATCGCCGCCGATCACGCTGCCGAAGTCATAGACCGCCGATAGCGAGCCGGTATTTTTCGCCACGTTTTGCAGCTTGTTGCCTTTGTAGTCCGGGTCTTCCGTGACCTCGGCGTCGGTGTAGGCGTAGCTGCCGATCATGCTCCAGCGGTCGCTGAGCTGGCCGGTCAGATCCACTTCCAGACCACGGGAACGCACTTCGCCGGCAGCGCTGTAAATCGTGGTCGGGCCTTCGGCGTTGGCCACCAGCACGTTGCGTTTCTTGATGTCGAACAGCGCGATGTTGCCGGTGACACACCCCGGAATTTCGAGGCGTGCGCCCAGCTCCCAGGACTTGGCTTCTTCCGGCGCAATGCTGCCGTCGAGCACGGTACTGCTGCCGCTCAGCGGAGCGATGGTCGAGTTGGGTTTGAACGATTCGGTGTAACTGCCGTAGAACGACAACGCGTCGGTGTAGCGATATACAAGACCTGCGCGCGGCACCCACTTCTGGCCGTTGCTGTCGGTATTGGCCTTGAACGGCACGCCTTTGCCGGCGTACTGGTCGTACTCCTGGAAACGCCCGCCGGCCACCAGAATCCACTGGTCATTGAGGTGGATCGAGTCCTGCAGGAACACCGAGTCGCTGCGCAGTTCGTCGGTCTGCGCACTGTCCGTCGGGCTGACGGTGGTGCCTTCGACTTCGCGGCCGTAGACCGGGTTGACGTAGCTGAAGGTGCTCAGGCTTTTCTGGCGGATCAGGTCGGCGCGGTAGATCTTGCGATACTCGTCGTCGACACCGAACACCAGATCATGCTGCATGCCCAGCACGTTGACCTTGCCTTCGAGACTGGCGGTGGTGAAACGGTCGGTGCTGATCGCGCCCTGGGTGCCGTCCATGCTGCGGGTCAGGGTGCCTTTTTTGGTGTCGATCGCCGTTACGCGGACTTGGCTGGCGTCGTAGGTTTCGCGGTTCCAGCTGTAGCCGAAATGGGCTTTCCAGTCGTCGTTGAGTTCGTGGTCGGCCTCGAAGTGATAGAGGTCCGATCGCCCTTCCATGTCGTTGAATTTCTCGTCGAGACGCTCGTTGCGCGAGATGTCCAGCGGATGGTTGGTGCGTGGATCGATCAGGGTTCCACGATCGAACGGGGTCAGGAATTCGCGGTGCTCATAAGCAAACAGCAACTTGGTGCGCTCGCCGTACCAGGCCAGCGACGGCGCGATCAGGGTTTCGCGATGAGTGCCGAAATTGCGCCAGTAATCTTCGTCTTCGTGGTCCAGCACCATGCGATACGCGAGGCCGGAATCCCCCAGCGCACCGGTGCTGTCGAAGGAGCCGCCGCTGCCATTCTTGCCGTCGCCGTAGGTCGAGCCGCGCAGGGTCAGCGCGTTGTACTGAGTCAGTTCAGGCTTCTTGCTGACCATGTTGACCACACCGCCCGGGTCCTGAATCCCGTACAGCAGCGACGCCGGTCCCTTGAGCACTTCGACGCGATCCACGGTCGCGTTCATGCCACGGCCCTGCACCACCGGCATGCCGTCGCGCATGATCGAGCCGTTGCGGTTGTCGCCGAAGCCGCGGGTCATCACCGAATCCTGGGTGCTGCCCAAGGTGTTGCCCTGGGTGATGCCGCTGACGTTGGCCAAGGCGTCATCAAGATTGCGCGGTGCCTGATCGCGAACGACCTGAGCCGGAATCACGTTGACGGTCTGCGGGATTTCCTGAAGCGAAGCGGAAGAGCGCATCACCGAACTGGTTTCCGGTGGCTGGTAGCTCATCGGCTGGTTGACCACCGAGGTGATGGTGGTCGCGCCCAGATTCAACGCACCTGCGGTCGGTTGCGGTTCGAGCGCCAGGGTATGGCTGTCGGTGCGGCGGAAGGTCAGGCCGGAGCCGTTGAGCAGACGTTGCAGCGCCTGTTCGGCACTCATCTGGCCGTTGATCGCTGGAGCGGTCAGGCCATACGGCGCCTCATCGGTGTAAACCACGCTCTGGCCGGTGACGCGGCTGAAATCGCTCAGGGCCTGAGGCAAGGGCTTGGCGGCCAGGGAAAAACTGAACTGCTTTTGTGGCTGACTGCTGACGGATTCAGCGGCCAGCGCCACGCTCACCGGCAACAGGGCCAATGCCGAAAAACTCAAGGCCGAAACGCCTAACCACTGTTTGACCGAACCCGATTTTGCCCTGGACTTCATTGCTCATGACCTGTGTAGAACCGCAGCGGATGCGAATGACTCGCAGTTTCAGTCACTACACGGATGGCATCCGGGTTTACCTCACTACAAAGTTGAAAATATTTTCAGCGCAGGATGATCAGCTTGCCCAACACCTGATGCTGCTCGAATCCCAACACCCCTTGCAGCGAGTTCAACACTGCCTGCGGGTCCTTGCCCGGAAAGCTGCCGCTGACCTTGCGCGCCGCCAGTTCGTCGTTGAGCAACACGATCCGTCCGGGGTAATAACGCCGCAGATCCTGCACCACATCGGCCAGTGTCGACTTGTAGTAAGTCAGCCAGCCCTGGCGCCACGCCAGTTGCGCTTCGCTGTCCACTGCATGCAGTTTTTCCGCAGTGCCTGCGCCGTACGCCACTTGCTGGCCGGCGGTGAGAATCTGCTGTTGATCATCACGGGACGCTGTCACGCCAACGCGTCCGGACAGCACAGTGACTTGTGCGCCATGGGGTTGCAGGCGCACTTCGAACTGAGTGCCGAGCACCCGCGCATGGCCCTTCTCGGCCTCGACCACAAAGGGATCGCCCGTGTGAGTCACGCTGAAAAATCCGGCGCCGCGGCGCAATTGCACATGCCGCTCGCGATGACTGAAATCCACGGCGATGGCGCTGTCGGCGTCCAGCGTCACCTGCGATTGATCGGCCAGCGTCACGGTGCGAATCTCGCCCGGTGCCGACACGTAATCGGCGCCCAGATCATCGACCCAGCGCTGCGGCTGCCAACCTGTGCCGAGGCTGATCATCAACAACAGGCAGGCCGCCATGGCCAACGCGCCGGCCCAACGCCGGATCTGTGGACGACGCGGCCGGTTCATCGCATTCAGATAGCCCTGCAAGGCGAACGCCTCTTCATCGGCCAGAGTGCGCGCCGGCCCTTCGCTCAATTCCCACACCACTTGCGCCTGGGCGTAGGCCTCGGCGTGGGCCGGGTCAGCGTGCAGCCATTGGCTGAAGGTCAGTTGATCACCGGTGCTCGGGCGGTCGTGCAGCAGGCTCAGCCAGGCGAACGCGGCCTGTTCCTGAGCGGGCGTCGGGATGACGCGGTCGGTGTGATTCACGGTGCTTTCCATGGCGTGCGTGGCGCGGGTTCGCGCAGGCTGGCCTTGCAGGCCTCGAGGGCGCGCATCATATGTTTTTCCACGGCGCTTTGGGACAGGCCCATGGCTTTGGCGATCTCGGCGTACTTGCGCCCGTGAATGCGATTGAGCAAAAAAATCTGCCGCGTGCGCTCGGGCAGCGCGCGCAACGCCGCTTCGACATGGCGCAAATCGTTGCCTGCTTCAAGTGCGGCTTGCGGTTCGCTGGCG
Source organism: Pseudomonas sp. 9.2(2024) (assembly GCF_039695385.1). Classification (NCBI taxonomy): domain Bacteria; kingdom Pseudomonadati; phylum Pseudomonadota; class Gammaproteobacteria; order Pseudomonadales; family Pseudomonadaceae; genus Pseudomonas; species Pseudomonas sp. 9.2(2024). The sequence continues at coordinate 1,334,065 of NZ_CP155585.1, read as the reverse complement.
CTGCTGTCCGGCTCCTCCGGTTGCCAGCCTTCGTTGACCCGCACCCGCGCGCCTTCGCTGCGCAAATGATCGATGGCGATATTACCGGCGCAGCGCAACAGATAAGTGCTGAGTTCTTCGACCTGAACCAGCGGTCGACGCCAGAAACGCAGGAACAGATCCTGCACCAGATCCGCCGCCGTCGCCCGGCAACCGACGCGCCGGCTCACCAGCGCTTCCATCTGCGAACGCTGGGACAGGAACACCTGAAGAAAATGCGCACGGGCGCCATGGGGTTCGCCGTCGCGATGCTCAGGAGGATGGCCGATCAACATGTCAGTTCAAGGCCCACGCAGCGACCGGGCTGGCGAGCAGGCTCAGTCCGGCCATGGTCAATGCCAAACGTGGTCGATAGGGCAACAACAGCACCAGAGTCAGCGCGCTGAGCATCAACACCGCGCACCAGTCGACCAGACCGAAGCTCCAGCCCTTCATGAAAACCGCCGCCCAGAGCGACAGCCCCAGCAACAGCCAGCCTGCGAGCTTCAGACCTTGCCGACGGCGGGCCGAAGGTTTGTGGCCCAGCAGCTCTTCGTGATGCCGGGGCATCGCCAGGCACAGCGCGGTGAAAGCGGAATAACAGAGCAACAGCGCCAATAGCATTCAGTTCGCACCTTGCTCGAGGGTGATCGGCCGGGCCTTTTCGCGGGCGGTTTTTTTCACGCTGACGGTGTGCCCGGCGCGCTGCATTTTTCGGGCAGCCCAGGCGAGGAAAAGGCCGCTGCCCAGACACGTCAGGTCAAAACCGGCCAAGACCCAATCGCCTTCGGGCACTGTCACGCCGAGGTGATACGGGGAGGTCAAACCGTTAAGAAGCGGCACTGCGACAAACAGTGCGGCTCCCAGAGACAGCTGTTCGACCCAGGCCCTGCGTCCCGGTCGAAACAGGGCGTGCACCACGCTCAAGCCCCAGGTGATGAAGAACGCGTTCACTTCCCAGTCGGCACGCCCGGCCAGATTCACCGGCAGCAGACGATTGGCCCAGAAGAACACCGCCACTGCTGCCATCAGTCCGGCCATGCTGGCAATGTTCAGTACTTGCACCAGCCGCAACTCGAACGGCATCACACCGCTTTTGGCGTGTTTGAGCTGACGCTTGCCGAGCCAGATCACCAGCCCGGTGCCGATCATCGCCGTGCCCGCCAGACCACAGATGAAATACAGCCAACGCAACACCGGCCCGGCAAAGTGCCCCATGTGCAAACCGTAGAAACTGCCGGCCACTGCCATCGCCATCGGCTGTTGAGATGGGGTGCCGATGATTTGCCCGCTGACGCCATTGAAAGTCACCGCGCTGCCGGCATCGTTCACCACCCGGTCGGAACCCGCACGGGACATCACCATCGAGGCGTTGGCATCGCCCGGATTGTTCACGCTGATACGCCCGACACGTCCACCCGACCATTGCTCGCTGGCCGACCGCAACAGTGGTGCCAGCGGTGCCAGTGTCGCCGGTTGACCGGCAGGCTCGGGAACGTTGGCGGCGGGAAACACCTCGTCGTAAAACGCCCGGACGTTGTTGCCGTACGAAGCCAGAATGCTCGCCGGCATCACCATCGACATGAAAATCACCAGGCTGCTGTAGGTGATCATCAGATGAAACGGCAGCACCAGCACACCCACCGCGTTGTGCCCGTCGAGCCACGAACGCTGGCCCTTGCGGGGGCGGAAGGTGAAGAAGTCCTTGAAGATTTTCTTGTGGGTAATGATCCCGGTGATCAGCGCGACGAACATCACCATGGCGGCAATCGTGGAGAGCCAGCGCCCCCATGGATAAGGCATTTGCAGCTGGAAATGGAAGCGGTAGAAGAACTCGCCGCCCATGCTTTCCCGGGCCTGCACTTCGGCGCCGGTTTGCGCGTCGAGAGTCTTGCTGATGAACTGGCCGCGCTCGCCGGGCCTGGCCGGGGCCGGTTGCCAACGCACACCCAGGCCAGGATCGCGGGCATCAGGCAGGTCGATCAACCAGCGTGAAGCACCGGCCGCGTGCTGTTGCAGGTAGGTTTGCGCCAGGGTCAGGCTGGCCTCGGCATTCAACGGGCGGGCGGGGATTTCCGGCTGCATCCAGTGACTGGTTTCATCCTTGAAATAGGCCAGGGTCCCGGTCAGGAAAATCGCGAACAACAGCCATCCGAAGACCAGCCCGGTCCACGTATGCAGCCAGGCCATTGCCTGACGGAAGCCCTCTTTCATGCCAGACCCAGACCGCGTGCAGCCCCGGAAACGGTAGCCAGAATCACGCTCGGCACCAGCAAACCGACCCACGCCGACCATGCGCTGCGACAGGCGAAACACCAGAGCACCGCCACCAGATAGACCAGAAACGAAACGGTCATGCCGGTGACCACCGCTTCGGCACGGTTCAGCGGCAACCACAGCGTCAGCGTGACACTGGCCAGCGCCGCGACCAGATAGCCGCCAAACACCGCCGCGAGCACTCGCGACGTGACGGCCAGACGATAGGACATGGGAAGAGCGGCGAGTTTGGCTTTCATGTTTCGACCCTGAAACGGTTAACGCCCGATCAACAGACCGAGACGACAGGCATGCGATATTAATGATAAATATTCTCATACGCAAAAGAGTCTGATTGCCGGGCATCACTGACAGCCCTACAATGCGAACCATTCTTGTTCTCTAACGCATCCCGCATGCGCCCGGAGTAATGCCGTTGTCGTCCGCCCATCCTGTCGAATCGCTGTATCAGGCCCACCACAGCTGGCTCACCGGCTGGCTGCGGCGCAAACTCGGCTGCCCGGACAGCGCCGCCGATCTGGCTCAGGACACCTTCATCCGGGTGCTGACCGCCCGCGAGCCGCCGGTGATCATCGAGCCGCGCGCATTCCTCACCACCTTGGCCAAACGCGTGCTGTTCAATCATTACCGCCGCCAGGATCTGGAGCGCGCCTACCTCGACACCCTCGCGCAGATGCCGGAAATGGTCGCGCCTTCGGAAGAAGAGAAAGCGATCATCCTGCAAACCCTGATGGAGCTGGATCAGTTGCTCGACGGTCTGCCGCGCGCGGTCAAACGTGCATTTCTGCTGGCGCAGGTCGATGGCCTGACCTATCCGCAGATCGCCGCCGAACTGGGCATTTCCGTGGCGACGGTCAAACGCCATCTGAATAAAGCGGCGATGCGCTGCTACTTCGCCCTGTGAATCCGCCGATGGATTTTTCCGCGCAAGTCGCCGAACAGGCGGTGCACTGGTTGCTGGAAATGCAGCAAGGCCAACTGAGCCCGCGCCAGCAACAAGCCTGGCAGCAATGGATCGACGCCCACAGCGAACACCGCCGTGCGTGGGAGCACATTCAGCGAGTCAATTCGCGGTTGCGCGGGTTGTCGTCGCCACTGGCCCACGCCGCGCTGAATGCGCCGAAGTCAGGCAGCCGTCGTCAGGCGCTGAAGTTGTTGCTGATTCTCGGCGCTGGCTCGGCGGTCACCTGGGGGATGCGCGAGCACAATCCGTTGCCATCGCTGCTGGCCGATTACCGCAGCCCGGTTGGTCAACGCCGCAAGATCTCGCTCGGCGCCGGCGGCCAATTGCAGCTCAACACCGCCAGCGCGGCGGATGTCCGGGGCGATGGCCTGATCCGCCTGCTCGAAGGCGAAGTGCTGCTGACCGCCACTCAATCCTTCGAAGTGCAAACCGCCCAAGGCCTGTTGAAAACCCAGGGTGCGCGGATCAACGTGCGGCAGTTTGCCGACCGTACACAGATCGCACTGTTTGAAGGTCGGGTCGAATTGAACGCGCAAGGTCGCGCGCCGATGCTGCTGCCGGTCGCCCGACAACTGAGTTTCAGCGCCACCTCCATCAGTGACGCCAAACCGCTGGACGCCAACAGCGGTGCCTGGGCCGACGGCATGCTGGTGGCCGCGCACATGCGCCTGGGCGATTTCCTCGATGAACTGGGTCGCTACCGCCGCGGGCAGCTCCATTGCGATGCGAAAGTTGCTGAATTGCTGATCTCAGGGACTTATCCACTGGACGACAGCGAGCGGATTCTCGATCTGCTGGAAATCAGCCTGCCGGTGAGAGTGAAGCGTTTTACTCGCTATTGGGTGACGGTCGAAGCCAGAGCCTGATCGCTCCGCGCCCCTGTAAAAAATAAATGAGCCGTTTTTCAGATCTGGCGTGACAGAGAAGGAAAGCCCCCCTTGATTCAACCTTCTCAGGACCGTCCTCCATGCACCCCACCCGCCTCACGCCGCTGGCCCGAACCCTGCGCAACCTTGTCCTCGGCGCCAGCCTGAGCTTCAGCGCCCTTCCCCATGCGCTGGCTGCCGACACCAAGGCTTACCACATCGCCCCGTCGTCGCTGGAGAATGCCCTCAACCAGTTCGGCCGCGAAGCCGGTGTGCTGATTTCGTTCGGCTCGCAGGTTACCAGTGGTGTGCAAAGCCGTGGCCTCGAAGGTAGCTACACAACCGAGCAAGGTCTGAATGCACTGCTTGAAGGCACCGGTCTGCAAGCCCGCGCCGAAGGCGGCAATGCCTTCAGCCTCCAGCCGGCGAACGACAGCGCCCTGGAGCTGGACACCTCGAAAGTGGTCGGCGACTGGCTGGGTGAAGCCGCGCAGGTCAACGTCTTCGAACATCCCGGCGCCCGTGACGTGATTCGCCGCGAAGAATTCGAACGCCAGGGCGCGACCCAGGCCCGTGATGTGCTCAACCGCATTCCCGGCGTCAACGCCCCGGAAAACAACGGCACCGGCAGCCACGACATGGCGCTGAACTTCGGCATTCGCGGCCTCAACCCGCGTCTGGCCGCACGCTCGACGGTGTTGATGGACGGCATTCCGGTGCCGTTCGCGCCTTACGGTCAGCCGCAGTTGTCGTTCGCGCCGATCAGCATGGGCAACATGGACGCCGTGGACGTGGTGCGCGGTGGCGGCGCCGTGCGTTACGGCCCGCAGAACGTCGGTGGCGTGGTCAACTTCGTGACCCGGGCGATTCCGGACGAGCCGACCGTGAAAGGCGGTTTCCAGACCGAAACCAGTCCTTCTTCCAGCCATGACGGCTTCAAGACCAGCGCCAACCTGCTGGCCGGCGGCACCAATGCCAACGGTCTGGGCGGCGCGTTGCTGTACTCCGGCACTCGCGGTGGTGACTGGCGCGAACACAGCGATACGGAAATCGACGACCTGATCCTCAAGGGCAAATACCAGCTCGACGAAGCCAACAGCTTCAACGCCATGGCCCAGTATTACGAGGGCAAGGCCGACATGCCCGGCGGCCTGAACGTCGCCGACTACGATGCCGACCCGTATCAGTCGACCCGGCCGAAGGACCAGTTCTGGGGCCGTCGCACGATGTTCAATTTCGGCTATCGCTATCAGGAAGATCGCCGCGAGTTCACCGCCAATACCTTCTTCACCAAAACCCTGCGCAGCGGCTATCTGGATCAGGGCACGTTCCTGTCGCTGTCGCCGCGCGAATACTGGGTTCGCGGTCTGGAAACCCGCTTCGCCCAGGGCTTTGACCTTGGCGCCACCAGCCATGAAGTCGGCGTCGGTTATCGCTACATCAACGAGGCCGGCCACGAACTGCGCTATCGCACGCCGATCGCCAGCAACGAATACCCGACCACCAACAGCCGCAATGACCGCGACACGCGCGGCGGCACCGAGGCCAATGCGTTTTTCGTCGATGACCGGATCGACATCGGCAAATGGACGATCACCCCGGGCGTGCGCTACGAGATGATCGAGTCGCAGCAGACCAACAACCTGACCAACGTCAAATACAAAGGTGACTACAACACCGCGCTGCCGGCGCTGAACGTGCTGTATCACCTGACCGACAGCTGGAACCTGTACGCCAACACCGAAGGCTCCTTCGGCAGCGTGCAATACAGCCAGATGCCCAACCGCGTCAGCAGCGGCGAAGTGAAACCGGAGAAGGCCCGCACCTGGGAAGTCGGCACCCGTTACGACAACGGTGCGCTGCGAGCGGAGATCGGCGCGTTCCTGATCAACTTCGACAACCAGTATGAAAGCAACCAGACCAACGACTCGGTGATCGCCCGTGGCGAAACCCGCCATCAGGGCATCGAGACCAGCGTCAATTACGCTCTCGACGACTTGAGCCCGGCGCTGGCCGGCTTCGACGTCTACGCCACTTACGCCTATGTCGACGCGACCATCCGCGAAGACGGGCCGAACAAGGGCAATCGTGTGCCGTTCTCGTCCAAGCACAAAGGCACAATCGGCGTCGGTTACACCGAAGGGCCGTGGAAACTGAATCTGGACAGCAGCTTCCAGAGCGACCAGTTCGCCGACAACGCCAACACCTCGAAAGAAAGCGCCGACGGCAGCACCGGCAAGATCCCGGGCTACATGCTGTTCAGCAGCCGCGCCGGTTATGACTTCGGCCCGCAGCTGTCGGACCTGAACGTGGCGGTGGGCGTGAAGAACATCTTCAACGCCCAGTACTTCACCCGTTCGTTCGATGACAACAACAAGGGCAAGTATGTCGGTGAGCCGCGCACGGTGTACGTGCAGACCTCCGTCGCTTTCTGACCCCCGCTGAAAACAGAAAGGGCCTGCAATTGCAGGCCCTTTCTCATTGGGTGGCTTGGAAAATCAGCGCATCAACTGTTGATCGCTGCCTGTTCGTTCTCGTCAAACTCCTCCGCCAACAGCTTGTCATTGGCTTTGCTTTTGAATGGCACCACAGCGGCTCGCGGTTTGCCGCGCAGTTTGCCAAACAGGTGCTCCAGCGCGTGCTCCAGTTTTTCGGCTGCACCATCGATCGCCTGCTCCAGCGAATCGGCTTTGTGGGTAACGGAAATCGGTTGATGGCCTTTTGGCCGCGCTTCCAGTTGGCAGCGCAAATCATGAGGACCTGGTTTGTCACCGTTCTCGTCGCTCAGATGGACTTCGACACGGGTCAGGTCTTCCTCATAACGGTCGAGCGTGCTCTCAATTGTGGTGCGTACCCACTCCTCCAGTCGTTTGCTGCTTTGAATATGATTGTCGCTGTTGACTTGGATTTGCATAGTTCATCCCTTATTTCAGCTAGCTCGCAAGAGGCCTGGAACAGGATTTCGTGACCTCTTGATTACAACAATCGGCCCGCCGGACGAACATTTCAACCCCTTAAAAAAGATAAATATTCATTCGCAAAAAAAGCCGGACAACCGAGTAAAGCGCTGGTAAGGTCGGGAGTTGGGTCGCCCCGCCCCTCCGAAAAATCTGCTCACAATTGGCCATCACCCAACGGGTGCAGGCTGCGGAAAATCCCCGCCTCTTCCACCAGCCAGTCATGCACCGCACGCACGCCCGGATGGCTCAACGCCCCCGGCGCGTAGAGCAATACATAGCGTTTGTGATTGGGCACCGAAATCCCGAATGGCACGATCAACGTCCCCCGCTCCAGCTCATCGTTGAGCAACGTGCGTCGGGCAATCGCCACGCCCATGCCGGCAATCGCCGCTTCGATGGTCAGGTGGTTGCGATTGAACGTGTGCCCGCGCCGCACATCGGCACCCTCGAAACCGATGGCATTCAGATAAAACTCCCACTCCGCGTATTCATAGCTGCCGCGCCAGGCGGTGATGTCATGCAACAGCGGGAAGTGCACCAGATCCGCCGGCCCGTGCAGCGGCGGCCGCCCGCGCAACAGACCCGGCGCGCACACCGGGAAAATCTGCTCATCGAGCAAGGCTGTGGATAACAACCCCGGATAGCTGCCGTCGTTCAGGTCGATGGCCAGGTCGAAATCTCCCTCATGCAACGGCACGCTGCTGTCCTCCGCCACCAGCCGCAACTGGATGTCCGGGTAACGCTGTTGCAGACGCGGCAGGCGCGGGGTCAGCCATTTGCTGAGGAACGACGGAATCGAACGCACCCGCAGAATCCCGCTGATCATCCCCGCATCCAGGCGACGCAATTCCGCATCGATGCTGCCGTAAGCCTCGTTGACCGTGATCGCCAGTCGCTGCCCTTCCGCGCTCAGCTCCACACCGCGCGCGCGGCGATGAAACAGGCGAAATCCCAGCCGCTCTTCCAGCTGTCGGATTTGCTGACTCACAGCCCCCGGCGTGATGTGCAGTTCCTCGGCACAACGGGTGAATGACAGGTGCCGCGCGGCACAGGAAAACACCTGCAGCCAGACGTAAGTCTGGGCGTGCAATTGACGACTCATGGTTTAGTCCTGCTAAAGGCTTACTTAGGAAGTTTCGTTAGTCACGTTGAAGCGAGGTAGGCAGTATCGCCGACATTGCGCTTGTCCTACAAAAAATGGCAGCGATTCCTACTCCATTGCTTGTAAGGGTTTAGCATGGCTATCAGTGTTTTCGATCTATTCAAAGTCGGCATCGGCCCGTCCAGTTCCCACACCGTCGGCCCGATGCGCGCTGCGGCGACCTTCGCCCAGACGCTGATCGACCAGCATTTGCTGAACGATGTGCAGCGGGTGGAAATCCGTTTGTACGGCTCGCTTTCGGCCACCGGCGTCGGCCATGCCACTGACCGTGCAACGGTCATGGGCCTGATGGGCGAATGGCCGGACAGCATCGATCCGTCGACCATCGAGCCACGCATCCAGCAACTGCGCGAGACCGGCCAACTGTCTCTGGCCGGTGAACGTTCGATTGCCTTCAACTGGCAGCACGATCTCCTGCTGCTGGACGAGAGCCTGCCCTACCACCCGAACGCCATGTCGCTGACAGCCTTCGGTGCATCCGGGCAACTGTTCGAGCAAACGTACTACTCGGTCGGCGGCGGTTTCATCATCGAAGCGGCCGAAGCGGAATCGGGTGTGGCGCCGGCCGGCGACGTCGAGTTGCCTTACGAATTCTCCAGCGCCGTCGAACTGCTGGCGCTGTGCAAGCAGCACAACCTGCGGGTTTCCGAACTGATGATGGCCAACGAACGGGCCTGGCGCAGCGACGCCGAGATCCGCAAGGGCCTGCTGCACATCTGGTCGGTGATGCGCGAGTGCGTCGAGCAAGGCCTGCGTCACGAAGGCGTCCTGCCAGGCGGTCTGAATGTTCCCCGTCGTGCGGCGAAATTGCACCGCAGCCTGCTGGAAATCGGCAAGCCGAACGTCATCAGTTCGACCCTGTCGGCGATGGAGTGGGTCAACCTGTTCGCCCTCGCCGTCAACGAAGAGAACGCCGCCGGCGGGCGCATGGTGACCGCGCCGACCAACGGTGCCGCCGGGATCATCCCGGCCGTTCTGCACTACTACATGAAATTCAATCCGGACGCGTCCGACGATGACGTGGTCGCCTTCTTTCTGGGTGCGGCAGCGGTCGGCATCCTGTGCAAGAAAAACGCCTCGATCTCCGGCGCCGAAGTCGGCTGCCAGGGCGAAGTCGGTTCGGCCTGCGCGATGGCCGCTGCGGGTCTCGCCGATGTGCTCGGCGCCACCCCGGAGCAACTGGAGAACGCCGCCGAAATCGGCCTGGAACACAACCTCGGCCTGACCTGCGACCCGGTCGGCGGGCTGGTGCAGGTGCCGTGCATCGAGCGCAACGCCATCGCTGCGGTGAAGGCGATCAACGCCACGCAAATGGCCCTGCGCGGCGACGGCAAACACTTCATTTCCCTCGACCGGGTGATCCGCACCATGCGCGATACCGGCGCCGACATGCATGACAAATACAAAGAGACTTCACGGGGCGGCCTGGCCGTGAGCTGGGTGGAGTGCTGAGGAGCGCTCCCTGACCGCCCGTAACACGTGAGCCCGAGCAAGAATAATAACGAGGCAAAAACGATGATAGATGTACGCACACCTGCTGCCGAAAATCCCGCTGTAGACCGCACACGCAATAACGAAACCGCCCACAAGGGCTGGAGCAAATTCGACACCACCTGGATGCTCGGCCTGTACGGCACGGCCATCGGTGCCGGCACCTTGTTCTTGCCGATCAACGCCGGTGTCGGCGGCTTCTGGCCGTTGCTGATCCTGGCGTTGCTGGCTTTCCCGATGACCTTCTTCGCGCACCGGGGCCTGACCCGCTTCGTGCTGTCGGGCCGCTCCGGTGACATCACCGAAGTGGTGGAAGAACACTTCGGCATCGGCGCCGGCAAGCTGATCACGCTGCTGTATTTCTTCGCGATCTTCCCGATCCTGCTGGTGTACAGCGTGGCACTGACCAACACCCTCAGCAGCTTCCTCGAACACCAATTGCACATCGCCCCGCCGCCGCGCGCGGTGCTGTCGCTGGCGTTGATCCTCGGTCTGATGGCCATCGTCCGTTGCGGTCAGAGCGTGATCGTCAAAGCCATGAGCGTGCTGGTGTATCCGTTCGTCGCCGCGCTGCTGTTGCTCGGCATCAGCCTGATTCCGAACTGGAACGGCGCATTCTTCGCCAGTGCTCAAGAACCGATGGAAATGTCGGTGTTCCTCAAGACCCTGTGGCTGGCGATCCCGGTGATGGTGTTCTCGTTCAACCATTCGCCGATCATTTCCGCCTTCGCCGTCGAGCAGAAACAACGCTACGGCGAACAGGCCGAACGCAAGAGCAGCGGCATTCTCGCCATGGCTCACGGCATGATGGTGGTGACGGTGATGTTCTTCTGCTTCAGCTGCGTGCTGGCACTGTCGCCGGCGGATCTGGCAGCGGCCAAGGCGCAGAACATTTCGATCCTGTCGTACCTGGCCAACCACTTCCAGACTCCGGTCATCGCTTACGCCGCGCCGCTGATTGCGCTGGTGGCGATCACCAAATCCTTCCTCGGCCACTACATCGGCGCCAGCGAAGGCTTCCAGGGCATGATCGTCAAAAGCCTGCGCAGCCGTGGCCGGGTGATGTCGGCGAGCTGGCTGAACCGTGCGACCGCGCTGTTCATGATCCTCAGCTGCTGGGCCGTGGCGACCTTCAACCCGAGCATCCTCGGCATGATCGAAACCCTTGGCGGGCCGGTGATTGCCTGCCTGTTGTTCCTGATGCCGATGTACGCGATCCGCCGCGTGCCGGCCTTGCGCCAGTATTCGGGCCAGATGTCCAACGTGTTCGTGGTGCTGATCGGCCTGATTGCACTGTCAGCGATCATCTACTCGGTTCTGCCCTGAAACGGGCCGCAAACGAAGAAGGCGAGCCATGGGCTCGCCTTCTTTTTGGCCGGATTCATTGTTCGACAATATTCCCGGCATGTCCCTTGCTACATCGCTGAAGGAGACAGGACCACGGAAAGGCCGATGGTCAGGTTTGGCGAACCAACCCGATCAAGGCCGGTCAACAACTGCACGTTCAATCAGGCGGTGACGCATCATGGACAATCCTTTTCAGATCATTACCGATGCCTTCGCGCCGGACTATCAGATCAACCTGAGCATTCAGGGGCTCGACGGCAGCATCATGCTGACCCTCTCCAATGGCGGCCGGATCGTCGCCAAACGGATGATCAGCGCCGAACAGCGCAACGACCCCAAACGCCTCAAACGGCTGGTGCAAAGCATTCAGTTCGGCATCGCCATCGAACAGGGCCACAGCGCCATGGCGATCCTTGATGCCATGACTCGCGGCGACGGAATCACTCCGCCACCGCGTCGGGCCAAACATCAGCCCCGGCCAGCCGCCGGCCTTTAAAGTTCGCCCTTCTCCACTTCCGGATGTTCACTGGAACCCGTGCCGATCTTGCGGTGCGGGTTCTCGATTTTCACCGAAGGGAATTGCGACGAGGCGTAACGCACCACCAGAATCGAGAACGCCAGCAGCAGAATCCCGCCGCACAGGTAGATAATGCCCATGTCCGGCGGGTTGTGGTGCGAGACGTTGGAGATCAGCAGGCGGGTCAGTGCGGTGATCGCCACGTAGATCAGGAAGCGCACCGGCATGTGGTTGGTCTTGAAATAAATCCCGACCATCGCCCCCAGTTCCAGATAGATGAACAGCAACAGAATGTCATCGATCTTGATGTGCCCTTCCTCGAGCATCCCGAGAAATTCCATCACCGCCGCCCACGCGGTCACCGCACCAATGGCGAACAGCGCCAGATAGTGGAAGGTCTCGACGAACAGGTTGCCCAGGGACTCGGCCAGTTGGTGCACGTTTTGCCGCAGTTTCTCGGCCCAGTTGATTTTCACGTTGAAGATTCCTTAGCCCGGTTCGAGCGGATGTTGCTTGCTGGACGTGACGGTTATTGCACACGTACGCAGATGCATGCAGAAAAGAGGCCACGCCATCATGGCGAGGCGGCGCGAAACCCGCGCCGTGGCGTTTGGTCGCACCTGTGCGCAGGTATCGGGCTGACAAAATCCGAATCCGGTCTACATTGAAAAGCCACTACCCAAAGCGCAGGGATTCGCTTATCCTTTTCGCTGTATATAGATACAGTAGTCGCAAAGACAACTTAATGTGAAGGCATGTGAGGTGGTGAATGGCCGTCGAAGTGGTATACCGCAGCAGCCGAGATCTGGAGCGCTTGTTCATGGATAAAGCCGAAGCTGACCGTCATGACAAAATGCTCGAACTGGCCGAACTGTTGGCCGAAGTGCTGGAAAAAGCCGTTCCTTCGTTGAGCGAGCAGCAAGTGGAAGAAGTCGGGATCTTCATGGCGAAGAACCGCGATGTGTTCGCCCGGGCGTTCAAGAGCCAGCCTGATGCACTGTCGGAGCTGATCAACGCACCGGCGGCACCGGTTGTGGCAACCGAGCCGGCAGACGTGGCCGAACCGGCAGAAGCGCCAGCCAAACCTGCCAAAGCGGCGAAGGCTGCGAAGTAAGCGACACTTGGATTGAAGCCTCTGAATTGAATAGCCCCTGAGTTGAAAGACTCGGGGGCTTTTTCATGCCCGGACAAACCTCAGCGGTACAACACCTTCTCCGCCAGCTCGTCCGCCACCCGCGCGGGTGAACGTTTTTCCGCCTGGGCGTGGGCGAAGACTTCAGTCAGGCGCGAACTGATCTTCGACAGGTGCGCGGTGATGGTCGTCAGTTCTTCGCCCCGATGCTTGAGGGAAACGTAGATCAGACCGCCGGCATTGATCACATAATCCGGCGCATACAGGATTCCGCGCCGTTCGAGTTGATCGGCGACATCCAGGTGCGTCAGTTGATTGTTGGCCGAGCCTGCCACCGCCGAGCAGCGCAACTGGGTGACCGTGTGGCTGTTGAGCACACCGCCCAAACCGCACGGCGCGAGGATGTCGCACGGCGTGCTGAGCAACGCGTCGTTGGCAATCGGATGGGCGTTGAGCTGTTCCATCGCCAGTTGCACCTTGCCGTGGTCGATGTCGCTGACCAACAGTTCGGCACCGGCTGCGTGCAGCTGTTCAGCGAGGGCATAACCGACGTTGCCCAGCCCCTGAATCGCCACGCGCAAGCCTTCGAGGTTATCGCTGCCCAGCCGCGCCATGGCTGTGGCACGAATTCCGGTGAACACGCCCATCGCCGCATGCGGCGCGGGGTCGCCAGCCGAAGTGGTGCTGGTGACATGCTGGGTCTGCTGGGCGATGCAATCCATATCCGCCACTGACGTGCCGCTGTCGATGGCAGTGATGTAGCGCCCGTCGAGCTGATCGATGCAACGGCCGAAGGCTTCGAACAAGGCGCCGCGGTTTTCGACATGGGCCGGCCGCACGATCACGGCCACCCCACCGCCCTGGGCGAGACCAGCCAATGCGGCCTTGTAGCTCATGCCCTGGGCCAGGCGTATGGCGTCCTCGACCGCGGATTCGTCGTTCGGATAGGCGAGATAACGACACCCGCCCAGGGCTGGCCCGAGGCGACTGTTATGAATGGCAATGACCGCCTTCAATCCGGACACCGGATCAACGCTAAGGTGCAGCGATTCCAGGCGAGTGCTTTGCATGAGAGCGAACATCGGCAGGCTCCCGAATCACTTCTGGTAGACGCCAGTATAGGCTTGCGCCTGAAAATTGCTGAAGCGCACGGGAATAAGGCCCGACAGCGACCAATGCGTTGCGGCATAACCCGATGGCAGAGCGGCCCGGTACTGGACGAATGACAAAGACGGGGCTAAAACGAGGCATGCCCCGGAGATTTAGATGAGTCCGCGCCAACGTTTCTTCGATTGTCTGCACCGTTCACCGCCCGCGCTGTTCGAAGCCGCGTTGTGGATGGCCGCCGAACACGACAAACAAGCCGATCCCGAAGCGCTGTTGCAGGAATTCAAGGAACTGCAGCAGCGGGTCAGCTATGGCTTGCCGTTGCTGCCGGTCAGCGAGCTGGCGCAACCGCTGCTGCGGCGCATGACCGATCTGGGGTTTGCCCAGGATGATTTCGTACCGCTGCGCCCGCAGGCCGCGATGGTGCACAAAGTCATGCAGACCAAACGCGGTCAGCCGCTGGCGCTGGCACTGATCGCTCTGGAACTGGCCCGTGGCCTGGAGATTCCACTGGTGGGCGTGAACTTCCCCGGGCATTTCCTGCTGAAGGTTCCCGGGGCCGATCACCTGCTCGATCCGTGCGGCGGACGGCGTCTGTATCCGAACGACTGCCGCGAACTGCTGCACCGCCAGTACGGCCATCAGATGAAACTCAACGCCGACCACCTGCTGACTGCCGAACCGATGCAGATGCTTCAGCGTCTGTCACGCAACCTGCGCCAGCTGCACCTGACCCACGACGACTTCATCGCGGCGCTGATCGATGCCGAGCGCGTGCTCGAACTGGGCAACGCCAGCGCCGCCGACTATCTGGCCCGGGCCAGTCTGTACCAGCGCCTCGATTGCCCGAACGCCGAGCGTTTCGATCTGGAGCACGCGCTATTGCTCAGTGACGACCCGATTCAGCGACTTCGCCTGACGGAACGGCTGGGGCATCTGCCACCGAACTCAGTCGTCCACTGATCCCTTGTGGGAGCGAGCTTGCTCGCGAATCAGGCGACACGGTCGATCAGTCAAACCGCGTTATCGTTCTTCGCGAGCAAGCTCGCTCCCACAGGATTTTGCGCAAGCTGCGAAGGCGAACGCACCTGAATGATCAGCAACGCCGCAATCACCGCCGGAATCGCGCAGAAGAAGAAAATCTGCTCCACCGGAATGTGCATCGCCAACAACAGGCTGCCGAACAGCGGCCCGAGAATCGAGCCGAACCGCCCTACTCCCAATGCCCAGCCGGTGCCGGTGGCGCGCACGTGCGCCGGATAGAAATTGCTGGCGAACGCGTTGAGCGTCAGTTGCCCGCCGATGATGCAAAACCCCGCCGCAAACACACAGGCCACCAGATAACGCGGATTGTCGTGATTCAGCCCCAGCAGGATCGTGCACACCGCCGCGCCAGCCAATACGCCGGACAACAGTCGTACTTTGCTTTTCAAACGGTCGGCGAACCACGCCATGCAAATTGCGCCGAGCGTGCCGGCGAACAGGAACATCGACGTCACCAGGTTCGCTTCATTGAGTTTCAAGCCACTTTCCAGCAGCAGTGACGGCAGCCAGCTGATCATGAAATACAGCAGGATCAGGCTCACGAAAAACGTTGCCCAGATCAGCAAGGTCGGGCGTGCGTAACCGTTGCGGAACAACTCCACCACGGTCAGTTTGCTGCCCTGCTCGCGCTCGTTCTGCTCGACCGATGCGGGCGGTGGTTGCCAATCCGGCAGCATCCGCGCGGTGACCTTGCGCAGGCGCGCATAGGGCGGCGCGTCACGCAGCAAGCGTGGCAAAGATTCCGGCAACATCCACCAGAGAAACGGGAATAGCAGCAACGGCGTGACACCGCCAGCGAGGAACACCGCTTGCCAGCCGAACCGATCGATAAAGCCGGCCGCCACAAAACCACCCGCCGCACCGCCGAACGAGAAGCCGCAGGCCGCCAGCGTCACCATCAGCGTGCGCAGGCGTGGCGGTGAATATTCCGACATCAACGCCATGGCACTGGGCATCGCGCCGCCCATGCCGATGCCGCAGATGAAGCGCGCGATCATCAGGGTATTCAGGGAATCGGCGAACACCATCAGCACGGTGAGGCTGGCGTAGATCAGCACGCAGGCGAGCAGAATCCGTCGAACGCCGAAGCGATCGGCCAGTGGCGTCACAGCGAGCGAGCCAAGCGTCAGACCCAACAGGTTGGCGCTGAACACCGGGCCGAATGCGGATTTCTCCAGGCCCCAGTCCTGCGCCAGCGCCGGCACCACGTAACCGAGCACCTGGGCGTCATAGCCGTCGGTGACCAGCAGCAAGGCGAGAAGAATCAGGAGCAACCACTGAAAGCGGGACACAGGACGGGCGTCGAGTGCCGCCCGAAAGCTGGCAATCTGGTTGTGCATCGCAAGGTACCTGTTTTGTTTTTATGATTTTTTGCGGGTAACCGGAACGGCTCCCGTGCGCTGCACGGAAGCCATCAAATGCTATTTCGGAGTGTCCGGCTGATTCGCCGGATGCGCCGCAATGAACGCCGGATGTTCAGCAGCCAACGCAGCCACCCGACGAATCCGTGGAAACGCCTCCAGCGAAACGTTGAACCGCTGGGCCGCGTACAACTGTGGAATCAGGTACACGTCCGCCACACACGGCCACTCGCCGAAACAGAAACCGCTGTCGCCGATCAACTGCTCCACCGTCGCCAGCCCCTGACTGATCCAGTGACCGATCCACTCGTTGACCTGCGGCTCGTCATGCCCCAACCCGCGCAAGCGATTGAGCACGCTGACGTTGTGCAACGGATGCACGTCGCAGCCGATCACCGCCGCCACGCCGCGCACCTGTGCACGGGCAACGAGGTCTTCGGGCAGCAACGGCACCTGTGGAAAACGTTCCTCCAGGTACTCGATGATCGCCGGCGACTGAATCAGCAACTTGTCGTCATCAGTGCGCAAGGCCGGCACCCGGCCCTGAGGATTGATCGCCAGGTACGCCGGTTGCCGATGCTCGCCACCGGGCGGTGCGATCAGGTTGACCGGCAGCGCCTGATAGTCGAGCCCCTTGAGTGCCAGCGCGATCCGCACCCGGTACGACGAGGTGGAACGGTAATAGGTGTAGAGATCCATGAGCCGCTCCTGTCAGCGTGCCGCCAGCACGGTGCCACGGCATTCGCCGAAACCGATCGAGGCATAACCTTCGCGTGCGCAGCGGGCGCGCAGGATGATTTCGTCGCCATCCTCAAGGAATTTGCGCACTTCACCGGACGCCAGTTCGATCGGCTTTTTACCGCCCTCGGTGATTTCCAGCAGGCTGCCGAACTGACCGTTTTCAGGGCCGGACAAGGTGCCCGAACCGAACAGGTCACCGGCCTGCAACTGGCAGCCGTTGACGCTGTGGTGCGCGACCATTTGCGCGACAGTCCAGTACATGTAGCGGGTGTTGCTCAGGGTCAGGCGATGGGCCGGCAGGTTCTGTTCGCGCATTTTCTCGGTGAGCAGCAGCACTTCCAGCTCGATGTCGAAACCACCACCCTCCTGATCACCTTTGTCGAGCAGGTACGGCAGCGGCTGCGGATCACCTTGCGGACGCGCCGGTTGCGCAGTGCGGAATGGCGCCAGCGCTTCGGCAGTCACCACCCATGGCGAAACACTGGTGATGAAGCTCTTGGACAGGAACGGACCGAGCGGCTGGTATTCCCAGGCCTGGATGTCACGGGCCGACCAGTCGTTGAGCAGGCAGAAACCGGCGATGTGTTCAGCGGCGTCACCGATGGCGATCGGCTCTCCCATCTCGTTGCCCTGACCGATCCAGATCCCCAGTTCCAGCTCATAGTCCAGCCGTGCGCACGGGCCGAAGGTCGGCTCGGTCGCACCGGCCGGCAGGGTCTGGCCTTTCGGGCGGCGCACGTCGGCACCGGAGGCGCGCACGGTAGACGCACGACCGTGGTAGCCGATCGGCACGTGTTTGTAGTTCGGCAGCAGCGGGTTGTCCGGACGGAACAGTTTGCCGACGTTCTGCGCGTGTTCGATGCCGACGTAGAAGTCGGTGTAGTCGCTGATGCGCGCCGGCAGGTGCAGCTGGCAATCGGCAGCCAGCGGCAGCAGTTTCACGCCCTGGGCTTCAATGTTGCCGCGATGAGTGCTGCCCTCGCTGAGCAGTTCCAGCAGACGTTCGCGCAAGGCAACGCGGGCGTCGCGGCCGAGTTCGAAGAACGCGTTCAACTGACCGCCGCGCATGGCTTCGACGGCACTGCGCGCGACGCCGTCGAACAGACCGGCCTCCAGCGCCACTTGCAGATCGAAGATGTGTTCGCCAATCGCCACGCCCGCGCGCGGTGCCGAGCCGTCGATGCTGAACACGCCCAGCGGCAGGTTCTGCAGCGGGAATTCGGTGTGGTCGTTGGCCGAAGCGACCCAACTGCGGGTGATGGAATTCTGAGTCATGGGTTATCTCCGGGTCGGGTCGAACGTGGCGGGCAGCGTGGCCCAGCAGGCGTCGTAAGTGGATTGCAGTTGCGGGCAGTCGAGGGCGAAGCGGCTTGGGCGCAGCACCTGGCTGGTCTCGAACATGAAGGCCATGGTGTTGTCGATCTTGGCCGGCTTGAGGTCCGCGTTGATGGCTTTGGTGCAGGTCTCGCCGTCCGGGCCGTGGGCGCTCATGCAGCTGTGCAGGGACGCGCCGCCGGGCAGGAAGCCTTCGGCTTTGGCGTCGTACTCGCCCTGGATCAGGCCCATGAATTCGTTCATCAGGTTGCGGTGGAACCACGGCGGACGGAAGGTGTTCTCGGCCACCATCCAGCGCGGCGGGAAGATCACGAAGTCGAGGTTGGCCAGGCCGTGGACGCTGGTCGGCGAGGTCAGCACGGTGAAGATCGACGGATCCGGGTGATCGAAACTGACGGTGCCGATGGTGTTGAAGCGGCGCAGGTCATATTTGTACGGCACGTTGTTGCCGTGCCAGGCGACCACGTTCAGCGGCGAGTGATTGAGTTCGGTGCCCCACAACTGGCCGAGGAACTTCTGCACCAGGGTGGTCGGTTGTTGCAGGTTTTCGTAGGCGGCCACCGGGGTCAGGAAGTCCCGCGGATTGGCCAGGCCGTTACTGCCGATCGGCCCCAGATCCGGCAGACGCAATGGCGCGCCATGGTTCTCGGCGACGTAGCCGCGCGCTTGCGGATCTAGCAGTTCGACGCGGAATTTCAGGCCCCGTGGCAACACGGCGATTTCCAGCGGCGCCACTTCCAGTACACCCAGTTCGGTGGCGATGCGCAGGCGCCCGAGTTGCGGCACCAGCAGCAGCTCGCCGTCGGCGTTGAAGAAAACGCGCTCCATCGAACGGTTGGCGCAGTAGTGATAGATGCTGATGCCGGCCGGTTTTTCGGCGGCGGAGTTGGCCGCCATGCTCACCAGACCGTCGATGAAATCTGTCGGTTCGGCCGGGATCTCCAGCGGGTTCCAGCGCAGGCGATTGGGGGTCACTTCACCCAATGGTCCGCCCGCCAGTTGCCGCTCCAGTTTGACGAATGCCGGGTGATTGGCCGACGGCTGGATCCGGTACATCCACGTGCGCCGCGCTTCACTACGGGTCATGGTGAACGCGGTGCCGGAGAACAGTTCGGTGTACAGACCGTAAGGGGCTTTCTGCGGGGAGTTCTGGCCGACGGGCAGTGCGCCGGGCAACGCTTCGGAGCTGAATTCATTGCCGAAACCGGACTGGTAAGCCAGGGCTGAATCGAGGTTCATGGAGCCTCCTGAACAGGGAGTCGGCATGGCCGGACGCTCTGGATCGGAGGTCTTGGCACGCCGGGGTTATTTTTATCGTAATTCAATTACGCATAACGTAATTTGCTCGCTATCCAGCGTCAAGCTATAAAGACGCCCATTCGTTCCGGGACACGGCAGCACCATGGAAAAAACCAGCGACAGCAACGGCAAACAGAAAGTCCGCTCCGCCGAAGTCGGCACCGACATCCTCAAGGCCCTGGCCGAGTTGTCGCCGTCCACTTCGCTGTCGCGTCTGGCCGAACATGTGCAGATGCCCGCGAGCAAGGTTCACCGTTATCTGCAGGCCTTGATTGCCAGCGGTTTCGCAGAACAGAACACTGCCACCAACCACTACGGTCTCGGCCGTGAAGCGCTGCGCGTGGGCCTCGCTGCTCTGAACAGTATGGACGTGCTGAAAGTCGCCGCTCTGCCGCTGGCCGAGTTGCGCGACGAACTCAACGAAACCTGTTTCCTGGCGGTGTGGGGCAATCAGGGCGCGACCGTGGTGCACATCGAACCGGCGGTGCGCGCGGTGACGGTGGTGACGCAACTGGGCTCGGTATTACCGTTGCTCAGTTCCTCCACCGGCCTGGTCTTCGGCGCGTACCTGCCGCACCGGGAAACCGACGAATTGCGCGAGCAGGAAATCGCCAGCGGCGGCCATCCGCTGGCAGACGAAAAAGCCTATGCGGCGTTGTGCGAGCAGATCCGCGAACGCGGTCTGCATCATGTCCACGGTTTGCTGATGCCCGGCGTCGATGCCTTGTCGGCACCGGTGTTCAACGCCCTCGGGCAGGTCGCGGCGGTGTTGACCATCGTCGGCCCGACCTCGCTTTTCCACGCCGACGAAAACGGCCCGGCGGCGCAGCGGTTATTGGCTGCGACGCGGGCCGTGAGCTGGCGGATGGGTTATCAGCCAGATTGATGAGGCAAGGGGTCAGCCGATGATTCGGGTTTTACTGTCCGCGATCACATAGGGAGAAGCCACGGCGGTGACATAACCAATGCCCACTGGCACCCCGGTCGCGGTCGATACGATCTCGGAAATATCCTTGACTCGCGACAGCAGCCCCACCGCCGAAACAGATCCGCCAACGCCAGCCACAATCCCCACATACAGGAGAATGGAGCTTCTCCAGGCCGAGGCGAGATGGTTCTTGCCGGCTTCGTCATCCCCCAGGCTGTAGGCAACGATGCCCTGGACGATCGACCGTGTGATGCGCACGATGCTGTTCACCAATCCCACCGGCGGGACAAACAGCGAGACGATATCCACCGCAAGCTCGGTGATCACCATGACCGTGTTCCAGAAACGCTCGGCAGGTGTGGTGGTTTGATAGTCAACGTCGCTGAGCACACGGGAAATCATGCTGTCGAATTCGAACTTGAAATGGGTCACGACAGAACTGTTGTTCAACGCCGGGGTTGGGAGAGCGCCTGACGCGTTCTGGCAGCGAATGACAAAGTTCTGTACGACACTCCTGTGTTCGAGCCTGGTCAGTGCAATAACGTGATTTCCCAGGTCGGCGTCCTTGAGCCCCAGTGTCAAGGACTCCAGCGGACGGAAACTCATGCCATCCGGAGCCTTCGGAACATAGACCAGCAGCTGCAGTTTCCCTGCCACCCGGCGTCCAAACGTATAAGCGCCCTCGATGCGTCGCCCTTCAAGAACCAGCGTGTAGATACCGTCCTGCGGGGTAGTGCCCGGCTTGAACGGATCCAGTTCATGAGGACGGTCATGATCGAGCCCGTCAACCAGTCCCGCCAGCCAGTTGAACTGTTCGGCGGACAAAGAGCCCTGCATCTTCTGGGTCAATGCCGCCCTGAGCATTTCGTTCTGCTTGAGCTTGCAGAACAGTTTCGCCTTGAGATCCAGCGACGCGCCGTTGGCGAAACGGTCGACCAGATGCCACTCATACATCATGCCCGGCCGCAAACCGATCAACGATTTGACGACCGTCGCATTCAGACCGCCCAGTGAAGAACCTTCCCTGGAGACGAATGCCACCTGATCATCGTCTGGCCAAAGCTGCCATTGAATGAAGAGATGGGTGAGCGTCATCCAGTCCTGCCCTTTCACCTTGACATCAACGCGATCAGGATCGATCAACGGATGGTTCGGGTCAGAACGACGCAGATGGCTGTTCAACCGTTCCATCACCTGGTCTCGTGAAAAAGAAACCAACGTGGGGATATTAAGCTCCTCTTTCGAGAGTTCGTAGAGCGCCCTGAAATCCGTGTTCAATCGGGTAAGCATCTCGCGATCGCGCGCCGCCGCACTCCTGTACCAGGCAGGAGTAGCCACCTGTTCCTCGGCAATTTCCCAATCGATGATTTCATGAATGGCCCCCATCAGCGGCCCGTCTTCGTGCCCCCGGTTCCACTCCACCAGGGTGACACCGCCCCACCACCATGGCTGAAACACAGGGCCCGGTTCGTCATAAGAGAGCTCGTCTTTCACGAAAGCTGCGCGGTCCTTGCTGAAAGCCTGACCGGTCAGGAATTCACGATCACGTGGCTCGAATCCCCAAGAGATGAACTGGCGCTTCAACCCCGTCAGATCGGAGAATTCGTACCACTGCTGCCCGGTCGGGGCACCCGGCGCATACAGCACATGTAATTGACGGTCTGGCGCAGCTCCCCTTGCACGAAACGCAATCATGTCCCTGAACGGCCTGTAGCGCTGACGAAACGCAACGCCAAACGCTTCGACTCCCGGGTCGCCATACAGATACCGCTGCACCATGTTCTGTGCTTGCGGGCCGATGTGTTTTTGCAGGACGGCGGCGAAGTGGCTGAGCGCAATTTCCTGCCCCAGGACTTCGCGCATGGCTTCGCGGATCCGCGCCTGTGCGAATCGCTGATTGCGCTCACTGGCATATTGCACACGCAGATCAAACTGGCGGATGGCGAGTTCGATACTGGAAGCCGTCAGTCGCGGATTGTTGTGAAAGGCTTCGAGCTTGATCGTGTAGGGAGCCGCCGTGTCATGCACGCCGTACATGAACAACTGCGTCAGGGTTTTACGCTCGACATGTTCGATACGCCGAGTGCCCATGCGCAACGAATGTTGCACTGTCACCCAGACAGTATCAGGGTCCACTCGCCGGGTATCGCCCGCGCTGATGTGGGTTTCGACAGCACCGCGCACGTAGTCCTGAAAAGAAGATACCCCTTCCATGGCCTCATGCAGGCACACCTGCCCCCTGAGCAGTTCCTTTTCCAGAGAGGCGAACATTTCCTGATGGTTGGCGGTGGCATCCTTCAACCATTGCGGCCGGGCGTTTCGGTTCATCAGGGCCAGTAGTCTGGCGACCCGCCCCCGGGCAGCGTCGATGACCGCCTGCTGCTGAAGGGCGCTCTCGACCGAACGCACGAGAGCAGGCCGATCCCCGCCCGGCGCCTGTAACCGGCGAAGATGGTAAGCAACGTCGCGTTGTTGTTTTTCAAGAAGCTGGGCGGTGAGGGTCTGGAAGATTTCGCCTTGAATGTTCAGGTAACGGATATCCGGAACGCTGCCGACCTGCTCGGCATCTTCCTGTGAAACACTCCTGAGCAGTTGTGCCCGGGTTTCTGCATTGCCCAGGCGTTGCTGCAACGCTTGATGCATCAAGGCGGCGGTGCGGAACGTTTCCAGGCCGTTCACGGAGGTGTAGAGCACTACCCATTCGTCATCGTCCAGAACCAGTTCGGGGATAGAGCGCCCCGTGAGGTAGGTGACAAAGCAGCCGGCCAGCGTTGCGAATCGACCATTTTCCAGTTGCAGTGAAAGACTGTAGGCCGGAGTCAAAGATGTGCCCTTGATAAAAACGGCATAGCTTTCCTCTACCTCCGGCCGAACGCCTTGCATCTGCACCGTCGCGCCCAATTCCTGCCAGAACAGCGCTGCATGGACATCCTGCAACTGACGCCGGCGCGAAGCCAGCTCACGCCCCTTGTCGTCCTTCCCCGAAGAAGCAGCCCAGTATTGCGCCAGCAAAGGTGTGTATTTCTGCGCCAGCGCCCCCAGCACATTACCGATCAACGAACCGACGGCGACCACATCCAGCCCGTGAATCCGGTCCTCTTCATCCGTGGAGTCAGGCCAATCGAAGACGCCGTACAGACTGGCGTCATAGACGGGCGCATTACCGGACATCAGGCACTGCATGAACACGTCCATCAACAACCCGGTCGGTTGCGGATTCACAATCCCTGGACGCTGGGCGGTAATGTACGTTTTGCTGATATAGATATCCGGCGATAACTGTTGAAGTTCCTTTAACACCAGATCCTGTAAAAGCGATTTGAACGACGGTAGTGCACCCAGTAAACCTTCCAGGTCGTCCCTGTGCTGATTGATTTTATTCAGATGCTTTTCCGCCGAGAAACTTTCCACTGCGCTCATGATAAAACTCCGTTATTACACGTATTAACAGGACGACAAAACATCGCCCAAGCTGTGCAAACAACTTAACCGGAGTAAAACCAACAAAAACACCCACTATCCTTTGCAAGACATTTAAAGGATCAAACTTAAAAAAAACCAACACACTGATTAAATGACGATTAACAACATAAACCCAGCATTCTAGCGCGCGCCACGGCATGCGTACGGCGTTCGACGCCCAACTTTGCATGAATCCGCCGGACATGAGTTTTAACGGTATGCAACGAGATGAACAACTTGTCCGCTATTTGTTTATTGGAACTTCCCGCCGCAATCAACCCCAACACTTGCGACTCTCTCAAACTTAATGAATTTTCACTCTCGCCACTTTCAGAAAACTGATGTCCGGATAATGATTCAGATCGAATAACCGTCGCGGCATCATCGAACTTCATGACCAGGCACTGCAAGTTGAACTGGCAGGCCAGCATGCGGCCCTTGTCGAAATACTGCCGGGCAGATTCCCGATCATTGAGAATTGATGCCACCTCGCTCATTGCCAGCAGCAACTCGGTTTCCAGAACAATCATCCGGCAAGACCGAGCCTGCTCGAGCAGAGACTGCAATCGCAGCACGGGCTGCTGCGTCTGCCCCAAACGGGTCTCGGCCAGAATCAGCAAACACTCGATACGCGGAATCAGTTCCAGCGTTGCCGGCGGCGCCTGCCGTGCCCGCGGGCCACGATAATGCCTGAGCACTCGACTCAACGCTTCGCGAGCCAGTTCTGGCCGCCCTTGTTGCAGCCAGAATTCACTGCTGAGCTGCAGCAGAACGCCGCGATAGACCGTGTCCGGAATCTGCCGCTGCTGCATGAGCCGCTCGGCATCACGCAGACGCATGAACGCCTGCGGGTAATCGCCCTGATCGGCGGCCAGTTGCGCCTGCCCCAAAAAGCCATAAAGCACCCGCTTGTCAAAGCTGCACAGGCAATCGTCGAGCCCTTGTTGAAAGAATCCGGCGGCCCGATCCTGCTGTCCCATGCTCAGCGCCAACCGCCCGCGACGCAGGGCAATACGGCCCAGCAACGGCGTCGGCCGCTCGACAGACAAGCCGAGCATGTCGCAAAGATTGGCCAGCAATTCTTCGGCACGAGCCGACGCGCCCCGTTGCTCCAGCAGTTGGGCGTGATCCAGTTCCAGCAACGCTTCGAACAGCAATGAACCCTCAGCCCGGGCCAGGCACAGCGCTTCACGATTGATCGAATGAGCCAGCTCCAGATCACCGCACAGCAACGCCTGCTGAGTGCGGCCCGACAGGCACAAAAGACGCGCCGCCCAGGCCTGCGGCGAAAGATCGTTCAAGGCCTGCTCGAAATGCTCGCGCGCCTCGTCCATGTGCCCCTGCAAATGCAACAGCCAGCCTTGCTGAGCCTGCCAGCGGGCGATCAATTGCCGTTGCTGACCCGCCGACGGCGGCGGTAGAAAACGCGACAGTTGCCCGATGCAATCCGCCGCCTGGGCAAAACGTCCGGCGAACAGCAGCGCTGCCGTGATCAGCCCGACCAGTTGCGCCGAACCCAGCAGCAACTCCTCGCCGCGCTGCTCGTAGAGACGCAGTAGCAACACAACAGTCTGCTCCTCGAACAGGTGCTCGAAGCTGAAGTGTTGGAGCAGGCTCACCGCGACCTCGTACTCTTCGGCCAGCAACGCCTGTTCGAAGGCGCATTTCCAATGCTGCCCGGCAGCAAACCATTGGCAGGCCCTGCGATGCCAGGAACGTCCGGCCGACCAGGGTTCGTCGCGCATCAGACGCGACAGCGGAGCGCATACCTGCAACCAGTCCGGCGACCCTTGCCAGGGTTCGATAAAACACCCGAGCGTTTGCAGCGTGCGCATCCACTGCGCCCCTTCGCCGGCACCGAACAGGTGATCGCACAGACTGGCGTTGAACCGCGGCAAATGCGCCAACACCCGCCAGGCCTCTGCCAGTTCCGGGCTCAAACCACTGAACAGTTCGTGTTGCAGATAGTCCAGCAAGGTGTCCATGCGTTGCTGCGGCAAGGTCTTTTGCGACCAGTCGCATTTTTGCATCAACAGGATCCGCACCCCGGCGCACCACCCACCGCTGCGCTGGAGGATTCGCCCGGCTACGTCGTCGGCCTGGGCTGGCGGAAGGTGCCGCAACAGTTGCGCGATCTCGCCACGACTCAACGCCAGCGCCGCGCGTTCGCACTCGTACAAGGCATCATCGAGCAGCAGGCGAGGCCAGTTGCATTGCGGGCGCCGACGCGTGCCGATCCACCAGGTGACGGCAGGGCTGGCAAGCGCCAGCAGGCGGTCGAGGAGCGCATCCAGCGCCGGATTTTCAACACGGCAGTAATCGTCGAGAAACACCCAGACCGGCGAGGACCGGCGCGCCAGTTCATTTAGCAACGACGACTCATCCGCCGCTGCCAGCCCCAATGCCTGCGCCAGTCGCTCGCAAAATGCCGCGACACTTATCGACATGCCCACCAGCGGCAGCCAGCACACCGTACATTCGAGGGGCGCCTGCAACAGGCATTCGGTGAACAGCGTGCTCTTGCCACTGCCGGCCGGTGCGCAGATCAGCCGGACCCGTGCCGAAGACTCCAGCAATGATGCAGTCAGACGTGGACGTGGAAGATGATGAGCCGAGAGTCTGGGCAAGAATCCCGGACGATCCGGAGCGTGGGTCATGGCGGTCATCGGGTACGCCTTTTTATCGTTGTACGCTCACCCTAGTCCTCTCCC
This sequence comes from Pseudomonas sp. 9.2(2024), assembly GCF_039695385.1. Classification (NCBI taxonomy): domain Bacteria; kingdom Pseudomonadati; phylum Pseudomonadota; class Gammaproteobacteria; order Pseudomonadales; family Pseudomonadaceae; genus Pseudomonas; species Pseudomonas sp. 9.2(2024). The sequence goes on along the minus strand of NZ_CP155585.1, from coordinate 1,307,343 downwards.
CGGCGCTTGTTGACGAGTATTCAGTACGCTGATTGGCGCCCATAAAAAAGGCGACCGTATGGTCGCCTTTTGCCTTGCCAATGTATCGAAACCCTTACCTCACGCCCTCGGCGCGCAGGGCCGACGGGGTGTAGTCGGCAGCCTTGGCTTCGAAGCCGAATTCGAAGCTGTGCTTCTCTTCGTTCTTCATCCCCAGGGCAATGTAGCGGCCGGCGATGATGTCGTAGAGCGCTTCGAGGGTGTAGGCCTGGGCCTGGTGATCGTAGTAGTACTGCGCGTGTCCCTCGGCCACTCGCCACAGCTGCCCGCGACCGTCGTAGTGATCGGCCAGCGCCACTTGCCAGCTGTCCTCGTCGATGTACATGTGGCGCTTGGCGTAGATGTGCCGCTCGTTCGGTTTCACCGTGCCGACCACTTCCCAGACCCGGTGCAGTTCATAGCGGGTCAGGTCCTGATTGATGTGCCCCGCCTTGACGATGTCGTCGTATTTGAGACTCGGCGAGTCGAGCTTGTAGCTGTTGTACGGAATGTACATTTCTTTCTTGCCGATCAGTTTCCAGTCGTAGCGGTCCGGCGCGCCGGAAAACATGTCGAAGTTGTCCGAGGTGCGCAGGCCGTCGGCAGCGGTGCCCGGCCCGTCATAGGCGACCTGCGGCGCACGCCGCACCCGGCGCTGCCCGGCGTTGTAGATCCATGCCAGGCGAGGTTCCTTCACCTGATCGAGGGTCTCGTGCACCAGCAGCACGTTACCGGCCAGACGCGCCGGCGCTGTCACCGACTGTTTGAAGAAAGTCAGAACGTTGGCGGCTTTTTCCGGATCGAGATCCTTCATCAGTTGCGGCACGGCGATCTCTTCTTCAAAGCGGATCGGCGTGTAGCTGCCATTGGTTTGCGGGGTCACCTGCGTGATGATCCGCCGCAGGTTGCCGCCGTGATAACGGGTGATGTGGTTCCACAACACCTCGACGCCATTTTTGGGAATGGGGAACGCGTAGTAGCGGTTACCGGTGAAATTGGCCAGTCCGTTGCCGTCGTTGATGCTGGTGACGTTCAGCGCGCTGCGTTTGGCCGATTCGTAGATTTCCGGCGGCACGGCCACGGTGCGATGGGTCGGGTAGACCGGGATCTTGTACGTCTCGGGGTAGCGCTTGAACATCGCCACCTGGCCGTCGGACAGTTTGTCCTTGTACTTGTCGACGTTGGCGGCGGTGATGGTGAACAGCGGTTTTTCACTGGCGAACGGGTCAGCCAGAAAGCCCTTGCCGTCGACCGCACCGGCGTTTTTCGGGATACCGCCGGTCCAGGCCGGAATCGAGCCGTCGGCGTTGCCGGCCTTCTCGGCGCCCAGCGGCGTCAGGCTGGTGCCAAGCTTGTTGGCTTCGTCCGGCGACACCGCCGCGATCACATTGGCGGCCAGGAGGCTCAGGGCCAGGACACCGCATTGCAGAATCATCTTGCGCATTGCATTCATCCTTCTCGGGCAGATCAGAAGTTCACACCGAAGCTCAGGGCCACGAAGTCACGGTCTTCGAGGGTGTTGTAGTCACCGCCGAAAAAATCGGTGTAACTCAGGCTCGCGGTATAGGTGTTGCGGTAGTCGGCATCGACCCCGACGCTGACGGCTTTGGCGCCTTCGTTGAACAGACCGTTGGGGCCATAACCGGCGACGTCGTGGGACCAGGACAGGTTGGGCTTGAGGTTGATCCCGCCGATCACGTTGGCGTAATCGAGGATCGCCCGGGCGCGATACCCCCAAGAGGTGGAGGTGACGAAACCGTCGGTGTCACCGCCGAAACCGTACTGGCCGTAGACCGAGTCACGGCCGTAACGCAGTTTGCTGCGCGACTCCAGTCCGCCGACCCGCACCACCGCCGCTTCGCCGACCAGGGTCAGACGCTGAGCGCCCCAGACCTGATCGAAAAAGTGCGTCAGCGTGCTCTGGATCTGGGTCACTTCCTTACGCCGGTAGCCTTTGTTGTCGGCACCCGGCGAGGTGACCAGCGGCGACGCAGCACCGCCGGCAATCGGATTGAGCAGCGCCAGGGTCAAGTCGTTGGTGTTGACCTGCACAGGCGCGTTGGGCCGGTAGCTGATCTCGCCGGTCCAGGCGGTGCCGGTCGGCAGCGTGGTAGAGAAACTCGCGCCATACAAGCGGATGTCTTCCGGGTATTCGAGGTAGTACTGACCACGCCCGAGCATCACGCTTTGCGCCAGTCCCGATCCACTGCCGGGCGCCAGCCGGTTGGCGATCCCGACCATGCCCGGCAAGGCCGCGAGGGTCGACAGGCCGGCGGTGCTGGTGCCAACCGTCGGCGTGCGGCTGTGATAGTTCATGAAGTAGAGGCCGTACTCGGTGTCATCGCCGAGCCAGCGCAACGCCGTGCCCCATTGCCCGGAATCCCGCGCATCGCGGTCGCCGCCACGGGGCACGATCACGCCTTCGCGGGTCACCTGGATCGGCTGGCCAAAGGCTGCCGCCAGCGGCGCCAACGGGGCGATCGCCGGGCTGCCGACGGTGTAACCGTTGTTGCAACCGTCCGCCGCCACGTCGACACCGAAGAAGGTGCCGCAGTTGTCGAGGACGGTCTGATCCCATTCCAGTTGATAGAAGCCTTCGACCGTCAGTTGGTCGGTGAGCCCCTGAGAGGCGAACAGCATGTTCACCGGAATCAGCCCTTCCTTGATCTCCGCACCTGGCCGGCGAAACGCCGAGACGTCGATCGGGTTGATGCTGTTGATCGAGTTGCCGATGAAGGTACTTTCGCCCCAGCTCACTACTTGCTTACCGGCACGCACGGTGCCCGGCAGGTCGGCGATGGAGTAGTTGTGATAGACGAACGCATCAAGAATCTGCGCGCCGGAAGACTTCGCGCCTTCTTTGCGACCCTTGTCACTGATCTGTTTGAACTCGCGGTCTTCGTCCTTGAGTTCGAAGTCGTACCAGTACTTGCCGCGCACGAACACACCGGTGTCGCCGTACTTCAGTTCGAGGTCGTGGATGCCTTTGAAGATCTTGGAAAAGGTCTCGCCCTTCTTGAAGTTCAAACGCCCGTCATCACCGGTGGAAGACTGGCCGGTCCCGCCGTTGACAGTCCCCACCAGCGACTTGTCGGCATCGCGCATGCCCCAGCTCGCACCGACCGACAGCGACGAATCGAAGGTGCCTTCGATTTCCCCGATATTGAAAGCGACCGCGTGCGCCTGGGCACAGCAACCCAAGGCCACCGCAGCGGCAAGCGCGTGCGGTGTGAAGATGGCGCGCATTGTTGTTTTTGTCATGCGTCTTCCCCGGTGAGTGACAGAAGACCCCACCCTACTGCCGCCACGCAGGGACGATAAGCGCACCAAGGAGGTATTCACACTGTCGCTCAAAAGGATGAATCCCCGCCTGCAGCAAGGCTTTGCGCCCGCCATGAACAGGCTGGATGGATCACTATCAACGCAACGGATAATGACGACCCCGGTGCGCGCCACTGTTACATGCCCCGTAACAGTGCATGTCCGGAATCGCTATTTTTCCCTGAGGCGCCAGCCCTTATTCTGAGCGGGCTTTCACGGCAGACCGCCAGTAAGCACGAAGTCCACGACCGAGTCGTTGGCAATGATTTCTGATCGATCGAAGCGTTTTTCGATCCATCGCCCCGGTGTTCACTGACGTTGATTTGTAGCTCCTTGATCCAACGTCTTACCTTGGCCGCTGCGTTTGCAGCGGCCTTTTTTATGCCTGCTGAAAAGCCGAACGCCCTATCTTTCGAACAACTTCGAAAACAATGTCGGACATTTCCTCTTGCACCAAAGAAATATGACCTGAACGTTGAAAACCCAGGAACCCTCTTTCAAAACGAAACACCATTACTTACGGAGCTCTCGGATTTTGTAACCAGAGTTTTGTTGTAACTTGAAGCACCTCAAACATTCGCTGGCGACACAGGCGCCGCTTTCAACAGCACCATTTTGCCAGTGAGCCAACACGCACATTCAAAAGGATATGAATATGCAGAAACCTCCACCCTTTGTATTAACAGAGGCTGTCCATACGACAGCAATTGCACCGCCAAACACTCCCATCATTCGCGGGACATCCCCTGTTCTGCCCCATAGCGGCACGTTTGGCATCCCACATAACGTTGTAGCCAGTTCGCGGGAGTTCACTGCTGCCAAACTAAAGATTGAACAGGACTTTCAATCTCAGAACCAACAACTGGTGCAATCGATTGAGCAGGAACTCGCCGCAACACGTCTGGAAGGCAATACCCATCCGCTTCCTCCCGCGCAAGCAATCACTCGAGAGCTAGGAGTACGCCACACACTTATTGCTAGAAAGACCGCTCAACTTCATCAAAAAAATATTCTTGTTAACCATTTTTTTGGGGAGACGCCACTCAATAAGGACTTCCATGTTTTTTATCGACAAGCGCAGAACATGGATAGCAACGTCAGGCCTCGTGGTCTTGCCATGCAGGCTTGGGCGACCTCGTACAGAGCCGCCCACGAAGCGATCTTGCTGACGCAATCCATCGCCATACTTAACCAGCAACAGGTCGGAGTACAAAAATGGCTGGCCGCCGTGCAGGCCAATGATCAAGAGCGAATAGCGGCTGAACAGCAAGCGCAAAGAGCGGCGGCCGAACTGGCGCGCATCAATGAACAGGCACGACTCGCAGCACTGGCAGAAACTGCGCGTCGGCAAAAAGAACAGCAGGAAATTCAGGCGCGTGAACAGGCGCGCGTTGCAGCGCTGCTCGAGGCGCAAAGGCTGGCGGATGAGCTGGCACAAATCGCCGCCGCAGCCGCTGCGCGACAAGTCGCCGCCGAGCAGGCACGCCTGCAAGCGCAAGCCGAAGTTCAGCGCCGCGAAGAGGAACGCCGGCAACTGGCTGAAAAAACACGTCGGGAAAAGCAGCAGAAAGCGCTGAGAAAAGCACAAAAGAAACAGCGAAAAAAAGCACGCAAGATCGCCAGGGAGCAGGCGCAACGGCAAGCCGAAAACGCCAAAACCGGACAACCTCCGCTCTTTGCCAATGCGGGTTCGATGGCCGCTTTGGGTCCCACCTTTACCGGCCCGCTCGGCGTTTTTGGCAACAACCTGGCCACGACTCTGGCGCTCAGAACTTCGCTGCAAACGGCGGTTTCTTTGGCGCTGGCTGCCATCTCCACTGCTGCCGCACCGGTGATCGTCGGGTTCGCGGCGTTGCTCGCCCCTTCAAAACTAGGGAACAGCGACCTGTATTCGGCCAGCGTTCCCTTGTCAGACCTCGCACCGGATCTGAATGAAGATCTTCATCACGTGGCGGCCGTCGGGGGAACAGTCGATCTGCCGGTCAGGCTGGGCTCGTCGACGATCGGCGACAAAGTCGAATTCGTCGTAGTCACGACGGACGGAGTGACAGTCCCCGCCCCTGTTCCCGTGAGAGCCGCTCGCTTCGACGCCAGTAAAAACGTCTACGTTTCCACCGCCAGCGACACCAACGGCCCCACGCTGACCTGGACGCCGTTGGTACAGCCACAAGATACCTCGACCCACCTGCCGCTGGCCGATAACGATCCTCCGGTCTACGACGGTGCTGAAGTTGTTCCAGACGAGGGACGGATCGATCCGTTTCCCGAGCTGGATCGGTATGGGTTTGGCGGGTTTATCACGGTCTTTCCAACTGAGTCCGGATTGTCGCCGTTGTATGTGGTTTTCAGCAGTCCCTATGAGGGAGGCGTTGAAGGTGGCGAGCACAGTGGCCGCGCGTTTAACCCCGAGGAAACAGGTGGACCAATTCTTGACTTGGAATGGTCCCCTGTAACTGCAACATCAGAAGGAGCAAGCACTGTGCGACTACACATCTCAAGATTTCCTGAATCGGCCGCCAATAAGGTAATGATTGATCGCCTGGAAAAAATCATCAGCGGAGAGCTTGAGATAACGGATACAGACAAGCGCTTCTACACTCATGAGTTGAGAGAGCTAGAAAGATTCAGAGCCTTGGGATATGGGGATAACGAACGACCTGATCCGAACTCTCCTGTGTGGAACAATGTTCACACAGCAACGCTGGAAGACTTCAAACTCAAAGACGATGCTTCGCTGCTGTACACACCTGAAGCGCTGGCCGCCGACGCAGAACAAGTGGAACTCGAATACCAAAGGTTGTTGAAGGAGATGTGGAAATGAATACTGTCGAACAAATCGTAAAAAACGAGTCCCTTGATGACATCGTTGCAGTGTTCGCGTTGATCAAAGCAAATCCACATCTGGACAGGATGATCAGACTCTATAACCGTGACATCCTCAAAGAGTATGGCGCACTCGAAAACGCCTACTCCCGCCTCTTCGCCGCCGGGGTACTTGCTCTCGGAGAGCACGGCCTGGCGATCAAAGGCCCGAACTGGTCCCCACCAAAATTCATGATCGAAAACAGATACACCTGATCGGCAAATCGGCCACCAGGCTCTCACCTAGTGGCCACTTCAGGTTACAACGAATACTTCTGCAGATTCCCCATCATTTCCTTCAGCGCTTCGATGTTGTCCTTCGGATGCGCCGCGCCTTCGAAATCACAGATCTGCTGCCAGTGCGCCGCGACGTCTTCCGGGGAAAACCCGACGCGAGGATCGAACCCGGCACCCAGGCTGCGCTCCCAGCGCACCTTGCCCATCCAGCCGCCGCCGACTTCGAACAGGCCGGAAGTTTCCTGGCATTGTTCGCTGGCCAGGTACACCACCAGCGGGCTGACCAGCTCCGGTTTGAGTTGTTCGAACACTTGCGGCGGGATCAGGCCTTCGGTCATGCGCGTGCCGCCGGTGGGGGCGATGGCGTTGACCAGGATGTTGTTCTTGCGACCTTCGATGGCCAGGGTACGGGTCAGGCCGTAGAGACCGAGTTTGGCCATGCCGTAATTGGACTGGCCGAAGTTTCCGTAGATGCCCGAGGTCGATGCGGTGAAGATCACTCGCCCATAATTTTGCTCACGCAGGTGCGGCCATGCGGCACGTGTCACTTTGTAGGCGCCTTCGACGTGGACGCGGTAGACCAGATCCCAGTCGGCGTCTTCCATTTTGTGGAAGGTCTTGTCACGCAGGATCCCGGCGTTGTTGACCACCACATCGACACGGCCGAACACATCGAGCGCGTTCTGCACCAGTTTGTCGCCGTCGGTGACCGAGTCATGGTTGGCTTCGGCGATGCCGCCGGCCTCGCGGATTTCCGCTACCACGCGATCAGCGGCCGAAGCGTTGGCACCTTCGCCCTGGGTTGAACCGCCGAGGTCGTTGACCAGCACTTTGGCGCCCTGTTTGGCGAACAGCAAAGCGTGAGCGCGTCCCAGGCCACCACCGGCTCCGGTGACGATCACGACTTTATCTTCGAAACGCACAGACTCATTCATCGGGGCAACTCCAGCAGACCTGAGGGACAGTGTCCCCGAGTGTCAGGCACGACGCGTTCGGTCACAACGAACACGGCTGGGGCTGAATGGTGCGCGATAAGGCTGGGGGATGATGAAAACGTGCCGAGGCGCCCGGCGCCTGCGGCACGAACTCAGGAACACGCCACCTTGCGCGGCGGCAACACGAAGTGATCGCGAAATTCGAGGTAGTGCTTGAGCACCTGCACCGGCGCTTCGGTTTGCGGGTAGTGGCCGATGCCCGGCAACAGCACGGTGTCCGCGTCGGGAATCAGCTCGCGATAACGCTCGACCATGTGCGCGCCGGAAATCGGATCGACCTCGCCATCGATCACCCGCAACGGCACCTCGCCGCGCTGCATCGCTGCGACCCAGCGATCACGCTGGACCCTGCGCTCGGGAATGTAGTGGATCAGCTTGTGCATGACTCGCGGCCCGCGATTGCATTCGATCAGGCTCCAGAAATCATCCATCTCGCTTTCGCTGGGCCGGGTGTCCGGGCCGAAGATCTGCCGGAAACTTTTTACCAGCGCATCGCGGGTAAACGCCCGGCCGATCATCCAGCCCAACGGGCTAAGCAACAGTTTTTGCGTCAGCAGCGGCCGATGGGTTTCCGGGAACAGACCGCCGTTGAGGAACACGCAACTGGCGACCTCGATCAGGTCTTCGTAATGCCGGGCCAGCAGTTCCTGGGCAACGCTGTCGCCGTAGTCGTGGGCCAGAATGTGCACCGATTGTTCGACCTGCAGATGCGCCAGCAAAGCCTGTTGCAGATCGGCCTGCTCCAGCAGGCTGTAAGTGTGATTCAGGGGTTTGGCCGAGTCGCCGAAGCCGAGCATGTCGCAGGCAATCACCCGGTAGCGCTGGGACAGCGGTTGCCACAGGTAATGCCAATCCCAACTGGCCGTCGGAAAGCCATGGATCAGCAGCAGCGGTTCGCCCTGCCCGGCCGTCCAGTAGCGGATCGGCTGACCATGGAAGACAAAAGTCTGGCTGCGTTTGCGCCAGGCACTCAGAGGGATCTCGGCGAGAGGCATTAGAGTTTATACCCCGGGTCTTGTTTATCGAGTTTGCGCAGCAGCGCCGGCCAGGCCAGCGCGCCACCCATGCCTTGAGCACTTTTGGTGACGCCGGCGATCATCGCCTTGGCGCCTGCCAGAATCTGCGGTTCGATGGCGATCAGTTCGGCACCGCCGGTCTGCGCCATGACCTGAATGTCGCAGGCGCGCTGGAAGGTGAACATCATCAGGAACGTGTCGGCGATGGTGCCGCCACAGGTCAGCAGACCATGGTTGTGCAGCATCAGGAAATTGCAGTCACCGAGATCCGCCTGCAACCGCGCTTTCTCTTCATGGTTCAGGGCCACACCTTCATAGGCATGAAAGGCCAGGCTCGACAGCACGAACAGCGATTGCTGACTGATCGGCAACACGCCCTGCTTCTGCGCCGACACCGCGACACCGGAAGCGGTGTGGGTGTGCAGCACGCAGGCCACGTCGTGCCGCACTTCGTGCACGGCGCTGTGGATCGTGTAACCGGCGGGATTGATCTCGTAAGGGCTGTCCATGAGTTTGTTGCCGGCCTGGTCGACCTTCACCAGACTCGAGGCGGTGATCTCATGGAACATCAGGCCGAACGGGTTGATCAGGAAATCTTCGGTGCCGGGCACCTTGGCGGAAATGTGGGTGAAGATCAGATCGTCCCAGCCATGCAGCGCAACCAGACGATAACAGGCGGCCAGATCGACCCGGGTCTGCCATTCCGCGGCACTGACCTGGTCTTTGACGTTCACGGACGAAGGGACGGGGGCTACGCTCACTGTATGCACCTCTGCGTTCTTATTGTTTTTGCGTGTGTCAGCAGTCTAGTCAGCCATGGACGGCCGCGTAGTTGCATTGGCAGCCAGCTTGATGACTGAACGAGTCAGCCACGCAAACAGCTTGGATCCATGTCAAAGCAACGACGCCAACAAAGGCGCGGCGAACAGATTGAGCAACCCCGTCAGCACCATCACCAACCCCGCCACCGAACCTTCCTCGCCGCCCACTTCATGGGCCCGGCTGACCCCGGCACCGTGCGCACCGACGCCGAACAATGCCCCGCGCGCCAGGGCGCTGCGCAGCGGCAGCCACTTGAGCAGCACACCGCCGAGCATGGCACCGAACACTCCGGTGAACATCACGAACACCGCTGTCAGCTCCGGCACGCCACCCAGATCCTGCGCCAGCGGCATGGCGAACGGTGTGGTGATCGAACGCGGCACCAGCGACAGCGTCACCGAACTGTCCAGCGCCAGTGCTTTCGCGAGGCCGAACGAAGTGCCGATCGACGCGGCGCTGCCGGCCAGCATGCCCAGCAGCAACGCCGACCAATGCCGCACCAACAAACGCCGCTGCTGCCAGATCGGCACCGCAAACGCCACGGTGACCGGCCCGAGCACCAGCATCAGCCAATGGGTGTTACTCGAATATTCGGCGTAAGCGGTGTGCAGCGGCACGGCAAGCGCCAGCAGCAACGCAGGGACCAAAATCAGGGGCGACAGCAAGTAGCGCCCGGTCCGGCGATACAGCCAGCGACTGAACAGATAAGCCAGCAACGTGAATGCCAGCCAGAACATCGGCATCAGCTCAAGCTTCATGGGACCGCCTCAGGCGCACGGCCAGCTCCACGGTGAACGCGGTCACCAGCATCACCATCAGCGTACTGGCGGCGATCACCAGCAGAATCCGCCAGCCGTCGTCACGCAGCAATGCGCCGTAATCCAGCAGGCTCATCAACGCCGGAATGAAGAACAGCAGCATCTCCGCCATCAACAACCCTGCGCCCATTTGCAGCGCCGCCGGTTTAACCCAGCCGAACGCAAAACCCAGCAGCAACAGGGCCATGCCGATCACACCGCCGGGAATCGGCCAGGCCAGCCACGCTGCGATCTGGCAGCCGAGCAGGTAGAGAGCAAGCAGGACGGCCAGTTCGGCCAGCAAGCGGGAGAGGTATTTAACGGTCGAGGCTTTCATCCGGGGGGGCTCCTTTCAGGTGCCTATTTTACGAACCCGACTGCCATCTCCGAAGCGAATTGTTAGACTCAAAGCCATTCCAATATGGAATCAGGCCATGGAATTCAAACAGCTCAAAAGCTTCGTCGAAGTGATGCACCAAGGCGGCTTCACCCAAGCCGCGAAGACCCTGCACATCAGTCAGTCCGCCGTGAGCAAGCAGATCGCCCAGCTCGAACAGAGCCTCGGCACCCCATTGCTCGAACGGCTGGGTTCGCAAATACGCCTGACCGCCGCCGGCAGCGTGGTGCTGCAACGGGCAGAAGGCATGCTGCGGTTGCGCAATGAATTGCTCAGCGAACTGGATGACCTCAGCCATCTGGCACGCGGCGAGCTACGTCTCGGGCTGCCATTGCTCGGTAGCGATGCGTTGTTTGCCGGGCTGTTCGCCGAATACCGACGGCGTTACCCGAACATCTGCGTGCAGTTGCTTGAAGGCGGCAGTCGCAATATCGAACAGGCGGTGCTCAGCGGGGAGCTGGAGTTGGGCGGCAGCCTGCTGCCGAAAGATCCGCAGTTCGACTTCCAGCCGTTCTGTGATGAACCGCTGGATGCGCTTCTTCCGGTGGATCACCCGCTGGCGACAAAAGGCGAAATCGGTCTGGAGGAGTTGGCCGATACGCCGTTCCTTTTGTATCAGCGCAGTTTCGTGCTCAACGATCATTTGCTTCAGGCATGCCAGCAGATGGGCTTCACGCCGAAGGAAGGCGGGCGCAGCGGGCAGGCGGATTTTCTCGCGGCGCTGGTCGCCGCCGGGCAAGGCGTGGTGTTGCTGCCCAGCGTGGTAGCGCGCGGACTGGTACGGCCAGGCGTGGTTCGCCTGACCTTGAACGCGCCGGATTACTTGCGCTGGGACATCGCTTTCATCTGGCGCCGGGGCGCCTATCTGTCGAAGGCTGCACAGGCCTGGCTGGCGCTGTTGCGTGAACGCGGGATCAGCCCTTGAGCGTGGCGATCAACTGTTCCAGCCAAGGCTCGGCGTCGGTTTCCGGGGTAACGCTTTCGCTGGCGTCGATGCGCAGCATGTCCTGCACTTCGCGCACACCCAGTTCGCCGAACAACTCGCGCAATTGCTCGCCGCCGCCGCAGAACGTGTCGCCGTAACTGGCGTCACCCAAGGCGATCACCGCGCCAGGCAAACCACGCCAGGCCGCCGGCAATTGGTCGCGAATCGCCGAATACAACGGTTGCAGGTTGTCCGGCAGCTCACCCATGCCGGTGGTCGAAGTCACGCCGAGCAAGGCTTCAGGGCCAAACGCCTGGAGATCGGCAAGGCTGGCGCGGGCGTTGTAGAAGGTTTCAAAACCGGCGGCGTTCAACAGGCTCTGAGCGTGGCGAGCGACTTCTTCGGCCGTGCCGTACACGGAGCCGGAGAGGATGGCGACTTTCATCAATCTGATCCTGAAACTGAAAAAAAGAGCGGCGATAGTAACAGCCAGCGGCGCTCTGTTGCGATTGGCTCTCGATAAGCGCTGATGGCCAGTAGACAGCGCCGGTCGATCTTCTAGAATGCCTGCCACCGAAATCCTTGTAAGGCTTAATAGATGATCAATGCCAGTCTGCTGCAAATGGTGATCAACGCGTCGAACGAAGGGATCGTGGTGGCAGAAAAGGAAGGCGATCAGGACAACATCCTGATCTACGTGAACCCGGCTTTCGAAAAAATGACCGGCTACACCCGCGAGGAAATTCTCTATCAGGACTGTCGCTTCCTGCAGGCTGGGGATCGCGACCAGGCCAGTCTCGGGGTAATTCGCGAGGTTTTGAGAGAAGGCGGCTCATGCCGGGAAATCCTGCGTAATTATCGCAAGGATGGCACGCCGTTCTGGAACGAGCTGTCCCTGTCCACGATTAAAAATGCCGATGACGGAATGACCTATTTCGTGGGCGTGCAAAAAGACGTCACCGTTCAGGTCAAGGCCCAGCAGCGGGTTGTGCAACTGGAAGCCCGGGTTGCGGCGCTGGAAGCCGAACTCGCAGAACTGAAAGCGACGAACGGCGCAAACAAAACAGCGAACTAATTGTCATTAACTACAATCACCAATGACTTTGTAATTATTCATTTCGAGTTAGCCATGCAGCGTGACGCCCTCCTGACCCAGGATGAGCTGGATTTCATCCAGACCATGCAACACAACCCGCAACTCAATGTGCGGGATGCGACGTCGAGCCTGCTGGTCAATGGTGGTTCGCAGATCCGTGATCTGCTCACGCGTCTGGCGGCCCATGAGCAAGTCACCATCCAGGCCAACTTCGAAAATCAGCAGATGACTTTCCCGCTGCATCTGGTGGAAGACGAGTTCCACGCCCTGCACCTGCGCCTGGGTGTACCGAGCATTTATGAAGACGGGCCGATGGTGCGCCCATGGCGCCTGACCCTGGAAGAGCCGGTGGCACTGGAAAATGCCAAGGGCCAGCCGGGAACGTTGTGGGTTCACGAGGTTTCGCACAAGGGTGTGTTGCTGGAAGTGCGCAACAAAACCAAACCGCCGAAGCACTTTGCGTTGTGGTTCAGCCCGTCAGGCTACGAGCGGATTTCCCTGCGCGGGACGTTCGAGCGGGAAACCGAAAACGGCTTTTATGCTTACGAGCTAAGCCAGAGCGATGCCGACGAAACCGAGCGTCTGCGCCAGTTCATCCTGCAACAGCATCGCCTGACCCACCCTGCCCTGCACACCTGATTCTCAGGTATCCAGCGTCCCTGCCAGGAACTGATTCATGCGCTGGCGCATGGTCGCCCCTTCGTTGCCCAGACAGCCAACCGATGATCCGGCCAGGCTGTCCTGCGCCAGATCGGCAGCATCGCCTGCCAGCATCAACTGACAATCCAGACTCAAGGCCAGACGATTCAGACGTCGCGGCAACTCTGCGGTCGGCGCGTGATTGGAAAACAGCACCAGCGCCTGGGGCCTGGTCTTTTCGCACACCAGCGTCAGCTCATCGAACGGCTGACCGGTGGTGAGCACACGAACCCCCGCGTCATTGCCGCTGAGAAACAGCGCCGCCACCAGCAATTCAAGCTCACGACATTGACCGGCCAGCGCGCTGACGATTACCTTGCGCGGTTGCGAGCCGCGCAGCACGACGATGCGCTGCAGCACCTTCGCTCGCAGAAAACCATCGAAGAACAGCCACTCGCTGGTCTGCCCGAACGCGTCCTGACGCTGGAGCATTTGCAGCCACAGCGGCATCAGGATGTCCTGAAACGCTACGGGCAAGGCATAGGAGGAGAAAATCTGTCCGTAGACCCGGTCGAGCAACTGATCGTCGAACGAGCTGACTGCCTGCCGGACCTGTTCCTGCCACTGGAGGTAGTCAGCCTGCACCAGGTCATCGGGAATTAAGTGGGCCAGCACCTTCATCGGCTCGGTCTTGGCGAGGATCCTGCCGATCTTGCTCACGGCGACACCCCGATCGATCCAGTCGACGATGCTGCGAACGCGCTCGATATCGGTCATGGAATACAAACGATGCCCACTTTCGGTGCGTGTCGGCTCGATCAAACCATACCGACGCTCCCAGGCGCGCAACGTGACCGGGTTCACGCCGGTCACGCGCGACACTTCGCGAATCGGGAAAAGCTCCTCGCGCTCCAGCGCAACAGATGCCTGCGAAGCAGGGCGAACGTCTGTAATGACAGGCATTTGGGCGGACACGTCCTTGTTGGCGAAGTTGGATCCCATTCTACTCCGGATGCCCCTCCCCGGTTCAACCGACGAAATGAGACGAAAGTCTCTGGTTTTGTCACGATAATCAGGAATAATCCTTGCTTGTCGAAAAACGCAGCCCTCTACCCCGGCGCTGCGTCAGGCGAAGCTCCTACCCGGAGCGACGCAAATGCAATACGGAGATACACAATGTCTACTTCCCCCGTCACGCTGATGGTCGCGCGTCGTGTCGCCAATGGTCGTTATCAGGATCTGATCGCCTGGTTGCGAGAAGGCGAACAACTGGCCACCGACTTCCCCGGTTACCTCGGCTCCGGCGTACTGGCCCCGCCTCCCGGCGACGATGAATTCCAGATCATCTTCCGCTTCGTTGACGAACAGACCCTGCACGCCTGGGAACACTCGGCATCGCGCACCGCCTGGCTGGCTCGTGGCAGCGATCTGTTTGCTCACCCGACGGAACATCGGGTCAGCGGAATCGAAGGCTGGTTCGGTGCAGCTGGCGCACGTCCTCCTCGCTGGAAGCAAGCGGTGGCGATCTGGCTGGCGTTCTTCCCGGTGTCGCTGCTGTTCAATTTCGTGCTGGGCCCGCTGCTCGCGGAAATGAGCCTGTTGCCGAGGGTCTTCATCAGCACGCTCTGCCTGACCCCGTTGATGGTCTACTTCTTCATTCCGCTGTCGACCCGCCTGCTGGCCGGCTGGCTCAACCCGGCGCCTGCACGCCCGCTGCCTGCCGCACCCTCCACGCAAAATCGCTGAAGCCGTCGCTCGCGTCGCTGTTATAGTTTTTGCTCTGACTTCGACGCGAGCCGTACATGACTTCTCACACAGCTCCCATCCTCATCACCGGCGCCGGCCAGCGGGTCGGCCTGCATTGCGCGCAGCGTCTGCTGGAAGACGGTCATCGGGTGATCTTCACCTACCGCAGCGAACGGCCGGGTGTGAAGGCATTGCGGGATCTGGGCGCCCTCGGGCTGCACGCGGACTTTTCCAGTGAAGCCTCGATCCTCGCGTTCATCACCGAACTGAAGACCCACTCCGACAGCCTGCGCGCCATCGTGCACAACGCTTCCGAATGGCTGGCGGAAACCGACGACGGCGAAGCCGAAGCCTTTAGCCGGATGTTCAACATCCACATGCTGGCGCCGTACCTGATCAACCTGCATTGCGCCGAACTGCTGCAACGTTCGAGTCCTGCCGACATCATCCACATCAGCGATGACGTCACCCGCAAGGGCAGCAGCAAACACATCGGCTATTGCGCCAGCAAGGCCGGGCTCGACAGTCTCACGCTGTCCTTCGCCGCGCGCTACGCGCCGTCAATCAAGGTCAACGGCATCGCGCCAGCCCTGCTATTGTTCAATCCCGACGACGACGCGGCGTACCGCGCCAAGGCGCTGGCCAAGTCCGCGCTGGGCATCGAACCCGGCAGCGAAGTGATTTATCAGAGCCTGCGCTATCTGCTCGACAACCCGTATGTCACCGGCACGACCCTGACCGTAAACGGCGGGCGGCACGTCAAGTAATACGCCCCGCGAGGATGCTCCATGACCCGTTCCCTGCCCGAGAATTACCGCGAGATCCTGATCGGTCTCGGTGAAAACCCTGACCGCGAAGGACTGCTCGACACGCCGGTGCGGGCGGCCAAGGCCATGCAGTACCTGTGTCACGGCTACGAACAGAGCGTCGACGAGATCGTCAATGGCGCGCTGTTTGCCTCCAACACCGACGAGATGATCATCGTCGCCGACATCGAGCTGTACTCGTTGTGCGAACATCACCTGCTGCCCTTCATCGGCAAGGCCCATGTGGCTTATATTCCGACGGGCAAGGTGCTGGGGCTGTCGAAGATCGCGCGGCTGGTGGACATGTTCGCCCGCCGCCTGCAGATCCAGGAAAACCTCACCCGCCAGATCGCCGAGGCGGTCCGGCAAGTCACCGATGCCGCCGGTGTCGCGGTGGTCATAGAAGCCCGGCACATGTGCATGATGATGCGCGGTGTCGAGAAACAGAATTCGACCATGAACACCTCGGTCATGCTCGGCGCCTTCCGCGAGTCGAGCAACACCCGCCAGGAGTTCCTGCAATTGATTGGACGGAGCAAGTAAATGCCACAACTTCAACCGGGAATGGCGCGCATCCGGGTCAAGGATCTGCGCCTGCGCACCTTCATCGGGATCAACGAGGACGAAATCCTCAACAAGCAGGATGTGCTGATCAACCTGACCATCCTGTACGCCGCACAGGAAGCGGTGCGAGACAACGACATCGACCACGCGCTGAACTACCGCACCATCACCAAGGCGATCATCGCGCATGTGGAAGGCAACCGTTTCGCGCTGCTCGAACGCCTGACCCAGGAGCTGCTGGATCTGGTGATGGCCAACGAATCGGTGCTGTACGCCGAAGTCGAAGTCGACAAGCCGCATGCCTTGCGTTTTGCCGAGTCGGTGTCGATCACCCTTGCCGCCAGCCGCTGAACGTGTCTGGCGCTACGGGCGTCAGACTTTTATCATCCGCGCCACGATTTGACTGCACAGAGCCCATCATGACCGAGCAACAACGCCTCGAACTCGAAGCCGCCGCCTTCCGCCGGCTGGTCGCCCACCTGGACAGCCGCAAGGACGTGCAGAACATCGACCTGATGAACCTCGCCGGGTTCTGCCGCAACTGCCTGTCCAAGTGGTACAAGGCCGAGGCCGACGAGCGCCGGATCGAGGTCAGCCTCGACGATGCCCGTGAAGTGGTTTACGGCATGCCGTACGCCGACTGGAAAGCCCAATATCAGCAAGAAGCCAGCGCCGAACAACAAGCGGCGTTCGCCAAAGGAAAACCCAATGAGTGATCTGAACACCCTGCGCGCCAGCCTCAAGAGCGGCGAACACGTTTTTGCCGACACCCTGTCGTTCATCGCCGCCGGTTACGACTACCAGCCTCAGGCGTTCAACAACGGCGGCGTGGAAAACGCGGCCGGGCAGAACGAAGGTTCGTGCAAGACTTTGGGTCTGGCGCTGCTGGAAGGCCTGAGCGATGAAGAAGCGCTGCTGGCGTTCGGCGAACACTACCGCTCGGTCGTGGCAACCCCTGAAGGCAGCGATCACGGCAATATCCGTGCGCTGATCCAGCACGGTCTGGCGGGCGTGAAATTCGAAGCGCAACCGCTGACCCGCCGCTGAATCCCGACACAACACTATCCCTGTCAGATCGTTCCCACGCTCCGCGTGGGAATGCAGCCGGGGACGCTCCGCGTCCCAAGGACGCAGAGCTTCCAGATGAGGCATTCCCACGCAGAGCGTGGGAACGATCATTGTCGTGGTGCCTGTGAATAATGGGCATGAAAAAACCGGCCAATTGGCCGGTTTTTTTGTGTCTGCGTTCTTAGAACGAAACGTTCTGCAGATCGTCCAGGTAACGCTCGGTGTCCAGTGCCGCCATGCAGCCGGCACCGGCCGAGGTGATGGCCTGACGGTAAACGTGGTCGGCCACGTCGCCGGCAGCGAAGATGCCTTCGACGCTGGTCGCGGTGGCGTTGCCTTCACGGCCGCCCTGAACCACGAGGTAGCCGTCCTTCAGCTCCAGCTGACCTTCGAACAGCGAGGTGTTCGGGGTGTGGCCGATGGCGATGAACACGCCGTCGACCTTGATTTCGTCGAAGCTGCCGTCGTTGTTCTTCAGACGCGCACCGGTCACGCCCATGTTGTCGCCCAGCACTTCGTCCAGGTTCGCGTTCAGTTTCAGCTCGATCTTGCCTTCGGCCACACGGGCGTTGAGCTTGTCGATCAGGATCTTCTCGGCGCGGAAGGTTTCGCGACGGTGGATCAGGGTGACCTTGCTGGCGATGTTGGCCAGGTACAGGGCTTCTTCGACAGCGGTATTACCGCCACCGACCACGGCCACCGGCTTGTTGCGATAGAAGAAACCGTCGCAGGTCGCGCAGGCCGAAACGCCTTTGCCCATGAACGCTTCTTCCGACGGCAGGCCCAGGTAACGAGCGCTGGCGCCAGTGGCGATGATCAGCGCGTCGCAGGTGTAGGTGCCGCTGTCGCCGGTCAGGCTGTATGGCTTGGAAGCGAAGTCCACAGCGTTGATGTGATCGAAAACGATCTCGGTTTCAAAACGCTCGGCGTGCTCGCGCATGCGCTCCATCAGCACCGGGCCGGTCAGACCGTGGACGTCGCCCGGCCAGTTGTCGACTTCGGTGGTGGTGGTCAGTTGACCGCCGGCCTGCATGCCGGTGATCAGCAGCGGCTTGAGGTTGGCACGGGCAGCGTAGACGGCAGCGCTGTAACCGGCAGGGCCGGAACCGAGGATGATCACTCGCGAATGACGGACTTCAGACATGAACCTGCTCCTGTTGACCGGCCAAGATACCTGGCCGGACGCCGGACTGCCGGCGGGAATAAAAAAGGACTGTGGATAACCTTGGGGAAGGCGTGAGCTCGACAGTCCTGTAAAAAGTTGGGTGCAGCGTATCGAGGGGGGCAAGATTAAGGAAATACGGTTTAACAATCCAGCTCATAGGTGGTCTCTATGCCGACACACTGACGAGATGGACGTCTTTGTTACAGTGAATGTCCATCCCGCCGCCGCGCTTTCACAGGTTCTGCAAAGTCGGTAAGGTCGGCGCGTTTTCCCTTGTTCGGAGCACCTTATGCCCGCCCCTGTTCTCTCCGGCCCGCAATACCTGCGCGAAGGCCTCAAACTGGTCTTGAGCCCTGGCCTGCGCCTGTTCGTGCTGCTGCCGCTGGCCATCAACCTGGTGCTGTTCGTCGGATTGATCTATCTGGCCGGCCACCAGTTCAGCCTGTGGGTCGACACGCTGATGCCGTCGCTGCCCGAGTGGCTGAGTTTCCTCAGCTACATCCTGTGGCCGCTGTTTGTGGTGCTGGTGGCGTTGATGGTGTTTTTCACCTTCACCATGCTGGCCAACGTGATCGCCGCACCGTTCAACGGTTTCCTCGCGGAAAAAGTCGAAGTGGTAGTGCGCGGCACCGACGACTTCCCGGCCTTCAGCTGGGGCGAACTGATCGCCATGATCCCGCGCACCCTGGCCCGGGAAATGCGCAAGCTCGGTTACTTCCTGCCCCGGGCGATCGGCCTGTTCATCCTCTCGTTCATCCCGGTGGTGAACATCGTCGCCGCACCGCTGTGGCTGTTGTTCGGGGTATGGATGATGGCGATCCAGTACATCGACTACCCGGCGGACAACCACAAGCTGGGCTGGAACGAAATGCTCGCCTGGCTGCGCCAGAAGCGCTGGCAGAGCATGAGCTTTGGCGGGATCGTTTATCTGGTGTTGCTGATTCCGGTGGTCAACATCCTGATGATGCCGGCCGCCGTGGCTGGCGCGACACTGTTCTGGGTCCGCGAACGGGGTGCCGAGAATCTTGTGACGCAACGCTGAGGCCGCGTCACAAATCCATCATCCGAACGTCACAACCACGACATGGCCTCAGCCGACACTGAGGTCATGACGACAGCTCTACATATCACCCTCATCAGCGAAACCTTCCCACCGGAAATCAACGGCGTGGCCAATACCCTTGGCCGCTTGTGCGACGGCTTGCGCGCACGCGGGCACCGGGTGGAACTGGTGCGACCGCGTCAGGCTGACGATCCTCAGCGCAGTGAAGATGACTCGCTGCTGCTGTGCCGGGGCTGGCCGTTGCCGGGTTATCCGGGGTTGCAATGGGGCCAGTCGTCGATGCACAAGTTGCTGCGGCGCTGGACGCGCCAGCGCCCGGACGTGCTCTACATCGCCACCGAAGGTCCGCTCGGGCTGTCGGCCTTGCGCGCGGCGCGCCGTCTGGGGATTGCCGTGGTCAGCGGCTTTCATACCAATTTTCAGCAATACACCCACCAATACGGGCTGGGATTGCTGACGCGCTTGCTCACCCACTACCTGCGCTGGTTTCACAATCGTTCGGCCATGACTCTGGTGCCGAGCGTCAGCCAGCGCCTGGAGCTGGAGCGTCGGCACTTCGAACGCCTGGCGCTGCTGTCGCGGGGTGTCGACAGTCAGTTGTTTCACCCGGCCAAACGCCTGAATGCCTTGCGTGAGCAATGGGGTCTTGGCGAGCAGGACATTGCTGTCATTCACGTAGGACGCCTGGCGCCGGAGAAAAACCTCGGCCTGCTCAAGCGCAGTTTCGAAAAGCTCGCCGGTACGTATCCACAACGCAACCTGAAGCTGATCGTGGTCGGCGACGGACCGCAACGAATGGCACTGGAGAAGGAACTGCCCGAGGCGATTTTCTGCGGCTCGCAACGGGGCGAAGTACTGGCAGCGCACTATGCGTCGGGGGATGTGTTTCTGTTTCCGAGCCTGACCGAAACCTTCGGCAACGTCGTGCTGGAAGCGCTGGCCTCAGGCCTTGGGGTGGTGGCTTACGATCAGGCCGCGGCGGCCCAGCATATTCGCCATGGCTACAACGGCGTGCTGGCGATGCCCGGGGATGAAGAGGCGTTCTGCGAGGCAGCGGCGTGGCTGCTGGAAGAAGACGAAAGGTTGCGCTGCGTACGCCTGAACGCACGCCAACACGCCAGCCGCCAGGGTTGGGCGGCTATCGTCGAACAGTTTGAAAACCATTTGCTGGGGGCTTGCCGCGACCTGCGCGACAAGCCGCCCACGGCGATCAAACCAGCGTCATCAACGACTCACGGCTGAACGGCAGAATGTCCTGCTCGCGGCCTTCGCGCACTTTCTGCGCCCAGTCCGGATCGACCAGCAGCGCACGCCCCACCGCCACCAGATCGAACTCGTCGTTGTTCAGACGCTCCAGCAGTTTTTCCAGACTGGCCGGTTGCGCGACCTTGTCAGTGTTGACCATGAACTGCAGGAACTCGCCATCGAGGCCGACGCTGCCGACGGTGATGGTCGGTTTGCCGGTCAGCTTGCGTGTCCAGCCGGCCAGGTTCAGGTCGGAACCGTCGAATTCCGGCTCCCAGAAACGGCGCGTCGAGCAATGGAAAATGTCCACGCCAGCGTCGGACAACGGCTTGAGGAATTCACCCAGCGCTTCGGCGGTTTGCACCAGACGCGCGGTGTAGTCCTGCTGTTTCCACTGCGAGAAGCGGAAGATGATCGGGAAACCTTCGCCCACCGCCGCACGCACAGCCTGAATCAGCTCGATGGCGAAACGCGAACGGTTGGCCAGGCTGCCACCGTATTCGTCGGTGCGCTGGTTGCTGCCTTCCCAGAAGAACTGGTCGATCAGGTAACCGTGGGCGCCGTGGATTTCCACGCCGTCCATGCCGATGCTTTGGGCATCTTTCGCCGCTTGGGCGAAGGCTGCGATCACGTCCTGGATGTCCTGTTTGGTCATGCCGTGTACGACGACCTGACCGTCCTTGAGTTTTTCCGACGGGCCGTAACCCGGCACGCTTGCGTCCGGCTCGGTGCCCAGACGGCGCACATTGCCGACGTGCCACAGTTGCGGAACGATCTTGCCGCCTTCGGCGTGCACCGCGTCGACGACTTTTTTCCAGCCGGCCAACGCCGCTTCACCGTAGAAGTGCGGCACGTTCGGGTAACCGTTGGAAGCCTGGTGGCCGACGGTGGTGCCTTCGGTGATGATCAGGCCGACACCGGCCGCCGCGCGACGACGGTAGTACTCGATCACTTTGGAATTGGGCACACCGCCTGGAGAAAACGAACGGGTCATCGGCGCCATGACCACGCGGGTCGGCAGTTCGAGGGCACCGAGCTGGAACGGTTTGAACAGGGCTTGCACGGGCATGGGAGGCTCCACGAAAAATTGATCGACGGGCATGCGATTCATATGACGGCGATAATATGCGGAGTTCCAATCAACCGATAGCACTATTGATCTGAATGATTAAGGGTCAAAAGGCAGGCGAAAAAAATCGCAGCGCGAGGGCTGCGATTTTTGTGTTTCAGCTCAGGGCTTTTTCAATCGCCGTAATCACCGAAGGATCATCCGGCGCCGTGCGCGGCGAGAATCGGGCCAGTACCCGACCGTCCTTGCCGAGCAGGAATTTCTCGAAATTCCAGGTGATGTCACCGGGAAACTCCGCGCCCTCGCCCGCCAGCAGGCGGTAGAGCTGATGACGATCGTGACCGTTGACTTCGAGCTTTTTCGACAACGGAAAACTCACGCCATAGTTGAGGCTGCAGAATTCCTGGATCTCCTGCTCACTGCCCGGTTCCTGACCGGCAAACTGGTTGCACGGCAGGCCCAGCACACTGAAGCCTTTGCCTTTGTATTGCTGATAAAGGTTTTCCAGCGCCGCGTACTGTGGGGTCAAGCCGCATTTGGAGGCGACGTTGACCACCAGCACGACTTGGCCCTTGAAGGGTGCCAGCGGTAGCTCCTGACCATCCAGGGCTGTCAACTTAAGGTCGTGAAAAGCACTCATGACGAACTCCAGATTCCCGTTTTCTACTCGAAACAGCCACTTGGCGAGGCCACCAAGGACAGCCGCGGACTAAAAAGGCGCCCTCGGGCGCCTCTCCAGTACTCGAAGCTTAGCGCAGAAAATCAGTGGTGATGGCCACCTTCGCCATGGACGTGACCATGAGCGATTTCTTCCTGGCTGGCGTCACGGATGGCAACGACCTTCACTTTGAAGTTCAGGCGCTGACCGGCCAGCGGATGGTTGCCGTCGACAGTGACATCGTCGCCGTCCAGGTCACGAATGGTGACGATCTGCATCTGGCCGTCCGGCGCCGAAGCGTGGAACTGCATGCCGACTTCCAGCTCGTCAACGCCTTCGAACATGCTGCGGCTCAGGGTGCTGACCAGTTCAGCGGCGTATTCGCCGTAGGCATCTTCCGGCTCGACGGACACTTCCAGATCGTTACCGACTTCTTTACCTTCCAGGGCTTTTTCCAGGCCCGGGATGATGTTGCCTGCGCCATGCAGGTAGACCAGCGGAGCGCCGCCGGCGGAGCTGTCGATGACCTCACCAGCGTCGTTGGTCAGGGTATAGTCGATGGAGACAGCCTTATTGGCGGCGATCAGCATGGGGCGAGACCTTTTGCATAAGAATGAAGAACGGACAAGTCTAAACAAGGATTTGCCCGAAAGCGAACAGAACCCGGACAGACGGGATCGATTGGCGCCCGTGACCGTCACCGGATTCCATCAGGACGAGGACGGCCACTGGGTCGCCGAACTGTCCTGCGGCCACACCCAGCACCTGCGCCACCAGCCGCCGTGGCAGTCGAGAGCATGGGTGCTGGACGCAATGCAACGTATTGAAAAAATAGGCCAACCCTTTGCTTGCGGTTGGTGCGCTCAAGGCTCGGTTAGCGATAACCTTGGCGACTGAAATTCGGCAGATCGGCACACAGAGGCGATCGCCATTGCCATGCACCCTTAGAGAATCCGCATGCAAACTTTTTTTATCGCGCCCACCGATTTTGGTGTGGGTCTGACCTCCATCAGCCTCGGGCTGGTGCGCACGCTGGAGCGGGCCGGGCTGAAAGTCGGCTTCTTCAAACCGATCGCCCAGCCGCATCCAGGCGACACCGGCCCTGAGCGCTCCACCGAACTGGTGGCCCGCACCCACGGCCTGAAACCGCCGCAGCCACTGGGCCTGGCCCACGTCGAGCGGATGCTCGGCGACGGCCAGCTCGACGAGTTGCTCGAAGAAATCATCACCCTCTACCAGCAGGCCGCCATCGGCAAAGACGTGCTGGTCGTCGAAGGCATGGTGCCGACCCGCAGCGCCAGCTACGCCGCGCGGGTCAACCTGCACCTGGCCAAGAGCCTGGATGCCGAGGTGATTCTGGTCTCGGCCCCGGAAAACGAAGTGCTGACCGAACTGTCCGGCCGCGTCGAGTTGCAGGCGCAACTGTTCGGTGGGCCGAAAGACCCGAAAGTCCTCGGCGTGATCCTCAACAAGGTCAAGACCGACGAAAGCATGGACGCCTTCGCCGCGCGTCTGAAAGAGCATTCTCCGTTGCTGCGCACCGGTGATTTCCGTCTGCTCGGCTGCATTCCGTTCCAGCCCGAACTCAACGCCCCGCGCACCCGCGACGTCGCCGACCTGATGGGCGCCCAGGTGCTCAACGCCGGCGACTACGAAACCCGGCGCATGACCAAGACCATCATTTGCGCACGCACGATGCGCAACACCGTGGACCTGCTCAAGCCCGGCGTGCTGGTGGTGACCCCCGGCGATCGCGACGACATCATCCTCGCCGTCAGTCTCGCCGCTATCAACGGCGTGCCGCTGGCCGGCCTGTTGCTGACCAGCGACACCCTGCCCGACCCACGCATCATGGACTTGTGCCGTGGTGCTTTGCAGGCCGGTTTGCCAGTGCTGTCGGTGAGCACCGGCTCCTACGACACGGCCAACCTGCTCAACGGCCTGAACAAGGAAATCCCCGTCGATGACCGCGAACGTGCGGAGATCATCACCGATTTCGTCGCCAGCCATCTGGACGCCAACTGGCTGCACCAGCGCTGCGGTACGCCACGGGAAATGCGCCTGTCGCCGGCGGTGTTCCGTTATCAATTGATTCAACGCGCCCAGGCCGCCAACAAACGCATCGTCCTGCCCGAAGGCAGCGAGCCGTTCACCGTGCAAGCGGCGGCGATCTGTCAGGAACGCGGGATTGCCCGTTGCGTGCTGCTGGCCAAACCGGCAGACGTTGAAGCCGTGGCCAGAGCCCAGGGCATCACGCTGCCGCCGGGGCTGGAAATCCTCGACCCGGACCTGATCCGCGAACGCTACGTCGAACCGATGGTCGCCCTGCGCAAGAGCAAAAGCCTCAACGCGCCGATGGCCGAGCAGCAACTGGAAGACACCGTGGTGATCGGCACCATGATGCTCGCGCTGGATGAAGTCGACGGCTTGGTCTCCGGCATCATCAACACCACCGCCAACACCATCCGCCCGGCGCTTCAACTGATCAAGACCGCGCCGGGCTGCACGCTGGTGTCGTCGGTGTTCTTCATGCTGTTCCCCGAGGAAGTGCTGGTCTACGGCGACTGCGTGATGAACCCGCACCCGAGCGCCAGCGAACTGGCCGAAATCGCCCTGCAAAGCGCCGACTCGGCTGCCGCCTTTGGCATCACCCCGCGCGTGGCGATGATCAGCTACTCCAGCGGCGAATCCGCCACTGGCGAGGAAGTCGAGAAGGTCCGTGAAGCCACCCTGCTCGCCCACGAACAACAGCACTCGCTGCTGATTGACGGGCCGTTGCAGTACGACGCCGCCGCCAACGAAACCGTGGCCCGGCAACTGGCGCCGAACAGCCAGGTGGCCGGTCGCGCCACGGTGTTCGTGTTCCCCGACCTCAACACCGGCAACACCACCCACAAAGCCGTGCAGCGCAGTGCCGATTGCGTCAGCCTCGGCCCGATGCTGCAAGGCCTGCGCAAACCGGTGAACGATCTGCCGCGCGGCGCGCAGGTCGACGACATCGTCTACACCATCGCCCTG
This sequence comes from Pseudomonas sp. 9.2(2024), assembly GCF_039695385.1. NCBI lineage: Bacteria > Pseudomonadati > Pseudomonadota > Gammaproteobacteria > Pseudomonadales > Pseudomonadaceae > Pseudomonas > Pseudomonas sp. 9.2(2024). Next base: position 1,281,816 of record NZ_CP155585.1, on the reverse strand, counting down.
ACCGCGATTCAGGCTGCCAACCGACCTCTGGATATCTGACCCGATGCTGGCTTTCCTCCCTGCCACCCTGCGCGGCGTGATCGCCGCGCTGCTGCTGGTGCTGAACACGATCCTGCTGTGCTCGTTCCTGTTTCTCGTGGCGCTGATCAAAGTGCTGCCGTTCGACCTCGCACGCCGCGCCTCGCGCTGGCTGATGAGCCACACCCACGAAGCCTGGATCAGCAACAACAAAGGCTGGATGAACCTGGTGCGCCGCACCCGCTGGCACCTCAGCGGCCTGCAAGGCCTGGACTACCAGCACTCGTACCTGATCACCAGCAACCACCAGAGCTGGGTCGACATCCTGGTGCTGCAATACGTGCTCAACCGACGCATCCAGCCGCTGAAGTTCTTCCTCAAACAGGAACTGATCTGGGTCCCGGTCATCGGCCTGGCGTGGTGGACACTGGGCTTCCCGTTCATGAAGCGCTATTCGAAGGCGTACCTGGAAAAACACCCGGAAAAGAAAGGCAAAGACCTGGAAACCACTCGCAAGACCTGCGCGAAATTCCGCGACAACCCGGTAGGCATCTTCAACTTCGTTGAAGGCACACGCTTCACCGAGGGCAAACACGCGCAGCAGCAATCACCGTTCAAACACCTGCTCAAACCCAAGGCCGGCGGCATTGCGTTCGTACTGGATGCAATGGGCGAACAGCTGGAATCGATCGTCAACGTCACCATCCACTACCCCGGCGGACGCCCTGGCTTCTGGGACCTGCTGTGCGGCAACGTCCGAGACGTAGTGGTGCACTTCGAAGAACTGAAAATCCCACCGCAGTTCATCGGCAAAAACTACGACCAGGACGGCGAATACCGCCTGCAATTCCAGGGTTGGATCAACCAGCTGTGGCAAGACAAGGATGCGCTGCTGGAACAGATGCACCGCGAATATCCCAACCGACGCTGATCCCCCTGTGGGAACACCTGAAAGAAATTGATCGCCTGTCAGGCCGCCATCGCCAGCAAGCTGGCTCCCACAGGAAAGCAGTTCGCTTTTAGCTTTTGGCTTTTCGCTTCCCACCACTCAACACAATGAGCGTTAGCTCGAGTACCGCTCTTGACGTGCCGGCCCCATCGGAAGGCTGAGTGGAGGGATTCATCCGGGGGTGGGAGCGCAGCGACCGTGCGGCGCAGCCGCATGCATCGAGAGGAGGTGCAGCGAAGCAAACCGTAGGCGATGCCCCCGGATGAATCCCGGAGCGAAGGAACCCCGAGCCCCAGCGAGGGGCCAAACGCCGGGGCCCAGACCTTTGGTTACTTTGGGGCGTTTGCCAAAGTGACCCGCCGTAAGGGCGGAACCATAATCCGCAACACCCGAAGAAACGGATATTCACACAACAAAAAAAGCCCACCGATAATCTCTCATCGGCGGGCTTTTTCATTCGCAGCTAACGCTTAAATCGCACCACGCTTACGCAACAGATCCAACACCTGCTTCACGCTTTCATCCAGCGACAACGACTGGGTATCAATCACCAGATCAGCATCCAGCGGCACATCATACGGGAACGACTCACCCGGAATGTTATCGCCACCCGCAGCATACAACCCTTGCGGATCACGCTCGGCGCACACAGTCGGCGAAGCCTGAACATAAACCGTCAGCAAACGCTCCTTGCCAATCAGATCCTTCGCCTGCTCACGACCTTCAGCACTCGGCGCCACAAACGCCGCAAGCGTCAGCAGACCCGCCTCGTTGAACTGACGCGCCACATGCGCGGCACGACGCCAGTTCTCGGTGCGACCCGCGCGATCCTGCGGCAGCCCCTTATTGAGGTCATGACGCAGATTCTGACCATCCAGCACAAACACCGCACGACCGAGGTCGAACAGCTTGCGCTCGACCGCATACGCCAAGGTGCTCTTGCCCGCACCGGACAGGCCGCTGAACAGCACGGTGGCCGGTTGCTGACCGAAACGCTGAGCGCGCTCTTCGGTCGCTACATGGGCCAGTTTGCCGTGGTGCGTAGCCGTGCCATGGGTCACCGGCTGAGCGACGATCATGCCGGCGCCGACGGTGCCGTTGGTCAAACGGTCGATCACGATGAACGCGCCGGTGGTGCGGTTGCTGTCGTAACCGTCGAGGGCGATCGGCGCGTCGAGCGCGATCTTCACCTTGCCGATTTCGTTGAGCTGCAACGCGCTCGCCGGGCCTTCTTCGAGGGTGTTGACGTCGACCTTGTTGACGATGCTGGCGATGGAGCCCGGCACGTAACTGGTGGCGCGCTTGATGTCGTATTTCTTGCCCGGCAGCATTGGCTCTTCAGCCATCCACACCAGCATCGCTTCGAAGCTGTCGGTCACTGGCGGAACGTTATCGGCGTGTACCAGCAGGTCGCCACGGGAGATGTCGATTTCGTCTTCCATGGTCAGCGTTACCGCCTGGCCAGGACCGGCGTGTTCCAGTTCACCTTCGAAGGTGACGATGGATTTCACGCGGCTGCTCTTGCCCGACGGCAGGACCACGACTTCGTCGCCCTTCTTGACGATGCCGCTGGCCAGGGTGCCGGCGAAACCGCGGAAGTTCAGGTTCGGACGGTTGACGTACTGCACCGGGAAACGCAGATCGGTGAAGTTGCGGTCGCCCGCCACTTCTACGGTCTCGAGGATTTCCATCAGCGACTGGCCGGTGTACCACGGCGAACGCTCGGACTTGTTCACCACGTTGTCGCCCTTGAGAGCGGACATCGGCACGAAGTGCATGCTCGTCGGCTTCATCTTCAAGCCTTCGGCGAACTTCAGGTAGTCGGCCTTGATCGACTCGAACACGCCCTGATCGAAGCCCTTGAGGTCCATCTTGTTGATGGCCACGACGATGTGCTTGATGCCCAGCAACGAGGCAATGAAGCTGTGGCGACGGGTCTGGGTCTGCACGCCGTAACGGGCGTCGACCAGGATGATCGCCAGGTCACAGGTGGACGCACCGGTGGCCATGTTGCGGGTGTACTGCTCATGGCCGGGGGTGTCGGCGATGATGAATTTGCGCTTGGCGGTGGAGAAATAGCGGTAGGCGACATCGATGGTGATGCCCTGCTCACGCTCGGCCTGCAGGCCGTCGACCAGCAATGCCAGGTCGATGTCGTCACCGGTGGTGCCGACTTTCTTCGAATCGCGGGTGATGGCTTCAAGGTGATCTTCGTAGATCATCTTCGAGTCGTGCAGCAGGCGCCCGATCAGGGTGCTCTTGCCGTCATCGACGTTACCGCAGGTCAAAAAGCGCAGCAGCTCTTTACGTTCGTGCTGGCCCAGGTAGGCGAGGATGTCCTCGCTGATCAAATCAGATGCGTGCGACATGACAACCCCTTAGAAATAACCCTGACGTTTCTTGTCTTCCATCGAGCCTGCGCCATCGTGGTCGATGACCCGGCCCTGGCGCTCGGAAGTTCGCGTCAGGAGCATTTCCTGAATGATGTCCGTCAGGCTTTCGGCCTCGGACTCCACCGCGCCCGTCAACGGGTAGCAGCCAAGGGTACGGAAACGCACTTTCTTTTTGACGATGCGCGCCTTGTCCTCGTCGGACAGGTGCTCGAGGATGCGCTCGTCGTCGATCATGATCAGCGTGCCGTTCTTCTCGATCACTTCGCGTTCGGCCGCAAAGTACAGCGGTACGATCGGGATGCCTTCGAGGTAGATGTACTGCCAGATGTCCAGTTCGGTCCAGTTCGACAGCGGGAACACACGAATGGATTCGCCCTTGTTGACCTTGCCGTTGTAGACGTTCCACAGCTCGGGACGCTGGTTCTTCGGGTCCCAGCGGTGTTTGCTGTCACGGAACGAGTAGACGCGCTCCTTGGCGCGGGACTTCTCTTCATCGCGACGGGCACCGCCGAAAGCGGCGTCGAAACCATGCTTGTCGAGTGCCTGCTTCAGGCCCTCGGTTTTCATGATGTCGGTGTGCTTGGCGCTGCCGTGGGTGAACGGGTTGATGTTCTGCGCCACGCCATCGGGGTTGATGTGAGTGATGAGGTCCAGGCCAAGCTCTTCGACCATCTTGTCGCGGAACTTGTACATTTCCTGGAATTTCCAGCGGGTGTCGACGTGCATCACCGGAAACGGCAGTTTGCCCGGGAAGAACGCCTTGCGTGCCAGATGCAGCATCACGGCGGAGTCTTTACCGATGGAGTACAGCATCACCGGGTTGTCGAACTCGGCGGCCACCTCGCGGATGATGTGGATGCTTTCCGCCTCCAGCTGTTTCAGATGCGTCAGTTTGTCGACCATGGCTACTCACGAAAGCTTTCTTATGAACGGCCAGCGGGCCGTGTTCGAGCGAGGAATCCTAGCACAGCGACCTCTTCTAATCAGGACGCCAACTAGATCGAAAGGGTATATGAATATGCCCGCCCGTTCGGGTGCTTTCAGGCAAAAGTCAGATCGGATTCGGGCAGTCGATGAAGATGTGCTCGAGGGCGAAACGCTTCGCCAGATAGTCGCCCAGCGCCTGCACGCCGTAGCGTTCGGTGGCGTGGTGGCCGGCGGCGATGAAGCTGATGTCGTTTTCCCGGGCGCTGTGGAATGTCTGCTCGGAGGCTTCACCGCTGATGAACAGATCGACGCCGGCGGCGATGGCGTTGTCGATGTAACCCTGGCCGCCGCCAGTGCACCAGCCGACCCGACGGATCATCGCGCTGCCTTCGACCAGCAGCGGCTCGCGGCCCATGACTTCCTGCACTTTGCGGGCGAAGTCACGCGGGGTCATCGGCTCGCTCAGCGAACCGACCAGACCGACGATCTTCAGGTTGTCCGGATCCAGTGGCCCCTCGACGGTGATGTCCAGCTGACGGGCCAATTGCACGTTGTTGCCGACGTCCGGGTGCAGATCCAGCGGCAGGTGATAACCGAGCAGACTGATGTCGTGCTTGAGCAGCGTCTTCAGTCGGCGCTGCTTCATGCCGGTGATGCACGGGTTCTCGCCCTTCCAGAAATAACCGTGATGCACCAGCACCAAATCGGCTTCGGCCTCGACGGCGGCATCGAGCAGCGCCTGACTGGCAGTGACGCCGCTGACGATGCGCATCACCTGCGGACGGCCCTCGACCTGCAGGCCGTTGGGGCAATAATCGGCAATTTTCGCACTGCCGAGGTAACGGTCGGCTTCTTCGACCAGGGTGCTCAGGGCGACGGCCATGAAAGACTCCTAAATATCCCGTTCAGAGGCACGCGCGGCCTCGTATAATGCGCGACATTATGGGCGGTCTGACCCCGCCTGCAACTTTTCCAGGACGTGCTTAATGCTCAAGGCGCTGCGTTTTTTCGGCTGGCCGCTGTTGGCCGGCGTGCTTATCGCTCTGTTGATTATTCAGCGTTACCCGCAGTGGGTCGGGCTTCCGAGCCTCGACGTCAACCTGCAACAGGCCCCGCAGACCACCAGCGTGCAGCAGGGGCCGGTGTCCTATGCCGACGCGGTGACCATCGCCGCGCCGTCGGTGGTGAACCTCTACACCACCAAAGTCATCAACAAGCCAAGCCATCCGCTGTTCGAAGACCCGCAGTTCCGCCGTTTCTTCGGTGACAATTCGCCGAAGCAGAAGCGCATGGAATCGAGCCTCGGCTCCGGCGTGATCATGAGCCCGGAAGGCTACATCCTGACCAACAACCACGTCACCAGCGGCGCCGACCAGATCGTCGTGGCGCTCAAGGACGGTCGCGAAACCCTGGCCCGAGTGATCGGCAGCGACCCGGAAACCGACCTCGCGGTCCTGAAGATCGACCTGAAAACCCTGCCATCGATCACCGTCGGCCGTTCCGACAACATCCGCATCGGCGACGTCGCACTGGCCATCGGTAACCCGTTCGGCGTCGGCCAGACCGTGACCATGGGCATCATCAGCGCCACCGGCCGCAACCAGTTGGGCCTGAACAACTACGAAGACTTCATCCAGACCGACGCGGCGATCAACCCGGGCAACTCCGGCGGTGCGCTGGTCGACGCCAACGGCAACCTCACCGGCATCAACACCGCGATCTTCTCCAAGTCCGGCGGCTCGCAAGGCATCGGCTTCGCGATCCCGGTGAAACTGGCGATGGAAGTGATGAAGTCGATCATCGAGCACGGTCAGGTGATTCGCGGCTGGCTGGGCATTGAAGTGCAACCGCTGACCCAGGAACTGGCCGAGTCGTTTGGCCTGTCCGGGCGTCCGGGAATCGTGGTGGCGGGGATTTTCCGCGACGGCCCGGCCCAGAAGGCCGGTCTGCAACTGGGTGACGTGATCCTGAGCATTGACGGCGAACCGGCCGGTGATGGCCGCAAATCGATGAACCAGGTGGCGCGGATCAAGCCGACCGACAAGGTCACGATTCAGGTGATGCGCAATGGCAAGGAGATCAAGCTCACGGCTGAAATCGGTCTGCGTCCGCCGCCGGCGCCGGTGAAGGAAAAAGAAGAGTAAGACTTTGTTCGCGTCACTGACGCGAATAACAGACATTCTCAACAGGCATGTTATATTGTTTCAATTAGCACATTGGAACAACATAACATGTCGTCTCGAAAAAAGGCCTCCCTCCTCGGCCTTACCCTTGGCCTGCTGGGCGATCCTGCGTTTGCCGATGAACCGCAAACGCTTGAACTCGACGCCATCAGCGTCATCTCCGATTACGAATCCCCTGCCGGCCCGGTCGAAGGCTATCGCGCTACCCGCTCGTCCAGCGCCACCAAAACCGACACCGCGATCCGCGATATTCCGCAGGCCATCAGCGTGGTGCCCGCCAGCGTGCTCAAGGATCTGGGCAGCACCAGCGTAGAACGCGCGCTGGATTTCGCCGGTGGCGTGTCGAAGCAAAACAACTTCGGTGGCCTGACGCTTTACGAATACAGCGTGCGCGGCTTCACCACCTCTGAGTTTTACCAGGACGGCTTCAGCGCCAACCGTGGTTATCCGAGCACACCGGACGCCGCCAACATCGAGCGCATCGAAGTGCTAAAAGGACCGGCCGCCAGCCTGTATGGCCGAGGTGATCCGGGTGGCACGGTAAACATCGTCACCAAAAAACCGCAGCCCGAGCCCTTCACCACCCTGCAAACCAGCGCTGGCAGTTGGGATCGCTATCGCACCGCGCTGGACGTCAACACGCCGCTGGATGATCAGGGTGATGTGCTGTCGCGGATCAACCTCGCAGTCGAGGACAACAACAGTTTTCGCGACCACGTCGACAGTAAACGTGTATTCGTTGCCCCCTCTTTCAGTTGGCAGTTGAACCCGGACACCAGCCTGCTGGTGGAGAGCGAATTCGTGTGTCATAGCTCGACCTTCGACCGCGGCATCGTTGCGCCAAACAATAAATGGAGCGGCGTCTCGCGCTCGACATTCCTGGGTGAGCCGAACGACGGCAACATCGACAACCACAACAACAGACTGCAAGCCACACTTGAGCACCACCTCAACGATGCCTGGAAACTGCGCCTGGCCAGCCATTACAAGGAAGGCAAACTCTGGGGTTTCGCCTCCGAAAACCGTCCCTTGAATGCCGATGGCCACACCGTCAACCGCCGCTATCGCGAACGCGATACCAACTGGCACGACAGCATCACCCAACTGGAACTGCGCGGTCTGTTCGACCTCGGCACCTGGCAGCACGAACTGCTGATCGGCAGCGAGTACGAGAACTTCCGCAAGAACGAGCGCGTCACCACCATCGCCGGCGGGCCTTACGCCATCGATATCTATAACCCGGTGTACGGCCAGCCCAAACCCAACGGCGCACGCTCTGGTACAGACTTCTTCGAACACGTCGAAAGCCATGCGCTGAACCTGCAGGATCAAATCGTCTTCAGCGAAAAACTGCGCGGGATGATCGGGGCGCGATTCGAGCACTTCGAGCAAACCATCGATGACCACAGCCGCAACACCACCAGCCGCCAGACCCACGACGCGCTCACCCAACGTGCCGGCCTGCTCTATCAACTGACACCGGACACCGGCCTGTTCGCCAACGCCTCGACCTCATTCAAACCGAACAACGGCCTCGATGCGGCTGGCAAATCCTTCGATCCGGAAGAAGGCGTGGGTTACGAAATCGGGATCAAGAACGAGCTGTTCGACGAACGTTTAAGCAGCACCCTCGCCTTCTTCCATATCGACAAGGAAAACGTCCTCGCCCTCGACCCGGGCACCGATACCAGCCGCGCCATGGGCAAGGCCCGCAGCCGGGGTTTCGATCTGCAGGTCACCGGGCAAGTCACCGACGCCGTCAGGGTGATCGGCGCTTTCGCCTGGATCGACGCCGAAGTGACCAAGGGGGATACCGCGATCCCCGCCGGTAGCCGCATCCTCGGGGTCGCCAAACGCAGCGGCAGCGTGCTGGGTGTCTACGAGTTTCAGGACGGTCGCTTGCGCGGCTCGGATATCGGCGCGGCGTTCACTTACGTCGGTGACCGCTCAGGTGAGTCCGGCAGCGATTTCGAGCTGCCGGCCTATCACACCGTCGACCTGCTGGCCCATTACAAGGCCAGCGACACCGTCACTCTCGGCCTGAACCTGAACAACCTGTTCGACGAAAAGTACTACGAGCGCTCGTACAGCAACTATTGGGTCAACCCCGGCGAGCCGCGCAATTTCACGGTCAGCCTGACATTCAACCTGTAAAAGGACGTCACCATGCATTACGGCAAACTCTTATTGATCATCGCTGCGCTGTTCGCTGGCCAAGCATCAGCGCATGGTCTGTGGACCGAACAACGACGCGGCAATATCGAAGTGATCTACGGCCACGGCGCAGAAGACAACGCTTTCAAAGCGCAGAAAATCAGCGGTGCATGGGCATATGACGTCAGCGGCAAGATGATCCCGGTCAACGTGCAACGCCTGACCGATCATGCGCGACTGCAACCGCTGAAACCGCCGGCGGTAATGGCCGTGGCCCTGAACAACGGCATGTGGTCGCAAACCGCCGACAAGAAATGGATCAATGAGGGACGCAGCAAGGTACCGGGCGCCATCGAGTCGACCGAGACCCTCAAGTACAGCCTGGCGATTTATCAGCCGGGAGCGAAGCTGCCCAAACTCAATCAGATCAAATTGCTGATTTTGCCGGAGGTCGATCCTCTGACCGTCGGCCCAGTGAAATCATTGCCGGTGCGGGTGTTGCTGGATGGCAAACCGGCAGCGGGCGTGAAGTTGATCGGTGACTACCGCAGCGCGCCGAATACCTTGAGCACTGAAACCGACAAGGACGGCCGCGCTCAGGTGCTGGTGCGTAACGAGGGATTGAATGTGATTGCGGCGCAGGTGGAGGTGCCGGTGAAGGACAATGCAGAGGTGAGCAGTCGGGGGTTATTCAGTTCGTTGACGTTCCTGGGCGAACCGCATCACGAATGAACCAACGCTGATCCCTGTGGGACGAAACCCACAGGGACCAGCGTCGTTTCAGAGTTCGCCCAGACCGTCGATCAACGCCTGATTCTGCTCCGGCGTGCCGATCGAGATCCGCAGGAACTGGGCAATCCGCTCCTGCTTGAAGTGGCGCACGATCACGCCCTGCTCACGCAGTTTGGCCGCCAGCCCCGCCGCATCGTGTTGCGGATGCCGGGCGAAGATGAAGTTCGCCGCTGACGGCAGCACTTCAAAGCCCTTGGCCTGCAACTGCGCAACCACCCACTCGCGACTCTCGATGACCAATGCGCAGGTCTTGTCGAAGTACTCGCGATCTTCGAACGCCGCCGCCGCGCCGACATTCGCCATGCGATCGATCGGGTAGGAGTTGAAGCTGTTCTTGATCCGCTCCAGCGCCTCGATCAGGTCCGGATGGCCGACCGCCAGACCGACCCGCAGGCCCGCGAGCGAACGGGACTTGGACAGGGTCTGGGTCACCAGCAGGTTCGGATAGCGATCGACCAGGCTGATCGCGGTTTCGCCGCCGAAGTCGATGTAGGCCTCGTCGACCACCACCACCGAATCCGGGCTGGCCTTGAGGATCTGCTCGACCGCTTCCAGCGCCAGCAGGCAACCGGTAGGCGCGTTCGGGTTGGGGAAGATGATCCCGCCGTTCGGCTTGGCGTAGTTCGCCGGGTTGATCTGGAACTGCGCATCCAGCGGCACCGCGTCGAACTTGACGCCGTAAAGGCCGCAATAGACCGGATAGAAGCTGTAGCTGATGTCCGGGAACAGGATCGGCTGATCGTGTTGCAGCAGACCGTGGAAGATGTGCGCCAGCACTTCGTCCGAACCGTTGCCGAGGAACACTTGATTGCTTTGTACGCCGTAGTACTTGGCGACGGCGTTTTTCAGCAGATCGCTGTTCGGGTCCGGGTACAGACGCAGGTTGTCGTTGAGTTCGGTCTGCATCGCCGCCAGGGCTTTTGGCGACGGGCCGTACGGGTTTTCGTTGGTATTGAGTTTGACCAGACGGGTCAGCTTCGGCTGCTCGCCCGGCACGTAAGGCACCAGATCCTTGACGAACGGGCTCCAGAATTTGCTCATGTTCAGTTCCCCTTCACTTCGTCTTTGATGCGGTATTCGGCGCTGCGCGCGTGGGCGCTCAGCGATTCGCCACGGGCCAGGATCGATGCGGTCTTGCCGAGTTCCGAAGCACCGTCCTCGGAGCAGAAGATGATCGAAGAACGCTTCTGGAAGTCATACACGCCCAGCGGCGAGGAGAAACGCGCGGTGCCGGAGGTCGGCAACACATGGTTCGGACCTGCGCAGTAGTCGCCCAGCGCTTCGGAGGTGTGGCGGCCCATGAAGATCGCGCCGGCGTGGCGGATCTGCGGCAGCCAGGCCTGCGGGTCTGCGACCGACAGTTCAAGGTGTTCCGGCGCGATGCGGTTGGCGACTTCGATGGCCTGGGCCATGTCGCGCACGTGAATCAGGGCACCACGGCCGTTGATCGAAGTTTCGATGATGGTCGCGCGATCCATGGTCGGCAGCAGTTTGTCGATGCTGGCGGCGACCTTGTCGAGGAATTCGGCGTCCGGGCTGACCAGAATCGCCTGGGCGTCTTCGTCGTGCTCGGCCTGGGAGAACAGGTCCATGGCGATCCAGTCCGGATCTGTCTGGCCGTCGCACACCACGAGGATTTCCGACGGGCCGGCGATCATGTCGATGCCGACCTGACCGAATACGTGACGCTTGGCCGTGGCGACGTAGATATTGCCCGGGCCGACGACCTTGTCCACCTGCGGCACGCTTTCGGTGCCATAGGCCAATGCGGCAACGGCTTGCGCGCCACCGATGGTGAACACCCGGTCGACGCCGGCGATGCACGCCGCCGCCAGCACCAGCTCGTTGACCTCACCGCGCGGGGTCGGCACCACCATGACCACTTCGGTCACGCCGGCGACCTTGGCCGGAATCGCGTTCATCAACACCGACGACGGGTACGACGCCTTGCCGCCCGGCACGTACAGACCGGCGCGATCCAGTGGCGTGACTTTCTGGCCCAGCACCGTGCCGTCGGCTTCGGTGTAGCTCCAGGAGTCCTGCTTCTGTTTTTCGTGATAGCTGCGCACGCGGGCGGCGGCTTTTTCCAGCGCTTCGCGTTGCGGGACAGTGATGCGGGTCAGGGCCAGTTCCAGACGCTCGCGCGGCAGGATCAGGTCCGCCATCGAAGCGACTTCGAGGCCGTCGAATTTCTGGGTGAACTCGACCAGTGCCGCGTCACCGCGCTCGCGTACAGCCTTGATGATGTCCAGCACCCGCTGATTGACCGAGTCGTCAGACACACTTTCCCAGCTCAGCAGATGATCCAGATGATGCGCGAAATCCGGGTCAGCAGCGTTGAGTCGGCGAATTGCAGTCGGTGCGGTCATAGCGAGAGCCTCATAGGAATGGCAAAAACTCAGGCGCCCTAACTTAGCAGTCGTTTCCGCTTGGGCACCTGAGATTCTGGCTATGAGGCGGATAGACGGGCGCGACTTAACGTCGCGCAGGTACATCAGCCGCGGTGTCGAGACTCCACTGCCTTGCGCAGGGTGTCGATCAACGCCTGGATTCGGGCGTGTTGCATTTTCATCGAAGCTTTATTGACCACCAGACGAGAGCTGATCGTGGCGATCAGTTCCTGAGGTTCCAGGCCATTGGCACGCAGGGTGTTGCCGGTGTCGACCACGTCGATGATCTTGTCGGCCAGACCGATCAGCGGTGCCAGTTCCATCGAGCCGTACAGCTTGATGATGTCGACCTGACGACCCTGCTCGGCGTAGTAACGCTTGGCGACGTTGACGAATTTGGTGGCGACGCGCAGGCGGCCCTTGGGCTCGACCGCGCCGACCTTGCCGGCGGTCATCAGCTTGCACTGGGCAATCTGCAGATCCAGCGGCTCGTACAGGCCTTGGCCGGTGTATTCCATCAGCACGTCTTTACCGGCAACGCCGAGGTCGGCCGCGCCATGCTCGACATAGGTCGGCACGTCGGTGGCACGCACGATCAACAGGCGAACGTCTTCCTGGGTCGTGGGGATGATCAGCTTGCGGCTCTTGTCCGGATTCTCGGTCGGCACGATGCCCGCTTCGGCGAGAAGCGGCAGGGTGTCGTCAAGGATGCGGCCCTTGGACAGTGCGATGGTCAACATGGGAAACGTCAGTCCTTATCAAGGTACTCATGTCCGGTCGCAATCGGCGCCGGACATACATCGAGGGCGTTACCACCCCCGATCAAAACGAATTCAACGGACACTTCCCTGTGTCCAGATGCAGCGACTAGCCCGGAACGCGACGGATCTTGGCGCCCAGCATCTGCAGTTTTTCCTCGATGCACTCGTAACCACGGTCGATGTGGTAGATGCGGTCGATCAGGGTATCGCCTTCGGCCATCAGGGCCGAAATTACCAGGCTGGCCGAAGCACGCAGGTCGGTAGCCATGACCGGCGCGCCCTTGAGAATTTCAGTGCCGGTGACGATGGCCGTGTTGCCTTCGACCTGGATCTTGGCGCCCATGCGATGCAATTCGTACACGTGCATGAAACGGTTTTCGAAGATCGTCTCGATGACCGCACCGGTGCCTTCGGCAATGGCGTTGAGCGAGATGAACTGCGCCTGCATGTCGGTCGGGAACGCCGGGTACGGCGCGGTGCGCACGTTGACCGCTTTCGGACGCTTGCCGTGCATGTTCAGCTCGATCCAGTCTTCGCCGCTGGTGATTTCGGCGCCGGCTTCACGGAGCTTTTCCAGAACGGCTTCGAGAATGGTCGGATCGGTGTCCTTGACCTTCACACGGCCACCGGTAACCGCAGCGGCCACCAGGTAGGTACCGGTTTCGATACGGTCAGGCATGACTTTGTAGAAGGTCGAACCCAGACGCTCGACGCCGTCGATGGTGATGGTGTCGGTGCCGGCACCGGATACCTTGGCGCCCATGGCGTTCAGGAAGTTCGCCAGGTCGACCACTTCAGGTTCGCGAGCGGCGTTCTGCAGTACGCTGCGGCCCTTGGCCAGAGCAGCAGCCATCATGATGTTTTCGGTACCGGTCACGCTGACGGTATCGAAGAAGAAGTGCGCGCCGCGCAGGCCGCCTTCAGGGGCCTTGGCCTTGATGTAGCCGCCTTCGACGTCGATGACCGCGCCCATGGCTTCCAGACCTCGGATGTGCAGGTCGACCGGACGCGAGCCGATGGCGCAGCCACCAGGCAGTGCGACTTCGGCTTCACCGAAACGTGCGACCATCGGGCCCAGCACCAGGATCGAGGCACGCATGGTTTTCACCAGTTCGTACGGAGCGATCAGGGTCTTGATGGTGCGCGGGTCGATTTCGACGCTGAGCTTTTCGTCGATCACAGGCTCGATGCCCATGCGACCGAACAGCTCGATCATGGTGGTGATGTCGTGCAGGTGCGGCAGGTTGCCAACGGTAACCGGGCCATCGCACAGCAGGGTGGCGGCCAGGATTGGCAGGGCGGAGTTCTTCGCCCCGGAGATGCGGATCTCGCCATCAAGACGAGCGCCACCGGTAATAATCAATTTATCCATAAGAATCTCGACGCCCTAGGGCTCAGGTGCGCTCGGCCCAGGCCGCGCTGCTGAAAAATTTCATAGTGACCGCGTGGATGCTGCCATCGGCGATCCAAGGGTTCAAATGGGCATAGATGCTTTGCTGACGCTTGACCGGGCTCAACGCCGCCAGTTCATCACTAATCACGTTCAGCTGGAAGTTGCAGCCTTCGCCTTCAACTTCCACCAGCGTTCCTGGCAGCTTTCCTTCAAGGAAGCTCTTCACTTCTACGGCCTGCATGCTCAACCTCAATCGGCGCCCTGTGCGCACGGGTCGGACATCATACAAAAAAGCCCCGCGCCTGCGAACCCCGCTGCGCAGGACTCTGACGGGGGGCTTCTCTATAGATGCGGGTTCAGGGTTGCGCCAACAGCTCGGTCAGTTCGCTGACCTGAGCAATTTCACGCATGTCTTCGGGCATCCCGCGGATGCTGACCGCCTTGCCGGCGGCCTTGGCATCGCGAATGAAGCACAGCAGCAGCGACAGACCGACGCTGCTGGACTTCTCCACCGCCGAGCAATCGATCACCAATGCCGGGGCATTGCACGACTTGATCAGCGCCCTGCCCTGCTCGCGCAGGTCAGGGGCGGTGCGATAATCCAGCACGCCGCTGAGCTGCAGCTCACTGGCTTCGTCCAGACGAATGGCCGACTCGGTCATTGGGCTGGCTTCTCGTTCTGCTCGGCCGACTGCTTGGCTTTGGCGACTTCACCGGCCCAGCCGTTGATGGTCTTGTCCAGGTCGTTGCCGTTGCGCTGCATCGCGTCGGCGAACTGGTCACGGAACAGTTTCCCGATGTTGATGCCGTTGATGATCACGTTACGCAGTTTCCACTCGCCGTTGATCTTCTCGAGGGTGTACGACACCGGATAAATCGCGCCGTTGTTGCCCTTGACGGTCATGCCGACGCTGGTGCGGTCGCCCGACTCATCCTTGGGTGCATCGACGGTGATGCCCTGGTTGTTGTACTCGAGCAAGGCGTTGCCGTAGAACTGGAACAGGCCGCGCTTGAAGTTTTCCTCGAAGGTCTTCATCTGCGCCGGGGTTGCCTTGCGCGAATACTTGACCGTCATGATGCTCTTGGAAATGCCCTCGGCATCCACGACCGGCCCGACGATGGTGTTCAACGCGGTGTAGAAGTCCTGCGGATCCTGCTTGTACTTCTCTTTATTGGCCGACAGATCGGCGAGCATCCGGTTCGTGGTGTCCTGAACCAGATCGTGCGCCGATTGTACCGCCACGGCGTTAGCCACCAGCGGCAGTGCCGCAAGCAACACCAACAGGCCACGTCGCAAGGTAGAGATCATTCAAAAGCTCCTCATTTGGCGTCTTTGCTAACGGTATTGAGCAGGAATTTACCGATCAGGTCTTCCAGTACCAGAGACGACTGGGTGTCGTGAATGGTTCCACCATCCTTGAGCGGAGTGTCTTCCCCGCCCACGCTGATACCGATGTACTTCTCGCCCAGCAGACCCGCAGTCAGGATAGATGCTGTGGAGTCGGTCGGCAGATTGTCGACGCTTTTATCCACTTGCAGGGTCACCCGACCGGTGAAGCTGTCGCGGTCCAGATCGATCGCGGTGACCTTGCCGATGGTCACACCCGCCATGGTCACTTTGGCTCTGACCGTCAGGCCGGCGATATTGTCGAAATACGCGTAAAGCTTGTAGGTATCGGTGGTCGAAGTCGGAGACAGGCCACTGACCCGCAGGGCCAGCAGCAACAAGGCCAGGATCCCTGCCAGCAGGAACAGGCCGACACCGATTTCCAGGGTGCGGTTTTGCATCAGAAATCTCCAAACATCAAAGCGGTCAGAATAAAGTCCAGGCCGAGGACTGCCAGCGAGGCGTAAACCACGGTCTTGGTAGTGGCACGGCTGATCCCCTCGGAAGTGGGTTCGCAGTCATAGCCTTGAAATACGGCGATCCAGGTGACGACAAAAGCGAATACTGCACTTTTGATGATGCCGTTGAGCACATCGTCACCGAAGCTCACGCTGTTCTGCATGTTCGACCAGTAGGAACCTTCGTAGACGCCCAGCCAGTCGACGGCGACCCACGAACCGCCCCAGATGCCAACCACGCTGAAGATCATCGCCAGCACCGGCAGGGAAATGAAGCCGGCCCACAGACGCGGAGCGATGATGTACTTGAGCGGGTCGACCCCGATCATTTCCAGGCTGGACAACTGCTCGGTCGATTTCATGTTGCCGATTTCCGCCGTCAGCGCCGAACCGGCACGACCGGCGAACAACAGCGCGGTCACCACCGGCCCCAGTTCACGCAGCAGGGTCAGCGCCACCATCTGCCCGACAGCCTGCTCCGAGCCGTAGCTCGACAGGATGTTGAAGCCCTGCAGCGCCAGCACCATGCCGATGAAAATCCCGGACACCACGATGATCACCAGCGACATCACACCGACGGAGTGCAGCTGCTTGACCAGCAGGCCAAAACCGCCACCGATGCCACCACGACCCAGCAAGGCATGAAACAGGAACAGGGTCGAACGCCCGAACACTGCGACGCTGTCGATTCCGGCGAGGCCGAAGCGACGTACACGCTCCATTAATGTAATTCTGCGCATCAGCGGCGCTTCCCCAGAAGATCTGCGCGGTAATCCGGCGCTGGAAAGTGATACGGCACCGGGCCGTCGGGTTCACCGGTCATGAACTGGCGGATACGCGGATCGTCCGAGTTCATCAGTTCGTCCGGCGTGCCCTGCCCCAATACCTGCCCATCACCGACCACATAGATGTAGTCGGCAATGCTCGCGGTTTCGGCGAGATCGTGGGACACCACGATGCTGGTGATCCCCAGGGCATCGTTGAGCAGACGGATCAGGCGAACCAGAACGCCCATGGCGATCGGATCCTGGCCGACGAACGGTTCGTCGTACATGAGAATCTGCGGATCGAGGGCAATGGCACGGGCCAGTGCGACACGGCGTTTCATGCCGCCGGACAGCTCGTCGGGCATCAGTTCGATCGCCCCGCGCAGTCCCACCGCCTGCAATTTGAGCAGCACGATGTCGCGGATCATCTCGTCCGGCAGGTCGGTATGAACACGAAGCGGGAAGGCGACGTTCTCGAACACATCGAGATCGGTGAACAGCGCACCGCTCTGAAACAGCACGCCCATGTGCTTGCGCGCATCGAACAGATCGCTGCGCGACAGCTTCGGCAGGTTCTGGCCGTTGACCCAGACCTCGCCTTTGGATGGCCGCAACTGCGCGCCCATCAGGCGCAGCAGCGTGGTCTTGCCACACCCGGAAGGCCCCATGATGCCGGTGACCTTGCCGCGCGGGATGCGGATATCGACGTTATTGAAAATGCTCCGCGCACCGCGCTTGAAGGAGACTCCCTTCAGCTCGACCGCGTAGGCGTTATCGGCACTCATCTAAACTCCTTGCGATGCAGCCTCTCACTCGGACGCCTGGCTTCCTGGAAGAAAGCCCCTACATCCCGGGCAGGCCGAACTGGCGGCGAACTATATCACTGCAAAGGGCAAGCGCCCAAGGCCTGCACCGGCCCGCATTCGGCGAGTTGAAGGGCTTCAGGCCTTATTTACAGAGTTTTGGTAACGAGGAATGACAAAGCACGACGAACTTGCGTGAGGCTTTTCAACATAACCGCTATAATCGCCGCCTTTTCATCGGGCTATACGATTTCTGACATGAGCCAAACCAGCGACCTGATTCAATCGGCACAACGCACCATCCGCCTCGAAGTGGAAGCCGTACAAGGCTTGTTGCCCCATATCGACGCCGATTTCGTACGCGCTTGCGAGATGATTCTGGCCAGCAAGGGCCGTGTTGTCGTGGTCGGTATGGGCAAGTCCGGGCACATCGGCAACAAGATTGCCGCGACCCTGGCCAGCACCGGCACCCCGGCGTTTTTCGTGCACCCGGCCGAGGCCAGCCACGGCGACATGGGCATGATCACTCGCGATGACGTGATTCTGGCCCTGTCGAACTCCGGCTCCACTAACGAAATCGTCACCCTGCTGCCACTGATCAAGCGCCTGGGCATCCAGCTGATCAGCGTCACCGGCAACCCGCAATCGCCGCTTGCCAAGGCTGCCGAGGTCAATCTCAACGTTCACGTCGAACACGAAGCCTGCCCGCTGAACCTCGCACCGACCTCCTCGACCACCGCTGCGCTGGTCATGGGCGACGCCCTGGCCGTGGCGCTGCTGGAAGCGCGCGGCTTCACTGCCGAAGATTTCGCCTTTTCCCACCCGGGCGGCGCACTGGGCCGACGCCTGCTGCTGAAAGTGGAAAATGTCATGCACGCCGGTCAGGAACTGCCGCAGGTACAGCGCGGCACCCTGCTCAAGGACGCGCTGATGGAAATGACCCGCAAGGGTCTGGGCATGACCGTCATTCTTGAAACGGACGGCAAACTGGCCGGGATCTTCACTGACGGCGACCTGCGCCGCACCCTGGATCGCAGCATTGATATCCATAGCGCCACCATCGACCAGGTAATGACCGTGCACGGCAAGACCGCCCGCGCCGAGATGCTCGCGGCCGAAGCCCTGAAAATCATGGAAGACCACCGAATCAACGCGCTGGTTGTCGTAGATGAAGAGGATCGCCCGATCGGCGCCTTCAACCTCTCCGATCTGCTGCGCGCAGGAGTGATGTAAATGAGCACCGATCTGCTGCAACGCGGCAAAGCCATCAAACTGGCGGTTTTCGACGTCGACGGTGTCCTCACCGACGGTCGCCTGTACTTCCTTGAAGACGGCAGCGAGTTCAAGACTTTCAATACACTCGATGGCCAGGGCATCAAGATGCTGATGAATGCTGGTGTACAGACCGCCATCATCAGTGGTCGCAAGACCCCGGTGGTCGAACGCCGGGCAAAAAACCTGGGGATCCCGCACCTGTTTCAGGGCCGCGAAGACAAACTGGTCGTGCTCGACGGTCTTCTGGAGCAACTGGGCCTAAGCTATGAGCAAGTGGCTTACCTCGGTGACGACCTGCCGGACCTGCCGGTGATCCGCCGTGTAGGGCTGGGCATGGCCGTGGCCAACGCCGCCCCCTTTGTGCGCGAGCACGCCCATGGCGTCACCCAGGCCCGTGGCGGCGAAGGTGCCGCCCGCGAATTCTGCGAACTGATCCTGCGCGCCCAAGGCAGCCTCGACGCCGCCAACAACGCGTACCTGTGAGTCCAACCATGTTTAGCAAAAAGTTTCGCAACATCCTGCTGTTCGGTTGCATCGCAGCGATATTCGGTGCGGTCGGCTACTGGAACATCAGCCCGGAACGCTTCCTCGACAAACCGCCGGTTTCGGCAGAGGAAAGCCCGATCGACTGGTATGCGACCAATACCCACACGATCCAGTACCTCGAAGACGGCAAAGTGCAGTACGAAATGACGTCCGACAAGGCTGAGCACGTCAAGGCGACCGACATTACACTGGTCACCAAGCCTGATCTGAACATGTTCCGTGGCACCGATTTCCCATGGCACGTGACCAGTGAACGCGGTGAAGTGAACTCCGGTGGCACCGAGGTCGAGCTGATCGACTCGGTACGCGTCAAGCGCACCGACGAAAAGAACCGCGACACCCTGATCACCTCCACTCGCATGACGGTGTTCCCGCAGCAGCAATATGCGCAGACCCAGCAACCCGTTAGAATCGACGGCGCTGGCGGTGTATCGACTGGCGTAGGAATGAAAGCGTATTTGAAGGAAAGCAGGATACACCTGCTATCGAACGTAAGAGGACAGTATGAGGCTCGTTAAAACCCTCCCTATTTTGCTCAGTCTGGGCGCAGCACTGGGAAGCGTGAGCGCCTGGGCTCTGCCGAACGATCAAGAGCAGCCAATCCGTATTCAGGCCGACGATGCCCAGCTGGACGACAAGAACGGCGTTGCTACCTATAAAGGTGACGTGATCATCACTCAGGGTTCGATGATCGTCAAAGGCAACACCGTGACCATCACCCGCACCCAGACCGGCGATATCGACGTCGTGACCTCGGTGGGCAACCTTGCCTACTTCGAGCAGTTGCAGACGGCGGGCGACACCAAGCCTGTACAGGGCTGGGGCGTGACCATTCAGTACCACGCCGCGCAAAACCGCGTTGTGCTGATCGACAAGGCGAAAGTCGTCGACAAGGACAACAACACCACTCAGGGCGAGAAAATCGTCTATGACACGGTGAAAAAGCTGGCCAGCGCTGGTCGTGCCACCGGCAACAAGGTCACCGAAGCGCGTCCGCGCATTGACATGGTGATCCAGCCGAAGAAGAAAACCGACGAGAAAACCCAGTAATGGCAACTCTGAAAGCTCAGCACCTGGCCAAGGCCTATAAAAGCCGCCAGGTCGTGCGCGACGTCAGCCTGTCGATCGACAGCGGTCAGATCGTCGGCCTGCTCGGCCCTAACGGCGCCGGCAAGACCACCTGCTTCTACATGATCGTCGGTCTGGTCCAGGCCGATCAGGGTCGCGTACTGATCGACGATCTGGACGTCAGCCACCAGCCGATGCACGGTCGCGCCAAGGCCGGTATCGGCTATCTGCCGCAAGAAGCGTCGATCTTCCGCAAACTGTCGGTAGCCGACAACATCATGGCCATCCTTGAGACCCGTCAGGAGCTCGACAAGGCCGGTCGTCGCAAGGAGTTGGAAAGCCTGCTGCAGGAATTCCACATCAGCCACATCCGCGACAACCTCGGCATGAGCCTGTCCGGTGGTGAGCGCCGCCGGGTGGAAATCGCCCGTGCACTGGCCACGGCACCGAAATTCATCCTGCTCGACGAACCGTTCGCCGGTGTCGACCCGATCTCTGTCGGCGACATCAAGCAGATCATCCACCACCTCAAGGCCAAGGGCATCGGTGTACTGATCACCGACCACAACGTCCGTGAGACGCTGGATATCTGCGAAACCGCCTACATCGTCAACGATGGCCAGTTGATCGCCGAAGGCGACTCCGCGACCATCCTCGCCAACGATCTGGTGAAGGAAGTCTACCTGGGCCACGAGTTCCGCCTGTAAGCTCGACGGTATTCGACCAGCCGTCCGGGTGCTGTAACGTTGAAGCGCTTTTTTATACGCTTTTATTGTTACAGCGCTCTAGGCAAACACGACAGTTTCAGGCATATAATTTGCTTAAGTTTGGCGCTCCGGCGCCCTGTAGTGGATGGCGCATAGCGCCGGCGAATAAGGTGTTAAGCCCCTGCCATGAAACCATCGCTAGTCTTGAGAATGGGCCAGCAGCTGACGATGACACCGCAGCTGCAACAGGCCATCCGCCTGCTCCAATTGTCTACCCTGGATCTGCAACAGGAAATCCAGGAGGCTCTGGAATCCAATCCGATGCTCGAACGCCAGGAAGACGGCGACGACTTCGACAACTCCGATCCCATGGCCGACAACGCCGAACAGAAGCCCAACACCGAGATCCAGGAACCTTCTTATCAGGAGACCGCGCCGACAGTCGACAACCTCGAAGACGGCGAATGGAACGAGCGAATCCCCAACGAACTGCCCGTTGACACCGCCTGGGAAGACGTCTACCAGACCAGCGCCAGCAGCCTGCCGAGCAGCGACGATGACGAGTGGGACTTCACCACCCGCACCTCCGCCGGCGAGAGCCTGCAAAGCCACCTGCTGTGGCAGTTGAACCTCGCACCGATGTCCGACACCGATCGCCTGATCGCCGTCACCCTGATCGATTGCATCAATAATCAGGGCTACCTGGACGAAACCCTCGAAGAAATTCTCGAAGCCTTCGATCCCGAGCTCGACATCGAGCTGGACGAGATCGAAGCCGTCCTGCACCGCATCCAGCAATTCGAGCCGGCAGGCATCGGCGCACGCAACCTGGGCGAATGCCTGCTGCTGCAATTGCGCCAGCTGTCGGCCAAGACCCCTTGGCTGGCCGAGGCCAAACGTCTGGTCACCGATTACATTGACCTGCTCGGCAGCCGCGACTACAGCCAGCTGATGCGGCGCATGAAGCTCAAGGAAGATGAACTGCGCCAGGTCATCGAACTGGTGCAGAGCCTCAATCCGCGCCCAGGCTCGCAGATCGAATCCACCGAAGCCGAGTACGTGGTGCCTGACGTCATCGTGCGCAAGGACAACGAGCGCTGGCTGGTCGAGCTGAACCAGGAATCGGTACCGCGCCTGCGGGTCAACGCCCAATACGCCGGTTTCGTGCGCCGTGCCGACACCAGCGCCGACAATACCTTCATGCGCAATCAGTTGCAGGAAGCTCGCTGGTTCATCAAGAGCCTGCAGAGCCGCAACGAAACCCTGATGAAAGTAGCCACCCAGATCGTCGAGCATCAGCGCGGCTTTCTGGAGTACGGCGACGAAGCCATGAAGCCGCTGGTCCTGCACGACATTGCAGAGGCGGTTGGCATGCACGAGTCGACGATTTCCCGGGTGACCACGCAGAAATTCATGCATACCCCACGGGGCATATATGAACTGAAATACTTTTTCTCCAGCCATGTGAGCACCTCAGAAGGCGGTGAATGCTCGTCCACGGCGATCCGCGCGATCATCAAGAAACTGGTTGCCGCGGAAAATCAGAAAAAGCCGTTGAGTGACAGCAAGATCGCTGGTTTACTGGAGGCACAAGGCATTCAGGTGGCTCGCCGCACCGTCGCCAAGTACCGCGAATCCCTCGGGATCGCGCCTTCGAGCGAACGCAAGCGGTTGATGTAAGCCACGTTACAGCGTTCCAGTGGCAGGCTCTTCGGCCTGCCGCTTTATGCACTGGCAACGAAGGAGAAGCTGTATGCAAGTCAACATCAGTGGACACCAACTGGAAGTTACCCAGCCTCTGCGCGAGTACATCGAGCTCAAGCTCAAGAAGCTCGAAGGGCATTTCGACAAGATCACCAACGTACAGGTCACGATGTGCGTCGAAAAGCTGAAGCAGAAAATCGAAGCCACGCTGCATATTCCCGGCAACGAGGTCGTCGCAAACGCGGAACATACCGATATGTACGCTGCGATCGACGCGTTGACCGACAAGCTTGATAAACAACTCAAAAAGCATAAGGAAAAGACCCAGAGCCTGCTTCAGGGCGCTACCGGTCGATAACCCCCACCCCCATGATCCGACTTGAAAGTATCCTGACCCCCGGCCGTTCCCTGGTGAACGTGCCGGGCGGCAGTAAAAAGAAAGCCCTCGAACAAATTGCCAACCTGATCGCCCGGGAAGTCCCGGATCTGGAGATGCAAGATGTCTTCGAGGCATTGATTGCCCGTGAAAAACTGGGTTCCACCGGTTTTGGCAACGGCATCGCCATTCCTCACTGCCGCCTCAAGGGCTGCGAAGCGCCGATCAGTGCGCTGATGTACCTTGATGCCCCTATCGATTTCGACGCTATCGACGGCGCGCCTGTGGACCTGCTGTTCGTCCTGCTGGTGCCGGAAGCCGCCACCGATGCGCACCTGGAGCTGTTACGCCAGATTGCCAGCATGCTCGACCGCAAGGACGTGCGCGACAGACTGCGCAGCGCGCCAAGCAACGAAGCCTTGTACCAGGTTGTACTGGAAGAACAGAACAGGCCGTAACCATGCGCTTGATCATTGTCAGTGGCCGTTCCGGCTCGGGTAAAAGTACCGCCCTGGATGTCCTTGAGGACAACGGCTACTACTGCATTGACAACCTGCCAGCCGGCTTGTTGCCAGACCTCGCCGAGCGCGCGCTGGTTCATACCGAAATGCTCCAGCCACAGGTGGCGGTCTCGATCGACGCCCGCAACCTGCCGAGCCATCTGTCACGCTTTCCAGAGTTGCTCGAGGAAGTGCGCAGCCGGCACATCCAGTGTGATGTCCTGTACCTGGACGCCGATGACGAAACGTTGCTCAAACGTTTTTCGGAAACCCGTCGTCGCCACCCGCTCAGCAATGCCAATCGCTCGCTGGCCGAAGCCATCAACGACGAAACCGCGCTGCTGGGCCCGATCGCCGATCTGGCCGACCTGAAGGTCAATACCACCAATCTGAACCTCTACCAGCTGCGCGATACCATCAAGCTGCGACTGTTGAACCAACCGGAGCCGGGGACTGCATTTCTGGTGGAGTCGTTCGGTTTCAAACGCGGCATGCCGGTGGATGCGGATCTGGTGTTCGATGTACGCTGCCTGCCCAATCCGTACTGGAAACCGGAATTACGCGCACAATCCGGGCTCGATGAGCCTGTGGCGGAATACCTGGCGGCGCAGCCGGAGGTCGAAGAGATGTTCCAGGACATCTATGCGTACCTGTTCAAATGGCTGCCGCGCTTCGCTGCAAGCAATCGCGCTTATGTGACCATTGCCATTGGCTGCACCGGCGGACACCACCGTTCCGTCTACCTGACCGAACGCCTGGGTCAGGCCCTGCAGAAAACCCTGAAGAACGTCCAGGTTCGCCACCGCGACCTCAGCTAAAGGATTCACACCGCGATGCCTGCTCTGGAAATCGAAATCATCAACAAGCTGGGCCTGCATGCCCGGGCGTCGGCAAAGTTCGTTGGCGTGGCGGGTCAATATCCCGACTGCACGATCAGAGTGGGTCGCACCCCGGAAACCACGGTTGATGGCAAAAGCATCATGGCGATGATGATGCTCGCCGCCGGCAAGGGCACCAAAATCCACCTGAGTACTGAGGGTCATCAGGAACAGGAAGCCATGGATGCGCTGGTCGCGCTGATCAACAACTACTTCGACGAAGGCGGTTGAAAGCCTTTAGTGTCGAGGGAGGGAGCAAGCCTCCCTCTCATCCCAACGCCGTATCCATCACCATCATCAGGCAGAACCCGATCAACAATCCCAGGCTCGCCAGCTTGTCGTGACCATTGCGCCGCGACTCCGGGATCACTTCGTGAGTCACCACCAACAGCATTGCCCCGGCCGCCAGCGCCAGTCCCAGGGGTAATAACAGTTCCGCCAGGCTGACCAGCCACGCACACAGCAGTGCAAACACCGGCTCGACCAGGCCCGATGCCGCCCCGATCAGAAACGCCTTGACCCGCGACATCCCGGCTCCGGCCAACACCAGCGCAATGACCAGTCCTTCCGGCACATCCTGCAAGGCGATGCCCATCGCCAGGCTGTCAGCGTCCGGCATGCCGCCGCCAGCGGAAACACCGACGGCCATGCCTTCCGGGATGTTATGGGCAATGATGGCAAACACGAACAACCAGATACGTGGCGGAATCACCGGATGCTCGACAGTGCCGATGAGCATTTCCGGCGAAGCCCCGGACACCTTGCGATCCACCAGATACAGGCCGAACGCCCCGAGCATGATGCCGAAACAGATCAAACCACTGGCGCCCCACGGGCCAAGCCCCAGACTTTCGGCGGCAGCGATTCCCGGCACGATCAGCGAAAACGCGGTTGCCGCCAGCATCACACCGGCGCCAAAACCCAGCAGCGTATCGCCCAGGACCTGGGGCATGTTGCGGATCACCAGCACCGGAACCGCGCCGAGTGCAGTGCCGAGAGCGCAGATCGCGCCGCCCTGCAATGCCCGCGACAATCTCGGCTCCAGATTCAGCCATTCCAGCCCATGCGCCACCAGCAAGGTCATGCCCGCCAATAGCAGCAGCGATCCAATTGCGTAACGAAACATACGCCCACTTCCGATCGCCAGTGTTTCAGTGCCCATAGTCACCCTTGGATTGTTTTTATAGGAGACTTAAACCAGCGCGGCCTGATAGCGCACAGCAACTTCCGGCCAGTTGATCACGTTGTAGAAAGCGCTGATGTATTCCGGCCGACGGTTCTGATAACGCAGATAGTAGGCGTGCTCCCACACGTCGAGGCCGAGTATCGGCGTGTTGCCGTTCATCAGCGGGCTGTCCTGGTTACCGCTGCTTTCCACCACCAGTTTCTTTTCCGGGGTGACGCTGAGCCAGGCCCAACCACTGCCGAAGCGGGTCAGTGCGGCTTTGGTGAAGGCCTCTTTGAAGCTGTCGAGGCCACCCAGTTGCTCATCGATCGCCTTGGCCAGCGCACCGTCAGGTTTGCCACCGCCGTTGGGCACCATCACTTCCCAGAACAGCGAATGGTTGGCATGACCGCCGCCCTGGTTGATCACCGCCGCACGAAGCTTTTCCGGCAGTTGCTGGACGCTGGCGACCAGCTTCTCCACCGGCCAGTCCGCGAATTCGGTGCCCTCGACCGCAGCGTTCAGATTGTTGATATAAGTCTGATGATGCTTGGTGTAGTGGATCTCCATGGTTTGCGCATCGATGTGCGGCTCCAGTGCGTCGTAGGCGTAAGGCAAGGCTGGCAGGGTAAAAGCCATTTCAGTGGACTCCATGGTGATGTTGGGCAGGCACGCGGCGCGCATTGCCGGTATCCGGGTGCAGCAAGCGTTGGGTGCGCGGGTATTCGCCGTGTTCGCTGATGAAATTGAGCAGCTCGACGTAGGTCTTGCTGCTCTGGCGAAGGGCCGCTTCACGCAGCGCCGGGCGCAGGCGCTCGTCCTGCATGGTCTGCAACAGTCGTTGATGGATCGCGCACAGGTACTCGGCGCTCTCCTCCGGCTGGTTCAGGCGCAGATGCAGGTCGGCCAGGTTGTGATGAGAAATGACGCAGGCCGCCACCGCTTCGTCGGCATCGGCCCAGCGCTCGAACAACACCTGTGCCAAAGCCAGGGCTTGCAGGTAAGCCTCGCGGGCATCGATCAGCTCGCCCAGCATGAAGCAGCGATTGGCCCGTTCGATCGTGCGTTTCCAGTGCTCCATGGTGAACCTCCAAAGCGGTTGCGGTGCTTACACGCCGCCGGCGGTGAGTTTCTCGGGATTGAGCAACTCTTCCAGCTGGCTGCGCGACAGGTCGGTGTGCTCCAGCGCGACATCAATCACCGGACGACCTTGTTTGTAGGCCTGCTTGGCGATCTCGGCAGCCTTCTGGTAACCGATGATCGGGTTGAGTGCGGTCACCAGAATCGGGTTGCGCGACAGCGCTTCCTTGAGGCGCGACTCATTGACCTTGAAGCTGGCAATCGCCTTGTCACCCAGCAGACGGCTGGAGTTGGCCAGCAACTCGATGCTGCTCAGCAGGTTCTGGGCGATGATCGGCAGCATCACGTTCAATTCGAAATTGCCCGACTGACCGGCGATGGTGATCACCGAATCGTTGCCGATCACTTGCGCGGCCACCATGGCGGTGGCCTCCGGAATCACCGGATTGACCTTGCCCGGCATGATCGAGGAACCCGGCTGCAGCCCTTCCAGTTCGATTTCACCGAGACCGGCGAGCGGGCCGGAGTTCATCCAGCGCAGGTCGTTGGCGATTTTCATCAGCGACACGGCGGTGGCCTTGAGCTGGCCCGACACGGCCACGGCAGTGTCTTGCGAGCCGATCAGAGCGAACAGATCCTTGCCCGGCGTGAACTGGACGTTGGTCAACTGGCTCAATTGGCGGCTGAAACGCGCAGCAAATTCCGGATGCGCGTTGATCCCGGTACCGACCGCCGTGCCGCCCTGGGCCAGGGATTGCAGGCTTGGCAGCAAATCCTGCAGGTGACCGATATTGGCCTTGAGTTGCTGCGCCCAACCGTTGAGCACCTGACTCATGCGCACCGGCATGGCGTCCATCAAGTGGGTGCGGCCGGTCTTGACGTGGTGATGCACCTGCTCGGCCTTGCGCTCGATCACTTGCACCAGATGCAACAGCGCCGGCAGCAGTTGTTCGTGCAAAGCCAGCGCGGCGCTGACGTGGATGGTGGTTGGAATGATGTCGTTGCTGCTCTGCCCGCAGTTAACGTGATCGTTGGCGTTCACCGGCTCTTCGAGCAGGCGGCTGGCCAGGGTGGCGATCACTTCGTTGGCGTTCATGTTGGAACTGGTGCCGGAGCCGGTCTGGAAGATATCCACCGGGAAATGCTGCATGAAGTCGCCTTCCAGCAGACCTTGGGCGGCATCGCTGATGGCTTTGCCTTGCGCGGCGCTGAGCTGGTTAAGTTCGACGTTGGCGCGTGCGGCAGCCGCTTTCGCCAGAATCAGGGCGCGGATGAACTGGGTCGGCATCGGCTTGCCGCTGATCGGGAAGTTATCCACTGCGCGCTGGGTCTGCGCGCCGTAGAGAGCGTCCACCGGCACCTGCAGTTCGCCCATGCTGTCGCGCTCAATACGTGTCTTGGTCATCTGAAAATCCTTGCACCAGTTCAATAAGAGGAATCGAGGGTTGCAACTCGCAGGTGGCGAGCTGCCAGGTGTAGCTTTGCCAGCGTTTGAGCCGGCATTTGCACAGTGACAGGCGCTCCATTTCACGCAGCGGGCGCCAGGCTTGATCGAGGCAGAGGCTGCGCCAGTGCCACGGCAACGCGATGTCGGTGGCCGTGTCGAGCAGCAGACGAAAAGAGGTTTCGGCGACCGTCCAGGGCGAGGTCGCCGTGCAGCAGGCCAGATACCGGCCTTCGGCCAGGTAGAGTTCGATCAGGCGCGGTTCGTCGGGATCCATCGCGCAACGGATCTGGCGACTCATCCAGCGCCAGCTTTCGAGGTACGGCTGCTCGTGCAAGGCAGAACTCATGATTCTGGGCTCATCCGATAATGAGATTTATTATTAGATGATAATGAGAACCAAAACAAGAGTGGCTTTTTTGCTGCCCTGATCAACCCGAAAAGTTTGCGGAAACAAAAAAGGCGCGCCACCCAATCGGATGACACGCCTTTTTTTGTACCTGCCTAGGGCTTAGCTGCCCGCGACAGTCATCTTCTCGATCAACACCGAACCAGTGCGAATGTTGCTGCGCAGTTCCAGATCGTTACCCACCGCGACGATCTGCTTGAACATGTCACGCATGTTGCCGGCGATGGTCACTTCCTGCACCGCGAACTGGATTTCACCGTTCTCGACCCAGAAACCCGCCGCACCGCGCGAGTAATCACCAGTCACCATGTTCAGGCCATGGCCCATCAGTTCGGTGACCAGCAGTCCACGCCCCATGCGCCGCAGCAAGGCAGCCTGGTCTTCATCGCCATGGGTGACGAACAGGTTGTGCACGCCGCCCGCGTTGGCGGTGCTCGGCATGCCCAGTTTGCGACCGGAATAGGTGCCAAGGATGTACGAGACCAACTCGCCTTTCTCGACGAACGGTTTGGCATAGGTCGCCAGGCCGTCACCATCGTAGGAAGCACTGCCCATGGCGCGCATCAGGTGCGGACGCTCGTCGATGGTCAACCATTCCGGGAACAGCTTCTGCCCCAGGGTGCCTTCGAGGAAAGACGATTTGCGGTACAGACTGCCGCCGGAAATCGCCGACAGGAAGCTGCCGAACAACCCACCCGCCAGTTCCGCCGAAAACAAAACCGGCACTTCGCAGGTCGGCACCGGACGCGCACCCAGACGGCTCGCTGCGCGCTGTGCCGCGCGCTGGCCAATGCTCACCGGATCCGCCAGCAAGCTGCCCTGACGGTTCACGTCATACCAGTAATCGCGCTGCATCTGGCCATCGGCTTCTGCAATCATCACGCAGCTCAGGCTGTGTCGGGTCGACGCATAACCGCCGATAAAACCGTGGCTGTTGCCGTACACGCGGCAGCCCTGATGAGTACTCAACGTGGTGCCATCGGCATTCTTGATGCGTGCATCGGCGTCGAACGCGGCAGCTTCACAGAGCAACGCCTTTTCGATGGCCTGCTCCGGGGTGATGTCCCATTGGTGGAACAGGTCGAAATCCTGAATATCCCGGGCCATCAGCGCGGCATCGGCCAACCCCGAGGCTTCGTCTTCGGAGGTGTGCTTGGCAATCGCCAGCGCCGCAGCGACGGTTTCGCGAATCGCATCCGGCCCGGTGGCGGACGTACTGGCCGAACCCTTGCGCTGGCCGACGTACAGCGTGATGCCAAAACCTTGATCGCGGTTGAACTCGACCGTTTCGACTTCACGTTGACGCACCGACGTCGACAGGCCCTGCTCCAGCGACACCGCTACTTCGCAGGCACTGGCACCCTGACGCTTGGCTTCGGCGATGATCTGCTCGACCTGTTCCTGCAGTGCCGGCAATGCCTGTGGGCCGACGCTTTCAACTGCACTCATGCTCATCTCCACTCAAATTCTGCTTTCGGCTGGGGCCTTCGAGCGACCGGGCCGGACAAGCGGCCCCCGACTGGTTATCATGGCGGCGTTTCTTTGCGGACTGCCACCATGGTTGATTCTTACGACGACTCCCTCGATACGGGAGAAAAAAGCAAATCCCAGGTCAAACGCGAGCTACATGCTCTGGTTGACCTTGGCGAGCGCCTTACAACGCTCAAGCCCGACTTGCAGGCAAAACTGCCATTGACCGACGCTTTGCGCCGGGCCCTGGCCGATGCGCCCAAGCACACCGCGAACATCGCGCGTAAACGGCATTTGCAGTTCATCGGCAAACTGATGCGCGATCAGGACACTGACGCGATTCTCACCTTGCTCGATCAACTCGATGCCTCTACCCGTCAGTACAACGAGCGTTTCCACAACCTCGAACGCTGGCGTGACCGCCTGATCGCCGGTGACGATGCCGTGCTGGAGAAATTCGTCGTCGATTACCCGGACGCCGACCGCCAGCAACTGCGTTCCCTGATCCGTCAGGCCCAGCACGAGGTTGCGCAAAACAAACCTCCTGCCTCGAGCCGCAAGATCTTCAAGTACATCCGTGAGCTGGACGAGACTCAACGCGGCCTGCGTTGATATTCGCCACCGGGTGGCCGCACCGCGCGCCACCCGAAGCTCCATCCCCTCTTATGCGCCCGTGCCACCCACGGTGATCGCATCGATTTTCAGGGTCGGCTGGCCCACACCCACCGGCACCGACTGCCCGTCCTTGCCGCAAGTCCCCACACCGCTGTCCAGCGCCAGATCATTACCGACCATCGACACCCGGCTCATCGCTTCCGGGCCGTTGCCGATCAACGTTGCGCCTTTGACTGGCGCGGTAATCTTGCCGTCTTCGATCAGGTAAGCCTCGCTGGTGGAGAACACGAACTTGCCGCTGGTGATGTCGACCTGACCGCCGCCGAGGTTGGCGCAGTAGATGCCCTTCTTCACCGAAGCGATGATTTCCGCCGGATCGCTCTGGCCGCCAAGCATGTAGGTGTTGGTCATCCGTGGCATCGGCAGGTGCGCATAGGATTCACGGCGACCGTTGCCGGTGCGGGCCACGCCCATCAGCCGCGCATTGAGCTTGTCCTGCATATAACCCTTGAGTACGCCGTTTTCGATCAGCGTGGTGCACTCGGTCGGCGTGCCTTCGTCGTCGACGCTCAGGGAACCGCGGCGACCGGCCAACGTGCCGTCATCGACGATGGTGCAAAGTTTTGATGCAACCATCTCGCCCATGCGCCCGCTGTAAGCCGAACTGCCCTTGCGGTTGAAATCGCCCTCCAGACCGTGACCGACCGCTTCGTGCAGCAGCACGCCGGACCAGCCCGAACCCAGAACCACCGGCAAGGTGCCGGCCGGTGCCGGAATCGCTTCCAGATTCACCAACGCCTGACGCAACGCTTCACGGGCATAACCCATGGCGCGGTCTTCGGCGAGGAAATAACGGTAGTCGGTACGCCCGCCGCCGCCATGACCGCCACGCTCGCGACGGCCGTTCTGCTCGACGATCACGCTGACGTTGAAGCGCACCAGCGGACGCACATCGGCAGCCAGGCCGCCGTCGGTCGAGGCCACCAGAATGCGCTCCCAGACTCCGGCCATGCTTACGCTGACCTGCTGGATACGCGGATCGAGGGCGCGGGTCGCTACGTCGATGCGCTTGAGCAATTCGACTTTTTCAGCGCGGCTCAGGACTTCCAGAGGGTTATCCGGCGCATACAACTGGGCGACGTCCTGGGTGCTGAACGCCTGCACCGTGCCGTTCTGCCCGGCGCGGGAAATCGAACGGGCCGCACGGGCCGCTGCGCCGAGAGCTTCGAGGGTGATCGCATTGCTGTAGGCGAAACCGGTTTTCTCACCCGACTGCGCCCGCACGCCAACACCCTGGTCGAGGTTGAAACTGCCTTCCTTGACGATGCCGTCTTCCAGCGACCAGGACTCGGATATCTGCCCCTGGAAATACAGGTCGGCCGCATCGATGCCTGGACCCGCCAGATCACCGAGCACGCCTTGCAGGCTCTCGATCGTCACGCCGCCGGGCGCCAACAGGTGATCACTGACTGAGGACAACAACTCGCTCATAGGTTTTACGCCTTAAATTCGTGTTCTGAAGCAGGTCGCTGTG
The DNA here is from genome assembly GCF_039695385.1 of Pseudomonas sp. 9.2(2024). Taxonomy (NCBI): domain Bacteria; kingdom Pseudomonadati; phylum Pseudomonadota; class Gammaproteobacteria; order Pseudomonadales; family Pseudomonadaceae; genus Pseudomonas; species Pseudomonas sp. 9.2(2024). The sequence goes on along the minus strand of NZ_CP155585.1, from coordinate 1,249,670 downwards.
CGCCCTGCGAAAAAAACCGCCGATGACCGGTCACCGGCATTCGCGCCCGGATGGACGCTTGTTCATTGCTGTCGCGTTCGGCCAGCAACACGGCTTCGCCTTGCTCTTGCTGTGCCAGCACGCGGCCCCACGGATCGACAATCGCCCCGTGGCCAAAGGTTTCCCGCGGCCCCGGATGCGTCCCGCCCTGGGCTGCCGCCAGCACGTAACACTGGGTTTCAATGGCTCGCGCGCGGATCAGTACATCCCAGTGGGCCGCCCCCGTCACCGCGGTGAAGGCCGACGGTGCGGTAATCAGTTCGGCCCCGGCTGCGCGCAATTCGCTGTACAGCTCCGGGAAGCGCAGGTCGTAGCACACCGTCAGGCCGATTCGGCCGACCGGCGTGTCCGCAACCACCACGCCACTGCCATAAGCATAGTCATCGGATTCGCGGTAACGGCCGCGATTGTCCGCCACATCGACATCAAACAGATGCAACTTGTCATAGCGAGCAACGATTTCGCCCTGATCGTTCACCAGCAACGAGCAGGCACGGGACTTCGCCTCGGGCTGTCCCACAGGCGGCAACGGCAACGTGCCGGCCACAATCCATAACCTGAGGTCGCGGGCGGTCTGTTTCAACCACGGCAGGATCGGGCCTTCGCCGAGCGCTTCGGCGCGGCCGATGTCGGCGATGTCGCGACGGCCCATGGCGGCGAAGTTTTCCGGCAGCACGGCCAGCTTCGCACCGGCGTTGGCCGCCTGTTCGAGCAAACGTCGGGCATCGCGCAGATTGGCCAGCACATCGCTCTGGCTGACCATTTGAATCACCGCTAAAGACATGGCGCACTCCGCAAGAGGTATGCGGCCATGCTACTCCATCGGTTCAGGGGCTGGCTGTTCAAAAAGGCTTGTCGAAGGTGATTTTCGGCTCTTTCCATGGGCCTTTGACGGTGTATTTGACGCTGGCGAACCGCGCCACGCGATCGCCGATCAGCTTGTCGATCAGAAACAATGCGCCGCCGACCGCCGGCGCGCCGACAATCAGCGCGGCAATCGGCAGGTTGTTGGTCACCGGCAAAGTCACCAGCAATTTGGCATCCACCTTGTCGCCCACCAGATCCAGCGTGCCGTCCAGTTCCAGGTTGCTCGAAGGACCGGTCAACTTGATCGGTTCTTTCGTCACATAAACGCCGTTGGTCGCCTCCAGCAATCCCTTGACCCGGTCATAGCTGAGGCCCTTGCCGAAGAGGTCGGAGAAGTCGAGGCGCAAACGCCGGCCAATCGAGTTGAAGTTGAGCAGACCGAACACGCGCAATGCCTGTGCGCCGCCCTCCACTTCAACAAACTGGCCTTTGTTCAGCGACGCATCGAGAGTGCCGGAGAAGCGCTTGGTCGCCAGCCACGCCGGCGAGCCCGGCCAGCGGCCGTCGACATCCATGTGGAACTCTTCGCTGGTCACGCTCGGCGCAAAACCCCAGCCCTTGAGCACATCGGCGAGGTTCTTGCCGCCGATCCGCCCCTTGTACCAACTACTCGTGGCACCGGGCGTTCCTTCCCAGCCACCACTGCCCTGCAAAAGAATGCCCTTGAGGCCCAGATCGAGGTTGTTCAGGGCGATGCCCTTGGCGGTCGGCCGAACCTTGAGCGACCAGCCGCCGACCAGATCCTGGCCCTGGAACAATTGATTGATGGTGATATCCAGCGCCGGAATCTTGCTCGGATCGACCGAGGCCAGCGGGTCCGGCGCATTCTCGTCGGCCTGCACCGTAGGGTCCGGTGCCGGCAACCGCACGTATTGCAGGTTCACCGCAATCGGCGCGCCCTTGGCGTCGGGAATGCCGGCCGTGCCTTTGGCCTGCTGACTGTCGAGGGCCAAAGCCCAGGCGCCGGGCTTGCGATTAACCTGCACTGCCGCCTGATCCAGCGTGGTGCCGAAAGCCGTAAGCTTGCCGATCTTGAAGTCCGCGCTGCTGAGCAACTGCTTGGCGTTGCCGCCTGGATCCTGGCCGGCGTACTTGTCCAGCAGATCCTGCCAGGGTTTGACATCCAGCTCGGACAACACGCCGCGTATCCGCAAGCCTTTGTTACCCGGCAACACCGCTTCGCCGGCGCCAAGGAACAACTCGCCACGGCCATCGGCGAAATTGCCTGGTGGCGCGGCGAAGGTGAGGTTGGCCAGTTGATCGTAGTTGACCCAGTAACGCCGCTCCTGCCCCTGTAACGTCATGCGGAACACAGTGTCACGCCCGACATCGGCCGCCATGCCGAACGGCGCCGGCAGATCCACTGCCACGCCCTTCAGGCTTGAACTGACCATCAACTGGCTGTCGGCACCGTCCAGATTCAATTGCAGTTGATAAGGGACAGTCCCGGACACCGGCAACGGTTGAGTCACGCCCAGCCAGTCGGTGAGTTTCTTGACCTCGACCTGCCCCGACGCCGCCACCCGGGTCTTGAGTTTGCCGGGGCCGCCGTCGGCGAAGATCTGCGCAGTGACCGGTTTGTCGAAGGCCCGGGCACTGATGTTCTGCCCGCTCAGGCCCTTGGCGCTGTCGAAGCGGAAATCACCCTTGAGCTGGCTCAGTTCGAGCTTCGGCTCCGCCAGGTTCAATCGCGCATTGACGGTTTTGAAGTCGACGAGGATTTTTGGCTGATCGCCCTTGGCCAACGGCACATCGAGTTTGAGCTTGCCCTGCAGATCACCCGCGCCTTCCCAGCCGGCGAAGGTATCGGCGGTGCCGATCGGTGCTTCCTGAAGAATCTTCAGGCCATCGCCCAACCCACCCGCGAAGGTGCCGTCGAGGAACATATGGCTGTGCTCGCCGCTCGGCACATGGGGAATATTGACGAAGACATCGCTGACCTGGGTGTCGAGCAATTGGCCCTTGCTGGCGAGAATCCGCACACCGCTGTCTTCGATGAACACGTCACCGCTAACCTTGCTCACGTGCGGCCAGCCCGGCTGGAACGCCAGCTCGGCGTCGTGCACCTTGAAGAACAGGCTGATGCTGCGATCCGCTTCCCCGGCGTTCTTGTTCAGCGAACCCTGATACTGGAAGAAGCCCTGATCCACCGCGCCCTTGAGAATCGCCGTGCGCAGCCACTCGTCGAGGGCCGGGCTCAGGACTTCCGGCAGGTACTTGGCGGTGTAGCGACCGTCGCCATCCACCAGGCCGACCCGCAGGTCCATGTAGTCTTCCTGGCTGTGATCGAAATGCAGGCGGATCAGGAAGTCGCCGGCAATCTTGCCTTCCTCGCCGAGCACCTTCAGGTACGGTGCGATCAGAGTGAAACCTTCTTTATCGAGCTTCCAGGTCAACCGGGCGTTGGCCTGAATGTATTGCCATGGCTTGGCGAAGATCGGATCAAGGTGCAGGACGAAGTCCTTGCTGTCCATGCGCAGCTCGCCGCCGCCGAGATTGCCGGTAAGGCTGCCGCTGACATTCCGTGCCGCGGGCGCGCCGTGGTAGGCGTCGAAGCCGACTTGATCAAGGTTGGCGGCAAAGCCGAATTTGCTGTCGTCGGTGGCGTTCGGCCGGAAATCCAGCAGCACGTTACGCAGCCCGCCGGTGACTTTCAGGCGCTCGACCACGGTGGCGAAGCCTTGGGGCAACGGGCCGAGGGCATTGAGCAAAGGAGTGATCGGGGTCAGGTCGAGCCGGTCGGCCTGCAGATGCCAGAGCTCTTCGTTCTTGTCGGTGGCGGCAGTCTGTTTGATCTGCACATGCGATTCCCAACGGGTTTCGCCGAAATTCATCGCCAGCGAATCAAACGTGACAGTGGCCCCCTCGGGACCGCGCTGGAAATAGCCGTTGAGCGCCAGATTGTTGATCTGGATCGGCTTGCGTTCGGCGTAGGCACCGGTCAGTTGCGGCGCATTGAGGCGGATCGCAGCACTCTGCAACGCCCCCTCGCGCCAGTTGACCCACAGCTCGCCGCCGGCCTTGATCTCGGAGAAATTCCATTGCTGGGTCAGGCGCTCGGGCAGCCATTTCGACCAGTCACTCTGCGGCAGGCTGACATAACCTTCCACTTCGCTGCTCTGCCACTGACTCGGACGAATCCGCGTGCGCAGGCTAAGCGCCACGGGCTGGCCGTCAGGCAAGGTCAATCGTGCATCGAGGCGCTGGCGGCTGGTGCCGGTCTTGAGATTGAGGCCGACATACGTGAAGGTCAGCGGTGCCTGCTCCCGCGGCTGCAAGGTCACCTGGCTGTCGAGCACCGACAGTTGCTGAATCATTTGCATGCGGTTGAACAGTTGCTCGGGATCCATGGGCTGATCCTGCTGCACCGGCAAGCCTTCCAGCGCCCACTTTCCGTCCTCGCCTTCCTTGAGGCTGATCTTCAAACCGCTGAGTTCAAGATGGGCGATGCGCACTTCGCGGGCCATCAGGCTGGCCCACAGATCAGGCACTGCACGCACCCGATCCAGGCGCAGGGCATTGGCGCCGCTGCCGACCATCACATCGTGGGCCAGCAGGATCGGTGCAAATCCGCTCCAGTTGCCTTCCAGCTCGCCGATCTGCAGCGGCAGACCCAGGGCGGCGCTGGCCTTGTCTTCGATATCGGTGCGGTATTCGGCCACCAGTGGCGTGAGTTCCCGGCCAAGACTGACGTACAACGCCATCAATACCAGAACCAACGCGCACAGGCCCAGACCCCAGCGGGTCAGTGCGGCCAAAATGCGTGTCAGACGTTCCATGTCAGTTGGCTCCCATGGCAAAAATACTGCAAAAAGCTGAGGCCAGCCGTTTCAGGAAAAGGGTGATGCAGGGGTTCAGAGCAGCACCACGTCATATTGTTCCTGGGAATACATGGTTTCTACCTGGAAACGTATGGTGCGCCCGATGAAACCTTCAAGTTCGGCCACGTTACCGGACTCTTCATCGAGCAGGCGATCCACGACTTTCTGGTTCGCCAGCACCCGATAACCCTCGGCCTGATAGGCCCGGGCTTCACGCAGGATCTCGCGGAAAATCTCGTAGCAAATGGTTTCCGGGGTCTTCAGCTTGCCCCGGCCCTGACAGCTGCTGCACGGTTCGCACAGCACTTGCTCGAGGCTTTCGCGGGTACGCTTGCGCGTCATCTGCACCAGGCCCAACTCGGTAATGCCGATGATGTTGGTCTTGGCGTGATCGCGCTCCAGTTGTTTCTCCAGGGTGCGCAGCACCTGACGCTGGTGCTCTTCGTCTTCCATGTCGATGAAGTCGATGATGATGATCCCGCCCAGGTTGCGCAGGCGCATCTGCCGGGCAATCGCGGTCGCGGCTTCGAGGTTTGTCTTGAAGATGGTTTCTTCAAGGTTGCGATGACCGACGAACGCCCCGGTGTTCACATCGATGGTGGTCATGGCTTCCGCCGGATCGATCACCAGGTAGCCGCCAGACTTCAGCGGAACCTTGCGTTCCAGGGCTTTCTGGATTTCGTCTTCGACGCCATACAGATCGAAAATCGGTCGTTCACCTGGGTAGTGTTCCAGACGATCGGCGATTTCCGGCATCAGTTCGGCGACGAACTGCGTGGTTTTCTGGAAGGTTTCCCGGGAGTCGATGCGGATCTTCTCGATCTTCGGGCTGACCAGATCGCGCAGGGTGCGCAGCGCCAGGCCTAAGTCCTCGTAAATCACGCTCGGTGCGCCGATGGTCTTGATCTGTTCGTTGATCTGATCCCACAGGCGGCGCAGGTAGCGGATGTCCATGAGGATCTCATCGGCCCCGGCACCTTCGGCGGCGGTACGCAAAATGAAGCCGCCGGCCTCCTTGATGCCTTCTTTGGCCACGCAATCGCTGACCACCTGCTTGAGGCGTTCGCGCTCGGCTTCGTCTTCGATCTTCAGAGAAATGCCGACGTGGGCGGTGCGCGGCATGTACACCAGATAGCGCGACGGGATCGACAGTTGCGTGGTCAGGCGCGCACCTTTGGAACCGATCGGATCCTTGGTGACCTGCACCACCAGGCTCTGGCCTTCGTGCACCAGAGCGCTGATGCTTTCTACCGCCGGGCCTTCGCGCAGGGAAATTTCCGAAGCATGAATGAAGGCTGCACGATCCAGACCGATGTCGACGAATGCCGCCTGCATGCCCGGCAGGACCCGCACCACCTTGCCTTTATAGATATTGCCGACGATCCCGCGTTTTTGCGTACGCTCGACGTGCACTTCTTGCAGCACACCGTTTTCGACCACCGCCACGCGCGATTCCATCGGCGTGATGTTGATCAGAATCTCTTCACTCATGGCAGGGTCTCGTTCAGGCATGTTCACGATAAAGGCCGCATCTTGTCCGTTCGACGCTCATTGCGCGTTCAGGGTTTGCCAACAGGGTATGCCGAAATGGCCGAGCAGTTCTGCGCTTTCGCACACCGGCAAGCCGACGACCGCCGAGTAACTGCCATTGAGGCCGGCGACGAACACCGCGCCGAGCCCCTGAATGCCGTAGCCACCCGCCTTGTCCCGGGGTTCGCCGCTGGCCCAGTAGGCGGCAGCTTCTTCGCGGCTGATCGACCGGAACCGCACCAGACTGCGCACCACCCGCGACTCGCAGCGCTCGCCGTCGAGCACGGCAATCGCCGTCAGCACTTCATGCTCCTTGCCGGACAACATCATCAGCATGGCGCATGCGTCGGCTTCGTCCACCGGTTTGCCAAGAATTTTGCCGTCCAGCACCACGGCGGTGTCGGCACCCAGTACGCAAAATGCTACGTCGGAAGCGACGGTGCGCCGCCCGGCCTCGGCCTTGCCGCGCGCCAGGCGCTCGACGTAGGCCGATGGGGATTCATTGGCGAGAGGGGTTTCATCGATATCCGCGCTGATGGCGGTAAACGGGATGCCGATCTGCGTGAGCAACTCACGCCGACGCGGCGATCCTGAGGCGAGGTAAAGCGGCTTCATCCAAACATCTCCCTGTTGAGTGCCCTGCCTCATGGCACCGGTGGGGGCCCATGCCTGACCGAATCAGTTGATTTTGTAGCGCCGGCGCAATCCACGCAAAGCGAAGCTGACCCAAGGCCAGAGCAAGGCACTGACCAGTGCCGGCAGGACCAGCGCGAGGGTCGGCTGACGGTTGCCGGTCAAGGCACTGAGCCAGAGTTGTACGAGCTGGGCGAGGCCGAAGATCACCAGGATCACCAGGCTCTGCTGCCACATCGGGAACATTCGCAGGCGCTGCTGCAATGACAGCACCAGGAACGTGATCAAAGTCAGGATCAAGGCATTCTGACCGAGCAGATCGCCCTGCAGCACGTCTTCGGCCAATCCCAGGCAGAAAGCTGTGACCATGCCGACGGTGTGCGGCAAATACAAAGCCCAGAAAGTCAGGAGCAAGGCCAGCCAAAGCGGGCGCAGGATTTCCATGAAAATGGGCAGTGGCGATACGCTGAGCAGAATGCCGACAATAAATGTCAGCCAGACAATCCAGCCGTTACGCGATGCGGTAGCCCCGACCATTATTCTTGCCTCCCGGTGGTCGCCGGCGCAGTGACAGGCGGTTTGGCCGCTGGTCGAGCCGCCGGCTGATTCGCCGGTGGTTTGCTGGCCGCTGGTGTGGCTGCAGGCGGTTTGCTTGCAGCGGGTTTGGCCGGTGTAGTGCTGGCAGCAGGCGCAGCCGGCGACGTCGCCGTGGCAGGAGTCGCAGCTGCGGCAGGCGGGGTGACGATCTTCGGCACCGTAGACGGAATCACCGGACCGCCACCGAAGGCATCAAGGTTTTCCTGAGCCTGCGCAGCATCGTTGGCACGCTCTTCCGCGGTGCGGTTGTCACTGAACACCAGCAACAGGTAACGGCTGCGGTTCAGTGCGGCGGTCGGCACGGCGCGAACAATGGCGAATGGCTGGCCGGAATCGTGAATCACTTCCTTGACCGTCGCCACCGGATAACCGGCCGGGAAACGCTGACCCAGGCCGGAGCTGACCAGCAGATCGCCTTCCTTGACGTCAGCAGTGTCCGCCACGTGGCGCAGTTCCAGACGCTCGGGGTTACCGGTGCCGCTGGCAATCGCCCGCAGACCGTTACGGTTTACCTGCACAGGAATGCTGTGGGTCGAGTCGGTCAGCAGCAGCACACGGGAGGTGTACGGCATCAGTTCGACCACCTGCCCCATCAGACCGCGAGCATCGAGCACCGGCTGACCGAGCACCACGCCATCACGCTCACCTTTGTTGATGATGATGCGATGGGTGAAAGGGTTGGGATCCATGCCGATCAGCTCGGCCACTTCGACCTTCTCGTTGACCAGCGCGGAGGAATTGAGCAACTCGCGCAGACGGACGTTCTGCTCGGTAAGGGCGGCAAGCTTCTGCATGCGACCCTGCAACAGCAGGTTTTCCGACTTGAGTTTTTCATTTTCGGCGACGAGCTCGGTGCGACTGCCGAACTGGCTGGCGATACCTTCCCACAACCGTCCGGGCAGGTCGGTAATCCAGTAGGCGTCCATCAGCACCAGCGAGGCCTGGCTGCGTACGGGTTTAAGAAGGCTGAAGCGCGCGTCAACGACCATCAGCGCGACCGACATTACGGCCAGCACCAACAAGCGCACGCCCAGTGAGGGGCCCTTGGCGAAAAGCGGTTTAATAAGCCGCTCCTCCCAGGCAAATGTTCTGTTTATTCATACGGCATCAAACCGGCCTGGATGAAGACTGACAGAAGATAAACGCCAACAGGCAGCACTGCAAAGTGCTGCCTGTGCGCTCACCCACGTATTGCGTCCGGCGATTATTCGCTGGAGAGCAGGTCCATGGTGTGCTTGTCCATCATTTCCAATGCACGGCCACCGCCGCGAGCGACGCAGGTCAGCGGATCTTCGGCAACGATCACCGGCAGACCGGTTTCCTGGGCCAGCAGCTTGTCGAGGTCACGCAGCAGCGCGCCACCACCGGTCAGTACCAGGCCACGCTCGGCGATGTCGGAAGCCAGTTCCGGCGGCGATTGCTCCAGAGCACTTTTCACGGCCTGAACGATGGTAGCCAGCGACTCTTGCAGAGCTTCCAGCACTTCGTTGGAGTTCAGGGTGAATGCGCGTGGAACGCCTTCGGCCAGGTTGCGACCGCGAACGTCGACTTCGCGAACTTCGCCGCCCGGGTAGGCCGTACCGATTTCCTGCTTGATGCGCTCGGCGGTGGATTCACCGATCAGGCTGCCATAGTTGCGGCGCACGTAGGTGATGATCGCTTCGTCGAAGCGGTCGCCGCCAACGCGTACGGATTCGGCATAGACCACACCGTTCAGGGAGATCAGCGCGATTTCGGTAGTACCACCACCGATATCCACGACCATCGAACCGCGTGCTTCTTCAACCGGCAGACCGGCACCGATCGCAGCGGCCATCGGCTCTTCGATCAGGAACACTTCACGGGCACCGGCGCCAAGGGCCGATTCACGGATGGCACGACGCTCAACCTGGGTGGATTTGCATGGAACGCAGATCAGCACACGAGGGCTGGGCTGCAGAAAGCTGTTTTCGTGAACCTTGTTAATAAAGTATTGCAGCATCTTTTCGCAGACGCTGAAGTCGGCGATCACGCCGTCCTTCATCGGACGAATGGCAGCAATGTTGCCCGGCGTACGGCCGAGCATGCGCTTGGCCTCGGTGCCGACAGCGACGACACTTTTCTGGTTACCGTGTGTCCGAATGGCCACAACCGATGGCTCATTCAGGACGATACCGCGCTCGCGCACGTAAATAAGGGTGTTGGCAGTGCCCAGGTCAATGGAAAGATCGCTGGAAAACATGCCACGCAGTTTCTTGAACATGGGAAAGGGACCCTAGGCAACGCGTGGGTAAAAAAGTGCGGCAAACTCTAACAACGACAGGGATTTTGGGCAAGGCGCCAATATGTTAAATTGGCCGCTTTTCTGTGCACCAAGCCCCACAATCGCGGCCTTATGACCGTAGAAGTGCGGTAGTGTTCCGACAATCTAACACACGGACGCCGTCCGTCCTGTTTTCCACTGGAGAAACCCGATGGCGCTAGAACGCTCCGACGTGGAAAAAATCGCTCATCTGGCCAGCCTTGGCCTTAATGACGCCGATCTTCCACACATCACTTCGGCCCTCAACAGCATTCTCGGGCTGGTCGACGAAATGCAGGCGGTCGATACCGACGGTATCGAGCCGCTGGCCCACCCGCTGGAAGCCAGTCAGCGCCTGCGCGCCGACGTCGTGACCGAAAGCAATAACCGCGAGGCTTATCAGTCCATCGCACCAGCGGTCGAAAACGGCCTGTACCTGGTTCCGAAAGTCATCGACTAAAGGGAAAGAGCCTGCAATGCATCAATTGACTCTGGCCGAGATCGCCCGCGGTCTCGCCGATAAAAAGTTTTCTTCCGAAGAGCTGACCAAAGTCCTGCTGGCGCGCATTACCCAGCTCGATCCGCAGCTCAACAGTTTCATCAGCCTCACCGAAGAGCTGGCCCTCGAGCAGGCGAAAGCCGCCGACGCGCGCCGGGCCAATGGTGAGAGTGGCGCCCTGCTGGGTGCGCCGATCGCCCATAAAGACCTGTTCTGCACCCAGGGCATTCGCACCAGCTGCGGCTCGAAGATGCTCGACAACTTCAAGGCTCCATACGACGCCACCGTGGTGTCGAAGCTGGCCGCCGCCGGCACCGTGACCCTGGGCAAGACCAACATGGACGAATTCGCCATGGGTTCGGCCAACGAGTCGAGCTGGTACGGCGCGGTGAAAAACCCGTGGAACCTGGAACACGTACCGGGCGGTTCGTCCGGTGGTTCGGCGGCGGCGGTTGCCGCTCGTCTGTTGCCTGCTGCGACGGCCACCGACACCGGCGGTTCGATCCGTCAGCCAGCTGCATTCACCAACCTCACCGGCCTGAAACCGACCTACGGTCGCGTGTCGCGCTGGGGCATGATCGCTTACGCCTCCAGCCTCGATCAGGGCGGCCCATTGGCTCGCACTGCCGAAGACTGCGCGATTTTGTTGCAAGGTATGGCCGGCTTCGATCCGAACGACTCCACCAGCATCGATGAGCCAGTGCCAGACTACGCCGCTGGTCTTAACGGTTCGCTGCAAGGCCTGCGCATCGGCGTGCCAAAGGAATACTTCGGCGCCGGTCTCGACCCGCGCATCGCCGACCTGATCCAGAACAGCATCAAAGAGCTGCAGAAGCTCGGTGCCGTGATCAAGGAAATCAGCCTGCCGAACATGCAGCACGCGATTCCTGCGTACTACGTGATCGCCCCGGCAGAAGCCTCCTCCAACCTGTCGCGTTTCGACGGCGTGCGCTTCGGCCACCGCTGCGAAGATCCGAAGAACCTGGAAGACCTGTACAAGCGCTCCCGTGGCGAAGGCTTTGGTGCCGAAGTGCAGCGCCGGATCATGGTCGGTGCCTACGCACTGTCCGCCGGTTACTACGACGCCTACTACCTGAAAGCGCAGAAGATCCGTCGCCTGGTGAAGAACGACTTCATGGCTGCCTTTAATGAAGTCGACATCATCCTCGGCCCGACCACGCCAAACCCGGCCTGGAAACTCGGCGCCAAGAACAGCGACCCGGTCGCTGCCTACCTGGAAGACGTCTACACCATCACCGCCAACCTCGCGGGCCTGCCGGGCCTGTCGATGCCGGCCGGTTTTGTCGATGGTCTGCCGGTTGGCGTGCAACTGCTCGCTCCGTATTTCCAGGAAGGCCGTTTGCTCAACGTTGCGCACCAGTATCAGTTGAACACTGACTGGCACACCCGCACCCCAACCGGCTTCTGAGGAGACATACATGCAATGGGAAGTCGTGATCGGGCTGGAGATTCACACCCAGCTCACCACCCGGTCGAAAATCTTTTCCGGTAGTTCCACCACGTTCGGCTCCGAGCCGAACACCCAGGCCAGCCTGATCGACCTGGGCATGCCCGGCGTGCTGCCGGTGCTCAACCAGGAAGCAGTGCGCATGGCGGTGATGTTCGGTCTGGCGATTGACGCCGAGATCGGTCAGCACAACGTGTTCGCCCGTAAAAACTACTTCTACCCGGATCTGCCGAAGGGCTACCAGATCAGCCAGATGGAATTGCCGATCGTCGGCAAGGGTCACCTGGACATCGCGCTGGAAGACGGCACGGTCAAACGCGTCGGCATCACCCGCGCGCACCTGGAAGAAGACGCCGGCAAGAGCCTGCACGAAGAATTCAGCGGTGCCACCGGCATCGACCTGAACCGTGCCGGCACACCGCTGCTGGAAATCGTTTCCGAGCCGGACATGCGCAGCGCCAAGGAAGCCGTGGCCTACGTCAAGGCGATCCACGCGCTGGTACGTTACCTGGGCATCTGCGACGGCAACATGGCCGAAGGCTCGCTGCGTTGCGACTGCAACGTGTCGATCCGTCCGAAAGGCCAGGTTGAATTCGGCACCCGCTGCGAGATCAAGAACGTCAACTCGTTCCGCTTCATCGAGAAGGCGATCAACTCCGAGATCCAGCGTCAGATCGACCTGATCGAAGACGGCGGCAAAGTGATCCAGCAGACCCGTCTGTACGATCCGAACAAGGACGAAACCCGTCCGATGCGCAGCAAAGAGGAAGCCAACGACTACCGTTACTTCCCCGACCCGGACCTGCTGCCGGTGGTCATCGAGGACTCGTTCCTCAACGACGTGCGCGCCACCCTGCCGGAGCTGCCACCGCAGAAACGCGAGCGCTTCCAGAGTGCTTTCGGTCTGTCGGCCTACGACGCCAACGTGCTGGCCACCAGCCGTGAGCAGGCGGACTACTTCGAGAAAGTCGCAGCCATCGGCGGCGACGCCAAACTGGCGGCGAACTGGGTGATGGTCGAGTTGGGCAGCCTGCTCAACAAGCAGAACCTGGACATCGAGGATTCGCCGGTTTCGGCCGAGCAACTGGGCGGCATGCTGCAGCGCATCAAGGACAACACCATCTCCGGCAAGATTGCCAAGGTGGTGTTCGAAGCGATGGCCAACGGCGAAGGCAGCGCAGACGAGATCATCGAAAAACGCGGCCTGAAGCAAGTCACCGACACCGGCGCAATCTCGGCGGTGCTGGACGAAATGCTTGCGGCCAACGCCGAGCAGGTCGAGCAATACCGAGCGGCAGACGAAGCCAAGCGCGGCAAGATGTTCGGCTTCTTCGTCGGTCAGGCCATGAAAGCCTCCAAAGGCAAAGCCAACCCGCAGCAAGTGAACGAACTGCTGAAAAGCAAGCTCGAAGGCTGACGATGGTCCCGCGCCCGAGGATCGTTCCCACGCTCTGCGTGGGAATGCCGCCTCGGACGCTCCGCGTCCATTGCGGTGTGACGCAGAGCGTCACGGGGGTGCATTCCCACGCCGGAGCGTGGGAACGATCACTTGGGAGCTTTTGAATGAAACGTCTGCTCGGCGCCTGCGCCCTGCTCTTTTTGCTGGCCGGCTGCGCCAGCACCGATGTCATCGACCCGCACGGTTACGACCAGACCGGCGTCGCCTCCTATTACGGAGCCAAGCACCACGGTAAACGCACCGCCAGCGGCGAAGCGTTCAACCAGAATTCCCTGACCGCCGCCCACCGCCAGTTGCCCTTCGGCACGCGGGTGAAGGTCACCAACCTGAAAAACGATGAATCCGTCGTGGTCCGCATCAACGACCGCGGCCCGCACACCCGTGGCCGTCTGATCGATGTTTCACGTGCGGCGGCCGAACAGCTCGGTATGCTGCGCAGTGGAACCGCCCGGGTTCGGGTGCAGGCCCTCGACGACTGATGGAGCGTCCACCATTTTCGGACTGACCGACTTACCCCTGATCAGCGTGATCGAATTGCTCAGCGGGCTGTTCCTGCTGATCGCCGGCGCCGAGCTGATGGTGTGCGCCGCCGTGCGCCTGGCCGCGCGCCTGCATGTACGACCGCTGATCATCGGCCTGACGATCGTTGCCCTCGGCAGCAGCGCCCCGCAAATGGCCGTCAGCCTGCAAGCCGTGCAGGCGCACACGCCGGACATCGCCGTCAGCAGCGTGATCGGCAGCAGCATTTTCAACATTCTTGTCACCCTCGGCCTGTCGGCGCTGATCATTCCGCTGCGGGTATCGCGGCAACTGGTGCGCCTCGACATCCCGTTGATGATCGGCGCCAGCCTGCTGGTGTTCGTGCTGGCGTGGAATGAAGAACTCGGGCGCTTCGACGGCATTCTGTTGCTCGGCGCCCTCGCCCTGTATCTCGGATTACTGCTGCGCCAGTCGCGGCACTCTACCCGCCCGCATTCCGATCAACCGCACGATCCGCAAGCGCCGTGGTTCACCAGCCTGCTGATGATTGTCGGCGGTCTGGGCATGCTGGTGTTCGCCGGACACCTATTGCTGGGTGCGGCTGTGGTCGTCGCCACCGACCTGGGGTTCTCCGAGCGAGTGATCGGTCTGACCGTGGTCGCGGTCGGCACCTCGCTGCCGGAGCTCGCCACCTCGCTGATCGCCGCGCTGCGCGGTCAGCGTGACATCGCAGTGGGCAACGTGATCGGCGCCAACCTGTTCAACCTGCTTGGGGTGCTGGGCCTCACCGCGCTGATCGCGCCGACGCCGCTGTCGGTGTCACCCAACGCACTGGATTTCGACCTGCCGGTGATGCTCGGCGTCGCCGCGCTGTGCCTGCCGGTGTTCTATTCCGGTTATCGCGTGACACGGGCCGAAGGTTTGCTGCTGTTGGGTTTGTATCTGGCGTACGGGCTGCACGTGGTGTCGTTCACCACCGGCATGCCACTGGCCGGCAAGCTTGAACGATTGATGCTGTTTTATGTGCTGCCGACGCTGCTGACGTTTCTGTTTTTTACGTCCGTGCGCGCCTGGCGCCGCCAACACCACAAGAGGGATGTGCCATGACCGAATCGAAGAAATCCGGGGTTGAAGTCCGCCGCCAGGTAATGGGTGACGCGTTTGTCGACCGCGCGCTGGGCAACGCCACCGAGTTCACCCAACCGTTGCAGGATTTCGTCAACGAACACGCCTGGGGCGGCGTGTGGAATCGCGAAGGTTTGCCGCTGAAAACCCGCAGCCTGATCACCCTCGCCGCGCTGACCGCGTTGAAGTGCCCGCAGGAATTGAAGGGCCACGTGCGCGGTGCGTTGAACAATGGCTGCACGGTCGATGAGATCCGCGAAGCGCTGCTGCATTGCGCGGTGTACGCCGGCGTGCCGGCGGCGATCGATGCGTTCCGCGCGGCGCAGGAAGTAATCGACAGTTACCAGAAGCCTGAGTAACCGCCAGCCTCAGATCCACCCGCCCCACTGCAGAAAGAAGATCCCGATGTTGGTGGTGATCGCCGCCATCAACGTGGTCAGCACGATGATCGCTGCCGCCAGCTCATGGTTGCCCTGGGCCGCACGGGCCATGACAAAACTGGCGGCGGCGGTCGGGCTGCCGAAGTACAGGAACAGAATCCCCAGCTCCGCCCCGCGAAAGCCCCACAGCCATGCGCCCAGCGTGGCGATGACCGGCAGGCCGATCATCTTCACCAGACTCGAACTGAGCGCCATGTTGCCGCTCTTGCGCAGCGCCGCCAGCGACAGCGTGCCGCCAATACAGATCAGCGCCAGCGGCAATGTGGTTTGAGCCAGGTATTGGCCGGAGGTTTCCAGCCAGCCCGGCAGACCGATCTTGAAATAAGCGAACGGCGCTGCCGCGATCACGCTGATGATCAGCGGATTGCTGACCACGCTTTTGCAGATGCTCCACGGATCGGACTTGATCACCGGGCTGTAGACCGCCAGCACGATGGTCGACAGGGTGTTGTAGAAGAGGATCACCAGCGCTGCGAGAATCGCTCCGAGGGAAATCCCGTAGTCGCCGTACATACTCGCCGCCAGCGCCAGGCCGATCACCCCGTTGTTGCCGCGAAACGCGCCTTGCGTGTAGATGCCGCGATCTTCACGCGGACAACGGAAAATCGCCCAGCCCCAGGCCACGGCAAAACTGACCAGCGTGGCGAGGGCGAAATAGATCAGCAGCGCCGGTTGCAGCGCGGCGTGCAGGTCGGCATGCAGGATGCCGAGAAACAGCAGCGCCGGCATGGTGACGTTGAACACCAGCGACGATGCCGTGTGGATGAAGTTGTCGTTGATCCAGTCGATGCGCTTGAGCAGCACACCGAGAAACAGCATGGCAAACACCGGCGCGGTGATGTTCAGGGTTTCGAGGAAGATTGCCAGCATGCCGGGGAGCCTTGGAGGTGAGCGTCGTTAGGGGGCTAATGATAAGCCAAAACCTTCAAAAGCCCCTCACCCTAACCCTCTCCCGGAGGGAGAGGAACTGACCGAGCTGTCTTGCGTCATCCATCGACCTGGAAGACCGAGTCGATTATGGATTCGGTAAATCCCTTTCAGGTCGGTGTATTACTGAAATATTCCCGGATCGGCCCCCTCTCCCTACGGGCGGTCCGACGTTTCGGGAGGGCTGGGGTGAGGGCATGGCCAGTGCGGGCACCACCCCCCTCAAGCAGATCAAGTAATCGGCGCCGGATTGAACAACGTAATGTCGTTATGCAGCTTGTGCTTCTCCGCCCACGTCTGCTGCTTGCCGCTCGCCACATCCAGGTAGTAGTGGAACAACTCCCAGCCCAACTCCTCGATGGATGCGCGACCGGTAGCAATCCGCCCGGCATCGATATCGATCAGATCCGGCCAACGCTGAGCCAGCTCCGTACGGGTCGAGACCTTCACCACCGGCGCCATCGCCAACCCATAAGGCGTGCCACGACCGGTAGTGAACACATGCAGATTCATCCCCGCCGCCAGTTGCAACGTACCGCAGACAAAATCACTCGCCGGCGTTGCACAGAAAATCAAACCCTTCTGTTTGAAACGTTCCCCAGGGCCGAGCACGCCGCTGATCGCACTGCTGCCGGACTTCACGATCGAGCCCAGGGACTTCTCGACAATGTTCGACAGCCCGCCCTTCTTGTTGCCCGGCGTGGTGTTGGCGCTGCGATCCGCTTCGCCCTTGGCCAGGTAACGGTCGTACCAGTCCATCTCGCGCACCAGTTGCTTGGCAACGGTTTTGGTCTGGGCCCGTGAGGTCAGCAGGTAAATCGCATCACGCACTTCGGTGACTTCGGAAAACATCACCGTCGCCCCCGCCCGCAGCAGCAAGTCCGAGGCATAACCGAGCGCCGGGTTGGCGGTGATCCCGGAAAACGCATCGCTGCCGCCGCACTGCATGCCGAGGATCAGCTCGGACGCCGGGACGGTTTCGCGGCGACGCTGGTCGAGTTTCTTCAGGCGGACTTCGGCCAGTTCCATGATCTGCTCGATCATCTCGGTGAAACCGTGACTGGAATCCTGCAAGCGATACAGCCACGGCTCGCTCAGATCCACCGACGCATCGTCCTCGTGCATAACCTGCCCCGCCTGCAATTTCTCGCAGCCCAGACCGATTACCAGCGCCTCGCCACCGAGGTTCGGGTTGCGCGCCAGATTGCGCACGGTGCGGATCGGGATGTAGGCGTCGGTGGCCGTGATGGCCACGCCGCAACCGTAACTGTGAGTCAGTGCCACCACGTCATCGACATGCGGATACTTGGGCAACAGCTCGTCCTTGATCCGCTTCACCGCGTGATCCAGCACCCCGGTGACGCACTGCACGGTGGTGGTGATCCCGAGGATGTTGCGCGTGCCGACGGTGCCGTCGGCGTTGCGATAACCCTCGAACGTGAAGCCTTCCAGCGGTGCCTGCGCGGCCGGCACATCGGTGGACAGCGGCAGGCTGTCCAGCGGCGGCGCGGTCGGCATGCGCAGTTGATCTTCCTTGACCCAACTGCCACGGGGAATCGGCTGCAACGCGTAGCCGATGATCTGGCCGTAGCGAATCACCGTGCCGCCCTCGGGAATATCCACGAGGCTGACCTTGTGACTTTGCGGCACAAAATCCACCGTCACCAGGCCATCGGCAAATGCGGTGCCGGCCGGCACGCCCTGGTCATTGACCACAACCACTACGTTGTCCCGCTCGTGCAGGCGGATGTAGCGCGGCGAGTCAGAATGTTCAATCAACTGCATGACGCCGCTCCTCAGGAATGCGCTTGAGACAATTTACCAGCCGCTTCGGAACCACCGTTGGTTGGCGGCTCTTTCAGGACCACACGCTTGATCGGGCCGACGATCACCAGATAGCTGAACACCGCCACCAGCGCGTTGGCGCCGACGAACACCAGTGCCCATTTGAACGAGCCGGTGGAGCTGATGATGTAGCCGATGACGATCGGGGTGGTGATCGAGGCGATGTTGCCGAAGGTGTTGAACAGGCCACCGCTCAGACCGGCGATCTGTTTTGGCGAAGTGTCGGACACCACCGCCCAGCCCAGCGCGCCCACGCCTTTGCCGAAGAATGCCAGGGCCATGAAGCCGACCACCATCCATTCAACGTCGACATAGTTGCAGGCCACGATGCTGCTCGAAACCAGCAGACCGGCAATGATCGGCGCCTTGCGGGCGAAAGTCAGCGAGTGGCCCTTGCGCAGCAGGTAATCGGAAATCACCCCGCCGAGGACGCCGCCGATAAAACCGCAGATCGCTGGCAACGAAGCAATGAAACCGGCCTTGAGGATGGTCATGCCGCGTTCCTGCACCAGGTACACCGGGAACCAGGTCAGGAAGAAATAGGTGATGCCGTTGATGCAGTACTGGCCCAGGTACACGCCGAGCATCATGCGGTTGGTCAGCAGCTGGCGGATGTAATCCCATTTCGGGCCGTCTGCCTTTTTGCCTTGTTTCTGGTCCATGTCGACCATGCCGCCGTTGTCGGCGATGAACTTCACTTCCGCTTCGTTGGCCATCGGGTGTTGGCGCGGGCTGTGGATAACCTTCAGCCAGACCAGCGAGAACACGATACCGAGCAGGCCCATGACGATGAACACGTGCTCCCAGCCAAAGGAGAACACGATCCAGCCCATCAGCGGTGCGAAGAGCACGGTCGCGAAGTATTGCGCGGAGTTGAAGATCGCCGAAGCGGTACCGCGTTCAGCGGTCGGGAACCAGGCCGCGACGATACGGGCGTTGCCGGGGAACGATGGCGCCTCGGCCAGACCGACCAGGAAGCGCAACATGAACAGCGCGACGATGGCCGTGGACATGCCGAACTCACCGACGAAGCCTTGCAGCACGGTGAACAGCGACCAGGTGAAGATGCTCAGGGCGTAGACTTTTTTCGAGCCGAAGCGATCGAGCAGCCAGCCGCCGGGAATTTGCCCGGCCACGTAGGCCCAACCGAATGCAGAGAAGATGTAGCCGAGGGTGACCGCGTCGATGCCGAGGTCTTTTTGCAAACTGGAACCGGCGATCGCGATGGTGGCGCGGTCGGCGTAGTTGATCGTGGTCACCAAAAACAGCATGAGCAGGATCAAATAGCGGACGTGAGTCGGCTTGGACGATTGCATGTAGATGTACTCCCACTGATTATTTTTATGCGGGTAAAACATTCTTTGGTCTTGTGCCGCGCAGGGCCTCAGGCGAAGGCCCGGCGCGGGTGCAGCGATTTACGAACCGATGTAGCTGGTCTTCACGACCGTGTAGAACTCTTGCGCATAGCGGCCTTGCTCACGTGAGCCATAGGATGAACCCTTACGGCCACCGAACGGAACGTGGTAATCGACACCGGCGGTCGGCAGGTTGACCATCACCATCCCGGCCTGGGAGTGACGCTTGAAGTGGTTGGCGTACTTCAGCGACGTGGTGGCGATACCCGCCGACAGACCGAATTCGGTGTCGTTGGCCATGGCCAGTGCAGCCTCGTAATCGGCCACGCGTACGATGTTGGCCACCGGGCCGAAGATCTCTTCGCGGCTGATGCGCATCGACGCTTCGCTGTCGGCAAACAGAGTCGGCGCGAGGAAGTAGCCCTCGGTGTCGCAGGTCACCAGACCACCGCCACTGACTACGCGCGCACCTTCGGACTGACCGATGTCGATGTATTTCAGATCCTGCTCAAGCTGCGCTTGCGAGACCACCGGACCGATGTCGGTACCGGCCTTCAGCGCGTGGCCGACCTTGATCGACTTCATGCGCTCGGCCATGGCTTCGACGAACTTGTCGTGAATCCCGGCGGTAACGATCAGTCGGCTCGAAGCCGTGCAACGCTGGCCGGTCGAGTAGAACGCGCTCTGCACCGACAGCTCGACCGCCTGCTTGAGGTCAGCGTCGTCGAGAATGATCTGCGGGTTCTTGCCGCCCATTTCCAGCTGAACCTTGGCCTGGCGCGACACGCAGTTGACGGCGATCTGACGGCCCACACCGACGGAGCCAGTGAAGCTGATGCCATCGACTTTCGGGCTGTTGACCAGCGCTTCACCGACCACGCGACCGCTGCCCATGACCAGGTTGAACACGCCGGCAGGGAAACCTGCGCGGGAGATGATTTCAGCCAGGGCCCAGGCGCAACCCGGTACCAGATCTGCTGGCTTCAATACCACGCAGTTGCCGTAGGCCAGGGCCGGGGCGATTTTCCACGACGGGATGGCAATCGGGAAGTTCCACGGGGTGATCAGGCCGACCACACCGAGCGCTTCGCGAGTGACTTCAACGTTGACGCCCGGGCGCACCGACGGCACGTAGTCGCCGGACAGACGCAGGCATTCACCGGCGAAGAACTTGAAGATGTTGCCGGCGCGGGTCACTTCGCCGATGGCTTCGGGCAGGGTCTTGCCCTCTTCCCGGGCCAGCAGGGTGCCGAGCTCTTCGCGGCGGGCGAGGATTTCAGTGCCGACTTTGTCCAGCGAGTCGTGACGGGCCTGAATGCCCGAGGTCGACCACGCCGGGAACGCGGCGCGGGCGGCGTCGATGGCGGCGTTGACCTGAGCCAGGTCAGCCTTGGCGTAATCGCCGATGGTGTCGCTCAGTTCGGACGGGTTGATGTTCGCCGAGTAATCGTTACCGGCGACCCATTCACCGTTGATGTAGTTGTCATAGCGCTTGGTCACGAATCATTCTCCTGACGCAAAAGGCCG
Organism: Pseudomonas sp. 9.2(2024); assembly: GCF_039695385.1. Lineage (NCBI taxonomy): Bacteria > Pseudomonadati > Pseudomonadota > Gammaproteobacteria > Pseudomonadales > Pseudomonadaceae > Pseudomonas > Pseudomonas sp. 9.2(2024). The sequence goes on along the minus strand of NZ_CP155585.1, from coordinate 1,228,777 downwards.
CTGATCGCTCAGCGGCCTTGTTTATAGAGTTGTGTTACTGCGCACCTTGCTTGTCGATCAGCGCGGCGAGCATTTCGTACTCTTCGCCGGTCAGGTCGGTCAGCGGCGCACGCACCGGGCCTGCGTCATAGCCGGCGATCTTGGCGCCTGCCTTGACGATGCTCACGGCGTAACCGGCCTTGCGGTTGCGGATGTCCAGGTACGGCAGGAAGAAGTCGTCGATGATCTTGCCGACGGTGGCGTGATCTTCGCGGGCAATCGCGTGGTAGAAGTCCATCGCGGTTTTCGGGATGAAGTTGAACACGGCCGACGAGTAGACCGGCACGCCCAGGGCCTTGTAGGCAGCGGCATAGACTTCGGCGGTCGGCAGACCACCGAGATAGCTGAAGCGATCGCCAAGGCGACGACGGATCGACACCATCAGTTCGATATCGCCCAGACCGTCCTTGTAACCGATCAGGTTCGGGCAGCGTTCGGCCAGACGCTCCAGCAGCGGCGCGGTCAGGCGGCAGACGTTGCGGTTGTAGACGACCACACCGATGTTCACCGATTTGCACACGGCTTCAACGTGAGCGGCAACGCCGTCCTGGCTGGCTTCGGTCAGGTAGTGCGGCAGCAGCAACAGGCCCTTGGCGCCCAGACGCTCGGCTTCCTGAGCGTATTCGATGGCCTGGCGGGTTGAACCACCGACACCGGCGAGGATCGGCACGCTGCTGGCGCAGGTGTCGACGGCAGTCTTGATGATTTCCGAGTATTCGCTGGCAGCCAGAGAGAAGAATTCACCGGTGCCACCGGCGGCGAACAGGGCTGAAGCACCGTACGGGGCCAGCCATTCCAGGCGTTTGATGTAGCCAGCGCGGTTGAAATCGCCCTGGGCATTGAAATCGGTCACCGGGAACGACAGCAGGCCGGCGGAGAGGATGGACTTCAGTTCTTGTGGATTCATTATTCGAACACCCTGGTAGCAACGTTTTTTTGTGAGTGGACCGTTCAGCCTTCGCCGAAGTTGTAGGTCATCGTACAACTTAAAAGATAACCGTCAACTGCATTTCATCGCTGGAGGGCATTTTTTGTCGGACAAGATTTCTTTTTGACGTAGGAGATTTCTCGACTACGATTGATTTAACTGTATATACATACAGTTAAATAAAAACTTGCCGACGACATATCAAGGAGAAAGAAATGTCCGGTCTACGAACAAAATGCCTTGAAAAAACCACACCGGTCATCGCCCGTTTCGATGACCTTTTCACCCCCGGCGGCATCGCCTTCAGTGCCGAAAATCCGCATCTGTTGCTGCACATCGCCGACTCGCACAGCGATGTCGAACCCGTGACCGCCCTGACCGCTCAAGCCTTGAAAGGCAAACCGAAGTTACGCTTCGAAGGCGCAGAACACACGGCTATCGGCGACAACACCCGGCTGCGCTTTATTGAAAGCGCCGAGCCGGTGCTCGCGCAAAATGTGCCGCTGCATCTGCCGAACGGGTTGGCGCTGACCTACGGCCAGGTGCTGGCGCTGGGTGGTGATTTCTATGGAATCGTCGACCGTCCGATCAACGAAGGATCGACCCCGGCCGATCGCCTTCAGCGCTTCACGGCGGCCTTCGACAGCCTCGCCGCGCTGACGACCTCGAAGACCGAGGCGACGCAAATTCTCGCAATCATGCAAAAAGAGATCGACGCGGTTAAACAGGCGATCAAGGACGGCAAGCAACCCCATGAGGCTTATGACGCTTTGGGAGATACGTTGTCGGAAGAGTGGAACAAGATCACCGGCGGCGGCAGTTTCGTTTCGGCGCTGTTCCCGCTCGGTCGCTACCTGAAACTGGCCGCGAACAACGCCGACCACTTCGGCGAATGGGCTCGCCAAACCTACATCGCCGGCCACACCGCCGCCCTGCAAACCGCTGCAGCCGCCCACGCCAGTCAGGACGAACTGCGACTGGAACGGGCCTACGCGATGAACGCGTTCGCCGACCACTACCTCACCGACCTTTTTTCTTCCGGGCATTTGCGGGTGCCGCGCAAGGCCATGGCCGCCGCCGTGACACCTAGCGACCTGGGTTCACTCATCACTCGCTTCATGCACGACGAAGACAGCAAGTTTGGCCTCAAGGTGCGTAATGGCCATGGCGAGCAATGGCGGGCGTTCGGCGACAAGCGCTACTTCGACGCCACGGACGCCGACAACCGCAATCAGGTGACTCTCGCGGTGCAGGATTCGGCAGACGAGGTGTATGCCGCGTATTCCAGCGGTAATGTGCCAACCACCTTCAACGCGCTGCAACGGCTGCCGGATCTGACGGCCGTGCTGGATCCGGCCAACAACTTCTCGCCACTGTTCCGCCTTCAGGACAACAAAGTGCTGCGGCGCAAGGACGTCAACAACCTCAACGACAATGCCACCGTCGACGACTGGTGGGGCTGGAGCACTTACCTGCTGCTCAAGGACTATCACCCAAGCGGCAACACGAATTAAGGAGCGATTCGATGACGATTAAATTGAAACTGGAACTGGCCTCGGGCCAATCGATGAAAGGTGCGCCGCTGCAACTGCTGCGCGACGGCGTGGCCATCGCCCGCACGTCGGTGGATGCTCAGGGCCAGGCGACGTTCGACGTCAGGCCCGGCCCGGGCAAACTCGCGGTCAGGGTGGATCGTTCGATTCTGCCCCAGAGTTGAAATGCCCGGACAAGATTGCCCCGGCGCGCCTCACCGATTCGCCGGGTAAAGTGCGACGACTGCCGCGAAGGATCGCGGCAGATCTTTCAAGGAGAACAAAGCATGACGTTTGCCGCTGCACACCTTCCGCAATTCCCCGATCACGCCAGCGATTCGATCATCCTGCGGCTGTCGACGCTGGATGACGACCTGATCGTTCAGGTACCCGATGGCCAGAACACACCGCCGAACTGGGACGTGTACCCGATCCTCGGCGATGATCCGGAAGAGCCTGAATGGCAGGGTTTGTCGGAGCCGACCGGCGTCTGGGATGACGCACTGGATGACATGGTCGGCATGACGGGAATTGAACTGAGCATCCCGAGATTCGAGCTGGAAAGATACCTGAACAGCACCGTTGAATTGCGCTACAAGTTTGCTGATGAGTCCAGTCTGGAGCCGTGTTCGGAGCCGTTGAAACTGTACATCGAAGCTTGATCGTCACGCATGACGGGATCAATGACGACCGTTTGTCGCCACTGTCATTTCTGACAGTGGCGCACCGGCACACAAAGAAGCTCAACTGGCGGGGTGCAATACGATTGCACTCACCCCGACTCAAGGAGAGTTTGTCATGCAGACACTGCAAGTGTCCCCTTTAAATCGACTTGCCCCAGCGGAAGCACCTCAGGCGCCAAATGGAGTGCTGGACACCCAAAAACTGGATAGCGTTTTTCTGCTCGATTTCTTTTATGAGGGGAAAGCAGCAAACCAACAGATCGACATAACAATTGCAGTCAACCCCGACCGCTTTAGCCCCCCTATTCCATGGGGCACTAGATTTATGACCTCGACAGCCGGAAAGGAACAGGTATCTCTGAATTCAAGAAGCCTTTTCGGCTATCAATTCAAAAGTGGGTCCGTAGTAATCAGCTACCTCGCAACGATAGACGGCCCCCCGCAACCATCAGAGCCATTACCGCTATCTATCGTCGACACCGAATGACGTTTTCCCGCCCTTCCAGAGTTCACCCCTGCGCCTGCGCCTCTTCATGGGCCTGACGCAGCCGTTCGCGGCTGTTGGTCAGGTGCAGGCGCATGGCCGCGCGGGCGGCATCGGAATCCTGACGGGCGATGGCGTCGTAGATTTCCTCGTGCTCGCGACTCAGGCGACTCATGTAGTGCTGCTGATCGTCATGGGCCAGGCGCGCCGAGTTCAGCCGCGTGCGCGGAATGATGCTGGTGCCCAGGTGGGTCATGATGTCGGTGAAGTAGCGGTTGCCAGTGGACAATTACCTGAACCGTACCGTTGAGCTGCGCTACAAGTTTGCAGACGAGGCCAGTCTTGAGCCTCGTTGGGAGCCGTTGAGACTGTACATCGAGTCCTGATCTTGCTCCTTCGAGTCCTTCCCAAAATAGAGCCATCTACTACCGCTTGTCGCCACTGTCATTTCTGACAGGTGCAAATGCTTGGCGGGTTCAGGCTTACTGACTTGGGAGTTAACGAACCGGCTCCATCAGCGCAACACCATGGTTTGCGTTCTTACACGGTTCAAATGGATGTGAAAGGAGTTTGATCATGACTGCACAAGTCAAAACCTGGGCGGCACCTGGTCTCGAGGAATCCGAGAATGGTGTACTCCACGTTGGCAAACTGAAAGAAGACGCGCACGGTGTTGTACCGCCTAACCAGCAGGCCGCTGCTGGCGACACGATTACTATGCACGTAAAGACATCGACCGGTAACAAATGGGACAAGTCCCGTTTACTGACCGCAGCCGAGGTGGGAAAGCCAGTTATTTACAAGATTCCCAAAGCTGTTTTTGAGGAAGGATTGGTGACGGATGCCAGTGCCGATCTGGATTACAGAATCACCAAAAACGGCGGCGCCCCTCAGCAATCCCCAACGCTGAGAGTCAAACTCGTTCGTTAAGCAACAATCACCCCTGCGCCTGGGCCTCTTCATGCGCCTGACGCAGCCGTTCGCGGCTGTTGGTCAGGTGCAGGCGCATGGCCGCGCGGGCGGCATCAGAATCCTGGCGGGCGATGGCGTCGTAGATTTCCTCGTGCTCGCGACTCAGGCGATTCATGTAGTGCTGCTGATCGTCATGAGCCAGGCGCGCCGAGTTCAGGCGAGTGCGCGGAATGATGCTGGTGCCCAGGTGGGTCATGATGTCGGTGAAATAGCGGTTGCCGGTGGACAGCGCGATTTGCAAGTGGAACTGGAAGTCTGACGCCACGGCATCGCTGGCGTGGGCGACACTTTCGTTCAGCGCATCGAGAGCGGCGCGCATCGCAGCAAGTTGCTCGGTGCTGCGGCGCTGCGCGGCAAGGCCGGCGGATTCGACTTCGAGGCTGATACGCAATTCGAGAATGGCCAACACGTCACGCAGGGTGACCACGGTGGCCGGGTCGATCCGGAAACCGCTCGGGCTCGGGGTGTCGAGCACGAAGGTGCCGATGCCATGACGGGTTTCCACCTGCCCCGCCGCCTGCAAACGGGAAATCGCCTCGCGCACCACGGTGCGGCTGACGCCGTGGGCTTCCATGATCGCCGACTCGGTGGGCAACTTGTCGCCGCGCTTGAGCAGACCGTCGCGGATCTGCTCGGTCAGCACCGTCACCAGTTCCTGAGCCAGGCTGCGACGCTTGCGGGGGAAGCGCGGGGTGTCGATCGGGTTTTCCATGATCTGCGTTTGTCTCGAAAAATCGGCTTGAGGGGCATCATAGCGCAAGCGGGTTGTACGATCACTTAGTGCATCATCCTGTGAGAGCGAGCTTGCTCGCTCCCACAGGATGATGTGTTATCAGGCCGTGACGGTCTGTTCCACCAAGTGCCCGCCATCGATCCGCACATGCCGTGGATGGAAGCGCTTGAGGCTGCTGCGATGGCCGACGCTGACGATGCTCAGGCCCGGCAACTGGTCGATCAGCGCCTGATACAGCGTGGCTTCGTCTTCCTCATCCATCGCCGACGTCGCTTCGTCCATGTACAGCCATTGCGGTGCATAGAGCAGCGCGCGGGCGAAGGCCAGACGTTGCTGTTCACCCGGCGACAACATGCGCTGCCAGTGATTGGCCTCGTCCAGTCGAGCCACCAGATGCGGCAAACGGCAGGTTTCCAGCACTTGTGCATAACGCTCGGGCGCGTAGGTGTCGCCCGGTTGTGGATAACTCAAGGCGTCGCGCAGGGTGCCGATCGGCAGATACGGTTTCTGTGGCAAGAACAGATAACGCGAAGCCGGCAATCGAATACTGCCGTGCCCGGCCGGCCACAAATGGCCCATCGCCCGCAGCAGCGTGGATTTACCGCTGCCGGAGCGGCCACTGAGCATCACCCGGTCGCCCCGCTCCACGGTCATGTCGGCACTGGTCAGCAGGTGACGACCATCTGCCAGATCGAGGCCCAGGTTATGAACCTTCAGCTCATTGCCCTGATTCTGCACATCAATGGCCGGTGCGCGTTCTTCGTTGTCGGTCATCGCCTGACGGAAGCTCAGCAGACGATCACACGTGGCGCGCCATGCGGCGAGATCCGAATACGCGTTGATGAACCAGCTGAAGTTCTCCTGCACGTTGCCGAATGCCGAGTTGATCTGCATCAGCTCACCGAGCTCGATCTTGCCGGTCAGGTAACGCGGGGCCGCGACGATGAACGGGAAGATGATTGCGATCTGGCCGTAACCGGAGGTGAAGAACGTCAGGCGCTTGGACACGCGCATGATGTCCCAGAAGTTGTGCCAGACCAGACCGAAGCGATTGCTCAAACGCCGATTCTCGTTCGGTTCGCCGTTGTACAGCGCAATGCTCTCGGCGTTCTCACGTACCCGCACCATGGAGAAGCGCAGGTCAGCCTCGAAGCGTTGTTGTTGGTTGTTCAGGCCGATCAGGCGTCGACCGATCAGGTGCGTCAACCAGCTGCCGACCGCCGCATACAGCAGCGCACACCAGAACATGTAGCCGGGAATCTCGATGCCGAACACCTCGATGCTGCCGGACACGCCCCACAGAATGATAGAGAACGACACCAGGCTGACCACCGTGCGGATCAGGCCCAACGCGAGACTCAAGGTGTTGCTGGTGAAGGTGTTGAGGTCTTCGGAAATCCGCTGGTCAGGGTTGTCGGTGTAACCGCCCTGCTCCAGCTGGTAATAGTTTTTGTGCCCGAGCCAGCGCTTGAAATGGTTCTCGGTGAGCCATGCCCGCCAACGGATGGTCAGCATCTGCGTCAGGTACAGGCGATACACCGCGCCGAGAATTGCCACCGCCGCAATGCCGCAGAAATACAGGATCAACTGCCAGAATGCCGCCTCATCCTTCTTTTGCAGGGCGTTATAGAAATCCTTGTACCAACTGTTGATCCACACCGAGATCGCCACACTGAACAACGTCAGCGCGATCACGGCGATCAGCAACGTCCAGGCCTTGCCCTTCTCTTCGCTGCGCCAGTAAGGCGTGGTCATGGCCCACACCTTGCGAAAAAACTGCCCGCGCACGGTATCGTTGACCGCGGAATATTCAGCGTTCTGATTCATGGAAAAGGCTCGATAAAGAAAAGAACAGACACGCACCGATCATAGATGATCGGTGCGCTTTATCGCGAGGGCTGGCGATGGTCGTTCAGCGCAGGTTCAGCGACGAACCGGGCGCTTCTGCAATTTGCGCTGCAGGGTGCGGCGGTGCATGCCCAGGGCGCGGGCCGTGGCGGAGATGTTGCCTTCGTGCTCGGTCAGCACACGCTGGATGTGCTCCCATTGCAGGCGATCCACCGACATCGGGTTTTCCGGCACCAGGCTGTCGAGGTCGGCGTGTTCGGACAGCAGCGCTGCCAGCACATCGTCGGCGTCGGCCGGTTTGCACAGGTAATTGCAGGCGCCGCGCTTGATCGCTTCAACCGCGGTGGCAATGCTCGAGTAACCGGTGAGGATCACCACGCGCATTTCCGGGTCCAGCTCCAGCAGCTTCGGCAGCAGGACCAGACCGGAGTCGCCGTCCATTTTCAGGTCCAGCGCGGCGTAGTCCGGCAGATCGGCCTGGGCGATGGTCAGGCCTTCTTCGGCTGAACCGGCGGTGCTGACGCGGAAACCACGGCGGGCCATGGCGCGGGCCATCACCCGGGTGAAGGTCGCATCGTCATCGACCAGCAGCAAATGCGGCAGTTCTTCGCCTTCGACTTGGATTTCGTCACTCATGTTGCTCTCCTCGGGCGCCGTGGGGCAGGCGCAGCTCGGTGAGCGTGCCGCCTTCCTCATGACTATAGAGTTTCACTGAGCCGCCGGCGCGTGTCACGCTGGCCTTGCTCAAAAACAGGCCCAGGCCGAAACCTTTGCCCTTGGTGGTAAAAAACGGTTTGCCGATCTGCTCGGCGATGGCCAGCGGCACACCGGCGCCATGGTCGCGGATGCTGATGGTCAGGTCTTCGGCGGTCCAGTCCAGGGTCACCTGAAGGTTTTCCGGGCAGGCGTCGGCGGCGTTGTTCAACAGATTCAACAAGGCCTGGGTCAGATCCGGCGGCGGCGCAACTCGCGGCAACGGGCCCTGGCCCAGACGCTGGAAGCGATAGCTGGCTTCCGGGCGCATCAGGTGCCAGCGGTTGAGCGCCTCGTCGAGCCACTCGGTGACGTCCTGCATCTCCACCGCCATCCGGCGATTGGCTTCGGCGGCGCGCACCAGTTGTTGCAGGGTCTCCTTGCAGAGCTTCACCTGATCCTTCAGCACCTTCAGGTCTTCCTGAAGCATCGGATCGTGGTGGTCCTGCTGCATTTCATTGAGCAACACGCTCATGGTCGCCAGCGGTGTGCCCAGTTCATGGGCGGCACCGGCGGCCTGAGTCGCAACGGCCAGCAATTGCTGATCGCGCAGGCCTTCTTCCCGCCGGATCGCACGCAATTCTTCCTGCCGGCGCAGCTCTTCAGCCATCCGCGCGGCGAAAAACGTAATCACCGCGGCTGCAAGAGCGAAGCTCAGCCACATGCCGTAAATCTGCAGGTTCTCCCGGGCCACCGGCAGGGTTTCCAGCGGATAGAAGTGCGTCAGCATCAATGTATACAAGGCCAGCGCAATGCCCGACAGCACCACCGAATAACGCCATGGCAGCGTCACCGCAGCGATGGTCAGCGGCACCAGATAATACGAAACGAACGGGTTGGTCGAGCCACCGGAGAAATACAGCAAGGCACTGTGGATAACCAGATCGCAGGCCAGTTGCAACGCATATTCGAGCTCGGTGACCGGCCACGAAGTGCGCAGGCGCACGGCGGTGAACACACACAGCAGAATCGAACAGCCGAGGGTCATCACCAGTTGCACCCACGGCAACGGCAACAGATCCAGCCAGTAGGCCAGGCCCACGGAGCCGGCCTGCGCGGCGAGCACCAGGGTGCGGATGAAAGTCAGCCGCCAGAGGTTCTGGCGAGTGGCGGAAGTCAGTTGTACGGGGGCGAGCATGAGCTCTCCTGATGAGCGCTCCAGGCGGATCGCACGGAGTATAACCAAGGCGCGGGCTTGAGAGGCGAAAGTGCGGCAAACGACCACATGGCAAAAAGCGTCGCGGCGGCTATAAGGCCCATCTGTATAGAAGTTGTAACTGGGCGAACCGGATCATAAAAGCTAGAGTCTGATGGTTTCACGCAGGCCCCCGAACCATCACCTGCGCCCTCATCAAGGAGCTTTCATGCACACATTTCGCCGCAGCGCCGCCCTTCTCGCCCTGACCGTCGGCAGCATCGCCAGCCTTCCGGCCCTGGCCGCCGATGAGCTGCACTACAACCAGATTTCCCTGCGCGCCGAAGTCAGCCAGGAAGTGGCCCGCGACCTGATGATCGTGACCCTCTACACCGAAGAACAGAACACCGACCCAGCCAAACTCGCCGCCGACGTCAGCACCACCATGAACAAGGCCCTGGCCCAGGCCAAGCAAGTCAAAGACATCACCCTGCGCCAGGGCAGCCGCAACAGCTACCCGATCTACGACACCAAAGGCCAGAAAATCACCGGCTGGCGCGAACGCGCCGAGCTGCGCCTGGAAAGCGCCGACTTCGCCGCCCTGTCCAAACTCACCGGTGAGCTGCTGAACGACCTGAAAATGGGCGGCATGGACTTCGCCATCGCCGACCCGACCCGCAAGGCCAGCGAAGACAAACTGCTGAAAGAAGCCGTCACCGCCTTCAAGGCCCGCGCCCAACTGGCCACCGACGCCCTGGGCGGCAAGGGCTACAAAATCGTCAACCTGAACCTCAACAGCAACGGCTTCCCACAACCGTACATGCGCGCCCCGATCATGATGAAAGCCGCCGGCATGGACGCAGCACCGGTCACGCCTGAAGTCGAAGCCGGCACCAGCCAGGTCAGCCTGACCGCTGATGGCTCGATTGAAGTGTTGATGCAGTGATTGAATGACGACTGAATGAAAAACCGGCGATCAGTGATGATCGCCGGTTTTTTTATACCTGGGATTTGTGTTGTCAGGTTTGCGGATCAACCCGGTCCAGCGCGCGGTTCACTGCGAGCTCGGCCAGCATGATGATCTGCTGGATGCCGAGCGCCGTACTGCGCTGCGGGCCCGAAAGCTCATTGGCGAAATTGCTGGCGATGGTATTGGCCGAGGCCAGGGATTCGCAGGCGTTGGCCAGCAGGCTTTCGGTGTCGACGTTGGGCGTGACCATGTACATCGTGCTCGGGCGCGGTTTGGAAGGGTTGGGGCACAGGTAATAGTCGAGGGCGCGTTTGATGGCTTCGCGGTTGCGGGCGAGGTCTTCGGCGCGCATGGCTTCTTCGAGGGGCGTTGGTGATTCGAGGGGTGGGTCGGGTACGGGCTTGTTCATGGAGCATTTCCTTATGAATTTGCGCCACTCATTTCCGATCTCACTCGAGAAATGAGGTGGCAACTATGTACGGAGTGAGATTACCGGTAAGGAAACCAACCCGGCCGGACCGAAATCCGCCCGTACATAGCCGCCATAAAGAACTGCCGACAGCATGAACTGGCGGCGATTATGGGGCGGCTTGCTCTGGTTTCCAAATTCAGTAACCGGGAATCTCACCTCCCGATCGCAGAGTCTTCTGCGACAACCAAAGACTAGGGATCGTGCTTCCGACGGACAACCTGAAAACATTGTGGGAAGGTTCGGTGAATCCCACACATCTTTAAACATTCGAAAATGGAACGCGGAGCGTCCCGGGCTACATTCCCACGCGGAGCGTGGGAACGATCAAAAGCTGCCCTCACCCTAGCCCTCTCCCGGAGGGAGAGGGGACTGACCGCGTCGTTTAAATGAAATACGCCGACGTGAGATATCGAAGGTGAATTCAAAATCCGAAAAGCACACAAACCGCTCTAGCTGTTGCCCCACCACCACTCAACAGGATGAGCGTTAGCTCGGCTGCAGCTTTTGATCTTGATCCACGGGCGACGTCGGAAGGCTGAGTGGAGGGATTTATCCGGAGGTGGGAGCGCAGCGACCGTTTGGCGAAGCCAAACACATCGAGAGGAGGTGCAGCGAAGCAAACCGTAGGCGATGCCCCCCGGATAAATCCCGGAGCGAAGGAACCCCGAGCCTTAGCGAGGGGCCGAACGCAGGAGCAAGCGTTTTTGGTTACTTTTTAGGCGTTTGTAAAAAGTGACCCGCCGTAAGGGCGGAACCCTAAGAAGCCGTTACCGCAGCAACGGATATACACCCAATCACCCCAGATATACCGAGATAGACGCATCCCTTCAAAAAACGATATTTCCGATCCCCCTCAAATCCCCGCTAACCTCAAACAACAACCACCTAAAAACCCACGGGCCACACATGCATAGATCCACCCTAAAACCACTCCTGATCACCCTGGCCCTGACCGCCATAACCCCAATCGCCAACGCAGCAACAACCCTCGTCTACTGCTCAGAAGCCAGCCCCGCAGGCTTCGACCCCAGCCAGTACACAAGCGGCACCGACTTCGACGCCTCCGCCGAAACAGTCTTCAACCGCCTCACCCAATTCAAACGCGGCGGCACCGAAATCGAACCCGGCCTGGCGACCAATTGGGACGTAAGCCCGGATGGCCTCCAATACACCTTCCACCTGCGCCAAAACGTAAAATTCCACACCACCGACTACTTCACCCCCACCCGCACCTTCAACGCCGACGACGTCCTGTTCACCTTCCAGCGCCTGCTCGATCCGGAGAACGCCTTCCGCAAGGCCTACCCCGCCGAATCCCCGTACTTCACCGACATGGGCCTGAACACCACGATCAAATCCGTGGAAAAGCTCGACGAAAACACCGTGCGCTTCAACCTGAACAACGTCGACGCCGCCTTCGTGCAAAACCTCGCCATGAGCTTCGCCTCGGTGCAATCGGCCGAATACGCCGCCCAATTGCTGAAGGAAGGCAAAGCAGCAGACCTCAACCAGAAACCGGTCGGCACCGGCCCGTTCGTGTTCAAGCGCTATCAGAAGGACGCGCAGATCCGCTACGCGGCGAACAAGGACTACTGGAAACCCGAGGACGTGAAGCTCGACAACCTGGTGTTCTCGATCACCCCGGATGCCGCCGTTCGCCTGCAAAAGCTCAAGACCGGCGAATGCCAGGTCAGCGGCTACCCGCGCCCGGCCGACATCGAAGTGATGGAAAAAGACCCGAATCTGCGGGTGCTGAAACAGGCCGGTTTCAACCTCGGCTTCCTCGCCTACAACACCACCCATCCGCCGCTGAATCAGCTCAAAGTGCGCCAGGCACTCGACATGGCGATCGACAAACCGGCGATCATCAAGGCGGTTTACCAGAGTGCCGGGCAGCTGGCGCAAAACGCCTTGCCGCCAGCGCAATGGTCGTTCGATCCGAACATAAAAGACGCACCGCACGACCCTGCGAAAGCCAGGGCGCTACTCAAGGAAGCCGGGGTTGCACCGGGTACAACCATCAACCTCTGGGCCATGACCGTGCAACGCGCCTCGAACCCGAATGCGCGGATGTCGGCACAGATGATCCAGCAGGATTGGGAGAAGATCGGTATCAAGGCCAACATCGTCAGCTATGAATGGGGCGAGTACATCAAGCGCGCCAAGAATGGCGAACACGACGCGATGATCTACGGCTGGACCGGTGACAATGGCGACCCGGACAACTGGCTGGGCGTGCTTTACAGCTGCGCGGCGGTGAAGGGCAGCAACTACGCCAAATGGTGCGACCCGGCCTACGACAAGCTGGTGCAGCAGGCCAAGGTGTCCACCGATAAATCGCAGCGGGTAAAACTGTATCAACAGGCGCAACTCATCCTTAAACAGCAGGTACCGATCACGCCGATCGCCAACTCCACGGTGTTCCAGCCGCTGCGCAAGGAAGTCACTGACTTCAAGATCAGCCCGTTCGGTCTAACCCCCTTCTATGGCGTGGGTATAAATAAGTAACACCCGGCCCCAATCCGGCGCGCACAACGTGACCAATGCACCGTTTTGGGGCTTCGTTTGCACCGTAAAAACCGTCCGCAAACGGTCAAATGCGTCAGAAGTTATACGGATGCGACATTAAGGTACGTTCGTGCCACGCTTTGACGCCGCCGAGCGCTCTGGATCTTGCATTGGGTATGGGCCCTGCATAAGTATCCGCAGGCACGACTCACGAGGTCGTACCTCACAACTAAAAAATGACAACAAATCATGAGGCCAACATGCTTAAACACGCGGTCATTCCGTTTTTAGTCGGCGCAGGCTTGTTAGCCTCCGCACCTTTCGCCACCGCTGCGACTAACCTGGTGTTCTGCTCCGAAGGCAGCCCGGCCGGTTTCGATCCAGGCCAATACACCACCGGAACCGACTTCGACGCCTCAGCCGAAACCATGTTCAACCGTCTGACCCAGTTCGAGCGTGGCGGTACCGCCGTGATTCCTGGTCTGGCGACCAAGTGGGACATTTCTGATGACGGCCTGACTTACACCTTCCACCTGCGTGAAGGCGTCAAGTTCCACACCACCCCGTATTTCAAGCCGACTCGTGAGTTCAACGCCGACGACGTGCTGTTCACCTTCAATCGCATGATTAACAAGGATGACCCGTTCCGTAAGGCGTACCCGACCGAATTCCCGTACTTCACCGACATGGGGATGGACACCAACATCACCAAGATCGATAAAGTCGACGACCACACCGTCAAGTTCACTCTGAAAGAAGTCGACGCCGCGTTCATCCAGAACATGGCCATGAGCTTCGCGTCGATCCAGTCCGCCGAGTACGCAGCCCAGCTGCTGAAAGAAGGCAAGGCTGCCGACATCAACCAGAAGCCGATCGGCACTGGTCCGTTCGTGTTCAAGAGCTACCAGAAAGACTCCAACATCCGCTACACCGGGAACAAGGACTACTGGAAGCCTGAAGACGTGAAGATCGACAACCTGATCTTCGCCATCACCACCGACCCGTCGGTACGTATCCAGAAGCTGAAAAAGAACGAGTGCCAGGTCACCCTGTTCCCTCGTCCGGCCGACCTCGCGGCACTGAAAGCCGATCCTGCGCTGAAGATGCCTGACCAGGCTGGTTTCAACCTGGGCTACATCGCCTACAACGTGATGGACAAGGTCAAGGGTAGCAACGAGCCGAACCCGCTGGCTGACCTGCGCGTGCGTCAGGCACTTGACATGTCGGTGAACAAGCCACAGATCATCGACTCGGTTTACCAGGGTGCGGGCCAACTGGCCGTCAACGCCATGCCGCCGACCCAGTGGTCCTACGACACCACCATCAAGGACGCCAAGTACGATCCTGAGAAAGCCAAACAGCTGCTCAAGGAAGCCGGCGTCAAGGAAGGTACCGAGATCGTCCTGTGGGCGATGCCGGTTCAGCGTCCGTACAACCCGAATGCCAAACTGATGGCCGAAATGCTCCAGTCCGACTGGAAGAAAATCGGTCTGAACGTGAAGATTCAGAGCTACGAGTGGGGCGAGTACATCAAGCGTTCCAAAGGTGGCGAGAACCAGGGCATGCTGATTGGCTGGAGCGGTGACAATGGTGATCCGGACAACTGGCTCAACGTGTTGTTTGGTTGCGACTCCCTGAGTGGCAACAACTTCTCCAAATGGTGCGACAAGAAATTCGACGGCCTCGTGAAAGAAGCCAAGCGCACCACTGACCAGGCCAAGCGCACCGAACTCTACAAAGAGGCGCAGCACGTCCTCAAAGATGCAGTCCCTATGACACCTATCGCTCACTCGACGGTGTATCAACCCATGCGCGCCAACGTGCAGGACTTCAAGATCAGCCCATTCGGCTTGAACTCCTTCTACGGCGTCAGCGTCAGCAAATAAAAGAAGCAGCGGCGACGTGTTCAGCGTCGCCGCTGTTTTTTTTGCCGAGAAGTCAGGAATTTGCCTACAACCTTTTCCGCCCCGTCTTACTGGGTTGGTTCAGGACGTGTTGCCTTTTCCTACGAGTCTTTAGGACTCAGCGCATTTACTGCCAGACCCACGGCCCCTACCGTCGGGTTCTGACCAGTGACTGCGTGGGCTATCGGTTTTGCTGCCGTATTGGTTTGAGCTCAATGCCGCCACCACATCCCTGGACGGGATCGCGGCGCATTGAAAAACACTAAAAAAAGAGGGAGCGTCATGCGCCATACCTTGGTTTTTTCCGCATTGCTGGGCGCCGGCCTGTTGGCCGCCACGTCCGCCAGTGACGCCGCCAGCAACAGTCTGGTGTTCTGCTCCGAAGGCAGTCCGGCCGGTTTCGATACCGCGCAGTACACGACAGCGACCGATAACGACGCCGCCGAACCGCTGTACAACCGACTGGCCGAGTTCGAAAAAGGCGCGACCAATGTCGTACCGGGCCTGGCAACCAGCTGGGATATTTCCGAGGATGGTCTCAAGTACACCTTTCACCTGCGTGAAGGTGTGAAGTTTCATACAACGCCATACTTCAAACCTACACGCGATCTAAACGCCGACGACGTGCTGTTCACGTTTAACCGCATGCTCGATCCGCAACAGCCATTCCGTAAGGCTTATCCGACCGAGTTCCCGTATTTCAACGGGATGAGCCTCAACAAGAACATCGCCAAGGTCGAAAAGACCGGGCCGCTGACCGTGCAGTTCACGCTCAACAGCGTCGACGCCGCGTTCATCCAGAACATCGCCATGAGCTTCGCCGCCATCCTGTCTGCCGAATACGCCGACAAGCTGCTGGCCGAGGGCAAGCCGAGCGACATCAACCAGAAGCCGATCGGCACTGGGCCGTTCGTGTTCAAGAGCTACCAGAAAGACTCGAACATCCGCTACACCGGCAACCCGCATTACTGGGATCAGAGCCGGGTGAAGCTGAAGAACCTGATTTTCGCGATCAATACCGACGCTTCGGTACGTGTGCAGAAGCTCAAGGCCGGTGAATGTCAGGTCACCCTGCACCCGCGTCCGGCCGATGTGCCGGCACTGAAGAACGACCCGAAACTGCAATTGATCGAGAAACCAGGCTTCAACCTCGGCTATATCGCCTACAACGTGCGCCACAAGCCGTTCGACCAGCTCGAAGTGCGTCAGGCGCTGGATATGGCGGTGAATAAACAGGGGATTCTCAACGCTGTTTATCAAGGCGCCGGCCAACTGGCCGTCAACGCCATGCCGCCGACCCAATGGTCCTACGACGACACCATCAAGGACGCCGCCTACAACCCGGAAAAAGCCAAAGAGCTGCTCAAGGCTGCCGGCGTCAAGGAAGGCACCGAGATCACCCTGTGGGCGATGCCGGTACAACGTCCGTACAACCCGAACGCCAAACTGATGGCCGAGATGCTCCAGGCCGACTGGGCCAAGATCGGTCTGAAAGTGAAAATCGTCAGCTACGAATGGGGCGAGTACATCAAGCGCACCAAGAATGGCGAGCACGACATCAGCCTGATCGGCTGGACCGGTGACAACGGGGATCCGGACAACTGGCTCGGCACGCTCTACAGCTGCGACGCCATCGGCGGCAACAACTACTCCATGTGGTGCGATCCGGCTTACGACAAGCTGATCAAACAGGCGAAGGTCGTCACCGACCGCGACCAGCGCACCGTGCTCTACAAACAGGCCCAGCAACTGCTCAAGCAGCAGGTGCCGATCACGCCTGTCGCTCACTCGACGGTCAACCAGCCACTGAGCACCAAAGTCGAAGGGTTCAAGGTGAGCCCGTTCGGTCGCAACGTTTTTTCGGGTGTCAGCATCGATTAAACAAAAAACCGATTAGCCGCAATGCTGAGGGGGCCGTCTACCCCCTCACGCAAGCGCTTTGCCGAAACTCGCCTATCAGGCCTTTTGCAAACGTTTGCGATGTGTGAATGAGTTCTAAACCAATAACCGGCCAACCCAAAAAAGCCGGCATAAAAAGAAAGTAAAGGAGCTTCACCCATGAAACTGAGCAGCACCGCGATACTGGCCCTGGCCATCAGCAGCATCACCGCCACGGCGTACGCAGAACCTGCAAGTCAGGAGTTCGTCCCTACCACATTGGCCGGCAGCAGCGCCCAAAGCGAGGCCAAAGGCTTTATCGATGGACAAAGCCTGGGCGGCACAACGCGTAACTGGTATGCCAACGAACTGCGTCGTCGTGACGACAGTTTCAGTTACGTGAAAAACAGCGACAAAGACACCTCGCCAGTGGTCAGAACAAAGACCCCGCGTCGTATCAACTGGGTTCAGGGCACCATCGTCAACTACACCTCGGGCTTCACCCAAGGCACCGTTGGCGTGAGCACTGAAGTGGCCGCTTACAACGCCATCGTTCTCGACCGTGACCGCAAGGATATCGCCGGCGGCTCCAACCGCACCCTCGCCCATTCCGACGGTGATGCGGTCGACCAGTGGAGCAAACTGGGTCTGGCTAACGTCAAGTTCCGCGTGTCGAACACCACGTTGACCGCAGGTCGCCAGAACTTCAGCACGCCGATTGTCGATGTTATCGGCAACCGTCCGCTGCCTTCGAGCTTTGAAGGGATCAGTCTGCATAGCGAGGAGTTGAACAACCTGTCGTTCGACCTCGCCGGTTTCGACCGCGTCTCGCCACGTACCGAGCAGAGCCTGTCGAAATTCCGTTCCGAATACGGCGCCAACGGCGAAGAAACCGACAAGGTCTACACCGCGGGCGTGAACTATCAGCCGCTCAAAAGCCTGAAAACCAGCCTGTACGTCGCCAACGTCGAAGACTTCTGGAATCAGTACTACTTCGGCGGTACCCACGAACTGGGTGACAGCCAGGTCCTGAGCCTGACCACCGGTCTGAACTACTACAAGACCGTCGACGAAGGCAAAAAACTGATGGGCAACATCGACAACGATACCTACTCGTTGTCCCTCGGCCTGACTCACCAGGCCCACAGCCTGACCTTCTCGTACCAGCAAGTGAACGGTAACGAGTACTTCGACTACCTGCATGAAACCAACGGCATCTACCTGGCCAACTCCCTGCTGTCGGATTTCAACGGCCCGAACGAGAAATCCTTCCAGATCGCCTACGGCATCAACATGGCCGAATACGGCGTACCAGGCCTGAAGTTCAACATCTATCAGGCTCGCGGCTGGGGCATTGACGGTACTCACTACCGTGGCACGGCTTACACCATTCCAGATGACAAGCGCGGCGACCTGAGCCTGATGGACGGCGAATCGCACTACGAATACGGCATCGGTGCTTCCTACGCCGTGCAGAGCGGCCCGCTCAAGGCCACTGCGATTCGCGCGACGTACACCACTCACCGCGCCAGCGAACACCAGGCTGACGGCAACATCAACGAGTTCCGTCTCGTGACCACCATTCCATTCAACATCCTGTAAAAACCGCCAGCCGACGGCTGACTCAGTGACGAGTCGGCCGTTCGGCTTTTTGTCTTCAACCGATTGCAGAGGGTTCTTGATGAAAATGCTTCCCCTACGTGCGGCCATCGCGGCTGCGTTGCTGAGTGTCGCTGTCGGCGTCTCGGCCAAACCCTTGGTGGTCTGCACCGAAGCCAGCCCGGAAGGCTTCGATATGGTCCAGTACACGACTGCAGTCACTGCCGACGCGGTGGCCGAAACCATCTTCAACCGTCTGGCGGACTTCAAGCCCGGCACCACCGAAGTGATTCCGGCGCTGGCCGAGTCCTGGGACATCAGCGAAGACGGCCTGACCTACACGTTCCACCTGCGCAAAGGCGTCAAGTTTCACACCACCGAATATTTCAAGCCGACCCGCGACATGAACGCCGACGACGTGGTCTGGAGTTTCCAGCGTCAGCTGGACCCGAATCACCCGTGGCACAAGCTGTCGAGCGTGGGCTTTCCGTACTTTGAAAGCATGGGCTTCAAGGAACTGCTGAAAGGCGTCGAGAAAGTCGACGACAACACCGTCAAGTTCACCCTGACCCGTCGCGAAGCGCCGTTCCTGGCCGACATCGCCATGGCGTTCTCCTCGATCTATTCGGCCGAATACGCCGACCAGTTGCTCAAGGCCAACAAGACCGGCGACCTGAACAGCAAACCGGTCGGCACCGGCCCGTTCATCTTCCAGCGTTACGCCAAGGACGCCCAGGTACGCTTCAAGGCCAACCCGGACTACTTCCGCGGCAAGGCGCCGGCTGACGCGCTGATCCTGGCGATTGCCACCGACAACAACGTGCGTTTGCAGAAGCTCAAGGCCAATGAGTGCCAGATCGCGCTGTATCCGAAACCGGATGACATCCCGAGCATCAAGAAAGACAGCAACCTGAAAGTCGATGAAATGGACGCGATGACCGTCTCGTACATCGCCATGAACACCCAGCACAAGTACATCAGCGACGTGCGGGTGCGCAAAGCGATCGACATCGCCTTCGACAAGGAAGCCTACGTCAACGCCCTGTTCGGCAAAGGCAACGCCAGCGTGGCGGTCAACCCGTACCCGCCGACCCTGCTGGGCTACAACCACGAGCTGAAAAACCCGCCACGAGACCTCGACAAGGCCCGCGCCCTGCTCAAGGAAGCCGGTGTACCGGAAGGCACCACGTTCACTCTGTTCACCCGCAACGGCGGCGGCCCGACCAACCCGAACCCGATGCTCGGCGCGCAGATGATGCAGGCCGACCTGGCGAAAGTCGGGATCAAGATCGACATCCGCGTGATGGAATGGGGCGAGATGCTCAAACGCGCCAAGGCCGGCGAGCACGACATGGTTTCGGCCGGATGGGCGGGCGACAACGGCGACCCGGATAACTTCCTGACGCCTATGCTCAGTTGCGAAGCGGCCAAGAACGGCGAAAACTACGCTCGCTGGTGCAACGAGAAATTCCAGGCCCTGCTCGACGAAGCACGGGCTAAAGTAGATCCGGCCGAACGCGCCAGGCTGTATGAGCAGGCTCAAGTGCTGTTCAATCAGGACCAACCGTGGATCAGCATGGCCCACACCCGCATGTTCACCGCAATGCGCAACAACGTAGAGGGTTATCACATCAGCCCTCTGACAACCAATAACTTCGCCACCACCCAGGTGAAGTAGATAAGAAACTCCCGGCGATCCTGACCCCAGGGTCGCCGGGCACGCCTAACCGGCTGATGAGGTACCACACACGATGTTTAGTTTTATTGCCCGCCGACTGGGGTTATTGATCCCCACGTTTTTCGGCATCACCTTGCTGACTTTCGCGTTGATTCGCATGATTCCCGGCGACCCCGTGGAAGTGATGATGGGCGAACGTCGGGTCGACCCCGAAATGCACGCTCAGGCAATGGAACGCCTCGGTCTGAACAAACCGCTGTACGCCCAGTACCTGGACTACATCGGCAAACTGGCCCACGGCGATCTCGGCGAATCCCTGCGCACCCGTGAGAGCGTATGGACCGAGTTCACCTCCCTCTTCCCGGCGACCCTGGAACTGTCCATGGCCGCCCTGCTGTTCGCCGGCATCCTGGGCCTCCTGGCCGGGGTGATCGCGGCCCTCAAGCGAGGATCCCTGTTCGACCACGGGGTGATGGGCATCTCCCTCGCGGGTTATTCGATGCCGATTTTCTGGTGGGGTCTGATCCTCATCATGTTCTTCTCGGTGAGCCTGGGCTGGACCCCGGTGTCCGGGCGGATCGACCTGCTTTACGACATCGAGCCGCGCACCGGTTTCATGCTGATCGACACCCTGCTGGCCGATGACATGGGCGCCTTCCTCGATGCCCTGCACCACCTGATCCTGCCGGCCATCGTGCTGGGTACCATTCCGCTGGCGGTGATCGCGCGGATGACCCGTTCGTCGATGCTCGAAGTACTGCGTGAAGACTACATCCGCACCGCCAAGGCCAAAGGCCTGTCGCCGTCGCGCGTGGTGTTCGTGCACGGCCTGCGCAACGCGCTGATCCCGGTACTGACCGTGGTCGGCCTGCAAGTCGGCACCCTGCTGGCCGGTGCGGTCCTGACCGAAACCATCTTCTCCTGGCCCGGCATCGGTAAATGGCTGATCGAAGCCATCGGCGCCCGGGACTACCCGGTTGTGCAAAACGGCATCCTGTTAATCGCCTGCCTGGTGATTCTGGTCAACTTCGTGGTGGACATCCTCTACGGCTTTGCCAACCCACGCATCCGTCATCAGCGCTGAGGTCAATACCCATGAGCACTCCAACTTCCTCAGTAGTCACCGCCGCCACCGCCGTGGATCAAAGTCTGCTGTACCCGTCCCCGTACAAAGAGTTCTGGCAGGCCTTCGCCAAGAACAAGGGCGCCGTCGCCGGCCTGCTGTTCATGCTGCTGGTGATTTTCTGCGCGATCTTCGCGCCGTGGGTCGCCCCGCATAACCCGAGCGAGCAATACCGCGACTTCCTGCTGACGCCGCCGGCGTGGCTCGAAGGCGGGCAGATGCAGTTCCTGCTCGGCACCGATGAACTGGGTCGCGACCTGCTGTCGCGTCTGATCCAGGGTTCGCGCCTGTCGCTGCTGATCGGTCTGTCGTCGGTGGTGATGTCGCTGATCCCGGGGATCCTGCTGGGTCTGTTCGCCGGTTTCTTCCCGAAAGTGGTCGGCCCGACCATCATGCGTCTGATGGACATCATGCTGGCCCTGCCGTCGCTGCTGCTGGCCGTGGCGATCGTCGCCATCCTCGGCCCAGGCCTGATCAACACCGTGATCGCGATTGCCGTGGTGTCCTTGCCGTCCTACGTGCGTCTGACCCGTGCCGCCGTGATGGGTGAGCTGAACCGCGACTACGTGACCGCCGCGCGCCTGGCCGGTGCCGGTCTGCCACGCCTGATGTTTATCACCGTGCTGCCGAACTGCATGGCACCGCTGATCGTTCAGGCGACCCTGAGCTTCTCCTCGGCGATCCTCGATGCCGCCGCCCTGGGCTTCCTCGGCCTCGGCGTCCAGCCGCCAACCCCCGAGTGGGGCACCATGCTGGCTTCGGCCCGCGACTACATCGAACGCGCCTGGTGGGTGGTGAGTCTGCCTGGTTTGACCATTTTGCTCAGCGTGCTGGCAATCAACTTGATGGGCGACGGCCTGCGCGATGCGCTGGACCCGAAACTCAAGAACGCCGCCTGAGGAGATTCCCATGTCACTGTTAGAAATCAAGAATCTCAACGTTCGCTTCGGCGACAAGAACGCCACCCCGGTCGTCGACGGCCTCGACCTGAAAGTCGACAAGGGCGAAGTCCTGGCGATCGTGGGCGAGTCGGGTTCCGGCAAGTCCGTGACCATGATGGCGCTGATGGGCCTGATCGAGCACCCAGGCATCGTCACCGCCGACTCGCTGAGCTTCGACGGCAAGAACATGCTCAAGCTGAACAACCGCCAGCGTCGGCAGATCGTCGGCAAAGACCTGGCGATGGTGTTCCAGGACCCGATGACCGCGCTGAACCCGAGCTACACCGTCGGTTTCCAGATCGAAGAAGTGCTGCGCCTGCACCTGAAAATGTCCGGCAAGCAAGCGCGTAAACGTGCGATCGAACTGCTGGAAAAAGTCGAAATCCCGGGTGCCGCCAGCCGTATGGACGCCTATCCGCACCAACTGTCAGGCGGCATGAGCCAGCGTGTGGCGATTGCCATGGCGATTGCCGGCGAGCCGAAACTGCTGATCGCCGACGAACCGACCACAGCACTCGACGTGACGATTCAGGCGCAGATCATGGACCTGCTGCTGGCGTTGCAGAAAGAGCAGAACATGGGCCTGGTGCTGATCACCCACGACCTCGCCGTGGTAGCCGAAACCGCCCAGCGCGTGTGCGTGATGTACGCCGGTCAAGCCGTTGAAGTCGGCCAGGTGCCGCAGCTGTTCGACATCCCGGCCCACCCGTACAGCGAAGCGCTGCTCAAGGCGATTCCGGAACACAGCCAAGGGGCCGAGCGTCTGGCCACACTGCCGGGCATCGTTCCCGGCCGTTACGACCGCCCGCAAGGCTGCCTGCTGTCGCCGCGCTGCCCGTACGTCCAGGACAGCTGCCGCGCGCAGCGTCCGACCCTTGACCCGAAAAGCCACAGCCTCGCCCGCTGCTTCTATCCGTTGAACCAGGAGGTGGCGTAATGGCCGTCGTACTTACCGCCCGCGACCTGACCCGTCACTACGAAGTCTCCCGTGGCCTGTTCAAGGGCCACGCCACCGTGCGCGCCCTCAACGGCGTGTCGTTCGAGCTGGAAGCCGGCAAGACCCTCGCCGTCGTCGGTGAATCGGGCTGCGGCAAATCCACCCTCGCCCGCGCCCTGACCCTGATCGAAGAGCCGTCGTCCGGCTCTCTGAAAATCGCCGGGCAGGAAGTGGCCGGCGCCGACAAGGCCCAGCGCAAGCAACTGCGCAAAGACGTGCAGATGGTGTTCCAGAGCCCGTACGCATCGTTGAACCCACGGCAGAAAATCGGTGATCAGCTGGCCGAGCCGCTGCTGATCAACACCAACCTCTCGGCTGCCGAGCGTCGCGAGAAAGTCCAGGCGATGATGAAGCAGGTCGGCTTGCGTCCCGAGCACTATCAGCGTTACCCGCACATGTTCTCCGGTGGTCAGCGTCAGCGTATCGCGCTGGCCCGCGCCATGATGCTGCAACCGAAAGTGCTGGTGGCGGACGAACCGACCTCGGCGCTGGACGTGTCGATCCAGGCGCAGGTGCTGAACCTGTTCATGGACATGCAGCAGGAGTTCAACACCGGTTACGTGTTCATCTCGCACAACCTGGCGGTGGTGCAGCACGTGGCGGATGACGTGATGGTGATGTACCTCGGTCGCCCGGTGGAAATCGGTCCGAAACACGACATCTATGCCCGTCCTCTGCACCCGTACACCCAGGCGCTGTTGTCGGCGACGCCGACCATCCATCCGGATCCGGACAAGCCGAAAATCAAGATCGTCGGCGAGCTGCCCAACCCGCTGAACCCGCCGCCTGGCTGCGCGTTCCACAAGCGCTGCCCGTACGCCACCGCGCGTTGCAGCAGCGAAGAGCCGGTCCTGCGCCAGCTCGACACGCGTCAGGTTGCATGCCACTACGCCGAGCAGTTCCTCGACGGCGCGGCATGAAAAAACCCGCCCCGTTTCCCGGGGCGGGTTGTTGATGAGTTGACCAAACCCCTTCTGCCCCGATTGCGCATCGATCGGGAAAGAAGGGGTTTTCTTTTGCGCGTAATCTACGTCTGGCTATCGCCTTCGTCCGCATCGTCGGAGTCCGGCTCATCGGTGGTCGAATCGTCATCGTCGGCGCTGCCGCCCTGGCCCTGATCGCCCGGCTCGGACGCGGACTTGGCCAGCATCAGCGCGCTTTGCCCCACCTGCCCGCTGGAGGCCTGGGTATCGTGATCCTCGCACTCGGCCCAGGCCGTCGCAGTGCCGAGGGACAGCATCACCATCACTTTCAACAGCAGCAGAACGCGTAGCAACCTGTTTTTCATAGTCGATTCCATCCCTTCGCAGGTGAAACACAAATGCCTGGCTGATGCTCTGTGAAATCTAGTTCCGAACAGCCGGGTTCACCAGATAGGACGTTGTGGAGCAGCTGGAAATGCCGTGGCTGTAGAGACTGGTTGGAAATAACGCCTATACCCAATCCATCTAAATGTGGAAGGTCTCCTGCGGGAGCGAGCCTGCTCGCGATGGCGATTTATGAGCCCGGTCAACTTCGGCTGACCATCCGCTATCGCGAGCAGGCGCGCTCCCACAGGTATTTTCCGGCAATAAAAAACCCCGCAGCTTTCGCGACGGGGTTTTGGGTGCAGCCAATCAGCGCTTAGTGGTGCTCGCGCGTCGCACGGAATTTCACATCCGGCCAGCGCTCTTCCATCAGGGCCAGGTTGACGCGGGTCGGCGCGAGGTAGGTCAGGTGACCGCCGCCGTCCAGTGCCAGGTTTTCCACGGCCTTGTTGGAGAATTCCTCCAGCTTCTTCTTGTCGCTGCATTCGATCCAGCGCGCGGAGTACACGGTGATCGGCTCGTAGGAGCACTCGACCTTGTATTCCTCTTTCAGGCGGCTGGCGACCACATCGAACTGCAGCACACCAACGGCGCCGAGGATGATGTCGTTGCTGCGTTCCGGGAAGAACACCTGGGTCGCGCCTTCTTCGGCGAGCTGTTGCAGGCCCTGGCGCAGTTGCTTGGATTTCAGCGGGTCGCGCAGGCGTACGCGGCGGAACAGTTCCGGGGCGAAGTGCGGGATACCGGTGAAGCCCAGGGTTTCGCCTTCGCTGAAGGTGTCGCCGATCTGGATCGTGCCGTGGTTGTGCAGACCGATGATGTCGCCGGCGTACGCCTCTTCCAGCTGTTCACGCTCGGAGGAGAAGAACGTCAGGGCGTCGCCGATGCGCACGTCCTTGCCGGTACGTACGTGGCGCATCTTCATGCCTTTCTCGTACTTGCCGGAGCAGATACGCATGAACGCAATGCGGTCGCGGTGTTTCGGGTCCATGTTCGCCTGGATCTTGAAGATGAAGCCCGAGAACTTCTCTTCCACCGGCTCCACCGTGCGCTCGTTGGCTACGCGCGGCAGCGGGCGCGGGGCCCAGTCGACTACAGCGTCGAGCACGTGGTCGACACCAAAGTTGCCCAATGCAGTACCGAAGAACACCGGGGTCAGTTGACCGTCGAGGAACTCCTGCTGGTTGAACTCGTGGCAGGCGCCCTGCACCAGTTCCAGCTGTTCGAGGAAACGCTCGTACTCGTCGCCCAGATGCGCGCGGGCTTCGTCGGAATCGAGCTTCTCGATGATCTTGGTTTCGGTGCGTTCGTGACCGTGACCGGCGGTGTAGACAATGATGTAGTCGTCGGCCAGGTGGTACACACCCTTGAAGTCGCGGTAGCAACCGATCGGCCAGGTGATCGGCGCAGCTTTGATCTTCAGGACGGCTTCGATTTCGTCGAGCAGTTCGATCGGGTCGCGGATGTCACGGTCGAGTTTGTTGATGAAGCTGACGATCGGCGTGTCACGCAGACGGCAGACGTCCATCAGCGCGATGGTACGTGGCTCTACGCCTTTACCGCCGTCGAGGACCATCAATGCCGAGTCCACCGCGGTCAGGGTGCGGTAGGTGTCTTCGGAGAAGTCTTCGTGGCCCGGAGTGTCGAGCAGGTTGATCATGTGTTCGCGATACGGGAACTGCATGACCGACGTAGTAATCGAGATGCCCCGCTGCTTTTCCATCTCCATCCAGTCGGATGTTGCGTGGCGGTCGGATTTACGGGATTTCACCGTACCGGCCACAGCAATCGCCTTGCCCATCAGCAAGAGCTTTTCGGTGATGGTGGTTTTACCGGCATCGGGGTGGGAAATAATGGCGAAAGTGCGGCGTTTCGCGACTTCGGCGGCCTGTCTGGTCATGGGAAATCGCCTGG
Source organism: Pseudomonas sp. 9.2(2024) (assembly GCF_039695385.1). NCBI lineage: Bacteria > Pseudomonadati > Pseudomonadota > Gammaproteobacteria > Pseudomonadales > Pseudomonadaceae > Pseudomonas > Pseudomonas sp. 9.2(2024). Next base: position 1,202,379 of record NZ_CP155585.1, on the reverse strand, counting down.
CGGTGATTCAAAAAAGGGCGGCGATTATAGCCCAACTCGATTCAATAACCGAACCGTTGAGCACATTAAGGGTGGCCAAATGCTGCCTCAGATGGGAACCTTTTAAAGCACGGAGACGTCCATCCCCTGTAACGACATTTCGTCAGGGGCTGAAAAATCAGCAAGTTAGCCTGACGAGGCTGCGCTCATGGCTGGCTTTCAGACCGCTTTTGCCGGGCTGAAAAAAAGCTGCTTCTCGCGAACACTGACTCCGGCAGCCAGGCATGGCATGCCACACGGAGCAGCGGTCGCCGACTAAAAAAAAGGAGTCCGCCTGTGGCTATCCGCTATGGCAAAGGGCTGATGGGAGGTGCGGTGGTGATCGCGCTCCTGGCCCTGCTGGTCCACTGGATCGGCATCAACACGATCGAACACTACCGCGACGATTTGTTGTTTTACCTGCAAGCTCACCTGATTCTCGTCCTCGCCTCAATGCTGGCCGCCCTGGTCGTGGGCATTCCCGCCGGTATATTCCTGAGCCGCCCGACCATGGTCGGCCGCGCCGAACGCTTCATGCAGATCTTCAACATCGGCAACACCGTGCCGCCGCTGGCCGTGCTCGCGATTGCCCTGGGGATTCTCGGCATCGGCAGCGGTCCGGCGATCTTCGCTTTGTTCCTCGCCTCGCTTTTGCCGATTGTGCGCAACACCTATGAAGGCCTGAAAAACGTTCAGGGTTCGCTGAAAGAAGCCGCCGTCGGGATCGGCATGACGCCGCGTCAGGTGCTGTGGAAAGTCGAGCTGCCCAACGCCGTGCCGATCATCGTCGGCGGTGTGCGGGTGGCGCTGGCGATCAACGTCGGTACGGCGCCGCTGGCCTTCCTGATCGGCGCCAACAGCCTCGGCAGCCTGATCTTCCCCGGCATCGCCCTGAACAATCAGCCGCAACTGCTGCTCGGCGCCGCGTGCACCGCGCTGCTGGCCCTGCTGCTCGATGGCGTGGTCACCCTCGCCAGCCGTCTCTGGCTGGAACGCGGTTTGCGCCCGTCTTGAGGCTTTGCGAAGGAATATTTATGAAAAGACTTAGTTTGATTCTGGGCTGCGTGCTGCTTTTCGCAGGCATCGCCCAAGCCGCCGACAAACCGGTGATTCGCCTTGGCGCCCGTGTATTCACCGAGCAGACCCTGCTCGCGGAAATCACCGCGCAATACCTGCGCAGCAAAGGCTACGACGCGCAGATCACCGGTGGCCTGGGCAGTAACCTGGCCCGCAGCGCCCACGAAACCGGACAACTGGACATGCTCTGGGAATACACCGGTGTGTCGCTGGTGGCCTACAACCACGTGACTGAAAAACTCGACAGCGCACAGTCCTACGCCCGGGTCAAAGAACTCGATGCGAAAAAGGGGCTGGTCTGGCTCACGCCGTCGAAATTCAGCAACACCTACGCCCTCGCCCTGCCGAAGACTGTGGCCGAGGAATATCCGCAGATCCACACCATCAGCCAGTTGAACGAAGTGCTGCGCGCTGAAGCCAAAACCAATCATCTGGTCGCGCTGGACACCGAGTTCGCCAACCGTTCCGACGGTCTGGACGGCATGGTCAAGCTCTACGACATGAACCTGACCCGCCAGAACATTCGGCAGATGGACGCAGGGCTGGTCTACACCGCGCTGCGTAACGGTCAGGTGTTTGCCGGTCTGGTCTACACCACCGACGGTCGCCTCAACGCGTTCGGACTGAAGCTGCTGGAAGACGACAAGCATTACTTCCCGGACTACACCGCCGCGCCAGTCGTGCGTCAGGCCTACCTCGACGCCCACCCGCAACTGGCCGAGCAACTCAAGCCGCTGGCCGAACTGTTCGATGACGAAACCATGCGCCAGCTCAACGCGCGGGTCGACGTCGATCACGAGAGCCCGTCGAAAGTCGCTGCCGACTTCCTGCGCCAGCACCCACTGAACTAAAGGAGGAAAAGTCATGGAATTTTTGAACGCCTTTTCCCACCTCGACTGGCAGCAGGTAATGCACCTGACCTGGCAGCACATCACCCTGGTCGGCATCGCCGTCAGCCTGGCGATCCTCATCGGCGTGCCGCTGGGCATTTTGATGACGCGCTTCCCGAGCCTCGCCGGTCCCTTGCAGGCCAGCGCCACGGTGCTGCTGACCGTGCCGTCGATTGCGCTGTTCGGCCTGCTGCTGCCGTTCTACTCGAAATTCGGCCAGGGCCTCGGCCCGATGCCGGCGATCACCGCCGTGTTCCTTTATTCACTGCTGCCGATCATGCGCAACACCTACCTCGCCCTGACCGGCGTCGAACCGGGCATTCGTGAAGCCGCGCGCGGCATCGGCATGACCTTCGGCCAGCGCCTGCGCATGGTCGAGTTGCCAATCGCAGTGCCGGTGATCCTCGCCGGCGTGCGTACCGCCGTGGTGATGAACATCGGCGTGATGACCATTGCCGCAACCATCGGCGCCGGCGGCCTCGGCGTGCTGATCCTCGCCTCCATCAGCCGCAGCGACATGTCGATGCTCATCGTCGGCGCGCTGCTGGTCAGTCTTCTGGCGATCTTCGCCGACCTCATTTTGCAGTGGCTGCAACGTTCGCTGACTCCAAAAGGACTCCTCAAATGATCGAACTTCAAAACCTCAGCAAGACCTTCCAAAGCAACGGCAAAGATGTGAAAGCCGTGGACTCGGTAAGCCTGACCGTCAATGAAGGCGAAATCTGCGTGTTCCTCGGGCCATCGGGTTGCGGCAAAAGCACCACGCTGAAAATGATCAACCGCCTGATCAAGCCGACCTCGGGCAAGATCCTGATCAACGGCGAAGACACCACCGACCTCGACGAAGTGACCCTGCGCCGCAACATCGGTTACGTGATCCAGCAGATCGGTCTGTTCCCGAACATGACCATCGAAGAGAACATCGTCGTGGTGCCGAAACTGCTCGGCTGGGACAAACAGAAATGCCACGACCGCGCCCGCGAACTGATGAGCATGATCAAGCTTGAACCCAAGCAATACCTGCATCGTTACCCGCGTGAATTGTCCGGCGGCCAGCAGCAACGGATCGGCGTGATCCGCGCGCTGGCGGCGGATGCGCCGCTGCTGCTGATGGACGAACCGTTCGGTGCGGTCGACCCGATCAACCGCGAGATGATCCAGAACGAGTTTTTCGAGATGCAGCGTGCGCTGAACAAGACCGTGATCATGGTCAGCCACGACATCGACGAAGCGATCAAGCTCGGTGACAAGATCGCAATCTTCCGCGCCGGCAAACTGTTGCAGATTGACCACCCGGACACCCTGCTCGCCCATCCGGCGGACGACTTTGTCAGCAACTTCGTCGGTCAGGACAGCACCCTCAAGCGTCTACTGCTGGTGAAGGCTGAAGATGCGGCGGATAACGCGCCGTCGGTGAGCCCGGAAACCCCGGTGGCCGATGCGCTGGAGTTGATGGACGAGCATGACCGTCGTTATGTCGTCGTCACTGACGCGGAGAACAAGGCGCTGGGTTATGTGCGCCGTCGTGACCTGCATCGTCAGACCGGCACCTGTGCGCAATTCCTGCGCGAGTTCAACGCCACGGCGGCATACGACGAGCATTTGCGCATCCTGTTGTCGCGCATGTACGAGTTCAATCGGGCATGGTTGCCGGTGATGGATGCCGAGCGAGTGTTCCTCGGCGAAGTCACCCAGGAGTCGATTGCGGCGTACCTGAGTTCGGGTCGATCGCGCGGAATGAAGACCAATATTGTGTCGCCAGCCGAGGCGGTGGCCTGATCAAACGCAAAAGGGCTGTTCGACAGCCCTTTTTTTCGACCACCGGAACCTGAAAGCCGTGATTTTTTTGCAAGCGAAGAGCCGACAAGAAATATCAACACGTGAGAAAGCTGACCCTGTCCGCGAATGTCAGCATTAACCAGCAACTTCCCCCTCATTTCCCCTTCTCGCCGCCAACGTCGCCGATGTTGAAGTGAACGCACTTATCTAAGACTTGGCACACATCAGCGTCGAACGTGCAGGTATTTTTAACACCTGAAAATTATTGCGGAACATCTGACCGTCATCTCGGTCGGCTACAAAGAGTGATATCCGCGACGCACGTCAGAAGCGTGCAAAAACGCGACATTTTTAGTTGATCTCAGGCCCCTCACGCCCTAAAGTTCGCGCCGAACGTCCATGCTGGAAACGATCCATCCGGCTCAAGTACTGACGACGAGACAGCAAGGCCAAGGGAAAGAAAGACTACATTTCCCATGGCCTTTTTGCTTTCGGCGACATGCCTTGGGAAGTAGGCGAACCAAAGTGGGGATACGGAGGGCGTTCAGGAGGGTGTGTCATCAATGAATTCACGAGTGCGCCGGGTCTGCTTTTGCGCAGGGCAAGGCGCGAGGCCCGCAGTTTGGTTGTTCCAAATAAGGGACGAGCAACGCAGCCCTGCGCAAAAGCAGGCCCGGCCCTTCGGGTTGTGCCTGAGCGCGCGCCATGCTGCGTTGCAGGCCTTGCGAAGGGAGCGACCATTAGCGGCGGCCTGCGCCTTGCCTGGCACGCGCTCAGGCGCAACGCACTCGCGAATTCATTGATGACACACCCTCGCACCCATTGTTTTTACGAGTTTGCCAATAGGAGCTCCCAAGTATGTCGATCCAGGTCGAAGACTATTTCGCGCGCGAAACCTTTCAGAAAATGAAGGCGTTCGCCGACAAACAGGAAACCCCGTTCGTGGTGATCGACACCGCGATGATCGCCCAGGCCTACGATGACCTGCGCGCCGGTTTCGAATTCGCCAAGGTCTACTACGCGGTCAAGGCCAACCCGGCCGTCGAGATCATCGACCTGCTCAAAGAGAAAGGTTCGAGCTTCGACATCGCCTCGATCTATGAGCTGGACAAAGTGCTGAGCCGAGGCGTCAGCGCGGATCAGATCAGCTACGGCAACACCATCAAGAAATCCAAGGACATTCGCTACTTCTATGAGAAGGGCGTGCGTCTGTTCGCCACCGACTCGGAAGCCGACCTGCGCAACATCGCCAAGGCCGCACCGGGCGCCAAAGTTTACGTGCGCATCCTGACCGAAGGCTCGACCACGGCCGACTGGCCACTGTCGCGCAAGTTCGGCTGCCAGACCGACATGGCCATGGATCTGCTGATCCTCGCCCGCGACCTGGGTCTGGTGCCATACGGCATCTCGTTCCACGTCGGTTCGCAACAGCGTGACATCAGCGTCTGGGACGCGGCGATCGCCAAGGTCAAAGTGATCTTCGAGCGCCTGAAAGAAGAAGACGGCATCCACCTGAAGCTGATCAACATGGGCGGTGGCTTCCCGGCCAACTACATCACCCGCACCAACAGCCTGGAAACCTACGCCGAAGAAATCATCCGCTTCCTGAAGGAAGACTTCGGTGATGACCTGCCGGAAATCATCCTGGAGCCAGGTCGTTCGCTGATTGCCAACGCCGGCATCCTGGTCAGTGAAGTGGTGCTGGTCGCGCGTAAATCCCGCACCGCCGTCGAGCGTTGGGTTTATACCGATGTGGGCAAATTCTCCGGCCTGATCGAAACCATGGACGAAGCAATCAAGTTCCCGATCTGGACCGAGAAGAAAGGCGAGATGGAAGAAGTCGTGATCGCCGGCCCGACCTGCGACAGCGCCGACATCATGTACGAAAACTACAAGTACGGCCTGCCGCTGAACCTGGCGATCGGTGATCGCCTGTACTGGCTGTCGACCGGTGCGTACACCACCAGTTACAGCGCGGTAGAGTTCAACGGCTTCCCGCCGCTGAAATCGTTCTACGTGTAAGCGATGCTGGCGTAATGCAAAAAGCCCATGACGTGTCATGGGCTTTTTTATGGATGCGATTCAGGCGTTCTGTAACTCGGTGCAACGGTGAGCGTAGGCCTGCGCAAGCGCCTGGATTCGCGGATCGGTTGCGCTCGCCAGCGTCTGGCTGGCCACGCGCAGGAAATTCAGGTTGCCGCCAGTCAGCGCTTTCTCCAGCCAGATGAGCGCATCATCGATCCGCCCCTCATCTGCCAGCACCGCTGCATAGCTGAATTGCCCGCGAAAGTCCCCGCCCTCGGCCGAACGTCGATACCAGTCACGAGCCGCTGCGGGATCCGCCGCACACACCTGCCCTTCCTCCAGATAACGCCCGAGCAGGTTCATCGACTTGGCATGCCCGACCTCGGCCGCGCTTTGATACAGCGCGATGGCCTGAAGATGATCGACCGCAACACCGCGCCCGGTTGCCAGCAGGTTGGCCAGGTTATACATCGCCCAATCCAGCCCGGCATCCGCTGCAACGCGATATTGCTGGGCGGCAATCGCTGCGTCGGCCACACAACCCCATCCGTGCTCATGGCAGCGACCGAGCATGTTGCGCGCCATCAGATGACCTTGCCCGGCGGCAATCTCAAACCAGCGCAAGGCCAGCGGCTGGTCCTGAGCGATCCCGTGACCATCGAGCAGGATCTGCCCGAGCAGCGCCTGCGCTTCCAGCACGCCCTCACCCGCCGCCAGCAGAATTGCCTGCGCTGCGCGGGCAGGACTCTCTTCGAGCATGGCGGTGAGGCGTTCGCCGTCGAGGACTTCTTCGCGACGTAACCGAAAATCCGCCACTTACACCTCGACCCAGCGACGCAGCAGGTTGTGGTAAGTGCCGGTGAGGCGGATCAGCGAAGGGTGATCGGGCATGTCCTGGGTCAGTTGCTGGATCGCCCCGTCCATCTCGAACAGCAAGGCTCGCTGGCTGTCTTCGCGCACCAGACTTTGGGTCCAGAAGAACGAGGCATAACGCGCGCCGCGAGTGACTGCGTTGACCTTGTGCAGGCTGGTGCCGGGATACAAGACCATGTCGCCGGCGGGAAGCTTCACTCGCTGGGTGCCGAAGGTGTCCTGGATCTCCAGCTCGCCGCCGTCGTAATCCTCTGGCTCGCTGAAGAACAGCGTGGCCGACAGATCGGTGCGCACGCGCTCGATGCTGCCCTTGGGCTGACGCACCGCGTTGTCGATGTGGAAATCGAAACTGCCGCCCGCCGAGTAGCAGTTGAGTAACGGCGGGAATACTTTGTGCGGCAGCGCGGCCGACATGAACAGCGGGTTTTTCCACAGGCGTTCAAGCATCGCGGCGCCGATTTCCTTGGCCAGCGGATGGCCTTCCGGCAGTTGCAGATTGTGCTTGGCCTTGGCCGATTGATAGCCGGCGGTGATCTTGCCATCGGCCCAGTCGGCCTGTTCCAGCGCCTCGCGAATACGCTGCACTTCGTCTTTCGCGAACAGCCCGGGGATGTGCAGCAGCATGGCAATGTCACCTGATGGCAAAGAGGCGGCAATGGTATTGATTCTTATTGACTGTGTAAAACCCGCTAGACGAATGAACTGGTAAAAACCGTAAGGTTAAATTGTAAAGAATGTAAATTTGTCGCGAATAGTAATGTTTCGCAATTGATACGAATACCTGTTTACCCTATATTCCGCCGCCTCAAATCCTTGGGGAGGGGAATAAAAATGGCACGTCAACCAGCACAAGTACCGGTCAGTTCACCACGTCTTCTCGCTTCCGCCATCGGCGTGGCGATCACCGCCGGCTCCGCAGGCCACATGGTGTTCGCCGCCGAAAAAACCGACAGCAAAGCCACCGGCAATGCCATCGCCCTGGACGCCACCGCCATCACCGGCGAAGCCCAGGACTCGACGTCCTACCAGGTCGAGAAAGCCTCCTCGCCCAAGTACACCGCGCCGCTGGTTGATACCCCGCGCTCGGTCACCGTTATCCCGCAACAAGTCCTGAAAGACACCGGCGCCCTGAACATGCAGGACGCGCTGCGCACCGTGCCGGGCATCACCTTCGGTGCCGGTGAAGGCGGTAACCCGCAGGGCGACCGTCCGTTCATCCGCGGTTTCGACGCCCAGGGCGACACCTACCTCGACGGCGTGCGCGACACCGGTTCCCAGAGCCGCGAAATCTTCGCCGTGGAAAACATCGAAGTCAGCAAGGGCCCGAACTCCGCCATCGGCGGTCGCGGCGCGGCGGGCGGCAGCATCAACCTGGTGAGCAAGAAAGCGCACCTGGGCAACTCGTTCGACGGTGGTTTCACCTGGGGCTCCGACCAGACCCAACGCTACACGATGGATGGCAACTACCAGTTCAGCGACACCGCTGCCGGCCGTCTGAACCTGATGAGCCACGAGAGCAACGTCGCCGGTCGCGACAAAGTCGACTACGACCGTTGGGGCATCGCGCCGTCCCTTGCCTTCGGCCTGGGCACCGACACCCGCGTCAACCTCGACTACTACCATCTCGAAAGCAACGACACCCCGGACTCGGGCATCCCTTACACGATTCCGGCCGGTGGCTCGGCGGCGCGCACCAAGTCCAACCCGGACAAGCCGTACGCCGGCGGCGATCACAGCAACTTCTACGGTCTGGATCGCGACTTCCGCAAGGGCCGCACCGACACCGCGACCTTCGCCATCGAGCATGACCTGAGCGACTCGCTGACGATCAAGAACACCCTGCGTCACGGCACCAGCATGCAGGATTACATCCTGACCCAGCCCGACGACAGCAAAGGCAACGTGAACAACGGCAGCGTCTGGCGTCGCGCGAACACTCGCGTGAGCAACACCGAGACCACCACCAACCAGACCGACCTGTTCGGCAACTTCTACCTCGCCGGCTTCAAGAACAGCTTCTCCACCGGTGTCGAATACACCCGTGAGGAAAGCAGCAAATCCTCGTACAACGTCAACACCGACACCACGCCGCGCACCTCGGCCGTGACCACCAACTGCAACCCGGGCCTGATCGGTGCTGCCAGCGGCTACAATTGCACCTCGCTGTCGAACCCGAACCCGAACGATCCGTGGAACGGCGCAATCTCGCGCAACTACGCCGGCACCGACACCCAGTCCGATACCTACGCGCTGTATGCGTTCGACACCCTGGAGCTGTCCGAGCAATGGCTGGTGAACATGGGCCTGCGTTACGACCACTTCGAAACCGGCTACAAGACCTACACCGCCGCCGGCAACACCACCTCCAAAGGTTCTGACACCAGCGAGTTCGTCACCGGTCAGCTCGGCATCGTCTACAAGCCGGCAGAGAACGGCAGCATCTACGCGTCCTACGCCACCTCGGCCACTCCGCCGGGCAACACCCTGGGTGAAGGTCAGGAAGGCAACCCGCTGGGCGGCACGCCGGATCGCAACGGCAACCTGCTCAAGAGCGACATGGAGCCGGAAACCACCAAGAACTACGAAATCGGTACCAAGTGGGATCTGCTGAACGATCGCCTGTCGCTGACCGCCGACATCTTCCGCACCGAGAAAGAAAACGCGCGTGTCCAGGTGGATACCACCTCGTACGAAAACGCCGGCAAGACCCGCGTTCAAGGTATCGAGCTGTCCGCCAGCGGCAAGATCACCGACAAGTGGCAAGTGTTCGCCGGTTACGCCTACATGGACAGCGAACAGATTGACGGTGGCGACCTGCCGGCCAACAAGGCCAACAACGGTAACGAGCTGCCTAACACGCCGAAAAACAGCGCCAGCCTGTGGACCACTTACCAGGTCACGCCGAAGCTGACTATCGGTGGCGGTGCGTTCTACGTGGATGAGGTGTTCGGCAGCGTGGCCAACACCACCATGGTCGATTCCTACGTTCGCTACGACGCGATGGCTGCGTACAAGCTGAGCAAGAACGTCGACCTGCAACTGAACGTGCAGAACCTGACCAACGAAACCTACTACGACAAGGCCTTCTCGACTCACTTCGCCAACCAGGCGGCGGGCCGTACGGCATTGCTGAGCACCAACTTCCACTTCTGATCGAAGAGGGAAGTACCGGGCCCCGTTCATTCATTTGAGCGGGGCTTTTGTGCGTAATAAAGAACGTTTCTCGATAGGCCACGGCATAATGCACGCCGTGAACACAATTTCCGAACGGACAAGGCAAGCGACGTGTTGAAGAAAACCCTGTTCCAGTTGCACTGGTTTTTTGGCATCACTGCCGGGCTGGTGCTGGCCCTGATGGGCATCACCGGTGCTGCCTATTCGTTTCAGGACGAAATCCTCAAAGCCCTCAACCCTTCCGTGTTGCAGGTCGAGAAGCAGGTCGCTGGCGTCCTGCCGCCCGCCGACCTGGTGGCGCAGATCGAAGCGGCCTCGGGCAAGAAAGTCTCGATGCTCTCGGTCGAGACCGAAAGCGGCAGCGCCGGCCGCGTCTGGTTCACCCCGCCCAAAGGCGAGCGCCGGGGCGAGATGCGCTACTTCGATCCCTACACCGCCGAGTTCAAGGGCGACGCCACCGGCCAGGACTTCTTCGGCCTGATGCTGCGACTGCACCGGTTCCTCGCCATGGGCGATACCGGCCGCAACATCACCGGCGCCTGCACCCTGATGCTGCTGTTCTTCTGCCTGTCTGGCCTGTACCTGCGCTGGCCGCGCCAGTGGAACAGCTGGCGCGTGTGGCTGACCCTCGACTGGAAGAAAAAGGGCCGCAGCTTCAACTGGGATCTGCACTCGGTGTTCGGCACCTGGTGCATGCTGGTTTACCTGCTGCTGGCGCTGACCGGACTGTCCTGGTCCTATGAGTGGTACAACAAGGGCCTGACCAAATTGCTCTCCGATGCGCCGCAAAACGAGCGCGTGCGCGGCGGTCGTGGCCCGGCCCCCGAAGGCCCGGCGCCGACTGCCGATTACGCCGCGATGTGGGTCAGCATCTACAGTTCCGCAGGTCCGGGCCTCGCCTCCTACAACATCCGCATGCCGCCGGTGGCCGGCCAACCGGCGACCGTGTTCTATCTGCTCGACAGCTCGCCCCATGACCGCGCGCTGAACCAGATCACCCTCGACCCGGCCACCGGCGTGGTCAAGCGCGTCGACCGCTACGCCGACAAAAGCTTCAAGGCGCAATTGCTGACCAGCATTTACGCGCTGCATGTCGGCAGCTATTTCGGATTGGTCGGACGGATCATCGTCACAGTCGCGGCGGTGTTGATGCCACTGTTCTTCATCACCGGCTGGTTGCTGTATCTGGATCGCCGCCGCAAGAAAAAGCAGATCAAGGATGCCCGCAAAGGTCTCGACCAACCGGCCGGCGATACACCGGCGTGGCTGATCGGTTTCGCCAGCCAGAGCGGTTTTGCCGAGCAACTGGCGTGGCAGACCGCCGGCCAGTTACAGGCGGCCGGATTGCCGGTGAAGGTGCAGCCGCTGGCGAATGTCAGCGAGCAGGATCTGCGCGAATCGAACAACGCGCTGTTCGTGGTCAGCACCTTCGGCGACGGCGAAGCGCCGGACAGCGCTCGCGGTTTCGAGCGCGAAGTGCTGAAGAACGCCTCGACCCTCGACAGCCTCAATTACGCGGTGCTCGGCCTCGGCGACCGTCAGTATCAGCACTTCTGCGGTTTCGCCCGACGCCTGCATCAATGGCTGGGCGAACACGGCGGCAAGACCCTGTTCGCCCCGGTGGAAGTCGACAGCGGCGATCCTTACGCCCTGCGTCACTGGCAGACCCAGCTCGGCCTGATCACCGGGCAAGCACCGGTCGATACCTGGCAGGCACCGAGCTACGAGAACTGGACGCTGGTGCGCCGCGACCTGATGAACCCGGACAGCAGCGGATCCCCCGTCTTCCTGCTCGGCCTGACCGCGCCGACCTCCCGCAGCTGGCTGGCCGGCGATCTGGTGGAAGTACTGCCACGCAACTGCCCGTGGGCGATCGAGCATTTCCTCGACGGCCTCGGCATCCGTGGTGAAACCAGCGTCAAGGTCAACGGCCTGGAAGAGTCGCTGGAGGTCGCCCTCGCCACCCGCCAGCTGCCCGAGCACCGCGCGCATCTGGTGGGCCTGCACGCTCAGGCGCTGGTCGATGCGATGGTGCCGCTGGCGATGCGCGAGTACTCGATCGCCTCGATTGCCGCCGACGGCGTGCTGGAGCTGATCGTGCGTCAGGAACAACACGCCGACGGCAGCCTCGGCATCGGTTCCGGCTGGCTGACCGAGCATGCTCCGGTCGGCGGCAGCATCAGCCTGCGGGTCCGCCGCAACAGCGGTTTCCATCTGCCGAACGCTCCGGTGCCAATGATCCTGCTGGGCAACGGCACTGGCCTCGCCGGGCTGCGCAGCTTGCTCAAGGCGCGGATCGCCGACAATCAGCAGCGTCATTGGCTGCTGTTTGGCGAGCGCAATCGCGAGCACGATTTCCTCTGCCGTGCGGAGCTGGAAGAGTGGTTGATCAATGGCGATCTGGAACGCCTGGATCTGGCGTTCTCGCGGGATCAGGCCGAGAAGATTTACGTGCAGGATCGTCTGCGCGAATCGGCCGGCGAGTTGAAGAAATGGCTGGCGGACGGTGCAGTGATCTACATCTGCGGCAGCCTTCAAGGCATGGCGTCGGGCGTGGATCAGGTGCTCAATGAAGTGCTGGGCGCCGCTGAAGTCGAACGCCTGATCGAACAGGGTCGCTATCGCCGCGACGTTTACTGATTCACCTTGGGTCACTGTGGGAGCAACCTTGCTCCCACAGTGACCCAAGGTGCTGCATTCAGACCGGCTGCAGCTTCTGCTCGAACACCGCAACACCCTCCAGATCCCGCAACACCACGCTCATCTCCCCGCTCTGGCCGTCAATGTTCACCTCACCGAAAAACTGAAACCCGGCAAACGGCGAGGCGTTCTGTACCGCCGGCGCCTTCTCGAATACCACTTGCGGGCCAAAGGTCTTGTCCAGCGGATTGGGTCCGAAACTGCCGGCGTTCAACGGTCCTGCGACAAACTCCCAGAACGGTTCGAAATCCTGGAACGCCGCGCGATCCGGGTGATAGTGATGCGCCGCGCAGTAATGCACGTCCGCCGTCAGGAACACGAAATTGCGCACCTGCTGCGCGCGCAAAAAGCCCAGCAGTTCGGCGATTTCCAGCTCACGTCCCTGCGCCGGACCTGGGTCGCCGTTGGCCACCGCTTCCCAGCGCGCAACACCGGGACTGACCTCGCCATCCGGCACGCCAAGACCAATCGGCATGTCGGCGGCGATGACCTTCCACTGGGCTTTCGACGCCTTCAGTCCGTGCTTGAGCCAGTTCAATTGCTCGCGCCCGAGGAACGGTTTTTCCGCCCCGAGATTGTCATCGTTGGCCCCGCGATAACTGCGCATGTCGAGCACGAACACATCGAGCATCGGCCCGTAGCTCAGCTTGCGATAGATGCGCCCGCCGCCATCGGCAGCCTGCAAACGCATCGGCGAATATTCGAGCCAGGCCTGGCGCGCACGGCCGACCAGGGTATGGATATTTTTTTCCTGATAACGTTCGTCGAGCTGTTTGCCCGGCGACCAGTTGTTGACCACTTCATGGTCGTCCCACTGCCAGATCTGCGGCACTTCGGCATTGAAGCGGCGGACGTTTTCGTCCATCAGGTTGTAGCGGTAATTGCCGCGATAATCGTCGAGGGTCTGGGCGACCTTGCTCTTGGCTTCCGTGGTGAGGTTGCGCCAGATCCGGCCACCCTCCGTGGTCAGTTGCGCCGGCACCGGGCCGTCGGCATAGATGGTGTCGCCGCTGTGGATAAAGAAGTCCGGCAGGCGCATGCGCATGGCTTCATAGATGCGCATGCCGCCGATATCGGGGTTGATGCCGAAGCCCTGGCCGACGGTGTCGCCGCTCCACACGAAGCGGATATTGCGCCGCGCGGTCGGTGCACTGCGCAAGTGACCGAGCCACGGTTCGCTGGCGACGCCGGTGCGGGCGTCCTTGAAATACACGCGGTAGAAAATCGCCTGATCGGCGGGTAACCCGGTGAGTTCGACGCGAGCGGTGAAATCGCTGCGCGCATCGGCCAGTGCCGAGACGACCCGGCGCGGATGGCGGAACTGGCTGCGGGTGTCCCACTCCACCACCATCTGCGCGGGGCGGTCGGCGCGGCTCCAGATCATCGCCCGGTCGCCCTGCAAGTCGCCGGATTGCACGCCGTCAGTGAGTTGCGGTCGATCCTTGACCGACGCGATCACGGCCGGCGCCAGCCCCGGCATCAGCAGTCCGGCACCGACGGCTTGCATCACGCGCCGGCGACCGGAATTGAAATCGCTCATGGTGTTCTCCCTGAAAAAGGAAAACTTAAGCACGTTCACATGACCCGGAAATGACACCTAAAGACGGTGAGAGCCAGCCTTGAATTGGAGAATTAAGAAAATCGCAGACGAGATAAATGTGAACCTTCATCGGTTCATCGGTTCATCGATATCGCCCTTACGCGTGCATTCGCGTTACAACTCGGCGCGTCGCTTCTGTTCTAAAAGAAATTTCAGATTATCTTCAGAACAGTGAGCCTTGGCGCTTTGGATTGAGCTCGTCTAATGGGATGTCGTAGAGAGCGCTCATTCCATTACGAAAGTCCTTGATTCCACCGTAACTAGGATGACGGATCGCGACCACCTCGACGCCAAACCGGCTGGCGTAGTTGAACGCATCCTGCCCAATCGCGACCACTCGACGAACCTTCAGCCACTTGATAAGCGTCTCGTTGAGAATATCTACTTGTTGGAGTTCCCGGGCTGTGAACTTACGATTAGTAAACGGATTTCCAGGCTCATGCGGATGAAATGGAAATACATTCCATAGCAAAGGAGGAAGCTCAACCGCACGCAACACCGACCAGATTTCAGAAGCTGTACGTTCCGCCAGCGCTGGACCAATAGTGGCTTGTTTGAAACTTGAGCCGGGATATCGCTGAGTCATCTCAGAAAGATGATACTCATCGGTAAGCGCCAAACCTGTCCGACGACCGCCACGGTAACCTAGGTCCCGCCCCATCCAAATCGTGTCTACGCCAATCTCGGCTGCCACTTTGAGATAGCCACGCAGGTTGCGTCGGCGCGCGGAGACGGCATCCGAGCGGTCGTGGACAGGGCATTTGTCAGCGTAAGGGTTGAATACATTATCGAGTTTCAACTCAGACAAGGCATTCACGAAGGCTGTAGGGGTCATTGCTGCTCGTTCTTTACAGGGGGTTCAAAACGCATAGTGTGTGCATGCACGTCGACAATCACCTTACCGCCGCGGTGCGTTTGCAACTCTCGGAAGATCTGAAAACCGGTCAGTATGGCTTTTTCCCACTGCCACAGTTTGCATCTCTCAACCTCGTAGCCCTCGACCATGCTCTTAATCTGTTTCAAAACCCCATAATCAAGGGCTCCAGGCTTGGCACCAACATAGAAGTTATGGCCTTTGGCGTGGTTGAAAATCCACGTCGCAATGCCTTCCTCGATGATCATCGCACGAGCTCCGTCCTCGTTCTCATCCTTCTTCGCATCGTATTTGCGCTTACGTTTGAGGAGAGCACGGAGCACAGGAGACCATCCAAGGAAGGCAACGTACGCTAAGTGGAACACATCGTGAAAACGATAGTCATCTGGTTCATTGCTGTTATCCGTCAGACGGTCACCGATGAAAACTCCTCGTAGGCTCTGGACGACATACCCGTTGTCCGGGGTTCCACGCTCAATAAACTCCATTGCCAGGTCGGACGGAAACTGCTCGTGCTCCGGTGCATCACTATCAAAAGCTGCGGAATAGACAGTGTCATCTTCTGGCCATCGGCTATGGATTTTTTCTAGATTCGCGCGGGCGATATCTTCCAACCTCAGATTGAAGCTTGCACATGCGATCGAAAGCTCTGCGAGGTGCATGCCCAGATTGTCACATCGACTGAGCGGAGGCATGGTCATGTAGTTTTCATAACTCATCTCAGCCATTAAGCCGGCGTGGTTGGCCAAGTTTCCCAGTTGCACGGATCGGTTGATAGATCCGGGGCTCCGGCGAATCTCCATCAAACTGTCGATGTGGCGGAATGTGACAGGGATGACGGGGTCTTGCTCATTTTCACCGTAGCGAGAGCGCAAAATTGCAATGCAGCGCTCCCCAATCTGATTATGTTCTACGTCCACCAATGCCGCGATATTTATAAGATACCAAAGAGCATCTCCTAGTTCTTCAGCTGCCAACTCAGTAACTGTCGTTGCTAGATTGTCACGCCGTACTTTTTTCACTGCTGAGAGTAAGCCGCCAACCTCACCAAAATAGCCAAACTTTAGTTGTTGGAAGCCTTCAGCGTCTTTATCGAACTGGTTTGTCCCTGAGGCTTTCAGCCTATACTCAGAGATACATAGAGGCACAAGCTGCGGCATAGGCTTAGTCATGTAAAATCCCTTTCTTATCATTCCCGCGACGATAAAATCTCTTTAACTCAGCTGAAATATTGAGAATCTCATAGTCGACCCTCAGCAACTGAATTCAAGCCGAATTGATACTAATCTGGCGCAATAGCCTGCCAGTTCTCGATTCAACGCCATGAGGCCGGTCGGTTCTGGTATCCACGTGTAGGAAGTGACTCGAACCAAGCAACCACTTCTGCCCGGAAGTTTTCCGAATACTTGCTCCGGCAGCCCCGGGGCGGTGGGTAAAGATCTTGTCCCTCAAAGTTACGTAGGTATGCGGGTATGGCTGCCGAATTGCCTCCCCAATACACGAAATCGTCTCCTACAAGGACATTATCTGAACTGGTATCCCTTTCAAGATTAGCTCTGTTAGTTCGGCCGTCTACGTGACTGTGATGGGAGTCTTCCTGCACCCATGCACCGTCGACAATGTGATAAATATTGTCTCCGTAAGCCATGCTGTTGCTAGAGTAGTGATCCGGCTGCTTTATCCTGAATCTCTCGTCATCCCAATATTGCTGAAACGAAAGCTTCTCGGAGACTCTCATAGCAAAAATCAATTTTTCCGGACGTTTAAGGCCAACACTTCCACAGCCGACGACAATATCGCCCACCCGGGCCGCTTTCCTGATTTGCGGCTTGCAAGTTCCCAACGTACAAACGCCGTGAAATGGATTTGGCGCGAAACCATAATCCCGTACGAGCCTATATGAGAATACTCTTGGAACTCGACTCATTGGCATTCAATCCGTTTGATAACACGCTTAGGGGGCGAACTACCATCAATGCGCTCCCAGACGTCTTGCCCCTGGATGACGTCTTTCAATTTTGGACTGTCTACCCTGAGCACGGAACTGGCAAGGTCATCAAATATTTGAGGTAGGGATTCAACATTCTCCGCAACAGCGACAATTCTTTTACCTGACGCCCCAGCGTGCCCTACCGCGCCGGTCAAGCATTCATGGTCTTCTTCAGGAATCAGGAATATGCAGATGACAGCATTGTCGATGCAGTTTTTGATTTCTTCAGGTACAGCTCCTGCTTGCGCCGCTTCTACGGTTTCCTGGTCAGCTTCCGCGATGCAAACGTCAAAACCTTCTTCTGCAAGGTGGGCAGACACCGAGGTTGCCTCGGCGTCCATACCAGATGTGAACACGATGCACGCTTTTTTATTGCTCATGGTTTGAAATCTCCTTTAACTGCCTGTTATCGGTTTTTATTTAAGATTCAGACTGAGCGCGAATAGGGTCGCTGACGATTCGATCAGTCCATGATCAGAAATTGAGATGTCGGAATGTCGATGAATTCGCAGTTTCGACGTGCTTCATTCTTCATCACTTTCGCTAAAGCTGTTCGTATGGTTATCGAAGCCAACGGTGCCCCCCCCATTCAAAGAGAGGGAGAGGTGCAGAAAGCCACGAAGCTTATCAATCGACTTAGGGACCTTTTGATTAGTGCTTAGGCCCATCGGCCAAGCGTCGTCTACTTCGGAAGGAAGCAATACGAATTGCTCGGGTGGGAGAAGGGCATCGTGGGGATTGCCCGATTGAGAATACGATTTAGCTTCCATGCGGTCCTCCGGCCAAAGTTTTTGCGCAAAGGGACTACCGCATTAGAAATGTCCATTTGCCACTATCATCATGGAATATCTATCCCGAGTTGCACAACCCCCGCTGATCGCTAAGGACATGTTCATCTATGGAATTCATTTTGATCGATCCCATCGACGCGACAAGCTGTTGCGGCAGCGGAGCATTTTGCTTGGCCGTTTGCGAATTACGCCCAAAGTGCGCCGGGCATAATGCTCAATTAGATGGAGTCGTAAGCACCTAAAGCATTGAAATCTAAGGTAGCTTAGATATTTATCGCGCTGAATTTTGGGCGCAAGGCATGATTCACGTGGGTAAATCTGACTAGCGCACGTCTGTAACGGCCTGGAGGGAAGCAGTCACACTCGCGATAACTTAATTCTCCAGCGACAGTTTCATTACTAAAAACCAGCCTGCTGGCGATAGCGATGGATTGGGCGACATTGATGTCACAGACAGATTGCTATCGCTAGTAGGGCTAGCTCCTAGATGGGTTGGCGGTGGCTGCTAAGCTTTGGCAGGTTCCATTGCGAGCTCGACAGCCTCGGGGCGTTTGACCGTCGCATAGACGATGGCGGTTAGCAGACTGCCCGCGACAATCGCCAGCAGGTACAACAGCGCATGGTTGATCGCGTTCGGAATCGCCAGCACGAACAGCCCACCGTGAGGCGCCATCAGCTTGCAGCCGAAATACATCGACAGCGCACCGGTCAACGCACCGCCGGCAATGCTTGCCGGGATCACCCGCAACGGGTCTTTCGCCGCAAACGGAATCGCCCCTTCAGAGATGAAGCACAACCCGAGCACCAGCGCCGCTTTACCGGCTTCGCGTTCAGTCTGGGCGAACTTGCGTCGGGCGATAAAAGTGGCGATGCCGAGACCAATCGGCGGCACCATGCCGGCGGCCATGGTCGCGGCCATCGGTGCATAACTCTGCGAGGCCAGCAGCCCCACCGAGAATGCATAGGCAGCCTTGTTGATCGGCCCGCCGAGGTCGACGCACATCATGCCGCCCAGCAGCACACCGAGCAGAATCGCGTTGGTGGTGCCCATGCTGTCGAGGAAATGCGTGAGCGCCGCGAGCATCCCGGCCACCGGTTTGCCGACCACGTAAATCATCACCAGCCCGGTGAACAGACTGGCGAACAACGGGATGATCAGAATCGGTTTCAGCGCTTCAAGGCTTTGCGGCAGCGCCACATAGCGACTGATTGCTTTGGCGGCATAGCCTGCGATAAAACCGGCGACGATCCCGCCAATGAAGCCGGCGCCCAGGGTACTCGCCAGCAAACCGCCGATCATGCCCGGCGCGAGTCCGGGACGGTCGGCAATCGACCAGGCGATGTAACCGGCCAGCAAAGGCACCATCAACTTGAACGCGGTCTCGCCACCGATCTGCATCAGCGCCGCCGCCAGCGTGCCTTCTTCCTTGAACGCGGTGATGCCGAACACGAACGACAAGGCGATCATCAGACCGCCCGCCACTACCATCGGCAGCATGAACGACACACCGGTCAGCAGGTGTTTGTAGACGCCGCTTTTCTCTTGTTTGGCCGGGGCCTTGCCGTCGCCGGCAGCGCTTTCCACGACACCTTCGGCCAGGGCTTTTTTCAGCGTGGCTTCGGACTGTTTCAACGCAATCCCGGTGCCGCAGCGGTAGATTTTCTTGCCGGCGAAACGCTCGGTGGCGACTTCAATGTCAGCCGCCAGCAGCACCACGTCAGCCTCGGCAATCGCGGCTGCGCTCAGCGGATTGCGCGCGCCGACCGAGCCCTGGGTTTCGACTTGCAGGTCGTAGCCCAGACGCTTGGCAGCCTGCTGCAAGGCTTCGGCGGCCATGAAGGTGTGGGCGACGCCGGTCGGGCACGCAGTGACAGCGACCAGACGTGGTGCTTGAGCACTGGCAACCACGGGCGGCGTTTCGGCAGCGACGTAAATTTCGGCCTCGACCGCGCCACGCCGCAGCACGTCTTCCACATCCTGCAGGGCTTGCGCCGGCGCGATCCGAAAGACTTTCTTGCCGATGAACCGGGTCATGTCCACAGTTCCCGTGGCCACCAGCAACACCCACTCGGCGGCCTCGATGGTGGCCGCCGACAACTCGCGTTCCGGGTGCGCCGCATCCACCACTTCGACGCTGGTG
Organism: Pseudomonas sp. 9.2(2024); assembly: GCF_039695385.1. Classification (NCBI taxonomy): domain Bacteria; kingdom Pseudomonadati; phylum Pseudomonadota; class Gammaproteobacteria; order Pseudomonadales; family Pseudomonadaceae; genus Pseudomonas; species Pseudomonas sp. 9.2(2024). Next base: position 1,182,447 of record NZ_CP155585.1, on the reverse strand, counting down.
CTCCAGCCCTGACGCTGGGCCGCGGCATCCAGCAGCCGGGCGCACAGCACACTGGTGACCATGCCGTTCGGGCAGGCCGTGACAATGGCTAACTTCATGACAAACCCTCTTATTGTTCTGTCAGGGGGCGCACGCGCACGCCCTGTTCGAGCTGCGCCAGTTGCGCGGCATCGTGAATACCGAAACCGATCTGGGTCACCGCCTGCGCCGCAATCGCGGTGGCCGTGCGCAGGGTTTGCTCCGGCGTGTCGGAGCTGAGCAGACCGTGGAGCATGCCGGCCAGCAACGAATCGCCGGCACCGACCGTGCTGGCGACGCTGACTTTCGGCGGCGTCGCATGCAGCGCCGAGCCGACGCTGAACCAGTTCACACCGTCGGCGCCGTGGGAAATCACCACATGCTCGATGCCCTGGGCGTGCAACCGATTGGCCGCTTCAGCCTGAGACGCGTGGGACACCACTTCACAACCCAGCGCATCGGCCAGTTCTTCGGTGTTCGGCTTGATCAGCCACGGACCGGCCTTGAGCGCCGCACGCAAGGCATCGCCGCTGGTGTCCAGGGCGACTTTCAGGCCCAACGCCTTCAAACGCTCGACCAACTCGCGCAGCCACTGTGCAGTCACGCCGCGCGGCAAACTGCCGGCCACCACCACCGCGTCATGCCCCGGCGCGATCTGCACCAGACGCTCCAGCAACGCCTGTTGCGCCACCACGCCCACAACCGGGCCCGGGCCATTGATGTCGGTGATGCGTCCGTCCTGTTCCGCCACCTTGATGTTGCTGCGGGTCTCGCCGGGCACCCGGATAAACGCATCGGTGAAACCGCGTTTGGCGAACAGGGTTTCGAAGGCTTGCAGATTGTCTTCGCCGAGAAAGCCGCTGACCGTCAGTTCATGACCGAGGTCGGCCAGCACTTGTGCGACGTTGACGCCCTTGCCGGCGGCGTGGGTATGCATCTCGTCGCTGCGATTGACCTGACCGGCCTCCAGACGTGGCAACTGCACCGTAAGGTCCAGCGCCGGGTTGAGGGTCAGGGTGAGAATCTTGGCCATTACAGGGCCTCCACTAATGCGCGCACTTCGTTGGCGCTGCCCACGGCCAGGGCTTGTTGAGCAAGGGTTTGCGATTGCGTCAGGCTGAGTTCGCGGATGCGCGCCTTGACCTCGGCGATGCTGCGCCCGGAGACGCTCAGTTCATCCACACCGAGGCCGACCAGCACCGGCACCGCCAGCGGATCCGCCGCCAGCTCGCCGCACACACCGACCCATTTGCCATGGGCATGGGCCGCGCGCACGGTGATGTCGATCAGTTGCAGCACCGCCGGGTGCAGACCGTCAGCCTGGGCGGACAGGGTCGGATGACCGCGGTCGATCGCCAGCGTGTACTGGGTCAGGTCGTTGGTGCCGACGCTGAAGAAGTCCACCTCTTTGGCCAGCACCGGCGCCAGCAACGCGGCAGACGGCACCTCGATCATGATCCCCAGTTGCAGGTCGGCAACCGGTATTTCCAGACGCAAGCGTTCGGTCATGTCGCGGGCCTGACGCCACTCTTCGACGCTGCCGACCATAGGGAACATGATCCGCAACGGACGGTTGTCCGCAGAACGCAGCAAGGCGCGCAACTGCGCTTCCATGATCTGCGGACGCTGCAAGGTCAGGCGAATGCCGCGTACGCCGAGGAACGGGTTTTCTTCCTTGGCGATCGGCCAATACGGCAGCGGTTTGTCGCCGCCGACATCGAGGGTGCGCACCACCAGCGGCCGACCGGCGAGGCCGTCGAGGACGCGGCGGTATTCGGCTTCCTGAGTCGCCTCGTCCGGCGCTTGCGGGTGGGCCATGAAAATCAGTTCGGTGCGCAGCAGGCCGATGCCTTCGGCGCCCTGCTCCACCGCGCTGATCACACCGGCGCTCTCACCGATGTTGGCAAACACTTCCACGGCGTGGCCGTCGGTGGTGTGCGCCGGTTGATGACGTTGTTCGGCGGCGGCTTTCAGGCGTTGTTCGCGGGTGTCGCGTTCTTCGCTGGCGCGTTGCAGGGTCGCGGCATCCGCGTCCACATGCAGGCGACCGCGCTGGCCGTCGAGCAGCAGCGGCGTGCCCGGTTTCAGCAGCAATACCGCAGCGCCCGCGCCGACCAGCGCCGGAATCCCCAACGCGCGAGCCACGATGGCACTGTGCGCGGTGGCGCCGCCACGGGCGGTGAGAATCCCCGCGACCCGCGCCGGATCCAGACGCGCTACGTCGGACGGGCCGACTTCGTCCATCACCAGAATGTACGGTTGCTCTGGCTCGGCGGGCGTCTGCACGCCACACAGTTGCGCCAGCACCCGGCGACCGATGTCACGCAGATCGGCGGCACGTTCAGCGAGCAACGCGTCCTGCAACGCTTCCTGTTGTTTCGCGGCGGCCTCGATCACGGCCATCCAGGCTGCTTCGGCGCTTTCGCCCTGCTTGAGGCGAGTGTCGACTTCGTCGGTGAGTTCCGGGTCGTCGAGCATTTCCTGGTGGGTGATGAAAATCTCGCGGATTGCCTTGGCCTTGCTGCGTTCGATCAGGCCCTGAATGTCCTGACGCACGTCGGCCAGCGCTTGCTTGAGACGCTCGCGCTCGATGGCAGCGGACTCGCCGCGCAACGGGTAATCGATGGTTTGCTGGACCTGAATGTGCGCCGGGCCGATGGCGATGCCGGGGGCGGCAGGGATCGCTTGCAGCAGACTGCCGGAGGCCGGGGCAGTCAGCACTTCTGCAATGTCCGTAATCACTTCACGCTGTTGACTGACTGCGGGCAACGGTTCGACTTCTTCGCCGAGGCCTTCTTCGATGGCGGCCAGCAACGCCGGCAATGCGTCAGCGGCGATGCTCGGTTCGGCGATAATTTCCAGCACCTGCCCGCGACGGGCGCCGAGGCTCAGCAGTTTGCTCAGGCTTTTCACCGATACCGCGCTGTCCTGACCGTCGACGATGCGCACACGGATTTCGCCGTCAAAACTCTTCGCCAGTTGCGCGAGGATCTTCGCCGGCCGCGCGTGCAGACCATGGGCGTTGGCCAATGCGATACGCGCACTCGGCCAGTCGGCCGGCAACTCACCGCCGAGCACCTCGAGGACTTTGCGGCTGCTGGTGGCGCGGCCCAGTTCATGGCCGCGACCTTCGATCAGCAACGCGCACAACCGCTCAAGCAACGCCTGATGCGCTTCACCCAGACTGGCCAGACAGAACAGACCGCTGAGCGGCTGGCCGAGGTAGCGCATCGGTTTGTCCGGCGTGACGAACGCCAGCCCCGGACGCTTCACGGTCTGTTCGCTGTGCAGCCACCACAGGCCATCGCCCAGCGGCAGCGCTTCAACTTGCTGCAACACCCCTGCGAAACCGTTGCTCACGCAATCGGCCTGGCGCAGCAGACGTGCCCCGCGCCAGACCAATTCTTCGAAATCGTCGGCGGAAACCCCGAGGCCAATCATCTGCGCATCCAGCGCCAGCTCTTGCGGCGCGCCTTGCAGCAGTTTCAGCAGCGCTTCGGGCGAACTCGCGCGGCGCAGGGCCTGACCCAGATCGGTCTCGCCGAGGGCGCGGGTCAGCAGTTGCAGCAGGCGCAGGTGTTCGTCGGATTTGGCGGCGATGCCGATGGCCAGATAAACGATCTGGCCATCGCCCCAGTCCACGCCGTCGGGAAACTGCATCAGGCGCACGCCGGTGGCGAACACCTGATCGCGGGTTTCGGGCGTGCCGTGGGGGATCGCAATGCCTTGGCCGAGGAAGGTCGAACCCTGAGCCTCCCGGGCCTGCAGGCCGGCGAGGTATCCGTCGGCGACCAGACCATCGGCGACCAGATGACTGGCCAGCAATTGCAAAGCGGCGGGTTTATCCACAGCCGACTGGCCCATGGATATCTGCTCTACAGTGAGCTCGAGCATGCGATCTCCTTTTTGGCGCGGTGGTGCGCCAGGTATTGTTTTGAATGGTTGCAGCTTAGGCGCTGTAGGCCATCCTTTTCAGGAGGCAGTTTTGGCGGTTTCACGGCAGAACCGGCCAAAGGCGTCTAAAACGTAGAAAATACGCTTGCTGAAACGTTTAATCTAGATTGATCGGCACGTTACTCGATAATGTCCCATCCTTGAAGTCCAACTTGTCGGATGCGCTGCGACAATGGTCGCCTGCCTGAATCGGGTAGGATTGGCGAAAATGTCGCGGCAAGCTCGAAAAAACAAGGAAATCCCGGGTTGAAACTCAGTGATATCGCGCGGTTGGCCGGAGTGTCCGTGACCACCGCCAGCTACGTCATCAACGGCAAGGCCGAACAGCAACGCATCAGCACCGCCACCGTCGAGCGGGTGCGGGCGGTGGTCGATCTGCACGGCTTTACCCCCAATCCACAGGCGGCCGGGCTGCGCAGTCGGCACACCCGGACCCTGGGTTTTATCCTGCCGGATCTGGAAAACCCCAGTTACGCGCGGATCGCCAAACTGCTGGAGCAAGGCGCCCGTGCGCGGGGCTATCAGCTGCTGATCGCCAGCTCCGACGATGCACCGGACAGCGAGCGGCAACTGCTGCAACTGTTCCGCGCCCGACGCTGCGATGCGTTGATCGTCGCCAGTTGTCTGCCGGCCGGTGACGACAGTTATCGCCAGTTGCAGGCCAAGGGTCTGCCGATCATTGCCATCGACCGGGTGATGGATGCCGAGCATTTCTGTTCGGTGGTCAGCGATGACCGCGAAGCCAGCCTGCACCTGACCGAAAGCCTGCTCGACCCGCAGCCGAAACAGATCGTGCTGCTGGGCGCCCGCCCGGAACTGAGCATCAGCCAGGAACGTGAAGCCGGGTTCAAGCAAGCCCTGGCCGGGTTCAAGGGCGAAGTGCTGATCGAACACGCCGAGTCCTTCAGCCGCGAGTGCGGCAAGCAGTTGATGGAAGAACTCCTGCAACGCCTCGGGCATTTGCCGGATGCGCTGGTGACCACGTCCTACGTACTGTTGCAGGGCGTGTTCGACGCGCTGCATGACTTCCCGTTAAAAAACCGTCCGCTGCGCCTCGGCACATTCGGCGACACCCAGTTGCTCGACTTCCTGCCGCTGCCGGTCAACGCCATGGCCCAGCAGCACCAGTTGATCGCCGACAAGGCGCTGGAACTGGCACTCGCAGCGGTCGAGCAATCGGACTATCAGTCTGGCGTGCAAGCCATTGCCCGTACCTTCAAGCAGCGTATTCACCGGGATTGAGCCGTGGAGCTGATCGACAGCCACACCCATCTGGACTTCCCCGACTTCGACGCCGACCGCGCGGCGCTGCTCACCGAAAGCCGCGCCCTCGGGGTGCGGCGAATGGTGGTGCTCGGGGTCTACGAGGGGAACTGGCAGCGGGTGTGGGATCTGGTGCAAAGCGATAGCGATCTGTACGCGGCCTTCGGATTGCACCCCGTCTATCTCGATCAGCATCGGCCTGAAGACCTGCATGCACTGGGCGATTGGCTGACACGGCTGAAGGGTCATCGGCAGCTGTGTGCGGTCGGCGAAATCGGCCTGGACTACTTCATCGAAACCCTCGACCGCGAACGCCAGCAAGCGCTTTTCGAGGCACAACTACAATTGGCGGCAGATTTTGAACTGCCGGCATTGATCCATGTGCGGCGCAGCCATGCGGCGGTGATCGCCACGCTCAAGCGCTTCAAGCTCAAACGCGCCGGCATCATTCACGCCTTCGCAGGCAGCCGTGAAGAAGCGCGGGAATACATCAAGCTCGGTTTCAAACTCGGCCTCGGAGGTGCACCGACCTGGCCGCAGGCGTTGCGCATGCATAGGGTGCTGGCCGACTTGCCGCTGGATTCGGTGGTATTGGAAACCGACTCACCGGACATGGCACCCGCCATGTTCCCCGGCGTGCGCAATACGCCGGCGCATTTGCCGGCGATCTGCACGTCACTCGCCGCTTTGATGAACATCGATCCGGAACAACTGGCCGCCGCCAGTACGGCTAACGCTTGCCAACTGTTTCACTGGTAAACAGTCGGCAGGACACGTCAAACCCGGAACGCGCTGATCAACTGCTTCAACTCGACCACCTGCGCCGACAACGCGCGGCTGGCATCTTCGGTCTGATGCGCACCTTCTGCGGTGCGCTCGCCGGCACGGTTGATCTCGACGATGTTCTGGTCAATGTCGTGGGCCACGGCGGTCTGCTGCTCGACGGCGGCGGCGATTTGCTGATTCTGGTCGACGATCATGCCGACAGCGCCGAGGATGTTTTCCAGCGCCTGCTGGACCTTTTCTGACTGCCCCACCGTGCCGTTGGCCATCTGATGGCTGACGCCCATGGCCTTCACCGCCGCACCGACGCCACCGTGAAGCTTGGCGATCATCTGCTCGATTTCTTCGGTCGATTGCTGAGTGCGTTTGGCCAGCGTCCGGACTTCGTCAGCGACCACGGCAAAACCGCGCCCCTGTTCGCCCGCCCGCGCAGCCTCGATCGCGGCATTGAGCGCCAGCAGATTGGTCTGTTCGGCGATGCTCTTGATCACTTCCAGAACGCGGCTGATCGACTGACTGTCGCTGGCCAACTGGTTGATCACCAGCACCGACTGATCGATTTCGCTCGCCAGTGCCGCGATGCTGCCCTGCTGCGATTCCACCAGTCTGCGACCGCTAATGGTTTCGTCGTTCACGCTGTGGGCGCTGCTGACCGCGGCCGCCGCACTGCGTGCCACCTCCAGCGACGTTGCCGACATCTGGTTCATCGCGGTGGCCACTTGCTCGATCTGCGTGCGTTGCCCGGCGACCGCCTGATTGCTTTGCGCCGAGACGTTTTCCACTTGCCCCGCCTGTCGCTCGACCTCGCCAACGGTGTGGCCGACCCGTTCGATCAGGTCATGGATCTTCCTCACCGTACCGTTGAACACTTCGCCCAACTCGCCGAGTTCATCGCGGCTGTTGGCGCGGAAATTCACTGTCATGTCGCCTGCCGCGACTTTATCCATCATGGCGCCGAGGTTTTTCAGGGTGGCGCGAGTCGAGGCGTAGAACCCGCCGTAGAGATAGAAAATCAACACGAACACCACCGACAACGCCACGGCTTGCAGCACCATGTGCGTACGGTTTTGCCCCAGGCGCTGTTGCAATTGGGTGTCGAGGAATTTCAGGGTGGCGTCGTTGAGCTGATAGGTCTGGTCCATCAGCCCGGTGACCTGGTCATAAAACCCCTGCCATGGAGCGTCGAGGGTTTCGGCCATCACCACTTGTTCTTCGATCAGTGTGCCGGCCTGTTTCAGCGATGCCTTGCTGGCATCGGCCGGTGCACTCAGGGAATCACGGGCGGCTTTGCTGGAGCCCAGCGCGTCCTGCAATTTCAGGCCATATTCGGCCTGAAGTTTTTCGATCTGCACCAGCAACTCGTCGAAGCGGGTGCTCGACGAACTGTTGAGAAAGCCCTGGCCCAATGAATACGAGCCCATCGCCCGACCTTCGCCCAAGGCCTGGGTGACGGCCGGCGTGGTCGCGGTGATCAGCTCGCTGAGCTGGCGAATGTCGCCCTGATTGTCGCGACTCAATCCGGCCTGACTGGCCACGATCTGGCTGAAAATCTGCGCATTGCCCAGCAGTTTGCCGATCAGCGCACTTTTGCTTTGCAGGGAGTTTTCCGCTTGCTGGGCCTTGAAGGCGGCGATCATTTCATCGCGCTTGGTCTCGAAGAACTTGATCTGCTCCGTATCCTCCGTCATGGGAGTCAGCCCTTGCAGGCGCGCCAGGACGTTTTGCTCAAGGCTGGTGATCTGCGCCTCGACATTGCCGGCCTTGCCGGACTGGCCGAGGGTGACATTGATCTGCACCAGATTGTTGAGGGTTTCCAGATCCCGGCGCAGGGTCAGGCTGCTGCCCAGCAGATCGAGGCTCTGCAGCTCCACCCGGGTGCCCTGGAATTCACGGTAGGAATCGCGCACCAGATAGAAATTGGTCACCAGCATCGGCACCAGGAACAGCACGCTGATCAGGCTGAACTTCATGCCGAAGCTCAAGCGGTTCATCAGCGAGACGGCGGGATAGAGCAAGCTCTTCACTGGAAGTCTCCCTTGGTTTTTTCTTGTTTTTATTGGCAGGCGCGGGGCGACAGCAGATAGCCACTATCGGGCGCCATCTCTGTATAGCTCAAATCGAAGGGAGGTTTTGTAACTTAAGGTTAACGAGGGGGATTGCCCCCCTCGTCACAGGAACGGCCTACGCCAGCACCGTCCACAGGGCAAATCCGGCATACCACAGCACCGCCGCCCGCAGCAGCAGTTCCCACAGGCAGTCGAGGGTGTTGATGCCTTCGGGACCGACAGCGGCCGGCGGGATTTCCCCGGCAGCCAGCCCGACCTTGTTGATCAGTTGGGCGGCGCTGATGTTCCAGTTCAGCAGTTCGTGCAGCATCACCCGGCTGACCGCGACGAAGTTGCCGACCAGAGCAAGACTCGCCGCCAGCAGGCGTACCGGCACCCAGTCGAAGGCGTGGCGCAGTTGCCCTGCCCGTTCCGCCACCGCCGGGTTCTGGGCGTTTTCTTCCGCCAGCGCCAGCAAGCGATAGCTCAGCGCCGCGACCGGGCCGAGCAGGAAGTACCAGAAAATCACCGCAAAGAAACTCTGGTAGGCCTGCCACAACAGATGCCGTTGCACTTGCTCCAGCAATTGCTCGCCGCTTTCGGCGCAGATGTTCAGATCACGCTTGGCCACATGGGCGGCGGCCTGCAGATCCTCACGGCGCCAGGCGTCGCGAAATGGCCCTAGTTCGCCGAGCAGATCGCCGCGCCCCAGGCTGTAAATCACCACCAGCAAATGCACCGGCAACGCCAGCAGACCATAGGCCACCGGCTCCAGTACCAACAGCAGCAAGCCCAGCAACGCCACCGGCAGCAGCACCAGAACAATCAGCACCAGCCACGGCTGTTTCGCCAGCCCACCGGTTTCAAGCTTGTGCAGTTCGCGGATCCATCCGCCATCGCCTTGAACCCGTTGGCGCAGGGCCGAGAACTTCTCGATCCATACCGCCAGCAGTAACACCAGAAAACTCATTGTCCTTCCTCTTGTGCCAGGGCGGCGCGGTAGCGTGCCCAGTCGAATGCGGGTCCGGGATCGGTCTTGCGTCCCGGGGCGATGTCGCTGTGCCCGCAGATGCGCTCGACGGTGATCGCCGGGAACGCCGCCTGTATCTGCCGGGTCAGCACGGTCAACGCCTGGTACTGCGCATCGGTGAACGGCAGATCATCGGTGCCTTCCAGCTCGATGCCTACGGAAAAATCGTTACAGGTTTCCCGTCCCTCGAACACCGAAACGCCGGCATGCCAGGCACGCTCAAGACAGGAGACAAACTGGGTGACCTTGCCGTCACGTTCGATCAGAAAATGCGCAGACACGCGCAGGTCGGCGATCCCGGCAAAGTAGGGATGTTCCGTGACATCCAGACGATTCTGGAAAAATTCCTGCACCTTGCCGGTGGCGAACTGCGCCGGTGGCAGGCTGATGTTGTGGATGACCAACAGGGAGACTTCGCCCGCCGGGCGTTCATTGAAGTTGGGCGAAGGGCAGACCTGCACCCCGTGACACCACCCGCTTGCGGGATCCAACTGCATACCGATTCCTTCAACGCCGACTGTGTTGGCGACCAGTATGCCGTGATCGGCCCCCGGCGCGCGATCACTTGCCGCGATTGAGCCGCCGCAGATTGCCGAGCACCGACTCCAGTGCCCGGTCGAACAGCAAGGTGTCGTCCAGCGCCCGCACCGCGCCGCGACGAAACGCCAGGGCCAGTTCAGTGCGCTCGCGCTCCAGCACTTTCATCCCGGTGCGGTCGACGAACACGTACTTGTTGGTGGCCTCGATGATCGCCGCCAGCTTGCAGCGCAGGGTGTGTTCTTCGTCTTCTTCGAACGCCACCCAACTGCCCAGGCGCAACTGATCGACCTGACGCAAACCTGCGTCGTCGGCCGGCAAACGCGCCGGCGTGCGTGGCTGAAGGCCATCGTCGGCCATCTGCAAGACAATCGCCTGCGACACTTCAATCATTTCCGGCAATGCGGTTTGATCCGGCTCGCTGGACGGTTCGAGCAGGCGCACATGCAGCGCTTCCAGTTCACTGAAGAAGCCGCTGGTGGCAAACGGATCGAAGGCCGAACTGCTCAGGCCGTCGCGCAATGACTTGAGCAACCCCGGCACCAGTGCCAGCAGACGCAGACCGGCTTCGGCGTCGTCGTGGCGCTGCACGCTCCAGATCAATTGCTCCATGGTCTGCACGTCGGCCTGCCACTCGGCAGACTGATCGCCGTGCTTGAGGCAGGTCAGCAGCAATACCTTGCTCCAGGCCTCCTGCACGAACGTCACCACCGACGGTGGCAAGACTTTGCCCAGCAACGCCTGATTCAGCGCCTGCTCGACACGCTGGCGGGCCAGTTCGGTTTTCGCCCGGCCCTCTTCGGCATCGCGTAAACGCTGTTCAAGCAATTCGCTGCGACGGCGTTCGTCACTGGTGAACGCGAGGAAGTCCGCCAGCAACTCGGAAAAAATCGCCGGGTCATCGTCGAAATCCGTCAGCAGGCGCTGCACCACTTGCTCGATGCGCAGGTACAGGCTGTCGCGCGCATTGCCGTCACACTCGCCCCAGCCCATCGCCGCTTCGGCGATTTCATTGAGCAGGCGACGCGCCGGGTGGCTGCTGCGGCTGAAGAAGCTTTTGTCGATCACCGCGACCTTCAACATCGGGATCTGCAACCGGGCGATCAGCGCCTTGAGCGAGTCCGGCAGGTTGCGATCATCGAGGATGCAGTCGAAGACCATCGCCACCAGATTGATCACGTCCTCGTCCGCCCCGCCGACGATTCGTGATTTGCCGCTGCGCACGCTGACCCGGGTCAGCAACTGTTCAAGCTGATGGCGCAGATCGAAATCGTCCTGCACTGCCAGCGCCGGTACGTATTGCTGCAGGTGCGAGAGCAGGCGCAGCAGGTCGCGGGTGGAAATCGGCTGGGCGGGAGCGCTGGGCTCCAGGGTCGGCGCAACGGTGCCGCGCACGTGCAGCAGCAACTCCTGCAACGCGGCGAAGACCTCCTGCACGCCCGCATCGGTCTGGGTTTTGTCGACGCCCTCGAATTCGCTCTGCACGCTGGCCACGGCCTGATCGATGGCGCGACGGGCCGGCGCCGGCTTGAGCTCGGGCAACACGCCCGTGGCGATCAGCAGTTGATTGGCTTCGGCGTAGAGTTGATCGGTATCGGCCAGCACATAGCGTTCGAACAGTTTGAGCAGGATCAGTTTGACCTTGATCTCCACCCCCAGATTGCGCCCGGCCTGCAAGAAGTATTCGCAAAGCATCGCCGGGCCCAGCGGGTTGTATTGATCGTCCAGGGTCTTGCCCAACAGCGCATTGAATCGCGCGGTCAGTTGGTCGAGGGCGAACCCGTCGCGATTCAGCACGCGGCCGACCATGGTTTCGACCGCGACGTTGCGCTCCATGTCGTCGGTGCGCGCGGTAGTGTCCTCATTCTGCAAGGCATGAGAGAGGACGGTGGGGACGGGATCGAATTGAGTGAGGCCGACAAAGGCTTCGAAAAATTGCTCGAGAAAGCCGCGCTCGATGTTCTTGCGCTTGAGGCGCAGGTCGCGCATGGCTTCGAAGAAAATGTTCTGTTCGACGTCGTTGCGTGCCCGGTCGGCCATTTCGAACAGGGTGTCGTCGGCGTTATCGAACAGTTCCTGCAAACCGTTGCGCAGGCGCTGGGCAGCCTTGTCGCGAACCTGAAGCAGAATCACAGGCAGGCGGGCGAGCGGCGAGTGAGTCGCCTGATCGGTAGTGGCCTTGTGCAGAGGCACTACATTCCCGTCGTTGTGCATCCAAGCCTCCTGAAACGGTGATTCGCCGACGTCAAAGTCATGGCGTCAAATGCAAGGCGGATTATCTTGCAAAAGATGTCCCCGGCGCCAGAGCCGTCAGGGTTTCCCCTATACGCCGACACCTTGCAGTGACCACGACAGAAACGGGTTTGCTCAAAGAAAATCGACCGGATGCAGCGCTGCGTGGCTGTTCTCGCCTTGGGTTGGCCGACGCCATGCCCCTATAATCGGGCCACTTAGTTTGTGGAGCCCGTTATGCCGAATCTACGTCTCGCCGATTTGACCGCCGAAATCGAAGCCAACGTGCGCCGTGCGTTGCTCGAAGACATCGGCAGCGGCGACATCACCGCGCAACTGATCCCGGCCGAACGTCTGGCCAAAGCCACCATCATCACCCGCGACGCCGCCGTCATCAGTGGTACGGCCTGGGTTGATGCCGTGTTCCGCCAGCTCGATCCACGGGTGGCGGTGCACTGGCAGGTGCGCGATGGCGAACGGGTTTCGCCGAATCAGCCGCTGTTTCATCTGGAAGGCCCTGCCCGTTCGCTGCTGACCGGTGAGCGCAGCGCCCTGAACTTCCTGCAATTGCTGTCGGGCGTAGCGACCCGCGCGCAGTACCTTGCGGACTTCGTTGCCGAGACTTCGGTGAAACTGCTCGACACCCGCAAGACCCTGCCGGGCCTGCGTCTGGCGCAGAAATATGCGGTCACCTGCGGCGGCTGCCATAACCACCGCATTGGCCTGTACGACGCGTTCCTGATCAAGGAAAACCACATCGCCGCCAGCGGTGGCATCCCGCAGGCCATTGCCGCTGCACACAAGATCGCCCCGGGCAAACCGGTGGAAATCGAAGTGGAAAGTCTGGAGGAGCTGAAGGAGGCGCTGGCCGCCGGTGCCGATATCATCATGCTCGACGAACTGAGCCTCGATGACATGCGCGAAGCCGTGCGCCTGAACGGCGGCAAGGCAAAACTGGAAGCCAGTGGCGGCATCAACGAAAGCACGCTGCTGCCGATCGCTCAGACCGGGGTGGACTACATCTCGATCGGCGCGATGACCAAGGATGTGAAGGCCGTGGACCTGTCGATGCGCCTGAGCATTTAAGGGCAGCGGCAAGATGCGAGCTACAAGCTGCAAGCCAAAGCGGTTGTGCTTTTACTTGTAGCTTGCGGCTTGTAGCTGGCAGCTCTCGTCAAACGACGAGATTGTTCATCTCGCAGTACTCTTCCCACTCGACACCCAGCACTTCAGCCGCTTCCTTGTGCAGTTCCAGGCGCTTGGCCTCGAACTCCTCAGGCGTGCTGGTGTACTTGAGGGTCAATTCCCATGGCTGCAGACCCTGGGCTTCGGCTTCGTCTTCGAACGCCCACTGGATCTGGTCTTTCTGATCATCGGGACTCAGGTCCTTGATCTCTTCCTTCAGATCCGGAACATCCAGGATGTATTTTCTAAGCGCTTCTTCGTGACGTTGCTCTTGAGTTAATTCGGTCATGGCGTTCTCGCTGATCATGGGAATGGAGGATGGATCTGGATCATCAAGGATCTCTCTGACGCGGACTGTCCGGCCTTCGGAACCATTCGGGATCATCTGAAAACTGCTAAGCGATGCTCATGCAGGCACCGAATATAGGACGATTGCATGACGAATTACACGGCTCTTTACATCTCTCCCACAAAAAGTTGACCTGTGGAACATAAATGCCGGTTCAAAAGGATTAGGGAGAGGTGGTGCCCGAGACAGGAATCGAACCTGCGACCTTCGCGTTACGAGTGCGCTGCTCTACCGGCTGAGCTACACGGGCGGTGGGCTAAACCTAGCACTGGTCTTGCAGGTCGGCAACTTCGTCGAATGGCTCGATATTTCACGGACAAAAAAATGCCCCGCCGTTTTCACGGCGGGGCATTTTCATTGCGCTAGGACTGCGGGGGTGATTAAACGCCCGAAGCCTTGGCAGCTGCCACGTCTTTGATGGACAGCTTGATACGGCCGCGGTTGTCCACGTCCAGTACCAGCACTTCCACTTCCTGGCCCTCTTTCAGGATGTCGGTCACTTTCTCTACGCGAGCGTCGCTCAGCATCGAGATGTGAACCAGACCGTCCTTGCCCGGCAGGATGTTGACGAATGCGCCGAAGTCGACGATGCGCTCAACCTTGCCGACGTAGATCTTGCCGATCTCGGCCTCTGCGGTGATACCCAGAACGCGCTGACGTGCTGCTTCAGCCGCTTCCTTGGTTTCGCCGAAGATCTTGATCGAGCCGTCGTCTTCGATGTCGATCGAAGCCTTGGTCTCTTCGCAGATCGCACGGATGGTCGCGCCACCTTTACCGATAACGTCACGGATCTTGTCGGTGTCGATCTTCATCGCGATCATGGTCGGAGCGTTGGCCGACAGTTCGGTACGCGACTGGCCGATGATCTGGTTCATCTGACCGAGGATGTTCAGGCGCGCTTCCAGGGCTTGGCCCAGAGCGATTTCCATGATCTCTTCGGTGATGCCCTTGATCTTGATGTCCATCTGCAGCGCGGTCACACCTTTGGCGGTACCGGCAACTTTGAAGTCCATGTCGCCCAGGTGGTCTTCGTCACCCAGGATGTCGGTCAGAACAGCGAATTTCTCGCCTTCTTTAACCAGACCCATGGCGATACCGGCAACCGGTGCCTTCATCGGAACACCAGCGTCCATCAGGGCCAGGGAAGCGCCGCAAACGGAAGCCATCGAGCTCGAACCGTTGGACTCGGTGATTTCCGATACCACACGGATGGTGTACGGGAACACGTCAGCGGCTGGCAGCATGGCCGAAACCGAACGACGGGCCAGACGGCCGTGACCGATTTCACGACGACCGGCGCCACCCATGCGACCACACTCGCCCACCGAGAACGGAGGGAAGTTGTAGTGCAGCATGAACGGGTCTTTTTTCTCGCCTTCCAGGGTGTCCAGCAGTTGTGCGTCACGGGCGGTGCCCAGCGTCGCGACTACCAGAGCCTGGGTTTCGCCACGGGTGAACAGTGCCGAACCGTGGGTCTTCGGCAGAACGCCGACTTCGATGTTCAGCGGACGTACGGTGCGGGTGTCGCGACCGTCGATACGTGGCTTGCCGTTAACGATGTTTTCGCGAACGGTGCGGTATTCGATTTCGCCGAAAGCGGCTTTGACGTCGGCAGCCGAAGGTTGGCCTTCTTCACCGGACAGCTTGGCAACAACCTGGTCACGCAGCTCGCCCAGACGCGCATAACGGTCGGCCTTGATGGTGATAGTGTAAGCCTGGGAGATCGCTTCGCCGAACTCGGAACGGATAGCAGCCAGCAGCTCGGTGGCTTCTGGAGCAGGTGCCCAGGTCCAGGTTGGCTTGGCAGCTTCGGCAGCCAGTTCTTTAACCGCGTTGATTACGACCTGGAACTCGTCGTGAGCAAACAGTACCGCGCCCAGCATCTGGTCTTCGGTCAGCTCTTTGGCTTCCGATTCAACCATCAGCACGGCGTCCGAAGTACCGGCAACAACCATGTCCAGGCTCGAGGCAGCTTGCTGCTCGTAGGTCGGGTTCAGCAGGTAGCCGGTGCTTTCGTGGAAAGCCACGCGAGCGGCGCCGATCGGGCCGTCGAACGGAATACCGGAGATCGCCAGGGCTGCCGAGGTACCGATCATCGCAGCGATGTCCGGATCGGTCTTTTTGCTGGTGGAAACGACGGTGCAGACAACCTGCACTTCGTTCATGAAACCTTCCGGGAACAGCGGACGGATCGGACGATCGATCAGTCGGGAAGTCAGGGTTTCCTTCTCGGAAGGACGGCCTTCACGCTTGAAGAAACCGCCAGGGATCTTACCGGCAGCGTAAGTCTTTTCCTGGTAGTGAACGGACAGAGGGAAGAAGCCCTTGCCCGGATCGGCTTGCTTGGCACCGACTACGGTCACCAATACGCTGACGTCGTCGTCAACGGTGACCAATACTGCGCCGGAGGCCTGACGGGCGATACGGCCAGTCTCGAGGGTAACGGTCGACTGACCGAACTGGAATTTTTTGATTACCGGGTTCACGGTGTCCTACCTTCTTTGTGGCTCTTGGGGGAACTGGTTTCTTGCGAAATTCTTGGGCAATGCCGGGAATCGGCCCGACGCCTGTCCAGGGTAAAACGTGTATCCAGATAAAACTTGAGGCTGGGAGCCTGCCGGACGCCGGCGGAAACCCGCTGACATCTGACAGACAACCAACCTCATAGCGCAATCGCTGATTAGCGACGCAGACCCAGGCGAGCGATCAGAGCGCTGTAACGGCTCACGTCCTTGCCTTTCAGGTAGTCCAGCAGCTTGCGACGCTGGTTAACCATGCGGATCAGACCACGACGGGAGTGGTGGTCTTTACCGTTGGCCTTGAAGTGACCTTGCAGTTTGTTGATGTTGGCGGTCAGCAGTGCAACTTGCACTTCTGGCGAACCAGTGTCACCAACAGCTTGCTGGTAGTCGGCAACGATTTGAGCTTTTTCTTGAACGTCGAGAGCCATGAGGCAATCCTTTTATCAGGAAACCGTTTCAAAAACAGTTTCAACAGGCCAGGGACAAATCCCTGTATCTATAAATGAGTAGTGACCGTGCCTGTTGACAGCCACACTCGCCGGCCTGCTGTTACACAGACCGGTTTCCGGTCATTCTGACCGAATCAGTCGACGCGGCGCGATGCGCCCGTCTTCGCTCACTTCACCGATACCGATGAAGCGACCGTTGTGATCCTGTACCCGCACCATGCCGAACTTCGGAGCATCCGGGGCACGCACCGGCTGGCCGTTGAGCCAGTAGAACGCGCTCGCTTCCGAGAACTGCAGCAACGGCCAATCCTGCAGGCCGCTGTCCGATGGCATCAGGAAGCGGTCGACCGCTTCGTTGCCGCCTTCGGCATGTACCGCTTCCAGCTCTTCGAGGGTCACGGTCTGCGCCAGGGTGAAAGGCCCGGCCTGGGTACGACGCAGTTCAGCGACGTACGCACCACAACCGAGTTGCTCACCGATATCCTCCACCAGGGTGCGAATATAGGTGCCCTTGCTGCAATCCACCGCAAGACGCGCAGTATCGCCTTCGAAGGCCAGCAATTCCAAGCGCGCAATAGTAACAGAACGCGGTTCGCGCTCCACTACTTCGCCTGCACGGGCCAACTTGTACAGCGGCTGGCCATCACGCTTGAGAGCGGAGTACATCGGCGGTATCTGACTGATTTGCCCACGAAATTTCGGCAGAACCGCTTCAACTTCGGCCTGACCAACGGTCACCGGACGCTCCTGCAAAACCTCACCTTCGGCGTCCGCCGTGGTGGTGGTCTTGCCCAGTTGCGCCAGGGTTTCGTAACCCTTGTCGGAATCGAGCAGATACTGCGAGAACTTGGTCGCCTCGCCAAAGCACAGCGGCAGAACGCCGGTGGCCAGGGGATCGAGACTGCCGGTGTGACCGGCCTTCTCGGCGTTGAGCAACCAGCGGACCTTCTGCAACGCGGCGTTGGAGGTGAACCCCAGCGGCTTGTCGAGCAGGATGATGCCGCTGACGTTACGACGGATACGTTTGACCTGAGCCACCGAGTTACTCCTTGGTGTCTTCGGGTTCTGCCGCAGCCACGTGCTGATTGTCCTCAGCCACGGCGCGCTCGATCAGGGCCGACAGGTGCGCACCCCGCACGACGCTTTCGTCGTAGTGGAAGTGCAATTGCGGCACGCTGCGCAGCTTCATTTCGCGGGCCAGCTGCATGCGCAGGAAACCGGCGGCAGCGTTGAGCACCTTGATGCTTTGCGCGATGTCTTCAGCGTTGTCCTGCCCCATCACGGTGATGAAGATCTTCGCGTGACCGACGTCACGGCTGACTTCCACAGCGGTAATGGTGACCAGACCGACGCGCGGGTCTTTGACTTCACGACGGATCAGTTGGGCCAGCTCACGCTGCATCTGATCGCCGATACGTTGGGTACGGCTGTATTCTTTTGCCATGATTTGTTACCTGTTACTGCCCCGCGGTGAAACCCGCAAGGTCTGAAAGCGGCAAACGCCCGGCCTGACAAAAGCCAGACCGGGCGTTGCGTTTAGAGTCCTGACGCCGTGCCGCGCACTTGCATGCGGCGGCCCGACGTGGCCCTTGAAGTGCGCGAGTCAGAGGCTGCGAGCAACCTGAACCTTCTCGAAGACTTCGATCTTGTCGCCGACTTTGACGTCGTTGTAGCTCTTCACGCCGATACCGCACTCCATGCCGGCACGTACTTCGGAAGCGTCATCCTTGAAGCGGCGCAGGGATTCCAGCTCGCCTTCGAAGATAACGATGTCTTCACGCAGTACACGGATCGGACGGTTACGGTGAACAGTACCCTCGATCACCATGCAGCCGGCGATGGCGCCGAACTTAGGCGAACGGAACACGTCACGGACTTCGGCCACACCGAGGATGTTCTCGCGAACGTCGCTGCCAAGCATGCCGGTCAGGGCTTTCTTGACGTCTTCGATGATGTCGTAGATCACGTTGTAGTAACGCATGTCCAGACCTTCCTGCTCGACGATCTTCCGTGCGCCGGCATCGGCACGCACGTTGAAGCCGAACAGTACAGCGTTGGAAGCCAGTGCCAGGTTGGCATCGGATTCGGTGATACCACCGACGCCGCCACCGACCACGCGCACTTGCACTTCGTCGTTGCCCAGGCCGTTCAGAGC
This sequence comes from Pseudomonas sp. 9.2(2024), assembly GCF_039695385.1. Lineage (NCBI taxonomy): Bacteria > Pseudomonadati > Pseudomonadota > Gammaproteobacteria > Pseudomonadales > Pseudomonadaceae > Pseudomonas > Pseudomonas sp. 9.2(2024). The sequence continues at coordinate 1,163,925 of NZ_CP155585.1, read as the reverse complement.
GCCCTGCAAGGCTTCCAGCGAACCACGGACGTCGGATTTGAGGACGATGTTGAGCGTCTTCTTCTCTTCCTGACCCATGCTTTCGAAGATGTTTTCCAGCTTGCCGGCGTGAGCGCGAGCCAGTTTGACTTCGCGGAACTTGCCTTGACGGAACAGAGCCACTTCACGGGCTTTCTTCTCGTCGGCAACCACGCTCATCTCGTCGCCAGCGTCAGGCGTACCGTCCAGGCCGAGGATCTCGACCGGAATGGCCGGGCCCGCTTCCTTGATCGGCTTGCCGTTCTCGTCGAGCATGGCGCGCACGCGGCCATAGTTCGAGCCGACCAGCACCATGTCGCCTTGACGCAGCGTACCGTCCTGAACCAGAACAGTCGCCACCGGGCCACGGCCCTTGTCCAGACGCGATTCAACCACGACACCACGGCCAGGAGCCGATGGAGTGGCAGTCAGTTCGAGGACTTCGGCTTGCAGCAATACAGCTTCAAGCAGTTCGTCGACGCCGGTACCCATCTTCGCGGAAACCGGAACGAATGGAGTGTCGCCACCCCAGTCTTCGGAGGTCACGCCGTGGGCCGACAGTTCGCTACGGATGCGATCGAGATCTGCACCCGGCTTGTCGATCTTGTTCACCGCAACTACCAGCGGAACGCCAGCAGCAACAGCGTGCTGAACAGCTTCGATGGTTTGTGGCATCACGCCGTCGTCCGCCGCAACCACCAGGATCACGATGTCCGTCGCCTTGGCACCACGGGCACGCATGGCGGTAAACGCGGCGTGACCAGGGGTGTCGAGGAAAGTGACCATGCCGCGTTCGGTTTCAACGTGGTATGCACCGATGTGCTGGGTGATACCGCCGGCTTCGCCAGCAGCTACCTTGGCACGACGGATGTAGTCGAGCAGCGAGGTCTTACCGTGGTCAACGTGACCCATTACGGTCACAACCGGCGCACGAGGAACTGCTTCACCTTCGAACTTCAGGGACTCGGCCAGGGAATCTTCCAGAGCGGTGTCGCTGACCAGGGTCACTTTGTGGCCCAGTTCTTCTGCGACCAGCTGGGCAGTTTCCTGATCCAGTACCTGGTTGATGGTGGCCGGGGTGCCCAGCTTGAACATGAACTTAATGATTTCGGCAGCCTTGACCGACATCTGCTGGGCGAGATCGCCAACAGTGATGGTTTCGCCGATCTTCACTTCACGCACGACAGGGCCGGTCGGGCTCTGGAAACCGTGGGCGTTGCGTTTCTTCAGCTTGGCCTTGCCGCGACCGCCGCGACGGAAGCCATCGCTTTCTTCATCGGTAGTGCGTGGCGCCACACGTGGAGCCGGAGCCTTTTCCTTGACCGATGCGCGATGCGGAGCGTTTTTGCGCTCGCCATCACCACCGCCACGACGGTTGTTGTCGTCGGCACGTGGTTTGTCCGGACGGCGCTGTTCGTCACGCTTGCGAGTGTCGGCAGCTGGGGCAGCAGCCACAACCGGCGCGGCTTCGCGCACTGGTTCGGCCACTGGCGCAGGTGCAGCGACGGCTTCGGCAGGAGCGGACGGCGCAGCAGGCTGGCGACGCGCTTCTTCTTCGGCGCGAACGCGGGCTTCTTCTTCAGCCTTCTGACGGGCAGCATTTTCTACTGCGCGACGTTCATCCAGTTCACGCTTGCGCTCGGCTTCGATTTCTTCCGGGCTACGCTGTACGAAAACTTTCTTCTTGCGGACTTCAACGCTGATGCTTTTGCTGCCAGCCACACGCAGGGTGCTGGTGGTTTTACGCTGCAGCGTGATCTTGCGTGGTTCTTCCACTTTCGCCTTGTGGCTGCTTTTCAAGTGGGTCAGCAGGGATTGCTTCTCACTGTCAGTCACATTTTCTTCGGCGGCGGTGTGCGGCAGACCTGCCTCACGCATCTGCTGCAACAGGCGCTCTACCGGTGTTTTGACCTCATCGGCCAGTTGTTTCACCGTGACTTGCGTCATGCACTTCTCTCCTCAGGCCGCGCCTAATTACTCGAACCAGTGGGCTCGGGCGGCCATGATCAACTTGCCGGCACGATCATCGTCAATGCCGTCGATGTCGAGCAGGTCGTCAATAGACTGCTCGGCCAGGTCTTCGCGGGTAATTACGCCGCGCACCGCCAGTTCCATCGCCAAATCCTTGTCCATACCCTCAAGCGAGAGCAGGTCTTCGGCCGGATGGGCGTCTGCCAGCTTTTCCTCAGTAGCGATGGCTTTGGTCAACAAGCGATCCTTGGCACGAGCGCGAAGCTCGTTGACGATGTCTTCGTCAAAGCCGTCGATGTTGAGCATTTCTTCCAACGGTACGTAGGCAATCTCTTCCAGGCTGGTGAAGCCTTCGTCTACCAGCACCTGAGCCAGCTCTTCGTCGACTTCCAGCTCGTCGATGAAGTTGCGCAGGATGTCGCCGGTTTCCGCTTGTTGCTTAGCCTGGATGTCCGATTCGGTCATCACGTTCAGGGTCCAGCCAGTCAGCTGGCTCGCCAGACGCACGTTCTGACCACCACGACCGATGGCCTGAGCCAGATTGTCTGCGCCAACGGCGATGTCCATGGCATGGGCATCTTCGTCAACGATGATGGCCGCCACTTCTGCCGGCGACATGGCATTGATCACGAACTGAGCCGGGTTGTCGTCCCACAGGACGATATCGACACGCTCGCCACCCAACTCGCCCGACACGGCCTGGACGCGCGAACCGCGCATACCGATGCACGCGCCTTGCGGGTCGATGCGTTTGTCCTTGGAGCGGACAGCGATCTTGGCACGCGAACCCGGATCACGGGATGCGGCCATGACTTCGATCAGGCCTTCAGCGATTTCCGGCACTTCGATACGGAACAGCTCGATCAGCATTTCCGGCGCGGTACGCGACAGGATCAGCTGAGGGCCGCGGTTCTCGGTGCGGATTTCCTTGAGCAGCGCACGCAGACGCACGCCAACACGGAAGGTTTCGCGAGAGATGATGTCTTCACGGGCCAGCAACGCTTCAGCGTTATTACCCAGGTCGACGATCACGTTGTCGCGGGTCACTTTCTTCACGGTGCCGGAGATGATTTCTCCCAGGCGCTCGCGATAAGCGTCAACCACTTGAGCGCGCTCGGCTTCGCGCACTTTCTGCACGATGACCTGCTTGGCGGTCTGCGCAGCGATGCGGCCGAACTCGATGGACTCGATCTTTTCTTCAACGACGTCGCCAACCTTGGCGCCAGGGTGCGTTTCAGCAACCTTGCTCGGCCAGGTTTCGATGGCCGGATCATCGAGATCATTCTCTTCGACGACCGTCCAGCGACGGAAAGTTTCGTAAGAACCGGTGTGGCGGTTGATTTCCACACGCAGATCAACTTCGTCTTCAAAACGCTTTTTGGTAGCAGTGGCCAGAGCCAGCTCCAGCGCTTCAAAAATTACGCTTGCCGGTACACCCTTTTCATTGGATACCGACTCAACAACCAGCAGTACTTCTTTGCTCATCGTACGCCTCGCCTTTCGCAAGCCATTGGATCCGCGGGATCCGCGTCTCAGTCAAAACTGGGAATAATGTTGGCCTTGTCGATCATATCGATCGGCAACAGGAACTCATGGTCATCTACCTGCACCACGACGTCCTGCTCTTCTACACCGCGCAGAAGGCCCTGAAAGTTGCGTCGACCTTCGAAAGGCGAGCGCAGCTTGATCTTCACTTGTTCACCGACATATTTGGCAAACTGCTCAAGAGTGAACAGTGGGCGTTCCATGCCTGGCGAGGAAACTTCAAGGGTGTATTCAACGGAGATCGGATCTTCAACATCCAGCACACCGCTGATCTGACGGCTGACGATGGCGCAATCGTCCACCAATACGCCGCCTTCCTTATCGATATAAACGCGCAACATTGAGTGGCGACCTTGAGCCGAAAACTCAATACCCCAGCATTCATAGCCTAGGGCCACGACCACCGGGGCCAGCAAGGCCTGCAACTCTTCTAGCTTGCTCGACACCTGAACCCCCTCGTGCATGTATGTGCATGCTATGCAAAATAAAAAAATGGGCGAAACGCCCATCCTTGAAACGCCGTCGAACAGCGGCGTCGAAAGTGTCCAGCTAACAAAAAGCCCCTTAAAAGGGGCTCCTTAAACTGGTTGCGGGGGCCGGATTTGAACCGACGACCTTCGGGTTATGAGCCCGACGAGCTACCAGACTGCTCCACCCCGCGACAAAGCTGGGGCGGAAGTATACGACCGATCCCTTATAGGGTCAATGTAACCTTCCACCTGCAAGAAAGCCCGCAACAGCGGGCTCTCCTGACTAATTGGTACCGAGAAGGGGACTCGAACCCCTACACCCTATGGGCACAACCACCTCAAGGTTGCGTGTCTACCAATTCCACCACCTCGGCAATACTACGTTTGAAACTCTTCTTACTTCTGCTCTTGAGCTGGAGGTACGTCAGTCGCTGGAGTAGCCGACTTTTGCTCTTGAAGCACCGGGACATCATCAGAAGCCGGTTGTTGCTTTGGAACTTCCAACACTGCCGGGTTTGGCAAACCTGCTTGAGTCAGCTGATGAGCCTTCTCTTTAGCAAAGTATCCTAACCCCAAGCTGGTTATGAAGAAACCGGCGGCAAGTATAGCAGTAAACTTACTAAGAAAGGTAGAGGAACCTTGGCTTCCGAACACAGTATTTGAAGCACCTGCTCCGAAAGACGCGCCAGCATCCGCACCTTTACCCTGCTGCAGCAAAACCAGAGCAACTACGCCCAATGCACCCAGCAGATGAAAAACGACTACGACTGTTTCCAGCATTTTTTCAGTTTCCCGCGGCGCGACAAATCGCACCGAACTCATCTGCATTCAGGGAAGCTCCACCAATGAGCCCCCCATCGATATCCGGCATGCCGAACAGTTCGACCGCATTGGCCGCCTTCACGCTGCCGCCGTATAGAAGCCGCACACCTCGTGCCACTTCAGAATTCTCTGCCGCCAACTGCTCGCGAATGGCTTTATGCACATCCTGAGCCTGTTGCGGCGTTGCAGTCAGTCCAGTACCAATCGCCCAGACCGGCTCGTAAGCGATCACTGCGTTGGCAAAAGCACCGACACCCAGCTCCTCGATGATACTGCCCAGCTGACGCCCGACAACCTCAAGAGTTTTTCCGGCTTCACGCTGCTCCAGGGTCTCCCCTACGCACAACACCGGAATCAAGCCACATGCCTGTGCCGCTGCGAACTTGCGATTCAGCATTCCGTCTCGCTCGCCCATGATCTGACGGCGTTCGGAGTGCCCGACAAGCACCAGGGAACAACCTGCATCCACCAACTGACTCGGCGCAATCTCGCCCGTCAACGCACCTTGCATGGATTCCACCGCAGAGTTCTGCGCACCGACCGAAATCGATTTGCCTTTCAAGCCATCAATCACTTGATTGATATACAAGCAAGGCGGGAATACCGCGACATCAACACCGCTTGGCAAGGCCAGATGACGAAGGCCGTTGATCAGCTCAGCGACGCTGGCGCGGGTACCGTGCATCTTCCAGTTACCAGCTACCATAGGGCGACGCATGCTGTACCTCGTCGGTCAAAGTGGGCGCAGATGTTACCCAACACAATCAAGGCTGGCAAGCCGAATCAGGCAGAAACTTCAGTTACCAGTTTTGCCAGTTCTTCGGCATAGCCACGAACCTGGGTTTCGTCCTCACCTTCGACCATCACACGCACCAGAGGCTCTGTCCCGGACTTGCGCAAAAGCACACGGCCACGACCCGCCATCGCCTCGGTCACACGCTTGCTGGCTTCCTTGACAGCCGGATGATCAAGCGGGCTGTCGCCACCGCCGAAACGTACATTGATCAGCACCTGAGGACACTTGCGCAGGGCCTGGCGCGTTTGCGCCAAACCTTCGTTACGGGCTTTCAACGCCATCAACACCTGCAACGCCGCGATGATCGCATCGCCAGTCGTCGTGTGATTGAAGCAGACGACATGTCCGGAGTTCTCGCCCCCGACCAGCCAATCACGCTCCAGCAATTCGGCAATCACATAGCGGTCGCCGACATTTGCACGCACAAAAGGAATACCCAGATCCGCCAGAGCCAGCTCCAGACCCAGATTGCTCATCAGCGTACCGACCACCCCCCCCTGCAACTTGCCTCGCTCATGCAGATCGCGCGCAATAATGAAGATCAGCTCATCGCCATCAACAATCGCACCCGTGTGATCAACCATCAACACCCGGTCGCCATCGCCGTCGAATGCGATCCCCAGGTCAGCGTGCTCCGACAGCACCGCCGCCTGCAACTGCCCCATGTGAGTGGAGCCACAGTTGTCGTTGATATTCAGACCATTGGGCTGCGCGGACAGCACCACGACTTCGGCACCCAGCTCACGGAAAACGCTCGGTGCGACCTTGTAGGTTGCTCCGTGTGCGCAGTCGATGACAATTTTCAGGCCAGAAAAACTGGTACCCGTCGGTACAGAACTCTTGCAGAACTCGATATAGCGACCGGACGCATCATTGATTCGCGAAACCTTGCCGATCTTGCTCGACTCAACGACCGTCATCGGCGTATCGAGCAGCTCTTCGATCATCAGCTCCAGCTCATCAGGCAGTTTGGTACCTCTGCCGGAGAAAAACTTGATGCCGTTGTCGTCATGCGGATTGTGCGATGCGCTGATCACGATTCCGGCCTCGGCCTGGAATGTACGCGACAAATAGGCGATGGCCGGAGTCGGCATCGGACCGAGCAGCATCACATCAGCACCTGCGGAAGTCAGGCCGGCCTCAAGGGCCGACTCGAACATGTAGCCGGAAATCCGCGTGTCCTTGCCGACCAGCACCTTGCAGGCGCCCATCTTGCGAAAGGCCATGCCGGCAGCCCAGCCGAGCTTGAGCATGAAGTCAGGAGTAATCGGATATTCCCCGACACGACCACGAATGCCGTCAGTACCAAAATATTTCTTGCTCATAAGTGCTCCATCATTCTTATTCGGCTGATTCCACGGCTGCGAGCATTCGCACCACGTCCACCGTTTCCGCCACATCATGGACGCGCAATATACGCGCACCCTTCACCGACGCCAGTGCAGCCAGTGCCAAACCACCGTATAGACGCTCGCCCACCGGGCGATTCAATGCGTGACCGATCATGCTTTTGCGCGAAACGCCCACCAACAGTGGCCGCCCCAGCGCATGCAGGGCTTCCATATGCTTGAACAAGCTTAGATTGTGCTGCAGGGTTTTGGCGAAGCCGAAGCCCGGATCAAGAATGATCCGCTCGGCCGGAATACCTGCCACCTCACACTGAGCCATGCGCTCGGCGAGAAATTCGCCCACTTCCCGGGTGACATCCTGATAACGCGGATCATCCTGCATGTCGCCAGGCTCGCCGAGCATATGCATGAGACATACAGGCAACCCGGTGGCAGCAGCAGCATCCAACGCGCCATCCCGCCGTAGCGAACGAACGTCGTTGATCAAACCGGCACCCAACCGCGCTGTTTCGCGCATGACCGCCGGAGTGGACGTATCGACCGATATGACCACATCCAGCTCGCGGTTGATCAGCTCAACGACAGGAGCGACACGTTCCAGCTCCTCCAATGGAGAAACCGCCCGCGCGCCGGGCCGGGTTGACTCCCCACCCACATCGATCAGCGTTGCACCCGCCGCAACCATGGTTTCGGCATGACGCAAGGCCGCATCGAGCTGGCTGTATCGGCCACCGTCGGAAAATGAATCGGGAGTGACATTGAGAATGCCCATGACATGCGTCCGGGCCAAATCAAGAACCCGGTTGCCGCAAGGCAACCGGGTCAGGGACTGTACAGAAGTCATTTCAAACCTTAAACGTCGGCAGCCGGACCGCCAATCGGTGTTTCCGGACGCTCGCCCTGAATGACAGGAGGCGTACCAGTACCGGTACCGTCCGACCAGTCGCGAGGCTCGCGAGGTGTACGACCGGCCATGATGTCGTCGATCTGTTCGGCATCGATCGTCTCGTACTTCATCAGGGCATCCGCCATGGCATCGAGCTTGTCGCGATTGTCCGTAAGGATCTGCTTGGCGGTGCCATAGCACTGATCGATGATGCTGCGCACTTCGGAGTCGATCAGCTTGGCTGTCTCACCGGAGAAGCTCGCATTCTGACCGCCACCGCCGCGACCGAGGAATACTTCACCCTCTTCTTCGGCGTACATCAACGGACCGAGTTTTTCCGACAGACCCCACTTGGTCACCATGTTCCGCGCAATCTGACTCGCGCGCATGATGTCGTTGGATGCACCTGTGGTCACACCGTCGAAGCCCAAAGTCATCTCTTCAGCAATACGGCCGCCGTACAGCGAGCAGATCTGACTGATCAGCGCACGCTTGGACAGACTGTAGCGATCCTCTTCCGGCAGGAACATGGTCACACCCAGCGCACGACCGCGCGGGATGATCGACACCTTGTAGACCGGATCATGCTCGGGCACGACGCGACCAACAATGGCGTGGCCTGCTTCGTGATAAGCGGTGTTCTGCTTTTCCTTCTCGGACATGACCATGGATTTGCGCTCGGCGCCCATCATGATCTTGTCTTTGGCCAGTTCGAACTCTTTCATTTCGACGATGCGCTTGCCGGCACGGGCGGCGAACAGCGAAGCCTCGTTGACCAGGTTCGCCAGATCGGCACCGGAGAACCCCGGAGTACCACGTGCGATAACGGCCGGAGCAACGTCGTCACCCATTGGCACTTTACGCATGTGAACCTTGAGGATCTGCTCACGACCACGGATGTCCGGCAAACCAACCACCACCTGACGGTCGAAACGACCAGGTCGCAGCAACGCAGGGTCCAGCACGTCAGGACGGTTGGTCGCAGCGATGACGATGATGCCGTCATTCATTTCGAAACCGTCCATCTCGACCAGCAACTGGTTGAGCGTCTGTTCGCGCTCGTCGTGACCGCCACCCATGCCCGCACCACGATGGCGACCAACGGCGTCGATCTCGTCGATGAAGATAATGCACGGAGCGTGTTTCTTGGCCTGTTCGAACATGTCACGAACGCGGCTGGCACCGACACCTACGAACATTTCGACGAAGTCGGAACCGGAAATGGTGAAGAACGGCACTTTGGCTTCGCCGGCAATCGCCTTGGCCAGCAAGGTTTTACCGGTACCCGGAGGGCCGACCATCAGCACGCCGCGAGGAATGCGGCCGCCCAGGCGCTGGAACTTGCCCGGATCACGGAGGAACTCGACCAGTTCGCCCACTTCTTCCTTGGCTTCGTCGCAACCGGCAACGTCAGCCAGGGTGGTTTTCACCTGATCTTCGGACAGCAGACGCGCCTTGCTCTTGCCAAAGCTCATCGGCCCGCCCTTGCCGCCCGCACCGCCCTGCATCTGGCGCATGAAGAACATGAACACCGCGATGATCACCAGGATCGGGAAGCTGGCCACCAGAAGCTGGGTCCAGATGCTTTGCTGCTCAGGCTGCTTGCCTTCGACTACAACGTGGTTGTCGACAAGATCGCCGATCAGGCCATTGTCCTGGATTGCCGGACGAATGGTCTTGAAGCTGTCGCCATCGTTGCGCTTGCCGGTAATCACGTAGCCGTCGACGGCCACGCGCTCGACCTTGCCATCCTTGACCTGCTGGATGAAGTCGGAATAGTTGAGGGTCTGCGGCTCGTTAGGGCTGGAGAAGTTGTTCATCACCGTCACCAGGACAGCCGCGATGATCAACCACAGGATCAGATTCTTTGCCATATCGTTCAATTAACTACCCTCTGAAGCAAGCTCCGCTACTGGCGCGCGCTTCGCATGATATTCACCGGCCTAACTTACTACATTACCTACAGCTCTGGCAGGCGCCGTCTGTAACCCTTTGTGAAACACTTTCTACACAATATTCGCTTATGCGCGCGGGGCGAAATACGAAAAACCTATCACCCCGCCAAAAAACCTCGTTTTACTCGCTACGACCGCGATAGCCCCAAGCCAGCATGTACTGCTCGCGAGAGCTGCCACGAGAGGAGTCCGGCTTGATCATCTGGATCTTGTCGAACTTCTTTCGAGCATCCTTCAGGTAAACATCGAACCCTTCGCCCTGAAAAATCTTGATCACGAAATTGCCACCCGGCTTGAGAATCCGCTCCGCCAGATCAAGCGCCAGCTCGCAAAGGAACATGGCTTTTGGCATATCCACTTCAGGCGTACCACTCATATTGGGGGCCATATCGGAAATCACAAGGTCCACCTGCGAATTACCCACAGCCTCAAGGATCTGAGCGAGCACTGCATCCTCGGTGAAGTCACCCTGAATGAAAGTCACGTCCGGAATGCTGTCCATTTCCAGGATGTCCGAGGCGATCAATCGCCCCTGACCACCGATCAGCCGGCTGGTGACCTGCGACCAGCCGCCAGGCGCCGCGCCGAGGTCGACGACGTTCATGCCCGGACGGATCAGTTTGTATTTCTCCTGGATCTCCAGAAGCTTGTAACTCGCACGCGAGCGGTAGCCATCCTTCTGCGCTTGCTTCACATAGGGATCATTGACATGTCTTTTCAGCCAACCAAGGCTTGTCTTGGAACGCGCCATTGGGCACCTCGTTGATTAGGGTCGTGATTAATTGGGCGGATCCACGAGCCCTCGGGTAAAATGGCCGCCATTTTACAGAATCCAGACGAAAGGGTCAGATTATGCCGCTCACTCCAGAGCAGAAGAAACAGTACAAATCCATTGGCCACCACCTGAAACCAGTTCTGACTGTGGCTGACAACGGTTTGACTGAGGGTGTTCTAGCCGAACTCGAACGCGCATTGGCAGATCACGAGCTGATCAAGATCAAGCTCAACATCCTCGATCGCGAGGCGCGCCTGGCGTCCGTTGCAGAGCTGTGCAAGACCGGCAAGGCCGATCTGGTGCAAGTCATCGGCAAGATGGCACTGATTTACCGCAAGAACTTCAGCGTCAACAAGCAGCTGTCGAACGTCCATCGCTTCAAGTGATGGCGAGGGTCAAGGGTGTGCTTCGCGCACCCTGCCACTCCATCCCGGCACCGGCTGCAATACCAGCACCAACCCGGAAAAACCCAACACAAGAAAGCTGAACACCTGCCAGCGCTGCGCATCCGGCCAGCCGACACGCACTGCGACAAACATCGCACACGCATACAACGCCATCAGCAACACCTGCCCGCGAAAATCCCGCCATAGACTGGCAAGGCCCTCGGCCTGTACCAGCACCAAAGCCTGAAATATCACACACGCGACGGCAAAACCCACTACCGCCACTTCAAACGTACTTGCAACTTCGTCGATCAGCAGCGGAGCCAGGCCAATCCGACCCAGCACCGGCCGCAGACCGAGATGTACCAACCACAGGCCACCGACCCACAACATCTGGGCCAGTTGCCAGAGCATCGCGCCCGCATGCAGCGGGCGCCCACCCTCAGATGTGACGGACTTCGACAATCTCGTACTCGATATCGCCACCTGGCGTTTTCACGACGACCGTATCGCCCTCTTCCTTGGCAATCAAGGCGCGAGCGATCGGCGAGCCGACCGAAATCTTGCCGAGTTTGATGTCCGCCTCATCCTCACCCACGATCTGGTAAGTCACGCTTTCATCAGTCTCGACGTTGGCGATTTCGACGGTAGTGCCGAAAATCACTTTGCCGGTGTGCGGAATGGTCGTCACGTCAATGATCACCGCGTTCTGCAGGCGACCTTCGATGTCACGGATCCGCGCCTCGACCATGCCTTGCTGTTCGCGCGCAGCATGGTATTCAGCGTTTTCTTTCAAATCACCCAACTCGCGGGCCGTACCGATGTCCTGGCTGAGCTTCGGACGAACGACCTTGGTCAGGTGAGCATGCTCTTCTTCCAGGGCCTTGGAGCCCTGGACGGTCATTGGGTATTTATTCATGCCTTCAATCCTGCGTGTAGATCCTGCAAGCGGCGTACGGTCTTCTCGGGACCGAACTTCAGCGCTTCGCAGATAGCTTCGCCAGCAGCAATGGTGGTGGTGCAGTAAATCTTGTGCTGCAAGGCGTTACGGCGAATGGAATAGGAATCGGCGATCGACTGGCGACCTTCGGTGGTGTTGATGATCAGGGTGACTTCGTCATTCTTGATCATGTCGACCACGTGCGGACGACCCTCGGTCACCTTGTTCACGCGACGCACTTTCAGACCTGCGGCTTCGATCAGCTTGGCAGTGCCGGCAGTGGCGACGACTTCGAAGCCCAAGTTGATCAGATCACGGGCCACGCCTGCAACCAGTGGCTTGTCATCGTCGCGCACGCTGATGAATGCGGTACCGCCGGTCGGCAGCACTTCGCTGGCGCCCATCTGGGCTTTGGCAAAGGCTTCGCCGAAGGTGTCGCCGACGCCCATCACTTCACCGGTGGACTTCATCTCTGGGCCGAGGATCGGGTCAACACCTGGGAACTTGGCGAACGGGAACACCGCCTCTTTCACGCTGTAGAAGTTCGGAATGATTTCCTTGGTGAAGCCGATTTCCTTCAGGGTTTTACCGGCCATCACGCGAGCCGCGACCATTGCCAGGGAAATACCGATGCACTTCGACACGAACGGTACGGTACGGGAAGCACGCGGGTTGACTTCGATGACGTAGATGTCTTCGCCTTGCAGCGCCAACTGAACGTTCATCAGGCCGACCACGCCCAGCTCCAGGGCCATTTTCTTGACCTGTTCGCGCATCTCGTCCTGGATGTGCGCCGGCAGCGAGTACGGCGGCAGCGAGCACGCGGAGTCACCGGAGTGAACGCCCGCCTGTTCGATGTGCTGCATGATCGCGCCGATCACTACGTCCTTGCCGTCGCAGACCGCATCCACGTCCATCTCGATGGCGCAGTTGAGGAAGTGGTCGAGCAGCACCGGGCTGTCGTTCGACACTTGCACCGCGTCACGCAGGTAACGCTTGAGTTCTTCTTCCTTGTAAACGATTTCCATCGCCCGGCCGCCCAGTACATAGGACGGACGCACCACCAGCGGGTAACCGATCTTCGCGGCAGCGCGAACGGCTTCGTCTTCGCTGCGCACGGTGGCGTTTGGTGGCTGACGCAGGTTCAGGCGCTCGACCATTTGCTGGAAGCGCTCACGGTCTTCCGCACGGTCGATGGCGTCAGGGCTGGTGCCGATGATCGGCACGCCGGCCGCTTCCAGAGCACGAGCCAGCTTCAGAGGCGTCTGGCCGCCGTACTGGACGATCACGCCTTTCGGCTTCTCGACGCGGCAGATTTCCAGCACGTCTTCCAGGGTCACTGGTTCGAAGTACAGACGATCGGAAGTGTCGTAGTCAGTGGAAACGGTTTCCGGGTTGCAGTTGACCATGATGGTCTCGTAACCGTCATCGCGCAGCGCCAGTGCCGCGTGAACGCAGCAGTAGTCGAACTCGATGCCCTGACCGATACGGTTCGGGCCACCGCCGAGGATGATGATTTTGTCGCGACCGGACGGCGCAGCTTCGCACTCTTCCTCGTAGGTCGAGTACAGATAGGCGGTGTCGGTGGCGAACTCGGCCGCGCAGGTGTCCACGCGCTTGTAGACCGGGAACACTTCCAGCTTGTGGCGGTGAGTGCGCAGGTTTTTCTCGGTGACGCCCAGCAGCTTGGCCAGACGCTGGTCGGAGAAACCTTTGCGCTTGAGCTTGTACATCAGATCGCGGTCGATAGCGGACAAACCGAGGGTCTTGACCTTCTCTTCGTCCTTGATCAGGTCTTCGATCTGCACCAGGAACCACGGATCGATCATGTTCATGCCGAAGATTTCTTCGACGGTCATGCCGGCGCGGAAGGCGTCCGCCACGTACCAGATACGCTCGGCGCCCGGCACGGTCAGTTCGCGCTTGAGCACGCTCATGCTTTCCGGGTTGCTCAGGTCGACTTTCTCGTCCAGACCGCAAACGCCCACTTCCAGACCGCGCAGGGCTTTCTGCAGGGATTCCTGGAAGGTACGGCCGATGGCCATGACTTCACCGACCGACTTCATCTGGGTGGTCAGGCGCGCGTCAGCGTTGGCGAACTTCTCGAAGGCGAAGCGCGGCAGCTTGGTCACGACGTAGTCGATGGACGGCTCGAAGGACGCCGGGGTACGGCCGCCGGTGATGTCGTTCTGCAGTTCGTCGAGGGTGTAACCGACGGCCAGCTTGGCCGCGATCTTGGCGATCGGGAAACCGGTGGCTTTCGAGGCCAGAGCCGACGAGCGGGATACACGCGGGTTCATCTCGATCACGACCATGCGGCCGGTGTCCGGGCAGATACCGAACTGCACGTTGGAACCGCCGGTCTCGACGCCGATCTCGCGCAGTACCGCCAGCGAGGCGTTACGCAGGATCTGGTATTCCTTGTCAGTCAGGGTCTGAGCCGGGGCAACGGTGATCGAGTCACCGGTGTGCACGCCCATCGGGTCGAAGTTTTCGATCGAGCAGACGATGATGCAGTTGTCCTTTTTGTCGCGGACAACTTCCATTTCATATTCTTTCCAGCCGATCAGCGATTCGTCGATCAGCAGTTCCTTGGTTGGCGACAGGTCCAGACCACGGGCGCAGATTTCTTCGAACTCTTCACGGTTGTAAGCGATACCGCCACCGGTGCCGCCCATGGTGAAGGACGGACGAATGATGCACGGGAAGCCCAGGCGCTCGAGCACCGCGTTGGCTTCTTCCATGCTGTGGGCGATACCGGAACGCGGGCATTCCAGGCCAATGGCCTTCATCGCCTTGTCGAAACGCGAACGGTCTTCAGCCTTGTCGATGGTGTCGGCGTTGGCACCGATCATCTCTACGCCGAACTTCTCCAGAACGCCTTCGCGCTCCAGGTCCAGGGCGCAGTTCAGAGCAGTCTGGCCGCCCATGGTTGGCAGCACGGCATCCGGACGCTCTTTTTCGATGATCTTGGCAACGGTCTGCCACTTGATCGGCTCGATATAGGTGGCGTCGGCCATGTCCGGGTCGGTCATGATGGTGGCCGGGTTGGAGTTCACCAGGATGACGCGGTAACCCTCTTCGCGCAGGGCTTTACAGGCCTGGGCGCCGGAGTAGTCGAATTCGCAGGCCTGGCCGATAACGATCGGGCCAGCGCCGAGAATCAGGATGCTTTTAATGTCTGTACGTTTTGGCATGGGTTTGTCACTCAAATCCGCAGGTCAGTCGGCAAGCCGTCTTGATCGATTTCTGAAGTCCCGAGGGGGCCGCCGGTTCCGGGGCCGCCCTCGAGGGGCTTCTCGCTACAGTCTCAAGGCGAGCGCTTAGCGTCGCTTGGCCATCTCGTTGATGAAGCGGTCAAACAGAGGGGCCACATCGTTCGGGCCCGGGCTCGCTTCAGGGTGACCCTGGAAGCTGAACGCGCTCTTGTCGGTGCGCTCGATACCTTGCAGGGTGCCGTCGAACAGCGATTTGTGGATCGCGCGGACGTTGGCTGGCAGGGTTTCTTCGTCAACCGCGAAGCCGTGGTTCTGGCTGGTGATCATCACGACGCCCGTGTCCAGATCCTGCACCGGGTGGTTGGCACCGTGGTGGCCGTGGCCCATTTTCAGGGTCTTGGCACCGGAGGCCAGAGCCAGCAGCTGGTGGCCGAGGCAGATGCCGAAGACCGGAATTTCGGTTTCCAGTACTTCCTTGATCGCCTTGATCGCGTAGTCGCAAGGCTCCGGATCACCAGGGCCGTTGGACAGGAACACGCCGTCCGGTTTCAGAGCCAGTACGTCGGCAGCCGGAGTTTGCGCTGGAACAACAGTGACGCGGCAGCCGCGCTCGACCAGCATGCGCAGGATGTTGACCTTGACGCCGTAGTCATAGGCAACCACGTGGTAAGGCAGCTCGGAGGCTTCGATGGTCGCGTGGCTGTCGGTTTTCAGATCCCAGACAGTGGAGCGCCATTCGTATTGGGTCTTGGTGCTGACGACTTTCGCCAGGTCCATGCCCTTCAGGCCCGGGAAGCCTTGCGCCGCGGCGATGGCCGCTTCTTCGGAGATGTTGTCGCCGGCCATGATGCAGCCGTTCTGTGCGCCTTTTTCACGCAGGATGCGGGTCAGGCGGCGGGTGTCGATACCGGCGATCGCCACAACGTTGTTGGCTTTCAGGTAATCGGACAGGGACATCGTGTTACGCCAGTTGCTCGCTACCAGCGGCAGGTCACGGATGACCAGGCCAGCGGACCAGACGCGATCGGACTCGGCATCTTCCGGCGTGGTGCCGGTGTTGCCGATGTGCGGGTAAGTCAGGGTAACGATCTGTTGGGCGTAGGAAGGATCGGTAAGGATTTCCTGATAGCCGGTCATTGCGGTGTTGAACACCACCTCACCAACGGTCTGACCGTCGGCTCCAATGGCTTCGCCGCGAAAAATGCTGCCATCAGCAAGGGCGAGTATGGCTGGCTTAGTCAAGAAGACCTCCCGTAAATAACGCATGAAAGGGCAATCGCAGGTTGTAAAAAAGCGGAGTGACGTATGGACACGTCACCCCGCTTCTTCACTGAATTATTCTGCGCGCTTTTAGTGGACACACTAAAGCTGTAGCTTACAGAAAAAGGGTTTTTTGGTCTACCGCCAATGAGGCCGAAAGGCCGGAGAATGCGACAGGGCGTCGCTCGGCGGAGTAAAACCGGCGCAAACAGGGCGTTTGCGCCGGCTTCAGAACATCTCAATGCAGGTCGAGCACGTCCTGCATGTCGTACAAACCAGGCTCACGAGCATCCAGCCACAACGCCGCACGCACCGCGCCCTTGGCGAACGTCATGCGACTCGAAGCCTTGTGCGTGATCTCCAGTCGCTCGCCCTCGCAGGCGAACAACACCGTGTGATCACCCACCACATCACCACCGCGAACAGTGGCGAAACCGATGGTTTCGCGCTCACGAGCACCGGTGTGGCCTTCACGACCATAGACTGCGACTTTCTGCAGATCACGATCCAGCGCATTGGCGATCACTTCACCCATGCGCAGGGCCGTACCCGACGGCGCATCAATCTTGTGCCGGTGATGGGCTTCGATGATTTCGATGTCCGCATCATCCGCCAACACCCGTGCCGCCATGTCGAGCAGCTTCAGCGACAGATTGACGCCGACACTGAAGTTGGCGGCGAAGACGATCGGGATATCCTTGCCCGCGTCGGCCAGCAATTGCTTCTGCGCAGCATCCAGCCCGGTCGTGCCGATCACCATCGCCTTGCCGGCCTTGCGGCAGAAGGCCAGGTTTTTCAGCATCACTTCCGGCAGGGTGAAGTCGATCAACACATCGAACTCTTCCGCCACTGATTCCAGATTCCCGGACAGCGGCACGCCGATTCGACCGAGCGAAGCCAGCTCTCCGGCATCCACACCGATCAGCGTACTGCCAGGACGGACAATCGCAGCCGTCAGACCGGTCAGCGGCGCGCGCTGCTGCACCGCCTCGACCAGAATCTTGCCCATGCGCCCGGCAGCGCCCATCACAGCTATACGTCGCATGCCGACTCCTTACAGATCGCCGAAGAAGCGCTTCACACCGTCGAACCAACCGGTGGTTTTCGGGGAATGGCTGTTGTCGTCCGCCAGGGAGCTGCGGAACTCTTCCAGCAGCTCACGCTGACGACGGTTCAGATTGACCGGGGTCTCAACGGCCACACGACACATCAGGTCGCCTGCACCACCACCACGCACCGGCGCAACGCCCTTGCCGCGTACGCGGAACTGCTTGCCGGTCTGCGTCCCTTCCGGAATCTTCAGTTTTACGCGACCGTCGAGGGTCGGAATTTCCAGCTCGCCGCCCAGGGCTGCGTCGACGAAGCTGATCGGCACTTCGCAGAACAGGTGCTTGCCGTCGCGCTGGAAGATGTCGTGTTCGCGGACGTTGATCACCACGTACAGGTCGCCGGTCGGCCCACCCTGAGTGCCCGCCTCGCCTTCGCCGGACAGACGAATGCGGTCGCCAGTGTCGACACCGGCCGGCACTTTGACGGAGAGGGTTTTGTACTCTTCAACGCGACCGTCACCGTGGCAGGAGTCGCATGGATCGGAAATGATCTTGCCCTGGCCATGGCAGCGCGGGCAGGTCTGCTGCACCGAGAAGAAGCCTTGCTGCATGCGCACCTGACCGATGCCGCCGCAAGTCGGGCAAGTCGAAGGCGACGAGCCTTTCTTCGCGCCCGAACCATCGCAAGGCTTGCAGTTGACCAGTGTCGGAACGCGGATATTCACGGTGGTACCGCGCACCGCCTCTTCCAGGTTCAGCTCCAGGGTGTAGCGCAAATCGCTGCCACGCTGGGCGCCGCCACGGGAACCGCCGCGACCGCCACCGAAGAAGTCACTAAAGACATCACCGAAGATGTCGGAGAAGTTCTGACCGCCGAAGCCTGCACCGCCGCCACCCATGCTCGGGTCGACGCCGGCATGACCGTACTGGTCGTACGCTGCACGCTTGCTGGAATCGGACAGCACTTCGTAGGCTTCGTTGGCCTCTTTGAACAGTTCTTCCGACGCTTTGTCATCGGGATTACGGTCCGGGTGATGCTTCATCGCCAGACGGCGATAGGCCTTTTTCAGGTCTGCTTCGCTTGAGCCGCGCTCAACACCCAACACTTCGTAATAGTCACGCTTAGCCATAAGTTCTTCATACTCTTGAGGACGTTCGGCAAACCCCTCCTGAGCTTCGCCAAACTCGTTGAGCCCCAATACAGGCCCGGACCCAACTCACGTCAATTCAACGATCCTGGTCTTTGGTTCATGCGGTATTTGCGGCGCGAAAAGCAGGAGCATTCCCGGCCATACCGCCAGCACCCGAACCTTGTCGCATGCTGTAAAAATTCGCGTATTCCAGATACGCCAACGCGGGAGCAAGCTCCCGCGCGGCGACATCCTACCAGTCACCGCCGCAAGGCAGTCAACCGGGCGACCAACAACTTACTTGTGGTCTTTGACTTCTTCGAACTCGGCATCGACAACATCGTCCGCCTTTTCAGCTTTCTCGTCGTGCGGTGCCGCGCCTTCAGCAGGCTGAGCCTGTTCGGCGTACATCTTCTGGGCAACCGGCGCAGAGACTTTCGACAACTCTTCAACTTTGGCGTCGATGGCAGCCTTGTCGTCGCCTTTGACGGCGGCTTCCAGGGCAACCACGGCCGCTTCGATTGCAGTCTTCTCTTCTGCGGTCACTTTGTCGCCAGCGTCAGCGATCATCTTGCGAGTCGAGTGAACCAGTGCATCACCCTGGTTACGGGCAGCGGCCAGCTCTTCGAACTTGCGGTCTTCCTCGGCGTTCAGCTCGGCGTCGCGCACCATCTTCTGGATTTCTTCATCCGACAGACCAGAGTTGGCCTTGATGGTGATCTTCTGCTCTTTGCCAGTCGCCTTGTCCTTCGCACCTACGTGCAGGATGCCGTTGGCGTCGATGTCGAAGGTCACTTCGATCTGCGGCACACCACGTGGAGCAGGTGGAATGTCGGCCAGGTCGAACTTGCCCAGGGACTTGTTCTGTGCGGCTTGCTTGCGCTCGCCTTGCAGGACGTGAATGGTCACGGCGCCCTGGTTGTCGTCGGCCGTCGAGAACACTTGCGATTTCTTGGTAGGAATCGTGGTGTTTTTCTCGATCAGCGCGGTCATCACGCCACCCATGGTTTCGATACCCAGGGTCAGCGGGCTGACGTCGAGCAGCAGAACGTCTTTCACGTCACCGGCCAGAACGGCGCCCTGGATCGCAGCACCCATGGCAACGGCTTCGTCCGGGTTCACGTCTTTACGTGCTTCTTTACCGAAGAAATCGGTAACTGCCTTCTGCACCAGTGGCATACGAGTCTGACCACCAACCAGAATCACGTCGTCAATTTTGCTGGCGTCGATACCGGCGTCTTTCAGAGCAATACGGCACGGCTCGATGGTACGGTTCACCAGGTCTTCGACCAGCGACTCGAGCTTGGCACGAGAGATCTTCACGTTCAGGTGCTTAGGACCAGTCGCATCTGCTGTGATGTACGGCAGGTTGACGTCGGTCGACTGCGAAGAAGACAGCTCGATCTTGGCTTTCTCAGCGGCTTCTTTCAGACGCTGCAGGGCCAGAGGATCGTTCTTCAGGTCCATGCCGGACTCTTTCTTGAACTCGTCGACGAGGTAGTCGATCAGGCGCATGTCAAAGTCTTCGCCGCCCAGGAAGGTGTCACCGTTGGTGGCCAATACTTCAAACTGGTGCTCGCCGTCAACTTCAGCGATTTCGATCACGGAAACGTCGAAGGTACCACCACCCAGGTCGTAAACGATCACGGTGTGATCGCCCTTGGCCTTGTCCATGCCGTAAGCCAGAGCAGCTGCGGTCGGTTCGTTGATGATACGTTTTACGTCCAGGCCGGCGATGCGACCAGCATCTTTAGTCGCCTGACGCTGACTGTCGTTGAAGTACGCCGGAACGGTGATCACCGCTTCGGTCACAGCCTCACCGAGATAGTCTTCGGCGGTCTTCTTCATCTTTTTCAGGACTTCGGCGCTGATTTGCGGCGGAGCCATCTGCTTGCCGGAAGCCTCGACCCAGGCGTCACCATTGTTAGCCTTGACGATCTTGTAAGGCACCAGCTTGATGTCTTTCTGTACAACTTCTTCTTCGAAGCGGCGACCGATCAGACGCTTCACCGCAAACAGTGTGTTGTGCGGGTTGGTCACAGCCTGACGCTTGGCCGACTGACCCACCAGAATTTCACCATCATTGGCGTAAGCAATGATCGACGGCGTGGTACGCGCGCCTTCGGCGTTCTCGATAACTTTGGCTACGCCGTTTTCCAGCACGGAGACGCAGGAGTTGGTAGTCCCCAGGTCGATACCGATAATTTTGCCCATGTTCACTCTCCCGAAACTTTGGATTTTTTTGCCGCAGCAGTGGTGGCTGACTGCGGTAATACTTAAACGCTTGACTTGTAAATGGGGGCCTTGCGGCTAATTTCAAGCCTTCTCGTCAATCGAAGGCGAAACTGGCGCCGGCGCCTTGCTGACCACGACCATCGCCGGACGCAGCAGGCGACCGTTGAGCTGGTAGCCCTTCTGGAACACCTTCAGAATGCTGTT
Source organism: Pseudomonas sp. 9.2(2024) (assembly GCF_039695385.1). Lineage (NCBI taxonomy): Bacteria > Pseudomonadati > Pseudomonadota > Gammaproteobacteria > Pseudomonadales > Pseudomonadaceae > Pseudomonas > Pseudomonas sp. 9.2(2024). The sequence continues at coordinate 1,142,916 of NZ_CP155585.1, read as the reverse complement.
CGGCTCCAGATCAGCACTTTCCTGCATGGCCATCGCCTGATGCTCCACGGCATTGAACGGTTCGCCTTCCTGCGGGCTTACAGCGACAAGCTGATAGCGCGTGAGGGTGTCGTGAAACATTTTCAGGGTCAGCTCGATGCCTTCGCGCATCGGACGGATGCTTTCGTCATCAGGGCTAGACAGCTCGAGACCACGCTCCAGGCTGTCGACGATCGGCAGCAGATCGCCGGCGAATTTTTCCAGCGCAAACTTGTGCGCCTTTTCGACATCCTGCTCGGCACGGCGGCGGACGTTCTGCAGATCGGCAGCTACGCGCAGCGATTGATCCTGCGCGGCGGCCAATTGCTCTTCGAGCACTTGTACACGGGTCGCCAGGTCATCACCCGAAGTCTCGGGCGCCTGATTGGCTTCTGGGTTTTGCGTATCTACTGTCTGTTCGTCAGCCATAGAATTCTCCTTTCAATATCGTCCGCGAGTTCGATTCGCGCTTCTGCCCAGGTATATGGGGCCGCAAAATCAGGCTTCAAGGGCTGACAACGATTAACCCTACAAAAAAGTGCTGCATTGCCATTTCCTGCGCGATAGGCATTTGATCGGATCATCCCCATCGACCTGAGCGAGGGCATTGTCAGCTCGAAACAAAACACTGTATAAATAACCAGACCTGAAGCCTGGGAGCGGCCTTTATGCTGGTGCACCTGTCCGTACACAACTACGCCATCGTTGAACATCTCGATCTCGAACTCGATCGCGGCATGAGCGTGATTACCGGGGAAACCGGCGCCGGCAAGTCGATCATGCTCGACGCCCTGGGCCTGACGCTCGGTGATCGCGCCGACAGCGGCGTGGTTCGACCGGGCGCCGACAAGGCCGATATCCTGGCGACCTTCGATCTGGCCGACATTCCCGAGGCCAGCGCCTGGCTCGCGGAACGCGACCTGGAAATCGACGGCCCGTGCATCCTGCGCCGGGTCATCACGTCCGAAGGTCGCTCACGCGGCTATATAAATGGCACGCCCTGCCCGCTCGGCGACCTTAAGGCTCTCGGTGAGCTGCTGATCGATATCCACAGCCAGCACGAACACCAATCCCTGCTCAAGACCGACACCCACCGGCGCCTGCTCGACGAATACGCCGGGGCCACCGATCTGGCGCGCCAGGTTCACCTGGCCGCCCAGCGCTGGCGCCAGACCCGTCAGGAGCTGGAGCGCCTTTCCAATTCCGGCGACGAACAGCGCGCGCGCCATCAGCTGCTCAGCTACCAGCTCGAAGAACTGGAAAACCTCGGCCTAGGCGAAAACGAGCTGGAAGAACTGGAGCAGGAACACAAGAACCTGACCAATGCCGAAACCCTGCTCGGCATCTGCCGACAAGTGGTCGAGCAATGCAGCGAAAGCGATTCCGGCAACGTGCTGAATGCCCTGACGGCCAGCCTCAATCGCCTGTCGAGCGTGAACAACTCGGTCGGCGCGCTGGGTGAGGCGAGCAGCCTGCTGACCAGTGCGCAGATCCAGGTCGAAGAAGCCGTCGGCGAACTCAATCGTTTTCTCGACAACTTCGATGCCGATCCAGCGCGCCTGCAATATCTGGAGGAACGTCTGGACTCCATTTACACGCTGGCACGCAAACACCGTATTCAGCCGACGGAGGTGGCAGAGATGCAGCAGAAGCTGCTCGATGAAATCGAAGCCCTCGACGCCAACGATGAATCCATCGAACGCCTTGCCGAGGAACTCGCATCCTATGCCCGCCACTATCAGGAAAAGGCCCGGGAACTGAGCGAGCTGCGTCATCAGGCGGCCGGCAGCCTGGCCAGCGCGGTGGAGCAGGAGATACAGCGCCTGGGCATGCCCGGCGGTCGCTTCACCATCGAATTGCGCGCCAACAACAGCAGCGAACTGCAACCCAATGGTCTGGAGCAAGTCGAGTTGCTGGTCAGCGCCAACCCTGGCCAACCCCTGAAGGCCCTGGCCAAAGTGGCCTCCGGCGGTGAGCTGTCACGGATCAGCCTGGCCATCCAGGTGATTACCGCCCAGACCTCTCGTGTTCCGACGCTGGTGTTCGACGAAGTGGACGTGGGCATTGGCGGTCCGACGGCCGAAATCGTCGGCCAGTTGCTGCGCCGCCTCGGGGATCGCGGACAGGTACTGACGGTCACACACTTACCGCAAGTCGCGGCCCAGGGACATCAGCACCTGTTCGTGCATAAAGTGCGCGGCGAGCAGGCGACTCACACAGCCGTTTCGAAGCTGAGCAAGAATGACCGTATAGAAGAAGTCGCGCGGATGCTTGGCGGCATCGATCTGACCAAAGAGTCTTTGGCGCACGCGAAAAAGATGGTCGTTACCGCAAAGGTTTAAGCACGCCAGAAAGCACGAAGGCGACCCTTGGGTCGCCTTCGCTCGTTTCGCGAACCTGAAATTCGCGCGACATGCTTACTTTTTGTTGCGTACGTACAGTACGAGATTGTGATCAACCATCTCGTAACCGTGCTTCTCGACGATCGCCTTCTGAAGTTTTTCGATTTCTTCGTCGAAGAATTCGATGACTTCGCCCGACTCCACGTTAACCATATGGTCGTGGTGGCCACCGTCGGCCAATTCGAATACCGCGTGGCCGCCGTCGAAGTTGTGACGGACCACGAGGCCAGCCGCTTCGAACTGGGTCAGAACACGGTAAACCGTGGCCAGACCGACATCCTCGCCAGCTTCCATCAACGCCTTGTAGACGTCCTCGGCACTCATGTGACGCTGCTCTGTAGAGTCGAGCATTTGCAGGATCTTGACCCGTGGCAGGGTCACTTTGAGGCCGGCTTTGCGTAGTTCGCTATTTTCAACCATGGTCAGCTTTCTCGCGATGCTGCTTCGCAGCTTCTCTTAATGCGGGTATGATCGGCGTTTACGTTGTCCCAGCCAAGATAGTGGAAGTCGCCCACCGATGCAAAACACCAAGCTCTTGCTAACCAGTTTCACCTTTGTGGGACTGCTCGCACTCGCCGGTTGTTCATTCCCCGGGGTTTACAAAATCGACATCCAGCAGGGCAATGTCGTCACGCAGGACATGATAGACCAGTTACGCCCGGGAATGACCCGGCCGCAAGTACGGTTTATCATGGGTAACCCTCTGCTTGCCGACACGTTCCATGCCAACCGCTGGGATTACCTGTACAGCCTGCAACCTGGTGGCGGTGAACGTCAGCAGGAACGCATGAGTGTCATTTTCGACTCGAATGACCGTCTTGTCAGCCTGTCCGGTGACTTCATGCCGGGCGTCAGCCGTGATGAAGCCATTCTCGGCAAGGACAGTGGCACCAGCGTGACCACTCCTGCTGAAAACGCCGAACAGCCGAAACCGGAAAAACCGGCCAAGCCAGGCTCCTTGCTGGATCAGATCCAGAAGGACGTCGATGGTGTGGAAACCGTTCCGGTTCCAACGCCAGAACCGCTGGACACCTCGCCGCAATAATTTGCGACGCAATAAAAAACCCGGAAGTTCCGGGTTTTTTATTGCCTGCCGTTTGGCCAACCTACTGATTTTTCGCCTTGGCCTCGGCAGCCTTGGCGGCGCGCAGACGGCGCACCTCTTTCGGATCAGCCAACAGTGGCCGATAGATCTCGATGCGATCACCTTCCTGAACCTGTCGGGTATCCGGATCAGCGATCACTTTGCCGAAAATCCCCAAGGGACAACTGCTCAGATCCAACTCCGGAAATTCACCATCAATCCCGGACGCCATCAGCGCCGCACGCACCGTCGTACCCTCAGCAACACTGATTACACGCAACACCTGCCGATCAACCGCCGCATACACCACTTCGATTTCGATCACCGGCTCAACCATGCATCTGCTTGGCGCGCTGGCAGAACGCATCCACCAGCGTATTGGCCGCCTGATTGAACAAAGGCCCGAGCGTCGCGCGGACCAGCGGCCCGGCGTAGTCGAAGGACAGATCCAGACTGATCTTGCAGGCCTTCTCGTTCAGCGCCTTGAACACCCAGACGCCGTGCAGCTGATTGAACGGCCCTTCCTCCAGGTTCATCTCGATCGACTGCCCCGGCACCAGCGTATTGCGCGTCACGAAATGCTGACTGAGGCCGCCCTTGGCCACGCCGACACTGGCGCGCATGTGCTCAGGCGAGCTTTCCAGGACTTCAGCAGACGCGCACCACGGCAAAAACTCGGGGTAACGCGCCACGTCATTGACCAGGTCGTAGAGAAATTGCGCCGGGTAAGGCAGCAGCGCCGATCGTTGAATATGTGTCGTCATGTAAGCGTCACTTCCAGAGCTGGGCGGCAAACACTACAAGAATGCCGATGGGCGCCACATAGCGCATCAAGAACAAAGACAGGGCGAACAGCGCCGGGCTGCGAATCGACAATTCATCACGCACCGCCTCACGCCCCATCACCCAACCGGCAAACAGCACGAAGCACAGCCCGCCGAGCGGCAACATGATCCGCGAGGTGAAGAAGTCGATCACCCCAAAGAAGTCCAGGCCACCGGCCGCACCCCATTGGTAGAGATGGAACACCCCGCCATCGTTCACGAAAAATTTGGCTTCCTTCCAGATATTGAAGGAAAACACCGTGCCCAATCCGACGAACCAGCAGGTGAACGCCAACCAAAATGTCACCCAGGCACGACTGATTTTAGTCCGCTCGACCAGATAGGCGACCATCGGCTCCAGCAGGGAGATCGCCGAGCTCCAGGCGGCAATGGCCACCAGAACGAAGAACACCACGCCCATCAACTGGCCGAACAGCACGTTACCGAAAGCAAATGGCAGGCTGACAAACATCAGCCCCGGGCCTTCGCTCGGGTTCAAACCACCGGCGAACACAATCGGAAACAAGGCCAGACCGGCCACCAGCGAAACAAAGGTATCGAGCAGCGCCACACCGACGACCGTGCCGGACAGCGAGGCTTCCTTGGTCATGTAGGCGCCGTAGATCATGATCGAGCCCACGCCCACGCTCAGGGAGAAGAACGCGTGGCCCATGGCCGGCAGCAAGCCGTCGAGGACTTTTTCCGGGTGGAAGTCGAACATGAAATGCACGCCTTCCATGAAATGCCCGGTGGTCATGCTGTAACCCAGCAGCACCAGCACCATCACGAACAGCAGCGGCATCATGATCCGCAGGCTGCGTTCGAGCCCGGCGACCACGCCCTTGGCGATCACTACCGCAGACAACAGCATGAAAACCGTGTGCCAAAGTGTCAGGCGCCACGGATCGGAGATGACATTACCGAAATACGCCCCGACCTGATCGGCCGTCGCGCCCTGGAAGTCTCCGCGCCCCATATCAATGATGTAATCCAGCGACCAGCCGCCGACCACACTGTAAAAAGACAGGATCAGCAACGCCGTGATCATCCCGGCGAACGCGCCCCACGACCACTTGCCCGAGTGCCCCGCTTCCAGCGCCAGCACCTTCAGGGCATTCGCCGGACTCTGGCGGGCACGGCGGCCGATCAGGGTTTCGGCGAGCATTACCGGGATGCCGATCAGCGCGATACACGCCAGAAACATCAGCACGAAGGCGCCGCCACCGTAGACCCCGACCATGTAGGGGAATTTCCAGATGCTGCCCAATCCCACGGCCGAACCGGTCGCGGCGAATATGAAAACCCAGCGGCTAGCCCAACTGCCGTGGACAGAAACCTTGTCTGTCGACATCGTTTATCACGCCCAAGCGTTAGAAAAAGAGGCCGCATTGTCCGGGATTCACTCAACCTGCTCAAGCACGCAGCATCACCGTAGCCGACAGCCGTTTATCTCCATATAATGCCGCCCCTATGGCTAAACAGAAGAAACACCCAACAGGGACCATCGCGCAAAACAAAAAGGCGCGACACGATTACTTCATCGAGCACAAGTTCGAGGCTGGTCTGGTCCTGGCCGGCTGGGAAGTAAAAAGTCTGCGGGCAAGCAAACTGCAACTGGTCGACAGTTACGTGTTGCTCAAGGATGGCGAAGCCTGGTTGCTCGGCAGCCACATCACGCCTCTGATGACCGCCAGCACCCACGTCATTGCCGACCCGGTGCGTACCCGCAAGCTGCTGCTCAACCGCCGCGAGCTGGACAAGCTCGCCGCCGCCGTGCAGCAAAAGGGTTACGCCTGCGTGTGCCTGTCCTGGTACTGGAGCAAGCACATGGTCAAGTGCGAGATCGCTCTCGGCAAGGGCAAGAAGGAATACGACAAGCGCGATACCGAACGCGAACGCGACGCCGGTCGCGAGTTGCAGCGTGCGGTGCGCAACAAGGGCAAGGAAGACTGATTCTTCTGCCTGAATGACCGTTCCCGCGCCTCGCACGGGAGCGGTCTTTTTTACATCCCTTTACGTCGCTCGGCGCGAGCCATGCGCTGCACTTCCTGACGCACCTCTTCCAGCACTTCTTGCACATACAGAATGTGTCGGCTGGACACCTCACGCGCCTGTTCCGCGCGCCCCTCGATAATCGCCAGATACAACTCCCGATGCTGGGTGATCAGCATGTCGCGGGTTTCCGTGCGCTGCTTGTACATGCCACCGATGTTGGTCACGACGTTGCGCTTGAGCAGATCGAACAGCCCGCGAATGGTGTGCAGCAACACCGCGTTATGACTGGCTTCGGCAATCGCCAGGTGGAATTTCGCATCCGCCGCGCCCTCTTCCGCCCGGCTCACTTCGTCATGACGCGAATAGCAGTCCTGTAACTCTTCAAACGCAGCCGTCAGCCGTTCACGATCCACATCCGTGGCGCGCAATGCTGCGTAATAGGCACACGATGCCTCCAGCGTGTGGCGAAACTCCAGCAAATCGCGCTGCGCCTCGGGATTGCTTTCCAGCAATTGCAGCAGCGGATCGCTGAACGTCGAGCCGAGACTTTCCACAACATAGTTGCCGCCGCCCTGCTTACTGACCAGCAAACCCTTTGCCGCCAGTTTCTGAATCGCCTCGCGCAACGAGGGCCGGGAAACGCCGAACTGTTCCGCCAGAGTCCGCTCGGCCGGCAGACGCTCGCCAGACTTCAACGTGCCCTCGAGAATCATCCCTTCCAGTCGCTCGACAATGTCGTCAGACAAACGGCGCTGACGTATCTGATCAAACCCCATCACTCAACTCTCCACCATCCCGACCGCTCGCCGGGCTCTCTATTCTGGCCTATCGACGCTGCGCCGACACCTGCCAGATGACGCCAATACAACCGGTGCAATCCGACTCGCCGTACGGTTGTTCGACAAAAGTTTTAGGGCGGCAAATTGACACACCGACATCAAGGCTTTTACCCTAGCCAACAGCGATTGTAAATTGGTATTACCAATTAACCAAGAACGCTGACAGTGCCTGACCAACAACAATTAGGGGCCACCCCATATGCAAACCTGGCAACAGCTCTACAGCCCGCTCGGCAGTCTCGGCGTGTCCGCACTCGCGGCCGTCATCCCCATCGTGTTCTTCTTCCTCGCTCTGGCGGTGTTCCGCCTCAAAGGTCATGTAGCCGGCAGCATCACGCTCGCCCTGGCGATCCTTGTGGCGATCTTCGCGTTCCAGATGCCGGTCGACATGGCGTTCGCCGCTGCCGGATATGGCTTCGCCTATGGTCTGTGGCCGATTGCCTGGATCATTGTGGCGGCTGTGTTCCTGTACAAACTGACGGTCAAGAGCGGTCAGTTCGAGGTCATCCGCAGCTCGGTGCTGTCGATCACTGACGACCAACGCCTGCAGGTGCTGCTGATCGGTTTCTGCTTCGGCGCCTTCCTCGAAGGTGCCGCCGGTTTCGGTGCGCCAGTGGCGATTACCGCTGCGCTGCTCGTAGGCCTGGGCTTCAACCCGCTGTACGCCGCCGGCCTGTGCCTGATTGCCAACACCGCGCCGGTCGCGTTCGGCGCGCTGGGGATTCCGATCATCGTGGCCGGGCAAGTCACCGGCATCGACGCGTTCAAGATCGGCGCCATGACCGGCCGCCAGCTGCCGCTACTGTCGCTGTTCGTGCCGTTCTGGCTTGTGTTCATGATGGATGGCCTGCGCGGCGTGCGTGAAACCTGGCCGGCAGCACTGGTCGCAGGCTTGAGCTTCGCCGTCACCCAGTACTTCACTTCGAATTTCATCGGCCCGGAACTGCCGGACATCACGTCGGCCCTGGCCAGTCTGATTTCGCTGACCCTGTTCCTGAAGGTCTGGCAACCGAAACGTGCCGCCGGCCAGCACATCGTCGGCGCCGTATCCGCTTCGGTGGTCTCCGCCAGCGTCGGCGGTTTCGGCCAGAAGCGCACCACCGTCGCTTCGCCCTACAGCCTCGGGGAAATCTTCAAGGCGTGGTCGCCGTTCCTGATCCTCACCGTACTGGTGACCATCTGGACCCTCAAGCCTTTCAAAGCCATGTTCGCTGCCGGCGGTTCGATGTACGCCTGGGTGTTCAACTTCGCGATTCCGCACCTGGATCAACTGGTGATCAAAACTGCACCGATCGTTGCCGCCCCGACCGCGATTCCGGCCGTGTTCAAACTCGACCCGATTTCCGCGACCGGCACGGCGATTTTCTTCTCCGCACTGATCTCGATGCTGGTGCTGAAGATCAATTTCAAAACTGGTCTGACCACTTTGAAAGAAACCTTCTACGAACTGCGCTGGCCGATCCTGTCGATCGGCATGGTGCTGGCGTTTGCCTTCGTCACCAACTATTCCGGCATGTCCTCGACCATGGCTCTGGTGCTTGCCGGAACTGGCGCAGCGTTCCCGTTTTTCTCGCCATTCCTCGGCTGGCTCGGCGTGTTCCTGACCGGTTCCGATACTTCGTCCAACGCGCTGTTCAGCTCGCTGCAAGCGACCACCGCACACCAGATCGGGGTCAACGACACCCTGCTGGTGGCGGCCAATACCAGCGGCGGCGTGACCGGCAAAATGATTTCGCCACAATCGATCGCCGTGGCCTGCGCCGCGACCGGTCTGGTGGGCAAGGAATCCGATCTGTTCCGCTTCACCCTCAAGCACAGCCTATTCTTTGCCACGATCGTCGGCCTGATCACGTTGGCTCAGGCCTACTGGTTCACCGGCATGCTGGTGCATTAAGACTACAAGCGACATGGAAATAACCGACGCCGGTTCGTGATTCCGGCGTCAGCAATTCACAACCCGGTCTGTAAGGCTGCTGAAAGCAACGCGCTCTATATTCGGCAGCCTCAACAGACGGATAACCGGGCCCACCCGGAGACACGCCTGATGAGCGAGCTTTTTTACAACGCTGTGCCCAACGCCACTCGCGTCGCACCGCCACTGCCCGAACCCCGGCAATACCCCAGCGAGAAACCGTCGCGGGTCTACCTGTTCGGCACGTGCGTGGTCGACCTGTTCTATCCGGAAGCCGGGATGGACGCGATCCACTTGCTGGAGCGCGAAGGCATCCGGGTCGACTACCCGCAAGGGCAGAGCTGCTGCGGACAACCGGCCTACACCTCGGGTTACACCGAGCAGGCACGGGCGGTGGCGCGCTCGCAACTGGCGCTGTTTGCCGGGGACTATCCGGTGGTGGTGCCGTCGGGTTCGTGCGCCGGAATGATCCGCGAGCATTACGCCGACTTGTTCAAGGACGAGCCGGAAACGCTGAAACAGGTTCAGGCCCTCGCGGCCCGCACCTATGAATTGGCCGAGTTTCTGCTGTTCGTCTGCAAGGTGCAGCTCAAGGACAGTGGCGAGCCGGTGAAAGTGGCGCTGCACACCTCGTGTTCGGCGCGACGGGAAATGAACACCCACCTGCACGGCCGCGAGTTGTTGGCGCAGCTGAGCAACGTGGAACGGGTCAACCACGATCACGAAAGCGAATGCTGTGGCTTCGGTGGGACATTCAGCGTCCGTATGCCAGACATTTCCGGCGCGATGGTGGCTGACAAGACCCGGGCGTTGAAGGAATCCGGCGCGCATCAGGTACTCAGCGCCGACTGCGGCTGCTTGATGAACATCAACGGCTCGCTGGAAAAACAGAAGGAAGCGCTGCGCGGGCAACACCTGGCGAGCTTCCTCTGGCAACGAACCGGAGGTGCGCGATGAGCACTTCCACGATTATTCCTACGGTTGCCGTAGAAGAAGACTTCCGCACCCGGGCGCACAACGCCCTGGGCGATTCGCAGTTACGGAACAACTTCCGCACCGCGATGGATTCACTGATGACCAAGCGGGCAGCGGCTTTCAGCGATGCCCACGAAAGAGAACACTTACGCGCCCTGGGCAACTCGATCAGGGCGCGTGCGCTCTCCAAGTTGCCCGACCTGCTCGAGCAACTGGAACAGAACCTGACCCGCAACGGTGTGACAGTGCACTGGGCGGAAACGGTGGACGAGGCCAATGGCATCGTCCTTTCGATCATCCGCGCTCACGAGGCGCGGCAAGTGATCAAGGGCAAATCGATGGTCAGCGAAGAGATGGAGATGAACCATTTCCTCGAGGCTCGGGACATTGAGTGTCTGGAGTCCGACATGGGGGAGTACATCGTCCAGCTCGACCACGAGAAGCCTTCTCACATAATCATGCCGGCAATCCACAAGAATGCCGGTCAGGTCGCGTCCTTGTTCCACGACAAACTTGGCGTGGAATACACCAAGGACGTTGACCAACTCATTCAGATCGGTCGCAGGGTCCTGCGGCAGAAATTCTTCGAAGCGGACATCGGCGTCTCCGGTGTCAACTTCGCGGTGGCCGAAACCGGCACACTGCTGCTGGTGGAAAACGAAGGCAACGGCCGCATGACCACCACCGTGCCACCGGTGCACATCGCCGTCACCGGCATCGAAAAAGTCGTGGAAAACCTGCGCGACGTGGTGCCGCTGCTGTCATTGCTGACCCGCTCGGCGCTGGGCATTCCGATCACCACCTACGTCAACATGATCTCCGGCCCGCGCAAGGAACATGAACTCGACGGTCCGCAGGAAGTGCATCTGGTGCTGCTCGACAACGGTCGCAGCCAGGCCTTTGCCGACAGCGAACTGCGCCAGACGCTGAACTGCATCCGCTGCGGCGCCTGCATGAATCATTGCCCGGTCTACACCCGTGTCGGCGGCCACACCTACGGCGAGGTTTACCCTGGCCCGATCGGCAAAATCATCACCCCGCACATGGTCGGCCTGGCGAAAGTCCCGGATCACCCGAGCGCGTCTTCGTTATGCGGCGCCTGCGGTGAAGTGTGTCCGGTAAAAATTCCTATTCCCGCACTGCTGCGCCGCCTACGCGAAGAGAACGTCAAAGCCCCCGACAGCCCTCATCAAGTGATGCGCGGTCAGGGCAGCAAATACTCGCGGAAGGAACGCGTCATCTGGAACGCCTGGGCGAAGCTCAACAGCTCGCCGACCTTGTATCGACTGTTTGCGTTTTTCGCCACACGCCTGCGGGCCTTGGCGCCGAACAACGTCGGCCCGTGGACGCAGAATCACAGCGCGCCGAAACCCGCCGCCCGCTCATTGCATGACATGGCTCGCGAACACCTCGCCAAACAAGGAGACCGTTGATGAGCGCCAAGCAAAATATCCTCGGCAAGTTGCGCAAAAGTCTGACCGGCACCACACCGATTGCCGACAACTTTGACGTCGATCTGGTGACTCAGCCTTACACCTACAGCGCCGAACAACGGATCCCGCAGCTGCGCAAACTGATGGAAGCGGTGCACACCGAGATCCACCTGACTTCCGCTGATGCGTGGCCGGCGCTGCTGGCGCAATTGCTGCGTGACCGCCAGTTGCCGAGCCTGTTGATCGCACCGACTACACCTCACGGGCAGCGCATCACACAACACTGGGCGAACAATCCTGATCTGCCGGCGCTGAAGTCCTACGACCGGCCGATGGAAGAGTGGAAAGCCGAGTTGTTCAACGACACCCCGGCCAGCCTGACCGGCACTCTCGGCGCGATTGCCGCCACCGGCAGCCTGATTCTCTGGCCGATCCGCGAAGAACCACGGCTGATGAGCCTGGTACCGCCGGTGCATTTCGCCCTGCTCAAGGCCAGCCAGATCCGCGACAACTTCTATCAGGTGCAGCAGGAATTCGAGTGGGCACAAGGCATGCCGACCAATGCATTGCTGGTGTCCGGCCCGTCGAAAACCGCCGACATCGAACAAGTCCTGGCTTACGGCGCTCACGGCCCGAAAGACCTGGTGGTGTTGATCCTGGAGGACCAATGACCTTACCGGCGACTTTCCTGCGCGATGCGCAGCAACTGATTCCAGCCGAACGGCGTTTCGACGATCCGCTGTCGACCCTGGCCTTCGGCACCGACGCCAGCTTCTACCGGTTGATTCCACAACTGGTGATCCGCGTCGAGTCTGAAGACGAAGTGGTGGCGCTGCTGAAACTGGCCCAGCGCGATCAGGTCCCGGTGACCTTCCGCGCCGCCGGCACCAGCCTGTCCGGCCAGGCGATCAGTGATTCGGTGTTGATCGTGCTTGGGGATAACTGGAACGCCCGGGAGATCCGAGGGCAAGGCACACAAATTCGCCTGCAACCGGGGGTGATCGGCGCCCAGGCCAACGCGTGGCTCGCGCCATTCGGACGCAAGATCGGCCCGGATCCGGCATCCATCAACGCCTGCAAGATCGGCGGCATCGTCGCCAACAACGCCAGCGGCATGTGCTGCGGCACCGCGCAAAACACCTATCACACGCTGGCCGGGATTCGTCTGGTGCTGGCCGACGGCACACGTCTGGATACCGAAGATGCCGCCAGCGTCGAAGCGTTTCGAATCAGCCACGGTGAGTTGCTGGAACGTCTGGCGACTTTGGGCCGCGAGACCCGCGCCAATGCCGAACTCGCCGCGCGAATCCGCCACAAATACCGTCTGAAAAATACCACCGGCCTGTCGCTCAACGCCCTGGTGGATTTCGATGAGCCTGTGGATATCTTGAGCCACTTGCTGGTCGGTTCCGAAGGCACCCTCGGCTTTATCAGCGCGGTGACTTACGACACGGTGATCGACCATCCGAACAAGGCCTCAGCGCTGATCGTATTCCCGGATGTGGAAACCTGCTGCAACGCCGTCACCGTGCTTAAAAGCCAACCGGTGTCCGCCGTGGAACTGCTCGACCGCCGCAGCCTGCGCTCGGTGCAGGACAAACCCGGCATGCCGGATTTCGTACAGCAGCTGTCGAACAATGCCTGCGCGTTGTTGATCGAATCCCGCGCCGCCTCTTCCACTTTGCTGCAGGAACAACTGGCGCAAATCATGGCGTCGCTCAGCGCCTTCCCGGTGGAAAAACAGGTCGATTTCACCGAAGACCCGGTCGGAAACGCCCGCCTCTGGGCGATCCGCAAAGACACCTTCCCCGCCGTCGGCGCCGTACGCAAGACCGGCACTACGGTAATCATCGAAGACGTCACCTTCCCGGTGGAACAACTGGCCATCGGTGTGAACCGTCTGATCGAGCTGTTCGACAAACATCACTACGACGAAGCGATCCTTTTCGGACACGCGCTGGAAGGCAATCTGCACTTCGTCTTCACCCAAGGCTTCAACAGCGCGGAAGAAGTCGCACGCTATCAGGCGTTCATGGACGACGTGGCGCAACTGGTGGCCGTGGAGTTTGGCGGTTCGCTGAAGGCGGAACACGGCACCGGACGTAACATGGCGCCCTTCGTCGAACTCGAATGGGGCAGCGACGCCTATCAATTGATGTGGCAGCTCAAACGCCTGCTCGACCCCAACGGCATTCTCAATCCGGACGTGGTGCTCAGCGAAGACCCGCAGATCCACCTCAAGCATCTAAAGCCGCTGCCGGCGGCCGACGAGATTGTGGATAAATGCATCGAGTGCGGCTTCTGCGAACCGGTCTGCCCCTCAAAAGGTCTGACCCTGAGCCCGCGCCAGCGCATCGTGATCTGGCGCGATATTCAGGCACGAAAACGCGCCGGGATCGACACCACCGAACTGGAAAAAGCCTACGAGTACCAAGGCATCGATACCTGCGCCGCGACCGGTTTGTGTGCGCAACGCTGCCCTGTAGGCATCAACACCGGCGAGCTGGTGAAAAAGCTTCGCGGCCGTCACGCCACGCATACGAAAACCGCCAACTTGATCGAAGGAAATTTCGCCACCACCCTGCAAGGTGCGCGTTTCACCCTGCATGTGGCCAACGGTGCGCGGATGTTGTTAAGTGCACCGCGACTGGCGAAGCTGTCGGCGACCCTGACGCGGCTGTCCAAAGGTCAGGTGCCGCTGTGGACCAACGCGATGCCGCAACCGGAAAAAGCCATTCGCTTCAGCCCGGCCGTGTCTGACGAGCGCCCGCGCGTCGTGTACTTGGCAGCGTGCGTCTCGCGGGTGATGGGACCGGCAGCGGGCGACAAGGAGCAGATGTCGCTGTACGACAAAACCCGTGGGCTGCTGGAAAAGGCCGGTTATCAGGTGGTGTTTCCGGACAATCTGGACAACCTCTGCTGCGGTCAGCCCTTTGCGTCCAAGGGCTATGCCGAACAGGCCGAACACAAGCGTCAGGAGCTGATCGGCGCGCTGCTCCAGGCCAGTCGCGGCGGGCTCGATCCGATCTATTGCGACACCAGTCCTTGCACCTTGCGACTGGTGCAGGATGTGGGAAATGTTCGCCTGGATCTGTATGACCCTGTGCGATTCATTCGTACGCATCTGCTGGATCGTCTCGAGTTCACGCCGCAGGAAGCACCGATTGCCGTTCACGTGACCTGCAGTACTCAGCATCTGGGGGAAAGCCAGGCGCTGATCGACCTCGCGCGCAAATGCAGCAAGAACGTGGTGATTCCCGAAGGCATTCACTGCTGCGGTTTCGCCGGCGACAAGGGTTTCACCACGCCGGAGCTCAACAGCCACTCACTGAGAACGCTCAAGGATGCGGTGCAACAGTGCAGCGAGGGGATTTCCACCAGCCGCACCTGTGAGATCGGTCTGACGCAACACGGCGGAATCGACTACCACGGTCTGGTGTATCTGGTGGACCGGGTGACCCGGGCCAAAGCCCCCGCAACCGCCGTCTGAAGAAAAATAGAACCCTTGCGAGCGACCGCAGTCCACAGAACAGGCCCCGAACAATCGGGGCTTGTCCTCCATTCGGTTGCCCGTCCTGACGGCCAGCGAAGTCTGGATCCCTCAGTTCAAGGAGATTCATATGAAACGTTCTGTACTGTTAGGTCTGTTCGTTACTGCCTCGATGATGGCGTCGGCTTCGTTCGCTGCCGACAAGCCCGCTGACCTGTGTGATGCCAATCTGCAAACCATCAATAACGCCAAGGCGCAGGCCATGGCCTCACCCGACCTGAATCAACGGGTAGAAGCCAGCGTGCAAAAAGCCCAGGCACTCAAGGCTCAGGGCAAGATCGACGAATGCGTGGCTGAAACCCAGCAAACCATTCTGGAAATCCGCAAAACCAGCGGAACCAACAACTGATCGAAGCTCAGGCCAACCTTCGGGTTGGCCTTGTGAGCCGTTTGGCGTACACTGCGCAGGCTTGTTGCTCACAAGATCCACAGAGCACCAGGCTCGGGGCCGTTTAGGATTCGACGCCGGTTGCGAAACTCTAGGTGCATGCCGACTTGGTAACAGAAGTCGTAAATCCACTGTTGCAACTACTTATAGTTGCCAATGACGACCAATACGGTGCTGCTCTCGCTGCTTAATTGCAGCTGACATGCACTCCTGGTACCTTCGGGTCCAGCAATCATCAGGGGATGTCTGTAAACCCAAAATGATTGTCATATAGAACAGAATCGCCGTGCAGTACGTTGTGGACGAAGCGGCTAAAACTTACACAACTCGCCCAAAGCACCCTGCCCGTCGGGTCGCTGAGGGTTAACTTAATAGACACGGCTACGCATGTAGTACCGACAGCGGAGTACTGGCGGACGGGGGTTCAAATCCCCCCGGCTCCACCAAATTAACATCTAAAGACGTCCACGGACGTCTTTTTTTGTGCCTGAAATCCAGTAAATACAGAGGTTTAGAGTCCACGAGCGTCCACCAGCATCCGTGACCATCTACGATTTCGTGTATTCCAAGTGGTATTCCACGCCCTCACCTGCTATTTTTTGGAATACATAAACAGCACTGGAATACACCATGGGGGCCCAAGCCACGCGCCTTTCGGACGTAAAAGTCAAAGCCGCGAAGCCAAAGGAAAAGGACTACATACTCACCGACGGCAACGGCCTTCAGATGCGAGTGAGAATCAATGGCTCAAAGCTATGGAATTTCAACTACATCCAACCCGTGACGAAAAAGCGGATAAATATGGGATTGGGCACCTTTCCTGAGGTAAGCCTGGCTCAAGCACGCAAGAGAACCGTGGAAGCGAGAGAGCTCGTCGCCCAGGGGCTGGACCCTAAAGAGAAACGCGACGCCGAGCGGCACGCGAAAAAAGCAGCCACGGAACACACTTTCGAAAATGTCTCGGCAGCGTGGTTCGAGCTCAAAAAGGATTCAGTTACTCCTGCATACGCCGAGGATATTTGGCGCTCCCTCACGCTGCATGTCTTCCCTGATCTGGCCACCACCCCAATCTCTGCTATCACTGCCCCTAAAGTCATAAATTTGCTGCGCCCCCTCGAGACGAAGGGCAGTCTCGAAACCGTCAAACGTCTAACCCAACGCCTCAATGAGATCATGACCTATGGTGTCAATTCGGGATTGATTCACGCGAATCCGCTCAGTGGAATTCGCTCCGTCTTCAAAAAGCCCAAAAAGAAAAACATGGCGGCCCTTGCGCCCGATGAGCTGAAAGAGCTAATGGTGGCAATTGCCAATGCCAGCATAAAAAGAACTACACGCTGCCTAATTGAGTGGCAACTTCACACCATGACTCGGCCAGCCGAGGCTGCCACTTCCCGCTGGGCTGATATCGACTTCGAAAAGAAGATCTGGACTATACCGGCGGAGCGCATGAAGAAACGTCGGATACACATCATTCCGCTCACGGAGCAGGCTCTGTCACTCCTGGAAGCGATTAAACCCTACAGTGGACACCGGGAGTATGTCTTCCCTGCAGACCGGAACCCTCGCACCCACTGCAACAGCCAGACAGCCAACATGGCGCTAAAGCGCATGGGCTTCGAAGGGCGTCTAGTAAGTCATGGCATGCGCTCAATGGCGAGCACCATCCTCAACGAGCGGGGTTGGGATCCTGAGTTGATTGAAGTAGCGCTCGCCCACGTCGATAAAGATGAGGTACGCAGCGCTTATAATCGGGCAGATTACATCGAACGCAGACGCCCGATGATGGCCTGGTGGAGTGAGCACATCCAAGAAGCGGCAACTGGCAGCTTGTCTATTTCAGCCATTCAGGAGACAAGAGACCTGATTAGGATGAAGGCTTAGTAACCTGTACCGTAAACACGCCCCTATACTCAAAACCTTAAACTGAAGCCCGCTCAAAACATGGCCGGGCAACCTTAGCAAGGCAAGCTGCAAAAGCTATTCGACGTTAAAGCCTGGCTTAGTGCCCTCACTTGCCTTCAGTGAGCTACCTTTTATTGCCGGTCCTCTACAAACTTGGCAGCCTTACTAACAGCTTCTACCACACGGACACCAAATTAATTTTAAGACTTCAAATATGTTATAAATTTAGACTTTTATCATCTTCGGTAAATGTCCGACCTACAACATATGCACTACTATCTAAGAAGGGTGAAATACTTTTAGTCGCATATATTAGCTGATAATCAACCGTATACTTAGAGAGATAATCCCCCATAACCTTTTGAAAATTTCTTGACCTAACATCTTCCATCCCACCATTCTCAATTCCGTCCAAAACCATGAATCTAGGTATACGAACGTAGTCTTTCTCCAAGGAAGTTATAAATAACGCCAAATGGAAGGCGTTATTCAAGTAAACTGTACCACTTTCAGAAAACGCGACTTTCCCATTAATGGACACTGTATTTGAAGCAAAGTCGAACTCAACACTTTCTGCATTCTTAAATTCTTTTTCGGCACCCACATCTTGCCTTAAGATGTTAATCAGATGAGTAGCTATGAGCCCTTTAACTTCGGGCTCACGAAGATAATATTGAGATTTTTTTAGACTTATTAGATCTCCAAGTCGAGTTACCTCAGCTTGCGCCGTATTTTTCTGTGCCGTCAACTCAGATATAGAACGATGAAGTTCTGCCACTCTATCAAGAGTAGAGATTTTCTCTTCTATTTCACCCATCTCACGATACAAATTATAAATCTCTGATTCGCTTTCAGAGTTCACAGATGAAATAGTTGATGTGATTTTTGAAATATTCTGCCTAAGTTCAGTTCTGAGCTTCTTTCTATCCTCGACCAAACTTAGCAAGCGCTCTTCTTTCTTTATTAGAATACGCTCAGACTCTCTTATTTGAATGTCAATTTCATTCTTCATACGAAGTAAATTAAACTGACCATTGACTTTACCTGCTTCCCCTTCGGCCCCACAAAGGCAACAACAGCCATCAGCCTTCTTATCGATTTTCCTATAGCAACCGGGACAAAACTTAAAAACCACATCCCCAACAACAGAACCCACTTTAATGGAATCCTGAATAGATTTTGATTTATCAATCAACTCAGCAAGAAACTCTCTCGAATCCTCAATCTCGTAACTGAGGACTTGAATATCACTTTCACACTCAAGCAGCTTTCCCTTGATCTTGACGCTTTCTACAGCGCCTCCTTCAGTAACCCCCTTCTCTTTAACATAGGAAATAGATGCTGACTGCTTCGCATCTAATACCTTTAAATTAGCAGCAGCGATTTCAGAAACATAATGCGCCCGCGCCTCATCTATAGTTCCAAAGTCTTTTGCAAAAGATGTTTTACCAACGACAGAATATACGGCCTGCAGCTTAGCGACCAGCCTATCTAAATTTTTCTCTTGAACCGCGAGAGATATTTTAGAGTTATAAAGCTCATCATCGTAAAGCCCAAGCAAATAATTCCCGACAGACTCCCGCTTAAATGCAGAATCGAAAGGCTCAGCATTAAACAAACTACCCGAAGAGTTAGATTGATTACTATAAATCAATCTAAAAACCTGATGCAGCGTTACACTATTGCCGTTCGAATCGGCTTTCGCCTCAGGAATATCTAGTAAAGAAAAGATCTTTTGAGAAAAACTCTCTCTCGCTGCTGAAATGGCATAAGGGTAATTAAACCACTCTTCAACTGGTGATTTCAGTGCCTCGTCAATCCCCTTATAACAAACATCCATAGACTGCTTGTCAGCAAGCCTATTAATCCTTCGCAACGTAACCGGGGTACCATTTAGACGCACACCAACATAGATACAATCACACTGTGAGGCCTCGTCCTTCCACTTAACTATCTCATAGCCGAGACCAAACATAAGCAGTTGAACAACAGAAGTTTTTCCACCTCCATTACAGCCACTCAGAACATTAATTCCCTTATGAAATTTTTCTTGATAAGCTACTTTTCCTCCAGCTTTTGCAAGAAGCTCTTCAACAATAATCGTCGGCTTAAGCAACGTCATATCTATATTCCATTAGTCCGCTCGCTTGCTTCAGCCCTTTGGGCCCGACCAAATCCATAACAACTAGATGTTCTTCAATAAACTTTAAAGCCTGTGACGAAACACTATTTTCTTTATCTTGAGCAATTCGAGCCAGTTGATCAGGAATCTCATCGGGCTGCAGCAAATATCTACCGCTATACGCATCCTCCAAAAGAACACCCATTTCCTTCAAATTCAGTATAGCTATATTTTGCACAGGCCTCATCGATTCAAAAAGCCCTTTCGGATCATATATCTGATATCTATTAGCATAACTTTTAAAAACATTTTTAGCCTTTAAAAGATCTTGACCTAGCGATAACTTAGAAACATGAAACGGATTAGCCACGACAAAATCATAAATTCTTAGCCTATCAAGCTCTACCACCTTAACATCCAACATCAATATCAGCGCAGCAAATCTTAACAAGGTATGATTTACATCCACCGCCTTATTGTATAAAAGCATTAACTCCACTCCAAGTGACAGTTACCTGTCAAAAAGAACACCATCCCATTTACTTGCCGATTAAATATATCAAGAACATTGTCGCCAAGCTTATCTTGAATCTCGACAACAAGGCACTCCCTCAATATCAGCTTAAGCTCAGCCTCAGAAGATACGGACGGCAATTTCCCCTTAATTTTAGCATTAAAAATAGATTCAACCTCAGCCAATAAATAGGTAATTATTTTCTGGGCGGATCGGTAGTGCTGGTACTTAATAATTAGCTTAGCAACCAGCTGCTTTAACTCTTCAGCCTCACTTAGCAAATAGCCAAAACCCGCTGCATTCAACTTCTGAGACAAATCCCTTATATCTGTCCTCACGTTACTATAATGATGAAGCTCATCTATTATTTCAGTAGTGGTAGCGTTTCTTGCAACTTCCCCTTTAAAGCTCTCAGACAGCAAATCAAGCTGCCGAGGATGAGGCAGGTTATTATTAGTGATTTTATCACGACCAACTACATCGCCACCGGCAGTGATACCTCTGAACCAGCTAAAAGCACTCATGCGCCTATTTCTTATCGCGACCGACAACGTCTCCCTTGGCCTTTATATTTTTCATATTAACCTTATTCCCCCCTTTATAAGAAAGCGTAACCTTGACACCAAGACCTACTACAGCCAAAGCAAGCAAACCAATCAACCCGTACTGCATGACTTCACTCACTGATGCAACTCCTTTTTAGTTTTATTTAGAAACAAATTTTACATCCGTGCCTCAGCGCTTAGAAATCTGTATAGACTGAAGCGCTCTGACGGACGAGGTTGGGCATGGGATGGTAAGCCAACACCACACATGAAAAGCCTTCGGATGATGCCGAATACTTCTTCAAAAGGAGGATATTACTGCTCCCTGACCGCAGCAGCCAATCAACCGATTGGCATATTGCCATCAGGTACAAAACTATCGTGTGACGCCTCTCACGTAAATGGTTCTGATGAATATATGGGCAGTTTTTTTCTAGAAGGTTCTGAACTCTCTCGAGTTGACTGGGGCAGCAATGCTCCATCTGGGGTGCTATCGGATTCATCCGGACGTCACGATTCACGATTCACGATTCACGATTCACGATTCACGATTCACGATTCACGATTCACGATTCACGATTCACGATTCACGATTCACGATTCACGATTCACGATTCACGATTCACGATTCTAGGGTCTGGTTAGATGGCTGAGCGTGCAACATTTTCATAAATTTCCAATCAAAAAAATTATAGTCCTACATCACTGCCATGACATCCACACCATGGAGCTCAAACCATGTCATTGCAGTGCCCTCGCTGTCACTCCCCCAAAATCGCGTCCTTAAGAACAGCCACGAAAATCACTGCCGCCGTTGGCGCAGTGGGCGGCGCCGCTCGCGGAGTAAGCACCGCGCTTGCCGGTAGCCAGGTGGGCGCCTCTCTCGGCGCTATCGCCGGTCCAATTGGTATCACCCTAGGCACAGTCTCTGGGGCCATTATCGGCGGACTCACTGGAGGCGTGGGAGGCTGCGCTCTCGGTGCCCAGCTAGGAGAAAAACTCGATCGCCATGTGCTCGCCAACAACCTCTGCCTCGCCTGTAATCATCGCTTCAACCTACCAGTCTAATTCTCTTACAACATTCTTCGGCCAGTGCTACGCGATGCGCAGCATTTATGCCGGCCTGCACCCAAAGGAATCACTCCCATGGCTCATCTCGTCGAACAAATGGCTTACGTTGGCGCTACCCCCTGGCATGGTCTGGGCAGTCGCCTTTCCCCGAAACAACCGCTGGAAGTCTGGCAGCGCGAAGCGGGCATGAACTGGCAAATCCAGGACAGCCCAGTGCATTTCAAATCGGACAGTATCGGCGTCCTGGGCTCGATCCACTCCTTTCCGGAACAGAAGGTGCTGTATCGCTCCGATACCAAAGCCCCGCTGTCGGTGGTCTCGCAACGCTACCAGGTGGTCCAGCCGCGTGAAGTGCTGGAGTTCTACCGAGATCTGACTGAGGTCTCCGGCTACGAGTTGGAAACAGCTGGGATACTCAAAGGTGGCCGCAAGTTCTGGGCTCTGGCCAGGACGGGGCAGACTACAGCACTGAAGGGAAATGATCAGGTCAATGGCTATCTGCTGCTAGCCACCTCCTGTGATGGCACGCTGGCCACCACAGCGACACCGACCACTGTGCGTGTTGTTTGCAACAACACCCTGACCATTTCCCTGAACGGCGCTACGCGCGCGATCAAGGTGCCGCACAACACGCGTTTTGATACACAGGCGGTGAAAAAGCAACTTGGCATCGCCGTCTGCCAATGGGATGAGTTCATGTACCGCATGCGCGCACTGGCGGAGCGCAAGGTGCAGTGGCATGAGGCGATGGGGTTCTTCATGAATGTACTTTGTGATGTGGCCCCCAATAGCAAGCTGCCGGAAGTACTGCCGAATGAGCGAGCACTGCGAAAGGTCCAAGGGCTATACGAAGGTCAAGGTCGTGGAGCGACGCTTGAATCTGCTCAAGGAACTGCGTGGGGGTTGCTCAACTCCGTGACGGAGTATGTCGATCACGAGCGACGCGCCAGGAGTACTGAATACCGTATGGACTCAGCCTGGTTTGGCCAAGGTGCCGTCATCAAAGAGCGCGCACTAACCGCAGCGCTGCAACTCGCCGCCTAGATCCACTCACTTACTCAACGATTAAAGCGCCTGGTTAGCTTCTGCTGGCCGGGCGTTTTTTATGCCGTACAGGAAATCATCATGGCTACGCGAACACCGCAAAACCCCAGCAGCAAACCTCGTCCTGCTTTGCGCCTGGTGGGGACCAAACAACTGCCCCGAGAGGACTGGCTGGCCGTACGCAAACAAGGCATCGGCAGCTCAGATGCCGCAGCAGCTGTGGGCCTTAACCCCTACAAGTCCCAGTTGGAACTGTGGCTAGAGAAAACCGGCCGTGACGCCTCACTGCCCAAGATCGACCCTCAGGATGAAGAGAGCCCCGCCTACTGGGGCAACATCCTCGAACCAATTGTGGCGACCCACTACACCCGGCGCAGTGGTCACCGGGTACGACGCATCAATGCCGTGCTGCAGCATCCTGACCCTAAACTACCCTGGATGCTCGCCAACATCGACCGCGAGGTCATCGGCGCCGGCGATGTACAGATCCTTGAATGCAAAACTGCCGGCATCAACGGTGCACGCCTCTGGAAAGAGGGCGTGCCGGAGTATGTGCAGTTACAAGTGATGCACCAGTTGGCCGTGACTGGCAAGCAGGCGGCCGATGTGGCGGTGCTGCTCGGTGGCCAACACCTGGAGATCCATCGCCTCGAACGGGACGAGTCGATGATTGCTCGGCTGATCGACTTGGAGCGGCTGTTCTGGGATTACGTGGTCAGTGACACCCCACCACCGGCGGATGGCACAGCTTCTGCGGAAACGGCGTTGCGCTGCCTCTACCCCGAGGACAACGGTCGGACCCTAGATTTCAGCCAGCATATGGAGCTGGCCAGCACCTACTTGGAGGTCAAGGCTGTTCGCCAGAGCATTGCCCTGCAGGAGACGCGTGAGGCGCAGCTCAAACAAGTCCTGCAGCAGGCCATGGGTGAAGCCTCCCGTGCGGAGTTTGCCGAGGGCTACATCAGCTGGAAGAAGTCTAAGGAAAGCACCGGTCTGGATGTCGAACGCATGCTCAAGGACAAGCCCTACCTGCAGGTCCGCTACAGCAAGACCCGCGAAGGCAGTCGCCGTTTTGTGATTGCCTGAATACACCACCTCACTCAAGCCACTCGGACCGTTTACGTCCCGGTGGCTTTTTTATTTTCAGATGCAGGAGAACCGCCATGCTCAAAGGTTTAGCCATCACCCCACCGATACTAGGGCGTATTTCCATCGGCAAGGTCGTCGAGAGGAACGGCAAACGCCTGCCGGAGAAGGACGATCAGTTCACCATCACCTCACAGGTACAGAGCCGCGACGGCTGGCTGCTGCACCCACTTAATGAAGAACTGCGCAACGGCCAGGACGGCAAGCTTCGCAGCATTCCAATTCGTTTGCTGTTCAATGTGCCTGATCTGAGTTTTCGGGCCGACTACAGCCTGTTCGACCGTACCACCGGCCGGCAGCTGTGCGTCGGCAATGGCGACACCTGCAAGCGACAGTGTGAGGACAGCATCAAGACCCTGCCCTGCCCTTCACCGGATGGCTGTTCACTGGCCCAAGGCAATGCCTGCAAGCCCTATGGTCGGCTGAACGTAGTGATTGGCGACGATGATCCGCTGGGCAGCTTTGTGTTTCGAACCACCGGATTCAACAGCATTCGCACCCTGACGGCACGCCTGCAGTATTTCCAGGCCATCTCAGGCAACCGTCTGGCCTGTCTACCGTTGGAGTTACGCCTGCGCGGTAAGTCCACCCGGCAGAGCCATAGCACACCGATTTTCTACGTAGACATCACGGTACGCAGTGGCCTGAGCATGGAAGACGCTTTACTGGAAGCCAAGCAGCTGGATGAAACCCGGCAAGCCGCGGGCTTCGACCAAGCCGCCCTGGATAACGCCGCGCGACTGGGCTTCAACAACGGCGCGTTTGAAAACAGTGAGGAAGAAACCGGCGTCATCGCCGAGGAGTTCTCAGCCACCACCGAGGTCGTGCACAGCCAGACAGAGCTCCAACCGGTAACGCCTGCAAAAACATCACTGGCCCAAAAGCTGGAATCCCAAGCCAGCCGGCACGCTAGACCCAGCGTCCAGTAACCGCCCCCTCAATTTCCCTGAACTCGCACAGGAAGACCATCATGAAATATCACAAGCTCATAGCCGGTGAAACGACCGGCACCTATGTCATGGAATCCCCTGTCACCGAAGCTGACATCCTGCAGATGGCGCAACAACTGGCGATGAGTCGTTTGTCGAATGGCCGGGCATTGACTGAGTCAAAGCAGGTTTTCAGCCACCTGCAAACACTGCTGCAGTACCACGAGCATGAAGTCTTTGCATTGCTGCTGCTCGATACCAAGCATCGGGTCATTGGTTTCCGAGAGTTATTCAGAGGCACCCTAGACGGAGCCAGCGTGTACCCTAGGGAAGTGGTCAAGATCGCCCTGGAACACAACGCTGCGGCCGTAATCCTGGTACATAACCATCCCTCCGGTGACCCGGAGCCCAGTCAAGCCGATCGCGCACTGACCACAACCCTCAAAAATGCTCTCAACATGATTGGCACCCAAATATTGGATCATGTCGTCGTGGGTAATGACGGCTGCGTATCGCTGGCAGAACGGGGATATCTGTAGGGGCGCTGTGCCCTTGGAGACATGCGCTAGCCAAGCCGCAGCAGCAGGTCGCAACCGATACATCCGGTGCCCGAACCTACATCGCCACCACCCCAGGAGTTTTCCATGGCATTGATACGCTTCCTAATCGCACTTCTCACCTTCATCGGCGCACTGGCAAGCGCTTTCGCACTAGTGCTGGCGGTGATCCTGATTCTGCGATTTCCGCCGATATTGATCGCAGTCGGCATTGCCTGCCTGTTCTTCAGCTGGGTGCTCAAGCGCTTCCCCAAAATCGGATAAACGACATAAGGCAGACAGGAGGCTGAAATGCCTCCTGTCTGCCTAAATGCTGTTTTCTTTTTTTGGTCTGAACTGCTGAAAGCTTAAACCCTAGCCGAACTCAGCAGGTCTGCCCCCGGCATCCTTTTTCAGCAACTTATACACTACCGTTGGGTAGATTTCGGTGATGGGCTGGGTCATGTGCCCCCCGACCGCTCCCGTGATGCGGTGCGGATCAATCTGGCCAAGTGTTTTCTGGAAATGCGCAAGCCCTCAGACAGGCCCTGCGTAAACGGCGGCGTCGCCAGCCGTTAGTTCATCGCTCGGACCGGGGTATTCAATACTGCTCAGCGCTGTACCAGGCACTGCATGCACGGTACGGGGTCAGATGTTCGATGACCGACGGATATGACTGCTACCAGAACGCACTGGCCGAACGGATCAACGGAATCCTCAAAACCGAGCTGCTGCTGAGCAATCCAGAAAATCGGGAGCAGGCGAGAAAGATGTTTGATGAGGCGGTGCAGATCGACAACACGGAGCGGCCTCACATGGCTCTGATAAACAAAACGCCCGATGCGGTGCATCGGGCGTTTTGAGGCCTATCGGCCTACCTGAGCAGGTGTAAACCTATTTCAGGACTAGACAGATTAATGTTAGCCAACTGAGAGACGATCCATCTGGGGGGCTCAGGAAGTAGAGACACCAGCCCACCTCCTATGCAACTCTCCACATTAAAGCAACGTTCGGAAACGCCTCTTGTCAGCATCCGAGGACTTGAGGATACGGTACTCCATCCCACTGGCCACGGCGATCTGCTGAGCGAAGTCCTTTTTGGCCTGCACCACAGCATCTTCGATTTGGTTGTCGGCCTTCACCTCGACGATGACGTACTTCAGGCTGCCATCCGGCTCCTCACGCTGGAAGATGAAGTCGGGATAGTAGCTGCGCACGGTGCGTGAGTCAGGGTCGATATACTGAATGAAGAAATCGGACTGACCGTGCGTCAGCATTCCGGTGAAGTAGATTTTCCTCACTCGCTGCTCACGCATCAAGTCCCAAAATAGCCAGTTCTCTGAGCCCGAATCGAAACAGTAGGTGTCGAGGTGGAAGCTCTTGGCGCGCTCCTCGTCCTTGATCTGCGAGTCGTTCATCCGGACGATCTTATCCTTCGCCGCAGAAACCTCGTAGTAGCCGTTAGCAGGCGTTTTGATCAGGTCGACCTCGTACTCGTCCTTCTTCTCATACTCGTCAAGATCAAACAGCAAACGGAACAGGCGTGGGATGATCTCGTCGTAGAGCAGTTCGTTAAACTCGTTGGTTATGGCCACCAGTTCTTCAGTGCCTTCGCTGGTCGCATCGAGAAGATCCTCGATTTCCAAAGGGCTTAGGTTTAGATAGCGCGACACCTCCGCCACCAGCGATAGCTGTGAAAAGGTACGTTTTTCCCGGCGCATGGTCAGGTCGAAAGTTCGACTACCGGAGGCACGCGCCGCGTCGGCGGCGGTCAAGCCGTTTTGTTGCGTTTCGATCAGGCGGTACTTCTCAACCAGCGAATTCCAGTTTGCCTTATCGGTGCGGTCGAGGCCCAGCTTCTGGCCGGGCACAATTGCCTTCTCACGCATCTGATAGAGCTTGCGCACCCGCACCAGCTTGATCTTGACTGGGGGTTCGACCACGCGCACTTCTACGCGTTCTTTGTCCTTAGCGGTCTTCTGCAGCTCTTCGGCGCTGATATGGAAGTTCTGCTTTAGTTCGTCGTTGAGCGTGCTGAGGTTATCGCTCGATAGGAATACGTGACCGGTGTGCTGGGCTTCGCCGATGGCGCGCAAGCAGCGCATGGTGGCCTGTAGCACAAACACTTTCGATTTGGGCTCGCGGAAAAGTCCCACGCCGAACAGTGAGCGGCAGTTCCAGCCTTCGCGGCCTTTGTTGACCAGCAGGATGAATTGCTTTTCCGAGCCTTCAGTGTCCAGTCGATTGAACTCGCGGATGTCGTCGTTGTTGGTGATTGTGCTGTCACCCACGTTGACCAAGATACGTGAGGTCGGGATACCGTATTTGAGTAGTGCCCGCTCTACGGCGGGCCTGAGTTCACTAGTCAACTCTTCGACAGTGGCCGCAAAAAAAGCCAGCTTTGGTAGTAAGCCTTCCGGGCGCAGCTCACCAGACTCCCTCAAGAAGTTCTCAATGGCGATGTCGACAAACTCGTCGGTGCGCGTGTTGCCATAGCCGTGCAGCGTCACTTTTTTGAGGAAACCCTTGTCGATGGCCTCCTTCAAACCATATGCGTAGACCACTTCTGGCAACACCTGGCGCCCCACATACGGCGTACCCGTGTAGTTATAGCAGGCCACCACATGAGTACCTGCAGCTTTCAAGCTAGCCGCCAGAACGTCGATGGTGGTGCGCAGACTGGTGTCGGCTTCCTTCGCGCCGACTCCCATGTCCTTGGCCAGCTTCTTGCCGAAGGCGTGGTGGGCCTCGTCAACGTAGATACCAAGTTGCTCCAGACGGCGTAACTTTTCGAAGCGCTGGTTGGTGGTCAGCTCTCCTTCTTCTTCCGGCTGTTCGAAGTTGTAGAGGTCGGCAGCATCGGCATAGACGCCGGTGGCAGATAGTGTTTGGCCGGTGGCGCCAAACAGCTTATCGACAGAGTTTTTTTCCTTGTGCTTACGCTTGAGGATGATTTTCTGCGTATTGGAGACGATGATGTTGAAGCGCGAGCGATCCAGCGTGTCCAGCGAGGTGCCCGCTTCTTCGAGGAAGTGAAAGCGCAGGTGTGTGGTCAGGAAGTTGACGTACTCCGGCGGCACCACACGGGTCAGGTTAAAGGACTCGATTTCCTTAAGCGATTGCAACACCGTCTTATCTGGTGCGAACACCAGCGCGTTGTGGCAGTAGCGCGTGTCTTTCTCGAATTTGTTGCCTAGTAGGAACTCGTAGAAGATACAGGTCGCCATCAGGATAGTTTTACCCGTGCCCATCGTCAGCGCGAAGATATAGTTCGGGTAGGCGCGCGAGTTCTTGCGCATAGCTGCGAACACGGCCTTGTACTGTTCCTGAGTGACGGCATCGAACAAACCTGCCTGCCCCCCGTTGCCCGAAACAACGCCCCCTTCAGTCCGATCAGCGAAGCGGCCTTGCTTCTCGAACCACTGCTTAAAGATTTCCTCAACCTTAGCGTTGCCGAGGAACTCCTTGAGAAATACATAGGTTTCCAGCGCCTCAAATTGCGGCTGGCGCAGGAAGGAATTCGGGTTCCTTTCGGGGTTGTTGAAGTCTAGGAACTTGCGGGTCAGCTCCTTGTAGTGCGTGCGGATCGTGCCTCGGTTGGCCTGGTAGAACTGCCAGAGAAACTGGAAGAAGGCAAAGTCGAGCGACGCGTTCACCGCCTTAGCTGCGCGCTTAATCGCCATTGCTCACGCTCCCTTCCCAGGATTCCGACAATAGGTCGGTGATCTTTACACGAATGGTGCCTGCATCTTGGGGAATCTCGTAAACGCCCTTGACTAGATCATTCTTGCCAGGGACGTCCACCACTGCCGGTTGCAGCACCGCGCCGTCGTAGTTCCAGTCGATCAACACTGACTCGACCAGCTCCTTCCAGTCGTCGACCGATTCCTTCGACAGCGAGAGTTTTTGTAAAAGGTTCATCGGGTAGAACCTCTCAATGATCAGCTCGCCGTTCTTGATGGCGACCTTGGCCTGCGAATCGCGCTTGAACTCCAGGTCGGCCTTGTCGCGCAGGATGTCCACCACGTCCACGTCGATCTTGAAAGGCTTGCCGGCGTACTCCAACTGCGCTGCCAAATCTGGCTCGTGCCCCATGCAAATGAGGGTGATCTTCTCGACCGGGCGGTTCGGAAAGTCGTTTTGCCTGTGTTCCCAGGCCTTATAGTCAAAGCCCGCAATCAGCTCGTTCAAGTCGGCGCGTGTGGTAATGCGGTTGACGGGCATGATCTTGATCATGCGCCCGTCCTTCTCACCGTCGAAAACGCTGCTGAATTTCAGTTTTTGCACTTCCAACGCTTCAGTCAGCAGCTCCTTTGCCTGAACGGGGTTGCGGAACACGTCGTAATGATTGACGTTGTAGATCTCAAAGCCGGGAAAATGGGAAAAGGAATCCCGAGTTCGTTGTCGCAACTCGTTGCTTGCCTTCACCTTCAAGAGGCGCTTGGTTGTCGTCTGAACTGCACCGAGGTTAATATCAGCACCGATAAAGCGCCGACCTAGCTGCATAGCGACGGATTGAGTCGTTCCAGACCCCATGAAGCAGTCCAACACTAGGTCACCTGGGTTTGAGCAACACTTGATAACCCTTTCAAGTAGCGCTTCCGGCTTTTGCGTTGGATACCCTGTACGCTCGTCCGCCATCGGATTAATTACCGGCACTTCCCATACGTCACCCGCCTCTTTGTCAGTGCTTTCCTGGTAGAGATAGTTGCCATCCTCATCCTTGAGCCACTCATTGATCCCAAGCTCCTTATTCCACTTGCGAACCGGTTGTGTCCTCGCTTCTTTTACGGGAATAAGATAGGGGTTATAAGTAAAGCCATTCCCCTTCGAATAGAAGAAGAGCGTGTTGTGGAAACTGTCAAACGCTGAAGAATTGGCACCGTACTTATTCGTGTAATACCAAACAATCTCGTTGACAAAATTTTCCGCACCGAAGACTTCGTCAAGTAGGAGCCGCGCATACCCGGTGACTCGATAGTCACAGTGCAGCATGATCGTGCCTCCTGATGCGAGTAGCTCTCGAAGCATCACGAGACGTTCATAGAGAAATTGCAGGTATTCGTCATTCGTCCAAAGGTCGGAATACTGTTTTTCCTGGAAGGCAGCATGCTGGATTCCGACCTTGACCTTATCCTTCTTGCCTTTCGGGCGAATCGTCATCTTGTAGTCCGCGTCAGATGCAAACGGCGGGTCGATGTAGATCAGATCCACCTTGCCACGGAACTCCTTAAGCAGGTGACTCATCACCTGAAGGTTGTCGCCCCAAAAAATCTTGTTACGCCAGCCATCCACCTCTTCGCCATGGACCTCCTTCAACTGTGCCGGGTAATACTGGGTCGAGGTAAACGGGCGCTTGCCGCGCCAGTTCAGCATCGGGTAGCCCTTGATCGGCTCAAACTCGTACTTCTCGACGTTAGTGGTGCCGCCATCGGGTGTGGCCACTCGCAGGCCTTCCTGCGCGGGGATGTTCTTGCTCATTAGTCGTTGTTCCTGAATTTCCAATTCTTGTTGTCGCAGTAGGCTCGCATGTCGCAGCTTTGGCACAACTTGGCTGGGCGTGCTGCGATCTGGTAGTCCTGCCGCTTGATGCGCGCCACGATGTCGTCGAAGCGCGCGATAGTCTTACCGATGGCCCGGTCGTCCTTGGTAAAGGAGACATAGGGGTTCCCACCGTCCTCGCCGGTGTAGTACAGGTGCATCCGGCTAACCTTCTGGCCAGTGCGCCCTTCCACCAGATGGGCGTACACCTCCAACTGGTGCTGATACTGGCGGAGGCGATCCCGATCCTTCTCCATATCGGGCTTTTTCTCGGATTTGAAGTCGATGATCTCGACCGTGTCATTTTCGCCCCGGATCAGGTCGACATTGCCCTTCAAGATGTAATGATCCTTGATGAGCGAGATCTCGACCTCGGCCTCCGTGATACGGTCCCAATTGCCGTTTTCGCGCTCGTAGTAACGCAGCACGTGCAGTAGCGCCGCCTCTTGCGAAGAGGGCGCGAGGTAGACACGGTCCTTCTTGGAAAGCATGGCGTAATTGGTCGAAAACCAGCCCTTAATCGCGTCAAAGGTGATGCTGCCTTCTTCTCCACGCAGCACAGTCTTGTGAATGTCCTCGATGGTCTGGTGCACCAGCGTACCGAAGAGCATCGGGCTTTCGCGGATGGGTGTGAACTCCAGTTCCTTGAAGAAGCGGTACTGCTCGGCGCAGTTCTCGAACACCGTGATGTGCGAGGTGAAGGAGTATTCGCGCTTGAGATTGATCTGCTTAACAGCCTCGAATGTCAGTGCAGACAGATTAACATCACGCCAACCGGGAAGCCCGTAGAACAGCCGCTCAAAGTACTTGGATGGCGATTTGCCGCGCCCCTGCTTTTCCTGCGCGGCCAGCACCAACAGATTCTGGGCACGTGAGAAGGCGGTATAGAACAGCCGCCAGAAGTCGAAGTTCTTGATGTGGTCGAGTGGCTCGAAACGCTCCTTGGAAAGGTAGCCGCCATCTTCCAGGAGTACATCGAGCGCGCTGTATTGCTTGCGCGGCACAGCCTCCAGCGAGCCGCACACCACCACCGGAAATTCCAGACCCTTGGACTGGTGGATGGTCAGGAATGAGACACAGCCCTTGGGAGCGTACTCGGCCTCGTCCTCATACTCGCCGATGCCGCCATCCTGCAGGAAGCGCAGGAACTGGTTGAACAGGTCGCGCAGGTTCTTTTCCAGCCACTCGGGGTTAAGCACGCTGACAAAATGCAGGTACTCGAACTTGTTGAGCAGTTTGGAGAAGGTGCCGAGGTTGCGAGCGGCACGCCCTTTGTCCGCGCCTTGGACGGCCTCCTCGCTGAGGAAACGCGAGAACAGCGGGAACTGCAGCAATTGGTAGAACAGGCCAGAGAAGGCATAGTCGGTGTTCTGCATGAGCACGGCGTGGCGTTTGGCCAGCGGGCGCGCCCAGTCCAGCATCGCCTTGTTCTCCGGCTTACGCAGCTCGTCGATGAAGGGCTTGAAGCACTGATGGTCGTAGAAGTCCCAAATGGGCAGCGTGACGCCTTCGGCCCACGCCCGTACCTTGGGGAACTGCGGGAACAGGAAAATCAGCGCCCCGATCATCAGGCGGATTTCCTCGCGCTCGAAGAACATATTTGAGCGGGGCGAGAACACGGGTATGCCCTGGGCTTCGAGGAAGCGCGCCAGTGCCACCACCTTGTCGTTCTTGACCGACCGGAACAGGAAAGCGACCTGATTCCAGTCCGAGAGTTGGCCGGAGTTCTTCAACCCGTTGAGGAAGGCCAGTACCTCGGCGTGCCAGTTAATGGTGTCGCCGTTGTCGTCACTGGCGGTCAGTCGCACCGCTGTAGGCAGATCGGGGAAGTCATCCCCGCGCGGGACAATCTGCTTGGCGAAGCGGAACACCCGAGTGCCGTCGTCCCAAACCTGCTCCTTCATCCACTCGTTGTAAAAACGGATAATGTCCGGGTGCGAGCGGTAGTTGACGGTGAGCTTGACCTGCTTACACTGGCCGTCGTTGAACAGCGCTGGGAACTCCAGAATATTGCGGATGGTGGCCCCGCGAAAGCGATACAAGCCCTGGTCGTCGTCCCCCACCACGCACAGATTGCGCCGCTCGCCCGCCAGCAACAGAAGGATGCGCTCCTGAATGGTGTTGGTGTCCTGGTACTCGTCCACCATCAGGTGAGTGAGCTTGTCGCGCAGTTGCGCCAGCACCTCGGGGCGCTTTTCCAGCAGTTGCAGAGCCTCGTACTGGATGCCGGAAAAGTCCAGCGAGTTGTGCTCGTTGAGCAGCTCCTGGTACTTGGCAAAACACGTGGCCAGGGCGCGGATTTCCAATTCCGGTGCCACCTCCAGCGTGGCTGCATCGAGCGCCTCCTCGCTGACCTTGTTGAGCCACTTGAGCAGGTTCTCCGATTGCGCCCAGCGGCCCACCTGGTCATAGCCCATGACAAGCTGAGCGTCTGGCAGCTCGCGGAAGTCTTTGATGTGCTGGTAGAGGAAGTACTGCTGATCGAACTGGTCGAACAGTGTGAAGCTGCGCTTGAGCCGGGTGAACTCGCGGTAGTCCTCCAAGAGCCGTAGGCAGATGGAGTGGAAGGTGCCGAGATACATCTCGTTCAGGTTGAATTGGATGTTCAGCTCGGCCAGCCGATTGGAGATACGAGTAGTGAGCTCGCGCGCGGCCTTGTCGGTGAAGGTGACAACCAACAGCGACTCGGGGGCGACTCCCTTGTGAGTGATGAGATAGACGATGCGCTCTACCAGCGTGAAGGTCTTGCCCGACCCAGGCCCGGCAATGATGAGCACCGGGCCATCGGTGGCCAGAATGGCTTCAAGCTGCTGGGGATTGGCCTTGGACTGGAGGGCGGTGGCGTTGGAGGTCATTCAGCCCCCTCGTCATAATCCACTTTCGCTTTGCCGATGCGGCTGGCAATCCACTTGTCTAGGTCGCTGCGCCGAAAGCGCCACGTGCCACCGAGCTTGAAGGCCGGGAGCTTACCGCTGGCCGCCAGGCGATAGACCGTGCGCTTACCTGCCTTCAAAAAGGCAGCAACCTCGTCAATCGTGAGGATCTCGTCTGGCTGGTCGCTCATTGGCTTTCCCATTTCATTTGCAGAGTGTTTTGTTTACTGCCAAATCTTGTCATTTTATTTCCAGATTGTGCAGACTTGTGCAAACTTGGCATCGGAAAGATGCCCGACCGAGAGGGAACAGCGGTGGCATCGAACTACGACGCAATTTGCGAGGAAAACCGGGAGAGCTACGGCACCAAGGGCGCTCAAAAGTCAGGGAAGCTGGCCGCTGGGCTGTACGACGACCGCACGCACTTCATCTTCGAATTGCTGCAAAACGCAGAGGACGCCCTCGGCAGGCGCGGAAACTGGCACGGGTCGCGCAAGGTTGCCTTTACTCTAGATTCGACCCGTCTGAGGCTCTCCCACTTCGGCAAGCCGTTCGACGAGGCTGACGTCCGAAGCGTCTGCGACATTGCCGAGAGCACCAAGAACGAGTCCTCGATTGGCCGCTTCGGCCTTGGCTTCAAGTCGGTCTACACCGTCACCGATCTTCCGGAGATTCACTCTGGTGATGAGGACTTCGCCATTGAGAACTACGTCTTTCCCAAGCGAATGGCGCGTTTGGCGCGCGCGGCGGATGAAACTCAGATCGTCCTGCCCCTGAAACCCGAGGACACGAGCGCAGCCCAGGACATCACGGCAGGGTTTCGCCACTTGGGCCCGGGCGCGCTGCTGTTCCTGCGTCACATCGACGAAATCAACTGGAGCGTCGAAGGCGGCGCCTCCGGGTTCTACCTGCGCAACAGCCCGGAAACGCTTGGGCCCAATGTTCAGCGCATCACGGTGATCGGCAACAAGGATGATCGCCCCGAAATCGATCAGAACTGGCTGGTGTTCCACCGCGACGTGTTTTCTGCCGAACAGCAAAAGGTTGGACGGGTAGAAATCGCCTTCTCGCTGATCGCAGTGAAGGACGCTCCCGGCCGCTGGGCAGTGCAGCCACTGGCCAAGTCACCATTGGTGGTGTTCTTCCCGACCGTGGTTGAAAGCCACCTTGGCTTTCTCGTGCAGGGGCCGTACCGCACCACGCCCAGCCGCGACAACATCCCGCCCGGCGAGCCGTGGAACCAGCATCTGGTTAAGGAAACGTCCAGCTTGCTGCTGGAAGCGATGCGCTGGATGCGGGATAAGGCGATGCTGGATGTCTCGGCGCTTCGGTGTCTTCCACTTGACCGCGAGAAGTTCCCACAAGATTCGCGGTTCGCGCCGATGTTCGATGCCGTCCAGCAGGCATTTCAAAAGGAGGCGCTTCTTCCGACCTTCGACGGCGGGCACGTTAGCGCCGATCAGGCCAAGCTGGCGCGCACACAAGAGCTGCGGGAGCTGTTCAGCCCGGAACAGGTTGCGGCGCTGTTTAACTCGGAGGTCGCCGTTTGGTTGTCTGGCGACATCACTCAGGATAAAGCACCCGAGATTCGCCAGTATGTGATGCGCGAACTCGACATCGACGAGATCACACCGACAAAGCTGGTGCCGAGCCTAAGCAAGTCTTTCCTTGAGGCTCAACCTGATGAATGGGTATTGCGGCTGTACGAATTCCTGAGCGGCCAGGAGAAAGCTCTGCGTCGCCACCTCGACACCGTTTCGCTCATCCGTCTTGATGATGGCAGTCACGTTGTCGCCCGCGAGGATGGGAAAGCCAAAGCATTTTTGCCCAGCGCCATTGTCACCAGCTTCCCGACGATGCGCCGCGCCGTGTGTGCGACAGCCGAGGCGCGCCTGTTCCTGAGTTCGCTAGGCATCACCGAACCCGACCCGGTGGATGACGTGATCTGGAACCTCCTGCCAAAGTACCAGCAGGAAGAAGTGGATGTAGACGACGATGCCTACGCTGCCGACATCGAGCGCATCCGTACTGCCTTCAACACCGATTCGACGAGCCAGAAGGAAAAGCTCCGTTCAGCCCTGCGCGATACCAACTTTGTAATGGTGGTCGACACCGGTGATGGCAAAGCCTACGTCGCCAAGCCCGGAGACATCTACATCGCCACCGACCGCCTGCAGCAGCTATTCGCCGGCGTGCTGGACATCCTGATCGTCGACAACGAATACGACTGCTTGCGCGGTGAAGATATCCGCGACCTGCTGGTGTCGTGCGGCGCAAGCCGCTACCTCATTCCTGAAGCAACACCGTCGGGGCTGGGGCATTCCGAGAAGGTCCAGATTCGCCGTGAAGCAGGCCTTGAGCGCGCAAGTTGGGAAGATTTGCTAGAAGACTTCACTCTTCGCGGGCTGACGCAATTGCTGGAGCTCTTACCCACGCTGAGGCCCGAAGAGGCAGCGGCCAAAGCGAAGGTGTTGTGGGAGGCGTTAGCTGACCTTGAGGCGCGCGGCACTGCTGCGTTCTACGGTTCCTACAAATGGGGTTATTTCCACGAGACAAAGACCGCCCGATTCGACGCCGACTTCATCCGAACGCTCAATGAGGTTGCCTGGGTGCCGACCGCCGACGGCGAGCTCGTACCTCCGGCGTTCGTAGTGTTCGACACCCTTGGCTGGAAAGCCAATCCTTTCCTGCTGACCAAAATTGCATTCAAGCCGCCGATCATCGATCAGTTGGCCAAAGAGGTAGGCATTGATCCGGCGATTCTCGACCTACTACGAAGAGACCCCGCTATCGTTGCTGAGCTGGTGTCTCGATTGAGCGCTAGTTCAATAGCGGGGCCCGAATCATCAACAGACCCCGAGCCAGAGGCCGACGAGCCATCCGACAGCGACGTGTACGACGATGCGAAAGACCTGTACGGCGACGACATGCCAGATATCCCGCCCGGCACACCAGATCCCGATGGTGGCGACGGCGTGGGCAATGGCGCGGGACGCGGCGGCCAAGGCCTCACTGGTACCGGCACACCACGCGGCAACGGCCAGAGCAATGGAGGCGCACATGGTAGCTCAGGTGACCACGGCGCATCTGGCGGTAAAGGAAGTGGAAATGGCGGTGGTTATGGTAAGAGGACGCCCGGCCAGACCGGGGCGCGCCCCTTCATTTCCTACGTCGGCGCACATCCGGATGACGATGGCCCAGACCCCGATGACCTCGATCAAGCGGCGCGAATGCAGATCGAAGGGCACGCCATCGACCTAATCATTGACCTTGAGCCAAAATTGCGCCGCACACTGGATGGTAACCCCGGTTTTGACCTTTACGAGGCCGACAGCAGTGGCAGGCAGATTCGATGGGTAGAAGTGAAGTCAATGACGGGCAGCCTGCGAGATCGGCCCGTGGGGTTGTCACACACGCAATTCGACTGTGCCCGTGAAAAAGGCGATGCGTATTGGTTGTACGTGGTCGAACACGCGACCGATTCGGTACAAGCGCGTGTGCTCCGAATTCAGAATCCCGTCGCTCACGCCAAGACGTTCACGTTCGACCGGGGGTGGAGACAAATCGCTCAAACGGGACTTCCAACTTAAACGATTCAAGATGGGGTTTGAGGGGCAACGGAACAGAAAGTGCACTTAGCGTACGAAAATTTCCGTTTTCTCTTTTCGCCCCACATAGGTTATGCCGGTACTGGATGAAATCAACAGTCGATGGGGTCGCGGCACTCTACGGGTGGCAAGTGTCCCATCGAGCCCAGAATGGGCCATGCGGCGCAGCCTCATGAACCAGAGTTACACGACTAAACTCGACCAGTTATGGCGCATCAACTGTTCATAGCCGGCTGGACAAGTCAGAGCCAGCACGATGGTGCTGAGATTCTGACCTGTAGCTTTTTCAAGCAGTTGCTCAGCGAATACGACCAGTGCGGTAGGTTCTCGCCCCAGCCGGTTTCATGCGCAGATATTGGTTGTCCTTGGTCAGGTAACTCACGGCCTTGATGACCTTTCGACATGCCTCACTGTCAGCTCGCTTGATCACCCCGATTCCGAGCTCGTCACCATAACGGGCCGTGTCATCGTTGCAGCTGAAAAAGTAACCCTGGCCACGAGTGATCTGTTCCCACAACTCACCGACCTTTCTCGCCTTAGCGAAATCGCTGCGTACCTCAGCACCGTTGAAGAAGAAGGCTGCATGGATATGAAAGCCTTTATCCTCTCCGTGCTCGACTGAACAGATATAGCCTGTCTCATGCTCGAAGATGGGATTACGCTCCCGCGCACGAATGAGCTTGTCCAGGTCATTGAACACATGCTCAATGCGCAAGCGTGGACGAGCTATCGTTCGATAATGCAGATCAACACGAACGACCACCGTGCGGGAGTAACGATTAAGCACCTGGCTGACGTATTCGCTGAGCGTGGTTTGCTTCTGACTAGCTTCGTAGCGACGGTCATCCGCTTTGCGCGTGTACCTTTTGCTGCTAATCAACTGACGAATCCGAGCGACCAATACGTTCATGGAATGATGAAAGTCCAGATAGGCGGTCCCTTGTTCATTCAGGCAGGTCACACCTGCCGGACTACGCTCCAGGCCAATGTCCTGGCAAGCTTCCCAGAAGGCTTGCAGATGCTCGCTGTAGACGTAGGGGTGACGATCATCGAAGAGATCGAACATCTGCTGCATGGAGTCGACGTATTTGGAGATCCTGGTCCTTTGTGCACGTTCGTATCCGGATTGAGTTTGGATTATCTCGAAAGCTGGCTTGTCAGTACGCTCAATGGACTGAACGAGTCGTTCGATCCTGATCGAGGCTTGAGACTGGGAGAAGCTGGTGTAGGTGATATTGCTGAATGAGTACATGGTTGAGGACCTGGCTGGTTGGATACACACCAGGTACTCACTGAGTATCTTTTAACTGCTGAGACGCTCTCCGCTTGAGACTATTGAAAGGAAGTAGCTGATTAGATATAGCTATATCAATAAAACCAGCTTTGCCAAGGAAGGTACTGCTCGTAGAAGCAGGGCAATAGAAAACGATATTGCCTTGCGTATCGAGACTTTTCGCTATGAGTCCACCGAGGGAGTTGTCTGAGATGGGAAACACCCCAGTCGGCTGATGCGGCACAAAGCACCATAACCGGGGGAAGCCCCAGTCATGGCGCTTGCTAATTCTCTTTTCAATTAGGCTGCAGCGACCTCGGCCAGGTCACGCTCCTCGATCCTTGCCAGAATCCAATCATGCACCTCGTTTTCAACCCAGCCGACGCAACGGTCACCCAGCGAGACCGGCTTGGGGAAGGTCCCTTCCGAGATGTACTTGTAGACAGTGGACCGGCCCAGGCCGGTGGAATCGATGACGTCTTTCAGACGAATAATCCTCATGAACAGGCTCCTCATGTTTGTTCAGAGGATTGGCAGCGGCGGTAAATAAATACTGATAAGCACGACCGCCAGAACTCATGTGAGTCAGTCCAGCCTTTCCACAAAACGCAGGAACCAGCGGATCACTCAAATTTATTGGATGAAGCTCAGCCTTCCAACCTGAGGTAGGGCGGCCGCTGCGATAAGAACCTCGGCCCTCAGGCAACCCTCATTGCCATTGACAGGGAAGCCAAAGAGACACAATTCCTCTATGTAATTCAGCCAACTTTTGGCGATTAATCCCTTAAGCAGACCTAAAGATCAGTAGCAGCTTCTCGCATAAACTCGCGAGCTTAGCTTAAAAGGCATCGGCTTTATCACCCACTTTATCGTGAAAATATCGAAAATCTGATTAGCTTATCTCACTAAATCCGTTAGTTTTTTAGCCATCAAAGCTGCTTAACCATTGCTTTATCGCCTAAAAATCACAACATCACGCCACACCGTACTGTTACGCTGTAACGTTACGAGTGCCATTGTTTCGTAGTGAAGCTCAGTTTCATCGTGACGTTACGAAGTAACGTTACAAGTACTGTTACTCTGTAGTGAAATGTAGTAACGTCACTCCGTCACTCGACACGTTTAGTCACGAAATAACATAACACCAAACTTAAGAGACGCTATAAATGCATGGGCCAAGGATTGACAAGCGCGAGACGATAGAACCGGAAGACACAATGCGCGCCTGGCTCAACCTGCTAGATGAAAAGAAGCCCAAGTGGGCACTTGACTACCTGATTGCAAAGGGAGTGATCGCTCCGAAGATCCGGCTGTCTGAATCGCCCCGCGACACCATCATCGAATGGAGCCAAAAACAAATAAATACCCCGTTCAATGAGCTGCTGATAAAAAACATGAAAGCAGCATGGCGCCAGAAGCAGTACAGAGACGGACTAGTCGAAAAAAAATCATACAATTTCATTCTTGATACGAAGGTCAAGGCTCAGCTGGACTCCCTTGCCCGAAGACAAAGGAAAACGATTTCTGAGACTCTGGAAGGCTTAATCAAGCAAGCCGAACTCAAGGCCAGGAAAGCCGATGCAAAAAACGGGGCTACAGAATCAATACGCGATTGGTGATATGAAGGTGGTCCTACCACAAACCTATGCTGCAGATCGCAAAGGACAACGGTATTCCAAATGGTATTCCACATCAAAACATGAACCAATAATTTAGTTATAAATCAATTAGTTATTAATTCAGTTCAGATTACCCCGGCCCACCAACTCTCAACGACAAGGCCCGCCCAGTGCGGGCCTTGTCGCATCTGGAGATTCATCCCGGGAGAACTCATGCGCCAGGCACTGCTGATCATCGACGTCCAACCCAGTTTCGCCCCGCCGCAATGGCTGATCGACGGCATTCAATCCCTAATCGGCAAGCTGCCAAGCCTCGCCACGGTCGAGCGTCATGACGAGAGCCGCACACCGTTCCATCGTCAGCTCGGCTGGCACCCGACAGCGGATGACGACAGCCTGATCGCCGCAGACCGCATCTTCATCAAATACGGCTACGCACCCTCCCCGGACACAATCGAATATCTGAAAAGCCTGAACCTGGATCGCGTGCTGGTCTGCGGCCTGCAAACCGAAACTTGCTGCCTCGCTGCCGGGTTTGCGTTGTTCGATGCCGGCTTGCAGCCGACGTTGCTCACGGATCTGACGGTGGGCTCGTCGCTGGATCGCTCGGGCGGGTTGGGTGTGCGGTTATGGGAACATCACTTCAAGCACACGCTGACGTCGAGTGAACTTCACTC
This sequence comes from Pseudomonas sp. 9.2(2024), assembly GCF_039695385.1. Taxonomy (NCBI): domain Bacteria; kingdom Pseudomonadati; phylum Pseudomonadota; class Gammaproteobacteria; order Pseudomonadales; family Pseudomonadaceae; genus Pseudomonas; species Pseudomonas sp. 9.2(2024). The sequence goes on along the minus strand of NZ_CP155585.1, from coordinate 1,102,093 downwards.
CTGTCTGCAGGCGTCCTAGGAAATTTCCCGCAACCCACGTCGACTTCCATGAACTGGTTCAAGATGCTTCCAAACGTTAGTCTTCGCGCTCCGCTGCAACCCGGTAGATGGTTTACCAAAGGGATTCGCCGGGAGCCTGAAACCATGGAGCCTCGTCATGAAAAAAGACAACCCAAGCCTGCCTGATCAAACACCGCCTCACGAGTCCGAATCGAAAGAACCGGCTGTGCTTGCCCAGCCTCAGGAGTACGTGAGAAAGCCGCGTCGCACCCTGCCGTTCAACGAGATTTTCTCCGTGCGCACCGACGTGGACACGGCCACTCTGCTGACCCATGCCTGTGAAACCCTGGCGGCGCTCAACATGATGACGGCGAACATCGCCGATGATTTCACAGGCTCTCAGCGCAGCCGGTTGCTGGCGATCCGGCAGTTGTCGATCATGACCGAGATGCTGGTCAATCGCGCCGTGGAGAACCTTGATCCGGTGAATCTGCTGCCCCGTACGACGGCGCCTGTCATGCACTGAAAACGACCGCTCGTCGATGACGCAAGTCGTTCATCGACATGAACTTTTCTTCACCCCGGCGGCGGTGATGGCCGTGTACATTGGCCTCGCTCATTCAAGAAACTACGGTTCGCCCGCGCTCCTGCGGGCTTTTTTTCGCCCGCAATCTGGCGGCGATTTGTATTTTCCCGCCCACCGGGCAATTCTGGTGTTCAATCCCGAGACCCGGAGCACCCGATGCCGCTGCTGACCCTGCCCTGTCAACGCCTGACGCTCGCGGTACTCGACCCGGATCAGGCGCCGCTGGAAAGCGCGTTCTACCAGCGCAATCAACGTCACCTCGCGCCGTGGTCGCCGATTCGTACCACCGATTATTTTTCCACTGAACAGATCCGCCGGCGCCTTGAAATTCAGGCCAGCGCCTTCGAAGCCGGGCTCGCGGTGCATATGGCGTTGCTGACCCCGGATGGTGAGCAGATGATCGGCGCCTGCAATTTCAGCGGGATCATCCGTGGTGCGTTTCAGGCGTGTTATCTGGGTTATCACATCGACGAGGCGCATCAGGGCAAGGGTTTGATGCAGGAAGCGCTGGAGGCGGCCATCGCCTACATGTTCGATACCCAGAACCTGCACCGGATCATGGCCAATTACATTCCCGGCAATGAGCGCAGCGCCCGGTTGCTGGAGCGCCTTGGATTCGAACGGGAAGGCTACGCCAAGGCGTACCTGAACATTGCCGGGCGCTGGCAGGATCATGTGCTGACGGCGCGGGTCAATCCGCGTTTCGAAACGCAGGAGCAACGCTGGTCGCGGCCGCTGTCGTGACGTTCACAAATTATTAAGGATTGGCCGCGTAAGCTCGGGGTTCCGCTCACTTCCGGTTGCCTGAACCCATGTCGCGTGCCGCCTCTTCCCTGCTTCTGCTTGCCGCTCTGCAGTTCTTTTTCGCCCTTGGTAACCATCAACTGCAAGGTTCCACCGAGGCCCGGGTGGCGGGCATTGCGATGGAGATGCACCTGGACAACGACTGGGTGACACCGCGCCTGTTCGGCGAACCCTTTCTGGAAAAACCGCCCCTGAGCCTGTGGCTGGACGCCGGCGCCCTGCGGGTTTTCGGTGTCTCGCCCTGGGCGGTGCGACTGGCGTCGGCGGTGGCCGGATTGCTCAGCGTGATGCTGCTGTACGCCATGCTGCGCCGGTTCGAACGCCCGAAGGCCATCGCCTGGACGGCGGGGATTCTGCTGGCGACCATGGCCAGTTACTGGAGCAACGTGCGCGGGGTCGGCGAGGATGCGTTGCTCGCACTTGGAGTGACCACGGCACTGTTGGCGTTCTTCCAGGCGCAGCGAGCACCGACATCAGGCAATTCGTTGCTGTTTGTAGTCGGGATTGCGATTGCCACGCTGAGCAAAGGCGTGCTCGGGCTGGCGATGCCGGGTGTGGTGATTTTCGCTTATCTGTTGGCCGACAACCTGATGGACAAGCGCTTCAAGCTGACGGACTGGCTGCGTCCGGGTTTGCTGACCCTGGTCGGCCTGATCCCGCTGATGATCTGGCTCGCCGTGCTCTATCAGCGTGGTGGCATCCAGGCAGTCAGCGAAGTGTTGCTGACCAACAGCGTCGGACGTTTCAGCGGATCGTTCGTCGAAGCCGGCCACTACGAGCCGTTTTACTACTACCTCGCCAAGCTGCCGCAGGCGTTTCTGCCCTGGAACATTCTGGTGTACCTGGGCCTTTGGCATTTTCGCAAGGAACTGAAGGCCAACCGTTACCTGCTGTTTTTCAGCCTGTGGATCATCGCGCAGTTCATCCTGCTGACCCTGGCCTCGAGCAAACGCACGGTGTACCTGATGTCGATGACACCCGCAGCGGCAGTGATTGCAGCGGAATATGCGGGCGTGCTGTTCGACAAGTTGAAGGATCACAAGAACGGTTTTGTCGGACGCATCGCCCGGCATCGTCAGACAGTGGCGGCGGGCATATTGGCGGTGGTCATCGCCAGCTACCTTGGCGCCGCGCAATGGGCACTGCCCAACGCCGATAAACACCTGTCGTTCCTGCCGCTGACCGAACACATTCAGGCCCTGCAGGCGAGCGGCAATCAGGTCGCGTTGTTTCAAGCCAACGAACGGGTCGGCGGCGCCAGCGTGTTCTACACCCAAAGCGTCCTCAAGGGCCTGGACACCGATGCACAGCTTCAGGATTTTCTCAGCGCATCGCCATCGAACATCGCCGTGATGTCGGGGGACAGCGAACCCGCCGCCCCGCTGAAAGTCCACAAGACCATGATGGTCGGGCGCCAGGCGTATTACTTCGTGGGCTATTGAAACCACAACAGCACAAACAAAAAAACCGCCGGTGATGGCGGTTTTTTTCATTTCAGCGGCGAGCTCAGACAGAAACCTCAGGCTGTGCGCCGAACACCTTCCGCTCACGCTTGCTCAACACCGGCAATTCCAGACGAGCCCGTCCGTAGAACGCCAGCGCCGTCAGCAAACACGCCAGCCACACGAAGATACCGGCCCAGAACGTGTGGGACATGTAGTGCCAGCCCTGTAGGACCCGCGTGGTGCCGTAGACAAAACCGAGCAGCAGCGAGCCCCACAACAACGCGCTGGAAAAGCGCCATTGATAACGACGCGCCACGAAGTACAGCGCCAGCATGGTGAAACCACCGGAAGCATGGCCACCCGGCCAGCACCGCCCTTCACCCGCTTCGTGGAACAACTGGAAATTGTTGTACCACTCGATGTGCGGCATCTTTCCGCCGTACAGCGTGGTCTCGATCGGGCAGTAAACGCTGGTGTGCGCCTTGAGGAAATGGATCACCCCGGTGCAGACCGCGAAAGCCACGACCACAAACAGAAAGTCCCTACGGTGATCGGCGGCAAAGCGCAGCACCGGCGCGACTTTGCTGCGCTCGAGAAAACCGCCCAGACGCGGATGTTTTTGCGGTTTAACCAGTGGCCAAACAAACGACAACATCGCGCCGATCAAGGCAATTTCCGCCGTCCAGTTCGGAATGATCCGCGCCCACTTGTGGGTCAGTTTTTCAAAGAAGTGAATCTTGTCGAGCGGAAAGGTGTGGGTCAGTGGATCGAACAGCAAATTGCTGAAAGCGATGTCGATGTTGGTCATGTCGAACATCAGAAAAACCACGGCTGCGCAGAGCAGCGGGATGCCGAAGTTGTAAGCATAAAAGCGGGATTTCATTGGGTGGTCACCGTGCGCCAGTCGGAGGCTTCAATGAAGCCGAGCATCTGTGGGGCCGCCGGGCTGGCGGCGGAAACAAACAGCGATGCGCCGTAACCGAGGGTCGAGGCCGGCACCTTGAGGTCTTTTTCCAGCTGCGCCATGCATTCGCTGTGGGTCACCAGAATCAGGTTGCGCCCCGGGACTTTGTGCGCGAGCGCGTCCTGCAGCATCCGGCCCTTGCAACTGATCAGCCAGTCTTCGCCGGTCGCGGCCTTGTTGAACATGTAGCCGGCGGTCTGCACCGTGCGCACCATCGGGCTGTTGTAGACGTCGGCCTTGTCCAGACCCAACTGCTCGAACTGCGCGCCGACGCTCACCGCGACACTGCGCGAACGGTCGGTGATGCCATCATTGCCACTCAGGCACGGGGCTTTCGAGTGATCGCAGCGCTCGACGTGACGCACCAGCACGATGATTTCGCCTTTGCTCCAACCGTCCTTCAGCGCCTGCGCCCCGGCCACATTGCCGTGGGCAAGGTCCGGCACCGCCGCCGGGGCCAGCAGCCAGAGGGTCAGCGGAATGACCAGCACCGAGGCTGCCAATACCACCCAGGTGTTTCGAAAACGGGCCAGACCGCTCAGATCAATCGAGCGCTTGACGCCGAACAGACTCAGTCGCAATTCCACAAAAAGCCGCCATCACTTGTCATTCGATGCGGCGAGGTTAGAGAGCACGGCGTGGGCAGGCAGTGAAACCCATGTGAAAAAAGTCTTGTGAGTGCCTGTTACAAATTCCGTAGGACAAAAACCTTTCAGCTCTCGGATTTGCGGCCGATACAGTCCTGCTTACACCCTTGCTGGCGCAAAAAAACAACAATCTTCCAGCCTGACCGACGATCAAGACGCACAACGTTTTTCTGGAGGATTTTTGATGAATAGCTGGTTCGGCAACATCAGCGTGAACCTGAAACTGGGGCTCGGATTCGGCCTCGTCCTGGCCCTGACCTGCATCCTGGCGCTCACCGGCTGGACCAGCCTGGGCGGCCTGATTGACCGCAGCAACTGGATGAGCGACATCACCCAGCTCAACGCTGGCCTGACCAAACTGCGCGTGGTGCGCCTGCAATACATGCTGACCAACGGCGACGAAACCGCCGCGCAGAACGTGCAGACCACCCTCGACGGGTTCGCCGCACAACAGCAGAAGCTGATCAGCAGCTTCAAGAGCCCGGAAAACGTCAAGCTGCTCAAGGAGCAGGCGGCGACCATCGCCGAGTACCAGACGTCTCTGAACAAAATGCGTAACGCCTACCGCACCGGCAACACGGCGCGCGACTCGATGGCCGCCAGTGCCGCGACGGCTTACGGCCTGATCGAAGCGCTGAGCAACCGCGTCCAGCAAATGCCGTTGAGCGATGAGCGTTTCGAGCAGTTCCAGGCCGTCACCGCCGCCAAGGAAGCGTTCATCCTGGCGCGCTACGAAGTGCGCGGCTACACCGCCACGGCCAACGCCGAGACCGAGCAGAAAGCCGTCGGCCAATTGGACGTGGCCATTGCCAGCCTCAAGCCACTGAACGTGCATTTCGCCAGTTCGCAGCAGGACGCCCTGCGTCAGCTGGAAACCGCACTGACCAACTACCGCAGCGCCTTGCAGGCCTTCAAGAACGCCAACACCGATGCGGTGCAGGCGCGCAAGGAAATGACCGATCAGGGCGCGACCATCGTGACCCTGAGCGAACAGCTGTATCAGATCCAGCTCGATCGTCGTGATGCAGAAAGCGCCCAGGCCCGCACCCTGCAACTGATCAGCACCCTGCTGGCGTTGCTGGTCGGCATCATCGCTGCCTTCATCATCACCCGTCAGATCACCCGTCCGCTGCAGGAAACCATGGCTGTGGTCGACCGCATCGCCAGCGGCGACCTGAGCCAGAACGTGATCGTCACCCGCCGCGACGAACTCGGCGTGCTGCAACAAGGCATCGCCCGCATGGGCGTGACCCTGCGCGATCTGATCAGCGGCATCCGCGACGGCGTGACCCAGATCGCCAGCGCCGCCGAGGAACTGTCGGCCGTGACCGAACAGACCAGCGCCGGCGTGAACAGCCAGAAGGTCGAGACCGATCAGGTCGCCACCGCGATGCACGAGATGACTGCCACCGTGCAGGAAGTCGCGCGCAACGCCGAAGAAGCCTCGCAAGCCGCAGCCGCCGCCGACGGCGAAGCCCGCGAAGGCGACAAAGTGGTGAACGAAGCCATCGCCCAGATCGAGCGTCTGGCCAGCGAAGTGGTGCGTTCCACCGAAGCCATGAGCGTGCTGCAGCAGGAAAGCGACAAGATCGGCAGCGTCATGGACGTGATCAAGGCTGTGGCCGAACAGACCAACCTGCTGGCCCTCAACGCTGCCATCGAAGCGGCCCGTGCCGGTGAGGCCGGTCGCGGTTTTGCCGTGGTCGCCGATGAAGTCCGTGGCTTGGCCCAGCGCACGCAGAAATCCACCGAGGAAATCGAAGGTCTGGTGGCCGGTCTGCAGAACGGCACGCAGCAGGTGGCCGCCGTGATGAACAACAGCCGCGCCCTGACCGACAGCAGCGTGGCCCTGACCCGCAAGGCCGGCGACTCGCTGGAAAACATCACCCGCACGGTGTCGAACATCCAGTCGATGAACCAGCAGATCGCCGCAGCCGCCGAACAGCAAAGCGCCGTGGCCGAAGAAATCAGCCGCAGCATCATCAACGTCCGTGACGTGTCGGAACAGACCGCTGCGGCGAGTGATGAGACGGCCAAGTCCAGCGTTGAACTGGCGCGGTTGGGTGGGCAGTTGCAGCAGATGGTGAGCCATTTCCGCGTGTAAACCCTGCACACGAAAGCCGATGTACAAAGAAGGGCAGCTGAAAAGCTGCCCTTCTTTTTTGTCCTGAAATTGCCAACTTCAGGAAGTGGATGACGCGTTCTGAAACGCAATTACACACGCTTGATCAGGGGTGTTTAAGGACACGCCGTGATACGTCCCGAAGCCCACAAAACCTTGCGCCGTTGCCTACGGCTACGCCAGAATCCGCCGGCTTGTGCGCCTTGGGCTGGCTGCGTAATTTGATTGCGTCACTGATTTCCAGTGATCGAACTTAGCGGTTCGGAATGTCCCCTACGGTTGCACATGTCGAATCCAGTCAGGCGCCAGCCTGCACTTGATGGTGGCTGTGCGCATGGCACCTTCGGGTGCGCCGGGTTGTGGGTGACTACCGGTCCGCTAACTTGCGCACAGCTGCCACCCTTTTGCTTAGCGGCGAAAAGGTGCAGCCTCAACCAGAGGTTAGTCACCCATGTTCAAGGTAACGCCAAACCCACCGCTCACCGATCCCACAATCATCCCGGATCCGGCATCCCCCTACGAATGCCCCGGCTCGAAACGTTTCAATGAAGCCGCCGAACGCGCCCTCGATTATCACCTGGGCCCACTCAGCGCCCACATCATGGCCGCGCCCTACAAACCCAACACCCTCTACCAGGCTCACCCCGAAGCCGACACCGAATCCCTGCTGGTGGACGCCAGCGAATCCCTCGGCTCCGCCACCGTCATGCTCAACAATCATGTGGCGCTGGTCGAAGGCAGCCACCGTAAGACCCTGCAAGGCATCGCCCAGATCGTGATGATCGCCGAACTGGCCGTTAACCGTGCGCTGGACAAGGTCGTGCCGACGGACTGATGCGGGAGGTGGCGAGTGCGGTGTGCTCGCCGCTTCTTACTGATCGTTCAATGACAAAGCCCGTAGGACGCGGACTTTGTCACAAAGACTTAAGGCTCGTCTCGCTCAAATCCCCCAAGGGTTGATCACCTCCTCCTCAAAGTCGCGCAAGCGTCAGCCATTTACTTTATTCGCGGATTCAAATTACCTTTCAGAGCGCTCATCCGCCCCCGGCGGCCTCGATCAAGAGGATTCGGTCATGCAATCGCTCGGCTTCACCTCCGTCCCACCGCTGCTCAAGTACCTGCGCCATGCCGAACATCTGGGCCTGGCCATCGAGCCTGCGTTGGCGGCGGCCGGGTTGCAGGCGCAGCAGTTGAGCGACAACAGTCTGCGCTTGCCGGGGGAAACCCATGAGCGGTTGCTCGATTACTTTTGCGAACACTCGGGCGATCCGCTGTTCGGCCTCAACGCGGCGAATTTCGTCCTGCCCAACTCGTGGAGCGTGCTGGGTTACATCACCATGAATTGCGCGACATTGGGCGATGCCATGAGCCGCATCATGCCGTTCGAAAAACTGGTGGGCGACATGGGCGTCAGCCGCGCCGAGGTACACGACAGCCACGTACACCTGATCTGGAGCTGTCGCTTTGAGCGGCCGCGGATTCGCCGGCATCTGGTGGAAAACGTACTCGGCTCCTGGCTGCAATACGCGCGCTGGATCGCCGACACCCAACTGTCGCCGGCCGCCGTGTGGCTGGAACACTCGATCCCGGCGGACACGACGCTGGCGCAGTACGAACAGTTTTTTGAATGCCCGGTGCTGTTCGATCAGGCGTATTCAGCGCTGATCGTGCCGTTGCCGTATTTGCAGTTGCCGTTGCGCCAGGCCGATGCACATTTGCTGCGCACCCTGGAAGAACACGCACAAAGTCTGATGGCGACACTGGAGGATGCGTCGCTGGAGCAGCGGGTCAAAAGCATCCTGCGCCAGTTGCTCAAGGAAGGCCTGCCGCGCAAGGAACAAGTGGCCGAACATCTCGCCGTGTCGGTACGCACGCTGCAACGCCAGTTGCATCAGGCCGGCACGTCGTATCAGCAGATCCTCGATGAACTGCGCCAGGAACTGGCCGAGCATTACCTGCTCAACAGCACTTTGCCGATTCAGGACATCGCCCAGTATCTGGGCTTCAGCGAATCACGCTCCTTTCACCGCGCCTTCAAGAGCCGACGCGGGATGCCGCCCGGTGAGTTTCGGCAGACTCACCGGGTTAGTGGTGGTGGCGAGTAAGAGTACGGCTCACAGCAGTCCCCTCACCCCAGCCCTCTCCCGGAGGGAGAGGGAGCCGACCGCAATATGCTCATGATCTACGCCGACCTGAAAGAGCTTCTGTGAATCCATAATCGAGAGGGAGCCGACCGCGAAATACTCACGATCTACGCCGAACTGAAAACGCTTCTGTGAATCCATAATCGCCACGATCTTTCAGGTCGATGCATGACGATAGACACCTCGGTCAGTCCCCTCTCCCCTTGGGAGAGGGTTAGGGTGAGGGGGCTTTTGGCTCAGAGGCTGATCGCGTTGGTGAACACCAGACGATTGCCGAACGGATCGGCGATGGTCATGTCCTGGCTGCCCCAGGGCATGGCCTGAATCTGTGGATGCGAAAACTTGTATTCCTTGGCCAGCAACTGCTGCTGAAACGCCTCCAGTTCATCGGTCTCGATCCGCAGGGCCGAACCCGGTGTTGCATCGCCGTGGTGTTCGGACAAATGCAGCACGCACTCGCCGCGCGAGACCTGCAGGTACAACGGGAAACCGGGTTCGAAACGATGCTGCCAATCGATCTTGAAGCCGAGGAAGTCGACGTAGAATTCCACGGCCTTGGCTTCATCGAAAATCCGCAGGATCGGGGTGGTTTTGCCGAAGCTCATGGGTTGCTCCCTGACTGATTGGCCCCGGAGTGTAGCCGGGGTGGATGTCAGCAATTCGGCTTGGTGATGGCTTTCTTTAATTGCAATGTGCCATCACCGTGACGCAGTCAGCAAAATTCAACGAAAGCCGTCGCGCAGATCGCCCTGGCGCGCGAGGAACCGCCCTGGTCTCTGGCCGTTGGCCTGACCGTCGCGGTAACTCAACACGCCATTGATCCACACGCCATCAATGCCTTGCGCGGCACGTTGCGGGTCGTTGAAATCCGCCACGTCACGCACGGTCGCCGGGTCGAACAACACCAAATCCGCCCAGTGGCCCTCACGAATTTCGCCCCTTTCCTTCAAGCCGAAACGCGCCGCCGACAGACCGGTCATCTTGTGCACGGCGGTGTGCAGCGGAAACAGGCCGACATCACGACTGAAATGTCCGAGCACCCGTGGGAAAGCGCCCCACAGGCGCGGGTGCGGGAACGGGTCTTCCGGCAGGCCGTCGGAGCCGACCATCGACAGCGGATGAGCAAGGATACGGCGCACGTCGTTCTCGTCCATCCCGTAATACACCGCGCCCGCCGGTTGCAGACGCTTGGCGGCATCGAGTAACGACAGGTTCCATTCGGCGGCGATGTCCATCAGGTCGCGACCGCCCATTTCCGGATGCGGCGTCGACCAGGTGATGGTGATGCGGTGGGCGTCGGTGACTTGCTTCAGATCCAGAGTCGAAGAACTCGCTGCATACGGATAGCAATCGCAGCCGACCGGGTGAGTTTTCGCCGCCTCTTCCAGCGAAGCGAGCAACTGCGGACTGCGGCCCCAGTTACCGGCACCGGCGCATTTGAGATGGGAAATGATTACCGGCGATTGGGCGTGGCGTCCGATACGGAAAGCCTCGTCCATCGCCTCCAGCACCGGTTCGAATTCACTGCGCAGGTGGGTGGTGTACACCGCGCCGAACGCATTCAGTTCTTCGGTCAGTTGCATGACTTCATCGGTGGATGCCGAGAACGCGCTCGCATACGCCAGACCTGTGGATAAACCGAGGGCGCCCGCCTCCAGGCTTTCACGCAACTGCTCGCGCATCGCGCTGATTTCATCGTCAGTCGCGGTGCGGAACAGATCATCGAGGTGATTGCTGCGCAGCGCCGTATGCCCGACCAGTGCCGCGACGTTCAGCGTGGTGTTGGCCGCTTCAACCGCAGCCCGATAATCGCTGAAGCGCGGATAGACGAACGCCGCCGCCGAGCCGAGCAGGTTCATCGGATCCGGCGGATCGCCGCGCAAACTGACCGGCGCCGCGCTGATCCCGCAGTTACCGACAATCACTGTGGTCACGCCCTGGCTGAGCTTGGGCAGCATCTGCGGCTGGCGGATCACCACGGTATCGTCGTGGGTGTGCACGTCGATGAAACCCGGCGCCAGCACACGGCCGGCGGCGTCGATTTCATCGGTGGCGCGGGCATCGCCCAAGTCGCCGATCTGCGCGATGCGGCCATCGAGGATCGCCACGTCGGCGGCGTAACCGGGGCTGTTGCTGCCGTCGATGACCAGCGCGTTGCGAATCAGGGTGTCGTACAGCATGTCAGTCTCCCAGCGGCAGGTGATCGTCGCCGCCACGGTATTCGTCGAGGGCGAGTTTGATCCGCCGCAGACGTTCTTGATTGTCTTCAGGATTGGCCAGCGCAAGCTCGGTGGCCAGCACGTCGATGGCGAGCAGCATGCCGTAGCGCGCCGCCGTCGGTTTGTAGATGAACGAGGTCTCGGCGCCTTGCAGCGGCAGGACGATGTCGGCCAGTTCCGCCAGTGGCGAGTCGGCGCGGGTGATGGCGAGAATCCGTGCACCGTAGTTGCGCGCCAGCGCCACGGTCTCCAGCAACTCCGGGGTGATGCCGGTCAGCGAACAGACGATCACTACCTGCTCGGCGCTGAGGCTGGCGGCGGTGACACGCATCATCACGGCGTCGTGGCACACCGCAATCGGGTAGCCGAGGCGCACCAGCCGCACCTGCAACTCATCGCTGCACAGGGTCGAGCAACCGCCGATGCCGAAGGCGTGGATCATCCGCGCCTGGCCCAGCAGTTTCACCGCATCGGCGAAGCGCGATTCGTCGAACGCCGCCAGATGCTGGCGCAGGGTGGTTTCGATATCGCCGACGATCTGCCCGTAAAACGCCGACTGCTCGGGCGTGCCCGCCGGGTCGAGGAAACGGCTGCCAACACCACTGGCCTGGGCCAGTTGCAGGCGCAGGTCGCGCAAGTCGCGGCAACCGACCGTGCGGGCAAAGCGCGACAGCGTGGCGGTGCTGACTTCGGCCCGCTGCGCCAGCTCTTCGAGGCTGGCGGAGGCGGCAAATCCTACGTCGTCGAGCATCAGACGGGCGATGCGTCCTTCACCGGCGCTGAAGGAATCCTGACGGGCGCGGATCTGATAAAGGATGTCCATGGCGGATAACTCCGACTACAGCAGGTAAGAAAGACCGACGGTCAGGGCGAAAGCGACAATCGAGATCAGGGTTTCCAGCACCGTCCAGGTTTTGAACGTCTGGGCCACGGTCATGTTGAAGTATTCCTTGATCAGCCAGAAGCCGCCGTCGTTGACGTGGGAAAAGATAACCGAGCCCGCGCCGGTCGCCAGCACCAGCAGTTCCGGGTGTGGATAACCCAGACCGATGGCCACTGGCGCCACTACGCCGGAAGCCGTGGTCATGGCGACGGTGGCCGAACCGGTGGCGATGCGCATCAACGCGGCGAACAGCCAGCCCAGGATCAGCGGCGACAGGTGAAATTCGTGAGCGAGGCCGACGATCTGATCGGTGACGCCGGCGTCCACCAGAATCCGGTTCAGACCGCCACCGGCGCCCACCAGCAAGGTAATGCTGGCGGTCGGCGCCAGGCATTCGTTGGTGAATTTGAGGATCGATTCGCGGTTGAAACCCTGCGCAATGCCGAGCGTCCAGAAGCTCAACAGCGTCGCCAGCAACAGCGCGATCACCGAGTTGCCGATGAACAACAGGAACTGATTGAAAGCGCTGCCCGGGGTGGAAATCAGGTTGGCCCAGCCGCCGATCAGCATCAGCACCACCGGCAACAGAATGGTCGCCATGGTGATGCCGAAACCCGGCAGGCTGTCGCGGGGTTCGCGTTCGAGGAATTGTTTTTCCAGCGGGTTATCCGCCGGCAACTGAATGCGCGGCACAATGAACTTGGCGTATAGGGGGCCGGCAATGATCGCCGTCGGAATGCCGATGGCAATCGCGTACAGCAAGGTCTGCCCGACCGACGCCTGATACGCCTGCACCGCCAGCATCGCCGCCGGGTGCGGCGGCACCAGCGCATGCACCACGGAGAGACCGGCAACCATCGGCAGGCCGACCATCAGAATCGACACGCCGACCCGCCGCGCCACGGTAAAGGCAATCGGCACCAGCAACACGAAACCGACTTCGAAAAACAGCGGCAGCCCCACCAGAAACGCAATGCACACCATCGCCCAGTGCGCGTTCTTCTCGCCAAAGCGCTCGATCAACGTGCGCGCCATCTGCTCGGCGCCACCGGACTCGGCCATCATCTTGCCGAGCATCGTCCCCAGCGCCACCACCAGCGCAATGTGCCCCAGCGTCTTGCCCACCCCGGCCTCATACGCCCCCACCACGCCGGACGGCGGCATCCCCGCCACCAGCGCCAGGCCGATGGAAATCAGGGTGATGACAATGAACGGATTGAGCCGGTAACGGGCGATCAGAACGATCAGGGCGATGATGGCAACGGCGGCGTACACCAGCAGCCAATAGCCGAAGGAGGGTGTCATGCGGTACTCCTCGAAAGGGTCACGTTCGAATGGGTTGTGAAACTCATAAATCATTTCGAGATCGAGTTTTCAAACGCCGTGAAAGTTATTTTCGTGGAGGGATAAGGGTTGTCGTTTTTGGATATGTCTTGTCGCGAATAATGAAAATCGAAGGGTGGGATTTTCATAATCCTCGGGCACAAAAAAAACGGTGAAAACAAGCAAGCTTGCTTCCACCGGTCTCGGGAACGTCACCTTTTCAGCGTGAACTCACACCATTTCGTTACGAATCCATTCAACCACCGACGTGCGCTTCGGCGCCCAGCCCAGCTGTTCGCGGGCATGTTTGCCGCGTACGCGGCTGTTGGAGCCGAGGCCGTAGTTGGCCATTTCGTAGCCCCACTCGGCTTCGGCGTCTTTCAGTGGCCAGTCTTGTGGCTCGCCGAGGTTCAGGGCCTGGGCCATGGCGGTGGTCATGTCGATGAACGACGCTTCGCCGCTTTCGACGAAGTAGAAGGTGCCCGGAACGTTTTTGGTCAGGGCCAGCAGGTACAGCGCCACCACGTCTTCGATGTGCACGTTGGACCAGATGTTCTGACCGGTGCCGACGTGACGCACAACGCCGCTTTTGCGCGCCTGTTTCAGCAGGCGCGGCAGTTGCACGCTGTCGCGATTGACGCCCAGGCTGTGGCCGTAGATCAGGGTGTTGCAGATGACGGCCGAGTTCACGCCGTCCTGCGCCGCGGCGAGGATCAGGTTGTCGATGGCCACCCGTGCGGCTTTGTCGACAGTCGGCTCCGGCAGGTTGTCTTCGAAGTAGATGACATCGCTGGATTTGCCGCCCGACGCATCGCCGACGATGCTCGAACCGCTGGTGTGCAGGAACACTTTGTTCGAGCCGCGCAGGGCATCGAGCAAGGCTTCGACCGCGCCGCGATGATCGCTGCTGGCGGCGTTGATCACGGCGTCGGCGGCGCGGGCCTGTTCGGCCAGCAGCGTTTGGTCGTCGAGGGTGCCGATGACCGGGGTGATGCCCAGTGCTTTCAGCTCATTGGCCTGTTCCGCGCTGCGTACAAGACCGGTGACGGTGTGGCCGGCCTGGACCAGGTCGGTGGCGATGGAGCCGCCGATAAAACCGGCAGCGCCGGTGACGAATACGTTCATGGAGAAACTCCCTGCGTGAGTAAGTGATGCAACGAGTATCGACCGGCAAGCCCGGTGGAAAAACCCGCCCCCAACCAAATCACTGTTGCGCAGGGGTCACGAATCAGCCTTTGAAATCGGCGCTGGCGTAAGCCGCGAGTTTGCTCTGGATGAAGTCGAGGAAACACTGAATGCGCAGCGCCAACTGCGAGTTGCGGTAGTACACCGCGTTGATCGGCTGGCGATAACCGCTGTTGAATTCCGCCAGCAACACCTTGAGGCGACCTGCGCGAATGTCGTCGATGGTCATGAAATGCGAGAGGCAGGCGATGCCCTGGCCTTCCAGTGCGAGATGACGAACCGTCTCGCCGCTGGAGGCGCTGATTGCCGGGGTGATCGGCCAACGGTCACCGTGAACGTAACGCAGCGGCCACTGGTTGAGGCCTTCGTTCTGGGTGAAGCCAAGCAAGGTGTGCTCGCTCAAATCGGCCACTTCCTGCGGCGCGCCGTGCTTCTCAAGGTACTCGGGGCTGGCGACGATCAACAGCGGACTGCACCCCAGCGAACGGGCGTGCAACGTCGAATCGGCGAGGGTGCCGATGCGGATGGCGACGTCGGTGCTTTGTTCCAGCAGGTCAATGATCAGGTCGTTGCTGTTGAGTTCGAGCTGGATGTCCGGGTACAGCCGGCGGAATTCGTCGATGTACGGCACGACGGCGTGGAGCATGAACGGCGACGCGGCGTTAATTCGCAGTCGTCCTGATGGCGTCTGCTGACGTGAAGAGAGGCGCTCTTCGAGTTGATCCATCTGGTCGAGGATCAGCTTGGCCTGTTCGAAGAAATACTTGCCCTCCTCGGTCAGGTCCATGCGCCGTGTGGTGCGGTTGATCAGCGTGGTGTCGAGCTTGGCTTCCAGCCGCGACAGCGTGCGGCTGACCGCCGACGGCGTCTGTCCGACCTGCTCGGCGGCGGCGGAGATCGAACCGCATTCGATCACGCAGACGAAAATCTGCAACTCATCGGATCTGGCTTTCACGGATGTCCTCGAATCGAAAGGCCTGCTGCGCAAGCTCAGGCCTTCGATAGTAGCCGAGCGTCAGGCCTTGAGGCCAAACACCTCGGTCAGATGCTGCTCGTAACGCGCCACATCCGCTTCGATGTTCGGACGTTTCATCACGTCCACGCAGAGGAAGGTCGGCAGGCCGGTCATGCCGAGGAACTCGTTGGCCTTGTGGAACGGGAAGTACACCGCGTCCACGCCTTTGGCTTCGAAGAAGTCGGTCGGGTCATCGAACGCCTGTTGCGGTGCGTTCCAGGTCAGCGACAGCATGTACTGCTTGCCCTGGATCAGACCGCCGCTGCCGTACTTCTGCGAAGCATCCGAACGGGTGCGGCCGTCGCTGGCGTAGAGGCTGCCGTGGCCTTCGGTGAAGACTTCGTCGATGTACTTTTTCACGGTCCACGGCGCGCCCATCCACCAGCCCGGCATCTGATAAATGATCACGTCGGCCCAGAGGAATTTGGCGACTTCTTCGGCGACGTCGTAACCCTCGTCAATGAAGGTGGTCTTGACGTCGACACCGCCACGATCCAGCACGCTCAGCGCGGCTTCGTGCAAGGTGGTGTTGTAACGACCGTCGGAGTGGGCGAATTTTTTACCGCCATTGAGCAACAGCACTTTTTTCATGGGAGAGCCTCGATCGGATTCCGATGCGCAGCGCAGAGCGCTGGATGGAGAAGGGGAAAAATTGAATGGCGGCAGATTAGCGATGCGCCTCGCGCGGAATAAGCACCGGTTGCGCAAAATTCATTTGAGTAAAACGCACGAATCGAATGCCGATTGTTGCCGTAGGATTGGCCGCCATCTGAATCTGAATGGAGTTTTTTGCGATGAGCGAACGCCAGGGTTTCATCCTGCACGCCAAGACCCGCCCGGAAAAAGCCGAGGCCTTCGAAGCGTTTTTCCGCGCCTACGTCGAACCGAGCCGCGCCGAACCCGGCTGCATCGAGTACCACATGCTGCGCGACAAGGAAGACCCGAGCCTGTTCATCTTCTACGAGATCTGGGAAAGCCAGGCGCATCTGGACGTGCACTCGAACCTGCCGCACATGCAGCAGTTCCTGGCCCAGCGTATGGAATACCTGGAGCGGGATTTCGATATCCGCCCGATTGAAATGCTCAGCGCCTCGTCCGCTAACCGCTGACCAGCAGATGGGCGCCGAGCGCGCCCAGACCGATGAAGAACACCCGCCTGAACAGCACGGCGCTGATGCGCTGTCGCAGCCATTGCCCGAGCCACATGCCGAGCACTGCCGGGATCAGCGCCAGCAGTGAGGCGCTCAGTTCTGCGCCGCCAAGTGAGCCGCGCCAGAGCAACCCACCGGCCAGCGCCAGAGTCGACACGGTGAAGGACAGGCCCAGCGCCTGCACCAGTTCATCGCGGCTCAAGCCCAGGGCCTGCATGTACGGAACGGCGGGAATCACGAACACACCAGTAGCCGAAGTGATGACGCCGGTGATCACGCCACACAGCGGGCCGAGCCACGTTTCATGGCGGCGACTGACACTCAGCGTCGGCAGAAACAATCCACTCAACGCATAGAGCAACAGCGCCGCGCCGAGCCCGCGCACCACCCAATGCCCGCCGGCCATGCCGATCCACAAAGTGCCGACCGCCGTGCCGAAGAAGATCGCCAGCAGCATAGGCCACAGCCGTTTCACCAGCCCCTGCAAATGCCCGCCGAACGCCAATTGCCAGACGTTGGTGAGCGTCGCCGGGATGATCAGCAACGCCGCAGCCTGCGACGGTGCCATAGCCAGACCGAGCAAACCCATGGCGACGGTGGGCAGGCCGAGACCGATCACGCCCTTGATCATGCCGGCGACGACGAAGGTCGCAATCACCAGCAATGAAAGGGTCAGACCGAGGTTTTGATAGAAATCTGCGAGTGCGTTCATGGCGATACTGTGCGCCTGCGCGGATGAACTGAAAATCTGTCATACACTGAGGCAGCCTCTCTCTCAGCAAGAGCCACGCGTCATGCACTTCGACCTCACCGACCTGCGCCTGTACCTGCACATCCTCGACAGCGGCAACATCACCGCCGGTGCTGCACGCAGTCATCTTTCGCTGGCGGCGGCCAGTGCGCGGATCCGGGCGATGGAAGCGTCGCTGGGCACCGAGCTTCTTGAGCGCGGGCGCCGTGGTGTCAGACCGACGCCGGCCGGCAAGGCACTGGCGCAACATGCGCGGGTGTTGCTGCAACAGGCCGAACGCCTGCAACAGGATCTGGCCGAGTACGCCCGCGGCGTCAAAGGTCAGGTGCGGTTGCTGTGCAACACCACGGCACTCAGCGAATACCTGCCGGAGGTGCTGGCGGATTTCCTGCGCGAGCACCCAAACCTCGACATCGATCTGCGGGAACTGCCCAGCGCCCGCATCACCCATGCCTTGCGTCAGGGCGCAGCGGATCTGGGCATTGTGTCCGACGCGATCGACACCACCGACTTGCAGACCCGAGCCTTTCGCGATGATCCGCTGGTGCTGATTCTGCCGCTGGAACATCCGCTGTCTGACGCGACCGAAGTCAGTTTCAGCGACGCTCTGCGCCATGACTTCGTCGGGCTGCAGGCCGACAGCGCTTTGGCGATTTACCTGGAAGAGCAGGCGCTGCACAACGGCTCGCGGATGCAGATCCGCATCCGTGCTGATGGTTTCGACGGCGTGATGCGCATGGTGGCCCGAGGTGCCGGTCTGGGCATCGTGCCGCTGGCGGCGGTTCAGCGCGCCACGCCGCAAGCCTTCAAGACCCTGCCGATGAATGAAGGCTGGGCCAGGCGCAAGCTGTTGCTGTGTGCCCGGGACTTCTCCGCCCTCCCCGCCTATGCCCGCGCCTTGCTCGACGCCTTGACTCTGCCCTGAGGGGCAGACTTTACCCTTGGGGTTTCTTCTTCAAGGACAGTGATTATGGGCAAGCGGATTCTGCTGATTCTCGGCCATCCATCCAGCGAAAGTTTTTGCGCGGCACTGGCCGGACGCTATTTGGAATCGGCCCGCGAGGTCGGGCATGAGGTGCGACAACTGCCCCTCGGCCAGCTCGATTTCGACCCGGTCCTGCGCGACGGCTACAGCCGAGCCCAGACACTTGAACCGGATCTGCTCCAGGCTCAGGCCGACCTGCTGTGGGCCGAACATCTGACGCTGGTGTACCCGATCTGGTGGGGTGGAATTCCGGCGCTGCTCAAAGGTTTTTTCGACCGGGTCCTGCTCCCCGGCTTCGCGTTCAAATATCGCGAGGGCAAAGCGTTTCCCGACAAACTCCTGCACGGTCGCAGCGCCCATTTGCTGGTCACCATGGACACGCCGCCCTGGTATTACCGCTGGATCTATCGCATGCCCGGCCTGCACGAAGTGCGCAAGAACACATTGGCGTTCTGCGGGATCGAACCGCGCCGGACGCTGACCTTCGGGCCAGTGCTCGGCGCCAGCGACCATCAACGCGAAACCTGGCTGAAGCAGGCCGGATCGATTGCCCGCCATTGAGTTTTCCGCTATTGGTGCGCATGCCCGCTGACGGAGAAAAGGGATTTGCACATGTACATCGGCCAGGCCGCACAGCGTTCGGGAACCACGATCAAGACCATCCGCCATTACGAGTCGATCGGCCTGCTGCCCGAGGCCCGGCGCCAGGGCAAATACCGGGTTTACGACCCGCAGACGGTCGAACTGCTGAGCTTTATCAAATGCGCGCAGGCGCTGGGTTTTCGCCTCAGGGAATTGCAGGCGATCTTTGCCGGCCAGCCCGAACTGACGCCTTATGAAAAAGCCCGCCGCGCGATTGCCGGCAAGCAACAGGAGATCGCGGCGCAGCTGTTGAAACTCAGCCGACAGCAAGAGGAATTGAGCGCGCTGGAGGCCAGTCTTGAACACGCGCAACAGCAATGCCTGTCGAGCGTATCGACCACAAAATAAGCACAAGGAATAGCTTGCAAGGTACGTATACATACGTACTATATCGCCAGAGCGAACGTGTTGCCCGATACCCGTTTTCGCACAACGACAACGGACAAGGAAGAACGGATCGGCTCCATTAAACCTACATGGAATGAGGTGACGCGATGGTTGATTCAACGGAGTTTCGTAATGCAATGGCGATGCTGGGGAGTGCCGTCACCATCGTCACGACCGATGGCCCTGCGGGGCGATTCGGCTTTACTGCATCGGCGGTGTGCAGCGTGACGGATTCACCGCCCACGCTGCTGGTGTGCGTCAATCGCTCGTCGTCCAATCACGAGCATTTCAAGACCAATGGCGTGCTGTGCGTGAACGTCCTGACCGGCGATCACCAGTCGACGTCGGGGGCGTTCGCCAATCGGCAGTTGAGCATGCAGGAGCGTTTTTCCAGCGTGAATTGCCGGACCCTGAAAACCGGTTCACCGGTGATCGAAGAAGCGCTGGTCAGCCTCGATTGCCGGGTCAGCAAGGTCGACGAGGTCGGCACCCACAGCATCTTCTACTGTGAAATCCTCGAACTGCAGCAGCACAGCGAGGCCACGGAAGGCCTGGTCTATTTCAACCGCAGTTACTACCGTCTGAACGACGAACTGCGCCTGGCACCCGAGCAGTGATCCAGACACCCGCCGGCCTCGGCTGACGCTGGCCGGCGGGTCATGACAGGGATGTAACCATGCTATTCAATGAAGACAACTTCGCGGATATCGACCTGAACCTGATCATCATTTTCCTGGTGCTGTTCCGCGAACGCAGCGTGTCGCGCACGGCCGAACGTCTGCACGTCAAACAACCCGCCATCAGCGGATCGCTGGCACGCCTGCGCAAGCGGTTCGATGATCCGTTGTTTCTGCGTTCGTCGAGAACCATGCGCCCGACCTCGAAAGCCGAGCAACTGGCGCAAGCGCTGACGCCGGCCATCAAGCAGATCGAAGCGGTGATCCGACTCTGAAAACCGGCGAAAAAAAACCTGCGGGGGTTCGCTTCCGCAGTTTTTTTTTCATCAGGCCGACTTGAGCGCCTGAGCGTACTCGACCTGAGCCCAGAACGCTGGCAGGAAGCACTCGCTGACCAGCAGCGCCGAGCCATTGCGGGTGAAACGCGAACGCCGGGCCAGCAGACGTTTGGCCTGTGGCGCGAAGCGATAGGACAGCGCCGCCAACGGTGCGCCGGGCGGCAGCAAGGCACATTGGAAAGGCTCGCGCAGGGTCTGCTCCGAGGTGTAGAGAATCTCGGCCAGAGGTCGACGGCCATAACCGTTCAGATCCGCCCAGTCGCCATTCAGTGCCGACACGCTGGTCAGGCTGCGCGCGGTGACGCAGGCCTCGCCATCGAGTTTCATCACCACCTCACGCACCCAGCCGATGGTCGACGGCGGCACGTTCAGCGCTTGCGCTTCTTCAGGATTGAGCGGGCCATGGGACTGCTCGACGACTTCGATTGAATAATCGCCCATGGCTTTCAGACGTGGGGTCAATGCCCCGGGCAAAAACAGCCAGTGATGCTCGGAGCCGGTCAATTCCGACAGCGGTCGCGATGACCAGTAATGACTTGTATCCATACCCGCTCACACCTTCCTGGTGATGGTGAATTGTTGGTTGCCGTGGAAGGCCAACCCTTCACCGGCGGTGTCTGTCACTCGGCTCCGACTTCTTCGGTCACTTCGTGTTTGCTGATGACGCTGATGGTCTGTTCATCGGTCTTGACCGCCGCCAGCAGCGAGTCGAGCAATCCCGGAAAACGCACGTCCATGTCTTCACGACGCAAGGACAGCAGGTTTTCCCGACCGTAAGGGCGCTGCCAAATCAGACCGCTGTCACGCAGAACCCGCCAGTGGTGGGTCATGGTCGACTTCGATGCGCCCTTGAGGATCCGGCCGCATGGATGTTCCTGGCCATCGGACAACACTTTCAACACGGTCAGGCGTAGCGGGCTTCCCAATGCGTTCAGCACATTTTCCAGAAGGATCTGATCCTGATTGGGATGATTCGGGACGTTCATAGGTAGGTACCCTTGATGATATAGGCGGGAAAAATCCGGCTTGTATTCGTCTATACGAGAACAGTAAGACTATACACAAGATGCTTTTTCCCCGCGACAGCCGCCCCGAAGGCGGCGTCCCGCAAAACAACTACAAATCGCTGCTCTGCGCTGTCTCCAGCGCCGGCGTCTGGAACCCGCCGCCCAGCGCCGCCATCAACGAAACCGAGCTGTCGATGTGCTTGCTGTTGAGGAAGGCCAGGCGCATTTCGTCCTGAATCAATTGTTGCTCGATGTTAAGCGCATCGAGGAACGTGTCCTCCCCGGCCTTGTAGCGCGACTGCGACAGATCGTAAGACGACTGGGCAATCGAACAGGCATCGCGCTGCACGACGATCTGCTGCTCGAAAGAACGCAGCTGCGTGACCGAAATCGCCACCTCATGCAGCGCCGAATTCAACACCCGGTTGTACTGCGCGATGGAGCTGTCGAGTTCGGCATTGCCAGCCTTGAGATCCGAGCGCAGGCGCCCGGCATCGAAGATCGGCAGCGACACCGTCGGCGCCACATTCCAGAACTTGCTGACCCCGGCGAACAGCGCATCTCCCGTCAGTGCATGAGAACCCGCCGCCGCCACCAGATTGATGTTCGGGTAGAACGTGGTCTTCACCGCCTCGACGTTTTTAGTCTCGGCCTCCACGCGCCAACGTGCGGCGACGATGTCCGGACGACGGCCCAACAACTGGGCTGGCAACTGCGCCGGCAAGGCCACCACACTGGCTTGCAGATTCGATGGGCGCTCGAGCGTGTGCGCACGATCAACGCCTTTGCCGATCAGCGCCGACAACTGGAGACGAGCAATTTCAATGTCTTCGTTGGCGCCGATCAGGGTCGATTCCGAACGCGCCTTGAGGCTCTGCACCTGCTTGAGTTGCGACAGGTTGTCGAGGCCCGAGCCGTAACGTGAATCCGTCAGGTCAACCAGTTTGCTCAAGCGTTCGAGATCGCGCTGGTTGAGCTCCGACACCTGCCACGCATACGCCAACTGGTTGTAAGCCTTGACCACATTGGTCGCGAGAATCAGCCGCGACGATTGCAGGTCGACTTCCGCCGCCCTTGCGCTGTTGAGCGCCGACTCCCACGCGGCACGCTGGCCACCCCAGAGGTCGAAGGTGTAGCCGAAATTGACCGCCAGATTGCGTGCGGTGAAATACTTGTGGCCCTCGCCGCTGTAGTCCTCAAAGCGCGACAGCCGACCGCGAGTGACACCCGCCGACGCGTCCATTTCCGGATAACGCTCGGCGTCGCGCAGGTCGAGAAATGCGTTGGCTTTCGCGACCCGGGCAGCGACTTCCTGCAAGTCCGGGTTGCTGGCGTAAGCCTCTTCGATAAGAGCACCCAGACGTGGATCGCCCAGCGATGTCCACCAGTCCGCACGCGGCCATTGGGCCGGCGGCAACTTGTCTTTCAGGCTGTCGGACGGCGCATCGCCGACCGCCAGCAACTTGCCCTGATGATCGATCCCGGCGTAGTTCACACAACCGGCCGCCAACAGGATGGACGCCGCCAGCGGCGCCAGCATCAAACGTGTAATCGAATGCATGTCACGTCCTCACAGGATGGGTTGCGGCACACCGGCCGGTTCGGCTTCGGGTGCGTGGCTCGGTTGCTTGATCGAACTGAGCAGCGTGTACACCGACGGCAGAATGAACAGGGTGAACAAGGTGCCGATCAGCATCCCCACCACAATCACCAGCCCCAGGCCGAAGCGGCTGTTGGCGCCGGCCCCGCTGGCGAACAACAGCGGCGCAAGGCCGACCACCATGGCAGCGGTGGTCATCAGGATCGGCCGCAGACGCACCTGCGCGGCGTGCTGGATCGCCTGCACGCGGTCCATGCCTTGCTGGCGCTGCAACTCGTTGGCGAACGCGACCATCAGGATCCCGTGCTTACTGATCAGACCGATCAGCGTGATCAGGCCGATCTGGGTGTAGATGTTCATCGACGTCATGCCCAGCGCCAGCGGCACTAGGGCCCCGCAGATCGACAGCGGCACGCTGATCAGAATGATGAACGGGTCGCGGAAGCTCTCGTATTGCACGCTCAGCACCAGATAGATGATCACCAGGGCCAGGCCGAAGGTGAACGCCAGGCTGTTGCCTTCCTGCACGTATTGGCGGGCATCGGACTGCCAGTCGAAACTGAAGCCGGCCGGGAAACCTTCCGATTGTTTTTGCAGGAAGCCCACCGCATCGCCCAGGGTCACGCCCGGCGCCGGAATGGCCTGGAACGTGGCGGAGTTCTGTTGGTTGAACTGGGTCAGGCGATTCGGCTCGACCTTCACGCTAAGGGTGGCCAGCGTCGACAGCGGCACCGGATTGCCCTTCTGATCCTTCACGTAATACAGCTTCAGGGTTTCCGGGGTCAGGCGATCCGCCGACACAGACTGCGGGATCACGTCATAGGAACGGCCGTGAAACGAGAACCGGTTGACGTACTTCTCGCCGATCAGGCTGTTGAGCGTTTCGCCGATGTCCTGCATGCGGATGCCCAGGGCGTTCGCCTTGGCCCGGTCGACCTGGATTTCCACCACCGGGTTGTTGAAGTCCAGATCACTGTCGACCACCGCGAACAGACCGCTGGCTTGCGCAGCCTGTTTGAGCTGATCCATCACGTTGTACAGCGCCAGGTATTCCTGATCGCTGCGGATCACCATCTGCACCGGCAGACCACCGGTAGAGCCCGGCAACGGCGGCATCTGGAACACGAAAATGCTCGTGCCTTCGATCTGGTTCACCCGAGCCTGCAAGTCAGGCTGGATGGTGTTGGCATCGCGGCCGCGTTTTTCCCAGTCCACCAGGTTGATCCCGCCGACGCTGTTGGACAGACCGTCGGAACCGTTCGCCACCCAGTTGCTGTAACCCTCGGGGATTTCGTTGAAGGTCTTGTACAGCTCGTGTGCGTAGGCTTCGAGGTAGTTCAGGTTGGCGTGCTGTGGTGCCTTGATCGCGGTCAGCAGGATGTTCTGGTCTTCCAGCGGCGCCAGTTCGGTCTGCGCCGAGCGATAGAGGAACGGCAGGCTGAAGAAGATCACCAGCGCCACGCTCAGGCTGATCCAGCGCCGCGCCAGCGAACCGCCGAGCAGTGCGCCATAACGACGGGACAGGTACTGGAAGAACCGATCTGCCTTCACCGCCATGAAACCTTCGCTGGTTTTCGCGTCCAGCAAGCGGGTACTCATGATCGGCGACAGGGTCAGGGCGACGATGCCGGAAATCACCACGGCGCCGGCCAGGGTCAGCGCGAACTCCTTGAACAGCGTGCCGGTGAGGCCGCCCATCAGACCGATCGGCGCGTACACCGCCGCCAGGGTGAAGGTCATCGCCACCACCGGCCCGGCCACTTCACGGGCGCCGATCAGTGCCGCGTCGAACGGGGTCTTGCCCTCTTCGATGTGACGGTGGACGTTTTCCACCACGACGATGGCGTCGTCCACCACCAGCCCGATGGCGAGCACCATGGCGAGCAGGGTCAGCAGGTTGAGGCTGAAGCCGAACATCTGCATCAGCATCGCCGCGCCGAGCATCGACAGCGGAATCGTCACCAGCGGAATCAGCACGGTGCGGAACGTACCGAGGCACAGGTAGATCACCAGCACCACGATCACCAGCGCTTCGAGCAGGGTGTAGCTCACCTCGTCGATCGACGACTGAATGAAGTGCGCCACTTCGAACGGGATCTGCACGGTCACGCCCGGTGGCAGGGTTTCCTGGATCTGCGGCAGCAATTCACGCACACGTTTGACGATCACCAACGGGTTGCCGGTCGGTGCGGCGTCCAGACCGAGGAACAGCGCCGGTACGTCGCTCATCGCGCCGCTGGTGTCGGTGGAGGCGGCGTTGAGTTCCACAGTGCCAACGTCACGCACACGGATAATGTGGCCGTTGTCGTTGCGCAGCACCATGTCGCGGAAATCTTCGACGCTGTTCAGGTCGGTGTTGACCCGCAGGTTGCTGACCACGTACAGGCCTTTGACCTGACCGGGAGCCGCCTGGAAGTTGTTGCCCTCGATGGCCGCCGAAACGTCCTGCCCGGTCATGCCGTAGCCGGCCAGACGCTGCGGGTCGAGCCACAGGCGCATGGACAGTTTCTGCTCGCCCATGATGTTGATCTTGGCCACCCCTTCGATGCCGGCGAACATCGGTTCGACGACGCGGGAGATGTAATCCGACATCTCCGGAATGGTCAGGTTGGAACTGGCAAACGCGACGTAGGCCACGCTGGTGAAGCCGCCGGAAGTGCGTTCCACCACCGGATCGTACGCATCCTTCGGCAAGCGGTATTTGATCTGGTTGACCTTGGCCATGACCTCGGTCAGCGCCGCGATGGAATCACTGTTCAGTGCCATGCGGATCGTCACCTGGCTGCGGCCCTGGGTCGAGGTCGACGACAGATAGTCGATGCCCTCGACCGAGGCCACGGCCTGGCTGATCGGCTGCGTGACGAAGCCTTGCATCAGCTCCGAAGAGGCGCCGGGGTACTGGGTCGTGACCGTGATGGTCGACGTCTCCAGCATCGGGTACTGGCGGATCGGCAGGTTCATCAGCGCGCGCACCCCGAACAGCAGGATCAGCGTGCTGACCACCACGGCCAGCACCGGGCGGCGAAGAAAGAGGTCGGTGAAATTCATTTTTCCAGCCCACTGAGTTTAAGAGCAATCGTGTCCGGCACGCCTTCCACCGCCACGCCGTCGTGGAGCTTGAGCTGGCCGGACGTCACCACTTGCACGCCTTCGGTCAGGCCCTTGTCGACCACCGCCCAGCCATCGCGGCGCTCGCCGACCTTGATGCTTTCGCGCTTGACCTTCTGCACGCCGGACTCGTCGGTGTAGACCGAGAACACGCTTTCGCCGTAGGCGTTGTAGGTGATCGCGGTTTCCGGAATCAGCAGCTCGGCGGTCTGCGGCAGGGTCACCGAGACCCGTGCGTACATGCCGGGACGCAGGCGTTTGTGCGTGTCGGTGATGACCGCTTGAACGTTGATGGTGTGGGACTGGTTGATCTGCGGATCGACCGCGACGATCTTGCCGGAGAAGGTCACATCACCCCACGCATCGACCTTGGCCTGCACGGTCTGGCCCAGTTGCACTTGCGAGCCATCGCGCTCGGCGAGGGTGAAGTTGACGCGCAGCACGCCCGGATCGGTCAGGGTTGCCACCGCGCTGCCGGCCTGCAGGTATTGGCCCAGGTGCGCCTGGCGAATGCCGAGGGTGCCGGCGAACGGCGCACGGATATGCCGTTGAGCGATCTGCGCCTGCATGCGCTCCATGTCGCCTTTGGCCGCGTCGTATTGAGCGCGGGCACTGTCGAAGGCGCGACGGCTTTCGGCGCCGGTCTTGGCCAGTTCCTGGACCCGGGCGAACTGGGCCTTGGCCGATTCGTACTCGCCTTTCAGGCGAACCAGTTCGCCTTGCTCCGGCGCATCGTTGAGCTTGAGCAGCACTTGCCCCGCCTTCACTTCATCGCCGGACTCGAAATCGATGTCCACCACTTTGCCGCTGACTTCAGCCGACACCAGCACCTGACGCTGGGCTTCGAGTTTGCCGATGGCTTCGAGGTAGTAGGTGTAGGGTTGTTTCTTGACCACGGCCAGACCGACCCGGGTGCTGGGGATCCGTTGCTCGGCAGCCGCCGGTGGCGGCGACCAGAAACGCCAGCCCAGTGCAGCGGACAACACCACCACAAGAATAATAAAGATCAGCGACTTGATAATGTTTCGAGCAAGCATGTGGCACTCCCTTGACTCTTTGCTGCGAGCACAAAAGTTTGAGTTTTAAGAAAATAAAGGTGCAACTAAAAGCGGGCGCGTTATCGATCCCTGTGAACTTTCACTTGTAAACGCGCCCGCTTTATTTATCCGCTGTTACGCCGCGGCCAGTACGTTGGTTTTATCCAGGTAATACTTGCCGATACCATGCAAGTTCAAAGGCGACAACGTGAAGTGCTTCGAACCGGTGTGAATATCGCGGAAGCAACGCTCCAGGAAGTGCGACTTGTAGACGGCTTTGGAACCGGCCATCGAGTAGATCTGGTTGACCGCATTGACCGAGTTCTCGGTCAGCACCGAGGCTGCCAGGCCGACACGGGCGCTGACCGGTTCGCCGATGGTTTCACCCCGGTTGATCACCTGATGGATCGCATCTTCCAGCAGCAGTTGTGCGGTATGCACCGAGGAGATGGCGCGACCGGTCTTCTCGAAGATCACCCCTTCCAGGCCCGGGTCGGTGTTCACGGCGCGGTCATTGCGGAAATGATCGACCGCCGCTCGGGCCACGCCCAGTACGGTGGACATCGCCGCCAGGGTGCCGAACTCGTAGTAACCGGTGGCATAGGCCCGGGAATTGCGCGCTTCGGGGGATTGCTTGAGGGTTTCGACATCCAGCGAGAAAGACTTGTGGACGATCACGTTGGAGCACTGGAAGTGATGGCTGCCGGTGCCGCGCATGCCCAGAGTGTCCCAGGTCGGCAGGATGGTGCACTGGCTGGCGGGCACGAAGAACATCCGCACTTCCGGATTAGTGTTGTTTTCGGTGCCTTTGACGGTGGCGGTGCAGACCAGCCAGTCGGCGTGGGCCGAGCCGCTGGCGAACGCCCATTTGCCGCTCAGCAGGTACTCGTCGCCCATCGGCAGCGCTTCGCCACCGGAGTGGATGGCGCCGATCACGAAACCGTCGCAGTGGTTGTAGATCGCTTCGGAAGTGGCTTCCGGCAGGTAATCCGACAGGCGCCCCATCGCCACTTGCACCGCCAGCTGCCAGGACAGCGAAGCGTCAAACCGGGCGAATTCCAGCAGCAGGGCCGAGGTGGTCTGGATATCGACCTGGGATCCGCCGAACGCCTTGGACACCGAGGTACGGCCAAAACCGTCCTTGAAGAATCGGGACATCACATCCTTGTGCGTCGCGTTGGTCTGCTCGCTGTAATCGCGGTGCTGAATAATCAGCGGATTCAGTGCACGCACCTTCTCGAGCCATTCATTGGATTCGGAGGGAAGGCTGTTCCATTGCATTAGATTTTTCATAACGGCTCCTAGCTATTATTTATTTACGATCAGCAGACGAAAAAACAGACAGAACTTTTTATTGTTGTTAAACCCCGATAAAAATGTACGTCTACAGTCGTACATTTGACAAGCACTATTATCAGACTTCTTTCATTTCCCAAATAAAAGAGCAATTACTGTCCGACAATAACGCGAGGCGCAAGAGGCCACGTAACTTGCGAACAAGTTACGTTGCTTGAATCTTTTGATTACTTCACGCCGGCACGCCGGTCACTGACTTTCGACAGTGAGGCCCAGTCCTGATCGGCCTGACCATGGGCCATGCCGTCCAGCAGGTTGTCCCTCAACACGCTGGCAAACGGCAGGGGCACCTGGGCCGCTTCACCGGCCTCCAGCGCCAGGCGTACATCCTTGAGACCCAGCGACAATTTGAAACCGGCCGGCTCGAATTTCTCATCGACCATCAGCTTGCCGTAGCCCTGATAGACCGGCATGGCGAACAGGGCCGAGGTGATCATCTCGATGAACGCCTCGCGACTGATACCGTAGCCGCCGGCCAGGGTCGAGGCTTCGGCCATGGATTCGATTGCCGAGGCGATCATCAGATTGGCCGACAGTTTGGCGGCGCAGGCCACTTCAGCCGTGTCGCCGAGCGTCCAGGTCTTGCGCCCCAGCACATCGAACAGCGGCTGCACCCGGGCCAGTGCTTCGGCGGGCCCGGAGGCGAGAATATTCAGATTGCCGGCAGCCGCCACATCGACCCGCCCCAGCACCGGTGCCGACACGTAACCGACGCCGCGTGTTTCATGCACGGTCGCCAGTTCTCTGGCCAGCGCCACGGACACCGTGGACATGTTGACGTGCACGCTGCCGGCCTGCAGACCGTCCAGCGCCTTGGCGTCGAAGAACACCGAGCGGATTGCCGTGTCATCGCCGAGCATGGAAATCAGCACCTCGGCCTTCGCCGCCAGCGCCGGTGTCTCGACAGGTTCGGCGCCGGCCTTGGCCAGTGCTTCCAGCGGTGCCGACGAACGATTCCACACGCGGACCCGATGCCCGGCTTTCAGCAGGTTCAGCACCATCGGTGCGCCCATCGTGCCCAGACCGATAAATCCCAGTTCCATGTCGCGTTCCTCTCTCGATGAGGTCTTCAAGTCCGTTTGTGCAATGACCCGTGTTTGCGATTGTACGTGTACAGGCGTACATTTCAAGTGCCGCGACGATTCATTCTTCGCGGCAAGGGTTTCAAACACACCTTTACCCAAGGCAAGGAGGCTTTATGCAATTCGGGATCTACACCGTTGGCGACGTCACACAAGACCCTACCAACGCCCGTACCCCCAGCGAATCCGAGCGCATCCAGGCCACCCTGCAAATTGCGCAGAAGGCCGAAGACATCGGGCTGGACGTGTTCGCCACCGGCGAGCACCACAATCCCCCGTTCATCACCTCCTCTCCCACCACGCTGCTGGCCTACATCGCAGCCAAGACCCAACGCATCATTCTCTCGACGTCTACCACCCTGATCAGCACCAACGATCCGGTGCGTCTGGCCGAAGAATATTCGCTGCTGCAAAACCTCTGCGGCGGCCGTATGGACCTGATGCTCGGCCGGGGCAACACCGCGCCGGTCTATCCCTGGTTCGGCAAGAGCATCGCCGACGGTCTGCCACTGGCGATGGAAAACTATCGCCTGCTGCACCGGCTCTGGCGCGAAGAAGACCTCAACTGGAGTGGACGCTTTCGCACTCCGCTGAAAAACTTCACCTCGATCCCGAGGCCCCTCGATGACCTGCCGCCCTTCGTCTGGCACGGCTCGATCCGCACCCCGGAAATCGCCGAGCAGGCCGCGTATTACGGCGACGGTTTTTTCGCCAGCCACATCCTCTGGCCCCGTGAGCATTTCATGGCGCTGGTCGAGTTCTACCGCGCGCGGTTTGCCCATTACGGTCACGGCACGCCGGAGCAGGCGATCGTCGGTCTCGGCGGGCATATTTTCATGCGTCGCAACTCGCAGGATGCACGCCGTGAATTCCGCCCCTACTTCGACAACGCCCCGGTGTATGGCCACGGTCCATCCTTGGAAGAGTTCATGGAGATGACCCCGCTGGCGGTTGGCAGCCCCCAGGAAATCATCGACAAGACCCTGACCTTCCGCGAGTACTTCGGCGACTATCAGCGCCAGCTGTTCCTGTTCGACCATGGCGGCATTCCGCTGAAGACCGTGCTGGAACAACTCGACATGTTCGGCAAGGAAGTCTTGCCGGTGCTGCGTGAAGAAACCCGCAAACGCCGCTCGCCGCTGGCGGCCGAAGCGCCGACACATGCCAATCGCCTGGCCCGGTTGCAAACCCTGTCGGCCGATCCGCACGCCACGGCCAAAGCTGCACAACTCGACAGCGTGACCGGCCACTGAACCTGTGGGAGCGAGCACGCTCACTCCCACACTTGATCAGGCAGCGCCTTTCAACGGGCGCTGCGCATCCATCGCCACCACCACGTCATCGTGGATCAAACGCGCCAGATACTGACCGTAACCGGTCTTGCTCATGCTGCCCGCGTGCACCAGCAATTGCGCGTCGTCGATCCAGCCCTTGTTGTAGGCGATCTCTTCGAGGCAGGCGATTTTCAGGCCCTGGCGTTTCTCGATGGCCTGCACGAAATTGCCGGCCTCAATCAACGCATCGTGGGTTCCGGTATCCAGCCAGGCCATCCCACGACCCATCACCGATACGTTCAATTTCCCGCGTTGCAGATAGACGTTGTTGACATCGGTAATCTCCAGTTCACCTCGCGGCGATGGCTTGATGTCGGCGGCAATCTTCAGCACTTCGTTGTCGTAGAAATACAGGCCGGTGACGGCATAGTTGGACTTCGGATCGCTCGGTTTTTCGCAGATGCTCAGGGCCTTGCCGACAGCATCGAATTCCACCACGCCAAAGCGCTCGGGATCGGCCACGTAGTAACCGAACACCGTAGCGCCTTCATCACGCGCCGCCGCTAGCAGCAGGGTTTCGCCGAAGCCGGCGCCGTAGAAAATGTTGTCGCCGAGCACCAGGCAGACGTTGTCTTCACCGACGAATTCGCGACCGATGATGAATGCTTGAGCGAGACCGTCCGGGCTCGGTTGTACCGCGTAGCTCAGGCTCAGGCCCAACTGGCTGCCGTCGCCGAGCATGCGCTGGAAGCCCGGCAGATCTTCCGGGGTGGAGATGATCAGGATCTCGCGGATTTCCGCCAGCATCAGCACCGACAGTGGGTAGTAGATCATCGGTTTGTCATACACCGGCAGCGACTGTTTCGAGACGCCCAGGGTGATCGGGTGCAGACGCGAACCGGCGCCGCCCGCCAGCAGAATTCCTTTGTACTTGGCCATGCTTTTTTCCTTTCAAGCAGTGAGATTTGAATGACTGAATGTTCAAGCCACGAGGGCTTCGTCGCGTTGCTCGCCGAGGCGCTCCAGCGCGTAGGCACCGGACATCACCCGCACCCACCTGGCGCGGTTGTCCAGATACCAGTCGACGGTTTTCTGCATGCCGCTTTCGAAGGTTTCCTGCGGGGTCCAGCCCAGCGTTGCGTGGATTTTCCCGGCATCGACGGCATAGCGTTTGTCGTGGCCCGGACGATCCTTGACGAAGGTGATCAGGTCGCGGAAGTGCGCGACGCCCGCCGGCTTTTCCGCACCGCGTGCCTCAAGCAAATCGCACAGGGTGTGCACCACTTCCAGGTTGGTCTTCTCGTTGTGGCCACCGATGTTGTAGGTCTGCCCGACCTCACCGAGCGTGACCACCGCATACAGTGCGCGAGCGTGATCTTCGACAAACAGCCAGTCGCGGATCTGCGCGCCATCGCCGTACACCGGCAACGGCTTGCCTTGCAGCGCATTGAGAATGACGTGAGGAATCAGTTTTTCCGGGAAGTGATACGGCCCGTAATTGTTCGAGCAATTGCTCATCACCACCGGCAGGCCAAAGGTGCGATGCCAGGCGCGGACCAGATGATCGGAACCGGCCTTGGTCGCTGAGTACGGCGAACTTGGCGCATACGGCGTGCGCTCGGTGAACGCCGGATCTTCGGGTTCCAGGTCGCCATACACTTCATCGGTGGAAATGTGATGGAAACGGAACGCCGCCTGTCGCGCCGCGTCCAGTCGGTTCCAGTAACCACGCGCCGCTTCGAGCATCGTGTAGGTGCCGACGATGTTGGTTTCGATGAAGGCTTGCGGGCCATCGATCGAGCGGTCCACGTGGGACTCGGCGGCCAGGTGCATCACCGCATCCGGTTGCAGGCGCGCGAACAGTTCGTCCAGCGCCGGCTTGTCGCAGATGTCGACCTGGCAGAACCGGTAACGCGGCGAATCGGACACATCGGCCAGCGATTCAAGGTTGCCGGCGTAGGTCAGTTTGTCGACGTTGATCACTTCACATTCGGTCTCTTCAATCAGAAACCGCACCACGGCCGAGCCAATGAAGCCCGCGCCCCCTGTCACTAAAATTTTCATCAGCGCCTCCCCTGGCAAAATGATGACTTAACGTCCTTCGATGCAGTGTGCGGGTCAGTTCAACAACGCGACCCAGTATTGCGACAGCCCTTGTTCGAGAATCAGCAGTGTCTGGATGCAGACGAAGCTTTCGTCAGTGGTTGCCGAGGTTGCGTTGAGCGGGCCGAAACCACCGTCCTGCTTCTGATGGGCAGCGATCCAGTCTTTCGATTCCTGCAGATACGTCGGCTGCGCGTCGAGCAGATACATCGCCGCGATGGCCATGTAAGTACCCACCAGGCTGACCGCTTTGCCCGGCCGGTAATGGAACGAGCCGTTGGTCAGTTGCAGCTTTTGCAGCCAGGCGACGGTTTGCTCGGCATCGACGATGCGGCGGTTGAGAATGAACAGCGTCGACACCACGCGGTACACCGAAAACGCGTCCGGCGGATAACCCGGCTTGTTGGCGAAACCGCCATCGGCCGAGCGGCAGCGCAAGGCAAACGCCATCACGCGCTGCTCGCCCAGCGCCTTCGCCTCAAGCGCATGCAGCGACAGCACCGCCAGGTTGGTGTGCCAGATGTCCGAGCCGAAACCCGGCACATCGCCGAACCCGCCATCGGGGTTTTGGCACGCTTGCAGGTAACGCACGCAACCGCCGATATCGTTCGGCAACGCGCCCAGCACTCGCAGCGACAGCACCGCGCAGTAGGTCGCGAACACATCGCTGAGATGCCCCGGTTGCTCGGCAAATCCGCCGTCGGTGTTTTGCGAGGCCCTGATGCAATCGATCAGGCTGGCCTTGTTTTCGATTTGCAGACCCAGCGCATGCAAGTCCGAGATCACGTGCAACCCGGAGAACACCTGCCAAGTCTTGTCGGCACGGAACCCCAGTGGCGCGGTTTCGGCAGTCAGCCCGTAAGGCGTTTCATTCGATGCCCGAGCCTTGGCCAGCCAAGCCAGATAACGCTGCAGATCGACATTGATGGTCGGCACGCCATTCGGATGAATGCGCTGCACATCACCACCGCCATCGATCACTTGCAGCTCACGGTTTACCAACGCCGCATCGTCATGATGAGTGACGGCAGCGGCCGGTTCGATGGACTGCAAGGCGTGGGCCGCGGCGAGCTGGGTTTTCAGACTCTTCAGGTGCAACGGCAGGTACGTCAGGTTGCCGATACTGAAAATCCCCGGCTGACGCGGCGGCGCCCAGAACTGGCGAATGAACGGCACGGTCGGGTCATCCGGGGTCGACCAGAAATAGCCCTTGCCCATGAACAGCCCGCCATTGCGGGCGTCGTGAAACTCCAGCAACGCTGCCGTCACCGAAGCCCGGTCGGCTTCGCTCGCGCCGGACGGCAAGGCTTGAATCGCCTGCAACAGCAACGCCACGTCGTAGGCAGTCTTGATCGGAAATGGCGACTCGTGATTTTTGTACGAAGTGTGCCAGTCGCAACGCACTTTGCCGTTGATCCCGACCCGATCCCAATACCCGCCGTACGCCGGATCGCGGAACAGCGCCAGGGTTTGCAGCAGGAACGAACGGGCCAGATTCGACAGCGCATTGTCGTCCCGCGTATCAGCCAGTTGCGCCAGCACCAGGCTTACCTGAGCCCGCACACCGCAACGGGTCAGCGCCACATCGACACAGGATTGGCTGTCGCTGCCGGCCACCCGGCCGATCAGGTTTTCTGCATGAATCTGCAAGTGCCCGACCAAGCCGAGACCCAACGGCTGATTGTCGATACGCGCCAGCAAGGCCGTGGCGCTGATGTCGAGATCGATCGAGGTCGCGAGCTCCAGCGGAGTCGACCAGTCGCTGCTGTACAGGCCGGCGACCGTGGAACGGGCGTAGAGCGCTCCGACCTTTTCCAGCAGGCCGTGGATCGCGGCATTGTTCGCCGCGTCCTGCGGCACCCGGCGCTGATAGGCAATCAATGCCGCCAGCGCATCCAGTTGCAGCGCCAGCGTGCGGCAGCGTCCGGAGCCGTGCGGCGTCCAGTAGCGGTCGGCGAGCTCATGGAAACCGCCATTCGAAGCATCATGCAAACGCATCAGCCCGTCATGGGCAAAACGCAGTTCGACATCGTCGCCGTGCTCGGCCTGGTAGAGCGTCGCCGCGACCTGATCCTGCAACTGCTTGTCGCTGGAAATCGCAACCTCGCCACTGGCATCGGTCACGGCGAAAAAGCCGCCGTGGCCGATGTCCTTGAGGCCTTGATCAAATTGAAACTGCGGATGCAGTGACATGGTGAATCCCTCTTCCTTGAGGTTAAGCGGCTTTGCTTTCAGTCAGCGACACAACGCTGCCCTGGCACAACTCAATGATGCGCGTCGCGGCGCGGGCGGCACCTTCGCCATCCGGCGCGGCCACTTGCTGATGCGGCGCGTAGTAGGTCGATGCGTCGGTGTCTTTTTCCAGTTCGCCCTGGATCAGTTCGACGATCGCATCGCGGTCGTGGCCCAGATGCGTCGGGAAACCCAGCAGCTCCAGACGGCGCAGCGCTTCGAGTTCGTGGTACTCGGATTTGGACGGCAGCACGAACAGCGTCGGAATCTGGAGTGCGGCGATTTCCGTCACGGTGATCCAGCCCGGCGCCGAAATCAGCAGGCTGGCTTCGCGCAGCAGGCCCATCCAGTCGGGGTAGTACGGCACGCAGACGACGCCGTCCTGAGCCTGGATATCCTGACGGCCGAGTAACACCAGTTTCAGTTCCGGATTGCGCTCGCGCAGGATCTTGAAGCTGTCCAGATACGCAGCGAGCAGCGCATCCTTGTTCTGGGCAAACATCGTGGTGCCGCTGATCGAAGCCACAATGAACGGCGAGTCGCCGAGGTTCAGTTGCTCGCGCACGTTCAAGCCGGTCTGCACATTGATGTCGCGGATCATCGGGCCGACAAAATGCGCCTTGCCGCTGACCAGCGCTTCGGCCACCGGCGTGCCCTGATCGAGGGAAGCCACGTACGGTTTGTCGGTCAGCACCAGTTGGCTCTGATTGATCATCCAGTTGAACTGGCTGTGCAGCGCGGTGCGGGCCCGGGCCATTTCCAGCGCGTTGACTTCGAAACCGCCGTCGGCCAGATCATGGTCTTCGAGCTGGCACAGGGTGAAGTCGTAGCGCTCGGTGACGAACACCAGCGGCGTACCGCTGAAAATCGCGGCCAGGCAGGCGGCCATGTTGTAGTCCGACACCAGAGCGGTCGGTTTGTACTCGGCGATCAGGGCCAGGTAAGACAGAATCCGCTCGCCGGACAAGAAGGTATTGGCGATATAACCGCCAATGAAATTATTCCAGTCGAGTTCTTTCGACAAGTTGCTCTTTTTCGAGTAATCGACCAAACGACCGGCAATATCCACAACTTCTACGCCAGACTTTTCGAACATCGGCGTGAAGGTTGGCTGCAAGGAAGCCAGTGCAACGGTCAATGGCATGTCCGGACGCTGTTTCTTGATCGCCTGAGCGATGGACAGCGCGCGCATGTTGTGACCGGAACCGGTTGGATTGGGGGCAAATAAAATCATTCCTGAATCTCCATTAGTTGAACAACGCCATGAACCACAGTGTTTTCCAATACATCCCTTATAACCACCGAGTACGGCTTGATAACGGCACCGTCACCAATATTCAGTGGACCTACCAAGATGGCGCCCTCGCCAATAACGCAACGACTTCCAATGCGCACCGGTGCCTCCTCCCAAGGCAGTGAGCGGAATGAATGATCATGGGTGGAGGCAACGATCGTGACCCCCTCGGACAACTCGCTGAAAGCACCGACGGATACGCCGCCGGCCGCCTCGATAACCACACCGGCCGCGAGTCGCGCGCCGGTGCCCAATTCGATGCCACCCAGTTGCGACATACCGCCCTGACGGCTGCTGCGCCCGATCAGGATGCAGTCCCGGGCGATTTCCACCGACGCCCCGCCGCGCAATTCGGCATCGATCAGGGCGTCGTCGCTGATGTCCCAGGTCTGGGTGTCGGGGTTCAGCGACTTGAGCCGCGCGACCGACTGCGTGGACCGATCGAGCATTGACGGCAAGCCTTGGCGCGCCCGGTCCCGGACTTTGGCCAGCACCGGTTCCGGGCTCGGTCGGCCGTCCTCGACCACGGTGCGCCGGGCAATGACCCGCGCCGGACGACCGACGACGATTGCGTCCGGCGGCACATCCGCTGTCACCAACGCGCCAGCCGCCACCACGGCCCCGGCACCGATGGAGACACCGGCAGCCACGGTGGACTTGGCGCCCAGCCAGACGTTTTCGGCAATCCGAACCGGCGACTGCGCCGTCCCCAGGCATTGGGCACCGGTGGCGAACATGCTGGATTTACCGATGGACGCGTGCTGCAAATCGCACCTGAAGCCGATGAAGCAGTCATCGCTTATCTGCACATTTGTCAGGCGACTGCCGACACGCACCCAGACGTGCCGACCAAGTTCACTCGCACTATCAACAATTGTCGAAACTTCAATTACGTTTATGTCGTCCACAATAAAGCCTCATTCCATTGATGCCGGGCACATAAAAATTCGATAGGCGTGCGTATCCCGCAGATATAAATCCGCCAGCGCACAAATAATAATTAACTGTTTATTTAAGGCTTCTACTCAAAGCACGCGAGACATTGCGTCCGCGCCGCTTATTAACTGTCCGGTTCATTCAACTGTCATTATTCATTAACAACAGGTAGAAGTTCACACTTGAGCCAAGAGCCAAGTCAGTTTCGAGATGAGAAAAAGCCGATTCAAGTCTGTCCGTGACTCAGGTTAAGCTCCCTTTGGAGGAATAGTTCTTTAGTACGAATGTTATAGTACAGACGATTTTGTTTTGCAATAGGTGTCAGAATGGTTATCTCGTTTTAGTCTAAAAATTGATTGAACTTTTATGGTGCACGCTTGTACCAAAACCTTCTTATATGCACAGCGTTGGTGCAATTCGGTAGATGCGCAGATCTCCTCAGCGCTTACAGGCATCTGGAGGTCGACCCAAGACATTCCAACAGCACCCGCGAAGGCTACGGTGACGGCTCCAACTCCCTTTGGCCTGGAGCCGTCATGCCCGCACCTATCACCGTTCTGCGCGACACCCATCCCCTGCCCGTACTCGACGCCTGCAAATGGGAAAAACTCGAGGGCGACCCGCACACCGTCAACCTCAACGCCTACACCAGCGAAGACGGCAGCAAGATCATGGGCACGTGGATCTGCACGCCGGGCAAGTGGCGGGTGGATTACGTGAAGTGGGAGTACTGCCATTTCCAGGAAGGCTACTGCGTGATTACCCCGGACGGCATGGAGCCGATCCATCTGCGCGCTGGCGACATCTTCGTGGTCGAGCCAGGCATGAAGGGCACCTGGGAAGTGGTCGAGACAGTGCGCAAATATTTCGTGTTCGCCTGATACAAAAAAGCCGGGAAACCACCCGACGTGATTTCCCGGCAACACCTACTGCATCTGAATTGCAGACCTGCGACGAGCGCAGGCCTGACGACGATTACTGCGGCTTGCGATAGCTGTTGATGATCGCCGAGAAGTCCTTACCCCCTTCCCCGCGCTGACTCATCGCCTGATACAACTGCTGCGCCACCGCGCCCAGCACCACCGGCTGATGGGCCTGACGCGCCGCTTCGGTGGCCAGCCCCAGATCCTTGAGCATCAGCTCGGCGCCGAAGCCACCGGTGTAACCGCGCGAGGCCGGCGCCGTTTCGACGATCCCCGGCCACGGGTTGTACATTTCCGAACTCCAGCAACGCCCGGTCGAGCTGTTGATGATCCCGGCAAGCACGCCGGTGTCGATCCCCAGCGCGTCGCCCAGGGCCATCGCCTCGCTGACGCCGACCATCGAAATGGCGAGCAACAGGTTGTTGCAGATCTTGGCGATCTGGCCGGTGCCGACCTCACCGCAATGCACGATGTTGCGGCCCATCTGCGCCAGCACCGGTTGCAGGGTGGCGAACAGTTCAGGAGTGGCGCCGACCATGAAGGTCAGCGTCCCGGCCGTGGCGCCGCCAGTACCGCCGGACACCGGTGCATCGGCCATGGCCACGCCTTGTTTGGCGGCCGCCGCTGCCACATCGCGTGCGGTCTGCGGATCGATGGTGCTGCAATCCACTGCTGGCACGCCTTTACCGATCCCGGCCAGCACACCGTCCTCACCGAGCCAGACGCTGCGCACATGCACCGCCGCCGGCAGCATGGTGATCACCAGTTCTGCATCTTCAGCGGCCTCGCGAGCCGAAGCGCGGATAGTGCCGCCCAGTTGCTCGAGTTCCGCCAGCACGGTTTTGTTCAGGTCCACCAGATTCAGCGAATGCCCGGCCTTGATCAGGTTGCGCGCCATCGGCGCGCCCATGTTGCCCAGACCGATAAATGCGATTTTCATGGCCATTCCTCAGCGCAGGTTGATGGTGGTATTCACGCCGTCGTTGACGCTGTCGTCATCGAACCAGCGCGCCGTGACCGTTTTGGTCTGGGTGTAGAACTGCACCACTTGCTTGCCGTACGGGCCGAGGTCGCCGAGTTTCGAACCGCGCGAACCGGTGAAGCTGAAGAACGGTACCGGCACCGGAATCGGGATGTTGATGCCGACCTGGCCAACGTCGATTTCAGTCTGGAACTTACGCGCCGCCGCACCGCTCTGGGTGAACAGGCCGGTGCCGTTGCCGAATGGGTTGGCGTTGACCAGCGCGATGGCCTGATCGAGGGTGTCGACTTCCAGCACCACCAGCACCGGGCCGAAGATTTCCTGGGTGTAGATCTGCATGTCGGTGGTCACCCCGGAGAACAGGGTCGGGCCGACAAAGTTGCCTTTCTCGTAGCCCGGCACGCTGATGTCGCGACCGTCCAGCTCGAGTTTGGCGCCTTCCTTGATGCCGCTTTCGATCAGATCGAGAATCCGCGCCTTGGCCTTTTTCGAAATGACCGGACCGACATCGGTGCCCGGCTCGTTGCCGGCGTTGACCTTGAGTTTCTGCGCCAGCGCTTTCAGATCCGGCAACCATTCTTTGGCCGCACCCACCAGCACCACCACCGAGGTGGCCATGCAACGCTGACCGGCCGCACCGAAACCGGCGCCGACCAGCGCATTGAGCGCTTGCTCGCGATTGGCATCCGGCAGCACCACCGCGTGGTTCTTCGCGCCCATCATCGATTGCACGCGCTTGCCATGCTTACCGGCCAGGTCATAAACGTGGGTGCCGACGGCGGTCGAACCGACAAACGAAACCGCCTTGATGTCCTTGTGGGTGCAAAGGCCATCGACCACGTCCTTGCCACCATGGACGACGTTCAAAACACCGGCCGGAATGCCCGCTTCAATCGCCAGTTCCACCAGCAACATGGTCGACAGCGGATCCTGTTCGGATGGCTTGAGGACGAAGGTGTTGCCGCAGGCGATGGCCATCGGGAACATCCACAGCGGAATCATTGCCGGGAAGTTGAACGGAGTGATGCCGGCGCAAACGCCGATCGGCTGGCGCAAGGTGTAGGTGTCGACGCCGCCGGCCACGTTCTCGGCGAACTCGCCCATTTGCAGGCTGCCGATGGAGCAGGCGTGCTCGACCACTTCCAGGCCACGGAAAATGTCGCCTTCGGCATCGGCAATGGTCTTGCCCTGCTCGGCGCTCAGCACCACGGCGATGCGTTTGGAATGCTCACGGATCAACGCCTGCAGCTTGAGCATGATGCGCATGCGCGCGCCGATCGGGGTCAGTTTCCAGGTCTGGAAGGCGCGCTGTGCGGCGCTGACGGCGGCGTCGACTTCAGCGGCGGTGGCGAACGGAACCTTGGCCAGAACCTGCTGGGTCGCCGGGTTGACGATGTCGTGCCACTCGGTGGTCTGCGACTCGACCCACTCGCCGTCGATCAGCAGCTTGACCTTCTGGATCGTGGTTTCGTTGGGCGTAAGCGATGCGTTCATGCTGGTCTCCAGAACTTGTTTTTATCTTAGGAGCCAAGGCGAAAGGTTCGCCTTGAGATGAGGCGTGTGTCACGAATTGGTTGTCGGACTGTTTTTGGAGTATAGATGTGCAAACTTCTAATAAGAACGCACATATAAGCCCGTCCATCATGCAAAAAAACATCACGTCTCTAGGTTCGCTGAACTGGGACGACCTCAAGTTTTTCCTCGAAGTCGCCCGTACCCGCAAGGCCAGCACGGCGGCCAAGCGCCTGGCGGTCGACTACACCACCGTGTCGCGGCGGATCAGTTCGCTGGAAGCGGCGCTCGGCACTTTGCTGTTCGAAAAGTCGCGTACCAGCGGTTTCGTACTGACTGCCGAAGGCCAGCGCCTGCTGAGTTATGCCGAGTCGATCGAAAGCACGCTGCACATGGCCTGCGAGCAGGTGTCAGGCTCCGGCGTCGCGCTGTCCGGGCATGTGCGCATGGGCTGCACCGAAGGTTTCGGCAGCTTCTTCATCACCCCGCAACTGAGCCACTTCGTCGACGCCTACCCGGCGATCTCGGTGGACATCCTGCCGCTGCCGCACTTCATCAGCCTGTCCAAACGCGAGGCCGACATCGTCATCGCCCTCGAACGCCCGGAACACGGGCCGTACGTGTGCTGCAAACTCTGCGACTACCGCTTGCAGCTCTACGCGACCCAGGAATACCTCGACAAACACCCACCGATCCGCCGACCCGCCGACCTGGGCAAGCATCAATTCATCAGTTATGTGGATGATCTGGCGTTCAGCTCGGAGCTGCTGTATCTGGCGAACGTGTTGCCCGGCGCCAGCGCCAATTTGCGCAGCACCAGCGTGATCGCGCAGTTCGTGGCGGCGCAGCAGGGGCGCTCATTGGCGATTCTGCCGTGCTTCCTCGCGGCACAGGATCCGCGCCTGCTGCCGGTGTTGCCGGAGGAAATCGACATCACCCGGCAGTTCTGGATGTACTGCCGGGAGGATCTGCGCAAGTTGAAGCGGATCACGTTGCTGTGGGATTACATCCGTGAGGTGACAGAGCGCAATCAGGCGCTGTTGATGGGTGAGACCCGCGAAATGCAATTCGCCGATTAATCGGCGCTGACCACAATCGACACCCGGCGGTTTTCGGTGCGGCCGGCGGCGGTGTCGTTCGAGGCGACCG
This sequence comes from Pseudomonas sp. 9.2(2024), assembly GCF_039695385.1. NCBI lineage: Bacteria > Pseudomonadati > Pseudomonadota > Gammaproteobacteria > Pseudomonadales > Pseudomonadaceae > Pseudomonas > Pseudomonas sp. 9.2(2024). Next base: position 1,060,230 of record NZ_CP155585.1, on the reverse strand, counting down.
GTTCGCGGCTGCCGAGTCCTTGCAGCTGGATGTTCTCTTCTTTCATGCCGACCGAGGTCAGCACTTTGCCGACGCTTTTCGCGCGACGCAGAGACAGCTGCTGGTTGTAGGTTTCCTTGCCCGAAGCATCGGTGTGGCCATCGACCCGCACGCGCTCGATGCCGACACCCAGCAACGCTTTGCCGATGCGCTCGACGATTTCGGTACTTTGCTGGTTCAGGCTTTCGACATCGCTGCCAAACAGCACTTTGCCCGACAGGCCGAACTCCCAGCCATCATCGGTCAACTCGAAGCCTTGCTGCTTGAGGACCGCAACCTGGGCGGGCGTCAGGCCTTTTTGCGGGGCGGTCTGGCAACCGGTCAGGGCCAGCATGGCCGTCAGCAACAGGGTGGAAAACAGTCGAAAGGAAAGTGAGAACACGGGCATCAGCTCCTGGTTTGAACGGGATCGACCGGGTGCTCCGACCCGGCCGTGGATTGGGCGCCGCGCGACAAACGCTTGGCTTGATACATCGCGGCATCGGCCGCATCGAGCAAGGTGCCGGGCGTGACGCCATGATCGGGGTAAACCGCGATGCCGATACTGAGCGACGTCACGACACTGCTGTCGCCCGGCAGCGCAATCGGGGTGTCCATGCTGGCGAGGATCTTGTCGGCAATGCGCTCGGCGTCTTCGGTCTTGTGCAAGGGCGTGAGCAGAACGGCGAACTCGTCACCGCCCAGACGCGCCACCAGATCCTCTTCACGCAACTGCGCCCGCACCCGATTAGCCACCGCCACCAGCACCGCGTCACCGGCGGCATGACCGAAGTTGTCGTTGATGTCCTTGAAGCGGTCGCTGTCGAGAAACAGCACCGCCACGCGCTCGTTGAGTTTGTGGGCGCTGCGTAGCGCACGGATCAGGCGGCCTTCGAAAAAGGCCCGGTTCGGCAAGCCGGTGAGACTGTCGTGGCTGGCCTGGTGGGCGAGGGTTTCGTTCTCGCTTTGCAGGTGGGTTTGCCAGTCTTCGAGTTCATCGAGCAAGGCATTGAAGTCATTGCCGAGGTTGTCCAGTTCGGCAATCTTCGCCCGTGGCACCCGTCGATCCAGTGCCCGCTCGCTGCGGGCCGCATGCGCCACCGCCGCCAGGCTGTGCAACGGGCCGATGATCCTGCGCAACTGACGCTGCGCCAGATAGAGCGCGACCCAGGCGCTGATCGCCGTGCAGAGAATGATCCCCGCCAGACCGCTCAACAGAAAGCGCATCAGGCTGCCGCCGTGGCCGATCAGTAAAATGCGCCCGATCTCGCGATCCTGATGCTGAATCGGCAGGTTGATGGGTTTTTCCAGAATCACTCGCGCGACCTGCATCTCCAGCTCGGAAATCAGGCCGTTCTCCGGACGCTGCCAGCGCGCGAGCAATTGGCCCTGAGTGTCCAGCACCTGGGCATCGGCCACTTCTTCGGTCGAGGCGATCAACGCCAGCGCTTCGGTCGCGGCGGCCTTGTCGTTGAACACCACGGCGGCTTCCACGGTGTAACTGATCGAGCGGGCGATCAAGTGCAGGTTGTGATCGGCATAGACCCGCAGCGCCAGCACCCCGAGCAGCGTCAGCGACACGCTGGCCATTGCCACGGCGACCAGCGCCACAATCAGGTTGCCACGGCCGATGACCGAGCCGAGGGTCGGGCGCCCTGTGGATTTGTCGCGTCTCATGGCACCGCCGGTTTGCGGCGCGACAACTGCAGCACGCTGGGATGAATGCGCACACCGCTGCGGGCAACGGAGTCGAGATTGACCTCGAACGACACTTGTTCATCACCAACCCGCAGGCAGAACAGGCTACCGACCGTGCATTGATCGCCGCCTTCGCTGATGCTCAGCACCGGATGGCCGATCAGGGACGCGAACAGCCGGCTGCGTTCGTCGGTCGTAAGCTTACCGATGTAGACCGCGTCGCACTCGCTGACGATGGCCGGATTGTCGGCCAACAGTCGACGCACGATGACCGGACGGCCCGTGGCCTGGGTCGTGCCCTTGACCAGGTCGTCGGTGTATTCGGTCGGGCCGACGATGCACAAACGTAATTGCGCCGGCTCTACCGGCCAGCGCGCGTAACTGAGGATACCGAGGACAACCTGGGTGACGGATTTGGCCCGCTGTTCGGCCATGCCCGTCGGGGGTTGAGCCTGGGCAGCGGCCACACCCGTGAGCAAACAGAGCACACCGGCAAGCAACGCCCGCTTGCAGCCAACTACGCGCTCTGTCGCCCAGACAGCCACCTTCATGCAGGGATTCTCTTGGATCGTTACGAAATGATGCCGCAACGATAGCACAGGGTTGGAACACCAGCGATACAGCGACCTCTGACCGGTCGATCAATTATCGGCGGCAATCGAAGGCACCTTCATCCTTTATGCGGCGCCCCTTCTTCCAGTTCCAGCATCAGTCCACTCAGGCGCTTCACCTTGCGCTGCACCGCTTCTTCAAACACGCCGCTCCGAGGTTCGATCAAGGTGAACCAGTCCTTGGCCCGGGTAATTCCGGTGTAGATCAGCTCCTTGGTCAACACGGGATTCAGGGCGTCCGGCAGGATCAACGCGGTATGGGCAAACTCCGAGCCCTGCGACTTGTGCACGGTCATCGCATAGACGGTCTCGACATCGTTGAGCCGGCTCGGCAGCACGAAACGCACCCCGCCGCGCCCGTCGTTACGCGGGAACGCCACTCGCAACACCGACTTGCCGGCATCCGGGCCATCGCGCTCGGGCAATTTCAGGGCGATACCGATGTCACCGTTCATCAGCCCCAGACCGTAGTCATTTCGGGTCATCAGCACCGGCCGGCCTTCGTACCATTGCTGATCACTTTCGATCAGCCGCGCTTTGAGTAACGCGTCGGTGATGCGCTGGTTCAGCCCCTCGACACCCCACGGCCCTTTGCGCACTGCGCACAACAACTGGAAGGTATCGAAGGCCCGCAGGACGTCACGCGCCCAGTCGACCCAGCCTGAATGTTCGAGCGGCGTTCCAATCGCCGGACGTCGATCGCGCAAGACGCTCAGATAATGTCGATAACCGTGAGGGCCTTCGCCGTGTCCATCGAGCACCAGGTGCTCAAGTTTCCGGTCGTGCTCGTTCTGAAGCGGCAACGAAAACACATCTCCATGAGTCTTGGCTTCCAGCAACCGCCGAGCCTCGTCCGGGAGTTGCTGATTCACCCGCCGCGCCAGTTGGCCGATGCCGCTGCCCTCGCCGAAACGCCGCGAGTGACGCAACATCACCACTTGCTGGGCCAGCGGGTGCGAACCGTCAGTGCCTTCGTGCAAGCCGCTGTCCTGCAGGGATTCGCCGCTTACACTCTCCAGCCACTGGCGGGTCTGCGGACTGTACCAACCGGCTTCGGCATCGCGGCACAAATCTCCCAGCACCGCACCAGCCTCCACCGAGGCCAGTTGATCCTTGTCGCCCAGCAACACCAATCGGGCATGAGGCGGCAAGGCATCGAGCAGGTTGGCCATCATTTCCAGGTCGATCATGGACGCTTCATCGACCACCAGAACGTCCAGGGGCAGACGGTTACCGGCATGGTGGCGAAAGTGCCGCGTGCCGGGACGACTGCCGAGCAGGCGGTGCACCGTGGTCACCTCGGTCGGGATTTTTTCCCGGACGCTGTCAGCGACCTTCAGCGATTGCACCTGCTGACTGATGGACTCGGTCAGCCGCGCCGCCGCTTTACCGGTAGGCGCCGCGAGCCGAATGCGCAATGGTTGATGCGCCTCGACCGCAGGTGCCTGGAGCAACGCCAGCAAACGGACCACCGTCGTCGTCTTGCCGGTACCTGGACCGCCCGTGATGATGCTGAAGGCACTTCGGGTGGCCAGGGCGCAGGCGAGTTTCTGCCAGTCGATGACATCCGCACGCTGCGCTGGATCGAACAGCTCGTCCAGCCGCCGTGCAAGATCGGATGGTGTCGCTTCCTGCTCCGCGAGCCGCTGACGCAGTGCGCTGTCGATACGCCGCTCGTAGGCCCAATAGCGCCGCAAGTACAAGCGCTTGCCGGACAACACCAGCGGGCGTTCCTGCGACGACGCACTTTCGTCGGCGGCCAGTGCCACCAGCGAACTGCCGGCCAGTACCTTGCACCAGTGCGCTCCGTCGAGGGTTTCGAGCAGTTGCGATGGCAGCAGCAACACGCCGGGTTGTGCATCCCCCTCTGGCGGTAGGGACAAAGCGAAATCCGGCGCCTTGAGGGTTTCGAACAGATCCAGACAGACATGACCATGGCCGAGCTGGTGACTGGTCAATGCGGCGGCGAGCAACACCAGCGGATCGACATCGGGTGCCAACTCATGAAGAAAGGCCACGAATGCCTTGTCCAGTGCCCGCAACCAGCCACGCTCGACCCATTGGGTCAGCAACAGCAACAGATCATCGGCACGGGTCAGGGGCGTCAGTTGCGCGAGGCTGTCGGCGGTCAGCGGCGTTGGCAGCAGGTCGGCGAATGTCCGGTTCATAGCAATACTCCCTGTTCCCACGCGGGCTCGGCCTTGGGTTGCGGTTTGCCCTGGAACATCAAGTCCAGACGCTCGATCAGCGCCCTTGGTGGTCGCGCGAAGTAAACGCCACCGCCAGGGGCCCGTGTCCCGCGCAGGAACAGATACAACGCGCCGCCGATATGCCGGTCGTAGTCGTAATCGGCGAGCCGCGCCTTGAGCTGACGATGCAGTGCCAACAGGTACAGCACGTATTGCAGGTCATAACGGTTGTCGAGGATCGACTGCTCCATGGCCCGCTCGGTGTACGCAGCGTCATCGACGCCCAGCCAGTTGGATTTGTAATCGGCCACGTAGTAACGACCCTCGTGCTCGAACGTCAGGTCGATAAAGCCTTTGAACATGCCATTGAGCTGCACCGCTTCGGCACCGACCCGGGCCACGCCGTTGTGGGTGAACTGACGCACCTGTTCGTCGAGCTTGAGCACGTCGACTTTGTGGCTGGCAAACCAGAACTCCATCTCGACCCGATACTGCTTCAATTGCTCAAGCACCACTGGCGGTTGGTCGAGCCCTGCGGGCAGTGGCAGTTTGAGCAAGTGTTGCAACCAGTCGCCGAGGGTGGTGATCCAGCCCTCCCAACCCCGTCGATTGCAACGCCGGGCGATCGCATCATCGAGCGACTCACGGGTGACCGCGAAGCCCTCCTCACCCGCCCACTCGAGCAAACCGTGAAGAAACGTTCCCGGATTCGGTCCGCGAGGGAAGCGGTGAATGTCGGCCCCGCCGGCGAAGATCTCGCGCGGAGCTTCAGGATCGAGGCGTTCGTCGTCGAACAGCTTTTGCGCTTGCGGACTGTCGGGGGCTTCGTCGTTGCCAGCGCTTAGCACGTCACTGATGCGCAAGGCACTGTACGAAGCGATCCACCAGTTCTCGCTGGCCCTGCGGCTCGGTAAAAGGGTGGCACGCAGCTTGGCTTCGTTACGCGGAGGCTGGTACTCCTCGCTGGTGGCCGCCGGCATTTCAACAACGCTCAGCGCCGAACAATCCTGTTGCAGATCGTCCAGCCAGCGAGCCAATCCGCTGGATTCACCCAACGTTGCGCCACCGCCCAACAGATAGCCCAGCGCAGAAAGATGCAGTACCGAGCTGCTGTGGTTACCGCGCTTGAGATCCGTCACCCCGAGCCAGCACGCATGTTGTGCGCGAGTCAGCGCGACGTAGAGCAAACGCAGATCCTCCGCCAGGCGCTCGTTGTCCGCCAGGGCGATCAGTTCGGCGTCGGGCTTCAGACTGATGCGGGCCTTGCCGGACTCATCGTGGTAATGCAGCGGCAATCGACTGCCATCCACGGGTTTGGCCGAGCAGATGAAAGGCAGGAACACCAACGGGTATTCAAGCCCTTTGGACTTGTGAATGGTCACGACCTTGACCAGTTGTTCGTCGCTTTCAAGACGCAGGATCTGCTCTTCACCTGCCTGCCCTGACAGCGCCAGATGCTCGGCCAGATGACGGATCAGTGCCTGCTCGCCATCGAGTTCCGACGCGGCCTGTTGCAACAACTCCGACAGATGCAACAGGTTGGTCAGCACCCGCTCGCCATCACTGCGGGCAATGAGCATCTGCGGCAGTTGAAAGTCGTGCAGCAGGCGCCGCAACATCGGCAGCACCCCTTGCTTGCGCCAGAGCTCACGATAACCTCGGAACTGCATGACCCGGGTTTCCCAGACCAACTCGTCCTGATTCAGACGTTCCAGCTCAGCCAGCGGCAGGTTCAGCGTGATGCACGCCAGCGCCGCTTTCAGGGAGCGTTCGACATCCGGCTCGGCACACGCCTTGAGCCACGACAGCAGGTCATGGGCTTCCTGAGCGGCAAAGACCGAGTCCTTGTCCGACAGATAAACGCTGCGGACTCCGCGCGCTGCGAGCTCACCGCGTACCGCCTGCGCCTCTTTACCGTCGCGCACCAGGATCGCAATGTCCGCTGGCCGCAGTCCACGCCAATCCTCGCCGTCCTGCGCAAACCCGGCACGACCGGTTTGCCCGCCATTGAGCAGAGTCGTGATCTCACTGGCGCAGGCCGCCGCCAACTGCTGGCGATAAACCGCCCCGGACAGTGGTTTGTCGGTGGATAAATGCCAGATGTTCAGCGCCGGTATGTCCAGCCCGGATACCTGCAAATGTTCTTTACGACCCTGAGCCTCCACAGGCTGGAACGGCACCGGGTTATCGCCACTTTTCTCTCGGAACAGAAATGCTCCGCGCCCTTGCTCACGGGACTCGGCACGTTCGAAAACATGGTTGACCGCACTGACCATCCCGTGACTGGAACGGAAGTTGGTGCCCAGGGTATGCAGGCGTCCGGTTGTGGCCTGGCGGGCTCGCAGGTAGGTGTAGATGTCCGCGCCACGGAAGGCATAGATCGCCTGCTTGGGGTCGCCAATCAGGAACAGCCCGGTCTCGGGGTTATTCTCTTCAATGCGATAGATGCTTTCGAAGATCCGGTACTGCACCGGGTCCGTGTCCTGGAACTCATCGATCAGTGCGACCGGGAACTGCTCGCGGATGAGCGTGGCGAGCCGCTCCCCACCGTCGGATTGCAAGGCCGAGTCCAGACGCAATAGCATGTCGTCGAAACCCATTTCGGCTCGACGGCGCTTCTCGTCTTCAAAGCGGGCACCGACCCATTTGGCAGCATGCTGCAGCACGGCCGCATCGGGCGTCGGCAAATTGTCGAGGCTCGACTTGAGCACAGGCATGGCATCCAAGCCCGGGTGACTCGGCGGCTCGCCCTTCCAGGCTTCAGCCATGCCCTCCGGCGTGAGCCTGGCGAACCCGGTGCCGATATCCAGTTGCTCGAACGACTCGTCCTCGGCCCAGGCCTTGAGCTTTTCGAACCAGGGTTCGAAATAGCGAGCTTGCATCTTGCGCCCGTCCACGGTTTTGTTGGCGACGCCCTGATGACAGATCGCGAGCAACTCATCGGCCCACTGCCGCCATGGTCCCTTCAACTCCACCAATGCCGCACGGCGTTCCTGCAGGCATTCTTCGATCAGCTCGGAGGGGGTCTTGTCAGAGTCCGCTTCGCGCTCGGTGCCAAACAGCCCACGCACTCGCGGTAACAGGGCCGCCGGACCTCCCCAGTGACTGCGGACCCAGCTCAATGCATCGCCCTGCATCGGATAGCAGAACAGCCGCCAATAATCGCGCAGCACTTCGCCGAGCAGGTCGCTGTGATCGGTTTCCAGGGTCTGGGTAAACAGACTGCCGCTGTCGAACGCATGCTCGCGCAACATTCGCTGACACCAACTGTGGATCGTCGAAACGGCGGCTTCGTCCATCCATTGCGCGGCGATATCCAGGCGGTTCGCGCAACCGGGCCATTGTTGCGGATCGAACTCTGCACGCAGTTCATCGATCAGCGCATCAGGGGGAGGCGTCTCGTCACGAAAGAAACGGGCGGCCTCGGCCAGACGCGTGCGTATACGTTCGCGCAGTTCTTTGGTGGCCGCGTCGGTGAAGGTCACCACGAGAATCTGCGGGGGCAACAGCTCTCGACCGAAACCACTCGCCTCGCCTCCGTGGCCGAGGATCAACCGCAGATACAACGCCGAAATGGTGAACGTCTTGCCAGTGCCCGCACTGGCTTCGATTAGCTGACTGCCTCTTAACGGGAATGCCAGGGCGAGCGGCTGTTGGTTGCTCATGCGCCTGCCTCCTCTTGGGTCCATGAACGCCACGGTGCCTCAAGCAGAGGGCGATACAGTGCATCACACCAACCGGAGAATGTTTCATCCGCCTGCAATGCATCGAAGTCGACGAATTGTCGGGACAGAGCCGGGCTTTCGCGACGCTCGCCTTCGCTGGTCTGACCATCCCCCTCATAGGCTTTACGGGCAGCCGCTTCAGCCTTGACCGGATCGGTCTGGGCCAGCCATGCAAAAGCCGTTTTTACCGCGACTGGCAGCGGCTGGCACATGCCCGTCTGCCAGGCGAGCAGCAGATCCTCGAGAATTCGCCCCGCTCGAGTCTGTTCCAGAGGTTCAAGAAGGAGCGTGTCATCACTGGCCACCAGTGCGGTCGTCAGGGAGAGTCCACTGGCGCACGCGACGAGATGGCTGACCCAGGGCTTGGTCATGCGATGCCATTTGCGGCTCTTGATCGAGCCTATGCTGTTGGGGATTGTTGTGACCGACAGTACGCCGCCATCGGCGCGCCGGTGCAAACCGCCTAGCCATCCTTCAAGGCGCAGTTCCTGCCATTCAAAATTGATCGGTAGCGCGTTGGTTAGCGGTGTCGGCCATAACGCCAACAGCTGTTGATATCGTTGCAACAAGTCTGGCAAAGGCTCGATCAACTCTCGTTGAAGGCATTCACCGAACCCGGCCATGGGCAGCAGTCCGCTGTTCTGCAGGCGTCGGGCTTGAGACTCGAGCGCCTGATCAACATTGTCCGGGTGTCTCAAGGCTGCCCCGAGCAAGCTGTCGCTGAGCATGTATCGCTGCAACGCATCCAGCACAAAGGGTTCCTCGTCAGCCTGAGGTACCTGCGCCGCTTCAAAGTAAACCTTGAGTCGCTGAGTGAAAAAGTGTCGAACCGGATTGCGCAGGAAGTCCTGCAGCAGCTCCAGACTCAACGGTTCCTCCTGAACATGGGGGGCAAGCATTGTTGCGACGTCATTCTGCTCGTGATGCTGATGCAGCACTTGCCATTCGCTGGCATAGCTGAACAGTTTGTCTTCCTCATGGAAGTAGCGCGAACTGAATGGCTGCAACGGATGCTCCTGAGTCATGGCAATCAGAAGATCTTCGTTGTCGTCGACCGATCGCCATCCATTGGCGAGATGATCGCGCAACTGGCCGATCAACACAGAGGCTGGCCGCTCGCTGTTGTCGCGAATGCTGCGGCCCACCCAACTGATGTAAAGCTGATGACGGGCGGACAAGAGCGCTTCGAGCAGAAGATAGCGATCATCCTCCCGACGGGATCGATCTCCCGGCCGGTAGTCGCTGCCCATGAGATCGAAGTCCAGCGGCGGTTGAGCGCGTGGATAATCGCCATCGTTCATTCCCAACAGGCAAACCAGCTTGAACGGGATCGCGCGCATCGGCATCAGTGTGCAAAAGTTCACGGCACCGGCCAGGAAGCGCTGCGACAGACGCCCCTGATCCAGTCCCGCCAGCCAGGCCTCGCGGACGACGGTCAGTGGCAGCTCGTCCAGCAGAGCGACGGTTTCACAAGTTTCCAGCCAGGTTTCGCGCAACTCCTCGAGTTGAGCCAGCAGATAGTCGTCATGCTCATCTTCAGGCTTGAAAAACAGCTGCATCAACGCCTGAAGCCGATGTCCCCATTCCTGCGGTTGCGCGGGTTTCATCAGTTGCTGATGCGAGAGTTCCAGTGCATCCAACAACGCTACCAACGGGCCGATCAACGCGGCATCGAGACCACCGATTTCATCGTAGGGTTCGATATCCCCACAGGCTCCGGAACTGCCGACGGCATAGCCGAGCAGCATCCGACGCAGGCCGAAGCGCCAACTGTTTTGCTCCAGTTCGTCGGGCAATCCCAGTTCGGCCCGTTGCCCGGCATCGATGCCCCAACGTACGCCGGCCCCTTCGATCCAGCGATGCAGAGTCGGCAAGTCTCGCTCCTGCACACCAAACCTGGCGCGTAACGCAGGAACGTCGAGCAGGTCGAGAATTTCACTGACGGGGAAACGACTGTCCGGCAGCTTGAGCAGATGCTCGACAGCGATCAGTAATGGATCCCGTCCGCGCTGCCCCTGATCGGCCATGGTGAAAGGAATGAAGCGTGGATCCTGACGATCCAGTTGGCCAAATACGGCGCGGATATGCGGCGCATAACTATCGATGTCAGGCACCATCACGATCACATCGCGAGGGCGTAATTGAGGGTTGGCACTGAAACGGGCCAGGAGTTGGTCGTGGAGAATCTCCACTTCGCGCTGGGCGCTATGAGCTATGTGAAAGCGGATCGAATCGTCTTGAGTCAGATCGACTGCCGGCCAGAGCGTTCGAGTCTCGCTGAGCGGCCGCAGCTCCAGAATGTCGTCCTGTAACTGATTGAGCATGTTCTTCGGCTGGTTTTCGCTGAACAGATCGATACGTCCATTGCGAAATGCTGCGCGATAGCTGTCCGGCTCGTCGTAGCTGTCGAGAAGGTTGATGTAATCGCGACCTTGCTTGCCCCACGCTGCGAGGAGCGGGTGAGCATGTTGGTGGAGCGATTCCGAATCCAGCACCACAGGCATGCCGTTTTTTCGGGCCTGCCGCTTGTACTGATGACGCAAGAGATCCTTGTCGGCAACGATATCGGCCCAGTGATAACGACAGGGGTTATGGACGCACAATAAAACCTGGCTGAAACGAGACAACCCGGCCAATGCTTCCAGTACCTGGGCGGGCAACGAGGAAATTCCGAAAACGATCACTCGCTGTGGAAGTCCGGTCGGTGCGCGTTCAAGACTGTTGATGCGCTCCATGAACCGCTGGTGCACGCCCGCGCGACTCTGGGCCATGCCTTGCTCGCCCACATCGTCCAGCAGAGCGCGCCACAATTCTGCCTGCCAGCAACTGGTCGGCGAGAGCGGCTTCGCTTCACCTCTTACATTTCGGAGTTGATGATGCCCCTCTGCCCAGTCCTCAAGCCAATCAGCGCGGTAAACCTGGTATTGGTCGAAGAGGTCTGCCAGACGTTCGGACAACTGGTAGCGTTTGCGCAGATCACTGTCATGGGTGAGAAAGCGTTGTAGCGGTTCGAAATGCGGACGGGTGATGACCTGTGGCAACAGGCGCATCAGACGCCAGGTCAACGGTGCCTTGTCGAGCAGCGACTTTGCCGGAATTTCCTCTCGTCCCAGAACCATCCGGTAAAGCTGCCACATGAAACTGCCCGGCAGTTGCACATCAATAGCGGCGGCGATACCACAGCCGCCGGAGTCGTCCTCTTCAGGGTCCTCAGCCAGTGCCAGCTTGAGCCATTGAGCGATGCCGTTGCTCTGTACGAGCGCGATTTCGTTCTCCAGGGGAGCCAGTGGATAGCGCCGCATGATGCTGATCACAAGGCTGCGCAGTTCATCCAGGCTGTTGCTCTGAACGACCATGAATGCAGCGTTGAGGGACTGGGTGTCCGGCATGAAGGCTTCCTTGGAAAAGTACAAAAGCTAGGGCTGAACCTTAGCATTGTCGGCCGGCGGCGACAGCCGCAAGGCGGCTGAGAATGCTGTAAGAACTTTCCTGCGGGCAAAACAAAACCCCAACTGCTTTCGCAATTGGGGTTTCGGAATTTAATCTTGACGATGACCTACTCTCACATGGGGAAACCCCACACTACCATCGGCGATGCATCGTTTCACTTCTGAGTTCGGGATGGGATCAGGTGGTTCCAACGCTCTATGGTCGTCAAGAAATTCGGGTACTGAGTCGTGGCCAGAGGGCCTCGCTTCAGCAAATTGGGTATGTGACAGCTAGGTGTTTTGTGAGCGTCGAACTTTCGGTTCATTTTCGTCTTCACACACCGCAATCTGGCCTTTCGACTCAAATTGCTTGGGTGTTATATGGTCAAGCCTCACGGGCAATTAGTATTGGTTAGCTCAACGCCTCACAGCGCTTACACACCCAACCTATCAACGTCGTAGTCTTCGACGGCCCTTCAGGGAACTCAAGGTTCCAGTGAGATCTCATCTTGAGGCAAGTTTCCCGCTTAGATGCTTTCAGCGGTTATCTTTCCCGAACATAGCTACCCGGCAATGCCACTGGCGTGACAACCGGAACACCAGAGGTTCGTCCACTCCGGTCCTCTCGTACTAGGAGCAGCCCCTCTCAAATCTCAAACGTCCACGGCAGATAGGGACCGAACTGTCTCACGACGTTCTAAACCCAGCTCGCGTACCACTTTAAATGGCGAACAGCCATACCCTTGGGACCGGCTTCAGCCCCAGGATGTGATGAGCCGACATCGAGGTGCCAAACACCGCCGTCGATATGAACTCTTGGGCGGTATCAGCCTGTTATCCCCGGAGTACCTTTTATCCGTTGAGCGATGGCCCTTCCATACAGAACCACCGGATCACTAAGACCTACTTTCGTACCTGCTCGACGTGTCTGTCTCGCAGTCAAGCGCGCTTTTGCCTTTATACTCTACGACCGATTTCCGACCGGTCTGAGCGCACCTTCGTACTCCTCCGTTACTCTTTAGGAGGAGACCGCCCCAGTCAAACTACCCACCATACACTGTCCTCGATCCGGATAACGGACCTGAGTTAGAACCTCAAAGTTGCCAGGGTGGTATTTCAAGGATGGCTCCACGCGAACTGGCGTCCACGCTTCAAAGCCTCCCACCTATCCTACACAAGCAAATTCAAAGTCCAGTGCAAAGCTATAGTAAAGGTTCACGGGGTCTTTCCGTCTAGCCGCGGATACACTGCATCTTCACAGCGATTTCAATTTCACTGAGTCTCGGGTGGAGACAGCGCCGCCATCGTTACGCCATTCGTGCAGGTCGGAACTTACCCGACAAGGAATTTCGCTACCTTAGGACCGTTATAGTTACGGCCGCCGTTTACCGGGGCTTCGATCAAGAGCTTCGCGTTAGCTAACCCCATCAATTAACCTTCCGGCACCGGGCAGGCGTCACACCCTATACGTCCACTTTCGTGTTTGCAGAGTGCTGTGTTTTTAATAAACAGTCGCAGCGGCCTGGTATCTTCGACCGGCGTGGGCTTACGCAGCAAGTGCTTCACCCTCACCGGCGCACCTTCTCCCGAAGTTACGGTGCCATTTTGCCTAGTTCCTTCACCCGAGTTCTCTCAAGCGCCTTGGTATTCTCTACCCAACCACCTGTGTCGGTTTGGGGTACGGTTCCTGGTTATCTGAAGCTTAGAAGCTTTTCTTGGAAGCATGGCATCAACCACTTCGTCGCCTAAAGGCAACTCGTCATCAGCTCTCGGCCTTAAGATCCCGGATTTACCTAAGATCTCAGCCTACCACCTTAAACTTGGACAACCAACGCCAAGCTGGCCTAGCCTTCTCCGTCCCTCCATCGCAATAACCAGAAGTACAGGAATATTAACCTGTTTTCCATCGACTACGCTTTTCAGCCTCGCCTTAGGGACCGACTAACCCTGCGTCGATTAACGTTGCGCAGGAAACCTTGGTCTTTCGGCGTGGGTGTTTTTCACACCCATTGTCGTTACTCATGTCAGCATTCGCACTTCTGATACCTCCAGCAAGCTTCTCAACTCACCTTCACAGGCTTACAGAACGCTCCTCTACCGCATCACTTACGTGATACCCGTAGCTTCGGTGTATGGTTTGAGCCCCGTTACATCTTCCGCGCAGGCCGACTCGACTAGTGAGCTATTACGCTTTCTTTAAAGGGTGGCTGCTTCTAAGCCAACCTCCTAGCTGTCTAAGCCTTCCCACATCGTTTCCCACTTAACCATAACTTTGGGACCTTAGCTGACGGTCTGGGTTGTTTCCCTTTTCACGACGGACGTTAGCACCCGCCGTGTGTCTCCCATGCTCGGCACTTGTAGGTATTCGGAGTTTGCATCGGTTTGGTAAGTCGGGATGACCCCCTAGCCGAAACAGTGCTCTACCCCCTACAGTGATACATGAGGCGCTACCTAAATAGCTTTCGAGGAGAACCAGCTATCTCCGAGCTTGATTAGCCTTTCACTCCGATCCACAGGTCATCCGCTAACTTTTCAACGGTAGTCGGTTCGGTCCTCCAGTCAGTGTTACCTAACCTTCAACCTGCCCATGGATAGATCGCCCGGTTTCGGGTCTATTCCCAGCGACTAGACGCCCTATTAAGACTCGCTTTCGCTACGCCTCCCCTATTCGGTTAAGCTCGCCACTGAAAATAAGTCGCTGACCCATTATACAAAAGGTACGCAGTCACAGAACAAAGTCTGCTCCCACTGCTTGTACGCATACGGTTTCAGGATCTATTTCACTCCCCTCTCCGGGGTTCTTTTCGCCTTTCCCTCACGGTACTAGTTCACTATCGGTCAGTCAGTAGTATTTAGCCTTGGAGGATGGTCCCCCCATATTCAGACAAAGTTTCTCGTGCTCCGTCCTACTCGATTTCATGACTAAGAGACTTTCGCGTACAGGGCTATCACCCACTATGGCCGCACTTTCCAGAGCGTTCCGCTAATCTCAAAGCCACTTAAGGGCTAGTCCCCGTTCGCTCGCCACTACTAAGGGAATCTCGGTTGATTTCTTTTCCTCAGGGTACTTAGATGTTTCAGTTCCCCTGGTTCGCCTCTTGCACCTATGTATTCAGTACAAGATAACCATCTTGTGATGGCTGGGTTCCCCCATTCAGACATCTCCGGATCAAAGTCTGTTTGCCGACTCCCCGAAGCTTTTCGCAGGCTACCACGTCTTTCATCGCCTCTGACTGCCAAGGCATCCACCGTATGCGCTTCTTCACTTGACCATATAACCCCAAGCAATCTGGTTATACTGTGAAGACGACATTCGCCGAAAATTCGAATTTCTCAACTAAGAGAACTCACAAATTTTACCTTAGCCTGATCACCACCAGTGAAAGTGGCCATCAGTCTATCTTTCTATCACATACCCAAATTTTTAAAGAACGATCTAATCAAAAGACTAGAAATCAATATTCAGTTCGAATATTCATTTCTAAACTCTCAAACTTTCGAAGCAGTTTATGGTGGAGCCAAGCGGGATCGAACCGCTGACCTCCTGCGTGCAAGGCAGGCGCTCTCCCAGCTGAGCTATGGCCCCATAACAAAATTGGTGGGTCTGGGCAGATTCGAACTGCCGACCTCACCCTTATCAGGGGTGCGCTCTAACCAACTGAGCTACAGACCCAATTTCGAGCTTGTAACTGCTAGCTGTGAGCTATCAGCTTGGAGCTTAAAGCTGCTTCTATCGTCTTCTTCAATGAATCAAGCAATTCGTGTGGGAACTTATGGAGCAGCTGATGTCGTCGATTAAGGAGGTGATCCAGCCGCAGGTTCCCCTACGGCTACCTTGTTACGACTTCACCCCAGTCATGAATCACACCGTGGTAACCGTCCTCCCGAAGGTTAGACTAGCTACTTCTGGTGCAACCCACTCCCATGGTGTGACGGGCGGTGTGTACAAGGCCCGGGAACGTATTCACCGCGACATTCTGATTCGCGATTACTAGCGATTCCGACTTCACGCAGTCGAGTTGCAGACTGCGATCCGGACTACGATCGGTTTTATGGGATTAGCTCCACCTCGCGGCTTGGCAACCCTTTGTACCGACCATTGTAGCACGTGTGTAGCCCAGGCCGTAAGGGCCATGATGACTTGACGTCATCCCCACCTTCCTCCGGTTTGTCACCGGCAGTCTCCTTAGAGTGCCCACCATTACGTGCTGGTAACTAAGGACAAGGGTTGCGCTCGTTACGGGACTTAACCCAACATCTCACGACACGAGCTGACGACAGCCATGCAGCACCTGTCTCAATGTTCCCGAAGGCACCAATCCATCTCTGGAAAGTTCATTGGATGTCAAGGCCTGGTAAGGTTCTTCGCGTTGCTTCGAATTAAACCACATGCTCCACCGCTTGTGCGGGCCCCCGTCAATTCATTTGAGTTTTAACCTTGCGGCCGTACTCCCCAGGCGGTCAACTTAATGCGTTAGCTGCGCCACTAAGAGCTCAAGGCTCCCAACGGCTAGTTGACATCGTTTACGGCGTGGACTACCAG
Organism: Pseudomonas sp. 9.2(2024); assembly: GCF_039695385.1. Lineage (NCBI taxonomy): Bacteria > Pseudomonadati > Pseudomonadota > Gammaproteobacteria > Pseudomonadales > Pseudomonadaceae > Pseudomonas > Pseudomonas sp. 9.2(2024). Next base: position 1,044,018 of record NZ_CP155585.1, on the reverse strand, counting down.
GGTATCTAATCCTGTTTGCTCCCCACGCTTTCGCACCTCAGTGTCAGTATCAGTCCAGGTGGTCGCCTTCGCCACTGGTGTTCCTTCCTATATCTACGCATTTCACCGCTACACAGGAAATTCCACCACCCTCTACCATACTCTAGCTCGCCAGTTTTGGATGCAGTTCCCAGGTTGAGCCCGGGGATTTCACATCCAACTTAACGAACCACCTACGCGCGCTTTACGCCCAGTAATTCCGATTAACGCTTGCACCCTCTGTATTACCGCGGCTGCTGGCACAGAGTTAGCCGGTGCTTATTCTGTCGGTAACGTCAAAATTGCAGAGTATTAATCTACAACCCTTCCTCCCAACTTAAAGTGCTTTACAATCCGAAGACCTTCTTCACACACGCGGCATGGCTGGATCAGGCTTTCGCCCATTGTCCAATATTCCCCACTGCTGCCTCCCGTAGGAGTCTGGACCGTGTCTCAGTTCCAGTGTGACTGATCATCCTCTCAGACCAGTTACGGATCGTCGCCTTGGTGAGCCATTACCTCACCAACTAGCTAATCCGACCTAGGCTCATCTGATAGCGCAAGGCCCGAAGGTCCCCTGCTTTCTCCCGTAGGACGTATGCGGTATTAGCGTTCCTTTCGAAACGTTGTCCCCCACTACCAGGCAGATTCCTAGGCATTACTCACCCGTCCGCCGCTGAATCCAGGAGCAAGCTCCCTTCATCCGCTCGACTTGCATGTGTTAGGCCTGCCGCCAGCGTTCAATCTGAGCCATGATCAAACTCTTCAGTTCAAACATCTTTGGGTTTTTAAGAAACCCTAAACTTGGCTCAGCAATCGTTGGTTACATCTTTGATTTCTCGCGGAGTAACTTGTGATGCTGATAATCTTGTTGACTATCAGTCTGACTCCACAAGCACCCACACGAATTGCTTGATTCAGTTGTTAAAGAGCGGTTGGTTAAGATCTTTCGTCTCAACCGAGGCGCGCATTCTACAGCAGCCTCATTTGCTGTCAAGTGATTATTTTCAGAAGCTTTCGAAGATTTCTTCAACAACTTCAACCACTTGCGCTTCCGATCTCTCGTTAGCGGGAGGCGAATTCTACAGCGTTACACGCTGCTGTCAACACCTCTTTTTCTCCGCTTTCGACCGAGAAGATCGAACCGTTGAAAGCGCCGAACAAGTCGACATTTCCAACTGCTTCCAGGCTTCGATGAACTGAAGCGACCCGCTTTCGAAACCTACTTAACTCATTGAATCTCAGGGAGTTTTCCGTTTCGACTGTGCCGGAAGTGGGGCGAATTATAGAGACTCAGAATTTGCCGTCAACCCTTATTTTCATAAATCTGTCATATCGGTCAAAAAAGCCCCGAAACGCGAAGGCCGACCTTAAAAGGTCGGCCTTCGTTGCACTGCCCTTCTACTTACAAGCTAGGGAAAGCGAATTGCGAAGCCTCATGGCTCGCACGCTGCGGCCAGCGCTGGGTGATCGCCTTGCGACGGGTATAGAAGCGCACACCATCCGGACCATAGGCATGCAGATCGCCGAACAGCGAACGCTTCCAACCACCGAAGCTGTGGTAAGCCACTGGCACCGGCAATGGAACGTTGACGCCGACCATGCCGACTTCGATCTCGTCGCAGAACAGACGCGCCGCTTCACCGTCACGGGTGAAGATGCAAGTGCCGTTGCCGTATTCGTGATCGTTGATCAGTTGCATCGCCTCTTCCAGGCTGTTCACCCGGACGACGCACAGCACCGGCCCGAAGATCTCTTCTTTATAGATACGCATCTCAGGAGTGACGTTGTCGAACAGGCAGCCCCCCAGGAAGAAGCCTTCTTCATGACCGGCAACGCTCAGACCACGACCGTCGACCACCAGGGTCGCGCCCGCCGCCACGCCGTCTTCGACATAGCCGCTGACCTTGTCGCGCGCCTGACCGGTGACCAGCGGCCCCATGTCCAGACCGCAAGAAGTGCCGGCACCGATTTTCAGCGCCTTGATCTGTGGAACCAGTTTGGCCACCAGTGCGTCAGCCACCTGATCGCCCACACACACGGCTACCGAAATCGCCATGCAGCGTTCGCCGCAGGAACCGTAAGCCGCGCCCATCAGCGCGCTGACTGCGTTGTCCAGATCCGCATCCGGCATCAGCACCGCGTGGTTCTTCGCGCCGCCCAGTGCCTGAACGCGTTTGCCGCGCTTGGTGCCTTCGGCATAGATGTATTCGGCAATCGGCGTCGAACCCACGAAGCTCAGCGCTTTGACTTCCGGCGCTTCGATCAGCGCGTCCACCGCAGTCTTGTCACCGTTCACCACGCTCAGCACACCTTTCGGCAGACCGGCTTCCAGCAGCAACTGAGCGATCAGCAGGGTCGAGCTTGGATCACGCTCGGACGGTTTGAGGATGAAGCAGTTGCCGCAAACGATCGCCAGCGGATACATCCACAGCGGCACCATCGCCGGGAAGTTGAACGGCGTAATACCGGCCACCACGCCCAGCGGCTGGAAGTCCGACCAGGCGTCGATGTTCGGGCCGACGTTGCGGCTGTACTCGCCCTTGAGGATTTCCGGCGCTGCGCAGGCGAACTCGACGTTTTCGATACCACGCTTCAGTTCACCGGCAGCGTCTTCCAGGGTCTTGCCGTGTTCTTCGCTGATCAATTGCGCGATGCGCGCTTCGTTCTGCTCCAGCAGTTGCTTGAAACGGAACATCACCTGGGCACGTTTGGCCGGTGGCGTGTTGCGCCAGGCCGGGAACGCAGCCTTGGCGGCGTCGATGGCGTGCTGGATGGTTTCGCGGCTGGCCAGTGGCAGCTTGTGGATAGCCTGACCGGTGGACGGGTTGAACACATCGACCGCGCGACCGTTCTCGGTCACCAGTTCGCCATTGATCAAATGCGGGATAACGCTCATCGGGGAACTCCTGAATTCTTGTGCGCAGACGCCCGGAAGGGCGCCTGCTATTGGCGTATCTATATAGAAGGAAAAATCAGTCGAGCTTGTTCAGCACTTCGCCGACCGCGTCGAACAGACGATCAAGGTCCTGCGGCTTGCTGTTGAAGGTTGGGCCGAACTGCAGGGTGTCGCCACCGAAGCGCACGTAGAACCCGGCTTTCCACAACGCCATGCCGGCTTCGAATGGACGCACGATGGCGTCGCCGTCACGGCCCGCAATCTGGATCGCACCGGCCAGGCCGAAGTTGCGAATGTCGATGACGTTCTTCGCGCCTTTCAGACCATGCAGAGCATTTTCGAAATGCGGTGCGACTTCGGCCACGCTCTGTACCAGGTTTTCCTTTTGCAGCAGGTCGAGTGCCGCGAGACCTGCGGCGCAAGCCACCGGGTGCGCCGAGTAGGTGTAGCCGTGCGGGAATTCCACGGCGTATTCCGGGGTCGGCTGGTTCATGAAGGTCTGGTAGATCTCGGAGCTGGCAATCACCGCGCCCATCGGGATCGCGCCGTTGGTGACTTGCTTGGCGATGCACATCAGGTCCGGGGTCACGCCGAACGTGGTGGCGCCGAACATGGTGCCGGTACGGCCGAACCCGGTAATCACTTCGTCGAATACCAGCAGGATGTTGTGCTGGTCGCAGATTTCACGCAGACGCTTGAGGTAGCCCTGTGGCGGAACCAGCACGCCAGCGGAACCGGCCATCGGCTCAACGAACACCGCTGCGATGTTCGACGCATCGTGCAGTTCGATCAGCTTCAGCAGCTCATCGGCCAGGGCGATACCGCCCTGCTCCGGCATGCCACGGGAGAACGCATTGCTCGCCAGCAAAGTGTGCGGCAGGTGATCGACATCCATCATCGCCTGACCGAACAGCTTGCGGTTGCCGTTGACGCCGCCGAGGCTGGTGCCGGCGATGTTCACACCGTGGTAGCCACGGGCGCGGCCGATCATCTTGGTCTTGGTCGACTGGCCTTTGAGGCGCCAGTAAGCGCGGACCATTTTCACCGCGGTATCGGCGCATTCGGAACCGGAGTCAGTGAAGAACACGTGGTTCAGGTTACCCGGGGTCAGATCGGTGATTTTCTCCGCCAGCTGGAACGACAGCGGGTGGCCGTACTGGAAGCCCGGCGAGTAATCGAGGGTGCCCAACTGCTTGGCCACCGCTTCCTGGATTTCCTTGCGGGTATGCCCGGCGCCGCAGGTCCACAGACCGGACAGCGAGTCGTACACCTTGCGGCCCTTGTCGTCGATCAGCCAGCTGCCTTCCGCACCAACGATCAGACGCGGGTCGCGCTGGAAGTTGCGGTTGGCGGTGTACGGCATCCAGTGCGCGTCCAGCTTCAGTTGACTGGCCAGTGGCGACGGCGCGTTTTCAGGCATGTTCATCGGGCAAAACCTCGCAGGGCAATAAGCTTCAGAGAGATAGAAAGCGTTGTTGCAGCTAAATTGCCACGCGGATAAAGTCGGTGAAATTCAACTCTTCTAACCTTCAGTTAGAACTCTGCTAAACAATGAGAACATCAGCATGAGCAGCCGCCGCCCCGATCCACTGGCCCAGGTCAGTGACTTTGATATTCGCCTGCTGCGGATTTTTCGTAGCGTGGTGGAGTGCGGTGGCTTCTCGGCGGCGGAAACCGTACTCGGCATCGGTCGCTCGGCGATCAGTCAGCAGATGAGTGATCTGGAACAACGTCTCGGCCTGCGTCTGTGCCAACGCGGGCGCGCCGGTTTCTCCCTGACCGAAGAAGGTCGCGAGGTCTATCAGTCGGCGTTGCAGCTGTTGAGTGCACTGGAGAGCTTTCGCACCGAGGTCAACGGCCTGCATCAGCACCTGCGCGGCGAGTTGATCATCGGCCTGACCGACAACCTCGTCACCCTGCCCCACATGCGCATCACCCACGCGCTCGCGCAGTTGAAGGAGCGCGGGCCGGACGTGCAGATCCAGATCCGCATGATCGCTCCCAATGAAGTCGAGCAAGGCGTGCTCGATGGGCGCCTGCATGTCGGCGTGGTGCCGCAGGCCAGTGCGTTGTCGGGACTGGAATATCAGCCGCTGTACAGCGAACGCTCGCTGCTTTATTGCGCGGTCGGCCATCCGCTGTTTTACGTTGACGATAAACAGTTGGATGACGAGCGCCTCAACAGTCAGGACGCCATCGCCCCGACCTTCCGTTTGCCGGCAGAGATCCAGGCGCACTATCAGGCCCTCAATTGCACCGCCAGCGCTTCCGACCGCGAAGGCATGGCGTTCCTGATTCTGACCGGGCGTTACATCGGTTACCTGCCGGATCACTACGCCAGTCTCTGGGTACAACAAGGTCGCTTGCGCGCACTCAAGGCCAGCACCCGCTTCTATGATTTGAGCCTGGCTTCGGTCACCCGCAAGGGCCGCCGCCCTCATCTGGTACTGGAAAGCTTTCTCGAAAGCCTCGCAGCCACCCGCTGACGACCGGGTTTTATTCGCCCGGGGCTTGTCCCGCGCCGTTGGTTGCGCTATCAACGCAACTGGTTGCACCCCACAGACCAACCCGGAAGTGCCTATGACCTTTGAAGTCCCCGCTCACGGCGGCAAACCTGCCAGCCGCATTCGTCAGAAGAACGAAGAGACCATCATCAAAGCCGCCGAAGACGAGTTCGCCCGTCACGGGTACAAAGGCACGAGCATGAACACCATCGCCACCAAGGCCGGACTGCCCAAGGCGAATCTGCATTACTACTTCACCAACAAACTGGGACTGTACGTGGCGGTGCTGAGCAACATCCTTCAATTGTGGGACAGCACCTTCAACACCCTGACGGCCGAGGACGATCCGGCCGAAGCGTTGACCCGCTACATCCGCGCGAAAATGGAATTCTCCCGTCGCCAGCCGCAAGCATCGCGGATCTTTGCGATGGAAGTGATCAGCGGCGGCGAATGCCTGACCGAATATTTCAACCAGGATTACCGCGCCTGGTTCCAGGGCCGCGCCGGGGTGTTCCAGGCCTGGATCGACGCGGGCAAAATGGACCCGGTCGACCCGGTGCACCTGATCTTCCTGTTGTGGGGCAGCACCCAGCATTACGCCGACTTCGCCACCCAGATCTGCCGGGTGACCGGTCGCAGCAAGTTGACCAAACAGGACATGGAAGACGCCGGCAACAATCTGATCCGCATCATTCTCAAAGGCTGCGGCCTCACTTCTTCTATATAAGTCGTTTTATGCCATTCACCCTCAGCGGCTTTTGCGAATTCCGCGAAGAGATTCGCAAAAGCCGTTTCATCACTTTCGCCGCGCCGATCGGCAGCCCCGCTGAGGCGCAAGCCTTCATCGAGCAGCACAGCGACTTGAACGCTTCGCACAATTGCTGGGCGTGGAAACTCGGCGATCAGTACCGCAGCAACGACGACGGTGAACCCGGCGGCACTGCCGGGCGACCGATTCTCGCGGCCATCGAAGCGCAGGACTGCGGTCAGGTCGCGGTGCTGGTGATCCGTTGGTACGGCGGCATTCAACTGGGCACCGGCGGTCTGGCCCGGGCCTATGGCGGCGGCGCCAACAAATGCCTGCAGGCAGCGCCGAAGATCGAGTTGATCAGTCGCGTGCCCGTGCGTTGCGCCTGCGCCTTTGGCGAACTGGCGCTGGTGAAACTGCGGGTCGCGGATCTGGGCGAATTGGTGGTCGAGGAAAACTTCACCGCCAATGGTGTCGAGCTGCAACTGGCCGTGGGTGAAGCGCACATCGAGCAGTTGCAGAATCAGTTGGCCGATCTGAGCCGTGGGCGAATCCTGCTGCAGCGTTGAAGCCCCGCCATTTTTTAGGGCACAAGCCGATTTGCTTATACCCGAGACTTGCCCACATCCGCTGTGCACCCGGCTGTGGATAACCTGAGCACAGGAGGCTGTAACCCTTCTGTCACGTGGCTTTGCGGGATTTGCTCACTTTTCGTCCAATCGCCCATCACAACGAACAATTTCACGTAAAAACAATCGCTTAGCGTTGTTTATCGCTTTTAGAAGAAAGCCCGGCAGTGCTTATGCCCGCGATTTTGTCTTGCGCACAAATACTGTGGAGCAACCTGTGGATAAGCCGTTCATGGCTGGCGCAGTCGCAGGTTCTGCATGGCTTTGGCGAGGTTGTTCGTTTTTTGATCAGCCCGGTGCGGGCAAAACTGGAGCCTGATCAAAGGCTTTGCCCTCAAGTGGTGCCGCGCAAGACGTCGAATTCATTTCACAGGCTCTACGCCACAGGCTGGCAAATAGCAGTCGCCTGCGTTCCTGACTCAATGGCCAGGAAATTGCTTTATCCACAGGCACAACTCCAAGCGACCCGAGCCTGTCATGCCAAACCCCACGTCCACACCGCGCCTGCAACTGCGCCACATCAGCAAACGTTATCCCGGTTGCCTCGCCAATGACGCCATCGACCTGAGCATCGCCCCCGGTGAAATCCACGCGCTGCTCGGTGAAAACGGTGCAGGCAAAAGCACGTTGATGAAGATCATCTACGGCGTCACCCAGGCCGATTCGGGCGAGATGCTGTGGCAGGGTCAACCGGTGAGCATGCGCAATCCGGCCCAGGCGCGGCAGTTGGGCATCGGCATGGTGTTCCAGCACTTCTCGCTGTTCGAGACTTTGAGCGTGGCGCAAAACATTGCATTGGCGATGGGTGCAGCGGCCGGTTCGCCGAAACAGCTTGAGGCGAAAATCCGTGAAGTGTCGCGCCGATATGGCATGGCGCTGGAACCCCAGCGACTTGTCCACAGCCTGTCGATCGGCGAGCGGCAACGAGTCGAGATCGTTCGTTGCCTGATGCAGGACATTCGCCTGCTGATTCTCGATGAGCCGACCTCGGTGCTCACGCCGCAGGAAGCCGACGAGTTGTTCATCACCCTGCGCCGGCTCGCGGCCGAGGGCTGCAGCATTCTTTTCATCAGCCACAAACTCGGCGAGGTGCGCGCCTTGTGCCACAGCGCCACGGTATTGCGTGGTGGCCGAGTGGCCGGGCATTGCGTACCGGCCGACTGCACTGATCGGCAACTGGCGCAATTGATGGTGGGAGAAGCCGCGACATTGATCGGCGAGTTCACGAAGGTCACCGGTGGCGTGGCGTTCTTGCAGGTCAGTGGATTGAACTGGCACAACCCGGATCCGTTCGGCTGCTCCCTGAGCGACATCGATCTGCAGGTGCGCAGCGGTGAAATCGTCGGCATCGCCGGCGTGGCGGGCAACGGTCAGGACGAGTTACTCGCCTTGCTCAGCGGCGAACAAACGTTGCCCCGCGAATCAGCGGCAACCATCCGTTTCCGAGAACACCCCGTCGCCGATCGGCGCCCGGATGCGCGACGCAAACTCGGCCTGGCGTTCGTCCCCGCCGAACGCCTCGGGCATGGCGCGGTGCCGGACATGAGCCTGGCGGACAACGCCCTGCTCACCGCTTTTCAACAAGGCCTGGTCAGCCACGGCTTGATAGAGCGCGGCAAGGTCGAAACCCTCGCCCGAACGATCATCCAGCGCTTCGGCGTGAAAACCCCGGACACCCAGACCGCCGCCCGCAGCCTGTCCGGCGGCAACCTGCAGAAATTCATCCTCGGCCGGGAAATCCTCCAGCAACCGAAACTGCTGATCGCCGCGCACCCGACCTGGGGCGTGGATGTCGGCGCGGCGGCCACCATCCACCGCGCGCTGATTGCCCTGCGCGATGCCGGGGCGGCGATTCTGGTGATCTCCGAAGACCTCGACGAACTGTTCCAGATCAGCGACCGCCTCGGCGCGCTGTGCGGCGGGCGCCTGTCAGCGTTGCAGGACACGGCGCTGACCCGCCTCAGCGACGTCGGCGGCTGGATGGCCGGCCAGTTCGACACCCCTCAATCACAACCGGCCACGGTTTAACGGAGTTTTCCCATGTTGCTTTCCCTCGAACCCCGTGGCCGGCAGTCGCGCCTGATGCTGTGGTGCTCGCCGGTGCTGGCGGCGGCGCTGACGCTGGTCTGCGGATCTTTGCTGTTCGTCGCCCTTGGCCATGATCCGCTGAAGACTTTGCACACCTTGTTGATCGCCCCGATCAGTGACCTGTACGGCGTCTCCGAGCTGCTGGTCAAAACCCTGCCGATTCTGTTGTGTGCGTTGGGCCTCGCAGTGGCCTATCAGGCGCGGATCTGGAACATCGGCGCCGAAGGCCAATTGCTGCTCGGCGCCCTCGCCGGCAGTGCGCTGGCGGTGAACATCATCGATGTGCAAAGCCGTTGGGCGCTGGTGCTGATCCTGCTGACTGGCACGTTCGCCGGCGCCGCGTGGGCCGGGCTCACCGCCTGGTTGCGCACGCGCTTCAACGCCAACGAAATCCTCACCAGCATCATGCTCAATTACATCGCGCTGAACCTGTTGCTGTTCTGCGTACACGGGCCGCTGAAGGATCCGGCCGGATTCAACTTTCCCGAGTCGGCGATGTTCAGCGACGCCAGCCGCCTGCCGCTGTTGATGGAAGACGGGCGGGCACATATCGGCGTGTATTTCGCCTTGCTCGCGCTGGTCGCGGTGTGGGTGTTGCTGCAGAAAAGCTTTGTCGGTTTCCAGATCAAGGTGCTAGGGCTGGACAAGCGTGCGGCAGGGTTTGTCGGGTTTCGCGAAAAGCGGCTGATCTGGCTCGCCCTGCTGATCAGTGGTGGATTGGCCGGGCTCGCCGGTGTCTGCGAAGTCACCGGGCCGATCGGCCAACTGGTGCCGCAGGTCTCGCCGGGCTACGGCTATGCGGCGATCACCGTGGCGTTCCTCGGGCGGCTCAATCCGATCGGCATTCTGTTTTCCAGCCTGTTGATGGCATTGCTGTACATCGGTGGCGAGAGCGCACAGATGACGCTGAACCTGCCGCAGGCGATCACCCAGTTGTTCCAGGGAATGATGCTGTTTTTCCTGCTGGCCTGTGACGTGCTGATCCTCTATCGGCCACGTCTTAATCTGCGCTGGGTGCGGCGCACTTCTACCACCGCCGTAACCGCCGGAGCGCTGTGATGGATATCGATCTGCTGAGCAATATTTTCTATGCCATGGTGCGCTGCGGTACGCCACTGCTGTTGGTGGCGCTGGGTGAATTGATCTGCGAGAAGAGCGGCGTACTCAACCTTGGCCAGGAAGGCATGATGCTGTTTGGCGCGGTGATTGGTTTCATCGTCGCGTTCAACAGCGGCAACCTTTGGTTGGGCGTTGTGTTGGCGATGCTCGCCGGGATGCTGTTGTCGTCGCTGTTTGCGCTGGTGGCGCTGGTGTTCAACGCCAATCAGGTGGCAACCGGGCTGGCGCTGACGATTTTTGGCGTGGGCCTGTCGACCTTTGTCGGAGCGGCGTGGGTTGGTAAACCGCTGGCGGGATTCGAGCCGCTGGCGATTCCCTACCTGAGCGAAATCCCGCTGATCGGTCGGATGCTGTTTGCCCAGGATCTGCTGGTGTACCTGTCGTTCGCGCTGTTCGCGCTGGTGGCGTGGGTGATCGTGAAAAGCCGTGTCGGGCTGATCATTCAAGCGGTCGGCGAGAACCCGGATGCGGCCAGTGCCATGGGTTTGCCGGTGCTGACCGTGCGCACACTGGCGGTATTGTTCGGCGGGGCGATGGCCGGACTGGCCGGCGCTTATCTGTCGCTGGCGTACACGCCGATGTGGGCCGAGAACATGACCGCCGGACGCGGCTGGATCGCCCTGGCGCTGGTGGTGTTCGCCAGTTGGCGGGTGTGGCGACTATTGCTCGGGGCGTATCTGTTCGGACTCGCCAGCATCCTGCACCTGGTGGCGCAGGGGTTGGGGCTGGCGATTCCTTCGAGTCTGCTGGCGATGTTGCCGTACGTCGCGACGATTCTGGTGCTGGTGTTGTTGTCGCGGGATGCGCTGCGTACGCGGTTGTATGCGCCGGTGTCACTGGGGCAGCCGTGGCAGGCCGGGCGCTAAGCCGTTACGGCTCGCGACAGCGGCCGAACCGGCAACGCCTGAGCAATGCCCCACGCCACTTCGAGAACCAGGAAACCCACCACCAACGAGCTGGCGCCGTGGGCCACGGCATACGTCATCCACCCGGCGAAGAGAAATCGCGTCACCGCGTCATAGCGCCCATAAACCGGCTGCGGATCACGAATCCGCAGCACCGCCCACATGCACACCACCGAACCGAACAAATTGGCTATCAACAGATGTGCAGGTTCGAACGGCGGCAGCTCGCCGGGCAGCTCCAGCGCCTGACTGAGCGCCGTCAGCAACCCATGCAACACAGCAAAACTCCACGGCGTGACAAACGCCGCCGTCACGATCAAGTCATACCAGGCGCTGCCGCGCACCACCTGCCGATACTGCGTTGAAGTCCACATCATCCTTGCTCCGAAAATTCAGGGAGCAACTACGGTAAAGCCTGGAGTATGCTCCAGGGTCAAACACTTTCGAGACCTGCAAGATGCGCATCGGTGAGTTGGCCCAGGCCTGCGATGTCAGCCGTGACACGCTGCGTTTTTACGAGGAGCGCGGATTGATCGCGGCGCAACGCAGCGCCAACGGTTATCGCGACTATCCGCCGGAGATGGTGCAATTGGTGCTCTATATCAAAACGGCGCAACGTCTGGGCTTTACCCTTGGCGAGATTGGCAACAGCGTTGGCGCGTTGTGGCACTCGCCAAACCCCGACACCACCGTCACGCAACTGCTGCAAGACAAACTCAAGCTGGTCGAAACCCGCATGGCCGAGCTCGGTGAGTTGCGCCAGGAATTGCAACATCGGCTCGGTCAACGTTGTCCATTGAACCCATGATCTTTCAACCTTCTAGGAAAGCCAATCATGTCCGCACTGAATCCTGCCAAGCACGCACTGATCATCGGCGCCTCCCGGGGCCTGGGCCTGGGTCTGGTGAAAACCCTGCTGGCCGACGGCTGGCAAGTCACCGCCACGGTTCGCAACCCTTCCAACGCCGAGGCTGTCAAAGCACTGGGTAACGTACAGATCGAAAAACTCGACATGGACGACCAGCAAGCGGTAATCGCCCTGAGCCAGAAGCTCAAGGGCGAGACCTTTGACCTGCTGTTCGTCAACGCCGGAGTCAAAGGCCCTGACGTGCAAACTCCGGGCGGCGCGACGCTGGCGGAAGTCGGTCAGTTGTTCTTCACCAACGCGGTGGCACCGATCAATCTGGCCCAGCGCTTTGTCGGGCAGATCCGCGACGGCAGCGGCGTGCTGGCGTTCATGAGTTCGGTGCTCGGCAGTGTGACCATGCCCGACGCGCCGGAACTGGCGCTGTACAAGGCCAGCAAGGCGGCGCTGAACTCGATGACCAACAGCTTCGTCACGCAGTTGGGCGAGCAGAAACTCACTGTGCTGTCGCTGCATCCGGGCTGGGTGAAAACCGACATGGGCGGCGAAGGTGCCGACATCGACGTGGAGACCAGCACCCGTGGCCTGGTGGATCAGGTGGACGCGTTTGCCGGCAAGGGCGGCCACCACTTCGTGAACTACAAGGGTGAAACCATTCCCTGGTAATCACTGAACCCTGTGGGCGCTCGCTCCCACAGGGTTATCCCGGTGTCTGGTCGGGTCGGGCTTGCCCGTCGCAACATTTTGTTCGAAACTCCGCACCTCGTCCTTCGCGGCGACCCTGGATCAGCAGACAGGGCAACACTGAGCTGGCAACCCTGAACCCCACTTTCAGAGGAGCCGGCCACAATGCCTGCGACCCGTACCTGGTTAAAAAATCCCCTCGCCATTTTCACGGCCAACGGTCTCGATGCCCGTGGCGGTCTGGTGCTGCAAGACGGTGTGATCACCGAAGTGCTCGGCGCCGGCCAGCAACCTTCCGCCCCATGCAATGAAGTGTTCGACGCCCGTGAACACGTGATCCTGCCGGGCCTGATCAACACCCATCATCACTTCTATCAGACCCTGACCCGCGCCTGGGCGCCGGTGGTCAATCAGCCGTTGTTCCCGTGGCTGAAAACCCTCTACCCGGTGTGGGCGCGCCTGACGCCTGAAAAACTCGCCCTCGCCACCAAAGTCGCGCTGGCCGAGTTGCTGTTGTCGGGTTGCACCACCGCCGCCGACCACCATTACCTGTTCCCGGATGGTCTGGAAAACGCCATCGACGTGCAAGTCGAAACCGTGCGCGAACTGGGCATGCGCGCGATGCTCACCCGCGGTTCGATGAGCCTCGGCGAGAAGGACGGCGGCCTGCCTCCGCAGCAGACCGTGCAGGAAGGCCAGGTGATTCTCGACGACAGCCAGCGCCTGATTCACGAGTACCACGAACGTGGCGACGGCGCGCAAATCCAGATCGCTCTGGCGCCGTGTTCGCCGTTCTCGGTGACCCCGGAAATCATGTCCGCCAGCGCCGAACTGGCGAACAAGCTTGATGTGCGTCTGCACACCCACCTCGCCGAAACCCTCGACGAAGAAGACTTCTGCCTGCAACGCTTCGGCCTGCGCACCGTGGATTATCTGGACAGCGTCGGCTGGCTCGGCCCGCGCACCTGGCTGGCCCACGGCATCCATTTCAACCCCGACGAGATTGCCCGCCTCGGCGCGGCCGGCACCGGTATCTGCCATTGCCCGAGCTCGAACATGCGTCTGGCGTCCGGCATCTGCCCGAGTATCGATCTGACCGATGCCGGCGCGTTGTTCGGTATCGGTGTGGATGGCTCGGCGTCCAACGATGCCTCGAACATGATCCTCGAAGCGCGTCAGGCTCTGTACATCCAGCGCCTGCGCTATGGCGCCGAAAAGATCACTCCGGAACGTGTGCTGGGCTGGGCGACCAAGGGTTCGGCGAGCCTGTTGGGCCGTACCGATATCGGTGAACTGGCGGTGGGCAAGCAGGCGGATCTGGCGTTGTTCAAACTGGATGAACTGCGCTTCTCCGGCAGCCATGACCCGATTTCGGCGTTGCTGTTGTGCGGTGCGGACCGAGCGGATCGCGTGATGGTCGGCGGCAAGTGGCGTGTGGTTGACGGGCAGGTTGAAGGGCTGGATCTCAAAGGCCTGATTGCCGATCACAGCCAAGCGGCTCGGCAGTTGATTGCCGGCACCTGATCTCCCCCCTCTGATCGTTCCCACGCTCCGCGTGGGAACGATCAATCACAACCCCAGCAGCGACAACATGATGAACGTCGCAAACAGCACAAAGTGCGTCATGCCCTCAATCGCATTGGTCTCGCCGTCATTGAGGTTGATCGCGCTGACGATCAGCGTGATAAAGATCATCACCGTCTGCACCGGCGTCATCGCCATCTGAAACGGCTGCCCCGTGTAGAGCGCCATCGCCTCCATCACCGGCACCGTCAGGATCACCGTCGACAACGAAGCGCCCATCGCAATGTTGACCACCGACTGCATGCGGTTGGCCAACGCCGCGCGTAACGCAGTCAGAATCTCCGGCGCCGCGGAAATCGCCGCCACCAGAATCGCCGTGATGACCGGCGGTGCGCCCGTCCCTTCCAGACCCAGATCGAGAGTCTTGGACATCACCTCGGCCAGTGCGCCGATCACCACCACACCGAACACCAGAATGCCGATCGACAGCGCCAGGCTGACCGGTTTCGGCTCTTGTTCCACGGGCTCTTTCTTGCGACGTTTGTCCGGGTAGCTGTAGCTGAAAAAGTAGCTGTGCGGCCCGACCTGCATGCGCAGGAACAACGCATAAAGCAGCACCATCGCGCCGATGGTGAAGGCCGAATAGATTTTCCAGTTGGCCTCGGGGATGAACTCCGGCACCACCATCGACACGCCCATGGCGGTGAGGATCATCACGCTGTAGCTGCGGGCCGAGTCATCGTTGTAGGACTGCTCACCATGCTTGATCCCGCCCATCAGCGCGGCGAGGCCGAGGATGCCGTTGATGTCGAGCATCACCGCCGAATAGATCGTGTCGCGCACCAGGGTCGGCGAGGCTTCGTTGCTCATCATGATCGCCAGGATCACCACTTCCACCAGCACGGCGGCGAGGGTCAGGATCATCGTGCCGTAAGGATCGCCGACTTTTTCCGCGAGCAGTTCGGCCTGATGGGCGACGCGCATCGAGGCGGCGACGATGAACGCGATCAGCACCAGCCCGGCCGTCAGCGCGACGATCTGGCCGCTGTGCAGCAGCCAGTGCTCCAGCGGATACGCAACACAGGTGGCAATGACGGCCAACAGCAGAAAGCTTTCTTGCTTGAGGATGGTGAACATGACGGGCCTTTTTGCCGAAGAGTGCGAATGAGCTACTGACTGCGGGGCGGCGCTAACGTTTCGTTACACCTTAGCGCACCAGTGGATGGCGTCCTTGTACGGACATGCACTTTTTTCGGCCCGGCCGGCCTCATCGCGAGCAGGCTCGCTCCCACTGATCAACGTGTTGCCACATGGGAGCGAGCTTGCTCGCGAAGGCCCCGCCGCGATTTCGACTCGATTTGTTGTCCGCTTGGTCAGTCTTTTGCATTGCCCTCCCCACACACAACAAAAGGGAGTTCGCGTTCATGCAAAAACGTCCACTGCAAACACTGCTGTGCATCGCCATGGGCCTTGGCCTCAGCCTGAGCGCCAGTGCCGCCGATCCACTGAAAGTCGGTTTCGTCTACATCGGCCCCATCGGCGACCACGGCTGGACGTATCAGCATGAACAGGGGCGCAAGGCGCTGGCGGAAAAACTCGGCACGCAGATCACCACCAACTACGTGGAAAACGTCGCCGAAGGCGCCGATGCCGAGCGGGTGATCCGCAACATGGCCAAGGACAATTACGACCTGATCTTCACCACCTCTTTCGGCTACATGAACCCAACGGTGAAAGTCGCCAAACAGTTTCCCAAGGTGACCTTCGAACACGCCACCGGCTACAAGCAGGACAAGAACCTCGGCACCTATCTCGCGCGCACCTACGAGGGCCGTTACGTCGGTGGCTTCCTCGCGGCGAAGATGACCAAGACCAAAAAGATCGGTTACGTCGCCTCGTTCCCGATCCCCGAAGTGATCCGCGACATCAACGCCATCCAGCTGGCCTTGAACAAGTACAACCCCGGCACCGAGATCAAAGTGGTATGGGTCAACTCGTGGTTCGATCCCGGCAAAGAGGCCGATGCCGCCAACGCGCTGATCGATCAGGGCGTGGACGTGGTGTTCCAGCACACCGACAGCCCGGCGCCGATCCAGGCCGCCGAGCGACGCGGTGTGTATGCCGTGGGCTACGCTTCGGACATGGCGCACTTCGGGCCGAAAGCGGTGCTGACCTCGATCGTCAACGACTGGGCGCCGCACTACATTCAGGCGACCCAGAGCGTGATCGACCACAACTGGAAATCCCAGGACTACTGGGGCGGTTTGAAGGAGGGCACGGTCGAACTGCCGATCAGCGATCTGGTGCCGGCACCGGTGAAGGCCGAAGCCGAGCAGATCATCGCCGACATCAAGAGCGGCGCCCTGCAACCGTTCACCGGGCCGATCAAGGATCAGGCCGGCGTCGAGAAAATCCCGGCGGGGGTCAGCGCCACCAACGCCGAACTGGCGTCGATGAACTACTACGTCGAAGGCATGAAGGCCGAGATGCCGAAGTAAATTCCAACATCTACCCTGTGATCGTTCCCACGCTCCGCGTGGGAATGCAGCCCGGGACGCTCCGCGTCCCTGCCGAAAGCGGACGCGGAGCGTCCATTGAGGCATTCCCACGCGGACGGTTCGACGCCTCGACGTGGGAACGATCATTAAAGAGCATTCGAAATGAACCAACTTCCGATCATCGACATCTCGCCGCTCTACTCCGACGACCAGAACGCCTGGCCCGCCGTCGCCGAACAGATCGACCACGCCTGCCGCGAATGGGGCTTTTTCTACATCAAGGGCCACCCGATTTCTGCGCAGCGCATCGAATCCCTGCTCGCTCACGCCCGGCGCTTCTTTGCATTGCCGACCGCGGAAAAGCTCAAGATCGACATCACCCGGACCGTCCATCATCGCGGCTACGGCGCCATCGCTACCGAACAACTCGACCCGGACAAACCCAGCGACCTCAAGGAAACCTTCGACATGGGCTTGCACCTGCCGGCCGATCATCCCGAGGTGCTGGCGGAAAAACCGTTGCGAGGCCCCAACCGTCATCCGGCGATTCCCGGTTGGGAAACACTGATGGAGCAGCATTACCTCGACATGCAGGCACTCGCGCAAACCCTGTTGCGGGCCATGACGTTAGCGCTGGGCATCGAGCGCGACTTCTTCGACACACGCTTCAACGAGCCGGTCAGCGTGCTGCGGATGATCCATTACCCGCCGCGCCACACCGCCAGTTCCGCCGAACAGCAAGGTGCCGGCGCGCACACCGATTACGGCTGCATCACGTTGTTGTATCAGGATGCCGCCGGCGGCTTGCAGGTGAAAAACGTCAAAGGCCAGTGGATCGACGCACCGCCCATCGACGGCACGTTCGTGGTCAACCTTGGCGACATGATGGCGCGCTGGAGCAACGACCGTTATCGCTCGACCCCGCACCGGGTGATCAGCCCGCTCGGCGTGGATCGCTACTCGATGCCGTTCTTCGCAGAACCGCACCCTGACACGCGTATCGAGTGCCTGCCCGGTTGCCAGGACGCACAGCATCCGGCGAAATATCCGACCACCACCTGCGCCGAATTCCTGCTGTCGCGCTTCGCCGATACCTACGCCTATCGCCGGGACCAAGAAGCGGTGTGATGGATCGGTTGGTCAGGTTTTGCCAATTGTTTCGGCGGGCATCTGTAGAATGCCGTCATTGCACCTGATGAGAAAAGAATATGTACGACTGGCTCAACGCCCTGCCCAAGGCCGAACTGCACCTGCACCTCGAAGGCTCGCTGGAGCCCGAACTGCTGTTCGCCCTGGCCGAACGCAACAAGATCGCCCTGCCGTGGAGCGATGTCGAAACCCTGCGCAAGGCTTACGCCTTCAACAATCTGCAGGAATTCCTCGACCTGTATTACCAGGGCGCCGATGTGCTGCGCACCTCCCAGGATTTCTACGACCTGACCTGGGCCTACCTGCTGCGCTGCAAAGAACAGAACGTGATCCACACCGAACCGTTCTTCGATCCGCAGACCCACACCGACCGTGGCATCCCGTTCGAAGTGGTGCTCAACGGCATCGCCGCCGCGCTGAAAGACGGCGAGCAGCAACTGGGCATCACCAGCGGTTTGATCCTGAGTTTCCTGCGTCACCTGAGCGAAGACGAAGCGCAGAAAACCCTCGACCAGGCGTTGCCGTTCCGTGATGCATTTGTCGCCGTAGGTCTGGACAGTTCCGAAATGGGTCACCCGCCGAGCAAGTTCCAGCGCGTGTTCGATCGTGCCCGTCACGAAGGTTTCCTGACCGTCGCCCACGCTGGCGAAGAAGGTCCGCCGGAGTACATTTGGGAAGCCATCGACCTGCTGAAAATCCAGCGTATCGACCATGGCGTGCGCGCCATCGAAGACGAGCGCCTGATGCAGCGGATCATCGACGAGCAGATCCCGCTGACCGTATGCCCGCTGTCGAACACCAAGCTCTGCGTGTTCGATCACATGTCGCAGCACAACATCCTCGACATGCTCGAGCGTGGCGTGAAGGTCACGGTGAACTCCGATGACCCGGCGTACTTCGGCGGTTACGTGACCGAGAACTTCCACGCGCTGCACACTCACCTGGGCATGACCCAGGATCAGGCCAAGCGCCTGGCGCAGAACAGCCTGGATGCGCGGTTGGTAAAACCGTAACAGTACAAAGCCGTTCGAACACGCCCGTGTTCGAACGGCTTTTCAGGTCTCAGCGCACAACTGCTTCAGTCAGCTCTTCCAACGTCTTGCCCCGGGTCTCCATCCCGAACAGCCACACCACTCCCGCCGCAATCGCAAAGCACAGCGCCCCCAGCGCAAACACCCCGCCCTGCCCGGTAATCGGAAACACCAGCCCGGTGACCAACGGCCCGAGCAACGACCCCACGCGCCCGATGGCCGAGGCGAACCCCGAGCCCGTCGCCCGCGCCGAGGTCGGATACAGTTCCGGCGTGTAGGTGTAGAGCACCGCCCACATGCCGAACAGGAAAAACTGCATCAACAGGCCCGTGCCGATCAGCAGCGCCACGTTGCCGCCAAACACCGCGCTTTGTCCGTACAGAAACGCCATCACCCCGCCGCCGAGCAACGTGACGATGCACACCGGCTTGCGTCCCCAACGTTCCACCAGCCAGGCCGCCATCAGGAAGCCGGGAATCCCGCCGAGGGAAATCAGCACCGTGTAATACACCGACTGCGTCACGGCGAAACCCGACTGTTGCAACAACGCACTGAGCCAGGACGTCAGACCGTAAAAGCCGAGCAACGCAAAGAACCACAGGCTCCAGATCATCGTCGTGCGCTGGCGATACAGCGGTGACCAGATCTGTTTGAGTGCCGAAAGGAAATGGCCCGGCGGGGACACGCTGCGTGGCAGACGAACCGGCTCCGGCAATGCAGCACCACCGAGTGAGGCCTGTACCCGCGCCTCGATCCCGCGCAACACTTTGTCCGCCGCGTCATGCTTGCCGGCCTGTTCCAGCCAGCGCGGCGACTCGGGAATGAAAAAGCGGATCGCCAGCACGAACACTGCCGGCACCGCCAGCACCAGAAAGATGTCGCGCCAGCCAATCAACGGCAGCAGGAAATACGACAGCACGCCCGCCGCGACGAAACCCAGCGGCCAGAAACCGTCCATCAAGGCGATGTAACGACCCCGACGCTGTGCAGGAATCAACTCCGACAACATCGACTGGGCAATCGGAAACTCCATACCCATGCCGATTCCCAGCAGGATGCGAAACAGCGTCAGGCTCTCGACCGTCTGCGCCGTGGAACACAGGTAACTGGCCAGTCCCCACAAGACGATGCTCCACTGGAACACCGGTTTGCGGCCGAACCGATCCGCCAGCAATCCGGACAGCGACGCCCCCAGCACCATGCCGAAAAAACTCGAACTGGCCAGCAGGCCAGCCTGCGCACTGCTCAGGCCGAACTCGGCTTTGATCGAGCCGAGCAGGAAGGTCATCATCGCCAGATCCATGGAGTCGAAAAAAAACGCCAGGGCGATGATGATGAAGATGATCCGGTGATAACCGCTGACTGGCAGGCGCTCCAGTCGATCTGCCGCGCTGAAGTTTCCCGTGTCCATGCCACCTCCTCAATCCGAAAAGTCCCCGGATCGAGTGTGCGCGATAGCGGTTGCGCGCCTGTGCCAGATGCGACGTGTTCGCAGCCGTTGGCGACGTTCAGTTGCTGTTCCGTGGAAGAAAGCGCTCTACAACGCCATTTCCAGCTCGGTTTCACAGGCAAACCGGTGAATTTCCCGCTGGCCCGCCGCCGTCAGTTGCAAGGCTCTGGAATCGTTGGGCAGCACCAGCCAGCCCGACTGCATGAACAGCTGCAGCAACGCCGCGCCCAGCGAGCCCCCCATGTGCGGGCGACGCTCGCTCCAGTCCGGGCAGGCGCACGCCACCTGAGCGTTGCGGTGGGCCAGCGCCTGGATGTACACCCCGCGCCCGGCCAGTTGTGTCGAGCCTTTGTGCGTGACCACCACTCTATGTTCAAGCTGCTCGATCCAGCCGGCGTCGAGCAGGCGCTGGTACAGGTCGGCGGCCAGCGTTCCACCCAGATGGTCGTCGCAAAACCGCGCGCGAAGCAGTGACGAAGGCGCCGCCTGGGGTCTGACGACCGGCGAGGCACGCTTGAATACGTCGGGGATTTCTCGTGGAGCGCTGGCCAACGTGGCGCTGGCCAGCGCTTCGATGGCCGCGCCGATTTCGGGAGCCGCCAGGCGGAAGAAGCGTTTGCGACCGCGCGCCTCGACCTTCAACAGACCGCCAGCGGACAAGCGCCCCAGATGCGCACTGGCCGATGACGGCGATAGCCCCGCCAGCAACGCCAGCTCCTCGGTCTGCCGCGCCGAGCCATCCATGAGCGCCCACATCATTGCGCTGCGTTTGGGATCGGCCAGCAACGTGGCGATCTGGCTGATGCAAGGTGCATGTTCCATCTATTCACTCCCTGTTGAATCGTATCGTCTACAGCTCATAGACATCTTGACCAGTAATCAGTCGTCGGCCAAGGCGCGCAAAATACCTTGAGCCCAAGCGAGGCAGCGCGCCGCAGCAAGGAAACCGCAGCACTGTCGCGACCCTCGTCCCTACCCGGCCGGTTGCGGTCTGATCGTTCTCGCATCGGCCTTTTGGTGCGGGCATCAGGCGGCCGCTAGTATAAGCGGGTTGCTCGCGCCGTCCTGCGCCGGAGCGGCCGTGGTTGGTGATTGTTCCTGAGAGAAATTTCGCTATTTACCTGCGACTAATGGTCAGACTTCTGGAAAACGGGAAAACGGCTACTCAATTCGGCGCAACGGCTGGCGAGCATCTCCCTCAGAAGGTTCACCGGCTTACTCAATTGTGCGCGATGGGCGCACAGCAGATTCAGCGGAGCGCGTTCGCAGAGCAGCTCCGGCAACAGCACTTTCAGCCGTCCCGCCAGCACATCACCGGCCACATCGAGCCACGACTTGTAAGCGATGCCGGCTCCCGCCACAGCCCAAAGGCGCACCACATCGGCGTCGTCACTGAAGCGGTCGCCACTGACGGTCAGGCCGACCTCGCGCTTGCCGTCGTGGAAACTCCAATGGTCGTGCACCCGGCCTCCGAGCATATAAAGCAGGCAGTTGTGCTGTGCGAGCTGTTCCAGATGCAGCGGTTCGCCGTGCCGGGCCAGGTAGGCCGGTGATGCACACAGCACCCGTCGGTTGTGCGGGGCAATCGGCAACGCCACCAGACTGGAATCCTCCGGCTCGCCGTAGCGCAAGGCGATGTCCACCGGCTGGCGAAACAGGTCGGCGATGCGGTCACCCAGCAGCAGGCGCACCGTCAGTTTCGGGTGTTCGCGCTGAAAATCATCGAGCCACGGCAACAGCAAGTTGCGCCCGAAATCCGAGGGCGCCGACAGCTGCAGAATTCCGCTGACCTGATCCTGCCCGCTGGCCAGCAGGCGGCGACCCTCATCAAGGTTGCTCAGCGCCGCCCGGGCGTATTCGAGAAACCCTTCACCTTCAGCCGTCAGCCGCAAACTGCGAGTGGAGCGTGCCAACAGCCGTGCGCCCAGTTGTTGCTCGATCCGCTTGAGCGCGGCACTGGCCACGGCGGCGGACATGTCCATTACCCGCGCCGCCGCCGACAGGCTGCCCAGATCCGCCGCCCGGACAAACAACTGCAAGTCATCGAAACGCAGCATCGTCAGCCCCGATTATCAAAAAAATATTGAAAGAGACTGCTCTTTTAGCCGGTTTTATCTCCGGCAGAAATAGCCAATCATGCCATCCATCGAATTCATCCCGTCCCGGAGTCGAACATGTCCCAGCCTTTCACCGCCATCGCCACCCTGATTGCCCGACCTGGCCAGCAGAACGCCCTCGAACATCACCTGCGTGCCCTGATCGAACCGACCCGCGCCGAAGCCGGTTGCGGTCAATACGAACTGCACCAGGATCTGGCCAACCCGCTGGCCTTCTACATGATCGAGCAGTGGGCCAGCGACGAAGCCCTGCAAGCCCATGATGCCAGCGCCCATATCCAGCATTTCCGCAGCAAGGCCGAGGCGTTCCTCGAACACTTCGAACTCAAGCGCCTGCGCGTCATCGCCTGAAACCTTCCTTTATTCACTTTCGGAGTTCGCCATGAAAGCCATCGTCTATTACGCCTCGCTCCCGATCAGCGACGAAAAATCCCTGCAAGACATCGAACTGCCAGAGCCGGTAGCCGGCCCGCGCGACCTGCTGGTGGAAGTCAAAGCGATTTCGGTCAACCCGGTGGACACCAAGGTTCGCCAGAACGTCGCGCCGGAAGGCGGCGCCGCCAAGGTGCTGGGCTGGGACGTGGCCGGTGTGGTCAAGTCGGTCGGCAGTGAAGTGACCTTGTTCAAGGCCGGCGACAAGGTGTTCTACGCCGGCTCCATCGCCCGGGCCGGTGGCAACAGCGAACTGCACGTGGTGGATGAGCGGATCGTCGGCCATATGCCAAAAACCCTCGGTTTCGCCGAAGCCGCTGCTCTGCCGCTGACCGCGATTACCGCTTGGGAATTGCTGTTCGAACGCCTGCAGATTCGCGAAGGCAATACCGATGAAGGCCAGAGCCTGCTGATCGTCGGTGCGGCGGGCGGCGTCGGTTCGATCCTCACCCAACTCGCCAGCCAGTTGACCGGGCTCAAGGTGATTGGCACCGCCTCTCGCCCTGAGACCCGCGACTGGGTGACCGAGTTGGGTGCTGACCTGGTGATTGATCACAGCCAGCCGTTGAGCGAAGAACTGAAACGCGCCGGTGTCACCCACGTCACCCACGTTGCCAGCCTGACCCAGACCGACCAGCACCTGGACCAACTGGTCGAAGCCCTGGCGCCGCAAGGCAAACTGGCGCTGATCGACGATCCGAAGGCGCTGGACGTGACCAAGCTCAAGCGCAAGAGCCTGTCGCTGCACTGGGAGTTCATGTACACCCGCTCGCTGTTCGAAACGCCGGACATGATCGAGCAGCACAAACTGCTCAACCGGGTGGCCGGGCTGATCGACAGCGGCACCTTGAAAACAACGGTCGGCGAGCACTTCGGCACGATCAACGCGAGCAACCTGCGCCGCGCCCATGAACTGCTGGAAAGTGGCAAGGCCAAGGGGAAAATTGTTTTAGAAGGTTTCTAAAACTCGCAAGACCGCAGCCTTCTCCAGCCTCCGATGTGGCTGGCTCGGGGGCTGCGGTGTTTTTTTGCCGTCAGTCAGATGCTTGACCCTTGTCACAATTGCGATCGTATTCAGGACTACAATCGAGTCCTCTGCGATGCAATCTTTTACGTACGGGAGGTCAGCAATGAAGATCCTGATAAAAGAAGTGGCAAAGTCCCAGTGGCAAGTTCGTCTCGACCAGCACGCCGTGACCTTCCGCAGTGAGGCCGAAGCTCGCGCCTTCACTCGCACCCTCGAAGCGCGTATCTGCGCGCCCCATCAGATTCCCGACCCCGGCCAGCAGCGCGCTGTCGGCTGAGGCAATTCGTCTTAGATTTCAGCCTGCGCCTTTGCCAGCGCCCGGGCATTCTGTATGCGCCGGGTGAGCGTCGCTGCGCACACCACCAGCAAGCCACACAAGCTGATGACGATGGCCATCGGCACGGCGGTGCCATCGTGCAGGATCCCCACCAGCGCCGAAGCCCCGGCGGCGACGCTGAACTGCATGCTGCCGAGCAACGCTGAAGCACTGCCGGCGCGACCACCCTGCCCGTTCATCGCACACGCCGCCGCATTGGGGCTGATGCAGCCCAGGCTGGCCACGCAGATGAACAACGGAATCAGCAATGGCCACAGCGCCTCGGTGTGCAAAGAGCTGACCGCAAGAAGCGTCAGCCCGGCACCGAAGTAAACCCAGACCGCTCGCGATAGCAGAAACGCTGGGCCACGCTTGGCCAACAGTCGCGCGTTGACCTGTGCAACAAGAATGAACCCTGCGGCGTTGGTACCGAACAGCCAGCCGAAATGCTCGGCCGGTACGCCATACAACTTGATGAAAATGAACGGCGAGCCGGCGATGTAGGCAAACATCCCGGCGATGGCGATGCCGCCGGTCAGGGCATGGCCCATGTAGACCGGATCAGCCAGCAGCCGGCCGTACTGACGCAAAGCGCCGGACAGCGGCTGACGCGGAACATGCGCCGGCAGACTTTCCGGCAGACCGAGGGCCACCGCCAATCCAGCGAGGGCACTGAACACCGTCAGCACCAGGAAGATCGACTGCCACCCCGTCGTGTTGACCAGCAGACCGCCGAGCATCGGCGCCAGAATCGGGGCCAGCCCCATCACCAGCATCAACTGCGAGAAGACTTTCGCCGAACCCACCGCGTCGCACTTGTCGCTGACCACCGCCCGGGCAATCACCATCCCCGCACAACCACCCAGCGCCTGCACGAGCCGCGCTCCGATCAGCCATTCCAGATTCGGCGCATAGGCGCAGGCCACTGACGCCAGCGTGAACAGCGTGAGACCGATCAGCAACGGAATCCGCCGGCCGAAGCGATCCGCCAACGGCCCGTAAGCCAGTTGACCGATGGACAGGCCGAAGAAGTAAGCCGACAGCGTCAGCTGGACGTGTTTCTCGTCGGTGCCGAACGCCAGCGCCATGGTGGGAAACGCGGGTAGATAGAAGTCGATCGCCAACGGACCGAAAGCGGTCAGGGCACCGAGAATCAGAAGGGTACGGAAGTTCATCAGGCGTCCAGGTCGGGCGGGGAGTTGAGTTGAGTTCAGCCCGACAGTCTAGCCGCGCGAGGACGCCTTGAACATTCCGGTAGCTCGCTAACTATTAAAAAGATCAGGCGAGTTTGATGGCGTAGCCTTCTTCGCTGATCGCCTCGATCACCTGCTCGGCACTCAGCGCACTTTCGACGCCGACTTCCTTCGCCGCCAGATCGACCCGCACGCTGGCGGCCGGATCCTTGCTCTGCACTGCTTGGGTGACGGCTTTGACACAGTGACCGCAGGACATGCCTTCAACAGTGAACACTTGCATGGAATGACTCCTTTGAGTGAGGTTGCCGGCAGTTTCGGGCTTGCCACGATGGCAAGGTCAAGTTCTGCAAAAAACTGCCGGGCTGGCAATCGTCGCCGCGCTCGGCCAAGCTGCATGCATCAATGACATGAATTCAGGAGATTCAGCCATGCGCTGGTCAGCTTTCAGCCTGTTTGGCTTTCTCAGCCTCTTTGCCGCGATCCCTTCGGTGCATGCCGCCGGGGAAGATTACGGGGTGCTGATCATTTCCCGCGAGCGCCTGGAAGTCGCGACCTCGTGCGAAATCGGCGTGTATATCCAGGATCAACTGTCGGCGCGCCTGTTCCAGGAGCAAAGCACGTCGTTCAACCTGCCGCCGGGCAATGTCTCGCTGCGCCTTAAACTGCTGCCGGGACAAATGCCGGGCTGCAACCCGGGCATGCTCGCGCCGGGCTCGCAGGAGATCAGACTGCATGCCGGCGACATCCTGAAATTCCGCATCGCGATGAACCAGGAAGGCATGTACCTCAAGCCGACCGGCCTCGGTTACTAAGGCCTGCCGCTCGTTCCCACGCTCTGCGTGGGAATGCCTCTTGTGACGCTCTGCGTCACGCTTTGGGACGCAGAGCGTCCCCGGCTGCATTCCCACGCGGAGCGTGGGAACGATCAGGCGAACAAGCGAGCAGCCGGTAGCGGAAACTGGCGCTTGACCTTGCCAGCATGGCAAGGTTGATCCTGTAGGCATCTTCTACAGGGAGTACGACCGATGTCCGATTCCATCACGTTCGATCTGCCCATCAGCGGCATGACCTGCGCCAGTTGCGCCGGTCGTGTCGAGCGGGCGTTGAGCAAAGTCAGCGGCGCCAGCGCCGTCAGCGTCAACCTCGCCACCGAACAGGCTCGGGTGCAGGCCCCCGGCGACAGCCTGCCGGCGCTGATGGAGGCGGTCGAACGCGCCGGTTACAGCGTGCCGCAGCAAACCGTGGAATTGAACATCGACGGCATGACCTGCGCGTCCTGCGTCGGTCGTGTCGAACGTGCCCTGAATAAAGTGCCGGGGGTGAAAAGCGTCAGCGTCAACCTCGCCAATGAACGTGCTCATCTCGAATTGCTCGGCGCGGTCGATCCGCAAACCCTGATCGCCGCCGTGAGCAAAGCCGGCTATTCGGCCAGTCTCTTCGAACTCGAACATCCACAATCCGACAATCGCCAGCAACGCCTGAACCATGAACGCTGGGCGCTGATCTGCGCCATCGCCCTCGCCTTGCCGCTGGTGTTGCCGATGCTGCTGCAACCGTTCGGCATTCACTGGATGCTCCCGGCCTGGGCGCAGTTCGCCCTCGCCACTCCGGTGCAATTCATCTTCGGTGCGCGTTTTTATGTGGCGGCGTGGAAAGCCGTACGCGCCGGCGCCGGCAACATGGACTTGCTGGTCGCGCTGGGCACCAGCGCCGGTTATGGCCTGAGTCTCTATGAATGGGCGACTGCTGACGGACGCATGCCGCACCTGTATTTCGAAGCCTCGGCGGTGGTCATCGCTCTGGTGCTGCTCGGCAAATACCTGGAAAGCCGCGCCAAACGCCAGACCGCCAGCGCCATCCGCGCACTGGAAGCGTTGCGCCCGGAGCGGGCGATTCAAGTCATCGATGGCCGCGAACAGGACGTCGCCATCAGCGCCCTGCGCCTCGGTGACCTCGTATTGGTCAAACCCGGTGAACGCTTCCCGGTGGACGGCGAAGTGCTGGAAGGCCAGAGCCACGCTGACGAAGCGTTGATCAGTGGCGAAAGCCTGCCGGTACCCAAACAACCGGGCGACAAGGTTACCGGCGGGGCAATCAATGGCGAAGGTCGCTTGCTCGTGAGCACCACGGCGCTCGGCGCGGAAAGCGTGCTGGCGCGGATCATCCGCCTGGTGGAGGACGCCCAGGCCGCGAAAGCACCGATCCAGAAACTGGTGGATAAAGTCAGTCAGGTGTTCGTGCCGACCGTGTTGCTGCTGGCCCTGGCCACGCTGATCGGCTGGTGGCTGTACGGCGCGCCGCTGGAAACCGCGTTGATCAATGCCGTCGCAGTGCTGGTGATCGCCTGCCCCTGCGCCCTCGGCCTGGCGACACCGACCGCGATCATGGCTGGCACCGGCGTGGCCGCGCGGCACGGGATTCTGATCAAGGATGCCGAAGCACTGGAACGTGCCCATGAAGTCAGCGCCGTGGTGTTCGACAAGACCGGCACCCTGACCTCCGGCACGCCGCGCATTGCGCATTTCAGTGCGATCGACGGTGACGAAAACGCCCTGCTGACAGCGGCCGGCGCGCTGCAACGCGGCAGCGAGCATCCGCTGGCCAAAGCGGTGCTGGATGCCTGTGCCGAACGCAGCCTGAACGTACCGGATGTGAGCGACAGCCAGTCTCTGACCGGGCGCGGCATCGCCGGCAGCCTCGACGGCCGGCGCCTGGCGCTGGGCAACCGGCGCTTGCTGGAAGAAAGCGGTCTGAACGCCGGAAACCTGAGCGAATCCGCCAAGGCCTGGGAAACCGAAGGTCGCACGCTGTCGTGGTTGATCGAGCAAAGTCCGGCGCCCCGCGTACTCGGTCTGTTCGCCTTCGGCGACACCCTCAAGCCCGGCGCGCTGCACGCGGTGCAACAACTGGCCGCCCAGCACATCCACAGCCACCTGCTGACCGGCGACAACCGCGGCAGCGCACGGGTGGTGGCCGAAGCGCTGGGCATCGAAAACGTCCACGCCGAAGTGCTGCCGGCGGAAAAAGCAGCCACCGTCGCCGAGCTGAAAAAAACCGGCGTCGTGGCCATGGTCGGCGACGGCATCAACGACGCCCCGGCACTGGCCGCTGCCGACATCGGCATCGCCATGGGCGGTGGCACCGACGTGGCGATGCACGCCGCCGGCATCACCCTGATGCGCGGCGATCCTCGGCTGGTGCCGGCCGCGCTGGAGATCAGCCGCAAGACCTACGCGAAGATCCGCCAGAACCTGTTCTGGGCCTTCGTCTACAACCTGATCGGCATTCCACTGGCGGCGTTCGGCTTCCTCAATCCGGTGCTGGCCGGCGCGGCGATGGCCCTGTCGAGCGTCAGCGTGGTGAGCAATGCGCTACTGTTGAAAACCTGGAAACCCGAGGATCTGGAGGACAACCGATGAACATCGGCCAAGCGGCCCGCCACAGTGGCCTGAGCGCGAAGATGATCCGTTATTACGAGTCGATCGGTCTGCTCAAGGCTGCCCATCGCACCGACAGCGGCTATCGCGTCTACGGTGACGATGACCTGCACACGCTGGCATTCATCAAGCGTTCGCGGGACCTGGGCTTTTCGCTGGAGGAAGTCGGCAAGCTGCTGACCCTCTGGCAGGATCGCCAGCGCGCCAGCGCCGATGTGAAGGCCCTGGCCCGCCAGCACATCGACGAGCTGAATCAGAAGATCCGCGAACTCGGCGAACTGCGCGACACCCTGCAGGATCTGGTCGAGCACTGCCACGGCGACCATCGCCCGGACTGCCCGATCCTCAAGGAACTGGCGTCGGGCTGCTGCGCGCAACCCGCCCGCGCCTGAGCAACAGGATTTTCATCGACAGCACTGTGGCGAGGGGAATGCCGTGGAACAACAGCACCACGGCACCCGGCGCCCACCACTCATAGAACGGTGCGGCGATCAGCATGCCGACGCCGAACCCGGTCATCTGCAACAGCGTCAGGAAGCTGAAGATCGGCAGGCGCAGGGGCTCCGGTTCCCGTTGCAGCCGTGACATCAGGCCGACTTCCGAGAACCCGTCGCCCAATCCGGCCGGCAGCGAAAACAGCAACAGACCGACGACGCTGTGCTGCTGGAACATCAGGATGAAGCCGCAGGACATCAGCAGCACGCCGCCGAAATAGCGGCGCTCCAGATGGATGTTTTCCGAGCCGTTCAGGCGACTGGCGATTCGCGCACCAAGCAGTTTGCCGGCGGCCCAGACCGCGAGCATCAGGCCCAGCGTGGTGCTGGCTGAGTCCGGCGTGAGCAGTCTGGAAATGATCGGGAAACCGACGTTGTGAGCAGCGCTGCCAAGGGTGTCAGCCATGGTCACCGCCAGCATCGCGGCCACCACCGGAGCGCTGCGCAGGCCTTGCAGCAAAGCCGACCATTCACCCTGTTTAGCGCTGGATTCGGCCACCGGCTCCGGTGCGCTGAACCGCAGCGGCGCAATCAACACTGCCGCCAACAGATAGGTCAGCGCATTCAGCGCAAACACCGTTTCAAAACCAAATCCCGCGACCAGCAGCCCGGACACCAGACTGCCGCCGACCATCGCCATGGACGAGGCGGACGTGATCCAGGCATTGGTCTTGAGCAACTGCGCCGGCTCGATCAAGCGCGGCAACTGGCTGTTGAGGCCGATGGCGAACATCGAATTACCAAAGCCCAGACCGAACGCGATCAGCGGCAGCAACAACGCCTGCTGACTGACCGGCACGATGAGCAACAGCCCAAGCACAGCGGCGCGCAACAGATCGAAGGCAATCAACGGCAGACGGCTACTGCATCGACGATAAAACGCCGTGCCGATCAAGCTGGCAAAAATCCCGCCGCCCACCCGACTGGCCAGGAAGATCCCGACGCTCATCGCGCTGTTACTCAGCAGATAGACATAAGTGGCCAGCGCAACCATGTTCAGGAAAGCGCCGAAATCGGAAATCAGCCGCGCCGTGATGATCAGCCGGGCATTGTGAGAGGTGGTGGTCACAATCAATCCTTGAATGTGTAAAACCCGGCCGAAGCCGGGTTTTCTTTTTCAGATGCTCACTGCATCCACGGTGGCGGAGGCGGTTCGTCGGACTTGCCCTTGGGCTCGTCGTCCGCCGCGCGGATGGCTTGCTTGCGCTCCTCATCCAGACGCGCCGCTTCGATCTCGCGCAGCACCCCGCCGACATCGGCCAGGTCCTCGGGATCGTCGAACTCGCCGGTCAGCACGCTGGCCGGGTGCAACGTACCCGCTTCGTACAACGCCCACATTTCCTTGGCGTACTTGGTCTTCTTCAACTCCGGGGCAAAGCGACCGAAGTACGAAGCCATGTTGCCGACGTCACGCTCGAGCATGCTGAACGCGTGGTTGTTGCCGGCGGCGTCCACCGCTTGCGGCAGGTCGATGATGACCGGCCCTGTCGGCGTCAGCAGCACGTTGAACTCCGAGAGGTCACCGTGCACCAGACCGGTACACAACATCAGCACGATCTGCGAAATCAGGAACGCGTGATACTCGCGGGCCTGATCCGGCTCCAGCACCACATCGTTCAGACGCGGCGCGGCATCGCCGTATTCATCGGCCACCAGCTCCATCAGCAGCACGCCTTCGAGGAAGTCGTACGGCTTGGGCACACGCACACCGGCGTTGGCCAGGCGGAACAGCGCCGCGACTTCGGCGTTCTGCCAGGCGTCTTCGGCTTCCTTGCGCCCGAACTTGGAACCCTTGGCCATCGCCCGGGCCTGTCGGCTGTTGCGAACCTTGCGGCCTTCCTGATACTCGGCCGCCTGGCGGAAACTGCGTTTGTTCGCCTCCTTGTAGACCTTTGCGCAACGTAACTGATTGCCGCAGCGCACCACATAAACAGCTGCTTCTTTGCCACTCATGAGTGGACGCAGCACTTCGTCGACCAGACCGTCCTCGATCAGGGGTTCAATGCGTTTTGGAGTCTTCATCAGCTTTTATTGTGGGTCCTTTATTACCAAACACGCGAATGTCATTCGTTATACGGCAATCCTCGCATCACGGGGAGGGGTTGCCGACCTGTGAACCTGTGGATGCACACACTGTGCCGGATAAACCGGGCCGATCCGCCTCTTTATCGACCGCTGCGAATCATAGCCGAGGCTGCCGAAGTTGTTGGCGACAGGACTTGAGGGCATTTGCGACAGAATCTGACATCCCGCCGCATGCAGCTCGTAAGAATTTTCCATTCCAGCCTCAATTTCCCCCTCCGGCAGCCGAATTCCTCAGAGACAGAGGAATTTGTCCGACAATCGTTCCAAAAAAACTTCGATGTCGCACTCAAGGAAACGGGTGGAAAACAACGTTTTTCGGCTGCCAATAACCGCGAGTCATCTGCACTGCGTGGGCCTACAAGAAAATCTGGAGCGCGGATGAACATCAAACAGAAGTTGACCTGGGCGTTTGCAATCATCGCCTGCTTGCCCGTGGTGCTGGTCGCCACGCTGGTGGTACTGAACCTGCGCAGCGATGCACGGGACGATTTTGTCGACAGCAGCGGGCGCGAGATCCGTCAGGTCAGCAACGCCATGCAGCTTTTCTTTGACGGCATCAGCCAGAACGTCGACTACCTGGCGACGCAACCGCTGATCAAGAACACCGACGACAGCCTCAAGACCTACATGAGCGCCAACGCCGAAAGCATTCCGCAGGGCGAGATGGACAAGAAGGTCTTCGCCTTTCTGCAGGATCTGGGCAACAGTCACCCGGCCTACGCCTACGCAATCGTCGGCACCGCTGCCGGCGGCTACGTATCCTGGCCCGACGATCCCAAGCTGAGCAACTACGACCCGCGTCAACGCCCGTGGTACAAGGCCGCGCAGGCCAAGCCCGGCAAGCCGTTTCGCACCGCCGCCTATTACTGGGCGCAGGACGATGCGACCTATGTCAGCACCGTGCGCACCATCGACAACAAGCTCGGCAGCAACGGCGGCGTGGTCAGTATCGACGTGACGCTCAAGCAGCTCACCGAGATCGTCAAACAGATCAAACTCGGCGAAAGCGGTTACTTGATGCTGCTGGAGAACAGCGGCACGGTGCTGGTCGATCCCAAGCAGCCGGAGCACAACTTCAAGCCGCTCGACAGCCTCGGCGAGGGCTACGCGCAACTGGCCAAGGCCGGCAAAGGGCTGGTGGAAGTCGAGCTCAACGGCGAACGTTACATGGCCAACGTCTGGCCTTCGGAACAACTGGGCTGGACCTTCATCGGCCTGATCAAACAGAACGACGTGATGAGCTCGGCCACTAAACTCACCTGGCTGATCGCAATCATCGCTACCGTGCTGGCGGTGATCTTCGCGGTGGTCGGCGCCAGTTTCGCCAGCCTGATCGTGCGGCCGATCCGCAGCGTGGCCAGCGGTCTGGAAGGCATCGCCC
Organism: Pseudomonas sp. 9.2(2024); assembly: GCF_039695385.1. Lineage (NCBI taxonomy): Bacteria > Pseudomonadati > Pseudomonadota > Gammaproteobacteria > Pseudomonadales > Pseudomonadaceae > Pseudomonas > Pseudomonas sp. 9.2(2024). The sequence goes on along the minus strand of NZ_CP155585.1, from coordinate 1,011,422 downwards.
AGGGCGAAGGCGACCTGACCAAGAACCTCGACATCCGTGGCAGCGACGAAACCGCGCAACTGGCCAACTGGTTCAACCAGTTCCTCACCGCGATCCGCAGCCTGATCCAGCACATCGGCGGCGCGGCCGGGAAAATCCTCGCCACTTCGCAGAGTTCGACCCGGGTTTCCGGCGACATGGCCGAAGCCGCTGGACGCCAGCGCGAAGCGGTGGACATGGTCTCGACCGCGTTCCACGAAATGGTCGCCACCGCCAACGAAGTCGCCCGCTCGTGCAGCCAGGCAGCGGAGTCGGCCGACAGCGGCCAGCGTCAGGCCCGCGAAGGTCAGCAACAGATCGATGCGGCGGTGCACAGCGTCGATCAACTGAGCCAGGAACTGGAGCAATCGGCGCAGTCGATGCAACAACTGGAACGCGACAGCAACGACATCCAGTCGATCCTCGGCACCATCCGCTCCATCGCCGAACAGACCAACCTGCTGGCACTCAACGCGGCTATCGAGGCGGCGCGGGCCGGTGAGCAAGGCCGTGGATTTGCGGTGGTAGCCGATGAGGTTCGCGCACTGGCCAAACGCACGGCTGACTCGACGGCGGAAATCGACGGGTTGCTGGGCAACCTCGCCAAACGCACCAGCGCGGTGACCCAGCAGATGCGCGCCAGCCTCGATGTGTCGCAGCAATCGGTAGCGCGGATTGGCGAGGCGCGGGAGAGCTTTGGGCAGATTCGTGAGTCGGTGGATGTGATTCGCGACATGAACACGCAGATTGCGACGGCGGCGGAAGAGCAGCATCAGGTGGCTGAGGACATCAATCGGCACATCAGCCAGATTCATGGTGATGCGCAGTTGGTGGCGGAGCTGGCGAATTCGGCGCGGCTGGATTCGCAGAGTCTGGCGGGGTTGTCGAATGAGCTGGATGGGTTGGTGCGGCGGTTCCGGACTTGAGATTGGGGGGAGCCCTGAAAAGCCCCCTCACCCTAGCCCTCTCCCGGAGGGAGAGGGGACCGAATGGGGGATGCTTCAGAAATCCGCCGACCTGAACGAGCGTTGTTGAATCCATAATCGACGCTGATCTTTCAGGTCGATGTACAGCGTAAGACAACTCGGTAGGCCCCCTCTCCCTCCGGGAGAGGGCTGGGGTGAGGGCTGCTTTTTCAGCGCTCGATAATTGCCGTCACACCCTGCCCCCCGCCGCACAAATCGAAATCAACCCCCGCCCCTGCCCCGCCGCATCCAGCAACTCGCCAGGTTCGCCACGATCCGCCCGCCCGTCGCGGCAAACGGATGCCCCGCCGCCAGCGAGCTGCCCTTGACGTTCAAACGGCTGCGATCAATCGAGCCCAGCGGCGCATCCAGCCCCAACCGGGTCTTGCAGTATTCCGGATCTTCCCAGGCCTTCAACGTGCACAACACTTGCGCGGCAAAGGCTTCGTGGATTTCGTAGTAGTCGAAGTCCTGCAAGGTCAAACCATTGCGCGCCAGCAAGCGTGGCACCGCGTACACTGGCGCCATCAAAAGTCCTTCGGCGCCGTTGACGAAATCCACCGCCGCTGCTTCGCCGTCGCGCAGATACGCAAGGATTGGCAGACCACGTTCCTTCGCCCACTCCTCGCTGCCCAACAGCACCACCGACGCGCCATCGGTCAACGGCGTGGAGTTGCCGGCGGTCAGCGTGCCCTTGGCGCTTTTCTCGAAGGCCGGTTTCAGGGTCGCGAGTTTTTCCAGGGTCAGGTCCGGGCGCAGGTTGTTGTCGCGGGTCAGGCCGAGGAACGGGGTCATCAGGTCGTTGTGCCAGCCTTCGCTGTAGGACGCCGCCAGTTTGTGATGGCTTTCGAAGGCCAGTTGATCCTGTTCTTCGCGGGGGATGTTCCAGGTCTGCGCCATCAACTCGCAGTGCTCGCCCATCGACAGGCCGGTGCGCGGTTCGCCGTTGCGCGGGAATTCGGGGATCAGGTGTTTCGGGCGCAATTGCAGAAAGGTCTTGAGCTTGTCGCCGGTGGTCTTGGCGCGGTTGGCTTGCAGGAGGATCTTGCGCAGGCCTTCGCTGACGCTGATCGGCGCGTCCGACGTGGTGTCGACGCCGCCGGCAATCCCGCAGTCGATCTGGCCGAGGGCGATCTTGTTTGCCACCAGCAACGCCGCTTCCAGGCCGGTGCCGCAGGCCTGTTGAATGTCATAGGCCGGGGTCGCCGGTGACAGGCGCGAGCCGAGCACGCATTCGCGGGTCAGGTTCATATCCCGTGACAATTTCAGCACCGCTCCCGCGACCACTTCGCCGATGCGCTGGCCGTGCAGGTTGTAGCGTTCGATCAGGCCTTCGAGGGCGGCGGTGAGCATCACCTGATTGCTCGCGGTGGCATACGGCCCGTTGGAACGGGCGAACGGAATGCGGTTGCCACCAATGATCGCGACGCGGCGCAGCTGACTCATGAAATGCTCCTTGTGAAATATCCGGACTGAAAATCGAGCGCTGAAAACCCGGTCGGGCCACAAAAGCGCCGAGGGCAAACTACTCTGCTGTTCTAGCGTAGGCCTTATTGCGTGGATCGAACGATTGATTGCCCTTCGCAGTCCACACTTTGAACCCCATCTTCTGGAGAGCGTTCCATGTCTGACCGCTATATCGACTTCGCCAACTCGTCCATCGGCCACCGCCTGGTCGGAGCCCTGGGCCTGCCGTCGCCGGTGAGGCTGGAACGCTGGCAGGCCGGGCGCCTGCGGCCGGTGGAAGGTGCGCTGCTAATCGGCGGCGGGCCGCTGGCCGAGCGGGTCAGCACCTTCGCCAATCGCCTGACCGACGCGATCTACCGCTACGGCGACCAACCGGCGACCGCCACCCAATGGATTCCCGGCCATGGCCCGAAACTCAAGGCCGTAGTGTTCGACGCCAGCGATTTGCAGCACACCGACCAGCTCAAACAGCTGCGCGAATTCTTCCAGCCACTGATGAAGAACCTCGACAGCAGCGCGCATCTGGTAATCCTCGGCCGCGCCCCGGAAACCCTGCGCGAACCGTTTGCCGCCAGTGCGCAGCGCGCGCTCGAAGGTTTCTCCCGCTCGCTGGCCAAGGAGCTGCGCAGCGGCGGCACGCTGCAACTGATCTACGTCGGCGAAGGCGCCGAGGATCAGCTCGAAGGACCGCTGCGGTTTTTCCTCTCGCCAAAAAGCGCATTTGTCTCCGGGCAAGTGATTCGTCTGACGGCCTGCGCCACTCAAGTTACCGACTGGACCCGCCCGCTGGCCGGGCGCAAGGCGCTGGTCACCGGCGCGGCGCGAGGCATCGGCGCCTCCATCGCCGAAACTTTGGCCCGTGACGGCGCCGAGGTGATCCTGCTCGACGTGCCGCCCGCGAAAACCGATCTCGAAGCCCTGGCCGCTCGCCTCGGCGGGCGCGCCATCACCCTCGACATCTGCGCCGAAGACGCCGCTACGCAACTGATCGAACAGTTGCCGGACGGCCTCGACATTCTGGTGCACAACGCCGGCATCACCCGCGACAAGACCCTGGCCAACATGACGCCCGAGTTCTGGGACGCGGTGCTCGCGGTCAATCTCAAAGCACCGCAAGTGTTGACCAAGGCCCTGCTCGACAGTGGCACCTTGCGCGATAACGCCCGGGTGATTCTGCTCGCCTCGATCAGCGGCATCGCCGGCAATCGCGGGCAGACCAATTACGCGGCGAGCAAGGCCGGGCTGATAGGACTGGCCCAGGCCTGGGCGCCGACGCTGCTGGAACGCGGCATCAGCATCAACGCCGTGGCGCCGGGTTTCATCGAGACCCAGATGACCGCGCACATTCCGTTCGGCCTGCGTGAAGCCGGGCGCCGCATGAGTTCGTTGGGTCAGGGTGGCCTGCCGCAAGACGTCGCCGAGGCCGTGGCCTGGCTGGCCCAGCCGGGCACCGGCGCGTTCACCGGGCAAGCGTTGCGGGTGTGCGGTCAAAGCGTGCTGGGGGCCTGAACATGACCATCGAATGGCAAACCCTGCACCACGAGCCGAGCCTGCCGGGGCTGTATGCCCGGGCGGCGACCCGACGCAAAATCACCGGCACCACCCTGCCCGACAGCGGCTTGCGCTGCGCCGTCGAGGTGGATGGCAAACGTCTGGCGGCGTATCGCAAGGTCTGCGGTTTCGCCGATGACGGCCTGCTGCCGCCGACCTATCCGCATATCCTGGCGTTCGCCCTGCAGATGCAATTGCTGACGGCCAAGGAGTTTCCGTTCCCGCTGCTGGGGCTGATTCATCTGAGCAACCGCATCCGCGTATTGCGGCCGATGGGCGGGATCAGTCGCGCACAAGTCAGCGTCCGGGTGCATAACCTGCAACCGCATCCGAAGGGCGCGACCTTCGATCTGCTGACCACCCTCGACGATCAACTCGGCCCGTTGTGGGAAGCCGAAAGCCGGATGCTCTGTCGTGGCGTGAAGCTCGAAGGCGAAGCGGTCGAGCAGACCTGGGAGCCGACGCTGCCCCTCGCGCAAGTGGCGCAATGGAACGCGCCGACGGACATCGGCCGGCAGTACGCGAAAGTCTCCGGCGACTACAACCCGATCCACTTGAGTGCCGCCAGCGCCAAGCTGTTCGGTTTCCCAACCGCCATCGCTCATGGTCTGTGGAACAAGGCCCGGACGCTGGCGGCGCTGGCGGATCATCTGCCCAAGGCCAACCTTGAGGTCACCGTGCACTTTCGCAAACCGGTGCGCCTGCCGAGCGAGGTGAGCCTGTTCGCCAGCGCGGCCGGTTCCAGCGGTGAGTTACGCCTGATCGGCGCCGGGGATCTGGAGCACATGGTGGGCAACTGGCAGCCGGTAGCCTGACATCGAGGCCGGGAAAACCTGCTCAATTGTGTATATATCACTTAAGTTTTCCCGCGCCGCGAACAACTTCTTCGCCAACAGCCAGCCTTGATTTTCAAGGCTTTTTTTTGCTCGCCTATATCCTCGGTATTAGTCGTTAGGGGGCACTCGCCGCCCCCTGCATAAAGGCGTTAATACCAACTTGAGAATGGCGTGGATCCAGCCTTGCGACTGATATGAGCACAACGGACGAAGGCATTGCCGGCAACAGAACCGGCGAGCCGTCGAAGTCAACGAACGTTGTCACAGGTGCAAGGAACAACCCTCATGAAAACCCACATGAAAGCTCAGGCGTGGTGCAAGTCGGCAACAGCACTGGCCCTTATTCTCTCTCTCGGTCTGGCCGGTTGCAGCAGTGGCGGCGGCGGTCATCACAGCAGCTCCGACAGTTCTTCCCCCGACAGTTCGACTGCGGGTACTGGCGGCACCGGTGGCACGGGTGGTACCGGAGATACCGCAGGCACTGGCGGTACTGGTGGCACTGGTGGCACTGGAGGGACGACAGATCCGACCAATCCGACCAATCCAACTAATCCGACCAACCCGACAGATCCGACCAACCCAACCAATCCGAGCACTCCGACCCCTCTGGTTACCACCACACTGGTGCAGGACGTCGGGAATACCGTCAGCGGCGTCGGCGATGGTGTCGGCCAGGTCGGCGACTCCCTGAGCGGCGTGCCGATTGTCGGTGGCGTGGTGCAAAGTGCCGCCAAAACCGCCGGCAACGTGGTGACCACCCTGGGCGACGGCGTGGCCAACGGCATCGGCAAACTGGCGACCACCGACAATGGCCTGGGCGTCACCGCTTCGGCGGTCGGCGGCGTGGTGCAGGATGTGGGCAACGGCGTGTCCGACCTGAGCGGCAAACTGGCGACCGCCACGGGCAGCGTTCCGGTAGTCGGCGGCGTGGTCACCCGTGTAGCACCGGTGCTCAATGGCGTCGGTGAACGGGTCACCATGCTCGGCGACACGCTCAGCACCGCTACCACCACCGGCCCGCTCGGCTCGGTCACCAAAGAAGTGGGCAGCAAACTGGTGCCGGTGATTGCCATGGTCGAAAGCACCACGGACAAACTCGGCAGTGCCACGGGCCTGGGCGCTCCGGTGAACGGCCTGCTGCAGAAAGTCGGCAGCACCGTCGATGGAGTAGGCGACAAAGTCACCGACGCCGGCAATGGCAACGCCCTGACCAACACCGTCGGCGGAGCCCTGAGCAATGTCGGCACCGCTGTCGGCAAGGCTGGCGGGCTGGTGAACAACGGGACCGGTTCGGGAACGGGCGTCGGTGGCGGTCTGGGCAGCAATGGCCTGCTGCAAACCGTCGGCGGCGCCGTGGTCAACGTCGGCGCAGGCTTGAGCAGCGGCAATGGCAGTCTCGCCGCACCGGGTGGTGTGCTGGCTGCGGCGGGTAATACCGTGGCTTCACTCAACACCGTGCTCGGCGGCTCGGGATCGCCGATCACCAGCCCGACCACTCCCCTGGCAACCCTGGGCAACAACGTGGGCGCCGGACTTGCGCCGGTTACCACTGCGGTCACCAGCCTGACCCAGAATGTCGGTGCCGCCACCGGGCTCGGCTCTCCGGTCGCGGGTCTCACCAGTCAGGTTGGCGGCGCCGTCGGCAATCTGGGCAACGCGATCGCCGGCACCAACAGCAATCCGGTCGTGGCGGCGGTCGGTAACACTGTCACCACGGTGGGCAACACGGTCACTGCGGTCGGCGGGCTGGTCAACGGTGGCACTGCCACCGGGACTGGCGGCGGACTGGGTGGAGTTCTCGGTGGCCTGACCGGCGCCCTGGGAGGCAACAATCGCTGATTTGCACCTGGCCGATTCGACGGCCTTACCTACAGCGCCTACGCTTGGTTGAGGGCGGAAGATTCCCACGAGTCTTCCGCTTTTTTCTTAGGAGAAACCCTGCCCCGTGCTGCGGGTTTGAACATGGAGTGTCCTATGCGCGTCATGGCATCCCTGATGTTGCTCAGTCTCAGTTCCACCGCCCTCGCCGACACCCTGCCCAGCTTTCTCAACAGCAACGAAACCATTCGCAACCTGCCGGTGCCGAACCTGCCCGCCGACGCTTACCGGCCGAACGCCGCGCCGCTGCAAGTGCCGGAGCCCGGTGCCACGGCCACGCAGCCGTTGCTGATGGGCACGAAGATCAACCTCAGGACCGTGCAGATCGAAGGCGGCACGCTCTACCCGTTGAACGAACTGGCCGAAATCTACAAACCGCTGATCGGCCGCGAGAGCAGCCTCGCCGACCTGATCGAAGCCACCCGCACGATCACCCGTCGCTACCAGCAGGACGGTTATCTGCTGTCCTACGCCTTTCTGCCACAGCAGACCTTCGATGACGGCGTGGCGCGCGTCGTGCTGGTGGAAGGTTACGTGCGCGACGTGCAGATCGCCGGCGACGTCGGACGGGTCAAAGCCCTGCTCGACCGACTGGCCGCCAAGCTCCAGGCCGAACGCCCGCTGACGCGCAAGACGTTCGAGCGCTACACCACGCTGATGACCCGCATTCCCGGCGTGACGATCCAGGCCCAGGTGCCGCCGCCCGGCACCACCGACGGTGCAACGACGCTGGTGGCCCAGGCCAGTCGCAAGCCGTTCACCAGCACCCTGAGCACCACCGAAGACAACCGCAATGGCACCCAGGCGTTGCTCGGCGTCAGCAGCAATTCACAAACGTCGATGGGCGAACAGTTGAGCCTCAGCGGCCTTTTTCCACCGGGGGATGATCACGAGCATTACTACCGGCTGGACTACAACCAGTTCATCAACGACGAAGGTGCGCAGCTGAGTCTGTCGGCCTCACGCTACCGCGCCGATCCCGGCACCAACGTGCAGTTGAGCAACGGACTGGAACTCAAGCCGCACCGCGAAAACGACCGTTATTCGCTCGGTTTCACCCTGCCGCTGATTGCCGCCTCGGATGAACTGCTGACCGCCGGATCGCGCCTGTACGCGGTCAACGACAAGACCCGCTACAACGTGATCGGCTACCCGCTGAGCGTCGAAGAACGCACCGACATCCGCGCCCTCGCCTTCGAAAGCGACTGGCGCAAGGTCGATGCCCGACAACTGCGCATCCTCAGTGGCGGCGTGTATCAAGGGTTCGACAGCCTGGGTGCGCATACCAACAACAGCGCCATCGACCTCGACTTCTTTCGGGTACGACTTTCCGGGGTGCAGAGCGACAAGTTCCTCGACAACTGGCAAGGGGTGCTGTCGGCTGCGTTGTACTGGAGCCGTGACACCCTGCCGGACAGTGAGCGCGCTGTGTTCGGCGGGCAGAATTTCGGCCGCGGTTATCCCGACGATCAGGCGTCCGGCGACAAGGGTTGGGGCGTGGCTTACGAGATCAATTACAGCTTCAACCGCGACGGCAACTGGGTGCGCATCCTGCAACCGTACTTCGTGCTCGACCGCTCGCGAAGCTGGTTCAATGAGTTGCCGGTGCAGGCCAACAACCTGTCATCGGCGGCAGTCGGCCTGAGATTTGGCGATGCGAAGTACTACAACATCGCCCTGGAAGCGGCCAAGGCGATGTCGGATGAAGCGCTGGACACCTTCAATCGCCGGCCGCGCTACAGCATCAGTTTCAGCTATCAGCTGTAGCACGATCGACCGCTGAATCAGAAGGCGTAGCGTACTTTTGCCGTGAAACCGTCAGCGTCAAAACCGCTGGCGGTCACGTAGTTGTACGACCCGCCGAGACTCCACGCGCCCATCCGGTAGTTGGCGCCCAAGCCCAGTTCATAACTGTCACGCACCGGGGTGGTGCCACGGCTGGTGAACGAATCACCACCCAGCACGAACGACGACGTGGTGCCGGTCTTGTCGCCAATGACGTCATGCCAGGCCATCAGCTTCGCTTCGGGCTCAAGGCTGCCGGTGCCCACATCGAACGCAGCGGCCAGACGTGCACCGACACCCATTTCGCCCACTTCATAACGCTGACTGCCGACATTCAGCGAGGCCGAACTGCCCTTCTCGCGATAGCTGTCCATGCCCACGTTGGCGTAACGCGCCCCGACCTGCGGCTCAAGCACCACATCCGGCATCAGGTGCACGCTGTAACCGGCCAGCGCACTCACGCCGAACACATTGCTCTCGTAATCACCCTTGGCGCGGGTGCCGGCGATGTAACGGCGCGACTCGTTGTCGTTCCAGCCGTACATCAGCGACGAATCGACGAACCAGTTGTCGTGGGTCCAGTTGCCGTACAGGGTCAGCGCATGGCCGGTGACCTGGGTCTTGTTGCCGCGATCGGATTTCACATCGGAGTCGAGGTAGCTGTACGCCAGACCGACCGCCAGATCGGCATTCAACTGACCATCGGCACCCACGGCGATGCCATGGCTGTCGGCATCGTAACCACTGACACCACGACGCTCATCCTGGTTGGCATCACTGCTCAAGGCTTGCAGCCAGACACCTTTGTCTGTCGGCACGCCGGCGTTACGGGCGCGACTGGAACGCTCATTGATGACACCCGACACCAGCGTCTGACTGTTGGTAGCCGCGTGAAGCACCCCACGGCTGACATCCGGGCTGAGGGTTTCGGACAACCGCGCCAGTTGCGCATCGGTGCTGGCGTTGGCGAACGCCTGGAACACCGGGTCCTGCTCATCGAGCCGCGACAACAGACTCGACACGCGGCCCACTGCCGTTGCCGCATTGCGACTGCCACCCGCCACAAGGGTGTTTTGCGCCAGCACCTCTTCGGACTTGTTGGTCACCACCGACGTGATGTCATTGCCCACGACCCCGAAACTCTTCACATCCAGCAAAGCAGAGGAAGACGTCACGGTGAGGTTATTGCCGCCGACAAGACTGCCCGAGCTGATCAGGGTGTACTTCGTACCACCCGGCGTCACCCGGAAATCACTGGAACGCGCCAACAGACGCAACGTCGCACCCGGCGCGATATCGGTAGTGCCCGTGACCTTCAACACCGGCAGCGCCGGATTGGTGTCATTGCCCAGGTACATTTCCAGCACCGAGTCGGACTCTTCCATGTCGAAGTCACCGATGATCGTGGTGTGCGGCTTCACCAGCGTCAGCGTGCCGTCCTCGATAGTCACGTAACCGGACTTGATGGTCGAACCGTCGAAAACCGCATCGCCGTCGATGATCACGCCGGACAGACCGATCAGATCCCCTTTGACCGTACCGCCGAAAAAGTCGAAATAGCTTTCGCCGTCATCGACCTGGATTGCCGCCGTGCCACCCTCGATCGAACCGAACAGTTGATAAATGGTGAAAGGACTCGCACCCACTGCCTGACCGCTGACGTGCACGCCAATGGACTCGCCGGAAATCGTGCCGTAGTTGGACAGGTTCAAGATCGCTGTACTGGCAGAGGTATTGAAGTTCACGCCTTCAAACGTCACCGCCTCAGCGTTCGCCCCGGTGGCGCGAATAGTCCCGAAGTTATTGACGCTCCCCTTGAGCGTGGCACCGTCAAGAAACAACCCCAGCGCGTCCGACCCGCTGGCGCTGATCGTGCCGTTGTTGCCGATGCCATTCAGTTTGGTTTGCACCAGCATCACACCGCTGGAACTCGCCCCGCTGGCCTCGATCAGCCCATCGTTGCTGAGCGAGCCGTTCAGCTCACTGCCCATATCCGAAATCCCGGTGGAGGTGCCCGATCCAGCCAGTCCATTGACCGAGATCGAACCCTTGTTGATCAGGTTCCCGGCTATTTTGCTGGGCGTCACACCGGAAGCCCCCAGCGCAATGCCCACGCCAAACTTGGCCCCGTCAATGCGGATACTGTCGTTGTTACGCAACTGGTCTGCCGTCAGCCCCAAAAACTGAGCGCCATAGGTCAGCGTCGAAGGCGCGCCGGGAGCAATCGTCCCGTTGCCACGCAGGTCGATCAGACCATAGTTCTGCAGGTTGCTGTTCAATGGCCCGCCGCTCAGGTCGTAGCTCAAATTGGCGCCGGCAGCGGCAACAACGCCCGCGTGCAGCGAAGTTGCAGCAACAGACAGCGCCAGTAACGAGCGGCACAAGCGATCAGTGTTCAATCGAGATTCCCTTCCAAAACATGAAAAACAGTTTCAGCAGGGGGTATCAATTTCACTCAGGCATCCCTACCGAACCCACCAGGTCGTCCGGTTTGGGCGCGGGGAATGTACACGAGCCATCATTTCGACACCATCAAAATGTCAAAGGGATGGCGTCAATTTCAAGATCGGCGTATTCGAAGTAGAAGCTGCGTGAGCACTCAGGAGATATTGATCTTTGGCTTGGGAAACAGATTGTCCAGGGTCTCCAGCAGCCGCACGTGATAGATCGGCTTGCGGAACAGGTCCAGCACCTGCAACCGCAGCATGTCGCTGACATCCTCCATGTCCGCATGCCCCGACGTTACGATCACCGGCAGATGCTGGCGCGAGGTGTGTTCGCGCAGGCGCTTGATCAGCGACATGCCGCTTTCCTCCGGCATGCGAAGATCGGTGATCACCAGGGCGATATCAGGATGGCGGGTCAGGTGATGCAGGGCGAGTTTGACCGACGTCGCGGTGTGACAGATAAAGTCCTCGCCCTCCAGCAACTCCGCCAGCTCCAGCAACGCGTCCTCTTCGTCGTCAACAAGAAGCAACTGTTGGCGGGGCTGTGAAGAAGCAGTCATTGGACAATCCCTGAGAAACTGATGATGGAACCGAGTGTAGTGCGAGATTGGCGAGCCATCGAGTCAGGGTGTCTGTACCGGTGCAGTCTGGGCCGTACCGCCCAGCGCTACTAGAATGTTGTTGAAGATGGCCAGTACCTTGGCGCCGACCGGCGTCACGAACACCACGACCACCACTGCTACCATCGCCACCACAATTGCATATTCGATGGCTGACGCCCCTTCGCTGCTGTGCAGAAACCGGCGGGCGCGCAACAGCAAGTATTCAAATAGCATGGAGGTTCTCCTTCGTGCCGGGGCACTCAGACTGCCGCATCCAGAGTCGCCTGCGATTCTCCGGTCCGGGACGCGGAACGGAAAACCTGCAGGCAGGATTCGAAGGTCAACGGGATGAACGCGATCAAGGTACGGGGCGAGTGACCGCAGTACCACCGAGTGAAACCAGAACGGAGTTGAAGATGTTCAGAACCTTGGCGCCGATCGGGGTCACGAACACTACGACCACCACCGCCACCATCGCCACCACAATCGCGTACTCGATCGCCGAAGCACCTTCTTCACTGTTGAGGAACAGCCGCACTTTGGCCGCCAGATAGTCGAGACTCATACGAAACATACGTCAACTCCTTCGCGCCTTTGGCGCCGATGTCACGCTACAGCGGCAAGGTTCCACCGTGCCATTTGAGCATTGTCAACAAACCCCCTCCCAACAACTGTAAGAACGGATTAATCACAAAGGATTAATCGCTTCGTCATCCCCTGCTTTTCGACTGCTAATTGGCCAACACCCATACTTTCGTGGGTTATTTGCCTGTCAGAAATGGCGTTTTGGCTTGTTTCAGCTAGCGTGGAAATAGCGAAATAGTTGGATGTTCATAGCTGCCTGATTGCGATGTTCCCTTGGTAGGAAGTGCGGGCTGGTAGTGCAGCAGGAAAGGGAGAGCCGTCATGAACAGTCGTGTGACCATGGGCCTTGCAGCGTTGCTTTTACTGGGCGCCATCGTTGTCGGATATTGGGGCCTGGTGCTCAGCCGCCAACCCGCTCCGGTGGCCGAGGCTCCCGCGCCGACGGTGGTCACCGTCGAAACAACCGTCGCTGCCGCCGAAGACCAGACCCGTCAACCTGTCGTGGTGCTGGTGCGTGACGTCCCGCCATTCACCCCTCTTGCTGCCGCCGACCTGGCCGTTGAAAAACTGCTCAGCGCCCCTGCCGGCAGCCTCGGCACAATCGAACAGGCCGTGGGCCGCACTCCGTGGCGCCACCTGAGCGCCGGCACCTGGCTCAACGAAGAAAGCTTCGAGGCCGGCGGCACACTGGCGCGCATGATCCATAAAGACGAGCGCGCGCTGGCCGTGTCGGTCGATGAAGTGATCGGCGCAGCCGGGCAGTTGATCCCCGGGGATTACGTCGACGTGTTGTTGTTCCTGCGCCAGGACGCCGCCAATCCGCAGCAGTCGGCGCAGATCGTTGTGCCAGCCATGCGCGTGCTCGGTGTCGGCGAGCAATACGGCCTGACCAATGACGGCCAACCGTCCGCCCCTGCGTTGAGTGCCGACGACAAGATCAAACAGGACCAGCGCCGGCTTACCGCGCGCACCGTGGTGCTGGCGGTGCCTGAACAATTGTTGAGTCGAATGATGCTCGCCACCCAGGTCGGGACGTTGCGCCTGGCCGTACGCAGCAGTGAGGAACAGCGCCTGGCCAAGTATTGGGCCGGCGAAAGTCAGGCACCGGAAAAACTGGTCGCCGCCAACAGTCAACTCTTCCAGTTCACGCAGCTGGCGCTGGGGACAACGCCGAAAGCGTCGTCGAGCGGCGACCAAGCTGTGGCGGCACGACCCGCAGTGGAAGTGATTCGCGGCAATCAGACCAACCAACAAAACCCATGACTGAGCAAGGATCCAAGTGCATGCAGAGTCGTTCCTGGCCGACCTTCAATCCCGTGCTCCGGGCCTTGCTGCTGATGGGACTTTCAATCAATGCTGCGCACGCGGCCACCGGCAACTGCGCGGCCCTCGGACGCTTGCCGCCGGTGATCGAAATCAACGAAGGCTGGCAACAGGACATGCAGTCACCGGTGGCGATCACACGCCTGGCCATCGGCGATCCGAAAATCGCCGACGTGCATGCCAATGGCAATTCCTCGTTCCTTCTGACCGCCGTGGCGCCGGGCGCGACCAGTCTCATGGTCTGGACCGGCTGCTCCAGAGAGCCGCGCCAGAGCATGGTGTTCGTCAAGGGCGCCGCCACCTCGGCCCTCACCAACACCAGTGCGCTGCCGTCGGATGATGCGCTGTTGCCCTCGCAGGTGCAGACCGACATTCGTTTCGTCGAAGTCAGCCGCACCAAGCTCAAGCAGGCCTCGGCTTCGCTGATCGGCACCCGCGGTAATTTCCTGTTCGGTTCCCCCGGCACCCTGCCGCCCATCGACGGCGTTCCGCAACCGCGATTGCCGGTGGACAACTCGCTGTTCAACTTCTCGTGGATCGGCGGCAAGACCATGGCGATCATCAATGCCCTGGAAGGCAGTGGGTTCGCCTACACCCTGGCGCGGCCAAGCCTGGTGGCTCTCAATGGGCAAAGCGCAAGCTTCCTCGCAGGCGGGCAGATTCCGATACCGGTGCCCAGTTCCGGCAGTGACAACGTATCGATCGAATACAAGGAATTCGGCATCCGCCTGACCCTGACGCCCACCATCATCAGCCACGATCGCATCGCCCTGAAGGTGGCGCCGGAAGTCAGCGAACTGGATTTCAGCAACGCGGTGAACATCGCCGGCACCACGGTGCCCGCCCTGACCATTCGCCGCACCGACACCAGCATTTCCCTCGCCGATGGTGAGAGTTTTGTCATCAGCGGTTTGATCAGTACCAGTAACAGTTCCCAGGTCGACAAGTTTCCCGGGCTGGGCGATATCCCGGTGCTCGGGGCCTTTTTCAAAAGCTCGCAGATCAAGCGCGAAGAGCGCGAGCTGCTGATGATCGTCACCCCGCATCTGGTGCGCCCGCTCTCGGCGGAGGCGCAACTGCCGTCGTTGCCGGGTGAAAAACTGCGCAACTACGACCCGAATTTCTACCGCATGTTCTTCCTGGAAAACGGTAACTTCGACAAGCGCAGCGGGTTGTCCCAATGAGCCAGAGCCTGAGTCAGACCTTCCTCGCCATCACCCGCAACAGCACCGATCTGGAATGGCTGCAAAGCGCGCTTGCACCGCTGGGCCAGGTGGTCAGTGCCGGTGGCGGCAGTCTCGACGAATTGCTCGCTCTGGTGGACGTCACCTTCGCCAGTCTGGTGTTCGTCGGCCTCGACCGCGAACACGTGGTGGCCCAGAGCGCGCTGATCGAGGGCGCGCTGGAGGCCAAGCCGATGCTGGCGATCGTTGCCCTCGGCGACGGCATGGACAACCAGTTGGTACTCAACGCGATGCGCGCCGGGGCAAGGGATTTCGTCGCCTATGGTTCGCGCTCCAGCGAAGTGGCCGGGCTGGTGCGCCGCTTGAGCAAGCGTCTGCCGCCAGCGCCCCACAACACGCAACTGGGTGGCCTGACGGTTCTGTACGGGGTGCAGAGCAGTTCCGACGGCGCGTTACTGGCTAACCATATGGCGCTGGTGGTGCAAAAGAGCGGGCAGCAGACGCTGCTGCTGGATCTCGGTCTTCCCCGTGGCGACAGCCTGGCGTTGCTGGGGCTGGAGAGTTCGTTCCACTTCGGCGATGCCTTGCGCCACCTGCGCAGGCTCGACGCCACACTGATCGACAGTGCATTCACCAGCACCGAAGCGGGGCTGCGGATTCTGGCGTACGCCGACAATGACGAACCGCTGGAGAGCACCAGTGCCGCCGAGCTGTTCATGTTGCTCAGCGCGTTGCGCCAGCACTTCCAGCACATTGTCGTGAACCTCACCGGCCAGCCCGACAGCGAAGCCCTGCGCACCTTTGTCAGCCATTGCGACAAGCTGATCTGGTACACCGACCAGAATGTTCTCGATTGCCGGCGCAACCTGGCGGTGTTCAATCTGTGGCGGGAAAAAGGCATGAAGCTCGACCACGGGCGGCTGCTGGTCGATCGCTATTTGAGCAACGTCGCGCCGGATGCGGACACCCTCGGCAAGACCTTCAACCTGGAAGTGATCGCGGTGCTGGCCTTGAGTCCGGAGCTGCGCATGAATGCCAAGAACCAGGGCGTCAGCCTGTTTGAACTGGCACCCCGGGAGAAACTCACCCAGAGCCTGCGGGTGCTCGGCGAACGGCTGGCCAAACGCTCCGAAGGCTTGGCCAAACCCAAGGTCACCTGGTTCGACCGGTTGCGAGGCACCTCATGAGCCCGGAAAAACTCTTCGGTGCACCGGCGCGGGGCCAGTCGGGCAACACCGACCACGAAGGTCTGAAACTGGTCCTGCATCG
Organism: Pseudomonas sp. 9.2(2024); assembly: GCF_039695385.1. Taxonomy (NCBI): domain Bacteria; kingdom Pseudomonadati; phylum Pseudomonadota; class Gammaproteobacteria; order Pseudomonadales; family Pseudomonadaceae; genus Pseudomonas; species Pseudomonas sp. 9.2(2024). The sequence goes on along the minus strand of NZ_CP155585.1, from coordinate 995,512 downwards.
CTACATCATCGATGCCATCGAGGAGTCCGGAAAAAACCTGCTGGAAGGTTCGCGGCAGTTGCTGGCGCAATTCGTCACCGACAAGGTCGCCGAATACATCGCCCGTCTGCATCTGGCGATTTCGCGCTACGAGATGGAGCGGCTGGCGGAAGAAATCGTCGATGAACTGACCGGATTCGGCCCGCTGGAAGTGCTGCTGCGCGACACCGCCGTAACCGAAATTCTGGTCAATGGCCCGCACCGGGTGTTCGTCGAGCGCGAAGGCGTACTGCATCAGAGTGACCTGCGCTTCATCGATGCGCACCACGTCGAACGGGTCATGCAGCGCATTCTCGCGCCACTCGGTCGGCGGCTGGACGAGTCTTCGCCGATGGTCGATGCACGTCTGCCGGACGGCAGCCGGGTCAACGCGATCATCCCCCCGATCGCCCTCGACGGCCCGTGCCTGTCGATTCGGAAATTCCGCAAGGACATGCTCAAGAGCAGCGACCTGATCGCGATGCAGACCATCGACCTGCCGATTTTCGAGTGCTTCCAGGAGGCCGTGGGCAAGCGCTGCAACATCCTGATCAGCGGCGGCACGGGCACCGGCAAGACCACGCTGCTGAATATCCTCAGCCAATTGATCAACCCCCACGAACGATTGGTGACCATCGAAGACGTCGCCGAGCTGCAACTCGGCCATCCCCACGTGGTGCGTCTGGAAACTCGCCCGCCCAATGCCGAGGGCCATGGCGAGGTCAAGGCCAGCGACCTGATCCGCAACGCCCTGCGGATGCGTCCGGACCGGATCATTCTCGGCGAGATCCGTGGCGTCGAAGTGCTCGATGTGCTCACGGCGATGAACACCGGTCACGACGGTTCAATGAGCACGGTACACGCCAACAACGCCCAGGATGCACTGCTGCGGCTGGAAACCCTGGTCGGCCTGACCGGGCGCTCCGTGGCCGAACGCACCCTGCGGCAGATGATCTGCGCGGCACTCGACGTAATCATTCAGTTGACCCGCATGCCCGATGGCAGGCGCTGTGTCAGTGAAGTGGTGGAAGTGGTCGGCGTGCGTGAAGACGTCTACGTCACCAATACCTTGTTCCGTCTGGATCGACGCACCGGTTTCGGCTTCCTGCGCGAAGCGGTCAACCCGGCCGGCGACAAGTTGCGGCACGAGTCGAGTCTGGGCTGAGCGCATGGAGCCTTCGTCATGATCGGACCGGTGATCCTGATCGTCCTCTGCCTGCTGTTGCTGGGGCTGTCGATTCGACTGTTCCTGCAGGGCGTGCGCAAGACTGCCAACGAGCGAGTGCTCTCTCGCCTCGCCGCCGGGCAGCCGCAAGCAGCCGCCGAAAAATCCTCGTGGACCGGGCTGGAGCGGATGTTCCTGCGCGCCGGCCTCGGCCGGCCGAACGAGCACTTTGGGCTTTGGCTGTCGTTGTGGGTCGTGGCCATGATGCTGGGTTACCTGCTGGCCGACTGGATCGGTCTGCTGGTGCTGATACTGGCGCCGCCGCTGATTTTGCGGTTGTACATCGCGTGGCGATATCGTCGCCGGCTCAATCGGATGATCGAACAGTTGCCACAGTTGCTCGACCACACCGTGCGCAGTCTCAAGTCCGGCCGGACCCTGACCGATGCAGTGATGGGCGGCATCGAAACCAGTGAGGATCCGTTGAAAACCGCAATGGGCCGGGTGCAGCGCAACGTGCAGTTGGGGGTGAACCTGCCGGATGCGGTCAGTGATTTTGCCGAGCTCTACGAGCAGGACGAACTGCGCATGTTCGCCCTGGGCCTGAAGGTCAACCATCGCTACGGCGGCAACGCCAGCGAGTTGCTGGAGAACCTGATCAAACTGATTCGCGAGCGCGACCAAGGTGCCCGCCAACTGCGCGCCCTGACCGGCGAAACCCGGATGACCGCGTGGGTACTCGGATCGCTGCCGGTGATTCTGGTCAGCTACTTCATGCTGACCAATCCCGGCTACATGCTCGGCATGTGGAACGACTCGGGCGGTCGGACCATGTTGATCGTTGCGGTGGTGTTGCAGGTCTCCGGTTGCCTGGCGCTGTGGCGCATGTTGAGGAGTGTCTGACATGGTGATGCTGGCCAGTCTCATGTTGTTGCTCGGGGCACTGTTGCTGGTCGGCAATCACCTGCTGACCGAGCGGCGTCGGGTGCGCCAGGTCAACCAGCGTCTGCAGGGGCACCTGGTGCGCGAGAACCGTTTCGGCAACTGGTTACGGGCGCTCGGCAGCAGCCGGTTCGGCCAGCGCTCGGTGAGCATCGACAGCGAAACCCAGACCCTGCTCAGCCGTCTCGGCTGGCGCCGCGCCAGTGAGCGCTCGTTGTTTGCCGCCTGCCAGATCGGCACGCCGCTGCTGACACTGGGGCTGGGGCTGTTTCTGAAGGAAGTATTTTTCCCCCTCGCACCCAACGGCTGGCTGGTGCCGATGATCGCCACCGGCGTCGGCTATCTGCTGCCCAAACGTCTGTTGGCGTATGCCGCTGCCCGTCGGCAGAAAATCATTGCGGTGGAAGTGTCGACGTTCATTCCGCTGCTGCGGATCCTGTTCGAGTCCGGCATGGCCGTCGAGCAGGCCCTGCGCGTGCTCAGCACCGAAGGGCAAAAACTACTGCCGGAGCTGACCAGCGAACTGCGCCTGATTCTGGCCCGTGTCGACTCGGGCCTGGAACTCGGGCAAGAGCTGAACAAAGCGGCCGTGATGCTGGCGGTGGATGAGTTCACCGACACCTGCGTGATCCTGCAACAACTGATTCAACAGGGCGGCGGTGCGATGAAATCGCTGCTGGCGCTCAAGCAACTGCTGGATGACCGACGCCTGACACGCTTGCAGGAATACATCTCGAAGATGTCGGCGAAGATGTCGGTGGTCATGATGCTGCTGCTGTTTCCGGCCTTGCTGATCGTTTTGGCGGGCCCCGGTTTTACCGCAATCACCCGGGCGTTTGCGTCCTGAGAATGACAATGGCGATGGAGAGCGATGGATGAAAGCACTGATGGTCGTGGCAAGTCTGTTGCTGCTCGGCGGCTGCGCAACGGACGGTCAGGCGCCTTGGACGACGATGCTGGCGCCGGCCAGTTGCAGCAAGTTGAGTTCCGAACAGGAGCTGTCGCTGAACCTGGCCGATGACCTGGTCAACGACGGCAAGCTGCACGCCAGCCTGGCCAACCTGCAGGGCCTGCCCGACAACCTCGTCGAAGTGCGACTGCGCAAGGCCAAGGTCTATCGCCTGCTGGGGCGCAGCGAAGCCGAGCCGTTGTATCGCAGCCTGCTCGGCACGTGCCTGAACGCCGACGCCGAACATGGCCTGGGCCAGCTGTATGCCGCCCGTGGCGACAACGGACAGGCACAGGCCCACCTGCAACGGGCGGCGCGGCTGGCGCCGACCAATGAAAACATCCGCAACGATCTGGGCGTGGTGTACCTCAATCAGCTGCGGCTCGAAGACGCTCGTTTCGAGTTTCTGACGGCCATCGAGTTGAAGCAGAACAATCAATTGGCGACGCTGAATCTGGTCACCCTGTTGCTCTATCAGAACAACTGGCAGCAGGCCGCGGAAGTGGTCAGCCGCGCGCACCTGACCCCGGAGCAGTTCACCGATGCCCAGGAACGCGCGGAGAAACTCAAGTCGCCGGTCAAGGCCAGACCCGTCGCCGGCAATCAGGTCGCGGTGGCGGCTGACGCGCAACCGGCGACGATCAAGTGAGCCTCAAGGAGGTGCCATGAACACGTTAAAAACGCTGTGCTGCCTGAGCCTGCTGAGTCTGCCGCTCGGCGCGCTGGCCATCGACGCCGGCCCGGCCTCGGCCCAGCAGCAGGAAACCGAAGGCTGGCTGTTGCTGCAAAGCCGCAACAAGGCCGCGTCCCCCGATCCGCAGGCGGCCACGGCCACCGAGCGTGAGCTGGCGATGCAGCGCTGGCTGAAGAAGTACCAGTACGAAATCCCCGACTTCTATGACCCGGATGCCGGGGGCAAAATCGAGACAAAAAACTGATTCGAGGAAGACGCCTTGGCGACTGTCCCGGTCGACCCAAGGGCCGCCGGGGACATCAATCAGTGCGCCGTAACTCGCTGCCGCAGAGCCGCCGCACTCGGCGACAAGGCCAACGCCAGTTGCGTGCGGTTGTGCATGTGAGTCAGACGCAACACTTGCGAAACGTAGAGCTTCACAGTGTTTTCGGTAATGCCCAGCTCACAGGCAATCTGATAATTGGTTTGACCCTTGCCCACCAGGCGCGCCACGTCCAGTTGCCGTGGCGACAGCTGATTGAAGATCTCGGGAATCTCCAGTTCACCGGCCCCACGGGTGGCTTCGTCACTGACAGGAGCCGGGCCGCGACGCACCTTGTCCAGATCCTGATAGAGATCATCGATGGACGACGACAGGTCCTGAAGCTTTTGATTCAGATGGCCAAGTTGCAGGGTTTTCTGCCGTTCCTGCAACACCGCTTCCTGGCGTTGCAGGCCTTCGAGCAGTTCATCCAGATTGACCGGTTTCTGGTAATAGTCGGCAATCCCGGCGCGCAGGGCCTTGATCACGTCCTGCTTGTCCGCCCGACCGGTGAGCATGATGGCTTCGAACGCCCGGTGTTTGCCGGCCAGCCGTTGCAGTTCCTGCACCAGTTGAATGCCATCCATGTCCGGCATGTGCAGATCGCACAGCACCAGTCCGATCGCGGTGTCAGCCGTAAAACGCTCGATCGCCTCCTTGCTGGACTCGCACGGAACACAGCGGTAGCCGCTGCTCTCGAGAAATTCACAGAGTTCTTCGACGATCAGAGGCTGATCATCGACAACGATGACTTTTACCGCAGATGTAAGCTTGTTCACGTGCTGCTCCATGCCCGGGCCAAAGCTGACCATTCCTGTACTGTCAGCCACTGGCTGTATAACTCGTTACTTTGAAGGTAGACCCACTTTCCGACTATGTACATAAGACTAGTGGCGCTTGGCGACTAATGGATCCAAGGTAGTGCAAGCACAAATCCGATCAGCACGAACGGCGCAAATGGCAGCTTTTTTGACATGGATGGCGCCATACATCGAAGTTGATGCCTAAGCCCTTGACTCATATGCAGCCAGACTCTTGGCGCAAGCAGAATCCAGATCAGGCTCGCCGCACCCGCACCGATAAAAATCCCGAGCAGCGAGACGCCGTCCGTCGCAAGACCAAGAGCTGTCATTAGTTTCACATCACCGGCGCCCATTCGGCCCAGAAAATACCCGGGCAACGTGAATGCCAGGGCCACGACACAGGCCCAGCCTCCCTGCCCGGCTTCGGCGCCCATCCAGGTGGTACCGAAAGACAGCAGATAGACCAGCGCAAGGGTCCCGACACCCAGCGTCAGGACGTTGGCAATCCTTCGTTGCCGGGCGTCCTGGGCCGCGCAAGCCGTCAACCAGATCAGAAGGACAAGGCTCTGCATGCGGTAAAAACCGTCCGTTTTTGCTGAATGATTCTATGCTGATACTACGCAGTGACTGTCAGGGTAGACGCACGGATGAAAACCGGCTCTCGGAAGGCGCAAAAAGGTGCGGTGGCGATCGAGTTCGCCCTGGTGTTCGTGATCTTTTTCGCGGTGTTTTACGGTCTGGTCAGCTATGCCCTGCCGTTCGTGCTGATGCAGACGTTCAACCAGGCCACAGCCGAAGCCATACGCCGCGCCGTGGCGGTTGACCCGACAATTCCCAACTATTCAACCGTGGTGGTCAGCACCGCCAATGCCGCGCTGAGCCAACAATTGTCGTCAACGCTGCCTTCTCTGAATGTGGTGGTCGGCACTGATACGTCAACGGTCTATGACTCGACGGCGGGCACGCTCACCGTCAGCGTCAATTACCCGGTGAGCAAACTCAATCAGGTCATTCCGTTTCTGGTGTTGCCGGGCATCGGCGCGGTCCCCAGCCTGCCCACCAACCTGACCGCCATTTCGAGCCTGAAATTTTGACCCCGGGTGACAACCTGCTCGGCCGCCTGCTCAAGCGGGGCATGGTCGCCAGCGATTTGCCAGACGCACTCGGCACCCCGCTGACGGGCCTGCACATCCACCTCGACAGCGAAGGCGGCGTATTGCAAATGGCTGGCCCGTTACGCCTGCTGCTGACGCAACAGACGCCCCGTGACAAACCGTTGCCGTTGCGCGACTACCTGCTGGCGCACAGCACGCTGGCCATCGAGGGTCGGCCGCAGGACTGGCAAGGCCACCTGCTGGATCTGGACTTCCCCGGCCTCGGCGAGCAGACCTTGCAACTGCGCGGCTGGGTTCAGCCGCTGGGCAATGGCTGGCTGCTGCAACTGATCGACATCGCCGACCTGTTGTCCGAACGCCAGCAAGCGCATCAGCGCGAGGCGTGCCACATGATCGCCGAGCAGATCAGCAAGCAGTTGCGAAGCTGCAGCCTGGGACGATTGCCGATGCTCGTCAGCGAACAATTGCAAGTGATCGCCCAGCGCTGGCAGATCCCGTGCCTGGCACTTGCCCTGCTCGATGAACAGGAACAGGGCTGGCAGATCCATCAGCAATTCCACGCCCATGACGCCCCGGCGCTGTGGCATGACGGCCAGCGTCTGGGCACGCCGCTCGACAGCCTCAATGGCGCCGGCCCGCAACGCCTGGGTGAACATTACGGCCAGTACGAACACTCGCGGGTCCAGGGCCTGTTCGGCAATGCCGAAGGCTTCGCCGTACCTTACAGCGATGATCGAGGCGTGATGGCGTGGCTGCTCTGCGGTTTTTACGCGGTGGACAAGACCGCGCCGTACCTGACCGACCGCGACTGGCTGATGCTGGCGGGCGCACTGGCCGGCCCCCTGCTCGGTCGCTTGCGCGAACAACAGCATCAACTGCAGCTGGAACGGCTGGAGTCATTGCAGTCGCTGCTCGGCACAGGCTGGTGGGAAATCAGCAGTAGCGAGCAGATTCAACTGGCCCCGACGCTGGCCGCCACTCTGCAACAGGACAGCTCGACGCTGACGCTCGACACCTGGCTGACACTGATCCATCCCGCCGATCGCGAAGAGGTCCGCAGCCGCCTGCAAGCATTGCAAATGCACGGGGAAATCCTCGACCTGTGCGTGCGCCTGCATGCTCGCGACGCGAGCCAGACGCCGGCGTGGTATCGCCTTCAGGGGCAAGTCACCGGCACCGGCGAGCATCGGCGTCTGGTGGGTTTCATGCTCGACATCAGCGACATCAAGAACCAGCAGCAACTGGCCGCCGCCGCCCATGCGCGGCTGGACAACCTGATCGCCAGTTCGCCGGCGGTGATTTACGTCCAGCACTACGTCGAAGGCGCCTTGCTGCCGGCGTTTTTCAGCGCCAGCCTGCAACCGCTGCTGGGCTGGAGCCTGGAGGACTGTGACGCCAGTGCACTGGCAGAGCGGATTCACCCGGATGATCGAACCCTGTATTTCGAACGCACCCGGCAACTGCTGCGCGAAGGCTCGGTGCGCGCCCGCTATCGCATGCGTGACAGTCGAGGCGACTATCACTGGCTGCTCGACGAAGCCCGGCTGCTGCGCAATGACCTCGGTCTGCCGGTGGAGGCCGTCGGTCTGTGGCTGGACGTTACCGAAGCGACGCTGGCTGCCGAGCAAGTCAGACAGAGTGAGGAACGCTACCGGATTCTGGTCGAGGACTCGCCGGCGATGATCTGCCGCTATCGTCCGGACCTGATCCTGACGTTCGGCAACCGGCCGCTGGCAACCTATCTGGAATGCGCCCCCGAAGACTTGGCCGGGGTCGATCTGGGCAGCTGGATGTCCGACGTTCAGCGCGCGGCCTTCGTTGAACGCCTGGCGCAGTTGACCCCGCAATCTCCCGTCAGCACCGCCGAAATCAATCTGCAATTGCCGGGGCGCGAACATGCGTGGTGGGTGTGGTCGGATCGCGGCGTGTTCGATGAGCACGGCAACCTGATCGAAGTCCAAGCCGTTGGCCGCGACAACACCGAAGTGCGCCGCTCCCAGCAGCAACTCACGCAAAGCGCAAAAATGGCCACCCTTGGCGAAATGGCCACCGGTCTGGCCCACGAAATCAATCAGCCGCTGAACGTCATGCGCATGGCCATCGTCAACGTGCAGAAGCGCCTGAGCAACGGCGATGTGCAGATCGATTACCTGACCGACAAACTCAATCGCATCGACGCCCAGGTGCAGCGCGCCGCCAAAGTGGTGGATCACATGCGGGTGTTCGGTCGCCGCTCCGAGATCGAGCAGCAGCTGTTCAATCCGGCCAGTGCCATCGAAGGCACGCTGTCGCTGCTGGCCGAGGGCATGCGCGGCAAAGGCGTGGATTTGCGCATCAGCGAGACCGCGTTCGAGGTTCAGGTACGCGGGTACGTCGATCAGCTTGAACAGGTGCTGATCAACCTGATGGTCAACGCCCGGGATGCGCTGCTGGGCAAACGCGAGTGCGACCCAACGTTCAAGCCGTGGATTGCGATCTACGCCGAGCGCGACGATCAGCACGTGCGGCTGTGGGTCGAGGACAACGGCGGCGGTATCGACCCGCGTCTGCTGGAGCGGATTTTCGAACCGTTCTTCACCACCAAACCGATAGGCGTCGGTACCGGCCTTGGGTTGTCGGTGAGTTACGGGATCATCGAGAACATGGGCGGCCACTTGAGCGTGCGCAACTCGGCGGACGGTGCACGGTTCTGCATCGAACTGCCGATCGCCCCCGACGACTAGATCACCAGATAGGCCTTGCCGGTCTGGCCGCAGGTCATGTTGGCGCCGACGTCGACATCCATCAGATTGATCCCCAGCCCCTTGAGCAAATTGTTCAGCAACGGATCCAGCAACGGACTCACCAGGTCGGTGATCACCGGTTGCAGGATCGTCGTAACATCGCTGATCAGGCTGGCGACGCCTGTGACAATCGCCCCCAGCGGGTTGCTGCCCTGGGGTTTGTAGACGATCAGATTGATCCCGGCGAGGGTGCTTGCCAGGCTGTTGACGATGTTGCTTGAGGGCGCGGCGGCAATCACGCTCGGCGGCAGTTTCAGGTTGGGCGGTGTGGCGAATGGTGTGGTGCTGGAAAACACCAGGTTCTGGGTGTTCTGCGCCACGCTGGTGTTGACCATGATCGCGATGCCGCCGGCGCCGTATGGCACGTGAGTGCTCGGGTCACAGCTGCCGATCCCCAGAATCTTGTGGCAGGTCACCGTGCCCAGATCCACCAGCGGCAACGGTGTGACGGTGGGTTGGGCGGCAGATGAAAAGGCGTTGGTCGGATCGATCTTGCCCACCTTGAGATCGGCAACCGAGGTGATGGTGCGGGCCGTCAGGCTTTTGGTGCCGGTGTTGTCAGTCGGGCAACTGTAATCGGTGACATAACTGATGGCGCCGCCGGCATCCAGGCTGATGTCGATCTGCGGCGAGGGCAGCAGCTTCGGGTCCAGTTGTTCACAACCGGCGCCGAGCAGGCAGCCGACCGAATTCAGTGTAGCGACCAGATTGAGGCTCAACAGCGCATTGAGCGTCGGTGTCAGCGTGCCAACCAGTCCGAGTACCGCATTGGCCAACCCGGTTACCCCGGACAGTACCGGCAGATTTACCGAAAGCAGCGTGCGAATCTGCGCAGTGCGCACATAAATCCGGTTCGGCCCGGTGGGGTTGGCCCTGGCCAGCGCCGGATCGCCGATCGCCGAGAATTGCGGCGGCTCGATGACCTTGACCCGCACTGTGACATTCGCCAGCCCCAGCACGTTGATCGGCAGGGTCGCGGCCACCGCACTTTTGCTGTTGGCCAGTTGAATCACACCCTGAACCAGTTGCAGCAACTGCAGATTGGCATCCAGCCCGGCGGCCGTGGTGCCGGTCTGCAATTGCAGGATGTCGCCGAGTTTTACCGGTGCGGCATTGATCGCCGCCACTTGCAGCTGGCCCAGCGCGGTAATCACTTCAGCGGTGGCGCCATTGAGCTGCACCGCCGTAATCGCGGCCTGGATCAGTTGGGTCACCGTGGCCTGGGTATTGAGCAACTGGGTGTAATTGCCGGCGGCGACGTTGAGGTTGATCGCCAGTTGGTTCAGATAACTGAGCAGGTTGATATCGGTGTTGAGCAAGCCATTCCACCCCACGGCCGTCAGGTTGACGTTACCGCCAAGCAGCCCGGAAAACAGCGGGTTGAGGATGTTCGATTGCGCGGTGTTGATGCTGGCCAGGTTACTGCGGATGTTCAACTGAGCGACGGTCGGCTTGGGTTTTGCCGCCACCGCCGAAGCATAAAGCACGGTGTTGAGACTGACCGGTGTGCCACTGAACAACGCCTGCACGCCGCCGGCAAAACTGGTGGTGACGGTACGGTTGGCCGCAACCTTGACCGCCTCCGATTGTGTCGCGTCCACCGTAAATGTGCGCAGGCCGGTAGCGGCTGTCGCCAACTTTCCGCAATCGATCACAAGGACGTTGGTGGCATCGGCGACAAACCCGTTGCGCGTCGCGCTTTGCCCCGCGTAACTGGCAGCGGTGAGGCCTGGCAGGCAATTGCCGCCACGGCTGACGGCTTCCAGGGCGGCGGTGTCCACCAGGCGCTGCAGTTTGCGTTGTTCCATATACAGACGGCCGGTATCCACCACCAGCAGCATCAACACCAGCGCCAGGCTGAGGGTGGCGGCCGCCATCAGGCCGATCGCCCCCCGCTGCCGGGCTGGCCCGCCGCATTGCGGATGACGCGACATGGCGCACTCCTTTGCCGGCGCACTGCCGGGCGCAACCTCCATTGGTGGATTTGAGTGTAGACGCGCTGCACCGACACTGCTGGCAACGCGCCAGTTTCACCCGCCCATAAAAAACGGGAGCCATGGACTCCCGTTTTGTTTGCGCAGGCTCAGCGCGGAGGGTAATTCGACAGGATCCGCGCCACCGTCTCGCGGATGGCATTGCTGCGATCCGCCGGGTTCGGCGTGCGGCTGAGCATTTGCTCGTCGCTGCCGCGCCACACCAGTTTGCCGTCCTTGCCGTCGAGCAGATCGACCTGGATGGTCGCCACCTTGTAGGTGATGTTGCGGGTTTCGTTGTACATCGGTGCGCCCCAATAACCGTTCCACGGGCCACCCCAACCGCCGCCGTAGTTGGTGGTCACCTGTTGCTGGCGGTCCTCGACGATCAGGTAGGTCTGCACATTCAGATCGCCTCGGGCGCCCGAGGCGGCCGGGCGCAGGCCCCGCTGATCCAGTTGGTCGGCGACGGCCTGACGGATGCGTTGTTCGGTCAGATCACTCTTGACCCGTGGATCGTCGGGGCGGTATTGCAGGGCGGGGTCTTTCCAGCTCCAGCTGCGATACGCGGCGAAGTCGCGGCTGGCGTCGAAATCATGATTGACCTGGTTCGAGGCGCAGGCACTGAGCAGCGCGACCACGACCAGTAAAACAAGACGGCGGAACATGGTTTTTCTCCGGTGGAAGACATGAACCTGAGGGAGCTTCTCAATTGCAGGAAGCTAACTGGGAGGATACGCCGACATGGCCTTTTCGACAGCCTCGCGAATCGCGTCGGTGCGATCACTTTGCTTGCCTTGAGTGCCGGTTTCGGCGCTGGCGCTCCAGACCGGCTGACCACTGCCGGCGTCGAACAGATCGACCCGTACCACCACGACCTGTTCTTGGTAGGTACGAACGATCGGCACCGTGTTGTACATCCCGTAACCGCGGCCGTAACGGTCATAACCACCGTATCCGCCGCCGTAGTAACCGTAATCGTCCTGCACCTGACGCAGGCGGGTTTCCAGGCTCAGGTTGGCACTGGCCAGCAGGTCGGCCGGGCGATTGTCATGCATCGGGCGCAGACCGCGCTGATCCAGCGCACTGCTGACGGCTTCTGCCACTTGCGCCGAGTCCGCCCAGGCTGTGCCCGGCGGCAGCTGACCGTTGAGCCACGCCCAGCTGCGATAGCGCCCGTAATCACGAGGGGGCGCGGGATAAGCGCTGCGGTCGAAGGTGGTTGCCGCTTGTGGTGGCGCCGGCGGCAACGGCCGCGACTGCGCCACGTAAGGGTTGCTGCCCTGGCAGGCGGCCAACCCCAGACAGATCAGCAGTAACCCTGAATGACCTTTCATTTCTCGCTCCGATCAGATCGGCCGGCAGATCCAGTGCAAGTAGCGCCCAAGCCCGGCGAAGCTTGGGTGACGACGGTGGGCGAGTTCCATCTCGAGCAAATCAATCAACTCGGCGCGGGCCTGGAATTCCACCGGCATGTAATCGTGGAAAACCCGCACCCCGCTCTGGGTTTCGACCTGCCACAACCCGCCGAGTTGCGTTGCCAGTTCCCGTGGATCGAGCGGCTGCTGCGGGGTCAGGCTCTGCTTTTCACCGGCCATGTCGTTCTTGCGCATTTTCTTGAAATGGCCTTTGAGCAGGTTCCGGTAAATCAGCGCATCGCGGTTGTAGAACGCCAGCGACAACCAGCCGCCGGGCTTGGTCAACTGATGCAGCACCGGCAGGATCGCGTGCGGTTCGGCCAGCCATTCCAGCACCGCATGGCACAGCACCAGATCGTAGGGCTCGGTGAGCTGGCCGAGCAGTTCCTGCCAGGACGCCTGAATGAACGTCGCGGTTTGCCCGGCGTCGGCAAAGCGCTGGCGTGCGCCTTCAAGCATCGGCTCGGCCGGCTCGGTGAAGGTCACCTGGTGCCCGCGCTCGGCCAGCCACAGCGACATGTGGCCCAGGCCGCCACCGATGTCCAGCACCCGCAACGGACGATCCGGCAGGGTTTCGGCGAGGTCGGCTTGCAGCACCGCCAGGCGGATCGCGCCTTTGGCACCGCCGTAGATTTTTTCGGCGAAACGGGTCGCCAACTGATCGAAATGACGGTCGCTCATCAGCTGAACCGCCGTTCGCTGTCGGCGAGTTTGCTGCGCACCACTTCATTCATGTCCAGCCCCAGTTCGCTGCACAGCAGCAACAGATAGAGAACGATGTCGCCGACTTCCTGCCCGGCGTGGGCGAGTTTGTCCGCCGGCAGTTCGCGGGACTGGTCTTCGGTCAGCCACTGGAAGATTTCCACCAGTTCGGACATTTCCACGCTGGCGGCCATGGCCAGGTTTTTCGGGCTGTGAAATTGCCGCCAGTCATTGCGGTCGCGAATGGCGTGCAGGCGTTCGGTCAGTTCAACAAGGTTCATCGGGCTCTCCTGAAGGCGTATAGCTTCGGGGGGAAGCTGCGCGAAGGCAAGCGCCAGTCGCCCGTTAAAACCCTCTATGCTTGCAGGGAACTCGACCGCACCCGCTGCGGCCCAAGGCTCAGCTCTTTCATCAGGAAACAGACATGCAGGTAGAAAGCTTTTTCGAATGGCTGGGCCAGGCGCTCGGCTCGATCATCCGCTTCATCGTCGATGGCCTCAGCGGCCTGTTCAATCTGCTGGGCAACGCCGGCGGCAACTTTGTCGACGGGCTGTCGAAGGCGCTGGGCATGGACACGTCGATCATCAGCATCATCGCGCTGATCGTCGGCCTGATGCTGCTGTGGTCGGCGATCCGCGCGTTCATGAATGCCTCAATCATTGCCGGGATTATCTGGTTGCTGCTGGGATTGTGGCTGCTGAGCTGGATCATTCACTGACACCTCCCGCTACAATGCCGCTCCCCAAGGAGCCCGCATGTCCAACCTGATCGCCGACTGGCGCGACCGCCCGACCCATCGCCGGGTCTGGGCCCTCGCCGCCCCCATGATCCTCTCCAACATTTCCGTGCCGCTGGTGGCGTTGGTCGACAGCACCGTCATCGGGCATCTGCCCCACGCCCATCAACTGGGCGCGGTGGCGGTAGGTGCCAGCCTGTACACCTTTCTGGCCTGGGCCATGGGTTTTCTGCGCATGGGCACCACCGGCTTCGCCGCCCAGGCCGCCGGGCGCAGCGACGGTGCGGCCTTGCGGCAGATTCTGCTTCAGGGCCTGCTGCTGGCAATGGGGCTGGCGCTGCTGCTCGGCACCCTGGGCGTACCGTTGAGCGGGGTCGCGCTGCACTTCATGCAACCGTCGGCGGAGCTGGATCAACTGACCCGCGACTTCTTCCACACCCGGCTGTTCGGGCTGCCGGCGGCGCTGGCCAGTTATGCGCTGGTCGGCTGGTTCCTCGGCACCCAGAACGCCCGGGCACCGCTGGCGATTCTGCTGAGCACCAACCTGATCAACATCGTGCTCAACCTGTGGTTCGTGATCGGCCTGGACTGGGGCGTGGTCGGTTCGGCCCGGGCCTCGGTGATCGCCGAATGGAGCGGCGCCCTGCTCGGCCTGTGGATGACTCGCAAGGCACTGCGCGCCTATCCCGGCCACATCGCCTGGGCCGCCCTGAAACTCTGGCAGAGCTGGCGCCCGCTGCTGGCCGTCAACCGCGACATTTTCATCCGCAGCCTGGCCCTGCAATCGGTGTTTTTCCTGATCACCGTGCAGGGCGCGCGACTCGGCGATGCCACGGTCGCGGCCAACGCGCTGCTGCTCAACGGCCTGCTGCTGACCGCCCACGCGCTGGACGGTCTGGCCCACGCCGTCGAAGCCCTGTGCGGCCACGCCATCGGCGCCCGTGATCGTCTGGCCCTGCGCCGGTCGCTGGTGGTTGCCGGTGGCTGGTCGTTGCTGGCCAGCCTGGGCTTTGCAGCACTGTTTCTGTTGGCCGGCCACTTATTCATCGAAATGCAGACCGACATCCAGAGCGTGCGCGAGACCGCGTTCATTTACCTGCCCTACCTGGCCGTCCTGCCGTTGATCGCGGTCTGGAGCTATTTGCTCGACGGCCTGTTCATCGGTGCCACCCGCGCCCGGGAAATGCGCAACGGCATGCTGGCGACCGTGATCCTGCTGCTGCCGGTCGCCTGGGCGCTGCAAGGTCTGGGCAATCACGGCCTGTGGATTTCATTCCTGCTGTTCATGGTGCTGCGCAGCCTGACGCTCGGAGGGCTGGCGTGGTGGCTGCGGCGCACCGATGGCTGGTTCAACGGGGCCGCTCACTGAAGCGGCGCTTCACGACGGGTCGTTGAGCCAACGCCGACGCAACAATTCGAGCCGTTCCCGTGGGGGCAATCCTTGCGGCAGCGGCGTCAGTTCGGCACGTGGATGCTGCAAACGCAGCCACAACCAGTCGTCCAGCAACGCCTGCTCGCTGAACCCCAGTTCCAGGCCTTGCTCCTGAAAGGAAGACATCAGCCGATAGTCGTTCCCTGTCGCCTGACTCCAGCGCCAGACATGCTGATCCAACAGGCAACGGTGCAGGCGTTCACGCTGCTGGCGGGTCAGGCTTTGCTCGATCCGCAGCGGCTCCACGGCCAGCCCCGGATTGCGCAGTTGCTGCCAGCCCTGACTGCCGCCGGCCAGATCGGCCCAGGTCCCGCCGAACCAGCGCAGCCATGCGATCGGCCCAAGCCAGCAGCTCAATTGCCGGGCATTGCAGGCATCGAAAAAGTAGCTGGCGGTCTGGCGATTGTAGAAATTGAGCAGTGCCCGGTGATTCAGACCGACGGACACGGTCAGCATCCGCTGCAAGTGTTCGCGCAACAACGACGCCGAGGCCTCGCTGCCAAGCAGCAGCCCTTGCCAGGTCAGCGGATCGGCGTGGCAGAGCGCCGACAGCGCCGGGCTGTCACGTAGGTCGATCAGCCACGGGCCCTGGTCACTGACCGGTTGAAACTCCGTCCCGTCGAACAGCTTCAGGCTGTGCACACCGGCGAAACCCTGGCGCAGCGTCTGCACTGCCTGCGGCGCCTGTGCGATGTCCAGCAACAACCACTGCGCACGCTGTCCGGGGGTCGAAACACTCATCTTGCGTCGCTCGTCTTGAGCCCGCCGACCAATCGACAGCTGCACAATGACGCCGCGCAATGGCGATAACTGCCGCCACCCGGTATCAGGCACAACAACAATAACGGCTCCGCCGCTTTCAGCCATTGAGGCAGGCCCGCGCTCGCCAGACGCTCGGGCAGTGGCGGCGATGCGTCATCCTCGATGGCTTTGGTGAGTGCCGGGATCTGCAAGACACCGCTGATCACCGGCTGTTCAGGGTTGCCTTCCAGAAAGCTCACCACCACCTCTGCTCCGTCCTGCAATGATGCCATCGGCGTATCGGCCAACGCCGGAGCCAGCGGCAGCCAGCAGTGGCTGGGGCGGGCCCCTTCTCCCTGATAGAGCCAGTCGAACTGAACGGCCACCGGGCGCACCGCATCCGGTTGCGCCTCCTCGACCGATACCACCCAGGCACGTTGCGGGCTGCGCATGCGCGCCCCCAGGTGTTCAATGGGTGATCGGAACACCGGCAACCGGTCAGCGGCAAAAATCCGGTTGCTGTAAGGCGGTTCGAGCAACTGATCGGCTCGATGCTCGATTCGGCTCACCAGCCAGTGCCCATTGGCTTCTGCAAGGGGCTGGCCGGTAATCGTCAACCAGTGACCACTGCGCAGGGTTGGCGAATCGGAATGCCCCCGCGCCGTACGTGTCCGCCGCGAGCCTTCTGCGTACAGGCCGGCATGCTCGCCCAGTTGCCAGCGGCGCACTGTTGGCGACGGTTCCCCATCCCCGCAATCGAATCGCAGGTTCGCGGCGTGTGGCAGCCTGGCGGGATCGTCCCCGAACACCAGGCAATGTCCACGGTTCCCATGTTCGAAGTGATAGTGAATGCGTGCCTGCCCGCACAACCGCTGTACCAGTTGCAGATCCGACTCGCCGTACTGGGTGCAGAACGTCCGGGGCGGATACGCGCCTTGCAGGTCAAATCGGCGCCGGGTGCCACTGATACCGTGCTCCCTGAGCACCTGATCCAGAATCTGCGGCACGGAGCGGTCGCTGAAAATGCGCTGGCTGTAGCGCAGGCCCAGACAACTCAACCGAGGCCCCAGCCGCGCCCGGCACAACCGGGCGTCGCGCCCCTGTTCATGCTGGACAAGACTGTGCAACTGCCCGTGAACACCATTGCCGCAAGGCCCGAAACACAGGCGCGCCGAACGATACATCAGCCCGGCAAGGTCCAGATGCGGATCATCGACCAGCAAGTCGATCTCAAACGCAAAAGGCTCGCTGATGGCTTCGCAACCCGTGAATGCCAGGACTTCAAGCGAGTCGGACAGGCCCGCTACATCGAGACGAAACGACGGCTCGTCGGCTGGATCGAACATGGGGAGATTCTCTACAGGGGGGCGGGCGGGGATTCTCGCCGAGACCCATGGCCGAGTAGAGGGCCGAACTACAAATTCGGAAATGACCTACGCGAAAAGCAGACGACGTCACTTTGCTCGTCTGGACGAAAGCATTTTCGCGAAGAGAAAAAGAAGCGTCTCACCTGGTTGTCTGAAACGTCCGCAGTAAGCGGAACAATTTCAGACAACCAGATGAAAGCGGAACCTGGCCTCAGGAAGACAGGTAAGAGGAGCGGGTCAGACCCAGACGCAATGCATCGAGAAACTGAGTGCGCTCGCTGGCGCTGATGCGGGCACTGGCGCACTTGTCGCGGTAGTGGGTCATCAGCTCTTCCGGTGACAGGTGCACGTAGCGCAGCATGTCTTCGATGGTGTCGTGGGTTTCAATACCGGCGTGGTACACGCTGCCGTCGGCGTTCTGGTAGATGTTCACCGAGTCGGTGTCACCGAACAGGTTGTGCATGTCGCCGAGGATTTCCTGATAGGCGCCGACCAGGAATACGCCCAGCAAGTAATCTTCACCTTCGTTCAGCGCGTGCACCGGCAGGCTGGTCTCGATGCTCTGCTCGTCGACGTACTGATTGATCTTGCCGTCGGAGTCGCAGGTCAGGTCTTGCAGAACGGCACGACGCAGCGGCTCTTCGTCGAGACGGTGCAGCGGGATGATCGGCAGGACCTGATCGATCGCCCAGGTGTCCGGCAGGCTCTGGAACACCGAAAAATTGCAGATGTACTTGTCGGCCAGCTTGTCGTTGAGTTCGTCCAGCACCTGACGGTGCGAACGCTGACGCGCTTTCAGCGAGTTGTGCAGGCGACGGCACACGGCGAAGTAGCACTGCTCGGCCAGGGCTTTCTCGGCCAGGGTCAGTTTGCCGTCGGCGTACTGGGCGGCCACGTCGCTCATGTAGTGGGTGGCGCGCCAGTAGGTTTCGGTGACCATTTCGATGTCGGTCGGGCCGAGCAGGTCAACCAGCCACTGCACGGTTTCCGGCAGCGCTTCCTTGTTCTCGATCTGTGGCACGTCGTCGTTGTGCTTCTCGACGTCGGTCACCTGCACCACCAACATCGCGTGGTGGGCGGTCAGCGATCGGCCGCTTTCGGAGAAAATGTGCGGATGCGGCAGAGCCTGCGCGTCGCAGAACTCTTTGAGCATGCCGACCACGACACCGGCGTAGTCGTCCATGTCGTAGTTGATCGAACTGGCGTTGCGCGAGTGCGTACCGTCGTAGTCCACACCCAGACCACCGCCGACGTCGATGTGATCGACCGGCAGACCGAGGTTGCGCAGTTCGCCGTAGTAACGGATCGCTTCCTTGAAGCCATGCTGGTAGTCAGCGAGGTTGGCGATCTGCGAACCCATGTGGAAGTGCAGCAGACGGATGCCCTGATCCAGGCCCGCCGCGCGGAAGCGCTCGACCACGGACAGCAGTTGCGCCGCCGACAGACCGAACTTGGATTTCTCACCACCGGTATCCGCCCACTTCGACGACGCCAGCGACGACAGACGCACGCGCAGGCCGACCTGTGGCTTGACCTTCAGCGAGGCGGCTTCTTCGATCACCAGACCGACTTCGGATTCTTTCTCGATCACGATGAACACGTTGTGGCCGAGCTTCTGGCCCATCAGCGCCAGACGGATGAACTCACGGTCCTTGTAACCGTTGCAGACGATGGTGCCGCCCTTCGGCGCCAGTGCCAGCACCGCCAGCAGCTCAGGCTTGGAGCCGGCTTCCAGACCGATGGAAACGTTCTGGGTGGCGATGATGTTCTCGATCACCGCTTCCTGCTGGTTGACCTTGATCGGGTACAGCGCGGTGTATTTGCTCTGGTATTCCAGACGCTCGATGTTCGCATCGAAAGCGCCGGTCAGCTGACGGACGCGGTCTTGCAGGATGTCGGGGAAACGCACCAGCAGCGGCAGGGACAAGCCACTCTTGCGCAACTGGTCGACTTGTTCGAACAGATCGATAGGCGAGCTGCTCGGGCCGTTCGGACGAACTTCGACGCGACCGGCGTCATTGATCGCGAAATACCCGGCCCCCCAATGGCGAATCCCGTAAACACTGCGGCTGTCCGCAACTGTCCATTGGCTGCCATCGTCTTTGCGTGTGCGTCGTACGGACATCGAAGTCCCCTATAAAGAAGTCATAGTGCGTCGCCTGATCTCAGGCCGGCGCAGTCTAAAGAATGAAAATGACGGTTCGTCAGCGGGGCGGTAGACCGCGCTGACAGCGTTGAGTTTAGAAACCGGTCATGAACAGGCTCTGTGAAAACCATGGAAACGACGTCAGGCCCAGGAACGCTGGAGCTGAATCAAGCCGCCGGTGGGTTTCACAGAGGCTGCTAGCCGCCGGACTTCTTCGCCTTGAAACCGTGCTTGACCAACTCGGCCAGGAGCAGCTCGACATGGTCGCCCTGAATCTCGATGATCCCGTCTTTCAACGCGCCGCCGGTGCCGCAACGTTTCTTCAACGTTGTCGCCAGCTCCTTGAGTGCGTCTTCGGCCAGGGGCACGCCGGTGATGGTGGTCACCGTCTTGCCGCCACGGCCCTTGCTCTCGCGGCGCACGCGGGCAATGCCGTCGCCGGCCGGGATCACGGTTTGTTTGCAGATACAGGCGTCCACCGGCTTGCTGCATTCCGGGCAATGACGACCTGCGTCGGTGGAAAATACCAGGCCGCCCAGGGCGGCGAAGGATGCGGCTTTTTTGGCCACCGGCAATCCTCTCGGGAGGACAAAGACTGATCGCAGCCTTGGGCAAGGCTATCGACCGCGAAGCCCCACTCAGGCAGGGGCAGCGCTACTGTGCCATCGGCTCGTGAAAGCGGGCCGGCACAGCTTGAAAAGGTCGCGCAGTGTAACGGCAAAAACGCCGATTGCTAAGTGCCAATCGGCGCCAATTTATGTGTTCTTTGCGACGTCGCTTTGCTGAGCCTTCAGATAGCGTTTCAACGCGGCCAGAGAGTCCGGGCAATAAGGCTTTTGCTGGATTTCCAGCATGACCTGCGCGACCGGAATGAAGCGCGCTTCGAGCACTTCTTCCGGCTGCAGGATCAGCGGCCCGTCCCACACCGCCGAAAACGCCGAACACCACAGGCGATTGCCGGTGTCCTCGAAGTAGAAATGGTCGTGGGCCGTCAGCTCGACGCCGCTCACCCCCAACTCTTCCTCCAGTTCACGGGCCGCCGACTCGGCGTACGTCTCGTTCGCCTGCACCATGCCGCCTGCCGCCACGTCCCAGTAACCGGGATAAATGGCTTTGCTCAACGTGCGCCGATGCACGCAAAGTTCACCGGCGGAGTTGAACAGCATGATGTAGGTGCCACGGCCGATCAGCCCGCGCTCGCGCAGGTCGGCGCGCACCAGGGAACCGAGCAGGTTGTCCTGCTCGTCGACCCACGCAATCTGCTCGGCATCCGAGGCGGCGCGGTGGGCCGCCTCTCTGGCGCTCTCGTCCATGACTCAGCCCTGATTGAGCAGTTGACGCAAATCGATCACGGCGGCGTTGGCCCGGGAAATGTAGTTGGCCATCACCAGCGAGTGGTTGGCCAGCACACCGAAGCCGCTGCCATTGAGGATCATCGGGCTCCAGACCGGCTCCTGGGAGGCTTCCAGCTCACGAATGATCTGACGCACGCTGACGGTCGCGTTCTTCTTCGCCAGCACGTCGGCGAAATCGACCTCGATTGCGCGCAGCAGGTGCGACAGCGCCCAGGCCTGGCCGCGGGCTTCGTAGAACACGTTGTCGATCTGCATCCACGGAGTCTCGACGACTTCCTCGTCGACCTGCGGCACTTCACCCACCGCCGGCACTTCGGTTTTCAGCGCGGTGTTGAGCTTGACCCGGCCAACGCTGGCCGACAGCCGTTGCGACAGCGAACCGAGACGGGTGCCAACATCGCCCAGCCAGTTGTTCAGGTTGTCGGCGCGGGCGTAGAACAGCGCGTTTTTCTGGGTCGGGTCGGACAGGCGCGCCTGATAACGGCTCAGGGAATTGATGCCTTCCTGATATTCCGACTCGCTGGACGGCAGGATCCAACTCTTGTTGTCGAAGTTGAAGCGCGGCTCGGCCTTGGCCAGGTCGGCGTCTTCAGCCGATTGCGACTGCGAGCGGGCGAAGTCCTTGCGCAGGGCGCGGGTCAAATCGCGAACCTGCACCAGCACGCCGTATTCCCAGCTCGGCATGTTGTCCATCCACAGGCCCGGCGGGAAACGGTCGTTGGAAATGTAGCCGCCCGGCTTGTCGAGCAACGTGCCGGCAACGGTTTTCAGGGTTTCGACGGTGGTGTAGCCGACCACCATCTGCTTGCCCTCTTTCTCGGCGGCAACCTGAGCGTTCTGCGCCACGGGAAACAGCGCCGGCTCCTGGCTCCAGTACCAGCCAAGGGCAATAGTCACCAACAGGTAAATGGCGACCAGCGTGGCCAGCGCCCGGCTGAACAACAGCCCGCCGACATAGCTGCGGGTGGCCGACTTGGGCTCGGCGGCACGTTCAGGCGCGCTGCCCGCGCGGTTCTTCCAGTCCAGCATGGCGATATCCTTTCAATCTTGGGTTCAACGGTTCGACCACAACCATACAACAACGTGCCTCGACCGGGCACCCGTCAATATTGACAGGCGTTATCTCGCTACCCGACACGAGGCCTGTACAGACCGCCCTAAGGGATTCCCCGATATCCAATTCACCACCAATTCGATGCCGATACCCGCAACGCGACAGCACAAACACCCTGCCCCACCTTTCTCATACTCCGATAAATTCACCGGCGTACAGATCGGCAAATGTCCGGTAGATGGGGACTTCCCCGACGATCAGGGTCAAATTGAAACCCGGGAGTCAGAAACTGAATGATGTCGTACCGCAGATTATTGACGTACGACACTCATGTAAGGGAAAAGAGGTGCTAGCATAGAGCCACCAGTCGATCTCAGCATGCACCCTAACTAGTAGTCAGGATATGACCGAGCCAGAAGACCCCAGCCGTGAGCGCCTCAAGCACCACTTTGCCCAGCGGGTAATTCATCAGGCACGTCAGATTCTTGAGATATGGCAGCGCCTGCAACGCAGTGAGTGGTCCACTGCCGATCTCGCCGAACTGAGCGAGGCCAATCTGCGCCTGCTGCGTTTTGCCGAGCGTTTCGAACAGCCCGAACACACGCAGCTGGCCCGCCACATCAGCCAGTCGCTGGAAGCGGTGGACGCCAATCGCGGACGCCTGAGCAGCGGCCTGATCACCGATCTCAACCGTTTGATGCAGCGTCTGTCGCGCACCGGCCTGCGCCATGGCGATCAGCTTGATCAAACCTTCCTGCCGCCCCTGCGCAAACCGATCTACGTGATGCTGCAGGATCACGACCGCGCCGAGCGGCTGGCCAAACAGCTGGAGTTTTTCGGTCTGAGCGCCCAGGCGCTGGACAGCGTGTCGGCGTTTCGCTCGTCGATGGTCGAGCGCCTGCCGGCCGCGATCGTCATGGACGTGGATTTCAGCGGCGTCGGCGTCGGCCTGAAACTCGCCGCCGAAGCCCAGCAAGGTCTGGAAGAACCGCTGCCCCTGCTGTTCTTCAGCCTGCACGAAACCGACACCCCGACCCGCCTCGCGGCAGTGCGCGCCGGTGGCCAGGAATTCCTCACCGGCACCCTCGAAGCCTCGAGCCTGCTGGAGAAGATCGAGGTCCTGACCTGCGTCGCCCAGTACGAACCCTATAAAGTGCTGATCATCGACGACTCCCGCGCCCAGGCCCTGCACACCGAACGCCTGCTCAACAGCGCCGGGATCGTCACCCGCACCCTGATCGAACCGATCCAGGCCATGGCCGAGCTGGCGGACTTCCAGCCGGACCTGATCATCCTCGACATGTACATGCCGGCCTGCACCGGCACCGAGCTGGCCAAGGTCATCCGTCACAACGACCGCTATGTCAGCGTGCCGATCATTTATCTGTCGGCCGAGGACGATCTGGACAAACAGCTCGACGCCATGAGCGAAGGCGGCGATGACTTCCTGACCAAGCCGATCAAGCCGCGCCACCTGATCACCACCGTGCGCAACCGCGCCGCCCGTGCGCGTAACCTGAAAGCACGGATGGTCCGCGACAGCCTCACCGGCCTGTACAACCACACGCACATTCTGCAATTGCTCGAAGACTGCTCGTTCCGCGCCCGCCGCGAGAACAAGCCGCTGAGCTTTGCGATGCTCGACATCGACCACTTCAAGCGGGTCAACGACAGCCACGGCCACCCCATGGGCGATCGGGTAATCAAGAGCCTGGCGCTGTTCCTCAAGCAGCGTCTGCGCAAGACCGATTTCATCGGCCGTTACGGCGGCGAGGAATTCGCCATCGTCATGCCCGACACCGATATAGAAGCGGCGCACAAAGTGCTCGACGAAATCCGTCAGCGCTTTGCCGAAATTCACTATCCGGCCCAGCCGCAGGATCTGTGGTGCACCTTCAGTGCCGGCGTGGTGGAGATGCACGACGACTCCGACAGCCTGATGATGGCCAGCCAGGCCGACGAGGCGCTGTACCGTGCCAAGGGCGAAGGACGCAATCGGGTGCAGACCGCACGCGACTCAAAGCAAAGTGCCACTTTTTCATCGGATTCGACCCAATCGGTCATAACCCTGTAACAGAACCGCAATAAATTCAGACGCTTACCATTCTGCCGTTGGTAGCCGTCATGCGCCTGAAGTTGCTCACCAATCTCAATACTCTGTTGCTGGTCGCCGTCTGCGTGGCCCTCGGCGCCACGCTGTGGTGGTCGCAGAAAGCCCTGGAGCGCCCGTATCTGTTGATGGAGCGATACCTGGGGCTGTCGCAGCAATTTCAGAATGACGTGGCACGCAACGTCGAGGATTACCTCGCCAGCGGCGACGCCCTGCGCCTGAGCAGAGCCAGCCAGGCCATCGATCAGTTGCAGAAGGAGCTCGACGAGCTGCCGCCGGCGCTGGCCGACACCTTGCGCCCGAGCCTCACCGGCCTCGATGAATTCAGCAAGACCGACCTGCTGGCCGCCGGCAAACTGGCCGGCGATCCGCAGGCCCTGCTGTTGCAGGCCGAGCGCGAATTGAGCGCCAGCCTCGATCAGCTCAGCACGTATGCAGGCGGCAACGCGACCTATCTCACGCCTCTGCTCGTTGCCTCTCAACATCTGGGCAAACTGTCGCTGGCCCGAGACAAACTGGTCAGCAGCGGGCGCAGTGAACTGGCCGCCGATGTCGAACGCGAAGTCAGCAACATCCGCGCCCAGGCCCAGACGATCGATGCCCTGCCCTTGCTCGGCGTGGTCGCCAGCAGTGAATCCGGCAGCGACGATTTCGCCGCGATGATGGGCATCGAAAGCACGGAAAAAGCCGCTGCCGAAGATGCTGGTGTCGGCCTCAAACGCGAGCTCAACAGCCTGCTGGGGCGTTACCCGGCGGAGCTGGCGCGCACCCGCGAGCAGATCCAGAAACGCACCGACCTGAGCACCGCGACCCACCAGAAAATCGCCGCCGTGCAGCAAGCCATCGCCGGTCTCGAACCGGTGGTGCGCGCCCAGCACGGGCAGATCCAGGGTGAAGTGCGGCTGATGCAAGGCGTGATGATCGGCCTGATTCTGCTGATCGCGCTGCTGATCGACACCCTGCAGCGACGCCTGGCCCGCACCCTGACCAACCTCGCGCCGGCGCTGTCGACCTGGGCCGAAGGCGATTTCAGCCGCGACATTCATCTGGGCAAGACCAACCGCGAACTGCACGACATCGAAGCCTCGCTCAATCGCCTGCGCGCCTATCTGGTGGATCTGGTCGGGACGATTCGCGGCAATGCCGAGCAAGTGGCCGGCAGCAGCCGCACCCTCGCCGAGCTGAGCAATGACTTGCACAGCGGCGCCGAACATCAGGCCGGCGATACCGCGCTGATCCGTGACTCCCTCGGCGAACTGGAAGCGACCATCCAGCAAGTGGCCGGCGATGCGCGCCAGGCCGCCGACGCCAGTCGCCATGCCGGGCTGGCCGTCGAACACGGGCAACAAGTGATCGGCCAGAGCCTCACCGGCTTGCACGCGCTGGTTGGCGAAGTGCAAGGCAACGCGCAGATGATCGAACACCTGGCCGAAGAATCGGCAACCATCGGCGGCGTGCTGACGGTGATCCGCTCGATTGCCGACCAGACCAACCTGCTGGCGCTCAACGCGGCGATCGAAGCCGCTCGGGCCGGGGAAATGGGCCGTGGGTTTGCCGTGGTGGCCGAGGAAGTGCGCTCGCTGGCGCAACGTACCGCCGGCGCCACCGCCGAAATCCAGACCCTGATCGCCGGCCTGCAAACCGCCGCCCGGCAATCGGTCGAGGGCATGCGCGCGCAGGTCGAACACGCCGAGGCCACGGCCAATCAGGCGCAATCGGCGGACGGTGCGCTGGACAAGATTGTCGGCGCGATCCAGACCATCTCCGACACCGCGATCCGCATCGCCGACATCACCGAGCAACAGAGCGGCGCGGTCAGCGAGATCCGCGATCACAGCGAACGGATTCACCAGTTGGGCGGGGACAATCTGCTGCGCATCGGCCAGGGCCGCGAGCAAGGCGAGAACCTGCTGTTGCTGGGCGGTCAGCTGCACACCGCCGTGCAAGCGTTCCGCGTGTGACACACAGCGCAGGGCCAAGTCCGCTATCATTCCCGCACCTTTGATTCGCGAGATTGTCATGCGCCGTCTGCTCTGCCTGCTGTTTTTCGTCTTCGCCCTGCCGGCCGGAGCCGCCGGTCTGTTCGACAGCAAACCCAGCGCCACACTGGGCTCGGTCAACAACAGCGCCGATTTCCTGCCGGTGCGTGAAGCCTTTCAACTGAGCCTGGTCGAGAGCACGCCGCAATCGGTCAAACTGCGCTTCGTCGCCACCGAAGGCTATTACCTCTACCGCCATCGTTTCCAGTTTCGTGCCGAGCCTGCCGAGGTAAAACTTGGCGCCGCACAACTGCCCCAAGGCGAACAGAAACACGACGAGTATTTCGGCGACGTCGAGGTCTACCACGGCATTCTCGATGTGGAACTGCCGCGCAATGATTCCAGAGCCTTCACGCTGGCCGTCACCTATCAGGGCTGTGCCGACAAGGGTTTGTGCTACCCACCGGAAACCGAACGCCTGAGCATCGAGGGCAACGCAGCGGCGAATGACGCGCCCGCTCCGGTGAAGGGTTGGGACTGGCGTGATCTGGCGCTGTTTTTTCTGGCTGGCCTGGGCTTGACCTTCACGCCTTGTGTATTGCCGATGCTGCCGATCCTGTCCGGCGTGGTGTTACGCGGTCAGGTCGGTGGTTTGCGTGGCTTCAATCTGTCCCTCGCTTATGTGCTGCCGATGGCTGCGTGCTTCGCGCTGCTTGGGGCGCTGATGGGGCTGTTCGGCGCGCAACTGAATTTGCAGGCGCGGCTGCAATCGGCGTGGGTGCTGGTGCCGTTCGCAATGTTCTTTGCGGTGTTTGCGCTGGCGATGTTCGGCGTGTTCGAGCTGAAACTGCCGCACTTCATCAGCAGCCGCCTCGACCGGATTGCCGGACGCACCGAAGGCGGCTCGCTATGGGGCGCGGCGGTGTTGGGTGTGGTGTCGAGTTTGCTGGTATCGCCGTGCGTTTCCGCACCGCTGGCCGGCGCGCTGCTTTATATAAGCGCCAGTGGCGATGCGCTGGGCGGTGGCCTGAAGCTGTTCATGCTCGGGCTGGGCATGGGCGCACCGCTGTTGCTGGTGGCCACCGGCGGCGCAGCGTGGCTGCCGAAAAGCGGGCCGTGGATGATGTACGTGAAGAACGGCATCGGCGTGTTGCTGCTCGGGCTGGCGATCGGTTTGCTCAGCCGCGTGTTGCCGGGGCAGATCACGCTGCTGCTGATCGGCTTGCTGGCTGGTGGCGTTGGCCTGTTCCTCGGTGCTCTGGAATTTGTCTACAAACCACCACGCAAACGCCTCGGCCAGTTGCTGGGCATGTTCCTGCTGTTTTATGCGCTGTCCTGCTGGTACGGCGCGTTCAGCGGGCAGACCGACCCGTTGAATCCGATAGCCCCGGCACGCCTTGCCGACAGCGGCTCGACTGCGCAAAACAGCGGTTCGTGGCAGACCGTCAGCACACCGGCGGAACTGGATCGAGTGCTGCTCGAAGCGAAAACCGTCGGCACCCCGCTGCTGCTCGACTGGTACGCCGACTGGTGCATCAGCTGCAAAGTCATCGAACACGAAGTGCTCAATGACGCGACAGTCGTGGATCGGCTCAAAGGCTATCGCCTGATCCGCTTCGATATCACCGCAAGCAATGCCGAACAGCGCACCCTGCTCGACCGCTACAGCCTGTTCGGCCCACCGGCGCTGATGTTCTTCGGCAAGGACGGGGCGGAACGTCGCGATGTGCGGGTGATCGGCGAGATCAACGCCAGCGACTTCGCCGAACGTGTTGCCAAAGCGAATGACCGGATTTAATCAGTCAGTCACATATTTTGCGCAAACATCGGTCATCGTGCTGGCTATTGCAGAGAACTGGACAGTCACAAAGTCTTTGCGGCATAGTCGCCGGGTTCTGACGAAGGCTCACCCATAACAAGGAACACGCAGATGGCAACGCTACTGGTGCTGCACGGCCCCAACCTGAACCTGCTCGGCACCCGGGAACCCGGGACCTACGGGTCGACCACCCTGGCGCAGATCAATCAGGATCTGGAACGCCGCGCCCGTGAAGCCGGCCATCATCTGCTGTATCTGCAAAGCAACGCCGAGTACGAATTGATCGACCGCATCCACGCCGCACGCGGTGAGGGCGTGGACTTCATTCTGATCAACCCGGCAGCATTTACACACACAAGTGTCGCATTACGTGACGCGCTGCTGGGAGTGAGCATCCCATTCATCGAAGTGCATTTGTCCAACGTGCACAAACGCGAACCTTTCCGCCATCACTCTTACTTCTCCGATGTAGCGGTAGGAGTGATCTGCGGCCTTGGCGCCAGCGGTTATCGACTGGCCCTGGAGGCTGCACTAGAGCAGCTTGAACAACAAGCTATACGCCCCTGACCGACCCTTGGGAGTTGATGATTCATGGATATCCGTAAAGTTAAGAAACTGATCGAATTGCTGGAAGAGTCCGGCATCGACGAGCTCGAGATCAAGGAAGGCGAAGAGTCCGTACGCATCAGCCGTCACAGCAAGACCCCGGCGCAGCAATA
Organism: Pseudomonas sp. 9.2(2024); assembly: GCF_039695385.1. NCBI lineage: Bacteria > Pseudomonadati > Pseudomonadota > Gammaproteobacteria > Pseudomonadales > Pseudomonadaceae > Pseudomonas > Pseudomonas sp. 9.2(2024). Next base: position 967,191 of record NZ_CP155585.1, on the reverse strand, counting down.
CTACGCTCCGGCTCCGATGCAGGCTCCAGCCGCTGCACCTGCCGCCGCTGCCGCTCCGGTTGCTGCTGCCGCAGCTCCAGCCGCCGCTGCTGCTCCAGCGCTGAACGGCACCGTTGCCCGTTCGCCGATGGTCGGCACCTTCTATCGCAAATCTTCGCCAACCTCGCCGTCCTTCGTTGAAGTCGGCCAGACCGTGAAGAAAGGCGACACCCTGTGCATCGTCGAAGCCATGAAGATGATGAACCACATCGAAGCTGAAACCAGCGGTGTGATCGAGTCCATCCTCGTCGAAGACGGCCAGCCGGTTGAGTACGACCAACCGCTGTTCACCATCGTTTGAACTGCGGAGAGCCTTTGATGACTGCGAAGTTGGAAAAAGTTCTGATCGCTAACCGCGGTGAGATCGCCCTGCGGATTCTGCGTGCCTGCAAAGAGATGGGCATCAAGACCGTCGCCGTTTACTCCAAGGCCGACAAAGAGCTGATGCACCTGGGTCTGGCAGACGAATCCGTCTGCATCGGCCCGGCTTCTGCCGCTCAGTCCTACCTGCACATCCCGGCAATCATTGCGGCCGCTGAAGTGACTGGCGCTACCGCCATTCACCCAGGCTACGGTTTCCTCGCGGAAAACGCTGATTTCGCCGAGCAGGTCGAGAACTCCGGCTTCGCCTTCATCGGCCCGAAAGCCGAAACCATTCGCCTGATGGGCGACAAGGTATCGGCCAAGCACGCGATGATCGAAGCGGGCGTGCCAACCGTTCCAGGTTCCGACGGCCCGCTGCCGGAAGACGAGGAAACGGCACTGCGCATCGGTCGTGAAGTCGGCTACCCGGTGATCATCAAGGCCGCCGGCGGCGGTGGTGGTCGCGGCATGCGCGTGGTGCACAAGGAAGAAGACCTGATCGCCTCGGCGAAACTGACCCGCTCCGAAGCTGGCGCGGCGTTCGGCAACCCGATGGTCTATCTGGAAAAATTCCTGACCAACCCGCGTCACGTCGAAGTGCAGGTTCTGTCCGACGGCCAGGGCAACGCCATCCATCTGGGCGACCGCGATTGCTCGCTGCAACGCCGTCACCAGAAGGTTCTCGAAGAAGCGCCGGCACCGGGCATCGACGAGAACGCGCGCAAGGAAGTCCTGGCTCGCTGCGTCAAGGCGTGCATCGACATCGGCTACCGTGGCGCCGGCACCTTCGAGTTCCTGTACGAGAACGGTCGTTTCTACTTCATCGAAATGAACACCCGTGTTCAGGTGGAGCACCCGGTTTCGGAAATGGTCACCGGTATCGACATCGTCAAGGAGATGCTCAGCATCGCCGCTGGCAACAAGCTGTCGTATACCCAGGATGATGTGGTGATCCGCGGTCACTCGCTGGAATGCCGGATCAACGCCGAAGACCCGAAAACCTTCATGCCGAGCCCGGGTACGGTCAAGCATTTCCACGCTCCAGGCGGCAACGGCGTTCGCGTCGATTCGCACCTGTACAGCGGTTATGCCGTTCCGCCGAACTACGACTCGCTGATCGGCAAGCTGATCACTTACGGCGCGACCCGCGACGAAGCCATGGCCCGCATGCGCAATGCCCTGGACGAAATCGTGGTTGACGGGATCAAGACCAACATCCCGCTGCATCGTGATCTGACCCGTGACGAAGGCTTCTGCAAAGGGGGCGTGAACATTCACTACCTCGAGCACAAGCTGGCTGGCGAGAAGCACTAAGCTTCAGCCCGCACCAGACAAGGCCGCCTTCGGGCGGCTTTGTTGTTTCCGAAGGTTTCATCTGCTCACACATTCCCCGCTCCCACAAAACCGTCGCGCTCGCGTAAACTTGCGCGCTTCTCGCAGGCCGCTAGGCTGCAATCAATCTTTTTCACAGGTGCCCGCCATGCCTTGGCTGCAAGTCCGTCTCGCCATCAGCCCAGAACAAGCCGAAACCTACGAAGACGCTTTCCTTGAAGTGGGCGCCGTTTCGGTGACCTTCATGGACGCCGAAGATCAGCCGATCTTCGAACCGGAACTCAATACCACCCCGCTGTGGGCGCACACCCACCTGCTGGCCCTGTTCGAGGGCGGCACCGAAGCCGCCCCGGTACTGGCCCATCTGGAACTGCTGACTGGCAGCCCGCTGCCCGAGCATCACAGCGAAGTGATCGAAGACCAGGACTGGGAACGCAGCTGGATGGACGGTTTCCAGCCAATGCGTTTCGGTCAGCGCCTGTGGATCGTGCCGAGCTGGCACGCCGCACCGGAGCCGGACGCGGTCAACCTGCTGCTGGACCCGGGCCTGGCGTTCGGCACCGGCACTCACCCGACCACCGCCCTGTGCCTGGAATGGCTGGACGGCCAGGATCTGAAAGACTGCAACGTGCTGGACTTCGGCTGCGGCTCGGGGATTCTGGCGATTGCCGCCCTGCTGCTCGGCGCGAAAGAAGCCGTCGGCACCGACATCGACGTGCAGGCACTTGAAGCCTCCCGCGACAACGCCGGGCGCAACAACATCGCTGCCGAATTGTTCCCGCTGTACCTGCCGGAAGACCTGCCGCAGGTCAAAGCCGACGTGCTGGTGGCCAACATTCTGGCCGGCCCGCTGGTTTCCCTGGCGCCGCAACTGTCCGGCCTGGTCAAGTCCGGCGGGCGTCTGGCGCTGTCAGGGATTCTTGCCGAACAAGGTGACGAAGTCGCTGCCGCCTACGCGCAGGACTTCGATCTCGACCCGATCGCCAATCGTGATGGCTGGGTGCGCATCACCGGCCGTCGGCGCTAGAATGACCGCCTGCTCAATCCGGATCGCCGCATGACCGACAGCTTCGTCACCCAGTGCCCGCATTGCCAAACCAGTTTCCGTGTCAGCCACGCTCAGTTGAGCGTGGCCCGCGGGGTGGTTCGTTGCGGCTCCTGCCTGCAAGTGTTCAATGCCGCCAAGCAATTGCTGGAGCAACACGCAGGCAAGGAAGCGGTCACGCCGGTGGCGCCGTTAATCAGCGAGCCGCCACCGATCAGCGAGCCGGCGCCTGTCGAGCCACCGGCCATCGTCGAAACGCCCGAGCCGCGCGCCATCAGCCAAAAGCAATGGAGCGCCGCCGAGCTGGATCTGGACAGCCTGGATCTGGACGAAGAACTGGCCCGTCTAGAACAACGGGAAATCCAGCCGACCACCGAATTCGGCCGCCCACGCGAAGACGCCCTGAGCGCCCGCCGCGACAGCCACGAACCGGAAGACACGACGTGGCCGGACAGCCTGTTCAGCGAACCGGCAGATGAGCGCGCCCCCGAAGTCGAAGATGAACCCGAAGCCATCGAGCCCGAACCGGTCCGACCGGAGCGCACCGAACCTTCGCTGTCGCTGGAGCCGGTGGATCTCGACGACGAACCGCCGATTCCGCAACTGCGCCTGCACGATCCGATCGACCCGAATGCCCGCCGCGAACGCCTGTCGGCCAGCGACGACGTCGATGACGAACTGCCACTGATCGAAGCCCCGCGCAAAAAGCGCGAACGCGTCGAATCCAGTGTTCGCGCCGAAGCCTTGCAGGACCTGACCGACGACCCGCTGCAACTGGACTGGCAGAAACGCCGCTCGCCCTGGGGCCGTCGCCTGCTCTGGCTGTTGCTCATCGTGCTGGCCGCCGCCGGCCTGGGCGGACAATACATCGCCTATCACTTCGATGAACTGGCGCGCCAGGATCAATACCGGCCGTGGTTCCAGCAACTCTGCCCGCAAGTCGGCTGCACGGTGCCGTCCAAGGTGGATATCGCCAAGATCAAGAGCAGCAACCTGGTGGTGCGCAGCCACCCGGAATTCAGCGGTGCGCTGGTGGTGGACGCGATCATTTATAACCGCGCGCCGTTTTCGCAGCCGTTTCCGCTGCTGGAGCTGCGCTTCGCCGACCTTAACGGTCACCTGATCGCCAGTCGTCGCTTCAAGCCCGGCGAATACCTCAACGGCGACCTCGAAGGCATGGCGGAAATGCCGCCGCAGACGCCGATCCACATCGCCCTGGACATCCTCGATCCAGGCCCGAAAGCCGTGAACTACAGCCTGAGTTTCCACTCGCCCGAGTGAAACGCTTCACCGCTCCCGGATTGACGGCAGTTTTCTGACTGCGCAGCGCGCGACCAAACCGGCGGTAATAACAGAATAACTGTTCAGATTTTGTTCAATTCAGCCTTTATCCAGTCATCGAGAGCGGGTATCATGCCAACCCTTTTTCGAACTCTCATGATCCGGCCCCACTTCAGGGAAGTCCTATGTCGGCGGTACGCATCGGCCCATATACATTGCAGAACGGCTTGATCCTCGCCCCGATGGCGGGTGTCACCGACCAGCCCTTTCGTCAGCTGTGCAAGCGTTTGGGCGCAGGGCTTGTAGTCTCGGAAATGGTCACCAGCGACATGAGCCTGTGGAACACCCGCAAGTCGCGCATGCGCATGATCCACGAAGGCGATCCCGAGCCGCGCTCGGTACAGATCGCCGGTGGCGATGCGCAGATGCTGGCGGATGCGGCCCGGGCCAACGTCGAACTGGGCGCACAGATTATTGATATCAACATGGGTTGCCCGGCGAAGAAGGTCTGCAACAAGGCTGCCGGCTCCGCGTTGTTGAAGGATGAGGCACTGGTTACCGAGATCCTGAACGCCGTCGTGGCGGCAGTTGATGTGCCGGTGACCTTGAAGATCCGCACCGGATGGGATCGCGACAACAAGAACGGCCTGACCGTGGCGAAGATCGCCGAGCAGGCCGGGATCACGGCGCTGGCGGTGCATGGCCGCACCCGCGCCGACCTGTACACCGGCGAAGCCGAGTACGACACCATTGCCGCGATCAAGCAGGCGGTGTCGATTCCGGTCTTTGCCAACGGCGACATCGTATCGCCGGAAAAGGCCCGCTACGTGCTCGACGCGACCGGTGCCGATGGCCTGTTGATCGGCCGGGCCGCCCAGGGGCGGCCATGGATTTTTCGCGAGATCGAACACTTCCTGCGTACCGGCGAAAAACTGCCGGCGCCGGAGCTGATCGAGGTGGAACGCATTCTGCTTGAGCATCTGGCCGCCCTCCACGCCTTCTATGGGGACGTGATGGGCGTGCGAATTGCCCGCAAGCATGTGGGCTGGTATCTCGCAACCTTGCCGGGCGCCAGGGAATTTCGCGCCCACTTCAATCGTTTGGATGGTACGGAAACACAATGCGCCAACGTTCGGGAGTTCTTCGCCGAACGTTACAAGAGCCTGACAGGGGACGGAGAAGGGGTGGCCGCATGACGATGATGACCGAGACTTTAGTGAGTGGAACAACACCCGTGAGCGACAACGTGAATTTGAAACAGCACCTCAATACCCCGAGCGAAGAAGGCCAGACCCTTCGCGGGAGTGTCGAGAAGGCGCTGCACAATTATTTCGCCCACCTTGAGGGCGCGTCCGTCACGGACGTGTACAACCTGGTGCTCTCCGAAGTCGAGGCTCCCCTGCTCGAAAGCGTGATGAACTACGTCAAGGGCAACCAGACCAAGGCCAGCGAGCTGCTCGGACTGAACCGCGGCACGCTGCGCAAGAAACTCAAACAGTACGATCTGCTGTAAGCATTCAATCAAACCAGAAAGGCGCCCGCGTAAAACCGGTCGCCTTTTTTGCTGACTTCCCTTGCTTTTGATGGAAATTGAGATGACCGACCAGACTACCCGCCTGCCGATCCGCCGCGCCTTGATCAGTGTTTCCGACAAGACCGGGATCCTCGAATTCGCCAGGGAGCTGGAAGCCCTGGGCGTGGAAATCCTTTCCACCGGCGGGACCTTCAAACTGCTGCAGGACAACGGCGTGGCCGCAGTGGAAGTCGCGGATTACACCGGTTTCGCAGAGATGATGGACGGTCGGGTGAAAACCCTGCACCCGAAAATCCACGGCGGGATCCTCGGTCGTCGCGGTATCGACGACGCGATCATGAACGAGCACGGCATCAAGCCGATCGATCTGGTAGCCGTCAACCTGTACCCGTTCGAAGCCACCATCAGCAAGCCAGGCTGCGACCTGCCGACCGCCATCGAGAACATCGACATCGGCGGCCCGACCATGGTCCGTTCGGCGGCGAAAAACCACAAAGACGTGGCCATCGTGGTGAATGCCAGCGACTACGCCAATGTTCTGGAAAACCTCAAGGCCGGCGGCCTGACCTACGCTCAGCGTTTCGACCTGATGCTCAAGGCGTTCGAACACACTGCCGCCTACGACGGCATGATCGCCAACTACATGGGCACCGTGAACCAGGCCGCCGAAACCCTCAGCACCGAAGGTCGCAGCGAATTCCCGCGCACCTTCAACAGCCAGTTCATCAAGGCACAGGAAATGCGCTACGGCGAGAACCCGCACCAGAGCGCGGCGTTCTACGTTGAGGCCAAGCCTGCCGAAGTCGGCATCGCCACCGCCACCCAGTTGCAAGGCAAGGAACTGTCGTACAACAACGTGGCCGACACCGACGCCGCGCTGGAATGCGTGAAGAGCTTCGTCAAACCGGCCTGCGTGATCGTCAAGCACGCCAACCCGTGCGGCGTGGCCGTGAGCCCGGACGCCGAAGGCGGCATCCGTCAGGCCTACGAACTGGCCTACGCCACTGACACCGAATCGGCGTTCGGCGGCATCATCGCCTTCAACCGTGAACTGGATGCCGAGACCGCCAAGGCGATCGTCGAGCGTCAGTTCGTTGAAGTGATCATCGCCCCAAGCGTCAGCGAAGAAGCCCGCGCCATTGTTGCAGCCAAGGCCAACGTACGCCTGCTGGCCTGCGGCGAGTGGTCGGCCGATCGCGTTCCGGCCTGGGACTACAAGCGCGTCAACGGCGGGCTGCTGGTACAGAGCCGCGACATCGGCATGATCGGCGCCGACGACCTGAAAGTGGTGACCAAGCGCGCCCCGACCGAACAGGAAGTCCACGACCTGATCTTCGCCTGGAAAGTGGCCAAGTTCGTCAAATCCAACGCCATCGTCTACGCCAAGAACCGTCAGACCATCGGTGTCGGCGCCGGCCAGATGAGCCGCGTGAACTCGGCGCGTATCGCCGCGATCAAGGCTGAGCACGCCGGTCTGCAAGTGGCGGGTTCGGTAATGGCATCGGACGCGTTCTTCCCGTTCCGCGACGGTCTGGACAATGCGGCCAAGGTCGGTATCACGGCGGTGATCCAGCCAGGTGGCTCGATGCGTGATGCTGAAGTGATTGCTGCTGCTGATGAAGCCGGCATCGCGATGGTGTTCACGGGAATGCGTCATTTCCGTCACTGATACACGGCAGCTACAAGCCTCAAGCTGCAAGCTGCAAGAAAGAGCAGTCAGGTATCGCTCCTTCTTGCAGTTGCAGCCTCATTAATTCAGAGCCATAAGCTGTAATCGAGAGTCACACACTCGCTCTTGCTTGCAGCTTGTAGCTTGCAGCTTTCTCCGAAGGAGTCTCTCTTTGAACGTTTTGATCATTGGCAGCGGTGGCCGCGAACACGCCCTGGCCTGGAAAGTGGCTCAGGATCCGCGTGTGCAGAAAGTTTTCGTGGCACCGGGCAACGCCGGCACCGCGATTGAGGCCAAGTGCGAAAACGTCGCCATCGACGTGCTGGCCCTCGAGCAGCTCGCTGACTTCGCCGAGAAAAACGTTTCCCTGACCATCGTCGGTCCGGAAGTGCCATTGGTGGCCGGCGTCGTCGACCTGTTCCGCTCCCGTGGCCTGGACTGCTTCGGCCCGACCGCTGGAGCCGCGCAGCTGGAAGGCTCGAAAGCCTTCACCAAGGATTTCCTGGCGCGCCACAAGATCCCGACGGCCGATTACCAGAACTTCACCGAGATCGAGCCGGCCCTGGCTTATCTGCGTGAAAAAGGCGCACCGATCGTGATCAAGGCCGACGGCCTGGCCGCCGGTAAAGGCGTGATCGTCGCCATGACCCTGGCCGAAGCCGAAGATGCCGTGCGCGACATGCTCGCCGGCAATTCCTTTGGCGACGCCGGTTCGCGCGTTGTCATCGAAGAATTCCTCGACGGCGAAGAAGCCAGCTTCATCGTCATGGTCGATGGCAAGAACGTTCTGCCGATGGCCACCAGCCAGGACCACAAACGCGTCGGCGACGGCGACAGCGGCCCGAACACCGGCGGCATGGGTGCTTACTCCCCGGCTCCGGTTGTCACCGCCGACGTGCACCAGCGCGTGATGGACCAGGTGATCTGGCCGACCGTGCGCGGCATGGCCGACGAAGGCAACGTCTACACCGGTTTCCTGTACGCCGGTCTGATGATCGACAAGGCCGGCAATCCGAAGGTCATCGAGTTCAACTGCCGTTTCGGCGACCCGGAAACCCAACCGGTGATGCTGCGTCTGCAATCGAGCCTGGTGCTGCTGGTCGAAGCTGCTCTGGCTCAAGCGCTGGACAAGGTTGAAGCACAGTGGGATCCACGTCCGAGCGTCGGCATCGTGCTGGCCGCTGGCGGCTACCCGGGCGACTACGCCAAGGGCGCGCCGATCAACGGTCTGGACGCAGCCGCCGCACTGGAAGGCAAGGTCTTCCACGCCGGTACTGCGCTCAAGGACGGCAACGTCGTGACGGCCGGTGGTCGGGTGCTGTGCGCCACCGCCATGGGCGCCAGCGTCAGCGCCGCCCAGGAGCAGGCCTACAAACTGGCCAAGGCCATCGACTGGGAAGGCTGCTTCTACCGCACCGACATTGGCTACCGTGCCATTGCCCGTGAACGCGGTGAGTCTCAGTAATAAGCTACGCTGTGTTTCCGGCAGGGGCTCATCGCCCTTGCCGGACTGTTCCGACGCTGCGCATCGTTATATTCTGGCATCAACCTACGAAGGGATTTCGCCGTGCGCTGGCTCAGGATTGCCATAGGCTTCACCGTCACGCTGTTGACCTTGCTCTGCATGCTCCCGGCCCAGGCCGCGCAAGGCAGTGGCTGGTCGGTATTGCTTGACGATCAGGGCAACCTCCAGCTGAGCGACATCCGCTCCGCCCGCTACACCAATCAATTCAGCCCTATCGAACTTGACCGCCTGACCGCGGCCGAACCCGATGGCGCCCTGTGGCTGCGCTTCAGGCTGGCGCCCGGCAAGCACGAACAAGTGCTGCGGATCTTCGCCCCCGACCTGTCGCACCTCAATCTGTATGTCCTCGACGGCGATCGCCTGATCGAGCAACGCGCCACCGGCACCACCCAGCCCCAGGTGGAGCGGCCGCTGCCCAGCAGCGACTTCATGCTGCCGTTGCCGCAGAGCGACAAACCCCTCGACGTCTACCTGCGACTGGTTTCCGATCACCAGTTGCGCCCTTACATCACCTTGCAATCGGCGGTGATGGCTGCGGCCAATCACAACCAGACGCTGATCTACGGCCTGCTGTTCGGCTGTCTGGCGATGCTGATCCTGCATAACCTGATCCGCTACGCCTACACCCGCTCGCGCAGCAGCCTGTGGCTCGCAGTGTGTGAAGGCCTGTTGAGCCTGAGCCTGTTGCTGTTGCTCAACCTCGCCGGCCCGTGGCTGCCGAACTGGCATGCGATCCAGACCCCCGGCGCCTATCTGGCCCTGCTGCTGACCGCTCCGGCGGGCCTGATGTTCGCCTACCGTTTCTTCGCGCCGCTCGGCCCGCATCCGCTGAACAAGCTGCTGATCGGCGACATCCTGTTCATCGTGATCTGCAGCCTGCTGCTGTTGTTCGTCAACACCCTGCCGCTGAACATCATTACCTACGCGCTGGTGGCCCTGGCCGGGCTGAGCATGTTGCTGGTGGCGTTCTATCACTGGCAGAAAGGCTACCGCCCTGCCCGCTTGTTCGTCGCCGCGATGGTGGTGTTCAACATCGGCACGCTGATCATCCTCCCGGCCTTGCTGGGGCTGACCCTGGTCGCGCCGCAAGGCCTGATCATGACCCTGATGGGTTTCATCTGCATCAGTGGCCTGCTGATGAGCATCGCCCTCGGCGAGCGTCAGCGCAGCATCACCGAAAGCCGTTTCAGCATCAGCCGCGACCTGGCCGCGAGCAACGCCGAGATCAACGCCAAGGCCGAGTTCCTGGCCAAGATCAGCCACGAGATCCGCACGCCGATGAACGGCGTACTGGGCATGACCGAACTGCTGCTCGGCACGCCGCTGTCGGTGAAACAGCGCGATTACGTGCAAACCATCCACAGCGCCGGCAACGAACTGCTGACCCTGATCAACGAGATCCTCGACATCTCGCGGCTCGAGTCCGGGCAGATCGAACTGGACGATGTACAGTTCGACCTCAACGCGCTGATCGACGATTGCCTGAGCATCTACCGCGCCAAGGCCGAACAGCAGAACGTCGAGCTGATCAGCTTTATCCAGCCGCAAGTGCCACGGGTCATCAGTGGTGATCCGACGCGCCTGCGCCAGACGTTGCTGAGCCTGCTGGAAAACGCGCTGAAGAAAACCGAAGAAGGCGAAGTGCTGGTGGTCGTCGCCCTCGACGAACGCAGCACCGGGCCACGCCTGCGCATTGCCGTGCAGGACAGCGGCCAGCCGATGGATCAGGAAGAACGCGACGCGCTGATGCACGCAGAGTTGCACAGCAAGCACTTCCTGTCGGCCAACCGTCTGGGCGGCAACCTCGGTCTGGTGATCGCCCGCCAATTGATCCGTCTGATGCAGGGCGAGTTCGGCATCAAGAGCGGCGCCAGCCAGGGCAGCACGCTGTGGCTGACCCTGCCGCTGGACCCTGATCGCCTGGAGCATCCGACCTCGGACCTCGACAGCCCGCTGCAAGGCGCACGCGTGCTGGTGGTGGACGACAACGACACCTGCCGCAAGGTGCTGGTGCAGCAATGCAGCGCCTGGGGCCTGAACGTCAGCGCCGTGCCGTCGGGCAAGGAAGCCCTGGCCCTGCTGCGCACCAAGGCGCATTTGCGTGATTACTTCGACGTGGTCCTGCTCGACCAGAACATGCCCGGCATGACCGGCATGCAACTGGCCGCCAAGATCAAGGAAGACCCGAGCCTGAACCACGACATCCTGCTGATCATGCTCACCGGCATCAGCAATGCGCCGAGCAAGATCATCGCGCGCAACTCGGGGATCAAGCGCATCCTGGCCAAACCGGTGGCCGGCTACACCCTCAAGACCACGCTGGCTGACGAACTGAACCAGCGCAATCGTGGCCAGGTGGTGTTCCAGCCACAGGTTGCGAGCACTGCGGCGCCGGTCAAGGTGCCGAGCGATTTCCGCATTCTGGTGGCCGAAGACAACACCATTTCGACCAAGGTAATCCGGGGCATGCTCGGCAAACTCAACCTGCAACCGGACACCGCCAGCAATGGCGAAGAAGCCTTGCAGGCGATGAAAGCCCAGCGCTACGACCTGGTGCTGATGGACTGCGAAATGCCGATCCTCGACGGCTTCTCCGCCACCCAGCAACTGCGGGCGTGGGAAGTAGGCAATCAGCGCATCCGCACGCCGATCGTGGCGCTGACCGCACACATCCTCGCCGAGCACAAGGAACGCGCGCGTCAGGCCGGGATGGACGGGCACATGGCCAAACCGGTGGAGCTGTCGCAACTGCGTGAGCTGATCGAGCACTGGGTGGCCCAGCGTGATCAGCAGAACCGTGCGACGACACAACCGTCGTGAGCCGACAGACACGATAGCGCCTGTTAGACTCCCCCCGACTTCCCCGCCAGCGAGCCCGCGCCATGCTCCACGTGTTATTCAGTGTTTACCTGAAGATGCTGGTGCTCTACAGCCCGTTCTTCGTGTTGTCCTGCTTCATCAGCCTGACCCGCGGTTACTCGCGCAAGGAACAACGCCGCCTGGCCTGGAAAGTGGCGGTCGCCACCCTGGTTTCGAGCGTGTTGCTCTACCTGTTCGGGCGGGTGATTTTCGATGTGTTCGGCATCACGGTGGACGCCTTTCGCATCGGCGCCGGCAGCGTGCTGTTCATTTCCGCTCTGGGCATGGCGCAGGGCAAGTCGGCCGTGCAGACCGACAACGTGCAGCAGGACGTGACGATCGTTCCGCTGACCATTCCACTGACCGTCGGCCCCGGCACCATCGGTGCTTTGCTGGTGATGGGCGTCAGCCAGCCGCACTGGGACGACAAGCTGTTCGCGATCATGAGCATCGCCCTCGCCAGTTTCACGGTTGGCGTGGTGCTGTACCTGTCGAACCGCATCGAACGCATTCTCGGCGATCAGGGTTTGCAGATCGTCAGCCGCCTGATGGGGCTGTTCGTGTGCGCACTGGCGGCGCAGATCATCTTCACCGGGGTCAAAGGCTATCTGGTGCCTTGAACCCTGAAACGAAAAGACCGCCGACGGCAACGTTGGCGGTCTTTTTTCGTCAGCGCCCGCGCACCGTCAACCCGCAGACTCGACGGTTTTCTTCGCATCCGCCTGATCGATCAACGCTTTCAGCGTCACGCCCTCGGCGCCCTCCTTGCGCGCCTTCAGCCAGCGCACCAGCGTCGACACCTGGCACGGACGCAGGCCCTTGACCTCAAGCATGGCATCTCCCCGCAGCGAGGGATCTGATGCATCCGCATTGCGTATCAGCACACAGTGCTCACTGTCGGGATCGATCACCACCAGGTGATCGTCGACCATCCCCACTTCGAGCTTGTGTGGATCGGCCATGGTCAGGATCAAGCGACTCATGACCGCGGGAAAACCCACAAGCGGATAACGGCAATCAACCACCAACGAATCGAGCTTGCGCATCAGCGCCTCGGACAGATGCCACTTCATCCAACCGCGCCCTACCCGCAGAACCAGCGTGCGCACATCGTCCGGGATCACCGGCAGAAGATCGTAGACATCCACCCGTCCCTCGAGCACCAGCACGTCACCCGTGCGCTGGACGTAATCCAGCGGCTTGATCTGGCGCATGCTCGGATAACCCTGAACGACCCGTTCCCGCGATTCATGCAACAAGACTTCAGCGTACTTTCGGGTTCCAAGTAGCTCGTAATCCTCCGGCAGGTCGACAGCGGGAATCTGGATCAGCCGTGCACTGTCAGCGATATACCACTGCACACTGGCCTCCTGAGAAGCGATAGAGATGAATGGACGATGCGCTGCGTTCGCCAGCAAGGCTTGCAAGTCGCTGATCAGATGCTCGCCATGGGCCGCCAGCCAATCGTGTTGCACGCCAATGATCTGCGGTGGTTCCTGATGCTCCAGTTGCAGCACCACGCCTTCGCGCGTCGTGCCCAAGAGACCGGCACCGTCGACCCGTACATCGGCAAAGCGCCACGCCGTCCACTGCTGCTCTGGTTTTGGCAGCATCCGGCTTTGCAACAACTGCGAGCCGTCTCCGAATGCCGCCTGCAGTTGATGCGGATCGATAAACGTCTGGCGCCAGACCTCGCCACTTTCGGGCTCGAACAGCCAGGCCGATTGATTGTCCGGTGTCATGCCCAGCAACCGGAGCTGTGTTGGTTGCGCGTCACACAACAACAAGCGGTTGTCCACGTACCAGGCGTGCAAGCGCGCATCCCCGGCAGTATTGGCAATGCCGACAATCGGGAACTGCTCCACTGCGTATTGTCGGGCGATGGCGTCGAGCGCCAGCCACCATTGTTTGCGCCCCTTGAGCCAGGACTCGGTCAGACCCGCAAAACGCACTTCACCGTCAGCGCCGATTTCGAATGACAATCCGTCCTCGGTGCGGGCCTGATAGCCATTGTGTTCAGCCGTCACCTGCTTCAGGCGCTCGGGCTGCACCCAGCGGTGCGACCACTGAATCTGTTCCAGCGTCACGGTACGTTGCACCCGGCACAGGCTCTGGAACTGCCGGTCGTAGATGACAAACACGTCGCCGTCATCACTGGGCGTCAGCAGCATCAGCTCGTTCAGGTTCTGGATCGAGTCGGGCCAGGCGCGGGCATGGTGGCGGCGCGGTACCGGGCGCACGATCAGGTTGTCACGAGTACGGACCCAGGCCATGTCCCGAGCGTTGTCTTCGATCTTCCAGCAGACCGAAACGTAAGCAGCGAACTGCCAGTCGACCGTGGCGTAGCCTTTGTCTGCATCGACCGGTTTGAGCGATACCCAATCACCCAGTACCGATGTCCAGGCAGGCAACGGCGTGCCGTCATCGAGCAACGTCTGGAAACCCGGCTCAAGTCCACGGGTAACCGAGCTCAGCCACAGTTCACCTTCATGAATCAGGTAGTTGAGGCGCTCAAGCTTACCGTCCTCATACGCGTATTCCTGCACCACATGGACGACACCCTGCCCATCGGCTTCGACGCTACGAATCGTGCTGACGCCGGTGCGTCGAAACATCAAACGAAAGCGATGACTGAGCAGGCCGGTGCCGGCATCGACCTGACAGATATCGTAGCCAATCGGATCATGGAAAAATGCCGAATCGCCGGCCACCACCGACAACAGCCCTTCATCGTCGAACACCTCGTCGTTGCGGATATAGAGGATCCGGTCCTGCACAGCGTCATACCAGCCATTGGTGTAACGCGGCGCCTTGATGTTCTCGAACGGAATCAGGTAGTCGTGGATCGGCGTATAGCGCAGCGCCAATCGATGGGCTCGCGCCAGGTCTTGCAGATGATCCTGCAGGACCTGGCCGTCCAGGCCTCTGGGCGCCTGTTCTTCCAGAAGATCCAGTTCAGTCCGTTTATTGCCGGCAATCCGGAAGAGCCGGCCATTTTCGATCAGCAGGGAAATCTCCGGGGCAATGTCCGCCGTCACCTTGAACTCGCAACCTTTGATACCGAACTGCCCGTTGCTGCCCAGCACGATGTCCTTCTCGACGGCCCACGGCGCGACAATGATCCAGCGGTCCTTTTGTTTGCCCACTGACGTCAGTCCGACATTGACGCCGGGGTTGAGCACGAGTGTGCATGTGCCTCCACCACCCTGAATCCGATAGCTGACCTGCTCGCGCCAAGGCTCGGGGATCACCGGCACAACCAGTTTGCGCGCCTGCGCATCCAGCGTGACCCGGATCTCGGTCGGGCGATAATCGGGGTACATCCGATGGACAATGTAATGGCTGGGGAACGAGTAGAACGAAAACAGGAACAGCCACTGACCGTCCGCTTTTTTCTTCTCCAGACGCCGGGCGATGTCGAAACCCTTGTCGTGGCGCTGTGATGCGAACGGCAGGATCTGGTACTCGTAGCGATAGCAGGTAAGCGGCGTGCACGGCAAGACAATGGCCTGCTCGGCGGACGGTGAGAACTTCATCTCGGCTGGATAGCCCAGTTCTTTGCTGAGGTGAATAGCTCGCGGGTAATCGACCTCGAACTCCGGCACGCCGAAATGATCGCGCAGCGGGTAAAGACGGGTGCTGTCGAGCAGCAGTTTGCCGGTGCTCAGGTCCAGACCATTGATGATCAGCGACGGTCGTGGCAACCAGGCACCTTGCTCGCCGCTGTAGTGAAATCCGTCCCCGTGATGCGCCTGGCCCAGTTCCGCAAAAAACAGCCCGACCGCCTTCGCTTCTTCAGCGATGGTGGCAAAGCTCTGCGCCAGCGCAGTCACGCCAACCGCAAGGCCACCCAGAATCACCCCGGCGCCTCCCAGCACCGCTGCTGCCGTACCCGCACCGGCAAACGCTGCGCCAAGCCCCGCGCCGGTGAGGGCCAGACTGCTGGCATCGAAGGTCAGTTGGGTGGCGTAGGTGGCTGTCTCCACATCATTACGTGCCGTCGCCAACTGATAGATATCGAAACCGACATTGGCCAGACCCAACACCGCGCCGACGCCTTCGTTGCCCAAATGCCCGGCCACAGCGCCGAGGGATGTGCCGGTCAACGGCTCGAGCGCTTCGCCGACCACCTTCGCAGTGGTGCGGGCGATCAGTTTTTCATCGCGCAGCGCGGCCTGCACCAGACCGATCAGTCCCGCCACATCGACCACATTGCCATGCACCAGTTGTGCGTAATTGACGTAGGCATGCCACTGCACCGCCGTTGTCAGTGTGCGGTCTTCGCCTTCGCGACCACGCAAAGCATTCATCAAGGCCTGCACCGCGAAACCGGCATTGAGCGTATGCACTGCCGCTGCCTCGGTCGGATCCACAGCATCACCGACCGGACGCTTGCGCCCGAGGCTCGAAAACAGGTCAGTCAGGTAATTTTTGATTCGCAGCAGGCGATCATCCCGGCTGACGACCGTGGCGACCAACTCGCCGGTCTGTGGATCGATCATGCCCACCCGATAACTGCCCTCGGGCGTCACTTCCAGCGAGTCGAACAACGGCACAAGAGGCGTCACCGAGTCATGGCCCTCCTGCAACCGCGCCGTCATGTCGGCAATCTCCCCGCCCCACCAGTCATTGTCTGAAGACAACAGTGCCTTGCCCAGCCGAGAGTTCTCCATCAGCGTTCGTCCGTGAGCACTGTTCATCCTCTGGCGAACCGACCTGAACGGTTTGTCCGGCAGCGGCTCGTCCCTGAGCAATTGACTTACCTTGCTGCCGTTCGACAGGTTCAGATCGGCGACTTTTTCCCCATGCACATCGATCAGATCGAACTGTGGCCGGCCAGGTTTGCCGTACACGGCGTAATGACGGGCGATCTGTGCCTGCTTGAAAAATTGCCCAAGGGCCATTCTGAAGGTTACGGAGCTGTCGAACTGGAACAGGCCGAAGTTCGGATCGTAGAAGTGATAAATGACCGTACTCCCGTGTACAGTCCGAGCCACCAGCATCGAGTGGTTATCCGAGTTGAGCATCAGGGTTCGCGGCCCCACGGACGCCTCGAGTGTCGCGACCATCTTGTCCAGATCGCCCCGCCCCAGCGCCGTGCCCACATCGGCTGCGTTCACGCCACGCATTTCCTCCAGCGCGGCCAGAAACGCCTTCGAGTCCGGGTGCTCCGGCTCAAGCACCGCCAGAAAGAATCGCTCGCGCAATTGCCGGGTCGCTCCCTCGCCCTGTGTGAGGGCGGCCCCCATCGCCAGCGCCAGCGGAAAACAGCGGCCGGCCGCAGTGTCACCCGGCCCGTGCATCAACAAATCCTGAGGCACCATTTTGACAGTGCCGGCCTCGAACTGACTGAGCACCTGTTCCAGCCGCTCCAGAACCTGTTCGCGGTGTTCCTGAGTGGCGAGCCGCTGGATCTGCGCCACCTGACGCCCCCAGTCAAACAGTGTCGCAGTGTTGGCCAAGGCATTCTTTTTCAGGCCAAGTGCGGTGACCGGATGCGCGGGCAATTCATCACCCACACTGGACATGCCTGCCATGAACGCAGGTGCGCGGTGCTGATAGAGATGCTGTTCAATCGCCGCATAGCGCCCTGCCGTACCGCGCTCACTGAGGCTGTTGATCAGATTGTCCAGCGTACCGCGCAAGGCGGAAAAGCTTTGAGCGTCCAGTGAATCAGCGCCCAGCAATGCTCCGATGGTCAAACGCTGCAACGGGGTGAGCTGTTCGAGTTGCCAGGAACCGGCGCCCACCCCGATCAACAGCTCATCCAGTGCGAGGCTCTGGGCAACCGGATTTTTCGGGAATGCCGGTGGCCGCAGGCGAGTGTCCTGATTGCGGATGGCCTGACGATCATCGAAGCTCAGCGGCAACCTTTCAGCGAACACAAGAGTGCCGTCGTGACCGTTCGTCATCGCCTTGGTGAACGGCTCGCCGAGGTGATCAGCCATCCGCTGCAACAGCTCGGTATTCAGGACATGACGTCCTTCGATGAGCGGCCAGCCGAGTTCGAATTCGACGGTCGTCTGTTTCAACAACTCAGCGATGTTCCCGGCGTAGCGAGTCTTGAATTGGCCATCGCGCCAGCGTTGCTGCTCAGTCTCGAGCCACTTCTGAGTATCGGTTTCGTTTTCCTTCCAGGAGTGATCCAGTTCCTCTTCAGTGAGTTGATTGACCGTCTGCAGAGGTGCGATGGCCATTTCCCGCCGTGACGCCTGCGCGCCCTCGGGCGTTAAAAATGCCTTTTCGAAATCGCCGGTGCCATCCTTGATCGCGACCGGTCCGGTCAAATAAATCGTCCCCTCATTTTTTGGTCGGATACCTTCGTTGTGGTATCCGGCCGCGGCATTTGCCAGATAAGACGCAAAGATGGCTTCCATTCCGGGCAAGTCAAACAAAGGCCCGTAAGACTTTTCCAGCACTTCACCAGCCAGTGTATCCATGGCTTCATGCTCTTGAAGACTGATACCTCTGTCAGTCGCCAACCGTGCGGTGTCATCGATCAGCTCATAATTGAACCTGAAGCGCTGGAGCACGGACTCAAGTACCGCCGAGCCGGCATGCGCCATCATGTAGGCATTGCTGATCGTGTTTCCCTTTGCCACCGCGCGCAATGCGTAGGGACGGACAAGCAGATCCTGTGGAGGCTGAAACACCTGGGTCAAAGGCGGCCGGCTTTTGGCAAACGCTTGCAGTACCGTGCGATGCTCTTCGGGTATTTGCAACAGCTTGTCTCTGTATTGCCCCCGCAACGCTTGTCGACCTGGCATCCAGTCAGGGTTCTGATCCAGCATCAACTGCAAAACACCGAGTCGAGCATCCTCACCAAAGTCGCTTATATCGACACCTGCAATTTCCTTCAGCAACGGCGGCAAGTTATCGACATCGGTGTAACTGCCGCCCTCAAAGTACAAGACCTCTGCTCTTACGATATCCGATGCCGCCGCCAGGTTGCCCCGCATGCGCATTTCCCGCTGGTAAATATCCCGCAACTTCAAAGGTATTTCCGAACCCGCCAGATCGCGCACGCGAACGTCACCTCCGACCAGCGCATCAATACTTTCACGGTTCTTTGCCTTCAACACCCGTAAGTCCTGAGAACTCTGACCATAAGCACGGCTCAACAACTGCACCCTTGCTTCATCGGCTGATTCGCCCTTCGCAACTGCCGCATCAATGTGTTCGCTCATTTGTTGCTTCAACGCAATAGCGCGGGCCACATACATTTCGCCCAATACCTTATCGGAAGTGCTATCGACGCCCCCGTGCTCCATGGCGTCCGCCTTCGCCGCATCGACCATCAAGCGATTGGCCTGCCAGGCCAGCAGCGCATCACTGTCATACCAGACGTTGATCTGATAACCCTGACCAGCCAACACCTGCTTCCAGACATTGATGTAGTCGCGCTGAATCTCGCCGATGCCGCCACCCAGCCAGATGAAGTGCAGGATCTTCGGCACTTGCGTAGCGGGCGTTTTCATCAGTTCGACGCTGTAACTCAGACGCGACTCAAAATCGGCGACTCTGGCGCCGATTTCTGAAAGATCAGGTGTCTTCTTGCTGTCCAGGCCCGGAGCAGGCGCCTGTTCCACTTCACGTCGTACCCGCAGGCCATCGAACTCTGCAAGCGCCCGCTTGAATAGCGCGAGCGGTTGCAGAAGCCTTGGCGAATCGAGCAAACCGACACAAGCAAAGTAGTAACGGATCACTTCGTCATGACGAACAGTATTCTTGTAGGGCAACAGCGCCTGTTCAAGATCAGACAACTTGAACAGATTGACGAACTTCACATAGCCGCCATCGACAACATCAACATTAGCATCCTGCATTTTAATACTTCCCTGAGTGGTGAACCATGTGCACTGCCAATCGGCTGGCACACGTCTGCACTGCAAGTAACAAGACTTGCAACACTTAAAAATCATCAATATAAAAAATTGAGCAAGCTTCACAAAATTGAAACTAGTACAAAACAAAAACCAAAAACACATACAAAACACTTCAAACAATGTCCAGGGAAATATTCAATAACATCGAGCCAACTATCGAAATAAACAAGCCATTAAAAAAACACATAAAAAAACAAGGCCGCGAATGGCGAATTCGCGGCCTTGTTTGTTTTATCGATCATTGCCACTCGACAGTGCGGGGATATCAGCCGGCCGGTTTTTCCCCGTACCAGCGCGGCGTATAAACCCACTCCCCGCCCTCGGCTCGAGGGAAAGTGCAGGTAGTGGAAGAACCGATCAGCACCATGGTGCGCATGTCCACTTGCTCCGGAGTCAGCGCGCCCAGTGTCGTGACGCGCAGCGTCTGCCCCGGCCGACCGATATCGCGGCCCAGCACCACCGGTGTTTGCGGTGTGCGGTGTTGCGCGACGATTTCCAGCGCTCGCCCCAGTTGCCACGGACGGGCACGGGAGATCGGGTTGTAGAAGGCCAATGCCAGATCCGCCTCGGCGGCCAGATCCAGACGCTTCTCGATGATCGACCACGGTTTGAGGTTGTCCGACAGCGACATCACGCAGAAGTCATGGCCCAGCGGCGCACCGGCCTGAGCGGCGGTGGCGAGCGACGCCGAAACACCCGGCAGGATTTCCAGATCGACGCTGTGCCACGCCGGATCCGTCGACTCGTGCAATGCTTCAAGCACCGCCGCCGCCATGGCGAACACGCCCGGATCGCCGGACGAAACCACGATCACCGAACGACCCTCAGCGGCCAACCGGAAGGCGTGACGGGCACGCTGCATTTCTTCGCGGTTGTCGGTGCAATGCTGCACCTGATCGTCGCGGAACGGGCCGGCCATGCGCACATAGGTTTCGTAACCCAACACGTCAGTGGCGCGGGCCAGTTCGGCTTTCACCGCCGGCACCATCAACTCTGCCGCACCCGGGCCAAGGCCAATGACAGCAAGGCGACCACGCGGACGACCGATCTGCGAAACATCCAGCGGCTGTTCGGCCACGGCGATGGCAAGGTCGCGGGATGTTGTGATGATTCGGGCGCCGGGGACTGTATCGCGGGCCAGTTCACCGATGTCACTCGCCGGCGCGGCAAAACGCAACGGCACAGCCAGTTCAAGCGCGGCTTCACGCAATGCCGGGCTGGCCATCTGAACGTCAGCCGCCACCAGACAGGCCAGCGATTGAATTGCCACACCGGCCTGAAGTAACGCATCGCGAATTACATCCGGTAGATCGGCCACATCTGTATCGACCGCCACCGCCACGCTACGCGGATAAATCAGCAACTCACTGGCGTTCGCCGCGCGGGCATCGCTGCCCACATGAATCGAGCGCTGCGCCTGTGGATCTTCCGGCAGTTGCGCCTGCCCAAGCCACGGCGCTGCACCGTCGATGCGTACGCTGTGGCCGGCGAGCAAGTCGGAGACAAAACGCTTGCCCTGCTCCAGATCGCCGAGGGCATAACCGCCGGGCGGGTTGAGCAGGCAGGTGCCGAAACGCAACTCGCCGCTGGTGGTAATCGCCGCTGCCACTTCAAGCGCAGACGCAATCTCGCGGGCCATGACGTTCACCCCGCCGAGGCCACCGAGCAGCGGCACCACGGCGCTGCCGTCTTCAGCCACGGCGAGCACCGCTGGCTCGACGCCTTTTTCCAGCAACAGTGGCGCCAGGGTGCGAATGACAATGCCGGCCGCGCACAGGGCAATGATCGGCGTGTCCTGTTGATACAACTCGCGCAGGGTCGCGCCGAAGTCGCTGTAAGTCAGGTCCGCGCCTTCGACGCGTCCATTGAGCCCGTGAATCTTTGCAGCCGGATAGACCTGCTGCAGGCGACGGGCCGTGGCCAGCGCGCCCTGACCGAGAATGACGATGGCCGGTGTGGAGTGGGTCATCAGCCTTGCCACCGTTCGCCGGGCACAATGATCAGCGAAAAGTACGGCGACGACATCGGCTCGACCTCGTCCAGCGGCACGATCTTCTGGTTGGCCATGGTCGCGCGCTCGACGTACAGCGCCCGCTCGGCCAGGCCCAGCTCCGCCAACACGTCGCGCACTTTCGGGAAGTTGCGCCCCAGTTTCATGATCACCGCCGCATCGGCATCGGCCAGACGACGCTTGAGTTCATCGTGAGGCAGCACGCCGGACAGCACCGACAGGCTCTGATTGCGATACACCAGCGGCGCGCCCAGCACCGACGCGCCACCGAGCATCGAGCAGACGCCCGGCACCACTTCGGCTTCGTAACGGCTGGCGAGGCGATCGTGCAGGTACATGTAGGAGCCGTAGAAGAACGGATCACCTTCGCAGATCACCGCCACGTCGCGGCCGGCCTCCAGATGCGCGGCCACTTCTTCTGCCGCGTCATCGTAGAAATCGCTGATCACTTGCTCGTAGGACAGCGGCGCCGGCAGCACTTCGGTGGTCACCGGGTACACCAGCGGCAGCAGATTCTGCGCGTCCTGCAGGTGCGCTTCGATGATGCCGAACGCGTTGCCCTTCTTGCCCTTGGCCACGAAGTACGCCACCACCGGCGATTCGCGCAGCAGGCGCAAGGCCTTGACGGTAATCAGTTCCGGATCACCGGGGCCGACGCCCAGGCCAATCAAACGTCCTTGAGCCTGCATCATTCGATCTCCGTGGCGAGAGCATTGACCGCAGCGGCGGCCATGGCGCTGCCGCCGAGGCGGCCCTGCATGATCACGAACGGCACGCCACGGCTGTTGGCGGCCAGTTCGGCCTTGGATTCGGCGGCGCCGACGAAGCCCACCGGGAAGCCGAGGATCAGCGCCGGTTTCGGGGCGCCGGCGTCGAGCATTTCCAGCAGATAAAACAGCGCGGTCGGCGCGTTGCCGATCACCACCACGCTGCCTTCCAGATGCGGACGCCACAGTTCCAGTGCCGCTGCCGAGCGAGTGTTGCCCAGCTCGCGCGCCAGCTCCGGCACGCTGTCATCGCGCAGGGTGCAGATCACTTGGTTGTTGGCCGGCAGGCGCGCACGGGTCACGCCCTCGGAAACCATCCGCGCATCGCACAGGATCGGCGCACCGGCAGCCAGCGCATCGCGCCCGGCCTTGCCGGCGCCTTCGGAGAATTGCAGCCCGTCGATGGCCTCGACCATGCCGCAGGCGTGGATCACCCGCACCGCGAGTTTTTCCAGGTCGGCCGGGATGCGAGCCAGGTTGGCCTCGCTGCGAATGATCGCGAAGGAGTTGCGATAGATCTCCTGACCGTCGCGGATGTAATCAAGCATCAAGGGGGCTCCGTGAGCGGGCGGCGAGCAGGGTCGCGGCCGCTTCGATAGTAAGGTTGTGAGCGTGCAGCGCGCCGAAACCCGGCAGGGCTGCATCGCGAAAATAGAGATCGTAGCGACCGGGGCCGACCGCCAGCAAAGTCACCGCTGCCCGATGTGCGGCGGCGCAGGAACGCGGGCAACCGGACAGGTGCACATCCACGGCGTGTGGCAACAGCGTAGCCAGCAGACGGGCATCGTGTTTGGTGTCGGCCAGGCCTTTGCCGCAGCCGTTGGCGCCGGTGCAGGCGATCAGGTGTGACAGGGGGTCTTCGATGCGGGTCAGCAGGTTCAGCTTGCTCAATTTGTCGAGCACTTGAACCGCATCGGTTTCCTGCACATTGGGCAGCAACAGACTCTGCCAAGGGGTGAAACGCAGGCTGCCGTCACCAAAGGTTCTGGCCAGGTGTGCGGCGCCACGCAGCATGTCCGGATCAAGGCGACCGAGCGTCGGTGCGGCACCGACATAGACCTGACCGGACGATTGCTGAGGGTGGATGCCGAGGTGCAAACCCTCCGGTCCGGCTTCGCGCTGCCAATCAGCAGCGGCTTTCAGGCTGATCCGCTGACCGAGTTTTTCCAGGAACACCGGCGCCGGGCATTCATCCAGCAGATGGCGCATTCGCGTCTGCTCCGGCCGGGCCAGATCGAGGAACAACTCCAGCACCGCGACCACCAGCGCATGTCCGTCCGCAAGCGCCACAGCGGCCAGCGGTCGGTCCGTCGGACAACCCGCCAGGCCGAACGCCAGCAGCGTGTCGCCGCGATCTTCGAATGCCGACAACCACAGGTCATGGGGATGTTCGAGCATCGCCAGCGCTTCACCGCCATCCAGTTGCACGGCGAACTTGGCGCTCAGCTCGTGGAAGCGCGGATGGCTTTGCAGGGTTTCGAGGATCTGCCCGGCCAGTGGACGAGTATCGAAGCGCATCTGCGGGTCGATGCCGGCGGCGGGGCTGAGCATCAGGTTGCGCACATCGTCACCCGCTGCGGTTCGCGGCCCGAGACCGGCGGCCAGCAGGCTTTCGATCAGCGCGGCGGACTGCTCGCCGATCCCGCGAATCTGCAGATTGCCGCGGTTGGTCGCCTCGATCGCCCCGCCGGCAAACCGCTCGGCGGCATGGGCCACCGCATCGGCCTGCTCGGCCGTGATCGAACCGCCATCGAGCTTGATCCGGCAGATCCCGCCATCCAGCGCCTGGACGATACGCAGCAACCCCGGACAGGCCGAGGGGCGTATGGCGTTGGACATCGGGCGTTCGTTCAAGGGCTGGCAGCTCTGTGGGAAAGGCGCTTCGCGGGCGAAGGCGCGGTATTATGCCTGCTTTGTCCGACGGCATGAAAAGTCTGCCCGTCGGAACGGCGCGTTTGCGGACACTTTTTTGAGGGGCTACAGATGTCACCCTGGCTGACAGTAGTAGGAATCGGTGAAGACGGCTTCAAGGGCCTGGGCAAGAATGCCCGGCGCGCCTTGATGGGCGCTTCGCGGATCATCGGCGGTCAGCGTCAGCTGGATCTGTTGCCGGTGTGCATCCGTGGCGAGCGCCAGTTGTGGCCGAGCCCGTTTTCCCTGGCCCCGGTGCTCGAGCATCGCGGTGAAGCGGTGTGCGTGCTGGCCAGCGGTGATCCGATGTTCTACGGCGTTGGCGCAAGCCTGGCGCGGCAGGTGCCGGGGGCCGAGATGCTGGTTCTGCCGGCGCCGTCGTCCTGCTCGCTGGCGGCGGCCCGACTGGGCTGGCCGTTGCAGGATGTCAGTGTGCTGTCGCTGGTGGCTCGCCCGCTGGCGGCCCTCAACGCACAACTATTCAGCGGCGTGCGCCTGTTGTTGCTGAGCAATGACGGTCAAAGCCCGGCCGCCGTTGCTGAATTGCTTCGCGAGCGTGGATTCGGCGCCAGTCGCCTGAGTGTTCTGGAGCATCTGGGCGGCGACGCCGAGCGCCGCATCGACGGCACCGCCAACGACTGGAATGATCCGCTCATTGCCGACCTCAACGTGATCGCCATCGAATGCCTGGGCGATCCGCAGACACCGCGCCTGTCGCGTCTCGCCGGTCTGCCGGACTCGGCCTTCCAGCATGACGGCCAACTGACCAAGCGCGACGTGCGCGCGATCACCCTCGCCCGCCTCGCCCCGACACCGGGCGAACTGTTGTGGGATGTCGGCGCCGGCAGCGGCTCGATCGGCATCGAGTGGATGCGCGCTCACCCGAGCTGCCGCGCTCTGGCCATCGAGGCCGATGATGGCCGACAACAGTTGATCGAACACAACCGCGACGCTTTGGGCGTTCCCGGTCTGCAACTGATTCGCGGCAGTGCCCCGCAGGCTCTCGCCGGGCTGGAACGTCCGGACGCGATTTTCATCGGCGGCGGCGTGACGCGCGAAGGCGTGCTCGACACCTGCTGGGAACAACTCAAACCCGGCGGCCGACTGGTCGCCAACGCCGTGACCCTGCAAAGCGAAATGACCTTGATGAGCTGGCGCGAACGCCACGGCGGCGAACTGACCCGCATCCACATTGCCCAGGCGCAGCCGCTGGGCGAGTTCGACACCTGGCGCCAGGCCTTGCCGATCACCCTGCTCGATCTGGTCAAACCCCTCGATGCGTGACGAAACCGCCGAACAACCCGCGCCCTTGCGCAGCGGCCTGACCACCGGCAGCTGCGCCACGGCCACCAGCCTCGCCGCTGCCCGCCTGCTGCTCGGCGGCGTGGTGGCGGACGCCGTGCAGATCGTGTTGCCCAAGGGCAAGCAGGTGCAGATGCGTCTGGAGTTCTGTCGGCTGACTGAGAACGGCGCCGAAGCTGGAACCATCAAGGATGCCGGCGACGACCCGGACGTGACTCACGGCGCTCTACTCTATTCACGGGTGCAACTGATGGCCGAGCCGGGAATCCGCTTCATTGCCGGCAAAGGCGTCGGCACCGTCACTCGGCCGGGGCTGGTGCTGGGCGTCGGCGAACCGGCGATCAATCCAGTGCCGCGCAAGATGATCAGCGATCACCTGACGCTGCTCGCCGAAGAAACCGGCTATCGCGGCGGCTTCGAGGTGACGGTCAATGTCGAGGGTGGCGAAGCCATGGCGCTGAAAACCATGAACCCGCGTCTGGGCATTCTCGGCGGCCTGTCGATCCTCGGCACCAGCGGCATCGTCAGGCCGTTTTCCTGCGCGGCGTACATCGCCTCGATCCATCAAGGCATCGATGTGGCGAAAACCAACGGCTACCTGCACATCGCCGCCTGCACCGGCAACGCCAGCGAGGACACCATGCGCCGGGTCTACAACCTGCCGGAAATCGCCCTGATCGAAATGGGCGACTTTGTCGGCGCGGTACTCAAGCACCTGCGCAAAGTGCCTGTGGATAAACTCAGCCTGTGCGGCGGCTTCGGCAAGATCAGCAAACTGGCGGCCGGGCACATGGATCTGCACTCGCGCCATTCGAGCATCGACTTGCCGCAACTGGCCGAATGGGCGGCGGCGATTGGTGCCGACGACGATTTGCAACAAGCCATTTGCGGGGCGAACACCAGTCAGCAGGCATTGGCGATGGCCAGTGCGGCGGGCGTTGCCCTCGGTGATGAGGTCTGTCGCCATGCTTTGGAATTCGCCCGTAGCGTGGTACCGGCGCAGGTGCAGGTCGAAGTGTTTGCGATTGATCGTCAGGGCGGCATCGTCGGCCATGCGGGAGCCTTTGTATGAAGCGAATCTTGTTGCTCGGCGGCGTGACTGAAGCGCTGGCCATCGCGCGCACTTTGGGGCCGAAACACATTTACAGCCTGGCCGGGGTGGGCCGGGTGCCGACCGATCTGACGTGTCAGGTGCGCGTCGGCGGCTACGGTGGCGCCGAAGGTCTGGCGCAGTTCATTCGCGACGAAGGCATCACACTTTTGCTCGACGCGACCCACCCCTACGCCGCACAGATCAGCCAGAACGCCGCCACCGCTGCGCAACTCACCGGCATCCCCTGCTGGGCCCTGCGCCGCCCCGCGTGGCAACCGCAACCCGGCGATGACTGGCGCGAAGTCGCCGACTGGGCCGAACTGATCACCGCCCTCGAACCCTTCCGCCGCCCACTGTTCACCCTTGGCCGCGAACCGCTGCAACACCTCGACGAAATCCCCGCGCACCAGTTCTGGACCCTGCGCGCCCTCGACGTCTACCCCGGCAACGAACGCTGCGAAGTCATCGGCGCCCGTGGACCGTTTCTGCTGGAGGATGAGCGGGCACTGTTCGAACGCCGGCAGATCGACGTGCTGATCAGCAAGAACAGCGGCAGCACCGCAACCGAGCCGAAACTGGACGTGGCGCGGGAGCTTGGGGTGCCGGTGCTGGTGTTGAAGCGGCCGGTGTTGGCGGGGGTTGATCGGGAGTTTGCGACGGTTGATGACGTCATCTCGGCTCTTGAAAAACCTTGATCAGGACGGAGCTTTTCCTCTCGCGATAGCTTCAGTTGTTGATGCAAGTCCCATGCAATGCAAATTCGAGCCGCTACACTCTCTTGAAAGATCGCTGCGACACCAAACCGCACGACGCTTTTTTACTTATCGGCCCTGATCAGGCTAAATAGCCGCGCCTGATCGCCCACCCTACGGATCTGTCCCATGAACCGACACCGGCTCGCATTTGCCTGGATCGCCTGCTTTGCAGTGCTGTTCAACATGCTCGCCATGCCGTTGACGGGAGCGATGGCGCAGGCGGCGCAGACGCCGGCCGAGCAGTTGCTGTGGAGCAGTTTCTGCACCGGCAGCGGGACGAAGATGGTGGCGATCGACATCGGCAGCCTCGATCAGAAAGCGCCGCAGAGCGGTGACCATCATTCGACCATGCAGCATTGCTGGTGCTGTTCCGGATCGGCGCCGGTGGTGGCGTTGCCGGGGCATTCGCCGCAGCTGTATTTCGCCCGATACGAAAGCAAACGCAGCGTGGCGCCCGCCGTGCTGCAAACTCCGACACCGCGTCAGCAATGGCCGAGCCTCAATCCCCGCGCTTCCCCTCTGGTTTGATTTGTTCCCGCATTTGACCTGCGTTTCAAATCGTTCTGGAGAACTGCCATGTTGAACAAATTCATCGTCATCGCTGCGCTGTTGCTGCCTGCGTGCTTCGCCCATGCCCACGAATACAAGGCCGGCGAGCTGGAAATCGCCCACCCGTGGTCACAGGAACTGCCGCCGAACGCGCCGACGGTTGCCGCGTATTTCATCATTCACAACGCCGGCAAGACGGCTGACCGCCTGCTCAGCGTCGACTCGCCGATCGCCCCGACAGCGGAACTGCACGAGCACGTGATGCAGGGTGATCTGATGAAGATGCAACAGGTGCCGAACGTGGCCATCCCGGCCGGTGGAAACGTGACCTTCGCGCCGATGGCCTATCACGTGATGCTGATGAATCCGACCGACCGCAGTCTGCTGACCGACGGCAAGCGCTTCCCGCTGACCCTGCACTTCGAAAAGGCCGGTGACGTGACCGTCGAAGTCGCGGTGCAGAAGAAGCCGCCGCAAGCCACGCAAGCCCACGCGCACGCCCAGTAACCGTTCCGGCAGACTCCGCCCATGCGCCCCCTGAGCGCCAGGCCCTCCCTGCAACGCCGTCAGACTGAACACCTGACCCGCGGCAGCTGGATCGCCCTGTTCGCCATGTTGATGATCTTCATCGGCCCGCTGATTTCTCAGTCGATGCCGATGGATCAGCACGCCTCGACCTCCATGCCGATGAGCATGGACATGTCGATGGACATGCCGGGAATGGATCATTCCGCGCATGAAGCGAAACCCTCGGCGGAACACTGCCCGCCGCAATCCTCGCACCACGTGCTGTGGGAAAAATGCGGTTATTGCAGCCTGCTGTTCAACTGCCCGGCGCTGACCGGTGGCGGCAGCTTCGCCACTTTCAGCATTCCTCTGGTCAACACCTTCACCCCACCCTCCCCGCGTCTGGGCCATGCCCGGCAGACCTTCTTCCCCGGCGCCCGCACCCGCGCCCCACCCGTCGCAGCGTAAACACCCAAC
The DNA here is from genome assembly GCF_039695385.1 of Pseudomonas sp. 9.2(2024). Lineage (NCBI taxonomy): Bacteria > Pseudomonadati > Pseudomonadota > Gammaproteobacteria > Pseudomonadales > Pseudomonadaceae > Pseudomonas > Pseudomonas sp. 9.2(2024). The sequence continues at coordinate 938,286 of NZ_CP155585.1, read as the reverse complement.
TCTGATTGCACACGGTTGAGAAGACAGCCTCAGGCTGCCGGCCGTGTCGTTTACGACTGTTTGATGGAAATTGTCATGTCCAGGTTTTCTGCTGTCCCGCGCCCGGCTTCTGCCCCGGCGTCCTTTGCCCTGAACGAATCCCGCGTTCGTTTCAGGCACGCTACCGCCGTCCTTTGCGGCGTCCTGCTGTCCCCGCTGGTCCACGCCGACGAACACGCCGGCCACGCTGACGAACTGAGCCCCACGGTGATCACCGCCATCGCCCCGAGCTCGCCGCTGACCATCGTCACCAACCCGAAGGACCCGCGCCAGCCAGTACCGGCCAGCGATGGCGGCGACTACCTGAAGACCATTCCAGGCTTCGCCCTGGTGCGCAACGGCGGCACCAACGGTGACCCGGTGCTGCGCGGCATGTTCGGTTCGCGCCTGAACATCCTCACCAACGGCAGCATGATGCTCGGCGCCTGCCCCGGCCGGATGGACGCGCCGACCTCGTACATCTCGCCCGAGACCTACGACAAACTCACCGTGATCAAAGGCCCGCAAACCGTGCTCTACGGACCTGGCGCCTCGGCCGGCACGATCCTGTTCGACCGCGAACCGGAAAGCTTCGGCGAACTCGGCACCCGGGTGAACGCCAGCGTGCTGGCCGGCTCTCACGGACGCTTCGACAAGGTCGTCGATGCGGCAGCCGGCGGTTCGCTGGGTTACGTTCGGGTGATCGGCAACACCGCGCATTCCGACGACTACCGCGACGGCAACAACGATATCGTTGCCTCACGCTACGACAAGTGGAACGGCGACGTGGCGCTGGGCTGGACCCCGGATGCCGACACCCTGATCGAACTCACCGCCGGCAAGGGCAACGGCGAAGCACGTTACGCCGGACGCGGCATGGACGGCTCGCAATTCCTGCGTGAAAGCCTCGGTCTGCGATTCGAGAAATCCAACATCAGCGACGTGCTGGAGAAGCTCGAAGCGCAGGTCTACTACAACTACGCCGACCACGTGATGGACAACTACACCCTGCGCACGCCGTCCGGCACCGGGATGATGGCCGGTCCCATGGCGTCCAACGTCGACCGCCGCACCCTCGGCGCGCGGATCAAGGCCACCTGGCGCTGGGCCGATATCCAGCTGATCACCGGCCTCGACGCGCAGACCAACGAACACCGGCAGCGCAGCGGCATGGGCATCGATACCTACAAGGATCAGCCGTACACCAAGGACGCCGACTTCCATAACTACGGGGTGTTCAGCGAAATGACCTGGTACGCCGCCGACCGCGACCGGCTGATCACCGGCGCCCGGGTCGACCGTGCCTCGGCCAGGGATTTCCGGCAGACCACCGGCTCGGGAATGATGTCCCGGCCGAATCCGACCGCTGGCGATACCCGCGCCGACACCCTGCCGAGCGGCTTCGTCCGTTACGAGCATGACCTGGCCGACAGCCCGACCACGCTCTACGCCGGCCTCGGCCACGCCCAGCGTTTCCCGGATTACTGGGAGCTGTTTTCGCCCAAATCCGGCCCGGCCGGTTCGGTCAATGCGTTCGATTCGATCAAGCCGGAAAAGACCACTCAGCTCGACTTCGGCGTGAACTACAAGAGCGCCGAGCTCGAAGCCTGGGCCTCCGGTTACATCGGCCAGGTGCGCGATTACATCCTCTTCGATTACACCCCCGGGATGATGGGCATGAGCACGTCCCGCGCCGAGAACATCGACGCGCGGATCATGGGCGGCGAACTCGGTGCCGCCTACAAACTCACCGACAACTGGAAAGCCGATGCGACCCTGGCCTACGCCTGGGGCAAGAACAGCAGCGACGGCAAGGCTCTGCCGCAGATGCCGCCGCTGGATGCGCGCTTCGGTCTGACCTATACCGAAGACAACTGGAGCGCCGGCGCACTGTGGAGGGTGGTTGCCGCGCAAAACCGTATCGACCAGAACAAGGGCAACGTGGTCGGCAAGGATTACGACAAGAGTTCGGGCTTCGGCGTGTTCTCGCTCAACGGCGCCTACCGGATCAACAAACACTGGAAGGTCAGTACCGGCGTCGACAACCTGTTCGGCAAGGCTTACGCCGAACACCTGAACCTGGCGGGCAACGCCGGGTTCGGCTACCCGGCCAACGACCCGCAAGCGATCAATGAACCGGGGCGCACGCTCTGGACCAAGGTGGACATGAGTTTCTAACCCTCAAGGGCGCTCGCTCCCTTGAGGGAGCGGGCGGCAACAGACAACGAGAAGATCCAAGCCAAGCGGAGCACACGTGATGAAACAGCCCAAACCGAATTTCTACAACCTGGCCTGGCGTTGGCATTTCTATGCCGGATTGTTCGTCGCGCCATTCATGGTGATGCTGGCCCTGACCGGCATCATTTACCTGTTCAAGCCGCAGCTCGATTCGCTGATGTACAGCAGCCTGCTGAACGTCCCCGCCGGGCATCACACCGTGCCGGCCGATGACTTGCTGCAAAAGGTCAAAAGCGCTTATCCACAGGGCCAGGTCACCCAGTACCTGCCACCGGCGAATGCCGAGCGCAGCGCGCAGTTTGTCGTGGCCAATGCCGGCCATGAACTGAACGTATTCGTCGATCCGTACCACGGCGACATCCTTGGCGAGCAGGATGCCAGGCAGAACCTGCAAGCCATCGCCCGGGCGATTCACGGCGAACTGATGATCGGCACCGTCGGTGACCGACTGATCGAAATGGCCGCAGGCTGGGGCGTGGTGCTGGTGGTGTCCGGGGTTTTCCTGTGGTGGCCGCGAGGTCAGGCCGCGGGGATTCTGTGGCCACGCCTGAGCAGTCGCGGCCGCGTGCTGTGGCGTGATTTGCATGCCGTTACCGGATTCTGGGGCGCCGCATTGCTGCTGGTGATGCTGCTCAGCGGCATGACCTGGACCGGCTTCTGGGGCAAGCAATACGCGCAGGTGTGGAACGTGTTCCCGGCGGCGATGTGGAACAACGTGCCGACCTCCGACGTCGAGGCTGGCAGCCTCAACAACGCCGCCCGCCAGACCGTACCGTGGGCGATGGAAAACACCCCGATGCCGATGTCCGGCGACCACGCCGAACACATGGCCCACGGCGGCATGCAACACGGCCCCGCTGCACCGACCATCCGCCTGCAGGATGTGCAAAACATCGCCATCGAGCGCAAGGTCGAGCCGGGCTACAGCATCACAATGCCGACCACTGCCACCGGTGTGTTCACCATCGCGGTATTCGCCGACGACCCGCGTAACGACGCGACCCTGCACGTCGATCAGTACACCGGCAAAGTTTTGGCCGACGTGCGCTTCGAGCAGTACGGCGCTGTTGCCCGGGCTACCGAGATCGGCGTGATGCTCCACGAAGGCAAGATGTTCGGCACCTTCAACCAGATCATCGTGTTGCTGATCTGCCTGATGATCCTGCTCAGCGCTGTCAGCGGCGTGGTGATCTGGTGGAAGCGCCGGCCACAGGGCAAGTTCGGCGTGCCACCGCTGCGCCACGACCTGCCGAAGTGGAAAACCGGGGTGGCGATCATGCTGGTTCTGGCGGTGGTGTTTCCGCTGGTGGGGGCTTCGCTGGTGGTGGTGTGGTTGCTGGATCGGCTGCTGGTGTCGCGTCTGGGCCGACAAGCTGAATCTGCCTCAACTTCATCATGAAACAGGCGAGATGCGCGATTTAGACAGATCTTTAAACTGCCGGGGCTTAAACTCCGGCATTTTTTAGTGTTACTGTATAACGCAAATTTGCTGCTCCGCCCGCAGCCATGCACCGTCATGAGCCTGCGGGCTTTTCTTTTGAAGAAGTGATTCACCGCCCCGATGAACAAGTACCTCTTGTCCAGCCTCTGTCTGTTCGCCTTGAACCACAGCGCCCACGCCGACAACGCCCCGCTGACGCTGCCCACCGGCACCATCACCGCCCCGGCCAATGACGACCAGACCGTCAGCCTGACCACGCCGACCAGTGCCGGCTCGCGTCTCAACCTCAGCGCGATGGAAACCCCGGCCAGCGTCGAAAGCCTCAGCGGCGAGCAAGTCCGCGCCCGTGGCGATCGCAGCGTGCAGGACGCGGTGTCGCGCAGCACCGGCATCAGCCGCACCGGCACGCCGGGCGATGGCGGCACCTCGTTGCAGGCTCGGGGTTTTACTGGGCAGAGTTCGGTGATGCAGTTGTATGACGGTAACCGCATGTACACCGGCATGGGCACCGTGACGTTCCCGGTCGACACCTGGTCGGTGGAGCGCGTCGATGTCCTGCGCGGCCCGGCCTCGGTGCTGTACGGCGAAGGCGCGACCGGTGCGGTGGTCAACGTGATCCCGAAAAAGCCGTTCGAAGGCGAAATCGAAAACCACGTGCGCGTCGGTTATGGCTCGTTTGATAGTCAGCAGCAGGCGTTCGACAGCGGCGGCTCGCTGACCGACACCCTGAGCTATCGCCTCAACCTCAATCGCCTGCGCAGCAATGGCTGGGTCGATCGCGGTGATTCGTCCAGCGACTTCATCAGCGCCGCCCTGCGCTGGCAGGCCACCGATGATCTGACCTTCACCCTCGCCCACGATTACGGCGACCAGCGTCCGCAGAACTACTTCGGCACGCCGCTGATCAACGCCCAGTTGAAGGACAGCCTGCGCAACAAGAACTACAACGTGCGCGACGACAAGCAGCACTACAACGATCAATGGACGCGCCTGACCAGCGACTGGCAGATCAACGATGCAGTCAGCGCCAGCAATGAGCTGTACTACCTCAAGGCCCAACGCCGCTGGCAGAACGCCGAGAACTACAACTTCGACGCTGACAGTCAGCAGCTCAGCCGCAGCGGCTACTTCGGTATCGGACACAAACAGGAACAGGTCGGCGACCGCCAGACCTTCACCTTCAAGCATTCGCTGTTTGGTCTCGACAGCCAGACCGTTACCGGCGTTGATTACAACCGCATCCGCTTCCAGCTCGACAGCAACTCGCCGTTCAACGACGTATTGCCGAACGGCCAGCCGCTGGATCTGTACCACCCGCAAACCGGTTACTTCGAGAGCGCCGACCCGTATCGCGATCAATTCGACAGCACCACCAAACAGATGTCGGTGTTCGCCGAAAACCGCACGCAACTGAGCGAACGCTGGTCGTTGGTAACCGGTGTGCGCCGCGACTACGTGCATGTGGATCGCAACAACCTGGTCGACGGCAGCCAGAGTGACAAGACCCTGACCGGCAACAACTGGAAGGCCGGCCTGGTGTTCGCGCTGACGCAGGACACTTCGTTCTATGGCCAGGTCGCCACCAGCACCGATGGCATCGGCGGTCTGATTTCCCTGAGCCCGAGCCAGCAGCAATATGACCTGTCCACCGCGCGGCAAACCGAGATCGGCCTGAAGCAGCTGTTCTGGGATCAGCGTGGCGAATTCACGCTGGCGGCGTATCGCATCGTGAAGAAGAAGCTGCTGACCGACGATCCCGGTAACCCGACGCTCAAGCAGCAGGTCGGCCAGCAATCGTCGAACGGCCTGGAAGCCAGCCTCGATCTGCAATTGCCACACGCCTGGCAACTGCAAACCAACGCGGCGATCGTCAAGGCCAAGTACGACGATTTTGAAGAAGTGGTCGGCGGCGTGCCGGTGTCGCGCAATGGCAATCGTCCGGTGGACGTACCACGGCGCACCGCCAATCTGTGGCTGAGCAAGGCGCTGACCGATGACCTGAAAGCCGGCGCCGGCGTGCGTTATGTCGATGCGCGCTACGCCGACATGGCCAACCATAACGAGCTGCCGAGCTACACCGTGATCGATGCGACGCTGTCGTGGAAAGCCCTGCGCAACACCACGCTGGGGTTGCAGGTGAACAATCTGTTTGACCGGACATATGCGCAAAGCCAATACAATGAGGGCCAGCAGTGGATTCTGGGTGAGCCTCGTTCGTTCTTTGTCACGGCTGACTACACCTTCTAGAACAGGAACGAAATGACCTCACTGTCCCTCACCGATCTCGCCTGGACACCTTTGGGCCACGGCCACTGCCATCACCAGTTCCAGCTGCGTGACGCCTCGTTGCAAGTGGCCGCCGGTGAGTTCGTCGGGCTGATCGGGCCCAATGGCAGCGGCAAGACCAGCCTGTTGCGCTGCGCCTATCGCTTCAGCCAGCCGGAGCACGGTGAGGTCAGACTCGATCACCACAATGTCTGGAAACAATCCTCACGCTGGTGTGCGCAACGCATCGCCGTGGTGCTGCAGGAGTTCCCCGACGCCTTCGGCCTGACCGTCGAAGAAGTGGTCGCCATGGGCCGCACGCCGCACAAAGGCCTGTTCGACGGCGACACGCTGGAAGACCGTCAGCTCGCCACCCAGGCCCTCAAATCCGTGGGCCTCGACGGCTTCGAAGACCACGCGTTCGCCACGTTGTCCGGTGGTGAAAAACAACGCGTGATCCTCGCCCGGGCCCTGACCCAGCAACCGCAACTGCTGATCCTCGACGAGCCGACCAACCACCTCGACCCGCGCTATCAGCTGGAACTGCTGCAGCTGGTCAAGCGTTTGCAGATCGGCACGTTGGCGAGCATCCACGACCTGAACCTGGCCGCCGCGTTCTGCGACCGTTTGTATGTGATCAACCACGGTCGCATCGTCGCCAGCGGCACCCCGCAACAAGTCCTGACCGTCGAACTGCTGCGCGACGTGTTCGGCGTCGAAGCATTGATCGATTCCCACCCCCTCCACGGCTACCCGCGAATCACCTGGATAACCCGACCATGACTGTGCGCTCCCTGCTTTGCCTCGCTCTGTTGCTGGGCACCACCCACGCCTTCGCCGAGGCCACGAAGTACCCGCTGACGATCCAGAGCTGCAACCGTGAAGTCACCTTCAAGGAAGCGCCGAAGCACGCGGTCAGCCACGACATCAACATGACCCAGATGATGCTCGCCCTCGGCCTCAAGTCGAAGATGGCCGGCTACAGCGGCGTCAGTGGCTGGAAGTCGGTAACGCCTGAAATGCAGAGTCTTCTCGACGGTCTGCCGGAGCTGGCAGCCAAGTACCCGTCGGTGGAAACGTTACTCAACGCCAATGTCGATTTCTTCTTCGCCGGCTGGGATTACGGCATGCGCGTCGGCGGCGATCTCACGCCGCAGACCCTGCAACCGTTGGGCATCAATGTGTATGAACTGACCGAATCCTGCGCCTTCGTGATGAAGCGCCCCGCCGCCACGCTGGACGACACCTACAACGACCTGCGCAACCTCGGAAAGATTTTCGACGTGCAGGATCGCGCCAACGCGCTGATCGCTGACATGCAAAGTCAGATCGCCGAAATCCGCAAAGACCTGCCCGCTGAAAAACCACGGGTGTTCCTGTACGACAGCGGCGAAGACCGCGCCATGACCTCCGGCCGCCTCGGCATGCCGCAAGCGCTGATCGACGCCGCCGGCGGGCGCAACGTCCTCGATGATGTCGAAGCGAGCTGGACCCGGGTCAACTGGGAAACCGTGGTCGAGCGCAATCCGCAGGTGATCGTGATCGTCGACTACAGCGAAATCACGGCCGAGCAGAAGATTGAATTCCTGCTGAAGAACAAGGCGCTGCAATCGGTGGACGCGATCAAGAACCAGCGCTTCATCGTCATCCCTTACGTGCAGGCCACGCCGGGGATCGACAACGTGCTGGCGGTGGAAACCCTGGCCAAAGGTTTCCACGGCGAATGATCGATCGTCGCTATGCGCTGCTGCTGATCGCCCTCGGTGCCGTATTGCTGGTGTCCTGCGTGGTGTCGCTGGGCTTCGGCCCGGCGCGAGTGCCGGTGGACGTGGTGTGGCGGATTCTGCTGCACAAACTGTTCGGCCTCGGTGTGCCGGACTGGAGCGCCGGTCAGGAACACATCGTCTGGCTGATCCGCGTACCGCGCATGCTGCTCGGTGCATTGGTCGGTGCCGGGCTGGCGCTGATCGGCGCGGTGTTGCAAGCGGTCACGCGCAATCCGCTGGCCGATCCGCACCTGCTTGGCGTCACCTCCGGCGCCACGCTCGGTGCAGTGATTGTGGTACTGCACGTCGGCGAAATCGTCGGACTGCTGACCTTGCCGATTGCCGCGTTCATCGGCGCGTTGTTGAGCATGTTTCTGGTGCTGGGCATCGCCAATCGGCAGGGTCGGCTGGACAGTGATCGTCTGCTGCTGTGTGGCGTGGCCGTTTCGTTCGTGATGATGGCGATCGCCAACCTGCTGTTGTTCATGGGCGATCACCGCGCCAGTTCGGCGGTGATGTTCTGGATGCTCGGTGGCCTTGGTCTGGCGCGCTGGGAGTTGTTGGCGGTGCCGGCGCTGAGCGTGTTGCTTGGCTTGATTCTGCTGATCGGCATGGCCCGTCCGCTGAACGCCTTGATGGCCGGCGAACAGACCGCCGTCACCCTCGGCCTGAATGCGCGGGCGGTGCGGCTGCGGGTGTTCGTGATTGCTTCGCTGATGACCGGGGTGCTGGTGTCGATCAGCGGCTCCATCGGGTTTGTCGGGCTGATGGTGCCGCACATTGCCCGGCGCCTGATCGGTGCTGAGCATCGGCGTCTGCTGCCGGTGTGCGTGTTGCTCGGCAGCGTCTTTCTCGTCTGGGTAGACGTCGCCGCACGCACGTTGATAGCCCCCGAAGACCTGCCCATTGGCGTCGCCACCGCAGCCCTCGGCGGCCTGTTCTTCATCGGCCTGATGCGCCGCCGCTGAATCCTCCGGGTGCGCCCCAATCTGGCGCACCCCGTTGCACCTTTGCATGCAACACGTCCCCTCATGGTGCGCCGACTTCGTGCGCAACCGCTCTAAACCGACATTTCCCTGCCCAAACCCGACCGGGCACAGCCCTTGCAAAACAGCCTTCAGTCGTTCGCATCTGCCAACCATAAAAAACTTTAACGTTCATGGAGATCGCACAATGAAGCGTCGCAGTTTGATCAAGGCTTTCACACTCACGGCATCCATTGCCGCGATGGGCATGACCTGGACCGTACAGGCCGCCGAGACCATCAAGGTCGGGATTCTGCATTCGTTGTCCGGCACCATGGCGATCTCCGAAACGTCGCTCAAGGACATGGCGTTGATGACCATCGACGAGATCAACGCCAAGGGCGGAGTGAACGGCAAGATGCTTGAGCCGGTGGTGGTCGACCCGGCGTCTAACTGGCCGCTGTTCGCGGAAAAGGGCCGCCAGTTGCTGACCCAGGACAAGGTCGCGGTGGTGTTCGGCTGCTGGACCTCGGTGTCGCGCAAATCGGTGCTGCCGGTGTTCGAAGAACTCAACGGCCTGCTGTTCTACCCGGTGCAATACGAAGGCGAAGAGATGTCGCCGAACGTGTTCTACACCGGCGCCGCGCCGAACCAGCAGGCGATCCCGGCGGTTGAATACCTGATGAGCGAAGAAGGCGGCAGCGCCAAGCGTTACTTCCTGCTCGGCACCGACTATGTGTACCCGCGCACCACCAACAAGATCCTGCGTTCGTTCCTGCATTCCAAAGGCGTAGCGGACAAAGACATCGAAGAGGTCTACACCCCGTTCGGTCATAGCGACTATCAAACCATCGTCGCCAACATCAAAAAATTCTCGGCCGGCGGCAAGACCGCTGTGATCTCCACCGTCAACGGCGACTCCAACGTGCCGTTCTACAAAGAGCTGGCCAACCAGGGCCTGAAGGCCACCGACGTACCGGTGGTGGCGTTCTCGGTGGGTGAAGAAGAACTGCGCGGCATCGACACCAAGCCGCTGGTGGGCAACCTCGCGGCGTGGAACTACTTCGAGTCGGTGGATAACCCGGCTAACAAGAAATTCGTCGCCGACTGGAAAGCCTACGCGAAGAAACACAACCTGCCGGGCGCCGACAAAGCGGTGACCAACGACCCGATGGAAGCCACTTACGTCGGCATCCACATGTGGGCGCAGGCGGCGGAGAAAGCCAAATCGACCGACGTCGACAAGGTCCGCGAAGCCCTCGGCGGCCAGACCTTCGCCGCGCCGTCCGGCTACACCCTGACCATGGACAAGACCAATCACCACCTGCACAAACCGGTGATGATCGGCGAAATCCAGAGCGACGGTCAGTTCAACGTGGTGTGGCAGACCGAAGGGCCGATTCGTGCGCAGCCTTGGAGCCCGTTCATTCCGGGCAATGACAAGAAGCCGGAGTATGCGGTGAAGAGCAACTGAGGCGGATTCAGACCTTGAGGCGGACTTGAGACCTTCCCCCTCACCCCAGCCCTCTCCCTCAGGGAGAGGGGGAAAGGGAGCAGATCTCCATCGTTTTCAAAGCCTGAGTTCGACTCTGTTTTTTCAGGTCGATGCTTGATGAACAGACAACTCGGTCAGTCCCCTCTCCCTCCGGGAGAGGGCTAGGGTGAGGGCTGGATTTCGCAGTCGGACACCGCTCCATCGGCCACCGCAACACAGGAAGCACCACCCATGCCCACTGCCTTTTACCGCATTATCCTGGCCATCTTGCTCCTGTTGCCCATGATGACCCACGCCAGCGACGCCGAAGACTTCGTCGCCGCCAACCCGATGCAACAGGCCAAACTGCTGGAAGCCTGGGCCGCGCAGCCCGATCCGGCGCGTATCGAACTGATCAACGCCCTGCAACAAGGCGAACTGACCGTCGACGGCCAACCCAAAACCCTGCGCCTGAACAACCGCCTGCGGGGTCTGATCGACACCGCTCTGGCCAGCCACCAATTGCTCGCCGCCGACGCCAAAACCCGTCTGACCGCCGCGCAGCAATTGCAGAAAAGCGCCAAACCGGCGCAGCTGAAATTCCTCGACCAGCAACTGGCTGGCGAACAAGACGAAAGCGTCCACGCCGCCCTGAGCCTGGCACTGGCCAACCTGCAACTGGTCGACACCGACCCGGCGGTGCGCCTCGCGGCCGTGCGTCTGCTCGGTGAAACCGGCGACCCGTTGGCCCGCACCCGCCTCGAAGGCCTGCTCGAACCCGGCGTCGAAACCGATGCCAACGTGCGCACTGCCGCCGAAACCAGCCTCGCCCAGGTCAAGCGCAAACTGCTGGTCGGCGAACTGCTCGGCCAGGCCTTCAGTGGCATGTCCCTCGGTTCGATTCTGTTGCTCGCGGCACTTGGCCTGGCGATCACCTTCGGCCTGCTCGGCGTGATCAACATGGCCCACGGCGAAATGCTGATGCTCGGCGCCTACTCGACCTACGTCGTGCAGCTGATGTTCCAGCGCTACGCGCCGAATGCCATCGAGTTCTATCCGCTGATCGCGCTGCCGGTGGCGTTCTTCGTCACGGCCGCCATCGGCATGGCCCTGGAGCGCACGGTGATTCGTCACCTCTACGGTCGCCCGCTGGAAACCCTGCTCGCCACCTGGGGCATCAGCCTGATGCTGATTCAGCTGGTGCGACTGGTGTTCGGTGCGCAGAACGTTGAAGTGGCGAACCCGGCGTGGCTGTCCGGTGGGATTCAGGTGCTGCCGAATCTGGTGCTGCCGTACAACCGCATCGTGATCATCGCTTTTGCGTTGTTCGTGGTGGTGCTGACCTGGCTGCTGCTGAACAAGACCCGCCTCGGCCTGAACGTGCGCGCCGTCACCCAGAATCGCAACATGGCCGCCTGCTGCGGCGTGCCGACCGGGCGCGTCGACATGCTCGCCTTCGGCCTCGGTTCGGGCATCGCCGGGCTCGGTGGCGTGGCCCTGAGCCAGATTGGCAACGTCGGCCCTGACCTCGGCCAGAGCTACATCATCGACTCGTTCCTGGTGGTGGTGCTCGGCGGTGTCGGCCAACTGGCCGGCAGCGTGTTCGCCGCATTTGGCCTGGGCATCGCCAACAAGATTCTCGAACCGCAGATCGGTGCGGTGCTCGGCAAGATCCTGATCCTCGCGCTGATCATTCTGTTCATCCAGAAACGTCCGCAAGGCCTCTTCGCACTGAAAGGACGGGTGATCGACTGATGAACCAGCCTCTACTAGTCACGGCCACACAAAAGGCCGGCCCGAAAGCCACGCTCGCCATCGGCGCGGTGGTGCTCGCCTTGCTGATCGCCCTGCCGCTGCTGTCGCTGTTGCCGGCGGACAGTGCGCTGCATGTTTCGGCCTACACCCTGACGCTGGTCGGCAAGATTCTCTGCTACGCCATCGTTGCCCTGGCGCTGGATCTGGTCTGGGGTTACGCAGGTCTCTTGTCGCTGGGCCACGGTCTGTTCTTCGCTCTCGGCGGTTATGCGATGGGCATGTACCTGATGCGTCAGGCCGCCGGTGATGGTCTGCCGGCGTTCATGACGTTCCTGTCGTGGACCGAATTGCCGTGGTACTGGAGCGGCACCGGCAGCTTCCTCTGGGCGATGTGCCTGGTGGTGTTGGCGCCGGGGTTGCTGGCGCTGGTGTTCGGCTTCTTCGCCTTCCGTTCGCGGATCAAGGGCGTGTATTTCTCGATCATGACCCAGGCCCTGACCTTCGCCGGCATGCTGCTGTTTTTCCGCAACGAGACCGGCTTCGGCGGCAACAACGGCTTCACCAATTTCCGCACGATCCTCGGCTTCGGCATCACCGAACCCGAAACTCGCGCGGTGCTGTTTCTGGCGACGGTACTGCTGCTGGTGGCGAGCCTGTTCATCGGCTGGCGCCTGGCCCGCAGCAAGTTCGGCCGGGTGCTGACCGCGCTGCGTGATGCGGAAAACCGCCTGATGTTCTGTGGCTACGACCCGCGTGGTTTCAAGCTGTTCGTCTGGGTGTTGAGCGCCGTGTTGTGTGGTCTGGCTGGCGCGTTGTACGTGCCGCAGGTGGGGATCATCAATCCGAGCGAAATGTCGCCGACCAACTCGATCGAAGCTGCCGTGTGGGTAGCCCTTGGCGGGCGCGGTACCCTGATCGGCCCGCTGCTCGGCGCCGGCGTGGTCAACGGCATGAAGAGCTGGTTCACCGTGGCCTTCCCCGAATACTGGCTGTTCTTCCTCGGCGCGCTGTTCATCGTCGTGACGTTGTACCTGCCCAAAGGCGTGATCGGTCTGCTGAAGAAACGAGGTGAATCATGAGAGTCACGGCGAGCGCTGAATTCATGCTGGAACCGGCCTTTTTCCCGGTGGAACCGAACAAGGACGAAGGCACCAGCCGCGACTCGATCGGCCTCGGGCAACGCGTCGGTCCGGGCCTCGACACCCGCCACGGCACGATCCTGACCCTGGAAGACATCAGCGTCAGCTTCGACGGCTTCCGGGCGCTGAACAATCTGAACCTGTACATCGGCGTCGGCGAACTGCGCTGCATCATCGGCCCCAACGGCGCGGGCAAAACCACGCTGATGGACGTGATCACCGGCAAGACCCGGCCGAGCCACGGCAAGGCGTGGTTCGGTGAAACCCTCGACCTGACGCAGATGAGCGAAGTGCAGATCGCCCAGGCCGGCATCGGGCGCAAGTTCCAGAAACCGACGGTGTTCGAAGCGCTGAGCGTGTTCGAGAACCTGGAGCTGGCGCAGAAAACCGACAAGTCGGTGTGGGCCAGCCTGCGGGCGAGGTTGAGCGGCGAGCAGAAAGACCGGATCAGCGAAGTGCTCGACACCATTCGCCTGACCACCTCGGTCAATCGCCCGGCGGGGCTGCTGTCCCACGGACAGAAACAGTTTCTGGAAATCGGCATGTTGCTGATGCAGGACCCGCAACTGCTGCTGCTCGATGAACCGGTGGCCGGCATGACCGACGCCGAAACCGAGTTCACCGCCGAGCTGTTCAAGTCGCTCGCGGGCAAGCATTCGCTGATGGTGGTGGAACACGACATGGGCTTCGTCGGCTCGATTGCCGACCACGTCACCGTGTTGCACCAGGGCAGCGTGCTGGCCGAAGGTTCGCTGGAACAGGTGCAGGACAACGAGCGAGTGATCGAGGTTTACCTCGGTCGTTAGCCCTGCGATTCAGATCGTTCCCACGTCGAGGCGTCGAACCGTCCGCGTGGGAATGCCGCCATGGACGCTCCGCGTCCGCCGTTATGTGACGCGGAGCGTCACGGGATTCATTCCCACGCAGAGCGTGGGAACGATCACCGGGGAGAGTTTGAACATGCTGCAAGTCGACAAGCTGCACCAGTACTACGGCGGAAGCCACATCCTGCGCGGCCTGAGCTTTGACGTGAAGGTCGGCGAAGTGACCTGCCTGCTCGGGCGTAACGGTGTGGGCAAGACCACGCTGCTCAAATGCCTGATGGGCCTGTTGCCGGCCAAGGAAGGCGCGGTGAACTGGGAAGGCAAACCGATCACCACGTTCAAGCCGCATCAGCGGGTGCACGCCGGGATCGCCTACGTCCCGCAGGGACGGGAGATTTTCGGCCGGCTGACCGTGGAAGAGAACCTGCTGATGGGTCTGTCGCGATTCCCCGGCAGCGAAGCCAAAGAAGTGCCGGCGTTCATCTACGAGCTGTTCCCGGTGCTGTTGCAAATGAAACAGCGGCGCGGCGGCGATCTGTCCGGGGGGCAGCAACAACAGCTCGCGATTGGCCGCGCACTGGCCAGCCGTCCGCGCCTGCTGATCCTCGACGAACCCACCGAAGGCATCCAGCCGTCGGTGATCAAGGAAATCGGCGCGGTGATCAAGAAGCTCGCCGCCCGGGGCGACATGGCGATTCTGCTGGTGGAGCAGTTCTACGATTTCGCCGCCGAACTGGCCGATCAGTACCTGGTGATGTCCCGGGGCGAGATCGTGCAGCAGGGCCGTGGCGAAAATATGGAAGCCGAAGGTGTGCGCGGGCTGGTGACTATTTGAGGTTACGGTCTAATCTGTAGCGTCCTAACGATAATCAGAAAACATGAACTTACCTGTTGCGACTGCCCTGTTTACCCCGAGCTGGCACGCCGAGCTGGAGCTGGCCTACGCCCGCTTCGGCGATTGCACGCGGCCGACCCGACGCCGGCACCTCGGCCCGTTGCGGGTGCAAAAGCATCTGTACGCCGAAGGGCCCGAGGTCTGCCAGCACATCATCGTCCACCCGCCGGGCGGGATCGCCGGCGGTGACCGGCTGGACATCAGCGCCCGCGTCGAACAAGGCGCCTGGGCGCAGATCACCAGCCCCGGCGCGGCCAAGTGGTATCGCGCGGCAGGGCCCGCTTATCAGTCGCTGAACCTGCATGTCGCCGATGGCGCGACACTGGAATGGCTGCCCCAGGAAACCATCGTCTACAGCGCCGCCCAGGCTGAACTCACGACCTCGATCGAGCTTGAAGGCGATGCGCGACTGTTTTACTGGGACGTGGTAGCGCTGGGTCGTCCGGCCAGTGGCGAACGTTTCGACCTCGGGCATTTCCAGGCGCATCTGGATATTCGCCGTGATGGGCGGTTGTTGTGGCATGAGCGCCAGCGCATCGTCGGCGATGACGGCTTGCTTGATTCGCCGATCGGGCTGGATGGCAATCCGGTGTTTGCGACCTTGCTGGTGACCGGTGAGATCGATGCTGAATTGCTGGAACGCTGCCGCTCGCTAAACCACGACGTGCGTGGGGATCTGACGCAACTTCCCGGACTTTTGGTCGCCCGTTGCCTGGCCAGTGAAGCGTTGCTGGCGCGGGCGTGGCTTATTGAATTGTGGCGCTTGTTGCGGCCGAAATTGATGGGACGCGAGGCTGTACCGCCAAGAATATGGAACACCTGAAAACCAGCCCTCACCCCCCGCCCTCTCCCGGAGGGAGAGGGGGCCTGACCGAGGTGACCGCTGGAAATGTTCAGACACGAGAATTCAACTGACTGAACTGGCCACCGAAAACGACCGAGATCAGTCCCCTCTCCCTCCGGGAGAGGGTTAGGGTGAGGGCTGGGTCTGACTGGCACCCCACTCACCACAAGAACCACACAAATCTGCCCAAATGGATTTAAAACGATGGACCTGACCCCACGCGAAAAAGACAAGCTGCTGATCTTCACCGCCGGCCTCGTTGCCGAGCGGCGACTGGCCCGTGGCGTGAAGCTCAACTACCCGGAAGCCATGGCCTACATCTCGGCAGCGCTGCTCGAAGGCGCTCGTGACGGCCAGACCGTGGCCGAACTGATGCACTACGGCACCACCCTGCTGACCCGCGATCAGGTGATGGAGGGCATCCCGGAAATGATCCCGGAGATCCAGGTCGAAGCGACGTTCCCCGACGGCACCAAACTGGTCACCGTCCACCAACCGATCGTCTGAGGCCGCGCCATGACTTACACCATCCGCGATGCACTGCACGCCGACCTGCCGGTGATCCGTGACATCTACAACGACGCCGTGCTCAACACTACGGCGATCTGGAATGAATCCGCCGTCGACCTCGGCAACCGTCAGGCGTGGTTCAGCGCCCGTCAGGCTCAGGGTTATCCGATCCTGGTGATCGTCGACGCCGACAACACCACCCTCGGCTACGCTTCGTTCGGTGACTGGCGGCCGTTCGACGGTTTCCGCCACACCGTCGAGCACTCGGTCTACGTGCGCAGCGACCAGCGCGGCAACGGCCTCGGCCCGCAACTGATGACCGCGCTGATCGAACGCGCGAAAACCTGCGACAAGCACGTCATGGTCGCCGCTATCGAGAGCGGCAACGCTGCGTCTATCCGCCTGCACGAGCGCGCCGGTTTCATCACCACCGGGCAGATGCCGCAAGTCGGCACCAAGTTCGGCCGCTGGCTCGACCTGACCTTCATGCAACTGACCCTCAATCCTGGCGCGGAGCCGCCGCCCGCCCACAAGGAGTGACACCGATGAACCCCGCCCAACTGCGACGCGTCAATGCTGAAAGTTTTGCGCACTATCGTCAGGGCCTGATCGACCTGCTGCTCGACGCCGTGGGTTATGGCGCCAGCGTCGGCTTCATGGCCGACCTCGATGCCGCGCAGGCCCGCGCCTATTTCGACGATGTGCAGGACAACCTGAACAAGGGCAACGTCTTGCTGTGGGTGGTGGTCAAGGACGAACAGGTGCAAGCCAGCGTCCAGTTGAGCCTGTGCCAGAAGGCCAACGGCCTGAACCGCGCCGAGGTGCAGAAACTGCTGGTGCGCGAACACGCTCGGCGGCGCGGCCTCGGCCAGCAGTTGATGGAAGCGCTTGAGCTGACCGCGCGTCAGTACAAGCGCGGCATGCTTTACCTCGACACCGAGGCCGGCTCCCCCGCCGAAGATTTCTACAAGGCCCTGGGTTACACCCGGGCCGGGGAAATCCCCGATTACGCTTGCGACCCGAACGGCACCTATCGCCCGACGGCCCTCTATTACAAAGTCCTGCAAGGAGCGAACTGATGATTCCCGGCGAATACAAAATCCAGCCCGGCGACATCGAACTCAACGTCGGTCGCCGCACTGTCAGCCTGAAAGTGGCGAACAGCGGCGACCGGCCGATCCAGGTCGGCTCGCACTATCACTTTTTCGAAACCAACGATGCCCTGACCTTCGACCGCGCGGCCAGCCGTGGCATGCGCCTGAACATTCCGGCGGGCACCGCCGTGCGCTTCGAGCCTGGGCAGAGCCGCGAGGTGGAACTGGTGGACTATGCCGGGCACCGGCGGGTGTTCGGGTTTGCCGGGCGGGTCATGGGTGACCTCTGAGTCCGCGTGTACCGCAGCCCCTCACCCCAGCCCTCTCCCAGGGGAGAGGGAGCCAACCACCGATAACTGCCTCACCGCGATCAGTCCCCTCTCCCTCCGGGAGAGGGTTAGGGTGAGGGTCAATGGCTCACCGCTATTTTCCTGAAGGACGCCAGATGAAGATTTCCAGACAAGCCTACGCCGACATGTTCGGCCCCACCGTCGGCGACAAGGTGCGCCTGGCCGACACCGAGCTGTGGATCGAGGTCGAACAGGACTTCACCACCTACGGCGAAGAAGTGAAATTCGGCGGCGGCAAAGTGATCCGCGACGGCCAGGGCCAGAGCCAGTTGCTGGCGGCCGAAGTGGTCGACACCGTCATCACCAACGCGCTGATCATCGACCACTGGGGCATCGTCAAGGCTGACGTGGGCCTCAAGGACGGGCGCATCGCCGCGATCGGCAAGGCCGGCAACCCGGACGTGCAGCCCGGCGTGACCATTGCCATCGGCGCCAGCAGCGAAGTGATTGCCGGCGAAGGCATGATCCTCACGGCCGGCGGCATCGACACCCACATCCACTTCATCTGCCCGCAGCAGATCGAAGAAGCGCTGATGAGCGGTGTCACCACCATGATCGGCGGCGGCACGGGACCAGCCACCGGCACCAACGCCACCACCTGCACTTCAGGGCCGTGGCACCTGGCGCGGATGCTCCAGGCGGCGGACGCATTCCCGATGAACATCGGCCTCACCGGCAAGGGCAACGCCAGCCTGCCGGAGCCGTTGATCGAACAGGTCAAGGCCGGCGCCATCGGCCTCAAGCTGCACGAAGACTGGGGCACCACCCCGGCGAGCATCGACAACTGCCTGAGCGTCGCCGACCAGTACGACGTGCAAGTGGCAATCCATACCGACACCCTCAACGAGTCCGGTTTCGTCGAAACCACCCTCGGCGCGTTCAAGGGCCGGACCATCCACACCTATCACACCGAAGGTGCCGGTGGCGGCCACGCGCCGGACATCATCAAGGCCTGCGGTTTCGCCAACGTGCTGCCGAGCTCGACCAACCCGACCCGGCCGTTCACCCGCAACACCATCGACGAACACCTCGACATGCTGATGGTCTGCCACCACCTCGACCCGAGCATCGCCGAGGACGTGGCGTTCGCCGAAAGCCGCATCCGCCGCGAAACGATTGCCGCCGAAGACATCCTCCACGACCTCGGCGCGTTCTCGATGATCAGCTCCGACAGCCAGGCCATGGGCCGCGTCGGCGAAGTCATCACGCGCACCTGGCAGACCGCCGACAAGATGAAGAAACAGCGCGGGCCGCTCGCGCAGGACGGCGAAGGCAACGATAACTTCCGCGCCAAACGCTACATCGCCAAGTACACGATCAACCCGGCGATCACCCATGGCATCAGTCATGAAGTGGGTTCGGTGGAAGTCGGCAAATGGGCCGATCTGGTGCTGTGGCGCCCGGCATTCTTCGGCGTGAAACCGACGCTGATCCTCAAGGGCGGCGCCATCGCCGCCAGCCTGATGGGCGACGCCAACGCGTCGATCCCGACCCCGCAACCGGTGCACTACCGCCCGATGTTCGCCAGTTACGGCGGCTCGCTGCACGCCACCAGCCTGACCTTCATCAGTCAGGCGGCGCAGGCGTCGGGATTGCCCGAAGCATTGGGCCTGAAGAAGAAAATCGCGGTGGTCAAAGGTTGCCGCGACGTGCAGAAAACCGACCTGATCCACAACGACTACCTGCCCAACATCGACGTCGACCCGCAGACCTATCAGGTCAAGGCCGACGGGGTGTTGCTCTGGTGTGAACCGGCCGAAACCCTGCCAATGGCCCAGCGTTACTTTCTGTTCTGAGCCAAAGCCCCGGTCGTCAAGCTTTCGACGATCGGGGCTGACAGCGCCTCAGCGGGTTGAGGTGTCCATCAGATAACCTGAAGTGCCAGGCTGCTCATCGTCGAGCCCGACCGTCACCGGTTCGCCGGTTTCCAGGCGCGACAGGGCAATCAGTTGCTGATTGCGCTCGATACCACGCTCGATCTCGAGCGCCTGTACCGCCTCTTGGTATGCCGTGCTGGTCACGCCCTCATATTCGTCCTCAAGTCGTTGCAGCTTTTCATCCGCGCTGCGCTTGAGCGCACCGAGTTCATCCGGGTACTTCTCGGTCAGGTACTGCACCCAGTAATCGCGGCTGATCAGTTCTTCATAGAACCGCTCGCCTTTTTCGGCTTTCACCACCGCCTCACGCGCGGTCACCAGCTCCTCGCCCCTGATCGGCCGGGCAAATCGCATGTGGCTGGGTTGCCCCGGCAGTTGCAGACCGTCCTCCCAGCCTGAAGTCAGACCGATCCGGTATTGCAGTCGCACTTCCGCCGGATCGGCGTGACGGCCCATGCTGCGTGCGGCCAGTTTTTCCACCTCGCCCAGGCGGAACAGCTGCCGCGACAAGTCGAGCAAGGCGCGCCCCTTCGCCGCGAGGCCGGGCTGCAAGTGTCGCAAGGCGTTGTACTCGAAGACCTTGACCTCGATTTCACTGAGCGCCAGGGTGCGGCCATCAACACAGGTGGTGTGGGTGGTCGCCATCGAAAACAGCGTGTCGCGCAGCTCCTGACTGCCATCCGCCGCCTCGACAACTTCCCACACGCGCCGGGTCAGGTCGGCGCGAAATACCCGAAACTCTTCGGTATCCGGCATCCGCGACAACAGATGGAAGAACGCCCCGTTGTCAGGCTCGGCAGCCAACCGCTGCCACATGGCCCGATATCGTGCGGCGTCCTCTTGCGGGATGTTTTCAATCCAGGGCGCGGCTTGTTGTTCGAGGATGCTTTCAGCGAGTGTCGGGACCACTTCATCCGGTTCTGCATCACTCTCTGTACCCGCGCCTTCGTCGTCGCTTTCGGTCGTACTTTCCATGTCATCGATCATCCGGTCGATATCGGCATACGTCATACCCAACACATCGCGACGCCCATGGGCATCGGCGTACTCACGCAGGCGCATCAGGCTTTGCTGCGATATCTCGTAGTTCTCCGACAGATTGCTGCCGGCGAGCAACATGGCATGGTCGCGGTCGTACAACTCGACAGGAATCGACGAGATCTCGTTGTTGCTCAGGTCGATCACTCGCAGACGGGGCGCTTGCAGCACGCCTTCCGGCCATGCCGTGAGCAGGTTGTCACGCAGGTCCAGCCGCTCCAGTCGCTCGAGACGAGTGACGCTGAATGTGCGCAGGCCGTTATGGCTCAGGTCCAGCCACTGCAACTGCGACAGCCCCTCGAGCGCTTGATCCAGCGCTGCGGAATCCGCGAGGCCGGTGAGTGACAGTTCCAGTCGTTCCAGCTGACGCATTTGCCCGACAGGCTCAGGGATTGCCGGCAAGTGGTTGCCGCTGAGGTTGAGCTTTCGCACCTGCGTGAATGCCCTGAGGAAAGCACTGGAGCCATCGGTGGAAAGCTTGACCCCCGCCAGATTCAGGGTGCTCACCGCAGGAAACGCCTCTGACAGTTCGGGCAGATTGCCGACTTGCAGACCTTCGAGGTTCAGCTCTCGATCAGTCACGCCATTCCAGTCAATCGTACCTTCACGCCAGCATTCGATGATCCGCTGCGCCGCAAGTTGGCGGGTGCGCGATGACACGACCCAATCCATGCCGCGGGTTTCATGGGTGAACAGCCAATCGTTCAGACGCCGGGTCAGCGACTCGAATGTCTGCTCCCATGCGTCGATTCGCGCACCGATCTGCACCTCGGTCAACCCGGCGCCCTGCATCCGTACTATCGCCTGCTGCGCCTGCGCGCTGTCGTACTGCGGACGCAAACGCCGGACGCGAGCAGCCCACCCGGCCGCCCCCTCGCCCGTTGCCGTGAGCGGAGGCAGCGGCAGCAACCGCCGGGCGATCACCGAGCCGCTTTCCGCAGGCGGCGTGCGATGGCGCGGTTCTTCCAGGGCAAAGCGCTGAAGCGATCCAGGCATCAGACCTCTGGCCTCTTCGATGCGCTGGCGCGCACTGCCCAGCGACACTTTGGCCTGCTCGGTAAGCGGTGTGCCAACCAGGCTGGTATCAAGCAACAACGCATCACGCGCCAGCAACGCCTCCGGCAGCGCGGTCAACTGACTGTCGCTGAGATCCAGCCAGGTCAGCTCCGGCAGAGACTCCGCACCGACCGGCCATTCGCGCAGGGTCGTCGCGCTAAGGTCCAGTGCCATCAGGCGATTCATCCCGCGCACATCGATGCTGTTCAGCGGGTTGTCATGCAGGTTCAGGGTTTCGAGTGCCGGCAGATCGCTTGAGTCCAGCGGCAGTTCGGTCAAGCCACAATGGCTCAGGTCGAGGTTATCGACCCCGCGAAACGTGCGGATAAAACCGCGCAACTGTTCGACCGGGGCCTGCAACCCGGCCAGATTCAGACTTCTGACATGAGCGAACCCCTCAGGCGACAGGGCCGGCAGACTGTCCACCGGCGAGCCGAGAATATCCAGCACCGAGGCATCATTGGGCAGGCTGACATACAGGTTGTAAAACAGGCTCTCGGTGCGCGCGCCATAACGCTGGAACAACCCGCTGCGCCAGCTGGTCTTCAGCGCCTCGGCCACTGCCGAACGTACTGCACCGCCGTTGAGGACCGTCGGCTCGGAACCGACCCACTCCTGAAGCCGGTTGAGTTCGCTGAACTGCTCGCTCAGGGTTTCGATCGCGGCGAAGCGGCTGCCGATGTCTGGCCATTGCGCCTTGAACCCCGTACTCAGGACATCGAAAAGGCTCGGCTCCATGCCGACAAAACGCTTGAGCTCACCGCGGCAGTAATCCGCGACCATTTCGTCCAGATCGATCAAATGCCGGGGCTGGCTGCGGATAAATTCGTAGATCGGCTTGAACACCCGACGCGGGAATTTCGACCAGTCCAGCGACAGGCCGGACAACAGCCGCTGATGGCCTTCATAGATTTCCATCGGCAGGCTATTGATCGCGGTTGATCGCAAATTCAGGCGTTCCAGTCGTGGCAAGTCCAGAACACCGCGCGGCCACTGGTGCATTTGCGGGCTGCCGATTTCGAGCCTGCGCAATTGGCGCATGCCGCCGACGTCGAGCGTCATGGGCACCACCGGGTTCATGCCTCCAGAGGAACAGTGCAGCTCCAGCTCTTCAAGCCGGTTCAGTTCCCGAAGCCGTGTCGCCACTTGCCCGGTAATCGGTGTGGAGAGTTTCAGGCGGGTCATGTGCCGCAACGTCCTCAACGTCGCGAGCACTTTGTCGAACTCCGCAACACTGGCGGTCAATGTCAGTTTTTCGACATTGGGAAATGCCGCAAGCGTGTCGCCCACGACCGGAACGCGCAACATCAGTTCGCGCACATGGGAAAAGTCCGCCGCCAACGAAGGCAGCGACGCGTCACTGATCAGCGTCAGGCGGGCCGCTTGCGGATCGTGTCCGGCCAACGGTGCATTGCGCCAACAGTCCTTGATGTTTTGCACCACACTGACGAACTCGTCCCGAGAAGCGCGCAAACGCAAATTCTGCGACATCAACCATTGATCGAGCGTTGTTTCCAGACTCCGCCACTCGCTCAATCGATTATTGAGCAAATGAAAGATCTGCTGGTCATTCTTGCCCAGACGCCATTGTTCAAGGATGAAACCGCGTGCCTGAACATCGGTAAGATCCGGGTAGACATTCTGGACGTGACCGGTCAACGACGGATCCGGCCCCGGCCCATCGCCACTCGCGCGATAGCCAAGCAGTCGGGAGGCAATACGTTCCGGCGGCTTGAACCATGGTTTTTCTGCGGCGCCTGCACGCAGAAGCCAGGCCGACTGACTGCGCTCGGCAAGCGCTCGTTCAGCGATCGCACCTTGCAGCTCGACGCTCTGTCCGACATGCGGCAGCCCCAGCGCCTGCCGTGCCGGATCGGGCAAGGCATGCATCAACGAGCTGAAAAAGTTATCCCCCCTGTGGGGAATGCCATTGAGCGGCTCGCCACGCTCGTTGGCGGCTTGAAAGGCATCGGCGTACTTGACCAGATACTTGTGCGCAGAGGCCGTTTCGCTGCCGATGGCATCCAGCAGCGGGCCGCTGATACTGCCTTCGCGGAGTTCCAGACGCACGTCATCCGACCAGCCCGGCAGCCGACCCAATGTCTGCAACGCGAGATGACGGCTGTCGGGCGAGGCCATGGTCTCACTGCGCAACCCGGCCAGCGCCCGGGTCAGGCGTCCTTGCTGGCCATACCAGCGACCGAGCTCCTGCAAATGCGAAGGGACCTTCGCAGTGCCGTCCAATCGGGCCAGTTCCTCGGCGTTGGCCTCGCCCAACGCAGCTGTTGCGGCCCGCCCGGTCAGCCCGGGGACGACTCGTTGCAGCTTTGCCGCCCGGGGCTCGACTGGCTCGGTTGCCTTGAGAAGACTGTCGAACAACGCAGGCTGGTGCGCGCTGGCGTAGTCGGCAATCTGCCTGGAGAACTCCTGGGCCCTCGACGCGCGAACCCGTGCAGGCTCGCCACCCAGCAGACGCACCGTCTCCGCCTCATCCAGTGCCGCGAGTATCCGGCTCGGTAGCTCACCGTTCAGCACCTCGGCCCGGCTGATCCGGATCGGCGCCTTGCCGCCGCGCTTCGTCCCGTAACCGATTGCCCGCCCCGAGAAGTCAGGATTGTCGAAGATCTGCAGCCTGCGCCCGAACGGCCAGCGTGGCATGTCGGGAAGCAGCGGCAACAGATGCATGAAGCGACTGTCGACTGCCTGAGTGCCGGTTGCCTGTTCGACGATCGATCCGGCATCGCGCTCGGCGTTGAACAGTTGCATGGCATCGGCCAGTTCCGGCGGCGGCAAGGCGTTGTCCAGGTGCATCTTGCGCAAGGCGTTGTCGGTGACACCGGCCACATCGGCCATCGTCAATAATTGCTCGTCAGCAAACGGGTCAGTGCTGTGGCCGATACGCCGCAACAACATCAACCGGTCCCAGTCCTGCGGGCGTTCCAGGGTATGCCGCCATGCACCGGCGCCGTTATGCGTCAGGGGCGGCTGATAGGCCTGCGAATCGCTCGGATGCTGGATGCGCCAGGCTTTGAGCGACTCGTCGTAAGTCTGCTGGTAAGTCTTGCCGTCGAGGCGGATGCAGGTTTTTCCTCCCGACTCGTACTGCCCCAGCGCATTCGGTACAACGTTCGCGTCCAGTGTGACCGGACTCTCGTAGCCACTCAGATCAGGCTTCCACAAGCGGGCCGTGCCGTCGGGCATTTCCACCTGATGCAGGTTCTCGATGACCGGTGTCGATCGGGCGGCGGTCAGCCGGGCGAGCCCTTTGCCGGCACCCGCCATCAAGGCAATCAACGCCAGGTTCTGCGCGACATCGATCAGATGCGCCTTGGCGGCCTTGCGATCACCCTCGCTCCACTCGATGGCGCCTTCAAGGGTTTCTTCGAGCAGTTGCCCGGCCATCACCACCATCATCACTTCACCCAAAACCGGCACGAACATCGAGACGCCCATCAGCACCAGCATGCCGATGTTCAACAATCCGGCGAATTTTTCCGAACGCACTTTGGCATCGACATCCGCCGTCGGCACTGCATGGCTGCGGGCATCGTCCATCATCCGGTCGCGATGCCGGTGATAAAGGTAATCCCACAAGTCAACGTTTTGCGCCCAGATGCCATGGCCTTTGCGCGGCAGGCCGACCGGGTTCAGATAGGGATCGGTGTTCGGCACCTGCTCGATCGACGGCGCAGGCGGCAGTTCGTGAATACCGGTCAGGGCGGCGTTGAATGGATTGACCGCTTTGTAAAACTCATTGAGCAGCGCTTCATAGGGAGCCAGCCTTTGGGCGAGCGTACGGTTCGGCGGGTCGTCAGTGAACTGGCCGAAGTAACGCGAGCGGTCGCCATACGCGACGAACTGGCTGAAAAACCGTTGGTAGCCGTTGGGTTCCGCTGGATGAGCCTGAGTAGCATCGGGTGCGGTGAACCGCCGCTTGAACATCGCGGCCATCTCCCCGCCCCTGTAGCGCTTGAGCGGGTGACAGGGATCGCCCGGGATATACAGAATCGAATCGTCGCTGTAACGGTACTTCTCACAGATCGTGAACATGACGCAGCCAGTCATGCGCCGGCCCATCAGGCTCAGATCGCGAAACCATATCTGCCGATCGCCCTGGACCGGTGCCAGCTCACCGTCGAGGATTGAACGAATCGAGGCGTAGTCTTCACGCCCGATATCACCTTTGACCAATGCCAGTTCGGCAGCCGCACGCAATGCGGTTTTATGGGCGTCGATGAATTTATCGCGCAGCGCGTGCTCGGCCACCGCGTCCCTGGGGTGCAGGAAATCCTTGAGGTAAGCCTGGTATTTCGCCCCGATATCCAGCGAGCGGCACAGGCCGGTGAACTGCTCGACCGTCAGGGAAGTGCTCAACGGCGCAAGGGTGCCGGGTTCCAGGCTTTCACTGCGAAATCCCGATGTTTCATGAAAAGCCCCGCTTTTGCATTCGCGGGCTTCGAAGTTGTGCAGCGCCGCCTGTAGCAGAGGCAGTTTCAATACCTCAAAGTAATCGATGTCGATGGCGAAGATGCCCATCTCCACCGGTTTGTTCAGCACCAGCCAGGTCTTGTCGACGTCCAGCGTCACGTTGAAGCGGTCCTTGAGGGCCCTGGTCAACAACGGCGCGGCGAAGCTGTCGATGTCCTGAAAGGTTGACATGGCGTTGTCCAGGCGGGTCTGGGCGGCGACGCTGGCGGTCACGGCATCGCCCACGGCTTTGCGTTGATCGCGCGATGCGCGTCTGTACCAGTCCGGTGTGGCGGCATTGGCATTTTTCAGCGCGTCCTGCTGCCGAACCGGTGCGTTGACCAACCAGTCCGGGCTGGCCTTGTGCAGGAAATCGGCGTGCAGACTTTGCGTCGCGAGCGGCCCCGGCGAGGAGGTGACGTTATCGGTTGAAGAGAGGGAGACAGGGATTTCGGGCATGGTTTCACTCCTTGAAATGGAGCGAAAGCAGACCATGGCGAGCCTCAACGGCGGCGGTACATAGGTATCGCGGCACGGCGTCTTGTCAGCGGAGATTTCAGGCCCGAGCGGCACTTTCATTCCCGCCCAAAGGGGCTAATATTCGAACGCCCCGACTTGAATTTCCAGGAACCCGGACATGCGTTTATCCGAATTTATCCGGCAACACGCGGATCACATCGTCGAGGAGTGGGAACAGTTCGCCAGGACCATCACCCCGGCGGCCGAGACCATGGACAGAACGGCGCTGCGCGATCATGCCAGAGAGATTCTGCTGGCCGCCGCCCGCGACATGGACACCGCACAGACCGCCAGCGAGCAGATTGCCAAAGCCAAAGGCGAAGGCCCGGAGAAAACCCCGAGCCTGGACGAGGCCGGTGCCAGCCACGGAGAGTTGCGCCATACAGTGGGTTTCGACCTGGTGCAGATGACGTCCGAGTTCCGTCATTTGCGTGCCTGTGTGATCCGCCTCTGGGTCAACAGTCTGGAATCACCGGACATCGCGTACTTCCAGGACATGATCCGTTTCAACGAAGCCGTTGATGAAGCCCTGGCCGAATCGACGGCCGCTTACGCCGAACAGGTTGCTCATTCACGGGATATCTTTCTCGCCATCCTCGGCCATGACCTGCGCGCACCGTTGCAAGCGGTCAGCATGTCCACCGAGTTGCTGATGCGCAAAACGGCGCTGGAAGGCGATGCGCTGACCTGCGCGCTGAACATCAGACAGGGTGCGCGGCATATGGCGGCGATGGTCAGCGACCTGCTGGAACTGGTGCGCAGCCGCCTGGGCAAGAGCCTGCCGATCGAACCGGCACCGATGGACCTGGCCGACGCGGCGCGCGCGGCCATCGCCGAAGCCTGCGCCGGCAATCCGGAAAGTGATCCGACACTGAAAACCGAGGGTGACACCCGTGGCAACTGGGATGCCGGACGGATCGATCAACTGCTGCAGAATCTGATCGGCAATGCCTTGCAGCATGGGTCTGATCCGCGCGAAGTGATCGTGACGTTGAAGGGAGAAGCCGGGCACGTGCTTCTGACCGTGCACAACTGCGGCAACCCCATTCCCGCAGAAGCCATCGGTACGATTTTCGATCCATTGGTGCGCAGTGCCGACGAAGAACTCGGCCAGCCGTCGACCAGCCTCGGTCTGGGCCTGTTCATCATCAAGGAAGTGGTGACCGCCCACGGCGGGACGATCGAAGTCAGTTCAAGCGAAGCCGACGGAACGCTGTTCAGCGTGACGCTGCCCAGACAGGTTTGAAGCGCTACTCGACCACCAGCCGCGCCAGACGCTGACGGAGCATGCGGTTCTCGGATCGCAACTCCTGCACTTCTTCCAGCAGGTCCAGCGCCAGGGCGACGCCTTCCCATTCCAGGTCAAGGTCGCGCCGCAGCTTGGCGGCGCGTTTGGCCAGGGCCAGTTCGTAGTCGGTGAAGCGCCATTCCCGGGGCTGCGTGCCCTGAGGTTCGAGGATGCCGTGCTCGACGATTTCGATCACGTAGACGTCCGACAGGTCGGCCGCCTCACAGAATTCTGCCATGTCCAGTTGAACGATCAGGGGGCTGCTCATGATGGGCTACTCCGTCGTCAGTATCAGAAGTTCTCTCGCGGATTGAAGGCGGCCTTCTTCGCCAGTTCCTGCCACAGCGCCTTGACGTCATCGCCGTTGGCTTTGGGCATCACGGCCTTGAGCTGGACGAACAGATAACCGCGCTCGCCGGCCTTATTCTGCAGGCCGTGGCCCTTGGCTCGCATGCGCTGGCCATTCTGGCTGCCGGCCGGGACCTTGAGGTTGATCTTGCCGGTCAGGGTCGGCACGGCCACTTCGGCGCCCAGCGCCAGCTCCCAGGGAGCAAGCGGCAAGGTGATGATCAGGTTTTCGCCTTCGACGTCGAATTTCGGGTGCGGCGCGAAACGGATGGTCAGATACAGATCGCCATTGGCGCCGCCACCAATGCCCGGTGCGCCCTGACCCTTGAGGCGGATGCGCTCGCCGTCGGCCACGCCGGCCGGGATCTTCACGTTCAGGCTCTTGCTGGTGTTGCTGACGTGCTGGCCCGAACCGTTGTATTGCGGCACCTGAAAGCTGATCTTTTTCGATTCGTTCGAAAGCGTCTCTTCCAGAAAGATCGGCAGTTCCAGTTCCACGTCTTGCCCTCGCCGTCCGGCGCTGCGGGATTGCCGGCCAGCGCCACCACCGAAACCGGGGCCGCGATTGCCGAAGATCGAACTGAAGAAGTCCGAAAAGTCACCGGTGTCCTGACCGCCACTGTTGCCAAAGCCGCCACGGCTCTGCCAGCCCGGCGGGCCCTGGAACGGCTGACCGTGCTGGCCGTAACGGCGCAGGTCATCGTATTCGGCGCGTTTGTCGGCACTTTTCAGCGCTTCATAGGCTTCCGAGGCGTCCTTGAACTTGGCCTCGGCGTCCTTTTCCTTGCTGACATCGGGGTGGTATTTGCGCGCCAGCTTGCGATAGGCAGCCTTGATTGCCTTGTCGTCAGCCGTCGGCTCCACGCCGAGTATCTTGTAATAGTCTTTGAAGTCCATCGAAGGAATCACCATCCGTTATCGATTTCGCGCCGATCCCAGCATGCGCCTATTCGCGCGTGCCGGGTTGACCGATCTCAAGTTTGTGACCGGGTGGCGCAGCAGAAGTTTATCGGCAGTGGACGGCGGTTCTTGCGACCGCCGGTATTTCTGCCGGCCCATGCCAGCAAGTTTGGGGCAAAGCGCCGAGTTTCAAGCAAGCTTAGTCGTGAAATAGCAGATGACCGGCCTTCGAATCTGTCGCGCACTGACATACACTGCGCGGCCGTTTTTTTGACCGGAACCGAAAGACCATGAAAGACGCCTCTCCAGCCCGTGCCTGCGGCATCGACTTCGGCACGTCCAACTCCACCGTCGGCTGGCTGCGCCCCGGCATGGAAACGATGATCGCGCTGGAAGACGACAAGATCACCCTGCCGTCGGTGGTCTTTTTCAATATCGAAGAGCGCCGTCCGGTATACGGCCGTCTGGCGCTGCACGAGTATCTGGAAGGCTACGAAGGCCGGCTGATGCGCTCGCTCAAAAGTCTGCTCGGTTCCAAGCTGATCAAGCACGACACCAGCGTTCTCGGCACCGCGATGCCGTTCAAGGACTTGCTCGGGCTGTTCATCGGCCAGCTCAAGAGCCGCGCGGAAACTGCCGCCGGTCGGGAGTTCGAGCAGGTTGTACTGGGCCGCCCGGTGTTCTTCGTCGACGACGATCCGCTGGCCGACCAGGAAGCCGAAGACACCCTGGTGGAAGTGGCGCGCAAACTCGGTTTCAAGGACGTGTCGTTCCAGTACGAGCCGATTGCCGCAGCCTTCGACTACGAGTCGACCATCGAAAAGGAAGAACTGGTGCTGATCGTCGACATCGGCGGCGGTACGTCAGACTTCTCGCTGGTGCGCCTGTCGCCAGAGCGTCGTGGTGTGGATAACCGTCACGACGACATCCTCGCCACAGGCGGCGTGCACATCGGCGGGACCGACTTCGACAAACAATTGAGCCTGCAAGGCCTGATGCCGCTGTTCGGCTACGGCAGCCGCATGAAAAGCGGCGCGTTCATGCCGACCAGTCACCACATGAACCTGGCGACCTGGCACACCATCAACTCGGTGTACTCGCAGAAATCGACCCTGGCCCTGGGCAGCATGCGTTACGACATCGAGGACACCGGCGGCATCGACCGTCTGTTCAAGCTGATCGAACAGCGCGCCGGGCACTGGCTGGCGATGGAAGTGGAAGAAACCAAGATCCACCTGACCCACAACGACAGCCGCCATGTGCCGCTGGATCGCATCGAGCCGGGCCTGAGCGTGGAACTGACCCGGGCGTTGTTCGAGTCGGCGATCGAGTCGCAGCTGGAGCGCGTGCGCGGCAGCGTCACCCAGTTGCTGGCAGACGCCAACGTGGCGGTGGGTCAGGTTGATACGGTGTTCTTCACTGGCGGTTCGAGCGGTATTCCGGCTCTGCGCAACAGCGTCTCGGCGATGCTGCCGAACGCGCGGCATGTGGAAGGGAATATCTTTGGCAGTATCGGTAGCGGTCTGGCGATTGAAGCCATGAAACGCTACGGCGTTTAACGCCAGCCTCAAGTTGCAAGCTTCAAGCTACAAGTAAAAGCAAAGGCAAGAGCGACCACCGCTCTTGCCTTTTTCTTGCGGCTTGCAGCTCAAAACTCGCAGCTGCTTTTAAACCATCCCGCCCAGCTTCAGCTCACTCTTCAGATACGCGTAATAGATCGGCCCCGCCACCACCCCCGGCAGGCCGAACGCGGCCTCGAACACCAGCATTGCCAGCAGCAACTCCCAGGACTTGGCACTGATCTGCCCGCCGACGATGCGCGCGTTGAGAAAGTATTCGAGCTTGTGGATAAAGATCAGATAGCCCAGCGCCGCAATCGCCACCCAGATCGACAGCGACAGGCCGACGATGGTGATCAGCGTGTTCGACATCAGGTTGCCGATCACCGGCAGCAGACCGAGCAGGAAGGTCAGCACGATCAGGGTCTTGGTCAGCGGCAGCTTGATCCCGAACATCGGCAGGATCACCGCCAGGAAGATCCCGGTGAAGAAGGTGTTGAGCAGGGAAATCTTGATCTGCGCGAAGACGATGTTGCGAAACGCCTGAACCAGCAAGTGCAGACGGTCGAACAGTGCAGCCGCCAGCGGTTTACGCTTGGTGACGTCCGGCACCCGCTGCAAGGCGATGATCGCGCCCAGCACCATGCCGATCAGCAGCGTCACGAACATGTGCGCCGCGTCCTTGCCCACCAGTTGCAGGTCGGACAAATGCTTGCTCGCCCATTCACCGATGGCCACCCGGAATTCGGCGGCACTGGCCGGCAGGTAGCTGTCGAGAAACGGCGGCAGCTGCCCGCGCGCGCGGTCGACCACGCCCATGAATTTATCGAGGGAAGCGCCGGGGTTTTCCGCCTCGTGCAACAGGAAACTGATGGCCCCGGCAAAGATCAACGCCAGCACACTCACTACCAACGTGCCCAGCAGCGCCACCGCCAGCCACCGCGCACGGCGACCTTCGATCAGCCGTTGCAGTTGCGGGGTGAGCATGTTGACCAGTTCGAACACCAGCAACCCGGCCAGCAGGCTGGGCAGCAGACGCAATGGCAACACCAGCAACAGACCGCCGAAAATGATGATGCAACTGACCCAGAACACTACATGACGCTCAGAAAACGTTGGCATACAGCCTCAAAACGAACGGCGTAAAAGGATTGGCAGTCTGCCAGCGATCCTTGGGGAGCACTAGGGATATGCGGTGTTTGTAGGTTTGGGGCTCGGCTTGAGCCCCCCCCCTCACCCTAGCCCTCTCCCGGAGGGAGAGGGAACTGACCGAGTAGATTTAGAGAACTCCCGTAACCTGAAATACCTGGTCGATTCCGGATTCAGCGCCGCACGTTCAGGTCGGCGCAAAAACCAGCCATCCCCGAATCGGTCCCCTCTCCCTCTGGGAGAGGGTTAGGGTGAGGGCCTGGATCCCAAGCCGGACACATCTGCCAGTCACCACTCAAACCCGCTTTATTTTTTCTTCAGGCAATCACTCATGAAGGTCTTGCGCGCATCACCCGTCAGCGCCTTGGTGGCCGCATCGGCGTTGCAGGTTTTCATTTTCTGTTGCTGCGGGGTCAGGGCCTTGGCGTCGTTTGCTGCCGGGGTTGCCTTGAGGCAGGTGCTCATGAAGGCTTTGCGCTCGTCGCCCTTGAGGCTCTTGGCCGTGGCGTCGGCGTTGCAGGTGGTCATTTTGTTCTGTTGCGCCGTGGCGGCGAAACCCTGGGAGCACAGCAGCAGACCGATCATCAACAAAGGGACACGCAGCATCTTCATGGAGTTTTCTCCTTGGCGCCGCCTCGATGGAGGCGGCCTCCGGCTGAGTGTAGTCAAAGCTTGTTACACCTTCCTGCCCTCAAGATGGCTGCGCCGGTATTGTTCGGGGGTACATCCGGCCTGCCGGGCAAACATGGCGATGAAGGCCGAGCCGCTGCTGTAGCCGAGATCAAAAGCGATTTCCTGCACGCTGCGCGCCGACTCCAGCGCCTCGATGGCCGCGAGATAGCGCAGCCGCTGGCGCCATTCGCCAAAACTCATCCCCAATTCCCGCACGAATTGCCGGGCCAGAGTGCGCTCGCTGACATGCACCTGCGCCGCCCAGTGCGCCAGCGGCTGATTGTTGCCGGGCTCGGCCTGCAGGGTTTCGAGAATGGTCAGCAAACCGGGGCTGCTGGCGTAAGGCAAATAGCATTGGTGAACCGGCGCCTGGCGCAATTGATCCACCAGCACCTGGGCCAGGCGCTGGTCGGCTTCGAACGCCGGGATCTTCACATCACGGGCGGCGAAGTCCTTGAGGATCGCCTTGAGAATGTCGCTGATCGCCAGAGTGCAGGCCTGCGCCGGCAAGTCGCAACAGACATCCGGCGCCAGGCACACCGCCCGATAATTGACCGGCTGATGACTGTAGAAACTGTGCTCGACCTGCGGCGGCACCCACACCGCGTATTGCGGCGGCGACATGAAGCGGCTGCCGTCGACATCCATGTGCAGCACGCCGTGGGCCGCGTACTCCAGCGTGCCCCACGGATGGCGGTGCGGCGCGGCGTATTCATGGGCGTTGAAGTCGGCATAGCGGAAATACACCGCCGACGGCAGTTCGCTGAAATCCAGCAGATCGATGTGTTTACTGTTCATGCTGTCCGTAATCAGGGGCGGGTTGTCCGGTTCGCAGTATAGGCCTGCATCCAGACAGGGGATAATCACCGTTCATCAACGTACTGGTTTCTCCTCCCATGCAATACGCGTTTCCCCTGCTGGCGATTTTTATCTGGGCCGGTAACACCGTGATCAACAAGCTCGCGGTCGGTGCGATCTTTCCCGCCGAGATCGGCTTCTACCGCTGGCTGCTCGCCGGTCTGCTGTTCACGCCGTTCATGCTGAAAAAGGTGATCGCGCACTGGCCGCAGATCCGCCCGAATCTGGGCAAGATTTTCATCCTCGGCGTGCTCGGCATGGCGGTCTATCAGAGCCTGGCCTACTTCGCTGCGACCATGACCAGCGCCACCAACATGGGCATCATCCTGTCGTTGATGCCATTGATGTCGCTGGCCATGGCGATCATCAGCCTCGGCCAGCGCCTGACCGCCGGCGCACTGGTCGGAGCCGTACTTTCATTCGCGGGTGTATTGGTGGTGGTGTCCTCCGGCAGCCTCGGCGCACTGCTGCAACACGGGGTGAACCTGGGTGACGCGATGATGTTGATTGCCACCCTCGCCTACGCGATCTACAGCACCCTGCTGAAAAAATGGCAACTGCGCCTGCCGCCGCTGGTGTTGCTGTATTTGCAGGTGCTGGTGGCGGTGGTGGTGTTGTTTCCGCTGTACGCGACTTCACCGAAAACCGGCCTGACCCTGCAGAACATTCCGCTGGTGCTGTACGCGTGCCTGCTGGCCTCGATGCTTGCGCCGCTGGCGTGGATGCAGGCCGTGCAGCGTCTGGGCCCGAGCCGGACCACGCTGTTCTTCAACCTGCTGCCGCTGATCACCGCGCTGATTGCCGCAGTGGTGCTGAAGGAACAACTGGCGATGTATCACCTGGTCGGTGGCTTGCTGACGCTGGGCGGGGTGATTCTTTCCGAGCGCTGGACCACCGTCCTCGGTCGCTCCCGCACCCCGAGCGCCGCCTAGACCCCGGCGGCTTTCAACCGCGCGGCGTGCTCGACGAACAGCCGCACCGGATCCGCGCCTTTGCCGACCAGTCCCAGCGACTGGTTGACGATGTCGAAGTGATCCATCGGGTAGTCATCGCCGATGACCGTGCCCAGGTGCGAGCTGTAGCGTCCGACCATGCCATCGCACTGCCCCGGCTCGCGCACGAAGGTTTTGGCGAACAACCGACAGCTGCGGTTGGTGCCATCGAACAGGTTGCCACCGCGATCGGTCTTGCCCGGCTGCAAGGTGCCGGACCACGAGTAATACCGCACGCCGTTGACCTCTTCCGGCCCGTGCCCACCCCAGGTTTGCGGCAGGCCCTGTGGATAACGCTGGTTGAACAGCGCCACGCCTTCGGTGGTCAGGGAATGGTGCGAGGCGTGGATATCCACCGGCAGTTTCGGCCCGTGGTAGCCGGTCTCCAGCAGCGCCATCAGCCAGCCGACAAAACGCAACAGCGCCTCGAGGATTCGGCCCTTGGCGCTGTCCGCCGGATAGTGTTTCGCCAGATAGTCGGCCAGTTCCGAACCGTGATTGGGCCCGGCAACCGACGTCACGGACGCCACCAGATCCGGTCGCTTGGCCGCCGCGTAACGTGCCGTCAGCGAACCCTGGCTATGGCCGAACAGATTGACCTTGGCCGCGCCGGTCTCACGAAGGATTTCATCGATGCGCGTCAGCAACTGCTCGCCGCGCACTTCGGTGGAATTGAGTGGCGACACCTGCACTGCAATCACCGTCGCACCACCCCGGCGCAACGCCTTGATGATTCCGTACCAGTACGGGTACAGCACCAGACGGATGAAACCGAGCATTCCCGGCACCAGCACCAGTGGATAACGTGTGGCCGAATCTTGCGACATGGGCAAACATCCTTGTGTTCGGTGAGTGGATGCAGGGCGTGCAAAACGCCCGCCAAGCATCCGCCTCGATGATGACAACTCCACGACCAGCCTACTTCAGCCCCACCACCCCCGCCACAATCAGCCCCACGGACAGCAACTTCACCAGCGTCAGGCTCTCGCCCAGCAGGGCGAATCCGAGAAACACCGTGCCGAGCGAGCCGATGGCCGTCCAGATCGGATAAGCGATGCTCACCGGCAACTCGCGCATCGCCAGGGTCAGGAAGTACACCCCGCCCACCGCCGCGACCACGGTAATCAGCGACGGCCAGAGCCGGGTGAAACCCTCGGCGTACTTCATGCCCATGGCGAAGGTGACCTCGAACCCCGCTGCGATCAGCAGAAACAGCCAGGCCACCTAGAACTCCCGGGCCAGGTCGAGCAAGCGCTGCTCGGCCTCGGCCACCGACACCGCGAAGGTACGCTCGGCGGATTCCTCGCCCTCGGCGGCGACCACCGTGACATCGTTGATGCCGATGAAGCCAAGCGCGGTGCGCAGCCATGGATCGGCGTGGTTAAGCGCCTCCAGCTCACCGCCCGGGCCGAAACCGAAACCGCCGCGACTGGTGACGATCAGCGCCTTTTTGCCGTGCAGCAGTGGCGTGTATTGGGCGATGCCATTGTCCAGCGTATGGTCGAACGTCAGACCCAACCGCACGATCTGATCGACCCAGGCCTTGAGGCCGCTGGGCACGTTGAAGTTGTACATCGGCGTGGAAATCAGCAGCAGGTCGTGATCGAACAACTCGCCCACCAGTTGATCGCTGAGCGCCAGATCGGCCTGCATCGTCAGCGGCCGAGCCTCGGGATCCGGATAAAACGCCGCCGCGACAAACGCCTCGTTCACCGCCGGAATCAACGCCCGGCCGACTTCACGGCGAGTGACCTGAGCCTGTGGATGACGGACTTGCCAGGCACTGAGAAAGGTTTCTGCCAGACGCCGCGAATGGGAACGCTCACCGCGAGGGCTGGCATGGATCACAAGAATCTTGCTCATCTGAATCTCCTTGGGACTAGACTTGAGTGACGGTGTGGCGCCAGATTGCAGCACCCACGTCATCGCCTCAAATGAGCAAAAATCAGTCGGGATGAATTGATTTCATCCGTGGAGTTTCCATGTTCGCTTCATTGCCGCTGACCGCCCTGCGCGCGTTCGAATCCGCCTCACGCCTGTTGAGCTTCAAGGCAGCTGCCGAAGAACTGGCGGTGACGCCGACGGCGATCTCCCATCAGATCCGCTCGCTGGAGGACTGGCTCGGCGTGGCGCTGTTCGAACGCCTGCCGCGTCAGGTGCGCCTGACCGAGGGTGGCGAGCGGCTGTTTCGCAGCTTGCACGGCGCATTTCTGGAGGTGGCGCAAAGCGTCGACACCCTGCGCCCGCAACGCAGCGGCAGCAGCCTGACGCTGTCGACCACCGCCGCGTTCGCCGCGCTGTGGCTGGTACCACGACTGGGGCGGTTTTACGCAAAACATCCGAACATCAATGTGCGGCTGGATACGCATTGCGAAGTGATCGATCTGCATCAGGACGCCAGTGTCGATCTAGTGTTGCGCTACAGCCTCGACGATTACCCGAACCTCTACGGGTTGTGCCTGTTCGATGAATCGTTCGGCGTGTACGGCTCGCCGGAACAGGTGACGCTGGCCGCCCGTCGCACCCCGGCACTGATCAGCGTGCGTTGGCACAACTCGAAACTGTACGCCCACGGCTGGGAAGCCTGGTGCGCGCAGTCAGGCGAGAACTGGCTCAATCAGCAACCGGCCGTCCGCGAATACGACGAAGAGCACTACGCGCTGCAAGCAGCCATTGCCGGACAGGGGCTGGTGCTGGCGAGCAATATTCTGGTGTCCGAGAGCGTCGCCAGCGGTCTGCTGGTGCCGTACAAGGACGAAGTGCAGGTCGACGGCGCCGGTTACAGCGCGCTTTGTGTACCGGGCCGCGAGCGGCATACGCCGGTAAAGGCGTTTTTTGCCTGGCTGCGCGAAGAGGCGCAGCTCTCCGGGCATGCCCCGCGCTGAATCCGACAAAACTTTTTGCAACGTTCATCACTCACAACCAGGTAACGATCACGTCAGCAGAACGTGACGCCAATCGGATTAGCCTCCAGGAGACTGAAATGAGTGACCTGCAATTGTCTGATGTTCAAACCCTGCGCGAGCGCGCACGCCAGCACGTGGAAAACGGCGCAGTGACCGAAAGCTACAGCGCCAACCGTGAAGAAGTGCTGCGCCTGCTCAACGAATCGCTGGCCACCGAACTGGTCTGCGTCTTGCGCTACAAGCGCCACTACTTCATGGCCAACGGCCTGAAAGCCAACGTCGCCGCCGACGAGTTCCTCGAGCACGCCACTCAGGAAGCCGAACACGCCGACCGTCTCGCCGAGCGCATCGTGCAACTGGGCGGCGAGCCCGAGTTCAACCCTGACCTGCTGTCGAAGATGTCCCACGCGCAATACGTGGCCGGCAACACCTTGAAGGAAATGGTTTACGAAGACCTGGTGGCCGAGCGGATCGCCATCGACAGCTACCGCGAGATCATCCAGTACATCGGTGAAAAGGATCCGACCACGCGCCGGATCTTCGAAGACATCCTGGCTCAGGAGGAAGAGCATGCGGATGACATGGCGGATATTCTGAAGGACCTCTAATCCCCGCTCCCCCCGCTGACCGATCGTTCCCACGCTCCGCGTGGGAATGCATCCCGGGACGCTCAGCGTCCCAAGAGCGGACGCAGAGCGTCCATGGCGACGTTCCCACGCAGACGGTTCGACGTGGGAACGATCGGGTTGCTGCAATTACTTGGTAGGTTTGACAGTCACCGGCGCCTTGCCCGCCTTCATCTGCTCCAGCAGCGGCGCGCACTGGTTAGGCTCGCCACCACTCGGCGCCACCAGCGCCAGCAACCCTGCCGCCGGCGCAGCGATCACGCCCAAGGCCACCATCCCCGCCCCGCGCAACATCAGCGGCACCGCTTTCACCCCGGCATCCGGCTTGATGAACTTGCCCCGTACATACAACGGCGAGCGCAGGGAAATCAAACGCCAGCCCTTGGATTCCGGCGTCACCGTCAGATCCAGTTGCTCGGTGGCCATGTTCGCTGTGCCGTCGATGTAGATAATTGCGTTCTCGGTATCGAACACAAACAGTCTTGTCGTCGCCAGACCGGTCTTGATATCGAAGTCCGCCGCCGCGCAATTGATCTTCACTTCCTTGTCGCCAAAGATCTTGCCGACCACGTAGTTGCCGACGTTGAGCCCGGCCAGCTCCATCAACTCGCGACTGATCGCGCCGTCGTTGATCAGCATCTTCAGGTTGCCGTTGGCACCGCCCAAAAGTTTGGCCACCGAGTTGCCGCGACCGGCGATATCGGCATCACCGTTGAGCTCGCCGAAACTGGTCTTCATCGGTTCGAAGGTCGGGAACAGCTGTTTGAGCTTGAACTTGCGCGCGGTCAATTTGGCCCGGCCCTCCAGCGGTTCGGTGCGACCGTTGAGGCGAATCTGCGCATCGAGGTTGCCACCGGCCACGCCGAAGCGCAGCGGCTCCAGACTCAGCTCGCCGTCGTTGAGTTTGAGGTGGGTATAGAGGTCGGTGAACGGCAGTTCTTCGCTGTGGACGATGCGTTTGCCGGTGAATTCGACGTCGGCGTCCATGTCGCGCCAGCGCTCGGTCTTGAACTCTTCCACCGGCAACACCTTGTCCGCCGGCTGCTTGCTCTCGCCGCCACGGGCCTTCTGCTTGGCATTGGAATCGGCACCGATCAGCGGCGCGAGGTCGGCAAACAACAATTGATTAGACAGCAGCGCGCCACTCAGCTTGGGCCGTGGCTGACTGGCGACGTAGGCCAGATCGCCATGGATGTCGCTGCTGCCGATCTTGCCGTTGAACTGTTCATAGCGGAACTGCGCCCCGCCCGGCTCATGCAGCTTGGCGATCAAATGGCCGTCGGTGGCATAAGGCGGGGTATCCGGCAGGGTTACGCCGGTCAGCGGATACAGGTTGCCGAGGCTGGCGCCGGCCAGTTTCAGGCGCAGATCGAGGGCGCCGAGGTTCAGCGGATCGGTCAGGGTGCCGGCGAGTTCGACGCTGGTATCGCCGATCTTCGCCTGGGCCTGCAACGGGAACGGTTTGCTCGCGTCCTGCAGAGCCAGCAAGCCACCGATCTTGCCCTGGCCGGCGAGTTTCTGGCCGTGATACTGGCCGGTGACTTTCAGGCCGAAGGCGTAATCCTGCGGTGCGCCAACTTTGTCCTGTGCGGTTTTCGCGGCTTTGTCACCAACGATGTCGCTGAACGGAATCGGCTTGCCCAGCGGATCGATCAGCAGGTCGAGGTTGGTCTTGAGGGTCTGGTCATCCAGGGTGACGTGGCCCTTGTCGAAGCCGATGGCGCCGATGTCGACCACCCAGTTCGAGGGCTCGGCATTCGGGTCCTTGGGATCGAACTTGAAGGTCCAGTTGGCGCGGCCGTCGGCCAAACGCTGCAGTTGCGCGTTGGGTTCGGTCAGGTCGATGCGCGGGATCGCGACCCGTTGCGCCAGCAAGGCCAGTGGCGAAATGCGCAGCTCGACCCGTTTGAGGGTGACCATCTGCGGTTGCTTCGACCAGTCGGGATTGCCCAGCGTCAGGTCTTCGGCAACCACATGCGGCCACGGCACCCAGGCGCGCCAGCCGCCCTCGTCGAGCTCACGCCGCCAGACCACCGACAGGTTGCCGTTGATGGCGAACGGTCGATGCAGTTCTTCCGAGACTTTGGCGTTGAGCGGCGGTTTGATGCGGTTCCAGTCGAAGAACACGATGATCAATACCAGCACTGCCAGTAACAGCACGAGGGTGGCGAAGGTCCAGGCGAAGATTTTACGCGTGCGCGTCATTGCACAAAGCTCCTGAAGACGACTGCATCCATTGGCACGACGCAGCTGAAACGACGGGCCGTGATGGCCCTCATGAAATCTGTGACTGACAAACAGCCCGCAGGTTTAATCCAAAGCCCCAGCGAGGGGAAAAAACGGTCGCCATTCTGACCGATCGGTCGAATTGGCGTTACCGGACCCGCACTTTTGCGGGGCGCGAGTGGGTGGAAAATACCCACCGCAGTGCAAAACCGCCCGCCTGAAACGCCCGAGCTAGAGCCTCTCAAGCGAACAATCAATTCTGTTGATTATTACCATTGTGTTTATGAACTTTTATATCGACTTATCGAGAGTAGCATTGCCCTCGTACCCACTTTATCGCCCTCCCAAGGAGCAACCCATCATGAAACGCCAACTTCTGTTCAGTCTTACCCTCTCGATGCTGGCCAGCACCGCTTTCGCCCTGCCAGCTGCCGATCAAGCGACTCCGCAAGTCAAAACCAGCCACTCGGTGTTCAGCCAGACTGTTGCCGCTGATGGCTCGGACCGCACTCCACAAGGCCAGACCCTGGCTGAAAACGGTCGTAACCGTCTGGAAGAAAAAGGTCTGGTTCAAGATGGCTATGACAAAACCCCACAAGGTCAAACCGTAGCTGAAGGCGGCCGTGATCGTCTGGAACAGAAAGGTCTGGTTCAAGACGGTTCGGACCGCACTCCACAAGGTCAAACCCTGGCATCTGACGGTTCTGAACGCACCCCACAAGGCCAAACCCTGGCATCTGACGGTTCCGATCGCACTCCACAGGGCCAAACCCTGGCAGCCGACGGTTCCGATCGCACCCCACAAGGTCAAACGCTGGCCGAAGGTGGTGGTGACCGTGTGATCGAACGCAACAGCGCTTTGAGCTAAGCCCATGGCGGCCTGGAAAAAAAGCCCAATCCCCGGATTGGGCTTTTGACTTTTCAGCAGCCTGTATAAAGAAGTCGCGATTTCCCTGCTCCATCTCCCCCGCTGCCGTTCGACGCCGACAAAGCCGATTTGCTAGAGTGCGGCGCTTGTCTTGCCTAAGAACACACCCTTGCGATGCTGCCCCGCGCCGAACAGAAACAACAGACCCGCAACGCCCTGATGGACGCTGCCCGCCACTTGATGGAAAGCGGCCGAGGATTCGGCAGCCTGAGCCTGCGTGAAGTGACGAAAACCGCCGGCATCGTGCCCACCGGTTTCTACCGGCATTTCGCCGACATGGACGAACTCGGCCTGGTACTGGTCAGCGAAGTCGGCCAGACCTTCCGCGAAACCATCCGCCTGGTACGCCACAACGAATTCGTCATGGGCGGCATCATCGATGCGTCGGTGCGGATTTTCCTCGACGTGGTCAGCGCCAACCGTTCGCAATTCCTGTTTCTGGCCCGCGAGCAGTACGGTGGATCGTTGCCGGTGCGTCAGGCCATTGGCCGTTTGCGGGAGGACATCAGCTCCGACCTGGCGGCGGATCTGGCCTTGATGCCCAAGCTCCAGCACCTCAATCGCGAAGGCCTGAGCGTAATGGCCGACCTGATTGTCAAATCGGTGTTCGCCACCCTGCCGGACATCATCGACCCGCCCGCCGAAGCCCTGCCCGAGCATCTGACGCCCCAGGCGAAGATCACCCAGCAGTTGCGCTTCATCTTTATCGGGTTGAAGCACTGGCAAGGGCTCGGCAGTACCGAGTGAGAAAGCAAAAAATCGCAGCCTGGAGCTGCGATTTTTTTTGCGCTGCAAATTGGTGCATGAAAAAAACTTCATGCACCAAAACACCCCGCAATCCTGCAACATCTTGAAACATCCACTAGGCTCCGACAGGGTTTTCCTACGCTTCGTCCGATTGGCAAGCCCCTTGCTCTAGCCTGAGCATTGTCCATTGCTGGAAGCTTTCCGATGCTGGTGATTCATCGCAGAATCGAGCCCCACCCCGTCTGGGCCGCCGAGTTGCACCTGACCTTTGAAGCCAGGAGCAAAAGCCGCTTGCGCTGTTTCAGTGCCGAAGGCGAGGACGTCGGACTGTTTCTGGAGCGCGGTCAACCGCCGCTATATGACGGCGAATGCCTGCAAGCCGAAGATGGCCGGATCGTCCGAGTCTGCGCCCGCCCCGAACAATTGCTGCACGTCACCTGCGCCAACGCCTTTGAACTGACCCGTGCGGCCTATCACCTGGGCAACCGCCATGTGGCGCTGCAAGTCGGTGACGGCTGGTTGCGACTGCTCGACGATTACGTGCTCAAGGCGATGCTCGAACAGCTCGGCGCCGCCGTGGAATCGATCGAAGCGCCGTTCCAGCCGGAACACGGCGCCTACGGGGGCGGCCATCATCATTCGCGGCACGGTGACGAAGACTTCAACTACGCGCCGAAACTCCATCAGTTCGGCGTCCGTCTGTGAACCCGGCCTGGGCGCTGCTGCGCCTGGCCAGTCCGCAATTGCCGATTGGCGGCTACAGCTATTCCCAGGGCCTGGAAATGGCGGTGGATAACGGTCGCGTCGACAGCCCGGACAGCGCCCGCCGCTGGATCAGCGATCAATTGCTGCTCAACCTAGCGCGGTTCGAGGCGCCCATGTTGCTTGCCCATTGCCAAGCCGCAGCGGATGAAAACTGGGATGAATTGCGCAAGCTCTGCGAAAGCCATCGCGCCAGCCGCGAAACCCGCGAGCTGCATCTAGAGAGCCGGCAGATGGGCTATTCGTTGCAGCAATTGCTCAACGGCCTGCCCGAACTCGATCAGCCCGCGCGGGATTTTCTCGAACAATGCGCCGAGCCGCATCTGGCCCTGTGCTGGGCACTGGCCGCGCGCGCCTGGCAGATCAGCCCGCAGGACGCCCTCGCCGCGTGGCTGTGGAGCTGGCTGGAAAACCAGCTCGCGGTGCTGATGAAAACCTTGCCGCTGGGCCAGCAAGCCGCCCAGCGCCTGACCAGCGAACTGCTGCCGCTGCTGCAACAGGCGCAGCAGGATGCCACCCGAATCAATCCCGAACACCTCGGCAGCGCCGCGTTCGGTCTGTCCCTGGCGTGCATGGCCCATGAGCGCCAGTACAGCCGCCTGTTCCGTTCCTAGGGCCTTTTATCTGGAGAATCACATGAACACACAACCCCTGCGCGTCGGCATCGGCGGCCCGGTCGGTTCCGGGAAAACCGCGTTGACCCTGGCCCTGTGCCTGGCGCTGCGCGAACGCTACAACCTGGCCGTAGTCACCAACGACATCTACACCCGCGAAGACGCCGACTTTCTGGTGCGCAACGAAGCGCTGGCGCCAGAACGCATCATCGGCGTGGAAACCGGCGGCTGCCCGCACACCGCGATCCGCGAAGACGCTTCGATCAACCTCGAAGCGGTGGATCAACTGAACCGGCGTTTTCCGGGGCTGGACCTGATTCTGGTGGAGTCCGGCGGCGACAACCTGTCCGCGACCTTTAGCCCGGAACTGTCCGACCTGACCATCTACGTGATCGACGTTTCCGCCGGCGACAAGCTGCCGCGCAAGGGCGGGCCCGGCATTTGCAAATCCGACCTGCTGGTAATCAACAAGATCGACCTCGCGCCGCTGGTCGGCGCCTCGCTGGAGATGATGAACAGCGACACCCAACGCATGCGCAACGGCAAGCCGTTCGTGTTCAGCAACCAGAAAACCGGTCAGGGCCTGGAAGACATCATTGCCTTCATCGAACGCCAGGGCCTGCTGACCGCAGCCTGATTCACTGATCAACAAGGAAGCTTATCCATGACACTCAAACGCATTCTCGGCGCCGTCGCGCTGCTGCTGACTCCGGCCCTGGCCTTCGCCCACCCTGGCCACGGCGACTCTGGCCTGGTGGCCGGCATCAGCCACCCGATCGGCGGTCTCGACCATTTGCTGGCGATGGTGGCCGTCGGTCTGTGGGCGGCGCAGCAGCAAGGCGCCGCACGCTGGGCGCTGCCGTGCACCTTCGTTGGAACCATGCTGATCGGCGGCCTGCTCGGTTTTGAAGGGCTGGAATTGCCGGCGCTGGAAAGCGGGATTGCCGCCTCGGTGCTGGCGCTGGGTCTGGCGGTGGCGCTGGCGGTGCGTCCGCCGCTGGTAATGGCAGTGGCGGCGACGGCGCTGTTTGCGCTGTTCCACGGCGTGGCCCACGGCCTCGAGTTGCCGGACATGTCGAGCCCTTGGGCGTATGCCGCCGGTTTCGTGGTCGCAACGGCTGCGCTGCATGCGGCGGGTTATGCGGTCGTGCGTTTTCTGCCTCAGGCTGCTGCGCCGCTGGTCCGACTGGCCGGAGCGGCTTCGGC
Organism: Pseudomonas sp. 9.2(2024); assembly: GCF_039695385.1. NCBI lineage: Bacteria > Pseudomonadati > Pseudomonadota > Gammaproteobacteria > Pseudomonadales > Pseudomonadaceae > Pseudomonas > Pseudomonas sp. 9.2(2024). Next base: position 893,970 of record NZ_CP155585.1, on the reverse strand, counting down.
GGTGACGGGCGCGTGGTTGCTGGCTGGCTGATTTTTATCGCCTGATCCGGCCTCATCGCCAGCAGGCTGGCTCCACAGGATTGTGTACGCTGCAAATCCATTGTGGGAGCCAGCCTGCTGGCGATAGCGGCCTGACAGACACCGCGTCTCTAAGGCCGGTCTCTCTGCTACCATGTCGCGCAATCGCCCCTGCCGTGACGACGTCCGCCCATGCCCCACGCTTCCCGCTCCACCTCCCTGCCTGAATTGACCACCCTGTTCGGTGAAGTGCAACAGCACTTTCTGAACGTGATCGTGCCCCTCTGGCAAGGACCGGGCTGGAACGCCGACATGGCGTTGCCTTACGAGGCGCTGGACGCCGCACATCAACCGCTGCCACCGCAGCGTTACCGAGCCATGGCCTGCGCACGGCAGCTGTACCTGTTTTCCAGCCTGATCGGGGTTGTGGATAACGCCGAAGCAAGGGCGGCCGCGCTGTTCCGTTCCCTGCAACGGCACTTCCACGATGCCGAGCACGGCGGCTGGTTCTACAGCATCGATCCGCAGGGTAAACCGCTGGATCAGCGCAAGGATCTCTACACCCACGCCTTCATCCTGTTCGCCTGCGCTCACTACTGGGAAAAGTCCCGCGAGCCCTTGGTCGAATCGACCCTCAACGCCGCACTGGAAGTGATCGGCCGACGATTCGCAACGGGTGACGGCCTCTACGAAGCCTGCCTCGACCGCGACTGGGTCACGCTGGAAACCGGCCCGTTGCAAAACCCGCTGATGCACCTGGCCGAAGCCTTCCTGGCCACGTTGGCCGTGCGCGAAGATCCCCAGACCCGGCAGGCGCTGAGCGAGTTATGCACAGCCATGCACAGGTGCTTCATCGAACCGCAACAAGGCGTGTTGATGGAAAAGCCGCTGGGGGCTGTGGATAACTGGTTTGAACCGGGGCATCAGTTCGAATGGTATTTCCTGCTCGAATCCTCACCGCTGTTGCGCGGGTCGAAGCTGCACGCGGCACTGGATCGTGCGTTTGCCTTCACCGAACAACAGGGCGTAGAAGCCGACACCGGTGCGGTGCTGGCCATGCTCGATCCGCAAGGACACGGGAAGGATTCGACCCAGCGCATCTGGGCACAGGCCGAATACCTGCGCGCCCTGACCTTGCGTCCGGGCAGTGAAAGCGCGGTGCTGCGCCAGTTGCAGGCGCTGCAACAGCGCTTCCTGCATGCCGGCGGCTGGCACGAATGCCGTGACGATCAGGGCGAGGTCAGCCGCAAGGACATGCCGTCGACCACGCCGTATCACCTGGCGACCTGCTATCGCGGCCTCGCCGACTATCTGAGCTGACGTCGTGGCGAGCCCGCGCGCTCGCACAAGTCAGGCAATCCACTTCCTGTCGCCAGTGAAGCTGATGGTCAGCCAGCGCGCCGCGTCCGGCTTGCCCAGCTTCGCGGAAATCTCCTCGCGCATCTCATCCAGCTGGCCGACGCTCTGCAGCCGGTAATCCGCCGGCAACACCACATGAATTTCGATGAACCGCGCCCGCCCGTGCTTCTGCACGTAGGACACGTAGTCGTCGAAACCATGCTCGACCTTGGCCGCATCCATCACCTGGCGCACCTGATCGTCCAGCGTGTCCGGCGCAATACCGAGCACGTCCCGCAGCGCCGGGCCGAGAATCTTGAAGGCCGGCGGCAGCATGGTCAGGGCCAGCACGATCAGGATCAGCGGGTCGACGAACTTCGCCCACTCGCCATAACCCTGGGACTTGAGCAGCAGCGCCGCGAGGAAACTGATCAGCAGGCCCACCGACAGCATCGCGTCCACCAGCCAGCTGATGTTGTCGAACTGGATGAGGCTCGACTTGAGCTTGCGATTGCGGTGACGCACGTAGAAGAAGTAGGCGAACTCGACAACGGTGAACACCGCCGCGTAGATGATCACCAGCCCCAGCTCGATTTCACGACCGCCGTTGATGATGCCGAACACACCGTTGAGAAACGCGTAGATCGCGATCAGCAACAGAAAACTGCCCTCGATCAACAGCACCATCGGCTCCAGATGCCAGAAACCGAACTGGAAACGCTGGTTACTTTGCTTGGCGATCAGCTTCGCGGTGATCAGCATCAGGACTTTGATGAACGTTGCAATCAACGAAAAAAAGCCATCGAACAGGATGGACTGGGAACCCGAAACAAAACCGGTGGCGATCCCGGCGATCGACACGGCGAACATCAGGATGGTCGATTGTTTGAGCAGCGACTGCTCACCTCGGTTACTCACTTTGACTCCTCGAAAACCTTGAAAACCGCAGGGTGCGGTGGGGTCCTTGAGGAGTGAGTCTACCTTACTGCCAGAATTTGGCCGATTTGCCCTCTTCGCCAGCAGACTGGCAAAGAGGGCAAAACCGTATCAAGCCTTGTTACGCTCGATGGCAAAACCGGCCCAGGTCTGGCTCACCGGCATCAGCTCCAGGCTGTTGATGTTGATGTGCGCCGGCGCATTCAGTACCCAGAAGATCGTCTCGGCGATGTCCTGCGGCTGGATCGGATCGGCACCGGCGTAGGTCGCGTCGTAACGCGCCTGATCACCGGCGAAACGCACCAGCGAGAACTCGCTCTCGCACAGGCCCGGCTCGATGTTGCTGACACGCACGCCGGTGCCCTGCAAGTCGCAACGCAGGTTCAGCGAGAACTGCTTCACGAACGCCTTGGTCGCGCCGTAAACGTGGCTGCCCGGGTACGGGTAGTTACCGGCGATGGAACCGAGGTTGATGATGCCGGCGCCACGACCGTGGGCGATCAGCCGAGGCAGCAACAGGCGAGTGCTGTACATCAGGCCTTTGACGTTGGTGTCGACCATGGTGTCCCAATCGTCGAGGTCGCACTTCGGTGCAGGGTCCACGCCCAGCGCCAGGCCGGCGTTGTTGATCAGGCCGCGCAGCTTGGCGAACGATGGCGGCAGGTTGGCAATCGCCTCCTCCATCGCCTTGCGATCACGCACGTCCAGCACCAGGCCATGCACTTCGGTCTGATTCGACAGCTCGGCGCACAGCGCGTTGAGGCGTTCTTCACGACGACCGGTTAGCACCAGTTTCCAGCCGGCCTCGGCAAAACGACGGGCACAGGCTTCACCAAAACCGGAGGTCGCGCCGGTGATAAACAGGGTGTTGGACATCGTGTTCTCCTTGCTTCGGCCGCCGGGGCAGCCATTGGAATAGAAAATCAGCGGGCAGCATGCCCGGCCCTGCTTTAACCGGCAACCACCGAATCCTGCTCATTAATTGATCAACGGCCGCTACGCCATATGCGCCGTGGCCTGTAGCCATGTGCACGCACGTTATCCACAAGCCCTTCCACAGTTTCCGGGGGCAAGTGGAAAAGCGCAAAGCCGCGCCACACAAGGCTTTGCGAGCGATTTGCAAAGTTTTTTGCTTGACCCTGAACAACCAGTTGTGCCGGGCAGGGCATTTTGCACGACCGACCGGTCATGGCCATGATTGCGCGAGGCCAGCAATTACGGCCCTTAGCCGAGTCTTTCCAGAGTTTAGTCACAGACTTATCCACAGGATTGACCACAGCCATCCGTGCTGTTTTGTCCTCCCATAAAAAGGTTGACAAACAGGTCTGCCCACCATCAAAAACACACTGCTCAAAAAACAACCACAGCGCTGAAAGCCACGTATTCAAAGGCTTCCAGCCAGCTACACCCACGTTATTCACAGCCAGCTCCACAGCAAACGGGGACAAGTCAAAACTGTGGAAAAACAGCCATTTGCAGCGGCTTTATGTCGCGCTTTGGCAGGTTGGCGATTTTGTTTTCCACAATTTCCCGAAAGTCGTGGTTTCCAGTGAACGAGCAGACGCAAAAAAGCCCCGACACTCACGCATCGGGGCTTGTGGACAACTTCAAACGATCAGTGACCGCCGAGGTAAGCGTTACGCACCTCCTCGTTCACCAGCAATTCCTGGCCGGTGCCCGTCAGGCGGATCTCGCCGTTGACCATCACGTACGCCCGGTCGGACAGTTTCAACGCATGGTTGGCGTTCTGCTCGACGAGGAAAATGGTCATGCCGGTTTTCGCCAGTTCCCGCAGGGTGGCGAAGATCTGTTTCACCACGATCGGCGCCAGCCCCAGGCTTGGCTCATCCAGCAGCAACAGCTTGGGCCGGCTCATCAGCGCCCGGGCGATGGCGAGCATTTGCTGCTCGCCTCCGGACATGGTCATCGCCCGCTGCGTGCGGCGCTCTTCGAGCCGCGGGAACAGCTCGAACATGCGCTGCATGTCTTCCTTGGCGTACTTGTCGCCGATCGGAATGGTGCCCATCAGCAGGTTTTCCTCGACGGTCATGTCGGGGAACACCCGCCGCCCTTCCGGCGATTGCGCAATGCCGTTGGAAGCGATGTAGTGAGATGACTTGTGGGTAATGTCCACGCCCTGATAGAGGATCTGCCCGCCCGCCGCCCGTGGCTGGCCGAAGATCGACATCAGCAGGGTGGATTTGCCGGCCCCGTTGGAGCCGATCAGGCTGACGGTTTCCCCTTCGTTGATCTGCAGTGAAACGCCTTTGAGGGCCTGGATCGGGCCGTAGAACACGTCCAGATCCTTGAGTTCGAGGATGGGTTGCGTCATACGACTTCCTCTTCGTCGGCGCCCAGGTAGGCAGCGATCACTTTCGGATCGTTTCGAATGGCATCCGGACCGCCCTCGGCGATGACGATGCCGTGGTCCAGCACCACGATGTGATCGGAAATGCTCATTACCATGCCCATGTCGTGTTCGATCAGCACCACGGTCAGATCGTGCTCGTCGCGCAGCAGCCGGATCATCGCGCTCAGCGCTTCGGTTTCCTGAGGGTTGAGGCCGGCGGCCGGTTCGTCGAGGCAGATGATCTGCGGCCGCGTGCACATGGCCCGGGCGATCTCCAGACGGCGTTGCTGGCCGTAGGAAAGCTCACCGGCCAGACGGTTGGCGCAGTCCACCAGATCCACCACTTCCAGCCAGTAGAACGCGCAGTCCAGCGCATCACTTTCGGCCTTGCGATAGCCCTTGGTGTTGAGGATGCCGGCCAGCATGTTGCGGTTGACCCACATGTGCTGGGCCACCAGCAGGTTTTCCAGCACCGACATTTCCTTGAACAGTCGAATGTTCTGGAACGTCCGGGCCAGGCCCGCGCGGTTCACCAGGTGGGTGCCGCCGAACATCTTGTAATACAGACGGCTGGCGAAGTTTTTCGGCGAGACGAAGTCGGTCGGCTTGAACGACTCGCCCAGCAGCTGGATGACGTTGGTCTGCTGGCCGCGCACGTTGAGTTCGATCTTGCCGCCGGAAGCCTTGTAGAACCCGGTCAGGCAGTTGAACACCGTGGTCTTGCCGGCGCCGTTGGGGCCGATCAGGGCGAAGATCGAGTTGCGCTTGACCTTCAGGCTGACATCGCTCAAGGCCTTGATGCCACCGAAGTGCATCATCAGTTTTTCAACAGAGAGTACGACTTCACTCATGGCGCAGTCCTCTCATAGTGAATGGCACCTTTGCGTGGAGTGACCCCGGTGCGGCTGATGCGGATCAGCCCGCGAGGTCGCCAGATCATCATCAACACCATCAGGATCCCGAACAGCAGCACGCGGTATTCGGCGAAGCCGCGCAGCAGTTCCGGAGCGACGGTCAGCACGAACGCTGCGATCACCACACCGATGGTCGAGCCCATACCGCCGAGTACCACGATGGCGAGGATCAATGCCGATTCGAAGAAGGTGAACGAGGTCGGGTTGACGAAACCTTGATAGGTGGCGAAGAACACACCCGCCAGACCTGCCGTGGACGCACCGATGGTGAACGCCGAGAGCTTGACCAGCACGTGGTTGAGGCCCATCGAGCGGCAGGCGATTTCGTCTTCACGCAGGGCTTCCCAGGCGCGGCCGACCGGCATCTTCACCAGACGATGCTTGATGTACAGCACGGCCAGCACCACCAGGAACAGCACCGCATAGATGAAGTAATACTTCACGTCCGGGTTGTAGGCGATGCCAAAGAACTCGTGAAACGGTACCCCGCCATCCTTCGCCCGCTTGCCGAACTCCAGACCGAAGAAGGTCGGCAGTGGCGCCGGCATGCCGTTCGGGCCGCCGGTCAGGGACAGCCAGTTGTTGAGCACCAGACGAATGATTTCACCGAAGCCCAGGGTCACGATCGCCAGGTAGTCGCCGTGCAGGCGCAGCACCGGGAAACCGAGGATGCAACCGGCAAGGCCAGCAGTGATCGCCGCCAGCGGCAGCACGGTCCAGAAGCCCAGGCCGAGGTACTGATAACCGAGCGCCAGACCGTAGGCACCGATGGCGTAGAACGCCACGTAACCCAGGTCGAGCAGGCCGGCCAGACCGACCACGATGTTCAGGCCCAGACCCAGCAGCACGTAGATCAGTCCGAGGATGACCACGCCCAGCAGGTAGGAGTTGGAGAAGAACGGCAACGCCACGGCGATGGCAATCATCAGCGGGATGATCCAGCGCAGGCGCGATTTGTAGTCCGGGGCCAGCACGTGCACGCCGGAACCGGTACTCTCGAATCCGTCGAGAATGCGCAGGCCCTTCGGGGTTTGCAGGAACAGACTGAGGGCAAAACGGCCGGCCATGACGATGGCAATGATCCACGCCACGCGGGTCGGTTCGAGGTTGAAGCTGTAGCCGTCGAGTACCACGCCGACAATCGGCCCGAACACGATCAGGGCGATCAGACCGGCGAGAATCCCCTCAACCAGGCTTTTTTTGACATCGATGGATTTTGTAGTGGTTGAAGACATCGCTTACACCTTCGACACAAGAGGACGACCCAGCAGGCCCTGAGGCCGGAAGACCAGAACAAGTACGAGCAGCGAGAAGCTGAACACGTCTTTGTAGTCGGAGTTGACCAGGCCCGAGAACAGCGACTCGGAGATCCCGAGGATGATCCCGCCGAGCATGGCGCCAGGCAGCGAACCGATCCCGCCCAGTACCGCCGCAGTAAATGCCTTGATGCCGATGATGAAGCCGGCATAGAAGTCGAAGGTGCCGTAGTTCATGGTGATCAGCACGCCGGCCAACGCCGCCATGGCCGCACCGATGATGAACACGTAGGAAATGACCCGGTCGGTGTTGATGCCGAGGATCGAAGCCATTTTGCGGTCTTGCTGGGTCGCACGGCACATGCGCCCGAGTTTGGTGTACTTGATGACGTAGGTCAGCAGGCCCATGCCGACGAATGCGGCCACCAGGATGAAGACTTTGGTGTAGGTCAGTTGCACGAAGCCGGTACCGACTTCGACACGCCATGCACCGGTCAGCAGCGTGGGTACGCCCTGTTGTTTGGCGCCCTGGGCGATCTGTGCGTAGTTTTGCAGAATCAGGGAGATGCCGATGGCGCTGATCAACGGTGCCAGTCGGGTGGAGTTGCGCAGGGGTTTGTAAGCGACTCGCTCGATGACCCAGCCATACACCGCCGTGATCACGATGGTGAAGACCAGTGTGCCGAGCATCAGCAGCGGGAAGGATTCAATACCGAAGTAAGCCAGCAGAGCCAGACTGATTGCCGCCAGGTAAGCGGAAATCATGTAAACCTCGCCGTGGGCGAAGTTGATCATGCCGATGATGCCGTAGACCATTGTGTAGCCGATGGCGATCAGGCCATAGACCGACCCGAGGGTCAGGCCGTTGACCAGTTGCTGCAGGAAAATACCATCCATAACGCAATCTCACGCAGTGAGAACCTGCACACCCTGGGGCGCGCGGTTCTTCTAGGAAAAATACAGATTTACGTCGGAGCAATGTCAGACAGGAAACCGCAGCCCCCTTGTGGGAGCTGGCTTGCCAGCGATAGCGATAGAACATTCAACAAAGTTGTCGACTGTCAGGCCGTCATCGCGGGCAAGCCCGCTCCCACAGGGAATGTGGCGTCCGGTTGATCAGGTGCCGTTATTTCTGTTTTTCCAGCTGGTGATATTTGCCGTCCTTGTCCCACTGGTAGACCACGTAGTCGGAGACCTTCAGGTCGCCTTTGGAATCCCAGGTCTTCTCGCCCATGACGGTCTTGACCGGGTTTTTCTTCAACCAGGCAGCGGCCTCCTCGCCCTTGTTCGACTTGGCGCCGTTGAAGGCGGCGGCCAGGGTCTGAACCGATGCATAGGCGTACAGGGTGTAGCCTTCAGGCTCGGTGCCAGCCTTGCGGAATGCATCTACCACGGTCTTGCTGTCTGGCAGCAGGCGTGGGTCGGCACCGAAGGTCATCAGCACGCCGTCGACGAATTGCGGGCCACCGGCGGTGGTCACCAGTTCGTCGGTCACGATGCCGTCATCGGACATGAACTTGACGTCTTTCAGGCCTTGTTCACGCAGTTGGCGAACCAGCGGGCCGGCTTCCGGGTGCAGGCCACCGAAGTAGACGACATCGGCGCCGGCGCCACGGATCTTGGTGACGATGGTGCTGAAGTCTTTTTCGCCACGGGTCAGGCCTTCGTACAGCACCGGTTTCACGCCGCGTTTTTCCAGCTGAGCCTTGGTCGCGTCGGCCAGGCCCTGACCGTAGGTGTCCTTGTCGTGCAGCACGACGACTTTCTTGCCCTTGAGCACGTCGACGATGTAATCGCCGGCGACGATGCCTTGCTGGTCGTCACGGCCGCACATACGGAACATGGCGCTCAGGCCGCGCTCGGTCACTTGCGGGTTGGTGGAGCCCGGCGTGATGGCGATGATCCCGGCTTCGTCGTAGATCTCGGACGCAGGAATGGTGGAGGACGAGCAGAAGTGGCCGACCACACCGGCGACCTTCTGGTTGGTGAGGTCCTTGGCGACCGTCACCGCCTGTTTCGGCTCGCAAGCGTCATCGCCCTTGACCAGGACGATCTTCTCCCCGTTGACGCCGCCCGCCGCGTTGACCGCGTCGGCCGCCGCTTGTGCCCCTTTCATGTACTGTTCGCCAAATGCCGCGTTGGCGCCCGTCATCGGACCCGCCACACCGATTTTCACATCAGCTTGTGCAAACGCAGAAACACCCAGCGCAGTAGCCACTGCGAGGGCCAGAAAGCCTTTCTTGTAAAACGTCTGGGACATGAGGTGGTGCTCCAAGGTTTTTTTTAGTTGGCACTGCGACTTCACTTGAATGCTCAGAGCAAGGGCCGTGCCATCGGTTTTTTATTCTTCAAAAAGTCGCTGCTTTCTTGTTATTTCGACTGTTTCGTTCCCATTTTCATTGGGCGTGCAACCGTCTAAACCGCGGAAGGTGAAACCATTTATTTTTTCAGGCGCAACCCGCACGCGCCATCATTGCAACCGCGGCGCCAAACGACGTGCAACCAGCCTGTAACAGCCCGCGTCACCGAACTGCACACTGCTGGTGCGGGACTGCTACAACCCGCACCATTACAGGCTAGTCGCTACATCGAAAAGCGCCGCTTCCGGCAACATATTTCAACACTCAAATGACGATCCGCAGGCACTGGCCCGCGTGATACAGCGAGAACCCCGCCTCGTACAGACAACTGCGCAAGCCCACACCCGCCAGGGGCTGCATCGGTGCGAAGGGAATCGGCAATGCCTGAGGATTTCCGTTACACAGGTAATCGGCGAAGGCCTTGCCGACCACGGTGCCGGTGGTCACGCCACGGCCGTTATAACCGGTGACGGCCACCAGTCCGGGCGCCGGCTCGAACAGGCGCATCAGGTGATCGGGAGTGAAAGCGATGCGCCCGGTCCAGGTGCATTCCCACTCCACGGGTTTGAGGTTGGGGAAGTAATGCTGCTGCACCCGGTCGGCCCAGGCCTTGAGGAACCAGGTCGGTTTCTGATTGCCGTTGCCGAGGCTGCCCAGCAACAGACGGCCGTCCTTGTCGCGGCGGATGCTGCTCAGCACCTGGCGGGTATCCCACGAGCCCTGCCCTCCCGGGAGGATTTCATGGGCAGCGTCTTCGGTGAGCGGCACCGAAGCGACCTGATAGTAGTAACCGGGAAAGAAGTTGCGCTTGAGTTCGGTCCAGTCGCCTTCGGTGTAGGCGTTGGAAGCGATCACCACTTGTTCGGCCAGCACCGAACCCTGCTCGGTCTGCACCGACCATTTCTGCCCTTGCCGTTCAAGACGCGCGACCGGGGAGTGATCGAACATCTGTCCGCCAAGACTGATGACCGCATTGGCCAGCCCGGTGACATAAGCCATCGGATTGAGCGTACCGGCGCGCCGGTCGAGTAGTGCGGCGGCAATCTTCTGCGTACCGGTCGCCTGTTCACAGGCCTTGCCGGTCAGCAGTTCGACCGGCGCACCCCGGCGTTTCCATTGTTCTTCGCGACTGCGCAGATCCGCCTCACCCTTGGCGTTGTGCGCCATGTGCAGGGTGCCTTCGCGGCGCAACTGGCAATCGATGTTGTATTTATCCACAAGGCTGAACACCAGCGCCGGCGCCGCACCGAGCATGCGGTTGAGCTGGCTGCCGACCGCCTCGCCGAAGCCGGCTTCGATCTCGTCCGGCGGAATCCACATCCCGGCGTTGACCAGCCCGACGTTGCGCCCGGAGCCTCCATGCCCGGCGCGATGGGCTTCGAGCACGCAAACGCTCTTGCCCTTTTCCAGCAGATGCAGCGCCGCCGACAACCCGGTGAACCCGGCGCCGATCACGCAGACATCGACTTCGACCTCGCCCCTGAGCGCCGTGTTATCCGGTCGTTGCGGCGTGAGTTTTTCCCACAGACATTCTTCGCGTAACGGCATTGCCAGACTCCAACAGAAACCTGCCAAACACACCTAAAAGATCGTTCCCACGCTCTGCGTGGTAACGCAGTCAGGGACGCTCTGCGTCCCGAAAGCGAACGCGGAGCGTTCGGTGCAGCATTCCCACGCAGAGCGTGGGAACGATCAATAGCTTTTGAGAAAACTGTCAGTCGAAAGTAATGCCTTGCGCCAGCGGCAACTCCAGCGAGTAGTTCACGGTGTTGGTCTGCCGGCGCATGTACGCGCGCCATGCATCCGAGCCCGACTCACGACCACCACCGGTTTCTTTTTCACCGCCAAACGCGCCGCCGATTTCCGCGCCGCTCGGGCCGATGTTGACGTTGGCGATGCCGCAGTCGCTGCCGACCGCCGACATGAATTTCTCGGCCTCGCGCACATCAGTGGTGAAGATGCACGACGACAGGCCTTGCGGCACGGCGTTGTTCAGGCGCAGCGCCTCTTCAAAATCGCTGTAGCCGACCACGTACAGGATCGGAGCGAAAGTTTCGCTGCACACCACGTCGCTCTGCTCCGGCATTTCAACAATGGCCGGCGCCACGTAGTAAGCATTGGGGAATTGATCTTCCAGTTGGCGCTTGCCGCCGAATACCCGACCGCCCTCGCTCAACGCTTGTTCCAGCGCGTCCTGCATGTTTTCGAAGCTGTGTTTGTCGATCAGCGGGCCGATCAGGTTACCTTCCAGCGGATGGCCAATACGGACCTTGGAATACGCGGCCTTCAGTCGGGTGACGATTTCTTCTTTCACCGATTCATGGGCGATCAGGCGCCGCAACGTGGTGCAACGCTGGCCGGCAGTGCCGACGGCGCTGAACAGAATGGCGCGCACGGCCATGTCCAGATCGGCGCTCGGGCCGAGGATCATCGCGTTGTTGCCGCCCAGTTCGAGGATGCTGCGGGCGAAGCGTGCGGCGACTTTCGGCGCCACTTCGCGGCCCATCCGGGTGCTGCCGGTGGCACTGATCAGCGCGACACGCGGGTCATCCACCAGCGCTTCGCCGGCATCACGACCACCGATGATCACCTGGCTCAGGTGCGCCGGGGCATCGCTGAAATTCTTCAGTACGCGTTCGAACAGCGCCTGACAGGCCAGCGCGGTCAGCGGGGTTTTCTCCGACGGCTTCCATACCACCGGGTTGCCGCAGACCAGCGCCAGCGTGGTGTTCCACGCCCACACCGCGACCGGGAAGTTGAACGCACTGATCACGCCGACCACGCCCAGCGGGTGCCAGGTTTCACGCATGTGGTGGCCCGGGCGCTCGGAGGCGATGGTCAAACCGTACAACTGGCGGGACAGCCCGACGGCGAAATCGCAGATGTCGATCATCTCCTGCACTTCACCGAGGCCTTCCTGGGTGATCTTGCCCGCTTCCCAGGACACCAGTTCACCGAGTTCGGTCTTGTATTCACGCAGCACTTCGCCGAACTGACGCACCAGCTCGCCGCGACGCGGGGCCGGTACCTTGCGCCATTGTTCGAACGCATGATCTGCGCGACTGATGTGCTGCTCGACTTCGGCCGGGCCTTCCCAGTTCACGGCGCCGATGCGGCTGCCGTCGATGGGCGAATGCACCGGCACTTTGCCGTTCTGGTACAGGGCCGGGTTCACACCTAGACGATCAAGCAATGCGGCAACCATGGGTCACTCCTCGAGCAAAAAACTGAATGTGTGCGGGCGCGTTTTCACGACCGGGCAGACCTTTAGTTGTAGCGTCAGGAAGGCTGTGCAACAAACGACCTTTACGCGAGATATCATTCCGTTTATTCATGCTGCGCAGAAAGACAAGAAAAGGATCGCCCATGCTGAACAAACGCCACTTGCCGTCGATCACCGCGTTGCAGTGCTTCGAGGCCGTGACCCGGCACCTGAGTTTCACCCGGGCCGCCGAGGAATTGAACCTGACCCAGAGCGCTGTCAGCAAGCAGGTGGCGCAGCTCGAAGAATTGCTGCAGCACTTGTTGTTCCGCCGGGTGCGCCGGCGTTTGCAGATGACCCCGGCCGGCGATCTGTACCTGGTGGAAGTCAGAAAAATCCTGATCCAGGTCGAGATGTCGACCCATTACCTGCGTTCCTACGGCGGCGAAACCGAAGTCCTGCGCGTCTCTACGCCCTCGACCTTCGGCGCCCGCTGGCTGGTGCCGCGTCTCAAGGGCTGGCGACTGCGCCATCCGTCGATTCATCTGGACCTGTGCAACGAGCAGGAGGCCGATGACCTGCTGCAAGGGCGCAGCGACCTGGCGTTCTATTTCGGCCAGGGCTCACGTCCCGGCACCGAATGCCTGAAGCTGTTCGGCGAAGAGCTGGTGCCGGTCTGCGCACCGAGCAGCCTGCCGGACACTCCGTTGTCTGATCCAACGCAACTCACCGATCTGGTCCTGCTGCAGAATGCTTCGCGCCCGCAAGCGTGGCACGACTGGTTCGACAGCCAGGGCTACCAGACCGAACACAGCTACCATGGCCCGCGTTTCGAAACCTTTTATATGTGCATCCGCGCCGCGCAGGTCGGCTGCGGCGTCGCCCTGCTGCCGAGGTTTCTGGTGGAAGAGGAATTGGCCGACGGCAAACTGGTCATTCCCTGGCAGCATGCAATGCCCAGCACCGATGCCTATTACCTGGCCTACCCGGAACACGCGGCAGAAGTGCCCAAGGTGCGTGATTTCGTGAAGTGGATGCTGGAGCAGATCGACAGTCCCGATGCGGTCTGAGGCGCTGTGCCGGGATAAAAATCGCTGGCAATCCCCACCCCGGATATGCGCCACTAGCGCCATTGATTGATACCGCGCCAACGCGCGGCCCGCCTGGAGACCCCGTTATGAGCGAGAGTGTGTTTGCCGATCGCATCGTGCAGAACCTGCTCGACACCGACTTCTACAAACTGACGATGATGCAGGCGGTGCTGCACAACTACCCCAACGTCGAAGTCGAATGGGAGTTCCGTTGCCGTAACAGTGAAGATCTGCGCCCGTATCTGGCGGAGATCCGGTTCCAGGTCGAGCGTCTGGCCGAGTTGAGCCTGAGCGCCGATCAGTTGAGCTTTCTCGAGCGCATCTCGTTCCTCAAGCCGGATTTCCTGCGCTTCCTCGGCCTGTTCCGCTTCAACCTGCGCTACCTGCACACCGGCATCGAGAACGGCGAGTTGTTCATCCGCCTGCGCGGGCCGTGGCTGCATGTGATCCTGTTTGAAGTGCCGCTGCTGGCGATCGTCAGCGAAGTGCGCAACCGCTATCGCTACCGTGAAACGGTGCTGGAACAGGCCCGCGAACAGCTGTATCGCAAATTCGACTGGCTGACCGCCAACGCCTCGGCGGAAGAATTGTCGCAGTTGCAGGTCGCCGATTTCGGCACACGCCGGCGGTTTTCCTACCGCGTGCAAGAGGAAGTGGTGAACGTGCTCAAGCACGATTTCCCCGGGCGTTTCGTCGGCACCAGCAACGTCCACCTGTCCCGCGAACTGGACATGAAACCGCTGGGCACCATGGCTCATGAGTGGATCATGGCCCACCAGCAACTCGGTCCACGGCTGATCGACAGCCAGATCGCCGCCCTCGATTGCTGGGTTCGCGAGTATCGCGGGCTGCTGGGGATCGCCCTGACCGACTGCATCACCACCGACGCGTTCCTCGGCGACTTCGATCTGTTCTTCGCCAAGCTGTTCGACGGTTTGCGTCACGATTCCGGAGATCCGGTGCAGTGGGGCGAAAAATGCATCGCCCACTATCACAAGCTCGGCATCGACCCGATGAGCAAGACCCTGGTGTTCTCCGACAGCCTGACGCTGCCCAAGTCGCTGGAGATCTTCCGGGCGCTGCGCGGCCGGATCAATGTCAGCTTCGGCATCGGCACCAACCTGACCTGTGACATTCCGGGTGTCGAACCGATGAGCATCGTGCTTAAAATGACCGCCTGCAACGGCCAACCGGTGGCGAAAATCTCCGACGAGCCGGGCAAGACCCACTGCAAAGACCCGAATTTCGTCGCCTATTTGCGACACGTTTTCCAGGTTCCTGCCGTTTCCAGCCTTTCTAGCAAGGAGTGAATTCATGCAAGCCGTACAGCGTGAGATTGCTGAACAGCTCAACGTTCAGCCGCCGTTCGCCGATTACCAGGCCCTCGAAGCGGAAGTCGCCCGACGCATCACCTTCATCCAGGATTGCCTGACCAGTTCCGGACTCAAGACCCTGGTGCTGGGCATCAGTGGCGGCGTCGATTCGCTGACCGCAGGCCTTTTGGCCCAGCGCGCCATGCGTGAACTGCGCGAGCGCACCGGTGACGAGGCTTACAAGTTCATCGCCGTGCGCCTGCCGTACGACGTGCAGTTCGATGAACACGATGCCCAGGCCTCGGTGGACTTCATCGCCCCGGACGAGCGCCACACCGTCAACATCGGCCCGGCAGTGAAGTCCCTGGCCAGCGAAGTCGCGGCCTTCGAAGGCAAGCATGCGGTGTCGGTGGATTTCGTGCTCGGCAACACCAAGGCGCGGATGCGCATGGTCGCCCAGTACACCATCGCCGGCGCGGCCCACGGTCTGGTGATCGGCACCGACCACGCGGCGGAAGCGGTGATGGGTTTCTTCACCAAGTTCGGTGACGGCGCCTGCGACCTGGCCCCGCTCAGCGGTCTGGTGAAAAACCAGGTCCGGGCCATCGCCCGCAGCTTCGGCGCACCGGAATCGCTGGTGGAAAAAGTGCCGACGGCGGATCTGGAAGACCTGTCGCCGGGCAAGCCGGACGAGGCGTCCCACGGCGTGACCTACGCCGAGATCGACGCCTTCCTGCACGGCGAGCCGGTGCGTCAGGAAGCGTTCGACATCATTGTCAACACCTACAAAAAGACCCATCACAAGCGGGTCATGCCGTTTGCGCCTTGAATCCAGGGCATAAAAAAAGCGTCCTTCGGGACGCTTTTTTTTGACCTTGTATTGCTTACTTCAGGGTCACGGTGCCTTTCATCATCGAGATGTGGCCTGGGAACGAGCAGAAGAAGCCGTATTTCTCGTCAGCCTTGAGCTTGGACACGTCGATGGTCAGCGAGTCGGTTTCCTTGGCGCCGATGATCTTGGTGTGAGCGATAACGCGCTCGTCACCGTCCTTCAGGTAGTTCTTGTCGATGCCGGCGGCCAGGCCGTCGGTGGCGATCGGCTGCATGTCGGCTTCTTTGCTGATCACCAGGTTATGGCCCATGACGTTCTTCGGCAGGCTGCCGGAGTGGGTCAGCTCGACGGTGAAGGTTTTGCAGCTCTTGTCGATTTCGATGGCCTTGGTGTTGAAGGACATCTGGTCGGTGGAATCAACGGTGGTTTTGCACTCGGCAGCCATCAATTGGCTGCTGGCCAGCGCCAGCAGGGATACCGCAACAACTTTGGAAAACATGGTGAATCTCCAAGGCAGGGTTAACAAAAACACGAATGGTTGGAAGACTGCCTGAAATCTTCGCAAGTTCCTATGACTTGAGTCAAAAATTGTATACAACTTTCAGGCTATGACACTCATCGAAACAATCTAACAGCCAGACGTTTGGCCGGGCCGTATCTTCAGGGCTCAACGTTCATCTGGAGCATCCGTCATGTCCTTCAACAGCCTGTTGTGCAGTCTGCTCGCCGCCTACGCCTGTGGTGCAAGCGGCACCTATGAAACCCCGAAACGCGAAGTCTAGCCCTTGGATCAAGGCGTGCCAGCCATTACCCTGTGACCGATTGACCCAGGAGGAAGGCATGTCTCTCACATCCGTTTGTGTATTTTGCGGTGCCAACGCCGGCACCACCCCGGCGTACACCAAAGCCGCCATTGCCCTCGGCACAGCTCTCGCAGAACGTAAGCTGACGCTGGTCTACGGCGGTGGCGCCGTCGGCCTGATGGGGATTGTCGCTGACGCCGCGCTGGCGGCCGGTGGCGAAGTGATCGGCATCATTCCGCAGAGCCTGATGGACAAGGAAATAGGTCACAAGAGCCTGACCCGTCTGGAAGTGGTCGACGGCATGCACGCCCGCAAGGCGCGGATGGCCGAACTCAGCGATGCATTCATCGCCCTGCCCGGTGGCCTTGGCACCCTGGAGGAGTTGTTCGAAGTCTGGACCTGGGGCCAGCTCGGCTACCACGGCAAGCCGCTGGGCCTGCTGGAAGTGAACGGTTTCTACAGCAAACTCACTGCATTTCTTGATCACATCGTCGGCGAAGGCTTCGTTCGTGCGCCGCACCGTGACATGCTGCAAGTGAGTGAATCGCCGCAAACACTGCTCGAAGCCCTCGACAACTGGAAGCCCACCGTCCCCCCAAAATGGGTCGACCAGAAACCCGGTTAACCGCCGGGCACCGATACAGGGCAGAATACGCGCCGCTCAACCTCACCTTCGACCCCAGAGGATCGCCCATGGCCAAACCCAATTACTCCTTCGCCAAACGTCAACGTGACCTGGCCAAGGAACAGAAGAAAGAGGAAAAGCTTCAGCGCAAGAAACAGATGGCTGAAGAAGCGGCACTGAACCCTGACGGTGAAGTGGCGACCGATGATGATGTTGAGGCACCGAAAGACCAGGCACCCGACGCCTGAGCTGAATCGCGAAATTGAACACCCTCCATTGTGGGAGCTGACTGGCTCCCACGATGGATCGCACTTACTCCAGTGGCATCACCGTGACCCGCACCTCCGGATCATGACTCCCTCCCCCCAGAATCACCCCACGCAACGGCGAGACATCGGAGAAATCCCGGCCCCAGGCCAGGGTGATGTGCTCCAGTGCCGGCTGCACATTGTTTGTCGGATCGAAGTCCACCCAGCCCAGCACCGGGCAAAACACCGAAACCCAGGCATGGGACGCATCGGCGCCGATCAACCGTGGCTGCCCCGGTGGCGGCTGGGTCAGCAGGTAGCCGCTGACGTAACGCGCCGCCAACCCGCGTGAGCGCACACAGGCGAGCATCAGGTGCGCGAAGTCCTGACAGACCCCGCGCCGGCGCTCCAGCACTTCCACCAGCGGCGTCGCGACCTGTGTCGCTTCGGCATCGAAGGTGAATTCGCTGAAGATCTTCTGCATCAGGGCCTGCACGCCCAGCATCAACGGTCTGCCGGTCGGGAAACAGCTCTCCGAGAACTCGACGAAACTGCGCTTCAGATGCACGTAGGGCGACTGGAATCGATAGCGACAGGCTTCCAGCAACGAGGCGGACAGCGGTTGACTGCTGTAGGTCAGCGCGTTGCGCGTCAGTTCCCAGGCCGGTGACTGCTGGAAATCCACCACGGGTCGCGCCAGCACTTCCACCGTCAGCCGTGCGTTGACCTGCAATTCATCGTGGGGTCGTTCGAAGGCGAGGCGAGTCAGCGGATTGCCGAACACATCCTGCTCGTCACGGCGGGCGGTCGGCTCCGGACTGATCAGCAATTGCTGCTCGCTGCAGCGCTGCCACTCGCATTCGCGCGGCCACAGATGCGCCAGTTGCTGGGCCAGGGACACCGGGCTGTCGTAGCGATAGCAGGTGTCGTGAAGGATCTGGTAATGGGCACTCATCAGACGGACACCGTGCGCTGGCTGACATCATCGACATGGGCGAAATGGCGCAGGGCCAGTCGATCCGACACCTGACTGCTGGCGTCGGCGATTTCCTGCAGCAGGTCCGCCAGACCGTCGAGGGCCGCGCGCACGCTGGATTCGCCGAACAGCGGATTCTCCAGACAGCTCAGATCGAAGCGCGCCAGACGCTCGACCAGCGGCGGCAATCCTGCCTCCCTCGGCACACCGAAGTCATCATTCAGCCGCTTCAAGGTGCGAGTCACCAGCTTCAACTGGAACAGCACAGCATGGGGGTTCTGCTCATCCAGCAGCAACAGGTCGAGCACCGGAATCAACTGCGCCACCGCCAGATAACGCGAGCGATAGGTGATGCTGCTGTTGCCCAGCTCAAGCAACCACTCAAGCCCGGCCTGATCGAACGCGCCAGCGCCGCGCAAGAAACCCGCGAGGCTGCTGCTGAGAAATTGCAGGCGCTCGATCCGCCGGCCGATCATCAGGAAGCGCCAGCCTTCGTCGCGAGTCATGTCGTCAAGGGCAAACCCGGACAGCGCCGCCAGCGACATCACCAACCGGTTGAGAAAATCCAGCAGTTCGCCGAAATCCGGCTCGTCAGTGTCCAGCTCTGAAGCCTCACGCTGCAGCTCCACCAGCGCCTGCCAGTTTTCCCGCGAGAGCTTGCCACGCACTTGCGATGCCGCCCACTGCAAGCGTTGCAGGTTGGAACGCAAACTGAACGACCAGTCCTCGCCGAGCAGCGCCGCGAGCAAGCGCTCCGGCAGTTCACCTTCGTCCGGCAGCAGCATCAGTCGCTCGCCCAGATCCACCGCAGCCTGCAGGGCTTGCGGGTCATCGCCGTCGACGTAACGCGCGAGCATGATCCGCAGCAGCCGCGCGCTGTCGTCGCAACGCTCGCAGTAACGGCCGAACCAGAACAGGTTTTCCACCACCCGCGACGGCAGATACGGATCACGGCGCACCAGATCAGGCACGCCGATGTTGCGCTGGGCTTTCCACTGTTCACCGCTTGGCGGTCGATCCCCGAGCACCCAGGTGTCCTTGCTCGCGCCACCGCGCTGCATCGACACCACTTCGGCATCGGCCTCGGCCGCAACCCGTGTCAGGCCACCGGGCAGCACCCGATAACCGTCGTGACTGGCCACCGCGTACATGCGCATGCCGATTGCCCGGGGCTGCAGTTGCCCGTCTTCGGGCTGCCAGATCGGCGCCTGAGACAACTGGGCGAGTTCTTGCGCGACATACGCATAAGGCCGGGCCCGCATGCGCGCGGAGAGACTTTCACGCTGTTTTTCGCTCAGATCCCGGCCAAACACAGGAGCGAAGCTTTGCGAGGGGAACGCCGGTTTGATCAATAGCTCCGGCAGTTTTTCCAGCGCTTGGGCCAGCACCGGCGCTTCACCGCACCACCACGTGGCAATGGACGGCAGAATCAGCTCTTCGCCGAACAGGTACTGATTGATCTTCGGCAGGAAACCCAGCAGCCCCGGTGACTCCAGCACGCCGCTGCCCAGCGCGTTGGCCACCAGCACCCGGCCCTGACGCACCGCCTCCAGCAATCCCGGAACGCCCAGCGCCGAATCCGTGCGCAATTCCAGCGGATCACAGAAGTCATCGTCGAGCCGACGCATGATCGCGTGCACCCGGCGCAGGCCGCTGAGGGTTTTCAGGTAGACCGTGGCATCACGCACCGTCAGGTCACCGCCCTCCACCAGCGGATAACCGAGCTGGCGCGCCAGATAAAGATGTTCGAAATAGCTCTCGTTGAAGCGCCCCGGGGTCAGCAACACCACCAGCGGCGCGTCATCGTCGCAGGGGGCCTGACGGGCCAGGGTTTCCTGCAAGGTGCGGAAGAAGCCGGCCAGATGCTGCACTTTCAGATCCCGGTACAACTCGGGGAAGGCGCGGGACACGATGGTGCGGTTTTCAAGCGCATAACCGGCACCCGATGGCGCCTGGGTACGATCCGCCGTCACCCACCAGCGCCCGTCCGGCGTGCGCGCCAGATCCACGGCATACAGATGCAGAAAGGCCCCGTCCGGTGGCGCAATGCCCTGACAGGGCCAGAGGAAGTTGTTGTGGCCGAACACCAGCTCCGCCGGCAGCAGCCCTTCGCTGATCAGCCGCTGCGGGCCGTACAGATCCGCCAGCACCGCATTGAGCAGCCGCGCGCGCTGGGCGATTCCGGCGGACAGTTGTTGCCACTCGTCAGCGGCGATCACGTGGGGCAGCAGATCCAGTTCCCACGGACGATCCGCGCCCTTGGGGTCGGCATAGACGTTGTAGGTGACACCGTTTTCCTGAATCTGCCGGGTCAGCAACGCCTGACGCTGCACCAGTTGCGCCGGGGTGCTGCGCTGCAATTGGTCGACCAGTCGCCGCCAGTGCGGGCGCACCGCCCCGCTGTCGTCGAGCAGTTCGTGATAGGTGCCCGCCGTCAGCGGGTAGCGGTCAAGCAGGTCAGGCATGGAAAGCTCGGCAGCCGGCAAGGAACGGTCAGACTAACGCAGGCACATGACGCCCGGATATACGAAAAATCCGGGGGTCGTGTACGAATCAAAAACGTCGTAAATCGAGAGTCATCGGTAGCTCGTCGGAGGTTGTCAGGTTCGGTATCGGAAGTTTCCCCGGCGTGTGTCCGATGCGGAAGAACCGCGCCATACGCCGGCTCTCTGCTTCGTTGGCATTGACCGGCAGCGTTTCGTAATTGCGCCCGCCCGGATGCGCGACGTGGTACTGGCAACCGCCCAGCGAGCGCTGCATCCAGGTATCGAGCAAGTCGAACACCAGCGGCGCATGCACCGGGATCGTCGGTTGCAGGCAATTGGCCGGTTGCCACGCGCGGAAACGCACACCGGCGACAAACTCGCCAACCCGTCCGGTCGGTTGCAGCGGCACCGGGATGCCATTGCAGGTCAGCAGATAGCGCTGCGGCGGCAGCCCCGTGAGCTTGACCTGCAAGCGCTCCAGCGATGAGTCGACGTAGCGCACCGTACCGCCCGCTGCGCCCTCCTCGCCCAGCACATGCCAGGGTTCGAGAGCCTGACGCAATTCCAGATCGATGCCGTTGACGGCGTAATCGCCGACTTTGGGAAAGCGGAATTCCAGATGAGCCGCAAACCATTCGGCACGCAGCGGATAACCGGCATTGTTGAGCTCGACGATGACGTCGGCGAAGTCCTGCTCGATGAAATGCGGCAGCAGGAAACGGTCGTGCAGCTCCGTACCCCAGCGCACCAGTTTCGGCGGCGCATAAGGCTCGCGCCAGAACCGCGCCATCAGCGCCCGCAACAACAGTTGCTGAGCCAAACTCATGCGCGCATGGGGCGGCATCTCGAACGCACGCAACTCCAGCAGACCGAGGCGCCCAGTGGCGCCATCCGGTGAATACAGCTTGTCGATGCAGAACTCCGCGCGATGGGTGTTGCCAGTGACGTCGATCAGCAGATTGCGCAACAAGCGATCGACCAACCACGGCGGGCATTCCTCTCCCGGCGCCGGCATCTGCGCGAAAGCGATTTCCAGCTCATACAGCGCATCGTTGCGCGCTTCGTCGATCCGCGGCGCCTGAGAGGTCGGGCCGATGAACAGGCCGGAAAACAGGTAGGACAGCGACGGATGGTTGTGCCAGTAGCTGATCAGGCTACGCAGCAGGTCCGGGCGGCGCAGAAACGGTGAGTCCGCCGGCGTCGCCCCGCCGAGCACAAAATGGTTACCACCACCGGTGCCGGTGTGTCGACCGTCGACCATGAATTTCTCGGTGGACAGTCGGGTCTGGCGCGCTTCTTCGTACAGAAACTCGGTGCGTTCGACCAACTCGTCCCAGGTCGCCGACGGCTGCACGTTAACCTCTATGACGCCGGGATCCGGGGTGATGCGGAAATTGCTCAGGCGCGGATCGCTCGGCGGCTCGTAGCCTTCCAGCAATACCGGACAATGCAGCTCCTCGGCGGTGGCTTCGATGGCGGCCACCAGCTCCAGATAATCCTCGACCCGCTCCAGTGGCGGCATGAACAGGTACAACCGGCCTTCCCGGGCCTCCGCGCAGAAGGCGGTGCGGGTCAGCCAGTCGGCGGACTCGTCGATCTTCGGCACACGCTCGTCCGCCGGAGCGGGCTCACGGTGATCGTTGAGCTGCGATGTTTCGGGCAGCCCGGGGAAGTCCTGATTCGGATCGTTCGGATGAATGAACGGATACTCTGCCGCCTTCACCCAAGGTTGCGAACCCAATGGCAGGCGATAGCCGAGCGGCGAATCTCCCGGCACCAACCGGCAATGCTCATCACGCAGATACCAGCGCCCACTCTGCCATTGATCGCCCTTGGCGGTGCGCGCCAGCGGCAGCACCTGGCCGATGACCTTGTCCAGCCCCTGACTGAACACCTTGCGCAGCCGCGCACGCTCCAGTGGCTCCTCCAGGCGCGAGTCTTCGGCGCTGACGTTGCTCGGCAAGGCGCCCTCGCGCCAGAGGTAATAGAAATTGTCTTCGTAGGCCGGGAAGACGAAGCGTGTCGGCAATTTCAGGCGTTCGGCGACGCTCGCCAGAAAGCGCCCGGCCAGTTCACCCGTGGCGCCGTAATCCTGCTGCTCATCGGCGATCAGTGCATTGTTATGCCAGATCGGCACGCCGTCGCGGCGCCAGTAGCAATTCAGCGACCAGCGCGGCAGTTGCTCACCCGGATACCACTTGCCCTGGCCGAAATGCACCAGCCCCTTGGGCGCGTAATGTTTGCGCATGCGCTGGAACAGTTCGGCGGAGAGCCGGCGCTTGTCCGGGCCCAGCGCGGCGGTGTTCCACTCGGCGCCGTCGGGGTCGTCGATCGACACGAAGGTCGGTTCGCCGCCCATGGTCAGGCGCACATCGCCTTCCAGCAGATCGGCATCGATCTGCCGGCCCAGCGTCTGGATCGCCAGCCATTGCTCATCGGTGTAGGGCTTGGTGACCCGCGGCGCTTCCCAGATCCGCTGCACGGACATTTCGTGGCTGAACTCGCATTCGCAAGGTTCCACCAGACCGCTGATCGGCGCCGCCGAGGACGGATCGGGACTGCAGGCCAGCGGGATATGCCCCTCTCCGGCGAATAGTCCGGAGGTCGCATCAAGGCCGATCCAGCCGGCGCCGGGCAGATACACCTCGCACCACGCGTGCAGGTCGGTGAAATCCACTTCGGTGCCGGACGGGCCGTCGAGGCTTTTCACGTCGGCGGTCAGTTGAATCAGATAACCGGAGACGAAACGCGCCGCCAGCCCGAGATTGCGCAGCAGTTGCACCAGCAGCCACGCCGAATCCCGGCAGGAGCCGGAGGCGTGTTCAAGAGTGTGTTCCGGGGTTTGCACCCCCGGCTCCATGCGGATCAGGTAATTGATGTCTTCGCTCAGGCGCTGATTGAGCGCCACCAGAAAATCCACGGCCGGCAACGGCGTACGGTCGATGGCATCCAGATAGGCCTTGAATTTCGGCGTCAGCGGCAGGGTTTCGAGGTACGGCGCCAGCTCCTTGCGTTCATCGGCGGCGTAGGCGAAGGGGATTTTCTCGGCGTAGGGCTCGAGGAAAAAGTCGAACGGGTTGAACACCGCCATCTCGGCCAGCAGATCGACCTCGATCCGCAGTTCGGCGGTTTTCTCGGGGAACACCAGCCGTGCGAGGTAGTTGCCCTGGGGGTCCTGCTGCCAGTTGATGAAGTGCTGCTCGGGCGAGACTTTCAGTGAATAGGACAGAATCCGCGTGCGGCTGTGGGCAGCCGGGCGCAAACGCACGATCTGCGGGCCGAGTTCGACAGCGCGGTCGTAGCGGTAATGCGTGACGTGATGCAATGCGACATGAATCGACACGGCGTGCCTCCTGCGAGCCCAAGCGTATTCGAAAGCGCGCAAGACTTATGCCATGCAGAGGCTTGGGCGCTTTCCCGGAATGCTTAGGGCAGTACAGCACCAAAATCGGGCGATGCGTTGAAATGGTTTGGCACAGTTGCACGCAAATGTTGCGAAAGCGGCCGGATACTTGATCGTTCCCACGCTCCCGCGTAGGAATGCAGCCCGTGACGCTCTGCGTCCCTGGAGGCATTCCCACGCAGACGGTTCGACGTGGGAACGATCATTTAGCTCCTAAATGCAAAACGCCAACCCGAAGGTTGGCGTTCTCTTTAGCGCGGTACGACCGGCTTGCGTGCCGGTTTCGGCCCTTTGCCTTTCGCGGCTTCCTTGCGCTCCTTGGCGGCCTGCTGGTTGCGGGCGAATGCCGCGGCCTTGGCCTGTTCACGCTTGTCCCAAGGATTGCCGCCGTCGCTGGCGCGTGGAGGCAGACCGGTGTGCTGGGTGAGGATCTTGGTGGTCTTCTCTTTCGCGACCTTGTGGCTGCCGGCCGGCGTCGAGTTCTTGCGACGGGCACTCTGGTAGCTGTCGGTGGCCGGCTGATGCAGCGGGATCAACTGGTGCTTGCCCGGCCCGATCAGGTCGGCGCGGCCCATGCGGGTCAGCGCTTCACGCAGCATCGGCCAGCCTTTCGGGTCGTGATAACGCAGGAACGCCTTGTGCAGACGACGCTGCTCCTCGCTCTTGACGATGGTCACGCCGTCGCTCTTGTAGGTGACCTTGCGCAGCGGGTTCTTGCCCGAGTGGTACATCGCGGTAGCGGTGGCCATCGGCGACGGGTAGAACGCCTGCACCTGGTCGGCACGGAAGCCGTTGCCCTTGAGCCACAGGGCCAGGTTCATCATGTCTTCGTCGGTGGTGCCCGGGTGCGCGGCGATGAAGTACGGAATCAGGTACTGCTCTTTCCCGGCTTCCTTGGTGTACTTCTCGAACATGCGCTTGAAGCGATCGTAGGTGCCGATCCCCGGTTTCATCATCTGGTTGAGCGGACCTTCCTCGGTGTGTTCCGGGGCGATCTTCAGGTAACCACCGACGTGGTGGGTCACCAGCTCCTTGACGTACTCCGGCGATTCGACCGCGAGGTCGTAACGCAGGCCGGAGGCGATCAAAATCTTCTTCACACCCGGCAAGGCACGGGCGCTGCGGTACAGCTGAATCAGCGACGAGTGGTCGGTGTTCAGGTTCGGGCAGATGCCCGGGAACACGCAGGACGGCTTGCGGCACGCGGATTCGATTTCCGGGCTCTTGCAGGCGATGCGGTACATGTTCGCGGTCGGGCCGCCGAGGTCGGAAATGACGCCTGTGAAACCCGGCACCTTGTCGCGGATCTCTTCGATTTCGCGAATGATCGACTCTTCGGAACGGTTCTGGATGATCCGGCCTTCGTGCTCAGTGATCGAGCAGAAAGTGCAGCCACCGAAGCAGCCCCGCATGATATTTACCGAGAAACGGATCATGTCGTAGGCCGGGATCTTTTCCTTGCCGTACGCAGGGTGCGGAACACGTGCGTAAGGCATGCCGAACACGTAGTCCATTTCTTCGGTGGTCATCGGAATCGGAGGCGGGTTGAACCAGACGTCGATCTCGCCATGCTTCTGCACCAGCGCACGGGCGTTGCCCGGGTTGGTTTCCAGATGCAGCACGCGGTTGGCGTGGGCGTACAGGACCGGGTCGTTACGCACCTTTTCCATCGACGGCAGGCGGATCACGGTCTTGTCGCGGGTCATTTTCGGGCTGGCCAGGATCTGCACGACCTTGGCTTCTTCCGGATCTTCAACCGGACCCTTCTCCTGCTCGATCGCGCAGGCCTGAGTGTCCTGGGTGTTGACGTACGGGTTGATGATCTTGTCGATCTTGCCCGGACGGTCGATGCGCGTGGAGTCGACTTCGTACCAGCCCGCCGGCGTGTCGCGACGGATGAACGCGGTGCCGCGCACATCGGTGATGTCTTCGATCTTGTGACCGTAGGACAGACGCTGGGCGACTTCGACAATCGCGCGCTCGGCGTTGCCGTACAGCAGGATGTCGGCGCTGGCGTCGATCAGGATCGAGTTGCGCACGCGATCCTGCCAGTAGTCGTAGTGGGCGATGCGGCGCAGGGAGGCTTCGATGCCGCCGAGCACTATCGGCACGTGCTTGTAGGCTTCCTTGCAGCGCTGGCTATAGACCAGGCTCGCGCGATCCGGACGTTTGCCCGCCATGCCACCCGGGGTGTAGGCGTCGTCGGAACGGATTTTCTTGTCCGCGGTGTAGCGGTTGATCATCGAGTCCATGTTGCCGGCCGCGACGCCGAAGAACAGGTTCGGCTCGCCGAGCTTCATGAAGTCGTCTTTGGACTGCCAGTTAGGCTGCGCGATGATCCCGACGCGGAAGCCTTGCGACTCCAGCAGCCGGCCGATGATCGCCATGCCGAACGACGGGTGATCGACGTAGGCATCTCCCGTAACAATGATGATGTCGCAGGAATCCCAGCCAAGCTGATCCATCTCCTCCCTGCTCATCGGCAGGAATGGCGCCGGCCCGAAACATTCGGCCCAGTATTTTGGATAGTCAAATAACGGCTTGGCTGCTTGCATGTCGATGACCGGTGTTGAGGTGCAAAATCGCGGGCGCGGAATATAGCACAAAAAATGACCAATTCCGACGGCTGTGGTCGGAAATATCAGGGGCTTTCAGACGACGACAGACTTACTCGTCGTCGTCGAAGTTATAGCTGCCCGGCGCGAGGTTTTCGAAGCGGGTGTACTTGCCAATGAAGGCCAGGCGGATGAAGCCGATCGGGCCGTTCCGCTGCTTGCCGATGATGATTTCGGCGATGCCCTTGTGTTCGGTTTCCGGGTGATACACCTCGTCCCGGTACACGAACATGATCACGTCGGCGTCCTGCTCGATCGCTCCGGATTCCCGCAAGTCGGAGTTCACCGGACGCTTGTTGGGACGTTGTTCCAGGGAACGGTTGAGCTGTGACAGGGCGACTACCGGGCAGTTGAATTCCTTGGCCAGGGCTTTCAGGGATCGGGAGATCTCGGAAATCTCGTTGGTCCGGTTGTCACCGCTGGAGCCGGGGATCTGCATCAGCTGCAGGTAGTCGATCATGATCAGGCCGATGTCGCCGTGCTCGCGCACCAGACGCCGGGTCCGGGCACGCATCTCCGACGGGCTGATGCCGGCGGTGTCATCGATGAACAGCTTGCGGTCGTTGAGCAGGTTGACCGCCGAGGTCAGGCGCGGCCAGTCGTCGTCTTCCAGCTGGCCGGAACGCACCTTGGTCTGGTCGATACGACCGAGGGACGACAGCATACGCATGATCAGCGATTCACCTGGCATCTCGAGGGAGTACACCAGCACCACCTTGTCGCTGCGCAGTACGGCGTTTTCCACCAGGTTCATCGCGAAGGTGGTCTTACCCATCGACGGACGGCCGGCGACGATGATCAAGTCGGCCGGTTGCAGGCCGCTGGTCTTCTCGTCGAGGTCGGTGTAGCCGGTGGACAGGCCGGTGATCGAGTCGGCGGTGTTGAACAGGGTGTCGATGCGGTCGATGGCCTTGGTCAACAGGTCATTCACGCCCACCGGACCGCCGGTTTTTGGCCGGGCCTCGGCAATCGCGAAAATCTGCCGCTCGGCTTCGTCGAGGATTTCCTCGGCGGTGCGGCCTTCGGGGTTGAAGGCGCTGTCGGCAATTTCGGTGCTGATACCGATCAGCTGACGCAACGTCGCACGCTGGCGGACGATCTGCGCATAGGCCTTGATGTTGGCGACGGACGGCGTGTTTTTCGCCAGCTCGCCAAGGTAACCGAGGCCGCCGACCTGCGAGGTCTGACCTTCCTTGTCCAGTTGCTCGGCAAGGGTCACGACGTCGATCGGCAGGTTCTGATCGGCCAGTTTGGCGATCGCACGGAAAATCAGACGGTGGTCATGTCGGTAGAAATCGCCGTCGGAGACTTGATCGAGCACACGTTCCCATGCGTTGTTGTCCAGCATCAGACCACCGAGCACGGCCTGTTCGGCCTCGATGGAATGCGGCGGCACCTTCAGCGCGGCGGTTTGCAGATCGTATTGCTCGGGAGCGGAGATTTCGTTCATGGCCACTTTTTAATCAGGAAAAGCAGGGAGTGCAGAAAGACAAAGGGCACGACCTGTAAACAGGATCGTGCCCGATGTTAACCGTCTGACGGACAAGCCGCCAGTCGATCAGGGTGTTGCTTAAGCTGCTACCACGACAACGCGTACGGTGGCTTCAACTTCGGCGTGCAGGTGCACAGCCACGTCGAATTCACCCACGTTGCGGATGGTGCCGTTCGGCAGACGAACTTCGCTTTTCGCAACTTCAACGCCGGAGGCGGTCAGTGCGTCAGCGATGTCGTGAGTACCGATCGAACCGAACAGCTTGCCTTCGTCGCCAGCGGTGGCAGTGATGGTCACTTCCAGCTCGGCCAGTTGGGCAGCACGGCTTTCAGCCGATGCTTTACGGTCTGCGGCGGCTTTTTCCAGCTCAGCGCGACGCTCTTCGAACGCAGCCAGGTTGGCAGCGGTCGCAGCGGTGGCTTTGCCGAAAGGCAGCAGGTAGTTACGGCCGTAACCGGCCTTAACGTTTACTTTGTCGCCCAGGTTGCCCAGGTTGGCGATTTTTTCCAGAAGGATCAGTTGCATGTGGAAATCCTCTTAACTTTTAACCTTCACCGTTCGCGTTATCGGTGTCTTTCGACACCCGACCGCGAAAATCAATCAGGCTGTCGACAATGGCCAGAACCACGAGCAACGGATAGATCAGCTGCATGAACAGCAACAGCGTCACGTACAACCCCACCAGCCAGAAACCGGCCAGTCGCCTTTGCGCCACCAGCCCGTGAATCAGGGCCAGCCCGGCGAACACCAGCGGTACACTGCACAACGGCGTCAACATGGCCATCTGTGCACCGAGATTCGGGCCCAGAAGCATCAACGCCAGCAGTAACATCGCCGGTCCCAGCGGGATCCGGATGGCGCGAAACTCGCGACCAAAACCACCCGGGTTGTACAACAACGCCTGCCAGTAACGCCCGACAATCAGGCTCAGCACGCTGACGATCTGCAACAAGGCCGCAATCAGGCCGGTCAGGACCGGTGCGATCAGCGACGCGAAACGCGCCTGCTCGTCTACCGACAATTGTTGGTAGGCATCACCGAGAAGCGCGGGCATGACCTTTACCAAGGCCTGCGCCAGCATCTCGATCTGGGGCGCAAACGCCGCCCCGAGCACCACTGAAAACACCAGCCCCATGGCTACGCTGACCAGCAGCGTGCGGACCCAGGACTCGCTTGCGCGCAACACCAGCGCAAGCCCCGAAGACCCCAGCAGCACCAGAAGTGCCCGTGGGTCATCGGCATACAACCACCATATCAATGCCGGCAGCAGTCCCAGCGACACGACGCCCAGGGCGTCGGTCAATCCGCGCCGCAGAAGCACCAGGCTCCCGGCGGCAGCACCCAACCAATACAACAACGGCAATGTTGCACACCCGGCCACTACGAGAGTGGCCTGCATACGGCCGCGCATGATGAACTCAGCTAAGGCACGCATGCATTCAATCCTTTGCTACTTGTCGACTGCCCGGTCTCAGCGGCCGTGGCTGTCGGTGTAGGCCAGCAGGGCCAGGAAGCGGGCGCGCTTGATAGCGGTGGCCAGCTGACGCTGATAACGAGCTTTGGTACCGGTGATGCGGCTTGGAACGATTTTGCCGGTCTCGGATACGTAGGCTTTCAGAGTGTTGAGATCTTTGTAATCGATCTCCTTCACGTCTTCAGCGGTGAAGCGGCAGAATTTACGACGACGGAAGAAACGTGCCATTTGATAGGCTCCTTAAAAGGTCCGTGGATTACTCGTCAGCGTTATCGCTGTTGTCGCTGTCGCTATCGCTGTCATCGCCATCGGCGCTGCCATCGTGCTCAGGACGTTCGCGACGCTCACGGCGCTCACTGCGGTTTTCTTCAGCCTTGAGCATCTCGGACTGGCCGGTAACGGCTTCGTCGCGACGGATGACCAGGTTACGGATCACAGCATCGTTGTAGCGGAAGTTGTCTTCCAGCTCGGCCAGGGCCTTGCCGGTGCACTCAACGTTCAGCATCACGTAGTGAGCCTTGTGAACATTGTTGATTGCGTAGGCCAGTTGACGACGGCCCCAGTCTTCCAGACGGTGGATTTTGCCGCCGTCTTCTTCGATCAGCTTGGTGTAACGCTCAACCATGCCGCCGACTTGCTCGCTCTGGTCAGGGTGGACCAGAAAGATGATTTCGTAATGACGCATGAATGCTCCTTACGGGTTGTAGCCTGCCGCTCAAAAACGGTCAGACAAGGAGTGAATGACACTTATGGACTTGCTGGCGCGGGGCACATGCATGCCTGCCGCCACAGCAAGGGGCGCAATTGTAGAGAAGGGACTGAAGAGGTGCAAGGCAATTGGTGATTATTTGAACAGTCACCAATCCGGGTCACCCCACAAAGCACTGTGGGAGCGAGCCAGCTCGCGATGGCGGCTTAACATCCAACAATGATGCTGAATGTAACTCCGCTTCGCGAGCAGGCTCGCTCCCACATTTTGAAAGGCGTGATGCTTAAGCTTTTTTGGCAGCTGCCTTGGCCTTCGCACCGCGTTGGCGCTGGGCTTCGAACAGGCACACGCCGGTCGCAACCGAGACGTTGAGACTGCTGACGCTACCAGCCATCGGCAGGTGTACCAGGTAATCGCAATGCTCGCGGGTCAGGCGACGCATGCCTTTGCCTTCTGCGCCCATGATCAGGATGGTCGGGCCGGTCAGGTCCTGGTCATAGATGCTGACCTCGGCCTCACCCGCCGTGCCGACAATCCACAACCCACGCTGCTGAAGCTTTTCCAGGGTGCGCGCAAGGTTGGTGACGGCCACCAGCGGAATCACTTCCGCCGCGCCGCAAGCCACTTTACGCACCACAGGGGTCAGGGTGGCCGACTTGTCTTTTGGCACGATGACCGCCAGCGCACCGGCAGCATCCGCCGAACGCAGGCAGGCGCCAAGGTTGTGCGGGTCGGTCACGCCGTCGAGCACCAGCAACAGCGGTGCGCCTTCGGTGCGATCGAGCAGCTCGTCGAGCATCGCTTCGCCCCAGACCTGGCTCGGACTGACGTCCGCCACCACGCCCTGGTGCACGCCTTCGACCCAGGCATCCATTTCACGGCGCTCGGCCTGACCGATCTGAACCCGGTTTTCGTTGGCCAGCTCGATCAGCGTCTGCACGCGCGGATCGTTGCGGCTTTCAGCCAGCCAGATCTGCTTGACGCGTTTAGGGTGGTGACGCAGCAACGCTTCTACCGCGTGAACGCCGTAGATTTTTTCCAACTGACTCATGACTTCGCCTTCGGTTTACGCGCCCCGCCACTTTTGGCTGGAGCGGAACCCGCTTTCGGCGGGCCTTTACGGTGTTTGCTCGGTTTGGCTGGCTTGCCGCCGGAGGCCTTTTCAGGCGCCGACCGTCCGGTCTTTCCCCCGGACGCCGCTTTACCACCGTTTTTGGCGTCGGCCAGCAAGGCCTTCTTCATTTCACGGCTTTTGCGCAGCTCGGCGTTTTTCGCCACGGCGTCGCTCGGGCGATAAGCCTCGGCAACCTTTTCCTTGGCCGGACGACGGCTGGTGGATTTTGCCGGAGCTTTTTCTTCCACAACCTTGGCTGCAGGAGCAGTCGTTTCGGCGCCACGCTTCTTGCGGCCGATCGGCGCGCTGATGGTTTTTTCAGCCATCTCGAAGTCTATCTTGCGCTCGTCGAGATCGACGCGCATCACGCGCACTTCAACGGTATCGCCAAGACGGAAGCTGCGACCGGTGCGCTCGCCCGCCAGGCGGTGATGCACAGGGTCGAAGTGGTAGTAGTCGCCCGGCAGCGCCGTAACGTGCACCAGACCTTCGACGTAGATATCGGTCAGCTCGACGAACAGGCCGAAACCGGTCACGGCGGTGATCACGCCCGGGAACGATTCGCCCACGCGGTCTTTCATGAACTCGCACTTGAGCCAGTTCACTACGTCGCGGGTCGCTTCATCGGCACGGCGCTCGCTCATCGAGCACTGCTCGCCGAGTTGCTCCAGCGCTGCTTCGTCGTACGGATAGATGCGCGCCTTCGGAATGGTCATCGCCCCGGCACGACGAACGTGCGGAGTATCCTGTTTCGAATGGATCACGCTGCGGATCGCCCGGTGCGTGAGCAGGTCCGGGTAACGACGGATCGGCGAGGTGAAGTGGGTATAGGCTTCGTAATTCAGGCCGAAGTGGCCTTCGTTCTGGGCGCTGTACACCGCTTGGCTCAGGGAGCGCAGCATCACGGTCTGGATCAGGTGGAAATCCGGGCGGTCCTTGATGCTGGCCAACAGGGCCTGATAGTCCTTCGGCGATGGACCATCCTTGCCTTTGTGCAGGGACAGACCGAGCTCACCGAGGAACGCGCGCAGTTTTTCCAGACGCTCCGGTGGCGGGCCATCGTGGACGCGGTACAGCGCAGGGATTTCGTGCTTCTTCAGGAATTCGGCGGTGGCCACGTTGGCCGCCAGCATGCATTCCTCGATCAGCTTGTGTGCATCGTTACGGGTGGTCGGACGGATTTCGGCAATCTTGCGCTCGGAACCGAAGATGATCCGGGTTTCCTGCGTTTCGAAATCGATCGCGCCACGCACGTGACGGGCAGCCAGCAATACCTTGTACAGCGCGTAGAGCTGTTTGAGGTGCGGCAAGACGTCGGTGTATTCACCGCGCAGCTTGCGACCTTCGGTAGCCTTCGGCGTTTCCAGCATCGCGCTGACCTTGTTGTAGGTCAGACGAGCGTGGGAATGGATCACCGCTTCATAGAAGCAGTAGTCGGTCATTTCGCCGGACTTGGAGATGGTCATCTCGCAAACCATGGCCAGACGATCGACATGTGGATTCAGCGAGCACAGGCCGTTGGAGAGCTGCTCCGGCAGCATCGGCACCACGCGCTCGGGGAAGTACACCGAGTTGCCGCGCACCTGGGCTTCATTGTCCAGAGCCGAACCGATCTTCACGTAGCTGGAAACGTCGGCAATCGCCACGTACAACTTCCAGCCGCCGGAGAACAGGCGCAGTTTGCCTGGTTTGGCTTCGCAGTAGACCGCGTCGTCGAAGTCGCGGGCATCTTCGCCGTCGATGGTGACGAACGGCAGATGGCGCAGGTCGACGCGCTTCTCTTTATCTTTCTCTTCAACTTCCGGCTTGAGCTTGCCGGCTTCCTTCAGAACGGCTTCAGGCCAGACGTGGGGAATGTCGTAGGTACGCAGGGCGACATCGATTTCCATGCCCGGCGCCATGTAGTTGCCGACGACTTCGATCACGTCACCTTGCGGCTGGAAGCGCGGGGTCGGCCAGTGGGTGATTTTCACCTCGACGAACTGACCGATCTGGGCGTTGGCGTTGCGGCCCGGGGTGACCAGCACTTCCTGCTGGATCTTCGGGTTGTCCGCAACGACGAAGCCGATACCGCCTTCTTCGAAGTAACGGCCGACGATGCTCTCGTGGGCACGGGACACCACTTCGACGATCACGCCTTCGCGACGACCGCGACGGTCCAGGCCGGACACACGGGCCAGGGCACGGTCGCCATCGAACACCAGACGCATTTGCGCCGGACTCATGAACAGGTCGTCGGAGCCGTCATCCGGCACCAGGAAGCCGAAACCGTCGCGGTGACCGCTGATGCGGCCGAGGATCAGGTCGAGCTTGTCCACCGGCGCATACGTGCCACGGCGGGTGTAGATCAGTTGAGCGTCGCGCTCCATGGCGCGCAGGCGGCGGCGCAGGGCTTCGATCTGGTCTTCTGTGGTCAGACCAAACTCTTCGACCAGTTGCTCGCGGGCAGCAGGCGAACCCCGATCAGCAAGGTGCTGAAGGATCAGTTCGCGGCTGGGAATAGGGTTTTCATATTTTTCCGCTTCACGAGCGGCCTCGGGATCGAGGGACTGCCAATCGGCCATTAGAGAGTTTTCACCTTGTCTATATGCGGGTTAGTTTGGCATAGGCGCCATCAAACGGGAAATTTCCGACTATATAAGGCGCGTCTGGAGCCTTGTATCGACGCTTGGAGGGCGTTTTGAACACCGCTGGTAAAAAAAATCATTTTTTTTGCTGGCAGGGGTTTACAGTTAAAAAGGCGCTCCGTATAGTGCGCGCCATCGACGACGTACACACGTTGACGAGATGCCCAGGTGGTGAAATTGGTAGACACGCCAGCTTCAGGTGCTGGTGACCTTACGGTCGTGGAAGTTCGAGTCTTCTCCTGGGCACCAATTTCGAGTTTGAGACTAGATCAGTTTCAAGACTCACACAAAAACCCGCGGAAGCGGGTTTTTTGCATTCTGCGCCCCGCCTTTTTTCTGAAAATGATTTATTAAAATCAAATCAGGGGTTTACAGATCAAAAGGCGCTCCGTATAGTGCGCCACATCAACAGCGGCAACGCTGAAGATGAAGCCCAGATGGTGAAATTGGTAGACACGCCAGCTTCAGGTGCTGGTGACCTTACGGTCGTGGAAGTTCGAGTCTTCTTCTGGGCACCAATTCAAATTCAAGGTCACGATCTTGAATCTCACAAAAACCCGCGAAAGCGGGTTTTTGCGTTTCCGGGGTCTGGAAAAGTCTGAGCCCCAACGCCTACCAGACCAACCCCCTCCCCGCAAGGCGCACTTGAGAAACAATATCGTTTATCATTGTTGCAAGTTTTTGCAATGCGACAGTGAGGAACCCTGCGAATGATGTTTCGAAATACCCTGCGCCGCGGCTTGACCTTCACCCTGCTCGGCCTGGCACTCGCCACCCCCCTCACCCAGGCTGCCGACGCGGTTTCCCTGACTCTCTATAACGGTCAACACAAGGAAGTCGGCGACGCGATCGCCAAAGCCTTCGAAGCCAAGACCGGCATTCACGTCAATGTCCGCAAGGGCAGCAGCAATCAGCTGGCCAGCCAGATCATCGAAGAAGGCGACCGCTCCCCCGCCGACGTCATCTACACCGAAGAATCCCCGCCGCTGAACAACCTCGGCGAGCAAGGCCTGCTGGCCAAGGCCGACGACGCGACCCTCGCCGTTCTGCCGAAAGAATACGTCGCCGGTAACGGCACCTGGATCGGCGTCACCGCCAGGGTTCGTGTAGTGGCCTTCAACCCGAAACTGGTCGATGAAAAGGATTTGCCGAAATCGGTACTGGATTTCGCCGACCCGCAGTGGCAAGGCAAGGTCGGTTTCGTACCGACCAGCGGCGCGTTCCAGGAACAGGCTGTCGCCATCATCAAGAAACACGGCCGCGAAGCCGCCGAAGAATGGCTGACCGGTCTGCGCGCCTTCGGCAAGACCTACAGCAACAACATGGTCGCCCTCAAGGCTGTGGAAAACGGCGAAGTCGCCACCGTGCTGGTGAACAACTATTACTGGTTCGCCCTGCAACGGGAAAAAGGCCAGCTTGATTCGAAACTGCATTACTTCACCGGCGGTGACGTTGGCGGCCTGATCACCGTGTCCAGCGCAGCCGTGCTGAAATCCAGCAAACATCCAAAAGAAGCCCAGCAATTCCTCGCCTACATGGCCAGCGAAGAAGGCCAGCGCGTGATCACCCAGACCACCGCCGAATACCCGCTGCATAAAGGCATGGAATCGGATCGCGGCCTCAAACCTTTCAGTGAACTGGAAGCGCCGGACGTCACGCCGGCCGATCTCGGTAATGCCGAAGAAGCTTTGGAGCTGGAACGCGAAGTTGGCCTGAACTGATGACCGCATCGTTATCCGCCCCCGCTACACGCGGGGGTTACGTGCCACGGCGCAAGCGGCCGTCGATCTGGCTGGTGCTGCCGGTGTTGTTGCTGGTGGTCATGAGCCTGTTGCCGCTGGCCTATGTCGGGCTCAAAGCCTGGCAAGCAGGCTGGTCCGAGGCGCTGCACTTGCTGTGGCGCCCGTATGTGTTCAGCCTGCTGCGCAACACGCTGGCGCTGATGGTTGGCGTAACCGTGACCTGTGGCGTGATCGGCCTGTCACTGGCGTGGTTGCTGGAGCGCAGCAATCTGCCGGGCCGACGGCTGTGGGGCGTGATTCTTTGCCTGCCGTTCGCGGTGCCGGCATTTGTCAGCAGCTTCACCTGGGTTTCGCTCAGCGCGCAGTTCGAAGGCCTCGGCGGGGCAATCCTGGTGATGAGCCTGTCGAAGTACCCGCTGATCTTTCTGCCGGTGGCCGCCACACTGCGCAATCTTGATCCCTCCCTTGAAGAATCGGCACGGACGCTGGGCCAGAATCGCTGGGGCGTGTTTTTCCGCGTCACCCTGCCCCTGCTCTGGCCTTCGCTGCTGGCCGGCTCATTGCTGATCGCATTGCACATGCTGGTGGAATTCGGCGCACTGTCGATCATCGGCCTGCAAACCTTCACCACCGCGATCTATCAGCAATTCGAACTGGAATTCAGCAATGCCAACGCGGCAATGCTGTCGGCAGTGTTGCTGGCGCTGTGCCTGATGCTGTTGTGGCTGGAGTTGCGCGTGCGCGGCAAGGGCCGTCATGTGCGCACTGGCCAGGGCGCGGCGCGTCGGGCTGAACAAGTGCGACTCGGGCCTTGGGCGATTGCCGGTCAGCTGTATTGCCTGATGCTGGCGATTGTCGGCAGCGGGATTCCGCTGGGCATGCTGGCCTACTGGCTCGCCGTGGGGTCGTCAGCAGCCTTCCCGGTGGCAGCAATCACCGAAGCATTGCTGTCGTCACTGGCACTATCGCTGGGTGGCGCGGGATTGTGTCTGGTGCTGGCGGTACCGGTCGGACTGCTGGTGGTGCGCTATAAAGGTCAGCTGGCGATCTGGGCCGAGCGCCTGCCCTATCTGCTGCACGCCCTGCCGGGATTGGTGATCGCCCTGACGCTGGTGTATTTCGCCCTGCATTACGTGCCGGCGCTGTACCAGACCTCCGCGCTGTTGCTGATCGCTTATGCGCTGCTGTTTCTGCCGCTCGCTCAGGCGCCGATCCGCACGGCGTTGAACAAGGCGGCTCCGCAACTCGAAGAAGCCGCCCGCACTCTGGGCGCTTCTTCATTCACGGCGTTCTGTCGAGTGACCCTGCCGATCATCTTCCCGGCACTGGGTGCGGCGTTCGCTCTGGTGTTTCTGGATGCCATGAAAGAACTGACGGCGACACTGCTGTTGAGTCCGACGGGGCTCAACACATTAGCGACCGAAGTCTGGGCGCACACCGCGAATGTCGAGTTCGCAGCCGCAGCGCCCTATGCGGCGTTGTTGATTGTGGTGTCGGGATTGCCGGTGTATCTGCTGACGACCCGGATGTATTTAAGCCGATAGAAAAATCGCAGCCGAGGCTGCGATTTTTTTTGCCCGCGAGATCAGGCCCGGAACTGCCCCAGACTCGCCTTGAGCTGCGCCGCCAGACCATCCAGCACCTTGCCGCTGGCCGTGGTCTCGACCACCGCCTGCGCAGCTTTCTCTGCCTGGGCATGAATCGTCTCGACCCGCCCACGCACGGCCTGCGCGCCCTGCGCCTGATGGGCCGCTGCCTGAGTTGCCAGGCCAATCGCCGCATGCACCTGCTCGACCGACGCCTGCACCGATTGCTGCAACCGTGCGCTGTCACGCAGCACCAGCAAACCTTCGCTGGCCTGACGCCCGGCCTGACCGATCGCCTCGACCGCCTCACGGGCACCCTGCTGCAGCGCCACGATATGCGCCTGAATGTCGCCCGTGGAGCTTTGGGTCTTGCTCGCCAACGCGCGGACTTCATCCGCCACCACTGCAAACCCGCGACCGGTCTCGCCGGCCCGGGCCGCTTCGATGGCCGCGTTGAGCGCCAGCAGGTTGGTCTGCTCGGCGATGCCGTGAATCACGGTCAGCACCACTTCGATCTGCTCGCTCTGCTGCGCCAGCCGCTCGATGACTTTCGCCCCGGTATCGACCTGCCCCGCCAGCGCCTCGATCAGGCTGCCGACCTTGGCCGAAGTGCGAGTGTTCTCGTCGGTGGCCTGGCGAATATCCACCACCTGCTTCAACGCAGCCTGCATCGCATGGCTTTCCGATTGAGCTTCATCGGCCATTTGCGACAGGGCCCGCAGACTTTCGGCCACTTCATCACGCTGCATCCCGGCCGCCGCATCGGCACCGGCATTGCGCAAGGTCATCGCACCGATTTCCACACCGGTACGCTGAGCCACATCCCCGGCCTCGCGCACGATCGGCTGCAACTTGTCCACAAAGCGGTTGACCGCCGACGCCATGTCGCCGATTTCGTCCTTGCTGTTGATCTGCACGCGTTTGGTCAGATCGCCCTCACCTGCTGCCAGATCATCCATGGCGGCGTTGAGCATCTTCAGGCGATTGACCACTCGATGACCGAGCACCACCGCCAGCAGCAACAGCACCCCGGCACCGACCAGCGCCAGGCCCATGCCGATACGCCAGCGCAGAGTTGCTGCTGCGTCCTGCACTGTACTGGTGGTGTTGGCCTTCATTTCAGCAGCCGTGGATTGCGCCGATTGCAGGCGCGCGCGCATGGCGGTGGCGCTGTCGGCAGCAGCGCCTTTGAGGCTGTCACCGACCAGTTGATCGCTGCTGGCAATCAACGCCGTGAAGCGCTGATCGAGCGCCGCCAGATCGGTTTCGACCGAAGCAGTCGAGACACCCATCAGCACCTTGCCGATTTCCACGCCATTGGGGTTGATCGAGGCTTCGAGGTAGTAGACCGACGGATCGTTCTTCGCCGCATCCAGCACTTTATCCAGCGCCCGCTCACCCTGGCCTTTTTCCAAAAGGGCCTTGTTGATCGGGTTTTCGCGGTTGAGGTAGCGGGTCAGATGCTGGCCGGTGGCGTCGTCATACACCACGAACAGCACGTTGGGATTGCGCTGGGCCCGGCGGGCGAACTCGGACAAGGTCGGCACGTCGCTGTCCCACATGGCGCGAGGCGCCACCGAGGCCAGCAACTGGGCCATGTCATTGGCCGAATCCTTCAGGTCTTTTTCCAGAGTCGCACGCAGTTGCGCCTGCTCTTCCTTCAGACGCGAGGAAAGACCGGCGGTAAGACGCTGACGGGTACTCGAGGAGAGGTTGTCGAGGCTCGACGTGACTTCGCGCCCGGCCTGCTCCAGTTCACCGGACAACTTCTGGCTGTCGGCGCCCAGACGAGAGCCGAGATCGGCTTCCAGCGCGGTGACGGTGCTCCGCGTCAGGGCGACGGCCACCAGCACTTGCACCAAAAGGGCGATACCAAGGGTAACGAACACAGGCCGCAACAGACGGCTTTGTAACAGTGAGAGAACGGCTGACACTTTGAATCCCTCTACTTCTGACGCCATTAATTTGATGGCACTCTTGTAGACAGAATCACAGCAAAGGTCATGCCGTCCAACAGGCATAAACGACAAAGGCCCCGATGAAGGGGCCTTTGTGTTTTTACATCAACGACTTATCAAGCGAACGGATGGCGCAGAACGATGGTTTCGTTGCGATCCGGACCCGTCGAAATAATGTCGATCGGCGCGCCGATCAACTCTTCAACGCGTTTGATGTAGGCACGAGCGTTGGCCGGCAGCTCTTCCAGGGTTTTGGCACCCACGGTCGATTCGGTCCAGCCCGGCACTTCTTCGTACACAGGCTGCAGGCCTACGTAGCTGTCAGCGTCAGTTGGAGCAACGGCGTTGCCTTGTGCATCTTTGTAGCCGGTGCAGATGTTGATGGTTTCCAGGCCGTCAAGTACGTCCAGCTTGGTCAGGCAGATGCCCGAGATGCTGTTCACATCGATAGCGCGACGCAGGATAACGGCGTCGAACCAGCCGCAACGACGGGCACGGCCGGTGGTAGCGCCGAACTCGTGACCTTGCTTGGCCAGGTGCGCGCCGACTTCGTCGAACAGCTCAGTCGGGAATGGACCCGAACCTACGCGAGTGGTGTAAGCCTTGGTGATGCCCAGGATGTAGTCCAGGAACATCGGGCCAACACCCGAACCGGTCGCCACGCCACCGGCGGTGGTGTTGGAGCTGGTCACGTACGGGTAGGTACCGTGGTCGATGTCGAGCAACGAACCTTGGGCGCCTTCGAACATGATGTCTTTGCCGGCGCGACGCAGGTCGTGCAGCTCGGCAGTCACGTCCAGCATCAGCGGCTTGAGCAGCTCGGCGTATTCCTTGCACTCGGCCAGAGTCTTTTCGAACTCGATGGCAGGCTCTTTGTAGTAACCGACCAGCATGAAGTTGTGGTAGTCCACCAGTTCACGCAGCTTGTCTTCAAAGCGCGGCATGTTGAGCAGATCGCCAACACGCAGGCCGCGACGTGCAACCTTGTCTTCGTAAGCCGGGCCGATGCCGCGACCGGTCGTACCGATCTTCAGCTCGCCGCGGGCCTTTTCACGGGCCTGGTCCAGTGCCACGTGGAAGGACAGGATCAACGGGCAGGAAGGGCTGATGCGCAGGCGCTCGCGCACCGGTACGCCTTTCTCTTCCAGCTTGGTGATCTCGCGCAGCAGGGCGTCGGGTGCAACCACCACGCCGTTGCCGATCAGGCACTGCACGCCTTCGCGCAGCACGCCCGACGGGATCAGGTGCAAGACGGTTTTTTCACCATCGATCACCAGAGTGTGACCGGCGTTGTGGCCACCCTGGTAGCGCACTACGGCGGCAGCATGTTCGGTCAGCAGATCAACGATCTTGCCTTTGCCCTCATCACCCCATTGGGTGCCCAGGACTACGACATTCTTACCCATAACACTTGTCCTCATTCGCGCAAACTTGGTGCCGGCTTCAGCCGGCAGGAAAACTCAAGAAGCCAGTGGCGATACTTGCCAAAGCCCGTTCTGCTGGATCAATTGCCGGTCGCAGTCCGCATCACGGGCGGCGGCCAAAGGTTGTCCAGGCAATGCCTGAACGACACGCTGACCCTCACTGCGCAACTGGCAAACCTGCTGCCAGAGTGCCGCATCCGTACTGTCAGGCATCCAGATACCGCCAGACGGTAGCTCGATCTCAGCACGCCCCAGGGTCACCAGGGTTTTCAAATCGGTGGAGAAGCCGGTGGCCGGACGGGCGCGACCGAAGTCGGCGCCGATGTCGTCGTAACGACCGCCCTGAGCGATGGACTGGCCAACGCCCGGCACGAACACCGCGAACACCACACCGGTGTGGTAGTGGTAACCGCGCAACTCGCCCAGATCGAAGTACAGCGGCAGCTCAGGGAAGCGCGCCGACAGACGCTCGGCGATCGCCAGCAAGTCTTCCAGTGCCGCCAGTACCGGCGCCGGCGCATTGGCCAGACGCTCGCGGGCAGCGCTCAGTACTTCACGGCCGCCGCACAGGTCGACCAGCGCGCGTAACATGCCGGACAGATCGGCCGGCAGGCCTTCGGTCAGGGTAATGACCTCGTCGATGGCCTTGCGTTGCAACGCGTCGAACAACTGCTGCTCGACCTCACCCGACAGACCGGCCGCCTGGGCCAGACCGCGGTAGATGCCGACATGCCCGAGGTCCATGTGCACGTCCGGCACGTCGGCCAGCTGCAGCATGGCCAGCATCAGGCTGATGACTTCGACATCGCTGCTCGGGCTGGCATCGCCGTACAACTCGGCACCCAGCTGGATCGGGCTGCGCGAGGACGACAAGGCACGCGGCTGGGCATGCAGCACGCTGCCGGCGTAGCACAGACGGCTCGGGCCTTCGCGACGCAGGGTGTGCGCATCGATGCGCGCCACTTGCGGCGTGATGTCGGCACGGAATCCCATCTGCCGGCCCGATTGCGGGTCGATGACCTTGAAGGTACGCAGATCCAGGTCCTGGCCCGCGCCGGTCAGCAGGGATTCCAGGTACTCGATATGGGGAGTCACGACAAACTCGTAACCCCAGCTCTGGAACAGATCCAACACCTGACGACGCGCGACTTCAATGCGCGCCGCTTCCGGTGGCAGTACTTCTTCGATGCCATCTGGCAGCAGCCAGCGGTCTACCGTTGCCATTACGCCATTCCCCTTAGATCCGGGCGGCCAGCCCGAGGGCGAGCCTTGAGTGAAGCAGAAAATGACCGGCCCGTTCAAAACGCACGCGCATGAACGACGCGGCGAAAGGCCTGTTACCGGCTTCGCCCATCACTTTCCTCGAAAAACTGTCGGGCCATTCAACCCGATCTTCTGCAACAAAAACAGCAATCAAACGTGCAGACGCAAAAAAGCCGGGAATTTCCCGGCTGCCGCATCATACACACGTTTTCCCAAAGGATCACCCCGCCCGAGGTTTTAGCCGCCGGGCGGAATGATTCAGGTCAACGTCGTATCAAGGCTTGGACTTTTCCAGGTAACGGAAGAAGTCGCTGCTTGGGTCGAGGACCAGGACGTCGGATTTGTTCGCGAAGCTTTCACGGTAGGCACGCAGGCTACGGTAGAAACCGTAGAACTCCTGATCCTGGCCGTAGGCCTTGGAGTAGATCGCAGCGGCCTGGGCGTCACCGTCACCGCGAATCTCTTCGGATTCACGATAGGCTTCAGCCAGCAGCACGCGGCGTTGACGATCGGCGTCGGCACGGATGCCTTCGGCCAGCTCGTTACCCTTGGCGCGGTGCTCGCGAGCTTCACGCTCACGCTCGGTGCTCATACGTTCGAACACGCTGCGGTTCACTTCTTTCGGCAGATCGATGGCCTTGACCCGGACATCGACCACTTCGATACCCAGCTCTTTCTCCGCCATCTTGTTCAGCGACGCGGTGATATCGGCCATCAGCGCATCGCGCTCACCGGATACCACTTCGTGCAGGGTGCGTTTACCAAACTGGTCACGCAGGCCCGATTCCAGGCGACGGGACAGACGCTCGTCGGCGATTTGCTTGAGGCCGGACGTTGCGGTGTAGAAGCGCTCGGCATCCTTCACGCGCCACTTGGCGTAGGCATCGACCATCACGGCTTTCTTTTCCAGCGTCAGGAAGCGTTGTGTCGGTGCATCCAGCGTCATCAGACGCGCGTCGAATTTACGCACCTGGTTAACGTAAGGAACCTTCACATGCAGACCCGGCTGAACGTCAGCCTGAACCACGCGACCGAATTGCAGCAACACCGCGCGCTCGGTCTGAGCAACGATGTAGAAGCAGTTCCAGCCAACCAGTACCACGACAACGCCAACGATCAGGGCGATCAGCGATTTATTGCTCATCAGCGGGTCTCCCTTGTGCGCGACTGCGGCACGTCAGTGACATGCGGCGTGA
Organism: Pseudomonas sp. 9.2(2024); assembly: GCF_039695385.1. Taxonomy (NCBI): domain Bacteria; kingdom Pseudomonadati; phylum Pseudomonadota; class Gammaproteobacteria; order Pseudomonadales; family Pseudomonadaceae; genus Pseudomonas; species Pseudomonas sp. 9.2(2024). Next base: position 850,619 of record NZ_CP155585.1, on the reverse strand, counting down.
CGTCCGTGTTGTTGCTGGCGGCAGCCGAACCGGTGACCGGTGCATTGCTGCCCGAACTGTTCTGAATCATCTTGTCCAGCGGCAGGTAAAGCAGGTTGCTCTGGCCGTTCTTGTTGCCGGTCACGAGAACCTTGCTGGTGCTGCTGAAGACTTCCTGCATGGTGTCCAGATATAGACGCTGACGAGTGACCTCGGGCGCCTTGCGATACTCGGCAACCAGCTTGGTGAAGCGATCCGCCTCACCCTTGGCCCGCGAGACCGTTTCGTCACGGTAACCGTTGGCATCTTCGAGGATGCGCTGGGCCTGACCACGGGCTTCCGGCACCACGCCGTTGGCGTAGGTTTCAGCCTGGTTGCGCGAACGCTGCTCGTCTTCACGGGCGCGGATCACGTCATCGAAAGCTTCCTGCACTTCACGCGGTGCCGCTGCGCTCTGTACGTTGACCTGGGTGACGGTGATACCGGTGCGATAGGTATCGAGGAAGCGTTGCAGACGCTCCTTGATCTCGCTGGCCATCAGCTCACGACCTTCGGTCAGCACCTGGTCCATCGCGGTGGAACCCACCACATGGCGCAGCGCACTGTCGGTCGCATGTTGCAGGCTGATTTCCGGCTGGTCGACGTTCAGCACGAAGTCCTGCAGGTTGCTGATCTTGTACTGCACGGTCAGCGGCACTTCGACGATGTTCTCGTCTTCGGTCAGCATCTGGCCCTGCTTGGTGTAGGCACGCTCACGCGTGACGTTCTCCATGTACTTCTTGTCGATCGGCGGGAAGTAGATGTTCAGGCCGGGACCGACAGTCTCGTAGTACTTGCCGAAGCGCAGCACCACGGCTTGCTCCTGCTCGTCCACGACATATACCGCGCTATACAGCCAGACGGCCGCCAGCACGACAAGGCCGATGCCGAGCAGGCCGCCGAAGCCGCCGCTCTTGCCCGAGCCACCACCGTCATCACCGCGTTTTTTTCCACCACCGAACAACCCGTTCAGGCTTTCCTGCAGCTTTCGGAAGGCCTCGTCGAGATCCGGCGGCCCCTTGCGGTCGCCGTTGTTGCGACGCTTGCCACCCCAAGGATCCTGATTGTTCGAGTTGCCACCCGGCTCATTCCAAGCCATAGCGCTCTCCATCTGATAAAGCAAAGACGCACCCACGGCGCGCCGACCAATGCTACAGAATGCCTGCCGTTGCGGCACAACCGCTTTGCCAGGCTTTTATTGCAAAGTGTGTTGCTCGATGAACTCCGTCGGCACAACGCCTTCACGACTCACCAGTCGATTGAGCTCCGAGCGTGGCAATCGAACGGCCAGCAAGCTGACCCCTTCTTCGTCGTGTTCTTCTTTCTGTACCGCGCCCAGTTCGAAGAACTGCGCACGCAGACGCGCGAACCGCTGAGGCAGGCGCAGGGTTCCCACGAACAGGTCGCTGCCCAACAACTCGGCAATCGCCTGCTCGAGCAATTCCAGACCGGTGCCATCACGCGCCGACAGCCAGACCCGCTGGGGCTTGCCGTTTTCATCGCGCTGGATTTGTGGCTCAACGCCTTCAAGCAAATCGAGTTTGTTATAGACCTCGAGGATCGGCAAGTCCTGGGCACCGATCTCGCCCAGCACCACCATCACCTGCTCGATCTGCAACATGCGATCCGGTTCGGCCGCATCGATCACGTGCAGCAGCAGATCGGAGTTGCTCGACTCTTCGAGCGTAGACCGAAATGCCTCGACCAGTTTGTGTGGCAAGTGGCGGATGAAACCCACGGTGTCGGCCAGGACAATCGGCCCCAGGTCGTCCAGATCCAGACGGCGCAGGGTCGGGTCGAGCGTGGCGAACAGCTGGTCAGCCGCGTACACGTCGGACTTGGTCACGTTATTGAACAGCGTGGACTTGCCGGCGTTGGTGTATCCCACCAGAGACACGGTAGGGATATCCGCACGCGAGCGGCCACGACGCGACTGTTCGCGCTGGCTGCGCACTTTTTCCAGACGGCCCTTGATCTGGCGCAGGCGAACCCGCAGCAGTCGCCGGTCGGTTTCGAGCTGGGTTTCACCCGGGCCGCGCATGCCGATACCACCACCTTGACGCTCAAGGTGAGTCCAGCCGCGAACCAGCCGGGTGCTCATGTGGTCAAGCTGGGCCAGTTCTACCTGGAGCTTGCCCTCATGGGTACGGGCGCGTTGGGCGAAAATATCGAGAATCAGACCGGTACGGTCGATCACGCGACACTCGAAAACACGTTCGAGGTTACGTTCCTGACTGGGCGTGAGGACGTGATTGAAGATCACCAGATCGGCTTCTTCGGCGTGGACCAGGTCGCGCAGTTCCTCGACCTTGCCGCTGCCAATCAGGTATTTGGCGGTTGGCCGATGACGCGGCACGTTAAAAAACGCAACGGTCTCGGCGCCAGCCGAATTTGCCAGTTCCTGAAACTCCTGCGGATCTTCGCGCGCCTCAGGGTCCTGTCCATCCAAGTGAACGAGGATGACTCGTTCACCACCACCGTGGCGCTCAAAGAACAAAGGAGACTCCTATCAGGCGTTACCTGGCTCAGCGTCACCTGCTTCGGATTCGGTTGCGCTTGGCAGACGAATTGGACGAACCGGCACGACTGTAGAGATAGCGTGTTTGTAAACCATCTGGCTGACGGTGTTCTTCAGCAGGATAACGAACTGGTCGAACGACTCGATCGTGCCTTGCAGTTTGATCCCGTTCACCAGGTAGATGGAAACCCCCACTTTCTCTTTACGTAAAGTATTCAAGTAAGGGTCTTGTAGCGAATGCCCTTTTGACATGTGCCGCACTCCTTTAAGGATTCAATATAAAAAATAGGTAAACAGATGGCTTTTGCCGCCACACCCCCAAGGATAGACGGCAATTGCAAGGACTCAGCTCAATATGGAGATCGTCCCAAGGTATTTCAAGGCGCGTGGCAGATTGTCGCAATCCAGACTGTCGAGCCAGTGTAAATCTTTCCAGCTGCGCAGCCAGGTGAACTGGCGTTTGGCCAATTGGCGCGTGGCGATGATGCCCCGCTCCTGCATCTCGGCCGACGTCAGCTTGCCATCCAGGAAGTCCCAGACCTGGCGGTAGCCTACCGCACGTATAGACGGCAACCCGGCATGCAGGTCACTTCTATTACGCAGGGCTACGACCTCGTCGATGAATCCCTGTTCCAGCATATTTGTGAATCTTTGTTTAATGCGCTCGTGCAGTACCTGCCGATTAGTTGGAGCAATCGCCAGGTTCGCGACAGTATAGGGCAATTGTTGCAGTCCCGATGCGGCCGCTTCGGTACTTTGTACAGATTGTTTCAGCCGCAGTTCAGTCATGCTCTGACCGCTGACCCGGTAAACTTCCAGCGCACGACTCAGTCGTTGTGGATCGTTCGGATGAATGCGTGCCGCAGACTCCGGATCGATGACCGCCAGTTGATCGTGCAGGGCCTGCCAGCCAAGGCGTGCAGCCTCTTCTTCGATTTGCGCGCGAACCTCGGGATCGGCCGCCGGCATGTCCGCCAGACCTTCGATCAAAGCCTTGTAATAGAGCATCGTGCCGCCCACCAGCAGCGGAATTTTTCCGCGTGCGGTGATCTCGGCCATGGCCTGGAGCGCATCGCGGCGGAAATCCGCTGCCGAATAGGCTTCGGCCGGGTCGAGAATGTCGATCAACCGGTGCGGAAACTCGGCCAGCAGTTCTTTGGACGGTTTGGCGGTGCCGATGTCCATGCCGCGATAGACCAGCGCCGAATCGACGCTGATCAGCTCGCACGGCAGTACCTTGGTCAGCTCGATGGCCAGATCGGTCTTGCCCGCAGCGGTCGGGCCCATCAGGAAAATCGCTGGAGGAAGCTGGCTCATCAACGACCGCGCAGGAACAGTTTGTCCAGATCGTCCAGGCCCAGTTGGGTCCAGGTCGGTCGGCCATGGTTGCATTGACCGCTGCGCTCGGTATTTTCCATGTCGCGCAGCAGGCCGTTCATTTCCGGCAGGGCCAGGCGCCGGTTGGCGCGGATCGCGCCGTGACAGGCCATGGTGCCGAGCAATTCATTCAGATGCGCCTGGATCCGGTCGCTGGTGCCGTATTCCATCAAGTCCGACAGTACATCGCCCACCAGACGGTTGGCTTCGGCCTGCTTGAGCAGGGCCGGGATCTGCCGGATGGCCAGGGTTTCCGGTCCAAGGCGCTGCAATTCAAAACCGAGGCGCTGGAACCATGCCGCATGTTCTTCGGCGCAATCGGCCTCGCGCTGACTGACCGCCAGCGATTCCGGCACCAGCAGCGGTTGGCCGCTCAGGCCTTCGCTGGCCATGGCGATCTTCAGACGCTCGTACATGATCCGCTCGTGAGCGGCGTGCATGTCCACCAAAACCAGGCCTTGGGCGTTCTCGGACAGAATGTAGATGCCCTTGAGCTGCGCCAGCGCATAGCCCAGCGGCGGAATGTCTTCCTGACCGGCTGGCAATGCATTGGTGTTGGCCTCGGGCAGCGGCGCAAAAAACTCGCGGTACGCGGCCTGGGCCTCGGCTACCGGCACGCTCGATTGCGGACGCGGCGTGTATTGATACTGATAAGCCCCGCCAGCGCTGGCACCCGACGAGGTATTGAACGCCGGTTGCGCCTGCGGTTGCTCCAGCAGCGCATTGGCCGCCAGACGCATTTCGCCCTGCGGACCGAACTCACCGGCTTCAAGGCCGGTTGGCCGGACGATCGCGGTGGTGACCGAACCGGCAAGCTGATCTTCCGGCCGCACATCGCCGAGGGCACGGTGCAAGGTGCCATAAAGGAAGTCATGCACCATGCGCCCGTCACGGAAGCGCACTTCGTGTTTGGTCGGGTGTACGTTGACGTCTACTGCTGCCGGGTCGACCTCGAAAAACAGCGCGAACGTCGGGTGCCGGCCATTGAACAGCACATCGCGATAAGCCTGACGCACCGCGTGGGCCACCAGTTTGTCGCGCACCGCACGGCCGTTGACGAAGAAATACTGCAAGTCCGCCTGACTGCGGTTGAAGGTCGGCAGACCGACCCAACCCCACAAATGCAGGCCATTGCGCTCGATCTCGATCGGCAACGCCTGCTCAAGGAAGCCCGAACCGCAGATCGCCGCCACACGCCGTGCGCGCGCCGCGTCATCGTGGGCTTCGTGCAGGCTGAGGATGGTCTTGCCGTTGTGACGCAGATGGAACGCCACGTCGAAACGCGCCAGCGCCAAACGCTTGATCACTTCTTGCAGGTGATCGAATTCGGTTTTTTCAGTCTTGAGGAATTTGCGTCGCGCCGGGGTGTTGAAGAACAGGTCACGGACTTCCACCGACGTGCCGACCGGGTGCGCCGCCGGCTGCACGCGGGGCGCCATGTCACGGCCTTCGGTCTCGACCTGCCAGGCCTGATCGGCATCTCGGGTGCGCGAGGTCAGGGTCAGACGTGCCACGGAGCTGATCGATGCCAAAGCCTCGCCCCGGAAACCCAGGCTCATTACTTGCTCAAGGTCTTCCAGGTTGCGGATCTTGCTGGTGGCGTGACGCGCCAGGGCCAGCGGCAGGTCATCGGCGGAAATACCGCTGCCGTCGTCACGCACACGCAGCAGTTTGACGCCGCCCTGTTCAACATCGACGTCGATACGTTTGGCGCCGGAGTCGAGGCTGTTTTCCAGCAGCTCCTTGATCACCGAGGCCGGGCGTTCGACCACCTCACCGGCGGCGATCTGGTTCGCCAGCCGCGGGCTGAGCAGTTCGATGCGCGCAGCGTTCAGGACCTGATTCATTCTTTGGACGCCAGTTCGGTGCCGGGAATGGTCAGGTGCTGACCGACTTTCAGATCATCGCTTTTCAGATTGTTGGCGCTGCGCAACGTGGCCGGCGAAATCTGGTAACGCACGGCAATCATCGCCACGGTTTCACCCGGACCTACCCGGTGATCACGCGGCCCCTGAGCAATCTTGCCCGAATCACGCAGCCAGGCGATGTAAGTGCCCGGTGGCGGATTCTGCTGGAAGAACTGACGCACGCCGCTGCTGATCGAACGCGCCAGCGCCTGCTGGTGGCTCGCTGCCGAGAGTTTGTTTGCTTCGTTGGCGTTGGAGATGAAGCCGGTTTCCACCAGAATCGACGGGATGTCCGGCGACTTCAGCACCATGAACCCGGCCTGTTCCACGCGCTGTTTGTGCAGCGGGGTGACCCGGCCAATGTTGGTCAGGACTTTCTGGCCGACGTTGAGGCTGGAGGTCAGCGAGGCGGTCATCGACAGGTCGAGCAGAACGCCGGCCAGCATCCGGTCCTTGTCATCGAGACTAACGTTGCCGGCACCGCCGATCAGGTCGGATCGGTTTTCGCTGTCGGCCAGCCAACGGGCGGTTTCCGAAGTGGCGCCACGATCGGACAGGGCGAACACCGACGCACCGAAGGCCGCAGCAGACGGCGCGGCGTCGGCGTGGATCGAGACGAACAGGTCGGCGCCCTTCTTGCGAGCAATCTCGGTACGGCCGCGCAGCGGGATGAAGTAGTCGCCGGTACGGGTCAGTTCGGCGCGGAAGCCTTTCATGCCGTTGACCTGACGCTGCAACTCGCGGGCGATCTGCAGTACCACGTCTTTCTCGCGCTGACCGCGAGAACCGGACGCACCCGGGTCTTCGCCACCGTGGCCGGCGTCGATCACCACAATGATGTCGCGCTTGCCGGCCGGGGCCGGTGGCAGTTTGATCGCAGGCTCGGCCGGGGTGACCGGCACCGCAGGCACGGTCGCAACCGTTGGGGTCGGCGCAGGTGTCGGCGGTGGTGCGGCGTCAGCCGGGTTGTCGAACAGATCGACCACCAGACGGTTGCCATATTGCGCATTCGGCGCCAGCGAGAAGCTTTTCGGGGTGACGGCTTTTTTCAGGTCGATGACCACCCGCAGGTCGGTCGGCGTACGTTGGGCCGAGCGCATGGCGGTGATCGGCGTATTGGCGGTCTGCACATTCAGCGGCGCGCCGAGGGTGGCGCCGTTGATGTCGATCACCAGACGATCCGGCGCGGTCAGCGTGAAGACGCTGTGTTGCACCGGGCCTGTCAGGTCGAACACCAGTCGCGTGTTGTCCGGCGCCCGCCACAGGCGCACGCTGTTGACCTTCGTCTCGGCCACAGCGTTGACGGTTACTGCCATCAACATCAGTCCAGCGGCAGCCACCAACGCGCGAAAGCGCATACCTAACCCCATCATTCAATTGGTTTCCAATGCCAAAGCGGCACACCAGGCCTCGCCGCGCGAGCCCTGGGATAAAATGGTCAGCGAACGTCCGCTGTCTTGCGGGCTAATGGTAATGGTCAGGTCAGGCTTTGGCAAAAAGCCTGCACCTTTATCGGGCCATTCGATCAGGCACAGGGCGTCGTCTTCGAAATAGTCGCGAATCCCGAGAAACTCCAGCTCTTCCGGATCGACCAGGCGATACAGGTCGAAGTGAAACGCCCGGACGTCACCGATCTCGTAGGGCTCGACCAACGTGAAGGTCGGACTTTTCACCGCCCCCACGTGCCCCAGACCGCGAATGATGCCCCGCGACAGCGTGGTTTTGCCCATCCCGAGGTTGCCTTCGAGAAAGATCAGACCATGGCCCTGGGTGATACGGGCGATGCGTGCGCCAAAGTCGCTCATGGCCTGTTCATCGGCCAGGTACAGGGTTACTTCAGACACGGTGCATGCTCCTCCAACAACTGACGAATGGCTGGAATCAGATCACTGGCCGCCAGCCCACGGCCGAATTTACCTTGTTGCGCCCCAGCGTTGGCGTGCAGCCAGACCGCCAGACACGCCGCGTCGAACGCATTCATACCTTGGGCAAGCAGCGCGCCGACCAGACCGGCCAATACATCGCCAAGACCGGCAGTAGCCATGGCCGGATGGCCTTGATGACACAGCGCCAGACGACCATCGGGATGAGCAATCAGACTGCCTGCGCCTTTGAGCACCACCACCGCTGTATATTTTTCGCTCAACGCCAGCGCCGCCGTCGGACGATCGGCCTGCACCTCGGCAGTGCTGATCCCCAGCAGCCGCGCCGCCTCACCCGGATGCGGCGTGATCACGCAATCCTTGGGCAGACTGACAAAACCGGAGGCCAGCAGGTTCAGTGCATCGGCATCCCACACCTGCGGCAGCGAGGCATTGGCAGCAGCCGACAGCAGCGCCCGCCCCCAACTCGCCTGCCCAAGCCCCGGCCCGACCACCAGCACGGACACTTTTTCCAGTAGCCCCATCAACTGATTGGCTGAAGAGGTGCCCAGCGCCATGGCTTCCGGCACCTGGCTCAACGCCGCCGGCACATGTTCCGGACGGGTCGCAAGTGACACCATACCGGCGCCACTGCGCAAAGCACTTTCGGTGCTCAACAGAATTGCCCCGCCAAAGCCGTGATCGCCGCCGATCAGCAGCACATGGCCGAAACGCCCCTTGTGCGCAGCCGGCGCACGGGCCGCCAGACGCGGCAGGTTAACCGCGTTGAGCCGTTGAGCGGCGGCAGGGATGTCACTGAAGTTTTCGGCCAAGGCCTGCAGATCGTTAAACAGCAGTTCGCCGACGTGATCCGCCGCCGCGCCCGTGAACAGCCCGAGCTTCAGGCCGATGAAAGTCACGGTGAGGTCTGCGCGCACCGCATCACCCAGCGCATGACCGGTATCGGCGCACAATCCGGAAGGGATATCGACCGCTACCACCGGCAGTCCGCTGGCATTGATCGCCGCAATCGCAGCGGCATAGGGCTCACGCACCTCGCCGCTCAGGCCGGTGCCGAGCAACGCGTCAACAACGATGCCGCGCAACTCGCAGGACACATCCCACGGGGCAATCGAGACGCTGTCGGCCACGGCTTCGGCGTGCGCCACGGCGGCATCGCCCTTCAAACGTTGCGGGTCGCCGACAGCCAGTACCTGAACCTGCCAACCCGCACGGTGGGCCAGCGCCGCCACCAGATAACCATCGCCGGCGTTGTTGCCGTGCCCGGCCAGCACCGTCAATTCATTCGCGGCCGGCCATTGGCGTACCAGTGCGCGCCAGGTGGCATGGGCGGCACGCTGCATCAATTCGAAGCCCGGCGTGCCGGCGGCGATCAGCCGTGCGTCGAGTTCGCGCACCTGCGCGGCACGGTACAGCGCGTCGGGTAATTGATCTTTAGTGTGCGGCATGCGTCTTCGGGCTCCGATGTCTGGCAGAATTATACGCACCTCAGCTCCGGTTTCTCTCGCCTCATGTCCGCCATCACCACAGATCTGCCTGCCCTCGCCCAATCCATCAAGGACTGGGGCCGCGAGCTGGGCTTCCAGCAAGTCGGCATCAGCGGTCTGGATCTGGCCGAGCATGAGCAGCACCTGCAACGCTGGCTCGAGGCCGGCTACCACGGCGAAATGGATTACATGGGCGCCCACGGCAGCAAACGCTCGCACCCCGAAGAGCTGGTGCCGGGCACCTTGCGCGTAGTCTCACTGCGCATGGACTACCTGCCGGGCGACACGCAAATGGCGCAATTGCTGGCAAAACCGGAAAAGGCCTACATCTCGCGTTATGCCTTGGGCCGCGATTATCACAAGTTGATCCGTAAACGCGTTCAACAACTGGCGGACAGGATTCAATCCGAGATCGGCCCGTTCGGCTTCCGCGCCTTCGTCGACAGTGCGCCGGTGCTGGAAAAGGCCATCGCCGAACAGGCCGGGCTGGGCTGGATCGGTAAAAACACCCTGGTGCTGAACCGCAAGGCCGGCAGTTACTTCTTTCTCAGTGAGCTGTTCGTCGACCTGCCCCTGCCGGTGGATGAACCCCACAGCACCGAACACTGCGGACGCTGCACCGCGTGCCTCGACATCTGCCCGACCAACGCCTTCGTCGGCCCGTATGTGCTGGACGCGCGACGCTGCATTTCCTACCTGACCATCGAACTGAAAAACGCCATCCCCGAAGACCTGCGACCGCTGATCGGCAACCGGGTGTTCGGCTGCGACGATTGCCAGATCTGCTGCCCGTGGAACCGCTTCGCCCGCCCGTCCGGCGAAAGCGATTTCAAGCCACGGCACAATCTGGACAATGCCGAACTGGCCGAGCTGTTCTTGTGGGATGAAGACAAATTCCTCAGCAGCACCGAGGGTTCGCCGTTGCGCCGCGCGGGTTACGAGCGTTGGCTGCGCAATCTGGCGGTGGGATTGGGCAACGCGCCTTCAACGATTCCGGTGCTGGAAGCATTGAAGGCGCGACGGGATCATCCGTCAGAGTTGGTTAGAGAACATGTGGAGTGGGCGTTGCGCCAGCATCTCGATGAAAGTACGTGATGCCCTCACTCACGAACTCTCCACACCACTGTCCTCACCTTCGAAGTCTAAAATCTGCGGTTGTATCTGGTTTTCTCCATCAACTTGAATCAGGACTCTCCTATCCAGGCCAGCGGCCTCGATATAGGCACTGACTCGCTGCAGAGTGGCCTCATCCAGCGGATTGTTTCGAAAGTTAAAATTGACCTGTTGAATATCCGGCACCTCAAAAAGTTCGTCTGGCAAGTGTTCAATTTCGTTATTGCGCAGATCGGCAAATGCCAGGCTTTCGCTTTCAAATAGCCCGACAGGCACCTCGTTCAGCCCCGTATCCGAGAGATAAAGACTGTCCAGGCGCCTCATGAATCTGAGGTCGGGCGACAGCCCGAGCGGGTTGTTGCTCAAGTCCAGCAGCGTCAGTTGTTCAATGTGGGCGAGGCCTTCGACGCTGGCTTCGGTGAGCCGTATGTCACAGTTGTCCAAGGTCAGCGTCACCAGTTCCCTCATCTGGTAAACCTCAACGGGAAACGATTTCAGGGCAAAGCCCGACAGGGTGAGATACCGCACACCCGGAAAACTCGCGAGAAAGGCGCTGTCTTCCAACGGGGCAGTGCTGGTCAGACTCAACTCGCGAACATGGCTGAAATCCGCCGACAAACGAGGCAGGCTGCCAAGTACATCGAGATCGTAATCCAGCGTCGATGGCGAATACGGATTGGCGCTGGTTGCCTTCCGGGACCAATTGTCCTGAAGTTCCTGTGCAAAACGCTCTCGGCTTGTTCTCTGCACGCCAATCTCGGTACTTGTCAGGGGCAACCCCGTGACCGGGTGCCGGGACGGCACCTGCCCGGCCCACGCGCCAAGATCCTTCAACAGAGTGAAGTATTCCGCTTCCAGCCGGGCCACTGCCAGCAGCGGATCACCCGTCAATCGCTCGCGGTGCATGGAAGTCCGAGCATCCTGGGCCATGGTCGGAAACAACGCTGCCAGACGCTCATCTACATTGCGCGCCAGCCCCGACGGGGCATCGCCTCGATCCAACGGGTTCCCTGATGCTATAGGGTGCCAGTACCTGCCCTCGGCGTCCGGCTCCATCAGCGGACCGGAAGCCTTGAGTTCTCTGGCGACCGTCGCGCGAAAAAGGCCGCTTTCGGTATCCCGAACCACTTGTACGAAATGATCGTCGGAAACAGCCACATACTGGCGCTGCTTGAACTCCCGAACGCCCTGCGCATCGACCTCGCCGAGATTTTTTCGGGCGGGCACCCGGTAGTCCGCGAAAGAAGTGGGCGAGGCAACTCCCGCTACTTCATTGATCGCGAAAAGCTCCACGCTCGGCCTGGGATTGGTTATCTGCGCCGTCGTGACAGGATCCGGCAGGAAAAGAGACGGTCGCGGATCCGGGCGATGCGGCAGGGCTGAGAGGGGAGAATCCCCTCTGGGCACACGATGAGAACCATCGGCAGCAGAGTCATTTATTTTGCTGGAGCCAGGTTTGATCCTGGGTGATTTGTCAGCCATGAAACTCTCATCCTTGAGATTGGGTTGCACTGATAACGGAGTGCTACGCGAACCGTATCGAACGCGCAGGTCAGTCAGCCAAACCTGAATTGTCTGGCCCTCGAAAAACCATCATACCGCCGTGCTTGCTGCGCACTGTCGTACATATGTCTACCGCATGAGCCTGCATGCTCACACTGCAGCCTGGAGGCGCGTTGATTGCCTGATCAGTAAATTAAAGAGAAAAGGCGCCTTCAGCGATTCCTCTTGGAACCACCGAAGGCGCGACCGGATCATTCCTCAGAGTGTATCCGGCAAAAGCACGAGTGGGCGCTGCCCTCCCGGCCATGGCACGCCAGGCCCATCAAGCGCCTCGAACGGTATGACCAAACGCATGCATGGTTACCGTCCGGGTGTCATGGTTCGCAAAGAAAAACAGACGTGTGGCCTGGTTAAGCCTGATTTCCGTGTAACCCGTGTCATTGAAGTAACCTGGGTCGCGGAGCTGACGCGGGTTGGGAGACTTGAAAGGGACCATCTCATTGTAATAAGTCTTGCCCCCAAGACCATTTGCAGCTTCGCTTGGAGACTTTCCTCCGTCCTTGATTGCATCCTTGAAACGGAAGAATTTATCCCTTGAAATGTCATCAAGGTCTTCAAAGCCGGGAATGGCGCCTCTTCCTGTTTTTTGACCATCTACCGTCCCTCTGAAGCCCTGTGTCTTGTATGTCCATTTTCGTGGACCTGCGCTCGTTCCCGAAGTGCTTCGCCCCCCCATTCCACTCGCCATGGCTCTGGCGGCCTCGCGAGGATTAGTGCTCAACCCTGACTTGAAAGCCCCCGCCAACCTGCTGGCACCTTTGATAGCCTGACCCGCCAGGCCGGCGCCAAGGGATGCCAACCCAAGTCCCAGACTGATGTAGCCAAGGACGTCACCCGCCGAAGAATCCGGGGCCAGTTCATGAGCCAGCTCGCTGGCGATAGCGGTAACACCCGAGGCGACTCCCAGCCCGATGGCCAGCACACCGAGTGGCGAGGCCGCTCCCAGCGTCAGAAAACTCACCGCAGTCCCCAGTGCTGCTAGCGCAACCCCGGCAATCGACTGCCAGGAAACATGCCCCGTAGGATCCACTCGGTTAACCGGATCGCCAAGGCAATACGCGTAAGCATTCAAGCCGCCTGCATCGAACGGACTCAGGCTGTCCGGGCTGATGAAGCGCATCAGTGTCGGGCTGTAGGCCCGGTAACCATTGCCCAGCAGATACAGACCGGTGACTTCATCCAGTTGCTCGCCATTGAAACCCGCCTGACTGAACAGGCCTCCCTCGACAGGCCGATGCCCGTAGGGACTGTAGGCGCTGTCGAGTGATTGTTCGCCATGCGAGCGACTCAGCACGCTCTGCTGCTGGTCAGCCCCGAAAAGCCGGATACCCGCATCCGCTCCCAGTTGCTGCTGTCCCAATATCAGACGGCCGTGTCGCACGACACTGCGTGATTCAGGACCACTGACTTCGTTGCTCATTTTGTTGTGGTGATAGAAGCGCTGCACCGCCGACTTTCCGGATTGCGACAGCTCGACCAGCCGATCGAAGCCGTCGTATCGGTAACCACGCAGGACCTCCCCACGTGAATCGATAACCTGAGTCAGGCGGCCAAACGTGTCGTAGGCCAGAGTACGGCCCTTATCGTCCTTGATCATCCGGCCGTTGGCGTCGTATTCCAGGGTGACCGGTGCCGGATAGTCGGCATGAGAATGTTGAACCCCGACCAACTGGGCCGGATCCTGTTCGCTGAAACTGAACGTCGTCACGTTGACACCCAGAGGGAACGTGGTTTGCAAGGAGAGAATGTTATCCAGCGCATCGAACGTGAATGTTTGCTGGATAATTTCCTTGCCATAAGGGTCCCGCGGTCGCTGGATCCCTTCACAGTCGTACTGGATGAGTCGACCGCGTGCATCGTAAGAAAACCGCTCATCGCGCAACACCATGAAGCCGCGTTTGAGAACCTTCTGCGCCAGCTTGCCCGTCACGGTGTAACTGGAGCTCAGCGTTTGAGAGGGTAACCCGTTGACTTCAAAACGGCGGGTCAGCTCACGACCGATATCATCGTAGGTCAGATGCGTGAGGATATGATGCCCGGACAGGGTATCCCGGGTTTCGATCCGCTCAAGCAAACCAGCCTTGCCATAGAAGTATCGAGTTTCTATCGGGCCTTGCCTGTGCAAGGTTTCGCGCCCCCAGATGTCGTACTCGGTTTTGTGCCGCGTGCCCGATACGTCCACGTGTTCCAGAGGGCGCCCCGCCAGGGAGTAGGTATGGGAGGTCGTCCGGCGCTGCCCGTCAAAGCGGGTTGTTTCCGACTTCAGACGCCCGGACGGAAAGTACTCGAACAGATTCTCACGTCCTTGCTCGACGCAACTTTCCATTCTGCCGTTTCGTTCATCGTAGGTGAAACGGGTAAGCCCTCCGCCTCCTGTTAGCGCTTTGCGCTCAGTCAAGGCGCCACCCGGACCCGATGAATAAACAAACTCGGTCGTTTCCCCTGCCGCACTCGTGTGCGATGTGGGCTGAGTCTTGCCGGCCGGATAAACTGCAACTGACTTGCGCCCGCCCACCGAAAGCTCGGTCAGCCGATTCAAACCATCGAAGACTTGCTGCCCCAACAGTTTCCCAGCGACTCTGATCGCGACCGGCAAAACCTCGGTGCTGTGGACGGCAAAATCGGTCTGCACCGCATGCCCGTCCGGCAAAACACTGCGAAACAGTCGATCGTACGCATCGTACTCATAACCGGTCCTGTTCCCGGCGGGGTCGGTTTGACTGATCGTTCGACCCAATCCGTCGTACTCAAAGACGGTTTTGCCAAGGCTTTGCGCCTTGAGGTCGAAGACTTCAAGGCTGTCCGGCTTGCCGAAGGCATTGAAGACAGTGACAGTTTTACCCAGGCCTTGCTGCCAGCGCTTCTGCTGGCGAGCCACCGGGTCGAACTCGTTATACTCGACTCGCCCGTCGGCATGGCGAGTCTCCTTGATCTGACCCCAGTTGTCGTAAAACACCTGCGATTTCACAGGACGTGCAACACCGTCCCACCAGTCGGTGCGGGTCTGCTCAGTCAGTCGTCCGACCCGATCATGGAGCGCGGCATAGACCGCTCGCATCGGAAATGAGCCTGCCGGATCCGGGTTGTCGCAATCCTTTTCTTCAACGCCTATGACCCTCCCCAACGCGTCATAGGTAACTTTTTGCATGCCTCCCGACGGATCGGTCAGAACCACCGTGGCCGGCACGTCTACCTTGGCCGTTTCGTGACGCCATTGATACGAAGCAACATTCGTCGTGCCAGAGACAAGCGTCTTGCGTACACGACGTCCAAGCTTGTCGTATTCGAATGTAACCACACTGTCGTCAGCATCGCGCTCGGACAGCGTCAAACCACTCAGGGTGGAAAGCGTTTGCTCGGTCGAACTCGCTGTACCGTCGAACCCCTGCAAGGTTGTCTTCAGCCGCAGGGAGAAATCGTCGGTCGTGTAGGCATGCTTGATACAAGTCGTCGTGCCGTTACGAGTGACCTTCTGCTGCTCCAGGAGGCCGTGTGTAAGAGGGTTGTCCGGTGTTTCCAGATAAGTCAGCGCAAGGGTCGAACGAAGAACTTCGCGATCTGCGACCCACTCGAAAGATTTTTCCTCGACAGGCACCACTCTGGCCAGCGTCCCGCCCTTGAGCACGGAGAGCAAGGCATAGCGATAACGCGTGACGATGGACGCACCGCCACCCGTCGCGGGAGCCACGGTTTTTTGCTTCAGGAAGCGGACAAACTCCAGCGGATCCGCTGGACAATCCGGTGTCTGGGTCGCCGGATAGTATTCAAACCGCGTTGTCACCCCGTCCGCCCCGACCTGTTTGAGCAGGTTGCCGATGGCATCGTATTCAGTGACAGAGGCCTCGGAACGCTTCTCTTTTGTCGTCAGGTCCTCGTAAGTCAGGGTCTGGACTTCAGGCATCCGGAACTGCGCGGGCTGCTGGGTGAAAGGCAGTCTCACGTCACAGTAGTACCGCGTTGCAACTGATGTTTGCGCATTACCGCAAGTGGTCACCTCGGAGATCAACAAATGGAACTTGTTGTAGGTTCGCTTGATACGGGTGTGGACTTTGTTCCCGACAATCAGCCGCTCTTCGCTGGAGTACTGATAGCCCCCCACGGCGCGGAAAAGAGGATCGCCATCGTCCTGGGGATCCGCTGCAACGCCGTGCCCAAGGTAATTATGGTCCGAATAGGTGTATATCTTGCTGACCTTCGGTTGCCCGTATCTGGCGTAAATATCGTGGGCAATGACGCAAGGCAGGCTTTGATCACCCTCGACGGTCGGAAATAGATGGCCGACTTCCTTGTAGCGAATGTTTTCCACGGCACCCAGGGGCGATTCAACTCGGGTCAGATAACCGTCTGCGTACTGCAGCTTCCAGCCCCCACCTTCCGGTAAATCGATGGCGTTGACCTGATCGTTTCTGAGCGTCAGAGCAAACTCAGCGCTGGAGGGCGTCTCCGGATGCCGGGTCAGAATCACCCTTGTGTCTTTGCGGGCGATCTTGAGCAACGTTCTTTGGAAGTCGCTGATCTCGATCAGCATCGGCTGCTCATTGAACGTCCTGTACTTCAGGGAAATACTCACGCCATTGGCTGCGAATATCGTCTCGGGAACCGCGATGTTGGTCGCCCCATGGACCCTGAGCACTTCACGTCGACCATCCTTGTATCGGATCTCGTATCGTCCATCAGCAGTTTTCAGAACCTTGGCGCTTTCCAGCTTCATTTCCTTGAAATGCAAGGCTCCCCGCGACTCGACAGCTTTGTAGCGCTCGCCGCTGGAGAACGTCATAACCTTACTGCGCAAGTCATAATGGGTGATCGACAAGGACCAGCCAGCGCCATAACCGGCATTGCGCGAATTCAACGGATTGAAATTCAGCGCAAGATTGAATGAAGGGCCGTTGAGGTCGACGGACTGAATAGACCCAAGGGATAACGAACAGGTATAAACGCCGGTTCTGGGATCGACCCCGCCGGCTACAAAATCACCAAAATTGAATGCATTCGAATGCACGGACTCCGGAGAGTGGTTACTCATAACTAACATCCTGTCATTTATTTGCGACAAACTGTTTGCGCAAGAAGATTGCAGAGCAACGCCAAGAGAGCGTCAAATTGAAAAATGCATTTCAACTTAATGTGAATGACCGATTTGCAATATCCGGGTTTATACGTATCCGATGTTCGGTGCCATACTCGTCGTAGACATTTAGATCCAGAAACTCCCGGCGTATCACCTTACTTTGGAGTTCTGCTGTTATATGGCTGATTATCGAGATCGTACCGGGATCCTGACGCAACGTCCGAAAGCCACTCGGCGTGCGCGCGGTCACCTGATCGCTGAAAGCAGGACCGATGTAACCGATATAACTTCTCAAACCGGCCGACACTTTTGTTGCATCGCCGGAATAGAAAAACTCGCTTGCATATTCGGTTTCCTGCTGTACCGTCCCGCTGGACCATTCGAGCAAATGAATCAGACGACCTTCTGCGTTTAAGGTCAGACTGTGCTGCTCCATCCTTTCAAACAGACCTGGCCGATCCAGCACCCTTGTCCTGGCCAGCATGAAATTGGCGATCGGATATTGCCTGGGTGAGATGGCCTCCAAGGTGATACTGCTGTCGCGTCCGTCCTGGCCGTTGCTTCGATACCTTTCGCCATCCAGGATGACCTCGGCAGCAATCTGCATCGACCCCGAGCGACTGCTGGAAACCCAGTACTCAAAAACCTGGACGACCTCCGAAGGGTCGGACAATCGATTGCCGGCGGCAGGCACCAATGGCGAGACCCGTGCGTGCCCCCCCTTAATGTCGTGGGCAAAATGATTCTCCCGGGAGCTCGCTGTCCAGTCACCTGTCAGCGGTGCGGCGGAGTTATAGTCAATCAACCGAAGTGTCTCCAGAGCAGAGTGGCCATGGAGCGAAACAGCGTTGCCTTGCGCATCTTCACCAGAAATCAGCACCAACACCCGAATCTGCATGCGACCGTTGGCATAAAGTGCTTTATGGCGAATGGCCGCCGAAGAATCGAACTTCACTTCAATACGCTGGATAATCAAACCTTCTTCAGACATATCAAACCCCTTAAACAAAAAAGTTATCGCGAAGCTTGAATAGCATTCACGCCAACTCATTGATACACGCTCCAAAAACAAATAAAACAGACAACCAGTGACAACATGTAATCACACACAATGAAACGACGATAGACTCACTTCCGACTCTGAACTGCTCAACACCCTCTTCAACAAACGGACATTTAATTACGCACAATAAAAAACCGTTTTCCCGCAATCATTTAAAACTGCGAGAAAACGGCTAAATTAACCATAGCAACAAATCGGGCGATATCAGAAAACCAAGCGCGCGCTGCCACGCGCACCTCCAATCTATAAAGGTGTCGGCACCGCTGTATATTTAATTGGCAAGGTCGGATCCTTTTCGACGAAAAGAACTCAAGTAGTGAATGCACCTCGCCGCAGACTCATCCCCGTTCCAGAAAGAACTCACGCTTTTCAGAGTTGGTCCGAATGGCCAACTTGTGCTCCGTGCCATACTGGTCGATTGCGACAAAGGGAAACACGCCATCCGCACTGGATTCGGCCGCCGTGTATGCGAACTCGGAAAGCGCTTGCACGACGGTCAACTCGCCGTGACGATCATTGACTCTGACGACATACTCTTTGGTCTTTGCCGAAGAATCCAGAGCGTGATCTCGAAATATATAATTTACAAAGGTATTGTCATTAACAGGTAGCGCCACAGTGACATCAGTTTTATTCGGCCTTACCAGAATCCCCTTCAAATAGTTGGTTTTCGACGCATATATCCAGTTGCCATAGGCAAACTTGACATCATCCGTACCTTTCGAAGAAACCCAGTCCACCAGTTTGATCTGCTGTCCCTGATAAACAAGTCCGAGATAGTAGTTCCAGATCCGGTTTCCCGGCTCCTCATTGCCTCGTCTGTTCGAAGTCCAGCGAAACTGTTCTACCGAGTAGGTAACCGGCACCTGAGCGTCCAGAGTGACACTGCTGTCCTGAAAACCGGAAAGACCGGTTCCATTGCTTCGGATAGTTGCCCCGTTCAAAGAAACACTTGCCGCGATTTGCGTCGTGCCGCTACCCGAGGACGATACCCAGAATGTGCGCACTTGCGGGTGGATACCATCATCCGGCTCATCGTCAGAGGGTTGTGCTGCATCCTGTATCACCGGCGCTTCCAACGTAAATCGACCTTGTTCGGTACTGGCACTCCAGCCATCGCGCAAGGTTCTCCCGGTGTTGTAGTGAATAAGTTCAACCGTATTCATGACTTCTGCTGGAACCAGAATGCGATCCCCGTTTCCATCATAACCCGATACCAGCACCTGAACCTTTACTTGCATACGGCCATTGCCGTACAGCACTTTACTTCGCGTTAATGACGAAGAGTCGAACTTCACCTTCAAGTCGATATTGTCCAGCCTTTCAGGATGGACCAACTGGTTTCCTGATACTTCGTTAAGCTCACTCATATTTTTACTCCTTGTGTTTGACGTCATTCCATACCTCCAACGCAAAAGCGAAGTGAGACATGAATAACATGCAACCACAAACCGGCAAAAAATTTAAATGTAAGAACCTGTAGCTAAAATGAAAGCCGAATCAGCAATTTGAAAAACCCGGCCACATTAACTCCGAGATACATTCATCATAAAATGTAAGTTCGAAAGAAAAAAAACCACGAAGAACGTAAAGCAGCCGCACTCGACAACACAGATAGCGAAAAAATCATTCGCTGGCAGAACAGCTACGAATTCATTTGCGCAAGGTCTCAATGTTCGTCGTTATAAACGAACTTCGGCATTTCCCAATGAAAACGAATCGCCAGCAGGCGCAACAGGAAGCCACCAAATAGCGTGATCAGAATCGCCTGCTCGCCCGGCACGTTCAGGAACAGACACAGCATGTAGCACCAGGCCGCAGCGAACGAGACGCTGGCGTACAGCTCACGGCGGAAGATCAGCGGGATGTCGTTGCAGAAGATGTCGCGCAGGATGCCGCCGAATACCCCGGTGATCACGCCGCTGACCGAGGCCACCAGCATGCCGTGGCCCATTTCCAGGGCGGTCATGCAGCCGATCAGGGTGAACGCCACCAGACCGACCGCGTCGAGCACCAGAAACAGCGAGCGCAGATGGCGCATCCAGCGAGCCGTGAACACGGTGATCATCGCCGCGACTGTGGTCAGTACCAGATATTCCGGGTGTTTGACCCAGGTCAGCGGGTAATGCCCGAGCAGCACGTCGCGCACCGAACCACCGCCCAATGCCGTGACGCAGGCGATCAGCACCACGCCGAACCAGTCCATGCCGCGACGGCCCGCAGACAGGGCGCCGGTCATGGCTTCGGCAGTAATGGCGACGAGGTAGAGCATCAGCAACATGGTGGCGATCCTGGCAGGAAGGCGCGCAGTCTACTCACTTCGCCGAGGCACCAAAAGAGGGCACCCCGGCGTGGGTGCCGATCTCAGAACTTGATGAAATGCTTGCGGTAGTGCTGCAGCTCGGCGATGGATTCGCGGATGTCGTCCAGCGCCAGGTGAGTGCTGCCCTTCTTGAAGCTGTCACGCACGTCCGGCGCCCAGCGCGCGGCCAGTTCCTTGAGCGTGGAGACGTCGAGGTTGCGGTAGTGGAAGTAGCTTTCCAGCGACTTCATGTGGGTATAAAGGAAGCGGCGATCCTGGCAGATGCTGTTGCCACAGATCGGCGACTTGCCCTTCGGCACCCACTTCTCCAGGAAGGCGATGGTTTCGGCTTCAGCCTCGGCCATGCTCACGCGGCTTTCACGCACGCGCTGGGTCAGGCCGGAGTTGCCGTGAGTGCGGGTGTTCCACTCATCCATGCGGGCGAGGACTTCGTCGCTGTGGTGGATGGCGATCACCGGGCCTTCGGCCAAGGTGTTCAGGTCACTGTCGGTGACGATGGTGGCCATTTCGATGATCACGTCGTTTTCCGGATCGAGACCGGTCATTTCCAGGTCGATCCAGATCAGATTCTGCGGGTTTTGCATATTTCGGCTCCTGAGCAATGCTGCGCAGTTTAGCCTAGGCAGCCTGCCGGGCGTGCTAAACTCGCGGCCGTTTTACCTAATCGCTGCATTCTTCAGACGGAACACCCATGGCCAAACGCCAACTCAATCGTCGTCAAAACTGGCGCATCGAAAAGATTCAGGGCGAGCGCGCCGCCCGCGCCGCCAAACGCGAGTCCTCGGCTGTCGAGGCGCTCGAAGGCGGCGACCTGGGCCCGGAACAGCACGGCCTGGTGATCGCCCACTTCGGGGTGCAGGTCGAGGTCGAGGCCGTTGACGGTGAGCTGGCCGGCCAGGTCTTCCGCTGCCACCTGCGGGCCAACCTGCCGGCACTGGTCACCGGCGACCGGGTAGTCTGGCGCGCCGGCAACCAGGGCATCGGCGTGATCGTGGCGCAACTGCCGCGCACCACCGAACTCTGCCGTCCGGACAGCCGTGGCCAGCTCAAACCGGTGGCCGCCAACGTCGACATGATCGTCATCGTGTTCGCCCCGCTGCCCGAGCCCCATGCGAACCTGATCGACCGTTATCTGGTCGCCGCCGAGCACGCTGGCATCCGCCCGTTGCTGCTGCTGAACAAATTCGACCTGATCGACGAACAGAACGCCCCGGCGCTGAATGCCCTGTTGGCGGTCTATCGCACGCTGGGTTATCCGGTACTGGAAGTCTCGGCGCACCACGGCAACGGCATGGAGCAATTGCAGAAGCAGCTCGACGGGCGCATCAGCGTGTTCGTCGGCCAGTCCGGTGTCGGCAAGTCGTCCCTGGTCAACAGCCTGCTGCCGGAAGTCGAAACCCGTGTCGGCCCGCTGTCCGAGTTGTCCGGCCAGGGCACGCACACCACGACCACCGCGCGCCTGTTCCACTTCCCTGGCGGCGGCGAACTGATCGACTCCCCGGGCATCCGTGAATTCGGCCTCGGCCACGTCAGCCGCGCCGACGTCGAAGCCGGTTTCATCGAGTTCAACGACCTGCTCGGCACCTGCCGCTTCCGCGACTGCAAGCACGATCGCGAACCGGGATGCGCACTGCTCAAGGCCCTGGAAGACGGCCGCGTGCAGCAGCAGCGGATGAACAGCTACCGCTCGATCATCGCCAGTTTGCCGGAAAACGGCTACTAAACAGCCCTGTCGGCGGCCCTTCCCCAAGGGCTGCCGGTTGTCGGAACCTGGCGGCGTTCCCACCCTCACCTTAAACACAAGCCCTTTCTGTAAGCCTGATTACTTCAGTTTGCAGGACATTTCTCTTTTCCCGCCCAAACCTTGTAGCGCCCTTCCAGAGGCCTAAATTGGGTTCTTCCTTCGCACCTATGCGATCTCCGAGGAACCCCATGCAGACCTATCATTTGTTCATCAGCCACTCGTGGAACCACCCCCACGCCCACGACAATCTGGTTCGCCTGCTCGGCGCTCAACCCGACTTCTGCTTCAAGAACTTTTCCGTGCCACCGCACAATCCGATCATGGGTGCACGCACCGACAAGCAGCTTGAAGAGGCGATCGAAAACAAGATCCGGCCGTGCTCGGCGGTGTTGATCATGGCCGGCATGTATTCGACCTACAGCAAGTGGATCAACAAGGAAATCGAGATCGCCAGACGCATGGGCAAGGTGATCATCGCGATCAAACCGTTCGGTGCCGAACGGATTTCCACCGTTGTACGCAATGCCGCACATGCCGAGTGTGCGTGGAACACCCAGAGCATCATCAAGGCCATCCGCCTGCACACGGCGGTGTAACCATGCGCAAGGGACTGTTTATCGGCATCAACCACTACACTCACGTCGCGCCACTGAGCGGCTGTAACAACGATGCGATGGCAATGGCCTCGGTACTGGAGCGCCACGCCAACGGGCGGCCGAACTTCAGCAGCAAGGTACTGACTTCAGCCGAGGAGAACCTGACACTCGACACGATGAAGCAACAGATCCGGGAGCTGTTTTCCGGCGACTGCGATGTAGCGCTGTTGTACTTCGCAGGCCATGGCCAGTTCGACACCAGCATCGACGAAGGACTGCTGATTCCACAGGACTTCCGGCACGGCGGCGAAGGCATTCGCATCAGCGACATTCTGACGTGGGCCGATCAGGCACCGCACATCAAGAACAAGATCATCATCCTGGATTGCTGCCAGGCCGGCGCAGCAGGTGCCATGCGCAGTCTGCGCGGTGGCAGCAGCGTGATCGGCGAAGGCATGACCATCCTGACGGCCTGCAAGAAAGAACAATCGGCGCTGGAAAGCCGTGGCCACGGGGTGTTCACCGATCTGCTGTTGCAAGCCCTGCACGGCGGCGCAGCCAATGTATTGGGCAAGGTCACGCCGGGCAGTGTGTATTCGTTTGTCGACAATGCGCTGGGGGCATGGGAACAGCGGCCGGTGTTCAAGACCAACGTGTCGCAATTCGTACCGCTGCGCGAAGTCGCGCCGCTGATTGCCGAAGAAACACTGCGCAAGCTCAAGGACTGGTTTCCCGAGCCGAGCTTCGTCTTCCGGCTCGACCCCAGCTACGAACCCACCGAAGCGGCATTCGATCCCGATCACGGCGATGTCTTCAAACAGTTGCAGATGTGCAACCGTCACAGCCTGATCGAACCGGTCGACGCCGAGCACATGTATTACGCCGCCCTCAATTCCACTGGCTGCCGCCTCACCGCACTCGGCGCCTATTACCGAGAGCTCGCGCTCAAAGGACATTTCTGATGCCCGTATTCATCAGCTACCGCCACGGCGATCGCGCTCAGGCGATTGCCATCAACAGCCGCCTGGTTCAGGCCAATATCAAGACCTACCTTGATGTGCTGGATCCTGAATCCCAGACCACCGACGACATCACGGGTGTCATCACCCGTAACATCACCGAGTGCAGCCACCTGCTGGCCGTGGTGTCGGAAAAGACCGCACTGTCGTGGTGGGTGCCGTTCGAAATCGGCGAGGCGACCATCAGCCACCGACGAATCTGCTCGTTCAGAACCGGGCCGGCGGAGCTTCCGCATTACTTGGACAAATGGCCGAAGCTGAGCACCGATCGGGATCTGGACTTCTTCATCGATGCTTACCGCACCGAAGGAAGCGTCAAGCGCTCCATGACCCTGGATTCAGTCACGGCAAATCAGTCAACGCGAACCGCCAATCGACACAACGCCGAAGTGTTTCATGACGCGCTGAAAAACCGTATTCGACGCGGGTTTTAGTCAGCCAGAGCGCCGCAGGGAATACGTCTGTGACCAGCCTTCCCGCCGGACACAAAAAAGCCGACATCGCTGTCGGCTTTTTTGTGGGTCACTGTTTCGGCGCGGGAGCCGGTGCAGCAGGTACCGGGGCTGGCGCCGCGGCGCCCGGCTCGGTCGGTTTCGGCAGCGGGTCGTCGAACAGGTTCAGCCGTTCGCGCAACTCGTGTGCAGGCACCGGCTGCTGATCCGCCGGCAAGGCGTTCGGGTCGACCGGGGTGGCCGGCGCCGCGCCGTTCTGGCCTTGATCTGCCGGTTTCGACGGGTCGGCACCTTGCGAACCTTCGATGGCCGCCTGGGCCTTCTTGGTCAGCACCACGATGTCGATGCGGCGGTTGACCGGGTTGAACGGGTTCTCCTTGTCGAACAGTGCCGACGAGGCGTAACCAACAACCCGCGCCACTTGAGCATCCGGATAACTGCCCGCCACCAATGCACGCCGGGCGGCGTTGGCACGGTTGGCCGAAAGCTCCCAGTTGCCGAAATCGCCGTTGCCCACGTAAGGCTTGGCATCGGTGTGACCACTGATGCTGATCTTGTTCGGTACCGCTTTGATGGTGTCGGCCATGGCCAGCAGGATGTCTTCGAAGTACGGCTTCAGGCGTGCAGAACCGGAGTCGAACATCGGTCGGTTCTCGGCGTCCATGATCTGGATGCGCAAGCCGTTCGGCGTGATCTCGAACAGGATCTGATCCTTGAACTTCTGCAGTTGCGGGTTCTCGTCGACCTTGTTCTGCAGTTCCTGCAGCAACAGTTCCAGGCGTTCCTTCTCGACCTGTTCGGCCATGCCTTCAACCTGTTCGGTGTCGACCGTGACCTTGTCCGGTTGCGGCTGCGACTTCACTTCAGGGTTGAGGGTGTTTTCCGGCGCCAGGGTCGGCGTACCGCCCAGATCGATGATGTACGGCGTGCCGCTCTCGGAGAAACCGACCGGATCCTTGAAGTAACCGGCGATGGCGATCTTCTGTTCCGGGGTCGCGGTGGACAGCAGCCACAACACCAGGAAGAACGCCATCATCGCCGTCGCGAAGTCGGCGAAGGCGATCTTCCACGCCCCGCCGTGATGCCCGCCGGCGATGCGCTTGACGCGCTTGATGATTATCGGCTGGTTATTTTCCATGACTTAGCGACCGCGAACGGCTTGTTCCAGCTCGGCAAAGCTTGGACGGTGAGCCGGGTACAGAACCTTGCGACCGAACTCGACAGCCAGCGACGGCGGCATGCCGGAAGCCGAAGCCACCAGCGAGGCCTTGATGGCTTCGTAGACGTTCAGCTCTTCCTTGGCATCGTGCGCCAGGGAGTGCGCCAGCGGGCCGAAGAAACCGTATGCCGCGAGAATACCGAAGAAGGTACCCACGAGTGCCGCACCCACGTGCAGACCGATGGACTTCTGATCGCCCTCACCCAGGGAGGCCATGGTCACCACGATACCCAGTACCGCCGCGACGATACCGAAACCCGGCATGGCGTCGGCAATGCCGTTCACCGCGTGGGACGGATGCTCGAGGTCTTCCTTCAGGCTGTACAGTTCCATGTCGAACAGGCCTTCCAGCTCGTGGGGAGCCATGTTGCCGGAGGACATGATGCGCAGGTAATCGCAGATGAACGCGGTCATGCGTTCGTCTTTCAGCACCGCCGGGTACTTGGCGAAGATCGGGCTCGCGGCGGCGTCTTCGATGTCGCCTTCGATGGCCATCATGCCTTCGCGGCGGCTCTTGTTGAGGATCTCGTAGATCAGGCCCAGCACTTCCAGATAGAACGTGTGGCTGAAACGCGAACTGAACATGCTCAGGGATTTCTTGAGCACGTGCATCGTCATGTAGCCGGGGTTGGCCTGCAGGAATGCACCGAGTGCAGCACCACCGATGATCATTACCTCGAAAGGCTGGATCAGGGCGGCAATCTTGCCGTGGGAGAGCACGTATCCGCCGAGCACGCTCGCGAATACGACGATGATGCCGATAATTTTAGCCATAGGTAGAAAGGTACTTGTTTAAGTCGGGTTCAAGGTCATATTCGGAAGTTAAAAAATCTCTTCTTCTACTTATCGGCAAAACTGCGCCAGACTATAGCCAGTTCAGGCGAAAAGCCAATTTAGCCCATGCCGGGCGCGTCTACAGTCAGTGAAGATCTCGTCCAGACATGGCTAATGAAACGAACGTCCCACACGTAAAACCGACCACACTCGATGGCTGGGTGAAGCTGCTCGACAGCGTTCGCCTGCCGGTGCCGCAAGATGCCCATGACCGGGTCTGCCGGGCGATTCGCGATGACCGCAGCTCGCTGCGCGACATCGCCGACCTGATGCAGGACAGCCCGGCACTGGCTCTGAGCATCATCCGCGAAGCCAACCGCCACACCCACGGCAACATGACTGCGCCGGCGGAAAACCTCGAAGTGGCGATCAATCGCCTCGGCCTTGGCCGCACCGAAGAACTGCTCGCGCGCCTGCCCGCCGAACCTTCCGCACAGATCCCCCAGGCCCTGCGCCAGTTGCAGATGATCAGCCAGCACGCCACGCAACAGGCCAACGGCTTTTTCGCCAGCCGCCTCGCACGTTTGTGGCAGGACATCCATTGGGGCAGCCTGCTGTTTCTGTCGCCGCTGTGGCCGTTGGCACTGACCTTTCCCCAATTGCTTGAAGAGTGGGAAGTGCGGGTTATCCACAAGGGCGAATCAGCGCGCGTCGTGGAAAAGCAGCTGTTCGGCGTGCGCCTGCTGAAAATCGGCGAAGCGCTGGTGGAAGCCTGGCGTCTGCCGATCTGGGTGCAACAAGGTTATCGGCTGCTGCTGACCGAGCAGCGCGAACTGGTCAAGGTCCTGCGCATTGCCCGCGATGTGGATCATCCGTTGCGCCAGCAAAACCGCCTCGACGACGATCCGACCCTGCGTCGCTGGCTCAATCAGCCGGCCAACACCGTGTTACTGGCCAACGGTCTGGCACTCTCGGCGCAACAGGCCTGGGACAGTCCGCACAGCGAGCGCTGGCAATTCCTGACCAGCCTCTATCTGCAAATCTCGATGGACGAGGTGCAACAACAGTTGCACCAACAGGCCGCCGTCAGCGCTCGCCATCATTCCATGCCGGATCTGTGGCACCCGGCGGTTTCGCTGCTCTGGCCGTGGGGCACCCGTCGTCTGCCTGCCGGAATGCTGCCGGCTGCGGCGCCATCCGCTGAAGATCTGACCCAGTGGCGCCGGCAATGCGCCGAGCTGCTGGCCGTGCCAAGCCGCTTCACCAATGCCATGAGCCTGACTGTCGCCGCCCGTGACGCGCTGGTCGCCAGCGGCATGCGTCGGGTGATGATCCTGATGGCCGACCGCAGCCACGCCAATCTGCGCGTCCATCAAACCTCGGGGTTGCCGAAGGAAGCCGCTGCGCTCAATTTCGTTGTCAGCCAGAGTTCGGTGCTGCAACGCTTGCTCGCGCAGCAGGCGCAAGTGCGGATCACCCCGGACAACAATGCCCAGTTTTCCGCCCTGCTGCCGCCCTCGCTGCGCACGCTGTTCCGGGGCGAGCACCTGTTCCTGCGTTCACTGGTGAACAACGGCCGGGTGATCATGATCGTGGTCGCCGACCAGGGTGGCGGGCCGTTCGCCGACATCACCGTGCAAGCCTTCGGCAAAACCGCGCAGTGCATCGAGAAAGCCCTGCACAGTTTTAGCCAGCGCGGCCAATGACAGCTACAATCCTTCCCCTTTGTGCTCTGGAGACCTCACATGTCTGATTTCTCTGGCCTGGCCCTGGTGATCGAGCCGAGCGACCTGCTGCCGCGCCTCGAATCCCGCGATCTGATTCTGGTGGATCTGACCAGTGCCGCCCGCTACGCCGAGGGACACATTCCCGGCGCACGTTTTGTTGATCCGAAACGCACCCAGCTGGGTCAGGCGCCGGCTCCGGGCCTGTTGCCGAGCAAAGAGAAACTCGAAGAACTGTTCGGTGAACTCGGCCATCGCAAAGACGCGGTCTACGTGGTCTATGACGACGAAGGCGGCGGCTGGGCCGGGCGCTTCATCTGGCTGCTCGACGTGATCGGCCATGACAAATACCACTACCTCGACGGCGGACTGCCGGCGTGGCTGGCGGAAGGTTCGCCGATGTCGATCCAGATTCCTCCAGCGGCGGGCGGCCCGGTTGCCCTGACCCTGCACGAGGAACCGACCGCCACCCGCGAATACCTGCAGAGCCGTCTTGGCGCCGCTGACCTGGCGATCTGGGACGCTCGAGGTCCGCTGGAGTATTCCGGCGAAAAGGTCCTGGCGGCCAAGGGCGGGCACATCCCCGGCGCGGTCAATTTCGAATGGACGGCGGGCATGGATCAGGCGCGCCAGCTGCGCATCCGTACCGACATGCCGCAGATCCTCGAAAACCTCGGGATCACCAAGGACAAAGAAATCATTACCCACTGCCAGACCCATCACCGGTCCGGTTTCACTTATCTGGTGGCCAAGGCTCTCGGTTATCCGCGGGTCAAGGGCTACGCCGGTTCCTGGGGCGAATGGGGCAACCACCCCGACACCCCCGTCGAGCTTTAAGGATTTTTAAGGACAGTCATGAAAGAGCGTTTGTTTATCATCAGCCAGTACCTGCTGCCTCATCACCTGCTGTCGCGCCTGGCCGGCTGCGTCGCCGAGTGCCGCGTGCGCTGGTTCAAGAATGCCTTCACCACCTGGTTCGCCAAGCGTTATCAAGTGGACATGTCGCAGGCGCTGGTTGAAGACGTGACCGCTTACGAGCACTTCAACGCCTTCTTCACCCGCGCGCTGAAAGACGGCGCACGTCCACTGGACCAGACCCCGGGCGCAATCCTCAGCCCGGCCGACGGTGCGATCAGCCAGCTCGGTCCGATCGAACACGGTCGTATCTTCCAGGCCAAGGGCCACAGCTTCAGCGTGCTGGAACTGCTGGGCGGCGACGCGGCCAATGCGGCGCCGTTCATGGGCGGTGAATTCGCGACTGTTTACCTGTCGCCGAAGGACTACCACCGCGTGCACATGCCGCTGGCCGGCACCCTGCGCGAAATGGTCTACATTCCGGGCCGGATCTTCTCGGTCAACCAGACCACCGCGGAAAACGTTCCTGAACTGTTCGCCCGCAACGAGCGCGTGGCGTGCATCTTCGACACCGAGCGCGGGCCGATGGCCGTGGTGCTGGTGGGCGCGATGATCGTGGCATCGATCGAAACCGTATGGGCCGGTTTGGTCACGCCGCCGAAGCGCGAGCTGAAAACCTTCCGTTACGACGAAGCCGCCCGTGCGCCGATTCATCTGGAAAAAGGTGCGGAACTGGGGCGCTTCAAGCTGGGTTCGACCGCGATCGTGCTGTTCGGGCCGGATCAGGTGAAATGGGTTGAAGAATTGAAAGCCGGCTCACCGGTGCAGATGGGTCAGGCCCTGGCACTGTCCAACGCCTGAACCTGTTGATCCGCCCTTTCGCACGTCTGCGAAGGGGCGGACACGACCTGAGTGGCGCCGTTACTCTATCTGCCCACGGAAGCCGATCGGGCCTTCGTTGGCGTAGGTATTGGTGCCACTGAGGTTTTTCCCTCCGTCATTGGATGTGACACTCAACGCGATAACATTCTGGTTATCCCGCCCGCCGATCACCCACTTGCCACCTGGGTGCCACGGGGCATCGTTGCCACCCCACTGGTTTTCAACGTTGTACTGGTTCTGGCCAGTACGCTGAGCCTTGAAGCCAATAGGGCCTTCGCCGGCGTAAGTCATAGTGCCGTTAAAGGTTTTGCCACCGTCGCCGGACTTGATCTCGATCGCGACGACGTTCTGGTTGTCCCGCGCGCCCAGCACCCAGGTTCCACCCGGATGCCAGGGTGCCGAACTACCGCCCCATTGATTTGCCACTGCGTATTTAGACATGAACCTCATCTCCTTGAAGTTTCGGGAGACCTGCCCCGACGTTGACGGCAGGCCGTGCAACCGTGCGTTTCCGATCGCACGTCTGAGAGCCTAGTAGCGCCTGCGGGAATGGCACCAGGCCAGCAGACCAACGGTAAAAAACCCTGACAATCGCCTGCGAAACAGACCACAACTGCTAGAGTTTTTGGCATTGCCCTATTCGCCGCCGGAGCTTGTCACGGCATGAGTGAGCCTCGTTCCCAACCAAAACTGAGCGCCCCGACCCCGACGCAGTTGCGCCTGTCCTTCTGTGAAGCCACCCCGCGCGACCTCAAGCGCTGGATCGCCGACCTGCCGAAAGCAAACATCGGCGAAACCGCGCGCCTGCTGTATCAAGGCTTAGGTGAGCTCAATCAATTGCTGACGCCCAGCGATAATCGCCTGCATCTGCTGGAACTGTTGCGACCCGAGGTTTACTTCGTCTGCCAGCATCTGGAACGGCATTTTCTGCATCAGGCGATCATGCTCGATGAGCGCTCACGCAAGATCAGCAACCTGTGCCAGGCCCTGCAAAGTCAGCTGGCCATCGGTTACAAACAGATCATTCTGCGGATCGCGCCCAAGTATTCCCGGGATCGCGCAGCCCTGGTGAGCGAAGCGCTGCAACGGGCGGCCCATGCGCTGAAAGGGCAACTGGTTCGCGCCACGCAGTTGTACAGCGCCGCACCGGAACAGCTGTGGTTCGAACTGCATCAATTGTTTCGCTGCGCCTGCGAGCTGCAACTGCAACATCGCCGGGTGCGCGACGACCTTGCCAGCCTGACCGCCGAGTTGAGTGTCGAACAGACCTACCTCGCCGCCCTGCTGCTGGGCAGCGCCCGCTGCAATCAGTTGCGGCAGAATCAGATCGTGCGTCTGGCGCAAGTGGTGGAACCGTGGAGCGCCTGGCTGAAGCTGCATCCCGCCCATCCGGGCGAAGGGTTGTTCGCGGTTTCGGCAGAGATCGACGCCGGCCCGCGTTACCGCTACCAATTCCGTAGCGAGCAACAAGCCAGTCTGCTCGGTTTCGATCCGCAACCACTGGTGAACGCCATCGAGGCCCACCTGCTGCATCAGGATGCGACCAGGCCGCTGCCCGTGCCGTCCGGCCTGACGCTCGACACCCTGCAACATTTGCACGCCACCTGGGGCGAAGCTGCCGAACGCAGCTTCCAGCGCACCGTCGGCCAGGGCAACCTGACCGTGTGCGTCGGCATGAGCGCCCTGCACTTCTACCTCGGCGGCGAACGCACCTTCAGCGAACTGCTCAAGCACCCCGGCGCCCGTGCAGCGAATTTCAGCCGCGCGGTGGTTCAGGGCGAAAAGGACAGCTGGAGCCAGGC
This sequence comes from Pseudomonas sp. 9.2(2024), assembly GCF_039695385.1. Classification (NCBI taxonomy): domain Bacteria; kingdom Pseudomonadati; phylum Pseudomonadota; class Gammaproteobacteria; order Pseudomonadales; family Pseudomonadaceae; genus Pseudomonas; species Pseudomonas sp. 9.2(2024). The sequence continues at coordinate 819,229 of NZ_CP155585.1, read as the reverse complement.
GTTCGATGCCGCGCCGCAGAGCACATCCGATGAATTGTTGCCCTACGAGGAAATTCGTTACGAACCGCTGATCGACGATGAAGACGACGCCGACAGTCCGCCGCATTACCCGACCTACGCCTTGCCGGTGATCAACCACAGCCCCGGCGGTTATTGTCTGGCCTGGCCGAAGGATGTACCCGCCGAATTGCAGGCCGGGGAAATGGTCGGGATTCAGGACAGCCTCAATCAGGGCTGGAGCATTGCCGTGGTGCGCTGGATCCGCCAGGTGCGCGGCGCCGGTACGCAAATGGGCATCGAACTGGTGGCGCCCCATGCGCGGCCGTGCGGTTTGCAACTGGTGCGTTCGCGGGATGATCACAGCCAGTATCTGCGCGGTTTGTTGTTGCCGGAAATCAGTGCGATCGACTTGCCGGCGACGCTGTTGGCGCCACGGCTGCCGTTTCAGGAAGGCAACAAAGTGCTGATCAACACCCAGGGCGAGGAGCACCGCGCCGGGCTGGATCGGCGGGTGGCCAGCACTCACAGTTTCAATCAGTTTGCCTATCGCTCGCTGGAAACCGCCAGGAATGGCGGGAGCGAAGAGGATTTCGACTCGTTGTGGAAATCCCTTTGAGCCAGGACCGCAGCCGAAGGCTGCGATCCTGCGCCGATGTCAGAGCTGCCCGTCGCGATCGCGGAAGCCCAGCAGGTACAGCACGCCATCCAGACCGAGGGTCGAGATCGCCTGCTTCGCCGACTGCTTGACCAGCGGCTTGGCGCGGAACGCCACGCCCAGACCGGCAATCGCCAGCATCGGCAGGTCGTTGGCGCCGTCGCCCACGGCGATGGTCTGCTCCAGACGCAAACCTTCTTTTTCAGCCAGCTGCTTCAGCAGATCAGCCTTGCGCTGGGCATCGACGATCGGCTCGATCGCCACGCCAGTGCACTTGCCGTCGACCACTTCCAGTTCGTTGGCGAACACGTAATCGATGCCGAGTTTGGCCTGCAATTGCTTGGCGAAGTAGGTGAAGCCGCCCGACAGGATCGCGGTCTTGTAGCCCAGACGCTTGAGTTCGGCGAACAGGGTTTCGGCGCCTTCCGTCAGGCGCAGCGAGGCGCCGATCGAATCGAGCACGCTGACATCCAGGCCCTTGAGCAGTGCCAGACGCTCCTTGAAGCTGGCGCGGAAGTCCAGCTCGCCGGCCATTGCCCGCTCGGTGATTTGCGAAACCTGATCGCCGACGCCGGCGGCCTTGGCCAGTTCGTCGATGACCTCGGCTTCGATCAGGGTCGAGTCCATGTCGAACACCGCCAGACGACGGTTGCGACGGAACAGCGAATCTTCCTGGAAGGCGATGTCGACGTTCAGCTCCTGTGCCACGCTGAGGAACTCGGCGCGCAGGGCTTGCGGATCGGCGGCTTCGCCGCGCACGGAGAACTCGATGCAACCCTTGCCCCTGTCAGCCGGGGTGTCCAGCGGCATACGACCCGACAGACGGTCGATATGATCAATGTTCAGGCCGTATTTGGCGGTGATCGAGCTCACGGCCTGCAACTGGCCGGCGGTGACCTTGCGGGTCAACAGAGTAACGATATGGCGCTTCTTGCCCTGATTGCCCACCCATTGCTGGTAATCCTCTTCGGACACCGGGGTGAAGCGCACCTGCTGGTCGAGCTCATAGCCCTTGAACAGGATGTCCTTGAGCACCGACTTGCCTTGCTCGGAGTCGGGGATTTCCACAAGGATGCCGAACGACAGCATGTCGTGGATCACCGCCTGACCGATGTCGAGGATATTCACACCACCCTGGGCCAGAACACCGGTAATGGCCGCCGTCAGACCCGGACGGTCGACTCCCGTGATGTTAATCAGGACGATTTCGCGCAACGCGCACCCCCGCAACTGGAAAAAAACCGCATTCTACCCACTTTCAGTGACCATCGGGCACCGCCAGCGCTTTGCCGGTCTAGGGCCTGTCGCTATACTGCGCGTCAACTTCACGGACAAAAGAGCCGAGCTCAGTGAACCGGCCCACGCCAGTTAAAACCGATAACTTCTTTCTGCTGATCTTCCGTGCACTGCGCCACCGCCGTGTACCGATTGCATTGCGCATTGCCAGCCATAACGTGATCCTAGTCGCCCTGGCCCTGGTGATCTATGCCTGCGTGATGGGCCTGCAGTTCAAGCAGGCCATGCACGAGCAGGCTGATGCGCTGGGCGAAAGCCTGACCACGCAGACCGCCACCTCCGCCACCGAGCTGCTGGTGTCCAACGACATCCTCAGCCTCAACGTGCTGCTCAACAACCTGACCAAGAACAAGCTGGTGGCCCACGCCGCCATCTACAGCGTGGACAACCGCATCCTCGCCGAGTCCGGTCAGCGGCCCAAGCACGGCCTGCTGGGCGAAGCCGAGGGCATGTACGAGAGCAAGATCACTTTCCAGGACGTGACCGCCGGGCAACTGCGCATCAGCCTGGACATGGATCAGTTCCAGCAGCCGATGACCATCAGCCTGCAAAGCATGGGTATCCTGAGTGCGATCCTGCTGGCACTGTCACTGGCCCTGAGCCTGCGTCTGGGCCGGCACATTTCCACGCCGCTGCTGCAACTGCGCGTGTGGTTGCGCCGGATCGACGAATACACGCCGGGTATCGAACGTCAGGACGAGATCGGCGATCTTGCCCGCCAGTTACACGCCAACTATGCGCCGGAGCCGGCCGAACCGGAGCCTGAGCCGGAACCCGAGTTCGAGGACGACGAGCCGGAATTCGAAGTGCGCAACCTGCGTGATCCGAGTTTCGACGAGAGCCGCCCGATGGCTGCGCAGAAGCCTGCGCCACGCCATGTGGTCAGCACCGTTGAAGACGACGATGACGAAGACCCGTTCGCCGATCTGCGTGACGAGTCGCTGGACGAAACAGCACAACCGGCAGTGCGCCGACCGACCCCGAGCGTGCCGCAACACACGGCGGTGCTGGCGGTACAACTGGGCTCGCAGGAACAACTGCGCCGTTTGCCGCGCGCACGTCTGGAAGAGTTGCAGGATCGCTATCGCGACTGCCTCGAGCAGGCTGCTTCGCTGTACCAAGGCGAAATCGAAACACTGAACGACGGCAGCACCCTGATGCTGTTCCACACCGAAGACAGCGGCGACGATTACCTGACCAACGCCATCTGCTGCGGCGAGCTGCTGCGGGCGCTGGGCCACCAGTTGCAGATCGAAGTCGCCGACAGCGGCATCACCCTGCAATTGCAGCTGGGCCTGACCCTTGGCGACGAGCTGTTCGGCCTGAGCCAGATCGACCTGTTGCTGACCGACTCCGCCCAGGACGCCCTGGCTCTGTCGCAACACAGCCGCAACCTGCTGCTGGTGGAGCGCAAGATCGGTGACGACGCGCTGATTCGCCAGCGTGCCCGGATCCGCCCGATTGCCAGCCCTGAGGGGGCTTGCTGTGTGGAGCGGTTGATGGAGCCTTATCCGTCGATGCTTGAGCGGCAACTGGCGCGGATGCATGAGCGTCGGGCCTGAGGCCTTGCCCTGGATGTGAAGAAGCCCGCAGACGAGTGATTGTCTGCGGGCTTTTTGTTTGTGGCGTTATTGTGATATCACCCGTCGTCAAACAGCCCCTCACCCTAGCCCTCTCCCAGAGGGAGAGGGGACTGACTGAGGTGTATGACGCTATCCGTCGACCTGAAAATTTGAGTCGATTATGGATTCACAGCCGAGCTTTCAAGTCGGCGTACCTCCCGAATATCCCCCAATCAGTCCCCTCTCCCTCCGGGCGGTCCGACGTTTCGGGAGGGTTAGGGTGAGGGGCTTTTCGAGTCGGACACCAATGCATGTCCCACCAACGCCCAGACAAAACAAAGCCCGCACAAGGCGGGCTCTGTCCTGACTCGATCCAGCCTTAGAAGCGAAACACTTCCATATCCGTACGAATCGGCGAAGCCATCGGAATCTTCGGCTGCTTCTCGGCTTCCGCCGCCGGTGCTGCCGGTTTCGGTGCCGGTTTGCGCGGCGCTTCGGCGACCGGTGGCTGATTGGCCAACGGCTTGAGCGCTACCGACAACTGCTCGGCCAGACGCTGCAACAACACGCCCTGCGCCTGCACCTGCGCGGCGGTGGTGCCGGCATGCTGCTCTTGCAGATGGACGATGCGGTTATCGCGCACCTGGCCACGGCGGTCGATCAGGCGCCACTGCGCATCGAGGATCGCCGGTTGCGATTGACCAGAATCCAGACGCGTAATGGTCAACAGCACCTGCACATCCGGGGTGAAGCCCACAGTGGCCGGCGCCAGCACGACGCGCTGACTGTCCAGATGCCCGGCAACCTGACGCAACAGCAACTGATCGATGTCCGACGAAAGGCTTCCGGCCCAGCGACCATCGGTCGAAGCTTGCAGGCTGCCGTCCGGTTGACGCTGCAACAGAGTTTCCCGTTGCAGGTAATCGGCTACGATCACAGGGCCCAGCAAAACCGCCATGCCTGCGCTTTGCGCAGGCTGGGCCGGACTTCCGCTGTCCAGCTGATACAGCGACACCGGCTGGTGAACGCTGCAACCCGCCAGGCCAAGAACGCCGGCGAGCAGGAAAATAAGGGGGCGCAGAGAAGTCATCATCCCGTCCAGGTGGCCGCCACAAGGCTGACCACAGTGAAAATACTCAATAAATATGAAGAACGCTCGGCCACGCCGGCGCTTGGAAAGGCCATATCATCCGTGAATATGCGTTCCGACTCCAGCGCCAAAGCGCCGATCTACGGGTTAAATCGTAGATCGAACGCTCTAGAGAGGCGTTCTCAGTCATTTTCCCCGAAGGAGAAAAGAGTACGAACGCTTCCTGGCCGCTTAATTGAGGTTTTCGACGAGCAGCGCATCCACCCGCTGGAAGCCACGTGGCAGTTTGTTACCACGACGACCACGTTCACCTTTGTAGTGTTCGAGGTCGTCGGCTTTCAGCGACAAGGTACGTTTTCCGGCCTGCAGCACCAAGGTGGCGCCTTCCGGAAGAACGGCGATGTCCGTGACATATTCTTCGCGACTGGCCACACGCTCACCGGAAATACCGATGATCTTGTTGCCTTTGCCCTTACCTAATTGTGGCAGATCGCTGATCTTGAAGATCAACAGACGACCCTCGGTCGTCACCGAGGCCAGCCAGTTGTGCTCGCGGTCGGCGACCGGACGCGGCGCAATCACCTTGGCGTTGTTCGGCAGGCTCAACAGGGCCTTGCCGGCCTTGTTCTTGGCTTGCAGGTCTTCGCCTTTCACCACAAAACCGTAGCCGGCGTCGGAGGCGATCACGTACAGCGAGTCCTCTTCAGGCATCAGCACGCATTCGAACGTGGCGCCCGGGGGCGGCGTCAGACGGCCGGTTAACGGCTCGCCCTGGCCCCGTGCCGATGGCAGGGTGTGGGTGGCCAGCGAGTAACTGCGGCCCGTGGAGTCGATGACCACCGCCGACTGGTTCGAACGCCCCGCCGCCGAGGTCTTGAAGCCGTCCCCGGCTTTGTACGACAGGCCGGTGGCGTCGATCTCGTGGCCTTTGGCCGAACGGATCCAGCCTTTTTCCGACAGTACGACGGTGACTTTCTCGTTCGGCAGCAGATCGTGTTCGGTCAGCGCCTTGGCTTCGGCACGCTCGACGATTGGCGACCGACGGTCATCGCCGTAGGTTTCAGCGTCTTTCAACAGCTCGGTGCGAACCAGCTTCTTCAGCTTGGCTTCGCTGCCCAGCAAGGCTTGCAGCTTGGCCTGTTCCTTGAGCAGTTCGTCCTGCTCGTCGCGCAGCTTCATCTCTTCCAGTCGCGCCAACTGACGCAGACGGGTGTCGAGGATGTAGTCGGCCTGGATCTCGCTGAGGGCAAAACGCTCGATCAGCTTGGCTTTCGGGTGTTCCTCGGTGCGGATGATGTGGATCACTTCATCCAGGTTGAGGTAGGCGATCAGCAAACCGTCCAACAGGTGCAGGCGACGCTCGACCTTGTCGAGGCGGAATTGCAGGCGGCGACGCACGGTCAGCACGCGGAATTCCAGCCACTCCACCAGCAACGCACGGAGGTTTTTCAGCTGAGGCTTGCCGTCCAGACCGATGATGTTGACGTTGACCCGATAGGTCGACTCAAGCTCGGTGCTGGCGAACAGGTGCTGCATCAGCGCTTCGTGATCGACGCGGCTGTTGACCGGTATGATCACGATGCGGCACGGGTTCTCGTGGTCGGATTCGTCGCGAAGATCGGCGATCTGCGGCGCTTTCGACGGTTTGGCCTGCATCAGTGCAGCGATCTGTTCCAGCACCTTGGCCCCGGAGACCTGATGCGGCAGCGCGGTGACGATGATGTCACCGTCCTCGACGTGGTACACGGCGCGCATGCGCACCGAGCCCTTGCCGGTTTCGTACATTTTCAACAGGTCGGCGCGTGGGGTGATGATTTCCGCTTCGGTCGGGTAGTCCGGGCCCTGAATGTGCTCGCAGAGCTGTTCGACCGTGGCTTTCGGCTCATCGAGCAGGCGCACGCACGCGGTCGCGACTTCGCGCAGGTTGTGCGGCGGTACGTCGGTGGCCATACCCACGGCGATGCCGGTGGTGCCGTTGAGCAGGATATTCGGCAAACGTGCCGGCAACACCAGCGGTTCCTGCAGGGTGCCGTCGAAGTTCGGGCCCCAGTCTGCGGTGCCCTGGCCCAGTTCGCTGAGCAGCACTTCGGAATAACGCGACAGCCGCGCTTCGGTGTAACGCATGGCGGCGAAGGATTTCGGATCGTCCGGCGCACCCCAGTTACCCTGGCCGTCCACCAGCGTGTAGCGATAGCTGAACGGCTGGGCCATCAGCACCATCGCTTCATAGCACGCCGAGTCGCCGTGCGGGTGGAACTTGCCGAGCACGTCGCCGACGGTACGCGCCGACTTCTTGTGCTTGGAATCGGCATCCAGCCCCAGCTCGCTCATGGCATAGACGATACGCCGCTGTACTGGTTTCAGACCGTCGCCGATATGCGGCAGGGCACGGTCCATGATCACGTACATGGAGTAGTTGAGGTAGGCATTTTCGGTGAAGTCAGCCAGCGACCGGCGTTCTACGCCATCTAAGCTGTCTGCAAGGTTATCGCTCATGCGGGCCTCATCGGTTCGTTGTCTGGCGCAGCAGCATGGTGCCGCCGCGCTGAGTAAATTCAAGTTTGTTCAGGGCGCTCATGCCGAGCAGCACCTGATCGCCATGCAGCCCCGGCGCCACCAGTGCGCGGACGTCCCGCAGCACGATGTCGCCCAGTTGCAGGCGGTCGATACGGGTGCGATAGCCCTGGCTCAGGCCATTGGCCGTGCTCAGGGTCACACCGAAACCTTCTTCCAGCCGAAGGTTTTTCGCCACCTCGGCCGGGATTGCCACGTCGGTCGCGCCGGTGTCGAGCATGAACTCCACCGGCCGACCGTTGATCAGGCCGCTGGCGACAAAATGTCCCTGGGCGTTGCCGATCAATTTCACTTCGATAAAGCCGTTGCCCTGCAGCGAAGCCACTTCCACGTTGGGATTACGCTGGCGTTCTTCCCACTGGCCGAAAAACCGCGTGGCCAGAAACAGCGCCGCGCACCACGCCAGAATCATCAGCACCCGACCGGCGCGTTTGCCCGGCGGTTGCTGGCTCATGGCTTGGCGCTCCAGCCACCCTCGGGCGCGGCGAAACGCCAGATGATCGGGCGAACCTCGCCATCGGCGCGCGGGCCGAAATTGTTGTCGACGCCGATCCAGGCGCCTTGAGCATCGACCACCAGCGCCTCTTCCAGGCCGAAGTTCTGTGAATAACGCCGATTGGCCTGCAACAGCTCGGCCGCATACGACCAGCAGAGCTCGACCTTGGCCGTCTGCGCATCGCGACGACAGATCTGGTACGCGTTGCGCTCAAGGGTAAACAGCTTGCCGTTGAACAGGGAGATATCGGAAAAATCCCGATTGACCGGACGCGCTTTCGGGAACTGCGGCGGTTGCATTTCCATGCCGCCTTCACTGAGCAGCACGCAGCGACCGTCACAATCCCACACCGTCTGCTGGCGTTTGATCAGCAACAAACCGCGACTTTGCCGCTCGGCAGCCAGCCACATCTGATCGCCCGCCGGACTGATCGCCAGACCTTCAAATATCGCGTTGAACTGCAGCAACATGCCACTGGCCCGCGCCTCGCGCACCATCATCGGCGAGATTTTCAGCCACGACGACGGCCCCTGCGGCGGTGCTTGCAGCACGGCCGCGTGGGCTTCGCTGACGATGTAGCGGTTACCGGCGCTATCACAGCTGATGCCTTCGAAATCCAGATCGCCGCCACGAATGAACGACGCCGCCCAGGTGCGCGAACTGATGCCCCACGGCAAGCCGCTGTCCGGCACTTTCGGCGGATCGATGCGCACGGCCGTGGCCTGCCAGATCCGGTCGCGGATATCGAGACGGTAGATCTGGTCATCGTCACGGTCCGAAACCGTCCACAGGTCATTGCCGCACAAGGCCAGCCCCGACAGGTTGCCGCCGCGCATGCCTTCGACCGGGTGTTCGGCGAGCACGCGCAGTTCTTGCGCAGGCTCCGCCGACACCGTCATCGAACCCAGCAGCAACGCACCCGCCAAGGCCCAGCCAAACCGCATCAGGCCAGAACCTCGGCGAGGTTGCCCTTGGATTCGAGCCAGGTCTTGCGGTCGCCGGCGCGTTTCTTCGCCAGCAGCATGTCCATCATTTCCGAGGTCTGGGCGAAGTCGTCCCCGAGGGTCAACTGCACCAGACGCCGGGTGTTCGGGTCCATGGTGGTTTCGCGCAGTTGCGGCGGGTTCATTTCACCCAGGCCTTTGAATCGGGTGACCTGTGGCTTGCCGCGTTTCTTCTCGGCCACCAGACGGTCGAGGATCCCGTCGCGCTCGGCTTCGTCGAGGGCGTAGTAAATCTCTTTGCCCAGATCGATGCGGTACAGCGGCGGCATCGCCACGTAGACGTGACCGGCATCCACCAGCGGGCGGAAATGCTGGACGAACAGGGCGCAGAGTAAGGTCGCGATGTGCAGACCGTCGGAGTCGGCGTCGGCGAGGATGCAGATCTTGCCGTAGCGCAGCTGGCTCATGTCCTCGGCGCCCGGATCGACACCGATGGCTACGGCGATGTTGTGCACTTCCTGGCTGGCCAGCACTTCGCTGCCGTCGACTTCCCAAGTGTTGAGGATCTTGCCGCGCAACGGCAGGATCGCCTGGAATTCCTTGTCCCGCGCCTGCTTGGCAGAACCGCCGGCGGAATCACCTTCCACCAGGAACAGCTCGGAACGCATCGGATCCTGCCCGGCGCAATCGGCCAGTTTGCCCGGCAACGCCGGCCCCTGGGTGATGCGCTTGCGCTCGACTTTCTTGCTGGCCTTCAGGCGACGGCCGGCGTTGCTGATTGCCAGTTCGGCCAGCGCCAGACCGGTTTCCGGGTTGGCATTGAGCCACAGGCTGAACGCGTCCTTGACCACACCGGAAACGAAAGCCGCTGCTTCACGAGACGACAGACGCTCCTTGGTCTGGCCGGAGAATTGCGGCTCCTGCATCTTCATCGACAGGACGAAAGCAATGCGCTCCCAAACGTCTTCCGGCGCCAGCTTCACGCCACGCGGCAGCAGACTGCGGAATTCGCAGAACTCGCGCATCGCATCAAGCAGGCCCTGACGCAGACCGTTGACGTGGGTGCCGCCCTGCTCCGTCGGGATCAGGTTGACGTAGCTTTCAGTGACCGAGGTGCCACCTTCCGGCAGCCACAGCAAGGCCCACTCGACCGCTTCCTTGGTACCGGCCAGGTTGCCGCATAACGGCGCGTCCGGCAGGCGCTCGAATTCGCTGACCGCGTCCACCAGGTAGGAACGCAGGCCATCTTCGTAATGCCACTCGACCTTCTCGCCAGTGCCTTTGTCTTCGAAACTGATCAGCAGCCCCGGGCACAGAACGGCCTTGGCCTTGAGCACGTGCTTGAGGCGGCTGATGGAGAATTTCGGCGAATCGAAGTATTTCGGATCCGGCGCGAAGTACACGCTGGTCCCGGTATTGCGCTTGCCGACGGTGCCGATCACTTGCAGATCGGTGGCCTTGAAGCCGTCGGCAAAGGTCATTTCATATTCGTTGCCGTCACGCTTGACCCGCACCCGTACCTGGGTCGACAAGGCGTTGACCACCGAAATACCCACCCCGTGCAGACCACCGGAGAACTGGTAGTTCTTGTTGGAAAACTTGCCGCCCGCATGGAGCTTGGTGAGGATCAGCTCGACGCCCGACACACCCTCTTCCGGATGGATGTCGACCGGCATGCCACGGCCGTCGTCGCAGACTTCCAGCGAATGATCGGCATGGAGGATGACCTGGATCGATTTGGCGTGGCCGGCCAAGGCTTCGTCGACGCTGTTGTCGATGACTTCCTGGGCAAGGTGGTTCGGCCGACTGGTGTCGGTGTACATGCCGGGGCGCTTGCGCACCGGGTCGAGGCCCGAGAGGACTTCGATGGCGTCGGCGTTATAGGAGCTAGCGCTGGGAGTGGCCATAGGGTCTCGTCGTCAGTGATTCAATGAAAATGGGGCAAGACTTCACAGTGCGGTGAAATCGATTGCCTGATAGGTATCGGCACCAATCCCGGCAAAGCTGAGCAATGCCGGCAATTGTGTAACAAATCCCTGGAAACTGTGGTCGCCGCCGGCCTGAATGCGCAAGGCGCAGGCCCGGTAATACTGCTGGGCAAGGCGATAATCCAGCGTTTCATCCCCGGTCTGCAACCATACCTGATAACGCTGCGGATCCTGCGGCGCCGGCACTTCCAGCTCGGCCAGGGCCGTCACGTGGTCGTGGGTCAGCTCCCAGGTTTCGTCGGTGTACAGGTTTTTCTGGGTGCCCAGGTATCCGTCGAACATCCGGTGCGGACTGACGGCCGGGTTGACCAGCAAGGCTTTCAAGCCATGGCGCTCGGCCAGGTGAGTCGCATAGTAGCCGCCGAGCGAGCTTCCCACCAGCAATGGCCGGCCGAGTTCGGCGATTGCCTGTTCCAGCTGACCGATGGCTTCGCGCGGGTGGTGATGCAGCGCCGGCACACGCAGTTGATCGCTCAAACCCAGCCGCTCCATCACCTCGACCAGCTGACAGGCCTTTTTCGAGGCCGGCGCACTGTTGAAACCATGGATATAGAGAATCGAACCGGACATTTGAGCTCCCTGGGCGTCGGCTGAAGAAAGCGGAGTTTACAGGGAGTCGAGGGGTGTTGGGCCAGCACCCGAGGAAATCAGCGCTGCGCCCGTCAATCAGTAACCGTCGGAGCCGTAATCAACCTGAAAATCGAAACCCGTGACACGCTCCACACCGGTCTCGATCCGCCCATCCGGCAACAATCGCAACCAGCGATACCCCGGTGCCTGCTCGCCGACCTTGAAGTCTTCGCTGCCCGGCTCGAACTGGATGCAGGTCGACGGCGATGCCATCAGCCGTACGCCGTTGCGCTCGCGGTCGATCTCCTGATGGACATGCCCCCACAGCACGGCACGGGCCTGCGGGAAACGATCGAGTACGTCGAAAAACGCTTCCGGATTGCGCAAGCCGATCGGCTCCATCCAGGCGCAACCGATCGACACCGGATGATGGTGGAAGCACACCAGATGATGGCGATCCGGCGCTTCGCTCAGGGCGCGGGCGAGCAATTGCAGCTGGTCGTCCTGCAAATACCCCGGCACCGATCCGGGCACGGCCGAATCGAGCAGGGTCACGCGCCAGTTGCCGACGTCCACCACGGACTCCAGCAGCGCACTCTTCACAGTCGCCTGAGCCATGATCTGTGGCTCGTCGTGGTTGCCGGGAATCCAGCGGGCCGGCGCGTCGATCTGCGCCGTCATCTGCCGGAATTGCTGGTAGGACTCCAGCGTACCGTCCTGGGACAGGTCGCCGCTGGCAACGATCAGGTCGATCCGCGGTTGCTGTTCGAGCACCAGTTCGATGACTTTTTGCAGGCTCTCGCGGGTGTTCATGCCAAGCAACGTTCCGTCCGCCTCGGCGAACAGATGACTGTCAGAGAGCTGCACCAGCAACGCCGTGTCGGCGGTGGTCAAAGTCGATACGCTCGGCAAGGCGTTCTCCCCCGGGATCGCGGGACTGGAAAGGTGCGGCAATTATGCGGGGGGACAGCGCAAAGAGAAACCGGCGAACCGGACGCAGTTCACAACTTGCGGTGGTTATCGGACCGCCGCGTATTCGTGTCCGCACGCCAGGCAATGACTCAGCCACTCGCCCAGGAACAGATTGAGCTGGGCCTTCTCGTCCGGCTGATGCATGGCCGCATTCGGGTAAGGATAGACGCCGCGAAACCGTCGCGCATGCTCGGCGCTGATCACCTCGGCCATGCGTGCGTCGTGATAGACCTGCACTTCCAGTTGCGGCACCGGCAGCCACGGCAGGCTGTGTTCCTGACGCACCTGCAGGGTCGTGGTGTACGGACAGGTCTGCAGCACCTCCAGCGCCAGCACGCCGAGCATCTGGTCGCCCTGGGTCACGGCAATGCGCCGTGCCTCGGGGTCGCTGCGCATGTCCGGCAACAGTCGCATCAGGCGCGCGTAGTTCGCCTCGCAGGCGGCTTGCAGGCCCACGAGGTCGACGCGGTAGCGATCGCGCAGCTTGTTTACGACCATAGCCCCCTCACTTCGGCGCGATTGAGCGCCAGCCACTGCAAGGCGATGATGCTCGCCGCATTGGCAATCCGTCCGTCACGTACGGCCTGCAGGGCATCTTCAAAAGCCCAGACCGTGACGCGAATATCTTCAGCTTCTTCCTCCAGCCCATGCAGGCCGCCCGCGCCTTCGGTGCTGCAACGCCCCAGATACAAATGCACGAATTCGTTGCTGCCGCCCGGCGATGGAAAGTATTTGGTCATCGGCCACAGGGCCTTGATGTCCAGCCCAGCTTCCTCCTGTGCCTCGCGGTGAGCAACTTCTTCCGGCTGTTCGTCCTTGTCGATCAGACCGGCGACCAGCTCCACCAGCCACGGGTTATCGGCCTTGCCCATCGCGCCGACGCGAAACTGCTCGATCAGCACCACTTCATCGCGCTGCGGGTCGTAGGGCAGCATGCACACGGCATCGTGGCGCACGAACACTTCACGATTGATTTCGCGGCTCATGCCACCGGCGAACAGTTCGTGGCGCAAGTGCAGACGGTCGAGCTTGTAGAAGCCCTTGTAGCACTGCTCGCGTCGCACGATATCGACGGCGGTCGGAATGGCTTTGGCAAAATCGGTCATGAGCATCCTCTTTACTGCAAATCCAATACGAGGCGCCTTACCTGCGACCTCGACTTCGCGCCATCCTAACGCGCCGGTGACGTTTGATGCAGCCCCTTTACTGTCAGCGGGATGGACGGTGGAGGCGAAACCCACTCTAATTAGCTTAGTGGCGAACTGACCGCTTCGTTGAGAGTCGAAGCGGTAACTTTTTGCCTTCCCCTGCTTCAGAAAGGACGCCCATGTCGCTTTTCAAAATCGCCTCCGTGGCCGCCATCGCCCTGACCCTGGGCGCCTGCGCCAGCCTGTTCCAGCCCAACTACCGCACGCCGCTGGAAACCACCCGCGACGCCTCGGAAACGCTGAAACCCGGTTGCTCCAACCCGGACTGCCCGCTGGTGAACATCGATACGTTGCGCTTCCCGGCAGAACCGGCGCTGGACGGCATCATCGAAAAACGCCTGCTGCAGATGACCCGCACCGCACCGAACGCCCCGGTAGCGCCGACGCTGGCAGCGTATCGCGAGCAGTTCCTGGCCAACGCCGGCCCGCGCAACAGCAGCTATTTGCAGGCGAAAGTACGCGAGCAGCATGACGGTCTGGTGATCATCGAAACGTCGAGCTACCTGGACACCGGCGGCGCCCACGGTACGCCGGGCCGCGGTTTCATCAACTATTCGCGTCAGCAGCACAAGGTACTGACCCTGGCGGACATGCTTCTGCCGGGTCAGGAAGAAGCGTTCTGGAAAGCCGCGCAAGTGGCGCACAACAGCTGGCTGATCAGCACCAAGCTCGATCAGGAACCGGAGTTCGTGAAGAGCTGGCCATTCGTTAAAACCCCGAACGTGGCGCTGACCTACGGCGGCGTGATCCTCAAGTACGACGTGACCACCATCGCGCCTTATGCGCTGGGCCACGTCGAACTGAAGATCCCTTACCCGCGCCTGAACGGCATTCTCAAGCCCGAGCTGTTTCCCGGCCGTAACTGAAAGCCCGACCGAGCACCAGTTGCAGCAGCCCTGCCAGCACCAGCGCCGGCAGGGTCGCGCCGACATCCGGATACAGATTGGCCAGCAAGTGATAGGTGCTGATGCCACCCAGCCAGGCCAATAGTGCCGGCCAGCGCAACGCGGCCGACGCCACCTGGGCACTGCGCTTGCGCAGGATGAAGTGATCCACCAGCACCACGCCGAACAGCGGCGCGAACACCGAACCGATCAACAGCAGGAAGTTCTGGTATTGCGCCAGTGGCGCGAGCAAGGCAATCAAGGTGCAGATCACGCCGATGGCCAGCGCCAGATGCTCGACTTTCAGACGCAACAGAATCCCGCTGGAAACCGCGGCCGAGTGAATATCGGCGAAAGCGTTTTCCGACTCGTCCAGCAGAATCAGCAACAGCGGAATGCCGAGACCTGCACCGGCCAGCGCCAGCAGCAGCGCGTTGACTTCACCGCTCGGTGCGAATGCCAGGGTGTAGGCGACGCCCAGGCTCATCAGCCAGAAGTTGCCGATGAAGAAACCGATCGCGGTACCGCCGAATACATTCTTGGCCCGCTTGCCGAAACGCGAATAGTCGGCAATCAGCGGCAGCCACGACAGCGGCATCGCAATCGCAATGTCGAAGCCCACGGCGAGCGGCATCGAGCCATCCCCGGCCTGTGCCCACAAGGCGGCGAGATCAGCCTTGGCGAACAGGTTCCAGGTCAGCCAGATGCACGCGGCCAGAATCAGCCAGATGCCCCACTTGCGCAGGATCTTGCGCACGAACGTCAGCGGCCCGCTGACCGCGAGCAAAGTCGCCAGTGCCCCGAAGCACAAAGTCCACAGCATCGGACTGGCCCACAGCGAACCTTCGCTGAACGCACGGGTGCCGAGCAGGCTGGCCGCATCGCGCATGACGATGATTTCGAACGAGCCCCATCCGATCAATTGCAGCAGGTTGAGCAACGCCGGCAGGCTCGCGCCTTTGCTGCCGAGGCTGAGTTTCAGCGCAGCCATAGACGACAGGCCGGTGTCGCTGCCGATCACGCCGACGGCGGCCAGCAACAGGACGCCGACCAGGGTGCCGAGGAAGATCGCCAGCAGCGATCCCGACAGGCCCAGCCCCGGCGCCAGCAGCGCACCGGTCTGCAAGACCATCAGGCCGATGCCGAGGGAAAACCATAGGGAAAACAGATCGCGACCGCCAAACACACGCTGGTTGCCGGGTACGGCGAGGTCGGGGGAATAAGTACCGGGTTGAATGCTCAAGGACGTTTCTCACAGAGAAGCAGAAAAAAGCTGCAAGCTGCAAGCTACAAGTCAGAAGCGATATGCGGACTGCTTCTCCTCTTGTAGCTTGTAGCTTGCCGCTCGTGGCTAGACTTTCTTGTACAGCTGACTGCCTTCCTTCTTGAACCGCTCGGCCTGTTCCGCCAGGCCTTGGGCGACGTCCACGTCGACCGCGTCGATCCGCTGGTTGGCCGCGTATTCGCGGACTTCCTGAGTGATCTTCATCGAGCAGAATTTCGGCCCGCACATCGAACAGAAATGCGCGACCTTCGCCGAGTCCTTCGGCAGGGTTTCATCGTGATACGAACGGGCGGTGTCCGGGTCCAGACCGAGGTTGAACTGGTCTTCCCAACGGAATTCGAAACGCGCCTTGCTCAAGGCGTTGTCGCGGATCTGCGCGCCCGGATGTCCCTTGGCCAGGTCCGCGGCGTGAGCGGCGATCTTGTAGGTGATGATCCCGGTCTTCACGTCATCCTTGTTCGGCAGACCCAGGTGCTCCTTCGGCGTCACGTAGCAGAGCATCGCGCAACCGAACCAGCCGATCATCGCCGCACCGATGCCGGAGGTGATGTGGTCGTAGCCCGGCGCGATGTCGGTGGTCAGCGGGCCGAGGGTGTAGAACGGCGCCTCGTCGCAGCATTCCAGCTGCTTGTCCATGTTCTCTTTGATCAACTGCATCGGCACGTGGCCCGGGCCTTCGATCATGCATTGCACGTCGTGCTTCCAGGCGATCTTGGTCAGCTCGCCGAGGGTTTCCAGTTCGCCGAATTGCGCTTCGTCGTTGGCGTCGGCAATCGAGCCCGGACGCAGGCCGTCGCCCAGCGAGAAGCTGACGTCGTAGGCCTTCATGATTTCGCAGATTTCGTCGAAGTGGGTGTAGAGGAAGTTCTCTTTGTGGTGGGCCAGGCACCACTTGGCCATGATCGAACCGCCACGGGACACGATGCCGGTCACGCGTTTGGCGGTCAGCGGCACGTAGCGCAGCAACACGCCGGCGTGGATGGTGAAGTAGTCGACGCCCTGCTCGGCCTGTTCGATCAGCGTGTCGCGGAATAGCTCCCAGGTCAGGTCTTCGGCGACGCCATTCACTTTTTCCAGCGCCTGATAAATCGGCACGGTGCCGATCGGCACTGGCGAGTTGCGGATGATCCACTCGCGGGTTTCGTGGATGTGTTTGCCGGTGGACAAGTCCATCACGGTGTCCGAGCCCCAGCGAATTCCCCAGGTCAGTTTCGCCACTTCTTCTTCGATGGACGAACCCAGCGCGCTGTTGCCGATGTTGCCGTTGATCTTCACCAGGAAGTTACGGCCGATGATCATCGGTTCCAGTTCGACGTGGTTGATGTTGGCCGGGATGATCGCGCGGCCACGGGCGATTTCTTCGCGGACGAATTCAGGGGTGATTTCTTTCGGGATGCTCGCGCCGAAGCTGTGGCCGGCGTGTTGCTGGTTCAACAGGCCAGCGGCGCGGGCCTCTTGCAGCTTCATGTTTTCGCGGATGGCGACGTATTCCATCTCGGCGGTGATGATGCCTTTGCGCGCGTAGTGCATCTGGCTGACGTTGGCCCCGGCCTTGGCGCGGCGCGGGTTGTTGACGTGGGCGAAGCGCAGCTTGGTCAGCTCCGGGTCGGCCAGACGCTCCTGGCCGAAATTCGAGCTCAGGCCTGGCAGGCGCTCGGTGTCGCCACGGTCGTCGATCCACGCCGAACGCACGTCGCCCAGACCTTTGCGCACGTCGATCACCACGTTCGGATCGGTGTACGGGCCCGAGGTGTCGTAGACGGTGACCGGCGCATTGATTTCGCCGCCGAAGTCGGTCGGGGTCACATCGAGGGTGATTTCGCGCATCGGCACGCGGATGTCCGGGCGGGAGCCCTGAACGTAGACTTTTTGCGAACGGGTGAACGGTTGAACCGACTGCTCGTCGACCTTGGCCGAGTCACTAAGGTTGATCGCGTTTTTAGATTTTGTAGTCATCACGGGCTCTCCAGACAGCATCCAGGCAGTGGATTGTCGGAGCAGAACCTGAAAGGCACGGACGCACCAGGACTGGTGCTGTGCATCGTCGTCGAGCGTTCGATTGTCGAACAATTTCCCGGACGAAGCACAAGAGGACTCGCCGGGTGACGAGAAATCTTGTTCCCTACGCAGGCGCTAACCTGATCAGGTTCAACGGGATCCGAAATTATTCGATCTCAGCCTCATAGCAAGGCACCCCGACAAGAACCCGGCCAGTCTAGACACAACCGGCAAAGAACGCCAACACCGCGGCAAACACCATGATGAATGGCGCAATTGGCAGATTGTTGCCTGCTGCTGGCGCAACTACACTCGCTACGCCATGCTGCGCCTTGACGCTGCATGGGCCGCGCCTTACCTTTGGCGCCCGGATTATTTCCATAATATTCATGCTAGGGATCGCCTCATGCTGCGCAAACTCTCACTGGCTGTCGCCGTGTCTTGTGCGTCCACCGCAACGGCCTGGGCAGCAGAAGCGCCTTTATCGACCAGGACCGATCTGGTCAGCGTCTATCAGGAAGCCGTCGACAACAACGCCGACCTGGCCGCTGCCCGCGCCCAGTACGGTGCGCAGAAAGAAGTGGTGCCCCAGGCCCGCGCCGGGCTACTGCCGAACCTGTCCGGCGGCGCTGAAGTCGCCAACGTGCGCACTTCGATCGACCAGCCCTCGGCCATCGCCAATCGCAGCGCGCACTCCTATCAGGCGACGCTGGCGCAACCGCTGTTCCGCGCCGACCGCTGGTTCCAGTACCAGGCCGCCAAGGACGTCAACGAGCAGGCCGCGCTGCAACTCTCGGCCACCGAGCAGAACCTGATCCTGCAAACCGCCGAAAGCTACTTCAACGTGCTGCGCAGCCAGGACAACCTGGCCTCGACCAAAGCCGAGGAAGCCGCGTTCAAGCGCCAGCTCGATCAGTCCAATGAGCGCTTCGATGTGGGCCTGTCGGACAAGACCGACGTGCTGCAATCGCAAGCCAGTTACGACACCGCGCGCGCCAACCGGATCGTCGCCCAGCGTCAGGTCGATGATGCGTTCGAAGCGCTGATCACCCTGACCAACCGCCAGTACAACTCGATCCAGGGCATCGTCCACACGTTGCCGATCCTGCCGCCGGCGCCGAACGACGCCAAGGCCTGGGTCGATACCGCCGCGAAACAGAACCTCAATCTGCTGGCCAGCAACTACGCGGTCAGCTCCGCCGAACAGACCCTGAAACAGCGCAAGGCCGGCCACCTGCCGACCCTCGACGCGGTGGCCAAATACGAGAAAGGCGACAACGACGCCCTCGGCTTCTCCAACCCGAACGCGTTCGGTACGCCGTACAGTGGCAACGTCGAGCAGAGCACCGTGGGCTTACAACTGAACATCCCGATCTACAGCGGCGGACTGACCAGCTCGCAAGTGCGCGAGTCGTACTCGCGGCTGGACCAGACCGAACAACAGCGTGAAGGCCTGCGCCGGCAAGTGGTGGAGAACACCCGCAACCTGCACCGCGCGGTGAACACCGACGTCGAGCAGGTGCAGGCGCGCCGCCAGTCGATCATCTCCAACCAGAGCGCAGTGGAAGCCACGGAAATCGGTTACCAGGTAGGTACGCGCAACATCGTCGACGTGCTCGACGCCCAGCGTCAGCTCTACACCTCGGTACGCAACTACAACAACACTCGCTACGACTACATCCTCGACAATCTGCGCCTGAAGCAGGCGGCGGGGACGTTGAACCCGGGTGATTTGCAGGATCTGACGCGTTATCTGAAAGCCGACTACAACCCGGACAAGGACTTCCTGCCGCCGGATCTGGCCAAGGCTGCGGAAGCGCAGCTCAAGGCCCGGCCTTAAACAAAAAACGCAGCCCTGAGGCTGCGTTTTTTATGGACGGTCGATCAACCTTCCCAGGCCATCGAGCAAGCGCTGCAACGCGCCCTGATTGCGGCGCATCACGCTCAGCCCGGCGTCGGCCATGCGCTGTGCGTCGCGCGGCAATTCGAACAGACGCTGCACTTCTGTCGCCAGACCTTCGGCATCATCCACTTCGGCCAAGGCTCCGGCGCTGCGCAGTTGCGCGGCGATGTCGAGGAAGTTGAACAGATGCGGGCCGCTGATCACCGGTTTCGCCAGCGCTGCCGGTTCCAGCAGGTTGTGGCCGCCGTTGGGCACCAGGCTGCCGCCGACAAACGCGCTATCGGCCAGGGCGTAGAGAAACAGCAGCTCGCCCATGGTGTCGCCGAGCAGCACCGAAGTCTGCGCATCAACGCCCGCGCCAGTGGAACGACGCACCGTGGCGAAACCTTCACGCTGGTACAACTCGAACACCGAGTTGAAACGCTCCGGATGACGCGGCACCAGAATCAGCAGCGCATCGGGATGGTTGGCCAGCAAACGACGGTGAGCGTTCAGCACCACCTCGTCCTCGCCTTCATGGGTGCTGGCGGCGATCCATACCGGTCGCTCCAGCGCCTGCCACTGGCCACGCAGTTCAGCAGCGCGTTGCAGCAGTTGCGGGTCGATGGTCAGGTCGAACTTGATCGAACCGGTGACTTCGACCGTCTCCGGGCGCGCACCGAGATCGCGGAAGCGCTGGGCTTCGGCCTCGGTCTGCACAGCGAACAGGCTCATCTCGGCGAGCATCGGCGCGGTCAGTTTGCTGAATCGGCCATAGCCTTTGGCCGAACGTTCGGACAGGCGCCCGTTGGCCAGCGCCACCGGAATCCTGCGTTTGGCGCATTGGTGAATGTGGTTGGGCCACAGTTCGGTTTCCATGATCACCGCCAGTTTCGGCTGCACGCGATCCAGAAAACGCGCCGCCGCGCAGGGCAAGTCATACGGCAAATAGCAGTGCTGGATGCGCGGCTCGTTGGCGAACAACGCGTGAATGCGCTCCGAGCCGGTCGGGGTCATACAGGTTACGGTAATCGGCAGCTGTGGATAACGTTGCAGCAGCGCGCGAATCATCGGCGCGGCGGCGATGCTTTCGCCCACCGACACGGCATGAACCCAGATGCCGCCCGGTTGCAGGGCCGGCATGCCATAGGAGAATCGTTCGCCAATCCGCTTGGCATACGCCGGCGCCTTGCGCGAGCGCAGCCACAGCCGAATCGCCACCAATGGCAGCCCCAGGTAAAACAGCGCGGTGTAGAGAGATCTATTCATGGCGGCGGAGTTTATCGGCTTTTGCCGCCGATCGCCCGCAGGTGTATGGCAAATCGCTCCGCCAGCCAACGGGCGGCTGGCCCGAGGGGTTCGTCGCGGCGCCAGACCAGCTCCACCACCAGCGCCGGCGGCGTCCATTCGCTGTCGAGTTCCACCATCAGGCCCTGATACGCCGAGTACTGCACCACGTGACGCGGCAGCCAGGCCCAACCGAGATCGCGCACCAGCCATTCGGCCATCACGTAGAAACTGTCGGCGCGCCAGACCTGCGGACTGGCCGGTTCGCTGCCGGGATAGACGCTGGTCTGAGTCGACATCAGCAATTGCCGATGCTGAGCCAGTTGCTGGCAGTTGACCCGTGACTGCGCCGCCAGCGGATGATTGACCCCGCAGACGGTGACCATTTCCACACTGCCCAGCACCCGGCGCTCCAGCGCTTCGGGGATTTCGTCGTGATAGAACAGCAATCCGAGATCGGCACGGCGCTCCACCAGTTTGCGCGAAACCTCGCCTTGGGCGGCGCTGGTCAGTTGCACCTCAAGACTGGGAAACTGCTCGGCCAGCGCGCCGAAGCTTTCCACCAGCGCCTGATAAGGCATCGCTTCGTCCTGGGCTACCCGCAGTTGCGCTTCCTGCCCGCGCATCATGGCCACGGCCCGACCGTTCAGGCGCTCGCACTGACGCAACACTTCACGCGCCTCTTCAAGCAAGGCTTCACCCGTTTCGGTAAGACTCGGCTGGCGACCACTGCTACGCTCGAACAGACTGACACCGAGATCGTCCTCGAGCATGGCAATCGCGCTGCTGATCGCCGACTGCGCCTTGCGTTGCTGACGCGCCACGGCGGAAAACGAACGCTGTTCGGCCACCGCGACGAACACCCGCAACTGCTCCAGATTCCACTGCATGCTCATCGGCCAACCCATCTTGCAAACAGATAGGTAATGACTTTACCCCATCTGGGGAGTCACTAGAATGCCGCCTCAGAAAGCAACGCTACACACGAGGATTTGAACATGAACGCTTACGTCTACCTGGCCATCGCCATCTGTGCCGAAGTGATCGCAACCGTTTCGATGAAAGCCGTCAAAGGCTTCAGCACGCCATTGCCACTGGTGCTGGTCATCGTCGGCTACGCCATCGCGTTCTGGATGCTGACCCTGGTGGTGCGCAGCGTGCCGGTGGGCGTGGCCTACGCGGTGTGGGCCGGCATGGGCATCGTGATGGTCAGCGTCGCGGCGCTGTTCATCTACGGGCAAAAGCTGGATATCCCGGCGATGCTCGGGATGGCGCTGATCGTGCTCGGCGTGGTGGTGATTCAGCTGTTCTCGAAAACGGCCGGCCATTGATCCTGACCTGAGCCCTTGCAGGCAATTGCGCCGGCAAGGGCTGCCCTCCCTCCATTGATCATCGACAAATCCCCTTTTCCCCGAGTCTGTATACTGCGCCCTCGTCTTGAACACTGAGGTCGTTGCATGCCATCTCCAATTTCCACCGACGTGCTGATTGTCGGCGCGGGTGTCGCCGGTCTCTGGCTGAACGCGCGCCTGCGTCGCCAGGGTTTCTCGACCGTGCTGGTGGAAAGCGCCAGCCTCGGCGGCGGGCAGAGTGTGAAGTCCCAGGGCATCATTCACGGCGGCGCCAAGTACGCGCTGCACGGTGCACTGACCGGCGCCTCGGAAGCCATCGCCGACATGCCGCGCCGCTGGCGTGAAGCCCTGGCCGGCAACGGTGAACTGGACCTGACCGGCGTGCGCCTGCTGTCCGAAGCCCATTACCTGTGGTCGCCGGGCACCCTCGCTGGCAATCTGACCAGTTTCTTCGCCAGCAAAGCGGTGCGTGGCCGGGTCGATCAGGTCAAGGGCGATCAACTGCCGGCGGCCCTGCAAGACAAGCGTTTCAAGGGCAAGGTCTACCGCCTCGCCGAACTGGTGATCGACGTGCCGAGCCTGATCCAGCGTCTGGCCGACCTGTCGGGTGACGGTCTGCTCGCCGGCCAGACCATCGAGCCGCTGCTGGAAAGCGGCGTGCTGGTTGGCCTGAAAGTCGACGGCCGTGAGATCCGTGCCCAGCGCATCGTCCTCAGTGCCGGTGCCGGTACCGCCGACCTGCTGACTGCTTTGGGCCTGACTCATCCGGCCATGCAACGCCGGCCGCTGCACATGATCATCGCGAAAGGCCCGGGCCTGAAGCCGCTGTACGCGCACTGCCTCGGTGGCGGCACCAAGCCGCGCATCACCGTGACCACCCACCCGGCCGCTGACGGCCAGTGGGTCTGGTATCTGGGCGGCGACATTGCCGAGTCCGAAGGCGTGGCCCGTGAGCCGGCCGAACAGATCGCCACCGCTAAAAAAGAACTTGGCCAGTTGTTGCCATGGATCGACCTGAGCACCGTGCAATGGGCGACCCTGCGCGTCGATCGCGCCGAACCGCTGCAAACCGGTCTTACCCGTCCAGACAACGCCTTCCTCGCTGAAGAAGGTCGCCTGCTGGTCGGCTGGCCAACCAAACTGGCCCTGGCGCCAGACTTCGCTGACCGCGTGATCGCGTCCCTCGAACGCGACGGCATCCAGCCAAGCCACCCGGCTCCGCTGCCCGAGCTGCCAAAACCACCGATGGGTGTTCCCGCCTGGGAGCAACTGCTGCCATGAGCCTGCCGACCCTGCACGATCTGCATCGCCCACTGGGCAGCACCGGCCTGCTGGTTTCGCCACTGGGCCTGGGCACCGTCAAACTCGGCCGCGACCAGGGCGTGAAATACCCCAACGGCTTCCAGATTCCCGACGACGACGCCGCGCGCATGTTGCTCAAGCAGGCGCGGGAGCTGGGCATCAACCTGATCGACACCGCACCGGCCTATGGCCGCAGCGAGGAACGTCTCGGCCCGTTGCTGCGCGGTCAGCGTCAGGACTGGGTGATCGTCAGCAAGGTCGGCGAAGAATTTGTCGACGGCCAGTCGACCCACGACTTCAGCGCCGCTCACACTCGGATGTCGGTGGAGCGCACCCTGCAACGTCTTGAAACCGATTTTATCGACCTGGTGCTGGTGCACTCCGACGGTAACGATCTGGCGATCCTCAACGACAGCGAAGTCTACGCAACCCTCGCGGCACTCAAGGCCGAGGGCAAGATTCGCGGCTTCGGCTTTTCCGGCAAAACCGTCGACGGTGGCCTCAAAGCACTGGAGCAAGGCGACTGTGCGATGGTCACCTACAATTTGAACGAACAAAACGAGAAGGCGGTCATTGACTATGCTGCTGCCCACGGCAAAGCCATTCTGGTGAAAAAGGCACTGGCCAGCGGTCATGTGTGCCTGAGTCCCGGCGTGGATCCGGTGCGAGCCAGCTTCGAGTTGCTGTTCGCCCAGCCCGGCGTGGCCAGTGCCATTGTCGGGACAATCAATCCGCTGCACCTCGCCCATAACGTTGCGACCGTTGCCCAGGTCCTTCGTGGTCACTGACGCCGCCTCGCGGCCTTAAGCAGGAGCCGACATGCCGCGTACGCTCATCAGAAAGAACCCGAGCAACTTCAAGACGCTGCCGCTGTTCGTCGAAGCCACGTCGGAAGGCCTGACCTACCAGAGCGTCGGCATGCCGCTGAATTTCGCCCAGACCCTGCAGCGACGCAAACCGGTCAACGTGGCTGACGCCGAGCGGTTTGCGCTGGAGCTGGCCAACCTCGGCGTCTCGGTGCGCCTGACGCTGCACTGGCAGAATCGCGATTACTGGGTGCTGGTGCGCCAGCGTCGGCAGGATCGCGGCGATGTGGTGCTCAAGCTGATTTCCGGTTACGTGCCGGCCCATGAGCTGAACATTCCGCTGCACACAGCGATCCAGGAGATCGCCGAAGAATGCCTGCTGGAAACCCCGGAAGGCTGGCTCGGCGGGCGCTTCAATGACACCTGGCTGCCGGCGCCGTATGCCTCGGCGCTGCATTATCGCGAGGCTCTGCCCTTTCGCCTGACGCCGCTGTCCGGTTCGGCACGGCCGGTGCGCTGCGCCAATCTGCAATTGCTTGAACGGCCGCGGGCCTACGTGCATTTGCCGACCGCGTCCCTGCAATTGATCTACGACCTGCGGCTGGACGTGCCCAAGGAAGCCAAGAACCTCAGCCTGTTCCATGTCGATGAACGGCTGGAAGGCGATCAACTGGTCGCCCGACTCGACCGCAAGCGCCCCGATCTGTACTTGATGCCGTTGCAGGACGGCGAACCGCTGCCCGAGCTGTACACGCTGAAGAAAGGTCAGTTGTACCCGGCGGGCACTCGCGGTCTGTACCTGGCGGAAAGTTTCGCCCGGCAGGACGGCTGGCTGGTGCGCGACGAGCGTATTCGCTGGAAGGACTGGCTGCGCCAGCAGGGTCTGACGCCACCGCCCAAGGACACCGGGCTGGCGCGCTTGCGCGGCAAGGCGAAGCAACTGCTGAAGAAGATCGTGCCACGCAAGAAAGTGAACTCCTGAACGGCAAAAGACCGCGCCTGCGAGTGACTCCGGAGAGTCATCGCAGGCGCGGTCTTTATGTTTGCATCACTCGGATTTGCGGATTTTTTCCACAATCGCCGTGGTCGAGCTGTTTTCCACCAGCCCCAGCACCTTAACGGTGCCGCCGTAGGCTTTGACGATATCCGCGCCGACAACCTGGTCGATGCCGTAATCGCCGCCCTTCACCAGCACGTCCGGCTTGACCTCGCGCAGCAGGTTTTCCGGGGTGCCCTCAGCGAAGCTGATCACCCAGTCCACCGCGCCGAGACCGGCGAGAACCGCCATGCGCCGGTCAACGCTGTTGATCGGACGGCCCGGCCCTTTCAGGCGGCTGACCGAAGCATCGTCGTTGATCGCGACGATCAGGCGATCGCCCTGGGCCCGCGCCTGCTCGAGGTAGGTCACGTGGCCGGCGTGCAGGATGTCGAAGCAGCCGTTGGTGAACACGATTTTCTCGTTGTGCGCACGGGCATCGGCGACTGCCAGCAGCAGTTGCTCCAGACCCAGCACACCACGTTCGGAACCTTCCTCGCGCTGAATGGCGCGACGCAGTTCCGGGGCGCTGATCGCCGCGGTACCCAACTTGCCGACGACGATGCCCGCCGCCAGATTGGCCAGCGCCACCGCGTGCGGCAGTTCTTCGCCAGCGGCAATTGCGGCTGCCAGGGTTGAAATCACCGTGTCGCCGGCGCCGGTCACGTCGAACACTTCACGGGCCCGTGCAGGCAAATGCAGCGCCGGATGATCCGGACGCAACAGGGTCATGCCGTGTTCGCCACGGGTCACCAGCAGTGCGCCGAGACCCAGGTCGTGCATCAGCGTCGCGCCCTTGGTCACCAGCTCGTGCTCATCGGCGCAACCGCCGACGATGGCTTCGAACTCGCTGAGGTTCGGGGTGATCAGGCTCGCGCCACGGTAGATCGAGAAATCTTTGCCCTTCGGGTCGGCCAGCACCGGAATGCCTTTGGCACGGGCGGCCTGGATCAGCGCCTGATGGTTTTTCAGGGCGCCCTTGCCGTAGTCGGACAGCACCAGCACCTTGATGCCTTCGAGCAGATCGTCGACCTGCGCGCCGAGGGCCAGTGCGTCGGTGGCGAACGGTTCTTCGAAGTCGATACGCAGCAATTGCTGGTGCCGGCTCATGACCCGTAGCTTGACGATGGTCGGCTGATGCGCGATGCGCTGGAACAAGGCTCGCACGCCCGCACCCTTGAGGCTGTTGCTCAGGCTGTCGGCGGCTTCGTCGTCACCGGTCACACCGACCAGCGACGCCGGCGCACCCAGCGCGGCAATGTTCAAGGCAACGTTGGCGGCACCGCCCGGGCGGTCTTCGATTTGCTCGACTTTAACGACAGGAACCGGCGCCTCAGGGGAAATCCGTGAGGTACCACCATGCCAGTAACGGTCGAGCATGACATCGCCGACCACCAAGACAGGGGCTTGATCGAATCGCGGCATGGACAACTTCATGGAGCAACCCACATACAAAATGAACAGGGGCGCGATATTAACACAGGGTTGGCGAAGGCTTGTGCGGCGGCTGCAACAGGATGAAACAGCTGGCTTTTTTGCTCATTTTTTAAGCAGAAAAGCCGCCAGTCGCTGGCAGGCTTCGCTCAGTTCGACCGCTTCCGTGTCGATCCGGCATTCCGCTGCCAACGGCGCCTCGTAAGGGCTGTCGATGCCAGTAAAATGCTGGATACGGCCCTCTCGCACGGCCTGGTACAGACCTTTCGGGTCTCGGCGCTCGCACACCTTGAGCGAAGTGCTCACATGCACTTCGATAAAGTCGCCCTCGGCAAACAGTTGCCGCGCAGCGTCCCGCTCGGCCCGAAACGGCGAGATCGCCGCGACGATGACGATCAGGCCGGCGTCAACCATCAGCCGGGCCACTTCAGCCATGCGCCGGATATTTTCCCGACGACTCGCATCGTCCATTCCCAGGTCCCGGCACAAACCGTTGCGCACGTTATCGCCGTCGAGCAAAAACGTGTGCAGGCCGAATTCATGCAAATGCACTTCCAGGGTGTTGGCCAACGTCGATTTGCCGGCACCGGACAATCCGGTCAGCCACAGGCAGCGAGGATGCTGGGCCTTGAGCGCAGCCCTGTCCCGAGGTGAAAGGGCCAGGCCGTAGGGGTGAATGGCCGATGCGGTCGCCAGACTCGAGAGCCCTTCATTCATAACCGAGCAACTCATAGTCACGTTGATAGACCCGACGTACCAGACGCCGGGTTCGCAAGGTACAGAACTCTCGCGCCTTGGTCGGCTGGCGCAGCACGGAAACGTTGACGTGTGGCAGCTGACACACCATCCCCAACTGCTCGCAGACAATCTGAAAATCCCGCTCCAGATGCTCCTGATAGCCGATGAAATCCATGGCCAGATGGCCCAGCGAGTCGGTCAAAAAATCGCTCTGTGCGGCAAAATGCAGTTGTCGCGAGATCGTCTCCGTATGCAGCCAGCGGGCAATGAAATCGTCGAAGTCCCGGTACTGCCGAACCAGTTGCTGCGCGGCATGATCACGCCCGCTCAACGTATTGCCGTGGAGAAACGCATAAGCCGAATACGCCCGCTCCAGAGGATCTCGTACGAAAGCAAACTTGTACGCAGCGGCATACTGCTCGGGAAACTGCTGCTCGTACCAGTACAGCGGCAGGTGACCCGGAGTCCTGCCGTTGAACATCGCCGTACAGATACTGCTGCCGGCGCATTTGGGCACGTGGATAAACAGACAGGAACGCTGCGCGAACGATGGGGGGTAGTGCCGATTCGCAGACATCGACTTGTTCACGACCTGACGGTCCACGACTGACAGTCGATCCAGCAGAAATTGCCGCTGTGCCTTGGGCAACAGCTTCCAGAGATAACGTTGCAGCATCGCAGTACCCACGCGAAAGGGATGGCCCTCTCGATTGAAGTCAAAGTTCGTTCGAGAACCTTAACAAGCGTGTTACCGGGATTTATTCAAGTTTGGTCAAGAAGCGTAAAGAAACGGATACATATCTCGGAAGCGCATTGCACGCCCCGAAGGGCGACAGGATGGGGCAGTCCCATCCTGTCGTCGGGATCAGGCGATGTCTTCAGCCGGAGCATCCAGGCCCATCGCATGCAGACGCGAGTAGTAGCCGTTCTGCGCCAGCAACTGTGCGTGGGTGCCACGTTCGACAATCTGGCCCTGATCCATCACCAGAATCAGATCGGCCTTCTCGATCGTCGAGAGGCGATGAGCGATGACCAGCGTGGTGCGGCCCTTCATGACGTGATCCAGCGCTGCCTGAATGTGCCGCTCGGATTCGGTATCCAGTGCCGATGTCGCCTCATCGAGAATCAGCAGCGGTGCATTCTTCAACAACGCCCGTGCTATCGCCAGGCGCTGACGCTGACCGCCGGACAGCAACACGCCATTTTCCCCGACCTGGGTGTCCAGGCCTTCGGGCATTTGCGAGATGAAGTCCATTGCGTAGGCGTCGGTAGCGGCCTTTTCGATATCGGCCCGGGGGGCACCGGCCAGGTCGCCGTAGGCGATGTTGTTGGCAATCGTGTCGTTGAACAGGGTCACATGCTGGGTGACCTGTGCAACGTGGCGACGCAGGTTGCGCAATCGGTAATCTTCGATCTCGACGTCATCGAGCAGAATCTCCCCGATATCGTGATGATAGAAACGCGGAATCAGGCTGGCGAGAGTCGACTTGCCGCTACCGGAGCGACCCACCAGTGCGATCATCTGGCCTGGCGCCGCACTGAAGTTGATGTTCTTCAGCACTTCGCGCTCGGTGCCCGGGTAAGTGAAACTGAGGTTGCGTACCTGCAGATGGCCGCTGACCCGGTCACGCTCCACCGTACCGTTATCCACTTCAGGTTCTACGTCCAGTTGCTCGAAAATGCTTTCGGCACCGGCAACCCCTTTCTGGATGGTCGAACTGACCTCCGACAACTGCCGGATCGGCTTGGGCAGCAGACCCGCGGCCGTGATGTACGCCACCAGATCACCGGCCGTGGCATCGCCACGCAGGAACAGCACCAGGAACATCAGCACGGCCATGGCGCTGTAGATCACCAGCTGCAGCATGGGCGTATAGACCGCTCCGGTCTTGGTCATGCGCAATTGCTTGTCGGTGTTGCTCTGGCTGGCAGCGGCAAAGCGGCGCTCTTCATAGCTCTCGCCACCAAAACTGCGCACCACGCGATAGCCCTGGATGGTTTCGGAAGCCACGTGAGTCACGTCGCCCATGGCCACCTGGATCTTCTTGCTCTGCTTGCGGAATTTCTTGCTGGTACTCCCCACCATTAAGGCAATCAACGGAAGGATCGCCAGCATGACGAGGGTCAGCTTCCAGTTCATCCAGAGCAGATAGGCGAACAGAAACACCACCGTCAGGCCTTCACGGATAACCACCTTGATGGCATCGGTGGCGGCACCGGTCACCATGGTCACGTTGAACGTGATGCGCGAAATCAGATGCCCTGAATTATGGGTGTCGAAATAACGATTGGGCAGCACCAGCAGTTTGTTGAACAACTCGATGCGCAGGTCATGCACCAGTCCCAGCGATACTTTCGCCAGATAAAAGTTGCCGAGAAACGACCCCAGACCCTGCCAGGCAGCGATCAGAATGATCAGCAACGGCACGGCCATCAACAACTGCAGGTCCTTGAGATAAGGAACATTGGGAAAGAGCACCGCTTCGGGATTGCTCAGGCCATCGACAAAATATTTGAGTATTCCCGCCAGCATTGGCTGGGTGGAGGCAAAAATCACGAAGCCCACGATACTCAGAAGGAAAAGGCCGATATAGGGCTTTACGTACCCCAACAGCCGAAAGTAGATCTTCAGGCTGGAATCCTGTTCCGCTTTGGGCGGTACGTCACTCATCGTAGGGCTCACTGATTAGGAAGAACGCGAAATTTTATCACAGGCACCGGGATTGGCCCGAGCCCATACCAAAACACTGGCCAGACCAATAGGCAACCAGCTTACAAACCACTCGGCCCTTGGGGTTCCGGTCAGGCTGGCGGCGTCGAATTGCATGGCCAGGCTCGAGAACAGCCAAATGCCAATGATGCCCCGCCCGTAGAGGGTTTCCCGGGCTTTCCATGCCTGGCACAAGACGGCAATCCAGATTGCACACCACAACAGCAAGCCTGGCAGGCCCAGCTCGATAGCGACATGGGTGAACAGATTATGGGCATGGTCAAAATACATGCCCGAAGCAAACACTTTGTAGTCGCCACCAAGACCCAGCCCACGCAGGGGGTGCTCGGCGATCATTTGCAGGCAGGCCATCAGAATCTGCGGCCGGTAGGAAACGCCGCGCGCCATGACCAACGGCTCGAACAACACGAAAGCCAGCATGGCGACAACCAACGCGCACGCCGCAATTGCACGGCTGCGGCGGTCACCGCACCAGATCGGCATGGCAAGCAGCGTGAGAAACAATGCCAATGCGGCGCCGCGACTCTGGCTGAGCAGTACGAACATGCCCAGAAACGTCATCGCGATGACCCAGACAATCTGCATCCGCCCGGTTTGTGGTGGCCACAGAACAAGCCATACCGCCGCCAGGCCGATGACATAGCCCCCGAGGATCGGGTGGGCCAGCTCGCCCAGGCCTTCCACGCGCGCCATCAGGACATTGCCATCGAGAAGGTAGAATTTGACGATAGCCGCGATTGCCGTGGCCGCCAGCCCGATGCCACCCCATTGCATGATGCGAATCACACGGTCGGGTCTGCCATTGGCGAAAACCGGAAAGAACAGAAGAAAAACCACGATATACAGCAACCGCTTGGCCTCGCGCCCGCTGTCCGCGGCGTTCGTCCATGAAAGACTGATCAAAGACCAGGCCAGAAGCCCGAGCATCGGCAGCCAGATCCAGCGCTGTTCATGAAACATCTCCCTGAGCCGGGCCCGTGCAGACCAGGAAAAGACCAGCGCAGGTATCCAGAGCAATACGACCAGGCCTTGCTGATAGGCTTTGTTGGTAGGCGCAATGGCAATGGCTAACAGAAACCACAACAGACCTGTCGACATCCATGCTTTCGCCCAACGTGTTTCTTGCATCAAACTGCTCCTGATAGAGTTCACCCACCCAGCCCGGCATGGTTAAAGCTGAAACTTTTCGGCATCATTGCCCGCCACAGCGCCCCGTTCTTCCCACAAGGCTTTTCACGATGCAATTTTCCCGGCTGCCAGAGGCCACTTTGAATCAAATGATTGACGGTGCCAGAATCCTGGAGGCCGATAGCTACGGGCCGAAAGTCTACCTGTTGCAGGATGGGAATATTCTGAAACTGTTCCGCCGCAAACGGTTTTTTTCATCCGCACTGTGGCGCCCCTACTCGAAACGCTTCATCGATAACGCCGTCGGACTGCAAAAACTGGGCGTTCCAACCCTTCAGGTCCTGCAGCTTTATAAACTGCAAGCTCCTGGCATGACAGCTGTGCTCTACCAGCCATTGCCGGGAGAGACCTTGCGCCAGATTGCCAGCAAGGAAGGTTTTTCGTGGCAGCAGGCATTGCCAGACCTGGCCGGTCTGATCCGCAATCTTCATGAATCGGGGATCTATTTTCGTTCGCTGCACCTGGGCAACATTGTGGTGACGCCCGACAACTGCATGGGCCTGATCGATGTAGCAGACTTGCGTTTTTTGCGGGCGCCGTTGCCCCGGTATCTGGTCAAGCGCAACCTGCAGCATTTCGCTCGCTATATTGAACGCGAGAAGCTGAACGAAACCTTTCCAATGCAAGCACTGGAACAGGCCGTAATGTCTTCATGAAAGCAGGTCGTGGGCAGCCTGGCTGAAATCGAGCCAGGCCTGGTCAGGCGCCAGCGCCTGATATTGCTCGGCGGCGACTGTTTCGGCCGATGCGCTGAACGCCCTCAGGATCGCGTCACGCCAGGCGGCCACATCCTGAACGGGGGCATACCAGCCGGTATCGGCCAACTGTTCGCGAAACACCTCCAGCTCACTGGATAAAACCGGAACACCCGCCATGACGGCTTCCTGCATGATCAGCCCCAGGCCTTCATTCAGCGACGGCATGGCAACCCAATCGAATGCCCGGTAAAGCTGAGCCGCATCATCCAGATGCCCCGGCAGCAAGACCTTGCCACGCAATTGCAGCTCATCGATCCGCGCCTCCAGCACAGCGCGCCCCGTGCCTTCACCGAGAATCACCAACTGCAGATCAGGTCGCTGAAGCAAGGCTTCGGCGAAAGCGTCGAGCAGGCAACCAAACCCCTTGCCCGCGACCAGTCGCCCAACAGCTCCCAATACCGGTTTGTCCAGCGCAAGACCCAATCGCGCTCGCGCCTGCTCCCGAGGGAGAAGGTCGGCACGAAACGCCAGAGGATCGAAAGCGCTGCGCAACGTCATGACCTGAATCTGCAAGTCCTGACACAACGACGCCGCGAGGGTGTTCGAGACTGCAACCAGCGTCAGTTGCGAGGAGGGAATTCGTTTGAAGAGCGCGCGATCCGCAGGATGAAGCCGCGTCGAACCATGAAAGACCACCACCGCACGAACGTCGGGCATGGCTTCGATGACAGGCAGCAATGTACGTGCTACGCCAAGGCCATCGAGGAGCACCACGCGTGCACGGCTGTTTTTGAGGGCTTTGTGAAATCTGGAACGCATCCAGGGCCTCGTCAGCCGCCAGAAATGCCGCCCTTTCAACCGGGCGGAGGACAGCCCCCACTCCGTCACTTCGCCAACGCTCAGCCCACCTTCGCAGGCGCGGCCTTGAAGCAACCAGGTTTGAACCGGCTCCGACGAGGCGGCCTGAGACAGGATCTGTTGATGCACCTTATGAGTTGAGGCAAACGGAGCACCCCCGGCCCACATGACGTTGAGAATACTCATAGGGAACGAAGCCAATACCTGGGTTTCTGGAAAAAAGCTGCGGTGCATTTAATTGATGAACCAGCCAATACAGACTCCCAACAGCAAAGACAATACGAACTTTATCTGTTCGCGACGACTGCGGCGCGCCTTGCGCTGACGCTCGACAGCCGTTTGCACATGCAGACCGAAACCCGTGTGCATGACGGCGTCCGCTTCCAGCGTCATGGCCGTCAGATTCAAGTCTGCGTAGCGAATGGACAGCGCCTTCTCCCCACTGAATCCGGCAAAAGGTGCGCACAAGCGGTATTCCTTCATCCGGCGCAAGCCAGGATTCAGCGAAAAGCCCTGCCACTCAGGCTTGTCGGACACCAACGGGTAACAAGCTACCCCGCCGACGATCTCCCGCGTCTCCAGCCGAATGTAAGGACTGTGCACCCGCAAGTCATGATTATAGCTACGCAGCCAGACCTGCAGAATTTCCGGGCGCAGGTCGAGAATGGTCCTGGAGTCTTCCACAAATCCCGGGCGATAGAATTCCCAGTCGTCTTCGCAATGGAAGACATAGGGTGTGGTGACATGTGCGTAAGCCAAGTCGATTGATGCCAGCTGCCCCAGCTTCGGGCGATTGATGAATACGGTGCAATGCTCCTTCCAATGAGCAGGAATCACAGCGTGCACACCTTCATCCCCCGCATCCTCCGTGATGAACACTTCACGGATGGGAGCGGTATTGAACCGGTCGAAGCTCTCAAGCGTTATCTTGAGCAGATCCATTCGACCACAGCTGGTGACCACCAGGGTGATGTCACTTTCTTGAGTAAATTGCACCGGAATCTCAATTAGGTAAAAGTCGCCAGCAATATCGATTGCCGGGTAGTGCTTGTCAAATGCCCAGCTTCAGACGCACCTTTTCCAGAAGGCTCAGCGGCGCACGAGCCCGCAGTTCTGGCTTAAGTTCCTCGACGATACGTTGGCCGATTCGTGCAAAGCTGAACTGACTGACCGCGAGCTCGCGACCGTTGCGCGCAATTCGCGGCGCCAGTTCCGGATCGCTGCGCAATACGGCCAGCTTCTCCTGAAGCTGTGCGATGTCCTTGTAGAACACCACGTTGTGCATGTCCTTCAACCCCAGGGCCTGACTTTCCTCTGCCCCCTGATCAAACGCCAGCAATACACAACCGCAGGCCATCGCTTCGAAATTCTTGATCATGAATTCGCCCATGCCAACGTCGGCGCTGACAAAAAAGCGGATTCGGTTGAGCGTGTCGCGGTATTCCTCTCCGGATTTCGTACGAGTGACCACCAAAGGCTCGACGCGCCCCAACTCGTCGAGCAAGGCTTTGCGACCGCTGTAGGCAACACTGTTGGTGCTACCCACGAAAGCCAGCTCGATATCCCGCTCGCGCCCCTGATCTTCAAGTTGTGACTGGTCGTAGCCCTTGGGCACGAAGACGGCGTCGAAACCCTCCTGACGAAGGCGCTCAGTGACCACGAAGCCGGAGCTGATCACTCGTGCCCACGGCAAGCGGCGATAATGCGCGCTGAACTTGCCGGTGTACTTGCACGGAATGTAATTCTGGTAGGCATCGTGTTCCAGAATCACCAGATTGGGGATCGTGCGGATAAATCCGACCTGACGTATTTCCTGCTTGAAACGAAGGAAAAACACGATGCGGTCATATTGCGTAACGTCGACTTCGCGCCGGAAATAGCGACGCAGATTGCGCTGTTCATCGCTGCTCAGCCACCGCAAATCGCACTCGCAATGTGCCGCAACACCTTCGTACAAGCGATCCAGAATCGCCCGCTGATCTTTCTGCACCAGAAATAAAACTTTCATCGTCTTCCTTGCCGCGACAGGCAAACAGAGCAACGCCTGAAGGTCTTTCCGCTCGAAAGCGGACGTACTTCAGGCCCGTACCATCTATAAACGCCAGAACAGTTCATGGCGTCGTACAGCCTTGCGGAAAAATTCGTTTTCACCGTAGGGCGAGCCCGCACGCCCCGCAAGCAGGCGCTGCAGGCCGCGCCGCAGGCGACGCTTGAACGGAGCCGGTGGTTGCAGGTCGTGCATCATGCCCAAGGCCATGGCTTTGTCACGTTGCTGCGAGAGCGTCAACGGCACGCACAATGGCTGCATCGGTTGCGACGAGTCGAATGTCGGCGGCAGGGCGATACCTTGCCCGCTATCACCCATCGGCCAGCGATCGTTATCGTGCAGGTGGTTGGCGTAGCCGAGCAGGACCGGTTGCCAGTCAAGACCACGCAAGACTTCCAGCACGGCGTCCTGGGCGCAGATGTGATCGGGATGCGGATCGAGCGTCGGATGCGGCAGCACGATCACATCCGGGCGCGCGCGGGACAGCACGTCACGCAGGTCGGCCAGCAGATTGTTCCAGGTCGGCGCGCCATCGGCATCACCGGGCAAGGCAAACGGATTCAGCTGACGAAACATCCGTGTATCACTCAAATCAGCTTCCCGCGAACCCACCGGCTGATTCGGCGCAGCCTGCATCGCCGCCAGTTGCAGGCAGAAATACCCGAGCTGCACGCAGTGCTCCTGCGGCACGCCGGCCCAACGCGGTACGGCTAGACTGTCCCAGGCACGCAAGCGCCCCTTGAGACGCGCCGCCTCGACCTTGTTCAGGCCCATCTGTTGATAATGTTCGGCTTCGATCTCGCCGGCGGTCAGCGTCACGATCCAGGCTTCACTGGCCTGGCTGTACAGACCGTAGGCGGCGAGTTCGGCATCGTCGGCGTGAGGGGCGATGACCATCACCCGCTGCTGGCGGTAGTCCGGCTGCTCCAGTGCCCACAGCACCGGCTCGCCGGAGCCCCGGCAAAAGCGCCCGCGCAGACGCAACTGGCCTTGCGACAAGGCCTGCGCCTGCCCGCTGAGGTTCAGATAACGCAGACCGTTGACGCCACGTTCGAACGTCTGCGCATCGGGATGGGTGCCCCCGGCCAACTCGACCCGAGGATCGAAGAAGCGTCCCAGAAAGCTGCTTTTGACATTCACCGCGAGGATCAGCGTAGCGTCGTCCATCAGCATCACGCCTTCGTCGAGGCGCAATTGCTCGCCGTTCAAATGCACTTTTGGCTGCGGGGTAAACGGCGGAAAGCTGTATTGGTAATCGTCTTTCGGCGAATAGAACAGGTGATCGGCGAACCACGCTTCGTGGGCGATCCAGCCAACCAATGCCAGCACCAGCGGCAACCACCAGGCCACCAGCACACCGAGAGCGATCAACACGACCAGTGCGATCAACAGGCCGATGCGTTTATTGCGCCGGTGGCGCTTGAGCAATTGCTGTTTGCGGCTCATGGGCTGACTCATACGGTGAAGACCGGCACAGGATTGCACCAGCGATCCTTGTATTCACGGTCGGCACGACCGAAGGAAAAGCGCAGCGGCTTGTCCAGTGCCCGCGCATGCTCCCAGGCACTTTGCGTATTGAGGAAACTCAGGACGCTGCCGGGGCTGAATTCGCGGGTTTCGGGGTCGACGCCGCCGTTGATGTACTCGACGCTGATCCATTCCGGGGCTTCAACGCGATACACCAGTTGAATGGCAATCGGCGCGTCGTTGAGGAAGATCACCGAGCCGATCAACAATTCGCGCAGCAATTCGATGACTTCGGCCATGCGTGCCGCGCCAGTGGCCGGAAAACCCCAGCGACGCTGAAACAAGTCGCAGTAGATTGCTGCCAGTTCCGCACTCGAGAAGTCGCTGACCGGCCGCACCACACCGCCCGCCTCTTCCAGCAGGCGCAGTTCACGGCGCTGGTTGTAGCGAAACTTCTTCGACAGTTCTTCGGGGGTACGGGCCATGGCCAGTTGTTCGGTCTGCAACTTGAGGCCGCTGAAGCGGTTTTCGTTGAGCGCCGACAGGTAGCGTCCGCGATGGCGCAGCGGGGCCTGGGCATCGACGGCGGCCGGCAGGATCAGCTCGGCGTTGCCGAGGTCGAACAAGCCTTTCTTGCCGTTGCGCTTGAGCACGTCCTTGGACAAGGCCAGGTCGCGGCCCCAGGTCGGGATCGCGGCTTTGACGTCGCCCTGCTGCTCCCAGGCCAGATAACGCACCGGGATGCCGGCCAGATCCGCCAGACGCTCGACCACCATGGGATGAGTCGCGACGCTGCCGCCGAAACGCTGCCAGGCCTGTGCATAAGTTGAGGCGTCAACGGGCGACCAGCCACGTTCGCGCCAGCCTTGAAATCGGTTGAGCATCAGCCCCTCGGTGCCAGATCGGTAACTTGCGGCAAATGCCAGAAGGTGTCGCGTACAGCTCGGTCGGAGAAGCGCTCGCGCAGACGATCGACCATCATTTCGGCGCATTGACGACGCTGCTGCTCGTCCATGCCGGCCAGATGTTTCAGACCCTGGGCCAGATGCTCGGCGTCACCCAGCGGGAACAGAATGCCCACGCCTTCGACCACTTCCTTCGCCCCGCCACACGCCGTGGCCAGCAACGGCACGCCGGCGGCCATGGCCTCCAGCAGCACCATGCCAAACGGTTCGTGGTCGGAGCTCAAGGCAAACACATCGAATGCGCGGAAATAATTGCGCGCGTCCGGCACCTGGCCGAGGAACAACACGCGATCACCGATGCCCAGTTCACGGGCCAGTTCCTTGAGGTCTTGTTCCAGACGCCCTTTGCCGAGAATCACCAGTTGGCTGTTGGCCGGCAGACCGGGCAATGCCGCAGCAAAACCGTGCAGCAGCGTGGCCTGATCCTTGTCCGGGTGCAGACGACCGACGTTGCCGACAATGAACGCATCCGCTGACAGACCGAGGGTCTCGCGGGCTTCACGGGCCGACACCTGACTCATCTGCAACGCCGAGACATCGATGCGGTTGTAGAGGGTCTGGATGCGCGCCGCCGGCCATTTCGGCAGGCAACGGCGCATGTCGTCGCGCACTGCATCGGACACGCCGAGCAGGCTCAGACGCTTGCGGAAAATCTGCGCAAAGAGTTTGCGCGAGCCGCGTTTGTAATCGCCAAACGCGTGATGCACGCCAATCACCGGCAGCGAAGTGCCGAGCAAGGCGATGTAGATCGGCTTGAAGCGATGGGCGATGCAGAAACTGAAATTGCGTGAAGCGGCGATCTTGCGCAGATCGCCGATGGCGCCCAGCTTCAGGCCACGAATGGCCTTGGAGCTGTATTCCATGAACAACACTTCATCGGAGGCGCAGGCTGCGGCCACCTCGCTATCGGCGGCCCCGGTCAGAAAGACCGTGGTGACCCGATAACCGGTGCCCGCAAACAGGCTGGCGTATTGCCGTGCGCAGTCGAGGAACGGCCCGTCATAGCCGTGACAGAACTGCAGCACATGGCGTTCAGCCGAGCGTGTCATAAGCGTTTGCGCCTTCTTTGACCACCAGGATGTCTTCCATGATCAGGTATTGCAGATCCGAGCCGAAGAACATGTTCAGGGCGTCGGTCGGCGAGCAGATCATCGGTTCACCACGGCGGTTGAGCGAAGTGTTCAGGGACACGCCGTTGCCGGTCAGCACTTCCAGCGCCTTCATCATGTCGTAGTAGCGCGGGTTGTATTCGCGCTTGAGCACCTGGGCCCGGGAAGTACCGTCTTCGTGGACGACTTCCGGCACGCGTGTCTTCCACTCTTCAGCCACTTCGAAGGTGAAGGTCATGAACGGCGCCGGGTGATCGATCTTGATCATCTGTGGCGCAACGGTGTCGAGCATCGACGGGCAGAAAGGCCTCCAGCGCTCGCGGAACTTGATCTGGTGGTTGATGCGGTCAGCCACGCCAGCCACGCTCGGGCAACCGATGATCGAACGACCACCCAGTGCGCGCGGACCGAACTCCATGCGGCCCTGGAACCAGGCCACCGGGTTGCCATCGACCATGATTTTGGCGATCTGCTCCGGCATGTTGTCGAGCTTGCGCCAGGTCGGCTTGTTCTCGTGACGGGCGCACGCGGCGATCACGTCTTCATTGCTGTACGACGGGCCGAGGTAGACGTGTTCCATCTTCTCGACCGGCACGCCACGGGCGTTGGACACATAGGCCGCTGCGCCGACTGCAGTGCCGGCATCGCCGGAGGCAGGCTGTACGAACAGTTCCTTGACGTCGTCGCGGGCGATGATTTTCTGGTTGAGCTTGACGTTCAACGCACAGCCGCCGGCGTAGGCCAGCTTGCCGGTTTCCTTGAGCACGTCGCCCAGGTAGTAGTCGATCATCTGCAGCGCGATTTTTTCGAACAGTGCCTGGATGCTGGCGGCGTAGTGGATGTACGGCTCGTCGGCGATGTCGCCTTCGCGCTTCGGACCCAGCCACTCGATCAGCTTCGGCGAGAAGTAGTAACCCTTGCCCTTCTCTTTATAGCGACGCAAGCCGATCACGTTGGCGTAGTCGGTGTTGATCACCAGCTCGCCGTTCTCGAACGAAGCCAGGCGCGAGAAATCGTATTTGCTGGCGTCGCCGTACGGCGCCATGCCCATGACCTTGAACTCGCCGTCCAGCATGTCGAAACCGAGGAACTCGGTGATCGCACCGTACAGGCCGCCGAGGGAGTCCGGATCGAAGAATTCCTTGATCTTGTGGATCTTGCCGTTTTCGCCGTAACCGAAGAAGGTCGTGGCGTACTCGCCCTTGCCGTCGATGCCGAGGATCGCGGTTTTCTCTTTGAAACCCGAGCAGTGATAGGCGCTGGAAGCGTGGGCCAGGTGGTGTTCAACCGGTTCGATCTTGATTTTCTTCGGATCGAAGCCCAGTTGCTCCAGGCACCAGACAATCTTGTTGCGATAGCGCTTGTAGCGACGGTTGCCCATCAGGATCGCGTCGAGTGCGCGGTCCGGGGCGTACCAGTAACGCTTGGCGTACTGCCAGCGAGCCTTGCCGAAAATGCTGATCGGGGCGAACGGAATCGCGACCACGTCAACGTCGGACGGCTTGATGCCTGCCTGCTCCAGGCAGAACTTCGCCGATTCGTAGGGCATGCGGTTCTTTGCATGTTTATCGCGTACGAAGCGCTCTTCCTCAGCCGCCGCGACCAGCTTGCCGTCGATGTACAGGGCTGCTGAAGGATCATGGCTAAGGGCGCCGGACAGGCCAAGAATCGTCAATGCCACAGGGGTCTAGCCTCTTTAGTCTGCATTCAGGCGCGATGCGCCTTGAAAAATGATGTGCCCTCGCACCGGGCGAGAGACAGCTAAAGGGCGGGATTATAGCGTAAACGTGGCGGGAATGACCCTGTGCGAATTGCCCCATGTCGTTCAACCTACTGAACCCTTGTCCATCGGCCTATCCACGGCCTGGTCGCCAATAAACACTGATATTCCCGTCCACCGTCTGGCGATAGATCGTGTACGGCAGAAAAGCCGTATCGAACACACCGGACAGGGTCAGATCGAGCAGGACAACCGGCACCAGAATGCCGGTAGGATCGGGCGGCGCGTGCAGCAGGCAGAAATCGTGGGCGAGTCCGCTGTAGATACGCGGAATCGACTGACAGTAGGTCTTCTGTTTACGCAGGCCGCGCGTGGCGTCTTCATCGTCCTGCAGCACCGTAACGGCGGTGCCGCAGCCGGACAGTGCCAGGGAAAATGCGCCGATAGTGATAGCGTTTTTGATGCTCAAGATTTGCCCTCCGGGAACGTCGGGGCAAACTAGCATCGGGGTTTTGCGAGGGGCAGTTCATGGGTTCCGGGAAGGCCGTAGGACAAGTCACAAGGATTTGTCGCCACATGCCTCACCCGGATCCAACTGCAGAAATGTCTTACGCGCTGGCGAAAACAATCACGCGGTGCCCGCTACATCTTTGGGCAACCGCTGATCAATCACCTGATACAGCGCGCTGCTCTCAGGCCAGTTGCGCATGAAGCGCGCACGATCCCGGGCATAGGCCGGAGCGAAGCTGCCCAACGAGCCGTGCTGACACATCGAATCCAGATCTATCAGCGCCCAGCGATCTTCCTGCCAGAACAGGTTATGCCCCTTGAAGTCGCCATGGCTGATGCGTTCGGCGATCAACCGCGCAAACAGCTGATCCAGCGCCTGCAACTCGCTTTCCGGCGCCGCACCGCTTTCAACGTACGGCGCAAAGCGCTCGATGATGTCCGGCCCGGCCAGATGTTCGGTGATCAGATAGGCCTTGCTGCGCAGCCAGAGAAAACGGGTTTCCAGCACCGCCAACGGTTTTGGCGTGGCGATGCCGAGGAAGGCCAGACGATTGCCTTCGCGCCAGGAATGCCAGGCGCGGCTTGGACGCCAGAAGCGCTTGAGCCAATGGGCAAAATTCTTGATGTTGTAACGCTTGATCACCAGCGCACGCCCGGCAACCTCGACCTTGCCGACACTGGCCGCGCCGCCGGTCTTGTACAGATGGCCCTGATCGAGCAAGGCATCGGCCTGCTCCAGCACCGGCAACATCGCGGGCTCTTCCTCACGACGAATCGAGCGCAGACCGAACGCGCCGCGCTTGACGCTGAACAGCGTGCACTCACGACCGACCTTGATCAGGTAATCCTTCAAGCGCCAGGCGCGCACCTTGTCGATCTGCTTTTGCAAGGCTTCCAGCGGCAGCGCGTGTTCGCTGTTGCTCAGCAGGTAATACACCAACAACTCTTCGGTGAACGGCTCGAGCGACTTGGGCAACTGGGCGAAGAACACTCCGAGGTTTTCCAACACTTTCTGCCGGGACAACGGCTGGCCGGCGTTTTCCGCACAGATACCTGCGCCATCGATCAGATACAGCTGACCGCCGTGGCGCAGCAGGTTGTCCAGGTGCAGGTCTTCCTGCCACAGGCCTTTGCCGTGCAATTGACCGATGGCGCCAAGCGCTTCGGCCAGCACCGCCGATTGTTCGTCGGCCAGCACCGGCAAGGATTCGACCTTGTTCCAGGCATCGCCGAGGCTTTCGGCGCCTTTGAGGAGCTCGAACAGCAGCCAGCCACCCTCGCCGTCCTTCAGGCCGTCGGCCAGCAACAACGGCGTGGTCATGCCCTGGGCGGCGAGCAGTTTCACGCCCTCCAGCTCACGCTGAAAATGCCGCGCTGCCTTGCTACCGACCAGCAATTTGGCCAGCACCGGACGCCCGCGCCACACACCGGCACCGACGTAACGCTGCCCCGGCAACACCCGCAGCAGACTGAGCAACTGCAAATCGGCAACGCCCGCCGCATCCGCGAGCGAAACCGTCAACGGCAGACTCGGCGTGCGCCCGGCATTTTTCAAGTCGGACAACTGCATCAGCGGGTCTCCTTGCGACTGCGCCGCGCGGTCAGCCGCGTGATCCAGCTGTCGACCAGCGAACTGTCCGTCGATTGATCGAGATACGCCGCCAGCAGCTCACGCAATTGCGCCTCGCTCCACTCCGGCGCACGGCGCAGCAGCGGTTCCAGATCCTTGACCCGGTCACGCATGCCGAACAGCAACGGGCGGGTCTTTTCCAGGTCGATCAACTGCGCCTGATAGCCATCGCTCTCGGCGCGCAGGAAAATGTGTTTTGGATAAAAGCAGCCGTGCACCTGACGCATACCGTGCAGATGACGCGCCAACAGGCCGCAAGCCTTGAGAATCGCCGACTGCTGCGCGGAATCGAGATCCGACCAGCGCTGCAACAGCGAATCGAGATCATCCCAGCCCTCCAGCGCGCGGGTCAGCAGGATCGCACGGACTTCACCGTTGACCTTGCGCTCACCGAAGAACGCCGCCTGCAACGCCGGAATGCCCAGCTTGTTGTAACGACTGATATTGCGAAATTCCCGGGCGAAGGTCGGCTCGCCGAATGGCGCATGCAAGGTGCGAGTCAGGTAATTGCACTGGCGCTTGAGGTAATAGCCATGCCCTTCCAGCTCCAGACGAAACACGCTGCTCCAGCCGCCGCCATCGGTGTTGGGCTCATCCACGGCGTCGAGTTGCTTGGACCACAGCGCATCGAACGTGCCGAGACCGTGGCGCTCCAGCAGCGCACGATCTTCAGCGGCCAGAAAATCAGTCATTCGCGTCCCTCGAAAAATCTCACCACGTGGCGAATCCGTTGCTTGTCGGCGGCATTGAGCCGTTCACGTCGGCGATATTGCAGGTAAAAGCGCAGGCGCTGGGTGTTCGACAGGTGATACTTGGCCACCTTGTCGAGACAGGCCAGATCCTTGGTGATCCGGTACTTGAGCCAGAAGCCGCGCCAGAAATCGCCGTTCGGGCAATCGATCAGAAACAGCTGCGCCTGATCGTCGATCAGCAGGTTGCGCCACTTCAGATCGTTATGAGTGAAGCGATGGTCGTGCATGACACGCGTGTAACCGGCCAGTTGCCGGCTGACGCCGTCGACCCAGGCGCGATCCTTGAGCTTGGGATCGTTGCGTTCGGCCAGTGCCGACAGGTCTTCGGTGCGCGGCAGCTCACGGGTGATCATCGCCCCGCGATCGTAGGCCATGCCGTTGCGCTCCAGACCCCACGCCACCACTTCAGCGGTGGGAATGCCCCACTTGGCGAAGCGCTTGAGGTTCTGCCATTCCATCTTCACCCGGGGTTTGCCCAGATAACGCCGCAGACCCTTGCCGGCACCGCTGTAGCGCTTGACGTAATAGTTGACGCCATTGAGCTGCACGCGAATGACTTCGGACAATGGATCGCGAGTCAGGCGCTCGCCCTGAAGGGCAAATACCGCTTCGAGGCTACCGAAATGCTGCGCAAGTTCACTGTACTCAGGCTCCAGATTCCAACCCGCCATCAGAGCGCATCCCCGTAACGCTGTTTGCGCGCATAGAGTTTGTTGGCCTTGCCTTCGAGCCAGCTCAGCAACGGCGCTTCTTCGGCCAGGATCTGGCGCAGCGGTTGCTGGAAGTAGCCTTTGAGGAAACGCAGCTTGTCGCGGCGGGTCAGGCCGATATCCAGCGCGGAAAAGTACAGCGCCGCCAGATCCTTGTTGCGCCAGCGCTGGGTGATCGCCGGGCGGGTCTGGGCGCGGTGCAGATCGATCACCGAGAGTTTGAAATCCTCCGGGGTCACCGGTTTGTCGGTATGCAGCAGGAAGTGGCAGATGTAGCAGTCGCGGTGGTTGACCCCGGCGCGGTGCATCATGCCGGTCATGCGCGCGACCTCGGCGATCAGCGCCCGCTTGAGTTTCGGCTGCGGCGGTTGCTTGACCCAGTCGATGCTGAAGTCTTCGAGACTGATGGTCGGCGCCAGCTCTTCGGTGACGATGAACGAATGCTGATCCGCCGGGTTGCTGCCCTTCTCGCCGTACGCGACGGCGGTCATGGTCGGCACGCCGACTTCCTGCAGACGCTGGATTGCCTTCCATTCCTGACCCGCACCGAGCACCGGCAGCTTGGCGGTCAGCAGGTTCTTGAAGATCTCGCCCCAACCGATGCCCCGGTGGATCTTG
This sequence comes from Pseudomonas sp. 9.2(2024), assembly GCF_039695385.1. Lineage (NCBI taxonomy): Bacteria > Pseudomonadati > Pseudomonadota > Gammaproteobacteria > Pseudomonadales > Pseudomonadaceae > Pseudomonas > Pseudomonas sp. 9.2(2024). The sequence continues at coordinate 774,867 of NZ_CP155585.1, read as the reverse complement.
ACGAAAAAGCCATTGCCGTCGACTTCCGTGCGTAACGTCCGGCGGGCTTCCAGCTCGCGGTACACCTCGCCCTGCAAGCCCTCGACCTCGGCGAACGGATCGCGTCCGGCCCACAGGCTCTTGAACGGTTCAGCCAGCATCAACTTCATTTAAGCGTGCTCCGCCAGAATCACATCGGCCGCGTGCTGCGGCATGCTGTAGAGGTCGGCCGTCTCGGCGAAGGCCAGACCGTTGCGGCTCCAGGCCGCCCGTGCAGCGTCGTCGTTCAACATGTCAGTCAGGTATTGCGTCAGTTGCGCCTGATCGAACGGCTCGTCCAGCACTCGCCCGGCGTCGGCCTCGGCGATGTAATGGGCGTAACCGCAGACCGCGCTGACCAGCACCGGCAACCCGGCGACCAGCGCCTCAAGCAGCACCGTGCCGGTGTTTTCGTTGTACGCCGGGTGGATCAGCAGATCGGCGCCGAGCAGGAAACGCGGGATATCACTGCGCCCCTTGAGGAACGTCACGTTGTCGCCCAGGCCCAGCGTCGCACTCTGCATCTGGAACAATTTGGGGTCATCCTGGCCGATTACAAACAGCCGGGTGCGTTTCTTCAGCTCGGCGGGCAATGCGGCCAGCGCTTTCAGGCTGCGATCGACACCCTTGGTCTTGAACCCGGAACCGATCTGCACCAGCAGCAGTTCGTCGTCCTTCAGATTGAATTCGGCGCGGAAACCGGCGCGAATCTGGTCGGCATCCGCAGGACGGCGGCGATCCTGGGCGATGCCAGGCGGCAGCAGGTGGAAGCGCTCAAGTGGCGTGTCGTAATACTTGATGAACAGCGGCTGCTGCACTTCGGAAATCATCAGCACTTCGGTCTTCGCGTCTTTGGCGAACACCGCACGCTCGTATTCGGCGAAGTGGCGGTAGCGGCCCCAGCGGCGATACAGCGAATGGCGCAGGTTCTGCGCCTTGTCTTCGAAGCAGCCGTCGGCGGCGTAGTAGACGTCCAGCCCCGGCATCTTGTTGAAGCCGATCAGGCGATCCACCGGGCGCCTGGCCAGGTCCGCTTCCATCCACGCGCTGAGCTTTTCGTTGCGCCGGTGATTGAAGAACGCCTTGACCGGCGCCACCAGCACTTCGAAACCGGGCGGCACGTCGCCTTCCCAGATCAGGGTGTAGACGCGGATCTGGTGCCCGCGCTTCTGGCATTCGAGGGCGATGCGCATGAAGTCGCGCTGCAAACCGCCGAACGGAAAATATTTGTACAGGACAAAAGCCAATTGCATCAGCGCAGCTCCTCAGCCATCAACAACGTGCTCAGTCGGCTGGCAACACGCTCGGGATTCAGACGCGTGAAGCACAGGGGCCACTCGCGTTTCAGGTCAAACTGACGGGCATCCTGCGCGGTCGGTTGATAGGTACATTTCTTTTGCAGGCACGGCGCGCAAGGGAAATCGCTGCCGAGGTGAATCTGCAGCTTGCCGTAGGCGCCGGTCAGGCCCGGATTGGTCGGGCCGAACAGGGAAATCGTCGGCACATCCAGTGCCGCAGCCAGATGGCCGAGACCGGTGTCCACCGCGACGCAGGCCTGGGCGCCGGCGAGCACCTTGCCGACCCCGGCCAGGTTCAGCTTCGGCAGCACTTCGGCGTGTTTGAAACCGGCGGCGATGCGCTCGGCCCGGGCTTTCTCCAGCGGGTTGCCCCACGGCAGCTTGATCCCGACGCCGAGGTAACCGACCCGCTCGGTCAGCTCGCGCCAGTAGGCTTCCGGCCAGTGTTTGGTGTCCCAAGTGGTGCCGTGGAGGAACACCACGTAGGCATTCTTGCGCGGCAACTCGACCAGACGCTCGACATTGAGGCCGTAATCGCCCAGACCTTTGGGCAAGTCATAGCCCAAGGCGATAGCGAACAACTGGCGCACACGCTCGACAGCGTGCTGCCCACGGGCCACCGCCAGTTTGCGGTCATAAAAGCGCGCGGCGATCGGCTCGCGGGCCGAGCCCTTGTCAAGACCGGCCACCGGCGCTTTGACGTAGCGGGTCAGCCAGGCGCTTTTCAGCAGGCCTTGAGCGTCGATCACCAGGTCATATTTGTTCGCCCGAACGGATTGCTTGAAGCGTTTCCACTCGCCGCTGGTGATGGTTTTCCAGATGTTCTTGCGCCAGCGGCGGATCGCCACCGGAATCACTTTGCCTACGGCCGGGTGCCAGGTCGGAATCTCGGCGAAGCCTTCTTCCACCACCCAGTCGAACTTGATCCCGGGAATCGCCCGGGCGGCGTCGGTCAGCGCCGGCAACGCGTGAATCACGTCGCCCAGCGATGAAGTCTTGATCAGCAATACCCGCAAGTTAATGAACCTCGACCACAGAGCCCTGCAAGCGCTGCAAGGCATCGTTGACCGCGTCCGGCATCAGCTGGCGCAGGCAGTTGTAATGGCCAAAACGGCAGGTGCGGTCGAAGCAAGGGCTGCAATCGAGGCCCAGACGGACGATTTCCACGTGCTCGGCCAACGGCGGGGTGAAACCCGGCGAGGTCGAACCGTAGACCGCCACCAACGGGCGATTCAGCGCAGCGGCCACGTGCATCAGGCCGGAATCGTTGGAGACCACCGAATCGGCGCAGGACATCAGGTCGATGGCCTCGGCCAGCGAGGTGCCGCCACTGAGGTTCACGGACTCTTCACGCAGGCCCGGAATCAGCCGCGCGCGAATGTCTTCGCCGACCGCGTGATCGTTCTTCGAGCCGAACAGCCAGACCTGCCAGCCTTCGCGGATGCGCGCCTCGGCGACCTTGGCGTAATGCTCCGACGGCCAGCGTTTGGCCTCACCGAATTCGGCGCCGGGGCACAGCACCAGCACCGGGCGATCGAGGGTCAGACCGAACTTGGCCAATGCGGCCTCGCGTGTCACCGGATCGATCTGCAGGCTCGGGCGCGGATAAGGTTTCGGCAACTCGGCGTTCGGCTCGTAGGCCAGCGCCATGAAACGCTCGATCATCAGCGGATAACATTCTTTATCCAGCGTGCGCACGTCATTGAGCAGGCCGTAGCGGAATTCGCCGCGCCAGCCGGTGCGTTTCGGGATGCCGGCGAAGAACGGCACCAGCGCCGACTTCAGCGAGTTCGGCAACAGGATCGCCTGGTCGTACTGGCCGGCCAGGGATTTGCCGATCCGCCGACGGGTCGCCAGCTCCAGCGCGCCGTGGCCGAGCGGGAAGCTCAAGGCCTTGCGCACTTCGGGCATGCGTTCGAGGATCGGCCGGCTCCACTCGGGGGCCAGCACGTCGATTTCGCACTGCGGGTGGCGCTGCTTGAGACACTGAAACAGTGTCTGCGCCATCACCATGTCACCGACCCAACTGGGCCCAACGATCAGAATATTCATGTGGTTTCCATAAACGAACCGGGGAGGCTTTACGCCTCCCCGCTCGAGAATCAGCTTAGCCCCAGCTCACGCCAGATCCGCATCACCTGCCGCCGTTCGTCTGCGAACTGATCGCCCGGTATCACCCCGGCGTCCTTCTGCAAGGCCTGCCGGTGGGCGGCGGAACGATAGGCCTTGTAGGCCTCGCGCAACAGGCTGGCGTCTTCGGCCGGCATCAGCCCTTCGTGCTCCAGCTCTTCCAGAATGCGGATATTGTCCGTCCAGCGCAGCAACGGCGGGTGGGTCTGCGACCACGCCAGAGCCGCGTATTGCACCATAAATTCAATATCGACGATACCTCCGGCGTCCTGCTTGAGGTCGAACGGCGCCGTGGCCTCGAAGGCATTCGCCCCGGTACCGGCGGCAGTGCTCTTGCTGCCGAGGTTGTCGCGCATCTTGGCGCGCATCTCGCTCACTTCCTGTTGCAGTTTCGCCAGATCCCGCACTTTGCCCAGCACTTGGGCCCGGACGTTCTCGAACGCCTGGCCGACATCCTTGCTGCCCACCAGCACCCGCGCCCGCACCAGCGCCTGATGTTCCCAGGTCCAGGCTTCATTTTCCTGATAGCGCGCAAACGCGCCGAGCGAACTGACCAACAGCCCGGATGCTCCGGAAGGACGCAGGCGCATGTCCACTTCGTACAGCTGACCGGAGTTGGTCTGCGCCGTCAGCAAGTGAATGATCCGCTGGCCGAGCCGGGTGAAGAACTGCGTGCCATCGATGGGTTTCGGGCCATCGGTTTCGGCCTGCTGATCGCCATCGTGGATGAACACCAGGTCCAGATCCGAACCATGCCCCAACTCGATCCCGCCGACTTTCCCGTAACCGACAATGATGAAGCCGGGATCGCACAGCGTGCCGTCGGTGCGCAGCGGCGTGCCGTATTTGGCCACGGTCTGGCGCCAGGCCAGGGCCAGCACTTGCTCAAGAATCGCTTCGGCCAGCCAGGTCAGGTAATCGCTGACTTTCATCAACGGCAGGCTGCCGGCGATTTCCGAGGCGGCGACGCGCAAGCGGTGCGCCAGTTTGAAATGACGCAGCGCTTCCATCTGTTGTTCGAGGTCGTCTTCCGGGATCCGCGTCAGGCGCTCGCGCAACTCGGCGGCCAGTTCCGGTGCCAGCGGCGGCTTGAACAGCCGGCCTTCGTTGAGCAATTCATCAAGCAGCAACGGGAAGCGGGTGATCTGCTCGGCGATCCACGGACTGGCGGCGCACAGCGTCAGCAAACGCCGCAGCGCGCCGGGGTTTTCCGTCAGCAGCACCAAATAAGCCGAGCGCCGGGCTACCGCTTCGACCAGCGGCAACACCCGCTCGAGCACCAGATCGGGATTTTCATGCTCCACCGCCTGGGCGAGCAGGCGCGGAATAAAGGCATCGAGACGCTCGCGCCCCAGACGCTGCATCGCCCGCAACTGCGGACTGGCGCGCAGGCTCGCCAGTGCCTTCAGGGCCTTGGTCGCGTCGGCGAAACCGCCCTCCTCCAGCTGGCGACAGGCCGCTTCTTCGTCTTGAGCCTCCTCCCACAGCGGCAGCCATTCACCGCCGACCACCACTTCGCTCTCGACGCCTTCGTCCTCATCCGGATCGGCGATCACTTGCGCAAAGTGCCAAGCCACCCGGCCGCGCCAGAACATCAGCTTCTCGTGGAACGCTTCCCAGTCGGCGAAACCGAGCATGAACGCGATTCGCGCCTGATCCTGAGCGCTGTCCGGCAGCATCTGGGTCTGACGGTCAGCAATCGCCTGGATCGCGTGTTCGGTGTAACGCAGGAATTCGTAACCTTCGCGCAGTTCGCTGATCACCGCTGGCGGCAGATAGCCCTGCCCTTCAAGCGTGCTCAACACCTTTAATAGAGGGCGCTGCTGCAGACTCAGGTCGCGGCCGCCGTGAATCAGTTGAAAGGCCTGGGCGATGAACTCGACTTCGCGGATACCGCCGGAGCCCAGCTTGATGTTGTCGGCCATGCCCTTGCGCCGCACTTCCTGCTGGATCAGTTGCTTCATGGTGCGCAGCGCTTCGATCGCCGAGAAGTCCAGATAGCGCCGGTAAACGAACGGTCGCAGCATTTCCTGCAACTGCTCGCCCGCCACCTGATCGCCGGCCACCACCCGCGACTTGATCATCGCGTAGCGTTCCCAGTCGCGGCCCTGATCCTGGTAATACTGCTCCAGCGCATTGAAGCTCAGCACCAGCGCGCCGGACGAGCCGTACGGGCGCAGGCGCATGTCGACGCGGAATACAAAACCGTCGACGGTGATCGGGTCGAGTGCCTTGATCAGACGCTGGCCGAGACGAATGAAGAATTCCTGGTTATCCAGCGGGCGCTTCACGCCGACGGTTTCGCCGCCCTCGGGGTAGGCGAAGATCAGATCGATGTCCGAGGACAGGTTCAACTCGACCGCGCCAAGCTTGCCCATGCCGAGGATGACCATCTGCTGCGGTTCGCCGCTGCGCCGGCCGGTCGGTGTGCCGAACTGGTCGCAATGGCGGCGGTACAACCATTGATAGGCCTGATCGATGCTGGCGTCGGCCATGTCCGAGAGATCGCGGCAGGTCTGCACCAGATCGGCCTGGCGGTTGAGGTCGCGCCAGATGATCCGCACCTGATGCCGGGTGCGCTGGCGACGCAGGGCTCGGCCCAGTTCATCTTCGGTCTGGGCGAGGCTGACGGCGGCGGCGATCTGCGCGCACAACTCACCTTTGGCGAACGGCCGGTCCAGCTCACCGGACTGCACCAGCGACAACAACATCAAAGGGTCACGAACGCTCTGTTCAATGACGAAATCGCTGGCGGCGCTGACGCGGGCGAACTGCGCCCAGCGTTCCGGCGTCCAGGTGGAGAAGCCAAGATCATCTTCAAGTCCGGCGACGGCCGCACGGAACGACTGCTCCGATCGGCTGACCAACGGCAGGAGAATGGCGGGCAGTTCGGCAAGCGCGGGCAGGGTCATGGTCTATCCTTGATCGGCGTGTAAATGGCCGCTTGTAGTGATGATTGAAAAACCGCTACGCGAAGGACTGTCGAACAAAAGTGAGAAATAGCTGAAATTTCTTTTTCTTTGGCAGCCAGCATCAAACTTTCACCTTTTTCGGATGGCTAAAGACCAACCTTAACGATTATTCTCACAACGCAGTCGGAGGCCACAAGCCTTTCATCTGTAGTTTTACTACTCGTCTATACATTCGAAAGGCTGAAATGCCGGATGATTTGTAGTAAAACTACACGCCGCCGGAACAACCTGTCGGCAATCCAAGAATTTTAAATCGTCTGCCCACAAGGCCAGTCGCAAACTCAGGCAACCGATTCTGGAAGCCTTTCCGCCCTGGAGCAAGCCATGCAAGACCTCGATCCCGTCGAAACCCAGGAATGGCTGGACGCCCTGGAATCGGTTCTCGACAAAGAAGGCGAAGACCGTGCTCACTATCTGATGACCCGTATGGGTGAACTGGCGACCCGCAGCGGTTCGCAGCTCCCTTACGCCATCACCACGCCTTACCGCAACACGATCCCCGTTACCCACGAAGCACGCATGCCTGGCGACCTGTTCATGGAACGCCGCATTCGCTCGCTGGTACGCTGGAACGCGATGGCCATGGTAATGCGTACGAACCTGAAAGATTCTGACCTGGGTGGTCACATCTCCAGCTTCGCTTCCAGTGCGACCCTGTACGACATCGGCTTCAACTACTTCTTCCAGGCCCCGACCGACGAACACGGCGGCGACCTGATCTACTTCCAGGGCCACACCTCGCCAGGCGTTTACGCCCGTGCATTCATGGAAGGCCGCATCACCGAAGACCAGATGAACAACTTCCGCCAGGAAGTCGACGGTCAGGGCCTGTCGTCCTACCCGCACCCTTGGCTGATGCCTGACTTCTGGCAGTTCCCGACCGTTTCGATGGGTCTGGGCCCGATCCAGGCGATCTACCAGGCTCGCTTCATGAAGTACCTGGAACACCGCGGTTTCATCCAGCCGGGCAAACAGAAAGTCTGGTGCTTCCTGGGCGACGGCGAGTGCGACGAACCGGAATCCCTGGGCGCCATTTCCCTGGCCGGCCGCGAGAAGCTGGACAACCTGATCTTCGTCATCAACTGCAACCTGCAGCGCCTCGACGGCCCGGTTCGCGGCAACGGCAAGATCATCCAGGAACTCGAAGGCGTGTTCCGCGGTGCTCAGTGGAACGTGACCAAAGTTATCTGGGGCCGTTTCTGGGATCCACTGCTGGCAAAAGACGTCGACGGCATCCTGCAACGTCGCATGGACGAAGTCATCGACGGCGAGTACCAGAACTACAAAGCCAAAGACGGCGCGTTCGTTCGTGAACACTTCTTCAACACGCCAGAACTCAAGGCGATGGTTGCTGATCTGTCCGACGACGAGATCTGGAAACTCAACCGTGGCGGCCACGACCCGTACAAGGTCTACGCGGCGTACCACGAAGCGGTCAACCACAAAGAACAACCGACCGTCATCCTGGCCAAGACCATCAAGGGTTACGGTACCGGTGCGGGCGAAGCGAAGAACACCGCGCACAACACCAAGAAAGTCGACGTCGACAGCCTGAAGCTGTTCCGCGACCGCTTCGACATCCCGGTGAAAGACGAAGAGCTGGAAAACCTGCCGTTCTTCAAGCCTGAGCCAAACAGCGCCGAAGCCCGTTACCTGGCCGAGCGTCGTGCCGCACTGGGCGGTTTCGTGCCTCAGCGTCGTGCACAGAGCTTCAGCGTACCGACTCCGGATCTGGACACCCTCAAGGCGATCCTCGACGGTTCCGGCGACCGTGAAATTTCCACCACCATGGCGTTCGTGCGGATCCTCGCGCAACTGGTCAAGGACAAGGAAATCGGCCCGCGCATCGTTCCGATCATCCCGGACGAAGCCCGTACCTTCGGTATGGAAGGCATGTTCCGTCAGCTGGGCATCTACTCGTCCGTCGGCCAGCTCTACGAGCCAGTCGATAAAGACCAGGTGATGTTCTACAAGGAAGACCAGAAAGGTCAGATCCTTGAAGAAGGCATCAACGAAGCAGGCGCCATGAGCTCCTTCATCGCGGCCGGTACTTCGTACTCCAGCCACAACCAGCCAATGCTGCCGTTCTACATCTTCTACTCGATGTTCGGCTTCCAGCGTATCGGCGATCTGGCATGGGCCGCTGGCGACAGCCGTACCCGTGGCTTCCTGATCGGCGGCACCGCCGGCCGTACCACCCTGAACGGTGAAGGCCTGCAGCACGAAGACGGTCACAGCCACCTGCTGGCTGCCACCATCCCGAACTGCCGCACCTACGATCCGACCTACGGCTACGAGCTGGCGGTGATCATTCAGGACGGCATGAAGAAGATGACCGAAGAGCAACAGGACATCTTCTATTACATCACCGTGATGAACGAGTCCTACCAGCAGCCAGCCATGCCGGCCGGTGCCGAAGAAGGCATCAAGAAAGGCATGTACCTGCTCGAAGAAGACACCCGCGACGCGGCGCACCACGTACAGCTGATGGGCTCCGGCACCATCCTGCGTGAAGTCCGTGAAGCGGCGAAGATCCTGCGTGAAGAGTTCAACATCGGCGCCGATGTGTGGAGCGTCACCAGCTTCAACGAACTGCGTCGCGACGGCCTGGCCGTAGAGCGCAGCAACCGTCTGAAACCTGGCCAGAAGCCTAAGCGCAGCTACGTCGAAGAATGCCTGAGCGGCCGTAAGGGTCCGGTCATCGCGTCTACCGACTACATGAAACTGTTCGCCGAGCAGATCCGTCAGTGGGTACCGTCCAAGGAATTCAAAGTCCTGGGCACCGACGGTTTCGGCCGCAGCGACAGCCGCAAGAAACTGCGTCATTTCTTCGAAGTCGACCGTCATTTCGTGGTGTTGGCAGCCCTGGAAGCACTGGCTGACCGTGGTGATATCGAACCTAAAGTCGTGGCCGAGGCCATTACCCAGTTCGGCATCGACCCGGAAAAACGCAACCCACTGGACTGCTGAGGAGAAACTCTGTGAGCGAACTCATTCGCGTACCTGACATCGGCAGCGGTGAAGGTGAAGTAATCGAACTGTTTGTGAAGGTCGGCGACCGTATCGAAGCCGACCAGAGCATCCTGACCCTGGAATCGGACAAGGCCAGCATGGAAGTGCCGGCCCCGAAAGCCGGCGTCATCAAGAGCCTGAAAGTGAAGCTGGGCGATCGCCTGAAAGAAGGCGACGAACTGCTGGAACTGGAAGTCGAGGGTGCCGCAGCTGCGGCCCCTGCTCCGGCTGCTGCGCCTGCCGCCAAGGCTGAAGCTGCACCGGCAGCCGCTCCTGCACCGGCTGCTCCAGCTGCTGCCCCTGCTGCCGCTTCGGTTCAGCAAGTGCACGTGCCGGACATCGGTTCGTCGGGCAAGGCCCAGATCATCGAGATCCAGGTCAAGGTCGGCGACACCGTCGAGGCTGATCAGTCGCTGATCACCCTGGAATCCGACAAGGCGAGCATGGAAATCCCGTCGCCTGCCGCTGGCGTGGTCAAGGCCATCAGCGTCAAGTTGAACGACGAAGTCGGCACCGGCGACCTGATCCTGGATCTGGAAGTGGCGGGTGCTGCGGCCCCTGCTGCTGCCGCTCCGGCCCAGGCTGCTGCTCCAGCCGCTGCGGCTGCACCAGCACCGGCCGCCGCGCCAGCTGCACCGGTTGCCGACAGCGTTCAGGACATCCACGTTCCGGACATCGGTTCGGCCGGCAAGGCCAAGATCATCGAAGTGCTGGTCAAGGCTGGCGACAGCGTTGAAGCCGACCAGTCGCTGATCACCCTGGAATCCGACAAGGCGAGCATGGAAATCCCGTCGCCTGCCGCTGGCGTGGTGGAAAGCGTTTCCATCAAGCTGGACGACGAAGTCGGCACCGGCGACCTGATCCTCAAGCTGAAAGTCAAAGGTGCCGCTCCAGCTGCTGCCCCGGCTCCAGCTGCCGCTGCTGCTCCGAGCGCTCCGGCGCCGGCCGCTGCTGCTGCTCCGGCTGCCGCTGCACCTGCTGCTGCCGCTCCGGTTGCTGCGCCAGCCAAGCCAGGCGCCAAAGTTCACGCCGGCCCTGCCGTGCGTCAACTGGCTCGCGAATTCGGCGTCGAGCTGAGCGCTGTCGGCGCCAGCGGTCCGCACGGTCGCATCCTGAAAGAAGACGTGCAGGTTTACGTCAAAGCCATGATGCAGAAGGCCAAGGAAGCACCGGCCGCTGCCGCTGGCGCAACCGGTGGCGCGGGCATCCCGCCGATTCCGGTCGTCGACTTCAGCCGTTTCGGCGAAATCGAAGAAGTGCCGATGACCCGCCTGATGCAGGTCGGTGCTGCCAACCTGCACCGCAGCTGGCTGAACGTGCCGCACGTAACGCAATTCGACTCGGCGGATATCACCGAGCTGGAAGCGTTCCGCACCGCACAGAAAGCTGTCGCAGAGAAGGCCGGCGTCAAGCTGACCATCCTGCCGCTGCTGCTCAAGTCCTGCGCGCACCTGCTCAAGGAACTGCCGGACTTCAACAGCTCGCTGGCACCAAGCGGCAAGGCGATCATCCGCAAGAAATACGTGAACATCGGCTTCGCCGTCGACACCCCGGATGGCCTGCTCGTACCGGTCATCAAGAACGTCGACCAGAAGAGCCTGCTGCAACTGGCCGCCGAGGCCGCTTCCCTGGCTGAAAAAGCCCGGACCAAGAAGCTCTCGTCGGACGAGATGCAAGGCGCCTGCTTCACCATTTCCAGCCTCGGCCACATTGGCGGCACCGGCTTCACGCCAATCGTCAACGCGCCGGAAGTGGCGATCCTCGGTGTTTCCAAGGCAACCATCCAGCCAGTCTGGGACGGCAAAGCCTTCCAGCCGAAACTGATGCTGCCACTGTCGCTGTCCTACGATCACCGTGTGATCAACGGCGCCGCTGCTGCACGCTTCACCAAGCGTCTGAGCGACCTGCTGGCGGACATCCGCACCATCCTGCTGTAAAGCGCTCGGCCCTCCGGCAACGGAGGGCCGATCGTGCTCCACGTTTTCGAGCGCCACACGCTCGTACCTCAACCCCGTCAGTTTGGCGGGGCTTTTTTTTGCCTGAAATAACTGTCGCCCGAACTTTTCCCACAACTTGCGCTGATATAAGCCACGACTCGAGTCCACTTCCTGTCGATATTTTTCAGCAACAGGCAACTAACCTTGGCGCATCAAAGTTGCACCAACCAGCCGGGTAACTTTATCAATCACCAACATTTATTCGAATGGACTCGAACATGCTGAAACCTACTGTCGGCCCGATCATTGGCTACACGACAACTAATCAGGTGCGGATCTTTATTCGCGGCGGACTGCAGCATAACGCTGCCGTATTTGCCGGTATTCGCTATCGGATATTGGATTCGAAACAATGGCAGACGGGCCAGTTTGTAAAACTGGATTCAACCCGCGACATGACTGAAGTGCTGGTGCTCGATCATTTGCAGGCCGACACCGACTACGAATACCAGACCGGCTGGTTCAGCCCGATGAGTCCCGTTCACAGTGTGGATAGCGTGGCGGAGTTACCGCTGCAATGGCCACGGGAAACGTATCGCCTGCGCACCCGCAGCCATCAGCCCTTGCAGCCGCGCGCTTATATCCTCGGTTCCTGCCGCTACTTGCGCATGACCGCCGGCATCCCGGTTCTTCCGCATCTGGGCGACCGGATTTTCGCGTCGATCAGTCAATTGATCGAAGGCGCACAACCGGCGATCAGCGCCATCATGATGTGTGGCGATCAAATCTACGCTGATGATTTGAACCTGTTCGCACCGGATCGCGACTATGAAGAGTTCATCGCAAAGTATCGTACGGCGTTTTCCCTGCCCAATATTCGACGACTGATGTCGGAGACTTCGACTTACATGATTCTAGATGATCATGAAATAGAAGATAACTGGCCAATGAACGCCAACGAGTCCGATGAAATACTGTTCAGCAATGCGATGAAGGCTTACGAACTCTATCAAGTCAGTCATAGCCCGGCTTACTCCGCAACAACTAACGGCACAATCGACCGTACTTCACTGAAACACTACTGGTATCAATTCAGCGACGGCGATATCGAATGGTTTGTAACGGACAGTCGAACTCGCCGCAACTTGTCGGCCGAGAACCGCCGCATCCTCGATGAAGAACAGGAACAAGCCTTGTGCAATTGGCTGGTGAAGAGCCCGGCACGGGTCAAGTTCGTGGTCACCAGCGTCATGTTCTACCCCGACCGCAAAATCAACGGCGATGATGCCTGGGCGGGCTTCCCCGAACAGCGCCTGCGCCTGCTGGAAACCATTCGCCAACATCGGCTCAGAAACGTCGTGTTCATTTCCGGCGATGTGCATGGCTCGCTGACCTGTCGCCTGACTCACAGCGAAGACCCGGACTTCGAAGTGCACACCGTCGTGTCCTCGCCGCTGAGCAACAGCAAACTGCTGCCCTACGCCACCGCCGCGACTTTTACGCTCGACCAGCCGCTGGCACAGACCGAGGCAGGCGAATACCGGCACGAACTGACCAGCGAGGTCATCAGTCAGGACAACTTTGCGCACATGGTGGTCGAGGCAGGACGGATTCAGGTCAACTATCACGATCGAGATGGCAGGCACCTGCAATCCATCGATATTCCGCTGCGATGAATCCAGCGGCACGGCCGTTCCGGATACCCGAAGGCTCTGGAACGGCCGTCTCCGCGCTTAATAGCATTAGTTTCCGGCAAGTGCTGGAGAAATGTTCAGTGCAGCCGACATATTCTTATAGCACTTGGCCTTCATGTCTCTTGTCAGTCGGTGCCGCAATGATGCAACCTTGCCGCAGGCAACAGTAAAGAGGGCGAGAGCCCGGCGCGTTCAGCAAATTTCCAAGCGAGTTCCCTTCATGAAGAGCCAACCCGATGCCGCCAGCCGTATGGTGGCCGAGGTAGTGACGCAGTTGCCTGTGCCCTCGCGGCTCGGCATGCTGCGTTTCGAGCGCCTGAATGAAGCCAGCTGGGCGATGCTGTTTCTCGATCCCAACTGTGAACGCCAGTTCGGCCAGCCCGCCGTCGAACTCTGCGCCCTGGTCGGCTCGCCCTACGCCAGCCTGATGGAGCCCGAAGCGCGCTATCAGCTGCACGATGCGATCCAGCAACAACTCGGCGACAGCCCGCATTATCTGGTGCGCTACACCCTGCACACGGCCGCCGGCGCGCTGAGCATTCTCGAACTTGGTGAAGCCTACAAACAGCACAACCGCCACTTGCTGCGCGGTTACCTGCTGGCGGTCGACAATGTGTTCGACGAAGCACCAGCGCTGCCGTCCGTCGACCTGGAAACCCAGAACTCGCGCCTGCAAATCGCCCTTGAGCTCAATCAGCGTGCCCAGCAGGAACAGCTGCAACATCTGGAGCGGGTGCGCGCCCAGCAGGATCTGATCCTGCTGCTGGCCCGCCAGCGTTACAGCAGCCAGAACTCCCTGCAAGAAGCCGCCGAACTGATTACCCGCTGCGCCTGCGATATCTACGAAATCGACTGCGCCAGTCTGTGGAACCTTGAAGGCCAGAAGCTGGTGCCGATCTCGGCGTACCACCGCGCCACCCAGGAATACATCCTGCCGGAGGTCATCGACGTCAGCGGCTTCCCCGATTACATGGACGCGTTGCACGGCAGCCGCGCCATCGACGCGCACAACGCGATGCGCGACCCGCGTACCCGGGAAATGGCCGAAGCCCTGCGCCCGCGTGACGTCAACGCCATGCTCGACGCCAGCATCCGCGTCGACGGCCAAGTGGTCGGCGTGCTGTGCCTGGAGCAGACCGGCGTCACCCGCGCCTGGCAGTCCGACGAAATCGCTTTTGCCGGTGAACTGGCCGACCAGTTCGCCCAGGTCATCAACAATCACAACCGCCGCACCGCCACCAGCGCGCTGCACCTGTTCCAGCGTGCGGTCGAGCAAAGCGCCAACGCCTTTTTGCTGGTCAACTGCGACGGCGTGGTCGAGTACGTCAACCCGAGCTTCACCGCGATCACCCAGTACACCACCGAGGAAGTCCACGGCCAGCGCCTCTCGGAATTGCCAGCCCTGGAAAACTTAAGCGAGCTGCTGTTCGACGCGCCGTCGGCGCTGGCCAAGAGCAACAGCTGGCAGGGCGAATTCAAGAGCCGCCGCAAGAACCTCGAACCCTACTGGGGCCAGTTGTCGATCTCCAAGGTCTACGGCGACAACCGTGAACTGACGCACTACATCGGCATCTACGAAGACATCACCCAGACCAAACTGGCGCAGCAGCGCATCGAGCGCCTGGCCTACACCGACAACCTGACCAACCTCGGCAACCGGCCTGCATTTATCCGCAATCTGGATGAACGCTTCGCCCGGGATAGCGATACCCCGATCAGCCTGCTGCTGGTGGACATCGACAACTTCAAGCGGATCAACGACAGCCTCGGCCACCAGACCGGCGACAAACTGTTGATCAGCCTGGCCCGGCGCCTGCGTAACAGCCTGAGCCCGAGCGGCAGTCTGGCGCGGTTCGCCAGTAACGAGTTCGCAGTGTTGCTCGACGACACAGACCTTGCCACCGGGCAGCAGATCGCCAACCAATTGCTGGCGACGCTGGATAAACCGATGTTCGTCGACAACCAGTTGATCAGCGTCACTGGCTCCGTGGGCCTGGCCTGCGCGCCACTGCACGGCCGCGACCCGCAGACCCTGATGCGCAACGCCGGCCTCGCTCTGCACAAGGCCAAGGCCAACGGCAAACATCAGGTCCAGGTGTTCACCGAAGCGCTGAACGCCGAGGCCAGCTACAAACTGTTCGTCGAGAACAACCTGCGCCGGGCCCTGACCCAGAACGAGCTGGACGTGTTCTATCAGCCGAAGCTGTGCCTGCGCAGCGGTCGCCTGCTCGGCATGGAAGCATTGCTGCGCTGGAACCACCCGGAGCGCGGCATGATTCGCCCGGACCAGTTCATCAGCGTCGCCGAGGAAACCGGCCTGATCATTCCGATCGGCAAGTGGATCGCCCGTCAGGCCTGTCGCATGAGCAAGGCTCTGACTGCTGCCGGCATGGGCAATCTGCAAGTGGCGATCAACCTTTCGCCCAAGCAGTTCTCCGACCCGGATCTGGTGGCCTCCATCGCCAACATCCTCAAGGAAGAAGCGCTGCCGGCCAATCTGCTGGAGCTGGAACTGACCGAAGGCCTGCTGCTGGAAGCGACCGAAGACACCCACTTGCAGCTCGACCAGCTCAAGCGCCTGGGCCTGACCTTGGCGATGGACGACTTCGGCACCGGTTACTCGTCGCTCAGCTACCTGAAAAAATTCCCGATCGACATCATCAAGATCGATCGCAGCTTCATCCATGAAATCCCGGACAACCAGGACGATATGGAAATCACCTCCGCCGTGATCGCCATGGCCCACAACCTGAAACTCAAGGTCGTCGCCGAAGGCATCGAGACTGCCGAGCAACTGGCGTTCCTGCGTCGCCACCGCTGCGACGTCGGCCAGGGCTACCTGTTCGACCGGCCGATTCCGGGCGCCGAGCTGATCCAGGCGCTCAAGCGCTATCCGCGCGGCCCGCTCTGCCTGTAAATCCCAAGACAGTACCCGCACATTTTGCCTAGTGATTAACGGGGCATCATTGGGCACACTGGCGGTCAGACTTTTTACATCCCATCCTGACTGAGAGGAACGATCATGGTTCTGCGCTCGGAAATTCTGGTGAACAAAAACGTGCTACCGACTAAAGAACAAGCTCTGCCTGGCCGCGAAACCCCGATGGCCCTGCCTGAAAAACACTTTGTTTTCACCGAAACGCCGTTGCTGGGCCCGTTCTTTCAGGACGTCGACTTCGCGATTTTCGGCCTGGGCTGCTTCTGGGGTGCCGAGCGCCGCTTCTGGCAGCGTGAAGGCGTGGTCAGCACCGTGGTCGGTTACGCCGGCGGTTACACGCCGAACCCGACCTACGAAGAAGTCTGCTCGGGCCTGACCGGCCACGCTGAAGTGGTGCTGGTGGTGTTCGACAAGGCCAAGGTCAGCTACGAAGAGCTGCTGGCGATGTTCTGGGAATTGCACAACCCGACGCAGGGCATGCGCCAGGGCAATGACATCGGCACCCAGTACCGTTCGGTGATCTACGCGACCCATCCGGAGCAACTGGAGGCAGCGTTGAAGAGCAAAGCTGTTTATCAGGCCGAACTGTCGAAGGCGGGTCTGGGTGAAATCAGCACCGAGATTGAACAGGCGCCGACCGTTTACTTCGCCGAGGCCTATCACCAGCAGTATCTGGCGAAAAATCCGGAAGGCTACTGCGGGATTGGCGGCACGGGTGTTTGCATGCCACCGAGTCTGGCGGGTAACTGACCGCGACCACTGATCGTTCCCACGCTCCGCGTGGGAACGATCGGTCAGTGATCAGCTCTCGGCGATCAACCAATCCATCTGCCACCCACCCTGGGTTTGCCCAAGCTTTTTGGACAGCCACGGCAGCAGCTCACGCAATTCTTCCTCCAGCCCCCACGGCGGATTGGCAATCGCCAAGCCGGAACCGTTCAGGCTGTTCGGCGTGTCCAGCGGATGCACCAGCAGCTCCACACGCAGCAGTTTCGGCGCACCGGTGCCGGCCAGATCCTGATAGAAACGACGCAATGCGCGCTGATCCTTCACCGGATACCAGATCGCAGCCACGGTCTGGCGCATCCGGCCAATGGCCTCTTTCATCGACGCCGCACAACGCTGCATTTCATCGAGCTGTTCGAACGGCGGATCAATCAGCATCACCGCGCGTTTCTCCTGCACCGGCAGCATCGCTCGGGCCACATGCCAGCCCTCGCCCAGATGCACTTTCACCCGACGATCGCCGGCCATGTTCTCCTTGAGCTGCACGCCGTCTTCAGGGTGCTTCTCGTTGAGCATCACCCGGTCCTGCGGTCGGGTCAGACGCCGTGCCAGCTCCGGCGAACCCGGGTAATAACGCAACTGACCGTCCGGGTTCATCTCGTGCAGCACCTTCATATAGTCGGCGGTCAGCGCCGGCAGATCCGGCTGATCCCACAACCGCGCGATGCCTTCCAGGTACTCGCCGGTACGGTTGGCCTGATCACCCTGCAGGTCATACAGACCGATGCCGGCGTGGCTGTCGAGATAGGCAAACGGCTGCTCCTTGCGCGACATCAGGGCGATGAGGCGGGTCAAGGTCAGGTGTTTGAACACATCGGCGTGATTGCCGGCATGGAAGGCGTGACGATAATTCATGGCTGCTCCTGCGAGGGCCGTGAAGTTTACCTTTTACCGGGCGGCAAGTCAGGGGTTGGGGGCTGAGTGGGCGTTCCCGGCGCTACACTGGCCGCAACCACCTGACAGGAAGTCTGAAAATCATGTATTGCCGGATCATTGCCCTCCTTTGCCTGCCGGGCTCATTACACGCCTTCGCTGGCGAAGAACACACCGAACAGGCACGCCAGAATCTGAAGAACTACGGTTTGAGCTACTGCATCCTGGCGCCATTCAAAGAACAATCTGCACTGGAAAAAGACATCGGACTGTCCGCCGGAGCCTACTCGTTCATGGGCAAAGGCCTGCACACCATTGTTCAGAATGAGGACACGCTGGAGGTCACGCATGATCCGTATGCCGAGACAGAGAAATACATGGCAGACGCATACCTCAAAAAATCATCGACCAGCAAACAGACTGGTAAAAACATAGTTTTCTATTCTTGTCTGGAAATTTATAACTCCCCGGAATTTGACGCTTTCATCAAGTCGCAGGATCGGTATCTGCAAAACTGAAATCTTCTCGCCTGACTAAATGATCTTTCCAAAACGGATGTTGGAAGGTTCCTTTGGAAAGGGGCGAGTGGGCAGTCTAGCTGTCGGGTACATCCGTGAGAGCCCCCTCACCCTAGCCCTCTCCCGGAGGGAGAGGGGACTGACCGAGGTGATCTTTCGGTTTGCATCGACCTGAAAAATCACCGCGACCTCAGCTTGGCCAAGCGAAGTTCACCACCGAAGTCGCAGGTCGGCGTACATGACCCAAACAACTCGGTCGGTCCCCTCTACCCTTGGGAGAGGGCTAGGGTGAGGGGTTGGGGATCTAAGGCCGGTCACGCAACCTGCGGCCAATCACATCCAAGACATCACAGCCGTCACGCAACGGAATCACGCAGAGCTGGGCGAAGTCGCTGAGGATGACCGAGTCGCACTCGACCGAGCCGCGCATGCACATGTTTTCCAGGACCTGGATTACCGCGCGGATTCGGTAGTTGGCGGCGTCCATTAGGATGTCGAGCGGGGCGTGGGTATCGATGAACAGCGTGGGCATGTCGTTGCAGTTACTGGTCAGCGCCATGAGGCGGTTGTCGGGGTGGGGGATGAAGGGCTCGTAGGGTGGATCGGGTTTCAATGTTGGCACTGGAATCACTCCTAACGTATTGGGTGGAGCCGCCAACTCTCACTTCCACGCATTAGGTGGCGGCTGTACGCAGGTGTGGAAGACCGGGACGTTAGGCACCCGGCGCACTCGAAAGCGCCCCGCGCACAGCCACCAAAAACTCAAACGACAAAAACGCCTGACTGGTGCAGTTTGACGCGCCTAACGATAAAAGGGCTTCCACGCCCTGTCACCGAATTTGCGGTGACAGCCAAAGACTATCCCCGCACCAGCGCGCCCACCAGTTCACGCAAACCGCCGCAACTCGCAGGAAACGTCCGAAGCCTTTGCCCGGAAATTTCACTCTGATTCGTCCCGCAAGTAGTCCAGCAGTGCCGAAGCCGACGATTCGTCCGACGCTGAAACCGCAAAAAACCTGACAACCTTGCAGCGCAAGACATCGGCGGGGAACGCTTCGAACAACGCCGGTTGCTCCTCGCTCAACCACTGCAAGGCGTTGTTGATCCGGGCATCTTCGCCGAATTGCGCCAGCAGTTTTTCCGGCACCGACCACCAAGGAAACTCTCGACCCGAGACCTGCGCTCTACCCCCTATCTCGGCGGCCTGACCGTTGATCAATCCTCGCGTGAGGACCGGTAGTAGTTGCCCGGCATCCACCTCGGACGACTCAAGGATCGGCAACAAATACCGCCCATCCCAAAACCGGAAGAACACCACTTTCCCGTCCGGCATCAGCACCTGGGTCAAACTGCGAAAGTGCTCGACCACCGCCTCAAGCCCCGCCGAAGAAACCGTCAGCCAGCCCCAGTCCCGAGACTCCGTGGTCGCCACCCAATCCAGAAACTCACTGCCCGCGTCGACGATTCCCACGTAGGGCATCACCGCATCCCACTCGGCATAAATTGTTTCCACCCAGACCGGTTTCGGCATCTGCGCTTTCAGCGGCCAGGCCTTCAGTGGCTCTGCCGCACTGGCGCTACTGAAAATCGCGAACAACTGCTCCGACGGCTTCAGCGGCACATCCTTCAACCATTGTTCAGGCTGCACAGACACCACCCTTGCAGCGCTCGCATTCTTCGCAGAACGGCGCATCACCTTTAAGGCTCATGATTTGCGCCGCAGTCAGAATCACAGCCGGTGCCGCCACCAGTTTTTCCGGCAACCCCGGCACTGTCGGCGCCGCGCTCATCGCCGCCATTGGCGCGCCACCCACCACAATCGGCACGCTGCTGAAGATCCCGCCGGGGCCGATGTTGATCCACTGCCCGCCCGCCTGAATCGTCGCGCTCGCCCCGCCGTCGATCACCACTTGCTGGCCTGCGCTGACGTGGAATTGAGCACTGGCGTTGATCGTCTGATTGCTTACGCGGATGTGCCGGTCGCCGGTCACCGTGAGGTGGTCGTCCTGCTTCACTTCGGTCTGGCGCTGGCCGTGGGTGATGCGCTGCTCATCGGCTTTCAGTTCATGCTTGGCGAGACCGGTCACAACGACGCTGCGCTGGTTATCGACCTGCACCTGCTGATCGTTCAGCACATGCTGCGTCCAGTTTCGCTGGGCCCGCAGGTAGATTTCCTCGGCGCCTTTGCGATCCTCGATGCGCAGTTCGTTGTAGCCCCCACCGCCGGGACTGCTCTGGCTGCGGAAAATACTGCGGGTCTTGTCGGCCGGCAGATCCAGCGGCACCGGCGTGGCGGCGTTCGGCAGGCAAGCCATGACCAGCGGTTTGTCGGCATCGGAATCGATGAACCCCACCAGCACTTCCATGCCGACCCGCGGAATCAGCACGCTGCCATAACGGTCATGAGCCCAGCCGCTGGCGACCCGCAGCCAGCAACTGGAATGCTCGTTGAGTTCGCCGTCGCGATCCCAGGCCAGTTGCACCTTGACCCGACCATACTCGTCGCAATGGATTTCACTGTCTTGCGGACCAGTGACCACGGCTGGCTGATAACCGAGCATCCGAGGTTTTTCCGGGCCCATCGGCGGGCGGAAGAACACGTCCCACGGTGTGGCGAGAAAGGTATTACGGTAACCCTGGAATTCGTCACCCTCGCTGGTCACCGATTCCTCCAGCACTTGCGGCTGTCGGCCATGGTGCTCGATTGCGGTCAGCAGCCAGAGGTCATTCAGATCCTGGCGCGGATGCTCGGCCAGTTGCAGGAAATGTCCGCTGACCAAGGCAGATTGATCGCTGCGCCCCTCGGCCTGACGGTAATCGGCGACATGCCGCTCAAGCGTGCGCTGGGCCAGTTGCTTGCCAGTGGCGCGATCGGTGAACTGGCCGGGAAAGTGGTAATCCTCCAGCACCGGGCGCTGGTCGCTTTCCACCCAGCTCTGCAGCGCCAGCCGCGGTTTGGTGAAGTCGTAATCACGCCGGGTGACCACGCTGGTGCGGGTTTCCACTCGAACGGTGAAGCGCTTGATTGCCGGTGCCGATGCAGCCGTGCCGCTGCCCGGCAGGTACAGCGTCGGCTCGGCCAGACGCGGGAACACCGTTTGATCGTCACCGAACACCAACAGATGCCCGTCCGGGCTGTGCTGAAAGTGGAAGTGAATGCCGACTTCGGCACACAGGCGCTGGATGAACGCCAGATCGCTCTCGGCGTACTGCACGCAATACTCACGCGGCGGGTAATCGCTGCCGAGGCGAAATTCGAAGGCGTCGCGCAGGATCGCGTGATCCTTGAGGATCTGCGTCACAATCTGCGGCACGCTTTGATGCTGGAAGATCCGCTGATTGATCCGATGACCCAGATAGGCCAGACGCGGAACGAGGCTGACGTGATAGCGGGTCAGACGCTTGCCGGAATCCCCCTGCCCGACCCGATAGATCTGACCGTGGATACCGGAACCGTCTTCATCAAAACTCAGAAACGCCTGACAGTGCAGCAGGCTTTCCAGATCCAGATCCGGCCGTTCACTGACCAGCTCCAGGTCAAAGCGAAAGGGTTGGCTGATGGCTTCCTTGCCCGTGAACTCAAGGACTTTGAGGTCAAACAGGGCGCCTTCGACGGTCAACGTGAAACGCGGTTGATTGGCAGGCGCGAACATCCGATGTCTCTCTGCAGATTGAGGGCGGGCGATTCTGCATGAGGGGCAAGGGGGGCAGGTTGGGTGACTGAAAAATCAGATTTCCCCTACTTGAAACTTCGATCTCCCCTTCAAGAATTGGCGCATTCGACTACAGACTTTGCCTTCAGAAAAATCGCAGGCAAAAAAAACGGCCCGCTTCCTGGTAGGAAACGGGCCGCTTTCTGGTGAGCCTCAGTTCATTTCCATCACTTGTTCAGATGGAAATCCTTCTCGGCCGCTTCAAAGCGCTGAACCATGCCGGCGCTCGGCTGGCCCATCAGGCTGACGAAGTAGATCGCCAGGCTGGCGAAGATGAAGCCAGGGATGATTTCGTACAGACCCAGCAGTTCGAAATGCTTCCACACGATCACGGTGATCGCGCCGACCAGGATGCCCGCCAGTGCGCCGTCACGGGTCATCTTTTTCCAGATCACCGAGATCAGCACCACAGGACCGAAGGCCGCACCGAAACCAGCCCAGGCGTAGGACACCAGACCCAGCACGCGGTTTTCCGGGTTGGCAGCCAGGGCGATAGCGACCAGCGCAACCAGCAGCACCATGGCGCGACCAACCCATACCAGCTCCACTTGCGAAGCGGATTTACGCAGGAAAGCCTTGTAGAAGTCTTCGGTCAGGGCGCTCGAGCACACCAGCAACTGGCAGCTCAGGGTGCTCATTACTGCCGCGAGAATCGCCGACAACAGCACGCCTGCAATCCACGGGTTAAAGAGGATTTTCGCCAGTTCAATGAACACGCGCTCGTGGTTTTCGGTCACAGGACCGGCCACTTCCGGGTGCGCCGAGAAGTAAGCGATACCGAAGAAGCCCACCGCCACGGTGCCGCCCAGGCACAGGATCATCCAGGTCATGGAGATGCGACGGGCGTTGGCGATGGATTTCACCGAATCAGCGGCCATGAAACGCGCCAGGATGTGCGGCTGACCGAAGTAGCCCAGACCCCAACCCATCAGCGAGATGATGCCGATGAAAGTGGTGCCCTTGAGCATGTCGAAGTTGCTCGGGTCCTGCGCTTCGATCGCCAGGAACGTGGTGTCGACGCCGCCGGTGGCCAGCAGCACGATGATCGGCGTCAGCAGCAGGGCGAAGATCATCAGGGTGGCTTGTACGGTGTCGGTCCAGCTCACCGCGAGGAAACCGCCGACGAAGGTGTAGGCGATCGTCGCCGCAGCACCGGCCCACAGCGCCGTCTCGTAGGACATGCCGAAGGTGCTTTCGAACAGACGGGCACCGGCCACGATGCCGGAAGCGCAGTAGATGGTGAAGAACACCAGAATCACGACTGCCGAAATGATGCGCAGCAGACCGCTCTTGTCTTCGAAACGGCTGGAGAAGTAGTCCGGCAGGGTCAGTGCATCGCCGTTGTGCTCGGTCTGAACACGCAGACGACCGGCGACGAACAGCCAGTTCAGGTAGGCACCGACGATCAGGCCGATGGCGATCCAGCTTTCAGACAGGCCAGACATGTAGATGGCGCCCGGCAGGCCCATCAGCAACCAGCCGCTCATGTCGGAAGCGCCGGCGGACAATGCCGTCACCACGCTGCCCAGGCTGCGGCCACCGAGAATGTAGTCAGAAAGGTTATTGGTGGAGCGATAGGCCATGAAGCCGATCAGCACCATTGCTGCGATGTAGATCACGAACGTGATCAGGGTTGGATTGCTTGCGCTCATTACGTACGTGCCCTGGCTTTGTTTTTATGTAGCGGCGGCGGTTGCACCGTTTGCAGACTGACGTCTGACAGACGATTCGCACGGCCGCGCATTTATGACCAATGTTTCCCCAGGAAAGCCATTGGCCGGTGCGTCGGGTTTCCCCGGTTGCACCTTGGGCGCGAATCCTATGCAACAAAGTAAAACAGGTGCAACCAGTTTCTTGAGAATTAGTTGCACCCAGTCGGATTTATCTTACGGAAGTGGCTTTTTGCTCCCTTTTAACGCAGTGACAACGCTTTTCTAGAAGCAAAAGCACCAAGCAAGAGCAGCACTTTCGTACCAGAAATTATTTCCTGACGAGCTGCAGAATATTCCGACAAAAAAGGGTTGCACCCGGTTGCACCTGTTTCGGCTCGCGGCTAATCTTGCCGCCAGCTGTTGTCGCGCAACTGCGGCACCTATGAGGATAAAAATATGGCTACCACCACCCTTGGGGTCAAACTTGACGACCCGACCCGCGAGCGCCTGAAGGCCGCCGCAACCTCGATTGATCGCACACCGCACTGGCTGATCAAGCAGGCAATTTTCAATTACCTGGAAAAACTCGAGGGTGGTGCAACCCTGACCGAGCTGAACGGTTTGACCGCCAAGGACGCCGACGACGCGGGCGAAGTCCACACCGATCACGCTCACCAATGCTTCCTCGAATTCGCCGAAAGCATCCTGCCGCAGTCGGTGCTGCGCGCCTCGATCACCGCCGCTTACCGTCGCCCTGAACCGGAAGTGGTACCGATGCTGATCGAGCAGGCTCGCCTGCCGGCGCCGATGGCCGAAGCCACCAACAAACTCGCCGCAACCATCGCGGAAAAACTGCGTAACCAGAAGAGTGCCGGCGGTCGTGCAGGCATTGTTCAGGGCCTGCTGCAGGAATTCTCCCTGTCGTCCCAGGAAGGCGTGGCGCTGATGTGCCTGGCCGAAGCGCTGCTGCGTATCCCGGACAAAGGCACTCGCGATGCGCTGATCCGCGACAAGATCAGCACCGGCAACTGGCAGCCGCACCTGGGCAACAGCCCGTCGCTGTTCGTCAACGCGGCGACCTGGGGCCTGCTGCTGACCGGCAAACTGGTTTCCACTCACAACGAAGCCGGCCTGACTTCGTCCCTGAGCCGCATCATCGGCAAGAGCGGCGAGCCGATGATCCGCAAGGGCGTCGACATGGCCATGCGCCTGATGGGCGAGCAGTTCGTGACCGGCGAAACCATCGCCGAAGCCCTGGCCAATGCGAGCAAATTCGAAGCCAAAGGCTTCCGCTATTCCTACGACATGCTCGGTGAAGCGGCGCTGACCGAACACGACGCCCAGAAGTACCTGGCCTCGTACGAACAAGCCATTCACTCGATCGGCAAAGCGTCCCACGGCCGTGGGATTTATGAAGGCCCGGGCATCTCGATCAAGCTGTCGGCCCTGCACCCGCGTTACAGCCGCGCCCAGTACGAGCGCGTGATGGACGAGCTGTACCCGCGCCTGCTGTCGCTGACCCTGCTGGCCAAGCAATACGACATCGGCCTGAACATCGACGCCGAAGAAGCCGACCGCCTGGAGCTGTCGCTGGATCTGCTCGAGCGCCTGTGCTTCGAGCCGCAACTGACCGGCTGGAACGGCATCGGTTTCGTGATCCAGGCCTACCAGAAGCGTTGCCCGTACGTGATCGACTACGTGATCGACCTGGCTCGCCGCAGCCGTCATCGCCTGATGATCCGTCTGGTGAAAGGCGCGTACTGGGACAGCGAAATCAAGCGCGCTCAGGTCGAAGGCCTGGAAGGCTATCCGGTGTACACCCGCAAGGTGTACACCGACGTTTCCTACATCGCCTGCGCCCGCAAACTGCTGTCGGTGCCGGAAGTCATCTACCCGCAATTCGCCACGCACAACGCCCACACCCTGTCGGCGATTTATCACATTGCCGGTCAGAACTATTATCCGGGCCAGTACGAGTTCCAGTGCCTGCACGGCATGGGCGAACCGTTGTATGAACAGGTTGTAGGCAAAGTCTCCGAAGGCAAGCTGAACCGTCCGTGCCGTGTGTACGCTCCGGTCGGCACCCACGAGACCCTGCTGGCGTACCTCGTACGTCGTCTGCTGGAAAACGGCGCCAACACCTCGTTCGTCAACCGCATCGCCGACCAGTCGATTTCGATCCAGGAACTGGTGGCCGATCCGGTGGCGCAGATCGAGCAGATGGCGACCGTGGAAGGTGGTTTCGGCCTGCCGCACCCGCGCATTCCGCTGCCGCGTGACCTGTATGGTTCCGAGCGTGCCAACTCTGCCGGCATCGACATGGCCAACGAACATCGTCTGGCTTCGCTGTCCTGTGCCCTGCTGGCGACCGCGCACAACAACTGGAAAGCTGCGCCGATGCTCGGTTGCGCCTCCAGCAACGAAGCGCCGGTACCGGTGCTGAACCCGTCCGATCTGCGTGACGTGGTCGGCCACGTGCAGGAAGCCACGGTCGAAGACGTCGACAACGCAATCCAATGCGCCCTGAACGCCGCACCGATCTGGCAGGCCACCCCGCCGGCCGAACGTGCCGCGATTCTGGAACGCGCCGCTGACTTGATGGAAGGCGAGATCCAACCGCTGATGGGCCTGCTGGCCCGTGAAGCCGGCAAGACCTTCGCCAACGCCATCGCCGAAGTCCGCGAAGCCGTCGACTTCCTGCGTTACTACGCGGTGCAGGCACGCAACGACTTCAGCAATGACGCCCACCGCCCACTGGGCCCGGTGGTCTGCATCAGCCCGTGGAACTTCCCGCTGGCGATCTTCAGCGGTCAGGTTGCCGCTGCACTGGCCGCCGGTAATCCGGTGCTGGCCAAACCGGCCGAACAGACTCCGCTGGTGGCTGCACAAGCTGTACGCCTGCTGCTTGAAGCCGGGATTCCGGAAGGCGTGCTGCAACTGTTGCCGGGTCGCGGTGAAACCGTCGGCGCCGGTCTGGTGGGCGATGAGCGCGTCAAAGGCGTGATGTTTACCGGTTCCACCGAAGTCGCCCGTCTGCTGCAACGCAACATTGCTGGTCGCCTCGACAACCAGGGCCGTCCGATTCCGCTGATCGCCGAAACCGGCGGCCAGAACGCGATGATCGTCGACTCTTCAGCACTGACCGAACAGGTGGTGATCGACGTGGTGTCGTCGGCCTTCGACAGCGCCGGCCAGCGTTGCTCGGCCCTGCGCGTCCTTTGCCTGCAGGAAGATTCCGCTGATCGCGTCATCGAAATGCTCAAGGGCGCGATGGCTGAAAGCCGTCTCGGCAACCCGGAGCGCCTGTCCGTGGACATCGGCCCGGTGATCGACGCCGAAGCCAAGGCTGGTATCGAGAAGCACATCCAGGGCATGCGCGACAAAGGTCGCAACGTGTACCAAGTGGCCATCGCCGATACCGAGGAAGTCAAACGCGGCACCTTCGTCATGCCGACCCTGATCGAACTGGAAAGCTTCGACGAGCTGCAACGCGAGATCTTCGGTCCGGTGCTGCACGTGGTGCGCTACAAGCGTAAAGAGATCGACCAGTTGATCGCCCAGATCAACGCCTCCGGTTACGGCCTGACCCTCGGCGTGCACACCCGCATCGACGAGACCATCGCCAAGGTGATCGACAACGTCAACGCCGGCAACGTCTACGTCAACCGCAACATCGTCGGTGCCGTGGTCGGCGTCCAGCCGTTCGGTGGCGAAGGCCTGTCGGGTACTGGCCCGAAAGCCGGTGGCCCGCTGTACCTGTACCGTCTGCTGTCGACGCGTCCTACCGATGCCATCGAACAATCCTTCGCTCGCGGTGATGCTGCCGTGGCACCGGACGTTCGTCTGCGCGACGCCATGAGCAAACCGCTGACCGCCCTGAAAGCCTGGGCCGACAGCAACAAGTTCGCCGACCTGAGCACCCTGTGCGTGCAGTACGCAGCGCAGTCGCAAAGCGGTATCACCCGCGTACTGGCCGGCCCGACCGGCGAGAAGAACAGCTACGCGATCCTGCCGCGCGAGCACGTGCTGTGCCTGGCGGACATCGAAGGTGATCTGCTGACCCAACTCGCGGCGGTACTGGCGGTGGGCGGTTCGGCGGTCTGGCCGGAATCCGACACCAGCAAGGCATTGTTCGCACGCCTGCCGAAGGAGATTCAGGCGCGGATCAAACTGGTTTCCGACTGGAACAAGGACGACGTGGTGTTCGATGCGGTTCTGCATCACGGCCACTCCGACCAGTTGCGTGCGGTCTGCCAGCAGATCGCCAAACGTGCTGGCGCCATTGTTGGAGTCCAGGGTCTGTCCCAGGGCGAGACCAACATTGCGCTGGAGCGTCTGGTGATCGAGCGCGCGTTGAGCGTCAACACTGCGGCAGCGGGCGGTAACGCCAGCCTGATGACCATCGGATAAAAGCAGCTGCAAGCTTCGAGCGACAAGCTGCAAGTAAAAGCAAACTGCTCTTACTTGCGGCTTGAAGCTTGTAACTTGTGCCGCCCCATCACCCTTATCTATCTTCCTTTCCCATTTTTATAAGCCTCCCTAGACTGCGGCATACTTTATTTAAGGTAGGCCGCCATGTCCGAGACGCTGCTCAGTTCCCGCAATCTGGCTTTCGAGCTGTACGAAGTCCTCGATGCCGAGGGCCTGACCCGGCGCGAGCGATTTGCCGAGCACAACCGCGAAACCTTCGACGCCGCCATCGGCACGGCACGCAACATTGCCGAGAAGTACTTCGCACCGCACAACCGCAAGGGCGACGAAAACGAGCCGCGCTACGAGAACGGTCAGGCGATTCTGATTCCCGAGGTGAAACCGGCGGTGGATGCCTTCCTCGAGGCTGGATTCCTCAACGCGGCGCGCAGTTTCGACGCTGGCGGCATGCAACTTCCTACACTGTTGTCCCAGGCCTGCTTTGCCCACTTCCAGTCGGCCAACGCGGCTTCTACTTCCTATCCGTTCCTGACCATGGGCGCGGCCAACCTGATCGAAAGCTTCGGCACCGAAGAACAGAAGCAACGTTTCCTGCAACCGATGATCGACGGCCGCTTCTTCGGCACCATGGCCCTGACCGAACCTCATGCCGGGTCGTCGCTGTCGGATATTCGTACACGTGCAGAGCCTGCGTCCGACGGCACCTATCGCCTCAAGGGCAACAAGATCTTCATTTCCGGCGGCGATCACCCACTCTCGGAAAACATCGTGCACATGGTGCTGGCCAAACTGCCGGACGCGCCGGCCGGGGTGAAGGGTATTTCGCTGTTCATCGTGCCCAAGTTTCTGGTCAACGATGACGGCAGCATCGGCAAGCGCAACGACGTGTTGCTGGCCGGGCTGTTCCACAAGATGGGCTGGCGCGGCACGACTTCCACCGCGCTGAACTTCGGCGATAACGGCGAGTGCGTCGGCTATCTGGTAGGCAAGCCGCATCACGGTTTGAGCTACATGTTCCAGATGATGAACGAGGCGCGGATCGGCGTCGGCATGGGCGCGGTGATGCTCGGTTATGCCGGTTATCTGTACTCGCTGGAATACGCTCGCGAACGTCCGCAAGGCCGGGTGCCGGACAGCAAGGACCCGACGACGGCGCCGGTGGCGATCATTCAGCACGCCGATGTCAGACGCATGCTGCTGACGCAGAAATCCTACGTAGAAGGTGCTTTCGATCTCGGTCTGTACGCGGCGCGCCTGTTCGATGACACGACTACGCTGGAAACCGAGGCCGAGCGCAAACAGGCCCATGAACTGCTGGATTTGCTGACACCGATCGTCAAATCCTGGCCCTCCGAGTTCTGCCTCAAGGCCAACGAACTGGCGATCCAGATTCTCGGCGGCCACGGTTACACCCGCGAGTACCCGGTGGAGCAGTACTACCGCGACAACCGCCTGAACCCCATCCACGAAGGCACCCACGGCATTCAGTCGCTGGACTTGCTCGGGCGCAAACTGGCGCAGAACGGTGGTGCCGGGCTCAAGCAGCTGATTCGACTGATCGCCGACACCGCCGAGCGCGCAGTCGCGTACGAATCGTTGACCGCACTGCGTGAGCCGTTGGAGAAACTGGTCGCGCGCCTGCAGACGGTGACCATCGGTCTGCTGACCGACCTGGCTCAGGGCAAGGTCAACAGCAGTCTGGCGAATTCGGCGCTGTACCTGAAGGTATTCGGGCACGCGGTGATTGGCTGGCGCTGGCTGGAGCAGGCGATTCGGGCTGAGGAAGGGTTGGCCAAGGGGAATGCGGCGGATGTCGACTTCTATAAGGGCAAGTTGCAGGCGGCGCGTTATTTTCTGACGTGGGAAGTGCCGGGGTGCCAGCATGAGCTGGCGTTGCTGGAGGCGCGGGATGATACGTGTCTGGCAATGCAGGATGCGTGGTTCTAAAGCCGGCCCTCACCCCAACCCTCCCGAAACGTCGGACCGCCCGGAGGGAGAGGGAGCCGACCGAGGTGTCTTGCGCCGTACATCGACCTGAAAAACCGATTTGATTATGGATTCGGCGAAGCACTTTCAGGTCGACGCATCTCCAGAGCATCCCCCAATCGGTCCCCTCTCCCTCCGGGCGGTCCGACGTTTCGGGAGGGCTAGGGTGAGGGGCTCTTTGGCTCTTGGCACTCAAACCAACTTGAACCCACCCATCTGCCGCGCCAGATCATCCGCCAAACGCTGCAGCATCTGACAATCCTCGCGACACGCCCGAACCTCCCCCGCCGTCGCCCGGGCCAGATCGGAAATCCCCTGCACGTTACGGTTGATCTCCTCAGTCACAACCGACTGTTCCTCAGTCGCCGTCGCCACCTGATGGTTCATGTCGCTGATGCGCTCGACCTGCCCGGTAATCGCAGTCAAAGAAGCCCCCGTACGCTGGCTCGACTCAACTCCTGTCCCCGTCGCGGCCTGCCCGGTACGCATTGAAGACACAGCATTCTCCGCCCCCTGCTTGAGGCTGCCGATCATCTGCTGGATCTCGTCGGTAGACGCCTGAGTCCGACGCGCCAAGGTGCGCACTTCATCGGCCACCACCGCAAAACCACGCCCCATATCGCCGGCTCGGGCTGCCTCGATGGCAGCGTTCAACGCCAACAGATTGGTCTGCTCCGACACCCCGCGAATCACCGCCAGCACCTGATCAATCGACGCCACCTGATGCGCCAACTCACCCACCGCGCCGGCCGCGACGCCAATTTCATCGGACATACTTTCTATATGGCGAATCGACCCGCCGACCACTTCCCGCGCCTGCATCGCTTCATCACGGGCGGTTTGCGAGACGAGCGCCGCATTACCGGCGTTCTGGGCGATTTCCTGCACCGTCAGGCCCATTTCGTGGACGGCGGTGGCGACCATGTCGGTCATTTCCTGCTGGCGGCCGGAGCGCTCGGCGGTGTTATCCACAACCCTGGCCACCTGGCCCACGGCAACGCGCAGACGCTCGCTGGTGGTCAGCACTTCGCCGATCATCCCGCGCTGACTGTCGAGGAAACGGTTGAAGCCCCGCGCAAGGTCGCCCAGCTCATCGGCGCGGCTGGAATCTAACCGGTGAGTCAAATCTCCACCACCGCTACCGATTGCTACCAATGCAGCTGTTACCTGACGAATCGGTCGCACCAACCCCTGGGCCAGCCAGATCACCAGCGCCAGGCAAACCAGCGCCACCACCAGGCCGATGCCGCTGCTCATCCACATCGCCCGGCGGGCTTCGGCGTAGATCTGCGACCGTGGCACTTCGGCCACCAGGGTCCAGCCGAGGTCGCGCAAAGGCAGGCTGAAGGCGAGGAAATCTTCGCCGTCGCGCTGAAAGCTGCTGTTGGCGGCGACTTTATGGCCCATGACCGCTTGTGCTGCCGAGACCCCGATCTGCTCGCTCAAGGTGCGCTTGCCGCTGAACTGTGCCTCGGGATGGACCTGGATAAGACCGTCGGAACGCACGAGATAGACCTTCCCGCGCTCGCCGAAGCTGAAGTTGTGAATCAGCTCCGACAGCTCTTTCATACTCAGACCAAGGCCCGCGACACCGACCACTTTGCCGGCCTCCTCCACCTTCAAATCGATGAACAGCGCCAGCTCTCCGGTGGCTCCGTCGTTGTCGATGTTCAGAGTTCGCGGCTGATTGCTGTCGAGGAAGGAGTAGAACCACGCATCGGCCGGTTTGTCGCGACTCAGGGTGCGATCCAGGCCTTTTTCGGTGATGTAGTGATTGGATTCCGTGCCGATGATCAGCGCGGTAAACGCCTTGTGTTCGGCGCGGATACCTTCCAGATACTGCGCGAAGCCCGCCGTTTTGGCGGAGCCTTCACCATTGGCCAGCCAGTCGCGGACCATGGTGTTGCTGGCGATGTCCTTGGCGGCGGTAAGGGGCTGAACGAGGATTCGTTCGATGTCGTTGCGCGTCGCTTCGATGCTCGACGGCAGCGCCTGTTCGACCAGATAGCTCTGGGCGAGGCGGTTGACCACCAGGGTATAAATGCCAACCACGATCAGAATGCTGACCAGCAGGGCGGTGCCCATACCGAGGATCAGCTGCCATTGAATACTGCGACGCCAGAACTGCATGGAGCACCCCCAAAGAATAAGAGGCTGAAACACTGCAACAGCCGTGCCGATTGTATACAAACCAATCGACAATCTTATTCTTTGGTTGTGCGCAACCCCATCAACCCTGATTGATGGTCTTGGCGATGGTCTCGACCGTGGCGCTGACTTGCTCTTGGTAACGCTCGAGTTCTTCCTGATGCTGCTTCTTCATTTCAATCTGCTGCGAGCACAGATTCATCGCCGCCAATACCAGCAGGCGATCGCCGATCAGGGTCGGGTATTTGCGCTTGGTATCGGCCAGCGCGGCCTTGAGCATCAATGCGGCGTCCAGCAGAGTCTGTTCTTCCCCGGCCGGTGCCTTGATCGAATAGTCCTCCCCCATGATGGAGATGACTTTTACCCCTGCTGTGCCGTGGTTCATGCGCTGACAGGACCTGCGTTGACTCGATCAACCAGGGCCTGGATGCGCGCGGCGGTGGCGCCGTGCTTTTCTTCCTGTTCCATCAGGCTCAGTTGCAGGCTTTCGTTTTCATCCTTGGCCTGGGCCAGTTCCGTGGACAGGGTCTGGTTGGTTTGCGACAGGGTCTGGTTTTGTTGCACCAGGTCGCTGACGAGCTGTTCCAATTGGCTGAGGGATGCTTCCAACATTTTGATCTTCCGGGGCTTTTTCAAAGGGCGCGTACGATAAAGAAAAGTCGTCGTTGACGCCAGGGTTAAACCGGCGCAAGGCCTTGATTTTCCTGGCGGCTCGACCGTTCTTGCGAGTCTTAGAGACTGTCATCTGCCAATCTGGTTCCTGCACTTCGTCGCTTGCGTGCGGATGCGACAAATACGCACACCACCTCAAGACTTTAGTCGTATGACCGATAAGTCACCCAACAGCAGTCTCAGCCCGCACGGATGCGGCCCTTCCCTGGTATCCGCCTCCATGTCCCTTCGCAATATGAACATCGCCCCCCGGGCGTTCACCGGTTTCGCCCTGATCGGCGGCCTGATGCTGATTCTTGGTGTGTTCGCCCTGAACCAGATGAGCAAGATCCGCGCAGCAGGCGAAGACATCGCCACCGCCAGCGTGCCTTCGATCAAGGCCCTCGACGAATTCACCCAGTTGACCCTGCGCCTGCGCGTGCTGTCGTATCGGTTGCTGATCAACCGCGAGCCAGACGTCCAGCAAAAAACCATCGAGCTGTTCGATTTGCGCAACCGGCAGATCACCGACGCGCAACGCGCCTACGAGCCGCTGATCGATGGCCCGCAAGAACGCGCGGCTTACGATCAGTACGTGCAGTTGCTGGCACAGTACCGCCAGCTCGAAGACCGGATGAAGACTCTGTCACGCAACAATCAGATCGACGAACTGCGGCAGATGCTCAACACCGATTTGCTCGCCAATTCCGAAGCGGTGAATACCGCTCTCGCGCGTTTGCTGGAGATCAACACCCAACAGATCGCCGAGACCAATCAGGGCGCCACGGATCAGTATTCGATGTCGTTCAATCTGGTCGTGACCCTGTTGATCATCGCCACCGGCCTGACCTTCCTGTTCGCCTGGTTGTTGACCAGCAGCATCACCAAGCCAATCGCCAAGGCACTCGATGCAGCGGAAACCATCGCCGAAGGCAACCTGACCCAGCTGATCCACGTGGACGGCACCGACGAAGCCGGGCGCCTGCTGGCGGCCATGGCCAAGATGCAGTCGAAGCTGCGCGACACCCTGCAGCGGATTTCCGGCTCGGCCACCCAACTGGCCTCCGCCGCCGAAGAGCTGAACAGCGTCACCGACGAAAGCGCCCGAGGCCTGACCCAGCAGAACAACGAAATCGAGCAGGCCGCCACGGCGGTCAACGAGATGACCAGCGCGGTGGAAGAAGTTGCACGCAACGCCGTCAGCACCTCGGAAGCTTCGAAGAACGCCACCACCTCCGCCGGCGACGGCCGCGATCTGGTGCAGGAAACCGTCAGCGCCATCGAACGCATGAGCGCCGATGTGCAGAGCACCGCGACCCTGATCGGCGACCTGGCCAACGAATCCCGCGACATCGGCAAGGTGCTGGACGTGATCCGTGGCCTGGCTGACCAGACCAACCTGCTCGCGCTCAACGCCGCCATCGAAGCGGCCCGTGCCGGTGAAGCCGGTCGCGGTTTTGCCGTGGTGGCTGACGAAGTCCGTGCACTGGCGCACCGCACCCAGCAGTCGACCAGCGAAATCGAGCGCATGATCGGCAGCATCCAGAGCGGCACCGAACACGCCGTGGATTCGATGCGCAACAGCACCGAGCGCGCCGAGTCGACCCTGAACATCGCCCGTGGCGCCGGTCTGTCGCTGGACACCATCAACACGGCCATCGTCGAAATCAACGAGCGCAACCTGGTGATCGCCAGCGCTGCTGAAGAGCAGGCGCAAGTGGCACGGGAAGTGGATCGCAACCTGGTGAACATCCGCGATCTGTCGGTGCAGTCGGCGACGGGCGCGAATCAGACCAGTGCGGCGAGTAACGAGCTGTCGCGCCTGGCGCTGGATCTGAACAATATGGTTGGGCGGTTTAGCCTCTAACCCTCTGCGTTGATCGTTCCCACGCTCTGCGTGGGAATGCAGCCCGGGACGCTCCGCGTCCCAGAAGCGGACGCAGAGCGTCCATTAAGGCATTCCCACGCGGAGCGTGGGAACGATCATGCGCCAAGCTGAAAAACCTTTTTGACAGCATCACATTTCAACAGGTTAGAATCGCTGGCACGCAGACTGCATGGTCAGTTTGTGCCCGTCTTTCCGCTTCTGGAGTACTGCCTTTGAATGCGACGACCATCAACAGCCTGTTCTTGATCGGCGCGTTGCTGGTAGGCGCAAGCATTCTTGTCAGCTCCCTTTCTTCCCGTCTCGGCATCCCGATTCTGGTGATCATCCTCGCGGTCGGCATGACTGCCGGGGTCGATGGCGGCGGCATCATTTTCGATAACTACCCGACGGCCTATCTGGTCGGCAACCTCGCGCTGGCGGTGATCCTGCTCGACGGCGGCTTGCGCACCCGGGTGTCCAGTTTCCGCGTGGCCCTATGGCCGGCTTTGTCGCTGGCGACGGTCGGGGTACTCATCACCACCGGCCTCACCGGCATGGCCGCCGCGTGGTTGTTCGATCTCAACCTTATTCAAGGCCTGCTGATCGGCGCCATCGTCGGTTCCACGGATGCCGCGGCGGTGTTCTCGCTGCTTGGCGGCAAGGGCCTGAACGAGCGGGTGACCGCCAGCCTGGAAATCGAATCCGGCAGTAACGACCCGATGGCAGTGTTCCTCACCGTGACCCTGATCGACATGCTCGCCAGCGGCCAGACCGGCCTGCACTGGAGCCTGCTGACCCACCTGATCCGCGAGTTCGGCATCGGTGGTGTGATCGGTCTGGGCGGTGGCTGGCTGATGCTGCAACTGGTCAACCGGATCAATCTGGCCGCCGGCCTGTATCCGATTCTGGTGATCGCCGGCGGTCTGGTGGTGTTCGCCCTGACCAACGCCCTGCACGGCAGCGGCTTCCTCGCCGTGTACCTGTGCGGTCTGGTGATCGGCAACCGGCCGGTGCGCAGCCGTCACGGCATTCTGCACATGCTCGACGGCATGGCGTGGCTGGCGCAGATCGGCATGTTCCTGGTGCTGGGGCTGCTGGTCACTCCGCATGATCTGCTGCCGATCGCCTTGCCGGCGCTGGGTCTGGCGCTGTGGATGATTCTGTTCGCGCGGCCGCTGTCGGTGCTGGTCGGGCTGCTGCCGTTCAAGGCCTTCCATGGCCGCGAAAAGGCGTTCATTTCCTGGGTCGGTCTGCGCGGCGCGGTACCGATCATTCTGGCGGTATTCCCGCTGATGGCCGGGCTGCCAAATGCGCAGCTGTACTTCAACCTCGCGTTCTTTATCGTGCTGGTGTCGCTGCTGGTGCAGGGCACGAGCCTGCCGTGGGTGGCCAAGCTGCTCAAGGTGACGGTACCGCCGGAGCCGGCGCCGATTTCGCGGGCAGCGCTCGAAGTCCACGTCACCAGCGAGTGGGAGCTATTCGTCTACAAGCTCGGCGCGGAAAAATGGTGCATCGGTTCACCGCTGCGTGAGCTGAAAATGCCCGAAGGCACGCGTATCGCCGCCCTGTTTCGTGGTCAGCAACTGCTCCATCCGTCGGGTAGTACGGTGCTGGAAGTCGATGATTTACTGTGTGTTATCGGCCATGAACACAACCTTCCGGCCCTCGGAAAACTGTTCAGCCAGGCACCGCAACGCGGCCTCGATCTGCGCTTCTTCGGCGACTTCGTACTCGAAGGAGACGCCCAGCTCAAAGCGGTTGCCGCCCTGTACGGCCTGCCCGCCGAAGGCATCGATCCGGACATGACCCTGGGCCACTTCATTGCCCAGAAAGTCGGCGGTGCACCGATCGTTGGCGACCAGGTGGAATGGAACAACACCCACTGGACGGTTGCGGTCATGGACGGGAACAAGATCGCCAAAGTGGGCGTCAGATTCCCCGAAGGAAGTCGCCCGGGCCCCGGGCTCTTCCTCTAAACTGCGTTCACTCTCACTTGCTTGACCGGTCTCTATGCCTACCCTGCGCTCCTTTTTCCTCGCGGCCCTGCTGGGCCTGAGTCTCACTGTCGGCCCGCTGCAGGCCGCAGAACCGCCGTCCAGCGACGCCGTGCAGGCCAGCCTGGACAAGCTCACCGACAGCAAACTGCCCGAGGCCGACAAGAAGGCCCTGCAAACGGTCCTGCAAAACACGCTGAATCAGCTCAACAACCGGCGTGACTATGAACAGAAGCTGATTGACCTCAAGCAGCAACTGGCCACTGCGCCGAAGCAGACCATCGAGAATTCGCGCGAACTGACCCGCCTCAAGGCCAGCGCCGTGGTGCCGGTGGCGCAGCGCTTCCCGAAGGAAAACATCCAGCAGCTGGAGCAGATGCTCACCGAGCGCTCGACCCAGCAAAGCGATCTGCAAAAGGCCCTGGCCGACGCCAATAGCCTGATCATCACCGCCCAGACCCGTCCCGAGCGTGCCCAGGCCGAGATTTCCAGCAGCCAGACGCGCATCCAGCAGATCAACAACATCCTCAAGACCGGCAAAGACGCCGGCAAGACCGTCAGCGCCGAGCAGCGCGACCTGCTCAACGCCGAACTGGCCGCTTTGAACGCGCTGATCCCGCTGCGCCGTCAGGAGCTGGCCGGCAACAACCAATTGCAGGATCTGGGCAACAGCCAGCATGACCTGCTTTCGGAAAAGTCCGACCGTCTGGATCGTGAGATTCAGGAGCTGCAAACCCTGATCAACCAGAAACGTCTGACCCTGTCGCAGGAAACCGTGACGCAGCAGTCGATCGAGGCCCAGAAGTCCGGCAGCAGCGCCCTGCTCGCCACGGAAAGCGCGGCCAACCTCAAGCTCTCCGACTACCTGCTCAAAAGCACCGACCGTCTCAACGAACTGACCCAGCAGAACCTGCAGACCAAGCAGCAACTGGACAGCGTGACCCAGAGCGATTCGGCCCTCGACGAGCAGATCAACGTGCTCAAGGGCAGCCTGCTGCTGTCGAAGATTCTCTATAAACAGAAACAGGCGCTGCCGCGCCTCAAGGTCGACCGCGACCTGGCGGACCAGATCGCCGACATTCGCCTGTACCAGTTCGAAATCAACCAGCAGCGCGAACAGCTGAGCAATCCGGCGACCTACGTCGACAACCTGCTGTCCACCCAGCCGCCGGAGCAAGTCACGCCGCAACTGCGCAAAAGTCTGCTGGAGCTGGCCAACACTCGCGTCGATCTGCTGGAACGGCTGAGTCGCGAGTTGAGCGCGATGCTCAACGAATCGATCACCCTGCAACTGAACCAGAAACAATTGCTGAGCACTGCGCAAAGCCTGCGCGCGACCCTCGACGAGCAGATGTTCTGGATTCCGAGCAACAAGCCACTGGACACCGAATGGATGCGCGGCGTGCCGGAGCGCCTGAAGCGTCAGATCGACACGTTGCCGCTGGCCTCGAGCTTCAGCGAACTGACCGACGGCCTGACCCAGCGACCGCTGTTGTTCCTGCCGCTGGCACTGCTGATCGGCGCGCTGCTGTGGCGCCGCAAGCAACTGTATTCGCGCCTGAACAAGGTTCACCAGGATATCGGCCACTTCAAGCGTGACAGCCAGTGGCATACGCCACAGGCGATCCTGATCAATATTCTGCTGGCGATGCCAGTCGCGCTGGGCTTGGCCCTGTGCGGGCTGGCGTTGCAGATCGACGCCCGCGGGCAGAACGCCAACATGGGCGCGGCGCTGCTGCAAATGGCCCAGGCGTGGCTGGTGTTCTACACCGCTTACCGGATCCTCGCGCCGGGCGGCGTGGCGGAACTGCACTTTCGCTGGGAAAAGCCGCAGGTCGAATTCCTGCAAGGCTGGGTGCGTCGCCTCGGACTGGTGGTCATGGCGCTGGTGGCGGTGGTGGCGGTCGCCGAGCTGCAACCGGCGGCGCTGGCCGACGATGTGCTGGGCATGCCGGTTGTGCTGACCTGCTATGCGCTGATGGCGTGGCTGCTCAGCCGCCTGCTGATCAGCAGCCCGACCCACGAAAACGCCTCGCTGTTCCGCAAGGCCGTGGGCGTGATGTTCACCCTGCTGCCCATCGCGCTGTTCGTCGCCGTGTGCTTCGGCTACTACTACACCGCGCTGAAGCTCAGCGACCGCTTGATCAACACCCTGTACCTGCTGATGTTCTGGCTGGTGATCGAAGCCACCTTCGTCCGTGGCCTCGCGGTCGCGGCACGTCGCCTGGCTTACCAGCGCGCCCTGGCCAAACGTCAGGCCGCGAAGGAAGCCGGCGACGGCGAAGCGGTGATCGAAGAGCCGACCCTGGACATCGAAAAGGTCAACGAACAGTCTCTGCGCCTGATCCGTCTGGCACTGCTCGGCGGCTTCATCGCCGCGCTGTACTGGGTCTGGGCCGACCTGATCACGGTGTTTTCGTACCTCGACAACATCACCCTCTACGAATACACCAGCGGCACCGGCGCCAACATGAGCATGGTGCCGATCAGCATCGGCGACATGCTCGGCGCGCTGATCATCATCGGCATCACCTTCGCGCTCGCCCGCAACTTGCCGGGCCTGCTTGAAGTGTTCGTTTTGTCGAAACTCAATCTGGCCCAGGGCAGTGCCTACGCGACCACGACGCTGCTGTCGTACGTGATCGCCGGGGTCGGTTTCGTCTCGACCCTGTCGACCCTCGGCGTCAGCTGGGACAAGTTGCAATGGCTGGTGGCAGCGCTGTCGGTCGGCCTCGGTTTCGGCATGCAGGAGATCTTCGCGAACTTCATCTCCGGCATCATGATCCTGTTCGAACGCCCGGTGCGGATCGGCGACACCATCACCATCGGCAACCTCTCGGGTACGGTGAGCAAGATCCGCATCCGCGCCACGACCATCACCGACTTCGACCGCAAGGACATCATTGTCCCGAACAAGACGTTCATCACCGGGCAACTGATCAACTGGTCGCTGACCGACACCATCACCCGGGTGACCCTGAAACTGGGCGTCGATTACGGTTCGGATCTGGATCTGGTCAAGGAACTGCTGCTCAAGGCCGCCCGGGAAAACCCGCGTGTGCTCAAGGAACCCGAGCCGCACGTGTACTTCCTCAACTTCGGCGAAAGCACTCTCGACCACGAATTGCGCATGCATGTGCGCGATCTCGGCGACCGCAACCCGGTACTCGATGAGGTCAACCGCTTCATCAACCGCGAGTTCAAGAAGCAGCACATCAACATTTCGTTCCGCCAGATGGAGGTTTACCTGAAGAACCTCCACGGTCAGGAATACAAGATGGTGCCGATCGAGCCGGAAACCAAAACCATCGTGCCGGTCAGCGATGACCAGAAACCCTTGCAGGAACCGCCGCCGGCCAAACTCGACTAACCCGGCTAATCCCAGCAGAATGCTCGGACATTCTGCTGGAGCCGGCCCTTGAAAGCCCTCGACGAACTGACCTTCGACAACCGCTTCGCCCGCCTGGGCGATGCGTTCTCGGCCCATGTACTGCCTGAACCGATCGACAATCCTCGACTGGTGGTGGCCAGCCCTGCGGCCCTGGTGCTGCTGGATCTCGACCCGGCGGTGGCCGACACCCAGGAATTTGCCGAACTGTTCGGCGGCCACAAGTTGTGGGCCGATGCCGAGCCGCGGGCGATGGTCTATTCCGGGCATCAGTTCGGCGGTTACACCCCGCAACTGGGCGATGGTCGTGGGTTGTTGCTGGGCGAGGTCTACAACGCGGCCGGCGAGCACTGGGACCTGCATCTGAAGGGCGCCGGGCAGACGCCGTTCTCGCGCATGGGCGATGGTCGTGCTGTGCTGCGTTCGTCGATCCGCGAGTTTCTCGCGTCCGAAGCGCTGCATGCGCTGAACATCCCGTCTTCACGCGCCGCCTGCGTGATCGGCTCCGACACTCCGGTGTGGCGTGAGAAACAGGAGCGCGCCGCCATGGTGCTGCGCCTGGCGCCGAGCCACATCCGTTTTGGCCATTTCGAATATTTCTATTACACCAAGCGTCCCGAACAGCAGAAGCTGCTCGGCGAACACGTGTTGGCGATGCACTACCCCGAATGCCTGGAACAGCCGGAGCCGTATCTGGCGATGTTCCGCGAGATCGTCGAGCGCAACGCCGAACTGATCGCCAAATGGCAGGCCTACGGCTTCTGCCACGGCGTGATGAACACCGACAACATGTCGATCCTCGGCATCACCTTCGACTTCGGACCGTTCGCCTTCCTCGACGATTTCGACGCGAACTTCATCTGCAACCACTCCGATGATCAGGGCCGCTACTCGTTCAGCAATCAGGTGCCGGTCGGCCAATGGAACCTCAGCGCTCTGGCCCAGGCCCTGACGCCGTTCATCAGCGTCGAAGCCCTGCGCGAAACCCTCGGCCTGTATCTGCCGCTGTTCCAGGCCCATTACCTCGACCTGATGCGCCGCCGCTTCGGCTTCACCACCGCCGAGGACGACGACCAGCAACTGCTGGAGCTACTGCTGCAACTGATGCAGAACAGCGGCGTCGACTACACGCTGTTCTTTCGCCGCCTGGGCGAAGAGTCAGCCGAACAGGCCGTCGCTCGCCTGCGCGATGACTTCGTCGATATCAAGGGTTTCGATGCCTGGGGCGAGCGCTATGTCGCCCGCGTCGCACGCGATGGCGCGACCGATCAGGAACAGCGCCGTGCGCGGATGCATGCGGTGAATCCGCTGTACATCCTGCGCAACTATCTGGCGCAGAAGGCTATTGATGCCGCCGAGCAGGGTGACTATTCAGAAGTGCGCCGGTTGCATGCGGTGCTGAGCAATCCATTCGAGGAACAGCCTGGAATGGAGAGCTACGCGGAACGGCCGCCGGAGTGGGGCAAGCATTTGGAGATCAGTTGTTCCTCATGAAGCGCACGGTCTCCTGTCTTGGAGCCGTGCACCCTCCCGTCAGGCAACCTGCTAGATGACAGCGCCGGCTGAAAAAGCCGCGCGACATGCTCAGAGTGCAAAGGCCACGACTCTGAACACACTGGTTTCCTTTCAGATAAACACGTCCACAGATAGCTTGAAGTGCTCGGCCAGCCAGCGGACCTGCCGCAGATTCAACTGGCGCTTTCCACTGAGGATTTCCGAAACAACAGACTGAGTCCCCACACCCGGCAAATCGCTCTGGGTCAAACCATGCTCACGCATCAAATACCCCAGTACTTCAAAACCGGGCGGTTTAGGCGTCGGGTGATGCACGCGATCCCATTCTTCAATCCAGTCACCGATGATATCCACCAGGCTCATCAAAGGATGAGACTCATCATCACCCGTCATTTCGAGCAGCTCGTCAAGGGCTTGAACGAGCCTGTCGTAGTCGTCTTCGCTTTTCGGCTTGCGCAGCAAGGGCGAAACGAACTCCCAGTGCTCAGCGGCTTTTTTGATCAGAACACTCATGCCTTAGCCTCCTTCCATTTACCGCGGTCATATTCGCGATGATCCAACACATATCTGATGTACAACTTTTGAGGTCGAAATCTGACATAGGCGATCAACCTGAGCTTGTTACCGCCAATATCGAAAACGTGAAAATCACCCACTTTGTCGACAGCTGGAAACAAGGCCTTCAGCGCCGCAAAATCTGGCGATTTGCTCCCTTTCGCCACTTCCAGCCAGTGGTCCAGTGCTGTAGCTGCGTTAGGCCATTTGGCCTTCGCTTCTCGTATTCGTTTTCCGGTGATGACATGCATGCAACATCCTTATCGCATTCTGCTATGGGGAGTTAATCACAGATCAAAATTATCGCAAGTTGCGATACGGCCGAGCAGACCAACGGACTCAGCCGGTTCATCTCAGCCTAGGCTCACAGCCAAACACTGCACGATTGAAAATATGAGCAAACGTCTCCAACTAGGAGTTATCAGCTCTCCACCGGATTCCGATCATGACCGACCCACTCCTCATCCCCTGCCCCTCCTGCAACGGCCTCAACCGCATTCCCGCCGAGCGCCTCAACGATCACCCGAAGTGCGGGCGCTGCAAGTCCGAGGTGCTGTTGAACAAGCCGTTCGAGCTCAAGCAAGGCGATTACGCCAGTCAAATCAAGGGTGATCTGCCGTTGCTGGTGGACGTGTGGGCGGAGTGGTGCGGGCCGTGCAAGTCGTTTGCGCCGGTGTTCGAGCAGGCGGCTGCGCAGCTGGCGGGCAAATGCCGGCTGGCCAAGCTGGACAGCGAGGCCAATCAGCAGTTGTCGGCGCAGCTGGGGATTCGTTCGATTCCGAGCCTGATTCTGTTCCGCAACGGCCGGGAAGTCGCCCGTCAGAGTGGGGCCTTCCCGTTGTCGCAGTTGATGGCCTGGCTGCGCAGCCAGGGCATCTGACAAGGCTTCAGGCGTCTTCGAGCAGGTTATGCAGTTCGACGAACTGTTGCGTCAGCTTGTGCCGTGGGTCGAGGTGGATCAGCGGCGTGTTGGCTTGATGCGATTCGCGCATGCGCACTGAACTGGCGAGGTAGACCGGCAGCACCGGCAGGCCCTCGGCGATCAGTTCGTCGAGGATCTGCTGCGGCAGGCTGGCCCGGGCCTGGAACTGGTTGACCACAATGCCTTCGACTTCCAGGCCTTCGTTGTGGTCTTCCTTCAACTCGTCGATCTCGGCGATCAGACCGTACAGGGCCTGACGCGAGAAGCTGTCGCAGTCAAAGGGAATCAAAACCCGATCGGCGGCAATCAGTGCCGAGACCGCGTAGAAATTCAGCGCCGGTGGCGTATCCAGATAGATCCGGTCGTAATCTTCCGACAACTCGTCGAGCAGCTTTCGCAGCTTGTTGATCTTGTGCTTGGCCTCAAGCTTGGGCTGCAGGTCAGCCAGTTCGGCAGTGGCGGTGATGATGTGCAGGTTGTCGAAGGGCGTTTCGTAGATATCCGCCTGATTCTTTTTCGAGAACGGCCCCGAAGACAGGGTCTGCTTGAAGAAATCGGCAATGCCCATCGGAATGTCATCACCCGTGAGCCCGGTCAGATACTGAGTGGAATTGGCCTGGGCATCGAGGTCGACCAACAGCGTGCGATAACCCTCGCTGGCGCTTACCGCCGCCAGATTGCAGGCAATGCTGGATTTGCCCACGCCACCTTTCTGATTGAACACCACGCGCCGCATGACAAAACCTCCGTGTATCAAAGAATGACCGAGTGTAGTGGTGCCCGGTGCCGGTTCGCTACCTCGATGGGCACGGACTACAGAGTCGGGCGCCAATATCCCAATGAATACGGCGCAAAAACACCCGATGATCGCCGATTCGCCTGACAGACAGACACCCGACAATCTGGATAATGGCCAAGTGATAGCTCTTGCCGCGTACCATTCGGTTCATTTCGTCGTTCAAAATGTAACCAGCATTT
This sequence comes from Pseudomonas sp. 9.2(2024), assembly GCF_039695385.1. Classification (NCBI taxonomy): domain Bacteria; kingdom Pseudomonadati; phylum Pseudomonadota; class Gammaproteobacteria; order Pseudomonadales; family Pseudomonadaceae; genus Pseudomonas; species Pseudomonas sp. 9.2(2024). The sequence goes on along the minus strand of NZ_CP155585.1, from coordinate 730,891 downwards.
GCTACACACTCGTCGCACCGGGATAATGCGCGCCACCCGGCGCCACGCGCCATGCCATTTCAGGCTAAATCAGCTCAGCGGCGACGTTGGCGAAACCGCGTCAACTCAGCCCGCAGGGGCGGGATAAATGTCCGTGATCAACTTCAACATCGCCCAATGGCGCGCCTGGGCTCCCGGGCTCGACAGTGTGGAAGCCTGGCAAGCCTGGAGCCGACAACCGGTCGTGCTCGAAAGCAGCGATGCCGCACCCGATGTTTCGTTTCTGCCGGCCATGCAGCGCCGTCGTCTCAGCCGTCTGGCGCGGATGGCGTTCAGTGTCGGCTGGCCGCTGGCCGACGGTCGGGAAAACCTGCCGCTGGTGTTCGTCTCCCGGCACGGCGAAACCCCGCGCACCTTTGAAATCCTCAGCGATCTGGCCAACGAACAGCCGCTGTCGCCGACCCAGTTCAGCCTGTCGGTGCACAACGCGATCATCGGCCTGTGGTCGATCATGCGCGGCGAAACCAGCGAAATGACCGCACTCGCTGCGGCTGGCGACGGCCTCGAACACGGCATGCTCGAAGCGGCCACGTTGCTGAACGAAGGCGCCCCGGCGGTGCTGCTGGTGATCACCGAGGAACAGCCGCCCGAAGCCTATTCGACGTGGATCGACGACGTACCGTTTCCCTACGCGGTCGGGCTGTTGCTCACCCCCGGTACCGACTGGCGGCTGACCCTGAACAGCGCCCCCGAAGCACGGTCAAAAACGCAGTGGCCCCACGCACTGAATCTGCTGCGAACCCTGCTCGGTCAGCAACCCCATTGCCAACATGCCTGGAAGACTCGTCTATGGACCTGGCAACGCAACCCGTGATCGGAAAAAACCGCGACGCCTATTACTGGCGTCTGCTGGCCACTGCCACCAGCTTCGCCCTGTTCGGGCTCGGTGGTCTGTGCCTGCGCCTGCTGGTATTTCCATTGCTCGGTTGTCTGCCAGGCGATGCCATTACGCATCGCGAACGGGCACGCCAGACCGTCAGCCGGCTGTTCTGGTTTTTTGTCCGGTTCATGGCCCGTACCGGCGTGCTGACCTATGACATTCAGGGCGCCGAACGCCTCGGCCGTCCGGGGCAGATGATTATCGCCAACCACCCTTCACTGATCGACGTAGTGTTTCTCATCGGTCTGGTGCGCGGTGCCAACTGCGTGGTGAAGAAAAGCCTGTGGGAAAACCCCTTCACTCGCGGCCCGCTGCGCAGCACCGAATACATCAGCAACGACGGCAGCATGGACATGCTCGACGCCGCCGCCGGTGCCTTGCAGAGCGGGCAGACCCTGATCATTTTTCCCGAAGGCACCCGCACCCAGCCAGGTCAGGCGCCAGCCTTTCATCGGGGCGCGGCGGCCATCGCGCTGCGCGGTGCGAAAATCCTCACCCCGGTGGTCATCAAGGTCAGTCCGACCACCCTGACCAAGGCCGAGCCCTGGTATCGCATTCCGAGTCGCCGCGTGCACTTCAGTTTTCACGTCGGGGCCGATATAGACCCACAGACTTTCGCCGCGCAGGGGCCAGCGCCCCAGGCTTCGCGCAAGCTCAACGACTATTTGCACCAATTCTTTATCAAGGAGCTCGCCGAAGATGAGCGATCTAAACCGTGACATCAAAGAGCTGATCATCGACGCCCTGGGCCTCGAAGACATCAGCGCAGAGGACATCGGCGACGACCAGACGCTGTTCGGCGAAGGCCTGGGCCTGGATTCCGTCGACGCCCTGGAGCTCGGCCTGGCGATCCAGAAAAAGTACGGCATCAAGATCGACGCCGACGCCAAGGACACCCGTAACCATTTCTCCAACGTGGCGAGCCTTGCGGCGTTCGTCACGGCAAAACAGGCAGCTTGAGACCGGACCATGCAAACTCGTGACGACATCTTCAACACCCTGCGCGATGCCCTGGTCGAGCTGTTCGAACTGGACCCGGCTCGCGTGAGCCTGGAATCCAACCTGTATCAGGATCTGGAAATCGACAGCATCGACGCCGTCGACCTGATCGATCACATCAAACGCCAGACCGGCAAGAAAATCGCCGCCGAGGAATTCAAGTCGGTGCGCACCGTCAGCGACGTGGTCGAGGCGGTCTACCGTCTGGTTCAACCGGCCGCATGAGCCGACTGATCGGCCTCGGCCTGCTGCTGGCAGGCTTGCTGTATCCCTTTGCGGTGTATTTCGGCATGGAGCATTTCGCGCCATGGCAGTTCGGCCTGCTGCTGGGCGGCCTGTGGCTGGCCCGGGCGCTGACCGGCGAACGCAAGCCCGGCAGTTTGTGGATGGCCGGCGTGGCGATCGTGTTCTGCCTGCTGCTGGCGGTGTTCGACAGCCCTTTGCTGTTGCGCTGGTACCCGGTGCTGATCAGCGGCTTCATGCTGGTGCTGTTCAGCCTGAGCCTGAAATACGGCCCGCCGATGGTCGAGCGTCTGGCTCGCCTGCGTGAACCGCAACTGCCGCCCAAGGCGATTCGTTACACCCGCCAGGTCACCGTGGCCTGGAGCGTGTTTTTCTTTTGCAACGGTTTGTGCGCCGCCCTGCTGACACTGTGGGCGCCGCTGAACTGGTGGATGTTGTACACCGGCCTGATCTCCTACGGATTGATCGGCCTGATGTTTGCCATTGAATGGCTGATACGACAACGGGTAAGAGGTCGCCCATGAACTGGATAAAACTTGAGCAGCTGTTGCTCAAGGCCCTGCCGGCGCGCACGGTAACGAGCGCACCGGCATTCGATCATGCACAACTGTGCGAACAGGCCCTGAGCCTGGCGGCAGGTCTGCAAGCGCGCGGCGTGCAACGTCTGGCGGTACATCTGGAAGATGCCGCCGACCTGGCCGTCGCCCTGCTCGGCGCCTGGCGTGCCGGCGTCAGCGTGTTGCTGCCGTCTGATCTGCAAGCGCAGACCCGCCAGCGCTGGTCGAACGACGTCGATCTGTGGCTGACCGATCAGGCCTATGACGCTCGTCTGAGCGATTTGCTGCAACCTCCCCTGCCCGCTGCCGAACTGGATCTCGACCAGTGCCGCCTGAGCCTGTGCACCTCCGGCTCCAGCGGCGAGCCCAAGCGCATCGACAAATCCCTGCGCCAACTGGCCAACGAAGTCGAAGCCCTTGAGCAACTATGGGGCGCGGACCTGGGTGAAGCCTGCATCCTCGGCAGCGTCGCCACCCAGCACATCTACGGCTTGCTGTTTCGTGTGCTGTGGCCGCTGTGCGCCGGGCGTCCATTCCTGCGCAAGCAACTGGCCTTCCCGGAAGACCTGCAACGCGCCAGCCGCGAGCACCCGGCCTTCGTCTGGGTCGCCAGTCCGGCGCTGCTCAAACGCATGGGCGACAACCTCGATTGGCCAGCCCTGAGCGTCGTTCGCCGGGTGTTTTCGTCCGGTGGCGCACTGCCGGCTGACGCCGCACAAAGCCTGCATCAACGCTTGGGACAGTGGCCGACGGAAATCCTCGGCAGCTCGGAAACCGGCGGCATCGCCTGGCGCCAGGGCGAATCGTTGTGGCAGCCGTTTGCCGGCGTCGAGTTGAGCCAGGACAGCGACGGCGCCCTGCTGATCGCTTCGCCTTATCTGCCCGCCGGGCATGTCGAACACACCGCCGATGCGGCGCGCATTCAGGCCGATGGCCGCTTTGAATTGCTCGGGCGGCTCGACCGGATCGTCAAACTCGAAGAAAAACGCATATCCCTGCCGATGCTTGAACAGGCGCTGGTGGCTCACGACTGGGTCGCCGAAGCGCGTCTGGGCGTGGTGCAGGAGAACCGCGCATCCCTCGGCGCTCTGCTGGTGCTCAGCGAATCCGGCCTGTTTGCACTGCGCGAACACGGTCGGCGCAGCCTGACTGAAACCCTGCGCCGTCATCTCGGCGACCATTGCGAAGCCCTGGCCCTGCCCCGCCGCTGGCGTCTGCTGCGACAGTTGCCGCTGACCTCGCAGGGCAAGTTGCCTCAAGCCGACGTCGAAGCCTTGCTGTTGGCACCACGGCCAAAGGCGCCGGAGATACTGGAGCAGGCCGAAACCGGGGGCGAATGGAACCTGCAATTGAGCGTTCCGCCGGATCTGGCCTACTTCAGCGGCCACTTCCCCAAGGCCCCGGTGCTGCCGGGCGTGGTGCAGGTCGAGTGGGCGCTGAACCTGGGTCGGCAACTGCTGAACCTGCCCGGCGCGTTCGCCGGCATGGAAGTGCTGAAGTTCCAGCAACTGGTGCGCCCCGGCGATGAGGTCCAGTTGCATCTGCGCTTCGATCCGGAACGCGGCAAGTTGTATTTCGCCTACCGCAACGACACCGCCACCTGCTCCAGCGGGCGGATTCTGCTGGGGGCTGGCGATGCATAACCCTTGCGCCGTGATCCCGGTCTACAACCACGAAACCGCCATCGGCACGGTGGTCGACGCCCTGCTCGCCGAGGATCTGCCGTGCATTCTGGTGGACGACGCCAGCAGCAAATCCTGCGCGGCGGTGCTGGACGCGCTGGCCGAGCGCGAGCGGGTTCATCTGGTGCGCCTCACTGCCAATCAGGGCAAGGGCGGCGCGGTGATGACCGGTCTGCGTGAAGCCGCGCGGCTCGGCTTCAGCCATGCCTTGCAGGTCGACGCCGACGGTCAGCATGACTTGCAGGATGTCGCGCGTTTCATCGAAGAATCCCGCGCTCACCCCAAGTCGCTGATCTGCGGTTATCCGCTGTACGACGCCAGCGTGCCCAAGGGCCGTTTGTATGCGCGCTACCTGACCCACGTGATGGTGTGGATCAACACCCTGTCGCTGCAGATTCGCGACTCGATGTGCGGCTTCCGCGTGTATCCGCTGGAACCGACGCTGGGCGTGATCGACTCGGCGCGGATCGGCAAGCGCATGGATTTCGACTCGGACATTCTGGTGCGCCTGGCGTGGCGCAATCAGCCGATGCGCTGGTTGCAGACCAGCGTGCATTACCCGCTGGACGGCGTGTCGCACTTTCGCCTGTTCCACGACAATGTGCTGATCTCGAGCATGCACACACGCCTGTTCTTCGGCATGTTGCTGCGCCTGCCCGCGATCCTCTGGCGACGGTGGCGCGCATGACCGTCGAGACCGACAAGAAGCACTGGGCCGACCGCGAAGAGCGCGGCAGTTTCCTGCTGATGAAATTCACCGCGTTCGCCGCCAAGGTTCTTGGTCGACGCCTGCTGAGTCCGTTGCTGTACGGCATCGTCCTGTACTTTTTCCTGTTCGGCCGCACTGCGCGGCGCAGTGCCTGGCAGTATCAGCAGCGCCTCGCCGACTGGAGCGGTCGCCACGAACTGCGCCCGACCCGGTGGCGAGTATTCCGCCAGTTCATGGCATTCGCCGATTCGCTGCTCGACAAGCTCGACGTGTGGAACGGCAAGCTGAAGATCGAGCAGATCGAAATCATCGACCCGGCGCTGTTGCGCAATCAGTTGCGCGGCAGTCGCGGGCAAATGCTGGTGGGCGCGCATCTGGGCAACCTCGAAGTGTGCCGGGCGCTGGCGGAGCTGGGCGAAAAGGTCACGATGAACGTGCTGGTGCACACCAAGCACGCCGAGCAATTCAATCGTCTGCTGGGCGAGGCCGGGGCGACCAACCTGCGACTGATCCAGGTCAGCGAGCTGGACCCGGTGATCATGCTGCAACTGCACGAACGGCTGGAGCGCGGCGAGTGGCTGGCGATTGCCGGCGACCGCGTGCCGCTGCATGGCGGGCGCAGCGTGACTGTGGACTTTCTCGGCCATCCCGCGCCGTTCCCGCAAGGGCCGTGGCTGCTGGCCGGCCTGCTGAAATGTCCGGTCAACCTGCTGATGTGCCTGAAACAGCCCGACGGCCACTATCGCCTGACTCTCGAGCCGTTCGCCGACGCCGTGGTGTGGTCACGCCGCGAGCGCGAACAGGTCATTCATCAGTGGGCCACCCGCTATGCGCAACGCCTGAGTCACTATTGCCTCGAAGCACCGTGCCAATGGTTCAACTTTTACCCATTCTGGAAAACCGATGACAACGCCAACTCCTGAGCCGGTCACCTTCGGCGAACGCCCTTTGCGCATCGAAGACGTGCTGGCCCTGGCCAACCGTCAGGCGCCCGTGCAGTTGCAGAGCGACGCGCCTTATCGCGAACGCATCGCCAAGGGCGCGCGGTTCCTCGATTCGCTGCTGGACAAGGAAGGCGTGATCTACGGAGTGACCACCGGTTACGGCGACTCCTGCGTGGTTGCGGTGCCGTTGCATCACGTCGAGGCGCTGCCGCGTCATCTCTACACGTTCCATGGTTGCGGGCTGGGCAAACTGCTCGACGCCCAGGCCACCCGCGCGGTGCTGGCGGCGCGTCTGCAGTCGCTGTGCCACGGCGTGTCCGGGGTGCGCATCGAGTTGCTGGAGCGCCTGCATGCGTTTCTTGAACACGACATTTTGCCGCTGATTCCTGAAGAGGGTTCGGTGGGCGCCAGCGGCGACCTGACGCCGCTGTCCTACGTCGCCGCAACCCTGTCCGGCGAGCGTGAAGTGATGTTCCGTGGCGAACGCCGCCAGGCTGCCGATGTGCATCGCGAACTGGGCTGGACACCATTGGTGCTGCGTCCGAAAGAAGCGCTGGCGCTGATGAACGGCACCGCCGTGATGACCGGTCTGGCGTGCCTGGCTTACGCCCGCGCCGATTACCTGCTGCAACTGGCCACCCGCATCACCGCGCTGAACGTGGTGGCGCTGCAAGGCAATCCTGAACACTTCGACGAGCGCCTGTTCGCCGCCAAGCCGCATCCGGGGCAGATGCAGGTCGCCGCGTGGCTGCGCAAGGATCTGGCGATCGACGCACCGACCGCTCCGCTGCACCGTTTGCAGGATCGTTACTCACTGCGCTGTGCACCGCATGTGTTGGGCGTGTTGGCTGACAGCCTGAACTGGCTGCGTTCGTTCATCGAGACCGAACTCAACAGCGCCAACGACAACCCGATCATCGACGCCGAAGCCGAGCGCGTGCTACACGGCGGGCACTTCTACGGCGGACATATCGCGTTCGCCATGGACAGCCTGAAAAACCTCGTGGCCAACGTCGCCGACCTGCTCGACCGACAACTCGCGCTGCTGGTGGACGAGCGTTACAACCACGGTTTGCCGAGCAACCTGTCCGGCGCCAGCGCCGACCGCGCGATGCTCAACCACGGCTTTAAAGCTGTGCAGATCGGCGCCAGCGCCTGGACCGCCGAGGCCTTGAAAAACACCATGCCGGCCAGCGTGTTCTCACGCTCCACCGAGTGCCACAACCAGGACAAGGTGAGCATGGGCACCATCGCCGCCCGCGACGCCATTCGTGTGCTGGAGCTGACCGAACAGGTCGCCGCCGCCACGTTGCTGGCGGCCAATCAAGGCGTATGGCTGCGCGGCCGCGATGAAGATGCACGACCACTGCCGCCATCGCTGGCCGCCATGCACGAGCAACTGGCCCGGGACTTCCCGCCGGTGATCGAAGACCGTGCCCTGGAAGGTGAATTGCGCCTGTGCCTGCAACGCATCGCCGAGCAACACTGGAGGCTGCATGCGTAGTGCCGGAGTGCTTCACGCCGATACGGAAATCCTCGTGCCGTTCTTTGACGTCGACACCATGCACGTCGTCTGGCACGGCCATTACGTGAAATACCTGGAAGTGGCGCGCTGTGCACTGCTCGACAAGATCGGCCACAACTACAACCAGATGGTCGACTCGGGCTATGCCTGGCCGGTGATCGACCTGCAACTGCGCTACGTGCGCGGCGCGGTGTTCGGTCAGCGGCTGAACGTGCGCGCCAGTCTGGTGGAGTGGGAAAACCGCCTGAAGATTCACTACCTGATCACCGATGCCGAGACCGGTGAACGCCTGACCCGCGCCAGCTCGGTGCAGGTGGCGGTCGAGATGAGCAGCCGGGAGATGCAACTGGCCTCGCCGAAAGTCTTCACCGATGCCGTGGAAAGGATGCTGCGATGAATGTGTTGTTGAAATCCTTGGGGGCCCTGGCACTGCTGACGCTGTCGTCGCTGGCCAACGCCTTCGACCTGCAACAGTTGAGCGAGCAACTGGCGAAGCCGGACGTGATCCACGGCCAGTTCACCCAGGAAAAACACCTGCGCGCCCTGCCCCAGCCGCTGATCAGCAAAGGCAGTTTTGTCCTCGCCAAAAACCACGGCCTGCTGTGGCTGCTGAAATCCCCGCTGCAACAGGATTACCGCATCAGCGCCAAGGGCATCGCCCGGCGTGACGCCACCGGCTGGCAACTGCTGCCGAACAAGAGCGCCGGGGCCGAGCAGAACCGCTTGTTCCTGGCGGTGCTGCAAGGCGACAGCAGCGGTCTGCAACGGGATTTCGAACTGGCCCTGAGCGGCGATGCGCAGAAATGGCAACTGACCCTGACCCCGCGTTCGGTGCTGCTCAAGCAGGTGTTCAATCAGATCAATATCAGCGGCGGCGCGTTGGTGAACACCATCGAACTGCTGGAAACCCAGGGCGACAGCACCGTGCTGCGCATGCAGGACAGCACCGCCGGCCAACCTCTGAGCGACGCGGAGCAACATGACTTTGCCGAGTGAACGCAGGCTGCCCTGGCTGTTCCTGATCCTGCTGCTGGCTATCGTCGCACTGGGTTCTTGGCAGTGGCGCGACGGTGCGCCGCTGTCGGCCAACCTGATGGAACTGGTGCCCGGCACCCATCCGGACGCCCTCGAACTGCGCGCCGAACAACGCATGCAGGAGCCGCTCAACCGCGACATCCTGGTGCTGGTCGGTCACGCCGATCGCCAACAAGCCGTCGCGATGGCCCAGACCCTGGGCGAGCAATGGCAGGCCAGCGGTCTGTTCGAAAAGGTCCAGTGGAACCTGCAAGCCGATCTGCCAGCCCTGCGCACGCAATTGCTGCAAGGGCGGCTGGCGATGCTTTCGGCGGATGACCGGCAACTGCTGACCGAACATCCCGACGCCTTCATCCAGCAACGGGTGCAGGCGCTGTTCGACCCGTTCACCGGGTTCAGCCTGGTGCCGAGCCAGGACGACTGGCTGGGCCTGACCGGGCGCATCCAGAACAGCCAGCCGCAACATGGCGCGGTGCAACTGGACATCGGCAGCGGCGCGTTGATCGCCGACGCCGACGGCAAGAGCTGGGTGCTGCTGCGCGCACGCACCACCGGCAGCGCCTTCGACATGAATCAACCGCTGCAAGTCGCCGCCCTGCTGCAACACAGCCGTGAGCAAGCGGCGAGTGCCGACGTGCAATTGCTGGCCGCCAGCGGCCTGCTGTACGCCGCCAACGGTCAGCAGCAGGCGACCCGGGAAATGACCTGGGTCGGCGGCGGCGCCACCATCGGCATCCTGTTGCTGTTGCTGCTCGCCTTCCGCCGCTGGCGGGTGCTGCTGGCGTTCATTCCGGTGCTGGTGGGCATGCTGTTCGGTGCAGTGGCCTGCGTGGCGCTGTTCGGGCACATGCACGTGATGACGCTGGTGCTCGGTTCCAGTCTGATCGGCGTGGCGGTGGATTACCCGCTGCACTACCTGTCCAAGAGCTGGAGTCTCAAACCTTGGCACAGCTGGCCGGCGTTGCGCCTGACCCTGTCCGGGCTGACGCTGAGCCTGATCACCAGCGCCATCGGTTACCTGGCACTGGCCTGGACACCTTTCCCGGCGCTGACCCAAATCGCGGTGTTCTCCGCCGCCGGTTTGCTCGGCGCCTACCTGTCGGCGGTGTGCCTGTTGCCAGCCTTGCTGAAAAACGTCGAACTGCGCCCGGCGCAATGGCCGCTGCAACTGGCTGAGCGTCTGGTGCGACTGCGGGAGAACCTGCTCGAACACATCAGGACGCCGGTGTTGCTGGCCCTGCTGATCGCCTTCTGCGTCGGTGGCCTGCTGCAACTGGAGAGCAGGAACGACATTCGCCAGTGGGTCGGTGCGCCGCAACGTCTGACCGATGAGGCGCAGACCATCGCGCGGATTACCGGCTATCAGCCGACCAGCCAGTTCTTCCTGGTGCGCGCCGCCGATCAGCAGCAATTGCTGGAGCGGCAAGCGGCCCTGAGCGAGCGGCTGGATCAATTGGTCAACCTCGACAAGTTGCAGGGTTATCTGGCGCTCAATCAACTGGTCAGCCCGCCGGCTCAGCAGCAACAGGTGCGTGAAGCGCTGAGCAAGTTGCCGCAGTTCTGGCAGCCGTTGCTGGAAGTCGGCGTACCACTGGCGGCGCTGCAAACCGAACTGCAACAGTTGCAGGCGCTGCCCGCCGAAGACATCGATGCAGCGCTGGCCGGCCCGCTCGGCGAGCCCTACCGCACGCTGTGGCTCGGGCCGACCGAGGACGGCGTGGCAGCGATGGTCAGCCTGCAAGGCCTGAACAATCCGTCGCTGCTGCGGGTGCAAGCGCTGGACCTGCCCGGCGTGATGCTGGTGGACCGGCTCGGGGATCTGAACAAGGTGTTCGCCCAGACCCAGATCAGCGCCGCTGAGCTGAAACTCGCGTCCTGCGTGTTGATCGTGCTGGTGCTGATGCTGCCGTTCGGTCTCGGCGGCGCGCTGCGAATCGTCGCCCTGCCGCTGCTCGCTGCGCTGTGCAGCCTCGCCAGCCTGGGCTGGCTCGGTCAGCCGCTGACCCTGTTCAGCCTGTTCGGCCTGTTGCTGGTGACGGCGATCAGCGTCGACTACGCGATCCTCATGCGCGAACAGGTCGGCGGCGCGGCCGTCAGCTTGCTCGGCACTTTGCTCGCGGCCGCCACAACCTGGCTGTCGTTCGGCCTGCTGGCGGTGTCGAGCACCCCGGCGGTGAGCAACTTCGGCCTGTCGGTGAGCCTCGGTCTGGCGTTCAGCTTCATGCTCGCGCCGTGGGCCGGGCGTCAGGCCCACGCAGTTGCCGTCACGGAGCCTTCAGCATGATGGTGGTGACTTTCTGGCTGATGGCCCTGGCGCTGTTTTTCGTCGCCACCCGGGTCGGCCGGCATTTCGGGCTGATCCCGATCGTCAGTCAATTGCTGCTGGCCAGCTTCGGCCTGCCGCTGCTGATGTACTTCTGGATCGAACCGGGCTGGCAACTCAACGGCGCCGAACTGATCGCGCCGGGCTGGCTGAAAAACCTCTACAGCCTGAGCTTCGCCCTCTTGCTGGGGCACATCCTCAGCGACGTGATCGACCTGCGCCTGGACCGTCAGAGCGTGAAGATCGCCCTGCCGAGTTTCGCCGTGCCGTTCACCTGCGGCCTGGCGACGGCGTACTGGCTGTTGCCGACGCAGCCGTGGATCAACTCGCTGGCGATCGGTCTGGTGTTCGCCATCACCGCGATCCCGGTGTTGTACCTGTACCTGCGCCACATCGACTACCCGCCCGCCGCCACCCGGCGTCTGGTGCAGACCGCGATCCTGATCGACCTGACCTGCTGGACCCTGTTCGGCCTCGCCCAGGGCAGCCTGCACCTGAGCAGTCTGCTGATACCGCTGGGGATGGCCTGCGTGCCGGTGCTGCTGCGGGTATTCGGCATACGCCGGCCATTGACCTACAGCCTCGGTTTTTTTGCGCTGCTGGTGCTGGCCGAACACTACAAACTCAACGCGCTGATTTTCGGCATCGGCTATCTGCTGTGCATGGCCGCGCTCAAGGTGCCACTGGTATTGCCGATCCCGGCGCACTGGATGAACCGCTTGCAGACGTGGGTCGCGATTCCGCTGATCCTGACTTTCGGCATCGTCCAGATCGACGTGCACAGCGCCCTCGCCAGCCTCGGCGCCGGGCAATGGGCAGCGCTGCTGCTGTTGCCGGTCGCCAGCAAAATCGTGGGCAACTGGCTCGGCCTCGGCTGGGCCGGCGCGTCGTTCGCAGGCGCCAGTCGCTGGCGCGAAAGCGTGCTGCTGAACATTCGCGGATTGAGCGAAATCGTCTTTCTCAACCTGCTGTTGCAACAACAACTCATCAGCCCGGCGTTGTACTTTGCGCTGATGCTGATGGGTCTGATCGCGACGCTGTTGCCGGCCTTCATCGGCCTGCACCGGGCGTCACTGAACCCTATTGCCGTACCCAGGAGCTCGCGTGCCAATCGTTGAAATGGAATCCCGTCAGGTCGTGATCATCGGCGCCGGCCCCTCCGGCGCCATCGCCGCCGCATTGCTCAAGCGCAAGGGGCACGACGTGCTGGTGATCGAGCGCCAGCATTTCCCGAGGTTCTCCATCGGTGAAAGCCTGCTCTGCCATTGCCTGGATTTCGTCGAAGAAGCCGGCATGCTCGAGGCGGTGAATGCCGCCGGGTTCCAGCGCAAGAACGGCGCGGCATTCGCCTGGGGCGAGCGCTACAGCGCCTTCGATTTTGGTGACACCTTCACCGCCGGCAAGCCCACGACGCTGCAGGTGCAACGCGCCGACTTCGACAAATTGCTGGCCGATCAGGCGGCATTGCAGGGCGCGGAAATCCGCTACGGCGACGCGATTGTCAGCGTCGATTTCGAACGCCCGCGACCGCAGCTGAATGTGCGCCGCGAAGACGGCAGCGAATACCGCGTCGAAGCCGACTTTGTCCTCGATGCCAGCGGTTACGGCCGCGTGTTGTCACGTTTGCTCGACCTGGAAGCACCATCGAATTTCCCGGTTCGCCAGGCCGTCTTCACTCACGTTGAAGACCACATTGATCATCCCGGTTTCGACCGCGAGAAGATCCTTATCACCACCCACCCGCAGCACCGCGATATCTGGTTCTGGTCGATCCCGTTCAGCAACGGTCGCTGCTCGGTGGGCGTGGTGGCTGCCGCTGAACATTTCGCAGGTCGCGACACCGACCTCGACGCCTGCCTGCGCGGTTTCATCGCCGAAACCCCGAGCCTGGCCAAGGTGCTGAAAAACGCCGTGTGGGATACCCCGGCGCGCACTCTCGGCGGCTATGCGGCCAACGTCAAAACCCTGCACGGCCCAGGCTTTGCGCTGTTGGGTAACGCGGCCGAATTTCTCGACCCGGTGTTCTCCTCGGGCGTGACCATTGCCATGCGTTCGGCGAGCATGGCCGCCGCTGTGCTGCACCGACAGTTGCAGGGCGAAACGGTGGACTGGCAGCGGGAGTTCGCCGAGCCGCTGAAACGCGGGGTCGACACGTTCCGCTGCTACGTCGAAGGCTGGTACGCCGGCACCTTTCAGGACGTGATTTTCCACGAGCAAGGCTCCCCGGAAATCCGCCGCATGATCTGCTCGATCCTCGCCGGTTACGCCTGGGACGAACGCAACCCGTTCGTCAGTGAAGCGCGCCGTCGTTTGAAGACGATCTCCGAACTCTGTGCAAGGGACGACACATGAATTACCTGAGCGACAACTACGTCGAGGAAACCCGCTTCGGCTTCTGGTTCCTGCGCAGCCACACCTGGCAGCACCATGTGCTGCGCGTGGCGATCAACGATCTGCGCGGGCTGTTCAGCGAATCGTTGCCAGCCAGTCCGGTGCTGCTGGATGCCGGTTGCGGCCAAGGCAAGTCGTTCGGTCACCTGCGCCAGACCTTCGCGCCACAGCGCCTGATCGGGGTCGATGCCGATCCGCACAGCCTGGAATTGAGCGCCGCCGAGGCCGCGCGTCAGGGCTTCGACGTTGAGCTGATCGGCAGCGACTGCGCGACTTTGAATGTCCCGGATTCAAGCGTCGACCTGCTGTTCTGTCACCAGACCTTCCATCATCTGGTGGAGCAGGAAAAAGCTCTCGCCGAGTTCTATCGGGTGCTCAAGCCGGGCGGTTATCTGCTGTTCGCCGAGTCCACCGAGGCTTACATTGATACGTGGGTGATTCGCTGGCTGTTCCGTCATCCGATGCACGTGCAAAAGAGCGCGGCGCAGTACCTGGAGATGATTCGCCAGCAGGGTTTCGAGTTCGCCGAACAGAACGTTTCGTACCCGTACCTGTGGTGGAGCCGGTCGAAGGATTTCGGTCTGCTCGAGCGTTTTGGTCTGCGCCAGCCCAAGCCCTTTGGCCAGCGGGAAGAAACCCTGGTCAACGTGGTGGCCCGCAAACCCTTGAACGAGGCTGTCTGATGTTGCGTGTTCTGCTGCTCGCCTGCGTTTTGCTGCTCGGTGCCTGCGCCAGTCAGGCGCCGCTGCCGGCCGGCAACCCGAGCCTGCCGCTGCCGATGCAGCTGCATATCGAGCGCCACCTGGCCGGGCAACAGCAAGACTGGTTGCTGGTGATCCAGCGCGAAGGGCCCGGCATCCGCTGGTCGATGATGGATCCGCTGGGCATTCCCCAGGCGCGTCAGCAGTTGATCGACGGACACTGGCAGGCCGACGGCCTGCTGCCGCCCAACCCGGAAGCCCGGGAGTTGTTCGCCGCGCTGCTGTTCGCCCTGACCCCTGCGGGCGAGCTGTCGCGCAACTACCCCGACGCGCAGCAACAGGGCGGCCAACGTTCCCTGCCGGCGCGCTGGGACATCCGTTACACCCAACCCTTGAGCTTCGAATTGAACCTGCCACAAGGCCCGCACTATCGCGTAACGCCACTCGGTGAACCGACGTCATGACCGCCTACCTCAATGCCCTCGGCGTGATCTGCGCCCTGGGGCGCGACAAGCAAATCGTGGCACGCAACCTGTTTGCCGGCGACTGCTCCGGCATGCGCCGCGAGTCCGGCTGGGTGCCGGAGCGCGAACTGCCGGTGGCCGCCGTACACGGCGATCTGGCGCCGATTCCCGAAGCGCTGGCCGACCAGCGCAGCCGCAACAATCAACTGTTGCTGGAAGCCGCGTTGCAGATTCGCGATGACATTGAGCACGCGATCCAGACTTACGGCCGCGAGCGCATCGGCGTGGTGCTCGGCACCAGCACTTCGGGCATCGACGAGGCCAGCCGTGGCCTGGCGCACTACATTCGCGACCAGCAGTTCCCGGCCGATTACGACTACCGGCAACAGGAACTCGGCGCCCCGGCGAATTTCCTCGCCGACTGGCTGCAACTGAGCGGCCCGACCTATGTCATTTCCACCGCCTGCACTTCCAGCGCACGCGCGCTGATGAGCGCCCGACGCCTGCTCGATCTGGGCCTGTGCGACGCGGTGCTGTGCGGCGGTGTCGACAGCCTGTGCAAACTGACCCTCAACGGTTTCAGTGCGCTGGAAGCGGTCTCGGACGAGCGCTGCAATCCGTTTTCCGCCAACCGCAACGGCATCAACATCGGCGAAGCGGCGGTGCTGTTCGTGATGAGCAAAGAGCGCGGTGCAGGGCCGGGCATTGCCCTGCTCGGCGCGGGCGCCAGCTCCGACGCGCACCACATTTCCGCACCGGAGCCGACCGGCCGTGGCGCGCTGCAATCGATGCAAAAAGCCCTCGATCAAGCCCACTTGCAGGCCGGTGACATCAGCTACCTGAACCTGCACGGCACCGCGACGCAACACAACGACGCCATGGAAAGCCTGGCCGTCGCCGCACTGTTTGCTGAAGGCGTGCCGTGTTCCTCGACCAAACCGATGACCGGCCACACCCTCGGTGCCGCCGGCGCACTGGAAGCGGCGTTCTGCTGGTTGAGCCTGAGTGCCGACAACCCTGACTACGCCTTGCCGCCGCACATCTGGGACGGCCAGGCCGACCCGGCATTGCCAGCGCTGAAGTGGGTGACCGCAAGCGAGCGCCTGGCGTCCATTGCACCCCGCTACCTGATGAGCAACTCGTTTGCCTTCGGTGGCAATAACGTCAGCCTGATTATCGGAGACGCCCCATGAGCCACTGGCCGCTCGCCGAACTGCTGCCCCACGCTGGCGACATGATCCTGATCGACCGGATCCTGAGCTTTGACGACGAACAGATCCACACCACCCTCACCGTCCGGCCCGGCGGCCTGTTCAGCCTGCCCGACGGCAGCCTGCCGGCGTGGGTCGGCGTCGAGCTGATGGCGCAAAGCGTCGCCGCGTTCGCCGGCTGCCATGCGCGGCAGAAAGGCAACCCGGTGGAGCTGGGCTTTCTGCTCGGCACACGCAAGTTCGAATGCAATGTCGCGGCCTTTCCGGTTGGCAGCGAACTGACCATCCATGGCCTGCGCTCGCTGGAAGACGACAACGGCATGGGCGTATTCGAATGCCATATCAACGCGCCCGGCATCGAGGCCAGCGCCCGGCTGAACGTGTTCCGCCCGCCCCAGGCAGCGGACTATCTAGAGCAATCCAAGGAGTCGAACGATGACTGAATCAATACTGGTCACCGGCTCCAGCCGTGGCATCGGCCGCGCCATTGCCCTGCGCCTGGCCAGTGCCGGCCACGATATCGTCCTGCATTGCCGCAGCGGCGTAGCGGAAGCGCAAGCAGTGAAAGCCGAAGTCGAAGCGCTCGGCCGCACCGCGCGCATCCTGCAATTCGACGTGGCGGATCGCGAAACCTGCAAAGCCATCCTCGAAGCCGACGTTGAAGCCCACGGCGCCTACTACGGCGTGGTGCTCAATGCCGGCCTGACCCGCGACGGCGCCTTTCCGGCACTGAGCGACGACGACTGGGACGTGGTGCTGCGCACCAACCTCGACGGTTTCTACAACGTCCTGCACCCGGTGATGATGCCGATGATCCGCCGCCGCGCCGCGGGTCGCATCGTTTGCATCACCTCAGTCTCGGGGCTGATCGGCAACCGTGGCCAGGTCAATTACAGCGCGTCGAAAGCGGGCGTGATCGGCGCCGCGAAAGCCTTGGCGATCGAACTGGCCAAGCGCAAGATCACGGTGAATTGCGTTGCGCCGGGCCTGATCGACACGGCGATGCTGGATGAAAACGTGCCGGTGGAAGAACTGATGAAAATGATCCCCGCACAACGCATGGGCACGCCTGAAGAGGTGGCCGGTGCGGTGAATTTCCTGATGTCGGCGGAAGCGTCGTACATCACCCGCCAGGTGCTGGCGGTCAACGGAGGCTTGTGCTGATGAAGCGCGTTGTCGTCACCGGCATGGCCGGCATTACCTCGCTGGGCAGCGACTGGGACACCATCGCCGGCAATTTCGCCGCCAACCGCAGCGGCATTCGCCGGATGGACGAGTGGGATCGCTTCAGCGAACTCAACACGCGCCTGGCCGGGCCTATCGATGATTTCCAGGTGCCGGCGCACTGGACCCGCAAACAGCTGCGCAGCATGGGCCGTGTTTCGCGGCTGGCCGTCGGCGCGGCGGAAAAAGCGCTGGCCGATGCCGGCCTGCTCGGCGACGAGTCGATCAAGGACGGGCGCATGGGCGTGGCCTGCGGTTCGTCCACCGGCAGCACCGACGAGATCAAGGCGTTCGGCAACATGCTGCTCAACTCGGTGGCCGAGGGCCTCAACGCCAACTCCTACGTGCGCATGATGCCGCACACCACGGCGGCGAACATCAGCATCTTCTTCGGCCTCACCGGCCGTTTGATCCCGACCTCCAGCGCCTGCACCAGCGGCAGCCAGGGCATCGGTTATGCCTACGAGGCGATCAAGTTCGGACGCCTGCCGCTGATGCTCGCCGGTGGCGCCGAAGAACTGTGCCCGACGGAAGCCATGGTGTTCGACGCGCTGTACGCCACCAGCCTGAAAAACGATGCGCCGCACACCTCGCCACGCCCCTACGACAAGGGCCGCGACGGTCTGGTGATCGGTGAAGGCGGCGGCATGCTGGTGCTTGAAGAGCTGGAACACGCCCTGGCACGCGGTGCGCACATTCACGCCGAGATCGTCGGTTTCGGCAGCAACGCCGACGGCCAGCACACCACCCGCCCCGAGCAAGTCACCATGCGCCGGGCAATGGAACTGGCGCTGGAAGACGCAGGACTTGCGCCGGACGTCATCGGCTACGTCAACGGCCACGGCACCGCCACCGAACAGGGCGATGTCGCCGAAACCCTGGCCACCAGTGCCCTGTTCGGTGAACGCATGCCGATCAGTTCGCAAAAGAGCTTCCTGGGCCACACCCTCGGCGCCTGTGGGGCGCTGGAGTCGTGGTTCAGCATCGAGATGCTCAACCGCGACCTGTACGTGCACACGCTCAACCTCGACGAGGTCGATCCGCACTGCGGCAAGCTCGACTACCTGCGCGGCGAATTCCGCCAGATGAGCCACGAATACGTGATGAACAACAATTTCGCTTTCGGCGGGGTCAACACCTCGCTGATTTTCCGTCGCTGGCCCCAACCGAATTAATCCAGGTCAAGGAGACCTCCATGCACTTCAAGAAACTCGCTGCCACCCTGCTCATCTGCGCCTTGCCGGCCGTCAGCCAGGCCCGTGACACGGCGGTCTACCTGCCGTTCGACAAGGCCGTCGCCGAAGCGACCCGCACCGGCAAGATCGACGGCAGCGTGAAGTTCTATCTGGCGGGCAATGCCCCGGCCGGCAAAGTCACCGTCGTCAGCCCCGGCGCCGTGACCAACAAGAAGACCAACGCCTTCAACAAGACCGACCAGGAAGCCTGCGAGTGGGTCGTGCAATCGGCGATCATCAGCCTGCACCAGGCCGCAAAAAACGCCGGCGCCAACGCCGTGACCAACATCGTCAGCTTCTACAAGAGCAACGAGCGCAAGGATGCGAAAACCTACGAATGCCACGCGGGCGCCATCATGGCGGGCGTTGCGTTGAAGGGCGATCTGGCGACGGTTCAATAACGGTCGGAAACGACAAAGGGCGCCTTTCGGCGCCCTTTCACAAACAGGTTGGCTTGTCATCGCCTGTCACCTGTCTGGCTCTGCGATGGCTGGTTGCCCAGGATCCTCAGAGTCTCACAAGCCCCTTTCGGGAACGCCGGCAGTATTGCCTGAAACCTCATATCGAGCAACGGCTGGCATTTGGCTTCGATGCGCCACTTCCGTTGCCATCACAGTCCCAACGCCCGTCTGACCGCAGTTTTAATGGCGTGAAACTCGTCTGTTGCAAGATGTGAGATCAGGTAGATGCGTTTGCCTTGCCGATCCCGGCTTTTGATCCGATCAAGCCGCGAAAGGCTGACCGTGGCAATCATGTCGCACTTTGCCCAACAGGTCGGACTGGCTCCCTGAAGGTGACTTGCAAGTTCAAGATGGTGCCCAAGCAAGCTATCAGGGGCGGTGGTACTCAACGGCACTACTGTTACCAACAAGCTGTTGGTTCGATGTTTACGTATCACAACAACAGGTCTGACTTTGACCATCTCGGGGATTTCATAACCCCTGAAATCGCAAATCAAAACGCTGCCCTCCTTAGGCTGATATCGAAGTGGCATCCGTGACACTCGTTTGAAAAAGAACTGATTTTGCGCAACAACGGCCATATTCCCTACGACAGTTCCGTTACTCGAAATGTACGGAGTCGAGCCAACCAAACCTGTTCACCACAACTACACTCGCTCAAACAGGCCAATACACAGTGCCTGCCGGAACGGCGAGCCCGGTCGGTCAAGTACTCGCGGTTCTCTTTCACCGTCAAGGAGACGACCATGCAAGCGAAAGCCCTGATCACCGCCGCCCTTCTCGGCCTGCTCCCCAGTGCCAGCCACGCCACCAATCTGATGTACATGCCGTTCGAAACAGTCGTGTCGGATGCAATGCGCGCCGGGCGGCTGGATGGCAGTGTGAAGTTTTATCTGGTCGGCAACGGGCCTCAGGGGACTCAGCGGTTGTTGCAGCGCGGGGTGGTCAGCGATTTGAAGACCAACGGCTTCAACAAGAGCGATCACGACTCCTGCGAGTGGGTGTTGCAGTCGAATCTGATTGCGCTGCAGGCCGAGGCCAAGCGTGTCGGGGCGAATGCGGTGACCAACATCGTCAGCTACTACGACCAGCATGTGCGCAAGGATCTGAACACTTACGAATGTCGGGCCGGGGTGTTTGTGACGCGAGTGGCGTTGAAGGGTGATCTGGTGCGGCTGCCCTGATCAACCGGCTTCAAGCTTGCGCGTGAGCAGTTCGACAAACGCCTTGGCCATCGGTGATTTCTGGTCTTTGCGCTGCACGAGCCACACCGCCGTCACGGCTTCGGGATCGAGCAGCGGTCGGTAGACCACGCCGTCGATGCGCATCCGCTGATACGACGCCGGCATGACCGACACGCCCAGACCCGCTGCCACCAGACCGATGATGGTCATGGCTTCGCCGGCCTCCTGGGCGAAGTGCGGGCTGAACCCGGCATCGCGGGCCAGACTGATCAACTGCGAATACAGACCACTGCCGTAGCTGCGCGGGAAGAACACAAACGGCTCCAGAGCCAGCGCCGAGAGGAACAGCCCCTCTTCAGAGCCCTGCGCCAACGGATGTTTGGAGCTGAGCACGGCCACCAGCGGCTCGCGCATCAGTTCGACCACGCTGAGCGAATCCGGCAGGCCCAGCGGGCGCATGATGCCGACCTCGATCGATTCGTCCACCAACGCATCGGCCACCATGGTGCTGCTCATCTCGCGCAGGTTCAGGTGCACGGCCGGGAAACGCTGACGGAAGGAAAATATCGCCTGGGGAATGGTCGAGTTGAACGGCGCCGAAGAGGTGAAACCGATCTTCAACTCTCCCAGCTCGCCGAGCTGTGCACGGCGGGCCACGTCGGCCGCTTTATCGACTTGTGCGAGCACCAGCCGTGCTTCCTCCAGAAACAACCGCCCGGCCTCGCTGAGCTCGACCCGACGATTGGTACGCTCGAACAGTCGCGCGCCGACTTCCTGTTCCAGTGCCTGGATCTGCTGGCTCAGCGGTGGCTGGGAGATGCCCAGTACCTGCGCGGCGCGGCCGAAGTGCAGTTCTTCGGCGACGGCGATGAAGTAGCGCAGATGACGCAATTCCATGAACACCCCATTAGGTCGTGAAAGCTATCAAACAGGTCGAACAATATATTGGATAGAAACATTAGCCAGCTATATGATTTTTTCATTGCCTGCCTGCCCGCGCCCTCCGAGGTCTGATGTGAAAACCGCCGTCGCTCCACTGGCCCATGAAGTCCCGCCCGCTTCGGCGGACGATGTGCTGACCGAACTGCAAGAGATCTACATCGAGAAAGGCACGCCCGCGTTCATGCGCACGGTGCTAGCGCTGTTCAGCGGCGGCTTCGCCACCTTCGCCCTTCTGTACTGCGTGCAGCCGATGATGCCGCTGCTGTCCCACGAAT
Organism: Pseudomonas sp. 9.2(2024); assembly: GCF_039695385.1. Taxonomy (NCBI): domain Bacteria; kingdom Pseudomonadati; phylum Pseudomonadota; class Gammaproteobacteria; order Pseudomonadales; family Pseudomonadaceae; genus Pseudomonas; species Pseudomonas sp. 9.2(2024). The sequence goes on along the minus strand of NZ_CP155585.1, from coordinate 709,867 downwards.
ATTCGATCAACGCCGCGCAGAGCAGCCTGATCCTGTCGGTGGCCACCGGCATGCTGGCGTTCGGTCTGCTGATCACCGGCCCGATTTCCGATCGGGTCGGGCGCAAACCGGTGATGGTTGCCGCGCTGTTTGCCGCGGCCCTGTGCACCATCGCCAGTTCGATGATGCCGAGCTGGCACGGCGTATTGATCATGCGCGCGCTGATCGGATTGTCATTGAGCGGTCTGGCGGCGGTGGCAATGACCTATCTCAGCGAGGAAATCCATCCGCAGCACATCGGTCTGGCGATGGGTCTGTACATCGGCGGCAACGCGATTGGCGGCATGAGCGGGCGGTTGATCACCGGTGTGCTGATCGACTTCGTCAGCTGGCACACGGCGATGATGGTGATCGGTGGGCTGGCGCTGATTGCGGCGGCGGTGTTCTGGAAGATCCTGCCGGAGTCGCGCAACTTCCGCTCCCGCTCGCTGCACCCGCGCAGCCTGCTCGACGGCTTCACCATGCACTTTCGCGATGCCGGTCTGCCGCTGCTGTTCCTTGAGGCGTTTGTGCTGATGGGCGCGTTCGTCACGTTGTTCAACTACATCGGTTATCGCCTGCTGGCCGAGCCGTACCACATGGATCAAGTGTTCGTGGGACTGTTGTCGGTGGTGTACCTGTCGGGTATCTACAGCTCGGCGAAAATCGGTTCGCTGGCCGACAAACTGGGCCGCCGCAAAGTGCTGTGGGCGACCATCGCGCTGATGTTCGCCGGCCTCGCCCTGACCATGTTCACACCGCTGCCGCTGGTGATCATCGGCATGCTGATCTTCACCTTCGGCTTCTTCGCCGCGCACTCGGTCGCCAGCAGCTGGATCGGCCGCCGGGCGCTCAAGGCCAAGGGCCAGGCGTCGTCGTTGTACCTGTTCAGCTATTACGCCGGGTCGAGCATCGCCGGGACGGCCGGCGGGGTGTTCTGGCACATGGCGGGATGGAACGGGATCGGGTTGTTCATCGGCGCGCTGTTGCTGGTGGCGCTGTTGGTGGCGTTGAAGCTGGCGAAGTTGCCGCCGCTGGGTGGTGGCGAAAAGGTTTAGCGACAACTGCGCCCTAGCGGTAATCACGGGCCAAGGTACACTGACGGCATTCGCCTGCTTTGGTAAAGGAAGCCAGAATGCGCCTGGACCGTCTCCACATTCAGAATTTTCGTTGCTACGAAGATGCCACGTTCGACTTTCAGCCAGGGTTTAATCTGGTGGTGGGGGTTAATGGGAGCGGGAAGAGTTCGTTGTTGCAGGCGGTTGCCGTTTCGTTCATCGAACTCGGCAATGCCATGAAGCCAAGTCAGACCTCTATAAAAAATGAAGACATTCGCTTTGTCATAGATCGTTTTGAAAACAGAAGCCGCTTTGAGCGCAAGTTCCCATTACTGGTACATGGCATAGGCAGTTTCTTCGGAACTACAGACTGGGTCCTGAAACGAGATGCAGAAGACTTGCCCCATCTTGTAGATTCAGTATTCGACGCCGAGATAGACAAACTAAAACAGAAAATCAACCTGGCCATTCCAGTCGATTTGCCTGTGCTTGCTTTCTATCGCTCCAATCGCCGCTGGCAAGGGGTAGGAGTATCTGCTGAGTTCGCCGCGAAACAACGCGTCTCGCGCTTCGATGCCTACGTTAACTGGTTCGATGCAGTTGCGGATCTCAGAGAATTTGAAAGTTGGTTAATCGGTAGAACGCTCGAACGGATGCAGAACCTCCTTGATTCCAACACCCAGTCACTTGAGTTCGACGACGAACTTTACTGGGTAAACACTGCGATCGAGCGCGCTATTCCCCACGCACAAAATTTTCGCTATGACCTCCGGCTGCAAAGCTTGTTGATCGACCTGGATGGAAAGACCACTCCTTTCAATGAGCTTAGCGATGGTCAGCGCGGGATGGTTGCGTTGTTCGCCGATATCGCCCGCCGCATGTGCATCCTCAACCCCCACATGGGTAAGGACGTTCTGAAAAACACCTCCGGCGTGGTGATCATCGACGAACTGGATATCCATATGCATCCGGCCTGGCAACGCAGCATCGCCCCGGCATTGAGACAGGCATTCCCCAAAGTCCAGTTCATCGCCGCAAGCCATTCCCCACAAATCATCGGCAGCCTGAAGCCTGAGGAAGTCATCGTGTTGCACAACGGGGATCCTACTCATCCGCGGGTCACCTACGGTCTGGATTCCAGCAGCGTGCTTGAAGAGGTAATGGGCGTTACGCAGCGCGAACCAGAGATCGAAGATCTGCTGTCCGAGCTTTTTTCCACGTTGGAAGACAACGACCTCGAAAAGGCAAAATCACAACTTGAGGCGCTGAAAAAGAAAGCCCCCGACCTACCGGAATTCGCCGGCGCCGAAGCACTGATCAGGCGCAAGGAGATTCTCGGCAAATGAAGCGAGTGCTCAAAGGAACTGAACCCGCTTCATTTACAGATTGGAAAAACTCGGCGAACGACGAGTGGAGTCCAACTTACCCAACGCTACAAAACCCGCAAAAACGCGATTTACATAATGCCCTGCTTAAGGAGCAAGGCTTCTTCTGCTGTTATTGCGGCCGGGAAATAGATGCCTCGACCAGCCATATCGAGCACTTCAGACCTCAAGAGCATTTCGAAGAGCTGGCGTTGGAGTTTCACAACCTTCATGCCTCCTGCCTGCGAGAAACCAAGCCCGGCAATCCGTTGCACTGCGGCCATAAGAAGGGCAACTGGTTCGACGAAAACCAACACATTTCTCCCACTGACGAGAACTGTGAACAGCGCTTCCGATATCTGCGAACCGGCGAAATCCAGCCAAAGGACTCTAACGACCTTCCCGCCACAAAGATGATCGAGGTATTGGCGCTAGACATCCCCTACCTCAAAAATCGACGGCAGGACACAATCCGCCGCCTCTTCGATGACGAGTTGGTCATGCAAGTCAGCGAGGAAGAGCTTGAGCGGTTGGTGACGGCGATCAGAAATACCGCGATTCCCAATCAAAAAACCTTCGACCACATCATCGCCCGCTACGCCGAACAGCTCCTCGGACGCTAAACCCATCGCAAACAAAAACGCCCGGCATAAGCCGGGCGTTTTTGTTTTCTACCTTTAGCGCTGAGCGCCGATTACTCGTGATACTGCGCCGACAACTCATGCACCGCACGCAGGAACGCGCCGGCGTGTTCCGGGTCGACTTCCGGGGTGATGCCGTGGCCGAGGTTGAACACGTGGCCGCTGCCTTTACCGTAGCTGGCGAGGATGCGCCCGACTTCGGTGCGGATCGCTTCCGGCTTGGCGTACAGCACGGTCGGGTCCATGTTGCCTTGCAGCGCGACCTTGTCGCCGACGCGGGCGCGGGCGTTGCCGATGTCGCAGGTCCAGTCCAGACCCAGTGCGTCGGCGCCGGCGTCGGCGATGCTTTCCAGCCACAGGCCGCCGTTCTTGGTGAAGAGGATCACCGGCACCTTGCGACCGTCGTGCTCGCGGATCAGGCCGCTGACGATTTTCTTCATGTAGGCCAGGGAGAATTCCTGATACGCCGCCGCCGACAGGTTGCCGCCCCAGGTATCGAAGATCTGCACCGCTTGCGCGCCGGCCTGGATCTGGCCGTTCAAGTAAGAAGTCACCGACTGCGCCAGCTTGTCCAGCAGCAGGTGCATGGCTTGCGGGTTGTCGTAGAGCATCGCCTTGGTCTTGCGGAAGTCTTTCGACGAGCCGCCTTCGACCATGTACGTGGCGAGGGTCCACGGGCTGCCGGAGAAACCGATCAGCGGTACACGGCCGTTCAGCTCGCGGCGGATGGTGCTGACCGCGTCCATCACGTAGCCGAGATCCTTGTGCGGATCCGGGATCGGCAGGGCTTCGATGTCGGCCAGGGTGCTGACGACTTTCTTGAAGCGCGGACCTTCACCGGTCTCGAAGTACAGGCCCTGGCCCATGGCATCGGGAATGGTGAGGATGTCGGAGAACAGGATCGCCGCGTCCAGTTGCGGATAGCGGTCGAGGGGTTGCAGCGTGACTTCGCAGGCGAATTCCGGATTCATGCACAGGCTCATGAAATCACCGGCCTGGGCGCGGCTGGCGCGGTATTCCGGCAGGTAGCGGCCGGCCTGGCGCATCATCCACACAGGGGTGACGTCTACGGGTTGCTTGAGCAGGGCGCGGAGGAAACGGTCGTTCTTCAGGGCAGTCATGTCGGCATCCGGAAAAAAAGTGCGGGCATTTTCTCAGAGCGCGACGCAAAAGGCACGGATGCAGGTCAGCCTTTTGTCTATCGGGTCAATTTGTCGCAATAAATACGGGGCATCAGCAACAGCGAGAAACAACTGTGGGAGCGAGCCTGCTCGCGATAGCGGATTGTCAGCCAATACGTCTGGTGACTGATTCACCGCCATCGCGAGCAGGCCCGCTCCCACAGGCTTATTGCTTTTGGCTCAGGATCCGGGTTTAGACGCCCAGGTAATCCAGAATCCCTTCAGCTGCATTGCGGCCTTCGAAGATCGCCGTCACCACCAGGTCGGAACCGCGCACCATATCGCCACCAGCGAAGATTTTCGGGTTGCTGGTCTGGTGCTTGTACTGTCCCTGCTCGGGCGCAACGACACGGCCCTGGCTGTCGGTCTGGATCTCGAACTGCTCGAACCACGGCGCCGGGCTCGGGCGGAAACCGAAAGCGATGACCACGGCGTCAGCCGGGATGATCTCTTCGGAACCCGGAATCGGCTCGGGGCTGCGACGGCCACGGGCGTCCGGTTCGCCGAGACGGGTCTCGACCACCTTCACGCCTTCGACCTTGTCCTCGCCAACGATGGCGATCGGCTGGCGGTTGTAGAGGAATTTCACGCCTTCTTCCTTGGCGTTCTTCACCTCTTTGCGCGAGCCGGGCATGTTCGCTTCGTCACGACGATAAGCGCAGGTCACCGACTTGGCGCCCTGGCGGATCGACGTGCGGTTGCAATCCATCGCCGTGTCGCCGCCGCCCAGCACCACGACCTTCTTGCCTTTCATGTCGACGAAATCTTCCGGCGACTTTTCAAAGCCCAGGTTGCGGTTGACGTTGGCGATCAGGAAGTCCAGCGCGTCATAAACGCCCGGCAGATCTTCACCGGCAAAACCGCCTTTCATGTAGGTGTAGGTGCCCATGCCCATGAACACGGCATCGTATTCGGCGAGCAGTTGCTCCATGGTCACGTCCTTGCCGACCTCGGTGTTGAGGCGGAATTCGATGCCCATGCCGGTGAAGACTTCGCGGCGATTGCTCAGCACGGTCTTCTCAAGCTTGAACTCGGGGATGCCGAAGGTCAGCAGACCGCCGATTTCCGGGTTCTTGTCGAACACCACCGGGGTCACGCCGCCGCGCACCAGCACGTCGGCACAACCGAGGCCCGCCGGGCCCGCGCCGATGATCGCGACACGCTTGCCGGTCGGCTTGACCTTGGACATGTCCGGGCGCCAGCCCATGGCGAATGCGGTGTCGGTGATGTACTTCTCGACCGAACCGATGGTCACCGCACCGAATCCGTCGTTGAGGGTGCAGGCACCCTCGCACAGACGGTCCTGCGGACACACCCGGCCGCAGACTTCCGGCAGGGTGTTGGTCTGGTGCGACAGCTCGGCGGCCTGGAGGATGTTGCCCTCGGCCACCAGCTTCAGCCAGTTCGGAATGAAGTTGTGCACCGGGCACTTCCATTCGCAATACGGGTTGCCGCAACCCAGGCAGCGGTGGGCCTGGTCGGCCGACTGCTGGGGTTTGAACGGTTCGTAGATTTCCACGAACTCTTTCTTGCGTTGACGCAACAGTTTCTTCTTCGGATCCTTGCGCCCGACATCGATGAACTGGAAGTCGTTATTCAGACGTTCAGCCATTGTTAAAACCTCATCAAACTCTTCAGGCGCATATCACTGCGGGTTGGCACGGGTGCTGGAAAGCAACGACTTCAGGTTGGCAGCCTTCGGCTTGACCAGCCAGAAACGACGCAGGTAGTCATCGAGGTTCTCGGCGAGCTCACGACCCCACTCGCTGTCGGTTTCCGCGACGTACTCGTTCAGCACGTTCTGCAGGTGGCTGCGATAGGCTTCCATCGCCTCGCCGCTGATCCGCTGGATTTCCACCAGTTCGTGGTTGACCCGGTCAACGAAGGTGTTGTCCTGATCGAGCACGTAGGCGAAACCGCCGGTCATGCCAGAGCCGAAGTTGTAACCGGTCTTGCCCAGAACGCAGACAAAACCACCGGTCATGTACTCACAGCAGTGATCGCCAGTGCCTTCCACGACCGTGTGGGCACCGGAGTTGCGCACGGCGAAACGCTCGCCTGCGGTGCCGGCGGCGAACAGCTTGCCGCCCGTGGCGCCGTACAGGCAGGTGTTGCCGATGATGGCGCTTTCCTGAGTCTTATAAACGCTGCCCTTCGGCGGCACGATGGTCAGCTTGCCACCGGTCATGCCTTTGCCGACGTAGTCGTTGGCGTCGCCTTCAAGGTACATGTTCAGACCGCCGGCGTTCCACACGCCGAAGCTCTGACCGGCAGTGCCCTTGAAGCGGAAGGTGATCGGCGCTTTCGCCATGCCCTGGTTGCCGTGCTTGCGCGCGATTTCGCCGGAGATCCGTGCGCCGATCGAACGGTCGCAGTTGCAGATGTCCAGATCGAACTCGGCGCCGCTGAGGTCGTTGATCGCCGACGTCGCCATCTCGACCATTTTCTCGGCCAGCAGGCCCTGGTCGAAGGGCGGGTTGCGCTCGACGCCGCAGAACTGAGGCTTGTCCGCCGGGATGTGGTCGCTGCCGAGCAGCGGAGTCAGATCCAGGTGATGCTGCTTGGCGGTCTGGCCTTCGAGGATTTCCAGCAGATCGGTACGGCCGATCAGCTCTTCGAGGGAGCGCACGCCCAGCTTGGCCAGCCACTCACGGGTTTCTTCGGCGACGTAGGTGAAGAAGTTCACCACCATGTCGACGGTGCCGATGTAGTGATCCTTGCGCAACTTCTCGTTCTGAGTCGCGACGCCGGTGGCGCAGTTGTTCAGGTGGCAGATACGCAGGTATTTGCAGCCCAGCGCGATCATCGGTGCAGTACCGAAGCCGAAGCTTTCGGCGCCGAGGATGGCTGCCTTGATCACGTCGAGGCCGGTCTTCAGGCCGCCGTCGGTCTGTACCCGAACCTTGCCGCGCAGGTCGTTGCCGCGCAGGGTCTGGTGGGTTTCGGCCAGGCCGAGTTCCCACGGAGCGCCCGCGTATTTGATCGAGGTCAGCGGCGAAGCACCGGTGCCACCGTCATAGCCGGAAATGGTGATCAAGTCCGCATAGGCCTTGGCCACACCGGCGGCGATGGTGCCGACGCCCGCTTCAGCCACGAGTTTCACCGAAACCAGCGCCTTCGGGTTGACCTGTTTCAGGTCGAAGATCAGCTGCGACAAGTCTTCGATCGAATAGATGTCGTGGTGCGGCGGTGGCGAAATCAGGGTCACGCCCGGCACTGCGTAACGCAGCTTGGCGATCAGCCCGTTCACTTTACCGCCCGGCAGTTGCCCGCCCTCGCCCGGCTTGGCGCCCTGGGCGACCTTGATCTGCAGCACTTCGGCGTTGACCAGGTATTCCGGGGTCACACCGAAACGGCCGGTCGCGACCTGTTTGATTTTCGAGCTCTTGATGGTGCCGTAGCGCGCCGGGTCTTCGCCGCCTTCGCCGGAGTTGGAACGCGCACCGAGGCGGTTCATGGCTTCGGCCAGGGCTTCGTGAGCTTCCGGCGACAGGGCGCCCAGCGAGATACCGGCGGAGTCGAAGCGCTTGAGCACCGATTCCAGCGGCTCGACTTCACTGATGTCCAGCGGCGTGTCGAGGGTCTTGACCTTGAACAGGTCGCGGATCATCGACACCGGACGGTTGTCCACCAGCGAGGTGTATTCCTTGAATTTGGCGTAGTCGCCCTGCTGCACGGCGGCTTGCAGGGTGTTGACCACGTCCGGGTTGTACGCATGATATTCGCCACCGTGGACGAACTTCAGCAGACCGCCCTGCTGGATCGGCTTGCGCGGACTCCAGGCTTCGGTGGCCAGTGCTTTCTGCTCGGCTTCGATGTCGATGAAACGCGCACCTTTGATGCGGCTCGGCACGCCACGGAAGCTCAGGTCGCAGACTTCTTCGGACAGGCCGATGGCTTCGAACAGCTGAGCACCGCGATAGGACGCGATGGTCGAGATGCCCATCTTCGACAGGATCTTCAACAGACCTTTGGTGATGCCTTTGCGGTAGTTCTTGAACACCTCATAGAGGTCGCCCAGCACTTCACCGGTACGGATCAGGTCGCCCAGCACTTCGTACGCGAGGAACGGATAGACCGCCGAGGCGCCGAAACCGATCAGCACGGCGAAGTGGTGCGGATCGCGTGCGGTGGCGGTTTCAACCAGGATGTTGGAGTCGCAGCGAAGGCCTTTTTCGGTCAGGCGGTGGTGCACCGCGCCGGTGGCCAGCGAGGCGTGGATCGGCAGTTTGCCAGGAGCGATATGGCGATCGCTCAGTACGATCTGGGTACGACCGGCGCGCACGGCTTCTTCAGCCTGATCGGCGACGTTGCGGATCGCCGCTTCGAGGCCGACGCTTTCGTCGTAGTTGAGGTCGATGATCTGCCGCTCGAAACCCGGGCGGTCGAGGTTCATCAGCGAGCGCCACTTGGCCGGGGAAATGACCGGCGAGCTGAGGATCACGCGCGAAGCGTGCTCCGGCGATTCCTGGAAGATGTTGCGCTCGGCACCGAGGCAGATCTCCAGCGACATCACGATCGCTTCACGCAGCGGGTCGATCGGCGGGTTGGTCACCTGCGCGAACTGCTGGCGGAAATAGTCGTACGGCGTGCGCACGCGCTGGGACAGCACGGCCATCGGCGTGTCGTCGCCCATCGAGCCAACGGCTTCGTAGCCTTGTTCGCCAAGCGGACGCAGTACCTGATCGCGCTCTTCGAACGTGACCTGATACATCTTCATGTACTGCTTGAGCTGATCGACGTCGTAGAAAGCCGAACCGTGGTCGTTGTCTTCCATGGTCGCCTGGATGCGCAGGGCATTCTTGCGCAGCCATTGCTTGTACGGATGACGGGATTTGAGACGGTTGTCGATCGCGTCGGTGTCGAGGATCTGCCCGGTTTCGGTGTCCACGGCGAAGATCTGGCCCGGGCCGACACGGCCTTTGGCAATCACGTCCTCAGGCTTGTAGTCCCACACGCCGATTTCCGACGCGAGGGTGATGAAACCGTTGGTGGTGGTGACCCAGCGCGCCGGGCGCAGACCGTTACGGTCGAGCAGGCACACCGCGTAGCGACCGTCGGTCATTACCACGCCGGCCGGGCCGTCCCACGGCTCCATGTGCATCGAGTTGTACTCGTAGAACGCACGCAGATCCGGGTCCATGGTTTCGACGTTCTGCCACGCTGGCGGAATGATCATCCGCACGCCACGGAACAGGTCGATGCCGCCGGTGACCATCAGCTCAAGCATGTTGTCCATGCTCGAGGAGTCAGAACCGACACGGTTGACCAGCGGGCCGAGTTCTTCCAGATCCATCAGATCGTTGGTGAACTTGGTGCGACGGGCCTGGGCCCAGTTGCGGTTGCCGGTGATGGTGTTGATCTCGCCGTTATGGGCGAGGAAGCGGAATGGCTGGGCCAGCGGCCATTTCGGCAGGGTGTTGGTGGAGAAGCGCTGGTGGAACACGCAGATTGCGGTTTGCAGGCGCTCGTCGCTCAGGTCCGGATAAAACGCGGCCAGGTCGGCCGGCATCATCAGGCCTTTATAGATGATGGTCTTGTGGGAAAAGCTGCAGATGTAGTGATCGGTGTCGGCGGCGTTGGCCACCGACGAACGACGACGGGCGCTGAACAGCTTGACCGCCATGTCCTGATCGCTCAGGCCTTCACCACCGATGTACACCTGCTCGATTTGCGGCAGGCGCTCAAGGGCCAGGCGGCCGAGGACGCTGGTGTCGATCGGCACTTTACGCCAGCCGATCAATTGCAGGCCTTCGGCCAGGATCTCGCGGTTCATGTTCTCGCGAGCGGCTTCGGCCTTGGCCGGATCCTGATTGAAGAAGACCATGCCCACGGCATATTGCTTGGGCAGCTCGACGCTGAAGGTTTCCTGGGCAATGGCACGCAGGAACGCGTCGGGCTTTTGAATCAGCAGACCGCAACCGTCACCGGTCTTGCCGTCGGCATTAATCCCACCGCGGTGGGTCATGCAGGTCAGGGCCTCGATGGCCGTTTGCAAAAGGGTATGACTGGGTTCGCCCTGCATATGGGCTATCAGGCCGAAACCGCAGTTATCCTTGAATTCATCTGGTTGGTACAGACCTGCTTTCATAGACACTTTCTCACCAGGCTGCCTCTTAACGAGGCAAATTTCTTTTCAATTCAACCACTTGCTTGCCGCGCCGAACGTACGCCGGCTTTGCGGGGGCAAAAGGGTGGTCATTGTACACAGCGACACAGAGGCTCACAAATTTGACGACGAAATGTCGCAAATTCATGTCGCATTTGTGAAAGGTTTAAAGCGATCTGCTGTGCTAGTCAAAACTTTTTTAATTTTGACCGCAACGACTCAAAGACTACTGTGACGCAGACACCACAAGGCACGCGGTCTGTAGAGACGGCGCGCACTTGTAGAGATTTTGAGGTGCTTGGAGAGGCGGCCTGGGTAAGGCCGCCGAATCTTCAGCGAGTTGTTGCCAGTTCCTGTTGGACGCTGGCGACAGTGCGAGGCCAAGGTTTACCAGCCTGAACCTTCGCTGGCAAGGCCTTGATGGCAGAAACGGCTGCATCACGATTGGCGAAGTTGCCGTAGGTGATCACGTAGAGAGGCTTGCCGTTGAGGACTTTCTTGAAATAACGGTACTCGCCGCCCTGCTCCTTGACGAAGTTTTGCGCGGTCGCTTCGGAGCTGGTACCGAGGATCTGCACCACGTAGTTGCTGGTCGGCTGACCGGCGTACCAGCTGCCACCGGCGGCCTTGGCGACGGTGACCGGCTTCTCGGCCGGTTTGGCGGCGGCAACAGGCTTGGCAGGCGCCGGAGCCGGTTTGGCCGCTGGAGCTGCCGGAGCAGGCACAGGCTTGGCGGTAGCTACCTGGGTCGGCGCCGGGGTCGGCTTGGCTGACGGGACTGGAACCGGAACTGGCGTAGGAGCCGGACCGGCCTGAACGCCCGCGGGTGGCGCGGTGGTGGTCACGGTCGGTGGCGTGTTGCTGGAACCTTCGACCGGCACGCCGTCGTCGCCTTCAGTGATGCCCCCAGCGGCTTCAGCCAGCGGACCGCGCATTACCGGCTGCGAGTTGCCGACCAATGGCAGCGGCATCGGCTGGGTATTGCCGTTGAATTCGACGGACGGTGCGCCACCCGCTTGCGGCGTACCCTGGCCCAAGGGCAGTTGCGCCTGCTCGTTGGCCGGCGCACCGGTGGTCGGTGCCTTGTTGCGACCCGGCATCAGCCAGGCGGCAGCGACCGCGACCACAACGACGGCGGAAATCGCCAATACGTGTTTCTTCGGCATGTTGAACCCCATACTTGGACGCTTGACCGCAGAGCGGCTGGCAATCATGACTTCGATCAGAGCATCGCGAGCAACCTGGTTGATGTTGCCCGGCCAACCCTCGGAGCTTTCGTGAATATCAGAGATCTGATCCGCGGTGAAAAGTTCGACACCCCGGCCGGCGCCTTCAAGCCGCTGGTCGAGATACTCGCGGGTTTCTTCTTCGGTGTACGGCTGCAATTCGATGACGTGGAAGCGCTCTTCCTCAAGGTGCAAAGCCTCGAGCTGGGCGATCAGCGACGACTCACCGAACAGGAACACATGCGGACGGCCTTCCGGCGCGCCGGCGCCCAGCGCCATCAGCGCTTCAAGCGCGGACTCGTCGAGCTGCTCGGCATCGTCCACCAGCAGATAGACTTCCTGACCGGTCAGCGCCAGCTGCACGACCTGATCGAGGATCGCCCCGACTTCGGCCTGGGCCACGTCCAGCGCCTGGGCGATCTGGCGCAGCACACCAGCTGCATCGCCGGCGCCACGGGCGGAAACGACGACGCTCTGCACCGATTGCTTGTTGGTGCTGGCAACCAGCGCCTGACGCAGCAGGGTCTTGCCGCTGCCCTGCGGGCCGGTGACCACCAGCAGCAACTGGCTGTAACGCGCCAGATGATGCAACTGACCCAGCACCGGCTTGCGCTGGGCCGGGAAGAATTTGAAGCCCGGCACCCGCGGTGCGAAAGGGTCGTGACTTAACTGGAAATGGCCGAGGAACGCCTCGTCGGCATGCAAACTAGTCATCGGAATCTTATTAACCTTTAAGCTGAGCCAGAGCGCGGTAATCCGCTCCCAGCGTGGCCTGTAGAACCTCTTTCGGATAATCGTCGGTCACCACCGCTTCGCCCATCCGGCGCAGCAGCACCAGGCGCAAGCGACCGTCGATCACTTTTTTGTCAATTGCCATGTGTTCAAGAAAATCGGCTTCAGTCATCTCTTCCGGCGGGATCACCGGCAGACCGGCACGCTGGAACAGGCGGATGCCGCGATCGCGCTCCTGCTCGCTGATCCAGCCCAGGCGCGCGGACATTTCCAGCGCCATCACGGTGCCAGCGGCGACCGCTTCACCATGCAACCAGACACCATAGCCCATGTGGGTTTCGATGGCGTGGCCAAAGGTGTGGCCGAGGTTGAGCGTGGCCCGTACGCCGGTTTCCTTCTCGTCGGCGCCGACCACCGCCGCCTTGGCGGCGCAGGAGCGTTCGATGGCATAGGTCAGGGCCGCTTGATCCAGCGCACGCAGGGCGTCGACGTTGTCTTCGAGCCAGGTCAGGAAAGGTTCATCACAGATCAGACCGTACTTGATGACTTCCGCCAGGCCGGCCGACAGCTCGCGCGCTGGCAGGGTTTTCAGGGACGCGGTATCGATCAGCACCACGTTCGGCTGATAGAACGCGCCAACCATGTTCTTGCCCAGCGGATGGTTGATCCCGGTCTTGCCACCCACCGAAGAATCGACCTGGGACAGCAGCGTGGTAGGGATCTGGATGAAATCGACGCCGCGCTGGTAGCAGGCGGCCGCGAAACCGGCCATGTCGCCGATCACACCGCCGCCGAGGGCGATCACCGTGGTGCGACGGTCATGACGGGCGGTCAGCAGGCCGTCGAAGATCAGTTGCAGAGTTTCCCAATTCTTGAAGGCTTCGCCGTCGGGCAGCACCACGGAAACCACCGAGAACTGCGCCAGGCTGCGGGTCAGACGTTCGAGATAGAGCGGCGCAACGGTCTCGTTGGAGATGATTGCCACTTGCCGCCCGTGGATATGCGGGGCCAGCAGTTCAGGCTGGTCCAGTAATCCTTCGCCAATGTGAATCGGGTAGCTGCGCTCGCCTAGGTCGACCTTGAGTGTCTGCATGTGTCCCCACGATGAAGATGAAGCAGGCGTCCTGCCTGGAATTATCGAATGTTCACGGCATGTGCTGGTGTGACGCCACTCGCACGCCATCCGCCACAACCCTTGGCGGCCATTACAGGTCGCCGAGGATAGCGCATTTCGTGCGGCGCTTTAACGGGGCGGAAGTTGCTGCAGGCGGTCGAGAATATCGAGCACGACCATGCGCGGTGGCCGCTCGTCGGTTTCCACCACCAGATCGGCGATTTCCCGATAGAGCGGATCACGGATCGCCAGCAGGTCGCGCAGGGTTTTTTCCGGATTGGCGGTGCGCAGCAACGGCCGATTGCGGTCGCGAGAGGTGCGGCCGACCTGCTGCTCGACGGAGGCGTGCAGATACACGACGCGCCCGCCCTCGTGCAGGGCCTTGCGGTTGGCATCGCGCATCACGGCGCCGCCGCCGGTCGCCAGCACCACGCCGTCGAACGCGCACAGCTCGGCGATCATCGCCTGCTCACGGTCACGAAAGCCGGGCTCGCCTTCCTTGTCGAAGATCCACGGGATATTGGCGCCCGTACGCAGTTCAATTTCCTTGTCGGAATCCTTGAACGGCAGGCGCAGCTCTTTGGCCAGTAATCGGCCGATGGTGCTTTTTCCAGCCCCCATCGGTCCTACAAGAATCAAATTTCGCACAGAATCAACGACTCACAGCAATCGCCTGGTTATTCATGATACGCGGAGTGAGAAATACCAGCAGCTCGGATTTTTTCTCCGAAACCACATCACGCCGGAAAAGGCGGCCAAGATACGGCACATCGCCAAGAAATGGCACCTTATCTACAACCTTGCTCTGAGTATTTGAGAAAACGCCCCCGATCACGATGGTCTCGCCGTCGTTCACCAGCACCTTGGCATTGACCTCGTTTTTCTTGATCGGCGGTACATCCTGCACTTTGTTCAGGTAGTCCGGTTCGTCCTTGGTGACCTTGACCTCCATGATGATGCGGTTGTCCGGGGTGATCTGCGGCGTCACTTCCAGCGACAGCGACGCCTCCTTGAAGGACACCGACGTAGCGCCGCTGGAGCTGGCTTCCTGATACGGAATCTCGGTGCCCTTGAGGATCTTTGCGGTTTCCTTGTCGGAGGTGACCACTTTGGGCTGCGAGACGATTTCGCCGTTGCCGGTCTTCTCCATCGCGGTCAGCTCAAGGTCGAGCAAGACGTTGTCGGTGATGAACGCGATGCCGATCCCGGACGTGTTATTGACCGTGCCCATGTCGACGAACGGCGAATTGGTGCTGGTGCTGCCCGGCGTGCCGATGGTGGTCGACGAGCCATTGCTGACCCCGGAAGTGTTCCAGTTGCCCTTGTTCTGGATCGAGCCGCCCCAACGCACACCCAGGCTCTTGTCGTAATCGACGTTGGCCTCGACGATCCGCGCCTCGATCATCACTTGACGCACCGGAATATCCAGCTGCGCCACAATCCGCCGCAGCTCGTCGAGGCGATCCTGGGTCTGGTAGGCAATGATGTTGTTGGTGCGCTCATCGACGGTGATCGAACCCCGTTCGTCGACCTTGGCCTCGGCACTGGTGACCGACTGGAACAGCTTGGCGATGTCCGCAGCCTTGGCGTAGTTCACTTGCAGCAGCTCGCGGCGCAACGGCGCCAGTTCGGCGATCTGTTTCTGCGATTCCAGTTCCTGCCGTTCGCGGGCGGCGATTTCATCTGCCGGTGCCACCAGCAGCACATTGCCGACCTTGCGCTTGTCCAGGCCTTTGGTCTTGAGCACCAGATCCAGCGCCTGATCCCACGGCACGTTCTGCAGGCGCAAGGTAATGCCGCCCTGCACCGTATCGCTGGCCACCAGATTGAGGTTGGTGAAGTCGGCGATCAGTTGCAGCACCGAACGCACATCGATGTCCTGAAAGTTGAGAGAGAGCTTTTCGCCGTTATAGCTGTTGCGGTCGGCGTTGCGCTTTTGCAGGTCATCGACGGTCAACGGCCGGATGCTGACAGTCAGCTTGTTGTCGGTCTGGTAAGTGGAATAGTCGAAAGTACCGCTGGGTTCGACGGTGATCGTCGCCCGATCACCGCTGACACCGGCATTGACGAACTGCACCGGGGTGGCGAAATCCTTGACGTCGAGGCGCACCCGCAGCGGCTCGGGCAATTGGGTACGCGCGAAATTGAGGATGATCTTGCCGTCGTGTTCCTGAATGTCCGGGGCAATGGCCGGGTCGGACAGATCAATGACCACATTGCCCTCACCTGCCGTACCACGCTGGAAATCGACGCCGCGAATGGCCCTGGCGGTCGGCGCAAACGTGCGGACCGGCGCTGCCGCAGGTGCTGCGCGCGGCGCACGAGCCGCCGTACGCAGGGCAACGGCTTTGCTGCCTTGCCCGACCACCACGAACACCGTATTGCCTTCGACCCGGGTGTCGTACGGCGCCAGTTGCGTCAGGCTGATGATCAGCCGCGTCCGGTTATTGGCCTCGACCACCGTGGCCGTGCGGGCATTGCCACTGCCCAGATCGCGAGTCTTGCTCGCCAGCTGACTGGCGACACCCGGCAGATCGAGGGCGATCCGCGCCGGCGAATCGGTGGTGTAGCCCTTGGGCTGCGGGGGCGGACCGTCGAACGACAGCTTCAGCTCGACCCGGTCGCCCGGCAGTGCCGCGACGTCCAGCGCCTTCAGATTGGCTGCCTGTACCATCGGTGAAAGCAGCGCCATCCATAGCGAAAAACCGAGGGTGGAAAAAATCCTGTTCATTATTCGACTTCCACTTATGAGTGCTCTTTCAAAGGAATGGTGCGCGGCCGCTCAAGCCAGGCGCCCTGGCCATCCGGAACGATTTCCACCACCTCGACCTGTGAAGCGCTGATCGCAACGATCCGCCCGTCGTTGCGCCCAAGGTAATCGCCGACCTTGAGCCGATGAACCCCGCCCGCCCCCCGCAGCAAAGCGAAGGAACCGGAGGCGTTGGCAATCGTGCCGACCATTTCGAACTGCTCGATGTTGAAACCTTCGAGGTATTGCTTGACCCGGTTGGGATCGGGTTTCACGTCGCGCGAGCCGTGTTTCTGTCCGGCCAGATCGACCCGCAGCTGACGCGAAAACGGACTGCGCAGGTTGGCGGCGCTGTAGGTGAACGTCGGGAAAGAGCGGAAGGTCGGGGTCGGCTCGATCTTGCCCGGCGGACGCAGGCGCACTTCATTCATGTAAGCGTCGAGGTCGCTGAAGTCATCGCCGCCACAGCCACCGAGCACCAACAACAATGCCGACAAGGCGATAAAACGGATCGGGCTCATTTCTGCAGCCCCTTGTCGTTGTAGCGGTAAGTCTTGGCCAGAATGCTCATGCGCAACTTCGGCCCGCCTTCGGGATTGGCTGGCGCCAGTTCGAAATCGTGCAGAGTGACGATCCGAGGCAACCCGGCCACACCGCTGACGAAAGTCGCAAGGTCGTGATAGGCGCCGGTCACAGTGATCTGGATGGGCAGCTCGATGTAGAACTGCTGGGTAACCTCCGGCAGCAGTTTGATCTCTTCGAATTCAAGACCACTGCCCAGCCCGGTGCGGGTGATGTCTTCCAGCAACCCCGGCACTTCGGTGTCACTGGGCAATTGCCGCAACAGCACACCGAACGAGTTTTCCATCTCTTTCATCTGCTGGGTGTACAGCTCCAGATTGGCCGCCATGCGCGCCTTGCTCGCGAATTGCTCCTTGAGGGTGACCTCCTCCTCACGCTTGAGCTCGAGCTGGTTCTCCAGGTCACTGATGAAAAAGTTATAGCCAAGCGCCAGGACCAGCACCATCAACAGCCCGCCGGCCAGGGTTTTGACCACTGGCGGCCAGGAGCCGATGTTGCTGGTGTCCAGGTCGTTGAAATCGACATTGCGCAGGCTGTCCAGCCACTCGGACGGCTTCATTGGTCGTCCTCCTCGATACGGGGTCGAGTCTGGCGAACGGTCAGCTGGAAGACGTTGGCCTGATCCACCTGGCCAGCGGTGGTGGCTTTCACTTCATTGAGGTTGGGCGCATCGAACCAGTCGGAGGCATCAAGGTTGCGCATCAGGTCGGACACCCGATTGTTCGACTCCGCCGCGCCGCTGATCGACAGGGTATTGCCGACCATTTTCACGTCGGTGAAATACACCCCGTCGGGCAAGGTGCGCGCCAGCTGATCGAAGATCCGCCCGCTGATCTGCCGGTTGCCCTGCAAGTCCTGGATGATGCGCATGCGCTCTACCAGTTGCTGACGATGGGCCTTGAGCTCGCTGATCTGCTTGATCCGTTCGTCGACCACGGCGATCTGCTTGCCGATGTAGTCATTGCGCGCGACCTGCCGCGCGATGGCGGCGCTGATGATCTGATCGGCAATGAGCACCGCCCCCACCGAACCGACCACCACGCCGGTCAAGGCCAGCAGGAAGCGTTTGCGCCGTTCTTCGCGGCGCTCCTCGCGCCAGGGTAAAAGGTTGATCCGCGCCATCAGTCGAAACTCCTGAGCGCGAGCCCGCAGGCAATCATCAGGGCCGGCGCATCGCTCGCCAGGGCCCCGGCGTTGACCTTGCTGCTCAAGGCCATGTCGGAAAACGGGTTGGCGACCTGGGTCGGGGTGTTCAGACGCTCTTCGATCAGCCGATCGAGCCCGGGCACCGACGCCGTGCCGCCGGCCAGCAGAATATGGTCGACGGCGTTGTACTGGCCGGAGGCGAAAAAGAACTGCAGGGAGCGCGACACCTGCTGCACCAGCGCCTCGCGAAACGGTTGCAGCACCTCGCTGACGTAGTCGTCCGGCAGACCGCCCTGTTTCTTGGCGAGCCCCGCCTGCTCAAGGGTCAGGCCATAACGGCGCTGAATTTCCTCGGTCAGCTGTCGACCGCCGAACAGCTGTTCGCGGGTATAGATGATCCGGCCGTTGTGCAGGACGCTGAGGGTGGTCATGGTGGCGCCGATGTCGACCACGGCCACCGTCAGCCGATCCTGTGACGCGGCCAGTTGCGTGGCCAGCAGGCCGAACGAGCGCTCCAGCGCATAAGCCTCGACATCCACCACCCGCGCCGTCAGCCCGGCCAGTGCAAGCGCCGCTTCGCGGACTTCGACGTTTTCCTTGCGACAGGCGGCCAGCAGCACGTTGACCCGTTCGGGGTTGCGCGGCGAAACGCCCTGGACTTCGAAGTCGATGGCGACCTCATCCAGGGGATAGGGAATGTATTGATCGGCTTCGATCTTGAGCTGGTTTTCCAGCTCGTCGTCGGACAGCCCGGCGTCCATCTCGATGACCTTGGTGATCACCGCAGATCCAGCCACCGCCACCGCCACGGTTTTCAGCCCGGTGCGCGCCTTGACCAGCACCCGGGACAGAGCCTGGCCAACGCCCTCGAGCTCGGCGATGTTCTTTTCGACCACGGCGTTGGCCGGCAACGGCTCCACCGCGTACGCCTCGACCCGGTAGCGCTCCCCCTGACGGCTCAGCTCCAGTAGCTTCACCGACGTGGAGCTGATATCGATCCCCAGTAACGTATTGGCCTTTTTATTGAAGAGTCCTAGCACTACCAATTCCCTATGACTTTCCGTGAGTTACGGACTCTGTAATGCGCATTGCGTTCCCTCGCCCCGTCTTGACAGAAGCGCAAATGACGCCCCCAGCGGAAAAGTGCTTATAATGCCCAGCGTTTTTTTCCGCTTTTTACTGCCGGCGCGGGTCGTTCTGTGTGTTAGCCGGGACCCTGTCGCCCAATTCATTCTTTGCCGTGGATGTCCAAAAGCCTTGATTCGTCTGCTGAAATTTTTCGGTTGGTCCATCGTCGCCGTTTTCTGCGGACTGCTTTTAGGTCTCAGCGGCGCGTTTCTTTACCTTAGTCCGGGTTTGCCATCTGTGGAGGCGCTGAGAAGCATTCAGTTGCAGATTCCGCTCCGGGTCTACAGCAGCGACAACAAGTTGATCGCAGAATTTGGCGAAATGCGCCGCACACCGATCCGTTTCGCCGACATTCCCCCCAATTTCATCAATGCGTTACTAAGTGCTGAAGACGACAACTTCGCCAATCACTATGGCGTTGATCCGAGCAGCCTGATGCGTGCCGCGACGCAACTGGTCAAGAGCGGGCACATCCAGTCCGGCGGCAGCACCATCACCATGCAGGTGGCGAAGAACTTCTTCCTGACCAGCGAGCGCAGCTTCTCGCGCAAGACTACTGAAATCCTTCTCGCCCTGCAGATCGAACGCCAGCTGACCAAGGACGAGATCCTTGAGCTGTACGTGAACAAGATCTATCTGGGCAACCGCGCCTACGGCATCGAGGCGGCGGCACAGGTGTATTACGGCAAGTCGATCCGCGAAGTCAGCCTGGCGCAGATGGCGATGATCGCCGGCCTGCCGAAAGCCCCGTCGCGCTTCAATCCGCTGGCCAACCCGGCGCGCAGCAAGGAGCGGCGCGACTGGATCCTCGGCCGCATGTACAAGCTCGGCAAGATCACCGAGGCCGACTACACCGCCGCGATCAACGAACCGCTGAACGCCAGCTATCACGTGCCGACACCGGAAGTGAACGCGCCGTACATCGCCGAGATGGCCCGTGCGGAAATGGTTGGTCGCTACGGCAGCGACGCCTATACCGAAGGTTTCCGCGTTACCACCACGGTGCCGAGCAACCTCCAGGAAATGGCGAACACCGCGCTGCACGAAGGCCTGATGACCTACGACCAGCGTCACGGCTACCGTGGTCCTGAATCGCGCCTGCCGGGCAAGACCCGCGAAGCCTGGGCCACCGAACTGACCAAGCAACGCACCATCAGCAGCCTCGAGCCGGCCATCGTCACTCAGGTCGACAAGAACGGCCTGCAAGTGCTGACCCGCACGGGCGAAGAGCACGTGGCGTGGGACACCATGAAATGGGCCCGTCCGTTCCTCAATACCAACAGCATGGGCGCCAACCCGCGTCAGCCGTCGGATGTGGCACAGATCGGCGACCTGATTCGCGTGCAGCGCCAGCCGAACAATTCGCTGAAATTCAGCCAGATTCCGCAGGCGCAAGGCGCGCTGGTGTCGCTGGACCCGCAGAACGGCGCGATCCGTTCGCTGGTCGGCGGCTTCGCCTTCGAGCAGAGCAACTACAACCGCGCGATGCAGGCCAAGCGTCAGCCGGGCTCGAGCTTCAAGCCGTTCGTCTACAGCGCCGCACTGGATAACGGCTACACCGCCGCCAGCCTGGTCAACGACGCGCCGATCGTGTTCGTCGACGAGTACCTGGACAAGGTCTGGCGTCCGAAGAACGACACCAACACCTTCCTCGGCCCGATCCGTCTGCGTGAGGCGCTGTACAAGTCGCGCAACCTGGTGTCGATCCGCCTGCTGCAGGCGATGGGCGTAGGCAAGACCATCGACTACATCACCCGTTTCGGCTTCAACAAGCAGGACCTGCCGCCAAACCTGTCCCTGGCGCTGGGCACCGCGACCCTGACGCCAATGGAGATCGCCACCGGCTGGAGCACCTTCGCCAACGGCGGCTACAAGATCACCCCGTACATCATCGACAAGATCGAAAGCCGCAACGGCGATACGCTGTTCGTCGCCAACCCGCCGACCGTACCGCAGGGCGGCGCGGCCACCGATGGCATCGCGGCACCCGCTACCGAGTCGTTTACCGTCAATGCCGCGCCGGTTCCGGGTGAAGCGCCGGGCAGCGCGGCTGTGCCGCAAGCTCCAGCAGTCGCCGAGCGCATCGTCGATGGCCGTACTACTTACATCCTCAACAGCATGCTGCAGGACGTGATCAAGCTCGGCACCGGCCGTCGCGCACTAGCCCTGGGCCGCAGCGACATCGCCGGCAAGACCGGTACCACCAACGAATCCAAGGACGCGTGGTTCTCCGGCTACAACGCCGACTACGTGACCACCGTGTGGACCGGTTTCGACCAGCCGGAAAGCCTCGGTCGCCGAGAGTTCGGCGGCACCGTGGCACTGCCGATCTGGATGAACTACATGGCCGCCGCGCTCAAGGACAAGCCGCCGCACGTCCAGCCGGAGCCGGAAGGCATCCTCAGCCTGCGGGTCGATCCGGTCAGCGGTCGTGCGGCATCGCCGAGCACACCAGGCGCGTACTTCGAGCTGTTCAAGGCTGAGGACACGCCACCGTCGGTCAATGAGATCGGCAACGGCACAGTTCCGGGCAGTCCGCTGCCGGCGGATGAACAGGCGCCGATCGATTTGTTCTGATCCTGATCCGCCAAAAAGCCCCGCCTTCGCAAGAAGTGCGGGGCTTTTTGTTTTCTGTCGTACCGAGAATGGCGTTTCACATCAAAGGCCGCCCTCACCCTAGCCCTCTCCCAGGGGGAGAGGGGACTGACCGAGGTGTCTGACGCTGTACGTCGACCTGAATAACCGAGTCGATTATGGATTCACAGCAGGGCCTTCACGTCGGCGTAACTCATCAATATCCCCCATTCGGTCCCCTCTCCCCCTGGGAGAGGGTTAGGGTGAGGGCCGCCCTTGAAGCTGGAACGCATTTTCACGGACAAAAAAAACCCCGCTTAAAAAGCGGGGCTCTTCATGAAGCGCTACAACGACTTAGCCGTTGAACACGTCATCCACGCTTTTCAGCGGGTAGTTCTTCGGATACGGCAGGGTCGCCACACCGGTCTCGATCGCGGCCTTGGCCACGGCGTCGGAGATCACGGTGATCAGGCGCTTGTCCATTGGCTTCGGAATGATGTACTCACGGCCGAATTCCAGGGAGATACCGCCGTAGGCGTCGCAGACTTCCTGAGGAACCGGCAGCTTGGCCAGTTCGCGCAGGGCGTTGGCGGCAGCGATCTTCATTTCTTCGTTGATGCGCTTGGCGCGAACGTCCAGGGCACCGCGGAAGATGAACGGGAAGCCCAGTACGTTGTTGACCTGGTTCGGGTAGTCCGAACGGCCGGTGGCCATGATCACGTCGTTACGGGTGGCGTGAGCCAGTTCCGGAGAGATTTCCGGATCCGGGTTGGAGCATGCGAAGACGATCGGGTTGGCCGCCATGCGCTTGAGTTGCTCGGCGCTCAGCAGGTTCGGGCCCGACAGGCCGACGAATACGTCAGCGCCTTCGATGGCGTCGTCCAGGGTGCGTTTCTCGGTAGGGTGAGCGAACACAGCCTTGTACTGGTTCAGGTCGTCACGGCCAGCGTGGATCACGCCGGTACGGTCAACCATGAAGATGTTCTCGACCTTGGCGCCCATGCTCACCAGCAATTTCATGCAGGAGATGGCGGCTGCGCCAGCGCCCAGGCAGACGATCTTGGCGTCGGCCAGGGTTTTGCCAGCGATTTCCAGGGCGTTGATCATGCCCGCAGCGGTCACGATCGCGGTGCCGTGCTGGTCATCGTGGAATACCGGAATGTCGCACTGCTCGATCAGAGCGCGCTCGATCTCAAAGCACTCAGGCGCCTTGATGTCTTCCAGGTTGATGCCACCGAAGGTGATGGAAATGCGTTTTACGGTGTCGATGAAGGCTTGCGGGCTTTCGGAGTCGACTTCGATGTCGAAGACGTCGATGCCGGCGAAGCGCTTGAACAGCACGCCTTTACCTTCCATCACTGGCTTGGAAGCCAGTGGGCCGAGGTTACCCAGGCCCAGAATCGCGGTGCCATCGGAAATGACTGCAACCAGGTTGCCCTTGCCGGTGTACTTGTAGGCCAGTTCAGGATCGCGGGCGATCTCGCGCACTGGTTCAGCTACGCCGGGGCTGTAGGCCAGCGACAGGTCGCGGGCGGTAGCAGTGGCCTTGGTGAGCTCGACACTCAGCTTTCCTGGACGAGGATTGGCATGATATTCGAGAGCGGCAGTTTTCAGATCAGACATTTTGGCATTCCGCTTTTTACTGTTGGACAGACTGGTCAGCGAGGATACGCGCCTCGCAAAGTCCCCACAAGACTGCCCGGTCACCCCTGTCAAGCGCCCTGCCCTACGACTTTGGGCCAAGAGCCACGGCGCACAAGGGCTAGACTGTTCACAATCGACAGAAAAAATGTCTACAACTTTTTTATTCAGCGGGACGGCTGGAGCATCGAAGGATCGGTCAGCGGCAGCAACCAGCGCGCCTGACCTGATTTCAGTCCACCGCGCCGGGAACGGTCGACCACCCAGCCACGAGCCTCGATCTGCTTGCCCTTCAATGCCTGCAGAGAGGCGCCATCGAAGCGATGCAGCAGATTGGGTGCAACGCGCAGTACAAGCTTGTCCTGCAACTCGATCCAGATTCCGCCGCGATTGCGTTGAACCTTGCTCACACGCCCGCTGACCAGCGCGAAACCCGAGCGCTCGATCTGCTCCGCTTTCAGTACAGGTGAGCGTTTCCACAGGCCAAGCCCGGCCTGTCGCGCGCGGCGTTCAGCGGCTTGCTGACAATCGACCAGATCTACATTTGGCGCTACCGAAACCTGGAAACCGAGGCCATCGGCGAGCATCTGCGCTTCGAGATTCTCACCCCTGGCGCTGAAAACATGGGCCAGTGTTCGCCCGTAACGGTCCCTGGACTCGACGCCGAGTCGCAGGCCTACCCGCCCGTCGCTCTCGGCGACCAGGGCTTCGAGGCGCTTGCGCGCGGCCACTGCAAACGGCTCGTCGCTGCGGCCCTGCTTGCCGAGTTCGGGCGTATTGAGGCCGATCATCCGCACATTGCGCCCGTCGATCAGGCGCAGGGTGTCGCCGTCGACCACCCGCTGAACCGTGGCGCTGTCCAGACCGGTCGGCGCCGGGCAGAAGGCCTGAACGGAGGAGAGCCAAATCGCGGACACAAAAAAGGCGCCCGCAAGGGACGCCTTTTTCATCAGACCGGAAAAGCCGCTGAGGTTTTCCAGAATGAAGGGCCTTAGGCCTTTTTCGCGCCGAAAGCACCGAAACGGTCGGCGAACTTCTGAACGCGACCACCGGTGTCCAGAGTCTTCTGCTTACCGGTGTAGAACGGGTGGCACTCGTTGCAAACGTCGATCGACAGGGCTTTGCCGAAGGTCGAACGGGTTTCGAACTTGTTGCCGCAGCTGCAAGTTACTGCAACTTCTGGGTAATTCGGGTGGATATCGGCTTTCATGGTGTTTTCCTCAGCTGGCGTGCCGCCATCCAACACGATTGTTGAATACCGCACGTAATTAGGCCGCGGATTCTACCAGACAATCCCGATCACGCAAGCTGTCAGGGGTGCCCTCCATCAGAAAAGACTGTTCAATGTTGACGGCGTCTTTTGACGTCAGGCTGCGTTGCTACTCCTCCCCATAGCAAGCTATGAGTCGTCGTAGCGCCTTGCCTGACGCCAAAATCCACTCGTCAACATTTGAACGCTTTCCTGATGGAGGACACAGGACCGACCGTCTGCTAGGCTCCCGGCCTTCTCCACCGCCCCGCCTATGAGAATCCTCCGCGTGCCCGACGCCATTCTGCGCCTCGCCCTGCCTTCGCCCCTGCGCCGCCTGTTCGACTATCGGGCCCCGGCCGGTGTGCTGCGTTCGCAGTTGCAACCGGGCATGCGCCTGCGGGTGCCGTTCGGTCGGCGGGAGATGATCGGGATTCTGGTGGAAGTCACCGACACCAGCGAAGTGCCGGTGGAAAAGCTCAAACCGGCGCTGGCCCTGTTCGACGCCACCGCTCCGCTACCGCCGGCGCTGTTCAAGCTATGCCTGTGGACGGCTCAGTATTATCAGCACAGCCTCGGCGACACGCTGAGCTGGGCGCTGCCGGTGCTGTTGCGTCAGGGCGAACTGGCCGAGGTTCGGCAGGAACGCTTCTGGTCCGCCGCTCCCGGCGCCAGCCTCGATGACCCGCGCATCGCTCGCGCCCCGCGCCAGCGCGAAGCCCTGGCGACGCTGGCCCAGCATCCTCACGGCGTCGCCCATCAGTTGCTGAGCAAACTGATGCTGAGCAAGGACAGCCTCGATTTGCTGCTGGCCAAGGATCTGGTGCAAGTCGAAGTGCGCCGCCACGCCCCCGGCGCGCGCCATGAACACTGGCTGGCCCAGCCCGAACTGCCGCTCAACAGCGAGCAGCGCGCCGCGTACGAGGCGATCCGCGCCGGGTTCGACAGTTATCACGCGTTCCTGCTCGCCGGGGTCACCGGCAGCGGCAAGACCGAAGTCTATTTGCAGCTGATCCGCGAAACCCTCGAGGCCGGCAAGCAGGCGCTGGTGCTGATTCCGGAGATCAACCTCGGCCCGCAGACCCTCGCCCGTTTCGAACAACGCTTCAATGCACGCATCGCCCTGCTGCACTCGGCGGTCAACGACCGTGATCGTCTGGACGCGTGGCTCGCCGCCCGTGACGGCGAGGCCGACATTATTATCGGCACCCGCTCGGCGCTGTTCACCCCGATGAAAAATCCGGGGCTGATCATCATCGATGAAGAACACGACGGCTCCTATAAACAGCAGGAAGGCCTGCGCTATCACGCGCGGGATCTGGCGCTGGTGCGGGCGCGGCAGGAAAACATCCCGATCGTGCTCGGCTCCGCGACGCCATCCCTGGAAAGCCTGCACAACGCCTACACCGGCCGCTACGGACTCCTGCGCCTGAACGAACGGGCCGGCGGCGCCAAGCAGCCACGTTTCCTGCGCCTCGATGTGAAAAGTCGCCCACTGGACAGCGGCATTTCCGGGCCGATGCAGCAAGCCATCGGCCAGACCCTCGCCGCCGGCCAGCAGGTGCTGGTGTTCCTCAACCGCCGGGGGTTTGCCCCGACTCTGCTGTGCCACGATTGCGGCTGGATGTCCGAATGCCAGCGCTGCGATGCGCGGATGACCGTGCATCAGCGCTACGGCGAACTGCGCTGCCACCACTGCGGTTACGTCGAGCGCGTGCCGCGCCAGTGCCCGAAGTGCAACAAGGTCGATCTGCGGCCCGTGGGCGCCGGTACCGAGCGGGCCGAGGAACGGCTGGCGATTCTGTTCCCGGACTATCCGGTGTTGCGCGTCGACCGGGACAGCACGTCGCGCAAGGACGCGATGAACCAGTTGTTCGCCACGATCCAGAAAGGTCAGCCGTGCATTCTGGTCGGCACCCAGATGTTGGCCAAGGGTCACCATTTCCCTCGGGTGACGCTGGTGTCGATCCTCGATGCCGACGGCGGATTGTTTTCCGGTGACTTCCGCGCCAGCGAGCGCATGGCGCAGTTGATCGTGCAGGTTGCCGGCCGGGCCGGGCGGGCGGAAGAACCGGGCAAGGTGATCATCCAGACCCACCTCGCAGACCATCCTTTACTGGTGCAACTGACCGAGCAGGGTTACTTCGCCTTCGCCGAGCAGGCCCTGAGCGAACGCCGCGCCGCCGGCCTGCCGCCGTTCGCCCACCTCGCCCTGCTGCGCGCCGAAGCGCACAAGCCGGGGCAGGCCGAAGGCTTTCTTGATGAGGCGTGCAGCGAGGCCGAGCGTTTGCTGGTCGAACAGAACCTGACCGGCATTGAACTGTTGGGACCCGTGCCAGCGCCGATGGAACGCCGGGCCGGACGCTTCCGCGCGCAGCTGCTGTTGCAGGCCACGGCCCGGGCGCCGCTGCACCGATTGCTGGCGAGCTGGCTGCTGGTACTGGAGCAGATGCCAAGCGGCCGTGCGGTGCGCTGGTCGCTGGATGTCGATCCGGTGGATCTGTACTGACCGGGCAAAACCGGCCGAATTGTCACCACACATCCACATCCTGCCTGCTAAGGTTGGCAAGCCCGTCTTCGCAACGGATAATGCCCAGTTTTTCCACCCGCGCATCGATGCGCCGCCGCGCTTGCGGTCGAAAGAGAAGACCATGAAAGACACCATTCGCCAGCTGATCCAACAAGCCCTCACCCAACTCGTCAACGAAGGTGTGTTGCCTGAAGGCCTGACGCCGGCGATCCAGGTGGAAAACGCCCGGGACAAGACCCATGGCGACTTCGCCAGCAACATCGCGATGATGCTGGCCAAGCCTGCGGGCATGAAGCCCCGCGACCTGGCGGAGAAAATCATCGCCGCCCTGCCGGCTGACGAGAACGTCACCAAGGCCGAAATCGCCGGGCCCGGCTTCATCAACTTCTTCCAGAACACTCAAGCGCTGGCCTCGCGCCTCGACGCCGCACTGGCCGACGCTCACGTTGGCGTGCGCAAGGCCGGCCCGGCGCAACGCACCGTGGTCGACCTGTCGGCACCGAACCTCGCCAAAGAGATGCACGTCGGCCATCTGCGCTCGACCATCATCGGCGACGGCGTGGCGCGGGTACTCGAATTCCTCGGCGACACCGTGATCCGTCAGAACCACGTCGGCGACTGGGGCACCCAGTTCGGCATGCTGATGGCGTACCTGCAGGAAAACCCGATCACCAGCGACGAACTGTCGGACCTGGAAAACTTCTACCGCGCCGCCAAGCAACGCTTCGACGAATCTCCGGAATTCGCCGACCGCGCCCGTGGTCTGGTGGTCAAGTTGCAGGCTGGCGATGCCGAGTGCCTGGCGCTGTGGACCAAGTTCAAGGACATCTCGCTGTCGCACTGCCAGAAGATCTACGAACTGCTCAACGTCAAACTGACCATGGCCGACGTGATGGGCGAAAGCGCCTACAACGACGACCTGATCAACGTGGTCAACGACCTGAAAGCCGCCGGCATGCTGGTCGAAAGCAACGGCGCCCAGTGCGTGTTCCTCGACGAATTCAAGAACGCCGAAGGCGAGCCGCTGCCGGTGATCATCGTCAAGGCTGACGGCGGCTACCTGTACGCCACCACCGACCTGGCGGCCGTGCGCTACCGCAGCGGCAAGCTGAAGGCCGACCGTGCGCTGTACTTCGTCGACCAGCGTCAGGCCCTGCACTTCCAGCAAGTGTTCGCCGTGGCGCGCAAGGCCGGTTTCGTGACCCATCCGATGGAAATGGAGCACATGGGCTTCGGCACCATGAACGGCGCCGACGGCCGTCCGTTCAAGACCCGTGACGGCGGCACCGTGAAGCTGATCGACCTGCTGACCGAAGCGCAGGAACGTGCCTACAGCCTGGTGAAGGAAAAGAACCCGACACTGGCCGAAGACGAACTGCGCGCGATCGCCAAAGTGGTCGGCATCGGCGCGGTGAAGTACGCCGACCTGTCGAAGCACCGCACCAGCGACTACAGCTTCAACTTCGACCTGATGCTCAATTTCGAAGGCAACACTGCGCCATACCTGTTGTACGCCTACACCCGCGTGGCCGGCGTATTCCGCAAACTGGGCAAGGATTTCAGCGAAGTCGACGGCCAGATCGTCCTCGAGGCCGCGCACGAGCAGGAACTGGCAGCCAAACTGGCGCAGTTCGGTGAAGTGCTGAACAACGTTGCGGAAAAGGGCACGCCACATACCTTGTGCACCTACCTGTACGACGTGGCCGGTCTGTTCTCCAGCTTCTACGAGAACTGCCCGATCCTCGCCGCCGACACCCCGGCACAAATGCAAAGCCGTCTGCGCCTTGCCGCGCTGACCGGCCGTACCCTCAAGCAAGGCCTGGAACTGCTCGGCCTGGAAACCCTGGAGCGCATGTAAGTTGGCTGCCAAGAAAAAACCTGCACCCAAGCGTGGCGCCAGCCGTTACCAAGCTCCAGCGAAGCAGCCGATTCCAGGCTGGCTGTGGATGGCCATCGGCCTGACGGTCGGCGCGTTCATCGTGTTCCTGATGAAACTGGAGCCGGGCAAGGGCAGCGACACGGTCAAGCGCGAGAAGGTCGAGCAACAGCAACAACAGAAAGCCAGCAAGATCGCCGAGGCCAACAAGACCCCGCCGAGCCCGACGCAACCGGTGAAGCCGAAGTACGACTTCTACACCCTGCTGCCGGAATCGGAAGTGATCGTGCCGCCTGATGCCGTGCCGGAGAAAACCCTGCCGACGCCACAAGTGCCGGCAATCCCGACCACGCCGGTGACCCCGGCGGAAGCGGCGAAAATCGACACCGCACGCGCACAGGCTGCACTGGCCGGGATCACCCCGCCGCCAGCGCCACCGGTGACCAAGGCTGCACCGGTGACCAAGTTCTTCCTGCAGGCCGGCTCGTTCCGCAAAGAGACAGATGCCGACAAGGTCCGCGCGCAGATCATTCTGCTCGGCCAGGCGGTCGCGGTTGAGTCCGGGACGGTCAAGGATGAAACCTGGTACCGCGTACTGGTCGGCCCGTTCAGCAACCGCGAACAGCTGACCACCGCCCAGAAACAACTGGCGGGCGCCGGCTTCAGCAACCTGTTGTTACAACAACGCCAGAGCCGCTGATCCTCCCCCACCGATCATTCCCACGCTCTGCGTGGGAATGCAGCCCGGGACGCTCCGCGTCCCTTGCCGCAGGGACGCGGAGCGTCCATTGAGGCATTCCCACGCGGAGCGTGGGAACGATCATGTAGCTCTGCGTGGGAGCGATCACTTGCAAACCACCGCTCGTCCCCTCTCCCGCCCCGCAGTTGAAATCCTCTCCACCACCCCCATATGAATGGGCATAAGGCATTTTCGCCCCGCAGTGTGGAGACTCTTCCCTTGACCACCATCGTTTCAGTCCGCCGCCACGGCAAAGTCGTCATGGGCGGCGACGGCCAGGTTTCTCTCGGCAACACCGTGATGAAAGGCAACGCGAAGAAAGTTCGTCGCCTGTACCACGGCGAAGTCATCGCCGGTTTCGCCGGTGCCACCGCCGACGCCTTTACCCTGTTCGAACGTTTCGAAGGCCAGCTTGAAAAGCACCAGGGCCACCTGGTTCGCGCCGCCGTCGAACTCGCCAAAGAATGGCGCACCGACCGCTCCCTGAGCCGCCTCGAAGCGATGCTCGCGGTCGCCAACAAGGACGCATCCCTGATCATCACCGGCAACGGTGACGTGGTCGAACCCGAAGACGGCCTGATCGCCATGGGTTCCGGTGGCGCCTACGCGCAAGCCGCCGCCAGCGCGCTGCTGAAGAAGACCGACCTGTCGGCCCGCGAAATCGTCGAGACCGCTCTCGGCATCGCCGGCGACATCTGTGTATTCACCAACCACACCCAGACCATTGAGGAGCAGGATCTCGCTGAATAAGCCTGACGCGGCCCCTGTGCCACGGCTTGTTTCTGCTTGAGGACCGTCAATTATTATGTCCATGACTCCCCGCGAAATCGTCCACGAACTCAACCGCCACATCATCGGCCAGGACGATGCCAAGCGCGCCGTCGCGATTGCCCTGCGCAACCGCTGGCGCCGCATGCAGCTGCCTGAAGAGCTGCGCGTTGAAGTGACCCCGAAGAACATCCTGATGATCGGCCCGACCGGTGTCGGTAAAACCGAGATCGCCCGTCGTCTGGCCAAGCTGGCCAACGCACCGTTCATCAAGGTCGAAGCGACCAAGTTCACCGAAGTCGGCTATGTCGGCCGTGACGTCGAATCGATCATCCGTGATCTGGCCGACGCCGCGATCAAGATGCTGCGCGAGCAGGAAATGACCCGCGTTCGCCACCGTGCCGAAGACGCCGCCGAGGACCGTATCCTCGACGCCCTGCTGCCACCGGCACGCATGGGTTTCAGCAACGAAGAAGCGCCGACCCAGGATTCCAACACCCGCCAACTGTTCCGCAAGCGCCTGCGCGAAGGTCAGCTGGATGACAAGGAAATCGAGATCGAAGTCGCCGAAATGGCCGGCATCGAGATCGCCACGCCTCCTGGCATGGAAGAAATGACCAACCAGTTGCAGAACCTGTTCGCCAACATGGGCAAGGGCAAGAAGAAGGCCCGCAAGCTCAAGGTCAAGGAAGCGCTGAAGCTGGTACGCGATGAAGAAGCCGGTCGTCTGGTCAACGAAGAAGAGTTGAAGGCCAAGGCCCTGGAAGCGGTCGAGCAGCACGGCATCGTGTTCATCGACGAGATCGACAAGGTCGCCAAGCGCGGCAATGTCGGCGGCGCCGATGTGTCCCGCGAGGGCGTGCAACGTGACCTGCTGCCGCTGATCGAAGGCTGCACCGTCAACACCAAGCTGGGCATGGTCAAGACCGACCACATCCTGTTCATCGCCTCCGGTGCGTTCCACCTGAGCAAGCCGAGCGATCTGGTTCCGGAGCTGCAAGGTCGTCTACCGATCCGCGTCGAACTCAAGGCCCTGAGCCCGCAGGACTTCGAACGCATCCTCAGCGAACCGCATGCCTCGCTCACCGAGCAATACTGCGCGCTGCTGAAAACCGAAGGCCTGAACATCCAGTTCCAGCCGGAAGGTATCAAGCGTCTGGCGGAAATCGCCTGGCAGGTCAACGAGAAGACCGAGAACATCGGTGCCCGTCGCCTGCACACACTGCTCGAGCGTCTGCTGGAAGAGGTATCGTTCAGTGCCGGCGATCTGGCCAGCGCCCACGACGACAAGGCGATCCAGATCGACGCCGAATACGTCAACAGCCACCTGGGCGAATTGGCGCAGAACGAAGACCTGTCCCGTTATATTCTGTAGAGCTGCCAGCTCCGAGCTACAAGCGGCAAGCTGAGTTAAGCTTGCCGCTTGTAGCTTGCAGCTAAAGGCTTTTTTCTATGCTTCCCACCGACATCAAACTGCACAAAGCCTCGAAAACCCTGTCGCTCAAATACGCGTCCGGCGAGGAATACACCCTGCCCGCCGAATTCCTGCGCGTGCATTCCCCCTCCGCCGAGGTTCAGGGCCACGGCAAACCGATCCTGCAATTCGGCAAGCTGAACGTCGGCCTGACCAAGGTAGAACCGGCCGGTCAGTACGCACTGAAACTGACCTTCGACGACGGTCACGACAGCGGTCTGTTCACCTGGGATTATCTGTACGAGCTGGGGCGACGTTATGACGCACTCTGGGCGGATTATCTGGCCGAGCTCAAAGCCGCCGGCAAAACCCGCGACCCGGACCAGTCCGTCGTCAAGCTGATGCTCTAGTCCGCGCCCTGGACTGTTTAGAGGGCATTTTCTAGATTCATCTGTTTGAATGCTCCGCTAAAGCGGCCCGGGATCGGCTGCTTGCGAAAAAAATCAATCTCGGGTAACCAATGGAACTGGCAAGTTCCCTGCAGTGCTCTACGACTGTAAAGCAGCTATGCAGAATCAACGGTCACCCGAGCAGTAGTACCTGGCATTGGCTGTGGAACTGCACAGCAGAAAACCGGGTACTCGTCTCAGGACAATGGAGCGTCGTAGATGAGTAACAAGAATAACGATGATTTGAAGTACCAGGCCTCGGAAAACACCCTGGGGCTGAATCCTGTCGTTGGGCTTCGCGGAAAGGATCTGCTGGCCTCTGCTCGAATGGTGCTGACCCAGGCCATCAAACAACCGATCCATAGTGTCAAACACGTCACCCAGTTCGGCCTCGAACTGAAGAACGTGCTGTTCGGCAAATCCGACCTGCAACCGGCGGGCGATGACCGTCGCTTCGTCGATCCGGCGTGGAGTCAGAACCCGCTGTACAAACGTTATCTGCAAACCTACCTGGCATGGCGCAAGGAACTCCATGCCTGGATCGACGACAGCAGCCTCTCGCCCAAGGACATCGCGCGTGGCCACTTCGTGATCAACCTGATGACCGAGGCCATGGCCCCGACCAACACGGCAGCCAATCCGGCAGCGGTCAAACGCTTCTTCGAGACCGGCGGCAAGAGCCTGCTCGACGGCCTCTCGCATCTGGCCAAGGATCTGGTGCACAACGGCGGCATGCCGAGCCAGGTCAACATGGGCGCGTTCGAGGTCGGCAAGAGCCTTGGCGTGACCGAAGGCGCGGTGGTGTTTCGCAACGATGTGCTGGAGCTGATCCAGTACAAGCCGATCACCGAGCAGGTGCACGAGCGCCCGCTGCTGGTGGTGCCGCCGCAGATCAACAAGTTCTATGTATTCGACCTGAGCCCGGACAAGAGCCTGGCGCGTTTCTGCCTGCGCAACAATGTGCAGACCTTCATCGTCAGCTGGCGCAACCCGACCAAGGAACAGCGTGAGTGGGGCCTCTCGACCTACATCGAAGCCCTGAAGGAAGCGGTCGACGTGGTCACCGCGATCACCGGCAGCAAGGACGTCAACATGCTCGGTGCCTGCTCCGGCGGTATCACCTGCACCGCCCTGCTCGGCCACTACGCGGCGATCGGCGAGAACAAGGTCAACGCCCTGACCCTGCTGGTCAGCGTGCTCGATACAACGCTGGACAGCGACGTCGCGCTCTTCGTCGACGAGCAGACCCTGGAGACCGCCAAGCGCCATTCGTATCAGGCCGGCGTGCTCGAAGGCAAAGACATGGCCAAGGTCTTCGCCTGGATGCGCCCCAACGATCTGATCTGGAACTACTGGGTCAACAACTACCTGCTCGGCAACGAGCCGCCGGTGTTCGACATCCTGTTCTGGAACAACGATACGACTCGACTGCCGGCGGCGTTCCACGGCGACCTGATCGAGATGTTCAAAAACAACCCACTGATCCGCCCCAATGCACTGGAAGTGTGCGGCACGCCGATTGACCTCAAGCAGGTAACCGCCGACATCTTCTCGCTGGCCGGCACCAACGACCACATTACCCCGTGGAAGTCCTGCTACAAGTCGGCGCAGCTGTTTGGTGGCAAGGTCGAATTCGTGCTGTCCAGCAGCGGGCATATCCAGAGCATTCTGAACCCGCCGGGCAACCCGAAATCGCGCTACATGACCAGCGATGAAATGACCGCGAATGCCGATGACTGGCAGGAAAACTCGACCAAACACGCCGACTCCTGGTGGTTGTACTGGCAGGCATGGCAGGCCGCGCGCTCGGGCGAGCTGAAAAAGGCGCCGACCAAGCTGGGCAACAAAGCGTATCCGGCAGGCGAAGCTTCACCGGGCACTTACGTTCACGAGCGGTAACCGACACACCTCGCCCCACACTGTGGGAGCGAGCCTGCTCGCGATGGCGTCGACAGCCGGAACAATGTGCTGACTGATACACCGCTATCGCGAGCAGGCTCGCTCCCACAGGGGATTGAGGCTGACATAAAGATCGACCCACAGGGCCTTGAAGCATGCCGCACCCGTTCATCTTTCGAACTGTCGAGCTGGATGGCCAGACTATCCGTACGGCGGTCCGCCCCGGCAAGCCTCACTTGACGCCCTTGCTGATATTCAACGGCATCGGCGCCAACCTGGAGCTGGTGTTTCCTTTTGTCGCGGCGCTGGATCCGGACCTGGAAGTGATCGCCTTCGACGTGCCCGGTGTCGGCGGTTCCTCGACGCCGAGCCGACCGTATCGCTTTCCGGGACTGGCGAAACTCACCGCACGGATGCTCGATTACCTCGACTACGGACAGGTCAACGTGATCGGCGTGTCCTGGGGTGGCGCGCTGGCGCAGCAGTTTGCCTACGACTATCCCGAGCGCTGCAAGAAGCTGGTGCTGGCGGCGACCGCCGCCGGTGCGGTGATGGTGCCGGGCAAGCCGAAAGTGCTGTGGATGATGGCCAGCCCGCGGCGCTATATCCAGCCGTCCCATGTGATCCGCATCGCCCCGATGATCTACGGCGGCTCGTTCCGCCGCGATCCGACACTCGCCGCCAGCCATGCGGCCAAGGTGCGTTCGGCGGGCAAGCTCGGTTACTACTGGCAACTGTTCGCGGGCCTGGGCTGGACCAGCATTCACTGGCTGCACAAGATCCACCAGCCGACGCTGGTGCTGGCCGGCGATGACGATCCGCTGATCCCGCTGATCAACATGCGCATGCTCGCTTGGCGAATCCCCAACGCGCAGCTGCACATCATCGACGACGGGCATCTGTTCCTGATTACCCGGGCCGAGGCGGTGGCGCCGATCATCATGAAATTCCTCCAGGAGGAACGTCAGCGTGCGGTGATGCATCCGCACCCGACACCGCTGGGCGGATAACCGTCCCGGCACGGATTTATGGACAGCGTTTTGCAACGCGTCTGGACAGGTGCGTGGCAGGAGGCCACGCAGGCAGCAACCCGCAACAGCGTCTATGGTGTTCTGGTTCGGTGTGTTTGTTTTTGGCCTGAAGACGAAGGAGTGTTGAGTCATGCGTGACAAACCAGCGACGGGCGTCGTGCCCAGCCCCGCCGTGTTCATCAATGCACAGAGTGCCATGACCGGTCTGCGCGGCCGCGACCTGATCTCGACCTTGCGCAACGTTGCGGCCCACGGGCTGCGCAATCCGATCCACAGTGCAAAACACGCCTTGAAGCTGGGAGGCGCGCTCGGACGCGTGCTGCTCGGCGAAACCCTCCACCCGACCAATCCGCAGGACAGTCGCTTCGCCGATCCGGCGTGGAGCCTGAACCCGTTCTATCGGCGCAGCCTTCAGGCTTATCTGGCCTGGCAGAAACAGGTCAAGAGCTGGATCGACGAGAGCAGCATGAGCGACGACGACCGCGCCCGCGCACACTTCGCCTTCACCCTGCTCAACGACGCCGTGGCGCCTTCCAACACGCTGCTCAATCCGCTGGCGGTCAAGGAACTGTTCAACTCTGGCGGCCACAGTCTGGTGCGCGGTCTCAGCCATCTGATCGACGACCTGTTGCACAACGACGGCCTGCCGCGCCAGGTGACCAAACAGGCATTCGAAGTCGGCAAGACCGTCGCCACCACCACCGGCTCGGTGGTGTTTCGCAACGAAATGCTCGAGCTGATCCAGTACCGGCCGATGAGCGAAAAGCAGTATTCGAAACCGCTGCTGGTGGTGCCGCCGCAAATCAACAAGTACTACATTTTCGACCTCAGCCCGAGCAACAGCTTCGTCCAGTTCGCCCTGAAGAACGGCTTGCAGACCTTCATGATCAGCTGGCGCAACCCGGATGTGCGCCATCG
Source organism: Pseudomonas sp. 9.2(2024) (assembly GCF_039695385.1). Lineage (NCBI taxonomy): Bacteria > Pseudomonadati > Pseudomonadota > Gammaproteobacteria > Pseudomonadales > Pseudomonadaceae > Pseudomonas > Pseudomonas sp. 9.2(2024). The sequence continues at coordinate 673,731 of NZ_CP155585.1, read as the reverse complement.
CGAATGGGGCCTGTCGACCTACGTCGAAGCCGTGGAAGAAGCGATGAACATCTGCCGGGCGATCACCGGCGCCCGTGAGGTCAACCTGATGGGCGCCTGCGCCGGCGGGCTGACCATCGCGGCGCTGCAAGGGCATCTGCAGGCCAAGCGGCAGTTGCGGCGGGTCTCCAGCGCCACCTATCTGGTGAGCCTGCTCGACAGTGAGATGAATACCCCGGCCACCCTGTTCGCCGATGAGCAAACGCTCGAAGCGGCCAAGCGGCGCTCCTATCAGAAAGGCGTGCTGGACGGTCGCGACATGGCCAAGGTGTTCGCCTGGATGCGCCCCAACGATCTGATCTGGAGTTATTTCGTCAATAACTACCTGCTGGGCAAGGAGCCACCGGCGTTCGACATTCTCTACTGGAACAACGACAGCACCCGCCTGCCCGCCGCGTTTCACGGCGACATACTGGACTTCTTCAAGCACAACCCGTTGACCCACCCGGGTGGCCTGGAAGTGTGCGGCACGCCGATTGATCTGCAAAAGGTCACGGTCGACAGTTTCAGCGTGGCCGGCATGAACGACCACATCACGCCGTGGGATGCGGTCTATCGCTCGACGCTGTTGCTGGGCGGTGAGCGGCGCTTCGTGCTGTCCAACAGCGGCCACGTGCAGAGCATCCTCAACCCGCCGGGCAACCCGAAAGCCCATTACGTCGAGAACGGAAAGCTCAGCGGTGATCCGCGCGCCTGGTACTACGACGCCAAGAAAGTCGACGGCAGCTGGTGGCCGCAATGGCTGGAGTGGGTCCAGCAGCGCTCCGGCACCCTGCGCGAAACCCAGATGACCCTCGGCAACGCCAATTATCCACCGATGGAAGCGGCACCCGGCACCTATGTGCGTGTGCGCTGACTGACTCAAGCCCTTTTAAGAAGACTGGATGAAAACAAGCGAACGGATCCTCGAATGTGCCCTGCAGTTGTTCAATGAAAAGGGCGAGCCGAACGTCTCCACCATGGAGGTTGCCAATGAAATGGGGATCAGCCCCGGCAACCTCTACTACCACTTCCACGGCAAGGAACCGCTGATTCTCGGACTGTTCGAGCGCTTCCAGAACGACCTCGCCCCGCTGCTCGACCCGCCCGCCGATGTCGAACTGGCGCCGGAGGATTACTGGCTGTTCCTGCACCTGATCGTCGAACGGCTGGCGCAGTACCGTTTTCTGTTCCAGGACCTGTCGAACCTGGCCGGGCGCCTGCCGAAACTGGCCAAGGGCATTCGCCAGTTCCTCAACGTGCTCAAGCGCACGCTGGCGTCATTGCTGGCGCGGTTGAAGGCGTCGGGGCAGCTGGTCAGCGACACCCAGGCGCTGGGGCAACTGGTGGAGCAGATCACCATGACGCTGCTGTTCTCGCTGGACTATCAGCGGATTCTCGATCGCGAAGGGGAAGTGCGGCTGGTGGTGTACCAGATCATGATGCTGGTGGCGCCGCATTTGTTGCCGCCGGTGAAGGTGGCGACGGAGAGGATGGCTTTGCAGTACCTCGAAGATCACGAGTGAGTCAGGTAGATCGCTGCCCTCACCCTAGCCCTCCCGAAACGTCGGACCGCCCGTAGGGAGAGGGAACCTACGGAGTTGTCTTACGCTAGACATCGACCTGAAAGACCTTATCGATTATGGATTCAATGCTTCACTTTCAGGCCGACGTAAGACTGAAGCATCCCGCAATCGGCCCCCTCTCCCTCCGGGAGAGGGCTGGGGTGAGGGGCTCTTGGATCAGACATAAAAAACGCCCGACCTTCACAGGCCGGGCGTTTTTTTGAGCCCTGAAAAATCAGGACTGACTGGTTGGCGTCGACGGCGTCGATGCAGCAGTCGGAGCAGGCGCCGGGGTTGGAGCCGAGGCGGAGTTCGACGTGCTTGCCAGTGCTTGCGGTGTGGTCACCGGTTTTGGTGCTGCAGCTTTCGGTGCAGCGGCTTTCGGCGCGGCCGGTTTTTTCACTGCAGGCTTTTTCGCCGCAGCCGGTTTGGCGGCAGGCTTGGCGGCGGGTTTGGCTGCTGCGGTTTTCGCTGCTGGTTTGGCTGCTGGCTTGGCCGCAGGTTTAGCGGCTGATTTTGCAGCCGGCTTGGCGGCGGCCTTGGCAGCAACCGGTTTGGCCGCGGCTTTCGCTGCAGGCTTGGCGGCAGCAGTTTTGGCTGCTGGTTTTGCGGCCGGTTTGGCGGCGGCTTTAGCCAGTGGCTTGGCAGCGGTTTTGGCCGCAGGCTTGGCTGCTGCGGTTTTCGCCGCGACAGGCTGAGCTTTCAGGCCGGTGAGTTTTTCGATCTGCTTGGTCAGGGTATCGACCTTCTTGTGCAGATCCTTCACCTCGTTGCGGCTCGGTACGCCCAGGCGCGAAATCGCACTGTTCAGGCGCTTGTCGAAAGCCCCTTCCAGCTGATCCCAAGTGCCCAGTGCGCGATCTTTCACGCCGCTGATGCGCGATTTTGCCGAGCTTGCAGAATCCTTGGCAGCATCGACTTTCTTGCCGACTGCAGCCTTGGTGAGCTTCTCGGCTTTCTCGCCGTCTTTGACCAATGTATCGAAGAGCTTGCTGCCGTCAGTGTCGATCTTCGAGTACACGCCTAAACCAGCCAGCCAGATCTTGCGGGAATAGTCTTCGACTTTTCCGATCCACGAGCTGCCTTCTTTATCGGTGTTCTTTTTACCAGCCATCCCGTTCTCCTTAAGATTTACGCGCGACGCGTTCGAGCAATGCCGTCAGCTCATCGAGCTTAGCAGAGAGTGCCTCAACGTCATGTTTAGACGGAATGCCGATACGATTCAAGGCACTGGCGACACGCGTGTCGAACGCTTTCTCGACCTTGTCGAGCTGAACTTCGACCCGGCCTTTGAAAGAGCTGACTTCGCTCTTGGCTTCATCGATCTCGGCGTTGGCCGCTTCGAGTTTTTCGGTGACGGCTTTTTTGCCTTTCTTTTCAACAGTTTGACCAGCCTTGATCAACTCCTGAAAGTACTCGCTGCCCTCCTGACCGACCTTGGTGTAGGCACCCAGGCCTGCCAGCCAGATCTTGCGGGCATAGGACTTGACGTCGCTCAGAGCGGAAGTCGAAGCGTCGATTTTTTTCTTCAAAATGACTTTGGCCATGGTGCACCTCACGCGCAGAAGGTTTGAGGAACTGCCCTGACGAGTGTCGGGCTCAGGCACAAAGTAGGGAGAAAAATTAGAAACGGCACCCTAACAACTGACATAAAAGGCAGGTGCACGAGAAAAAAACGGGGAGCCCGAAGCTCCCCGTTTTGTCCTGATCAGACCAGCGCTTTATCCAGCGCCTTTTCGATCTCGGCTTTGATCATGCCGCTCATGGCCGACATCATCAGGCCCAGTTCCACGTCGACCCGGATCGAATCCTCGGCCACATGCACCGCGCCCTTCACGCCCGACCGCTTGAGGTTCAGGACATCGCCCGACCACTGCGGCTCCAGGCCATATTGATCGGAGAGTTTCTGCGCCAGTTTGTCGGCTTTCTCGCGGGCTGCTTCCTTGCCCAGGCTGTGGGCACGCTCAACACTGATATGGGCCATTGAATGACTCCTGCTTTTTGAATGGGGCTATGAATGCCTGCAACGAATCTTGACCGCCACTGCGGCAAATCGTCCCGAAGGTTGCCCATCTTACCTTTAGCCATTCCAAGACAAAGCATGGCTTGGGGATTAGAATGTCGCGCATTCTCTTTTGGTGACAGCGATATGACTGATCAGCGCAAAGGCAGCGATGCCGAACCCACCACTCACTTCGGCTTCAAAAACGTTCCGGAAAGCCAGAAAGCGGAAAAAGTCGCTGAGGTGTTCCACTCCGTGGCCGCCAAGTACGACCTGATGAACGACCTTCTGTCGGGCGGCATGCACCGTCTGTGGAAGCGCTTCGCGATCGAACTGTCGGGCGTGCGCGCCGGCAACCGCGTACTGGACATCGCCGGCGGCACGGGCGACCTGACCAAGAAATTCTCGCACCTGGTCGGCCCGACCGGTCAGGTGGTTCTCGCGGACATCAACGAATCCATGCTCAAGGTCGGTCGTGACCGCCTGCTGGACGTCGGTGTTTCGGGCAACGTCGAGTTCGTCCAGGCCGACGCTGAAAAGCTGCCGTTCCCGGACAACCATTTCGACTGCGTGACCATCGCCTTCGGCCTGCGCAACGTGACGCACAAGGAAGACGCCCTGCGTTCGATGCTGCGCGTACTCAAGCCGGGCGGCCGCCTGCTGGTGCTGGAATTCTCCAAGCCGACCAACGCGCTGATGTCCAAGGCCTACGACGCCTACTCGTTCGCCTTCATGCCGCTGATGGGCAAGCTGATCACCAACGACTCGGAAAGCTATCGCTACCTGGCCGAATCGATCCGCATGCACCCGAATCAGGAAACTTTGAAGTCGATGATGGTCGACGCCGGTTTCGACCGCGTGACCTATCACAACATGACCGCAGGCATCGTCGCCCTGCACCGCGGCATCAAACCCTGATGCTGCTGACCGGGCTGCTCGCCAGCGTCGAACTCGGCCTGAACCGCGTGCTGCGTCTCGACAGCACGGCGCTGCCGCGACTGGCGCATCTGACCGGCAAAGTGATTGCCGTGGATTGCCGCAGCCCGGCGCTGCAACTGTTCATCCTGCCGAGCGACGAAGGCCTGATGCTGGCGTCCCACTGGGAAACCGGCGTCGACTGCACCCTGCGTGCCCCCGCTTCGAGTCTGGTGAAACTGGCCCTGAGCAAGGACAAGACCGCGGTGCTGCACGCACCGGAAGTCGAACTCGACGGTGACAGCGGCGTGCTGCTGGAACTGGCGGGCGTGCTGCAGGATCTGGAGCTGGACTGGGAGTACGAACTCTCGCGCTGGCTGGGACCTGTCGCCACGCAACTGGTCGGCGGTCACCTACGCAGCCGCGCCCGCTGGTATCAACAAGGATTTGCCAGCCTCAACCAGAACCTCGCCGAATACCTGGCCGAAGAATCGCGCACCCTCGTCGGGCAGCGCGAAGCCGAAGCCCGCTTCAGCGAACTGGACCGGATCAAACTCGATCTGGAACGTCTCGAGGCGCGCTTCGAGCGCCTTTCCCGATCCCTCGACCCAAGCGATAACGCATGAAGCTGCTCGCCGTCCGCCGTCTGTTGCGCATCCAGCGCGTCGTGATCCGCTACCGCCTCGATGACCTGCTGTTCGATCTGCCTTTGCCGTGGTTTTTGCTGGCGCTGCGCTACGTCTTGCCGTGGCGCTGGTTCCCGCGCAAGCCGCTGGACCTGAGCCGTGGCGCACGCCTGCGCCTGGCCTTGCAGGACCTGGGGCCGATCTTCATCAAGTTCGGGCAGATCCTTTCGACCCGCCGCGACCTGCTGCCAGAAGACATCGCCGATGAGCTGATGCGGTTGCAGGACCGCGTGCCGCCGTTCGATTCGCAGCTGTCGGTCAAGCTGATCGAAGAGCAACTGGGCAAGAAGATCAGCGAAGTGTTCAGCCGTTTCGACGTCGAACCGCTGGCCTCGGCCTCGGTGGCGCAGGTGCATGCCGCGCAGTTGAAGACCGGTGAAGAAGTAGTGGTCAAGGTGATCCGCCCGGGCCTGAAACCGATCATTGCCCAGGATCTGGCGTGGCTGTTCATCCTCGCCCGCGCCGCCGAAAAGGTCTCCGCCGACGCTCGTCTGCTGCACCCGGTGGACGTGGTCAGCGACTATGAAAAAACCATCTACGACGAACTCGACCTGTTGCGCGAGGCAGCCAACGCCAGCCAGTTGAAACGCAACTTCGAAGGCTCGCCGCTGCTGTACGTGCCGCAAGTCTATTGGGACTGGTGCCGGCCGAAAGTGCTGGTGATGGAGCGCATCTACGGGATTCAGGTGACGGATCTGGCGACCCTCGCCGACCAGCGCACCGACATGAAGATGCTTGCCGAACGTGGCGTGGAGATCTTCTTCACCCAGGTATTCCGCGACAGTTTCTTCCACGCCGACATGCACCCGGGCAACATCTTCGTCAGCACCGTCAACCCGTGGAGCCCGCAGTACATCGCTATCGACTGCGGCATCGTCGGCAGCCTGACCCCGGAAGACCAGGACTATCTGGCGCGCAACCTGTTCGCCTTCTTCAAACGCGACTACCGCCGCGTGGCGCAATTGCACATCGATTCGGGCTGGGTGCCGGCGGAAACCAAGCTCAACGAATTCGAAGCGGCGATCCGTACCGTGTGCGAGCCGATCTTCGAAAAACCATTAAAAGATATTTCATTTGGCCAGGTGCTGATGCGCCTGTTCCAGACCGCGCGCCGCTTCAACATGGAAGTGCAGCCGCAACTCGTATTGCTGCAAAAGACCCTGCTGAACATCGAAGGCCTGGGCCGTCAGCTGTATCCGGATCTGGATCTGTGGAACACCGCGCAGCCGTTCCTCGAACGCTGGATGCGCGAGCGCGTCAGCCCGAAAGCCTTGATCGGCAACGTCCAGAGCCAGTTCGAACAACTGCCGCACCTGGCCAACATGGCCCGTGACCTGCTCGAACGCATGTCCCAACCTCACGCCAACGACCCGCCACCGCCGTGGAAAAAGCGCAAGGACGACTGGTTCCTGCGCCTGCTCGGCAGCGCCCATCTGGCGGGCGGTACGATCCTCGCCGCCGGTGGCCCGATGCACGAACTGGGGCATTGGCCCGCCGGGATCATGGTGGCCGTCGGCTTGTATCTGGTCGTTCGCCGATAGCCAGTTCCGTGATCGGCTGGCACACTGTTTCAACGCCTGAGCCCGACTATTGAAGTGTGGGTTCGCTGTCGGAGTCGAAGATGAAAAACTGGCTGGACGAGATCAAGTGGGACGCCGATGGCCTGGTGCCGGCGATTGCCCAGGATCACAAGACCGGACGCGTATTGATGATGGCCTGGATGAACCGCGAAGCCCTGGAGCTGACCGCGGCGGAAAACCGTGCCATCTATTGGTCACGTTCCCGTGGCAAGCTGTGGCGCAAGGGCGAAGAGTCCGGCCACGTACAGACGCTGCATGAGATGCGTCTGGACTGCGACGCCGACGTCATCATCCTGATGGTCGAACAGATCGGCGACATCGCTTGCCATACCGGTCGTCAAAGCTGCTTCTACCGCGTCTTCGAAAACGGCGACTGGAAAACGGTCGACCCGGTCCTGAAAGACCCGCACGCCATCTATTCCGCAGGACACAAACATGAGTGACACCCTGACCCGCCTTGCTCAGGTGCTGGAAGAGCGCAAGGGCGCAGCCGCCGACAGCTCGTATGTCGCCAGCCTGTATCACAAGGGTCTGAACAAGATTCTGGAGAAAGTCGGCGAAGAATCGGTCGAAACGATCATTGCCGCCAAGGACGCCGCCGTCAGCGGCGACTGCAGCGACGTGATCTACGAGACCGCCGACCTGTGGTTCCACAGCATGGTCATGCTCGCCCAGTTGGGGCAGCATCCGCAGGCGGTGCTGGATGAATTGGATCGCCGTTTCGGCCTGTCCGGACACGTCGAGAAAGCCTCGCGCCCGTCCGCCTGAACAACTATTAGAGAGGAACAGCAACATGGGCATTTTTGACTGGAAACACTGGATCGTCATCCTGGTGGTCGTGGTACTGGTGTTCGGTACCAAGAAACTGAAAAACCTCGGCACCGACGTCGGCGAGTCGATCAAGGGCTTCCGTAAAGCCATGAACGACGACGAGAAACCGGCCGATCCGACCGTCACGCCTGCGCAACCGGTGCCGCCGGTCCAGCCGCAAGCCACCGCTCAGGCCAACCCGCCGCACACCATCGACGTGCAGGCGCAGAAAGTCGAAGAGCCGATCCGCAAAGACGTGTGAGCACTGACTAATGTTTGGTATCAGCTTCTCTGAACTGCTGCTCGTCGGCCTCGTTGCCCTGCTGGTGCTGGGTCCCGAGCGTCTGCCGGGCGCTGCGCGCACCGCCGGCCTGTGGGTCGGACGGCTGAAGCGCAGCTTCAACGCGATCAAACAGGAAGTTGAGCGTGAAATCGGTGCCGACGAAATCCGTCGGCAACTGCACAACGAGCACATCCTGTCACTGGAGCAGGAGGCGCGGAAGATTTTCACGCCGGTTCAGCAGGAGCCGACGCCGGTCGAGCACGTGGGTGAGCAGACGATTCACAGCCCTGCAGCTCCAACGCCTGTGGCACCTGCTGTAGCGCCAACCGAACCAGCGCCTGTCGTCGCGCCAGCCCCGGTTGAACACGTAGCTCCAACCGCCGCGCCGACCACACCAGCGCCTCACGACACCACTCTGCCGCCGCGAGCCCCATGAGCGATCTCCCCGAAAACGACCAGCACATGCCGCTGGTTTCGCACCTCACCGAGTTGCGCACCCGCCTGCTGCGTTGCGTGGCGGCGATCTTCATCATCTTCGCCGGGCTGTTTGCCTTCACCCAGCAGATCTACACCTTCGTCTCGACGCCGCTGCGCGAATACCTGCCGGCCGGCGCGACGATGATCGCCACCGACGTGTCGTCGCCGTTCCTGACGCCGCTGAAACTGACGATGATGGTCTCGCTGTTCCTGGCGATCCCGGTGATCCTGCATCAGATCTGGGGCTTCATCGCGCCGGGCCTGTACAAGCACGAGAAGCGCGTCGCAGTGCCGTTGCTGATCTCCAGCATCCTGCTGTTCTACACCGGCATGGCGTTCGCCTACTTCTTCGTGTTCCCGCTGATCTTCAAGTTCTTCGCCTCGGCCACCCCGGCCGGCGTGGAAATGATGACCGACATCACCAGTTACCTCGATTTCGTCATGACGCTGTTCTTCGCTTTCGGCGTGGCGTTCGAAATCCCGGTGGCCGTGGTGCTGCTGGTGTGGATCGGCGTGGTCGACGTCAAATACCTGAAGAAGATTCGTCCGTATGTGATCATCGGCTGCTTCGTGGTCGGCATGATCCTGACCCCGCCGGACATCTTCTCCCAGACCCTGCTGGCCGTGCCGATGTGGATGCTGTTCGAAGTGGGCATCCTGTTCGGCAGTCTGGTCAGCAAACGCGAGCGCCCGGAAGAAACCGTCGACGATCACAACGACCAGCCGCCAGCGACTCAGCCATGAACCTGCTGCTGCTCGAAGAGGCCGACTTCATCGCGGCCGACCGCGTCGTGCTGCGTGATCGGCGCCTGACCCACATGCAGGAAGTCCACCGCTCGGAAGTCGGCGACAGCCTGCGGGTCGGGCGTATCAACGGGCTGATGGGCTCGGCCGAGCTGCTGCGTCTGGACGCGGGCGAAGCCGAGCTGCGAGTCACCCTCGATCAACCGCCGCCGGCCAAACTGCCGCTGACCCTGGTGCTCGCCCTGCCCCGGCCGAAGATGCTGCGCCGGGTGTTCCAGACCGTGGCGACCATGGGCGTGGCGAAGGTGATTCTGGTCAACAGCTACCGGGTCGAGAAAAGCTTCTGGCAGACGCCGTTCCTCGAACCGGAAGCGATTCGCGAACAACTGATCCTGGGCTTGGAACAGGCCCGGGACACGGTGCTGCCGGACATCATCATCGAGAAGCGCTTCAAGCCGTTCGTCGAAGACCGCCTGCCAGCCGTCACCGACGGCACCCTCGGCCTGGTCGGTCATCCGGGCAACTTCCCGCCCTGCCCCCGCGCCCTGAACGAACCGGTAACCCTGGCCATCGGCCCCGAGGGTGGCTGGATTCCCTACGAAATCGATCTGCTGACCAAGGCCGGCCTGCAACCGGTGCAACTGGGCGAGCGAATCCTGCGGGTCGAAACCGCCGTCACCGCGCTGCTGGCCCGGTTGTTCTGAGCGCTTCTGTTCTAAGCACTTCGCCGGACAAAAGGCGTTACAGATTGCCATCATCCGGCCGATACCCTCTCCATAAGTCCAATTAGTGGTCCGAGGGAGTCGTCGCATGTACCGTTGGTTAGCCGAGAGTCTTGGAAACGTCAGCGTTAAACGTAAGCTTGGAATCGGTTTCGGCCTGGTGCTGCTGCTGACCCTGTTGATCACCTTCACCGGCTGGACCGGCATGAGCGGGATCATCAGCCGGGGTGACAAGCTCGGGTTCATCTCCAGCCTCAACGAGCTGACCAAAGACCTGCGCCTGGCACGCCTGGACTATGAAGCCCGCCGTGGCGAACAGGGCCCTGGCGCGGTCAACGACCTGCTCGGCAAGCTCGACAGCGGCCTGCAAAGCGCGCGCGGCATGATCGAGCAACCGTCCGACGTGGCCATGATCGATCAGCAACTGGCGGCGGTCGCCGAGTACAAACGCGCCTTTGGCGACATGACTCAGGCCACCGTGCAGCGTGAAGACGCCCGCAGCAAACTCGGCGCCAGCGCCGACAATGCAGTGGCCAAGGTCAGTGAAGTCGAGAAATCCCTGCTGCAAGGCGACAGCGTCGCGCAATTCAACAGCGTGATCGAACTGAGCAAACTGCTGCAGCAGGCGCGCTATCAGGTGCGCGGCTACACTTACAGCGGCAAGGCCGAGGCCGAACAGCCGGCGCTGGATGCCATCGCCGCCGCCCTGAACAATCTGGAAAGCCTGCCGAGCAAACTGCCCGAGCAACACATCGCCAACCTGCAACAGGCCACCGAATCGCTGAAGGCTTACCGCGCTGCCGTCAGCCAGTTCCGCGACTCCCAGGTGAACAACGCCAAGGCGCTGGCTCGCATGTCGGCCCAAGGCGACATCCTGCTCGACGTCAGTAAGAAACTCACCGAATCCCAGACCATCGTCCGCGACACCGATGCCGCGCACGCCAAAAACATGCTGATGATCGCCACCCTGCTGGCCCTGGCCTTCGGTCTGCTCGCGGCTTGGGCGATCACCCGCCAGATCATCATCCCGCTGGAGCAGACCCTGAAAGTTGCCGAGCGTGTGGCCGCCGGTGACCTGACCCACAACCTGGTATCCCTGCGCCGTGACGAACTTGGCCAACTGCAACGCTCGATGCAGAGCATGACTCAAGGCCTGCGCGAATTGATCGGCGGCATCAGCGACGGCGTGACCCAGATCGCCAGCGCCGCCGAGGAGTTGTCCGCCGTGACCGAGCAGACCAGCGCCGGGGTGAACAATCAGAAAGTCGAAACCGACCAGGTCGCCACCGCCATGAACGAAATGGCCGCCACCGTGCAGGAAGTCGCGCGCAACGCCGAGGAAGCTTCGGAAGCAGCGGTCGCCGCTGACCAGCAGGCCCGTGAAGGCGACAAGGTGGTTGGCGAGGCCATCGCCCAGATCGAACGCCTGGCTGCCGAAGTCGGCCACTCCACCGAGGCCATGGGCGAGCTCAAGCGCGAAAGCGACAAGATCGGCAGCGTGCTCGACGTGATCAAGTCCGTGGCCCAGCAAACCAACCTGCTGGCCCTCAACGCCGCCATCGAGGCCGCCCGCGCCGGTGAAGCCGGACGTGGTTTTGCGGTGGTCGCCGACGAAGTCCGCAGCCTGGCCCAGCGCACTCAGAAGTCCACGGAAGAGATCGAAGAGCTGATCGTCGGTCTGCAGAACGGCACCCAACAAGTGGCGACGATCATGGACAACAGCCGCACCCTGACCGACAGCAGTGTCGAGCTGACCCGGCGTGCCGGTGGCTCGCTGGAAAGCATTACCCGCACCGTCTCGGCGATTCAGGCGATGAACCAGCAGATCGCCGCAGCGGCCGAGCAGCAGAGCGCCGTGGCCGAAGAGATCAACCGCAGCGTGCTGAACGTGCGGGATGTCTCGGACCAGACCTCGGCGGCCAGTGAAGAGACGGCGGCCTCCAGCGTCGAGCTGGCGCGTTTGGGCACTCACCTGCAAACACTGGTGGGCCGGTTCAAGGTGTAAGTGGACGCCCGATCGTTCCCACGCTCCGCGTGGGAATGCATCCTGTGACGCTCCGCGTCACGCTTGCGAAGGGACGCAGAGCGTCCTGGGCGGCATTCCCACGCAGACGGTTCGACGCCTCGACGTGGGAACGATCAGTGATAAAAAAACGCAGCCTGTGGCTGCGTTTTTTTGCCCTGCGTTTAGAGGACTTGCCGCAGGAACGCCTGGGCTCGCGGATCCTTCGGCGCATCGAAGAACTCCGCCGGCGAGGCGTCTTCCAACAGTTTGCCGTGATCGAAGAACAGCACCCGATCCGCCACTTCCCGGGCGAAGCCCATTTCGTGGGTCACGCAAACCATGGTCATCCCTTCCACAGCCAGGTTTTTCATCACGTCCAGCACTTCACCGACCATTTCCGGGTCGAGGGCCGAGGTCGGTTCGTCGAACAGCATTACTTTGGGGTCCATCGCCAGCGCCCGGGCAATCGCCACCCGCTGTTGCTGACCGCCGGACAGGCGCGACGGGTATTCGCGGGCCTTCTGGGCGATGCCGACCTTCTCCAGCAACGCCAGGGCCTTGGCCTCGCTTTCCTTCTGGCCGCGCTTGCGCACGACTTTCTGCGCCAGGCACAGGTTTTCCAGCACGGTCATGTGCGGGAACAGATTGAAATGCTGGAACACCATACCGACTTCGCGGCGATAGGCGTTGACGTCGGTTTTCGGGTCGGCCAGTTGCAGGCCGTCGATGCTCACCGAGCCGGAATCGAATTCTTCCAGACCATTGAGGCAACGCAGGAAGGTCGACTTGCCGGAACCGGACGGGCCGATCACCACCAGCACTTCGCCCTTGGCCACGGAAGTGCTGACGTTATCCACCGCGCGCACCACCTGCCCACGGGTGTCGAAGACTTTTACCAGATCGCGGACTTCAATCACTTTGCGCGAGCCTCCGCTCAAGCCGGCTGGCGATTTTCGACAGCGGCAGGTTGATCAACAGGTACAGGCCGGCGACGCAGAACAGGATCTCGAACGGCGAGAACGACGTGGTGATGACTTCACGGCCGCTTTTCAGCAACTCGGTGATGGCGATCACCGACACCAGCGAGGTGTCTTTGACCAGACTGATGAACTGCCCGGCCAGCGGCGGCAGCACGCGTTTGAACGCTTGCGGCAACACCACATGACGCATCGACTGGCCAGCGCTCAGCCCCAGCGAACGCGCTGCTTCGTTCTGGCCGCGGGCAATCGACTGCACGCCGGAACGGATGATTTCCGCCACGTAGGCGCCGGTGAACAGTGACAGCGCGGCGATCCCGGCGAACTCCCGGGACAGGTTCATTACCGTGCCGATGAAGAAATAGAAAATGAAGATCTGCACCAGCAGCGGCGTGCCGCGCACCAGTTCGACATAGATCGTCGACAGGTCGCGCAGGGTCGGGTTGCTCGACAGCCGGCACAGCCCGGTGGCCAGACCGATCAGCAGACCCAGCACGCCGGACACCACCGACAGCCAAAGCGTGGTCCACAGGCCCCACAACAGCGGACCTGCCGCCCAATGCCGCGTCACGCCCACGACGTCGCCTTCGGCCACATCGTCGCCCTGAGCGAATTGCAGGCTGTTTTCGTCGACGGTCAGGCGCTGCTCGTCACCGGCATCGTTGCGCAGGGTGACCTGCGCGCTGCCACTTTTGCGCACCAGTTCGCTGACGGTGGAAATGTCGGTCGCGCGCTGGGTTTCCTCGGCCTGATAGGCGAAGTACTGCGGCACGCGATTCCAGCGCCATTCGTAGGACATCAGCGACGTGGCGTAATACAACGCGCCAGCCAGGCCGACCAGCACCAGCACAGTCAGGACGTGCCAGGGCCATTGGGCTTTTTTCTGTTTCATTGAATGTTTCTCTGATTCGCTCGTTCCCACGCTCTGCGTGGGAATGCATCCTGTGACGCTCTGCGTCACGCTTGCTAAGGGACGCGGAGCGTCCCGGGCGGCGTTCCCACGCAAAGCGTGGGAACGATCAGCGGGCGGGCCTTATTCCATGTCCTTGAGCCACTCGGTGCTCTTGAACCACTTGTCATGGATGCGATCGTAGGTGCCGTCTTCGTGGATCTGGTGCAGGAAGTTGTTGATGAAGTTGATGCTGTCGTAGTCGCCCTTCTTCAGACCGAAGGCCAGCGGCTCGTAGGTGAACGGCTTGTCGAGGAACACCAGTTTGCCGGCGCCGACCTTGTTCACCGCGACCACGTTGTACGGCGCGTCGTAGATAAAGGCGTCAGCCTTGCCGTTGACCACGTCGAGCACGGCTTCCTGCTCGTTGTCGTAACCGTGGTACTTGGCCTTGGAGATCAGCTTCTTGGCGACCATCTCGCCGGTGGTGCCGAGCTTGGAAGTGATGCGGTAGTCGGCGGTGTTCAGGTCTTTGTAGGACTTGATGGTGCCTTCCAGCTCTTTACGGATCAGCAGGGTCTGGCCGACCACGATGAACGGTTCGCTGAAGTTCAGGCGCAGGTTGCGCTCCTGGGTCAGGGTCATGCCGCTGCCGATCATGTCGAACTTGTCGGTCATCAGCGCCGGGATGATCCCGTCGTAGCCGGTGGAGACCAGCTCCAGCTTGACGCCCATCGCCTTGGTCATGGCTTTGAGGATGTCGACTTCGAAACCGATGATTTCGCCGCGCTTGTTGGTCATTTCGAACGGCATGTAGGTCGGATCCATGCCGACTTTCAACGAGCCACGCTTGACCGCGTCGTCGATGGCGCCGGCCTGCGCCGCATTGACTGCAACCAGTGCCGTGACGCCGACCAGCAGCATCGACAGATACTTCTTCATCTTCAAGTCCCCAAAACCATTGCGTTTGCGGCGCGAAAACCGACAGAAATGGACAAGATTGTCCGGGTGCGCCAATTCGGGGACGGATGCTAACGCACTCGATTTTTTGCACAAGGTTTAATGGACGATTTGTTTAACATTCAAGGGCCGACCCTCACCCCAGCCCTCTCCCCAGAGGGGAGAGGGGGAAAGGGAGCCGATCTTCGTTGTCTTCCAGACCGGAGTTCAACTCGGTATCTCACGTCGGCGTAACTCGAGCATTCAACTCGGTCAGTCCCCTCTCCCTCCGGGAGAGGGTTAGGGTGAGGGGGGCTCTTTTTCTGGACATAAAAAACCCCGCTTTCGCGGGGTTTCTGCATCAGGCCGGTTGCGCCTGCAAGCTCACAGGCTTGAGCGGCAGCAGCGGTGCATGAGGATCAGCTTTCACCGAAGCCCGCCATGCGTCCAGCCACTCGGCATGACCTTCGGCCCACACCTGCTCGTGCAGACGGGCCAGGGCCACCGGATCGCTCAGCAGTTGCAGGCGATCATGGTTGTTCAGCCCGGCCGGGCCGACCTTGATCGCGTGACGCACACGTTCCTGACGTAGCCATTCGATCGGCTCGGCCTGACCGTGACGCGAGGTCGCCAGCGAGCACGCCAGGGCGTTCTGCTGCGGATCGACCACGGCGCGGACGAAGCCGTCGTTCAGTGCGTGCCAGCGGTTTTCGTGGGTGTACTGATCGGTGGCCAGCAGCTCCTGTGGCGGATTGTATTCCTCGGGGATGAGGAACAGGCTTTCGTCACGGGATTTGAGGCCCAGACCGACGCGGCTGGAAATCACCGACACCGGAATCGACAGCATCAGCGAACCGACGATCGGCACCAGCCACCACAGGAAGCTCGGGTTCAGCCAGATCACCAGCAGCGCCCAGAAGAAGCCCAGCAGGGTCTGCGGACCGTGACGCTTGACCGCTTCGCTCCATGGCGTCGAGTCGTCGTCACGCTGCGGAGAATTCCAGGTCGCGGCCCAGCCGAGGAACGCGGCCAGAACGAAACGGGTGTGGAAAATCATCCGCACCGGCGCCAGCAGCATGGAGAACAGCATCTCCAGCAGCATCGACAGGGTCACCTTGAACTTGCCGCCGAACTCTTTCGCGCCCTTGGCCCAGATCAGGATGATGCTCAACAGCTTCGGCAGGAACAGCAGCACGATGGTCGTCGAGAACAGCGCGATCGCCTTGTCCGGGTGCCATTGTGGCCACAGCGGATAGAGCTGACGCGGTTCGAGGAAGTACTGCGGCTCCATCAGCGTGTTCACCGCCAGCAGCGCGGTCGACAACACCAGGAAGAAGAACCACAGCGGCGCCGACAGGTAAGACATCACGCCAGTCAGAAACACCGCGCGGTGCACCGGGTGCATGCCTTTTACCAGGAACAGACGGAAGTTCATCAGGTTGCCGTGGCACCAGCGACGGTCACGCTTGAGTTCATCGAGCAGGTTCGGCGGCAGTTCTTCGTAGCTGCCCGGCAGATCGTAGGCAATCCACACGCCCCAGCCGGCACGGCGCATCAGCGCCGCTTCAACGAAGTCGTGAGAGAGGATCGCACCGGAGAACGCACCCTTGCCCGGCAACGGCGCCAGAGCGCAGTGGTCGATGAACGGCTTCATGCGGATGATCGCGTTGTGACCCCAGTAGTGGGATTCACCCAGCTGCCAGAAGTGCAGGCCGGCGGTGAACAGCGGACCGTACACGCGAGTGGCGAACTGCTGCATGCGTGCATACAGCGTGTCCATGCCCGAAGCGCGCGGCGCGGTCTGGATGATGCCGGCGTCCGGAGTGGCCTCCATCAGGCGCACCAGACTGGTCAGGCACTCGCCGCTCATGACCGAGTCGGCGTCGAGTACGACCATGTACTTATAGTCACCGCCCCAGCGACGGCAGAAGTCGTCGAGGTTACCGCTCTTGCGTTTGACGCGACGGCGACGGCGGCGATAGAAGATCTTGCCGAAGCCCTTCGCTTCACGGCAGACGTCCAGCCAGGCCTGCTGCTCGGCAACGCAGATGTCGGTGTCGTTACTGTCACTGAGGACGAAGAAGTCGAAACGGTCCAGGTCGCCGGTAGCGGCGACCGACTCGAAGGTCGCGCGCAGACCGGCGAACACCCGAGGCACGTCTTCGTTGCAGATCGGCATCACCAGTGCGGTGCGCGCGTCTTTCGGAATCGGCTCGTTGCCGGCACTTTTACCGGAGATCCGGTATTTATCGTGGCCGGTAAGCAATTCGAGGAAGCCCATCAGCGCGGTCCAGAAACCGGCCGACACCCAGCAGAACAGAATCCCGAACATGATCAGGATGCTGGTCTGCAGCGCATATGGCAGCACTTGCGTGGCGGTTTGCAGCAGCGGTTGATGCAGGACTTCTTCCAGATCGACGAACGACCAGCCCTGGTACGGCATGATGCCTTTCATGTACCAGCCGGCGACGATGGTCTGACCCAGCATCAGCACCAGCAGAATGTAGCGACGGATCGAACCGACCGTGCGCCACCGCGCCGCCGGCAGCACATTGGCGTCCTTCGGCGGTTGCGGCGGGTTGGTCCGGCCGGTCAGGCGGCGCCAGCCACGCACCAGAATGTTGGTGCGCCACGGCTCCGGCACGACCTTGGTCCGACGGATCGGCGGCGTGGCCTTCATGCTGACCCGGCCGCTGGCGTCGAGCACCAGCATTTCCGCGTCTTCCAGCTCTTCGGCGGTGCTCAGGGTCAGGCGCTTGCCCACCGAAGCCTGGGCGGCTTCGGTCGGCGCGTCAAAGGTCTTGGACGACAGGCGTTCATGCAATTCGCTGAAGGACTGGCAGCCCGCGAGTTCCGCGCGCTGCTCGTCGGTCATCGGCAGATGCGCCAGGTACTCGGACAGAGTCTCTGGCTGTACTTGAGAGTTACTCATCGGCAGGCAACTGATAGCTCCAGGTCTCGGTCAGGACTTCTTCAGTCGGTGCCGATTCCGGTGTGGCTGGGGCTGCGTCCGCAGCGGCTGGCTGCTTGGCGTCTTTGTTGGCCTTGTCCTTGGCATCTGCAACCGGCTTGGCGTCGGCCTGTTTGGCCTCGGCGGCCTTGGCTTCCTTGTCGGCTTTCTCTTGTTGCTTGGCGGCAACCTTGTCGGCCTTGGCTACCGACGAGTTGGACGTCGGCACCGAAGACTTGGCCAGATCAGCGGTGACCACTGGCTGCACCAGAGCTGCGCGCATCTCGGTGGACTTGCTCGGGTCCTTGATCTTCATCCGCAGGGTCAGGCGCCAGCCCTTGGTTTCCGGGTTGTAGCGCACGCTGTTCTCGACCAGTTCGGCGTTGTCGCCGACGCTGACCTGGCTGCGAACGTCTGCATCCGGGGCCAGGGCGGCCAGGGACGGGCCCTCGAAGTCGACCAGGTAGGCAACGCTGCCATCCGGCTGACGGATCAGGTTCGATTGCTTGACGTCACCGGTCGAACGCAGGGTCTGGTTGACCCAGGCGCTGTCCGGCGCGTGCAGCGCGGCTTCGTCGATGGTCCAGTGCATGCGGTAGGCGAAGTCCAGCGGCTGGCCTGGCTCCGGCAGTTTTTCCGGGCTCCAGAACGCAACGATGTTGTCGTTGGTTTCGTCGGCGGTCGGGATCTCGACCAGATCGACGGTGCCTTTGCCCCAGTCGCCCTTCGGCTCGATCCAGGCGCTTGGGCGCTTGTCGTAGCGGTCGTCGAGGTCTTCGTAGTGGCTGAAGTCACGGCCACGTTGCAGCAGACCGAAACCACGCGGGTTTTCGACGCTGAACTGGCTGACAGCCAAATGTTTCGGGTTGTTCAGTGGGCGCCAGATCCACTCGCCGTTGCCGGCATGGATCGACAGACCGCTGGAGTCGTGCAGTTCACGACGGTAGTTGAGCACTTTCGACGGCTGGTTGGCGCCGAACAGGAACATGCTGGTCAGCGGCGCGATGCCGAGCTTGCCGACCTTGTCACGCAGGTACATCTGGCCCTTGACGTCGACGATGGTGTCGCTGCCCGGACGCAGGATCAGACGGTAGGCGCCGGTCGCACGTGGCGAATCCAGCAGGGCGAAGATCACCAGGTGCTTGTCGCCCGGCTTCGGCTGCTGAATCCAGAACTCGCGAAAACGCGGGAATTCTTCGCCGGACGGCAAAGCGGTATCGATCGCCAGACCACGGGCCGACAGACCGTAGGTGTGACCCTTGCCGACAACGCGGAAGTAGCTCGCGCCCAGCATGGTCATGATTTCGTCTTGCTTGTCAGCCTTGTTGATCGGGTACAGGACACGGAAACCGGCGTAGCCCAGTTGTTCGGTGGCCTTAGGATCGAACTGCAGGTCGCCGAAATCGAAACGGCTAGGATCGTATTTGATCTCTTCGACGGTGTTCGCGGTGATTTCGTTGATTTTCACCGGCGTATCGAAGTGCATGCCCTGATGATAGAAGGACAGCTTGAACGGGGTCTTCTGGTCGGCCCATTCGGCTTTTTCGGTGCGGAAACGAATCTTTTGATAGTCCGCGAATTTCATTTCACGGAATTCGTTTGGCAGGTTGCTGCGCGGGGCTTCGAACTTCTGCCCGGCCAGCTCTTTGGCCTTGGCCGACACATCGTCAAGATTGAATGCCCAAAGCTGGCCGGCGCTGAGCAGGCAGAGTACTGCCGAGCCCGCTACCAGAGCGCTGCGCAAGCGTTTGGCAGACAATTTTGCTGCATTACAGGGACTAACAATCACGAGCAACCCTCGCCGAAAACAGATCAATAAACCAACGGCCAGATGAAGTGCCTGTGAGGGATTCGGTACAAAAAAACCGACCTTTCAGGGCACCCTTGCCAAGTTGGCGAGCATTGTTCCGACTCCGCTGGGTCAAAATGATTCCCCAATCGGATCCGGACAAGTCTCTACCTAAGTCAAAATGGACCAACGAACGCTGATCCCCGTAGCGCGCGATTATCTAGTAGCCCGCGTGACAACGCATCAGGGGTAACAAAGTATTTATCGCGAAAATTCCCTGTTTTCAGTCGAAAAGCCCTTAAAAAGATGTTTCAAGCGCTTTCATGTCTGTAACAGGAAGGTTACCGGGCCATCATTGACCAGGTGCACCTGCATATCCGCGCCGAATCTACCTGATGCCACTGTGCCATGCATCTGTTTCGCTCTGCTTAATAGATAGTCGAATAATTCTTCGCCCAGCGCCGGAGGGGCGGCGGTCGAAAAACTCGGGCGCAACCCGCTTTTGGTGTCGGCAGCGAGGGTGAACTGAGAGACCAGCAGCAACCCGCCGCCCACATCCGCCAGGGACAGATTCATCTTGCCCTCGGCGTCACTGAACACTCGATAGTTAAGCAGCTTATGCAGAAGTTTGTCGGCGCTGGCCGGCGTGTCGTCGGGTTCGACCGCCACCAGCACCAGCAAACCCTGATCGACACTGCCAACCACCTCGCCCGCCACTTCGACCCGCGCGCCTTTCACGCGCTGCAAAAGACCCTTCATGCTTCTTCGGGCGGCAGGTCGAGCAGACGACGGGCCATTTTGCTGGCGGCGCGCACCAGTGCATCGGTGATGCCCGGTTCGGACGCGGCGTGGCCGGCATCGCGGATCACCTGCAGCTCGCTGTTCGGCCAGGCCTGATGCAGTTCCCAGGCGTTGTCGAGCGGGCAGATCACGTCGTAGCGGCCGTGGATGATCACGCCCGGCAGATGGGCGATCTTGCCCATGTCGCGGATCAGCTGGTTCGGCTCAAGAAACGCATTGTTGGTGAAGTAGTGGCATTCGATCCGCGCGATCGACAAGGCGCGCTGCGGTTCGGAGAAACGGTCGACCACCAGCGGGTTCGGCCGCAGGGTCGCGGTGCGCCCTTCCCAGGTCGACCAGGCCTTGGCCGCGTGCATCTGGGCGATCTGGTCGTTGCCAGTCAGGCGTTTGTGGAAAGCGCTGAGCAGGTCGTCACGCTCGTCCAGCGGAATCGGCGCGAGGTAGTCCTGCCAGTAATCGGGGAACAGACGGCTGGCGCCGGCCTGGTAGAACCATTCGATTTCCTGCGGACGGCAGAGAAAGATCCCGCGCAGGATCAGCCCATGCACGCGTTCCGGGTGGGTCTGCGCGTAGGCCAGCGCCAGGGTCGAACCCCAGGAGCCGCCGAACAGCACCCATTTGTCGATGCCCAGGTGTTTACGAATACGCTCGAGGTCTTCGACCAGATCCCAGGTGGTGTTGTTTTCCAGACTGGCGTGGGGCGTGGAGCGACCGCAACCGCGCTGGTCGAAGGTGACAATGCGATACAGGTTCGGATCAAAATAGCGGCGACTCTGGGCGTCGCACCCGGCGCCGGGACCTCCGTGGATGAACACCACCGGCAAACCTTCCGGTGAACCGCTTTCGTCGACGTACAGCGTGTGGGTGTCATCGACGGCCAGATCGTGCCGTGCGTGAGGTTTGATCTGCGGAAACAAAGTCTGCATTGCGCGCTCCGTAAGGGGTCGAGGTCATCCCTGGGGGGACTTCTATTATTCTGCCGTCCGGCATCATAAACCCGATTTACGTCAATGAGCATGCCCGTGCGCTGTCACAATTTGTCAGCCATGAACCCCAGCAGGTTCTCAAAGAGACGATCGACCTCGGCGACCTGATGCCGCGCCCGCAGGCAGCCGTGAACCAGCCCTTCGCCGTAGTACAGCACCGCGTCGACTCCCGCCGCGTTCAGCCGTTCGGCGTAGCACACGCCGTCGTCACGCAATGGATCGAACTGCGCCACGGCAATCCAGGCCGGGGGCAAACCGCTGAAGTCCCCGGCCAGCAACGGCATCGCATAGGCGTTCGGCTTCGCGGTGCCGCGCAGATACAAGGCGTGATAGCAATCGACATCGCTGCTGGCGAGCAACGGCGCATCGGCGCATTCGCTGCGTGACGCTAACTGTGCGTCGCCTCCCATCCCCGGATAGATCAAGACCTGCGCGCCCGGCAGCGGCTCGCCGGCATCGCGCAGCGCCAGGCACAGCGCCGCCGCCAGATTGCCGCCGGCGCTGTCGCCCGCCACCAGCATCCGTCCGGGATCGAACCAGAACGGTCCGCTGCGCAACGCGCGCCAGACGCTCAGGCAATCCTCGAAACCGGCCGGGAACGGATGCTCCGGCGCCAGCCGGTAATCCACCGCCACCACCATTGCCCCGAGCGCCATCGCCAGCTCGCAGCAGATGAAGTCATGGGAATCCAGCCCGCCGACCACCCAACCGCCGCCGTGCAGATACAACACGCACGGCCAGCCACTGGCCGATGGCCGGACAGGCGGGCGATACGAACGCACCGCCACCCCGCTCAACTGGAAATCCACCACCTCCAGACCCGTCGGCCGTTCGGGCGTGAACGCGCGGCACATGGCGTCATAGGATTTGCGCAATCCGCCGAGGCTGCTGTCATCGCTGGCGAAGCTTTCGGTTCTGGCGACGAACGCCGCCATCGACGGCGAGAGTGGATAAGTGCCCATCAGTTTTTCAGGCTGGCCTGAACCGTGGCCACGCCGTCCTTGCCGTCAAAACTGCTGACACCCGCCAGCCAGCGTTGCAGATCTTCGGGATGCTCACGCAGCCAGGTCTTCGCCACTTCCTGAGGGGTCTTGCGCTCCATGATCGGCACCATCAACTGGCTTTCCTGGGCGGCGGTGAAGGTCAGGTTTTCCAGCAGTCGATGGACGTTCGGGCAGCGCTCGGCGTAGTCCGGCGCGGTGACGGTGGAAACGGTGGCGGCGCCTTCGTTCGGGCCGTAGACGTCTTCGCTGCCGGTCAGGTAGGTGATTTTCATGTTGATGTTCATCGGGTGCGGGGTCCAGCCGACGAATACCACGAATTCCTTGCGGTTTACCGCTCGTTGCACGGCGGCGAGCATGCCGGCCTCACCGGATTCAATGATCTTGAAATCCTTCAGGCCGAAGTGGTTGGTTTCGATCATGGTCTTGATCGTGGTGTTGGCGCCGCTGCCGGGCTCGATGCCGTAGATTTTGGCGCCGAGTTGATCCTTGAATTTCGCGATGTCGCCAAAGGTCTTCAGCCCCGCCGCCGCCACGTAATCCGGAACCGCCAGCGTCGCCTGGGCGTCGGCCAGGCTTGGTTTGTCCATGACTTTGACCTGATTGGCGGCGAGGAACGGCGCGATGTTCTTGTCCATCGCCGGTTTCCAGTAGCCGAGGAAGATGTCCAGACGCTTGTCGCGGATGCCGGCGAAGATGATTTGCTGCACGGCGCTGGTCTGTTTGCTTTCGTAGCCGAGGCCGTTGAGCAGCACGTCGGCCATGCCGCTGGTGGCGATCACGTCGGTCCAGTTGACCACGCCCATGCGCACGGTTTTGCAGGATGCATCGTCGGAAGCCAGGGCGCCGGCGCTGAGCAGCGCACTGCCGGTGAGGATTAACGCACAACGAGTGAACAGTTTTTTCATGAGGGATCGTCTCGTGCGGCAGCGGGTTATTGTTCGGATCGGTGTCTTCTTGCACCGTGGCCGAAACATTACGCAGCAGACGAGCGGGAAAAGCGAACTGTGGCGACCGGGATTTGCACGGTGGCGACCCAGGCCGTGCACAAACCTGTGGTCACCACAAAAACTGTGGGAGCGAGCTTGCTCGCGATGGCGTCGTGTCAGTCACCAGAACTTTCACTGTCAGACCGCTATCGCGAGCAAGCTCGCTCCCACAGAGTTTTATGCGGTGTAGTGGGTCTTGCCCCAGGCAAGCAGCCCTTGCAGCAATTCCTTCAGCACCACACGCGTCGGCTCCGCCAGATCGGCGCGGTAGCGGAACGGCTCGAACTCTTCCATGTAGGTGCACTGGCCCAGCTCCAGTTGCACGGCGTGGATGTTCTCGGCCGGGTTGCCGTAGTGACGGGTGATGTGGCCGCCCTTGAAGCGTCCGTTCAGCACATGGCTGTAAGCGTCGTGGCGGGCGCAGATCGCTTCCAGTTGTGTGGCCAGTTGTGGATCGCAACTGGCGCCATTGAAGGTGCCAAGGTTGAAATCCGGCAGCTTGCCGTCGAACAGGTGCGGGATGATCGAACGGATCGAGTGTGCATCGAACAGCAGCGCGTAACCGAACTCGACCTTCAGCCGCGCCAGCTCTTCCTGCAAGGTGCGGTGGTACGGCGTCCAGATCTGCTCCAGGTACGTCGCACGCTCTTCTTTCGACGGCTCTTTGCCTTCCTTGAGCAACGGAATGCCATCGAACAGCGTCGCCGGGAACAGACCGGTGGTGGCGCCGGCGTACAGCGGTTTGTCGTCGGACGGCCGGTTGAGGTCGATGACGAACCGCGAGTACTCGGCCGCCAGGGTGCTGGCGCCCAGTTCGGCGGCGAAGTCGTAGAGCTGCGGAATGTGCCAGTCGGTGTCCGGCAGGCTTTTCGCGTCCGGGATCAACCCGGCCTCGACCGCCGGAGTCAGGCGCACACCGGCGTGGGGCATGCTGATCAGCAGCGGCACGCGACCTTGTTTGAAGTTCAGAACCTTATCCACAACCGCTCTCCTACAGACTTGATTCAACGCCGTGACGGACGACGCGTTTATCCAGTTCACCACCCAGCCAGTACGCCAGATCCGCCGGGCGGTCGATCTGCCAGGCGACAAAATCCGCGACCTTGCCGACTTCCAGCGAACCGTGGGTATCGGCCATGCCCAGGGCTTGCGCCGCGTGAATCGTGGCGCCGGCCAGGGCTTCTTCCGGGGTCATGCGGAAACAAGTGCAGGCCATGTTCAGCATCAGGCGCAACGACAGCGCCGGCGAGGTGCCGGGGTTGAGGTCGCTGGCGATGGCGATTTTCACTTTGTGTTTGCGCAGGGCGTCCATCGGCGGCAACTGGGTTTCGCGCAGGAAGTAGAACGCGCCCGGCAACAGCACTGCGACGGTGTCGGATTCGGCCATGGCGATGGCGTCGGCTTCGTCCATGAACTCCAGGTGATCGGCGGACAATGCGTGATAGCGCGCGGCCAGGCTGGAGCCATGCAGCGACGACAATTGTTCGGCGTGCAGCTTCACCGGCAGACCGAGTTCTTGCGCGGCGATGAACACCCGCTCGACCTGCTCCGGGGAGAACGCCAGGTATTCGCAGAACGCATCCACCGCATCCACCAGGCCTTCGGCGGCCAGCGCTGGCAGCATTTCGGCGCAGATGTGATCGATGTAATCGTCGGCGCGATCTTTATATTCCGGCGGCAATGCGTGAGCAGCCAGACAAGTGCTGCGCACGCTGATCGGCAGTTCGTCGGCGAGGCGACGGATGACCCGCAGGATCTTGCGCTCGCTGGCCAGATCGAGGCCGTAGCCGGACTTCATTTCGACCGTGGTCACGCCGTCGCGCATCAGGCTTTTCAGACGTTTGGCGGCGCTGGCGAACAGCTCGTCTTCCGAGGCCTCACGCGTGGCACGCACGGTGCTGGCGATGCCGCCGCCGGCCGCTGCGATTTCGGCATAGCTGACGCCTTGCAGGCGCTTCTCGAACTCGCCGCTGCGGTTGCCGCCGAACACGGTGTGAGTGTGGCAATCGATCAGGCCGGGGGTGACCCACGCGCCTTGCAGGTCATTGACCGCCGGGTATTCGCCTGACGGCAATTGGCTGCGCGGGCCAATCCACTCGATGAGTGCACCGGACGTCACGATGGCCGCATCCTCGATGATCGAGTAGACGCCTTGCGCCATGGTTGCGACGTGGCAGTGTTGCCAGAGGGTTTTCACTGTGAGCCTCCGTTGGATTCTGTTTGGTGGGCAGCCTTCAAAAGCCCCCTCACCCTAACCCTCTCCCGGAGGGAGAGGGGACTGACCGGGTTGCTCTTTCGAGGTACATCGACCTGAAATTCTTGAGTCGAACTCAGGTTCTGAAAACGATGAAGATCTGCTCCCTTTCCCCCTCTCCCCCTTGGGGGAGAGGGCTGGGGTGAGGGGGATCGGTTTCCCGGACGACAAAAATCCCCCTGAAAAAACGCTTACAAACTAGGCAGCAACTTCGCCGGAACCAGTTCAGTCAGGACCCGCGAAGCCAACAGTTCGGTCGCCGCGTTGATATCCGGCGCGAAGAAGCGGTCCTTCTCGTAGAACGGCACTTCGCGACGCAGAATCCCTCGGGCCAGTTCCAGTTTGGCCGAAGTTTTCAGGCCGTTGCGCAGATCAAGCCCCTGCACCGCCGCCAGCCACTCCACCGCAAGAATCCCGCGGGTATTCTCAGCCATTTCCCACAGGCGCTTGCCAGCGGCCGGGGCCATCGACACGTGGTCTTCCTGGTTGGCGGAAGTCGGCAGGCTGTCCACCGAATGCGGATGGGACAGCGCCTTGTTCTCGCTGGCCAGGGCCGCAGCGGTCACCTGGGCGATCATGAAGCCGGAGTTCACGCCGCCATTGGCCACCAGGAACGGCGGCAGTTGCGACATGTGCTTGTCCATCATCAGCGAGATACGACGCTCGCTCAGGGAACCGATTTCGGCAATGGCCAGGGCCATGTTGTCAGCGGCCATGGCTACCGGCTCGGCGTGGAAGTTGCCGCCGGAAATCACGTCGCCTTCGGCCGCGAACACCAGCGGGTTGTCGGATACGGCGTTGGCTTCGACAGCCAGCACTTCGGCGGCCTGGCGGAACTGGGTCAGGCACGCACCCATGACTTGCGGCTGGCAACGCAGCGAGTACGGGTCCTGCACCTTTTCACAGTTCTGGTGCGAGTCGGAGACTTCGCTGCGTTCGCCCAGCAGATCGCGGTAAGCGGCAGCGGCGTCGATCTGGCCTTTCTGGCCACGGGCGGCGTGGATGCGAGCATCGAACGGCGAACGCGAGCCGAGCACCGCTTCCACCGTCAGACCGCCCAGCGCCAGTGCGCCAGCGAACAGGTCTTCACTTTCGAACAGACCACGCAACGCGAATGCGGTGGACACCTGAGTGCCGTTGAGCAGCGCCAGACCTTCTTTCGCCGCCAGCGTCAGCGGCGTCAGACCGGCGACTTTCAGGGCTTCGGTCGCTTCCATCCACTCGCCCTTGTAGCGCGCCTTGCCTTCGCCCAGCAGCACCAGCGACATGTGCGCCAATGGCGCCAGGTCGCCGGAGGCACCGACCGAACCTTTCAGCGGAATGTGTGGGTAAACCTCGGCGTTGATCAGGGCGATCAGCGCATCGATCACCACGCGACGGATGCCGGAGAAACCACGGCTGAGGCTGTTGACCTTGAGTACCATGATCAGGCGCACCAGCTCATCGCTGATCGGCTGGCCGACGCCGGCGGCGTGGGACAGCACCAGCGAGCGCTGGAGGTTTTCCAGGTCTTCGCTGGCGATGCGGGTGGAGGCCAGCAGGCCGAAACCGGTGTTGATGCCGTAGGCGGTGCGGTTTTCCGCGAGGATCTGCTCGACGCAGGCCACGCTGGCTTCGATCTGCGCGCTGGCGCTGTTGTCGAGGGTCAGCTTGACCGGGTTCTGATAAACGTCACGCAGTTGGGCCAGGCTCAGTTGGCCGGGGATCAGGTTCAGCGCAGTCATTTAAATGCTCCTTTTGAGGCATTGTTATTAACTACCAGTCGCTCCGGAGCATTCCGTTATCCGTCGCCTCTCGTCTTTTGGACGATCCGCGCCTTGGCACGCTGGTATGGGTAGTTGTCAGTGCAGATTGGGTAATGCGTTGTGCAGCAGATCCGGGTCTTTCAGAACGCCTGCAGCAGCGGCGATGTCCGGCGCCAGCCAGCGGTCCTGATCGTAGGCCGGGACTTTTTCGCGCAGCAGTCGCCAGGCGGTATCGGTGCCGGCGCCGAATCGCTGTTCCTTGAGGAATTCAAACGCCTGGGCCGCCAGCAGGTATTCGATGGCGAGGATCTGCGTGCAGTTTTCCAGCGCGCGGTGCAGCTTCAGCGCGGCGTTGGTGCCCATGCTCAAGTGGTCTTCCTGCAGGCCCGAGGTGACATAGTTGTCGAGCACCGCCGGTTGCGCCAACTGGCGGTTTTCCGCGCACAGCGACGCGGCGACGTATTGCACGATCATCATCCCGGAGTTCACCCCCGGATTGGCCACCAGAAACGCCGGCAGACCGCTGACGTGCGGGTTGATCAGGCGATCCAGACGCCGCTCGGCAATCGAGCCGATTTCGGCCATCGCAATCGCCAGCAGATCCGCCGCCAGCGCCACCGATTGCCCGTGCGGATTGGCCTGGGACATCACCCGGAAGTCATCCGGCGTGCCCAGCAGCAACGGGTTGTCGGTGCAGCCGTTGAGTTCGGTTTCGATCTGCTTGATCGCGTGTTCCAGCTGATCGCGGGCGGCGCCGTGCACCTGCGGGATCGAACGGATGCTCAGTGCATCCTGAGTGCGAATGCCTTTGCTCGACGCAATCACTTCACTGCCATCGAGCAAGGCGCGCAAATTGACGCCGACCTGCTGCATGCCCGGATGCGGCTTGAGCGCAATGATCTCGGCATCGAACGCGGCGATCTGGCCGCGCTGGGCCTCGAAGCTCATGGCGCCGATCACGTCGGCCCATTGCAGCAGACGCGTGGAGTCGGCGATCGCCAGGCAACCGAGGCCGGTCATGCACGGCGTACCGTTGACCAGACACAGACCGTCCTTCGCCCCGAGCTGAACCGGTTGCAGGCCCTCTTCGGCCAGCGCCTGCTGCGCAGAAACCACCTGCCCGCGATAGCTGACATTGCCCACGCCCAGCAGCGCGATGCCGATGTGCGCCATGTGGGTCAGGTAACCCACCGAACCCTGCGACGGCACTTGCGGGGTGATGCCGCGATTGAGCAGCGCCAGCAGCGCTTCGACCACCCGACGATGAATGCCGGATTTGCCGTGGCTGTAGTTGCGGATCGCGGCGCACATGATTGCGCGGGTCTGCTCGTCGGCCAGTACCGGACCAACGCCGCAGGCATGGCTGAGCAAGGTGTTGCGCGACAGCTGACTGAGCTGCTCGTCTTTCAGCGAAACGTTGCACAGCGCACCGAGACCGGTGTTCACACCATAGGCGCGCTCGCCGCTGGCAACGATACGCTGGACGATGCCCTGCGCGTTTTCAATGCGCGCCCAGGTCTGCGCCGACAGCTCGAGCTGCGCTCCGTGACGGGCGACTGCGACCACATCCTGCCAACGCATCGTAGCGTCGGCGATAACGACTTTTTCAGCCTGGGACATCACTTACCTCAACCATAATTTTGATGCAGCTTCACCGGCCTCATCGCTGGCAAGCCAGCTCCCACAGAATCTCCGCTGCTCACACAATCCCTGTGGGAGCGGGCTTGCCCGCGATGAGGCCAGTCTGTGCACTGCAAAACTCAGATCAGACCACCGCCGCCCGCCGCTGCACGAAGCGGTCGACATATTCGTCCGCCGGCGAGTGCAGGATCTCTTTCGGCGTGCCGACCTGGATCAGGCGGCCGTCCTTGAGGATCGCGATGCGGTTGCCGATGCGCACGGCCTCGTCGAGGTCGTGGGTGATGAAGACGATGGTCTTGTGCAGGGTCTTTTGCAGCTCCAGCAACTGGTCCTGCATCTCGGCGCGGATCAGCGGATCCAGCGCACTGAACGCTTCGTCCATCAGGATGATGTCGGTGTCCGCCGCCAATGCCCGGGCCAGACCCACACGCTGGCGCATGCCGCCGGAGAGCTGGTGCGGGTATTTGTTTTCGTAGCCCTTGAGACCCACGGTGTTGATCCAGTGCAGCGCGCGTTCGGCGCACAGCTGCTTGGTCTCGCCACGCACTTTCAGGCCGTAGGCGACGTTGTCGAGCACGGTCTTGTGCGGCAGCAGGCCGAAGCTCTGGAACACCATGCTGATCTTGTGCCGACGAAATTCGCGCAAGGCGTCCATGTCGTATTGCAGGATATCCACGCCGTCCACCAGGATCGCGCCGCTGGTCGGGTCGATCAGGCGGTTGAAGTGGCGCACCAGCGTCGATTTTCCGGAGCCGGACAGGCCCATGATCACGAAGATTTCGCCGGTGCCGATGCTCAGGGACAAGTCGTTGACCCCGACCACGCAACCGGTTTCGTTCAGCACCTGATCCTTGGTCTTGCCCTGGCCGACCATCGCCAGGGCGTCCTTGGCGCGGCTGCCGAAAATCTTGAAGACGTTTTTGACTTCGATCTTGCTCACGGTTGCGTTGCTCATTTGCTCACCTCATGCCGTGGCCGACCATACGCCTGGGTAATGCGGTCGATGACCACTGCGAGAATCACGATCGCCAGACCGGCTTCCAGGCCACGTCCGACGTTGAGGGTCTGAATGCCCACCAGCACATCTTCACCCAGGCCACGGGCGCCGATCATCGAGGCGATCACCACCATCGACAGGGCCATCATGGTGGTCTGGTTGATCCCGGCCATGATGCTCGGCAGGGCCAGCGGCAGTTGCACGCCGAACAGTTGCTGCCAGCGGTTGGCGCCGAAGGCGTTGATCGCTTCCATCACTTCGCCGTCGACCTGGCGGATGCCCAAATCGGTCAGGCGGATCAGCGGCGGCGCGGCGTAGATCACGGTGGCGAAAATCGCCGGCACCTTGCCCAGGCCGAACAGCATCAGCACCGGAATCAGGTACACGAAGCTCGGCATGGTCTGCATGATGTCGAGCAGCGGCATCAGCACCGAACGCAGGCGATTGCTGCGCGCCGAGAGAATCCCCAGCGGTACGCCGATCAGCACCGAAATGACCGTCGCCACCATCATCAGCGCGAGGGTCTGCATCAACTTGTCCCACAGACCGACAGCGCCGACCAGGAACAACAGACCGACGATCACGGCGGTGGTCACGACTTTGCGCGTCGCATGCCAGGCCACGACGCCGACGATGGCCAGCATCAACCACCACGGCGCGGCGCGCAGCAGGCCTTCAAGATTGACGATGGCCCACAGCAGGGTGTCGGAGATATGGCGGAACACATCGCCGTAGTTGGTGACCAGCGCATCGACCCAACCGTTGACCCAGTCGGCGATGGAAAAGGTAAAGCTTTCGGGAAACATAAGCGGCTCTCAATCAGGAAACTCAATCAAGCGATTGCGGCGAACACCCCGGCCAGCCTCTCGGTTGGCCGGGAGGAATTCGACCTACAGCGCCGCGTCGATTTTCTTGGCAGCGTCTTCACTCACCCACGCATGCCAGACCTCAGGATGTTCCTTGAGGAAGATTTTCGCCAGTTTTGGCGACTCGATACGTTCCTTCGCCATGCGGCCCAGGTTCTGGTTCAGCAGGTCGATCGGCAGGTTGACCTTTTCCAGCACGGCCACCAGCTCCGGCGCTTGCTCGTGGAAGGTCTTGGACAGACCGACCTTGATGGTCACGGTCTTGTCGACGCCCGCTTTTTCTTCCAGTTTGACTGCGTCGATCTGGCCCATCAGCGGGGTTGGCGACCAGTAGTAGAACAGGATCGGCTCGCCACGCTTGTAGCTCGACAGCACCGCCGCATCCAGCGCCGGACCGGTGCCCGGGCGGAAGTTGGTGTAGCTGTTTTCCAGGCCGTAGCTTTTCAGCATTTCGCTGTTGTCCAGCTCGCAGGTCCAGCCGGCCGGGCAGTTGTAGAAGCGGCCCTTGGAAGGCTCTTCGGCGTCCTTGAAGATGGCGGCGTATTTGCCCAGGTCGGCGATGTTTTTCAGGTCCGGCGCCTTGGCTTCGAGTTTGCGTTTGGCGTCGCCTTCGATCACGTAACGCGGCACGTACCAGCCTTCGATCGCCCCCACCACCGGGGCGCCGACACCGACGACCTTGCCGGCCTTCTCGGCCTTGTTCCAGACCTCGCTGCGGCCAACCCATTCTTCGGCGAAGATCTGGATGTCGTTGCTGCTCAGGGCGTTTTCCATGGTGATGGAATTGCCTGGCAGGCTGTCGGTCTTGCAGTCGTAACCTTTCTCCAGCACCACTTGCAGAACGTCGGTCAGCAGCATGCCGCTTTCCCAGTTCAGGCCGGCGAATTTCACCGGTTTGCCGGACTCGCACCAGCCGGCGGCCTGGGTCGCGCCGGCGCTGGCCAGCAGGCCCATGGAAAGCAATGTGGTCAGCAGGGTCTTGTTCGATTTCATTGTTGTGACGCTCCTAATCATGAATTGGCTTACGGCAGTCAAGAGGCATCCAGCCCTGTCCACGTCCAAATCAGGCCTGCGCCGCAGCGCGACCGGCCCCGCTTGTTTTAGGTTGTACAACGCTGTCCTGCTCGACGGGCAGAATCAGTCGATCGGGTACGGTGCCGTGCCATTTTTTCGCGCAGACGTAGTACAGCGCTGCGGGCAGCACGAGACCGATGATCCAGGAAATATCCACATCCCCCAGGGCCGCTACCAATGGACCGGTATAGAACTTGGTGGAAATGAACGGCAGTTGCACCAGCACCCCGAACACGTAAACGCTGATACCGAGGATGTTCCAGCGGCCGTAGCGACCGTTCGGATCCGCCAGCGCCGGTACGTCATAGCGCTCGCGGGTGATGCAGTAGTAGTCCACTAGGTTGATCGCGCTCCACGGCGTGAAAAACGCCAGCAGGAACAGGATGAAGGACTTGAACGCACCGAGGAATGAATGCTGGCCGAGCAGCGCGATCAGGGTCGCCGCGCCGACGATCACCAGCACGAACACCAGACGCTGCATGCGGGTAACCGTCAGGTGGCCACGGAAGCCGCTGATGATGGTCGCGATGCACATGAAGCTGCCGTAGGAGTTCAGGGTGGAGATGGTGACCTTGCCGAACGCGATGCTGAAATACAGCAGCGCGGCGGTGGCACCGGTCCCGCCCAGACCGACGATGTAAGCGACTTCATGACCGGCGAATTGCCCGTTGGCCGAAGCGGCCGCGAACACACCGAGGATCATCGCCACCTGCGCACCAATTACCGAACCGGCACCGGCGGCGAAGAAGGTTTTCACCGAAGACACCTTGCTCGGCAGGTAACGCGAGTAGTCCGCCACGTACGGGCCGAAAGCGATCTGCCAGGAGGCCGCGAGCGACACCGCCAGCAGGAAACTGCTCCAGCTGAAGTGACGGATTTCCAGAAGTGCGCCGACGTCCACCTGACTCATCAGACGGCTGAACAGGTAAACGAAAGCAATCACGCCAATGGCACTGGCGATGCGGCCGATCCAGTGAATCACCCGATAGCCGAGCACCGTGACCACCACGATGACGCTGGCGAAAAGCAGGATGCCGACGGTGTCGCTGACCCCGAACAACTGGCCCAGCGCCTGACCGGACAACACAGTCCCGGTGGCGGTGAAGCCGAGGTACATCAGGCACACCAGCACGATCGGAATCGCCGCGCCGTAAACGCCGAACTGCACCCGGCTGGAAATCATCTGCGGCAGGCCAAGCTTCGGCCCTTGCGCCGCATGCAGCGCCATCACCCCGCCGCCCAGCAGTTGACCGATCAGCAGACCGATCAACGACCAGAACACATCGCCGCCCAGCACCACGGCCAGAGCCCCGGTGACAATCGCGGTGATTTGCAGGTTGGCACCCATCCACAGGGTGAACTGACTGAACAGACGACCGTGTCTTTCCGCTTCCGGGATGTAGTCGATCGAACGCCTTTCGATCAACGGTTTACTGCCTGCACGATCGGTGTTGCCCGCCATGATTCAACCTCTGTGGATTGTTCTGGTTATTGTTGTTGTGGCCCTGCGGGAGCGAGGGTGCCCGCTCCCGCAGATGTTCACTTGCCGGTGATCATCGGCAGGTTCAGCCCTTGTTCCTTGGCGCAGTCGATGGCGATCTGGTAACCGGCATCGGCGTGACGCATGACCCCGGTGCCCGGGTCGTTGTGCAGCACGCGAGCGATACGCTCGGCCGCTTCGTCAGTACCGTCGCAGACAATCACCATGCCCGAGTGCTGGGAGAAGCCCATGCCGACGCCGCCGCCGTGGTGCAGGGACACCCAGGTCGCACCGCTCGCGGTGTTCAGCAGCGCGTTGAGCAGCGGCCAGTCGGAGACTGCATCGGAGCCGTCCTGCATCGATTCGGTTTCGCGGTTCGGGCTGGAGACCGAGCCGGAGTCGAGGTGGTCGCGACCGATCACGATCGGTGCCGACAGCTCGCCGCTGCGGACCATTTCGTTGAACGCCAGACCGAGCTTGGCGCGCAGGCCCAGGCCAACCCAGCAGATACGCGCCGGCAGACCCTGGAAGCTGATGCGCTCGCGGGCCATGTCCAGCCAGTTGTGCAGGTGGGCGTCATCCGGGATCAGCTCTTTGACTTTGGCGTCGGTCTTGTAGATGTCCTGCGGGTCACCGGACAGCGCAGCCCAGCGGAACGGGCCGATGCCACGGCAGAACAGCGGACGGATGTAGGCCGGTACGAAGCCAGGGAAATCGAATGCGTTTTCGACGCCTTCTTCCTGAGCCATCTGACGGATATTGTTGCCGTAGTCAAAGGTCGGCACGCCCATTTTCTGGAAGTCGAGCATGGCTTTGACGTGGACGGCCATTGATTGCTTGGCGGCCTTGACCACAGCAGCTGGCTCGGTCTTGGCGCGGGCGCGGTATTCGTCCCAGGTCCAGCCGGCCGGCAGGTAACCGTTGAGCGGATCGTGGGCGCTGGTCTGGTCGGTGACCATGTCCGGGCGCACGCCGCGCTTGACCAGTTCCGGAAGGATTTCAGCGGCGTTACCGCACAGGGCGATGGAAACGGCCTTGCCTTCGGAGGTGTATTTGGCGATGCGGGCCAGCGCGTCGTCGAGGTCTTTGGCCTGCTCGTCGACGTAACGGGTCTTGAGGCGGAAATCGATGCTGATCTGCTGGCATTCGATGTTCAGCGAGCAGGCACCGGCGAGGGTCGCTGCCAGTGGCTGGGCGCCGCCCATGCCACCGAGGCCGGCGGTCAGGACCCACTTGCCGGTGAGGTTGTCGTTGTAGTGCTGGCGACCGGCTTCAACGAAGGTTTCGTAGGTGCCCTGGACGATGCCTTGGCTGCCGATGTAGATCCAGCTGCCGGCGGTCATCTGGCCGTACATGGCCAGGCCTTTGGCGTCGAGTTCGTTGAAGTGTTCCCAGGTCGCCCAGTGTGGCACCAGGTTGGAGTTGGCGATCAGTACGCGCGGGGCGTTGCTGTGAGTCTTGAACACGCCGACCGGCTTGCCCGATTGCACCAGCAGGGTTTCGTCTTCGTTGAGGTTGGTCAGGCTCTCGACGATCTTGTCGTAGCACTCCCAGTTACGCGCAGCGCGACCGATGCCACCGTAGACCACCAGCTCTTTCGGATTCTCGGCGACTTCCGGGTCGAGGTTGTTCATCAGCATGCGCAGCGGCGCTTCGGTCAGCCAGCTCTTGGCGGTCAGCTTGTTGCCGCGGGCGGCACGGATTTCGACGTCACGAAACTTAGTGGTTTTGTTGTCAGTCACGAAAAAGACTCCTCAGCGATCAATTCAAACCAACCCTGGCAGTGGGCAAGCAGCCTGTGCGCATCAGTGCGCGACAAGCGAATCAGTGGACGCTGCGGAGAGTCTCGATCGACTCATACGCATACGTCTTTACTTGTACATACAAGCATATGCAATCAAGCGGCCAACTTGTTGGAGGGTCGTTCAACAAAAATCCCGGACAGGGCTGCAGAGCGCCTGATTCAAGGGTTCAGGCGCTCATGAAATTTTTCGCGGGGTGGATTGAGGGTAGCGAGAGGTTGTTACGAAAGCGTGGTTTTGCGCCACACTGGGGCGTTCGGTAACAAGTTGGTGCGCATTTCGGGAACGTCGGGACGAAAAAAAACCGCTGCGTTCAAAGCAGCGGTTTTTGATCGTTCCCACACAGAGCGTGTGAAGGAATCAGCGTGAGGACAGTTCGATCACGCAGCAGCCGGCATTGACGGCAATCTCGGTCAGCCCGGTGTTACCGTCCAGTTGCAGGCAGTCATGGCGGCCGAGTTGCGAGGCGCTGTCACCGACCGTGACCTCCAGCAGTTCACTGACGCTGAAGACCAGCACGGTGCTCGCCGAACTGAAAAACCGCTGTTCGCCGTCCAGCCATTGCAGGCGTGCGCTGTAACGCTGGGGTGAGTAGATCAGGTTGAAGTCGCGGATTGCGCCACCGAGCAAGGTGCAGGACACCTGGCTCTCGCCGCTGAAGGCAAACGGGTCGAGGGGTAACAACGGCCGGGTATCGTCGCCATCGACACACAGGGTCATGCCGTCGCCCTGCAATACCGTGATCACTCGCTGGTAACCGGCGAAGGTCGAAAAGCCGCCGGATTCGGCGATGTCGGCAATCGACAGACGCCAGCCAAAACCGTCGAGACCGGCGCTGGCGTCACGGGTGATTTCCTCGGTGCTGCCGCCGCCGTTTTTCCACGGCATGCGCGGGTAGCCTTCGGCGCGTAATACCTTCAACTCTTTCATTTATGAAACCGACCTTCCAGACGATGACGAGAACCGGGGTGGATCAGGCGCGCCGCCGTCACCGGCTGACGACCCGACCACGTACGACGGCGGATCAGCAGGCACGGCTCGCCTTTTTCGATCTGCAGCAATTTGCATTCGGACGCTTCGGCAAGGATCGCTTCGACCACGTGCTCGCCTTCGGTCAGCGGCGCGACCTGGTTCAGATAGGCGTAAGGCGTTTGCAGGGTGAAGTCCTGCTTGAGGTATTCCGGGGCGACCAACGCGTTGACGAAACGGTCTTCGATCTGCACCGGAATGTCGTTTTCGTAATGCACGATCAGCGAGTGAAAGACCTTCTGCCCTTCGCGCATGTCCAGCGCCAGCGCACGTTCGGAACCGGCGGCCTCTTCTTCCAGTGTGATGACCTGACAGGTGTGGCGATGGCCACGGGAGGCGATTTCGTCCGCGATGTTGTGCACTTCGAACAGCGCCGACTGGCTCTTCGGTTCGGCGACAAAAGTGCCGACGCCTTGCATGCGCACCAGCAGACCGTCGGCGGTCATTTCCCGCAGCGCGCGGTTGATGGTCATGCGGCTGAAACCCAACTGGCTGACCAGCTCGCTTTCCGACGGCACGCGGTAATGCGGCGGCCAGTTACCGCTGTCGATCTGCTGGGTGATCATCTGTTTGACGCGGGCGTACAAGGGCGCCGGACTGTCGCCCATGTTCGCGGCCAACGGGGAGACTGGAGGCGGAGTCGGCACGGTGGATCCCTGTTCATTGGATGAAAGTTGCTAGCTTGCCGGAGTTTACCGGGCAGGCAAACGTCTGTATATGTATATACAAATAACACACGATGGGGTGCTGAACCATGTCCGCCTTCTTTGCCGAACGCGCGCTGCTGCCTAACGGATGGGCCAACAATGTACGTCTCGAGGTCAGCGCCGATGGCGTGCTGACCCGAATCCAGGCCGATTCCACCGCAGATGGCGCCGAACGGCTGAGCGGTCCGCTGCTGCCGGGGATGCCGAATCTGCACTCCCACGCGTTTCAGCGAGCGATGGCGGGACTGGCGGAAGTGGCCGGCAATCCCAACGACAGTTTCTGGACCTGGCGCGATCTGATGTACCGGCTCGTCGGAAAAATCAGCCCCGACCAGCTCGGTGTGATTGCCCGTCAGCTGTACATCGAAATGCTCAAGGCCGGTTACACCTCGGTCGCCGAATTCCATTACGTCCACCACGATCACAACGGCCAGCCATACGCCGACCCGGCCGAACTGGCGTTACGCATCAGCCAGGCGGCCAGCTCGGCCGGCATCGGCCTGACCTTGCTGCCCGTGCTCTACAGCCACAGCGGTTTCGGTGGCCAGACCCCGAACGAAGGCCAGCGCCGCTTCATCAACAGCACCGAAAATTACCTGAATCTGCAATCGCGTCTGCAACCCCTGCTGGCGCAGCAAAAGGCGCAGTCGCTGGGCCTGTGCTTCCACTCGTTGCGCGCGGTCACGCCGCAGCAGATCAGCGAAGTGCTGGCGGCCAGCGACCAGCAATGCCCGGTGCACATCCACATCGCCGAGCAGCAGAAGGAAGTCGATGACTGCCTGAGCTGGAGCGGTCGTCGTCCGCTGCAATGGCTGTACGAAAACACCGAAGTCGATCAGCGCTGGTGCCTGGTGCACGCGACCCACGCCAATCCGGAAGAAGTCACGCTGATGGCCAAAAGTCGCGCCATCGCCGGCCTGTGCCTGACCACCGAGGCCAACCTCGGCGACGGGATTTTCCCGGCGGTGGATTTCATCGCTCAGGGCGGGCGCATGGGAATTGGTTCCGACAGCCATGTGTCGTTGAGCGTGGTAGAGGAATTGCGTTGGCTGGAATACGGCCAGCGTCTGCGCGATCAGCGACGCAATCGCTTGTATGGCGCGGATCAGCCGATGGTCGGCCGTACGCTGTATGACGCGGCGCTGGACGGTGGCGCTCAGGCGCTGGGCCAGCCGATCGGCGCGCTGGAAGTCGGCAAGCGTGCCGACTGGATTGTGCTCGATGGCAGCGATCCCTATCTGGCCACGGCCAGCGGTGACGGGATTCTCAATCGCTGGCTGTTTGCCGGTGGCGATCGCCAGGTGCGCGACGTGCTGGTCAACGGTCAGTGGGTCGTGCGCGAGGGGCGACATGCCGGGGAAGAGGACAGCAATCGCGCCTTTACCCAGGTCCTGCGAGACCTTTTGGGCTGACACAAAAAAACCTGTGGGATTGTCCTCCACAGGTTTTTTTCACCTCTGTTACTGATCGTTCCCACGCTCTGCGTGGGAATGCAGCCCGGGACGCTCCGCGTCCCAAAAGCGGACGCAGAGCGTCCATTGAGGCATTCCCACGCGGAGCGTGGGAACGATCAGAACAGGAGAAGTCAGTTGGACGTCTTGGCCATCTGCTGATCCGAAGTACGCCAGATCAGGCGCGTGGTGTCATAACCCTGCTGACGCGCCTTGCTCAGCAGTTCCTCACGCACCACACCGTTGACGGTCGGCGTGCGGGACAACAGCCACAGGTAGCGACGACTCGGGTCGCCCACGAGGGCGGTCTTGTAGTCATCGCTGACGTACAGCACCCAGTATTGACCCTTCGCCACACCCGGAATCAGACGCGAGAACCAGGTATCAAATTCGACCCACAGCTTGTCGGTCTTGCCCGGCACCTGTGGATAAGCCGTGCCTTTGACTTCTTCCCACGTCCAGTCCGCCGTCAGGCAGCGGTTGTACACCGCGATATTGCCGTCGGGCTTTAGGGAATAACGGGCTTCGGATTGCGCGCAGTTGCGCTGGAAATACATCGGCAGACGCGCCAGTTCGTACCAGGTGCCCTGGTAACGCTTGAGATTGACACTGTTGACCGTCTTCGGCGCCAGCGGATCTTCACCGGACGTGGCGCAGCCGGCCAATACCAGGCCGGCCAAAAGGACAAGCAATAACCGCTTCATTGTTTTTCTCCCGTGGGCGCGTAGCCCCGGTTTACTTCAGGCCTTGGCCGGAAAACATCAGCACTTTGTCACCGGCGTACTGCACGCTGATAAAGCTGTTCTTGTCGCCCCAGGTGCAACTGGACATGCCGAGCGCGCCCGAGCAATCGGTGGGCTTGCCAAGCAGCGTCTCCACTTCGGCCTTGGCCATGCCGGCCGAGAGCTTCGAATAGTTTTCCTGATTGACCTTGCTGCATGCGGCCAACAGCACGCAAAACGACAGAAGGGCGATAGATCGCAGCGACATGGTGTAACTCCTGGAACGGAAGGGGGATGGCATGGCGCCAACCAGAAGCTTAGAAGAGAAAACCCCTGTCTGGTTCCCTGGGAGGATGGCTATTTGTTAGCCCGCTCGTCCGTCTTTCGCCGGTAAATCAGACAGTTTGTAAGGCTATCGAGCATTTCGTCGCTTTTAGCAAAAAGCGCCTAATCTTTGGCGCGCGGCGGTCGAAATAAGAGCAGCGCAAAGCCCCAGAGTGTGGCAAATTGCCACCCTTTCTTGACCAGCCCCTTCGCGGTAGCTCACTTAATGACCAGAAACATGAAATTCAGCCACAAGATCTTGTTGGCTGCCGCCCTCGTGGTGGCCGTTGCGTTCGCCTGTTTCATTTTGTTCAACGACTATCGCCAGCGCGAAGCCCTGCAAAGCAGCACCGAAGCGTCGATGCAGGAACTGGGCAGCCTGACCACCAGCAACATCCAGACCTGGCTGGAAAGCCGCATCCAGTTGCTGCAATCGATGGCGCAACAGGTTGTCGCCGACGGCAACGCCCCGGCCAGCCTGAAACGCATCATCGACCTGCCCGCCTACACCGGCAATTTCCAGCTCAGCTACTTCGGCGGCGCCGACGGCGTGATGTTCTCGGTCCCGGCCGGCAACCGCGCGCCGGATTACGATCCGCGCGCCCGTGGCTGGTACAAGGCGGCCAACGCTGCGCAACAGACCATCGTCACCGAACCGTACATCGCCGCCTCGTCGGGCAAACTGGTGATCACCGTCGCTACCCCGGTGCAGCGCCAGGGCCAGATGATCGGTGTGGCCGGCGCCGACATTGATCTGTCCAGCGTCAGCGCGATCATCAACTCGCTGAACTTCGGCGGCCACGGTCACGCGTTCATCGTCGGCGCCGACGGCAAGATCCTGATCCACCCGGACAGCAAACTGGTGCTCAAGACTCTGGCCGAGGCCTATCCCAACGGTGCGCCGAAAGTCAGCCCGGGCCTGAAAGAAGTCGAGTTCGACGGCAAGACCCAGTTGATCTCCTTCACCCACGTCAACGGCGTGCCGTCGGCCGACTGGTACGTGGCGCTGGTGCTGGACAAGGACACCGCGTTCTCGATGCTCAGCGAATTCCGCACCTCGGCGCTGATCGCCATGGTCATTGCCGTGGTGATCATCATCGCCCTGCTCGGCATGCTGATCCGCGTGCTGATGCAGCCGCTGCTCACCATGGGCCGCGCCATGCACGACATCGCCGAAGGCGAAGGTGACCTGACCAAACGCCTGACCATCCACGGCCATGATGAATTCGGTGCGCTGGGGCTGTCGTTCAACCGTTTCGTCGAGCGCATCCACACCTCGATCCGCGAAGTCTCCTCGGCCACCGGCCAGGTCAACGAAGTCGCCCTGCGCGTGGTCGCGGCGTCCAACTCGTCGATGTTCAACTCCGACCAGCAGGCCTCGCGCACCAACAGCGTGGCCGCCGCGATCAACCAGCTCGGCGCCGCCGCCCAGGAAATCGCCCAGAACGCTGCCCTCGCCTCGCAACACTCAAGCGACGCGCGCAGCCTGGCCGAAGACGGCCAGCAGGTTGTGGATAAAACCATCCACGCGATGCAGCAGCTGTCGGCGAAGATCAGCGACTCCTGCGGCAACATCGAAACCCTGAACAGCAACACCGTGAACATCGGGCAGATTCTGGAAGTGATCACCAGCATCTCCCAGCAGACCAACCTGCTGGCGCTCAACGCCGCCATCGAAGCGGCCCGTGCCGGTGAAGCCGGTCGCGGATTCGCCGTGGTCGCCGACGAAGTGCGCAACCTGGCACACCGCACCCAGGATTCGGCGCAGCAAGTGCAGAAGATGATTGAAGAGCTGCAAGTCGGCGCGCGTCAGGCGGTCGGCATCATGACCGAGAGCCAGCGTGAGAGCGAAAGCAGCGTCGGCATCGCCAACCAGGCCGGCGAACGTCTGGGCAGCGTGACCCAGCGCATCGGCGAGATCGACGGCATGAACCAGTCGGTGGCGACGGCGACTGAAGAGCAGACGGCGGTGGTCGAGTCGATCAACGTCGATATCAACGAGATCAACACGCTGAACCAGGAAGGCGTGGAGAACTTGCAGGCGACGTTGCGGGCTTGTGCGGATCTGGAGCAGCAGGCTGCTCGGCTGAAGCAGTTGGTGGGTAGCTTCAGAATCTGAAGATCAAGAGCTTACCCCCTCACCCCAACCCTCTCCCCCAAGGGGGCGAGGGGAAAGGGAGCCGATCTCTGTCGCTTTCCAGACCTGAGTTCAACTCGGTATTTCAAGTCAGCGTAACTCGAACATCCAACTCGGTCAGTCCCCTCTCCCTCCGGGAGAGGGTTAGGGTGAGGGCTGGTTTTTGAGGTTGCCGAAAATCGCCCTAAAACCGCGACCCCGGCTCTTTCAAAAACGCCAACTCCTCAACCGTAGACTCCCGCCCCAACACCGCATTGCGATGCGGAAACCGCCCAAACCGCGCAATCACCCGCTGATGCCGCTCGGCATAATCCAGGTTGTCGGCAAACACCCCGCGCTCCGCTTCCGGCTGTTCCGCCACCAGCTCGATGAATCGGGAGACCGCTTCATTCTGCACCGCGAGGTTTTCGCAGTGTTCGAAGACGAGGTAGATGAAGAGTCGCTGGATCGGTTTCAACTGCCGATCGAAGTCTGCGGCAATCCCCTGAGCCACCAGTTTCTGTGCCCGTAGATCACCGGAAAAAGCCTTGGGCGTATCGCGAAAAATCATTCGCGGGAGTTGGTCGAGCAACAGCACCACCGCCAGCCAGCCTTCGGGACGTTGCGTCCACTCGGTCAATTCGCCAGCGAGAGCCTGATCGACAAAGACCCCGAAACGCTCACGCGCTTCGAGGTCCTGGCTGCCTTTCTTGCCGAACCACAACTTGCCCTGTTGCGCCGAAACTTCAGTGGCTGATTCGGCATGACCGAACCACCAATCGAGCAACGGCTGCCAGGGCGCGTTCATGGTTTATTCCTTGTGGTAAGCCGTGGCGCGGGCGACTTCTTCTTTCGAGCCGAGGAACACCGCTACGCGCTGGTGCAGGCCTTCAGGCTTGATGTCGAGAATGCGCTGGTGACCGTCGGTGGAAGCGCCGCCCGCCTGTTCCACCAGGAACGACATCGGGTTGGCTTCGTACATCAGGCGCAGCTTGCCTGGCTTGGACGGCTCGCGGCTGTCGCGCGGGTACATGAACAGACCGCCACGGGTCAGGATGCGGTGCACGTCGGCAACCATCGCCGCAACCCAACGCATGTTGTAGTTCTTTTTCAGCGGGCCTTCTTCACCGGCCAGCAGTTCCGAAACATAGCGTTGTACCGGAGCTTCCCAGTGGCGCTGGTTGGACATGTTGATGGCGAATTCCTGGGTGGATTCAGGAATGGTGATGTCTTCGTGGGTCAGGACGAAGCTGCCCATTTCGCGGTCCAGGGTGAAGCCTTTGACACCGTGGCCCAGGGTCAGCACCAGCATGGTTTGCGGGCCGTAGATCGCATAACCGGCGGCAACTTGCTGAGTGCCTGGCTGCAGGAAGGCCTTTTCATCCAGGGCTTCGTTCTGGCTCAGGTATTCGT
The DNA here is from genome assembly GCF_039695385.1 of Pseudomonas sp. 9.2(2024). Lineage (NCBI taxonomy): Bacteria > Pseudomonadati > Pseudomonadota > Gammaproteobacteria > Pseudomonadales > Pseudomonadaceae > Pseudomonas > Pseudomonas sp. 9.2(2024). The sequence continues at coordinate 630,982 of NZ_CP155585.1, read as the reverse complement.
TCGGGCAACGCAGCACGGAGAAGATGGTGCCGACCGGGGCGTTGATGTCGATGTTCGACGAACCGTCCAGCGGGTCGAATACCAACAGGTAGGCGCCTTTCGGGTATTTGCCCGGGATCTGGTAGGCGTTGTCCATTTCTTCGGACGCCATGCCGGCCAGGTGACCGCCCCACTCGTTGGCTTCGAGCAGGATTTCGTTCGACAGCACGTCGAGCTTCTTCTGCACTTCGCCTTGCACGTTTTCCGTGCCCATGCTGCCCAGAACACCGCCCAGGGCGCCTTTGGACACGGCGTGGCTGATCTCTTTACAGGCACGCGCCACCACTTCGATCAGGAAGCGCAGATCGGCAGGAGTGTTGTTGCTGCGGGTCTGCTCAATCAAATAGCGACTCAGGGTAACGCGGGACATGGACGGCTCCGGTGGAATGGGGGGCTAAAAACCCGCGCAGTTTACAGGGAGTCTGAAACCGTAGCGAGCAATGACGCCCGGTAACGTGCGTCGGGTGCAATTCCTGCTATCAGACGTGATCGAACCGAGAGAGTTCAGGCACCGGATTCAGCGTAGTTGGAAACCCGACGGGTGTAGAGGCCACACCCGTCCTATTCAGGACTTGGCCGGCGGCTTGCGCAGCAGACTGAAAGCCATTGCCGCCAGAAACAGCACGCTGAGCAGCAACACCGCCCACAGGCCGAATTTCTTCCAGTTGGTATCCGCCGTGGCCGAGGTGGTGGCCGTCGAAGTCTGGGTCGCCAGCGCTTCGCCCTGCACCGTGGCCTTGCCCAGCGTGGCCAGTTTCTCCGGTTTGAAATCGGGGATCAGCGTGGTCAGCGGCAGGTTCGCCGTCTTCACGGTCGGATTGCCCAGCGCCAGGCTGTACGGCCCGTCACCCCGGGCGAGGAAGATAACCTGAGTGGCGCGCATCGCGTATTTCACGCTCGGCGCCTGCTCGCCGAGACCGCCGCCGCGTTCGTCGACCGTCAGTTTCAACTGCTGCACGGTCTGCCCGTACAGCTGCAATTCGTTCTGCACCACGTCCTGGCCGTTCTGGGTCAGGCGATAGAGCAAGCCGCTGCTCAGCGGTTGCCACGGCAGACTGTTTTCGCGACGCCCCGACAACGTCACCGGTGCCAGGCTGTTGGCCTGTTTCAGTTCGACCTGCACCCGCTCGATGTTCAGCCCCATCGGCAACTGCCAAGTGTATTCGCCGGGCTTGCCGCTGCTGCCGGCCAGCGCCGGCGACCAGACCAATGGCAGCGGCAGGTTGCGCGGGTCGCTGCTTTTCAGTTGCACCGACGTCAGGACCGGCGCCGAGGCCGGTGAATCCCACAGCAGACGCAGATACCGCGCCGATTGCCCCGGCAGCGCCACTTCATGCTGCTCGACCCGTTCGTCGGCAAAGGTCAGGCGCGCGACCTGGCCTTCGCCCCAGGCCTGCCAGTGCTGCAAGTCGTCGCTGGCCTCGATGCTGAAACGCTGGAAGCCGTCGCGCTCGCTGGTCCAGTCGAGGATCAATTGCTGCAACGGCGCCTTGATCGCGCTGGCATCGAGCAGCCAACCGCGCAGCACTTCCTCGCCCGCTTCCAGTTGGCTGGACGGCTGCACTTCCACCAGCGTACCGGTGGTGGTGGATTGCACGCGGACGCTCGGCGCGCGCTCGGTGGCATCCGCCGAGTTGTAAAGCGGAAACCACTTCACCTCATGCAACTGGCCGTCATCGCGGGTCTGCGCTGATTCCCGGGCCAGCGCATAGGCCTGCGGCTCTCCAGCAGCGTTGAACACCCGCAGGTCGCTGAGATCAGTCTGGCGCGCCTGCAACTGCACGCTCAGCGGCAGTTCGAGGCGATACCAAGGGCCGGAACCACTGACCGCCAACGGCACCTGCGCGGCGAAGTCCGCCGGTTTTTCCTGGGCGCCGGCCGCCATGGCCACGCCCAGCAACAGCCACCCGAGATTAAGCTTGCGACTCAAGACGACACTCCTTCGGTTTCCGGGGCCGGTTGGTCCGCCTCCGGTGCAGCTTCGACGCGTTTGGGCGGCAGCGGCGCAAAATAGCCCACCACCAGCAGCAACACGCCGACGCCGATGAACGAGACAATCCGGGCCAGTCCGCCACGGTTGCTCAATTCGACAAAAATCAGTTTGGCCACCACCAGCGCAATCAGCGCTGCGCCGATCAACCACACTTCGCGGCGATGACGCAGGTGCCCGCCGATCATCAGACCCAGCGCCATCAGCGTCCAGACGATGGACAGACCGGCCTGCACCAGCATCGATTCGAGCAGCAGATCGAGCTCGAACGGAATCCCCGCCCAATGGTGCGCGGCGCGGGTGACCAGCGCAGTGCAGAACGCGAACAGCGAAACGCCGGCGATCAGTTGCGTCGCGTAAGCCGCGTAGTCCTGGCGGATCGACAGCTCGGCCACGGCGCTACGCGACCAGACGTAGACACCGAACAACGCAAACAGCAGACCCAATTCCAGCGGGTTGAGCAGCGGCACATAAGGCAGCGGCTCGGCATTGCCATCGCTGACGCCATTGGCCAGCCAGAACCAGACCAGCATCAGCACCGCCAGCGGCGCCGCCGCGTACAGGCGATATTCACGAGGGAACGCTGCCACCGGCCATGGCCATTGACGCGGTGCAGCCATCAGCAACAGATACACGCTCGGCAGAATCGCCCAGCCCAGCCAGCGCCAGGCGTTGTACTGCTCGGACAACAGCAGCAGGCCGTAGCGCAACTCCAGCGCCAGCACGCCGATCAGCAGCCAGCAACCGAGCACATGGGCCGTGCTCAAGGCCCGCGCCGGCAGCATCGGTGCCAGACGCCGCAGGCTGATGAAATGCACGACGAACACCGCAGCCCAGGCCAGCCAGCCGAAATCCGCCGCCGGGTGATAACGCAAGTGCCACGCGCCGAGCAACACCAGTCCGGCCGCCGGAATCAGCACGGTGCAGAGCAACCCGAGCGAAGGCCATTTCAGACGCAAGACCAACAACGTCCACAACGCGACGCTCAGCGCGGCGACCAGCAGCAACAGCGTCGCCTGCAGATTCAGCGGCGCAAACCGCATCACTTCGCTGAACCACGCCAGCGCCCACCAACCGGCACCCCACACCAGTAACACTTCAGACAGGCGATGCAGGCTCAGCACATCGAACGCCGAGGCGTGATTGCCCAGTTGCAGGCGCCACGCTCCGATCATCGCCGCCAGGCCCAGCACCAGTGGCGTCCAGAATCCGCCATGGGCCAGCGGTCGCAGCCCCTCGCTGGACAGCGGCCCGAGCAACTCGGGGCCGGCCAGCAAAGACGCTGCGCCGCCGATCAGTTGCAACAGCAGACCAAAAACAAAACTCACGCGCTGTTTGAGGTACAGACTGAGCCAGATGATCAGCAAGCCACTGGCCGCCCACACCGCGCTCGCGGTCTGCCACGGCAGCACGAACAACACCGCCAGATTGATCAGCACCAGACCTGCCAGCAGCACCACCGACAACCCGCGCAGCAGACGAACATCGCTGCGCACCATCTCGTCGCGCGCCGCCAGCAGCATGCCGGCAATCAACGCCAGACCGATCAACGAGGCGCTGAGCAGACCGCTCCAGCCGGCGCTGAACACGGCCGCCGAATCCTCGCCCGCCCCTTGCAGGCGCAACAGGAATAACGCCCCGCCAAGCAACTGCACGGCAAACGCGGTGAACAGGAACGTGCGCGATTGCAGGCGCAAGCCAACGAACAAGGTCGCCAGCCCGGCCAATGCCCAACTGATCGCCGTGCCGTGGGTGAAGAAAAACAGCGGCGCCAGCAGATACAGGAAGGTCAGCCCCAGACTCGCCAGCACTGGCAGCCCTTGGCGCTCCCACGGCGAGGTTTGCTCCGGCAACGCCTTGCGCAATTGGTAGAAGCTGAACAGCAACGCCGCGCCGAGCATCAATGCGCCCAGCGGCGCTCCGTCGAGCAGGCTGCTTTCGTCGACACGTAACTGGCTGAGAAACGCCAGCGCCGAACCGAGTTGCAGCAGTAATGCGAAGGCCCGGGCCAAGGGCCGTTGCTGACGCAAGCCCAGCCAGAAAATCCCCGCACCCTCCACCGCCCAGGCCGCGGACGTCCAGCGCGCATCCAGCCCCAGCGGAATCGCCAGGCTGGCGAAAATCACCCCGAGCGCCAGGCAAGTCTCACCCAGCAACAACGCCCGGCCGCCCATCAGCACTTTGGCGAGGGCCATGTAGATCATGCCCAGCGCCAGTGCGCTGAACGCCGCCGCAAACTCAAGATGCTGAACCAGCGCGAATTGCAGGCCGAAACCCACCAGCGGCGGACCGAACAGCATCGTGCCGTCGACGTAATCGCCCTTGCGCGCCGACCAATGCAGCAGCGCCTGGCGATCGTCATCCGCCGGGGCGTCCGGCATGTCCAGCAACTTGCGTCGGGCGAACAGCAGGCCGATGGCCAGGTACATCAGGAAGAACAGAATCAGGAACGGTTCGGTGCTCCACAGCAGTTCCGGCGTGTACGAACGCAGGCCCCAGGCGAAACCGATGCCGAAGGTGCCAACGAAGCCGATCAGGTTGAGCAGGCGCCAGGCCTTGAACCAGGCGATGGCCAGGATGCCGGCGTTGAGCAGCGCGAAATAACTGAATAGCGCGACGTGGTTGCCGGCGCCGGTGGAGGTCAGGATCGGCGCGGCGAAACCGCCCAGTGCGGCGACGCAGGCCAGGGCCAGGGAATCCTGGGTGATGGCCAGAATGGCCGAAAACACCGTCACCGCCACCAGCAAGCCCAGCGCAGCAGACGGATCGAGCAGCGGGTGCAGACGCATCGCCGCAAACACCGTCAGGTACAGCACCGCGATCCCGGTGCCTTGCAGCATCAAGGCGTAGCTGTTGTTGCGATGGCGCAACCACCAGCCCAGCGCCAGCAAGCCCAGCGCTGCCGCTGCGACCCCGGCGTAACGCAATTCGATCGGCACCACCATGCCTTCGGTGGCGTAGCGCAGCAGGAACGCCAGACCGAAGAACAACAGCGCCACACCGACCCGCAGCACGGTATTGCCACCGAACAGCCAGTTGCGCGCAGCGCTGATGCCGCGTTCGATAAGGTTCGGGCCACGAGGTTCGGCGGGTTGTCGGGGTTCAGGTTCAGGCGTAACGGCGTCCAGACGCCAGACATCGACCGGCAACGGCTGACCGGGTTCGCTGGCGGCGACGGCGACAGGTTCGAGTTCGGGTGGCAGTTCCCAGACCAGCTCGGGTTCTGCGGCAGCGGGTTGTTCAAATACCGTGACGGGTTCAACGATCGTTTCGCTGGCCGGCGCGACACTCGGCGGCGCTGGCGAATGCGCCGGAGCGCCCTCCAGCAGAAACAGTCGCTGTTCGACGCCCTGCAACGCAATCTTCGCGTGATCCAGCTGACGCTGTTGCTCGGCAGCCTGCGAACCGAGCCGGGCAATGCGCATCGCCTGCCCGATGGCAAGCCCCAGCAACGCGCCCAACAGCGCATCGCTGAACGACTCGTCGAGCAGCCAGCCGAGCAGCAGCCCGATCAACATGAACATCCATTGCATGGTCGATATCCCTGAGCAGCCCCGTGGCGGGGCGGAACCAAGGCTCAGTATATCGGCCCGGCCCAACAATCGTGGGGCCGGGCGCACATTTGTCGCTAAAAGTTACTCGAGTGCCTTCCAGATATCCGTGGCGTACTCGCGGATTGTCCGGTCGGACGAGAACCAGCCCATACGCGAGGTGTTCAGCACCGCCGAACGCCACCAGTTGTTGGCGTCGTGCCAATGCGCATCGACACGCATCTGCGCCTCCCAGTAGGAGTCGAAATCGGCGCAAACGAAGAACCGGTCGTAATCCACCAGCGAATCGATCAGCCCGGTGTAGCGCGACGTGTCGTCCGGCGAGAACACCCCGCTGCGGATCGCCTGCAACACATCGTTGAGGCGATGGGACGCGGCAATGTCCGGCACCGCGCTGAACTCGTGGTTCTGCTTGCGCGCCTCGACCTGCTGGGCGCTGAGACCGAAGATGAACATGTGCTCGGCGCCGATGTTTTCGCACATTTCCACGTTGGCACCGTCGAGGGTGCCGATGGTCAGCGCACCGTTCAGGCCGAACTTCATGTTGCTGGTGCCCGAGGCCTCGAAACCGGCGGTGGAGATCTGCTCCGACAGGTCCGCTGCTGGAATGATGCTCTCCGCCAGGCTGACGTTGTAGTTGGGCAGGAACACCACTTTGAGCAGACCGCGCACGGTCGGATCGTTGTTCACCACCCGGGCGATGTCGTTGGTCAGCTTGATGATCAGCTTGGCCTGGTGATAACTCGCCGCGGCTTTGCCGGCGAAGATTTTCACCCTCGGCACCCAGTCGATTTCCGGCTCGGCGCGGATCGCCTGATACAGCGCGACGGTGTGCATCAGGTTGAGCAGTTGGCGTTTGTATTCGTGGATCCGTTTGACCTGCACGTCGAACATCGCCGCCGGGTTGACCGCGATCCCCAGCCGTTCATGGATCAGGTAAGCGAGGGCTTTTTTGCTGTGCAGCCGCTGCTCGGCGAAGGCTTTGCGGAAGGCGGGTTTCTCGGCGAACGGTTCAAGATCGAGCAGTCGCTGTTCGGGGTTATCCAGAACATCCGCGCCGAGGGAATCGACCAGCATCGACGTCAGTTCCGGGTTGGCCTGATACAGCCAGCGGCGGAAGGTGATGCCATTGGTCTTGTTGTTGATCCGCTCCGGATACAGCTTGTGCAGTTCGGCGAACACGGTTTTGCGCATCAGCTGCGTGTGCAGCCCGGACACGCCGTTGACGCTGTGGGAACCGAGAAACGCGAGATTGCCCATGCGCACCCGGCGGCCGTTGTCTTCCTCGATCAGCGACACCGCGCGCAGCACGTCGAAATCGTGGATGCCCTTGGCCCGCAGCGAATCGATGTGCTGGGCGTTGATCAGATAAATGATCTGCATGTGCCGCGGCAGCATGCGTTCCATCAGCCCCACCGGCCAGGTTTCCAGCGCTTCGGGCAGCAGCGTGTGGTTGGTGTACGACAGCGTATCGACGGTGACTTGCCACGCCGCGTCCCAGGCCACGTCGTAGACATCGACCAGTTGGCGCATCAGTTCGGCGACAGCGATCGAGGGGTGGGTGTCGTTGAGCTGGATTGCCGCGTGATCGCCGAGGGTCAGCACCGAGGTGTGCATGTTGCGATGACGGCGCAGCAAATCCTGAAGCGACGCGGCGACGAAGAAGTATTCCTGACGCAGGCGCAGTTCCTGCCCGGCTTCGGTGCTGTCCGCCGGGTAGAGCACGCGGGAGATACTCTCGGCCCGGGCCACTTCGGCGACGGCGCCCAGGTGGTCACCGGCGTTGAAGCGCTCCAGATGCAGGTCCTCCATCGCCCGCGCCCGCCACAGGCGCAAGGTGTTGACGCTCGCCCCGCGCCAGCCGACCACCGGGGTGTCGTAGGCAATCGCCCGGACGGTTTCCGCCGGGTGCCAGACTTGCCGGGACTTGCCGCTGGCGTCGGTGACGGTCTCGACGCTGCCGCCAAAGCCGATCGGATAGACCACCTCTGGCCGCTCGAACTCCCAGGGGTTGCCGAAATCCAGCCAGTGCTCGGTCTGTTCCTGTTGCCAACCGTCGACAATCGCCTGACGGAACAACCCGTGCTCATAACGAATGCCGTAGCCGTGGCCAGCGATACCGAGGGTCGACATGCTTTCCATGAAGCACGCCGCCAATCGTCCGAGGCCACCGTTGCCCAGCGCCGCATCCGGCTCCAGGATGCGGATGCGCTCCAGATCGACGCCCAGCTCGGTCAAGGCTTCACGGGCGACGTCCAGCAAACCGAGGTTGCTCAGGCTGTCGTAGAGCAAACGGCCGATGAGGAATTCCAGCGAGAGGTAATACACCCGCTTCTGGCCTTTGCGGTAGATCTGCCGGGTATGGTCCATCCAGTGCTCGACCATGTGATCGCGCGCCGCCAGGGCGATGGCTTCGAACCAGTCATGGTCGAAGGCGTGATCCGGGTCTTTGCCCACCGCGTAGGTGAGTTTGGTCAGGACGGCGTCGCGGAATGCGGCCACCTCTGCTTCGCGAACTAGTGGTTCTTGAGTCATCGATAGGACCTCGAGCGAGCGGGGAGTTGTCAGAGCCTAGACGGTCTGACCGACGGTAAGGGCTCTGGTTCGGCAGTTTTTACCGAGAGTGTGAGATCGACCGGCAATACTCTGGCGAATGCCTCAATGAATGCAGGGGCCGTGCCGAATTGTCGGACGATGCGGGTGCATGAAGAAAAAATCTGGCGAAAGGTTGTTCAAAAATCCACCAGTCCCGGTATGATCGCGCGCCCTGACGCACACGCCTGGTAAACACCGATGATGAAGCCAAACCTGATCGCCGCCGCCGAGATCGACCGTCTCGATACCTGGGCCAAATATTCGGCCCCGATGTGCGGCTCGTGCGTTTCCAGCTGCTGCACGCTGCCGGTCGAGGTCAAGATCAAGGATCTGGTGCGCATCGGTGTGGTCGACGAGTTCGAACTGGGCGACCCGCCGAAGAACATCGCCAAGCGTCTGCAAAAGGAAGGTCTGGTCGAGCGATTCAATCAGAAGTCGGGGATCTTCACGCTCCAGCGCATGAGCAACAACGATTGCTACTACCTGGATCGTAAGAGCCGCCTGTGCACCATTTATGACAAGCGTCCGGACACCTGCCGCAACCACCCGAAGATCGGCCCGCGCCCGGGTTACTGCGCGTACAAGCCGAAGGAAGTGGAGCGGGTGCAGAATTCGCGGTCGATCGAGCGGTTCTAAAAGCCGACCCTCACTCCAACCCTCGAACCTCGCCCCCTCACTGTAGAGACCGGTACATCCTTTACACATTAGACCGGGGACATCGTTTACACCTTTTACAGGCTTGATACGCGGTTGGCACCGCGCTCAAGCCTGCCTAAACAGAAGTTGCAAAGGTACAGCTCCCACACGTCATCAGCCACTTCCTTCAGCGCGATGTCCTCGCCGATCAGCGCCTCGCCCAAAAACATTCGTTGCCCCTTCCACTTGAACTCGCCGTTCGAACGAACCTTGCGTACCTCAACCTCAGGGCCATATTCGACCGCGGGCAAGTAGCCCGGATACGGGCGCAACGAAGGTCTGTATACGGAAGCCGGCGGTTTCATGCCCAGTGCGGTGTGTGGTCGATCATGGTTGAAGTCCTGAACGAACTCTTCAAAGGCCAGCTGCTGGCGTACGAGATTTTCCGCAGGTGTTCGCAGTACCGCTGCTTTGAGGGTGCGGTGCATCCGTTCGTGTCGACCGTTCTGGTCAGGACGCCCTGGTGTGATTGTCTCGATATGGATGCCATGCCTGATGAACCAGACGGACAGCTTCGACAGCCGCGCCAAACCGGTCGATGCGAAAGGCGCCCCGTTATCTGTGCGGATTACGTCCGGCAATCCAAACTCCCGGAAAGCCCATTCGAATCCCTGTCGCGTCGGCTCGCTGTGCGTGCCGGGCAGCGCCCGGCAGAGCAGCAGATAGCGGCTCATCTGATCGGTAATGGTCAGCGGATAGCACCAATTGCCGTCCTGCATCCTGAACTACCCTTTGAAGTCGGCACATCAGGTCTGGTTGGGTTCATCGGCCGGGCGTAAATGCGTCGGAGCACGCGGGCGCAAAGGATAAGGGCGCCGCGCAATGACCAAGCCAGCCTTCTTCAACCACTCACCAGCAGTGCTCGCGGCCGGCCATGGGATCTGTGGATCGGACTTTCGCAGGCGATCAATGATCTGTTTGGGACCTCGATCCGGATGCTCGTTTTTCTTGGCCAGCAATGTGGCGATGATTTCATCCGGGGTTTGATGAGGGCAGTTCAAAGGCTTGCGGGATTGCTCTTTCAAGCCATCCACACCGAGCGCTGCATACCGATCCAGCCACTTATCGACGGTTGGCCGGCTGACCCCATAACGCCGGCTCAATTGGCTCTTGGTGTAGCTGCCACTGAGCCAGTCACTGACTAATTTCACTCGTTGATCCATCGGGGACTCTTGATTCCAGGGCATGGTCAGCACCTCCTGACCATGATTGATACCTGTAAACCATGTCCCCGGTCTCAAACGTAAAGGATGTACCCGGTCTTTACCCACCCTAGCCCTCTCCCGGAGGGAGAGGGAGCCGACCGAGGTCGTTTTGCGTAATACATCGACCTGAAACAACCAGTCGATTATGGATTCGGTAAATCCCGATCAGGTCGGCGTACTTCTTGAGCATCCCCCAATCGGTCCCCTCTCCCTCCGGGAGAGGGTTAGGGTGAGGGGGCTTTTGAGGTTCAGCACTTTTCCCCGGATAAACAAAAACGCCCCCGGTCTCTCGACCGGGGGCGTTTTTTCAAGCCTGGGCTAAATTACGCCTTGGCTTTCTTGGCAGCGCGGGTACGCTCGCTTTCGTCCAGGATCTTCTTGCGAAGACGGATGGACTTAGGCGTAACTTCGCACAGCTCGTCTTCCTGGATGTATTCCAGAGCCTGTTCCAGGGTGAAGCGAACAGGTGGGACCAGAGCGATGGTTTCGTCTTTACCCGAAGCACGCATGTTGTCGAGCTTCTTGCCTTTGGTCGGGTTCACACCCAGGTCGTTGTCGCGGGAGTTCTGACCAACGATCTGACCGTTGTAGATCTCCTGGCCGTGTTCTACGAACAGCTTGCCACGAGCCTGCAGGGTTTCCAGGGAGTAGGTCAGTGCCTTGCCGGTTTCAACCGAAACCAGAACGCCGTTCTGACGGCCGGACATGTGGCCCGACTTCACTGGAGCGTAACGGTCGAAGATCGAGGTCAGGATGCCAGCACCGTTGGTCAGGGTCAGGAACTGGTTACGGAAACCGATCAGACCGCGAGCAGGGATGTTGTATTCCAGACGAACACGGCCTTTGCCATCCGGCACCATGTTGCTCAGGTCGCCTTTACGCAGACCCATTTCTTCCATGACCTTGCCCTGGGATTCTTCAGGGATGTCGATGGTTACGTTTTCGAACGGTTCCTGCTTCACGCCGTCAACTTCACGGATGATCACTTCAGGACGGCCCAGGGCCAGCTCGAAGCCTTCGCGACGCATGGTTTCGATCAGTACCGAGAGGTGCAGCTCACCACGGCCGGATACCTTGAACTTGTCAGCCGAGTCGCCTTCTTCAACGCGCAGTGCAACGTTGTACAGCAGCTCTTTGTCCAGACGATCCTTGATGTTACGGGAGGTCACGAACTTGCCTTCTTTACCGCAGAATGGCGAGTCGTTTACCTGGAAGGTCATGGAAACGGTTGGCTCGTCAACGGTCAGAGGCTTCATCGCCTCGACGTTGTTGATGTCGCACAGGGTGTCGGAGATGAACAGCTCGTCGAAACCGCTGATGCAGACGATGTCGCCAGCTGCAGCTTCTTCAACGTCAACGCGGTGCAGACCGTGGTGACCCATCAGCTTCAGGATACGACCGTTGCGGCGCTTGCCGTCGGCGCTGATAGCAACAACCGGAGTGTTCGGCTTGACGCGACCACGAGCGATACGGCCAACACCGATAACACCCAGGAAGCTGTTGTAGTCCAGAGCGGAGATCTGCATCTGGAACGGACCGTCACGGTCAACAGCCGGAGGCGGAACGTGGTCGACTACCGCCTGGTACAGCGCGGTCATGTCTTCGCCCATGGCGGTGTGGTCCAGACCGGCGATGCCGTTCAGGGCCGAAGCGTAAACAACCTGGAAGTCCAGTTGTTCTTCGGTAGCGCCCAGGTTGTCGAACAGATCGAAGATCTGGTCCAGAACCCAGTCAGGACGCGCGCCCGGACGGTCAACCTTGTTGATGACCACGATTGGACGCAGGCCGGCTTCGAAAGCCTTCTTGGTCACGAAACGGGTTTGCGGCATAGGGCCGTCTTGGGCGTCGACCAGCAGCAGCACGGAGTCAACCATGGACATTACGCGCTCGACTTCGCCGCCGAAGTCGGCGTGCCCCGGGGTGTCCACGATGTTGATGTGGTAGCCGTTCCAGTTGATGGCGGTGTTTTTCGCCAGAATGGTAATGCCGCGCTCTTTTTCCTGGTCGTTGGAGTCCATCACGCGCTCGTCGTTGAGCTCGTTGCGCTCCAGGGTGCCGGATTGACGCAGGAGTTTGTCTACCAGGGTGGTCTTACCATGGTCAACGTGGGCAATGATGGCGATGTTGCGTAGATTTTCGATCACTTGTGTATCTCGATCAGAGGATTCGGTTTGCTGACAAGTCTTGGCAGCGATTGACAGTAGTGTCCGGCATGGCCGTTACAGCTTGACGGCGGTGTCGGGGGGCCGGTGACGCAGGCCACAGGCAAACAGCCCCGGGCACTTAGCTCGGTCGATAAACGCGCACATTGGCATGCCCCTCACTGAGCAAATGGTGGGCATGCAGGCGACTCATCACGCCTTTGTCGCAATACAGCAGGTACTGGCGAGTAGGGTCCAGTTCCTTGAAACGAGCGTTCACTGCGTAGAACGGCATCGTCTGTACCTCTATGCCGGCGAGTTCCAGCGGGTCATCCTCGGCGGCATCCGGGTGGCGGATGTCGATGACGATCTGACCGGCCAGCGCTTCGCTGACTTCTTCGATCTGCAAATCCTGGCCCAATTCGTCGATCACCCGATCGATCGGCACCAGTCTGGCGTTTGCGAGCGCACGCTCGAGCACCGCCATGTCGAATTCCTGCTCTTCGTGCTCGACCCGGCCACGCTTGGCGGCGGTCTTCGGGTTGACCGAGATGACGCCGCAGTATTCCGGCATGTGCCGGGCGAAATCACCGGTACCGATCTGGTCGGCCGTGTCGATGATGTCCTGCTTGTGGGCGACGATCAGCGGTCGCAGCACCAGCTTGTCGGTGACGCAATCGATGACCGACAGGTTCGGCAACGTCTGGCTCGACACCTGGGAAATCGCTTCGCCGGTCACCAGCGCATCGATGTGCAGGCGTTCGGCAATGTTCGACGCCGCGCGCAACATCATACGCTTCAATACGACGCCCATATGACTGTCGTCGACCTTGCCGAGAATTTCGCCCAATACTTCTTCGAACGGAACACTGACAAATAGCACGCGTTGCGAGCTGCCGTACTTCTTCCAGATGAAATGCGCGACTTCCATTACGCCCAGTTCGTGGGCACGACCGCCCAGGTTGAAGAAGCAGAAGTGCGTCATCAGACCCCGACGAAGGATCTGGTACGCGGCAACCGTCGAGTCAAAACCGCCGGACATCAATACCAGCGTCTGCTCCAGCGCACCGAGCGGGTAGCCGCCGATGCCATTGTGCTGGCTGTGGATCACGAACAACCGCTTGTCGCGAACTTCGATGCGGACTTCGATTTCCGGCTGTTTCAGGTCGATTCCGGCAGCGCCGCACTCACGGCGCAGCTTGCTGCCGACGTATTTTTCGACGTCCATCGAGCTGAACGCATGCTTGCCCGCACGCTTGCAGCGCACCGAAAAAATCTTCCCGGCCAGCGCATCGCCGTAGTGCTGCTTGCACTTCTCGGTGATGTCGTCGAAGTCGCCCAGCGAATACTCGTCGATCTGCAGAAAATGCGCGATGCCCGGCATGCAGGTCAGGCGTTCGCCCATCTCTTTCAGGGCCTTGGGGTCGGTGACGCGGGTTTCCAGCTCGAGATTGTCCCACACACCGTTCACCACCACGGCCGGGTCCAGGTCGCGGAGCACGGTGCGGATGTTCTTGGCCAGCTGGCGGATGAATTTCGTCCGGACAGGTCGGCTTTTGATGGTGATCTCGGGGAAGACTTTTACGATTAGTTTCATGAAAACAGCGCGCGCAGGGCCAGCCGAAAAAGGGGGGCGCGGATTATAGCGGAAATTGCTCAAGGTTTAACCAGTTAATGTGCAGAAGGTTTTGCGCGCACCAAAACGGGTCATTTTTCGATTTGAGCGCTACATTAAAGGGCGAGATTTTCGCCTTTAAGGCGCTTTCGACCTTTAGAAGCGTAAATTTGGGGCAAAAAACCCATGCTGGGGCACTGGCATGCAATTTGCTCCCTTGTGAGGCAGGTTGCCTTGGCAGAGTATTCGCGCCGGCATCACCACTATTAAGGGCATCCACTACCCGCCCTAATTCACCCGGAGGACACTATGTCGAAGTCGGTTCAACTCATCAAAGATCATGACGTCAAGTGGATTGATCTGCGCTTCACGGACACCAAAGGCACTCAGCACCACGTGACCATGCCGGCTCGCGATGCGCTGGAAGACGACTTCTTCGAAGTTGGCAAGATGTTCGACGGTTCCTCCATCGCTGGCTGGAAAGGCATCGAAGCCTCCGACATGATCCTGCTGCCGGACGACGAAACCGCCGTACTGGACCCGTTCACCGAAGAGCCGACCCTGATCCTGGTCTGCGACATCATCGAACCTTCGACCATGCAAGGTTACGATCGCGACCCGCGCGCCATCGCCCGCCGCGCCGAGGAATACCTGAAGACCACCGGTATCGGTGACACCGTATTCGCCGGTCCGGAGCCTGAGTTCTTCATCTTCGACGAAGTGAAGTTCAAGTCCGACATCTCCGGTTCGATGTTCAAGATCTACTCCGAACAAGGCTCGTGGATGTCCGACCAGGACGTGGAAGGCGGCAACAAAGGCCACCGTCCAGGCGTGAAAGGTGGCTACTTCCCGGTTCCGCCGTTCGACCACGACCACGAAATCCGTACCTCCATGTGCAACGCACTGGAAGAAATGGGCCTGACCGTTGAAGTTCACCACCACGAAGTGGCAACTGCCGGCCAGAACGAAATCGGCGTCAAGTTCAACACCCTGGTGAAGAAAGCCGACGAAACCCAGACCCTGAAATACGTTGTACACAACGTTGCCGACGCCTACGGCCGTACCGCGACCTTCATGCCGAAGCCGCTGTACGGCGACAACGGTTCGGGCATGCACGTTCACATGTCCATCTCCAAAGATGGCAAGAACACCTTCGCGGGTGAAGGCTATGCCGGCCTGTCCGACACCGCCCTGTACTTCATCGGCGGCATCATCAAGCACGGTAAGGCCCTGAACGGCTTCACCAACCCGGCCACCAACTCCTACAAGCGTCTGGTGCCAGGCTTCGAAGCCCCGGTAATGCTGGCCTACTCGGCTCGCAACCGTTCCGCCTCGATCCGTATTCCTTACGTCAACAGCCCGAAAGGCCGTCGTATCGAAGCCCGCTTCCCGGATCCGGCTGCCAACCCGTACCTGGCTTTCGCAGCGCTGCTGATGGCAGGTCTGGACGGTATCCAGAACAAGATCCACCCAGGCGATGCTGCCGACAAGAACCTGTACGACCTGCCGCCTGAAGAGGCGAAAGAGATCCCGCAAGTTTGCGGCAGCCTGAAAGAAGCCCTGGAAGAGCTGGACAAGGGCCGCGCGTTCCTGACCAAGGGCGGCGTGTTCTCCGACGACTTCATCGACGCTTACATCGCGCTGAAATCCGAAGAAGAAATCAAGGTCCGCACCTTCGTGCACCCACTGGAATATGAGCTGTACTACAGCTGCTGATCCGGTAGCGCCGCGCTACGCGGCGTGACAAAAAGAGGCCTCCTTCGGGAGGCCTTTTTTGTGCCCGCTCATCCGTGGATAATCCGCCGCTTTCGCGCCATGACCGGCGCCTTGACGAAGGGATTCGCATGAAGTGGTTACGGGCTATCGCCCTGATGGCCGGCCTCACCTGCTCGACAGTCGGCGCAGCCGAGTTCTATGAAAACAAGCCGCTGGCTCACCCGCTGATCCAGGGCTTGCAGGAGAGCTCGATGACTCTGGCGTTCATCAAGGAAACGAACGGCGTCAAAGGCTATTACTGCCGTTGCGACACGCCGGGCGAACGTCCGCAATTGCTTGATGACTTCGGCCAGGCGAGCATCGAGTCGGTTTTTCTCATGTCGCTCGACAGTGAAGATCCGACCCGCTTCGTGCTTTTTCGGCAAAACGACCGCTACAAAATCTACGCCTACAAATACAACGCCAACGACCACCTCTACAGCCGCGTCACGCGATTGCAGCTGGCGCTGGACCGCATCGCCGAAGGTCGCAAACACCTCGACGCCCTGACCATCAAGAAGGCTCTGAGCCAAATCACCCCGCTCAACTACAGCCTCTTCCTTGAAGCGTCCGGCATACCGGAATTCGACCAGCTCGATTTCAGCCAAGGAAAACTGGTGAGCTTTTACGGCCAGTACTACGACCCACTGAGCGACCCGACGCCAGATGACGAACCTTACTTCTTCAAGAAGACCTATCAGGAAAAAAACGGCCGGTTCCTTACCGTTACTTTCTGGCGATGGCTCGACGAGACGCTCGCCGAGGGCAAGCGCACGCTCTACAACTATCGGGTGAGGCGTATTGCCTGGGAAACCGAACCGGCTAAATTCACCGGCAGCGAAGACGGCCAATCGGTGTCTTATGATTCCGGCTCGCTCTCGGCCCAAGGTGCCTACACGCAGGGTGTGCGGATCGGCCCGTGGTCTTCTTCCAAAGACGAGAAATATTCGGAGTCCGGCAATTTCGTAGAGGGCAAACGAGAGGGCCAGTGGACGCTGTACCAGGATGGGCAAACGTTGGAGGGCGAATTCCACAATGATTTGCGCGAGGGTCGTTGGCAGCTTCTCAACCACGACGACATGGAATGGGTCGCCACCGGATTCCAGACCTATGCCCACGGCCAACTCAACGGCCTCAGCGAATTGACTGTCCGTGGCACTACCGAGCGCGGTGAATATCGCGATGACAAACGCCAAGGCCTCTGGGTGACCAGGCTCGACAATGGCCACATCCTCAACGTCAACTTTGTTGACGACGTAAAGGAAGGCGAGTTGCGCGAAGTCGACACCAAGGGTGCGCCGGTCCTGATCGAGCACTACAAGGCAGGCGTCCTGTCCGGCGCCCGCGAGAATGCCGTTACGCCTGGCGCCGCACAATAAATCCTGAACGGTTTGTGTGAGCGGATATTGTCCCGATTGGGCTTACCGCCGCCCCTGGCCTATGCTGCAAGCCAATTTCATTGTTGATCGGTCGAATCCATGGGTCGTGGTTTTTTCTTCCTGCTGCTGATCGCCCTGCCCGCCGCCGCGCAGATCTACAAGTACACCGACGCCAGCGGCAACACGGTGTACAGCGATCACGCGCCGGATGGTGTGCAGGCACAACCGGTGGAGTTGCCGCCGCTCAACAGCGTCCAGCCTCAGGCACCGAGTGCGCCCTCTTCAGACACGCCCAGTCGCGAGCCTGCGCGCAATGCCTATGAAGTGCTGGAGCTGACCGGCCTGCCCACCGAGGAGGCCCTGCGCGCCAACAACGGCACGTTCACGGTCAGCGTGCTGATCAAGCCGCGCCTGCAACCGCCGCATCAATTGCGTCTGCTGCTGGACGACGCGCCTTATGGCCAGCCGAGCAACGTGCCGATCCTGCAACTGGTAAACGTTGACCGGGGCGAGCATCGGCTGGCGGTGCAGGTGATCAACGGCGAGGCGATCATTCAGCAGAGTCCTGCGGTGGTGTTCACCGTGCAGCGGGTGCACAAGCCATGACGCGGGGATTGATTGCCCTGTGCCTGTTTCTGATCGCGTTTGGCGCATCGGCCGAGGTGTTCACTTACATCGACGCCCAGGGCAATCGTGTCTATACGGACCAACCGCACGGCAACGCCAAGCGTGTGCCGCTGGCCACCAGCAATCGCATGGCCTCGAATCCGAGCGCCGCTGCACCGGTCACACCGTCGAAGAAATCAGCAGAGCCGCCACTGTTCCACTACGACATGCTGCGCGTGCTGATCCCCGAGCCGGACGCAACCATTCGCAGCAGCGCCGGTGAGCTGATCGTCAGCGTCACCAGCGAACCGGGCCTGCAAAGAGGTCACCTGTATCGCCTGCTGCTGGATGGTCAGGCCGTCGGCGAACCCGGTCTGAGCCCGGTGTTCCCGCTGAGCAACATTGATCGCGGCAGCCACAACCTGTCGGTGGAGATCCTCGATGCCCAGGGCCGAACCGTGGAGAAAACCGCCAACCAGCCGTTCCACATGCAGCGCATTTCCCTGGCGCAGAAACGTCAGGTCAAACCGTGCGTCAGCGCCGACTATGGCGTGCGCCCGGAATGCCCGCTGAAAGACAAACCCGCCGAACCGAAAAATCCTTTCCTGCGTTTCTTCTGACGTCGTTCAGCTTTGCGCACTATATTGGTGCAATACGCTGCACCGTACTCACATTCCAACCCATTTTGGTTCGAAAGTACCCGCCAGAGCGGTTTGACTGCCACGCAAACGAGCGTCAAACGCCCGTTTCAGGGGTTGAACGCTTCTTTTCGGAGCCTTGGTTTGGTTTTTGCATTTTCCTCGCATCAGCGCTGTATCCCTGCGCGCGCCATGCTCCAAAAGAGGTCCTCATGACCATCAGTGACGCACTGCATCGCTTGCTACTCGACAACCTGACCACCGCCACCATCCTGCTCGACAGCGAATTGCGCCTCGAGTACATGAACCCGGCGGCGGAGATGCTGCTGGCCATCAGCGGCCAGCGCAGCCATGGGCAGTTCATCAGCGAGCTGTTCACCGAGTCAACCGAGGCGCTCAATTCGTTGCGCCAGGCGGTGGAGCAGGCGCACCCGTTCACCAAGCGCGAAGCGATGCTCACTGCCCTCACCGGCCAGACCCTGACCGTGGATTACGCGGTGACGCCGATCCTCAGCAACGGCGCGACCCTGCTTTTGCTGGAAGTCCATCCTCGTGACCGCCTGTTGCGGATCACCAAGGAAGAGGCCCAGTTGTCGAAGCAGGAAACCAGCAAGATGCTGGTGCGCGGCCTGGCCCACGAGATCAAGAATCCGCTGGGCGGCATCCGCGGTGCCGCGCAGTTGCTGGCCCGGGAACTGCCGGAAGACAGCCTGCGCGACTACACCAACGTGATCATCGAAGAGGCCGACCGCCTGCGCAATCTGGTCGACCGCATGCTCGGCTCGAACAAACTGCCGTCGCTGGCCCTGTGCAATGTCCACGAAGTGCTGGAGCGCGTCTGCCAATTGGTCGAAGCCGAAAGCCAGGGCTGCATCACGCTGGTGCGCGATTACGACCCGAGCATCCCCGACGTCCTGATCGACCGCGAACAAATGATTCAGGCGGTGCTGAACATTGTGCGCAACGCGATGCAGGCCATCAGCAGCCAGAACGAGCTGCGCCTGGGCCGCATCAGCTTGCGCACCCGCGCCATGCGACAGTTCACCATCGGCCACGTCCGCCATCGTCTGGTGACCAAGATCGAGATCATCGACAACGGCCCGGGCATTCCGGCGGAACTCCAGGAAACCATCTTCTTTCCCATGGTCAGCGGCCGTCCGGACGGTACCGGGCTGGGCCTGGCCATCACCCAGAACATCATCAGCCAGCACCAGGGCCTGATCGAGTGTGACAGCCATCCAGGCCACACCACGTTCTCGATCTTTCTGCCACTGGAACAAGGAGCCACATCGACATGAGCCGTAGTGAAACCGTGTGGATCGTCGATGACGACCGTTCTATCCGTTGGGTTCTGGAAAAAGCCCTGCAACAGGAAGGCATGACCACCCAGAGCTTCGACAGCGCCGATGGTGTGATGAGCCGCCTCGCGCGCCAGCAGCCGGACGTGATCATCTCCGACATCCGCATGCCCGGCGCCAGCGGCCTGGACCTGCTGGCGCGGATCCGCGAGCAGCACCCGCGGCTGCCGGTGATCATCATGACCGCTCACTCCGATCTGGATAGCGCTGTCGCCTCCTACCAGGGCGGCGCGTTCGAGTACCTGCCCAAGCCGTTCGACGTTGACGAGGCGGTTTCGCTGGTCAAACGCGCAAATCAGCATGCTCAGGAACAACAGGGCCTGGAAGTCGCCCCGACCCTGACTCGCACCCCGGAAATCATCGGCGAAGCGCCGGCGATGCAGGAAGTGTTTCGCGCCATCGGGCGCTTGAGCCACTCCAACATCACCGTGCTGATCAACGGCGAATCCGGCACCGGTAAAGAATTGGTGGCTCACGCCCTGCACCGCCACAGCCCGCGCGCGGCCTCGCCGTTCATCGCGCTGAACATGGCGGCGATCCCGAAAGACCTGATGGAATCCGAGCTGTTCGGCCACGAGAAAGGCGCGTTCACCGGCGCGGCCAACCTGCGTCGCGGCCGTTTCGAGCAGGCCGACGGCGGCACGCTGTTCCTCGATGAAATTGGCGACATGCCGGCGGACACCCAGACCCGACTGCTGCGGGTGCTGGCCGATGGCGAGTTCTATCGCGTTGGCGGGCACGTGCCGGTCAAAGTCGATGTGCGGATCATCGCCGCAACGCACCAGAATCTGGAAACCCTGGTTCACGCCGGGAAATTCCGTGAGGACTTGTTCCACCGCCTCAACGTGATCCGTATACATATTCCGCGCCTGTCGGACCGTCGCGAAGACATCCCGACCCTGGCCAAGCACTTCCTCAGCCGCGCCGCGCAAGAACTGGCGGTGGAGCCGAAGCTGCTGAAAAGCGAGACCGAGGAATACCTGAAGAATCTGCCGTGGCCGGGCAACGTGCGCCAGCTGGAAAATACCTGCCGCTGGATCACCGTGATGGCGTCCGGGCGCGAGGTGCACATCAGCGACCTGCCGCCGGAACTGCTGAGCCTGCCGCAGGACTCGGCGCCAGTGACCAACTGGGAACAGGCGCTGCGTCAGTGGGCCGATCAGGCCCTGGCGCGCGGTCAGTCGAGCCTGCTCGACAGCGCGGTACCGGCGTTCGAGCGGATCATGATCGAGACAGCACTGAAGCACACTGCCGGGCGTCGTCGTGACGCTGCGGTGCTGCTGGGCTGGGGCCGCAACACCTTGACCCGCAAGATCAAGGAGCTCGGCATGAAGGTCGATGGCGGGGATGACGATGAGGGCGATGAAGGCTGAGATTCAGCGCCAGCCTGCACCGCCGCAAGGCACCGTGACCCTTAATCGGGCACAGCCACTGGCTCAGGCTTGCACTGTAAACCGCTGAAAATCCCATCCTGTGAAAAGACGAAGGCCCCGTATTACGGGGCCTTCGTCGTTGTGCCGGGCTTTTTTGCTTCAAAACGCGAAAACCTGGCACGCACCCTGCAATAACTCCTACAGGTGATTCGATTCACCCACCCTTTCGGGGGCCTTGGTACAGGCAGGCCGGGGATTCCCCTCTTTACACAGGACTCGATGAGTCCACCCTTTTGGGGCCCTTGATACAGGCAGGTCAGGGGTTCCTTCTTTACACCGGCTCAGAACGCGATGCGATGAGCCCGCCCGTTTCGGGAACCTTGGTACAGGCAGGCCGGGGATTCCCTCTTTTATTGCTCCCGGAGATGGATCTCCAGCCGCCAGCGGTCATCGACCGCCTGGCCGGCCCAGTCGCCCTGCAGCGGCCGTGCCGCCACCAGCGTCAGCAACAATCCCCCGTCACTCAACCGCGTCCGCCAGTTCACGTCCTTGCCGTTGAACTTGAGCTGACCTTTCTGCGCCTTGCCTTCGGCCTCGAACAGCAACGCGAGGCTGCCATCGACGATCTCGCCGTGCAGCTTCGGCTCGTTGTTGAACCACACCGCCAGACCATCATCGATCACCTCGACCTGCTGCAAGACGGTCGGGTCAGGCGTGGTCAAACGACCGATCATCATCCCGACCATCACACCGACGATCGCCAGCGATGCCATCACCCGCGGGAATAGTTTCGAACGCGGATCCGCTTGCGGCGTAGAATGCGCGTCATCTTTACCTTCGGAGCCGTGCATGTTTCACGTCATCCTTTTTCAACCGGAAATTCCGCCGAACACCGGCAACGTTATCAGGCTGTGCGCCAACAGCGGCTGCCACCTGCATTTGATCGAACCGCTGGGCTTCGAGATGGACGACAAGCGCCTGCGCCGCGCCGGTCTCGACTACCACGAGTATGCCACTTTGCAGCGCCATGCCGACCTCGCCAGCTGCCTGGAAAGCCTCGGTCATCCACGGCTGTTCGCCTTCACCACCAAGGGTTCGCGGCCGTTTCACGATGCCGCGTTCGTCCCGGGCGATGCGTTCATCTTCGGCCCGGAAAGCCGTGGCCTGCCGCCGGAAGTGCTCGACGCCCTGCCCGGCGAACAGCGCCTGCGCCTGCCGATGCGCGAAGGCTGCCGCAGCCTGAACCTGTCCAACACCGTAGCAGTGGCCGTGTACGAAGCGTGGCGGCAGAACGACTTCAAGTAATGCCACTCGATCGCCCAAGAAAAAAGCGCCTGTAACGGCGCTTTTTTTCGTTGTTGCATCGACCGCTTACTGAACGGTCGGGGTCTCGCCGGATTCCTGCATGCGCTGCAGCTCTTGCGCGTACAGGGCGTCGAAGTTCACCGGGGCCAGCATCAGGGCCGGGAACGAACCGCGGGTCACCAGGCTGTCCAGGGTTTCGCGAGCGTACGGGAACAGGATGTTCGGGCAGAACGCACCCAGGGTGTGGCTCATCGAAGCCGCGTCCAGGTTCTTGATCAGGAAGATGCCAGCCTGCTGCACTTCAGCGATGAAGGCCACTTCTTCACCGTTTTTCACGGTGACGGACAGGGTCAGCACGACTTCGTAGAAATCACCTTCCAAGGCTTTCTGGCGGGTGTTCAGATCCAGAGCGACCGCCGGATCCCACTGCTGGCGGAAAATCGCCGGGCTTTTCGGGGCTTCGAAGGACAGGTCGCGTACGTAGATGCGCTGCAAGGAGAATTGCGGTGCGGTTTCTTCTTCGCTGGCTGCAGTGTTCTGTTGGTCAGTCATCTCAGATCCTTTCTGATCTTGGGTCTTTTAGGGTTCTTGGTTTGCAGGTGCAGCAGTTCAGGCCTTGAGCAGCGCGTCGAGCTTGCCGGCGCGCTCCAAGGCATACAAATCATCACATCCGCCGACGTGGGTGTCGCCGATCCAGATCTGCGGCACGGACGTGCGTCCGGCCTTCTGGGCCATGGCGGCGCGCACCTGCGGCTTGCCATCGACCTTGATCTCTTCGAAGGCCACGCCTTTGTTCGCGAGCAGGTACTTGGCGCGCGAGCAGTAAGGGCAGTAATCGCTGGAGTAGACGATGACGTCGCTCATGTCACTTCACCAACGGCAGGTTGTCGCCTTTCCAGCTGGAAATCCCGCCGGACAGCTTGGCGGCGGTGAAGCCGGCCTTCATCAGTTCGCGGGCGTGGGTGCCGGCGGTCTGGCCCAGGGCGTCGACCAGAATGATGGTCTTGGCCTTGTGTTTTTCCAGCTCGCCGATGCGGGCAGCCAGTTTGTCCTGGGGAATGTTCACCGCGCCAACGATGTGACCGGCGGCGTAGTCCTTGCTCGGACGGATGTCCACCACCACGCCGGCTTCCTTGTTGACCAGTGCGGTCAGCTCGCCCGTGCTCAGGCTTTTACCGCCGCCCTGCACCGTATGCGCCAGCAGCAAAGCCAGCAGTACGACGAAGATACCGACAAGAATGTAGTGGTTAGTGGCAAATTCAATCAGGTGAGCAACCATCGAAGGAGGTTCCAGGGCGTTAAAATGTCGGCCAGTATACACAGCCACTATGGTCGGCCAAACCCCGTCCGGCGGTGACGCCGCCGGAACTTCGCTTTAAACTCCAACTCCCTTTTCCATCGCCCTCTTCTTATTAGCCACGAGTGGATTCCATGACTACCACGCCTAAACCTTTGGTCCTGATGATTCTCGACGGCTTCGGTCACAGCGACAGCCCCGAATCCAACGCCGTCTATGCGGCCAAAAAGCCTGTGCTGGATCGCCTGTGGGCCACCGTGCCGAACGGCTTGATCTCGGGCAGCGGCATGGACGTCGGTCTGCCGGACGGCCAGATGGGCAACTCCGAAGTCGGCCACATGAACCTCGGCGCCGGCCGCGTGGTGTATCAGGACTTCACGCGTGTGACCAAAGCGATCCGCGACGGTGAGTTCTTCGAGAACCCGACCATCTGCGCCGCCGTGGACAAGGCCGTGGCCGCCGGCAAGGCCGTGCATTTCATGGGCCTGCTCTCGGATGGCGGCGTTCACAGCCATCAGGATCACCTGATCGCGATGGCCGAACTGGCCTTCAAGCGCGGCGCCGAAAAGATCTACCTGCACGCCTTCCTCGATGGCCGTGACACCCCGCCGAAAAGCGCAGCCTCGTCGATCGAACTGCTCGACGCGACCTTCCAGGCGCTCGGCAAGGGCCGCATCGCCAGCCTGATCGGCCGCTACTACGCCATGGATCGCGACAACCGTTGGGATCGCGTGTCCCAGGCCTACAACCTGATCGTTGATGGCCACGGCGAATTTAACGCCGCCACTGCCCAGGAAGGTCTGGAAGCCGCTTACGCACGTGGCGAGAGCGACGAATTCGTCAAAGCCACCAGCATCGGTGAGCCGGTGAAGGTCGAAGACGGCGACGCCGTGGTGTTCATGAACTTCCGCGCCGACCGCGCCCGCGAGCTGAGCCGCGTGTTTGTCGAAGACGGTTTCAAGGAATTCGAGCGCGCGCGCCAGCCGCAAGTGCAGTACGTGGGCCTGACCCAATATGCCGCCAGCATCCCGGCCCCCGCCGCCTTTGCCCCGGGCAGCCTGGAAAACGTGCTCGGCGACTACCTGGCGAAAAACGGCAAGACCCAGCTGCGCATCGCCGAAACCGAGAAATACGCCCACGTGACCTTCTTCTTCTCCGGCGGTCGTGAAGAGCCGTTCCCGGGCGAAGAGCGCATCCTGATCCCGTCGCCGAAAGTCGCCACCTATGACTTGCAGCCGGAAATGAGCGCGCCGGAAGTCACCGACCGCATCGTCGAGGCCATCGAGAACCAGCGCTACGACGTGATCGTGGTCAACTACGCCAACGGCGACATGGTCGGCCATAGCGGCGTGTTCGAAGCCGCGGTGAAAGCCGTGGAGTGCCTGGACACCTGCGTGGGTCGCATCGTCGAAGCACTGGAAAAAGTCGGCGGCGAAGCGCTGATCACCGCCGACCACGGCAACGTCGAGCAGATGGCCGACGAATCCACCGGGCAAGCCCACACCGCGCACACCACCGAGCCGGTGCCGTTCATCTATGTCGGCAAGCGTGACCTGAAAGTCCGCGAAGGTGGCGTGCTGGCGGACGTGGCGCCGACCATGCTGAAACTGCTGGGTCTGGAAAAACCGGCGGAAATGACTGGCACTTCGATTCTGGTCTGATATCAAAAACGCCCTGTAATCAGCCTGAAACGGCTTTTTATGACGAACGCCTCAAAGCAGTTGGCTTTGAGGCGTTTTTTTTGCCGCGTCGGGCGGGCATACTAGGCCGTCCCTTACCCTGGTGCCGCCCGCCTCTATGCTTCGCGTCCTGATCGCCCTCGCTCTGACATGCCTGCTCCAACCGGCCTTTGCGGATGAGCGCGCGCAAACCCAACAGCAACTGGACGCCACGCGCCAGGACATCGCCGAGCTGAAAAAACTGCTGGGCAAGCTCCAGGAAGAAAAATCCGGCGTGCAAAAGGAGCTCAAGGGCACCGAAACCGAGATGGGCAAGCTCGAGAAACAGGTCGAAGCCCTGCAGAAAGAGCTGAAGAAGAGCGAATCCGAGCTGCAGCGGCTCGATGCGGAGAAAAAAAAACTCCAGAGCGCGCGCACTGAACAGCAGCGACTGATCGCCATCCAGGCCCGCGCCGCCTACCAGAACGGTCGCCAGGAATACCTCAAGCTGCTGCTCAACCAGCAGAATCCCGAGAAATTCGCCCGCACCCTCACCTATTACGACTACCTGAGCCAGGCTCGCCTGGAGCAGCTTAAAAGCTTCAACGAAACCCTGCGCCAACTGGCCAACGTCGAAAAAGACATCGGCGTGCAGCAGGCGCAGTTGCTGGCGCAGCAAAGCGATCTCGACACTCAGCGCGAAGCGCTCGACAAGGTCCGCAAGGAGCGCCAGCAGGCCCTTGCCAAACTCAATGACGACGTGAAAGCCCGGGACCAGAAACTGGCCGCCCGCGAGCAGGATCAGGCAGACCTGTCTAAAGTCCTTAAAACCATTGAAGAAACCCTGGCCCGCCAGGCTCGTGAGGCAGAAGAAGCGCGGCAGAAAGCGCTCATCGCCCAGCAGGAAGCCGAAAAAAAGCGCTTGCGTGAGGCCCAAGCCCGCGCCGATGCGGACTCGGACACCAGCGACGCCCCGCGAAAACAAGCCAGACCCACACCTGGCGCGCTGGTTTCCAGCAGCGGCGAGACCTTCGGTGGCCCTTTTGCGTCAAGTCGGGGAAAACTTCCATGGCCGGTTGATGGTCGACTGCTGGCACGCTTCGGTGAAACCCGTGGCGACGATGCCCGCACCAAGTGGGACGGCGTGATGATCAGCGCCTCCGCCGGCAGCCAGGTGCATGCCGTACACGGCGGGCGCGTGGTGTTTGCCGACTGGCTGCGCGGTGCCGGGCTGCTGGTGATCCTTGATCACGGCAACGGTTTTCTGAGTCTTTACGGTCACAACCAGACGCTGCTCAAGTCGGCGGGTGACGTGGTAAAAGCCGGTGAGTCCATCTCCACTGTGGGTAACAGTGGCGGTCAGGACACACCAGCGCTGTATTTCGCAATTCGTCAGCAGGGTCACCCGAGTGATCCGGCGCAATGGTGCCGCGCGCAAGGATAAGCGCGCCGCCTAATTCAGGAGTTCGTTCGACATGCTGCATTTGTCCCGCCTTACCTCGCTGGCCCTGACGATCGCCCTGGTGATCGGCGCGCCTCTGGCGTTTGCCGCTCAACCGGCCCCGGCTGTCGCTCCGGCAGGCACTGCCGCCACCAGCAAGGCGCCGTTGCCGCTGGAAGAGCTGCGCACCTTTGCCGAGGTCATGGACCGGATCAAGGCGGCCTACGTCGAGCCGGTGGACGACAAGACCCTGCTGGAAAACGCGATCAAGGGCATGCTCAGCAACCTCGATCCGCACTCCGCCTACCTCGGCCCTGAAGACTTTGCCGAGTTGCAGGAAAGCACCAGCGGCGAGTTCGGCGGCCTGGGCATCGAAGTCGGCGCCGAAGACGGCTTCATCAAGGTCGTGTCGCCGATCGACGATACGCCAGCATCGAAGGCCGGCATCCAGGCAGGCGACTTCATCGTCAAGATCAACGGCGCGCCGACCCGTGGCCAGACCATGACCGAAGCCGTGGACAAGATGCGCGGCAAGATCGGCCAGAAGATCACCCTGACCCTGGTCCGCGACGGCGGTACGCCGTTCGATGTAACCCTGGCTCGCGCCGTGATCCAGGTGAAGAGCGTCAAGGCGCAACTGCTGGAATCGGGCTACGGCCTGATCCGCATCACCCAGTTCCAGGTCAAGACCGGCGAAGAGGTCTCCAAAGCCCTGGCCAAGCTGCGCAAGGACAACGGCAAGAAGCTCAACGGCATCATCCTTGACCTGCGCAACAACCCGGGCGGCGTGTTGCAGGCAGCGGTCGAAGTGGTCGACCACTTCATCACCAAAGGCCTGATCGTCTACACCAAGGGCCGGATCGCCAATTCCGAACTGCGCTTCTCCGCCACCGGCAAGGACGAAAGCGAAGCGGTGCCGATGGTCGTGCTGATCAACGGTGGCAGTGCCTCGGCCTCGGAAATCGTCGCCGGCGCCCTGCAGGACCAGAAACGCGCCGTGGTCATGGGCACCACCAGTTTCGGCAAGGGCTCGGTGCAGACCGTGCTGCCGCTGAACAACGACCGCGCACTGAAGATCACCACCGCTTTGTACTTCACGCCGAACGGCCGCTCGATCCAGGCCCAGGGCATTGTTCCGGACATCGAAGTACGCAAGGCCAAGATCACCAACGAAGCGGACGGCGACTACTTCAAGGAAGCCGACCTGCAAGGTCACCTGGGCAACGGCAACGGCGGCGCGGACAAACCGACCGGTTCCGGCGGCAAGGCCAAGGCGATGCCGCAGGATGACGATTACCAGCTGGCCCAGGCCCTGAGCCTGCTCAAAGGCCTGAGCATCACGTCCGGCCGTTGAGGATGTCTTTGCGTTTCGTCTTTGTCCTGCTGTGCTGCCTGGCGGGTGCTGCTCACGCAGAACCTGCCAGACCAACACCTCAAAAAGCCTACCTGACGCTGATCATCGACGACCTGGGGCAGAACCTGCCCCGGGATCGTCGCGTGCTGGCCCTCCCCGGGCCGGTGACTACAGCGATCATGCCCGACACCCCGCACGCCACCGAATTCGCCCGCGAAGCTCATCGCGCCGGCAAGGTCGTGATCCTGCACATGCCGATGGACCCGGCCACCGGCCCGTTCGCCTGGCATCCCGAACTGCCCATCGAAGAACTCGAAAAACGCCTGAACGCTGCGTTCAGAATGGTCCCCTACACCGCTGGCATCAACAACCACATGGGCAGCCGCATGACTGCGCAGCCGGTGGCCATGGCGTGGTTGATGGGCGAGTTGCAGCGTCGCCACAAGTTCTTCGTCGACAGCCGCACCAGCGCCCAGACCGTCGCTGCGCAACAGGCACAGAAGATTGATCTGGCGAGTGTTTCGCGGGATGTGTTTCTCGATGACGAGCGCACAGAAGCGGCGATCCTGACTCAATTGCAGACAGCGATCAGTCTGGCGCACAAACAGGGTTCGGCCGTGATGATCGGCCACCCTTATCCACAGACGCTGGCGGTGCTGGAGCGCGAACTACCCAAATTGAAAGCTCAGGGCATCGAGTGGATCGACATCAAGCAGATGATCAGTGTGCGCAGCAATCGCGCTACAGCCGCTCACGGCCACAACGGCATTTACCGGTAGTACCCCGCCACACCCGATAAATAGTTACCGCCCGTCCCCTTGGCCAATTCCGGATATTGAGACCTGCAACAGGTCGCGACCACGAGTCGCCTTTCACTATCAGGAATGACCATGAACAGCGAAAACAGTGAAACCACGGCCGACAGGCCAATGGAGTCGATCCAGGTCGATAACCTGCTGATCAACTTCACCACCGAATTCCAGCGGATCTGGAACTGCAATGGCTCGGGATCGACACCCTGCGCGCTCTGGCGTCCGGTGCCATCCCCCGACTCGCTGCCTGGCTTTTACCCCCTCGGGGACGTCGCCATCTCCGGCAACGGCAATATCAATGGCAGCAAGATCGTGGCCGTTGTCCGCGAAGGCCTTGCCGCAAATGGCGAAACCGCGCAAACAAATGCACTCAGTCCACCGGATGATTTCGAAGAAATCTGGAGCGATGCAACCTCGACGCCGGCGGGGGGGACGCTATGGCGGCCGATCGCGCCTGAGGGGTATGTGGCACTGGGAACGGTGTGCTCCATCAACCACGAAAAGCCTTTACTGAGCTCGGTACGTTGCGTGCGCGAAGATCTGGTGATTGAGGCCAGTGTCGCCGAGTTGATCTGGAATGATCGGGGAGATCGTTCCCGCCAGTATTTCAGCGCCTGGAGCATCGCTCCTCCGGTTGCCGATGCAGGTGCGATCAACTTCACGGCAGGCACGTTCATCGCTTCCGGCAACTCTGACAGCCCCGAGAATGAAGCCGAAGCCTATTCATTGCGAATGCAGATTACGGTACAGAGCAATCCAGCGCCTGAACTTCCGGAACTGTCAGGATTCGAAGCGCCGGAACCGCTCGAGCCCTCGCAACCGACCCACACTGCCAGGCTGCCCTGGTTTGCGGTGGAAGACCACGGTCAGCCATCACTGAAGAGATTCCGCCAATCGCCCTACTATTACCTGCAAAGGACTGACCGGTATGTGCTCATCGGCTCCAGCCATAACACGACTGACAAGAGCAGCCTGTTTCACTGGACGTTGCCTCGTGTTCTGAGCCGCCGCGATCTGCGGCTTTTCAACCGCATCAGTGCAATACAGGTCCCGGGGGTTTGGCCAGCGAGCGACTCAACGGTTGAACGGCCGATAAGGTTCTCGGCAAGGCTGGGCGAAACCTTCACCCACACCGAAACCTCGAGCATCGGATGGACCACGCCGGACATCGTGGCGGTCGCCGCCAACGTGACGAAACACAAGATGATGGCGCTGTATCAACTGCAGAGTAACTACGATCTCTGGCGGGACAACCGAACGGAAACCGCCATCAACTTCAGGTACTCAGACAGAAACAGCCTGCACTGGCTCGAATACCCGCCAGAAGTCGCGAGTGACGCCATGGTGCCACTCCCGTCAGTGCCGGAACAGCCGGAATCTCCCGAGTTACCAGAGTCGCCAGAAATTACAGATACCGCCCCATGATCTCGTCGACCACGCCGTCCTTGCGCATCTGTTCGAGCGCCGCCTGAAGCTTGGCAACGGCTTCGTCCGGCACGTCCTTGTTCAGCGCCAGATACAGTTCGGCGCTGTTGAAACGCAGTACGGTTTTCAACCCGGTCACGCCATCCTGCCGCGCCAGATAACGTCCGGCAGGATCGCCGGTGGCCCAGAGGTCGATCTGGCCGCTGACGAGTTTTTTCGCGTTGTCCTGATCACGCAGCACCACCACCGGCTTCAAACCCTGCTTGGTCAGAGTCTCGGCAATCGCATCGCCCTTGTAGGCGCCGATCTTGTACTTGCGCGCGTCATTGAGTGTTTCGAGGGTGATCTTGCTGTCGGCCCTGGCCAGCATGACCCAGTCGTCCGGGCCGATCGGGCCGACCCACTTGAAGAGCTTTTCGCGATCCGGCAGGCGTGCCATGACGAACGCACCGTAGCCGGGATTCTCCAGCGCCAGCTTGTAGACCCGCTCCCATGGGAAACGCAGGGTCAGGCTGTAAGTGATGCCGGCACGCTTGAACATCTCGCGCACGATGTCCGTGGCGATGCCGTTGATGTTTTCGTCCTGGGCGAAATTCTTGCCGTTCTTCGCCATGTTGTACGGCGGGAAGTTTTCGGTGAGGAGCACCAGATCGGTGTCGGGACTTTCCTCGGCGTGGCCGGTGTTGATCAACAACACGGAGGCACTGGCGAGGGCGAGAAGCAGGCGTTTGATCATGTCGGGCTACCGAAATCCATGGCGTGCCCAAGAGTGCCTTGGGTACGCCATGCTGTCTACTGGCGTTATGACTTCATACCGATCAGGTCTTCCATTCTGGAAAACCAATCCTTGGGTAGTAGATAACTACCACCGCGCCGCTCTTGATCCCTGGTTTATTGGCGTAATCCAGCACCACCGTTGTGCTTTAACCAATAAACCCAAGAGCGTTAACGATGTATTCAATCAAATTACTGTTGTTCTGCACATTAGGACTCTTCTTTTCCACCTGCATCGCGGCCAGTCACGACTATGGCGAAGGCGTTAAGCGTCTGTTACCTGCAATCCCCCTGGATAACCGCGATGGCTCACGCGATCACTGGCAGGGTATCGGTCGCCTGACGACCGGCTCCACTTGCACCGCTACCTTGCTTGATACGCTGGAAACAACAGGCGTCCAGCGCCCTCCGGCTTATGTTCTGACTGCTGGCCATTGCATCAACCTGTCCAACGGCCAGATCATGCAAAACCAACCCATACAAGGAACCATGACCTTTAATTACTTTGACGATGTCGAAAAACATAAAACCTACAACCTGAAAAACGTGAAATGGCGCAGCATGCAAGGTGTCGACATCGCCATCGTCCAACTTGATGTCAGCCTGAAAACACTTATGGAGGACGGGATAAAACCTCTGAAGCTGGCCACGGGCACACCCGCCCTCAATTCGGACGTTCTGGTTGTGGGAGCGCCACAGTATCGAACGCTTGAAATGACAGCCTGCACGCTCAAATCCTCTCCGGACATCATTGAAGGAGATTGGGTGTGGCGTAATAACTTCAAGACTCGTTGCAAGAGTAATAAAGGAGGTGTCTCAGGAGCACCGCTGCTTGATCGCTACACCAATGAAATCATCGGTGTCGTGGGTACTGGTAACGAGCATCCGCCCATAGCTCCTTGCGACCTGAACGAACCCTGTATACCAACGAGAAAAGGTTACTCTGCAATCCAAGGCAATCTTTACGGAAGTCTCGTACCCCACCTGAGAAGTTGCTTCCGATCTGGCTTTCTATTTGAAAACTACTGCGAACTCTATCCGACATTCAATGTAGAAACAGACAAGCCAACCTCCGCCAAATACAAGAAAATCAAGATATCGGAAAGCGGCTATGCCATAGCACCGACTTGGGATTACCGGTTCTCGATCGACACAGCGTTCTATCGTCACAAGACAGTACGCGTGGCAAAACAATGCGAAAACCCCTTGCACTATTCCGCCGCGATCAGTGCCGAAAACTCCATCATCAATACCAAGATAGGTTCCAGAACCGGGCGTTATTTCCTTTGCATCATTGGCACAAACTCTTCCAGGTCAGAGTTACCGCCAGGACTCTTACGAAATGCCTTGTCGCTGCCTATCGTTCTGATTGAGGACGAAATCGTTCCGCTTCCTGATCTCAGCCTGAAAAAAAGACCCGCTTATATTTTGGTGACTTCGGAAGGGGCAAGCAAAATGTACTCCTACAAAGTCGGTCCATCCGACAGCACTGACTGTCAAGCCCCCGATGGATTCAGCCCAAAGTCGGAGTATATGGAAGTCTATCTTCTCAAAAAGGATTTGCCTGCCACACTATGCAGTGTTGCGTATGACCGATCAGATGACAGGTCAGAGGTAAGGGTTGACCAGCTCAACACGCTTTAACTCACCAGACCTGCAGCCCCTTTGAAGCTACTCCTCCAAAGGGGATGCTTGCTAGCGCATCACGATGCCGCGGTGCGCCATGTAGGCCTTGGCTTCTTGAACGGTGTATTCGCCGAAGTGGAAAATACTCGCCGCCAATACTGCGCTGGCGTGGCCTTCAAGGATGCCGTCAGCCAGATGCTGCAGGTTGCCGACGCCGCCGGAAGCGATCACCGGAATGCCCAGCGCATCGCTGATGGCGCGGGTCACGCCGAGGTCAAAGCCGTTTTTCATGCCGTCCTGATCCATGCTGGTCAGGAGGATTTCACCGGCACCCAGGCCTTCCATTTTCTTCGCCCACTCGACGGCGTCGAGGCCGGTCGGTTTGCGACCGCCGTGGGTGAAGATCTCCCAGCGCGGGGTTTCGCCCGGGCCCGAAACCTTCTTTGCGTCGATGGCGACGACAATGCATTGCGAGCCGAAATGCTGCGCCGCTTCGCCGACGAATTCCGGGTTGAACACAGCAGCGGTGTTGATCGACACCTTGTCCGCACCGGCGTTGAGCAGGTTGCGGATGTCCTGCACGGTCCGCACGCCACCGCCGACGGTCAGCGGAATGAACACCTGACTGGCCATGCGCTCGACGGTGTGCAGCGTGGTGTCACGGCCATCGACGCTGGCGGTGATGTCGAGAAAGGTAATCTCGTCGGCACCCTGCTCGTCGTAGCGACGGGCGATTTCCACCGGGTCGCCGGCGTCACGGATGTTCTCGAACTTCACACCTTTGACGACCCGGCCGTTGTCCACGTCCAGGCAAGGGATGATGCGTTTGGCCAGCGCCATGGTCAGTCCTCAGCCTTGGTACGAATCGCAGAAAGCTTGCGCTTCGGCGACGTCGAGAGTGCCTTCGTAGATCGCCCGGCCGGTGATGGCGCCGATGATGCCCGGTGCCTTGGCGTCGAGCAGCGACTTGATGTCACCCAGGTTGTGAATGCCGCCGGAAGCGATCACCGGGATCTTGGTGGCAGCCGCCAGCGCGGCGGTGAACGGAACGTTGCAGCCCTGCATCATGCCGTCTTTGGCGATGTCGGTATAAATGATCGAGGACACGCCGTCGGCTTCAAACTGCTTGGCCAGATCGATAACCTGCACGGTGCTGATTTCAGCCCAGCCATCGGTGGCGACAAAACCGTCCTTGGCATCCAGACCGACGATGATCTTGCCCGGGAACGCGCGGCAGGCTTCAGCGACGAACGCCGGATCCTTCACCGCTTTGGTGCCGATGATCACGTAGCTGACGCCCGCCTTGACGTAGTGCTCGATGGTTTCCAGCGAACGGATGCCGCCGCCGATCTGGATCGGCAGGGTCGGGTAGCGCTTGGCGATCGCGGTCACCACTTCGCCGTTGACCGGCTGGCCTTCGAAAGCGCCGTTCAGGTCGACCAGATGCAGACGGCGGCAGCCGCCCTCCACCCACTTGGCAGCCATGCTCACCGGGTCATCGGAGAACACTGTGGAATCTTCCATGCGGCCCTGGCGCAGACGTACGCAGGCACCGTCTTTAAGATCGATAGCGGGAATAATCAGCATGCTTTTTCCTTCGTCAAAAGAGCTGCAAGCTGCAAGCCATAAGCTGCAAGCGCGCACGCGTGTGTACTTCTTGCAGCTTGCAGCTTGAAGCTTGCCGCTGCCCTAATTCTTCTCGAGCGCCCACAGGTCGCTTTCGATGCTTTCAAACCGCTCCTTGAGGTGGGTCTGCACATCGAAAATCGCCCTGTTGTAATAGTGCGGAGCAATTTCGCGGGTAAACAGCTCAAGAATTTCCGCCGCCTCGAACGAACCCAGGTCCAGTTCGAAACGATCCTCCATGAACCGCTGAATCTTGCGGTTGGCTTCACTCTCCTGCTCGGGAGTGAGGGTCAGGATCGGCGGCTTGGATTTCTTGACGGCCATTTACCAGCGACCGTCCCACGCCGCGAAGTTCTGCAGCAATTGCAGGCCATGGGTATGGCTCTTCTCCGGGTGGAACTGCACGGCGAAACGCGAACCTTCGGCCAGCGCCGCGGCGAAATCGACGCCGTAATGACCGCTGCCAACCACCTGCCGCGGGTTACCGGCGGCGATGTAATAGCTGTGCACGAAGTAGAAACGCGCCAGGTCCGGAATGTTGTGCCACAGCGGGTGATCCACCGCCTGCTTCACTTCGTTCCAGCCCATGTGCGGGACTTTCAGGTGCTCGCCGTCTTCATGCAGGTCTTTGCCGAAGAACTTCACCGCGCCCGGGAACAGGCCGATGCAGTCGACGCCGTCGTTCTCTTCGCTGCTGTCGAGCAAGGCTTGCATGCCGACGCAGATGCCGAGGAACGGACGATCCTGACTGACTTCACGCACCAGCGAATCGAAACCGAGGCGACGGATCTCCGCCATGCAATCGCGAATCGCGCCGACACCGGGGAAAACCACACGGTCAGCTTCGCGGATCACTGCCGCATCGCTGGTGATCAGCACCTTGCCGGCACCGACGTGCTCGAGGGCCTTGGCCACCGAGTGCAGGTTGCCCATGCCGTAGTCGATAACTGCAACCGTCTGCATTACAGGACGCCCTTGGTCGAAGGCATCTGGCCGGCCATGCGGTCATCCAGCTCGACGGCCATGCGCAGCGCGCGGCCGAATGCCTTGAACACGGTTTCGATCTGGTGGTGGGTGTTGGTGCCGCGCAGGTTGTCGATGTGCAGGCTGACCAGTGCGTGGTTGACGAAGCCCTGGAAAAATTCTTGGAACAGGTCGACGTCGAAGCCGCCAACGGTGGCGCGGGTGTACGGCACGTGCATCTGCAGGCCTGGGCGGCCGGAGAAGTCGATCACCACGCGCGACAGCGCTTCATCGAGCGGCACGTAGGCGTGGCCGTAGCGACGGATGCCTTTCTTGTCGCCAATGGCTTGCGCGAAGGCCTGGCCGAGGGTGATACCGACGTCTTCCACCGTATGGTGGTCGTCGATATGCAGATCGCCCTTGCATTCGATATCCAGGTCGATCAACCCGTGACGGGCGATCTGATCCAGCATGTGCTCAAGAAAAGGAACACCGATATTGAATCGGGCCTTTCCGGTGCCATCAAGGTTGATCGAGGCTTTGATCTGGGTTTCCAGAGTGTCGCGCTCGACAGACGCCTTACGTTCGGCCATCACCAGCTCCGCAAAATCATTGGGCGAAAAAGGCAGCCATTATAGGGGCGCGGGGCCGAAACAGAAACACGAGAGGTGCAATGACTGACGGATAGAACCCCGTGCTGTCGGGGATAGACATGTCCATACAAGCATCGAAAGGCGCTGATCGCTCCCACGCTCTGCGTGGGAGTGCAGCCCCGGACGCTCTGCGTCCACTTCGAATGTGACGCAGAGCGTCACAGGGAGACATTCCCACGCAGAGCGTGGGAACGATCAGGTGTAAACGAACTTAGTGAAACAGAACCGCCGTCTTCTGCAGGGTCACCCAAACACCCCACGCCAACGGAATCCCCACCACCAGCCACGCAGCGATCGCCAATGGCTTGCTGCCCGGCGCGGCTTTCCACTCCAGCACGGTGCTGGCATCAGCACCCTTGTCGTGGCCCAGCGCCTGTTCGGCGGCCAGTTCGGCGTCGGTCATGAAGTACTTGTCGGCCACCGGGCGCACCAGCAGGTTGCACAGGAAGCCCAGCACCAGCAGGCCAGCGAGGATGTACAGGGTGATGTCGTAAGCAGCGGCGCGTTCAACACCGATGCTCAGCTGATACTCACGCAGGTAGTTCACCAGCACCGGACCCAGCACGCCAGCGGCAGCCCAGGCAGTCAGCAGACGACCGTGGATCGCGCCCACCATCTGCGTACCGAACAGGTCGGCCAGATACGCTGGAACGGTCGCGAAACCACCGCCGTACATCGACAGGATGATGCAGAACGCCGCCACGAACAGCGCAACGTTGCCCAGGTGACCGAGGTTCGGGATCAGTGCGTACAGCGCAAAACCCAGCGCGAAGAACACGAAGTAAGTGTTCTTGCGGCCCAGGTAGTCCGAGAACGACGCCCAGAAGAAACGACCGCCGATGTTGAACAGGCTCAGCAGACCGGTGAAACCGGCCGCAATCGCAGCGATGGAAGCCAGTTGACCGGCATCCAGCTGACCGAACGGCAGATCGTTGCCCAGCAGCTTGCCACCGAACACCTCCTGCAACAGTGGCGAAGCCATGCCGAGGATGCCGATACCGGCAGACACGTTCAGGCACAGCACCAGCCACACCAGACGGAATTGCGGGGTTTTCCACGCCACATTCACGTGAACGTGACGGTGGGTGATCATCGCGTTCGAGGCTTTCTTAGCCGGAGCGGTCCAGCCTTCAGGCTTCCAGCCGGTTGGCGGTACGCGGTAGGCCAAGGCGCCACCGATCATGAACACGAAGTAGATCGCAGCCATGGCCACGAAGCTCTGCCACACGCCCACGCCAGCCGGCGAAGCGAAATGGCTCATCAGAGCGGTTGCCAGCGGAGCACCGACCATCGCGCCACCACCGAAACCCATGATTGCCATGCCGGTCGCCATGCCGCGCTTGTCCGGGAACCACTTGATCAGGGTCGAAACCGGCGAGATGTAGCCCAGGCCCAGACCGATACCGCCGATCACGCCGGAGCCGATCCACATCAGCCAGATCTGGTGGGTATAGATCCCCAGCGCAGAAATCAGCAGACCGCCGCACCAGCACAGTGCCGATACAACGCCGGCCTTGCGTGGCCCGGCGTGTTCGAGCCAGCCACCCCAGATCGCTGCCGAGCAGCCGAGGAAGATGAAGAACAGGGTGTAGATCCAGCCGAGCATGGAGATCGGCCAGTCGCATTGCGACGAGAACACTTGTGCGATGAAGCTCATGTCCGGTGCGCAAGCCACCGGCGCGGTGACGCCCAGCGCCTTGGACAGCGGCAACCAGAACACCGAGAAGCCGTAGGCCATGCCGATGCACAGGTGAATGGCCAGAGCGGCCGGCGGGACCAGCCAACGGTTGAAACCGGGCTTGGCGATGATGCGTTCCTTGGACAGGAACCCGGGCTGATCGGCTTTGAAGCCGTCCGCCGTAATGGTCGTGCTCATTGTGTATCCCCCAATTATTAGTATGGTTCGCCAGCCACTGCCCACCCCGGCCTTTATGCACGCAGGCATGACCGTTTTTTTGCGGGTGAAGCTCCTTGAAAGCGCGACGTTAAGTCGCAGATGGGCGTACGAACGGGCGAAGGTTACCATTTGCACGTGACAGAAAAACCAAACTGATATCACCTTTTTTGAGTCATCTGATCTCCTGATGCCGGGGAACCCCGATGCCGATCGTTGTCGAAGCGCTGTACATCAAGGTTCAGCAGGCTGCACGGGACACCGCAACAGCGCGGGTTGATGCAGCGCTATACTCCCCGGCTAAATTACGAATTCGACTACTTACAAGGACTCGCCCATGAAAGCGTTCGGCAAAATCCTGGGTCTGGTACTTCTCGGGCTGTTGCTGATCATTGTGGCGGCGGGCTTCGCCCTGACCCACCTGTTTGATCCCAACGACTACAAAGACGAGATCCGCCAGATTGCCCGCGACAAGGCCCACATCGAGCTGACGCTCAATGGCGACATCGGCTGGAGCCTGTTCCCGTGGCTCGGCCTGGAACTGCACGAGGCCAGCGTCGCGACCCTGGCCAAGCCTGCCGAACCGTTCGCCGACCTGCAGATGCTCGGCCTGTCCGTTCGCGTGCTGCCGCTGCTGCGCCGAGAAGTGCAGATGAGCGACGTGCGCGTCGAAGGCCTGAACCTGCGCCTGAACCGTGACAAGAATGGTCATGGCAACTGGGAAGACATCGGCAAGGTGCCGCCCAAGGCCGGCAGCGCCCCGGCGCCAACCACCACGGCCGAAACCGCCCCCGAGGCCCCTGCGCAACCGGAAAAACCGGCCCAGCCGATCCGCCTCGACATCGACAGCCTGACCGTCAACAACGCCCGCGTGGAATACAACGACGAGCTGACCGGCAAGCAATTCAGCGCCGAAAGCATCCAGCTGAGCACCGGCGCGGTTCACGATTCGACCAACATCCCGGTCAAAGCCACCGCGTTCCTCGGCACCAACCAGCCAGTGCTGCGGGTGCGCACCGAGCTCAACGGCGAGCTGCGCTTCGAGCGCGCCCTGCAACGCTACAAGTTCGAAGACCTGAAGCTGTCCGGCGAGGTCGCCGGCGATCCGTTGCAAGGCAAGACCGTGACCTTCGCCGCTCAAGGCCAACTGTTGCTGGACAAGGCCGCCAACGTCGCCGAATGGACTGGCATCAAGCTCTCGGTCAATCAGCTGCGCGCCCTGGGCGAACTGAAGGCCAACGACCTGGACAAGACGCCACAGATCACCGGCGGGATTTCCATCGCCCAGTTCGACCTGGCGAAATTCGTCGACAGCATCGGCCAGACCCTGCCGGCCATGGCCGAAGGCAGCCTGAGCAAGGTTGAACTGGTCAGCCGTGTCGCCGCGACGCCGACCAGCGTGTCACTGGACAACATCAACCTGAAACTCGACGACAGCAGCTTCAGCGGCCGCATCGCCGTCGAAGATTTCGCCAAGCAATCGCTGCGAGCGATCCTCAAGGCCGACACCTTCAACGTCGACCGTTATCTGCCGCCGAAATCGGAAAAAGCCAATAACGCTACCCAGGTCCGTCAGGCCGAAGTCGCCAGTACCGAGGCCGATGCGATGGCGGGTGCCGGCAGCACACCGCTGCCGGAAAAACCGAGCAAAAGCGCCTGGAGCACCGAGCGCCTGTTTCCTGTCGAGCGCCTGAGCAAACTCGACGTAAATGCCGACCTGACCTTCGGCCAGTTGACCCTCGACAAGCTGCCGATCCAGAACGCCGCGTTGAAAGCCACCGGCCAGGGTGGCCTGCTGACCCTGGAGAACCTGCGCGGCGAGTTGTACAACGGCGACTTCGAAGCCAAGGGCACGCTGGACGTGCGCCAGACCGCGCCGGTGCTGAACCTGCAAACCCGGATCAACCGGGTGCCGGTGGAGAAAATCCTCGAAAGCCAGGGCAAGAATCCGCCGGTCAAGGGTCTGGTCAATCTCACCAGCACCGTCACCGGTAGCGGCAACAGCCAGCAGGCGCTGATCGAAACCCTCAACGGCAACGCCAGCTTCGTGATCAACAACGGCGTGTTGCTCAACGCCAACCTTGAACAGCAACTGTGCAAGGGCATCGCCACCCTTAACCGCAAATCCCTGAGCGGCGAGCCGCGCGGCAAGGACACGCCGTTCCAGGAGCTCAAGGGCAACCTGACCTTCCGCAACGGCGTGGCCAGCAACCCGGACCTGAAAGTGCGCATCCCCGGCATGAGCGTCAACGGTGACGGCGATATCGACCTCAAAGTGCTGGGCATGGACTATCGCGTCGGCATCATCGTCGAAGGTGACACCAGCGCCATGCCGGACCCGGCCTGCCAGGTCGGCGACAAATTCGTCGGCATCGAATGGCCGCTGCGTTGCCGTGGCCCGCTGGAACTGGGCGCCAAGGCCTGCCGCGTGGACAACGAACGCATGGGCCAGGTCGCGAGCAAACTGGCCGGCGACAAGATCAGCGAAAAAATCGACGAGAAACTGGGTGACAAAGTCAGCCCGGAACTGAAAAACGCATTGAAGGGGCTGTTCAAGCGATGAGAGCGGAGCAGTTTTCCACGGCGGTGCTGGAATGGTTCGACCGCCACGGACGCCATGATTTGCCCTGGCAACAGAACATCAACCCGTATCGGGTGTGGGTGTCCGAGATCATGTTGCAGCAGACTCAGGTCAGCACCGTGCTCAATTACTTCGACCGGTTCATGGCGGCACTGCCGACGGTCGAAGCCCTGGCCGAAGCGCCGGAGGACGAGGTGCTGCACCTGTGGACGGGCCTGGGTTACTACACCCGCGCGCGCAACTTGCAGAAGACCGCGAAAATCGTCGTCAGCCAGTATGGCGGCGAGTTTCCGCGCGATGTCGAGAAGCTTACCGAGCTGCCGGGCATCGGCCTGTCCACCGCTGGCGCGATCGCCAGCATCAGCATGGGCCTGCGCGCGCCAATCCTCGACGGCAACGTCAAACGGGTGCTGGCGCGCTTTACCGCGCAGGAGGGCTACCCCGGCGAGCCAAAGGTCGCCAAACAGCTGTGGGCCAACGCCGAGCGCTTTACGCCGCAGGATCGGGTCAACGCCTACACCCAGGCGATGATGGATCTGGGCGCCACGCTCTGCACCCGCAGCAAGCCGAGCTGCCTCCTGTGTCCGCTGGAAAAGGGCTGCGAAGCGCACATGCTCGGCCTGGAGACGCGTTACCCGATCCCCAAACCGCGCAAGGCTATCCCGCAGAAACGCACGCTGATGCCGCTGCTGGCCAACGAGGAGGGCGCGATTCTGCTTTATCGCCGCCCGTCCAGCGGATTGTGGGGCGGTTTGTGGAGCCTGCCGGAACTCGATGGCCTCGACGACCTGCAACACCTCGCTGCGCAGCACTCGCTGGAACTGGGCGAGCAGCAGGCGCTGCCGAGCCTGGTCCACACCTTCAGCCACTTCCAGCTGTCCATCGAACCCTGGCTGGTTCAGGTGCAGGAGGCCGGCGGTCACGTGGCCGAGGCCGACTGGCTCTGGTATAACCTCGCCACCCCGCCGCGCCTGGGCCTCGCCGCCCCGGTCAAGACCTTGCTCGAACGCGCGGCCGCCGTCTTGAATGCAGGAGAGTCGACATGACCCGCACCGTAATGTGCCGCAAGTACAAAGAACAACTCGAAGGTCTGGAGCGCCCACCGTACCCGGGCGCCAAGGGCCAGGACATCTTCGAACACGTCTCGGCCAAGGCCTGGGCCGACTGGCAGAAACACCAGACCCTGCTGATCAACGAAAAACGCCTGAACATGATGAACGCCGAAGACCGCAAATTTCTTCAGGGCGAAATGGACAAGTACTTCTCCGGCGAGGAATACGCTCAAGCGGAAGGCTACGTTCCGCCTGCAGAGTAAACCCCGCGAAATCGGGGGTCGGATCGTAAGCGACGGAATTAATTTAAGAAATTTTAAAAAAGTCGTTGACGTAAATCCGAAAAACCCTTTTAATGCGCCCCGTTGCCCAGATAGCTCAGTCGGTAGAGCAGGGGATTGAAAATCCCCGTGTCGGCGGTTCGATTCCGTCTCTGGGCACCAAATACCGAAAACCCTGAATCGCAAGATTCAGGGTTTTTTTATGCCTGCGATTTGATGACGGCCCGATCCCGCCCTTCTTGCAGGCCGGAGTTCGCGATACGTTGCTCAACCCTTAAGGAAGAGGGTCATCCCCGCGATGAACCAGAAAAGAACCCGCGTTCCCCTGCCCCACCCCGCGCCGCCCGTAAAACGCACCGACTGGTTGATGATCGCTCTCGGCACCGTACTGACCCTCTGCGTAGGCCTGATCACTTATGAAACGGTGAACGGCCTGATTCAGGGACGCATCAGCAACATGGCTCGGGGGAAACACTTCGCCGTGTATTCACAGGCCGAACAGTCCTTCGACTTCTGGTTCACTGTTGCCACGCACTGCCTCTTCGCACTCTTCCTGTCGGGCGCTGCCTGGCTTCTGATCTGGATGGGACGCACCGCGACGGTCACGCCACCCGGGCGTGACCGTCGGCGACGTTAGGTGTTGTCGCTCCAGTGGAACACCAGATTGCGCGCAGCACCGCCGCCTACTTGCGCCACATCCCGACGCGTTTCACCCTTGCGGGTGGCGACGACCGTGTACTTGCCTGGCGGTAACTGAACGTACACCAATGGCCCGGTCTGATTCAGCGTCAGCACGGTTTGACCGGGGGCTTTCTGGATCGCCACGTCGACATCGGCGGTGTATTCGTTTTGCGTACCGACAGCGAAGGTCATGTGCAGGTTGTAGCCCGCGGATTGCTGAATGGCTTTCGACTCATCTTCACCAATCCCGCCGGCCAGATAGCGAACGCCGTTTTGCTCTTGCTGTTGAACCTGCACAGCGGAATTGTCGATCGGCTCCAGACTCGCAGCCTGCGCCATGATCGGAAACAGCAGTACCGCCGCAGCGGCAAGGGGCAGCACGAATGAAAGAACGCGTTTCATGAGGACGACTCCCGGGCTCTCGTGGAACCCAATCGTTACCTCTTTTTAGATTTTTTCTTGCGGGGCGGGTTTTAGAACGATTGGGAGTTGCCTTGAATGCGAAAAGGACTACAGCAGAGGTATC
This sequence comes from Pseudomonas sp. 9.2(2024), assembly GCF_039695385.1. NCBI lineage: Bacteria > Pseudomonadati > Pseudomonadota > Gammaproteobacteria > Pseudomonadales > Pseudomonadaceae > Pseudomonas > Pseudomonas sp. 9.2(2024). The sequence continues at coordinate 588,092 of NZ_CP155585.1, read as the reverse complement.
TTCCAGCCAATTCATGACGCACTGCGTCACGGATTGGCGACCGCCTAATCGAACCGTCAATCCGGTACGCACTGCGTACCAAGTCATTGCGTTACATCCCGCGTGAAGTTCATTCTCGACCCGTCCTAGCCAGGCTCGAAACCCGTGAACCTACAAACTGCGCCACATCCACTTGGCCAAGCATCCGACATTGAAAGCGAGCCCTTCCAAGAGCCCGCCGCCGACGGCTATCTGCTCGGCGGTTTCACCTGGCGTCACGCCTCAACGGATCCACAACGCCCGGTGGTGATCATCAACGCCGCCACGTCCGTGCGCTGCCGCCACTACTCGCGCTTCGCGGCCTATCTGTTCGCCAACGGCTTCGACGTGATCATTTACGACTACCGGGGCATTGGCGAGTCGCGGCCGAAGTCGATGAGGCATTTGCAGGCTTCGTGGACGGATTGGGGCGCGCTGGATTTCGAGGCGATGCTCAAACGCGCGCAGCGAGAGTTTCCCGGGCAGCCGATCGATGTGGTCGGACACAGCTTCGGTGGCTGCGCAGCAGGCCTGGGGGCGTCCGGAAAGATAATCCGACGACTGGTGACGGTCGGCGCGCAATTCGCTTACTGGCGCGATTACGCGCCCGAGCATCGCTGGCGAATGTTCGGCAAATGGCACCTGCTGATGCCGCTAGTCACGCTGCTCTGTGGCTACTTTCCGGGCAAACGACTTGGCTGGCTGGAAGACACGCCTGCCGGTGTGGTGCGCGACTGGAGCACGCCTGCCGCGCGTTACGAGCGGCGCCCGAGCGGGAGAACCATGGCGGACTTGCCCTTCGCCAACGTCCGGGCCAAAGCCCTGGCAATCAGCATCAGCGACGATCCCTACGGCACGATTCCCGCCATCGAACGCCTGCTGGCTTACTTCCAGAATGCGCAGAAGACCCACCTGCGAATCGAGCCGCAGGACATCGGCGAACAGCAAGTCGGACATTTCGCCTTTTTTCGCAGCGCATACCAAGCCACACTATGGCCCATCGCTCTGACCTGGCTGCAGACCGGCGAACTGGCCTCCGACACACCGGGGCGCACAATCCCACGCAGCCAAGCCCTTTAACGCACCACGGAACACACACCATGGCTTCCGCCAACAAGCAGCAAAAACGCGCCGCCCGGGCCAAGACCAAGGCCAAGCAGAACCGCACCAAACGTGCGGAAGCGCCGGTCGAGCTGGACCCGAACGACGACCGCATCGATTTCGAGTCGGTGGACCTGACCGAACTGTTCAAGAAAATGATCGACGCCGAAAAGATCAGCCAGCAGGCCCTGTGCACCGCGTTCCTCGAAGACCCGCTGCTGGAGCTGGTGTACGAGCAGGAAGGCGAAGAAGGCGCGATGGACTTCATCCTCGCCGCGCTGATCGAGTACCGCCAGTGGGCCACCGAGACGGACGAGGCTGGCGCTCTGGCGTGGATCGAATCGCCGGATTTCCAGAAAGACTATGTGGCCGCGTCCGACGCAATCGCCGCACAAACCCAACAGAAAAACTGAGTTCCCATGGCATCCCTGAACAAGCAACAGAAACGCGCCAAACGCGCCAAGGCCAAAGCCAAGCAAATCCGCATGGTCGGTCGCAAACCGCTGGCGCAGGACGATGACCTCGGTCACCTGGCCGAGCCGATCCCGGAATACACCCTGGCGATGTTCAGCAAGATGCGCGACGCCGAAGCCGTCAGCCGCAACGAAATGCTCCTGACGCTGTTGCGTGAGCTGGCGTTCATCATCGTCGATCATCCTGATCTGCTGGACATGGAAAACGCCGAGAACGAAGGCATGGCTGCCACTCACCTGGCCGCCGACATGCTGATCGACTACCGCATGTGGGCCGATGGCATGGATCGCGAGACCGCCCAGGCCTGGCTGAGCGAGCCGGAGTTCATCAGCGATTTCGGGATTGCGCTGGACACCTACGGCCAGTCGGTGGAAGCGCAGGAAGAGAAGAGCGAATAAACCGCTCGCAGTAACAAAAACGGCCGCTTGTCATCACTGACAAGCGGCCGTTTTGCATTACGCGATACGGATCAGTTCAAAACCACCGCACCACGGTTTTCTGCCTTGCGACGGCGTGCCACGAGCAAGCCAGTCGCGACAACCACCAGGCTCAGCAGGCCGGTCGCGAGGATTTCCACGCGGTGGGCCTCCTGGAACAGCATGATGGTCAGGGCCGCCACGATGAATACGATCACCGCGTAGGTCAGACCCGGGAACAGCCACATGCTGAAAACGATCTTCTCGCCGCGAGCCATGCGTTGTTTACGCATGCGCAGTTGCGAAATCGCGATCACCAGGTACACCAGCAGCGCGATGGCGCCGGAGCTCGCCAGCAGGAACTCGAACACCGCAGCCGGGGCCACGTAGTTGGCGAAGGTGCACAGGAACGCCGCGCCGGTAGACAGCATCACCGCCCAGTAAGGCGTGCCGCTCTTGTTGGTGCGGGTCGCCATGGCCGGTGCATCGCCACGCTTGCCGAGGGAGAACAGCATGCGCGAAGAGGTGTACAGCGCCGAGTTCAGGCAACTGGTCACCGCAACCAGAACCACGATGTCGACGATCATCTTGGCGTTCGGGATGCCCATGCGCTCAAGCACGGTCTGGTAGGAACCAACGCTGGCCAGAACCGGGTCGTTCCATGGCACCAGGGCCACAACGATGAAGATCGACACGAGGTAGAACAGGCCGATCCGCCAGATCACCGAGTTGGTGGCCTTGGAGATCTGCTTGCCCGGGTTCTTTGATTCCGCGGCCGCGATGGTCACGATCTCGGTACCCATGAAGGAGAACATGGTGGTCAGGATTGCGCCCAATACCGCACCCATGCCGTTCGGCAGGAAGCCCTGGGTGTCGAAGATGTGCGAAACGCCGCTGACCTGGCTGTTCGGCAGGAAGCCGAAAATGGCCGCGACGCCGAGGATGATGAAACCGATGATCGCCACGACTTTGAGCAGGGCGAACCAGAATTCGAACTCACCGTAGTTTTTCACGCTGAACAGGTTGGTCACGGTCAGCAGCATGGTGATGATCAGGGCGAAGGCCCAGATTTCCACACCGGGGAACCACGCGTGCAGGATGGTCGCGGCGGCGTTGGCTTCCAGCGGAATCACCAAGACCCAGAACCACCAGTACAGCCAGCCGATGGTGAAACCGGCCCAGTGACCGATAGCGCGGTCGGCGTAAGTCGAGAACGAGCCGGTGTCAGGCGAGGCAACAGCCATTTCGCCGAGCATGCGCATGACCAGCACAACCAGCGCGCCAGCAGCGGCGTAAGCCAGCAGAACAGCGGGACCGGCGGCGGCGATGGCGTGGCCGGAGCCGACGAACAGACCTGCACCGATCACCCCGGCGATCGACAGCATGGTCACATGACGCGGTTTGAGCCCCTGTTCGAGGCCATTGGAGCTTTGGGTACTGCTCATTGGAACTACCTTTGCGAGGAAAGCGATTGCGTCCGGCCCGTCTGGCGTTCCTTCTCGTAAAAAGAATCCAACGGGGCGTTCCGGATTCTGCACGCAATAAATGCGCCAAAATGTTTCAAACTCTTCTGCTCTGCGGTTTTCAGCGCGACCGGACAGTCATCGCAAGTCCTTGAGAATACTGGCCTTTCGCCAAAGCGTTACCCTGCGACTCACTTTTCAAACGAACGAGCGCACCAGAAACACACTGAAAAAGTGCGGGATGCACAATAAAAGGGCGAATGAGGAACGATCGGCCGGATAGCGCTTCCAACACCCCGCCAAAGGTGGCAACATCGCGCCTTTTTTTACGCGACACCCACGGGAATCAACGTTCAAACACCCGTTCGGTTGTTGATGGGGCGACAGTCTGCTGCGCCGATGCGACAACCTGCCACACGCCATCCGTTTACCGCTCGTAGCGCTGTTGGCTGCCATTGAAACGCTATGCTAGCTTGGCCGCCTCGCCAGGAAGGCCAACCAACAGCAGGAGCGCAACATATATGAGGAACGCACATGGCTGAGGCCACGCCCGCGCTTGAAATCCGCAACTTGCACAAACGCTACGGACAGCTTGAGGTGCTCAAAGGCATCTCGCTGACCGCCCGCGACGGCGATGTGATCTCGATCCTGGGTTCCTCCGGTTCCGGCAAGTCCACGTTCCTGCGATGCATCAACCTGTTGGAAAACCCGCATCAGGGCCAGATCCTCGTGGCCGGGGAAGAACTCAAGCTCAAGGCCGCCAAGAATGGCGAACTGGTTGCCGCCGACGGCAAGCAGATCAATCGCCTGCGCTCCGAGATTGGTTTTGTGTTTCAAAACTTTAATCTGTGGCCGCACATGAGCGTGCTCGACAACATCATTGAAGCCCCACGCCGCGTGCTCGGCCAGAGCAAGGCCGAAGCCATCGAGGTCGCCGAAGCGCTGCTGGCCAAGGTCGGCATCGCCGACAAGCGCCACGCCTACCCGGCGCAACTGTCCGGCGGCCAGCAACAGCGCGCGGCGATTGCCCGCACACTGGCGATGCAGCCCAAGGTGATCCTGTTCGACGAGCCCACCTCCGCCCTTGACCCGGAAATGGTCCAGGAAGTACTTAATGTCATCCGCGCATTGGCCGAAGAAGGCCGCACCATGCTGCTCGTGACCCATGAAATGGGCTTCGCCCGTCAGGTCTCCAGCGAAGTGGTGTTCCTCCACCAGGGCCTGGTAGAAGAGCAAGGATCGCCACAGCAGGTGTTCGAAAACCCGCTTTCGGCGCGCTGCAAACAATTCATGTCCAGCAACCGCTAACGGAGCTACCCGCATGCAGAACTACAAAAAGGTCTTCCTGGCCGCCGCCGTCACCCTCGCGTTCAGCGCCGGTGCAATGGCCGAGACCCTGAAGATGGGCATCGAAGCGGCTTACCCGCCGTTCAACAACAAAGATGCCAGCGGCAACGTCGTCGGCTTCGACAAAGACATCGGCGACGCCCTGTGCGCCAAGATGAAAGTTGAATGCTCCGTGGTCACCTCCGACTGGGACGGCATCATCCCGGCCCTGAACGCCAAGAAGTTCGACTTCCTGATCTCCTCGATGTCGATCACCGACGAGCGCAAGCAAGCGGTGGACTTCACCGACCCGTACTACTCCAACAAGCTGCAATTCATCGCGCCGAAAAACGTCGACTTCAAAACCGACAAGGCTGCGCTGAAAGGCAAGGTGATCGGCGCCCAGCGCGCGACCCTGGCCGGCACCTTCCTGGAAGACAACTTCGGTGACGACATCACCGTCAAGCTGTACGACACCCAGGAAAATGCCTACCTCGACCTGACTTCCGGTCGCCTGGACGGCATCCTCGCCGACAAATACGTCAACTACGAGTGGCTGAAAAGCGACGCCGGTAAAGCCTACGAATTCAAAGGCGACCCGGTGGAAGAAAGCGACAAGATCGGTATCGCTGTACGTAAAGGCGACCCGATCCGCGAGAAGCTGAATGCCGCGCTGAAGGAAATCGTTGCCGACGGCACCTACAAGAAGATCAACGACAAGTACTTCCCGTTCAGCATCTACTGATCCTGACCTGCCGGATCGGCGCCGTTACATGACGACGCCGATCCCCGGCCTTGCCTGCCGCGATTTGAAAAGAAATCCATGATTATCGACCTCTACGGATTCGGCCCGGCGCTCTTCGCCGGCGCGCTGATGACCGTCAAACTGGCACTCTCGGCCCTGTGCCTGGGGCTGGTGCTCGGTCTGCTCGGCGCCTTGGCCAAGACTTCCCCGTACAAGCCGCTGCAATGGCTTGGCGGAACCTATTCGACCCTGGTGCGTGGCGTCCCGGAATTGCTCTGGGTGCTGTTGATCTACTTCGGTACGGTCAACGCGATGCGCGCGTTCGGTGAATTCCTCGGCAACCCCGAACTGGAACTCAGCGCCTTCGCCGCCGGCGTCATCGCGCTGGGCCTGTGCTTCGGCGCCTACGCCACAGAAGTGTTTCGTGGCGCGATCCTCGCCATTCCCAAAGGCCACCGTGAGGCCGGCGTGGCCCTGGGCCTGTCGAAATGGCGGATCTTCACCCGGCTGATCATGCCGCAAATGTGGCGCATCGCCCTGCCCGGCCTGGGCAACCTGTTCATGATCCTGATGAAAGATACCGCACTGGTGTCGGTCATCGGTCTGGAAGAAATCATGCGCCACGCGCAGATCGGCGTGACCGTGTCCAAGCAGCCATTCACCTTCTATATGGTGGCGGCGCTCATGTACCTGTGCCTGACCGTGCTGGCGATGATCGGCATGCACCTGCTGGAAAAACGCGCCGCACGCGGCTTCGCGAGGAGCGCTCAATGAATTGGGAAGTCATCATCAAGTGGCTGCCGAAACTGGCCCAGGGCGCGACGCTGACCCTGGAGCTGGTGGCCATCGCTGTGATCGCCGGTTTGCTGCTGGCGATTCCGCTGGGCATCGCCCGTTCTTCGAAGCTGTGGTACGTGCGCGCTTTGCCCTACGCCTACATCTTCTTTTTCCGTGGCACGCCGTTGCTGGTTCAACTGTTCCTGGTCTATTACGGCCTTGCGCAGTTCGATGCGGTGCGTAACAGCTCGATGTGGCCGTACCTGCGCGATCCGTTCTGGTGTGCCACCGCGACCATGACCCTGCACACGGCGGCATACATCGCCGAGATCCTGCGCGGCGCGATCCAGGCGATTCCGCCGGGCGAGATCGAAGCGGCGCGGGCATTGGGCATGTCCCGGCCGAAAGCGCTGTTCTACATAATCCTGCCGCGTGCCGCGCGCATTGGCCTGCCGGCCTACAGCAACGAAGTGATCCTGATGCTCAAGGCCAGCGCCCTGGCCAGCACCGTGACTTTGCTGGAGCTGACCGGCATGGCCCGCACGATCATTGCCCGCACTTACTTGCCGGTGGAGATCTTCTTCGCTGCCGGCGTGTTCTATCTGGTGATGGCTTACGTGCTGGTTCGCGGCTTCAAGCTGCTGGAACGCTGGCTGCGCGTCGATGCGTGCCAGGGACGCTGATTCTTCTGACGTGTTGACGGGCGAGGCCCTGCTCGCCCGTTTCACGGCACTGGATACATTTCTCACATCGCATCAGGCGCTGTGGAAGCCTCGCCCGTTCACTCATCTGCAACTGCCTTGGGAAGCGTCCTACCCGGAACTCGCCTCGTGGCTACGCGGACGTTCGCTGGAAGATGCGGAAAACGCCCATAACCACCCTGCCGATCTTTCGGAAGCGCCGGAGCCCTTTGCTTCATTGGCGGCGTTGTCGCTTGAACTGAGTGCGGTGGGTGAGTTGCCTGCGCATTCGCTGGAAGCCGCCGGGCATCGTCTGAATGTCGATGTGCCGGGGCGCAAATGGCAGCAGATCGAAGCCTTCGCCAGCCGCTTGTCGTTTCCTACGCAACCGAAGCACTGGCTGGATTGGTGTTCGGGCAAAGGCCACTTGGGCCGGCGCCTGCTCGGCGCTGATCAGCAACTCACCTGTCTGGAATACGATCCGGCGCTGGTTGCCAGCGGTCAGGCGCTGAGTCAGCGCCATCACCTGCATGCGCTGCATGTCGAGCAGGATGTGCTCGCGGCGAACACCGCTTTATTGCTGAACGCCGAACACACGCCTGTTGCCCTGCATGCTTGCGGCGATCTGCATGTTCGATTGATGCAACTGGCCTCCGCCGCTGGCTGCCGACAATTGGCGATCGCCCCGTGCTGCTACAACCGGATCAGTCGCACTGAATATCAGGCGTTGTCCTCCGCAGGTTCGCGATCAGACCTACAGCTCTCGCTGGAAGATCTTTCACTGCCAATGAGCGAGACCGTCACCGCCGGTGTCCGCGTCCGACGTCAGCGTGACACTTCCATGGCCCGCAGGCTCGCTTTCGATAAGTTGCAACGGCAAGTGCGTGGCGTCGACGAATACCTGCCGACGCCGTCCCTGCCGAGCGCCTGGCTGGACAAACCGTTCGCCGATTACTGCTGCGATCTGGCAGCACTCAAAGAGTTATCCACAATTGGCTCGCCAGATTGGGTAGCACTGGAAGCCGCCGGTTGGCAGCGATTGGCCGAAGTTCGCAACCTGGAACTGCTCCGCGGACTGTTCCGGCGGCCGCTGGAGCTTTGGCTGAATCTTGATCGGGCACTTTTCCTCAGCGAACAGGGCTATGTCGTACGTCTCGGCACCTTCTGCGAAGCGCCGCTCACACCGCGCAATTTCCTGTTGCTGGCAGAGCGCGTTTAAGCTTCCACAGCCTGTGGATAACTCTGTTGATGGAATTATCGTGGATCCAATATCCACGGCTGTTTCAGGCCACTAACAGTGCTGGTCATTTTTTGTTCATATAGATAAAAAACCGGCAAAACAGGGATTTGCGACCCAAATGAGAACCCGTCCACAAAATCTCCTCTAAGCCCGTCCTCTTCAAAGCCTGTTGTGCATAAGCCCTCGAGCAAAAGGACATAACCGCCGAATCGCGGACGCCGGCAACGGGCAATTGCGCCTGCCATCCGCCCTTGCTATACAGACCTACGCCGTGCAGGTAGCGCGCGCCCGAACAAGAAAAATCTGACCGACAGGAATCGACCGTGACGTTCATTTCTTACGCACAGAATTTCGAGGACGTTCGCCTTTGGCGCGCCCTTCAGTATTTTGAAAACGGTTTTTATATCGATGTCGGCGCCAATGACCCTATCCACGATTCGGTCACCAAAGCTTTTTATGATCGCGGCTGGCAGGGCATCAACGTCGAACCGATGCAGAACTACCACGACGCACTTCGCCAGCATCGCCCCCGCGACACCACGCTGCAATGCGTGGCCAGCGACCACCCGGGCGAACTGACTTTCTACGGCATTGCCGACACCGGCCTGTCCACCGCTGACCCAATCGTTGCGCAAGAACGCAAAAACCTCGGCATGGACGTGCAAAGCTTCACTGTCAACGCACGCACACTGACCTCGATCTGCGAAGAACACGCCGCCGAGCGGCCGATCCACTTCCTGAAAATCGACGTCGAAGGCCACGAAGAAACCGTCCTGCGCGGCATGGACTTCCGTCGCTTCCGCCCCTGGATCATCCTCATCGAAACCCCATGGGAGCGCGACCACACCTGGGAACACCTGGTGACCGACGCCGGCTACACCAACGTCCTGTTCGACGGCCTCAACAGCTTCTTCCTGGCCAACGAACACATCAACCTCAAACCCGCGTTCGACCTGCCACCGTGCAACCTCGACAACTTCCAGCTGTGCAAAGGCCACAACCTCGCCCACCCGGTAAACCCGGCCCTGGAAACCGCCCTGCAACGCGCCGAACAGGCCGAAGCCCAACTGCGCGCCATGCAAAACAGCCGCGCCTGGCGCGCTGTACAAAAACTGCGCAACGTCCTGCGCCGGGCGTGAATCGCAGAGGGCGCAAAAATAGTCTGAATTCAGGGGTTTACAGAAGCACCCGAGTCGCTATAATCGTCGCCCACACGCCGGTATAGCTCAGATGGTAGAGCAACTGACTTGTAATCAGTAGGTCCCGGGTTCGATTCCTGGTGCCGGCACCATACAAAACGAAGCCCTTGCAGAAATGCAGGGGCTTTGTTGTTTCTGGAGGGTGTGTTTTCCACTCCAAATGAAAAGCCCCCGACAGCCATCACTATCGGGGGCTTTTCTTCAACCTTACGCAGCCTCAACCGAAAGCAAAATCCGGCGCCCAAGCTGCTGCAATGCACGCTCGACATTCTCTATCTTGGAGTGGTGCAGGAAATCAACTAACCGATCTACCTGGGGTCGTTGCACACCCAAGCGTCGTGCCAGTTCAGCTTTGCTTATCCCAGACTCCAAAAGCGTATTCCAGAGCCCAACCTTTGCCGCAGTCAGTATAGGCAGACGCAATACCGCGTCACCTTCCTGCTCCCCCGCATCACCTGTCGGAATCAACCGGCGATCATCAACGTAAATCGACAATGCCGTTTCCATCGCATCAATGGCGCCGTCGAGTGCTTCCTCGAGGGTGTCGCCAGCGGCGTGCATCTCTGGAATTTCTGCGCAGGACAACCAGACACTACTCGGCTCCTCGTGGACTTCCAACGCATATTCGAACATCACGTTTCCTCTCATGGGGTACAGCTGGGCCTCAATCCTTGAGGCCCAGCTGTTTGATTATCGATTTTCTCAACCCTTCGCCCATTTCCTTGGCTCCGTGGTCGGGAAAGACAGTTGATTTGCCATTCAAGGAAACCTTGAAATGACTGCCCTTGCCGGCTTGGAACTCGACGCCTTGGGCTTTCAACCATCGCCGAAACTCGCTGTACTTCATGTGCATCACTCGCTGTTTCGGTAGAGCGAATGTGCAACATATCTGTTACGCATGCAACATAACTGTTGCACCGCACATCCGGAACATCGCCAGCCTCCGCCACCACCTGGCCACGATTGCGCCCAACCCTCCCCCACGCTACCGTCAATCCCGTCGCTGCCAATTCAGCGACCGGGCCTGATAACCCGCGTAAGATGCAGGCGCACCAGCGCCCCAACCCACGTTTGTCGGCGCTTTTTCATGCCTGCAATTCCGTGTAATGGCGGCTGTGCGTGGGAGACCTTCGGGTCTGCCGGGTTCCTGTATCTCCGGTTTATCAGCCTGCGCATAGCTGCCACCCCATTCGCCTGATAACGAATTGGCAGCCCTCATTTGATACAGGGAGTTTCACAAATGATTAGCATCGATCCATCCAAAGTCTGCCCTTTCCACCTCCCAACAAACGGTAGGTGAAGCCATGACCCATCCCCACGATCTGACAACCCTCGGTCTTACCCATTTCTCCTTCCAGTCCAACCACGCACTCTTCCGCACCAACTCAGGCGTCCCGGTCGTTACCGCCCTCTCCCACGCATCCCACCTGCTGCACATTTCCAAACTGCTCACATCAGATACTTCTGCCGCCAACGATCCAGAACTCCACGCCTGCGCCTCGCAATATTTGCAGGAGTTGAGCAAGGCGCTGGTCGATGACGCGGTCAAAGTGTTGAGTCCAGATCCATAAATCGTCGCCCATAAAAAAGCCCTCGCATCGCGGCGAGGGCTTTGTGTTACCGCATCAATCAGTGCCCAGCGCTTTGCCCGCCGTCCACGTGCAGAATCTCGCCGGTCACAAAGTTCGCGTTATCGAGATACACCACCGCCTGCGCGATATCCTCGATCTCGCCCATGTGCCCGACCGGATGCAGCGCACCCAGCGCCGCGTGGGTTTCTTCGCCGTGCATCGGCGTTTTGATGATGCCAGGCGACACCGCGTTCACCCGGATCCCGCGTTTGGCGTATTCGATGGCCAGAGATTTGGTGGCGGCGTTGAGGCCGCCCTTGGTCAGGGAAGCGAGGACCGAGGGCACACCGTCTACCGCGTGGTCGGTCAGGCTGGTGGTGATGTTGACCACGTGACCCTTGCCCTGTTTTTCCATCTCGGCGATGGCCAGTTGGGTGATGTAGAAGAAGCCGTTGAGGTTGACCGACAGCACCGCTGCGTAGTCTTCCGGGGTGTAGGCGGTGAACGGTTTGGCGACGAAGATGCCGGCGTTGTTGACCAGGGTGTCGATGCGGCCGAAGCGTGCCACGCCTTCGCTGATCACGCGTTGAGCAGTGGCCGGGTCGCCGATGTCGCCGGCGATGGTCAGGATTTGCGGGTCGTTCGACGGTTTGATCGAGCGCGAGGTGGCGACGATGTTGTAGCCCAGCTCACGGAAGGCTTTGACCATGCCTTCGCCCAGACCTTGGGAAGCACCAGTGATAACGACAGTTTTTTTCGAATTGCTCATGATGAAATCCTCAATCAATAAGTAGGCGTTGAATCAGGCGCTAGCCAGTTGTTTCAGCATTTGTTCGTAGTACTCGACCGATTGCGAACCGGAGACGAGGTGCTTGCCGTTCAGGATCAGCGCGGGCACCGAGTTGATTCCGTGCTGCCGGTAAAACGCCTGCAGTTGCCGTACTTCGCTGGCGAATTCGTCGTTGACCAGCACCTTGCGGGCCCTCGCTGCATCCAGTCCCGCTTCGGTCGCCAGACGGATCAGCGTCGGGTGATCGTTGGGGTTGTCGCCGTCGCGGAAGTAAGCGCGCAGCAGGATCTTTTTCAGCGCGATCTGCCGCCCTTCCTGCGCCGCCCACATCAGCAATCGATGAGCATCGAAGGTGTTGTGAAAGTGCGTGCGTTTCTCCAGGTCGAACTCGAAACCGATGGCTTTGCCGCGTTCGATCTGCATCTTCTTGCCGGCGGCGACGTCTTCGGCGGTGCGGCCGTATTTGCGCATCAGGTGCTGCACGGCCGGTTCGCCTTCGGCGGGCATGTCCGGGTTGAGTTCGAAGGGCTTGTAGGTCAGCTCCACCGAAACCTCGCCGGCCAGATTGCCGATCGCCTGCTCCAGCGCTGTCGCCCCGAGTGCGCACCAGGGGCACACCACGTCGGAGACGAAATCGATGGTCACGGTCGGGGTCATGACTGGCCCCGTTCCGCCAGCTGTCGGCGGTACTCGGTGGTGGTGATGCCGGCGTAGCCCCAGTTATCGGTGTCGACTTCTTCGATCACGATGTGGGTCAGGTCCGGGCGTTTGTTGAGGACGCGTTCCAGGGTTTCAGTGATTTCGGCGATCACCTGAGCTTTCTGCTCACGGGTAACGCCGTCGCGGGTGATACGTACGCTGACAAATGGCATGACGACTACTCCAGTGACCTGCCCTCGGGATGATGGTCAGGTGTTGGAGCTCAATTTAGGCGTGTGCCGGGAGGGGAAAAAGTAGGGGTGGGGTACTTCATTTGTGAAGTGGTGTAATGAATAGCCTGTAAAAATCGCGCCAAAATTCCTTTGGAAAAACCCGAAGACGCACCCAAACCGTGCACTTTTTTTGACCCCAATCACCCCCACGTCACCAAAAACCCCGATCCTGTGTCAGCCTCCAGCCATCGGCAGGGACATCAATTCGCTACTAATTGCGCGACAACTATGCTCAGGTGCAGGAATATAGCCAGCAAATGGCGCCGTTCAGGTCGTCACGTACACAACAATACCCAGCCCACTTCAGAGGGCATTACCCATGGATAGCAGAACCTTACGCAACCTCATGCGCATCGTGCAGACCGGCTCGTTGTCGGCCGCAGCCGAGCATTCGTGCCTGACCGTGCAGGCCCTGGCCGCACAGTTGAACAAGGTCGAAGAGCAGTTCGGTTTCCGCTTGTTTAGACGATCCAACAAGGGGCTGACGCTGACGCCGCAAGGCACCGAGCTGACGCCTTATATGGACAGAGTGCTGATTGCCACGCGGCAGATGGAAGAGAAAGTCGAAGCATTGAAGGTGCCGGGACAACGCACATTGAAAGTGGCGTTGAACACCACGCTGGACCCGGATTTCAACCGACGATTGATCGGGCGCCTGATCGAGGTGTTTCCCGATTACCAGATGGAATTCAGCTACGCCGAGTCGATGGAAAACCTCAGCAAGCTGAAGAACGAGGACTTCGACCTTGCGGTGTTGATCGGCCCGCAGCGTCCGGGTCTGCCGAGCATTGTCCTGCCTGAAGTGCAGGTGCAGGTGGTCGGCGCGCACTGTGGTCAGGAGAACGATCCGCTGACGTTGCTCGGCAACAAGTTTCAGGTGCGTCCCGCAGAAGATTGTCCGTATTCCCACAGCTTTTTGCGTTTTCTCGACGCAGGGCTGGGCAATCACGAGAACAGTCAGCGGACGATCTACTCCTGCAGCGAAACGCTGACTTTGTCGCTCATCACCCAGATGGACGCGGTCGGCATGGTCTCCCGCGAGGCCGCGCAGAAAAACGGCCTGACGATTTTCCCCGGGTTCGAGGATTTCCTCGAAGTGCGCCTGGCGGTGAACAACCCGGATCTGTCCGGCCAGGCGTTGAACGACGTGGTCGATCTGCCGCTACATGAACGAGCCGAGCGCAATGTACGCAGCCGTCCCAACCGCCACACTGAGAAAGAGGTTTTTGCTGAAATACGCACATAACAGCGTCGGAATCGCTGCATAGAATTCCGGGCGATCGAGCTGTATGTGCTGATCCTTGATCAACAAGGGTGTCAGGCTGATCGCAGCGACGATCGCCACCGGCAGGTATTCCAGCGCCCGCGCGACGAAGGGCGGCCAGTGCTCGGTGTTGACCTGCAGCGGCAAGGCCCGTGGCAGGAAGGTCACGGCCATCATCAGAGCGACCACCAGAATCAGGAACGTTTGGTCAGGCATACACCCACTCCGCAGCCCACAAACGTGGCGATGAAAACGTTGAACGGCGAGCTGCCCACCAGACTCAGTACGCCCATGCAGACGACTGCGGCCATCGCGGCGATGAGTTTGTTGCGGGTGTTGCACAGCGAGACCAGCACGTAGAGCATCATCGCGGTCAGCGCGTAATCGAGCTGGTATTTGATCAGGTGCGACGCGTACTGCGCACACAGGGCCCCAAGCAATCCGCCGATCACCCAGGAGGTGTGGCAGAACAGGTTGAAGCCGATCAGATAGCGAATGTTCACCGGCGCACCAGTGCCCAGTTTGACGCTGTGGAAGGCGAACGATTCATCGGTCAGACCGCCGGCGTAGCACCAACGCTCCATGCGGCTCAGGCCCAGCGCCCGCAGGGCCTTCGCCATGTAGACCGACATCAGCATGTGCCGCGCGTTGATCAGAAACGTGGTCAGCACAATGGTGGTCAGCGACGCACCGCTGCTGATCAGCGCCAACGCCGCAAATTGCGAAGCTCCGGCATACACGAACAGACACATCGCCACCGGCAGCCACAGTGGCAACCCGGCGTTGACCGCCATCAGCCCGAACACGAATGACACGGTGAAATAACCGGCCACCACCGGGCTGGCTTCGGCAAAGGTGCGCGACGGCTGACGGTCGACCATCAGCGGCGCACTGCCGGATGTTTCATTCATAGATCCCTCTCAAATGTCCGCTCGCCGTGAGGTTCGCAAAAACCCTGGGCCGTCCAGAAACGCTTGCCCGCGAGGTTAGCATCATCGACGAACAGGAACATCCGCAGCACACCGACCCGTTTCATGTCGGCCGACGCCGCTTCCACCAGCCGCTGGCCCACGCCCTGGCTGCGATAGCGCAGGCTGACCGCCAGATGGTTGATCGTGCCACGGCTGCCGAGCATGCCGCCCAGCACCGCGCCGACGATCTCGCCTTCGACATCGAAAGCAAGATACGCCGTGGTGGTTTTCTGGATCAACACGCCGCGCAGGCATTTGGCGTCCTGCCATTCACAGAACGACACTTCGTCGAACTGGCGGAAGAAACGCTCCATGCGCTGCGCGTCCTTGGCCGTCGCGCGCCGCAGCACCACCGGCGTCGAGCATTCGACGCCGTCGATTGGGGTGATCTGATTAGCGAACAATGTCGAAAGCGGTCCCGGGCCGCGAGAAGGAAATCGCCAGGATCTGCCGGTACGCCATGGCATGGGTATGGGTGTTGCGCGCCGGGGTCACGTAGTGGCGCATGTCGCGGTCGAGGAAGTAGGTGGTGTCGAGGATTTCCTGGTAAGTGGTCGACGCCAGTTGCTGCTCGTGGATGTCGTACAGACGACTCTCCGCGCCCTCGACATTGTTGCGACCCCAGAAGTGCACGCCGCTGAACGGATAACCGTCGCAGTGAATACCTTCCGGCGTAATTTCCAGTTGTTTGCCGGGTTTGATCTCGATGCGGATCTGATGGATCTGGCATTGCCAGATTTCATCGTGCAGCTCTTCCGGCAACACGCTTTTGTACACTTCAAAATCGGTGTCGATCAGGCTGCGCATTACCGGCGAGCTGATGACTTCGTCCGAGAAGTCCTGGAAGTGCCGCACCACGCCGCCCACATAGCTGTTGTTGGCCTTGGACTGCACGTACGCGCGATGTTCCAGCTGCTTCAGTTCGCGAGTCTTGGGGTTGTACTCAAAGTCGCTGTAACGACGGTAACGCATGCCGGCTTCGGCCTGACCGTAGTAACTGTCAGGCTCCATGTTTTCCCAACTTTTGGTCAGTCTGACGAAGTCGGCGAAATGACCGTAGAGATTGAAGTCAGCACCCTGCACATTGGCGTACTTGTCGCGCCGTAGCGATTCGCCCACTTCTCTGGTTAAAACGATCATTACCAAATTCTCCGCTGCATTGAGCGGCCTAATCTATTAGGTGGAGAATTTGCGTCCATGAGAAAGAATTTCAGGCATTTAAAGCCCTGTTTGAAACGCGATTTGAAACGGCTTGAAAGTGCATTTCAAATGACAAAAACACGGGTTTTTATGCTGTTTTTTCAAAAAGCGTCAAAAAAAAACCCCGAACCAGTCGGGGTTTTTCTGTCGCGTTTCGCGGGTTCAATCGATCATCAGAAGATGTTGATCGGGTAATCCACGAACACACGCAGCTCATTGCCGCTGACGTTGTATTCGCTGGATTTCTGCGAAACACGCAGGATCGAGCTGCGCAGCTTGATGCTCAGGTCTTTGGCCGGGCCACTTTGCACGACGTACTTGAACTGGTTGAAGATCTCGCGCTCGGTGCCGCCTTCGCTGGTGGACGTGGTGATGTTGTCGCCACGCACGTACGCGAAGTTGTAGCTCAGACCCGGTACGCCGAATGCGCTGAAGTCCAGGCCGTAGCCCAACTGCCAGCTGCGCTCGTCTTCAGCGTTGAAGTCGGACCAGTAGGAG
Source organism: Pseudomonas sp. 9.2(2024) (assembly GCF_039695385.1). NCBI lineage: Bacteria > Pseudomonadati > Pseudomonadota > Gammaproteobacteria > Pseudomonadales > Pseudomonadaceae > Pseudomonas > Pseudomonas sp. 9.2(2024). The sequence continues at coordinate 571,427 of NZ_CP155585.1, read as the reverse complement.
TTGGCCAGGTAGATGGTGTTGCCACCGTCCCCGACACGATGTTGATCTTTCTGGTAGCCGCCGTAGGCGTAGCCCAGGTTACTGTCGCCGGTGGAACGCTGGTGCGCCACGGTGAACGAGTGCGGACCAGTGGCGAAGGTTGCTGCCAGGCTCCAGATTTTGTTGTCGTCACCAGTGACGATACTTTTACCCGGTACAGTGTTCTCGCGGATGTAGGAGTCTTCCAGCTTGGTGCGGTAGCCGTTGAAGTCCAGGGTCAGGGACTGATCCTTGTTGAACGGCAACACGTAGTTGGCGTTCACGTATTGCTTCTTCAGCACGTCTTCGACGTCGGAAGCGTACAGCGCGCCCTTGAAGTTTTCGGTGAACTGGTAGCTACCGCCCAACACGTTGATCGACTTCAGACCACCGCTGTCACGGCCTTCATCGCTCTTGCGCGATTCCGCGGTGAAACGGCCAGCATCCAGCTGCAGACCTTTGATCTCTTTGGAAGTGATCAAGGTACCGGTGTAGCTCTCTGGGAGCAGACGGGAGTTGTCGTAGTTCAGCACCGGCAGGGCCGGCATCTGGTCACCGTAGGTCAGCACGGTGTTGGAGAAACGGAATTTGACTGCCGCGCCGCCCTTGGCCAGATCGTCAGCCGGGTTGCCGTTGTTGTCTTGCTTGAAAAAGTCGATACCGCCGGCGCCGCTGCGGCCCTTGCCGCCGTCCAGACGCAGCGCGTACAGACCGAACGCGTCCACACCCACACCGACGGTGCCCTGGGTGAAACCGGACGAGAACGTACCGATGGCCGCTTGGCCCCACTCGGCTTTATCGTCGTTACCGTTTTTGTAATCACGATTGATGTAGGCATTGCGCAGCAGCACTTTGAGGCTGCTGTCTTCCACAAAACCCTTGGACTCAGCCTGGTCGTTAGCCATGGCCGAAGTGGCACTCAACATCCCCAGTGCGATCAGACTGATTCGCTTGTTCAACATTTTGTTTTCCTTATTACGGGTTGAAACGCGCTGTGTCGAACGGCTGAAACGGCGCTTATTGCACTCTTTTATTCACCCCGAAACAAAAAGACCCGCTCAAGACAATGTCATGGCGGGCCTGCTCCTAATTTTGAGTCATGGCGGTTAGCCACAGGCGTTGGGCCGAATCGTAGCCGCGCCCTCAACAATGTGTCAATTTCAAGAATCGTCTTTAAATAGGCGAAAAACGTCTAAAAAAAGTAAATTTTGCGATGGCTTCGTGCACGGAATTGCTCGCAGTCAGGGATTTTGATGCGGGATTACGCGCAACCATCGAGGCCACAGACCTGCAGGGTTTCAGTCCCTGGCGCAGGCGTAAACGACTCACTCAACCACTGGGCGAAGGCTTCTGGCTTGCCCAGCCACGGCCCGATATCAACCAGTGTGAACTGACCGTCCTGTTCCAGAGCGAAAGTTGGAAAACCCTGCCCACCCAGTTTTGCCAACAGGGCACGGCTGTTCTTTATATGTTGTTCGGTGTCGACGGACTTCACGGCGTTCAAGAACATATCGGCGTTGTAGCCCTGCTCTACCGCGTATTCCACAAGCACACTTTCGTCGGCAATTCGCCGCCCTTCGACATAGTGCGCAGTCTGCAAACGGCCAAGCAGCTCCAGGCCACGACCGTCGATTTTTTCCGCTGCCATCACAGCGGCAATCGGTGGTGCCGAATCAAACACCGCCGAGTGATCGCGCAACAGGCCTTCGAAATAAGCTTCGCCGAAGGGCTGACCGGTGTATTCGGCAATGCGTCGGTCGTGAGGCATCACGTAATTGCGCAGTTGCGGTGAAACGTTCTGGCGGTTGGCGCCGGTCATCATGCCGCCGGCGTGGGCGATCACGGGCAGCACTTGCTGGGCGGCCTGCACCAGTGGTTTGGCGCCATAGCACCAGCCGCACAGCGGGTCGTAGATGTAATGAAGAGTCATCGGAAAGCTCCGCTCAGAAGGTGGGAAAAACGATGTCGGCACATTAGTCCCTCGGTCGTTGCGGAAAAACGCCGGAATGGCTTTCAGTCTGTTTCGGCAATCGGTCAAATGCGCTTGTTGTCCGCTCCGACACAAACATGAAATAAATTGACACAATCAAACCACGGAACCTTTCAGGAATAATTAACGGGAGTAAATGCAAAGCATTACCATTCGCGCGCTCGAATTCTTCCAACCTTTCGGATGCGCTTTTCAATGCCTGCCCCGTTCCGTCTCACGCCCGTCACGCTTGGGCTTTCTGCCTTTTTGTCCTCCGGTTTCGCTTACTCCGCGACCGAGCTTCCCGCCACGTCGATCAGCGCAGAAGCGCAGGTTGATGATCCGCGCGTAAAGGTCAGCAACACCGCGACCCGCACCTCCACCCCGGTGCGTTACGTGCCCCAGGCGATCGACTCGGTCAAGACCGCCAATTTCGCCAACTACGGCACCAATGACCTGGGCGACGCCTTGAGCGGCATGCCCAACGTCAGCAGCGGCGGCGACACGCGCTTCGACAGCCTGCGCATCCGCGGCTTCGACGCCAGCAACGACTTCTATCTGGACGGCATCCGCGACGACAGCCAGTACAAGCGCGACCTGCACAACATCGAACGCGTCGAAGTGCTCAAGGGCCCGGCCGCCGTGCTGTATGGCCGTGGCAGCCAGGGCGGGATCGTCAACCGCGTCAGCAAGGCACCCGAATTCGGCCGCCGCTCGACCATCGAGGCCCAGGGTGGCAGCGAAGACCTGCGCAGCCTGTACGCCGATCTCAGCACCGACCCGAGCGACAACATCAGCCTGCGCCTGAACATGGGCAACATGGACGAAAACAGCTTCCGCGACGGCGTCAGCGGCAATCGCCAGCTGTTTGCACCGTCGATGAGTTGGCAGCTCACGCCTGACCTGAACTGGCTGGTGCAATACGAATACAGCCGCTACAACCGCACGCCGGATCGCGGCATTCCCGGGGTCGGTGGACGTCCGGCAGATGTCGGCCGGGACACGACCTACGGCAACGATCACGATTTCATCGACGACAAGACGCAGTCCCTGCGCTCGAAACTGGCCTATGAAATCAACGACAACTGGCAACTGCGCCACACACTCGGTGTGTTCAAGCTCGACAGCGATTTCGACAACACCTACCTCACCGGTTACACCCCGGCGACGCAGAAGGTCACCCGCCAGCACTGGCAGCAGGACCTGACCACCCGTAACGTGTTCAACAACGTTGAGCTGGAAGGTGGCTTCGAAACCTTCGGCCTCGATCATCGCCTGCTGACCGGCCTCGAAACCGGCAGCCAGCGCCGCGACCCGACGCTGTACAACGCCGCCACGTCCGGGCGCGGCAGTTCCGCCGTGCCGTCGCTGGATCTGTACAACCCCAACCGCGACCTGCGCCACACCGGGCGCATGCAGGTGTCGAGCAGCAGCCACACCGAAGTCGAAAGCCGCGCGGTCTATGTTCAGGATCAACTGCGCCTGAACGATCAATGGCAATTGCTGGCCGGCCTGCGCTACGACACCTTCGATATCGAGTCGACCAACAAGCTGCGCAACATCTCCGAAGACCGTGACAGCCACAGTACCAGCCCGCGTTTCGGCGTGGTCTGGACGCCGCTGCAGAATCATTCGTTCTACGCCTCGTGGACCAAGACTTTCTCGCCGGTAGGCGGTGGTCTGATCGGTATCACCCCGGGCGCGGCCGGTAACACCAATGACCTGAGCCCGGAGCTGACCAAGCAGAAAGAGATCGGCGTGAAAAGCGACTGGCTCGACGATCGCCTGAGCACCACCCTAGCCGTTTATGAGCTGGAACTTTACAACCGTCGCACCACCGATCCGAACGACCCGACCCTGACCGTGCTCAGCGGCCTGCAACGTTCGCGCGGGATCGAGCTGACCGGTACCGGCAAGATCGTCGGCAACTGGTATGTGCGCGGTGGTGTCGGCGTGCAGGACGCGACCATCGAGAAGGACAACAACGGCCTGGAAGGCAAACGCGTGAACAACGTGGCCAAGCGCAACGGCAGTCTGTTCCTGACCTGGAAACCGGAAATGGGCTGGTACGCCGAAACCGGCCTGACCCTGGTCGGCCAGCGTTACGCCGACAACGCCAACACCACCGTGCTGCCGGGGTATGGCCGTTGGGACGCACTGGTCGGCTACCGCCACAAGGACTGGGACCTGCGCGGGGCCCTGAACAATATCACCGACCGCGAGTATTACTCGTCGGCCACCAGCGCGTTCCAGATCCAGCCGGGCGCACCGCGAAGCCTGGTAGTCACCGGCACCTACAGCTTCTGATTCGCGCCCATAAAAAAAGCGCTGCCATCCCGGCAGCGCTTTTTACAATCCTTGTTTGTTCTTCTTATCCTTCCATCACATCCCACAGTGCTTCCAGTTCGGCCTCGCTGAACAGGCCAGCGGGGTAACGCTCGATCATCATCCGGCGCGGATCAGGTTCCCTGATCTGACGCGTTCCATTGGACTTCAACCAGTGCGCGACAATCTGGAGCGACTCACTATTTACCGTCATGGGATGCAACGTCCGCTCGCTGATTACGTTCACTTCGGCGTTCATTTCAGCGCTCTCTCCCCGTTCGTGAGCGGCTACGTTATCCAAGGTTTATGACAGAACTGTTGAAGTTCTCCCCCCTCCCTAGTGCGTCATGAGCGATACAAGAGCTATGCCAACGTCATGAAATAGTCGACCAGCGGACATAAAGAAACCCGCAGTCCTGACGGGCTGCGGGTTTCTCTTCAAGCGTGGGCAACAAATGACTGTCCGGTCGATTTTTCAATCAACTCAAGCTGTTACATCCGCACTCACTCTTTGTGCGGCGCGGGTTGCTGTTGGGTAAGGCAGTGAATATTGCCGCCGCCCAGTAACAGTTCGCGACCCGGCACCATCACCACTTCGTGTTGCGGGAACAGGTTCTGCAGGATCTCCCGCGCCGGGGCGTCCATCGGATCGTCGAAGCTCGGCGCGATGATGCCGCCGTTGACGATCAGGAAGTTCACGTAGGAACCGGCCAGGCGCACGCTCGGGTTGCGCTCCTGAGTGCCGTCCACCGGATCCACGCCCGCGCATTCTTCTTCGGTGGCAAACAGCGGCCCCGGAATCGGCATCTTGTGCACCGTGAACGGGCGGCCCTTGGCGTCGGTGCTGCTTTCCAGCACTTTCATCGCGGCCTGGCAGCGCGGGTAGTTCGGATCCTGCGGATCGTCGGTCCACGCCAGCAGCACTTCGCCCGGACGCACGTAGCAGCAGAAGTTATCCACATGGCCGTCGGTTTCGTCGTTGAACAGGCCATCCGGCAGCCAGATGATCTTGTCCACCGACAGGTTTTCGCTGAGCACCGCTTCGATCTCTTCGCGACCCAGGTGCGGGTTGCGATTGCGGTTGAGCAGACATTCTTCGGTGGTGATCAGGGTGCCTTCGCCGTCGACGTGAATCGAGCCGCCTTCGAGCACGAAGCCTTCGGTGCGATAACGCGGGCTTCGCTCGATTTCGAGGATCTTGCCGCCGACCTGAGAATCACGGTTCCACGGCGAATACAGGCCGCCGTCGAAGCCGCCCCAGGCATTGAAGTCCCAGTTCACACCGCGCACTTCGCCGCTGTTGTTGATCACGAAAGTCGGGCCGCTATCGCGAACCCAGGCGTCATCGCTGGACATCTCGACCACGCGGATATTCGGCACGTCGAGGCGAGCACGAGCGTTTTCGTACTGGCCGGCAGAGACCGCCACGGTGACCGGTTCGAAACGCGCGATGGCTTTGGCCACTGCCGCGTGGGCGGCCTGCGCCGGTTTGCCGCCGAGACGCCAGTTGTCCGGACGCTCGGGCCAGATCATCCAGGTCTGGGTTTGCGGTGCCCATTCGGCCGGCATGTAAAAGCCATCGGCGCGTGGTGTGCTTTTCAATGTGGTCATGTCGATCAGACTCCAGGGAACCGTCGAGGGTTTTTCAACACGCCGTACAGGGATGGACGACGGACTATGGCGACTTTATAAACGATAAATATCGACTTTAGAAGCCATAAATAAAAAACAATCTCGTTTTAACCAGGCAAATACCGATACAAATCGGTATTTGCCGGTTCCGGATCGCCTCAGAGCCCTTCTTCCAGCACCTTCGCCAGCATGTCGACAAAGAAATCCACGCTCTGACGCGAGGTGACCATCGGCGGCTTGATCTTCAGGACGTTCAGATAATCGCCGGTTGGCTGCATGAAAATCCCCAGCTCCCGCAGGCGATCACACAACAGCGTGGTTTCCTCGGTCGCCGGTTCCAGGGTTTCCCGATTGCGGATCAGCTCGACCCCCAGATAGAACCCGGAACCGTGCACCGCGCCGACCAACGGATATTGATCGATCAACGCCTCCAGCCGGGCCTTGAAATGAGCGCCGACCACCTGGGCGTTTTCCCAGAGTTTTTCTTCTTCCATGACGTCGAGCACCGCCATGCCGATCTGGCAGCTCACCGGACTGCCGCCAGCGGACGAGAAGAAATAGCCCTCGGCCTCCAGCGCCTCGGCGATTTCCCGGCGGGTGATCACCGCGCCCAGCGGCTGGCCGTTGCCCATGCCTTTGGCCATGGTGATGATGTCCGGCACCACGCCTTGCTCTTCGAAGCCCCAGAAGAAGTGGCCCATGCGCCCGTAACCGACCTGCACCTCATCGGCGATGCACACGCCGCCCCGGGCGCGCACCAGTTCATAGACTTTCTTGAGGTAGCCCGGCGGTAGCGAGATCCCGCCCGCATTGCCGTAGACCGGCTCGCAGATGAACCCGGCGAGTTGGCGTTTCTGCTCGTCGATCTTCGCCAGATGATGTTCGACACTGCGCACATAATCCGGCGCCGAATCCGGGCCGCGAAATTCGCCGCGATAGGTGTTGGGCGCGGTCACCGCATGCACCCAGTCCGGGCGACTGCTCAGGGCCTTCGGGTTATCGGCAATCGAGGTCGACACTGCGTCCGCGCCCACCGTCCAGCCGTGATAGGCCTCCAGCACGCTGATCATGTCGCGCCCACCGCTGGCGGCCCACGCCAGGCGGATCGCCAGATCGTTAGCCTCGCTGCCGCTGTTGACCAGGAACACCCGATCCATGCCCTCCGGCGCCAGTTTCAGCAAGCGCTCGGAAAACTCGGCGACCGCCGCATAGTTGAATCGCGAGTTGGTATTGAGCAGCGACCACTGCCGGCTCGCGACCGCCGCCATGCGCGGGTGACCGTGGCCGAGCACCGCGACGTTGTTGAGCATGTCGAGGTAGGAACGGCCCTGCATGTCGATCAGGTGATTGCGCCAGCCGCGCTCGATGCGCGGCGGGTCGACGTAATAGTGCTTTTGGGTGCGGGCAAAACTGGCGTCGCGGCGCGCAAGCAAGGTAGCTGCGTCCAGCTCGGGTTCGGCGTCGCAGGCCAGGCCCAGCAGTGCGGCCGGCGAGGGGGACAACGCCTGCCACGCCAACGCGCGTGATGGTGTACAGAACAGCGGCGCTTCCAGCTGTGCGCCGCGAATCAATTGCACGATCAAGGGACCGTCCACCGAACCCAGTACCTGGCCTTTGACCAGCGCTGCGTCACTGTGCAATGAAGGTTTCACGCCCAACAAGCGCAGGCTCAGTTGCGAACCATCGAGTCGCAGCGCGCCGTCGGCCGACAGGTGAAGTACGCCAGCAAACGGCGCTTCCACCGTCGAACCCTGGGGCACATGCAATTCAACGTGCAGCGGGAATGTCTCTGGCTCATCGGTGCTGTCGGGCCGGGTGCGCGACAACCGGTATTGCCCGTATCGACTGGCCGCCAGACCGTGGATGGCCGCTGCTTCACTCAACAGGCGCTGATCGATGCCAGGCTGCTCCCAATTGCCCGCCTCGAAGTGCGCGCTCAACACACCCAGATCGATCAACGCGAATTCGCGCCCGACCAGACCGGGCAACAACGGCGCAAAGCCTTCACTGTCGATGGTCGGCAATGTCTGGCCGACCGCCGTGAGAATCGCAGCCTCCATCAAGGCCAGAGGCACAGAGGTGGCGACCCGGAAGATCTCCCACTCGTGGTTCAGATTATCGCGGCTGTAGGTATTGCCCGGATCGATGCTGACCTGTTGCTCGCCACTGAGCACCAGCACCGCCGCCCGCGCCACAATCAGCGGCCACAGCGCCAGAAGCTCTTCGTGTTGCAGCGGATTGACCGCGTGATAGGCCTGCACGGCCGGCAGGATCACGAACGGATCGCCGGCGGCATGATGCAGCAGCGCGGCGCAGGTGACCGACAGATCGGTGATGCGCCAGGTGCGCACCAGATCGCCAAAATCGATGACGCCCTGCAACTGCCAGTGCCGTCGGGCGTCACGCTGCCAGACCACGTTGTCGTCGGTGATGTCCATGTGGATCGCCTGCACCGGCAGCTTTTCCAGCAGCGGCTGCAAACGAAGTCTGGCCTGTTCGGCAGCCTCGGCGATCAGCGCGCGTTGGCGCTGGTCCTCGATCACCGGCAGCAAATGCTCGATCAGGGCGCTGGCGTGGCGTGCATCCCACTGCAATGTACGCTCGAGCCCCGGATGGTCGAACCCGGCCAGGGCCAGATCCATTTCGCCGCAGAGCCGGCCGAAACCGGCGACGACATCGTGGCCAAGGTGATCGAGAGCTGTCAGCGGCTGGCCCTCGATGTAATCGAGCAGACGTACATGCACCGCTTCGCCGCCGATCTCCAGCGACAACAGGTCCTGGCCGTCGTTGGCCGGGATCACCCGAGGAACCTGCACAGCGCCATGATCGGCCAGGTACCTCAGCCCCGCGTGCTGGGCCTGCAGTTCCACCAGCGAATAGTCGCCCCGGCAGATCTTCAGCACGAATCGCCCGCGTTCGCTGTCCACGCGATAATTGAGGTCCTGCTGGCTGCCCAGCGCCTGCAACTTGCCGCTCAGCCCGTAATGCTGCGTCAGAACCTGCAAGGCCTGCTCTGCAGTGACCTGTGGGCCCGGAAGACTGGCGCGATGAATCAACGTGGCGAACGACATGGAACGACCCCTGAAATTTTATTAGGCGCCTATATCGCCACTGCACCGATGGATAATCAACCCCCCGTAAACCCCGCGCCGATCACTGCCCTGTTTCACTCGGCCGCCGCTGCTCCATTGGATGGAGTGCGCCCGGCTTCCGTACGTCGAATACCCGCCGGCACAGAGCTGCGCGGACAAAATACCGCGGGCAACCCTCTTGTGCCGCCACTCCCCTGCCGACAAGCTATGCTCCACTCGCTTTAACGTCTTACGGAAAAAGGCCAACCTGCATGCGTATTCTCGTCACCGGTGGTGCCGGCTTCATTGGCTCCGCACTGGTTCGCCACCTGATTTGCAACACGGCTCACGATGTGTTGAACCTCGACAAACTGACTTACGCCGGCAATCTCGAATCGCTTACGAGCATCGCCGACAACAGCCGTTACGAATTTGTGCAAGCCGATATCGTCGATCAGTCCACAGTGAGCACCCTGCTCAAGCGCTTCCAGCCTCATGCGATCATGCATCTGGCTGCCGAATCCCATGTCGACCGATCCATCGATGGGCCGTCGGACTTCATTCAGACCAATATCGTCGGTACTTACAGCCTGCTGGAAGCGGCCCGTGCCTACTGGCAGGGCCTGGCCGAGCCGGAAAAAAGTGCCTTCCGCTTTCACCATATATCGACCGACGAGGTCTACGGCGACCTGCATGGCGTCGACGATCTGTTCACCGAAACAACTCCCTACGCCCCCAGCTCGCCCTATTCCGCAAGCAAGGCGGCGTCCGATCATCTTGTCCGGGCGTGGCACCGCACTTATGGCCTGCCCGTCCTGCTGACCAATTGCTCGAACAATTACGGGCCCTACCACTTTCCGGAAAAGCTGATCCCGCTGGTGATCCTCAACGCACTGGCCGGCAAGCCACTGCCGGTGTATGGCAACGGTCAGCAAGTCCGTGACTGGCTGTTCGTCGACGATCATGCCCGGGCGCTGTTGAAAGTGGTCACCGAAGGCGCGGTGGGTGAAACCTACAATATTGGCGGACACAACGAACAAAAGAACATTGAGGTGGTGCACGCCATCTGCTCATTGCTCGAAGAGTTGGCACCGAACAACAAGCCTCAGGGCTTCGCTCGATTCGCTGACCTGATCACTTTCGTCAAGGACCGTCCCGGTCACGACCTGCGTTACGCCATTGACGCCGGCAAGATCGAACGCGAACTGGGTTGGGTCCCTGAAGAAACGTTCGAGACCGGCCTGCGCAAAACCGTTCAGTGGTATCTGGACAATCTTCAATGGTGCCGACGCGTTCAGGACGGCAGCTATCAGGGCGAACGCCTGGGTTCCACCGACATCAAGGATCTGCTCGCATGATGAAGGGCATAGTTCTCGCCGGAGGCTCCGGCACACGATTGCATCCAATCACGCTCGGCGTATCCAAACAGCTGTTGCCGGTCTACGACAAACCGATGATCTATTACCCGATCTCGGTGCTGATGCTGGCCGGGATCAAGGACATCCTGATCATCTCCACCCCGCAGGATCTTCCGCAATACCGCAACCTGCTGGGCGATGGAAGCCAGTTCGGGGTCTCGTTCAGCTATGCCGAGCAGCCATCCCCCGACGGACTGGCCCAGGCCTTTCTGATCGGCGAGCAGTTCATTGGTAATGATCCGGTGTGCCTGATTCTCGGCGACAACATTTTCCACGGCCAATCCTTCAGCGAACAGTTGAAGAAAGCCGCCCGCAAACCTCAAGGCGCAACAGTGTTCGGCTATTGGGTCAAGGATCCAGAGCGCTTCGGCGTGATCGACTTCGACAGCGAAGGGCGCGCCCTGTCCATCGAAGAGAAACCCGCAAAGCCCAAGTCCAGCTACGCGGTGACGGGTCTGTACTTCTACGATAACGACGTGATCAGGATCGCCAAGGCAGTCAAACCATCGCAGCGTGGCGAACTGGAAATCACCGACGTCAACAACGCGTATTTGCAGCGTGGCGATCTGCAGGTCGAGCGTTTCGGACGCGGGTTCGCCTGGCTCGACACCGGTACTCACGACAGCCTGCTTGAAGCCTCCCAGTATGTGCAGACCATCGAACACCGCCAGGGCCTCAAAGTCGCGTGCCTGGAAGAGATTGCCTATCTGAACAGGTGGATCAGCCGCGAACATCTGCTCGAGCGCGCGCAGTACTTCGGCAAGACCGGCTATGGCCAGTACCTGTATTCGATTGCCGGAGAAAACCAATGAACGTGATCGAAACCGATCTGCCCGGCGTCATGGTCATCGAACCCAAAGTGTTTGGTGACGAACGCGGCTTTTTCTACGAGAGCTTCAATGCCAAGGCGTTTGCCGAAGCGACGGGCGTGAATGCGCAGTTCGTACAGGACAACCATTCGCGCTCGCAGAAAGGCGTATTGCGTGGTCTGCACTATCAGTTGGAAAACACCCAGGGGAAACTGGTGCGAGTGACCGTCGGTGAAGTGCTCGACGTTGTCGTGGATATCCGGCGCAGCTCGCCGCACTTCGGCAAATCGCTCACCCTGCGCCTGTCGGCAGACAATCGTCGCCAACTCTGGATACCCGAAGGCTTCGCCCACGGTTTTGTCGTGCTGAGCGAGGTTGCCGAATTTCTCTACAAGACCACCGACTATTACACGCCGTCTGCCGAGCGATGTATTCGCTGGGACGACCCGACGCTGGACATCGACTGGCAACTCGAATCTGCTCCGCAGCTCTCGGCCAAGGATCAGAACGGTAAAAGCCTGAACGAGGCTGACCTGTTCCCATGAAAATCCTCATCTGTGGACAGCAGGGTCAGGTCTCGAAAGAGCTGCAGTTGCGCCTGGCCGATACAGGCGATCTGATCGTGCTCGGGCGTGACCGGCTTGACCTGGCTCAGCCCGCGCAAATCCGCCAGCAGGTCAGACAGATCGCTCCCGATCTGATTATCAACGCTGCGGCCCATACTGCAGTCGACCAGGCAGAAAGCGAGCCCGAGCTGGCTTTCGCCATCAATGCGACAGGGCCCGGTGTCTTGGCCGAGGAAGCAGCACGGCTTGGTGCGCCGCTGATTCATTACTCCACCGATTACGTCTTTGACGGCAGCCAGCCAGAGCCCTACAACGAATCCGATGTACCAGCCCCGCTGAGTGTCTATGGCAAAAGCAAGCTGGCAGGCGAGCAAGCCATCGCCGACGTTCAGGGGCAACACCTGATTCTGCGAACCAGTTGGGTTTACTCCACCCATGGCCGGAACTTCCTGTTGACCATGCAGCGATTGCTCCAGGAAAAACCACAATTGCGGGTCGTCGCCGATCAGGTCGGAGCCCCCACCTGGGCGGGCACCATTGCCCAGAGCACCCTGGCACTTATCGAACGCTGGCAGTCAGGGCAACCCGGGGTCTGGGGCACCTACCACCTGACGGCCGGCGGGCATACCTCGTGGTTCGGTTTCGCCCAGGCTATTGGCGCAGCGCTGCGTGAACAGGGCAAACCGTGCGCAGAACTGATACCGATCCCTTCCAGCGACTATCCGACGCCTGCTGCACGTCCCTTGAATTCGCGTCTGGACTGCAGTCGCCTGCAGCGTGAGTGGGGCGTCAGTCTGCCGGACTGGCAAACCGCGCTGCACGAGTGTCTTGCCGGGCAAGCCTAGGCATAATGCGCCTGTACCCACAGGCGCCCGATGCTCATGACTCCGACCCTTCCCCGTCGCCCCCGCTGGCGCAGCCTCGCCCTGCTGGCCCTGTGTCTGGCTCCGCTGCTGTGGCCGCTGGAGCATCTCGCCGAGCGCTATTACCGCAGCGAACTGGCCGGCCAGAACCGCCAGACCCTCGACCTCTACGTCGCCAACCTGCTGGGCACCCTGCATCGCTACGAAGTGCTGCCGCAAATCCTCGGCGACCTGCCGGCCCTGCGCGCGGTGCTCGGGGCGCCGGACGACGGTGTGACCCAGGGCAACGCCAACCGCCTGTTGAAGAACATCGCTGCGCAGACCGGCGCCGAAGTCATGTACCTGATGGACACCAACGGTCAGACGCTCGCTGCATCGAACTGGGACAAGCACGACAGCTTCGTCGGGCGCAATTTCTCGTTCCGACCCTATTTCAGCGAAGCGATGGCCGGCCGTCTCGGGCGCTTCTTCGGGTTGGGCACCACTTCCGCCAAACGCGGCTATTTCTTCGCCGCCGCCGTGCGCAACGGCGAAAAAATCATCGGCGTACTGGTGATCAAGGTTGACCTCGACCACACCGAAAGCCTGTGGGGCAAAACCCCGGAACAACTGCTGGTGACCGACCACAACGGCGTGGTCATCCTCACCTCGCGCCCGGAATGGCGCTTTCGCGCGACCCGTACCCTGAGTGATGCAGAGCGCGCGGCGATCACCGCGATCCAGCCCTACCCGACCCGCGAGCCACGCCCGCTGAACCTGAGCCCGACCGCGTGGCTGCCGCAGACCCAAGAGATCGCGGAAACCGGCTGGAGCGTCAGCATTCTTGCCCCGCGCACATTGATCGACCGACCGGTGCGCACGGTGGTGGCGATCGGCGGCGCCACCTTGCTGGTAGTCATGTTGTTGCTGGGCCTGATGATGCAGCGTCGTCGTCATTACCTGGAACGGATCGCCTTCGAAGCCAAGGCCCGGCGGGAACTTGAGGGCCGGGTTGCCGAACGCACCAGCGATCTCGAAGGCCTCAACCGGCGCCTCAAGCAAGAGGTGCTGGAACGCGAACAGGCCCAGCAGGAACTGGTGCGCGCCCAGGACGATCTGGTGCAGGCCGGCAAACTGTCGGCGCTGGGGACGATGTCGGCGAGCATCAGCCACGAACTCAACCAGCCACTGGCGGCGATCCGCAGCTACGCCGAAAACGCCGAAGTGCTGCTCGACCACGAACGCACCGAAGACGCCCGAGGCAACCTCAAACTGATCAGCGAGCTGACCGGGCGCATGGCCTCGATCATCGCTCACCTGCGCGCCTTCGCTCGTCGCGACCGCCACGCCCCGGAAAGTGTCGCCCTGCAACCGGCGCTGGACGACGCGCTCGCCTTGCTGGCCAAACGTCGCCGCAGCATGGATGTCGAGCTGATCCGTGACCTGCCCGCCGCCACCCTGTGGGTCGAGGCCGGGGAAACCCGTCTGCGCCAGGTGCTGGGTAATCTGCTGGCCAACGCCCTCGACGCCCTGACCGAGAAAGGCCCGCCGCGCAAATTGTGGCTGAGTGCCGAATCCACCGATGACGGCGTCAACCTGTACATTCGCGACAATGGCCCGGGTTTCTGCATGGAAGCCCTGGGCCGTGCCAGCGAACCGTTTTACACGACCAAGACCCGCACTCAAGGCCTGGGTCTGGGGTTGGCCATTTGCGAAACCCTGATGCGCGCCTTCGGTGGTGAACTGTCGTTCGCCAACCACAAGCAAGGTGGCGCCTTGATCACCCTGCGGCTGCGCGCCGGCGCGCCCGGGGTCAGCCTGCAACCGTCCGAGGATCGAAGCGCATGACCATCGACAACCGCATTCAGGTGGTGCTGATCGACGACGATCCGCACCTGCGTCAGGCCTTGGGCCAGACTCTGGATCTGGCCGGCCTAAAAATTCTCCCGCTGTCCGAAGCCAAGGGCCTGGCCGCGCAACTGGAGCGCGACTGGCCGGGCGTGGTGGTCAGCGACATTCGTATGCCTGGCATGGATGGTCTTGAGTTGCTCCATGAACTTCACGCTCAGGATCCCGAGCTGCCGGTGCTGCTGATCACCGGCCACGGCGACGTGCCACTGGCCGTGCAGGCCATGCGCGCCGGTGCCTATGACTTTCTGGAAAAACCTTTCGCCAGCGACGCCCTGCTCGACAGCGTGCGCCGCGCCCTGGCCCTGCGGCGTCTGGTGCTGGACAACCGCAGCCTGCGCATGGCCCTGAGTGATCGCAACGAACTGAGCGCGCGGCTGGTCGGCCAGTCCGCGCCGATGTCACGCCTGCGCGAGCAGATCGGCGCGCTGGCGGCGACCAAAGCCGACGTGCTGATCCTCGGCGAAACCGGCGCCGGCAAGGAAGTCGTCGCCCGCGCCCTGCATGATCTGTCGAGTCGGCGTAACGGCCCGTTTGTGGCGATCAACGCCGGGGCGTTGGCCGAGTCGGTGGTCGAAAGCGAATTGTTCGGCCATGAACCCGGCGCCTTCACCGGTGCGCAAAAGCGCCGGATCGGCAAGTTCGAATTCGCCAATGGCGGCACGCTGTTCCTCGACGAAATCGAGAGCATGAGCATGGATGTGCAGGTCAAACTGCTTCGCATGCTGCAGGAGCGCGTGGTCGAGCGTCTGGGCGGCAATCAGTTGATCCCGCTGGACATCCGCGTCATCGCCGCCACCAAGGAAGACCTGCGCCAGGCCGCGGATCAGGGGCGATTCCGGGCCGACCTGTATTACCGCCTCAATGTGGCGCCGCTGCGCATTCCGCCCCTGCGTGAACGGGGCGAAGACGCGTTGATGCTGTTCCAGCATTACGCCGACGAAGCCAGCGCCCGTCATGGTCTGCCACCGCATGAACTGCAACCGGCGCAACGGGCGTTGCTGCTGCGGCACTCATGGCCGGGCAACGTGCGGGAATTGCAGAACGCGGCGGAGCGTTTTGCCCTCGGTCTGGAACTGGCACTGGACAACACGCAGCCCGATGGCAGCCCCGGCACCACCGTCGAAATCACGGCGGGCGGGCTCAGCGAGCAAGTGGAAAACTTCGAGAAATCCCTGATCGCCGCCGAACTGGCCCGCTCTCACAGTTCCGTGCGCAGTCTCGCCGAAGCCCTGGGCATTCCGCGCAAGACCCTGCACGACAAACTGCGCAAGCACGGGCTGAATTTCGCTGGCAGCGGCGGCCATTCCGACGAATCCGAATGAAGCACGCTCAATTCACTTTTCTGCCGCAAGAGGTCCGGGCATGAAGCACGACAGTCGTTATCTGGAATCGGTTCTTCACCATGACATCCCGCTGACCCGGGACATGGGCCTCAAGGTGCTCGACTGGCAGGAACAGCAACTGCGCCTGCATCTGCCGCTGGACGCCAACGTCAATCACAAGAGCACCATGTTCGGTGGCAGCCTGTATTGCGGCGCGGTGCTGGCCGGCTGGGGCTGGCTGCACTTGCGTTTGAAAGAAGAAGGCATCGAAGACGGGCACATCGTGATTCAGGAAGGACAGATCAGTTATCCACTGCCTGTGACCGGCGATGCCATTGCGATCTGCCCGTCACCGAGTGCAACGCAGTGGAAGAAATTTCTGGCGATGTATCAGCGTTACGGACGGGCGCGATTGACTCTGCATACGCGGGTCATCAATGCCGGTAGCGATGAGGATGCAGTGACCTTCAGCGGGCAGTACGTCCTGCACCGCTGAAGACTGAGCGCGCTTACGAGCGGGCGAGTTCGAGCAGCTTCGCCCGCCATGCTGCTTTCGCCGGCAACGCCAGGAAGAAACTGTTCAACAAAGACTCTCGTGGTGGATAACAGAACGCTTCGCCACTCAGGTCCAGCACCTCGCCACCCGCCCCTTCCAGAACGCCCTGCGCCGCCGCCGTGTCCCACTGCGAAGTCGGCGCCAGACGCGGGTAGCAATCGGCAGCACCTTCGGCCAGCAGACAGAACTTCAGCGAACTGCCGATGTTGGCCAGTTGCAACTCTCCAAGGCTGGCACTCAATCCGGCGAGCAAGCGTTCCTGCTCCGGGCTCGAATGACGGCGGCTGGCAACCACGGTAAACGCTTCGCCAGGTCCCGGCACGTCACGAACCTGAATTGTCACTGGCGTGCCGCCCGTGTCGCCGCGCCAGGCACCAAGCCCGGCTCCGCCGACGTAGAAGCGACCGTTGGTCGGCATCGTCACCACACCGAACACCACCCGGCCGTTCTCGATCAGCGCGATGTTGACGGTGAACTCTTCGCTGCCGCTGATGAACTCCTTGGTGCCATCCAGCGGATCCACCAGCCACCAGCGCTGCCAGCTCGCGCGCACGCTTTGCGGGATGTTGGCGTCCTCTTCGGACAGCACCGGAATGCTCGGATCCAGCGCTGTCAGGCCGGCCACGATCACGTGATGCGCGGCCATGTCCGCCGCCGTCACCGGCGAATCATCGGACTTGGCGGTGACGGCCACACCGGCACGCCAGAACGGCAGGATCGCCTCGCCGGCCCGCAGTGCCAGCTCGACCACCGGCGCCATCAACGGATGGGGAAAACTCATCGGCATCTCACTCATGACTGGAAATATCCGCGCTGGGTCAGCAGGTCGCGGGTCAGGTACAACGCCGCCAGGGCGCGCCCCTCACTGAAATTCGGATTCTGCGCCAGCGTCGACAGCTCTCGCAGGTTGACCTTGTCCACACGCATCGGCTCGGGCTCATCGCCTTCGAGGCGCTCTTCGTACAAATCGGTGGCCAGCACCACCTGAATTTTCTGGCTCATGTAACCGGGGGACAACGACAGCTCGGTCAGATGCTCCAGTTGTCGCGCGCCATAACCGGCTTCTTCCTTGAGTTCGCGTTCGGCGGCAGCCAGCACGTCTTCGCCGGGTTCGATCAGGCCTTTGGGCAGCGACAGTTCATATTCGTCGGTGCCGCCGCAGTATTCCTCGACCAGCACGGCGTGCTCGGCATCGAGCATCGCCACGATCATGACCGCGCCATAGCCGGCGCCCTTGCCGACCAGCCGCTCGTAGGTGCGTTCCACGCCGTTGGAGAAACGCAGCTTCAGCTCTTCGACGCAGAACAGCCGGCTGGTGGCGACGATCTCGCGGGCGAGTACGGTGGGTTTCTGGCGCATGCAAAGCTCCTTGGCGTGAACGCGCTACTATAACGCGGCTTTTCCGATTGTTTGCGTCGGATATCTTTCTACCGTTCGAGACGTTGCCATGCCTTCATTACCGTGGTCCGACATCGATACCGTTCTGCTCGACATGGACGGCACATTGCTGGACCTGCACTTCGACAACCACTTCTGGCTGGAACACCTGCCGCAGCGCTACGCCGAACTGCACGGCGTGAGCCGGGCCATGGCGGAAATGGAATTGCAGCCGCTGTTCGAGCGCCATGCCGGTCAGTTGCAGTGGTACTGCCTGGACTTCTGGAGCGCGGAACTGAAGCTGTCGGTGCGTGAACTGAAACTGGAAACCGCCCACCTGATCGCCCTGCGCCCGGACGCCGACACCTTTCTGGAAGCGATCAAACGAGCCGGCAAACGCGTGGTGATGATCACCAACGCGCATCGCGATTCACTGTCGCTGAAACTGGAACGAATCGAACTGGCGCCATACTTTGAACGGCTGATCAGCTCCCACGACTACGGCTTTCCCAAGGAGAACCCGCAATTCTGGGACGCGTTACAGACCGACATCGACTTCGACCCGGCGCGTAGTCTGTTCATCGACGACACCTTGCCGATCCTGCGCAGTGCACGGAATTTCGGCGTGGCGCATCTGTTGGCCGTGAAAGAGCCGGACAGCCGCAAAGGGCCGAAGGACACCGGGGAGTTTGCGGCGGTCGAGGATTATCGGGATTTGATTGCGGGCCTGTAGACCGCATCGTCCCCATCGCGAGCAGGCTCGCTCCCACAACTGAAATGCATTCCAATGTGGGAGCGAGCCTGCTCGCGATAGCGGTATCTGCGGTTACTCGGGAATACGCAGCGTCTGCCCCGGATAAATCTTGTCCGGGTGTGACAGCAGTGGCTTGTTGGCCTCGAAGATCTTGTTGTACTGGTTGGCGTTGCCATACACCGCCAGGGAAATTGCGCTGAGGGTGTCGCCCTTCTTCACGACCACAAAACGCGCCGCCGCCACAACCGGCCCGGTCACGGTGATCTGGTCATCGACGCTGCCGACACCGGCAATGTTGCCCACTGCCAGAAGAATCTTCTCTTTCTCTTCCTGGCTCGCCACTTCACCGGTGACCGTCACCTTGTCACCGTCCACGGTCGCCTGAACATTCGGGTTACCCAACCCGACCTTGCTGATGTGCTCCTTCAATTGCTCGCTGGCATTGGCGTTGCCAGGGGTCAACAGGTCTAGCAACTTCTCACCGGCCTCTTTCACAAAGCTCAAAAGACTCATCGCGCACACTCCTTGATTTAAGTTCCAGACGCCCAAGCCTAGACCACCCTGGACAAACCCGGTTGCGGCCCGACCAATGACCCTGCCCCCGCGCAAGCGGTAGAATCGCCCACCCTTGCCAGCGCCCCGGAGCGAAGATGGACATCAAGCAGCTGAAATTCCTCATCGCCCTCGACGAAACCCGCCATTTCGGCCAGGCCGCCGCCCGCTGCCACATCACCCAGCCGACCCTGTCGATGCGCCTGCGCAGCCTCGAAGAAGAACTCGACCTGCCATTGGTCAACCGTGGCCAGCGTTTCGAAGGCTTTACCGCGCCGGGCGAACGGGTGCTGGCCTGGGCGCGCACGGTACTGGCGGCCTACGACGGCTTGCAGGCGGAAGCGGCGGCCTGTCGCGGCAATCTGATCGGCACCCTGCGGCTGGGCGTGGTGCCGTTGTCGAGTTTCGATGCGCTGCCGTTGATGCAGCGCCTGCACGCGCAACACCCGAACCTGCGCTTCGAGCTGTCCTCGCTGAGCTCGGAACAGGTTCTGGAGCAACTGGCGAACAATCGCATCGACATTGGCGTGTCCTACCTGGACCGCCTCGACGGCGAGCGGTTTGAATCCCTGGCGTTCAGTGAAACGCAGATGGGCCTGCTCTACGACCAGCGGTTCTTCAGCTTTGGCGAAGCGCCGCTGAGTTGGGAATCACTGATCGAACTGCCCCTGGGCATGCTCACCAGTGGCATGCACTTTCGCCAGTCCATCGACCATAACTTCCACAGTCGCGGCCTGACCCCACAGCCATTGCTGCAAACCGACGCCGTTCACCAATTGTTGCAAGCGGTGCACGGCGGGCTGTGCTGCGCGGTGATGCCACTCGATGGCGGCCTGGAAAACCTCACGGATAACCTGCGCCTGCAACCCATCGAAAACGCCCAGACCCTTGCCCGACTAGGGCTGATCATGCGTCGCGGCGCCCCACGATCGGCGTTGGCCGAGGCCTGTTTCGCGCTCTATCAAAAATCACCAGCGGAGGCTTGATCGACGGAATCTATCGAAGGATCGACACTAGCGATTAGACGCGACATCTTGCCGCGCCTAGTCTTAACGTTGATCAATCCGTCGGTGATGCCATGAACGCCAAGCGCCCGGCCTGCGCGGCGCCTGCTCTCGAAACGCCCGCGCCAGCCGCCAGTCAGACCTACAGCTACAGCGATCTCCCCCTCGCGGAATCGGCCAGCACCGCGCTGGCCGAAGAAGTCGCGTTGGCGATTGCCTACAACGGCATCAGTCAGGCCGTGATGCTGGTGACGCCGACCGACCTTGAAGACTTCATCGTCGGTTTCAGCCTCGGCAGCGGCATCATCGAAGACGCCTCGGACATCTACGACCTGCAACTGACCGGCTCGGGCTCGGCGCAATACGCGCAAGTGACCATCGCCAACCGCGCTTTCTGGAACCTCAAACAGCAGCGTCGGCAACTGGCCGGCACCAGCGGTTGCGGGTTGTGCGGCGTGGAAGCGGTAGAGCAGGCGCTGCCTGACCTCAAGGTTTTACCCGGCGCCCCCTTGCCGCCCATCGAATGGCTCGACGGTCTGCGCCAGCACATCGGCGCTTTTCAGCCGCTCGGCCAGCATTGCGGTGCGGTGCACGCGGCGGTGTTCATGAACGCCAGCGGTGAATTGCTGCTGGGCCGCGAAGACATCGGCCGGCACAACGCCCTCGACAAGCTGATCGGCGGCCTGATCCGGCAAAAGATATCCACAGCCGGCGGCCTGGCGATTGTCACCAGCCGTTGCAGCCTCGAATTGATCCAGAAAGTTTTGCGGGCCGGGATTCAGACCCTGGTCAGCCTGTCCGCGCCCACCGGCCTCGCCGTGCAATGGGCCCGACGCCACAACCTCAATCTCATCCACCTGCCGCAAAAGAACGCGCCGCGGGTGTATAGCCCAGAAATGGAGAAACACTCGTGAGCCAACACCATCAAGCCGACCAGAAACCCGTCCCACGCTACAAGCCTTACAAGGGCGCAGCCGGCGGCTGGGGCGCACTGATCAGCGTGGCCCAGGCCTGGCTGACCAGCGACAACGCCCTGAAAAACCTGCGCATGATGCTCAAGACCAACCAGAACGGCGGCTTCGACTGCCCGGGCTGCGCCTGGGGCGATTCGCCGGAAAGCGGCATGGTCAAGTTCTGCGAGAACGGCGCCAAGGCGGTGAACTGGGAAGCGACCAAGCGCCGGGTGGACGGCAAATTCTTCGCCAAGCACAGCGTCACCGCGTTGCTCGAACAGAGCGACTACTGGCTCGAATATCAGGGTCGCCTGACCGAGCCAGTGGTGTATGACGCCGAAACCGATCGCTACAAGCCGATCGGCTGGGACGATGCCTACGCGCTGATCGGCAAACACCTGCGAGCGCTGTCGAGTCCGGATCAGGCCGAGTTCTACACCTCCGGCCGCGCCAGCAATGAAGCGGCGTACCTGTATCAACTGTTCGTGCGCGCCTTCGGCACCAACAACTTCCCCGACTGCTCGAACATGTGCCACGAGGCCAGCGGCGTGGCGCTGGCGCAAAGCGTCGGTGTCGGCAAAGGCACCGTGACCTTCGACGACTTCGAACACGCCGATGCGATTTTCGTCTGGGGCCAGAACCCGGGCACCAACCACCCGCGCATGCTCGAACCGCTGCGCGAAGCAGTCAAACGCGGCGCCCAGGTAGTGTGCGTCAACCCGCTGAAAGAGCGGGGTCTGGAACGTTTCCAGCATCCACAGCATCCGATCGAAATGCTCACCAACGGCGACAAGCCGACCAACACCGCGTATTTCCGCCCGGCGCTGGGCGGCGACATGGCGGTGCTGCGCGGCATGGCCAAGTTCCTGCTGCAATGGGAACGCGAGGCGCAGAAGGCCGGCGCACCGGCGGTGTTCGATCACGACTTCCTCAATGAACACAGCGTCAATGTGCTGGAATACCTCGGCGTCGTCGATGACACACCGTGGGAGCAGATCGTCACCCAGTCCGGCCTGACCCTGGTGGAAATCGAGCAAGCGGCGCGCATGTACGCCAAAGGCAAGAACGTGATCATGTGCTGGGCGATGGGCATCACCCAGCATCGCCACTCGGTGCCGACCATCCAGGAGATCGCCAACCTGATGCTGCTGCGCGGCAACATTGGCAAACCCGGCGCCGGTCTGTGCCCGGTACGCGGCCACAGTAACGTGCAGGGCGACCGCACCATGGGCATCAACGAACGTCCGCCGGTGGCGTTCCTTGATTCCCTCGAGCGCCGCTTCCAGTTCAAGGTGCCACGTCACAACGGGCACAACGTGGTCGAAGCGATTCATGCGATGGCCGAAGGTCGCGCCAAGGTGTTCATCGGTCTGGGCGGCAACTTCGCCCAGGCCACGCCGGACAGCCCGCGCACCTTCCAGGCCCTGAGCAACTGCGACCTGACTGTGCAGATCAGCACCAAGCTCAACCGCAGCCACCTGGCTCACGGCAAGGACGCGTTGATCCTGCCGTGCCTGGGCCGTACCGACATCGATATCCAGACCGAAGGCCCGCAGGCCGTCACCGTGGAAGACTCGTTCAGCATGGTGCACGCCTCAAACGGTCAGTTGCAGCCGCTGTCGAACCAGATGCGCTCGGAGCCGTCGATTATCGCCGGCATTGCCGCCGCGACCCTGGGCAGCAAACCGGTGGACTGGAACTGGCTGGTGGCCGACTACCGGCGTATCCGCGAACTGATCGCCGACACCATCCCGGGCTTCAAGGATTTCAACGAGAAGGTCAAGAACCCGGGTGGTTTCTACCTCGGCAACAGCGCCGGCGCGCGCAAGTGGAACACCACGTCGGGTCGGGCCAACTTCAAACCGAACATGCTGCCCAAGGATCTGATCCACGAACGCACCCGCGCCACCGGCAAACTGCCGGACCTGATCCTGCAATCGATGCGTTCCCACGATCAGTACAACACCACGATTTATGGTCTCGACGATCGTTATCGCGGGGTGAAGGGGCAACGTGATGTGCTGTTCGCCAACGAGGCGGACATCATTCGCCTGGGCTTCAAACCGGGGCAGAAGGCTGACATCGTGTCGCTGTGGGACGATGGTCGCGAGCGTCGGGTGAAGGGCTTCACGCTGCTGGCGTTCGATATTCCGGCGGGGCAGGCGGCGGCTTATTACCCAGAGGTGAACCCGTTGGTGCCGCTGGAAAGCACCGGCGATGGCAGCCATACGCCGACGTCGAAGTTCATTGCCATTCGCCTGGAAGCAGCGAGTGAAACGGGGCTGATCATGGCCAAGTCGGCCTGATTCTGATTGCTCCCACGCTCTGCGTGGGAGCGCAGCCGTGGACGCTCCGCGTCCGAAAGTCAGACTCGATAGATCTCGCAGACACTTTTCAAACGCCCACAAAAAAGGCCGCTTTGTGATCAAAGCGGCCTGTCCGAAGTAGCTAAAGACCGGCGAAAATCGGTTAAGTTCCGCCCAAAAATCAGCAACTTGCAGAATTGTATACAGGTCGTGCTATTCGTCGGATTTTGATTGTCACGCCCATTCCAGAGCCTCAGGATCGCGCCGTCATCCCTTTGAGGCTCCTCTATGAAGTTCTCCTCGATTCTCTTGTTGTCCCTTGGCCTGGTCAGTGGCTTCGCTTCTGCCGGAGGCACCACCGAAGCAGGTGTGGGCGGCGCATTGGGCGGGGTTCTTGGCTCGGTCGTCGGTCAATCGCTAGGCGGCAGTACAGGTTCAACCATTGGCGCAGCCCTGGGCGGCGCGGGTGGTAGTGCGGTGGGCGCCGACAAGCGCAGCCGTGGCGAAGCAGCCATCGGCGGTGCGCTGGGCGCAGCCGGCGGCAACGTGGTCGGCCGCAGCATGGGCGGCACCACCGGCAGCCTGATCGGCGCAGCAGCCGGCGGCGGCGCGGGTGGCGCGCTGGGCAACTACATGGGCAACAAGAGCGATGACGATGATCGTCATTACGATCGTCGCCATGATGATCGTCGCTACTACCGTGACCGTCACCCAGGTCGTGGCCATGCCTATGGCCATCGCAAGCACCACCGCTACTATCGCGACTGAGGCCTGGCCTCGTTAGCTGATACCCCCAGATCGCAGCTCCCCCGGGCTGCGATTTTTTTTGTCCGTCACACCGTCAGGCGTTCCAGCGCTTCGCGCAATCGGGCCGGAATCGACACCGGCTGATTGGACGCCCGGTCGACGAATACATGCACGAAACGTCCGGCGGCACAGGCTTCCACCTCTCCTTCCTTGAACACCGCCAGTTCGTATTGCACCGAACTGTTGCCCAGCTTGCCGACCCGCAGACCAATCTCGATTCGATCCGGAAAAGCGATCGACGCGAAGTAGTCGCAGGACGAACTCACCACAAATCCCACCACCTCGCCGTCATGGATATCCAGCCCTCCGAGCTGAATCAGGTACGTGTTCACCGCCGTGTCGAAGAAGCTGTAATAGGTGACGTTGTTGACGTGGCCGTAGGCGTCGTTGTCATGCCAGCGCGTGGTGATCGGCTGGAAGTGCGGGTAATCGCTGCGTTGCGGCATAGGGTTGGACATCAGTGTCGATTCCTGGAGTGATCTGCCCAGTCTAAAGGTAAAAACCTTTGCCTCGCGCCGCCAGCTCGCCGATCAATGGCGCCGGACGCCAGTGATCGCCCTGCCGGGTCTCCAGCGCCAGCAATCGCTTGTGAATGTCGGCCAGACCCTGATCATCCGCCCAGGCCATCGGCCCGCCCCGCTCCGCCGGGAAGCCGTAGCCATTCAGATAAACCTGATCGATGTCATGCGCCGACTCGGCAATCCCTTCCTGCAGGATCTTCGCGCCCTCATTGACCAACGCCAGCAGGCACCGCTCAAGGATCTCCTCCGAGCCGATATCCCGCCGATGAAATCCCAAGCCTTCGCTGACGCTCAACACCAGCGCATCGACCTCAGGATCATGCTCGGCCTGACGACTGCCCGGCTCGTAGTGGTAATAACCGTTGCCGGACTTCTGACCGAAGCGACCCTGTTCGCACAAGCGGTTATCCACCTGAACCTCGGGCGCGTCCTGCCCCTTGCCGGCGAGCTCGCGGGCACGCCACTCGAGATCGATGCCGACCACGTCGTACATGCGAAACGGCCCCATGGCGAAACCGAAACTCTGCAACGCCGCATCGACCTGATGCGGATACGCCCCTTCGAGCAACATCTTGCGCGCTTCGAGCACATACGGATGGAGCATGCGGTTGCCGATAAAACCGTGGCAGTTACCCGACACCACACTGACCTTGCCCATGCGCTTGCCCAGCTCAAGCGCAGCCTCAAGCACAGCCGGTGATGTCTGCGCGCCACGGACTATTTCCAGCAACTTCATGATGTGCGCCGGGCTGAAGAAATGCAGGCCCAGCACTTGGGTCGGACGCCGTGTCGCGGCGGCAATGGCGTCGATGTCCAGCGCCGAGGTATTGCTCGCCAGCAGCGCTTCGGGCTTCAGCACGCCATCGAGCTCGCGGAAGATCTTCTGCTTGAGCTCAAGATTCTCGTACACCGCTTCGATCACCAGGTCGACATTGCGGATCGCCACATAGTCTGGCGCCGCACTGATACGGGCAATCCGCGCATCGGCCTCGGCCTGGTCGATCCGTCCCTGTCGCACGTTGTGCGCGTAGGTATCGGCCACGGTGGCCAGCGCCTGCTCGAGCATCTGTGGATTGTTATCGACCCACTGCACCGACACGCCGGCGTTGGCCAGGCACATGACGATGCCGCGGCCCATGGTGCCGGCGCCGATCACGGCGGCCTGCTGAATAGCGAAGGATGTCTGGCTCATGTTGTTCTCTTGTTGGCGATCCGAAGACAGCCATCACCATAGTCAGCCACCGGGCATTTTTGAAGTTCATTGCCGTGATGATCGACATTCACCAGATGGATTCGAGACCTCACAGATGCGCCTGAGCCCAGGCCCGAACCTCCGCGTAGGGATATTCTTCCAGCGCCGCAAACCCGGAAATGGCCCGGGCCTTTAGCTTGGTAAACAACGGTACGCTGATTCCGCACAGGAACCGGGTCAACCGCTCCGCCGACGGAGCGCTGCCAGCGTGCTGCTGGTGCCTGTGGATAAAATCGCCACACAACGTCGCAAAATTTTTATCCACAAGCGTCGGCAATTCCGGAGGTGCTGGCAGCCGCGCGACTTGCCCGTGACACACCGAGCAATGTCCGCACTGCTG
Organism: Pseudomonas sp. 9.2(2024); assembly: GCF_039695385.1. Classification (NCBI taxonomy): domain Bacteria; kingdom Pseudomonadati; phylum Pseudomonadota; class Gammaproteobacteria; order Pseudomonadales; family Pseudomonadaceae; genus Pseudomonas; species Pseudomonas sp. 9.2(2024). The sequence goes on along the minus strand of NZ_CP155585.1, from coordinate 545,122 downwards.
CGGTGCATTGTGATCGCCAAAATATTCGGCCAGCCGATATCCGAGGCATCGCTCGGTGGCGAACAGCTCGAGCATGGCGTGAATCCGCGCCACTTCGGTTTGCTCATGGCGGGTGAAATAGTCATGCAGTTCAGCGCTCAGCGCCTGGCTGTCGAAATCGCCGCGCAGGACGTTGTAGACCTCGGTCATTTGCTTGCTCTCAAGCTCGACCCAGCCCTTTTCCTGAAAGTAATCCAGCGCCTTCACCACCCGGTTGCGCTCGGCTGAATACTGCTCGTACATCGCCTCGAAATTCACCGTGGCCCAGGTGCGCGCGCGGCTTGAGGTCTGGATGATCGCGGCGACGAAATCCTTTCGCTCGCCCTCGAAACGCTCAAGCAACGCCTCGGGCTCCAGCAAGTATTTGAAACGGTATTCGGCGTAGTACGCGTAGCGCGGGGCAATCAGTCCTCGCAGCTCAAGCTGCACCAGCAACGTCTTCAGAGGCAACGAACGAATGTTGCTCTGGTCCGCCAGCGGCCCGAGCAGAAATTCCCATTGGCCTTCGGGCGCGGCGGCCTGCAACTCGTCGAGCACATGACGAATGCCGTCCTGTTCCGGCGTGTCGCCATACACGAAGTTTTCCAGCACGTTGAGGCTGTCGCGGTTGGCCAGCACCAGGCAGTCGGAGGGCTGCCCGTCACGTCCGGCGCGGCCGATTTCCTGGCTGTAGTTTTCGATGGATTTGGGCAGGTCGAAATGCACCACGTTGCGGATGTCGCTCTTGTCGATGCCCATGCCGAACGCAATGGTGGCGACGATGCAATTGGACTGCCCGCCCATGAAGCGCTTCTGGATCCCGTCCCGTTGCTCATGGGGCAAACCGGCGTGATAAGCCTCGGCCTGAATGCCATTGCGCTCAAGATGTTCGGCAATCTGCTCGGCGGTTTTCTGCAGCGTGACGTAGACAATGCTCGGCTGGCCCGCGCGCTCGCTCATCCACTCCACCAGCCGTCGGCGCTTGTCCTGCCCACGCACCGGCTCGACCAGCAGATTGAGGTTGGGTCGATAGAAACCGGTGGTCACCACATCTTCTGCCGCGATGGCGAATTTCGCCTGCATGTCGGCGATCACTTTCGGCGTTGCCGTGGCAGTCAGCAGCAGGGTTTGCGGGATGTTGAACTGGCGCTGGTAGTCCGGCAGTTTGAGGTAGTCGGGGCGGAAGTTGTGGCCCCATTCGGAGATGCAGTGCGCCTCGTCCACCACCAGCAGCGAGATCGGCACCTGCTGCAAAAAGTTGCGAAAGCGCTCGTTCTTCAAACGCTCCACGGAAATCATCAGGATCTTCAGTTCGCCCGAACGGGCGCGCGCCATTACATCGTTGGCGTCTTCGCGGCTCTGCGCCGAATCGATGCTGCCTGCCGAAATCCCGTGTCGTCGCAAAAACTCGAGCTGATCCTGCATCAGCGCCAGCAGCGGCGAGACCACCAGCGTCAGGTGTGGCAGCAGGAGTGCCGGCACCTGGTAACAAAGGGACTTGCCGGAGCCGGTGGGAAAGATCGCCGCCGCCGAGCGCCCGGCGAGAACGGCGCTGATTGCTGTCTCCTGGCCGGGTCGAAACTGTGGATAACCGAAAACCTGTTCCAGGGTGTTGTGCATTCGCTGTCACTCCGTTGACCGCTGTGATGCCAACAGCCTAGCGGGCGATCGCAGCGCGTCGAGAAAAGGTCGGGGTCAAATCGATACGGGATGATACCCGACGACCTCCAGCCTTTGGCCAACGTCGTGACGGCGGGACTGTGACGGCGGGACTACGGCTGCAACACCGCCACTCGCAATTGCTCGTTCAATAGCTGCTCATGCGCGCCCTGACTTTTGCTGGCCCACAGTGCATGGGCCGGGCTGATATCACCGGTGAATGCCGTCGCCAACTGACGCAGGTCGGCGACACTGCGCACCCGAGGACAGAACGCTTGCTCGTCGCAGTTCTGGCTGGCGTTGCGATAGGTGGTGAGCAAACGATCCCATAGGCCGTCACGCACCCGGCGGATCGACTTGAGCTGCACATGCGGCACGCCCAGACGTTGTTTCAGCCCGGACTCATCCAGGCCTTCGCTGGCCAGCAGTGCCTTGCCGAACATCAGCACTTCGGCGCGGGACGCCGTGTCGATGCTGGCCTGGGTCGTGAGTGCATCCGGCCAGTCTGTGCGCTCCACTTGCGTGAGCACCAGTCCATTGCCCGCCTCGGAGGCCAACGCCAAACGACAACCACTGGCCCACAGCAAAACAATCGAGGCCATTCGTAGCCACTGCATACCTAATTCCCTTTAAGTCTGTGTCGGACGTCTGGAAACACCCCACGGATTCTGGCGCGCACCATACAGATGTTTAACGGGAATCGCCCGACAAACACGTAGGAAATTTCGCCCATCAGGGTTTGGCTGTGAAAAAGCCGCAAAAACGCGTAGGGCAAATGCCCGAACCCCGGAAAAACCCCTACGAATTCTGTCCATTGTGGCTGTCTTGTCCCACTCGACGGCGCCCTTCTATAGTGGCCGGCGCGACTGAAAACATTGTGTCGGCCCGCCGAAGCGACTTCGTAAAGGACACACCTCAATCATGAACATGTTCACACCGCTGAATACTCGTTTTCGCCCTCTCAAAACCTGCGACGGCGACAACCCGGTCATGGTCATCGACACCGCAGCAGCACCGGGTGATTTGCTCAATGCCGCCGATCAACGCCTGCGTGCCGCCAGTGATCTGCTGGAAACTCTTTACTGCTTGTGTTTCAAACAAGCCGACGTGAAAGACATCCCCAACATCGTCAATGCGCTTTATCTGCTGACGCAGGACGGCTGTGACTTGTTGGAAGTTGCCAGACAACGAATAAATAGTTAAAGCCAGCTGAGCAACTTACAAAGCTCGCAACAACCCATCACTTCCATTACAACAAAGATCGGAACTAGCCTGTTTGCTCTTACATCAACCAAGAGCAACAACATGACTACGCTGACTATTTTCTTTTGCGGTACAGGTTCGACAAAATTTGATGACACCCACGAAAACTATTGGGACGGTGAATTGGTTTCCACACTTGCCTCTCATCACGTCGGTCGCGAGTTCGCCGAATGGATCGTGGTCGATGGCCCCGGCACCAGCAACCTGCAAGCTGATGAACTGTTCACCCAATCCAAGGACTACGGCCTCAGCGGGACCTTGTTCGGCAAGGGCTGGGAGGAAAACGTCCTGCACGCGATGAACATCATCAAAGGCAAGTGCGACTGGCAGCGCGAAAAACTGACAGAGGCGGAATACAACCGCCTAAAAGCCGCCGGCATTCCGATTGAAGATGTAAAAGTCGAAGGTTCCTGGCTGTGGCGCAAATATAACTATGGCGATCGCAGCGTCACGCAACAGAAGTTACAGGAACAGATTATTAAAACCTTTCGCAAGGACGGTGTTATTCCAACAAAAGTCAATCTGGTGGGCTGGAGCCGCGGCGGTATCAGTTGCCATATGCTGGCCAATGCCATGTTCAACGACAGTGCACTGAAAAACATTCCAGTGAATATCTTTGCCATCGACCCGGTACCAGGTATTGGCAACTTTCAGGACCAACGGGTAAAGCTCAACAGCAACGTAAAAGAATATGTGGGTTTCTATGCGCGGGATGAGCGCTCCAAGGGCTTCAGTTGCGTCATCCCGCAAACCGCGACCGGCACCAAGACCAGCATCTTCCCCATGCCCGGCCGTCACGCCACCCTGGTCGGCAACGCCTCCGCCGACGGCAACAGTGGTCCAAAAGTGCTGGCCGAACCCGGCCTCATCGTCCGCCACTTTGCCGAGGTCTGCCTGAAACGCTGGGGCACTACCCTCGACAAAAACCTCAACCTCACCGACGCCGACCTTCGCAACCACGCCGCCGCCATCGTCAACGCGGCAGCGAAATACAAGGCCATGGAGAAGTGCTCCTACACCTGGTTCACCGAGCTGGATCAAGGCGAACGCTACGTTTCGCTGGGCAGCAAAGGCGTACCGTTTTCGACGGTGAAAGGCACGATCTACAGCCCGGCGAACGGGCTGACCACGAGTGTGCTGGATGTTGAGGGGTATCGGGCGATTCGTTGAAAACCGTGATTGAACTGTAGGAACAGCCTGCCGGAATCTGCATCCCGTTCCTACACGCAGCGACGCCTTGTCTTCTATCGGCGCTTGTTAGCCCAAATCTATAGTTGTGAGTGTCGCTGCCCAATCAGCGATTCAGGTTTGGTCACCTGAAAAACAGAGATAACTGATACATGCCCTTGTATGCTGCTGAGCTCTTTCTGTCGGCACGTTTTATGGCGGGCTGTGTTTGGGACGCTTCGGCGTACCGGGTTATCTCTGCCGGTTTGACCAACTTGAACACAGTCCGCCTCCACCGCTTGGTCACGGTAGCAGCGGTTCATCGATGCCTGCAGAGATAGAAAAAATGAAATCATGGAACGAGCTCCACTCCGATCGCTACCGCCCACTCGACTCCAATCTAACCGACACCAAGCCCCTGGTCATCGACACCGAGGCCAACCCGCAAGACATCCTCGAATGCGCCGTCCAGCGCCTGCGCGCCTCAAGCGACCTGCTGCAAACCCTCTACTGCCTCTGCTTCAAACACGCCGACGTAGAAGACATCCCGCACATCACGCACGCGCTCTACCTTCTCACCAAAGACGGCTATGACCTGCTCCAGGTCGCCCAGCAACGAATGCTCAACTGGAAAGCGCCGGCCTGACGAATTCCTCGGCAGGCGTGTTCACAGCTAGAACTGTCTGCCCCTATCTCGAACACTGACGCTGACATCTCCGGCGCGAAACTTAAGGATCAGAATTTTGCAAACTATTATTGATTGCGTACGATGGGAGCCATTGTTCAACCAAGGGCTTGCCTTCATGACCACTGAAACCATTGATCACAGCACTCTCACGCGGCTGTTTGAGAACGGTTCGATCAGTAGCGCACATATCGTCGCCAAACCCGGTGGCTGGTCGATTCAGATTCAGCAAGGAAGCAAAGAATACTCATTGACCGCACAACGCAGTGGCCAGGTACGTCTGTTCAAGCGGCTTGAAACACTGGTGACCTACCTGCAAGGAGTGGGCATCAATCACTTCGATGTGGACGCCTCCAGTTACGACCCCCTACAGATAAAAACCTATGCTCGCCCTGATCGCGCCGAAGCGATGAAACAAGCTCATGAAGCAGCTGCGTATGAAGAATGGGTCAAGCAACAGGTACAAATCAGCATTGATGACCCAAGACCCAGCGTCAGCGATGAAGACGCTCGCAGGATATTTGCCGCCAAACGGGATGCCCTTCGTCAGCGAGCACGTTGATGAGGTTGGTCTGGCGCCAAGAAGCGCTGGATGACCGAGACAACATCATGGAGCGTATCAGCCAGGAAAATCCCGTTGCAGCGATTGAACTCGATGAGGCCTTCGAACTGAAAGGAGAAAGCGCTCGCCAGCACCCAGCCCTGTACCGAAAAGGTATCGCGGAAGGTACCCGCGAAATCGTCGTCACTCCAAACTACGTCATCATCTACGCAATCAAAGTTGATGTTGTGGAAGTACTACGAGTGCTGCATACCAGACGGCAATGGCCATGTTGGCTGGAGAGAAAATGCTCAGGGGATTCGCGGCTCCTTAAGTAGCATTATTCTGGCTCTTTAACACGGATTGTGCGGGAATAATGGCAGTTGATCTGACAATGAGATCCAACCCGTCACCCACAAAAAAGCCGCCCTCAAGAGGCGGCTTTTTCATTCGCTACAAACCCAACCTTACAACTTAGGCCCGGCAGCCTTGATCGCGTCGCTCACTTCGAACTTTTTGAAGTTCTCGATGAACAGACCGGCCAGTGCTTTGGCAGCTTCGTCGTACGCAGCCTTGTCAGCCCAGGTGTTGCGTGGGTTGAGCAGGTTGGTTTCGACGCCCGGTACGGCCAGTGGCACGTCCAGGTTGATGGTGTCCAGGTGCTCGGTGGCTGCACCGATCAGCGCGCCGCTCTGGATCGCTGCGATCACCGCGCGGGTGGTCGGGATGTTGAAGCGTTTGCCGACGCCGTAGCCGCCACCGGTCCAGCCGGTGTTGACCAGGTAGACCTTGGAGCCGAAGCCGCGGATGCGTTTGATCAGCAGTTCAGCGTATTCGCCGGCCGGACGCGGGAAGAACGGTGCGCCGAAGCAGGTGGAGAAGGTCGACTTGATGCCGCTGCCCGAACCCATTTCAGTCGAGCCCACCAGAGCGGTGTAGCCGGACAGGAAGTGGTAGGCCGCTTGTTCTTCGTTGAGGATCGACACTGGCGGCAGGACGCCGGTCAGGTCGCAGGTCAGGAAGATCACAGCGTTTGGCTCGCCGCCCAGGTTCTTCTCGGAACGCTTGGCAACGTGCTCCAGCGGGTAGGCCGCGCGGCTGTTCTGGGTCAGGCTGACATCGGCGTAGTCGGCGTGCTTGGCGTCGTCGATCACGACGTTTTCCAGTACCGCGCCGTGCTTGATGGCTTTCCAGATGACCGGCTCGTTCTTCTCGGACAAGTCGATGCACTTGGCGTAGCAACCGCCTTCGATGTTGAAGACAACGCCTTCGCCCCAGCCGTGCTCGTCGTCACCGATCAGGTAACGGCTTTCGTCGGCGGACAGAGTGGTCTTGCCGGTGCCCGACAGACCGAAGAACAGGGTCACGTCGCCTTCTTCGCCGATGTTGGCAGCGCAGTGCATTGGCAGCACGTCAGCGGCCGGCAGCAGGAAGTTCTGCACGGAGAACATGGCTTTCTTCATTTCACCGGCGTAACGCATGCCGGCGATCAGCACTTTCTTCTGGGCGAAGTTGATGATCACGCAACCGTCGGAGTTGGTGCCGTCACGCTCTGGCACGCACTCGAAGTTGGCGACGTTCAGCACTTGCCACTCTTCGCGACCGGCCGGGTTGTACTGGGCCGGGTTGATGAACAGGCAACGACCGAACAGGTTCTGCCAGGCAGTCTGGGTGGTCATCTTCACGGCCAGGTAGTGATCTTCGGCCGCGCCTACATGCACGTGGGAAACGAAATGCTCTTGCGCGTTGTTGAATGCTTCAACACGAGCCCACAGCGCGTCGAACTTGTCGGCCGGGAACTTGCGGTTGATCGGGCCCCAGGCAATGGCAGCCTGGGTGGAAGGCTCTTCGACGATGAAACGGTCGACTGGCGAACGGCCGGTGCGGTGACCGGTGCGAACAACCAGAGCGCCGGTATCGGCAAGCTCGCCTTCACCGCGGTTCAGGGCTTCTTTTACCAGATCATCAACACTCAGATCGGTGTACACGGCGTTATTGGCTTGCGTCATGAGGTTCCCCGTCGGCCAGTGGCCGAGTGTGCTCCAAACGTTTTGTAGTAGAAAGTCGTGCACTACTACCGCGAAAAAAGTGGGCCGGATTATGCCAGAAAAGCCCAAAAAGAGTAGGGCCCTCCCGTCGTAACGGCGTAATTCCGTCGTTGAGCAGTGAATTTACCTGCGCTGAACCGTTTTAGTGCCGGGTATCTGACGGCGTCTCAACGCCCGCTCCAGCGAACAATTGAGCGATATCTGCCGCATCGAACAGGTAGCGCTGGTTGCAGAACTGGCAATCGATCTCGACTTTTCCACCTTGCTCGGCCACGAGCGCCTGCGCATCTTCCAGCCCCAGGCTGACCAGTGCATTGCCCGAACGCTCGCGGGAGCAGCTGCAGTGGAAGCGCAGTTTCTGCACATCGAACAGACGAACCTGCTCTTCATGGTAGAGGCGATGCAGGACTGTTTCGTTGTCCAGGCTCAACAGTTCATCAGCGGTCAGGGTGTTGCCCAGCGCGGTGATGTGCTGCCAGCTGGCTGCGCGTTCTTCTTCGTCTTTCAGGCGATCGGCCGGCAGTTGCTGCAGCAGCAGACCACGGGCACGACGGCCATCGGCGCACAGCTTGAAGCGAGTGCCAACCTGTTGGGACATGACGAAATAGTTGGTGAAACAGTCGGACAGGGTTTCGCCGTCGAGGTCGACGATGCCCTGGTAACGCTGGCCGGCGATCGGGTCGACGGTCAAGGCCAGGACACCGTTCGGCATTAGATCACCGAGGGTCGCGTCGGCAGGAATCTGCTCGGCGTGATAGCGCGCCAGGCCGCGGATTTCGCGCTCGCTGGAGCATTCGATCATCAGCAGCGGAATCGGGCCTTCGGAACGGGCCTGAAGAATCAGCAGGCCATCGAATTTCAGGGTGCCCACCAGCAACGACGCGGCAGCCATCAGTTCGCCCAGCAATTGCGCAACCGGCTCCGGGTACGGGTGCTTGGCGAGCACTTCGGCATAGCTGCGCTCCAGCGACACCAGTTCGCCGCGCGTGTCGCTGTCATCGAAGATGAAGCGTTGGGTGTAATCGGTATCGAGGAAATCGGTCATAGGTCTGGGTATCTGAATGTGATGACAAAATGGTTACAAAGAATGAAAATCCCGCGCTTCTGGCATCCTTTTTGATGCCGATGTTCAGCCACGGGAGGCATTTTATGAACAATCCGGGTTTGTTCCAATCAAGGTGGAACCTCGGCCGGCTGGTTCTGTGCAACGTTGTGCCATTGGCACTACTGGCGTTCTGGTTATGGCCTACGGGTCAGATGCTGTGTGTGATTTTCGACGAGTGGCTGTTCCGCTCACTCAATGCACCGCTGGCCAGCAACCCCATATGGCTCCACATCTGGGCAATTGCAAGTCTGCGACCGTTCGACATCGTCGTCGGCCTGATTCTGCTGGCGCTGCTTATCAAGGGCGACTGGGTGTTCAGGGCGATTGACGTGCGTCGCGCCTTTTTCGGATTTTTTTCGATCCTGCTGCTGATGGTGGTGATCCGCGCGCTGTTTTCCAAGTTCGCCGATCACATGGGCTGGCAGCACAGCAGCCCGTCGATGGTGCTCGAAGGCGCGGTGCATATCAGCGATTACTTCCCGCATCTGGAGAAGACCTGGGAACTGAAGGACCGCTCGAGCCAGAGCTTCCCCGGTGACCACGCTTCGGTGCTACTGATCTGGGCGCTGTTCATGGGCGTGTTCAGTCGCACGGCTGGCCAATTCCTGGTGATCTGGGGCCTGGCGCTGCTGTTCATGCTGCCGCGCCTGGTCGCTGGTGCACATTGGGGTCAGGACGATTACATCGGCGGCATGCTGCTGGCGGTGTGGGCACTGGGTTGGGGTTACTACACGCCGTTTGCTTATCACGCGGCGAACTTCTGGCTGAAGGTCACGGCGCCGGTGTTCCGGCTGCTGGGCAAACTGCCGGTGGTTTCGCGAATGAGTGTGGTGTCCGCGCAGTAATCAACGGTTACTGAAAAAAACGCAGCCGCCGGCGGGTCTTGAACCCAGGCCGGCAGGCTGCGTTTTTTTATTCGCCGCCACTGTTCCCACGAAATTTAAACAGATCCCGGCGCTGCTTCTTGCTCGGTTTGCCGTCGGTGGTCACGCCCAAGGCGCCTGCCTTGCGCATCGCCGCAGCCGCTTCACGTTTGGCAATACTCGCCTCGGTCTCGGCATACAGCGTCTGCGCCTCAGGTGCACCGCGACGCACGATCGACAGGGCCTGAACCACAACGGTCTTCTCGTCGAAGCCGGTGCGGATCTCAAACTCATCGCCAATGCGTGGCTCTTTGCCAGGTTTGCAGCGCTCTCCCCGACAATGCACCTTGCCGCTCTCGATGGCCGCCTTGGCCAAAGCGCGAGTCTTGAAAAAACGCGCGGCCCACAGCCACTTGTCGAGACGGACCTTGTCGTCCTCTTCCTGTTTTTGCGCCATATGAATTCCTCGTTCAGCCAGTAGTCGGAACTGTACTACCGATTCTGTCGGGCGCAAGAATCCGGCCCTCCAGATAAACTGTGATCTTCGCCGGTTCAACGGCATGGAGTGATCGAGTGACCAAATTTCCGTCTTCATTGACCTCGCCCAAATCCGGGTGCCTGGGCTGCCAGCAAAGCGAGCCGCTGGGCTTCGATTTTTCGTTCGCTTATCAGCCCATCGTGGATCTGCGTGACGAGTCGGTGTACGCCTACGAGGCACTGGTTCGTGGTGCGGCTGGTGAAGGCGCTTTAACCGTGTTGGATCAGGTTACAGAAGATAACCGCTACCGTTTCGACCAGCTCTGCCGGACTCGCGCCATCGAAGGCGCAGCCGAGCTTAATATGCAGACACACTTGTCGATTAACTTCATGCCCAACGCCGTCTATCGTCCAGAGTTATGCATTCGCAGCACCCTGGAGGCTGCCAGAAAACACAATTTCCCGATCGACCGGCTGATTTTCGAAACACTGGAAAGCGAGCACGTAGATAACTATCGCCATTTGACCAATATTCTGCGTGAATACCGCGAATTCGGCTTCAAGACGGCCATCGACGATTTCGGTGCCGGCTATTCGGGGCTCAATCTGCTGGCCGATTTCCAACCGGACCTGATCAAGCTCGATATGGCGCTGATCCGCGATATCGACCGTGACCGTGTTCGTCAGGCTATCGTTCGGGGGATTGTCACAATCTGTGCGGAGTTGGACGTTACAGTCATCGCCGAAGGCATAGAGAGTGCGGGTGAACGGGATTTCCTGGCGGACTGCGGAATATTTCTGATGCAGGGTTACTGGTTCGCCAGACCCGCATTCAAAGCGTTAGCCCAGTTGTCCCCTGAAGCGTGGACGCGTTAATCGTTGGTTTTTTCCATTGAAGACATTTGACCATTTGACCGTTATCGGTCTGCGCGAGTGGGTGGCGCTTCCGGATCTGGGAGTCGCCGGCCTTCGGGCAAAAATCGACACCGGCGCCAGCACCTCCAGCCTGCATGCCACCGACATCGAGCCGTTCGAACGCGACGGCGAGAAGTGGGTGCGCTTCACCGCGCACCTGGGCACCGTCGTGCAGTTACGCCATCGGCGATGCGAAGCGCCGCTGGTGGCACGCAAGACTATCAAGAGTTCGAACGGTCAGGCCCAGGTGCGCTACGTGATCAGCACCACCCTGGCCTTGGGTGACCGGGTCTGGCCAATCGAGTTCACCCTCGCCTGCCGCAAGTCCATGCGCTATCGCCTGTTGCTCGGTTCCAAAGCCCTGATCGACGGCCAGCTGGTGGTCAATCCGGGCATCAAATATGTACAAGACAAGCCGGTGTTCCCGGTATCTACCTCCTCCACAGGTGTTGCATGAAGATCGCTGTGCTGTCGCGGAACCCGCGTCTGTATTCCACCCGCCGTCTGGTCGAAGCCGGAACCGAACGCGGGCATGAAATGGTGGTGATCGACACCTTGCGCGCCTATATGAACATTGCCAGCCACAAACCTCAGATCCACTACCGTGGCAAACCGCTGGAGGGTTTCGACGCAGTGATCCCGCGGATCGGTGCGTCGGTGACGTTTTATGGCTGTGCGGTGTTGCGCCAGTTTGAAATGATGGGGGTGTTCCCGCTCAACGAATCGGTGGCCATCGCCCGCTCGCGGGACAAGCTGCGCTCGCTGCAATTGCTGTCGCGCCGGGGCATCGGTTTACCGGTGACCGGGTTCGCCCACTCGCCTGACGACATTCCCGACCTGATCGACATGGTCAACGGTGCGCCGCTGGTGATCAAGGTGCTGGAAGGCACCCAGGGGATCGGCGTGGTGTTGTGTGAAACCGCCACGGCGGCGGAGTCGGTGATCGAGGCGTTCATGGGCCTGAAGCAGAACATCATGGTGCAGGAATACATCAAGGAGGCCGGCGGCGCCGACATCCGCTGCTTCGTGGTCGGCGACAAGGTGATCGCGGCGATGAAGCGTCAGGCCAAGCCCGGCGAGTTCCGCTCCAACCTGCACCGGGGCGGCAGCGCCAGCCTGATCAAGATCACCCCGGAAGAACGCATGACCGCGCTGCGTGCGGCCAAGGTCATGGGCCTGGCGGTGGCGGGTGTGGATATCCTGCGCTCGAACCACGGGCCGCTGGTGATGGAAGTGAACTCGTCACCGGGGCTGGAAGGGATCGAAACCACCACGGGCAAGAACGTGGCGGGGATCATCATCGAGCATCTCGAGAAGAATGGCGGGCCGAACATGACCCGCACAAAAGGCAAGGGATAAAAAACAGCGGCGAGCTACAAGCTGCAAGTGGCGAGTAAAAGCCGCTGTAGCTTGTAGCTTGTAGCTTGAGACTGCCGTTAAACGGCATCTCTTGGCAGCATCAATCCCAGCGGCAATCGAACCCGTGCTTCCAGTCCGCCACCGGAGCGGTTGCGCAGTTCGACATTGCCGCCGTGCATCGACGCAATCCGCTTCACGATCGCCAAGCCCAGCCCGGTGCCCTTCCCGCCCCGGGCACGATCGCCACGGGTGAACGGGTTGAAGATCGCCTCAAGTTCGGAAGGATCGATCCCCGCCCCACGGTCCATCACGCTCAGCACCACATACGGCGCACTGGTGTCACCGGACACATAGGCCGCGACGTCCACGCTGCCGCCGGCATGATTCAACGCGTTGCCGATCAGGTTGTTCAGCAAGCGCTTCATCGACACCCGACGCAACGGGAACGGCTGGATCGGTTCCAGGCGCAGGCGCACTTTCTCTTCGGTCTGGTTATAGGGCGCCGCCACTTCACGCACCAGATCGCTGAGATCCACCTCCTCCACCGACTCGTCCCGACCATCACGAATGAAGGCGAGGAACTGGTCGAGGATCGCGTCCATGTCTTCGATGTCACGCACCATGTCGTCGGTCAGGTCGGTGCGATCGCCCATCAACTCCAGTGACAGCCGCAAACGGGTCAGCGGCGTCCGCAGGTCATGGGATACCCCCGCCAGCATCAGCTCACGCTCGCGACCGGCCTGCTCGACGTCTTCGGCCATCTGGTTGAAGGCGCGATAAACCTCGGCCATTTCGCTGGGGGTGTCGCTGATAGGCAGGCGCACGCTGCGGCCCTGGCCGAGTTGCCGGGCAGCGTAGACCAGACGCTTCAGTGGCTGGTTGAGCTGGCTGACAAAAATCCACGCAGACGCCGTGGACAGCAGGCCGATCGCCAGGAACCAGCCGAGCACGTTCCAGATTTTCTGGCCACGCAACGGGTGTGGATACAGCGGGACTTTCAGCCAGCCATCCCCCAGGCTCGGCGCGCGAACCCACAAGGCCGGCGGCGAGTGCATGCGCAAGCGCACTTCGGTGTCGGCACCCAGTTCCGCCTGCATCTGCCGCTGGTAGATTTCGCTGTACGGCCAGTGCTGTTCGCCTTCCGGCACACCGGCACCGACCACCCGGATCAGGGTCGCGGCATCGGCGATTTTCGCGCGGTTCTCTTCGTCGGCGGCCCAGTAGGCACGCAACGTCAGGGCGACGCCGTGACTGTATTGGCGATCCACCAGCACGTCCTCGTTCATCAACAGATAAACCAGGGTCAATGCCTTGGAAAACAATACGACGATGAGCACCAGCCACAGGGTGCGGGAGAAAAAACTTTGGGGGAACCAGACGGGGGTTTTCATGGATAACCGCTACACACTTGCAGGAGCGAGCAATGCTCGCATATTGCGGATTGCGAGTCTGCGCTGACGGCGTTTCCGACCGTTTCCCGCAGACCCGCTCCTACAAATCACCCATCACTTGGTGGAGTTGCCATCCGGCACGAACACGTAGCCGACACCCCAGACGGTCTGGATGTAGCGCGGCTTGGACGGATCGGGTTCGATCATCCGGCGCAGGCGGGAAATCTGCACGTCGATGGAACGCTCAAGGGCATCCCACTCACGGCCACGGGCCAGGTTCATCAGCTTGTCGCGGGTCAGCGGCTGACGAGCGTTCATCACCAGGGCCTTGAGTACCGCAAACTCACCGGTGGTGAGCATGTGCACTTCGTCGCCGCGCTTGAGTTCGCGGGTAGCCAGGGACAGCACGTAATCGCCGAACGTGACGTTTTCTTCTTCACTGCCGGGCGCGCCCGGCACCGGCGCGGCCTGACGGCGCAGCACGGCTTTGACGCGAGCCATCAGCTCGTCCGGGTTGAAGGGCTTGGCCAGGTAATCGTCGGCGCCCAGTTCCAGGCCCTTGATACGGCTCAGTTCGTCGCCCTTGGCGGTAAGCATGATGATCGGAATCTGATTGTTCGCGCCCCGCAGGCGGCGGCAAGCGGTCAGGCCGTCTTCGCCCGGCAGCATCAGGTCGAGGACGACCAGGTTGAACACTTCACGCGACAGCAGACGATCCATCTGCTCGGTATTCGGTACGGCGCGGGCACGGTAGCCCTTGCTGACGAAAAAGCGTTCCAGCAGGCTGCTCAGCCCCGGATCGTCGTCAACGATGAGAATTTTTTCGCCTTCAGCAGTTTGTGCAGTGCTGCTCATTGGATGCTCCTTTTAGCTCGGCGCGCATTATGGCGTAGCTGCCGTTATACGCACCGTGTGCATTGTTAGCAGATTTTTCCTTCACTGCCAGAAAACCGGGGCTTGTGCCTACAGACTGCGTCGCCCCCGAATGACAGAACGCTGGTTATAATGCGCGGCCTTTTGTGTCAGGCAACGTCTGAATCGTTACCGCAGGTGGCCGTCCCTTATTTTCATGGGCGCCGCAGTAATTGTTCGATTTCACGGGTCAATGGGATGCCTTTTGACCCAGGCAGCGGCCAGCATCAAGCCGCCCCACCAGACTCCGGGCCTTTATTTACGCGCCTGCGAGCCTGCTTTCACAATTTGTCAGGTGGTTTTATGGACAGCATCAACAGCCGCATCGCCGAGGAACTCGGCGTACGCCCACAACAGGTCGAAGCGGCCGTCGCGCTACTCGATGAAGGCTCTACCGTTCCCTTCATCGCCCGTTACCGGAAAGAAGTGACCGGCAGCCTCGATGACACCCAACTGCGTCATCTGGAAGAGCGTCTGCGCTACCTGCGAGAACTCGACGAACGGCGCATCAGCATTCTTTCCAGCATTCAGGAGCAGGGCAAACTCACCCCTGAGCTGGAGCGCGAAATCAAACTCGCCGACACCAAGACCCGCCTCGAAGACTTGTACCTGCCGTACAAGCAGAAGCGCCGCACCAAGGGCCAGATCGCCCTGGAAGCCGGCCTCGGCGAACTGGCCGACGGTCTGTTCGCCGACCCGTCGCTGACCCCGGAAACCGAAGCCGCGCGCTTCGTCGACGCCGAAAAAGGCGTGGCCGACACCAAGGCAGCGCTGGAAGGCGCCAAGTACATCCTCATGGAGCGCTTCGCCGAAGACGCCAACCTGCTGGAAAAACTGCGCACCTACCTGAAACAGGAAGCCACCCTCAGTGCCCGCGTGATCGCCGGCAAGGAAGAGGAAGGCGCGAAATTCCGCGATTACTTCGAACACGACGAACCGCTGAAAAGCATGCCGTCGCACCGCGCGCTGGCGATTTTCCGTGGCCGCAACGAAGGCATTCTCAGCTCCGCGCTGAAAGTCGGCGAAGAGCTGCCGGGCACTTTGCACCCGTGCGAAGGCATGATCGGTCAGCACGTCGGCATCCAGAACCAGAACCGTCCGGCCGACAAATGGCTCGGTGAAGTGGTGCGCTGGACCTGGAAGGTCAAGCTCTACACCCACCTGGAAACCGACCTGCTCGGCGAGCTGCGCGATGGCGCCGAAACCGAAGCGATCAACGTGTTCGCCCACAACCTGCACGACCTGCTGCTGGCCGCCCCGGCCGGCCCGCGCGCCACCCTGGGCCTCGACCCGGGCCTGCGTACCGGTTGCAAGGTTGCGGTGGTCGACTCCACCGGCAAGCTGCTGGATCACGCCACGGTTTACCCGCACGTGCCGCACAACAAATGGGATCAGACCATCGCCATCCTGGCCGCCCTGTGCGCCAAACACTCGGTCGACCTGATCGCCATCGGCAACGGCACCGCCAGCCGTGAGACCGACAAGCTGGCCATCGAGCTGATCAAAAAATACCCAGCGATGAAAATGACCAAGGTCATGGTCTCCGAAGCCGGCGCATCGGTGTATTCGGCATCGGAACTGGCAGCCAAGGAATTCCCGGATCTGGACGTGTCGATCCGTGGCGCGGTATCGATCGCCCGTCGTCTGCAGGATCCGCTGGCCGAACTGGTGAAAATCGATCCGAAATCCATCGGTGTCGGCCAGTACCAGCACGACGTGTCGCAGCTGAAACTGGCGCGCGGTCTGGACGCCGTGGTCGAGGACTGCGTGAACGCCGTGGGCGTGGACGTAAACACTGCCTCCGTGGCGCTGCTGGCGCGGATCTCCGGCCTCAACGCGACCCTGGCGCAAAACATCGTGGCCCACCGTGACGAACACGGCGCGTTCAAGACCCGCGCGGCCTTGAAGAAAGTCGCGCGTCTGGGCGAGAAAACCTTCGAACAGGCCGCCGGCTTCCTGCGTGTGATGAACGGCGACAACCCGCTGGATTCCTCGGCCGTTCACCCGGAAGCCTATCCGCTGGTACAACGCATCGCCGCTGAAACCGACCGCGACATTCGCTCGCTGATCGGTGACGCGGCGTTCCTCAAGCGTCTGGATCCGAAGAAATTCACCGACGAGACTTTCGGTCTGCCAACCGTCACCGACATTCTGCAGGAACTGGAAAAACCGGGCCGCGACCCGCGTCCGGAGTTCAAGACTGCCGAGTTCCAGGAAGGCGTCGAGGACCTGAAGGACCTGCAACTGGGGATGATCCTCGAAGGCGTGGTGACCAACGTGACCGCGTTCGGTGCGTTCGTCGACATCGGCGTGCATCAGGACGGTCTGGTGCACATTTCGGCGCTGTCGGAGAAGTTCATCAAGGATCCGCGCGAAGCGGTGAAGGCCGGTGACGTGGTGAAAGTGAAGGTCATGGAAGTCGACATCCCGCGCAAGCGCGTCGGCCTGTCGATGCGCATGAGCGACACCCCGGGCGAGAAGATCGATGGTGCCCGTGGCTCGCGTCCGGGCTCGGCGCCACGCCAGTCGCAGGGTTCGGCGCCACGCAAGGAAAGCACCCCGGCGGCTCCGGTGAATAACGCGATGGCGTCGCTGTTTGCCAACGCCAAGCAGTTGAAGAAACGCTGATGGATATGCCAGCCGGGCTCGTCGAGAGCGCGTTTTTCAAGCTGTTGGGCTGCCGCCTGCACAGCCTGGAAACCGGGGTGGCGCAAGTCGTCCTGGCGCTGGAACCCGAACTGCGCAATCGCGGCGGCAAGCTGCACGGCGGCGCGCTGTTCAGTCTGGTCGACATCGCCATGGGGCTGGCCTGTTCCAGCACCCACGGCTTCGACCAGCAGAGCGCGACCATCGAGTGCAAGATCAACTACATCCGCGCCGTCTCCGAGGGCGAGGTGATGTGTACGGCGCGGGTGATCCACCCGGGCCGGCGCACGCTGGTGGTCGAAGCCGACGTGATGCAGGGCGACAAACTGGTCGCAAAAGCGCAAGGCACGTTCGCTGTCCTGTAGATGTTGTTCATCATTTTGAGTTAATTTCGGCGCTGTGATCGCAGCGTCGGAGTTTTCCTCGCCCGCGTCTGCCAGATTCAGGGACTGAAGTTGGCGTTTCCAATGGGGCTTTCATGGCCCGAAAACCAGGCGAAAACGCCAGTTTCAACTTCACCCTTGTAGACCGTCCTGCCCACCCCCATATTGGGGCGACTGACGCGTGAAGGAATCCAAATTGAGCGAACTTCTCAACCGCCGCCTGGCTCTGCTCGGCGAGCGCGCTAACCTCTCTCTGCTTGAGCAGTGCCTTCACGGTATCGAACGTGAATGCCTGCGCGTGAACGGCGAAGGCCGCCTGGCCCAAACGCCGCACCCTGAAGCCCTGGGTTCCGCGCTGACCAACGAACAGATCACGACCGACTATTCCGAGTCGCTGCTGGAGTTCATCACGCCTGCCCTGCCAGACCCGGCCGATACCCTGGCGAGCCTGGACAAGATTCATCGCTTCGCCTACAGCAAGCTCGGCAACGAGTACCTGTGGAGTCCATCGATGCCGTGCCCGTTGCCGGCCGAGGAAGATATCCCGATCGCCTATTACGGCACCTCCAACATCGGTCAGCTCAAGTACGTCTACCGCAAGGGCCTGGCCCTGCGTTACGGCAAGACCATGCAGTGCATCGCCGGGATTCACTACAACTTCTCCCTGCCGGAAAAACTCTGGCCGTTGCTCAAGGAAGCCGAAGGCTTCATCGGCACCGACCGGGATTTCCAGTCGTCGTCCTATATCGCGCTGATCCGTAACTTCCGCCGCTACAGCTGGCTGCTGATGTACCTGTTCGGTGCCTCGCCGGCGCTGGACGCGGGTTTCCTGCGCGGTCGTGCGCACCAGTTGGAACAGCTGGATCCCGACACCCTGTACCTGCCCTACGCCACCAGCCTGCGCATGAGCGACCTCGGTTACCAGAGCAACGCCCAGGCCGGTCTGACCCCTTGCTACAACGACCTGGCGAGCTACACCGACAGCCTGCGCAAAGCGGTGGCCACGCCGTACGCGCCGTACGTCGAAGTCGGCACGCACCAGGATGGCGAGTGGGTGCAACTGAACACCAACATCCTGCAGATCGAAAACGAGTACTACTCGAACATCCGCCCGAAACGCGTGACCTACACCGGCGAGCGGCCGATCCAGGCCTTGATGGCCCGTGGCATTCAGTACGTCGAAGTACGCTGCCTGGACATCAACCCGTTCCTGCCGATGGGCATCGACCTCACCGAGTCGCGCTTCCTCGACGCGTTCCTGCTGTACTGCGCGCTGAACGAAAGCCCGCTGCTGACCAACAACTCCTGCGGCAACGCCACCTCCAACTTCCTCAGCGTGGTCAAGGAAGGTCGCCGTCCGGGCCTGCAATTGCAGCGCGACGGCCAACCGGTGGAGCTGAAGGAATGGGCCGCCGAACTGCTGGAAAAAATCGCTCCGCTGGCGGCGCTGCTGGATCAAAGCCACGGCGGCGATGCCCACAGCAAGGCGCTCGATGCGCAACTGGCCAAGGTCAAGGATTCGTCCCTGACGCCTTCGGCTCAGGTGCTGGCGGCGATGGCCACGCACAAGGAAAGCTTCGCGCAATTCTCCCTGCGCCAGAGCCAGGCCCACGCCGAGTTCTTCCGCAGCGAACCGTTGGCGGCTGAGGAACAGGCGAAGTTTGAAGAACTGGCGCGCTCTTCGCTGGCACAGCAGGCTGAGCTGGAGCAGAACGAGGTGGGCGATTTCGACGTGTTTGTCGGGTCGTATCAGGCGAGCATTCTGGCGATCAGCAACTGATTGATCGGCGTTGGATCGCAGCCCCCTCACCCTAGCCCTCTCCCGGTGGGAGAGGGGACTGACCGCAGTGTTTATCAGAGCTACGCCGACTTGAAATACCGAGCCGAACTCCGATTGTGAAAAGCCCTCGATCGGCTCCCTTTCCCCCTCGCCCCCTTGGGGGAGAGGGCTGGGGTGAGGGGGTAAGGATTTCAAGTCCGAACCGATAATCCGAAAAGCCCCCACTCTCCCACGCTTAGATTTTTCCGCTCATAAGCTCATTCTAAAAAGTTATTTATTTCTAGATTCTTAGATCATTTAGTCTCCTTTCACGCCGACGCTCGGTCGCCTGATATGGAGCTCTTCAATGAAACTGAATTTCCCGCTTCGCCTGCTGGCCGTGGCCTCTCTGGCTGCTGCGAGTTTCCTGGCTCAGGCCGCCGACCTCACCGTCGCCTACCAGACCACCGTTGACCCGGCGAAAGTCGCCCAGGCCGACGGCGCCTACGAGAAAGCCACCAAGGCCGACATCAACTGGCGCAAATTCGATAACGGTGCCGACATCATCGCCGCCATCGCCTCCGGCGACGTGCAGATCGGCTACCTCGGTTCCAGCCCGCTGACCGCTGCAATCACCCGCAAAGTCCCGGTGGAAACCTTCCTCATCGCCACCCAGATCGGCGCCGCCGAAGCACTGGTCGCCCGCGACGGCTCCGGCATCAAGACCCCGCAGGATCTGGTCGGCAAGAAAATCGCCGTGCCGTTTGTGTCCACCGGTCACTACAGCCTGCTCGCCGCGCTGAAGCACTGGAACATCGACCCATCAAAAGTCACCGTCCTCAACCTCGCCCCGCCAGCGATCATTGCTGCGTGGAAACGCGGTGACATCGACGCCACCTACGTTTGGGATCCGGCGCTGGGTGTGGCCAAGGAAAACGGCAAAGTGCTGATCACTTCCGGTGAACTGGCCAAGTTCGGCGCACCGACCTTCGACGCCTGGATCGTGCGCAAGGACTTCGCCGAGAAGCACCCGGAAATCGTCACCGCCTTCGCCAAGGTCACCCTCGACGCCTACGCCGACTACCGCAAGGATCCGAAAGCCTGGCTGGCCAATCAGAGCAACGTCGACAAGCTGGTGAAACTCTCCGGCGCCAAAGCCAGCGACATCCCATTGCTGCTGCAAGGCAACGTCTACCCGCTGGCAGCGGATCAAGTCAGCGACCTCGGCGCTCCGACCACCAAAGCCATCACTGACACCGCTGCGTTCCTCAAGGAGCAAGGCAAGGTCGAAGCGGTACTGCCGGACTACGCGCCGTACGTCAGCGCCAAGTACATCACCAATTGATCGGGAGTTAACTGCGATGGCCTTGCTACAGCTGGAGCGCATCAGCGCACAGTATCCCGGCAGCCCGGAACCGGTACTGTCCGACATTTCCCTGACCCTCGGCCCTCAGCAATTGCTGGTGGCCCTCGGCCCGTCCGGCAGTGGCAAGACTTCGCTGTTGAACCTGATTGCCGGTTTCGTCGAACCGAGCGCCGGCCGCATCACCCTCGACAACGTGCCGGTCAAAGGTCCGAGCGCCGAACGCGGCGTGGTGTTCCAGGACGACGCCCTGTTGCCCTGGCAGGACGTGCTGGCCAACGTCGCTTTCGGTCTGGAACTGGCCGGTGTGGCCAAGGACAAACGCGAACAGCGCGCTCGGGAAATGCTCGCACTGGTCGACCTTTCCGGTTTTGAACACCGTCGCATCTGGCAGCTTTCCGGCGGCCAGAAGCAACGCGTCGGCCTGGCCCGCGCCCTCGCCGCCGATCCGCGTGTGTTGCTGATGGACGAACCCTTCGGCGCCCTCGACGCCTTCACCCGCGAACAGATGCAGGAGCTGTTGCTGCAAGTCTGGCAACGCACCGCCAAACCGGTGTTCCTGATTACCCACGACATTGAAGAAGCGGTGTTCCTCGCCACTGACCTGATTCTGCTCGCGCCGAATCCGGGGCAGATCGTCGAGCGCCTGCATCTCGACTTCGGCCAGCGTTACGCCGCCGGCGAATCGGCACGGGCGATCAAGTCCGATCCGCGCTTCATCGAAACCCGCGAACACGTGCTGGCCAAAGTGTTCTCGCAACGCAGCGCCGTTCAGCGGCAGGAGCGCGCATGAGCAGTTACGACGTTTCCGCCACCGCCGTGAAACCCGCCGCCACATCGGTGGTGATTCCCGTGCGTCGCAGCCTCAGCACCCGCTGGATCAGCCTGCTGACCCTGTTCGCGTTGCTGGTGATCTGGTGGGCCGTCACGGCCACCGGTCTGATCGAACCGCTGTTCCTGCCGCCACCGTCCGCCGTGCTGCAAAAAGGCTGGTTGCTGGCGACCACGGGCTACATGGATTCGACGCTGTGGCAGCACTTGGGTGCGAGCCTCAGCCGCATCGGTCTGGGCCTCGGTTTTGCGATTCTGACCGCGGTGCCGGTGGGCATTGCCATCGGTGCCAACCGCATCGCCCGTGGCGTGCTCGATCCGCTGATCGAGTTCTACCGGCCGATTCCGCCACTCGCCTATCTGCCGCTGATCGTGATCTGGTGCGGTATCGGCGAGTTGTCGAAAGTGCTGCTGATCTACCTGGCGATTTTTGCCCCGATCGCGATTGCCACCGCCACCGGCGTGCGCACCGTCGACCCGGCCAAATTGCGCGCCGCGCAGTCACTGGGCGCCACTCGCGCACAACTGATCCGCCATGTGATTTTGCCAAGCGCCCTGCCAGACATTCTGACCGGTGTGCGCATTGGCCTCGGTGTCGGCTGGTCGACGCTGGTCGCCGCCGAACTGATCGCGGCCACCAGCGGCCTGGGCTTCATGGTGCAGTCGGCCGCGCAGTTCCTGGTCACCGATGTGGTGCTGCTGGGGATTCTGGTCATCGCCCTGATCGCCTTCGCGATGGAGATGGGCCTGCGCGCCCTGCAACGCAAACTGGTGCCGTGGCACGGCCAGGCCCACTGATTTTTCAGCACTGACTACCCCGACAGTTTCGGGGCCCCGGAATTGAAGAGAACCACCATGAGCAGCCTGAACATCACCCCTTTAAGCTCGGCCCTCGGCGCACAGATCAGCGGCGTCGACATCAGCCAGCCGCTGAACCTGGAACAGCGCGACGCCATCGAGCAGGCACTGCTCAAATACCAGGTGCTGTTCTTCCGTAATCAACCGATCGAGCCGTCGCAGCAAGCGCGTTTCGCCGCTTACTTCGGCGATCTGCACATTCACCCGATCTACCCGAACGTGCCGGAACAGCCGGAAGTGCTGATCCTCGACACCGCCGTCACCGACGTGCGCGACAACGCGATCTGGCACACCGACGTGACCTTCCTGCCGACCCCGGCCATGGGCGCGGTGCTCAGCGCCAAGCTGCTGCCGGAATTCGGTGGCGACACATTGTGGGCCAGCGGGATTGCCGCGTATGAGGCGCTGTCGGCGCCAATGAAAGCGCTGCTTGAAGGGCTGACTGCGACTCACGATTTCACCCGATCCTTCCCGCTGGAGCGCTACGGCACCACGCCGGAAGCACTGGCGCAGTGGGAAGCCGCGAGGCGCAAAAATCCACCGCTGTCGCACCCGGTGATTCGCACGCATCCGGTGAGCGGACGGCGTTCGCTGTTCGTCAACGAAGGGTTCACGTCGAAGATCAATGAGCTGTCGGAGACCGAGAGCGAAGCGGTGTTGAAGTTCTTGTTCGCGCATGCGACGCGGCCGGAGTTCACCATTCGCTGGCGCTGGCAGAAGGATGACATTGCATTCTGGGATAACCGCGTGACCCAGCATTACGCGGTGGATGACTACCGGCCCGCGCGGCGAGTGATGCAGCGGGCTACGGTGTTGGGGGATGTGCCGTTTTTTCGCTGAGCCTTTAACGCCAGAGCAAAATCAAGAGCCCCCTCACCCTAACCCTCTCCCGGAGGGAGAGGGGACTGACCGAGGTGTTTTGTCGCTATACACCGACCTGAAATATCGAATCGAACTCAGGTTTGAAAAGCACGGAGATTTGCTCCCTTTCCCCCTCGCCCCCCTGGGGGCGGTCCGACGTTTCGGGAGGGCTGGGGTGAGGGGGTGGATCTATCTGACCCACCCCAGTTTCGATCACTCCGCCGTCGAAGGCTTCTCCCAAAGATTGATCCCGCCCTCCTGGGCAAACCGGTCAATCTCCGCCAGTTCCTCCGCACTGAAGCTCAGGTTCTTCAACGCCCCGACGTTCTCGACAATCTGCTCTGGTCGGCTCGCACCGATCAGCGCCGAAGTCACCCGCGGATCCCGCAGCGTCCACGCCAATGCCAGTTGCGCCAGGCTCTGGCCACGACGTTTGGCGATTTCATTCAACGCCCGCACATGAGCAATGTTGGCCTCGGACAAGTGCGAAGACAGCAACGAGCCACCGCCCGGACGATTGACCCGCGCATCCGCCGGCACGCCGTTGAGGTATTTGTCGGTCAGCAAACCTTGCGCCAGCGGAGTGAATGCAATCACGCCGGTGCCGAGTTCGTCGGTGGTGTCGAGCAGGTCCTTTTCCACCCAGCGGTTGAGCAGGTTGTACGCCGGTTGGTGAATCAACAGCGGCACTTTCCACTCTTTGAGCAACGCGGCGATTTCGCGGGTTTTCACCCCGGAGTACGACGAGATGCCGATGTACAGCGCCTTGCCCTGCTGCACCGCCGTGGCAAGGGCGCTGGCGGTTTCTTCCAGCGGGGTGTCCGGGTCGAAGCGGTGCGAATAGAAGATATCCACATAGTCCAGACCGAGACGTTGCAGGCTCTGGTCGAGGCTGGCCAGCACGTATTTGCGCGAGCCGCCGCCCTGGCCGTAAGGACCGGGCCACATGTCCCAACCGGCCTTGCTGGAGATGATCAGTTCATCGCGATACTGCTTGAAGTCTTCGCGCAGCAAACGACCGAAATTGGTTTCGGCGCTGCCGTAAGGCGGGCCGTAGTTGTTGGCCAGGTCGAAGTGGTTGATGCCCAGGTCGAACGCCGTGCGCAGCAACGAGCGCTGGGTGTCGATCGGCGTGCTGTCGCCGAAGTTGTGCCACAGGCCCAGGGACAGCGCCGGCAGCACCAGACCGCTGCGTCCGACGCGGCGGTAAGGGATGGAGTCATAGCGGTTTTCGGCAGCGGTGTAAGTCATCGAATCCTCTCTTGTCGGTCTTGAATCGGGTGTCGATTGCTACGCAAATCTGTTGCCGGGCCGGGCGAGGCCAAGGTTCTGGCGCAAGGTCCGGCCTTCATATTCGGTTCTGAACAGCCCGCGCCGTTGCAGTTCCGGGACCACGCCATTGGCGAAGTCTTCGAGCCCGCCGGGCAAGTGCGGCACCAGCACGTTGAAGCCGTCAGCCGCGCCCAGCTCGAACCATTCCTGCAAACGGTCGGCAATCTGCGCCGGTGTGCCGACGATGCTGTAGTGCCCGCGACCGCCGGCGATTCTGCGACCCAGTTCGGCCAGGGTCAGATGTTCTCGGCCGGCCAGTTCGGTCAGCAGTTTCTGTCGGCTTTGCTGGCCGCTTTCAGTCAGCGGCAATTCCGGCAGCGGCCCGTCCAGCGGGTACTTCGACAGATCGAAGTTGCCCAGCATACGCCCAAGCAGGGCAACGCCAACCTCGGGTTCGACCAATTGCTGAAACGTTTCACATTTTTCCTGCGCTTCGGCTTCTGTCTTTCCGACCACGACGAACACGCCGGGCATGATTTTCAGCGAGTCGGCACTGCGTCCGTACTTCGGCAAGCGCCCCTTGAGGTCGGCGTAAAACGCCTGGGCGCTGGCCAGTGAAGTCTGCGCGGTGAACACCACTTCGGCGGTCTGTGCAGCAAGTTCACGTCCGGTTTCCGACGAGCCGGCCTGCACGATCACCGGCTGACCCTGTGGCGAACGCGCGACATTCAGCGGGCCTTTGACCCGGAAGTGCTCGCCAACGTGATTCAGCACGTGCAGTTTTTCCGGGTGGTAATACGCGCCGCTGGTTTTGTCGCGAATGAAGGCGTCGTCCTGCCAACTGTCCCAGAGCCCGGTGACCACCTGATGAAATTCCCGGGCGCGGCTGTAGCGTTCGGCATGGCCGATGTGTTCGTCGCGGCCGAAATTCTGCGCTTCGGCGGCATTGTCCGAGGTCACCAGGTTCCACCCCGCTCGCCCGCCGGACAGGTGATCGAGAGAGGCGAATTTACGCGCCACGTGGTACGGCTCGTTGTAGCTGGTGGTCGCGGTGGCGATCAGGCCGATGTGTTCGGTCACTGCGCTCAATGCCGAGAGCAAGGTCAGCGGCTCGAAATGATCGGAGCGGGCCATGCGGCTGGCGATGTCCTGGGTCGGCGCGGCGACGCTGTCGGCGACGAACAGGGTGTCGAACTTCGCTGCCTCGGCAATCTGCGCCAGGCGTTTGTAATGGGCGAAATCCAGTCCCGCGTTGGCCGGTACGTCCGGATGACGCCACGCGGCGACGTGGTGCCCGGTGGCCATGAGGAACGCGCCGAGTTTCAGCTGTCTGCTCATCTCAGAAGTCCTTGCGCAGTTGCACGCCGAAGTAGCGTTCGTCATCGCGAGGCACGGCGCGGTAGATGTAGTTGCCACCGCTGGCGAGCAATGGCGAATACGACTTGTCGGTGAGGTTCTTGCCGAGCAACGCCACGCGCCAGCCGTTGGTGTAATCGGCCAGGGCCACGCTGGCATTCCAAAGTCCGTAGGCGCCCTGCTTGGTGTCGGCGTTCTGGCTGATGTCGTACTGCACTTCGCTCTGCCAGCTGTAGTCGGTACCGAGTTCGATATCCAGGCCGTTATCCAGCGGGATCGTGTAGTCGGCCCGCACGTAGCTTTTCCAGTCCGGGCTGAACGGCAGCGGCTTGCCGTTGACGTTGCACGACGCCGCCGCGCCCGCCGGGCAGGCGAACTCGTCGATACGAGCGCGGGTGTAGGCCAGCGCGCCGGAGAACTTCAGTTGCTGGGTCGCCTGCAGGGCGAAATCAAGTTCCACGCCCTCGGTGCTGACGCTGCCGGCGTTGATCAGGCGCGTTACGACTTGCCCGGCGACAGTGTCGAAAAAGTTCGCCTGGTAGTTGTCGTAGTCGCTGTGGAAAACCGCGAGGTTGGTGGTCAGGCGATTGTTCCAGCTCGAGGCTTTGATCCCCGCCTCCCAGGTATTGGAAGTCTCCGGTTTCAGCGCTTCGGTATCGCGCGGCTGCATGTTGAAGAACACGTTGTAGGCCGGGCCTTTGTAGCCGCGCGAGTAGGTCAGGTAAGTGGTGACGGTATCGCTCAGGTCGTACTGCAAACCGAGCCGTCCCGACCAGCCGTCCTCATCCACCGAGCCGGAACCGCGGGTCGCCGGTTGAATGCCGCTGACAGTTGTGGCGGAAGTGGAGACGCGACGGTGATCGTATTCAAGATCGTCGTGGGTGTAGCGCAGGCCGGCGATGCCACGAAAGTTCGAGGTGAAATTCAGCGTGCTCTCGCCGAACACCGCATAGCTGTCGCTGGTGGTGCTGTAATCGGCGACGCCGCGATCTGTCCGTGTGGTGGTCAGCGTGCGCTGATAGGTTTCCTCGTCCTTGCCGTGCATGTAGAACAGGCCGCCGACGTATTCGAGGAACTCGCCTTTCGGCGACGCCAGACGCAGCTCCTGCGAGTACTGGTCGAACGCCAGATCGCCCTTGTCCGCCGTGCCGGGGAACGCGGCCGTCACCGTGCCGAGGCGGTCGCCGTCCTGATATTGGGTGTTGTCCCAGCCACGCCACGCAGTGATCGAGGTCAGGGTGTAATCGCCCAGTTGCCAGTCGAGCTGGCCGGACAGGCCCTTGTTGGTGTCCTCGACGTGGGTGCGGGTGTCGGTGTTGATGTCGCGGTTGTGGCTGGTCGCGCCGACCGGGCTCAACGCATTCGCGAAGGCCGGGGTCAGCGCCTTGGTCACGACGCCGTTGGGGCCGTCATCGTGGGACTGCATGTAGTCGGCGATCAGGGTGAAGGTGACGTCGTCGTTCGGGGTGAATTCCAGTTTGCCGCGTACGCCACGATGGTTGTAGCCGTTGACCTCCTGACCGTTGTGCTGGTTGTCGACGTTGCCGTCGTAAGTGCCGAACAAGGTGCTGATCGAGCCCTTGAGCGTGTCCGGAATCAGGCTGCCGCCGATGCCGAAACGGGTGCGGCTTTCGTTGCCGCTGTAATACGACTGATCGATGTAGCCGTGGGTCTCGGCGGTCGGCGCCTTGCTCGTGATGTTCAGCACGCCGGCCGAGGCGTTCTTGCCGAACAGCGTGCCTTGCGGGCCGCGCAGGACTTCGACGCGTTCCAGGTCCAGCAGATCGAGAGTGGACTGGCCGGGACGGGCGTAGACCACGCCATCGATTACCGTGGCCACAGTCGGTTCGACGCCCGGCGAGGTGGAAATCGTCCCTACGCCACGCACGAACAACGAGGTGTCCTTGTTCGATGCGCCAGTGCGGAAATTCAGCGACGGCACCTGCTGGACGATGCTCGCCACGCTGTTGCGGTTGTCGCGTTCCAGCTGCTCGCCGTCGATCACCGACACCGCCACCGGCACCTTTTGCAGCGACTCTTCGCGGCGGGTGGCGGTGACCGTGACGGACTTGAGTGTCGGCTCCTGATCGGTGCTGTCCGCGGCGAACGCGGCGGGCAGCGGCAGCGCAGCCAGCCCGGTGAGTAGCCAGCCCGCAGCGCGGATCGATTGCGCCAGTTTATGTGTCGCCCCAGGAATGTTGTGCATGTTTGCCCGCTCGAAAAGTTGCCCTGAACCGCTGCCGTTCTGCGACGACAGCGCCTGTCTCGGTGTCTTGGGCATTCGCTCGAGCGAGTAGCAGACAACGCGCTTTGTTAGCGCTAACATCACCAGTATTGGCAAGCCGGACATAGACCGTCCAATACTGAAAAATTACTTTTATATGCGTTTTGGTTTTTAAGAAGGATCGAGCCTTGAGCGAAGAAAAGCCCCGCAAACGCCGTGGCGCCGGTCGCGTGACCCTCAACGCGGTGGCGCGCCAGGCCGGTGTTTCGGCGATCACCGTGTCGCGTTACTTCAACCAGCCGGAACAGGTCTCGCCCGAACGGCGCGAACGGATCGCGGCGGTGGTCGCCGAGCTGGGATACGTGCCGAATCTGGTGGCCGGCGGGCTCGCCTCGGCGCGGGGGAAAATCGTCGGCATGGTGATCCCGAACATCTCCGGGCCGATCTTCGCCAACACCATCCAGGGCTTCAGCGACACCCTCAGCCGTCACGGTTATCAGCTACTTCTGGCATCGAGTTACTTCAGCACTGAACAGGAAGAAAACGCCGTGCGGGCGTTCCTCGGCTGGTCGCCTGCAGCGCTGGTAGTCACCAGCCACTTCCATAGCGCGGGCACGGAAAAGATGCTCGCCGAAGCGGATATCCCGGTGATCGAAACCTGGGATTACCAACCGGATCGCGAGCCGATGCAGATCGGTTTCTCGCACTTTGAAGTGGGTGTCAGCGCCGCTCGTTATCTGCACGGTAAAGGCTATCGACGCATCGCCTTCGTGCAGAACAGCGCACCCGGCGACTTCAGCGCACTGGAACGCCGCGACGGTTACGCCGCGACCGTGCGCAAGCTAGGACTTGAGCCCTGGGTATTCGCACCCGACGCCGATCGTGCCCCGTTCGAGGCCGGCAAGCAAGCGATGGAAGCACTGATGAACGCCTCCCCACGCCCGGACGCGATCATCTTCGCCAACGACAACCTCGCCGCCGGCGGCCTGCTCGCCGGACAACGCGCCGGCCTCAACATCCCCGAAGACTGCGCCGTCCTCGGCTTTGGCGACTACCCGTTCGCCGAGATGCTGCTGCCGAGCCTGAGCACGATCAAACCGCCCGCGCTGGAGATCGGCGTACTGGCGGCGACGCGGGTGCTGGAAAGTCTGGGCGTGCTGCCGAGTGATGAGGTGCAGCGGTTGAATCTGCTGCAATGCACGGTCATTGAGCGGGAAAGTACCTGACGAATATGGCGTGGGCGGGTTTGGCTATGCTCTAAATGAAACCGAGGTGGCGCCTTCGCGGGCTTGCCCGCGAAATCGTCCGATCAAACACCGCACATCCCGCAGGCACATCCATGCACACCGCAATCATCATCTTCTTCGGCCTGATCCTGCTGGCGCTGATGTTTTACATCGGCGAGCGCATCGGCTTCAGTCGGCAGACGCTGGCCTATGTGTTCGCGGCGTTGTGGCTGGCGTTGACGGTGATCAATGGTGCGGTCGGCGTGGTGCACGCCGGGCAGCCGCTGGGGACGGAGATTGCGATCGGCAGCGCCGTTTATGGCGTGCCGCTGGCGGCGATGGTGTTGTTCATGGTGCTGAGCGCCGAGACCTGAAAGCGTCCCGGCGCCCTGCTCCGATCAACGCACCAGATGCAGGAACTGCATGTGCCGTTCGTACTGGTCGAGGATGTCGTTGATGATCTGCTCTTTCGTGTAACCAACCAGATCGTAGTCCTGACTGCCCTCGCTCAAGTGCACTTCGGCGCGGTAGTAGCGGCGATTGTTGAGCTGCTTGGAGCCCATGCCACCACGGGCGAACGACGGCGTGAAGTAGCCGCGCATCTGCACCTGGTAGATGAACGGGTGCTGTTCACCGTGACCGATTTCCAGGCTGACGCTGTCGTGCGCCGGATCCGGTTGGGTGACCACGTTCAGGCCTTTCTCGGCGAACACGGCAGTCACTTCTTCGATGGCCGGCTTCACCGTGGTGTCCATGAAGCGGTACACCTCGTCGCGCGACGGGAAGTGCACGGCCTGGCTCAGACGCTGACGCCAGCCGCCCTTGCCCCGCCGTGAACCGGACACCGGCGCCAGCGAATGCAGTTGCGCGATCTGCTTCTGCGACTCCAGGTAGAACGCCTTGTGCAGGCCCCACATCATCAGCAGCAGAATCAGCGAGAACGGCAAGGAGGTGAGCACTACCGCCGACTTCAGCGCATCGATGCTGCCGGAGAACAGCAGCGCGCTGGTGATCAGCGCGGTCATCGCGCCCCAGAACACCCGCAGCCATTTCGGGCCGTCTTCATCCGGGTTACCGCCCTTGGCCGACAGGGTCGAGAGCACCACGGTGCCGGAGTCGGCGGAGGTGACGAAGAACACGAAGCTGATGAACACCGTTACCGCGATGACAGTCTTGCTCCACGGGTAGGTTTCCAGCAGCAGGTAAAGAGTCATCGACGGGTTGTCGAGGGCCGACATGCCCAGCGCCGACATACCGTGATTGAGCACCTGGTCGATGGCGCTGTTGCCGAAGATCGACATCCACGCCAGGGTGAAACCGAGCGGAATCAGCAACACGCCGAAGACGAATTCGCGGATGGTCCGACCACGGGAAATCCGTGCGATGAACAGGCCCACGAACGGCGACCACGCGATCCACCAGGCCCAGTAGAACACCGTCCAGCCGCCGAGCCAGTCGCTCGGTTTGTCGTAGGCGTAGAGGTCGAAACTCTTCATCGGCAACGCGCCGAGGTAGTCGCCCAGATTCTGGATCAGGGTGTTGAGCAAATGCTGGGTAGGGCCGGCGAACAACACGAACAGCAGCAGCGCACAGGCCAGCAGCATGTTGATGTCGGACATGACCCGCACGCCTTTATCCACACCCGAGACGGCGACGATGATCGCCGCGCCCATCATCAGCGTGATCAGGCCGACCTGAATCCACTGGGTGTGGGCGATGCCGAACAGATAGTCCAGACCGGAGTTGAGATGGAGCACGCCGAAGCCCATGTCCGCACCGAGGCCGAACACCGTGGCGATGATGCCGAAGCCGTCCACGGCGTAGCCGATGGGGCCGTTGATGCGCTTGCCGATCAGCGGGTACAGCGCCGAGCGCAGCGCCAGCGGCAGGTTATGCCGGTAGGCGAAATACGCCAGAGCCATGCCGACGAAGGCGAACACGCCCCAGCCGTGCAGGCCCCAGTGCAGAAACAGAATCTGCATCGCCTGACGCGCCGCCTCCGGGGTGCCGGCCTCGCCTTGCGGCGGCTGGAGCATGTGGGTCAACGGTTCGGACACGCAGAAGAAAAACAGCGTGATGCTGATCCCGGCGGCGAACAGCATGCCGGCCCAGGACAGGTAACTGAATTCGGGTTCGTCGTGGTCGGCACCGAGCTTGATCTTGCCGTAGCCCGATAACGCGGTGACCACCACGAAGACCAGATACAGGGTCATCGCGAGCATGTAGTACCAGCCGACCGTGTTGGCCGCCCAGTTTTGCGCTTCGAGAAGCCAGGCGCCGGCCTGTTCCGGCATGGCGATGACCGTCAGGCCAAACAGCAGGATCACCGTCGCGGCGAACCAGAACACCGGCGGATTCATGCGCACCAGACCGCTGGCGGGGGTGGACGATGCACTCATGAACGGTGCACCTCAAGGGGTTGGAAAATGGCTGAAATGATCGGACTCAGCAAAGGCAAGCCTCCTGTTGTGAGCGGGCAGCGAACCGCCGGTTTAACTTGAATGAACGTTCAAGTTAAACATGGATAGTACGCTCAGGACTAATCGCAGGGCTCAGCGGTACCTTTCGTACGCTAGCTCAAGAGGGGGTATGACGCTGTGGCGAGGACGATCGTTCCCGCGTTGCGCGGGAACGATCAGACAGAAAAATTACTTCTGCGTCCCGTCATCATGCTGCAGATTGGCCTGGGTCAGGTTGCACCCGGCCGGCACGCTGCGGGTCAGCCACACATTGCCGCCGATGGTCGAGCCTTTGCCAATGGTGATCCGTCCGAGGATCGTCGCCCCGGCGTAAATCACCACGTCGTCCTCGACGATCGGATGGCGTGGATGGCCTTTCTGCAACTGGCCGTCCTCGTCCGCCGGGAAGCGTTTGGCGCCGAGGGTTACCGCCTGATAAATCCTGACGCGCTCGCCGATGATCGCGGTCTCGCCGATCACCACACCCGTCCCGTGGTCGATGAAGAAACTGCGGCCGATCTGCGCGCCCGGGTGAATATCGATGCCGGTCGCCGAGTGGGCGATTTCCGAACTGATCCGCGCCAGCAACGGCAGGCCCGCGCGATACAAATGGTGAGCCAGACGATGGTGAATCACCGCCAGAATCCCCGGATAGCACAGCAGCACTTCATCGACGCTGCGCGCCGCCGGATCGCCGTGGTAGGCCGCCAGCACATCGGTGTCGAGCAGGCTGCGCAGGCCCGGCAGCGCGAGGGCGAAATCCTGGATGATCCTGATCGCCTGCGCCTCGACTTCAGTGTCGGCCTGAGCACTGTGACGGGCGACGTAACGCAGTTCGAGTCGTGCCTGGGCCAACAACGCATTCAGCGCGACATCGAGGGTATGACCGACGTAAAAATCCTCGCTCTCTTCACGCAGATCCACCGGCCCCAGCCGCATCGGAAACAGTGCGCCGCACAGGGCTTCAAGGATCTGCGCCATCGCATCGCGGGACGGCAATTCGCGTCCGCCCTGCTCTCCGGAAGCACGGCCATTTTGTGCCCGCCACTGATCCCGCGCAGTACGCAGCTGGCTGACGATGGTCTGCAATTGCCAATGGCTGGAACGCTCGCTCACGGTAAAGACTCCTCACGGGCGGCCGGACTGTCTGGCCGCGTCAACGGCGACTACTTTACGGCAAGCCCACCGGGGCGAATTAAGAACCGATAGTGCTGGCTTAAGCACATTTGGCTATAAGCGATTGGCGGTTGCCCCGGTAAATCGGCGTGCCTATAGTCCTGACATCTCCTTGCATCAGTACGGAACCATGTCCACACAACCGATCAAACAACAGCTGGACCGCTTTAACCGCCTCGACCTGCTCGGCCAACCGACCCCACTGGAAAAACTCGAGCGCCTGTCCACCTGGCTCGGCCGCGATGTCTACATCAAGCGTGATGACCTGACGCCGCTGGCCATGGGCGGCAACAAGCTGCGCAAGCTCGAATACCTCGCCGCCGATGCCCTCGCCCAAGGCGCGGACACCTTGATCACCGCCGGCGCACTGCAATCGAACCACGTTCGCCAGACCGCAGCGCTGGCCGCGAAACTGGGTCTGGGCTGCGTGGCCCTGCTGGAAAACCCGCTGGGCACCGATGACAGCAACTACACCGGCAACGGCAATCGCCTGCTGCTGGACCTGTTCGACACCAAGGTCGAGCTGGTCGACAACCTCGACAACGCCGACGAACAACTGGCCGCCCTCGCCGTGCGCCTGCGCAGCAACGGCAAGAAGCCGTATCTGGTGCCGATCGGCGGCTCAAACGCCCTCGGCGCGCTGGGTTATGTGCGTGCCGGCCTGGAACTGGCGGAACAGATCAAGGACACCGGCCTGCAATTTTCCGCCGTGGTCCTGGCCTCGGGCAGTGCCGGCACTCACAGCGGTCTGGCGCTGGCGTTGAGTGAAGCCCTGCCACAACTGCCGGTGATCGGCGTGACGGTGTCGCGCAGCGAAGAAGATCAGCGCCCGAAAGTCCAGGGCCTTGCCGAACGCACTGCCGACCTGCTGGGCGTGGCGCTGCCGGACAGCTTCAAGGTCGAGTTGTGGGACGAATACTTCGGCCCGCGCTACGGCGAGCCGAATGCCGGAACCCTGGCGGCGGTGAAACTGCTGGCGAGTCAGGACGCCGTGCTGCTCGATCCGGTCTACACCGGCAAGGCCATGGCCGGGTTGCTCGACGGCATCGGTCGCGGGCGTTTCGACGACGGTCCGATCATCTTCCTGCACACCGGCGGCGCCCCGGCGCTGTTTGCGTACAAGGATTTTCTCTGACGCGCTCGTTCCCACGCTCTGCGTGGGAATGCATCCCGGAATACGAAAAACACATATTCCACACATGAATAACAAACGGAAAATTCATTATTTTCCATTCTAAAAGAACCGTCATATAGTCTCGCCGCAGGCGAATTTCGCGAGAGACGCATAAGCTGCTTTAAGGCAGGATAGCGCTGTCGTCCAATTCCCGGATTCGCCAACTTTCCTTAAGCGTCTTCCATAAGAAAACACAGGGGCTTGTCATGATTCTTTCCGCACTACGTCGAAATCTGCTGGTAGGTTCGCTGGGCCTGGCACTGAGCGCCGGTCTGATCAGCAACGCCGTTGCCGGTGAGCAACTGCAACAGATCAAGGACAAAGGCGTTATCAACGTCGGCCTGGAAGGCACTTACCCACCGTTCAGCTTCGTCGATGCCGACGGCAAGCTGTCGGGTTTCGAAGTCGAGCTGTCCGAAGCCCTGGCCAAGAAGCTGGGCGTGAAGGCCAAGATTCAGCCGACCAAATGGGACGGCATCCTCGCGGCCCTGGAATCCAAGCGTCTGGACGTTGTGGTCAACCAAGTGACCATCTCCGACGAGCGCAAGAAGAAGTATGACTTCTCCGAGCCCTACACCATCTCCGGGATTCAGGCGCTGGTGCTGAAGGACAAGGAAGCTGCGCTGAACATCAAGTCCGCCGCTGACCTGTCCGGCAAGAAAGTCGGCGTAGGCCTGGGCACCAACTACGAACAATGGGTCCGCGCCAACGTGCCGGGGGCCGACGTGCGCACCTACGACGATGATCCGACCAAGTTCGCCGACCTGAACAACGGCCGTACCGACGCGATCCTGATCGACCGTCTGGCTGCACTGGAATACGCCAAGAAAGCGCCGAAAACCGTCGCCGCCGGTGAAGCCTTCTCGCGTCAGGAAGCCGGTATCGCCCTGCGCAAAGGCGAGCCTGAACTGCTGGCCGCCGTGAACAAGGCCCTCGACGAACTGCGTGCCGACGGCACCCTTGAGAAGCTGTCCAAGAAATACTTCAACGCTGACGTCACCCAATAATGGAAGAAGCTTTCCAACTCGCTCTGGACTCCGCGCCCTTCCTGTTGAAGGGCGCGTACTACACGGTAATCCTCAGCCTGGGCGGCATGTTCTTCGGCCTGCTGCTGGGCTTTGGCCTGGCGTTGATGCGCCTGTCGCGCTTCAAGTCGGTCAGCTGGCTGGCCCGCATCTACGTGTCGTTCTTTCGCGGCACGCCGTTGCTGGTCCAGCTGTTCGTGATCTATTACGGCTTGCCGCAAATGGGTCTGGAACTCGACCCGCTGCCGGCGGCGCTGATCGGCTTCTCGCTGAACATGGCCGCCTACGCCTGTGAAATCCTGCGGTCCGCGATCGGTTCGATCGAACGCGGCCAGTGGGAAGCCGCTGCGAGCATCGGCATGACCCGCGCGCAGACCCTGCGCCGGGCCATCCTGCCGCAGGCCATGCGCACGGCCTTGCCGCCGCTGGGCAACAGCTTCATTTCGCTGGTCAAGGACACCGCACTGGCCGCCACCATTCAGGTGCCGGAGCTGTTCCGTCAGGCACAGCTGATTACCGCCCGGACTTTCGAAGTCTTCACCATGTATCTTGCCGCCGCGCTGATCTACTGGATTCTGGCCACGGTGCTGTCGCACTTCCAGAACAAGTTGGAAGAGCGGGTCAATCGGCACGACCAGGAGTCCTGACCCCATGATTGTCGTGGAAAAACTGACAAAGCAGTTCAAGGGTCAAGTCGTGCTCAACGGCATTGATCTGGAGGTGAAGGAAGGCGAGGTCGTGGCAATCATCGGCCCCAGCGGCTCGGGCAAGACCACGTTCCTGCGTTGCCTGAACTTCCTCGAGCAACCCACCAGCGGCCGGATCAAGGTCGGCGAGATCGAGATCGATACCAGTCGCCCGCTGAACCAGCAGCAGAGCCTGGTGCGCAACCTGCGCCAGCACGTGGGCTTCGTGTTCCAGAACTTCAACCTGTTCCCCCACCGCACCGCGCTGGAAAACGTCATCGAAGGCCCGATCGTGGTCAAGAAGACGCCTCGCGATGCAGCCATTGCCCTGGGCAAGAAGCTGCTGGCCAAGGTCGGCCTGGCGGGCAAGGAAGACGCCTACCCACGGCGCCTGTCCGGTGGCCAGCAACAGCGCGTGGCGATCGCCCGGGCGCTGGCGATGGAGCCGGAAGTGATCCTGTTCGACGAGCCAACCTCGGCCCTCGATCCGGAGCTGGTAGGTGAAGTGCTGGCGACCATCCGCGGCCTCGCCGAGGAGAAACGCACCATGGTGATCGTCACCCACGAAATGGCGTTCGCCCGTGACGTGGCCAACCGCGTGGTGTTTTTCGATAAAGGCGTGATCGTCGAACAAGGTGAAGCGAAAGCGTTGTTTGCCAATCCGCAAGAAGAACGCACTCGACAGTTCCTCAGCAAGTTCAGAAACAACGGCTGACCTGCAAACTTCCCCGAATACAAACTTCCATGGACGGAAGTTTCGCTTACACCCTCCCAAATAAAAACTTAATCAAGTGACTGCATTACATATATATGTCCTGCAACAGTCTCCCCCGCGATTAAAGTTCGTCCCCTCCAAATTTCCAGCTGTACAAACCGACCGACGGCAGAGCAATAAAATCCGGCAAAAGCTGTGGCCCGATTCGCTATGGAGAATAGGTAGAGTGCCTTATCCGCGTAGGAAGCTTCTGATAAATCCGTAATTCTTCAATTAAATAATCCTGTCCGTTGACATGCCATTCGGCGAACTTTTATCTAGTCACTCATCGCAACCCGCTACATCAACAAGACCCAATAACGACTGGCCGAAAGATCCTGTTCTTATTACCAGGCAATTCTGGCCTTTTGAACTTTCAGAAACGGATTTCGCTGCAAGGCTTCAAGGAGAGAGGATTTCATGACCCGCACTTCGCACATCCCCGAACTGGCCGCGCCGAGCCTGGCGCCATCCCAAAACCACGGCATCAACCTCGCAGCAGCGGCTCATCTGCTGGTCGATGTGCCGCCCTACCCGGACATGGACATCGGCGATCTGATCGAACTGTTCTGGAACAACTGCTATGTCGCCTCTCACGTGCTGACAGCGCAGGACGTCGCCACCCCCGTCAGTCTGCGTGTGCCGGAGAGCTTTATCGCCAGCGGTCCGTCTCGCATCCACTACCGGGTCATGCGGGTGGGTCACGGGCCATCGCTGTCGGCGGCGGCGCGCGTCACGGTGAAACTCGACTGCCCCGGCGGGCAGCCCCCCGCGGTGTGTGGTGACGAAAACCAGCAACTGGCCCCTGTGACCCTGCCCGAGACCATTCGCCGTCAGGGGGTCAACGCGAACCAGATCAAGCGTGGCGTACCACTGACCATCGAGCCGTACCTGAACATGGCTGAAGGCGATGCCATCACCCTGCGCTGGGGCGATGTACGGATGGATCTGGCGCGCATCACCACGGCCGATATCGACAAGCCGATTCAGGTCTGGGTGCCGCCGGCGATCATCACCGAGGCCGGCGAGGACCTGCGGCTGGACGTGACCTACTGCATCCTCGACCGGGTCGGCAACAACTCGCGCTGGGCGCCGCCGCGAACACTGAAGATCGGTTGTGTGAATCCCTACCTCAAGGTGCCGCTCAAGGAAACGCTGAAGGCCGCAGAGCACCGAAAAAAATGACACACCTCGCTCGGCGAGAGGCGTCCTCCCTCGCCGCCGCGAACTTAACCAGACGGACCACGCCCCCTTCTATACATATTCCTAAAAGTTAGTTTATTTAAATTTTATACGCGCTTAGGGTATATGAACCGGACCACCGGACATTCTTTCGTTCGCCGCACTTTTGCGGCGTTTTTCATGAGATGTGAGGTAGGTAACATGGTCCGGAACACAATCACCCCAGTGCGGATCGCCAGGGCATTGCGTGCAGCCAAGGAGCGGCACTGATGTCCAGTCTGGCAGACGCAAACGTCCAGAGTGACCTGGATATCGCCCCGTTGTTGTTGCCCGCACAAGTGCTGCGCAACGACGCTCAAGCCATCAAGGCCGCCCATGAGCTGGCGCAGGTCGCCCGCGTGCAGGCCGCCAAACGTGACCGTCAGCGCAAGCTGCCGTGGTCGGAAATCGAACAGTTCACCCGCAGCGGCCTCGGCAGCATCGCGATTCCGCGCGAGTACGGCGGCCCGCAGGTTTCCTTCGTGACCCTGGCCGAAGTGTTCGCGATCATTTCCGCGGCCGACCCGGCACTGGGACAGATCCCGCAAAACCAGTTCGGCATCATCAACCTGATCCTCGGCAGCGCCACCGAACAGCAGAAAAAACAACTGTTGCAGAGCGTGCTCGAAGGCTGGCGCATCGGTAATGCCGGGCCTGAACGCGGCACCAAGGACACCCTGGAACTGAAAGCGCGCATCACCGCTGACGGCGATGACTACGTGATCAACGGCCAGAAGTTCTATTCCACCGGCGCCCTGTTCGCCCACTGGGTGGCGGTCAAGGCGCTCAACGATGACGGCAAGCAAGTCCTGGCCTTCGTCCGTCGCGGCACGCCGGGATTGCGCATCGTCGATGACTGGTCCGGTTTCGGCCAGCGCACCACCGCCAGCGGCACGATCCTGTTGAACAACGTGCGGGTCGATGCCGGCCTCGTGGTGGACAACTGGAAGATCAACGAAAAGCCCAACACCCAAGGCGCGGTGTCGCAGCTGATTCAGGCCGCGATCGACGCCGGCATCGCCCGTGGCGCGATCGATGACGCCATCGAATTCGTCAAGACTCGCGCCCGGCCGTGGATCGACGCCAACGTCGAACGCGCCAGCGACGATCTCTACGTGATCGCCGATATCGGCAAACTGAAAATCGAACTGCACGCCGCTGAAGCGCTGCTGCGCAAGGCCGGGCAGGTGCTGGATCAGGTGCACGCCGCGCCACTGACCGCCGAATCCGCCGCCCGCGCCTCGATTGCCGTGGCCGAAGCCAAGGTGCTGACCACCGAGATCTCGCTGCTGGCCAGCGAAAAACTCTTCGAACTGGCCGGCAGCCGCGCGACCCTCGCCGAATTCAACCTCGACCGTCACTGGCGCAACGCCCGGGTGCACACCTTGCACGACCCGGTGCGCTGGAAGTACCACGCGGTCGGCGCCTATCGCCTCAACGGCAAGTTGCCGGCTCGCCATTCCTGGATCTGACGACCCGAACACTTTTGACCAGATCTCTGGAGAAACACATGACTCTTTCCCATCCCGTCGCGCTCATCACCAGCGACGAGCAAGCCCTGATCGTCGCCAGCGACCTGGCCGAAGATTTCCAGCGTGACAGCAACCTGCGCGACCGCGAACGCCGCCTGCCGCTGCCGGAGCTCGACGTGTTTTCCCGCTCCGGCCTGTGGGGCATCAGCGTGCCCAAGGAGTACGGCGGCGCCGGCGTATCCAACGTGACCCTGGCCAAAGTCATCGCCCTGATTGCCCGGGCCGACGGCTCGCTGGGGCAGATTCCACAGAACCATTTCTATGCCCTGGAAGTGCTTCGGGTGAACGGCAGCCACGAGCAGAAACAACGGCTGTACGCCGAAGTCCTCGCCGGTCAGCGCTTCGGCAACGCCTTGGCAGAGCTGGGCACCAAGACCGCCCACGACCGTGTCACCAGCCTGAAACGCGACGGCAGCGGTTATCGCATCAACGGTCGCAAGTTCTATGCGACCGGTGCGATCTACGCCCAACGGATTCCAACGTCCGTAGTCGATGAAAACGGCGTGCAGCAGTTGGCCTTTGTCCCGCGCGATAGCAAAGGCCTGACCGTGATCGACGACTGGAGCGGCTTCGGCCAGCGCACCACCGGCAGCGGTTCGGTGGTGTTCGAAGACGCGTATGTCGCTGCCGAAGATGTCATCCCGTTCCAGAGTGCTTTCGAGCGCCCGACCCCGGTCGGCCCGCTGGCGCAGATCCTTCACGCCGCCATCGACACCGGCATCGCCCGCGCCGCTTACGAAGATGCACTGCACTTCGTGCGCAGCAAGACCCGGCCATGGATCGATTCGGGTAACGACAAAGCCACCGAAGACCCGCTGACCCTCAAGAGCTTCGGCCACCTGAGCATTCGCCTGCACGCCACCGAAGCCCTGCTCGAACGCGCCGGCGAATTCCTCGATGCGGCCCAGGTCGAGACCAATGCCGAGACGGTTGCAGCGGCCTCGATTGCCGTCGCCGAAGCACGGGCGATCAGCACCGAAATCTCCCTGGCCGCCGGCAGCACCCTGTTCGAACTGGCCGGCAGCCAGGCCACCCTGATCGAGCACGGCCTCGACCGCCACTGGCGCAACGCCCGGGTGCACACCCTGCACGACCCGGTACGCTGGAAGTATCACGCGGTGGGCAATTACTACCTCAACGATGAAAACCCTCCGCTGCGAGGGACCATCTGATGAGCAAGAAAAAGATCCTGCTCAATGCGTTCAACATGAACTGCATCGGCCACATCAACCATGGGCTGTGGACCCATCCCCGCGACACCTCGACCCGATACAAGACCATCGAATACTGGACCGAACTGGCGCAACTGCTGGAGCGCGGGCTGTTCGACGGGCTTTTCATCGCCGACATCGTCGGCGTGTACGACGTCTATCAGAACTCGGTGGACGTCACCCTGAAAGAGTCGATCCAGCTGCCGGTCAACGATCCGTTGCTGCTGGTATCGGCGATGTCCGCGGTAACCAAAAACCTCGGTTTCGGCCTGACCGCCAACCTCACCTACGAGCCCCCATATTTGTTCGCCCGACGCATGTCGACCCTCGATCACCTGAGCCGTGGACGGGTGGGCTGGAACATCGTCACCGGCTATCTGGACAGCGCCGCCAAGGCCATGGGCCTCAGTGAACAGGTCGAGCACGACCGGCGTTACGACCAGGCCGACGAGTACCTCGAAGTGCTCTACAAACTCTGGGAAGGCAGCTGGGAAAACGGCGCGGTGCTCAACGATCCGCAGCAGCGGATCTACGCGCAGCCGGACAAGGTGCACAAGGTCGAACACAAGGGCGAGTTCTATCAGGTCGAGGGTTATCACCTGTGCGAGCCGTCGCCGCAGCGCACGCCGGTGCTGTTCCAGGCCGGCAGTTCGGATCGCGGTCTGCTGTTCGCCGGGCGGCATGCCGAGTGCGTGTTCATCAGCGGTCAGAACAAGCCGTCGACCAAGGTGCAGGTGGACAAGGTCCGCGCCAGCGCCGTCGAGGCGGGGCGCAATCCCGAGGACATCAAGGTGTTCATGGGCCTGAACGTGATCGTCGGCGAGACCGAAGAAGCGGCCTGGGCCAAGCACGCCGAATACCTGAGCTACGCCAGCGCCGAAGCGGGCGTGGCGCACTTTTCGGCGTCCACTGGCATCGACTTTTCCCAATACGAAATCGACGAGCCGATCCAATACGTCAAAAGCAACGCGATCCAGTCCGCCACCAAGAACCTGCAGAACAACGACTGGACCCGGCGCAAGTTGCTCGACCAGCACGCACTCGGCGGGCGCTACATCACGGTGGTCGGCTCGCCGCAACAAGTGGCGGATGAACTGGAATCGTGGATCGCCGAAACCGGCCTCGACGGTTTCAACCTGACCCGCATCGTCACCCCGGAAAGCTATGTGGATTTCATCGATCTGGTGATTCCGGAGCTGCAACGACGCGGTTCGTACAAGACCGCATACGACAGCGGCAGCCTGCGGGAAAAACTGTTTCACGGCGAAGCGCATTTGCCGCAGCAACACACCGGCGCCCACTACCGACACTCCTCCTCGCACTGACTGGAAAACCACCATGACCAAGAAGCTCCTGTCCCACCCAGTCAAAGCACTGGCCCTGGCCTTCGGCCTGTTCAGCTCGGCGGTGTTCGCCGCCGATGCTCCGTTGAAAATCGGCACCACCGCCGCCTTCGCGATTCCGCTGGAAGCGGCCGTCGAAGAGGCCTCCAAACAAGGCCTGAAAGTCGAGCTGGTGGAATTCACCGACTGGATCGCGCCGAACGTCAGCCTCGCCGCCGGTGACATCGACGTGAACTACTTCCAGCACATCCCGTTCCTGGAAAATGCCAAGGCCGCCTCCGGTTTCGACCTGGTGCCATTCGCCCCGGGGATCATCAACAACGTCGGCCTGTACTCGAAGAAATACAAAAGCTTCGACGAGCTGCCGGAAGGCGCCAGCGTCGCCATTGCCAACGACCCGATCAACAGCGGACGCGGTCTGCAACTGCTGGCCAAGGCCGGTCTGATCACCCTCAAACCGGGCGTCGGCTACAAGGCCACCGAAGACGATATCGTCGCCAACCCGAAGAAGATCAAGATCCTGCAAGTCGAAGCCGTGCAACTGGTGCGCGCCTACGATGACGCCGATCTGGTCCAGGGCTACCCGGCCTACATCCGTCTGGCGAAGACCTTCGATGCGGGCTCCGCGTTGCTGTTCGACGGCCTCGACCACAAGGAATACGTGATTCAGTTCGTGATCCAGCCGAAGAGCAAAACCGACCCGCGCCTGATCAAGTTCGTCGACATCTACCAGCATTCGCCGGCCGTTCGCGCCGCACTGGATAAGGCCCACGGCAAGCTGTACCAGGCCGGCTGGGAAAGCTGAGGATGACCGCGGCCATTCAACGGCGACTGGATCTTCCAGAGCCACCCGCGCTGGCACAGCGCACCGAACTGCATCCCGAACTGAACCGCGCTCATGTGCGTTTCGTCGGGCTCGGCAAAACCTACGACGGCAAACAAGGCCCGGTCGCTGCCCTGCAAGGCATCGACTTGGCGATCCAGCGCGGTGAAGTGTTCGGCATCATCGGCCGCAGCGGCGCCGGCAAGTCGTCGC
This sequence comes from Pseudomonas sp. 9.2(2024), assembly GCF_039695385.1. Classification (NCBI taxonomy): domain Bacteria; kingdom Pseudomonadati; phylum Pseudomonadota; class Gammaproteobacteria; order Pseudomonadales; family Pseudomonadaceae; genus Pseudomonas; species Pseudomonas sp. 9.2(2024). The sequence continues at coordinate 502,323 of NZ_CP155585.1, read as the reverse complement.
TGATCCGCACCATCAACCGCCTCGAACAACCGACCTCGGGCCGGGTGCTGATCGACCAGGTGGACATCGGCGAATACGACGAGGATCGCCTCGTCGCCCTGCGGCGGCGGATCGGCATGATCTTCCAGCACTTCAACCTGATGTCGGCGAAAACGGTGTGGCAAAACGTCGAACTGCCGCTGAAAGTCGCCGGCGTTCCGAAGGAACAGCGGGAGAAAAAGGTTCGTGAACTGCTGGAACTGGTGGGCCTGCAAGCCAAGCACACGGCGTATCCGGCGCAGCTGTCCGGCGGGCAGAAACAGCGTGTCGGCATCGCCCGCGCGCTGGTGCATGACCCGGACATTCTGCTCTGCGACGAAGCCACTTCGGCACTGGATCCGGAAACCACCCAGTCGATCCTCGGCCTGCTGCGCGAGATCAACAAACGCCTGGGCCTGACCATCGTGCTGATCACCCACGAGATGGCGGTGATCCGGGAAATCTGCGACCGCGTCGTCGTGCTCGAACATGGCCGCATCGTCGAGCAAGGCCCGGTGTGGGAAGTGTTCGGCAATCCACAGCACGAGGTCAGCCAGACCCTGCTCGCACCGTTGCAACACGCTTTGCCCGAGGAGCTGCAAAGCCGTTTGCAGGCGCAACCGTCGTCGTCCGATGCGTCAGTTGTGCTGCGTTTGCAGTTCACCGGCAGCCAGCAGGATGAGCCGGATCTGGCCGCGCTGTTCGCCGCGCTCGGTGGGCGGGTGAAATTGCTCCAGGGTGGCGTGGAACGGATTCAGGGCCACGCGCTCGGGCAACTGCTGCTGGCGGTAGCGGGCTCAAAGCTGAACGCCGAGGAATTGCGCCAGCGTGCCAGCCAGTGGGCACAACGCACGGAGGTGCTGGGTTATGTGGTTTGATCGCTTGCTGCAGGGTTTTATCGACACGTTTCTGATGGTCGGCGTGTCGTCGCTGATCGCGTTGCTCGCCGGGATTCCGATGGCGGTGATTCTGGTCACCAGCGACAAGGGCGGGATCTACGAAGCACCGGTGCTCAATCGCGCGTTGGGTGCATTCGTGAACCTGTTTCGTTCGATCCCGTTCCTGATTCTGATGGTCGCCCTGATTCCGTTCACCCGTTTGATCGTCGGCACCACCTACGGCGTGTGGGCGGCGGTCGTGCCGTTGACCATCGCGGCCACGCCGTTCTTTGCGCGGATCGCCGAAGTGAGCCTGCGTGAAGTCGACTACGGCCTGATCGAAGCCGCGCAGGCCATGGGCTGCCGGCGCTGGCACATCGTCTGGCATGTGCTGTTGCCCGAGGCGCTGCCGGGGATCGTCGGCGGTTTCACCATCACCCTGGTGACGATGATCAACTCCTCGGCCATGGCCGGAGCGATTGGCGCCGGCGGTCTGGGCGACATCGCCTATCGCTATGGCTATCAGCGCTTCGACAGCCAGATCATGCTGACGGTGATCGTGCTGCTGGTGGCGCTGGTAGCGCTGATTCAGCTGGGTGGCGATCGTCTGGCTCGAGGGTTGAACAAGCGCTGAATGGCATGGCGTATAGTCGGCAAAATCCTTTGCCGGCGCAGTTCGACCATGAAGCAGACCCCCACCGATCTGGAACAGATCACCTCTACCACCCTCGGCCACTACAACTCGGTGGCCGAGGACTTTCGTGAAGGCACCCGCGATCACGATGTCAGCCAGAACATCGACGCCCTGTTGCGGCACATCCAGGCTGAGGCGCCGTTTTCCATCCTCGATTTCGGCTGTGGGCCGGGGCGGGATTTGCAGACATTCACCCGGATGGGACACGTCGCCGTCGGCCTCGACGGCGCGGAGAAATTCGCGCAGATGGCTCGGGAAGACAGTGGCTGTGAAGTGTGGTGCCAGGACTTTTTGAAGCTGGATCTGCCGGCAGAACGCTTCGACGGGATCTTCGCCAATGCGGTGCTGTTTCATGTGCCGTTGCAGGAATTGCCTCGGGTCTTGAAGCAGTTGCACGGGACATTGAAACCGGGCGGCGTGCTGTTCAGCTCCAATCCGCGTGGGGATAACCGTGAAGGCTGGAACGGGCCGCGTTATGGCTCGTATCACGATCTTGAAGCCTGGCGCGGGTTGTTGACCGCTGCCAGGTTCGTCGAGCTGGAACATTACTACCGACCGGCGGGGCTACCGCGTGAGCAGCAGCCCTGGCTGGCGAGTGTCTGGCGCAAGACCTGAGACTCAGGGCCCCGTCTCAACCTGAAAGTAAGCTGGCGCTTGCTCGGGCGAGCGCACAGTGATGCTCCGTGCGGGCAATGTCAGCCCCTGCACCTCACGCGCCTGCACATCAAAATTGGCCAGCAATCGCGTGCCGTCTTCAAAGGATGTCTGCTGAACCAGCCGGTCCGCACTCAACCATTCGAAACCGGTGAGCGCCTGAGTTGCCAGACGTTCATGCAAAGGCCGGAAGAACGCATCCTGACGGGCAATCTGCGGCAATCGCTGCGCAAGCGTATCGACACTGAGGTGATACAGCGGCGCAACGTTGTAGAGAAGCTGAGCGAGCTCGTTGTCCGCCCGAACGTTGGTCAATTTCAGGCTATCGAACAGCCAATGGTGGGACGTGATCACCGAGCCATGAAAAACCGCTTGGTACAGCGGCAAACGGCTGGCCGGATCAAAGTGAATACGCCGCAACGACTCTTTGATCGGCACGGGTTTGAAGAAAACCTCTGGCTGCTCCGGCGGATACCACTTGCCTGCAAAATACCTGGACTTGGTGTTCTTGCTCATTTCGACGTCACCCCAACCGATCACTGGTGTCTGCATGCCATGGGCGAACAGCACGCCTTGCGCGGTCGTTGCGTTGCCATCTTCTGAACCGGTGGGCAGTTTCAATACTTCATTGATCCAGCGTGATGCGCCGATGTTGCCTTCGGCATTTTGTGCCTGGGTCATCGTTGCTCCGGGACGGTAGCTGTCGAACAGCATGCCGGTGGCATAGGCATCGAGAAACCAGCTGTTGAAACCGGCGGCGTCGCGAATCGCTTCGACGCGCTGCTCAAGCAGCGGTCGCACGCAACGGGGGTCGGTGTAATGCCCCGATTGCTGGAAACCGCTTTTCAACGTTCCGTCGCCCTTCACGATTGCGCACTCGAGATTCGCCTTGTCCCCCAGATGTGCCGTGGTCCAATCAGGGTTCTCGCTGCGGCTCAGCGCCGTCTCATAGGAATCGTACGGCGCGATCAGATAACCCGCCGCCACGCCGGCCTTGATCGTCTCGGGGTGCCAGAGGCCACCCTCCCAGCCTTCACCCAGTCCCAACCACAAACGGGACAGCCCGGCGTTCTGTAATTGCTTGATCGTATCCAGTGACAAGGTGCTGCCCCAGCGTTCGGGTTCGGGCATCAGCGCCTCACCGAGGTCGGACGCCACTTTCGCGCGGACTTCAGCGTAACCGTTGACGAGAGCCTGCATGTCCGGCACCGCTCGGGCCTGCCAGGTCTTGCGCGCCAGGGTATTCACGGCACGGTTGAGACCGCGTAAAAGCACGGTTTTCTGATACCCGCTCAACTCCCTGTCGGTGACGAGAGTCTGCAACGCCTCACGGTCCATTCCCGTTTTCAGCTCACGGGCCAGTGGGCCACCGCCACGCAAGGTGTCGAGCAGCAAGGGCCAACTGCGCACATCTTTGGCCCCCAGCAGATCGTTGCCCCAAAGGTACAGATGACTGGCACCCAGCAGCCGCTTCGCCTGAGGCGTTTTCTCGAATTTGCTGCTCAGAGTTTCATAGCGACCGTTATCGATCAGCCATTGCCGGTAGCGTTTGGCACCAGCCAACGGGTCGTCCGCCCCGAGGAACAGCGTGAACGTCAATGGTGCGGACGGATCGAGTGAGGTGAAGCGATGCCGGGCGGAAAGTGCCAAAGCCTCGCCTTGGGCACTGAACAACAGCCGATTGTTGAAGGGATTGGTCATCAGCCAATGCAGGCTGAATCCGTCATGCTCAACACCCCAGAGCGGCAGGCTCAGATCCTGAGTGGTATTGAATTCGCCCTGACTCAAAAGGAATGCCTGCCACACCGGATCGCCACGCGGCACATAGTGCCCCTCGGCCAGGGGCCAGATCAGTCCCTTGCCCATCACGCTGGCGGGCTGACGAAGAAATTCCAGTTCCGCGGGTTCACGCGCGGTGATCGAGAAGGACAGTTCATGTTGATCCAGGCTCGCGCTGAGGGTCCAGGCCCCGTCATCCCATTGCCAATCGATGCGATCACCACGCCTGATCAAGTGGCTGACCTTATGTGCGGCAACGCCCGCCGAGACCTGCACCGTCGCATCGTTTGCAGGCGTGACACGGACAGCCAGCGTTGCCGGATCGAGTTGCACGTGCCACAACGAGTTTTCCAATAATGTGTCGGCCCAGGACAGGGACGACAGGCATAAACCGGCAATCAGCAATAGCGCGCGCAGCCAGCAGGTAACGGTAAGCATCAGACGTCCCTTCTCCTAAAGGAGGAGGGACGTTAACCGAATACGCCGACGCTGTAAGTCAGGCCCTTCGCAAATATGTAACAGGCGTACTCACTGTGCCGATGGCGAAGCGTCCTTCTTCGGCTCGCGAATCTTGTACCAGGCCACGTACAGCGCTGGCAGAAACAGCAGCGTCAGCAGGGTCGCAATCACGATCCCGCCGATCATCGCGTAGGCCATCGGCCCCCAGAACACTTCCCGGGCGATCGGGATCATGCCCATGCTCGCCGCCGCGGCGGTGAGCAGGATCGGGCGACGTCGGTGCTCGGTGGCTTCCACCACCGCATCCCACGGCGCGTAGCCTTTGCGCTCGAACTCGTCGATCTGGGTCACGAGGATCACCGAGTTGCGGATGATGATGCCGATCAGCGCCAGGATCCCGAGGATTGCCACGAAGCCCATCGGCGTACCGGTCGGCACCAGCGCCAGCACCACGCCGATCAGCCCAAGCGGCGCGACACTGGCCACCAGGAACAGCTTCTGCACGCTGTGCAGCTGGATCATCAGGAAAGTCGCCATCAAAAACAGCATCAACGGCAGCACTTTCGCAATCGGCCCTTGGGCCTTGCCACTCTCCTCGACCGTACCGCCGGTGGCGACCTTGTAGCCAACGGGCAGTTTTTCGGCGAACGCGTCGATGGACGGCTTCAACAGTTTCACCAGATCGGTCGGCTGAATCTCGTCACGCACCGACGCCTTGATGGTGATGGTCGGAAGGCGATCACGACGCCACACCAGCGGCTGCTCCAGCTCATAACGAACCGTGGCGAAGGCCAGCAGCGGAATCGACGTGCCGTTGGGCGTGACGATCTGCAGGTTCTGCAGGGTTTCCGGCGTACCGCGTTCCGAACTCACTGCGCGACCGACCACATTGATCAGGTAGATGTCGTCGTTGACCTGGGTCAGCGGCGCGCCACTGACGATGCTGTTCATCAGGTTCGCCACGTCTTCGGACGACAGCCCGAGCTGGCGCGCCTTGTCCTGGGCGATGTCGATTCGCAGGACTTTGCCTGGCTCGTTCCAGTCGTAAATGATCTCGCCGATGTGCTCGTTCTTGTCCAGTTCAGTCGCCAGGTCGATGGCGTGCTTGCGCACCTGATCGATGTCCTTGCCGCTGATCCGGTACTGGATCGGACGCCCCACCGGCGGGCCCATTTCCAGCGCCTGCACGTAACTGCCGATGCCGACGAAGTCCTTGTGCAGCCGTTCGCGCAGGCGCTGACTCAGGGCCTCGCGGGCTTCGAAGTCTTTGCTGACGATCACCAGTTGCGCGTAGTACGGGTTCTGCAATTGCTGGTCGAGTGGCAGGTAGAAACGGATCGCACCCTGGCCGATATAGGTGCTCCAGCGCACGATGTCCGCATCGCCCTTGAGCGTGGCCTCGAGCTTGTCGACGGCCTTGCGGGTCTCGTCGATCGAGGCGTTTTGCGGCAGGTTGAGGTCGACCAGGATTTCCGGTCGATCCGAAGACGGGAAAAACTGATTCTGCACAAACCGCATGCAGAACACCGCCAGCACAAACAACAGCACGGTGATGCCGATGGCCCACCAGCGATTGCGCATGCACCACAGCAAACCGCCGTTGAATGCGCGGCCAACGCGCCCCGGTTCGGCTTCATGGGCTTTCACGTTGGTACTGAGAATGTGCACGCCGATCACCGGGGCGAAGAACACCGCCACAATCCAGGACACGATCATCGCCACGGCAATCACCGCGAACAGCGTGTAGGTGTACTCGCCGGCAGAACTGGCGTTGAGCCCGATGGGGACGAAACCGGCGACCGTCACCAGCGTACCGGTGAGCATCGGGAACGCGGTCGAGGTGTAGGCGAACGTCGCGGCCTCTTCCTTGCTCTCGCCCATTTCCAGGCGCGTGACCATCATTTCCACGGTGATCATCGCATCGTCCACCAACAGGCCGAGGGCAATGATCAGAGCACCGAGGGAAATCCGCTGCATGGTGATGCCGCTGTACTCCATGAACACAAACACCATCGCCAGCACCAGCGGGATCGAGCACGCCACCACCAGCCCGGCGCGCACGCCGAGGCTGATGAAGCTGACCACCAGCACGATCACCACTGCTTCGAACAAGGCACTGGTGAAGCCGCCAACGGCCTCCTCCACCACCACGGCCTGATCCGACACCGTGTGCACCCCGACGCCGACTGGTAGATCCGCCGTCAGTTCATCGATGCGCTTGTGCAGGGCCTTGCCAAACTCCTGGACGTTGCCGCCCTTCTGCATGGCAATCGCCAGCCCGATCGCCGGTTTGCCGTCGAAACGGAATTCCGGCGTGGCCGGATCGGTGTAACCGCGAGTGATGTCGGCGACGTCTGCCAGGCGATAGAAGCGGTCGTTGAGCTTGAGATTGACCTCGGCCAGGTCTTTCTCCGAAGCGAACTGCCCCGAAGTCCGCACGGAAATCCGCTCCGGGCCCGCCTCGATGACACCGGCCGGAGTCACGGCGTTCTGCGATTGCAGGCTCTGCACCACCTGGCGCTGATCGATGCCCAGCGCCGCGAGTTTGCGGGTGGAGAAGTTCAGGTAAATCACTTCGTCCTGCTGGCCGATCATTTCGATCTTGCCCAGCCCCGGCACATTGCGGATCTCGGCCCGCGCCTGTTCCACATAATCGCGCAACTGGCGCATGGTCAGGCCGTCGGCGGTGAAGGCGTACACCGAGCCGAACACGTCACCGAATTCGTCGTTGAATCCCGGCCCCTGAATGCCTTGAGGAAACTGCCCGCGAATGTCGTCGATCTTCTTGCGCACCTGGTACCAGATCTCCGGAATATCCTTGGCGCTGGTGGTGTCGCGCAGGTACACGTACACCGTCGATTCGCCGGGGCGCGTGTAGCTTTTCACATAGTCTAGGGAATCGAGTTCTTCGAGTTTTTTCTCGATGCGGTCGGTGACCTGCTTGAGGGTTTCTTCCTGGGTCGCGCCCGGCCATTTGGTCTGGATCACCATGGTCTTGATGGTGAACGACGGGTCTTCCTCGCGCCCCAGATTGAAGTAGGAGAACACCCCCATGAGCAATGCGACGAACATCAGATACCAGACGAAAGACTGATGCTTGAGGGCCCATTCGGAGAGATTGAAAGAGCCTTTCATTGACTGTCCTCGTCAAGTTTCACGGATTGTCCGGGTTTGAGACTGTTGACGCCGGCGCTGACCACACGCTCGCCGTTCTTCACGCCCCCCGCAAGTACAACGCTGCTATCGGTGCGGCTGATCACGCTGACGTCGCGCGGGTTGACGGTTTTGCTCTGGGTGTCGATGACCCAGATCCGCGCTTTTCCGTCGACCTCCTGCAACGCGGTGACGGGCAATTCGATACGCGGCTTGATCGCCGAGCTGAGGGTGACGCTGATCGCGGTGCCGAGGCGAAAGCCGTCGGGCGTATTGGCCAGGGTCAACCGTGCGCGGCGGGTGCGCGTCGCACTTTGTGCCTGGGGTTCGATCTCGCGCAGGGTGGCCGTGGAGTTGATGCTCGGGTCGAGCTGCCCGGCCACCAGAAACACCACGTCGGACGGGATCTCATCGACCAGGGTGTCCGGCAGATCGATCACGGCTTCCTTGATGTCCGGTTGCGCCAGGGTCACCACCTGCTGGCCCGCCGTCACCACCTGCCCGGTCTCGGCGTTCCACGCGGTGACCACCGCCTTGTGGTCGGAGCGTAGCTGGGTGTAATCGAGTTGATCCTTGCTCTGGTTGACCGCCGCGCGCGCCTGATCCAGCGAAGCCTGGGTGGTTTTCAGGTCCGTCATGGCAATGTCCAGTTGCGCCTGCGCGCCGACACCACGGTCGAACAGCGCTTGCTGACGGCGGGCATTGGCCTGGGCGTTGATCAGCTGTGCCTGAACCCTGGCCAGGTCGCCCTGGGCCGAACGCAACTGGTTCTGCTGGTCGGTCGGATCGAGGGTGGCGAGCAGCGTGCCCTTCTGCACCTCGGTACCGACGTCGACGTTACGGCTGGCAATGCGCCCGCCAACACGAAAACCGGTGTTGCTTTCATAGCGTGCCTGAATGCTGCCGGCGAAACGCCCGAGGTTTTCCTCGCTCATCGCTTCGACCTTGACCGACAACACCGGCCGTACCGGCTCCGGCGGTGGCTCGCTTTTCGAGCAGGCGGCGAGCAACACGCCAATGGATAACAGCCCCAGACGCTTCATGGCTGTGCTCCCGGTTGCAGATCCTTGTAGGTGTTTTCGGCAATTTCGACCTTCATGCCCGGATGCAGCAACTGCCCACCCGCGACAATGACTTTTCCCCCGCCCTTGAGGCCCTCGCTGATGATGACCTTGCCGATCAGATAGCGGCTGACGGTGACGTTGTGCAACTGAGCTTCGCCTTTATCGTCGACCATCCACACGGCCGGATCGCTGACGTTCTTGGTCAGCGCCGACCAGGGCAATTCAACGGCCGACTTGCCGGTGCCCTTGGCCGTGGCGCTCACCACCGAGCCCAGTTGCATCCCCTGCGGCAGGCTGTCGAGGCTGACCTTGACCTGCACCGTGCCGGATTGCGCGGACACCGCCGGGGTGATTTCGCGCACGGTGCCGGTGGTCTTGATGGCGGGGTTGTCGAGCAGGCTGACGACGATCGAACGCTCCGCCGGCCGCTCGGCCAGCAGGGATTCGTAAACGTTGAACACGGCGTCGCGGTCACCGTCCCGGGCCAGGCTGAAAATCGGTGCCGTGGCCTGAACCACTTGGCCGACTTCGGCCTGACGCTCGGTGATGACGCCCGGCGCATCGGCAATCAGCGAGGTGTAGCTCAGTTGATCCTTGGCGTTGGCCAGCTGCGCCTGGGCCGCGCTCAAGGCACTCTGGCTGCTGCGCAAGGCGGCCTGCGCCGAATCGTATTCGCTCTGGCTGGTGTAGCCCTTGGGCAACAGTTTCTGCTGGCGGACGAACGCGGCGGCGCTCTGTTTGACCCGCGCCTGCTCGGCCACTACCTGAGCCTGGGCGGAATCGACGTTGGTCTGCAAATCCTTCGGATCGAGCTTGGCCAGCACTTGTTTGGCCGAGACGCGGTCACCGACATCGACCATGCGCTGGATGATCTTGCCACCGACCCGGAACGACAGTTCGGTCTGCACGCGGGCCTGCACATCGCCGGTGAGGGTCACGGCGGCGGCGTAATTGGCGGGGTTCACCTCCTGCACGAAGACCCGGGGCAGGTATTCGGCGGGGGCCTTTTTCTCGCCGCAGGCGCTCAATAAAGCGAGCAGACTCAGCATGACCGCTGTTTTCAATCCGGGACTCGCCATGCAGACTCCTTCCTGTGTACGAACGTGCAAGTGACGATACGACTGTGAGCTTAGAACAGGGTTCAACCTTCGTCCGGGCGATATATGCATTTCTGTGCAGCGAGTATCCTGACCCGGATTTCGGGGCACTCAAGAAGGATTTTCATGCTCAAGACCCTCGCGGTGGCCAATTACCGCTCGATCAATAAATTGGTGATTCCGCTGGGCCGTCTGAACCTGATCACCGGCCCCAACGGCAGCGGCAAGTCCAACCTTTATCGGGCGCTGCGGCTGCTGGCGGAAACCGCTCAGGGCGGCGTGGTCAATGCGCTGGCCCGTGAGGGTGGTCTCGACTCGACCTTCTGGGCCGGACCGGAAACCATCAGCCGGCGCATGCGCAACGGCGAGGTGCCGATCCAGTCCACCGTGCGCCAGGGTGTGAAACGCCTGCGTCTGGGCTTTGCCGGGGAAGATTTCAGCTATTCGATCGCCCTGGGTTTGCCGGAGCCAAGCCTCTCGTTTTTTTCCCTCGACCCGGAAATCAAAAAGGAATGCATCTGGGCCGGACCGCTCTATCGTCCGGCCAGTCTGCTGGTGGATCGCGACGGGCCGATGATCCGTACCCGTGAAGGTCGTGGCTGGGATGTTCTGGCGCAATACACGCCGAACTTCGACAGCCTGTTCGATCAGGTCGGCAGCCTGCGTACCTCGCCGGAAGTTTTCCAGATGCGTGAGTTCATCCGCCGCTGGCGCTTCTACGACCACTTTCGCAGCGACGCCGACGCCCCGGTGCGCCAGCCGCAACTGGGCACGCGCACGCCGGTGCTACATCACGACGGGCGCGATCTGGCGGCGGCGTTGCAGACCATCCGCGAGATCGGCGATCCCGAGGCGCTGCAGGCGGCGATCAGCGATGCGTTTCCCGGTGCACGGCTGAACATTGCGCCGCTGGCAGGCGGACGCTTCGCTATCGAGTTCTTTCAGGAAGGGTTGCTGCGGCCGCTGTCGGCGGCGGAACTGTCGGATGGCACGTTGCGCTATCTGCTGCTGGTCGCCGCGCTGCTGACGCCACGCCCGCCATCGCTGATGGTGCTGAACGAGCCGGAAACCAGCCTGCATCCGGATCTGCTGCCGGCGCTGGCGCGTTTGATTATCCGGGTGTCGGAGCAGTGTCAGGTGTGGGTGGTGTCCCATGCCCGGCGATTGATTTCGGCGCTGCAGGAAGACCCGGAATGCAATTGCATCGTGCTGGAAAAAACCCTCGGCCAGACGGGGATCGTCGGGCAGAGGGTTCTGGATGAGCCGGCGTGGAATTGGCCTGATTAGGTGTGTCAGTTGGAGAGCCCCTCACCCTAACCCTCTCCCGGAGGGAGAGGGAACCGATTGGGGAAAGCTCAAGAGTTACGCCGACCTGAAAGTGCTTCTGTGAATCCATAATCGACTCGGTGTCTCAGGTCGATGTAACTCTCAAAACACCTCGGTCGGCTCCCTCTCCCTCCGGGAGAGGGCTGGGGTGAGGGGTTGCTCTGCATCCTCACCGCCGACCTGTCAGGCAATCAGCCCTGCCACTTCCCACCCTCAACAATCACGCTCTCGGGCTTGGTGTCATCACTCAGCTCTTTACGCACATATTGGTCATACAGCTTGAGCAGATATTTCTCCTCACCAAGCTTGGCCAGTTCAGTATTCACCCAGTCGCGCAATTCGATATTGCCCTTCTTCACCGCCGGGGCAATCGGCGCTTCGGCGCCAAGTTTTTCGTCCAGCACGCGGTAGCCCGGGTTCTGCTTGGCCCAGCTGAACAGCACCAGATTGTCCTGCGCGTAGGCATCGCCACGGCCGTTGGCCAGGGCTTGCAGGGACTCGGAGTTTTTCTCGAACTTCAGCAGTTTCCAGTCCGGGTGGTTCTTGGTCAGCCAGATATCGGCGGTGGTGCCGGTGGTGACGATGGTGGTGCGGGTCGCCAGGTCATCCAGCTTTTTCACCTCACTGCCTTGGGGCACCAGCGCCTGCACCGCGACCTTGAGGTTCGGGTTGGTGAATTCCACCGCTTCCTTGCGCTCCGGGGTCACGGTCATGTTGGCGAGGATCAGGTCGACCTTGTCGCTTTGCAGGAACGGAATGCGGCTCGCCGGTTCCACGGCCACGAACTCGACCTTGTTTTCATCGCCCAGCAGATCCTTGGCGAATTGACGACCGATGTCGGTATCGAAGCCGACATAGCGTCCCGCTTCGTTGACGAAACCGAACGGCGGCTTGTCGGTGAACACGCCGACGATCAGTTTGTCGCGGGCCTTGATCTTGTCCAGGTAACCGGCCGGCGCGGTGCTTTCGCTGGCGACTTTCGGCTTGGCCGGTTCTTCGGTCTTGTTGCAGCCGGCCAGCAGCGCGAGGCTGATCAGCGGTAAAGCAAATAGGGCTTTGGCAGTTTTCATGGCAGTTCCAGTTCCTTGGGTTGAGTCGTTGTGGGCGAAGTCGTTGAAGTCAGCGCTTCGACGTAGGAGAACTTCTCCAGGAACTGCTGCGCGCGTGCGGTTTGCGGGTTCGTAAAGAAAAGCTCGGGCGGGTTCTGTTCAAGGATGCGCCCGCCATCCATGAACACGATGCGATCGGCCACCGCGCGGGCGAAGGCCATTTCGTGGGTGACGATCAACAGGGTCATGCCTTCGCGGGCCAGGCCCTGAATCACTTCCAGCACTTCCTTGACCATCTCCGGATCAAGGGCGGCGGTGACTTCGTCGAAGAGCATCACCCGCGGGTTCATGCACAACGAGCGGACGATGGCGATGCGTTGCTGCTGGCCACCGGAGAGCTGGCGCGGGAAGGCGTCCCGCTTGTCCGCCAGGCCGACGCGCGCGAGCAACGCTTCGGCTTGTTGCTGTGCTTCGCGGCGTTCGCGTTTCTGCACTTTCAGCGGGCCGAGCAGCAGGTTGTCGAGCACGCTCATGTGCGGAAACAGGTGATAACTCTGGAACACCATGCCGATCTGCTGACGCACTTCGCGCCAGTCGGTGGCCTTGTCCAGCAATTCACGGCCGGCGAACTTCAGGTGACCGCTGTGGGCGGTTTCCAGACCGTTGAGGCAGCGCAGCAAGGTGCTTTTGCCGCAGCCGCTGGGGCCGAGGATGACGATGACTTCGCCGGACTTCACTTGCAGGTCGATGCCCTTGAGCACCTGCTGTTCGCCGAAGAATTTGTTGAAACCCTGAAACTCGATCAATGCGCTCATGCTTGCGTCCAGCGCCGCTCCAGCACGCGCGAGGCGGCCGACAGCGGGTAGCAGATGAAAAAGAAAAACAGAAACAGCGCGCCGTAGATCAGCACCGATTCGTAGGTGCGCTCGATGATCTGCTGGCCGACCTTGATCACATCCACCACACCGATCAGCACCGCCAGCGAACTGGTCTTGATGATCCGCGTGTAGACGTTGATGGTCGGTGGCGTCATGCGTTTCAGCGCCTGGGGCAGCAGCACGTAACCGTAGAGTTGCGCCGCGTTCAGACCGATCGACAGCCCCGCTTCACGCTGCCCGCGCGGCAACGAATGCAACGCACCGCGCGCCACTTCGCCAACCTCGCTGGCGCCCCACAGCGACAGCACCAGGACCGCACACCAGAAGCTCGGCAGGCTCAGCCCGAAGAAAATCGGCAGGCCGAAAAACAGCAGGTACAACCAGACCAGCACCGGGATCGCCCGGAACAGCTCCAGATAGATCCGCAGCAGCGCGTTCAGCCACGTCACGTTGAGCGTGCGCAGCACGCCGTAGAGCACGCCGCCGACGGTGCTGATGGCGATACTGAGGAACGAGATCGACAGGGTTTGCCCGGCGCCTTTGGCCAGTTGCGGCAACGACACCCAGAGCAGTTCAAGACCCGAACTGGCCATGCTGGAGCCTCCTTTCCAGACGGCTCAACAGCAGCGACAGCGGCAGGAACAGCAGCACGCAGATCAGCGTCAGCACGGCGAGCATTTCGTAGGTTTTGTAGTAGAGCGCGATGTAGCTTTTGGTGGTGTAGAGAATTTCCGGCACCGCCACTGCCGAGACCACGGTGGTCTCCTTGAGCAGGAAAATGAAATTGGCGAACAGCGACGGCAGGCTGAGGATCCCCGCTTGCGGCAGGATCACGTAACGCAGCAACTGACCGTGGGACAGGCCGATTGAGCGGCCCGATTCAAGCTGCGCCTGAGGCACCGCATCGACACCGGCGCGCAGCACTTCGGTGAGGTAGGCCCCGCCGAGAAACGTCATGGTGATGATCGCGGCGCTGAAGCCGGAAACCTTGATCCCCAGGGCCGGCAACGCGAAGTAGACGAAGAACAGCTGGATCAGCAGCGGCGTGTTGCGTGCCAGTTCCACATACAGCCCGACCAGTTTTTGCAGGTAAGGCGTGCGGAACACCAGAATCGTCGCATTGAGCAGCGCCACCAGTAGCGAGGTGCCAATGGCAATCAAACCGACCTGCAGCGTCACGCCCACGGCCTTGAGAAACGCCGGCAGGGTGCTGAGGATAAATGCGTAATCGAAGGTCATGAAACATCCTGACGCCGCTCGGTAAGCGACGGTGGTGCAGTCCATGGACAGCGGGTAACTGTCCGGCAGGCACCGACTTTAAAGGTATAAGAAAAAGAATTTAAATACCGTTAAAGCATATTGATATCACGCAAAAAACTATCCTGCGGGTTTGCTCCGACAGAATAAGAAGGCTATTTTTCCTTTCGCTGTAGGACGGATCTTTTTTTCGTAAAAGCCCTCCAAGGACGAACAGCTTTTGGCCAGACTCCCCCGGCCAACCCCATAACAAGGAAGAGAACATGGACGTAAAAGTGCCGCAGCGACCGGACCCGCAGGATTTCGTGAAATGGCTGGTGGCCTTGCGCAGGGCGCTGAAAACCAGCGCTGCCTGAGTTATCCACACGCAAAAAAAACGCCGATGACCATCGCTGATCATCGGCGTTTTTTTCAACCTTGAAGGGGGTTGCTGTTGCGTCGGATCAGAACGCCGGCAGTACCGCGCCGTTGTACTTCTTCTCGATGAACGCTTTGACTTCAGGGCTGGTCAGGGCAGCGGCCAGTTTCTTGATGGCGTCGCTGTTCTTGTTGTCTTCACGGGCAACCAGGAAGTTCACGTAAGGCGAATCAGCACCTTCGATCACCAGGGCGTCCTTGGTCGGGTTCAGCTTGGCTTCCAGTGCATAGTTGGTGTTGATCATGTCCAGGTCGACTTCTTTCAGAACGCGCGGCAGCAGGGCCGACTCCAGTTCCTTGAACTTGAAGTTGTGCGGGTTCTTGGCGATGTCTTTTGGCGTGGCCAGGGCATTCTTCGGATCTTTCAGCTCGATCAGGCCAGCCTTCTGCAGCAGGATCAGAGCGCGACCGCTGTTGCTGCCTTCGTTCGGAATGGCGATGGTGGCGCCGTCCGGCAGTTCAGCCAGGGCCTTGTACTTGCTCGAGTAGCCACCGAACGGTTCAACGTGAACGCCTTGCACGGTCACCAGGTACTTGGCCTTGTCGTCCTTGTATTTGCCGGCGTTGAAGCTGTCCAGGTAAGGCTTGGTCTGGAAGTAGTTGGCGTCCAGACGCTTCTCGCCCACCTGTACGTTCGGCTGTACGTAGTCGGTGAAGACCTTGATTTCCAGATCCACGCCTTCTTTGGCGAGGGTCGGTTTGATCAGTTCGAGGATCTCGGCGTGCGGTACCGGCGTCGCAGCAACCACCAGTTTCTCGCCGGCCTGGGCCAGGGAAGCAGTCAGAGCAGCCGCCAATGCGGTAAACAACAGAACCTTTTTCATGCAGTGTCCTTATCGAAAATCACGGTCGTCATCGACGACGGCATTAATACGTGTGCCAGCGATGTGCTACTGCTGGCGTGAAGCGGACAATACCGGGATTTTTTATTCCCGGACAATAACGTTTATTCAGCTTCATATTCCATTTTGTTCGTGTTGAACAAAATGGTTACAACGCCTCGCTCAGGCTCAACAGCAATTCTTTCAATGCCTTACGTTCGTCGACGGTGCCGTTGAGGCTGACGCTCGCCACCTGACGTTCGATCTGAACCAGCGGCCCAGACACCTCGGGCAGGTTCAGGTGCTCCGGCAGGATTTCGTCGCCGGTGCTCACCAGCAGCGCAAAATGAATGACGTTTTCCAGCTCCCGGGTGTTGCCCGGCCAGCTGTGTTGCTCCAGCACCTGTTGCGCCGCCTCGCTGATCAGCGGCACCGGCAGGTCCAGGCGCTGGCTGTAGATGCCGAGGAAGTACTCGGCCAACGACAGAATGTCGCCGACCCGCGCGCGCAATGCTGGCAGCTCCAGATGCCCTTCGCTGAGATAGTGATAAAGCCGCTCGTGGAATTTCCCCGCCGCCACCGCTTGGGCCAGATCGATGCTGGTCGCAGCGACCAGCCGCACGTCCACCGGGCTCGGTTGATGCGCACCGACGCGGGTGACTTCGTGATTTTCCAGTGCGGATAGCAACTTGATCTGGATCGGCAGCGGCAGGTCGCCGATCTCGTCCAGGTACAAGGTGCCGCCGTTGGCCGAACCGAACCAGCCGGCGCGACTGCTGGCCGATCCGCTGTAGCTGCCGGCGGCGTAGCCGAACAATTCGGCATCGGCGTAGGTCGGGCTGATCGCCCCGCAATTGACCGAGACAAACAAGCCGCTGCGATCACTGGCGCGGTGGATGTGGCGGGCGAGCAATTCCTTGCCGGTGCCGGTCTCGCCGCGAATCAACACCGAGATCGAGCGGGGTGCGAGCTGGGCCATTTCCTCGCGCAACTGGCGCGAGCGTGGATCGACGAACACCAGCGCCTTGGCGCGAATGCTCAGGGGACTTTTTTCCGCATCGGGAAAGGTCAGCAACGGCTGACCGAAGGTTTCAAGACTCATGGCAGACTCCCGCCCCAAATCGCCGGGAGACGGGGGCGTTGAAAAAATAAAAGTGATCAGGCACGGCGCCGGGCGTGGTGTTCCATGCGGTTTTGCAGGCGATACAGATAAGCGAATCCCTGCTCCCAGCGTTGATGCCCGGACTTCACGTTGATATGGCCGGCACCGGCGAGAATCCCCGCCTCGGCGCCCCAGTTGCGCGCCAGTTCCAGCGCACGCGGCGCACTGACGGCGGCGTCGTTGTCGGAGCTGACGACCTGGCTCGGGAACGGCAGCAGATCGGTCGGGATCGGTGCGAAATTGCGCAGTGCCGGCACGCACGCCGGGCGCTCGACATCCGCCGGTGCGACCAGCAGCGCCCCGCGCACCTGACGCAAATGATGCAGTGGCGCGGTGGCCGCCCAGTGCGCTACGGTGATGCAGCCCAGGCTGTGCGCGATGAGAATCACCGGCGAGCTGTCGGCGGCAATCGCCTCGGCCAGCGCCGCGACCCAGTCTTCACGACGCGGCGTCAGCCAGTCGGCCTGCTCCACCCGCGCGCTGTTGGGCAGGCTGTTCTGCCAGTGGGTTTGCCAATGATCTTCTGGCGATCCTTGCCAGCCCGGCACAATCAGATAACGGATTGATTCGTTGCGCATGGGGGAGCTCTCCTGCGTCGTGTCTGTTCCTGAACGAGTATAGGGACGGGATATATATTCGTTAAGGAATAAGAAGCTATTTATTAAGACCTGAAAAGCATATTAAGCATTGGGCAAAAAAAGGGGCCGCACCCTGCCAAGGAGACGGCCCCGGAAAAACGTGAAACCCTTATCGTGCAGTGATCACCGACAGCTTGGTGATGCCCGCCCGCTCAATCGAAGCCATGGCTCGCGCCACTTCGCCGTAATTCACCCCGTCGTCGGCCTGCAATTGCACGCGCACTTCCGGGTCCTTGGCCTTGGCCGACTTGAGGTTGAACTCCAGCAGATCCGGCTGGATTTCGTCCTTGTTGATAAACAGTTTTCCAGCACCGTCGATGCTCACCACCAACGGGTCTTTCTGCTCGACCGGCGCCACCGCTTCGGTCTTCGGCAGGTTGATCGGTATCGCGTTGGTCAAAAGCGGCGCGGTGACGATGAACACCACCAACAGCACCAGCATCACGTCCACCAGCGGCGTCACGTTGATCTCGCTCAGCACCTCGTCGCTGTCTTGCGCGGAGAAGGCCATATCAGGACGCCTCCTTCACTTTTGTTGCGTTGCCCTGGGCCGCAGCCTTGTGCGCGGTCGGGTGGATCAGTACGCGGAACGAGCTCTTTTGCGCCAGGCTGTAGAAGTCGTGGGCAAAGTCGTCCAGGTCCGCCGCCGTCAGTTTCAGACGACGCAAAAAGTAGTTGTAAACCAGCACCGCCGGCACCGCGACCGCGATCCCCACTCCGGTGGCGACCAGCGCTGCACCGATGGGCCCTGCGACCGTTTCCAGGCTCGCCGAGCCCGCCGCGCTGATGCCTTTCAACGCTTCCATGATTCCCCACACCGTGCCGAACAGACCAATGAACGGCGAGGTGCTGCCAATACTCGCGACCACCGCCAGACCGGTTTCCAGCGAACGGCGCTCGCGGACGATCTGCTGGCGCAAGGCACGTTCGAGGCGATCCTGATGATTGATCGCCTGGCTCAGGTCATTGGCCTGCGGCGCCTCGCCCACTTGTATCGCCGCATAACCGGCCTGTGCCACCCGCGCTGCCGCGCCGGGCTGGGTTTCGCTCAACTCGGCGGCGGAGTCCAGACTCGACGCCGCCCAGAAGCGTTTGTGAAATTTTCGGTCCTGCGCCTTCAACCGGCCGAACTGCAAAGCCTTGAGCAATGCCAGGCCCCAAGTGGCGACAGAGAAGACCACCAGCAGCCAGATCACCGCGCTTTCGATGGATTCCAGTGGAGATGCCAGTAACGTCATGATGTGTTCCCTCGTGTAAACGTTTAGCGCGAAATTGGTTTCGGTTTAATGAATCTTGAAATCGATGGGTACGCTGACCCAGCCGTCCTGGGCGACATCACCCTGCTTGGCCGGCACGAAGCTCCAGCGCTTCACGGCGTCCAGCGCCGCGTCGTCGAGCTGTTGCCGGCCACTGCTTTTCTGGATCTGGATCTCGCCCGGTTTGCCGCTGGCCAACACGTGCACCCGCAACAACACCGTGCCTTCCCAACCGCGACGCTGGGCCAGCGACGGATACTCGGGCGCCGGGTTCTTCAGGTACGCGGCGTTGGCCGAGGCCGGCGTCACCGGAGCAGGCGCCGGCGGTGCAGGTGGCGCCGGCGCGGCGACCGGAGCGGCCGGTTGTGGCGGAGCCGGTGGTTGCTCGACCGCTTTCGGCGCCGGTTTCGGTACGGGTTTGGCGACCGGTTTCGGTTTTGGAATCGGCTTTGGTTTCGGTGGCGGCTTGGTTGCCAGTTCGTCCTCCACCGGGGGCGGAGGCTCGACCACCGGTGCCGGTGGCGGCGGTACAACCACAGGTGGTGCCGGTGGCGCCGGGCGCGAAAATTCGATGGTCATCGGTGGAATTTCCGGCGGCACGATCGGCAGCGCCGGTGTCGGATGCTGGTTGATCCAGTAGATCACCGCGCCGTGCACCACCAGCGCCAGAACGCCGAGCAGAATCGTTTCGCGGCGGCTCAGAATGCCCTTGGGCGCGCGCTGCAAACGCAGCTGCCCCAACGGCACACGATGGGGCCGGCCGAGATCGACCAACTCGCCGCTCGGCGCCTGGCGCCACAGCACCTCCTGTGCGCTGGCGGCGGTCTGGACATTGCCCATTGATTTACTCCCTGCGGTCTCTTTGCGTTTTTTCGCTTAGCCGATTCGCCGCTTGTTGAATCCCCCACGGCGTGATCGATGGGTCAATCATTGGGCCAGCGGCTTATCTCCGAAAGTAATCTTTCATGTTATGAATAGATGTTTATGGAATATATGAAACAGTCATTTTCGCCAAAGCCACGGCCCGCAAGGCTTCCAGCGATTCGCCGGAATCGACATGCTTTCCCGGCATAAAAAGTATTCATCCAAGGCATCGGGTTATCGATGACCCGGGATTCAGTGACAACTAATTCCAAGGTGATAGTTGACGAGCTTTATAAAAAGTAAAATAAAAAAGGCCGATGCATGTTTAATGCATCGGCCTTCGATTTACGGAATTTCTTATTGCTTCAGAAACTCACCACCCAAGTTCACCACTTCACCATCGAAGTTCACGCGGGAACCGGTAGCCCGGAGTTTCGCGTAGTTGTGATCAGGCGAAAACAGCGTCCAGGTCTGATAACCACTATTTCCGTTCTGAGCCAGCACCGCGATTGTGGTCGGGTTGCCGGTGCTGTTCTGGAAGTGGTAGTTCCCGTAACGGATGTCGTAATTCACGCCACCCTGGCTGAGGGTGCCGCTGAAGCTGCCATTGGAATCATTACCGTCGGTGATAACCAGCTTGGCGCCAGAGTTGGCATTTACGTAAGTGCCATTAATGCTCGACATAACGAGATTTCCTTTATCGTTGGATAAGTGTCTTCCGATGAGAGCAAGTTTCCTCCTGGAAACTCACGACACTCAGGATGGTTGGACATTCATTTATTGTCCACGCGACTTTTCAACGAAATTGCTATATGCACTATTCATGTCGCTCATAACTTATTTCGATTCGGAAGACTCTTAATAACTAACGACTGGCATTGGTTTGTTGCACACCAATGGCCGGCGCAATCACTGCCGTCTCCGAGCGCGGAGTTCCTGCCGGCACCCAGTCATAACTCACAGGAAGGGCCCGATAGACCCAGTTGCTGATCGCGTCGCTGCCCGGCGCTTTGCCCAGATAAGGGCTGACGTATTCCCAGACGTTTTCACCGCTGGCTGTCACCTGGAAGAACCGTCCGTTCATGCCTTCATCGATCAGCGTGTTGCCGTTGGGCAAGCGCCGTGCGCTGCTGATGAACGAGCTGTAGAACGCCCACCCCGGCTGCTTCGAATTCGCCGCGCTGTACTGCCAGACGATTTCATTTTTCATCGGGTCGATCTCCAGCACCCGCGAACCGGAAATCAGCCCCAGCGTGACGTTCGGGTACCCCGCCGAACCCTGGTTGTCGAACACCAGCAGATTGCCCGCGCCGGGCAATCCGGCCGGGATGATGTGCGCGTCATGCTGACCGACGAACTGGTCCACCGGGCGCGGGATTTTCTGCGCGGTTTTCGGATTGGCCAACGGCAGATTCGGCCCCAGGCGCCAGACCACCTTGCCACTGTGTTTGTCGATGATCGCGATGAAATTGGCATTGCGCGAATCGATCAGCAGGTTGTCCGGGTTGAAACGCTTGTCGCCGGCATCGAACCATTTGTTCGGCCCGACCAGGCTGAGGTTGTTGATGTGCAGGTAATCAGGATTTTCACTGGCACGAACCAGCTTCAACTGCTCGGCGGTGAAGCCGAATTCGTTCAAGTGATCCGACGCCAGCCACTGCCATTTCACCTCGCCGGCGGGGCTGACTTCATAGATCGCATCGTCGATCACCTCGGGCACCTTGAAGCCTTTGACCTGGTGCACCTTGTTCGCCAGCACCACGGTGTTGCCGTTACTCAGGCGACGCTGATCGTGATGCTGTTGCGCCGCCCCACCGGGGGCCTTGTCGCCCCACTGCCAGACGACTTTGCCATTCCAGTCCAGCTCGCCGACGCTCTGATTGCCGAGACCGTTACCGGCGGAACCGAGCTTGCCTGGATCCTTTTCGCTCAGTTGCAGCAACACATGGCCACGCTCGCCACCCACCAGTTGCGGGTCGATGATCGCCGACGGGAAACCTGACTGCGGCCAGTTCTTCACCTCGTTGCCGTTCATGTCGATCAGGTGCGTCTGCTTGTCGGCACCGCTGAAGATCACATATTGATTGAAGGCCTTGGCCGGGTCGTAACGGGTGACGCCGGTGGGGTAGACGCTGGGTGCGGCGAGCGCCCCGGCACTGAGCACTGCGCCGGACAGCAACACCGGTAAAGCGGTTTTGATGCGCAACATGATGCAGCTCCTTGAAGGATCGATCAGAAGTCGTAGCGACCGGTGACGCCGAGGGTACGCGGCGTACCGAGCAGGCCTTCATAGCCGCCGTTGCCGCCGGTCCACAGGGTCGTGTAGTAGGTTTTGTCGAAGGCGTTTTTCAGCCACAGCGAGACGTCCCACTGACCCTGATTGAAATCGCCGCGCAGGCCGGTGGAGAGATTGACCACCGCGTAACTCGGGATCTGGCCGTAGTCGGAATCTTCGACCGTGCCCACCGCTTTTGAGCGGAACGCGTAGCTGCCGGTGACGTAAGGTTGCAGGCCGTTATCCATATTCCATTCGTACTTGCCGTTGGCATTGCCGATCCATTTCGAGGCGCCGACCACCTGATGACCGCTGAGGTCGCAAGAGGCTGGAGCACCCGGTGCCTGGCTGACCTCCGGCGGGCACGGCGCGTCCTTGTACGAGAGGTAACTGACGTCGTTGTACGAGCCGTTGAAGTTCAGCGTCAGGCCGCGCAACGGGATCACGGTGCTCTCGAACTCCACGCCGCGCGAGCGCACCGAACCGGCGTTGGTCAGGTATTGCACACGGTTGACGTCGTCGTAGGCGTTGGTCTGGTAAGCGTTGACCTGAGTCCAGAACACGTTGGCGTTGAACTGCAAACGGCGATCCCAGAGCGTGCTCTTGAAACCGAGTTCGGCGTTGTTGGCGCGCTCGGTACCGATAAGCAGCGAGTCGGCACCAGCGGTCGGGGCCGAGCCGACCACAAGGTTGACCCCACCGGATTTTTCGCCGTGAGACAACGTAGCGTAGCCGAGCAGATCATCGGTGAAGCGATAGCTGAGGTTGAGCAATCCGGACGGGCTGGAGCTGTACTGATTCAGGTCGCCGGAATCGTAGGCGCCGGTCCGGCCGCGTCGCGCAGTGGCTGCGGCACCCGTGACAGCGGCGCCACCGACCGGTGCATCACGATTGACCCAGGCGTTCTTCTCTTCATAGGTGCCACGCACCCCGGCGGTGAAATCCAGACGCGGGGTCAGGTGCCAGGTGCCTTGGGCGAACAGCGCGAAGCTGTCGGTCTTGATATGGCCACGGCCGACGCTGTTGACGTTGGCCAGCGCGCCCCGTGGCGTGCCGTTCCAGATGTCTGCCTGCGGGCCGTAATAGGCGAAGGATTTGTTGTCCAGGTCCGAGCCGAAATAGTAGGCACCGAGGACGTAATCGAAGAACTCGCCCTTGGGCGAGGCGAGACGAAATTCCTGGGAATACTGTTTGTCCTCCACCGACACCCCGGCGTTGTAGGTTGCCGGCACGTTGAGGCCATCATCGTTGCGCGGGGTGAAATTCCAGAAGCGGTAGGAGCTGACCGAGGTCAGGGTGAAGTCGCTCGGCAGGGTCCAGTTGGCCTCCACCGACGTGCCGCCCTGATGCACGGTGACGTGCTGGTCATTGTCCAGATTGACCTTGCGGTGCGAGCCGTTGACCAGCGTCGCGCCGGCAGCGGCGGCGCGGGCCGAGTAGAGATTGACGCCATTGATGGTCGGCCCGGTGTTGTACAGCACGCGGGTGCCGGCGCTGGAATCCTCTTCGTTGTAATCACCGATCCAGCGCAGGTTGAAGTTTTCGTTGGGCTTGAACAGCAACTGCGCACGGAAACCGTCGCGGGAACCGCCGTTCAGATCATGGCCGTTGAATTCGTTCTTGATGTCGCCGTCGCTACGAGTGCGATAGGCCGACAAACGCCCGGCCAGCACATCGTTGAGCGGCCCGGAAATCGTGCCCTTGGTCTGGAAATAACCGTCCTCGCCGACCGAGGTTTCGATGCTGCGCTCCGGGGTAAAACTCGGCGCGCGGGTGCTGATGTTGATTACCCCAGCGGTAGTGTTCTTGCCGAACAACGTCCCCTGCGGCCCGCGCAGGACTTCGAGCTGTTCGATGTCCATCAGGTCGAACACCGCCATCCCCGGACGGCCCAGATAAACGTTATCGATGTACAGCCCGACGCTGCCTTCCAGACCATCGCTGGCCGGGTTGTTGCCGAGGCCCCGGATCGACACGCTGGACTGACGCGCATGCATGTAGGCGACGTTGACGCTGGGCACCAGTTGCTGCAGATCCTGAATCCGGTAGATCCGCTGCGTCTCCAGAGTCTGGCCGCTGACCACGCTCATGGGTGTCGGCACGTCCTGAGAACTTTCTTCGCGACGGCGGGTGGTGACGGTCACGGTTTCCAGTTGCGAAGTGGCGGTCGCGGTCTTGCCTGCCGGTGCCGGCACAGGGGTTTCCGTTTCCGCAGCGTAGCCGTGGGTGCAGCTGGCACTCCCCGCCAGCAACAGGGCCAGAGGCAGACGTTTGAGCCGTCGTGGCGGCGGCGGTGAAGCGAGGTTCAACGGACTCATGGGACTGCTCCTGGTCAAAAAACACGCAGACATCTTCCGTGCCGCATATTCTTTTAAGTTATTTATTTATGTTTTTACAAAGATTTACTGCATAAGAGATTGCCTTTATAAGGAGTCGACCTAATGCATATCCAATGCATTTCCCGGATATTTTTTATGTGAAAAATGCATATCGACTTGCGCCAACTCAGACACTTCATCGCCCTCGCCGAACAACGCAGCTTCGTCGCGGGCGCGCAGGCGGTGAACCTGTCGCAGTCGGCATTCAGCCGCAGCATTCAGGCGCTGGAACACAGCGTCGGTTGCCAGTTGGTGGATCGCGGACGCAAGGAATTGCCGCCGACCAAACAGGGCCAGGTGCTGCTTGAACACGCGCGGCGACTGGTCAGCGGTGCGCAGCAGATGGCCAACGAGATCAGCCAGTTCAACGGATTGGAGGCGGGGGAATTGCGCTTCGGTTGTGGCCCGGCGCCAGCGGCAGGATTGATCCCCCGAGCGATCGGCAGCTTCATCGGCCGCTACCCGAAAGCGCGGGTGCATTACCAGGTCGATGACTGGCAGAGCCTGAGCAAACGGCTGCTGAGCGAAGAGTTCGAATTCTTCGTTGCCGACACTCGGCACTTCGAGGCAGATCCGGATTATCTGACCCACCGGTTGAGGCCGCGCAAATGGCATTTCTGCTGCCGCGCCGGGCATCCGCTGGCCGCATCGGATCGGGTCACCGCCGAGCAATTGATGAGTTATCCACTGGCCGTCAGCATTCGCCCGCCAAACCTGCGCAAGGTCATCGTTGACCTCAGTGGTCGCCCGGATTTCGTTCCGAACGTGGAGTGCGAGAACAGCGCCAGCCTGCTCGGCGTGGTGTTGCGTTCGGATGCGATCGGCATCGTCGGCGCCTATTCGGATGCACTGCATCAGGCCCGGGGTGAGCTGGTGTGCTTGAAGGTCGAAGGGTTGGCGGATGATCTGGAGGAGCTTTACACCCGTTATGGAATCGTCAGCCGCGCCGGGTATCGGTTGTCACCGTTGGCCGAGGCGATGATCGAGCAGATCAAGGCGATCGATGCGGTGGATGAGGAGGTGTGCTCACTGGCGAACCTCGCCGTCTGAGCCCATGCGTTTCATGCATGGCAAGCATTCCCCGAATGCACTTGCCGAACACCCTCGCCGAAAGCGAAAAACCTCGCCTGTCTTTCTGACTGGTGAACCCCATGTCCAACCCGCAAAACCCTGTGCGCAACGTGCTGTACATCATGTGCGATCAACTGCGCCGCGATTACCTGTCCTGCTACGGCCACCCACACCTGCACACCCCGAACATCGATCGCCTGGCTGCGGCCGGCGTGCGCTTCAGCCGTGCCTACACCCAAGGCACGATTTGCGGACCGTCGCGGATGTCGGCCTACACCGGGCGCTATGTCAGCAGCCATCAGGTGGCGTGGAACGCCGTGCCGCTGCCGCTGGAAGAACTGACCATCGGCGATTACCTGCGACCCCACGGCATTCGTACTGCGCTGGTCGGCAAGACCCACGCCACGGCCAATGTGGACGCCTTGCAGCGGTTGGCGATCAACCCCGAAAGCGCCCAGGCCGAAGTGCTCAATGAAGTCGGCTTCGAGCCGTACTTTCGTCACGACGGCATCTTCCCCGACAACCCGCTGTTCGATGACAAACGCGAATCCGCGCCATACACCCACTACCTGCGCGAGCAGGGTTTCGAAGGGCGTAACCCCTGGCATGACTGGGCCAACGCGGCCGAAGGCGACAACGGCGAAATCCTCAGCGGCTGGAAAATGCGTAATGCCCATTTGCCGGCACGAATTCCCGAGCAACATTCAGAGACTGTCTACACTACAAATCGAGCCATCGACTTCATCGGTGAGCAAGGTGAAAAACCGTGGTTTTTACACCTGTCCTATATCAAACCCCACTGGCCCTACATTGTACCGTCGCCGTACCACACTTTGTACAGTACGAAATCGATTCTCGAACCGGTACGTAATGCCTCTCCAAGCGACCACCCGGTCTATCAGGCCTTTCGCCAGCATGAGGAAAGCCTGAATTTCTCCAAAGATCCGGTACGACTGAACGTGATCCCGACGTACATGGGCCTGGTCAAACAGGTCGATGATCAGTTGGGGCGGCTGTTCGATTTCCTGCAAAGCAACGGCCGCTGGGAGGACACGCTGATTGTGTTCACCAGCGATCACGGCGACTTCCTGGGCGATCACTGGCTGGGCGAGAAGGAGTTTTTGCTGGAGCAGGCGGTGGGCGTTCCATTGATCGTGCGCGACCCGCGTGCGGCGGCGGATGTCACACGGGGCACCGTGGACGAGCGACTGGCGGAAACCATCGACGGCGTGCCGACCTTTCTCGACGCGCTGGGCGTTACGGGGGCCGAGCATCGCCTGGAAGGTCGCTCGCTGATTCCGCTGCTGCACGGTGAAAATCCTGACTGGCGCCGCTATGCGATCAGCGAATACGACTACGCCTTCCAGGCCCCGGCACGGGAGCGACTGGGCCAGCCGATCGACCGTTGCCGCATGACCATGGTGCGCAGTGAACGCTGGAAATACCTGGCGTACGACGGCTTCCGGCCGCAGCTTTTCGATCTGTTGAATGACCCGCAGGAGCTGCAGGATCTGGGCGCGGACCCGGCGTATGCGGCGGTGCGCGAGGAGCATGCGGGGTATCTGTTCGAGTGGGTGCGCGGGTTGAAGCGGCGCACGACGATCAGTCATCAGGAGATTGATTTGCGCGGGCAGCGGTTTCGCTATGGGGAGCCCGAGACCGAGAAGCTCGTTCAGATTGGCGTTTGGTAGTGATCGAGCGAAGGCAAGAGCAAGAGCCCCCTCACCCTAACCCTCTCCCGGAGGGAGAGGGGACTGACCGCGGGATATTGGTGATTTGCGCTGACCTGTATGAGCTTTGCTGAATCCATAATCGACTTGATCCTTCAGGTCGATGTATGGCGCCAGACATCTCGGTCAGCTCCCTCTCCCTCCGGGAGAGGGCGGGGGTGAGGGGCTTTTGATCTTCTGCTCTTACTCACGCCCTTTGATGGTCTGGCTACGCTGCCCATTCGCCCCGACCGGCACTTCCCCTTTGAGCGTCACCCGACGCACCACCCGATCCTGAGTGCCGTAATCATCAATCGCATAATGCTGCGTCGAACGGTTATCCCAGATCGCCACATCACCGGCCTTCCAGCGCCAGCGCACGACGTTCTCCTGGCGGATCACATGACTTTGCAGCAAGCCGAACAGGTGCGCCGAATCGGCCTGGGAATAACCCTTGATGCGCTTGACGAAATGCCCCAGCAGCAGGCTCTTTTCGCCGCTGATCGGGTGCACACGCACCACCGGGTGCTCGGTCTCGTAGACGGTCGAGGTGAAGATCTTGCGATAGCGCTCAAGCTTTTCCGCCGACACGTCCGGCTTCACGGCGGCGTAGTCATATTCGTTGCTGTGCACGGCCACCAGTTTGTCTGCCAGCTCACGCAATTCAGTCGGCAGTTCGTTGTACGCGGTCGCGGTGTTCGCCCACAGCGTGTCGCCACCGAACGCCGGGGCCACCACCGAGCGCAGGATCGAGGCTTTCGGGTAGGCATCGACGAAGGTCACGTCGGTGTGCCACGAGTTGGCGCGCTGCCCTTCGGCGCCGTCCAGTTCCAGCAGATAGCGGGTGCCCTCGCGGGATGGCACGGTCGGGTGCGCTACGGGCTCGCCGAGCAGATGCGCGAAGGCTTCCTGACGTTGATCGTCGAGCTGGGTCTGCTCGCGAAAGAACACCACCTTGTACTGGATCAACGCCTGTTGAATGGCTTCAACCGTCGCGGCATCCAGCTCACCGGACAGCTGCACGCCACGGATTTCGGCGCCGATACGGCCGGCCACCGGATGAACGTCCAGCGTGTGGACAGCGGGTTTTACAGCGAGTGCGGCATTGCTCATGGGTAGACCCTCATCGACTGCTTGCGGTTGGACGGCAGCGAAACAACGCTCTATCTATATTCCATTTACATCTAATAGATATTCACATGCTTCGTTGACGGAATAAGAGCTTGCATTTAAAACCTCAAGCAACCTCGTCGCAAATGCCTTCGAGCTATTTTTAGGATGCCGGAAAAGCATATGGATCTTCGCCAGTTGCGCTACTTCATCGCCCTCAACGAACACCGCAGTTTTGTCCGCGCAGCCGACGCCATGGGCATCACTCAACCGGCATTCAGCCGCAGCATTCAAGGGCTGGAGCAGGAGTTCGGCTGCGTGCTGGTGGATCGCGGCAACAAGGATCTGCGCCCGACGCCCGAAGGCCAGGTGGTGCTTCAGCACGCCCTGACCCTGGTGCAGGGCGCGGCATTGCTCAGCGCCGAGGTGACGCAGATGACCAAGCTCGACGCCGGCGAACTGCACTTCGGTTGCGGCCCGGCGCCGGCAGTGAAACTGGTGCCGGACGCGGTGGCGCAATTCATCAATGCGCACCCGAAAGTGCGCACCTGTTTTCAGGTGGATAACTGGGAAAAACTCAGCCGCGCCCTGAGCCGCGAGGAGATCGAATTCTTCATTGCCGACATCCGCCATTTCGAGTCCGACCCGAACTTCCAGACCCAGCCGCTGACGCCCAAGCGCGGGGTGTTTTTCTGCCGGCCGGGGCATCCGCTGCTCGCCAAGGAAAGCCTGTCGACCAACGACATGTTCGACTACCCGCTGGCGACCACGCTGATCCCGCCAGGCATTCGCAAACTGCTGGCGAATCTCAGCGGGCGGATCGATTTTTCACCGACCATCGAGACCGAGCATTTTCCGGCGCTGGTGAAAGTGGTGCTGCAATCCAACGCGATTGGCGTTGGCACCGAAGAGGCGTTTGTCGAGGACATCGCCCAGGGCTCGCTGGCGCTGCTGCACTGGCGCAACCTGCCGCAGAACCTGGAGAGCATGAATGCGCGGTGCGGGATCGTCAGCCGCACGGGATTCCGCTTGTCGCCGGCGGCGCGGGCGATGATCGAGACGCTGGTGGCGGTGGATAAACAGGCGATCAGCGTCGCGGTCTGAGGTCGTCATCGCCAGCAGGCTGGCTCCCACATGAAAATGAATCCAATTGTGGGAGCCAGCCTGCTGGCGATGAGGGCTGTTCTGACGCTAAAAATTCAGAGCTTCGCAGCCGCCAGCTCAGGCGCGACCCACTCGTTCACCTTGAACGGCTTGCGGATCAGCTTCTGCTGCGCCGCCAGGTCCACCTTGCCCTGCAGGTTTTCGAGGAACAGCGGGTCCAGTGTCGACGGGAACACTTCGCTCAGGTTCTGATCCTTCAGATCCTGGGTCAGGATCACCGGCGGATAGCTCGCCAGCCCCGACACAAGCTGCACATAGGCGTCCTTGTTGCTGTCCTGCGTCAACCACTCCACCGCCTGCTGCTGCGCCTTGAGCAGTTTTGCCACGGCTTCCGGATGCCCATCGACAAACTTGCCGGTACCCACCAGCACCGACTGCACACTGCCGGCGCCACCGAGGTCTTTGGTGTTAAGCGGCAACTCGGCCAAGCCTTTGGCCTGCAATGCAGTCAGCCCGGAGCTGCCCCACGACGCATCGATCTGCTTCGCCGCCAGCGCCGCTACCGCTGCGTTGAAATCGAGGTTGATCACTTTCACGTCCTTCTCGCTCAGGCCCACGCTGGCCAGCGCCGCATCGAACGACAACTGGGTCGCGGTGCCCCGGAAGATCGCCACGCGCTTGCCTTTGAGATCCTGCAGCGTCTTGATCCCCGAACCCGGCACCACGCCCAGGTATTGCTTCACACCCCGGGCGCTGGCGCTGAGCAGGCGCGTATCCAGACCGTTGGACTTGCCGATGATGGCCGCCAGATCTCCGAGATAGGCCAGATCCACCTGACCGTTGGCGAACGCCTCGTTGATCACAGGTCCGGCGCCCTTGAAGAAGCTCCACTGAATCTTGATGCCCTGATCGGCGAAAGCCTTTTCGAAAATCTGCTGATCGCGCAGCACGTCCACGATGCCCCCGCCGCTGTGCTGGGTACCGGCGCTCAGATCAGGCACGGCAATCCTGATTTCCTTGAGCTCGTCGGCCTGGGCAGAGAACGCCAGCAGACCCGCCAGTGCCGGCGCGGCAAACAGACTGATGACACGTTTGAAGGGAAGGTTCATGGGTGCGGCTCCTGATCACGGCGGGCATTGAGGAGCCGAAAGTAGGCGCAATCCGTATCAGCGCTTAAATACTTAAAAAGCACATTTTTATAGCTTTTCAAGCTAAGCCAGCAAAGTCGGGACATGCAGAGCCGTATGCATGGAGAGCATCGAAAATATTCTTCGAATGCATTGGATGCGCGCAGGGCTGGAGGCCTTAAATGGCGCTGCTTATCTCCAAAATGATTATTTTCTAACTCACTTATAACAATTGGTTTTTAGCTAATTCCGCTGACTCGATCCAACCCGACAACGGAGGTCACCCATGGCCCGTGAATCCCTGCTCAGCCTGCCACTGGCCGCACCGCCGTTGAAAAGCCGGCGTACCTGGCCAAGCCTGAGCCACCGCGTTTTACCCTGGATATTACCGCTCGGACTGTTCGCCCTGTGGTGGCTGGCGGCGCGCAATCAATGGATGAGCGAACAGATTCTGCCGGCGCCATCGCTGGTGTGGAACAGCGCGATCGAGCTGTCCCAGGGCGAGTTGTGGAGTCATTTGTGGATCAGCCTGCAACGGTTGTTCTGGGGCTTGCTGGCGGGCGTTACCGCCGGCGCGGTACTCGGTGCGGCGCTGGGTTTCAGCCGTCGTCTCGAACGCTTGATCTTCCCGACTTTCGCCGGCCTGGCCCAGGTGCCGACGCTGGCGTGGATTCCACTGTTCATGGTGTTTTTCGGCATCGGCGAAACGCTGAAACTGGTGGTGCTGATCAAGGCCATCGTGGTTCCGGTGACCTTGCATACGCTGGTCGGCGTGCGCGATGCGCAACCCAAGCTGCGCGAAGCCGCCGCTGTTTTACGTTTGCCTCCACGACTGTTGATCCGCCGACTGGTGCTGCCCGCCGCCCTCCCCGCATTCATGGCCGGCGTACGCTTGGCGCTCGCCGCTGGCTGGACTTCATTGCTTGCCGTCGAGCTGCTGGCCTCCAGCGAAGGCATCGGTTACCTGATGGTCTGGGCGCGACAGCTGTTCATGCTCGACATCGTCTTCGTGTGCATCGTCGTAATCGGCCTGATCGGCGTGGCGATGGATCGCGGCATCGGTCTGCTGGACAAAAAACTGGTGCACTGGCCGCACCCGGCCACGGCAGAAATCCGTCGCGGCCCACGCTACGAAGGCTGGCAACGCGTACAGCCGTGGCTGCTGCCGCTGGCGCTGTTTGCGCTGTGGCAACTGGCGGTCGATCAGCAATGGATCGATGCCAACATTCTGGTCAGTCCGTGGGTGGTGCTTGAGGCGACGAAAAACGGATTGCTCGACGGCACGTTGATCTCGGGCATGGCCCTGAGCCTGGGCCGCACACTAGGTGGTCTGTTGATTGGCGGCGGCCTCGGCCTCGTGCTGGGTTTGCTGCTGGGTCTGTCGCGCACCAGCGAACGCGTGCTCGGCCCGACCCTCGCCGCCCTGCGCCAGATCGCGATTTTCGCCTGGGTGCCGCTGCTCACCGCCTGGTTCGGTCTAGGCGAACTGGCGAAGTGGGTGTTCGTCGCCCTCGCCGCTTTCTTTCCATTGTTTGTCGCGACTCAACGCAGCGTCGCCAACCTCTCGCCACAACTCAACGAAGCCGCGCAGGTCCTGCGCCTGAGCCTCGGCCAGCGCCTGCGTCGACTGGTATTGCCGGGCGCCGCGCCGGGGATTTTCGCCGGCTTGCGCCTGAGCCTGATCTACGCCTGGCTCGGCACCATCGGCGCCGAATACTTCATGCCGTCCAACGGCGGCATCGGCAGCCAGATGATCGGCGCCCAACAACTGCTGCGCATGGACCTGATCATGGCCGGGATGCTCCTGGTCGGCCTCACCGGCGCCCTGCTCAACCTCATTGGCCAACGCCTGGAAATCCGCGCCACCCGCTGGAGACACGCATGAACGCACCGATTGTCAGCTTCAACCATGTAGGCAAATCCTTTGACGTCGACGGTTTCGAACTGGAGGCGATTCGCGAATTCAACCTCGACATCGCCGAGGGCGAATTCGTCGCCATCGTCGGCTCCAGCGGCTGCGGCAAATCCACCCTGCTGCGTTTGCTGGTGGGCCTCGACACGCAGTTTCGCGGGCAGATCACGGTCGATGGCAAAGCCGTCAGCGGCATCGGCGGCGAGCGCGGCATCGTGTTTCAGGAGCACCGTTTGTTCCCGTGGCTGACCGTAGCCGACAACATCGGCCTGGGCCTGGTCAACGAGCCGCTGAGCGCCGCTGAAAAGCAGCAACGCGTCAACGATTTCATCGAACTGGTGGGCCTGCGCGACTTCACCCGCGCCTACCCGCATCAACTCTCCGGCGGCATGGCCCAGCGCGTGGCGATTGCTCGCGGTCTGGTGGCGAGCCCACGGATCCTGTTGCTCGACGAACCCTTCGGCGCCCTCGATGCGCTGACCCGCCAGCAGATGCAGGACGAACTGCTGGCGATTCGCGAGCGGGCAAAGATCACCACGATTCTGGTCACCCACGATGTCGAGGAAGCGATTTTCCTCGCCGACCGCGTGGTGGTGATGGAACCGCGCCCCGGCCGGATCAAGCGGGTGGTGGACATCGCCCTGCCCCATCCGCGCCAGCGCAGCAGTTTCGACTTCCACCAGTTGCGCGAAGAACTGCTGCACGAGCTGACCAGTGACGACCATTACCAACCGAGCGCACCGGTGCAGATCCGTGATCTGCCGTTGTCGTTCATTGCCTGCTGAACAGGAGCCTGTTGATGCCGCAACGTCCCAACTTTCTGGTGATTCTGGCCGATGACCTCGGTTTCTCCGACATCGGCGCGTTCGGCGGCGAAATCGCCACGCCGAACCTCGATGCCCTGGCCAACAATGGCCTGCGCCTGACCGATTTTCACACTGCACCAACCTGTTCGCCGACCCGCTCGATGCTGCTCACCGGCACCGACCACCACATCGCCGGCATCGGCACCATGGCCGAAACCCTGACCCCGGAGCTGATCGGCAAACCGGGTTACGAAGGCTATCTCAACGACCGTGTCGTCGCGTTGCCGGAGTTGCTGCGCGAGGCCGGTTACCAGACCTTGATGAGCGGCAAATGGCACCTGGGCCTGACCGCCGAACTGGCGCCTCACGCCCGAGGCTTCGAGCGCTCGTTCTCGTTGCTGCCCGGCGCGGCGAACCACTACGGATTCGAACCGACCTACGATGAACACACGCCCGGCCTGCTGAAATCCACCCCGGCGCTGTACATCGAAGACGACACGTTCATCGACGAATTGCCCAAGGATTTCTATTCCTCCGACGCTTTCGGCGACAAGCTGTTGCAGTACCTCAAGGAGCGCGACCAGAGCCGGCCGTTCTTCGCCTACCTGCCGTTTTCCGCGCCGCACTGGCCGTTGCAGGCGCCCGCCGACATCGTCGAAAAATACCGTGGCCGCTACGACGCGGGCCCCGAAGTCTTGCGCCTCGAGCGTCTGGAAAAACTCAAATCGCTTGGGCTGATCGAGCCGGATGTCGAGCCGCATCCGCTGATCCAGCTGACCACGCAATGGGACGCGCTGAGCGATGAACAAAAACGCATTTCCGCCCGGGCGATGGAAGTCTACGCAGCGATGGTCGAACGCATGGACTGGAACATCGGCCGCGTCGTCGACTATCTGCGCCAGCAGGGCCAGCTCGACAACACCTTCATCCTGTTCATGTCCGACAACGGTGCCGAAGGCGCGCTGCTGGAGGCCTTCCCGAAATTCGGCCCGGAGCTGGTGACCTATCTGAGCCAGCATTACGACAACAGCCTCGACAACATCGGACGCGCCAACTCCTACGTCTGGTACGGGCCGAACTGGGCGCAGGTGGCCACCGCGCCGTCGCGCCTGTTCAAGGCGTTCACCACCGAGGGCGGGATTCGCGTTCCGGCACTGTTGCACTATCCGCAGCTGCCGCTGAAGGGGCAGATCAGCCATGGTTTCGGCACGGTGATGGACATCACGCCGACCATCCTCGATCTGGCCGGCGTGCGCCATCCCGGCAAGCAATGGCACGGCAAACCGGTGGCACAGTTGCGTGGTAAATCGTGGCTGGGCTTTTTGTCTGGCGAGACGGCGCAGGTGCATGACGAACACACCGTTACCGGTTGGGAATTGTTCGGGCGCCGGGCGATTCGGCAGGGGCAGTGGAAGGCGGTGTGGATCCCCGGTCCAGTCGGGCCGGCGACCTGGCAGCTTTACGACCTGGGGAGTGATCCGGGGGAGATTCATGACCTGGCGTCGAGTCAGCCGCAGAAGCTTGAGGCGCTGATCGAGCATTGGCAGCGGTATGTGGAGGAGACCGGGGTGATTTTGAGTGAGTCGCCGTTTCAGCCGGATTGAGGTGGCAAGATCAAGAGCTGCCCTCACTGTAGAGACCGGTACATCCTTTACACATTAGACCGGGGACATCGTTTACACCTTTTACAGGCTTGATACGCGGTTGGCACCGCGCTCAAGCCTGCCTAAACAGAAGTTGCAAAGGTACAGCTCCCACACGTCATCAGCCACTTCCTTCAGCGCGATGTCCTCGCCGATCAGCGCCTCGCCCAAAAACATTCGTTGCCCCTTCCACTTGAACTCGCCGTTCGAACGAACCTTGCGTACCTCAACCTCAGGGCCATATTCGACCGCGGGCAAGTAGCCCGGATACGGGCGCAACGAAGGTCTGTATACGGAAGCCGGCGGTTTCATGCCCAGTGCGGTGTGTGGTCGATCATGGTTGAAGTCCTGAACGAACTCTTCAAAGGCCAGCTGCTGGCGTACGAGATTTTCCGCAGGTGTTCGCAGTACCGCTGCTTTGAGGGTGCGGTGCATCCGTTCGTGTCGACCGTTCTGGTCAGGACGCCCTGGTGTGATTGTCTCGATATGGATGCCATGCCTGATGAACCAGACGGACAGCTTCGACAGCCGCGCCAAACCGGTCGATGCGAAAGGCGCCCCGTTATCTGTGCGGATTACGTCCGGCAATCCAAACTCCCGGAAAGCCCATTCGAATCCCTGTCGCGTCGGCTCGCTGTGCGTGCCGGGCAACGCCCGGCAGAGCAGCAGATAGCGGCTCATCTGATCGGTAATGGTCAGCGGATAGCACCAATTGCCGTCCTGCATCCTGAACTGCCCTTTGAAGTCGGCACACCAGGTCTGGTTGGGTTCATCGGCCGGGCGTAAATGCGTCGGAGCACGCGGGCGCAAAGGATAAGGGCGCCGCGCAATGACCAAGCCAGCCTTCTTCAACCACTCACCAGCAGTGCTCGCGGCCGGCCATGGGATCTGTGGATCGGACTTTCGCAGGCGATCAATGATCTGTTTGGGACCTCGATCCGGATGCTCGTTTTTCTTGGCCAGCAATGTGGCGATGATTTCATCCGGGGTTTGATGAGGGCAGTTCAAAGGCTTGCGGGATTGCTCTTTCAAGCCATCCACACCGAGCGCTGCATACCGATCCAGCCACTTATCGACGGTTGGCCGGCTGACCCCATAACGCCGGCTCAATTGGCTCTTGGTGTAGCTGCCACTGAGCCAGTCACTGACTAATTTCACTCGTTGATCCATCGGGGACTCTTGATTCCAGGGCATGGTCAGCACCTCCTGACCATGATTGATACCTGTAAACCATGTCCCCGGTCTCAAACGTAAAGGATGTACCCGGTCTTTACCCACCCCAGCCCTCTCCCGGAGGGAGAGGGAGCCTACCGAGGTGTCTTTCGCTATACATCGACCTGAAAAAACCAGTCGACTATGGATTCAGAACAGTTCGTTCACGTCGGCGTACTTCCCCAATATCCCCCAATCAGTCCCCTCTCCCCCCGGGAGAGGGTTAGGGTGAGGGCTGGATCTCCAGCCGAAAACACAAAGTCAGTTCACCTCGATCGCCTTACCCGCCAACCCTTCATTTTCCTTGCGAACAAACCTGTTCGCCCGCCCAAACGTCCCGAAATCGTTGAACCGAACCCCCATCTCCCGCATCACCTTATGCGCCACCGGCACCGTCAACTGGCGAATGTAAAACGGCTCCCTCACCACGAAATGATGAATCCCGTGACTGCTGCCGAAATTGAAGCAGAACGCCTGCAAAGGCCACAGCCACCAAGGATTCAGCACCTGACATTGCTGAAGCACATTACCCGGCTCCACATCCCCGTAGTAATGCATGTTCGAACTGATGAAGTGCAGGCAGAAAGTGCGCAATACGTTCGGGCCAATGATCACCACGGCGGCGATGTCGATCACCTGCATCACCGACAACGTGGTCGCCGACCATTCGATCGGCGAGCCCATCAGGTAGGCGATGCCATTGGCCCCATGGAACCCGAGAAACACATACCACGCCCCCCAATGCACCAGCGCCAGCGGCGCGTAGACCTTCAAAGTGCGTTTGATGATGCTGAACTTGTGCGCCCAGGTCTTGGCCCGCAGCATGCGGATGAACGCCGACATCACGTTGTCGCCGACCATCAGCAACCGCGCGAAACCCCAAGGCTCGCCATTGGTGATCGCCCGTTCTTCCATGTCGGTTTCGGTACCGGACACCTTGTGATGATTGAGGTGCAGATGGCGGCGGATCCACGGGTTGATCGTGCTCGGCCGCGCCAGCCATACCAGGCCCATCATCAGGTTGTGCGGCACGCGCTGTTTGCGGAAATACATGCTGTGGATCAGGTCGTGTTCGAGTTCGTGGGTCAGCGAAGCGAAAAACGCGTTGAGCAACAGGCATACCCACCACGCCAGGTGCCCGCTGATATACAGCGCCGCCGAACCGATCATTCCGGCCAGAGCAAAGGCGAGAATCCCGGCGCCGAGTGCATCCTGATGCTTGAGAATCGGGTAGCGCTCGCGCAGTTCCACGCCCTTGGCCAGCACCACTTCGCGAATATGCGCTGATCGCTGGGCAGCATTGTGTCGCTGGGGACTTGCAGAAGTACGGTCCATGCTTCCATCCTCTGGTTATTGATGTTCGCATCCTGCCCCGCGCGGACTCCAAACGCGGTAGCCGAGAACGCCAACCTGTTGACCGGAAGCGCCAATCAGCATGAAGGAACCGACTTCTCTCGCTAGCTGGACCCGTGCCCTGCGCAAGCAACTCGACGCGCTGGGGCTGGACAGCACTGCCCTGTGTCAGCAGGCCGGGCTCGATCCGCAACTGATGGACGACCCGAACGCCCGCTATCCGTTGTCCGCCACCACGCGTCTGTGGGAAATCGCGGTGCAGGTCAGCGGCGAT
Source organism: Pseudomonas sp. 9.2(2024) (assembly GCF_039695385.1). NCBI lineage: Bacteria > Pseudomonadati > Pseudomonadota > Gammaproteobacteria > Pseudomonadales > Pseudomonadaceae > Pseudomonas > Pseudomonas sp. 9.2(2024). The sequence goes on along the minus strand of NZ_CP155585.1, from coordinate 464,885 downwards.
CCGGCAATCGGCTTGCGGGTGTCGCGGTTCGTCAGCCCCACCACCTTTCACGCACTGGGCTATGCGTTAGTGGCCAGCGGCAGCCTGCGGGAAGTGTTCGAGCGGATCGTGCGTTATCACCAGGTGGTCAGCGACGCGCTGGAACTGGAGCTGACCCGCACCGAAGACCGCTATCGGTTTCGCCTGAAAATTCCGGCCGACAACCCGGCGCCCGCCTTCGAGGCCATCGACGCGTTTGCCGCGATCTACGTGCGCACCTGCCGCAATCGCCTGGGTCGCGACTACGCACCACTGGCGGTGTACCTGCGCCGCCCGGAGCCGGCCGATGCGCATCAGTGGCACAAGGTGTTCCGCTCGCCGGTGCATTTTTCCGCCGAAGAAGACCGCATCGAATTCGCCCTCGCCGACTTCGACAGTCACCTCGACGACGCCAACCCTGAACTGGCCGAGCACAACGAAGCAGTGCTCAAACGCACCCTCGCCCAACTCAAGCCGCTGACCTGGGAGCGCAAGGTGCGCGACGCCATCGAAGAACAACTGCCCGAAGGCGAACCCAGCGCTGAACGCATCGCCCAGGCCCTGCACCTGAGCCTGCGCAGCCTGCAACGGCACCTGGCGGACGAGGGTTGTCGCTTCGACACCCTGCTGAATGAAAGCCGCGAGAACCTCGCGCTGCTGCACCTGCGCGATCCGCAATGCTCGCTGAGCGAGGTCAGTTATCTGTTGGGATTTGCCGATACCAGCAGCTTCAGCCGCGCGTTCAAACGCTGGACCGGGATGACGCCGGGGCAGTTTCGGGATCAGTTGCGCTGAGCGCACATGGGCATTCAACCCTTGGTCAGACTGCGTTCAATCCCGGACTCCCACTGCTCGATCATTGCCGTACCCACCTCGGCGAATGACTGATGGGTTCGGCAATGCTCGAGCATTTCCGCCATCGCCGTCTGCATGCCATGAACAACCTGCTGCAGTAGTTCATTGCACCGGCCTTCAGTGAGATTGCACGCCGTACGGCCGAAGCGGATGAGCGCCTTCTGCTTGGGCCATGCCTTCGACCCGCCCAGCAGCAAGGCCAGGCTGTCGTTCCTGATGTAAACCGATGTGGTGATGATGTCGTAAGCCGGGGCCAGCCGGATCGAAGCCTGCGCACCGCATTGGTCATACAGCACACCGAAGTTCTTCAGGTGCGCATCGCCATTTTTCAGTCCCGCCGACAGCGCTACGATCTTGAAAAAAGCTTCCAGCGCCTGACTCAACAGCGCAGGCGAAACAAAGGCCTTGATCTGTCGGGCAGCGCCTTCGTAAGAACCATCGTATTTGGCTCTGGAAGGCCAGCCATTGAGTACGCAGAAGTCCTCGAAACCCAGATAGCCGTGCTCAATCAGGTCAAAACGCTCGACCACCAGAAATTTGCCCTGCTCACTCAATTCAAACTTTGGCACTTCAAGTCCGCTAAGCGCTGCGGCGCGCATACAGAAGTACTCGTTGGTCGCCAGCTCGGGAAACTCTTCGGGACGGAAGGCTTTGACCAGATGTGTGGAGCCTCGGTGAGTCAGGCGATCAACTGCTGCCGCACTGTCGCGCACCAGAACTTTGGGCTGTACGCCCGAAACCCCGGAGTATTGGCCGTACTTCTGTAGCAAATCATCGAACAATCCCTGGGCACCGTCATGCACCAAAAGCTCGGCCAATGATGTTTCGGGCTGACGCTCGGTTGCCGACTCGCTGGTAATCGCCAGCCGTCCCAACTGATGCGGTCCGACGATAGCGAGCAAGGCGAAATCATCAAAACCGCGCACTGCTTTACTGAAGCGTCGAACCAGCTCATCGCGCAGCGCGCCTTCCGGCAGATTCATTTCGAAGACGGGATGAATGCCCCGCTCCCAGCCGTAGCTCTCCAGCCGGGTCGGCATTGTCAGCGACACTGCATTCTCGTCGATGGCGTCCTCGCGATAACTGAACACACTGTCCATGCCCGGCTGCCCTCGACCGAGCGTTCCGACCGGGCTATCAGCGACTGTGATGTGCAAGCGATCTGTCGGCTCAGTCATGGAAATTGACCTTCTGCAACGCGTCGAGTGTCGGGCGTTGCGCTCTCACGGGAACCGCCGTCAGCTCATAGCCAAAGCCGTTGAGGATCGCCTCGACTTTGCGCAGACCAATTTCAGAAATCGTATTGTTTTCGATACCCGAAATGGTGGCGCGGCTCATGCCGTAACGTTGCGCCAACGCCTGTTGCGAGAGTTTTTGCGCTTTGCGCAGAGTTCTGATCAGTTCGCCCAACTGTTCCATGACACACCAGTGCATTATATACAGTGCAATAAATCGTAAATAAAGAAATATGCATCGCATTTGATGCCAATTCAGGGCGAGTCTAGCTCAGATGAAACGGCATGTGCGGGTCGATTAGCGACTGGTTACAAATCCAAGCTCAAAAACCGTACCCGTTGCATCACTGCTGACCCGCACCCGGCCCCCATGCAACTGCATGATCGACTGCACGATTGCCAGTCCCAATCCGCCGGAGTCTCCTGGCTCCGCGCGGGACGGGTCGACGCGGTAGAAACGGTCGAACAGTTTGCCCAGATGCTCTTCTGCGATGACCGGGCCAAGATTGTGGACTTGCAGCCAGCACATGCCCAGCTCATCCCGCCGGCGCAGGCTGATGACCGAGCCGGCGTCGGCATGGCGTACGGCGTTGGCCAACAGGTTGCCCAAGGCGCGTTGCAGCAGTTGCTGATCCGCCAGCAATTCTCCGCTGAGCGTGTTTTCGAGGCGGATTTCACGGTCATCGGCCAATGCCTCGAAGTAGTCGCACAACTCATCGCCGATTTCGTGCAGTTCCAGCGTGCGCAGATCGAGCGCTCGCTCAGCCTGCTCGGCGCGGGCGAGAAACATCAGGTTTTCGGCCATGCGCTTGAGCCGTTCGAACTCTTCCATGTTCGACGCCAGCACTTCCTGATACTCGGTGCTGCTGCGCGGATAATTCAGTGCCTGGCCGTTGCTTGCGAGCAAGGTGTGCAGCGGCGTGCGGATTTCATGGGCGAGGTCGGCGGAAAACTGTGAGAGGCGCTGGAAGCCGTCGTCCAGCCGCACCAGCATGCCGTTCAGCGCGTGCACCGGTTCCAGCAATTCCGCTGGCGTGCCGGCGGTGGGGACGCGTTGGTCGAGGCTGCGCAGGTCGATGCCGCGCAGCGCTTCACTCAGCTTGCGCAGAGGCCGCAAACCACGGCGCAACAGCACCAGACCCAGCGTGAAGGCGAGCACGGCACCCAGGCCGACGGCCAGATACAAGCGCAGGCGATAGCTGCCGAGCATCTGCTCGCGCTCGCTCAAGACCTTGCCGGCGATCACGGTCAGTGCTTCGCCGTTCGGCCCTTGAGCCTGACCTGACAACAAGGCCAGTTCGACACCGTCCGCCGCCTGCCAGGTCAGCACATCGCGGCGTTGCGGCGGTTGATCCCGGGGGATGGCCTGCAAGGACGGCAGTGCGCGTTGGCGAGGGTTGATCGTGATCACATTCGAGCCGTCCGCGCGCTGCACCAGCAGCAGACTGTCGAGGTTGCCGAGCATGTTCTGGTACAGCCGTGGCCGCGCCTGCAAGGCGTCGAGGCTGTCGCTGTCGGCGAGCAGCGCGCGCACCTGTTCCAGACGACCGAGCAACGCCATGTCGTCGCGCCAGGCGATTTCCGAGGCCAGCGAGCGATACAGGAACACGCCAATCGCACTGAGTACCAACGCACAGACGGCGGCGAACGCCAGGGCCAGGCGCCAGGCGATGGATCTAGCGCGCATCGTCGGGCGCTTCGAGTTGATAGCCGACCCCGCGCACGGTGTGGATCAGCTTAGGCATGTACGGATCATCGACTTTCGAACGCAGCCGGCGCACCGCGACTTCGACCATGTTGGTGTCGCTGTCGAAATTCAGGTTCCACACTTGCGAAGCAATCAGCGTACGCGACAGCACTTCACCTTGGCGGCTGGCGAGCAAATGCAGGAGGGCGAATTCCTTGTTGGTCAGGGCGATGCGCTGGCCGCCACGGCTGACCCGGCGGCGCAGCACGTCGATTTCCAGGTCGGCGATGTTGTACGACTCGGCCTCGCGCATCGGCCCGCGCCGCAACAACGTGCGCACCCGCGCGAGCAATTCGGCGAAGGCGAACGGCTTGAGCAAATAGTCATCAGCACCCAGTTCGAGACCGCGCACGCAGTCTTCGATGGCGTCCTTCGCTGTCAGGAACAGCACCGGCGTGGCGCCGCGCTGGCGGATCAGCTGGAGCAATTGCCAGCCGTTAAGGCCCGGCAGCATCACGTCGAGGATGATCAGGTCATATTCCTGCTGCTCAATAAAGTAGCGACCGTCGAGGCCATTCAGCGCCACGTCCACGGCAAAACCCGACTCACCCAGCCCTTTGGCGATGAAATTCGCGGTTTTGGCTTCATCTTCTACGACCAGCAAACGCATGGCACACCTCGATTGATCAGAGGCACAGGCTAGGCCCCTTCGCCGCCGTTGCCCATTACAAACTTGTAATCCGACTGACGAGGTTTCGACGGGGACCGGCGGATAAGGTGATGGCCTTCGCTTATGGAGCCTGCCCATGTTTGCTAAATACTTGATCGCCAGCCTGGCAATCAGCTTCGGCACTGCCGCAATCGCCGCACCTGAGCTGCCCCGTCACGCCGATCTCGATCTGAAAACCGCACGGCTGCTGGCCGACACGGCGCTGGAAAACTGCACCGGCACGGTATCGGTGCTCGACCGTGGCGGCAACCTGCTGGTGACCTTGCGCGGCGACGGTATCGGCCCGCACAACACCGTCGCCAGCCAACGCAAGGCCTACACCGCGCTATCAACGAAAACCCCGACCCGGCTGTTCGCCGAGCGTGCCCGCAGCAACCCGGAAACCGCCAACCTCAACACCCTCGATGAGCTGTTGTTGCTCGGCGGCGGCATCCCGCTGTTCGCTGGCAAGGAACTGGTCGGCGCCATGGGCGTGGCCGGTTCCGGCGGCGGCGAGCAAGACGAGAACTGCGCGATCAAGGCTGCCGACATCGTCGGCCTTTCCATCAACCGTATTTGAACCCAGGAGCATCACCATGACCCCACTGCGCATGACTTTTGCCGCGCTCGGCCTGAGCGCTTTTTCGAGCCTGGCGCTGGCCGCCGGCAATCCGCTGAGCGTGCATGTACTCAATCTGGAAAACGGCCTGCCATCGCCGGGCATCAACGTGACGCTGGAGCGCCATGTCGGCCAGGACTGGCAGCCGCTGGCGCAGGGCACCACCAATGAACAGGGGCGGATCGCCGAACTGTTCCCGGCGAACAAACCGTTCGAGGCGGGTGAATATCGAGTGGTGTTCAAGACCGGCGAGTACTTCGAGAAGACGAAGCACGAGACGTTTTTCCCGGAGATTCCGGTGATCTTTAAAGTGAAGCAGACGGATCAGCACTATCACATTCCGTTGCTGCTGAGCCCGTATGGTTTCTCCACTTATCGCGGTTCATAAGAAGGTCGCAAGACTCCTTGTGGGAGCTAGCCTGCTAGCGATTAGATCTGTGAGCCACCTCGATGTTGGCTAATCGACCGCAATCGCTAGCAGGCTAGCTCCCACAAGAGATTGTCGGTGTCTTTTAGAGGGTCGCCAGCGCGCGCAGTCGCACAGCGTCGAGGATTTCGATCTCGCCATAACTCAAGCCGATAATCCCCTGCCCCTGCAACTCCTTGAGAATCTGGTTGGTGGTCTGCCGCGACAGCGACAGCATCGACGCCAGCTGCTCCTGGGGCAGTTGCAGCGCCCGGCGTGGCGGATCGAGTTCGCCGTAGCCTTCGGCGATCATCAGCAAGCGATGGGCCAGTCGCGCCGGGGCCGGCAGCAGGCTCAGCTGTTCGAGATTGATGAAGGTCAGGCGCAGTTTGTGGCTCATCAACAGAGCGAGATGCCGCCAGTAGACGGGTTGCTCGTCGAGCATTTTCAGCAGCGTGGCCTGGGGAATGTTCAGCAAGGTGCAAGACCCGACCGCGTAGGCATCGTGGGTGCGGGGCTGGCCGTCGAACAGGCAGATTTCGCCGAACCAGTGCGGCGCTTCCACCAGGCTCAGCAACGCCTCCTTGCCCTGCTCGCTGACCGCGCCGATACGCACCGCACCATCGAGCACCGCGTACAACCCGCACGGCGCATCACCGCGCTGGAACAGCCGCTGCCCCGCCGACAGCCGCCGCTCCCGGGCCGCTGCCAGCAGACTATCCTGAAAGGACGAAGGCAGATGACTGAACCATTGCCCGGTCAGCAGGCGCTCGCGCCAGACCTTATCCATGCGTTCTCCTAAAGACTGTCGCCTGCCTGACAGAGCGAGCCGTGAACCCGGGGCATGATTCGATCACCCTACAGGAGGAACAACAATGAAAAGCCTCGTCGATCATTTGAGTCAATACGCCGCTTACCACCGTGACCCGCGCAACATCGCCAGCCACTTTATCGGGATTCCGCTGATTGTGGTGGCGGTGGCCGTGCTGTTGTCGCGGCCGGAATGGTCGGTGGGCGGATTGTGGATCTCCCCGGCGGTGATCGCTGCCCTTGCTTCGGCGTGGTTTTACCTGCGTCTGGAACTGAAGCTCGGGGTTTTGATGACCGTGTTGATGGGGCTATCGGTCTGGGCCGGACATGTATTGGCGCAGCAGAGCACCATGGTCTGGCTCAGCAGCGGTCTGGCGATGTTCGTGATCGGCTGGGCGATCCAGTTTGTCGGGCACCACTATGAAGGGCGCAAACCGGCGTTTGTCGATGACTTGAGCGGACTGATTGTCGGGCCGCTGTTTGTAGTGGCCGAGCTGGCGTTCATGCTCGGGATGCGGCATGAGCTGAAAGAGCAGATCGAGGCGCGGGCGGGTGTGGTGCGGGTCAATCCGAATCGTGCGGCTGTCTGAACCACTGCCCGGCTCGCTCGTTCCCACGCTCTGCGTGGGAATGAATCCCGTGACGCTCCGCGTCACAGTGGATGCGGAGCGTCCATAGCGGCGTTCCCACGCAGAGCGTGGGAACGAGCGAGATCAAACGTTGGCGACTTTCTGCCAGACCTTCGGCTTGAAGAACAACGTCTCACCTTTCGCCAAACCGGTCAGGCTGTCGTGGTCCTTCACCACTTCCGCCTCGATCAGATCGCTCTGCCCCTCAACCTTCAACGTCACCCGCGTGGTCGCGCCCAGCGGCCGGATATCGCGGACTTCAGCGGCGTGGTGATCCTCCAGCTCATGCCGCGACAGCGACACTTCGTGCGGACGGAACAGCACGTGATTGTCATCGCCCAGATGCAGGCGGTTCGAATCGCCGAGGAAGTGATAGACGAAATCGCTGGCCGGGTTTTCGTAGACGTCGCCCGGTGAGCCGATCTGCTCGATCACACCTTTGTTCATCACCACGATGCGGTCGGCCACTTCCATCGCCTCTTCCTGGTCGTGGGTCACGAACACCGAGGTCAGGTTGATGTCTTCGTGCAGGCGCGCCAGCCAGCGGCGCAGCTCTTTGCGCACCTTGGCGTCGAGGGCGCCGAACGGCTCGTCGAGCAGCAGCACTTTCGGCTCTACCGCCAGGGCGCGGGCCAGGGCGATACGCTGACGCTGGCCGCCGGACAGTTGCTCCGGATAACGATCCGACAGCCAGTCCAGTTGCACCATGTTCAGCAGCTCGTGGACCTTGGTCGCGATCTGGCTTTCAGTCGGGCGCTGGTTCTTCGGCTTCATGCGCAGGCCGAACGCGACGTTGTCGAACACCGTCATGTGGCGGAACAAAGCGTAGTGCTGGAACACGAAACCGACATTGCGATCCCGCACGTCGTGGCCGGATACGTCTTCGCCGTGGAACACGATGTTGCCGTTATCCGGGGTTTCCAGACCGGCAATAATGCGCAGCAACGTGGTCTTGCCGCAGCCCGACGGGCCGAGCAGCGCTACCAGTTCACCGCTGTGGATGTCCAGGCTGATGTTGTCCAGCGCCTTGAACGCATTGAAATTCTTGCTGACGTTACGCACTTCGATCGACATGAATTATTCCTCCGCGGCGCTGGCGCGCAGGCGGTTGATACGGTTTTCGCTCCACTGCTTGAGCAGCAGGATGAAGAGCGCCAGGATCAGCAACAGGCTCGCCACGGCGAACGCGGCCACGTGGTTGTATTCGTTGTAGAGGATCTCGACGTGCAGCGGCAAGGTGTTGGTCACCCCGCGAATGTGCCCGGAGACCACCGACACCGCACCGAACTCACCCATGGCCCGCGCGGTACACAGCACCACGCCATAGATCAGGCCCCATTTGATGTTGGGGACGGTCACGTGCCAGAACATCTGCCAGCCGTTGGCGCCGAGCAGACGCGCGGCTTCCTCCTCCTGAGTGCCTTGTTCCTGCATCAGCGGGATCAGCTCACGGGCCACGAACGGCACAGTGACGAAGATCGTCGCCAGCACGATGCCCGGCAGGGCGAAGACGATCTGGATGTCGTGATCCTGCAGCCACGGCCCGAACAGGCCCTGGGCGCCGAACATCAACACGTAGACCAGACCGGCGATCACCGGCGATACCGAAAACGGCAGGTCGATCAGCGTCACCAGCATGCTCTTGCCGCGGAACGAGTACTTGCTCACGCACCACGCGGCGCTGACACCGAACACCAGGTTCAGCGGCACCGACACCAGCACCGCGATCACGGTGAGTTTCAACGCCGACAAGGCATCCGGTTCAAAGATCGCAGTGAAGAACGCGCCGAGGCCGTTCTTCAATCCCTGGGACACCACGATGAACAGCGGCAGCAGCAGAAACAGGAAGAAAATCAGCCAGCCGAGGCCGATCAGGATCCGCCGCGAAGTGGCACTGCCACGGCGGGCGGCGTTGGCCGAGGAAGCGGCCGCAATAGACGATTGGGACATGGTTCGCGCCTCCTTATGGGGTTTCGATGCGCCGCTGCAGCAAGTTGATCAGCAGCAACAGGACGAAGGAAACCACCAGCATCAACACGCCGATGGAGGTAGCGCCGGTGTAATCGTACTGGTCGAGCTTGACCATGATCAGCAGCGGCAGGATCTCGGTTTTCATCGGCATATTGCCGGCGATGAAAATCACCGAACCGTACTCGCCGACGCCACGGGCAAACGCCAGTGCAAAACCGGTCAGCCAGGCCGGCAACAGCGCCGGCAGCAGGATGTGACGGAACACCTGCAATGGTTTGGCACCGAGGCACGCCGCGGCTTCTTCGACTTCACGCGGGATGTCGGCCAGCACCGGCTGCACCGTGCGCACCACGAACGGCAGGGTCACGAAGGTTAGCGCCAACGTGATCCCAAGCGGGGTGTAGGCGATCTTGAAACCGAGGTCAGCGGCGAACTGCCCGACCAGCCCGGTCGGCGTGTACAGCGCCGTCAGCGCAATACCGGCCACGGCGGTCGGCAGGGCGAACGGCAGATCGATCATCGCGTCGATCACCTTGCGTCCCGGGAACGTGTAGCGCACCAGCACCCAGGCCAGCAACGTGCCGATGATGCCGTTGATGATCGCGGCGCACAGCGCGGTGCCGAAGCTCAGCTTCAATGCGGCGAGAACGCGGGGCGCGGAGATGATCGTCCAGAACTGATCCCAGGTGAGTTGGGCGGCGTGGACGAACATCGCCGCCAGCGGGATAAGCACAATCAGGCTGAGGTACACCAAGGTGTAGCCCAGCGTCAGCCCGAAGCCGGGTATGACGGGGGAGATACGACGCGACATAAAAGTCCTTGGTTTGAGAACGCGCAAAGCCCCGAACATAAATCCGGGGCTCGTTTTAGGCTATTGAAACTTACTGCGCCTGATAGATCTGGTCGAACACGCCTCCGTCGTTGAAGAATTTCGGCTGTGCGGTTTTCCAGCCGCCGAAGTCCTTGTCGATGGTCACCAGCTCCAGTTTCGGGAACTGCTGGGCGTACTTGGCGGCCACGTCCTTGTCACGCGGACGGTAGAAGTTCTTCGCCGCGATTTCCTGGCCGGCCGGGCTGTACAGGTGCTTGAGGTAGGCTTCGGCGATCTGCTCGTTGCCCTTCTTCTCGGCGTTCTTGTCGACCACCGCCACCGGTGGTTCGGCGAGGATCGACAGCGAAGGCACGACGATGTCGAACTTGTCCTTGCCGCCGTCTTCTTTCAGCGCCAGGAAGGCTTCGTTTTCCCAGGCCAGCAACACGTCACCCTGACCGTTGTTGACGAAGGTGATGGTCGAGCCACGGGCACCGGTGTCCAGAACCGGAACGTGCTTGAACAGGGTCTGTACGTATTCCTTGGCTTTGGCTTCGTTGCCGCCGTTGGCTTTCAGGCCGTAGGCCCACGCCGCGAGGAAGTTCCAGCGCGCACCGCCGGAGGTTTTCGGGTTCGGGGTAATCACCGAGACGTCGTTCTTGATCAGATCGCCCCAGTCCTTGATGCCTTTCGGGTTGCCCTTGCGCACCAGGAATACGATGGTCGAGGTGTACGGGGTGCTGGCTTCCGGCAGACGCTTCTGCCAGTCAGCCGGCAGGGTCTTGCCGAGCTTGGCGATTTCGTCGATGTCGCCGGCCAGGGCCAGGGTCACGACATCGGCGCGCAGACCATCGATCACCGCACGGCCCTGCTTGCCCGAACCGCCGTGGGATTGCTGGATCTTCACGGTGTCGCCGGCGTGCTCCGACTGCCAGTACTTCACGAACTCGGCGTTGTAATCCTGATACAGCTCGCGCGTCGGGTCATACGACACGTTGAGCAGTTCGTAATCCTTGGCAACCGCGGAACCGGCAAACACAGCACTGGCCAGGGCGGCCAAAGCGTAACGGCGAATCGACGACATGGTGAAAGCTCCTGGAATTCTTGGTGGTGGCTTTTTCTTATGGATTGCTGGAATCGGGTTGCTCATTCAACGACCGCAGCCTGTGGCAGCTTCTGCCAACAGCTCCCCGCAGGAGCTGCCGCAGACTACGAATCAGGCCGGTTTGTTACCCGGTTGCTGCAGACGGAATTTCTCTTTGCGTTCGATCTGGACCACCTGGGCGTTATGCACAGTGATTTCCACCGCGCCGAAACGCAGGTCGCGCAAGGCGCTCTGGATTTCGCGCAAAATGGTGCTTTCGTCCTGACCGTCAACGCTACGCAGGGATGCGCTCATGGTGCTGCTCCTTTGTATGGGATATGCCTGGCAGTGGGCGGCACTGCGTTCGGCGTGGGAGCAATATAAGAGAGCTTTGGATATTCTTAAAAAGACTATTTAAGAATGTTTATATAACTGGAAAACATTATGTGATGCAGCAAGGGTTTGCGGCGGATTTGCCCGCCGACAAACCCGCCGCAGGCCGCCCTTAACCGATCAAGGGCGCCCGATTCCAGTCGATTTGCGCTTCCGGAACCGGCCGCCCGAACCAGTAGCCCTGCCCCAGATCACAGGCCTGGCCCAGCAGGAACGCCGCCTGTTCCGCCTGCTCGATGCCCTCGGCGTGCACCTGCATGCCCATGCTGCGGGCCAGGGCGATGATCACCCGGACGATCGCCGCGTCGTCCTCGTCCCACGGCAGGCCGGCGACGAATCCCTGATCGATCTTGAGCTTTTGCACCGGCAGGCGCTTGAGCCGCAGCAACGACGAATAACCGGTGCCGAAGTCGTCGATGGCCAGACGAATGCCCAGCTCGCGCAGACGATGCATCTGCTCCAGCGCGACCTCCGGATCGTCCATGACCGCGCTTTCGGTGACTTCCAATTCCAGATAGGCCGGGTCCAGACCGGTCTCGTGCAGCACCTGCGCAACCTGCTCGTACAACTCGCGACGGGCGAACAATCGTGACGACACGTTCACTGCAACGAACGACAGCACTACTCCGGCCTGCTGCCATTGGCACATCTGCCGGCAGGCCTGCTGCATGACCCAGGCGTCGATTTCCGAGATCAGCCCGGTGCGTTCGGCAATCGGGATGAACTCCGCCGGCGACACCAGGCCACGTTGCGGATGTTCCCAGCGCACCAGCGCTTCGACGCCGATCAGGCGACTGGTTTTCAGGTCGTGTACCGGTTGGTAGTAGACCCGCAGCTCCTGCTGTTCCAGCGCGCGGCGTAATTCGAAGGCGATTTCGACCCGCTGCTGGGCGTGGGCCGTGAGTTCTTCGGTGTACAGCGCGTAACCGTTGCGGCCACTGCTCTTGGCCTTGAACAGCGCCGCGTCGGCGTTGCGCAACAGCTGTTCGGCACTCAGTGCATCGCTGGGAAACAGGCTGATGCCGAGACTGGCGTTGATGAACAGCTCATGTCCGTCGAGGCAGAACGGCTCCTTGAGCGCATCGAGAATGCGCTGAGCCAGCGCCGCCGCCTGCGCCGGCTGTGGACAACTTTCCAGCAGGACCGCGAACTCGTCGCCGCCCAGCCGCGCCAAGGTGATGCCCGGCCCGAACAACGCCTGCAAACGCGCGGCGACCGCCTTGAGCAAACGGTCACCGATGGTGTGGCCAAGGCTGTCGTTGATCAGTTTGAAGTGGTCCAGATCGATCATCAGCAGCGCGCAACCGCGCTTGTGGGTCTGCGCCGACGCCAGCGCCTGTTCGGCGCGGTCGCTGAACAGCAGGCGGTTGGGCAGGTCGGTCAGCGGATCGTGGTGGGCCAGATGCTTGAGTTCGTGCTCGGAATCCTTGATCGCGCTGATGTCGGAAAACACCGCGACGTAGTGGCTGAGCCGACCGTCTTCGTCGCGGATCACCCGGATCGTCTGCCACTGCGGGTAGATCTCGCCGCTTTTACGCCGGTTCCAGATCTCGCCGCTCCACTCGTCCTTCGCCTGCAAGGTGGCGAACATCGCCTGATAGAACCCCGGCGGATGGTGCCCGGACTTGAACAGGCTGGGCTGCTGGCCAATGACTTCCTCGCGCTGATAACCGGTGATTTCCATGAAGGCGCGATTGACGTGCACGATCAGCCCCTGCCGGTCCGTGACCAGCACGCCTTCGCGGGTGCAATCGAATACCGCAGCGGCCTGACGCAGGCGTTCGCGATCCGCCTGGCGTTCACGCAATCGGGCGCCGATGCCCAGGCATTCGAACAGCCGCGCCCGGGCCAGGAAGATCAACCCGGCGCTGAGCGCCACGAACAGGTAGCCGTTGATCAGTTGCCAGCGCAGCAACTCGTCAGAGCTATCGAAGAAACTGTTCAATAAATAACCAGTACCTTGCAGCCAGACCACGGCAAGGACCAGGTAAAGCAGCGCTGCACGCAAGGCATCGCGGTAAGTGGCAGACATTCGGCCGTCCATGTCCCTACAAAAATGTCGGGATTATAGGTCAAGAAACATCCAGCCATCTCTTATCTGAAAGGGCGACTGGTTTTATCTGTGTGCTTGGTGATAATGCAACGGCTGTTTTTTCTTTATCGAGGGCCCTATAGCCTATGTGGTACGAAGGTTTTCTTGGCTTGTCGGCCTGGTCGCTGGTCGCCGTCACCCTGGTGATGACCCACGTGACGATCGTTGCCGTCACGGTCTACTTGCACCGCTACTCGGCCCATCGCTCCCTGGAGCTGAATGCCGGGCTGAAGCATTTCTTCCGTTTCTGGCTGTGGCTGACCACGGCGCAGAACACCCGCGAGTGGACCGCCATCCACCGCAAACACCACGCCAAATGCGAAACCGAAGATGACCCGCACAGTCCGGTCGTCAAGGGTCTGTCCACGGTCCTGCGCAAAGGTGCCGAGCTGTACCGCGAAGAAGCGCAGAACCCGGAAACCCTGCGCATCTACGGCAAGAACTGCCCCGAAGACTGGATCGAACGCAACCTCTACAGCCGTTACCGGCTGCTGGGCGTGGCGATCATGGCCGTCGTCGACCTGCTGCTGTTCGGCACCATCGGCATCACCATCTGGGCAATCCAGATGATGTGGATTCCGGTCTGGGCGGCCGGTGTGGTCAACGGTCTCGGCCATGCCGTCGGCTACCGCAACTTCGAATGCCGCGACGCGGCGACCAATCTGGTGCCATGGGGCATCCTGATCGGCGGCGAAGAACTGCACAACAACCATCACACCTACCCCAACTCGGCCAAGCTGTCGGTCAAGAAGTGGGAGTTCGACCTCGGCTGGGCGTGGATCCAGGTCTTCAGCTTCCTGCGTCTGGCCAAGGTGCAACGGGTCGCCCCGATCGCCCACCGCGTCGAAGGCAAGGGCAGCCTGGACATGGACACCGCCATGGCGATCCTCAACAACCGCTTCCAGATCATGGCCCAGTACCGCAAGCTGGTGATTGGCCCGCTGGTCAAACAGGAACTGGCCAAGGTCGATCATTCGGTACGCCACCAGTTCCACCGGGCCAAGCGTCTGCTTTCCCGTGAAACCAGCCTGCTGGAAGATCGCCACCACGCGCGCATCCAGAACATGCTCGAGCACAGCCAGGCGCTGAAGGTAATCTACGAGAAACGTCTGGCCCTGCAGCAGATCTGGGTCAAGACCAGCGCAAATGGCCACGACATGCTCGCCGCCATCAAGGAATGGGTACACGAGGCCGAGGCCAGTGGCATCCAGTCCTTGCGTGAATTCGCCGACCAGTTGAAAACCTACTCGCTGCGCCCTGTCGCCGCCTGATGCCGTTGATCGGTGCGCCCCGTTCCAGGGCGCACCCTTCGGAACTTCACCCCCGTTCCCCTATCTCAAAGACACTTCGCCACCCCCGGCGGGCTTTCCCGTGGCCGTTGTCGACTTCCCGGCACGCCCTTTGAGATTCGTGTCGATGGTCAACAACAATCAAAAAGACTCATCCCCTCCCCAGTGGCCCGAGGCCGCGCAAACCCTGATGGCATTGATGCACGCCCAGGGCGAAGTCGCCCGGCTCAGCGAACGCGAGCAGCTGTTCAGTTCGCTGCTGGTCAGCGTCAACGCCGTGCTGTGGGCCTTCAACTGGGAAACCCGTCAGGTGTTGTACGTCAGCCCCGCTTACGAGCGGATCTTCGGTCGTTCCGCGGGCCTGTTGCTGGCCGACTACAACCAGTGGCGCGACAGCATCTACCCGGACGATCTGGAATACGCCGAACGCAGCCTCGCCGAAGTGCTGCACAAAGGCGCCGTGGAAGACCGCGAATACCGGATCATCGCCGCCGACGGCCAGGTGCGCTGGATCAGCGACAAGTGCTTCATAAACCGTCAGGAGGAACCAGGGCAACCGGTGATCATCGTCGGCATCGCCGAAGACATCACCGACAAGAAGCAGATGGAAACCGAGCTCCAGCGACTGGCCACCACCGACGTGCTGACCCAGAGCAGCAATCGCCGGCACTTCTTCGAATGCGCCCACCGGGAATTTGAACAAGCCCGCCTGCAAGGTGCGCAAATGGCGTTCCTGCTGCTGGACATCGATGACTTCAAAGTGATCAACGACACCTACGGCCACCCGGAAGGCGACAACGTGCTGCAACGAATCGCCGAATGCGGTCGTGCCTCGTTACGCCGGGGCGACCTGTTCGGGCGGATTGGCGGTGAAGAGTTTGCTGCGGTTTTCCCGGGCTGTGCGCCGGACATGGCGATGCAGGTGGCCGAACGGCTGCAACGGGAAATTCAGCGCTTGAACTTCAACCACGGTGATCAGACGTTCGGCATCACCGTCAGCCAGGGCCTGACCAGCCTTACCCCGGAAGATGAAAGCCTCGACACCCTGTTCGCCCGCGCAGACGCGGCGATGTACGAGGCCAAACGGCAGGGCAAGAACCGGATCATTTCCGCCTGATTCAAGAGCGGATGCGCAATCAAGCCGCTATTTGCGCATCCGCATCAGCTCCGGCAAGCCGATTTTGAGCAAGCGCGCCGTGCGGCTCTTCGCCAGCTCCTCAACGCCCTCATGCTCGGTCAGCCGCGCCATCTGCGCCGCCATGTTCATCACCAGTGCCTCGCGGGAATACACCCCGCCACCGAGCTGGTAGACCGAGGCAATCAGCTCGCGCAGTTCCAGCGGCAGGCGCCAGCGAGTGCGCAACGCCGAACCGTACGCCGCACCGAATTCGGCCAGCGCATCGCCGACTTCTTCCAGTTCATCCAGCTCGCCGCCGGCCTGCTTCCACTCTTGAAGACAACGCAGCAACGCCAGATCGCCGAGGCGATGGAGCATCCCGGCGCAGTAGCAGCGTTCCTGATCCAGATCGAGCAGACGCGCCAAGGTGCGGGCGTACTCGGCGGTGTGCAGCGACAAGCCCCAATAGCGCTCGGCGTAATCCGCCAGGCACGGGTCGCTGAGTCGGGCGCTGCGTTTGAGTGCAAGGCCAAGAATCAGATTCATGCTTTGCCCGGTGCCCAGGCGATGCAGCGCCTGCGCCAGGGTCTGCACCGGCGCGCCATGATGCTGAGCGGCGCTGTTCGACGCTGCAATCAACACGGCGGTGATCTGCGGATCGGTGCGGATTTCCTCTTCCAGCAGCTTCAGGTCCAGGCCGTTGGGGTTGAGGCTGCGTTTGACCGCCACCTGCACGTCAGTCATCAGCGGTGCGCCGTCGGCCTGCTCGCGGCGACGTTCGAGGAAAACCGAGAGGGTCATGCCCGGCGCCAGCGCCGGTACTTCACAGAACACTTCTTCGCCGGCATTCAGCAGCAATCCCTGCAAACGCTCGGTCAGGCTTTCCATGTTCAGGGGTTTGGCCAGGTAGGCGGTCGGCGCCAGCGGCAGGGCTTCGCGCACGCTGGCGCTGTCGTTGCGACTGCTCATCAGAATGAACGGCAGCGGCGGATTGCGTTTGCGCTGGCGGACACTGCGCAACACGCTCAAGCCATCGACGCCGGGCAACTCCCAGTCGACGATCGCCAGGTCATAGGGGACTTCGCTGAGCAGCGTCATTGCCTCCTGGCCATCGGCGCACAGGTCCAGCCGCGCATCGCAGCGCACATTCAGCAACACTTGTTTGAGCAGGTCACGAGACCACGGGTCGGCCTCGGCAATCAGGACTCTTGGTACAGCGGGTAAATCGACGGCCGTCATGCTCGCCCTCCCTTGCAATGCTTGAACCTTAGCCAATGCTGGCGATTCGGTACAACCTGAAAACCGCGCCCGTGTTTCTCCAGGCATGAAAAAACCCGCCGAAGCGGGTTTTTTGTCGATCCGATCACACGGAGCTACGGATTACAGCTCCGAGAAGCACTCTTCGATGATCGCCAGACCTTTGTCCAGTTGCTCGTCCGGCGAGGTCAGCGGTACCAGGACGCGCAGCACGTTGCCGTAGGTGCCGCAGGACAGCAGGATCAGGCCCTTGTCACGCGCCTTGGCCACGACAGCCGCGACGGCGGTCGGGTTTGGCTTGTGGCTGTCGCCGTTTTCGAACAGCTCGACGGCAATCATCGCGCCCAGGGCACGGACTTCGCCGATCACCGGGTACTTGGCCTGGATGGCTTTCAGGCCGGTGACCAGACGCTCGCCGACAGCCTTGCAGCGGTCCAGCAGTTTTTCTTCTTCGAACACTTCCATCACGGCCAGGGCCGCGGCGCAAGCGATCGGGCTACCGGCGTAGGTGCCGCCCAGGCCGCCTGGAGCGATGGCGTCCATGTACTCGGCCTTGCCGCACACACCGGCCAGCGGGAAGCCGCCAGCGATGGATTTGGCGAAGGTGGTCAGGTCGGCAGCAACACCCATCTGTTCCATGGCGAAGAAAGTGCCGGTACGGCCAGCGCCGGTCTGCACTTCGTCAGCGATCAGCAGGATGCCGTGCTGGTCGCACAGGGCACGCAGACGCTTCATGAATTCTTTCGGTGCGACGTAGAAACCACCTTCACCCTGTACAGGCTCGATGATGATCGCGGCGATGTCTTTCGGCTCGGCGTCGTTCTTGAAGATGCGTTCGATGGAAGCGATCGAGTCGTCGATGCTCACGCCGTGCAGTTCGTTCGGGTACAGCGCGCGGAAGATGCCGCCTGGCATCAGGCCCATGCCGGCCGAGTAAGGCACGACTTTACCGGTCAGGCCCAGGGTCATCATGGTGCGACCGTGGTAAGCGCCGGTGAAGGCGATCACGCCAGCGCGGCCAGTGGCGGCACGAGCGATCTTCACGGCGTTTTCAACGGCTTCGGAACCGGTGGTCACCAGCAGGGTTTTCTTGGCGAAGTCGCCCGGTACGCGAGCGTTGATTTTCTCGCACAGCTCAACGTACGGCTCATAAGCCAGAACCTGGAAGCAGGTGTGAGTCAGCTTGTTCAGCTGCTCGGTCACGGCGGCGATGATTTTCGGGTGCACGTGGCCGGTGTTCAGTACAGCGATACCGCCAGCGAAGTCGATGAATTCACGACCTTCAACGTCGGTCACGGTCGCGTTTTTCGCGGACTCGGCGAAGATCGGGTGAATCTGGCCAACACCACGTGGAACAGCTGCGGTACGACGGGCCATCAGTTCAGCGTTAGTCTTGCTCATTACAGTCCTCATTCGCCGCTCATCGGGCGGCGTGGTTCAAGGATAAAGCGGGAGGAATCGGCGGTGGCAGCATGCGATGATCGACTGCCACGGCGTTCCCGGCCGCAGAGAAAATTCCGGTTTGAAACGACGCAAAGGGACAGCGCTCTCGTGCCCTTTGCGTTTACAGCGATCTTCTACCGAGGCTTAGATGCCTAGGCAGAGGTATTTGATTTCCAGGTAATCTTCGATGCCGTACTTGGAGCCTTCACGGCCCAGGCCCGAGGCCTTGATGCCGCCGAACGGCGCGACTTCGTTGGAGATCAGCCCGGTGTTGACGCCGACCATGCCGTATTCCAGGGCTTCAGCCACACGGAACACACGGCCCAGGTCGCGAGCGTAGAAGTACGAAGCCAGACCGAACTCGGTGTCGTTCGACATCGCGATCACGTCGGCTTCGTCTTTGAAGCGGAAGAGCGGCGCCAGCGGACCGAAGGTTTCTTCCTTGGCCACGGCAGCGTCTTTCGGCACGTTGGTCAGGATGGTCGGCTCGAAGAAGTTGCCTTCCATCGGCTTGCCGCCGGCCAGAACGGTTGCGCCTTTGCTCACCGCGTCAGCGATGTGCTCTTGCACCTTGGCCACGGCTTTCTCGTCGATCAGCGGGCCAGTGGTGGTGCCCTCTTCCAGACCGTTGCCGATTTTCAGCTTGGCGACTGCCACTTTCAGCTTCTCGGCGAACGCATCGTAGACCGAATCTTGAATGTACAGACGGTTGGCGCAGACGCAGGTCTGGCCGTTGTTGCGGTACTTGGAAATGATCGCGCCTTCGACGGCCTTATCCAGGTCCGCGTCGTCGAACACGATGAATGGCGCGTTGCCGCCCAGTTCCAGGGAAACTTTCTTGATGTCCTTGGCGCATTCCGACATCAACTGACGACCGATTTCGGTCGAGCCGGTGAAGGACAGTTTGCGCACGATCGGATTGCTGGTCAGCTCGCTGCCGATGTCGCCGGCGCTGCCGGAGACCACGCTGAACACACCTCTAGGAATGCCGGCGCGCTGGGCCAGTTCGGCCAGAGCGAATGCGGAGAACGGGGTTTGCGAAGCAGGCTTGAGCACCATGGTGCAACCGGCAGCCAGGGCCGGGCCCGCTTTACGGGTGATCATCGCCGCCGGGAAGTTCCACGGGGTGATGGCAGCGGTAACGCCGATCGGTTGTTTGATCACGATCAGGCGCTTGTCCGGCTGGTGGCCCGGAATCACGTCACCGTAGATGCGCTTGGCTTCTTCGGCGAACCACTCGATGAACGAAGCGGCGTAAACGATTTCGCCCTTGGCTTCGGCCAGTGGTTTGCCCTGCTCGAGGGTCATCAGGCGAGCGAGGTCGTCCTGGTGCTCGATCATCAGTTCGAACCAGCGACGCAGCTTGCCTGCACGCTCCTTGGCGGTCAGTGCACGCCAGGCCGGCAACGCCTTGTCGGCGGCTTCGATGGCGCGGCGGGTTTCGGCAGCGCCCATCTTCGGCACGGTGCCCAGAATCTCGCCGGTGGCCGGGTTGTTGACCTTGATCGTCTGACCGCTGTCCGCGTCGACCCATGCGCCATCGATGAAGGCTTGCTGGCGGAACAACTGGGTGTCTTTAAGCTGCATGTCGGCTTTCCTTAACAGCACCGCGCAAGGCGCGGAGCAAAATTATGATTGTAGAAAGGCGCCTCGCAAGGCTGCCGTCAGGGAAATCATTCACCGGGCTGGCACATCAATAGCGCACGACTCAAAACGCGTGCGGCTCAGCACCTGGATAAGGAGCGTTTGAAATCTCAAACGAATCCTAGGTTCAAAGGGGTTGAAGGACAATAGGGCGTTCGAAAAAAAGAACAAAAACGCCGCAATTGCTGAACATTTCAGATCAACGTACCAACAGCTCGGGTCGCAGGGAAACCATAGAACAGCCTCTCAAAAGCGCCAAGCGAGCCTTTTGCAGGACGTTACAGCTTTATGGAATGCAGTGCTTTTCAACCGACATGCGCACTGACAATACGCACCAAAACCCGGCATGGACGCCCCGAGCCGACCTAGGTATGATGTCGCCCGCTGCACCAGTAGCTCAGCTGGATAGAGTACTGCCCTCCGAAGGCAGGGGTCGTGGGTTCGAATCCCGCCTGGTGCGCCATGAACAAAACGAAAAAGCCCCGGACTGCAAGGTCCGGGGCTTTTTTGTGCCTGCTGGCTGGCGACTCACTCCGTCGTCCAGTCAAACTCGTCGTATTCATCATCGTCTTCTTCGTCCTCGATCAAGTCATCATCGAGAACGTCTTCCTCCAGATCCTCTTCGGCCTGCTTGGCCAGAAGAAACTCCTTGCGACTCTCCGTCACTGCCCGCCGCAGTTCCTCACCCTTCACCGGGCAGTTGAGCATTTGGGCGATGCGGTCGATTTTTTGGGCCACGGCATCCTCCAGCGCATCGGCAATGACCCGATAGTGCGCGTTTTTGCGGGTCAATGCCAAATGGCGGATGGCTGATACGGTCAGTTCTTGCGGATTTTTTCCAGTCGCAGGTCGAGATTCACGTTCGGGTAGCGCTTGTGCAGGTTGTTGAACAGGCTGTCGGCCGCTTGCGACTGGCCGGACTCGCGCAGGCGCAGGACTTCACGCAGTTGCGCGTCAAGACCGTTGACCGGGGCGGCGGCGCGCTTGCTGACCTTGGCTTCGTCCGCCGTGTCGGCGCTGATCGATTCGCTCTGCATCGGTGCGGCCATTTCCGCCATTGGCGCGGGAGCCATTGCGGGTGCAGGCGCAGAAAGCGCGCCGGCGGGCGCCGACAATGATCGGGCCTCCTGGCGGGCCACTGGCGCAGCCGGTTTCGCGGCGGGGGCGAAATCGTATTGAGCCACGGGTTCCGGCGCGCGTTGCACCAGCGACAGCATCAGCGCGATGCCGACCAGACTGGCAAAAACCACCTGATAGCGCGGTTGCTGGCAGGCCTTGAGCCAGCGTTGCCACAGGTTTTGCCGTGGTGCCGGGGTTTCACGGTGGGCGGCGTTGAGGATCAGCGCATCGAGATGCGCCGGCGGCTCGGCGTTGTGCTGTTCGCGCACGTGCTTGAGCACTTGCTCTTCGGGTGTCGGGCGGGCGTCCGTCATGTCAGTACCTCCTCGGCCAGCAGCCGACGCAGTTTTTGCTGGGCGTAGCGCAAGCGGCTCTTGACGGTTTCCAGCGGTGTTTCGGTGAGGCTGGCGATTTGCGCCAGATCGAGGTCGCCGTGGGCGCGCAGCATGAACACTTCGCGCTGGTCGGCGGGCAAGGATTGCAGAGCGCTCTCCAAGCGCTGGCTGTCGCGGCTGAGGTTGAGCAGTTGTTCGGGATCGGAGGCGTCGTCGCTGACGGCGTGGGTCTGTTCGTCGTAGCTGTCATGCAACGGTTGCCGGGCGCCGTGTTTGCGCCAGTGGTCGATCAGGCGATTGCGGGCAATCTGGAACAACCACGTACGAAAGGTCGCCCGGCCTTGTGGCTGACTGGCACTGCGGATCAGGCTCAGCCAGGTCTCCTGGAAAACCTCGTCGGCCAGTTCAGGTTTGCCGCTCAAACCGAGCAGAAACCGATAAAGACTTTGCCGATGACGGGCGTACAGGATCTCGAACGCCTTGCCGTCACCCTCGCGATAACGGGCCAGCAGCGATTCGTCGCTGCTGGCCTCAAGGCTGTCGGCGGAGGCAAACAGCTGTGTGATGAAGCCTTTGAGGCGGCTCACTATTCAATCCGTCGCTCAGTGGACATCGCGCTGGAGGCAGTAGAAGTACGCAGGCTCTGCGCCAGTTCAACCAGCTGCACGAATTCGTTGCGCAGGCCGAAGCGGTCATCACCACGGGCACCTCGCGCCAGGGCTTCGGTGTCCTTCAAGCTGAATTCGCCAGTGTAGCGGCCGTCCTTGAGTTGCTGGGAAAACGCGGCGACGGCGGCAGCAAAGCGCAGGTCTTCACTGGCCGGAGCAACCTGACTGGCAATCGGCCGCTCGATCAGCAGACTTTTCCCACCCTCAGGCTTTTGATATCGCACACGCAGCATTGCCAATTCTCCTTTCTTTTCGGAAACCACTGCATCGGTTTTTCCGTAACGCAGCGGTTCCAGCCAGCCCTTCTCGCCTGTCGGGACGATTTCATACAACGCCGTCACCGTATGGCCTGCACCGATTTCACCGGCATCGACCTTGTCGTTGCTGAAATCCTCACGCTTCAACGCGCGGTTCTCGTAACCGAGCAGGCGGTATTCGCTGACCTGCGCCGGGTTGAACTCGACCTGCAACTTGACGTTTTTCGCTACCACGGCGAGGGTCGAACCGAGTTGATCCACCAGCACCTTGCGCGCTTCGCGCAGGTTGTCGATGTAGGCGTAATTGCCGTCACCGGCATCGGCCAGTTGTTCCATCAGGTGTTCATTGTAGTTATCCACACCGAAACCCAGGGTGGTCAGGGAAATCCCGGTCTTGCGTTTATCCACAGCCATTTGTTTCAGGCTATCGAAGTCGCTGATGCCGACGTTGAAGTCACCGTCGGTGGCCAACAGGATGCGGTTGATCCCTTTGGGGATGAACGCCTGCTGCGCCATCTGATAAGCCAACTCGATGCCTGAAGCGCCAGCGGTCGAGCCACCGGCGGTCAATTGCTCGATGGCTGTGCGAATTTTCGCCTTTTCCCGTCCGGAAGTCGGCTCCAGTACCACTCTGGATTCGCCGGCATACACCACCAGCGAAACCCGATCCTGCTCGCGCAATTGATCGACCAGCAACTTCAGGGTGCTTTTGACCCGCGGCAAGCCTTCGGGGCGGTCCATCGAGCCGGACACATCCACCAGAAACACCAGATTGGCCGGGGCCAGTTCCGCCACCGCGCGGTCGGAGGCCTTGATGCCGATGCGCAGCAAGCGTGTGTGTGGGTTCCACGGCGAAGCGGCCAGTTCGGTGGTCACGCCGAAGGGCGAGCCATCGCTCGGCAGCGCGTAGTCGTAAGGAAAGTAATTGACCATCTCTTCCAGCCGCACCGCGCCTTCCGGCGGCAGTCGCCCCTGATTAAGCAGCCGCCGCACATTGGCGTAGGCGCCAGTGTCGACATCGGCGCTAAAGGTCGAGACCGGGGTTTCGGCGACGCTGTGGATCGGGTTGTCGGCCAGCTTGGCGTACTGCTCGCGTTGTTCGTCACGATAGCCTTGTGGATAACTTTCACTGGCCGGCATCGGTGCAAAACTGGCGATCGGCGCCGCCAGTGCACTGCGCTTGGCCATCGCGCTATCGGCCATGACCAATTCGGGCTGCACGGAGGATTTCAGTTCGGTCTGCGCCGGAGGCGGCGCGACGGTGGTTTCCGGGCTGGAGGAAACACCGCAACCGGCAACCACCAGCAACACACTGGCAGCAAGGGGGCGCAGAAGCGTGGAAGGAAGGGACATGGGGCTGACCTCGGGGATGAATTGATCCATTCATCCCCTGAGACGGGCAGCCCTTTCAGTTCGGGTTAAACCTCACCGAATTTTTTTTCAGCGGTGATAACGCCGCACCGCACTGCTGTTGCGCAGCACGTGGCCTTTGATCTTTTCCATCAGCTGGGCGCGGGTCAGGCCGGCCGGCAAGGCGTCCGGGGCCAGATCCAGGGCGTAGATCTGGATGATGTAGTGGTGCGCGCTGTCGCCAACCGGCGGGCACGGGCCGATGTAGCTGGTGGTGCCTTTGCTGTTGGTGCCACCGACGCCTTCAAGGGCCGATTTGGCGCCGACACCGGCCGGAATCTGCCGGGTCGTGGCCTTGATCCCGTAGTGAACCCAGTGATCGACACCCGAACCTTTCTGGCCGTCCGGATCGTGCATGACGATGGCGTAACTCAGGGTTCCGCTCGGGCCGGCATTCCAGCTCAGGGCCGGCGACTGGTTCTTGCCGCCGCAGCCGGCCGCATCGCTGGCCGCCGCCGAGGTGAACAGGCGGTTATCCGACACACCGGGAATGCTGAGGGTGAAACGCTCCTGGGCCTGCGCCGGAAACTGCACGCAAAGGGCGACGGCAACGGCCGCCAGCCAAGGGTTGAGAGAGGTCAATCGGGTCATTCCGGGAGCACCTTGTGCAGTTGGGCCTTCGTCGGCCTGCAAACTATAGCCGTACCGTTCGTGCCGTGGCAGTGGGAAATGGCTGAACCTCGCAATGCGGCCCAAACTCGTAAGAGAAATGCCTGTGAGGAGCACGACCATGACCCTGCACCGTGTCGCCCGTTTCGCCGATGTGCCTGAAGACCGTGGGCTGGAGGTGCAGATCGGCGACTGCAAGATCGTCCTGCTGCGCGCCGCCGGCCAGTTGCGCGCCTTTCAGGGGCAATGCCCGCATGCCGGCGCGCCGCTGGCGGAAGGTGCGTTGTGCCACGGCCGGCTGATCTGCCCGTGGCACAAGGCAGCTTTTCGCGCCGAAGATGGCGCGTTGTGCGAGCCTCCGGCGCTGGACAGTCTCAAGCGCTATCCGCTGGAACTGCGCGGCGACGAAGTATGGGTCGATGACCAGCCGCTGCCGGATCCGCACACTCCGCCGCAGGACGATCCGCGCACCTTTGTCATCGTCGGCGCCGGTGCCGGGGGAACGGCCTGCGCCGCCGCCCTGCGGGAAAAAGGCTTCGGCGGGCGGATCGTGCTGATCGACCGCGAGCCGGACGCCGGCTACGACCGCACGGTGCTGAGCAAATTCGTGCTGTCCGGGGAAATGCCGCCGCCGGAAACCCCGCCCCTGCGCGATGACGATTTTTACCGCGAACAGCACATCAACCGGGTTTCAGGCGAGGTCACCGGGCTCGATGCCGATACCAAAACCCTTCACCTGAGCGATGGCCACACACTGCATTACAGCGCGGCGGTGCTGGCCACCGGCGCAGCGCCCAACGCGCTGAAACTGCCCGGTGCCGACCTGCCCCAGGTGTTTGTCCTGCGCTCCAAAGCCCAGGCGCAATCCATCATGGACGCCGCCCAACCCGGTCAGCGCGCGGTGATCATCGGTGACAGTTTCATTGCGCTCGAATGCGCTTCGGCCCTGCGCCAGCACGGTCTCGAGGTGACGGTGCTGGCGCGCCATGCGATTCCCTTCGCGGCGCAATTCGGTGAAGCCGTCGGCAAGGCGATCCGTGCGCTGCACGAAGAAAACGGCGTGAAATTCATCACTGATCACGAAGCCAGGGAGATCACCGGCGACGGCAAGGTCGAGGCGGTGTTGCTCGACAACGGCCTGCGCCTGTCGGCGGATCTGGTGTTGGCGGGAATCGGCGTGCATCCGGCCACCGAAGCCTTCGGCGACCTGCCGCGCGAGGAGGATCAATCATTGTTGGTCGATGCCAGCCTGCGCGTGGCTGACGGCCTGTGGGCGATTGGCGATATCGCCACCTTCCCGTTGAACGGCAAACCACAACGCATCGAACACTGGCGCCTGGCCCAGCAGCACGCGCGGATCGCCGCCGCGAACCTGCTCGGTGGCGATGAGCATTACCTCGACGTGCCGTATTTCTGGACCTGGCATTTCGGCCGCAACTACGACTATCTCGGTCACGCCGAGGCGTGGGATGCGGTCGAATTCATCGGCGAACCCGAACAGCCGCCATTTATCGGGCTGTTCGGGAGCAAGGGCGTGGTGGTGGCGGCGGTGGCCTGCGAAGAGGAGCGAGCGATGGCGCTGCTGGCCGAACGCATGAAACAACCGCTGCCGATGGAGGAAGCCTGGCGGCTGATTCGCGCCGTCAGGTGATCCGGTTCAGCGGCTCGCGGTTGTCGTCGTCCTCGGCGTGCAGAAAGATCACCCGAGGATGTTCCAGAGGCGCCAGCGGTGGCGGCAGTTCCTGCGGCTGAACCGGCCACAGATGCGGCACCACATGACTGACATCGCCGTCCTGATCGTTGTGGATGGTCATCACGCCCGGCCCGCGCAGTTTCTGAAAGCGCTCGTCGCACAGTTTGAAGCTGCGGCTCAGCCCCTCATCGTCGACCACCGGGGACGGCAGGCGGCGTTGAGCGAAGCTTCGGCTCTTGCGTTGCTGATAGCGCGCCCAGCCGATCAGGATCACCGCGTTGACCAGCGCCACCCACAGGTAAATCTGCAAGGTGCCAAGGGCTTCGAACGCCGAATTGTCGATGCGCGGCCCGCCTTCGTGGGTCTCGATCAGCGGCCATAAACCGCGCGCCAGCAGATACAGCAGGCCGATCCAGGCCAGCACGGTGAAGAACGCATCGACCACCACCAGAAACGGCCGTTGGCGGGTCCGGATGATTTTCATTTGATAACCTCCTCTTCATCGTCCCCGAGCGGCTTGATACCCCGGTCGGGACTGACCCAGCGCGCACGCTTCTGGTGTTGGCCGAACAAGACTTTGGGGAAACTGACCAGCGTGGTCAGCAGGCTGACGAACCAAAACGCAATCGGATACCAGACCACCCAGAACATGGTCTTGCCCAGGCCCGGTTCGTAGCGCCGGTCAATGATGATGCTGACCGCGAACTGCACCAGGCAGACAAACGCCAGCAGCAAACCGGTGAAGGCTGGCGGCATCAGGTGATCGACGGCAATCGCTTCAGGCATGACCACGAACTTGCCGACACCCCAGAAGATCACCGACAACAGGAAGGTGAACGCCCAACCGGTCGACAGGCAGTATTCGAACAGCAGCGGCCACAGGTAACGGTGACGGTACTGCCAGATCCCGCGGATGTTCTTGAACAGCACTTCGGCACCGCCCTGGGCCCAGCGCAGGCGCTGCTTCCACAGACCGCGCAGGGTTTCCGGCATCAGGATCCAGCACAGGGCACGGGGCTCGTAGAAGATGCTCCAGTGATCCAGTTGCAGCTTCCAGCTGATGTCGATGTCTTCGGTGATCATGTCCGGGCTCCAGTAGCCGACCCGGTTCAGCGCCGTACGGCGGAACGCGACGATCACCCCCGACACGGTGAAGATCCGCCCGAACACCCGCTGAGTGCGCTTGATCAGCCCGATGATCGACGAGAACTCGCCGACCTGAACCCGCCCGACCAGAGTCGAACGCGTGCGGATCCGTGGGTTACCGGTCACCGCGCCCAGTCGTGCGTTGTCCAGCATCGGCGCCACAAGGTAAGCGGCGGTGTTCGGCGCCAGCAGCGCGTCACCGTCGATGCACACCAGATATTCGCTGCGCGCAGCGATGGCGCCCATGCGCAGGGCCACGGCCTTGCCCTGGTTTTCCGCCAGGTGCAGCACACGCAGCCGTGGATCTTCCTTGGCCAGCGCATCCAGCACTTCGGCGGTGTTGTCCTTGGAGCCGTCGTTGATCGCGATGACTTCGATGTTCGGGTAGTGCTGCGCCAGCGCCGCGTGGATGGTGTCGGCGGCGTTGTCGCCCTCGTTGTAGCAAGGGATCAGGATCGAAATCAGCGGTTCGCCTTCCAGCGGTGGCGGCAGGGTGTCGTCCTTCCACGGCCAGTGCCGCTCCCAGTGCAGCCAGAAATACAGGCCACCGGAAATCCACAACCCGGACATGAACAGCGGGTAGAAGAACACGAAGTCCATCAGGAATTGCCCGGTGACCAGGAAGATCAGCCCCAGCGGGACGCCGAGGACGATCGCCAGAACAAGCAGGGCCAGCAGTCTATCCAGCATGTCATGGGTTCCATTTGTTGGAGAGTGCAGGCCGCACGGTTTTCAGGTCCGGCAGATTCTCGAGGAAGTTGTCCGGGTAGTAGCCGAAACTGGTGGCGCCCTGACGCTTGAGGCGGCTCATCCAGTCGGCCAGTTGTGCGCCGTCGATGTCGGCCTGGTCTTTTTTCGTCCAGTCCCGGGCCTGCAGTTCGAACACCGTGCGATCCAGCGCACCGGGGCGCTGTTTGATCTTCGCCACCAGCGCTTCGAGCCACGGGCCGGATTGCGCCTGGGTCTGTTTTTCCATGAGCGGCATGGCCATCGGCGCCGTCCAGTCGTAAGTCCCGAGGAAGTCGTCGAGGTTCTGCGCGAACCACGCTTCGCTGTGCGGATTGAGCACCGGCTCGGCGAAGATGTTGCGCGCGGTGAGCACTTGCGGGCCACGAATCGCGCGCACCTTGGCGGTCAGTTCGTTGGTGAAGTCGATCAGGTAACGGCTCTTGAAGCGCGTCCAGCGCTGCATCGCCGCCGGATCGTCACGCAGAGCGGCGATCGAGCCCGGCAATCCGTTCTCGACATAGGCCTTCAGCGCCTGAGGGCCGGCATCTTCGAAGTCCGAAAGCACCGCGTCGTCGTGATAGAGAATGCCGTCGACCGAAGTCAGGCGTGCCACGTCTTCGTAGATCTCGCCGATGATCCGCCGCACCTCGGGGTCGAACGGCGACAGGCGTTTGTATTGATCCGGGTCGACAGCGGTCGTGCCGGTTTTCGGATCCCAGCGCGTCACCCGTGGCAGCTTCGAATCCAGTTCGAAACTCAGCACCGGCATCCACGCAAAGACCTTCACGTGAGCCCGGGTGCGCAGTTGCCAGGCGACACGGTCGAACAGGTCGGCACGCATCGGCAGATGACGGTTGGGGAAGTACAGCGAATGCACCAGACCATCGCCCTTCGGATCGGCGAAGGCTTGCAGGAACACGGTGTTGGCGCCCATGTCGGCCATGCGCTGGATCAGTTTGCCGAGGTTGATTTCCTGCTGCGCGGGATCCGGGTCGTAGACGTTGTCCAGGTCCACATGCACGACGCGCATGGTGAAATCCGATTGCACGCCGACCACACTATTGGCGAAGTGCTCGCCGTCAGGATCGGAAGCCACCAGGAAACGCGGCCCGCTCATCAGGTTGTCGAGGGCATCGAGGCCGTCATCGAGGGTCAGGGCCATTTCATAGCCCTCTTCGCTGACCACGGTCAGCGACGTGCCGTCCGCCGTGCCGTAAGGCCAGACCCAGATGCGCGGTTTTTTACCGGTGTTCTTGCGGATCTTCTCCGAGATCGCCTGCACGTCGGCGCGGATCCGCGCCTGGAAATCGGCTTCGGATTCGTAGCGCTTGCTCACCGGATCGTAGCGGCGAGTCGCGGCCGCCGGCTGCAGGTTGCCTTGCGGGTTGGCGAGGATGCCTTTGTGGCTGGCGTCGGTGTGGGCGGCGATTTCCACCAAGCCCGATTGCGAGATTTCCCGCACCTGAGCCCAGGTCAGGAAGTCCGAGCGCGGACGCGGCGTGCCAGCGAAGTCCACCGGTTGGTTCAGCGGCGTATCGATCCAGGTGCCGACCGGCGCCAGCAGCGCATGCCAGTTGTAGGCGCGCAATACCGGCAACACTCGGGTGTAGAAGCTTGAGTAACCGTCGTCGAAGCTGAGCAGGATTGCCTTGGGCGGCAGTTCCGGCCCGCCTTTGCGCGCGGCCATGATCTGATCGACCGTCACCGGTTTGTAGTTGTTCTCCCGCAACCAGGCGAGTTGCTCAAGCAGGCGTTCGGTGCGCACCGCCACCACCGCCTGATCGGGGTCACGGTCTTCGACGTCGTGGTAGGCAATGCCCAGCACGTGGTTTTTCGGCCAGGGCTTTTCATTGGCTGCCAGCGGTCGCTCGGACGGCGGCACGAAGGCCGGGGCTTGCTGGGCGCAGGCGCTGACCAGCAGCACTCCCAGCAGAAGGATGAAACGCGAAATCAAAGGCATCTTCAAACTCTTCTAGAAGCGGAAAGTGAGGTCGACGAGCAGACGCAGATCGGTTTCCCGGTCACCGTCGTAGGGCCGGTTGATCACGCTGAACAAACCACCCACCTCGAACACGTCGTTCCAGGCGTAGCGCTGGCCGTAACCGAGCAGTGCCATGCCGCCGGTGCCGTGATCACGCTGGCTGTAAGTACCCGCACCGGCCTGGAACTGCTGGCTCCAGACGGTTTCGTAGCGGTGGTACAGCACGTGATTGACGTTCAGCAACGGCATGACGCTGAAGTCCGACTTCGGGTTGAAGTACGGCACGTCATCGGACTTGGAGTTGTGGCTGGTGCCCACTTCCAGGCCCGCATCGACTTGCAGGTTCGGCGCGCTGTAGACGCCCTCTTTTCCGGTCAGCAAGGCTTCGACACGGTTGTTGCCGTCGCTGAAGTGCGACGGGCTGACCGCCAGCCGCCACTCGCGGCTCTCGTTGGCGCGCCAGCGGATGAAACCGCTGCCGCCGTTGGCCTTGATGTCGCTGTTGAGAGCCCGCAGCGGGGTCTCGGCCGACAGGTATTCGAGGCTGCCGCCGTATTGCCAGTGATCGTCGATGTCGCGGGCAATCGCCAGACGCGCGCCCTGCTTGTCACCGAAACCATAGGAATGATTCGACACCTCGGCTTCAAGGGTCATGTCGCGGGTGCGACGCTCCAGACCGACACGCTGGAAGCGGTGGTGGCCGGTGCCTTCGGCAAAATCGCCGGTGGCGTATCCGGCCCCGGCGAACACCCGCCAGTCTTCATCGATCGGCGGGCTGTAAAGGGTAGTCTGGATGCCGAAATCCCGGCTGCCGGTGACCGCGCCTGCATCGCCACCGCTGCCTCCGTTGGCCTTGCCGCCATAGGCTTCGACGCGCAGCTCGGACATGTCGTGCACTTCGCGTTCACGGGCCAGACGCTGGACCTGACGGTTGTCAGGAAAGCGCGCCACCACGTCATCGGTCAGCGCATCCATCTGCCGCCATTCCTGCAAGTCCATGGCGGTGCGGGCCTGCGCGACTTCGAGGCCCATGTCGCGCGGCGCGATGCTCTCGGTTTCCTTGAGCTGGTTTTCCGCGCGGCGCGGCCAGTTACGGGCCAGGTACAGATCGGCCTGGGCCAGGCGCAGGCCGATGTTGCCCGGCGCCTGATCCACCAGGGTCTGCAAACGTTCTTCGCCGTGGGGCAGGTCGGAACCGTAAGTTCCGGCCTGCGCCGCCAGTTGCTGGGCGTCCATCCATTCGTCGTTGGGGTTGCCGATCGGCAGGCCCTTGAGTTCGACGCGCGGCTTCTGCGCCCTGGCCTGATCTTCAGCGACTTTGCGCGCCTCTTCGGCGCGGTCGCTTTCCAGCAGCGCGTAATACAGAGCCGTGGTGTCTTCGAGTCGGTCGCCGACATCGGCGTCCGGCGCTGCCAGCACCTGACGGTAAAGATCGGTGGCGATTTCCGGCTGGCGCTGATCCAGATAGGACGCCGCCACCCAGCGCAGGGCGTAGGTCGGGATCTTCACGCCTTCGGCTTGCAGCTTCTGGTATTCGCTGATGACTTCGGCGGTGCGCGCCCGGGCCTTGAGCGCGCCCATGCGGTCGATGCGCCAGCGGGTCACGTCGTCGTGGGCCGTAGAGTCCGGGGTCCAGGTGGCGAGCAATTGGTCGTAGTCGGCCAGGGCGCGGTCGGCGATCACGTAGCGTTCTTTTTCGCTGCGGGTGGCCAATTCGGCGAGTCGCACGCGTTCCGCAGCCAGATCGCCTTCAAGACGGCGCAAGGTGACGGGATCGATCAGCCCTGGACGCTGTTTGGCCAGCCGCAGTGCCGGCTCCGGCAGACGCGCCTTTTGCAGGGCGACCACGTATTCGCGAGCGACCTCGGGTTTGTTGCCGGCGCGAACGAAAGCCTGGTCGTATTCGAACAGCGCGTCGTACGGCTTGCCGGCGCGATTCAGGGCGTAGCCCAGCGCCAGTCGGCGGGAAGGATCATCGGGTTTGGCGGCGACCAGCGAACGGGCGCGGATCACCCCTTCGTCGGGCTTGCCGGAGTCGGCCTGGGTCAGCGCCAGACCGAGTTGCAGGTCGGCGTTGTCCGGCTCCAGCGTCAGGGCCTTGTTGTAGACCTCGATCGCCTGATCCCAGCGTTTGAGGTTGCGGTAGGCCCGGGCGGTGGCGGTCAGCGCCTGAACCGGCAGTGCCCGGCCACGACCCTGAGTCTCGTAGACCTGCACCACTTCGGCGTCGAGCCCGGCCCAACCGGCAATTTGCAGGTGATCGCTGACCTGGCCGGTGGTGGCCTGGGCCGGCGGTACCTGACGCAAAACGGTCAGCGCGGGCGTGTAATGCCCGGCCCGGGCGTCGAGCACCATTTGATCGTAGGCCGTGTCGGCGAACGCGAACGCCGGCCAGAGCAACTGGCTGCACAGCGCGACTCGAAACAAAGGGCGTAAACCACGATGTAATACAGGAACATCAATACGCGGCATTCGTCAGCATCCTTACATGGCCAGCCGGGTAGCAACGCCCCCCCTTGCCCAATTCGTAACGGAGGCCAAGCAAAAAACACTCAGCCAAGCTTATCCAAGCAGTCTTGCACGCAAGCGTAGATCAATATTCAGAACACAATAATTGTTCAGATTCGTGACGAAGGATTTCCCGACCGGCCGCAAACCCGGACGCCAGACAGCAAAACGCCCGGCGTCTGCGGGTGCAGAGGCCGGGCGTTTCGGTGACGCGCGAGGCGTTTACTGAGGCTGTTCGATACTGCCGAACTTGCTCATCAGGAAGCCCACGAACTGCTCGACGGTCATCTTCTGGCCGTTGAATTCAACCTGATTGGCGGCGTAATGCAGCTTGGTGACAACGTTGGTGCCATCCAGTGTCGCCAACTGCGAACCAACGGCCATGCCGGCGAACATGTCAGCGCCAGCGCTGGCCTGGTCGACGATGGTCTTGGCATCGGTCTGGCCATCGATTTGCGCCTGGACGCTGAGCAGATCGACCAGCATCGGCTTGGACACCAACACATTGATGTCCAGCAGCGCGATCAACTGTTTGCCCAGTTGATCCGGTGGCAGGTCCATCGACGCAGGCTTGGTCAGATCAAGCACCAGATTCGCCCGGCTTTCGCCGTTGGCGGTTTTCAGCGACAGGTCTTCCAGTGCCAACTGCGGCCCGGCTGCCAGCAGTTTCTGCAGGTCGGCTTTGACCTGGGTCGACTCGGCCTCGGTCAGGTTCAGCTCCGGTGCCGGCAGGCCGGCGGCGGTGGCTTCGGCAGCGGCTTTTTCGTATGGCTGCAGCTTGGTCTGGTAGATCTGCATCAGCGACATGGCCGACGGGATGTCGAGGTTTTTCAGGCTCATGGCCAGGTTGGCCGAACCGATCTTCTTGTCGTTGAGGGTTACTTCAGCGACCTTGTAGTCGGCACGGCCGGAGGCGTTGCTGCCGTTCTCTTCAGTGCGGTTCTTCATCTCGAAGTTCTTCACGCCCAGTACCGACTGTTTGGCGCCGAAGGTGGTCTTGCTGCTGGTCAGTTCCAGGGTGTTCTCGCCGGTGTAATAGCCGTAGGTGCTCTTGGCGAGATTGCTGGCCAGGGTCAGGCCGTTGAGTTCGATCTGCACCGGCGTCTGGTCTTCGGCGACCGTGGTCAGGTGCAGGCTGTCCATGTAGCCGTCGGCCTTGACCTTCTGGGCCTGAGCGCTGGCGGAAATATCCATGTTCAAACCGGAAAACTTCAGGTTCGATTTTTCATCCAGCGCAGTTTCCAGTGGCAGCAGTTCGAGGTTGCCGGTAGTGGACTGGTCGTAGCCGATGTTGACCACACCTTTGAGCGGCGCCGCGCCCTTGGTGGCGGCAAACCATTTTTCGGTGATCGGGGTCTTTTCCAGCTCGTAGTGACTGGTGGCCATGACCGGCAGCCATTTCAGCGACACCAGTCGCGAGAACGGCAACGGACCGTGTTCGATGTGATCGACGAACAGCAGTTCGACCGGCGCTTCGCCGAACATTTCACCCTCGCCCTTGAGGCGATAGTGCGCGGTGCTGCTGAAGGTGTTGCGCTCAAGCGATACCAGCTCCAGCGATGCACTGCCGTTGGAGCCGGCCATGGCGGTCTGCAACTCGCTGTTGGCGTTGGCGACGGCGTTGTTCAGCACGCCTTCGATTTTGGTGCCGGTGTACCAGGCCCCGCCTACGCTGATGGCGCCAATGGCCACAACAATTCCGAGAAGCACGCCTGCTGATTTATTCATGAATGACCTGATCGATTTCCGTGGCTGAAAGTGTGGTCGTCTTCCCTGAACCCGTGACCGGGCCGTGGCGCGACTCCGCTGAATTTAGCGGTGGAGATTAGCACTGGCAGTGCGACGCGGCCCAATGTTTAAAGGTTAAAGAATGTCCACGAGACATGGACAAACAAAAAGATCGCCGGGTTCGGCGATCTTTTAATGATCAGGAATATTGCACCTCGATCTCATCGAGCTGATGGTCGAAGCTTTTCAGCCGTGCGGTCCAGGTGTACACCAACACTTCGAAATCCCGGTCGATCACCGCTCCGCCCGGCCCGTCGCTGCGCGGGTCGCAGAAATCCAGTTGATAACGCTCACGGGCCATGGCGGTTGCGACGTCCGACAGTTCGCGGGCGTTGTTGAGCCAGTGCCAGCCGTCGCCGGCGACTTGTCGGTCGAGGGCCAGACATTGTTTTTTCAGGGCTTCGAGGCTTTTTTCCAGCGGCGTGCCGGTGAGCTCGCCCATGACTTCGGCGAAGGTCCGCCCCGGCTGCCAGTAGCCGCCCCAGAAGTAGCGGTCGAATACGGTTTCGACTTTGCGCAGCGCGACCTTGGTGTCCCAGATCAGCAGCAGCGTCTTGCTTTGCTCAAGCTGGCGTTTTTTGAGTCGCTGGGTCTGCACCAGCGCCGATGCCACGACCACGATCGCCATGACCGCGATCAGCGCCACGGTGCTGTCGAGAAAGACCATTGCCTTGTCGATCTGGTGGGCCAGCATGATGCCGTAGAAATAGGTGGCCGACAGCAGCACCAGGGCTACCAGGGCGCACCAGAAGCCAAGAGCGTAAGGGTTTTTCATTATTGGTTTCCCCTAGACCTGCGCTAGCGATGTGCACTGAAAAGGCGCCTGGTTCGGGGCGCCCTTTCAATACTTCAAAGCATAGCAACGGCCTCAGGGTTTGCTGGCGCTCGAGGCTTGCGTTCGTCCGCTTTCCCAACCGCCACCCAGGGCAAGGAATAAATCGATCTGGCTCATGGCAACCTGGGTGTTGGCGGCGGCCAGTTGCGCAGTGACGTCGGTGTAGGTGCGGGTGGCCTGCAGGTCGGCGAGGAATGACTCGCGGCCGGCCTGGAAGAAGCGGTGCGTCTGGTCGGCCGCCAGCTTCGCCGACTGCTCGGCATCGGCCAGCGCATCGCGGCGTTGCAGCAGCGCGGAGTACTGGGACAGGCCGGTCTGGGTTTCGCGGATGGCGTTGAGCACCACGCCGTCGAAATGCGCCAGCGCGCCCTGGGTCGTGGCTTCGGCTTCGCGGATTCGGGCCCGGGCGCCGTTGGTCGGCACGCTCCAGCTCAGCGACGGGCCGAAGCCCCAGCGGTTGGTGGACGGTTTGCCAAGGTTGTCCAGAATGCCGACAGTGCCGATCGTCGCGCCGAAGCTGATGTCCGGGTACAGCTCGCCGGTGGCGATACCGATACCAGCCGTCGCAGCCGCCAGACGCCGCTCGGCCTGACGGATGTCCGGCCGACGCTTGAGCAGCGCAGCGCCATCGCCCACCGGCACCAACTGGGCGATTTTCGGCAGTTCGGCGCAGGTCGCGGTGCCGGCCGGCAATTGATCGACAGGCTTGGCCAGCAGCATCGACAGACGGAACAACCCGGCCTGCCGCGCCGCCTCATAGCGCGGCATGTCGGCGCGCAGGGATTTGAATTGGGTCTGCGAACGGGTGACCTGGGTTTCGTCGCCGCGCCCGGCATCGCGCAGACGCTGGATCAGGGTGGTGCTCTGGGATTGCAGGTCGAGGGAATGCTGGGCGATTTCCCGCTCCTCGTTCGCCGCGCAGACCTGGGTGTAGGCCCGCACCACGTCGGCGACCAGAGTGATGCGCGCGGTATCGGCAGCGGCCTGGGTCGCGTCGGCGTTGGCCTTCGCCGCTTCAATCCCGCGTTGCAGGGTGCCCCACAGGTCGAACTGGTAGGACGCGCTGATGCCGATATCGCCGATGTTGGCCACCGGCACTTTCTCCGGCAGCAGGAATGCCTCGCCGGATTCCTGCAAGCGTTGCGCGCCCATCTTCACGCCGCCGCTCCAGCCACCGGCCGCCTCGGCTTCATCGACCTGCGCACGGGCCCGCGACAGGTTCGCCGCTGCCACCCGCAGATCGGTGTTGGACGCCATGGCCTGCTGCACCAGTTGATCAAGACGCGGATCCTGATACAGCCGCCACCAGTCCGCCGGCACCGGGGCCGACACCACCGGTTTGCCGGCCACCGCCAGGTCGCCCTGGAAATCCTTGCGCTGGATCGCCGCGTCTTCGGGCACGTGATAATCCGGCCCGACCATCGAGCAGGCCGACAGCATCATGCCCAGTCCGGCGATCATCAGAGCCCTGCTCATTTTGCGGGCTCCTGCGGTTGATCGTCGATGATCGACACGGTTGCGGTACGCCCGGCGATCATGCGGAAGTCATCCGGTACGTCGTCGAAGGCAATGCGCACCGGAATCCGTTGCGCCAGACGCACCCAGCTGAACGCCGGGTTGACGTTGGGCAGCAGGTTGCTGCCGCTCGAACGGTCACGGTCTTCGATACCGGCGACGATGCTTTCGACGTGCCCGCGCAGGCGAGCGCGGTCGCCGATCACGCGGATATCCACCGACTGGCCGATATGGATGCCGTCGAGTTTGGTTTCTTCGAAATAGCCGTCGATGTGGAACGAATTGCTGTCGACCACCGACAGCACCGGGCGCCCGGCGGTGACGAATTCCTGCGAGCGCGGTGCACGGTCGTTGACGTAACCGTCCACCGGGCTGCGGATCACCGAGCGGTCGAGGTTGAGCTGGGCGCTGTCCACCGCGACCAGCGCTTCGGCCAGGGCCGATTGCGCGCGGGCCACTTTCGACAGGCTTTCTTCCAGCTGTTCGGCTGGCACCAGATTGCCCAGACCACGGTTACGCTTGGCTTCACGCTGCGCCTGAGCCAGGGTTTCTTCGCGATCGGCTACCGCGGCCTTAGCCTGGCGCAGCGCCAGTTTGAAACGGTCCTGGTCGATGCTGAACAGCACCTGGCCGCGTTTCACCAACTGGTTGTCCTTCACTTCGACCTGTTGGATCAGCCCGGACACGTCCGGGGCGATCTGCACGATGTCGGCGCGAATGTGGCCGTCGCGGGTCCAGGGCGCAAACATGTAATACATCACCATGCGCCAGACCACGACGACGGCGAAAGTCACGATCAGCAGCGTCAGGACGACGCGACCGAGGGTCAGAAACGGTTTTTTCATGTCATCAGGTATCGACTGAGTGAATCCACGCCGTACAGCATCACGGCGTAGAGAGCCACGTTGAACAATGCCCGGTGCCAGACCAGACGGTAGAAATGCAGGCGTGTGAGCACGCCGTGTACCAACACAAACAGCACATAAGTGATGCCCATCAACACCAGCAGGGTCGGCAGGAAAATGCCGCTGATGTCCAGATCACCGATCATAGGGGCGCTCCTTCGGGCAGCGGTTCTTCGGGCTCTGCGTTGGAAACGAATTCCACGCCGGGCAACAGCGCCAGGCGCAAACCGCTCAAGGCGTGCAACAGGTTGAGCCGGGTTTCTTCATCGCCGTGGCCGTTGAGCGCGCGGCGGGTGCGATCCATGGTCATCAGCAAGGCACTGGGCGCCGGCAGGCGTTCGCCGGCCTTGAGGCAGGCCCGGAAATACTCGCCCACCTCTGCCACCACCTGCTTGAGCAGCGCGTTCGGTGCGCCCGTCACTCGCGGTGTGTACGCGAGCAGGTCGAGCAGGTTCAGCCCCACGCGCACTTCGCGCATGGCGATGCCGGTGTCCTGGCCAGTCAGCGCCAGACGCGGCAGGTGCTGCATCAGGCGGTCGAGCAGTTGCACGCCAAGCTGTCGGTGTTCGGCGAGGTTGGCCGGTTCGGTCATGCTGACGATATCTTTCCAGCTGAAACGGGTCAGGCGCTTGGCCGCCAGTTCGGCGCCGAACGGCCGGGCGATCAGCGTCCAGATAAACGCAAACAACAACCCGATCGGGCCCGCCAGGTTGGAATTGACGAAGGCAAAGAAGTCCGCGTCGTAAGCACCGGAAATGCTGATGAACGACGAAGTGTTGACCAGCGTCAGCAGCATGCCGAGGTAGAAGCGTGGCTGCACCGTCAGGGTGCCGACACAGATGAACGGCACCGCGAACGCCAGCACCAGCATCGGAAAGTCATGCAGGTTCGGCAGCACCAGAAACAGGTACAGACTGGCAAACAGCACCGACATCCCGGTCCAGAAAAAGAACCGGTAGATCTGCGGCGCCGGGTCGTCCATCGAGGCGAAGAAGCTGCACGAGACCGCCGCCAGAATCACCGCGCTGCCACCGTCGGTCCAGCCCAGCAGGATCCACAACACCGAGGCAACGATGATCGCCAGAATGGTCGAGGCCACCGAATACAGCATCAGCCCGCGGTCGATGAATGGCGTCAGGCGACCGAGGCGCCAGTGACGATACACCGCGCGCCAGCTGTCCTGGCGCTCGCACAGGATTGCGTCCTGCAGACTGCGGCAGTCCTGCCACAGATCGATGAATTCGCCGAGGCGATACAGCGCGTTGGAAAACAGCAACTGTTTGCGATCTTCCAGGGCTTCGGCGCTCGGTTGCAGCGCTTCGAGCTGATCCCGCAGCGCTTGCCAGCGTTCCAGATCGGCGTCTTTGTGGCCGAGCCATTCGCGGGTCGCGGTGAGCAGCGGGGCGAATTTTTCCACCAGCTCGGGCGTGCGCCGTTCGAGGGCGTACAGCGAATCTTCAAGGGCATCGATCACCGGCAGCAGATGGATCATCCGCCCGCGCAGTTCCTTGGTGTTGCGCACCGTCTGCGGCCGCGCACCCTCGTGCGGCAACTGGCCGATCATCAACTCCAGGCTGTTGAAACTGCCGACCATCGCCATGCGCAGGGCTGCGACCTCTTCGGGCTGCACGTCGCGGCTGAGGAATTTAAGGCTGTAGGTCGTGGCGTCGGCGAACCATTTGCCCACGGCGTCGTTGAACACCGGCGCCAGGCGTCGTGGCCAGAACATCGCGCCGACCACCGCCGCCACGGCGATGCCGAGAAAGATCTCTTCAGTCCGCGACTCGGCCACGTCCCACACCGCCAACGGGTTATCCACCACCGGCAGGGCGATCAACGGCAAGGTGTAGCCGGCCAGCATCAGCGCGTAGTTGTTGGCGGTGCGCAGGTGCAGGGACAGGAACAGCAGAATCCCCGTCCACAAGGCGATGACCACCACCAGCACGTAAGGGCTTTGGACGAACATCGGCACGAACAGCACCGCCGCCGCCGCACCGAGAAACGTACCGATCGCGCGATACAACGCCTTGGAACTGGTCGGGCCGAGGAACGGACTGGAAACGATGTACACCGTGGCCATCGCCCAATAAGGACGCGGCATCTGCATGAGCAAGGCGATGTACAGCGCGGTCATCGAGGCCGCGAACGTGCGGATCCCGTAGAACCAGTCTCGCGCGGGGGGCATGCCGGAAAAAAACCCGTTCACGGATTGATCACCGTTGGCGGAGTGGCCGCCTCAAAAGCTCTCAGTACCCGAAGCGTAGCCTCCAGATCGCGCTGGTCGATGCCTTCGAGCACTTCATGACGCAGACGCACCAGTTGCGCCTCCACCGCTTGCACCAGCTCACGGCCGGTGTCGGTCAGGCTCAGGCATTTGGCGCGACGGTCCTGGGCATCTTCGGTGCGGCAGACAAACCCGGCGTGACACAACTGATCGAGCAGGCGTACCAGCGACGGCGACTCCATCCCTGCCGCCTGCGCCACCTGCACCTGGCGCACACCCTCGCCCAGCCGCCCGATCATCAATAACGGGACGGCGCAGGCTTCGGAGATTCCATAATTGACCAGCGTGGTCTGGCAGATCTTCCGCCAATGCCTGGCGGCCACCACCATGGCACTGCTGATGTTCATCTGGAGAGCGTCGAGGTTATTCGGCACGAGGGAATGCACACACTGTTAGTTTGCTAACTATCAATATCGCATTGGTGGGGAAATTCAGTCAAGTTTTGAAACAAATTGGGTTGCGTGCTTCAACTCAACGTCTTTTCGCGTTTTCGTAGACGTCGCTTCGCTCGCGCTTACCCACGGCGACTACCGAGACAACCACCC
The DNA here is from genome assembly GCF_039695385.1 of Pseudomonas sp. 9.2(2024). Taxonomy (NCBI): domain Bacteria; kingdom Pseudomonadati; phylum Pseudomonadota; class Gammaproteobacteria; order Pseudomonadales; family Pseudomonadaceae; genus Pseudomonas; species Pseudomonas sp. 9.2(2024). The sequence goes on along the minus strand of NZ_CP155585.1, from coordinate 424,489 downwards.
GCTCTTCGATCACTTGGTAAACCAGTCGATAACCGGACGCTTTGAGTTTGATCTTGTAGCAATCAGGCATGCCGTGGAGCGAGTCAGCCGGAATACGCGGACGCTCAAGACGCTCAGCCAGCTTCTTTTTAAATTGATCACGCAGCGTATGACCCAGTTTGTTCCACTCTTTGTGAGCGGAAGGCAGAAATTCGAGCTTATAGGTCATCCAGGCTTACCGGTATGGGAGTCTCGTGACTGCGAGAACGAACGATTTCTGCCAACTCGAGATCATCGAGCCGCTCCATCATGGCTTCGTAAACGTCAGCCGGCACCATGTAGCCCATGACCCGGTTGTGATTCAGGACAGCGACTGCTCCTCCGTGCGCGCCGTTTAGCACTGCGGAGGGGTTTTTTTTCAGTTCAGAAACACTGACAGCCATATCGGCCAGAACACTTTGCATAATAAAAGACCTCAATTGAGGTCGTAATTCTGGTCTAAGGAAGCATTACTGGCAACCGGATGAGTCGATTCAGCTTACGAACGGCAAGCTGATAATTACCCCCGCCCCTTCCTCAACATCACATCCAACTGATCCACCACCTCCGCCCAATCCGCATCATCGAGAATCTCGTCGCGCAGGAAATCCGCCTGGCTTTTGCTCCAGAAAAACGCGTCGCACAGGTGCAGTTCCGGTTTGAGCGGGGAATGGGTGGCGATGAACTGGTCGATGCTGACCGGGTCGTTGTCCAGGCCGAGTTGCTTGAACAGGGATGGGAGGCTGTGCGTCGGGTTTTCCATTGTTCTGGTCCTTTGAAGATTCAGTGGATGCAAGAATTTCGCGAGCAGGCTCGCTCCCACAGGCTCAGCGCAGGACCTGTGGGAGCGAGCCTGCTCGCGATTAGCGTCGTCAAAAGCGCCGCAAACCTACTGACTCAACTCCCGCACCTGCGCATGCGGCACCATTTTCAGGAATTCGGGCATGCTCATGTGCAGCAGGTTGTTGTGGTTGCCGGCTTCCAGGTAGATGTCTTTCTGCCGGGTCAGCAGCGGGTCGATGACCATGTCCAGGCCGTAGGAATCGCCCAGTGGCGGTACGGCACCGCGTTCGCAGTCGTCGAAAATGTGCGCCAGATTGCTTTCGCGGGTGATTTGCCATTCGCCGCTGCTGCGCACCTTGCTCAAGTCCAGGTGGCGGCTGGCGGGCAGCACCGCCATCAGGTAGTGCCCGTGGCGGTCGTCCAGAATCACCGATTTGGCCACCCGCTCTGCGGCAATCCCGGAGACCCGCGCCGTTTCCAGGCTGCTGGACGAGTGCGGGTGGGTGACGATGTCATATTCGCATTGCGCCCGGTTGAGGCTGCTCTGCACTTTCTTGGCCATACGCATGATGCACCTCGGTGCCCGCCGACGCTGCGCGGCGGACGGTAATGAAACGCTGTGGCTGTCCTTGAAAGTCTAGTCCGGCGGGCCGCGAACACCGGGAAATCCGCCCACTGGCGGGGCGGGCAAACTGGTTAAAAATCATCCAGCCGCAGCCTCAACTAGACTGTAAGAACAAGTCCTGACTCTCGCGGAGGGTCACGTGAACATCCGTTGCTGTGCGCTTGCCCTGTTGCTGCTGAGTGGATCGGTGGTTGCGGCGGACGGTCCGTTTACCGCCGTCAGTCCGGTCGGCCTGTGGCTGATTACCTTGGGCATCACATTTCTGATCGCCGAAGCCGCGCTGCCCAACTACGGGCTGATCGGCCTCGGCGGTATCGTCATGTTCGTGATCGGCGCGCTGATCCTGAGCAACGCCGAACTGCCGGTGCCGATGATGATCGGCCTCGGGTTGGTGAGCGCCCTGTTGCTGATCGCATTGCTGATCCGCGCCCTGAAAACCCGACCGCGCCAACCGGTCAGCGGCGATGCCGGCCTGCTCGGCAGTGTCACGGCGGTGACGGTGGTGCAACCGGAAGACAGCCGCAACGGCTGGGTGCAATTACAAGGAGAACGCTGGCAGGTGCTGAGCGCCACGCCGCTGCACACCGGGCAACCGGTGCGCGTGGTCGGGCGCAAGGGTCTGTTGCTGCAAGTGGCCGCGACTGACGCGGCACCGCTCGGAGAGTGATCATGGGTCTGCAAATCGGTTTTGTCGCGCTGCTGCTGTTGCTGATCGCCCTGGCCGGCTCGACGTTCCGCATCCTGCGCGAATACGAACGCGGGGTGGTGTTCCAGCTCGGACGCTTCTGGCAGGTCAAAGGGCCGGGGCTGATCCTGCTGATCCCGGTGGTGCAGCAAATGGTCCGGGTCGACCTGCGCACCATCGTCCTCGACGTGCCGCCACAAGACGTGATCACCCGCGACAACGTTTCGGTCAAGGTCAACGCGGTGCTGTACTTCCGCGTGCTCGACCCACAGAAAGCGATCATCCAGGTCGAGGATTTCCTCATGGCCACCAGCCAGCTGGCCCAGACCACCCTGCGTGCGGTGCTCGGCAAACATGAGCTGGACGAACTGCTGGCCGAACGCGAACGCCTGAACATCGACATCCAGCAAGTGCTCGACGCCCAGACCGACGCCTGGGGGATCAAGGTCGCCAACGTCGAAATCAAGCACGTCGATCTCAACGAATCAATGGTGCGCGCCATCGCCAAACAGGCCGAAGCCGAACGGGAACGGCGAGCCAAGGTGATCCACGCCGAAGGCGAATTGCAGGCCTCGGAAAAACTTATGCAGGCCGCCGAAATGCTTGGTCGCCAGCCCGGCGCCATGCAACTGCGCTACATGCAGACCTTGAGTTCGATCGCCGGCGACAAGAGCTCGACCATCGTCTTTCCGTTGCCGATCGAACTGCTCAAGGGGATGGCGGATCTGTCGGCGAAATCGTAAGCGCGCGCAAGCGTTCCAGCGCGGCATAGGGCGCACGGGCGCAATCTTCGATCCGTGCCCGCAACAGCGCCGATGCCTCCCGGCGTTTGTGTTCGCCATCGACGACAAAGGGTTGTGACGGCTGCTTCGCGTGCTGCGCCGTCGCTGTCAGCGCCTGTTCACACTGCGTGGCGCTGAGCCCGAAAAACCGCGCCAGCCGCCCGCTCATCGCGTCGGGCAATTCGCTGTAGTTCAGCGCCAGCCCGGCAGAATCACGGCAATGCACCCACCCCGCCTCCAGCAGGCGCCCCAGCCGCCGGGCGATGAAATCCTCGCTGCCCTCGAACGGCAAATCGTCGTCCAGCACACAATCGCCGAGTGCACCCGGCACCATGTGCAGGCCGGGGCGGCGCAGGTGCGAGACGGCGATTTCCAGCGGATCGCGATAGACAAACAGCCAAGGCGTATCGGGAAAGCATTCCTGCAGCAACGGCCATTCGCCGATGTTCCAGGCGTCGAGCTTGATCACCAGCCGCTGCTCCGTACCGCACCGCCGCTGACCGTACGCCGAAAGCAATCCGGCGATGGCCGCGCGGCGTTCTTCGTCCGGCAGCTCGCTACGCAGCAAGGCATCGAGGGGCGGCGGCTCCGAGCCCACGATGTGATCGTCGAGCCGGGCGAGCATCTGGCTGATCAGCGTCGAGCCGCAACGAGAGGCGTGCAGGATGAAGGCACTCGGCGGCAGACCCGGACTGAGCGCCTGCCAATCCATGAGCGCCGACAAGGGCGTTTGCCGGCGGAACGCCTGATTGAACGGCAGGCGCAACGCGTCTTCGACGGCTTCACGAAAGAACGGCTGATGCAGCGGCGTGTCGCCAAACCAGCACCAGTCGACCTGCCATTGCCCGGCGGTTTTCCAGATGCGGATCGGCAGCCAGCCGTCGAAGTTCACAGACGCCATTGTTCGTTCCATGACCGACGACCATTGCGCATCGCCGCCAGCAGTTCCTCACGGGAAAAATGCAGGCCTCGTTCAGCGGCCAACGCCAGCGTCTGGACGGTGAATGATTCGGGGTCGTGCAATGCCTGCAACGTTGCGGACAGCAACGGATCCGTGACCAGCAACCGTTGAAATCGCTGCAGCGCCGTCTCCGCGCCATCAGGCAGCGGAGTGCTCGGCAAACCGTCAACAATCATCTGCTCCAGCCAGGGCGCGGGGCGGCAATCGAGCACCAGATGAACCCGAACCGTGCTGTCGCGATTGTCGACCCGATGCGGTCGGGCGAGATCGAGAAACCAGCATTCTCCCTTCGCCATCGGCATCCGCTGGCCGTCGAGCCAGAAGTCCACGGCAGGCGGACTGAGCAGCGGAATGTGCAGGCGCAAATCGGCGTCCACGCCCTCAAGGTCGTAGTCGCGATGCTCATGAATCTGCCCGCCCGGGCCCAGTCGCAACAACCGAGCACTGACGATTTCCAGCGGCAGATCCCGCAGGGCCTGCTGCCAACGACCATCATTCAGCCAAGGGGCGCGTCGTACGGGTTCGGCACTGCCGGGGGACAGTTCGGTCAGCGCATCGGCGGCGGAAATCAGCGCCACGCCGCTCCAGTCGCCGGCGAAATAAGCGGTGTTGAAATGACCGCGCCAGGCAGCGTCTTCAATCGCCGCCAGCGCCTGCAACAGCAACGGCAGATCCACCGTCACTGGCAACCGTGAGAACGCCGGCCGGCTCATGCCTTGGGCAACACCGCGGATTCGCCGAGCCAGGTCAGCAACCGGTCGAGACAGGCTTCGACCGTCAGCGTGCCGGTGTCGAGCACCAGCGAAGCCTGGGCCGGTGCCTCGTAAGGCGCCGACACGCCGGTGAACCCGGCCAGCTCGCCACGCCGGGCCCGGGCGTAATGCCCTTTCGGATCGCGCTGCTCGCACACCGCCAGCGCGGCGCTGCACCAGACTTCGCGATAGTCCTCGCTCAAACGGCGGGCAAACACTTCGCGCAGTTCCGCCAACGGCGCGATCATCGCCAGAATCACGATCTGCCCGTTCTCCACCAGCAACGCCGCCAGCTCACTGGCGCGGCGGATGTTTTCCAGGCGGTCGGCATCGGTAAAACCCAGGTCACGGTTGAGCCCGACGCGCAGGCCATCGCCATCGAGCACCACACTTTGCAGACCACGACTGAACAACTCGGCATGCAACGCCTGGGCAAGGGTCGATTTGCCTGCCGCCGGCAAGCCGGTCAGCAGCATCGCCGTGCCGCGATGGCCGTTGCGGGCCTCGCGTTGGGCACGGCTGATGCTGGCAGTCGGCGCCAATACGTCACTGCGCGGCGGCATGGGCCACCGGCAGCGAAATATCCCCCGAGGCCCACGCGGCTTCGCGGTTGGCCAGGGCGGTGGCGATCGACTGGACTTCGGTCGACTGCACCTGATCCGGCAGCGGATCGAGGCCGGCGCTGGCGAAGATCTGGCCATAGGCATTGCGCAGATCGGCGTAAGACAGGTCACGCCGCAAGTCGGCCTGCAAGGTGTTGAGCTCGCCCTGAATCAGGTCCAGCTCACCAATGCCGTCGGCCTGACGACGGTTACGCAACTGACCGACAATTTGCCCGTCGATGTCCGACAGTTGCTGGTTGGTCTTGAACTGGCGCAGCGCCTCCTGATAGTTGGCATTGGCCACGTAGAGCTGCGCCAACACCGCAATCGACATCGCCTGACGGCGTGCAGCAGCGACTTCTTCACCGGCCTTCGCCACATCGATAGCCGCCGGGGCAGAGATCACGTTGAACAGGTTCCAGGTGACTTTGACGCCGTAGTCGGCCCAGCCCTGTTCGACCAGGAACGAGTTGCTGTCGTAGTGCCCGCCGGCGGAGAACTCCAGGCCCGGCAGCAGACGCAGCATGGCCTTGCGGGTTTCGGCGGCGCTGATCCGGGTCTGGTAGTCCTGCTCGCGCAGTTCCGGGCGGCTGGTAAGGGCTTCCTGTTCGAGCTTGCTCAGATCGACCTTGAGTTCCGGGATCCGGTAACCGTCATCGGTGGCCAAGGTCAGGTTGGTGCCCAGCGGCAGGTTGATCAGGGTCGCCAGTTCGGTTTTCGCCAGCGACAGCGCGCGGCGTTGTTCTTCCAGTTGCCGGGTCGCCTCGATCAGCGAACGCTGGTAACCGAGCGACTGCACCGGATCGCCGATGCGCTGTTCACTCATGCTTTCGCTGTTGCGGCGGGCGGTGTCGACTCGCGCCATCAGGCTGTCGATCTGCTTGAGCAGGCGTTCGGCAGCCATCGCCCGCCAATAGGCCGAGCGCACGTCCTGAACGATGGTGTTGATCACCTTGCGCCGGCGCTCCTGAACGATCAGGCGCTGGTCGCCCTGCTGCTTGGCGCTGATGTAGCTGACACCGAAATCGAGGACGTTCCAGACCATGGTCAGGTCGGCGACGTCGCGGTCGCGGTCCTGAGAGGTCGACGGTTCCAGGGACTGGGTGCCGGTGCGCACACTCTGGCTGCTGGAGGCGCTGACGTTGTTACGTCCGACGTAACCGGCGTCCAGCGCCATGCGCGGCAGCATGTCGAAACTGGCGAGGTCGAGCTGCCGCTTGGCCAGCGCTTCCTCCATGATTTTCAAGCGGCCTTCGAGGTTGTATTTCACCGCGCGGGCCATGGCCTGGTGCAGGGTCAGCGGACCGCTCAGCGGCTCCTGGCCCTTGTACATGCTTTGCAGGTCGGCCCGGGCCCTTTGTTCACTGACACTGCGTTCGATCGGTTCACTGGTCACTGCACATCCGCTGATCGCCAGCGCCAGCAGGCTGGCGCCGAACAACTTCTGACTTTTCTTCATCCCTGGATCGCCCCTAGGTCCCGCACATATGTGAGTTGTTGTGTGTTGTCAGGCCGGCATTTCGCTGATGCCGACCTGTTGCAGTGCTGCCGCCAGGTTGTCGACCCGGTGCTGCTCGCTGTCCTTGATCTGTTGCAGTTGCTGGCCCAGGGTCGGCGCGCCGAACACACCGCGCAGGCCCTGGGAAATATCGCCGCCCTTGATCGAATGACGGTCGAAGGCATTCAGCGAATCGCGCTCGGTGCTGCTGTCCTGATTGAACAGGCTCGACAGCGTGCTGCTGCCGAACACCCCGCCATCACCGCCACCAAACCCGAGGAAGCCATGACCGGAACCGTCACCCAGGTTGTCGCTGCTGCTGAAAACCTGGGCAATGAAGCTCGGGCTCAATGCACCGCGGTTGATGAAAATATCCCCCAGCGGACGGATGCCGTTGCCGATCACCCGTTGCTCGAACAACGGCGCGAAAGTCAGCGGTGAACCGAGGTCGCCAGTGGGCGCGGTGAAGACGATCGGCTGCAGCGGAACGTTCGGCGGTGGCGGCGGCGCGACCGGATCGCTGCTGCGGAACTCCGGATCCGGTGTCACCACGATCAACGGAGTAGTCGGTGTCACAGGAGGCACAGGCACCGTGTTGATCACGTAATTGCCGGAACTGCTGACGCTGCTGCCGCTGTTGCCCGACAGGTCGCTGACCCCGGCGGTGTTGATGCTGATCGCATTGCTGGCGCTGTTGACGTTGGCGTTCGGCGTCAGGGTCGCGGTCCAGGTCTTGCCACCGTCGCTGCTGCTCAGGTTGGACAGAGTGCCGTTGGCTACGCTGAGGTCCGACAGGTCGAAACCGCTCACCGCTTCGTTGAAGGTGATGGTCACCTGCGAAGTCTGACCGACGCCCAGGTTCGGATTGGCGATCACCACCGTCGCGGTCGGCCGTTCGCTGTCGAGGGCGTAGTTGTTCGACACCGCGACCGTGCTGCCGGCGTTGCCCGCAAGGTCGGTGACGTTGCTGGTGTCCAGCGCGATGAAGTTGCTCGGGTCGGTGACATTCGCGGTCGGCGTGAAAGTCGCGGTCCAGGTCTTGCCGCCGTCACTGCTGGTCAGGTTGCTGAGGTCACCGTTGGTCACGCTCAGGTCGGACAGGTCGAAATTGCTCACCGCCTCGCTGAAGGTGAAGGTCACCGTGGTGCTCTGGCCGATGCCCAGATTCGGATTGGCGACCACGATGTTCACCGTCGGCCGGGTCGCGTCGAGGATGTAGTTGTTGGAGATGGCGATGCTCGCCCCGAGGTTGCCCGCCAGGTCCTGGACGCCTCCAGTGTCGATCAGGATCAGGTTGGTCGGATCGTTGACGTTGGCTGTCGGCGTGAAGGTTGCGGTCCAGGTCACGCCGCCGTCGCTGCTGCTCAGGTTTGACAACGAACCGTTGGCGACGCTGATGTCCGCCAGATCGAACCCGATCACCGCTTCGTTGAAGGTGAAGGTCACGGTGGTGGTTTCACCGATACCGAGGCGGTTATCGGCAACCACAATGGTGGCGGTTGGCAGCGCGGTGTCGATGGCGAAGTTGTTGGAATCGGTGGTGCCGATACCGCTGTTGCCTGAGACGTTGGTCACTCCGGCATTGTTCAGGCTGATCAGGTTTGTGGCGTCAGTGACATTGGCAGTCGGGGTGAACGTCGCGGTCCAGGTGATGCCGCCGTCACTGCTGCTGACGTTGCTCAGCGTGCCGTTGGCGATGGTCAGGTCACTGTTGTCGAACCCGCTGACCGCTTCGCTGAAAGTGATGGTCACCAGCGAGGTTTCCCCGGCCTTGAGCGCAGGGTCGGCTACCACGATGGTGGCAGTCGGCACCTGGGTCTGCACTTGGTAATTGGCCGAGTTGGTGGTGCCAGTGCCGGTGTTGCCGGCCAGGTCGGTGATACCGGTGTTGTTCAGGACAATCAGGTTGGTCAGGTCGCTGACACCGATGTTCGGCGTGAAGGTGGCCGTCCAGGTGAGGCCGCCGTCGCTCGACGAGACATTGCTCAGCGTGCCGTTGGCGACGCTCAGGTCAGAGTTGTCGAAACCGGTCACCGCCTCGCTGAAGGTGATGGTCACCAGCGCGGTTTCGCCGGGACGCAGGTCAATGTCGCTCATGACGATGGTCGCCGTCGGACGCTGACTGTCGACCGCATAGTTGTTGGAATCGGTGGTGCCGCTGCCGGCGTTGCCTGCCAGGTCGGTGATGCCGGTGTTATCCAGGGTGATCAGGTTGGTGGTATCGGTGATGCCCGCCGCCGGCGTGAACGTCGCCGTCCAGGTGATGCCGCCGTCGCTGCTGCTGACCGCGCTCAGCGTACCGTTGGCGATCGTCAGGTCGGCGTTGGTGAAACCGGTCACGGCTTCGCTGAAGGTGATGGTCACCAGGCTGGTCTGGCCGACGCCGAGCGCCGTGTCGGCGACCACGATGGTGGCGGTCGGACGCACCGTGTCGATTGAATAGTTGTTCGAATCGGTGGTGCCGCTGCCGGTATTGCCCGACAGGTTCTGCACGCCAGTGTTGTCCAGCGTGATCAGGTTGGTGGCGTCGGTGATGTTGGTGGTCGGCGTGAACGTGGCCGTCCAGGTAATGCCGCCGTCGCTGCTGCTGACCGCGCTGAGCGTGCCGTTGGCGATGGTCAGGTCGGCGTTGGTGAAACCGGTCACGGCCTCACTGAAGGTGATGGTCACCAGCGAGGTTTCGCCGATTTTCAGGCTGGAGTCCGCCACGACAATGGTCGCGGTCGGCACCACGGTGTCGATGGTGTAGTTATTGGAGTTGGTCGTGCCGCTGCCGGTGTTGCCCGAAAGGTCGGCGATGCCGGTATTGGCCAGGGTGATCAGGTTGGTCGCGTCATTGACGCCCACGTTCGGCGTGAACGTCGCAGTCCAGGTGATGCCGCCGTCACTGCTGCTCACGGCGGTCAGCGTACCGTTGGCAATCGTCAGGTCGGCGTTGGTGAAACCGCTGACCGCTTCGCTGAAGGTGATGGTCACCAGCGAGGTTTCGCCGGCAGTGAGGTTGCTGTCGGCCACCACGATGGTCGCGGTTGGCCGCACCGTATCGATCGCATAATTGTTCGAATCGGTGGTGCCGCTACCGGCGTTGCCCGCCAGGTCGACGATGCCGGTGTTGTCCAGGGTGATCAGGTTGGTGGTATCGGTGATGCTGGCGCTCGGGGTGAACGTCGCCGTCCAGGTGATGCCGCCGTCGCTGCTGCTGACTGCGCTCAAGGTGCCGTTGGCAATCGTCAGATCGGCATTGGTGAAACCGCTGACCGCTTCGCTGAAAGTGATGGTCACCAGCGAGGTTTCACCGATCCGCAGGTTGTTGTCGGCCACCACGATGGTCGCGGTCGGGCGCACGGTATCGATGGCGTAGTTGTTGGAGTCGGTGGTGCCGCTGCCGGCGTTGCCGTTCAGATCAGCGATGCCGGTGTTGTTCAGCGTGATCAGGTTGGTCGCGTCGGTGATGCTGGCGGTCGGCGTGAATGTCGCCGTCCAGGTAATGCCGCCGTCGCTGCTGCTCACGGCAGTCAGCGTGCCGTTGGCAATGGTCAGGTCGGCGTTGGTGAAACCGGTGATCGCTTCGCTGAAGGTGATGGTTACCAGCGAGGTTTCGCCGATTTTCAGCGCGGTGTCTGCGACCACAATGGTCGCGGTCGGACGCGCGGTGTCGATCGCGTAATTGTTGGAATTGGTGGTGCCACTGCCGGCGTTGCCGGCGAGATCGACAACCCCGGTGTTATCCAGGGTGACCAGGTTGGTGGTGTCGGTAATGTTGGTGGTCGGCGTCAGCATGGCGGTCCAGGTGATGCCGCCGTCACTGCTGCTCAAACCGCTCAGGGTCCCGTTGGCCACGGTCAGGTCGGCGGTGGTGAAGCCGCTGACCGCTTCGCTGAAGGTGATGGTCACCAGCGAGGTTTCACCGGCCGCCAGATTGGTGTCGGCCACCACAATGGTTGCCGTCGGCCGCACGGTATCGATCGCATAATTGACCGAATCGGTGGTGCCGGTGCCGGCGTTACCGGCAAGGTCGGCGATACCGGTGTTGTCCAGGGTAATCAGGTTGGTGGTATCGCTGATGCTGGCGCTCGGGGTGAACGTTCCGGTCCAGGTGATGCCGCCGTCGCTGCTGCTCACTGCGCTCAACGTGCCGTTGGCGATAGACAGATCGGCGTTGGTGAAACCGGTCACTGCTTCACTGAAGGTGAAAGTCACCAGCGACGTATCGCCGATCTTCAACGCCGTATCGGACATCACGATGGTCACGGTCGGCCGCGCGGTGTCGATGGCGTAGTTGACGGAGTTGGTCGTACCGACACCCGCCACGCCGTCGTTGATCGCGGTCACCCCGGTGTTGTCGAGGGTGATCAGGTTGGTGCTGTCGGTAATGTTGTTGGTCGGCGTGAAGGTCGCCGTCCAGGTCAGGCCGCCGTCGCTGCTGCTTACTGATGTCAGCGTGCCGTTGGCAATCGTCAGGTCGGCGTTGGTGAACCCGGTCACCGCCCGGCTGAAGGTGATGGTCACCAGCGAGGTTTCGCCGATTTTCAGGGCCGTGTCGGCCATCACGATAGTCGCGGTCGGCGGCTCCACGTAGGCGGTGTTGAGCGTGCCGCCGTTGTTGTAGATCGCCGAGACAGCGGCCGGTGAAGTACCGTTTGTGCCACCACCCGATGCCGTACCACCGGCACCGCTGCCTGCGGCGTTGCCGCTGATGGCGGCGAAGTTGGCCGCCGTGATAAGCACCGTGCCGCCCTGGTTCCAGATGGCGCCGACGCCGCGCCCGGCGATGCCGCCGTTGGAAGCATTGCTGCCCAGTCCGCCGCCACCACCACCGCCGCCCCCCGCACCGAGGTTGTTGCTGATGACCGAGGTGCCGACGATTTTCAGCGTGCCGGTGGAAGCATTGTAAATGCCACCGGCGGCATTGCCGCCGGCGCCGCCGACCTTGTCCCAGCCTGCGCCGCCACCGCCGCCGCCAATGGAAATCGTGCCGTTGGTGGCCGTGCCGCCATTGCCGCCGTTGCTGTAGTAGGACACCCCCAGCCCGCCGGCACCGCCCGTGCTGCTGCCCCCGCGCCCCCCATGTGCGTCGCGTCGTAGCCACCGCCGTAACCGCCGACGCCGCCGCTGCCGGCCTGCCCGCCAAGGGTGCCGGTGCCCGGTCCGGCCGTGCCACCATGACCGCCACCCTGACCGCCAATCCCGCCGCCACCGCCGCCACCGCCGCCGTAGTACGCACTGGTGACCCCTCCGCCGCCACCACCACCGGCTGCCGCGTTGCTGGTCACCGTAACGTTGTTCAAAGTGAGGATACCGGCGTTGAAAATCCCCCCGCCCATGGCACCGGTTGCGCCGTAGCCGCCATTACCGCCGTTGCCCGAAACCAGGCCACGGGTAATGACCAGACCATCCAGGGTCACCGTGCTGCCGGAGGTGATTTCCACCACTCGGGTCCGGTATTGGCCATCGAGCGTGACGTCGGCAACCCCGTCATTGTTCAGGTCACCATCGACGGTGATGTTCTTGTTGATCAGCAATTCCGAGGTGAGCTGCACCGTCATCCCGGAGCTGAAGGTCACGATGTCGCCGTTCTGCGCCGACGCCAGCGCTGCGCGCAGCGAGCCGACCCCGGTGTTGGCATTGTTGGTGGCGGTCCAGGTGGCCAGGCCCCACTGGTATTCGCTCATCGCCTGGGTCGACAGCACGTTGGCACTTTCGATGGTGCCGGTGGCGATCTCCAGATCCCAGTCGCCGCCCAAGCCCGTGCGGTTGCTGGAGGCGGCCACGTCGCGGCCGGTCAGCTGCGCCAGCGAGTCGACGAAGCTCAGGCCACGATCCCCTTCGGCGGTGTAACAGCCGTAGATCAGGATGTCGCCGCCAGCGTTCATGTCCTTGCCGATTTCCGCCAGGATCGCGCTGCGCTGGGCAACGTTGTCGGCCGACAGATAACTGTTGCCCAGCCACAGGTCACCGGCATTGCCGTGGGCAATGATCTGCACCGAGCTCACGCCCTGATGCTGGTCGAGATAATCGGCGATCTGCTGCAAACCGTCCTTGCCGGCATCGAGCTTGACCACTTGCGTGCCGGGGGCCACGCCCTTGAGCAGGCTGTCGGCATCCTTGACCCGGGAATCGACGAACACCACGCTCTGCCCCGGCACGGCTACCGGGCTGGCGGCGGGCGTAGCATCGGCCTGGCCATGGGTGTCCTTGCTGGCGCTCGGGTGGTCGGCGACCGGCGCTTTCGCGGCATCGGCGGTGGCATGGCTGTCAGCCTGGGCGGCGGTGTCGGCGACGGTGGCCGCGACGGCGCCGTCGAACAGCATGCGCGGTTCGAGCGACATGATCATGGGCGCCGCCAGCGTCCGTTGGCCTTCGGTAACCCGCGACTTCTGCTTGCTCCACCACATGTTGCTCACCCGGACTCGAACACAGTTGTTGACGCATCAATGAAAAACGCCGCGATCAACTGATCGCGGCGTCGGACTTCATACGAATGACATTGGCAGCGCTGGCTGAGCCATCGAGCCAGAAGGACAGATCGGCGTATTGCTTGAACAGGTCCGGCGGCAGGATCGTACGCCGCGACTGCAGGGCGACCTTGGGTTTGACCTTGTGCAGGCCAGCCACACCGAGGGCCTGGTCGAACTCTGGCGCGTCATAGGCCAGGTGCTCGAAATCGTGCTCGAACCAGGGTTCGCCGATGAAGTCGTAGACCAGCCGCAGCACCCGCTCCGGGGCTTGGGTCAGCAGGTCGTAATCGACGATCAGCAGCGAATCGGCGTGCTCGCCGTAATAGGCTTCCTTGAGCGCCGCCCAGGCAAAACCCACCAGGCGATTGCGCTGGGCCAGGGTTTCGCAGCGGCTGTAGACCGTGTTGCGCTCGACCGCATCGCCGAACAGCTTGGTGTTTTCGAAAGGATTGGCGCGGTACAGCCGCTCCAGGCTGTCCATCACCCAGGCGACGTTGCGCACACAGGCGATGACCTTGGCTTGCGGGAACAGGTCGTTGATGGCCGGCAGTCGCGCAGACCACTGGCGGTTGGTGTCGAATACAACCGGTTTGTCGGCCTTGTCGGCGTAATAGGAATCGAACAGACCGCGCAAAAGGCGGCGGCGCATGTCGGTGTCGATCACCGCGCCGAATTCGCTGCCGGCACTGCATTGTTCAAGGACACCGGAGAACAGCGCGCCGACCGGACTGGTCATGCCGGCATGAAAGCGAGGGTTCTGCAGGAGGATCGCAGAAAGGAGGGTAGAACCTGAGCGCGGCAAGCCGGAGATAAAGTGGAACTGCTGCAATCCCTTCACCGTATTTGTAAGTCCTTTTGTCTGATGAGCGTAATCCAACAATACCCATTCGACTAGTAGTGTTTTGATATCAGAAAAGAGCAAAACGGACTTAAAAACATCGTATTTATCGCGAATAAAATGGTGAAGCGTTTAAGTCAGTTCTCTCCCGATCCATCGGGCGTCTGCACCGAGAAAAGTCGCGCTTTCGCCCCGCCCGCGTGCACCTGATCCCGCAGTTGCCAGGTCGCAGGCAAGGGCAGAAATGGATCGGATACTTCCATGTCCAGATCACCGATCAACCAGACCCGGGCACTGTCCTTCGGCAGGTCGCCCAACCGATCAAGGTAGACCTCATCGGACACCAGCGTGCCGAAACCGTAATGGTTCGGGCGAGTCGAGCGCCCTTCGGCAGTGGGCGGCGTAAACAGCCGGACTTGAGCCTCAGTGCGGTTGTAATAGACGTAACTGAGGTACCAGAGCATGTCGCTGGTGACGATCCGGTCGCCGCTGGCGAAGTGGCGGTTGACGTAATCGACCATGACGTTGAACTGGTCGTTGCGGTCGACCGTGGCGTTGTTGTTCACCCCGATCATCTCGACCCCGACCAGCGACAGCAGCACCGCCATCGCCAGCACGCGCACGCTGCTGTAGAGCCGGTCGATGGCCAGCGCCGCCAGCATCGGCAGCCCCAGCGCGTAGGCAGTCAGGTAACGCTCGATGAACATCGGCGTAATGAAAGACACGGCGAACACCAGCAACAACGGCATGCCGGTGTAGACCGCCAGCAGCACGCTGCCATGGTTCACGCTGCGATCACGGGCAACGGCGACCCCCGCCAGCACCAGCAAAGCCAGGGGCACACCGCCGAACAGCAGCAACGGGAGATGTTCGCCCTCGTCCTGAATCAACCAGAGCCAGATCATCGACGGCAGCGAAGACAGGGTCACCGGATCTTCCCAGCCCACATCGCCGCCGGCCTTGAGCGCGTCCATGTGTTGCAGCAGATCGATCAGGTTCGGTAGCCACGGCAGGTAGAGCACGACGATGGCGAGATTGGCCAGCCACCAATCCTTGCGCTGGAGATGCTTCAGGCGATAACCCGGCAACAGGCGGATCAACCCCAGATACAGCCAATGGCTCAGCGCCGCCAGCACGGCGAAATAGTGGGTGTACAACGCCGCCGTCATCAGCAGCGCATAGATCAGCAGATAGCGGTGACGATGCGGTCGCCTGATCCACTTGACCAGCACCAGCGTCGCACCGATCAGCAGCAAACCCAGCAACGCATACATACGCACTTCCTGGCTGTAGCGCACCGCCGTCGGCAGCAGCGCCAGCAACACCCCTGCGATGATCGCCGCGCGGCGAGTGGCCAGCCGGTCGACCAGGCTCACGCCGAGTCCGACCGTGGCGATGCCGGCCAGTGCGCTGAAGCTGCGAATGGCCAGGAGGCCGTCGCCGAACACGCCGATCCAGCCGTGCAGCAGCATGAAATACAGCGGCGGATGCACATCGAACGCGGCATGCGTCCAGATCCCGCCCGGCGAATAGCGCGCCAGCAGCAGGCTCGAACCTTCATCGCCCCAGATCGCGGCAGCCGTCAGGTCATAAAAACGCACCACGGTGGCCAGCAGCAGGATCGGTATCAACCAGTGCTCGCGCGCCCAGCGCAACAGGCGCCGGACACCGGCATTCGGTGCGGCGAACGGATCTTGAGTATCTCCCAGCGGTGTCTCGCGAAGGACCTCCATCAACCTCCCCTCAGCGTTTTTGCGAACACAATTGCGTCATCAACTGCCAACACTGTAGGCCAGCACCGCAGTCGACGCGCGGCCACGACGACGTCCGGCAAGTCCGTCGATCCGGGTCTACGCTACGGCGTGGCGTGACCTGCCCGCGCAAAAGGAAGGAGTCAGCACAACGTTTCGACCGGCCCGACAACAAGGGCGACCGCGCGGCGCGCCGACCACACAACAGAAGGATGAGGAACCATGGAAGTCTTTATGGGTACGATTCAACCGTTCGCCTTCAACTTCGCCCCGAGTGGCTGGGCCTTGTGCAACGGGCAAATCCTGGGCATCTCGCAATACCAGGCGCTGTTCGCCTTGCTGGGCACTTACTACGGCGGCAATGGCACGACCAACTTTCAACTGCCCAACCTGCAAGGTCGCGTGCCCGTCGCACAAGGCACCGGACTGGGCCTGACGCCGCGCGTCATCGGTGAGGTGTACGGCACAGAAAGCGTCACCGCCACCATCGCCAACATGCCCAATCACACCCACGCCATGACCGGCCTGACGGCCAACACCGCCCTTTCGCTGGCAGTACCCGCCAGCAATCCGGCGACTGTGCCCACCGCCACCAATTCGTACATCGGCGCGTCCGGCGGCGGCCCTGGTTCGGCGAATATCTATTCCGACGCCCAAGGTGCCACACCGGTACCGCTCAAGGGTGTGACCACCACCGTTACCGGAGACATTTCCTCCACTGGCGGCAGTCAGCCAATGCAGGTCTTGAACCCGGCCCTGGTCCTTAACTTCAGCATTGCCCTGAACGGTCTGTTCCCGTCGCGCAACTGAGTAAACGCCGGGGGCTTGATGGCCCCCGGCCGTTCTTTTTTCAATGGAGTCAAACCATGCTGCAAGCGGTGCAGATCCAACATGTCCAGCCGTTGCTGGGGCAGCAACGCACGCTTTACCTGCCCGATGGCACGGCCTTGCCGATTCGGATCGAATACCTTGATGAGGTTCCCGCGGCGAAAACCCGCTACAGCGAACGCATGCCCTTCTGCTTGGAATTCAACAGCCTGGTGCCGACCGAGTTTGTCGACGGTTTATGCGCGCTGGACTTGCCGGAACTCGGTCGGGTAGAGGACATCTTCGTGTCGCGGGTGCCGGCGCTGGGGCGGGATCCGCAGTTGGGGTATTTCTGCATTTCGTTCAACTGATTCGCCACTCTGAAAATCTTGTAGGGCGATTCCGTAGGATGCGGCTAAAGCCCTTGTAATCCGGGCTTTTAAACCGAATGAATTGGGAAACGTCCGACATAAATTCGCGGTTCATCTTGTTAGCGTTGTTCCGAATCTGTCACAGGACAAGGAACAACGGATGTTCAATGCCAATGCTCGTTTGCGCCTCATCACCGACGCCTTTAAACACGACCTGCAGGTGCTGTCCTTCACCGGCACCGAATCCATCAGCCAGCCTTACTCCTTCGACGTCAAACTGGTCAGCCCGAGACCGGACATCGATCTTCCCGGCCTCATGCACCGGCAGGCTTTTCTGGCCTTCGATGACCACGGCCATGGCGTTCATGGACAGATCCAGCACATCGGAAGGGACGATATCGGGTACCGGCTGACGCAATACCACCTGACCCTCGCGCCATGTCTGACGAATCTGGGCCATCGTTTCAATCAGCGGGTTTTTCAGCACCTGAGCGTTGCGCAAATCATCGGGCAGATTCTTCAGGAACATGGCATTCACGCGGATGGCTACCTGTTCCAGATCGGCCAGGCCCTGCCGGATCGTGAATATTGCGTGCAGTACAACGAATCCGACCTGCACTTCATCCAGCGCCTGTGCCAGGAAGACGGCCTGCACTACCACTTCCGCCACAGCCTCGACAGGCACCTGCTGGTGTTCGGCGACGACCAGACCGTGTTTCCCAGGCTCGCCCGACCGACCCCGTTCAAACCGCGCAACGCGATGGTGGCCGACCGGCCGGTGATCCACCGTTTAGACTGCGGGCTCAATACCCGCACCAGTCGCGCCAGTCGGCGCGCCTACGATTTCGAAAGGGCGCGCATCGTGCTGGAGTCCGACGCGCGGATACCGAACGAGAACTGTCAGCCTGATCTGGAGGATTACGCCTATCCGGGGCGAGTCCTCGACCGGGAGCACGGCAAACTGCTCGCCCGACGAATCCTGGAACGTCATCGCAGCGATGAGCGCGTAGCTCAGGGTGACAGCGACGAACCGGCGCTGGTGTCGGGGCATTTCCTGTCGTTGTCAGAACACCCCGACCCCGCATTGAACGACCTTTGGCTGCTCACCGAAATCGAACACGAAGGCCAACAGCCTCAGGTGCTCGAAGAAAGCGGCAGCGACATCGCCGTGAGCGATAAAAGCGACTTCGTCCAGGGCTACCGCAACCATTTCGAAGCCACACCGTGGGATGCGATCTATCGCCCGCCGTTGCGCTACGACAAACCTTCCATCGGCTGTACCCAGACCGCCGTGGTCACCGGGCCGGAAGGCGAAGACATCCATTGCGACAGTTACGGCCGGGTCAAGGTGCAGTTTTTCTGGGACCGCGAAGGCCGGCACAACGACAAGAGCAGTTGCTGGTTGCGGACCACCACGAACTGGGCCGGCAACGCCCATGGCAGCGTGATCATTCCGCGCGTGGGCATGGAGGTGCTGGTGACGTTTCTCAACGGTGATCCCGACCATCCGGTGATCAGCGGTTGCCTGGCCAACAGCGCCAACCCGGTGCCCTATGAATTGCCGGCGCACAAGACCCGCAGCGTGTTCCGGTCCCGCAGCACGCCCGACAGCAATGGCTTCAATGAGCTGATGATCGAAGACCGCGCCGGTCAGGAACTGATCTATCTGCGCGCCCAGCGCGATCTGCAGCAGAAGATCGAGCACGACAGTCACCTGGATATCGGCAACCAGCGCCGGGAAACCATCAAGGGCAACAGCGTCAGCGTGCTCCACGCAGAAGAGCAACGCACCATTACCGGTGATCGCAAGACCCATCTCAAGGCCAGCGACTACCTGCACGTCAGCCAGAACAGCCACACCCGGATCGGTCTGTCGCTGACGGTCGAAGCTGCCGGGCAGGTGTGTTTGAGCGCTGGCGAGCATCTGGTACTGGAGGCCGGAAAAAGCATCAGCCTGAAGGTCGGTGGCGAGCATTTTGTGCTTGATCACGGTGGTCTTTTCGGTAGCAGCGACCTGCTGATCGGCGGCGCACCGGCGGCCTTTCTACGCGCGCCGATTCTGCTGCCCGACAGCGTTGAAGACCTGGCGCCATCGACGCCTCTGCCGCCACTGGTAGCTCCCTCGCAAACCGCCTTGATGGCTGACAGCAAAACGCTGGGTGCAGATTTCTGCCCGATCTGCGAGGCCTGTCGAGGAGGAGCGTGCCTGATCGAGGGAGCCGCCGCATGAGCCAATCCTTTGTGCCGCACTGGCTGATCGAGCAACACCGGGCGGATCGCCTCCTGTGCCTGGTACTCGACTCGCAGAACGAACGCGACATGCGCCAGCGCTGGCTGAAAAGCAGCCGTTACGAGCAGTACGCCAGCGTCTACGGTGAAACCGTGGTCGCCGAACTGGCGGACACCGGCCCGTTCCTGTTCACCTTCGACCAGCCCGACGACCGTCGCCTCGACGCCCTGCTCGACAGGCCCGACAGCCATTGGGGCTGGCTCGCCAGCCTGGGCAAAGGCGAGTTGAAGACGTGGATCAGGCACTGGCAGGAACGGATGCTCGTCGGCACCCGTCCGCATCAGGCGCTGTACCGCTTCCACGACAACCGGGTGCTGGCCCGGGCGCTGGAACATCTGCCGGTCGAGGCGCTACCGGCGTATCTCGGGCCGGCGATCAGCGTGTGTTACTGGCAGGGCTCGCATTGGCAAAGCACCGACAACCCAGCGCCCGGCACCAATCCGCTGCCGGACTCGCCGCCATGGCTGCACCTGCCGATGCCCGATCAGCCCGCCATGGAGATTCGTCTGGCCAATGCCCACCGTTTTCTGCTGGCCGAGCATGTGCAGGCCTACGCCGGGCTGGCGGGCTCGCAGGACCCGCACATCTGGCTACGCGAGCGACTGGCACAGGCCGAAGCCTGGGGCTGGCTGGCGCCGGAGCGGCTGGAATTTCTGCTGATCCAGAGCCTGCAAACCCCGACCCTCGCGCCTCATTGGCAACCCCGACCGGACGAAACGCCGGATGAGCACTTTGATCGGGTTTACCTGCTTTCGAAGAGCTGGAGCGGGGAGATGCCTTCATGAAGATTCAGCTCAGGACCATCGCCCTTATCGGCGTTTTCGCGGCACTGGGGGGCTGCCAAGGCAAACAGCCGAATACCTTCAAATTCACAGCCGATCTACCACCGGGGTTTGCCTACGTCGCAGTGATTCATTACGTACCCGAGAAAGGCCAGACCTGCACCCTCGACAGGCGCCACAACCTTGCGCCGGTGTTCAACAGCAAGTGGCGCACGGACTACAAGCCTGATGCCGAGATCACGATTCGCAAGATTGTTAAGGGGTGTCCGTTGGTCGTGAGGCGAATCGAGCTGGAGATCAACTCGAGCTATGGCAAAACACGGGGCGACTTCAGTGGTGACGAAGCCATGGTTTTCATCCGCGATGATCTGGAGGAGCGGTTCAAAGGCGTATTCAACGAGGCCGGTGAAAGCACCTTCCAAGGTCAGTGCGAGTGGTGGTTTCGCACCTCGGGCAAACCGCGAATTCTAAGAAAAATCCTGGATTGCAGAACGGTCGATGCCCAAGGAGCACGCGCCTACGGGAAGACCTTCGGGGCTTTTAACCCTGATCAACTGCCGGGCAAAACGGTGAGGATGAAGATTACTTTGGCAGAGGAAGAGAAACCCGGATGGGGGGATACGTGGGTGAAAGTTCCGAATGGCTGGAAGCGATGCCTGGGTGATGGATATGACGATCCGCATGCCTATTGCAACGGCAATTACACCGATTTCAGCACATTCAAAATGCCTGATGGCCGAGTCTGCACCATTTATCCGGGCTGTACGGAATAAGGAGGTTTCGCCATGACATCAATTCAAAAGGAGCTGCAATCTCCAACACTGACCTCCCCGACGATTGGACTCGCGCTGCGCAGTGCGACTTTGGTTGTTTGCCTTGCCCTCATCGCTGGGTGCAAAACCCAACCGGCAAATACATTCACTTTCACGGCAGAGCTACCGCCAGGGTTCGCCTATGAAGCCCTCGCAGAGTATGAGCCGATCAATAGTAGTGAAAACTGCAGAGCCATAGACCTCCGCAAAACAGCCAACAGATACAACAGGAATTGGCGAGAAACGTACGAGCCGGTTTCCGAAATCGCCATCCGCAAGACCATCAATGGTTGCCCGATGGTAATACGTCGAATTGATCTGGACATCAGAGCCGCCTACGGGAAGGACTGGAGCGACATTAGCGCTGATAGTGCAGCTGTTGTTATACGGTCGGAATTGGACGATCGCTACAAAGGCACTTTTAACCATAAAGGTCTAAGCATTTTCTACGGCCAATGTCAGTGGCTTTTTCGCACCTCAGGTAAGCCGAGGATCCTGCGAAAAATACTCGACTGCAAGGAAACCGATGCTCAGGGCACTCCACAGCCGGGGCGCCCGTTTGCGGCATACACCCACGATCAACTTCCAGGCACAACCGTGAGGATGAAAATCAAAGTAGCAAGGGAAGAACAACCTTACTTCAGGGACACCTGGGTAAATTTTCCAAATGGCTGGAAGCGATGCTTAGGCGACAACTTTGAGGATCAGTACGCCTTTTGTTATGGCAACTACACCGACTTCAGCACTTTCACAATGCCGGATGGCCGAGTCTGCACCATTTATCCAAGTTGCACTGAGTAAGGAGGTTTCACGATGGAATCAATTGAAAAGGATCTGCCGTCGCCGTTAGGCGGCCGCATGCTGACATGTCCTGCCGGTGGCAAATGGACAAGTTTTCAACTCATCGATGAGTTTTACTCGGGTGAGCCCTATGCTGGATTGGCCTATGTCGCCACTGATTCGGAAGGCCATAAATACATAGGACGTCTGGATGCAGCGGGCAAGGGCAGAGTGGACTATCACTTTGCGGGGCCTATATCGTTGCTATTTGATCAATCGTATGAAGGAAAGGAACAGCTCTACTCAAGTTTGCAAAGCAGGCGACATTACCCCCTAAAAATAACCGAACTTCAGGTACGCGCCGAAAAAACTCGTTATCTGAACCGGAATGCCACCCGCACACGGGAACGACCCGAGATTGCTGACGGTGCAGACTACTTTCAAGTCGAAGTCCGTCACCTGGTCAGATATGCCTCGCATCTGCCACCCGAGGTGTATCGCGATTACCCTCTCGACTCCGGCTGTGCAGCCATCATGCGCGAACACGGCAAACTGGGTGTCGCTCTGATGCCACAACGTCACACTGTTCTTGAAGTGCGCCCGTTACGCGCGTTGCGACCGATGTTATCCACAGCTCCGCAATTCTGTGCACTCAATCTGTACCAGCTCTCATTGATGGCAACCTTGAGCTACTGCCCCTTCGGTCAGAAGCCAGAAAGTGCTCCCATCAAAGAAAATCGAGTGACCTTTCCTTTGCAACCCAGCGTAGGCAATTGGTTTGGCGACGCCTTGGCCAAGTCCGACGAACTATGGAAAGTCGACTCGAATCAAATCAAAGCCTATTACCCTCTGTACGAAGACGTGCCGTATTCCAAACGCCTGGAAATCGTTCCATTCGACTCGGATCTGTACGAAGTGAATGACCCGAAGAGGATCGAGTCGCAAGAACATCCAGCCAAGGTTCACTTCCTTGATGACAGAAGCGAAGGAAATGAGGCTACCGACACCCAAGCCTTCATCACCCACAACGACGAACTGATCCTGATCGCCGTTCGCGGCACCGCCGAGATCGTCGCCGATGGGTTACGCGATGCCGATGCCTTGCAGGTGCCGTTTGCGGAAGGCGAAGGCCAGGTACATCGAGGTTTCTATGAAGCGGCCAAAAAAGCTGGCGCATTCGCCGTCAATTACCTCGAAAAGTTCTACACCGGCCAAACACTCCTGATCTGCGGCCACAGCCTCGGTGGCGCAATCACGCTGCTGCTGGCCGAAATGCTCCGCCGTAGGCCTGAGGGCTACAAAATCCAGCTCTACACCTACGGCGCCCCCCGCGCCGGCGACGCGGATTTCGTTAAGGGTGCAGCCGATCTCGTGCATCACCGCATGGTCAACCACAACGACCCGGTGCCCAGCGTGCCCGGCAGCTGGATGAACACCAAGGCCGATATCTACGGCACCGGGGCAGCGCTGACCTTCGTGAATGTCCCGCTCGGTCTGTCGGTGTTCGTCGCGGGCATCACCAACTGGACCGGGGAAGCCTACGACCACCACGGCCGTTTGCGACACGCCATGCCGGTGGAGTTCGGCCGCCAGCAGGTGTCGTCAATCCTCTGGGAGCCGGGCTGCGACACCATCACCCAGCACGCAGCCTGTGACGTGGCGATCCGGCAGCGGCACGGCCTGCCGGATCGGCCGACGTTGCTCAAGCAGATCTTCGACGCCGGGCACCATTCGATGACCGGGGCTTACATCCCGGCGTGCTGGGCGGTGTTGCGGCGTTGGCAGGAGGCACAGGAGTCAAACCGCACGCTGGTTACCGAGCGAGAATTCGCGCTGGTTGAGACAGCGCTGCAGCGCATCACCGATCAGTTGCGCCGCCAGCGCAGCAATTTGCCGGGACGGCCGGACAGCTATGTGCGCAGCCGGAAAAACATCGTCGAAGCGCTCAATCATGAAATCGAGAACATCCGCACGACCCGCGAACGGCTGGCCAGTCTGCGGCACCGGCGCCTGACGACCACGGATGTTTATGGATCGCTGGCAGAACAACCGGAACGTCTGGCCGAAAGCCTGCCGCGCTGGCAGCTGCACCGGGAAAACCAGGCAGAAGAACAGCTCGCCATGGCACCTGACGCCGCCGAGGATGACCCGCTGCTGGTAACGCTCTACGGTCACAGAATTGGCGCGCCCCACACTTTCGACATTGACTCGATCATCTGACTCAAGCCTGTGGATACCACACCAGCCGCTCCGCCGCCGGGTTGCGCTCCTCCACCGCAAAACCCAGCGCCAGGTAGTGCTGGCGCGCATGGGGGTTGTTGGCCCAGACCACCGTCGCCACCGGGCAGCGCACTTGCTGCGCGGCTTTTTGCACGCCTTGCAGCACGGTTCGTCCGTAACCTTTGCCCCGGGCCTGTGGAATGAACGCGAGGTACAACACGCGGATTTCATTGACGCCGAAATCGGTGCTGAGTGCGCCGATGGCCGTGCCGAGTTTTTCTACGATGTAGTGCATGGCGTTGGGATGGTTTTCCCCCATGCCCTGCTCCTGCACCTGAAACTGCTGGGCGACGATTTGCTGCACTTGCTCCTGCTCGCCGTCGATCCATTGCAGATCCGGCCGCGCCGATTGATAGAGGCTGTGCAGAAATGGCCCGTCCGACGCCCGCGAAGGCCGCACCACCAATCCGTCCGCCGCCAGGTTGTCCGTCATCTTCATGCTCCCTAGAAACCGCTTTCCCTGACCCCCAGCGCCGCCATCCGGCGCCAGGCCACGCCGAGCACCGATTCGCCGCTGCCCTGCAACACCACCACGCCGCGCAGCGGCTGCACCGGGGTCGGTGCCTGATCCAGCGTAGTCAAACGCACGCCGTATTGCGCCTGCACCGGTTCCGCCCGTTGCTGCTGATCGCGGCGCACGGCAATCGGCCCGTGGTGATCGGAAGTCAGCGCTTCCTGATCGACATAGGCCACACCGTTGGTGTCGATTTCATTGAGTTGCACCGCGATGGCGGCATGCATCGGGTCGTCGGCGATAAACCGCCCGGTGGCACCGGGCTTGACCCGCCACAGTTCGGCTTCGGCC
The DNA here is from genome assembly GCF_039695385.1 of Pseudomonas sp. 9.2(2024). Classification (NCBI taxonomy): domain Bacteria; kingdom Pseudomonadati; phylum Pseudomonadota; class Gammaproteobacteria; order Pseudomonadales; family Pseudomonadaceae; genus Pseudomonas; species Pseudomonas sp. 9.2(2024). The sequence continues at coordinate 399,809 of NZ_CP155585.1, read as the reverse complement.
AGGTAACCACGCAGTCGCGTGCCGTCCTCGACCACCCGCGCCAGCGCATCCTTGCTCGACAGCCAGCGGCCCGGCGTCAGGTTCGGCAGCAGGTCACGCACGGTGCCGGCATGGGGTGCGCGTAACTGCAGGCGTTCGCGTTGGGCGGTCAGGCCACGGTATTCCGCCACCGCTTCGGCGAGACGCTGCTCGACGATACCCGCGTCGGCAGCGGTTTCACTGCGGCCGGCCTGACGGCGCATCAGCAATTGCTGGATGCGGATTTCCCGGCGAACGATGGCCTGCCGCGAATCGAGATCGGGTGATTCCAGCTCGATCAGCACGTCGCCCTGAGCCACGGTCTGACCATCCTCGACCTTCACGGCTTTGACCCGCGCCGCCGTCGGTGCGTGCAAGGCACTGGCGCGACCGCCCTCGAGCATCGTCGGCAATTCCACCGAACTGCGCCACGGCACGATCAGCACCAGCAACAAGCCGAGTACCGCCAGGCTGCTGAGCAACACCCGAGGGCCGTGAGCCTGTTCGCGGCGGCTCCACCACTGGCGCCACTCACTCATGATCGGCAGGAAGATAAACCACACCAGTTCCACCAGCATCAGGAAGATCCCCAATACCTTGAAGAACAGGTGATAGACCGCCAGCGCGATCCCGAAAAACAACGCCGCACGCCATAACCACGAGCCATACCCCCAGATCAGCAAACGCCGCTGCATCGTCGGCGACCAAGGCTCCGGCGCCGGCGCGCCATAGCCGAACAAGAACTCACGCAGGCGCCAGCGGCAAAAGGCAAAGGCCCGGCCCTGAAGGTTGTCGACCTCCCAAAAATCGCTGAGCAGAAAGTAGCCATCAAATCGCATGAACGGGTTGAGATTGACCACCAGCGTGGTGATCCAGGTCGCGCTGGCGAGCATGAACGCCGCCGTGCGACCGGGCCCGTCCGGCAGGAACGACCAGACCAGCAGCGCGATGCTCGCCAGCAGTAATTCCGCCAGCACCCCACCGGCACCGATCAGCAGTCGCGCGCTTCGATCATTGACCCGCCAGGCATCGCTGACATCGGTGTAGAACATCGGCAGCAAGACCATGAACGCCACGCCCATGCTTTGCACCCGACACCCGGCGCGCTTGGCCATGAACGCATGACCGAACTCGTGACAGAGCTTGGCGAAGAACAGCGAGATGCCGAACGCGATCGCGCCGCCGAGGCTGAACAGGTGCGGAAAGGTGCCGACGAACCGCTGCCAGTCCCGCGACACCAGAAACACCCCGAGCGCCAGCGTCGCCGGCAGACCGTAGCGCAAAACCTTCGGACCGAAGCGCTCCAGCCACGGCCAGGCACGGTTGAGAAAAGCGTCCGGGCGCCACAGTGGAATGCGGAAGAACAGGTATTGATGCAGCAGGATTTTCCACAGGCTCTGGCGTTGTACGAGGGCCTTGAGCCGATAACTGGCGCGCTGTTGCTCGTCGAGGGCACTGATCAGATCGTGACCGCGCAGGAACTCCAGCAGTTGCGCCAGCTCGTTGCCGTCCAGAGGCAACCCCGGTTCACGGTTGGCGGCGCGCAGCACTTGTTCGGGATCGCCCAGCGACCAGTGGCGCAACAGGCGCATGGCCGCCGTGCCGAGTTTGAAGTAGCGCCCGCGCACCGGGTCGGCCAGGGTCCAGCGCGGCGAACCGTCCAATGCCGGCGCCGCGGGCGACAATTGCAGGTCGGCACGCAGGCTCGGCAGGGTCATTTAAAGGCCTACGCTCTGGCGCAGCCCGGCGAGCGGACGCCGCAGCAGGTACAGGGCCAGCGGCGCGCGGTCGCCGAAAATTTTGGCGGTGCCGCGCAGGCCGATGCGCGGCGGTGCGTCGGCGAAATTGGCGTCCAGCCGATAGGCCAACTGGCCGCCGGCGGTGGGCTGCGCCTCGTAGGCCGAACGTTCGAGGGTGGCGAGGTGACGTTGCAACGGGTCGCTGTCGAGAAACAGCGCGACTTCGGCGCCCGGCTCCAGCGAAATCGCATCGCCCACGGCCAGTTCGATACGCAGTTCGGCCTGGCTCGGGTCGGCGATTTCCATCAGCCGTTCGCCGGTCTGCACCGGTTTGCCGGTCCAGCGCTCGGCATCGGCGAACACCGCAATGCCGTCGCGCTCGGCACGCACTTCGCTGCGGTTGAGCAGTTCGCGGGCGTAGTCGCGTTCGGCGCGTTTCTGTTCGGCGCGGGCGGCCAGCAGGTCGACCCGGGAGCTGGATTCGGCATCAACGAACGAGCGCTGGGAATTGGCTTTGAGTTCCGCTTCGGCAACCCCGAGCGCACGCTCGGCGACATCGGCCTGAGCCTTCAGCGTCGTGCTTTCAAAACGCAGCAACAGGTCGCCGGTTTTCACGCTCTGGTTGGGTTTGACCAGAAACTCGGCGATCACCCCGTCCAGCGGTGCGGCGACAACGCGCCCGCCCTGAGGCACCACTTCGGCGGGCGCCAGCACCGACTGGCGCACCGGGATCAACAGCCCGAGCAACAACACGGCGACCAGCGCCACCTGGCGTTTACGGGTCCAGCGCAGCCGCCAAGGTTTTCGCGGTTGCAACGCCAGCCAGGCATGGCTGTAGGTGTCGCCCAGTTGCGACAGCAGCACTTGCTCGGAAGGGTTCCACGGCAGATCACGGGCCAGCCACAAACCGCCGAACACCTGACCCTGACGGTCGATCAGCGGCAACCAGAACACTTGCATGGCCGACAGGCTGCGCCAATCGGCCTGAATCGATTCGCCGACCATTTCCGGCGTGATCACCCGCGCCTGTTTCAGCACATCCTGCTTGAACAACTGCGCCACAGCCTGCTCGACGAACGCCACGAACGGCGCATTCGGCTCCACCGCGCTGACCCCGGTCACCGCCTGCACCTTGCCGGCAATCAACAGCGCCGCATGGCGAAAACCGAACAGCGACTGGCCGTCATTGACCAGGCTGTAGGCCAGTTGCGAAATGTCTTGGGCCGCGCGGGTCTGCCGTTCGAGATCGAGAAACCGCGCGAACACTTGCTCGGCGGCGCCGCTCACCGGGGCGTTCACTTAAGCTCCGGAAAACGCGCGGTGCCGCTCATACCGGCGAGCAAGCCTTTGGCTTCGGGGAGTGTTGCGACCAGCAACAGGGTCTGACTGCCCTCATCGATCCGCGCACCGAGGCGTTTGACCGTGGCGTCGATGGCCTGACCGGTTTCATCGGGCACGAAGCTGAACGACTGACCGGGCTTGAGCCTGGCCATCCAGCGCGACGGCACCAGCAGATGGATTTCCAGGGTGCGGTTGTCGACCACATCGAGCAGCGGCGCACCGGCCGGCACGCTTTCATAACGCTGCACCTTGCGCTCGACCACTTGCCCGTCGAATGGCGCAACCACGCTGCAGCGTTTGACCTGGACTTGATAAACCTGAGATTGCGCCTGGGTCTCGCTGACCTTGGCTTCGGCCCGGGCCACTTCGAAACGCCCGACGGAATTGAGCGCCGCCAGTTGCCGGTTGTGCGCCAGCTCTTCACCGGCGCCACGGCTGGCGGCTTGCGCGGCGTTCAACTGGGCCTGATAGGCCGAACAGTCGAACCGCGCCAGGGTATCGCCCTTCTTGAACGACTCGCCCTCGCTGAACGGCAACTCGATAATCCGCCCCGACAACTCACTGGCCAGCGTCGCCTGATCCCGCGCCCGCAACACCCCGCGCGCTTCACTGCTGGCCGACGCATTCGCCGCCCCGCCGTTATCCAGCAGCGGATCGTCTGGCGCGGGCGTTTGAGCCTGAACTGCACACGTTACAAAGGTCAATCCGACAACCCAACCACGAAAACGCCGCATAACCGTTACTCCCTGACGGATGCTCGGAGTCTACGACAGCGGGGATTAGCGTCAAGCGAAAGGCCATCATTCGGGTGGGAGAATCAACGCTGCGCCATCTCCCCCACCGGATACACCGACTCCCATCCCCCACCCAACGCCCGGTACAACCCGACCATCGCCAGTGAAACGCCGGTGGAGCTTTCCACCCATTGTTCCTGGGTGGCGAGCAGTGCGCCTTGCACGGTGAGGACGTTGACGAAGTCGACCACGCCTTCGACGTATTGCTGTTGTGCGGTGCGCAGGGCGATCTGGTTCTGGCGCACGGCTTCGGCGAGGCTGTCGCGGCGGCGCTGGCTGGCGTTGTAGGCGGTCAACTGGTCGTCGATTTCGTGCCAGGCGCGCAGGACGGTCTGTTGATAACCGATCGCCGCTTCCTGCTGTTGGGCTTCGCGCAGTTGCAGCACGCCGCGCAGGCGGCCGCCGTCGAACAGCGGCAGGCTGAATTGCGGGCCGATGCCGAAGGCCCGTGAGCCCCAGGAGCCGAAATCACTGAGCTGCATGGCTTGCGAGCCGAGATTGCCGGACAGGGTGATGCGCGGATAGAAATCGCCCTTGGCCACGCCAATGTTGGCGGTGGCGGCATGCAATCGGGCTTCGGCCTGGCGGATGTCCGGGCGGCGTTCGGCCAGTTGCGACGGCAGGCCGATGGCGACGGTCAGCGGCGACTGCGGCACCGGCGCATCTGTGGATAACTCTTTCGCCAGCGCCTGCGGCGGTTCGCCCATCAACAGGCTGATGGCGTTGATCAGTTGCGCCTGACGTTGTTCCAGTGCCGGCAGTCGCGATTCGATGGCCGCCACTTGCGCGGCCGCTTCGGCGACGTCGAGATCGGTGGCCACGCCGTCGTTGAGGCGCAGTTGCGAGAGCTTCAGGCTGTGCCGTGCGACATCGAGGTTCTGCTCGGTGACGGCGCGGGTGTTCTGCACGCCGCGCAGCTGAATGTAGTTCTGCGCGGTGTCCGCGAGTACCGCCAACAGCACGCCGCGACGGTCGTTTTCCGCGACTTCGAGATTGGCGTCGGCGGCTTCGGTCTCCCTGCGTACGCGCCCCCAGAAGTCCAGCTCCCAGGAGGCGGAGAAACCGGCATCCCACAGGTTGAAGGCAGAATCGCCGTTGTGCCCGGACGGGTCGTTCAGGCCCTCGCCGCTGTTGCGTTTGCGTGCGTAGCTACCGGTGGCGACAGTCGTAGGATAGCGGTCGGCGCTGATCACCTGACGGGCAGCGCGGCTTTGTTGCAGACGGCTGCTGGCCAGTTGCAGATCGAGGTTGCTGCGCAGGGCGCGCTGGGTCAGGGCCGAGAGTTGCGCGTCGTGAAAGACTTCCCACCAGCGCTCGTTCAACGGTTCGCTGACAGCCTGGCTGACGGCAGTTTTTGACGGTTTTGCCCACTCGGCAATCTGCGTGGCTTCGGGTTTCTGGAAGTCCGGGCCGACGGTGCACGCCGCCAGCGCCGACAGACTCAGGACCACTGTCAGGGAATGAAAGCGCTTCATCGCTGTGTCACCTCACGCACCGACGTCGCCGAGCTTTCGGTGTCGATGCTCGCCTCCACCGACATCCCCACCCGCAAGCGTTCGGCCAGCGGCTGGCCCGGATCCAGCAGGACCTTCACCGGAATCCGCTGCACGACTTTGGTGAAGTTGCCGGTGGCGTTGTCCGGTTTGACCGCCGCGAAAGTCACGCCGGTCGCCGGGGCAATGCTCTCGACGCGGCCGGTGAGGGCTTCGCCGCCGAGGCTGTCGACCCGCACCACAACGTCCTGCCCCGGCTGCACATCGGTGAGCTGGGTTTCCTGGAAGTTGGCGACCACATAGGCCTGCTTCAGCGGCACCACCGCCAGCAGTTTGCTGCCCGGTGTCACATAGGCGCCGACCCGCACGGCGCGCTCGCCGATCATGCCGTCCTGGGGCGCGGTGATGCGCGTGTAAGACAGCTCGAAACTGGCGATTTCCAGCGCGGCCTGAGCGTGTTTCAAACTGCCTTCGGCGGCATCGCGCTGCGCCGTCAGAATCTCGACCTGTTTACGTTCCGCCGCCAGTTTCGCGGTGGCCGTGTCCAGCCGCGCAGAGGCCTGATCGATCCGGGTGCGCGCCTGTTGCGCGTTCTGCACGGTGCCGGCACCGACGCCGGCCAAGTGGTTATAGCGGTTCAATTCCTGCTGGGCGAAGGCCATTTCAGCCTTGGCCGAAACCACCGACGCCTGCGCCTGAGCGATCACCGAGGTCTGGCGCTCCAGCGTGGCCTTGGCGTTCTGCAATTGAGCGCGGGCGACCAGGGTTTGCGCATCGGCGGCCTCGGCGGCGGCGCGCAGGTCGCGGTCATCGATCAGCGCCAGCAACTGCCCGGCCTTGACCTGCTGGTTGTCTTCCACCAGCACCTCTTTGATGAACCCCGCCACACGCGGCACCACCAAGGTGAAGTCGGCGGAGACAAAGGCGTCGTTGGTGTTCTGCTGCGTGCGCTTGCCGAACAGACCGGGCATCGCCAGATACACCAGCACACCGACCGCCAGCGCAGCGGCCACAGCCACCGCGAGTTTTTGCTTTGCTTGAGTCGTCATAAAAACCTTCTGTTCCAGTCAGGTTGGCGCGCGCGGCGGATAGATCCGCGTCGGCAGCCAGAAATTCAGCAGGATCAGCGCCACCGCGACGCCGGCCATGCACAGATAAAGATCCGAAGAAGTCAGCACCACCGCCTGTTCGTGCAGGCGATGGGCGAGGCCGGGGTCATTGCTCGCGGCCAACGGCGAGTTGCCGAGACGATCGACCAGCATCGTCGAGTGAAAATGCAGGCGCGAAGTGGTCAGCGCTTCGATCACGCCAGTGGCGACCACCGCCGCCAAGCCTTTCACGGTGTTGAACCAGGCCGAGGCGAACGGCCCGTCCTGGGGCTGGATGCTGCCGGTCGACAGCATCAGCAACGGCAACACCGCCATCGGCTGGCCGAAAATCTGCAGCCATTGCAGGACATAGAAATCGTCGCGAATCCATTCCGAGGTCAGCTGCGATCCGCCCAGGCACGACAACGTCAACATACTCAAACCGATGCCGAGCACCCAGCGGCAATCGACCCAACGCAGGTTGCACAACGCCGCCACCAGCGGCAACGCGATCAACTGAGGTAACGCCGCGATCAGCATGATCGGCGCGGTCTGTACCGGCCGGTAACCCTGCACCTGAGCCAGATAACTCGATGGAATCAGCACCACCGCCAACAGGACCACCAGCACCCCGGCCAGCGTCATCAGCGCGAACGACAGGTTGCGGATGCCGAGCATCTGCAACTTGAAAAACGGAATCGGCTGCGACCATTCATTGATCAGAAATGCCACCAGCAACAGCGAACCGGCGCCGAGCAAAGCGCAGATCAGGTTCGACTCGAACCAGTCCAGGCGATTGCCTTGCAACAGGCCGATCACCAGCATGCAGATCGCCGGAAAGCCCAGCAGCAGGCCTTTCCAGTTGAACGACTTGAGGCGTTCCAGACGCAGCGGATCCTGCGGCAAGCCGTACGCAACAGCGGCCATGGCGATCAGGCACGGCACGATGATTTGCCAGAACGTCCACTGCCAGCCGACGTACTCAGTCCACAGCCCGGCCAGCGGCGTACCGAGACCAGGGCCGAAGGTAGCGGTCAGGGCATAACCGGCGAGGCCATACAGTTTGATATTGGCCGGTAGGAAACGCAGGGCAACGGTCATCAGCATCGGCGGCAGCGCACCGCCGGCCAAGCCTTGCAGGATGCGCATCAGCAGCAGGCTTTCGTAGTTCGGGGCGAACGGGCAAAGCACCCCGAGCAGGGTGAACACGCCGATGGCGCACAGGGTGAAGCGACGAAGGGAAAAGGTCACCGAGCACCACGGCGCGAACGCCATGGCCGCCACCGAGGTCGCGGTGTAACTGGCGACCAGCCAGGTGCCTTCGTCGTAACCGATGCTCAGGGCGCCGCGAATGTCGGCCAGGGCGACCTTGGTCACCATCTCGTTGAGACCCGACACCAGCACCGCCAGCAGCACACCGACCAGACCGATGATGATCCGCGCCCCGAACACCGGTGGCGCGGCTGCCATCGGAGCGGTAGCGGCAATCGGTGCCGTGACCGTCAGGGATGTCATGCAAGCAAACTCCGGAGGGAAAAATACCGGAGCATGTTAGTAGGGCTTAGTGCTGACGAAAATTGACTTATTGGCAGCTTATAAGTGCGCCAGACGCAATCGTCAGGGCTGTGCCGCCAGCCAGGTTTCGTCGCAGCAGGTCTTGAGGGTTTCACGCAGCCAGCGGTGGGCCGGATCCTTGTCGAAACGCGGGTGCCAGGCCTGGGTCAGCATCAGGGTCGGCAACGGGACCGGCAGATTGAACGAGCGCAGCTTCAAGCCCAGCCGCCGCACGCTGAGCAGCGCTTCCTTGGGCACCGGCAAAATCAGGTCGGAGTCCGGCAGGGCGAACATCGCCGCGTGGAAACTCGGCGCAATCACTGCCACCCGTCGCTCCAGCCCCAGGGCATTCAAAGCGGTGTCGATGGGCCCACGGGCGATGCCCCGGCGGGACATGCTGATGTGGGAAAAACCGGCGTAACGTTCGGCCGTGATCTCGCCATCCAGCAGCGGATGATCCTCGCGCACCAAGCCGACGAAGTGGGTGGAAAACAGGTTCTGCACTTTGACTTCCGGCGTCACCGGCCGGGTGTTGCTGACACTCAGGTCGATCCGCCCTTCGCGCAGGGCTTCATCGTCGCCATCACCTTCGGGAACGAAACGCAACTCACAGTGCGGCGCCAGTTGATCGAGGGTGTCGAACAGCTTGCCGCCGTACACACCGACGAAGAAGTCGTTGGCGCGAATGCTGAAGCGCCGGCGCAACGTCCCCAGTTCCACCGCATCGGCCGAGCGAAACAGCAGCGCCGCCTGCTCGACCACATCGCGCACCTGCTCGCGCAGTTCCAGGGCCTTGGGCGTCGGCACCAGGCCGCGACCGGCGCGCACCAGAATCGGATCGCCAATGGCTTCGCGGATCCGCGTCAGCGTGCGGCTCATGGCCGCCGGGCTGAGGTTCATCCGCCGCGCGGCGCCGACCACGCTGCCCTCGTCGAGCAAGGCGTCGAGGGCGACCAACAGGTTCATGTCCGGGAGTTGCATGCTGAGCACTCGTGACCGATCAGGATTGATTCGCACGCAATGCTAGCAGATCAGAAAATCAGCGCTGCATCCCCCAGCGTTTCACCGTCACCCGCTCCAGCGTGTCGAATACCAGGTTCTCCACCAGCAGACCGATGAGGATAACCACCGCCAGACCGGCAAACACCTTGTCGGTGTACAGCTCGTTGCGGTTCTGGAAGATGTACCAGCCCAGGCCGCCCTTGCCGCTGGTGGCGCCGAACACCAGTTCGGCGGCGATCAGGGTACGCCAGGCGAAGGCCCAACCGATTTTCAGCCCGGCGAGGATCGATGGCAGCGCCGCCGGAATCAGGATGAACAGCACGAAGCGCATGCCCTTCAAGCCGTAGTTGCGCCCGGCCATGCGCAGGGTTTCCGAGACGCCGAGAAACCCGGCGTAAGTGTTCAACGCCAGCGCCCACAGCACCGAATGCACCAGCACGAAAATCAGGCTGTTCTGGCCCAGCCCGAACCACAGCAACGCCAGCGGCAACAGCGCAATCGCCGGCAGCGGGTTGAACATCGATGTCAGGGTGCTGAGCAAATCCCGACCGAATTGGGTCGAGACCGCCAACGTGGTCAGGGCGAAGGCCAGGACGATACCGATCAGGTAACCCTTGAGCAGCACCACCAGCGAGATCCACACCTTGCCCAGCAGTTCGCCGCTGAGCAGGCCGTCATACAGCGCATGACTGGTCTGCAAGAAACTCGGCAACAGCAAATCGTTGTTCTGCACCCGGGCCACCACTTCCCAGAGCACAGCGAGCAGAATCAGGATCACGCTTTTGCGCAGCCAGCCCTGTTGCCACAGGCGCTGGCCCAGCGGCAGCTCGCGCTCCACCGGGACGCTGGTCAGCGGTTGCAGATCGTTTTCGAATTCTTGACGTACGGATGATGAATGGCTCATCGGGCAATCCTCCAGGCGGCTCAATAAGCGATGCGGATATCGGTGAAATCCAGTTCGCGCTCGGCTTCCGGCGACTGCCCTTCATCGAACAGCAAACGGTGAATGCGCCGTGCCGACTCTTGAAACGCCACGCCGCCAAGGCTGTGCAAATCGTATTGATGACTGTGCACTTCCGCCCTCACCCGGCCCGGGTGCGGCGATAACAGCAGGATGCGATTGCCGACCACCAGCGCTTCTTCAATCGAGTGGGTGACGAACAGCAAGGTGAACCGCACCTCCTCCCAGAGCAGCAGCAATTCCTCCTGCATCTTGCGGCGGGTCAGGGCATCCAGCGCGGCGAACGGCTCGTCCATCAGCAGGATTTTCGGCTGCATCGCCAGCGCCCGGGCAATCGCCACCCGCGCTTTCATGCCCCCGGACAAGGTGTGCGGATAGGCATCGGCGAACGCCGCCAGACCGACTTTTTCCAGATAATGCAGCGCACGCTCTTCGGCTTCCTTTTTCTTCAACGTGCGCGAAGCCAGCAGCGGAAACATCACGTTCTGTTTGACGGTTTTCCACGGTGGCAGTTGATCGAACTCCTGAAACACCACGATCCGGTCCGGCCCCGGCGCGTCGACGCGCTGGCCTTGCAGACGGATCTCGCCCTCGCACGGCGCTATGAACCCGGCGACGGCTTTGAGCAAGGTGGATTTACCGCAGCCGGAAGGACCGAGCAGCACGAAGCGATCCTGTTGATCGACTTCGAAACTGACCTGATGGGTGGCCCGCACGACGCGCTGCGGCGTGCGGTATTCGAGGCTGACCTGGTCGACCGCCAGCAGCGCTTGCGCGGTGGCGATCGGGTTGCTGGCCGCGTGGCCTTGAAAAGGGGCGTTCATGTCGATCAGCTCCCCTGCAACGGTTTGGCGTCCTGGAAGAAGTAGTCCTTCCACGATTCGGGTTTGTTCTTGATCGCGCCGACGCGGTAGAGGAATTCGGCGAGCGGGTAGGTGTTTTTCGGCGTGACGCTGAATTCGAACTGCGGGTTGTCGATGATTTTCAGCAGCGCGGCGCGGTCGATCTTGGCCTTGGTCACGCGGATGTAGGTGTCCGCCGCCGCGCCTTTATCGTTCTGCGCAAATTGCGCGGCTTCGGTCAGCGCTTCGACGAACGCCTTGTAGGTTTTCGGGTTCTCGTTGCGGAATTTCTCGGTGGCGAACAGCACGGTCGGCGAGTTCGGGCCGAGCACGTCATAGGAGTTGAGCACCACGTGCACATTCGGATTTTCCAGCGCCTGATCCTGGAACGGCGGGTTGGAGAAGTGCCCGGTCAGCTCGGTGCCGCCGGCAATCAGCGCAGCGGTGGCGTCCGGGTGCGGAACGGCGATGGTGTACTTGTCGAGGCGATTGAATTCCTTGTCGCCCCACTGCTTGGCCGCCGCGTATTGCAGGAAGCGCGACTGCACGGAAACGCCCACTGCCGGCACCGCAATGCGGTCCTTCTCGGTGAAGTCGGCGATGGTTTTGACCTTGGGATTGTTGCTGACGAGGTAGTACGGGAAGTTCCCCAGCGAGGCCACGGCTTTGACGTTCTGCTTGCCGTGGGTGCGATCCCAGATGGTCAGCAGCGGCCCGACGCCGGCGCCGGCAATGTCAATGGAGCCGGAGAGCAGCGCATCGTTGACTGCCGCACCGCCGGACAACTGGGTCCAGTCGACCTTGATGTCGAGGCCTTCCTGCTTGCCGTACTTCTCGATCAGACCCTGATCGCGAACCACGTTGAGCAATAAATAGACGATGCCGAACTGTTCGGCGATGCGGATTTCACCTTCGGCGTGGGCCACGGTCGGCGCCACCAGGCTGCCGGCGATCAGGCTGAAACCGAGGCCGATGGCCGCCGCCAGCGGTGCGAATGGAAGACGTTTGGACATGATCGGATCTCCGGCGAATCAGAAAGGCGCGTCGCCCTGAATGGTGGTGCGATACAGCTTGCGGCGCAGGTGCGCAGGGCAACCGGCGGCAAGGTGGATCAGCGAGCGGTTGTCCCAAAACACCAGGTCGTGTGGCTGCCATTGATGGCGATAGATGTTCTGCGGCAGCACGCTGTGGGCGTAGAGCTCGTCGAGCAGTTGTTTGCTCTCGTCTTCCGGCAGGCCGACGATGCGGGTGGTGAAGCCTTCGCTAACGAACAAGGCCTTGCGGCCGTTTTCCGGATGGGTGCGGACCACCGGGTGCACGACCTCGGCGACCTGGGCCAATTGCTCCGGGGTCAGGGTCGGGCGCCAGTTGCCTTCGAATTTGGTTTCGCTGTAACGCGCGGTGTAGGAATGCGCAGCCGAGCGGCCTTCAACGGCTTTGCGCAGGGCGTCGGGCAGGCTGCCCCAGGCTTTGTGCATGTCGGCAAACAGGGTGTCGCCGCCTTCGGACGGCAGCTCCTGGGCGTGCAGCATCGAGCCGAGGCTCGGCAGCTCTTTATAGGAAAGGTCCGAGTGCCAGAACTTGCCGGCATCACCGAGGCCGATGTTCTGGCCGTTCTCGACGATGTTGGAAACGATGAGGATTTCCGGGTGATTGGCCAGCAGGAACTGCTTGAGCACGTGGATCTGCAACACGCCGAAGCGGCGGCTGAAGTCGATCTGCTGTTGCGGGGTGATGCGCTGGTCGCGGAACACCACGACGTGGTGATCGAGGTGCGCGCGGTGGATGCGGGCGAAGTCTTCGTCGTTGACCGGACGGGTCAGGTCGAGGCCGATGATTTCGGCGCCGACGGCACCGCTGAACGGGCGGATCTCGAAGGTTTGCGGCGCGACAGTCGCGGCGCTTGGGGTAGCAGTAGCTGCGGACATCAATCAATCTCCCACGCACGGCACGCTCAAGGGCGCGCGCGTCGATCAGAAACTCACGCTGGATTGCGTGTTGGTTCGTGTCGTGCGGCGCGCCGATTGGTCGGCAGGTACGCAGGAGGCTGACTTTATAGCTATAAGAAGCGGAATTTAAATACTTTTAACGAATAACGATATGGCGATTGCTTTGGAATGGACTGGATGGTGAGTGACCATTTGTGTCACTTACTGACAGGGATGTGGTGTTCAAACTGACGCCATCGCTGGCAAGCCAGCTCCCACAGGGAGCTCGGTTAGAACACAATTGTGTGCTCATTAAAGAACTCTGTGGGAGCTGCGGTGCGACGATTCGACTTGCCAGCGATGAGGCCCGAAAGGCCAATAAAGATCTAGCGTTCGTGCAACGCCTCGGCCCGCGCCCGGATGATCGGCTTGAGCAGATAGCTCAGCACGGTCTTCTTGCCGGTGATGATGTCCACCGACGCGACCATCCCCGGGATGATCAGCAACGGCTTCTCGTCAGTGCCGAGATGGCTGCGCTCGGTGCGCAGCTTGATGACGTAATAGGTGGTTTTCTTGTCTTCGTCGGTGATGGTGTCGGCGCCGATCTGTTCCAGCTTGGCCTTGAGCCCACCGTAGATGGTGTAGTCATACGCGGTGAATTTCACCGTGGCTTCCTGACCCGGATGCAGGAACGCGATGTCCTGCGGGCGGATCTTCGCTTCGACCAGCAGCGTGTCGTCCAGCGGCACGATTTCCAGCAGGTCACTGCCCGGCTGGATCACGCCGCCGATGGTGTTGACCAGCATCTTGTTGACGATGCCCCGCACCGGCGAGGTGACGAGCGTCCGGCTGACCCGGTCTTCCAGCGCCTTGCCGGTGGCCTGGGCCTTGTTCAGGTCGGTGCGCGCCTCGTTGAGCTGGGTCAGGGCTTCGCTGCGGAATTTGCCGCGGGTCTCGTCAATCTTGCGCTGCACTTCCTTGATCGCCGATTCGGCGCGCGGGATTGCCAGCGTAGTGGCGTCGAGCTGACCACGGGTTTCCACTTCGGCACGCTTGAGTCGCAGCACTTCCACCGGCGACACCGCGCCCTGGGCCACCAGCGGCTCGGACATGTTGATTTCCTGACGTTGCAGGCCGAGTTGCTGGCGGTACTGCGCCTGCTTCGAGGTGAACTCACGCAGCTCTTGCTGACGCTGGATCAACTGTTCCTGCAAACCACCGACTTCATCGTGCAGTTGCTGACGACGGCTGATGTACAACGATTCTTCACTTTTCGCCTGACCCGGCACGGCTTTGAGCACGTCCTCGGGGAAATTCAGCGGCCGGTCATCGACCTCGGCACTCAGGCGCTCGACCCGCAGCAGCATCGACAGGCGATCAGCCTCGGTTTCACCGACGTTGGAGGCGAATCGCGTGTCATCCAGCCGTACCAGCGGTGCGCCGGCCTCGACGATCTGGCCTTCCTTGACGAACAGCTCGGAGACGATCCCGCCCTCGAGGTTCTGGATTTTCTGGATCTTCGACGAGGGAATCGCCTTGCCGTCGCCCTTGGTCACTTCGTCGATGACGGCGAAGTTGGCCCACAGCATCAGGAACACGAAGAAGCCGATGATTGCCCAGATCGTCAGGCGCACCACGCGCGGCGCGTCCTCGATCAAGGCCTTGTTGACCTCTGGCAGCGGCTGGCCCTGCAGCGATGCCGAGCCCTTGAAGTAGCGGCGGATCGAATCCTTGAAACCCGACTTAAGCAACACTGATCTGCCCCTTCTTCAACGCTTCCATGACGGCCGCTTTCGGACCGTCGGCGAGGATCTGTCCACGGTCGACCACCAGCAGGCGATCGACCAGCGACAGCAGCGATGCCCGGTGCGTCACCAGCACCACGGTCTTGTTTTCCACCACCGCCGCGAGGCGTTGCTTGAGGCGTTCTTCGCCGGTGTTGTCCATGGCGCTGGTCGGTTCGTCGAGCAAGAGAATCGGCGGATTGAGCAACAGCGCCCGGGCCAGGGCGACGTTCTGGCGCTGACCGCCGGACAGGTTCTGCCCGCGCTCGCCGACTTGCAGTTCATAACCCTGCGGGTGCAGTCGGGCGAATTCGTGGACGCCGGCCAGTTCAGCGGCCTGCAGGACAAGTTCGTCTTCGACGTAACGAGCGCCGGAAATCAGGTTGTCGCGCAGGGTGCCGGCCAGCAGCTGGATGTCCTGCGGCACGTAGCCGATGTTGTAGCGCAGCTCGCTGACGTCGATCTGTCGAATGTCGACGCCATCCACCAGCAACGCACCATCGTCCGGCTGATAGAGGCCGACCAGCAGTTTCGCCAGTGAGCTTTTGCCGGAACCGCTGCGGCCGATGATGCCGATCTTCTCGCCGGGACGGATCACCAGGTTGATGTTCTTCAGCGCCGGGTTCTGTTGCTCCGGGTAAGTGAAGCTGAGCTGGCGGCATTCGATCGCGCCTTGCAGCACCTTGCGGCTCAGTGGGCGTTCTTCGAAATTGCGCTCCTGAGGCAACTCCATCATCTGGTCGACCGAGGTCATGGTCACCCGCGCCTGCTGGTAGCGGGTCAGCAGACCGGACAACGACGCCAGCGGGCTGAGGGCGCGGCCACTGAGCATGTAGCAGGCGATCAGGCCGCCCATGCTCAGGTTGCCGGCGATGATCTGGTACACGCCGAAGACGATCATGATCACCCCGGCCAATTGCTGGATCAGCAGGGTGATGTTCATCGCCAGACCGGAGAGCATTTTCACCCGCAGCTCGAGGCGGCTGAGGGTGCCGATGGTTTGCTCCCACTGATATTGGCGCTCGCTTTCGGCGTTGTTGACCTTCACCGCGTCGAGGCCGGCGAGGGTTTCGATCAGGCTCGACTGACGCTCGGCGCCGAGGGCCATGGTGCGCTCCATGGTTGCCACCAGCGGCTTCTGCAACGCGTAGCCGATCAGCAGCGCAATCGGGAAGGCCAGCACCGGAATCCACACCAGATGCCCGCCGAGAATCGCGATGACAATGAAGATCAGGATGGTGAACGGCAGGTCGATCAGGCTGGTCAGGGTCAGCGAGGCGAGGAAGTCACGCAGGCTCTGGAACTCGTGGATGTTCTGGGCAAAGCTGCCGACCCGCGCCGGGCGGTATTTCATGGCCATGCCGACGATGCGTTCGAACAGCGTGGCGGAGATGATCAGGTCGGTTTTCTTGCCGGCCAGATCCAGGCACAGGCTGCGCAGGCTCTTGAGGATCAGGTCGAACAGATAGGCGCCGGTGATGCCCAGCGCGAGCACCCACAGGGTCGCTTCGGCCTGGTTCGGCACCACGCGGTCGTAGACGTTCATCACGAACAGCGGCGCGGCCATGGCGATGATGTTGATCAGAAAACTGGCGGCGATGGCGTCGGCATACAGCCAGCGCGAACGCTTGAGGGTGTCGCGAAACCACGAGCGCGCGCGCGGGATCAGCGTGCCGTGGTTGACGTCGAATTTGTGCTGGGGCTGGGCGAAAAACACTTTGCCGGTGTAGTCGTCGGCCAGCAGCTCGCGGCTGACCAGGGATTCACCGCCGTCGCTTTCGCTGAGCAGCACCCGCGCGTCGTTCTCACCCTGCCAGCCGAGCAGGACGGCACTGCGGCCATCCTTGAGCAGCAACAGCGCCGGCATGGCAATCGCCGGAATCTCTTCCAGCTTGCGCTGCAGCACCCGTCCTTGCAGCCCGGCGCGCGCCGCCGCACGGGGCAGCAGCTCGACACTCAGGCGTTGTTTGGGCAGCGGCAGGCCGGTGGTCAGCATCGCCGCGCTGGCGGGTTTCTGGTGGAGCATGCAAAGAGCGAGCAGACCGTCCAGTAACGGATCGTCATGCAACGCGCGTGGATCATGACTGAGATGAACTCGACTGACTTCTGATTCCACGCTCGACACTCTTTAGCAGTTGAAAAGGGACAACTCAATTCATCCCAGGCAGCTGAACCTTGGGCTTAACGTCGTTCTGCACAACGGATGCCAAGGGTGCGACCACTCCCTGGCTCTTGAGCAATTCGCCCATGGTCGCCTTGATTCGATACTGAGTAAATAACTGAATGTTTTTGATTTCAGCCAGACGCCGCGAAGCGGTGAACAGCTCGTTTTCACTGTCGAGCAAATCCAGCAGGGTACGTTCGCCGAGGCTGAACTGACGCTGATATGCGGTGCGCACCGAGGTGCTGTGATCAACGTACTGCTGAGCGATCGGCACCTGAGCGTTGGCGTTGTTCAGGGCGTTCCAGGCCAGGCCCAGTTCTTCATTCAATTGACGCAAGGCGTTGTTGCGGATGTCCAGCGCCTGGTTCGACAGGTACGACTTGGATTCCAGGTCCGCCTTGTTGCTGCCGCCCGAATACAGGTTGAAGCGCATGCGCAGCATGGCCTGCCATTCGTTGTTGTGACCGTTCTGGCCGTCGAGGTCGTTGTCGGCGGTGCGGCCCAGCTCGGCGTCGAAACGCGGGTAGAAGGTCGACTTGGCAGTCTCGTATTGCTTCTCGGCCGCGGCGATATCGGACTCGGCCGAACGCAGGATCGGGCTGTTTTCCAGCATCTGCTGGCGCGCTTCATTCAGGTTGGCCGGCATCATCGCCATGAACGGCGCCGGACGCTCCAGCTGATCGGGCATCTGGCCGACGGCGCTGAGGAAATTGGTTTCCGAGTCGGCGAGGTTGGTCTGCTCGGTGATCAGGTTGTTGCGGGCCTGGGCCATCCGCGCTTCGGCCTGATCGAGGTCGGCACCGCTGCCGACGCCGCGCTGGGTGCGCAGCTGGATCTGGTCGTAGATGCGCTGGTGGCTCTTCAGGTTTTCCTCGGCCAGACGCACAAACTCACGACGGGTCAGCACGTCCAGGTAAACCTGGGCCACGGTCAGCGCAGTGCGCTCGGAAGTGCCGAGCAAGGAATACGCGCGGGAGTTGACGGTGGCTTGTTGACGCCCGACTTCGCTGGACGTCGCAAAACCGTCAAAAACCATTTGCGACAGACGCAAACTTGACTCGCTGCGGTTCAGGGTTTCCCAGTGATTGCCACCACCGGCGGCACGGGTGGTCACGCTGTCGGTGCCTTCACGGCCATAACCGCCCAGCAGATCGACCTTGGGCAGGTATCCACCTTTTGCAGCCTTTAATTGATAATCCGCGGCCAGTCGGCTGTTGACCCCTGCCTGGATTTCCGGATGGACATCCAGCGCCTGCTGCATGGCTTCTGGTAAGGATTGTGCTTGTACGAAAGACGCGGCGAGAGCGAAGGGTAGAGCCTTGAACAGGTGCGAACGCATGGTAAAGATTTCCCAGAACTTCTTGTCTTGAATCACAGCAAAATGACGAGCTGCGTCGGAAGATGGCAACCGGAATGACCGTATGTCGGAAAGTTTAAAACCGGAACTGGATCACACGCTGAAGGGCAGGTCGCCGCATAAATATCAATGTGACATTACTGGGGCGATTGTTTAGGATGGCACCCAGAAGGTCAATAGTTTGGCATAAAGTTAATAGCGAAAGAATCTAGCCAAAATATTGACGAACAACAGCGTCAACTTTGTTTCATCTTTTTTTAAAAGTACGTCCAGACTGAATCGGCGCAGACAGCCATCAGGTCTATGGAAGTCAACTGAACGTGACACCCGGAGAGTCTTCAATGAGCAGTGTTGTTGCCATCGTCAAAAGCATTGTTGGTCAGGTTTTCGTGGTGTCCCCAGAGGGCGTCCGTCGCGTACTCGTTGAAGGCGACCGGCTGTTTGCCGGCGATCAGGTCGACACCGGCGTTTCCGGCGCCGTGTCCCTGGAACTGGCCGATGGCCGCACGATCGATCTGGGCCGCGACACTCAGTGGAGCGCCGATGCCCCGGATTCCAGCACCGACCTGGCCGAAGCCACCGCGCAAGCCGCGCCGTCGGTAGAAGAGCTGCAACAAGCCATCGCCGCCGGTGTCGACCCGACTACCGCCCTTGAATCCACCGCCGCCGGCCCTAGCGCCGCAGGAACTGGCGGTGCCGCCGGTGGCGGTCACAGCTTCGTGATGCTCGATGCGACCGCTGGCCGTGTCGACCCGACCATTGGTTTCCCGACCGCAGGCATCAACGCTGCCGGCCAGGCCGCCCAGAACATCACCGGCGGCCAGACCACCGACACCAACGCCAATGTCCTGCGCGAATCGACCCTGAGCCTCAGCGCCACGCCGAGCATTACCGAAGCCGGCGGCGTTCTGGTGTACACCGCGACCCTGACCCAGGCGCCGCTGACCGACCTGACCATCACCCTGTCTAACGGCGCGGTGATCGTGATTCCGGCCGGTTCCACCACCGGCACCGTCAACGTGCCGCTGGCACCGAACGACACTGTTTATAACGACTCGACCCAGATCGACGTGACCGTCACCGGCACCACCGGCGGCAACGGCATCACCGTGACCCCGCCGACCACCCCGGCCACGACCCAGGTCACCGACACCATCGACACCACTACCGTCACCCTGACGGCGGGCCCGAGCGTGACCGAAGGCGGTCAGATCACCTACACCGCGACCCTGACCAACCCGGCGCAGACGCCGGTGACCGTGACCCTGTCCAACGGCTCGACCATCACTATCGGCGCCGGCCAGACCACCGGCACCGTCAACGTGCCGACCGCACCGAATGACGTCTATAACAACGGCAGCACCGTCACCACCACCATCACGGGCGCCACGGGCGGCAACTTCGAAAACCTGGTGCCGAACCCGACACCGGCCGTCACCAACATTGTCGATTCGCGAGACACCACCGGCCTGACCCTGACCGCTACCGGCACTGTGGTCGAAGGTGGCCAGATCACCTACACCGCGACCCTGACCAACCCGGCGCAGACGCCGGTGACCGTCACCCTGTCGAACGGCTCGACCATCACCATCGGCGCCGGCCAGACCACCGGCAGCGTCAACGTGCCGACCGCGCCGAATGACGTTTACAACAACGGCGGCACCGTCAGCACCACGATTACCGGTGCCACCGGCGGCAATTTCGAGAATCTGGTGCCAAACACGACGCCAGCGACCACCACCGTCACCGATTCCATCGACACCACCAACCTGTCGCTGAGCGCCACCGGTTCCGTGGCCGAAGGCGGTTCGATCGTCTACACCGCGACCCTGACCAATCCTGCCGGGACCCCGGTGATCGTGACGTTGAGCAACGGCTCCGTCATCACCATCGAGGCTGGCAAAACTACCGGCACCGTGACCGTTCCGGCGCCAGCCGATGACGTCTATAAAGACGCCGGCAAAGTCGAAGTCACTATCAAGGACGCAACCGGCGGCAACTTCGAGAACCTGGTGCCAAGCACCGTTCCGGCCGTTACCGAAGTCACCGACACTATCGACACCACCACGGTAAAACTCACAGCGACCGAATCAGCGGCTGAAGGTGGCACTGTCACTTATACCGCTACTGTCGGCGCACCAGTGACCGGTTCGCCGGTCACTGTGACGCTGGCCAATGGTCAGTCGATCACCATCGAAGTGGGCAAAACCACCGGTACCGTGACCACCACTGCGCCGAACGATGCGTTGACCGGCAATGCACCGCTGACCAACTCGATCACCGGCGTTTCCGGCGGTAACTACGAAAATCTGGTGGCCGACAAAACCCCGGTTTCGACCACGGTGACAGACGTGGCCGACACCACCAATCTGACCCTTAGCGCCACCGGCACTGTCGCCGAGGGTGGTTCGATTGTTTACACCGCGACCCTGACCAATCCGGCCGGTACCCCGGTGACCGTGACGTTGAGCAACGGCTCCGTCATTACCATCGAAGCGGGCAAAACCACCGGCACCGTGACCGTTCCGGCGCCAGCCGATGACGTCTATAAAGACGCCGGCAAAGTCGAAGTGACCATCAAGGACGCCACCGGCGGCAATTTCGAGAACCTGGTGCCGAGCACCGTTCCGGCCGTCACCGACGTGACCGACACCGTCGACACGACCACCGTCAAACTGACCGCGACCGAGTCGGCGGCTGAAGGCGGCACCGTTACTTACACCGCCACCGTCGGCGCCCCGGTAACCGGCTCGCCTGTCACCGTGACCCTGGCTAACGGTCAGTCGATCACCATCGAAGTCGGCAAAACTACCGGCACCGTCACCACCACCGCACCGAACGACGCATTGGCCGGCAACGCACCGCTGACCAACGCGATCACCGGCGTGAGCGGCGGCAACTACGAGAATCTGGTCGCCGACAAGACGCCGGTCAGCACCACCGTGACCGACACTGTCGACACCACCAACCTGACCCTGAGCGCCACCGACTCCGTGACCGAGGGCGGCTCGATCATCTACACCGCGACGCTGACCAATCCAGCCGGCACTCCGGTGACCGTGACGTTGAGCAACGGCTCCGTCATCACCATCGAAGCCGGCAAAACCACCGGCACCGTGACTGTTCCTGCGCCTGCCGAAGACGTCTACAAGGATGCCGGCAAAGTCGAAGCGACCATCACCGGCGCAACCGGCGGCAACTTCGAAAACCTGGTGCCAAGCACTGTGCCGGCCGTGACCCAGGTCACCGATACCATCGACACGTCGACCGTCAAACTGACCGCGACCGAATCGGCCGCTGAAGGCGGTACCGTCACTTATACCGCGACGGTTGGCGCCCCGGTAACCGGCTCGCCGGTGACCGTGACCCTGGCCAACGGTCAGTCGATCACCATCGAAGTCGGCAAAACCACCGGCACCGTGACTACCACGGCGCCGAACGACGTACTGGCCGGCCATGCACCGCTGACCAACTCGATCACCAACGTCAGCGGCGGCAACTACGAAAACCTCGTGGCCGACAAAACGCCGGTCAGCACCACCATCACCGACACCGTCGACACCACCACCGTATCGCTGACCGCCACCGGCAACGTCAACGAGGGCGGGCAGATCATCTACACCGCCACCCTGACCAACCCGGCCGGCACCCCGGTGACCGTGACGTTGAGCAACGGCTCCGTCATCACCATCGAAGCCGGCAAAACCACTGGCACCGTGACCGTTCCGGCTCCTGCCGATGACGTCTACAAAGATGCCGGCAAAGTCGAAGTGACCATCAAGGACACTTCCGGCGGCAATTTCGAAAACCTGGTGGCCAACCCGACGCCAGCGGTGACCAACGTCGCCGACACCATCAACACCACGCACCTGACCCTCAGCGCCGAAAGCTATGTGCTCGAAGGCACGTCGATCACTTACACCGCGACCTTGACCAACGCCGCGCAGACGCCGGTGACCGTCAACCTGAGCAACGGCCAGACCATCGTTATCGAGGCCGGCAAGACCAGCGGTTCGGTGACCATCCCGGCGCCGAGCGATGACGTCTACAAGGATGTCAGCAAGCTCACCGTGACCATGACCGATGCCAGCGGCGGCAACTTCGAGAAGCTCGACGTCAGCAAGACGCCGGTCAGCACCACGGTCAACGACACCATCGACAAGACCACGCTGACCCTGAGCGCCAGCGATACTGTCAGCGAAGGTGGCCAGATCACCTACACCGCGACCCTGAGCAACCCGGCCGGCACCGCCATGACCGTGACCCTGGCCAACGGCGCGGTCATCAACATCGCCGCCGGTGCCACCAGCGGTTCGGTGAACTTCCCTGCGCCGGCCAACACGCCTTACATCGATGGCGGCAAGGTGCAGACCGCGATTGCCAGCCACAGCGGCGGCAACTTCGAACAGGTCGATGCCAACCGTTCGGCGGTGGTGACCAAGGTCACCGACACCGTCGACACCACCAACATCAGCCTGAGCGCCACCGGTTCGGTCGCCGAGGGCGGTTCGATCGTCTACACCGCGACCCTGACCAACCCGGCCGGCACGGCCATGACCGTGACCCTGAGCAACGGCGCGGTGATCAACATCGCCAAAGGCGCGAGCACCGGCACCATCACCGTCGCCGCACCGGGCGACGACGTGTACAAGGACGCCGGCAAAGTCGACGCCAGCATCACCAAGACCACGGGCGGCAACTTTGAAAACCTGGTGGTCGACAAGACCCCGGCGGTGACCGACGTCACCGACACCATCGACAACAGCACCGTTTCCCTGAGCGCTACGGCCAGCACAGTTGAAGGCGGCGTGGTGATTTACACCGCCTCCGTCACCGCACCGGTGACCGGCTCGCCAGTGGTCGTGACGCTGTCCAACGGCCAGACCATCACCATCCCGGTCGGCGCCAGCAGCGCCAGCGTCAACTACACCGCACCGAACGATGCACTGGCCGGCGGCAACACGCTGAGCGTGAAGATCGACGGCACCAGCGGCGGCAATTACGAAAACCTGGTCGCCGACAAGACTCCGGCCGTGACGTCAGTCACCGACACCGTCGACACCACCAACCTGACCTTGAGCGCTACAGGTTCCGTGGCCGAAGGCGGTTCGATCGTTTACACCGCCACGCTGACCAATCCGGCTGGCACGCCAGTGACCGTGACCCTGAGCAACGGTTCGGTGATCACCATCGAAGCGGGTAAAACCACCGGCACCGTGACCGTTCCGGCGCCTGCCGATGACGTTTACAAAGACGCCGGCAAAGTCGAAGTGACCATCAAGGATGCGTCCGGCGGCAACTTCGAGAATCTGGTTCCGAGCACCGTTCCGGCCGTCACTGAAGTGACTGACACCATCGATACGTCGACCGTGAAGCTGAGCGCCGATACGTCGGTGGCCGAGGGCGGCACCGTCACCTACACCGCCACTGTTGGCGCTCCGGTGACCGGCTCGCCGGTCACCGTGACCCTGGCCAACGGTCAGACCATCACCATCGAAGTGGGCAAGAACACCGGCACCGTCACCACCACCGCGCCGAACGACGCACTCAACGGTCATACCCCGCTGAGCAACTCGATCACTGGCGTGAGCGGCGGCAACTACGAAAACCTCGTAGCCGACAAAACCCCGGTCAGCACTACCGTGACCGATACCGTCGACACCACCGATTTGACGCTGACCGCGACCGGCACCGTGGCCGAAGGTGGCTCGATCACCTACACCGCCACCCTGACCAACCCGGCCGGTACTCCGGTGACCGTGACGTTGAGCAACGGCTCCGTCATCACTATCGAGGCTGGCAAAACCACCGGCACCGTGACCGTCGATGCGCCGAAAGACGACGTCTACAAGGATGCCGGCAAAGTCGAAGTGACCATCAAGGATGCAACCGGTGGCAACTTCGAGAATCTGGTACCGAGCACTGTTCCTGCCGTTACCGAAGTCACTGACACCATCGACACCACCACGGTGAAACTGACTGCGACCGAGTCGGCGGCTGAAGGTGGCACTGTCACTTACACCGCCACCGTTGGCGCTCCGGTAACCGGCTCGCCGGTGACCGTGACCCTGGCCAACGGTCAGTCGATCACCATCGAAGTCGGCAAGACCACTGGCACCGTGACCACCACTGCGCCGAATGACGCGTTGAACGGTCACACTCCGCTGACCAACGCGATCACCGGCGTGAGCGGCGGCAACTACGAGAATCTGGTCGCCGACAAGACTCCGGTTTCGACGACCGTCACTGACACCGTCGACACCACCAACCTGACCCTGAGCGCCACCGATTCCGTGGCCGAGGGCGGCTCGATCACCTACACCGCGACCCTGACCAATCCGGCCGGCACTCCGGTGACCGTGACGTTGAGCAACGGCTCCGTCATCACCATCGAGGCCGGTAAAACCACCGGCACCGTGACCGTCGATGCGCCGAAAGATGACGTCTACAAGGACGCCGGCAAAGTCGAAGTGACCATCAAGGATGCAACCGGCGGCAACTTCGAGAACCTGGTGCCGAGCACTGTTCCGGCTGTTACCGAAGTCACCGATACCATCGACACCACCACGGTGAAACTCACCGCGACCGAGTCGGCGGCTGAAGGCGGTACCGTTACTTACACCGCGACCGTCGGCGCTCCGGTGACGGGTTCGCCTGTGACCGTAACCCTGGCCAATGGTCAGTCGATCACTATCGAAGTCGGCAAGACCACCGGCACCATCAGCACCACCGCACCGAACGACGCGTTGAACGGTCACACCCCGCTGACCAACGCGATCACTGGCGTTTCCGGCGGCAATTACGAGAATCTCGTAGCCGACAAGACCCCGGTTTCGACCACCGTCACCGATACCGTCGACACCACCAACCTGACCCTCAGCGCCACTGACTCGGTGGCCGAGGGCGGTTCGATCGTTTACACCGCGACCCTGACCAACCCGGCCGGCACCCCGGTGACCGTGACGTTGAGCAACGGCGCCGTCATCACCATCGAGGCCGGTAAAACCACCGGCACCGTGACCGTTCCTGCGCCTGCCGATGACGTCTACAAGGATGCCGGCAAGGTCGAGGTGACCATCAAGGATGCAACTGGCGGCAACTTCGAGAACCTGGTGCCAAGCACCGATCCAGCCGTCACCGATGTCACCGACACCATCGACACCTCGACCGTCAAACTGACCGCGACCGAGTCGGCTGCTGAAGGCGGCACTGTTACCTACACCGCCACCGTTGGCGCGCCAGTGACCGGCTCGCCTGTGACCGTGACCCTGGCCAACGGTCAGTCGATCACCATCGAAGTTGGCAAGACCACCGGCACCGTTACCACCACCGCGCCAAACGATGCGCTCAACGGCCATACGCCGCTGACCAACTCGATCACCGGTGTGAGCGGCGGCAACTACGAAAACCTCGTGGCCGATAAAACGCCAGTCAGCACCACCGTGACCGACACCATCGACATCACCACCCTGACCCTGAGCGCCACGCCGGAAGTCAACGAAGGTGGCCAGATCACCTACACCGCGACCCTGACCAACGCCGCCGGCACCCCGGTGACCGTGACCTTGAGCAACGGCGCCGTGATCACCATCGAGGCCGGAAAAACCTCCGGCACCGTGACCGTCGATGCACCGAAGGACGACGTCTACAAGGACGCCGGCAAAGTCGAGACGACCATTTCGACCACCACCGGTGGCAACTTCGAAAACCTGGTCACCAGCACCGCCCCGGCGGTCACCACCGTCAATGACACCATCGACACGTCCACCGTGTCGCTGACCGCTACCGCCAACGTCGCCGAAGGCGAAACCGTGGTCTACACCGCGACCGTGACGGCGCCAGTGACCGGTTCGCCGCTCGTCGTGACCCTGTCCAACGGACAGACCATCACCATCGCCGTCGGCGAGACCACCGGCACCGTGAACTTCGTCGCGCCGAACAGCCCGTTG
Source organism: Pseudomonas sp. 9.2(2024) (assembly GCF_039695385.1). NCBI lineage: Bacteria > Pseudomonadati > Pseudomonadota > Gammaproteobacteria > Pseudomonadales > Pseudomonadaceae > Pseudomonas > Pseudomonas sp. 9.2(2024). Next base: position 373,795 of record NZ_CP155585.1, on the reverse strand, counting down.
GCGGGCGGCAGCTCGCTGAGCGTGACCATCGACAAGGCCACCGGTGGCAATTACGAAAACCTGGCGGTCGACGGCAAGTCCGCCGACACCTCGGTATCGGACACTGTCGACACGACCAACCTGAACCTGACGGCCACCGATTCGGTTGCCGAGGGTGGTTCGATCACTTACACCGCGACCCTGACCAACCCGGCAGGTACGCCGGTGACCGTGACCCTGTCGAACGGCGCTGTCATCACCATCGAGGCCGGTAAAACCACCGGTACCGTGACCGTCGATGCGCCGAAAGACGACGTCTACAAAGACGCCGGCAAAGTCGAGGCAACCATTTCGACCGCTACTGGCGGTGGTTTCGAGAACCTGGTGCCAAGCACCGTTCCGGCCGTGACCAACGTCACCGACACCATCGACACCACCACGGTGAAACTGACCGCGACCGAGTCGGCGGCTGAAGGCGGAAACGTTACTTACACCGCTACCGTCGGCGCGCCTGTGACCGGTTCGCCTGTGACCGTGACCCTGTCCAACGGACAGTCGATCACTATCGAAGTCGGCAAAACCACGGGCACCGTCACCACCACCGCACCGAACGATGCGCTCAACGGCCATGCGCCACTGACCAACGCGATCACTGGCGTGACTGGCGGCAACTACGAAAATCTCGTGGCTGACAAAACCCCGGTCAGCACCACCGTGACTGACACCGTCGACACCACCAACCTGACCCTGAGCGCAACTGGCTCGGTGGCCGAGGGTGGTTCGATCGTCTACACCGCGACCCTGACCAACCCGGCCGGCACTCCGGTGACCGTGACCCTGTCGAACGGCGCTGTCATCACCATCGAGGCCGGCAAAACCTCCGGCACCGTGACCGTCGATGCACCGAAAGACGACGTCTACAAAGATGCTGGCAAAGTCGAGGCAACCATTTCGACCGCCACCGGTGGCAACTTCGAGAACCTGGTGCCGAGCACCGTTCCGGCCGTGACCGAAGTCACCGACACCATCGACACCACCACCGTCAAACTGACCGCGACTGAATCGGCAGCTGAAGGTGGCACCGTCACTTACACCGCTACCGTCGGCGCACCTGTGACCGGTTCGCCAGTCACCGTGACGCTGGCCAACGGTCAGTCGATCACCATCGAAGTGGGCAAGACCACCGGCACCGTGACCACCACTGCGCCAAACGATGCGCTTAACGGCCACACGCCGCTGACCAACGCGATCACTGGCGTGAGCGGTGGCAACTACGAAAACCTCGTCGCCGACAAGACGCCGGTCAGCACCACCGTGACCGACACCGTCGACACCACCAATCTGTCGCTGACCGCGACCGACAGCGTGGCCGAAGGTGGCTCGATCGTTTACACCGCGACCCTGACCAACCCGGCCGGCACACCGCTGACCGTGACCCTGTCGAACGGCGCTGTCATCACCATCGAGGCCGGCAAAACCACCGGCACCGTGACCGTCGCCGCGCCAACCGATGACGTCTACAAAGACGCCGGCAAAGTCGAAGTCACGATCAAGGACGCAACCGGTGGCAACTTCGAGAACCTGGTTCCGAGCACCGTTCCAGCCGTAACGGAAGTCACCGACACCGTCGATACGACGACCGTGAAGCTGACCGCTTCCGAAACGGCCGCTGAAGGTGGCACCGTCACTTACACCGCGACTGTTGGCGCGCCAGTGACCGGCTCGCCTGTGACCGTGACCCTGGCCAATGGTCAGTCGATCACCATCGAGGTGGGCAAAACCACTGGCACTGTCACCACCACCGCGCCGAACGATACACTCAACGGCCACACGCCGCTGACCAACGCGATCACCGGCGTGACTGGCGGCAACTACGAAAACCTCGTAGCCGACAAAACGCCGGTGTCGACCACCGTCACTGACACCGTCGACACCACCAATCTGACCCTCAGCGCCACCAATTCGGTTGCCGAGGGCGGTTCGATCACTTACACCGCCACACTGACCAACGCTGCGGGCACTCCGGTGACCGTGACCTTGAGCAACGGCGCCGTGATCACCATCGAAGCTGGCAAAACCACCGGCACCGTGACCGTCGATGCACCGAAAGACGACGTCTACAAAGATGCCGGCAACGTGCAAGCCACGATCACCAACGCCACGGGCGGCAACTTCGAAAACCTGGTGACCAGCACCACGCCAGCAGTGACCAGCGTTACTGACACCATCGACACCACCACCGTGAAGCTGACCGCGACCGCAACAGCGGCCGAGGGTGGCACCGTCACCTACACCGCGACCGTAGGTGCGCCAGTGACTGGCTCGCCTGTGACCGTGAACCTGTCGAATGGCCAGAGCATTACCATCGAAGTCGGCAAGACCACCGGCACCGTGACCACTACCGCGCCGAACGACGCGCTGACCGGTCATGCACCGCTGACCAACGCAATCACCGGCGTGAGCGGTGGCAACTACGAAAATCTGGTGGCTGATAAAACCCCGGTTTCGACCACCGTCACCGACACCGTCGATACCACCAATCTGTCGCTCAGCGCGACCGGCACCGTGGCCGAAGGCGGATCGATCACCTACACCGCGACCCTTACCAACGCCGCTGGCTCGCCAGTGACCGTGACCTTGTCGAACGGTGCAGTGATCACTATCGAAGCGGGCAAAACCGCCGGCACCGTGACCGTTCCTGCGCCAGCCGACGACGTCTACAAGGACGCCGGCAACGTACAGGCAACGATCACCAACGCCAGCGGTGGCAACTTCGAGAACCTGGTCACCAGCACCACACCAGCCGTGACCAGCGTTACTGACACCATCGACACCACCACCGTGAAGCTGACTGCAACCGCGACCGCGGCTGAAGGTGGCACCGTCACTTACACCGCTACCGTGGGAGCGCCGGTAACCGGCTCGCCTGTGACCGTAAACCTGTCCAACGGTCAGTCGATCACCATCGAAGTCGGCAAAACCACCGGCACCGTGACCACCACCGCGCCGAACGACGTGCTGAACGGTCATGCACCGCTGACCAACGCCATCACCAACGTCAGCGGCGGTAACTACGAGAACCTGGTTGCCGACAAGACCCCGGTCTCGACCACCGTCACTGACACCGTCGATACCACCAATCTGTCGCTCAGCGCGACCGGCACCGTGGCCGAAGGTGGCTCGATCACCTACACCGCGACCCTGACCAACGCCGCTGGCTCGCCAGTGACCGTGACCTTGTCGAACGGTGCAGTGATCACTATCGAAGCGGGCAAAACCGCCGGCACCGTGACCGTTCCTGCGCCAGCCGACGACGTCTACAAGGACGCCGGCAACGTACAGGCAACGATCACCAACGCCAGCGGTGGCAACTTCGAGAACCTGGTCACCAGCACCACACCAGCCGTGACCAGCGTTACTGACACCATCGACACCACCACCGTGAAGCTGACTGCAACCGCGACCGCGGCTGAAGGTGGCACCGTCACTTACACCGCTACCGTGGGAGCGCCGGTAACCGGCTCGCCTGTGACCGTAAACCTGTCCAACGGTCAGTCGATCACCATCGAAGTCGGCAAAACCACCGGCACCGTGACCACCACCGCGCCGAACGACGTGCTGAACGGTCATGCACCGCTGACCAACGCCATCACCAACGTCAGCGGCGGTAACTACGAGAACCTGGTTGCCGACAAGACCCCGGTCTCGACCACCGTCACTGACACCGTCGACACCACCAACCTGTCCCTGAGCGCTACCAACTCGGTCGCCGAGGGTGGTTCGATCACTTACACCGCAACCCTGACCAATGCTGCGGGCACTCCGGTAACCGTGACCTTGAGTAACGGCGCCGTGATCACCATCGAAGCGGGCAAAACCACCGGCACCGTAACCGTTCCTGCGCCAGCGGACGATGTCTACAAAGACGCCGGCAACGTGCAAGCCACGATCACCAACGCTACCGGCGGCAATTTCGAAAACCTGGTGACCAGCAACACACCAGCCGTGACCAGCGTCACCGATACCATCGACACCACCACCGTCAGCATCACCGGCAGCACCTCGGTGACCGAAGGCCAGACCGCCAGCTACACCGTCAGCCTGACCCACCCGGCGCAGACCGAAGTGACCCTGAAAATCGTCTACAGCGGCACCGCCGCCGACGGTTCGGACTTCACCGGCGTGTACACCGTGAAGATCCCGGCCGGTGCCAGCAGCGCGCAGTTCAACGTTGCGACCATCGACGACAAGATCACCGAAGGCACCGAGAACTTCGTGGTCAAGATCGACTCGGCCACCGGTGGCAACTTCGAAAACCTGGCGGTCAGCAGCACCAATGGCAGCGTCAGCACCTCGATCATCGACAACGATGCACCGCCGGTCATCGACCTCGACGCCAACAACTCCAGCGGTGCAACGGGTGCCGACTACAAGGTGACCTTCACCGAGAACACCCCGGGCGCAGGCGTGTCGATTGCCGACACCGACATCAAGATCACCGACCCGGACAGCACCATGCTGACCGGCGCCACCGTCGTGCTGACCAACCGTCAGGACGGCGATGCGCTGAATCTGGGCAACAGCGTCAACGGCATCACCATCAATGCCAACAGCACCAACGGCACCGTCACCCTGACCCTGTCGGGCAACGCGACGCTCGCCGACTACATGCAGGCGATCAAGAACATCAGCTTCACCAACAGCAGTGAAGATCCGAGCACCGTGCCACGGATCATCACCGTGACCGTGACCGATGGCGGCAACTACTCCAACACCGCGACCACCACGGTCAACGTGGTGGCGGTCAACGATGCGCCGGTCGCTGCACCGGTCAACGTCACCGGCACCGAAGACACCCCGCTGGTTCTCGGCTGGTCGACCTTCGGCGTCAGCGACGTCGACAGCCCGGCCAGCAGCCTGGGCGTGAAAATCACCCAGCTGCCGGGCGAAGGCAAACTGCAGTACCTGGACGGTTCGACCTGGAAAGACGTCGCCACCAACCAGACCTTCAGCAAGGCCGACATCGACGCCGGCAAGCTGCGCTTCCTGCCGGATGCCAACGAGTCGGGTGTGAACGGTTACGGTGGCACTGGCGTTGGTAACAATCAGGCCGACTACGCGCAGATCAAATTCCAGCCAACCGACGGCCAGTTGCTGGGCAACACTGGCACCATCAAGATCGACATCACGCCGGTGGCGGATGCACCGACCCTGTCGGTGGCCGACAACAGCGTGAAGTCCACCGGCCTGATCAAGGAAGTCTGGACCGGTCTGTCGGGCCTGGGCACCGACGGCAGCGGCGCCAACTCGACCACCCTGAAAAACGTGATCGACGGCGCAGGCAAGCCGAACACCAGCGGCACTGTGAACAACGTGCAGTCCGATGGCAGCGTGACCGCCGGCACTGCGTCGAAAACCTCGGGCCTGATTTATCTGGAAGCCGGCAAGACCTACACCTTCAGCGGCACCGGTGATGACAGCCTGCTGGTGACCATCGGCGGCAAGAACGTGGCCTCGACCACGTGGGGCGCGGGCGGCAACCTCAACGGTTCGTTCACCCCGACCACCAGCGGTTACTACACCCTGGACATCTACCACCACAACCAGAGCGGCCCGGGCAGCTACGACGTCAACCTGTCGGTCAACGGCAGCACGCCGATCGACCTGAGCAGTGCCGGCGTGCCGATCTACACCGGCGTGCAGGATCTGGTGAATGCCGGCGTGACCGTCTCCGATCTGCACGGCAACAACGGCGAAGGCTATTACGACGGCTACAAACTCAACACCGGCGCCGAAGGCACCACGGTGAAACTGTCGTCGATCAGCACCGCGCTGACCGACACCGACGGCTCGGAAACCCTGAGCATCAAGATCAGCGGCGCACCGGTCGGTTCGGTGCTCAGCGACGGCGCAGGCCACAGCTTCACCGTGACCGCCACCAGCGGCGACGCCAACGTCACCGGCTGGAACCTCGGCACCCTGACCGTGACCCCGCCGACCTACTACAACGGCCAGTTCAACCTGACCGTGACCTCGACCTCCACCGAGCAGGTAGGCGGCTCGGCCAGCACCACCGCGACCATCCCGGTCACCGTGGTGCCAGCGGTTTACAACGCGGTGGTCGCCACTTCGGCCGACGACACCGTCACCGGCACCGACGGCAACGACATCATCGTCGCCGACATCGGCGGCCTGACCGTGGTGCCGGGCACCAACTACAACATCGCGTTCATGGTCGACAGCTCAGGCAGTATGAGCGCCTCGTCAATCAACGCCGCCAAGGACTCGCTGACGTCGGTGTTCAACACCCTCAAGCAGAGCCTGGGCAGCAACTCCGGCACGGTGAACATCTTCCTGGTGGACTTCGATACCCAGGTCAACAAGTCGGTGTCGGTGAACCTCAACGATCCGAACGCACTGACCTTGCTCAAGGCCGTGCTGGACTCGATGTCGTCCGGCGGCGGCACCAACTACGAGGACGTGTTCAAGGCCACGGCGAACTTCTTCCAGAGCGCCGAAGCGCTGGCCAACACCGGGGCGAAGAACCTCACGTACTTCATCACCGACGGCCAGCCGACCTACTACCAGAGCAACGAGCAGACCAACCCGACGCTGTACGGTAACGTGAAGCTCGATGACGTGGTGAAAACCAGCAACTACAAACTGGGCGACAGCTTCAGCACCTACATCGACAACACCCACTACCTGAGTATCAACACTGCCGGCGCCGTGGTATTGCAGACGTACAAGAACGGCAGCTGGAGCTGGAACAGCCTGGGTACCATCCACGCTCAGGGTGACGGTACCTACGAGATCTCGAGTCTGGCGGGCAACGGCAGCAGCACCACGACCACGACCACCGATAACGCCAGCAGCGGTTTCGCCTTGCTCAACGGTTTGTCGAACGTGGAGGCCATCGGCATCAACAGCGGTGTCAGCCTCAACGACCTGAAACCGTACGATTCGGACAAGACGCCGCAAACCAACATCGATCCGAAGGACCTGGCCAACTCGATCATCGGCCACACCGAAGCGACGATGCCGGGCAACGACACCGTCAGCGGTGGCGACGGCAACGACATCCTGTTCGGCGACCTGGTGAGCTTCAACGGCATTGCCGGCGAGGGTTATCAGGCGATGCAGGCGTTCGTGGCCAAGGAAACCGGGGTCGACGTCAGCAAAGTCACCACCAGCAACGTGCACCAGTACATCACCGAGCACTATCAGGCGTTCGATGTGTCCGGTGCCCACGATGGCAACGACACGCTGCTGGGCGGCGCGGGCAATGACATCCTGTTCGGCTCGGGCGGCAACGACCTGCTCGACGGCGGCAAGGGCAATGACATCCTGCTCGGCGGCACCGGCAACGACACGCTGATCGGTGGTCAGGGCAACGACATCCTGATCGGTGGTTCGGGTGCCGACACCTTCGTCTGGAAGGCGGGCGACACCGGCAACGACGTGATCAAGGACTTCAAGGCCAGCGAAGGCGACCGCATCGACCTGCGTGATCTGTTGCAGGGTGAGAGTGGCAGCACCATCGACAACTTCCTGAAGATCACCACGGTCGACGGTGTGTCGTCGCTGCAAGTCAGCTCGGGCGGCAAGTTCAACTCGGGCGATGCCGCAGCCGCCACACCGGACGTGACGATCAAACTGGAAGGCAACAACTGGTCCACGGCCAACATTCACAACCTGATTGCCGGCAGCGATCCGACCATCAAGGTCGACCACAACAACAGCTGATGCGTGAACAACGGCCGCCCCACTTGGGGCGGCCGTCACGTTTGCGGCGCTTGAACCGGTGACGATTGCGTCGGCGCACCGCATACTCGCGCGCAGTTGGCTATGCTGCTGACAGCATGACGCTGGTCCATTTCCGAGGGATGCTCAATGTTTTACGTGCAACGCGATGCGCAGGGTCAGTTGATTCGCGTGGAAGCTGCGGCCTACGCCGAGGCCACGGAAACGCTGCCGGCCGACCACCACGAAATCCAGGCCTGGTACGCCAACGAGGCCGTGGAGAACAGCCTCAAACAGCTCAAGCAGAGCGACCTGGAAATGATCCGGGTACTCGATGACCTGATTCAGGTGCTGACCCAGAAAGGCGTGATCCGCGTCACCGACCTGCCAGCGGCGGCCCAGGCCAAGTTGATGGACCGGACCCAGGCGCGGGAAGCGCTGGGCGGGTTGAGTCAGTTGATTGATGAGGATGAGGGTGGGTTGATCTGATTTGCCTACAGTCGATCGTTCCCACGCTCTGCGTGGGAATGCCGCCCGTGACGCTCCGCGTCATATCGGTGTCTGACGCGACACCGACGGTGTGACTGGAACGCGGAGCGTCCCTTTATGCATTCCCACGCGGAGCGTGGGAACGATCAGTTTGGCGCTGCATTATTTCCAGGGCTTGGGCTCACCGAACAGCTGCCCCTGAACCCCATACAACCCCATCTCGCGAATCACTGACAATTCCCCTTCCGTCTCGACCCGCTCGGCAATCAACGGCAGATCGATGCTGTGTGCCGCGCGCTGGATCGCTTCGATGAACAGACGCTTGTCGCTTTCCTGATCGATCGCCCGGATGTAACTGCCATCGATCTTCAAATACGCCAGCCCCAGCCGCGCCAGGTTGCCGATCATGCTGAAGCGTCCGCCAAAACGCTGCAGGCTCAGGGAGAAACCGAGCTCGCGCAGGCGGCGGGTCAACTGTTCCAGCACCGCTTGCTCCGGCAATTGTTCCTCGCCGATTTCCAGGGTCAGGCGCGCACCGAGGTTGGAATGCGTCCGCAGAATCTCGAACACTTTGTTCAACGCCTGCGGATCGGCCAGGGTCGCCGAGGACAGATTCAGCGCCAGCGATTCTTCATGACCGGCCATCTGCTCCAGCACCCGCTCGAGCATCAAACGGTCCAGCCGTGCGGTCCAACCGAAACGTTCAAGCCACGGCAGGAAACGCCCGGCGGGAATGGTCTGGCCCTGCTCGTCGAGCAAGCGCGACAGCACCTTGTAATGCAGCACCAGTTGCGTGTCCTGCGCCGCCACTACCGGCTGGAAGAACAGCTCGAAACGCCGCTGATTCAACGCTTGATCGAGCAAACGGTGCCAAGCGTGGTGATCGTCACCGACGTCCGCCACCAGGCTCTGATCGAGGCACGCCCAGTTCTGCTCACCCTGCCCTTCGGCCTGGGCCAGCGCCTGATCGCCGAGGCTGAGGACCGCTTGCGGCGAATCGCCGTGAGCGAACGGCGCCAGGCCGATAGAAGCCACGGCGGCCACGTCGGTGGCGCCTGTCGCGTGCAGGCTGCTCAGGGCACAGTCGAGACTCTGCGCCAGTTGCAGCGCCTCTTCGCGGGTCAGCCCCGGCGCCAGCACGGCGAATTCACCACCGCGAATGCGGGTGATGAGGTTCTGGGTTTCCGGGTATTTGGCGCACTCGCGGGACAGTTGCTCGCCAACCGCTTTCAACAATTCATCGGTGCGCTGACCGCCGAGGCGCTGGTTGAGACCGGCCAGATCCTTGACCCGCAACAGCAGCAGATAACCGGAACTGGCCTGCTCCGGGTTGCTCACCCGCGCATTCAGCTGCATCTCGAAATAACGCCGGTTGGCCAACCCGGTGAGGTTGTCCTGATAGGATTCGGTGCGCAGTTTTTCACTGCGCTCGGCCTGCTCTTGGAACAGCGCCTTGAGCTTCTCGACCATCTGGTTCATCGCCAGCACCACACGGCGCAATTCAGGCGTGCGCGGCAGGTCCGGCAGGCTGAGGAACTCGCGGCGGGCGATGGCGTGGGATTGCTTGACCATGTAATCCAGCGGCTTCAATTGCCGACGCAGCAACAACGCGCCCAGCACCGCACTGACCGCACCGCAGACCAGCAACCAGCCAAGACTGCCGAGTGCGCTCTGCCAGAGCTTGGCCAGGGCGAACATCGGGTGGCTGACCACCTCGACCCGCGCTGCCTGCTCCCAGCCACGGCTGACCAGCGCATCGCCACCGGCCGGCTCCAGGCCGATCAGTTTGACGAACCAGTCCGGCACGTTGGTGACCGCCGGAATGCCGTTGCGCTCGACGATGGTCTGGTCGGTCTTCAGGTCGACCACGCGGATGCTTGAGTAATAACCGCTGTCGAAAATCGAACTGACCAGCAACTCGACCATCGCCGGGTCATCGATGTTCGGCGTCAACGACAGCGCCAGCGCCGTGGCCGCATCCTGGGCGTGGGAGCGCAACTGGTTGACGTACTGGGTGCGCGAGCTCTCCAGACTGACCATGAAGCTGCCGGTGAAGGCGACCACCAGGAACAGACAGATAGCGATCAACAGCTGTTTGAACAAAGACATCTGAGCGCGTGCTCCTAGTTAGTCGTCTCGACCGGAAATCCTTCGGCCTGCATTTTCTTCAACACATCCTGCCAGCGTGACAGGCGCTTGGTGTCACCGACCTTCTTGTTGCCCTTGGCGCCCGGCAGGTACAACCCTTCGGCATTGAAAGAGTAGACCGGCAGCAAATCGGTTCGCTCGGCGGCCGGCTTGATCGGATCGATCAGGCTGTCGAGCACCAGCGGCATGGCGTCAGGGCTGGAATAGTAAGTCAGGACCATGTGCGCGCGGTTCTGGCGCAGCGCCTTGACGTAGGTGATACGCAACTTGTCACTGGCCACACCGAGGTGGCGCAGGCTGAAATACTTGGCGATCGCATAGTCTTCGCAGTCGCCGGCGCCTTTCCACAAGGCTTCGATGGGGGTTTCCCAATAGTCGACCTCGTGCCACAGATCGATGTCTTCGACGTAGCGCATCTGTTTGTTGAAAAACAGGTTCACGACTTTAAGCTTTTCCATCTCGCTGACCTGCTTCTGCGTGGCCAGCAGATTCTGCCAGGCATCGATCCGCTGTTGCCCGGCACCCAACGGCCCGTACAGCGCCGTGGCCTTGCGGCTGATCGCGGAAAAATCCCAATCGGCATGCAGGCCGCCCAGCATGATGCCGGCCAGCAGCAGCGCGCAGGCAAGCCAGCGCGCGATCCGTGGGAACGCGAAACGTACCGCCAATGCAAGGCATCCAGGGCAGAGAGGAAAGCGCTTGATGGTGAAGGTTAGCCCAGCAAAAAACAATGGCACCCTGAGATCATCGCTGGCGCGCTAAACTTCAGATGTGACAGGGTTCTTCTACACGGTTTGACAACCTGTAGAGCAATCACTAGTGTCCTTTGGATCCAAATCCGCAGTCATAGGGTGTGCAGTTGTGACCCAGAAGCCCAAGCCACTCCACAGCATCAAAGTCGACGGCCCGATTCCCGCGCATCTGGCGCGCTCGGTCATCGAAGAAACCCTGCGAGCCGCGATTCTCGACGGGCGCCTGCCCTGCGGCACCGCCGTGCGCCAGCAGGACCTGGCCGACCTGTTCGGTGTCAGCCGCATGCCGGTGCGCGAAGCCTTGCGCCAACTTGAGGCTCAGGGCCTGCTCAGCGTGATTGCCCACAAGGGCGCCGTGGTGGCGCCGCTGATTCAGGGCGATGCAACGCAAACCTATGAGCTGCGCATCCTGCTGGAGTCAGAAGCGCTGCGCCAGTCGATCCCGCTGCTGACCCCGGCCGATCACGAACGCGCGGCCGGCTACATCGAAGAACTGGAAAACGAACACGACTACACCGAAATCGGCCGGCTCAACCGTCTGTTTCACATGGCGCTCTACAGCAAGGCGCCCAATGGCCGGCTGTTGCGACTGGTGGAAGACGGCCTGAATGAAGAAGAACGCTTCCTGCGCTTCAACCTCGAGGCCATGGGCCTGGGCAAACTCTCCCAGGACGATCACCGCGCGTTGTTACAGGCCGTGAAAGAGCGTGACACCCCGCACGCCGTGACACTGCTGGAGCAACACCTCAATCGCGGTGTCGAGGTGATCACCCGTTACCTCGCCAGCTCAGCCGGCCAAAGCCGCAAAGCAGCACGCTGAATTCTCCCTCCCGGGTGAGCCTCCACTCACCCGGCGAATAACCCGCTTACAAATCCCCCCACCGGTTACGGTCATTTGCCGTGGCACATCGACGCCTGCGCTCTAACCTCCCCCTGCTTTGAACAGCCCGGAATTTGCACCGCAAGGAAGTCATTTTCGACGATAGCCGCGGCGCTGATTTACGCGCACCCTTGGACCGCCAACCCAATATAGAACGGGGACGCGCCGCCCCGGCAGCAGTCCCCGCACCAGGAACCTACGGAAGGAGCCTTGTCACGGGAACAGGAAGAAACGGCGCCGTTACAGCCCGACTTCATCCCCTCAAATTCATTCAATTACTCAATTGGAAAGTTGCTTCGAGTGAGGCATTCACTCTTGTCGTTCAATTTTGGCCATTAAACGCCGAAAGGAGCAACTACGCCCAAATAAAACTTAACTTATAAGTTTTATCAGACCCACTCACACTTCAAAAACAGCCAACTAAAAATAATTAAAAATAAACTTGTTAAGTTGTTTTGCGATGTATTAGTTTTTCTTCGCCGAGTTTGGATCCGAAATGACAAGCCCGGCACAACCTTGCAGTACGGCCTTGATTGCGACGGCTTGACCGTCCGCTGTAGTTTTGGGCCCTTCAGACATTGCCTGCTTTCATCGAAACCGAATGAGGCTGTCGTTCGCCTGGAGAAACTTGTTCAACGTTATTAGCGATTGATTGAGCAGTCCTTACTTCCCTATTAGCCAGAGTCTCGCAACCATGCCAACTAAAGAGCAACTTACACTAAAGAAAGCCGAACTCAGCGTTCATCCGATCTTCTCCGAAATCGATTCTTTGACGACATTGCGCCGATTCATGGAGTCCCATGTATTTGCGGTCTGGGACTTCATGTCGCTGACCAAGCGCCTGCAGCAGGAACTGACTTGCACGCGTCTGCCGTGGTTGCCGCCACGGGATCCGCACGCAGCAAGACTGATCAATGAAATCGTGCTCGGGGAAGAATCTGACGACCGGCTGCCACACGGGCATTACAGTCACTTCGAACTGTACCTCGATGCGATGCGCGAAGTCGGTGCGGACACGACAGCGGTGGAGCGCTTCGTGACGCTGCAACAGGAAGGCGTGAGTTACGACGTCGCCCTGCAAAGCGTCGAGGTCGATCCGGCCGCTGCGCGGTTCGTCCGTGACACCTTGCACACCGCACTGCATGCACCCGGTCACAGCGTTGCCGCCGCATTCCTTCACGGTCGCGAGAGCGTGATCCCGACCATGTTCCAGCGCATGCTCGATGCCTGGGGCATCGGCGTCGAACAGGCGCCGACCTTCCGTTACTACCTGGAGCGACACATCGAGGTCGACTCCGAAGACCACGGCCCGGCCGCCGAGCAACTGCTGGACCGGCTGGTGGACGGCGATCCGCAGCGCGAAGCCGAAGTCTACGCCAGCGCCATCGCCGCCGTGGAAAGCCGCATCGCCCTGTGGGACGGCCTGCGTCTGAGCATGCGTGAGCCGCTGGCGGAGGTGGCCCAATGAACGCCGCCGACTACCAGTCTTTCGCCGACGCCTGGGAAAGCCGCGCGACCATTCGCACCCGGCCACGCCGCGTGCTGGAGGACGACGCGCGGCTGATCTATCCGCTCAGCCGCCAGCCCTTGGTGCTCAGCGAAACCTTCCTGCGCGAATGCCCGGAACAGCGTGATTTCGCCCTGGTGCAGACGCTGTACAAATTCATCAACGACGTGGTGATTTTCGAAACCGAGATCGTCGACAAGACCGCCCGCAGCATCGCCAAGAATCGCTTCGCCGTGCCCTTCCCGTTCGCCTGTCGTTACGACGCCATGACCGTGGTGGTGGACGAGGATTACCACGCGCTGGTGGCGATGGATTTCATGCAACAGACGGTGGCCATGACCGGCATCGAGCCGATCGAGCTGCCGAATGAAATCGAACTGAGCCGGGCGATTCCGGCCGCCGTCGAACTGGCTCCGCCACACCTGCGCAGCGCCGTGGAACTGATCTGCGTGGCCATCGCCGAAAACACCGTGACCGGCGATGTCGCGGCATTCGCCCGGGACGACACGGTCAAGCCGTCGATCAAGGGCCTGATGGCTGATCACTTGCTCGACGAGGGCCGGCACTCGAGTTTCTGGGCGCGGATGGTGCGCATCTACTGGCACACCGCGAGCGATGCGGACCGCGAATGCATCGCGCAGATCCTGCCGGTGTTCATCGGCCATTACCTGACCAACGACATCCAGAAGTCCTTCGACCTGCGCCTGATCGACGCCTTGCCGGTCAACGATGCCACCCGCCGCGCCCTGAAAGACGAGATGGCCGGGCTGGCCTTCCCGATCAATCGCCACCACCCGCTGGTGGGCAACATCGTGCGGTTTTTCCACAACAGCTCGCTGCTCGACACACCGTGCGTGCAGCACGCCCTGCGCGACTACCTGGTTTGACAAGGAGGCTGACATGAGACGTCTCGATATTTTGCTGAGGGGCCGCAGCCAAGTCTTGACCGACCTGGCGCAGGAGCTCGAACAACACGGTCATTCATTGCTGACAGAGACTGCTCCGTCGGTGGATCTGGTGATCGATGACGGCAGTCTTGCGCCGCAAAATCACGGCGCGACAGCGCACCTGACTTTACGTCTGGGCATCGGTGCAACGGGCGCCGGCGGTTTGCCGGTGCTCGATCTGCTGTGCCTCTGCAACTCGACGCTGCTGAGCCGCGTGCCCATCGCCGACGAACCGTCCGGCAACGGTCAGGCGTTGCGCCAGCGAACACTGGCGCAGGTGGTGGACGAAGTGGCGCTGCTGGTCAGCCGTTTTTCCCGCGATGCCGAGTATTTCCAGCACGCGACAGCGGCCCGTGCGCCGGACTTCGAGCAGGTGGAAAATCTGCTATTTCTCGACAGCCTGGCTTACGTCCATCGCTTCAATGCCACGGCCAATTCGCAGTTGCTGCAACAAGCGCAGATCCCGGTGATCGAGCGGCTGCAAGAGAGTCTGATCGAACACGCGGAGCGCCCCGCGTTGCACCTTGCCGAGCAGTCGATCAGCTATCGCCAGTTGCATGATCACAGCCGTGCAATCCAGCAACGCTTGCAGGCAATGCTGGAGACACAGCCGCAACCCTGGGTGGTGGGGATTTGCCTGCCGAAATGCGATGCGCTGTTTGCTTCGATCCTGGCGATTCTCGGCAGCGGCGCGGTGTACCTGCCGCTGGAACCGAGCCATCCGCTTCAGCGCCAGCAGTACATTCTGGAAAACGCCGGAGCGGTGTTGTTGCTGCACGACGGCGAACATCCGCTGAGCGGTTCGCTGCCGGGGCTGGATGTCAGCCTTATCGACAGCGCCGACGCCGATCTTTCGTTGCCGTTGATGCGCCAGCGACCGTCGCTCGACTCGCCATGCATGGCGCTCTACACCTCGGGCACCACCGGGCATCCGAAGGGTGTGCTGCTGAGTCAGGCGAACCTCGCGCACTTCACCGCGTGGTACGCCGATTACGTGCAGTTGCGCGCCGAGAGCCGGGTGTTGCAGTTCTCGTCGCTGAGTTTCGACTCGTCGCTGATCGACATCTTCCCGACCCTGCTCGAAGGCGCAGAACTGGTGGTGCCCGACGACAACCAGCGGCGTGATCCGCTGCAACTGGTGGCGCTTATTCGACGTCGGCAACTGACCCACGCGTTCCTGCCGCCGGCGCTGTTGAGCATCCTGCCGCTGGAGCAACTGCAAAGCGTCGCGCAAATCATGACCGGCGGCGACGTCTGTGAGCCGTTCGTGATCGAGCAGCTGACGCGCCAAGGCAAGCTGCATAACCTCTACGGCCCGACCGAAGCCACGGTGCTGATCACCGCGCGACAACTGCAACCGGGCGACAGCAATCGCACCCTCGGCGGCCCGATTGCCAACAGTCAGGTGCTGATCCTCGATGACGATCTGCAACCGGTGCCTGAGCAAACGGTGGGCGAATTGTTCATCGTCGGCCCCGGCGTATGCCTGGGTTACCTGAACAATCCACAGCAGACCGCCGAACGCTATCTGGATCTGGAGTTGCCGGACGGCCAGCGTCTGCGCGCCTACCGCAGCGGCGACATGGCCAAGTGGGGCGAGGATGGCATCGAGCTGTGCGGACGGCGCGACAATCAGGTGAAGATCCGCGGCTTCCGGGTCGAGCCGGAGGAGATCGAACGCTGCCTGCGCGAGAGTCAGTTGTATCGGCAAATCGCCGTGGTGATCGACAGTCAGCGACGGATTCTGGCGTTCCTCGCCCAGCCGCAATCGGATGCCGCGCGCGAGTCGTTGAAAGCTCACGCACAGCAGTTTTTGCCCGACTACATGCAACCGGTGGCATGGACGGAACTGCCGAACATGCCGTTCGCCGCCAATGGCAAAGTCGACCGCAAGGCCTTGCTGGAGCTGCCGGTCAGCGTGCAGGACAGCGGCCCGAAATGCCTGCCGGCCAACGCCGACGAAGCGCTGCTGCTGGAGATCTGGGGTGAGTTGCTGGAGCTTCCGACCAGCGACATTTCCACCGACGAAAGCTTCTTCAATCTCGGCGGTCACTCGATTCTGCTGTCGCGCATGCTCCTGCGTCTACGGGAGGAGTTCGGTCGCAGTATTTCGATCAACCGCTTCATCGAACTGCCGACCATCACGAAGCTCGCCACCCTGGTACGCGGCACCGATGACAGCGCGGTGCTCAGCGCCCAGGCGATGGCCGACGCCGAGCGAGCGCTGGACATCGAGCCGCTGCCGATCAGCCGCATGGGCGACGTGCACAAGGTGATCGTCACCGGCGCCAACAGCTTTGTCGGTGTGCACATCGTCGAGGCGCTGCTGGGATTGGGCGCCAGCGAGGTGGCGTGTCTGGTGCGCGACGGCGGCGGGCAAACGGCGGCGCAGCGCTTTGCCCAATCGCTGCGAGAGAACCGGCTGGAGCATCTGGACCTGAGTCGGGTGCGGGTCTATTCGGCGGACATCAGCCGGCCGCAACTGGGCTTGGCCGATGGGGATTTCGAGCGACTGGATCGCGAGTTCGGCGCGCTGGTGCACAACGCGGCCAACGTCAATCACGTGCTCGATTACGAGTCGCTGGCGGCGGACAACGTCGAGCCGATTTTCGAACTGCTGCGGCTGTGCGAAGGACGCAGCAAGAAGGTGTTCAATTTCGTCTCGACGCTGTCGGCCTCCAGCACCGTCGACGACGCAGGCCGGGTGCTGGAACTGCCCGCCGCACCGACGCCGCCGATCTACATCCGCAACGGCTACAACCTGTCGAAATGGGTCGGCGAACGCATCCTCGAGCGGGCGCGGGAGCGTGGGGTGCGGGTCAATCTGTATCGGCCCGGCAACATCAGTTTCAACAGCCTCAGCGGCGTCTGCCAGCCGCACAAGAACCGCTTGATGCTGATGCTCAAGGGCTCGATCCAGCTCGGGCAGGTGCCGGCCTTCGCGCTGAATTTCGACCTGATGCCGGTGGATTTTCTCGCCCGGTTCATCGCCTTCCACGCCAGCCGCTACTCGGCCGAACGGGCGGTATTCAACCTGCATAACCCGGAGCCTCTGAGCTGGGACGCCTACGTTGCGTCGTTCCGCGAAACCGGCAGCGAGTTTTCGCTGGTCAGCGTCGCCGACTGGCAGCAGCAACTGGGCCGGGTCGATGCCGACAACGCGCTGTTCGGCGTACTCGGTTTCTACCTCAACGGCTTCGAGGAAGACATCGGCGACATCTCCCTGATCAGCCACGCCAACGCCCAGGCCGGCGTACAGCAGATGGGCGCGCACTACCCGGAAAAATCCCCGGCGCTGCTGCGTCGCGGCTGCGACTACCTGAAAGAAATCAACTTCATCTGACTCAACCACCAAGGAGCAACACCATGAGCAATCTTCAACCCGACACCCTGATCAAGAATCCTCACGGCTGCCACGTCGTGTCTTCGGTGGAAGTGCCGGTGGACGCCAGACAAGTGTGGGCGGTGGTAGGCAAATTCGACGGTTTCGACCGCTTCATTCCGGCCCTGTCGCACATCGAAATGACCGGCGAAGGCGTGTCTTCGCTGCGCAAGAAGTTCTTCAAGGATGGCAACGTGGTGGTCGAGCAACTCAACTCCCGGGACGACCAGGCGCTGAGCATGACCTGGACCACGATCTACAACACCCTGGGCGTGGCCAATCTGTGGGCGGCGATGAATGTGGAATCGCTGGGCGCGGGCAAGTCGCGGGCGACCTGGACGATCATTGCCGAACCGGCCAGCGGCGGCCCAGAGGCACTGCCGGGGTTCAAGGATTTCGTGCAGGGGTTCGCCGATGATGCGATGGGCAATGTGCAGAAGCTGTTTGTGTAAGGCATGAAAAAGCCCGCTGTGGATCACTCCGCAGCGGGCTGTTTTTTGACCGCTAGCGATCAGATCTTGAAGCTGTCGACCAGTTGTTTCAAACGGTTGGCCTGCTGCGACAACGCATCGCAATCCTTCAACGTTTCATTGAGGTTGGCCACGCTCTGCTGGTTCAGCAGGTTGATCTGGTTGACGTCGACGTTGAGGGTTTCCACCACGGCGGTCTGCTCTTCGGTAGCGGCGGCCACCGACTGGTTCATGCCGTCGATTTCGCCGATGCGCTGGGTCACGCTGACCAGACGCAGACCGGCCTGGTTCGCCACTTCAACGGTTTCCTCGCTGGACGCCTGACTGGCGTTCATGGTGGTCACCGCTTCGCGGGAGCCGACCTGCAGCGAAGTGATCATCTTGTGGATCTCTTCCGCCGATTCCTGGGTGCGGTGAGCGAGGTTACGCACCTCGTCCGCCACCACCGCAAAACCGCGTCCGGCTTCACCGGCACGGGCAGCTTCAATGGCCGCGTTGAGCGCCAGCAGGTTGGTCTGCTGGGAGATGCCTTTGATCACGTCGAGAATGTGGCCGATGTTGTCGGTGCTCGCGTTCAGGGTTTCGATCTGGGTGCACGACAGGCTGATCTTCTGCGACAGCTCGGTCATCGCCTGAATCGTCTGCTCGACCACCTGACGACCGTCATCGGCCTGCTCGCTCGCGCCGCTGGCGTGTTGCGAGGCATCGGCGGCGTTGCGGGCGATTTCCTGGGTGGCGGCACCCAGTTGATTGATCGCGGCGGCCACGCTGTTGGTGCGTGCGCTTTGCTCGTCGGAGCCGATGATCGAGGCGTTGGACGATGCCATCACCCGTTGCGACAGGTCGTGTACGTGGCGAGTCGCGGAAGACACTTCGGAAATGGACGCGTGAATCCGCTCCACGAACTGGTTGAACGAACTGCCCAGCTCACCGAACTCGTCCTTGCTTTCCACTACCAGACGGCGAGTCAGGTCGCCTTCACCCTGAGCGATGTCCTGCATCGCACGGCCCATGGTGATCAGCGGACGCATCAGCACGGTGATCAACAGGCTCAGGAACACCGCAATCGCGCCGACAGCAACGAACATTGCGATCAGTGCCGAGGTACGGAACTGGCTGAGTGCGGCGTAGGCCTTGTCGCGATCGATCGACAGACCGATGTACCACTCGGCATTCGGCAGACCTGCGACCGGGGTGAACGACAGGATGCGCTCCTGACCGTTGAGCACCACGTTCTGGTTGCCCTTCTGGATGCGCACATCGGCGTTCGGGTAGATGTCCTTGAGGTTCTTCATCACCTGGTCTTTGTCCGGGCTGACGATCACCTGACCGTCCCCGCTGACCAGGAACGCGTGGCCCAGGCCACCGAAGTCCACCGAGTTGATGATCTTCACCAGGGTTTCCAGGCTCAGGTCACCGCCCACGACGCCGAGCAGCTCGCCGTTCTTTTTCACCGGCATGGCGATGGTCACCACCAGACCGCCAACGGCGGCCATGTATGGCGGGGTCAGCATGGTCTGGTCAGCGGCCACGGCCTGCTTGTACCAGGGGCGCTGACGCGGATCGTAGCCGTCCGGCATCTTCGCGTCAGGGCGCTGGGTGAACACACCGTTGGCCTGGCCGACGTAGGTGAACTGGAAGTTCGAGGTGAAGGCCGGTTGATCGACCAGGCCCGGGAAGTCGGCGTTCTTGCCTTGATGGGCGACGTTCTGTGCGAGGTTTTGCAGTACCAGAATTCGCCCGCTCATCCAGTTCTGCACACTGCTCGCGGTCAGGTCGCCGGCCTGTTGGACCGAGGACTGGAGGTTCTGGCGAATGGTGTTTCGCTGCAGATAGTCGTTGTACAAAGTGAACAGCGCGAACGCCAGGACCACAACGCCCGAGGCGGCCAGCAGGATTTTATGGCTGAACTTGAGATTCATTTCATGGGACTTCTTATGCGAAAAGTGGGGATGCGTTCCGGATGCAACATTCCATGTACAGCGCAGGCAGCGTTCTGACGACTGCTCTACTTTGGTGCACGCATGTCTCACCAGTCTGTCGGCACGCTTAGGAGAAAACTTAGGGCTTTGTGGGAAATGGACGACATTTCTGCCAGATTCCCGCCGAACGGCGTGCCAGAGCGTTCGCCTGTCAATTTTTGATGACTGTTTTGCAGCGCCGGTTGCAAATTCTGTAACCCTTGATGACAATGCGACTAATTATCATTTGTGACGTTCGGGCTGTCGCGTTCATGTCCTCTCCTGAGTTTGCAGTACAGGCGCTTTACAGTAGTCATCACGGCTGGCTCAACGGCTGGTTGCGCGCTCGGCTGGGCAATGCTGCCGATGCGGCGGATCTGGCCCAGGACACCTTCGTTCGACTGTTGCAGCGCACCGAGCGTCTGGAACTCAAGGCACCTCGCGCGTTTTTGCGCACAGTTGCCCGAGGGCTGGTGATTGATCATTGGCGCCGTGAAGAAATTGAACGCGCCTATCTGGAAACCATCGCCCATTTGCCTGAAGCCGAAACCCCGAGTGCCGAATCCCGTGCCTTGGTGATCGAACTGCTCGAAGGCATCGCCCGCATGCTTGAAGGCTTGAAGCCGAAAGTGCGTCAGGCGTTTCTGCTGGCTCAGTGCGAAGGTTTGACCCACAAGCAGATCGCCGAGCAGATGGGCCTGTCCCTGCGCTCGGTAGAACGCTACGTCGCCGACGCCCTGTTTCACTGCTACGTGCTGCGGTACGAAAACTGATGCCGGTGGATAACCTCTCGCTTGGCCGACGCGCCGAGCCACCGCAACAGGTCGTCCGACAGGCCATTCACTGGCTCCTGCGTCTGCGCAACAACCATGGCAATCCGCGCCTGAATCGCCAGTGCGAACAATGGCGCGCCGAACACCATGATCACGAACTGGCCTGGCAACGGGTGCAGTCTCTGCAAGCTGAACTGACCCACAATCTGCGCGCCGTGCCCGGTGCGCAGGTGGCGTTCAATACGCTGGAAAACAGTGCGCAGGGGTTGGGTCGACGTCAGGCACTGAAGCTGTTGTCCGGCGCGCTGCTGATGGGCTCGGCGGGATGGTTGGCCAAAGACACTTCCGCCTGGCAACAGTGGAGCGCCGACTACGCCACCGCCACCGGCGAGCGCCGTGGCTTCCAGCTGCCGGACGGCACGCGGATCGAGCTCAACACCGCCAGCAGCGTGGATCTCGATTACACCGCCCAGCAACGGCTGATCAAACTGACCCGTGGCGAAATCATCATCACCTGTGGCGGTGCCGATGAAGGTGCGCCATTTGACCGACCGCTGCGGGTGCAGAGTCGTCATGGCAGTTACGAGCCGTTCAAGGCGCGATTCATTCTGCGCCAGGAAGATGGATGCACGCGCCTGAGCGTCACCAGTGGCCGGGTCGCGATTCACTCCGCCGGCAACTCGACGGAAGCAATCGCCGGTCAGAGCTACTTGATCGACCACCATCAAATTCGCCCGGCGCCGCCGTTGGACATGGACGCCGGTGCCTGGGTCGACGGGCTGATCGTGACCCGCAACATGCGGCTGGGCGACTTCCTCAGCGAAGTCAGCCGGTATCGTCAGGGCTTTCTGAACTGTGCGTCGGACATTGCGGATTTGCGCCTGTCCGGCGTGTTCCGTCTTGAGGACACCGACAAGCTGCTGGCGATCCTGCCGCAGACCCTGCCGGTGCAATTGCGCTACCGCACTCGTTGGTGGGTGACGCTGGAGTCTGTGGCCTGAAATTATTTTGGCGGGTTTTCGCGGCAAATCCGGCTTAGTCAGTAAGCACTTCAACTCAGCCTTCGCGACTGCCTACGGAAACCTACAATGACTGCGCGCGTTACCTGTAAGAACCCTCTGAATTTCTCTGCCGAATCGGGCCTGTTGCGTCACGCCGTTCGGGCGGCGCTGTTCTCTACTGCACTCGGCGTTGGCGTGATGCCGAGCCTGAGCATGGCGGCCAATGCCAGCGAGGTCAGCAGCCACCGCTACAACGTCGCCGCCGGGCCGCTGGGCGATGCGCTCAACCAGTTCGCGCGCCAGGCGGGCATCACGTTGTCGATGACGCCGCAGCAAACCCAAGGCCGGCAGTCACCGGGTGTACAGGGCGAGTATTCGACCGATCAGGCCCTGAGCCACTTGCTCGGAGGCACGGGCCTGGAGGCGGTCAGCCAGGATGGCAGCAGCTATGTGTTGCGCTCCGTCGCAGAAACCGAAGCACTGTCTCTGCCGACCACCGACATCAAAGGCTTCACCCTCGGTAACGCGCTGGGCAGCATGGACGGCTATAACGCGACGCACAGTCAGATCGCCACCAAAACCAGTACCGCGCTGCTGGAAACGTCGCAAAGCGTGTCCGTGGTTACCCGTGAGCAAATGGATGACCAGGGCTCGCAAACCGTGTCCCAGGCCATGCGTTACACCCCCGGCGTACTGACCAACCCTTACGGCGCCACGCACCGTTACGACTATGTGGCGATGCGCGGCTTCAACGACGGTTCGGTGGATAACATCTACCTCGACGGCCTCAAGTCGATGGGCGACAGCGGCACCTACAGCACGATGCAGGTCGATCCGTATTTCCTTGAGCGTGTCGATATTCTGAAGGGCCCGTCGTCGGTGCTCTACGGCCGCAGCTCGCCGGGCGGTCTGGTGGCGCTGACCAGCAAGAAACCGTTGTACGAGGCCTATCACCAGGTTCAAGCCACCGTCGGCACTCAGGGTCAGCGCGGTGTTGGTTTTGACTTCAGCGGACCGGTCGATGACGACAAACGCATCGCCTATCGTCTGATCGGATTAACGGATCAGTCCGACACGCAGTTCGACCACAACAAGGAAAAGCGCTTCGCCCTAGCGCCGACCGTCAGCGTCGACTTCAGCGAAGACACCTCGCTGACCCTGCAAGCGTATCTGCAGCATGACCCGTACGGCGGCTATCACGGTGGCGTGCCGGCCGACGGCACGATTCATCAACGCAACGGCAATCGCATTTCGCCGCATTTCTTCGAAGGCGAGCCGGGCATCGATGGTTACTCCCGTGATCAGCAGTCGTTCGGTTACCAGTTCGAACACCGCTTCAACGACGTCTTCACCGCGCGGCAGAATTTCCGCTACCTCGACTCCAAAGTGAACATGGATCAGGTGTACGCCTATGGCTGGACGTCGCCGACCAGCAACGAATTGAATCGCTACTACACCGGCGGTGATGAACGTCTGCACGCGTTCATCGTCGACAACATGCTCCAGGCCGAATTTTTCACCGGCGCGACCAAGCACACAGTGCTGATGGGGGCGGATTACCAGCGACGCAAAACCGTGGTCGACTGGACCAGTGGCGGCCTGGCGCCGATCAACGCGTTCAACCCGGTGTATGGCAATTCGGCTATTACGCCGTACGGCGAGACAAGCTATCTGCGGCGCCTGGAGCAGACCGGCGTTTACCTGCAAGACCTGATCGAGATGGACAAGTGGCGCTTCTCGCTGGGACTGCGCCAGGACTGGGTGGAAACCTCCGACGAAAACCGCATCGCCGAAGCGGGCCGTCCGGTCGGCACCGAGATCAATGATCGACGCACCAAGCTCACCGGCCGTGCCGGCGCGCTGTATCTGTTCGATAACGGTCTCGCGCCGTACGTCAGCTATTCCGAGTCGTTCAACCCGAATTCCTACGCGGACAGTGCTGGCAATCCTCTTGCACCGACCGATGGAACGCAGTGGGAAATGGGCTTGAAGTATCAGCCGCCGGGTACTGACAACCTGTTCACCGCCTCGTTGTTCCGCATCGATCAGGAGAATCTGGCGACCAAACTGCCGCAGGAAAACTTCTATCGCGCTGTAGGCGCTGTCCGCTCTCAGGGGCTGGAACTTGAAGCGCACATGCAGCTGACCGACAACCTGAAAGTGCTCGGCAGCTACACCTTCACCGACATTGAATACTCGAAGTCGATGACCAGCACCTTGAGCACACCGACCAATTTGATCGAGAACAAGGGCAACTCGCCAACCCAGGCGCCACGACATATGGCATCGCTGTGGGCGGACTACAAGTTCGACAGCGCGGCACTCGACGGGCTGCGACTGGGCGGTGGTGTGCGTTATGTCGGCTATAGCTGGGCGGATGCAGAGAACACCATGAAAGTGCCGTCCTACACATTGTTCGACGCATCGATTGGCTATGACCTCGGCAAGGTCGGTCTGAAGGGTGTCGACGTACGCCTGAATGCGAACAATCTGACCAACGAATCCTACGTAGCCTCCTGCGCCAGTCTGGACTTCTGCTACATGGGCGAAGAGCGCAACGTCGCCGCGACGGTCAGTTACCAGTTCTAAGCCTTTGTCTTGTGCATAGAAAAGCCAGCCCCTGATTTCAGGGGCTGGCTTTGTCGTATCTGTGGGGAATTTTCATGCGTTCGTTTCTGGTTTTATTGCACCGGTATATCGGATTGGCCACGGCGGTTTTTCTGCTGCTGGCCGGGATCACGGGGAGCATTCTGGCGTTCAACCATGAGCTGGATGAGTGGTTGAATCCGGAGTTTTACGCGGCCTCGGCCGAGGGGGAGCGTCTGCCGCCAGGTGAGCTGGTTGATGTGGTGCAATCGGCCCATCCGAAGTTGCAGGTCTGGTACATGGAGTACCCGAATGAGGCAGGCCACACGGCATTGCTGGCGGCGGTTGCGCGAAATGATCCGGCGACGGGCGAACCGTTTAAAGAACGCAATGAAGTGTTCTACCTCGATCCGGTCAGTGGCGAGCAGAAAGGCCAGCGTTATTGGGGCGAATGCTGCTTTCAGCGTGAGAACTTTGTTCCGTTCATTCTCGAGTTTCACTACAACCTGACACTGCCCGGCAACTGGGGTTTGCTGTTGATGGGGTTGGTGGCCATCGCCTGGGTAATCGATTGCTTCATCGCCCTCTGGCTGACGTTGCCGCGGGGTAAACCGTTCTGGAAGAAGTGGTCGAACGCCTGGAAGATCAAGGGTGGGCATGCCTATCGACTCAACTTCGATCTGCACCGGGCGGGGGGCTTGTGGCTGTGGTTGTTATTGCTGCCGATAGCCGTCAGCAGTGTGGCGATGAACCTGCCGAGCCAGGTCTTCAAACCCGCGGTGTCGCTGTTTTCTCCGATTGAACCGAGCGTGTATGAGGCGCGAGGGCGAATGCCTGCCGAAGAGCTGGGGATCACCCGATTAAGTTATCAACAGGCATACGAAAGGGCACAACAGGAGGGGAAAAGGTTGGGGCTGACGGCGGCGATCGGCGAGGTGTATTACAGCTTTGAGTACAACTTTTACGGTGCGGGGTTTGGGCAGCATGACACCGAGGCCCACGGCAAATCCTGGTTGTTCTTCCACGGTACTGACGGGCGATTACTGGGGCAGGAGATCGCAGGAGAAGGGACATTGGGAGAGCGGTTTTATCGATTGCAGTTGCCGATACATGGGGGACGGATCATAGGCTTCACCGGGCAAGTGATGATCGCGATATTGGGTGTTCTGATTGCAGGGTTGTCGGGAACTGGCGTCTACATCTGGTGGCGCAAATGGCAGGCTCGTCGGAGCAGCAAGGCACGCAAAGCGGTTTGAATATCGGACTTTTGTGAGCACTGAAACGACAAAACCCCTGTCTGCGTTAGCAGACAGGGGTTTCGGAATTCAATCTTGACGATGACCTACTCTCACATGGGGAAACCCCACACTACCATCGGCGATGCATCGTTTCACTTCTGAGTTCGGGATGGGATCAGGTGGTTCCAACGCTCTATGGTCGTCAAGAAATTCTGTGACCAGCCCGTTACCGCAGTAACGTTCCGGCAAAAATCGGTGACTTCTACTAAAACAAAACCCCAACTGCTTTCGCAATTGGGGTTTCGGAATTTAATCTTGACGATGACCTACTCTCACATGGGGAAACCCCACACTACCATCGGCGATGCATCGTTTCACTTCTGAGTTCGGGATGGGATCAGGTGGTTCCAACGCTCTATGGTCGTCAAGAAATTCGGGTACTGAGTCGTGGCCAGAGGGCCTCGCTTCAGCAAATTGGGTATGTGACAGCTTTCGGTGTTTTGTGAGCGTCGAACTTTCGGTTCATTTTCGTCTTCACACACCGCAATCTGGCCTTTCGACTCAAATTGCTTGGGTGTTATATGGTCAAGCCTCACGGGCAATTAGTATTGGTTAGCTCAACGCCTCACAGCGCTTACACACCCAACCTATCAACGTCGTAGTCTTCGACGGCCCTTCAGGGAACTCAAGGTTCCAGTGAGATCTCATCTTGAGGCAAGTTTCCCGCTTAGATGCTTTCAGCGGTTATCTTTCCCGAACATAGCTACCCGGCAATGCCACTGGCGTGACAACCGGAACACCAGAGGTTCGTCCACTCCGGTCCTCTCGTACTAGGAGCAGCCCCTCTCAAATCTCAAACGTCCACGGCAGATAGGGACCGAACTGTCTCACGACGTTCTAAACCCAGCTCGCGTACCACTTTAAATGGCGAACAGCCATACCCTTGGGACCGGCTTCAGCCCCAGGATGTGATGAGCCGACATCGAGGTGCCAAACACCGCCGTCGATATGAACTCTTGGGCGGTATCAGCCTGTTATCCCCGGAGTACCTTTTATCCGTTGAGCGATGGCCCTTCCATACAGAACCACCGGATCACTAAGACCTACTTTCGTACCTGCTCGACGTGTCTGTCTCGCAGTCAAGCGCGCTTTTGCCTTTATACTCTACGACCGATTTCCGACCGGTCTGAGCGCACCTTCGTACTCCTCCGTTACTCTTTAGGAGGAGACCGCCCCAGTCAAACTACCCACCATACACTGTCCTCGATCCGGATAACGGACCTGAGTTAGAACCTCAAAGTTGCCAGGGTGGTATTTCAAGGATGGCTCCACGCGAACTGGCGTCCACGCTTCAAAGCCTCCCACCTATCCTACACAAGCAAATTCAAAGTCCAGTGCAAAGCTATAGTAAAGGTTCACGGGGTCTTTCCGTCTAGCCGCGGATACACTGCATCTTCACAGCGATTTCAATTTCACTGAGTCTCGGGTGGAGACAGCGCCGCCATCGTTACGCCATTCGTGCAGGTCGGAACTTACCCGACAAGGAATTTCGCTACCTTAGGACCGTTATAGTTACGGCCGCCGTTTACCGGGGCTTCGATCAAGAGCTTCGCGTTAGCTAACCCCATCAATTAACCTTCCGGCACCGGGCAGGCGTCACACCCTATACGTCCACTTTCGTGTTTGCAGAGTGCTGTGTTTTTAATAAACAGTCGCAGCGGCCTGGTATCTTCGACCGGCGTGGGCTTACGCAGCAAGTGCTTCACCCTCACCGGCGCACCTTCTCCCGAAGTTACGGTGCCATTTTGCCTAGTTCCTTCACCCGAGTTCTCTCAAGCGCCTTGGTATTCTCTACCCAACCACCTGTGTCGGTTTGGGGTACGGTTCCTGGTTATCTGAAGCTTAGAAGCTTTTCTTGGAAGCATGGCATCAACCACTTCGTCGCCTAAAGGCAACTCGTCATCAGCTCTCGGCCTTAAGATCCCGGATTTACCTAAGATCTCAGCCTACCACCTTAAACTTGGACAACCAACGCCAAGCTGGCCTAGCCTTCTCCGTCCCTCCATCGCAATAACCAGAAGTACAGGAATATTAACCTGTTTTCCATCGACTACGCTTTTCAGCCTCGCCTTAGGGACCGACTAACCCTGCGTCGATTAACGTTGCGCAGGAAACCTTGGTCTTTCGGCGTGGGTGTTTTTCACACCCATTGTCGTTACTCATGTCAGCATTCGCACTTCTGATACCTCCAGCAAGCTTCTCAACTCACCTTCACAGGCTTACAGAACGCTCCTCTACCGCATCACTTACGTGATACCCGTAGCTTCGGTGTATGGTTTGAGCCCCGTTACATCTTCCGCGCAGGCCGACTCGACTAGTGAGCTATTACGCTTTCTTTAAAGGGTGGCTGCTTCTAAGCCAACCTCCTAGCTGTCTAAGCCTTCCCACATCGTTTCCCACTTAACCATAACTTTGGGACCTTAGCTGACGGTCTGGGTTGTTTCCCTTTTCACGACGGACGTTAGCACCCGCCGTGTGTCTCCCATGCTCGGCACTTGTAGGTATTCGGAGTTTGCATCGGTTTGGTAAGTCGGGATGACCCCCTAGCCGAAACAGTGCTCTACCCCCTACAGTGATACATGAGGCGCTACCTAAATAGCTTTCGAGGAGAACCAGCTATCTCCGAGCTTGATTAGCCTTTCACTCCGATCCACAGGTCATCCGCTAACTTTTCAACGGTAGTCGGTTCGGTCCTCCAGTCAGTGTTACCTAACCTTCAACCTGCCCATGGATAGATCGCCCGGTTTCGGGTCTATTCCCAGCGACTAGACGCCCTATTAAGACTCGCTTTCGCTACGCCTCCCCTATTCGGTTAAGCTCGCCACTGAAAATAAGTCGCTGACCCATTATACAAAAGGTACGCAGTCACAGAACAAAGTCTGCTCCCACTGCTTGTACGCATACGGTTTCAGGATCTATTTCACTCCCCTCTCCGGGGTTCTTTTCGCCTTTCCCTCACGGTACTAGTTCACTATCGGTCAGTCAGTAGTATTTAGCCTTGGAGGATGGTCCCCCCATATTCAGACAAAGTTTCTCGTGCTCCGTCCTACTCGATTTCATGACTAAGAGACTTTCGCGTACAGGGCTATCACCCACTATGGCCGCACTTTCCAGAGCGTTCCGCTAATCTCAAAGCCACTTAAGGGCTAGTCCCCGTTCGCTCGCCACTACTAAGGGAATCTCGGTTGATTTCTTTTCCTCAGGGTACTTAGATGTTTCAGTTCCCCTGGTTCGCCTCTTGCACCTATGTATTCAGTACAAGATAACCATCTTATGATGGCTGGGTTCCCCCATTCAGACATCTCCGGATCAAAGTCTGTTTGCCGACTCCCCGAAGCTTTTCGCAGGCTACCACGTCTTTCATCGCCTCTGACTGCCAAGGCATCCACCGTATGCGCTTCTTCACTTGACCATATAACCCCAAGCAATCTGGTTATACTGTGAAGACGACATTCGCCGAAAATTCGAATTTCTCAACTAAGAGAACTCACAAATTTTACCTTAGCCTGATCACCACCAGTGAAAGTGGCCATCAGTCTATCTTTCTATCACATACCCAAATTTTTAAAGAACGAACCAGTCAAAGACTAGAAATCAACATTCACCATCGCAGCGATGGAATGCTCATTTCTAAGCTCTTACTTCAGAAGCAGTAGTGGTGGAGCCAAGCGGGATCGAACCGCTGACCTCCTGCGTGCAAGGCAGGCGCTCTCCCAGCTGAGCTATGGCCCCGTATTTCTACAGGCGTTTCCCACACAAAATTGGTGGGTCTGGGCAGATTCGAACTGCCGACCTCACCCTTATCAGGGGTGCGCTCTAACCAACTGAGCTACAGACCCAATTTCGGGCTGCTTCTTTCGTCTTCTTCAATGAATCAAGCAATTCGTGTGGGAACTTATGGAGCAGCTGATGTCGTCGATTAAGGAGGTGATCCAGCCGCAGGTTCCCCTACGGCTACCTTGTTACGACTTCACCCCAGTCATGAATCACACCGTGGTAACCGTCCTCCCGAAGGTTA
Organism: Pseudomonas sp. 9.2(2024); assembly: GCF_039695385.1. Taxonomy (NCBI): domain Bacteria; kingdom Pseudomonadati; phylum Pseudomonadota; class Gammaproteobacteria; order Pseudomonadales; family Pseudomonadaceae; genus Pseudomonas; species Pseudomonas sp. 9.2(2024). The sequence continues at coordinate 343,861 of NZ_CP155585.1, read as the reverse complement.
GACTAGCTACTTCTGGTGCAACCCACTCCCATGGTGTGACGGGCGGTGTGTACAAGGCCCGGGAACGTATTCACCGCGACATTCTGATTCGCGATTACTAGCGATTCCGACTTCACGCAGTCGAGTTGCAGACTGCGATCCGGACTACGATCGGTTTTATGGGATTAGCTCCACCTCGCGGCTTGGCAACCCTTTGTACCGACCATTGTAGCACGTGTGTAGCCCAGGCCGTAAGGGCCATGATGACTTGACGTCATCCCCACCTTCCTCCGGTTTGTCACCGGCAGTCTCCTTAGAGTGCCCACCATTACGTGCTGGTAACTAAGGACAAGGGTTGCGCTCGTTACGGGACTTAACCCAACATCTCACGACACGAGCTGACGACAGCCATGCAGCACCTGTCTCAATGTTCCCGAAGGCACCAATCCATCTCTGGAAAGTTCATTGGATGTCAAGGCCTGGTAAGGTTCTTCGCGTTGCTTCGAATTAAACCACATGCTCCACCGCTTGTGCGGGCCCCCGTCAATTCATTTGAGTTTTAACCTTGCGGCCGTACTCCCCAGGCGGTCAACTTAATGCGTTAGCTGCGCCACTAAGAGCTCAAGGCTCCCAACGGCTAGTTGACATCGTTTACGGCGTGGACTACCAGGGTATCTAATCCTGTTTGCTCCCCACGCTTTCGCACCTCAGTGTCAGTATCAGTCCAGGTGGTCGCCTTCGCCACTGGTGTTCCTTCCTATATCTACGCATTTCACCGCTACACAGGAAATTCCACCACCCTCTACCATACTCTAGCTCGCCAGTTTTGGATGCAGTTCCCAGGTTGAGCCCGGGGATTTCACATCCAACTTAACGAACCACCTACGCGCGCTTTACGCCCAGTAATTCCGATTAACGCTTGCACCCTCTGTATTACCGCGGCTGCTGGCACAGAGTTAGCCGGTGCTTATTCTGTCGGTAACGTCAAAACAGCAAAGTATTAATTTACTGCCCTTCCTCCCAACTTAAAGTGCTTTACAATCCGAAGACCTTCTTCACACACGCGGCATGGCTGGATCAGGCTTTCGCCCATTGTCCAATATTCCCCACTGCTGCCTCCCGTAGGAGTCTGGACCGTGTCTCAGTTCCAGTGTGACTGATCATCCTCTCAGACCAGTTACGGATCGTCGCCTTGGTGAGCCATTACCTCACCAACTAGCTAATCCGACCTAGGCTCATCTGATAGCGCAAGGCCCGAAGGTCCCCTGCTTTCTCCCGTAGGACGTATGCGGTATTAGCGTTCCTTTCGAAACGTTGTCCCCCACTACCAGGCAGATTCCTAGGCATTACTCACCCGTCCGCCGCTGAATTCAGGAGCAAGCTCCCTTCATCCGCTCGACTTGCATGTGTTAGGCCTGCCGCCAGCGTTCAATCTGAGCCATGATCAAACTCTTCAGTTCAAACATCTTTGGGTTTTTAAGAAACCCTAAACTTGGCTCAGCAATCGTTGGTTACATCTTTGATTTCTCGCGGAGTAACTTGTGATGCTGATAATCTTGTTGACTATCAGTCTGACTCCACAAGCACCCACACGAATTGCTTGATTCAGTTGTTAAAGAGCGGTTGGTTAAGATCTTTCGTCTCAACCGAGGCGCGCATTCTACAGCAGCCTCATTTGCTGTCAAGTGATTATTTTCAGAAGTTTTCGAAGATTTCTTCAACAACTTCAACCACTTGCGCTTCCGATCTCTCGTTAGCGGGAGGCGAATTCTACAGCGTTACACGCTGCTGTCAACACCTCTTTTTCTCCGCTTTCGACCGAGAAGATCGAACCGTTGAAAGCACCAAAAGAACCGGCATTTCCAACTCCTTCCAGACTTCGATGAACTGAAGCGACCCGCTTTCGAAACCTACTTAACTCATTGAATCTCAAGGAGTTTTCCGTTTCGACTGCGCCGGAAGTGGGGCGAATTATAGAGACTCAGAATCTGCCGTCAACCCTTAATTTCGCTTTTCTTTCAATAACTTGCAGATAGGCCAAAAACATCCAATTCCCTCTATATAGAAAAGGATTCAGCACCCCTTCTATATAGAGAGAACCATCAGAGCACTCCATCCTCTTTCATCGCAGCCACTGCTCCAGCCCCAAGACCCAGCACCCGCTGCAAAACGTCCAAGGTGTGTTCGCCCAACAAAGGAGGCGCAAGGCGATACTCGACAGGCGTCCGCGACAACCGGATCGGGCTGGCCACCTGCGGCACCATCCCCGCCAGCGCGTGAGGCAGCTCAATCGCCAACCCGCGAGACTTCACCTGCGGATCCTCGAATACCTGTGACAGATCATTGATCGGCCCACACGGCACACCTGCCTGCTCCAACTGAGCCACCCACTCTGCAGTTGTCTTGAATACAGTAGCCTGACGAATCAGCGGAATCAGCACCGCACGGTTCGCCACCCGCAGCTTATTAGTCGCGAAACGCGGATCGTCCGCCCACTGGGGCTGCCCCGCCACTTCGGCAAATTTGCGGAACTGCCCGTCATTGCCCACGGTAAGAATGAAGTCGCCATCGGCCGTAGGAAAATCCTGGTACGGCACGATATTCGGGTGCGCATTCCCTAGCCGCTTTGGCGCATTGCCCGTCGTCAGGTAATTCATCGCCTGGTTAGCCAGACAAGCCACCTGCACATCCAGCAACGCCATATCGATATGCTGCCCGCCGCCATCGTGATCACGGTGAGCCAATGCCGCCAGAATCGCCACGGTCGAATACAACCCCGTCAGGATATCCGTAAGCGCCACACCCACCTTCACCGGCCCGGCACCTTCATCACCCTCAGGTCGCCCGGTCAGACTCATCAGCCCGCCAAGCCCCTGGATCATGAAGTCATAACCCGCACGCTTGGCATACGGTCCGGTCTGACCAAAACCGGTGATCGAGCAATAGATCAGATCCGGATTGATCGCCTTCAGCGACTCGTAATCCAAGCCATACGCCGCCAGACCACCCACCTTGAAGTTTTCGATCAGGATGTCGGACTTGGCTGCCAGCTCCCGAACGAGCTTCTGGCCCTCGGGACGCGTAAAGTCGATCGTCACCGATTGCTTGTTGCGATTGGCCGACAGGTAATAAGCCGCCTCGCTAGTGTTCTCGCCATAAGCGTCCTTCAGGAAGGGCGGCCCCCAGGCGCGAGTGTCGTCACCATTCCCCGGGCGCTCGACCTTGATCACTTCCGCCCCAAGGTCAGCAAGAATTTGCCCGGCCCATGGGCCGGCCAGCACTCGCGATAAATCCAGTACCCGCAGATGCGACAGCGCGCCCATGGTCGCTCTCCTATTAATAGAACGCCTGCAGGCCGGTCTGCGCACGACCGAGGATCAGCGCGTGAACGTCGTGAGTGCCTTCATAGGTATTCACCACTTCCAGGTTGACCAGGTGACGGGCCACGCCGAATTCATCGGATATCCCGTTGCCGCCCAACATGTCACGCGCCATGCGGGCGATCTCGAGAGACTTGCCGCAAGAGTTGCGCTTCATGATCGAAGTGATTTCAACCGCAGCAGTGCCTTCATCCTTCATGCGGCCCAGACGCAGACAGCCTTGCAGTGCCAAAGTGATCTCGGTCTGCATGTCAGCCAGCTTCTTCTGGATCAACTGAGTGGCGGCCAGCGGACGACCGAACTGTTGACGATCCAGGGTGTACTGGCGAGCGGTGTGCCAGCAGAACTCGGCAGCACCCAACGCGCCCCAAGAGATGCCATAACGTGCGGAGTTGAGGCAGGTGAACGGACCTTTCAGTCCACGCACATCCGGGAAGATGTTCTCTTCCGGCACGAACACATTGTCCATGACAATTTCGCCGGTGATCGAAGCCCGCAGGCCGACCTTGCCGTGAATCGCCGGAGCGCTCAGGCCTTTCCAGCCCTTCTCCAGAACGAAACCGCGAATATCGCCAGCATCGTCCTTGGCCCAGACCACGAACACATCGGCGATCGGGCTGTTGGTGATCCACATCTTGGCACCAGTCAGGCTGTAGCCGCCGTCGACTTTACGTGCACGTGTAATCATCGCGCCTGGATCGGAACCGTGGTTCGGCTCGGTCAGACCGAAGCAGCCGATCCACTCGCCGGAAGCCAGCTTCGGCAGGTACTTCTGCTTCTGTGCTTCAGTACCGAATTCGTTGATCGGCACCATCACCAGCGAAGACTGCACGCTCATCATCGAACGGTAGCCAGAGTCGACACGCTCGACTTCACGAGCGATCAGGCCATAGCTGACGTAGTTGAGGCCGCTGCCACCGTACTGCTCGGGGATGGTCGCGCCCAACAGGCCGACCTCACCCATTTCACGGAAGATCGCCGGGTCAGTCTTTTCATGGCGGAAGGCTTCGAGCACGCGCGGCGCGAGGCTCTGCTGGGCGAATTGCTCGGCAGTGTCGCGGATCATGCGTTCTTCTTCAGTCAGCTGTTGATCCAGCAGCAGTGGATCGATCCAGTTGAAGCTAGCTTTACCGCCCATGAGTGAGTCCTCGCAAATCGGGTGAATTAACGTGGCATTGATCCTAGGCGCGCTTCCCCATCCCGGCAAACGAGGATTTCGCATCCTGTTGTGCTAATTTCTCACTCCGAAACGTCGCGAGATGCCGATTAAGCGATGTATTAGTGAGGTTGACGTACATGCGCCGCAAGATACCCAGCACCACCGCCCTGATCAGCTTCGAGGCTGCTGCCCGTCACGAGAGCTTTACCAAGGCCGCTGAAGAACTTTCCCTCACCCAGGGCGCCATTTGCCGACAGATCGCCAGCCTGGAGGACTTCCTCAGCGTCGAACTCTTCCGACGCTCGCGTCGCGGGGTGAAGCTGACAGAAGCGGGCCTTTCCTACAGTCGTCGGGTCGCCACCCAACTCGACGCCGTTGAGCGCGACACCCTGTCGGTGATGGGTCAGCAAGGCACCAATGTGATTGAGCTCGCCGTGGTGCCCACCTTCGGCACGCAATGGCTGTTGCCAAGGCTGAAGGACTTCCAGCTCAAACATCCGGAAGTGACGGTCAACCTGACCAACCGCACCCGCCCGTTCCTGTTTGCCGACACCGAATTCGATGCCGCCATCTACTTTGGCGATGCCGACTGGTCCGGTACCGAATCCCACAGGCTGATGGGCGAGAATCCGATGCCTGTATGCAGTCCCGTCCTGCTCGGCAACAAGACGCATCTGACACCCGATGAAATCGCCGATCTGCCGCTGCTCCAGCAAACCACCCGCCCCTACGCCTGGCGACAGTGGTTCAACTCGCAACACCTGAACATCCCCCGCGACATGACAGGTCCGCGCTACGAGCTATTCTCCATGCTGGCCCAGGCCGCCATGCACGACATGGGCATCGCGCTGATCCCACCATTCCTCATTCAGCGCGAACTGGCCGAGAAACGCCTGGTGATTGCCAACCCGAACGCGCTCTCCAGCATCAAGGCGTATTACCTGATGATTCCGGAGCGAAAGGTTGAATCCGCTTCACTCAAGGCTTTTCGCGACTGGCTGGTGAACCAGGCACACAGCTACAACCTAGAAGGCTAAAGGGTTTCAGCGATTGCTAACCCAGTAGTCAGGAAAATTAAAGCCCTACAGATATAACTATTTGTCGCAAATCGACAGACTGTATCCGAAAGTCGTACAGACGTCCCACAAGCGCCTGCCGACGTGGCTTTGCGCCCTCATTCGCGACTCATTGCGGCCTATTCACGTCACCGATGAGAAAAATCTTCAAATTCATCCAGAATCCTTGAAAGGCACGGCCTGCAAGGGATTCAACTGGCCATCTGCGACATTCGGTCACGGGATGACTTGTAGTTAATTTTCCGTCACCCGTCATAATCCCTTGAAGGGCATAAACTTCGCCTGCAAAATGCCGCGCCCCGCCCTGATTTGGCGGGATCGTGCTGATCGGCCGCCCCAGTCGCACCATCCGTAGTGCATGGGTTTACTCAATAAGATCACGCAGGAGATTTGACGTGCACATTGGTGTTCCTCTCGAAACCCAGACCGGTGAAACACGGGTTGCTGCAACCCCGGAAACCATTAAAAAGCTGATCAGCCAAGGTCATAAGGTCACTGTGCAAACCGGCGCCGGCGTTAAAGCCAGCGTTGTCGACAGTGCCTATGAAGCGGCAGGCGCAACCATTGGCAGTGCCAATGACGCGTTTGGCGCCGAGCTGATTCTCAAAGTGGTCGCGCCAAGCGATGCCGAACTGACGCTGATCAAGCGCGGAACGGTGCTGGTGGGCATGCTCAACCCGTTCAACAACGACACCATCGCGAAGATGGCCGAGTGCGGGATTACCGCGTTCGCCCTGGAAGCGGCACCACGTACCTCCCGGGCCCAGAGTCTCGACGTGCTGTCGTCCCAGGCGAATATTGCCGGCTATAAGGCCGTGCTGCTGGCCGCTCACTACTATCCGCGCTTCATGCCGATGCTGATGACCGCTGCGGGCACCGTGAAAGCGGCGCGCGTGCTGATTCTGGGTGCCGGCGTGGCCGGGTTGCAGGCGATTGCCACGGCGAAACGTCTGGGTGCCGTCATCGAAGCGTCCGACGTACGTCCGGCCGTGAAGGAACAGATCGAATCCCTCGGCGCCAAGTTCGTCGACGTGCCTTACGAAACCGATGAAGAACGCGAATGCGCGGTCGGCGTCGGCGGTTACGCACGCCCGATGCCGGCGAGCTGGATGCAGCGTCAGGCCCAGGCCGTGCACGAGCGCGCCAAGCAGGCTGACATCGTCATCACCACCGCACTGATTCCGGGCCGCAAGGCACCGACGCTGCTGAGCGCAGACACCGTGGCGCAGATGAAACCCGGCTCGGTGGTCATCGACCTCGCGGCCGCTCAGGGTGGCAACTGCCCGCTGACCGTGGCCGATCAGGTCGTGATCGAGAACGGCGTGACCATCGTCGGCCCGACCAACCTTGCCGGTGAAGTCGCCGCAGATGCCTCGGCGCTGTACGCACGCAACCTGCTGGACTTCCTGAAGCTGGTCTTCACCAAAGAAGGCCAGTTCGAAGTGAACCTCGAAGACGACATCGTCGCCGCGTGCCTGATGTGCCGCGACGGCCAAGTCATCCGCAAAAACGCCTAAGCAGGGATTCAGACGATGGAAGAGCTTATCTCCCCCGGTATCTACAACCTGATCATCTTCGTGCTGGCGATTTATGTCGGTTACCACGTGGTCTGGAACGTTACACCCGCGCTGCACACGCCCTTGATGGCAGTGACCAACGCCATTTCGGCGATCGTGATCGTCGGCGCCATGCTCGCGGCCGCACTGACCGTCACCCCGCTGGGCAAGACCATGGGCACCCTCGCCGTGGCACTGGCCGCGGTCAACGTCTTCGGTGGCTTCCTGGTGACCCGCCGCATGCTTGAGATGTTCAAGAAGAAGGCCCCGAAAGCAAAAGAAGAGGCGCCTAAGTAATGAGCATGAACCTCGTCACGACGCTCTACCTGATCGCGTCGATCTGCTTCATCCAGGCCCTCAAGGGGCTGTCGCACCCGACCACGTCGCGCCGCGGCAACCTGTTCGGCATGCTCGGCATGGCGCTGGCAATCATCACCACTGTCGGCCTCATCTATAAGCTGGGCGCTGAGCTGGCCACCGCCGGTATTGGCTATGTGATCGTCGGCCTGCTGATCGGCGGCACCGCCGGTTCGATCATGGCCAAGCGCGTTGAAATGACCAAGATGCCGGAACTGGTTGCGTTCATGCACAGCATGATCGGTCTGGCAGCGGTGTTCATCGCCATCGCCGCCGTGGTCGAGCCGCAGTCGCTGGGCATCGTCAAGCAACTGGGCGACTCGATCCCGGCGGGTAACCGTCTGGAGCTGTTCCTCGGCGCAGCCATCGGTGCAATCACCTTCTCCGGTTCGGTGATTGCGTTCGGCAAGCTGTCGGGCAAGTACAAGTTCCGTCTGTTCCAGGGTGCACCGGTACAGTTCAGCGGTCAGCACAAGCTGAACGCGGTACTGGGTCTGGCAACGCTGATCCTCGGCGTCACCTTCATGCTGACCGGCAACCTCGCCGCGTTCGCACTGATGCTGGCCCTGGCGTTCGTCATGGGCGTGCTGATCATCATCCCGATCGGCGGCGCCGACATGCCGGTGGTGGTGTCGATGCTCAACAGCTATTCCGGCTGGGCGGCGGCAGGTATCGGCTTCTCGCTGAACAACTCGATGCTGATCATTGCCGGCTCGCTGGTGGGTTCGAGCGGTGCGATCCTCTCGTACATCATGTGCAAGGCGATGAACCGTTCCTTCTTTAATGTACTGCTCGGCGGTTTCGGCAATACAGCAGATGCCGGTCCTGCCGGTGAGAAGGAAGCCCGTCCGGTGAAATCCGGTTCGGCTGACGACGCGACTTTCCTGCTGACCAACGCCGACACCGTGATCATTGTTCCGGGTTACGGCTTGGCGGTGGCTCGCGCACAGCACGCCTTGAAAGAGCTGACCGAGAAGCTGACCCACCATGGCGTGACCGTGAAGTATGCGATCCACCCGGTGGCCGGTCGGATGCCTGGGCACATGAACGTACTGTTGGCCGAGGCCGAAGTGCCGTACGACCAGGTGTTCGAAATGGAAGACATCAACTCCGAGTTCGGCCAGGCCGACGTGGTGCTGGTGCTCGGCGCCAACGACGTGGTCAACCCGGCCGCCAAGAACGATCCGAAATCGCCGATTGCCGGCATGCCGATCCTCGAAGCGTTCAAGGCCAAGACCATCATCGTCAATAAGCGCTCGATGGCCAGCGGCTATGCCGGCCTGGACAACGAACTGTTCTATCTGGACAAGACCATGATGGTCTTCGGCGACGCGAAAAAAGTCATCGAAGACATGGTCAAAGCGGTCGAATAACTCGCTCGCTGCTTCACCGGACGCCCCGACTTGTCGGGGCGTTTTTGTTTACGCAAAACGTCGGACAATTTGCCGCGTTGTTGCAGATCCAGTAACGGTATTTTACTTGAAACCCGCTAAATAGACGCCTCGTTTGCGACCTTGGTAGCGGGACAGGCGCTCGCGAAATTCACTAGACTGCGCATCCTGCTACTCGCTGCCCGAGAAAATAATCCATGTACCGTGACCGTATTCGCCTGCCTTCGTTGTTGGATAAAGTGATGAGCGCCGCCGACGCCGCTGCGCTGATTGAGGACGGCATGACCGTCGGCATGAGCGGCTTCACCCGCGCCGGCGAAGCCAAGGCCGTGCCCCATGCGCTGGCCGAGCGAGCCAAGGTCACGCCGCTGAAGATCAGCCTGATGACCGGCGCCAGCCTGGGCAACGACCTCGACAAACAATTGACCGAGGCCGGCGTGCTGTCGCGGCGTATGCCGTTCCAGGTCGACAGCACCTTGCGCAAGGCGATCAACGCCGGCGAAGTGATGTTCATCGACCAGCACCTGTCGGAAACCGTCGAGCAACTGCGCAACCAGCAACTGAAGCTGCCGGACATCGCCGTGATCGAAGCGGTGGCCATCACCGAACAGGGCCACATCGTGCCGACTACATCGGTGGGCAACTCGGCGAGCTTCGCGATCTTCGCCAAACACGTGATCGTCGAGATCAACCTGGCGCACAACGCCAACCTCGAAGGTCTGCATGACATCTACATCCCGACCTATCGTCCGACCCGCACGCCGATTCCGCTGGTAAAGGTCGACGACCGTATTGGCAGCACTGCGATCCCGATCCCGCCGGAGAAGATTGTCGCCATCGTCATCACCCAGCAGTCGGACTCGCCGTCCACCGTGTCGTCGCCGGATGTCGACACCAAGGCCATCGCCGATCACTTGATCACTTTCCTCAAGCAAGAAGTCGACGCCGGGCGCATGACCAACAAGCTCGGACCGTTGCAGGCCGGGATCGGCAACATTGCCAACGCGGTGATGTGCGGGCTGATCGACTCGCCGTTCGAAGACCTGACCATGTACTCCGAAGTGCTTCAGGACTCGACCTTCGACCTGATCGACGCCGGCAAGCTGAGCTTTGCCTCGGGCAGTTCGATCACCCTGTCTGAGCGGCGCAACAGCGACGTGTTCGGCAACCTGGAGAAGTACAAGGACAAACTGGTACTGCGCCCGCAAGAGATCTCCAACCACCCGGAAGTGGTGCGGCGTCTGGGCATCATCGGCATCAACACGGCCCTTGAGTTCGACATCTATGGCAACGTCAACTCGACCCACGTTTGCGGCACGCGAATGATGAACGGCATCGGCGGCTCAGGCGACTTCGCGCGCAACGCACACTTGGCGGTGTTCGTGACCAAGTCGATCGCCAAGGGCGGCGCGATTTCCAGCGTGGTGCCGATGGTCAGCCACGTCGACCATACCGAGCATGACGTCGACATCCTGGTGACCGAGGTGGGCCTGGCCGACCTGCGCGGCCTGGCGCCACGGGAACGCGCCCGGGTCATCATCGATAATTGCGTGCACCCGGATTACCGCCCGGCGCTGAACGATTACTTCGAAAAAGCCTGTGCGATCGGCGGCCACACTCCGCACATCCTGCGTGACGCCCTGAGCTGGCACATCAATCTGGAAGAAACCGGACGCATGCTGGCGGTGTAATCCGCACAGATTTTCCGCTGGCGCAAACACAGTTTCGTCAGCGGAAATTTGAAAACCGCCGCAGCCGTCAAAAACTGTACTGCTGTACCGGTCTATTCCTACGGCTTTTGCCTACTCGAATCATCGATTTGGGCAAAAATGCACCAAATAAGCGCAGACAGGTACAGTTTGCGCGATTTTGACCCGTACACCCTCTATAAACAGTTAACTGGTCACTCACAATACAGGTGAACTGTATCTAGAGAGTCTGGCTAAACGAGAGGATCATGGGCACCAGTTAAACCACTACCTAATCCCGCCACAAGCGGAAGGATGTCAACCATGGAACGTACACTCAGTTCCGAACTGTTCTTCGAAGACAAAGCTGTAAACACCCAGGCTTCCCTGCCTCTGCGCGTTATCGCCAACCTGATGCTGTGGCAGCGCCGCATCTCCAGCCGCCATCAACTGGCTCGTCTGGATTCGCGTCTGCTGGCTGACGCCGGGATTAGCGAAGCACAACGCTACGAAGAGCTGAGCAAGCCGTTCTGGCGCTAAGCAGCGTCGCTGGCTCTGGTCGCTAGACCCACCGCCAGCAACCCGAATTGAACACACAAGACCCGTCGCGGGAAACCGCGACGGGTTTTGTCGTTTCAGGGCAGAAAAAACTGAATATCCAGTTTGAAACATCAAACAGATACAGTTTTCGAAAAGTTAATAAAGACAAGTACAGTTACGCAAAATGTGTTCAGGCCAGCATCCTGACCACTGTGCGAATCCCGAACGGAGGCCTAAGATCCATGCAGAACGTGGCGAATGCTGTGCGACTGGCGTCTGACCTTCAGACACCGAGCCACCTCTCAATACGGTTTATCCACAGGAGTTCTCCCATGTCCCGTCTTCGTCTGCTCAGCGCCGCCGCACTGCTGGCCGTCGCTGCCAACGCCAGCGCCACCAGCTTCATCGTGACCACCGACGCCGTGGTTGGCGCACTCAAGTCCTCTTCCGATGCCACCTCCGACGTCACCTCGTCCTTCCGTGACGACAAGATCGTGCTCGCCGCCCGTGACGACGCCGCCAGCTTCGTGGCCAGCGAAGGTGAAATCCGTGGCGTGAAACTGGAGAGCGCACTGGATCACATCCGTCATCAGGCTCCGCAACTGAACGCGACCGACGCACAGCTGGCCCAGGCCATTCTGACGATCTAAGCAATGGAACATTACGGGGCACGCCGCTAGTGTCCCGATGTTTCGGCACTGGCTCTAGTCCGGGCATTGCGCTAGCCTTGGGACTCGCCAACAGCTGCCGAGTCCCATGCGTTTTCTTACAAATCTGCTTATCCCCTCTGTACTGATCACCGCCTGCTGGATTCCTCTGGCAGACGCCTTCGATGTGTCCACACAGAACACCGTTGTCAGCGTCTGGGCCACCGGCATGGTGTCTTCCGCGCCGTTCGACCGTAAACTGATCGTCGCCGCGCACGACGATGCTGCAGCGTTCGTTGCCAGTGACGGCCAGATGCGCGGCGCACAGCTCGAATCCGCCCTGCATTACCTGCGCAAGAGCCGGCCAAAACTTCATGTCAGCGACCTTGAACTGGCACAGTCAATTCTCGTCCAATAGTCATCCCTGTCTTTTCGGAGTCGTTCCATGCGTAGCCCGCTGATTGCTGCCGCCCTTGGCCTGCTGTTGTTGGCCGATATGGCCCAGGCACACACCCTGGTAGCCACCAGTAACATCATCGTCCGCGCCTCCCAGCGCACCATCGATTTCACCTCCGACACCACTACGTCGATTCGCGATTCGAAAATCATCCGCGAAGCCCACGACGACGCCGCCAGTTTCGTGGCCAGCGACGGTGATATCCGTGGTGCCAACCTGGAAGCCGCCTTCAACACCTTGCGCACCCGCGTGCCGGAAGCTCGCGACGCCAGTGATCAGGTACTCGCCGAAGCCATCCTCGCACTGTGAAGTCACTCGGCGCCTGGCTGCTGGCCGGGGCGTTGTTGCTGCTTGGCAACAGCGCCCACGCCGGCCTGCAATTGCGGCTCAAGATCGACGGCCTGAGCCCCGCCCAACAGCAGGCCAGCCAGGCACTGCTCGATGAAGCCATGCAGGCGTTGCCGCCGAGCTTCATCGAACGCCTGGACCGGCGTATCGATGTCGGCTGGACCGACGACATGCCCGGCAACGCCTACGGCCAGGCGACGCTCGTCTCCGAGCTGGACCTGAACCGAAAACTGCTCGCCAGCCTCACCGACGGCAGCGCGGCCACGCAAAAAACCAATCGCCCCCACGGCACCGTTCGCCGGGAACTGCTGGCCACGGTGCTGCACGAAATCACCCACATTTACGATCGCGCGCGCTTGTGGCCGGCGGCCGAACGCACGCTGATCCAGCGCTGTACCCGACGCAACAACAGCGCCGGGCTGATCGGCATTCCCGATGAGTGCCGCGGCCAGAACGGTCGGCGCTTCACCCTCAGCGATGATCCACGCCTGCTCGATCTCGCCGGCTGGCAGCAATACGTCGGCCGTCGTGGCGAACGTGAACAGCACAACCGGCAGATCGCTCGCAGCCCCGACCTTTACGAAATCTCCAGCCCGAAGGAGTTTGTCGCGGTCAACATGGAGTATTTCCTCCTCGACCCGAGCTACGCCTGCCGGCGCCCGGCGCTGTATCGCTATTACCAGGAGCACTTCGGCTGGGCACCGCCCGCGAAAGATGAGTGCGCCAAAACCTTCGCTTTCCTCAATGCCGGCAACGACTTTGCCAAACAGCCCCTGGGCCAGGTTGATCCGGAGCGCGTGTACGCGGTGGATTACCTGTTGGCCGAAGCCAACCAGAACTGGGTCAGCCGTTGGGGCCACAGCATGTTGCGTCTGGTGATCTGTGCACCGGGCCGACCACGCGGGCCGGACTGCCGACTGGATCTGGACCAGCATCTGGTGCTCTCATACCGCGCCTTCGTCGGTGACGTACAGCTGTCGAGCTGGGACGGACTGGTCGGCAAATACCCGTCGCGCCTATTTGTGTTGCCGCTGGCGCAGGTGATCGACGAGTACACCAAGACCGAACTGCGCAGCCTGGCGTCGGTGCCGTTGAATCTCTCGCGCAGCGAAATCGAGGGCGTAGTCGAACACGCCGCCGAAATGCACTGGAGCTACGACGGCAATTACTTCTTTCTCTCCAACAACTGTGCGGTCGAAGGCCTGAAACTGCTGCGCAGCGGCAGCAACAACGCCCGGCTCACCGGCCTCGACAGCATCATGCCCAACGGCTTGCTGGAGGTGCTGAAGGGGCGAGGCCTGGCCGACACCAGCGTGCTCGATGATCCGAAAGAGGCGTTGCGCCTGGGTTATCGTTTCGACTCGTTTCGTGACCGTTATCAGGCGATGTTCGATGTCTTGAAAAAGCAATTGCCAATCAAGCAGGCAACCGTTGAAGAATGGCTTTCGCTGTCCGCCGAAGAACGTCGCCCATGGTTCGAACGTGCAGACCTGCGCACCAGCGCCGCGCTGTTATTGCTGGAGCAAGCCAGTTTCCGCCGCCAATTGCTGTTGGCTCAGGATGAGGTCAAGCAACGCTACCTCGGCGCCCGTGAGCTGGAAGACGGTGGCATGGACAAGGCCAACGCGACCTTGCAGCAGATCCTCGCCAACAGCGGCTTCCTCAGCCGACCGGCAGAATTGCTCGACTCCCGAGGTTATGGCCTGCCGCAACCAAGCGAATTCAGCCGACTGGAAGCAGAAAGCAGCCAGCGCCAGAAACAATTGCTGGCCCTGACCGGCGATCTCGATAAGGAAGTACGCGCATTGCTCGAGCCCAAACGAGCAGCCGAAATTGCGGCCAGCGAGGCCAACGTGAAACAGATCGGCGAGCATCTGCGCAAACTGCACAAAGCCTCGGGCGGACTGGAACTGCCCTGAAAAAAACACAGGCCCTGAAAACAAAAGACCGCAGCCGGTAAAGGCTGCGGTCTTTTTTATTGCCTGACGATCAGTACAGAACGCCATCCAGTACTTCGTAAACGACCCCGCTGCCCACCGCGATCAGCACGATGTCACCGCCAGCACGACGCCATTCATAACCCGGGTAATACGGCAGACGACTCAACGCCCGGTTATCCAGCCGCTCGCCGTAATAGCCATGGGGCAGCGGGCGGCCACGGACCAGATGAATGCCTGGAGGCGGCGGCGCACCGCGAACGAAATAGCCATGATTGTCACGGATCACCTGACGCACCGGGCCAAAATCCCGAGGCGGCGGGCCGCCGCGATGGTTGCTTTGCCAATCATGGTGATCGCCACCGCGATTGTCGTAGTGGCCCTGTTGCGGGCCGCCGTGGTCGTGATCGTCGCGCGGATCGGCGCTGGCCAGCAGCGGCGTCGCGCTGATCATCAGCACGCCCAGACTGGCAATCAGACGTTTCGGCATTTTCATCGGGTCTTTCCTCACTGCACTGACAGCAAAAAGGGATTCAGAACGTGGTTCTGAATCCCTCGGTCTTGCTCAATTAGTCTGTGCCGCGAGGCCCTAATTCCTCTGTATCAGGAACTTTACCTTCAGCTGACGCGAGCCTTACGCACGCCTTCGGACAGCGCCGAACACAGGCTCAGCACGCCGTCGATGGCCTGGTCCGGCGTGGTCGCGTTGGCGATGTGATCGATCAGCGCCGAGCCCACCACCACACCATCGGCCAGACGCGCGATGGACGCGGCCTGCTCCGGCGTGCGGATACCGAAACCGATGCTGATCGGCAGATCGGTATGACGACGCAGACGCGCCACCGCTTCCTCGACGTGTTCCAGAGTCGCCGCACCGGCACCGGTCACACCGGCAACCGACACGTAGTAAACGAAGCCGGAGCTGCCGTTCAACACTTTCGGCAGACGCGCATCATCGGTGGTCGGGGTGGTCAGGCGGATGAAGTCGATGCCCGCTGCCTGGGCCGGGTCGCACAGCTCCGAGTTGTGCTCCGGTGGCATGTCGACCACGATCAGGCCATCAACGCCGGCCTCTTTGGCTTCGGCGATGAAGCGCTCGACGCCGAACTTGTGGATCGGGTTGAAGTAACCCATCAGCACCAGCGGCGTGTCGCTGTTGTCCTTGCGGAACTCGCGAACCATTTGCAGGGTTTTGATCAGGTTCTGCTTGGCGCCCAAAGCACGGATGTTCGCCAGCTGAATCGCCGGGCCGTCGGCCATCGGGTCGGTGAACGGCATGCCCAGTTCGATCACGTCGGCACCGGCTTTCGGCAGGCCTTTGAGGATTGCCAGCGAGGTGTCGTAGTCCGGGTCGCCAGCAGTGACGAAGGTCACCAGGGCGGCGCGATTCTGTTCCTTGAGTTCGGCAAAACGGGTTTGCAGGCGGCTCATCAGTGTTTCTCCTGCTTCGATTGCTCTTGTTGAGAGTGTTCCATGTGGTGCATGACGGTCTGCATGTCTTTGTCGCCGCGGCCGGACAGGTTGACCACCATCAGGTGATCCTTCGGCAGTTTCGGTGCGCGTTTGAATACTTCGGCCAACGCATGAGCGCTTTCCAATGCAGGGATGATCCCCTCGAGGCGGCAGCATTTGTGGAACGCATCAAGGGCTTCGTCGTCGGTCACCGAGGTGTACTGGACGCGGCCGATGTCATGCAACCACGCGTGCTCAGGGCCGATGCCCGGATAGTCGAGGCCGGCGGAAATCGAGTGGGCGTCGATGATCTGGCCATCGTCGTCCTGCAGCAGGAAGGTACGGTTGCCGTGCAGCACACCCGGTACGCCGCCGTTGAGGCTGGCCGCGTGTTTGCCGGTCTCGATGCCGTAACCGGCGGCTTCGACGCCGATGATCTCGACGCTCTTGTCATCGAGGAACGGGTGGAACAGGCCCATGGCGTTGGAACCGCCACCGATGCACGCCACCAGGCTGTCCGGCAGACGACCTTCCTGAGCTTGCAACTGATCGCGGGTTTCCTTGCCGATCACCGCCTGGAAGTCGCGAACCATGGCTGGATAAGGGTGCGGGCCGGCCACGGTGCCGATCAGGTAAAAGGTGCTGTCGACGTTGGTCACCCAGTCACGCAGCGCTTCGTTCATCGCGTCTTTCAGGGTGCCGGTGCCGGCGACCACCGGGATCACCTCGGCGCCCAGCAGCTTCATGCGGAATACGTTCGCCTGCTGACGCTCGATGTCGGTGGTGCCCATGTAGATCACGCAGTCCAGACCGAAACGCGCAGCCACGGTGGCGGTAGCCACGCCGTGCATGCCGGCGCCGGTCTCGGCGATGATGCGTTTCTTGCCCATGCGCCGCGCCAGCAGGATCTGGCCGATGCAGTTGTTGATCTTGTGCGCGCCGGTGTGGTTCAGCTCTTCGCGCTTGAGGTAGATCTTGGCGCCACCGCAGAACTCGGTCAGGCGCTCGGCGAAATACAGCGGGCTCGGACGTCCGACGTAGTCGCGCTGGAAGTAGGCCAATTCTTCTTTGAACGCCGGATCTTCCTTGGCCGCTTCGTATTCACGAGCCAGGTCGAGGATCAACGGCATCAGGGTTTCGGCGACGTAACGGCCGCCGAACGAGCCAAACAGGCCGTTGGCGTCAGGGCCGTTACGCAGATCGGAGGTGTTCGAAGTCTGGGTCATGGTTCGCTCCAGCGGATTTCACGAGAAGACA
This sequence comes from Pseudomonas sp. 9.2(2024), assembly GCF_039695385.1. Taxonomy (NCBI): domain Bacteria; kingdom Pseudomonadati; phylum Pseudomonadota; class Gammaproteobacteria; order Pseudomonadales; family Pseudomonadaceae; genus Pseudomonas; species Pseudomonas sp. 9.2(2024). Next base: position 326,637 of record NZ_CP155585.1, on the reverse strand, counting down.
ATGGCGTTCACTCTACCCCTGACCTTCCAGACTGAAAACCGATAAGATCGCCACAACCTGTCAGGAAAACTCACAGATATCATGAGCCATGACCTCCCCCCGCTGAACGCCCTGCGCGCCTTCGAAGCCACCGCCCGCCTGAACAGTGTCAGCCAGGCTGCGGAGCAACTGCACGTGACTCACGGTGCGGTCAGCCGCCAGCTCAAGGTGCTGGAAGAGCATCTCGGCGTCAGTCTTTTCGTCAAGGACGGTCGTGGCCTGAAACTCACAGATGCCGGCATCCGTCTGCGCGATGCCAGCGGCGAGGCGTTCGACCGCTTGCGCAGCGTTTGCGCCGAACTGACCCAAAGCACCGCCGATGCGCCGTTCGTACTCGGTTGCTCCGGTAGCTTGCTGGCGCGCTGGTTCATTCCCCGACTGGGAAGGCTGAATGCCGATCTGCCGGACTTGCGTCTGCACCTGTCCGCCGGTGAAGGCGATCTCGACCCGCGTCGCCCGGGACTGGATGCATTGCTGCTGTTCGCCGAACCGCCATGGCCGGCGGACATGCAGGTGTACGAGCTGGCCAGCGAGCGAATCGGCCCGGTCATGAGTCCGCTGTTCAGCGGCTACCAGCGCCTGCAATCGGCACCGCCCATTGCCCTGCTCGACGAACCCTTGCTGCACACGACTTCACGCCCGCAAGCCTGGCCGAGCTGGGCGCAGCAAAGCGGCCTCGACGCCAAGGCGTTGAAGCTGGGGCAGGGTTTCGAGCATTTGTATTACTTGCTGGAAGCGGCCGTCGCCGGGCTGGGCGTGGCGATCGCGCCGGAACCGCTGGTGACCGAAGACTTGAAGGCCGGTCGCCTGGTCGCGCCATGGGGCTTCAGTGAAACCCCGGCGCAACTGGCGTTGTGGCTACCCAAGCGCGCCGCAGACGGGCGCGCCCGGCAATTGGCGCAGTGGCTCAGGAACGAGCTGCGCCAGGCAGATCACTCGCCGCGCTTGAACAGCAAGTAAGCGGCCAGCAGACCCAGCGCACCGACCGCCACACCGGCGGTCGTCCACGGATGTTCCTGCGCGTAATCGCGGGTGGCGATCCCGGTCTCGCGGGTTTTGACTTTGACTTCTTCGTAGGCATCGCTGAGCAGGCTGCGCGAATGTTTCAGCGCACTTTCGGCATTGCTTTTCAGCGCCTTGAGGGTCTTGCGCGACTCGTCAGAAGCGTCGTCCTTCAGGCTTTCCAACGACTTGAGCAGACTCTCGATCTCCGCTTCCATGCTTTGCAACGAGGCTTTGCGTAACGAGGTGTTGGCCATTGTGGCTCTCCTGCATTGGTGATGAGTGGCGTGTGTTGGTTGGGACTTCAGCGTTTCTGGAAAGTGCAGAAAATCTGAACTTCCTCTCGCCCGGATCGCCGAAATCAACACGGCAAATCGCTGCTAGGCTCAATTGCACACTTCAAGGAGAACACCATGAGTGACCATCACACCTACAAGAAAGTCGAGCTGGTCGGTTCGTCCACCAGCAGCATCGAAGACGCCATCAACAATGCGTTGGCCGAGGCCAACAAGAGCATCAAGCATCTGGAATGGTTTGAAGTGACCGAAACCCGCGGCCACATCAAGGATGGCAAGGCGGCGCACTTTCAAGTGACCCTGAAAGTCGGGTTCCGGATAGCCAGCAGCTGAGTTTGGTCTACGCTTCTGAACTTGCGCGCTGGCCGAGTGCCATAGGAATGGCAATGCGCTACGAGGTGAGTGCATCGAGCGAACGGCTCGATGCCTGCCTTTTTTAATCCGACCAGGGAGTGCGACCGATGAAGAAGTTCATGTTGGCAGTAGGTTTGTTGAGCCTTGCGGGTGGTGCGTTTGCTGCCGGCAAGCCTTGTGAAGAACTGAAGGCTGAAATCGCGGCCAAGCTGGATGCCAAGGGCGTTTCCGGGTATTCGCTGGAGATTGTCGACAAGGGTGCGGCCAGTGGCGGCAAAGTCGTCGGCACCTGCGAAGGCGGCGCCAAAGAGATCGTCTACACCCGCGGCTGATCACGCCGGAAAAACGAAAGCCGACGCAATGCGTCGGCTTTTTTGTTCGCGGCGATCGGGCTCAGCCCTTCATGACCTGCGCCAGCAGCTCGTAGGAATGCAGGCGATCGGCGTGTTCATACAGGTCGCAGGTGAAGATCAGCTCATCAGCCTGAGTCTGTTCGATCAGCACTTCGAGTTTCGCGCGGATTTTCTGCGGACTGCCGACCATCGCCAGACCGAGGAAATCACCCACCGCCTCACGCTCGTGGGGCAGCCACAGGCCGTCCATGGTTTTCACCGGTGGGCGCTGCACCAGACTTTGCCCACGCATCAGCGCGAGAATTCGCTGGTACACCGAGGTCGCCAGGTAATCAGCCTGTTCATCGGTATCGGCCGCCACCAGCGGCACGCCGAGCATCACGTACGGTTTGTCGAGTACCGCCGATGGCTTGAAGTGATTGCGGTAGACGCGAATCGCCTCATGCATGAAGCGCGGTGCGAAATGCGAGGCGAAGGCGTAGGGCAAACCGCGCTCGCCGGCCAGTTGTGCACTGAACAGACTGGAACCGAGCAGCCAGATCGGCACGTTGGTGCCGGTGCCCGGCATCGCGATCACGCGCTGATCCGGGGTGCGCGGACCGAGGAAGCGCGCCAGCTCAGCCACGTCTTCCGGGAAATCATCGGCACTGCCGGAGCGCTCACGGCGCAAGGCGCGGGCGGTCATCTGGTCGGAACCCGGCGCACGCCCCAGACCGAGGTCGATCCGTCCCGGATACAGGCTTTCGAGGGTGCCGAACTGCTCGGCGATCACCAATGGTGCGTGGTTGGGCAGCATCACGCCGCCGGAGCCGACCCGGATGGTCGACGTGCCGCCGGCCAGATAGCCCAGCAACACCGAGGTGGCAGAACTGGCGATGCCGTCCATGTTGTGGTGCTCGGCAACCCAGAACCGGGTGTAGCCGAACTTCTCGACGTGCTGCGCCAGATCCAGCGAGTTGCGCAGCGACTGCGCCGGGCTGCCGTTCTCGCGCACCGGCACCAGATCAAGGGTGGAAAACTTTACGTCGGACAGTTGCTTCATAAACCTGCATCTCCGATTGAGGGCGCAGGTGTGTTCTTGGCGAACGCAAACCTGCCCAATTCATAAGCGTGTTCTGTGCAATGAGGGCATATACCCGAGTTTCAATAGCCGATCCGAAATTTCCTACTAAAAAAGTCAACGATTCACTTGGGCTGAACTTTGTTCCGGCGTCTATCCTCAGAAGCCTTGCAGGCAAAAACCACGACGGCGCGGCGTCTCGCGCCCGATTTGAAGGAGGCACACATGGCTATCGTGAAGAAGGCATCCGCGCATTGGGAAGGTGACCTGAAAACCGGCATCGGCTCGATTTCCACCGAAACCGGCGTCCTGCGCGAAGCGCCCTACGGCTTCAAGGCCCGCTTCGAAGGCGGCAAGGGCACCAATCCGGAAGAACTGATCGGCGCCGCCCATGCGGGCTGTTTCTCCATGGCGTTCTCGATGATTCTCGGTGACGCCGGGCTCAAGGCCGACAGCATCGACACCCAGGCCGAGGTCACGCTGGACCAGGTGGATGGCGGCTTTGCGATCACCGCAGTGAAACTGATCCTCAAGGCAAAAATTCCGGGAGCGACCCAGGCGCAGTTCGAAGAGCTGAGCAACAAGGCCAAGGAAGGTTGCCCGGTGTCCAAGGTGCTGAATGCGAAGATCAGTCTCGACGCATCGCTGGTCAGCTGACTGCTTTGAGCCTAATCAGAACCCGCCAGGCAAAAATGTGGTCGAATAAATGACAGCAGCTTTCGCGCATCTTCGTGCGCGCTGCTTCGATGGAGCTTCAACCATGAAACGTTTTGCCTTGGCGGTTATCTGTGGCGTGCTGGCAACGTCGGCCTTCGCAGCGCCCAAAGACTGCGAAGAACTCAAGCAAGAGATCGAAATCAAGATTCAGGCGAACGCCGTGCCCTCCTACACCCTGGAGATAGTCTCCAAGGAAGAGGCTGAAAAACACGACATCGCCATGATCGTCGGCACCTGCGACAACGGCACCAAAGCCATCATCTATCAGAAGAACGACCGCTGATACGCATCAGATGATGCAGTTGACTTCGCGGTCCTCGGCGACGATTTCCCGCTTGTCGTTGTACAGGCGGGCACTCGGGGTAAACGCCAGCGAACGGCCTTCGAGCAAGTAACGCTGGCCCGCCTCGAAATGATCGTAGCGGATGGTCAGGTAGCACAGACGCTCCACGGGGCCGGTCATCAGGCTGCCGCCTCCGCCGAACACTTCAAAGTCGAAGCGTACCCGTAGCTCGTGGCTGCCGGGCGTGACCTGGAAGAAGCGCCCGTCAGTCAGCCGCCTGTTGTCGAGACGCTCGGCCATCAGCAGTTTTCCGCCGGGGGTTGGCGTGGAGAATTCGACCCAGGCCATGTTCGGATCGACGGGGGGCAACGATGTCTGGCACCCGGCGAGTACGCCTGCGGCCAGCAACAGCATCAACGTGCGCATGATGGATGTCCGTGAGTTCGGACATCCAGCATAACGCCGATCAGGTTCGCTGGCAGCCCGCTGGCGTGCCCTGGCCCACCACGTTGCGTTGTTGGTCATAGAGCTTGGCCCACGGACGGAAACCGATGCTACCCGCCTGCAACTGATACCGCTGGCCAGCGTTGAAATCCTTGAATTTCACGTTCAACTGACAATCGCGCCACAGCGGCTCGGCATCCGGGCCGATGTTGGTCGCCTCGACCGGGAATTGATAACGAACCGTCAGTTCATGGCTGCCGGGCTGCACTTCGAAGTAACGATGATCGACGGAAGCCTTGTTGTCGACTTCCAGCGCCTGCAACGCCGTGTCCTGTTGCCGGGCATCCAGATCGATCCAGGCTTGCGAGGGGTCAGGGGTCGGCATTCCGAATCCGGCACAACCGGCCAGCGTCAGCACGCTTCCTGTCAGTATCAACATGCGCATAGCGGAGCTCCAATGGGCGGGATAGTCTTGGGCAGACTTTCCGGGGGGATTTCTTATTTTGATCAGGCCGCTTCCAAGCCATGGGTTACTTGATCGCGTTTTGCGGGTTTTGTTTCCGGGTGTGATGATTTTGTTGCTCAACGGTTGCTCAAGCCTGAGCTATTACAGCCAGCTGGCCAGCGGTCAGCTGCAGCTTTTGCGGGCGCGGGAGCCGGTGGCCAAGGTGATCGCCGACCCGACCCGCGACGCCAGACTGCGCACTCACCTGGCCCAATCCCAGAAAGCCCGGGCTTTTGCCAGCGAACATTTGCACCTGCCGGACAACCAAAGCTATCGCCTCTACGCCGACATCGGTCGGCCGTTTGTCGTGTGGAATGTGTTCGCCACCCCGGAGTTTTCCCTGAGCCCGCAGAACCATTGCTTCCCGATTGCCGGTTGCGTGGCCTATCGCGGCTATTACAGCCAGAGCGCGGCGCGGGGCGAAGCAGCGATTCAGCGCCTGCAAGGCATGGACGTGTCGATCGGCGGCGTCGAGGCCTACTCGACCCTCGGCTGGTTCAACGATCCGATCCTCAATTCGATGATGGGCTGGGGCGACGAGCGTCTGGCGACGCTGATCTTCCATGAACTGGCCCACCAACGTTTCTATGTGAAGGATGACACCGAGTTCAACGAGTCCTTCGCGACCTTCGTCGAGCAGGAAGGTACGCGGCAGTGGCGAGCGTTTCGTGGCTTGCCCCCGGAAAACGACTCGAAACTGAAGCAGCGGGATCAATTCATTCAGCTGATCCTCGATACCCGTTCACGCCTCGAAAAACTCTATGCACAACCATTGGCGACAGCGCAGATGCGCGAGCGCAAGGCGGCAGAGTTCGAACGGTTTCGACAGGATTACCGAGCGATGCGCGATGACCAGTGGGCCGGCGACAAACGCTATGACGCCTGGGTCAATGCGCCGTTGAACAACGCACGGCTATTGCCGTTCGGGCTGTATGACCAGTGGGTGCCGGCGTTTGCGGCGTTGTTCAGGCAGGTTGGTGGGGATTGGGTCAGGTTTTACGCAGAGGTCGAAAAGTTGGGTGGCTTGCCGGTCGTTGAGCGTAAGTCGGCTTTGAAAGTGCTGGCAGGCTCATAAATCTACAGCGGCTTTCAGGCCCATCGCGAGCAGGCTCGCTCCCACAGGAAACCGAGTTCCGGTACTGAAACGCGGTCACTGTGGGAGCGAGCCTGCTCGCGATGGCTGATTCATCAGCGCCGCAAAAATGCCTGATGCAATTGATCCAAAGTCTCGAAGTGATAAGCCGGCGCTTCGGCACTCAGCTCTTCATGGCTGCCAAAACCGTAACCCACGGCCGCCGCATCCAGCCCGTTGCTGCGAGCACCGATCAGGTCATGCTTGCGGTCACCGATCATCAGCGTATTGGCCGAATCCAGCCCTTCCTCGGCCATCAGGTGGGCGATCAGATCGACCTTGTTGGTGCGGGTGCCGTCCAGTTCGCTGCCGTAGATCACCTTGAAGTGTTTGGCGAAGTCGAAGTGCCGGGCGATTTCCCGGGCGAACACCCACGGCTTCGACGTCGCGATATACAGCTGGCGGCCTTGGCCGCTCAGGGTTTCCAGCAACGGCGTGACGCCCTCGAACACCCGGTTCTCGTACAGGCCGGTGACCTTGAAGCGCTCGCGGTAGAAATTCACCGCCTCCCACGCCTTCGCTTCATCAAAACCATAAAACTGCATGAACGCCTGCAACAGCGGCGGGCCGATGAAGTGTTCCAGCTTGGTCAGGTCCGGCTCATCGATGCCGAGCTTGCTCAAGGCGAACTGAATGGAACGGGTGATGCCCTCACGCGGATCGGTAAGGGTGCCATCGAGGTCGAACAGTACGGTCTGGTAATGCATGAAAAATCCCGGGCAATAGAGAGAAAAATCAGAGCTGGTCGTAGCCTTCGGCCAGATGCAGGTCCTTGAGCTTCACGTAGTTCGCCGCGCTGTAGGTGAAAAAGGCGTTTTCCTTGTCGGTCAGTGGACGGACCTGTTTCACCGGACTGCCCACGTACAGGAAACCGCTTTCCAGGCGTTTGCCCGGTGGCACGAGACTGCCGGCGCCGATGATCACATCGTCCTCGACCACCGCGCCGTCCATGACGATGCTGCCCATGCCGATAAGTACGCGGCTGCCGACCGTACAGCCATGCAGCATGACCTTGTGGGCGATGGTCACGTCATCGCCAATCAGCAGCGGGAAACCGTCCGGGTTGAACGGGCCAGCGTGAGTGATGTGCAACACACAACCATCCTGCACGCTGGTGCGCGCGCCGATGCGGATGCGGTGCATGTCGCCGCGGATCACGGTCAGCGGCCACACGGAGCTGTCTTCGCCGATTTCGACGTCGCCGATCACCACCGCCGAGCCGTCGACAAATGCGCCTTGGCTCAAGCGTGGGGTGTGATTCTGGTACTTGCGAAGGGACACGATTAGTTCTCTCTCTGTCGCCGATAGCTGCGGTGGGTGTCGATTGTAATTAAGATGGGCGCATGTTTCTTCCAGCCAAGGTGCCAACCGTGAGCGTGAACAACCCTCTTCTGCAGTCCTACGACCTGCCGCCGTTCTCCGCGATCCGTGCCGAACACGTGCAGCCGGCCATCGAAACCATTCTGGCCGACAACCGCGCCGCCATCGCCGAAATCCTCAAGACCCAAGGCCAGAACCCGACCTGGGCCGGGCTGGTGCTGGCGATGGACGAACTCAATGATCGCCTGGGCGCAGCCTGGAGTCCGGTCAGCCACCTCAATGCCGTGTGCAACAGCGCCGAACTGCGTGAAGCCTACGAGTCGTGCCTGCCGGCGTTGAGCGCCTATTCCACCGAAATGGGCCAGAACCGCGAACTGTTCCAGGCTTATGAAGCCCTGGCCAACAGCCCGGAAGCCGCCGGTTTCGACGTGGCGCAAAAAACCATTCTGGAACACGCCCTGCGCGATTTCCGTCTGTCGGGCATCGACCTGCCGGAAGCCGAGCAGAAGCGCTATGCCGAAGTGCAGAGCAAGCTGTCCGAGCTGGGCAGCCGCTTCTCCAACCAGTTGCTCGACGCCACTCAGGCCTGGACCAAGCACTTGACCGACGAAGCCGCCCTCGCCGGCCTGACCGATTCGGCCAAGGCGCAAATGGCCGCTGCGGCACAGGCCAAAGGCCTCGACGGCTGGCTGATCACCCTGGAATTCCCGAGTTACTACGCGGTGATGACCTACGCCCAGGACCGTGCGCTGCGCGAAGAAGTCTACGCCGCCTACTGCACCCGTGCGTCGGATCAAGGCCCGAACGCCGGCCAGAACGACAATGGCCCGGTGATGGGCGAAATCCTCGACCTGCGTCAGGAGCTGGCCAAACTGCTTGGTTTCTCCAGCTTCTCCGAGCTGAGCCTGGCCACCAAAATGGCCGAATCCAGCGATCAGGTGCTGAGCTTCCTGCGCGATCTGGCCAAGCGCAGCAAACCGTTTGCCGCCCAGGATCTGCAACAGCTCAAGGCTTACGCCGCCGAGCAAGGCTGCGCCGATCTGCAAAGCTGGGACAGCGGTTTCTACGGTGAAAAACTCCGTGAACAACGCTACAGCGTCGCCCAGGAAACCCTGCGCGCCTACTTCCCGATCGACAAAGTGCTCGGCGGCCTGTTCGCCATCGTTCAGCGCCTGTACGGCATTGAAATCGCCGAACTGAAAGGCTTCGACACCTGGCACCCGGACGTTCGCCTGTTCGAGATCAAGGAAAACGGCCAGCACGTCGGTCGCTTCTTCTTCGACCTCTACGCCCGCGCCAACAAGCGTGGCGGCGCGTGGATGGACGGCGCCCGCGACCGTCGCCGCACCCTCGACGGGGTGCTGCAAAGCCCGGTGGCCAATCTGGTGTGCAACTTCACCCCGGCCGACAGCGGCAAACCTGCACTGCTGACCCACGATGAAGTGACCACCCTGTTCCACGAATTCGGCCACGGCCTGCATCACCTGCTGACCCGCGTCGAGCATGCCGGCGTTTCCGGTATCAACGGCGTGGCGTGGGACGCGGTCGAGCTGCCGAGCCAGTTCATGGAAAACTGGTGCTGGGAGCCGGAAGGTCTGGCGCTGATTTCCGGCCACTACGAAACCGGCGAGCCGCTGCCGCAGGATCTGCTGGAAAAAATGCTCGCGGCGAAGAACTTCCAGTCCGGTCTGATGATGGTGCGCCAACTGGAATTCTCGCTGTTCGACTTCGAACTGCACGCCACTCACGGTGACGGCCGCAGCGTCGCGCAGGTTCTGGAAGGCGTGCGTGACGAGGTGTCGGTGATGCGTCCTCCGGCCTACAACCGCTTCCCGAACAGCTTCGCCCACATCTTCGCCGGCGGTTACGCGGCGGGTTACTACAGCTACAAGTGGGCGGAAGTGCTGTCGGCGGATGCCTTTTCGAAGTTCGAAGAAGACGGCGTGCTGAATGCCGACACCGGTCGCGCCTTCCGTGAAGCGATCCTGGCCCGCGGTGGCTCGCAGGAGCCGATGGTGCTGTTCGTCGACTTCCGTGGCCGTGAGCCGTCGATTGACGCACTCTTGCGCCACAGCGGCCTGAGTGAGGACGCGGCAGCATGAGTGAGGCACCCGTGAAGACCAAAAAACGCTTTATCGCCGGGGCGGTCTGCCCGGCGTGCAGCGAGCCGGACAAACTGATGATGTGGAGCGAGGACGATGTCCCGCACCGCGAATGTGTGGCGTGCGGCTACAGCGATACGCTCAATGCCCAAGGGCTGTCGGTGCCGAAAGAGCTGGGCACGCGGGTCAACACCAGCGCGCTCAAGCCTGCCCCGGACAAAACGGTTCAGGCGGTGCAGTTCTTCCCGAATCCGAAGTTGAAGAAAAAGCCCGACGAGCAGCACTGATCCTCAATCACCTTCCCCGATTCGTCGGTGGAAGGTGGTATTGGCTTAACACCTGTCCCCCGCACTTGCTTCGTAGGCTGGCCTTTTGCGCCACGCCTCGAAGGAAGCTGCCATGCCCGACACCAATCCCCTCCTGCAACACTGGACGCTGCCACCGTGGCCAGCGATTCGCGCCGAGCACCTGCTGCCGGCGGTCACCAGCATCATTGCGGACAACCAAAGAATCATCGCCCAGGTGATCGCCAGTCAGACCGAACATCCCGGCTGGGATGATCTGGTACTGAGCATCGACGAAGCCGACGCGCGCCTCGGTGAAGTTCGCTCGATTCTTGAAACGTTGTCGATGGTCAGATCCGACGATGCGGTCTGGCTCGTGGAAAGCGCCAAAGCGCATCTGGCGATCAATCAGTATCGCTCTGAAAAAGCCCACAATCGCCGGTTGTACGAGACCTATCAGCGTTTGGCGCAGAGCTCGATCGCCGGCAGTTTCGATGAGGCGCGCAACATCGCACTGTCGCGAATTCTGCGCCGATTCAAGCAGTCGGGCATTGAGCTTCCCACTGAACAGCAGCAGGAGCTGGCGCGGTTGAACCGCGAGATCGGAGGCTTGGAATTCGTATTTCTGGACAACCTCGATCGCTGGACCGAGGCGTGGAGCAAACGTATTGACGATATTGCGCTGCTCGCAGGCTTGTCGCCGGCCATGAAAGATCGGCTGGCACTCGCCGCACGCCAGACCGGGCATGACGGCTGGTTGATCCGGCTGGACCAGAACACCTGCCAGCACATCCTCAAGTACGCCGAGAACCGCGCCTTGCGGGAGGAGTGCTACGTTGCCTACATGACCCGCGCCTCCGATCGGGGCCCACTGGCCGGCCGCTTCGATAACGGCCCGGTGCTGAAGACGCTGCTCGCCTTGCGCCAGCAGAAAGCCCGTTTATTCGGCCACGAAAACGCCGCACTACTGAGTCTGGCCAAAAACAGCGCCGGGACAACGGCATGGGTTAGTAGTTTTCTACAGCGTCAGGCGTCGCAACTGGCACCTACCCTCGCGCAGGATGCAGCGCAACTGGCAGCCTTCGCGCAGCAACGCGGGATCGACCGGGTCCAGCCGTGGGATGAAGACTTCCTGGCCGAACAATGGCGCCAACAGCAGTTTCCCGGTGCGCTGGAAAACCTGCGTGATTACTTTCCGCTCGAGGGCACCCTGCGCAGGCTCTTTCTGTTCTGCGAACGAATGTTCGGGATACGCATCGTCGAGCGGTCCGGTGGCGGCCACTGGCATGACGATGTGCGCCTGCTGGAAATCAGCGAGCATGAACAGGTCATCGGCTACATCTACCTCGACCCGTTTCACCGCGACAACGCGGTGGACTTCCCCGGCACCTCCACGCTGCGCAATCGCCGGATCAACGCCGAAGGCCGCCCGGCGCTGCCGATTGCCCTGCTCTACAGCAATTTCACACCGGCCACCGATACCCATCCGTGCTGGCTCGAAATCGACGATCTGCGGGTGCTGTTTCATGAGTTTGGCCATTGCCTCCAACACGTGCTGACACGCTCGCCCCATCACAGCCTGTCCGGCATCCTGCAACTGGGCCATGAAGCGGCGGAGTTTTCCGGGCAGTTGTTCGAGCAGTGGTGTTTGTCGCGGGAGTTTGTGCTGTGGCTCGGCGCGCATTTTCAGACCGGCGAACGCTTGAGCGCCACACGGGTCGACGCGGCACTGTCAGCTGCTCAGGCCCACTCCAGCCGGCAGCAGGCCTTGTTGCTGATGGGGGCGATGATTGATTTCGAGCTGCACCTGACCCCCGGCGACGGGCGCTCGGTCGAGGAGGTCTGCACCGACGTGCAGCGCAGCCTGAGTCCTCTGCAACTGCCGGGCGATCACCGGTTTGCCAATGGATTCGATTACATGGTGACCCAGTACGACGCTTCGGTTTACGCCTACGTCTGGTCGGGCGCGCTGGCTCAGGAAGCGTTCAAGCGCTTCAACCGGGACTGGGTGTTCAACGCGCAAACCGGCCGAGAGTTCCGCGCCACGTTCTTTGCACCAGGTGCGGGGCGTCCGTTGCTGGACGCGGTAGAAGCGTTCATCGGCCGGCCGGTCGCCGGCCTCGTTGACGTGGAGGCCGGACGGGTCACTTCAGATTGACCGTCTGAAACCAGCTCTTCATCGAGCACGTGGCAAACGCGCTGGTGCTGCAATCGCCATTGGCCAGCGCGGTGCGCAATTTATCGACATCGGCCTGCATCACGTAGCGCACGCTGTCCCGGAAGTGCCCACTCTCCCCAAACCCGCCCTGGGTCATTTCGTTCAGGGCGTCTTCCTTGCTCCAGCCCTGCACGACGATCCGGTACATCGCCGCCATCAGGCCGGTGCGATCGGAGCCGTGCTTGCAGTGCATCAACACCGGGCCGTCGGCTTCGGCGGACTGGATGGCACGCAGGGTCTTGAGCACGTCACTGTCGTCCACGTGATTGGTGCGATAGGGCAATTGCACCTGATGGATACCGGGGGCTTTCAACCAGTTGGAATCCGCTTCCGGCAGGAAGTTGATGACCGTGGCCACCTTCAGGTTGTTCAGCAACGGTACCGCGCCGTCGTCGGGGAGCGCGCTGCGATACAGCGTGGGCGACATCTGGAACAGGTTGTATTGCACTTCTACCGGTTGCGCCCACTCGACGGGACGGGAAGCCGGAGTGTCCGCAGCCTGAGCGGGAATCCAGCTGAACAGCGCAAGCAGCGACAAATAGAGTACGGAGGAAAAACGCGTCAGGAACATGCTTTACGGCGACCGTGTGGGTTTCATCAGTGAGGACCGCAGCTTGCGAGCCTCGCAGTCAAATCCCTGTGAGGCGCTTGTAAAAGAATCGTGAAGACACCGGTTCCCTTGGTCGAAAAGCGGTCTTTTTTTGGCTGAATCGGTTCATCCGGTTGCTTAGCCTGCTACCATTTGTCACATCATGTTGCAGACGCGTCCCCCTTCTCCCGGTCATTCCGGCCACGTCGCAGCCAGAAAATTCTTGAGCCGTTCGCAGAAACGGCTGACAACCATCAATGCCTGATGAGGTGCATACCCATGTCTGATGAAGATCGAGACAACCCGCGGCGTGAGTTTTTGCGCAAATCCCTGACCCTGATTCCGGTCGTGACTCTGGCCGGCAGCGGTCTCGGCAGCACGGTGCTGCAAGCAGCGCCCGAAAGCGCGCCTGCCCCCGCCCCGGCAAAATCGGTCGCGGTTGAAGCCAGCACTTATCAGCCAAGCTACTTCACCGCCGAAGAGTGGGCGTTCATCAATGCCGCCGTCGCGCAATTGATCCCCAAAGATGCGCAGGGTCCAGGTGCGCTCGAGGCCGGCGTGCCGGAATACATCGACCGTCAGATGAACACCCCGTACGCCGCCGGTGCTCTTTGGTACATGCAGGGCCCGTTCAATGCCGACGCCGCGCCAGAGATGGGCTGGCAGAGCAAACTGGTGCCAAAAGAGATCTATCGCCTCGGCATCGCCGCCACGGATCAGTGGGCAAAATCCATCAACGGTAAAACATTTGCCGAGCAAGACAGCGCTACCCGAGACGATCTGCTCAAGCAGCTTGAAGCCGGAAAACCGCAATTCGACGCGGTTCCGGCGAAGATTTTCTTCAGCTTGCTGCTGCAAAACACCAAGGAAGGGTTCTTCTGCGACCCGATCCACGGCGGCAATAAAGGCATGGTCGGCTGGACCATGATCGGCTTCCCCGGCGCCCGCGCCGATTTCATGGATTGGGTGGAACGCAACGAGCAGTACCCCTTCCCGGCAGTTTCGATTCGCGGCGAGAGGGCGTGAGCATGGCAACGGTAATGAAGAAGGTCGACGCAGTGATCGTCGGTTTCGGCTGGACAGGCGCGATCATGGCCAAGGAGCTGACCGAAGCCGGACTCAACGTGCTGGCGCTGGAACGCGGACCGATGCAGGACACCTACCCGGACGGCAACTATCCCCAGGTGATCGACGAACTCACCTACAGCGTGCGGAAAAAACTCTTCCAGGACGTTTCCAAGGAAACCGTCACCATCCGTCACAGCGTCAACGACATCGCCCTGCCGAACCGCCAACTGGGCGCGTTCCTGCCGGGCAATGGTGTGGGCGGCGCCGGTTTGCACTGGTCGGGCGTGCACTTTCGGGTCGACCCGATCGAGTTGCGCATGCGCAGCCACTACGAAGAGCGCTACGGCAAAAGCTTCATCCCCAAGGACATGACCATCCAGGACTTCGGCGTCAGCTATGAAGAGCTGGAACCGTTCTTCGATTTCGCCGAAAAAGTCTTCGGTACCTCCGGCCAGGCCTGGACCGTGAAAGGCCAACTGGTCGGTCAGGGCAAGGGCGGCAACCCGTACGCACCGGATCGCTCGAACCCATTCCCGCTGGAAGCGCAGAAAAACACGGTTTCCGCACAGCTGTTCGGCAAAGCGGCTACGGAGGTGGGTTACAAACCCTACAACCTGCCTTCGGCAAATACTTCAGGGCCGTACACCAACCCTTACGGCGCGCAGATGGGCCCGTGCAACTTCTGCGGTTTCTGCAGCGGTTACGTTTGCTACATGTATTCCAAAGCGTCGCCGAACGTGAACATTCTGCCGGCGCTGAAGCCGCTGCCGAATTTCGAACTGCGGCCGAACGCCCACGTGCTACGGGTCAACCTCGACAGCACCAAAACCAAAGCCACCGGCGTCACCTACATCGACGGCCAGGGTCGCGAGATCGAACAACCGGCGGATCTGGTGATCCTCGGCGCGTTCCAGTTGCACAACGTACGCCTGATGCTGCTTTCCGGCATCGGCAAACCCTACGACCCGGTCAGCGGTGAAGGCGTGGTCGGGCGCAACTTCGCCTACCAGAACATGGCCACCATCAAGGCGTTCTTCGACAAGGACACCCACACCAACAACTTCATCGGCGCCGGCGGCAACGGTGTGGCGGTGGATGACTTCAACGCCGACAACTTCGATCACGGACCGCATGGCTTCGTCGGCGGCTCGCCGATGTGGGTCAACCAGGCCGGCAGCCGACCGATCGCCGGCACCTCCAACCCGCCGGGCACTCCGGCCTGGGGCAGTGCGTGGAAACGCGCCACCGCCGATTACTACACCCACCAAGTGTCGATGGACGCCCACGGCGCGCATCAGTCCTACCGTGGCAACTACCTCGATCTGGACCCGGTGTACCGCGATGCCTACGGCATGCCGCTGCTGCGGATGACGTTCGACTGGCAGGAAAACGACATCAAGATGAACCGCTTCATGGTCGAGAAAATGGGCAAGATCGCCGAGGCCATGGGCCCGAAAGCCATCGCCGTGATCGGCAAGAAAGTCGGCGACCACTTCAACACCGCGTCGTACCAGACCACCCACCTCAACGGTGGCGCGATCATGGGCACCGATCCGAAGACCAGCGCGCTGAACCGCTACCTGCAGAGCTGGGACGTGCACAACGTATTCGTCCCGGGCGCCTCGGCATTCCCGCAAGGCCTGGGCTACAACCCGACCGGCCTGGTTGCCGCGCTGACCTACTGGTCGGCGAAAGCGATCCGCGAGCAATACCTGAAAAACCCCGGCCCGCTGGTTCAGGCTTAAGGAGCGATGACCATGAAGACTCTCGTTATCGCGACCCTCGCGCTGCTCGGCAGCACGGCCGTTCATGGCGCCGAAGTTGATCAATCCTTGATCAAACAAGGCGAATACCTCGCCCGTGCCGGCGACTGCGTGGCCTGCCACACGGCCAAGGATGGCAAGCCGTTCGCCGGTGGCCTGCCGATGGAAACCCCGATCGGCACGATCTACTCGACCAACATCACCCCGGATAAAACCGGCGTCGGTGACTACAGTTTCGAGGATTTCGACCAGGCCGTGCGCCATGGCGTGGCCAAAAACGGCAGTACCTTGTACCCGGCGATGCCGTACCCGTCCTACGCCCGTGTCAGCGAAACCGACATGCAGGCGCTTTACGCCTACTTCATGCACGGCGTGGAACCGGTGGCGCAAGAGAACAAGGCCAGCGACATCCCTTGGCCACTGAGCATGCGCTGGCCACTGATGGGTTGGCGCTGGCTGTTCGCGCCGAAGGTCGAGGATTACAAAGCCGCGTCGGACGATGCCGTCGTCAGCCGTGGGGCGTATCTGGTGGAGGGCCTCGGACATTGCGGCGCCTGCCATACGCCACGGGCCCTGACCATGCAGGAAAAATCCCTGAGCGCGGCCGAAGGCAGCAGTTTTCTGTCAGGCAGTGCGCCGCTGGAAGGCTGGATCGCCAAGAGCCTGCGCGGCGACCACAAGGACGGTCTCGGCAGCTGGAGCGAAGAACAACTGGTGCAATTCCTCAAGACCGGTCGCAGCGACCGCAGCGCGGTGTTCGGCGGCATGAGCGACGTGGTCACCCACAGCATGCAGTACATGACCGACGCCGACCTGACCGCGATTGCCCGCTACCTGAAATCGCTGCCAGCCAATGATCCTGCCGACCAGCCGCACCAGTACGACGAGAAAGCTGCCAAGGCCTTGTGGAACGGTGATGACAGTCAGCGTGGCGCGTCTGTGTACATCGACAACTGCGCGGCGTGCCACCGCACGGACGGCCACGGCTACACCCGGGTGTTCCCGGCGCTGGCAGGCAATCCGGTGCTGCAATCGGACGACCCGACCTCGCTTATCCACATTGTGCTCAAGGGCGGCACCTTGCCTGCGACGCACGCAGCGCCATCGACCTTCACCATGCCGGGTTTCGCCTGGCGTCTGTCGGATCAGGAAGTGGCGGATGTCGTGAGCTTTATTCGTGGAAGTTGGGGTAACAAGGGCTCCACCGTCACCGCAAAAGATGTTGCCAAGTTACGTACCGACGATATGACTACAACATCAGCCGGTGATCTTGGACAAGTAACAAACCACAACTAAACGCAGTAACCCCTGCATGATTAATCATGCAGGGGTTATTTATTTAATGGCTGTTACGGATTGGTAATACTGGCATAGGCTTTGGCCAGAGCAACCAGTTTGGCTCGATCCTGCTCACCGATTTCACCGTCACGATCCACATCGTGCTCCAGACGGCCGATGCTGAAGGTATGGCCGCCATCCCGGGAGGTCGCGGTAACAAAGATCGGGTCAACCAGCATTTCGGTCTGCACGCCAGCCTCCGCATCCCAGCCCAGTTCCTTGCGCGCCAGTTGCATGGAAACCAGTGTATTGGGCTCCGATGGGCCGGGCTGCATCAGTTGCAGAAAAATACCGCGCGAATTAAAAAACGACATCATCAAATCCTTTTGTCTTTTATATAGTCAAGTGGTGTGAAGCGAAGTGGATACTACGAACTTGAACAGTAAACGAACAGCCAACTTATGTTTCTTCAATTTGCACAACTACAACTTTAGCTCTAGACAAACTTGCAACTAACCGCTCGATTTATTGATCGACGGCTGAACGGTAGTGGATCATCCGCCACCTTGCGGATACTGTATGCATGTACAGACCAAGGACACCCGTGATGACCAGCCCCTTGCCCCCGCGCGGTCGCGGCACCGCGACCAACCCGCACAACCGCTTCGCGCCGAGTCGTTCGGTGGCCGAGGATGACGGCTGGTTTCAGGAAGTGCCTTTGACCCAGGGCACCGAAGTCAGCTTCGAAACCGCGAAGACCATCATCACCCGCAACACCTCGCCGGACCTGCCCTTCGACCGCTCGATCAATCCCTATCGCGGCTGCGAGCACGGCTGCATTTATTGCTATGCACGACCCAGCCACGCCTATTGGGACATGTCGCCGGGGCTGGATTTCGAAACCAAACTGATCGCCAAAACCAACGCCGCCCAGGTGCTGGAAGAACAGCTGGGGAAAAAAGGCTATCAATGCGCGCCGATCAACCTCGGCTCCAATACCGATCCCTATCAGCCGATCGAACGCGAACGCCGGATCACACGCCAGACCCTCGAAGTGCTGCTGCGCTACCGGCATCCGGTGACCATCGTCACCAAGGGCTCGCTGATCCTGCGCGACCTCGACCTGCTCACCGAACTGGCGCAACAACGGCTGGTGGCGGTGATGATCAGCCTGACCACCCTGGACGACGAACTTAAACGCATTCTCGAGCCCCGCGCCGCCGCGCCCAAGGCCCGGTTGCGGGCAATCCGGGTCATGCGCGAGGCGGGGATTCCGGTCGGTGTGCTGTGTTCGCCGATGATTCCGATGATCAACGACAGCGAAATCGAAAGCCTGCTGACCGAAGCCCACGCCGCCGGTGCCCAGAGCGCGGCCTACATGATGCTGCGCCTGCCGCTGGAGGTGGCGCCGCTGTTCGAGGAATGGCTTGAGGCACACTACCCGCAACGTGCGGCGCATGTGCTAAGCCTGATCCGCCAGAGCCGTGGCGGCGAGCTTTACGACAGCCGTTTCGGTGCCCGGATGCGCGGCGAGGGTCCGTTCGCCGATCTGCTCGCCCAGCGCTTCGCCAAAGCGATCAAGCGCCTGGGGCTCAATCACCGCGAAGGCTTCAACCTCGACTGCACAGCCTTCTGTCCGCCGGGTCGCCAGATGGCGCTGATTTAGGGTCAATTGGCCTATGGTTGAGAGGAAGGAATGCTTGGCCCGGTTTACGCCGGTCACGTTTTTTGTGACCTGGAACACACGTTCTAGAGCGCTTGATTCAGTTTGAGTTAAGTTTCGGCGGTTACCTTGTTCATCGAGTGACTGATGGGTCGGGATGACCCGGATGTTCTAAACAGCCACTGGCTTCACACCGGAATACACGGGAACGACTCCCCGAATCCGCCAATGAGGATGAATCATGAGTGACAAGGATAAACAGCCGTTGGCTGCGTCGGCGCAAGCCGCCCCTGTGGCGGAATCCGCCGATGCAGCGTTGAATCGTATCGTTGACGGCTTTTTGCATTTTCATCATGAGGTCTTTCCGCAGCAGGAAGAACTCTTCAAGAAACTCGCCACGGCCCAGTCGCCACGGGCCATGTTCATCACCTGCGCCGATTCGCGCATCGTGCCCGAACTGATCACCCAGAGTTCGCCCGGCGATCTGTTCGTGACGCGGAACGTCGGCAACGTGGTGCCACCCTACGGCCAGATGAACGGCGGCGTTTCCACCGCCATCGAATATGCGGTTCTGGCACTTGGCGTGCAGCACATCATCATCTGCGGCCACTCCGACTGCGGCGCCATGCGCGCGGTGCTCAACCCGGACAGCCTGGAAAAGATGCCGACGGTCAAAGCCTGGCTGCGCCACGCCGAAGTCGCGAAAACCATGGTGCATGACAACTGCAACTGCGCCGACGAAAAAGAAAGCATGCCGATCCTCACCGAGGAAAACGTCATCGCCCAACTGCAGCACTTGCGTACCCATCCTTCGGTAGCCTCGCGCATGGCGAACGGTCATCTGTTCATCCATGGCTGGGTCTACAACATCGAAACCAGCGAAATCAAAGCTTACGACGCGGATCAGGGATGCTTCCTGCCGCTCGACGGCAGCCATCCGATCCCGGTGGCGACGCCCAAAGCGCGCTTCTAAATCCTCCTAAAAATCTGTGTGGTTTGACGCCGGCCGCTGTTTCAGCGGCCAGGCCTTGCCACGCCTGAAGAAAACTTCGGGAGTATCGCCATGCGTGCGGCTCAATTGAAAGCTGTGTTGCCACGGGAGCTGCTCGCTTCAGTGGTTGTGTTTCTGGTCGCGTTGCCGCTGTGCATGGGCATTGCCATTGCGTCAGGGCTGCCGCCGGCCAAAGGCCTGATCACCGGGATCATCGGCGGTCTGGTGGTGGGCTGGCTGGCGGGGTCGCCGTTGCAGGTCAGCGGGCCGGCGGCGGGTCTGGCGGTGCTGGTGTTCGAGCTGGTGCGCCAGCACGGCATCGAAATGCTCGGGCCGATCCTGCTGCTCGCCGGTTTTCTGCAACTGGTGGCCGGACGGCTGAAGCTCGGTTGCTGGTTTCGGGTCACGGCGCCAGCGGTGGTGTACGGCATGCTCGCGGGGATTGGCGTGCTGATTGTGCTGTCGCAAGTGCATGTGATGCTCGATGCGTCACCGAAACCCTCCGGCCTCGACAACCTCACGGCATTCCCCGGCGCAGTGGCGCAGGCCTTGCCGTCCTTAGGCTGGCAGGCCGGGTTGCTCGGGCTGTCGACCATAGCCGTGATGTGGTTGTGGGAGAAATTCCGCCCGCATTCGCTGCGCTTTATTCCGGGCGCGCTGCTCGGGGTCGGGCTGGCGACAGGCGCCAGCCTGCTGTTGGCGTTGCAAGTGAAACGGGTTGAAGTGCCAGAGAATCTCGCCGAAGCCATCGACTGGCTGAAACCGGCGGATCTGCTCAGTCTCGCCGATCCAACGCTGCTGATCGCCGCATTCGCCGTCGCCTTCATCGCCAGCGCCGAAACCCTGCTGTCCGCCGCTGCGGTGGATCGCATGCACAGCGGCCCGCGTTCGGATTTCGACCGGGAGCTGTCCGCGCAAGGCGTCGGCAACATGCTTTGCGGTCTGGTCGGCGCGCTGCCGATGACGGGGGTGATCGTGCGCAGTTCGGCCAACGTCCAGGCCGGCGCCACCACACGCTACTCGACGATTTTCCATGGCCTGTGGCTGCTGGCGTTCGTGCTGTTGCTGTCGAGCGTGTTGCAGAGCATTCCGGTGGCGAGTCTGGCGGGCGTTCTGGTCTACACCGGCTTCAAACTGGTGGACCTCAAGGCATTCCGTGGTCTGGCCCGATATGGCCGGATGCCAATGTTCACCTACGCCGCCACAGCACTGGCGATCATCTTCACCGACCTGTTGACCGGCGTGCTGATCGGTTTCGGTCTGACCCTGGTGAAACTGGCGTTCAAGGCCTCACGCCTGAAAATCAGCCTGATCGATCTGCCGCAGGACGGGGAAATGGAGTTGCGCCTGGTGGGCGCCGCGACGTTCCTCAAGGTGCCGGCGCTGACTCAGGTACTGGGCAGCATTCCGCCGGGCACCACGGTGCATGTGCCGCTCAATAACCTGAGCTACATCGACCATTCGTGTCTGGAACTGCTCGAAGAGTGGGGCCGGGCGAATGCGGCCAAGGGGGCGAAGCTGTTGATCGAGTCGCGCGGGTTGAAACGGCGGCTCGAAGGGCGGATCCGCACCACCACCGGGATCGGAGCGGCGGGCTGAAAACATTTGGGGGAACAGAGCAATCTGTTCCCCCAATCGTTTGCGCCGGGATCAAGCCGCAGGCTGATCCAGCTCCAGGCCCACGCCCAGACGGCGGCTCATGCACGGCCAGCGTTTCCACGCCGCACCGGTGTCCGGGCTGCTGAGTTTCTCGCGGTAGGCTTCCACCGACTCCAGCGCAAAGCTGTCGTCGTCGAGCATGCTGTCCACCGCGTGATGCACCACTTCGTCGAGTTGGTTGGCAAATTCCTCACCGATCAACTGGTGAGCAATCAGATTGGCGACCGTCATGTCCAAGGGGATCAGTGGCTGGCCGAAATGCTTGATGTACAGGTCGTTGACCTCTTCGACAAAACGGTGCGCCAGATAGGCTTCGTCCAGCAGACTGTCCAGGCCCACGGGTGGCTGGAGGAAGTACTGCTCGGCGATTTTCAGCACCGGTTTGATCTGCGATTCGATTCCCGCTTCCCTGGCGACTTCATTGGCTGCATCCAGCAGGTCTGGCACTTCGTCGATGTAGGCGGCGACAAAACGCGTCAGCACGCCGTTGGCGTCGGTTTCCGGCAACTGGATGGCCGGGTGCAGGTGTTGCAGTTGGGCTTCCAGCTGACGGGTCAGCTTTCCGGTTTCAATCTCGTGTTGTCGGGCTATGTGGATCTGCTCGCGCAATGCGGCGGTGTTCATGAAAACTCCAGGAAACAAGGCAATGAAATAGGGAAGACATAACTTAGCTGGCTTACGAAAAATGCTAAGACGCATTTGTCATAATTATTTCATCCTTGATGCAACGGCGTTATATCGGTTTGCCACCACTCGTCTGCATCCTTCTCCATTCGTGCCCTGGAACGCAAGCGTCAGCTGTTTCATTCGATTTACGTCCGCACATTGCATTTCTCGGTGGCTGTCTATACTCGCCATTGAATGGAGTTAGCTGATGACGCCCGACTGCCCACGCAGCAAGGCCCGGCGATTCAAGTTCGTAGTCTGATGCAGCCGCTCCCTTGCCTCTGGTGAAAGCCGGCGGGATAACAAGAACTATAAGGGGAACCCGCAATGATGCGACATCCACACGTCTGGATGGGCCTCCTGTTGTGGTCGATTTTCAGCCCGGTGCAAGCTGCCTGGACTGTGAATATGGCGCCTGGAGCGACTGAAATCAGTCACGCAGTATTCGACCTGCACATGACCATTTTCTGGATCTGTGTGGTGATCGGGATCATCGTCTTCGGCGCCATGTTCTGGTCGATGATGGTGCACCGCCGTTCTACCGGGCAGGTCGCCGCAAAATTCCACGAAAGCACCACCGTCGAAATTCTCTGGACCGTCGTCCCGCTGCTGATCCTGGTGGCGATGGCCGTTCCGGCGACCGCGACCCTGATCAAGATGTACGACACCAGTGAGCCGGATATCGATATCCAGATCACCGGTTATCAGTGGAAGTGGCACTACAAATACCTGGGCCAGGACGTCGAGTTCTTCAGCAACCTGGCCACGCCCGCCGAACAGATTCACAACAAGGAAGCCAAGGGCGAGCATTACCTGCTCGAGGTCGACAAGCCGCTGGTGCTGCCGACAGGGGCCAAGGTGCGCTTCCTCGTGACCTCCGCCGACGTGATCCACTCCTGGTGGGTGCCGGCCTTCGCGGTCAAGCGCGATGCGATCCCCGGGTTCGTCAACGAAGCCTGGACCCGCATCGACAAGCCCGGCCTCTACCGTGGTCAGTGCGCCGAGCTGTGCGGCAAGGACCACGGCTTCATGCCGATCGTGGTCGACGTCAAGGAGAAGGCCGACTACGAAAAATGGCTCGCCGAGCGCAAGGCTGAAGCATTGCAGCTCAAGGAGCTGACCAGCAAGGAATGGACCCTCGACGAACTCAAGGAACGTGGCGACAAGATCTACCACACCACCTGCGTCGCCTGTCACCAGGCTGAAGGCCAGGGCCTGCCGCCGATGTTCCCGGCCCTCAAGGGCTCGAAAATCGCCACCGGCCCGAAAGAAGGCCACTTGAGCATTGTCTTCCACGGCAAGCCCGGCACCGCCATGGCGGCGTTCGGCAAGCAGCTGTCGGAAGTCGATATCGCAGCGGTCGTGACCTACGAACGTAACGCCTGGGGCAACAACAAGGGCGACATGGTCACGCCAAAAGAAGTGCTGGAGCTGAAACAGGCGGAAAGCAAATGAGCCGGTCTATTGCGTACTTCGTGAACCGGTCGGGGCAATGCGCTCCGACCTGCCCAGTCCACTCACTTGAAGGAGACCGGCCATGAGCGCTGTCATCGATGACCACGGTCATGCCGACCACGACCACGCCCACGGCCCCGCCAAAGGCCTGATGCGCTGGGTACTGACCACCAACCACAAGGACATCGGCACGCTGTACCTGTGGTTTGCGTTCTGCATGTTCCTGCTCGGCGGCTCGTTCGCCATGGTGATCCGCGCCGAGCTGTTCCAGCCCGGCCTGCAGATCGTGGAGCCTGCGTTCTTCAACCAGATGACCACCATGCATGGTCTGGTGATGGTGTTCGGTGCGGTGATGCCGGCGTTCGTCGGCCTCGCCAACTGGATGATCCCGTTGATGGTCGGCGCACCGGACATGGCCCTGCCGCGGATGAACAACTTCAGCTTCTGGCTGCTGCCGGCGGCGTTCCTGCTGCTGGTCTCGACCCTGTTCACCCCCGGTGGCGGGCCGAACTTCGGCTGGACGTTCTACGCACCGCTGTCCACCACCTATGCCCCGGAAAGCGTGACGTTCTTCATCTTCGCCATCCACCTGATGGGGATCAGTTCGATCATGGGCGCGATCAACGTGATCGCCACCATCCTCAACCTGCGCGCCCCCGGCATGACCCTGATGAAAATGCCGCTGTTCGTCTGGACCTGGCTGATCACCGCGTTCCTGCTGATCGCGGTGATGCCGGTGCTGGCCGGGTGCGTGACGATGATGCTGATGGACATCCACTTCGGCACCAGCTTCTTCAGTGCCGCCGGTGGCGGTGACCCGGTGCTGTTCCAGCATGTGTTCTGGTTCTTCGGCCACCCCGAGGTGTACATCATGATCCTGCCGGCCTTCGGTGCCGTCAGCCAGATCATCCCGACCTTCTCGCGCAAGCCGCTGTTCGGCTACACCTCGATGGTCTACGCCACGGCGAGCATCGCGTTCCTGTCGTTCATCGTCTGGGCGCACCACATGTTCGTGGTGGGCATCCCGCTGGTGGGCGAGTTGTTCTTCATGTACGCGACGATGCTGATCGCGGTGCCGACCGGGGTGAAGGTATTCAACTGGGCCAGCACCATGTGGCAAGGCTCAATGACCTTCGAGACGCCGATGCTGTTTGCCGTGGCGTTCGTGATCCTGTTCTCGATCGGCGGTTTCTCCGGACTGATGCTGGCCATCGCCCCGGCGGACTTCCAGTACCAGGACACCTACTTCGTGGTGGCGCACTTCCACTACGTGCTGGTGCCGGGGGCGATCTTCGGGATCTTCGCGTCGGCCTATTACTGGCTGCCGAAATGGACCGGCCACATGTACGACGAAACCCTGGGCAAGCTGCACTTCTGGCTGTCCTTCGTCGGCATGAACCTGACGTTCTTCCCGATGCACTTCGTGGGACTGGCGGGCATGCCCCGGCGGATTCCGGACTACAACCTGCAGTTCGCCGACTTCAACATGGTCTCGTCGATCGGCGCGTTCATGTTCGGCGCCACGCAGATCTTCTTCCTGTTCATCGTGATCAAGACCATCCGTGGCGGCGAGCCGGCTCCGGCCAAACCGTGGGATGGCGCCGAAGGTCTGGAATGGAGCGTGCCGTCACCGGCGCCGTATCACACCTTCACCACGCCGCCGGAAGTGAAATGAACCCTGTAGCCGTTGAGGGCCGCCACCATGGCTGACTCGATTTCGATGAAGAAGCTGGTCACCCGACTGCTCGGCGTGGTGGTGGCGATGTTCGTCTTCGGCTTTGCCCTGGTGCCGATCTACGACGTGATGTGCAAGGCGTTCGGTATCAACGGCAAGACCGCCGGGCAGTACGAGGGCGAGCAGACCGTCGATGCTACGCGGCAGGTCCGGGTGCAATTTCTGTCGACCAACACCGCCGACATGCCATGGGATTTCTATCCCAAGCATGACGAGCTGACGGCCAACCCCGGCGCGGTGAACGAGATGATCTTCATCGCCCGCAACCCCACCGACAAACCGATGAGCGCTCAAGCCGTACCGAGCATCGCGCCGAGCAATGCGGCGGCGTATTTCCACAAGACCGAATGCTTTTGTTTTACCCAGCAGGTGCTGCAGCCCGGTCAGCAGATCGAGATGCCGGTGCGTTTCATCGTTGACCGCGACATGCCCAAGGACGTGAAGCACCTGACGCTGTCCTACACGCTGTTCGATATCACCGCCCGACATCCTCCGGTGGCTGCAAACACTGGCGGTTAAGCGTGCCCGATAAGGAGAACAATAAATGGCAACTCATGAGCACTATTACGTCCCGGCCCAGAGCAAGTGGCCGATCGTCGCCACGGTGGGGATGTTCGTCACCGTGTACGGTTTGGCGACCTGGTTCAACGATCTGAAGGCAGCGCGTCCGGAATCCCACGGCCCGCTGATCTTTTTCGTCGGCGGCCTGTTGCTGGCGTACATGCTGTTCGGCTGGTTCGGCACAGTGATCAAGGAAAGCCGCGCGGGGTTGTACAGCCCGCAGCTGGACCGCTCGTTCCGCTGGGGCATGAGCTGGTTCATCTTCTCCGAGGTGATGTTCTTCATCGCCTTCTTCGGCGCGCTGTTCTACGTGCGACACATCTCCGGCCCGGCGCTGGGCGGCGAAGGCACCAAAGGCATCGCCCACATGCTCTGGCCGAATTTCCAGTTCACCTGGCCGCTGTTGCACACGCCGGATCCGAAACTGTTCCCGCCGCCCAAGGAAGTCATCAGCCCCTGGGGCCTGCCGCTGATCAACACCATCCTGCTGGTGAGTTCCAGCGTGACCATCACCATCGCCCACCACGCGCTGAAGAAAGGTCATCGCGGCGCGCTGAAACTGTGGCTGGCGATCACCGTGCTGCTGGGTTGCGCGTTCCTCGGCTTCCAGGCCGAAGAATACATCCACGCCTACCACGAACTGGGGCTGACCCTCGGCTCGGGCATCTACGGCGCGACGTTCTTCATGCTCACCGGTTTCCACGGCGCCCACGTGACCATCGGCACGATCATTCTGTTCGTGATGCTGATGCGCATCATGAAGGGCCACTTCGACAACGAACATCAGTTCGGTTTTGAAGCGGCGAGCTGGTATTGGCACTTCGTCGATGTGGTTTGGATCGGCTTGTTCATCTTCGTTTATGTGCTTTAACAGCAGCTGCGAGCCGCGAGCTGCGAGCTTCAAGTCAAAACGGTAAGGCTTGTAGCTTGTAGCTTGTAGCTTGGCGCTTGGCGCTTGGCGCTTGCAGCTACCACGGCACGTGGGACACCAGTTGGCCGCTGTAGAAACCCCAGGCAATCAAGCCGACGGTGCAAGCGGCCAACGCCACCCGAACACTCAAGGCGATCACCAGCCGATTCGAGCTGCTGTCGTCCTTGACCAGGAAAAACAGGCCGCTGAAAAGGCTGACCACCGTGGCAATCAGCATCAGGACGATGGCTGCTTTGAGCATGGGAAGAACTCCGGGGGAACAAGCGATGCAGTTGAGTATAGCGATCGCGTTCACTGATTTTCTGGCGCGACCATGAAGCGCTTCCGGCCGGGTGTGGTGCCGACACTGGTGGTCGGCCTGCTGCTGCCGTTGCTGATTTCGCTGGGCTTCTGGCAACTGGGCCGGGGCGCGGAGAAAACCGCCCTGCTCGCCAGCTACGCCGAACGCCGCACCGCCGAACCGATGGCCAGCACCGAGTTGCTGCACAGCGCCGATCCGGCCTTTCGCCGGGTGCATCTGCACGGCCAGTTCGACGCCGCCCACAGCCTGTTGCTGGACAACCGTCAGCGCAACGGCAAAGTCGGCGTCGAATTGCTGCAACCGTTTCAGGATCAACGCAGCGGCCAGTGGCTGCTGGTCAATCGCGGCTGGCTGCCGTGGCCGGATCGGCGCACGGCCCCGCAATTCAACACACCGACCGACGCCGTGAATGTCGATGCCTGGGTGTACGTCGCCCCCGGCGCCACCTTCCAGCTGCATGCCGATCCGGTCAGCAGCCGCTGGCCGCAAACCGTCACCGCCGTCGAACCCGCGAAATTGTGGAAAACCCTCGAACGCGACGGCTTCGCCTACGAATTACGCGCCGAACCCGGCCCCGCCAGCTATCAGGCCGACTGGCCGGTGGTCGCGATGGGCCCGGAAAAACACCTCGGTTACGCCGTGCAGTGGTTCGCCATGGCCACCGCCCTGTTCGGTCTCTACCTCTATCTCGGCTGGCACAACGCAAAGGAGAAACACCATGGGAGCGGCCATGAATCCACCCAGCATGTCTGAAGCAAAAGCCCCGGCCAGTCGCCGTCGCGGACGTATCCAGCTGCTGCTGATCGTGCTCGGCGTGGTCGGGCCGATGATCCTCGCCACCGGCATGTACAAGTTGCAGTTCTGGGTGCCGGAAGGTCGCAGCTACCACGGCGAACTGATCGGCAACGGCCAGACCCGCGCCGACCTCGGCATCCAGGCTGACGAAACGCGCTGGCAGATGCTGGTCACCGCACCGAAGGACTGCGCGGTGGACTGCCAGCAGCTGGTGTACCTGGCGCGGCAGATCCAGATCGGCCTGGGCCGCGAAGCCGGGCGCGCCAGCCACGCCCTGGCCGCCGCGCAACCACTGGGCGCCGACTACGAAGCCAAGCTGACCCGCGAATACCCGCAGCTGCAACGCTACCCGCTGGACGCAGCCACCTTCAGCAAGGCCACGGGCGACAAGGCCACGCCGCAACTGTGGATCATCGATCCCCACGGCAACCTCGTGCTGCGCTACGACCCGAGCGTCAAGGGCAAGGATCTGCTCAACGACCTGCGCCACCTGCTGAAACTGTCGAACATCGGATAAGGGCATCGTCATGGCCAAACCTGGATTTCGCCTCGCGCTGTTTGCCACCCTGCTGGCACTGATCGTCGTGCTGCTCGGCGCCTACACCCGCCTGACCCACGCCGGCCTCGGCTGTCCGGACTGGCCGGGCTGCTACGGGTTCATCAGCGTGCCGAAAAGCGAAGCCCAACTGGCCCATGCCGAACTGCATTACCCCGACTCGCCGGTGGAGGCGCATAAAGGCTGGAACGAGATGATCCACCGCTACTTCGCCGGCACCCTCGGCATGCTGATCTCGGTACTGGCCGGGCGCGCGTGGGTCAATCGTCGTCATCCCGGGCAACCGCTGAAACTGCCGCTGTTTCTGCTGGCGGTGGTGTTCGCCCAGGCGGCGTTCGGCATGTGGACGGTGACACTCAAGCTCTGGCCGCAAGTGGTGACCGGGCATTTGCTCGGTGGCTTCGCGACCTTGAGCCTGCTGTTTCTGCTGACCTTGCGACTGTCCGGCGTGCTGCCGGCGCTGACCGTGCCCAAGCGCCTGCAATATTGGGCCACTGCTGGATTGCTGCTGGTGATCGGCCAGATCGCACTGGGTGGCTGGGTCAGCTCCAACTATGCGGCGGTGGCCTGCATCGACTTCCCGACCTGCCACGGCCAATGGCTGCCGCCGGCAGATTTCGCCAACGGCTTTCATCTGACCCAACACATCGGCCCCAACTACCTCGGCGGGCAACTCGACAGCGATGCTCGCACGGCGATTCACCTGACCCACCGCATCGGCGCGTTGCTGGTGACGCTCGTCCTGCTCGGTCTGGCCTGGCAACTGAAAGTGGTGGGCATGACCCGACTGGCCGGACTGGTGCTGATCGCCCTCGCGGCGCAGATCACCCTCGGCATCAGCAACGTGCTGTTCCATCTGCCGCTGCCGGTGGCCGTGGCGCATAACGCCGGCGGTGCGGCGCTGCTGCTGACGATGGTGCTGGTCAACTACCACGCGCGGACCAGTCTGGTTCGGGTCAAGCAGCCGATGATCGCGCGCTGGCGCCTGAGCCCGCGCAAACACTCGGCGGCGCCCATCACTATTAAAGGAGAGACGCCATGGCGATTCTGATCGGCGAACGTCCGGCGCAGGCGCTGTGGCGTGATTATCTGGAGCTGACCAAACCGAAAGTCGTGGTGCTGATGCTGATCACCTCGCTGGTCGGCATGTTCCTCGCAACCCGCGCCGGGGTGCCGTGGACGGTGCTGGTGTTCGGCAACCTCGGGATCGCGCTGTGTGCCGGTGGCGCGGCGGCGGTCAATCATGTGGTGGACCGACGCATCGATGCGGTCATGGCCCGCACCCATAAAAGGCCGCTGGCCGAGGGCCGGGTTTCGCCCACAGGCGCACTGACCTTTGCGCTGGTGCTGGCGCTGCTCGGCCAGGCCTTGCTGCTGACTTTCACCAATCCGCTGACCGCCTGGCTGACCCTGGCCTCGCTGCTCGGCTACGCGGTGATCTACACAGGTTTTCTCAAACGTGCGACGCCGCAGAACATCGTCATCGGCGGCCTCGCCGGCGCCGCTCCGCCACTGCTCGGCTGGACCGCGGCCACCGGCCACGTCAGTGCCGAACCGCTGCTGCTGGTGCTGATCATCTTCGCCTGGACCCCGCCGCACTTCTGGGCGCTGGCCATCCATCGCAAAGAGGAATACGCCAAGGCCGACATTCCGATGCTGCCGGTCACCCATGGCGAGCACTACACCAAGGTGCACATTCTGCTGTACACCTTCGCCCTGCTGGCGGTCAGCCTGTTGCCGTACGTGATCCACATGAGCGGCCTGCTGTACCTGATCTGCGCGCTCGGTCTGGGCGCCAGGTTTCTGCAATGGGCCGTGGTGCTGTACCGTGGCACTCGACCGCACGCGGCGATCAACACCTTCAAGTACTCTATCTGGTACTTGTTTCTGCTGTTCATTGCCCTGCTCGTAGACCACTACTTACTGTTGAACCTATGACTCGAACCCAGAAAACCGTCTTCATCCTCGTCGCCGTGATCGCGCTGATCCTCGGCCTGACCGTCAACAAAGTGCTGAGCGGCAAGGGCCAGGGCGACCCGACCGCACTGATCGACGCCGGCATCATCCTGCTGCCGCAGAGCCGTAACCTGCCGGACGTGACGATGACCAATCAGGACGGCCAACCGGTCACGGTCAACGAGCTCAAGGGCAAGTGGAGCCTGCTGTTCTTCGGCTACACCTTCTGCCCGGACATCTGCCCGACCACCCTCGCCCAGTTGCGCCAGATCAAGAGCGAACTGCCGAAGGACGCTGTGGATAAATTGCAGATCGTGCTGGTCAGCGTCGACCCGAACCGCGACAACCCCGCGCAGTTGAAGCAGTACCTGGGTTACTTCGATCCACAGTTCATCGGCCTCACGCCGAAGTCGATCGACGAGCTGCAGAAGGTGGCGAACGCAGTAAGCATTCCGTTCATTCCAGCGGACACCAGCAAGCCGAACTACACGGTGGATCACAGTGGGAACCTGGCGGTGATCGGGCCTGATGGTACGCAGCGCGGGTTTATTCGGGCGCCGCTGAACAACGCCAAGCTGGTGGCGCAGTTGCCGGTGATGTTGAACCGCAAGTAAGAAGATCAAAAGCTAGCCCTCACCCTAACCCTCCCGAAACGTCGGACCGCCCGGAGGGAGAGGGGACTGAATGGGGAATATTGGCGAGCTACACCAAATTGAACGTACTGCTTCGAATTCATAATCGCCAAGATCTTTCAGGTCGATGCAGGACGCAGGACACCTCGGTCGGCCCCCTCTCCCTTCGGGAGAGGGCTGGGGTGAGGGACGAATACACAGTGGGTCCAAAGCTGAACATCCGGCCACAAAAAAGGGGACGCCACTGGCGTCCCCTTTTTCGTTGCAACTATGTGAATCAGAACGCCGGCAGCACCGCGCCTTTGTACTTCTCGGTGATGAATTTCTTCACTTCCGGGCTGTGCAGCGCAGCGGCCAGTTTCTTCATCGCGTCGCTGTCCTTGTTGTCCGCGCGGGACACCAGGATGTTCACGTAAGGCGAGTCGCTGCCTTCGATGACCAGCGCGTCCTTGGATGGATCGAGCTTGGCTTCCAGCGCGTAGTTGGTGTTGATCAGCGCCAGGTCGACCTGGGTCAGCACGCGCGGGATGGTCGCGGCTTCCAGTTCACGGATCTTCAGGTCTTTCGGGTTCTGGGCGATGTCCTTGACGGTCGACAGGATGTTGGTCGGATCCTTCAGGGTGATCACGCCGGCCTTGGCCAGCAGCAACAGCGCACGACCGCCGTTGGTGGCGTCGTTCGGGATCACCACGTTGGCGCCGCTTGGCAGCTCTTCGATTTTCTTGAACTTGCTGGAGTAGGCGCCCAGCGGTTCCAGGTGCACGCCGGTCACGGACACCAGGCTGGTGCCCTTGGCCTTGTTGAACTCATCGAGGTACGGCTGGTGCTGGAAGAAGTTGGCGTCCAGACGCTTCTCGGCCACCTGGACATTCGGCTGTACGTAGTCGGTGAACACCTTGACCTTCAGATCCACGCCTTCTTTGGCCAGAGCCGGCTTCACGAATTCGAGGATTTCCGCGTGCGGTACCGGAGTGGCAGCAACGGTCAGGGTTTCGTCGGCGTGGGCCGAGAACGCTGCAACGGCAGCCAGGGCAACGATCAGTTTTTTCATTCAGCTAACTCCTTTTTACGGCGCCGGTCTGGCGCCTGCCAGCGAATGGCCGGCTCATGTCATTTCAAAACCGGTTATTTGCGCGAGAAGTGCACGACCAGTCGGTCGCCGACCATTTGCAGCACTTGCACCAGAATCAGCAGCAACACCACGGTGACGATCATCACGTCGGTCTGGAACCGCTGATAGCCGAAACGGATCGCCAGGTCACCCAGGCCACCGGCACCGACCACACCGGCCATCGCCGTGTAGGAAACCAGTGTAATCGCCGTCACCGTAATTGCTGCGAAGATGCCCGGACGGGCCTCCGGCAGCAGGGCGTTCATGATGATCTGGCGAGTGGTCGCACCCATCGACTGGGTCGCTTCGATGATGCCGCGATCGACTTCACGCAGGGCGGTTTCCACCAGCCGCGCAAAGAACGGTGTCGCGCCCACTACCAGCGGCGGAATCGCACCGGCCACGCCCAGCGAGGTGCCGGTGATCAGCACGGTGAACGGGATCATCACGATCAACAGAATGATGAACGGCAGCGAACGCAGGATGTTCACCACCAGCGACAGCAAGGCGTACACGCCTTTGGCTTCGAGCAACTGGCGTGGGCTGCACAGGAACAACAGCACGCCCAGCGGCAGGCCGAGCAGCACGGTGAACAGCAGCGAACCGCCGAGCATCATCATGGTGTCGCCGGTTGCGAGCCAGATTTCGTACCAGTCGATATTGGTGAAGAAACTCATCAGGTCTTCCATTAGCGCAACACCTCCATATGAACGTCAGCGGCGGTGAAGCGGGCGAACGCCGCTTCCATGTCGCCACCGGTGACGGCGAGGGTCAATTGCCCGTAAGGAATGTCTTTGATGCGGTCGATGCGACCGGCCAGGATGCTGTAGTCCACACCGGTTTCCCGGGCGACGGTACCGAGCAACGGCGCGTAGGTCGCTTCGCCCTGGAAGGTCAGACGCACGATGCGGCCCGGCACGTGAGCAAAGTCATCGCGCTGCTCGCTTTCGTCGATCTGCTCGCTTTCCTGAACAAAGCGCTTGGTGGTCGGGTGCTTCGGATGCAGGAACACATCGGCCACCGAACCTTGCTCGACGATCACACCGGCGTCCATCACGCCAACCTGATCGCAAACGCGGCGGATAACATCCATCTCGTGGGTGATCAGGACGATGGTCAGTTTCAGCTCGCGGTTGATCTCGGCCAGCAGCTGCAGGACCGACGCCGTGGTCTGCGGGTCGAGGGCGCTGGTGGCTTCGTCGCACAGCAGGATCTTCGGCTTGGTCGCCAGGGCGCGGGCGATGCCGACGCGCTGCTTCTGACCGCCGGACAGCTGCGCCGGGTACTTTTTGGCGTGATCGGACAGACCGACCCGCGCCAGCAACTCGGCCACACGCTGGTCGATCTCGGCGCGGGACAGTTCACCGGCCAGGGTCAGTGGCAGCGCGACGTTGTCGGCCACGGTCTTGGATGCCAGCAGGTTGAAGTGCTGGAAGATCATCCCGACCTGCTGACGGAAACGGCGCAGGCCGTTGGCGTCCAGCGCGGTGACTTCTTCGCCGTCGACGATGATCTTGCCGCCACTGGATTGCTCCAGGCGATTGATCAGACGCAGCAGGGTACTTTTTCCCGCGCCGGAATGGCCAATCAGGCCGAACACCTGACCGTTCTCGATGGAGAAGCTGGTCGGGTGCAGCGCGGTGATGTCCTTACCGGCGACGCGGTAAGTCTTATGGACGTTTTGAAACTCGATCACGTAGCGAACCTTGTGGGGCGCGTTGGAAAAGGATCAGCGGTTAGCCGGGCGCGCATTTTAGCCTGTCCGTATAGAGGTTCTTAGCATTTATTTCGCAAATAACCTTCGATTTGGCAATAACAGGATCAAAGGTCATAAAAAAGGAACGCCCGAAACCCTCGTCAGTCACTACTTAAGCGACTTGAAAACCCTGGGTGCCGTGCCTGGGAAACACTCAAGCGTTCCGGGGCAATCCCGGGACAAACAGGAGTTCATGACTGATGAGTACCAAGAAACCTGCCAATGACAAAAGCCAACTGGCCGGCACCGATACCCCGGATCGCGCCAACACCAACGCCAAACTCGACAGCCTGGAAAAATTTCGCTCCGACGCTACCGGTCAGGCCCTGCGCACCAACCAGGGCGTGAAAATTGCTGATAATCAGAACACCCTCAAGGTCGGAGCTCGCGGGCCGTCGCTTTTGGAAGACTTCATCATGCGTGAAAAGATCACGCACTTTGACCATGAACGGATTCCCGAGCGCATCGTCCACGCCCGCGGCACTGGCGCCCATGGTTTCTTTCAGAGCTACGAGAACCATTCGACGCTGACCAAGGCCGGTTTCCTGCAGGATCCGGGGAAGAAAACCCCGGTGTTCGTGCGTTTTTCCACAGTGCAGGGGCCGCGTGGTTCCGGCGACACCGTGCGTGACGTGCGTGGTTTTGCCGTAAAGTTCTTCACCGACGAAGGCAACTTCGATCTGGTTGGCAACAACATGCCGGTATTTTTCATACAGGACGCGATCAAGTTTCCCGACTTCGTTCACGCGGTAAAACCCGAGCCGCACAATGAAATCCCCACCGGCGGCTCGGCACACGACACCTTCTGGGACTTCGTGTCGCTGGTGCCGGAGTCGGCGCACATGGTTATCTGGGCCATGTCCGACCGGGCCATCCCGAAAAGCCTGCGCAGCATGCAGGGCTTCGGCGTGCACACCTTCCGGCTGATCAACGCCGAAGGCAAATCGCGCTTCGTCAAATTCCATTGGCGCCCTACCGCCGGCACCTGTTCGCTGGTGTGGGACGAGGCGCAGAAGCTGGCCGGTAAAGACACCGACTACCACCGGCGCGATCTGTGGGAAGCCATCGAGATGGGTGATTACCCGGAGTGGGAACTCGGTGTACAGATCATCGAGGAGGAAAACGAGCACGACTTCGACTTCGACATCCTCGACCCGACCAAACTGATTCCCGAGGAAATCGTTCCGATTACGCCGCTGGGCAAGATGACCCTCAATCGCAACCCGGACAATTTCTTCGCCGAGACCGAGCAGGTCGCGTTCTGTCCCGGCCATATCGTGCCGGGGATCGACTTCTCCAATGACCCGCTGCTGCAAGGTCGGCTGTTTTCCTACACCGACACGCAGATCAGCCGACTCGGCGGGCCGAACTTTCATGAGTTGCCGATCAATCGCCCGGTCGCACCGTTTCACAACGGCCAGCGCGATGCCCAGCACCGCACGGTGATCGACAAGGGCCGTGCCTCTTACGAACCGAATTCCATCGATGGCGGCTGGCCGAAGGAAACCCCACCGGCGGCGCAGGACGGCGGGTTCGAAAGCTATCCGGAGCGCATCGACGCCAACAAGATCCGTCAGCGCAGCGAGTCGTTCAGCGACCACTTCTCCCAGGCGCGGCTGTTCTTCAACAGCATGAGCCCGCACGAGAAAGAGCACATCATCGCCGCCTACAGTTTCGAACTCGGCAAGGTTGAGCGTGAGTTCATCCGGGCGCGGCAAGTGAACGAGATTCTCGCCAACATCGATCTGGAGCTGGCCAAACGCGTGGCGGCCAACCTGGGTCTTCCAGCGCCAGGCAAAGGCACCGTCGACGTACCGAAAACATCACTGGATCGCTCACCATCGTTGAGTCAGGCCAACCTGTTGCCGGAGAACATCAAGACACGAAAAGTCGCGATCCTTGCGGCCAATGGTGTCGATGGTGCGGCAATTGATGCGATGAAGAAGGCGCTGGCGGCAGAAGGTGCGCACGCCAAACTGCTCGGCCCGACCTCGGCGCCGGTGAAAACCGCCGATGGCAAAAGCCTGGCGGTGGATGCGTCGATGGAAGGTTTGCCTTCGGTGGCGTTCGATGCGGTGTTTGTGCCGGGTGGCGCGGCGTCGGTCAAGGCGTTGAGCGGTGACGGCGTGGCGTTGCATTACCTGCTGGAGGCGTACAAACACCTGAAGGCGATTGCGCTGCATGGCGAGGCCAAACAGTTGCTGGACGTGCTGAAGCTGGAGGCGGATGCGGGGTTGCTAGAAGGCAAGGATGTTGGCGCGCTGACCAAGCCATTCTTTGCTGCGATCGGGCAGCACCGGGTTTGGGATAGGGAAGCCAAGGCCAAGGCGATTCCGGCCTGAAAAAAAACCGCAGCCTGCGAAAAGCAGGCTGCGGTTAATTCAAGGTTTGCGCGGGCTCAGAACCATCTGCGCCGGCACCGTGCGCAGAATCTGTTTTTCGATCTTCAGAACGAAATCCGGATCGAGCTTCTTCACGCGCTTGGTGATCAACGTCGCCAGCCAAGGGTAATCATTGGTGCGCGGGGCCTGAATGCTCACCGCACAGTCGTAATTCACCACATCGGCGGCGATCGCATCCAGTTGGCGGCGAAGTTTGCGGCTATCGGTGATATTCAGCGCAACCGTGGTGCTCTCGGCGGTGGGATCGATCACCTTGGCTTTCGGCTTGGCTTCGGCGGCTTGCAGCGCTGCTTCGGCCTTCTCCAGCTCGGCCTTGCGCGCTTCGGTGATGGCACCGTTGACGCCACCGGTCAGTGCCGGGGCCTTGGGCATCAGCACGCGGGCACGGGCCAGCGCGGTCGCGGCCGCATTCACATCGCCCTTCTGCAGGACGATCTGGCTGCGACGCAGATAGGCTTCGGCCAACTGGCGCTGGTATTGCTCAAGGGATTGATCGTTGGGTGTTTCGGCTTGCAAGGCTGCCAGTTGGTCTTCGGCAGTGGCCAGTTCGCTGCTGGCCAGGCTTTGCTCCAGCTGTGCGATGGCCTTGGCCCGCGCATCGGGGACTTCGGCCACCGGCGGCGTGCTTTGGCAGGCGCCCAGCAGCACTGAAAAGGCCACAAGGAGCAGATAACGGGAGGCGAACGGCTTCATTCCTGCGACTCTCTATTTGCGCAAAAAACGAGCAAGTCTACACCCCTCGACGGGGCAGAACAAAACTCAGCAGAAACAGTGCGGCCGCCGTCACAACGATTGACGGGCCAGCCGGGGTGTCCTTGAACCAGGACAGCGCCAGCCCGCCACACACGGCGAGCATGCCCAGCACGCTCGCGCCCAGTGCCATCTGCTCCGGCGAACGGGCGTGACGTTGTGCCGCAGCCGCCGGGATGATCAACAACGAAGTAATCAGCAACACACCGACGATTTTCATCGCCACGGCGATCACCACTGCGATCAACAGCATCAGCGCCATGCGCAAACCGGCCACCGGCAGGCCTTCGACTTTGGCCAGCTCTTCGTGCACGGTGATCGCCAGCAGCGGCCGCCACAGCGTCACCAGCAACACCAGCACCGCCGCGCTACCGCCGAGGATCCACGCCAGATCGGTCGGGCTGATCGCCAGCAGGTCGCCGAACAGATAGGCCATCAGGTCGATCCGCACTTCATGCATGAAGCTTAGTACCACCAGCCCGAGGGAGAGCGTGCTCGGTGCGAGAATTCCCAAAAGCGTGTCGGACGCCAGCGGCTGGCGCTGTTGCAAAGTCACCAGCAACACCGCCAGCAGCAGGCAGCCGACGGTGACCGCGACAGTCGGGCTGACATCCAGCAGAAAGCCCAGCGCCACGCCGAGCAGAGCGGCGTGGGACAGGGTGTCGCCGAAATAGGCCATGCGCCGCCAGACCACGAACGAGCCAAGCGGCCCCGCGACCACCGCCAGCGCCAGACCTGCAAGCAGGGCGTAGAACAGAAAATCAGCCATGCTTGCAGCTATCTCCGTGAACGTGAGGTTGAGCCGACAGGGGCCCTTTGACCACCGAGCCGTGCAGGTCGTGGGCGTGGTCATGATGGTGGTGATAGATCGCCAGGCTCGGCGCATTGTTGCCGAACAGCTCGACGAAGGCCGGGTCGCCGCTGACCTGCTCGGGATGCCCGGAGCAGCAGACGTGACGGTTGAGGCACACCACCTGATCGGTGGTGCTCATCACCAGATGCAGATCGTGGGACACCATCAACACGCCGCAGCCGTGACGGTCGCGAAGGCGAGTGATCAGGCTGTACAGCTCGGCTTGCCCGGCGACATCGACGCCTTGCACCGGCTCGTCGAGCACCAGCAGTTCCGGCTCGCGAAGCAGCGCCCGGGCCAGCAGCACACGCTGCATTTCACCGCCGGAAACGCTTTGCACCGGGCTGTCGATGACGTGCTCGGCACCGACTTCTTTGAGTGCCGCCAGCGCGCGCGGGCGATCGACGCCCGGCACCAGCCGCAGGAAGCGCAGCACTGACAGCGGCAGGGTCGGATCGACGTGAAGTTTTTGCGGCATGTAACCCACGCGCAGTTTCGGCTTGCGCCAGACGCTGCCGCTGTCGGGTTTCAACAACCCGAGCACGGCGCGCACCAGCGTGGTCTTGCCGGCGCCGTTGGGGCCGATCAGGGTGACGATCTGCCCCGGCTCGACGCTCAGGTGAATGTTGTCCAGCACGTTCTGCCCGGCAAACCGGACCGCCACCTGCTCCAGACGGATCAGCGCATTGCTCATCAAGCCCCCCGGCAACCGGAGCAGAGGCCGACCACTTCGACGGTCTGGGCCTCGACGATGAAGCCGACGTCCTTGGCGCTGTGGACGATGGCGTCGCTGATGGTTTTTTGCTCAAGTTCGATGGCGGCGTGGCATTCACGGCAGATCAGGAACTGGCCCTGGTGCGAATGTTTCGGGTGAACGCAGCCGACGAAGGCGTTGAGCGAGGAGATGCGGTGCACCAGGCCGTTTTCCAGCAGGAAATCCAGCGCCCGGTACACGGTCGGCGGCGCAGCGCGGCGGCCGTCCTGCTCGCTGAGCACCGCCAGAATGTCGTATGCACCCAGCGGCTTGTGGCTCTGCCAGACCAGTTCCAGCACCCGCCGGCGCAGCGCGGTCAGGCGCAGGCCTTTCTGTGCACACAGGGCATCGGCCTCGGACAGCGCGCTGTGAACGCAGTGCGAGTGGTCGTGGGGACGGCTGGCAATCGGTGTAATAGGCATGAGCGGCGACGAGTTTGGTTAGAGACGTTATTATGTTACCCGTTCTCGCCTCATTGAGTGGTCATCGTGTCCCGACTTTTTTCTGTTTTTGTCGTATTCATCACCGGTTTTCTGCTGATCGGTCCGGCTCAGGCCGAGGTCAGAGTCCTCACCAGCATCAAGCCCCTGCAACTGATTGCCGCCGCGGTGCAGGACGGCGTGGCGATTCCGGAAGTGCTGCTGCCACCGGGCGCTTCGCCGCATAACTACGCCTTGCGCCCATCCGATGTACGCAAGGTGCAATCGGTGGACCTGCTGTACTGGATCGGCCCGGACATGGAAGGTTTCCTGCCTCGCGTGCTGAACGGTCGTACGTTGCCGAGCGTCGCGGTACAGGACCTGCCGGGCATGAAACTGCGCCGCTTCGCCGCAGACAGTCATTCCCATGCCGAAGAAGCCGACGAACACGACCACGATCATCGTCCGGGCAGCCTCGATGCGCATCTGTGGCTATCGCCGGTGAACGCGCGAGTTATTGCCGACAAAATGGCCGCTGACCTGAGCGCTGCAGACCCGGCCAATGCCGAGCGCTATCAGAGCAACGCCAAAGCGTTCGACGAGCGTCTGGATGCACTGGATCAGCGCTTGAAGAAACGTCTGGCCGGTATTGAAGGCAAACCCTACTTCGTCTTCCACGAAGCCTTCGACTACTTCGAAGACGCCTACGGCCTGAAACACACCGGTGTGTTCAGCGTCGCGGCGGAAGTGCAGCCGGGCGCCCAGCATGTGGCGGCAATGCGCACGCGTTTGCAGGAAGTCGGCAAGACCTGCGTGTTCAGTGAGCCGCCGCTGCGTCCACGTCTGGCCGAAACCCTGGTGGCTGGCCTGCCGGTGAAACTGGCGGAACTGGATGCGTTGGGCGGATACACGCCAGCGACGGCTCAGGGTTATGAGCAAGTGCTGGAGAAGCTGGGGAATGATCTGGCGGGTTGTCTCGAATCGCTCTGATACAAAAAACCGCAGCCTGCACAGGCTGCGGTTTTTTCTTTTACAGGGCGAAAGGTAGCGGCGTACTGACCGTCTGACGCTGTGCCAGACGCTGCTCGAACTCTTTCGGATCGTGGATCAGCACGTCCTGCCCGGCGAACGATTCCGCCGCGATCAGGCGCGACAGCCAGAACCGCACGCATGCCACGCGCAGCATGGTCGGCCACAACTCGGCCTCGGCCGCCGTGAACGGACGCAGTGCCGCGTAGGCACCCAAGAATGCACGCGCACGCGGGCCGTCGATCAGGCCGTCATCGTCCGAGCACCAGTCGTTCAGGGCAATCGCCACGTCATAAAGCATCGGACCAGAGCAGGCGTTGTAGAAGTCGATCAGCCCGGTCAGATGCGTGCCTTCGAACATCGCGTTGTCGCGGAACAGGTCGGCGTGAATGTTCGCCCGTGGCAGTGCGAGAATTTTCTCTTTCTGTCGGGTGATTTCGTCCAGCGCGGTTTGCAGGAGCGCACGAGGTTCATCGCTCAGGTGCGAGAGAAACTGCGTGCCCTCTTCCAGCATCCAGTCCAGGCCACGATCGGTCTTGCGCTTGATCATGTTGTCGCCCTGGGTCGCCAGGTGCAGGTGCGCCTGCAACTCACCGACCTGCGCACAATGCTGGGCGTTGGCCTGCTTGATGTGCTTGCCGGCCAGACGCGGTTGTAGCAGCGCCGGTTTGCCTTTCAGCTCGCGCAGGGCCACGCCGTCAGTGGTGCGCAGTGCGTAAGGCACCGGCAGATCGGCTTCGTGCAACACGTCGAGCAGGTCGATGAAGAACGGCATTTCCTGCACCGGGCCGCGCTCGACCAAGGTCAGGACGAACTCGCCCTTTTCCATGCTGATGAAGAAGTTGGTGTTTTCGCTGCCGGCGGCGATCCCCTGGAAATCGAGCAGACGGCCGAGCCCGTAGGGGGCGAGAAAGGTTTCCAGCTCGGGCCGAGCCAGGGGGGTAAACACAGACATGGTTAAAAACTGCTCAGTTCTGGCGCCGCCATCAAACGGCGCCGATTAAAAGTCAGGAAACTTACTTCCAGGTAAAGATTTCCCACGCTGGAATCAACATATTCGGCTGGTCGGACCGGATGTAATTCGCGTCCGTACCATCGGCGCGCACCAGGAAATAGGGTTTGCCGACCTTCGGTGTGACCTTGATCGCATACACGAATCCACTCCGGCTGTATTCCTGAATGACCTTGTCGCCTTCCGTGTGCGTGCTAATGGTAACTTCCGGCTCCGACGATGGCGCATCATCCGCCGCGATCGCGGCCAGCGGTGAGACAGCAATCAGACTGACCAGCAGCAAGCGATTTAACGTACGCATGATAACCTTGTCCCTTTGTCGTCAACGGTCCCGCTATTCTAGCGCCGGGCCCGCCGAAAAGGTTGATTCTGCTCATGAGCCAAGCCCCCCTCGTCCTGGTGGACGGTTCGTCTTACCTGTACCGCGCCTTTCACGCGCTGCCACCGCTGACCACCTCCAAAGGCCTGCCGACCGGTGCGGTCAAAGGCGTGCTGAACATGCTCAAGAGCCTGCGCAAGCAGTATCCGGACAGCCCGTTCGCCGTGGTGTTCGACGCCAAGGGTGGGACATTTCGCGATGAGATGTACGCCGAATACAAGGCCAACCGCCCAAGCATGCCCGACGACATGCGCGTGCAGATCGAACCGCTGCACCAGAGCGTGATCGCTCTCGGTTTTCCGCTGCTGTGTGTCGAAGGCGTCGAGGCCGATGACGTGATCGGCACCCTGGCCCGCAGCAGCGCGGCCGCCGACCGCCCGGTGATCATCTCCACCGGCGACAAGGACATGGCGCAACTGGTCGACGGGCACATTACCTTGGTCAACACCATGTCCGGTAGCTCGATGGACGTGGAAGGCGTGAAGGAGAAATTCGGCGTCGCTCCCGAGCAGATCATCGATTATCTGGCCCTTATGGGCGATTCTTCCGACAACATCCCCGGCGTTCCCGGCATCGGCCCGAAGACTGCTTCCGGCCTGCTGGTGGGGGTCAACGGCGGTCTGACCGAGCTGTATGCGCAGCTCGACATCGTGCCGACCCTGCCGATTCGCGGCGCCAAGACCCTGCCAGCCAAGCTCGAAGAACACAAGGAGATGGCGTTCCTCTCCTATCAACTGGCGACCATCAAGGTCGACGTGCCACTGGATATCGGCCTCGACGACCTGCAAATGGGCCCGGAAGATCCGGCCAAACTGCTTGAGCTCTACACCCTGCTGGAGTTCAAGAGCTGGATCAACGATCTGGAGCGGGATGCCAAACGTCTGGAACTGAGCGCTGCCACCGAGCCTGCGCCGGCCGGCGATCTGTTCAGCGCGCCTGCCGAAGAAGAAGTGCCTGCCGCTCCGGCTGAAGCCGCGTACGAAACCATCCTCGATCAGGCGCGATTCGACGTCTGGCTGGAAAAGCTGAAAAGCGCCAAGCTGTTCGCCTTCGACACCGAAACCACCGGGATCGATGCCCAGCAGGCACAACTGGTCGGTCTGTCCTTCGCGGTGCAGGCCAACGAAGCGGCCTACATCCCGCTGACCCACTCCTACATCGGCGTACCGGAGCAGCTGGATCGCGACACCGTGCTGCGCGCGCTCAAGCCGATCCTCGAAGACCCGAACAAGCTCAAGGTCGGCCAGCACGCCAAGTTCGACATGAACATCCTGGCCAATTGCGCCATCGGCGGTGATCAGAATGAAGGCATTACCGTACGCGGGATTGCCTTCGACACGATGCTTGAGTCCTACGTACTCAACTCCACCGCCACCCGTCACGACATGGACAGCCTGGCGCAGAAGTACCTGGATCACACCACCGTGAGCTTCCAGGACATCGCCGGCAAAGGCGCCAAACAGCTGACCTTCGACCAGATCGCCCTGGAACAGGCCGGGCCTTACGCCGCCGAAGATGCCGACGTGACCCTGCGCCTGCACCAGACGCTGTTCGAAAAACTCAGCGCCATCCCGAGCCTGGCCAGCGTGCTGACCGATATCGAGATCCCGCTGGTGCCGGTGCTCGCTCGCATCGAGCGCCAGGGCGCGTTCGTCGACGCTGAACTGCTCGGCATCCAGAGCATCGAGCTGGGCAACAAGATGGTCGCGCTGGAGCGCGAAGCGTTCGAGATCGCCGGTGAAGAGTTCAACCTCGGCTCGCCGAAGCAACTGGGCGTGATCCTCTACGAGAAACTCGGCCTCCCGGTGCTGAAGAAGACCGCCAAGGGCCAGCCGTCCACCGCCGAAGAAGTGCTGGCGAAACTGGCCGAAGACGAACACCGCTTGCCAAAAGTGCTGATGGAACACCGCTCCATGAGCAAGCTGAAAAGCACCTACACCGATCGCCTGCCGGAGCAGATCAACCCGCGTACAGGGCGTATCCACACTTCATACCATCAAGCCGTTGCGTCGACCGGTCGCCTGTCGTCGAGCGATCCGAACCTGCAGAACATTCCTGTGCGTACTGCTGAAGGCCGACGCATCCGTCAGGCGTTCGTTGCGCCGAAAGGCTACAAACTGCTGGCGGCGGACTATTCGCAGATCGAACTGCGGATCATGGCCCACCTGTCCCGCGACGAAGGCCTGATGAATGCCTTCCGCAACAATCTGGACGTACACACCGCCACGGCGGCCGAAGTGTTCAAGGTCGAGCTGAACGAAGTGACGTCCGACCAGCGCCGTGGCGCCAAGGCGATCAACTTCGGCCTGATCTATGGCATGGGCGCGCAGAAGCTCGGCAAGGACATCGGCGTCGACACCAAGACCGCCAAGGCCTACATCGACACCTACTTTGCGCGTTACCCGGGCGTGCGCGAGTACATGGATCGCACCCGCGCCCAGGCTGCGGATCAAGGTTTTGTGGAAACAATTTTCGGTCGTCGCCTGTATCTGCCGGACATCAACTCCAACAAGCCGCAGGAACGCGCCGCCGCCGAACGCACGGCGATCAACGCGCCGATGCAGGGCACCGCAGCGGACATCATCAAGAAAGCTATGGT
Source organism: Pseudomonas sp. 9.2(2024) (assembly GCF_039695385.1). Classification (NCBI taxonomy): domain Bacteria; kingdom Pseudomonadati; phylum Pseudomonadota; class Gammaproteobacteria; order Pseudomonadales; family Pseudomonadaceae; genus Pseudomonas; species Pseudomonas sp. 9.2(2024). The sequence continues at coordinate 282,865 of NZ_CP155585.1, read as the reverse complement.
GGCAGTGGATAACTGGCTGAGCGCTTCCGGGCTGGACGCCAAAGTCATCCTGCAGGTGCACGACGAACTGGTGCTGGAGGTTCGCGAGGATCTGGTCGATCAGGTTCGCGAAGAAATTCGTGTGCACATGAGCGAAGCGGCAAAACTGGACGTGCCGTTGCTGGTGGAAGTGGGGATTGGCAACAACTGGGACGAGGCGCACTGAGGCCTCTGGAACGGGACTTTGCCGCGACCGAGCGTCGCGGCAAAGGCATTGAAAAGCGCTTAGGCCTGATCGTTCTTGAGCTTATTCCAAAGTTTTTTGAAAAGAATCTGAACTAATCTTGCGCCAAGGCACTCAGAGATACTGAATGGCTGGTGAAGCCCTTCGATGCTCCTATGTTGTGTTAAGTGTTGGCAGATATCTGAACCCCGCCCTAGCGGTTCGGAACTTAAACCCCGGAACTTCTCCCTCCCCATATGAAGTCCGGGGCTTTTTTTGCCTCAAAACTGCCTGTGGCGCCGTCATACTGCGTTAAAAGCACTGCTAAAAATGCTCATTTAAGTCCCCTAAACTCCGCTTTTTAGCAGTGCTTTTGCCTTGCCTGACAGCACCACAGACAGTTTTGAAATCCCTTACTCTGCCGCCGCTTCCACGCCTTTATCTGCCAGTTCCATCCAGCCTGCCAACACAGTGTAGGCCTCTTCCAGACCCATGCGTTTCGGGGCGGAGAACAGCTGGATCGTCACTTGATCGCCCCACCCCTTACGGATTTCCGACTGCACCTTGAGCAGCGTGTTCTTGGCTGCGCCGTAGGTCAGTTTGTCGGCCTTGGTCAGCAGGATGTGCATCGGCATGCCGGCCGCAACGGCCCAGTCGAGCATCAGCAGATCGAAGTCGGTCATTGGATGACGGATATCCATCATCAGAATCAAACCCTTCAAACTCTCGCGGCCACCGAGGTAGGCCTCAAGGTGACGCTGCCAGTGTTGCTTGAGCGGGATCGGTACTTTTGCATAACCGTAGCCCGGGAGGTCGACCAGACGCCGTTCATCGTCTAGCTTGAAGAAGTTCAACAGCTGTGTGCGACCCGGGGTTTTCGAGGTGCGCGCCAGGCTGGCGTGAGTCAGAGTGTTCAGCGCGCTGGATTTACCGGCGTTGGATCGACCGGCGAACGCCACTTCGAAGCCTTCGTCGTCGGGGCACTGATCGACTTTGGCGGCACTGAGCATGAACGTGGACTGTTGGCACAGGCCGAGGATGGGATTCTTGAGTTGCATGGGATTTCCGATGTGGGCGGCGCCGGGATTAGGCGCGGAACGCGGTGTCGCTTCCGTTTCAGTGACGCCAGTATATAATGCCGCAGATTTTGTGTGTGCTTTGTCCCAGCGAAGGATGAAGTTCACGAGAGCGACAGACCTTGATTGCGCATTAGAACGCAGAACGCTCTCAACCCTGAAAAGGTCGTTTTATGACGAAATGGCTGCTGGCTGCCGGAGTCTTGATGCCGCTTTACAGCGCACAGGCTACACAGGATCCGGAAGCCGTGTACAACCGTGTTTGTGGAGCCTGTCATTCCGGCCAACTACCCATGGCGCCCAAAAGAGGCGATCAGGAAGCTTGGACGCCGAGGTTGGCGAAAGGTATGGAGACGCTGGTGCAACACGTGACCCAGGGTTTCAAGGCGATGCCGCCGCGTGGTTTGTGCATGGACTGCAGTGCCGAGGATTACCAGGCCCTCATCCTCTGGATGAGCGAGAGTAAGCCCGGTCCATAACTCTTAACCCTTAGCCGTAGTTGGATTAGCTGATGAACAAACTGATCGTGAGTCTGCTGTTGACCGTGGGAATCTCAGGCTTCGCCCATGCTGCCGGTGATGCAGCCGCAGGCCAGGCCAAAGCCGCCGTATGCGGCGCCTGCCATGGCCCGGATGGCAACAGCATGGCGCCAAACTTTCCAAAACTGGCCGGACAGGGCGAACGCTACCTGACCAAGCAACTGCACGACATCAAGTCGGGCAAGCGCACCGTTCTGGAAATGACCGGCCTGCTGACCAACCTGAGCGATCAGGACCTGGCCGACATCGCCGCCTACTTCGCCAGCCAGAAAGGCAGCGTCGGCGCCGCCGATCCGAAGATCGTCGCTCGCGGTGAAGCCCTGTTCCGTGGCGGCAACCTCGAGAAAGGCCTGCCAGCCTGCACCGGTTGCCACTCGCCGAACGGCGCCGGCAACGCAGCCGCCGGCTTCCCGCACCTGGGTGGCCAACACGCTCAGTACATCGCCAAGCAGCTGACCGATTTCCGCAAGGAAGAAGCCGGCCGCAACAACGACGGCGACGCGATGACCATGCGCACCATCGCCCGCAAGCTGAGCGACGAAGACATCGCGGCAGTCTCCAGCTACATTCAGGGCCTGCACTAAGACGCGCGATTCGAGCGCTGCGTGCAATGGCCAACGCCTGCCACGTTAACGCTCGATTAATCCGTTGCAGCAAGTATAAAAAGGGTGGCTTTGGCCGCCCTTTTTTGTGGCCGCTGCCGTTACACTACAGAACTCATGCCCGCCAGGATCTGTCTGAAAACAGGTCGCGCGAGGCGACCAAAATTGTCCAGGAGTAAAGCATGCGTAATCTGATCATCAGCGCCGCCCTCGTCGCTGCCAGCCTGTTCGGCGTGACCGCCCAGGCCGCCGAAGCCCCTGCTGCCCCTTATGTCGAACTGAGCAACCCGGTGCCGGTCGCCGTGCCTGGCAAGATCGAAGTGGTCGAGCTGTTCTGGTATGGCTGCCCGCATTGCTACGCGTTCGAGCCGGTGATCAATCCGTGGGTTGAAAAACTGCCGTCCGACGTCAACTTCGTACGCATTCCTGCGATGTTCGGTGGCCCGTGGGACGCTCACGGTCAAATGTTCCTGACCCTGGAAGCCATGGGCGTCGAGCACAACGTGCACGCTGCCGTATTCAACGCCATCCAGAAAGAACACAAGAAGCTGACCGACAAGAACGACATGGCCGATTTCCTCGCCACTCAAGGCGTGGACAAGGACAAGTTCCTGGCGACCTTCGACTCGTTCGCGATCAAAGGGCAGATCGTGAAAGCCCGCGAACTGGCCAAGAAATATGAAATCACCGGCGTTCCAACCATGATCGTCAACGGTAAGTACCGCTTCGATATCGGCTCCGCCGGCGGCGCCGAACAGGCACTGAAACTGGCTGATCAACTGGTGGCCAAAGAGCGAGCGGCCAACAAGGCAGCCGCCAACTAAGCGCGGCAATCGCCATGCGCCGCTGGGGAACCGAACGCGTCGTTGGCCTGCATGAACCGCAGGTCAACGAGCATCACCTGGAATCGACGGGCCTGCCCGCAGACAGCCGTCTGCGCTTGCTCAGCTTCAATATTCAGGTCGGCATCAGCACCGAGCGCTATCGGCACTACCTGACCCGCAGCTGGCAGCATCTGCTGCCGCACCCAGGGCGCTCCAGCAATCTGCAAAAGATCGGTAATCTGCTCGGCGACTTCGATCTGGTCGCCCTGCAGGAAGCCGATGGCGGCAGCCTGCGTTCAGGCTACGTCAATCAGGTCGAACACCTGGCCCAGCTCGGCGCCTTCCCCTACTGGTATCAACAACTCAATCGCAACCTTGGCCGACTGGCCCAGCACAGCAATGGCGTGCTCAGTCGCCTGCGGCCGTGGGCGATCGAAGACCATCCGCTGCCGGGTCCGAAGGGACGCGGTGCGATTCTGGTGCGCTTCGGCGAAGGCCCGGAAGCGCTGGTGGTGGTGATGATGCACCTGGCGCTCGGCGCCCGGGTGCGCAGCATGCAACTGGCCTACATCCGCGAACTGATCGGCGGCTACAAGCATCAGGTGCTGATGGGCGACATGAACACCCACGCCAGCGATCTGCTGCAACACTCGCCGTTGCGCGACCTCGGCCTGCTGGCCCCGCAACTCGAAGCGACATTCCCCAGCTGGCGCCCGCAGCGCTGCCTGGACCATATTCTGCTCAGCCCGACCCTGACCCTGGAAAAGGTCGAAGTGCTGGCACAACCGATTTCCGATCACCTGCCGGTCGCGGTAGAGATTCGTCTGCCGGGTTCGCTCACGGCCGATGCATTGCCCGCGTTGAGCACTGCCCTTCGCGGAACCCCTGAATGAGCGACGAAGCCCAGCGCTGGAAAGAGAAATACCTCAAAAGCATCGAACAACAGGAAAAGCTTGAACGTCGATGGGACGCCCGGCTCGACCTGCTGCGCCGTGGTCTGGTGCGCAGCACCCTGGCGGCGGAAGGCACCGACCGCGTGGTCGATCAATGCATGAAAGAGATGCGCGACGTGGTGCGCACCGATGACATGGACGCCGGCCTCGCCGCCCTGCTCCCTCGCCTGGAAAAAGCCGTGCTCGATTCCGAGCAGCGCCGGGAAACCCGGATCGAACAGGTCAGCACCGCACTGACTGCGCTGGTTACTCAGTTGCAATCTCTCCCGCTGCCCCGAGATGTGGCCCAGCCGCTGAAGAAATTCGCCAAGCAGCTGGACGGCCGGGTAAGTCAGGCAAGGGAAATGCCGCTGTTGCTCAGCGAGCTCAGCGGCTTGCAAGGCAAGGCCTTGAGCCAGCTGGAGACGCCGGCGGAACCGGGACGACCGGGGTTGTTGCAGCGTCTGTTCGGCAGCCGCGACAACGAGGAAGCGCCTGTTCCAGTGATGCAGCCCGCGGCGGTCGTACTACCGGCACAAACAGAACAACCGCCCGTCACGCATGAAACCGCGCCCTTGCAGGAAGCGCCTGTCACGACCGCCGAACCGGTCGCCCCTGCGCCCGTCAGCCAGGCACCGGTCGCCGCCCCCGTGGCCGAACCCGCGAAAACTCCAGCGCCAACCCCCGAATATCATGCGGAGCCGGAGGTGGTGGCCTTCGAGCCGGCCAGAATCCTCACCGAATCCCCCTCCGCCCCCAGCGAACCAGAACCCGCCGAGCCTGAACCGGAGCCGCAGGCCTTTACGCCTCCTCCGGTTTTCGCGCCGGCAGTGCCAACAGCCATCAACCCGGACGAACTGATCCACCCCGGCGATACCCCGCCGCCCGTGATCCTCGACAGCCTGCCCATCCCCGAGCCCATCGCCCAGGCATTGGCCGCAATCGATCCGGAGCAATCCGAGCACGATATCCTTTACGCCCTGCCGGACTCGCCGGAACCGTCCTACAGTTCGGTCGCCAAACACATCGAAGACACGCTGATCGGGTTGCTGGACGACCTGACCTTGCCGGAGCGCCACCGCCCGCAAGCAGAGGCGATGCGCGACCGGCTGAAGAATGGGCTGAACTGGTACGAACTGTTGCCGATCCTCGACGATCTGGCGACTTTGATGCTGGCGATTACCGACAGCGGCCAGCACGAATTCGAAGCTTATTTGCAGCAACTCAACGAGCGGCTCGAAGCGTTTCAGAGCAATCTGCAGGCCGCCAGCGAAGGCCACGCCGACAACAGTTCTGCAGCGCGGGCGATGGACACGCAGATCCGCGAGCAGGTCGACGGCTTGCAGAACAGCGTGCAGGAAGCGGCCGATCTGGACGATTTGAAGCAGGTGCTGGAAAACCACCTCGAAGGCCTGCTCGGCACGATGGATCAGCATCAGAAACAGCGTGACGCCCGGGAGCAGGAAGTGGCTGTGCGCCTGAAAAGCCTGGCCGAGCGCGTCGCGCACATGGAGCAGGAAGCGCTGGGCTATCGCGAACACCTTGAAGAGCAGCGCCAGAAAGCCCTGATCGATCCGCTCACCGGCTTGCCCAACCGCGCCGCCTGGACCGAACGGCTCGAACATGAGATTGCCCAATGGCAGCAGCACGGCAACACTTTGAGCCTCGCCATGCTCGACCTCGATCACTTCAAACGGATCAACGACAACTACGGCCACCTGGCGGGCGACAAGGTGTTGAAGATCATCGCCACGGTGCTGCGCAAGCGTATGCGTGGCAACGATTTCATTGCCCGGTTTGGCGGAGAGGAATTTGTATTACTGCTGCCGGCAACACCGCCCGCCGTCGGTGCCAAGTTTTTGGAAACCCTGCGCGCGGCCATCGAAGCCTGCCCATTTCACTTCAAGGGTGAGCGCGTCACGATCACCGTTTCCATGGGTCTGACGACGTTCCGGGCGGGTGAGCACAGCGATCTGGTACTCAAAAGAGCCGATCAGGCGCTTTATCGGGCGAAAAACGCAGGGCGAAACCGGGTGGAGCTGGGCTGAGGCAATTGTTCCATATTGTTTAAATCAGCCATTCAAGCGTCGTAGCGCAAGGCGATACGTTACACTGTTGCATTATCGTCTTGCGTGTACTGCCCTCTGCCATGAAATTTTTTACCCTCCTCGCGTCGCTACTCTTACTGGCCGGTTGTGCCAGCGGGCCGCGTTTTGACACCAGCCACCCTTCGGTCAATCACGACAGCCGTGTGCAGTTCGTGATCGTGCACTACACCTCTGCATCACTCGAACGCTCATTGCAGTTGCTGACCCACGGCGAAGTCAGCAGTCATTACCTGATCGGCGACGACAAGAGCGCCACCATCTACAAACTGATGGACGAAAACCTGCGTGCCTGGCACGCCGGCGAAAGCGAATGGCAAGGTCGTACCTGGCTCAACTCCAGCTCGATCGGCATCGAGATCGTCAATCCGGGCTTCAAGGACACACCGACCGGTCGCCTCTGGTATCCCTACAGCGAAGCCCAGGTGCAGTCGCTGATCGTTCTGCTCAAGGACATCAGCAAACGCCAGGGCATCAGCCCGCGCCACATCATCGGCCATAGCGACATCGCCCCGTTGCGCAAGCTCGACCCGGGTCCGCTGTTCCCCTGGAAGCGTCTGGCGGCCGAAGGGCTGGGGCTCTGGCCCAACGAACAAGCGGTGGCACGCCAGCAGGCGCAATTCAACGCCGAACTGCCGAGCATCACCTGGTTCCAGAGCCAACTGGCGCGCCTGGGCTACTCGACGCCACAGACCGGCGAGCTGGATGTGGCGACCCGGCATGTGCTCGCGGCCTTCCAGATGCACTACCGCCCTACGCGCTTTGACGGTACGCCGGACGCGCAAACGGCAGCGTTGCTGCTGGTGTTGAATCAGACAAAATAATGACGCCCGCCCGACGGTCAGGGCGAAAGTGTAATCAGCAGCTATAACTCATTGGTAATTCTTCGGATATCCATGATGGTTGCTACCCGAGAGACGCTGCGTAGCTGGTTTTATCGCCCCTGGTTTCTGGCGATGATCGCGGCTGTCCTCAGTGCGAGCCTGCTGATCACCGGCGGGCTGTTCGTGGCCATGCGCCAGGTCGAACAAAGCGAAAGCCAGGAAATGAACGCCCAGGGCGAGCGGTTCCTGGCGCGTCTGGAGCAACTGTTCGGCCAGTTGCGCGAAAGCCTCGACGACCTTGAAGCCCAGCCCTTGCGCAGCTGCGACGACGAAATGATCGCGACGTTGCAGCAAGTGACGTTCAACTACCGCTTCGTCTATGAAGCGGCCTACATGGACGCCACGCGGATCTGCTCCAACCGTCCGCGCCAGGAAGGCCTGTCGGTGATCCGTCCTCCGGACATCAAGGGCCCGACCTACAGCTACTGGCTGAACACCACCACCGAACCCGATGAAAACCGCGCGGCGCTGATGCTCGGACGCGGCAACTTTCGCGTAGCCACCTCGCGCGGACATCTCACCGACATGGTCGACCTGTTGCCCGGCAGCAGCCTGTTGGTAGTGCTGGATCACGGGACCCGGGCGATTCCGGTACTCGGCGTTCCACAGGCATGGCCACCCACCGAACCCTGGCCGCCGAAAACCCCGAACGCGCTGCAAGTCACCCAGTCGCATCTGATTTACCGCATGCCAACCGACAACCCGGAATACCAACTAGTGCTGATCAGCCCGCGCACGGGCATGCATATTCCGGAGCTCTGGTGGTGGATGGTGCCTTTCTGTCTGGTGCTCGGTGCGCTGGTGGGCGTTCTGGTGTTCTGGGTCGTGCGCCAGCGCCAGTCGCTCGACGCCGAGCTGCACGGCGCCATCCGCCGTGGCGAGTTGCAGGTGCTTTATCAACCGATCTTCGATCTCGACAGCCGCAACTGCGTCGGCGCCGAAGCCCTGCTGCGCTGGCGACGACCGGACGGCACGCTGACCAGCCCCGACCTGTTCATCCCGATGGCCGAGAACACGGGGCAGATTCGCCAGATGACCGACTTCGTCCTGCAACGCTTACTCGAGCAGCTCGGCCAATTGCTGCGAGCCAATCCGCAGCTGTACATCTCGGTGAACCTGGCCGCCTGCGACGTGATGGTGCCGCGCATCGGCCAGGTCATGGCGCGGCTGTTGACCCTGCATAGAGTCGCGGCGCGGCAGATTGCTTTCGAGGTGACCGAACGCGGCCTGATCGATGTGGTGGTAGCCCGGGAAAACCTGCAAGCACTGCGGGATGTCGGCCATCAGGTGCTGATCGACGATTTCGGCACCGGCTATTGCAGCCTCGCCTACCTGCAAACCTTGCCGGTGGATTGCCTGAAGATCGACAAGGCCTTCATCGACGCCCTCGGCCATGACGCCGCCAGCAGCGGTGTCGCGCCGCACATCATTCACATGGCTCAGGCGCTGGACCTGAAGGTGATCGCCGAAGGGATCGAATTCGAGTCCCAGGCAGCACTGCTGAGCAGCGAAGGGGTGAAATTCGGCCAGGGCTGGCTGTTCGCGCATGCCCTGAGCGCGGTGCAGTTCATTGAACTGATCACTCGTGGACGGCGGCTCGCCGGCCGCCGGATCGACGACGAAGCCTAGACCGCCAGCGCCATGTAGAACTGCGTGCCCTGCCCCGGCCGCGAGTAAACGCCCATCCGCCCACCGTGCAACTGCACAATTTCCTTGCACAGCGCCAGACCCAGCCCGGCTCCGCCCTTCTTGCGCCCGACTTGAACGAACGGTTCGAAGATCCGCCCTTGTTGACCGTAGGCAATCCCTTCGCCGTTGTCTTCGACGCTGATGATCACCCGTTCGCCATGGCGCCGGGCCTGCAAGCGGATCAGACCGTCGCGCGCCGTGTGGCGCAAGGCGTTGTCGATCAGGTTGTCGAGGACTCGATCGAGCTGCGCCTGATCCGCCTGCAAGCGTGGCAGCGGGCCTTGCGCTTCGACTTGCAGGGTAACGCCCTTCTGCGCCGCCGAATCGGCGAAACGCAAACGCGCCTGCTCCAGCAGATCCTCGATGGAGCACGGCGCCAGCGTGAGCTTCTGCAAACCGCTCTGATAACGCGAAAAGTTGAGCAGATCGTTGATCAACTGCATCAGGCGCTGCATTTCTTCATTGACCGTGTCGAGCAGGTCGGACTCGCGCGACTCCGGAGGAAACTTAGCCCGCTCGCGGAACAGCCCGAAAGCCATGTGCATGCCCGTGACCGGTGTGCGCAATTCGTGAGACGCGCGCAGCACGAACTCGCTGCGCACCCGTTCGAAGGCGCGCTGCTCGGTGACGTCATGCAAAACCATCACGGCGCCTAGGATATGCCCCTGGGTATGGCTGACCGGCGTAAGGCTGTAGGTCAGCAGGCGCGACTCGCCATCGACCTCGATGCTCAAGTCTTCCGGCGCCCGCTCGAGGGTGCCGCCGCGCAATACCAATTGAAGTTGTGCATCCAGCTCCGGACGTTGAAGCGCTGTGCCCAGGCCCTCGCCGAAACGGTCGCTTTCCCAGCCCAATTGTCGCTGGGCCACCGGGTTCAAGTGTTCCAGACGACCCTGACGGTCGATCATCAGCAAACCATCATCGATGCTGTCGAGTACCGCTTGCAGGCGCTGCTGGCCAGCGAGCAGTTCGTCGACATTGGTCGCCTGATGCTCGCGCAGGGCTTCGGCCATCAGCCCGAAGCGGCGCGTCAACAGATTGATCTCCATCGCCGAGGACACCGGCAGGGTCACTTCGAAATTGCCCTGGCCGATATTGTCCGCCGCTTTGGCCAACGCTTCGATCGGCGCACCAAAACGCCGCGCAATGCCCTGGGCGGTAACAAAACCAATGATCAGCACTGCCAGCCCCACCAGCCCGAGCAGGCCGGAAATCAGCAGCGCCCGGTCACGGGCAGCGTGCTGGACAGCGTTGATGTTATCCAGCGCGTGCTTGTGCTCGGTGATCAAACCGTTACGCAGGGTGTTGAATCGTTCGCGCAAGTCGCCACTACCACTCAGGGCGGCGCCCGGATCGCGGGAGATATCGAACGCCTCAAGGAAGGTCAGGTAATCGCTCTTCGCCTGACTGAAGCCATATTGGCGATTGTCGTTTTTCTGCTCTTGGGCGATACCCTCGTCGAGCAATTCGAAATAGCGTTGTTTGGATGCTTCGAACGCCACGGGATCGGGTTTCTCGGCAAGCATCATGATCAGTTGATCGCCAAGCGTCTGCCGCAGCTTGAGCCCCAGATCGAGGGTGACGAAGTTGTTGCGGATCAGCGCCTCCTGAGTCCCGGCCATCTGCATCACGCTGACCAGCCCGAGCATCAGTCCGAGCAAGGCCACGGTGATCAGCGCGGAAATGCTCAGGAACAAGCGAGTCCGCAACTTCATCGCCAGTTTCATCGGCGGATGCTCACAGGTTGTACTGCTTGCGCTTGCGATACAGGGTCGAGGCGTCGATCCCCAGAGTCTTGGCGGCCTGATCAAGAGTGCCGGCAGTCGCCAGTACCGCGCCGATGTGGGCTTTCTCCAGCTCGTCGAGGCTCAGCGCGGCGCCAACCCGTGGCGCGTTGTTCGCCGGTTGTTCGGCCATGCCGAGGTGGCTGATTTCCACACGCTCCTGCGGGCAGATGATGCTCGCCCGCTCGACCACGTTACGCAGCTCGCGGATATTGCCGGGCCAGCGATAACCCAACAGTGCTTCACGAGCCTCATCACTGAAACCCCGCGCGGGGCGCGCGTATTCCTTCACGAAGCGAGCGAGGAAACGGTCGGCCAGGGTCAGGATGTCTTCGGCCCGTTCGCGCAGCGGCGGCAAATGCAGGGTGATGACGTTCAGGCGATAGAGCAGGTCTTCACGGAAACGCCCGTCGCGCACCATGTCTTCAAGATTGAGGTTGGTGGCGGCGAGAATACGCACATCGGCGCGGCGGGTGACCGGATCCCCTACCCGCTCGTATTCCTTGTCCTGGATGAAACGCAGCAACTTGGGTTGCAACGTCAGCGGAAAATCGCCGATCTCGTCGAGAAACAGCGTGCCGCCATCGGCTTGGTTAACCCGACCCAGCGTGCTTTCGCTGGCCCCGGTGAACGCGCCACGACTGTGACCGAACAGCTCGCTTTCCATCAGTTCGGCGGTCAGCGACGGGCAATTGATGGTGACGCAGGATTTCTTCTCGCGCTTGCTCCAGCCGTGAATGGCTCGGGCCAGTTCACCTTTACCGGTGCCGGACTCGCCGAGGATCAGAATATTGGCGTCGGTGCCCGCCACTTGCCGCGCGGTTTCCAGTACGACCTTCATCGCCGGGCTGTGGGAATCGAGACCGTCCTTGGGTTTGCGGATCTCGCCTTCGAGGGCTTCCAGACGCGCCGACAGCTGGCGCACTTCAAGCTGCTTGGCTGTCGCAAGGCGCAATTGATCCGGGCTGCACGGTTTGACCAGATAATCGGCAGCGCCGGCCTGAATCGCGTCTACCGCGGTATCGACGGCCGAATGCGCGGTGACGATCACCACCCGCATCCACGGCGCCTGAATGCGCATCTGCGCCAATACATCCAGGCCGTTGTCTTCACCCAGGCGCAAATCAAGGAAGCACAGGTCGAACACTTGGCGTTGCAGCAGCGCGTCAGCCTGAGCCGCGCTGTTGGCGGTGGCGACGGTATAACCTTCGTCTTCGAGGCAATAACGAAAGGTTCGCAGGATGGCGGATTCATCGTCCACCAGCAGAATGCGGCCTTGGTGCTCAGTGGCTGATTCCATTTTTCCTACGCTCCATAAGTGAATGTCTTGGGTTAGTCCCGGAAAAATCGGGCAAGTTGCATGGTTGATTCTGATCGATTCCAGTCATAGCAGGGTAGCTCTCTCCTGCCCTAACGGCTAATCCACTGATTTCATTGGTTTTTTAAACATCGCACAGTTTCAGGTCGGTTTCCTGCCTACTTTTCTGACATCCGTACCCTGTCCTCAATTCAAAAATAATGATTTCTCCTACGAAATAATCGTGCATTACGCACGACCCTATGCGGACCATCGTGCAAGATGCGTCGTCAGGAATTTTCATACCGTTTGTAACTAGCTGATTTTATTGGTTTTTTTCAAACAAAAAAGCTGGCACGCAGGCTGCAATACCTCTTTCAGCCCGGGCAGATATGCACTGCCCCAATCGAACAAGAGTGAGGAACCCAGGATGACTCGCCTACGTGCCGCCCAAATGCGTATCTCGCCACTGCACTTGCAGCAGGCCCTGTTTGGCGCACTTGCGCTGCTGATCACTTTGATCGCCTGCCAGCAATACCTGCGCTGGGAGCACAGTCAGCAACCTGAGCCTTTGATCTCGATGCAACACGCGACGCAGACGCACTTCAGCGCCGTCAGCAGCAGCCAGGCCGACAACGGCGCGATGCGCATGATGGACGTCGACCAGCCACAGCCACTGGGCGACATGCCCCGTGAAGAACGCTGGGTTTTCTGATCAACGAATCTGGGCGTCCCCGCGCCGAGACCGGCAACATCCCTAAATAGAAGCAAGGAGAATCACCATGTTGAGCTGGGCAATCACATTCCTGATCATTGCCATCATCGCTGCAGTACTGGGCTTCGGTGGTATCGCGGGCACCGCCACGGGTATCGCCAAGATTCTCTTTGTCGTGTTCCTGGTGATGTTCATCGCTTCCTTCTTCTTTGGCCGTCGCGGTCGAGGTTGAACATGAAGGGTTTAAAGACACTGGCAGCCGCCCTGCTCCTGGGCGGTAGTGCCATGGCGATGGCGGCCAATGACGGCCAGGCGCGGGTCAACGAACTGTTGAGTTCCGACCCGCAATACAGGGAAACCTGGGAAGGTGTGGTGAAGAAGGAAGAACGCCTGCCGGAATGGGTGATGAACCTGTCCGGTACGCCTGACCAGCAGATGAATGCCGTAACCGAAGATGGCGACAAGTATCTGGTCGGCCCGCTCTGCGAATCCGCAGACAAGTGCATGAACCATCGCTTGATCGTCGCGTTCAGTTTCGACAAGAAAGACGCTTACGCCATGCTTGTGGATGTGCCTGAAGGGCTGCCGGCAGACAAGTCGCCAACGCGACATGCCACCTACCGCTTCCTCGGCAAGCCCGACCAGGGCATGCAGGATCTGTTGATGGAAACGCTGAAGAAAGATCCGAACTGGTATTGAACACGAGGGCAGCCGAAAGGCTGTCCTCCATTGCGTCGGCCCGAGGAAGGCCGGTGCATGACCAGGGGGCCGGGACGTTCTGACTGTTGCAGGGTCGGAGTGACCTACGGGTACAGGGAGTGCCTGCGATGAGGGCCGGGTCAGGGTAAAAGCTGCGACGCAAGTTCGCCAACCGAAGCGGTTTGACGGACTTGCGCTGAGCTTTCAACGTGACAAAACGTTGATCCAGAGCGTTCTGCTCTTCATTTTTATCGCCCACACTGCGTGCGAAAGCATTTCGCGGTGTTTCCTGGCGACCGTATATCGAGAAAGAGTCGATCCACCAAGTCGGACATTTAGTTTCCGAACGTAGGCTTTTTCCCAAATTTTTCGTCGAAATCACTCGTTCAAAAAATAACCAACCTACGCTGTAATGGCCGGTTCACGGCACTTATGCCTGCCGAAATGTCGTATTCGAACCGGTTGGGACGCCAGTTTCATTTAAAAAAGCTCATGCCGATTCGGCATAGGGTAGGCGTTTACGGCATTAGACGGCGCAACCTTGCATCGGAATAGTTGCGCCTTTTTTCGCCTGCCGGAGAGCCGTAAACACGCGCTTCGGGGCACCTTATACGGAGGCAGATGCACAGACTTTTCCGCTGATGAGCGTTCCAGTTCCTGCATGTGCCTGAGTCAAACGCAAGTAAGGGTAAAGATAATGAAGAAGGCAAAGCTTAGCCTCGCCTGGCAGATCCTCATCGGTCTGGTATTGGGGATTGCAATCGGTGCGTTGCTCAACCATTTCAGTGCCGAGAAGGCCTGGTGGATCAGCAACGTCCTGCAACCGGCAGGCGATATCTTTATCCGTCTGATCAAGATGATCGTGATCCCGATCGTCATCTCTTCCCTGATCGTCGGCATTGCCGGCGTGGGCGACGCCAAGAAGCTCGGGCGCATCGGCCTGAAGACCATCATCTACTTCGAAATCGTCACTACCATCGCCATTGTTGTCGGCCTGCTGCTGGCCAACCTGTTCCATCCGGGTGCCGGCATCGACATGAGCACCCTGGGCACCGTCGATATCTCCAAGTACGAGGCGACCGCCGCCGAAGTGCAGCATGAACACGCGTTCATCGAGACCATCCTCAACCTGATCCCGTCGAACATCTTCGCGGCTATGGCCCGCGGCGAAATGCTGCCGATCATCTTCTTCTCCGTGCTGTTCGGTCTCGGTCTGTCGAGCCTGCAGTCGGACCTGCGCGAGCCGCTGGTGAAGATGTTCCAGGGCGTCTCGGAAAGCATGTTCAAAGTCACCCACATGATCATGAACTACGCCCCGATCGGCGTATTCGCTCTGATCGCGGTGACCGTGGCCAACTTCGGTTTCGCCTCGCTGCTGCCGCTGGCCAAGCTGGTGATCCTGGTTTACGTCGCCATCGCCTTCTTCGCCTTCGTGATTCTGGGCCTGATCGCCAAGCTGTTCGGTTTCTCGGTGATCAAGCTGATGCGCATCTTCAAGGATGAGCTGGTGCTGGCTTACTCCACCGCCTCCTCGGAAACCGTACTGCCACGGGTGATCGAGAAGATGGAAGCCTACGGCGCACCGAAAGCCATCTGCAGCTTCGTGGTACCGACCGGCTACTCGTTCAACCTCGACGGTTCGACCCTGTACCAGTCCATCGCGGCGATCTTCATTGCCCAGCTGTACGGCATTGACCTGTCGATCAGCCAGCAACTGCTGCTGGTCCTGACCCTGATGGTGACCTCCAAAGGTATCGCCGGCGTGCCGGGCGTGTCCTTCGTGGTACTGCTGGCCACTCTGGGCAGCGTGGGTATCCCGCTGGAAGGCCTGGCCTTCATCGCCGGTGTCGACCGTGTGATGGACATGGCGCGTACCGCCCTGAACGTGATCGGCAACGCCCTCGCCGTACTGGTCATCGCCCGTTGGGAAGGCATGTACGACGACGCCAAGGGCCAGCGCTACTGGAACTCGCTGCCGCACTGGCGCAGCAAGGAAAAACTGCCGGCCGGTGAAATCTCCAAAAACTGATGCAAAACCCTGTGGGAGCTGGCTTGCCAGCGATGAGGTGCGCACATTCAACATATTCGCTGAATGAACACCGCCATCGCGGGCAAGCCCGCTCCCACAGTGGTTGATGCAAGCCTTACCAACAAACCCCGGAGAAATCCGGGGTTTGTCGTTTCTGGCGACCCCGCTATCATTCGCCGCATCTTCCGGGGGATTTGACTGATGCTTAATGGCCTGTGGCTTGGCTTCTTCGTCGTGGCAGCCGTTTCGGCGCTGGGGCAATGGCTGATCGGCGGCAACGCCGGGATCTTCGCGGCGATGGTGGAAAGCATTTTTGCCATGGCCAAGCTGTCGGTCGAAGTCATGGTGCTGCTGTTCGGCACGCTGACCCTGTGGCTGGGCTTCCTGCGCATTGCCGAAAAGGCCGGCATCGTTGAATGGCTGGCCAAAGTGCTCGGGCCACTGTTCCTGCGGCTGATGCCGGAAGTTCCAGCCGGACATCCCGCGCTGGGCCTGATCACCCTGAACTTCGCCGCCAACGGTCTGGGCCTGGACAACGCCGCCACGCCGATCGGCCTTAAAGCCATGAAGGCGCTGCAAGAGCTCAACCCCAGCTCGACCATCGCCAGCAACGCGCAAATCCTGTTCCTCGTACTGAATGCCTCGTCCCTGACCCTGCTGCCGGTGACGATCTTCATGTATCGCGCCCAGCAAGGCGCGCCGGACCCGACGCTGGTGTTCCTGCCGATCCTGCTGGCGACCAGTTGCTCGACCATCGTCGGCTTCCTGTCGGTGGCGTTCATGCAGCGCCTGCGCGTGTGGGACCCGGTGGTGCTGGCTTACCTGATTCCCGGCGCGCTGATCCTCGGCGGCTTCATGGCGTTGCTCGCGACAATGTCGGCCACTGCGCTGGCGGGCCTGTCGTCGATCCTCGGCAACCTGACGCTGTTCGGCCTGATCATGCTGTTCCTGGTGATCGGCGCGTTGCGCAAGGTGAAGGTTTACGAGGCCTTCGTCGAAGGCGCGAAGGAAGGTTTCGACGTCGCCAAGAACCTGCTGCCGTATCTGGTGGCGATGCTTTGCGCGATCGGTGTATTGCGTGCATCGGGCGCACTGGATTTCGGCCTCGACGGCATCCGTCATCTGGTGGAGTGGGCAGGGTGGGACACACGCTTCGTTGACGCGCTGCCGACGGCGATGGTCAAACCGTTCTCCGGCAGCGCCGCCCGGGCGATGCTGATCGAAACGATGAAGACCTCGGGCGTGGACAGCTTCCCGGCGCTGGTGGCGGCGACGATCCAGGGCAGCACCGAAACCACGTTCTACGTATTGGCGGTGTACTTCGGCGCGGTGGGCATTCAGCGCGCCCGGCATGCCGTCGGTTGCGCGCTGCTGGCCGAGCTGGCGGGTGTGCTCGGCGCTATCGGCGTCTGCTACTGGTTCTTCGGCTGATATTCAGGGCCGGGCAGGTGGGGCAACTTTCTGCCCTTGCTCCACCGCCCACGCCACCACCTTCGCGGTGAGGCGATCACTGGCCTGACCGAAGCCGGCCACCACCGCCGGCACCTTCACATCACTGAGCGGCTGACGTTCTTCGAAGCGGCGACTGGCGAGGATCCGCTGGTCGTAACCGCGCACCAGCAACGCATCGACCCGCACCACCACGCTGGCCTGCGTGCCCTGATACTCGGTCTGAAACGCCTGCAGGCTGCCACCCAGTTCCAGGTCCGCCTGGAAATTGCTGTCGTCGGTGCTCAACAGCGACACCCGGCCATCGCGCTGGAAGCCATCGAGCAAGCGGTTACGCACCAGCACCGGCGCCGGATCGCTCCAGCGCGAGGCCTTGTAACTGCTGATCACATCGCCCTGAGGAATCACCGCGATGCTCGGCCGGTTCAGCGCTTCACTGGCCTGCAGTTTGTTCAGGCGCAGCGACCAGTGCTGGGTAGATGCCGAACTGGCCGAGGCGGGCGCCTGTGCCGTCGGCAGGCGATAGACATCCGACGGTTCGGACTTGGGCAGGATCGAGCACGCGCTGATCAGCGTGAAGCCGGCGAGGAGGGCGAGGCGAATCAGCTTCATGGCGTGAACTCCTTGTTCTTGTCACTGCCCAGCAGGTAACCGCTGGGGTTGGCCTCCAGGCGTTGGGAAATGGCGCGCAGCGAATTCAGGGTTTCACGCAGCTCGCGGATCGCCGGGGCCAGGCCGTTGAGGCCCTGCATGCCGCTGTCGAGGGAATTCTGATTCTTGCTCAACAGACCATTGATGGTGGCGCTGCTCTGCTCCAGGGATTTCATCGCCTGCTCGGCGCTGCCGAGCGCCTGTTTGCCCTGATCGTTGAGCAGGCCGTTGGCGTTGCGCATCAACGCGGACGTCTGTTCAAGCATGTTGCCGGCCTGTTTGCCGACCGTCGCCAGTTGCTGCATGGCCTGACGCAGGTCGCCGCGCTGATCGTTGATCGAGCCGGTGGTCTGCTCCAGATGTTCAAGGGTTTTGCTCACGCGCTCGATGTTGTCGGCAGAGAACATCTGATTGGCATTACTCAGCAACGTCGTGACCCCGCTCATCAAATCGTTGCTGTCGCTGAGCAGCCGCGAGATGGGCGAAGGCGAGGCGACGATGGTCGGCAGATTGCCGTCATGGCCCTTGAGTTTCGGGCTTTGCGGCGTGCCCCCGCTGAGCTGGATGATCGAGGTGCCGGTGATCCCGGCCAAGGCCAGTTTGGCCTCGGTGTCTTCCTTGACCGGCGTGTCGCCAGCCAGGCGAATCCGTGCCAGCACTCGACGCGGGTCCTTCGGGTCGAGGCGCAGGCTGACCACGTCGCCGACCTTGATCCCGCTGTACTGCACCGGACTGCCGCGGGACAGCCCGCTGACCGCCTCGTTGAACACGACTTCGTAATCCTTGAACTCGGTGTCGACACTGGACTTGGCCAGCCACAGACCGAAGAGCAGGGCGCCTGCCACCACAATCACCGTGAACAGGCCGATCAATACATGATGGGCTCGGGTTTCCATGTCAGACCTCGTTGAGCTGTTTGGCGGCGTCCAGCGCCGAGCGGCCGCGAGGGCCGTGGAAGTATTCGTGAATCCACGCGTCGTCGGTTTCCGAGACCACGTCGATGGGACCGGCCACCAGAACTTTCTTCTGCGCCAGTACCGCGACGCGGTCAGTGATGGTGTAGAGCGTGTCGAGGTCGTGGGTTACCAGAAACACGCTCAGGCCCAAAGCATCACGCAGGGTCAGGATCAATTGGTCGAACTGCGCGGCGCCAATCGGATCCAGGCCGGCAGTGGGTTCGTCGAGAAACAGAATGTCCGGGTCCAGCGCCAGCGCCCGGGCCAGTGCCGCGCGTTTGATCATGCCGCCGGACAGCGAAGCCGGGTACTTGTCCGCCGCCGACAGCGGCAGCCCGGCCAGCGCCAGCTTCACCGCCGCCAGGTGCTCGGCGTCGTCGCGGCTGAGGCCGGCGTGTTCGATCAGGGGCAGGGCGACGTTCTCGGTGACCGTCAGCGACGAGAACAGCGCGCCTTTCTGGAACAGCACGCCAAAGCGCCGCTCGATCAGCGAACGCTCATGCTCCGGCAGGCTCGGCAGGTTCTGGCCGAACACCTTGACCATGCCTTCGCTGGGCCGGCGCAAGCCGACGATACTGCGCAGCAACACCGACTTGCCGCTGCCGGAGCCGCCGACCACGGCCAGGATCTCGCCTTTGTACAAGTCGAGGTCGAGGTTCTCGTGCACGCTCTGGCTGCCGAAGCGATTGCACAGGCCACGGACTTCGATCACCGCCTCGGAAGGCGCGCGGGGTAGACGACTCACCAGCCCATCTCCATGAAAAACAGCGCGGCAACCGCATCGAGCACGATCACCACGAAAATCGATTGCACCACGCTTGAGGTGGTGTGGGCGCCGACCGATTCGGCGCTGCCGCTGACCTTGAAGCCTTCCAGACAGCCGATGGCGGCAATCAGGAACGCGAAGATCGGGGCTTTGACCAGGCCCACCAGGAAATGTTGAATCCCTATGTCGCTTTGCAACAGCGACAGGAACATCGCCGGCGAGATATCCAGCGACACCGCGCAGACCACTGCGCCACCGACGATCCCGCAGATCATCGCCAGAAAGGTCAGCATCGGCAGCGCCACCAGCAGCGCCAACACCCGGGGCACCACCAGTAATTCCATGGGGTCGAGGCCGAGGGTGCGAATGGCGTCGATTTCCTCGTTGGCCTTCATCGAGCCGATCTGCGCGGTAAAGGCACTGGCGGTGCGGCCGGCCATCAGAATCGCCGTGAGCAGCACCCCGAACTCGCGCAGGAAGGCGAAGCCCACCAGATCCACGGTGAACACGCTGGCGCCGAAACTGGCCAGCACCGTCGCCCCGAGGAACGCCACCACCGCGCCCACCAGAAAGGTCAGCAACGCGACGATGGGCGCGGCGTCGAGGCCGGTCTGTTCGATGTGGGCGATCATCGGCGTGATCCGCCAGCGCTTGGGCCGGAACAGGCTGCGAGCGATGGTTTCGAGGATCAGGCCGACGAAACCGAGCAGCTGCAAAGTGTCCTGCCAGACCGTATCAACGGCCCGGCCGATACGGGTCAGCAATTGCACGCTGACGCTGATTTCCGGTTCCTTGATCGGCACGCAGAAGTCGGTCAGCGAGCGATACACGGTTTGCAGCAAGGCGCGGTCGGCGCTGGAAATCGTGCAGTCAGGGTGTTCGGCGGATTTTCCCAGCCGCTCGGAGCCGAGCAGTTCGACGAGCAGCGACGCGCCGGCGGTGTCGAGGGCGCCGAGGCCGTTGAGGTCGATGGGGGTGTTGGCGTCGTACTGGCCGTGGAGCGTTTCGCTCAGTTGCTTGAGGTCGGCGTAATGGGCAAGCGTCCAGTCCCCGGTGACCCGCAGGCGGGCAGGGGTGATCGAGGTGTCCAGGCGGGCACTGCCGGTCATTGGGCTGCTGGTCATAAGCTCCGTGCTTGTTCGGCTTTTGAGACGAACCTACGTAATAGCACGAACACGGTTACTTTTCTTTGGTCGGTGTGCTGTCCGTGACTTCGAAGCGCAGCACGCCAATCACCTGACCGTCCTCGGTCAACACCCGCACCTGCCACTTGCCTGTCGGGTTGCCGGGGAAATTCTGTTTGTGAGTCCAGGCCCGGTAGCCCTCCTTGCGCCCGCCGTGGATGTCGAGGGAGATGCGGTCGACCTCTTTGCCGTTGAATTGCCAGACGTGATAAATCCGCTCATCAAGCCCGCGCGGCGCGTTGATCGCGGTGTAGGCATAGAGCCCGCCGCCACGGATCTGTTCGGCGCTGACTTCCTTGAGGCTGGCGCCCGGAACCCGGTCCTGCACCTGAGTGCTGATCGCCACGTCGGTCATCCACAGCGTCGCCGGCGGCACCCACGAACGCAGAACCCAACCGACGCCACCGATGCCGACCGTGATACACAGGATCGCCAGCGCATTGCGCACGGTGCGGATCGGGAAGATCGACGCCAGGCTCGGGAACGACAACACCACCGCAATCCCCAGCGCCCATTTGAAGCTTTGCGAGGTGGTCAGGTGCATGATCACCGGCAGCGCGGTGAGCAGGGCGGCGAACAGGGTCAGGGTGTGCAGCGCGAGGAACGCCCAGCGCCGTGGCGCCAGCCATTTGTAGTAGAGCGGGTCAACGATCGAGATCAGCGCCGCGATGCACAGCAGCCCGGTGAAAAACAGCTGGCCGCTGTTCCAGGTGGTGGTGATGAAGAAGAACGGCAGGACGAAAAACAGGCTTTCCTGGTGGATCATCTGCGTCGCGTAACGCAGCAGCGGCTGGGGGATTTCCCGTTTGAAGATCCGCGTGAACAGCTTGGTCAGGCTGTTTTCCAGCATCAGCCAGATCCAGCTCAGCAGCATGATCGTGGTGATCCAGCTCGCCAGCCCCTGTTGCCGGTCGACCAGAATGAAACTGCCGACCCCGGAGATGAAACCGCCGAGCGCAATGACCCCGGGGTAGCGCTTCATCAGTTCGAGAATGCGCTGGATCAGTAGGGTCAATTTAGACATTTGGGCGGTTCACGACAGTCGAGGAAAAAACCCCGACAGAGTACCGCCCGCCGGGCCGTGTGGCGAGGCTGCCGGTCAGTCTGGATCCACGGACTTGCGCCGATGCAGGCGCCAGCCAAGCAGAATCAGCACCAGCACGCCCAATCCGCCCGCCAGCAGCCACAACACCTGATCGTCGCTGAGCAGCGGTTTCTCGATCCGCAGATAACCCGGTTGCAGCAACAACTCGCGCATGGCCTTGTTCGCCGCCTCCAGCGTCACGCCTTGCAGCTCCCGCGCAGGATCGGCAAAGCGCCCGTCCTCGTAGTCGCCCAACGCGCTCCAGTAATAGTCGGCCATGGCGCTGGTGCCTTGCACGGCCCAGGCCTGGTGGGCGATGGCGGCTTGTTTCAAGCGATTGAAGGTGTCGGCGTCGAGGCCGTTTTTCAGCAGGTCGGCCTTGAGGTCTTCCAGCACTTGTTCGGCTTCGGCGATGTCACCGCGATCCAGGTCGGCGTTGAGGCTCATGAAGCCGACGCCACCGAACACCTCGCGTTCGGCCCACGGCCCGTAGGACAAACCGTGGTTCAGGCGCAGTTGGCGGTACAACGCCCACTCCAGGTATTCCTTGAGCAGGTCGAAGGTTTCGTCGTACTGATCGTCCAGCACCGGCTCCGGCACCAGCCAGTGCAGCTTGGCGCTGTTGCCGATGAAACCGCGAGTGATCGTGCGTTCGTGAGCGGCGCTGGCGCGGATGTCCGGCAGCGGACGGTGTTCGCTCGGCTCGACCGCTTCCAGCGCGCCCCACGCCCGTTCCAGATAGGCCGGCAGCAATTTATCGAGGTCGCCGACGACGATCAGGGTCATGTTGTTCGGCGCGTACCAGGCCTTGCGTACCTTCTCCAGCTGTTCGCGGGTCAGGCCATCGACCTCGGCCCGCTGCGGGCATTTGATGCCCAGTTCGACCGCCAGCTGATTGCTCGCGGTGTGGCCCAGGTCCTGCCGGTCGAGAAAGCGTTGCAGCCGGGTGTAATGACCGCCGTCCTCACGCTCGACCACTCGCTTGGCAGCGTTGATCGCGTTGTCGTCGAAGCGGGTCTGGGTCAGCAGGTCCAGCAGCAGGTCGAGGACCTTGCGCTGGTTTTTCGCCGGGGCTTCGATGACGAAGGTGGTGTCGGCGTTGCTGGTGAAGGCGTTCCAGTCACCACCGAGGGCCTGCATGCGCTCTTCGAGACCGCCTTCGCCGGTGGCGTCGATGCCGCTGAACAGCAAGTGTTCGAGCAGGTGCGGCAGCTCTTTTTCATTGCAGTCGAAATCGTCCAGACCGACGCCGATCACCAAGCGGATCGCCACGTGCCCACGCTCGGTGCCGGGCTTGAGCAGCAATTGCAGACCGTTGGGCAGCGCATAGCCTTCGACCTGAAAACGATCCAGGGCGAAAGCGGGCAGGGAACCGAGCAACAGACAGGCGAACAACAGGCAACGCATAACGAGCTTCCATACGGCTGAATTGGAGATCCGTGTCGTCAGTCCGGCTGCGAGGCCGAACCTTGAGTTACTGACTGACCACAACCCCAGACGTTCAAGGCGAATGCGTGATGTCCGCCATATCGTCCGCCGCCAGCGCGCCGGTATCGGAAGTTTCCAGCACCACATAGGCGCTGCTGCAGAACAGCGAGTTCAGGCGTTTCATGTCGGCAATCAACTCCAGGTGCAACGAACTGGTCTCGATACTCTGCACGATCTTACGTTGCAACCGGCTGACATGGGCGTGGGCCAGACGCCGTTCCTGTGCGCGAAAGCGACGTTTCTCGCGCAGCAACTGGCGGGCGCTTTCCTTGTCGCCGCTGAGGAACACCGACAGCCCCAGCCGCAGGTTGGCGATCAGTTGCTGGTGCAGCCCGGCCAGTTCTTCCAGCCCGTCTTCGGAGAACGACCGGCGTTGAGAAGTCTTCTGCTGCTGCACTTTGCGCAGCATGCGTTCGATCAGGTCGCTGGCCAGTTTGAGGTTGATCGCCAGCTCGATGATCTCCGCCCAGCGTCGACTGTCCTGTTCGCCGAGATCTTCGCGGGGCATCTGCGCCAGGTACAGCTTGATCGCGCTGTACAGCGCTTCGACATCATCGGTCAGCTTGCGCATTTCCTGAGTGATGGCGGTCTGCTTGCCGCGCAGCACGTCGAGGGTCGCGTCGAGCATGTTGTCGATCAGGTCGCCCATGCGCAGGGTTTCCCGAGCGGCGTTGGCCAGCGCCAGACTCGGCGTGACCAGCGCGGTGGCGTCGAGGTGACGCGGCTTTGCGGTGCCGTTGACCTCCGGCCGCTCCGGCAGCAGCCAGGCGCACAGCCGCGCCATCGGCCCGACGCTCGGCAGCAGGATCAGGCAACGCGCGGTGTTGTAGAGCAGGTGGAAGCCGATGACCATTTCCTGCGGGCTGAAATCCAGGCTGTCGATCCAGTGCACCAGCGGGTCGAGTACCGGAATGATCAGCAGCAGCCCGATCAGTTTGTACAGCAGGCTGCCCAGCGCCACCTGCCGGCCGGCGGCGTTCTGCATGCTGGTGCTCATGAACGCCAGCACGCCGCTGCCGATGTTGGCGCCGATCACCAGACCGATAGCCACCGGCAGACTGATGACCGCAGCGCCGGCGAGGGTGGCAGTCAACAGCACGGCGGCAAGGCTGGAATAGGAAATCATCGCGAACAACGCGCCGACCAGGGCGTCGAGCAGGATATCGCCGGTCAGCGACGCAAAAATCACCTTCACCCCTTGGGCATGGGTGATCGGCGCAGCGGCCTCGACGATCAGTTGCAGCGCCAGAATGATCAGCCCCAGTCCGATGGCCACACGGCCCATCTGCCCGAGCCGCGTCTGTTTGCGCGACAGAAAGAAAATCACCCCGATAAAAATCAGCAGCGGCGACAGCCACGACAGGTCGAACGTCAGCACCCGCGCCATCAGCGCCGTACCGACATCGGCACCGAGCATGGTCGCCAGGGCCGGGGTCAACGCCATCAGGCCCTGACCGACAAAGGACGTCACGAGCATGGCGGTGGCGTTGCTGCTCTGCACCATCGCGGTGACGACGATGCCGGCGACAAAGGCCAGCCAGCGTTTGGACATGTTCTGGCCGATCACGTGGCGCAGATTGGTGCCGTACACCCGCAGGATGCCGGTTCGGACGATGTGCGTGCCCCAGATCAGCAGGGCCACGGCAGACAGCAAATTCAGCAGGGTGAGCATGCAGACCCCCTGTAATAGCAGCGCCCCAGAGGGGCAAGTTGACGGTACCGCGCAATTTCTACGTTCTGATACTTAAGCTGTAGTTGGCTAACGGTCTGGGCGCCAGCATTGCACAGCTAAAGCGGAGATTGAAACAAAAGTGTCATGAAAACAGGTTCATGCAGCCATGAAAAAAGGGCCCGAAGGCCCTTTGATCTGTTGCGCAGCGTTCGGGTTACTGACCCGGAATATCCTTGCGCAGTTTCACCGGATCCTGCTGTTTGCGTTTTTTCGCGATGGCGGTGCGCATCTTGATGTTGATCGCTTCGACCGCCAGCGAGAACGCCATGGCGAAGTAGACGTAGCCTTTCGGTACGTGCACGTCGAACGACTCGGCAATCAGCACGGTACCGACCACCAGCAGGAACGACAGCGCGAGCATTTTCAGCGACGGGTGCTTGTCGATGAACTCGCTGATCTTGCCCGAGGCCAGCATCATCACCAGCACGGCCACGATGATCGCCGCAACCATGACCGGAACGTGGGACACCATGCCGACGGCGGTGATCACCGAGTCAAGCGAGAACACGATGTCGATGATCGCGATCTGGATGATGGTGTAGAGGAAATTGCCGCCCTTGCCCGAAGGCTCGTCGCCGCTCTCATCTTCACCTTCCAGCGCGTGGTACATCTCCTGGGAGCTTTTCCACAGCAGGAACAGGCCACCGAAGAACAGGATCAGGTCGCGACCGGAAATGCCCTGGCCGAACACTTCGAACAGGTCGGCGGTGAGGCGCATGACCCAGGTGATCGACAGCAGCAACAGGATCCGCGTGATCATGGCCAGGCCAAGACCGAAGATCCGGGTGCGCTGCTGCATGTGTTTGGGCATGCGGCTGACCAGGATCGAAATCATGATGATGTTATCGATGCCCAGAACGATTTCCAGGGCGGTCAGGGTGAAGAAGGCAACCCAGATCTCAGGGTTGGTCAGCCATTCCATGTGTATTCCTTTGAGCGAGTGTTAAACCAGGACGCCAGCAATCAGCTGGCGTCCTGGTGAGTTTGGTGCCGTTACAACGTGCTGAACAGCGGGAAAGTCCCCAACAGCAAGGCTGCGACCAGTATGCACAGGCAGACCAGCACTGCCCACTTCAGGGTGAAACGCTGATGATCGCCGAACTCGATCCCCGCCAGTGCGACCAGCAGGTATGTCGACGGCACCAGTGGGCTCAGCAGGTGAACCGGCTGACCGACGATCGAGGCACGGGCCATTTCCACCGCGGTGATGCCGTAATGGCTGGCCGCTTCGGACAACACCGGCAACACACCGTAGTAGAACGCATCGTTCGACATGAAGAACGTGAACGGCATGCTCACCAGCGCCGTGATCACCGCCAGGTACGGGCCGAGGAAATCAGGGATCACCGCCAGCAGGCTTTTCGACATCGCATCGACCATGCCGGTGCCCGACAGGATACCGGTGAAAATGCCTGCCGCGAAGATCAGACTGACCACCGACAGCACGCTGCCGGCGTGGGCGGCGACGCGATCCTTCTGCATTTGCAGGCAAGGGTAGTTGACGATCATGGCAATACTGAACGCCACCATGAACAGCACCGGCAGCGGCAACAGGCCGGCGATCAGAGTGCACATCAGGGCCAGGGTCAGCAGGCCGTTGAACCAGATCAGTTTCGGACGGCGGGCATCCGGGAATTGCGAAACGCTGATTTCGCTGTGATCGATTTCGTCGCCGATCAGGTGCAGCTCACCCAGACGCGCACGCTCACGTTTGCCGTAGAAGTAGGCAATGATCAGGATCGCCACCACACCGGCAGCCATCGCCGGGATCATCGGTACGAAGATGTCCGACGGGTCCACGTGCAGCGCACTGGCGGCACGGGCGGTCGGGCCACCCCATGGGGTCATGTTCATCACGCCGCCGGCGAGGATGATCAGACCGGCCATGATCCGCGGGCTCATGCCGATGCGACTGTACAGCGGCAGCATGGCAGCCACGCAGATCATGTAAGTGGTCGCGCCGTCACCATCGAGGGAAACGACGAGCGCCAGTACGGCGGTGCCGACCGAAACTTTCAGCGGGTCGCCCTTGACCAGTTTGAGGATCTTGCGCACGGCCGGGTCGAACAGGCCGGAGTCGATCATCAGGGCGAAATACAGAATCGCGAACATCAGCATCACGCCAGTCGGCGCAAGCTTGGTAATACCTTCGAGCATCATCGGGCCGATCTTCGGGGCGAAACCACCGAACAGGGCGAACAGGATCGGGATGATGATCAGAGCGATCAGCGCAGACAGGCGCTTGGTCATGATCAGGAACATGAACGTGATGACCATGGCGAAGCCAAGGAAAGTCAGCATGGGAATACTCCAGGCGTAGCGCGGCTAGGTAAGTGAGCGGATCGGCGGGATCAGCGCAGAACGGGAAGCACGAGGCGTACGGGCGGAGTGTCAGAAAAAAGGCGTGGGAGGAGGCGGGTTACAGAGGACATCAGAATCACCATTGTTGTTGTTAATTGGGCCTGTCGTGCGAGCAATCGCACGCGTTGGCCAACCGGTCTGTTGCCGGCAGTGGGGGCGATCCTAATCGGGGAACCTTTCAGCTACCTTTCGCGCAAGAAAGCTTTGGGCGAACGGCCAACCGGCCGTCGGATGCGGGCTAGAGTCAATGAACACGGGAAGCGGAGGGCAGGGCGATGACTGAGTTGCACGGCGGTGGCTGCCATTGCGG
Organism: Pseudomonas sp. 9.2(2024); assembly: GCF_039695385.1. NCBI lineage: Bacteria > Pseudomonadati > Pseudomonadota > Gammaproteobacteria > Pseudomonadales > Pseudomonadaceae > Pseudomonas > Pseudomonas sp. 9.2(2024). The sequence continues at coordinate 255,507 of NZ_CP155585.1, read as the reverse complement.
ACATATCCGCTATCAGTTCAGCGGCGCGTTGCAGGACATCGCCCACTGTCATTGTTCGATCTGTCGAAAGGTCAGCGGTGGCATCGTCACTACCTGGATCACGCTGCCGGCGGCGAACTTCCAGTGGCTGGCGGGGACGCCTTCGCGCTATGACTCATCGACCAGTTGCGCCCGGTTCTTCTGTCCGAACTGCGGCGCACAACTGGCGCTGGTAACGTTGCTCAGTCCCGAGAGCATCGATCTGACGATTGCCACACTGGATCACCCGGAGCAGGCCGCCGCCGAGCGGCATATCTGGACCGACAGCCAGTTGCCGTGGCTGCACCTGGACGAGCATTTGCCGGGCGAGCCCGAAGAAACCATCTGATTAAAAAACAGACAGATCCAGCGGCCGCATCGCGCCCATCCAGATCGCGTGTTCGGTGTGATCGAGCAAGTCATCGCCGGTGTCCGGGTGCAGGAACACCACCAAACCCTTGCGATTGAGCGCCAGCCACGGCAGCACGTCGCCGATCAGCTCCGGGCCGAAGGCCAACTGGCAGCTCCAGTCCGGGTGCGGGCCGATCGGACGTTCATGCACGCGGCCCATCTTCAATGGGAATAATTGCGCGGCCTGCTCACACAGCGCCCGCGCCTGTTCGATCGTGCTGGCGTCGTAATAAACATGGGCGTGATAACCCTTGATCGTCTGCATCGCAAACCCTCTGAATCGGTTCGAACCCTCGGCGTTGCCCGTATGTCACACGCCATACAAGGGAAAACAAAAGGGACCTCAGCCATGAAAAATGCCGAAACCCCGGCGGTGAAAGTGGTGCTCTATGGTGCCATGAGTAGCCTGGGCAGTGCGTTGATGGCTGAACTGCTGCGTCGCCAGCACGAAGTCATCGCGATCCTCGACGATCTGACGGCGCTCGCGCCACGGCCGGGGCTGCGCACCAAAAGCGGCGATCTGCTCGATGCCGAGCGGGTCAACCAGAGTGTCGCCGGCAGCTCGGCAGTGATCTGCCTGCTGAATGCGCCGGGCTTGCCGCTGAGCAGCGATCATGTCGAGAAATCCGTGGTGCTGGGGCCGGTGGAACAGGTGCTGGCGGTGGATGCGCTGATCGACGGACTGCAGGCGGCGAACGTCTCGCGGCTGTTTGTCATCGGCGAATTCGAAGCCCTGGACGACCCGGAAAACGCAGACCCATTGCAACGCCACGCCGCCGAAGAAGTGCGCGAAGCCCTGCAAAGCAGCCCGCTGCACTGGACGCTGGTGAACGCACCGCGCAGCGTCGCCGGGCTGACGATCGAGCATTTCAATCAGGTCGGCCGCACGCTCGAACCGGGTCTGGCCGAACCGCTGGAACGCCTGAACCGGGTGGCGGTGGGGATTGCCGATGAGCTGCGGCTGAATCTGCATCTGCGCCAGCACGTGGATTTTGTCGCCGCCTCTTGATCCGTTACACAGCAATCGAAGGCAACGGCAGCCCGGCCAGGGATTCGGCGCTGCTCGCCTGTTCGGCCATCAGCCAATCCACGAACGTCTGGATCAACGCGCCCCGGCGCTTGCGTTGCGGCAGCACCACGTAATAACCGAGGCGCGACAGGGTGGTTTCGGCGATCGGCCGGCACAACAGTCCCTGAGTAAGCAAGTTATCCACAAGGTGCCGCCAGCCGATCGCCACACCCTGACCGCCAATCGCGGCTTGAATCAACAAGGTGTAATTGTCGAAGCGCAGTTGGCCCGGGGCCGGCGGCGTGCTGATGTTCAGCGCGCGAAACAGACCGCTCCAGTCGAACCAGTTGCTGCTATTTTCTCCGCGCAGGTGCAGCAATGGAAACTCCATCAATGCCTGGGCCGGCAAGGGCAGGGGGCGATCCTTGAGCAGTTGCGGGCTGCACACCGGAAACACTTCTTCGCTGAACAGCCAGTGACTTTCGCCCTGTTTGAAGCGACCGTCGCCGAACAGCACGGCAACGTCGATATCCGGACGCAGCATGTTGTGATTGCGCTCGCTGGTGACCAGGCTCACGTCCACCTGTGGATAAGCTTCATGAAAGCGGTGCAGGCGCGGCATCAGCCAATACGCGGCGAAGGCGAAGTCGGTGGCGACCTGCAGCACTTCATGTTGCTGTTGTGTGCTGATCGCGCTCAATCCTGCGTCGATGTTCTGCAAACCGAGGGTAACCTGCTCGAACAGGATCGAGCCGACCTCGGTCAGTTCGATGCCCCGGTAGATGCGGTCGAACAGCCGCGTTCCGAGCTGTTCCTCCAGCCGTTTGATCTGCTGGCTGATGGCCGGTTGCGTCGTGCCAAGCTCCACCGCCGCAGCGGTAAAACTGCGATGACGGGCCGCCGCCTCGAAGGCGCGCAGCAGGTCGAGCGACAAATCACCGAGGGCTTCATACATAAGCTGTGCTTATCCTAGTCATTGTCCGGCGCGGGCTTTACCGGATATTGCGTGGAATCCATGCTCGATCGCAGCAATGTCGCATAAATATTCACTATGGAATGCCGCGATCACATGAAGCGCAAGAACATTCTTTTCATCATGGCCGATCAAATGGCCGCGCCAATGTTGCCGTTCTACGGCCCATCGCCGATCAAACTGCCGAATCTCAGCCGCCTCGCCGAACAAGGCGTGGTGTTCGATGCCGCCTACTGCAACAGCCCGCTGTGCGCGCCTTCGCGCTTCACCCTGGTCAGCGGCCAGTTGCCGAGCAAGATCGGCGCCTACGACAACGCCGCCGATTTCCCCGCCGACATTCCCACTTACGCGCATTACCTGCGCCGCCTCGGTTATCGCACCGCGCTGTCGGGCAAGATGCATTTCTGCGGCCCCGATCAACTGCACGGTTACGAAGAGCGCCTGACCAGTGACATCTATCCGGCCGACTACGGCTGGGCGGTGAATTGGGACGAGCCCGACGTGCGGCCGAGCTGGTATCACAACATGTCTTCGGTGCTTCAGGCCGGCCCGTGCGTGCGTACCAACCAGCTCGATTTCGATGAAGAGGTGGTGTTCAGGGCTCAGCAATACCTGTTCGACCATATCCGCGAGGACGGCGATCAGCCGTTCTGCCTGACCGTGTCGATGACTCACCCTCACGATCCGTACACGATTCCCAAGGCGTTCTGGGATTTGTACGACGATGCGGATATCCCGCTTCCGACGACGCCGGATCAGCATTCACTCGATCCGCACTCCCAGCGTTTGCTCAAGGTCTACGACCTGTGGGACAAGCCGCTGCCTGTGGATAAAATCCGCGACGCACGCCGCGCGTACTTCGGTGCATGCAGTTATATCGACGCCAACGTCGGCAAACTTCTGCAAACCCTCGAAGATTGTGGGCTGACGGACGACACCGTCATCGTGTTCTCCGGCGACCATGGCGACATGCTGGGAGAGAAGGGCCTCTGGTACAAAATGCACTGGTACGAAATGGCCGCTCGAGTGCCCCTGTTGATAAGTGCACCCGGTCAGTTCAAATCGGGCCGTGTCAGCTCTGCCGTCTCCACCGCCGACCTGTTGCCGACCTTCGTCGAACTGGCCGGCGGCAGCCTGGAACCAAGTCTGCCGCTCGATGGCCGTTCGTTGGTGCCACATCTGCAAGGGCAGGGCGGTCACGACGAGGTATTCGGCGAATACATGGCCGAAGGCACTGTCAGTCCGCTGATGATGATCCGCCGTGGCGCCTTCAAATTTATCTACAGCGAAACCGACCCTTGCCTACTCTTCGATGTGGACAACGATCCGCGCGAGCAGGAAGAACTCAGCCAATCACCGCAACATCGCCAGCTTTTCGACGATTTTCTTGCTGAAGCACGGGCCAAGTGGGACATCCCGGCGATCCACCGTGAAGTCCTCGAAAGCCAGCGTCGCCGGCGCTTCGTCTCCGAGGCGCTGACGATCGGCAAGCTGAAGAGCTGGGATCACCAGCCGCTGGTGGACGCCAGTCAGCAGTACATGCGCAACCACATCGACCTCGATGACCTGGAGCGCAAGGCCCGTTATCCACAACCCTGCCAAAACCAATAACGTTAAGGGGAAGTCCATGGTCAAGTTATCCACAGTCGTGACGGTCAGTCTGCTGGCACTGGGCAGCGCATCCGCGTTCGCCGAGAGCTGCGACACGGTGAAAATGGCCGACCCCGGCTGGAGCGACATCGCCGCGACCAACGCCATCACCGGGTTTCTGCTGGATGGCATGGGCTACAAGGCCAAGGTCGACACCCTCGCGGTGCCGATCACCTTTGGCGGCTTGAAGGATGGCCAGGTTGACGTGTTCCTCGGCAACTGGATGCCGGCGCAGCAGGGCTTCTACGACAAGTTCGTGGCCACCGGTGACGTCACCCAACTGGCGAAGAATCTCGACGGCACCGAATTCACCCTGGCCGTGCCGGATTACGTGTGGGATGCGGGTGTGCATAACTTTGCCGACCTGAATAAGTACGCCGATAAATTCGAGAAGAAGATCTACGGCATCGGCTCCGGCGCGCCGGCGAACATCTCGCTGCAAGAGATCATCAAGAAGAACGACTTCGACCTGGGACAGTGGAAGCTGATCGAGTCCAGCGAACAGGCGATGCTGGCCGAAGTCTCGCGGGCGGTGAAGAAGCAGAAATTCGTCACCTTCCTCGGCTGGACCCCGCACCCGATGAACGTGCAGCTGAAAATGCATTACCTCAAGGGCGGCGAGAAGTACTTCGGCGACACGGGTAGCGTCTACACCCTGACCCGCAAGGGCTACGCCGAGGCCTGTCCGAATGTGGGTAAATTGCTGACCAATCTTGCGTTCACTCAGGAGATGGAGAACAGCATCATGGCCGAGGTGGTGAACAAGAAGGTCAGCAATGCGGAGGCGGTGAAGGCGTGGATCAAGGCGAATCCGGCGGTGTTGGACAAGTGGCTTGATGGGGTGAAAACGGTGGATGGCAAAGATGCATTGGCGGCGGTTAAAGCGAAGCTTTGATCGCGGTGTGCTGAAGGTCTGAGTTCGCTTTAGATCTTTTCCCCCCTCTCCCCAACCCTCTCCCCCCAAGGGGGGCGAGGGGGAAAGGGAGCTGACCGTCGTTGGTTTCAGAAACTGAGTTCGACTGAAGACGTTCAGGTCGATGGATTTCGAACAGACACCTCGGTAAGTTCCCTCTCCCTCCGGGAGAGGGTTAGGGTGAGGGGGCTGTTCCTGATTGACACCCTGATACCCTTCACACACCACCCATCCCAAACCGAGAGGATCCATGGCCCTCCCCAGCCGTCGCTCACTTTTCCCCTTCCTGACCTGGCTGCCCCGGCAGACTCGCGCCAGCGTCGGGCGGGACCTGGTCGTCGGGCTCAGCGGGGCGATTCTCGCGTTGCCCCAGTCGATTGCCTACGCCCTGATCGCCGGTCTCCCACCGGAATACGGGCTCTATGCCGCCATCGTCCCGGTATTGATCGCCTGCCTGTGGGGCTCGTCGTGGCATCTGATCTGCGGGCCGACGGCAGCGATTTCGATTGTGCTGTTCGCCAGTGTCAGTCCGTTGGCCGTGCCTGCGTCACAGGACTACATCACCCTGATCCTGCTGCTGACCTTCCTTGCCGGGATTTTCCAGTGGCTGCTCGGCCTGTTGCGCTTCGGCGCGCTGGTGAATTTCGTCTCACATTCCGTAGTGCTGGGTTTCACCCTAGGCGCTGCGGTGGTGATTGCCATCGGTCAATTGCCGAACCTGCTGGGGCTGGATCTGCCGGCCAAGGCCACGGCGCTGGCCAGCCTGATGGATTTGCTTCGCCATCTCGGGACTGTGGATAAACCATCGCTGGTCCTCGGTGCGGCCACGGTGGTGGTTGGCGCCTTGCTCAAACAATGGCTGCCGCGCTGGCCGACGCTGTTGATGACCTTGGTCCTCGGCAGTCTGGTGGTGTGGCTGTGGCCGGCGATGTTCGGCCATGTTCAACTGGTCAGCGCGTTTGTCGGGCGCTTGCCGCCGTTCAGTGGATTGCCGCTGGATATGGACCTGATCCTGCGCCTGCTGCCCAGCGCCGTGGCGGTGGGCATGCTCGGGCTGGTCACCAGCCTGTCGATTGCCCGTTCAATTTCCGCACGCTCGCAACAGCTGCTCGACGCCAACCAGGAAGTCCGCGCCCAGGGTCTTTCGAACATTGTCGGGGCGTTCTTTTCGGGATCGTTGTCGGCCGGCTCGTTCACCCGTTCCGGGCTGAGCTACGAGGCCGGGGCCTGTTCGCCGCTGGCCGGGGTGTTTTCGGCGTTGTGGGTGGCGTTGTTCGCGATCTTCGGTGCCGGGCTGATCGCGCACATTCCGATCCCGGCCATGGCCGGCAGCATTCTGCTGATCGCCTGGGGACTGGTGGATCATCGCGGCATTCGCGCGTTGCTGCGGGTCAGCCGGGCGGAATTTGTGGTGATGAGCCTGACCTGCGTCGCCACGTTGCTGCTGGAATTGCAGACGGCGATCTATGCCGGCGTGCTGGCCTCGTTGTTTTTCTACCTCAAGCGCACTTCGCAGCCGAGGGTGCAGCATTGGCGCGATGGTGAAGACGATGTGTTGCGGGTCGGCGGGTCGATCTTTTTCGGCGCGAGCCACTACCTGCAAGTACGCCTGCAACGGATGCATGGCGCGCGGGTGGTGATCGAGGCGCAGCAGATCAACTTCATCGACTATTCAGGCGTGGAAATGCTCCATCAGGAAGCCCGGCGGCTTCTGCGCCAGGATCGCAGCCTGACCTTGCGTCAGGCGCGACCGCAGGTGGTGGAGGAGTTGCGCAAACTCGAAGGGCCGGAGAAATGCCCGATCCGGTTCGAGGACTGAGGGCGCCTTACAGCGCCAACTGCCGACGCAATTCCGCCAGAACCGGCGCAGTGTCCGGACGCACACCGCGCCACAGGAAGAACGCTTCGGCAGCCTGTTCGGCCAGCATGCCCAAGCCGTCCATCACCACGCCTGCGCCATGCTCGCTGGCCCAGCGGCAGAACGCGGTCGGTTCCTTGCCGTACATCATGTCGTAGCACAGCGTCTTGCCGGGCTCGATCAGGCTTGGGGCAATCGGCGGCACGTCGCCGGTGAGGCTGGCGGAGGTGGCGTTGATGATCACGTCCACCGGCTCGCGCAACCAGTCGTAACCACTGGCCGACACCGGTCCCAAATCACAGAACAGTTCGGCCAGCAGCTCGGCCTTGTCCACCGTGCGGTTGGCGATGATCACCGAGGCCGGTTTCTCCGCCAGCAACGGCTCCAGCGCACCGCGCACTGCGCCACCGGCGCCGAGCAGCAGAATGCGTTTGCCGGTGAGGCTGAACCCGGCGTTGACCGTCAGATCCCGCACCAGACCGGCGCCGTCGGTGTTATCGCCGAGCAGGCTGCCGTCGGCCAGTTTGCTCAGGGTGTTCACCGCACCCGCGCGTTCGGCGCGGGCGGTCAGGCTGTTGGCCAGGCGATAAGCATCTTCCTTGAACGGTACGGTCACGTTGGCGCCGCGACCTTCCTGGAAAAACGCCGTTGCGCAGCCGGAAAAATCGTCGAGCGGCGCCAGCAGGGTGCTGTAGTCGAGGCTTTGCCCGGTTTGTTCGGCGAACAGTTTGTGAATCATCGGCGACTTGCTGTGGCCGATCGGGTTACCGAAAACGACGTAACGATCCATCGGAAATCCTCAGGCCTGGGCCAGCCAGTCGCGATCTTGCAGGAAGTACTCGGTCAGGCGCGCTTCTTCGCTGCCCGGCTCGGCTTTCCAGTCGTAGGCCCAGCGCACTTGCGGCGGCAGCGACATCAGGATCGACTCGGTGCGCCCGCCCGATTGCAGGCCGAACAGGGTGCCACGGTCGTAAACCAGGTTGAACTCGACATAACGGCCGCGACGGAATTCCTGGAACTCGCGCTGCTTGGCGGTGAACGCATCGTTCTTGCGTCGCTGCACGATCGGCAGATAAGCGTCGATGTACGCATCGCCGATGGCGCGCATGAAGGCGAAACTGGTGTCGAAGTCCCACTCGTTCAGGTCATCGAAGAACAGGCCACCGATGCCGCGCGGCTCGTGGCGATGCTTGATGTGGAAGTAGGTGTCGCACCAGGCCTTGTAGCGCGGGTAGACGTCCGGGCCGAACGGCGCGCAGGCCTGTTCGGCGACGCGGTGCCAGTGGATGCAGTCTTCTTCGTTGCCGTAGTACGGGGTCAGGTCGAAGCCACCGCCGAACCACCAGACCGGTTCTTCACCTTCCTTCTCGGCGATGAAAAAACGTACGTTGGCGTGGGACGTCGGCACATGCGGGTTGTGCGGATGGATCACCAGCGACACGCCAAGGGCTTCGAAACCACGCCCGGCCAGCTCCGGCCGATGGGCACTGGCAGACGGTGGCAGGCCACTGCCGAAGACGTGGGAAAAGTTGACGCCGCCCTTTTCGATCACCGTGCCGTTCTCGATCACCCGGGTCCGACCGCCACCGCCGGCCGGACGGGTCCAGGCGTCTTCGACAAAGCGCGTGCCGCCGTCTTCAGTTTCCAGCGCGGCGCAGATGCGGTCTTGCAGGTCGAGCAGATAGGCCTTTACGGCGTCGGTGCGGGTCGTCATGGCTTCACCTTGGATCGGGCGGAACTGCGCGGCGCCCCGCGCAAATGGGCGCGTAGCATACCATCGCAAACCGGCACGCCGCAGTTGACGAAGATCAAGCATGAGCGTTCGATAGGGACCTTCCCAAATGACCCAAGGAGTAGGCAGATGGCCAAGCGAATCCAGTTCCGCGCCCACGGCGGCCCCGAAGTGCTCGAGTACGTTGACTATCAACCCGCCGAACCCGGTCCGCAGCAGGTTCGCGTGAGCAACAAGGCCATCGGCCTGAACTTCATCGACACCTACTACCGCAGCGGTCTTTACTCGCCACCGACCTTGCCGTCGGGTGTGGGTGCGGAAGGCGCCGGTATCGTCGAGGCCGTGGGCAGCGAGGTCACCCGGTTCAAGGTCGGTGACCGTGTGGCGTACGGCAGCGGCCCGTTGGGCGCGTACAGCGACGTCCACGTCTTGCCGGAAGCGAATCTGGTGCACCTGCCGGACGCCATCAGCTTCGAAACCGCCGCCGGCGTGATGCTCAAGGGCCTGACCGTGCAGTACCTGCTGCGCCAGACCTACGAACTCAAGGGTGGTGAAACCATTCTGTTCCACGCAGCGGCCGGGGGCGTCGGTTTGCTCGCCTGCCAATGGGCCAGAGCCCTGGGCGTGAAGCTGATCGGCACCGTCAGCTCGAAAGCCAAAGCCGATCTCGCCAAGGCCCATGGCGCCTGGGAAACCATCGACTACAGCCACGAAAACGTCGCCCAGCGCGTGTTGGAATTGACCGACGGGAAAAAAGTCCCGGTGGTCTACGACGGCGTCGGCAAGGACACCTGGCCGGCTTCGCTGGACAGCGTGGCGCCCCGTGGCCTGCTGGTGAGCTTCGGCAATGCGTCGGGCGCGGTTGACGGCGTGAATCTGGGGATTCTGGCGGCGAAAGGCTCGCTGTACGTCACCCGGCCAACTCTGGCGACCTACGCCAACAACGCCGAAAACCTGCAGCGCATGGCCGACGAGCTGTTCGGGATGATCACCAGCGGCAAGCTGAAAGTGGATATCAGCCAGCGTTATCCGCTGGCTGACGCGGCCAAAGCCCAGACCGAACTGTCGGCGCGGCGCACCACGGGCTCGACTGTCCTGCTGCCCTGACCACCGATGACCTCGTCCCATCTTCATGACGGTGCCGGGGTCTGTTCAGACGTCACAAAAAACGGCGTCTTGCCGGCCAGGGTGGTTTCGAACTCCTGACGAGCAAGACGCTTCACCTCCAGCCCCAGCACACCGGGCAACCTGAACAGTGCGCTGGCTTGTCCTTCAACCTGCAACGCATCTTCAATGACGCTTCGTGTGTCGGCTGTCAGTGAGTCTTCGGCGAGGACCAGACGCATGCGTGCCCCCTCGGGCCGTCGATCAATCTGCACCTGGACATCGGTGGCCTGCAACTGCGGCAAAAGCTGCCGGAGTACGTGCAATACCTGTGACTGGGTGATGAGCGCGCCACCCAGTTTGATCGATGTCTCGACCCGCCCCTCAAGCGCCAGCACCGGCATGGGACTGCCACAGGCACACTTCGTCACTGTGCGCAGGATTCGCCCACGATCCCCGATCCGGTAGCGCAGCAACGGCACATGATCGGGCAGCAGCGGCGTCAGTAAAAACTCACCGGTTTTTTCTTCAGCCACAGCTTGCAGGGTCAGCGGATCAACCACTTCGAGCAACATGGCATCGGCATGCAGGTGATAAGAACCGTGGTCCAGATGGGCACACTGAAAACCGATGGGACCGGTCTCAGTCGAGCTGTAACCCAGCGAGCGGATCTTCAGCGTCGGCCAATCCCGGGCCAACTGGTCCTGCAGCGTTTTACTGCAGGATTCTCCAATGTAGTAAAGCCACTTCAGGCTGCACAATTGCACAGCGCCGACTGTTTCATGATTGAACAACGCGGCGGCGAAGGAGGGTGTGCATATCAACGTATCCACCTTGTGTGCCTGAATCAGCTCGGCAACGCGCTGCACGCCCATCTGTGAACCGGCAGGCAGCAGGCGTGCGCCAATGTGCTGGACGATGGCCGACGCGTATTGAAAGGCGCCCTGCATTTCCCCGGCCGTCAGGCAGTTGATGACCACCTCAGGGCGTTCGTCCGTCTCGCCGAACATCCGTGCCCCCAAGGGTACGATTGCAGCGTTGAACGCCCAGGAATGGGTGATCTGTTTGCGATTGCCGGTGCTGCCTCCCGAGGTCAGGGTCAGCCCGCCACCCAGTGCTCGATGTGAAGCTTCACCGAGCGCGGAAAACAGCCCGCCGCCGGACTCGTCTTCCACCGCCAGAACCGGCAGTCGATGCAGATCGGCCAATCCCTGTACTTCCAGGATTCTCGGATACAGCGCACGAAACCATGGCAGTGAGCGTGCGTAAGCCAATTTGTGTGTCAGAGCCTCGGCCGATACATCCGTGACGAGTTCATTGCTCATGGCCGCGCCCTCCCTGACGAATGCCCAGCTCATCGAATCCGCTACGGACGGCGTTCGCCAGACATTCCAGCTGGCGCTGACTGTGACTCGCGCTGATGGCCAGACGCAGAATCGCCTCGCCCTTGGCCACCACCGGAAACAGCGCGGTGGTGACCGCCATACCCTGCCGGCGCAAATGCTGCGCCAGGCTGATCGCATCTTTCTCGGCACCGACGCGGACGAAACGAATGGGGGATGCGACGTGATGATTACCCAGCACTGGCCCCAGCAAACGGTCGATCGTGGCGATATTTCTCCACAGCGCCACCTGCAACTGACCCAATTCCGGCGACAAATGAATTTTCCCCGAAGCAACTGCCGCGCCCACCCCGCCAACTGACAATGGTCCGCCAAACGTGTAGGTCGACGCATGACGCCGGATCATTTCGGCATCCGCTTCGGTGCGCACAGTGATCGCCCCACCGGTTGCACCGAACGCCTTCGACAGCGACGACACCAGGATCAGCCGGCCGCGTTGTCGTTCATCCGCCGCGTCCAGTGCGTAACCACCTCCAGCCACGCCATGGATCGAGGTGCCGTGGGCGTCATCCGCATAGAGATAACCGTCGAAACGCTCCGCCAGTTGCAGCAGCCGGTTGATCGGGTAAACACCGCGCATCGAGCCAATGCTGTCGGTCAGGATAATGGGCGTATTACCCGCCGCGACCGCCGTTGAGCACGCTTCCTCCACCTGCTCTACATCGCTGCAATCGCGGCGCTGTATCGGCCCGAATTGCCAGAGAATGCCTTGCAGCACTTGCATCGAAGCATGAGCGGAACGGTCGACAACCCAGCAGGGGCCACGACGCATGGGATATGAGGGCATCTCGCCGGAGCCGAGCAGCGGCAGACAGCCAAGGTGCGCACTGCCCACCGAGTTGAAGGTGACCGAATGCCCCTGAAATATCCGGTTCAGCAGTTCATCCAGCTCACGCATGGGTGGCAACAGCGCCCGGGTTCGTGCGGCGGCGAACTGCACGCCGAAGGACTCGACGGAGTGCATCGCCTCCTGAATCAAGCGAGGATCACACTCCAGCCCCAGATAAGAACACGAGAGAAACTCGGTCAGCCGTTCACCGCTGTCGAGCTCGATCTCTTTGCCTTCACGTTTAGCCAGTTTCAGACCATTGAGCCCGGCATCGAATAGCTGTTGCTGATCGTCACGCGCTTGCCGGACACGGTTTTTGACCCAATTGACGGTCGGTTGAAAAGTGTTCATCGGGATACCTGCAAAGAGGGTGTGCGGCGATAGATCTGGACATGCCAGAGCTGGGTTTTTTCTCGCGCAATGTCTGCCTGGTACTGCTGGGTGATATCGCAGAAACCTGCCCAATCGGGTCGCACCACATGCAAATGCCCGCGCATGACCACCTGTGCGTTTTCCGACAGGGCCGGTGCCAGGCGCTGCAAAACGTTCTTGCCGGCCGCTTCGGGCATAAAGGAAGGCACGTCCGACAGCGATACGAAATCGATGGCTGTTTCCCCGGCAACACAGTCAAGGATGTCGGTCTGCACCACGCGTAACTCGCACTGCTGAAGCCCCTCGCGGGCCCGCTGGAAAATCTGCGGATCGCACTCCAGCGGAAAGCCTTGTGGATAACGCAGCTCACCGAAAAACAGCATTTGCAGGAAAAAGCTCTCGCGGACCACCTGAGTGGTGAACAACGTATGGAAAATTTCCAGATACGCCGCGCGGGAACTGATCCCCAGGTTGTTGGGTGGAAACGCGCCCTTGTACAGCAGCGAATTGAGGACTGCTGCGTTTCCCAGCAAAGCGATCACGGCTTTCCAGCGCTTGAGGGGAAAGCGGTTTCGGTAATACTCCGTTTGCTCCTCGAGCTGGCTGAACTGAAAAATGCCCCGGCCGGCCTTGCCGGTGAACAGTCCGGTGATCTTCGCCAAGCGCTTCAGGGTCTGCTCGAATGCGCCCATGTAGATCGGCGCTTCCCAACGTCGGGACTGAAAAAACACGGACAGCCAGCGACGATCCGCCGGCGGTAAAACCAGTTGCTGGAAGATGGAGCGGCGTCGCGCCCTCATACTTTCCATTCGATAGCCCATGAACGCCATGAACGACTCGTGATCCGTCTGTTCCAGCAGGGCAAAACGCAATCGGGTAAACGCCAGTTGCGGCGCGCTGATATCGGTACAGGTCATGCGTGCCGGGGCGGCGGCCAATAACGGCAAGAGCCGGCCGCCGCATCCGGCGATACCCAGCACGTGCCCGGCATGTCTGGGCAGGATCGCGTACTCAAGCGCGGTGTCCTCATCGCCGAGCGTGTAGTTGAGCCGGTCGAAATAATCAGCCATGTCTGCCCCCAGCCTTCTGATCTGAACATGGGTGTGAGGCTGTCATTGGTTGTCCAGCGCATGGAGGAAGTCATAACGGGGCGCCAGCGCGTTTTGCCAGGCCTCGAACTGCTCATAAACCGCCTCGAGCATGTTGCCAGTCAGACGCAGACTGGTTTCCATGACAGTGCTAATCGCATCCCAGTCTTCCTGACGCTTGCAGGTGCGCTGCAGCATGAGTTTGATTTCATTGAAGTGCTCGATATCAATGTCGGAATGCGCAATGAAGAAAGTCAGTTGCGCGGGTTTGAGCGCCAGCGTTTCACTCAGGCTATTAATGAGCGGAGTGATGAACTGATAGGCATTTTCTGCCCAATAACTATAACCAAGCCGTTGTAACGGGTTACCGGTAAAGGAAATCCAATATAAATAAGCGATCAGCACATCGGTGGCCGGAAGTGCTGGCGGAATATCGAAAATTTCATTCTTCAAACCTAGACTCATGACATCATGCAGAGCCATTTTTTCATGACCGACTTCCTGTGCCGCATGTTCAAAGCAGAACTTGGCATACACCGGATTATCCGCATGTCTAACACCCACCAGTCCTTGATTTCGAGCATTGTGCGCCGTGTAGTGAAAAGTCTGGATCATGTAGATCGCATACAAGGCTTTTGAAACGCTACCTTCGCGGATGGCATTCACCAGCCGCGAACTTTCCAGAATATCGGCCCATGATTTTTCGATTCGCTCATCGAGCAGGCTTAATTGTTGTTCAAAACTGAGAGGCGTATTCATCAACGGGGGTCTCCAATGGGTTGGCGAGCAGGTGGGCGGACTGTTGAAGTGCTGTGAGGATTTGCTGCCATTGAGCCGAGAGCAGCCAGTAATCGCCGCGTTGGCGCTGTTCGATGCGAAGGGCGTCGGTGGTGATGGGCGTCAGGCCGAAGCGCTGGAACAGTCGCCGCTGCGGTGATCGGCACAGCGCGGTAACGCCCTCATAACCCCGCGTGACCGCCCATTCCGTGGCAGCGGCCAGCAGACCGTTGATCGACATGGGGAACTGAGTTTGCGAGTGACTGATCAAGCGACTGAACTCGACATGGCGCGACAGCGTCGTGGCGGGAGACAGTTGCTGCTGCGCCAGTGAGGCCCATTCGAACGGCGCAGGGGTCACTCTCAATACGGCCGTGGGCCTGTCGTGCTGATACAACAGAAAGTGGGTACTGCGCGAAATAATCGCCAGGCGTGTTTCAAGTGACCTGGCTCTGGGTGTCAACATGTAGTGTTGCAATCGCAATCGAAAATGACGGGAAACAAACCGTTCAAACTCTCGTGTGTCTGATCCTGCTTCAAGAATAACGATGCGATAGTTTTCATGACGCCTTTTAAAGGTCGCCTGAATCTCCTGCAGATAATCCGTTAATTGCGAATCCCTGATATCCATTTCTTCTCCGCAGCCGTTAACTTTTCGAAGTTTTCTGAGCGCATTGAAATAATGAATGGTTTTAGAAAAATCGCCACTGTGTGGCTTCTGAGAATAACGTCGGAAAAATTACAACAATTGAATACTTAAAGATTCATCTGACGTAGAAAGGAAAAATTCAAACAAAACGCGGGGCTATAACTTCAGATAAATGAAGGAAAAATCGCAGGCACGCGTAGTACTCCTCGCCATGAAAGCCGAGGAGTACTCACGAAATCAACCAAGGGCGGTATCAGGCCGGGCGCACGATATTGCCAGTGGCCAGATCCCGAATCAGGCTCGGGTTCTTGCGACCGCCAAGCGCTCCGCCGAGCACCAGATCGACCTGACCTCGGAAATATTGCTCGACCCGCAAGCGACTCTTCGCCGCCGGTCGCCCCTGTGGATTGGCCGATGTCGAAATCAACGGCCCTACCAGCGAGCACAGATCCCGCACCTGCGGATGATCGCTGACCCGCAGCGCCACGGTGTCATGCACCCCGGTCACCCACTCCGGCAACAGGTTCTGGTGCGGCACCAGCCAGGTGTTCGGGCCCGGCCAGGTGCTGGCCATGCGATCGATCCAGTCCTGGGGGAAATCCTCGAACAGAAAATCGAACTGACGAATATTGTCGGCGACCAGGATCAAGCCCTTGTCCACCGAACGGTTCTTGATCGCCAACAGACGATCCACCGCCTCTTCATTCCAAGGATCGCACCCCAGCCCCCAGACGGCTTCGGTTGGATAGGCAATCACCGCCCCGGCGCGAATCTCTCGTGCGGCTTGTTGCACACGCCAACTGTTGACCATGAAAAACTCTCCGCAAACAGGTTTCGCGCAGTTTACCGATCTTCAATGTAAAACCTAGCTCACGCGCGCAAACCAGCGGCCGTTTTCGCACACCGCGCGGCCATCCATCTCCAGTTCGGTCAGCGCCGCCAGCACTTTGGGCAGCGCCCAGCCACTGCTGTCGGCCAGCCCCTCGCTGGTGTGCGGCGCCGCGAGCAGCAGGCTCAACAACGGGTTCTCCGGATTCGCTGCAGCTGTGGATACCGGCAGGTGCTGCCAGCCGCGCAGCGCTTCGAGAATGTGCTCGATAGTTTCCACCAGCACGGCTCCGTCACGGATCAACTGATGACAACCCCGGGCGCCGGGGTGATGAATCGAACCCGGAATGGCGTAAACCTCGCGACCCTGTTCCGCCGCCAGCCGCGCAGTGATCAACGAACCGCTCGCAACGCTGGCCTCGACAACCAGCACGCCAAGGGACAAACCGCTGATGATCCGGTTGCGCCTGGGGAAGTTGCTCGCCGTCGGCCCGGTGTCCAGAGGAAACTCCGAAAGCACCGCACTGCCAGACGCAATCATCGCGTCCGCCAGCCGTCGGTTGCGCTGTGGATAAAAGTTTTCCAAACCGGTACCGAGCACCCCGACGGTTTGCCCGCCGACGTCGACAGCGGCTTGATGCGCCGCCGCATCGATGCCCAGCGCCAGGCCGCTGGTGATGACGAATCCGGCCCCCGCGAGGCTGCGGGAAAATGCAGCAGCAGTGTCCATGCCCGGGCGGGAAGCGCGGCGACTGCCGACCATCGCCAGTTGCGGTTTTTCCAGAATCCGTGGGTCGCCAGCGACAAACAGCAGAGGCGGTGGATCGGGAATCTGCCCCAACAAGGCCGGGTAATCCGGGTGATCCCACATCAACAAATGTTGATCCGGACGCTCTAGCCAGCGCAATGCGTGGCTGGCGCCGTCGCGAACTTCAGGGCAGCGTCTGGCCTCGGCGCAGGCCGCTGGCAAACCCAGAGATCGCCAGGCGCTGGCGGGAGCGCTGATTGCCTTCGAGGCGCAGCCGAAGGCTTCGAGCAGTTTGGTGAAACGCTTGGGACCGATTTCCGGCAAGCGGTGCAGGCGCAGGCGCGCTTCCAGTTCCGCCGGGGAAACCGACGGAGAGACAGGCATCATCATGGATCATCCTTGATCGTTATAAGGCCCGAACCTTTCGGAACAAGCTGTGGATAACTCTGTTGGTAACTTGTGAAGCCAGCTAAGGATTTCGCACCTTGTCCAGCACCGCGAGCGAGCGCGATGCGTTCAGCACGAGGCCGTAACTGAGTTTGTCGTAGGTGCGGAACACCATCAGCAAGCCAGCGCGTTCATCCGGTATTTTCAGCGGTTGACCGGTGATCCGGTCACGCACGGTTTCGCCGGTTTTCATCACCACCAGCACGTTGCCCTCGGCCAGGCCGTCGCGTTTGCCCTTGTTCAGGGTCACCACGTCCATCGCACCGATCTGCGTGACGCCGCGCGGCACATCGATGATCAGGCCGTTGATGTCGGTGGTGGGAGCGCTAGGCATGAAGGTCGAGTTGATCGAACGCTCTTCGCCACTGAACAAGCGGTCGCCCAGGCGCACTTCCTGAGTCGTGCGTTGCAGGGCGAGGGTGGCGACGTCACCTTCGGTGGCGACAATCTCACCGCCGCCGATGTCGTCGGCGTTGATCCCCAGAAACTCCTTGCTCTGCGGATCGGTGTAGACCTTGCCCTGGCGGAAGATGCCGTAGACCGGCTGGTTCGGGTCGAAATGGCCACGGGCGAAGATCCGGTCACCGGTGCCGCTGAGCACCCGTTCGGCATCGCCGGCGACGATGTACGGCGCCTTGTCGAAGTCCTCGACCTTGTCGACGATGCGGTTGCTCAGCAGAAAGCTGTTGATGGATTTGAGCGGAATGCTCGGAATCGCCTCTGCTACCGGGCTGGTGCGGATGCGTGGCGACAACTTGATGGTGCCGCGCGACTCACCGCGATTGACGGTCAGGCGCGGCTGGCCGTTGACGTAACTGAGCGTCAGCGTGTCGCCCGGATAGATCAGGTTGGGGTTTTCGATCTGCGGATTGGCCCGCCACAACTGC
The DNA here is from genome assembly GCF_039695385.1 of Pseudomonas sp. 9.2(2024). Taxonomy (NCBI): domain Bacteria; kingdom Pseudomonadati; phylum Pseudomonadota; class Gammaproteobacteria; order Pseudomonadales; family Pseudomonadaceae; genus Pseudomonas; species Pseudomonas sp. 9.2(2024). The sequence continues at coordinate 237,811 of NZ_CP155585.1, read as the reverse complement.
GGCCACTGCCAGGGTTCGCGCAAATATTTACCGGAGATGTCCCAGAGCGTATCCCCCGAAACCACCGTGTATTGCTGTGGAAAACCTTCCTTGAGTTGCACCTGCCCGTGCGCGGCGCTGGCCGAGGCCAGAAACAGCAGGGCGAGTAGTGATTTCCTCATGCGGTGAATCCCTTTATTATGTGCGTTCGCGTGAAACGCCAGAGCCCCCGTGGCTCGCTCCCTGCTCTATGCTGAAAATCAAGGAGCTACGTTTCACAACGGTAGCCTGCATCTTCGGACCCGCCAGGCCATCGCCCGACTTTACCTCACACGTGCAGCAATCAAGCTTATGGCCATTTTGAACATCCTCGAATTTCCGGACCCGCGTCTGCGCACTATCGCCAAACCTGTGGCTGTAGTGGACGACGAAGTGCGTCAGCTGGTCGATGACATGTTTGAAACAATGTATGAAGCGCCGGGCATCGGCCTTGCCGCGACCCAGGTCAACGTGCACAAACGTATCGTCGTGATGGACCTTTCCGAAGACCGCACCGAACCGCGGGTGTTCATCAACCCCGAGTTCGAATCGCTGACCGAGGAAATGGAGCAATACCAGGAAGGCTGCCTCTCGGTGCCGGGTTTCTACGAAAACGTCGACCGCCCGCAGAAGGTCAAGATCAAGGCTCTGGACCGTGACGGCAAGCCTTACGAACTGATCGCCGAAGGCCTGCTCGCGGTGTGCATCCAGCACGAATGCGACCACCTCAACGGCAAGTTGTTCGTCGATTACCTGTCCACGCTCAAACGCGACCGGATCAAGAAGAAACTGGAAAAGCAGCACCGCCAGAACGCTTGATGCCCCTCTCCAAAGGCTTGCTGCGGCAAGCCTTTTTCTTTTTATGAGACTCCCCCATGACTGAGCCACTGCGCATCGTTTTTGCCGGCACCCCGGAATTCGCCGCCGAACACCTCAAGGCCCTGCTGGACAGCCCTTACGAGATCGTTGCGGTCTACACCCAACCGGATCGCCCGGCCGGTCGTGGGCAAAAACTGATGCCGAGCCCGGTCAAACAGCTCGCCCTGGAAAACAATATCCAGGTGTTGCAGCCACCGACTCTGCGCAACGCCGACGCTCAAGCCGAGCTCGCGGCGCTGAAACCGGATTTGATGGTGGTGGTCGCCTACGGCCTGATCCTGCCGCAAGCGGTGCTGGATATTCCGCGCCTGGGTTGCATCAACAGCCATGCCTCGCTGCTGCCACGCTGGCGCGGTGCGGCGCCGATCCAGCGCGCCGTGGAAGCGGGCGATGCCGAGAGCGGCGTGACCGTGATGCGCATGGAAGCCGGCCTCGATACCGGGCCGATGCTGCTCAAAGTCGTGACACCGATCAGCGCCGAAGACACCGGCGGCAGCCTCCACGATCGCCTCGCCGAAATGGGCCCGCCCGCCGTGGTGCAGGCGATTGCCGGTCTGGCCGCTGGCACCCTGGAAGGCGAAGTGCAGAACGATGAGCTCGCCACCTACGCGCACAAACTGAACAAGGACGAAGCGCGCATCGACTGGAGCCGCCCGGCCGTTGAGCTGGAGCGTCTGGTCCGCGCCTTCAACCCGTGGCCGATCACCCACAGCACGCTCAACGGCGAAGCGCTGAAAGTGCTGGCGGCGACACTGGCCGACGGCAAAGGCGCACCGGGCACCATTCTCGGCGCCAGCAAGGACGGTCTGCTCGTCGCCTGTGGCGAACAGGCGCTGTGCCTTACCCGTCTGCAATTGCCCGGCGGCAAGGCACTGAACTTCAGCGATCTGTTCAACAGCCGTCGTGAGAAATTCGCTACCGGCACCGTGCTGGGTACAGCGGTGGACGCGCAATGAACCCGCGCCTGGCCGCCGCCAAGGCACTCGCTGCTGTCCTCAGCGGCAAGGCTTCGCTCAACAGCTCCCTGCCGACGCAACTGGACAAGGTCGAGGATCGCGATCGCGGTTTCACCCAGGACCTGGCGTTCGGCACCGCCCGTTGGCAGCCACGCTTGTCGGCGCTGGCGGAAAAACTGCTGCAGAAACCGTTCAAGGCAGCGGACGCCGATGTCGAGGCTTTGTTGCTGGTCGGTCTCTATCAACTGCTCTACACCCGCGTCCCGCCGCACGCCGCGATCGGCGAAACTGTCGGTTGCGCCGACAAGCTGAAAAAGCCGTGGGCCAAAGGCTTGCTCAACGCCGTGCTGCGCAATGCCCAGCGCGAACATGAGGCGATCTTCGCCGAACTGGAGCGCGACCCGGTGGTTCGCACCGCTCACCCGCGCTGGCTGCAAAAATCCCTGAAGGCCTTCTGGCCTGAGCAATGGGAAGCGATCTGCGAAGCCAACAACGCGCATCCGCCGATGATCCTGCGGGTCAACCGCCGTCATCACAGCCGTGACGCCTACCTTGGTCTGCTGACTGAAGCGGGTATCGCCGCGCAGCCGTGCACCTTCAGCCGCGACGGCATCGTGCTGGAGGCCGCTGCCGACGTGCGCAGCCTGCCTGGCTTCGCCGAAGGCTGGATCAGCGTGCAGGACGAGGCCGCGCAACTGGCCGCCGACCTGCTTGACCTCGCGCCGGGCCAGCGAGTGCTGGACGCCTGCTGCGCGCCGGGCGGCAAGACGTGCCACATCCTCGAAGCCGAACCGGCACTGGCCGGCGTGGTGGCGGTGGATCTGGAAGCCAAGCGGCTGGTGCGAGTGAAGGAAAACCTCGAGCGCCTCGGTCTGAACGCCGAACTGATCGCCGCCGACGGTCGCGACACGGCAGCCTGGTGGGACGGCAAACCGTTCCAGCGCATCCTGCTCGACGCGCCGTGCTCGGCCACCGGCGTGATCCGCCGCCATCCGGACATCAAGCTGACCCGTCAGGCCGACGACATTGCCGCCCTCGCGCAACTGCAAGGCGAGTTGCTCGACGCGATGTGGAAAACCCTCGAAGTGGGCGGCATCCTGCTTTACGCCACCTGCTCGACCTTGCCGACCGAGAACACCGAAGTGATCGCCGCGTTCCTTGAGCGCACACCGGGTGCCCGGGAGCTGGATCTGGCCACCACCGCCGGGATCAAGCAGCCCCATGGTCGCCAATTGCTGGCCCAGCGGGGCGGGCATGACGGGTTCTACTACGCCAAGCTGATCAAGATCGCTGCCGCGCGCGGCTAAACGGATTCAATGGAGTGACTGGATGAAAATCATCATCCTCGGTGCGGGACAGGTCGGCGGTTCGCTGGCTGAACATCTGGCCAGCGAGGCCAACGACATCACGGTGGTCGACACTGACGGCGACCGTCTGCGCGATCTTGGCGACCGCCTCGACATCCGTACCGTGCAGGGCCGTGGCTCGTTGCCGAACATTCTGCGTCAGGCCGGTGCCGACGACGCCGACATGCTAGTCGCGGTGACCAACAGCGACGAGACCAACATGGTCGCCTGCCAGGTCGCTCACACCCTGTTCCACACCCCGACCAAGATTGCCCGGGTGCGCGAAGCTTCGTACCTGACCCGCGAGGAGCAACTGTTCCAGAACGAGGCGATTCCGGTCGACGTGCTGATCAGTCCCGAGCAGGTCGTCACCAACTACATCAAGCGTCTGATCCAGCATCCCGGCGCCTTGCAGGTGATCGATTTCGCCGAAGGCCAGGCACAACTCGTCGCGGTGCGCGCCTACTACGGCGGGCCGTTGGTGGGTCAGCAACTGCGCCAGTTGCGCGAACACATGCCGAATGTGGAAACCCGAGTCGCCGCGATTTTCCGTCGTGACCGACCGATTCTTCCCCAGGGCGATACCGTGATCGAGGCCGACGACGAAGTCTTCTTCATCGCCGCCCGTGCGAACATTCGCGCAGTGATGAGCGAAATGCGCCGTCTAGACGAAAGCTACAAGCGCATCGTCATCGCCGGTGGCGGGCAGATCGGCGAGCGGCTGGCCGAGGCCATCGAAAGCCGCTACCAGGTGAAGATCATCGAGATGAACCCGGCGCGCTGCCGTTATCTCTCCGACACACTCGACAGCACCGTGGTGCTGCAGGGCAGCGCGTCGGATCGCGACCTGCTGCTGGAAGAGAATATTGCCGACGCGGACATCTTCCTTGCCCTGACCAACGACGACGAAGCCAACATCATGTCGTCGCTGCTGGCCAAACGTCTGGGCGCGAAGAAGGTGATGACGATCATCAACAACCCGGCGTACGTCGACCTGATCCAGGGCGGCGACATCGACATCGCCATCAGCCCGCAACTGGCGACTATCGGCACCTTGCTGGCCCACGTGCGGCGCGGCGATATCGTCAGCGTGCACTCATTGCGTCGGGGCGCGGCAGAGGCCATCGAAGCGGTGGCCCATGGCGATTCGAAGTCGAGCAAAGTCATCGGCAAGGCCATCGAAAACATCGCGCTGCCGCCAGGAACCACCATCGGCGCGATCATCCGCGATGAAGAAGTGATCATCGCTCATGACGATACGGTGATCGCAGCGGGCGACCATGTGATCCTGTTCCTTGTGGATAAAAAGCATATTCGCGATGTGGAGAAGCTGTTCCACGTAGGACTGAGTTTCTTCTGACCGACCAAGAGGCGAGACCGATGATCGAATCCCTGGAAAAAATGCTCGCCAAGGGTGTGGATAACTCGCTGCTGCGCTTCGGCCTAGGCAAGGGTTATCTGGATCTGGGGGAGAATGCGAAAGCGGCCGAGCATTTCCAGCGTTGCGTCGGCTTCGATCCGAAATACTCGGCGGCGTGGAAATTGTTGGGCAAAGCGCAAGTGGCGCTGGGTGACATGGCGGCTGCGCGTCATGCGTGGGAGCAGGGGCTGGAAGCGGCCCGGGCCCATGGCGACAAGCAGGCCGAGAAGGAAATGACGGTGTTTCTGAAGAAGCTCGAACGGCAGAAGCCGTGACGGCTGTGGATAACCCGTTTGGTCAGGTTATCCACAAACGCACATTGCCGATCAGTACCAGCGCGCCTCGCCCGGCGGACGCTTTTTGAAGCGTTTCATGCTCCACATGTACTGGCTCGGATAAGCCGCCACATAACGCTCGACGACTTTACTCATCGCCGCGCAGGAGGTTTCAGTGTCGGTGCTGTACATGGCTTCCGGCGCCGCTTCGAGGATCACCTTATAGCCGGAACCGTCCGGCAACCGCAGGGCATGCAGGAACACCCCAACCGCTTTGCCACCGGCCAGCATGTTCGGCACGAACTTGCTGGTCAGGGCCTGGGTGGCGAAGAACGGCACGAAGATCCCGGCGGATTCGGCCGGTTCCGGGTCTGCGGGAATCCCCACCTGACCACCCTTGCGCACTTCCTTGATGACACTGAGGATGCCTTCCTTGGTCGACGCGGCGACTTTGTTGCCCAGTTGCACGCGTTGTTTACGCAGCAATTCATCCACCGCCTTGAGCTTCGGCGGCCGGTAGAAAATGATCGGTTTGCACTGGCTGCAATAGAAGTGGTTGAGCACTTCCCAGTTGCCCAGGTGGCTGGTGATGCCGACCACGCCCTTGCCCGAGGCCAGCGCTTCTTTCAGCACTTCGAGGCCTTCGACTTCGCGCACCAGATCGATGGAGCGCTGGGCCGGCCAGATCCAGGCGCAGGCGCTTTCGGTCAGGGACTTGCCGATGTCTTTCAGGGTCTGGCCGACCAGACGCTCGCGTTCGGCCGGGTCCATCTGTGGAAAACATTTGGCGAGGTTGATCCGCACCACATCGCGGGAACGGTTGGGGGTTTTCCACATGATCCAGCCGATCGCCGAACCCACGGCCTGCACGGCCCGCCACGGAAGCAGGGCAAACAGCCGCAGAGCGCCAACCAGCATGGCGCCTTTAAACTTTTCCACAGGTCACTCCTGATCTTGTGCTGTGCGCGAGGCGGCCATTCTAACCGGCGTTGACGAGCTGCGCGTAGCGGTCGCAGTCTTGGGTGTGATCCATGACCATGCCCGAGGCCTGCATCAGCGCGTAGCAGATGGTCGGACCGACAAAGGTGAAACCGGCCTTTTTCAGGCCTTTGCTCATGGCCACGGCCTGCGGGGTGATCGCCGGGACTTCGCTGCGATCCTTGAAATGATTGATCACCGGGCGGTTATCCACAAACGACCAGAGGAAGGCCACCGGATCTTCCAGCGCCAGCCAGGCCTGGGCGTTGCGTCGGGCGGCGTTGAGCTTGAGGCGGTTGCGGATGATCCCCGGATCGAGCATCAATTGATCGATTTCCGCGTCGCTCATCTGCGCCACGCGCTGTACGTCGAAGCCGAACAACACCTCGCGATACCGCTCGCGCTTGCGCAGCACGGTGATCCACGAAAGCCCGGCCTGGAACCCTTCGAGCAAAAGCAACTCGAACAAACCCTGCGCATCGCGTAGCGGCGTGCCCCACTCCTGATCGTGGTAAGCCATGTACAGCGGATCTTCGTTGCACCAAAAGCAGCGTGGCATAAGGCTCCAGGGGTGGAGGTGCGACTGAATCGGGTATACTCCCGCTCTTTAAATCGCAGCCCAAGAAACAGGTGAATTTCGTGAGCCAGCCTACGCCAGCCGTGCGTACCTTCCAAGACTTGATCCTCGCGCTCCAGCAATACTGGGCCGAGCAAGGTTGTGTGGTACTTCAGCCCTACGATATGGAAGTAGGCGCCGGCACTTTCCACACCGCGACATTCCTACGCGCCATCGGCCCGGAAACCTGGAACGCCGCCTACGTGCAGCCAAGCCGCCGTCCGACTGACGGCCGTTACGGCGAAAACCCGAACCGTCTGCAGCACTACTACCAGTTCCAGGTCGTCCTGAAGCCGAACCCGGACAACTTCCAGGAGCTGTACCTGGGCTCCCTCAAGCATGTCGGCCTGGACCCGCTGGTCCACGACATCCGCTTCGTCGAAGACAACTGGGAATCGCCGACCCTCGGCGCCTGGGGTCTGGGCTGGGAAGTCTGGCTGAACGGTATGGAAGTGACCCAGTTCACTTACTTCCAGCAGGCGGGCGGCATCGAGTGCTACCCGGTGACCGGCGAGATCACCTACGGTCTGGAGCGTCTGGCCATGTACCTGCAGGGCGTGGACTCGGTCTACGACCTGGTCTGGGCTGACGGTCCGTTCGGCAAAGTGACCTACGGCGACGTGTTCCACCAGAACGAAGTGGAGCAGTCCACCTACAACTTCGAACACGCCAACGTCGACAAGCTGTTCGAACTGTTCGATTTCTATGAAAGCGAAGCCAAGCGCCTGATCGAACTCGACCAGCCGCTGCCGTTGCCAAGCTACGAAATGGTTCTGAAGGCCTCGCACACCTTCAACCTGCTGGATGCGCGCCGGGCGATCTCGGTGACTGCGCGTCAGCAATACATTCTGCGCGTTCGCACCCTGGCGCGTTCCGTCGCCCAAGCCTACCTGCTGGCCCGCGCCAAGCTGGGCTTCCCGATGGCAACCCCGGACCTGCGTGACGAAGTACTGGCCAAGCTGGAGGCTGCACAATGAGTGCTCAAGATTTTCTGGTTGAACTGGGCACCGAAGAACTGCCACCCAAAGCCCTGAACACCCTGGCCGAAGCGTTCCTGGCCGGTATCGACAAGGGCCTGCAAGCTGCCGGCCTGAATTACGAGACCAAAACTGTCTACGCAGCGCCGCGCCGTCTGGCTGTGCTGATCACCGCGCTGGCCACCCAGCAGCCGGATCGCAGCATCAACCTCGACGGCCCGCCGCGTCAGGCCGCGTTCGATGCTGAAGGCAACCCGACTCAAGCGGCACTGGGCTTTGCCAAGAAGTGCGGCGTCGAGCTGAGCGAAATCGACCAGAGCGGTCCGAAACTGCGCTACAGCCAGAACATCGCCGGCAAGCCGACCGCCAGCCTGCTGCCGACCATCGTCGAAGATTCGCTGAACGATCTGCCGATCCCGAAACGCATGCGTTGGGGTGCGCGCAAGGAAGAGTTCGTGCGTCCGACCCAGTGGCTGGTGATGCTGCTCGGCGACCAGGTCATCGACTGCACGATTCTCGCGCAGAAGGCTGGCCGTGAATCCCGTGGCCACCGTTTCCACCACCCGGAAAGCGTGCGCATCGGTTCGCCGTCGAGCTATCTGGCAGACCTGCGTGCCGCCTACGTGCTGGCCGACGCCAACGAGCGTCGCGAAATCATCAGCAAGCGCACCGAAGAGCTGGCAACCCGTCAGGAAGGCACCGCGATCGTGCCACCGGCGCTGCTCGACGAAGTGACCGCGCTGGTCGAGTGGCCGGTGCCGCTGGTGTGCTCGTTCGAGGAACGTTTCCTGGACGTGCCGCAGGAAGCGCTGATCACCACCATGCAGGACAACCAGAAGTACTTCTGCCTGCTGGATGCCGATGGCAAGTTGCTGCCGCGTTTTATCACCGTGGCCAACATCGAATCCAAAGACCCGCAGCAGATCATCGCCGGTAACGAGAAAGTGGTTCGCCCACGTCTGACCGACGCCGAGTTCTTCTTCAAGCAGGACAAGAAGCAGAAGCTCGAAGCGTTCAACGATCGCCTGCAGAACGTGGTGTTCCAGGAAAAACTCGGCAGCGTCTACGACAAGGCCGAGCGCGTATCGAAACTGGCCGCGTACATCGCCGCTCGCATCGGTGGCAACGCTTCGTGGGCTGCCCGTGCAGGGTTGCTGTCGAAGTGCGACCTGGCCACCGAAATGGTCGGCGAGTTCCCGGAGATGCAAGGTGTCGCCGGTTACTACTACGCCCTCAATGACGGCGAGCCGGAAGACGTCGCCCTGGCGCTGAACGAGCAGTACATGCCGCGCGGTGCCGGCGCTGAACTGCCAGCCACCCTGACCGGTGCGGCCGTGGCCATCGCCGACAAGCTCGACACCCTGGTCGGCATCTTCGGCATCGGCATGTTGCCGACCGGCAGCAAAGACCCGTATGCCCTGCGCCGTGCGGCACTGGGCGTGCTGCGGATCCTGATCGAGAAACAACTGGATCTGGACCTGAACGACGCCGTGGCGTTCGCCGTGAATGCGTTTGGTGCCAAGGTCAAGGCTGCCGGCCTGAACGACGCGGTGCTGGAGTTCATCTTCGATCGTCTGCGTGCGCGTTACGAAGACGAAGGCGTGGATGTTGCCACTTACCTGTCGGTACGTGCCCTGAAGCCGGGTTCGGCGCTGGACTTCGACCAGCGTGTGCAAGCGGTGCAGGCCTTCCGCAAACTGCCGGAAGCGGCAGCGCTGGCGGCGGTGAACAAGCGTGTTTCGAACCTGCTGAGTAAAGTCGAAGGCTCGGTGCCGACCGACGTTCAGGCCAAGTACTTCGACAACGCCAACGAGTTCTCACTGTACTCGGCGATCCAGCAGGCGGACCAGGCTGTACAGCCAATGGCCGCGGCGCGTCAGTACAACGAATCGCTGGCACGTCTGGCCGCCCTGCGCGAGCCGGTCGACGCGTTCTTCGACGCGGTGATGGTCAATGCCGAAGACGCCAATGTACGGGCCAACCGTTACGCGCTGCTGGCGCGTCTGCGTGGCCTGTTCCTGGGCGTTGCCGACATTTCGCTGCTGGGTTGAGGGATTGCTGTTGAAACTGCTGATTCTCGATCGGGACGGAGTGATCAATTACGACTCCGACGCTTACATCAAGTCGGTGGAGGAGTGGATTCCGCTGCCCGGCTCGATCGAAGCGATTGCGCAGTTGAGCAAGGCCGGCTGGACGGTGGCGGTCGCCACCAACCAGTCGGGCATTGCTCGCGGCTACTACGACCTCGCCACCCTCGATGCCATGCACGCGCGTCTGCGCGAACTGGTGGCGGAGCAGGGCGGTGAAGTCGGGTTGATCGTGTACTGCCCGCATGGGCCGGACGAGGGTTGCGACTGCCGCAAGCCGAAACCGGGGATGTTGAAAACCATCGCGCAGCATTACGACGTCGCGCTGACGAATGTCTGGTTCGTCGGCGACAGCCTTGGTGACCTGGAGGCCGCCAAAGCCGTCGATTCACAGCCCGTTTTGGTAAAGACCGGGAAAGGCGAAAAGACTCAGGCCAAGACCTTGCCGGTGGGCACCCTGATTTTTGACGATCTCGCGGCGATTGCCGCAGAACTTATCCACAACTAGAGTGCTTCTGAAGTTCCTGACCAGGGATTGATCGGGAGTGCGCTTGAACAGTCGGGCATCGCCCGTAACGGTAAACGTCGCCATGTCGATACTGCAGGCCATCAGAATCTTCCTCTTTTACCTGCTGCTGGGCACCACCGCTCTGCTGTGGTGCAGCCTGAGCTTTTTTATCGCGCCCTTTCTGCCGTTCAAGGCGCGCTATCGTTTCATCAACGTGTACTGGTGCCGCTGCGCCTTGTGGTTGACCAAGGTGTTTCTCGGTATCCGTTACGAAGTCAAAGGCGCGGAAAACGTCCCTGACCGGCCCTGCGTGATTCAATCGAACCACCAGAGCACGTGGGAGACGTTTTTTCTCTCCGCTTATTTCTCGCCCTTGAGCCAGGTGCTCAAGCGCGAACTGCTGTACGTGCCGTTCTTCGGCTGGGCGATGGCCATGCTGCGGCCGATCGCGATTGACCGCGACTACCCGAAAGCCGCCCTCAAGCAAGTGGCTGCGAAGGGTGACGAGCTGCTCAAGGATAATGTCTGGGTGCTGATCTTCCCTGAAGGCACTCGCGTTCCCCACGGCACCATCGGCAAGTTCTCCCGCAGTGGCAGCGCGTTGGCGGTGAATGCGGCGCTTCCGGTGCTGCCGATTGCGCACAATGCCGGCAAGTTCTGGCCGAAAATCGGTTGGGGTAAAAAGCAGGGTGTGATTACCGTGGTCATCGGTGAGCCGATGTACGCCGAGGGCAGCGGCCCGCGCGCCATCGCCGATCTGAATGACCGGGTGCAGGCGTGGAACGAGAAAACGCAACGAGAAATGGGCTCGCTGCCTCCGGCCCCTGAGGCACCGGCTGCGAACGATCAAATCGCTGTCTGAGATTTGTGGATAACCTGTGTACGGTTTGTTCGCAAAGTCCCGAATTATCAAATTAAGTAACTGATTTACTTATATATTTCCGAAACTGATAAAACGCCGTAAAAGGTGCATAAGTTTTTTTCGGAAGTAAGGAAACCGGCTGATATAGCCGGTTTTTTTATGCCTGCTCTTCGGCGATCAGCGGCAGATCCAGGCGGAACGTCGTGCCTTGATCGACCACGCTCAGGCACTCGATCCGACCGCCATGGTGATCGACCACGGCTTTGACCATCGACAACCCCAGGCCCACGCCGTCGATGCCCTGTGCAGAAGAAAAGCGCCGGTACTGGCTGAACAGGTCGGGCAGCTCCTCTGCAGCGATGCCTTTGCCTTGATCGGTCAGTTCACAACGCAGCCAGTCGTTGTGGCAACTGACACGCAGATCGACGGTTGATCCGGCCGGGCTGTACTTGATTGCATTTTCCAGCAGGTTGAACAGTGCGCGGGTCAGCAAGCCCTGATCGGCCAGGATCAGGCGCTCGTGTGATTGTTCGTCCATGTCGCTCAAAAGCTCAATGCGTTTTTGCTGGGCGATGGGCAAGGCCTGATCCAGCACGTCCATGACCAGCATCCCGAACAGGCTCGGTTGAAACTGATACGTCTCGGATTCGGCCCGTGCCAGCAGAACAAAGCCGTCGGTGAGCTCCAGCGCCCGGCGTACCTGGCGCTCAATCTGTTCGAACAGCGGCGAATCCGTTCCCGTCTGATGCCGGTGTACCTCGAGCAGGGCAAGAATCGCCGAATGAGGGGCACGCAGGTCATGGGACAGGAAGCGCAGCAACACACCGCGCTGTTCCTCGGCGGCGCGTTCGGCGCTCAGGTCAGTGAGGCTCAGGAGCCAGCCGATCGGCAAGTCGCCATCGACCGGCAATAAAGCGGCGCGCTCCAGACGCAGGCTACGCTCCTTGTGGTCACGAAATTCCAGCAGAGGAAGCTCGGATAGCGGCGGACGCGACTCTGTGGACAACTCCGGATAGCCCAGGCTCGCGAGTTGATCGAGCACATCCTCGCCCACCAGATTGTGATCGAACAGGCTCCGGGCCTTGCGGTTGCCCAACAAGACTTGTCCCCGTGGATCGCTGATCAGCGTTGCGACCGGCAGATACTCCAGCCCGTCGGCAATGAATCGGCGGGTATCGCGGGTGCGGCTCATGGCTTGCTCAAGCGCCATGATCTGCCCCTGCAAGCGGTCGGCGCTGGGAAACTGCGCCCGACGCCGTTCGGGAAAGACTTTCGGTTCACTGTCCAGCCGCGCCAGCTCCCAGCCGAAATAGGTCAGCACCACGCTCAGACGTCGCCAGTTCCAGATCAAATAACCGAACAACATACCCAGCACCGCCGGTGTCGGCGACCACCAACGCCTCATCTCCGCCAGCCCCGCACTGGTCAGCAGCACGCAGGCCATCCCGCCCAATGTCAGCCAGAGCGCCAGACGTGGACGCCACAGCAGCAATCCAAGTACGCACGCGACCATGGCTACCGAGAGTCCTGCGCCCATCAATGGCGCCGGGTCATGCAAATTGATCTGCGCGCGCCAGGAAAGCAGTGCAGTCAGCGGCAACAGCACTAGACTTATCCACACCCACTCGCGCACCAGTTGCCGGAACAAACGCTGAACCTGGCTGGGGACGCGGCTTTCATGTCGGCGCTGGTTATTCATGGGAAACAGGGCAGGGCGGGTTGAATGGTTTCATAGGCGGCCGGTCTGAGGACGTAGACCCGAAGAATCATAGCGGCTCGCCCTATGGCGTGCCGCTTACTTTCACTGCATGGAGTGAGCCGATCCGGTCGGCACCCACCCGAGCGACAAGGAACCACCGCGTATGCGCGTTGCGATACTAGACGATGAACCCGCCGAACTGCGCCGGGTCGAGCAGACCCTGCAACAAATGGCCGAGGCCGGAGGACAGCCCTGGTCACTGCACAGCTTCGAAAGTGGTGAAGACCTGCTGCGACAGTTGCGCCGGGAAACCTTCGACCTGCTGATCCTCGATTGGCAATTGCCCGACCTCACCGGCCTCGCGCTGCTGCGCTGGACCCGCGAACACATGGAAGCCCCCCCGGCGGCCATCATGCTCACCAGCCGCGACGGTGAAAGCGATATCGTCCAGGCCCTGAATGCCGGGGCCGACGATTACGTCAGCAAACCGTTTCGGCCCAATGAACTGAAGGCCCGCGTGGCGGCGGTATTGCGTCGGCACAGCCTGCAACGAAGCGCCCCGGCCGAGGTTCTGCGTTTCAATGACCTGGTGTTCGACGATGCCGAACTGACCGTCACCCGCGACGGGAAACCGATCGTCATGACTGAACGTGAGTATCGTCTCGCCCATTGTCTGTTCAGCAACCTTGGCCGACCGCTGTCACGGGATTACCTATACGAACGATTCTGGCCCCACGAAGAAATGTCCACGTCTCGGCCACTGGACACTCATATCTATCGCCTGCGCAACAAGCTCGGGCTGACGGCGGATCGGGGTTGGCAGTTGCTGACGATTTATGGGTATGGGTATCGGTTGGAGAGTGTGGCGGCAGGGGAGTGAATCGCAGGCAATAAAAAAGGCCAACGCTTGTGCGTTGGCCTTTTCGTTAGCGCCGACCGGGATCAGAAATCCAGGTTGGAAACCGCCAGAGCGTTGCTCTCGATGAAGTCACGGCGAGGTTCGACCGCATCACCCATCAGGGTGTTGAAGATCTGGTCTGCGCCGATGGCGTCTTCGATGGTGACTTTCAGCATGCGGCGCACGCTTGGGTCCATGGTGGTTTCCCACAGCTGATCCGGGTTCATTTCGCCCAGACCTTTGTATCGCTGGATGGTGTGGCGCTTGGTGCTTTCGGCCATCAGCCAGTCCAGGGCTTCCTTGAACTCGGTGACCGCTTTCTTGCGCTCGCCACGCTGGATGTACGCGCCTTCGTCGAGCAGGGTGCTCAGTTGAGCACCGAGGGTGACGACGGTCTTGTAATCGTTGCTGCCGAAGAAGTCGCGGTTGAAGGTGACGTAGTTCGACAGGCCGTGGGAGATCAGTTCGACCTCTGGCAGCCACACGCCACGTTCACGGTCTTCACGCAGGCTGGCCTTGTAGACCAGGCCCGACTTCTCGACGGTGCGCAGACGGACTTCGTACTGGGCCAGCCAGTCTTGCATCTTGGCGTGGTCGCCGAGCATTTCCAGGCTCACGGCCGGCAGGTAGATGAAGTGCTCGGTCAGCTCCTGCGGGTAAAGGCGCGACAGACGCTTGAGGGTCTTCATCACCATGCGGAAGTCGTTCACCAGTCGTTCCAGCGCTTCGCCGGAAATGCCCGGGGCGTCTTCGTTCAGGTGCAGGCTCGCATCTTCCAGGGCCGACTGCGTCATGTACTCTTCCATGGCGTCGTCGTCTTTGATGTATTGCTCTTGCTTGCCTTTCTTGACTTTGTACAGCGGCGGCTGGGCGATGTAGATGTAACCGCGCTCGATCAGTTCAGGCAACTGACGGAAGAAGAAGGTCAGCAGCAGGGTACGGATGTGCGAACCGTCGACGTCAGCATCGGTCATGATGATGATGTTGTGATAGCGCAGCTTGTCGATGTTGTACTCTTCGCGACCGATGCCGCAGCCCAGCGCGGTGATCAGGGTGCCCACTTCCTGGGACGAGATCATCTTGTCGAAACGGGCTTTCTCGACGTTGAGGATCTTGCCCTTCAGCGGCAGGATGGCCTGGGTCTTGCGGTTACGTCCCTGCTTGGCAGAGCCGCCCGCGGAGTCACCTTCCACGAGGTACAGTTCGGACAGCGCCGGGTCTTTCTCCTGGCAGTCAGCGAGTTTGCCCGGCAGACCGGCGATGTCCAGCGCGCCTTTGCGGCGGGTCATTTCACGAGCCTTGCGCGCCGCTTCACGGGCACGGGCGGCGTCGATCATCTTGCCGACGACCAGTTTGGCTTCGTTCGGGTTTTCCAGCAGGAAGTCGGAGAAGTACTTGCCCATTTCCTGTTCGACCGCGGTCTTCACTTCGGAAGACACCAGCTTGTCTTTGGTCTGGGAGCTGAACTTCGGATCCGGCACCTTCACCGAGATGATCGCGGTCAGGCCTTCACGGGCATCGTCACCGGTGGTGGCGACTTTGTGCTTCTTCGCCAGACCTTCCTGCTCGATGTAGTTGTTCAGGTTACGCGTCAGTGCGGAACGGAAGCCCACTAGGTGGGTGCCGCCGTCGCGCTGCGGAATGTTGTTGGTGAAGCACAACAGGTTCTCGTTGAAACTGTCGTTCCACTGCAGGGCGATTTCCACGCCGATGCCGTCTTCACGCTGGATGTTGAAGTGGAACACCTGGTTGACCGCAGTCTTGTTGGTGTTCAGGTATTCAACGAACGCACGCAGGCCGCCTTCGTACTTGAACAGCTCTTCCTTTCCGCTGCGCTCATCCTTGAGGACGATGCCGACACCGGAGTTGAGGAAGGACAGTTCACGAATGCGCTTGGCCAGGATGTCCCAGCTGAAGTGAATGTTCTTGAAGGTTTCGCTGGAAGCCTTGAAGTGAATCTGGGTACCGGTGGTTTCGCTGTCGCCAACGATCGCCATCGGTGCCTGAGGCACGCCGTGAACGTAGGTCTGTTCCCAGATCTTGCCGCTGCGGCGAACGGTCAGTACCAGCTCTTCGGACAGCGCGTTCACAACAGAAACACCTACACCGTGCAGACCGCCGGATACCTTGTAGGAGTTGTCGTCGAACTTACCGCCAGCGTGGAGGACGGTCATGATGACCTCGGCGGCGGAAACGCCTTCCTCTTTGTGCACGTCTACCGGGATGCCACGGCCGTTGTCTTTAACGGTGATGGACTCATCCGGGTGGATGATGATGCTGATGTCGTCGCAGTGGCCGGCGAGGGCTTCGTCGATCGAGTTGTCGACCACCTCGAACACCATGTGGTGCAGACCGCTGCCATCGTCGGTGTCACCAATGTACATACCGGGACGTTTGCGCACGGCATCCAGGCCTTTCAGCACTTTAATGCTCGATGAGTCGTACGTATTTTCTTCGCTCAATGCCTTCACTCCCGATGGTCGTGGGTCTGGGTGATACGGCCCTGTTCCACGTGGAACAGAGCGACTGGCGTTTCCGTCTGCCAGCCTTCCCTCAATAATTCGTGATCTACACAGGTGATAAAGACCTGGCAGCGTAAGTCTTCCAGCAAGCGGCACAGCGCGCGACGGTGGCTCTCGTCCAGTTCGGACGGCAAGTCATCCACCAGATAAATACACTGGCCGCGTCGGGCCTGGCTCACCAGATGCCCCTGGGCAATCCGCAATGCACAGACCACCAACTTCTGCTGACCCCGGGACAAGATGTCCGCGGCATTGTGCGCGCCCAATCTAAGACGCAAGTCAGCCCGTTGTGGCCCGGCCTGGGTATGACCCATTTGCTGGTCCCGTTGCACGGATCCGGCGAGTACAGCGCTCAATTCCCGGTCCTTGTCCCAGCCTCGGTAATAGCTGAGCGTCAAACCTTCGAGCTCAACCAGTTCGCTCAAGGTTTGTTCAAAGACTGGTTTCAAGGCTTTGATGTAAGCGCGGCGGTATTCATCGATTTCAGCGCTGGCCTGGCACAGTTCCCTGTCCCAAACCGCTTGCGAAACGGCGTCAAGTGTACCATGCCGCAGCCAGGAGTTTCTCTGGCGCAAGGCCTTCTGCAAACGCTGCCAGGTGGCCATGAACCGCGGCTCGACGTGGAACACACCCCAGTCGAGGAACTGCCGGCGAATCTTCGGCGCGCCTTCCAGCAGGCGAAAGCTGTCGGGGTTGATCAACTGCAGCGGCAGGATTTCCGCCAGTTGTGCAGCGCTACGAGCATTCTGACCATCGATGCGAATCTGGAACTCGCCCTGACGGTCGCGGGATATCCCCAATGCGCTGTGGCCACCCTCGGCGAGTTCGACCTGACCGAATACGGTGCAAGCGAGTTGCTCATATTGGATGACCGGCAACAGTCGCGTGCTACGAAACGAACGGGCAAGCCCCAGCAGGTGAATGGCTTCCAGAACACTGGTTTTGCCGCTGCCGTTGGCGCCGTAAAGAATGTTGATTCGGGGGGAGGGGGAAAAGGTCACCGGGTGCAGATTGCGCACCGCGGTGACCGAGACGCGACTTAGCGACATCCAGAGTCAGCTGATTACAGACGCATCGGCATGACAACGTAAGCCGAATCGTCATTGTCGGACTCTTGCACCAGCGCACTGCTGTTGGAGTCGGACAGGATCAGACGAACCTGCTCGGTAGTCATCACGCCCAGCACGTCGAGCAGATAGCTGACGTTGAAGCCGATTTCCAGGGAGCCGCCGTTGTATTCCACGCCTACTTCTTCTTCCGCTTCTTCCTGCTCCGGGTTGTTGGCCTGGATCTTCAATTGACCGCTGGCCAGTTGCAGACGGATACCGCGGTACTTCTCGTTGGACAGAATCGCGGTACGGCTGAACGCTTCACGCAGCGCCTGACGATCGCCCAGTACCAGCTTGTCGCCACCTTTTGGCAGAACGCGCTCGTAGTCCGGGAACTTGCCGTCGACCAGTTTCGAGGTGAAGGTGAATTCGCCGGTGGTCGCACGGATGTGGTGCTGGCCCAGGACGATGCTGACGTTGCCGTCCGGCTCGGTGAGCAGACGTGCCAGTTCAAGAATACCTTTGCGCGGCACGATCACCTGGTGGCGATCCTGCTGGCCGATGTCGGCCTGCATCGAGCACATGGCCAGACGGTGACCGTCGGTAGCCACGGCACGGATCACACCGGTCGACACTTCCAGCAACATGCCGTTGAGGTAGTAACGCACGTCCTGCTGGGCCATGGCGAAACTGGTGCGTTCGATCAGGCGACGCAGCTTGCTCTGTTCCAGACTGGTAGTCAGCGACCCCGGGCCTTCTTCCACAGTCGGGAAGTCGTTGGCCGGCAGGGTCGACAGGGTGAAACGGCTACGGCCGGCTTTCACCACCAGCTTCTGCTCGTCGACCTTGATATCGATCAGCGCATCGTTCGGCAGGCTCTTGCAGATGTCCATCAGCTTGCGCGCAGGCACGGTGATGGAACCTGTTTCAGCCGGCTCCTCGAGTTGCACGCGACCGACCAGTTCGACTTCCAGGTCGGTACCGGTCAGCGACAGTTGCTGGCCATCGACAACCAGCAGCACGTTGGACAGTACCGGCAAGGTCTGTCGGCGCTCGACGACGCCTGCGACCAGTTGCAGGGGTTTCAACAGGGCTTCGCGTTGAATGGTGAAATGCATGGTCTAGTCCCTTGCCTTAATAAGCTGCGCTGGTGTTCATCAAGTGGTCAGTGTACGCAGCAGGTTCTTGTAGTCCTCGCGGATGTCCGCGTCGGATTCCTTAAGTTCGTTGATCTTGCGGCAGGCGTGCAACACGGTCGTGTGATCCCGGCCGCCAAACACATCGCCGATTTCCGGCAGGCTGTGGTTGGTCAGTTCCTTGGACAATGCCATGGCCACCTGACGCGGACGAGCGACCGAACGCGAACGGCGTTTGGACAGCAGGTCGGAGATCTTGATCTTGTAGTACTCGGCGACGGTGCGCTGAATGTTATCCACAGAGACCAGTTTGTCCTGCAACGCCAACAGGTCTTTCAGGGATTCGCGAATCAACTCGATGGTGATGTCGCGGCCCATGAAGTGCGAGTGGGCGATCACGCGTTTCAGCGCGCCTTCCAGTTCACGGACGTTGGAGCGAATGCGCTGGGCAATGAAGAACGCCGCATCGTGTGGCAACTCGACTTTGGCCTGGTCGGCCTTCTTCATCAAGATGGCGACGCGGGTTTCCAGCTCCGGCGGCTCGACGGCAACCGTCAGGCCCCAGCCAAAGCGGGATTTAAGGCGCTCTTCAAGGCCTTCGATTTCTTTCGGGTAGCGGTCACTGGTGAGAATGACCTGCTGACCACCTTCAAGCAGGGCGTTGAAGGTGTGGAAAAACTCTTCCTGGGAACGTTCCTTGCGGGCGAAGAACTGAATGTCGTCAATCAGCAGGGCGTCCACCGAACGGTAGAAACGCTTGAACTCGTTGATCGCGTTCAGTTGCAGTGCCTTGACCATGTCGGCAACGAAACGCTCGGAATGCAGGTACACGACCTTGGCATTCGGGTTCTTCTTTAAGAGATGGTTACCCACCGCGTGCATCAAGTGCGTCTTACCCAGACCTACGCCGCCATAAAGGAAGAGCGGGTTGTAGCCGTGCTTCGGGTTGTCTGCCACCTGCCAGGCCGCCGCACGGGCGAGCTGGTTGGATTTACCTTCGACAAAGTTTTCGAAGGTAAAGGTGCGGTTCAGGTAGCTGGTGTGCTTGAGCGCGCCTTCGACCTGCACGGTGCGCTGTTCGGCGCGAACCGGGGCCTGTTGAGACGCGGCACCAGCCATCGGATCGAAGCTGTCGCGGGACGGCTCTTCACTGATCTCTTCTGTTTTCTGCGTTGTGCGCTTGGTCGGCGCAGGCGTCGGAGCTGGTGCTGGCGCACTGGCCGGCGCGGCATTGGCCTGAGCCTGGGACACTTGCGCAGCAGCCAACGGTGCGTTCGGTGCGGCACGAGGAGCCGAACTGCGCTTGCTGCCTATTAATAAGGAGAGCGACGGTGCGAGACCGTTGCCATGCTCATCCAGCAGTTCAAGGACGCGCCCCAGGTACTTTTCGTTGACCCAGTCCAGAACAAAACGGTTCGGTGCGTAGACGCGCAACTCGTCGCCTTCGGCTTCGACCTGTAGTGGACGGATCCAGGTGTTGAATTGTTGGGCAGGCAGCTCTTCGCGCAAAAGCTCCACGCACTGCTGCCAAAGTTCCACTGACACGGATATCCCCTAAGTTGAAAGCCGGTGAGGCAAAAACAAGCGGCCATTGTAGCGGCCAGTCGTCCACTTATCCACATGCAGGTTGCCCGGTGGACATGATTTATCAATGCGTTAAACGCGAAAAAGGCGACCGACGGTGTGTGCATAAGCTCTGTGGATAACCCTATCTGAGCACACTGGACAACTGGGGGCGAAAGTCGGTGGATAACCAGCCTGTGGATAACCACCTATTCCACACACAGGTTATCCGACAGCGCAGCACAGGCTGAACACGGTTTTCCACTGTAGTTGTCATTCTCTGTACATCGCTTGAAACAAGGCCTTGAGCCAGTTATCCACAGATAACGGTGTACCTAGCTTTTACAAGCTTTACAGAAAAGCTTTAAATAATTCCCTTCTTTATTTTTATCTTTGGCAAACCGGGTAAACAGGTCCTGGCGGCTCCGAAGATCTATTTATAAGGAAACGTTGGTTGGAAATTGACCTATTGGCTTGCTTTCTCTAGAATCCCCGGTCTCTTAAAACGGGGGCCATTCCGGCCCGTTGTGGACGAACCAGGTAACACGACATGAAACGTACTTTCCAACCAAGCACTATCAAACGCGCTCGTACCCACGGTTTCCGTGCTCGCATGGCTACCAAGAACGGTCGTGCCGTACTGTCGCGTCGTCGCGCCAAAGGCCGCGCACGTCTGGCAGTTTGATAATCCGGCACTGGAGGTGAGTCAGGACTTCAGTCGGGAAAAGCGTCTGCTTACTCCCCGGCATTTCAAGGCAGTCTTTGACTCCCCTACCGGCAAGGTTCCGGGGAAAAATCTCCTGCTCCTTGCGCGCAACAACGATCTCGATCACCCCCGTCTCGGGCTGGTTATCGGGAAAAAGAGCGTCAAGCTCTCCGTCGAGCGCAATCGCCTCAAACGTCTTATGCGCGAATCGTTTCGCCTGCACCAGGATTCACTGGTCGGCTGGGACATCGTTATCGTCGCGCGCAAAGGTTTGGGTGACGTAGAAAACCCCGAATTGATTCAGCATTTCGGCAAACTCTGGAAACGTCTGGCACGCAACAAGCCGGTACCAGCAGTCAAAACCGAAACTGTAGGGGTAGACAGTCCAGATGCGTAAACTGGCGCTCGTTCCGATCCAGTTTTATCGCTACGCCATTAGTCCCCTGATGGCCAGTCACTGTCGTTTCTACCCCAGTTGTTCTTGCTACGCGTATGAAGCCATCGAAAATCATGGCCTTCTGCGCGGTGGCTGGCTGACCTTTCGTCGTTTAGGTCGCTGTCATCCGTGGAATCCCGGTGGTTATGACCCGGTTCCACCTATCCCTACCTCCCGTTCTTCTTCGATGGCCGAGTAATCATGGATATCAAACGCACGATCCTGATCGTCGCCCTGGCAATCGTGTCCTACGTCATGGTCCTTAAATGGAACCAGGACTATGGCCAGGCTGCCCTGCCGACTCAGAATGTTGCTTCCAGTACGACTACATCCGGTTTGCCGGACACCGCCACTGGCAATAATGCTGCTGCCAGTGACGATATTCCGCGCGCCGCAAGCGATACCAGCGCACCTGCCGAAACGCCGGTCGCCGTCAGCAAGGATCTGATCCAGATCAAAACCGATGTGCTCGATCTCGCGATCGATCCACAAGGTGGCGATGTTGCCCAGCTGACCTTGCCGCTGTATCCACGTCGTCAGGATCGTCCGGACGTTCCGTTCCAGCTGTTCGACAACGGTGGCGAACGTACCTATCTGGCACAGAGCGGTCTGATTGGCACCAACGGTCCGGATGCAAACCCGGCCGGTCGTCCGGTCTACTCCTCGGAGAAGAAGACTTATCAACTGGCTGACGGTCAGGACCAACTGGTCGTTGACCTGAAGTTCAGCAAGGACGGCGTCAATTACATCAAGCGTTTCACCTTGAAACGTGGCCTGTATGACGTGACCGTGACCTATCTGATCGACAACCAGAGCGCTCAGCCTTGGTCCGGTTCGATGTTTGCTCAGCTGAAACGCGATGCAAGCGCTGATCCTTCGTCGACCACTGCTACCGGTACCGCGACTTACCTGGGCGCCGCCCTGTGGACAAGTTCCGAGCCGTACAAGAAAGTGTCCATGAAGGACATGGACAAAGCTCAGCTCAAGGAAACTGTCACCGGTGGTTGGGTAGCCTGGCTGCAACACTACTTCGTGACTGCATGGGTTGCTCCGAAGGGCGAAAACAACATCGTCCAGACCCGTAAAGACAGCAAAGGCAACTACATCATCGGTTACACCGGTCCTTCGCTGACCGCTGCACCGGGTGCGAAAGTCGAAACCAGCGCTGTTCTGTACGCCGGTCCGAAAAGCCAGGCTGTGCTGAAAGAATTGTCCCCAGGTCTGGAACTGACTGTCGACTACGGCATTCTGTGGTTCATTGCCCAGCCAATCTTCTGGCTGCTGCAACATATCCACAGCATCGTCGGCAACTGGGGCTGGTCGATCATCTTCCTGACCATGCTGATCAAAGGGATCTTCTTCCCTCTGTCGGCCGCCAGCTACAAGTCGATGGCCCGCATGCGCGCCGTGGCTCCGAAACTGGCTGCACTGAAAGAGCAACATGGCGATGACCGGCAGAAAATGTCGCAAGCCATGATGGAGCTGTACAAGAAAGAGAAGATCAATCCGCTGGGCGGCTGCTTGCCGATCCTGGTGCAGATGCCGGTTTTCCTTTCCCTGTACTGGGTTCTGCTGGAAAGCGTGGAAATGCGCCAGGCGCCGTTCATGCTGTGGATTACCGACCTGTCGATCAAGGATCCGTTCTTCATCCTGCCGATCATCATGGGTGCGACCATGTTCATCCAGCAGCGTCTGAACCCTACACCTCCGGATCCGATGCAGGCCAAGGTGATGAAAATGATGCCAATCATCTTCACCTTCTTCTTCCTGTGGTTCCCGGCGGGTCTGGTGCTGTACTGGGTTGTGAACAACTGCCTGTCGATTGCCCAACAGTGGTACATCACGCGTAAGATCGAAGCGGCGACGAAAAAAGCCGAGGCGTAACTTACTCTGTGGATAACACCACTCAAAACGCCCCCTAGTGGGGCGTTTTGCTATCTGCCATTTTTGTCTGGATACCGGTTTATGAGCGCACCTCGTGAAACCATCGCAGCCGTCGCTACCGCCCAGGGCCGTGGCGGCGTGGGCATCGTTCGAATTTCCGGGCCGCTGGCCGGCGTTGCGGCCAAAGCCATCAGCGGCCGCGAGCTGAAACCACGGTTTGCCCACTACGGCCCGTTCTTCAGTGACGATCAACAGGTGCTGGATGAAGGTCTGGCGCTGTATTTCCCCGGGCCGAACTCGTTCACCGGCGAAGACGTATTGGAACTGCAGGGCCACGGTGGCCCGATCGTCCTCGACATGTTGCTAAAGCGTTGTCTGGAACTGGGCTGCCGTCTGGCTCGTCCCGGTGAGTTCAGCGAAAGAGCGTTCCTCAACGACAAACTGGATCTGGCGCAGGCCGAGGCCATCGCCGATCTGATCGAAGCCAGTTCTGCACAGGCCGCGCGCAATGCCTTGCGCTCCTTGCAAGGGGCCTTCTCCCAACGTGTGCATAACCTCACCGAACAGCTGATCGGCCTGCGGATCTATGTCGAAGCGGCGATCGACTTCCCGGAAGAAGAAATCGACTTCCTCGCCGACGGCCATGTGCTGAGCATGCTCGACAAGGTTCGTAACGAGTTATCCACCGTATTGCGCGAAGCCGGGCAGGGTGCGTTACTGCGTGACGGCATGACCGTGGTGATTGCCGGTCGTCCGAATGCCGGCAAATCCAGCCTGCTGAACGCACTGGCCGGTCGTGAAGCCGCGATCGTGACCGAAATCGCCGGCACCACTCGGGATATCCTGCGTGAACATATCCACATCGATGGCATGCCGCTGCATGTTGTGGATACCGCTGGTCTGCGTGATACCGATGACCATGTGGAAAAGATCGGCGTTGAACGAGCGTTGAAAGCCATAGGCGAAGCTGACCGAGTGCTGCTGGTCGTCGATGCCACTGCGCCAGAGGCCGCCGATCCGTTCGCCTTGTGGCCGGAATTCCTTGAAACCCGGCCAGATCCGGCGAAGGTCACCCTGATTCGTAACAAGGCTGATCTCACCGGTGAACCCATTGCCCTGGAAGTCAGTGACGATGGCCACGTGACGATCAGCCTGAGCGCCAAGTCTGCCGGTGAAGGTCTGGACCTGCTACGTGATCACCTCAAAGCCTGCATGGGCTACGAACAAACATCGGAAAGCAGCTTCAGCGCACGCCGCCGGCACCTCGAAGCCCTGCGTCATGCCAGTGATGCCCTGGAACATGGACGTGCCCAACTGACCTTGGCGGGTGCTGGTGAGCTGTTGGCCGAAGACCTGCGTCAGGCCCAGCAGTCTCTCGGGGAAATCACCGGCGCCTTCAGCTCCGATGATCTGCTGGGACGGATCTTTTCCAGCTTCTGCATCGGTAAATAAACCTCCCGTTGTCCACAGACAGGTCCGTTCGCGACCTGTCTGTCCTCCTTCCTCGTTTTTCCTTCCTCCAGTGCCGGACACATTTCTGTTCCTGAGCGGATGTTCCGTGCCCGCGATTCCTTCATTCATCCGATTTCTGTGGATTAATCCCTGTGAATAACTGCCGCTGAGGGCAGTTGATAACAGGGCCTGAAAACTGAACATAACTGCCGCTGTGGATAACCACCTCATTCATCCACAGGCTTACACCGGTTATCCAAGGGCCTCATGGCGACATGGCCACAGGGTTTTGAATATCTGTACACATTGAAAATAAAGGCCTGCAGAAATCTATCCACAGAAAACATGGGCAGTAAGAATAAGCTTTAAAACAAAGGTTTTATAAATTTCTCTCTTTTTTATTCTTTTAACCGCGAGTTCTCCACAGCTGGTTAAATTTTGTGCAAAGGGTTCTTTAGGAAGGGCGAAGTCCCTATACTTGCCGACCAGGTCCAGAAACCTGATCTCAAACTATTCCTGAATTACCTACTTAAGCAGGCACGAGGTGCGTGGTGGATTTCCCTTCCCGTTTTGAAGTGATCGTCATCGGCGGCGGTCATGCCGGTACCGAGGCAGCACTGGCCTCAGCACGCATGGGTGCAAAAACCCTTCTGCTGACGCACAACGTGGAAACCCTCGGTGCCATGAGTTGCAACCCGGCCATCGGCGGCATTGGCAAAAGCCATCTGGTCAAGGAAATCGACGCCCTCGGCGGCGCGATGGCCATGGCCACCGATCTGGGCGGTATCCAGTTTCGCGTGTTGAACAGCCGCAAAGGCCCGGCCGTACGTGCAACCCGTGCGCAAGCCGACCGGATTTTGTACAAGGCCGCTGTCCGCGAAATTCTGGAAAACCAGCCGAACCTGTGGATATTTCAACAAGCCGCTGACGACCTGATCGTTGAGCAGGAACAAGTACGCGGTGTCGTCACGCAAATGGGTCTGCGTTTCTTCGCCGATTCCGTGGTGTTGACCACCGGTACGTTCTTGGGCGGACTTATCCACATCGGCTTGCAGAATTTTTCCGGTGGTCGCGCCGGTGATCCACCATCGATCGCCCTGGCGCATCGTCTGCGTGAATTGCCGCTGCGTGTCGGTCGCCTGAAAACCGGTACGCCACCGCGTATCGACGGCAAGTCGGTGGATTTCTCGGTGATGACTGAGCAGCCAGGCGATACGCCGATCCCGGTGATGTCGTTCATGGGCAACAAGGAACAACATCCACGGCAAGTCAGTTGCTGGATCACCCACACCAACGCCCGCACCCACGAAATCATTGCCGCAAACCTTGATCGTTCGCCGATGTATTCCGCTGCCGGCGAAATTGAAGGCATTGGCCCGCGTTATTGCCCGTCGATCGAAGACAAGATCCACCGCTTTGCCGACAAGGAAAGCCATCAGGTGTTCATCGAGCCAGAAGGCCTGACCACCCACGAGCTGTATCCGAACGGGATATCCACAAGCCTGCCGTTCGACGTGCAGTTGCAGATCGTGCAATCGATCCGCGGCATGGAAAACGCGCACATCGTGCGTCCGGGTTATGCGATCGAGTACGACTACTTCGATCCGCGCGACCTGAAGTACAGCCTGGAGACCAAAGTCATCGGCGGTCTGTTCTTCGCTGGTCAGATCAACGGCACCACCGGTTACGAAGAAGCCGGCGCCCAGGGTTTGCTCGCCGGCGCGAACGCCGCATTGCGTGCGAAAGGCAAAGAAGCCTGGTGCCCGCGTCGTGATGAGGCGTACATCGGGGTACTGGTCGACGACCTGATCACCCTAGGTACCCAAGAGCCGTACCGCATGTTCACTTCCCGTGCCGAGTACCGCCTGATCCTGCGTGAGGACAACGCCGACCTGCGTCTGACCGAAAAAGGTCGCGAACTGGGCCTGGTCGATGACGCGCGCTGGGCAGCGTTCTGCAAAAAACGCGAGAGCATCGAACTCGAAGAGCAGCGCCTGAAAAGCACCTGGGTTCGCCCGGGCACTCCGCAGGGCGATGCGATTGCCGAGAAATTCGGTACGCCGCTGACTCACGAATACAACCTGCTCAATCTCTTGAGCCGTCCGGAAATCGACTACGCTGGTCTGGTCGAAGTGACCGGGCAGGGCGCGGAAGATCCACAGGTCGCCGAACAGGTCGAGATCAAGACCAAATACGCCGGTTACATCGACCGTCAACAGGACGAAATCGCCCGTCTGCGTGCAAGCGAAGACACGAAACTGCCTGTGGATATCGATTACACCAACATTTCCGGTCTCTCCAAGGAGATCCAGAGCAAGCTTGGCGCGACTCGTCCCGAGACGCTGGGCCAGGCTTCGCGGATCCCGGGTGTGACCCCGGCAGCGATTTCGCTGTTGATGATCCATTTGAAAAAACGCGGCGCGGGCCGTCAGTTGGAGCAAAGCGCTTGAGTTCTAAGGTCACTTCGCAACACGCCGAAGAGTTATCCACAGGAGCCCGCGAGCTCGGTGTCAATCTCACTGAAACCCAGCACGAATTGTTGCTGGGTTATCTGGCCCTGTTGATCAAATGGAACCAGGCCTACAACCTGACCGCGGTCCGCGATCCGGACGAAATGGTTTCCCGTCACTTGCTCGATAGCCTCAGCGTGATGTCGTTCATCGAAAACGGCCGCTGGCTGGATGTCGGCAGCGGCGGCGGCATGCCGGGGATCCCTTTGGCGATCCTGTATCCGGACTCGCAAGTGACTTGCCTGGACAGCAACGGTAAGAAAACCCGCTTCCTGACCCAGGTCAAACTCGAACTCAAACTGGATAACCTGCAAGTTATCCACAGTCGCGTCGAAGCATTCCAGCCTGCACAGCCGTTCAACGGGATCATTTCCCGGGCCTTCAGCAGCATGGAGAACTTCACCAACTGGACTCGCCACCTCGGCGACGCCGATACGCGCTGGTTGGCAATGAAGGGCGTCCATCCGGCCGATGAGCTGGTAGCATTGCCGGCAGACTTCAAACTCGATAGCGAACACGCCCTGGCCGTACCCGGTTGCCAAGGCCAACGCCATCTGCTGATACTGCGCCGCACGGCATGATTGGGAACACAAGCAAGAATGGCTAAGGTATTCGCGATAGCGAACCAGAAGGGTGGTGTGGGCAAGACCACCACCTGCATCAACCTCGCAGCATCCCTGGTCGCGACCAAGCGCCGGGTGCTGTTGATCGATCTCGATCCACAGGGCAACGCCACCATGGGTAGCGGTGTGGATAAACATGGCCTGGAAAACTCGGTCTACGACCTGCTGATCGGCGAATGCGATCTGGCCCAGGCCATGCACTACTCCGAACACGGCGGTTATCAACTGCTGCCGGCCAACCGCGACCTGACGGCGGCCGAAGTGGTGCTGCTGGAAATGCAGATGAAGGAAAGCCGTCTGCGCAGTGCGCTGGCGCCGATCCGTGAAAACTACGATTACATTCTGATCGACTGCCCGCCGTCGCTGTCGATGCTCACACTGAACGCACTGGTCGCTGCTGACGGGGTGATTATCCCCATGCAGTGCGAGTACTTTGCGCTCGAAGGTTTGAGCGACCTTGTGGATAACATCAAGCGCATCGCCGAACTGCTGAACCCGAACCTGAAAGTCGAAGGCCTGCTGCGGACCATGTATGACCCGCGCCTGAGCCTGATGAACGATGTATCGGCCCAGCTCAAGGAACACTTCGGTGATCAGCTGTACGACACGGTGATCCCGCGCAACATCCGACTGGCTGAAGCCCCGAGCTACGGCATGCCGGCGCTGGCCTACGACAAGCAATCGCGTGGCGCGCTGGCCTATCTGGCCCTGGCGGGCGAGATGGTTCGCCGTCAGCGCAAAAATTCACGCATCGCCGCTGCCCAGCCAACTTAAGGAATCCCCATGGCCGTCAAGAAACGAGGTCTCGGACGAGGACTGGATGCACTGCTGAGCGGTCCGACTGTCAGCTCGCTGGAAGAACAAGCGGCGCAGGCTGACAGCCGTGAGTTGCAGCACCTGCCACTGGACTTGCTGCAGCGCGGCAAGTATCAGCCACGTCGGGACATGGATCCGCAGGCGCTGGAAGAGCTGGCGCAGTCGATCAAGGCCCAGGGCGTGATGCAGCCGATCGTGGTTCGCCCGATTGGCGGTGGTCGTTTTGAAATCATCGCCGGCGAGCGCCGCTGGCGCGCCAGTCAGCAGGCCGGCCAGGAAACCATTCCTGCAATGGTCCGCGACGTGCCGGATGAAACCGCGATCGCCATTGCGCTGATCGAGAACATCCAGCGCGAAGACCTGAACCCGATTGAAGAAGCGGTGGCCCTGCAGCGCTTGCAGCAGGAATTCCAGCTCACCCAGCAACAGGTCGCCGAGGCTGTGGGTAAGTCCCGCGTCACTGTGGCCAACCTGTTGCGCCTGATTGCGCTGCCGGAAGTCATCAAGACCATGTTGTCCCACGGCGACCTGGAAATGGGTCATGCCCGTGCATTGCTCGGTCTGCCGGACAATCAGCAGGTGGAAGGGGCGCGACATGTTGTCGCACGCGGTCTCACCGTGCGCCAAACCGAGGCACTGGTTCGTCAGTGGTTGAGTGGCAAACCGGAGCCGGTCGAACCGTCCAAACCCGACCCGGATATCGCTCGCCTCGAGCAACGTCTGGCCGAGCGCCTAGGCTCTGCGGTGCAGATCCGCCACGGCAAGAAGGGAAAGGGTCAGTTGGTGATCGGTTACAACTCCCTCGACGAGCTTCAAGGTGTGCTCGCACACATCCGCTGAAACAATTCCTCTTGTAGCGCGCAGTCGGAAATCACTACCTGACAGTTGAATAGGGGCAGAACCGCCCCTATACTCTGCGCGCATTTTGTCGGCACAAATTATGCCAAGTTATTGAATTTCGGCAGCCGACCATTGGAGAGCAATAGTGATGGAAACCCGCACGCCAAACCGCCTGCCGTTCCATCGCCTGGCGGTTTTTCCGGTGTTGATGGCTCAATTTGTCATTTTGCTCATTGCCGCTTTGGCGCTCTGGCAATGGCACGGAGTCGTTGCCGGATACTCGGGACTTTGCGGAGGCCTGATAGCCTTGCTGCCCAATGTTTATTTCGCTCACAAGGCATTTCGGTTTTCCGGCGCCCGAGCAGCCCAGTCCATCGTCCGGTCTTTCTATGCCGGCGAGGCAGGCAAACTGATTTTGACGGCAGTGCTGTTTGCACTGGTGTTTGCAGGTGTGAAGCCACTGGCGCCGATCGCTGTATTCGGCGCCTTCGTGCTGACTCAGTCGGTCAGCTGGTTCGCTCCCCTGCTGATGAGAACAAGACTTTCGAGACCTTAGGGCGTTTGAGGCAACCATGGCAGAAACAACCGCTTCGGGCTATATCCAGCACCACTTGCAGAACCTGACCTTCGGTCAGCTACCCAACGGCGGCTGGGGCTTTGCCCACACCGCAGCAGAGGCCAAGGAAATGGGCTTCTGGGCTTTCCACGTCGATACCCTCGGCTGGTCGGTCGCGCTGGGTCTGATCTTCGTTCTTCTTTTCCGCATGGCGGCCAAGAAGGCGACTTCCGGTCAGCCGGGTGCATTGCAGAACTTCGTTGAAGTCCTGGTCGAATTCGTCGATGGCAGCGTGAAAGACAGCTTCCATGGCCGTAGCCCGGTGATCGCACCGCTGGCACTGACCATCTTCGTCTGGGTGTTCCTGATGAACGCCGTCGACCTGGTACCGGTCGACTGGATTCCTCAGCTGGCCATCCTGATCTCCGGCGACCACCACATCCCGTTCCGCGCCGTGTCGACCACCGACCCGAACGCGACCCTGGGCATGGCGTTCTCGGTTTTCGCACTGATCATTTTCTATAGCATCAAGGTCAAGGGCCTCGGCGGCTTCATCGGCGAGCTGACCCTGCACCCGTTCGGCAGCAAGAACATCTTCGTTCAGGCCCTGCTGATCCCGGTGAACTTCCTGCTGGAATTCGTGACCCTGATCGCCAAACCGATCTCTCTGGCTCTGCGTCTGTTCGGCAACATGTATGCCGGCGAGCTGGTGTTCATCCTGATCGCTGTGATGTTCGGCAGCGGCCTGCTCTGGCTGAGCGGCCTGGGCGTTGTCCTGCAGTGGGCGTGGGCTGTGTTCCACATCCTGATCATCACCCTGCAGGCGTTCATCTTCATGATGCTGACCATCGTCTACCTGTCGATGGCGCACGAAGAAAACCATTAAGACCAGTCTCGACTAGTCTGATGTCCTTCCCGGTCAAACGGGAAGGGGCTCCTCACGGGGCACCATGAAACGATTTGTTTTACCGCTTTAATCTAAAAAACCTAAACCATACGACGTAAAAGTCGGGAGGAAAGATGGAAACTGTAGTTGGTCTAACCGCTATCGCTGTTGCACTGTTGATCGGCCTGGGCGCACTGGGTACCGCAATTGGTTTCGGCCTGCTGGGCGGCAAGTTCCTGGAAGGCGCAGCGCGTCAGCCAGAAATGGTTCCAATGCTGCAAGTTAAAATGTTCATCGTTGCCGGTCTGCTCGACGCCGTAACCATGATCGGTGTTGGTATCGCTCTGTTCTTCACCTTTGCGAACCCGTTCGTTGGTCAGATCGCTGGCTAATCATTCGGATCTCCGAGTGATTTGGTGTGATGGACAACGTAACTGCGAGGTGTTGGCGTGAACATTAATGCGACCCTGATTGGCCAGTCCGTTGCGTTCCTGATTTTTGTACTGTTCTGCATGAAGTTCGTATGGCCTCCGGTCATCGCAGCTCTGCACGAACGTCAAAAGAAGATCGCTGATGGTCTGGACGCTGCCAGCCGTGCAGCTCGCGACCTGGAGTTGGCCCAAGAAAAAGCGGGTCAGCAACTGCGCGAAGCGAAAGCTCAGGCAGCTGAAATCATCGAGCAAGCCAAGAAACGCGGTAACCAGATTGTCGAAGAGGCCGTTGAAAAGGCCCGCATCGACGCTGACCGTGTGAAGGTTCAGGCTCAAGCCGAGATCGAACAGGAACTGAACAGCGTCAAAGACAAGCTGCGCGCCCAAGTGGGCTTGCTGGCTGTCGGCGGCGCCGAGAAGATCCTGGGTGCCACAATCGATCAAAACGCGCACGCAGAGCTGGTTAACCAACTGGCTGCTGAAATCTAAGCGAGGGCGATCATGGCAGAACTGACCACGTTGGCCCGACCTTACGCTAAGGCGGCCTTCGAGCACGCTCAGGCCCACCAGCAACTGGCCAATTGGTCAGCCATGCTCGGCCTGGCAGCAGCGGTGTCGCAAGACGACACCATGCAGCGCGTGCTCAAGGCCCCGCGACTGACGAGCGCAGAAAAGGCCGCCACGTTCATTGACGTGTGCGGCGACAAGTTTGATGCCAAGGCACAGAACTTCATCAATGTCGTTGCCGAAAACGACCGTCTCCCGCTTCTGCCGGAGATCGCCGCTCTGTTTGACCTGTACAAGGCCGAGCAAGAGAAATCGGTAGACGTTGAAGTGACCAGTGCTTTTGCATTGAACCAAGAACAGCAAGACAAACTCGCCAAGGTTCTCAGTGCACGACTCAACCGGGAAGTGCGCCTGCAAGTCGAGGAAGACAGCTCCCTTATCGGGGGGGTGGTCATCCGCGCCGGCGACCTGGTTATCGATGGCTCGATTCGCGGCAAAATCGCGAAACTTGCCGAAGCATTGAAATCTTGAGTTTGAAGGGGCAGCAGAGCAATGCAGCAACTCAATCCTTCCGAAATAAGTGAAATTATCAAGGGCCGCATCGAAAAGCTCGATGTGACCTCCCAAGCCCGTAACGAAGGCACTGTCGTCAGCGTATCTGACGGTATCGTGCGGATTCACGGTCTGGCCGACGTCATGTACGGCGAGATGATCGAGTTTCCGGGCGGCGTCTACGGTAT
Organism: Pseudomonas sp. 9.2(2024); assembly: GCF_039695385.1. Classification (NCBI taxonomy): domain Bacteria; kingdom Pseudomonadati; phylum Pseudomonadota; class Gammaproteobacteria; order Pseudomonadales; family Pseudomonadaceae; genus Pseudomonas; species Pseudomonas sp. 9.2(2024). Next base: position 205,635 of record NZ_CP155585.1, on the reverse strand, counting down.
GGCCCTCAACCTGGAGCAAGACTCCGTAGGTGCCGTTGTACTGGGCGCGTACACCAGTCTGGCTGAAGGCATGAGCGCCAAGTGCACCGGCCGCATCCTCGAAGTTCCGGTTGGTAAGGAACTGCTGGGTCGCGTTGTCGACGCACTGGGTAACCCTGTTGACGGCAAAGGTCCACTGGGCAACACCGAGACCGACGCGGTCGAGAAAGTTGCTCCGGGCGTGATCTGGCGTAAGTCGGTAGACCAGCCTGTACAGACTGGCTACAAGGCTGTCGATGCCATGATCCCTGTCGGCCGTGGCCAGCGTGAGCTGATCATCGGTGACCGTCAGATCGGTAAAACCGCTCTGGCGATCGACGCGATCATCAACCAGAAAGACAGCGGCATTTTCTGCGTCTACGTGGCAATCGGTCAGAAGCAATCGACCATCGCCAACGTGGTTCGCAAGCTGGAAGAAAACGGTGCACTGGCTAACACCATCATCGTTGCAGCGAGCGCTTCGGAATCTGCAGCACTGCAATTCCTGGCTCCGTACTCCGGTTGCACCATGGGTGAATTCTTCCGCGACCGCGGTGAAGACGCGCTGATCGTTTATGACGATCTGTCCAAGCAAGCAGTGGCTTACCGCCAGATTTCCCTGCTGCTGCGCCGTCCACCAGGCCGTGAAGCTTACCCAGGCGACGTGTTCTATCTCCACTCCCGTCTGCTGGAGCGCGCATCCCGCGTTTCGGAAGAGTACGTAGAGAAGTTCACCAACGGCGCAGTGACCGGCAAAACCGGTTCCCTGACCGCACTGCCGATCATCGAAACCCAGGCTGGCGACGTTTCCGCGTTCGTTCCGACCAACGTGATTTCCATCACCGACGGTCAGATCTTCCTGGAATCGGCCATGTTCAACTCGGGCATCCGCCCTGCAGTGAACGCCGGTGTTTCGGTATCCCGTGTGGGTGGTGCCGCTCAGACCAAGATCATCAAGAAGCTGTCCGGTGGTATCCGTACCGCTCTGGCTCAGTACCGTGAACTGGCGGCATTCGCCCAGTTCGCTTCTGACCTGGACGAAGCGACCCGCAAGCAACTTGAGCATGGTCAGCGCGTTACCGAGCTGATGAAGCAGAAGCAATACGCACCGATGTCGATCGCTGACATGGCGCTGTCGCTGTATGCCGCTGAGCGTGGGTTCCTGACTGACATTGAAATCGCCAAGATCGGCAGCTTCGAACAAGCGCTGATTGCTTTCTTCAACCGCGATCACGCCGACTTGATGGCGAAGATCAACGTTAAAGGTGACTTCAATGACGAAATCGACGCTGGCCTGAAGGCTGGTATCGAGAAGTTCAAGGCCACCCAAACCTGGTAAGCCGCAGCGGGAGCCGCAAGGCTCCCGCTTGCTAACCTGATAGGTGTTACATGGCAGGCGCAAAAGAGATTCGCAGTAAGATTGCGAGCATCAAAAGCACGCAAAAAATTACCAGCGCCATGGAAAAAGTGGCGGTCAGCAAAATGCGCAAGGCACAAATGCGCATGGCTGCTAGCCGTCCTTATGCGGAGCGTATCCGCCAGGTAATTGGGCATCTGGCCAACGCCAACCCGGAATACCGCCACCCGTTCATGATCGATCGCGAAGTAAAGCGCGTCGGTTATGTCGTCGTGAGCAGTGACCGTGGTCTGTGCGGCGGCTTGAACACCAACCTGTTCAAGGCCCTGGTCAAGGACATGGCGGTAAACCGCGAAAACGGCGTCGAGATCGATCTGTGTGTCGTTGGTAGCAAGGGTGCGGCCTTTTTTCGCAACTTCGGCGGTAACGTCGTTGCAGCTATCAGCCACCTGGGTGAAGAGCCGTCGATCAATGATCTGATCGGCAGCGTCAAGGTGATGCTGGATGCCTACCTGGACGGCCGTATTGACCGCCTGTCCGTGGTATCCAACAAGTTCATCAACACCATGACGCAACAGCCTACCGTGGAGCAGTTGATTCCACTGGTGGCGACCCCGGATCAGGAACTCAAGCACCACTGGGACTACCTCTACGAACCAGACGCCAAAGAGCTGCTTGACGGCTTGATGGTGCGTTACGTGGAGTCGCAGGTGTACCAGGCGGTGGTCGAGAACAACGCGGCTGAACAGGCTGCGCGGATGATCGCGATGAAGAACGCTACCGACAACGCCGGTGATTTGATCAGCGATTTGCAGCTGATCTACAACAAGGCGCGTCAGGCTGCGATCACCCAAGAGATCTCGGAAATCGTCGGCGGCGCTGCCGCGGTTTAACGGTTCAAATATTCAGAGGATCCAGCTATGAGTAGCGGACGTATCGTTCAAATCATCGGCGCCGTTATCGACGTGGAATTTCCACGCGACAGCGTACCGAGCATCTACGACGCCTTGAAGGTTCAAGGCGCCGAAACCACTCTGGAAGTTCAGCAGCAGCTGGGCGACGGCGTGGTTCGTACCATTGCGATGGGCTCCACCGAAGGCTTGAAGCGCGGTCTGGACGTCAACAACACTGGCGCAGCCATCTCCGTACCGGTCGGTAAAGCGACTCTGGGCCGGATCATGGACGTACTGGGCAACCCGATCGACGAAGCTGGCCCGATCGGCGAAGAAGAGCGCTGGGGTATCCACCGCGCCGCTCCTTCCTTCGCTGAACAGGCCGGTGGCAACGAGCTGCTGGAAACAGGCATCAAGGTTATCGACCTGGTTTGCCCGTTCGCCAAGGGCGGTAAAGTCGGTCTGTTCGGTGGTGCCGGTGTAGGCAAGACCGTAAACATGATGGAACTGATCCGTAACATCGCCATCGAGCACAGCGGTTATTCCGTGTTCGCCGGTGTGGGTGAGCGTACTCGTGAGGGTAACGACTTCTACCACGAGATGAAGGACTCCAACGTTCTCGACAAGGTAGCCCTGGTCTACGGTCAGATGAACGAGCCACCGGGAAACCGTCTGCGCGTAGCGCTGACCGGTCTGACCATGGCCGAGAAGTTCCGTGACGAAGGTAACGACGTTCTGCTGTTCGTCGACAACATCTATCGTTACACCCTGGCCGGTACCGAAGTATCCGCACTGCTGGGCCGTATGCCTTCGGCAGTAGGTTACCAGCCGACCCTGGCAGAAGAGATGGGCGTGCTGCAAGAGCGCATCACTTCGACCAAGCAAGGTTCGATTACTTCGATCCAGGCCGTATACGTACCAGCGGACGACTTGACTGACCCGTCGCCAGCGACCACGTTTGCTCACCTGGACGCCACCGTCGTTCTGTCCCGTGACATCGCTTCCCTGGGTATCTACCCGGCGGTAGACCCACTGGACTCGACTTCGCGTCAGCTGGACCCGAACGTGATCGGCAACGATCACTACGAGACAGCTCGTGGTGTTCAGTACGTGCTGCAGCGTTACAAAGAGCTGAAGGACATCATCGCGATCCTGGGTATGGACGAGCTGTCGGAAGCCGACAAGCAGTTGGTAAACCGTGCTCGTAAGATCCAGCGCTTCTTGTCGCAGCCGTTCTTCGTGGCTGAAGTCTTCACCGGTGCTTCGGGTAAATACGTTTCCCTGAAAGACACCATTGCTGGCTTCAAAGGCATCCTCAACGGTGACTACGACCACCTGCCAGAACAAGCGTTCTACATGGTCGGCGGCATCGAAGAAGCGATCGAGAAAGCCAAGAAACTGTAATCCAGGCGCCCGGCAACGGGCGCTAATTTAGGTTGAGGCAATCAGATGGCTATGACAGTCCATTGCGACATCGTCAGCGCGGAAGGAGAAATCTTTTCCGGCCTGGTCGAGATGGTGATTGCGCACGGTGCTCTGGGTGATCTTGGTATCGCTCTGGGCCACGCGCCGCTGATCACTAATCTGAAGCCAGGTCCGATCCGCCTGATCAAGCAAGGCGGGGAAGCCGAGGTGTTCTACATCTCCGGTGGTTTCCTCGAGGTTCAGCCGAACATGGTCAAGGTGCTTGCCGATACCGTGCAACGTGCCGCCGACCTGGATGAAGCTCAGGCTCAAGCAGCTCTCAAGGCTGCCGAAGCTGCTCTGCATGAGAAGAGCGCAGATTTCGACTACGGAGCTGCATCCGCACGTCTGGCCGAGGCTGCAGCTCAGCTGCGCACCGTCCAGCAGATCCGCAAGAAGTTTGGCGGTTAATCCGTCAGCCACTTGTTGTGCGATTGATAAAAAAGGGTAGCCTCGGCTACCCTTTTTTCTTTTCAGAATTCCCGAAACCCCGGTCGCAGTTGCTGACCACCCAGGATTGGTAGCCAGTCATGTCTCTTGAAATCGTTATCCTCGCGGCCGGTCAAGGCACCCGCATGCGTTCCGCGCTGCCAAAAGTGCTGCACCCGATTGCCGGCGACTCCATGCTCGGTCATGTTATCCACAGCGCCCGTCAACTTGATCCACAGCGCATCCATGTCGTCATCGGCCATGGTGCGGATGTAGTACGCGAACGTCTGGCCGCAGACGACCTGAACTTCGTGTTGCAGGACAAGCAGCTGGGCACCGGCCACGCCACGGCCCAGGCTGTTCCGTTCATCACGGCCGATACCGTACTGATTCTCTACGGTGACGTGCCGTTGATCGAGGTCGAGACCTTGCAGCGTCTGCTCAAGCACGTTGTACCGGGGCAAATGGGTCTGCTCACCGTCGAACTGGACGACCCCACGGGTTATGGCCGCATCGTGCGCGACGCCGACGGCAAGGTGGCCGCCATCGTTGAGCACAAAGACGCCAGCGAAGCACAACGGGCGATCACCGAAGGCAATACCGGCATCCTGGCTGTGCCGGCCAATCGCCTGGCGGACTGGATGAGTCGCCTGTCGAACAACAACGCGCAGGGCGAGTATTACTTGACCGACGTGATCGAGATGGCAGTCAACGACGGCCTGACTGTCGCCACCGAACAACCGCACGACCCGATGGAAGTGCAGGGCGCCAACGATCGCAAACAGCTTTCCGAGCTGGAGCGTCATTATCAGTTCCGCGCCGGTCGTCGCCTGATGGCTCAGGGTGTCACTCTTCGCGATCCTGCCCGGTTTGATGTACGTGGCGAAGTGACCGTCGGTCGCGACGTGCTGATCGATATCAACGTGATTCTCGAAGGCAAGGTCGTCATTGAGGACGACGTGGTCATCGGCCCGAACTGCGTGATCAAGGACAGCACCCTGCGCAAAGGCGTGGTGGTCAAGGCCAACAGCCACATCGAAGGTGCGGTGTTGGGTGAAGGCAGCGATGCCGGCCCGTTTGCCCGTCTGCGTCCGGGCACTGTGCTGGAGGCCCGCGCCCATGTGGGTAACTTTGTCGAACTGAAAAACGCGCGCATGGGCGAGGGCGCCAAGGCTGGACACCTGACTTACCTGGGCGACGCCGAGATCGGTGCGCGAACCAACATCGGCGCCGGCACCATCACCTGCAACTACGACGGCGCCAACAAGTGGAAAACCGTGTTGGGCGAAGATGTATTCATCGGCTCCAACAACTCGCTGGTAGCGCCTGTGGATATCTCCGCCGGTGCAACCACTGCGGCCGGTTCGACCATTACCCAGAATGTGGATAACGCGCAGTTGGCGGTTGGTCGGGCACGGCAGAAGAACATCGATGGCTGGAAGCGGCCTGAGAAGATCAAGAAGAGCTGAGTTATCCACAATGCTCGATGTATGAAAAAGACCGCCGCCGGCGGTCTTTTTTATTGGGCACGTCTTGACGATTTGCAGCTGATAGGTTTTGATTGCTTCCGTTATCTTTCGAATCGAAACTTAGTAGCCCATGTCGAAACGCAATACACCTCAGCGTCGTCACAACATTCTGGCTTTGCTTAATGAGCAGGGCGAAGTGAGTGTGGACGAACTGGCCAAGCGCTTCGAAACTTCGGAAGTTACGATTCGCAAGGATCTCGCTGCTCTGGAAAGTCACGGTCTGTTGCTGCGCCGTTACGGGGGAGCGATCACCATGCCTCAAGAGTTGGTGGCAGACGTCAGTCAGAACGTTTCCAAATACAAACAGGCGATTGCCCGCGCCGCGGTTACACGCATCCGCGAGCACGCCCGCATCATCATCGACAGCGGCAGCACCACCGCCGCCATGATTCCCGAGCTTGGCCAGCAGCCAGGCCTGGTGGTGATGACCAATTCCCTGCACGTGGCCAACGCCCTGAGCGAGCTCGAACACGAGCCGGTACTGCTGATGACCGGCGGTACGTGGGATCCCCACTCGGAATCCTTTCAGGGCCAGGTCGCCGAGCAGGTACTACGCTCTTACGACTTCGATCAGTTGTTTATTGGTGCCGATGGCATCGACCTGGTGCGCGGCACCACCACTTTCAATGAGCTACTCGGCCTGAGCCGGGTGATGGCGGAAGTGGCGCGGGAAGTGATCGTGATGGTCGAGGCCGACAAGATCGGCCGCAAGATTCCCAACCTGGAGCTGCCATGGAGCAGCGTCCATACCCTAATTACCGATGATCGCCTGCCCCTTGAGGCACGCGCTCAGATTCAGGCTCGCGGTATCAACTTGATTTGCGCGACTGTCAGTCAGGAGAAATAAGCATGTGTGGAATTGTCGGCGCGGTAGCTGAACGTAACATCACCGCCATTCTGGTCGAAGGCCTCAAGCGCCTCGAATACCGGGGTTATGACAGCGCCGGTGTGGCGGTGTACACCAATGACGGCACTCTGGAACGCACCCGTCGTGTGGGCAAGGTCAGCGAACTCGACGCGGCGCTCGCCGAACATCCGCTGGTAGGCCGTCTCGGCATTGCCCACACCCGTTGGGCCACTCACGGTGCGCCGAGCGAGCGCAATGCCCACCCGCATTTCTCCGGTGACGTTGCCGTCGTGCACAACGGCATCATCGAAAACCATGAGGCGCTGCGTGAACAACTCAAGGCGCTGGGCTACGTGTTCACCTCGGACACCGACACCGAAGTCATCGCCCACCTGCTGACTGAAAAGCTCAAAAATCTGCCGGACCTGACCGACGCCCTGAAGGCCGCGGTCAAGGAACTGCATGGCGCCTACGGTCTGGCGGTTATCCACGCACAGCAGCCGGATCGACTGGTCGCAGCCCGCAGCGGCAGCCCGCTGGTGATCGGTCTGGGCCTGGGCGAGAACTTCCTCGCTTCCGACCAACTGGCCCTGCGTCAGGTCACCGACCGTTTCATGTACCTGGAAGAGGGCGATATCGCCGAAATCCAGCGTGACAAGGTGCAGATCTGGGACGTGAGCGGCAAAGCCGTCGAGCGCCAGACCGTCCAGTACACCGATGGCGCCGAAGCCGCCGACAAAGGCGAGTTCCGTCACTACATGCTCAAGGAAATCCACGAGCAGCCATCCGTGGTGCAGCGCACCCTGGAAGGTCGATTGAGTTCGGATCAGGTGCTGGTGCAGGCGTTTGGCCCGCAAGCGGCCGAACTGTTCGCCAAAGTGCGCAACGTGCAGATCGTGGCGTGCGGCACCAGCTACCACGCCGGCATGGTTGCCCGTTACTGGCTCGAAGAGCTGGCCGGCATTCCATGCCAGGTCGAAGTCGCCAGCGAGTTCCGCTACCGCAAGGTAGTGGTGCAGCCGGACACCCTGTTCGTCACCATTTCCCAGTCCGGCGAAACCGCCGACACCCTGGCTGCGCTGCGCAACGCCAAGGAACTGGGTTTTCTGGGCAGCCTGGCGATCTGCAACGTCGGCATCAGCTCGCTGGTACGCGAATCCGACCTGACCCTGCTGACCCAAGCTGGTCGTGAAATCGGCGTGGCCTCGACCAAGGCGTTCACCACACAATTGGTTGGTCTGCTGCTGCTGACCCTGTCTCTCGGTCAGGTGCGCGGTACATTGGGCAAAGGCGTTGAAGCCACGCTGGTCGAAGAGCTGCGTCGTCTGCCAACCCGTCTGGGCGAAGCGCTGGCCATGGACAGCACGGTGGAAAAAATCGCAGAGCTGTTTGCCGAGAAAAACCACACCCTGTTCCTGGGCCGTGGCGCGCAATTCCCGGTGGCGATGGAAGGGGCCTTGAAGCTCAAGGAAATCTCGTACATCCACGCCGAAGCCTATCCGGCTGGCGAACTGAAACACGGCCCGCTGGCGCTTGTGGATAACGACATGCCGGTGGTCACCGTCGCACCGAACAACGAACTGCTGGAGAAGCTCAAGTCCAACCTGCAGGAAGTCCGCGCCCGCGGCGGCGAACTGATCGTGTTCGCTGACGAGAAAGCCGGGATGACCAACGGCGAAGGCACCCACGTGGTGCAGATGCCGCACATCCACGACATCCTGTCGCCGATCCTTTACACCATTCCGCTGCAATTGCTGTCGTACTACGTTGCTGTGCTCAAGGGCACGGACGTGGATCAGCCGCGCAACCTGGCGAAGTCGGTGACGGTGGAATAAGTTATCCACAGTTGAATCACCCCCATAAAATCGCAGCTTCGGCTGCGATTTTTTTATCCGGATCGAGGGCACCATGGATCGCTTCCAGGAAATGCAAGTCTTCGCCATCGTTGCCCAGGAGCAGGGCTTCTCCGCTGCCGCGCGGCGCCTGGGTTTGTCGGCAGCCAGCGTGACCCGGGCGGTGGCGGGGCTGGAGCAGCGAATTGGTACGCAGTTGTTGATCCGTACCACCCGCAGCGTGCATTTGAGCGAAGCGGGTCTGCGTTATCTGGAAGACTGTCGGAGAATTCTCGCCGAGGTGCAGGAAGCGGAGGATTCCGCTGCCGGCAGTCATACCCAGCCCCGTGGGCAGTTGACGGTGACGGCGCCAGTTTTATTCGGAGAACAGTTCGTCACGCCGGTAATGGCGCGTTATCTGACGCAATACCCGGACGTTTCCATCAATGCCCTGTTGCTCGACCGGGTGGTGAACATGGTCGAGGAGGGCGTCGACGTCGCGGTGCGCATCGGCGAGTTGCCGGACAGCAATCAGCATGCGATCCGGGTCGGTGAGGTGCGGCGGGTGATTTGTGGTTCGCCGGAATACTTTGCGGTCCATGGCCGGCCGACCCATCCGCAGGCCTTGGCCGGGGCGCCGGTGGTGGCGACGTCGGCCATCGGCCAGCAGCGCAGTTGGCCATTCATGGAAAACGGTGAGCTCATTGGCGTAAAACCGGAGCCGCGTCTGGTGGTTACCGCCAATCAAGCTGCGATCACAGCGGCGTCGTTGGGTCTGGGGTTGACCCGGGTGCTGTCTTATCAGGTGGCCGGCAAGGTGGCTTCCGGCGAACTGGAAATCGTCCTCGCCGAGTTTGAACTGCCTGCTCTGCCGATCCATGTGGTGTATCAGGGCGGGCGCAAGGCGCCGGCGCGGATACGCAGTTTTGTCGACTTCATCGTGCAGGCGCTGCGCGAGCATCCGGCGCTGAAAAACGCTGCGTTATTTCATCCAGAGAAATAATGGATTGCATTTGCTGGTGATTCTGTTGTTTTCGCGATCAGGGGAAGATGGCTCCTACGGCCACCGTCCATCCTGAACGGCGCCATCATCCAGCGGAGTCGACCATGCAAGCGATCAAACTCTACAACTTCCCGCGTTCCGGCCACGCCCATCGCGTCGAGCTGATGTTGTCACTGTTGCAACTGCCGACCGAGCTGATCTTCGTCGATCTGGCCAAGGGCGAACATAAACAGGCGGCATATCTGGCCATCAATAGCTTCGGCCAGGTTCCGGCCATTGATGACAATGGTGTGGTGCTCGCGGACTCCAACGCGATTCTTGTCTACCTGGCACAGAAATACGGCAATGGCCGCTGGCTGCCAAGTGATCCGGTCGGCGCCGCGCACGTGCAGCGCTGGTTGTCGGCCGCCGCCGGGCCGATTGCTTTCGGGCCCGCTGCCGCACGCTTGATCACGGTGTTCGGGGCGAAGTTCAACGCCGAGGAGGTCATCACCCGTGCGCACAATTTTCTCAAGGTGATGGATGCGGAACTGGGCAAAACCCCGTACCTGACCGGCACTGAGCCGACCATTGCCGATGTCTCGGCCTACAGTTACATCGCCCATGCGCCGGAAGGCAATGTGTCGCTGGACGACTACGCTAACGTTCGCGCCTGGCTTTCGCGGATTGAGGCGCTGCCCGGTTTTGTCGGCATGCCACGCACCGTTGCCGGCCTGCAAACCACCGTCTGACATTCAATCTGCGCCGACGGCGCAGGGGAGAGACCGTGATGGAACGTTCACCGTGGCACGCTGGCGAGCAACAGTTGCAGGCCCATGTCGGCGTTGCCGAGCGCATGGAGGAATTCGGTCGTAAGGTGATTCGCACCTGGATGCCGGATCAACACCGCCAGTTCTATCAGCAATTGCCATTCATGCTGTACGGCGCGGTGGATGCCGAAGGTCGCCCCTGGGCCAGTGTGCTGGAGGGGGAGCCGGGCTTTGCTCACTCTCCCGAGCCGACGCAACTGCAGTTCGCAAGTCTGCCGGCTGCTGATGATCCTGCAAAGTTAAAGGCCGGCGCAGCGATCGGTCTGCTTGGGATCGAACTGCACACCCGCCGGCGCAATCGGCTAAATGGCCACATCGATAATTTCGATGCGAACGGCTTCGGGCTGACGGTCGATCAGTCGTTCGGCAACTGCCCGCAGTACATTCAATTGCGACAGTTTCAGCGAGTGCCGCTGACGGATCCGCAGACCCGCAAAGCCGAACACCGTGACAGCCTTGATGACGCCGCCATTGCACTGATTGAAAGTGCCGACACCTTCTTCGTCGCCAGTTATGTCGATGTCGACGGTGAGCGTTCGGTGGATGTTTCCCACCGCGGCGGTCAGCCCGGTTTTGTGCGGATCGAGGGTAATCGCCTGACGATCCCTGATTTTGCCGGCAACCTGCACTTCAATACGTTGGGCAACCTGCTCCTCAATCCCTTGGCCGGCTTGCTGTTCATCGACTTTTCCACAGGCGATGTGTTGCAGCTCAGCGGTCGCACCGAGATCATTCTCGAGGCGCCGCAGATCGAGGCCTTCCAGGGCGCCGAACGGTTGTGGACTTTCGAGGTGGAAAAACTGGTTCGGCGTCCGGCAGCGCTGGCTCTTCGCTGGCGCTTCGACGGCATGTCACCCACCAGCCTGCTGACCGGCAACTGGGCCCAGGCCGATGCACGATTGCAGGCCAAGGCATTGGGGGACAGCTGGCGGCCATTGCGCGTGGCAAAAGTCGAAATGGAAAGCCGTCACATCCGCTCGATCTATCTGGAGCCGGACGATGGCGCAGGACTGCCGGTGTTTCTCGCCGGGCAGCATCTGCCGCTTCGGTTCAACCTCGACGGTGAGGTGCACATCCGTACTTACAGCCTGTCGGGCGCGCCGTCGGATGATTTCTTCCGGATCAGCGTGAAACGCGAAGGGCGGGTATCGACCCACCTTCACGAAAAGATTCGCGTCGGCGACGTGCTGGAGGCGCGATTGCCCCAGGGGCATTTCACTGTAGCGGCGCTGGAACGTCGTCCATTGGTGCTGCTGGCTGCGGGCGTCGGCATCACGCCATTGCTTTCGATGCTGCGTGAGGTGGTGTATCAGGGCCTGCGGACGCGGCGGATTCGTCCGACCCTGTTTGTTCAAAGCTCCCGCAGCCTCGCCGACCAGCCGTTCCGCGCAGAGGTGGATCGTTTGCTGGAGGACGCCGGTGATGCCGTGAAGGTGTTGCGAGTGCTCAGCCAGCCGGAGGACGATCTGGTGCAAGGCGAGGATTACGATATTCGTGGCCGTATCGATGGCGATCTGTTGCGCAATCTGCTGACCGACGAGGACTTCGATCAGGTCGACTTTGTACTCTGCGGCCCCGGCGGTTTTACCCAGGGCATCTACGACACTTTGCGCGAACTGGATGTGCGGGACGGGCAGATCCATGCCGAAACCTTCGGCCCTTCGACCCTCAAGCGCCAACCCGATCCGGATGCGATCGTGATCGAGCAATTGCCCGCCGCGACCACATCGGTACCGGTGGTGTTCGAGCGTTCGGCCAAGGAAGCACGTTGGCAGCCCGACGGCGGCAGTTTGCTGGAGCTGGCGGAAAGCCGTGGATTGCGTCCGGAGTTCAGTTGCCGCGGTGGTTCGTGCGGCACCTGCAAGACCCGGCTGATCAGCGGCGCGGTGAATTATCCACAGCCTCCGGCTGAAGTGCCGGAGGAGGGGCAGGTGCTGATTTGCTGCGCGGTGCCGGCGCAGAGTGCCCAGTCGCTGGTGCTGGATCTGTAAGGGATCAGGCGTAGGACAACGCCTTTTCCTCCAGCAGCTCCTGATACAACTCGGTCCACTTGCGGCCCATTTCGTCGGCTGTGAATAACTGCCGATAGCGGGCCTCTGCCTTGAGGCCCATTTCGGCGGCGCGGGCCGGGTTTTCCCACAGGGTGCGCATCGCTTCGCGAAACGCCTGGGGATGACTCGGTGGCACCACCAGCCCGGTTTCGTTGTGGATATTGATGTAGCTGGTGCCGGTGCCGATCTCGCTGGAAATCATCGGTTTGCCGTACATCGCGCCTTCGAGCAGAGAAATGCCGAACGCTTCCGAGCGCAGGTGCGACGGGAAGACGATGGCGTAGCTCAGTTGCAGCAGGGCGACCTTGTCTTCATCGCTCAGACGGCCGAGGAAATGAATGTTTTTCAGGCCAAGCGCGGCGGCCTGGGCGTGCAGCTCCTGCTCCAGCGGGCCCGCGCCGACGATCACCACCGGGTAGTCAACGTCCTTCAAGGCATCAAGCAGGATGTGCAGGCCTTTGTAATAGCGCATCACCCCGACAAACAGGAAAAACTTATCCCCAAGCTGCTGGCGCCAGCGGTTCATGCGCTCGACATCGGCCTGTGGATAACCTGCCTTGTTCAAGCCATAAGGGATGACGCGGGTCTTGTCCTGGAATTGCTGCAACACATCGCTGGTGTGCAGATAGTTAGGCGAGGCCGCGACAATCCGGTCGGCGCTGGCGAGGAAGCGGTTCATCAGCGGGCGATAGAGCTTTAGCAGGTGCTTCTGGCGAATGATGTCCGAGTGGTACGTCACCACCGTCGGTTTGTTCACGCCGCTGGCGAAGTGCACCAGATCCATGAACGGCCACGGGAAGTGGTAGTTGATCACGTCGGCTTCGGCGGCCAGTTCGCGAAACTGCTTGAACACGCTCCAGGAAAAACCGGTGGAGGCGAACTGGATATCCAGTTTTGCCCGATGCACTTCGTGCTGGCCGAGACGCACCACAGCAGGCTCTGGATTGGCGCTAAGGGTCAGCACCTGGCCGTCGATGCCGTGCTGGGCGCCGCTCTCGCAGAGTTGAAAGATCACTTGTTCGATACCGCCGACCGAGTCAGGCAGGTACGTCTTGAAAAAATGCAGAACCCGCATTCAACCTCCCATGGCCTGGAGGTAGGCGCCGGCCGTGGCCTGCGCGCAACGCTTCCAGGGAAAAAGCCGTGCCTGCTGCAATCCGGCTTTCCGGCATGCCTGCCAGTGCGCTTGATCTTCGATCAGTCGGCTCATCGCATCACGCAAGCCGTCTGCATCGTCAGCTTCAATATAGTTGCCGGCGTCTCCCGCCACTTCCGGCATGGCCGAAGAGCGGGTGAGCACCACCGGCGTGCCGCTGGCCATCGCTTCCAGCACCGGCAGGCCGAAACCTTCATACAGCGACGGAAAAATCAGCGCCCGGGCGCCGGACAGCAATTGCGCGACTTGCTCATCGGGCAAGTAGCCGAGCAGGCACACGTGCCCGCAAGCCAGCGCCTGCTGCAATTCATCACTGAACTGGTCGCGCTGCCAGCCGGCCATGCCGACGATCAACAGCGGAAAACGCTGGCGTACCAGATCCGGCAACAGCGCGTGGGCGCGCAGAGCCAGGTTCAGGTTCTTGCGTGGCTCCAGAGTGCCGACGCAGAGGAAATACTCCCGGAACTCGACCGCATGGGCCTTGAGCACCGTGTCGATGTCTTCCGGCTCGCGCGGATGGAAACGCTCGGCAACACCCAGCGGCGCGACCACGAAACGCTCGGCAGGCAGTCCGAAATATTCCCGTGCCTCGTCAGCGATGGCTTGCGAGTCTGTCAGGATGATCCGTGCCCGGCGTACGCCGTCGGCGAGTCGTCGCTCGATTTCCCGCAGCCGTGCCGGCGGCTGGGTCTCGGGGAAATGCAGGTGCGTCAGATCGTGCAGGGTGATCACGGTCGGGCCATCGAAGGCCAGCGGCCACAGGCTCGGTTCGTGATACAGATCGACCGGGTGCGCCGGGCCCTGATCGAAGCGTTTCTGCTCCAGCCAGCGGCGGGCCTGATAGGCGCCGGGGATCTGCCGCAGCAATGGCGTCAGACGCGAATAACCGGGCATCGCTGCTTCCGGCAGCTGCGAACTCCAGCCCCAGCCATGGAAGAGCGCCACGTCGATATCGGTGTCCGCGTGCAAGGCATTTACCAGCTCGGCGACGTAATGGCCGATGCCGGTGCGCGGTGCCTGGAGAATCCGGGCGTTAAGGGCTATGCGCATGTTGCCTCGCTGGCACCTGAGGCGCCTCCAGCACATGGCGTGCGGTACGCTCGGCCAGTTGCGCGCTGGCTTCGCGCCAACCGTTCCACTGCCAGTCGCTGACATCGCGGGCGGCGGGGAATCGACCGCTGCGTTCAAAGGACTGCACCAGATCGGCGAGGCTTTGCGGGGCCTGCAGATCGAAATAGGCCATGAACTCACCGCCGATCTCGCGAAACACCGGGATGTCGCTGCCCATCGCCGGCAGCCCGCGCTGCATGGCTTCCACCAGCGGCAGGCCGAATCCTTCGACGAACGACGGAAACACCAGCGCGCTGGCATGGGCGTAGGCGTGTTCGAGGCTGGTGTCGCTCAGGTCGTTGAACATGAACAGGCGCCGGTTCAGTTCGGGATGATGGCGGATCCGGGCGAGCAGCGTGTCGCACTTCCAGCCAATGCGTCCGGCGATGCACAACCGGGCTTTCGAGCCGTCCGCCCAGGCATGATCAAAGGCATCCAGCAGATAGTCATGGTTCTTGCGCGGCTCGATGGTGCTGACCATCAGGAACACTGGCTCCGGCGTTGCGAACAGCCGTTCCAGACGCGGTTCGACGGCAGCTTCAACGCTCTGCAGATCCAGCTCGGAACCGAGGTGAAAATAGTCGAACCAGCGTTTGCCGGTCTGTTCCGATCCGAGGCGACGTTGCAGTTCTGCACGCACCTGATCGCGCACGGTGGCGGAAATCGCCATGAAACCGTCGGCGTTGTGGGCGATCCAGTCGAACCACTCGCTGTACACCTCGACCAGCCGCGTGTCGTAAAACTGCGGGTGGGACAGGGGAATCAGGTCGTAGATCACCGCGACGATGCCCAGACCTTCATGTTTGAGGCGTTCGGCGTGCAGAAAAAAGTCCGAATGCCAGGACGAGTCCAGCAACACCAGATGATCGCCGGGCTGGTGTTGCAGCGGCTCACAGCGTCGATCCAGTTGATAGCGATTGATCTGCTCGACCAACCGCAGTGGTATCCCGAATACACCGAACGACGTGAGGCGATAGCCGACGTACAACAAACGTCGTGTCAGCTTTGTTTGGCAGCGTGTGTCCAGCCGCTGATGCACTTGCCAGAAGCGGTGGGCAAGCCGTTCCAGGCGTTCGCCAAGCGTGGCGATGGTATTGAACAGCGGTGAGTCCAGCGGCGCCAGACGCGTCACACGGTACAGCCTGCCCTTGAGCAGGATCACCGGCACGCATTCGACCCCTTCGGCGCTCGGCGGCAGCTGTTTGATGACGTTGCGCACCACCCGCTGAATCCCCGAATTGACCTTCGGGTGTTTGAACACGTGGGTGCATTCGACCAGCAGCCGGGTCATGGCGCGCGCTCAGTCAGCGCAGCGGCGGTATGGCGGGTTATCGAAGCCTTGGCGTCGAGCCACGAGCAGCCGACAAAATTTTCCTGCCGGCCGTTGATCACATGAAACACCAGGCCATAGTCGCGCCACTCGAAGTTTCGATCCATATGAGAGTCCAGTCGCGACAGGCTCAGCGATACCGAGTAATTGCCCTTGCCCAGTCCCATCACGAAGGCAAAGCGATAGGTGAAACGTTCTCCGGCGTGCAGATCCGTCAGGGCTTTGTCGAGGCGATGGGTATTGATGCCATACATCATCTGGCCCAGGCGGTCCTTGATGAGAAAGCCGAGCACCATTCGTTCGATGTCGCTGCGCACCTCGACCTGTACTTCCAGCACTACCGGCTGACCGACCTCCGCTGCTTCGATGGAGCGCTCCTGTTCATCCAGCAGGCGCACCCCGAGGATGACGGCTTCTCCTGTGCCCGACACGGTCCGTACTTCGCCGCCGGCGAGCATTTCCTGACGCACGATCTGGCCTTCGCGTTCGGCCATCAGGGCGTTGTAGTAATCGAGCACCACTTCCGGCTTGTCGTACATGGCCATGTGGCCGTCCTTGAGCAGGATCGCCGAGTCGCAGATCGACTGGATCGCCGAGCGGTCGTGGGACACGATCAGCAATGTCGTGCCCGCCTTGCGGAAGCTGCGGATGCGATCGAAGCTCTTGTGCTGAAAGTAGGCGTCACCCACCGACAGTGCTTCGTCGACGATCAGGATGTCCGGTCGCCGTGCGGTGGCGACGCTGAAGGCCAGGCGCATCTGCATGCCGCTGGAGTAGGTGCGGACCGGATGGTCGATGGCCTCGCCGATTTCGGCGAAATGTTCGATCTCGGGCATCATCGCTTCGATTTCGTCGACCTGCAGACCCAGCAGTTGCCCGGCCATGATTGCGTTCTGGCGGCCGGTAAAGTCCGGGTGAAAGCCCATGCCCAATTCCAGCAATGCGGCGACGCGACCTTCAATTTCAATCTTGCCGCACGTGGGTTGAGTGGTGCCGGTGATCATCTTCAGCAAGGTGCTTTTACCCGCACCGTTGGCGCCGACGATGCCCACCGCCTCGCCGGAAGCGATTTCGAAAGCGACATCCTGCAGCACCCAATGCTGGTGGTGGCGCAGGGGCGAAAACGGGATCAGCCATTCCGCCAGGCGACTCCAGCGATTGGGATACTGCTTATAGGCCTTGCCCAGGCCGGTGACGCGAATATGTCCCATCAGAGTTCATCCACCATTTCACCGACACGCCTGCGAAACAGCCGCAGGCCGATCAGGCACATCACCAGCGCGGTGATGAACACCGGCAGCAGCGAACTCCAGACGGGCCACTGCCCATACAGGAACAGGTTCTGATAGCTGCCGATCAGGTTGGTCAACGGGTTGAGTTGCAGCAGCCGCTGAACCCACTCCGGCAGGATGCTCATCGGGTACACGATCGGCGTCAGCCAGAACCAGAACTGCAGGCAGATGGCGAAGAGCTGACCGACATCGCGAAAGAACACATTCAATACGCCGAGGATCATGCCCAGCCCGGCGCAGAACATCATTTGCAGCGCGATCAGGGGGATCAGCGCCAGCAGCGCCATGCCCGGCCAGCGCCCGGTGATCAGCAGAAAGCCGAGGAACAGGCCGATGATGATGGCGAAGTTGATTGCCGCGTTGCAGAGCACAATCACCGGCAGGCAGATTCTGGGGAAGCTGATTTTCTTCAGCAGGTTGGCGTTGTCCAGAAACATGGTCTGGCTGCGCAGGGTGATTTCAGAGAACAGCCCCCAGGCCAGCAGACCGGCGCAGAGGTAGACGCTGTAGGCCATGCTGTCATCCACGCCCGGCAGGCGTGCGCGCATGATGTGGGAAAAGATCACGGTGTAGACGATGATCATCGACAGCGGGTTGAACACGGGCCACAAGGCACCGAGCAGTGAATTGCGATACCGCGATTGAAACTCTCGCTGCACGCTGCCGAGAATGAAACCTCGATAGTCATGCAGCGAGCGATACAGGGAAAGCAGCATTTAAACCGTCCTGCCGTACTGGTCTTCGAAGCGGACGATGTCGTCCTCTCCCAGGTATTCGCCACTTTGCACTTCGATGATCACCAGGTCGATCACGCCGGGGTTCTCCAGACGGTGCTTGTGACCGGCGGCGATGAACGTCGATTCGTTCTTCGCCACCAGGGTCGTGCCGCTGCCGTTGTTGGTGACCTTGGCCATGCCTTCGACCACCACCCAGTGTTCGTTGCGGTGATGGTGCATCTGCAACGACAGCTTGCCGCCGGGTTTGACCACGATGCGCTTGATCTTGAAGCGCGGGCCTTCCTCGAGCACGGTGTAGGTGCCCCACGGACGGCTGACCGTACGATGCAGGCGATAGGCTTCGTGGGATTTGTCCTTGAGCTGCTTGGCCACGCGCCGCACATCCTGAGCACGGTCGGCGTGGGCCACCAGCACGGCGTCGGCGGTGTCGATGATGATCAGGTCTTCCACACCGACGGCGGCCACCAGCCGGCCTTCGCTTTGAACGAAGTTGTTGCGGCTGTCGATGAAGATCGCCTCGCCGCTCGCACGGTTGTTGTCAGCGTCGGCCGGCACCAGCGCCGCTACGGCACCCCACGAACCGATGTCGCTCCAGTCGAAACCGGCGGGCACCACCACGACTTTCTCCGAACGCTCCATCAATGCGTAGTCGATGGAAATGTCGGTGATCTCGGCGAACAGCTGCGGCGACAGTTCCTGTTGCAGATAACCCGTGGTTTCCAGCGGTTCGCTGGCGGCCATGCAGGCGCGGGTCTGTTCCAGCAACTCGGGGGCGTGCAGCGCCAACTCGGCGATCAGGGTCGCGGTGGTGAAACAGAACATCCCCGAGTTCCACAGGAAGTTGCCGCTCTCCAGATAATGGGTCGCGGTTTGCAGGTCGGGCTTTTCCACGAAGCGCTGCACCTTGGCTGCGCCGTTTGCGTCCAGTGGCGCGCCGGTTTCGATGTAGCCGAATCCGGTTTCCGGGGCGGTCGGCACCACACCGAAGGTCACCAGATAACCGTCTTTTGCCAGATTGACTGCATGTTCGACCGCGCTCTTGAGCGCGTCTTCGTTGACGATCAGATGGTCGGCAGGCATCACCACCATGATCGCTGCATCACCGTGCAGGGCTTGCAGCGACAGCGCTGCCGCCGCGATGGCCGGCGCGGTGTTGCGCCCGGTGGGTTCGAGCAGAAAGTGCCCGCGATGGCGTGAAAGGCGCGCGGCCTGATAGTGATCCTTGCTCTGGAAGTAGTAATCGCGGTTGGTCACCGTGACAATGTCGCCCCAGCCGTCCAGCAGCGCGGCGGCGCGCCGGTAGGTCTTGCCCAGCAGCGACTGGCCGTCGGGCAGGGTCATGAACGGCTTGGGATGGCCCTCCCGGGACACCGGCCACAAACGGGTGCCGGCACCGCCGGACAGAATCACGGGGATCAGCATGGCCTACTCCTTGGCGACGCGTTTCATGTCCGCATCCATCATCATGCGGATCAGGGTGTCGAGGTCGGTTTTCGGTTTCCAGCCCAGCACGCGCTGGGCCTTGGCCGGATTGCCGAGCAGCACTTCGACTTCCGCAGGGCGGAAAAACGCCGGGTCGATCTTCACGTAATCCCGATAGTTGAGGCCGACGTGATCGAAGGCGATGCGGCACATCTCGCGCACGGTGGTGGTGACGCCGGTGGCGACCACGAAATCGTCGGGCTTGTCCTGTTGCAGCATCAGCCACATGGCCTCGACGTAGTCACCGGCGAAGCCCCAGTCGCGCTTGGCATCGATGTTGCCCAGGGCCAGCTCCTGCTGTTTGCCCTGCTTGATCCGCGCCGCAGCGTCGGTGACCTTGCGGGTGACGAACTCGATACCGCGCAGGGGCGATTCATGGTTGAACAGGATGCCGCTGCTGGCGTGCAGGTTGAAGCTTTCGCGGTAGTTGACGGTGATCCAGTGGCCATAGAGCTTGGCCACGCCGTAAGGGCTGCGCGGATAGAACGGCGTGTTTTCGTCCTGTTGCTCGGCCTGGATCAGGCCAAACATTTCGCTGGTGGACGCCTGATAGAAACGCGTGTGCGGGCTGAACTGACGGATCGCTTCGAGCAAGTGAGTCACGCCCAGGCCGTCGACGATGCCGGTGGTTACCGGTTGGTCCCAGGAGGCGGCAACGAAGCTCTGGGCCGCCAGGTTATACACCTCGTCCGGCGCCGACTTGATCACCGCGCGCTGCACCGAGCAGGCGTCGGCCATGTCGCCGTCCAGGTAAACGATGTCGGCTTCAACGCCCATCTCGCGCAGACGCCAGCGCGAGTCGCTGCTGCGCCGTGCCACGAGGCCGTGAACCTTGTAACCCTTGTCGAGCAACAGTCTGGCCAGATACGCGCCATCCTGGCCGGTGATCCCTGTGATCAATGCACTTTTTGTCATTCTTGTCGTACTCGCGTCTCCCAGTCGGACAGGATCGCCCGCAGGGATTGTTGTGTAGTGATTTGCGGCGTCCATCCTGTGATCCGGGCCAGCCGTCGGTGGCTGCCGCAGACGCGACGCTGATCCGCGCGGCGCATACGTGCCGGATCCTGAACCAGTTGCAGCTTGACCTGGGCCAGGTCGCCCATCTGTTCGATGAGGCTGCGGATGCTTTGCTCATGGCCTGAGCAAATGTTGTACACCTGCCCCGGCGTGCCTTTTTCCAGCAGCGCGAAATAGGCCGAGACCACATCGCCGACGTCGAGGAAATCGCGGGTGACATCAATGTCACCGACTTCCAGTTGCGGCGCCTGCAGGCCTTGCTTGATACGGTTGATCTGCCGCGCGGCGCTGGCGATGACAAAACTGTCTTTCTGCCCGGTGCCGATGTGGTTGAACGGACGCGCGACCAGTACCGGCCAACCTTCGCTCAGCCCCCATTGCAGGCTGAGGAACTCCGCCGACAGCTTGCTGACTGCATAGGGATTGCGCGGGCAGGGTGGTTGTTGTTCGGTGATCGGCAGCGCGGGTTCTTCGACCTGGCCATAGACGTCGCCCGAGCTGACATACAGGAACGTGCCCTTGAAGCCGCGGGCCTTGAGGGCCTGCAACAGGTTCAGAGTGCCGAGCAGGTTGATGTCGAGAGTACGTGCCGGGTCGCGGAAAGCTTCGGGGACGAAGGTTTGTCCAGCCAGGTGAATGATCGCATCGGGCAGCTGCGGCCACAGATCGATAAGGCTGTCCGGTTTTGTCAGGTCGTAGGCCGAGGCGGCAGGCAGAAGCTGCCACGACGCGTCTTCCCCTTGCAGACGTGACTGGATGTGTTGTCCTACGAACCCACTGAGGCCCGTGATGAACAGACTTTTTTTCAAACAGCGACCCCTTGGTCTTTAACTTTCACCTCTTCCCACAGGCTTTAAGGGAATGTCTGTCAGACCCCTGGTAAAACCGGGCAGAACGGCAGGTGAAGTCATTGTTGTAGTTGTTTGACTGCCAATCTGTGCCAATTGCGCAGCAATTTCAACCGGCCAAACCGTGACCGGTCAGTTCTCGTCAGCGTAGTCGCGTTTTTCTCGTCGGGCGGTTCCCGAACCTTCAACGGATGTGTTTAGAATGCCCCTCGTCACGGTTCCCCGAACGCTGCCGGAGTGGGTGTGCAACCGGGTGAATCTGACCACTAAAACAAGAACGAAGACATGTCCCGGAACACTGGACGAGCATCGGCCCTGCCGACTCGATCCAATGGCCAGGCCGTCATAGCGTGAAGTTGCCGGGATGGCGGTTTCACCGTGGGATGCCATGAATTTCATTCTCTACTCGGACGTCAACGACCGCTCCATCAGCCAGAGTCTCGGGCGTCCCGAATACAGCTATTACTTCGTGCTCAAGGCCTATCGCCCGGTGCTTGAAAGCCTCGGGCAGGTGCATGTGGTGTCCACCACCGCCGAGGTCGATCCGCTCTATCGACGGCTGCTTGCTGCCGGCGAGTCCAGCGTGTTTCTGTCTTTTACTCCGCCGCAAAATACCCCGAGCGATCTTGAATGCCCGACGATCTGCGTGATCGCATGGGAGTTCGATTCGATCCCGGACGAGTCGTGGGACGATGATCCGCGCCACGACTGGACGCAAATGCTCGCACGACAGGGACGGGTCATCACGCTGTCGAGCCACACCGCCCGCGCGATTCGCCGCGCCATGGGCGAGGACTTTCCGGTACTCGTGCTGCCGACGCCCTTGTGGGAAAACTTCGCCGCCATTCGTGAGCAGCACGTCAGTGCGCCGATCAATCCAGGCGCGACCCTGGCGATCAAGGGCTGCATTTTCGACAGCCCCACGCTGGGACTGTCTGCCGACGATTTGCTGCCCAAACCGCTGACCGCCGAACAACTGGCTGAAATCGAGGCACTGCGCCCGCCACCGCTGACGGTCAAACGACGCCTGGTCATTGCCCGTCACTATCTGCGTCTGTGGAGGCTGGGCGCGGGTGAAGAACGGGTGAAATTCCTGCACCACTGGTACTGGGAGGGTGTGCAGGATCTGCTGTCGGACAGCGCACACGCCTGGCTTGAAAAACGTTTCCCGGCCATCGCCGCTCCGCATGCGGTGGCGGTGGTCGAGCCACCCCCGCTGGATTTGCCGGACACCTCCTCGGTGGTCGAGACCGCGGTGGAAGGCGTGATCTACGTCACCGTGTTCAACCCCAAAGACGGCCGCAAGAACTGGCACCACCTGATCACCGCGTTCTGCTGGGCCTTTCGCGAAACGCCTGACGCGACGCTGGTGCTGAAGATTACCCAGAATGATCTGGCGTCCTACTACAGCGAACTGATGACCCTGCTCGCGCAACTGACACCGTTCGCCTGCCGGGTGCTGGTGATGCACGGTTACCTGGACGACGCGCAATACGCGCGGCTTTACCAGGCCGCCAGTTTTTACGTCAACGCCTCACGCTGCGAAGGCCTGTGCCTGCCGCTGATGGAGTTCATGTCCAGCGGCAAACCGGTGATCGCCCCGGACCATACGGCCATGGAAGACTACATCGACGATACGGTGGCCTTCGTCGTCCGGTCCAGCGAAGAGCTGACGATCTGGCCTCAGGACACCCGGATAATTTATCGCACGCTGCGCTATCGGCCGGACTGGGCTTCGCTCAAAAGCGCCTATGAGAACAGCTACCGGATGGCCAGGGCGCAGCCGCAGGAGTACGCGCGCATGTCTGCCGCCGCTGTCGAACGCATGCGCGACTATTGCGCGTTCGCCCCGGTGCAACGGCGCATGGCGGACTTTTTCGGCCTCGAGCCACTGGCCGCCGATGCCGCCCCTGTGACGGACAACGCCTCATGCTGATCATCATTCATTCGGAAACCAACCAGCACACCATCGCGCAAAACCTCGGCCGTTCGGAGTACAGCTACTACTTCGTACTCAAGGAGTACCGGCCGGTGCTCGAACGCCTTGGGCGTGTGGTGGAAGTCGTTGATCCGGCGCGCGAAGTCGATGCGTTGTATCTGGAATGCCTGGCCCGTGGCGAGCCCTGCGTGTTTCTGTCGTTCTCGCCGCCGCACCGCACGCCGATCCACCTCGCGTGCCCGACACTGCCGGTATTCGCCTGGGAATTCAGCACCATCCCCAACGAACCCTTCGACAACGAGCCGCGCAACGACTGGCGCACGGTGCTCCGGGCCTGCGGTGCGGCGATCACCCATTCCGGTTACACGGTCAATGCCGTGCGCGAGGCCATGGGCGCCGATTACCCGATTGTCGCGGTCCCGGCGCCTGTATGGGATCGCTTCGCAGCCCGAGGCGCGCAGCTTCAGGGTCAGTCTCCGACCGGACCGGTGCGACTGACGATCAAGGGACTGATCGCCGACAGTCGCCAGCTCGACCTCGACGCCTTCGGCCCGGAACATTTGCGCCGTGGTGAGGGCATCGATTTCCAGGCACCGGTGTGCGAGCAAGAGTTGTTGCTGGACGGGGTCGTCTACACGTCGGTGTTCAATCCCGGTGACGGCCGCAAGAACTGGGAAGACATGCTGAGCGCATTCTGCGTGACGTTTCGCGACATCGAAGACGCGACGCTGGTACTCAAGCTCACGCACCACGATGCCGAAGAAGCGCTCAGCGACATTCTTCATCACCTGTATAAGAACCAGTCCTATCGCTGTCGCATCGTGCTGATTTATGGCTACCTCGCGGACGCGGACTACGAGCGTCTGGTACAGGCCACGCGTTACGTGGTGAATACTTCTTACGGTGAGGGCCAGTGCCTGCCGTTGATGGAATTCATGTCCTGCGGCAAGCCGGCCGTGGCGCCGCGGACCACGGCGATGATCGATTACCTGAGTGCCGAGAACGCATTCCTGGTCGAGTCCTCCGATGAACTTACCGCCTGGCCTCACGATCCGCGCAGGGCTTTCCGTACCCTGCGCTACATGACCAACTGGGCGTCGGTCTGCGTGGCCTACCGCGACAGCTACGAAGTGGCGAAACACGATCCGCAGCGTTACGCACACATGGCGGCCCGGGCCGTCAGCAGTCTGCAGGGTTTCTGCAGTCAGGCAGTGGCAGAGCAGCGGTTGCAGGTTTTTCTCGCGCAACTGTTCGAGCATCAGGCATCCGCGGGCACCGAGGTGCCCCAGGCATGAGTGACAAACGAATCCTGGACATCGAAGTGCTGCGGGCGATCGCGGTGCTCGGTGTGCTGTTTCATCATTTGCAGGGCAGCCTGTTCACCGACCCGGTACCCCTGCTGGAAAAAATCCACGCCTGGGCGCAGCCGTGGTGGGGCGTCGATCTGTTTTTCGCGATCTCCGGATTCGTCATAGCCCGCAGCCTGATCCCGGCGTTGCGAGGTTGCACGACCCGTCAGGAATACTGGGAGCAGACGCGCAACTTCTGGTTGCGCCGGGTCTTTCGTCTGCTGCCGTCGGCGTGGCTGTGGCTGGCGCTGATGTTGCTGGCGTGCCTGTTTCTCAATCGCTCCGGAGCGTTCGGTACGCTGCACGCCAACCTGCAGGCGACGCTGGCGGGCGTGTTGCAGTACGCTAACTTCCGTTTTGCCGACAGTTTCTTTCATTACGAGTACGGCAGCAGTTTCGTGTATTGGAGCCTGGCGCTGGAGGAGCAGTTCTATCTGCTGTTCCCGCTGCTGATTCTGGTGTGCCGCAAGCATCTGGTCTGGGCGCTGCTGGCACTGGTTGCGGTGCAATTGTTCACCCTGCGCACGCCGATACTGATGGTCATCCGTACCGATGCGCTGGCCCTGGGTGTGTTGCTGGCGATGTGGAGCATGCAGCCGGGCTATCGCCGGTGGGAGCCGACTTTCCTGCACCGCCCGTGGGCCGGAGTGGGTGCGCTGATCGTGCTGGCGCTGCTGCTGAGCTACATGGCCACCGACCGTTTCACCTTTGTTTCTTACCGCATCGGCTCGATTGCCGTGCTCGGTGCGCTGCTGGTGTGGATCGCTTCGTACAACCGCGATTACCTGCTGCCTGCCGGCAGGCTGCAACAGTTGATGGCATGGGTCGGCAGCCGTTCCTACGGGATCTACCTCATCCACATTCCGGCTTACCAACTGGTGCGTGAGCTGATCTTCCGCTTGCAGGAGGCGGGAATGTCCAGCCCTGCCGGTCACCCGATCATCACGCTGTTGCTGGCGTTCGGTCTGATCGTGCTGCTCAGCGAGCTCAATTACCGTCTCATCGAAATGCCGATGCGCAATCGAGGCGCTGCCCTGGTGCGGCGCCTCGGTACATCGCGAATCGCCGTCCCATCCTCTGGAGCCACCTCATGCTGAGCCTTTTGAAGAAACTCACGGCGTCGACGCCTGCACCGATGCCCGAGCAGCCAGCTGCCGGGAAGGTCGATTCGTACATGCTCGGCCTGCACGACGCGATGCTCAGCGGCTGGTTCAACCAGGAAACCGGTGAGCTGTTCAAAGGCTTCCCGGTGACCGCCGATGACACCTTGCTGGACGTTGGCTGCGGCGACGGTGGCAACGTGCATTTCTGCGGCATGCGCGGGGCGAAGATCATCATTGCCGACATCGACGGCGCCAAGGTCGAGGCGACCCGCCAGCGCCTGAGCGATACCCCGGCGCGTGGGGTCGAATGCCATGTCACCGACTGCAATCCGCTGCCGATCGCCGATGGCACCGCCACTCGTGTGGTGTCCACCGAAGTCATCGAGCACGTCGACGACCCGGCGCAGTTCCTTGCCGAGCTGGTGCGCGTCGGTCAGTCGGGCGCGCTGTACCTGTTGAGCGTGCCGCATCCGAGCTCCGAAGACCTGCAGAAAGATATCGCCGCGCCGGAGTATTTCCAGAAGCCCAACCACATTCGCATCATCAGTGAAGAGCAGTTCAAGGCGATGGTCAGCGAGGCGGGACTCGAGATCATCAGCCATAGCCAGTACGGCTTTTACTGGTCGATGTGGATGTTGCTGTTCTGGGAGGCCAAGGTCGATTTCAGCAACCCGGATCACCCGTTGCTAAACCATTGGGCCGAGACCTGGCAAGCGGTGCTCGACTCACCGCGCGGCGCGCAGATCAAGCAGGCGCTGGATGCGGTGGTGGCCAAGAGTCAGGTAATCATTGCCCGCAAGCCCTGAACGCTTTTGTGTAACCTTGCAGCTTGATGTCTCAGGGATCTGCAAGGTATGCGCTTTATCATCGGGTGGTTGGCCCTGGTGGCTGTGTTGTTGCTGTGTGCTTGTGAACGACAGGACGCGGTGCCGCTCGATCAGCAGCTTTACGTCTGGCAACGGCAATGGACGCCAGCCCATGAACGTGCCTTGAACGACAGTCGCAACGACTTTTCGACGTTGCGGGTATTGGCGTTGCAGGCTTTCCCGAATGACGGCTGGAGTCTCGCACGCGTCGATTTCGCGCTGCTGAAACACGATGCGCGGCCGTTGATTGCGGTGATTCGCCTCGACGGCCAGCTCAAGGCGCTCGATACGCAAGCGGTCACGGCGCAAATCCTTCAAGTGCTCGCTGACTGGCAAGGCCAGGGGCTGAACCTGAGCGGCGTCGAGATCGATCATGACGCCGGCAATGCCCGACTGCCTGCTTACACTGAATTTCTCACTCAGTTGCGCGGCGCATTGCCGGCCAATCTGCCCCTGAGCATCACCGCGTTGCCCGCCTGGCTCGACAGCCCGCAATTGCCGGCGCTGCTGGCGACCGTCGACAGCAGCGTGTTGCAGGTGCATGCCGTCAGCGATCCGCGTCGCGGTCTGTTCGATCCCGAGCTGGCCCAGCGCTGGGCCAAGGCCTGGGGGCGGGTGACCGACAAACCGTTTTATCTGGCACTGCCGGCCTATGGCGTGGCGTTGTTGGCGGCTGCCGACGGCGCCCCGGTGGTGGAAAGCGAAGTGCCGCTCGAGCGCGGTGGCCAGCGACGCGAATTGCTCGCCGATCCGCAACAACTGGGCCGGCTGGCCAATGAGTTACGCGAGGATCGCCCGGCGCATCTGGCCGGTCTGATCTGGTTTCGGCTGCCGTTGGCCAACGACCGCAGAGCCTGGAGCCTGAGCACGTTGCGTGCGGTCGCCCGAGGCGATGCATTGAGCAGCCAGCTCGGACTGACGTTCACCGAACAGAACGGCCTGCAAGACATCGCCCTGCGTAACGTCGGTAACCTCGACAGCGCCTGGCCCGCCCGCATCACCATCAAGGCCCGGGGCTGCGAAGGTGCCGATGCGCTCGCCGGTTATGCGTTGCAACAGACGGCGGATCTGCTTACCTTCACCCGCCTGCGCGACGGCCGATTGCCGGCGAACGGGCAGCGTGCGATCGGTTGGGCACGCTGCGCAAATATTGATCAAGGAGGTTCGCATGTTGACCCGTAACTGGCCGCGCCATCTGCTTTGCCTGAGCCTCAGCCTGCCGCTGGGCTCGGCGCTGGCCTGCGGCCCGGATTTCCCGATGCGTCTGCTCGACGATCGCGGGCAATCGCTGGCGGAGCTGCCGGAGGGCAACTTCAGGTTCGAGATCAGTCGCCTCGGCAAAACCATCGCCGGGCTGAAGAACGTCACCGCCGCCACCCACAATCCGGATGACATCTACGCCGAGGCTCCAGAACCCGCCGAGGTGCGCGACAAGGCCGAGCAGATCGGCCTGACGCCTGATCAGCAAGCGCTGGTCAAACAACTGCGCGGCCTGACCGATGCGCATCAGGTCGACGTGCAGGGCGCGAGCCTGCCGGCGGAACTGCGTCTGTATGTGGCGGGCGCGGTGGCGTTCGGCGCCGGTGACCATCAACTGGCGGTCGAGTATTTCCGTCAGTTGCTGGCGCTGCCGGCCGATCAGCGGGCGTTACGCAGCACCTGGGCTGCCTATTCTCTGGGCCGGGCGTACTTTGCCATGAGCAGCGAATCGGGCGATGCGCTTGAAGCCTGGGAAAACGCTATCGACGCGTTCCGCCAGACGCGGCAACTGAGCATCGACGGCTTCAGCGATCCGCTGGAACTGGGCGTGGCCAGCCTTGGCGAAGAGGCGCGGGCGTTGCGCATGGCGGGTGACTGGAACAACGCCATCAAGCTGTATGCCGCGCAAAACCTGCACGGCTCGAACGTCGGGTATACCTCGCTAAAGCAGTTGATGAACGAACTGGCCGAGGAGCCCGAAGATCGGTTGGCGAAATTGCTGCGCCGCGAAGCGGTGCAGCAACTGGTGACCGCCTCGCTGATCAGCCGGATCGGCTGGTCGTTCGGTGATGAGCCGCCGAACGAGAAGAAGCTGGTCAAGGCCCTGCAAGCGAGCACCCGCGGCAGCCTCGATAACGCTGATCGTCTGGCGGCGATGAATTATCAACAGGGCGATTACGCCAGCGCCAAGGCGTTCCTCGAACACGCTGGCGACAGCGGCCTGGCGTGGTGGCTGCGGGCGAAACTGGCGGTGCGCGATGGCGACAGGAACGCGGCGGCTGCGGCTTATGCGAAAGCCGCGCAAGCGTTCCCGCAGGACGAATCCTGGGGCGAGCGGCGCACTGCCGACTGGAATCTCGAAAGCGTGCAGCCCAAATGCCGGGTCGAGGGTGAAAGCGCCATTCTGGCGCTGCAACGTGGCGAGTACCTGCAGGCCTTCGATCAGTTGTATCGCAGCCAGACCATTTACTGGTTCGACGCCGCGACCGTGGCCGAGCGCGTGCTGACGGTCGAGGAGTTGAAAAACTATGTCGATACCAACGTCCCGGCGCCGCCTGCGTTGAGCCAGCAGGATCGCGACAATTACGTGCCGCTGCCGGTGGCCGCCAGTCTGCGCAATCTGCTGGGGCGGCGTTTGTTGCGTGAGGGGCACTACGAAGAAGCGGTTGGCTATTTCGACAGCGCGGATCTGCAGAACAAGGCGCGGCTCTATGGTGAGCAACGCCTCAAAGCCGATTCGGCATGGTGGCCGACCAAACGTGCCAGCGCACTGTTCAATGCTGCGTGGACAGCCCGTGAGTGGGGCATGGACATCCTGGGCTACGAAATGGCCCCGGATTACGCGACCTTCGGCGGCAACTACAGCCTGGAAACCACCGAACTGAAAGTTGGGCCTTTGGTGAGCGAGGCTGAAGTGCAGCGCCAGAAGGCCAGTGAAGCGCAGCCGGATGAGCGCTATCACTATCGGTTTGTTGCCACAGCGCTGGCCAGCCGTGCGGCGGATAACTTGCCGCACACCAGCCAGGCGTTCGCCGCTGTGTTGTGCTCGGCGGCCGGTTTCAATAGCAGCCTGCAAGAGCAAAGCGCGCTGTATCAGCGCTATGTGAAAGAAGGTCCGTACATGGGCTGGGGCGGCTATTTCGGCCAGCAATGCCCTTATCCGGATTTCGCCAACGCAGACAAACGCTACGTCACCCAGGTTGTCGATGCTGTACGCGGAGTGTTGCGACCCTACAAGCGTGCAGTACAGATCGGCACCATTGTCGGGTTGACCTTCATTGCGCTGGTGATCATTACCCGCCGTCAGCGCAAGTCTCGCAAAGCCTAAGCCTGCTGGACGAAGGTCAGGCGCACCGCAAAGCCGATCAACAGGCTGCCAAACAGCCACTGTTGCACTCGCTGGGCCGTCGGGCTGTGTTTCAGCCAGCGGCCCAGCGCGGCGCCGGTCAGGGCGTAGGCGCAGTCGAACAACAGACCGGCGCCCACCAGCATCGCGCCGAGCACGGCGAATTGCGTCAGCACCGGTGCGCCATCCGTCACGATGAACTGCGGCAGCAACACCGAACAGAACAGCAGGGCTTTCGGGTTGAGCAGGTTGGTCAGCAGGCCGCGACGGATGGCGGCGTAGCACTGCGCATGACTGTCCGTGATGGTGCCGGCGTTCAGATCCGGCAGCAGCGTGGTGCGCAGGCACTGAATGCCGATCCACAGCAAGTACGCCGCCCCGGCGATCCGTACGGCATCGAACGTCCACGGCGCCGCCTTGAACAGCGCCGCCAGCCCCAACGCCGCGAGCGCTACATGACAGCCTCGGGCGATGGCCAGACCCACCGCCGTGGCCAGCGCTGCACCGCGCCCCTGGCGAGCGCCGGTCTGCAGCAGCAGGATCATGTCCGGGCCGGGCAACAGAAAGACCACTGCCAGCGCCAGGAAAAACAGCCAGAGACTCGCCATGTCGCACCCCTTTCGTTGTCGATTCGGTCGCCTCAGTCTAGGGCCGAAGGGCGGGGCAGGTGGTTGCGTAGTCAGCTTCTAAAGGCCTCTGAATTGGCATAATCTGCGCTCATTCACCGCTCAAACCATCAGGATCTGCCAACCATGAAACTGGATGCCTTCGACCGCAAGATTCTCGCCGCGCTGCAACGGGACGGGCGCCTGAGCAATGTGCAGTTGGCCGACGAAATCGGTCTGTCGGCATCACCGTGTCTGCGTCGGGTGCGGATGCTCGAAGAGGCCGGGGTGATTCGCGGTTATCAGGCCAATCTGGATCGGGATGAAGTGGGGTTGGGGCTGACGGTGTTTGTCGGGGTCAAGGTCGAGCGGCATAACGACGAACAAGCCGAGGCGTTCCACCGGGCGGTGACGGCGTTGCCGGAGGTGATTTCAGCGTTTCTGGTGTCCGGGGAATCGGACTTTCTGCTGCAAGTGGTGGTGCCGGATCTGCGCGCCTATGACCGCTTTCTCACCGGTTGCCTGTTGAAGCTGCCGGGGGGAAGCGACATCCGCAGCAATTTTGCGATCCACACGGTGAAGACGCCCGGCGCGTTACCGCTGGGCATCTGCCGTCCTGATACTTCCCGCATTGCGCGGGAAGTATTCGCACAGTGCTTACATCTGCGTTGCCATCCCCTCGACATTCATCGCCGCCTGACGCAACGCTTCAGAGCGGGTTGGATGCGGGTGACAGGTCAGGGCAATGTCTTCGGCCGAGGCACTGAACTCCATGGCGACGCAGAACTCCCCGATCATTTCACTGACGCTCGGGCCGACCAGGTGCACACCGAGGACTTCGTCGGTGCGCTCATCGGCGATGACTTTGGCAAAACCTTCGGTCTCGTGATTGATCTTCGCCCGGCTGTTGGCGGTGAACGGGAATTTGCCGACCTTGTACGCCCGACCTTCGGCTTTCAGCTGCTCTTCGGTCTTGCCGACGCTGGCCAGCTCTGGCCGGGTGTAGATCACGTTGGGAATCAGGTCGTAATTGACCTCGCCGGCCTTGCCGACGATCTGTTCGATGCAGGCCATGGCTTCGTCTTCGGCCTTGTGCGCGAGCATCGGCCCGGACGTGACGTCGCCGATCACCCACACGCCGGGCGCCTCGGTGCGATGCTGTTTGTTGGCGAGCATGCCGCGTTTGTCGGTGCTCAGGCCGACGTTTTCCAGGCCCAGGCCTTGGGTGTACGGACGACGTCCGATGGCCACCAGTACGTAATCGGCTTCAAGGATTTCTGCGCTGCCGCCAGCGGCGGGTTCGACGCTGAGCTGTACGCCAGTGGCCGAAGAAGTGGCACTGGTCACTTTCGAGCTCAGCTTGAAGCTGATGCCCTGTTTGCTCAGCGAACGTTGCAGAGTCTTACCGGCTTCGCCGTCGACGCCGGGGCAGATGCGATCGAGGTATTCCACCACGGTCACCTGCGCGCCGAGCCGGCGCCAGACCGAGCCGAGTTCGAGACCGATCACGCCCGCACCGATCACAACAAGATGCTTGGGTACTTCGCTCAAGGACAGCGCACCGGTCGAGTCGAGGATGCGCTTGTTGTCGATCTCCACACCGGGCAGGGGAGTGGGCTCGGAGCCGGTGGCGATGACGATGTCTTTTGCGGTGAGCTCGATCCTGCTGCCCTGATCGCCGGTCACGCTGACTTTTCCGGGACCGTCGATGTGGCCCCAGCCCTTGATCCAGTCGACCTTGTTTTTGCGAAACAGGAACTCGATGCCTTTGGTCAGGCCGCTCACGCTTTCGTCTTTCTGCTTCATCATTTGCGCAAGGTTGAGCGTGGGTTTGACTTCGATGCCGAGGTTGGCGAACTCCGCTCCCAGGGCCGCTTCGTAGAGCTCTGACGCATGCAAAAGCGCCTTGGACGGCATGCAGCCGACGTTCAGGCAGGTGCCACCCAGCGTGGCGCGGCCCTCGACGCACGCGGCCTTGAGGCCCAGCTGGCCGGCGCGGATGGCTGCGTTATAACCGCCGGGGCCACCGCCCAGAATCACCACGTCATAGTTGCTCATGCTCTTGCTCCTGGCTGAAGGATGCGGATCAGTAAAAGTAGTTCGTGCTAAAAATTACGAACGTAATATGAATGTTTCCCGACATTTCGGTCAAGGCTTCAGGCAAGCGACAGGTTGCGCATCTTTGAATGATGCAAATGAGTACAAATATTTCACGACTTTCGTTATATCGTAACGATATGTGCAGTGAGCCAAGGGTTTTGGGGGGATATGCAAGTCGATCTGGATGAAGGCACGCCAGTGACCGGGTTGCCGCGCTTTCAGCAAGCGGCGACGCAGGGCCGGCGCTTGCGTCGCCTGGCGATCGGTCTGGCTGCGTTGGCCGGTGCAGGGTGGGTGCTGGCATTTTTTG
Organism: Pseudomonas sp. 9.2(2024); assembly: GCF_039695385.1. Lineage (NCBI taxonomy): Bacteria > Pseudomonadati > Pseudomonadota > Gammaproteobacteria > Pseudomonadales > Pseudomonadaceae > Pseudomonas > Pseudomonas sp. 9.2(2024). The sequence goes on along the minus strand of NZ_CP155585.1, from coordinate 172,834 downwards.
TCGGGCTGTTTGCGCCGCAATCGCTATGGCCCGCGTTGCTGGTCAATCAGAGCGCGGCATTGCTGGTGCTGGTGGCCGGGCTGCAATCGGCGAGGTGGGTGACACAATGGCGGGCGCGGGTGATCAATCCCGTCGTGCCGGTGAGGGCTGCTGAAGAACCTGCGTCGGATGGCTGGTACGAGCGACTGCTGGATCGCATGAGTCAGCGCAGTCTGCACCTGCTAGGGCAGATCGGCGCGGCCACATTGTGGCTGGGCGGGTGGTCGTTGCTGGTGCTGTTAAGCATCGAGCAAATGTGGAGCCTGACGCTGCCGGCGGCGGGAGTGGGGTTGTCCGCCACGGTCGGCGCGGCCATCGCGTTGCTGCTGGCGTTCGCTCTGCTGGTGCTGGAGCGGCAACTGGAGCAGGAAAACCCGGCGCAATGGCCCGAGGCCGAAGCGCTGGCACAACTGACGCGGGTGGCAATCATCAGTCTTGTGCTGGGCGCGTTGTGCCTGTTGTTCGCCAGTGACAGTGCAATCTGGCCGGTGCGTCTGGCAGTGCTGATTGGCATTCTGCCGGGTTTGGTCGCTGTGGAATTGCTGCTGCGTGCCTTGCTGTCGCTGTTCAGCCCGCGCCGCGAACAACTCGAACCGGTGCTGCTGGCGCGCAGTTTCGTTGCCGATTTGCTGCGCTGGCCGCCACAACCTTTGCTCGCGTTACAGCATGAATTGCACAACCGCTTCGGCATCGATCTGCGTCAGATCTGGGCCTTCAGTTACATGCGCCGCGCCTTCTTGCCGGTGTTGGTGTTGGTGGCAGCGGTGGGCTGGTTGCTCACCGGCCTTCACGAAATACCGATGCAAAGCCGTGGCATCTACGAGCGCTTCGGCAAACCGGTGCAGGTGTTCGGTCCGGGTTTGCACGCTGGTTTGCCCTGGCCGTTGGGTCGTGTGCTGAACGTTGAAAACGGCGTGGTGCATGAACTGGCAACCAGTGTCGGCGAGAACCCGGCACTCGTGCAGTTGGATCCGGCAGAAGGCCCGGCGCCATTTACTGCCAACCGTTTGTGGGACGCCAGCCACGTCAATGACAAGTCCCAGGTTATCGCCAGCAGCCGGGGCGATCAGCAGAGCTTTCAGATCGTCAACATGGACGTGCGCTTCGTCTATCGCATCGGCCTGAGCGATCAAGCCGCACTGGCCGCCAGCTACAACAGCGCGGATGTGCCGACGCTGATCCGCAGCACCGCCAGCCGGATTCTGGTGCATGACTTTGCCTCGCGTACCCTCGACGGATTGCTTGGCGAGGACAGGACCGGGCTCGCCGAAGAAATCGGCCGTGCCGTGCAAAGCGATCTGCAGAAACTCGACAGCGGTGTGGAAATTCTTGCCACGGTGGTCGAAGCGATTCACCCGCCGGCCGGGGCGGCCAATGCCTATCACAGCGTGCAAGCGGCGCAGATCGGCTCTCAGGCGTTGATCTCCCGCGAGCGCGGCGCTGCCGCCGAAGCGAGTAACCAGGCGCAGTTGCAGGCCAGCCTCGCTCGGGATCAGGCCAGTGCCAACGCCCATGAAATCAACGCCACCGCCCGAGCGGCGGATCTGAAATTCAGCGCCGAACAAAAGGCCTACGCCAGTGCCGGCCAGGCCTTCGTGCTGGAGCAATACCTCAGCCAACTCAGCCAGGGTTTGAGCAAAGCCAAACTGTTGGTACTCGACCATCGTCTGGGCGGCAGCAGTAACGCACCGACCATCGACCTGCGTACGTTCACGCTGCCGGCAGATCCGGCGCGCACCACCGCTCAGCCAGGAGCCACCCATTGAGCCAGTCGCACACTCACGATCACCATGACCACAGCGGCCACGATCATGCTCATGCCGGCGGTCATCACCATCACGGGCATCATCACCATCACCACGGTGCGCCGGAGGAGGTGGGTCCTTTTCCGTGGAGACGCATGGGCTGGGCAGCGTTACTGGTGGCGTTCGCCATCGCGGCGGCGAGCCTGGTGCAAGTGCGCTCCGGTGAAGCCACGGTCATCACCCGGTTCGGCAATCCATCCCGCGTGTTGCTGGATCCGGGTCTGAGCTGGCGCTGGCCGGCGCCGTTCGAAGCGGCGATTCCGGTGGATCTGCGTTTGCGCACGACCTCCAGCGGCTTGCAGGATGTCGGCACCCGCGACGGTTTGCGCATCATCGTTCAGGCTTACGTGGCCTGGCAGGTGCAGGGCGATCCTGACAACGTGCAGCGCTTCATGCGCGCTGTGCAGAACCAGCCGGACGAAGCGGCCCGGCAGATTCGCACGTTTGTCGGCTCGGCACTGGAAACAACCGCCAGCAGTTTCGATCTGGCCAATCTGGTGAACACCGATGCCAGCCAGGTTCGCATCGCCGATTTTGAAGCGCAGTTGCGTCAGCAAATCGATCAGCAGCTGCTCGCCACTTACGGCGTGCGCGTGGTGCAAGTGGGCATCGAACGGCTGACCTTGCCATCGGTGACCCTCACCGCAACGGTTGACCGGATGCGTGCCGAACGTGAAACCATCGCCACCGAACGCACCGCCATTGGCAAACGTGAAGCAGCGCAAATCCGCTCCGCCGCCGAACGCGATGCGCGCATCGTGCAAGCCGATGCCACGGTGAAGGCCGCCGATATCGAAGCCCAATCGCGAGTGGAAGCGGCGCAGATTTACGGACGCGCTTATGCCGGTTCGCCGCAGCTGTACAACTTGCTGCGCTCGCTGGACACCCTCGGCACCATTGTTTCGCCGGATACCAAACTGATCCTGCGCACCGACGCCGCGCCGTTCCGGGTGTTGGTCGACGGTCCGCCGAATCTCGACAGCAAAAGCGGATCGCAGCCATGAATGAAGTTCCACGTGGAACACATTCGCTGAACAGTCCATGGATTCAAGCGGGACGTCTGGCGTTTTTCGCGCTGTATGCGGTAACCGTGCTCGCGGCATTGGCCTGGGCGTTTTCCAATGTCCGGCAGATCGACCCGCAAAATCGCGCGGTGGTTTTGCATTTCGGAGCGCTGGATCGCATTCAGAATGCCGGGTTGTTATTGGCCTGGCCGCAGCCGTTCGAGCAGGTGGTTTTGTTGCCGGCGGCAGATCGTGTCATCGAACGCAGGGTAGAAAATCTGCTGCGCAGTGATCAGGCCTTGCAGGCGGATCGCGTTGCAACCTTTGCTACGCCGTTGAGTGATGCGCTGGCCGGTTCCGGTTATCTGCTCACCGGTGATGCCGGTGTTGTGCAGCTGGATGTGCGGGTGTTCTACAAAGTCACCGATCCCTATGACTTCGTACTGCAAGGCGAACATGTGCTGCCGGCGCTGGATCGAGTGGTAACGCGCAGCGCAGTGGCGCTGACGGCGGCGCGGGATCTGGACACGATTCTGGTGGCGCGGCCAGAGTTGATCGGCGCTGATAATCAGGCGGCCGAACGTCGCGAACGGTTGCGCGGTGATCTGGTGCAAGGCATCAACCGACGTCTCGCCGAGTTGAAGGCGAGCGGGCAGGGCATCGGCATCGAAGTGGCGAGGGTCGATGTGCAATCGAGTCTGCCGGAGCCGGCGGTCAGTGCTTTCAACGCCGTTCTCACCGCCAGCCAGCAAGCCGACAAAGCGGTCGCCAATGCCCGCACCGAGGCCGAAAAGCTCACCCAGTCCGCCAACGAGCAGGCCGACCGCACGCTGCAAGTCGCCCATGCCCAAGCCGGTGAGCGCCTGGCCAAAGCCTCCGCCGACACGGCGACGGTGCTGAGCCTGGCTAAGGCGCAACAGCAGGGCACTGACCCGCAAATGCTGTTGCGTCTGTACCGCGAGCGCATGCCGAAGATTCTCGGTCAGGCCGGTTCGGTCACCACGGTCGATCCAAAAGACGATTCACGCCTGATCATTCAGGGAGCCAGCAAATGACTGCCACCACCACCGCACCGAGCCTGTTGTCCTCGGCCGAACAACGCCGCGCCGCGCGCCAGTTGACTTTGGCGATGCTCGCCCTCGGCTTGCTCGGTCTGGGGCTGATCTGGCGCTGGGTGATGCCGGAACAGTCGGGCGTCAGTCAGTTGTTGCTCGGATTCGCTTCTTTATTAGTCGCGGTGCCGGTGATGCGTTCGGCGTGGTTCAGCCTGCGTTATCCGAGCCTGCACGGCATCACCGATCAGTTGATCGCCCTGGCGATGATCGGGGCCTGGGCCACGGGCGATCTGCTCACGGCAGCGCTGTTGCCGATCATCATGATCTTCGGCCACATGCTGGAAGAGCGCAGTGTGATCGGCTCCCAGGAAGCGATTCATGCCCTCGGCCAACTGACGCGCAGCCATGCACGCAAGGTGCAGGCGGACGGCTCGATCATCGAGGTCGACAACGGCACGCTCAAAGCCGGAGACAAAGTGGAAGTGCGCGCCGGGGATCGGGTGCCGGCGGACGGTCGGGTGTTGTCCGGCCAGGCCAGCCTCGATACGGCGTCGATCACCGGTGAGTCGGTGCCGGTGGAAGCGGGCGTCGGCATGGCGGTGTTCGGCGGCGCGATCAACCTCGACGGGTTGCTGCGAATCGAAGTGACCCGTACCGGGGATGAGTCCACCCTCGGCAAAGTCATCGCGCTGATGCAGAACGCCGAACGCTCCAAACCACCGATCACTCGTTTGCTCGAACGTTATGCCGGCAGTTACATGGTGCTGGTGTTGTTGCTCGCGGCGGTGACCTGGTTCATCACCAATGATGCACAGGCGATGCTCGCGGTGCTGGTGGCGGCATGCCCATGCGCTCTGGTGTTGTCGGCGCCGGCCACGGCGATTGCCGGGGTGGCGGTGGCGGCTCGGCACGGGATTCTGATCCGCAGTTCGGCGTTCCTTGAGGAACTGGCCGATCTCACCTCGCTGGTGGTCGACAAGACCGGCACCCTGACTTACGGCACGCTGCGCTTGCAGTCGATCAACAGCCCGCGAGCGGATCACGGGTCGGTGATGGCGCTGGCTGCAAGTCTGGGTGCGGCGAGCAGCCATCCGGTCAGCCGCGCGCTGGCCGGATTGATCAGCGCGGAACAGGTGCTGGTGCTGACCGATATTCATGAGCGGCAGGGATTGGGCGTAGTCGCCGGAACTGCGCAAGGCGAAGCAGCGCTCGGGCGCCCGGAGCTGTTTGCGCAGTTGGGCATCCCGACCACGGCGATCCCCGAACACGACGGCCCGATTGCCGGGCTGGCGCTGAACGGCGAATTCCTCGCCTGGCTGTTGCTGGCCGACACCGTCAAACCGGAAGCGCGATTTGCGCTGAGTGAACTGCGTGACCTCGGATTGGGACGACAACTGCTGTTGACCGGTGACCGGCAAAGCGTCGCGCAGACACTGGCCAAGGATGTCGGCCTGCACGAAGTCGAAGCCCAGGCGTTGCCCGAAGACAAACTCAATCGAGTGCTCAAGGAAATCGACAACGGCTTTCGGCCGATGGTGGTCGGCGACGGGATCAACGACTCGCTGGCGCTCAAGGCGGGCGTGGTCGGAGTGGCGATGGGAGCGGGCGGCGCGGACATCGCGCTGGCCTCCGCCGACATCGTGCTGATTGGCAGCGACCTGCGTCGGCTCGGCACTTGTGTGCGCCTCAGCCGTCAGTGCCGACGGACCTTGCAAGTGAACGTGGTCATCGGCCTGGGCTGGACGCTGGCCATTGTGGTGTTCGCGGCCTTCGGCTGGCTCGGTGCAGCGGGTGCGATGATCGCTGCGTTGCTGCACAACCTGAGCACGTTGCTGGTTCTGGGCAATGCCGGTCGCTTGCTGCGTTTTCAGGAACCACTGCTGAAGCTGAAAGCGTTGGATTGATCATTTTTCGAACTGTGCGCCGCTCTCGCAGTCATTTGAAAAGGCGCACTGAAACAGGGATGACAGCGCGGTGACAGCCGATGTGGCTGATAGTCGGCGACTATCAAATCGATAGCCTGCTAATTTTCAAGGATGGTCTACCCTCAGATCAGACGTCTGAAACCAGGGGGATATTCCATGCTCGCGCAACTTCCACCGGCCTTACAGAATCTGCAGCTTCCGCTTCGCCTGCGACTCTGGGACGGCCATGAATTCAATCTGGGCCCGACGCCCAGCGTCACCATTGTGGTCAAGGACCCATTGATGGTGTCCCAGTTGACTCATCCAAGTCTCGACGCGCTGGGGGCGGCGTTCGTCGAGGGCAAGCTCGAACTGGAGGGCTCGATCAGCGAAGTCATCCGGGTGTGCGATGAGCTGAGCTCCGCGCTACTCGATGAAGACGATGACAGTCAGCCGGTGCGCACGCTCCACGACAAGGAAACCGACGCCAAAGCCATCTCCTATCACTATGACCTATCGAACGCGTTCTACCAGCTGTGGCTGGACAGCGACATGGCGTATTCCTGCGCGTATTTCGAAACCGGCAGTGAATCCCTGGAGCAAGCCCAGCAAGCCAAGTTCCGGCACCTGTGCCGCAAGCTGCGTTTGCAGCCCGGCGATTATCTGCTGGACGTCGGTTGCGGCTGGGGCGGATTGGCGCGTTATGCCGCCCGCGAATTTGGCGCCAAGGTCTTCGGTATCACCCTGAGCAAAGAACAACTGGCCCTGGCCCGCGAGCGAGTCAAAGCCGAAGGTCTGGAGGATCAGATCGAACTGCAACTGCTCGACTACCGCGATCTGCCCCAGGACGGGCGTTTCGACAAAGTGGTCAGCGTCGGCATGTTCGAGCACGTCGGTCATGCCAACCTCGCCGAATACTGCAAAACCCTGTTCGGCGCGGTGAAAGAGGGCGGTCTGGTGATGAACCACGGCATCACCGCCAAGCACACCGATGGCCGCCCTGTAGGGCGCGGCGCTGGGGATTTCATCGAGAAATATGTGTTCCCCAACGGCGAACTGCCGCACCTGGCGATGATCTCGGCCGAGATCAGCGAAGCGGGTCTGGAGATCGTCGACGTCGAGAGTCTGCGCCTGCACTACGCGCGCACCCTGGACCACTGGAGCGAACGGCTGGAGGACAACCTTGAAGCCGCCGCGAAACTGGTGCCGGACCAGGCGCTGCGTATCTGGCGTCTGTACCTGGCAGGCTGCGCTTATGCATTCGCTCGCGGCTGGATCAACCTGCACCAGATCCTCGCCGTGAAGGCCCATGCCGACGGCAGCCATGAACTGCCGTGGACGAGGGACGACATCTACCACCCTTGAATCTAGAGAATCGGTGAAATCAGCCGGGCGATCCGCATGCCGACCTGTTGCAGGCGGTGGATCTCCCGGCTTTCTTCTTTGGCGACTTCATAGGCCTGGGTGAAGTCATCGTTGAGCATCTGTTCCACACTGGCGGCGAACTCGCTGTCGACGGTCAGCAGCATCACTTCGAAATTCAGCCGGAACGAACGGTTGTCCAGATTGGCGCTGCCGATCGCGCTGATTTCGCTGTCGATCAACACCACCTTCTGATGCAGGAAGCCCGGTTCGTAGCGGAATACCCGCACGCCGGCACGCACCGCTTCGAACGCATAAAGGCTGGAGGCGGCGTAGACGATGCGGTGGTCGGGACGCGAAGGCAGCAGCAGGCGCACATCGACCCCGCGCAGCACCGCGAGGCGTAATGCTGCGAACACGGCTTCGTCGGGAATGAAGTAGGGGCTGGTGATCCACACGCGCTCGGTGGCCGCGTGGATGGCTTCGACGAAGAACAGCGAGCAGGTCTCGTAGGCATCCGCCGGGCCGCTGGCGAGCAATTGGCAAAGCACGCCGTCCTCCGGGTATGCGTCCGGCAGGATCAGCGGCGGCAATGACCGTGCGGCCCAGAACCAGTCTTCGGCAAATGACTCCTGCATGCACGCCACCACCGGGCCGCGCACCTGGACGTGAGTGTCGCGCCACGGCGCCAGCGGTGGTTTTTCACCCATGTACTCGTCGCCGACGTTATGCCCGCCGACAAACCCGATCAGCCCGTCGACCACCACGATCTTGCGGTGGTTGCGGAAATTCACCTGGAACCGATTGAGCCAGCCGCTGCGGGTGGCGAATGCTTTTACCTCGACACCGCCGTCGCGCAGCGCCTGCACATAACTGTGGGGCAGGGCGTGGCTGCCGATGCGGTCGTAGAGCAAATGAATCACCACGCCTTCGGCCGCTTTCTTCAGCAGCAGGTCACGCAGGCGTTGACCGAGACGATCGTCGTGAATGATGAAAAACTGGATCAGCACCGCTTCCCGTGCCTGGTCGATTGCGTGGAAAATCGCCTCGAAGGTGGCCGCGCCGTTGATCAGCAATCGCACTTCATTGTTCGCCAGGCACGGCATGCGTCCCAGCTTTGGCATCGCGCGCAACGAGTCATAGGCATTCGAGGCGCGGGCGGTCAGGGCTTCTTCCACCCACGGGCGCCAGTTGAGTTCGGAAATCGCCTGGCGCATCTGTTCGTTGGCCTGGCGGCGGGCCTTGATGTAGCCATCGAAGGTGCTGCGGCCGAACACCAGATACGGGATGAGGGTGAGATAGGGAATGAAGATCAACGACAGCGCCCAGGCGATCGAGCCTTGGGCGGTGCGTACGGTCAATACGGCATGGATCGCGGCGATCGAGCCGAGGGTGTGTATCAGGGCGATCAGATAACCGAAAATGTGCGGTCCGAAATAATCCATGGGGCAACCTTGCTCCTGAAGATTCAATGCTTAACAGACCATGTTCCATGGCGATTGTCGCTATTTGTTTTCAAGCCGCCAGCGCCCGCCATGAACCGAAACAGGCGGCCGGCGTCTAACGGCCACTACTGATCAGGAGTTTTTCAATGAACGTTCGTCTGCTGGGTTTGGCGCTGGGCCTGGGTTTGGCCTTGCCGGTGGTTGCTCAGGCGCAAATGCTGCAGCCGGGGTTATGGGAAATGACGTCGAGCAATGTGAAGGTCGACGATCAGGTGATGGATGTGCAATCGATCCTCGGCCAGATTCAGGGCCAGATCACCCCGCAACAGCGGGCGGAACTGGAGAAGCAGGGGATCAACATCGGTGGCAAGGGCATCCGCGCCTGCCTGACGCCGCAGCAGGTGGCGACCAACGATATTCCGCTGGCGGACCCGCAGTCGGGCTGCAAACAGCAGATCACCGAGCGTGTCGGCAACCAGTGGAAATTCCGCTTCAGTTGCCCGAAAGCCCAGGGCACTGGCGTCGCGACGTTCCTCAGTGACCGTGAGTTCACCACCGTCGCCAATGGCACCTTCAATGCCATCGGGATCAACCAGAAGGGCAGTCTGGAAACCCGGGCAGTCTGGCTGGGTCAGGATTGCGGCACGGTCAAACCGCGAGCGTAACGTCACCATCGAAACCGCCTCCACATCGAGTGGAGGCGGTTTTTTTCAGCGCATGAACCGCAGCGGCAATCCCTGGCAGTTGTCATGGATCCGATGGTCATGCCACGCGATCTGCCCAGACACCATCGTCGTGCTGACCCGATGCCGAAAGCTGCGCTGAGCGAAGGGCGTCCAGCCGCATTGCGACAGAACCGGCTGACGTGACACAGCGACACCCTTGGGCTCCGGTTGAATCAACACCAGATCCGCCCAATATCCCTCACGCAAATAACCGCGATCCGGAATGGCAAACAGATCCGCCACCCGGTGGCTGGTCTTCGCCACCAGCGTGGTGATCGGCAACACGCCATCCGCCACCAGTTCCAATAACGCCGGCAGCGCGTGTTGCACCAGTGGCAGTCCTGACGGTGCCTGTTCATACGCTTGCTGTTTTTCCGCCCAGGTGTGCGGCGCGTGATCGCTGCCGATCACGTCCAGTCGATTGCTCAGCAGCGCCTGGCGCAGGGCGTCACGATCGCTCTGGGACTTGATCGCCGGATTGCATTTGATCAGGTTGCCGAGGTTCGGATAGTCACGGTCATCAAACAGCAAGTGATGCAGGCAGACTTCGGCAGTGATGCGTTTTTGCGTCAGCGGTTTGTCTTCGAACAGGGCCAGCTCGCACGCCGTGGTCAGGTGCAGGACGTGCAGACGAGTGCCGTAACGTCGGGCCAGATCCACCGCCAGAGACGATGAGCGAAAGCAGGCGTTGGCATTGCGGATCAGCGCATGGGCGTCGGGTGGCAGTTGGTTGCCGAAGCGTTCGCGAAGGTTTGCGGCATTCGTTTCGATGCTCGGCGTGTGCTCACAGTGGGCCAGCAGAATCGTCGGCACTTCTGCGAACAGGCGCTCGAGGGTGTTGGGGTCGTCCACCAGCATGTTGCCGGTGGACGCGCCCATGAACACTTTGACCCCGGCCACTTCGCTCGGATTGAGCGCCGCGACAATGTCCAGATTGTCGTGACTGACACCAAAGTGAAAACCGTAGTTGGCCACCGAATTGATCGCTGCCCGGCGCTTTTTGTCGGCCAGCGCGTCAAGGGTCAGGGTGGCAGGGTTGGTGTTCGGCATGTCCATGAAACTGGTGATGCCCCCGGCCACGGCTGCACGGGATTCGGTGTGGATACTGCCCTTGGCCGGCGCACCCGGCTCACGGAAATGCACCTGGTCGTCAATCATTCCCGGCAGCAGCCATTGGCCGGTGGCGTCGATTTCACGGGTCGCGTTTTCACCTTCGATGCTGCCGGCGATCTTGACGATGCGCCCGTTGCTGACCAACAGATCGGCGTCGAACTCACGCCCCTCGTTCACCAGCCGCGCATTGCGAATCAGCACACTGCTCATGGTTCAGAACTCGTTCTGCAGGGCTTTGTAGCCGCGCACCAGGTCGACGTTGGTGCGCGCAACGTCCTCGGAAAACTCCGAAGCGCTGACGCTCACTGGCGGGAATTGCGAGAGGTCGGTGCCCGGGCCGATGCGGGTGGTGGAGGGCACGTAGAACGCGTCCGGCAGATCTCGGCCGTCGACCACCGAGTTGTGCCGGACCACACAACCGTTGCCCACGACGCAATTGAACAGCACGCTGTTGAAACCGATGAACACCCGGTCGCCGACCGTGCACGGGCCATGCACGATCGAGCGGTGGGCGATGGAGCTGAATTCGCCGATGGTCACCGCCGCGCCGGATTTGGAGTGGATTACCACGCCGTCCTGGATGTTCGAATTGGCGCCGATGGTGATCGGTTCCATCTCGCCCGTGGCGTCCACTTCATCAGCGCGGATCACCGCGTACGGGCCGACGAACACGTTTTCGCCGATCACCACTTTGCCGCAGATGATCGCGGTTTTATCGACGTAGGCAGACTCGGCAATCTGCGGCAAATCACCGGAAGGATTTTTACGGATCATGGTTGGCTCAGGGCTTGGTAAAGAGTGTTGAGGTTGTATTCGAACAGCCCGGTGAAGGTGCTGGCCGGGCCACTGGCGGCGAGGGCGTCGGAGTACAGCGTGCCGCCGATGTGTGCGCCGCTTTCGTCGGCAATCTGTTTCAGCAGGCGCGCGTCCTTGATGTTTTCCATGAACACCGCTTTGACCTTGGCCTGGCGAATCTGGGTGATCAGCGCGGCGACTTCGGCAGCGGAAGGTTCGCGCTCGGTGGACAGACCTTGTGGCGCCATGAAGTCGATGCCGTAGGCCTGACCGAGATAACCGAAGGCATCGTGACTGGTGACGATCTTGCGGTTGCCCGGCGGCAGTGAACCGAGCTTGGCTTTCGCTTGGGCGAGGAGGGCGTAGATCTGTTTCAGGTAGGCCTGGCTGTTGCGCTCGTAGTCGGCTTTGTTTGCAGGATCGGCGGCGATCAGCGCCTTGGTGATATTGGCGACGTACAGCTCGGCGTTCGCCAGGTTGTGCCAGGCGTGTGGGTCGGGGACGGTTTCGCCGTCCTCATCCAGCGAGCGCGGAATCACGCCGCGACTGGCGCTGATCACGGTGGCCCTGGTATCGGTGCTGGCGACCAGCCGATCCAGCCAGGGCTCGAAACCCAGCCCGTTCTTTACGATCAGTTTCGCCTTAAGCAGGGCCTTGGCGTCATCCGGCGTCGGTTCGTAAGTGTGGGCATCGGCGTCAGGGCCGACCATGTTGGTGATCTGGATATGCTCGCCGCCCACCTGATGCACCATGTCGGCAAGGATGCTGAAACTGGTGACCACCGGCAGTTTTTCCGCCGCCGATAACGACATCGACAGCATCAGGCTGAACAGCACGAGTAGAACGCGCATCGGAAAACACCTCATTGGGATGTGAGCAAAGGCGGGCGGCGCAACAGACCGTGAACCGGTCCGAACACCACGGATAACAGGTAACCGCCACCGGCGACCAACACGATGGCCGGGCCGCTGGGCAGCGAGTAGTAGAACGACAGCAACAGGCCGAGCCATACCGATGCGCAACCGATGAGCGCGGCGATGGCAATCAGGATCGGCAGGCGTCGGCTCCAGAAGCGTGAAGCGGCGGCGGGCAGCATCATCAGTCCGACCACCATCAAGGCGCCGATGGCCTGGAAACCGATCACCAGATTGAGCACCACCAGCGTCAGGAACACGCCATGGGCGACGGGGCCGAGTCGGCTGACTGTGCGCAGGAAAAACGGATCGAGCGTGTCGAGCAGCAACGGTTTATAGATCAGCGCCATGGCCATCAGGCTGAGCGCCGATACCCACAACATGCCGTGGAGGGTCGGGCCGTCAACCGCCAGTGCGGAGCCGAATAGCAGGTGGAGCAAATCGAGTCGCTTGCCCGCGATTCCCAGAATCAGCACGCCGCTGGCCAGCGAGATGGGATAGATGGCTGCGAGGCTGGCGTCTTCGCGCAGACCGGTGCGTCGGGTGATCCACGCGGCGAGTCCGGCCATGCTCAGGCCGGCACCGAGTCCACCGAGGGTCAGCGCCGGCAGACTCAGCCCGGCGAACCAGAACCCCAATGCCGCGCCGGGGAGAATGCCGTGGGCAACGGCGTCGCCGATCAGGCTCATCCGGCGCAGGATCAGAAACACGCCCAGGGGTGCCGTGCTGCACGCCAATACCAGACCGCCGAGCAGGGCCCGGCGCATGAAGACGAACTCGTGGAACGGTTGCCATAAATGGCTGAGCGTCAGCATCAGGCCACCTGCGTGTGAGGTGTTTGCTGGATGAGATCGACGCTGCTGCCGAATGCGCAGCCGCTCTGTTTGATCAGCAAGCTCTGTGGAATGTGTTGGCGCACGGCGGCAAGGTCATGGCAAACCACGAGCAAGGTGCGTCCTTGTTCATGCCAGGCGTGAAGGTGTTGCCACAACAATGTCTGACCCAGTTCGTCGAGTGCGGCGTGTGGTTCGTCGAGCAGCAGCAACGGTGTGTCTGCCAGACTCAATCGGGCGAGCAGGGCGCGTTGCAGTTCCCCGCCGGAGAGGGCCATCAGGGGGCGATGTTCCAGTCCGCTCAGGTGCCAGTCTTCCAGTGCGGATTCGAGACGTTGGGCTCTCAGTTGCGAGGACAGTCGACGTCCCCAGAAACCGGCGGCCACCAACTCTTGAAGACTGATCGGGAACTGTCGATCCAGATGCTGTTGCTGAGGCAGGAAGGACAAACCGCTTTGGCGTGGAACACCCAACTCGACCTTGCCGGCCAGCGGTCGCTGTAGACCGGCGATGACTTTAAGCAGGCTGCTTTTGCCGCTGCCGTTGACGCCGATGATTGCCGTCAGGCTGCCGCTTTCCAACCTCAGGTTGAGCGGTGCAGTGAGCGGTTGGCCGGGTATTCCCCAGCTCAGGTTGTGGCAGCGAATCATGGCTGCTCCCGGCGCCAATGACTCTCGGCGACGGCGTCGTGAGCATGAAGGCTTTCGGCGTGGATGACTCGTACGTGGAATTCGCTGACACCGGGTGAGCGGCGCAGTGCCAGGTTCAGGCGTCGGGCGGCGTCTTCGCAGAACATCAGGTTCTGGCCATTAGCGAGGGCGAAGGCTTGTTCGTCGGCGCGTTTCACAGCGGTTTGCACGGCGGTGCCGAGGGCTGCTTCGGCGTCGTTGATGATGGATGTCAGCGGTAGTTCGTCGACGAATTCATCCAGGTACAGTTTCAATTGAGCGGTACTGCGTTGGCTGTGAGGTGTGGCCACGATGCCTTGGGTCGAGCCTAACCACGCCAACACATCGGCGTGTTGCAGTGGTTTGTTGGCAAAGTCGTCGACAAATTGTTGCTGGATCAACTGCCTCGCCAATGCTGCGGAACAGGGGCAAGTTGAGGAATACGCGACGTCGATTTTCAGTTCCACGTGGAACACTTTGTTTTTTAGCTGGGCTGAAACGGTGACGGGATAGGTTTTCCACCCCGCCAAAGGACTGACCAATGCCGACCTTCTCAGCAACAAATCAGTTTGGATATTCAGATAAGCGGTTTCGGACAGATCTTCGTGGCTGTCGAGGAAACGCTTTAGGACCTGGCGTAAAACAGCAGGAGAAAGGTTCTGCTGCTCCAGCGCTTCCAGCCCAAGATAGAGCCGTGACATGTGAATGCCGCGAGCGTCTCCATCATCCAGGCTGACGCCTGCATCCGCTTTGGCAGCCAAGCGTTGGCCTTCGATAAACACAGGTAATGCGATGCCGCACATCCCCACCCATTCGAGAGGCAGGGCCTGGCGGGCGGCTTGAGCCGCGACATCCGGCAAAGTCAGCGCGTTCATGAGCAGTTCCATCATGGTGATTGAATTTGATGTTACATTATAACAATTCAAACCACGATGCCTTTTTCATGAACAGGCTTTCATATGCACAGACGCCACTTGCTCAACCTGATGCTGGCCAGCGCGGCCTTTGTTTTGCCTTTTTCGGTGTCCGCCACGCAGATACGCAATGCGCGGCTTTGGCGTTCGGATGACAAGCTTCGGCTGGTGTTCGATCTGAGTGGTCCTGTGAGCTACAAGACCTTCACCTTGAGTGCGCCGGAGCGGTTGATCATCGATTTGAGCGGCGCCAGCCTGAGTGGGGATTTCAGCCAGTTAGCGTTATCCGGCACCCCTATTCATTCGATCCGCTCCGGCCATTTTGGCCAAGGGAACACCCGGATCGTGCTGGATCTAAGCAGCCCGGTTCAGCTCAACTCATTTTTGTTGGCGCCTCAAGATGGGCAAGGACATCGCCTGGTTTTGGACTTAATGAGCGCATCATCGGGGCTGCCTCCGAGCGTTCCACGTGAAACACCCCAGGAAAAATCCCACCCCAAGCGCGACATCATGGTGGTGGTCGACCCTGGTCATGGCGGAAAAGATCCGGGTGCAATCGGCGCCAAAGGCGAGCGGGAAAAAGATGTGGTTTTGTCTATTGCACAACTACTCGCACGTCGGCTTAAACGAGAGAAAGGATTTGATGTGAAGCTGGTTCGTAACGACGATTTCTTCGTCCCGTTGCGCAAGCGTGTGGAGATTACGCGTCAGCACAAGGCCGATATGTTCATCTCGGTGCACGCCGATGCTGCACCGCGTCTGACGGCTTCTGGGGCGTCGGTGTATTGCCTGTCCGAGGGCGGCGCTACATCCGCCACCGCGCGGTTCATGGCGCAGCGTGAGAACGGTGTGGATCTGCTCGGCGCGACCAGCCTGCTCAATCTCAAGGACAAGGATCCGATGCTCGCTGGCGTGATCCTCGACATGTCGATGAACGCAACCATTGCTGCCAGTTTGCAACTCGGAAGCACAGTGCTGGGCAGCCTGGCCGGCATCACCACGCTGCACCAAAAGCGCGTGGAACAGGCTGGATTTGCCGTTCTGAAATCGCCGGATGTGCCGTCAATCCTGGTGGAAACCGGTTTCATTTCCAACGCACGGGACAGTCAGCGCCTAGTGACGGCGCGTCATCAGCAAGCCGTGGCAGACGGTTTGTTTGAGGGCTTGCAGCGCTACTTCCAGAAGAATCCGCCTGTCGACAGCTACATGGCCTGGCAACAAGAGCAGAAAGGATCGCCGGTTTAGCAGCCAGTGATCCGGCTGCAGGTGAACTTCGCACTGCTGCCGCCTGAGCTGGAGAACCGATTGATCGTCGTCCAGCCCACTCGCCGGTTGTAGCCAACCCAGGCTTCCCCATCGGAAGCGATGCCGGTGAAGAACGTCAGTTGCCCGTAGCGGCTGTTGGTTTGTGCCCAATAGCGGTTGCCCGCTTTCTCGAATCCGCGCAGGTAAATCGTGCTGCCGACGGTGTTGACGCTATAAGCGTTGCCGTTGCCATCGATGCACGCCAGAAGGTTCGCGCTGCGCGTGCAATTGGCGAGCCCCGGCACTTGTGCTTCGGCAGTCAGCGTAAGCAATGCCAGGCAGATAAACGAGTATTTCAACGCGGTTTTCATGACGTAACTCGGCGGCGATCTGATTACAGCTTCGGGCCCTTTGTCACTTTGGGCAAGAAGAGAGTGGATTGATTTTGTTGTTATACTATAACATTAATCGGGCAAGGCTTTCCGTGGCTTCCATTTCAAGCGTCCGCTTCCCTGGTGATCTCATCGAAGCCCAAGAACGCAGGCCCCTGAGAGCCTCCAGCGCTGTTTAGCGACCGTCTGATGAGGTTTATCCAATGTCTTCCCGACTTCCCGTGACCGTTTTGTCCGGCTTTCTCGGCGCCGGAAAAAGTACACTTTTGAATTACGTACTACGTAACAGAGACGATCTGCGCGTGGCCGTTATCGTTAACGATATGAGCGAGATCAACATCGATGGCGGCGAAGTCCAGCGTGATGTCAGCCTGAATCGTGCAGAAGAGAAGCTCGTGGAGATGAGCAATGGCTGTATCTGCTGTACGTTACGTGAAGACCTGCTTGAAGAGGTCAGCCAGTTGGCTCGTGAAGGCCGCTTCGATTACCTGCTGATCGAATCCACTGGAATCTCCGAGCCGTTACCCGTGGCCGAGACATTCACCTTCCGTGATGAGCAGGGACAAAGCCTCGCCGACATCGCTCGCCTCGACACCATGGTCACTGTAGTCGATGGCATGAACTTCCTGCCGGACTACCAGGCCGCGGAAAACTTAGCGTCCCGTGGCGAATTCCTCGGTGAAGAAGATGAGCGTTCGATCACCGATCTGCTGATCGAACAGATCGAGTTCGCCGACGTCCTGTTGATCAGCAAGATCGACTTGATCAGCAGCCGCGAGCGGGAGGAGTTGATGGCCATTCTCAGACGCCTCAACGCTCAGGCTGAGATCATCCCGATGGTCATGGGTGAAGTATCGCTGGCGAAGATTCTCAATACCGGTCGTTTCGACTTCGAAAAGGCCGCCCAGGCCCCGGGCTGGCTACAGGAACTGCGTGGCGAACATGTGCCAGAAACCGAGGAGTACGGCATCGCATCCACGGCTTATCGGGCACGCCGGCCCTTCCATCCGCAGCGTTTCTTCGACTTCATCGATCGCCCTTGGGTAAACGGCAAACTGCTGCGCTCCAAAGGCTTCTTCTGGCTGGCCAGCAAACCCACAGACGCCGGCAGCTGGTCCCAGGCAGGTGGCCTGATGCGTCACGGTTTCGCCGGACGCTGGTGGCGTTTTGTGCCAAAAGAACAGTGGCCGCAGGATCAGGAAAGTACCGCCGCGATCATGGAAAACTGGATCGCCAGCGTAGGTGATTGTCGCCAGGAGCTGGTGTTTATCGGGCAGAACATCGATTTCGCACAGCTGTCGTCGGAACTCGATGATTGCCTGCTGACCGATGACGAGATGGCGCTCGGTACTCAAGGCTGGCTACAGCTACGTGATCCTTTTGGCTCCTGGCACGACGAGGTCGCTTGATGCTCGCCCTGAAACCGCTGCCAGGCAGCACGCGTCATCAGTCTTTCGGCCAGACCCCTCAGGCGCTGGCAAACATACTCGACGATGAAATCAACCTCGCGGTCTGGCAACGCCAGCTTCCGCTGCACATTGCCGAATTTGCGGACTTGTTGCTGTCTCTGAACGAACCTTACGCCGAGGCACTGTGCCTGGAATTGCCGGACGAAGACGCAGAACCGGATCTCACGGGACTGGCCAGCGGCTTTCGCGATCTGGAAGGCTACGAAGGGTTTATCGCCGACCTGAAATGGCTGGTCAGTGCCTTCGCCTGCCTGCTGGGCGCGCGGCGGATCGGCTTGCGCCTGCGGGTATTGGACAAGGCCATGTGTCCGCGTTTTCACGTCGATCATGTGCCAGTGCGGTTGATCACGACATACGCCGGTGTCGGCAGTGAATGGCTAAGGGAAGGGGAGATGGATCGTCGGCAACTGGGAAAGCCGCAAGCCGAGCCGCAGGAAGCGTCACGGATTCAGCAATTGAATCGGGGCGAAGTGGCATTGCTCAAGGGCGAGAAATGGCACGGCAACGAAGGTTTCGGGCTGATCCATCGCTCGCCGCAACCGGCGCCGGGAGAGCGGCGGCTGATGCTGACCCTCGACTGGCTCGGATAGCGCCTCAGGGCTTGAGCCATTTCCCCTGGCCCTGGGCCTCGCAATAGGGCTGCAAATACGCCGCATCGGTGGCCACGCCGTAATAGTGGATATCCTGGCGATAAGGCATATTGGCGACTTGCGCGTTGCTGCACACGCCGAATGCGCCGGCGGGGCACTGGCCGACGTATTGAACCTCGACTTTCTGCCCGGCCAGGGTCGGCTGGCAGAAGCCGTCGTTGAACAGTTTTTCCGGGATGTTGCGGTTCTGCTGGCAGACTTTCACGTCGAGCCGCTCCGCCTGACTGTGCACCACGCAGGCCTGGGCCAACGCCTTGCCCGACACCAGCGTCAGCAGCAACCACCATCCCATCCACCGCATCTTCGACCTCCAGAAAACCTTGATCATGTTGCAGAACATTCCCACCCACGTCATCGCCGGCCCCTTGGGCGCGGGCAAGACCAGCCTGATCCGCCATCTCATGGCCCAGCGACCGGCGGGCGAGCGCTGGGCGGTGCTGATCAACGAGTTCGGCCAGATCGGGCTCGACGCTGCGCTGTTGACCCGCGACGCCGATGGTATCGCACTGGGCGAAGTGGCCGGGGGCTGTTTGTGTTGCGTGAACGGTGCGCCGTTCCAGATTGGCCTGGGGCGTTTGTTGCGCAAAGCGCGGCCGGATCGCCTGTTCATCGAGCCCTCGGGGCTCGGGCATCCGGCGCAGTTGCTGAAGCAGCTGAACGAGGCACCGTGGCAAGGCGTTCTCGCCGTACAACCTTGCGTGCTGGTGCTGGACGCCCAGGCCCTCGTCGCGGGCAAACCGCTGCCGGACGCGCAGCAGGAAACCTTGTCCAGCGCAGGCTTGCTGCTGTTGAACAAAGCAGAATGCCTCGACGAGCCCTCGCGTGAACTAATCACCAGACAGTTGCCGTCTGTACGATTGATCTGGACGCAGCAGGCGATGTTGCCGCTGAGCGAGTTGCCAGGTCTGGAGGTGCAGGCGCAAGCAGGTGTGGATAAGTTGATCGTGCCCCAAGGGCTGGCGCAGATGCCGGCCATCTGGAGCGATCCGGCGTTGCCGATCTGCCTGAGCCAGGCGCAGGAGAGTGGTTGGAGCATCGGTTGGCGCTGGCATCCGAGCCAGGTATTCGATGTGTCGGGGATAACCCAATGGTTAAAAAGCCTGAACTGTCGGCGGGCCAAACTGGTAATTCACAGCCTGGACGGCTGGCAGTCAGCCAATGCGCTGGACAATGCCGAGCTCCGCTGGCTGCCCAGTGAATGGCGCAAGGATTCCCGAATCGAGCTGATTTTCGACGAACCGCAAGCGGTCGGTGAATTACAGGCCGGACTGGCCCGGTGTCGGCTTCAGGCGAGCTGATTCAAGGCTTCCACTTGGTGTGTTCCTGACGCCACTGGCTCAGCTCGATCACTTCACCACGCGGCTTGGTCACTTCCACTACGGGCGGCGTGTCATCAAATGGTGCCGGGTAGGGCGCCAGTTCAATCTGCGCGCTGTGCGCGCCGAATTGAGTGATGGTGCCGTTGTGTCGGGTTTCGCCGGTCACGGTAAATTCGAAATTGTAGACCCGGGCCAGACGTCGCCGACCGCTGGCGTCCTTGATCAGGCCGATCTTCTTCAGTGCCACGTTACCGTCGAGCAACTCGACGCCGACATTCACGCAATGCTGTTTGACCCGCTCCAGCGCCCGCTCGCGCAAGCCGTGGTTGTGCCAGAGCCACGCACCGGCGACGGCGAACAGCATCAGCACGAAAATGTTTTCCAGGGTGAGCATCAACACGAAACTCCAAATGATGGCGTCAGCTTAACTGCGTCGCCGGTCTGTCGTACAGGCTGCGTTTCGTCGCATACTGCGCGGCTTGAATTTCAATCGTTTTACGGAAAAACCCGAATGAAACGTACGCCTCATCTGCTCGCCATCCAGTCCCATGTGGTGTTCGGCCACGCCGGCAACAGCGCTGCGGTTTTTCCGATGCAGCGGGTCGGGGTAAATGTCTGGCCGCTCAATACGGTGCAGTTCTCCAACCACACACAGTACGGCCAGTGGGCCGGCGAAGTGCTGGCGCCGCAGCGGATCCCCGAACTGGTCGAAGGCATCGCCGCGATCGGTGAGCTGGGCAATTGCGACGCCGTGCTGTCCGGCTATCTCGGCAGTGCGGCGCAGGGGCGGGCGATTCTCAGTGGCATCGAGCGGATCAAGGCGGCCAACCCGAAAGCCCTTTATCTGTGCGACCCGGTGATGGGGCATCCGGAAAAGGGCTGCAGCGTTCCTGCTGAAGTCAGTGATTTCCTGCTGGAAGAAGCCGCTGCCGTTGCGGACTTCATGTGCCCGAACCAGTTGGAGCTGGACAGCTTCTCCGGACGCAAACCGCAGTCGCTGTTCGATTGCCTGGCGATGGCGCGGGCGCTGCTGGCTCGTGGGCCGAAAGCGGTGCTGGTCAAACATCTGGATTATCCGGGCAAACCGGCGGATGGCTTTGAAATGTTGCTGGTGACCGCCGAGGGCAGCTGGCATCTGCGGCGTCCGCTGCTGGCGTTTCCGCGTCAGCCGGTGGGAGTGGGCGATCTGACGTCCGGACTGTTTCTGGCGCGCGTGCTGCTCGGGGATAGCCTGGTGGCGGCGTTTGAATTCACCGCAGCAGCGGTGCATGAAGTGCTGCTGGAAACCCAGGCCTGCGCCAGTTACGAACTGCAACTGGTGCGGGCGCAAGACCGGATTGCGCATCCGCGGGTGAAGTTCGAAGCCACGCCGATCAGCCTCTGATACCGCGCCGGCTTCAATCGCGAGCAGGCTCGCTCCCACGGATAAAACATCACCTGTGGGAGCGAGCCTGCTCGCGATAGCGGTCGTCAGATCGCTAAAATCTCAGGCGTCGCCCTTGATTTCCTGATAGCGCTTTTCCAGCTCCTGACGGATCTGCCGGCGTTGTTGCGCCTGCATGTAGCGGCGCTTGTCTTCGCTGTTCTGCGGTTGCAGCGGCGGTACGGCGGCGGGTTTGCGCTGATCGTCTACCGCGACCATGGTGAAGAAGCAGCTGTTGGTGTGGCGTACCGAGCGCTCGCGGATGTTCTCGGTCACCACTTTGATGCCGACTTCCATCGAGGTGTTGCCGGTGTAGTTCACCGACGCCAGGAAGGTCACCAGTTCGCCGACATGGATCGGCTCGCGGAAAATCACCTGATCCACCGACAGGGTCACCACGTAGCGGCCGGCATAACGGCTGGCGCAGGCGTAGGCCACTTCGTCGAGGTATTTGAGCAGGGTGCCGCCATGGACATTGCCAGAGAAGTTGGCCATGTCGGGGGTCATCAGTACCGTCATCGACAGCTGGGCGTTTCCGGGTTCCATAACGTTCTCACGGGTCAAGGCAGGGTTGCTGGAAGAAACACCTCTGCGGGTGCCTGGTCGCTTTTCAAAAGCACCGTTATCGGGACGCCAGGCAACTGGCCGCCGTCACGCCCGAATCGATCTGTTTCCATATATTGCACCGCCTTTCAGCCGGAAGTCGCGGTGTTACCCTGCAAAAGCGCCTTCCCAAGGGCGATTCCTACACCCAAAGCGGATTTTTACTCAGCTCGCCCAGACATTTCCCATGCCTGCGTGAGCCTCGTCATTCAAGGAGCCCACACCATGCATGCCATCAGCTTTATTCAGGATCTGGCGGTGATCATGTTGGTCGCAGGTGTGGTGACCGTGCTGTTCCACCGCTTCAAGCAGCCGGTAGTACTCGGCTACATCGTCGCCGGTTTCATCATCGGCCCGCACACACCGCCATTCGGCCTGATCCACGACGAAGAAACCATCAAGACCCTCGCCGAGCTGGGGGTGATTTTCCTAATGTTCTGCCTGGGCCTGGAGTTCAGCCTGCGCAAGCTGTTCAAGGTCGGCGCGACGGCCTTCATCGCGGCGTTCCTCGAAATTGTCCTGATGATCTGGATCGGCTACGAAATCGGCCGCTGGTTCGACTGGAACACCATGGATTCGCTGTTCCTCGGCGCGATCCTGGCGATTTCCTCGACCACCATCATCGTCAAGGCGCTCAACGACCTGAAGATGAAAAACGAGCGCTTCGCGCAGTTGATCTTCGGTGTGCTGATCGTCGAGGACATTCTCGGCATCGGCATCATCGCCTTGCTGTCGAGCATCGCGGTCAGCGGCACGGTGAGTTCCGGCGAAGTGTTTTCTACCGTCGGCAAGCTCTCACTGTTCATGATCGTCGCGCTGGTCGTCGGCATTCTGTTGGTGCCGCGACTGTTGGCCTACGTGGCGAAATTCGAAAGCAACGAGATGCTGCTGATCACCGTGCTGGGCCTGTGTTTCGGCTTCTGCCTGCTGGTGGTCAAACTCGAGTACAGCATGGTGCTCGGGGCGTTCCTGATCGGCGCGATCATGGCCGAGTCGCGGCAACTGCTGAAAATCGAGCGCCTGATCGAGCCGGTTCGCGACCTGTTCAGTGCGATCTTCTTCGTCGCCATCGGCCTGATGCTCGATCCGATGATCCTTCTGCAATACGCGTGGCCGATTGCGGTGATCACTGTGGCCGTGGTGCTGGGCAAGATGCTGTCCTGCGGCCTCGGGGCGTTTATCGCGGGGAATGACGGACGCACCTCACTGCGGGTCGGGATGGGGCTTTCGCAGATTGGCGAATTTTCTTTCATCATCGCGGCGCTGGGGATGACCCTGCAGGTCACCAGCAACTTCCTGTATCCGGTGGCCGTGGCGGTTTCGGTGATTACCACGTTGCTGACGCCGTACCTGATCCGGGCTGCCGATCCGCTGTCGATCAAGCTGTCCGCCGCGATGCCGCAGCGCCTCGGTCGAGTGTTCGGAATGTACGGCGAATGGCTGCGCAGCATTCAGCCGCAGGGTGAGGGCGCGATGCTGGCGTCGATGATCCGGCGGATCCTGCTGCAGGTCGGGGTCAATCTGGCGCTGGTGATCGCGATTTTCTTTGCTGGCGCTTTCTTTGCCGGACGCCTCTCGATCTGGATGCAGGACTGGATCAGCGATCCTAGCTGGCAGAAGGCGTTGATCTGGGGCGGGGCGTTGCTGGTGTCGTTGCCGTTCCTGATCGCGGCCTATCGCAAGCTCAAGGCGCTGTCGATGCTGCTGGCGGAGATGGGCGTGAAGCCGGAAATGGCCGGGCGTCACACGCAGCGAGTGCGCCGGGTGATCGCCGAAGTGATCCCGATCATCTCGCTGCTGGTGATTTTCCTGCTGTTGGCAGCCTTGTCGGCCAGTATCTTGCCGACCAACAAGTTGCTGGTGCTGATCGCCGTGGTCGCGGCCGCCGTGGCGGCGCTGCTCTGGCGCTGGTTCATCCGGGTGCACACGCGGATGCAGGTGGCCTTGCTGGAAACCCTCGACAACCACAAGGAGCCGTCGGGGCACTGACCACCCATGGGGAGGGGCGTTTCAGCTTTCCAGCCAGACGTCCCGAGCCCAGTGCCAGACCGATTCCCAGGACTCTTCGGTGATCAGTTCTTCTTCGCCCGACCACAGCACCACGGTGCCGTCTTCTTCGACGCAGTAGTAGTCATCACCGTCCTGACAGATCGGAATCAGGTCGCGCGGCACGCCGGCATCCCAGGCGTTGGCGGCAACGTCCGGCAGGTAGGTGTGGGATTGCGGGTCGGTGACGGTCACCGGCTCCAGGCTGCCGTAAACCACGTCGCTGACGGTCAGCAGAAACTCTTTGAAGACGAACGGGATGTTGATGAAGAGCTCTTCTTCGATTTCCACCAACTGGTCTTCGTCGGGCAACTCCAGGGGAACCGGTACGGGTTCGTTGGCTTCGCGCAGTTGTTCGATGATTTCTTCCACGTCCGGGATCCTCTTGCTTGAATGGCGCGGTTTATATGGGGCGGTTTATACAGTAGCTCGCTATAGATGCAACCGCGAAATAGAAAACCCCGGCCGAGGCCGGGGTTTTCATTACTGCGGGTAAAACGTCGGAGGTGATCAGCCGTTCTGGCGGATACCGGCGACCAGCCAAGGCTGGTTGTCGCCCTGTGGACGTTCCATGTTCCAGCTTTCGCTGAACACTTCGCCCTGCTGGTCGAAACGCGAAGTCTTCGACACGCCGCTGAAGGTCAGCGTGGCAATGGTCTTGTCCGCACGGTCATCCACGCCATCCAGTTGCACCTGGAGATTGTCGATGTAGGTGGACTGGAAGGCGTCACCCAGCTCCGCGCGTTCGCGCTTGAGGAACTCGAACATCTGCGGAGTCACGAACTCGGCGATCTTGTCCATTTCGTTGGCGTCCCAGTGCTGCTGCAGCGCCTGGAAGTGGCTGCGGGCAGCTTCGAGGAAGCGCTGTTCGTTGAACCAGGTCGGCGCGTTGATCACCGGACGGGTGGCAGCAGGCGCGGCCGAACCACCAAAGATCGAACCCATGGCTGCCGGTTTCTGTTCGAACACTTCACGCTGCATCGGCGCGCCGGCCGGAGCGAACTGCTCCTGCTGCTTGCGACGACGGGCGGCGATGAAGCGGAAGATCACGAACGCGATCACGGCCATGATCAGGATGTCGAAGAACTGCATGCCTTCGAAGCCACCGCCCATGAACATGGAAGCGAGCAGGCCACCGGCCGCGATGCCGGCCAGAGGGCCGAGCCATTTCGAAGCACCGCCGGCCTTGGCCGCAGCGCCTGCGGCACCGGCAGCACCAGCGGTCGCCGCAGCGCCGCCCATGCCTGGGGAAGAAGGAGCCATCTGGCTGGTCTGGTGCGTCGGCGCAGCGCCGGCGCTTTTGCCACCACCAAAGCGCTTGGCGTTGGCGTCGAGGCTCATCGTCAGGCCGATACACAACGCCATGGCGATGCTAAGAAAACGTTTCATAAAGGGAATTCCCGTTTGTGGAGACACGCGCGCCATGTTGCACAGCTGAAGTGTTACTGGCTAGCGAGAGAGTGTTTCGGGCTTTTGCCTGACAGGTTACGTTCAGCTCGGTCAGGGCAATAAGGCCATGTACTTTTGTCTGTAGGAAAAGGCGATAGGTTCAGCAGGAAATGGATCAGCGCCGCAAGGCCAGCATCACCACACCGGCGGTGATCAGGCCGATGCCGCCCCACTGGCGCAGGTCGAGTTTCTCGCCCAGCAGGATCACACCGAGCACCGCCACGAAGACCACGCTGAGCTTGTCCACCGGGGCGACCAGCGATGCCGGTCCGACTTTCAACGCCCGGAAGTAGCACAGCCACGAAGCGCCGGTTCCCAGGCCCGACAACAGCAGGAACAGGTAGCTCTTGGCGGAGATCGATCCCAAGGACTGATATTGGCCCGTGGCGTACAAAATCAAGGCCAGACTGACCAATACGACGATTGTGCGCAGTAGGGTAGCGAAGTCGGAGTCGACGTTTTCGATGCCGATCTTGGCGAAGATGGCCGTCAGCGCGGCGAAAGTCGCCGAGAGCAGGGCCCAGAACGTCCAGGAAGAAAAGAAGCCCGAGCCCATCGATGTTGCCTCCAGTGCCCGTTCCCGCGCCGGGCGCGGGAACGAACGGTGACTTATATGGCTTCCAGCTTCGCGTACCCGAGCATCAGCCACTTGCTGCCTTCGGCGAAGTTCACCTGCACCCGCGCCTGGGCGCCGGCGCCCTCGAAATTGAGGATCACGCCGTCGCCGAAGATCGAGTGACGGACAGCCTGACCAAGGCTCAGGCCGGTTTCCGGAATCTCGCTGCCGCTGAACAGGTTGCTGCCGCCCATCGACTGGTTGCCGCCGAACGGCCGGCTGACGCTGTTGGACAGACGCACTTCCTGAATCAGGCCTTTCGGTACTTCCCGTACGAAACGCGACACCTTGTTGTAGGTTTCGCTGCCGTACAGGCGTCGGGTTTCAGCATAGGTCATCACCAGATTCTGCATCGCCCGGGTAATGCCGACATAGGCCAGTCGCCGCTCCTCCTCAAGGCGCCCCGGTTCTTCCAGGCTCATCTTGTGCGGGAACAGGCCTTCTTCCATGCCCACCAGGAACACGTAAGGGAATTCCAGGCCCTTGGCGCTGTGCAGGGTCATCAACTGAATGCTGTCTTCGTGCTCGTCGGCCTGGGTGTCGCCGGCCTCCAGCGAAGCGTGACCGAGGAACGCCGCCAGCGGCGTCAGCTCTTCGTCTTCTTCGGTGTTCTCGAAGTTGCGCGCGGCGCTGACCAGTTCCTCAAGGTTTTCCACCCGGGCCTGGCCTTTCTCGCCTTTTTCCGCTTCGTGGTAGGCGATCAGTCCGGATTGCTCGATAACGGTCTGGGTCATCAGGTGCAACGGCATCTCGGCGCACTTGGCGGCGAGATTTTCGATCAGCTCGATAAACGCGCCCAGCGCACCGGCGGCGCGACCGGTCAGACCCTTGTTGGCCACCAGCTGGCGCATGGCTTCCCACATCGACACATCGCTGTGACGGGCATGGTCGCGGATCGCTTCGACGGTTTTCTCGCCGATGCCGCGAGCCGGGACGTTGATCACCCGCTCCAGGGCCGCATCGTTGCCGCGACCTTCCAGCAAACGCAGGTAAGCCATGGCGTTCTTGATTTCCGCCCGCTCGAAGAAGCGCTGACCGCCATAGATGCGGTACGGAATGCGTTCACGCAGCAAGGCTTCTTCCAGAACGCGCGATTGGGCGTTGGAGCGGTAGAGAATCGCGATATCGCTGCGAGCCAGGCCGGTTTTCAGCGCACTTTCGATGGTTTCGACAACGTAGCGCGCTTCATCGTGTTCGTTGAAGGCGGCGTAAAGGTTGATTGCTTCGCCGTCGCCACCATCGGTCCACAGTTCTTTGCCGAGACGTCCGGTGTTGTTGGCGATCAGGGCGTTGGCGGCCTTCAGGATGCCGGCCGTGGAGCGGTAGTTCTGCTCCAGACGGATGGTCACCGAATCCGGAAAGTCAGAAGAGTACTGGTGGATGTTCTCGATTTTCGCGCCGCGCCAGCCGTAGATCGACTGGTCGTCGTCGCCAACCACCATCAGGCTGTCGCCACCCTTGCCCAGCAGACGCAACCAGGCGTACTGCACGGCGTTGGTGTCCTGGAATTCGTCCACCAGAATATGTCGGAAACGCTTCTGGTAGTGCGCCAGCAGGCCCGGGTGGTCGCGCCACAGGTCGAGGGCGCGCAGCAGCAGTTCGGAGAAATCGATGACGCCGGCACGCTGGCACGCCGCCTCGTACGCTTCATAAATGCCGCGCATGGTGGCCAGGAACAGATCGCCGCTGGCCTGAATGTGTTGCGGACGCAGACCTTCGTCTTTCTGCCCGTTGATGAACCACTGGGCCTGACGGGCCGGCCAGCGTTGCTCGTCCAGTCCCAACTCGCGGATCACCCGCTTGACCAAGCGTTGCTGGTCGTCGCTGTCGAGAATTTGAAAGGTCTGGCTCAGCCCGGCTTCCTGCCAGTGCGCCCGCAACAGGCGGTGCGCCAGGCCGTGGAAGGTACCGACCCACATGCCGGCCGGGTTGATGCCCAGCAATTGCTCGATGCGGTGACGCATCTCGGCAGCGGCTTTATTGGTGAAGGTCACCGACAGAATCGAGTGGGGCGAGGCGTTTTCGACCTGGATCAACCAGGCGATACGGTGCACCAGCACTCGGGTTTTGCCGGAGCCGGCACCGGCCAGGACCAATTGACGACCAACGGGAGCCGCTACGGCCTGGCGTTGGGCATCGTTGAGGGAGTTCAGCAGAAGGGAGAGATCATCGCGCATCGGGGCATTCTAGGGTGCGCCGCAGGCCCGGGCAAACCGAGCTTTGCATTAGCCGATGAAAGTCCTGCCGATGACGACCGGTCGGTCACCGGCTACAGGCGTTGGCCCGCCTCGCTTGGGGGCTTTTGCGGGTGTCGGGAGGCTGAAAAGTTTCGGTGAAATTATGATCTGGGGCAGTTTGGCAAGTGGTTCGGCTTGTGTATGCTCCGTCCACGTTTCCGGGCGCATGCTCACACTTATAAGAACAAGAACGTTGCCTATGACCCTCAGCTTCGACCTGTCGGGCCCCTCTGTGGAACCCAGGGTAATCCGCAAGCATTACGCCACCCAGATGGCGGTCGAGCGCACGCGCCTTCTTTATCAGGGTTCGCTGTTGCCAACCCTGTTCATGTTGATCAATGGTCTGGTCTGCGCCGGTCTGCTCTGGAGTCCGCAGCGTTACTTCGTGGTCAGCGTCTGGCTGGTGTGGCTGCTGTCGCTGGTGGCGTTGCGGGTGATTCAGGTCGCGGCCTTCGATTCGGCGATTCCCGATCGCCAGGCCCAGCCGATCTGGGGGCGGATGTTCCTGCTCGGCTCGACCATGACCGGCCTGACCCTGGCCGGTGCCGGCATCGCCCTGGTCCCGGCCGACAACTTCATGCAGCAAGCCTGGGTGTTCGGCCTGATCGGTGCCGCGACCCTGTCGGCCAGCGTGGCCTACGCCGTGAGCATTCCGGCCTTCCTTTCCTTTACCTTGCCGTGCCTGCTGCCGGCCATCGGCTA
This sequence comes from Pseudomonas sp. 9.2(2024), assembly GCF_039695385.1. Classification (NCBI taxonomy): domain Bacteria; kingdom Pseudomonadati; phylum Pseudomonadota; class Gammaproteobacteria; order Pseudomonadales; family Pseudomonadaceae; genus Pseudomonas; species Pseudomonas sp. 9.2(2024). The sequence continues at coordinate 144,107 of NZ_CP155585.1, read as the reverse complement.
CCTGTTCTGGGGCGGTGACGAACTGGCGCGCGGCTGGGGCTGGCTCGGGCTGATCCTGCTCGGCTCGCTGAGTGTGGTGGCGTGGCAGGTCAATCGGCTGATCGATCGCGGTTTGCTGCGGCGCTTCCAGAACCAGCATCTGATCGAACACCTGCAACAAGCGCAAACCCGCAGCGAACAGCTCAATCAGGAGCTGGCGAAGGAAATCGAACACCGGCGTTGCGCCGAGGGCAAGTTGCGTGAAGCCCAAGTTGAACTGGAGGACCGGGTCGCCCAGCGCAGCCGGGAACTGGACGTCGCCAACCAGGCCCTGAGCAAGAGCGAGGCGCGCCTGGCCCTGGCGTTGAAAGCCAGTGAGCTGGGGCTGTGGGACTGGAACCTGCAGACCGACGAAGTTCACCACACACAGATTCAGGAACTGTTTGGCATTGACCCGGAATACGTCACCGGGCTACTCAGGCATCTGCGGCCACGCTTGCACCCCGAAGATGTGCCGCCGCTCAAACGAGCGCTGATCGAGCACCTGAAGGGGCGCACCGAGGACTACCAGATCGAGTACCGCGTGCGCCATGGCGACGGCCACTGGGTCTGGATCGAAGACCGTGGGCGAGCGGTGGAGCGCGACGAAAACGGGCGGGTCATCCGCATGGTCGGCACCCGCCGCGACATCAGCGTCAGCAAAAGCCTGGAAGCCCAGCAGCAGCTGGCTGCGACGGTGTTCGAGGCCGCCAGCGAAGGCATCGTTATCCTCGACCCGAATTATTCGCTGATCGCCATCAATCAGGCCTTCAGTCGGGTCACCGGCTATGACATCGGCGACATGCTCGGGCGCAACGTCGTCGAATTGCCTTGCAGTCGCGACGCCCGTCGGCACTACGTCGCGATCCGTCACGCGCTGGAGCAGCACGGCAGCTGGCAGGGCGAATTGGTGGAAACCCGCAAGAACGGCGAGCTGTATCCGCAATGGCTGCAATTGAATGCCGTGCGCGACAGTCGGGGAAATGTGAGCCATATCGTCGGCTTCTTCGCCGATCTGTCGGCGCGCCGCGAATCCGAAGAGCGCATGCGCTACCTGACCCACTATGACGAACTCACCGGCCTGGCCAATCGCTCGCTGTTCCGCGAACGCCTGCACGAAGCTCATCAGCGCGTGCGGCAGGGCGGGCGCCGGAGTCTGGCGCTGCTGCATATCAATCTGGATCGCTTCAAGCTGCTCAACGACAGCCTCGGTCATGAGATCGCCGACCAGTTGCTGCAAAAGATGTCTCGGCGTCTGGTCAACGCCTTGCCGGAAGCCGACACCATCGCCCGGCTGTCCGGCGACGAGTTCGCGGTGCTGTTCGACGCCTACGGCAATCTGTCGAGTCTGGCGCGGGTCGCCACGCGACTGTCGACCAAGCTGCGTCTGCCGTTGACCGTGGAAGGGCATGAACTGGTGGTCAGCGCCTCGATGGGCATCAGCATGCTGCCGGACAATGCCCGGGAGATTTCCGCGCTGGTCAGCCAGTCGAACATGGCCATGCAACATGCCAAGCACCTGGGCGGCAACAATTTCCAGTTCTACACCGACAGTCTGCAGGCCAGCACGCTGGAGCGCCTGCAACTGGAAAACCAGTTGCGCAAAGCCATCGAGGAAAAGCAGCTCAACGTCTTCTATCAACCGAAACTGTGCCTGGCGACCGGGCGTCTCAACGCGGCGGAAGCGCTGGTGCGCTGGGATCACCCGACCATGGGCCGGGTACCGCCGGGGGATTTCATCGGTCTGGCCGAAGAAACAGGGCTGATCGGGCCGATCGGCGAATTCGTCCTGCGTCAGGCCTGCTGGCAGGCGTGTGAATGGCAGCGTCAGGGGCTGGCGCCGATCCGGGTTTCGGTGAACCTGTCGGTGCATCAACTGCGCCAGGGCAAACTGGTCAGTCTGGTGCGTCAGGTGCTGGAGGAAACCGGCCTGGCACCGCACTACCTCGAACTGGAACTGACCGAAAGCCAGCTGCTCGACAGCGTCGAACACATCATCGCCACGTTCCAGCAGTTGCGGGATCTGGGGGTGAAACTGGCGATCGACGATTTCGGCACCGGCTATTCATCGCTGAGCTATCTGAAGCGGATTCCGGTGGACTACGTGAAGATCGATCAGGCCTTTATTCGCGGGTTGGGCGAGGGCAGCGAGGACGCGGCGATCACCCGGGCGATCATTGCGATGGCTCACGGGCTGTCACTGAAAGTTGTCGCCGAAGGTGTCGAGCGATCCGAGCAGCTGGCGTTTCTGAAAGCTGAAGGTTGCGACGAGGTGCAGGGCTATCTGATCAGCCGTCCGGTGGAGGCGGTCGGCCTTGCCGCGTTGCTGCGTGAACAGGAAAAACCGCTGTAAAGGGCTACATGCAGCGCATGTCGCCTGATCCGGGGGGATCGAGTTACGCATTGAGCAGGCAAAAAGCCGATTCATGTAGTATAACTACAAACTTGCTACATCCCCGGCATCTGGCCAAAGCACATCTTTCCATAACAAGAGTCCAGCCCCTTGAATCTGCTGCAACACATCGCCCAGTCACGTCACCTGTTACGCAAGTCGGAGCTCAAGGTCGCCGACCACGTGCTGCTTGACCCTGCGGCAGTGATGCACAGTTCCATGGCCGACCTGGCTCACAGCGTCGGCATCAGCGAGCCGACCATCGTGCGCTTCTGCCGGGCCATCGGTTGTTCCGGTTTTCAGGATCTGAAACTCAAGCTCGCGCAAAGCCTCGCGGCCGGCGCCAGCTTCGGTCAGTTCGCGATCCATGAAGACGACTCCGTCGCCGACTACAGCCTGAAGATTTTCGACACCACGTTGCACACGCTGATGGAGGTTCGCGAGAAGCTCGATCCTCTGGAGCTGCAACGCGCGGTGACGCTGATGTCCCAGGCCCAGCGCGTCGAGTTCTACGGTTTCGGTGCGTCGGGCGCGGTGGCGGCGGATGCGCAGCACAAGTTCTTCCGTCTGCTGCTGACCGCCGCGGCGTATTCCGACCCGCATATGCAGGCGATGTCGGCGGTGACGCTGAAGCCGACAGACGTGGCGATCTGCATTTCCCAGTCCGGCCGTTCCAAAGACTTGCTGATCACCGCCAACCTCGTTCGCGAGAGCGGTGCGTCGCTGATCACCTTGTGCCCGAGCCAGACACCGCTGGCCGAGCTGTCGACCGTCAACCTGGCGATCGACGTTCACGAAGACACCGAAATCTACACGCCGCTGACCTCGCGTATCGCTCACCTGGTGGTGATCGACGTACTGGCGATGGGCGTGGCCATGGCGCGCGGGCCGAGCCTGGTCAACCACCTCAAGAGCGTCAAGCGCAGCCTGCGCAGCTTGCGGCTGTCGCCAAAATCGGTGAAAGCGCTGGATGACTGATTGTCGTGGGGTGATGGCAATCTTCATCTGCCTGTAACCCCGACGCAGCCAAATCGTCATCCACCGCGCCTATCGTGAAACTCCCGTAAACGCCTTGGGAGACTCGAAATGGCTCAGCCTTACGAAGAACGCAACAGCGCCGCGAAAACCCGTCGTCAGCAGGAAGACCAGCGCCGCATGGAGTTTCGCCGCGCCATCGAAGATCGCTTCGAACTTCGCCAGCTTCAGGCCGAAATCGGCGATTTTCCCGAGGACATCAATCACTGGCAGGCAGCGCCGGCAGCTTCCCGTCGAAGCGCTCAACCAGCGCGCTGATCTGCACCCGTTCGCTGCGGATAAACGCCAGGAAGGCGTGCGCCACCGGTGACAGCCGCTTGGCTTTGGCTTGCACCAGGCACCAGCTGCGAAACAGCGGCAATTCTTCGACCGGCAGCTCGACCAGGCCGCCGGTCGCCAGCTCCAGGTTCAGGGCGTGGCGCGTCAACAGCGCCAGGCCCAGACCCGCTACCACGCATTCACGCTGGGCTTCGGCCGACGCCACTTCCTGGGTCTGGGTGAAGTGCACGCGCTTCTCCTTGAAATACTCCTCGCAGGCCAGTCGCGTGCCCGAGCCGGGTTCGCGGATCAGCAGGGTGTACGGCTCAAGGTCCTGCAAACGCAGCGGACCCATGTGTGCCAGCGGATGATCCGGCCGCGCCACGGCGACGATCGGGTTGTTGAGGAACGGCAGGAATTCCAGACCCATGTCCTGGGGCACCATCGACATGATCACCAGATCGTCGCGGTTGTCGGAGAGCCGGCGGATCACCTGGCCACGGTTGACCACCGTCAGTTGCAGATTTACTTCCGGATGCTGACGCTTGAACGCCGCGAACAGATGCGGCACGAAGTATTTGGCGCTGGATTCCACCGCCAGCTTCAACTGGCCCTGCAGCGAGCCCTGCATGTCCGAGAGCTGCATGTCGAGGTTTTCCAACCGGCCGAAGATGTCCCGGCTGGCGCGCTGAAGTGCTTCGGCCGCTTCGGTCATGTAGAGTTTTTTGCCCACGTAATCGAATAATGGCTGGCCGATCAGCTCTTCGAGCTGACGAATCTGTAGGCTGACGGCCGGTTGTGTGAGCGACATTTCCTCGGCGGCACGGCTGTAGGAGCGCAAATCGCACACTTCGTTGAAGATCTGCAATTGACGCAATGTCATACGCATCAAAGACTTACGCATTTTCTACCGACTCTGGCCGCGGGCTGATGCGTTGACTATAAGTCTTTACTTATGCCTGACCCAATTTTTATTCATTTTTGTTAATCCCTTGGCAGCGCTAGTGTGGAGCCGAGACCAGATTGAAACATTTGGTCACGTGCCGACCTGGGTCTAGCAGGTCGTGGTGCCACCGGCTCAAGGGAACCTCCAAGTGATAACAAAGATCCTGATCGCCAACCGTGGTGAGATTGCCGTACGAATCGTGCGTGCCTGCGCCGAGATGGGCATCCGCTCGGTCGCGATCTATTCCGACGCCGACCGGCATGCCTTGCATGTCAAGCGTGCGGACGAGGCCCACAGCATTGGTGCCGAGCCGCTGGCCGGTTACCTGAACCCGCGCAAGCTGGTGAACCTGGCCGTGGAAACCGGCTGCGATGCGCTGCACCCCGGCTACGGTTTCCTCTCTGAAAACGCCGAGCTGGCAGACATCTGCGCCGAACGCGGAATCAAATTCATCGGCCCGTCGGCGGAAGTCATCCGCCGCATGGGCGACAAGACCGAAGCGCGCCGCAGCATGATCAAGGCCGGCGTACCGGTCACGCCGGGCACCGAAGGCAACGTTTCGGGCATCGAGGAAGCATTGAGCGAGGGCGACCGCATCGGTTACCCGGTGATGCTCAAGGCCACTTCCGGTGGTGGCGGTCGCGGTATCCGTCGCTGCAACAGCCGCGAAGAACTCGAACAGAATTTCCCCCGGGTCATTTCCGAAGCCACCAAGGCCTTCGGTTCGGCGGAAGTGTTCCTGGAAAAATGCATCGTCAATCCGAAACACATCGAAGCGCAGATCCTCGGCGACAGCTTCGGCAACGTCGTGCATCTGTTCGAACGTGACTGCTCGATCCAGCGCCGCAACCAGAAGCTGATCGAAATCGCCCCGAGCCCGCAACTGACCCCGGAACAGCGCGCCTACATCGGCGACCTGTCGGTGCGTGCAGCCAAGGCCGTAGGCTACGAGAACGCCGGCACCGTGGAGTTCCTGCTCGCCGAGGGCGAGGTGTACTTCATGGAGATGAACACTCGGGTGCAGGTGGAACACACCATCACCGAAGAAATCACCGGGATCGACATCGTCCGCGAACAGATCCGCATCGCCTCCGGCCTGCCGCTGTCGGTGAAGCAGGAGGACATCCAGCACCGCGGTTTTGCCCTGCAATTCCGGATCAACGCCGAAGACCCGAAAAACAACTTCCTGCCGAGCTTCGGCAAGATCACGCGCTACTACGCCCCCGGCGGCCCTGGAGTGCGTACCGACACGGCGATCTACACCGGCTACACCATCCCGCCGTTCTACGACTCGATGTGCCTGAAATTAGTGGTGTGGGCGCTGACCTGGGAAGAGGCGATGGACCGTGGCCTGCGCGCCCTCGACGACATGCGTCTGCAAGGCGTGAAGACCACCGCCGCGTATTACCAGGAAATCCTGCGCAACCCGGAATTCCGTAGCGGCCAGTTCAATACCAGCTTCGTTGAAAGCCACCCTGAACTGACCAACTACTCGATCAAGCGCAAACCCGAAGAGCTGGCCCTGGCCATCGCCGCCGCCATCGCCGCCCACGCAGGCCTGTGAGGAATAGAACAATGACTAAAAAGATTTTCGTAACCGACACCATCCTGCGCGACGCTCACCAATCGCTGCTCGCCACCCGCATGCGCACCGAAGACATGCTGCCGATCTGCGACAAGCTCGACAAAGTCGGCTACTGGTCGCTGGAATGCTGGGGCGGCGCGACCTTCGACGCTTGCGTGCGTTTCCTGAAAGAAGACCCGTGGGAGCGTCTGCGCCAACTGCGCGCTGCGTTGCCCAACACCCGCCTGCAAATGCTCCTGCGCGGCCAGAACCTGCTGGGCTACCGCCACTACAGCGATGACGTGGTCAAAGCGTTCGTCGCCAAGGCCGCAGTCAACGGCATCGACGTGTTCCGCATCTTCGACGCGATGAACGACGTGCGTAACCTGCGCGTGGCGATCGAAGCGGTGAAGGCTGCCGGCAAACACGCCCAGGGCACCATCGCCTACACCACCAGCCCGGTGCACACCATCGACGCGTTCGTCGCCCAGGCCAAGCAAATGGAAGCCATGGGTTGCGACTCGGTGGCGATCAAGGACATGGCCGGTCTGCTGACCCCATACGCGACCGGTGAGCTGGTGCGTGCACTGAAAGCCGAGCAGTCGCTGCCAGTGTTTATCCACTCCCACGACACCGCCGGCCTGGCAGCCATGTGCCAGCTCAAGGCAATTGAAAACGGTGCCGACCACATCGACACCGCCATCTCCAGCTTCGCTTCGGGCACCAGCCACCCTGGCACCGAATCGATGGTCGCTGCACTCAAGGGCACCGAGTTCGATACCGGTCTGAACCTGGAGCTGTTGCAGGAAATCGGCCTGTACTTCTACGCCGTGCGCAAGAAGTACCACCAGTTTGAAAGCGAATTCACCGCCGTCGATACCCGTGTTCAAGTGAACCAGGTGCCGGGCGGGATGATTTCCAACCTGGCCAACCAGTTGAAAGAGCAGGGCGCTCTGAACCGCATGGGCGAAGTGCTGGCGGAGATTCCGCGCGTGCGTGAAGACCTTGGCTTCCCGCCGCTGGTGACCCCGACTTCGCAGATCGTCGGCACCCAGGCGTTCTTCAACGTGCTGGCCGGCGAGCGCTACAAGACCATTACCAACGAGGTGAAGCTCTACCTGCAAGGCGGCTACGGCAAGGCGCCGGGCACCGTGAACGAGAAGCTGCGTCGCCAGGCCATCGGCAGCGAAGAGGTGATCGACGTACGTCCGGCCGATCTGCTCAAGCCGGAAATGACCAAGCTGCGTGCCGATATCGGCGCACTGGCCAAGTCCGAAGAAGACGTGCTGACATTCGCCATGTTCCCGGACATCGGTCGCAAGTTCCTCGAAGAGCGTGCCGCCGGCACCCTCACTCCGGAAGTGCTGCTGCCGATCCCGGAAGCGGGCAAGGTGGCTTCGGCCGGCGGCGAAGGCGTACCGACCGAGTTCGTCATCGACGTGCATGGCGAAACCTACCGCGTGGACATCACCGGTGTCGGCGTCAAGGCTGAGGGCAAGCGTCACTTCTACCTGTCCATCGACGGCATGCCGGAAGAAGTGGTGTTCGAGCCGCTCAACGAATTCGTCGGCGGCGGCAGCAGCAAGCGCAAGCAGGCTTCGGCCCCGGGCCACGTCAGCACCACCATGCCGGGCAACATCGTCGACGTGCTGGTCAAGGAAGGCGACACCGTCAAGGCGGGCCAGGCTGTGCTGATCACCGAAGCGATGAAGATGGAGACCGAAGTCCAGGCGGCGATTGCCGGCAAGGTCACCGCCATTCATGTCGCCAAGGGTGACCGGGTGAACCCGGGCGAAATCCTGATCGAGATCGAAGGCTGAGATAACGGCCTCGATACAACGCTTTAAACCTCGGGGGGGCATGTGCTCCCCTTTTTTTTTGCTTTCAAATTGCTGCCGCACCGTGCGGCAGCAACCCGTCCGGACTTAGAACGCCATTCGCCATTGCCCCGATACGCCGTGGTTTCGGCTGTCGCTACCGATCTCACCCGACAAGCCAACACCGAGTGTGTGGCTGGACGAGACGGCCAGATCAAGCCCGGTGTCGAGCGTCAGGCTGTTGCGATCCAGCTCCGCGCCGTAAACGGTGTAGTCATGGCCGCCGGTGACCAGACGTTGCCGGGTGCTGGTGTAGGTCTCGCCATAAACGTGTTTCCACCCCGCGCTGAGTCGTGGCGTGAGGCGCATGCCGTTATCCAGCGTGCTGACTTTCGCCATGCGCAGGCCGACGGTGGTGTTGAAGTTGCCTTGGGATTGAGCGTGAACCTTGAGCGCCGCCGCTCCGCCTTTCTCGGTGTAGCCGTCGCGCTGGTAGCGTTGGTAACCGAGGCTGGCAAATGGCTCGATGCTGACGTTGGCCCGACCCAGGTTGTATCCCGACTCGATGAACACTTGCTGGGTGCTGGCCTGGTAGTTGCCTTTCAGTCGGTCATGGAAGCGGCCGAACGCGACTTCGCGGCGGGTACTGCCTTCATGGTTGCTCCAGGCTGCGCCGAGCCGAAGTGACAGCGGGCCGGTCTGTCGCAGGGCGTAAGCGCCGAGGTGCCAACTGTCGAGGTCGCCGTCCAGTTCCTTGCTGTCCATGCGCGTATCGGAGGTGCCGCCCATCAAACCCAGTCGCCATTCTTCGTCGAGGCGCCAGTCCGCACCGAGCAGCAGGCCTTTGGTGGAATGCTGCATGGGCTCCACATCGCGATCCAGTTTCCCGCTGTGGCCGAGGGCCTGCAGCCAGACCCTGCCGCTCTCGGCATTTCCGGCCGCGTGGCGCGGTGCGTTTGGCTGGTTTTCATGCAGGTTATCGAGCTGGTGCATGGCCGACAGCAGGCTGGCGCTGACCGGTGTGACGCTGCTCAAGGTGGCCTTGGCGAGGTTGGCGTTGCTGCCGCCGGCCAGTTGATCGTAGGCGAGGGCGGCCGTAGTTTCGTCGGCAGCGAGCAGGGCTTCGATGGCTGCGTTTCCCGGAGGTAGAGGGGAATCCGTTGACGGCGGCTGGTCTACCACTTGGGTTTGTTGAGATGCGGACGTTTCGGCCAGAACCGATTCCGGTAAGGGCGCTGGTTTTTCCAGGCTTTCTTTGAGTGCGCTGCCGCTTTGCGTCGTGGCGACCTTCTCGGAGGGAATGTCATCGGGTGCAGGAAGGGGTGCCGCTGGAATCTCAGTGCTGACCGGAAATGTTTCTGGCGTCGGAGCGATACTTTCTGCAAGCAGTGGCTCTGGAGCGAGACTGGGCGGAGCAGGTTTTTCTTTCTTCTTGCGCGCAGGCTTGGGTTTCACTTCGTCCATGACGGGCGCATCGGGCTCCGACTGCTCCGCCAGAGAAAATTCCACGCAACCGACTGCCAGCGCAACCGCCAGCACAAGATGTTGAAGCTTGTATTTGCATTGAATGGGCATTCAGTTCGTCTCATGTGAAATGAGGCCAAACTGTAAAAGTCGATGCCGGTCCACCGATGCCGGGCAATTCCGAGTCGGATGCAGGTGATGGCGTCTGCTTTTGTAGCCCGGGCGCTGGCAGGTAATGAACCCGCCATGATTACCCGATCGACCAGACGCCTTTACCTACAACTCCCGCTGAAATCCGGATTGGCGAAATCTCAAAAACTCATCTGCCACTGCCCGATCAACCCGTGATTACGGCTGTTGCTACCAATCTCGCCGCTGTATCCCAGCCCCAGCGTATGCCGCGCGGAAATGCCAAGATCCAGCCCTGCTTCGAGTACGAGGCTGTCGCGATCCAGCGAGCTGCCATCGACGCTGAACGCCGTGCCACCGACCACAAATGCCTGACGGGTCGAGCTGCTGACATCGCCGTAGGTGTGCTTCCAGCCGGCGGCCATCCGCGGGGTCAGGCTCATGCCATTGTCCAGCGAGCTGAGGTGCGCCAAGCGCAGGCCGAAGGTGCTGCTGAAGTTGTCCTGGGTCTGACTGTCGACCTGCAAGGCCGCGGCGCCACCCTTTTCCTGATAGCGGTCGCGGTGATAGCGCTGGTAGCCGAGGCTGGCGAACGGTTCGGCGCTGAGTCGGCCGCTGCCCATGGCGTAGCCGAGTTCGGCGAACGCTTGCTGGCTGTCGGCGTCGTAATCACCCTTGGGGCGATCGCTGAAACCATTGAACGCGATGGTGCGTTTGCTTTCGCCCTGATGACCGCTGTACGCCGCGCCCAAGCGCAAGGCGATCGGACCGTTTTGATGCAGCGCATAAACGCCGGCGTGCCAGCTCTCGACATTGCCGTCGAAGCCGGTGGCGTCCAGGTCAGTCTTCGAATAGCCGCCGAGCACGCCCAGACGCCATTGTGGATTCAGTGCCCAGTCGGCACCGAGCACGCTGCCCTTGGTGCGTTGTTCCAGACCGCTGCTGCCGTGTTCGCCATCCAGCTTGCCGTAGCCGCCAATGGCCTGCAGCCAGAGCCGGCCCCGGGCGTTCGGATCGTTCAGGTTTCGTGCTTCGGACGGTACGCCGTTGGCGGCGAGGATCGGCGTATCACGCTGATCGAGGCCGACCATCAAGCCTGGGCTGCCACCCATTTGCTGCATCGCCGAGAGCATGCTGCTGCCGACCTGGCTGCTGGCGCCGAGGGTGGCGCTGGTCAGGTTGGCGTTGCTGGCGCCGGCCAGTTGCTCGATGGCTGCGCCCGCGCTGGATTGCGTGGTGTTGAGCAAGGCGTTGTACAGCGCATTGTTCTTGCCGATCGAGGCCAGGCTGTTGGCGGCATTGCTGCCGTTGCCGGTGGCGGCGAATTCATTGAACGCCACGTCATTGCGGGTGTAAGTCAGGTCGACCTGCGTTGGCGTGTAAGCGAGGGTCGGCGTGAGGAACGCGTAGTCGCTGGTGACCGCGCCGAACGTGCCGTTGACCCGCGCTGCCTGCAGCACTGTGTAATGGCTCTGCCACGGATAAGTGCCGCTGCCGGGATTGACCGCCAGCGTTGCGCCGTTGAGGTTGGCCGTGCCGCCGACCTGGACCGGCGCGCTGCTGCCATCGGCATTGACGCCATAAGCGAGGGTGGATGCGCTGCCCATGTTCAAGTCGTGCACGATGGCCGCGGTGCCGAGGCGGGTGTCGGTGCGCAACGTGCCATTGACGTTGAGGTTGCCTACCGAACCGCCACCCGCATACACACCACCGACGTCCACGGTCAGGTTGCCGGCGATACCGCCCTGGTTGATCAGCGTGGCGCCGTTGCGCACGGCACCACCGTCGCTGAAGTCGCCGCTGCCGGTGAGCGTCCAGGCACCTTGTTTGACTTCCAGCCATTCAAGGTTGCGGCTCGCACCGAAGCTGCCGCCCGCCGCATCGTCCATCACCACGCGGTCATAACCGCTGCCGCCATCGACCACGCCGACAAAGCGGCTGCCGTTGCGCAGGGTCAGGCTGTCATTGCCGCCGCCCAGATCCAGCGCCAGCCCGTTACTTCCGCTGACGGTGCCACCGTTGATCACGTTGTCGGCGAACTCACCGACGAATTTCACCCCGAAACCGTCGAGGCCCTGGATGGTGCCGAAGTTCTCCAGCGTGGTGGCCGCCAGCCCAGAACCACCGCTGCCGTCGTCCACCAGAATTGCGCTGTTGGCGCCGCTGATCAGCGCATCCATGGCGTTGAGGATATAGCCGCCGCCCAGCGCAATGCCTTCACTGCCATTGGCGAAGCCACCCTTGTCCACACCACCGGCGCCGACGCCCTGAATGGTGCCGTAGTTTTCGATGTGGGCAATCTTGTCGATGTCCACGCCGTCACCGTCGCCATTGGCTTGCAACCCGGAATAGGCGCCAGTGATGGTGCCGTGGTTGATCACCGTGCCGTCGCCATCGGAACCGAAACCGGAGCCGTTGCGCCCGGTGATTTGCCCGTAGTTGACCAGCGTCGCTCCCAGGTCGGTGGTGATGCCATGGCGCCCGCCCGAAATCACGCCGTAGTTGGTCACGCTGACACCGGTCGCGGTGTCGATATCGATGCCGTCGAACTTCTGGTCGGCGTTGTGCGAGTCACCGGTGGAGATCTCGCCGTAGTTGCTGATGGTCGCGTTGGCGCCGGTTTTCATGCCGTCGCTGGCGTCGCCACGAATCAGCCCGCCCGCGCGGTTGATGATCGTGGTTTTGACCCCGTCGCTGCGCAACGCATCCAGATCCAGGCCTTGGCCTGTGGTCGAGCGAATGGTGCCGCTGTTGTCGATCAGCAGGCTGCCGCTGACGAAGTTGCTGTCGATGCGAATCGCGTCGTTGGAGCCGAGAATCTGCCCGCCGCTGCGGTTATAGATGGCGTAGTTTCGCGCCTGGGTCAGGTCGCCGCTGCTGTCGATGGCACGGCCACCGGTAGAAATGATCTTGCCGGCGTTGTCGATGATCACGCCGACACCGCTGGTGCCGTCCTTGAGGCTTACCGCCTTGCCGCTGTTGGTGATGCTGCCCGGCGCCGAAATTGTCAGCGTGTCGCTGCCACCCAATGTCTGCGATGCAGTCGTGGCGGTGTCGATTTGCACGGTCTTGCCGTGGGCGGCGCTGGCGGCGATCAGCAGGGCAATGGCAAACGACAGGCGCTGGGGCGGGAAGGGCATGGGGCGGGCGTCCTTTTGTTATAAGCGGGGCGTCCTGTATAGCGGAGGGTTTTTACAGAATGATGTACGGACTATGTGCATTCTTTTGCAGTTCAGGCCTCAGATTTGGACGTTCATCTGCAATTCATTGCAGATCCGACGGTGGCGAAGAGTCGAAATCGCAGCCTTGGACATCGCTTGAACGAGATGACACAGGCTGCGCTCTTTTACGTTCACTGGTTCAACCGCGGCACTCAACCAACCCCTTCACCTGCCCATCCGCCGTCTGATTCTCATCGCTCAACCAGCGCTCGAACCCCGCCGCAATCGCCGGCCATTCCGAGTCCAGAATCGAGTACCACGCGGTGTCGCGGTTCTGGCCTTTCACAACCATGTGCTGGCGAAACACACCTTCGAAGCTGAAGCCCAAACGCTCGGCCGCGTATTTGGAACGGGCGTTGCCGTTGTTGCATTTCCATTCGAGGCGGCGGTAGCCGAGGGCGAAGGATTCTTTGGCCAGCAGGTAGACCGCCTCGGTGCTTTTCGGCGAGCGCTGCATCGGGGCGCCGAAGGTGACGTGGCCGATTTCGATGCGGCCCTGGGCCGGGACGATCGACATCAGGCTGAGGATGCCTTGCACCTGGCCGCTGGCGCGGTCGATGACGCTGAAGAAATACGGATCTCTGTGGGCGGCGTGATTGTTTAGCCAGTCATTGAAGGCGCTGCGCTCCGGAAACGGGCCGTAGGGCAAATAGTCCCAGAGTTTCGGGTCGGCGCCGGGGCCTTGCAGGGCATTGAACAGGTCGTCGCCGTGGCGTGCCGGGTCGAGTTTTTCCAGGCGGATGAAGCGGCCTTCGATCAGGGTGGTGGAGGGTGGCGGCACGCCTTTCCAGTCAGCGAGAGAAATCGTCATGCGCGTGGCTCCTTAAATGGCTTTGCGAAACTGGATGAAACCCGGGCGCTCGGCGATGCGCTCGTAGAGCTGAATCGCTGTGGCGTTGGTTTCGTGGGTCAGCCAGTGCACCTTGCAGCAGCCGTCAGCCTTGGCCGTGGCGTAAACGTGTTCGATCAGCAGGCGACCGACGCCGGTGCCACGGGTTTGCGGCTCCACCAGCAGGTCTTGCAGGTAGCAGGAGTTTTCGATGCTCCAGTTCGAACGATGGTAGATGAAATGCACCATGCCCACCGCTTTGCCGTCGGCCCAGGCGAGGGCGGCGTGGGTCGGTTCGTTCGGGTCGAGAAAGCGCTGCCAGGTGCTCTCGCTGACGGCGTCCGGCAATTCAGTGTTGTAGAAGCGCAGGTAGGCCTGCCACAGCGGCAGCCAGGCGGCGTGATCGGCGGCGCTGACCGGACGGATGTCGATCTGACTCATGGTGATTTCCTTAACGCATCAAGTGAGCGAGGGTTTGATCGTTGATGTCGGAGCTGGCAGCCAGGCCTTCGCGCACGCCGGCGATGTCTTCGGCGCTGCGGTTCTGGCTGAGCTTGCGCTTGCCTTCGAGGCGATCGATCGGAATGGCGAACCCGACGATGGCCTTGAGCATGCCGTCGATGTAATCGGCCGGGGCATCGTCAACCGACCAGGGCTGGGCGCGGCCGGCCTCATGGCGGTTGGTGAGGGTGCTGACGATGTCCAGCAGGCGACCACCGTCGCTGAAGGTTTCGGCGTGACCGTAGGCGTGCACGGCAACGTAGTTCCAGGTCGGCACGACTTTGCCGTGCTCGGCCTTGCTCGGGTAAAAGCCCGGGCTGACGTAGGCATCGGCACCGGGGAAAATCAGCAGGGCCTCGGCGCCGTCGCGCAGGTCTTTCCACTGCGGATTGGCCTTGGCCAGATGCCCGTACAGCGTGCCGTTCGGACCTTGTTCGCGATGCAGCAACACCGGCACATGACTGGCTTGCAAGCCTTGTTCACCGTGGGTCACCAGGATGGCGAGGCGGGTGGCGAGGATCAGTTCGTGCAGTTGGGACAAGTCGTCGATGGCAAAGGCGCGGGGCGTGTACATGGAGATAATTTCCTTGGCGAATGGCTGCATCGTAGGCAGGCTATTGGTCTGTTGTAAGAGCCATTGATGACCAATTTCATAGGTCCATTGTCATGCCCGATTCGACCACGCTGTCACTGCCGTTCAACCCTGCCGGTATCGAGCTCGACCGCCGCAAAGGGCTGAGCCGTCAGCTCTATCAGGCCTTGCGCCTGCGGGTGCTCGACGGACGTCTGGCCAGCGGCACGCGCCTGCCGGCCAGCCGCGATCTGGCAGCGGCGCTGGGGATTTCCCGCAACAGCGTGGTGCGCGCCTACGATCAGCTGTATGCCGAAGGTTTCATTGAAGGCCGGGTCGGGGACGGCACTTATGTGGCGCAGTTACCGCAATCGGTGGCGCCCGCGAAAAAATTATCCACAAAAGTATCCACAGGGTTTTCAACAGGCTTACCCACAACCTTATCCACAATTTCGGTCAATTCCACTGGGGATTTATCCAGCAAAGTTATCCACAGTGGTGCATTGCAGCGGCTTGAGCAGAACCATTTACCGACGCCACCGAGCGGTCCGCCGCGAGCATTCCGGGTCGGTGTTCCGGCGTTTGATCTGTTTCCGTTCGACGTCTGGGCCAAGCTGAACGCGGCGTTCTGGCGCAAACCCGATTTGCAGCAACTGTGTTACGGCGACCCGGCGGGCGATGCGCGCCTGCGCGGTCTGATCGCCGCTTATTTGCGCAGTTCGCGCGGCATGCAGTGCTCGGCTGAGCAAATTGTGATCACCAGTGGCGCGCAACAGGGAATCAGCCTTTGTGCACAGTTGCTGGTGGAGCCGGGCGCAGGGGTGGGCATCGAGAATCCCGGCTATCGCGCAGCGGGTCATGCGTTCGCCTTGGCCGGCGGTCGATTGCACGGTATTGCCGTGGACGAAGAGGGCATCGACTGCGCGGCACTGGCGGCCGCCGAAGATTGCCGGGTGGCTTATGTCACGCCGTCTCATCAATACCCGACCGGTGTGGTGATGAGCCTGGCGCGACGTCTGGAACTGCTGGCCTGGGCCGAGCGCACCGGCGGCTGGATCGTCGAGGACGACTACGACGGCGAATATCGCTACACCGGCGCGCCATTGGCACCGCTGGCTGCGCTCGATCGCCAGGGTCGCGTGTTGTACGTCGGCACTTTCGGCAAGGTCGCGTTCCCGGCGCTGCGCCTGGGTTATCTGGTGTTGCCGCCGGGGCTGGTCGAGGCCTTTGCGCAGCGGCGCGCGGTGGATGTCCGGCATTCCGAAGTGAGCACTCAAGCGGTGATGGCCGAATTCATGGCGGCCGGGCATTTCCAGCGGCACATCCGGCGGATGCGTCGGGCAGCCCTCAGTCGGCGTAACGCCCTCATCAACGGTTGGCCGCAAGGATTGGCGGGCGTGGGTGAGCTGCCGGCGGTGTCAGCGGGACTGCATCTCACCGTGGCGGTCGACAGCGTGGCCCGCGAACAACAGCTGATCGAGCAGGCCGCCAGCGTGGAAGTGGAAGTCCACGGCCTGAGCAAGTATTGGCTGCCTGACTCGACGACCCCGATCGATCAGCGCGCCGGTCTGGTGCTGGGTTTTGCGGCGGTGCCGGAGCCGGCGATCGAGTCGGCTCTGGCCCGTCTGCGTGAAGTCTGGCGCCCTTAAGCGTCTTTCGGTTGAGCCTGCGGCTGCGATTTCAGGAACAGATCGCGTACCTGCGGATCGACGATGCGCCGTAGTGCATTGTCGACGGCATCGAAGGTGCTGAGTGCCTGCCGCGTTTTGTCATCGAGCGTCTGCAGATAGGCATCGGCCGGTTTCAGGTGGGCGGTGGTGTACAGCTCATCTGCATCCCCGAGCTGGTCGTAGTGGAAGTGCGCCACCCACAGCGGCTTGTCAGCGTTGTTCCTGTCGAGAATCCGATACTCCTGAAAGTAGTCCCCGCGATAACGGGTACGAATGCGCCCGCGAGGGTCTTTGCTGACCTTGACCTGCCCGTTGTCGTGCATCCAGTGGAAATAGGTTTCCCGAGGTTTGCGGTGTTTAAGCATGGTCGCATAGACCGCTATGCCTTCGGCCTGTGTGCGGATGGCACCCGCGCGCAGGTTCGGGATGAGGGAGGTGACGGGCCACGGATCCTTCCTGGCGTTTTTTCTTCGGGTGATAGCGCTTTCGACGTCATTGGCCGCTTGCTTGAGCCGCTCGACTTGCTGTTCGAACATGTCGCGGATGTCGGCGGGAATGCGCCCTGGTCGCTTGGCATCCTCGCGGGTCTTCCTGTTGAATCGGTCGATGTCCGCTTCAAGCTGGATGGCCGATGAAAGAAGGTCCTCGTCATCCTTGGGCATCTTCGGGTCAGGTCGTCGAGTGGACAGTTTGACGAACGGGACCTCTGCGCTGGAGTCGCCCTCCGGGGCAGTGGAAGCCTGCTCGTCCACCTCTGGGCGGGGGCGGCTCTTGGAGACCTTCACTTTGGACTGCGATGTGGAGGGCTGCGGTCTGGACTTGACGGGTGCCGGTCGTTCCTCAGGTTCAGGCAGTTCCGTGGTCAGTCGATTGCGAGCCAGCAGGTGGAACTCGCCGATCAGCTCGCGAACCCTGTCGAGTCTGTCCTGGACGAACTGGCCGGGATGGTCGGCAGGCAGCTGTTCGACGCGTTCACCGAGGCTGGCGAAGAGGTCGTTCCATTGCGACAGGCGTTCGAGACGCGCTGGCTGTCCGTCTGCGGTCACCGCTGTTTTGCTCAACAGGATCAGCTCATGGCTGGCGTCGGCGGCAGCAGCCGTAATGATCCCGATGGCAATACGGGCGGCATTCATGGCGGCCCCCGGTTGATCCACGACACAGCGTTCATAGGACATGCCGATTTCATTGGCCTTGAGATCGAGCGGGCTGAAGTCTGGCAGCAGCAATTCCAGTCGTGTGGCCACTTCTCTGGCCTTGGCCGAGTGGCTGTTCAAGACGTGCAGCGAACGATCCAGGGTCTGCAGGGTGGCAATCATTTCGTCGCTCATCGCGGTGGCGACGGTGGCTATTTCGATCTGCTTGTTTCGCGGTATCGCTGTCTGGTTGATTGCGCTGTCAACGAATATTTGCGTGGTCTTGGCATAAGTCCGCATCTTCACTCGCAGCCACGAGCCAAAACAGCGGTGCTGACCCAGAGTAAGGCTCATCAGTCTGGCCTGGTGTACCGAGCCGCCGCCCCCTGCCTCGCGCCAGATCTCGAGTTGGTCCAGGGCCTTGGTGTAGTCATTGCCCAGCTTCGTGGCGCGGTCCAGATAAATGGATGCGGAGTGCTCGAATCCAGCTTCGCTGATATCCCGTGGAAGGGCGACCAGTGCTCGCAGCAGCAGTGTTTTCGCTTCGGTTTCGCCTGCTTCAAATTGTTCCAGCTCAGTCCACGCTGCATCCATGATCTGTTTTTTGGATCGACGGAATGCCTCGATCCGGCTTCTCGGCATGCCGCCGCGCAAGCGCAGTTTCGGGTCCCAGTGCCATTGTCCGGCCGTCTCGTCGTATTTCAGGGCCATGCCGATACGCTGTGGGTCGGCCGGGTCAACGATGTGAACCGGCTCGCCTGGCCGGGCGATCACTTCAAACCAGCGCATGCCGACCTGGACGCACGTCTTGCCGTCGAGGGTGTAGAGGTGAGTGACCGACGAGGCTCGTTTGCCGCTCAAGTCAGGTGCGGCGATGCTGAAACGGTCGAGCATCGCGATGAAGCGTGCGCTGGTGCCAGGTCGCAACAGCGTCCCCTGTTCGAGTTGAGTGAAATGATCGGCAGGGACTTCGCCGGTGACAACCAGCGGATCGAGGACGACGGATGGCGCGACCGCTGGCGCAGGTTGCGGCGTTCTCGCGGACGCCACGCTCTCCGGCGTCCCTTGCTCGAACTCGTACGATTTACTCCGGCGCGGCGACCAGGAGCGGTTGCGTCGTACCACGGCGTGCTGAGTCATGATGATGCCGAGGGTGAGCAGAACATCGGCGGTGGATTGCCAGGCCACCAGATTGTCGTCGCGTTCATGGGCATCAATCGCCTGCTGGATCTGCGTGATGGTCTGCCAGACCCAGACAGCGGTGCCGGCTGCGCCGCTCATGAAATTTGCGGCGACGCTGAAAATGGCCCAGCCGCTGTCCGCCAGAAGTGCCCAGCGACGCTCACGGTTGGACTGTGACTGACGGTTCGCAAGCTCGACCAGTGCCTGACTGTTCGCCGCGTACAGCGCAGCGAGGATGTCGCCGTCGAGCGGCGCATTTTCCAGTTCGATCGGGCCGGTCAGGTCCAGATGCATGAACGGTTCCGTGGCCAGTTGAGTGACGATCCACGGCGAGGGCAGACCCACCGGGAAGGCGTATTGCGAGTACTCGAAACTCAGGGCCGCGCTGCCCATCCAGGCGAGTACCGAATTGCGCAGTTCGCCCGCCTGATACAGCGCATACATCAGGTTCTGCAACGAAGCGAACTGCATCAATGGGGTGTCCAGCAGCGGTCGGTACAAAAGACAGGGACCGTGTGCGTGATCTCGCGGACAAATGATGAACATGTTGGCGACCACATCCGAGCGCCGGCTCAAGCGGCGGCGCGGGACGAACGCCAGAGGCCGGATGGTCACCGGATGTTCGGCCGCCGGCAGTTTGCGGTTGATGGCATCCATCAACTGGC
Source organism: Pseudomonas sp. 9.2(2024) (assembly GCF_039695385.1). NCBI lineage: Bacteria > Pseudomonadati > Pseudomonadota > Gammaproteobacteria > Pseudomonadales > Pseudomonadaceae > Pseudomonas > Pseudomonas sp. 9.2(2024). The sequence continues at coordinate 124,712 of NZ_CP155585.1, read as the reverse complement.
AGACATAGGTATAGCCACGCTCATCGATTGCACCCTGGCGTCTGAGTTTGCACTCCAGCGCGAGCATCGGCAGAAGCGTCGGCAGCTGGCGCAGATAGCGAGTCCGGTGCGCGGTCGAACGGATCGGGTCATCGATCAGCGCGCGTTTGATCAGTTGCGGATAGTGACCACCGATGTCGACCTTTTCCGCGACGGCGGTCAGAAAATCCACCGTCAACCAGCCAGGTACGGCTCGGCCATCGTCGAAGGCGATCGTGGCCTGGTAGGGCGTGGCGTTTTGCAGGGCAAATTCACCCAGGGTTTCGTGTACCTGATCAAATGGATTGGGCAGCGTGAAGCCGCCGGTTTCGAGGCTGTTCGTCACCGTGATTCGCAGCTGTTCCAGAGGCAGGTCGGCGGCGCCTTCAGCGCTTTCGTCGGCAATGATCGCTTCACGCATCCGGCGTTCGGCGTAGGGTTTGATCAGGGGAATGTCGTCTTCCCTGAACGCGCCATTCCCGGCTTCGTTGCGCAACGTGCCGAGCTCGGCAACGTAGCGACTGTAGTCCTGCAGGTCATGCGCCGACCCATCGAGCAACCAGTCGGGAATGGCCTCTTCCAGCTGGTCGAGCCGAGCCCGCTCAAGTGGGCTGAATCGACTGCGGCGCTGGCGGCCGGAACCGGCGTGGGCACTGATCGACCGGCTGGCGGGATCCAGTGCCTCGATCGCGCCGAGCTGGTTGCTGATCTGCGCCTGGGCGACGGCATCGAAGATGTTTCCTTCGGGCTCGATCAGGCGCCATTTCAAGGAGCGATCGGACAGCCGGGGATCGAGTCGCTGCGGCAATGTTTCTCCCAGCGCGGTCAGCGAGTCGAATGATTCATAGCCATCGGCAACGGTGTACATCAGGATCCGGTTTCGTTTTTTGACGGTGGCGGTCAGCACGAGAGCGCCGGCGACAAGCAGGTGTGTGCTGTCCTCACCGTCGACCAGTTCGATGTCCATCAGGCAGGCTTTCAGTCCGACGAAATCGTTGGCTGCGGTCGAGCGCTCACTCCGGTCCGGATGCTGCGCGACAAATCGTGCGAATGCGCATTCGTCGGCGTCCCAGCCGCTGGCCGACTGCACATTTGCCGCCGAGCACAACTGATCGGACAGCTCTTGCCAGCGTGGCTGGCCATTGGCGGACTCGTTCCAGTAATCGAGCTGACGCTGCTGATATTCGAGGAACAGAAAAGGTGCGAGGTCGTTCACCAGCGCAGTGATGTCGTCCATGCTCACCGGCAGAAGAGTGGGAGGAACTGCGTTGGGTGTTCGGGTCAGGAAGTGCTCGCCTTCGATGTAATCGGCTGTGGTCTTGTGCAGGCAGTGCTGGATGAAGGCATGGGTCAGCGACTCGAAGGCGAAGACCCTGGCGGTGTTCTCTGAGGTGTCGGCCTCGCGCAGAGGTGTCGCGAGCATGCAGTGATCCGGATCGATGTGTTGGTCGGGATAGCTTTTGTTCAGTCCTTCGCGCAACAACGTCGAGGCGACTTGATGCAGCGAGTAGCCCTGGCCGGTCAGTTCGACCAGCCGGCTCTGTTTCAGCAAAGGAGGGGAAACGTCTGGGGCGGCGGCAGGTTCAGTCATGTTCATGTCCACGGGGAAAAATCGGACACTAAAATCCTGGCCGCGCTGCGATGCGGTACATAGATCTTGCAGGCAAAAAAAAGACCCGCGGCTGCGGGTCTGGTCGGGTTGCAGCGCTTCAGGTGCCGGACTTGATCTTGGTCCAGGCCCGGGTGCGCGCCCGTTCCGCATCACGCGGCAACGGTTGCAGGGTGTAGAGCGTGTTCATCGCCGCATCGGTCGGGTACAGATTCGGGTTGTTGCGAATCGCCGGGTCGACAAGTTCGGTGGCGTCCTTGTTCGGGTTCGGATAACCGACAAAATCGCTGACCGGCGCAATCACCTGCGGTTGCAGCAGGTAGTTGATGAAGGTGTAGGCATCCTGCGGATTCTTCGCACCTTTCGGGATGGCAAGCATGTCGAACCAGATCGGCGCGCCTTCTTTCGGCAGACGCATGTCCACCACCACGCCATTTTTCGCTTCCTTGGCGCGGTTGGCCGCTTGCGAGAAGCTGCCCGAATAGCCGACGGCAACGCAGATGTCGCCGTTGGCGATGTCGGCCATGTACTTGGACGAATGGAAGTAGGTCACGTACGGACGAATCTTCATCAGCAGCGCTTCAGCCTTGGCGTAGTCCGCCGGGTTCTTGCTGTTGGGATCCAGACCGAGGTGTTGCAGGGCCAGCGGCAGAATCTCCGATGGCGAGTCGAGCAGGGCCACGCCGCACTGCTTGAGCTTGCTGATGTTCTCTTCCTTGAAGATCAGGTCCCAGCTGTCCACCGGCGCGTTGTTACCCAGCGCGGCCTTGACCTTGGCCGGGTTGAAGCCGATCAGGATGGTGCCGTACATGTACGGCACGGCGAACTGGTTGCCCGGATCGTTGGCTTCGATCAGCTTCATCAGTTTCGGGTCGAGGTGGTTCCAGTTCGGCAACTGGCTGCGATCCAGCGGCTGGAACACCCCGGCCTCGATCTGCTTGGCGAGGAACACGTTGGACGGCACTACCACGTCATAGCCGGAGTTGCCGGTCAGCAGCTTGGCCTCCAGCGCTTCGTTGGTGTCGAAGATGTCGTAGACCAGTTTGGTCTGGCTGTTCTGCGCCTTGAAATCTTCCAGTGCCTTGGGAGTGATGTAGTCGAACCAGTTGTAGACGCGCAGGGTACGTTCTTCCGCATGAGCGCCGCCGCTGCTCAGCAGCGCCGCGCACAACGCCGGCGCGATGAAGTGCTTGAGTCTGCTCATTGTTCGAAACCTTCGAGCACGTTCACCGCGTTGATGCCGATTTCTTCCACCGCGTAGCCACCTTCCATGACGAACAGGGTCGGTTTGCCGAGCGCCGCGATGCGTTTGCCCATCGCCAGGTAATCCGGGCTGTCGAGTTTGAATTGCGAGATCGGGTCGTCCTTGAAGGTGTCGACGCCCAGCGACACGACGATGATGTCGGCACCGTAGTTGTCAATCTCCTGGCAGGCCTGATCCAGCGCTGCACTCCAGACATCCCAACCGGAACCGGCCGGCAGTGGATAGTTGAAGTTGAAGCCTTCACCGGCGCCTTCGCCGCGTTCGTCTTCGTAGCCGAGGAAGAACGGGAATTCCGCTTCCGGATGGCCGTGGATCGAGGTGAACAGCACGTCACTGCGCTCGTAGAAAATCGATTGGGTGCCGTTGCCGTGGTGGTAGTCGACGTCGAGGATCGCGACCTTCTTGTGGCCCTGATCGAGGAACGCCTGCGCAGCGATGGCGGCGTTGTTGAGGTAGCAATAACCGCCCATCAAATCACCGGCAGCGTGGTGTCCCGGTGGACGGCACAGGGCGAAGGCACCACGGGCGCCACGCTGGATTTCCGCTTGTGCGGTCAGCGCTACTTGCGCCGCGCTGTACGCCGCTTGCCAGGTGCCGGCGGTGATCGGCGCGCCGCCGTCGAAGCTGTAATAACCGAGCTGGCCGTGCAGACTGGTCGGTTTGACCTGACGCAAGGTGCGCGCCGGCCAGGTGTAGGGCAGCAAGTCGCCGTCGGTGTTGAATTCGGTCCAGCGCGCCCAGGCACCTTTGAAGAAGTCCAGGTAATCGCGGCTGTGGATGCGCTCGATCGGCCCGAGGCCGAAATCCTTCGGCGCCTCGACCGGGCCGAGGTTTTGGTTTTTCACCCGTTGCAGCACGTGGTCGGCGCGTGACGGCATCTCGAAGCAAGGCTTGAGCTGCCCGTCGATCAATTCGCAGCGGCCATGGTGCAGGTGGTGATCGTCAGAGTAGATCGTCAGCATTTGTTGTTCTCCGCAGGGGCTGATTCGGTTGGCTCCAGTGTTGCGGCGTGGGCCGAATCGGAGAACGGCCAGAGAGGCCAAAAGGGGATCGATGTGGCCAAAAATACTGACCTGATATCGCCCCTCGACGGTTTAACCGTGTGGTCGGAACTGACTCGGCGCCACGCCGCTCCAGCGCACGAAGGCGTGGCGGAAGCTAGCGGTCTCGCTGAAGCCGAGGGTTTCGGCGATGCGGTAGATCGGCAACTGATCCTCGCAAAGCATCTGCTTGGCCCGCTCGAAACGCAGTTCGTCGAGCAGCTCCTGATAGCTGCAACCCATGTCCTTCAGGTGTCGGCGCAGCGTGCGCGGCGAGCAGTTCATCTGTTGCGCCAGACCTTCCAGCCCCGGTGCGGCATTGAGTTGCGCACTGAGCAACTGGCGGATCCGCCCCAACCACGCCTGGCGGCCGGTGAACTCGGTGTTCTGCTTGCGGCAGCGTTCGGCCATCGCCTGGTGGGTGATGATGTCGGCCAGCGGCAGCGGCTGATCGAGCCAGCGCCGGTCGAAGGCGAAGGCGTTGTCCTTGGCGCCGAAGTGCAGGGGCGCCTTGAAGTGTTCGGAATAGCTGTCGCGATAGTCTGGCGCGCTGTGTTCGAAGCGGGCAGCCAGCAATGGCAACGGATGGCCGAGCAGGTCGTCGCAGATGACTTTCAGCGACACCAGACAGAACTCCGCGTTGAACACCGCCATCGCCGGGCTCTCGCGATAATCGGCGGCGACAAACCAGACGCGCTCGCCGTCATCTTCCAGGCTCAGCTCGAAAAGTGTTCCCAGCAGCGCCGGATAACGGATCGCCAGGCGCAAAGCGTCACCGAAGGTGGCACAGGTCAGCAGCGCGTAACCGAGGATGCCGTAGCAGGAAACATGCATGCGCCGGCCCAGCTCCAGACCGATGTCGTGTTTGAGCGCGACCGCGTTGGCGCAGACCTGCATCTCCTGATTGGTGGTGATGCGGGTGTCGGCCCGGCTCAGATCCGCCGCGCTGATGCCGCTGCCGGCCAGCAGCGCTTCGCTGGACAGGCCCTGATCCCTGAAGGTGTTGAGCACCAGGGAGACGGCGTTGAGGGTGGTGAGGTGGGAGTGGAGCATCGCGAACTTCCAGCCTTGGGATGCTGGAAACGGCAGCAAGTTGCATGCCGGGCTGTGGGAGCAGAGGTGCTCCCACAGCTTGTTGCGATCAGATGAGCTCGCCGCACAAGTCGAGTTCGACCAGTCGCCGCACTTCAGCTGTCTCAAGACCCGCGCCAAGCAATCCGTTCAACTTGCCGAACGCTGCTTCGCGGGTCATGCCGCCACCGGACAGCACGCCAACGCCACGCAAGCGGCTGCCCGCTTCGTAGACATCCAGCTCAACACCGCCTTCATGGCACTGCGTGACCGCAACCACGACTACGCCGTTGTCCCGCGCCCGACCAAGGCTGGCGAGGAATTGCGGGTTGTCGCTTGGCCCGGTGCCGCTGCCGTAGCACTCCAGCACCAGACCCTGAATGCCGCTGTCGAGCAGGCCGTCGATGATCTCGGCGCCGATGCCCGGGAACAGCGGCAATACCGCCACCTTGGCCAGTTGCTTGGGCTGGTTGTAGTTCAGCGCTGCCGGCAGGGACGTGGCCTTCAAGCCGCCGCCCTGACGCTCCAGGCGTTTGAACGGATGACGGCCGAAGCTGCGCACTTTCGCGCAACGGGTCGGCGCCAGCAGTTCGCCGTGGAAATACAGATGCACGCCCGGCGCCAGGCCGTGGCCGAGGGCGACCAGTGCGCCGCTGAGGTTTTCCCAGGCGTCGCTGTCGGTGACGCCGGCCGGCAGCATCGAACCGGTGAAGCACACGCGGGCATGCAGGCCGAGCAACTGGAAGCTCATGGCGGCGGCGCTGTAGGCCAGGGTGTCGGTGCCGTGCAGGATCAGCACGCTGTCGCAACCTTGCACATCGACGGCATCGACGACGGCTTCACGCAGTTGCTGCCAGTAGGCCGGGGTCATGTTGGCGCTGTCGATCAGCGGCGACATCTCGCGAAAGCGCCACTGCGGTACGACCAGCTCAGGCTGGCTGTGCAGGTAGTCGCGCATCCGCGCTTCGAAACCGGACGCCGGGGCCAGGCCATTGGCGCTGGCCTGCATGCCGATGGTGCCGCCGGTGTACAGCACCATGACGTGCTGGGCGGCAGGGTAGGTCGAGGAATTCATGGGGAGTTCTCCTGAACGAGGACAGCATGCGGTCGAGCATGACGCCGACCGCCGCCTGTGTCACGCCGGGCGCAAGACCTGCGCCCGGTTTTTACCCGATCAGCGTTGCGCTGCAGGGATGCCTTGCGGCTGAGCGTCGGCCTGGGTGTCGGCCGACGGATTGGCAGGCCAGGCCTTCAGGTCCAGATCCAGGTCGCTGAACTTGCTGGAGTCGAACACCGGCTGGTCGACGCCGGCGCGACGCTGCGCATCGTAGTCGCGCATCACGCGCATGCCGACCTTGAACAGCATGGCCAGGGCCACCAGGTTGACGAAGGCCAGGCAGGTCATGGTGATGTCGGCGAAGGCGAACACGGTCGACAGATCCTGCATCGAACCCCAGACCACCAGCGCCAGCACCAGGCCGCGGAACGTCATCAGCGCCGCGCGGTTGCGGGTGAGGAACTGCAGGCTGTTTTCGCCCAGGTAGTAGTTGTAGAGGATGCAAGTGAAGACGAACAGCGACAGCGCGACGCTGACGAACATGCGGCCCCAGTCACCCACCACGGCGGCCAGCGAGTTCTGGGTCAGGACGATGCCGTCACCTTCGAAGCCCGGGGTGTAGAAGCCCGACAGCAGGATCAGCAGCGCGGTGCAGGTGCAGATCACGAAGGTGTCGAGGAACACGCTGAACGCCTGAACCACGCCTTGAGCGCCAGGATGCTTCACGGCGGCCACGGCGGCGACGTTCGGCGCACTGCCCAGGCCCGCTTCGTTGGCGAACACGCCACGTTTCACGCCCATCACGATTGCGCTGCCGAGCAGGCCGCCGAAGGCCGGGTCGAGACCGAAGGCGCTCTTGAAGATGGTTTCCAGCATGGCTGGTACGTGTTCGATCTGGGTGCCGATCACGTACAGGGTCACGCCGATGTAGGCCAGGGTCTTGATCGGTACCAGCAGGTCGGACACCGAAGCGATGCGCTTGATGCCACCGATGAAGGTAATGGCCAGCAGCACTGCCAGGACGATACCGGTGTGTTGCGGATCAAAGGCAAAGGCGTTTTGCAGCGAGTGGGTCACGGTGTAGGACTGCAGGCCGATGAAGGCGAATCCGTAAGTGACCAGCAGCAGAATCGAGAACACCACCGCCATGCCTTTGAGTTTCAGGCCGTGCTGGATGTAGTAAGCCGGACCGCCACGGTACAGGCCATCGCCATCGGCGCGCTTGTAGACCTGGGCCAGCGTACATTCGAAGAAGCTGCTGGACATGCCGACCAAAGCGGTCACCCACATCCAGAACACCGCACCCGGACCACCGAGAGTCACGGCGATGCCGACACCGGCGATGTTGCCTGCACCGACGCGGCCGGCGAGGCTGAGCATCAGGGCCTGGAACGAGCTGAGTTGCCCGGCGCTGCCTTTGAGGCTGTCGCGGAACACCGCGAACATGTGGAAGAAGTGGCGCAATTGAACGAAACGCGAGCGAATCGTGAAGTAGCTACCGAGCCCGACAATGAGCACGATCAGTACTTTCCCTGAGAGGAAGTCGTTGATGACTTCGAGCATGGATTTTTCCTCGCTGTTTATTGTGTAAGCAAATGCTGGATGGTCGGAAACATCGCGTTACACCGGTGTGCGTGCGGCACAACGGGCGAGGCGAGGGTTTCGTCCCGGATCCATATCGCGGGTTTGTTATTAGTTCGGGTTTCGCATGGGTTATGGCCTCGTTACCGACGACCGCTCACGCGAAGAGGGGCGGCACTATACCGATCAGTGCGGCGCCCGTCTGCACGGTTGTGGTGCAAGCGACGAAACGAAGCTTTGAAACACCCGACGTTACCGGCGTCGGGCTTGTCTGGGAGCCGGTTTGCAGCCAGCTTCCATACATACGGTTCTCAGGTTCAAACAGTTAAAAAAAAGGGCTCGGGGAATGCTCCCCAAGCCCTCAAAAGGTGAGAGGTGTCTAGTCCCTCGACCTGGTGAGCGGTGCTACAAGTAACGCGTCGGATCAGGCCTTCAGAGGCACCAGGCGCGGAGCAATCATGTTTTCCGGGCGCAGGATGTCGGCGAGCATGGCTTCGTCGAGCAGACCTTCTTCGCGCACCAGTTCCAGCACGCCGCGGCCGCTTTCAAGGGCGATACGGGCGATGCGGGTGGCGTTTTTGTAGCCGATGTACGGGTTCAGTGCGGTGACCAGACCGATCGAGTGTTCGACCAGTTCACGGCAGCGCGCTTCGTTGGCGGTGATGCCGACGATGCAGTGCTCGCGCAGCATGTCCATGGCGCGTTGCAGCAGGCGGATCGAGTCGAGGATCTTGAAGGCGATCAGCGGCTCCATCACGTTCAGTTGCAGTTGGCCGCCTTCGGCTGCCATGGTCAGCGCCAGATCGTTACCGATGACCTGGAAAGCAACCTGGTTCACGGCTTCCGGGATCACCGGGTTGACCTTGCCTGGCATGATCGAGCTGCCTGGCTGACGCGCCGGCAGGTTGATTTCGTTGATGCCGGTACGCGGTCCGCTGGACAGCAGGCGCAGGTCGTTGCAGATCTTCGACAGCTTGACTGCGGTGCGCTTGAGCATGCCGGAGAACAGCACGAAGGCGCCCATGTCGGAAGTGGCTTCGATCAGGTCGGCGGCTGGAACCAGCGGTTGACCGCTGATCAGCGCCAGACGCTGTACGGCCAGGGCCTGGTAGCGCGGGTCGGCGTTGATGCCGGTGCCGATCGCGGTGCCGCCCAGGTTCACTTCGGTCAGCAGTTCCGGGGCCAGCGTCTTCAGACGGGCCAAGTCTTCGCCCATGGTGGTGGCGAAAGCACGGAATTCCTGACCCAGGGTCATCGGTACGGCGTCTTGCAGCTGGGTACGACCCATCTTCAGGACGTGGTTGAATTCTTCACCCTTGGCCGCGAACGCCTGAATCAGGCTGTCGAGGCTGGCCAGCAGCGCGTCGTGACCCAGCAGCAGACCCAGACGGATCGCGGTCGGGTAGGCGTCGTTGGTCGACTGCGCCATGTTCACGTCGTCGTTCGGGTGCAGGTACTGGTACTCGCCTTTCTGGTGACCCATCGCTTCAAGAGCAATGTTGGCGATCACTTCGTTGGCGTTCATGTTGGTGGAGGTACCGGCGCCACCTTGAATCATGTCGACCACGAACTCTTCGTGGAAATCGCCGCGGATCAGACGGGCACAGGCTTCGCTGATGGCAGCGTGCTTGGCTTCGCTCAGGTGACCCAGCTCGCGGTTGGCGTCAGCGGCAGCCTGTTTGACCATCGCCAGACCGACAACCAACTTCGGGTAGTGCGAAATCGGAACGCCCGAGAGGCGGAAGTTATTCACCGCTCGCAGGGTCTGGATGCCGTAATACGCTTGAGCAGGGACTTCGAGGGTGCCAAGCAGGTCGTTTTCTGTGCGGAATGATGCAGCGGAGGACATGATAGAAATCATCTCGATATGGACCCGGTCTGTGCCGGAACGCTGCGAATGCTAGGCTTGTGGGAATTTTTGGGCCAATGCTGTTAAACACTGCCCTATGCACATTCGGCATAATGCCCGTGTGACGCCGCGTGCGCGGCAGACGTGTGACCTGTTTTGGTGCGTGTCCGGGAGGACGTGATGAATCTGGAAAGCAAATGGCTCGAGGACTTCAGTGCTCTGGCTGCCACCCGCAGCTTCTCGCAGGCGGCCGAACGGCGCTTCGTGACCCAGCCGGCTTTCAGTCGGCGGATCCGCAGCCTGGAAGCGGCGCTGGGCCTGACGCTGGTCAACCGCTCGCGCACGCCAATCGAGCTGACGGCGGCGGGGCAACTGTTCCTGGTGACCGCGCGCACCGTGGTCGAACAGCTCGGTGAAGTGCTGCGCCATCTTCATCATCTGGAAGGCGGGCAGGGCGAAGTGATCCAGGTCGCGGCGGCGCACTCGCTGGCGCTGGGTTTCTTTCCGCGCTGGATCGCGCAATTGCGCAACGAAGGCCTGAACATCGCTACCCGGCTGGTGGCGACCAACGTTGGCGACGCGGTGCACGCGCTGCGTGAAGGTGGCTGCGATCTGATGCTGGCGTTCTACGACCCGGACGCGGCGATGCAGATGGACCCGGAGATCTTCCCGTCGCTGCACCTGGGCCAGACCGAAATGCTTCCGGTATGTGCGGCGGATGCCAATGGCAAGCCGCTGTTCGATCTGGAAGGCGAGGGCAGTGTGCCGTTACTGGCGTACAGCGCCGGGGCGTTTCTCGGACGCTCCGTGAACGGCTTGCTGCGTCAGCGTCAGCTGCGCTTCACCACGATCTATGAAACCGCCATGGCCGACAGCCTGAAAAGCATGGCGCTGGAAGGCCTCGGCATTGCCTGGGTACCGCAGCTGAGCGTGCGGGCCGAGCTGGCGCGGGGCGAACTGGTGGTCTGCGGCGGCGCGCAGTGGCATGTGCCGCTGGAGATTCGTCTGTACAGATGCGCGCTGGTGCGCAAGGCCAATGTGCGGTTGTTGTGGCGCAAGTTGGAGGGCGGCGCGGCGAGTGGCAATAGCTGAGTGATGGAAGCAGAGGCGAACTTTGTTTTCGCCTCTGCCGAGTCTCCAGGCGAACGGTCAGCCTTTGCTGGCCAAATGGTTTTGTATGTTTTCCCGGTTTTTCTGGCTGAAACTGTAACAAATGGATCTGAGTGGATGGGGTTGTGGGGTCATGTACGTTTCACACCACCAGCCGTTGTATTGAATTTCCGAATCTTCATGTCGGGCGCCCAGCAAGTGACCGACTTCATGACCCACAGTGATCCGGCTGCCGAGAGAAGAGATTGCAAAGTTTCCGGTATTGAGTGGAGGCCATAGCAGTGCAGCCCCCCCAGTCCTCTCATTCAGGTTTTCTTTAGTCAGCAGAACGACCTGATCCAGCGGGCCAGTCTCGAAGCCTTCGGCCTTGGCCAGCTCCAGGTATTGGCGGCCCAGTATTTCCCAACTTTTCAAGGTCCGTAGCGGGTCATCACCTTTGTAGTTGAACTGGCTGTAGGGGGCGCCCCTGCCAAAGACAACATTGAATTTTCGATCGATAAAGCTTTCCAGCTCTTTTACAAAAGGCTGGAAGTGCTCGGCGTAAATACTCGTGGTTGTCGTCGCCGGAATATCGTCGTGAACGACGGCGAAGATATTGATGTCTCGTTTCTTGTTAACAATGGTCATCTGTAATTCCTTTTTAAGTTCGGCATGCCTTGCCTCAGTCCCAGTCTTCCTCGGGACGCAGGGTCGATTGCACTGGGCCTGTTACAACTTTTGTGCTCAGGTACTTACGAATGTTTTCTCGATTTTTATCACTGAAACGGTCGGCGTTGCTTCGCAGTGGAGAGAACTCATCACTCGACATGACCGTTTCGCTCCACCATCCGTTGTAGAGAATTTCGGCGTCTTCATGTGTTGCACCGAACATGTGCCCTACTTCGTGAGCGGCCGTGCTGACTTTTTCTGTCGAGGCGATACCCACGTAACCCGGGAGTTCGGCAATTCCCCGTGTACGGCTGTTTATAGAGTTGCGCGTCAGTAACAGGAACTTGATCAAGCGCAGGTCAAGATTAGTGTTTCGATACTTGTCGACCTTGGTTTTCCAAGCGCTCAGTGAGGCACGTTCGTTCAAGTTTTGATACGGATGACTGCTCAGGCCCCTTGCTTCTGATGGTTCGATCAGTCGAATCAGCATTTTGCGGCCGGTAATGCTCTCGATCTCCGCTGCAAGCCAGGAGAAGTGCCTTTTGTATAGATCTTCCTTAGTGTAATCCGACAGGTCTTCGTGGATGAAAACTTGTAGTGCTATTGGTTCCTTTAGCATGTTTAAATCCTTTTAATGTTTGAGTTATTGCGGGTTTTAGCAATGCGCCCAGCTTGCGATGTATTGCAAGAGGTATAACGGTAGTGGGTATTTCTGGTTGATATTGATATTGCCGGTTGTGGTGATTGGTTGCGTCAGTAAGTTGTGGGTGATTGTTTATATACCATGCGCGATGAGTTATGACGCTCAGGAGTGTTTTGAATTTTATTACATGGATGCCGCAGTGAGTTAAGTGCGTTCCCGATATAACTTGATCGCTATGTATTTCGTTTGAACGGCAGAGGCGCTGTTCTTGATTTTCGAGTCAGTAAAATGAGTGGTTCGGTGCAGATGACAGATGGTCGCCACGGGGGCTGTTTATTGCTTTCTTTGCGGTATACTGCGCGGCCTTCGGCCGGTTCGTCCGGCCATTTTTCCTACAACAAGCCACGCATCCTGCGTGGCTTGTTGTTTTTGACGCGCCTGCGGGCGCCCAGAGAGAAGAGGCGCGACGATGAGTGCACTGGTTGGCGTGATCATGGGCTCCAAGTCCGATTGGTCCACCCTTAGCCACACCGCCGATATGCTGGAAAAGCTCGGCATCCCTTACGAGGTCAAGGTGGTTTCCGCCCACCGCACCCCGGATCTGCTGTTCCAGTACGCCGAAGAGGCTGAAGGCCGCGGCATCGAGGTGATCATCGCCGGTGCCGGTGGCGCAGCCCACCTGCCAGGCATGTGTGCGGCCAAGACCCACCTGCCGGTGCTGGGTGTTCCGGTCCAGTCGGCGATGCTCTCGGGCGTCGATTCGCTGCTGTCGATCGTGCAGATGCCGGCCGGTATTCCGGTTGCCACCCTGGCCATCGGCAAGGCCGGTGCGATCAACGCAGCCCTGCTGTCGGCGAGCATCCTGGGCGCCAAGCATCCACAATTCCACGCGGTACTGAAAACCTTCCGTGCCGAGCAGACAGACAGCGTCCTGGACAATCCAGACCCACGTATTGCCTGAGGTTGTTGAGATGAAGATCGGTGTAATCGGTGGCGGCCAGTTGGGTCGCATGTTGGCCCTGGCGGGCACCCCGCTGGGCATGAACTTCGCTTTCCTCGACCCTGCGCCGGACGCTTGCGCCGCCGCGTTGGGCGAACACCTGCGGGCCGATTACGGCGATCAGGATCACCTGCGCCAGTTGGCCGATGAAGTCGATCTGGTGACCTTCGAGTTCGAAAGCGTCCCGGCGGAAACCGTGGCGTTCCTTTCGCAATTCGTGCCGGTCTACCCGAGTGCCGAAGCCCTGCGCATCGCTCGCGACCGCTGGTTCGAAAAGAGCATGTTCAAGGACCTGGGGATTCCGACCCCGGCGTTCGCCGACATCCAGTCGCAAGCCGACCTGGACGCCGCCGTCGCTTCGATCGGCCTGCCTGCTGTGCTGAAAACCCGCACCCTGGGTTACGACGGCAAGGGTCAGAAAGTCCTGCGCAAGCCGGAAGACGTGGTCGGTACGTTCGCCGAGCTGGGCAGCGTGCCTTGCCTGCTGGAAGGCTTCGTGCCATTCACCGGCGAAGTGTCGCTGATCGCCGTGCGCGCCCGCGATGGCGAGACGAAGTTCTATCCACTGGTGCACAACACCCATGACAGCGGCATTCTCAAGCTGTCGGTTGCCAGTTCCGATCACCCGCTGCAGGCCCTGGCTGAAGACTACTCCAGCCGCGTCCTCAAGCAGCTGAACTACGTCGGCGTGATGGCGTTCGAGTTCTTTGAAGTCGACGGTGGCCTCAAGGCCAACGAAATTGCCCCGCGCGTGCACAACTCCGGGCACTGGACCACCGAAGGCGCCGAGTGCAGCCAGTTCGAAAACCACCTGCGGGCCGTTGCCGGTCTGCCGCTGGGTTCGACCGCCAAGGTCGGCGAGAGCGCGATGCTCAACTTCATCGGCGTTGTTCCGCCGGTCGAGAAGGTTATCGCCATCGACGATTGCCACCTGCATCACTACGGCAAGGCCTTCAAGGCCGGGCGCAAGGTCGGTCACGCCAACCTGCGCTGCAAGGACAAGGCGACCCTCGAGCAGCAAATCCTCAAGGTCGAAGCGCTGATCGCCGAGTAACGACAGTTTCATCCGGCAGCGGCGGAACCATTGCGGGGCCGCCGTTCTCTGATGGCAGGATGCGAAAGTCTGGCTAGGCTTCATCGCATATCTACCATTCAGAGGGAAATGCCATGGGAATTATCGGAACCATCTTTATCGGCCTCATCGTCGGCTTGCTGGCGCGGTTCCTGAAACCGGGCGATGACAGCATGGGCTGGATCATGACCATCCTGCTCGGTATCGGCGGTTCGCTGGCAGCCACTTACGGCGGCCAGGCCCTGGGCATCTATCAGGCGGGTCAGGGCGCCGGCTTCATCGGCGCGCTGGTTGGCGCGATCGTGCTGCTGGTGATCTACGGCCTGATCAAAAAGAACTGATTCAAAGCGACAAAGTCCTCTCCGCCAATCCGGCGGGGAGGGCTAAAATGCTCGGCGATTCAGCGTCCCCTCCCTTTTCGAGCATCCTTTACCGAGCACCTTCATGCGCCGTCTTCTGTTGACTCTCCTTTTGCTGGGCAGCGGTCTGGCCCACGCCGGCGAACTGCCGGAAACCGACTGGCTGGAACTGATGCCCAAGTCGGACCAGAAAGCCCTCGAGGCCATGCCTGAAATCGACCACAACTCCCCGGAAGCCACCGGCACCTTCACCCAGAAAGGCGGGATGAAGCAGGCCAAAGGTTTGCCGGCGGTGATGTATTCGACCAAGACCGTGGCGTCGATGAACGACAAGCACATCCGCATCGGCGGTTATCCGGTGCCGCTGGAATCCGACGCCAAGGGCCGCAGCACACTGTTCTTCCTCGTGCCGTACCCGGGCGCGTGCATCCACGTACCACCACCGCCACCGAATCAACTGGTGCTGGTGCGTTATCCAAAAGGCTTGAAGCTGGATGACATCTACACGCCGCTGTGGGTGACCGGCACGCTGAAGATCGAGAAGGTCAGCAATGACCTGGCCGATGCGGCGTACGCGCTGGAAGCGGACAAGGTGCGGGTGGTGCAGGAATCGGATCTGTAATTCAGAGCCGCAAAAAAAAACGCAGCCTCAGGGCTGCGTTTTTTGTTTTCAGAGCGGCTCGCTGCCAATACTGACACCCATTGTGTGACCGGCATCCGGCGCCAGAGTCATCACATCACTCATCACGTTCGCCGTCTCGATGCACAGCATGCGCTGCCAGCCGTCGTTATCCATGTCGCTGAGCGCGGCGGCGCGGTCGATCCACGGGTTCCAGATCACCGCCGTGCGTGAACCGGTAGCGGTCAGCACGATGCGCCGTTCCCAGGCCGGATCGACAATGCTCAGTTGCGGCGGAACGTCGAGGTAGATACGGTCGGTTTCCCCGGCAAAACGCAGGTCGCCTTGCTGGGTGTGGGTTTTCCAGTCATCCAGAGTCTCGATGTAATCGAGGCCATCCACACCTTCGACGCGAACGTTGCGCACATCGCTGACGGCGAAATAGCTGTGCAATGCCTGGCTGATGCTGACGCTGTCTGTACCACGGTTGTGGCTGGTCAGGCTGATGTGCAGTTGATCGTCGAGGCGCAGGGTCAGGGTCAGATCGACCTGATGCGGCCAGCCCGGAAAACCGCCTTCAGGGTAGGGCAGCTTGAACTCCACCTTCAGGCTTTCACCTTCGGTTTCAATACCGCCCAGCTCCCAATCCATCGTCCGGACAAACCCGTGGGCGGCGGCCGGTTCTTCGCTGACACGCATCACCTGCACGCTCTGCGGGTTGCGTTCGAACTTGCCGAACCACGGCCAGCACACCGGCACGCCGGCGCGGATGCTCTGGCCGGTCTTGAACATGGCCTTGTCGTTCAGCCAGATGATCGGCGGCTGGCCGTCCACCTGATAACTGAGGATGTGCGCGCCTTGCTGGGCCACCAGCACTTCGGCCTGACCGTGGCGGATGCGCCAGCAGTTCAGTTCATCCAGTTTCACGGCTTCAACGTTGGGCGTGTTCATGGGACAACTCTCGATCAGCAACTTGGACGACTATCGACCGTGAAACGGCCGCGAGGTTTAACGTGCGCGTGGCGGAACCGAACGGGTGCGGCCGCTGCCATCGATGGCAACGAACACGAACACCGCTTCGGTCACTTTACGCCACTCGCTGGACAGCGGATCGTCGCTCCATACCTCGACCATCATCTGGATCGAGCTGCGGCCGATTTCCAGGGTCTGGGTGTAAAAGGACAATTGCGCGCCGACAGCCACCGGCACCAGAAACGCCATGCGATCGATGGCGACGGTCGCAACACGGCCGCCGGCAACACGACTGGCCATGGCAGTGCCGGCCAGGTCCATCTGCGCCACCAGCCAGCCGCCGAAAATATCGCCGAAGCCGTTGGTTTCGCGGGGAAGCGCGGTGATTTGCAGGGCCAGGTCGCCTTGCGGGATCGGATCTTCTTGTTCGAGCTCTATCATGCCGGGGGTGCCTCTGACCCGTGACTCTTCGTTGGGTATTGCTGGTGGTAGCCGTCTTCGGGAAAAACGATTCAGCACCGAACATACTACGTTCGTCACGTTTTCCATCAGGCGCCTAAGGAGAAACTCTGCGAAACCGGCTAATCCCGAGCAAGGGTCGGGCCAACGACGTTTTCGCACAGCAACCCCTTACAAACCGGAGCAAGGTTGCGAGTATATCGGTCGGTAGACTCCGCGACGACCGTCCGGTTCTGATTTCGACCGGCAAATACGCGCCTCTATGTGCTTTTTCGAACAATTTGCTATGGTGCCGAACCTGCCCGAGCCACAGCCAGCGTTGTTGTGGCGGCAGATCCGACTATAAGAGAAGACCTTGCCATGACCACAGCGCCCTCGAGCCTCGCGCAGCCCGACCAACCCGCACGACCGTTGACCCGCAATGACTACAAGACTCTGTCGCTTTCGGCCCTGGGGGGCGCGCTGGAGTTCTACGATTTCATCATCTTCGTGTTCTTCGCCACCGTGGTCGGCAAATTGTTCTTCCCGGCCGACATGCCCGAGTGGCTGCGCCTGATGCAGACCTTCGGCATCTTCGCCGCCGGCTACCTCGCGCGGCCGCTGGGCGGGATCGTGATGGCGCACTTCGGCGACCTGCTGGGGCGCAAGAAGATGTTCACCCTGAGCATTTTCATGATGGCCGTGCCGACCCTGATCATGGGCCTGCTGCCGACCTACGCCCAGATCGGCCTGTGGGCGCCGATTCTGCTGCTGTTGATGCGCGTCATTCAGGGCGCGGCGATTGGCGGCGAAGTGCCGGGGGCGTGGGTCTTCGTTTCCGAACACGTACCCGGCAAGCACATCGGCTACGCCTGCGGCACCCTGACCAGCGGCCTGACGGCGGGCATCCTCCTCGGTTCGCTGGTCGCCACCGCGATCAACAGCATTTATACGCCAACGGAAGTTTCGGATTACGCCTGGCGAATCCCGTTCCTGCTGGGTGGCGTTTTCGGTCTGTTCTCGGTCTACCTGCGCCGCTGGCTGCACGAAACTCCGGTGTTCGCCGAACTGCAACAGCGCAAGGCGCTGGCCGAAGAGGTGCCGTTGCGCGCCGTGCTGCGTGACCATCGCGGTGCAATCGCGGTGTCGATGCTGCTGACCTGGCTGCTGTCCGCCGGTATCGTTGTGGTGATCCTGATGACGCCGACCGTGTTGCAAACGGTCTATCACTTCTCGCCGACCACCGCGCTGCAATCCAACAGCCTGGCGATCGTGTTCCTGAGCTTCGGCTGCATCATTTCCGGCGCGCTGGCCGATCGCTTCGGTGCCGGTCGGGTGTTCGTGTTCGGCTGCCTGGGTTTGCTGGCCAGTTCCTGGACCTTCTATCACAGCCTCGCCGATCATCCGAACTGGCTGTTCCCGCTGTATGCGCTGACCGGTTTTCTGGTCGGCACCATCGGCGCGGTGCCTTATGTCATGGTGAAAGCGTTCCCGCCGGTGGTGCGCTTCAGCGGTCTGTCCTTCTCTTATAACGTCGCTTACGCGATCTTCGGTGGCCTGACGCCGATGGTGGTCAGCCTGCTGCTGAAAGAAAGCGCGATGGGGCCTGCCTACTATGTGGCGGTGCTGTGCGGGATGGGGATCCTGGTCGGCGCGTGGTTGTGGAGCAAAGGTCGCTAAGCCACCTCACACTGATCGTTCCCACGCTCCCGCGTGGGAATGCATCCTGTGACGCTCCGCGTCACGTCTTGAAGCGGACGCGGAGCGTCCATGGCGGCGTTCCCACGCAGAGCGTGGGAACGATCTGTCACGACATGCTGGCCTTTCATCCAATTGTCATATTTCAGCCATAGAGTGTTCACACGGCCTGCTGATACTTGGCCCCGACTTAACACACCCTATCTGCTAGGAGTAAGGCATGAAACTGAAGCGTTTGATGGCGGCAATGACTTTTGTCGCTGCTGGCGTTGCGACTGCCAACGCGGTTGCCGCTGTTGACCCTGCTATCCCGAGCTACACCAAGACCACTGGTGTGTCGGGCAACCTGTCCAGCGTCGGTTCCGATACCCTGGCCAACCTCATGACCCTCTGGGCTGAGAACTACAAAAAAGAATACCCGAACGTAAACATCCAGATTCAGGCCGCTGGCTCCGCCACCGCGCCACCTGCGCTGACTGAAGGCACCTCCAACCTGGGCCCGATGAGCCGCAAGATGAAGGACACCGAACTGGCTGCCTTCGAACAGAAATACGGCTACAAGCCAACCGCTATCCCGGTTGCCGTGGACGCCCTGGCTGTTTTCGTTCACAAGGACAACCCGATCCAGCACCTGACCATGGAACAGGTTGACGCGATCTTCTCGTCCACCCGTCTGTGCGGCGCCAAGACCGACGTGAAAACCTGGGGTGACCTGGGCGTGACCGGCGACCTGGCCAACAAGCCGGTTCAACTGTTCGGTCGCAACTCGGTATCCGGCACCTACGGCTACTTCAAAGAAGAAGCCCTGTGCAAAGGCGACTACAAGCCTAACGTCAACGAACAACCAGGCTCGGCTTCGGTCGTGCAGTCGATCAGCTCCTCGCTGAACGGCATCGGTTACTCGGGCATCGGCTACAAGACCGCCAGCGTGAAAACCGTTGCTCTGTCGAAGAAGGGCAGCACTGACTTCATCGAAGACACCGAAGAAAACGCCCTGAACGGCAAGTACCCGCTGTCGCGTTTCCTGTACGTGTACGTCAACAAAGCCCCGAACAAGCCTCTGGCCCCGCTGGAAGCCGAGTTCGTGAAACTGGTTCTGTCGAAACAGGGCCAGGAAGTGGTCGTGAAAGACGGCTACATCCCGCTGCCAGCCAAGGTCGCTGCAAAAGCACTGGCTGACCTGGGTCTGCAGGAAGGCGGCGCTGAAGTCGCAAAAAAGTAACAAACTGAGTCAGGGGTGAACCCCGCCTGACTCACGTGTGGGGCCCGGCCCGCAAGCGGCCCGGCCCCCACACTCCCCGAATTCTTCTATCCACTGCCAGTGCCCTGCTGGCGGCGGATTTGGTGCGTCACTGCATTGTCATCTTTCTGTCATACAGGATCGCTAGGGTGTGCGCATGAATGATCTGGCCAATTCCAAAATGACTACGAACCCTCCCAAGCGCATTGACTTCAATACGCCTGAGTTGCAACGCAAGCGCCGCATTCGCGCGCTCAAGGATCGCTTCACTCGCTGGTACGTCCTCGTCGGCGGTCTGGCGGTGCTGGCAGCCATCACCCTGATCTTCTTCTTCCTCGCCTACGTGGTCGCGCCGCTGTTCAAAGGTGCTGACCTGACTGCGAAAGATGCAATCACCCCGGCCTGGATGCAGGACGCCGGCAAGCCGCTGATGATTTCGCTCGAAGAGCAGAATCAGGTGGCCATGCGCGTTTCCGACAAGGGCCAGGCGCTGTTCTTCGACATCGACAGTGGCGCTGAATTGAAGCGCGTCGATCTGCCCTTGCCGGCAGGCGCCAGTGTGACCTCCATCGGCGAAGACCAGCCGGGCCATCCGCTGGTGGCCGTGGGCCTGTCCAACGGTCAGGCGCTGGTGTTCCGTCACACTTATAAAGTCAGCTACCCGGATGGCAAGAAGACCATCACTCCGGCCATCGAGTACCCGTACGGCGAGACACCGATCGCACTCAACGAAAGCGGCGGTGCGCTGGAGCATGTCAGCCTCAATGCCACCGATTCGACCCTGATGCTGGTCGGCTCCACCGGTTCGCAACTCAATGTGCTGTCGCTGACCAGCGAAGAAAACATGATGACCGGCGAAGTCACCAACGAGCAGAAGCGTATCGATCTGCCGCAGATGACTGAACCTGTGAAAAACATCTTCGTCGACCCGCGCCAGCAGTGGCTGTACGTGGTCAACGGGCGTGCGCAGGCCGACGTGTTCAGCCTGCGCGACAAGAGCCTCAACGGTCGCTACAAACTGCTGGAAAACGCTGACGCTGAAGTCACTGCGACCACGCAACTGGTCGGTGGTATCTCGCTGATCGTCGGTGACTCCAAGGGTGGCCTGGCCCAGTGGTTCATGGCCCGCGACACCGACGGCGAGCTGCGCCTGAAGCAGATCCGCACCTTCCAGATGGGCACCACGCCGATCGTTGAAATTTCTGCCGAAGAACGTCGCAAGGGCTTCCTGGCCCTGGATGCCAGCGGCAAGCTCGGCGTGTTCCACAGCACCGCGCACCGCACCTTGCTGGTCGATCAAGTCGTCGAAGGTCAGGGCCTGTTCGGTCTGTCGCCGCGCGCCAACCGTGTGATCGTCGAAGCCGGCGGCAAGCTGCAACCGTTGCTGCTCGACAACCCGCACCCGGAAGTCTCGTGGAGCGCGCTGTGGAGCAAGGTCTGGTACGAGAACTACGACGAGCCTAAATACGTCTGGCAATCGACTGCGGCCAACACCGATTTCGAACCGAAACTGAGCCTGTCGCCACTGACCTTCGGCACCCTGAAAGCCGCGTTCTACGCGATGCTGCTGGCTGCTCCGCTGGCCGTCGCCGCGGCGATCTACACCGCGTACTTCATGGCCCCGGGCATGCGCCGCAAGGTCAAACCGGTGATCGAGCTGATGGAAGCGATGCCGACGGTGATCCTCGGCTTCTTCGCCGGCCTGTTCCTCGCACCGTATGTGGAAGGGCATCTGCCGGGCATCTTCAGCCTGCTGATGCTGCTGCCGATCGGCATCCTGATCGCCGGTTTCACCTTCAGCCGCCTGCCTGAGTCGATCCGCCTGAAAGTCCCGGACGGTTGGGAAAGTGCGCTGCTGATCCCGGTGATTCTGTTTGTGGGCTGGCTGTCGCTGTACATGAGCCCGTTCATGGAGAACTGGTTCTTCGGCGGTGACATGCGCATGTGGATCTCCCACGACCTGGGCATCACCTACGACCAGCGCAACGCCCTGGTGGTCGGTCTGGCCATGGGCTTTGCGGTGATTCCGAACATCTACTCGATCGCCGAAGACGCCGTGTTCAGCGTGCCGCGCGGCCTGACCCTGGGCTCGCTGGCCCTCGGTGCCACGCCGTGGCAGACCATGACTCGTGTAGTGATCCTGACCGCCAGCCCGGGCATCTTCTCGGCGCTGATGATCGGCATGGGCCGTGCGGTCGGCGAAACCATGATCGTGCTGATGGCCACCGGCAACACTCCGGTCATGGAAATGAATCTGTTCGAAGGCCTGCGCACCCTGGCCGCCAACGTCGCGGTGGAAATGCCGGAGTCGGAAGTCGGCGGCAGCCACTACCGCGTGCTGTTCCTCTCGGCGCTGGTGCTGCTGTTGTTCACCTTCGTCATGAACACCCTCGCGGAACTGATTCGTCAGCGTCTGCGCAAGAAATACTCGTCGCTTTAAGCAAAGGTAGAAGTCTGTGAAACAGAACTCCCTGAAAGGATGGTTCAAGAGCGGCGCCCCCGGCGTCTGGATCAGCGGCGGCGCGGTGTCCATCGCGGTCATCATGACCATTGGCCTGCTGGCGGTGATCGCCGTGCGCGGTCTGGGTCACTTCTGGCCGGCGGATCTGATCCACGCCAGCTATGACGTACCGGGCCAGGGCCAGCATCTGGTCGTGGGCGAAGTGGTGCAGAAAGAAGAAGTGCCGCGCGCCCGTCTGAAGAGCGCCGGCCTGCCGGTGCCGGACGAAGGTCCGGAATTCATGACCCGCGAGCTGATCAAGGTCGGCAACCGTGACCTGAATGGCAACGACTTCACCTGGATCGTCGGCGAGTGGCTGACCAACCAGACCACGCCGGTGGAACTGATGGCGCTGGAGCGTCGTGAGTGGGGCAACTTCTACGGCTACCTGGTCAACGTCAAACAGGACGGCAAGGTGATCGCCGAAGGCGAAGCCGCCTGGCCTGAGCTGCAAGCGCGGATCGATCGCGTGAACAAACTTGCCGCCCAGCTCAAGACTCTGGAAAAAGTCGATATCGGTGCGATCAACGCCGGCCTCGAGCGCATCCGTCTGCACGGTCGCAAGCTGGAGCTGGAAGGCAAACTCGACGCCACCGCGCAAGCGGACATGGAATCCGAGCGCGTCGAGCTGAACGCCCGCTATCAGGACATCGAAGCCCGTCTGGCCGATCTGCACGCGCAGTTCAACCGTGACGCCTTGACCGCTCGTGATGCGAACGGCAAGGAAATCGAAATCGGCCTGGGCAAAGTGGTTCACGCCTACCAGCCGAACGCGATGGGTACGTTCACCAAGATCGGTTTCTACTTCAGCAAGGTCTGGGAATTCCTGTCCGACGACCCGCGTGAAGCGAACACCGAAGGCGGGATTTTCCCGGCGATCTTCGGCACCGTGATGATGACCCTGATCATGGCGATGATCGTGACCCCGTTCGGCGTGCTGGCGGCGGTGTACCTGCGTGAATACGCCAAGCAGAACACCCTGACCCGGGTGATCCGGATCGCGGTGAACAACCTGGCGGGTGTTCCGGCCATTGTTTACGGCGTATTTGGTCTGGGCTTCTTCGTCTACGTGCTGGGTGGTTCGCTCGACCGTCTGTTCTTCCCGGAAGCGCTGCCGGCACCGACCTTCGGTACGCCGGGTCTGCTCTGGGCTTCGTTGACTCTGGCGCTGCTGGCGGTGCCGGTGGTGATCGTGGCCACCGAAGAAGGTCTGGCGCGGATTCCTCGCACCGTGCGTGAGGGCTCGCTGGCTCTGGGCGCGACCAAGGCTGAAACCCTGTGGAAGATCGTTCTGCCGATGGCCAGCCCGGCCATGATGACCGGCATGATCCTCGCCGTGGCTCGCGCCGCCGGTGAAGTGGCGCCGCTGATGCTGGTGGGTGTGGTGAAACTGGCGCCGTCGCTGCCGGTGGACGGCAACTACCCGTACCTGCACCTGGATCAGAAGATCATGCACCTGGGCTTCCACATCTACGACGTCGGCTTCCAGAGCCCGAACGTCGAGGCCGCGCGGCCGCTGGTATACGCCACGGCGCTGCTGCTGGTGCTGGTGATCGCCACCCTGAACCTGTCGGCGGTGTACATCCGTAACCACCTGCGCGAGAAGTACAAAGCTCTAGACAGCTAAAGCCATTAGCCACAAGCGGCAAGCTACAAGCTACAAGCCGCTTTTGCTCAAACTTGCAGCTTGCAGCTAGAAGCTTGCAGCTACGAACGGAGTGAGACCCATGCAGCACGAAACACATACCCACGGCATCAACATGTCTGCCCTGGGCCGCGACAAGCAGAGCCTGAACCTCGAGCAGGAAACCGTGGCCATCGAAGTGCCGGGCCTGAGCCTTTACTACGGCGAGAAACAGGCGCTGTTCGATGTCAGCATGAACATTCCGAAACAGCGTGTGACCGCCTTCATCGGCCCGTCCGGCTGCGGCAAGTCCACGCTGCTGCGCACCTTCAACCGCATGAACGACCTGGTGGACGGCTGCCGCGTCGAAGGCGCGATCAACCTGTATGGCAACAATATCTACCGCAAGGGCGAAGACGTGGCCGAGCTGCGTCGCCGGGTCGGCATGGTGTTCCAGAAGCCTAACCCGTTCCCGAAAACCATCTACGAGAACGTGGTCTACGGCCTGCGCATCCAGGGCATCAACAAGAAACGCATCCTCGACGAAGCCGTCGAGTGGGCACTGAAAGGCGCGGCACTTTGGGACGAAGTCAAAGACCGTCTGCATGACTCGGCACTCGGCTTGTCCGGTGGTCAGCAACAGCGTCTGGTGATCGCCCGTACCATCGCCGTGGAACCGGAAGTGCTGCTGCTCGACGAACCGTGCTCGGCCCTCGACCCGATCTCGACCCTGAAGGTCGAAGAGCTGATCTACGAGCTCAAATCCAAGTTCACCATCGTCATCGTGACCCACAACATGCAGCAGGCGGCGCGGGTGTCCGACTACACGGCGTTCATGTACATGGGCAAACTGGTGGAATTCGGCGACACCGATACCCTGTTCACCAATCCGGCCAAGAAGCAGACCGAAGACTACATCACAGGGCGATACGGCTAGCCGTACAGCTGCAAGCGGCAAGCTTCAAGCGGCAAGTTAGAAGCGATGCGGCAGGGAACACCACATAACAGCTTGCAGCTCGTAGCTTGCAGCTCTTGGTTAAACGCTTTTTCGGAGCGAACGCATGATTTCCAAAGAAGGCCTCACTCATCACATTTCCGCGCAGTTCAACGCCGAACTGGAAGAAGTGCGCAGCCACCTGCTGGCCATGGGCGGGCTGGTCGAGAAGCAGGTCAACGACGCGGTCACCGCGCTGATCGAGGCCGACTCGGGCCTGGCCCAGCAAGTGCGCGAGATCGACGACCAGATCAACCAGATGGAACGCAACATCGACGAAGAATGCCTGCGCATTCTGGCCCGTCGTCAGCCGGCGGCTTCCGACCTGCGTCTGATCATCAGCATCTCCAAGTCGGTGATCGACCTGGAGCGCATCGGCGACGAAGCGACCAAGATCGCCCGTCGTGCGATCCAGTTGTGCGAAGAAGGCGAAGCGCCGCGCGGTTACGTCGAAGTGCGTCACATCGGCGACCAGGTGCGCAACATGGTCCGCGATGCGCTGGACGCCTTTGCCCGTTTCGACGCCGATCTGGCGCTGTCGGTGGCGCAGTACGACAAGATCATCGACCGCGAATACAAGACCGCCCTGCGCGAGCTGGCGACCTACATGATGGAAGACCCGCGCTCTATCTCGCGGGTCTTGAGCATTATCTGGGTGCTGCGTTCGCTGGAGCGGATCGGCGACCACGCGCGCAACATCTCGGAGCTTGTGATTTACCTGGTGCGCGGCACCGATGTGCGCCACATGGGTCTCAAGCGCATGAAGGAAGAAGTTGAAGGGACAAGTGGCGAAACCGCTAATGTTCCGGGCGATGCTGACGATAAGTAAGATTGCCTGAGAAAAGCGCCCGGCCCTTTGGCCGGGCGTTTTTGTTTCTGCTTTTCATGGGCAGAACCGAAT
Organism: Pseudomonas sp. 9.2(2024); assembly: GCF_039695385.1. Classification (NCBI taxonomy): domain Bacteria; kingdom Pseudomonadati; phylum Pseudomonadota; class Gammaproteobacteria; order Pseudomonadales; family Pseudomonadaceae; genus Pseudomonas; species Pseudomonas sp. 9.2(2024). The sequence goes on along the minus strand of NZ_CP155585.1, from coordinate 99,405 downwards.
TAAAAAGCAGCACCCGCGAACGAAAAGTCCCGGCGTGACTGAAGAGTTTTGGCAATGTGCCATCAGCCAGCGTTATGCTTGCCGGGATTTTAATAGGGGTGTTGGATGAGCAAGATCAGTGTGTTGGTCGTGGACGATGCATCGTTCATTCGTGACCTGGTGAAAAAGTGCCTGCGTAATTACTTCCCGGGGATCCGCACCGAGGACGCCATCAACGGCAAGAAGGCCCAGGCCATGCTGGCCAAGGAAGCCTTCGACCTGGTGCTGTGCGACTGGGAAATGCCGGAAATGTCCGGCCTCGAACTGCTGACCTGGTGCCGTGAGCAGGACAACCTCAAGACCATGCCGTTCATCATGGTCACCAGCCGGGGCGACAAGGAAAACGTCGTGCAGGCGATCCAGGCCGGTGTTACCGGTTACGTCAGCAAGCCGTTCACCAACGAGCAACTGCTGACCAAGGTCAAGCAGGCCCTGAACAAGGTCGGCAAGCTCGACACCCTGATGAACAGCGCCCCGACCAAGATGAACTCGGCGTTCGGCAACGACTCTCTGAGCGCGTTGACCGGCGGCAAGGCTGCCGTGGTTGGTTCCGCACCGACGGCTGCGGCAGTGAATCCGTTTGCCAAGCCTGCCGCTGCGGCCCCGGCACCTGCCGCCGCGCCACAGCGTGGCCTGCTCAACAGCCCGCCCGTGAAAGCCCCGGCAGCCTCCAGCGCTCCGGCCGGCGGTCGCGGTCAGGGTCAACTGCGCCTGCCAAGCGGCACCCAGCAATGCGTGATCAAGGCCCTGAGCATCAAGGAAGCGCTGCTGGTGGTGAAACGCACCGACACCCTGCCGCAGATCCTCGATAGCGCCGTGCTCGATCTGGAGCAGGGCGACAACGCCGAAATCGCCCGCCTCAACGGCTACCTGCACGCCGTCGTCGCACACGAGCCGAAACCCGACAGCGACTGGCTGCAACTGACCTTCCGCTTCGTCGACCAGGACGCGCAGAAGCTCGACTACATCTCCCGCCTGATTGCTCGCGGTACGGCGCAGAAGCACTTCGTTCCGGGCGCATAATCTTCGTCGCCTGACATTGATCGTTCCCACGCAAAGCGTGGGGACGATCATTCACGCCATTTTGAAACATCTGTCGACTAGCCTGGTCTGCTTCAGCTGCTAGGCTCATTCCCAGGCCTTACTCGACAGAACTTTTGCCCATGCCCCTGCGCCTGCTGTTTTTCTGTGGTCTGTTCATGGCCTCCACCTCGACTGTGGCCATGACGATCTACAAATCCACCGATGCCAACGGAGTGGTTTCGTACAGCGACCGTCCGAGCAAAGGCTCCCAGGTGTTCGTGTTTCAGGACCGGATGGTCGAGCGCCTCGAGCGCCAGGTCTATCTCGACATCAAGAAGCAGAAGGGCGCGGACGTGGTGTTCGTGCGCAACGACCTGTACGCGCCAGTCGAGGTTGCACTGGCGTTTACCGGGATGAGCAACGTGCGTGGCGCACCGGCGCAAACGATCCGCCGGGTACTGCCGGCGCGCAGCAATACGCGGCTGGCGTTGCTGACGGCGGTGTCCGGTGGCAAGCCGCTGGTGTATACGCCGATGTTCCAGTATTCCCTCGGTGACCCTGCTGGCGCGGCTCAGGGCTATCGCTATCCGTTTCCGTGGCGAGGCGGTCCGTTCCGTCTCAGCCAGGGCGCCAATGGCGATTACAGCCACTTCGGGCCGAAGAACAAATACGCGATGGACATCGCCATGCCGGTCGGCACGCCGATCATTGCGGCGCGCGCCGGTGTGGTGGTGAAGACCGAAAATTCCCAGAACGGGCGCGGCACCGATCCGTCCGGCAATTTCGTGCGGATCCTGCACGACGACGGCACGATGGGCGTGTACCTGCATCTCAAGCAAGGGTCGGTGAGTGTGCGTGAGGGGCAGCGGGTGACGGTGGGCAGTCCGCTGGCGCTGTCCGGCAACACCGGCAACAGCAGCGGCCCGCACCTGCACTTTGTGGTGCAGCGCAATACCGGGATGGGGCTGGTGTCGATTCCGTATCAGTTCAACCAGCCGCTGGGGGCGTTGCCCAACTTTGCGTTGGGCAAGCAGTAAACCCCGTCAGTCGAGCATCAGCACCTTGGCCAGAATGATCTTCGGACCTTTCATCTTCTTGATGATGATCCGCAGGCCTTCGACTTCAAGCACTTCTTCCTCTTCCGGCACCCGTTTCAGGGTTTCGTAGATCAGCCCGGCGAGGGTTTCGGCTTCGATGTGATCGAGGTCGATCCCTAGCAGGCGCTCGACCTTGAACAACGGCGTATCGCCCCGTACCAACAGTTTGCCCGGCTGGTAGGCGAGGATGCCGCGCTCGGCCTTGCGGTGTTCGTCCTGGATATCGCCGACCAGCACTTCCAGCACGTCTTCCATGGTCAGGTAGCCGATGATGTTGCCGTCGGCTTCTTCAACCACAGCGAAGTGCGAGCCGCCCTTGCGGAACTGCTCCAGCAGCTGCGACAGCGGCATGTGCCGGGAAACGCGCTCCAGCGGGCGGGTCAGTTCGGCGAGGTTGAACGACTCGGGAATGTGATCCAGCGCCGCCAGTTCCAGCAGCAGGTCTTTGATATGCAGCAGGCCGACGAATTCTTTGCGCTCGCTGTCGTACACCGGATAACGGCTGAACTTGTGGCGACGGAACATCGCCAGGATCTCTTTCAGCGGGGCGTTGAATTCGAGGGTGATCAGGTCTTCCCGGGAGTTGGCCCAGTCGACTACTTCCAGCTCGCCCATTTCCACCGCCGAGGCCAGCACGCGCATGCCCTGGTCGCTCGGGTCCTGACCACGGCTGGAGTGCAGGATCAGTTTCAGTTCTTCACGGCTGTAATGGTGCTCGTGATGCGGACCGGGTTCACCTTGACCTGCGATGCGCAGGATGGTGTTGGCGCTGGCGTTGAGCAGGTAGATCGCCGGGTACATGGCCCAGTAGAACAGGTACAGCGGCACCGCCGTCCACAGCGACAGCAGCTCGGGTTTGCGGATCGCCCAGGATTTGGGTGCGAGCTCGCCGACCACGATGTGCAGGTACGAAATGATGAAGAACGCAGTGAAGAACGAGATGCCTTTGACGACTTCGGCCGATTGCACGCCAACCGCGCTCAGCAGCGGTTCGAGAATATGCGCGAACGCCGGCTCGCCGACCCAGCCCAGGCCCAGGGAGGCGAGGGTGATACCGAGCTGGCACGCCGAGAGGTACGCATCGAGCTGACTGTGTACCGTGCGCAGGATGTGCCCGCGCCAGCCGTGCTGCTCAGCGATGGCTTCGACCCGGGTCGAGCGCAGTTTGACCATGGCGAATTCCGCCGCAACGAAGAAGCCGTTGAGCAAAACCAGGATCAGAGCGAAAAGAATCATGCCGAAATCGGCGAATATGGTTGCGAGGGACAAGCCAGGGGAAGGGTCCATGATGGAGTTTTGCGGGTTCCGTGTGATTCGAAAGAAAGAAAAATCCGCACCTGAAAGGCAGGCGCAAGTCAGCCAATGTAGCGGCTGACCTGGCGATTGCCTAGTCCGGCATTACTCAGCGGCGCTGATGACCCGTGCCTGGGCGACCTGGGCCGGGGCGAAATGGCAGGTGAAGGTGCTGCCATGACCGGGCACGCTGCTGATCTCCATACGTGCGCGATGGCGCAGCAGTACGTGTTTGACGATGGCCAGACCCAGGCCCGTGCCGCCGGTGTTGGAGTTGCGGCTGGAGTCGACGCGGTAGAAACGTTCGGTCAGGCGCGGCAGGTGTTTGCTGTCGATGCCGATCCCGGAATCCTGCACGCTGAGGTGCGCGCCTTGATCGTCGCCCCACCAGCGGATGCGGATGTTGCCCTCGGCAGGGGTGTATTTGACGGCGTTGAACACCAGGTTGGAAAACGCACTGCGCAGTTCCGCCTCGCTGCCCTTGAGCAGAATGCTGGTGTCGGCTTCCAGGGTGATGAGCTGATTCTTTGAGCCGGACAACTGCTGCGCGTCGCTCTTGATCGACTGCAACAGTGTGTCGATGTGCACCGGCTGGTTGTCCGACGGGTAATCGGTGGCTTCCAGCTTGGCCAGCAACAGCAAGTCGTTGAGCAGGGTCTGCATGCGTCCGCCCTGTTGCTGCATCTGCTGCAGGGCACGGCTCCAGCGCGGGTTCACTTCCTCGACGTTGTCGAGCAGGGTTTCCAGGTAGCCGCAGATCACCGTCAGCGGGGTGCGCAGCTCATGGGAGACGTTGGCGATGAAGTCTTTGCGCATCTGTTCCAGCTGATGGATACGCGTGACGTCGCGCACCAGCATCAGGTGTTCGTTGTTGCCGTAGCGCGTGAGGTACAGCTGGATGCGTACGCGATCGTTGGTCGGCGAGGGGATTTCCAGCGGTTCGGCGTAGCTTTCCTGCTCGAAGTATTCCTTGAAGCGCGGATGACGGACCAGGTTGGTTACCGGTTGGCCGCTGTCCTGTGGCGTCTTGAGGCCGAGCAGGGTTTCGGCGGCGCGGTTCCACCATTCCAGGTTGCCGTCGCTGTCGAGCATGATCACCGCGTCTTTCAGCGCGGCGGTGGACTCCTGAACGCGGTCGATCACCGCTTGCAGGCGTCCGCGTACCCGTTGGTCGCGGCGTTGCAGGTGGTAGATGCTGTCGAACACCTCGCCCCACAGGCCATAGCCGTCGGGCGGTGCTTCATCGGGTTGGTGCAGGCGCAGCCATTCGTGCAGACGCAGCAGTTGCTTGAGCGTCCAGGCCAGGTACAGGCCCAGTCCCGCCGCCAGACTCCAGCCGTAGTAGCCGGTGATCAGGCCGATCACCAGGCAGCCGGTGACCAGCAACAGCATGTGGCGAATCAGGGTGCCATGCCAGTTTTGGTTCACGGAAAATGCGGTCCTTGTCTACGGGGCTGGCGCTCGGCTCAGGCTTTGGTGGAGAACCGGTAGCCGGTGCCGCGCACGGTTTGTACCAGATTTTCGTAGGCGTCGCCGAGGGCCTTGCGCAGGCGCCGGATGTGCACGTCGACGGTGCGCTCTTCAACATAGACGTTGCCGCCCCAGACCTGGTCCAGCAACTGGCCACGGGTGTAGGCGCGTTCCTGGTGGGTCATGAAAAATTGCAGCAGACGGTATTCGGTCGGGCCCATCTCTGCCGGACGGCCATCGATGGTCACGCGGTGGCTGATCGGGTCAAGGAGCAGGCCGCCGACTTCGATCGGCGCTTCGCCATCGGTCGGGCCGGCGCGACGCAGCACAGCCTTGAGGCGTGCCACCAGTTCGCGTGGGGAAAACGGTTTGGTGATGTAGTCGTCGGCGCCGACTTCCAGGCCCTGGATCTTGTTGTCCTCTTCGCCCTTGGCAGTGAGCATGATGATCGGGATGTCCCCGGTCAGCTCGTCACGCTTGAGGCGGCGGGCCAGCTCGATGCCGGAGGTGCCGGGCAGCATCCAGTCGAGCAGGATCAGGTCCGGTTTGCGGTCGACGATGATGGCGTGGGCCTGCTGCGAGTTCTCTGCCTCGAGGCAGTCATAGCCGGCCATTTCCAACGCAACGGCGATCATTTCGCGAATGGGCGCTTCGTCGTCGACGATCAGAATGCTCCTGCCAACCATGCCTTAATCCTCTTGTCATTTAACTGTCTTGCGCCGCATTAGATAACGGAATTATTGCAGTCGTGTGACAGTATTTTAGTCCGGCGGCGATTGTGCGAATCCTGAACTAAGCTCTAAGTCCGAATCCTGACAACCACAAGAGAAGGTTTCCATGACTCAAATGACTGCTTCCTTTAAGGCTTTGCTGATGGCTGCCGCCCTGACTCTGCCTGGACTGGCGATGGCGGCCGAGCCGGCCATGATGAAAGACGGAATGATGGTCGACCACAAGGGCATGACGCTTTACACGTTCGACAAGGACAGTGGCGGCAAGTCGATGTGCAACGGCGATTGCGCCAAGAACTGGCCGCCGTTGATGGCGCCGGCGGATGCCAAGGCTGAAGGTAAATGGACGGTCATCAAACGTGATGACGGCATGATGCAGTACGCCTACGACGGCAAACCGCTGTACACCTTCGTGAAAGATGCCAAGCCGGGCGATATGACCGGCGACAAGATGAAGGACGTGTGGCACGTGGTTCACGAGCACAAGTAAGTCACCGGCAGTGAAGCAGGATCGCGGCCCGCAGGCATAGCCTCGGGCCGCGATTCCTTGAGATCAGCGCAACGCGTAATCCAGCACGATCCCGACAAAAATCGCCAGCCCGGCCCAGTGGTTGTGCAAAAACGCCTTGAAGCAGCGCATCCGGTCCCGGTCGCGGGTGTACCAGAATTCCCAGGCATAGCACCCGGCCGCCACCAGCAGGCCGAGGTGGAACCAGATCCCCAGCTCGAATTTCGACCCCGCCAGCAGCAGACAGCCCAGCGACAGTACCTGCAAGGTCAGGATGATCACCCGGTCGGCATCGCCGAACAGGATCGCCGTGGATTTCACGCCGATCTTCAGGTCATCGTCGCGGTCGGTCATCGCGTAATAAGTGTCGTAACCCACAGTCCACAACAGGTTGGCGATCCACAGCAGCCAGGCCGTTGCCGGCAGCTCACCGGTTTCGGCGGTGAACGCCATCGGCATGCCCCAGGAAAACGCCGCGCCCAGCACCACTTGCGGGTAGTAGGTGTAGCGCTTCATGAACGGATAAGTGAACGCCAACGCGAGACCACCCAGCGACAGCCAGATCGTCGCGGCGTTGGTGCACAGCACCAGCAGGAAACTCACGCCCATCAGCAGCGCGAAGAACACCAGCGCCTCTTTCGAGCTGATCTTGCCGGCAGCAATAGGCCGCTGCGCGGTGCGTTTGACGTGGCCGTCGACCTTGCGGTCGGCCCAGTCGTTGATCACGCAGCCGCCGGCACGGGTCAGCACCACGCCGAGGACGAAAATCACGATATTGGCCAGGGATGGCGAGCCTTTGCCGGCAATCCACAGGGCCCAGAGCGTCGGCCACAGCAGCAGGTAAATGCCGATCGGCTTGTCCATCCGGGTCAGCTGGATGAAGTCCCAGGCGCGCGGGTTCAAGCGATTCAGGGATTTGAGCAGGCTTTGGTACATCAGCAGTTCTCCGGACGGGCGCGGACGGCTTTCCACAGCGCAGGCAGGAAAATCTCCGCCACCAGTACGCTCAATGCCCCACGGTCGAAACGCGAACGCCGTCCCCACAGGCCGGCAGCCCGGGAACCTTCGGGCAGCCAGTGCTCAGGGTAATGACAGACTTCAATGGCGCGCCGCTGGAACGCGTGATCGCAGAACAGCAGTTCGCCCAGCGAGCGGCTGCCCAGTTCATCCATGTGCAAGCCGTCGCCCTGCAAGGCACTGCGCGACGCCACGCTGCGGGCGAACACCCAGGCCTGGCCATGCCCGCGCAGATACACCTCACGCACCCAGCCTTCGCTGCCTTCGGCCAGATCCAGCGCGGCGCATTCGTCGTCGCGCAGGGTCTGCCAGCCTTCGAACAGCGGCGTCACGCTGAAGCCGTCATCGGACAGGCGCGTCAGCCGGCGGGTCAGGGAGCCTTCGTCGAACAGCCAGTCGAGCGTGGATGTGTCGGGGAGGGGTGTCAGTTCGCTTTGCGGGCGCCACAGCGGAGCGTTTGTGTGTTGCACAATGAGTCATTATTGGCAGCAAATGAGGCGGCGAGCTTACCATGCTGCACCGCGAGTTTGATTGATCCGGGTCGCCGCTGCGCCGAACAGGCTTGCATCTGCCCGGCACGATCAGTACAAAACGCCCTGAGCCGGACGGCAGCGCTGCACCATCGACCGTCCGCGCCGGTTAAAGCCTGAACCCTGAGGAAGTACCTGAATGAAAAAGTGGCAATGCATCGTTTGTGGCCTGATCTATAACGAAGCCGACGGCTGGCCGGACGATGGCATCGCGCCGGGCACCCGCTGGGAAGACGTTCCCGCAGACTGGCTGTGCCCGGACTGCGGCGTCAGCAAGGCCGATTTTGAAATGATTGCAATCGATTAATAAAAAAGGGAGTAGGCAATGAGCGCACCTGTCGTAATCGTCGGTACCGGGCTTGCGGGTTACAACCTGGCTCGCGAGTTTCGCAAACTCGATGGCGAAACCCCGTTGCTGCTGATTACCGCCGATGACGGTCGCTCCTACTCCAAGCCGATGCTGTCCACCGGCTTCGGCAAGAACAAGGACGCCGACGGCCTGAGCATGGCCGAGCCGGGCGCCATGGCCGAGCAGTTGAAGGCCGAAATCCGCACCCACACCCGCATCAGCGGCATCGATCCCGGCCACAAGCGGTTGTGGATCGGTGAGGAAGCAGTGAGCTATCGTGACCTGATCCTCGCCTGGGGCGCCGAAACCGTACGCGTGCCGATCGAAGGCGATGGCGGGGATCTGGTGTTCCCGATCAACGATCTCGAAGACTACGCACGCTTTCGCGCAGCAGCGGCCGGCAAGCGTCGGGTGTTGCTGCTCGGCGCCGGGCTGATCGGCTGCGAGTTCGCCAATGACCTGATTCTCGGTGGCTACGAGGTGCAACTGGTTGCACCGTGCGAACAGGTGATGCCGACCCTGCTGCATCCCGCGGCGGCGGCTGCGGTGCAGGCCGGGCTGGAAAGCCTCGGCGCACGTTTTCATCTCGGCCCGGTGCTGACCCGCCTGCAAAAAGTCGCGGATGGGCTGGAAGCGCACCTGTCCGATGGCCAGGTTGTCCCGTGCGATGTGGTGGTCTCGGCCATCGGCCTGCGCCCGCGGATCGATCTGGCGGCGGCCGCCGGCATCCAGACCAATCGCGGCGTGGTGGTCGACCGTCATCTGCAAACCTCTCACGCCAACATTTACGCCTTGGGCGACTGCGCCGAGGTCGACGGGCTGAATCTTCTGTACGTCATGCCCCTCATGAGTTGTGCGCGAGCGCTGGCACAGACCCTGGCCGGCAACCCGACCGTGGTGAACTACGGACCGATGCCGATCACCGTGAAAACCCCGGTCTGCCCGCTGGTGGTTTCCCCGCCGCCACGGGGCCGCGAAGGCGTCTGGACGGTCGAAGGGCAGGGCGCCGACGTCAAGGCGCTGTGCCACGACGCCGAAGGGCAATTGCTCGGTTACGCCCTGACCGGCGCGGCGGTGATGGAAAAACTCGCGCTGAACAAACAGCTTCCGGCCTTGCTGGCGTAAATACCGGTCGTTCTGTCGGAATCACCCCGCTTTTGCCCCCACAAACGTCGCGGGGAGACTGGCGCCGCCCTTAACCGCGTGCCATCCTCACTCCCGTCTGCCGCAGAGTAGAGCCTGCGGCGCCTTGGGCGCTGTTCCAACGAGAACAGCACGGACATAACAACAAAAAACCGTCAAAGGGGCTTCACTAATGCGTAAACCAGAACTCGCCGCTGCAATCGCTGAAAAAGCGGATCTGACCAAAGAGCAGGCCAACCGCGTTCTCAACGCCGTTCTCGAAGAAATCACCGGCGCCCTGCACCGCAAGGACAGCGTCACGCTGGTGGGCTTCGGCACCTTCCTGCAACGCCACCGCGGTGCCCGCACCGGCAAAAACCCGCAAACCGGTGAACCGGTGAAGATCAAGGCCAGCAACACCGTTGCGTTCAAGCCAGGCAAATCGTTGAAAGACAGCGTCAATCCATAATCGCGGCGAACGCCCGGTCAGCCGGGCGCGCTGCATGAAAAATGGGCATACCGATTGCGGTCGGATGCCCATTTTTTTGGCTGATGGCGAGCCGAGCTGGTCTTGGTGGATCGTTATGGGATTCGTCTAGCCGGTTACCCGTAGGTGGCCAGCACCATTCTGGCGAACTCGTTCTTGCTTGGCTGGTGTCCATAAGATTTCAGGTATTTACGCCACTCGGACTCGAGTATGGGACTTTCGTATTCGCCCTCCGTCGCCAGATGCGCAGCTGCATCGTCTATCAAGGCTTGGGTGTAATGTTTCGAGGGGCCGTCCGAACTGGCGTCTGAAGTTGAAATGAACGGTCCAACCGTTGTGAATAGCAACCCGATCCCGGTCAGCATCGAGAACTCCAAGGGGCCACCGTTCAATAGGCATCCAAATCCGATGCAGCCCTCAGCACGAGCAGAGGTGCTGGTTGTGAGCGTTAGCATGACAACCAAAGCGCATCCAAACCCTGATATTGATCGTTTATTGTGTCTGCCGCTCATGATGGTTTAACGCTCCCTGACGTTACTTATGGATCCCTTTGTTCAGTGATTGCAGATTGGCAAGTGACTGGAGGGGGTGAGATGCCTTACCAGCTCCCGAAGGGGATGCCGTATTTTTCGATGTAGGTTTTGGACTCCGGTGAAAGAGGTAGCGCGTAGCGTCCTCCATTTTTCCCTTGATACGGCCCCTGCTTGACGATGCTCCCTTCAACCCGAGTTATCTCGACAGACTTGAGACAAGGCGCTCCCAGCCAGACCTTGGCGATGCCGCCGGGCGCCAAGCCAATACCTATGCGGTCGCGGTAGTCTGTGATCCATTTGCCATCCAGTCTGCAAAAAGCCTTTTCCGGTTTGCGCATGATTTCCCGCGCGGACTCGGGAATAACAATGTAGGCCTCGTAGGTTTGAGGCTCTGCCAATGATTGCCATCGCACATAGATCAAGCGGGGAAGATCGGCACCGGTGACGTCACGTCCGGCGCCGCTGCCGGGGCTGTCAGGCCATCCTGCGGGCTTGCCCTTGTTGTCGGCGGGGGTGTTCACCGAGGCAATCCCGGCGCCGGCGCGTTTGAATACACGTTCGCGGATATCCACCACGTCGGCCGTTTCAATCCAGACCTCCATGTAGGCGGGTGCACCGAAGCCAAGATACCAGGGCTGTTTGGTGATCGGCTGTGCATTGCTTGGAGTGCAGAGCAACAACAGCAATCCGAAGATGAAACCTGTTTTTTTTTTGATGGGACGAGTGGGTTTATTCATGGGGGGTGCACCACTCGTTGTTTGTCTTTTGTCGGTCGGTTTATGAAAACAATGCTCATGTCGCTGTTGTTGAAATCTTTGGCTGCGTTCCAGTGCGCAGATAGGTGGACATAGCGACTGCGTAACGAAAATGAACGGTCGCACCACTGAATGAAGGGGATGTGATGCCTTACCAGCTCCCGAAGGGGATGCCGTATTTTTCGATGTAGGTTTTGGATGCATCTTTGAGAGGGCGATGTTGACCTCCGGATTTACCGTCATAGGGACCTTTGGGATTGATAGTTCCTTCGACTCGGGTAATTTCGACTGGCTTCAAGCACGGCCCCCTCAGCCACACCTTGGCAATGCCGCCAGGCGCCAAGCCAATAGTTACGCGGTCGCGGTAATCCGTGATCCATTTGCCATCCAGTCTGCAGTAAGCCTTTTCCGGTTTGTGCATGATTTCCCGAGCAGATTCGGGAATCACAATGTAGGCCTCATAGGTTTGAGGCTCTGCCAAGGATTGCCAACGCACATAGATCAGGCGGGGGAGATCGGCTCCGGTGACGTGACGCCCCGAGCCGCTACCTGGGCTTTCTGGCCAGCCCGCAGGCTTGCCCTTGTTGTCGGCGGGGGTGTTTACCGAGGCAATCCCGGCGCCGGCACGTTTGAACACACGTTCACGTATATCCACCACGTCTGCTGTTTCAATCCAGACCTCCATGTAGGCTGGTGCTCCGAAGCCAAGATACCAAGGCCGTTTGGTGATTGGTTGTGCGTGGCTTTGACTGCAAAGTGCCAACAGCAATCCAAAGACCAACCCCGTGTTTTTTTTGATGGACCGAGTGAATTTATTCATGGGGGTGCACCACTCGTTGTTTGTCTTTTGTCGGTCGGTTTATGAAAACAATGCTCATGTCGCTGTTGTTAAAGGCCTTGGCTGCGTTCCAGTGAGCAGAAAGATGGATATAGCGACTGCGTAACAAAGCCCGTTCTTTGATGGTCAGTCTCTCAACGGATGAATTTCCAAGCGCATAAGCCTCAAGTTTGGTGTGGATCGGGATCAGTTCCTCAGGCAGCGAAAGTTTTGAATCATTTTTGTCAATCGCTTCAAATGGCACACCATGTCTGACCCCCAGCTCACGCATGATGCGTAAATAAACCAGCGACAACTCACCGTGTATCGGGCGTTCAATCATGGCCGCAGCATAAACCCGCTTCTGGGGATCCGATGTGGATCTGCCCCTTTCCAATCGTTGAATGACAGGGGCTTCCCAGAGTGCAACCCGCAGTTGATTGCCTGGAGCGTCATCTTCGATGACGCCTTTCGTATACCAGGCAAACGCCTCCTTTTCGGCAGCGACATAGGCTGCGCTGCGGGTCGCTTCCTTGCTTTGGCTGATGGTGCTGGTGATCGGACTGCTCAACAGAAGTTTCTCCCTGGCTCTGGGCAGATAACCACCTCCCAGATCCGAGTGGGCGCCGGGTAATACCAGATCAATCTCACCCAGGCTGTTAAGGGCAAAGTTCTCGCGATGTTCATCACGCGCCACCAAGTGCACCACTTTGTTGGCGCAACCCTCCGGCAGCTTCAAGTTCAGTCCCGGATTTCTGCTGTTGGCGCCAGTGAAGTCGAGCAACCATGGATTGGCGATTGCCGCGACGGTATCAAACAGACCAATGAAATTGATGCTGATACTGGATTGTGAAACCCAGTCAAAGCTACTGACCAAGAACGGAGAGCCCGCTGGCAACGCCTTTGCGAGAATGCTGCGCTTGCCTTTTAGCACCTCGTTTGCGAAGTGCCGTGCAGCGGCGGCGCCTCGACTGAAACCGAAAATATCGAATTCGATTCTTTCTATTAGCGTGTTGGGGTTGCTATCAATCAGTGACCGAATTTGCTCCATGATTTTTTCAGGGCTCTGCTCCACACGAGCCAGAACACCCGTTTCGCCTCGGCCGGTTGCCTGTGCGTAAAGTGAGTCGTCTCCGTCAGCGGTTGTACCGATGCCTTCGATGTATACGCGCAAAGAAGCCTGTTTCGTGTTCTCTGGTAATACGTCAAAGGCATGGTCTGTATACAGCTCATGCAACCGCACGATATTGCTTACATCATTGCCGTAGCTGTTATCCGGTGAGTTGCCATTTCCGTCATAGCCATAAGCGGCGCAGTGCTTCTGAATCTCTTCGGCTGCCTCCGCCAGATTGGCATCTGGCGCATAGCAAGCCGCGACCGTTTCGCTGTTGGCCTTGTTGTTCCCCGTCCCATCGAAAAACACGCCGATCCGCAAGGTGATGCCGGCAGGCATTTCATCTTCCAGTTCAACTTCTTCCTCCTCTTCTTCGAGTTCGGCGACTTCCGGGTCTTGAGTGGATGAGGCCGTCAGTCCGGCCGCCAAGGCTCCCGCCATTGCGGCTTCTGGATGATCAGCGGCTCCGCTGGCGGACGTCTTTCCTCCCGCCACCATCTCGGTACTGCTGAAGATCCCGCCGCTGTCGATCACGATGTTGTGACCGCCCGCCTTCAGCGTGATGCTGGCGCCGGCATCCAGCACCACGCTGGCGCCGGCCTTGATCTGCACCTGCTGGCCCGCCTCGACGGTAATGATTTTCCCGGCCGTCGTCTGGCTGCTGCCCTGGATGCTTTCCCAACGATCGCGCCCGACCGCCAGCCGGCTGTCATGGAGAACCTGCCGCTCCATGTCGCGCTGGGCGCGCAGGTAAACCAGTTCCTGACCGGCGCGGTCTTCAAGCGTCAGTTCGTTGTAGCCACCCGTGTCAGGCGAGCTGCGACTGCGCAGCACGGTTCGGGTTTTGTGCTCGGGAAGCTTGTACGGCGCGGGAGTGATCTTGTTGATCACGCAGCCGGTAATCAGCGGCTTGTCGGGATCACCTTCCTCGAAGGTCACCACCACTTCCATCCCGATGCGGGGGAGGGTGACGACACCGAAACCGTTCCCGGCCCAGCTCGACGAGACCCGCACCCAGCAACTGCTGCGCTCACTGTTTAATTCGGTCCGGTCCCAGTGGAATTCGACTTTTACGCGACCGAACTCATCGCAGTAGATCTCTTCGCCTTTGGGGCCGGTCACCCGGGCGGTCTGGCTGACCAGTGGTGGCCTGCGTGCGGGAAGCGGCGGACGGAAAACTACCTCGGCCGGAATGGCGTGGAAGGTGTTGCGATAGCCTTGGGTAAAACCGTCCGCCGATTGAGTTTCGCTGCTAACCGACTCTTCGAGCACTTGCGGCTGCCGCCCGGTGTGGGTGATCCCGAGCAGCAGCCACAGACTGTTGTATTTCTGGCGAGGGTGTTCGGTCAGTTCAAGCAGATGGCCGCAGCGCAAGGTAGGTTGGTTGCTTTGACCCTCTGCCATTTCATAGTCTGCGCGATGGCGCTCCAGGGCCTGACGGGCCAGTTGCTTGCCACGCTTTTCGTTGTCCAGCGGCAACGGGTATTGGTAGTCCTCAAGCGTCGGGGTGAATTCGGCGCTGAAGCGGCTTTCGATTAAAAGCGTCGGTCGCCTCAGGTCATAGTCGCGTCGCGTGACCCGGCTTGTCCGGGTGGCGGCGCGCAAGGAGAACCTGCTGACTACTGGATATTCCGGGACCATCCCGCTATCCCGGCGATAGGGTGTGGCACGCAATGTCGGGAGGAACACCGAGTCATCGGTGAACACCAGCAAATGGCCTTGTGCGGAGTGCTGGTGATGCCAGGCGATTCCGTCCTCGGCACACACGCGCTGAATGAACTCGAAATCGCTTTCGTCGTATTGGGTGCAGTAATCCCGTGCTGCTAGGGGCTGGACATGGAACGTGAACGCATCGGCGAGGATGCCGTGTCGCTTGAGTGTTTGCGTGATGATCTGCGGGACAGTCTGCCCCTGGTAAATCCGTTGATCGTGACTGAACTGCAAATAGTGCAGGCTCGGCACCAGAGTCAGGCGATAACGGGTCAGGCGTTTGTCGGATTCACCCGCCAACACATCGTCGATGCGTCCATGAATGCCTTCACCGTTCAGGCCGAACTGCAGGAAGGCAGGCTGACTGAGCAGGCCTTCCATATCGAAGTCGGGGTCTTCACTGACCAGTTCGACGTGGATGGCATAAAGGGTGCTGATGGTCTCGGTGCCTTCGAAGGCCAGCACCTTGAAGTCGTTGCGAACAGCGGGAATCTGCAGCGTAAAGCGCGCAGAACTGACAGCTCCAGACATACGCTTGTCCTTAAGCAGAGAGGGGAAGACGGCGTGATGTCGAAACCCTCCCTGGTCAGCGCACGCGAACATTGGCCGGCACGCTAACAAGGCGTTAAACAGATTTATGTAAGAAGGATCGCTTGTTTAAGTCGGAGCTTTCCGGGTTGTAAAACAACGTGGAAATTGTGGGAAATGGCTGTGAGAAACTGACGGCGAATGATTGGAATCCTGCGTAATAGTCTTATGCAGGCAAGGATCCAGGACTATTAAACATATAAATGCCATCAAATTGATGGCACTTTTAATGTTGTCTGTTGTCGCCAGTCATTTGTTAATAAATGGCGGTGTATTTTCGGAAGCGTCCTACTTCAAATTTTTTCGGGGTTTGTCATGCTTTCGCCGCTTACTTGTGGAACGAGCGTGCAGATGTTCTCGATGCCGCGCGCCGGCCGCTCTGGCCCAATGCTTTCGGAAGGGATAGGCTTAAAGGTGAAATATAAAGGGACATCAGGGAATCCCCTGTCACATATAGGGCGATCTCCTACAGCGCCCAATGAACAGTTCGTCTTGTTGTTTAATCGGATGCTTGCTAGTGGCCATCATAGTGATTACGATGCGCGCACTTGAAAGAGCAAGCACTCAATTGGATGAGTCTTCCGACTGCTCTTCGATACTGTCCCGCGCCGCTGCAACTCCAATAGGCGCACGACCGTAATCCTAATAAAGGCCATGGATGTCCTACTCAAGCAAACTTTCCGCCCATTACCTCGAACTCGCTAAAGTCTCTGTTTCCAAAGAGAATTTTGCGGGCGAAGACGTTCGTTTCTCGAGCGAATTCGAGGCCTTGGAAAGCGAGCTGGCCAAAGCCTCGTCGATGCACGAAAGCGGGCAGATCGACTGGCTGAAAATTCGCGAAAACAGCGAAAACCTCCTGCGTACCCAATCCAAGGATTTGCGTGTCGGCGCCTGGCTGACCTGGTCGCTGTACCAGCGTGAATCCTTCCCCGGCCTGCTGGCCGGCCTCGGTTTTCTGCACCATTTGTCGGAAAACCACTGGGCCGAGATTCACCCGCTCAAACCCCGCACCCGGGCCGCCGCCATCGGCTGGCTGGTGCCGCGTCTTGAGCAGGTGATCACCGAGAACATCGCGATCAAGGAACAGCTGCCGATGTTCCGGCAGTTGTCCGAGCATCTGTCCGGTCTCGACGCCGCCTGCACCGAGCACCTGGGCGATGATGCGCCGCTGCTGCTGCCGCTTTCTCGCCGCCTGAAAACCATGATCCAGCGTGCCGCTGACAATCAGCCGGCACCCGGCGTGGTGGGTGCGGCGGTGGCGCAGGTCAAGCAGGCCGCCAGCCAGTTACTGGCCCCAGGTGCGCCGATTGACAACGAAAAAGAAGCCCACAAAGCCCTGCGCGCCCAGCAGGAAAGCGCCCGCCCGCTGTGCGCCTGGTGGCTCAAGCAGAAAGCCACCGACCTGCGCGCGCTGCGCCTCAACCGCACCTTGCTGTGGATGACGATCGATGCGGTGCCCGAGCGCAACGCCGAGCAGATTACCGTGCTGCGCGGGTTGCCGGTCGACAAGCTCAAGCAGTATCAGGACCGCTTCGATCAGGGCAAATATGCCGACCTGCTGGTGGAACTGGAGGCGAGCCTGGCGAAGGCGCCGTTCTGGTTCGATGGCCAGAGGATGGTCTGGGAATGTCTCCAGAACCTCAACGCCGAGCTGGCCATGCGCGAAGTGGAAATCCACTTCGCGCTTTTGATTCAGCGCCTGCCCGGCATCATCGAGCTGCGTTTCCATGACGGCGCGCCGTTCGCCGATCCGTCCACCCGGGCGTGGATCGCCGGCAACGTCATGCCGCACCTGCAAAGCGCCAGCGCGCCGCGCAAGGTCGAGACCGAGAACGTCGAAACCCAGCCAGCCTGGGAAAAGGCCTTGGAGGAAGTCCAGCCGATCCTGCGCAAGGAAGGCCTCAAGCCTGCCGTGCAGATCCTCAAGCAGGGTCTGCAATCGGCGCACGGCGGGCGCGAACGCTTCTTCTGGCAGTTCGCCCTCGCGCGGCTGTGCTTTCTGGCCAAGAAATACGAACTCGCCAAGAACCAGCTCGAAACCCTCGATCAGACATTACAGGACTCAGGCCTGCACGCCTGGGAGCCCGATCTTGCATTGGAAGTGCTGCACCTGCTGCACAGTTGCTGCGAGTTGTTACCGCAGAACCATGCCGTACGTGAACGCAAGGAAGAGATTTATCGCAGGCTGTGCCACCTCGACCTCGAAGTGGTACTCGAATAGGCCCCAGGGCCACAACCGCAAGGAGAAAAGCCATGGCCAAAGAAGGCTCGGTAGCCCCCAAGGAACGCATCAACGTCACCTTCAAACCCGCCACCGGCGGTGCTCAGGAAGAGATTGAACTGCCGCTGAAGCTGCTGGCAATCGGTGACTACACCCACCGCAAGGACGATCGCAAGATCGAGGATCGCAAGCCGATCAGCATCGACAAGATGACCTTCGACGAAGTGCTGGCCAAGCAAGAGCTGGGTCTGACGCTGAGCGTGCCGAACCGTCTGCAGGAAGATGGCGAGGCCGACGAGCTGGCTGTGCAACTGCGCGTCAACTCCATGAAGGACTTCAACCCGGCCAGCCTGGTCGAGCAAGTGCCTGAGCTGAAAAAACTGATGGAACTGCGCGACGCGCTGGTGGCCCTCAAAGGCCCGCTGGGTAACGCACCTGCGTTCCGTAAAGCCATCGAAGGCGTGCTCGCCGACGATGAATCCCGCGGTCGCGTACTCGGTGAGCTGGGCCTGAACGCCGCAGCTCCGGACGCTTGAGACTCCAGCAGCCAAGGAAGCCAACACAATGAGCACTAGCGCAGCACAACAGAACGCCGCAGAAAACGGCGAGTACAGCATTCTCGACAGCATCATCGCCGAAACCCGCCTGACGCCGGACGACGAAGCCTACGACATCGCCAAGCGCGGTGTGTCGGCGTTCATCGAAGAGCTGCTCAAGCCGCAGAACAACGGTGAGCCGGTCAAGAAAGCCATGGTTGACCGCATGATCGCCGAGATCGATGCCAAGCTCAGCCGTCAGATGGACGAAATCCTGCACCACCCGGACTTCCAGGCGCTGGAATCGTCGTGGCGTGGTCTGCAACTGCTGGTCGACCGCACCAACTTCCGCGAAAACATCAAGATCGAAATCCTCAACGTCTCCAAAGAAGACCTGCTGGACGATTTCGAAGACTCGCCGGAAGTCATGCAGTCCGGCCTGTACAAGCACATCTACACCGCTGAATACGGCCAGTTCGGTGGTCAGCCGGTTGGCGCGATCATTGCCAACTACTACATGTCCCCAAGCTCGCCGGACGTGAAGCTGATGCAGTACGTGTCCAGCGTAGCCTGCATGTCCCACGCGCCGTTCATCGCCGCCGCCGGCCCGAAATTCTTCGGTCTGGAAAGCTTCACCGGTCTGCCGGACCTGAAGGATCTGAAAGATCACTTCGAAGGCCCGCAATTCGCCAAATGGCAGAGCTTCCGTACCTCCGAAGACTCCCGCTATGTCGGCCTGACCGTTCCGCGTTTCCTGCTGCGTAACCCGTACGACCCGGAAGAAAACCCGGTCAAGTCGTTCGTGTACAAGGAAAACGTTGCCAACAGCCACGAGCACTACCTGTGGGGCAACACCGCTTACGCGTTCGGCACCAAGCTGACCGACAGCTTCGCCAAGTTCCGCTGGTGCCCGAACATCATCGGCCCACAGAGCGGCGGCGCGGTTGAAGACCTGCCTCTGCACCACTTCGAAAGCATGGGCGAAATCGAAACCAAGATTCCTACCGAGGTTCTGGTTTCCGACCGTCGTGAATACGAACTGGCCGAGGAAGGCTTCATCTCCCTGACCATGCGCAAAGGCTCCGACAACGCGGCGTTCTTCTCCGCAAGCTCGGTGCAGAAGCCGAAGTTCTTCGGCATCAGCGCAGAAGGCAAGGCTGCAGAGCTGAACTACAAGCTCGGCACCCAACTGCCGTACATGATGATCGTCAACCGCCTGGCTCACTACCTGAAAGTGCTGCAGCGCGAGCAACTCGGTTCGTGGAAAGAGCGTACCGACCTCGAGCTGGAGCTGAACAAGTGGATCCGCCAGTACGTGGCCGACCAGGAAAACCCGAGCGCCGAAGTGCGTGGCCGTCGTCCGCTGCGCGCTGCGCAAGTGATCGTCAGCGACGTTGAAGGCGAGCCGGGCTGGTACCGCGTCAGCCTGAACGTGCGTCCGCACTTCAAGTACATGGGTGCCGATTTCACCCTGTCGCTGGTTGGCAAGCTGGACAAAGAGTAAGAGCGACTCATGGACGGATACGGCAGCCTTTTCGAGCGCCTCAACGGCGACGCGGAACAGCGCAAGGGCAAGAGCCTCGAGGCTTCGGCCATGGCGTCGGTGGCTGCCCATCTGGCCAAAATGCTCAGCACCCGGGCCGGCAGCGTGCAAACGCTGTCCGACTACGGGTTGCCCGATCTCAATGACATGCGCCTGAGCCTGCACGACTCCCTGAGTCAGGCCCGCCTGGCCATCGAAAGCTTCATCGAAGCCTACGAACCGCGCCTGAGCAACGTGCGTGTCATTTCCCTGCCGCGTGACCACGACCAGCTTCGCCTGGCCTTCAGCATCGAAGGCCTGCTGGAAGTCGAGGGTTTCAAGCGTCAGGTCAGTTTCGCCGCGCGCCTGGATGGCAGCGGTCAAGTGAAGGTCAACTAAGGAGAACCCCGATGTCTGGCAAACCTGCAGCACGCGTATCCGACCCCACCGCTTGCCCGCTCCCCGGCCACGGCACCAACCCGATCGCCGCCGGTTCCGGCGACGTGTTCTTCGACGGCCTCCCGGCCGCTCGCCAGGGCGATGCCTCGGCGTGTGGTGGTGCGTTGGTCGGCGATCTGGCGACGACGGTTCTGATCAATGGCAAACCGGCCGCCACGGTCGGTTCGGTTGGATCTCATGGCAATAAAGTCACGGCTGGATCCGGGACGGTGATTATCGGCAATTCGCATTCGCCGGCGCCGTTTGTGCCGCCGTTGCCGGTGGAAATTCAGTGGCCGTTTAGTCAGCACTTTGTGGTTCGTAATCCTAGAACCGGCGCACCGGTTGCTGACCGGCCGTACACCTTGCGTACAGCCTCCGGTAAAGAGGTCAGGGGCGTTACTGATGCACAAGGTCGAACGAGACCTATTGCTTCCCACCTCGCTGAAAGTGTCACGCTTATCGTCGAAGAACAGACTTCGCTCGTGATTGCTTAAGGGACTATCACATGCCGGCACCCACTCCTGTAACAGCTCAACTCACCCCTTCCTCTGACAAGAAGCCAGCGGAAGCGGCCGTCGATCATTTCCAGATCACAGATATTCCAGGTGTGATGAGAAAAATGGGCTGGAAGGAAAGCGCTCGAATCATGCAGCGTTGGTTCGACGGTGCGCCTTTCGTGATGTCCTCAAGTGAGAAGCGGGGACGTCTTGCCGTTGACAAGATCACCCAAGAAAAACTGTTTGATGATTTGGATTTTGAATGGCTTACCTCCTCCTCGCCCCACACAGGTGAAACCATCAAAGAGCTTATTGCGAAGGCCGCAAGCCCCAGTCAATACAATGAGCTTATTGGCCGTCAAAAGGGACTGACGCAATTAGCACCGGGGCTTTTGCAATTTATGACTTGCATGAGAACGCTTGGAGTTCTTGATGAGGCTAACCAGGACCTTGCTAGGGGTGCTCATGACTACAGTGCCCTGAGTGCAAGAATGCTGGAGTCTGCTACGCAATATAATTTTCGATCTATCGGGATTACCACTTCGGAAAAGAAGAATAATCCATTGGATGATGTGTACGGCACATTGGGTGGATTTGTTATTAAATTTGCAGTCACAAAATTCAGCACTACACCCAAGACGAAAAAAATGGCTGCTACATTAACGATTGAAGAAATTGGTTGTTATGTACGTGATACATATGAGTTTCTGAATGAAGATGGCAGCGACCAACTGCTTGGGTATTGGAATCACGACGGCGTTGTCAGGCCGAGCATTTTTGCATATTTAACTTCGCCAGAAACATATGAATCTGAGGGGAAGGTTTACTTCAAAGTGACCAACGATAGTTACAATAATTACCGCAGCAAGCTTGGCAAGGGTGGTGATTTGTTTGTTTACTCTACGGTCAAGAAAATTCCTGTATCCATTCATCATCGTTTTACCTCTGCAGATTTTGCAGAGTTTTCGCAACGATCAGCTAAGGCAATGCCATGAAAGCGTCCCTTAGAAAGTGCTTTTTACTTTTTTCGTTGTGCGTGCTTGTGCCAGTTTTGGTTCTTTTGGGCTTGAAGGTGCTTAGCTCAAAGGCCGCGGAGCCTCTTTTCATTGACTGGAATGACTCAGGAAGCTGCTATATCGCAACGTATTCACCGAATTACAATTTTTTGGGTGTAGTGGCTGGTCGTGCGTTTAAGTACTTTAGCAGCCCGTATTTTTATCGCGTTTATACAAAAAATAACGATCTACTAAAAACATCAGAATGGTATCTCTGGCGGGATGAGGGGAGTCCCGGCATTGCACCCGAGTTTCGCGGAGAGATGATTGTTTATCCAGGCTCTGAAGGCTGGGAAAGTTGGATAGTTTCAGAGTGTCGTTGATGCCTGATTTAAAGGCGGCCTCGCTACCTGAGAAAGTTGGAGAGCGTTATTCATGCACGCAATGAGTTTGCAGGGGTATCTGGCCAGTGTTGCTGACAGTGATCTGTTTGGCTGCCTGGCCTTGTTGAGCTTTGTATTGCTCCTGACTGCCTCACATCGGGCGGCTCGAAATTCACGCCTTCACCGCGCACTAACGCTCTCGGTTTTGGCTGCTGTTGTAGCTATCCATGGCCTTGGATCGTGGTACGGAAATCTGAGACCAGCATGAGCAACTACTACCGTATCGCCATGTGCCTGTTTGTCCATGCCTTCGGATGTGTGGCCTACGTGTTTTTGAATAATGCAGTAGTACATGCCTACAAGCATCTGAACGGCGGGTTCACCACGCGTGGGGTCGCGATCGGTATTGCCAGCTACGCGATGTTTTACATTTTTCTCGGTGTCAATTTTATTGCTGCGCTGATTCCAAGCCTCGTTGCCAAACTGGTGATTCTGAGCCTTATGGTGGGCTTCATCCTGCTTTGGATGCTCCCCGACAACCCATTGAGAGCCTTGTTTTATGGCGTCGCTCAAGGTTGCGTCACCTTGCTGGCAATCCTCGCTTCTCAAGTCATCGAGTTGCGCTGGGTATTAAGAAACATCGCTGGACGCATCCAGCCGAACCAGCCTGAGAGTGCCATCCAATGATCAGGTCAGGTATCGAGCGTAATCCACAGGACAGTTATTCCATGAGTTCCACTACCAGGCAGGTAACCCGTGTCCTTTAACCACTACTACCAAAGCGAACTCACCGCACTGCGCCAGCTGGGTCGCCGTTTCGCCGAGCGTAGTCCGGCGTTGGCGCCGTTCCTGGGGCAGGCCGGGCGGGATCCGGATGTGGAGCGGTTGCTGGAAGGCTTTGCGTTTCTGACCGGGCGGCTGCGCCAGAAGCTCGATGACGAGTTGCCGGAGCTCAGCCATTCCCTGATGCAGTTGTTGTGGCCGAACTACATGCGGCCGCTGCCGGCGTTCAGCATTCTGCAGTTCGACCCGCTCAAGCGTTCCGGGCCGGCGCTGAAGGTCGAGCGTGACACGCCGATCGAAAGCGTGCCGATCGAAGACGTGCGCTGCCGCTTCCGCACCTGCTACCCGACCGAAGTCATGGCGCTGGATCTGGCCGCGCTCAACTACTCGGTGAAGGGCGACGGTTCGCTGCTCAGCCTGCGCCTGGAGATGAGTGCCGACGGCCACCTCGGCGAGCTGGAGCTGAGCAAACTGCGCCTGCACTTTGCCGGCGAGCGCTACATCAGCCAGATGCTCTACCTGAGCCTGCTGCGCAACCTCGACGGCATCGAACTGATCCCGCTCGACGGCGCCGGCAAGCCGATCGATGGCGTGAGCGGCAAGCCGATGGCGTTCAAGATCCCGGGTGACCGGGTCAAACCAGTGGGCTTTGCCGAAGAAGAAGCGTTGATCCCGTATCCGCTGAACACCTTCCGCGGCTATCGCTATCTGCAGGAATACTTTGCCTTCCAGGACAAGTTCCTGTTCGTCGATGTCCACGGTCTGGACATTCTCAAGGCACTGCCGGAAGACACCCTCAAGCAGATGCGTGGCCTGGAATTGCGCTTCGACATCCGCAAGAGCGGCATCATGCGCATGCGTCCGACCCTGGATAACGTGAAGCTGTTCTGCACGCCGATCGTCAACCTGTTCAAGCACGACGCACTGCCGATCCGCCTCGACGGCAAACAGGATGAATACCTGCTGCTGCCGGCTGAATACGATCTGGAAAACTGCGGCGTGTTCTCGGTGGAAACCGTGACCGGCTGGAAGCCCGGCGGCCTCGGCTATCAGGAATACGTGCCGTTCGAATCCTTCGAGCACGATCCGAGTTTCGACGTGCCCAACAGCCGTCCGCATTACAGCATCCGCCAGCGCTCGTCGCTGCTGCACGACGGCCTCGACACCTACCTGAGCTTCGGCATCCGCCACACCGAAGCCCATGAAACCCTGTCGATCGAGCTGGTCTGCACCAACCAGAACCTGCCGCGCAAACTCAAGCTCGGGCAGATCTGCATGGCCTGCGAAGAGACCCCGGAGTTCCTGAGTTTCCGCAACATCACCCCGGCCACTTCGAGTTTTGCGCCGCCGCTGAACCGTGACTTCCTGTGGAAGCTGATCAGCAACATGTCGCTTAACTATCTGTCGCTGGCCGACGTCAATGCACTGAAGGTGATTCTCGAAACCTACGACCTGCCGCGCTACTACGACCAGCACGCGGAGAAGGTCAGCAAACGGCTGCTGGGCGGCCTCAAGCACATCAAGCATCACCACGTGGACCGCTTGCACCGTGGTCTGCCGGTACGCGGTTTGCGCACCGAACTGACCATCGACCCGGAAGGGTATATCGGCGAAGGCGATCTGTTCGTCTTCGCCTCGGTTCTCAACGAGTTTTTCGCGCTTTACGCCAGTCTCAATTCATTCCACGAGCTGCGGGTAAAAAGCACACAGGGAGAGGTGTACCAATGGACACCACGTATGGGCCTGCAGCCCCTGCTTTAAGCGGGCTGACGAAGGTAATACGCGAGTACTCGCTGTTTCAGGCCGTGCTGCTGGTGATCGACCGGCTGCGCGATGCGCACCCGTACCTGAGCGAAGACGATTTGTACGACCAGCTGGAATTCCAGGCCAACCCGAGCCTCGGATTTCCGCGCAGCGACGTCGATCGCGTGGAGTTTTTCGAAGAGCACGGGCAGATGCGCGCGCGCCTGCGGTTCAACCTGATCGGCCTGGTCGGTTCCGGCTCGCCGCTGCCGGCGTTCTACGGCGAGCAAGCTTTGGGCGACAGCGAAGACGGCAACCCGACGCGCAATTTCCTCGACTTGTTCCACCATCGCCTGCAACGGCTGATGCTGCCGATCTGGCGCAAGTACCGCTATCGCGCGAGCTTCCAGAGCGGTGCGGTCGACCCGTTCTCGTCGCAGCTGTTCGCCCTGATCGGCCTCGGCGGCGACGAGATCCGCAAGGCCAAGGAACTGAACTGGAAACGCCTGTTGCCGTACCTCGGCCTGCTCAGCTTGCGGGCGCACTCGGCGGCGTTGATCGAAGCGGTGCTGCGTTACTACTTCAAGCACGAAGACCTGGTCATCGAGCAATGCATCGAGCGCCGCGTGGAAATCCTCGAAGAACAGCGCAACCGCCTCGGCTTCGCCAACAGCGTGCTGGGTGAAGACCTGGTGCTGGGCGAACGCGTGCGCGATCGCAGCGGCAAATTCCGCATTCACATCACCGAACTCGACTGGGAACGCTTCCACGAATTCCTGCCCATCGGTTTCGGTTACCAGCCGCTCTGCGCGCTGGTGCGGTTCACCTTGCGTGACCCGCTCGATTACGACATTCGCCTGGTGCTGCGTCCGGAAGAAATCCGCGAACTGCGCATTGGCGAGAAGAACGACTGTCGCCTGGGGTGGACCAGTTGGCTGGGCTGCGAGAAAGCAGACGGCGTGGTGACCCTGGGCAGCAAAATTCATTAAGGACGTGAGCCATGATCAACGTAGACCTGCAACAACTCATCCAGGCGCTGGACGCCGAAACCCGTCGCGATCTGGAGCGTTCGGCCGAGCGCTGCGTGGCCCGTGGCGGCAGCAAGATTCTGGTCGAAGACTTGCTGCTCGGCCTGCTGGAGCGCCCGAACGGTCTGCTCTCCCGCGCGCTGCAGGATGCCGATGTTGATGCCGGCGAGCTGAGCGCCGCCCTGCAATCGCGGGTCGAGCACAGCGCTTCGCGCAACCCGGTGTTCGCCCCGGAACTGGTGCAGTGGCTGCAGGACGCGCTGCTGGTGGCCAACCTTGAACTGGGCCAGACCTCGGTCGAAGACGCGGCGCTGATCCTCGCGCTGCTGCGCAACCCGATGCGCTACGCCGGCAGCCGCTACCAGCCGTTGCTGGCCAAACTGAACATTGATCGCCTGAAGGAATTTGCTCTGTCGCAACAGCCTCAGGCAGCGGCCAACGGCAAACCGGCCGCCCAGGGCGAATCGCTGCTCGAGCGCTTCACCCACAACCTGACCCAACAGGCCCGCGACGGCAAACTCGACCCGGTGCTGTGCCGCGATGGCGCGATCCGCCAGATGGTCGACATCCTCGCCCGTCGTCGCAAGAACAACCCGATCGTGGTCGGTGAAGCCGGTGTCGGTAAAACCGCCATCGTCGAAGGCCTGGCCTCGCGCATCGCTGCCGGTGAAGTGCCGCAAGTGCTCAAGGGCGTCGAGCTGCTGTCGCTGGACATGGGCCTGTTGCAGGCCGGTGCCAGCGTCAAAGGTGAATTCGAGCGTCGTCTGAAAGGCGTGATCGACGAGGTCAAAGCCTCGCCGAAGCCGATCATCCTTTTCATCGACGAAGCCCACACCCTGATCGGCGCGGGCGGCAACGCCGGCGGTTCCGACGCGGCCAACCTGCTGAAACCGGCACTGGCTCGGGGCGAACTGCGCACCATCGCCGCGACCACCTGGGCCGAGTACAAGAAATACTTCGAGAAAGACCCGGCACTGGCCCGTCGTTTCCAACCGGTTCAGCTGCACGAACCGACCGTGAGCGAAGCCGTCACCATCCTGCGTGGCCTGGCGCAGGTCTACGAGAAGAGCCACGGCATATACCTGCGCGATGACGCGGTGGTTTCTGCAGCGGAACTGTCCGCCCGTTACCTCGCCGGACGCCAACTGCCGGACAAGGCTGTCGACGTGCTCGACACCGCCTGCGCCCGTGTTCGCATCAGCCTCGCTGCCGCCCCGGAAAGCCTGGAGCGCCTGCGTGGCGAACTGGCTGAAGGTGGCCGTCAGCGTCAGGCCCTGCGCCGCGATGCCGAAGCCGGTCTGCTGATCGACCACGAAGCGCTGGAGGCACTGGAAGCGCGTCTGGACGAAGCCGAAGCCGAAAGGGTCGCACTGGAAACCCAGTGGACCGAGCAGAAACAACTGGCCGAGCGCCTGCTGGAACTGCGTCAGCAACTGGCCAAGGCCCGCGAAGCCGCTGCGGTCGAGCCGGTGGTCACCGTTGAGGAAGACGCCGAAGGCACCGTGATCGAAACCCACGCCGCCGACGTCGACGAAGCCCTCAGCGTTGAAGCGCTGGAAGCGCAACTCAACGAAACCCACAGCGCCCTGACCGCCGCACAGGTCAAGGAGCGTCTGGTCAGCTTCGAAGTCTGCCCGCGTCTGGTGGCCGAAGTGATCAGCGCTTGGACCGGCGTGCCGCTGGCGCAACTGGCCCGCGAACACAACGCCAAGGTCGCGAGCTTCGCCACCGACCTGCGCACCCGCATCCGTGGTCAGGAACAAGCCGTGCACGCACTGGATCGCTCGATGCGCGCCACCGCTGCCGGCCTGAACAAGCCTGACGCACCGGTCGGCGTGTTCCTGCTGGTCGGCCCGAGCGGTGTCGGCAAGACCGAAACCGCCCTGGCACTTGCCGACCTGCTGTACGGCGGCGATCGTTTCATCACCACCATCAACATGTCCGAGTTCCAGGAGAAACACACCGTTTCCCGCCTGATCGGTGCACCGCCAGGCTACGTCGGTTACGGCGAGGGCGGCATGCTCACCGAAGCCGTGCGCCAGAAGCCGTACTCGGTGGTGCTGCTCGATGAAGTCGAGAAGGCCGATCCGGACGTGCTCAATCTGTTCTACCAAATCTTCGACAAAGGCGTGGCCAACGACGGCGAAGGGCGCGAGATCGACTTCCGCAATACGTTGATCCTGATGACCTCGAACCTGGGCAGCGACAAGATCAGCGACCTCTGCGAAGACGGTGCGCGTCCGACCGCCGAAGTGCTGGAAGAAACCATTCGCCCGGTGCTCAGCAAACACTTCAAGCCAGCGCTGCTGGCGCGGATGAAAGTGGTGCCGTACTACCCGGTCGGCGGCCCGGTGCTGCGCGAGCTGATCGAGATCAAGCTCGGTCGTCTGGGCGAGCGTCTGAACCGTCGCCAGCTGGATTTCACCTGGTGCCAGAACCTCGTCGATCACCTGTCCGAGCGCTGCACCCAAAGCGAAAGCGGTGCGCGCCTGATCGACCATTTGCTCGACCAGCACGTACTGCCGCTGGTGGCCGACCGCTTGCTCGACGCCATGGCCACCGGTGAGAGCCTCAAGCGCGTGCATGCGACGCTCGACGGTGAAGCCAGCGTGACCTGCGAGTTCGCCTGAGGTGAGTGTGATGTTCACTCAAGTGCCGCAGCCACTGCTCTATGCCGAAGCCTTGCTGGCGCAGTTCGCCAGCCTGTCGCGCGCGGCGGACGGTGCTGCGCTGCTGGGTGACTTCGTGCGCGGTCTGGCCGGGCTGAGCGGTTGCGAACTGACGCAGCTGTACTTGCTGGACGCCACGCACACGTCGCTGGGGATGAACGCCGAATGCCTCGACGGCGTGCTGCAACCGCGCAGCGCGGCGAGCCTGCCGGCGGACTACAACGGCGAGCAACTGTTGCAGTTCGCCCTGTGCCAGAACCGCGTGGTGAGCTTCGACGACCTGGGCGGCAGCCTGCACGAAACCAGTTTCCTGCCGGCGTCGTCCACGCCGTGGCAGTCGCTGTTGTGCGTGCCGCTGGTCAATCAGCAGAAGGCTGTCGAAGGCCTGTTGCTGTGCGCCAGCCGTCGCCATATCAACCTGCAAGGCTTCGCCGATTCTCTCGGCCAGCTCGGCTCGTTCGTGCTTGGTCAGTTGCACTTGCTGCAACGCCTGCGCCAGCCAGTGGATGCGGCCGCGCCGGTCGTGCGCAGTCTGCCGAGTGCCAGCGGCTACGGCCTGATCGGCAAGAGCGCGGCGATGCGTCAGACCTACTCGCTGATCAGCAAAGTCCTGCACAGCCCGTACACCGTGCTGTTGCGTGGCGAGACCGGCACCGGCAAGGAAGTGGTCGCACGTGCGATCCACGATTGCGGCCCGCGCCGGTCCCAGGCGTTCATCGTGCAGAACTGCGCGGCGTTCCCGGAAAACTTGCTGGAAAGCGAGCTGTTCGGCTATCGCAAAGGCGCGTTCACCGGGGCCGATCGCGACCGCGCCGGGCTGTTCGACGCGGCCAACGGCGGCACTCTGTTGCTCGATGAAATCGGCGACATGCCGCTGTCGCTGCAAGCCAAGTTGTTGCGCGTGTTGCAGGAAGGCGAGATCCGCCCGCTGGGTTCCAACGACACCCACAAGATCGACGTGCGCATCATCGCCGCGACGCACCGCGATCTGTCGGTGCTGGTCAGCGAAGGCAAATTCCGCGAAGACCTGTACTACCGTCTCGCGCAATTCCCGATCGAGTTGCCGGCCCTGCGTCAGCGCGAAGGCGACATCCTCGACCTGGCCAAACACTTCGCCGACAAGGCCTGCAGCTTCCTGCAACGCGATCCGGTGCGCTGGTCGGAAGCGGCGCTGGAGCACCTGTCCGGTTACACCTTCCCCGGCAACGTGCGCGAACTCAAAGGCCTGGTCGAACGCGCAGTGTTGTTGTGCGAGGGCGGCGAGTTGCTGGCCGAGCATTTCTCGCTGCGCCTGGAATCGGCGCCGGCGTCGGAAGACCACTGCGGCCTCAATTTGCGCGAACGACTGGAAGCGGTCGAACGCAATCTGCTGCTCGATTGCCTGCGCAAGAACGACGGCAACCAGACGCTCGCCGCCCGGGAACTGGGCTTGCCGCGACGCACGCTGCTGTACCGGCTCGGTCGCTTGAACATCAATCTGGGAGATTTCGATGGGTAGGCAAAAGTCCGTCGGATTCACCTCGAAAACCTATTTCAGCGCCGCCCGTGAGGGTCGGCGCTTTGTGCTTTGTCTACACCTGGAGACCCTCTGATGTCTGTTCGTCACTGGCACGCTGTCCTGCTGACCCTCGTCGTTCTATGCGGCCTCGGCGGTTGCAGCGGCAATTACAAATTCAACGATAACGATTACCGCCCGTTGGGTGATCCGCAGGCGGTCAATCGCGGCAAGTGACCGCAAGGAGCATCAAACATGGAATTGGTTTTCGAAATGCTGAACACCAAGCAGTTCGTGCCCACCGAGCTGTGCCAGCGGACCTTCAAACAGGCCGGTGGCGTGATCGGGCGGGGCGAGGACTGCGACTGGATCATCCCTGACCGCAAGCGTCACTTGTCCAATCACCACGCGATTGTCAGCTATCGCGAGGGCACGTTTTTCCTGACCGACACCAGCAGCAACGGTGTTCAGGACGGCGACAGCGGCGCACGCCTGCACAAGGGCGAACCGGTGCGCATCGAGCACGGCAGCACCTACGTGCTGGGCGACTTCGAGATTCGTGCGCGACTGGTGCGCGACCCGGCGACGTTCGACGGTGAAGTCGGCCAGCCACGCGCCGCCGGCACCATCATCCCGGACGACGCGTTCCTCGACCTCGACCCGCTGAAGTCGCTGGAGCAGCAAGAGCGCGTGTACTCGGAATTCGAGGAGATGCTCGCGCCGGTTACCGATCCTGAAGACTCCCGTCAGCGCGCCGACTACGCGCGCATCGACATGGAAAGCCTGATGGTGCCGGAGCTGATCGTCGAGCCCAAGCCTGAGCCTGCGCCGGCACCGAAAGCGGTCGAGCGTCAGAGCGAAACCTTCTGGGATAAATTCGGCGCGGCCCTCGGTGTCGATCTGAAAGGCCTGAGCCATGACGAGCGCGAAGCACTGGCGGTCAATGCCGCACGTCTGCTGCGCCAGAGCATCGGCGGTCTGCAACAGAGCCTGCGCACCCGTTCCGAGCTGAAGAACGAGCTGCGTCTGGCCCAGACCACCGTGCAAGGCACCAACAAGAATCCGCTGAAATTCGCCGTCGATCCGAGCGAAGCGCTGGACATCCTGTTGCAACCGCACAAGCCGGGCCATTTGCCGGCCGAGCAGGCGATCTCCCGGGCGTTCCGCGATTTGCAGGCGCATCAGGTGGCGCTGCTGACCGCCAGCCGCGCGGCGGTGCGCGGCACTCTGGAGCACTTCTCGCCGGAGCAGTTGACCCTGCGTTTCGAGCGCGACAACAAGCCGTTGCTCGCCACCGCCGGCGGCCGCTGGAGAGCGTTCAACCGCTACCACCATGCGCTGCGTCAGGACGACGACTGGAGCGAGCGCCTGCTGGCCCGCGACTTCGCCCAGGCCTACGAAGAACAGATCCGCCTGATCTCCACCCTCCACACCGACCACCAAGGATGATGCGCATGTCTCGCCGCTCGACCGCTTTTTTCAAGACGCTGACCGCGCTCACCCTGTTGGTGCTGCTCGCCGGTTGCTCGTCGCTGTCGCCGTATTCGAAAGTGACCAAGATCAACCTGAAGCTGACCGGCAGCGATCAGTTGAACCCGGACCTCAACGGTCGTCCGTCGCCGATCGTGGTGCGCCTGTTCGAACTCAAGCACCCGGTGACCTTCGAGAACGCCGATTTCTTCAGCCTCTACGAGCGCGCCAAGGAATCCCTCAACCCGGATCTGGTGGCCAGCGAAGAACTCGAACTGCGCCCGGGTGAAACCGTGGAACTGAAACTCAGCGTGGAGGAGGGCAGCCGCTTCATCGGCATCCTCGCCGCGTACCGCGACCTGCCGGAAACCAAATGGCGCCACACGTTCCCGATCACACCGCTGGAAGTCACCGAAGCCGATCTGACCCTGGATCAGGCCGGTATCCGCAAGACCAACGAAGTGCTCGCCAAGGCGGATGACTGATCATGAATACCCATAAAGTCATCTGGCAGGAAGGCATGCTGCTGCGTCCGCAGCACTTCCAGCACAACGACCGCTACTACGATCACCAGATGAAGACCCGCACCCGGTTGCTGGGCGGTTACACCTGGGGTTTCCTGAACCTTGAGATCGACTTGCAGTTCCTCAACATGGGCAAACTGGTAATCAGTGAAGCCTCGGGGATCCTGCCGGACGGCAGCCTGTTCGAACTCGGCGGCAACACCGAACCGCTGGCCCTGGACGTGCCGCCGAACACCGGCAACACGCCGATCTACCTGGCGCTGCCATTGGTCACCGGTAACCACATCGAGGCCCGTCGCCCGGAGCAGTCCGACGTTCTTGCGCGGTACACCGCGTATGACGCCGAAGTCGCCGACTCCAACGCCGGCGATGATTCCGCCAGCCAGGTCAGCTGCGGCCGTCCGGATTTCAAGCTGTTGCTCGGCGAGCAGCAGAGCGACCAGGCCTACGTGAAGCTGAAAATCTGCGACGTGCTCGACACCACACCGGACGGCGTGATCAGCCTCGATCCGGATTTCGTGCCGACCTACATTCAGGCCCACGCCTCCAGCTACCTGCTGTCGTGCCTGAAAGAAGTGATCAGCATGCTCGGTCACCGGGGCGACACCATTGCCGAGCGCATCCGTTCGAACGGCAAGGTCGGCGGCGCGGAAATCGGCGACTTCATGATGCTGCAACTGATCAACCGCACCGAACTGCTGCTGCGCCACTACCTGGGTCTGGAGCAGGTTCACCCGGAAGAGTTGTACCGCACGCTGCTGACTATGCTCGGCGATCTGGCGACCTTCTCCAGCGACAGCAAACGCCCGCGTCTGGACAGCCGTTACTCCCACGCCGACCAGGGCGCGAGCTTCCGCAAACTGATGGAGTCGATCCGTCAGGTACTGTCGATGGTGCTGGAACAGCACGCCATCGAACTGATCCTGCAAGCGCGTCAGTACGGGATCATCGTGTCGCCGCTGCACGACCACAAACTGCTGGGCTCGGCGTCGTTCGTGCTGGCAGCCAGTGCCAACTGCGACTCCGAAGAACTGCGCAATCGCTTGCCTGCGCACCTCAAGGTCGGCCCGGTGGAGCGCATCCGCCAACTGGTCAACCTGCACCTGCCGGGGATCAAGGTCAAACCGTTGCCGGTGGCCCCGCGGCAGATCGCGTTCCACTCCAACAAAACCTATTTCATCCTCGAACTCAGTTCCGAAGACCTGGCACAACTCGAGCGCTCCGGCGGCTTCGCGTTCCACGTGTCCGGCGAATTCGCCGAGCTTGAACTGAAATTCTGGGCCATCAGGAACTGACCGACATGATCAAGGACATGGAACACAACCAGGACGACAAAACCGTCCTGCTCGACCGTCAGGGCCATGGCCCTGCGGCGAGTCCGCTGACCGACTTCGCCGCGCCACCGCGCTTCGAACAACTGGAAGAACGGATGATCTACGCCGCGCGCCTGCGCCCGGCGGAAGCCTTCAACATCAGCCTTAATTCGCTGGTGGCGGCGTCCTCCGAACTGCTGTCGGAAGTGGTGCGTCTCAAGCACAGTGAAACCCGCGAAGACCTCTACGCGCTCAACGAGCGCCTGACCGCCGGGCTCAAGCTGTTTGAAGTGCGCGCCCTGCACAACGGCGCCGAAAGCAGCCAGGTGATGGCCGCCCGTTACGTGCTCTGCACCGTGGTCGACGAAGCCGTCGTGACCACGCCGTGGGGCAACGAAAGCGAGTGGTCGCAGATGAGCCTGCTCAGCAGCTTCCACAACGAAACCTTCGGTGGCGAGAAGTTCTTCCAGCTGCTCGATCGGCTGTCGAAAAACCCGGTCAAGCACCTGCCGATGCTGGAACTGATGTACCTGTGCCTGTCCCTCGGTTTCGAGGGCAAGTACCGCGTGCAGGCGCGCGGCATGCTGGAACTCGAAGGCATCCGTGACGCCCTGTACCGGCAGATCCGTCAGTTGCGTGGCGACGTGCCGCGCGAATTGTCGCCGCAGTGGGAAGGCCTCAACGATCAGCGCCGCAACCTGGTGCGCATCGTGCCGGCGTGGATGGTGGTGCTGTTCACCTTCGTCTGCCTGGTGATGATGTATTCGGGCTTCGCCTGGGTCTTGGGCGAGCAGCGCGACACCGTTCTGCAACCATATCAGCCGCTTGATCCGGCCGCGGCCCAGCCGCAGTCGCAGCCGTAAACAGGGACGTGTGATGAAAAAGTTTTTCAAGAAAGTCGGCGCCTTCCTGCGCCAGACCTGGGTCTGGACCCTGCTGCTGGTGCTGTTCGTGGCGCTGCTGGTGTGGTTCGTCGGCCCGCTGTTGGCAGTGGATGACTACAAGTTCTGGGAAAGCGCGACTTCGCGCCTGCTGACCATCAGCGTGCTGTTCCTGATCTGGGGCCTGACCATGGTCTTCGTCAGCTGGCGCGCCGGTATCCGCAAGAAAGCCGTCGAAGAAACCGAAGACGGCCAGGACCGTATCCGCCGCGAAGAGTTGATCGACGAAGAGCAGAAAGAGTTGAAGGAGCGTTTCAAGGACGCCCTGAAAACCCTCAAGACTTCGAGCCTGTATCGCGGCCGCAGCGAGCGCTGGCGCAATGACTTGCCGTGGTACTTGCTGATCGGCCCGCAGGCCAGCGGCAAGACTAGCCTGCTGGACTTCTCCGGGCTGGAATTCCCGATCAACAAGATCGACCGCAAGCTGACCCGTGATACCCACGGCACTCGTCATTGCGACTGGTACTTCGCCGATCACGGTGTACTGATCGACACCGCCGGCCGCTATCTGACCCAGCCGGATGCGGAAGTTGACGGCAGCGCCTGGACCACCTTGCTGGAGCTGCTGCGCAAGCGTCGTCGCGGTCGTCCGCTGAACGGCGTGCTGGTGACCATTCCGGTGGAAACCCTGACCGGTGGCAGCGAACAGGACATCGAAACCCTGGCCCGTCAGGTGCGTGCGCGTCTGCAAGACGTCTATCAGAAGCTGCACGTCGATGTGCCGGTGTATCTGGTACTGAGCAAGGCCGACAAGCTGCTGGGCTTCGACGAGTTCTTCGATCAGCTGACCCGCGAAGAAAGCGATCAGGTGCTGGGCACCAGTTTCCGCAAGGATCAGGTCGGCACCGACGTGACGGTGCTGCGCAACGAGTTCGAAGAGTTGCTGCGTCGCCTCAACAGCCAGGTGATCATGCGCATGCACTCCGAGCGCGACACCCAGCGCCGTGGCCGCATCCTCGACTTCCCGCACCAGATGGGCCAGATCGGCGAGCGTCTGTGCCTGCTGGTCGACATGGCGTTCACCGGCAACCGCTACCAGCGTGCGACGCAACTGCGTGGTTTCTACCTGACCAGCGCACCGCACCTGACTCAGGAAATGGATTCGACCACCGCCGGCATCGGCGCGAGTCTGGGCATGAGCGCCGGCGTGCTGCCGACATTGCGCAGCGGTCGTTCGCGTTTCATCCATCACTTGCTCAGCCGGGTGATTTTCCCCGAGGCCGATCTGGCCGGTCTGGACAAGCGCGAGCGCAGCCGCATCCACTGGGGGCAGCGTGCGTTGTACGTCGGCGCACTGGGTGCGCTGGTCCTGTTCGGCATGCTCTGGGCCGGTGGTTTCTCGGCCAACTACGAGCGTCTGGAAAACCTGCGCAATCTGGCGCAGAACTGGACGCAGCAACGCACGGCACTGTCGCCGCGCGATGACGCCATGGGCGCACTGAAAACCCTCGACACCAGCTACGCTGCCACCCAGGTGTTCCCGAAAAAAGGCGACGCGGCGTACCACGAACGGATGGGTCTGTATCAGGGCCAGGACGTCAATCCGGTGGTCAAGGAGGCTTACGAGCACGAGCTTGAAAAGCAACTGCTGCCGCGCGTTGCAACGATGCTTGAAGGCCAGATCCGCGCCAACATGAAGGACCGCGAAAAGCTGATCAACAGCCTGCGCGCGTACCTGATGTTGAACATGAAGGATCGTCGTGACGCGGCATGGCTCAAGGACTGGATCGCGGCGGACTGGTCGCAGCGCTACACCGGCAACACCGCGGTGCAGAACGGTCTGAACACGCACCTCGAGCGTCTGTTGCAGCAGCCGTTTATCTATCCGCTCAACGAGCAACTGGTGGCCCAGGCGCGTCAGATCCTGCGCAGCGAGTCGCTGGCGACCGTGGTTTACCGCATGCTCCGCGAGCAGGCGCGCAACCTGCCGGATTACCGTTTCAGCCAGCACCTCGGGCCGCAAGGCTCGCTGTTCATCGGTACCGAATACGTGATCCCGGGCTTCTACACCCAGACCGGTTATCAGCAGTATTTCTCGGTACAAGGCGCGTCGCTGGTGACCGACATCCTGCGTGACAACTGGGTGCTGGGCGAAGGCGCCGGCATCAGCGACATGGACTTGCGTCGCCTGATGGTCGAGCTGGAGCAACTGTACTTCCGCGACTATGCCAACTACTGGAGCGAGGCCGTTGGCCAGGTGGCGCTGCCGCCGATCAGCGATGCCGGTGAAGGCGCAGAGCAACTGGCGGGCCTGACCTCGGCCAACTCGCCGGTGCTGGCGCTGCTGACCGAAGTGCGTGAGAACACCCGCTTTCCGGCAGCTCCTGAACCGGTGGATGAAGCCGGTGACGCTGCCGATGCGCTGGCGGGGCAGAAGGGCAAACTGGGCAAGGTCGGCAAACTCGCTTCGGCGTTGACGGACAAGGCTGCGGCCATGAACGTGGCGAAGAACCTGCCGGACACGGCCAAGAAGTCCCTGCAACGTCGCTTCGAGCCGCTGCATAAACTGCTCGACGACAACAACGGGCCGGCCGCTGACCTGACCCCGGCCTTTACCGCGCTCAACGACCTGCAACTGCAACTGGCGGGCCTTGCCCGTTCCAGCACATCGGAGCAAGCCGCGTTCGAACTGGCCAAGACCCGCATGAGCGGCCAGCGTGATGCGCTGACCAATCTGCGCAATGCGTCCGGTCGTCTGCCGCGTCCGCTGAGCGTGTGGTTCAACGTGCTGGCCGAAGACTCGTGGCGCCTGGTGCTCAACGATGCCTACCAATACCTGAACGGCCGTTATCAGAACGAGCTGTACAGCGTGTATGGCAAAACCATCAACAAGCGTTACCCGTTCAGCGCCTCGAGCACCAGCGATGTGGCGATCAGCGATTTCCGCGAGTTCTTCCGGGCTCAAGGCACCATCGACCGCTTCTTCGACAGCTACATGCGTCCGTTCGTCAGCGGTGATCCGGGCAACTACCGGATGCGCAGCGTCGACGGCCGCAGCCTGCCGGTATCCAAGGTCTTCCTCGATCAGATGGCGGCGGCCCTGAACATTCGCCAGAGCTTCTTCTCGATCAACCCGGCCGAGCCGACCGTGCAGTTCAAGCTGGAACCGTACACCCTCGATCCGGCGGTCAGCCGTTCCGAGTTCAAGTTCGGCGACAAGACCATGGAGTACCGCCACGGTCCGATCCTGCCCATGAGCTTCAAGTGGCCGACCGATGCTGAAGACGGTCGCACCAGTCTGGTCATGGACAAGATGGCCGGACGCCCGATCGGCATCGAGAAAAACTCCGGCCCGTGGTCGCTGTTCCGTCTGTTCGACCTGATGCAGACCGAGTACCTGACCGGTCGCGACGTGCTGGTGCTCAAAGCCGACGTGGGTGGCCTGCGCGCCAACTACCTGCTGACCAGCCAGCGCACGCCGAACCCGTTCGACATGGGCGTGCTGCGTACCTTCCGTATGCCGGTGCAGCTCTGATGCTGGTGGCCAGTCCCTGGCGCAGCGCGGCGCGAACCGACCCGGGCAAGGTGCGGTCGCGCAACGAAGATGCCTTCCTCGACACCCCGCAGCATGGGCTGTGGGTGGTCGCGGACGGCATGGGCGGTCATCAGGGTGGCGACATCGCCAGCCAGTTGATCGTCGCCAGCCTGGCTGAACTGCCGCAGCACGAAGACTTCGACGAACGTCTCAAAGCCATCCGCCAGTGCCTGCACTGGCTGAACCGGCGCCTGGGGCAGGAGTTGACCGTCACCGCCGGGCGTCACGACAGCATCATGGGCAGCACCGTCGTGGCGCTGCTGGTGGAAGGCAATCGCGCGGCCTGCATCTGGGCCGGCGACAGCCGTTGCTACATGTGGCGCGGGCAGCGGTTGTATCAGCTGTCGAAGGATCACTCGCTGCAACAGCAACTGATCGATGAGCAGCAGATGAGTGTCGAACAGGCGGCGGCGCACCCGGCAGCCCAGGCGTTGACCCGGGCGGTCGGCGCGGCGGAACAGTTGACCCTGGATGTGCTGGAACTCGAGGTCTATCCCGGTGATGTGTTCCTGCTGTGCAGCGATGGTTTGTATCAAGGCCTGAGCAGCGATGCCCTCGGCAACGCCCTCAGCCTGGCGGCGCCGCATGTGGCGCTGGAACGTCTGTTCGACGGCGCCCTGCGTGGCGCCGCCCGCGACAATCTGACGGCCGTGGTGATCCGCCAATGACTGAAATCGAATCCTCAGTCGATGACTTGCTGATGAGCGAGGAGCAGGCCAACAACCTGACCTATTTCGCTTTTGCAAAGCAGCACAACGCCGAACCCGCGCTGGCGCCAACCAAGGCCAGCGTCGGCGCACTGCCGGATGTTCTGGCAGGCCGCTACCACCTCGAGCGCCTGCTCGGGGCCGGCGGCATGGGAGCGGTTTACCGGGCCCGGGATCTGCTGCACGAACAGTTCGGCGATCCCGATCCTTACATTGCGCTGAAAATCCTCAGCGAAGAATTTGCCGAGTCGCCGGACGCCAGTGCCTTGCTTTACAGCGAGTTCGCCCTGACCCGACGCCTGCGCCACGACAACGTGCTGCGACCGCACACGTTCGAAGTCGACACCGATTGCCAGCAGGCCTTCATCACCATGGAACTCATGCGTGGCCTGACCCTGGACAAACTGCTCTGCGAGCGGCCGCTGGGCCTGCCGTGGAAAGAACTGCGCGACATCGCGCTGCCGCTGCTCGACGCGCTGGCCTACGCCCACCGTCGCGGGGTGCTGCACGGTGACATGAAACCGAGCAACGTCATGCTCAGCGAAGACGGCGTGCGCCTGTTTGACTTCGGTCTCGGGCAGGCCGAGGAGGGCATCCTGCCCGGCCTGCCGCACCTGAGCCGCGAGCGCTTCAACGCCTGGACTCCGGGCTACGCCGCCCCCGAACTGCTTGAGGGCCAACCGCTGTCGGCCAGCGCGGACGTGTACGGCGTGGCCTGCGTGATCTATGAACTGGCGGGCGGCAAACACCCGTTCCGCCGCTTGCCCTCGACCCAGGCCCGTGACGAACACCTGGATCGCGAACTGCAAGCCCCGGCAAATCTGCCGACACACTGCTGGCCCGCGCTGCGCACCGCGCTGGCCTTTGACGCGGCGGAGCGCAACATTTCTGCCGAACAATTGCGTGACGCCTTGGGCGCCACTTCGTCCTGGCTGCAGCGTTTGCGGCTGAGGGCGTAACGGATGACATTCGAACAGGGAGCACTTTATGTTCAACCCAGCTAACGAAACGCACTTCAGCCTGACTGTTGAAGATTACGTAGGCGACCTGCAAGTCCTGTCGTTCACCGGCACCGAAGGCATCAGCCAGCCGTTCCGTTTCGACCTGGAACTGGTCAGCGAAAACCCGGATCTGGACCTGGAAAAACTCCTGCACAAACAGGCCTTCCTCGCCCTCGATCCGCAGGGCTCGGGCATCCACGGCCAGATCTACCGCGTGGCCCAGGGCGATGCCGGCAAGCGCCTGACCCGCTACAAGGTTTCGCTGGTGCCGCAGCTGCAATACCTGCATCACCGCACCAACCAGCGCATCTACCAGCAGATGTCGGCGCCGAAAATCATCGCGCTGATCCTCGACGAGCACGGCATCAAGGGCAACGCCTACAGCTTCCAGCTCAGCCAGCCGTGCCCGGATCGCGACTACTGCGTGCAGTACGACGAAACCGATCTGCACTTCGTCCAGCGCCTGTGCGAAGAAGAAGGCATTCACTACCACTTCCAGCACAGCCAGAAAGGCCACCTGCTGGTGTTCGGCGATGACCAGACGGTTTTCCCGAACCTCGGCCAACCGACCGCGTACGTGCAAGGCAGCGGCATGGTCGCCGAAGAACCGGTGATCAAAGGCTTCAAGCTGCGCCTGGAAACCCGTACCAGCCGCACCACCCGCCGCGATTACGACTTCGAGAAACCGCGCCTGCAAATGGAGGCCGCGTACAAACCGGACGGCGCTCTTGATAGCAAAGACGCTGAACCGGATCTGGAAGACTACGACTACCCCGGCCGCTTCATCGACCGCGCCCGCGGCAAGTTCCTCAGCCAGCGCGCCCTCGAACGCCACCGAGCCGACTACCGTCAGGCCGAAGGTCGCGGCGACCAGACCAGACTGGTCAGCGGCCACTTCATGGAAATGTCCGACCACCCGCGCAGCGAGTGGAACGACCTGTGGCTGCTCACCGAAATCTTCCACGAAGGCAAACAACCGCAAGTCCTCGAAGAGTCGGTAACCAGCGACACCACCGACAACAAGGATGACTTCCACCAGGGCTACCGCAACACCTTCCTCGCCACCCCGTGGGACGTGTTCTACCGCCCCGCGCTCGAACACCCGAAACCCCGCGTGCTCGGCAGCCAGACCGCGATGGTCACCGGCCCCAAAGGCGAAGAAATCCACTGCGACCAGTACGGCCGCATCAAGGTGCAATTCCACTGGGACCGCGAAGGCCAGGCCGACGACAAGACCAGCTGCTGGCTGCGCGTCTCCAGCTCCTGGGCCGGCGACCGCTACGGCGCCATCTCCATCCCGCGCATCGGCATGGAAGTCCTCGTCACCTTCCTCGAAGGCGACCCCGACCAGCCACTGGTCACCGGCTGCCTGTACCACAAGGAAAACCCGGTGCCGTACGCCCTGCCGGCGAACAAAACCCGCAGCGTCTTCAAAACCCTCAGCTCCCCGGGCGGCGGTGGCTACAACGAACTGCGCATCGAAGACAAAAAAGGCGCCGAACAAATCTTCATCCACGCCCAGCGCGACTGGGATGAAAACGTTGAGCACGACCAGAAGATTCGGGTCGGCAATGAACGCCACGACACCGTGGTGAAGAACACCTACACCGAGCTGAAGGCCGAAGAACACCGCACCACCATCAGCGACCGCAAGATCGAAGCACGGATGGATGACCACCTGACTATTGGCGAGAGCCAGCATGTGAAGCTCGGGACTGCGCAACTGACGAGTGCAGGGAAAGAGATTCACATCAAGGCTGGGGACAAGATTGTCATTGAGGCTGGGACTGAGCTGACGATTCTCGGCGGTGGCAGTTTCATCAAGCTGGATGGCGGTGGTGTGACGGTGGTTGGGCCGGTGGTGAAGATTAATGCTGGCGGGTCGGCTGGGTCGGGGACCGGGATCGGGATCAAACCGCCGGTGCTGCCGGGGGCGGCGGATAAGGATAAGGCGGGGAGTTTGATGGATCAGGCGTTGTTGAATGCGCCTGAAGAACAGGTCAAACGCAAGCCAAAACGCATGCTCAATTTTTCTGGGTAATACATCGACGGCAATCCAAGCCACCAGGGATCAGAATTCAGGTAATTGGTAATGACAGAGACAACCAGCAAGAAAGTAGAAAAATGGTCGTATCCATTGAAGGTGGGAGCTGCAGAAGCTACGGATCCGCAGCAGTTTTATAAGGCGTTAGCCAAGGCGAAAGATGGTTACTACCCGTTGGGGGCGAATGGCCTCTGGCACGGAGGGGTACATTTCGATGAGGCATCTGGTTTGGTGCAGGATTTGGCGGAAGTCAGGTGCATCGCGGACGGGGAAGTTGTCGCTTATCGTATTGATAGTACTTATCCAAAGTCAGCTTTTGATACCAATGGGGCGGTGTATTCAACGGGTTTTGTACTCGTTAAACATCGTTTAGAGACGCCTGTTCCTCCTGCACCCGCCCCTGCGGCTGGGGGAACACCAGCTGCAGTAACTCCGGGGCCTAGTCTGACTTTCTTTAGTCTTTACATGCACCTCCTGCATTGGGACACGTATGAAAAAACTCCTGCATTGGGTCGGCC
Source organism: Pseudomonas sp. 9.2(2024) (assembly GCF_039695385.1). Lineage (NCBI taxonomy): Bacteria > Pseudomonadati > Pseudomonadota > Gammaproteobacteria > Pseudomonadales > Pseudomonadaceae > Pseudomonas > Pseudomonas sp. 9.2(2024). The sequence continues at coordinate 57,856 of NZ_CP155585.1, read as the reverse complement.
TTCATTTTGGAGTGGTGGCACATGGCAGGTGATGGCTACGGCAAAGGATGAAATTCTGGGCTTGAGAGTTCGACAGGAAAGGCGCGGAAAACCGGGATATAGCACGGTGTTGACTGTTTTGCCTCGCGGCACAGTTGTCGAAACTGCTGAAGAAGAAAACGGTTGGCTCAAAGTGGTTAGTGTTACGCCTCCGGATGCCAACCTCCCCGCTGGGAACGGCTGGGTGTTTAAGCGAGAGTTGACTGCAGGGGCCACACCAAATAGCTATAAGGTGGGCACTGCAGCAAAAGATCCGATGACTCCCCCTAAAAAAGGGCTGGCGGTACACGCTTCTCCTAATCAATCCAGTACGACGACCGCTATTTTGCCGATTGGAACTCAGGTGAAAATTGGCAGTGATGGGACGCGCGGTAAATACCAAAAGCTATTGGAAATTTTGGGAGGAAACGCTGTACCTCCGTTGGCAGCAGCGGAGGTTCTTGGCTACGTTTGGGAGGGCCTGCTTGAAACCAAGAGCGAGCCAGCCGAAAAAGACGCTGTCCACGTGTTGGCTACTCCTGTTTTCATAAAAGCAGGGAGTTTGGTGGGGCACGTCGGCAAATATCAGAGCTACTCAGACTCTGCTCCAAGAAATCTTCTGCACTTGGAGGTTTTTAGTTGCGAGGACGTCAAGGCTTTTACTGAGCTAAGTAAACAGAAGGCATCAGGTCTGCCAAAAGCCGAGAAAACTCTGCTTAAAATTCCAAAAGACAGTCTATTAATCACTCATGTTGAAGGCATGAGTGCGAGTAATCCGCCTAGGGTGACTGATCCCCATAAAAAAGTTGGGTACGATTTCATGGTCCCGGTCGGGGTACTGGAAGCATTGCCGGCGGACAGAAAAATCAAGGTTCCTGTCGTAATGGGCGGAACGACAAGTTATACGCTTTGGTGGCGCCTGGATGGTCTTCTTGGTGACGAAAATGGCAATGAAATTGGCGGATGGTTTTCGGAGCCGGACGTGACGTTGTCTCGTCATTCGCCCTTTGAGTGGGAGGGATTCCGTTTTATTGAGGAGACCGTCAGCAACGTGGATCATCTGGCTGCCTCTCTCCATGCTCAAGAAAACCTGACTGAGGAGGAGAAGGCAAGTTATACGCCTAACGTGGGAGCTGCCAATGACGGCCCTGCCAAGCAGCATCTGTTCAAGATGCTGGATAAAAATGGTGATAATAAACTTACGCCTTCGGAGATAAGGGAAGCGTTAGAGAAACCTTGGTTCTCGCAGCCGATATCTCAGATGGTTACACGTTACGAAAGTGAGTGGCAGTACAAGGGGGAGAAATGGAGCGCCCTAGATGAGTTGATGGGGCATAGTGACGCCGATCCGCATAAACAATGGGTGGAAGAGAAACTTCGAATCGAGCGACTCGGTTGGTGGGATAAGCTAGTCGGAAAATTCGGAATAACTGGTGATGCTAACGTCCAGCATATCCATCCCCTAGGGTTGTTGGGGGGGTTCTTATCGGGCTGTCCTGAAAAGTGTAAGGCGGAAGTTTATACTCTGGACACAACTGTCGGTCCTTATGTCGTTTCCAAAAAGCTGTTTGAGTTTTTATTGGCAATTGAAGCGTATAGAGAACATCCGTATGCGCTTCCTGATAATAATAGCGGCATAACAATTGGCTATGGCTATGACTTGGGGCAGCAGACTGCCGCCAGGGTCGATGCGGAGCTTAAAGACCTTTATACGCCTCAGGAAATCGAAAGCTTGAAAGGGGCGTTAGGCAAAAAAGGTCAAGATGCAAGAGACTATGTTCATAATGTCAGCTCAATATCTATAAGCAAAGATAACGCTCTTAAGTTGGCCGTGATTATGAAGAAGAGATATGCACAACAAGTTGTTGATGTATATCCCAAGGCTGTCAATCTACATCCGGATTGTCAAGGTGTATTGCTTTCTCTTGTTGTGAACCGAGGCAACGCGTTAACCGGTAATACCCCGGCTAAAGCTCAGAAGCGCTTAGAGATGAAGCAAATAAAAGAAGATTTTGATAACGATCAACCCGAACTGATACCTTCACGTCTTCGCAGTATGAAGCGCTTGTGGGAAAACGATCCCAGCACGGCTGGGGTGGCGACAAGACGTGAAAAGGAAGCGGTATTTTTTGAGGAGGCATTAAAATGCAACTGCTGGAAGTAATTAGCAAGTCACTGATTGCGTTATCAGTTGTTTGGATATCTATAGGCGGTGCATCGGCGGACGTCAGTTGTAGCTCTGCCACCTTGGCGGCCCCTGATATTATCAACTGCTCACAGAAATCATTTGAAAAAATTGATAAGGTGCTTAATGAGCAATACAAGGCGCTGTCAATTGAGCTGGATGCGTCGACAAAAGCAGAGCTGATATCTGCGCAGAAGAAATGGATTAAATTAAAAGATAGTTATTGCAGAGATGATGGTGACGAAGGTGAAGAGTCGCCTATCGAAAAGCTTTCATGTGTAAAGCAGTTCACTAGTTTTCGGGTGAGTGAGCTCATTTATCTTCGTACTGGCGTTATAGGCGATGGCTTTTACAAGGCAGTGTCGTTAGTGAACGAAAAAGCTACATCTATGAACTACCCAAAAGCTATTGAGTTTGTTGGTGGAAGCGAAAATTTTGGTTCAGCTTGGAAAGAATACGCAGATGGAAATTGTGCTATGACTTCTAAGCTGTTTGGCGAAGATGTGGACCGATGCATGGCGAGGATGCGATTTCAGATTCCAATTTACTAGCTGTTTTCCTGTGTGGATATATTTTCAGATTTATCAATTTGGCTGAAATGGCGGGCGGATTTATTTGTTGGAGTGAAAAGGGAGGTTATTTATGCTATTTGAATAGATCTGTTCCTTTTTTGAATAAATCTGTCGGTAAGTTGGTGGCGGCATTATATTGGCTGCTTGAGGGGGCGTCTGTGGTTAACGGGTTTTTCATAACTATGAAAAGGTCATGTTTTGGTTTTTTGGCGTTATTTCCTTTCGCCGCCCACAGCGCAGTCACCAGCGAATCACTCTGCTTCGAACTATCTGAAACCAGTCCGGTGAAGTTCGAATTCCATACCTTTTACGACGTCTCCAGCAAATGGTCAGGCGGGTTCGTAAAGTACGCCAAGTCCAGTGAGCCAATTTCCATTGTGTTGACGGATACCCAGAACGAAATGCTCGGCGCCGATGCCCCTTGGCAGAGCACCAGAAGCTGGTCTGAAGTCATCAGCGGCAAGGTCTCAGGGACCTACGAGCTCGTGACTCAAGGAACGCAGGTCGTCTCGATGACGTACACGAAGAAGTCCAACGGCAAGGTTTACTATTTTGGAAATAACACCAGCGTCGATTCCTCTTTGGAGTCCGGATGCAAGTGGGAGTAGGGCGCGCACATGAGATCAAAAACTCTAGCAGCATCATTGCTCGGCCTGCTGTGGACGATGCCGGTGTTAGCCGAAACCACTACGTTCAGCCCAACCAAAGACGTCGAAGCAACACTGGTTCTCGAAGGCTCCACGCTGAACATCGCGATTAAAGGCGAAACGAATAACGAGTCGCGGACAATCGATTTTCAAGCTGAAAACGAACTCCATGTGCAGGTCGATGATTTCAATTTTGACGGAGTAAAGGATTTCGCGATCTGGCAGCTTGATGACGGAATGGGCACTTACGACTACTACCGGGTGTTCATTTACCAAGTCAAAACCGGCACGTTCGAAGAATTACAGCCGGACTGTGGCGATGGTTTCGTTAATTTGCGCGTCGACAAAAAGCGTAAAGCGTTGCTCAGCACCTATTGGGAAATGAACATAGCCAAGCAATGCGTCACTCGGTTCGCCAAACGCAAAGCTTGAATGACTCAAGGAAGAACACAGTGAAACGTTTTGTTTTTACCCTGCTGGCCGTGCTGCTGCCTGTTTCAGCTGTGTACGCGGAGGATGACTGTAGTCATGTCACCTCAAGCCTGGAAATGGTGCCCTGCTCGGAGGCGGCGAAGAAGGCTGCCGACACGCAGTTGAACCTCAGCTACAAGCAATTGATGGCGCGGCTTGAGTCTGATTATCGAGCGGATCCGGCATTGGGCGCGGATTACGCGGCGAAGGTCAAAGAATCGCAACGTGCATGGCTGAAGTTGCGCGATGCGAATTGTCCGTTGGAAGCATTCGAGATCGAGACGGGGATGCCGGCGCATGTGTTCGCGGTCAACTCGTGCATCGCCAGAATGAGTCGCGAGCGCTCGGCGTACCTGGACAAGATGGTCCCTGCTCTTGCATCCGACAAGAGCACTTCGACAGCGCCGGCCAACGGCGCTTGTCCTTCGGAGGAATTCCCTGCTTTCCTGACAGCGTTTTCCGCCAGCAGTGAATTACAGCGCCGTCTCACTGCGATGACGGTCAAGTCGCTTGTTTTGAAGCCGGTAGCAGGCAAGGACCGTAGTACCTTTGAGCCTTCGACCTCGGGCGTCAGCGGAGCTTCCTTCACCTACCCGCTGATGGCCGCCATCACACCCGGCAAGACACCTGGAGTCGAGATTGAAGAGGTCGATGACAGTCACGTCAACGTGGTCGATAAGCGGGCGGGCAACAGCAATGTGAAAATCTTCAACTTCTCTCGTCAGGCATGTTGGGTGCTTGAGGGGATTGAGGATTGGTCAGTGAGTGAGAAGGATCTTGTCGCAACTCGTAACCCCGGAATGAGCCGCGCTGAGAATTTCTGCGAACAACGTGCTGAAGCTTTAGGAGGGTTAGGTTTTCTTGAGCAATACCCTCTGACTGGGGAGTTGATTGAAGCGTCTCTGGAAAACTATGTCTGTGCAGCAGAGTCGGGTGACCCACAGGCGAGTCTCTCAGCGGCAAGCTTGAGCCTTTCGCAGATGGCGTCTCAGTTGGAAACGAGCAAGGTTGAGGCGTTGTTCAAAGCGGCCTCGAAAATACCGAGTGGTGCGTTGGGCTATGCCACGTTTCTTTGTTCAGGAAACTCCACCGACTATAACGGTCCTTGTCTTCATCCCAAGCAGGCAGAAGAGCAGGTCATTCGAGCAATCAACATGGGCTCCATAGAGGGAATGAGTTATCTGGCTTCTACCTTTGAGGGTGGCGAGTTGGGAACAAAGGATATGTCCCGAGCGTTAGCCTGTTATCAAATGGCGGCTGATAAAGGTCACCGGCTGAGCATCGACAACGTGGCGCGATTGAAGTCGCAAGGTCCAGAGCCGATCAAGGCGAGCCACTGCATTTGAAGTTCGGGGTCGTGCTTGATGCGCTTCCGCACTTGTTGGGCGTGGGCCCGTCACGGTAAGCGTTTAACGCTTGTGCATCTGACAACCCCCATTTTCCTTTAAACTCCCCGCCCTCAAGGAATGCGCTCAGGACACGGAATGCCAGCCCCCTCTTTCTCTCTTCGCCCCGCGATGGTGCTGTGGCTGTATGCCGCGGCAATTGTGCATGTGCTCGCCGGTCTCACGCTGACCTGGGCCGGTCATTCCGGATTACTCGACGGCTATTTGCACACCCTCGAACTCGCATTCTGGGGCGCCGACCCGGTCCCTGCCGCCGGTCACGAGCAGCAGGTGTGGTGGCTCGCACTGTTCGGTGCGACGCTACAAAGCTATTCGCTGTACATGCTCGCGTTGGTGCACCTCGGCAACCGCCTTAAAGCTCCTGCAATTTGGGGCTGGTTGATGGCGGGCGTCCTGTTATGGGCACCGCAGGACATGTGGTTTTCCGCGCAAAAACAGGTCTGGTCGCATCTGTGGCTCGACGGTTTTGCGCTGCTGGTGCTGTTGCCGCCGCTGGTCTGGTTGCTGCGCCATGATCGTCGGAAATCCTCGCCAGAAAGGACCGTGAGCAAGTCCAACCCCTTTGTCGGCGGCGCCTACAAGCGCGTGCTGATCACTGGTGGCACCGGGTTTATCGGTGAAGCCGTGGTCAATCAGTTACTCGACGCTGGCCACACCGTCAGCTTGCTGGCGCGGGATCCGTTGAAAGCGGCGAACCTGTTCGATGGTCGCGTTCGTTGTGTGCGTTTGTTGAGCGAACTTGGCTGCGACGAACCCTTCGACGTGGTGATCAATCTGGCTGGCGCACCGGTCGCCGGGCCGCGCTGGAGTCCTAAGCGTCAGGCGCAACTGCTCGCCAGTCGGGTCGATACCACCGAAGCCTTGATGACCTGGCTGAAGTGCACGAGCCATAAACCGGCGCTGTGGATTCAGGCCTCGGCCATCGGTTTCTACGGCGTGCGCGATGCCAGCGAAAGCCTCGATGAACAAGCCAGAAAGGGCGACGGTTTCATGGCCGAACTCTGTGCGCGTTGGGAGGCTTCGGCGAAACCCGCCACGCAGTTTGGCGTGCGCCAGGTGGTGCTGCGCCTCGGCGTGGTGTTCGGGCCGGGCGGTGCGTTGTTGCCATTGCGGATTCCGTTCCGTCTGGGTTTCGGCGGGCGGATGGGCGACGGTCAGCAGATCATGAGTTGGGTGCATCGCGACGATGTGATTCAGGTGATCGCTCGATCCTTCCACGATGAAAATTTGCGCGGCACCTACAACATGGTCGCTCCCGAAACCGTCAGTCAGGCAGCGTTCGCCGAGAACGTCGGCAAAGTCCTCAAGCGTCCGGTGTGGTTCCACATTCCAGCCGCGCCAGTGCGTGCGTTGGCTGGGGAAATGGCTCAGCTGTTTTTCGACGGTCAGCGCGTGGTGCCGCAGCGTTTGAGCGAGGCGGGCTACACGTTCCGCTATCCGACCCTCGACGCCGCGCTGCGCGATCTGGCCTGAGGATCGCCCATGAGCAAGCCCCTGATGTACCTGCTGGCCGGCAACGGTAGCGCCGCCGATTGGTGGGATGATGCGCTGCCGCATTTTCAGCGTTACGACGTGGTGCCGCTGGAGCTGCCGGGCTTCGGCGCCAACCCGCAGCCGCCCTGCGAGGATCTGGCGGCTTACGCCCAGACCTTGTTGGCGATGACGCAAAAAGGCAGCGCGATCATGGCCGTCGGGGTCAACGCGTTGCTGGTGCTGCATGCGCTGCAATGTCGGCCCGGGCACTTTTCTCGCAGTGTGTTGCTGGCGCCGGTGGGCGCCTTTTTGTGGCAGCGCCGATTGCCGGCGCTGATGTCACCGCTGCCGATCCGCAAGACCATTCACTGGCTGCTGTCGAACAAGCCCACGCTGTTCGCGCGCAAGTTCTCCAATCAGACCTGGACGCCCGCGCAGTACCAGCGCATGGGCGCCGGTTATGCGCGTTGCCGTGCGTTTGTGCCGCACTGGGATCTGATCCGTGCCGACACCGCGCTGCCATTGCTGGAGTGGATCACCGACCCGGTCGAACTGGTCTGGGGCGATCAGGACAAGGTACTGGGCATCGAGCAAGCGGCGGCATGGTCGGCGATTCTTGCGCGCGCAGACCTGACCATCAGCCTGAAACCCGGTTGGGGTCATTACCCGTGGATCGACGCGCCCGCGCAGTTTGCGCAGTGGCTGGAGTCGGGCGAGCGCGGCTTCGTCGCGCACACCAAGGGTGGGCGTTTGCGTCTGGCGGAACTGGCCCGGCAACCGGTGCCGGCGGCGCTGACCCTCAACGATTGCAACGACCCGCGACTACCGACCTTCCTCGCCAGCCAACCACAGGCGACCTGGGCGGTGCGTTCTTCCAGTTATGGTGAAGATCAGGCCGACTCGGCAAATGCCGGTTTGAGCACGACCTACCTGCGCGAGCCGGCCGCCAACGTGCCGGCGCGCATTGCCGAGCTGACTGCCGAAGGTGTCGAGGAAGTGGTGGTGCAGCGCTTCATCACGCCGCAGGTGTCGGGCATCGCGTTTGTGCGTCATCTGTCGGTGGAACTCGAATGGGTTGAAGGTCATCTTGAGTCCCTTGCCGATGGTCAGATCAGCCCGGAACGGGCGACGCTTTCGCGGCTCGGCGATGCCTGGCGCAGTGGCACGTTCACGGCAACCCATGGTTTGACCGAAGACGTGCTGTGGTGCTTTCTCCAGGATGTCTTGCGGGTGTTCCACTATGTGCCGGGCGATGTCGAATGGGCCTGGGACGGTTCGCAACTGTGGCTGCTGCAATATCGGCCGATCAGCGACTACGGCTGGCGCCGGCACCTGACGGCCGCCAACATCGCCGAGATCCTGCCGCCGCAACCCAGCGTGCTGGTGGAGTACGCCCAGCGCCGGGCCGCCGCGAGCATTCCGGCGATCATGGCTCGTTGGGATGCGCGGGTGTTGCAGGACAACGAGCCGTTCACGGCGGTGTTTGGCGGCGCGTCCTACATCAACAATGACCTGTTTCTCGCACGGTTGGCCGACTGGGGCATCAGCGCCAGCAACTATGCCGGTGAAGTCGGCGGCGCGACCCCGCATTTGCCGTGGCGACCGCTGCGGATGTTGTGGTCGCTGCCATTGTTTCTGCGCATGCAGCGCATCGCTCGCGGGCATTTGCTGAGCTTTGAGCACGGCTTGCAGCGCTTCGACAAAGAGCTGGCCGACCTCGTCGCCCAAGGTGCTGACGGTCAGCAACTGGCCGACTGGTTCACCCGGTTCTATGTGTTCGTGGTGCAGGGCAATCTCTGTATCGCCACGGCGCTGGCCAGCAGCGGCGGGGACTGGCTGGGCCGACCGCCCACCGCTTACGACAACCTGGAAAACAGCCCTCATCGGCTGCCGTGGGAGACCGATCCGGCCACACCTCGACCCGCGTCGAGCGCGTTGCCATTACAGGCGTTCCCGCAATGGTCAGGGCTGATCCGCCTCGCTCATTCGACCGGCCTGCCGGGCCTGCGTGGTTACTACCTGCAAGTGCGCGAGTGGTATCGCGACAACCTGATGCGCATCTTCTTCCGCCTGCATCACGCCATGCCACTGGCGGATCGCGAACACTGGTTTGCGCCGCACCCGGACATCCGCACGCGCGACGGCAGCTTCTGGCAGGACGGCCGCGAAGGTGCCGAACAAGCCACCGGATTCATGATTTACCCGGGGCAGGTGCGGGGCATCCTTGGCGAAGACATCTTGCTGGAAGACACCCTCGATCCGGGGCGCCACGCGCACTATCAGGCAGCGCGGGCGGTGATTGCGCGGATGGGCGGGCGGTTGTCGCATGGTTCGACGTTGTTGCGGGAACTGCGCAAGCCTTCGGCGGTGATGCCGCAGGTGGATCTGGCGTGGGTGGGGTGCGAAGTGTTGTATCGGGATGGGGAATTGGAATTGATGAATTCGAAGGATGTGAAGTGAAACGACTGCTGGTGTTATGCATGAGCTGGTTGCCGATGGCAGCGATGGCGTCGGATATCTGCAACGAGAAAAGCGATACCAAGACTTTTCTTACGCAATGGAAAGACAGTGGAGAAAGTGTCGAAGACATACATTCTGGCTTCTACGATGACGGATTTTCTCTAGAGCGTGGCAAGGTGGTGTAGCAAGGCGATCTCAACGGCGATGGCCGAGACGACTTCATCTTCCTCTCCTATTCAAGTGACGGCTCGGCCGGCGACATGACGTACGCCTTCCTGATCCAGTGCCGTGGTTACTTGAAGCATACCGGTGGTGATTACTTTGCCGGGATCAAGGTTCTGGACGGTCCGCCCAAGAACGGCGGCGACGTCAAAGACATCGAGATCTATTCCTACATCAGGGATAAGCGCGGGCAGATTCGCTACAAAAAAAATGTAGCCATGACCCGGCCACATCTGTGGCAGTTCAACCCACAGACACAGCGTTATGAAGGTCAGTCCGAATAGATTTCAGTTACGGAGTTACAGCGTGAAAGGATGCTCAGTTCTACTCGGTTGCCTCTTGGCCATTGCCACCTCCGTGGCTTTCGCCGCTGACCCGGATTTCAAGGATTACACCGTCACCCCAGTGTTTACCGGCATCAATCATGAACCGGTGCCGCAAGAACACAGCAACCCGATGATGGATATGGATCGTGCACAGGCACTCAAAGGCAAGGTCAACTTTGCCGGCCACTACATCCTGTACCGAGTCGGTTGTGGTGGCAGTGCCATTTGCGGCGAAGTGCTGGATGCGCGCACGGGGGAGGTTGTCGGCGGACTGCCGAACGCATACGACGGCAATGCGTTAAGTCTGTCAAACCGGCCTGATAGCCGTCTGCTCATTGTTTCCGGCATTGCGGCCGATACGGAAGAGGACGCGCAGGGTAATGAGCTGGAAAGCCGCTTCAGAACCCGCTACTTCGAGTTTGTGAACAACGAGTTCCGGCTGCTGACGTTCAAGGATTTGTGATCGCCGTTGTTTGATTAAGGATGATTGGATGAACCATTTTCTTGCGAGCAGCCTTTCGCTGTTGCTCTCGCTTCCAGCTTTCGCCGCTCCGAAGGACGCCTACACCCAACGCGATGTCATGCAATGTGGCGGTGTTGAAGTGGTGATGGTGTCGTCGTGCCGATCCGTGACGGTGGATGACGCAGAAACCCACCTCATCCCGGTCTGCTCCGACCAGACGATCAACATTGGCGGCAAAGTGTTGCGCCGCAACATCGACAAGGTTTTACAGCTCACGTCTGACGGTAAGAAAGCAAAGATGCTGAGTAACGTTGTCGTGGCGATGGATTGTGTGAAAGGCACCAAGGGTAGCCTTGTTTCGATAGGCGGTTATGGCGGTTGTGGTGCCTGTCCTGAATGGCGCGGGTATTACTCGACAGCGGGGCGATTGGAGCAATACAGCTTCGATAACAATCAGCGCTCATTTGGTTCGAAGGGTTCCTGGGAAGAGCTGATCAAGGCTTATGGCGTGACGAAGAGGCAGTTACAGTCGGAAAGTCCGTCAGTGAAAAGGATCGACTATGGGCAGCCTTAAGTGGGTATTGATGATCGGCAGTCTGTGCAGCGCTATGGGCGCGTTTGCCGAGGACCCGTCAATAGTTGGTATCAGCGGGCACACGGTGTCGTTTCGGGCTACAGAATGGACGATGCCCGGTGTGGATTCGGCGACTGCATGGTTCGCCGCCAATGGCAAAACCTTCCCGCTCTTTGGCGCCGATATTGGCGCCGATGGGCACTCCAATATGCTCAGTCCTGACAAGAAAACCTTGCTGCTCGACCCTGTGATTTTCGGCATGTTGTCGGACGAAAACGGTGAAGAGAAGCTAGTGTCGCAACAGCATTGCACGGTTATCTCAATGGAGACCGGTTGCGTGCTGGCTGATCGTTCGGCCACTTTTTGTGTCGGCCAGTGGAAGGGCAATCAATGGGTTACCGACGACGGCGAAGTGCTCACTCCCGCCTTGGAGACGAGGTCTCCAAAGGACTTGCTGAAACATGTCTCAAGTAACGAACTGGCGCAGTCCCGCGCAGAGTTCATCGAATGGGGTCTGGTCTTTTTAAGTCCAGAGTCTTACATGGCGTGTCACCCCCCGGCGCAAAATGTTCAGGCCTATAACGACTTGGGCTTTTACCTGGCCGAGGGCGGCAAAGATGAGCTGGCGCTGAAGTTCTATCGCGGCGTTGAGGCCGTCGGTAAACGCACAGTGCTGATGTTGAACATCGCCGACTCACTCTGGCGCCTTGATCGCAAAGACGAAGCGCAGCGCTATTACAGCCAGTACCGCGACGCAATGAGTGCCGACGGCAAGGCGCAGAAAATACCTCAACGCGCAGTTGAGCGATCCGTCATTCAGGGAATGAAAAATTGACCATGTTTGTGCGCTTTATCGCGTTGTCCTTAGGCCTGCTGTCCGCTTCAATCGCGCTCGCGGAGGACAACTGCAAAGTCATCACAGTGAACTGGCAATACGACCAGTGCGTGGAAGCCGACCGCAAGAGTGCCGATGCAAAACTCAATGCCAGCTACAAACTATTGATGACTCGATTCGAGTCTCAATGGAAGCGTGAGCCTGAGCAAGCGAAGGCATACATGGCCATGGCCAGAGACTCGCAACGCGCGTGGATCAAGTTGCGCGACACCACATGCCCTCTAGAAGCCATAGAGACTGAAACCGGATCCAAGGCATACACCACGCTGACCAATAACTGCATCGCCAGAATGAGTCTGGAGCGAGCCGCTTATCTGGACGCCGTCGCACCGGATGATCCGAGTGAAGTGGTCGATGTCGCCAAGGTTTCCAACTCTGCTTCTCAACGCTTTGGTGATGTTGTTGCTCGTTACGTCACCACGTTTGGTAGTCCGTGCCTCGATGTGCAAATCCTTGCGCCAGAGGGTAATTGGAGGGTGTTGGCTTCCAAGCGCTTTTGCAGTTTTGACGGTAAGTCGTTCAGGTCGGTTTATAGCTATGCCGGGTTCGAAGATCACGTATTTGCGGACGACGGTTTGCACGTGACGCTTAGCCTGACAGATCTACGTCCTACCGGCGAAAAGCGCCTTGCCTGTGTAATTCCGATTCAAAACGAGCAGATCAAAGAACTGAAGTGCGGCGCATCCGAGCCCGGTGCCTCGAAGACTTCTGGGCGGGTAGCTGAGCGCAGTGCCGGAGTGTCCGGATCATGATCAAACTCAAGGCGTTTTTTGGGCTGGTCGCGGGTGTTTCTTTGGCTGCTTTGCTGGTTCCTGCGCATGCCCAGGAAACCTGCAATCCCGACAGCTTTTCCAATCCCGATATGATCATTTGCGGTCAACAGACTTTCGAAAAAGTCGATGCAGTGCTGAATGAGCAATACAAGAAAGCGCTGGTCAGTTTGGCGCCCGCCGACAAGAAGCAACTGACTGATGTGCAAAAGAAGTGGGTGCGCTTCAAAGAGGCGTATTGCGAGGATATCTATAAGTCGGCTTTACCCGGTGCAGAAGCGCCCATCGAAAGGCTTGCGTGTCTGGTGCAAACAACCAATGCCCGGTTGGGAGAGTTAATCGCTCTACAGACTGGGTTACCCCTGGACGGCTTTTACAAAGCTGCGTCGGTCATGGCGGGGCAGGATCGAGAAAAAGGTCTGACGGCTTCCATGGCGCGATTGGGGGGTGACAACTTTGACGAACCGTTATGGAGGCAATACGTCGATGGGCACTGCGAAATGAGTGAGCGTGTGTTCCGGGAGGACATCGCTAACTGCGCAGTGCGAATGCGTTTTCAGTTACCTCTGAATCGTTGAAGGAATGATCAGATTGAAATCAATGCGAGTTTTATCTGCTGCACTGTTTGTTCTCTTTCCTATGGCGGCGCACAGTGAGGTCTCGACGGAGATTTATTGCTTCCGTTCGCAAGATAGCGCCAAAAGCATCAGTTTCGAACTCAGAACTTATTACGACTCCTTCTCCAAATGGAGCGGAGCGGCTGTCAGGTACAGCAAGTCGAAGAAGGCCATTTCTCTGGTGCATCGGAATACCGAGCAAGAAATTCTGGCAGGGGATCGTCCGTATCAGTTCACGACGACTTGGGTTGAGGTTTCGGAGGGCGCGCTGACGGGTGAGTATGAAATGGTCAGTCAGGGTGCCCGGATCTATGGCATGACTTATACGAACTACAAAACCGGGAAGAAGTACTCCTTCGAACACGATTTCAGTATGGATTACTCACCGGATACGGGCTGTCAGTGGTGAGTAATTGGTTAGTTGGAAAAGGGGACTCAACGTCCCCTTTTTTCCGCCCGCGATTCAGCTAAGGCTTGGCCTGATACTCCCGAAACTCAATGTGATCGAGCGTCCCTTCCACCATCAACCGCACGCCGTCCGCCATTCTGCTCAGGCCCAGTGCCATCGAGCGGCGGGGGCCGTCGAGGTCGTCGGCCAGGTTGGCGGCGAAGGCGCTGATGGACAGGAGGTCTTCGGAGGCGTTGGCCATGAGGGCTTCGGCGTCGGCGTTGGGGCAGAGGGCGAACAGGCCACCCAGGCGTTTGGGGCGTGGGGCGGTGGGTTTAAAGTGGTGGTCGAGGGCGCGTTCGGCGGCTTCGTGGAGTTTCTTTGAGTCTGGGAATTCGTAAGGGGAAACTTCTTCGTCAGTGAAGGTTGGGTCGATCATCGGTGTAAATCCTTTTGAGTTGGAAAGATTTGCTCCGGTTTTCGGACTTGCACATCCGGTCACCGATTTTGCGGTGACGGAAAGAGGTTATCGATGAACTCCGAGCACGCCTAGTTCACGGACAGCGCCGCAGTTTGAAGGACATTTCCCAAGGATTTGCGGGGTAGAGGAACAAGAAATCACTGCTATCGGCAGCTCCTACAGGAATGTGTTTCTTCAGGTGTAGGACGGGGGGATGGTGTGACGCGGAGCGTCACGGGATGCATTCCCACGCAGAACGTGGGAACGATCGGGTTCAGGGGTTGGAAATCGTGACTTGGTAGTCATCTGGCAGGAAAAGCGCTGCATCGTCTTCTATCAGTCTTGGATAGTGGCGAATCCGTCCGAATCCCTTACACTCCCCCAGCCGTTCACTTTCCTTTTGAGGCTGTGCGCATGAAATTTCGTTTTCTTCTGTGGATGATGGGTCTATTGATGGGTAAGGCCAGTCGGACAAATCCTGCGTTCCAGCAGCAGTTGGGTGACAAGGATCTGGTGTTTCAGCTACAGACTCTGGACGGGAAAGTGGCGCGGCATTTCGTGGTAAAGGATCAGCGCATTACCAGCAAGTCCGGGGTGGTGGCGGAGCCGGCGTTTGCGATTGCCTTCAAGGATGCGGCGTTCGGGTTTGCCACGATGCAGGCGAAGAACAAGCAGTTGGCGTTCATGCAGGGGATTCAGGACAAGTCGATCCAGCTCAAGGGCAATCCGGCGCTGGTGATGTGGTTTCAGGGGTTGATGAAGTATTTGAAGCCGAGGAAGGCCAAGCCGAAGGCTGCTTGAGTCTGGGGTGAGGCTGTGAAGCGGAGCGTCACGGCTGCATTCCAGAGCGCGGGAACGATCAAATACAAAGGCCCCACACTCGGTTGAGTGTGGGGCCTTTTTTATGAGCGCAAATCAGGCCTGGCTGAACTGCGAAGCCAGTTCCCGCAGCAGCACTTCAGCCTCAAGCACTTTGCTGACCACATCATTGGCCTTATCGCGAGTCAGGCCAACACGCTCCAGCAGCGCATCCGGAATGTCTTCATCCGGCCCGGAGCCGATGCCGCGACTGCGCAGCAGGCGCACGGCCAGGCAGACGAGGTTCGGGTATTCGGCGTAGGCGCCGTCGTAGTTCGGGTCGTGCTGGAAGCGCAGGGCGGTGGCCAGTTCGTCCGGCATGTCCCAGTAGCGCATCAGCCAGGAGCCGATCTGTTCGCGGCTGATGCCCAGCAGGTGTTGCTCGACATAGCTGTGGCACAGGTGCGGGTTGACCTCCAGGTGGCGGCAGATCAGCGAGAAGTGCGGCGGGAACACGTGGGCCAGCAGCAGGTAGCCGAAGTTGTGCAGCAGGCCGGCGAGGTAGGTCAGGCCGGATTCCGGGCGCTGGGCACGCGGCATGGCGCGGGTCAGGCCTTCGATGACGGCGGCGGTGTAGATCGATTGCTGCCAGTACGGCGTGGTGTGTTGCGGATGATCTTTCGGCAGGCTCAGGGTCTTGCCGAGGGCCAGGCCCAACGCCAGGTTGATCACAAGATCGAAGCCCAATACGCGGACGATCGCGTCTTCCACCGAACGGATCTTGCCCGGCGAGGCGTAGTACGGCGACGCCGCCCAGCTCACCACTTGCGCGGCCAGCGCCGGGTCGGTTTCGACCACGCCGGTGATGTCGTCGATGGTGGCGTTGGGGTCGACGCGCAGCTTGATGATTTTTTGTGCGGTTTCGGCCAGCGGCGGAATCTCGATGGTCGCTTCCAGACGCTGCTGGATGCGCCGCGCGGTGAACGCCTGCACGGCCTGGGTGATTTCCTCGCGGTCATCGTCCGGGCGGTCGAGGTTCGGGCGGATGCTGCTCAGGGCTTCGCCGAAGTTGGCGGCGCTTGCCTTGGTCAGCATGGTCTTGAAGTCTTCGCTGGCGATTTCCAGCAGCAGGCCCGGCTCGCCGGAGTTGATCAGCAACTTCGGCTCGCGCAGCAGGCTTTCTTCGTAGAGGCACGGCGAACTGGTCAGCGCCGGCAGGCCCGGCAGCAGGCTCAGGCTGTGTTTGCCGAGCATCTTTTCCAGGCGCTCGGTGGACACGGCGGTCAGGCGACGGCCAGTCAGTTCGGCGAGGCGGTTGAGATCCAGCAACTGGCTCTGTGGAAACAGCACCATCAGCGCACCGACCGCGTCGTCCAGCAACACGGCCTGCACTTTGCGCGAGGCATTGAGGCCGTGGTGGTCGAGCACTTCTTCGTAGGCGACGCCCAGCTTGTTGAGCAGCAGCCGAATAACAGACGGAGCGTGCGGTGATTCGGGGGCGAGAGCAGCTTCGGTCATGGTCTGTATCCGTTTTTGAAACAATTGCAGGAGTATAACCAGCTTGGTTGGAACGAGCTGTCAGAAACTGCGACGGTGCTCACACTTGGCCGTATTGCTGCCCGTGTCGCAGCCAGCGGTCGAGCAACGGGCTGACGTGGGTAGGCCAGCGTTCGAGCAAGGCCTGGGCGGCATCGCGCACGGCGGGCAGCAGATCGGCGTCGCGCATCAGGTCGGCGACCTTGAATTGCAGCAGACCGGTCTGGCGGGTGCCGAGCATTTCGCCGGGGCCGCGCAGTTCAAGGTCTTTTTCGGCGATGACGAAACCGTCGTTGGTCTCGCGCATGATGCCCAGGCGCTGGCGGCCGATCTGCGACAGCGGCGGATGGTAGAGCAGCACGCAATGGCTGACGGCGCTGCCCCGGCCGACGCGACCGCGCAACTGGTGCAGTTGCGCAAGGCCCAGGCGCTCGGGGTTTTCGATGATCATCAGGCTGGCGTTGGGTACGTCCACGCCGACTTCGATCACGGTGGTGGCGACCAGCAGTTGCAGGTTGCCGGCCTTGAATTCGGCCATGACGGCGGCTTTCTCGGCGGGTTTCATGCGGCCGTGGATCAGCCCGACCTTCAGCTCGCCGAGGGCGGCGGTCAGGTCTTCAAACGTGGTTTCGGCGGCCTGGCAGGTCAGCTCTTCGGACTCTTCGATCAGCGTGCACACCCAATAGGCCTGACGGCCCTCGGCGCAGGCGCTGCGCACCCGCTCGATGACTTCGACGCGGCGGGTGTCGGTGACCAGCACGGTGTTGACCGGAGTTCGGCCGGGCGGCAGTTCGTCGAGGATCGAGGTGTCGAGGTCGGCGTAGGCGCTCATCGCCAGCGTCCGCGGAATCGGCGTGGCAGTCATGATCAGTTGATGCGGGCACATGCGCCCGCCGACGCCTTTCTGCCGCAACGCCAGACGCTGCTGCACGCCGAAGCGGTGTTGTTCGTCGATGATCACCAGCGCGAGGTTCTTGAACTGCACTTCGTCCTGGAACAGCGCGTGGGTGCCGACCACCATCGGCGTGCCGCTGGCGATCTGCTCCAGCGCGGCGACGCGGTTCTTGCCCTTAAGCTTGCCGGCCAGCCACGCCACGTCGATGCCAAGCGGTTCGAGCCAGCGTTTGAAGGTGATGAAGTGCTGCTCGGCGAGGATCTCGGTCGGCGCCATCAGGGCGACCTGATAACCCGCCTCAAGCGCTTGCAGCGCAGCGAGGGCGGCGACCACGGTTTTGCCCGCACCGACGTCGCCCTGAATCAGTCGCAGCATCGGTTCGTGCTGACTGAGGTCGTAGGCGATTTCGTTGCCGACCCGCTGTTGCGCGCCGGTCGGGTTGAAGCCGAGGTTGGCCAGGTATTTCGCCGGCAGCTTGGTGGCTTTCGGCATCGCCGGTGCACGCAGGGAACGCATACTTTCTCGCAGGCGTTGCTGCGATAGCTGGTGAGTCAGCAGTTCTTCGAAAGCGAGG
This sequence comes from Pseudomonas sp. 9.2(2024), assembly GCF_039695385.1. NCBI lineage: Bacteria > Pseudomonadati > Pseudomonadota > Gammaproteobacteria > Pseudomonadales > Pseudomonadaceae > Pseudomonas > Pseudomonas sp. 9.2(2024). The sequence continues at coordinate 40,106 of NZ_CP155585.1, read as the reverse complement.
CGATGCTGGGCCCAGTGATGACCGAGGGCGAGTTCGTCGACGTCGGCATCGGCGGGCGGGTTGTGCAGGTAGCGGATCGCGTCGGCCAGTGGCGCCAGTTGATAGTCGCGGGCCAGTTCGGTCGGCAGCCAGTCGGGCAGGGTGGCCGGTTTGAGCAGGGTCAGGGTCTGCATGCACAACTGACGCAGACGCGCCTGGGTCAGGCCTTCGGTCAGCGGGTAGACCGGGGTCAGGGTTTCATCCACCGGCGGCGGTTCGTCGCCGTTGATGGCGCGGTATTCCGGGTGGTAGATCTCCAGCCCCGAGGCGCCGGGCCGGGCTTCGCCGTAGCAGCGAATCCGCGTGCCGCGCTTTAGGCCTTCTTTCTGCGCGTTGCTGAAGTGATAGAAGCGCAGGCTCAGTCCGCCGGTGCCGTCCTGCAAGCGCACGACGAGGCTGCGGCGTCGGCCCATGACCACGTCGGCGCCGCTGACGGTGCCTTCGACCACGGCGTCCTGCCCCGGCCGCAACGCGCCGATCGGCACCACGCGGGTGCGATCCTGATAACGCAGCGGCAGGTGGAACAGCACGTCCTGAAGGTTTTCCAGGCCGACCTTGGCCAGTTTCTCGGCCATGGCTTCACCGACACCCTTGAGTGCGGTGACCGACACCTGCGACAGCTCCGTCATGACGCTGGCTTAACCGGCCGTAACCGGCGCGGCAGGCTTGGCGACCGAGCACAGGCGAATGGAGTCGGCGAGGATCTCGATGGCTTTCGGCCGTGGGAAGCTGGCGCGCCAGGCGATGGCCACGGTGCGGAACGGCACCGGTGCCGACAGCGGGCGCACTTCGATCACGCCCGGGGCGTAGTGATGGCTGTCCACTGCCGACAGCGGCAGGATCGAGATGCCCAGGCCGGACGCGACCATGTGGCGGATGGTTTCCAGCGAGCTGGATTCGACCGTGGTGTGCTTGGCGCCGTCGTTGCCCTTGGTCAGGGTCGGGCAGGCTTCCAGCACTTGATCGCGGAAGCAGTGGCCTTCACCAAGCAGCAACAGGCTCTTGTCGTTGAGCAGCGCGGCGTCGATGGATTCTTTCTGGGTCCACGGGTGCTGGGCCGGCATCAGGACGTAGAACGGCTCGTCGTAGAGTTGCAGGGTCAGCACGTCGGCTTCGTTGAACGGCAGGGCGATGATGATCGCGTCCAGTTCGCCGTTGCGCAATTTGTCGCGCAGCACGTGGGTGAAGTTTTCTTCGATGTACAACGGCATCTGCGGGGCGACCCGGTGCAGTTGCGGAATCAGGTGCGGGAACAGGTACGGGCCGACGGTGTAGATCGCGCCGACTTTCAGCGGGGCGGTCAACTGGTTCTTGCCGGCCTGGGCCAGTTCGCGAATGCCTTGGGCCTGCTCCAGCACTTTCTGCGCCTGGGCGACGATACCTTCGCCGACGGGTGTCAGGCGTACGGCGCTTTTGCTGCGCTCGAAAATCAGCACACCGAGTTCGTCTTCAAGCTTTTTCACGCCCACCGACAGGGTCGGCTGGCTGACGTGGCAACGCTCGGCCGCGTGGCCGAAATGCTGCTCTTGGGCGAGGGTAACGATGTAGCGTAATTCTGTGAGAGTCATAGCAAGCGTCCATGAAGATGCGGGCCAAGCATACCGGCTGCAATCGATAGACGCACGTTATCAGACTGAGTGATGAATGCGACACCGGGCAATGCCGGTTTGCCGTGGATGGATAAGCAAAAGGCACCTTTCGGTGCCTTCTGGGCTGGATCAGGCCGGGATCCGCGAGTGCGGATCAGCGGCGGCGTTCCAGCGAGTACACAAACGGCGCAACGATTTCGATCGCGCCATTGGTCAGCATGTCGGCCGGCGGCTTGGGCAGCGGTTGGGCGCGGCGGATCATTTCCAGGGTGGCCCGGTCCAGATCGGCGTTGCCGGAGCGGCCCACCAGTTCGAACGACAGCACGTTGCCTTCGCCATCAACCACGAAACGCAACCGGTTCAAGCCTTCCTTGCCCCGTGCCTGAGCGCTGGCCGGGTACTTCTTGTACTTGGCCAGATGCGCGAGCAGGGTACCTTGCCAGCTGGCCTTGGCGGCCAATTGTGCAGGCGACGGGCCCGGTGCAGGCTGGACTGATTTCTCCGTCGGGGCCTGAGTCGGCTGGGTATCGGCCGGCTTCTCTTCGGACGGTTTCTCCTTCGGCGGATCGGGCAGTTTCTTCTCGATCGGCTTCGGCGGTTTGGGTTTCGGCTTGGGTTTCGGTTTCTGCACCGCGATCTCGGCTTTCGGCGCTTCGGCCAGTTTCGGGATCGGCAGTTCTTCAACCGGAGCCGGTGGCTGCGGTGGCGTGACGACTTTCGGCGGTGCGGGCGGTGGTGGGGCCGGAACCGGTGCCAGCTCGACCATCATTGCCTGCGGCGGCAATTCGATGGGCGGGCGGGCGGTCCAGTTCAGCGCCAGCGCGATGGCCAGCGCGTGAACACCCAGCACCACGGCCAGGCTACCGCTGTAACGCGTCAGCTTATGGCGCGTCGTGATCATTTCTTGACTGCGCTCTCGAGTCCGACCAGACCGACCTTCAGGTAACCGGCGGCGCGCAGGTTATCCATCACGCTCATCAGGTCGCCGTAATCCACGCCTTTGTCGGCCTGGAAGAAGATCGTCGTGTCTTTCTTGCCCTGGGTCTTGGCGTCGAGTGCGGCGCCGAGGGTTTCGGCCTTCACTTCGTCATCGCCCAGGAACAGGCGCTGGTCAGCCTTCACGCTGAGGAACACCGGTTTCTCCGGCCGCGGCGCCGGTTTGGCGGTCGAGGCAGGCAGGTCAACCTTGATGTCCACGGTGGCCAGCGGCGCGGCCACCATGAAGATGATCAACAGCACCAGCATCACGTCGATGAACGGCGTGACGTTGATTTCGTGGTTCTCGGCCAGATCGTCGTCTGCGCCTTCTTTCAAATGCAGGCCCATGGCCGATTACCCCACTTTCACCATGTGCGGTTGCGAGCTGTTGCGCTCAGGCTGGTGGTCGAGGTCGCGGCTGACCAGCAGCAGCACCTGAGCCGACGCATCGGACACCTGAGCCTTGTAACCGGCGATGGAGCGGGCGAAGACGTTGTAGATGACCACGGCAGGAATCGCGGCTACCAGACCCAGTGCGGTAGCCAGCAGCGCTTCAGCGATACCCGGTGCTACGACGGCAAGGTTGGTGGTCTGGGTTTTGGCGATGCCGATGAAGCTGTTCATGATGCCCCACACGGTACCGAACAGACCGACGAACGGTGCGGTGGAACCGATGGTGGCGAGGACGCCGGTGCCGCTGCTCATGTTGCGGCCACAGGCGGCAACCAGGCGCTCGAGGCGGAAGCTGACGCGTTCCTTGATGCCTTCTTTCTCGCGGGCGTTGGTCGACAGGCGCATTTCTTCCAGCGCGTCGTGTACCAGCAGGTTGGCGAGGGTGCCTTCCTTCGCGGCGGTGGCGCTGGCCTCTTTGAGCGTGGCGGCTTTTTTCAGGGCGGCAATCTCGCCGCGCAGACGACGCTTGGCGCCCATCAGCTCGAAGCCCTTGGCGATCCAGATGGTCCAGGTGATGATCGAGGCGATGGCCAGGCCGATCATCACGGCTTTAACGATCACGTCGGCGTTCTGGTACATGCCCCATGGCGACAGGTCGTGGGCCATGCCCAGAGTGTTGTCGGCTTCGAGGACTTCCGGCGCGTCGGCGGCGCTGGCCTCTACGGCCTGCACCGGGTCGGTCGCGGGTGCGGCGGCCGGAGCGCTTTGCTCGGTGGCGGCTGGCGCGGCCGGGGCCTGGGCGTCAGCGAATGCGGCGACTGGCGCCAGCATCAGGCTGAGCAGCAGGGCAGCCACGGCGCTCCAGGCGCGAGGTCGGTTGGTTGGCGAAGCGGAGTTTTGAATGCGTGTCATGCTGGCCGGACCTGAGATAGAAAAACGGTAATGCTCTTCCAGGCCTCGTGAGGCCGAGAACAAAAGTGGCGTGCATTATTGCAAGTAATTCTTGTTAACAGAAGTAATAGAGTTGCTTTTTTTCCTTCATTGCTAGCCGCTCGTCCCTTGTCGAGGCTAGTCTGTCGCTTTCCGATGGGAGATTTTTGATGTCCGCGCCTTCTGTTTTGATCGCCGGTTGCGGTGATGTCGGCAGCCGTCTGGCCACGCAATTGCTGGCTGCCGGCTTCCAGGTCTACGGCCTGCGCCGTGATATTTCACGTTTGCCGGACGGCGTTATCGGTGTGGCCGGTGACTTGTTCAATGAGGATTGCCCCGAGACGTGGCCGGTGGGCGCTATCGATTACCTGGTGTATAGCGCGGCGGCCACTGATCACGATGAGGCCGGTTATCGCGCGGCGTATGTGCAGGGTTTGCAGCATGTGCTGGGTTGGCTGAACGATTACGGTCAGGAGCCGGAGCGGCTGCTGTTCGTTTCCAGCAGCAGTGTTTACGGGCAGCAGAACGGCGAATGGGTCGATGAAAAATCCGAAACTGTCGCTGCGGGTTATTCCGGTCGATTGATGCTGGAGGCCGAGCAGGTTGCGCTCAACTCTGGCATCCCCGCGAGCATCGTGCGCCTGACCGGCATTTACGGCCCCGGCCGTGAGTGGCTGCTGACCCAGGTGCGTCGGGGTTATCGGGTGGCGGTCGATCCACCGCTGTATGGCAATCGCATCCATGCCGATGACGCGGCGGGGTTGATGGCGTTCTTGCTGGAGGCGGATCGCAAAGGCGTGACGCTGGATGACATCTATATCGGCGTGGACGATGCGCCGGCGCCGCTGGCCGAGGTGGTGGCGTGGTTGCGTGAGTATCTGGGTGTCACCGAATGGTCGGAAGACGAGAGCGTGCGTCGCACCGGCAGCAAGCGTTGCAGCAATGCCTGGGCGAAGGCGCTGGGTTGGGTGCCGAAGTATCCGAGTTATCGCGAGGGCTATGCCGCGATTCTTGAGGGGCGCTGCTGATCTTCGGGCGTAAAAAAGGCAGGAGCAAATGCTTGCTCCCGCCTTTTTTGTCTCAAGCGCCGATCACTGCTTCTCAAGCAACCACTTGCGTTCACCCGGGGTGAACTGCGGTTGTTCGTCCGCCAGCGCGGTGTTCACGGCATGCAGGATTTCCAGCTCTTTGCCCTTGCGCACAAAGATCCAGTTATTGCCCTGACCGTTCTGCTGCAACCACATGCTGTCGTTGCCGCTGCTCATCGATGCGCAATCGCCTGCGAGGCACAGCGCATAGCGGTCGGCGCCCGGCAGGCCGGAGACTTGTCCGTCAGCCTGGAATTGCACGGTGGCGCCTTCGCCCTGGCCGCTGGTGATCGTCCAGTTGCCGCCCAGATACGCGGAATACAGTGCGCGTTCGAAGCTGGCGCCGATCGGTGCGCCTTCCGGCACCGGAATCTGTGCGCGGTCGAAGACCTGTTCCGGTTCGTTTTCATTGGCGGCTTGTTGCAGTTGACCACCATCACGTTTCAGCTCGCTGGCGGAGCTGCCATAGAAATCGACTTTCCAGGCACCGGACTGTTCGCCGAGCAGGCGACCTTCGACGTTTTCGAAACCGTTGGTGTAGCGGGCCTGACCGGCCTTGGTGTTGACGTCCCACTCCAGGTTCGGGCCGTAAGCCTGAAGCGCTTCGCGCAGGGGGCCGCCCTTGGCAGCGGCATCGATGGCGACCTGATTGATCCAGGTACCGCTGATGTCACGGTCGGCAGGGTTGCTGGCGCAACCGCCGAGGAAAATGGCGAGCAGCGAGAGAGCAAGCGCTTTGCGCATGGTGGAATCCTTTCAAAACCTTTTCTTTACCGCAGAGCAGTCGGCGCGGTGTATTAGACCGCGCCGTGCGCATTACTCGATGACCAGAATGGCATCCATTTCAACCTGCGAACCCTTTGGCAGGGCTGCCACGCCGATGGCGGCGCGCGCCGGGTACGGCTGGTCGAAGTACTTGCCCATGATCTCGTTGACCTTGGCGAAGTGGCTCAGGTCGGTGAGGAAGATGTTCAGCTTGACGATGTCCTTGAACGAACCACCGGCGGCTTCGGCCACGGCTTTCAGGTTCTCGAACACCTGGACGGTCTGGGCTTCGAAGCCTTCGACCAGCTCCATGGTTTTTGGATCGAGGGGAATCTGACCCGACATGTAAACGGTGTTACCGGCCTTGATCGCCTGGGAGTAAGTACCGATGGCGGCCGGGGCCTTGTCGCTGGTGATAACGGTCTTGGTCATGTATGACTCCTTGTAATGTTTGAGTTATGCACGCATGCGGGTGATGCGGATCACCCCGGTCAGGGCGCGCAGTTTCTTGATCACGCGGGCCAGGTGCACACGGTCGTGGACGCTGACCACCAACTGGACAACGCTGATGCGGCCATCGCGTTCGTCCATGCTGATTTTCTCGATATTGCCGTCGGCTGCGTTGACGCTGCTGGCCAGCAGGGCGATCAGGCCGCGCTGGTGTTCCAGCTCGACGCGCAGTTCGACGTTGAATTCGCCGGTGACATCCTTGGCCCACGAGAGCTGGATGCATTTTTCCGGGTTGTGACGGATTTCGCTGATGTTGCGGCAGTTGTCCAGGTGCACGACCATGCCTTTGCCCGCCGACAGGTGACCGACAATCGGGTCGCCCGGGATCGGCGTGCAGCATTTGGCGTAGCTGAGGACCAGGCCTTCGGTGCCGCGAATCGCCAGCGGGCCTTCCGGGCTTGGCAGTTGTTCGCCTTCGCCGAGCAGGCGGCGCGCCACGACATAGGCCATGCGGTTGCCCAGGCCGATGTCTTCGAGCAGGTCTTCGATCAGTTCGAGGCGGTACTCGGTGAGCATCGCCTTCACGCGTTCGGCCGGAATCTGTTCCAGCGCGCTGTCGAAGCCGTTGAGCACCTTGTTCAGCAGGCGTTCGCCGAGGCTGATGGATTCGGAGCGGCGCTGCAGTTTCAGCGCATGGCGGATGTGTGTGCGCGCCTTGCCGGTGACCACGAAGTTGAGCCACGCCGGGTTCGGCCGCGCGCCGGGGGCGCTGACGATCTCGACCGTGGAGCCGCTTTGCAGCGGTTCGGACAGCGGTGCGAGACGACGGTTGATCCGGCAGGCGATGCAGCTGTTGCCGACGTCGGTGTGTACCGCGTAGGCAAAGTCGACCGCCGTGGAGCCTTTGGGCAGCTCCATGATCCGGCCTTTGGGCGTGAACACGTAGACCTCGTCCGGGAACAGGTCGATCTTCACGCTCTCGATGAATTCCAGCGAGTTGCCGGCACGTTGCTGCATCTCCAGCACGCCCTTGACCCACTGGCGAGCGCGGGCATGGGTGCCTTTCGGCTGTTCGTCGCCGCTGGATTTGTACAGCCAATGGGCGGCGATGCCGTTGTTGGCCATCTCTTCCATTTCGCGGGTGCGGATCTGGATCTCGATCGGTACACCGTGCATGCCGAACAGCGTGGTGTGCAGCGACTGATAGCCGTTGGCCTTGGGGATCGCGATGTAATCCTTGAATCGCCCCGGCAACGGTTTGTACAAATTATGTACGGCACCCAGCACGCGGTAGCAGGTATCGACCTTGTCGACGATGATCCGGAACGCGTAGACGTCCATGATCTCGTTGAAGGCCCGACGCTTGCCGCGCATTTTCTTGTAGATGCCGTAGAGGTGTTTCTGGCGACCGCTGACTTCACCCTGGATGCCGTCGATGGCGAGGCAGTGGCCAAGGGACTCTTCGATCTTGTTGACGATTTCCTTGCGGTTGCCCCGGGCGCGTTTGACGGCCTGGTAGATCCGCGCGGAACGCATCGGATGCATCGCCTTGAAGCCGAGGTCTTCGAATTCGATGCGGATCGCGTGCATGCCCAAGCGGTTGGCGATGGGGGCGTAGATCTCGAGGGTTTCCTTGGCGATGCGTCGGCGTTTTTCGCCGGACAGCACTTCCAGCGTACGCATGTTGTGCAGACGGTCGGCGAGCTTGACCAGGATCACGCGAATGTCGCGCGCCATGGCCATGGCCATCTTCTGGAAGTTTTCCGCCTGGGCTTCAGCCTTGGTTTCGAAGTTCATCTGGGTCAGTTTGCTGACCCCGTCGACCAGTTCGGCCACGGTTTCACCGAACTGCGCTTGCAGCGCTTCCTTGGCGATACCGGTGTCTTCGATCACGTCATGCAGCATCGCGGCCATCAGGCTCTGATGGTCCATGTGCATGTCGGCAAGAATATTGGCCACGGCAAGAGGATGCGTGACGTACGCCTCGCCGCTACGGCGGCGTTGGCCGTCGTGGGCTTGTTCGGCGTAGAAATACGCTCGGCGGACCAGGTTGACCTGGTCATTGCCGAGGTAGGTCGATAAGCGATCGGCGAGGGCGTCTATGCTCGGCATGATGTCTCCTGCCGTAGGCTGTGATCCCGCGCCGTGCTACGTCGACCAGGCATAGGCTTAGACGGCCTCGTTGGACTCGTCCTCGAACGCAGCGAAGACAGGGTCTTCGTGAACGATTTCCTGCTCGGCGATGAACTCGTAGCTCATCAGGCCTTCAGCGATTTCACGCAGCGCAACTACGGTCGGTTTGTCGTTTTCCCACTGAACCAGGGGCTCTTTGCCGCCGGTGGCCAGTTGACGGGCACGCTTGGTAGAGAGCATGACCAGCTCAAAGCGGTTTTCCACGTGTTCTAGGCAGTCTTCAACGGTTACGCGGGCCATGGTATTCCTCGGAGCGAATGCAATATGCGCGCTGCCCGGTTGGGCGAGCGGACTCAACAGTTTAAAAAATCACCAGCGATTAGGGAAGCGCTGATTTTTTGACCAGACTCTTCAACGCGCTGCAAGTGCCAATGTAAAGCCCTTGCAGCGGTTTTGGGAAGTGCTGTTTCAGCCCAGCAATTCCGCCAGCAATTTGCCGAAACGCACTTGTTGGCGTTTCTGTTGCAGCTGATTGGCGCGGAAAATCGCTTTCAGATCGTCCAGCGCGTGGGCGAAATCATCGTTGATGATCAGGTAGTCGTACTCGACGTAGTGGCTCATCTCGCTGACCGCTTCACGCATCCGGCCGTCGATGATCTCGTCGCTGTCCTGGCCACGGTTGGTCAGGCGCTGGTGCAGGGCCTGCAGCGAAGGCGGCAGAATGAAGATCGAACGGGCCTGCGGCATCAGCTTGCGCACTTGCTCGGCGCCTTGCCAGTCGATCTCGAGAATCAGGTCGTGACCTTCGTCCAGGGTCTGCTGCAGGCGGCTTTGCGAGGTGCCGTAGAAGTTGCCGAAGACTTCGGCGCGTTCCAGGAAGTCGCCGTGCTCGCCCATCTTCACGAACTCTTCGCGGGTTACGAAGTGATAGTTCACGCCGTCCACTTCGCCCGGGCGCATGGCGCGGGTGGTGTGGGAAATCGAGACGCGGATTTCCGGGTTGGCGTCGGTCAGGGCCTTGACCAGGCTGCTCTTGCCCGCGCCCGAAGGGGCGGAAATGATGTACAGGGTGCCGGTGCTGTGGGTCATGTCGGGGGTAGCCTTACTCAATATTCTGCACTTGTTCGCGCATCTGCTCGATCAACACCTTGAGGTTGACCGCCGCCTGGGTGCTGCGCGGGTCGAAGGCCTTGGAGCCCAGTGTGTTGGCTTCGCGGTTGAGCTCCTGCATCAGGAAGTCCAGGCGCCGGCCGGCGGCACCGCCGGACTTGAGCACCCGGCGAACTTCGATGATGTGGGTGCTCAGGCGATCCAGTTCTTCGGCCACGTCGCTCTTTTGTGCGAGCATGACCATTTCCTGTTCCAGACGCTGCGGGTCCATCTCGGCCTTCATGTCGGCGAAACGGTCGAGGACTTTCTGGCGCTGGGTAGCGAGCATCTGCGGAACCAGTTCGCGCAGGGTCACCACGTCTTCCTCGATGGAGGTCAGGCGGTCGTTGATCAGGCGGGCCAGCTCCGCGCCTTCGCGTTCGCGGCCGGCCTTGAGGTCTTTCAGGCCTTGATTGAACAGAGCCAGCGCCTCGGCGTTCAACGCCTGCGGGTCGGTGGCGTCGGCGACCAGTACGCCCGGCCAGGCCAGCACTTCCAGCGGGTTCAGCGCGGCCGGGTTCTTGATCAGGCCGGCAACGGTTTCGGCCGCGGCGACCAGTTGCGCGGCGCGCTCGCGATCCACTTGCAGCGGCTTGCCGGTGCTTTCCTCGGTGAAACGCAGGGTGCATTCCAGTTTGCCGCGCGACAGGCCCTGGCGCAGGGCTTCGCGGACGGCGCCTTCGAGGTCGCGAAACGACTCCGGCAGGCGCAGGTGGGGTTCCAGGTAGCGGCTGTTGACCGAGCGCAGTTCCCAGCTCAGGGTGCCCTGAACGCCGGCTTTTTCGACGCGGGCGAAGGCGGTCATGCTGTGCACCATGGGGTGACCTCGCGATACAGATCGGCGCGAATGGAAGCTCCGCAGCTCGATATCAATGAATTTAAGCCGACTGGCAGCAAAGGCGCAGGATTGTAGCGCAGTGCGGCAGATGCGCCCAAACACACGGTGTGACAAAGGGCTGCAGGCCGTCGGCGAAGCGCGTTTCAGGGCCTTCGGTCGTCGGCCGGATTTTTTAACGAGTGCCCAGGCGCGGTGCGCGGCTCTATAATGCTCCGCAGTTTTCCGTCCCCAGTACAGGTATCTCCTATGAAACGTCCAAGTGGTCGCGCTGCCGATCAGCTCCGCTCGATCCGCATTACCCGCAACTACACCAAACACGCCGAGGGATCCGTACTGGTCGAATTCGGTGATACCAAAGTCATCTGCACCGTCAGCGTCGAAAACGGCGTGCCGCGTTTCCTTAAAGGCCAGGGCCAGGGTTGGCTGACCGCCGAATACGGCATGCTGCCGCGCGCCACTGGCGAGCGTAACCAGCGTGAAGCCAGCCGTGGCAAGCAGGGTGGTCGTACCCTGGAAATCCAGCGCCTGATCGGCCGTTCCCTGCGCGCTGCGCTGGACATGTCCAAGCTGGGCGACGTCACCCTGTACGTCGACTGCGACGTGATCCAGGCCGATGGCGGTACCCGCACCGCGTCGATCACCGGCGCCATGGTTGCGCTGGTCGATGCACTGAAAGTGATCAAGAAGCGCGGCGGCCTGAAAGGCGGCGACCCGCTCAAGCAAATGATCGGCGCCGTTTCCGTGGGCATGTACCAGGGCGAGCCGGTGCTGGATCTGGACTATCTTGAAGATTCCGCCGCCGAGACCGACCTCAACGTGGTGATGACCAGCACCGGTGGTTTCATCGAAGTGCAGGGCACTGCCGAAGGCGCCCCGTTCCAGCCTGAAGAGCTGAACGCGATGCTGGAACTGGCGAAGAAAGGCATGAACGAAATCTTCGAACTGCAAAAGGCTGCACTGGCCGACTGAGCAGGTTCGTAACCCGCAAGGAGGACGCAATGAGTGATGAGCAAGAGTTGCTGCCCAAACCGAGCCAGGAGGTTCGCCAATGGGCCATGTTTTGTCACTTGTCCGCCTTGCTGGGGATCTGGATTCCGTTCGGCACGCTGATCGGGCCGCTGGTTCTGTGGCAGATGAAGCGCGAGACCGATCCGTTCATCGACGCCCAGGGCAAGGAAGCGCTGAATTTTCAGATCACTGTGGCGATCGCTTCGATGATCTGCTTCGTGCTGATGCTGTTGCTCATCGGGTTCGTGCTGTTTGGCCTGCTGGCCATCGCGGCGCTGGTGTTGACGATTATCGGCGGGGTGAAAGCCAACGAAGGTTTCCCGTACCGTTATCCGTTCACCTGGCGGTTGATCAAATAACGAACGATCGCCCACAAAAAAACCGACAGTGATGTCGGTTTTTTTGTGTCTGCGAAAGGCCGCTTAGATGGTCAGCGTCCAGTCGTAGTCGACGATCAGCGGCGCATGCTGCGAGAACCGTGGCTGACGTGGCAGGCGTGCGCTGCGCACGAAGCGCCGCAGCCCTGGAGTCAGGATCTGGTAGTCGAAGCGCCAGCCCAGATTCAGCATCTCGGCCTGTTCGTTGTCCGGCCACCAGCTGTACTGGTCGCCTTCGCGGCTGACTTCGCGCAGGGCATCTACGTAGCCCATGTTGCCGACAATCTCGTCCATCCAGGCGCGTTCCGGCGCCAGGAAGCCCGGTGATTGCTGGCTGTCGCGCCAGTTTTTGATGTCGAGCTTCTGCTGCGCGACGTACAGCGAGCCACAATAAATGTACTCGCGACGTTTGCGCCGCTGTTTGTCCAGGTACTTGCCGAAGTCGTCCATGAGCTTGAACTTCTGGTTCAAGTCCTCATCGCCGTTCATCCCCGAAGGAAGCAGCAAGGTGGCAATACTGACTTTGTCGAAATCTGCTTGCAGGTAGCGCCCGTAGCGGTCGGCCGTCTCGAAACCGAGACCGCTGATGACAGCCTTCGGTTGCAACCGCGAATACAAAGCCACGCCGCCTTGGGCAGGGACTTCAGCATCGCAGGCATAAAGGAAGTAGCCATCCAGTTGGAAGGCTGGGTCGTCCAGTTCAAAGGCGGAGGCACGGGTGTCCTGCAGGCAGATGACGTCGGCATTCTGTGCCTGCAGCCAACTGAGCAAACCGCGCTCGACTGCAGCCTGAATACCATTGACGTTCACACTGATGATCCGCATAAATGGCCCCAAAAATCGCGTGCGTGTATGATACACGGCGTCAAGCTAATTAGCTAAATCCGTGGTATTTGGGGTTTTTTTCATGCAAGCGTATCAGCGCGATTTCATTCGTTTTGCCATCGATCGCGGCGTTTTGCGCTTCGGTGAGTTCACCCTGAAGTCCGGGCGCACCAGTCCTTACTTCTTCAATGCCGGCCTGTTCAACTCGGGTTCCGCGCTGGCGCAGCTGGGGCGTTTCTACGCCGCAGCCATCGCCGAGAGCGGCATTCCGTTCGACGTGCTGTTCGGCCCGGCCTACAAAGGCATCCCGCTGGCGGCAACCACTGCCGTGGCGCTGGCCGAACACCACAACCGTGATCTGCCATGGTGCTTCAACCGCAAGGAAGCCAAGGCCCACGGCGAAGGCGGCAGCCTGGTCGGCGCACCGCTGACCGGTGAAGTGCTGATCATTGACGACGTGATCACTGCCGGCACCGCGATCCGTGAAGTGATGCAGATCATCGCTTCCCAGGACGGCGCCAAGGCCGCCGGTGTGCTGATCGCCCTGAACCGTCAGGAGCGCGGCAACGGCGAGCTGTCGGCGATTCAGGAAGTCGAGCGTGATTTCGGTATCCCGGTCATCAGCATCGTGTCGCTGAACCAGGTGCTGGAATTCCTGGCTGACGATCCGCAGCTCAAGCAGCACCTGCCAGCCGTTGAAGCATACCGCGCCCAGTTCGGCGTCTGATCGCAGCTTCAGGCAAAAAAAGACCCCGCTCAGCCAGGCTGAGCGGGGTCTTTTTGTTTGCGCGAGCGCTTATGGACGCTTGCGATTGCTGATCAGCGTACCCACACCGGTGTCGGTGAAGATTTCCAGCAGGATCGCGTTCGGCACGCGACCGTCGATGATCAGCGAACTGCCAACGCCGCCCTGTACCGCTTCCAGCGCGCAGCGGATCTTCGGCAGCATGCCGCCGTAGATGGTGCCGTCGGCGATCAGGTCGTCGACCTGCTGGGTGCTCAGGCCGGTCAGTACGGTGCCCGACTTGTCCATCAGGCCGGCGATGTTGGTCAGCAGCATCAGCTTCTCGGCTTTCAGCGCTTCAGCAACCTTGCCGGCCACCAGGTCCGCGTTGATGTTGTACGACTCGCCGTTTTCACCCACACCGATCGGTGCGATCACCGGGATGAAGTTGCCTTTGACCAGCAGGTTCAGCAGTTCGGTGTTGATTCCGACCACTTCGCCCACATGGCCGATGTCGATGATTTCCGGCTGGGTCATCTCCGGGGTCTGGCGGGTGACGGTGAGCTTCTTCGCGCGAATCAGCCCGGCGTCTTTACCGGTCAGGCCGATGGCGCTGCCGCCGTGACGGTTGATCAGGTTGACGATGCTTTTGTTGACCTGACCGCCGAGGACCATTTCCACCACGTCCATGGTCGCGGCATCGGTGACGCGCATGCCGTCGACGAAATGGCTTTCGATCGACAGGCGTTTGAGCAGATCACCGATCTGCGGGCCACCGCCGTGCACGACCACCGGGTTGATGCCCACGGCCTTCATCAGCACGATGTCGCGGGCGAAGCCGGTTTTCAGCTCCTCGCTTTCCATCGCGTTGCCGCCGTATTTGATCACCAGGGTCTTGCCGACGTATCGGCGGATGTAAGGCAGCGCTTCGGACAGGACCTTGGCAGTGTTGGCGGCGGCATCGCGTTCGAGGGTCATTCAGGGCTCCGGGTGAATCAGCAATCAGAACGGTAGTTGGAGATCAGGTGCAACGCGTTTCAGTTGGGCATGGAACACAGCCTTGATGCGCTGCAGTTCCGCCTCGTCATCGGCCTCGAAGCGCAGCACCAGCACCGGTGTGGTGTTGGACGCGCGCACCAGGCCCCAGCCTTTGGCGTAGTCGACCCGCACGCCGTCAATGGTGGTCAGGTCGGCGCCTGGGCCCCACTGCGCATCGTGCAGTGCATCAATGATGCTGAATTTGCTCTCTTCGGTCACATGGATATTGATTTCCGGCGTGGAAATATCGTTCGGGAAGGTCGCGAACAGCTCCTCGGCCGAAGATTTTTCCTTGCTGAGGATTTCCAGCAGCCGTGCGGCGCTGTAAATGCCGTCGTCGAAACCGAACCAGCGTTCCTTGAAGAAAATGTGCCCGCTCATTTCGCCGGCCAGCAGTGCGCCGGACTGTTTCATTTTCTTTTTGATCAACGAGTGACCGGTCTTCCACATTAGCGGCCGACCGCCATATTCCTTGATCAGCGGGATCAGGCGACGGGTGCATTTGACGTCGAAGATGATTTCCGCGTCCGGGTTGCGCGCCACCACGTCACGGGCGAACAGCATCAGCAGACGGTCCGGAAAGACGATGGTGCCGGTGTTGGTCACCACACCGACGCGGTCGCCGTCACCGTCAAAGGCCAGGCCGATGTCAGCTTGGGTTTCCTTGACCTTGGCGATCAGGTCGACGAGGTTCTCAGGCTTGCCCGGATCCGGGTGATGGTTCGGGAAGTTGCCGTCGACTTCGCAGAACAGCGGGATGACTTCGCAGTTCAGCGCTTCGATCAATTGCGGGGCGATCACGCCGGCCGCGCCGTTGCCGCAATCCACCACGACTTTCAGGCGCCGGGCCAGTTTGATGTCCTGGACGATTTCGGTGTTGTAGCGGTCGAGGATCTCGACCTGGGTCACGCTGCCCGTGCCGCTGCTCAGGTTGCCGGTTTTGAGGCGCTCGTGCAGGGCCTGGATCTGTTCGTTGGCGAGGGTGTCGCCGGCGATCACGATCTTGAAGCCGTTGTAGTTCGACGGGTTGTGGCTGCCGGTGAGCATCACGCCGGATTTGCCGGCCAGCACATTGGCGGCGTAGTAGAGCGCCGGGGTCGGCACCAGGCCGACGTCGCTGACGTGGCAGCCGCTTTCGGCGATACCGCGGATCAGTTCGGCAACCAGTTCCGGGCCGGACAGGCGGCCGTCACGACCGACGGACACGTTCGGCTCGCCCTGGGCCAGGCTCTGGGAGCCGATGGCGCGGCCGATCCAGTAGGCGGTTTCGGCATTTAGGAATTCCGGCACGGTGCCGCGAATGTCGTAGGCGCGGAAGATGCTGTCGGGAAGCTTCGGGGCGACTTGGGCGGGGGTGCTCATCTGCGAAAATGCTCCATCTCGAAAGTGGCTGGACACACCGACGATTCATTCGACGGCAAGCTCAAACTGAAGGGTATGACGGCGGTTTTCACAGAGAGTTCGTGGTGTGAAAGGGCCATGACGCCTTGTACGGCGTGGCTTTGGCCTGTCAATGCCTTGATTTTCAGCGGTAAAGCTTGCAGATGATTCTGCGTATTTTTATGGCGAAGGAGCAGGCTCCCTCGCTATAAAGCCAATCACTTGCTGCCGGAATGGCCGAAACCGCCAGCGCCGCGTTCGGTTTCGACGAACTCTTCAACCATTTCGAAGTGCGCCTGAACCACCGGGACCAGCACCAGCTGCGCCAGGCGCTCGCCGACCGGCATGGTGAATTCGGTCTGGCCACGGTTCCAGCAGGAGACCATCAGCGGGCCCTGGTAGTCGGAGTCGATCAGGCCGACCAGATTGCCCAGCACGATGCCGTGCTTATGGCCCATGCCCGAGCGCGGCAGGATCAGCGCTGCGAGGTTCGGATCGCCGATGTAGACCGACAGACCGGTCGGAATCAGCACGGTTTCACCCGGTTTGATCACGATGTCCTCTTGCAGCATGGCGCGCAGGTCGAGGCCGGCGGAGCCCGGTGTGGCGTATTGCGGCAGCGGGAATTCGGTACCGATGCGTGGGTCGAGGATCTTGGCTTGCAAAGCGTGCATGTAAATTAAACCTGGTTCAGACGTTCGGCGATAAAAGTGACCAGTTGGCGAGCGATCTTGCTCTTGCTGGTCTGGGCGAAAACCGTGGCGTGCAGCGCACGGTCGATGACGCTGCAGGCGTTTTCTTCGCTGTTGAAACCGATGCTCGGGTTGGCGACGTCGTTGGCGACGATCAGATCGAGATTCTTGTCCTTCAGCTTGCGTGCAGCATAGTCGAGCAGGTGTTCGGTCTCGGCGGCGAAGCCGACACTGAACGGACGGTCGGGACGGGTCGCGATGGTGGCCAGGATGTCCGGGTTACGCACCATTTGCAGGACGAAGCCGTCGCCGCTCGTAGGGTCTTTCTTCAATTTTTGCGGGGCGACGACTTCCGGACGGTAGTCCGCGACCGCCGCCGAGGCGATGAAGATGTCGCAAGGGATCGCGGCTTCACACGCGGCGAGCATGTCGCGGGCGCTGACCACGTCGATGCGGGTGACGCGATCCGGCGTCGGCAAATGCACCGGGCCGCTGATCAGCGTGACGCGGGCGCCGGCTTCCACCGCCGCTTCCGCCAGGGCGAAACCCATTTTGCCGGAGCTGTGGTTGGTGATGTAGCGCACCGGGTCGATGTTTTCCTGGGTCGGGCCGGCGGTGATGACCACGTGCTTGCCGGTCAGCGCCTGACGCTGGAAACAGTCCGCCGCGAGCTGGGCCAGATCGGTGGCTTCCATCATGCGGCCCATGCCGACGTCGCCGCAGGCCTGGCTGCCGGAGGCCGGGCCGAAGGTCTTCAGGCCACGGCTTTCAAGGAGTTGCAGGTTGGCCTGGGTCGCCGGGTCGCGCCACATGGCCTGGTTCATGGCCGGGGCGACCGCGACGATGGCGTCGGTGGCCAGCACCAGCGTGGTCAGCAGATCGTTGGCGATGCCTTGGGCCAGACGGGCCAGCAGGTCGGCGGTGGCCGGGGCGATCAGCACCAGATCGGCCCATTTGGCCAGTTCGATGTGGCCCATCGCCGCTTCGGCGGCCGGGTCGAGCAGGTCCAGATGAACCGGGTGGCCGGACAGCGCCTGCATGGTCAGCGGGGTGATGAATTCGCTGCCGCCGCGGGTCATGACCACGCGCACTTCGGCGCCCTGGTCGATCAGGCGGCGCACAAGGTCGGCGCTCTTGTAGGCAGCAATGCCGCCGCCGACGCCCAGAACGATGCGTTTCCGATACAGCCGCTGCATAGGTCTGCCTTTACATTTCGTTGGTGACATACGTGGCGAAACCCTCTCCCCAGAGTGAATTCGCCCGCAAAAAAGATGGGCTACGATATCACAGCGACCGCTACGGAACAGCGGCGCCCACAGACAAGGAAGGTGTATGAGTATTCGCGATTGGCCGGCGGCGGAAAGGCCGCGGGAGAAGCTGTTGGAACAGGGCTCGGGAAGTCTTTCCGATGCCGAATTGCTGGCGATTTTTCTACGGACTGGCGTATCCGGTAAAAGCGCGGTGGATCTGGCGCGACACTTGTTGAGTCAGTTCGGCAGTCTGCGTGCATTGCTGGAGGCTGATCTCGGGGCGTTCAGCGAGCAATTGGGCCTGGGGCCGGCGAAGTTTGCCCAACTGCAAGCTGTGTTGGAGATGGGGCGGCGACATCTGGCCGAGCGCATGCGCCAGAAAACGGCGCTGGAGAATCCACAGGTGGTACGTGATTACCTCAAAGCCATGCTGCGCCACGAGCCGCACGAGGTGTTCGGTTGCCTGTTTCTCGACTCCAAACATCAGGTGCTGACCTTCGAGACGCTGTTTCGCGGCTCGATCGACAACACCGCCGTGCATCCCCGGGAAGTCGTGAAGCGTTCGCTGGCCAACAACGCGGCGGCGGTGATCCTGTGCCACAACCATCCGTCGGGGAACAGCGATCCGAGTCAGGCTGATCGATTATTGACCAAGCGCTTGCAGAAGGCTTTGGAGTTGGTCGATGTGCGGGTGCTCGATCACTTCATCGTTGGCGATGGCGAGCCGTTGTCGATGGCGGAGTGTGGCTGGATGTAGATCCGAGGGGAGAATGCAAAACCCTGTGGGAGCTGGCTTGCCAGCGATGACGGCGGCACATTCAGCACAATGTTGGCTGTCAGTCCGCTATCGCTGGCAAGCCAGCTCCAACAGGTTTTGTGTTGTGGCGGGTTATTTGAGGGTGACTTTGGAATAGTCTTGCCGACCGAACGGGGAGACCGAGTAACCCTGAACGTCCTTACGCGTCAGCGCATACGCCGTAGGATGCGCCAGCGGCAGCCACAACGCCTGCTGCTGGATCTGCGCCTGTGCCTGTTCGTAGAGCTTGGTGCGTACGCCTTGCTCGCTGGTGGTCTTGCCGGCGCTGATCAGTTTGTCCAGATCGGCATTGCAATAGCGGGCGAAGTTGGTGCCGGACTTCACCGCCGCGCAGGAAAACTGCGGGGTCAGGAAGTTGTCCGGGTCGCCGTTGTCGCCAGCCCAGCCCATGAACAGCAGGTCATGTTCGCCAGCCTTGGCGCGACGAATCAGCTCGCCCCATTCGATCACGCGGATTTCTGCCTGAATGCCGATTTCCGCCAGATCCGATTGCAGCAGTTGTGCGCCGAGGCTCGGATTCGGGTTCAGCAGGCTGCCGGACGGGCGGGTCCAGATGGTGGTCTGGAAACCGTCCTTCAATCCGGCCTTGGCCAGCAGGGCCTTGGCCTTGTTCACGTCGTGGGCGTAACCCGGCAGGTTCTTCGCGTAGCTCCAGGTGTTCGGCGGATATGGACCGTTGGCGGCTTCGGCGGTGTCTTCGAATACAGCCTTGAGGTAGTTGGCCTTGTCGAACGCGAGGTTGATCGCCTGGCGCACTTCCGGTTTGTCCAGCGGCGGATGCTGGCTGTTGATGCCAACGAATGCGGTCATGAACGCGTCAGTTTTTTCGACTTTCAGCGTCGGCTCCTGCTTCGCGGCCTGTACGTCCAGCGGTTTTGGCGACAGGGCAATCTGGCACTCGTTGCGCCGCAGCTTTTGCAGGCGCACGTTGGCGTCCGGAGTGATGGCGAAAATCAGTGGGTCCACCGCAGGCTTGCCACGGAAGTAGTCCGGGTTGGCCTTGTAGCGGATCGAGGCGTCTTTCTGGAACCGGGTGAACACGAACGGACCGGTGCCGACCGGCTGGCTGTTGAGCTTGTCGGTGGCATCGGCCTTCAGCAGCTTGTCGGCGTATTCAGCAGAATAAATGGAGGCGAAACCCATGCTCAGGGTCGCGAGGAACGTCGAGTCCGGGTGGTCGAGGGTGAAACGAACGGTCAGCGGATCCAGCGCGTCGATCTTCTTGATCAGGCTCGGCAGCTGCATCGACTGGGCGTGTGGGAAGCCGCTCTGGGCGACTTTGTGCCACGGGTTGGCCGGGTCGAGCATGCGGTCGAAGCTGAATTTGACGTCTTCGGCAGTCAGTTCGCGGGTCGGCTTGAAGTAGTCGGTGCTGTGGAACTTCACCTGCGGGTGCAGCTTGAACACGTAGGTAAGGCCGTCAGTGCTGACTTCCCAGCTGTCGGCCAGGCTAGGGACGACCTTGCCGCTGGCGGTGTCAAAGTCCACCAGGCGATTCATCAGCACGTCCGCCGAGGCGTTGGTGGTGGTCAACGAGTTGTATTGCACCACGTCGAACCCTTCGGGGCTGGCCTCGGTGCAGACGCTCAGGGCGGCGGCCTGGGCCAGTGGACTCAGTAACAGCGGGGCGAATAGCAGGGGGAGGGCAGCGAGGCGCATGGTCGGCTTCCTTTACAGATCGAAGGCCCATCTGCAAGTGCAGTCTGGAAAAGGTCTACCCTAGTGGTCGCGATTGCAAATGACTATCCCCTTTTTGCATTTTCGGGGCTGCGCGGCTGAGGATTTGTCGGAAGAGGCGATGGGAAAAGTCCCGATCGCGGGTATGATCGGTTTTCTTCGACGAATGGTAAAAATTGCCGGCAGCCTTTGCCCAAAGCGCTTTCAGCCGGAAAAAGCGGCTTTTTAGCCATTCTTTCCACACGGAAAGTTGTTGCTCCGTGGTCTTTCTGGTATAAAGCAGCGCTCTTTTCTAGGGGCCCGGTTCCTTCGCTTGTAGGTGTAGCCGGTAAGACCTCTAAAGAATCGCGGCGCCTGGCGCCACAATGACTAGAGATTAAGCGGCCAACCCATGCCGGGTTGGGCATGTGGTTTTAGAGGGCTGAGGCATGTCTAGAGTATGTCAAGTTACCGGTAAGGGTCCGGTGACTGGGAACAACATTTCCCACGCAAACAACAAAACCCGTCGTCGTTTCCTGCCGAACCTGCAGCATCACCGCTTCTGGGTTGAAGAAGAGAAACGTTTCGTACGCCTGCGCGTTTCCGCCAAAGGCATGCGTATCATCGACAAGCGTGGCATCAGCGTTGTGCTGGCCGAGCTGCGTCGCGACGGCAAGGTTTAAGGGAGCTAATCATGCGTGAATTGATTCGTTTGATCTCGAGCGCCGGTACTGGTCACTTCTACACTACCGACAAGAACAAGCGTACTACCCCGGATAAAATCGAGATCAAGAAATATGATCCGGTTGTCCGCAAGCACGTGATCTACAAGGAAGGCAAAATCAAGTAATTGATTTTTCCCGACTTACGAAAAAGGCCCGTATCTCACGATACGGGCCTTTTTTGTGCCTTCGATTATAGATTTGCCAGCCGTTTAGCCAAAGTTGAATGATTCGATATTGCCTGCCTCATTGACCCCGATGACTATACGCTCGCGATTCCACTCGCGACTCACCAGATCCCTGGGGCCAAACACTTGCATGCGCTCGGTCAACTCAGTGATGTAACGTTTGACGCTCGCTACGTAGCGGCTACCTACCAAATGCCTGATTCGTTGCTGGACCTGTTCGTTGGTCATTTTCTTTCATCCTTATGATTGAGTGACGAGTCCATCCGGACCACTCGATAATCCGCCTGGGCAGATTGCACGGTGCGGTACTCATGTATTTTTTGCTCAAGTTCCACACAAGCGCCAAGGGCCTGCACGATGCTGTGCAGACCCTTGGTACAGGCTTCAAACTTCGATCGTTATTGGAAGATTTCGAACCACACAATCTCGTCGTCACGAGTGACGATTTGTACGAGTTGATTTTTTTTCAAGAGATTGTCCGGACCAAGTCCCCGCTTTTCGACACGCAGTCCGGTCAGCTCATTGATGTAGGCTTTTACGGAGTCGACGTACGGCGTGCCGATCAGATGGTGAATTTGGTTAAAGATTTCTATGTGCAGCATGCTTGCATTTCCTTATGTGTGGTTGAAATGTCCTCATGGACGAGCCGATTTTCAATCCACCAACACTTGGGCGTGCATTACATAATTATTTTTTTTCTTCGAAAATCACGTACACCTTGCGGCAGGCTTCCAGCACTTCCCAGGTGCCACGGAAGCCGGCCGGAATCACAAAGCGGTCGCCGACACGCAGGGTCTTGGCATTGCCTTCACTGTCACGCAGCACCGATACGCCCTGCAGGATTTCGCAGTATTCGTGCTCGGTGTAATTCACCGTCCACTGACCTACCGCACCTTCCCACACGCCGACACCCATTTGCCCGCAAGGGCTGTCGTACTGATTGAACACCGCTTGCTCGGGATCACCCTTGAGCACTTTGGCCGGGTCCGGGCGATAGCGTTCGGCTTCGGTTGTGGTCAGGCTGATGTCGACGACGTTCTGGATGTTCATTGTTGTTTTCTCCCGTGATGACGGCGCGATGGCGTGAAAGGGCCAAAGTCTATGTTGATTAAATTGAACGCCGCAAGGCCGTATGGCGAGCTTATGTCAAATATATTGAAACAACCCCGGCCGCTGGTTTAGGGTGGCGGATGCCTTGGGCCGAAAAGCAGGCTGGCCGGGCAGTATTCCTGAGGACGACCGCGACGATCGCGGCGCTCGTATTGAACAAGAGGAGGACACTCGAATGACCACCCTGACTCGTGCCGACTGGGAACAACGCGCCCGCGACCTGAAGATCGAAGGCCGCGCCTACCTTAATGGCGAGTACACCGATGCCGTCTCCGGCGAGACCTTCGAGTGCATCAGTCCGGTCGATGGCCGTCTGCTGGGCAAGATTGCCAGCTGTGACGCCGCCGACGCTCAGCGCGCCGTGGAAAACGCCCGCGCCACGTTCAATTCCGGCGTCTGGTCGCGCCTGGCGCCGACCAAACGCAAAGCCACCATGATCCGTTTCGCCGGCCTGCTCAAGCAGCACGCCGAAGAACTGGCCCTGCTCGAAACCCTCGACATGGGCAAGCCGATCAGCGATTCGCTGTACATCGACGTGCCGGGCGCTGCGCAAGCCCTGAGCTGGAGCGGTGAGGCGATCGACAAGATCTACGACGAAGTCGCCGCTACGCCGCACGATCAACTGGGTCTGGTGACCCGTGAGCCAGTGGGCGTAGTTGGCGCTATCGTGCCGTGGAACTTCCCGCTGATGATGGCCTGCTGGAAACTCGGCCCGGCCCTGTCGACCGGCAACTCGGTGATCCTCAAGCCGTCGGAAAAATCCCCGCTGACCGCCATCCGCATTGCCGAACTGGCCGTTGAAGCCGGCATTCCGAAAGGCGTGCTGAACGTACTGCCAGGTTACGGCCACACTGTCGGCAAGGCGCTCGCTCTGCACAATGATGTCGACACTCTGGTGTTCACCGGTTCGACCAAGATCGCCAAGCAACTGATGATCTATTCCGGCGAATCGAACATGAAGCGCGTCTGGCTGGAAGCCGGCGGCAAGAGCCCGAACATCGTGTTTGCCGATGCTCCGGATCTGCAAGCCGCCGCCGAATCCGCCGCCAGCGCCATCGCCTTCAACCAGGGCGAAGTCTGCACCGCAGGTTCCCGTCTGCTGGTCGAGCGTTCGATCAAGGACAAGTTCCTGCCGATGGTGATCGAGGCGCTGAAAACCTGGAAGCCTGGCAACCCGCTGGATCCGGCCACCAACGTTGGCGCGCTGGTCGATACCCAACAGATGAACACCGTGCTGTCCTACATCGAGTCGGGACACACCGACGGCGCCAAACTGGTGGCCGGCGGCAAGCGCATTCTTCAGGAAACCGGTGGCACCTACGTCGAGCCGACGATTTTCGACGGCGTGAGCAACGCGATGAAGATTGCCCAGGAAGAGATCTTCGGCCCGGTGCTGTCGGTCATTGCGTTCGATACCGCTGAGGAAGCGATCAACATCGCCAACGACACGCCTTACGGCCTGGCGGCAGCGGTCTGGACTCAGGACATTTCCAAGGCGCACCTCACCGCCAAGGCCCTGCGTGCCGGCAGTGTGTGGGTCAACCAGTACGACGGCGGCGACATGACCGCACCGTTCGGCGGCTTCAAGCAGTCGGGCAACGGTCGCGACAAGTCGCTGCACGCCTTCGACAAATACACCGAGCTGAAGGCGACCTGGATCAAGCTGTAAATCGTTGACGGGAGCCTGAGTGAATCAGGCTCTCGAATCGAACAGAGATCCCTGTGGGAGCGAGCCTGCTCGCGATAGCGGTGTGACAGTCGACATCAATGTTGAATGTGACACCGCTATCGCGAGCAGGCTCGCTCCCACATTGGTTTTGTGTGAATAAAAATTATCCACAGGAGCGTGGACCATGCGTTGGGCGACTTATTTCGCCGTGTTGGCGTCTGTCTTGAGTGTTGGCCTGGCCCTCGGTGTCAGCATGCCGCTGGTGTCGTTGCGCCTGGAAGGTTGGGGCTACGGCTCGTTCGCCATTGGCGTGATGGCGGCGATGCCGGCCATTGGCGTGTTGCTGGGGGCGAAGATTTCCAGTCATCTGGCGGCGCGTTTCGGCACGGCGAACCTGATGCGCCTGTGCCTGTGGGCCGGGGCACTGTCCATCGGTCTGCTGGCGCTGCTGCCGAGCTACCCGATCTGGCTGGTGCTGCGGCTGATGATCGGGGTGATCCTGACCATCGTGTTCATCCTCGGCGAGAGCTGGATCAATCAACTGGTGGTCGAGCACTGGCGCGGTCGATTGGTGGCGCTGTATGGCAGCAGTTATGCGTTGAGCCAACTGTCTGGTCCGTTGCTGTTGGGCGCACTGGGCACCGATCACGATTACGGTTTCTGGGTGGGTGTCGGTCTGCTGATCGCTTCGCCGTTTCTGCTGCTGGGTCGCAGCGGCGCGCCAAGCAGCGAGGCCAGCAGCGTGACCTTCGGCGATTTGTGGGGCTTTGCGCGCGAACTGCCGGCCATCGCCTGGGCGGTGTCGCTGTTCGCCGCGTTCGAAGCGATGATCCTGACGTTGTTGCCGGTGTATTGCCTGCAACAGGGCTTCACCGCCGAAATTGCGCTGGCGATGGTCAGCACCGTGGTGGTGGGCGATGCGCTGCTGCAATTGCCCATCGGTGCGCTGGCCGACTACCTGTCGCGGCGGACTTTGTTCACCGGCTGCGCTGTGGTGTTGATGCTGTCGAGTCTGGCGATCCCGATGTTGCTGGACACCTTGCTGATCTGGCCGCTGTGGGTGCTGTTCGGCGCCAGTGCCGGTGGCTTGTTTACGCTTTCGCTGATTTTGATCGGCGAGCGCTACCGCGACGATGCGCTGGTGCGGGCAAATGCGCATGTTGCTCAGCTGTGGGGTGTCGGTTGTCTGATCGGGCCGTTGATGGCGGGGGCTGGCAGTCAGTGGATCAGCGGGCACGCATTGCCGTGGCTGATGGCGGCCGGGGCGTTCGGGCTGGTGATTCTGCTGTCGCGGCAAGGGGCGTTCGGCAAGGTGCCGGAGCCCGCCTGATATGCCGGCTGGAGCGGGCTGTTACAGCATCCGCTCCAGTCCCACGGTGGTGCTGAACCACGCATTGAAGCGCCGCCACCAACTCCCCGGCTCCTTGGTCAGCGTGTGCATCTGACCGTTGTCCTCGGTGACCCACACCACTTTTCCGTCCTGCAGTTTCGCTTCGTAGCTGAGCGCTGGCGCCATGCCTTGCAAGGCCAGTTCGCGTACGTGGGCTGCCAGTTCGGGACTGTCCACCAACACCCCGACTTCGGTGTTCCACAGCACCGAGCGCGGGTCGAAATTGAACGAGCCGATGAACGATTTTTTCCCGTCGAAGATCATCGCCTTGCTGTGCAGGCTCGAATCCGAGCCACGATAGGACTTGCTGTAAAACAGGTGCGGGCCGCTGCCATAGTTATCCCCAGGCTGGCGCCGCAGCTCAAACAGCTTCACGCCATGTTCCAGCAGCGCCTTGCGGTACGGCGCATAACCACCGTGCACCGCCGGCACGTCAGTGGCTTCCAGCGAGTTGGTCAGCAAGCTCACCGACACGCCGGCATCAGCGCGACCGGTCAAGTAGACCAGTCCCGGCTGTCCCGGCACGAAGTAGGCAGAAATCATCACCAGTTCTTTGCTGACACCCGTGAGCTCCGGTGCCAGTTGGGTCGTCAGCAGCAATTGCGGTTCGGGTTCGCCCTTGGCCAGTACCTTGCTCGGCGCATCCCACAGCGCCTGGTTCCAGGCCCAGATCAGCTCTTTGCGCCAGATATCCATGCGCGGGTCGGTGCGGTAGGTCATCAACTGCTGATACAGCGCGTGATTCTGTTTGCGGGTTTCTTCGAGGGATTCTTCCAGGCGTGTGCGGGTGTTCTGCAGGTCTTTGGCCGAGGGTTTGCTGGAGAGGAATTCGTCGATCGGCTTGCTCAGGGCACTGTTCCAGTACTGGTCGAAACTGTGCCCGAGCTGTTCGGCGACCGGCCCGACACTCAGCATGTCGATATCGGTGAAATTCAGGTTGGGCTCGGCATCGAAGTATTCGTCACCCAGATTGCGCCCGCCAACGATGGCCGCGCTATTGTCCGCCAGCCACAACTTGTTGTGCATCCGCCGGTGTTGCAGCGACAGGTTGAACAGCCGCCCGGCCGCCCGGGTCACGCCGGTGCTGCGCCCCAGGTGCAGCGGATTGAACAGGCGAATCTGGATCTGCGGATGTGCCGCCAGGGTGGCGATGATCAGGTCGAGGCCGTCGCTGGTGGTGTCGTCCAGCAGGATCCGCACCCGCAAGCCACGATCGGCGGCCTTCAACACTTCCTCCACCAGCATTCGCGTACTGATGCCGTCATGGACGATGTAGTACTGCAAGTCGAGGCTGCGTTGTGCGTTGCGGATCAGCTCGGCGCGAGCGGTAAAGGCTTCGGTGCTGTTGGACAGCAGGCGAAAGCCGGACTGGCCCTTGTAGGGCGCCGCCTGGGCCTGGATCGAACGGCCGAACGCGGAGTCGGCCGCCGGCAACGCCTGGCTCGGTTCGCGCGGTACGTCGATAGACGCACAACCGCCAAGGAACGTGGAGAGTACCAGCAGAGCGAGTAGGGGATGTCTGAAGCTCACGTGGGATCGTTCCGGTTGGCGGCAGGGTTGGGCATATGGACGCTGTTTGCTCGTGAAAAGTCAGTCGGCTTCGGCCAGCAGTCTGATCGCTGCCGCACCGACCTTGCGCACTGCCTCTTCGATCAAAGCTGTCGGTTTGGCAGCGTAGTTCATGCGCAGGCAATTGCGGTACTTGCCCGAGGCGGAAAAGATGCTGCCGACGGCAATCTGTACGCCCTGATCGTGCAGCGCACGATTCAGTTTCAGCGTATCGAAACCTTCCGGCAGTTCGACCCAGAGCATGAAGCTGCCTTGCGGACGGCTCGCGCGGGTACCGGCCGGGAAGTAACGCGTCACCCAGTCGATCATCACGTCGCGATTGCGCTGGTATTGCGTGCGCATCCGCCGCAAATGCGGTTCGAAGTGCCCGGCCTTGAGAAATTCGGCGATGGCGATCTGCGGCTGGGGCGCGGTGGAGCCGGTGCTGATGTATTTCATGTGCAGCACGCGTTCGAGGTAGCGACCGGGCGCGACCCAGCCGATGCGCAATCCCGGCGCGAGCGTCTTGGAAAATGAACTGCAAAGTAAGACTCGGCCATCTTCGTCGAAGGATTTGATCGTGCGCGGACGCGGATAGGTGTAGGCCAGTTCGCCATACACATCGTCCTCGATGATCGCCACGTCGAAGCGCTGGGCCAGGTTGAGCAGGGCACGTTTGCGCGACTCCGGCATGATGTAGCCGAGCGGGTTGTTGCAGTTGGGCGTGAGCTGGATGACCTTGATCGGCCATTGCTCCAGCGCCAGTTCCAGCGCTTCGAGGCTGATGCCGGTGAGCGGGTCGGTGGGGATTTCCAGGGCTTTCATGCCCAGCCCTTTGAGGGTCTGCATGGCGCCGTGGAAGCTCGGCGAATCCACCGCGACGATGTCACCGGGCTCGCAGATTGCGTGGATGCTGGTAGACAGCGCTTCATGGCAACCGGTGGTGACCACCAGATCGCTGGCGCTCAACTGGCAGCCGGAATCGAGCATCAGCCGGGCGATCTGTTCGCGCAGTTCGAGGGTGCCGTGGATGTTGTCGTAATACAGACCGGGCATGTCCTGACGGCGACTGATACGGGCCAGTCCGCGCAGCAGCGGCTTCATCGTCGGCGACGAGATGTCCGGCATGCCGCGACCGAGTTGCACCACGTCCTTGCGCGGCACCGCGCGAATCAGTTCCAGCACCTGATCCCACTGGGAAATCTCCACCGGCCGTTGCGCGGGGCGCCCGACTGCCGGCAGTTCGGGCAACTCACGCCCGACCGGCACGAAGTACCCGGATTTGGGTTTCGGCGTGGCCAGGCCGCTGTCTTCCAGCATCCGATAGGCCTGCTGCACCGTGCTCAGGCTGACTCCGTGTTCTACGCTCAAGGCGCGCACCGAGGGCAGGCGATCACCAGGACGGTAGAAGCCTTGTTCGATGCGGGTGCCGAGCAGTTCGGCGAGATTCACATAGAGAGTCATGGCACTGCCTCGATGCAGATGATTCGTTAAACCAGTACAGATGCGGCGTAAATCGACAATTCAGTCTCAGGAACAGCAAATCTGTATGGAAATAATACAGATGTGTTGAATCTGTAATGCTTTTGCTCGCCCGCGCATCATGGAATCTCTGGCTACCCAAGTAAACAGGAGCAATGAAAATGAACGGTTTGAGCGATGTGCGGCTGACGTTACACAGTCAGGAACTGGAGGCAGGGCAACAGGACAACGCGCGCAACGAGATCATGCGCAATGCGCCGTCCGGCCTGAGTCGCTGGGGCCTGTTCTGGCATCGTCTGCACACGCGCAAGGCGTTGTTGCGCCTGACGCCGGAACAGCTCAAGGACATCGGGCTGACCCGCGAGCAGGCGCTGGAGGAAGGGTTGAAGCCGTTCTGGCGGATTTAGAGGGATCGTTCCCACGCTCTGCGTGGGAACGATCTCAGACCAACTCTTTAAGCCGGTGCCACAGCATCCCCAACGCCAGCAGCGGCGAGCGCAGATGCTTGCCGCCGGGGAAGGTGATGTGTGGCACTTTGGCGAACAGGTCGAAGCCACCGCTGTGCTGGCCGCTGATAGCCTCGGCCAGCAGCTTGCCCGCCAGGTGCGTGGCATTCACGCCGTGACCAGAATAAGCCTGGGCGTAATACACATTCGGCTGATTCGCGAGCCGGCCAATCTGCGGCAGACGGTTGGCACCGATGCCGATCATCCCGCCCCACTGATAATCGATCTTCGCCGAGGCGAGCTGCGGGAACACCTCCAGCATCTTGGGCCGCATGTAGGCGCCGATGTCCTTTGGATCACGCCCCGAGTAATGGCAGGCGCCGCCGAACAACAGACGACGATCCGCCGAGAGCCGGTAGTAATCAAGCGCTACACGCTGGTCGCAGACCGCCATGTTCTGCGGCAGCAGGGCGTGGGCCTGTTCTTCGCTCAGGGGTTCAGTGGCGATGATGTAGCTGCCGGCTGGCAGCACCTTGCCGCTGAGTTGCGGATTCAGATTGTTGAGGTACGCGTTACAGCCCAGCACGAGCGTCTTCGCCCGTACCGAGCCTTGCGCCGTGTGCACCCTTACTTCGGGGCCATAGTCGATGCGGGTGACCGCCGATTGTTCGAACAGTTTGACGCCCAGTTGTTGCGCCGCTGCGGCTTCTCCGAGTGCCAGGTTCAGCGGGTGCAGATGCCCGGAACCCATGTCGATCAAACCGCCGACGTAGCGGTTGGAGCCGACTACGGTGTGCATCTCGTTCGCTTGCAGAAGGCGGGTTTCGTAGCGGTAACCGAGGCTGCGCAGCTCTTCGGCGTCTTCGGCAAAGCCTTCCAGATCGGAAGGTTTGTTGGCGAGGTCGCAGTAACCCCAGGTCAGGTCGCAGGGAATCTGAAATTTTTCGACGCGCTGGCGGACGATTTCCACCGCTTCCAGGCCCATGAGTTTCATCTGACGCACGCCGTCGGCGCCGATCACGTTGGCGAACTGATCGAGGCCGTGACCGACCCCGCGAATCAGCTGCCCGCCGTTGCGACCGCTGGCGCCCCAGCCGATCCGGTGCGCCTCCAGAAGCACCACGCTCAAACCCCGTTCAGCCAGTTCCAAAGCGGTGCTCAGCCCGGAGAAACCGCCGCCGACCACGCACACGTCCGCAATCAGTTCACCTTGCAGCACCGGATGGTCGGGTTGCGGCAGGCTGCTGGCGGCGTAATAAGAGGCAACGTGGGGTTGGCTCGCGGTGGCTTGGGCGCGGGCATTCATGGGCGTCATCCTGAGCGGGTGTCGAGAAAATTTGACGGAGCATAAGCCGCAGGCCCGAGGCCGGGCAACATTGGTCGGCCCGTGGTGTCTGGATCACGGCTTTTGCGGCACAATTGCCGCCTATTTCGCTCCGGTTACCGCTGCAATGAGCTGCAAAAGTCAGAAAATCCGCACCCTGCGTCAGCAGATTCCCACGTTCGAATGCGTGCCGGGCTGCCATGACTGTTGCGGGCCGGTGACCACCTCGCCCGAGGAAATGTCCCGCCTGCCGCGCAAGACCCGCGCCGAGCAGGACGCAGCGATGGAAGAGCTCAACTGTGTGCACTTGGGACCGAATGGCTGCACGGTGTATGACGAACGGCCGCTGATCTGCCGGTTGTTCGGCACCACCCAGACCTTGCCGTGCCCCAACGGCCGGCGACCGGTGGAACTGATTCATCCACGGGTCGAGAAGCAGGTGTTCGAGTACATGGCCGAAAACCGGCAGGTGCTGGTCTGACTCTGATCGTTCCCACGCTCTGCGTGGGAATGCAGCCCGGGACGCTCCGCGTCCCTTCCAAAGCCGAACGCGGAGCGTGGGAACGATCCAGTGGGCAGGTACTGGTCTGAGCGATCAGTCCGGAATCGGCAGGCTCAGGCTCTCTTTCACTTCTTCCATCACGATGTAGCTCTTGGATTCACGCACGTGCGGCAGCTTGAGCAGGATGTCGCCCAGCAGCTTGCGGTACGAGGCCATCTCGGAAATCCGCGCCTTCACCAGATAGTCGAAATCCCCTGACACCAGATGGCATTCCAGCACGTGGGGCAATTTCAGCACCGCACGTCGGAACTCTTCGAAAGTATCGCCGGATTTGTAGTCGAGGCTGATCTCGACGAACACCAGGAGACTACCCTTCAAGTGCTGCGGATTCAGGCGGGCGTTGTAGCCCATGATGATCCCCTCGCGCTCCAGGCGCCGCACCCGCTCCGTGCAAGGCGTGGTGGAGAGCCCGACCTTCTCGCCCAGCTCGGTGAATGAAATCCGCCCGTCCGCCTGCAGGATCCGCAAGATGTTGCGGTCGATCTTGTCCAGCTCACGTTTGGTCTGAGTGTTGGTACGCATAGGGGATGCGCCTCCGTGAAAAGGGTTTTTGCCGAGAATTGTCGCCAAATATAGGCGCTTATACAGTGAAAAGCACTGGCAAATCTTTTTTACACTGCGCGCATCATTGCTCTAACAACAGACGTACGCGGCACGCCGCGATGAGGGATACAAAATGCGCGTTATGGTCTTGGGTAGCGGCGTCATCGGTACCGCCAGTGCTTACTATCTGGCCCGTGCCGGGTTTGAAGTGGTGGTGGTCGACCGGCAGCCCGCCGCGGCCATGGAGACCAGTTTCGCCAACGCCGGCCAGGTCTCGCCGGGCTACGCCTCGCCGTGGGCCGCGCCGGGCGTACCCCTCAAAGCCATCAAGTGGCTGCTGCAACGCCACGCACCGCTGGCGATCAAGGCCACCGCCGACATCGACCAGTACCTGTGGATGGCGCAGATGCTGCGCAACTGCACTGCCAACCGTTACGCGGTGAACAAGGAGCGCATGGTGCGTCTGTCCGAGTACAGCCGCGACTGCCTCGACGAATTGCGCGCCGAAACCGGCATCGCCTACGAAGGCCGCAGCCTCGGTACGACCCAGTTGTTCCGCACCCAGGCGCAACTGGATAACGCCGCCAAGGACATCGCTGTATTGAAAGAGTCCGGCGTACCGTTCGAAGTGCTCGATCGTGCCGGCATTGCCCGCGTCGAACCGGCTCTGGCCGGTGTCACCGACATCCTCGCCGGTGCCCTGCGCCTGCCGAACGACCAGACCGGCGACTGCCAGATCTTCACCACCCGCCTGGCCGAAATGGCCACCAAGCTCGGTGTGGAGTTCCGTTTCGGCCAGGACATCCAGCGGCTCGACTTCGCCGGTGACCGCATCAACGGCGTGTGGATCGACGGCAAGCTGGAAACCGCTGACCGCTACGTGCTGGCCCTCGGCAGCTACTCGCCGCAACTGCTCAAGCCGCTGGGCATCAAGGCCCCGGTGTATCCGTTGAAGGGCTACTCGCTGACCGTGCCGATCACCAACCCGGCGATGGCCCCGACTTCGACCATTCTCGACGAGACTTACAAAGTCGCGATCACCCGTTTCGATAACCGCATCCGCGTCGGCGGCATGGCGGAGATCGCCGGTTTTGACCTGTCGCTGAACCCGCGTCGGCGCGAAACCCTGGAGATGATCGTCAACGACCTTTATCCTCAGGGCGGCAATCTGGCCGAAGCGAGTTTCTGGACCGGCCTGCGTCCAACCACCCCGGATGGCACGCCGATCGTCGGCGCCACCCCGTTCAAGAACCTCTTCCTGAACACCGGTCACGGCACCCTCGGCTGGACCATGGCGTGCGGCTCCGGTCGCTTGCTGGCTGATTTGATGGCGAAGAAAAAGCCACAGATCAGCGCCGAAGGTCTCGATATTTCCCGTTATGGCAACACCACCCAGGAGTCCGCAAAGCATGGCAATCCAGCGCCAGCTCACCAATGAGCGCATGAGTCAGATCGTCAGCCACAACGGTACGGTGTATCTGTCCGGGCAGGTCGGCGATGACTTCAACGCCGGTGTCGAACAGCAGACCCGCGACGTACTCGCCAATATCGAGCGCCTGCTCGATCTGGCCGGCACCGACAAACAGCACCTGCTGTCGGCGACGATCTACCTGAACGACATCGAGGCGCACTTTGCCGGCATGAATTCGGTGTGGGATCAGTGGCTGCCCAAAGGCGCCGCCCCGGCCCGTGCCACGGTTGAAGCGAAAATGGCCAAGCCGAGCATCCTGGTCGAAATCTCCATCGTCGCCGCGTTGCCGTAACCCGTTGTAAAGATCCCTCTCCCGGTGCTGTTGGCGGTTCACGCCGTCAGCCAGCGCCGGTTTTTATTCCCATGACCGCCAAGAAGTCTGCTGCCATGCGTCCTGCCCGTGCCCTGATCGACCTTCAAGCCCTGCGTCACAACTACCGTATCGCCCGTGAAGTCACCGGTGCCAAGGCACTGGCGGTGATCAAGGCCGATGCCTACGGCCATGGCGCAGTGCGTTGCGCCCAGGCGCTGGAGGCTGAAGCGGACGGCTTCGCGGTGGCGTGTATCGAAGAAGCCCTGGAACTGCGTGCCGCCGGGATTCGCGCGCCGGTGCTGTTGCTCGAAGGCTTTTTCGAGGCCGATGAGCTGGCGCTGATCGTCGAGCACGACTTCTGGTGCGTGGTGCATTCGCTGTGGCAGCTCGAAGCGATCGAGCAGGCGACGTTGAGCAAACCGATCACCGTGTGGCTGAAGCTCGATTCGGGCATGCACCGGGTCGGCCTGCATCCGAAGGATTACCCGGCGGCTTATCAGCGTCTGCTGGCCAGCGGCAACGTAGCGAAAGTCGTGCTGATGAGCCACTTCGCCCGGGCCGATGAGCTGCACGAGCAGAGCAGCGCCGAGCAGGTTGCCGTGTTCGAGGCCGCGCGTCAGGGCCTGGCCGCTGAAGTCAGCCTGCGCAATTCGCCGGCGGTGCTGGGCTGGCCACAGATTCACAGCGACTGGGTGCGTCCGGGCATCATGCTCTACGGCGCCACTCCGTTCGAAGAAGCCAACGTCGTGGCCGAGCGCCTGCAACCGGTGATGACCCTGGAATCGAAAGTCATCAGCGTGCGCGAGCTGCCGGCCGGCGAACCGGTGGGTTACGGTGCGAAATTCATCACCGACAAACCGATGCGCATCGGCGTGGTCGCCATGGGTTACGCCGACGGTTATCCGCGTCAGGCGCCGACCGGCACTCCGGTGCTGGTGGCCGGCCAGCGCAGCCGCATTCTTGGCCGGGTGTCGATGGACATGCTGTGCATCGACCTGACCGACGTGCCGCAAGCCGGCCTCGGATCGACTGTCGAGTTGTGGGGCAAGAACATCCTCGCCAGCGACGTGGCGAAGTGGGCGGACACCATTCCGTACCAGATCTTCTGCAACCTGCGCCGGGTGCCAAGGCTCTATTCCGAGGGTTGAAGCGCTAGCGGGGCCCAAGTGTTGTAAATACTGAACGCTGTCGCCATGATAACGCTCAATATTTCTACAACATCAGGAGGCTCCAGCCTTGGACGTCGGTGAACGACTGCAATCGATCCGCAAGCTCAAAGGGCTTTCCCAGCGTGAACTCGCCAAGCGCGCGGGCGTCACCAACAGCACCATTTCGATGATCGAAAAGAACAGCGTCAGCCCTTCGATCAGTTCGCTGAGGAAAGTTCTTGGCGGGATTCCCATGTCCATGGTCGAGTTCTTTTCCGAAGAGATCCTGCAGGAAAAACCGACCCAGATCGTCTACAAGGCCAACGAGCTGATCGACATTTCCGACGGCGCCGTGACCATGAAACTGGTCGGCCGCGCGCACCCGAGCCGGGCCATCGCGTTCCTCAATGAAATCTACCCGCCGGGCGCGGATACCGGCGAGGAAATGCTCACCCACGAAGGCGAGGAAACCGGAATTCTGGTGGAAGGGCGCCTGGAGCTGGTGGTGGGCCTTGAAACTTTTATCCTCGAAGCCGGCGACAGCTACTACTTTGAAAGTACCAAGCCGCATCGTTTCCGTAATCCGTTCGATGCACCGGCGCGACTAATCAGCGCAGCCACGCCGGCGAATTTTTAAACAAAGAGGCGCCAGGCCATACCGGCGAGGCACCCGAAACGTTTTTCCACAGCGCGATATAACCCCTTCGACTTTGGGGTTGTTTCAGTGAAGCGGGCTAACCGCTATACTTGCGCCCGCCTGCGAACCGTGGCCGCAGGCGTGAATAGCCACCATTGAGGGTGAACGCGTGAACCTAATTATGAAAATGCTGGCTGCACCAGCAACCGTACTGGCCCTCTGGGCTGTCAGCGCTCAAGCTGCGACGAATGACGACATTGCCAAACGCCTTGAGCCGGTCGGCCAGGTGTGTGTTCAAGGGCAAGAGTGCAAGGGGATGGAAGTCGCTGCTTCGGCAGGCGGCGGTGGCGGCGCCAAGACGCCGGACGAAGTGATTGCCAAACATTGCAACGCTTGCCACGGCTCCGGCCTGTTGGGCGCGCCGAAAATCGGTGACACCGCAGCCTGGAAAGAGCGCGCCGATCACCAGGGCGGCCTCGACGGCATCCTGGCCAAGGCCATCACCGGCATCAACGCCATGCCGCCGAAAGGCACCTGCGCCGATTGCTCGGACGACGAGCTGAAGGGCGCGATCCAGAAGATGTCCGGCCTGAAATAAGCCGCGCTTCTGACGAAAAAAACCGTCTTCGGACGGTTTTTTTGTGCCCGCGATTCGGGCCTGAGGCTGTTCTTTGCAGCAAACAACCGGCAATCTCGGTCGTACCTCTATTCACGGAACGGGCAGGAGGCTTCAGATGGTGCAGTTGTGTTCGATCGAACAGGCAGTGGACGACGTGCTGGCGCGGTTGCCGGCGCACATCCACATGGGCCTGCCGCTGGGGCTGGGCAAACCCAATCCCTTCGTCAACGCGCTGTACCGGCGTATTGCCGGATTGCCCGAACGGCAACTGACGATTTACACCGCCTTGTGCCTCGGCCGTCCGGCCTTGGGCGATGGTTTGCAGAAGCGCTTCATCGAACCCTTCGTCGAGCGGGTGTTCGGTGATTACCCGGAACTGGAATTTTTCGCCGACCTGCACCGTGACAGCCTGCCGTCCAACATCCGCATCGAGCAATTCTTCATGCAGCCCGGCAGTCTGCTCAACAGCGCGCCGGCCCAGCAGGATTATGTCAGCAGCAATTACAGCCACGCCGCCCGTGATATCAACGCCGCCGGCCTGAACCTGGTGGCGCAGTTGCTCGCCAGCAGCAGCGAACACCCGGATCGTCTGAGCCTGAGCTGCAACCCGGACATCACCCTCGACCTGTTCCCGATGATCGCCAAACGCCGGGCAGCGGGGGAAACGATCCTGCTGGTCGGCCAGGTGCACAGCGAGTTGCCGTACATGCCGGGTGACGCCGAAGTCGACATCGATACCTTCGACCTGCTGATCGACGAGAAAGACAGCAGCACGCTGTTTTCCACGCCGAACATGCCCGTCGGGTTTCAGGATCACTTCATCGGGTTGCACGCCAGTACGTTGATACGCGATGGCGGTACCTTGCAGATCGGCATCGGCTCTATGGGCGATGCGTTGACCGCTGCATTGCTGGCGCGTCAGGCCGACAACGCCGGATACCAAGACTTGCTGGCCGATGTGAACCTCAGCCAGTGGGCGCAGTTGATCGAACGCGAGGGCGGCATCGAGCCGTTCGCCAAAGGCCTTTACGGTTGCAGCGAAATGTTCGTCAACGGTCTGCTGGTGCTGGCCGAGGCCGGGATCATCCGGCGCAAGGTTTACCCGGATGTACAGACTCAGGAGCAGGCCAACGCCGGAATCCTCGACGAAGCGGCGCAAACCGACGGCCTGTCGATCCACGGCGGTTTCTTCCTCGGGCCGCGCAGTTTCTATGAACGCTTGCGTGAGTTGCCGCTGAGCAAACGGCTTGAATTCAACATGACCCGCATCAGCTACATCAACGAGCTGTACGGTCAGGAAGAACTCAAACGTCTGCAGCGTCTGGATGCGCGGTTCATCAACACCGTGTTCACCATGACCCTGCTGGGTGCCGGGGTGGCGGATCAACTGGAAGACGGGCGGGTACTCAGCGGCGTCGGCGGGCAATACAACTTCGTTGCCCAGGGGCATGCGTTGCACGATGCGCGCTCCATCCTGCTGCTGCGCAGCTGGCGCGAATCCGGTGGCGATGTCAGCTCGAACATTGTCTGGGAATACGGCCATTGCACGATTCCACGGCACCTGCGCGATATCGTGGTCACCGAGTACGGCATCGCCGATCTGCGCGGCAAGTCGGATGCGGTGGTGATCGAGGCGTTGCTCAATATCAGCGATTCACGCTTCCAGCAGGGCCTGATCGAGCAGGCGCAGAAGGTCGGCAAGCTGCCGAAGGATTTCCGTCTCGATCCTCGTTTTGCCGACAACACCCCGCAACGCTTGCAGGCGATTGCCGCGCGGCATCCGAACCTGTTTCCGGAGTATCCGCTGGGCTGCGACTTCACTGAGGTCGAGAAGGATCTGTTGCGGGCGCTGAACTGGCTCAAGAGCAAATTCAAGCTGACCGAGATTCTGGAGCTGGGCAAGGCGGCGCTGGATGCGCCTGAGGCTTCGCTGTATCCGGAGCATCTGGCGCGCATGCAGCTCACTGATCCGGAAGGTCTGAAGGAAGACCTGTTTCAGCGGTTGTTGCTAACGGGCCTGAAGGCCACCGCGCAATAACAAACAACAAAAAACCTGTGGGAGCGGGCTTGCCCGCGATGGCGGTTTATCACTCAACTAGGATGTTGAAGGATATGGCCCCATCGCTGGCAAGCCAGCTCCCACAGGTATTGCAGTGTGTTTGCGCCTATCAGCGATTACTCGATGAAAGTCACCACGCCATCCTTCAGCGACTTCACGCGAGCCAGCGACTCGACGCGGTAACCCTGCGAATCCAGTTCCGCACGGCCGCCCTGGAACGACTTCTCGATCACGATGCCCAGGCCCGCGACGGTGGCGCCGGCCTGCTTGATGATCGAGATCAGCGCCTGGGACGCCTTACCGTTGGCCAGGAAGTCGTCGATGATCAGCACGCGGTCGCTGCTGGTCAGGTGACGCGGGGAGATGGCCACGGTGCTTTCGGTCTTCTTGGTGAACGAGTAAACGGTGGCCGACAGCAGGTTTTCAGTCAGGGTCAGGGACTGTTGCTTGCGGGCGAAGATCACCGGCACGCCGAGGTTCAGGCCGGTCATGATCGCCGGGGCGATGCCAGAGGCTTCGATGGTGACGATCTTGGTGATGCCCGAATCCTTGAACAGCGTGGCGAATTCGTCGCCGATCAGCTTCATCAGGGCCGGGTCGATCTGGTGGTTCAGGAAGGCGTCGACCTTCAGGACCTGGTCGGAAAGCACAATGCCTTGTTCGCGGATTTTCTGGTGCAATGCTTCCATGAAGCTGTCCTCATTTGACGCTTTGTGCGTCGAAGGTCTAGTAAAAAGTGGTCAATTCTAGCGCTTTAACATCGCGCGTATATCAGCCAATGCGCTGTTGCCCCGCACGGCTTTGACTTCGGTCGGTGTGTCGTCGTTGCCTTCCCAGGCCAGGTCGTCCGGCGGCAGCTCATCGAGGAAGCGGCTTGGCGCGCAGTCGATGATCTCGCCGTACTGTTTGCGCTTGGCGGCGAAAGTAAACGCGAGGGTCTGGCGCGCGCGGGTGATGCCCACGTAAGCCAGGCGGCGTTCTTCTTCGATGGTGTCGGCTTCGATGCTGGAGCGGTGCGGGAGGATTTCCTCTTCCATGCCCATGATGAACACGTAAGGGAATTCCAGGCCCTTGGACGCATGCAGGGTCATCATCTGCACGCCTTCGGCGCCGTCTTCCTCTTCCTGCTGACGTTCCAGCATGTCACGCAGGACGAGTTTGCCGATGGCGTCCTCGACGGTCATTTCGCCGTCTTCGTCTTTTTCCAGGGTGTTCTTCAAGGCTTCGATCAGGAACCAGACGTTGCTCATCCGGTAGTCCGCAGCCTTGTCGCTGGAACTGTTGGTGCGCAGCCAGTTCTCGTAGTCGATGTCCATGACCATGCTGCGCAGGGCGGAGATCGGGTCTTCGCCGGCGCATTGCTCGCGCACCTTGTCCATGAAGCGCTTGAAGCGCGACAGGCGATCAGTGAAGCGGCTGTCCAGATGCTCGCCCAGGCCGAGTTCGTCGGTGGCGGCGTACATCGAGATCTTGCGTTCGGTGGCGTAGTTGCCGAGTTTTTCCAGGGTCGTCGAGCCGATTTCACGGCGCGGCACGTTGATCACCCGCAGGAAGGCGTTGTCGTCGTCCGGGTTCACGATCAGGCGGAAGTAGGCCATCAGGTCTTTCACTTCCTGACGCCCGAAGAAGCTGTTGCCGCCGCTCAAACGGTATGGCACTTGATGGTGCTGCAGTTTCAGCTCGATCAGCTTGGCCTGGTAGTTGCCGCGATAGAGGATCGCGAAATCGCTGTACGGGCGGTCGGTGCGCAAGTGCAGGCTGAGGATTTCCATGGCCACGCGCTCGGCTTCGGCGTCCTCGTTGCGGCAGCGGATCACGCGGATCTCGTCGCCGTGGCCCATTTCACTCCACAGCTGCTTTTCGAATTCGTGCGGGTTGTTCGAGATCAGCACGTTGGCGCAGCGCAGGATGCGGCTGGTGGAGCGGTAGTTCTGCTCCAGCATCACCACTTTCAGGGACGGGTAGTCGTCCTTGAGCAGCATCAGGTTTTCCGGCCGCGCGCCACGCCAGGCGTAGATCGACTGGTCGTCGTCGCCCACCACGGTGAACTGGTTACGCTTGCCGATGAGCATTTTCACCAGCAAATACTGGCTGGCGTTGGTGTCCTGGTATTCGTCGACCAGCAGGTAACGCACCTTGTTCTGCCACTTTTCGAGGATGTCGGCGTGCTCTTCGAAGAGTTTAACCGGCAGCAGGATCAGGTCGTCGAAGTCCACCGCGTTGAACGCCTTGAGCGTGCGCTGATAGTGGGTGTAGACGATGGCGGCGGTCTGTTCCTTGGGGTTACGGGCGTTTTCCAGGGCCTCGGCCGGCAGGATCAGATCGTTTTTCCAGGCGCCGATCATGTTCTTGATCTCGTCGACGCCGTCGTCGCCTGCATATTCCTTCTGCATGATGTCAGTCATCAGCGACTTGACGTCGGTTTCATCGAAGATCGAGAAACCGGGTTTGTAGCCCAGCCGTTCATGTTCCTTGCGGATGATGTTCAGGCCCAGGTTATGGAAGGTGCAGACCGTCAGGCCGCGACCTTCGCCTGCACGCAGCAGGGTGCCGACCCGTTCCTTCATCTCGCGCGCGGCCTTGTTGGTGAAGGTCATGGCGACGATGTATTGGGCACGGATGCCGCAGTTCTGGATCAGGTGCGCGATCTTGCGCGTGATCACACTGGTCTTGCCGGAGCCAGCACCGGCGAGCACCAATAGAGGGCCGCCGACGTAGTTCACGGCTTCTTGCTGCCGGGGATTGAGTCGGGACAT